>NZ_OZ247494.1:3397500-6298819 GCF_965233565.1 Roseibium sp. | reverse complement strand
TTGACGAACAGGTCGAATTCCGGATCCTCCGGCGTCACATCCGGACCGAGCACGGCCGCGTTCAGACTGTCTGCTTCCATCGAAAAGCGCGTCGAGTTCTGCACGATCGCCCTGTTCTGGCGCAGCATCTGCCCGGTGGCCGCAGAACCTGTGAACGTGACCACATCCTGTCCGGTAACATGGTCGACCAGATCGCCTGCAGAGCCGCAAAGAAGCTGAAGCGTCCCTTCCGGCAGGATGCCGGTTGCCAGGATTTCACGTACCATCAGTTCCGTCAGGTAGGCCGTCTGGCTTGCCGGTTTGACGAGGCAAGGAACGCCCGCGATCAAGGCGGGAGCGATCTTTTCCAGCATGCCCCAGCAGGGAAAGTTGAAGGCATTGATGTGAATGGCAATGCCGCGCAAAGGTGTCAGCACGTGCTGGCCCGAAAAGGAATTGTCGCGCGACAGAAGTTCCACGGCCCCTTCGACAAACACCTTGGTGTTCGGCATCTCCCGGCGGGCCTTGGACGAATAGGCAAACATGGTCCCAATGCCGCCTTCAATGTCGATCCAGCCATCCTTGCGTGTTGCCCCCGTGGCAAAGCTTTCCTGGTAGAAAAGCTCCTTCTTGTCCATAAGCGCCTGGGCAAGCGTTTTCAGCATCAGGGCGCGCTCGTGATAGGTCATCTTGCGCAGCGCCTTGCCACCTCTGTCACGGCCCCAGTTCAGAGCTTCGGCGAGATCGAGACCTGACGCATCGATCGTTGCGACAGGCGCTCCCGTGGCAGCATCGAGCAAGGGTTTGCCGTCCGCCTTCCCCGGGCGCCAGGCGCCGGCCAGGTAACTTTCCAATACGCGGACTTTTTGCGGATGAGCGGTCATGAAACAGCCTTCAATTCAACAGGATACGGAAGCGATCAGGCGTCGTAGGTAACAACGAGACGTTTTGTAAGCGGACGCGACTGACAGGTCAGCACATACCCGTCACGAATCTCGTCGTCTTCAAGGGCGTGGTTGGCTGCCATCTCCACCTCGCCCTCCAGGACCTTGCCGCGGCATGTGGAACAGACCCCGGCACAGCAGGAGTAAGGCGCATCGATGTTGTTGCGATGGGCGGCTTCCAGGATGGTTTCCCCCGGCTCCATGTGGATGTCACGCGTGGTTCCGTCGATGGTCAGTTTCAGGTCCGCATCCTTGGCCTTGCCGTCCACGACTTCCGGGCGGAGCTTCGGTGGCAACCGGCCGGGCTGATCGGACTTGAACAGCTCCTGCTTGATCCTGTCCGTGTCCACGCCCCCGGCTTCGAGACTTTCGCGAACTGTTTCCATCATGCCATGCGGACCACACAAAAACGCGAGATCGATGTCCTTCGGGTCGATCAGGGTTTCAAACAGTTCGGCAAGTTTTTCTTCGTCGATCCGGCCGGAGAAGAGCTCTGTGTCCTGTGCATCGGATTTCAGAATATGGATCACATGCAGTCGGCCGAGATAGCGGTTCTTCAGATCCTCCAGCTCCTCCCTGAACATGATCGAGGACACTTGCCGGTTGGCATAGACAAGCGTGAACTGCGACTGCGGTTCCCGCGCCAAGACGGTTTTCAAGATGGACAGGATCGGGGTGATGCCGGAGCCGCCGGCAAATCCGACATAAAACCGCGCCTGCTCGGGCTCGATCGGTGCATTGAAACTGCCAAGCGGCGGCATCGCTTCAACACTTTCGCCGACAACGAGATTCTCGTTGGCCCAGCAGGAGAAGGCACCACCGTCGACACGCTTGATCCCGACTTTCAGGGCCCCCTCTTCGGTTCCGGCGCATATGGAATAACAGCGGCGGACCTCGTGTCCGTCAAAATCGCGGCGAAAGGTCAGATACTGACCCTGCGAAAAGCGGAAAAGCTCCTCTTCGCCGGGCGTCGGCTGCAGGGTCACGACGACCGAGTCCCGTGTATCCGGGGTTACTTCGGTCACTGTCAGGGCATGAAACCGAGACATGCAAATCCTCCCAAGTGTGTTTCAGGCGGCGCTGCCGATCAGAAGCCAATCACAACAGCCTAGTGGCATTTGAAATAGTCGAATGGTTCAAGGCAGGCGCGACACCGATAGGCTGCCTTGCAGGGTGTCGAGCCGAACTGACTGACCTTTTCGGTGTTCTGCGACCCGCAACGTGGGCAGGCGACAACCACGTCGGACTGTCCCGTCAGCCGTGCAATCCTGCCCTTCGAGGCACTCGGCGCACCGGTTTCCCGGACCGGTGGCGCAATGCCATAGGCACGCAGCTTCTCGCGCCCGCGGTCGGTCAGCCAATCCGTCGTCCAGGGCGGGCTCAGCTGCTGTTCAAGTCGCAGGTTGGTGATCCCGTGGGACCTGAGTTTGGTCTCGATGTCGAGATTGATCACCGCCGTTGCCGGGCAACCCGAATAGGTCGGCGTCACCGTGACAACAAGCGTTTCCTCTTGCCAGTGAACGTCCCGGATGACGCCGAGGTCGGTCAGCGACAGGACAGGGATTTCCGGGTCAGGAATTTCCCCCAGCCATTGCCAGACGGTGTTGGTGGTCACGAGCATGACTTACCAGGTCGCTCCCGGATAGGCGCGCTGCAGGAACTGCATCTCCGCCAGAATGTGCCCCAGATGCTCGGTATGCCGCCCTTCCAGGCCGCCTTTGTGCGCGAATGTGCCTTCAGGCACGGTCAATGTTGCATCAGTCAGGACTTCCTGTACCGTTGCCTGCCATTCAGCCTGCAGCGACGCCGGATCAGGTGCCAGACCGGCTTCGGCCATGGCCCTATCGACCGCATCTGAGGCAAACATCTCGCCCGTATAGGACCACAATTCGTCCAGGGCCGTCTGCATCCGCTGATGGCTTTCCGGTGTGCCGTCGCCCAGACGAATGACAAGATCTGCCGAGCGGTCGAGATGATAGGCGACCTCCTTACCGGCTTTTGCGGCAATCGCAGCAATCCGAGGATCGGTTGAGCCTTGCAGCGCCTTCAGCATCTGCATCTGGAACACGTCGATAAAGAACTGGCGCATCATCGTCTTGCCGAAATCGCCATTCGGCTGCTCGGCCAGAAGGACATTGCGGAAGTCCCAGGCATCCCGCAGATAGGCCAGTTCGTTCTCGCCCCGCCCCTTGCCTTCAACCTCACCGGCCAGACTGAGCCACATGCGCGCCTGCCCGATCAGATCGAGCGCGATATTAGCCAGCGCGATATCTTCTTCCAGGACCGGTGAATGCCCGCACCATTCTGACACGCGATGACCCAGGACCAGCGCCGTGTCACCGCGTCGCAGCAGCCATTCGAACAGAATATCGTTCGCGATATGATCGTTCTTGTCAGTCATCACATTTTCCCGACATCGTCCGGAATGTCATAAAAGCTCGGGTGCCGGTAGATCTTGTCCATGGAGGGTTCAAACAGGCTGTCCTTGGCTCCGGGGTCCGACGCCGAGATCTGTGCAGACGGCACCACCCAGATCGAGACGCCTTCCTTGCGGCGCGTATAGACGTCGCGCGCGTTCTTGATCGCCATTTCCGCGTCCGGCGCATGAAGCGAACCGACATGGCGGTGGTTCAAGCCATGCTGCCCGCGGATGAAGACCTCCCAGAGCGGCCATTCCTTTTTCATGTGTATCCTCCGAAATTCAGGCGGCTGAGCCGGCACAGCGTTCCGTGCGCCAGAGATTGGCAGTCGGAACGTGTTCCCAGCCAAACGCCCGGTCTGACGAGTCATTCTTGTTGTAGTGATCCAGACGGGCCCAGGCTTCCTCCAGGCTCGGCTCATGACCAAGCGGGACCGGCCACATGACAAAATGCATCCGGTCCATGATCTCGAACCATTCGGCCCGCCGGTCGTAGATCCGTTTGTGAACCGTCTTGAAGACAAAATTTTCAAGAGAAGTCACATCGGTCCAGACAGAAAGATTCGGGATCACCATCGGATCGGCCTCTCGCGTCATCTCAACGGAGGTGCCGCCTTCATCCTTCAGGCGCCAGACAAACCCCTCGCTGCGCTCGGCAGCGGCGTTGACCCTGTCGAGATTGTTGACGAAATCGGCGATCCGCGGGTCGTTGATGTCGTAACGAAGGCGCGCGACATTCAACTCAGCGATATGAAACTCTGACATTGACCGCTACTCCGCAGCCTGTTGCGCCGCGGCTCGTTTATCGGCATGGGCCATCAGACCGTCTCGCACCCAGGCACCGTCCTCCCAGGCCTTGACGCGCGCGTTCATGCGTTCGCGGTTGCAGGGGCCGTTGCCCTTCAGAACTTCAAAGAACTCCGACCAGTCCGGCTCGGAGAAGTCGTAGCCGCCCTTTTCTTCATTCCACGTCAGCTGATCGTCCGGAACACTGAGACCCAGATATTCGGCCTGCGGCACGGTCTGGTCGACGAATTTCTGGCGCAGCTCGTCATTGGTATTGATCTTGATCTTCCAGGCCATCGATTGGGCGGAATGAACCGAATCCTTGTCGGACGGTCCGAACATCATCAGCGACGGGTACCAGAACCGGTTGAGAGCATCCTGGGCCATGCGGCGCTGCGCCTCAGAACCTTTCGCCATCTTCATCATGATGTCGTAGCCCTGGCGCTGGTGGAAGCTCTCTTCCTTGCAGATCCGGATCATCGCCCTGGAGTAAGGCCCGAAGGACGTGCGCTGCAGCGGCACCTGGTTCATGATCGCCGCACCATCCACCAGCCAGCCGACAGCACCGATATCGGCCCAGGTCAGGGTCGGGTAGTTGAAGATGGAGGAGTATTTCATCTTGCCGGCATGAAGAAGCTCGATCAGTTCGTCCCGGCTGACCCCCAGCGTTTCCGCCGCGCAATAGAGATAAAGTCCATGTCCGGCCTCGTCCTGAACCTTGGCCAGCAAAATGGCCTTGCGCTCAAGGGTTGGCGCACGCGTGATCCAGTTGCCCTCCGGCAGCTGTCCGACGATTTCCGAATGGGCGTGCTGACCGATCTGGCGAATGAGCGTCTTGCGATAGCCTTCCGGCATCCAGTCGGTCGGCTCAATCTTCTCGCCGCGATCGATACGCTCCTGAAAAGCCCGCTCTTCCGCGGACATCTCCGAAATGTCACGGACCTTGTCCGCGTCGGTTTTCACCATCTGTGCGTACATGACCCCTCCTCATGCCATGTGAACTTTCGATGAGAGTACCGCACAATACGTCACAGAAAAAGTTTCTTTTTGATTTTTTGTGTGATGTTTTGAGTCAAGCGTCGCCAACATCGGTAAATCTGACCTGTTCAGGACGTAGCGGAAAGGGTTTCCAGTCGCTTTCTGACGGCGTCAGGCTGTACGGGTAGTGGACCGTTTCTGTCGAAGAGATGTTCCCCGATGAAGGCATCGGCCGGCACCGATAGTTGCCGGTAAAGATCTGCAAACAAGGTTCTCGCGGCGATGCCCGGCCAGTCGTCTGGCAGAACCGCCTTCGGCAGTCTCGGATCGCGCAGTTTTATGTAGCGATAGGCATGGACAAGAGCCAGCCGGTATTGAAGCGCGGTTTTCGGTGGGACGGTTTTGCTCACCAGACGCCTCATTTCCAAAAACGTCTCTGAAAACAACGCATAGTCCCGCGCAAGATCATCCAGACGAAACGCCTGAAAGGCGAGTTCTCTCAAGCTCTCCGTTTCGTCTGCCAACACGCTTGCCCGAAACGGCAATCCCAGATGAGGCCGGTCTGGCCGATTTGCGGCCATGAACATGTTGCCGCTGATTTGAACGAACCCGTTTCCAAGAAGCTCGGACTGTTCGGCAGCGCTTGTGCACAATGTGAGGATCCAGTCGCAGTCTGCCTCGGCCGGGCCGAAAAACAGGTCGGCCGCAAGGTGGTATTCCTTTCGGGCAGCAGCGGTCAGGCCATAAAAACTGCGCCGCCCTTCCCGCTCGCCCTTGAGCTGGCCCTTTGACACCAACCGGGACACCGCGGTCCGCACGAGGGATTCGTTGACGCCGAAATCCGCGCAAAGAGTAATCAGATCGCCCATCCAGAGCACACCACCGCGCGGCTCAACGATGTCTCCATAGATGGTCACGATCAGCTGGGCGGCCTTGGGCGGAAGAGGACGCAAAAAGTGATTGGCCGAAGTGTCCCTGATATCGAGCATATGAATCCTGTTCCGAGTGTAATGTCAGCAGATTACCCGGCGCGCCTGCCCAATCCAAGTGCGGTACTTCACCCTCATGAACCACCAGACGCTTTTGCTTGCGCAGGAGAACCCGCAACGTTATAGAATTACGCGTTATAAAGTTACACTCATATGGATGATCCGCATGACTCCCTCCACATCGAACCATCTGAACCGTCTCCGGAAATCCAGCCTCTTGGCGACAGCTGCCAGCGGTGCGCTTCTGGCCATGTCCGCGAGCGCGAGCGCTGATGCACCTTCTGTAGTCACGTCCATCAAACCGCTCCATTCTATCGCTGCGGCGGTAATGGAAGGTGTCGGCGAGCCAGTCATTCTCATCGATGGCGCTGCCTCCCCGCACGGCTTTGCGCTTAAGCCTGCCCAGGCGTCCCAGCTTCAAAACGCCGACGTGGTCTTCTGGATCGGCCCGGATCTGGCGCCGTCACTTGAAAAGCCGATTTCATCAGTGGCCTCCAGCGCAACGGTCGTCGAAATGATGGATGCTGCCGGAATCAGCCATCTTGGGATCCGGGAAGGCGCCAATTTCGACGCTCATGATCATGACCATGGAGATCACGGCCACGACGAGCATGCAGAAGCCGGCCATGATCATGACGACCATGATCATGAAAAACATGCCGATCATGATGACCATGATCACGACCATGACAAACATGCTGAAGCTGAGCATGATCACGACGATCACGATCATGAAAAACACGCTGATCACGATGACCATGGTCACGACCATGACAAACACGCTGAAACAGAGCATGGTCATGATGACCACGATCACGAGGAACAAGCTCATTCGGGCCATGACCATGATGGTGAGCGTGATGCCCATATCTGGTTGAACCCGGATAACGGCATTGCGATCGCCGCACAAATGGCCGCAACGCTGGCCAAGGTCGATCCGGACAATGCCGCGACTTATCAGAAGAACGCGGAAGCCTTCTCAAAACAGATCGAGGCGCTTGAGCACGACCTGGAACATGAGCTTGAGGGCACGGCGGGCAAACCCTTTATCGTGTTCCACGATGCCTATCACCACTTCGAGCATCACTTTGACGTCGAAGCCAGCGGCTCCATCACCCTGTCTCCGGAAGCGCTCACGAGCGCAGAGCGGGTCAAAGAAATTCGGCACAAAATTGAGGACATTGGTGTGGTGTGCGTCTTCCAGGAGCCTCAGTTTGAAGCCAAGCTGGTCAACGTTGTCATTGAAGGCAGCGATGCCCGCATAGGCACACTCGACCCGCTGGGCACCGAACTGCAAAACGGTCCTGATCTTTACCCCAATTTGCTGAAGGGGCTTGCGACCTCGCTAGGCGATTGCCTCAAGGGCTGACAAAAAACCGCCGGTCACTGACCGGCGGTTTTCATTTGGATTGCCTTTCGGGATAGCTGACGTCAGGACCTTGCCTTGGCGCGCAGGGCTTCCGTCTTTTCCAGCGCTTTCAGCAGATGCCGGTCCCGGTCGTAGATATCGGAATAGAAGGCGATCGATCCGTCCAGATCCGGCCAGGCCGTGAAATAGGACACATAGACCGGAATGTCGCCGGTTACCTTCTCCTGCTCGTTCTGGCCTGCGGCGATGCGCGAGGTCACATAATCCTTCGACTTTCCGAGCACCGCGGCAGCCATCGCTTTCGGATCGTGAAGCCGGACGCAACCGTGACTGAACGCCCTGACATCCTTTTTGAAAAGGCTCTTGGCCGGCGTGTCGTGCATGTAGATATGGTGCTTGTTCGGGAAGAGAATCTTGACTTCACCGAGGGCATTCGAGCGACCGGGATACTGGCGCACATTGATGCTTTGCTGCTTGCTGGCAACCGCATACCAGTTGACCGACGCCGACGACACCTTGCGTCCGCCTGGCGTTGACACTTCATAGCCGGCGCGGTCCAGATAACTCGGATCCTGCGCCAGTTTCGGCAGCATTTCATTGACGATGATCGAATAAGGAACGCCCCAATAGGGGTTGTATTCAACGATCTCGATCTTGTCGTAGAAGAAGTTGGTCTGGTTGGATTTCTTGCCGACAACCACACGCATCTGCAGCGGATCTTCGTCTGGTGCGCTGTAGGTCGCGGTAAAGGCTGCCTGGTTGATGAAGACCTTGCGCTCTCCGAGCTCTTCCGGAATCCAGCGGCTGCGTTCCATCGCAAGTTCAACCTTGGCGATCTTGGCGGCATTGGTTTCACCGACCATGGCCTTGATGGTGTTCTTGCCAACAATACCGTCCGGGGTCAGCTTGGCTTCCTTCTGGAAGGACTTTACCAAAGCCACCAGTTCCGGCGTGTAAACCTCGCCGTCCTCATAGGCGGCAAGCGTTTCGGCGTGGGACGTCTTCAGCTCTTCCGATGCGATCTTGGCAATCGCCGCGACAATGTTCTTCATCTCCGGGCTGGACTTGCCGGCTTTCAGGAACGTGCCAGGCGCAATCACGATCTGGTCTGCTTCCTCGTCTTCTGCACGCAGACGCGCAAGTTCTTCCGTCAGCGCCTTGAAATGTGCATTTTGCGGCTGATGAGAGGCAAGGTTTGCACTGACATTGCCGGACCCGTTCAGGATCTCCAGCGCAGCAACGAGATCCGCATCGTGCCGCGGCAGATCGTGGTATTGCGAAATCCGGTTCGGATCGACCCGGCCGCGGGTGGCATCGAGAACATAGGTCAGGGCCGCCGCGCTCAATTCCATTTCAAATCGCATCAAGGCCGCGTCGCGTGCCTCACCTTCAAGCCCGGCAGTCGCCGGCAGAGCCACGAAATAGTCAGCCGGATTGAGCGCGAACCTTGCTGCGTCGGCCAATGCGCGACGAAGTTCAGCCGCTTTGACGGTGGCCTTGCCGTCTTCGATCCAGACAAAGTCCGGATGCTCGCGATAATAGGCGATCAGGGCGTTGCCGACTTCCGGCAATGTGGTCAGCGTCATGTCCTTGAGCGCTGGACGGGCCTCGTCAAAAGCCGTCAGAACCAGCGGGACAACGGGTTGTGCATCGGTCTGAGCCGACTGGGTATCCAGATCCGTTCCATCCGTTTCAGACGGTTGGACTTCGGCCGTCTTTTTCTCCGACAGCTCGGCAAGAGAAACCTTTTTCCAGGCATCCGCCGTGTAGTTCAAATAGCGCGGTGCAGAAACCTTTACCCGGGTCGCCTGCTGGCGCAGCTGTTCCTGGCGTTGCTGCTCCTGGGCACGGCGCTGCTGTTCCGGATTGAACAGGCGCTGGAAGAAATTCTGGGCACTTGCTGTTTCAACCGTTGCAGCGCTGAATCCGGTGGCAAGCACCGATGCGGTCAGGGCGACTTTCAGAGACTGCCCGAATACCGTCCCTCTCCGCCTTTCCGGCAGGGTCAGCCCGGTGTCTCGTTCCCGTCCAAAGTCTCTTTTGTTTCTTGCGCGCATTGCCAACATCCGAAATGTTTTAATCGTTGAGACCCGTCACCACGCCCGCCGTGACCGGCCGTAAATATTCCCTGCCTTGGCATCCACTCCTTGCCGTCGCGCTTTCAAACGCCGATGACAGTGATGGACCCTGTTCCGCAGCGGCTCGCGGCCCAAAAGGCCGACCCAGCTCAAAAGACCTGCGGTTACGGGTTAATACTACAACAGGCTTGTGCAGTCGGTTAAGGCCAAGTGTCATGCACAGCTTTTGAAATCACGTCGGTGTGACGATATTGCCGCGTCCGCACCACCCAGGAATAGAACCGCACCACGCTTTGCAGCTAAAAGTCGATTTCTCCGGGCAAAAACTGGCAAGGCCTGTCAGGAAGAAGCCGGGATTGTGGCCGACCTCCGGACATTCGGCGCTGACGTGACAGGCATCACGCCTGCCCCAGATCGGCTGGCCTATAACCCGGCTCACAAGAACGTGAACATTCCAGCGGAGTGAAAGATGCCGTTCCAGTTCAATGTCGGAGATCACGTGTCGCCCGTCTTGAAATACAAGAAGTTCAACGCCTCGCAGTATTCACAACTGAAGTGGGCGCGGTCCAAGCTGTTCAAAATGGTGCAGAACAACCCGTCCTGTAACGCCTATTTCCGAACGCTGCCGAAAAGCCGCAGCCTGACCAGCCTCATCAACGACAATCGCATCTGGGTCAATTACGGACCGACAATCTCGCCGCTGCACGGAGAGATTCATGTCCCATCCGGGGAAATTGCCGTTGGAGACCGGGCGTTCAATATGGGGCGCTGGATGGTGCTTGCGACGCTCATTCACGAGCTGGCGCATTATAACGGCGCGCCGATCACAGGCGGCAACACGAGTGCAGAAGAAGCCGTTTATCACTGCGGCCTCGGCACACCGAAAGAATATTTTGGCGGCGTGGACGATCCGCGCACGCCATATGATCCAACAATCGGCGGCTAAATCCGAAACCGGACGGCCTCATGCGGCCATCCGGCAAAGCGTGTCAAATCAGAACGGAATTTCGTCATCCATCGGGCCGCCGCCGCCGCCACCGGAGGGACCGCCATAACCGCCACCGCTGGAACCGCTGCCATAGCCGCCGCCGCTTCCGCCACCGCCGAAGCTGCCACCAGAGCCGCCACCGAAGCCGCCTCCGCCGCCGCCCTGGCTGTCATTGCCATAGTCCGGCAGACCGCCGCCGGCGCCGGCACCTTCGCCGCGACCATCCAGCATTGTGAGGTTTGAATTGAAACCCTGCAGCACCACTTCCGTGGAATACCTGTCCTGACCGGACTGGTCCTGCCATTTGCGTGTCTGCAACTGGCCTTCGAGATAGACCTTGGATCCCTTGCGCAGGTAACTTTCGGCAACCTTGCAGAGACCCTCGTTGAAAATCACCACACGGTGCCACTCCGTTTTCTCGCGACGTTCGCCGCTGTTCCGGTCGCGCCAGGATTCTGACGTGGCGATCCGCAGATTGGCGATCGGTCGCCCGTCCTGGGTTCGCCGAATTTCCGGATCGGCCCCAAGATTGCCGACCAAGATGACTTTGTTGACGCTGCCCGCCATTCTGCACTCCTGTTGTTCTCTTTCAGCGCCGCCGAACCGCCTCTGCAATCCGGCCGTTCATTATCTTCTTTCCTTGCGCTGTCAGCCTTGCTGCTAGAAACCAGAACCCTAGCGGCCCGCCAACCATCTCGCCTTCATTTTCCGGCACCTTCACCCATTTTCCACAAGGCAGCACCGGTAGAAGGCCCGACCTTCCTTGCCGAGGCAGCGGTTTCGGTCGCTGCACAACCACCGCTGATTGCACCTTGTTACAATTTGCGCCGCTTTTGTTCCCCGGCGTCAGTTTTCTCTGTCAGGACGACAAGGCTCGCTGGGTCACGCCTCGGCACCACCGCAAGGGAGATCTTCCTGACGCAATCCAGGCTATGTACTTGTTTTGTTCTTATCACTTCTGTACAACCGATTCAATTGGTGATGCGGGAGAAGCCGGAATTTGCTGCCTCTCGACCACACCCTGCTGGAAGCGCAGCGCGAAACTGCTATATCGGTGCAAACGGACGGTTCGGTGACATCACATCCATGCGTCCGAGACGTTGTTGACGGCGTCACGCAGAAGATCAGGAAGAATGGCAATGACGACATCCAAAGGCGCACGGCCGGATGACAGCTGGAAGAACGACCCCACCAAGATGCTCAGCATCCGTGGCGCGAGGGAACATAACCTGAAAGGGGTCGATCTCGATCTGCCGCGCAACAAACTCATCGTGATGACCGGCCTGTCCGGGTCGGGCAAGTCTTCCCTTGCTTTCGACACGATCTATGCCGAAGGGCAACGCCGGTATGTGGAAAGCCTGTCGGCCTATGCCCGGCAGTTCCTGGAAATGATGCAGAAACCGGATGTCGACCAGATCGACGGCTTGTCTCCGGCAATCTCCATCGAGCAGAAGACAACGTCCAGAAACCCGCGGTCCACCGTCGGCACCGTGACCGAAATCTATGACTACATGCGCCTGCTGTTCGCGCGCGTCGGCATTCCCTATTCACCCGCCACGGGGCTTCCGATCGAAAGCCAGACCGTCAGCCAGATGGTCGATCGTGTGCTTGCTCTGGACGAAGGTGCCAGGCTCTATCTGCTCGCCCCAATGGTCCGCGGCCGCAAGGGTGAATACCGCAAAGAGCTGGCAGAGCTCATGAAGAAGGGCTTTCAGCGCGTCAAGATCGACGGCACATTCTATGAAATTGCAGATGCCCCTGCCCTCGACAAGAAATTCAAGCACGACATCGATGTGGTCGTGGACCGGCTTGTCGTGCGCGATGATATCGCTGGCCGGCTGGCGGATTCCCTCGAAACGGCACTGAAGCTCGCCGACGGCATCGCCATCGCCGAATTTGCGGACAAGACCGACGAAAACGGCGACCCGGAACGGCTGATCTTTTCTGAAAAATTTGCCTGCCCGGTGTCCGGTTTCACCATTGCTGAAATCGAACCACGTCTCTTTTCGTTCAACAACCCTTTCGGCGCCTGTCCGACCTGTGACGGCCTGGGCACGACGCTTGCGTTCGAAGAAGACCTGGTCGTGCCGGATCACTCCCTGTCGCTGCGCGAAGGGGCCGTGCTGCCCTGGGCCAAAACCGGTTCCACCTCCCCTTATTATGCCCAGACCCTGGAAGCCTTGTGCAGCCACTTTGACGTCTCCATGGCAACGCCCTGGAAGGACCTTCCCGCGGAGGTTCAAGATGCGATCCTCCATGGCACAGGCAAGACCGCGATCGAGTTCGTTTATGACGACGGCGTCCGCTCCTACAGGACAGAGAAGACCTTTGAAGGCGTCATCGGCAATATCGAACGGCGCTGGCGCGAAACGGAATCGACCTGGGTACGAGAAGAGCTGGCCCGGTTCCAGTCGGACCACGCCTGCCCGGCCTGTAACGGCTTCCGCCTGAAGCCGGAAGCGCTGGCCGTGAAAATCGCCGGCATGCACATCGGGGAAGTGACCGAATACTCCATCCGTCAGGCCAGCGACTGGTTTGAAACGCTGCCAGGCCAGCTCAACGAAAAACAGACCGAGATTGCCGGCCGCATCCTGAAGGAAATCCGCGAACGCCTGAAGTTTCTCAATGATGTCGGACTGGAATACCTGACCCTGTCCCGAGCCTCAGGCACGTTGTCCGGCGGTGAAAGCCAGCGCATTCGCCTGGCCTCCCAGATCGGATCCGGGCTCACCGGCGTGCTTTATGTTCTAGACGAACCGTCCATAGGTCTGCATCAGCGTGACAATGCCCGGCTTCTGGAAACGCTGAAGCACCTGCGAGATCTCGGCAACACCGTGATTGTTGTGGAACATGACGAAGATGCCGTCCTGACGGCCGATTACGTGGTGGATGTCGGGCCAGGCGCCGGTGTTCACGGCGGCGAAGTCGTCGCCAAGGGCACACCGGCGGAAGTCATGGCAAACCCGGCGTCCCTCACCGGTCAGTATCTGTCCGGCGCAATGATGATCTCGCGCGCGGATGAGCGCAGGAAAATAAACAAGAAGCGCCAGATTTCCGTGCGCGGTGCGCGCGGCAACAATCTGAAGGACCTTGATGTCGACGTGCCGCTGAGCACCTTCACCTGCGTCACGGGGGTTTCTGGCGGCGGCAAGTCCACCTTCCTGGTCGACACGCTCTACAAGGCCGCGGCACGGCGTCTCAACGGAGCCCGCGACAATCCGGCGCCGCATGACCGCATCGAGGGCCTGGAAGTGCTCGACAAGGTCATCGACATCGACCAGTCGCCCATCGGGCGGACACCGCGTTCGAACCCGGCCACCTATACCGGGGCATTCACACCGATCCGCGAATGGTTCGCCGGCATGCCGGAAGCCAAGGCGCGCGGCTATCAGCCGGGCCGGTTCTCCTTCAACGTCAAGGGGGGGCGCTGCGAAGCCTGTCAGGGCGACGGTGTCATCAAGATCGAGATGCACTTCTTGCCGGATGTCTATGTCACCTGCGACGTCTGCAAGGGCAAACGCTACAATCGCGAAACGCTGGAAGTTGAGTTCAAGGGCAAGTCGATCGCCGATGTCCTCGACATGACCGTGGAGGAAGCCGCCGAGTTTTTCTCAGCCGTTCCTTCCGTGCGTGACAAGATGGAAACCCTGGCCCGGGTAGGTCTTGGCTATATCAAGGTCGGTCAGCAGGCGACAACGCTTTCCGGTGGTGAGGCGCAGCGGGTCAAGCTCGCCAAGGAACTCTCCAAGCGGTCCACGGGCCGGACACTCTATATCCTGGATGAACCGACCACGGGTCTTCACTTCCACGACGTTGCCAAACTGCTGGACGTGCTGCACGAGCTGGTCGACCAGGGCAACACCGTGCTTGTGATCGAGCACAATCTGGAAGTGATCAAGACGGCGGACTGGATCATCGATCTCGGTCCGGAAGGCGGCGATGGCGGCGGCACCGTGGTTGCGGCCGGACGGCCGGAAGACGTTGCTGAAGTCCAGGCGAGTTACACCGGTCAGTTCCTGCAGGAACTGCTGCAGCGCCGGCCGCAGCGCGCGCCGGATGCAGCCGAGTAAATACCCGAACTGAAGTGACCCTACGGCAGAGTCTGTTTGCAGCGCACACCGACTCTGCCTTTTGTTTTTATGACACTTTTTCGAATCACCTCCTCACATCCTCTTGAATTTTTGCTGCATTGCACCACATGCATATCAGACTTGCAGATATGGCACTTCTTTAAATTCGGGCGGTGAAATATATAGGGATCAACAACGGCGCGGAACGCAGCTGCGTTTCGGTAAATAAGGAAAAACAAAATGTTCGACACAGTGCGCCAACGCTACAACAACTGGGTAAGCTACCGCCGCGCGGTTGACGAATTGTCCCGCCTTTCCCAGCGTGAGCTTGCCGACCTCGGCATCAGCCGGAGCGACATCAAGTTCGTCGCTCGCCGTCACAACGGCTGACAAAAATAGAATCGCGTCCCTAGGCATCCTCCTCCCAGCCGACGGGCGTGTGACACGCAGGGCATCCTCCTCCCAGCCCTGTCACGTCGAAACGACGCCCGCCAGTACCTCCTCCCACTGGCGGGCGTTCGTTTGTATGGCGTTCGTATTTTCTTCCTGACCTTCACGACCTCCCTGAGCCATGAAGCATCCTTGCTGAGCATGTGGTGACAAATATGCGCGTGCGACAGACGTTCCAGCGTAGCTTCGGTTCGTGCTTGCGAGCTTCTCACCTGAAGCGAAGGGATACAGACTTGCCAACGCGGTGCAGAGCCGCCGATTGCCTTCCAGTTCAGGAGGGCTTTTTTCTGTTTCAAGTTCCCAATTCTTCGCACATGCAGCATGAAATGCGCGCAGCTATGCGTCAAGTGGGATCAATTATGGATCAATTAGCGGTTTAACCGTTTATAAACCTGCGTTTTTTGCATAGCTGCTTCGCGATTTGCCCTCTACCTCGCAGCGCACAATATCCCTATCTTCCAGTCATCAAGACGAACGGGCCAGACGCCGATCCGCGGTGCCATGGCCAAGAGATAAAGCGAAAGGCCTAAACCATGATCGATACTGTTGTTCGCAAATTCAACAACTGGAAACGCTTCCGTCAGACCTATGACGAGCTGTCCAACCTGTCCAATCGTGAACTGAACGACCTGGGCATTGCCCGCGGCGACATTGCGCATTACGCGCGCCAGTCCGCGAAATAAGAAGTTTCGCAATCCCGCGGCATCCTCCTCCCAGCCAACGGATTGCAAAGCCTGCGACCCTTCAGGGACGCAGTTTCAAAAAAACGCTCGCCGGATACTCCTCCCACCGGCGAGCGTTTTTTCGTTTCTGCCCCCTGAGCTGCCGTGATCCCGCTGCCATCGTTGCGCAATGCGCCGGTAATCTGTATCAGGACTGCAAACTGTTGTTTGGCCTGCTCCGCTGGAACCTGGTTTCATCCGCGCACGCCCGCTTATTCCAGGGAACAAATATGAGCCCCATTCATGTTATCGGCGGTGGCCTTGCAGGCTCCGAGGCTGCCTGGCAAATCGCACAGGCCGGTCTTGACGTTGTGCTGCATGAAATGCGGCCGGTCCGCAAGACCGACGCCCACCAGACGGACGGACTTGCCGAACTGGTGTGTTCCAACTCCTTTCGATCTGATGATTCCGAACAGAATGCAGTCGGGTTGATCCACCACGAACTGCGCCAGCTTGGCTCCCTGATCATGGCCTGTGCCGATGCCCATCAGGTTCCTGCCGGCAGCGCGCTTGCCGTGGATCGCGACGGGTTTTCCGACGCGGTTACCAAGGCCCTTGAAGATCATCCGCGCGTGACGATCGATCGCCAGGAAATTGCCGGTCTGCCACCGGCGGACTGGGACAAGGTCATCATCGCCACCGGCCCGCTCACGTCGCCTGCCCTGTCCCAGGCTGTTCTTGAAAAAAGCGGCGAGGATGCGCTCGCCTTCTTCGACGCCATCGCACCGATCGTCCATTTTGACAGCGTCGACCTGTCGAAAGCCTGGTTCCAGTCGCGCTATGATAAGGTCGGCCCCGGCGGCACAGGCAAGGATTACCTCAACTGTCCGATGGACAAGGACCAGTACGAGGCCTTCATCGATGCACTGCTGACAGGCGACACCGCAGATTTCAAGGAATGGGAGGGCACGCCCTATTTTGACGGCTGCCTGCCGATTGAAGTGATGGCGGCGCGTGGCCGCGAGACGCTTCGACACGGCCCGATGAAACCCATGGGTCTGACCAATGCACACAACCCGGACGTCAAGGCCTATGCGGTGGTTCAGCTGCGCCAGGACAACGCGCTCGGCACGCTCTACAACATGGTCGGGTTTCAGACCAAACTGAAATACGGTGCCCAGGCCGACATCTTCCGCATGATCCCGGGCCTGGAGAATGCCCAGTTCGCCCGCCTTGGCGGGTTGCATCGCAACACCTTCCTCAATTCACCGAAGGTTCTCGACGGCTCGCTGCGGCTGAAAGCCGACCCACGTCTCAGGTTCGCCGGTCAGATCACCGGCTGTGAAGGATATGTGGAATCGGCCAGCGTCGGCTGCCTCGCCGGCCTCTTCTCCGTAATGGAGACACATGGTCGCGAGATCATCGCGCCACCTGAGACCACGGCAATGGGCGCACTTCTCGGCCACATCACCGGAGGGCACATCTCGCGCGATGACGGTGCCGGGAAACCGAGCTCCTTCCAGCCGATGAATGTCAATTTCGGCCTGTTTCCGCCCGTGGAGGCTCCCAGCAAGGATGAGACCGGCAAACGGCTGAAAGGCAAGGACAAGG
Source organism: Roseibium sp. (assembly GCF_965233565.1). Classification (GTDB taxonomy): domain Bacteria; phylum Pseudomonadota; class Alphaproteobacteria; order Rhizobiales; family Stappiaceae; genus Roseibium. Next base: position 6,281,496 of record NZ_OZ247494.1, on the reverse strand, counting down.
CCCGGGCCAAGAAGCTGGCCATGACCAGCCGCGCAAAGTCGGACTTTGCCGTCTGGCAAAGTAAACTCGGTTTGAAAAAGGAAGCCGCGGAGTAGGTGCGCGGTTTTCCATGATGCGGCTTGCCAGACGAGCGGCAGATCAAATCCTGGAAAGAGCCCTGCCACTGGCGCGCCACAACAGCCATTGACGCCTGAGTTGGGACAGTTCAACAACCTGTTTCAGCGGATCATGCTGAGGCGCTTCCAGCTTTTTCAGGAAGGGCTCCACGAGAACAAGCGGCAAAAAGGCATTGTCGCATTCCGGCGGAACGGAACCGGCGGCTTGCTGCACCCGGCTCAGATGATGGCGGACATGGCCACGCAGCTCTGAAAGGACTGCTCCGAGCTCAGGCGTGGTTTCCCCTCGAAACACGGTCTCCACATCAAGGTTGTGACGCTCACAGACATCCTTCGGCAAATACATCTGCCGTCTGGAGGCGTGCCACGGAAGCGCTCGCATCAGACCGGTCAGCGCATAGGCAACGCCGGCATGACCGGCCGCAGTGGCCGTTTCCGGGTCCTTGCCGCCGTTCAGGACAAAACAGGCCAGCTGGATCATGCCGGAAACGGTCTCTCCGGCATAACCCTCCAGATCGTTCAGGCTCGGCATCTGATCGTTGTAAAGATCAAACACCCGCGCTTCGGTCATCGCCACCAGTCCCTTTTTCGGAAGCTTGTAGCGTTCTATGGTCTGGAGCAAAGCATTGGCGACAGGATTGGACGCGGCAGCGCCGTGTTCCGTGCCTTCCAGGAGATCCCGCCACCACTGCAGGCGCATCTCGCCCGGCAAAGGCTCAGAGACGAGTTCCCGGATGCGCGCAATTTCGGCGCTGAATGCATAAAGAGCCATCAGTCCGGAACGATGCGCTTCGGGCGCAAGCAAGGCACTCAGATACCGGTCCTTGTCGAACCGGCGCACAATGTCCGCTGCGTGATCGAAATCGGTGGTCATGACCGCCATATGGTTCGCGCGAGAGCTTAGTCCACTGCCAAAAGCGCTGTGGCAACGGCCCTGTCTTCGGACAACAGGACATTGTAGGTGCGGACGGCCGCTCCGGTCGACATGGGATCGGCCAGGATCCCGGCCTCCCGGAACCTTTCCTTGAGTGCCTGCGGCAGGGGCCGAAGGTCCTTGCCGGTACCGATCAGAAGAACTTCAATGTCGTCCTGTTCTTCGAAAACCCGTTGAAACGCTTCTTCGCTCAGTTCTTCCGGGCTGGACAGATGCCAACCGTAGATGCCGCTTGGAACGCATAACAGCGAGCCGCGATGAGACATGTCCGCGAACCGGAAACCGCCATTGCCATAGGCATCCAGCGGCGCCCGGCCCGGAAAATGTGCGTCACGAACTTCCATCGACCGCCCTTGCTCAGGCCGAGGCCTTGGCCTCAGGGCCTGCCTTGCCGTCATCGTCCTTCTTGGTCAGGGCATCCGGACGCAGGTTGAGCAGGATCAGGAACGGTGCTGCCAGGAAGATCGAGGAGTAGGTGCCGATGACAATGCCGAAGATCATCGCCAGCGTGAACGACTGGATCACCTCACCGCCGAAGACATAAAGTGCAATCAGCGCAAGCAGCGTGGTGACGGAGGTCATGGTCGTTCTGGACAGTGTCTCGTTGATCGACTGATCCAGAATGTCCTGCAGCGGGCGCTTCTTGTACTTTCGCAGGTTCTCGCGAATTCGGTCATAGACCACGACGGTATCGTTCAGCGAATAACCGATAATGGTCAGAACGGCCGCGATACTCGACAGCGAGAAATCCAGCTGCAGCAGCACGAATAGCCCGATTGTGATCACCACATCGTTGGCCGTGGTCAGGATTGCCCCGATGGCAAAGTGCCACTCAAACCGGAACCAGATGTAGAACATGATCGCCAGAAGCGAGGCAATCACCGCAATGGCGCCGGCCTGGGCCAGTTCGCCGGAAACACGCGGTCCAACCACTTCCACGCGGCGGAAGTCGACATTGTCGTCGGCAAAGATGGTACGAACCCGCTGCACGACGGACTGCTGGGCGAGTTCGCCGCCCGGCTGTTCTTCGACACGGATCAGAATGTCGTCTGACGCGCCGAATTCCTGCACCTGAACATCGCCGAGATTGAGCTCGGAGAGTTCGGAGCGGATCGCGCCGATATCGGCCGGACCATCGGTCTTGATCTCGATGATCGTACCGCCCTTGAAGTCGATGCCGTAATTCATGCCGACGGTGAAGAAACCGGCCAGTGAAGCGATCACCAGCAGGACGGACAGCGGAAAGCTTACCTTCCGCAGCCACATGAACTTGATATGCGTGTTGTCCGGAACGAGTCTCAGCAACATGTGTTTGTCTCCCGGATCAAATCGGCAATTTGGACGGACGGCGCTGGCGGATCCACAGAGCCACAAGCAACCGGCTGAAGGTGAAGGCCGAGAAGACCGTGGTGAAGATCCCGATCGCCAGGGTCACGGCAAAGCCGCGCACGGGCCCGGAACCGAGCTGGAACAGAATGACAGCCGCGATCAGCGTGGTGATGTTGGCATCAAGGATGGTGCCAAGCGCACGGCTGTAACCTGCATCGATGGCTGAAATCACCGATCGCCCTGCCCTTGATTCCTCGCGTATTCGCTCAAAGATCAGCACGTTGGCATCCACCGCCATACCGATGGTCAGGACGATGCCGGCAATGCCGGGCAGTGTCAGCGTGGCCTGAAGGAAGGTTAGCGCCCCGAAAATCAGGAAGATGTTCGACATCAGAGCCAGGTCAGCAATCACACCGAAACGACCATAGGCCAGGATCATGAAGACAATCACGGCGGCACCGGCAATGATCGAGGCAATCCGTCCGGCCTCGATGGAGTCGGCGCCGAGGCCCGGGCCGATGGACCGTTCCTCAATCACGGTCAGCTTTGCCGGCAGCGCACCTGCGCGCAGCAAGACGGCAAGATCGTTTGCACTGTCGACCGTGAAGTTCCCGGAAATCTGACCGGAACCACCGGTGATAGGTTCGCGGATGACGGGCGCGGAAATCACTTCCTCGTCAAGCACGATCGCAAAGGGTCGATTGACGTTTTGCTGGGTGATCAGTGCAAATTTGCGGGCACCGGACTGGTTGAAGCGGAAGTTCACAACAGGCTCGTTGGAGCGCTGATCGAAAGAGACCTGTGCATCGACAAGATCATCCCCGCCCAGAAGCGGCGCTTCCTCAAGAAGATACGGGAATGGCGGATCGTCCACGGACATCAAGACCACCGTTCCCGGAGGCGGCCGGTTCTGCAGCGCCTGTTCCCCCGACATGGACGTGTCGACCATGTGGAAGGTCAATTGCGCCGTTGTTCCGATGACATCTTTCAGGCGCTCCGGATCATCTTCACCCGGTGCTTCGACCAGGATACGGTCGCTGCCCTGACGTTGAATGCTGGGTTCCGTGGTACCGAGTTCGTCAACACGGCGACGAATAACCTCGATGGACTGCTGCACGATGTTGGTCATGCGGTCCTGGAGGCCCTGTTCTGAATAAGTGAACCGGACGAGACCGTCATCATTGACGGTCATCTCGAATTCGTTGACGGGCTGACCGCCAAACAGATTGGTGACAAGAGGATTGACCAGAGGCTCCAGGCGCTCTTCCGCTTCCGCCAGACGCGTAAGATCCCGGATCCGGACCTGCGCGGCTTCGCCTTGAACGCCCAGGCCGGTATAGCCGATCCTCGGGTCTTCGCGCAGGGTCGAGCGGATGTCGCCCTCAAGCTGTTTCATCCGCTTCTGGATATAGTCTTTCTGGTCGATCTCGTAGAGAAGGTAGGCACCGCCTCTCAGATCGAGGCCAAGAACCATCTGGCTCTTCGGCAGAAAGTCCGGCCAGCTTTCAAGCTGTTTGGCAGAGAAGAAATTCGGCAGGGTCGTTATGATGCCTGCAACAACCACAAGCAGGATCAGAACGATCTTCCAGCGGGCGAAATAGAGCATGGTCAAGCCTTAAAAGCGGCCAGGCCGGTCAAACACCGGCCCGGCAAATCATCGGAATGTCGCGGTCTCAGCCGTTGTCTTTCGCCGGCTCGGTCTTGGAACGCACTTCCTGCACCATGGAGCGGACAACACGGACCTTCACGCCTTCACCCAGCTCGACCTGGATCTCGCCGTCATCGACGACCTTGGAGACCTTGCCGATCAGACCGCCGGTCGTCACGACGGTGTCGCCGCGGCGCAGGTTGGCAACCATTTCCTGGTGCTGCTTCATCCGCGTGCGCTGCGGCCGGATGATCAGGAAATACATGATCGCGAAGATCGCAACAAACGGAAGGATCTGGATCAAGAAACCGGAAGCGCCTGCCGGACCGGCTGCCTGCGCATAAGCTGGGGTGATGAACATGTAGTACTCCTAAGGGGGCGCCTTCCTGTTCCGGTCTGCCTAGATGACAGTTTCCGGGAAAACGCTCTTGTTCTGGTCGCGCGGACTATAGCGGCGGCGCGCCTCATTTCAAGCTTTGCAAGCAGTTTCCGGCGTACCGGTATGGGAATAACTGGCGTTTTCGCCCGTCAGCCACCGTGATACTCCTGCCACGACTTATCTCAGGGCCTCACATGGGCCTTTTTGACAGGGCATGCAAGAAGAATGAGTGCTGAAAACGACATCACAGCCTTGAACGCCAAGCTCGATTCCCTTCTGGAGCTGATCAGCCGCGCCGTGCCGGCAGCTCCGCGGCAAATCGACTGGACCGAAGCCGATGCTTTCGTGTGGGTCCCGGACCCCGGCGACCTTCAGCCCGTGCGCAAGGTCAACAGGGTCGAAATCACCCTGCTCTGCGCCGTTTCACATGTGCGTGACCTTCTTCTGGACAACACCAGGCGCTTTGCAAACGGCCTACCGGCCAACAACGCGCTGCTCTGGGGCGCGCGCGGCATGGGTAAATCCTCCCTGGTCAAGGCCGCTCATGCAGCCGTCAACCAGGAGGCTGGCCGCACCGACGTCAAGCTTATCGAAATTCACCGGGAAGACATTGAATCCCTGCCCAAACTCATGACCGCGATCCGATCCGCTCCGCATCGGTTCATTGTCTTCTGTGACGATCTCAGCTTCGACAACGACGACACGTCCTACAAGTCGCTGAAAGCGGTTCTGGAAGGCGGCATTGAAGGTCGACCGGAAAACGTCATTTTCTACGCAACGTCGAACCGCCGTCACCTCCTGCCGCGTGACATGATCGAGAACGAACGGTCCACCGCCATCAATCCGGCGGAAGCTGTGGAAGAAAAAGTGTCACTGTCGGACAGGTTCGGTCTTTGGCTCGGGTTCCACAAATGCAGCCAGGACGACTATCTGGACATGGTGCGCGGTTATGCCGAGCATTTCGGGCTCGACCTGGCAGAGGACGACTTGCGGTCTCAGGCACTTGAATGGGCGACCACGCGGGGCAGCCGCTCCGGCCGGGTGGCCTATCAGTTTATTCAGGACCTCGCCGGCCGGCTGGGCAAGACGCTCGACTGAACAAACAATAAAGCCCGGCCAATGGCCGGGCTCGAAGCTTTTCAATTCTTTTGATCAACGTCGGGGCAGATGGTTCAGCGGGTCGACCGGCTTGTTGCCCTTGCGCAATTCGAAATGCACCTGCGGCTGCGTGACAGACCCGGTTGCCCCGGCCAGGGCCACAACGTCGCCTCGGCGAACCGCATCACCGCGCTTGACCTTCAACTCGCTGTTATGGGCATAGGCTGAAACCCAGCCATCGCTGTGACGGACCAGAATCAGGTTGCCGTAGCCTTTAAGCTCGTTGCCGGAATAGATCACCGTGCCATCGTCAGCTGCGTGCACGGCCGTCCCCTCGGGAACAGCCAGGTTCACACCCTCGTTGCGGCCACCGCCCGGTTTGGCACCGAAGTCGGAAATGATCCGCCCGCGCACCGGCCAGCGGAACTGGGCCGTCGTGGCACTGTCTTCGCGAACGCTGGCAACGGTCGTCGGTGTCTTGATCGGCTCGGTCGGCTTGGCTTCGCTGGTCAAGGCCGGTGCCGGCAGACTGGTCGTCTCAACTGTGCCGGACGGCGCCGCCGCCACTGAAGATGCCGGCGCAGCAGGTTGCCTGCGGGGTGTCGGGATCTTGGAAGCGGGCGCAGTGTTCGGGATAGATGCTGTCGTCAAGGGCTGCGAAGATCCGCCCGGCTTGCGCTTTGGCAGCGTGCTGACACGGATGATCTCGACATTTTCAACCGTCACCTCGCCGCGACTGATCTCGGCAAAGCTGGGTTGACTGATCGGCTTACCTTCAGGACGCGGCAAACTGCCAACTGTCGTCGGAATGGAGCTGGTCGTGATCGTTTCGTTGGTTGCCACCTTGGGCAGTTTCACCCGACGGTTCTCGCCTTCCGTCGTGCTGGAGTGACCGTTGTTGGCGGCATAAACATAAGTCGGGATGATCAGGCTCTGACCCGGACGGACTTTCGCCGGGTCCTCGATACCGTTCACGGCAACAAGGGCCTGGATCGGCACTCCATAGCGGCGGGCGACCGAATTCAGGCTGTCGCCCTGACGCATCTGCACGCGCGTACCACCTGCAGATGTCCAGCCCTTCCAGCTCTTTGCATTTCGTGCGACTTCGGGAGCCGGCATGGTTGCGACCGGCGCCGCTTTCACCGGCACTGCGCTCGGCGCAGGAGCTGCAGGCAATGGAGCAGCCTGGACCCTGGGTGTCGAAACGGGAACAGACGCCGTGGTCACAGGAGCAGATGACGCTGGCGGCAACCCGGCAGGCGTACCGCCCGGCCCCTTCGCGATGTCCTGGTAAGTCGGCTGCTTGGGCGCGCCGTTCAGAATTTCACGCTGATTCTGGGTATTGCCCGTGTAATAGGGTGGTTCTCCAAAACGCTCGCTGGCGCTCGAACATCCCGCAAGAGCTGCTGCCACCAATGCAACGGTGGCCACTTTGCTCATCATGTCCCTGCGGAGGGTACGCATCCGCTTTGTCATCGCCTAAACTCAAACCGCTAACTGTGGCTGTTATGGTTAAGAGTAGACGTCAGTAAGGTTTATAAAGGCTAAAGGCCGGCGCCCTAATTCCCGAAAAACCCGGTTTTCTCAATAGTGAAGCAGAGTCAGGCCACTAAATGTGTCGGATTCATAGTAAATTTGAGCAAGAGACCAGTCTGGCAACCAGCATGCCTGCGCCGGCATCAGAATCGCTTGGCGCCTTGTGGTCACAGCATCTTGGCAACACCGCGCTGTAGCATCACCGTCCGCAACGACATCAACGTTTCCGCAGTCATCACACCGTCGGCCTTCTGGAACCGGATCAGGGACTGGACCTGCTTTGAGCTGCCGACAGGTGCCAGCAGGTAACCGCCGGGCTTTAGCTGCTGCACCCAGCTGTCCGGGACGGTTTCAACGGCCGCTGTCACGATGATCCGGTCGAATGGTCCTTTTTGCTTCAATCCGTCAAAGCCGTCGGCCTGACGGGCCTTCACGTTTTCAAGCTTGAGTGCGGCAAACCGCCTTGCCGCGAGGTCCTTGAGCGTGGCGAACCGGTCCAGGGTCTCAACGCGTGCGGCCAGGTGCGCCATGACGGCGGCCTGGTAACCGGACCCGGTTCCGATTTCCAGAACGGCATGTTCTTTCGAAAGTCCCAGTGATTGAACGGCGAAGGCAACCAGCGACGGGGCCGAAATGGACTGACCGCACTCGATCGGCAAGGCCGTGTCTTCATAGGCAAGGCCATGATGACGTGCAGACAGGAACAGACGCCGCGGCACCCTCTCGATGGCCGTAAGAACGTCGCGCGCACCAACACCCCGCTGCCTCAACGCAAGTGTCAGGGCTGCGCGCGCCTCGGCTTCGTCCGGCAAACCAACAGGACCTTCTCCCGAGTCGCCGCCCGGCCTCTGTCCGGCCATGCATTGCTCCGTCTTCGGCTTTCCTACAGCGCCCCGGCGAGCTGGGTGACCAGATCGTGGGCTGTCAAATCTATGCGTAGCGGCGAAACGGAGACATATCCATCGGCAATTGCCTGAAGATCCGAATTATCAAGAACGGATTTGCCACGATCCTGGAACCTTAGCCAATAATAGGGATATCCGCGCCCGTCCTGGCGCTCCTCGATGGACAGGCCACTTTGCTCGTGATGCCCCTGAACCGTAACCTTTACACCCTTGACATCCTCCGCGGGGCACGCCGGAAAATTGACGTTGAGCAAGGTGTAAGGCGGCAGTGGAAAGTCGATCAACCGCTTGAACAGCGCCGGCGCATGCGCCTCTGCTGTCGAATAGTCCGGTTCAGAGCGAACGTCCCAGCTATAGGCCTGTGACACCGCGATTGACCTGATTCCCAGGATCGCGCCTTCCATTGCACCGGCAACGGTGCCGGAATAGGTCACGTCTTCGGCAAGATTCTGTCCGCGGTTGATGCCGGACAGGACCAGATCCGGCAATCCGGGCAGAACCTTGCGCACCCCCATGATCACACAATCCGTCGGCGTCCCCTTCAGCGCGTAATGACGATCGTCGATCCGGCGCAGGCGCAGCGGGTCGCTCAAGGTCAGGGAATGGGCAACACCGCTCTGATCGGTTTCAGGGGCAATGACCCAGACATCGTCGGAAAAGGTCCTGGCAATTGATTCCAGAACAGCAAGCCCCGGTGACTGAATGCCGTCGTCATTGGTGATCAGAATACGCATGGCGGATTGCTCCAAATTGGTTTCAGGTCTGCGCGTCATGGCGAAAGACCCGGTCTTTCTTTAAATGCAGAGGACGGCAATCGATCCGATTGCCGCCCTTGAGGTTCAAAACACTGGCGAGATACCAGCTCTTCCAGTCGGCCGCGCCAGGCGTCTAACCGATTTTTTCAAGACCACCCATGTAGGGCCGCAACACGTCCGGCACGGTGATCGAACCGTCGGCGTTCTGGTAGTTTTCCAGAACCGCGATCAGGGCGCGTCCAACCGCGATTCCCGAACCGTTCAGCGTATGCACATGCACTGTTTGCTTGGCATCCGCCGGCCGGTAGCGCGCATTCATGCGCCGGGCCTGGAAATCCCCGCAGACCGAGCAGGAGGAAATCTCCCGATAGGTGTCCTGCCCCGGCAGCCAGACTTCGATGTCATAGGTCTTCCGAGCACCGAAGCCCATGTCGCCTGTGCAAAGCGTCATGACCCGGTAATGCAGGCCAAGTTTCTGCAGCACCTTCTCCGCGCTGCCCAACATACGCTCAAGTTCGTCCAAGGACTCTTCCGGCCGGGTCACCGAAACCAGCTCGCATTTCAGAAACTGGTGCTGGCGCAGCATGCCGCGGGTGTCGCGGCCGGCGGATCCAGCTTCAGAGCGGAAACAGTAGGTCAAGGCGGTTACCCGCAGCGGCAGCTGGTCCTCGGTCAGAATCTCGCCGGCAACCAGATTGGTGAGCGGGACTTCTGCCGTAGGGATCAGAAAGTGATCCGTTGTGGTCTTGAAGAGATCCTCACCAAATTTCGGCAACTGGCCGGTGCCATAGAGCGGATCACTGTGGACCAGCAGCGGCGGCGAGACTTCGGTATAGCCGTGCTCCTGGGTATGCAGATCGATCATGAACTGGCCGAGCGCCCGCTCAAGCCTGGCAATCTGGCCTTTCAGCACCACAAAGCGCGACCCGGAGAGTTTGGCGGCGGCGGCAAAATCCATGTCGCCAAGCGCTTCTCCCAACTCGTAGTGCTCTTTCGGAGCCTCGTTGAAGGTGAAAGTCGGCTTGTCGCCATGGGTTTTCAAAAGCGCGTTGTCGGCTTCGTCCTCTCCGACCGGCACATCGTCATGGGGCAAATTGGGAATCACCGCCATGGCTGCCTCAAGATCGGCAACCAGCTTTCGCTCTTCCTCTTCACCTGACTGGATGAAGGCCTTGATCTGGGCGACTTCCTCGATCAGCTCCTGGGCACGAGCGTCGTCGCCCGACCCCTTCGCCTTGCCGATTTCCTTCGACGCCGCGTTGCGCCGTTCCTGAGCTTCCTGAAGCCTGGTGATATGGGAGCGACGGGACTCATCAAGCGCAATCAGCTTGGCGGCTGAGGCCTCATAGCCCCGCTTGGCCAGGGCCTGGTCAAATGCGTCTGGGTTTTCCCGTATCCATCTAATATCAAACATCTTCGCTTTCCGAACGACGGTCGTTGCTGTTGCTTCCGTCTGCCGTCCGGAGAAGGATCAGATGCCGGGATCAGGCCGCGGCGTCTTCCGCTTCGCGCTCGGCTTCCCGCTCCGCGCGTTGGCGCTCCACCAGTCTGACAGACAGAATGGAGACTTCGTAGAGAAGCAGCGTGGGCAGCGCAAGACCGATCTGCGAGATCGGGTCCGGGGGTGTCAAAATTGCAGCAGCTGCAAAAGCACCGACAATGGCGTATTTGCGCTTGCTCTTCAGCCCGTCAGCCGTCACCAGACCTGCGCGTCCCAGAAGCGTCAGCACCACCGGCAGCTGGAATACCAGGCCGAAGGCAAAGATCAGGATCATGATCAGGCCGAGATATTCACTCACCTTGGCAAGGTGCTGAATGGCGACCTGCCCTTCCCGCGCCAGCTGTTCCTGGGACAGGAAGAACCCCATCGCCATGGGCATGACCAGGAAATAGACCAGGCAGGCCCCGATCAGGAACAGGATGGGTGTTGCCACCAGAAACGGCAGGAAAGCGCCGCGTTCATTCTTGTAGAGGCCGGGAGCCACGAACATGTAGATCTGGCTGGCAATCACCGGAAACGCCAGGAACAACGCACCGAACAGGGCCAGCTTGAGCTGGGTAAAGAACCATTCCTGCGGGGCGGTAAAGATCATCTGCACCGCATCCGGATCCGGAGCGGCCCGAAGATAAGGAACCGTCAGGATGTTGTAGATATCGGTCGCGAAATAGAAGCAGACGACAAACATCACAAGGATGGCTGCGATGGACCACATCAGCCGCTGGCGCAGCTCAATGAGATGTTCGATAAGGGGCGCCTTCGAGGCGTCGATATCTTCCTGGCTCATGCCTTCACATCTTCCGACACCGGTTTTGCAGCCGGTTTGGTTTCAGGCTCAACTGGCGCAGCGCTCGTCTCAGTCGGTGTCACCGGTGCAGAAGGACCGGGCGCGGCCGTATCCGCTGATCCGCCGTCCGCGGCGGCTGGCTTTGCCGTTTCCGTCTCCTTGGCCGCGGGCTTCTTGACCGCGTCCTCTTCGATCGACTTCTTCAGATCACCCAGCGGATTGAAGTTGGCGGCCTCTTCGACCTGCTTCTTCATATCGGCGATATCCGCCTGCTGTTCCGCCTCACGCAAGGCGTCGTTGAAGGTCGACTGGAATTCACGCGACATGCGGCGCATCTTTCCCATCGTCTGCCCGAGCGTGCGCAGCATGCGCGGCAGGTCTTTTGGCCCCACAACGATGATCGCGATACAGGCGATCACCAAAAGTTCGGTCCAACCGATATCGAACATGAGATGTTTCGTCCCTTAAGGAGACGCGACGCAGATTAAGATCAGCTCGCTTTGGTCTGATCTTCAGCTTTTGCGGACGGTGCCGATTCGCTGGCCTGATGATCGATGGTCTTCGGGGCGTCGGCTGTGTCGTCTTCGGCCATGCCTTTTTTGAAGCTTTTGATTCCCTTGGCAACATCACCCATAAGCTCGGAAATCTTGCCGCGTCCGAAGAGCAGAACCACCACCACTGCGATGATCAAGATCTGCCAAATACTAATGCCCATACGCCAAACTCCTGATAATTGGCTTTAAAGCCCTGTGGCCCTTTTACAAAAACGGCCTTCTCCCTGCAACATGCCTGAGAAGATCATTTCTTGCACTTAGACGGAATGCTAAGCCGGGCAGTCTTCATTAAAATTGGGAAGTCTGCCTTGGAAAGACAAGCACGTCTTTCGGATCAGTGGTCACTGCGACGTCCATTCCCTCGTTCCATTCGCATCCAGCGCGCACGCGTGCCTGAAGTGGACGGTCAAGACCATCAACAACAATCGACAGCAGATCGACCTCTCCGACAAACCGTTTTGAACGAACCCGTCCCGGCACCCCGCAAAGTCCCGCGGCATTCAGAACGATGCCCTGCGGCCGGATGCAGACGTCGACCTGTTGCCCTTCCGAAAGGCCGGATGCCCCAAGAACTCCGACAGGTGTCTCGATCCCGGCCGAACTCACCTTGCCTTCCAGCTGATTAAGCTCGGAGAAGAAACGCGCCGCAAACAGGTCAACCGGCGTGTTGTACAGATCTGCCGCCGTGCCGCTCTGTACCAGACGCCCGCGCCGCATCAACGCAATGCGATCGCCCATGCGCATGGCCTCCTCCGGATCGTGGGTGACGATGATGCAGGTCGCTCTGGTCTCACGGATCACCGCCAGCGTCTCGTCACGGACACTGTCGCGCAACCTCTTGTCCAACCCCGAAAACGGTTCATCCATCAACAGGATGCCGGGACGCGGCACCAGCGCGCGTGCCAGAGCAACGCGTTGCTGCTCTCCGCCCGACAGGGCGTGAGGGTAGTCGGCGGCATAATCGGCCAACCCCACGCGCCCTAGTGCACTCAGAGCCGCCGCCTTGGATTCCCTTCTGGGTACACCGGTGAGGCCGAACATGACATTGGCCAGGATGCTCATATGCGGAAACAGCGCATAGTCCTGGAACATCAGGCCAACGCCGCGTTTTTCCGGCGGCATGAAATAGTCCTGACCAGCGACTTCCCGTCCGTTGATCAGGACCTTGCCCAGGCTCTGTCGCTCCACGCCTGCCGCAATGCGCATCAACGTGGTTTTGCCGCAACCCGAATGGCCAAGGAGGCACAGGATTTCACCAGGCGCGATCGACAGGCTCAAATCCTTGACCGAGTCAACACCATCGTAATCATGGGAGACATTTTCGAACACGAGCCCGGCTGCAAAGGTCGCGCTGGCGGTTCCCGGCGCTCCCCAGCTCAGCGGATGACCGTTGCCGCTTGAAAAACTCTTCTTCAATTGATCAGGCATCAGGCTCCGGCGGGTTCATCCGTGTCGTCGTCAAACAATGTCCCGTCTTCTAGAGGATCTTCCTCTTCCGTCAATGCGACATCGTCATTCGGCGTCGGCACCATGAAGGACGCCGGCACGGCGCTGTCGAGCAATCCGGCGCCCTTCAGCTCTTCCAGTCCCGGCAAATCCTTGACCGTTTCCAGGCCAAAGTGGACCAGAAACTGTTCCGTGGTCCCATAAGTCACTGGACGACCAGGTGTTCGCCGGCGTCCGCGCATGCGGATCCAGGTTGTCTCCAGCAGGACATCCAGCGTGCCCTTGGAGGTGGAAACACCGCGAATCTCCTCAATCTCCGCGCGCGTGACCGGTTGGTGATAGGCAATGATCGCAAGTGTTTCGAGGGCCGCACGAGACAGCTTGCGCTGCTCCTCGACGTTGCGGTGCATCAGGTAGGCAAGGTCCTCCGCGGTCCGGAAACACCACTTGCCGGCCACCCGTACAAGATTGACGCCGCGCGTCGCATAAATACGTTGAAGGTTTTCCAGCACGCTCAAGACATCGGTGCCATCCGGCAGTCGAAGTGTCAGCTCCTCCAGCGACAGGGGTTCGGAAGACGCAAACAACAGGGCCTCGACCATGCGCATGCCCGCCATATCCGGCGTGTCCTCTGTGGTTTGTTCACTGGGCAGATCGTCGTAAAGATCTCTTTCAGACACCTTGATCCTGCTCCTGCGTTACCGAGCGGATATAGACGGGTGAAAACGGTTCGCCCTGCCGAATTTCGACCTGACCTTCGCGCACCATTTCCAGGCTGGCGGAGAAGGTGCTGGCAACAATCGTGGCCCAATCCTTGTTGTCGTAAAGATAGTCCCGGAGATAGGCATTCAGGGGCGCCCATTCGCTGACCCGTCCGACCAGTTTGGTGAGCAGTTCGCGCGCCTCCTGGAGCGACCAGACCGTCCGCCTGAGCACCCGCACGGACGTCACCGACTGGCGCTGGCGCTGGGTCGCATAGGCTGAAAGCAGGTCGTAGATCGATGCGTCCCAGATGCTTTTATGCTCAACGGACATGGTCTCCGGCGCTCCGCGGTGAAAGACCTCCCTGCCCTGACGGCTTCGCGCCATCAGTTTTTCGGAAACCTCACGCATTGCTTCCAGGCGGCGCAGGCGGAATGCAAGTGCCGCCGCCAGTTCCTCACCCGTCGGCTCATCCTCATCGCGCTGTTCGGGCAAGAGAAGTTTCGATTTCAGGAATGCCAGCCAGGCCGCCATGACAAGATAGTCAGCGGCAAGCTCCAAGCGCATCCGCCGGGCTTCGGCAACAAATTCAAGATATTGTTCAACCAGCTCCAGAATGGAAATGCGCGCAAGGTCGACCTTTTGCGTGCGTGCCAGCCCAAGCAGCAAGTCGAGCGGACCTTCAAAACCCTCGACGTCCACGACCAGCTGAGGATCCGAACTCGTGCGATCCTCTCCCGAGCTGACCGTGCTCAGAAGATCATAGGAGCCATCTCCCACGTCCTGCTTGTTGCTCTCGAGCTCCGCCATGGCCGTTTTGGTCAACCCCCCTGCCAACCGGTCAGGGACCGGAATTCCTCCCAGGCCTTCTCACCGTCAAAATCATCCTCAGGAACTCTCCGACCAGTCAAGGCCCGGTCACAGCGTTCCAGGGACAAACCCGTCAGTTCCGGGACCACGTCCGCAACAGCGCGCATTTCTGCCATCTCACCATTGCAATGCAGGACAATGTCGCAGCCGGCTTCGATGATCTTGCGCGACCGATCACCGAAATCGCCACCAAGAGCCTTCATCGACATGTCATCACTCATCAGACAGCCGTTGAAGCCGATCTGGCCACGAATGACATCGCCAATGACCTTTGCGCTCTGCGTCCCGGCCCGATCCGGGTCAATCCCTGCGTATACAATATGGGCTGTCATCCCCAATGACACGTCGGAAAGTGCCTTGAAGGGGCGGAAATCCACGCTTTCCAGAGAAGAATGGGGTGCATCGACCCTCGGAAGCTCCAGATGGCTGTCGACCTGAGCGCGGCCATGGCCCGGGATATGCTTGATCACCGGCAACACGCCGCCTGCAATCGCGCCATCCACCATTGCCCTGCCCAACCTTGCGACAATGTCAGGGTCGGAGGACATGGCCCTGTCGCCGATCGCATCCACCGTTTCTTCAAAGCGCACATCCAGACATGGCAGACAGTCGATAGTGATCCCGACACGTCGCAGGTCCTCGGCGATGAGGCGCGCGCCCAGCCACGCCGCCTTAAGCGCCGCCTCCTGGTCAGTCTCAAACAAGTCGCCAAACAATTTTGGGGCCGGGTATTTCCGCCAATGTGGCGGTTTCAACCTTTGTACCCGTCCGCCTTCCTGATCGACCAGAACCGGAGCATCCTTCCAGCCAACGGCATCCCGGAAAGTCTGCGTCAGTTCCAGGACCTGATCCGGATGTTCGATGTTGCGGGCAAACAGGATCAATCCCCAGGGCCGTTCGTCCCTGAAAAACGCAATTTCGTCGGAGGTCAGGCGAGTACCGGCACAGCCGGAGACAAAGGCTTTGGTCATGGAACCGGATTAACCGCCGAGCTCTATGCCGTCAAGAAATGCTCCGGGCCGCCCTTGCGCGCCGCCCGCGAACTTGCTTTCTAGTGCCTGACGTATCTGACCCGATTGGAGCCCCACATGCGCGCGCGTCTCGACATTCCGGCCGGTAGCCTGCACCGGTTTTCCCATAGATCTGAAATCCTTGGGCGGAACCGGCTGGGGGACACGGCAACACGCGAGATCGTGGTCTACGTGCCGCACGGACATGATGGCAGTGGCCTGCCACTGCTGGTGGATATCGTCGGCTTCACGGCCGGAGGGCCGGCCCATGTCAATTGGAAAAACTTTGGCGAGAACGTTCCGGAACGACTCGACCGGCTCATTCATGACGGCGACCTGCCACCTGTTGTGGTGGCCTTCCCTGATTGTTTCACGCGCCTTGGCGGCAACCAGTATATCGACAGCGATGCCATGGGCCCCTGGGGCACCTGGCTGACAACGGAGTTTCTGGAAGAGGTTGAAGGCCGGTTCAAGTGCGGCGGCGCCGGCAAACGAGGGTTGTTCGGCAAGTCGTCAGGCGGCTATGGCGCCATCATCCACGCCATGAAACATGCGGATATCTGGTCGGCCGCCGCCTGCCATTCCGGCGACATGGCGTTTGAGCTCTGTTATCTGCCCGAGATGCCGAGCGCCCTGCGCGCCATTGCCAAAGCCGGCTCGATCGAAGCTTTCGTCAAGGATTTCGAGAAAGGCCCTAAATATTCCGGAAACGCGCTACATGACCTCATGACCTTTGCCATGGCGGCAACCTACGACCCCGATCCGGACCCGGATGTGTATTGCGGGATCCGCCTGCCGGTAGACCTTGAGACCTGTGAGATCATCGAAGATCGCTGGAATGCCTGGCTGGCCTGGGATCCGGTTCACATCGTTGATGACCACATTGACGCCCTGAAATCCATGAAGGGCCTCTGGCTCGAATGTGGTGATGTCGATCAGTACAATCTGGTCTACGGCGCAAGACGCCTGCACCGGAAGCTTGAAAATGCCGGTGTCGAACACGTTTACCAGGAATTTGCCGACAACCATTCCTCGATCGACTACCGGCTCGACGAAAGCCTGCCCTTCCTTGTGAACCGGCTTCTGGCAGAGGACTGAAGGCGCGCTCAGCTGGCTCGACGGGACCGGGCAAAGGGGTTCGGGACCGTCAAAACCGCACCACCCGCAATAATCAGTACGGCGCCAAGCACTGCGACCGGCGCAGGAACTTCGCCCCAGAAAGCGTAGCCGAACAGCGCGGACAGGACCACCGTGCCATAATAGACCGGCGCCAGCGTTGCTGCCCCCGCCCGCCGGTAGGCCGAGATGTTCAAGGACTGACCCAGGATCGCCAAAGGCCCCATCCAGGCAAAGATCACCAGCGACTGCCACGTGATCCCCTGCTTCGCAATCAACCAGAGGACAGGCCCGGTCAACAGAACGGCCGCAAAAACATTCACGTAGGCCAGGATCGTGACCGTATCCTCGCGTTGTGCAATATAGCGCATGATCAAGGCTTCAGACGCCATGAACACGGCACCGGCAAGGGCCGCGAGAACACCGGCGAAGGCCAGGTTGCCATATCCGCCGCCACTTTCTGCCGCCTGGACCACCAGGTAGGCACCTATGGCGCACAAGCCGCCTGCGAGCCAGTGACGACCGGTGATCAGCTCCTTCAGGATGAGACCTGCCATGACAATGGCGATGATACCTTTTGTCAGGCCGATGGCTGTCGCGTCCGCCAATGGCAAAACGCTGGCGGCATAGATCGAGCAGCCAAGCCCGCCGACACCGCAGATTGCTCGTAGCAAATGCAATTTCCAAAGTCCGCTGACACGCGAAAACACCGGTGTCTGCCGAACGGCAGCAACCGACAGGATCGTTAACGCTCCTCCCAGGAAGCGCAGCCAGACCAGAACAACGACTGGCAGCAGGCCGTCGGCGATCTTGCCAGCGGCAAAGATAGGCGTGAATGCCGACATGCCAGCAAGCGCCAGAAGCAAGGCAACAGGTGTGTTTTCGGGTCTGTTATAGGTCGAGCTGACGGACATGACTTGGATTTCCTTTTCACTCCCCTCCTAGCAGGTGTGAGAACGCCGCCACAGCCGTGAAATTGAGATGCAGGGCATGCAAAAACGCATACCATTGCCCCTCCTGTTGCATTTAGGTATATCGTGGGTATGAACTGGGATGATCTGAAACTTGTTGATGCCGCCGCCCGTATGCGATCGCTTTCGGGCGCAGCGCGTTCGCTGGACATCAGCCAGCCGCAACTGAGCCGGCGGCTGAAGAATTTTGAGGACAGAATTGGAGCGCGGCTTTTTGATCGGACGCCGACTGGTCTGAAGCCGACCGAAGCCGGTTTGCGCCTGATCCCGCTTGCCGACGACATGCGCAAGAACGCGGAAGCCGCCAGTCGTATTCTGCCGGATCTGTCCGGTTCAGCGCTGAAAGTTGTCAGGGTTGCGGTTGATGAGGTCCGCGCGCGTGTCCTTTCCGACCGGTTTGCCGAACTTACCGACCTGATGCAGGACATAGAACTGGAACTCATTTCCAGTCACCTTCATGTCAATCACCAGTCGCGCAGCATCGAACTGCAGATCCGCAATTGCCTGCCGGAAACCGATACCCTAATCGCCCGGAAAATCGGAGACCTCGCCTACGCGGTCTACGGGTCGGCCCGCTATGTGGCAGACAATCCGGCAGCCCACAGCGACGAGCGCTATTCGGCCTGCAACTGGCTTGGATTTGCACCGGACGATCTCTGGTATCCGTCTCACATGCGCTGGCTGGAGACACGTTTGCCGGACAGACCGAAACTTCGGTCCAACACCATGACCACCTTGATGAACATGACCCAGGCCGGTGTCGGCCTTGCCCTGTTGCCGGTGTTCATGGGCGATCAGAACCCTGCCCTGGTCCGGCTGACCGAGCCGCTCCCCGAACTCACAAATGCTGAACACATCATTGTTCACCGGGACCTGCGGCGCGAGCCGGCAGTGCGCACGGCGATGGACGCCATCGCAACAATCTACCATTCAATGGCGCCGCTGCTGCAAGGGCGCCCCCCGTCTGTGCCGTTGGCAGCGGCCGAATAGCAAAACGCCGCTCAAGGGCGGCGTTTCACGTCATATTGCAGAGTTCTTCTAAGGCTGCCTGCGGACAAAACAGTCGCCCCCGGCAGCCTGCAGGTTTTCACAGAGCGAAATCGCTTCGTCGCGAGACGTCGTTGGAATACGTGCGCGATAGAACACGCCGCGATCCTGGACATTGGCGGCGACGATAACGGCGTTGCGGTTGCCGAGAATGGCCGGGAACCGTCGCTGCAGACCCGAGTAGGCGTCTGACGCGGCGGCGGCAGACCGCTGCGACGTGACCTGAACGATGTAAGTCCCGGAGGCAATCGTGCCGGTGTTACCGGCGGGTGCAGGCGTTGCCGCCGGTGCGCTGGCTGTCTGGTTCAGATTGAGCGGTCCGTTGTTCTGGGCTGCGGGTGCAGGCGTTGCCGCTGCTGGTGGCGCACTTGCCACCTGTACCGGCGCATTCGGTTTCTTGCGCGGTGTAACGCTGACAATCTCCGCCGGCGGCTGCGCTTCGGTCTGTCCAGCCGCCGGCTCACCGGTACCGGCGACAATTGCCGGCGTCTCGGAAACAGCAGGGGTTGGCGCGGCCGGTTCAGGCGTCGCAGCTGGCGCCACTGGCTCCGGTGTTCCTGTTATCGGCGTCGTCGCCACCACCCGTGAGGCGTCGCTATTTGCCGGTGTAGCCGGCGCTGCAGGTGCCGGCGCCGCGGCGGCAGGCGCCGGCGTTGTGGCCGGTGTTGGAACAGCTGCGGCTGGCGCCGCCGGATCATCTTCAGAAACGATCGTACCGTCCGGTCGAACTATGACCGTACGCACACGCTTGGGAGCCCCTGGAACCAGCTCTGCACCGTTATTGGTACCGGCCGGTGCCGGTGGCAGCTCAGCAGGCTGAGGCGTCTCGGGCAGAACCAGATTGGACGGTGCCGATCCGTTGTTCTCGTTAACCCGGTCGTAGATCATCTTTGTCGTCTGGCTATCGGCAGGTGCCGGGCTTTCTTCAGGATAGATCTTGAGTGGTTCCTGCAGACCGCTGATAACCGGTGGCGGGCCACTTGGCACAACCACACCGTCTCCGTCGACCAGGAAGAACCCGGCCGCGCCAAGAACGGCAACACCCATCACGCCCGCAGCAACAAACAGTCCGCGGCGCGACTTTTCTTTCGCCTGCGGGACAGCTTCCTTCTCGGCGGCCGAATGCGGCGGCAATACGCCGGCACCCGTCAGGCTCGGATCGCTTTCCTGCATCGCCCTGGCAACCGCATCCAGGTCATAACCTTCGGGCGGCGGTGGCGTATCGTCTTCCTCATCCGTCTCAGGTACTTCAGCAGCTGCTGCGGGCCACGTCATATCGTCAATGTCAGACGCTCCAGCTTGTGGTTCGGGCGCAGGTGCTGGCGTTTGAACGGTGGGTGACGGTGCTGCGTTGCGGTCGCCCGGGGGCGGAAAATCCAGGTCTGCAAACAACGCGTCGATGCCTGCAGGTTCAGCCGAACCATCCTGCGGGGCGACGGGGTCGCCGACCGTCGATGCAGCTGCCGCCGGATTCAGGGCTGCGAACAGGTCATTCTCGTCAATGCGAGGCCGGGATGCGGCCTCCGGTGTCGCCGGCTCGACCGGCTGTACAGGTTCATTGAATCCGGAAACCGTCGCACGTGGTTCCTCCGGAGCGAATGACGACGTGGCGCGCGAAACAGCGGCTGCAGTTTCATTCCCGACCGGTGCAAAGGGGGCGCTCTCCGGCTGAGTTTCCACCGGCCTGATCAATTCCGAAGCGGGAACAGATACGGCAGGGGCCGGTGTCGGTTCGGCAAGATAATGATCTCCTTGCAGAACCTCGGAAGTGTGTTGCTGCAGCCCGGCCTCAAATTCCTTACCGAAAGAATCGGACAGCCCGGCATAACCGGAGTGTTCAGTACGATTTTCGACTTGGGGTGCTATCGGCTGTGGCGTGGACACCGGCGGTGTGTCATCGACAGACTGACGCAAGGCGCCGATCAGTTCGTCCTCAAGCTCCGCCGTCAGGTTTTGCTCCAGATCGACCGACAGAGGGGGCGACAGGCTGGTCTGGTCGTTTGCCGCAACACGTTCGAAGGGAGCTGCCTGGCCAGGAGAAATTTCGCTAAGCCGCGCCTCCGGCTCAACAGGTGCATCATGCGTTGGCGCGGCGGTTGTCGCTTGTGGCTCATTCGCCTGGATGTCCGGCCAGAGCGAGGACACGTGGGACGACTGCCCAGGTTCAGATGTTGCCGCCGCTTGAGAGGTTTGCGCCAGACCGTCGAGGGACAGCCCGAGGGGCGTTGGATCTGCTGGGGCAATCGGTTCCGAATGCGGCGGGATCTCGTCCACCGGTGCAACTGGAGCTGCTGCTACCGGTGTAACAGGTGCAAAGGTCGGTTCCTGACGACCCTGATCGGAATTGGCCGGCGCAACCGGATCAACGGCCACATCTTCAAGTCCAGCGAAATAGTCCGTGCTGCCGACGCGGCCACTGCTCACATTTGCCCCCGATTGCTTGTTCTTGTGGACAATTCGCGCAAGCTCGACCAACGGATCTTCCGCAGCCGGACGGTCGCCGCCCGGTTCATCCCGGGAAGCGCGCAAATCAGATTGCTTTGTTTCGTGGTCTTGTGACATGAGCTTTACGAAAACCGGTCCACTTCGGCACTCTTAGAAACCAACTTTGCCTCTGGCAGCCGCGATTAGTCTATCGCATTTCTTCAGGAGCATTCACACCGAGAATCGATAATCCTGAAGCGAGCACCAGAGATACTGCACGAACCAAAGCAAGACGCGCTAGGGTTAATTTCAAGTTACCAGACTGAATAAACCGTAAATGCGGCAAATCGTAGCCTTTGTTGTACTGACCCTGCAGAGAACTTGCGAGCTCGTGCAGATAAAAGGCGATTCTGTGCGGCTCATGTGTTTCAGCTGATGCTTCTACAACTTTCGGCCACTCTGCAAGTTTCGCGAAGAGCTCAAGCTCTCCGCTGTCGTCCAGCAGCGCCAGATCAGCACGCGTGAGCTCAGTGTCGTCTATCGACTCAAGAGACGTCTCCTCAATGGCCCGCCGCAAGACTGACCTGCATCTTGCGTGACCATACTGGACATAGAATACCGGATTGTCCTTCGACTGCTCGGTGACCTTCTTGAAGTCGAAATCGAGCGGCGCATCGTTCTTGCGGAACAGCATCATGAACCGGACCGGATCGGAACCGACCTCGTCAACGACTTCGCGCAGCGTGATAAAGTCTCCAGAACGCTTCGACATCTTGACCGGTTCACCGTCCCGCATCAGCTTGACCAGCTGACAGAAGCGCACGATCACATCCGTCTTGCCGTCGGAAACCGCCTTGCCAACCGCCTGCAGACGTTTGGCATAGCCGCTGTGGTCGGCACCCAGCACATAGATGGTTTCATTGAAACCGCGTTCGAACTTGTCCTGAAAATAGGCAACATCCGCAGCAAAATAGGTGTAGGAACCGTCGGACTTCTTCAAGGCGCGGTCCGTGTCATCACCAAAATCGCTCGCCTTGAACAAGGTCTGTTCCCTGTCTTCCCAGTCCTCAGGAACCTGTCCCTTGGGTGGCGGCAGCGTGCCCTGGTAGACCAGGCCCTTGTCACGCAGGGTGTCCAGCATGTGATCAATCTTTGATCCGTTGGCACCGCTGCGATCATGCAGGGTCTTTTCGGAATAGAAGATCTCATGGGTGACACCGAGCGTGGCCAGGTCTTCCCGGATCAGATCGAGCATTGCCGCAATCGCACGCTCTTTTACGAGCGGCAGCCACTCGCTTTCGCCTTTTTCCTTCAGGGACGCGCCGAATTCTTCCTTCAGCAACTCGCCCACGGGAACCAGATAGTCCCCGGGATAGAACCCTGACGGAATTTCACCGATGTCTTCCCCGAGAGCCTCGCGATATCTCAGGAACGCGCTACGCGCGAGTGTGTCGATCTGAGACCCGGCGTCGTTGATGTAGTATTCCTTGACCACTTCATCGCCCGCGAATTCCAGCAAGTTTGCCAACACATCTCCCACGACGGCGCCGCGGATATGACCGACATGCATGGGACCGGTCGGGTTCGCCGAAACATACTCGACATTGACCTTGCGCGGATTGTCCTTTTCCTGCGCTCCGAACCGTGTGCCAGCCTCAAGGACACTGGTCAGGACACGGTGCCAGACGGCAGGTGCAACGCGCATGTTTATGAAGCCCGGGCCCGCGATCGTCGTTTCGGTCACGTCTTCGTCCGCATTCAGCTTCGCAACCAGCTGCTCGGCCAGATCGCGGGGCTTCATGCCGAGCGACTTGGCCAGGACCATGGCAGCATTTGTAGCCAGGTCGCCATGTGCTGGATCGCGGGGAGCCTCGACCACCACACGGGAAAGATTCGGCGCGACACCATTGGCGTCTTTTAAATCAAGATCTTGAAGGATATTTTTGACGCGTTGCGTGAAGTCCGCAAAGATATTCATGGAGCACCGATCGGGTTTGGCCGTTCAAACACAAACTCCCCGTGCGCTGCGAAGGACGGGCCTCCGGCGCCACAGGGCGTTTTAATTGCCAAGCGCCTACCCCAAATCCGGGGTGTCGTCAAACAATCTGCGGTGCTCTTCAATGGCATACCGGTCCGTCATGCCCGCAATGTAGTCGCAGACACGACGTGCCGTAGCTTCTTCACCAAGGCCCTCCAGACCCACATTCCAGGGTTTCGGCATGAGGTCCGGTTCGCTTATGAACCGCGTGAAGAGATCCCGGACAACACGCGCGACAAGCCGACGGACCGCGAGCACATCCTCGTGCCGATAGACCCGGGCGAACAGGAATCTCTTGACCTCTTTCTCCGCGGTCGTCATCGCATCCGAGAAGCCGACCAGGCAACGACCGGCCATTCGAATGTCATTTGCAGATTTCGGTGCCAGCTCGTCCAGGTTCTGCATGCCGAAACGGATCACGTCTTCCACCATGCGCGTGATTGACCGGCGGACGATCTCGTGGATGCGGCGGCTTTCCTCCAGCCCGGGATACTTCCCGTCCACTTCGCTCAGAATGTCGGCCAGGAACGGAACTTCACGCATGTCTTCGATGGCGAACAGACCCGCCCTCAGACCGTCATCCAGATCGTGGGCGTCATAGGCAATGTCATCGGCGATCGCGGCGGCCTGCGCCTCGGCACTCGGCCAAGTCGACAGCAGGAGATCCTGTCGAGCGGCGTAATCTCGAATTGCAAAGGGCAATTCGCTGTTCCTGAACTTTCCAAGCGGGGCACCATCCGGATCCAGCAGGGGACCGTTGTGCTTGACGAGGCCTTCCAGCGTCTCCCAGGCCAGGTTCAGTCCGTCAAACTCGGCGTAGCGCTGCTCCAGATGCGTGACGACGCGCAGCGACTGGGCATTGTGGTCAAATCCGCCAAAAGGCGCCATGCACTCATGCATGACGTCTTCACCCTCATGACCAAAAGGCGTGTGTCCGAGGTCATGCGAGAGTGCGAGACATTCCGCCAGATCTTCGTCTAGCCGGAGCGCCCGAGCCAGGGATCGTGCAATCTGGGACACTTCGATCGTGTGGGTCAGCCGCGTCCGGAAATGATCGCCCTCGTGATAGACAAAGACCTGGGTCTTATGTTTCAGACGTCTGAATGCTGACGAATGGATGATCCGGTCCCGATCCCTTTGGAAGGGTGTCCGTGTCGGGCTTTCTGGTTCTGGATAGAGACGCCCCCTGCTCTCAAAGGGATTTTGCGCATAGACTGCGAGGGCCTGCGCCCCAAATCCGATATCCGCGGTCATCTTCTTCATCCCCTCGCCAGAAGCGTCTTGAGGGTTGCGTCCCCGCAATGGCCGATGTCTCTGCATTGACGCGGGCGGTTCCAAAACATACTTATCTGTCCAGATCAGGTTTATGTGTCCCGCCAGGCCGGGGCCTCAGCGAGTCGGTAAAACATGACCGAGACACTTGAAAGTCGAGTAACAGTCAGCGACCGCGCTGCCAAGCGTATCGCGGCGATTTTGTCAAAAGAAGCCTCCGGCAGCATGCTGCGGGTGAGCGTCGAGGGCGGCGGCTGTTCCGGGCTGCAGTATAAATATGACGTGGTGGACAGCCGCGAGGACGACGATTTTGTGATCGAAAACCCGGGTGCCACCGTGCTGATCGATTCCATTTCGCTGCAATATATGGGCGGATCGGAGATCGATTTTGTCGATGACCTGATTGGCCAGTCCTTTCAGATCAACAACCCCAACGCGGTAGCGGGCTGCGGCTGCGGCACGAGCTTTACCATCTGAACGCCCTACCTTGCCGGTTGCCCCGGCTCCCTCATTGCCGAGGCAACCCGTCATGAAAATCGCGACCTGGAACATCAATGGCGTCAAGGCCCGGATCGACACGGTTCAGGAGTGGCTAAAGGAAGCCTCTCCGGACCTTGCCTGTCTTCAGGAAATAAAATCCGTAGACGAAAACTTTCCAAGGTCGGTGTTCGAAGATCTCGGCTACAATGTCGAAACGCACGGCCAAAAGGGTTTCAACGGTGTTGCACTCCTGTCCAAGAAACCCCTGGAGGATGTTCAGCGCGGATTACCAGGCAACGACGAAGACCAACAAGCGCGATACATTGAGGCCAGCGTTTCGACCGATCGCGGCGCAGTGCGCGTCGGTTGCCTTTATCTTCCAA
The DNA here is from genome assembly GCF_965233565.1 of Roseibium sp. Taxonomy (GTDB): domain Bacteria; phylum Pseudomonadota; class Alphaproteobacteria; order Rhizobiales; family Stappiaceae; genus Roseibium. Next base: position 6,256,198 of record NZ_OZ247494.1, on the reverse strand, counting down.
ACGGCAATCCGCTCGGGACCGAAAAGTTTCCGTACAAACTGGAATGGATGGAGCGGCTGATTGTGCATGCCGAACGTCGCCTTGCGGAAGAAACACCGTTCCTGCTTCTGGGCGACTACAACGTCATCCCGGATCCGATCGATGCCAAAAACCCGGGAAACTGGGTGGATGACGCGCTCTATCAGCCTGAAAGCCGCCGCAATTTCCGGGCTCTGACGCATCTGGGCATGACCGAGGCGGTCCGGGCGACCACGGAAGCTGCCGAAACCTACACGTTCTGGGACTATCAGGCTGGTGCCTGGCAAAAGAACAACGGCATTCGCATCGACCATATCCTGATGTCGGCCCAGGCCACCGATCTGATGCAGGGCGTCGGCATCGACAAGCATGTGCGTGGCTGGGAAAAACCCTCTGACCATGTGCCTGTCTGGGTGAAACTCGCCGCCTGACCCAATCCGGATTTCAGCCCATTTGAGCTGCTGCGCCCATAAAAACCGCTGCCGGGGCAGACCTTTCGGCGACAGCCCGTTTCACCGGACCTTGCGTTTCTGAAGAGCGCTTTGGGAGGCGATATCCCCAGCCAGACTTGCGGTTACCTGCCGTCATGGTAAGCTTTCCAAGTCATGGGATAACGCAACGGCGCATCACGTCCGCGCGCGCAACATGCGGACACCGGCTGGCTGCACATTCAGGATGTGCACCCACACCTTTGTTTCGTCCGAAAGCCCTTGCATTTCTGCTGCTCTCCGGCGTTTGGCTCCTGACCGGCACTGTTGCCGCAACGGCGCAGAGTGTTTCCTGCACCTGCCGCTATCAGGGCCAGGATTACGGCATCGGCGAATCCATTTGCCTGAAAGGCTCCAACGGCATGCGCATGGCGACCTGTGCCATGGTGCTGAACAACACATCCTGGAAGTTTAGCAACGCCCCCTGCCCGCTCACTTTGTGGGAGCCTGACCGCGCTTTGCCTGATACCGAATGGAACGCTGAAGAGCCGATAAAGCCACAGCCATCTCAAAGAGGCGTTTCGCGGCCTTCCTGAACTGTCGCAGTGTCTCGCAACAACAACCGTCCCGCAACGCCTTCCGGGAGCGGCCTGACACCACACCAACGTCTTCAAATTCGAAGCCTTGCGAAAAGGAAAGACCGGCGCATACGTAGCGCTAACGAGCAAGCCGGGAACCGCTCGTGCCGTTTGCGAAGCGAAACACTCCTTCGAAACTACTGGGACGGCACCTGAGCGGTCAGGACATCGGGCCTGTTCTGCTGCAGCCAGCCATCAGCCAGGGAGCGCGCCATCTGACGGACCGGCTCCGGAGACACGGCAAAATACTGCTCGTGCATGGCATTGATCCAGGAAGCCTCCGGCCCTTCGGCCTGCTGCCGCGCAACGGTCATCCACATCAGACCGCGCGCCTTTTTCTTGTCCGAGGACCCCAGCGCATAAAGTGTCTCACCAAGCCGGGCCTGTGCTCCAATATGTCCCTTGAGAGCGGCAAGATTGTACCAGCGCACCGCCATGCGGTGATTGTTGTCCTGGTACATGCGTCCAAGTTCATACTGGGCTTCTGCATCCCCAAAATAGGAAGCGGCATGGGTGAACACCTGACGCGCGCGTGCCTCGTTTTTCGGCACGGCGCCGTCGATGCCATTCAGGTAATAGGAGCCGAGAGCGACAAAGGCACTCGACACAAACGGTGCGTCAGGTGCGTCCGGCCGGTCCTCACCGTGTTCACGCACGATCTGGCTGTAATACTCGAAGGCTTTCAGGTCGTCTTCGGCGACCCCATCGCCCTTCGCATACATCTCGCCGAGTTTCCAGGCAGCCATCGGCTGACCGTTCTCTGCGGCATATTGCAACGAATTCAGAGCCGCTGCCTTGTCACCGGAATAGTAATAGCGCGCACCGGCGCGCAAGGCCTCAGTCGGCGAAAGGTCTTCAGGACCGATCGACCGGTTTGGTGCGGTCGGCTGGCCGTCAAACGCCAGGGCGTTTCCTGCCAGTCCCATAACAATCAACGCGCCGAGCACAGTTCCGGCTTTTGTCATGCGTTGAAACATTGTGCTGTTCTTTTGCATCCCAGTCACACAATTATCCGTCGGCGACACCAAGGTCCCCCGACGGACACTCTTGCTTTTATCCGCGCGAAGCGCATTCGTTGTTCCGTCACCTCAATACAGCCAAGGCCACAAGAGGTGAGCTCTTTCCGTTGAGTAACAATTTGACCGATCATTTGGTCTTAAGTTGGGCCAGATTGCGCTCAATTAAGACCAATTCCTGGTTCTCTTGTTGTCCTTGAGAAGCCCTACAGGACCAGCTCACGACAAGCACTCCAAAACGATAGCTCAACGGGTGTCCCGGAAACATGGCCGAACATGGGCAACCACCTGCAATCGACCCTGCGACACGCGAGTCTGTCAGCATGTGTTGCTCAATTAGCACAATTCCGGCACCCCTCATGCCCTGACTGGACATGAGCATCTCATCACAGGGGAGTTGATGATGTGTTGCCAGGCCGCCATTTTGCTACGCAAGCCTGTTGAAAACGGGGGCTTTTGGCCAAAAGCGTTTGCTGTTCTATCTTTGTCCTTCAAACTGGACTGTGATTCGGTGTAGGTAACGGCGCTGAAGAACAGGTTCCTGCGATTACACACCCATCAGGCGATACGGAATGAGTGCAAAAGACGATCTATTTGCTGGCAATGCGGCGGTCTCCGCTCCCCTTTCAGATGAGCCACCCGCGCCCAAGCCGCAAAAATCGCCACAACTCGCTCCGGTGACGGCCGTGCCTGAAGACTATTCCGCCGCGGACATCGAAGTTCTGGAGGGACTTGAACCTGTACGACGGCGCCCGGGTATGTATATCGGCGGCACCGACGAAAAGGCCCTGCACCATCTTTTTGCGGAAGTGATCGACAATTCGATGGACGAAGCGGTGGCGGGTCACGCCACCTGGATCGACGTTGCCCTGTCCGAAGACGGCTACCTGACGATAACCGACAATGGCCGGGGCATTCCGGTCGATCCGCATCCCAAATTCAAGGACAAGTCCGCGCTTGAAGTCATCATGACCACCCTGCATGCGGGCGGCAAGTTCGACAGCAAGGTCTACGAGACGTCGGGCGGTCTTCACGGCGTCGGCGTTTCCGTCGTCAACGCCCTCTCCGAAGAACTGGTCGTAGAAGTGGCTCGCAGCCGCAAGCTTTATCGTCAGGTTTTCCGGCGCGGACATCCGCAGGGCGGCCTTGAACTTGTCGGAGACACCCAGAACCGCCGCGGTACACAGGTTCGTTTCAAGCCCGATCAACAGATTTTCGGAAAAGGCGCTCACTTCAAGCCTGCCCGGCTCCTGAAAATGGCGCGGTCAAAGGCCTATCTGTTTGGCGGCGTCGAAATCCGCTGGCACTGTGCGCCAGGGCTCATATCTGAAAAAGACGAAACGCCTGCAGAAGCCGTGTTTCATTTTCCGGGCGGTCTCAGGGATTTTCTGGGTGAGCGGCTGAACAAGGAACGCCGCGTCGTCGACGAAGTCTTCTCGGGACGGACAGACAATGCCGGCAAACACGGGTCTGTTGAATGGGCCGTAAGCTGGTTTGCGGGCGATGGGTTCGTCAATTCCTACTGTAACACCGTCCCGACACCGGAAGGCGGCACGCACGAAGCCGGCTTCCGCTATGCGCTCTTGCGCGGCCTGAAGGCCTACGGGGAACTCACCAACAACAAGAAGGCATCCATCATCACCGGCGATGACGTCATGACGTCTGCCGGCGGCATGCTTTCGGTCTTTATACGCGAACCGGAATTTGTTGGTCAGACCAAAGACAAACTGGCGACCAATGAAGCGACCCGCATCACGGAAGCAGCGGTGCGCGACGCCTTTGATCACTGGCTCACGGCCTCGCCGAACCAGGCCAACAAGCTTCTGGAATGGGTGATCGACCGGGCGGACGAACGCCTGCGCCGCCGTCAGGAAAAAGACGTCGCCCGCAAAACCGCCGTACGAAAACTGCGCCTGCCCGGCAAACTGGCGGATTGCTCTGCCAATCAGGCTGATGGAACCGAACTGTTTATCGTGGAGGGCGACTCGGCCGGTGGTTCTGCAAAGCAGGCTCGGAACAGATCCAATCAGGCCGTTCTTCCGCTGCGCGGCAAAATCCTGAATGTGGCCAATGCCGGACGCGACAAGCTGGTCGCCAACCAGCAGCTGGCCGACCTTATCCAGGCGCTCGGCTGCGGCACGCGATCCAACTACAAGGAAAGTGATCTGCGCTACGAAAAAATCGTCATCATGACCGATGCCGACGTAGACGGCGCGCATATCGCCTCTTTGCTCATTACCTTCTTCTATCGTGAAATGCCCGAGTTGATCCGCACCGGCCATCTTTTCCTGGCCGTGCCTCCGCTGTACCGCCTCAGCCAGGGTGGCAAGACCCTTTACGCCCGGAACGATGCCCATAAGGACGAGCTGCTCGAGACCGTGTTCAAGGGCAGATCAAAGGTGGAAATCGGCCGCTTCAAAGGTCTAGGTGAGATGCTTCCCGCACAGCTCAAAGAGACCACCATGGATCCCTCAAAACGATCGATGTTGAAAGTCCAGGTCGAGGAAGAAGCTGTTGCCGAGACCAATGACACGGTCGAGAGGCTCATGGGCAACAAGCCGGAAGCACGGTTCCGCTTCATTCAGGAAAGAGCGGAATTTGCAGAAGACCTTGATATTTGATCCCGAGATTGAGTATTTTGTCAGAAGTTCAGGTGCTTGGGGGCACCAAACGAGTCTTTAAGTTCAGTTTCAGCAACGTGTCCGGTCGGAAAAGTACCATGTTAAACCGGGTTTATTCCATTTTTGACAAGCGGATCCGTCCGCTGCGCAATCATGTCTTTTTGGCTTTTCCCAAGCACAACATCGCCTATGCGCGCATTGCCGAACCGGCCTTTCAGTTGCTGCGTCCGGTGCTGCACCGTCTCGCGGGCACGGAAGGTCTGTTGCCGGCAAACAGTCCGGATGCCGATGCGCCCTCCGGATCGGAGCGGCTGCTTTTCCACGGCGACGTCGAGCTTTTGACCGCCAGGGAACTCAAGCGTCGCCACCCTGACATGAAGATACTGGCCTGGGTTCAGGACCCACTGCACCGGCTTGCCTATTGTTATGAGAAGATCATTCTGAATTCAGACCCCATGCCGTCCTATTACCGGGAACGGTACTTTGCGCCTTCCATGACGCCAGACGAGTTCGTAAACCAGGTTTCGGGCATTTCGGATCTTGAGGCCGATAACCTGTTTCGCAGTCAGACGGCCTTCCTGACTTATAAAGGAACGCTTGCAGCAGATGTCGTGCTGCCACTCGAGGACTTCGAACGGTCTCTGACCCGCTTTTTTGCCGAGAGCAGGCTGAAGAGCCGCGCGTTGGCGGTGGCTCCTTATCGCCTGTCGAGTTTTGTCTCCCAATCGACCTTGCGTGCATTCAGCGAAGCTGCGCTGATGCAGAAGCTGAAAAGGCGGTATCGCTCAGACTATTTACTGCTCAGTTCTCAAGACGCCCTGATCGCCTGAAATCATCAATGAGTTGCTGGCACCGCTTCCGGGGCGCCGATTGTTCGATGTTTTTGAACCGCGGTCAGGTCTCGGATGCATAAAATCAACACCCGGTCAGAGATTTCACTCAAACTTCATAAAGCTCGCAGAGCGCACTATTAACTGCGATGTCAGATCATCCGCGGAAATACTCGAATTTCTTGCCATTTTACCACTCCTGCGCATTGACACTTGAGCGCATGAATGTAGTGTGAGCGCACATTGGCACCGGCGGTTCCCCCGGTGCCGGAAAAGAACAATCTCAACATCCGGGCAACGCGCTCCATGGCATTTGATACTCTCGGTCTTAGCGAGAAGGTCCTCGCTGCAGTTGAAGCAGCAGGTTATAAAGAACCCACAGCAATCCAGGCGGGCGCAATCCCGCAGGTGCTGGAGCGCCGCGACATACTCGGCATCGCTCAGACGGGTACCGGTAAAACCGCCAGCTTTACTTTGCCGATGCTGACGCTCCTGGAAAAGGGCCGCGCCCGGGCACGCATGCCGCGAACGCTCATTCTGGAGCCAACCCGTGAGCTGGCCGCCCAGGTTGAAGAGAATTTCGAGAAATACGGCACCAATCACAAGCTCAATGTCGCTCTGCTGATCGGCGGTGTCTCCTTTGCCGATCAGGACAAGAAGCTCGACAGAGGCACGGATGTTCTGATTGCAACACCCGGCCGGTTGCTCGACCATTTCGAACGCGGCAAGCTGCTTCTGCAAGGCGTTGAAATTCTGGTCATTGACGAAGCCGACCGCATGCTGGACATGGGCTTCATCCCGGACATCGAGCGGATCTGCAAGCTGATCCCGTTCACCCGGCAAACATTGTTCTTCTCCGCGACCATGCCGCCGGAAATCCAGAGACTGACGGAAACCTTCCTGCAGAACCCGGCGCGGATCGAAGTTGCACCGACGTCTTCGACTGCCGACAACGTGTCCCAGTACCTGAAATCGTCGCCGTCCAAGGATTATGAAAAGCGCGCTGCCCTTCGTGAACTTCTGGAGGAAGCCGAAGAGCTCAACAACGCCATCGTCTTTTGCAACCGCAAGCGTGATGTTTCAACACTGTTCCGGTCGCTCGAGCGCCATGAATACAATGTCGGCGCTTTGCATGGTGACATGGATCAGCGCACCCGCATGATGATGCTGGACAATTTCCGCAAGGGGAACATCAAGCTTCTGGTGGCAAGTGACGTTGCCGCACGTGGTCTCGATATTCCTGAAGTCAGTCATGTCTTCAATTACGACGTGCCGAGCAATGCCGAGGACTACGTTCACCGAATCGGTCGGACCGGCCGCGCTGGCCGCACCGGCACAGCCTATACGCTCGTCACGGGTGAAGACCAGAAGTATCTCGATGCGATCGAAGCCCTGATCAACAAGAAGATCGATTGGACCGGTGAGGCGATCGACTTCGAGGCAGCTGCGCAGGAACGCAAGGCGCGCAGAAAGGCCGGCAAGTCGTCAAAGTCCACCCGCTCAAGCAACGACAACGAAGCAGAACAGGCCGACAATGGCGGACGCCGCCGGTCGCAGAGCAAATCTCGCGACGAATCCAGGAAAGTCAAAGAGGAGCAGTCTGAAGCCGTGACACCGACGAGTTCAGTTTCGAAACTTCCGCAAAGATCGGGCGGGAAAAAGCCTCGCAGCGACAAGATGGAGCCGGCCTTCAGTGCGGGCGTACACATCCCGGCATTCCTTCTGCGCGAACCTAGGCCCAAAAAGGCTTCATAACTTCGAGTTCGCTCAAGCTTTCGACGCCGATTTAACGGCTCCTTAAGCCTTCCATCAGAGTTTTAGTACTAGATCTTGCGGCCGTGTGGGGCGGACTCGCAGGACAATGTTGAGAGAACCCTGATGTCGGATGAAGATGACCATAAGCGGACGATCCAGTATGGAGAATCCGCGATCACTTACATCAAGAAAAACACACTGCCCGCCTACCCGCGCTCCTATGAGCTTTGGTACACCTATGCGGCCGGTTACAATCAGGGTCTAAACCGGGCAGTCAACGAGACGATCAAGACCCAGGGCAGAATCAGCACAGACGAAATGCTGACGCTCTACGGGCGCTTCCTGTCGCCGACCCGCCTCGGCGACCGGCTCGATGAAGTCGGGACAAAGGTGTCCAAGGAAGTCGAAGAACTGGTGGACACACTCAAACTGAGCGCAGACGTCACTTCCGATTACGGCACTGCGCTCGAACAGGCCGGTGAAAAAATCAAATCGGTCGAAGATCCCAAAAAACTGCAGATGTATGTGACCCATCTGGTCAAGTCGACCCAGAACGCTGTCGCATCAAACCGGAAGCTTGAGAGCCAGTTGCTCGAATCCAAGAAGCACATCGAGAACCTCCAATCATCTCTGGAGGCCATCCGCTATGAAAGCCTCACGGATGAACTGACGACGCTCAACAACCGCAAGCATTTCGAGAATTCCATCGAACGGGTCATCGACCACTCGATTGAAAGTGGTCGCGGCTTCTCCCTGCTGATGACGGATATCGATCATTTCAAGAATTTCAACGATACCTACGGCCACCAGACCGGCGACCAGGTGCTTCGTCTTGTAGCCCTTGCAGTCAAGCAAAACATCAAGGCGCAGGACATTGCCTGTCGTTATGGCGGTGAGGAGTTTGCGATCATCCTGCCTCACATCGCCTTGGAAGAAGCTGCCGCAATCGGTGAGAACATTCGCAACGCCGTGATGTCCAAGGAACTCGTCAAGCGTTCGACTGGAGAAAATCTCGGCCGGGTGACGATTTCAGTCGGCGTCGCGACCTTCAAGAAGATGGATACCGCACACTCGATCGTTTCTCGTGCGGACGAAGCCCTTTATCTGGCCAAGAATGACGGCAGGAACCTCGTCAGAACGGAGCAGGACCTGGCCGATTCGCAGGGCCAGGAAGACGTGGCCTAAGGCAGTCTGAGAGCAATTCAGCAGTTTGATCTGAGCCCGGGCGGCCGCCGGCTCAGCCTTTTGCGTTCAGGCCCATCTGCCAGAAATCGCTTTCCAGCCGGCAGGCTTTTTCAAACAGGGACAGAACTCGTGGATATCGCTGTTCGGTCAATACCTGGTCTGCCGTTGCATCCATCCAGGCAATAAAATCTTTCGCAAGCCCCTGGTAGGCGTCACCGGCATATTCCCGGATCCACCGCTGATACGGGTTTGTATCACCATCCTTGCCCTCACCGGCAAGACGCGCGCCAATCTCCGCATAACCGATCACGCAAGGCGCCAAGGCAGCTTGCAGGTCGAGGAGATCACCGGCCATGCCTGCATCAAGGACAAAGCGGGTATAGGCCATTGTCGGCGTGTCTTCCGGAGCGGTCTCGATGGCCGACCGGTCCATCCCCCAGGTGCCACAAAGCTCCAGGTGCAAATCGAGCTCAACATCCAGAATAGCCTTCACACCTTCAAGCGACTGACGCATGTCGGCGACGCTCTGGCTTTTGTAGACGCCGAGCGCATAAGCGCGCGCAAACTGGATCAGGAACAGGTAGTCCTGCACCAGATAGTGCTTGAAACTCTCCAGCGGCAGGCTGGCGTTTCCCAATTGCTCGACGAAGTCATGGCAGGTGTAATCAGCCCACTGAGGGGCTGCGTCGGCCTTCAGCCGGGCAAACAAGGTCATGAAAGCACTCGATTTCAGCAGGGGACCAACGCACCTGTCAGCGCGCAAGCGTCTTCAGGTCGGCTGCCTGAAGCGAAACAGATTCGCCGCAGCCGCAAGCAGAGACTTCATTGGGGTTCTTGAACACGAATCCGGACCGGAACTTGGTGACTTCAAAGTCCATCTCCGTACCGAGCAGGAACAGCACTGCGGACGGATCGACAAAGAGTTTGGCCCCCTTGTCCTCGATCACGTCATCGCCTGCCTTGGCCTCTTCGACCAGGTCCATGGTGTATTCCATGCCGGCGCAGCCGCCCTTCTTGATACCGACTCGCAACCCTATTGCGTTCTTGTCGGAGTTATCGACAAGGTCCTTCACGCGCTCTGCAGCTGCGTCTGTCAGGGTTACGACCTGAAATTTTGCGGCGGAAGCCATGCAGTCCTCAATCAGTTCCGGGTACCAAACCTGATATAGGTGGTCAGCTTATCGGAAAAAAGCCCTTTTGCTCAATACCAGTTGAGCGCAACCTTGGCTTCGTCCGACATTCGGTCCGGCGTCCAGGGGGGATCGAAAACCATGTCGACATTGACCGGACCGACGCCGGCCACAGATGCGACCGCGTTTTCGACCCAGCCCGGCATCTCGCCGGCAACCGGGCATCCGGGCGCCGTCAGGGTCATGTCGATGTTGATCGAGCGATCGTCGTCGATATCGACCTTGTAGATCAGGCCGAGTTCATAGATGTCGCAAGGGATTTCCGGGTCATAAACCGTCTTCAGTGCACCGACAATGTCGGTCGTCAGCCGATCCAGCTCATCTGCCGGAATGGCACTTTTCGCCGAAACCTCTGCCTGAAGCTCTTCGCCGTCGGCGGCGGTGTCAATTGTGGTAGCGTTTTCCATAGGGTCCGTCCTTACCCGAAAAAGCTCTGTGCTTTCAACAAGGCTTCATACAAAGCGTCCACCTCGGCACGCGTGTTGTAAAGCCCGAAACTTGCCCGACATGTAGAGGTTACACCGTATCTTGCCAAGAGCGGCTGCGCACAATGGGTGCCGGCGCGGACTGCAACCCCTGCCCTGTCGATGATCGTGGCAACATCGTGGGCGTGGGCGCCTTCCAGCTCGAAGGACACAATCGCGCCCTTGTCCGGTGCATCGCCGAAGATCCGAAGCGAATTGATCTCGCGCAGCTTCTGATGCGCATAATCCTTCAATTCAGCCTCGTGGCGGGCAATATTCTCCCGGCCGATCGCATCCATGTAATCGAGCGCAGCGCCCAGGCCAATGGCCTGGACAATCGGCGGCGTACCGGCTTCAAAACGATGCGGAGGATCGTTGTAGGTGACAACATCCTCGGTCACATCAAGGATCATCTCACCGCCGCCGTTGAACGGGCGCAGCGCTTTCAGACGCTCCGGTTTGCCCCAAAGAACGCCGATGCCGGACGGGCCATAGACCTTGTGTCCGGTGAAGACATAATAGTCGCAGTCAATGTCCTGGACATCCACCGGCAGGTGAACGGCCGCCTGGCTGCCATCGATCAGTACCTGGATGCCGCGTTCATGAGCGATCCGGCAAATCTCCTTCACCGGCACCACCGTGCCGAGTACATTCGACATATGTGTAATGGCGACCAGTCTGGTCTTGTCGCTGAGGGATGCCTCGAACGCGTCCAGATCAAATGATCCGTCCTCGCGTACGTAAACCCATTTCAACTGCGCGCCGTGGCGCTCGCGATGAAAGTGCCAGGGCACGATGTTGGAATGGTGCTCCATGATGGACAGCACGATCTCGCCACCGTCGGCGAAAAAGTCAGGTCCAAGGCCGTAGGACACCAGGTTGATGGCTTCCGTGGTCGATTTGGTGAAGACCACGTCATCGACCGACTTGGCGTTGAGGAAGCGGCGCACCTTTTCGCGTGCGGCTTCGTAATTGTCCGTTGCCGTGTTGGAGAGATAGTGCAGGCCGCGATGGACGTTGGCATATTCTTCCGAATAGGCCTTGGTCACCGCATCGATCACCGCCTTTGGCTTCTGGGCGGACGCGCCGTTGTCCAGATAAACCAGCGGTTTGCCATAGACCTCACGCGACAGGATCGGAAAATCCCCGCGTATTGCCTCGACATCATAACCGGCCGTGCCGGTGGTTTGTTCTGCGGTGGCGACCGTCATGCGGCGCTGCTCCTCATAAATGTGCAGGACCTAGTGGCCGGCAAGCCAGTCGCGCACACGCGCTTCCAGGCCTTCGGTTACATCGTCCTCGCCATATTCCTCAATCGCTTCGGACAGGAAGGCCAGAACCAGAAGGGTCTTGGCTTCATCTTCCGGAATGCCGCGGGCGCGCAGGTAGAACAGCAGATCTTCGTCGATCTGACCGCTGGTCGCCCCATGTGCGCACAGCACGTCATCCGCAAAGATTTCCAGTTCCGGCTTGTTGGCCATCTCCGCGTCTTCGGACAGAAGCAGAGCCTGGGTCATCATCTCGCCATCCGTCTTCTGTGCGTGCGGGGCGACATTGATGCGGCCCTGATAAACGCCTTTCGCACGACCGTCGAGCACGGTCTTGAAGAATTCACGGCTGTTACAATGCGGCACAGCATGATCGACGATCAGTGTCTGGTCAGCGAGGGCGTCCCCGCCGGCCATGGTGACACCGTAGATCTTGGCTTCCGAATTCTCACCGGTGAAATTGATGAACTGCTGATTGCGGGTGAAGCGCGGACCGGCAATGAAGCCGAGCGACTTGAATTCGGTTTCCGCACCGAGCGTGGCAATCGTCGTGAACAGGCGTGCCGTGTCAACACCGCCCACGATCAGACGAGTGGACGCGAGTGCGGACCTGTCCGCCAGGTTACACTCCAGTACGGTATTGAGTTCACCGTTCCCGGTGTCCCCGACGAATGTCTCCAGCAGCCGCATCCTGGCACCTTCACCAAGCGTGACGCTGTTGCGGGTCACCTGTGCACCGGCAGATGTTGCCACCTGCACCAGCTCAACGGGCTTCGAGATTTCCGCACCCGCTGCAACCTTGATGACGACACCGCCCTGAACGAAGGCTGTGTTCAAGGCAACAACGCCGTCATTCGGGCCGGTCTTCGGTGAAGCCAGCAACTGGGCGCCGCCCTCTTGCACGAGAGCATCGGTCAGGGCAACCAGGCTCACGCCTTCTGCTGCCAGCGCTTCCGTGTCTGAAAGGTCCGTCAGGAAGCGGCCATTGGCGACTACGATCCGGAACCGGTCAAGCTCGCCGTAACTGTCATGTCCGTCCAGGAGGGACTTGGCACTTGCGGCATCAGCCTCGGCAGCAAGCGGTGCAGCCGATTTCAGGAAGGCACGCAGATCGGAATACTTGTATTCCTCAACGCGCCGATGCGGCAGGCCGCGGTCGCGGATCTGGCCGAGCGCGGCTTCGCGCAGGGCGGACACGGCAACAGAGCCGGCCAGGTCGTCCTTGGCGCTGTCAAAGCGTTCCAGGAGATCGCTCTCAGCCTGCGTATGTTTGATCGCTACGCTTGCGTTCATGTCGCGTTGCTCCTTAGGCGGCCGTTTCGATGTAGTCGGCGTAACCGTTCTTTTCCAGCTCCAGCGCCAGATCCTTGTCACCGGTCTTGACGATCCGGCCCTTGGACAAGACATGTACGACGTCCGGCACGATGTGATCGAGCAGACGCTGATAGTGGGTGATCACCACCATCGCCCGGTCCGGCCCGCGCAGCTTGTTGACGCCTTCAGACACGATCCGCAGTGCGTCGATGTCGAGGCCGGAGTCGGTTTCGTCGAGCACGCAGAGTTTCGGCTCGAGCAGCGACATCTGCAGAATTTCCGCACGTTTCTTCTCACCGCCGGAAAAACCGACATTGAGCGGACGCTTGAGCATGTCCATGGAGACGTTCAGATGGCTGGCAGCCGCCTTGACGCGTTTCATGAAGTCCGGAATGGAGAGCGTATCCTCGCCGCGCGCCTTGCGCTGCGCGTTCATAGCCGTCTTCAGGAATTCCATGGTGGCGACACCCGGGATCTCGATCGGATACTGGAACGCCAGGAACATGCCGGCAGCGGCGCGCTCGTCCGGTTCCATGTCCAGCATGTTATCACCGTTGAAGAGCACCTCGCCTTCAGTGATCTCATAGTCGTCCTTGCCGGCCAGCACATAGGACAGCGTCGACTTGCCGGAACCGTTCGGCCCCATGATGGCATGGACTTCGCCGGCATTGACCGTCAGGTTGACGCCGCGCAGGATTTCCGTTTCATCGTCCGCGATGCGGGCATGCAGGTTCTTGATCTCAAGCATTTTTCTACTCGTCTGTTTCATCGCTGCAGCCAATGCTGCGCTAACTGGTTCAGAGGTCAGCTTTCCGCCGGCACGAACCGCTGGGTCACGGTGATCGGGCCAACGATCCTGGTGTTGAATTCTTCGAGTTCCCCGGCCGGCACCCAGAGCTCTTCATGCTGGCGCCCGCCGACAATCTTGCGGTCGAACCTGGAGACATAATCCGCCTCCACATCGAACCTGGTCACGTACCCCTGCCTGGAGCCGTGTTTGGTATTCCAGTCCCTGGCAATCTGGGCGGCATAGGCCTCGTTCGTCACGGGATAGAAGATCGGCTGCTCGGGCAAACGCGGCGGGAAGGCTTTCCAGCCGCTGTCTTCGATCAGCTTCAATTCTTCCGGTCCGACCGGCCTGAAGAGCGTCACGGTTTCTGCCACCGGGTTACCCTACCGAGCCTTCGAGGCTGATCGAGATCAGCTTTTGTGCCTCAACGGCGAATTCCATCGGCAGCTGCTGGATGACGTCCTTGACGAAGCCGTTGACGATCAGTGCCACGGCTTCTTCTTCCGACAGGCCGCGCTGCAGGCAGTAGAACATCTGGTCGTCAGAGATCTTCGAGGTGGTCGCCTCGTGCTCGAACTGGGCCGACGCATTCTTGCTCTCAATGTAGGGCACCGTGTGGGCACCGCATTCCTGACCGATCAGCAGCGAATCGCACTGGGTGAAATTGCGTGCATTCGTCGCCTTGCGGTGGGCCGTGATCAGACCGCGATAGGTGTTTTCCGACTTGCCGGCGGAAATGCCCTTGGAGATCACGCGGCTGGACGTGTTCTTGCCCAGATGGATCATCTTGGTGCCGCTGTCGATCTGCTGGTAACCGTTGGACACCGCGATCGAATAGAACTCCCCGCGAGAATTGTCGCCGCGCAGGACGCAGGACGGGTATTTCCAGGTAATCGCAGAGCCAGTCTCCACCTGTGTCCATGAGATCTTGGAGTTCTTGCCGCGGCAGTCACCGCGCTTGGTGACGAAGTTGTAGATCCCGCCCTTGCCGTCCTTGTCGCCCGGGAACCAGTTCTGGACGGTGGAGTACTTGATCTCCGCATCGTCCAGCGCAACCAGTTCAACAACCGCTGCATGCAGCTGGTTTTCATCGCGTTGCGGCGCGGTGCAGCCTTCCAGATACGAAACGTAAGAGCCCTTGTCGGCAATGATCAGGGTACGCTCGAACTGACCGGTGTTCTGCTCATTGATCCGGAAATAGGTCGACAGCTCCATCGGGCAGCGAACGCCTTCCGGAATGTAGACAAAGGACCCGTCGGAGAAGACGGCCGAGTTGAGCGTTGCATAATAGTTGTCGGTGACCGGAACGACCGAGCCCAGGTATTTCTTCACAAGGTCCGGATATTCGCGGACAGCCTCGGAGATCGAACAGAAGATGACACCGGCCTTCTTCAGTTCTTCCTTGAAGGTTGTGACAACAGACACGCTGTCGAACACCGCGTCGACGGCAACGCGGTTCTTCGGCTCGACACCAGCGAGAATTTCCTGTTCGGCCAGCGGGATGCCAAGCTTCTCGTAAGTCGCCAGCAGCTCCGGATCGACTTCGTCCAGGCTCTTCGGACCTTCAACGGATTTGGGGGCAGCCCAGTAGTAGAGGTCGTCGAAGTCGATCTTCGGATAGGAAACACGCGCCCAGCTCGGCTCTTCCATCTGCTGGAAACGACGCAGAGCGTCGAGACGCCAGTCGGTCATCCATTCCGGCTCGTTCTTCTTGGCCGACAAAAACCGGATCGTGTCTTCCGAAAGGCCCTTTGCGCCCTTCTCAGACTCGATGTCAGTGACAAAACCGTATTTATACTGGTCAACATCGATGGCTTTCACCTGATCGATGGTTTCCTGTACAGCTGGCATCTTTTGCCTCCATTCAGCGGGCGCCCGGCCCGCTCTTCCAGTCAATCTGCGGGGAGCAATCTCCCCATTGCGACGTCTTGCGGCCATGCCGCAGAGTTTCGTTTCCGGTCAGGCCGCCTGGTGGCGCGCTTCCGGGTTAAGTCGATCCACGATCTTCGGCCAAAGGCCGAGAAACCGATCGATGTCTTCCGCCGACGTGTTCCAGCCCATGCTGACCCGCAACGCACATTTGGCAAGCGTCTCCTCGACACCCATGGCGGTCAGGACATGGGACACCGACACCTTGCCGGACGAACACGCCGACCCCGATGAAACGGATACGCACTCCAGGTCAAAAGCGATCAGTGCTGTTTCCGCCGGAATACCGGGAACAGCAAAACAGCTTGTGTTGGCGAGCCGGTCAGCGTCTTCACCGAAGATCACCGTGGCCGGACAAACGGACCGCAGGCCCGTCTCGAGCCTGGCTTTCAGCTCTGCCAGCTGGCCCATATTCTCCAGTTCCGCAAGAGCTTCCGTCGCTGCGACACCAAACCCTGAAATCGCCGCGACGTTTTCAGTGCCACCGCGGCGCCAGTTCTCCTGCCCGCCGCCGACCATCAGTGGCGATGGCACCCGGGCAGTGGACCGCACCACAACAGCGCCGATGCCTTGCGGACCACCGAACTTGTGGGCGGATAGGGTCACGACATCCGCCTTCCAGGCGTCCGGATCGATCGGCATGCGTCCGGCGGCCTGAACCGCATCGACGTGAAAGAAATGGCCATGGGCCGCAGCGATCTCTCCGATCCGGGCCAAGGGCTGAATTGCGCCCGTCTCGTTGTTGGCGGCCATCACCGAGATCAGGCTCGGCTCCGCAGCCTTGACGAGGTCTTCCAGGGAATCGAGACGCACAAGGCCTGCTGCATCAACCGGCACCACTACCTGGTCAGCCACCGCAAAGCGCCCGCCCGTTACGACAGACGGGTGTTCAACCGCGCTCCGGAACAGCTTGTCGAGATAGATCGGCGCACCCTGGTCTTGCCAGGACGGCGACAGCGCCGTCATGTTGGCCTCGGTACCACCCGACACGAATGTTACAGCGCGGGTCTTGGCGCCGCAGAGCCGGGCGACCTGTTCGCGTGCGCGCTCGATCCGGCCACGTGCCTTGCGGCCGTGACCATGCACGGAAGAGGCATTTCCCGCATCCATCAGCACTTCGATCATGCACTCGCGCACGGCCGGGCGCAGCGGAGCACCGGCATTGTGGTCGAGATAGATCGGGTCAGACGCGCGCGGCATGCCACCTCTTGAACGTTGATCAACACCTGCAAAAATCGAAATTCCGCTTATCGAACAAACACATCTGCGAAAAACCTTGATATTTTCCGCTGTGATGACGATAACTCCCCCCAATCGGTCGAACCGAGCATTGCTGTCTCAGGGCTTCCTCTGGAGGGCGGTGCGAACTTTCGAATAATTCTAAACAGGGTTCTAGAAACTTGGAGCTTAAGAGTCAAGTTTAGACTTACGGGAAATCACGTATCCAGACCCCTAATTTCCTTCGCCGGGATTCCCTGCGCGACACTATGACAAGGACTTAGTTCTTCATGCCTGAGGTGATCTTCAACGGTCCCGCCGGCCGGCTCGAGGGCCGGTTCCATCCCGCCAAGAAGCGCAATGCGCCCATTGCCCTGGTTTTGCATCTGCATCCGCAGTTCGGCGGCACGATGAACAACCAGATCGTTTATCAGATGTATTACATGTTCGCCCGGCGCGGCTTCGCCGTATTGCGCTTCAACTTCCGCGGTGTCGGGCGGTCTCAGGGCACCTTCGATCACGGCCAGGGTGAACTGTCCGATGCAGCCGCGGCGCTTGACTGGGTGCAGACCGTTCACACGGATGCACGTGCCTGCTGGATCGCCGGGTTTTCCTTCGGTGCCTGGATCGGTATGCAGCTCTTGATGCGCCGTCCGGAAGTGGAAGGCTTCATCTCTGTCGCCCCGCCCGCCAACTTGCATGATTTCTCGTTCCTGGCTCCCTGCCCGTCTTCCGGTCTGATTGTCCACGGCGACAATGACAAGGTCGTGCCGCAGAAAGACGTGCAGACCCTGGTCGACAAACTGAAAACCCAGAAAGGCATCGTGATCGATCACGAGACCATCCCCGGCGCCAATCATTTCTTTGAAAATGACATGGACGACCTGATCGACCGCTGCGGAACTTATGTTGACGGACGGCTTGGACTGACACCAGCCGATTACGTCGATATCGACTGATCCATCGGATCACGAAAGCCCGCCCCCGTCGGGCTTTTTTGTTTCAAAGGCCTGGGCTGTGCAGAGACCACCAGACAACGTTCATGTCCGCTCGGCGTCAAAGGGCGATTTCGACGCCCTTTGCACGCTTTACCATGAGCTGAATTCGGAGGACCTGCCGGCAACCGACGCGCTGCAACGCCAGACCTTTGCGGACATGTTGCAACATCCGGGCCTGACAATCCTGCTTGCGGAACGAGACAGCACGCCTGTTGCGACCTGCACGCTGGTTGTCATTCCGAACCTCACGCGCGGATGCGCTTCCTATGCACTCATTGAAAATGTGGTGACGCGCACAAAACATCGCGGTCTCGGCATCGGACATCGCCTGATGCAGACGGCGATCAAAAAGGCTTTTGAGCTGGGGTGCTTCAAGGTCATGTTGATGTCCGGTTCCACCAATCGGGACGCCCATCGCTTTTATGAAAGCCTGGGGTTTCAGACCACCAAGACGGGCTTTGAAATCCGGGCCCCAGGCGTTCCGACACGCAAATCCGGCAATTAGCCAGGATCGACCTTAGCCCTGGAACGGCTTCGGACGCGGGACGCCCGGACCGCTGTCAACACCATCGTCCGGTCCGGCCAGCGGATCTTCGCCTTCTGCGACGACACCCTTGATCGGTGGACCATCATAATCTTCCGGCGGCGGCACCTTGGAGGCCAGCTTGCAGTTGGTCAGCCAGATGTCATAGACGGGATGCTCGACCGCATGGAGGCCCGGACTGGCGGCATACATCCAGCCGGAAAAGATCCGGCGGACTTCATTGTTGAGCGTGATCTCGTCGACCTGAACAAACCCTGTTGTCAAAGGTGATTCCGTTTGCGGCCGCGTATGACAGACCCGCGGTGTCACCTGAAGCGCGCCGAACTGCACGGTTTCGCCGATATAGACGTCAAAGGAAATGATCCGTCCGGTGATCTTGTCGAGACCGGAGAACACGGCAACGGGGTTTTCGATTTTCTCCGCCAGGGCAACCGACGGCGCCATTGCCGAAAATGCGGCAATGCCAATAAGCGCGCCGGCGCGTTTCGCCGCTTTCATTGTTTCAAACAAGTCAGCCATCAACGTCAAAATGATTCCCCAGGTGCCAAGCATACGTGTTCATCCGGGCGGCGCTAGCACCGAATTGCGGCCCCGGAAAGACAACACAGCTTTCCGGGGCAGCGATCCTCAAATTAGCCGATCTCAGCCAGGCGCTTTTGCGCAATCTGAACTTTTTCCAGCTTTTCCTTGCCGAGAGCGACCTTCTCCCGTTCGCCGTCCACGATCTCTTCCGGCGCTTTATCCAGGAATTTCGGGTTGGACAGCTTCTTCTCGATCTTGGAGATCTCGCCTTCCAGCTTTGCAGCTTCCTTGGCAAGACGCGCCGTTTCGGCGCTGAGATCGATGATGCCGGCAAGCGGCAGGCAAATCGTGGCTTCACCGACAATGATCTGTGCGGACCCGGCCGGCGCGGCCTCCACGACCTCGACATTTTCCGCGCGGGCCAGCCGCAGGATCGCCGACTCGTGAGTTCTCAGACGCGCCCTGGTCTCCTCGCTGGCGCCGGTGACTGCAATCGCGACCTTGGCGCCTGCCGGTACGTTCATTTCAGCCCGGACAGAGCGGATCTCCGAGATCAGGTCGACAAGCCAGTTGATTTCAGCGGCTGCGTCTTCATCCACGACCCCTTGCGTTGGCCAGGAGGCCAGGATCAACAGGCCGTCCGCCTTGGTTCCTTCCTCGCCAAGGCGCGCCCAGAGTTCCTCGGTCAGGAACGGCATAAAGGGATGCAGAACCTTCAGGATCTCGTCGATGGCCCAGGCTGCTGTGGCACGGGTTTCCGCCTTGGCGGCTTCGTCGTCACCGTTGAAAATCGGCTTGGCCAGCTCCAGGAACCAGTCGCAAAACGTGTTCCAGGTGAAGCGATAGATCGCGCCGGACGCGTCGTTGAAACGCAGTTCATCGAGCGCTGCCGTCACGTCCGTGATGCAGCGGCCCATTTCCGTTGCGATCCAGCGGTTGAGCGTCAGCTTGGCGCTTGCCGGATCGAAACCCGCGACGCGGGCGCAGCCGTTCATCTCGGCGAAACGGGCAGCGTTCCAGAGCTTCGTGGCAAAGCGTTGTCCACCTTCTGCCGCCTGGTCCGACATACGCAAGGTACGGCGCGACTGAACCTCCTGGCTTGCCAGGGCAAACCGGGTCGCGTCGGCACCATAGCCGTCGATCAGGTCCAGCGGGTCGAGAACGTTGCCGATCGATTTCGACATTTTCTTCCCGTTTTTGTCGACAACGATCGAATTGATGTAGACCGTGTGGAACGGCACTTCGTCCATGAAATGCAGGCCTTGCATCATCATCCGGGCCACCCAGAAGAAGATGATGTCAAATCCGGTGATCAGCACATCGGTCTTGTAGTAGCGCTCAAGCTCCGGTGTCTTGTTGGGCCAGCCGAGTGTCGAAAACGGCCAGAGCGCGGACGAGAACCACGTGTCGAGGACGTCGGGATCGCGGGTCAGCGCCTTGCCGCCAGCCTTTGCGATCGCTTCTTCCTCGTCATGCGCACAATATTCGTTACCGTCCTCGTCATACCAGACCGGAATCTGGTGCCCCCACCACAGCTGACGCGAAATACACCAGGGTTGAATATCGTTCAGCCAGTTGTAGTAGGTCTTGTCCCAGTTTTCCGGAACAAATTTGGTGTCCCCCTCCTGAACCGCTTTCAGGGCCGGAGCCGCCAGCGTCTTGGCGTCGACAAACCACTGGTCGGTCAGCATCGGTTCAATGACGACCTTGGACCGGTCGCTGAAGGGCTGCATGATTTTCTTGGATTCGACCAGCGGCAGTTCGGCCGGCGCCTCGTCGTCTGCGCCGAGCGGTTTCAGAACCGCCCGTCCCTGCGCATTCCAGCCGGTTGCCTGGCCTTTCATCCAGCTGACCTCCGGGTGGTCGCTGGGAACCATGACGGCCAGTCCTTCCGCGGTGATCTGCTCGATGACGCGCTGACGCGCCTCGAACCTGTCGAGACCGCGCAGGTCGTCGGGAACGATATTGATGAGATCGACCTCGTTGAGGGTCATCTCGGCTCCGTCAATGATCGCCTGCGCCTTGGCGGCTTCTTCCACGTAAGGCGCGCCGTCCGAGCGCATCGCACCCTTGGTGTCCATCAGGCGGTACATCGGGATCTTGTTGCGCTGTGCAACGCCATAGTCGTTAAAGTCGTGCGCACCGGTGATCTTCACCGCACCCGAACCGAACTCCGGATCCGGATACTCATCGGTGATGATCGGGATCAGCCGGCGCTGCTCTTTCGGCCCGACCGGAATTTCGCAGAGCTTGCCAACGATAGGCTTGTAGCGTTCGTCATCCGGATGCACAGCGACGGCACCATCGCCCAGCATGGTTTCCGGGCGGGTCGTGGCGATCGAGATGTAGTCGCGCGTTTCGCGAAGCGTGACGTTGCCGTCCTCGTCCTTCTCGACATATTCATAAGTTTCGCCACCGGCCAGCGGGTAGCGAAAGTGCCACATGTGGCCATCGGATTCGATGTTCTCGACTTCCAGGTCCGAAATGGCGGTTTCCATCTTCGGGTCCCAGTTGACGAGCCGCTTCGACTTGTAGATCAACCCCTGGTCATAGAGCTCGACAAAAACCTTCAGAACAGCTTCAGAAAGTCCTTCGTCCATCGTAAAGCGCTCGCGCGACCAGTCGCAGGAAGCCCCGAGCCGCTTAAGCTGATTGATGATCGCACTGCCGACCTCTTCCTTGTAGGTCCAGGCGCGTTTGACGAAGGCCTCGCGGCCGATCTCTCGGCGGCTCGGCTCCTGGCGTTCCGCCATCTGCCGCTCAACAGCAATTTGAAGAGCGATGCCGGCATGGTCTGTGCCCGGCTGCCACAGCGTGTCAAACCCTTGCATCCGTTTCCAGCGGATCAGGATGTCCTGCAGCGTGTTGTTGAGCGCGTGCCCCATATGCAGGGAGCCGTTTACGTTCGGAGGCGGAATTACGATTGAAAAGGCAGGCGCGCCGTCCTTGGCGCCTGCTCCGGCCTTGAAGGCCTCCGCCTTTTCCCAGGTTTCGTAAATCCGCGGCTCAACGCTGGCCGCATCGTAGGTCTTTTCCAGCATTTGGGTCACTCAATGGGAGGAAGTATGTCGATTTGCGTGAAGCACCGTGTAAATCGGATAGGCTAGCGCAAGTCAACCGGCAAAAATGGCGAAGTTGCGCGCCTTGAGCTCGCTGTCACAGGGAAACCACATCATCGTTCGCCCCTCTTGGGTTCTTCAACATTTGCTGCCATAAGCCCTGAATGACTGTTTCGATCCGCCCGCATCACCTTCTCTGCATGCTGACCTATCTCGGCAAGGGCTATACGCCGGACTTCGTGTCCAATTACAGCAGACTTGTCGACAGGCTGAATGCCGGGGAAGACGTGGTCCTGGTTCAGGGGCCGGACGACATCTGTCAGCCGATGTTGAGCGAAACACAGTGCCATTGCCATAACGAAAGTGTGCGCATGCGCGACGATCAGGCTTCGACTGAGATTGGCCGCATTCTCGGTCTGGAGTTGAGAGCCGGAGACAGGATAAACCTGACCTGTCGGACTGTAGAACGCCTTCGAGACGCCTTTTCCGCAGGCGACATACGTTCAGCCTGTGGCGGCTGCGAATGGCAGGAACTCTGTTCGCGCATCGCCGGAAACAAATTCAGGGGATGCCATCTGGCACCCCCTGTCTGATTTCCCGCAAGTCAAACGTTTCAACGGCGGCGAATGACCCGTTGCACTTCCCGTTTGACCATCTCTTCCACCATCGGCGGAAGATTTTTATCCAGCCAGGCTTTCAGCATCGGCCGCAACATGTCCTTCACCAGCTCTTCAACGGTTTGTGCCTGAGTGCCGATGAACATGTCGGTGAAGTTATCGAGAGCTGCATGGACAGCCTGGCCGGTCTCCGCAGAGGTCAATGGCATTTCAGGTGTCATTTCCGGCAGATCATCCGGGATCGGCATGGACGCCATGGCCGGAGCCGGTTCCGGCTCAGGCACAAATTCAGGTTCCGGCATCGGCTCGGGTTCCGGAGCCGGCGGTTCGGCAAAGGACAGATCGCCACCATCCCCGTCGAGGTCATCAGTCATGCCCTCGACCATTTCCATGCCGTCGTCCTCGACCGCAAGTTCCTCGGTCAACTCCAGAACGTCGTCGGTCTCGTCTTCCTCGGCATCGGCAGCCATGGCTGCTGCCATGTCATCCGCACCATCGTCTTCATCCGTTGCCACGTCCTCGTCATCGCCGGCCATATCGAACAGCTTGTCGAGATCGTCCTGGGACATTTCGGAGGCATCGCCCATGTCGTCCGCCGCCTCTTCTTCTACTGGTGTGTCTACTGGTTCTTCCGCGCTGGCATCCGCGGCATCGTCGCCCTGGGAGTCCTCATCGGATATGATTCGGCGGATCGATGCGAGGATTTCCTCCATCGACGGCTCTTCAGCCTTTTTCGCCTGTGCCATGACTTCCCCCGTACTTCGGCTATGCAAAGGAACACGCGGTTCACTCTGAATGATTCGTTAACCGAAATTATGCGGGTGCGCAGGAACGGCGCAAAGCAAGCGCACTCTTTACCAACGTCTTTTCCCCTCTTAAGTCGGGTTTCACCGCATCAAAAGAGTAATTTTGCCAGTAGTGCGCGCATGCAGCGGCGGTTTGCCGGTCGTAGCCGTCCAAAACAAATGACGGCCGGGTCATTTGACCGCGACCGTCATCCTGAAGCGAGGTGGTTAATGATTTCTTAGCGCCCGTCCGGCGTACGCAGCCCGATCCACTTGTCGCGAACAGCCTTGTAGTGCTGTTTGGGATTGTAGCGGGCAACGTTCAGTCCGAGGGAATCGGCATCGAGCCGGCCTACGGCGGCAACCAGCTGGTACCCGCCGACGATCCGATTGCGCTGTGCGGTCACCAGATTGGATTGCTGGGTCACAAGCTCCCGCTGGGCGTCAAGCACATCCAACGTTGTCCGTTGACCGACACGTTGTTCTTCGATCACGCCTTCAAGGGCCAGCTGCTGTGCTTCCACGGCGGCCTGCGCGGCAACAATGGAGGCTTCAGCCGCCTGATAGTTGCCCCAGGCCGAAATCACGTTGGCGCGAACCTGATCGCGGGTGACGTCGAGCTGCAGGCGTGTCTGACCAAGCTCTTCTTTGGCTTGCCGCACCCGTGAAGAGACGCCGCCGCCTTGGTAGATCGGAATGCTGACATTACCGAAGATCTGGGCATTGTCGCTGATATCGGTCGTGGCAGACGGGTTCCAGGACCGCGAGATGCTGCCATCCAATGTCACCGTCGGAAGCAGTTCGCCCTCAATCGCCTTCACGTTGAAAATGGCCGCATCGACAAGATGCTGCGCCTGGCGGATCAGGGGCTGGTGAGCCTCGCTCTTGTGAAGCGCCTCGTCGAGCGACTTGGGCACATAACGGCTGATTGTGGTATCGGCGGACAGGCTGCGTGCCTCGATGCCGATCACCTGGCGATAGATCGCACGGCTGGTGTTCAGATTGGCAAGCGCGGTGTTGAGGCTGGCGCGGGCTTCGGCGGCACGGGCCTCGGCCTGGCTCACATCGGTGCGGGTGCCCTCACCCACATCGAAACGGTCGCGTGCGGCCCGGACCTGTTCCTGAAGGAAGGCCAGGTCACTGCGCTGCAGGGAGACCAGAGCGGTGTCGCGGATCACATCGACATAAGCAGTCGAGGCATCCAGCAGCGTGTCCTGCTCGGTCGACATCAGGCTTTCGCGCTGCGCCCGGACCACCGATTCGGCCTGGCGGGTCGAATTGATGGTGCGAAAGCCGCGGAACAGCGTCTGGCTGACTGTCAGGGAGATCGATGCATTGTTGCGGTAATCGACGAACGAATCCGCGCTGCTTCTCAGCCGCCCCGCAGAGGCGGCAGCGGAAACGGTCGGGCGCCAACCGGACAATGCCTGCGGCACATTCTCGTCAACACCGCGCAATTGCGCGCGGGCCGCGTTCAAGGTGGGATTGTTGGCATAGGCGAGCGCCAGCGACTCCCGGATGGTTTCGGCATGCGCAGGCGACAGGAAGGCTCCGGCCAGCGTCCCCGCAGACACGCCCCCCAACAGGCCTACCGCGACGGTCACTGCTTTCAGCGTTGAACGACCAGACACCCCACACTCCTTCCGGGCCAACTCACTCGACCATGTTGAGTAAACTGCGCGGTTTTATTCTTCAACCTTTTGAAGGCGATATCGTCGGAAAATCTTCTAGTGCGGCTTAATGGCAACAAGTTGCCGAAACGGCATTCCACACGCAAATGAAAAAGCCCGCCTGACTGGCGGGCCAATTCAGGCCTGAAACTGTACTGACCGCCTCAGAAAACGAATTCGGCGGCCTTCTCGAACCCCGGCAGCAAACCGACCGATGCATTGAAACCGAACCGGCTGCTCGCTGCCTCGCCAGACTTCTGGTAAAGCTTGGCAACGCCTGCCCCGCCCTTGCCTTCGACGACCGCAAGTCGGCCACCCGATTTGACCTGATCGAGCAGAGCTTCCGGCAAAACCTCGACGGCGCCGTCAACAAAGATGACATCATAAGGACCTTCGGCTGCGTAACCTGCCGCCAGAGGTCCATCGACAACAACCGCATTTTCAATGCCAAGGTCCATCAGGACCTCGGTCGCCGTTTTGGCAAGGTCCTCGTCTTCCTCGAGTGCCACGACAGACGCGGCGAGTTTTGAAATCACGGCAGTGCCATACCCGGTGCCGGCACCGACCACGAGAACCACATCTCCCTCACGGATTTCCGCAAGTTGCACCAGTTTGCCGAAGATATGAGGTTTCATCAGCACACGGGTGCTGTCGGCAGAGCCGATGGGCAGATCCTCGTCAATATAGGCAACAGTCCGCTTGGAGGCCGGCACGAACCGTTCACGAGGGACCAGCTCCATAGCGTCCAGTATGCGGTGGTCGGTCACATCGTTGGTGCGCAGCTGGTTGTCCACCATCTTGCGGCGGGACTGGCTAAAGTCCGTCATATCGGCCCTCACTTTGACTTGCCGGCTTGCCGGCGCCTCTTGGCTCCGTTCATTAGCGACGCAGAGCCGCCCTGACAAGTATCGGCAATTACGGATCCTTCGAACAGCCGGGGATTTGGCAAAAAATCTGGCGGCATCTCGTCGAAGGCCGGCCTGCTGTTTCGGGGCGGTGGAAAATTGTCCGCTATCGCAATCAGGGCTTGACCAACGCCCGCAACTGATCGATAAGGCGCGGCACACCACCTCGGGGCCCTGTGGCGGAGTGGTGACGCAGCGGATTGCAAATCCGTGTACACCGGTTCGATTCCGGTCGGGGCCTCCATCACCACTTAAGTCATTGATTTAAATAAATAAAAATTGTCCCACCGGCATTTTTTAAAAAGTGGGACATTTTTACTAACCCGTCTAACTTATTGATAAACCTATGATTTTTAGGCGGTGTTTTTTCACGCCAACCAAATAGACTACCATTTGTCCCACTAGAATTCGCCCAAACTTTATCAATATCACCAAGACACCAGCACCTCTGAAACACACCGCTTTTGTGTCTCCAAAAATCATCAAAGTAGCCCGACTACAGCGACGTTTACGATTGCTTCTGATCTACTAGTTGCATTACAAAATGAACCAGTTGCAGAAAAGTGGTTTTACACTGAGGAGTTGGGCATGGCCGTGCTGATTGGGGACGTAAAAAATCGGGTCCGACGCTTGCCAAAACCATCAAATATTGCAGATGGACTCCAACCGGTGTTCGAGGCGGTAAGCAACGCCATACACGCGATTGATGATCGATTTGAGGTCGCCGCTAAGGCAAAAGGCAGAGTGACGGTTGAATTCAGCAACACAAAGACCCCAAACGACTATACGGTCGTAGTCACTGACAATGGTGTGGGGTTGGAGGACGAGAGGTTCAAGGCATTTTGCACAACTGATACAGCCTTCAAAATTGAAAGAGGCGGCAAAGGAGTTGGACGCCTCCTTTGGCTTGACGCTTTTTCAGTCACCAATGTCGTAAGCGTCTATCGTGATGGCGAGAGATTGCTACGCCGGTCGTTTGATTTTGGACTTTCTGAAGACGAACCGATCTACAATGAAAAAATCGAGGTAATTGAAGGCGGTGGCGAAACAGGTACAGTGATCACGATGAGAGGACTTCGGTCAAACTCATACTCGACCTGTCTCCCGTTACAGTTCGCCGCAACAGTGAAACACTTCGGTTCTCACTTTCTCGCAGACTTCTTGCTTGGAGAGGCGCCGGAGTTAGTTGTGACCTTCGAAGAACGGTCTGCCAATTTCCCCGAAACCGTAAATGACTATCTGATTGAGACAAAACCAAGCGTAGAATTCGTCTCAGAAACGTTTGGAAAACTGAAATTAGACGCACACGTCATGAAGCCTGAAGCGAGTTCTGATCTAGACGGCAGTCATCAACTCCACCTTGTCTCATCCGGTAGAACTGTTCAAACCAGAAAAATTGATGGTCTAGTTGGCGTGAAGCGAATTGGTGATGCCAGCAACGGTGTTTTGCATGTGTGCGCCACAGGTCAGTTTCTGGACGAGCGCGTAAATCAAGAGCGTACCCAATTCAATTTTTCTGAAAAAACGGCTGAAGATCTCACGAAAGAATGCGTTCAAAAGACGAAAGAGGACATTATCCCAACTGAGGTAAACTCCTACGAAATCTACAGACTTGGTCAGCTAGAAAAATTTGTCGATCTTTATCCAAGTTTTGGATTTGAACCTTCGAGGATCTTGCTCAACCGCACCCCTGTGAACGCGGATAGTCCTGAGGCTTTTGCGAAATCGCTTATTCCCCATAAGCTGCGTGCCGATAAAGATCGCCGTGAGTTAGTTCAAACAGTTTTGGATCGTTTGACTGGAGAAGACGATATTAAACCTGATTTGGCAGAGGAAATTCGCAAGGCTGCTGAAGAAGTTTCTAAAGATGAAAACCGCCAACTGATGGAATACGTCCTGAGACGGAAGTTCATCATCGAAATTCTAAATGCTCTTCTTGGTAAAGTTAGAGTCCTAGAGGGTAAACTTGATACTCACCTCGAGGACACTTTTCATCAACTCATTTGTCCCATGCGGGTAGTCGGGGGATCTCCCGACAGGTTGGAACCCGTCGCTCATGATCTCTGGCTGCTGGATGAGAGACTGGCGCCGGCCACCTATTTTGCCAGTGACGCGAAGATAAAAGACTTCATGGACGACGACGGTGAAGCCCGTGTGGATCTCATGGTTTGGGACAAGATTCACGGCTTGGGCTTGGGCTCCGAAGACAAGCTAGAGCGAGTGTTGCTAGTCGAGTTTAAGAAACCGGAGCGTACATCATACAAGGCTGACTACGTTATCGGCCGACAGATGAATAAGTACATGGACAAACTAAAAGAAGGAAAAATTCGGTCCTACAATGGTGAACTTGTAGAGATTTCTAAGGACGTGATCTTCCACTGCTACATTATTGCAGACCTAGTAGGCGACCTCAAAACCGATACGAAGAGCTGGCACGATTCACCCAGCGGACGAGGTAAATTCACTTACCTTGGTGGCGACTATCGAGGAACTATGGAAGTCATTGAATGGAAGGACCTAGTGCGCGATGCCAAAGTGCGAAACCAAAACTTTCTTGAAGCGGCTAGTCTCTCGTTCACACCAAAGGGCCAGCGAATTTTTCCGGAAAAGCAATCGGAATTGAACGATGCCGCAGAATAGCTATGGGCTACAAGGCGTTACTTTATAAAAGTGGGACAATTCAAAAGCTAAGTTATTGATATCAAACGCCTTGCTTTTCGTCCCACTTCAACGCTAAGTCATTGAAAAATAACAATTCAGCACTTCCGGTCGGGGCCTCCAGACTTTCCCAGCAGATTGACAGTCTTTGTTCCTCCTGGCACGCCGGCTCTCCAGGTTCCCGTGGTGCATGCTATTGTTTGTTTCCTTCCGACAACCCGGGGAACAATCATGAAAGCGCCTGGTGGACACGCTCCTGCCGTCAAAAAGCCGGTAACGACATCAACCATGAAACGGGTCGGCCCACCCCGCCCGCGCAAATCTCCACAACTGGTTTCACCAAGCAGCGACCCAGAAGCGTTGATCGAGGCGTTGCGCGTGCGTGTGAACGACCTGGAAACGCGCATCGCCGAGCTGGAGAGCGTGATTTCCCTGCAAAATCAGGACGTCATCATCAGCGCTCCCAAAAGCGTCCTGATACAGGGTCAGGATACTGTCGAACTGTCGGCAGGGTCCAAACTGATCGCTTCTGCAGCTCTGGTGGAGACCAACGCCCCCCTCGTCAAATTCTCCGGCATTGTGCAGTGTGATGTGATCCAGGCGAACACCGTGATCGGAGCAAGTTACACGCCCGGTGCGGGCAACATCTGGTAGTCACCCAGAAAGATCCGCAATTCCACTGCCTTGACGCCCCATGGCAGAATTTCCGATGCTTTCGACATGAAAGAGCCAAGCTTCAGCATCGGCGTTGAAGAAGAGTATCTCCTCGTCGACAAGACCACCCGGATGCTGGCGAGTTCGCCGCCTCCCGAATTGTTCAAGGCGTGCGAAAGCGCACTGGAGGGCCGGGTCAGTCCGGAATTCCTGCGATGCCAGATCGAAGTCGGCACGCCCGTTTGCATGACGCTGGCCGAAATTCGTGCGGAGCTCGCCTATTTCCGCAAGACCATCGCCCAGGAAGCAGCGTCCTACTCCCTCGCCCCCCTGGCTGCATCCACCCATCCGTTTGCCGAATGGACGGACCAGCCGCACACGGACAAGGAGCGCTACAACGAGATCGCACGCTCCATGCAGGTCGTCGCCAAGCGTATGCTGATTTGCGGCATGCATGTGCATATCGGCATCGAGGACGAGGAACTGCGGATCGAGCTCTTCAACCAGCTCGCCTATTTCCTGCCGCACCTGCTGGCGCTCAGCACGTCGTCTCCGTTCTGGCGCGGACGGAAGTCCGGTCTGAAATCCTATCGTCTGGCGATCTTCGACGAATTGCCGCGCACGGGTCTGCCGCCAAGTTTTGAAAGTTACTATGAGTACCGGCACACGGTCGACATCCTGTCGCATGCCGGTGTTATCGAGGATGCCACCAAGATCTGGTGGGACTTACGGCCGTCCGACCGGTTTCCGACGCTTGAAATGCGCGTTACCGATGTCTGCCCCCGCCTCGACGATGCGGTTGCCATCGCCGCCCTGTTCCGATGCCTGTGCCGGATGCTTTACCGGCTGCGCCGCATGAACCAAGGCTGGCGACAATATTCCCGCTTTCTTCTGGCGGAAAATCGCTGGCAGGCACAGCGACACGGAACCGATGCCCGTCTGATCGATTTCGGCCGTAATGAAACTGCGCCGTTCCAGGATCTTGTTGAAGAACTGATCGAACTTGTTCGCCCGGATGCGGAGCATTTTGGCTGCGAAGCCGATCTTGCGCATATTCGCGAGATCGCCCGCAACGGAACTTCGGCGGACAAGCAGTTGGCGCTGGCCGGTGATATTCCCGAGGACAGCCACCTACCTCAGGACAAGCTGGTCGCCATTGTCGATCACCTGATTGAGGAAACGCAGGCTGGCCTTTGACCTTATTGCGGCTCCTCACCATTCCGCCGGGGTGGTGTCCCGTGCGCCGCTGTGTGGAAATAGGTCAAAGATCCGGTCAGCACGAAGGCAAACTCGTCGATTTCGGCGATGACAGCGCTTGCGGACCGTGACAGGCCGGACCGCGGCCGCAAGGACTTCTGTACCTCGACCAGTGCTGCGCGCGCTTCTCCGAGCTTGCCAAGAACCTCCTGGCTGCAAAATGCACGCGGGGATCGGTCAATCGATTTTCCAGGTGCCAAGGGTTTCTCCAGCGCTAAATGTTCCCCTTTTGTTCTATTGCGACGATGCCTAGGCGTCAATACACGCTTGAAGCGCAGGGGGCATCACAACGCCCTCTGTTTGCAAAGTCTACAATGATGGACCTGCCGGGTGGTAGGCAAAGCTAGAGCGGGTCCTTGGCGCTAGCCCCCAGGTGCCAGGGAAGATGCAATGAATCACCCAAGTGACATCGCAAATAGCACGGGCACTTAACCGATCATTTATGTATAGATCTGCAGTTTTCCGGTCATTTAATCGATTTAAGATTTCTGCAAGAGCTCCACGCCATGGTGCAGCCATCCCAATCTGGAGGCTGAACCCATGCGCATTATTTTATCTGCCCTTTTTGCCACTGGCCTCGCGATCGCGCCGGTCCAGGCAGTTGAATTTCTTGTTGGCGTCGAGCGCGGCGATACCGGTCAAAGCGATTATGAAATCGGTCTTATCGAACTGGCGCTCCAAAAGGCCGGTGGTGGCCACACGATGAAAATCACCGATACCGGCAACACCAATCAGAGCCGCATGCTGGAAATGCTGTCGACGGGAGATGCAGATTTTCACGTTACCTTTTCCGGCATCGACCAGGAACGCTTCAACAAACTTGCAACCGTGCCGGTGCCAATGCAGCGTGGCCTGCTCGGCCACCGTATTCTGATTGTCAGTCAGGACACCAAGGATGCTGTCGCCGCCGTCAAATCCATGGATGACCTGAAACAGATATCCATCGGCTCCGGCACAGGCTGGCCGGACACCACCATCCTGGAGGAAGCCGGCTTCAAGGTCGAATCCTCCAAATACGACAATCTCTTCAAGATGGTTGACCGGGGCCGCATTCATGGATTTGCCCGCGGAGTCGCTGAACCGTATTCGGAAGTTGCAGCACGTGTCGGCGACATGAAGAACCTGACGATCGATGAGCATGTCATGATTGTCTATCCATTCGACATGTTTCTGTTCCTCAACAAGGATGACAAGGAACGCTACGACATCTTGTTGACCGGCCTGAAGAACGCCTATGAGGACGGCAGTTTCCTCGCCTATTTCGAAAACCACCCTCGCATCAAGAAGGTGTTCGAGCAGGCGAAGATCGACGACCGGCTCCGTTTTGAAATCGACAATCCTCTGCTACCGGCGGAAATCGCGGCCATCCCGGACACTTACTGGCACGGCCGATAAGCCCGCCAATTGCGCGAAACTCAAGATCCGGCCCTGCGTCTTCACAGGCGCAGGGTCTTTTGTTCGCAATTCCTGTTCAAGACCGTCGGAGATTGGGCACATCATGTCGCGAACTGTCTGTACATTCAAACACCTGGCCGGCTAGATGGGGGTTCGGAGCGCAATCTGCGCGGCGACCCAGGATCAAGAGGCCGTATAGATGGAACATGGTGGAGACCTGACCCTCGCAATCGAGCGATTTGGTGGGGCACGGGTGGACTGGCTCGACCTGTCGACCGGGATAAACCCCTATCACTATCCTCTGCCTGCAGAATTTTCCGCCGTCACCTGGACGGCGCTTCCGGGAAGGGTTGCGAGTGAGCAGCTGATTGCCGCGGCGCGCCAGGCCTATTCCGTTCCCGAACACCTTGGTCTCATTGCGGCACCCGGTACCCAGATCCTGCTGTCTTTGCTGCCCTCGCTGTTGCCTGAAGGTCCGGTTGCGATCGCATCGCCAACCTATTCCAGTCACAAGAAGGTCTGGACGAGAGACGGGCGCGCGCCGGTCGAGCTCTCCAGCATCTATGCCCTGCCCGCCGATGCCCAGATCGTATTGCTGGTTAATCCCAACAACCCGGATGGCCAGCTGATCGACGTCAAGAGCCTGAAGGAAATTGCCCGCACGCTGAGCGAACGCGGCGGATTTCTGGTGGTTGACGAGGCTTTTGCCGATGTGGTGCCGGGCGCCAGCCTGTTGCCGCATATTCAGGACGAGAACATCGTCGTGCTCCGGTCTTTCGGCAAGTTTTTCGGCCTTGCCGGTCTGCGGCTCGGATTTCTTGCCGGTGCACAGGAGATCACGAGCAAAATGGCGGCACTTCTGGAAAGCTGGTGCCTCAGCGGTCCGGCGCTGGAAGTCGGCACAACCGCGCTCAGGGATATCGCCTGGCAGGAGGCCATGACCCGCCAGCTTGTCGATGAAATGGCGGATCTCACTCTGACCTTGTCCCGGCACGGGCTGAGTGTTTTTGGGGGCACACCGCTTTACGCCCTTGCCGGCCTTCGCAACGCCAGTGGGTTGCACGAAGCCCTTGCCCGCAGGCAAATTTGGACACGCATCTTCGACTACGCGCCGACCTGGGTCCGCTTTGGCTTGCCGGGCGGTGCAGAAAACCTGGAACGGCTGTCGGAAGCCCTTGCAGAAGCCATGCAGGAGCTCTAACGAGCTTGCATGCTCCTTTATGACACCACGCTCTGGCTTCTCCTGGCGGCACTGCTGCTTGACGCCGTCATCGGTGATCCGGACTGGCTGTGGCGGCGTCTGCCCCATCCCGTGGTCTGGATCGGCAAGATAATCACGGTCTTTGATCGTCACTTCAACAAGTCAGACTATTCCCCGGAAACACGAAAGCTCGGCGGTGTTTTAACGCTCTGCGCTCTTGTTCTCGGCGCCGTTTTGCTGGGCACCGGCCTCCATGCCCTGGCGGACCTGGTTCCCTATGGCGACGGTCTGATCGTGATCATTGCCGCTGTGTTCCTTGCTCAGAACAGTCTTTACCGGCACGTGGCAGCCGTCCGGGACGGATTGCAGCAAAGTGGCCTGGAAGGCGGACGCCAGGCAGTCGCAATGATTGTCGGCCGAGACCCGAAGCAGCTTGACGAAGCCGGCGTTTCCCGAGCTGCGATCGAATCCTGCGCGGAGAACTATTCTGATGGTGTCGTCGCACCGCTCGTCTGGTTCGCTCTGCTGGGCCTGCCAGGTCTGATCGCCTACAAGGCCGTCAACACGGCCGACAGCATGATTGGACACAAGAACGAAATCTATCAGGATTTCGGCTGGGCGTCGGCCCGGTTCGACGACCTGGTCAACCTGCCGGCGTCCCGGCTTGCCGGACTGCTGATCGCCTTCAGCGCGCCGCTCGCCGGTGGTTCTCCCGGCAAAAGCCTTGCCTGCATCATTCACGATGCCCGCAAGCACCGCTCACCCAATGCCGGTTGGCCGGAAGCGGCAATGGCGGGCGCTCTCGGCCTGGCCCTCGCCGGACCAAGGATCTATCCGGGATATACGGTCGATGATCGCTATCTGAACGCAGATGGTCGCAAGAATGCGACGGCCCGGGATATTACGCGAGCGCTAAGGGTTTTGTTCGGGGCTTTTGGATTGCAGGCGCTCCTGGTTCTGGGCACCGCTCTTTTGTAAGGCTTGATTTGAAGTAAGAAAGATCTGCATCAGGTCATCGTATCAGCTAACGCGCTTTCACGTCGGATACGACATGATGAAAGCACGCTGATCCCTTGTGTCGGGAACAGGCACACTGCGGGCATCTGAAACGATCCCAACGGCGTCCTCAGGCCTTGCTCCCAGTGCAATCAGAACGCAGCAGACCACCAGACCGGACCGGCCGATACCGGCGCGGCAGTGAACGGCAACGCCCTTACCCTCCCTTAACCGCTGCACGATCAAGGAAACCAGTGTTTGAACCGGACGAAGGTCAGGAACGGTCCTGTCCGCGACCGGGAGCGCCAGGAACTCCAGGCCAAGTTGATCACAACATGCCTCTTCACCCGTCAGACCCAACGCGGAACTCTCGTCAGGCGTAAGCATCGAGACCACCAAGCCGACACCGCTGCGCTGAAGCTTGCCCAGGTCATCCGAGAGCCACTCACCTGAGGGCTTCGGCATGAGGAACAACTGCCCATTTGCCTGGACAGGAATGGAGTAAAACGATGGCTGCACGACAAAGCCTCCAGGCCCTTTTTAACGCTGTTCAGCGAAATGCAGCAGCGTCTCAATATCCAGGACAGCGCCAAGGTGGGTCGCAAGGTCGTCCAGGATCAGATCGATATCGCGGTCATAGGCGAGATCCGACACCACACCAAAACCGCCGAGGAATGCCTTGCGAAACTCATCGCCGGTGAAAAGACCATGCATGTAGGTCCCCGCAACGCGCCCGTCTTTAGAGGTTGCGCCGTCCGGCACGCTCTCAGCAAGCTGCATCATGGGTCTGGAGCAATCGGGGCCATTCGTCCGGCCAATGTGAATTTCGTATCCCGCTACATCAGCGCCAGAGGCCACATGGGTTCCGGAAGCCGGAACCGTTGATTTCTCGGACGTCAGCAGCGTTTCCACATCCAGGTAGCCGAGCCCTTCGACCGATCCAGGCTTTCCTTCGATGCCGTCCGGATCGGAAATGGTCCGCCCGAGCATCTGGTAGCCGCCGCAGACTCCAAGTATGTGACCGCCTCGACGGTGATGTGCTTTCAGATCGATGTCCCAGCCCTGTTCACGGAAGAAAGCCAGATCGCCAACCGTCGATTTTGATCCGGGCAGCAGAACCAGGTCGGCATCGCCCGGCAGCGGTGTGCCCGGCTGAACCAGTTCGAGCGTAACGCCTGGCTCAAGACGCAGCGGGTCGAGATCATCGAAATTGGCAATTCTGGAGATGACCGGCACCACGATCTTGAACCCGCCGCGGCCGAAACCGTCCGACAGCCCGAGCGCGTCTTCCGCCGGCAGTTTTGCCGCGTTTCCAAACCAGGGCACGACACCAAGTCCCCGCCAACCCGTGCGAAGCGCGATCTCGCGCATGCCGTCGTCAAAGAGGCTCGGGTCGCCTCGGAACCGGTTGACGAAGAACCCCTTGATCCGCTGTTGTTCGTCCGGTTCGAGCACCGCATGCGTGCCGACGACCGAAGCGATCACGCCGCCCCGATCTATGTCGGCGCAAAGAATAACCGGCAGGTCTGCGGCCTCTGCGAAACCCATATTGGCAATGTCGCCGGCCCTGAGATTGATTTCAGCCGGGCTGCCGGCGCCCTCGACAAGAACGAGATCCGCTTCTGAAGCGTTGATTTCAAAACTCTCCAGAACCTTTGGTAAAAGCTCCGCTTTCTGCTTTCCGTATTCACGCGCACGCATGGTGCCGAACCGCTTGCCCTGAACAATGACCTGGGCGCCCGTGTCGGTTTCCGGTTTCAAGAGCACCGGGTTCATGTGCACGCTGGGCGGCACGCGGCAGCCCATCGCCTGCAAGGCCTGCGCACGGCCGATCTCGCCGCCATCGACCGTGACAGCGGCATTGTTCGACATGTTCTGCGGTTTGAAGGGCCTGACCCGCATGCCCCTGTTGGCAAACAGACGGCAAAGCCCGGCGACAACCAGGCTCTTGCCGACATTGGACCCGGTGCCCTGGATCATGAGGGCGGGCGTGGTTTTCCCGGAACCCCTGGACAAGCCTAGAACTCGATGCCTTCCTGCGGTTTCACGCCCGAGCGAAACGGGTGCTTGACCTGGGTCATGTCGGTGACGAGATCGGCAATGTCGATCAGCTCGTCCTTGGCGTTCCGTCCCGTGATGACCACGTGGACATCGTCTGGCTTTTCGTTTTTCAGGAAATCAGCCACTTCGTTGATATCGAGATAATCATAGCGCAACACGATGTTGAGCTCGTCACACAGGATCAGCCGGTAATCGCCGGAGGTGATCATTGCCTTGGCCGCATTCCAGGCTTCCTGCGCGGCGTCGATGTCTCGCTGGCGGTCCTGGGTTTCCCAGGTGAAACCTTCGCCCATGCGCTTGATGGTCACCAGATCGGAGAACCGTTCCAGCGCCATGCGCTCGCCGGTCTCGATCCGTCCCTTGACGAATTGCACGACCCCGACCTTGTGACCATGGCCGAGCGAGCGGAACACCATGCCAAAACCGGCCGTCGACTTGCCTTTGCCCTTGCCCGTGTGGACGATCAGGAGCCCCTTTTCGATGGTCTTTGTCGCCATGATCTTGTCGCGGGCGGCCTTCTTCTTGCGCATCTTTTCCGCGTGACGAGCGTTGAGCTCTTCTTCGGAGAGTTCGGGTTTGTCCTTGTCGGCAGTCACGATGCGTCCGTCCCTTCCAGTTTTGATTTCAAGTCGGCCAAGGCAGCATGGGTCGAATTGCGCCGCGGCGTCCAGAGGCCGCGATCGATTGTTTCCAAAAACCTGTCGAGCATTTCCCGCAGGCCGGCCGGATTGGCGTCCTGAAGAAACTCAAGAACCTCCGGGTTGTCCAGATAGGCCTCGTAGAGCTGGTCGAAATGATGGTCGCCGACGGTGCGGGTGGTCGCGGCAAAGGCAAAGAGGTAGTCGAGCGTCGCCACCATTTCGAACGCACCCTTGTAGCCGTGCCGCATGACCCCGCGGATCCATTTCGGATTGGCGGCCCGGCCTCTGACCACCCGGCCGATTTCCTCGGCGAGCGAGCGGACCACGGGGCGTTCCGGCCGCGAATGATCGTTGTGATAGATCCTGGGCGCCTCACCCTTAAGGGTCTCGACCGTCGCGGCCAGCCCCCCTTCAAACTGGTAATAGTCGTCACTGTCGAGAAGGTCGTGTTCGCGGTTGTCCTGATTGTGAAGGACCGCGTCGACCGCGCCCAGCCGGTTTTCAAGTTCGGAACGTGCTCCCGCGCCCTCGGCGCCGCCGCCGTAGGCATAACCGCCCCAGGTCAGGAAGGCGTCGGCAAAATCGCCCCTTTCCTGCCAGATACCCTCGTCGATCAACGCCTGCAGTCCGGCCCCATAGGCCCCGGGTTTGGATCCGAAAACGCGGAAGCCGGCGCGTTGCTTCGCGGTTTCCGCGTCAAACCCTTCTGCGCGCAGTCTTTCAGCTTCCGCGCGCATGCGGGCCGCGACCGGGTTGGCTTCAGCGGGCTCTTCCAGCGCACCAACTGCCCTGACAGCACTGTCGAACAGATCCATCTGGTGCGGGAAGGCATCGCGGAAAAAGCCGGAGACACGCAAGGTGACATCGATGCGCGGGCGCCCGAGCTCGGACAGTTTCAGGATTTCAAAGCCGGTCACGCGGCCGGACGCCTGTTCCCAGACGGGTTTTGCTCCAATCAGGGCGAGCGCCTGGGCAATGTCGTCGCCGCCCGTGCGCATATTGGCCGTGCCCCAGCAGGTCAGCACCAGAGATGTCGGCCAGTCGCCTTCTTCCTGGAAGTACCGGTCCGCGACCAGAGAGGCGGATTGCCAGCCGAGACGCCAGGCGGTTTCGGTCGGCACCGCCCGGACATCAACGGAATAAAAATTCCTGCCCGTCGGCAAGACATCGGGCCTGCCGCGAGACGGTGCCCCGGAAGGACCAGGCTCCACAAACCCACCTGAGAGGGCCGTCAGGACTGCGCGGGTTTCCGAAGGTCCGGACCCAATCACGGCCGGCTTCAGCCCGGTTTCGATCGACTGCAACACTGCGCTGGTCACGTTCCAGTCCAAAGGAGTTTCGATCTCGCCTGCCAGCAAACGGCTTGCCAGCAATTCTATCCGTTCGACCGCATCGCCGTTCGAGCGCCAGGGAGCTTCGCTGACCGCCTGCAAAATCTCCGGTTTCCGCCAGGCCCAGGAGGCGGCGAAATCGCAATCGAGCGGATCGAAGCCGTCAAGGCCAAGATCAGCGGCAATAGCCCGTTGCAGGCTTTCCTGACCCGGTTCACGCCCCCGCGGCACGCGCGCCAGGGCGGCAAGCAGATCCGTCAGCAGGTTGCCCTGCGGGCTTTCGCCCAGGACGTGCAGTCCGTCCCGTATCTGGAGTTCCTTCAGGTCGCACAGATGCGCGTCAAGCCGGGCAAGACGTGTCTCCTCGTCCATGTCGTCGTTGAGACCGATATCCTTGTCCAGACCGTGGCGCGTGGCTGCATCCAGGATGTCCCGGGTCAGCGCCTTGAGACGGCGCGGATCGACACCGCTCGCCAGATAATACTCGTCGAGCAGCGTTTCGAGTTCTTCGGCAACCCCGTGGCTTTCGGCGCGGGCCAATGGCGGTGTCAGGTGATCGACGATGACCGCGGAGGTCCGCCTCTTGGCCTGTGCCCCCTCGCCCGGATCGTTGACGATAAAGGGGTAGATGTTCGGCGTCGGCCCCAGAGCAGCTTCGGGAAAACAGTCCGCCGACAGTGCCAGAGCCTTGCCCGGCAGCCATTCCAGATTGCCGTGTTTGCCAAGATGGATCACCGCATCCACGTCAAAACTTTCGCGCAGCCAGATGTAGAAGGCGAAATAGTGATGCGGAGGCACCAGATCCGGATCGTGATAGGTGTCCTCGGGATCGATATTGTAACCGCGCGCGGGCTGAATGCCGACCACCTGATTGCCAAAACGATGAAGACCCAGGCGAAATACCCCATCCACCAGATGCGGATCGTTCTCAGGACGTCCCCACCGCTCCTGAACCGATTCGCGCACAGAGACCGGCAGCTTCTCAAAGACGCGCAGATAGTCAATTAAAGGCAAAGACTGGTAGCCTTCGCGCTGGTCTCGCCCGTCAAGCGCGTTGGTTACTCCGGAGGTCAAAAGCTCCATGAGGATTGAGGAGTCGTGAGGAGCGTTTCCGACATCATAACCGCCCGCGTCCATGGCCTTCAGAACCGAAACGCAGGAGGCAGGTGTGTCGAGGCCTACGCCATTGGCAAGGCGCCCATCCTTGTTCGGGTAGTTGGCGAGGATCAGCGCCGTTTTCTTGCTATGCGCCGGCGACTGGCCAAGCCGAGCCCAGGCAGCCGCAAGATCGGCGACAAAACGGATCCGGTCTGGCACCGGCGTAAAGGCGACAGGCGTGGACTGCGTGGCATCGTCAAAAACGCCTTCTTCCTTGAAAGAGACGGCGCGGGACAGGATCCTGCCATCGATTTCCGGCAGCACGACATGCATGGCAAGGTCGCGGATCGACAGGCCCTGATCGCTTTCCTCCCAGCCCTCTCTGGAAGAGGAGGAAAAGACGACCTGCAGCACCGGTTTGCCGGGCCGATCGAGGGGCGTTGGCTGATGCGCAGCGCCAGCCTTGGAAACGGCAAAGGCCGTGCCGTTCAGCACGACATCGGGTGAGGCACCTTCAAACAGGGTTTCAAGAACGGCAACACTTTCGGCTTCTTTCAAGCTCGACACAAACACGGGCAAGGCGTTGACACCAGCCTCGTCGAGAGCGGCCACGAGCGCGTCGACAGGTGCCGTCTGCGCACCCTGGACAAGGGCGCGATAGAAGGTGATCGCCGCAACAGGACGCGATGGATCCCGCCAGGTCGCCTTGAGTGCCTCAAGGTCTGGTGTTGCGCTTCCGGGCAGGTAGATGCCGGCGCGTGGCAGCGGAACCGGATGCGCGGGTTCCTCTCCCTTGTTCAAGAGACTGGCCGCGAACAGGAGCGCGTTGGCATAGTTTTCCGCACCGCCCTCGACGCAATACCGCCAGAAACGGTGAACCTCTTCGCTCGGCCTTGTAGACCGCGCGGTCAGTTCTTCGTCCCACTTGTCATCGCCCGGAATGACGATCAGCTCGACACCGCTGGCCCGTGCCTCTTCCTCGAAGCGCTCCAGCCCGTAGCGCCAGTATTCCACCCCGCCCAGAACGCGCAGGATGACGAGTTTCGACCCACGCATCGTCTGCTCGGCATAAAGATCCACCGAGTAGGGATGCGAAAGCGCCATCAAATTGGCGAGACGCAGGCTCGCGGCCGTGGTTCCAAGACGCCTTTGCGCAGCAGCAAAGCTACCGAGCTCCGTGTCGGCGGCTGATAAAAACAGGATTTCGGCGGGCGACTGGCCGAGATCGACGGCGTCTCCACCGTCATCGATACGGCGCGTCTGGCTGGCGAGAATGTGCATTTATGTCTTCTTGTTGATTTTTTTGCTGGCCGCGGCTTTGAGGATCGCGGTTAGGCGGCCTCGGCCGCCTGCCCGAGAACAGCCCGTGCTGCGTCCAGATCAAGGCCCTTTAGACCGATGACGACCAGGCGCCCGGCGCTTTCCGCACCAGCTGCAAACCAGGTTTCCACCCGCGGACCAACGGCCTGAACCATTGCCGGTGCCGATTTGCCGTCAATGTGAACAGCCCCCTTGATACGCAGCACACCCTTGTGAGCCATCACCTCGAGAACTTTTGCCTCAGCTTCCTTCAGGCTGGCAAAGGGGCTGATATCAAGCACATGGCTTTCAAAATCATCGTGATGATGATGGTCATGATGGTGGTCGTGATGATGGTGGTCGTCATCGTGATCGTGGTCATGATCATCGTGGTGATGATGATGATGCTCGTGACGGCTGTCCATGTCGTCTTCTGCTGCGGAGCCCCTGCCCAGCAGAACCTCGATCGGCAATGTGCCCTTTTCGGACGACACGACATGAACAGCCGGTCGCACGTCTTCGGATATTCTTCCCTGCACGGTTTCAAGAACCTCGGCGGAGACGAGATCGGCCTTGTTCAGGACCACAAGGTCGGCGCAGCGGAGCTGGTCGTGGAAGAGTTCTTCCACCGGGCTTTCATGGTCAAGGGCTTCGTCGGCCGCGCGCTGGGCTTCGAGAGCTTCTTCATCGAGTGCGATCCGGCCTTCGGCCAGCGCAGCAGCATCGAGCACGGTCACAACCCCGTCCACCGTGACTTTCGGCTTCACGCTCGGCCAGGAAAAGGCGCGCACAAGCGGTTGCGGCAACGCAAGGCCGGACGTTTCAATGACGATGTGTTCAGGCGGTGTTTCGCGGGCAAGCAGCATTTCCATGGTCGGCAGAAAATCATCTGCAACGGTGCAGCAGATGCAGCCATTGGTGAGTTCGACCACTTCTTCGGCAGCGCAGTCCGGATCCGCGCAGCCATTCACCAGCGACCCGTCAAACCCCATGTCGCCGAATTCGTTGACGATCAAAGCAATGCGCTTGCCGTTGGCATTGGTCAGGAGGTTGCGGATCAGGGTGGTTTTGCCCGCGCCCAGGAACCCGGTGACAATCGTTGCCGGGATTTTCTGACCCGGCTGATGGGAAGGTATGCTCATAGTGTGATGTCCGGTTGGGTGCGGGGTTTGAGAAGAAGCGGCTGGCCGGCCGCCAGAAAGACAACCTGCGTGCAGACTTCCGCCATATCCTGATTGAGACGCCCCTGAGCGTCGCGGAACGACCTGGAGAGGCGGTTCTCCGGCACAATGCCCAGGCCGACTTCGTTTGAGACAAAGATGCAAGGCCCCTTCAGATGCGCGACCGTCTCGCACAGGGCAGCGGTTTCCTCGCCGATATCCTTGCCGGAAAAAGTCAGGTTGGACAGCCAGAGCGTCAGGCAATCCGCCAGGATAACCCGATCAGGCGCACTTTCGCGCAAGAGCAC
Source organism: Roseibium sp. (assembly GCF_965233565.1). Taxonomy (GTDB): domain Bacteria; phylum Pseudomonadota; class Alphaproteobacteria; order Rhizobiales; family Stappiaceae; genus Roseibium. Next base: position 6,214,375 of record NZ_OZ247494.1, on the reverse strand, counting down.
GTCCTTCAGGTTCAGCTGTTCCTCGATCGTGATCCAGCTGGGCCCGCGCCGGTGACGATGGGTCCCGATCCGCTCTTCCATCTCTGTGTCAAAGGCCGCCGAGGTTGCGACATAGACTTTCTGGAGGCCGGTCTGTTCCGCCAGTCTTTCGGCAAATGTGCTCTTGCCGGAGCGGGCGCCACCCAGAACAAGGGCGGTTCGCGGTTTTGAATGATCCGTCACTTCCATCTCCCGGCCGTCCACCCGACAGCGTTCGAGGTTGATCTTATCGACGGCCGGTCTCCTGGCTTGCGGATCCGCGCCAGCTGCACTCCTTCCCGGCCTTTGACGCCAGTGGTTTTTGTGCAGCCGCTCACCGCTCACAGTTGCGGGGGCAGCTCCGGCAAAGGGCCAACACGCCCGTCCCGGATTCCCGTTTCATCCGGATCGGGCCAAGCCCTTTCCGAAACCGTCCCGAACTTCGTAACCGGAACTTGAGACCGGCACAAGCCGCAGTTTGGATCTGCAATGCCCTGCCAGACCACTTCCTGAAAGGTCACACCGGGCTCAATTCGCGCAACATGCTACATTAGTGTCCCGTGCGATCGTGTGCTTGACCGCAAAAACACAGAGTTTTCCTTGTCGCAGGTAACGCTTAGGCAACTGAAAAAACTGAAGTTTTCCACACCGAGCACAAAAAAATGACGGCTTGATGAAAAAAACGCCTTGAGGGGCTTGGCAAACGGATCAAGCCTTTGATATACGCATCTCCATCGACGGGGCGGCAACGTGTTGACCCCGACCGTGGTGATCCCCAGTAGCTCAGTTGGTAGAGCAAGCGACTGTTAATCGCTGGGTCGCTGGTTCGAGTCCGGCCTGGGGAGCCATCACCACTCCTTCCTGAAAATCAGAAATGAACGCTCGACAATTCGCTGTCATTTGCGTTCATCGGTTATCAGACCCCTTCCCGTTCCATTTTGATCGCTCCGCAAGGACATTCGAAGGCGCAGAGACCGCAGCCCTTGCAGTAGTCGTAGTTGAACTGAAAGCGATTTCCTGGGCCGAGCTTGATCACGGCGTTGTCCGGACAGATGCCGTAACAATTGTCGCATTCAAAGCAGTTGCCGCAGGAAAGACAGCGGCGCGCCTCGTAAAGCGCATTGTCGTCCGTCAGGCCCTTGAGCACTTCCTCAAAACCGGTCTGCCGACGGACGGGATCCAGCTGGTCCTGTTTGCTCTGCGGTGCGTCGTCGTAATACCAGGGATTGATGTTTTCAAAGGTGGCCAGTTCCGGCTTGTCTGCTTTTGCGTAGGTTTCCCCGCGCAGCCAGGCGTCGATGTTGCGCGCTGCCTTCTTGCCGTGCCCGATGCCGACCGTGACCGTTCGCTCCGCCGGCACCATGTCGCCGCCGGCAAACAACCCTGCCCGGCCCGTCATCATCTGATCACTGACCGTGACCACACCATCGCGAGCAATCTCGACTCCCTCGACCCGTTCCAGGAAGCTGGTGTCGACGTTCTGGCCAAGCGCCAGAATCAGCGTGTCGGCCTCAATCGTCTCGAACTCTCCCGTCGGCTGCGGTCGGCCGCTATCGTCAATTTCCATCTTCTCGACTGTCACGCTTGACCCGTCGATCTCCTTGATGGTGCGCAGCCAGTGCATCAGGACGCCCTCGTCCTCGGCTTCGGTTGCCTCGAAATCATGCGCCGGCATTTCCTTGCGCGACCGGCGATAGACAATCATGGCCTCGTCGACACCGAGGCGCTTGGCGGTTCGGGCAACGTCCATCGCCGTGTTGCCGCCGCCATAGACGATCACCCGGCGGCCGAGTTTGGGCGGTTCTTCGCCAGTTTCCATGTCCTTCAGGACGCTGACGGCGTCGAGGATCTTGCCCGCCGCATGGGCCGGAATGTCGATCCGTTTGGCAAGATGCGCCCCGACCGCAACAAAAACCGCGTCGAAGCCTTCCTTCGTGAAGGCAGCGTCAATATCGTCAACCTTGGTGTTGAGTTCCAGGGTCACACCTGTGTCCAGGATGCGCTGGATCTCATAGTCCAGGACGTCCCGGGGCAACCGGTATTTCGGAATTCCGAAACGCATCATGCCGCCCGCCATCGGCCCAGCTTCACGGATCGTGACCGCGTGCCCGAACCGGCGCAGGTGATAGGCGGCACTCAACCCGCTCGGACCCGCACCGACCACAAGAACATGCTTTCCGCTCGGCTCTGACGGGATGTTCGGTTTCCAGCCCTTTTCAAACGCAATCCGGCCCAGAAACCGTTCGATGGCATGGATCGCTACGGGCTCGTCCATCTGGCCGCGATTGCAGGCATTTTCGCACGGGTGATAACACACACGCCCCATGACGCCGGGCATGGGGTTGTCTTCCATTAACGCCTGGAACGCCTGCTCATAATCGCCCTCCTCGGCGTGAAACAGCCATTTCTGGATGTTTTCACCGGCCGGACAGGCGTTGTTGCAGGGTGGCAGGCGGTCCAGATAGACCGGCCGTTCGGTACGCCAGGATCCGGTCTTGTTGGCAAGGCTGGTGCTCGGATCAAGCGTGATGGCAAATGGCAGTTCGTGGGTCATGGCGCCGTCCTTTCTCCGAGAAGATTGAAGCGCTCGATATTCGCGTCGGCCATGCGCTGAATAGCAGCGATGCAATCCCGGTCCTCGTGGCCCTTCCGGAAAAGATGTGCAAAGCGCTTCTGGAGTTTCAGATAGTCCTCGACCGGCACCTTTCGCCGGATCTTCTGACTGCGCACGACTTCGCCATGTTCGGCTTCAAACAAAGGGAAAAGACCGCTTTCGACGGCCAGGCGCGCCAGCAGGATCGTATGCTCGGTGGCCGAGCCCCAGCCGAGCGGACAGGTCACCAGAACGTGGATGTAACGCGACCCGCTCATGCCCATGGCATGGGTCACCTTGGCCTCCAGATCATGCAGATCGGCGACCGACGCAGTTGCGACATAGGGAATGTTATGGGCCATCGCGATCAGAGGCATGTTCTTGCCGGTGCCGAAGACATTGCCCGGCGCATTGCCCACGGCAGGCGTGGTCGCCGTGCGCGCAGCCGGCGGTGTTGCAGATGACCGCTGCACGCCCGTGTTCATATAGGCCTGGTTGTCGTAACAGATGTAAAGCACATCGTCGTTGCGTTCGAACATGCCGGAGAGACACCCGAAGCCGATATCCGTCGTGCCGCCGTCGCCGCCCTGGGCAACGACACGGGTTTTCCCCTTGCCGCGTCGACGCATGGCCGCAGCCACGCCCGTCGCGACCGCAGGCGCATTGCCGAAAAGGGAATGGATCCACGGGATCTGCCACGAGGTTTCCGGATAGGGCGTCGTAAAGACTTCCAGACAGCCGGTGGCATTTACCGCCACCATGTCGCCGCCGGAGGCGCGCATCGCAGCGTCGAGGGCAAAGCGCGCGCCAAGCGCCTCGCCGCAACCCTGGCAGGCCCGGTGACCGGATGTGATCGCGTTGGAGCGATCAATGGAAGATTGCACGCTGCGCGCTTCCGCATCCATCAGCCTGTTGCCAACCGTGTGGGTTCCGGTCTGGTAGAACTTCACCCGTTGCAGTGCCGTTTCCTCGCTCATGATGCTTTGCTCCGCTCTGCCGCAGGACGGTTCTGGATGGCCTTAAGGACGCTCTCGGCCGCCGGCCCGGCGTGACGCATCTCGGCTGTGCGCGCGATCTCTCGATCAACCACGGCCTGGTTCATGCCAAGGAAGGTGACATCGGAAAGGTCACCGGCCTGTGCCGCATTGGCGATGCCGGAAATGCCTTTCATTGTGATCGGTCGTCCGCCAAGTCCGGCAATCACTGTGTGTACCGGCTGCGTCGTTTCGCGGAGCGCCATGCGCACATTGGAGGCCAGAACGCCGCCGAGGCCGGGCGCCAGGCTCTTTTCCACCACAACGACCCGCTTGGCGTTCACAAGAGCGGCTTTCAGCTGGTCCAGGGGAAACGGGCGGAATGAACAGATGCTGACGGACCCGACTGATCGACCTTCTGCGCGTTCCTGATCGACGACGTCCTTGATCGTGCCATTGACGGATCCGAGGGCTACGAACACGGTGTCGGCGTCCTCTGCCTTGTTGGAATGCACCAGCCCGCCAGAGTCTCGCCCGAATACCTTCTTGAAGATCGTGCCAATTTCGGGGATCAGTTCCAGGGCTTGGAGCTGCTTGTGATGCGCCAGATAGCGCACTTCGGTGAAGGCGTCGGGACCGACCATGGCACCGATGGAGTAAGGATCTGCAGGGTCCAGCACCTGCACTGGCTCATAGGGCGGCAGGAAGGCGTCGACTTCTTCCTGGGTGGGGATGTCGAGACGTTCATAGGCATGGGTCAGAATGAACCCGTCCATGCAGACCATGACCGGACAACTCAGTTCTTCGGCCAGACGAAAGGCCTGGATGTGAAGATCGAGGGCCTCCTGATTGGTTTCGGCAAAAAGCTGAATCCAACCGGCATCCTTCATCGACATGGCGTCGGTGTGATCGTTCCAGATGTTGATCGGCGCACCGATGGCCCGATTGCCAAGGGTCATGACGATCGGCAAACCGAGACCGGAAGCGTTGTAAACCGCCTCCGCCATGAACAGCAGCCCCTGGCTGGCCGTCGCAGTGTAAGCCCGCGCGCCGGCGGCCGAAGCGCCAATGGCAACGGACAGGGCCGCAAATTCGGATTCAACGTTGATATATTCGCAGTTCTCAAGCGCACCTGACTTCACCAGAGCGCCGACGCCCTCAACAATGTGGGTCTGCGGAGTGATCGGATAGGCGCAGACAACTTCGGGCCGACAGAGTGCGACAGCTTCGGCGACGGCAGCGGAGCCTTCAATCTGTTTAAGCATGGACTTTCTCCGTCCGGGCAGCAATGTCGAAGGCTTCACGTGCGGCGGCCACGTTTGCGGCTCCGACCTGCCCCGGGAATTTTTCGGCAATCGCTTCTTCTACCGCCTTGAGCGAGACTTTCCCGCACATGGCAGCCAGGCTGCCGAGCAAGGCAGCATTGGGCAGCGGTCTGCCGATATGCCTGCGGGCGATCTCGCTGGCGCCGACATCCCGGAAATGGTTTTCCGGAAAGCCGGCAGCAAAGTCTGCAATGCCCAGTTCTTCGAAGCTGCGGCGGGAATTGATCAAGATGTATCCGGTCGCGTCGAGGCCGGAAAAAAGATCAACGGAATGGATCAGGGTCGGATCCTGGATCACCAGGGCATCGGGGTGCTCGACCGGTTCGCGGGAGCGGATCTCGCTATCGGCAATCCGGCAATAGGAGACCACCGGAGCGCCCATGCGCTCAGACCCGAAACTTGGAAAAGCCTGCGCGTGCTTGCCTTCCTTGAAGGCCGCGATCGACAACAGTTCGGCGGCGGTGACCACACCCTGACCGCCCCGGCCGTGAAATCGTACCTGGAACACGTCCTCTCCCCCGTTCAAGCATCCGGCGCTTGTCGCAACCGGACATTGAGGGAGCGTACAAAGACCCGCTCAGACCAACATTGACCTGTCTCAATCAGCTTTAAGAGCGCGGAGTTCAGCGTTTAAGGGCTAGATGTGAAACGCAAGCGAGAGTGTCAGGAGAGCGGCTGGCCGTTGACCCAGACACCGGCAACGCCGAAGTCCTCGTCAAGATGCACCAGATCCGCCGCTCGCCCTTGTTGCAAGTGTCCCAGCGGCCGGTCAAGGAAGTCGGCGGGGTCGGCAGTCGCCATTGCAAGCGCCGCATCCACCGGCATGTTCAGCGTCCCGGTCAGGTATCTTAAGGAAGCGGGCAGATCGATGTCTGCGCCGGCCAGTGTGCCATCCGCAAGGGTCAGCGTGCCGTCCCGGCGGAAAATCTCGCGTCCACCGAGGTGAAAGGAGGTCACATCGGTGCCGGTCTGTGACATGGCATCAGTCACCAGGAAGATACGACCAGGGCCGTTCTTTGCCTTCAACGCAACCTTGATCGCGACCGGATCGACATGAACGCCGTCGGCGATCAGTCCTGCGCTCAGGCTTCCAAGATCGAGGGCCGCGCCCACCAGTCCCGGCTCCCGGTGCTGCAACGGGCTCATGGCATTAAAGAGGTGGGTGACGCAGGACGCCCCCGCCTCTGCAGCCGCCTTGCACTCCCGATAGGAAGCACCGCTATGGCCGAGGCTGACATGGATGCCGCCCTCCGCAAGCCTGCGGACCTGATCCGGGGTGACGGTCTCCGGTGCAATTGTCACGATCAGGCTGGGCAGCTGCCTGGCGGCGAACAGGTAGAGTTCAATATCGTCTTCTGTCATGGGCCGGATCAGATCCGGGTCATGCGCGCCCTTGCGCCCCTTGAAAAGATGCGGTCCTTCAAGATGAAGCCCCTGGAAACCGCGCACGCCGCGCGCCCAGGCCTCGATCCCGAGCTTGACCACCTTGCGTGTTGTTTCAGGTGTGTCGGTGATCAGGGTTGGTGTCAGGGACGTCGTGCCGAGCCGCAGGTGGGCATGGCAAATGCGTGCCATGTCCTCGACACTCTCCGCATCGCCGAGCATCAATCCACCGCCGCCATTCACTTGCAGGTCGATCAGTCCCGGTGCAAGGATCCCGTCGCCGAGATCAACCTGACGCTGGTTTTCGTCGAGCTGATCGAAGGAAACCAGACCAGAAATCACGCCGTCGGCGACAACGAGCGCAGCTTTCTCGTGAAGCGTCCGGCCGTCAAAGATCCGGCTGCAAAGATAGGCGGTTGCGGCGGTCATACCGTCTGCGTCACCTTTTTCAGATGTTTGGGAACATCGGGATTGAAGCCCCGATGACGTGCGAACCACTCGATGAAGGCGTAGAAAGACACGATTTGCACAAGCGCGTCGGTGAGCGGGTGGTCTGCCGAGACAAACGGCAATTTGTGCGCGCGCAGCACCTTGTCGCTGGTGGCAAAAACGCTGCCGCCCTGATCGACCATGCGGTCAGCGGCCTGAGCAAGCCCTTCTTCCGCCGCATCGCGCACGCCAAGCGCCAGGATGGGGTAACCGTTTTCGACGATGGAAACAGGCCCGTGCATCACTTCCGCAGACGAATAGGCCTCCGCATGAATCTGGCACGTTTCCTTGAACTTAAGGGCAGCTTCATGGGCAATGGCGAGACCGGGACCACGACCGATCACATAGAGCGATCCACGTTTTTCAATCGGCTCGGCCAAGGCCCGCCAATCCATGTCGATGGCCTTTTCGAACTGCCCGGGAAGATCTGCCAGCGCCTTGAGCAAAGTCTTGTCGCCGCCGATTTCGGCCAGCAGCAACAGCCCCGCAAGAACGGAGTTCACAAAGGTCTTGGTTGCGGCAACGCTGCGCTCAGGTCCGGCGCCGATATCCACCGTCGCCTTGGACAAACGGGCAAGCGCGCTGTCGGCTGTATTGGTCAGACCGACCGTGAAGGCCCCCTGCTTGTCGGCGCTTTCAACAACCGACAGGATGTCCGGACTTGCACCGGACTGCGAAATGGCGATCACAAGTGCCTGATTGAGCTTTACACGACCGCTATAGATGGACGACACCGACGGGCCAAGCGAGGCCATTGCCAGGCCAAGATAGATTTCGGCCGCGTATTTCAGAAAGGTTGCCGCGTGATCGGACGACCCGCGCGCCACACTTGCCAAAAACACAGGCGCCCCTGCCCTGGCTGCAATCTCGCGAATTTCTGGAGCACCGTCCGCTAGAAGACGGCGGGCAGCGTCGGGGATCTCTTCAATCTCCCGCCGCATATGCGTCGGGGCGTCTAGGTTCAAGGCTTCGTTCATAAGATCTAGTCTTCCGAAATTTGAAGTTCGGCAATGAAGTCATAGGCATCGCCGCGGTAAACGGATCGGGTGAATTCAACGACATTGCCGTTGGCAAGATAGGAGACGCGCTCGATCTTCAGCCCTGCGGACCCCGCCGGGACACCAAGGATATCGGCATCGATCGGCTCAAGATTGCGGGCGGAAATTCGCTGGATCGCCCGAACCGGTTGCAGCCCCGCCCCGCGCAGGATCGCGTAAAGCGAGCTGGTCACTTTCTCCGGATTGGGCAGAATGTTTTCAGACAGGGAAGCCCGCTCGATCGCCATCGGCGTGCCGTCGGCCTTGCGCAGCCGCTCGACCCGGGCAACACGCTGTCCGGACGTCAGGCCAAGCGTAAACATTTCTTCGGGTGATGCCGGAAACAGGCCGCGGCGCAACCACTCGCTGCTCGCCGACAGGCCGCGACGTGCCATATCCTCGCTGAAAGACGTCAGGCTGGACAGGCGCTGCTCGACCTTGTGAACCTTGGGAGCCACGAAAGATCCGCTGCCGCGTTTCTGTACAACGATCTGATCTTCCACCAGCCCAGCCACCGCCTTTCGGACGGTGACCCGGGACAGGTCGGTGATGGATGCAATCTCCCGCTCAGACGGCAAGGGTTCATTCTCTTTCAGAACACCCTCGTCAATCGCCTGCTGAATACGCCGCCGCAACTGCAGATACCGGGGACCGCTGGAGTTTGCCAGCCAGTCGCCATTTTCCAGCATCGTGATAAACTCGGTCATGAAACGAGGCGCCTCAGGTGATGAAAATAATACCTTTCAGATACCAATTTAAACTCTATCGAAACCGAAAATCAAGTGATAAAAGTCACCGAACTCCCCTTAACCCCTTCCAGACGCCAATCGGTCTGTCGCGAGTTCCGCTTGCCTTTGTAGGCATATTTCGCGATATGACACTGACCGCAGCCAGTTTTCAGAAACCATGAATTTGCCGACGACCGAAGACCGGGACCCACTCTCGATTGGCCTCTCCACCAAGTCAGACGACGACGTCCTGGCCTTGCTTCTGCTTCGGCAGAAACAGGCGTTGGACGCGGTCGAACGGGCCATTCCGCAGATCAGCCGCGCCGCAGATGCCCTGAAACGCGCAGCGCAGGCCGATTCCAAAATCGGGTACTCGGGCGCTGGCAGTGCCGGCCTCACCGCGCTATCCGACTGCCTGGAACTACCGGGAACGTTCGGCTTCCCACCGGAACGCATGCGCATGCTCTATGCCGGAGGCGCAGAGAATCTGCTGCATCTTGCCGGGACACATGAAGACGACGAAGCCGCAGGACATCACGATTTCCAGAAGTCCGGACTTGGCAAAGGCGACATTCTGATCGGCGTTTCGGCCAGCGGCTCAACCCACTACACACTCGGCACATTTCAGGCAGCCAAAGCAGCCGGAACAGAAACGATCGGCCTTGCCAACAATCCGAACACACCACTGCTGGAACTTTCCGATCACCCGATATTGCTCAACACGCCGGCCGAAATCATTGCCGGCTCTACGAGGCTTGGCGCCGCCAGCGCGCAAAAGGCTGCGCTCAACATGATTTCAACGCTGGTAGCCCTGCGCCTGGGCCATGCCGTGCGCGGGCATATGGTCAACCTCGTTGCCGACAATGAAAAACTGAAGGCGCGAGCACATCGGATCCTGCAGGACCTGACGGGCTGCACCGCAGAAGCTGCCGAGAGAAATCTGGAACAGGCAGGCGGACGGGTCAAAACGGCAGCTCTCATGATTCTCCAGAATATCGACGCAACTCGTGCAGAACAGATTCTGGAAGAGCACAGCGGCAACCTGCGCCCCTTTCTTTAGGCCTCAGCTTACCCGGCAGCCAAACGCATTGCCCGGCCACCGCGCCTGGCGTCACCTCCGTGACGCCTGCTGCACCCTTTCGTGTTTTCGACAATAGGCGCCTCCCCTCAGACCCCAGACCCAATTCGTTAAAAAAGTCATGCCAATGGCTTTTTGTGGTTTACTAGACGTTCAATTGGTTGCATATTGGTATTATAACTGGATGCTAACAAATGTAACCCAGAGGCGTTTCAGCTGGCAATGACCACCTGTTTTGACATTGGCGGTTCCTTTATCCGTCACGGGACCCTGCAAGACGACGGTTCCGTCGTTGAAAGCGGCCGCGTTCCAACCCCTGGGAAAGACTGGCAGGCCTTTGTTGATGCTATCGACAGCTGTTCCGGAACAGACCGGGGACCGATTTCGATTTCCCTGGCAGGCGCTTTCGACGACCGGACCGGTTTTGCCGATGTTGCCAACATTCCCTGCCTGCACAAGCGGTCCGTCAAGGCTGATCTTGAAGCCGCACTGAAGCGCCCGGTTCTGATTACAAACGATGCCAACGCCTTTGCACTTGCCGAAGCCATAGATGGCTCCGGTCGTGGCAAATCCGTCGTCTTCGGCATCATTCTCGGAACCGGTGTCGGTGGCGGCCTCGTTGTGAACGGACATCTGGTCAAGGGCGTTGGCGGCATTGCCGGCGAATGGGGTCATGGTCCGGTTGTCGATCCGACCGCCGGCGGACAGCTCAAGGGCCTTGAGCATTACCCTTGCGGTTGTGGCCAGACCGGATGTATCGACGCAGTTTGTTCTGCGCGTGGCATGGAAAAAATCCATCTGACGCTGCACGGGAAGGCACTGTCCAGCAAGGACATCACGTCTGCCTGGCATCGCGGCGATGTGGAGGCAACGCACACCATCGAGGCCTATGCCACTCTCCTGTCCCGCGCTCTTTCCGTCCTTGTCAACACGCTCGGGCCAGATGCCATCCCGGTGAGCGGTGGATTGTCGGGCGATGAGGCCCTGCTTTCGCTGATCGATGGCAAGACCCGGTCACTTGTGCTTGCTCACTATGCCGACCCGCTGGTGTTCAAGGGCCAGTTTGCCGAAAACGGCGGCCTGCACGGAGCCGGCATCGTCGCCCGTACAGCGTATAGCGAGGCACTGACATGACCCACATTCCGCTGGAGGTTTGCGTCGACACGCTGGAAGGCGCCTGGATCGCCGCTGAAAACGGAGCCGATCGGATCGAGCTATGCTCCGCCCTGTCCGAAGGCGGATTGACACCGTCCTTGGGTGTTATGACGGCTGCTGCAAAACTGCCGGTGCCTGTTTACGTGATGATCCGTCCGCGTCGGGGCGGATTTGCCTATTCGGACCTGGAGAAGGCGGCGATGCTGCGGGACATCGAAGCCGTAGAGCATGCCGGCCTTCAAGGGATCGTGCTTGGCGCCGTCGACGATCATCAGGCGCTGGACCGAGATTTTCTGAGCGTCGCACTCAAGAGCACATCGCTTGCCGCCACGCTGCATCGGGCAATCGATACGGTTCATGACTATGGACAGGCTGTTGAAGATGCCATCGCGCTCGGCTTTGAACGTATTCTGACCTCCGGCCAGGCGGACAAAGCCGAATTGGGAATGGACCGATTGCATCAGGCAGCCCGAGTTGCAGCCGGACGCCTCTCCATCATGGCCGGCTCTGGCGTTAACGCCGCCAATGCAGCACGCATTTTGAGACATGCCGGCGTTTCGGAGCTGCACGCATCCTGTTCCAAACCCAAAGGCGATGTTCCTCCGCCCTCTACCGCTGAAACACGATTGGGTTTCGTTGCCGCGACGGGCACAAGAGATACCGATGCCGGTCTTGTCCAAGCGTTGCGACATGCCATGGACCTGCATGCGGAGGACGCAGCATGAGAACCGGATATGTTGGCCTCGGTGCCCGGATCGCGAATGTCAGCAGCTGCCTTCAGAACGTCTCGAATGCGCTCGATCCGGTCGCCTATGTCGATCCGACACCTGCGGGTCTGTCTCATGTGGAGCGCAGAAGCGGCAATACGCTGACCGCTCATGATGATCTGGAAAGCATGCTGAAGAAGGAAAAGCTTGATCTTTTGATGATCGGCTCGCCCAACTTCATGCACTTGGATCATCTCCGGACCGCCTTGCAGTCGGACGTGAAATACATCTTCTGCGAAAAGCCGGTTGTGACCACGGAAGCTGAAACCTTCGAACTGCTGTCTCTGATGAAGACGCATGGCGGCGAAAAGCGCGTGATCGTCGGCCTGGTGCTGCGCTACTCACCGCTTTACACGGAACTGCAGAAAAGCCTGAAGGCCGGCCAGCTCGGTAAGGTGGTTTCGATTGAAGCAGCTGAGCATATCGGCCCCTATCACGGTTCCTTCTTCATGCGCGACTGGCGCCGCTACGAGAAGAACTCAGGTGGTTTCCTGCTCGAAAAATGCTGCCACGACCTGGATCTCTACCAGGGGATCACGGGGTGCCGGGCACGCTACGTTTCCAGTTTTGGGGGACGCAAGAGTTTCGTGCCGGAAAACCGACCGGAAGCAGATCACAGCTTCCCGGGACCTGTCTACAAGGATCGGGTCGACCCGTTTACACCGCGCTGGGGTGGCGGCAATGCGGATTTCGACAGCGACGGTGACATCATCGACTACCAGACAGCGCTGATCGAATATGAAGACGGTGCCAATCTGTGTTTTCACACCAATCTTTACGTGCCTGACGAGTTCCGGCGTTTTGCCGTTATGGGAACAAAGGGCATGGCAGAGGGCGACTTCATCCGGAACTATTACCGGGTACACGACGCGCTGACATCGGCATGCCTGATCGACCGGCCGCAGCTGGTCGATGCCGGCCGTGACGGTCACTACGGCGCTGACGACGCCATGGCCAGGGATCTCAATCACTATTTCGAAAACGGCGGCAGCCTGCCGGTTGGCGTTCTGGATGCGCTGGAAGCGGGCCTGACCGCAATCAAGCTGGATGAGGCGCGCAAGGCCCGGGCCGTGCTCGACCTTGCCGAGACCTGGCAGCAATTCGACAGCTACGGCCTGGCTTAGGGGGGAGCATGGCACAGACCAAGAAAAAGACGGACTATTTCCCGTATCTCCTGCTGGTACCAGCATCGCTGGTGATGCTGGCGATTGTCGCCTACCCGCTCTACGAGACGTTCCGCCTGTCTTTCACGAACACCAGCATGAGCCCAAACTTCCAGTATGTCGGGCTGGACAATTACGAGAAGCTGATGTCACGCCGCTTCCCGGAAGTGATTGCGCGCACCTTCTACTGGATGAGCCTGTCGGTGGCCCTCAAGATGCTGATCGGTACGCTTGGTGCGGTGTTGCTCAACGCCATGGTTCCGGGACGCGCCCTGTTCCGAGTTCTCGTCATGCCGCCCTGGGTCATTCCGATCGCGATTGGCGTTTTCATCTGGGGCTGGATGTATAATGGTCAGTTCGGCATGATCTCGGGCATTGCGCAACGGGTCGGCATTCTCGACGCGCCGTTTGAATTCCTCGCCTACAAGAACTCCGCCTTCATGGCGACCATCGTCACCGATGTCTGGATCGGCGTTCCGATGGTGACGCTCTATCTGCTTGCGTCCATGCAATCCATTCCGAAGGATCTCTACGAGGCCGCATGGGTCGACGGAGCCTCCCGCTTCTATCGCTTCCGCCGCATCACGCTGCCGCTGATCATTCCCTCGATCGCGACCATGGCGCTGTTGTCGGCAATCGCGACCTTCAATTCCTTCGACATCATCTGGATCCTGACGGAGGGCGGCCCGCGCGGCGCCACGACAACGATGATCATCGACACCTACAAGACCGCCATCAGCCGCTTCAAATACGGCGAAGGCGCGGCCCGGACGGTGATGATCGTACTGTTCCTCGGCTCCTTCACGCTGGTCTATTTCCTGCTGCTGTCGCGCCTTGCCAAGAGGAGCCCGAACAATGCTGCATAAGTATCGCTGGTACGAATATGTGCTGATCTATTTCGGCCTGGCAGTGTTCCTCACCTTTGTGCTGGCGCCCTTCGTGGAAGCTTTCGTGGTGTCGCTGCGGCCGCTGACCAGCCTGTTCTCCATCCCCTACCGGTTCATCACCGATGAAATGAGCTTCGATGCCTATTTCACCATGTGGGAGAACGTGCCGCTTCTGTGGATGTACATGCTCAACTCGTTCTTCATTGCAACGGTTGTCACCGTACTGGGTCTGATCTGCATCATTCCGGCGGCATATGCCTTTGCCCGGTTCGAGTTCCCGGCACGCAACTCACTGCTCGGCATCTTCATCGCCGTCAACATGTTCTCCGGCGCCGTCCTGATCATTCCGCTGTTCAAGCTGATGCAGCAATACGGTCTTTTGAACACCTATTTTGCCATGATCGCACCTGGCACCGCTTTCGTGATCCCGACCGGGATCTGGCTTCTGCGGTCTTATCTGGTACGCATCCCGAAGGAGCTTGAGGAAGCTGCCTGGGTGGATGGGGCCGGTAAGATCTACACGCTCTGGCGCGTGATCATTCCCGTCGCCTTGCCCGGCATCGTAGTGGTCACGATCACCGCCTTCATCACCGCCTATGCGCAGCAGTTCATTTATGCGCTGACCTTCAATTCCGTGAACGAGCTGAACCCGCTGCCGGTCGGCCTGTTCCAGTTCTTCGGACGACAGTCGGTCGTCTGGAACGAACTCATGGCCGCCAGCCTCGTCGGCATTCTGCCGGTGCTGTTCGTCTATGTGTTCTTGCAACGCTACATCGTCGCCGGTCTGACGGCAGGCGCTGTCAAAGAATAACAACAACAAAAACCAACCAGGAAAGGGAATTCAGATGACTCTCAAATCCGTGCTGCTGAGTGGTGTTTTTGCCCTCGGCCTCGTCACTGCCGCCAAGGCTGACGACAAGAGCATTCACATGATCGTATGCGGCGACAATACCGGTGCCGGCATTCCGATCCAGGCCGAGCTGATCAAGGGCTGGGAAGCAGAGAACCCGGGCTACAAGGTCGATGTTGAGTTCGTTCCCTGGGGCCAGTGCCAGGAGAAGTCCACGACCCTGGCATCTGCCGGCAATCCGCCTGCCGTTTCCTACATGGGCTCGCGCACTTTGAAGCAGCTTGCGGCCAACGACCTGATCGTCCCGGTCAACATGACCGAGGAAGAAAAGGCCACTTACGCCGCACCGATCCTTGGCACGATCACCGCCAACGGTCAGCAATGGGGTCTGCCGCGCGCTTTCTCCACCAAGGCACTCTACTGGAACAAGGACCTGTTTAAGGAAGCCGGTCTTGACCCGGAAGCTGCTCCCAAGACCTGGGACGAGATGTATGAAGCGGCCAAAACCATCAAGGAAAAGACCGAAGCTGACGGCTTTGGCCTGGCCGCTGCGTCCTTCGACAACACCATGCACCAGTTCATGAACTACGTGTACACCAATGGCGGCGAAGTGATTAACGCGGACGGCGAGATCGTTTTCAACTCGCCGAACAACGTCGAAGCGCTCGACTTCTACGGCAAGATGGCAACCGTTTCCCAGCCGGGTCCGGTCGCTTATGACCGCGCCAAGCTGCGTCCGCTGTTCTCCGAAGGCAAGATCGGCATGTTCATCTCCGGTCCGTGGGAGCGTACCCGCGTTACCGACGTGAACTGGGGCGTCGCACCGTTGCCGCATGGCCCGAGCGGCGGTCCCGGCACGCTGCTGATCACTGACTCCCTCGCCGTCTTCAAGGGCTCCGGTGTCGAAGAGCAGGCGCTTGACCTCGCCAAGCTGCTGACCAACCCGGAAAACCAGATGGCATTCGAGCTGGCCGAAGGCTTCACGCCGCTGCGCGACCTGCCGGAAGTCAAGGCGCTGGTCGAGAAGGACCCGACCTGGGCAGCCTTCCTCGACGCCATCCCGACCGGTGGTCCGGAGCCGTTCGTCACTGACTATGTCGGTCTGCAGGACTCGATCAACGAAGCCGTTCAGGGTGTGGTTCTGGGTGAGGTTTCTGCGGCTGAAGCCGTTGAAATCGCAGCAGAGCAGCTTGAGGAATTCAAGTAACACCTTGTGCAGTGACCGGGCCCCCTTCCCACCTTTGGGGGCCCGGCCCACTCATCTTTAAAAGGAATGACCATGGGCGACTTGCAGCTGCGCGACGTCCACAAGAGCTACGGCCATGTGGAAGTCATCAAGGGCGTCAATCTCGATGTTGATCACGGCGATTTCATTGTGTTTGTCGGTCCGTCCGGATGCGGAAAATCGACCTTGCTGCGCATGATTGCCGGACTTGAAGAAATCACCGGTGGCGATATCACCATTGAAAACACCGTCGTCAATGACCTGCCGCCTGTCAAACGCGGCATTGCCATGGTGTTCCAGTCCTATGCGCTTTACCCGCATATGTCTGTTTACGAGAACATTGCCTTTCCGCTGCGCGTCGAGCGTCTAGCGAAGGACAAGGTCGAGGAAAAGGTACAGGCCGCAGCGGGCATTCTGCAGCTGACCGAGCGCCTGCACCACAAGCCGGGCGAACTGTCCGGCGGCCAGCGTCAGCGTGTGGCCATCGGCCGGGCCATTGTGCGCGAACCGTCCGTCTTCCTGTTTGACGAGCCGCTCTCCAATCTGGATGCAGCGCTCCGCGCGGAGATGCGCGTGGAACTTGCGAAGCTTCATACGGAACTCGACGCAACGATGATCTATGTCACGCACGACCAGGTCGAAGCCATGACCATGGCGGACCGGATCGTTGTGCTTGATCAGGGTGTCATCTCGCAGGTGGGGTCACCACTTGAGCTCTACCACAAGCCGCAAAACCTTTTCGTCGCCGGTTTTATCGGCAATCCGAAAATGAATTTCATTGAGGTCACCGGAAAAAGCGTCGGTGAAAACGGCGTGACGGTATCACTCCCCTCTGGCTCCGAACTCACGGTCAAGGTCTCGACAGACGAAGACGTTGCCGGTCGAAAACTGACACTTGGCATCCGCCCGGAGCACCTGACCCTCGGCAAGGCCGACGCCACCATCGAGGTTCTGCCCAACGTCGTGGAGCATCTTGGCATCCATACCGTTACCTACAGCACGGTCGAAGGTGCCGCAGCAACATTCTGCAGCCTTCTCCCGGGCTCGGCGCCGGCAAAGGTCGGCAAGCCAGTTGCCATGGGGCTGAAGGGAGCGGACTGTCATCTCTTCGACGAGAATAGCAAGGCGTTCGAGCGTCAACTGTCGCTTGAAGCGCTGGACGCTGCCGAGATGCACATTTGATCACACGTTCCCTTCGGGGTGCGAACCAATCGAAAACGGCCGCTCTCGGGCGGCCGTTTTCTGTATTGATTAGGCGGGCAAGTCGTCTGGAGGACTAGACGACTTGCCCACGGGCGGCGACAGGCTCAATGCGCGTCACCACGCCGTCTCGATGGAACACCATCCTGTCGAAGAGATTGGAAACCACGCAGGTGTGGTTGGGGATGATCCGGACCCGTTCACCAACTTCCGGCTTTTTCGAAGACTTGCTCAGATCCACAACCGCATGCTCTTCACTCAGTGCCGCGATCGATGCGTCCGGATAGTCGATCATCAGTCCATGATCGGAAAAGCCGAGCAGGTCGGAGGTCAGCGCCTTGGACCCGGCATCCAGAACGGCTCTGTTTTCCGTAGGCCTGGAAACAACGGTTGCCAGCACATGCATGGCGCAATCGTCGAAGTCGCACATGCCGGCGCGGACCATGGACCGATCGTTGAAAATGTAGGTGCCGGCCCGATGCTCTGTCGCACTTGCCACCAGGTCGCTGTCAAACAGGCTGGGTGATCCGCCATGCGAAACAACCGGGCAATCCAGACCGGCGGCAGCCAACTGCTTGATCGTCTGCGCAAAGAAAGCCTCCACGTCCTTCTCCGAAGAGGGCCGCGGATAGGTCATGAGGCCGTGGAACTGAAGCCCCGGTGCAGCGTCGATGCGCTTTGCAAGCTCAACCGCCTCCACTGGTGACTGCACACCATTCCGGCCAGCGCCGGTGTCGCATTCAACCAGGACCTTGAGTGGTTGTTCCCTGGAAAAAACCGCAGCCAATCCATCCACGACAACCGGATTGTCGGCGACGACCTGAAGATCGACCTTCGCGTTCAGGGCCAGCAAACGGTTGAGGCGCGCGTTGCCGAGCATGTTGAACGTGATCAGAATATCCGTGAACCCGGCATCGGCGAAAACCTCGGCCTCGCTGACCTTCTGGCAATTGATGCCCTTGGCCCCTGCCGCCAATTGAGCGGCCGCAAGCGCCGGGATTTTGTGGGTCTTGATGTGCGGTCGGAAATTCCGTCCGATCCTGTCGAAATAGTCCTGTGCGACTTTAATGTTGGTCGCCATAACCGTCTCGTCGACCACGGCAACCGGCGTCAGAAGTTCGTGAATGGAAAGCCCGACACTCATCGCTCAAACTCCCTGCTTGGCGGCCGTCGTGCTCGCCTGGATTTCCTGAGGTGCCTGCACAGTGTTGATCGGCCAGATATCTCTTGGCGCTTTTTTATACGGCGTGACGCGTGGGTCGTTCGGATAGGGCCGGCCGGCAGCACAATAGAGGATCAGCGGGCTGACCCGCGCAAAGGACTCGTGAAAATGATTGGTCGATTTCACGACCAGGATCTTCCGATCCGTCGGTTCCACGCCGAAATTCGAAAACAGGCTTGTATCGAAGCACTGGGCCCTTGTTGAATTCAGGATCACCTCAATGCCGCCAATCCGGATCAGGCTGGCGTCGCCGATCGGAACGTGGCTCTCGCCAAAACGCTGCTCAGCATTCCGGATATTGCGGACAATCTCGACTTCCGCATCGATCGGGGCGCCGGTATGCGGTGCTGACTTGGCACCGAACCGCAAGTGCATGCGGGCCCCCTCGCCTGCGACATGGCAAAGCTGAACTGCAACCGGGTCCCAGATCGAGCCAATGGCGATGTTGTCGAGCTTACGCGCCATTGCCTCTGCGAGGAGAATGGTCGCATCTCCGGCCGTTCCGCCGCCCGGATTATCCCACATATCTGCGATTGTGACAGGACCGCCTTCAAAGGCGAACGCCCTGTCAAATGCTTCGGCCGGTGTCAGTTCCCGGCTGCGCACCTTGCCGCGCAGTCCGAACAGTCTTTCTCCGAAATCACGGCATATCTCCTGCCCCAATGCAGGGTTGGCGTCGGTTACCGCAAGTACTTTCGACCCCATTTCAGGAACATCTCCAGCCATGAAACCGTGCACCACGGACAGCGACAGTAGGTCTGGTGTTTCCCTCTCGCGACGGATCATGTCATCCACAAGGTGGCGCATGGGCTCAGACGTTGTGGGAAAGACATCGATCATCTTCGGATCGTAAACGCTTATTGTCGGAGTGATCTCTCCAGCTACAGTGCGCCTTGCAATTTCCCAGGCATCTTCCGCCCTTTCGACAAAATCGATATGCGGAAATTCCTTGAAAGCAATCAGGACATCAGCCGCCTCAACGCGCTTTGCGGTCAGGTGACTGTGCGGGTCGAATGTCGCAATGATCGGCGTGTCAGGGCCAACAAGCGTCCGAATGCGGCCTAGCAGGTCACCTTCCGGGTCATCATAGCCATCGGCGACCATGGCGCCGTGCAAGCCGATCACGACAACATCAAACGGCAGTTGCGCCTGGATCTGCCCGCAGATCTCATCACGCAGATCCTCGTATGTCTGCCGCGCCACAAGACCGGCCGGATCCGCCCAGGCTGCGGTGCCTTCAATCAAGTCCCATCCGTGTAGCTGAGCGAACCTCCGCCCCACGGTGACCACAGCAGAGCACAGGGTCGGTGTTTGCGGGTGTTCTCCGGGCCGGGCCAGAAGTGATGCCCGAAAAGCCTCGATATCAATGCGGATCGGCGAAAACGTGTTTGTTTCGGTTGCCAGGACGGCGGTGAATGCGCGCGGTCGGAACATGATCAGGATGCCACCGCCAATGGATTGGGCAGATAACCGGCGAAGCCGCATATTTTCCAGCGCCCCTCCTTTCGGACGCAGAAATAAAGAGTCTGCCAGAGAAGCCTGTCCACACTGCCATCGGCTTTGGTGATCGAGCCGTCGAACTTCTTGTGAGCGATTGCCCGGCCGCCTTTGACTTCAATCGCCGACAGATCCGTTGCATCGAAAATGGCAGCCCTGGCGTCTTCGGCAAATTCCGTCTCGGCAAAGTCGGCTGCCTGACGCAACCACTCCGTCTTGTAGGTCTCAAGGTCCGGAAATCCGAGCGTCCAGTCGTCCGGATTGGCTGCTCTGCCCCCGTCCACGCCGAAAAACGCCGATACGTCAAAATCATCGGCAACCTGAGACCAGTCCGCGGCGACGAAGGCATTGATGTCGCGCACCACCAACATGTCCCAGATTTCCGCCCTGTCTGGGTCCACGTTTGAAAAAGGATTGGTCTGACTGTCGGAAACACCCTGCATATCGGAAACCATTTTCATTTTGATGGTTGATTTTTGAAAAATATACGGGTGAAATAAAACCAATGTCAAACCACTATGTAAATCATTTTCATTTTTGGAGCTGAATATGTCGATCACACGCTATGGTGCTGAAAAATCCGGTGCTGGTGGCCAGAACCTTCCCTTCGCCCGCGCTGTCGAAGCGGACGGCTGGCTGTATGTCTCCGGCCAGGTGCCGATGAAAGACGGTGAAATCGTCGGCACCGGCATCGTTGAACAGACACATCTGACCATCAAGAACGTCATCGCTATCCTGGAAGAAGCCGGTTATGGCCTGGAACACGTGGTGCGTTGTGGCGTCTGGCTGGATGATCCGCGCGACTTCTGGTCCTTTAACGGCGTCTACAAGAGCTATTTCGGCGAACACCCGCCGGCGCGCGCCTGTGTCCAGGCGACGATGATGGTCGATTGCAAGGTCGAGATCGACTGCGTCGCCTACAAGAAGCCGGACTGACCCCATGCGGGACATCCTATCCGTGCTGCAGCAGATTGAACCGGAACTGTCCAAGTCGGAACGTATTCTGGCAAGCCTGTTGCGCACGGAAGCGGATTTCATCGTCAACGCCGGCATAACGGATGTTGCCGAACGGGCGGGCGTATCGCCGCCGACCGTGACGCGCTTCTGCCGGCGTCTGGGCTGTGACAGTTTCACTGCGTTCAAGGTTCAGGTCGCGCAGGTCACCTTTGCCGGCACCCGCTATCTGGCGGTGGATGCGGCCTCGGCCGCCCCCTCGGATGTTGCCGACAGTCTGCTGGTCCAGCTTCAGGACGCAGCGGTCAAGACACGCCAGACACTCGACATGGCCTCGGTGGACCGTGCAGTTAACGCCATCTCCGGGGCCGGTCTCCTGGCCGCCTTCGGCGCCGGTGGTACGTCTTCGATGATTTCCGACGAAATGCAGAACCGTTTCTTCCGGCTTGGCCTTCGGACGGTCAGCATCACCGATCACGCCATGCAGCTCATGCAGGCTGCTACCCTATCTGCCGGAGATGTCGTGCTGGCGTCGTCGGTCTCCGGCCGGAACCTGCAGATGGTGCGCGCGCTGGAGGCGGCCAAGACCTATGGCGCCACCGTGATTGCGCTGACGCGTCCGGACCGCCCGGTGTCTGATCTTGCCGACATCACGATCGGTATCGATCTTCCGGAGGGTGATAACATCCTGCGGCCCAGCACCAGCCGTTTTGCGTTTCTTTATGTGACCGACCTTCTGGCAACGCTTGTCGCCATGAAACGCGGCAACGAGGCGCGCGAAAGCCTCCGGCGGGTCAAATACCAGCTCAGCAATTCCCGGGATCCGGATGACAAGGAAGCTCTTGGTGACTGACCATTCTGCCAAATCCGTCGCCGTCGTGACGGGCGCAGCCGGCGACATCGGTGCGGCCATTTGCCGGGCACTCGCCCCCAGCCATCACATCGCTGCGGTAGATATAGACGCCACAGCACTCGATGCGGCTGTGGCAGATCTGAATGCGCTAGGCTTCCAGGCCAGCGCCTTTGTTTGCGACCTGACTGACCCCGAAGCCCTGTCCGAGTTGGCTGCTTCCGTCGCGGGTCTCGGGCCGGTGACCGTCCTCATCAACAATGCGGGGGCCGCCGCGTCGCTGACGCTGCATTCCATGACCGCTGCCAGCCTGGCAAAGGACCTCTCCTTGAACCTGGAGGCCGCTCTCAATGCCTTCAAGGTGTTTGAAACTCCCCTTACCGAGTGCGGTTCAGGCTGTGTCGTCAATATTGCTTCTGTCAACGGTCTGGCTGCGTTCGGCCATCCGGCCTATAGCGCCGCGAAAGCGGGGCTCGTTCACGCAACCAAGGCCATTGCCGTCGAATACGGCAAATACGGTCTGCGCGCCAATTCCGTCGCGCCCGGCACAGTCAGAACACAAGCCTGGAAAGATCGCGCGAAAGCCAATCCGGATGTCTTTAATGAAGCCCTTGCCTGGTATCCCCTCAAACACCTGCCGGAACCGGACGACATTGCAACCACCGTCGCCTTCCTTGCCAGCCGCGCCGCGCGCTGCATCACCGGCATCTGCCTTCCCGTCGACAGCGGTCTGACCGCTGGTTCGACGGCTCTCCCCCGCACCTTCACCCAATCGCCCGATTTTGATGGATAAACAGATGAGCAACTTTGTTCTCGACAGTTATTTTCAGCCTTCTGATGACCTTGCCCATGCACGTTTTGACCTTGCACTGACAAATACCGGCAGCAAGACGGTCTCCTCTTTCTCTCTTGCGTTCACCTCCGTCACGCGAGCGGTCAACAGCGCGACGCTCAAGAATGCCGCGGGATTTTCGCGGGTCGCCAACTTTCACGAGATTACGCCACCCGACGGCCTCGTTCTGCAGCCGGGAGAAACCTGGTCCTTTTCCATCCAAGGCTTGAGCCACCCGGGAAGACACAGGCTCGACGGACCGAAATCCGCCTATCTGACCACGTCAGGTGCGATCCATGATGTGCAGTGTACCGACCTTGAAGCACCGGCAGAACTTGACACCGGTGAACGCAAACAGGTGCCAGAGGGGCAGGTCGACACACCACTGCATATTGTGCCCTGGCCGCAAAGCGTCGAATTTTCCGGCCAGAAAAGCGGTCTTGCCGCATTCTTGATCGACAGCGGTACGACCATCGAGAAATCAGCGGCAGCCAAGATCAATGCGCTTTCCAAACGGCTCTTTTCGGCAGCTCCCTATCCTTTCCGGTTTGCTCCGGGCGCAGACCTGATGCCATTGACCTTTGAATCGGACCAAGCGCTTCCCGAGGACGGCTATCGCCTGCAATTCAAGTCGGCAGCAGTTGCCATCAGCTATGGTGGATCGGTCGGTCTCGACTATGGTCTCACGGCGCTGGCGCAGATGGCCTTCGGCGCCTACAGTGACCCGGTGAGCTATTGCCTGCCGGCCGACGCCCATATCGAAGATGCCCCCCGCTTTTCCTGGCGCGGTACCCATCTGGACGTCTCACGACACTTCCGCGGCCCCAAGGACATCCTGCGACTGCTCGACATACTCGCCTGGGCCCGGATGAACATCTTTCAATGGCATCTGACCGACGACGAAGGCTGGCGCCTTGAAATCAAGGCCTATCCGGAACTGACCGTGAGCGGCGCCCGCCGTGGTCCAGGCTGTCAGCAGGTCGCACAGCTCGGATATGCCTCAGAAGTCTACGAGGGCGCCTACACGCAGGACGATGTCCGGGACATTGTCGCCCATGCCACCAGCCTCAACATCGATGTTCTGCCGGAAATCGACGTTCCGGGTCATTCCACAGCGATCCTGAAGACATATCCTCATCTGGGCGACCAGGCAGAACCGCCCGAGAGCTACCATTCCGTTCAGGGGTATCCCAATAATGCTCTGAACCCGGCGATGGAGGAAACCTACGCCTTCCTTGAAAAGGTGTTTGCCGAGGTCGCGAGCCTCTTCCCCTGCGACTACATTCACATCGGCGGTGATGAGGTCGACACCAAGGCCTGGCTGACCTCTCCCAGGACCCAGCGTCTGATGGAAGAGCACGGACTGAAGGACACGATGGAAGTACAGGCCTATTTCATGGGCCGCGTACGTGACATCCTGCGGAAGTTTGGCAAGAAGCTGGCCGGTTGGGACGAGGTTTCGCACGGTGGCGGCATCGACCCGGACGGTGTGCTTCTGATGGCCTGGCAGAAACCGGAGGTGACCCGCGAATTGATTGACCAGGGCTACCAGGTCATCTGCACGCCGGGGCAGCATTATTATCTCGACATGGCGCAAGCCTCCGGCTGGCAGGAGCCCGGTGCAAGCTGGGCCGGCGTGTCCACACCGGAATCCGCCTATGGTTATGAGGCCTCCGACGGCCTCAGCGCCTCCGGTCCGGGCGCGCTGGTCGGGGTCCAGGCCTGTATCTGGTGCGAGCACATGGTCGACAACTGCGTGTTCAACCATATGGTCTTCCCGCGCCTTTATGCTGTGGCCGAAGCCGGCTGGACACATCCGGAGAACAAGAACTGGCCGCGCTTTGCCGCCAGCAGCAAATTCTTCCCCGAACTCTAGAAAAGGGCGCATTCCATGAAGATCGCGGTCGGCGGCATTCATACGGAATGCAGCACCTATTCCCCCCTGCAGCAAACCGCGGATGACTTTAGGGTCGTCCGCGGCAAGACGCTGCTTGAGCAATGCGGCCTGCTGGAGGAGCGGTTTTCCGATGTCACCTTCAGCCCGCTGTTTCACGCGCGGTCCATCCCGGGTGGGCCCGTAAAGCCGGACTGCTATTCAGCGTTCAAGACGCAGTTCCTTCAGGAACTGGAAGCCACGCTGCCTGTAAACGGCGTTTTGCTGATCATGCATGGTGCAATGCATGTGCCTGGGCTGGAGGACGTGGAAGGTGACTGGATCGCTTCAGTCCGCCAGCTCGTCGGTCCGGCCGTTCCCATTGCTGTCAGCTATGACCTGCATGGCAACGTCACCCAAAAGATCATCGACCAGATCGACATTTTCTGCGCCTACCGGACAGCTCCACATATCGATGTCACGGAAACGCATGTGCGGGCCGCACTCGAACTCACGGACCAACTACGTGGTGGCCAGCCCCGCCTGGTTGCCTATGCACCCGTGCCGGTTTTGCTGCCGGGGGAAAAAACAAGCACCGAGGACGAACCGACCAGGTCCCTTTACAACAGGCTGCCGAATTTCGACCAGCGTTCGGGGGTAAGCGATTCCAATCTGATGGTCGGTTATGTCTGGGCCGACATACCCAGGGCCACAGCCGCCGCGGTTGTCACCGGTACGGACAAGGCTGCGGTCTCGCAAGCCGCTGAACAGATCGCGGAGAGCTATTGGCAGTCCCGTGCGCGCTTCGATTTCGGCGTTCCGACAAAGCCTTTGAGTGCCTGTCTGGATGATGCAAAGACAGCAGAAACATGGCCTTTCATTCTGGCAGACAGCGGGGACAACCCGACAGGTGGCGGCGTCGGCGACAGGGCAGACGTCTTGTCGGAATGGCTTTCCAGCGGTCTGACAGATGCGGTGTTTGCCGGTATCGCCGACCCGCATGCCGTAGAGAGCGCCTGGACGTTCAAAGAAGGCGACGAGGTACAGCTTACGATTGGCGGGGCACTCGGCAGTTCCTGCTCCCGGGTTTCTGCGACCTGCCGGATCATTGCCAAACTCGGTGAGGCCTCGTCGGGCGATCGCGAATTGCTGATTACCATCCGGAACAATCATGTCATTCTGACCGAACGGCGCAGGCCGTTTCACGCGTTGGACGACTTTCGTCGATTTGGCCTTGAACCTGAAAAGGCGCGTTTCCTTATCGTCAAATCCGGCTATCTTTCACCAGAACTCGCCCCCTTGGCGAACCCTGCAAGGATGGCGCTCACCGAAGGCGCCGTCAGCCAGGATATCTGCGGTCTGCAAAATCAAAACCGCCAATCCCCCTGCTTTCCCTTTCAGACATCGTTTGACTGGAAGGCCAAGGCCATCGTTTCTGCGCGCGCACCAGACTGAATTTATCGGAAACTTCGTTCTGCCAGCCGCCTGAACCGTTGCTGCAACTGGCGAAGAGTAACCAGAAGCCCGCGACAGAATGCGGACGGCACCCGTCCAAGTATTTTGCCGCCACTGAGGGCACTGCCTGGCTGCTGTCAGTTTATCAATGCGGTTCGGGACACTATTAACCTTGCGCCAGCGACCAGCAGAAGAGGCTCCAGCCTGCCACTGTTAGACGACTCACTGTTGCCAATGAGCAAAGAACTAGTCTTTCAGACATAAAATATCCACGAATACGTGCCGAGCTTAAATATTAATCTGACTAAATTAGAAGCATAAAAAATTGATCAACCGTACAACAACACTAGCTTTCCCTCCTACTTTCAGCCACTTAGAAGGAACACAGATTTTCAGGGTTGCGCCCGGCTGCTTTATATTGTTAATTTTGACAATATTGAATATGAACGAACGGTCAGTATGAAATTTCAGCTATGTTGGTGTTCTTCAAGAGGCAAAGCCCACATGAACACGACCGCCAACGGCAAGTTTGCCGTGATTGCTGGCATATGGGCTTATTAGCACACGGCCCCATCGACTGTGCTGAAGCCCGAAACGCTCTATCGGTAAAACGATAGAGCGTTTGTTTTACGCACAGGCAATTCTTCATTAAACATCTGAAATGGTCACGTGGATTGACGTCTCCACAGTCGACAGCGCCAAATTGCGCGAAATACGCCCCAAAATGCTTGCAAAAATGTCACAGTCAAGAAACTTACGCAGAGGCATTGTAAGTTATGACGAGGCAAAACCGATCACGGGCGAGTGATACACCTTGATCTGCGGCCCTCAGACCACACTTATTACCGAAATGTAACTGATTAAGGGTGAATTTGTGATCTTTATTACACCCATTCGGCAGAATGTGGTGCGATAATGGCAAAATCGTGACCGCGCAAAATAGGGGCGCAAGGCATAAACTATTGAAAAATGTCCGAAAAGGACAAGCCAAGAGACCCCAAAAGCGGTGAATGAAGTTGTATTAGCCTTGGGAGGCGTACATGCAACGGAATAGCAAAGCAGGAATTATTGCGCTTGGCCTCATCCTCGCCCTGGCGGGAAGCGCTTCTGCGGCCCCATTGCCTCAGGAAACAATCACGTTGCCTGAGGACCGTCTTGCGGTCACAGTCGCGTCTGCCACCCAGGAACAGGTGGACCCGTTAGAGAGTGAACTGACCATTTGGGTGGGTGAAATTGAACTCGACGGCCGAAAGGCTGTTTGGGTGGAATTGATCGATTCCTATGGCGAAGTCATTTACGATTCTGAGGTCAGCACCAACGAAACGCATCTTTTGCCAGACGGTCGTGCCGTCGTTGTCAGGGCGATGGATCAGGACAACGTGGTTGCCGGCAAGGACGAGTCCCGGCTTATGAATGAAGGCACTCTCATGGTGACGCGTCGCGTCGTCAACGAAGGCGCCGACGCAACCACCGTTGAGCTGATTGAAACCGGCAGCGAGCCGCTCCAAAAACGTGGCACTATGCTTCAGGTCGCCGATTTCGGTGAGATGGTCTGGAACAAGATCGTTGCGTTTTTTGATGCCGCCGGCTCGCGGGTCAAGGTCGCCTGGAACTGGCTGGTTGACACGATTCAGGCTTGAGTGCCGCTCGCCGTTGTTCTTGCCCCGTCCGGCTCTCCGGGCGGGGCGCCTCTGTTTCATGCATTCACTCCGCAAAGGCAGGTTTCCTCTTGCTTCGAGCCGGCCCAGCTCCGCAACGCTAGAAAAAATTTAGAGAAATCATTGACCTGCGTGATCTGACCGTTTCCACTTGGCGTAACCCGACAGAACAATAATGATGAACCAGACTTTTGGGCCTGCGGTTTCACCGGCTCGTTGGTCACGCCGAAGGATAAACCATGCGGATTGCCGTCATCGGCTCCGGGATCTCCGGAAACAGCGCTGCCTGGGCGCTCAGTTCTTCACATGAAGTCGTATTGTACGAAAAAAGGCTACGGCCCGGTGGGCACAGCGCCACCGCGGACATTGATTATGGCGGAACCCCGCTTTCAGTCGACACCGGTTTCATCGTCTACAACGAACGCAACTATCCGAATTTTACAGCTCTGCTCGACCACCTCGGGGTCGCGAGCGAAGTAAGTGACATGAGCTTTGCGCTCTCAGCCGACGACGGCAAACTGGAATGGTGCGGCGACAGTCTGAATTCGGTATTTGCGCAGCGCAGGAACCTGGTCTCTCCGCGCTTTCTCCGCATGCTGCGGGACATTTTCCGCTTCAACAAGAGGTCGGTTGATGATCTTCGGCAAGGTCGCCTGAGCGGTGTCACACTCGGCACCTACCTGGACAATGAGCAATATTCCTCTGGTTTCATCAACGACTATCTTCTGGCCATGGGTGCGGCGATCTGGTCAACGCCCATCAATGAAATGCGCGCCTACCCGGCCGAAAGCTTCGTGGCATTCTTTGAAAATCATCGGCTTTTGTCCTTCGAACGCCCGCTCTGGAGAACGATTTCCGGTGGCAGCCGGAATTATGTGGAACGGCTGGTGGCCCCTTTGGCCGGCCAGATCCGCCTCGGAACACCGGTCACGCGCATTCAGCGTCAGAACGGACGTGTCCTTGTCACCGACAGCTCTGGGAATACGGACACGTTTGATCAAGTGGTCCTTGCGAGCCACACCGACCAGAGCCTGGCCATGCTGGGGGACCCGAGTGAAGCAGAGCAGGACATCCTGGGTGCGATCCGATATCGACCGAACGAAGTCTACCTTCACCGTGACGAAGATCTGATGCCCAAAAACAAGCGGGTATGGGCGTCCTGGAACTACATGTCCGACAGAGAAGCTGGAGAGACACGCGACGTTACGGTCAGCTACTGGATGAACCGGCTCCAGAATATCGATCGCTCCAAGCCCGTTTTCGTGACGCTGAACCCTTACAAGGCGCCGCGCGATGACCGGACCTTCGCAAAATATGTTTATGATCATCCGCAGTTTGACGCGGCTGCGCTGGCAGCAAAAAAACGGCTGTCGGAAATCCAGGGGGTGAACAACACCTGGTATTGTGGCGCCTGGCGCGGACACGGGTTTCACGAAGATGGACTTGCGTCGGGTCTGGACGTGGCGCGCGCACTCGGAGCGCGTCTGCCTTGGGACCGTGAAGAATCGCGGCCGCAATTCCTGGACGCCGCCGAATGACGGCAAAGCCAAGCAATCGCTGGAGAGACAATGGGCTGCCGCCTGAAGCGGCCGCAGCCCTTTACGACGGTGCGGTCATGCATCAACGCATGAAGCCTAGGCAGCATCGCTTCAGTTATTCCGTCTTCACAACGCTGCTTGATCTCGACCGCCTGAATGAGGCCGGCAAGCTGAGCAGGCTGTTTTCGATCAACCGCTTCAACCTCTTGTCTTTTCACGAGAAGGATCATGGTCCAAGGGATGGCAGCAGCCTGCGAGGCCATGTCGAACGCTTGTTGCGGGATAAACAGGTGGACCGACCTCAGCGGATACTCCTGCTCGCCTATCCTCGGCTTCTCGGATACGGCTTCAATCCGCTCAGTGTCTATTACGTCTATGACCGACAGGATCAGTTGACAGCACTGGTTTATGAAGTGCGCAACACGTTTGGCGGCCTGCATACTTATGTGGCCCCTGTGCGCGACGGGCAGATCAGTGATGCCGGCATCCGGCAGGAGCAGCGCAAGGAGTTTTACGTTTCTCCTTTCATCAGCATGGACCAGCACTATCACTTTCGAATGCTGCCGCCCGGCGAAACCGTGCGCGTCAGGATCCTGGAAACAGATGCCGAGGGCCCTCTCCTCTCCGCGACCTTTTCCGGTGTGCTGAAGCCCTTTCGGACAAGCACACTCGCCAGGGCCTGCTTGCGTGTTCCCTTTCTCACACTCAAGGTGATGGGCGCAATTCACTGGGAAGCCTTTAAAATCTGGCGCAAGCGTGTACCATTTCATCGTCGGCCCGACAGGGACGTACCGGATGGGGGACCGGTCCGTCACGTCCAAGAAACGGCGCTGGCATCAAAACAATGATATTTCAAGAGGTTCTGCCATGAGTGAGCCTATTGTCCTGACTCAGGAAAATCTCCGGAAAGAATTGAAGGGGACACCGCGCCTTGCCCGCATGGCAGCGAGCCTGGCGCTGAAAATCCGCTACGGATCCCTGGAAATTCAGTTTCCGGACGGACGTACCTATATGATCAACGGGCGAGAAGCCGGTCCGCACGGCGTACTGAAAATCCATAACTGGAAGTTCTTCCGAATGGCCGTGCAGGCGGGAGATGTCGGTGTCGGCGAAGCCTTCATGGCCGGTTACTGGTCGTCTCCCGATGTGACGACCTTTCTCGAGGTCTTCTGCATCAACCAGGAATCGACCCTGGAGGCGCTGCAGGGTCGCCCGATATCGCGTTTCCTGTTGTCCATCCGGCACTGGCTGAACTCGAATACGAAGCGCGGGTCGAAACGCAACATCTCCGCGCACTATGATCTGGGCAACGCCTTCTACAAGGAATGGCTCGACCCGTCGATGACCTATTCTTCGGCCATCTACAGCAACGAGACCAACAATCTCGAACAGGCCCAAAAGGAGAAGTACGCCTCGCTTGTGCGCCAAACCGGCATTGAACCGGACCACATGGTTCTGGAAATCGGCTGCGGCTGGGGCGGATTTGCCGAACATGTCGCCAAGACAGTCGGTGCGCATGTGCGGGCGCTTACCATCTCCAGGGAGCAGTTCGAATATGCCAGCGAGCGCATCTACAAGGCGGGCCTGAACGAGAAGGTCGACGTGGTCTTTCAGGACTATAGAGACGAAAAGGGCGTCTTCGATCGCATCGCGTCAATCGAGATGTTCGAGGCCGTCGGAGAGAAGTACTGGCCGACCTATTTCCGGCAATTGTCCACCTGCCTGAAACCGGGTGGCCGGGCAGGTTTACAGATCATCACAATTCAGGACACCATGTTCGAAGATTACAAGCGCGGCACCGACTTCATCCAGCGCTATATCTTTCCAGGCGGCATGCTTCCGCCGCCAACCCGGCTTATGGAAATCGGCAAATCTCTGGGTCTGGACCTCATGGATCAGAAGATTTTCGGGCAGGACTATGCCCGCACGCTGGCGGAATGGCGTCAGCGGTTCCGCCAGGCCTGGCCCCAAATCAGCCCGCTCGGGTTTGACGAACGGTTCAAGCGTCTCTGGGAGTTCTACCTGCACTATTGTGAAGCCGGTTTTCGCGCCGGCAACATCGATGTGCGCCAGATGGTCTATGTCAAATCAGGCTAAGGGCCTTTGCGACAGCAGAAATGAAAGGCCGGTTGCTAACCGGCCTTTTTTTCTGACCAGCCCGTGGTTCGCTTCAACAGGGCAAAATAGGCCCGGTAAGGCAAAAGCTGTAGAAATTTGAGTTGCCGGACAAATGGGCCGGGAAAGGCAATTTCGAACCTCGTCGGATGGTTCAACCCTTTCACGATATCCAGTGCAGCTTCCTCGACCGTCATCAGATGCGGCATTGGAAACGGATTGGACTTCGTGGCAGGCGTGTCGACAAACCCGGGATTGATCAGCTGGATGCGAATGCCGGCGAGATCCAGATCGAACTTCAGCGACTCGACCATGTTGATCAGACCCGCCTTGCTCGCACCGTAGGCTGCAGAGGTCGGCAGGCCGCCATATCCGGCAACCGATGACACAACACCGATCTGTCCCCTGCCCCTTTCCTTCATGCGCTCGATCACCGGCAACAGCACGTTGACCGTCCCCATGAGATTGACCTCGAAGGTTTTGCGATAGTCTTCAACATGGCCGGAAAGACCATCCTGCGGCAGATAGATGCCGGCATTCGCAACCAACAGCACCACCGGACCGACCTGTTCCTCGATCTCCGCCGCCATGTGCTGCATCAGCTCAGTATTTGCCACATCGCCTGCATAGGCACAGATCCGTCCGCTCAAATCGGCCGCCTGCGCTTCAAGTTCTGTCAAGGCAGACAAGGATCTGGCCGTGACGACGACGGTCCATCCATCCCGCGCCAGATCAAGCGCAAGCTGACGCCCGATCCCCGAACTTGCACCCGTGATCCAGGCACACCCGTCCGTCGGCGTGGCAACATATTGTTTTTTCGGCAAAACAGTCTCCCAAGTGGTTTGCCTGTTCTACGCAAGCCACCTGGGGTTCGGATCTCATTTAACGCATGAAGGGGGCAAACCAGCGTCCGACCGGGCCGGTCAACTGCAAGCGGCCTGCAGTCACGGCAAAACAGATGCAGTCTTCGCCCTCGTCTGCAACAGGCTTGTGATCGACATCCCCGTCGGCATAGGCGAGGTCGCCTGCAACGTAATGCCCGTCATCATCCCGGAAGCCGCCTTTGAGTACCAGCGTCAATTCCGTTCCATGGTGGGTATGGGAAGGCATGGCACGCCCTGCGCGCACCCACAGCAGGCTGCTGTTGCAGCCATCGATTTCGTCAAACTTGCATTCCTTGACGCCCGGCAGCAGCGTTTTCCAAGGCAAGTTCTCCAGAGTATCGCCGACAATCGCCTGAAGCGACCCGGGCACACCGGGCGCCCTCGTGCCGAGAGCGTTGGTCGACAGAGCCCCTGGAAGATTGTCGTTGAGATCAGCCCCGTCCGTGTCGAAAATGGCAGAAAGCGCCATTTCACGATCAGACATGGCGACAGGCTCGCAACTCTCGAGACCGGCTCCGGCCAGTGTTTCGAGGGATGAAACGTAACCCCGGTTCTGACTGCTCAGCTCAAGATGTGCACCAACCAGTGCCTGAGCCGGATAGGACAGCGTCCCGGCTGCATAGCCGGCCAACAATTCATCCATACCGGTCACATTCTTTTCCATTGCCGCTCTCATAGAACTCCAGCGTTTCAAGTTGCCTCTAGCGCGATACGCTGCGCCTCAAGGCTCGGATCATCATTAGCACCATAAATATTTGAAATTGAGTTTCAGTCCAGCGTCTGGGCTGATTAATTGCCGGCGCACCTTCAATCGGACTGCAAAAAAGCCAAGCTCCATGTCGATCTCGGCTGGTATTCAGTACACTTCACATTACATTGCATTCTTGATCAAGGTGCCGGCGACCTTTAGCGTCCGGTTCACGTCAAAAAAATCGGTCCGGCAAGACCTCCGGACCAGATCAGCCAGGAACCAAGAATATGTCTGTGTCCGCTTCTGTTGTCGATGCGATCGGGAACACGCCCCTCATCCGCCTGAAGGCCCTTTCCGAGGAAACCGGTTGCGAGATCCTTGGCAAGGCGGAGTTCATGAACCCTGGTCAATCCGTCAAGGACCGCCCAGCCCGCCAGATGATCCTGGAAGCAGAGGCGCGCGGTGATTTGAAACCTGGTGGGGTCATCGTGGAAGGCACTGCCGGCAACACGGGCATCGGACTTGCCCTGGTGGCAAGCGCTCGCGGCTACCGGACTGTGATCGTGATCCCGGAAACCCAGAGCCAGGAAAAGAAGGACATGCTACGCCTTTGCGGTGCAGAGCTTGTCGAAGTTCCGGCCAAACCGTTCAAGGACCCGAACAACTATCAGCACGTCGCTCGCCGCCTGGCTGAAGATATGGCCAAGACCGAGCCGAACGGCGTCATCTTTGCCGATCAGTGGAACAATCTCGACAATCGCAAAGCCCACTATATGACCACAGGCCCGGAAATTCTGGCTCAGACCGGCAACCGGGTCGACGGGTTCATTTGCGCGGTCGGTTCGGGCGGAACGCTCGCCGGAGTTTCCACCTTTCTGCAGGAAAACAAACCAGGGGTCGTAATCGGCTGTGCGGATCCGCGCGGTGCGGCGATGCAGTCGCTGTTCACCTCAGGCGACGCGGTGGCCTCAGAAGGTGGCTCCGTGTCCGAAGGCATCGGTCTCGGCCGCAGCACGGTGATAGTCGAGGACCTGAAGATCGATCATGCCTGGACCATCCCGGACGAAGAGGCCCTGCCTCTCGTCTTTGATCTGGCCGAGAACGAAGGGCTCCTGCTCGGCGGTTCCTCCGCCATCAACCTGGCCGGTGCACGCCGCCTGGCACGCGAACTCGGTCCGGGCAAAACCATTGTCACCATCTTGTGCGACCACGGCACAAGATATCAGTCGAAACTCTACAAT
Source organism: Roseibium sp. (assembly GCF_965233565.1). Classification (GTDB taxonomy): domain Bacteria; phylum Pseudomonadota; class Alphaproteobacteria; order Rhizobiales; family Stappiaceae; genus Roseibium. Next base: position 6,180,693 of record NZ_OZ247494.1, on the reverse strand, counting down.
CCGGAGTTTCTGCGGTCGAAAAACCTGCCGGTTCCGGCCTGGCTGGAGCGTGAGGTCACTATCACGCCGCCATTTGCCTGAGCGATTGAAGCGCCAAACAACTCATGGAACAGGATGCTCCCGCAATCCCTGACACTGGTGGCCCCGCTGAAACGGTGATTCACGACGCAGTGACGGATGCGGGCCTCCTGGACACCATGGCCAACAACCTTGGACTGGTCGCGGCTTTCGTTGCGGCCCTCTATGTCACGGCCGGGATTTGCGCGGTGCGCGAGGTCATGAATTCCCGAACCTCGCAAGGGTCTGTTGCCTGGCTGCTGTCACTGTTCTTCCTGCCCTATATCACCGTACCGCTTTACTTCGTTTTCGGATGGCGTTCTTTCAGCGACTACGCCAAGATCCAGGCAACGCTCGGCCGGTCCGAGCGGGCACGGCGCGCGGATGAGCTTGGACTGACGGATCACGAGGAAACACGGGACTGGCCAGTCCTGTCGCGTGTGGCAGGTGTTCCCTTCCTGGCGGGCAACAAGGCCAAACTGCTGATCGATGGCGAAGCAACCTTCGGTGCCATCAAGGATGCAATCGCTCGGGCGCAAACTGTCGTTTTCTTCCAGTTTTTTGCCATTCATGACGACGCACTCGGCCGCGAGATGGCCGATGCACTGATCGAACGGGCAAAGGCAGGTGTCGAGGTCTACTTCCTCTATGACGATGTTGGCAGCCACGCGCTGTCGCGAGAATTCATACACCGCCTGAAAGACGCCGGTGTCCGCGTTTGCGGTTTCAATGAAAACCACAAGTTTCTCAGATTGCTGGGCCCAATGAGGCTCAACTATCGCAATCACCGCAAACTTGTCGTCGTCGACCATGTCGAGGCCTATGTCGGCGGACACAATGTCGCCGACCAATATGTCGGGCGCGACAAATGGTTCGGGCACTGGCGGGACACCCATGTCCGGGTCGAAGGTCCTGCAGCGGTTGCCTGTGCACTTTCCTTTGTCGAGGACTGGCTTTGGGCCAGCGGCACTCAGATCGAGTTGCCCCAGGTGACCGAAATCCCCATGCCCGGCGATGAATCGGTGCTGGTGATGCCGACCGGACCGGCCGACAAGCTGGAAGAATGCGCGCTTGCCTTCGTTGAAGCGGCAGCGCAGGCCAAGCGGCGCCTCTGGATCACGACGCCCTACCTGGTGCCCTCGCTCGACGTTCAAACCGCACTATGTGCGGCCGCCATGCGGGGTGTGGACGTGCGCATTCTCCTGCCCGAAAAACGGGACCATTGGACGGTGTGGCTGGCAAGCCATGCCTATGAAGACACCTTCGTTCAGCGCGGCGTGAAGGTCTATCGCTATACGGACGGGTTTCTGCACTCCAAGGTCACCCTTATGGATGACGACCTTGTGTCCATTGGCACAGTCAATTTCGACAATCGGTCCTTCCAGATCAATTTCGAACTGACACTCTGGTTTACCCACGAACGCATGATCCGAAATGTCGAGACCATGCTCACGAATGATTTTCAGAATGCCAGACTGACCTGGCCGGACGTCTTCCAGTCCCGCAGTTACGTCTTCAGGGTGCTTGCCCAGGGTGCAAGGTTGCTGTCTCCCATCCTGTAGTCCAAGCCCCTTCCCGATCGATTTTCTGCCCTCTGGTGCAATTTCCGGCCTTGCCCTAAACTGCCCTTTTCACGTCTTTGAGGCCCCCCGACCATGACTTTCCTCCCCGACATTACAACGCTGCTTGCCTTCACCGCAGCAGCCCTGGTCCTCACGGTGACCCCGGGTCCGGACATGACCCTATTCATGAGCAAGACCCTGACCCAGGGCCGCATGGCCGGGTTCGCTGCAGTGCTCGGGGCGACCGCGGGGCTTGTCGTGCACACCGTCCTGGCCGCCATCGGCGTCTCTGCCCTTCTGGCAGCGTCGCAACTTGCCTTTACCTTGCTCAAGATTGTCGGAGCCGCCTATCTGATCTGGCTTGCCTATCAGGCGATCAGCAAGGGGGCCAGTTTCTCCTTGGAGGCCGCCAAAACGAGAAAGCAACCGTTTCACAGGGTTTGGCTGCAGGCGCTTGGCGTTAACATTCTCAACCCCAAGATCGTCCTGTTTTTCGTGACATTCCTGCCGCAGTTCGTGAGTGCCAGTGACCCCCATGCTGTTGGCAAACTGTTGTTTCTTGGCTTCTATTTTGTGGGGCTCGGCATGCCGATCTGCGCCTTGATGGTTCTTGGGGCAAGTGCCTTTGCACGCTTCCTGAAGTCATCGCCAACCTTCATGCGCGCATTCGACTGGGCCTTTGCCGGCATCATGGGAACCTTCGCGCTGAAACTGCTTGTCGCCAAGGCCAACAATTGATGTCCGCCGCACGCGAGACTGCTGTCCAGGTCGCCATTGTCGGTGGCGGTCCGGCAGGTCTGGCGGCCGCCCTGACCCTGTCACGATCCATGATCCGCACTCTCGTGATTGAGTCGGAGGAGCCGGCAAGAAACGGGGCTTCCCCGTTTGTCGCCTCCCTGCCCGGCCTGGACCGACAAAAGCCGGACGACGTGCGCGGCGCAATCCGGAGCGACATTTCTGCCTATCCCTATGCAAGCTTCAGACGCGGCAAGGTGGAAGATCTTCGGAAGTCCGGGCCTGTCTTCAAACTGATCCTCAGTGAAGAAACCGTGGCTGCGGATCTTGTCCTGCTTGCGACAGGAATGGTTGATCAATATCCGCCTTTGACGAACCTTCATTCCTTTTGGGGGCGGAGCATTATCAATTGCCCGTTCTGCCATGGCATTGAATGGCAAGGTGCCCGCTGGGGCATCTTCGCCGACCGCCCTGAGGTGCTGGCGGCGGCGGAAATCTATCTGAACTGGTCAGACGATCTGGTCTATTTCGTCGGCCCGGGCGCCGGAATGGATGAAAGCAGACATTCGGAACTTTTGAACCTGGGCATTCAGGTGGAGCCGAACCTGCCGCAAGGCGTGAACGGATCAGAAGGTGCTCTGACCGGCACCCTCATGCCAGACGGGCGAAAAATCGATCTGGACTGTCTGCTGGTCTATCCGTACCAGAAAGTGCCGGAGTTGGTTGAGCGACTTTCACCCACTTTGAGGGAAGACGGTTCTGTGTGGGTCGATGAAGGGTACCGAAGTTCCATTCCAGGCCTTTATGCGGCAGGTGACCTTGTCTATCAGGGGCATCAGAACACTCCGACAGCTTTGCATATGGGCAACCTGGCGGCCGCAAGCATCGTCATGGATCTTTGCTTCGGCAAAGGCTCATCTCCTGTGATCCCCGGCTCATCCTGACAAATGGAGTAAAGAGCCTTCCAGGCGCCATCACCACGAGCAATTTGCACTTGCGAAGAATGCCTATCATTGCTCAATTCAGGTCAGCAATCAGGAGACCCATATGACCACGCCCTTGTTCCGGGATGATGCCTATCTTCGAAGCTGCGAAGCCCAGGTTGTGAACGTGAATGAACGCGGTGGCATCGTGCTCGACCGGACCGTTTTTTACGCCATGGGAGGCGGACAGCCCGGAGACAGCGGTGCGCTCGAACAGGAAGACGGAAGCCGGATCGAGATTGCCACGACTGTTTATGACGCTGACAAGTCGACTGTTGTGCACGTTCCCGCAGAAGGACAGGCAGTTCCCGAAATCGGGAGCCGTTTAACGGCACATATCGACTGGGCGCGCCGCTACCGGCTCATGCGCATGCATACGGCCCTTCATTTGCTGTCCGTTGCCCTGCCCTATCCGGTCACGGGCGGCCAGATAGGAGACGGCGAAGGCCGCTTGGATTTTGACATGGGCGAAGAAACCGTCGACAGGGAGGCATTGCTTGAAAAGCTTAACGTGCTTGCCGGCGGCGACCACGACGTCACGACCGAGTGGATTACCGACGAAGAGCTGGACGCCAATCCGGACCTAGTAAAAACCATGTCGGTAAAACCACCTCGCGGTTCCGGGCGGGTGCGTCTGGTGCGGATCGGAGGCGATGTCGATTTGCAGCCCTGTGGCGGCACGCATGTGGGCAGGACCTCTGAAATCGGCGTGCTCGAGCTTGGAAAAATCGAGAAAAAGGGCAAACAGAACAGACGCGTACGAATTCGCCTGACGGATTGAGACGCACGCACGCCCTTGGCTGAAACGGGAGGCCGGACATGAAACTATCAGGAAGCTGTCGTTGCGGTGCCGTTTCCTTCGAGCTGGAGAGCAAGGCCCCTTATCCGTATATGCGCTGTTATTGCTCCATTTGCCGAAAGGTCGGCGGCAGCGGTGGGTATGCGATCAATCTGATGGCAGATGCCAGAAGTTTGAAGGTTCAGGGTGCTGAATCCAAATCCGTCTACAACGCGATCCTTGACGGTAAAACCAGCCCTGCGGAACGTCACTTCTGCCGTTCTTGCGGTTCGCATCTATGGGTCTGGGATCCGCGCTGGCCTGATCTCATCCATCCACATGCCGGTTCAATCGATACCCCCTTGCCGGTTCCGCCGGAAACGGTCCATATCATGTTGGCCTACAAACCGGACTGGATCGATGTTCCAGATGGCCCGGGTCACATTCATTTCCAGCACTATCCCGACCAGTCCATTGAAGAATGGCACCGGTCAAAAGACCTTCTCGAGACCTGAGGACAAAAGATGACTGACCATCCGCTCGTATCCACACAATGGCTGGCCGATCATTTGTCGTCGCCGGATCTGGTGGTCATCAATGCCTGGATGCCGCCCGTCACCCACCCGGACGCACCTCCGGTCTATCCGAACGCGCATGTTCCAGGTGCCATCTTTTTTGACGTCAATGAAATCTGCGACACCTCCAGCGACCTGCCGCACATGCTGCCCGCGCCGCATGTATTTTCCTCTGCCATGCGGAAACTCGGCATTGGAGATGGCCAGACGCTGGTGGTCTATGATGACTTTGGCTTCTACTCCGCGCCGCGGGTCTGGTGGACCCTGCGCAGCATGGGCGCGGAACGCGTTTATGTCCTGGATGGCGGGTTTCCGAAATGGCGTGCAGAAGGACGGCCCTTCGTCGATGACGAAACACGGCGCGTTCAGAGCCACTTTTCCGCGCGCCTCAACAATGGCGCCGTCGCCGATCTGGGCGACATAAAAACCGCAATCACCTCCGGAAACCGTCAGATCCTCGATGCACGATCTGCCGCACGTTTTTCCGGAGAAGCCCCGGAACCGCGTGCCGGGCTGCGCAAGGGCCACATGCCGACGGCGCTGAACCTGCCGTTTACCCAGCTTATCCGTGAAGACGGCACGTTCCTGTCCAGAGAAGAGCTCAAGGGCGTGTTCGAAAACGCCGGCGTCGACCTTGCCAGGCCTGTCACGACCACCTGCGGATCAGGTGTGACGGCCGCCATTTTGACCCTTGCCCTGACCATTCTGGGCGCCCGTGACCTGGCACTCTACGACGGGTCCTGGGCGGAATGGGGAAGCCGAGACGATACCGAAATCGTCACGGTTGGTAACTGAGACCTGCGCGCTAGGTCCCCGTCTTCAAGGTCTCGAAAAAGGCGCGGATTTCATTGGAGATGGAATTCGCGCTTTCAGACATTCGGCTTGCAGCAGATCTCAAGTTGGCAGCCGCGCCATCGGTCGTTTCGACGGCGTCACCGACGCCGGATATGTTTTCATCGAGTGTCTGGGCGCCTGCCGCAACAGTTTGAACACTGTGTGAGATTTCCTGGGTCGCTGCCCCCTGTTCCTCGACCGCAGCGGCGATAGATGCTGTCATCTCGTCCAGTTGATTGACGACTTCCGAGATCGACTGGATGGACGCCACGGCGTTGCCGGTGCTTTCCTGGATTTCGGTGACCTGCTGGCTGATGTCCTCGGTTGCATTGGCTGTCTGCTCTGCCAGCGTCTTGACCTCGCTGGCGACCACTGCGAACCCCTTGCCTGCATCCCCTGCCCGCGCTGCCTCGATTGTTGCGTTAAGCGCCAGCAGATTTGTCTGTTCTGCAATGGCCTGGATGAGACCGACGACGTCGCCAATCTTCTGCGCGGCACCAGCCAGACTGGCAACCTGCTGGCTGGACTGTTCGGTACCGCCTGCCGCCTGGCTGGCGATCTGCGACGCGCCGGTGATCTGCTTGGAGATTTCCTGGATCGAACTGGAAAGTTCTTCCGTTGCCGATGCCACGGTCTGCACACTGAGATTGGACTCGCTGGATGCCGTGCCCGCGGCGCTCACTTGATCCCGGGCAGACATTGAGACAGCAGCGAGCTGTTCAGCTTCATTGGCGACGCCCCGGGCATCTTCGTCAACCGACGCAAGTGGGATTTCCACGCTCTCCTGAAACCCGCTTATGGCCCGGTTCAGTCTGTTCGTCTGTTCCGCTCGCTCCTGAAGAAGCCGTTCTTCGTATGTGGAAATCGCCAGATCCATGTCCAACATGACCGCAGAGGTCACGTGGTTCAGCATTTTGCCAAGGTTTTTGCCGGACAGCCGGTATTTGCGGACGAGAAACTCATGCAACCTGATCAGCACAAACCGGTATCCGGCAATGTACCAGCGTGGCTCGAGACCAATTTTGCAATGGACATGACCAATCCTGTTGATGCTGTCACGATAAGCCTGGTCGAAGCCGCTGGTAAACAATTTCTCCCAATGCCGCTTTTGTGCGGCAACCAGACGTGGCTGCTGGTCTCCCACCAGCGCCGACAGCTCAGGACGGGTTTTGACATGCGCGTAGAATTCGGCCAGCACGCCATCCAACGCAGGCTGCAGAACCGGCCACAAGCTGGCAAGTTCCCTTATCGTTTCCTGGTCAATCTGCGCAAAATTTAGTCTCGTGTGAAAGTCATTGTCCTGATCAAGCATTCGATTCACCCTCAAAAACTGACCCTAGGTCACTCTCGAAACATGAACAAACCCTGAATTGCTCACAACGCCTGCCTCAATTCACGATTACTTTCAGCTAGCTGAAACTTACTCCCTAGCCAGAACTGACAATACAACTTTAAAGAGACGCGCCCCGATCACAACCGACTTACAGCCATGACACGAATCGGCATAGATTCAAGCATGAGGCCTCCTGCCTGCTTCCTTGCAAGCTTCGCTTCCTGTTTCAGCAGACCGACCGAGAGGCAGGCTTGCTATTCCCCCGGCTGAGATACCGGTTTCAGGTCCGAGGTTTTGGTCTGCCTGCGCTCCAGCCTGATCAGTGTGTCCGCTCGGGTTCCCGGCAAATGGTGATCGGGCCAGATTTCCAGAGCGTTGACCAGGTCACCTCTTGGATAGTCGGCAAATACCCTGTCGCGAATTGTCTTTGAGATCCGCGCGCGGCCCATTCCAAAGACGTCACACATGGCGCCTCGTGACAGAAGATGGGCCTCGGCCCCATGAAGGCGAGCAGACACATAACCATTCAGATGGAGGCCGATCGCGTCGGAAATCCTGCGCACCTTGGCGCGGTCATGTCCCTTGCCGACGAGGTGATGCCTGCACCTTTCGGCGCCTGAAACAACAAAGCAACACTGCCCTGGCTCGGCCGACCGGCCTGCCGCCAGACCGACATCGTGCAAGATGGCTGCCGCAAAGAGAAGTTCCCTATCGACAGACAGGCCCCTGTACCCGCCAAGCAGCAGCGCCCAATAGTAAGTTCGCCAGCTGTGTCGCATCAGTTCCAGGTTCTGAACGTCATCAGCAAATTCAAGAGCGTCGCTCACAAGAGCTGTATCCGGTGGCTGCAACCCCTCCAGTTCGGTGCCGTAGGCATTCATCAGGCCCAATCGGCATTTTACATTGTCGGCCACCTGCAGCGTGAACATGCGTCCCATGTTGAAAATCAGCCGCGCCTTTTCGCTGGTGGTCAAGCGCCCCTTGCTGAACTCACCCTGGCGCCGGCCCCACTCAACCGTTCCCATCTCTGATTTGATTTCGGGCATGTCCCACAACCTTTCCATCACCGGCTCCTCTTTTTTTGTACCGTATCGCACAAAAATAGACATGTCGATTGTTTTATGCGAACTGGTATAAAATGAAAACCGAGAGCAAACGCGGACGGCCGAGGCAATTTGACGAAGAGATCGTACTCGATCAGATCATGCAGGTGTTCTGGCGACACGGTTACGCCGCAACCAGCCTCGATCAGATCGCCGCTGCAACAGGGCTGAACAGGCCAAGTCTCTATTCTGCGTTCGGCAGCAAGAAAGCCATGTATCTCAAGGTTATCGAGCGATTTGCCGATCAGATGCACATCCATCTTCGCGAGGCCGGCTTGACCCAGACCGGTGCAAATGCGCGAATGAAGGAAATCTTGTCCGCTGCAATCGATCTATACACCGGGAAATCGTTTCACACTGATGCGGCCTATGGATGTTTCGCGATCACCACCCTTCCCGCTGAGATAATGGACGACGCAGAGTTTCAATCCGCGCTTTCGCAGGTTTTGACGCGGACCGATCGCGGCTTTGCCTCCCTGATCCGGTATGAGGCCAATGGCACCATGGCAGAGCAGGACATTCAGGAGGTCGCTCAGCAACTGGCCCTGGTTTTACACGGCCTTTCCATTCGCGCCCGGGCCGGAGATCCTCCAGACCTCTTGAAGCGACTGGCTGCAAGCGCTGTGGACCGCTTGTTGCCAGAAACGTCAAAGAGCGTTGTGGAGAGTTAGGGAACTTGTCAGGCCGAAGGGAAGCGGCGTCCATAAACCTGTTTGATAACCTCCCTCGCGCAACATACGCGCGGTCCAGGTATTGCACCCCGAAAACGCGTTAAAACCGCCCCTGGCCGGGAAAAAAATGTCGTGGTCATCATAGGCCGCACCGATGATCGGAACCGGGCGGTCGTCTTCAACCAGAAAACTGTCGCTGATAGCTTCCTGCAAGCGTTTAAAGCTGGCGGCCTCCAGATCGAGAGCCAGAACCGTGTCCAGGTTCTCGGATATTGCTCCGGCCCGGCGGACATGCATCACAGAAGCATCCCAGGTCAGCGCATCGAGGACGGGACCGGCCCGAAGATGCCCCCAGGTCGGTGTCTCTATGTAAAAGGAACGTCCGCCCCAACCGAACACAATCCAGTGGACACCGGGATAGTCGAGTTCCAGTCCGCCTTCAGAGACAAACCCGAATGCCTGGAGAACATCCGGATCCGCAGGCAATGCAATATCCGTGTGAATGGGGTTCGACAGGATCAGGATTCGGCGCGTTTGCCCCTTGCCAGGAACAGCATCTCCAGGTTTCTCGTCAGAAACCAAAATCGGCCTCGGAATGAGAATTCCGAGGCCGATCGCAACTGTTAGGCCGAATACACTGGTCAGGAAAACCAGGACTGCGCGACGCAGTATTCGTGCCATTTCTGCCTGAACCAGATCAGTGATGAAGGATCTGGCTGAGGAACAGCTTGGTCCGCTCATGCTGCGGATTGGTGAAGAAGTCTTCCGGCTCGTTCTGCTCCACGATCTGGCCTTCATCCATGAAGATCACCCGGTTGGCGACTTTACGGGCAAAGCCCATTTCGTGCGTGACGCAAAGCATGGTCATGCCTTCCTCGGCAAGACCGACCATCACGTCCAGAACTTCCTTGATCATTTCCGGATCAAGCGCCGAGGTCGGCTCATCGAACAGCATGATCTTCGGGTTCATGCAAAGCGAACGGGCAATCGCCACGCGTTGCTGCTGGCCACCGGAGAGCTGTCCCGGGTACTTCAGCGCCTGTTCAGGGATCTTGACGCGCTCAAGATAGTGCATCGCGATCTCTTCGGCTTCCTTCTTCGGCATCTTGCGCACCCAGATCGGAGCCAGCGTGCAGTTTTCCAGAATGGTCAGATGCGGGAAGAGATTGAAGTGCTGGAAACACATTCCGACTTCGCGGCGGATCTCGTCGATCTTCTTCAGGTCATCCGTCAGTTCGATGCCGTCGACGATGATGTTGCCGGCCTGATGCTCTTCCAGCCGGTTGATGCAACGGATCATGGTGGACTTGCCGGACCCAGAAGGGCCGCAGATGACGATGCGCTCGCCGCGCATGACTTTCAGGTTGATGTCGCGAAGGACGTGAAAGTCGCCATACCACTTGTTCATGTTCTTGATTTCGATGGCGACGTCCGTGTCGGACACCTGCATTTTGGAGCGATCGGCAGCGATCTCTTCCGGATTTACAGCGTTCTCAGACATGAGATTTTACTCCAAGAGTGTCTTATGGCCGGGGCGCTGCGGGTCATCGCGCGCCCCGGAATTGGTGTGCTAGCGTTTGTGTCCCGTGTGCAGCTTCTTCTCCATGAAAATGGAGTATCGCGACATGCCGAAGCAGAACACGAAGAAGACAATTGCAGCAAAGAGATAGCCGGTGTGGCCCTGGCTCGGTGTCGACCAGGTCGGATCCGTGAAGGACGACTGGATCTGGCCGAGAAGGTCGAACATGCCGACGATCAGAACCAGGGTCGTGTCCTTGAACAGGCCGATGAAGGTGTTGACGATGCCCGGAATCACGAGCTTCAGCGCCTGCGGCAGAATGATGAGATACATCATCGGCCAGAAACGCAGCCCGAGTGCCATCGCTCCTTCGTACTGACCTTTCGGAATCGCCTGGAGACCACCACGCACGACCTCGGCCATGTAGGCCGCGGAGAACAGCGTCACGCCGATCAGGACGCGCAGCAGCTTGTCGAAGGTCACCCCTTCCGGCAGGAACAGCGGCAGCATCACCGAGGACATGAACAGAACGGTGATCAACGGAACACCGCGCCAGAACTCGATGAAGATGATAGACACCATCTTGATGATCGGCATTTTCGAGCGCCGGCCAAGGGCCAGAGCAATACCGAGCGGCAAGCAGGCTACGATACCGGTCACCGCAATGACGAGCGTCACCAGCAACCCGCCCCAGACAGCCGTTTCAACGATCGGCAGAATAACCGCATCGCCGATCACCAGACCGGTCAGCAGGAAATAGGCCACGATCGGGAAAACGACCAGGAACAGGATCGCGTTTGTCTTCTTGAAGGGCGCGCTCGGGATCGCAAGCGGCACCAGCAGAAGCAGGAACAGCGCATAGACGATGTTCACACGCCAGATTTCATCGACCGGATACCGACCATAAATGAACTGCGGCAGATACGCCTTCACATAGGCCCAGCAGGCGCCGCCATGACCGCCATCCTGCGGCAGACAGGCCTCACGGTTTTCACCGGTCCAGACCGCGTCGATCAACGCGAACTGGATGAAAGGCGCGACGATCGAGTAGGCAAGAAGAATGCCCACAACCGTCAGAATGGTGTTGCCGATGGAGGAGAACAGGTTCTGCCGCATCCAGCCGATGGCACCGGTGGTCGAGACCGGCGCCGGCATACGCGGCGCCTCCTCGGTTCGGATCTGAAAGATATCAGTGTTAGCCATGATTGCGCTCCTTACCGTTCCACGAGCGCCATGCGCTGGTTGTACCAGTTCATGAAGGCCGACGTGAGCAAGCTGAGCGACAGATAGACTGCCATCCAGATGCCGATGATTTCAATCGCCTGACCGGTCTGATTGAGAACCGTGCCGCCAACGGACACGAGGTCCGGGAAGGCAATGGCCACCGCCAGAGACGAGTTTTTGGTCAGGTTCAGATACTGACTGGTGAGGGGCGGAATGATCACGCGCATGGCCTGCGGGATCACCACGAGACGCAGCGTCGGACCATTGCGCAGGCCAAGGGCATGCGCGGCTTCCGTCTGGCCATGCGAGACCGCCTGGATACCCGCACGCACGATCTCGGCAATGAACGCCGCCGTGTAGATCGCCAAGGCAGCCGTCAGAGCCAGGAACTCCGGAATGACGTTGATACCGACATTCAGCTCAAATCCCTGCCGGATGCGCGGCCCGGTATCAATGAACACCGGATGCTCCAGATGCATCGGCATGCCCATGACCAGATAGGCCAGTAGCGGTAGGCCGATGATCAGGCCGACAGCCGTCCAGAACATCGGAAATTGCTGCCCAGTCGCATCCTGGCGTTTGTGTGCCCATCGGGAAATCACGACACAGGCGACGATTGCCACAACAAGTGCGATACCGATCATGAAGGACCCCGGTTCCCAGATCGGCTTCGGCAAACGAAGGCCGCCGATATTCAGGTGAACCGTGTCAAACAGTGACCACTTCTCGCGTTTGCCCGGCACCGCCCGCAAGACTGCAAAATACCAGAAGAAGATCTGCAGCAGCAGCGGCACGTTGCGAACCAGCTCGACATAGCAATAGGCGATGCGGTTGATCACCCAGTTGTTGGAAAGACGTGCAATTCCAACAACAAAGCCGATAATTGTCGCAAAGAAGATGCCGACAATAGCAACGAGGATGGTGTTGAACAGGCCGACAACAAGAGCCGTGCCGTAGCTCGACGTCTCCGAATAGGGCACCATCGACTGGATGATGCCGAAACCGGCCGTGTTTTCAAGAAAGCCCCAACCGGAGGCAATGTTTTGCCGTTCCAGGTTGGCGATCGTGTTGGTAACGATGAAATACCCAAAAAAGACCAACGCGGCAATCAGGAGCACCTGATAAAACAGCCCGCGGACTTTGGGATCGTTCAACAGCGAAGCACGCGCCGGCGCCCCCGCCGAGTCCTGCTCCATTACTGACATAGAACCTCGCCCAAGTTTTCACGAAAGAGCCCGGCCCGAAGCCTCTCCTCGATCGTGACTGTACTGCTTCCCTATCGCGCCTTGGCAGCACGCCCCTATCGTTGGAAGCAGTCTGTTCCCCCACGCGATTTCGGACTGATGTCCTTTTTTTATGCGTGGAATTTATTGAGGGTTCCGGCAGTGACCCGCCGGAACCCCTTCAATCCTCAGTCAAAGATGAGGATTATTAGCGGACCGGCGGAGCGTACATGAAGCCGCCGTCGTTCCACAGGGCGTTCACGCCACGGGAGATGCCGAGCGGAGTGTCCGGACCAACGTTTGCGTTGAAGGACTCTTCGTAGTTACCGACGTTCTTGACGATGTTGTAAGCCCAGTCGTTGCTGAGGCCGATGGCTTCACCGAACGCGCCTTCAACGCCGAGCAGACGCTTGACGGACGGGTTGTCGGAAGACTTCATTTCGTCAACGTTTTCAGACGTCACGCCCAGCTCTTCAGCGTTGAGCATGGCGTTGAGGGTCCATTTTGCGATGTTGAACCACTCATCGTCGCCCTGACGCACAACCGGACCAAGCGGCTCTTTGGAAATGATTTCCGGCAGAACCATGTGGTCGCCCGGGTTGGTCAGCTTCAGGCGCTGAGCGTACAGACCGGAAGCATCCGTGGTGTAGACGTCGCAACGGCCGGCATCATATGCAGCGACAACTTCGTCAGCTTTTTCGAAAGCGACGATTTCGTACGGCATGTTGTTTGCACGGAAGTAGTCAGCAACGTTCAGCTCGGTCGTGGTACCGGTGTTGGTGCACACGGACGCGCCGGACAGTTCCAGAGCGGAGGTCACGCCCAGGTCCTTGCGAACCATGAAGCCCTGACCGTCATAGTAGTTCACACCGGCAAAGTTGAGACCCAGCTGGGTGTCACGAGACATGGTCCAGGTGGTGTTGCGGGACAGAACGTCGACTTCGCCGGACTGCAGAGCGGTGAAACGCTCTTTAGCGGACAGCGGGGTGTACTTTACAGCGGAAGCGTCGCCGAATACGGCAGCGGCCATCGCGCGGCAAAGGTCAACGTCGAGACCGGTCCAGTTCCCCTGTGCGTCCGGGTTAGAGAAGCCCGGAAGACCCTGGCTCACGCCACACTGAATGAAGCCCTTAGCCTTGACGTCTTCCAGCGTCGTTGCACCGGCAGCCGTCGTCGCGGCGACTCCCATAGCAGCGCCGATTACGAGCGGAAGGATTTTTTTCGACATGGATATGCAGCCTTTATTTGTTACCCATACTTTTTTACGTCGGGTTCTTTAGAAAGAGGTCGTCCCCGTCTCGCGTTCCGGACGGTTACCGGCCTTGACAGCCGTTTCCTCCAGACCTCAATCGTCCCAACCCAACGGCCCCCATACGATGGCATTTAGCCGTTCGAGTCAAGTACTTGCTTCAAGTATCTCGTCAAAATTCTGGTGCAGTTCGCCAATTCCAGCCTCATTTGCTGCACAAACAGCGAACATGGCTAATCTGAAATCATCCAATGCCTAAAAAGGCTTCAATCCATTTAAACACCTTCGCGGCTTTGTTAACGCTACCGACAATTTCCATGACAATATTGGCCAGCCGGGAAAGGAATTGTTGACCAGCTTGCAGGTGCAAACGAGATGACTAAAGTGTGCCGTCTCTACCGGGCCGCGCGGGCCCGCCTTCCCGATACCACCCAGGCACCAGAAAACATGTCCAGTTCCGATTCCCGCTCCAAGCTGAAGCCCGACACCCAGCTCGCCCATGCAGGGCGCGATCCGCTCGGCTTTCATGGTTTTGTCAATCCGCCAGTCGTACATGCATCGACCGTGCTCTACCCCGATGTCGGCACCATGGTCACGGGCGGACAAACCTATTCCTATGCCCGACGCGGCAATCCAACGACTGATTCTCTGGAGGGCGCCCTCAAGGAGATTGAAGGCGCGGCCGGTGTGAAACTGGCCAATTCCGGCCTGAACGCCATCGCGCTGGCGATCCTGTCCTGTGTCAAGGCGGGAGATCATATTCTGATTGCAGACACAGCTTATGGCCCGACCCGGCATTTTGCCGACACGTTCCTGCCCGGCATGAACATTGCCGTGGAGTATTACGACCCGCTGATCGGTGCGGATATCAAATCGCTGTTCCGTCCGGAAACCACAGCAGTGTTTACAGAGGCGCCAGGGTCGCTGACCTTTGAAATGCAGGACGTTCCGGCCATTGCGGCGGCCGCCCACGAGATCGACGCGACTGTCTTGATGGACAATACCTGGGCCAGCCCCCTCTTCTGCCAACCAATCGCGTTCGGTGTCGATCTCTCCATCCAGGCAGGCACCAAATATATTGTCGGCCATTCCGATGTCATGCTTGGAACGATCGCTGCCAGCGAGAAGGCCTGGAAGGGTCTCGACACCCTTCACGGCGCCATGGGGAGCCACGTTGCACCGGATGATGTTTTCCTCGGGCTGCGCGGTCTTCGTACGCTCTCCGTCCGACTGGAGCGCCACCAGCGCAACACCCGCATTGCGCTCGACTGGTTGAAGGGCCAGGAGCAGATTGGCCAGATCCGCTATCCGGCGCTCGAAACGGATCCGGGCCATGCCCTGTGGAAGCGAGATTTCTCGGGAGCCTCCGGGCTGTGCGGATTTGACTTCAAATCCGGTACCACCCAGGAGCAGGCCTATGCGTTCCTC
Source organism: Roseibium sp. (assembly GCF_965233565.1). Classification (GTDB taxonomy): domain Bacteria; phylum Pseudomonadota; class Alphaproteobacteria; order Rhizobiales; family Stappiaceae; genus Roseibium. The sequence goes on along the minus strand of NZ_OZ247494.1, from coordinate 6,165,419 downwards.
GACGCACTGACCCTGTTCGGGCTCGGCTATTCCTGGGGCGGGTTTGAAAGCCTGGCCATTCCGGTCCGCCTCAAGGGCATGCGCTCAGCCACGAAAGTCGACCCGGACCTGCAGTCCGTGCGTCTTCATATCGGCCTGGAAGATCCAGAAGATCTGATCAAGGACATGGCACACGCGTTCGACAAGGCTTTCGGGTAATCACAAGGAAAGGCCCTGTGGCGCGGCCATGGCCGCGCCACAATCCATCAAGCAGATTACTGTTCCCGATCCATGAGTTTTTGCCAGATGCGCTCAAACTCGTCGGCTTCTATGTCCTGAATGCGAAACTCTTTTGATTCTCGCGCCTGTTCCAGACCTTCCGTGACAGGAGCTTGTGGCAACTCACCATCATTTCGCCGGGTTTCTCTTGATGCCAGGCGAAAGCTGCCATCACAGTAAATCTCGATTGATCGCTGCGCCCATCCGTCTGGACCACAGGCCCAGTAAAAGAAACTTGGCTCTGTCGGCGCAGCCTCGATCCACAACACCTTCAGATAGCGCATGGCCATTGTGTCAGATGGCCGGGTCGTTCCGCTTTTCCTTGAAGATCAGCCAGAGATTGCGGAAATAGATCAGCAGACCGAGCCCCTGCCCGGCAATGAATACCGGATCCTGGCGCTGCACGGCGTAGACCAGCAGCAAGGAGCCGCCGGCGATGGAAAAGAACCAGAACGCCACCGGTACGATGGAGCGGCCGACACGCTCCGAGGCGAGCCACTGGATCACGAAGCGCATCATGAACATGAACTGGGCGACAAAGCCCAGAATGATCCAGAAATCAAATTGTTGAACAAAGACGACGTTTAGCCAATTGAGCAGTGCGTCCATGGTGCAGTTCCAGTTGGTTCAGACGGGTTGCAGACCCGCGTGTGTGATCTTGATTTGTGGCGGTAATCAGGTGAGCGGCCGCACTTGCGGGATTTTCTTGCGTCTGCGCCGCAGCCACCAAACGCCGAAGAGATCCAGGACACCGATCAGGGCACGATCGAAGATACCGTATTTGGAGGTACCGTGACGACGCTGGCGATCCTGCACGTCGATATGCGTCACGCCGTAGCCCTCACGGATCACGAGTGCCGGCAGAAACCGGTGCCAGCTGTCGAAATAGGGCAGCTGCAAAAACACATCTCGGCGCAGGGCCTTCAGGCCGCAACCGCTGTCGCGGGTATTGTCGCGCAGGATGGCGCCGCGCAGCTTGTTGGCAAACCGGGAAGCATAACGTTTTGCCAGGCTTGCCTTGCGTCCGAGACGCTGACCAGCCGCCAGTGCCACCGCCGGCCCAGCTGCCTCCAGCGCATCCAGCAGATCCGGGATATAGGCCGGGTTGTTTTCACCGTCACCATCGATGGTCGCAACCACGTCGCCGCGCGCGTGCTGAACGCCCGTTCTCACGGCGCAGCTTTGACCGCAAGAGCTTTCGTGGCGAACCGGCCGCAGCCAATCGTGGGTCGCTGCGTAATCCTGTAGCACGATATCGGTGCCGTCCGTTGAGCCATCGTCGATCACGATGACTTCAAAACGACGCCCGCTCAAAGCCTCTTCTATCTCGTCGAGCAGGATCGGCAGATTTTCCGCTTCGTCCTTTGCCGGCACAACAACCGTAACGGCAAGTTCGCCCCGACCGACCGACAGCCCGTCCAGAAAGCTCTGTGTCATATTTGGGTCCGTTCCTGTTCTTCCACGGGAGGCACAATCCGGTCGGCACCGCGCTGTCCGCGCATGACCTGCCACACCGCCCGACAGCAGGCCCTGGCGGACCGCGCGTTCATGTTCGGCACGATCTTGCCGGTGGAAGTCATATGAAAACCGATGCGGCGGCGCGCCATGGCCCGTACCGTGAAGAAAGTGAATGTCATTCCAAGGAGCGTGCCGGCAATGACATCGCTCGGGTAATGCGCGCCCACCATGACCCGGCTGAAGGCCAGCCAGAAGGCCCCGACAACAATCAGCCAGCGATAGGCAGGAAAGATAAAGGCGAGCGCCGTTGCCAGTGCGGCGACGGTGGTTGAGTGGCCGGAAGGAAAGCTCGTGTAGGTTCCGTCAAAGGCCAGAAAATCGAACCGGACCGGCCCGACTTCTTCATAGAGTTTGGGCCGGGCGCGGCCGAGCGACCATTTGAAGACGATCGCGATCAGACCGGTTGCTGCAACCGAATAGAAAATGAAGGCCGCATAGGTAAAGAGCGATCCGATCGCCATGCGCAGACGAAAGCTGTAGCGCCCGGCCTCCTGCGCCAGCAGCGCAAGGCATGTCAGGCCTGTCGAAATCAGGATCCAGTCCGCCTTGCCGAAATCGGTTACCGACCGAAAGGCGGATCGATACTCACCGGGCAAGGACCGAAGCCAGGGATAGGTGGGAATATCGAAGGCAACAACCGCGATACCGACCGTCAGCAGCAGCACGGCAAGGATGTCCTGCGGCCTTTGTCCCGGCGGCAAAACGCCCCTGTTCTGCTGCGCACGATCCTTGCGGCCTGAGAACAAGATGGCAGCCCGCCGCATATTCCCGCGCATGCGTGCCAGGATATGCCAGACAAATTTATTGCTGCTCTGCATTGCCGTTTTCTGTACCCGTGACCGACTTGGCATTTTGATAAAGTGCGATGTCAACGTCATCGCCGCCGTTTATGTTGAGGCCGTCTACCCTTTTTCGCGCCTCAGGCACAAGACCAATCTCTTTTGAGGCCGCCAAAAACGCCGCTTCTTCCCGGCTTTCTATCGCTGCGATCCGGCAGGAGCCTGGCTCCGCGGATGCCGGTTCGGCCAAAAACTCTGCGGCCCCCTTCGGAGAAATGATCTTTGTCTGCGTACCCTCCAGGAAGATGAAACTCGGCTCATGAAAGCCCGAGGTCACCACCTGCCGGTGGCTCTGGTCCGCGCATCCGGGCAGATCGTCAAGCGCCGCGACCAGTCTTGGGCTCACCCAGATCGGCGACAAGGCCGGTCCGACGAAGCCCCAGACGCCGACGGCAACGCAGATTGCCGTCAGGCAGACGGCGGGCATGGCATAGAGCGCGGCTCCCCTTAGCAACCGCCCCGCGGCCGCCAGACCGAAAACGGCTCCAAGGGCAACTATGACGACGCCCGGCGGTGACGGCCAGGTGCCCAGAACGAATGGTCCGGCAAAGGCAGCCACGGCGAGACCAACAGCCGGCAATCCCAGAAGGATTGCTGCAATCCAGCGCAGGGATTTACGGCTTTCTGCGCCTGCCCCCTCCATCATGGCCGCCGCAACCGGCAATGCCAGCGCCGGGAGAAGAGGCATTGTATAATGAGGCAGCTTGGTGGCCACGAGTTCGAAAATGACCCAGCTGGGTACGAACCAGCAGACGGCGAAAACGACCAGCGGGCTTTTGCGCTCCTGCCAGATCAAGGGAGCAGCCAGAAGAAAGAAAGCGGGCAGCGGCCAGAAAACCCCGAGCATGGCGCCCAGATGGGTGAGCGGCGGCGCCCCATGCCCTTCCTGCCCCTGCCCCACCTTGCCGAGCAGATCTCTACCAATCGCTTCGGTGAAGAAGGTGCCGTCCGTTGCAATCCAGATCGCCACGAACCACGGGGCAACCAGAAGCAGGAACCAGATGCCCCCCACCAAAGGCGACGCGGCCTTGAACCAGACGGCTTTTCGCGTCAGAACCATCAGGCCGATGATGGTGGTGCCGACGACCATGAGCCCGACCGGGCCCTTGATGAGAACGCTGGCCGCCAGGGCCGTCCAGAAAACAAAACTCAGCCCCCAGAGCCGCCTGCCGGGGTTCTTGAGCCAGATTCGAGCCAAAGCTCCCTGCGCAACGATGACTGTTGCCATCAGCATGGCATCTGTCTTGGCAAGTCTGGCTTCAACTCCGACAATGATCGCCAGGGCGACAAAACAGCCGACAAGCAAAGCTCCGGCCGGGCCCATGAAGGCGCGCGCAAGCCAAAAGGCCGCCAGAACGCTTAGGGTCGCCCCCAGAATGGACGGCAGCCGGTAGACCCAAAGCGGCGCGTCAGCGCCGTTTCCGGTCAGTTTTGCTGCGGCTGCCTGCATCCAGTAGATACCGACAGGCTTCTTGTGCCGCGCCTGCTCCTGGAACCGGATATCAACGTAATCCCCTGTCTCAAGCATCTGCTTGGTCGCCTGGGTGTAGCGCGGTTCATCGCGATCAAGCGGCGGCACGTTCCATTGGCCCGGCACAAACAGAAACAGCGACAGCAAAAGAAGCAGAAACGGTGCCGTGATGTCGTGACCGAAAATATGCATCCAGACGGGTTTACGCGGCGCTTTTGGCGCATCGGCACTGTCCTTGCCTGCAGCCTCGGCAGCCGGGCCGGAGGCCTCCACCTTCGCGGCCTCGTCATCCGCCTTGGGGGCTGTGTCGTTTTTGTCGGCCATAAAATCCTAGATCCAGTTCTGTCCGGGGAACGGTAACCCCGTCTTGCAAGCATCTCCTACATGAGCTTTTCAAAAAGGGAAACAAGTCCATGCCCGTCAACCCTGAAGGGCCAGGGAAAAGCCCGCCTTTCGCCCTCGCCGCAGCGTGCGCCGACCCGGCGCACCATTTGCCAAGGCTTGTTGACCGGTCACGCCAGCGTGGCAAGGTGTCTGCTCAGAGACTTGCTCAGCCTCAGGGGGTGCTCCCGAAATTGCCTTGACCATCACACTGCGGTCTCAATGGATGCGGCAGTCCGGCCGGATGCTTTCAAATTTTCATCCGGCGCTCTATCGTCTGTCTGTTGAATCATCTTTGAGACACATGGATTTCCAATGACATTGATCGCCCACATGACCGACCTGCATTTGCGGCCGCGCGGTCTTGCCTGTTACCGGGTCTCCGACACCAACATGCTGGCGGAACGTGCCATTCTGTCCGTAAAGGCACTGGACCCGCAGCCCGATGCCCTGGTCATCACCGGGGACCTGACTGACCGAAGCGACCCACGCGAATACGCTGTTGCAAAGCGGATCCTCTCCCGTCTGGACATGCCGGTCTATCTTCTGCCTGGAAATCACGATTCGACGGCAAATATGCGACGTGAAATGGCTGGGTATCCTGGACTGGCAGAGAACCCGGATGGCAAGATCAGTTACTGCGCCGACATCGGCAGCGTTCGCCTCATTGTGCTGGACACCTATCTGAGTGGAAGCCCCTGCGGCGAAATCGGCCGGGATCAACTGCGCTGGCTGGATGCAAGGTTGCGCGAAGATGAACGCCCGACCCTGATCGCGCTCCATCACCCGCCTGCCCTGTCCGGAATTCGGCATATGGATAATATCGGCCTCACCGATGCGCCGGCCCTCGAGGAAGTCGTTACACCCCACGCCCATGTGGAACGGTTTTTATGCGGCCACTTGCATCGGCAAATTATTGCCAGCTTCGCCGGAAGAATAATGACGCTTGCACCAAGCACGGGCCATCAGGTCGTGCTCGATCTGAGCGAAGACAGTCCTGCCCTGTTCAACTTCGAACCGGCGGCTTATTTCCTGCACTATCATTCAAAGGAAACCGGAGTTGTGACCCACATGGCGTATGTGGAGAATTTCCCAGGCCCCTATAACTTCTTTGCAGACGAAGGTGTCGTCTGGCCAGGGGACGAACGTTGATCTTCCAGGCGACCGATACCCGCGGCTTTTTCCCGGTTCTTCTGGGCCTGTTGCTGGCCGCGGCGCTTAGCGCCTGCAGCGCTTTGCCAGGCGGGGGCGAGCTTGAAGACAAGACCGTCTTGACCAATCAGCCGGTCGACCAGTCCCAGATGCTGTCCATGTTGAACGCCTATCGCCAGCAAAACGGTCTGCCTGCGCTCAGGCTGGATCCTGCCCTGGACAAGGTGTCTCAGGACATGGCTCGGCACATCGCCGAAAGAGACAGCATGCAAACCTGGGCCCACAGTGCGTTTGGGCTCTCCCAGCGTCTCGACAAGGCCGGTTACGCCAATTACGCGGCCGCAGAGAACCTGGGCGCAGGCTATGCCGATCTCGCAGCGGCGTTTCGTGGCTGGCAAGGGTCGGAAGGCCACAACAAGAACCTGCTCAACCCGTATGTCACGCGGGTCGGCATCGCCAGAACCAACCGAAATACCGGTAAATGGCGCAATTTCTGGGTGATGACCCTTGCACGCCCTTTTGCCGACGGGCGCCCGACGGTTCGCTGAAAAAAGGGCGGGATTGCCCCGCCCAAGGTTTCTTCCAGAGATCGGATGACCCAGTCGTCATCCGGACGCAAAGATCTCAAAACCTGAGCTCTTGAGTCAGGTTTTATTAAGGCCTCAGCCGTGTCTCTGTCAACGCTTTGGCCGAACCACTTTTTCAAAACGGAAACGGTCGGTCCGCAAAGGCGGCTTCAGTCAACGGTTTTTGGAGCGCTCCCCATTTGACCGGCGCTTCATAAAGTCGCTTTTTGCCGAACCGCGGTTCCCACGTGCACAGGTCTGGCGACAGCAGCTTGATACACGGAATGTCCAGGTCCGGGCGTGTTGCATCGAATTCCCAGATCGAAAGGCTCTGCTCCTTGCAACTCTGCAACAGCGCTTCGTCACTAAAGCGTCTAGACAGCTGTTGGTCCGAGGCGGGCCTGGCATCCTGAAGGGGCAGATCTTCCAGGATTGACCGGCGGCGCGCATAGGCAAGCTGTTTGGGAATGCGAACCATCTTCTCGGAGGCCGGATAGGACTTGTCCATCAATTGCAGTGCGTTTTCCGACTGCAGCAGCTCTTCCAGTGCGCTGCTGCAGGCAGAGGCAGCGTCCCACCCTGCCGCCGACCCAAACGCACAGGTCCGTCCGTCCGCATCATGAGAAACTGCTATTGCAACCTGCACCGCCAGATCCGTCTGGAGCAGATAAACACCCCAGCGACGAGGTCCTGCATCCATATGAGCCACAAGCTCTGGCGACAGGATTTCGCGCAAAATTCCCACTGGTAGAAAAGTTATCCCCAGGCGGTTGTACCACGTCAGGGCAACAGCATCGCGTTCAGCCAATTCCAGTAAAGCGCGTTTGCGCGCCTCGTCACGGCTGGGCCAGACTGCACAACCAACGCTTGATGCAAGAGATAAAGCACCGCCGATAGTGCGTTCGCTTTCTTGCAACAAAACCGCAAAAGCAGGCAGCTCAAGCAGGCCATTTCCAGTGATACTGGCCAGTTTGACCCGCCGCGCGGAGAAGCGATTCCAATCAGGATCTGCGGCCGCTGTTTTCTGAAAGCCCTGGCCAAAACGCTGCGTTACCACAGCCTGCTGCGCGGCACTCAATCCAACGAAAGAGAGAAAATCTACTTGCGGTTGCCCATTCCCTGTCAGAAACACCCGCGGATCGTGATCGCCCAGACTACAAAGACTTACGCGCTCGGCCAGCTCCCCCAAACAACTTAAAGTTGCTTTTTGCAGGCTATTTCCCTGCCCGCCCGCGGGAATTGACAGTCCCGATTGGGCTGATTGCAACGACGGCTCTGCTGGCAGTTTCAGGATGCCGGTACAAAAATGTACCGGACATTCCGGTCGCTCCATCGGCACCAGCTTGATCTGGTAACGCTCCAGGAGCGGAACGAACAGGCGCAAACCTTCATCCACCATCCGCAATTTAGGCATATCGCCGCCATGATCGGAAGACAAAAGGCCAACGCGGACCAAATCCGCAATGACAGTTTCGCCGAGGTTCGACAGCTCTGCCGGCGGTTCAAGCCGCCCCTTCGGGTTGCTGATGTCCATGGTCTGCACGCTATCCCCTTAGGTAAAGTACTTTACCTCACCCAGTAATTGCACTCACCCGGGATTCTTTTGACTACTATTGTGGGTAGTCCCAACTTCATTCTACATTCATTTCGAAAGCAGTCAGACAGTAGTAAAGAACATCTACCCACATAATTTTACTAAAGTTTGACCTAATTCAGAAAAGCCGGGTGACCATCCAACCACCAGGCAAGTTACCGTGCAACCTTAACTTCAGGAGGCTCATTATGCACGCCAATTCTTCTTCTGCTTCCACCTTGGAACTTGGCGCGAAACTTGGCGCGATCATCCAGGACAGCACTGCCCGTGAACATCTTGTCGAAAACTCGGAAGAAGTTCTGGCGGATCTCGGTGCCCGCAGCGATCTGACCATCCTCGCTGACACTGCAGACCTGGTTCACCTGATCATCCCGGCCGAAGTCGATGCCGCCCGGGTCGCCGCCAATGACGAAAGCTATTTCGAGGAGCTCGGCAAGCTGGCGCTTGGCACCTGCATGTACGACGATATTCCTGAGTAAGGTCTCACTCACGAAACGCCTTGCGGGCTATTTGCCCGCAAGGCAACCCTTTGCGTCAAACAATGAGGCAATCATGGCCCGATTTCCCTACTACAGGCGCAACATAGTTGCCTTGGGGCGCCTGCTCGCAGAAGCCCGGGTTGATCCGGAAAAGCGGGCAGCATTGAAAAATGCTCCGCAACAGATTCTTTCAGATCTTGGTCTGCCGGAACATGTAACCAAGCTCATTTCATTCGAAGTTGTCGACGGTGCAAGCTCAGACGTCGTTGCTCTTCCCTATCGTTTGAACGAGAAGCGTGTCAGTCAGGGAAACCGGGAGTATCTGAGCGGACTTGGAGCTATGTTCCAGGCACAGGTCTTAAAAACAGGCCCTGTCGCCGAAGAAAAATCGCTTAACTAGATCGACACCCCTGTTGTAGTTCAAACGCGTCTTAGGATCCAAGAAGAAGTTCACGCGTTTGCCCCATTCGTCAGGATCCTGCTGTCCAAGTCCTGTATTTTGAATGATAGCGGAATAGCGATCATTGTATCGATTCAACACTTCAACTGCTTCGTCCTGCTTACCTGCGCAAATAAGTGCAGCAATTCTGGTTGTGAGGCCTGACATGCTTTTGAGGGATGTTTTCTCGATGAACTGAAGCGATGTTTCATAGTCCTCGGCTGCAAATAGTATGTTCGAGTAATATTCGAAGAATACCCTTGGCACAGCGGAAAACAGAGACATCGCAAACTCTGCCTTGTTCCTAGCCTGTTGAACGTCACCGGCAAGAGCGAGACCTTCGGCCACCGACATGAGATTTGCCGGATCGACAGAGTTTAGCCGGCCGGCTTGTGAAAAGGCTTTTCTCGCCTGGTCCGACATATTGGATTGGATCAGCGCCCAGCCATAGGCCCTCTGGTTCACAGGTTGCCATGGATCCAGCAAGACAGCGTGTTCGCAAAGCGACAGGATTTCGTCCATTGCCAAACCCAATTCCCGGTCCTCAATCGGGTAATGCGTCAATTGCTTCATATTTATCAACGCCTTGGCAGAAAAAACCATCGAGAAGTTGCTGTGCCGCTTCTCCAGATCGTTCAGCAATTGTAGCGCTTTAAAATCGGATTGTGGGTCGAAGTCCCACATCAGAGCTTCTGCCTGGCACCATCTTGCGAAAGCCGCATTGTTGCCGGGATTCCTCAACTTACCGGTAGCATACAGATGAATGCGACTTATAGTCTGGCTGGCGGCAGCCTGAAGACTCTCCCACATGTTGAGATCGACGATTTCATTGAAAACGATGCGCCCGTCCGTGCGGTCCTCAAACTGGATAGCAACTTTGCTCCCATGTCCGTTGTGCCGAAAACGTAACAAATAGCTCCCTAAATCGTGCCCTTTGACCAAGGTTGGCGCTGGCAGATTTTCCTCGCCGAAATACTCGGCTTGATAAAGATCGAATGATCTGAACGAAGACAGACCTGCGACGATCTCTTCTTTGAGGTTCAATGCGTCCGCGAGTTTTGGATCCGCAATTGTGGCGGAAAGGATTGAGATCTCGGGCAGACGGATAATGCTCTCGCTATTTGGAAGCGTATTCGCTGCGTCAAACGATGCCTGGTCCGACTGTGGAGCGGATTGCTCGAACTCATTGTCCGCCAACAGCGCTTTCGTTTCCGGCTCCGGCTCCGGCTCCACATCCAGGTGAAGGCGCATTTCGCGCACGCAGGCCTGATACTGCTGTTCTGCCCGCTCGTGCTGGCCGAGTTTCTTGTAAAGCCGGATCAGGACCCTGTGCGCAGCTTCATAAGCCGGATCGATCTTCAGGAGGAAGCGGCCGCCAGCTTCCACCCGCACGCCGCCGTCTTCAGTGGAGATCTGATTGAGATGCTGGAACGCAGCGCTGGTGACTTCGTTCTGAACCCGTTCCCGCTCAACCATCAGCCACTCGGAAAACTCCGGATCGATGTCCTCAAAGCCGCTCAGGAAGTCTCCGCGCCACAGCTCCTCCGCTTCATGAAAGTCCGCGGCCAGACCGCGTTCGATCAGCTCCATGACGCGCGTCAGGTCCGAAGAAAAGACTGCCGGATCCAATTGAACGTGCCCCGGGGAAGACCGCACGACATCAATACTGCCGGCTTCTTCCGCCGTTTTCAGCTGGCGCAGAGCCTGTCGCAGGGACTGCATCGCCTTGTGCCGGTCCGTACCGGACCAAAGCAGGTCTGCCAGCGCCTCGCGCGGCGATGCCAGACCGCCACTGCGGCACAGATATCCCATAATCGCCAGTGCCTTACGGGTTTTCACCGCAACCGGTTCCTGCCCCTTGCCCAGCAGCAAGGGTCGACCGAGACAGGCGAAGCAAAAGGCGTTTGCCATCAATTCCCCGTAATTGAAATTCACTGTTTTTCAGCTGCTATCGCGCAACTGCGAATACCATGCAACCTGAAACACAACAGCACCTTATCACGCTCATTTCACGCTGCAACAGCATGCTTTTTCGTGGATGGTCACAGCAGCTCAGCTGCAAACGGCAATTTAAATACTGGTGGGTAGTATTATGTCTATGAAAGTCACCCCTGATCGCCCTGAAGTCGAACAGGAACCTACAATCGAAGCGATCAAGCGGATGATCCGCTACACCAAAAAGGAATCGGACAAGGACGGTCGCACGTTCTGTTCCTATTTCCTCGACATGGCGCTCCAGTCCCTGGAAGACGGGTCTGAGGATGTCGACATGATTCTGAAGACCAAGATCACACCTCTCATGGTGGGGCAGACAAAGGCAGAGACGGCAAAGGCCGAGTCTGTCTGATCGCTGACAGGCAATTCCGCGCATCAACCCATAAGCATGTTGGCTGGTGCGCGGTAGCGGCATGTTCGGCGCGTGAACATGTCTGACACCAACCGCGTCTGGTCTTCGAATCAAACCGTCTGCCTGCAGGCTTGGGACCTCTTCCGTCCGCGCAGACGGCGCTGGTGTCTGACCGATGGCGTACGAAGTTCCGGTCGGCCTGCTCCAGGCGACCCGAAATCGGCCATAAGAATACCTGACTTCCTGGAAAAATGGCGACCCCGGCAGGATTCGAACCTGCGACCATTCGCTTAGAAGGCGAGTGCTCTATCCAGCTGAGCTACGGGGCCGTTTGAGAGGCTTGGATCAGCCTCTGAAGTGTCTTCGCCGAAACAAGGGCTGAAGTCGATCCGCTTTTGCCGGTTTCAACAGGCAATCAAACATTCGACTTTGATCTGGGAGACGGCCGGCCGCTAGTGCGTCCAGGGCGCAACCCTATTGAACTTGAAGTTGTCGGCATAGGCTGCACCGCGCACCTTGCGCTCCTGGGCCTTTTCCACCCGGTGCGGAATGCCGTGACGTCTGGCATAGGCGACCGCTTCTTCCTGGCTTTCGAAGTAGAGCTTGATCTGCTGCTTCATGTCGGACGAAGAGGTATAGCCCATCAAAGGCTCCACGGATTTGGCCGCCTCCGGCTCATAATCCAGCACCCAGCGCTGGGTCTTCGCCTTGCCGGACTGCATGGCCGTTTTTGCCGGACGGTAAATGCGCGCAACCATATGACTGTGCCCTCAAATCAAAACGCGGAACGTCTGTTTCCTCACCCCCAGCTTTTTCCCGCCTTTGCCCGCGAAGTCAACACCGATCTTGGCGCTTTGCTCAATCATTGCCTGCCAGGAACGGGACACAACCCAAGAAAGGTCACGTTAACGGTATTGCGCGTTGGCGGAAGCGTGACACTTTCGTGACATGACAGATGCCACCTCTGCGTGCTAAAAACTGCCGTAACGTGACTTGGGCTGTGACCATCCAACCGGCCCTTTGACACACATTCTTAGGGCACTGGCCTTGACCGGCCGGGCCCTGTGGCATGGGCGCGGCTCATAATAACAACAAGGCTAGCAATATGTACTATGAGTATCTGAAGCGGTTGGACACACCTGTTCCTGAACATGTGCAGCCGATCACGACGGAAGGGCTCACCTTGAAGGCCGCCATCGATGCGGCCAACCTGACTGAGATGTGGGACATGATCCTGACGCTCGATTATGGTGTTGGCGATCCGGATCAACTGTCTCCCGAGAAACGCGACGAGTTCCTCAACGTCATGTCGCTTCTGCTGCAGGCGTTTGAACGGTAACCGTTAAAACCAACGGACGAGACCGACCTTGCTGACGCGCCCAAACGCTCTTTTTAGCGAAATCGGAACCAAGGCCATCGACCAGGGCCTGGCCGATCCGCGTTTGTCTGCCTTTTACGACAGCATCCTGTCCGCCGGTTCGGGCGAGATCCAGGAGCGCCTCAAACCCTACCTGCCACATCTGAGTCTGTGTTCGGACCGGATGCCGGACGGCGCGCCGCCACCGATCTTCTATGTCGGCAAGGACAGCGGCCAGCGCACGCTGTTCGGAGAAGACTGGGCCAGCCCGTCCAGTCCCGCCTCTGGGCTGCGCACCCCGGACGAAGACCTGGAGCAGGCCTCTGCCGAGGGTTATCGCAAGGCGCTTGCCGGCACGCCCTATTACGGCTACGCCCGCACGCCCGTGCAGGTGAATGGCGAAATCTACGAAGTGGCGTTTGAACGGCTGATTGTCGCGCTGCGCCCTGTCCCCTACTCCCCCGTGCGGTTCTGCGCCTATTTCGGCGTCATTCAGGATCTGCGCCGGACGTCCTGACAATCAGCTTGGCCAGCCCGTGCAGGTCGCCGCGCGTGGCATAGACCAGCCAGTCATCCGCCCGGATATGGCCCGGCGCAATTTCCCAGTGCGTACCGCGCGGCACGAAGCGGCGGTAACCGACCCGGATGCCGAAGCCCTTCTCCGCGCTTCTGGCGGCCATCAGCCCATAGAGATAGTCCGGTGACCATTTCAAAAGAGACAGGAGGAATCCAAGCTGGGTCAGCGGTTCGGCGAGGCCCTTGCCGCGGATATCGCGCCTGAGCCAGAGGTTACCGTGATAAACAATGCGCCCGCGCATGAAATAGGCGTCATGGGCATGATCTGTGCCGAAGCGCACCTGCGGGTTGGGATCGACGAAGATGCGGCGCTGCTGCTGCTGCCAGTGCTCGGCCAGACTGCGGTCCCGCAGGTCGTCCATCTTGGCCGCCTGGACCGACACGATGTTGCCGTGCTCGTTATAGGCCCCGACCCAGAAGGCTGTTGCGCCATGCAGATCGAAGAAACGCGGAGAGAAATCCTCCATGAGGTACTTGTCTTCGGTTGCGCGCACCGTTTTTTCGAACAGGGAGAAATCCGCACTTTCCTTGAGAGAAAGTCCGCTGTCCTCGACCCTTGTGCGAAGGGCGGCAATCGCCGCCGTCACGTCCAGGGTCGCCTGTTCGTCCGGATCCGGTAGCATCCACCCGCCCCGTCGCCCCGCACCCCATGCGGTCCGTGCCGATCACAACGCCTTGAAACTTGTTCCGGACCAGTCTGTTGCCGCGACGTAGCTTGCACAAGCCCGCATTCCCGGCATCCCCGGAGTTATCCCGGCCTTTGCATGGCAACCACGGCAAAATCGTTCGCATTTCGCCGATTTGGCTGCGCATGTGGTGACCGGTGGAACATAACTCGGAGCGACACGATAAGTGTGTGATGGAGAGTGGTCGGGGCAGCAAGATTTGAACTTGCGCCCCTCTCGTCACACTCCAAGCGCTTCCAACAGAAGTAGCGGCCATTCAACAGAATGCACCTGGGCTGGCCGTTCAACCCACCGGAACAGACTGGAAATATCTTCCCATAAACCTCAACGGAGCTCTCACAGTAATCAGCGCGACAATCCCGTTGCGGACCCCATCGAGCCCTAAGTTTTTGCCCGGTTTGCCTTCGACAAACTGCCGCGCGAACGCGGATTATGCGCGGCAGTTTTTGAATGTTCAATTCGAAAGGACTAGAACAGGAAATCATCCTGACCCAGAGCCGACAGCTGCACCCCTTCCAGCGTGACAACCGAGCTTCCGAACCGCACCAGTGCATCCGAGCCTGAGGCTTCCAGAAGAAGATCAGCAAAGCTGAAGCTGCCACCTTCGATCCGGATCAGGTCTTCCCCGTCTGTGAAGTCGGTGATGGTGTCGTTGCCGTGACCATCGGTGAAGACGAACGTGTCAGACCCAGCACCGCCGCTCAGGTGATCGATCACCGCCGTTCCGGCGATCCGGTCGTTCCCGGAGGTGCCCAAAAGCGCGATCGAGCTGTCCGACTGGAGGGTAATCGCCGACAGGATCGTCCCATCGGCAAACTCAAACCGCTCGATATGCTGGGCCATGTTGGCGATCTGGAGCTCGCCCGCAGGCCGGTTGCCGGAGGCCGACCAGGACAGGGCCAGCGCCTCGCCATTCGCGTTCACGCTGCCGTCTGCATTGCGATGCGTGTAATAGGCGATCGACAGATCCGACAGCGACACGTCGGTAAACCGGATCGTGTCGAACCCGCCACCGGACACTTCCGCATTGTGGTCGATCAGCACGGACCCGACCCCGGACCCGATCACATAGGTGTCGTCACCACTCTGGCCTTCCAGATATTGCCAGTCCTGCAGATCGCTCGGGCCAGCAACCAAAATGTCGTTGCCCGCGCCCCCATAAGCGACATGATCATCCGTCAAACGGCCACCTTCCTGGCCCGGCGACACGCCGCCAAGGACAATCAGATCGTCACCGCTGGTGCCGAAGAACGCCGCCCGGCCGTCGGACCGCTCCACGATCTGGCTCAGCGTCGTCCCATCCGCAAATTCGAACCGCTCAATATGCTCGGCCATGTTGGCAATGTGCAATTGTCCCGCTAACCGACCACCTTCGGCCTCCCAGGCGAGTTTCAGTGCGACCCCATTGGCATTGCCGTGGTCGTGAAAAGAGATAGCCAGATCAGACAGGTTCAGATCCTTGAACCGGATCGTGTCCGTGCCGCCACCGGTTTTCTCTCCGGTTTGGTCGATGATCATCGAACCACCGTTGGAACCGACGAGATAAAGATCGTCTCCGGACTGACCATAAAGCAACTGCCAGTCGGCAAGGTCGCTGGTACCGGTTTCCAGCGTGTCGTTGCCATGACCACCATAGAGACGATAGTCGTCTGTAAACCGGCCTGCCCGGTCACCAGGACTGGAACCGCCGCCGCGGATATAGTCGTCGCCATCGGTACCTGTCAGAAGCAACCGACCAATGCTGTCGAAACCAATTGCGCCGAACGCTGTCCCGTCGGCGAATTCGAACCGCTCGATGTATTGTCCCATGTCCGATAGGAACAGATTTCCCGCATAGCTGTTGTTATTCCAGGAAAGCCAGAGACTCTCGCCGTATCCCGCGTGACTGTAGGTTCCCAGCGTTAAATCCTGAAGCGTTAGATCCTTAAACCGGACCGTGTCAGTTCCACTTTCCGCCCACTCGCCTTGTTGCGTAATCCAGACAGTGCCGTCATCTTGGTCGATGAGATAGGTGTCGTTTCCTTCTTCACCTCGTGCATGCTGCCATCCCCCGGTTCCTTTTCCAGGGTCAATAACATCATTACCACCCCGGCCCAGCAGAATATTGTCTTCACTGGACCCGACGATAAGCTCGCCAGACGACGTGCCATGCAGAACGATCCGATCGTGGCTTCCCTGAGTGATGGCGCTAAGGCTTGTTCCATCAGCAAACTCAAATCGCTCAATATGCTCGCCCATGTCCGATAGGAACAGGTTGCCGCGATGTTCGCCGGTGTTCCAACTCAGTTGCAGGGACTCACCGTAGTTTTGATGGCTGTAAGTCGACACCGTCAGATCAGACAAGGTCAGGTCCATGAACCGGACGGTGTCCGTGCCACTGCCCACCCATTCGCCATGCTGGGTGATCCAGACATTGCCGTCGTCGAGACCGATCAGATAGGTGTCATTGCCGCCTTGACCACGGAGATGCTGCCAGGCTCCTGAGTCCGGACTGGCGCCTCCCGCATCTATTGTGTCATTCCCGTTGCCACCGTAAATGTAGTTGCTGAGGGAAGTACCAATAATCAGGTCGTCCGTGTCAGTTCCATGCAACTGCCAGCGCCCGTAAACATCGTTTCCTAACTGAATTTTGCTCAGGCTTGTGCCGTCCGCAAATTCGAACCGTTCGATATACTGCCCCATGTCCGACAGGAACAGGTTCCCGGAGTGGCTGTTCTTGCTCCAGCCTAGCTGAAGACTCTCGCCATACCCTGAATGACTATAGGTCGACAGGGTCAAATCCTGCAGCGTCAGATCCTTGAATCGAACGGTGTCCGTGCCGCTGCCCGCCCATTCACCGTGTTGGGAGATCCAGACGTGGCCATCGTCGAGGCCGATCAAATAGGTGTCGTTGCCCTCCTGACCGTGCAAATGCTGCCAGGACCCGTGAGTTCCGCCAGCGTCCAGAATGTCGTTTCCGGCACCTGATTTGATGTAATTGCTGCCCTTCGTGCCGACAATCGTATCGTTGGCCGATGTGCCATAGAGAATCACCCGGTTTTGGGAAGAAAATCCAAATTTCGAAACGATGGTTCCATCAGCAAACTCGAACCGCTCAATATGCTGGCCGCCAAAGGCAACCCGCAAAGCGCCTTCGTATCCACCGCTCGAATCGCGCCAGATGAACTGCAATTCGTCGCCATTCTGATAACCGTCGGCATTGTCACGGATCGAAATCTCGAGATCGGCAAGCGTGAGATCGTCAAAGACGATCGTGTCGGTCCCCCAATCGCCTTTTTCCGCGTAGGTGTTGACAAAATTCTGATAATCCTCGCGGGAGACAATGTAGGTGTCGTTGCCTTTGTAGCCGTTGAGATATTGCCACCCCGACGCGCTGGCGCCGCCTTCGAGGATATCGTTGCCGTCGCCCCCATAGACATTGTCGGTGCCCCCGCCACCAATCAGGTGGTCATGGCCTTCCTTGCCGTGGAGGATGTCATTGCCATTGGCACCGACGATGATGTCGGAACTGCCCTGATGGCCCGTATGGGCATCAGGGGCGCGGCCGGTGGAGGTGAATGTGTCGGCGCCATCGCTCAGGCGGTAATAGAGGTTGTAGTCGACGCCCGATCCACCAAAGTTGCGGATCCCGCCAATCCAGACCTGGCTTCCGTCCTCAAAGACGAGCCAGTCAATCGGCCGTGTGGTGGCGTCGTTCCAATTGTGGATGGTGATGGACCCGGTGAGCGGCGCCAGGCCCTGAGCTGACGCGCTGTTGGCCTCAGCCTGACTTTCCGCAAAAAACTCCAACCTGACTTCGTTTCTGCTGACGTGATAAAACCGAAGATCCTCCAGTTCGATCCCGGCCCCGAACCGCAAGACATCACCGCCCGAGGGGCTGCTGCCGTCGTTGATCGTGTCGTGGCCATCGCCGCGGTTATAGACATAGGTGTCGTTGCCCGCGCCGCCGTTGAGCCTGTCATTGCCGGTGCCGCCGACGAGAATGTCGTTGCCGGAGCTGCCATTGAGCGTGTCGTTGCCGGCAAGACCGAACACAGCATCGTGGCTGCCGATGTTCAGGGTCTGGCTGGACGCCGTGCCGACCAGCGCACTGTCCTTGCTGGTGTTCAGATCAAGCCCGCTGATCCCGAGTGACACATGGTGATCGTCTTCCTTGACCACATCGATCAGGAAGACATCATGGTTGTTGGTCTCGCCATGGCCGTTGCCGACGACGATATGTTCCGCGCTTTCAGAGAGTTCCGCCAGGAGCGCGCCCTTGCTGGTGCCCGCTTTTAGAGCGGCCAGGTGGTCGCCCAGCTCTTCCACCGTCGGCTCGCGGCCGAAGGTGTTCTGATAGGCTCTTGCGACAAAACCCGTGTCCGTCAGCGCGCCGTAGCGGGCGCTGTATTCGGCCGAGCCGAGCAGCGCGGTGGCCAGGCTGTCCAGGTTCAGCTGGCCATGTTGGGCATGCTTCACCAGGACCTCGATTTCAGAGCCATCCATGTCCCGGTCGAGGGCGGCATCAAAGAGCCTGGCGGCCTCGGCCAGAAGCCGGGCCTTGGCGGCCGCATCAAAACGCTGGCTGTGGCTGCCGGCCGCAGACGTCATTTCCCAGGTCTCGATGCCCATGGCATCAACCTTGTGGGAGACGGCGACATGCGCTGTGCCCGCCTTGCCATTGTCCCAGTCATAGCTGCCATTGCCGAGCTCGGAGCGGGAGAAGGTCTGGGTGACACCGTCGCGCAGGACCGTGGTGGTGAGACCGTCGGAGGAAGTTGTCGTCACCGACCGTCTCTCAGCACCATTCTCGCCAAAGCCGGTTTCGATCACCACCACCGAGCCATCGGCAGCGGTTTGCGTGACCCGGGATTTGTCGGTGACGCTGTCGCCGTCAAAATCAAAGCGTTCGGTGACCGTGCGGCCATCGGCGCTGACGGTTTCAAGATAGCTGGAGCGCAGATCGCCGCTATCGACATGCCAGTCCCGGCTGGTCGTCACGGACGAACCATCCGCGTGATAGATGGTTTTGGTCTCCATGCGCGTGTCGATGGCACCGTCACCGTCGCTGTCGGTCTCCCGGCTCGAGGTCAAGCCATTGGCCGAGGTGGTTGTCGTCGACTTGAACGCAAGGCCGCCGACAGCTTCCGTTTCTTCAAAGACCCTTATCTCGTTGCCGGCACTGTCATAAGAGATCGAGGTCTCACGTGTGATGTCGGTGCTGCCGTCGCCGTCAATGTCCAGCCGGTAGATGTCGCTGGTACCGTTGGCATTGGCCAGGCGGGTCACCACCGCCTCGGCATCGCCATTTGCTGCAAGATCCGACCAGGTGGTCAGTTCGTTGCCGCTGAGGTCAATGGCCGTGTGTGTACTCAGATCGAGATCCCCATCGCCGTCCCGGTCGATATTGACGGTGCGCTGGCGACCATCGGCGCTGAGGATCGTGGTTTCCGAGCGTTGCAGGTTGGCGCCGTTGCCATAGAACCGGTTGGTCTCGGTGCTGCCCCCGATCGCCCCCAATTCAAGGCTGGTCTGCCGGTCGATGTCGCCATCGCCGTCGAGATCCGTCGCCGTGGTCACCTCCAGACCGTCGCCGCTGGTTGTACGCGTCACACTGCCCTTTTGCCCTCCCGGGCCGAAGGTCGACCAGCGGTCCGTGGTGGTGCCGTCATGGCCAAAGCTGATGGTCTTGGTGGTGACAAAGTCGTTGCCAAGCTGGCCATCCAGATCGAGCGCCGTTGTCACGCTCAAGCCATCATCTGAGCTGGTCACCTCCTCGCGGGCCAGCAAGCGGCCGGAGCCGGCCTGATGGCTCACCGTGCGGGTCGTGGTGCCGTTTGCATCGATCACCGTCTGGTCGCTCAGCGTGCGTTCGGCGGTGCCGTTGCCGTCGAGATCAAAGGAGACGGTCTTCTCCAGCCCGTTGCCGCTTTCCCTGGTGGTGGTGCGGGCGATCAGCTCTCTGGTCTCTGAGTAATAGGACGCGGTGGTCACCGACGAGCCATCGTCGGCAATGGAGGTCGAGACAACCTCGTCGTCAAAGGTGTCGCCATTCGTATCCAGCCGCACCGTCGAGGAACGGCCATCACCATCCACGATCTCAACCCGGCCGGAAAGACGCGACTCGTCCGCCGCCGTCACCGTTTCGATGGTGGTCAGCGTGCCGTCCGGCGCCAGCGAACTGCCCCTGACCAGCGTGCTGTCATAAGTGCCGTCGCCGTCGAGATCGCGCTTGACCGTCGTCGACAGGCCGTCATCGCTGACGGTCTCTTGAGAGCGGCTCTGCAGCGCACCGTTCTGTGCTTTAGAGCTGGTCGTGGTCGTTACGGAGCCATTCGCGTTCAAGACCCGGACGGTTTCCGTGCGGGTCTCATAGGCGCCATTGCCATCGGCATCCTGGGACGCGGTGACCGTCAGGCCATTGGCGCTGGTCACCGTTCGGGTCTGGCTCTGGACAGAGCCATCGGCCCCCTTGTGCTGGACATGATCCGTTGCAAGGCCGCTGTCGGCAATCGATTGCGTGAGGCGGATGTCCGTCTTGCCGTCGCCATTGATGTCGGTCTCGGTAATGTTGGACCGACCATTGTCGGAGATGGTCTGCGTCGTGGAACCGCGCAGCACACCGCCTTCGAGGGTCGCGGTGGTCGTTACCGTGCCGCCATCGGCGTTCAGAACCGTGGTCGCTGTTTCGACCAGGTCAAAAGTGCCATTGCCGTCCCGGTCGGTCTTCTGGACCGTCACCAGGCCGTCATCGCTGGTTTCCGTGCGGCTGCGGGACAGAACCTCGCCCGATTGCGCGCGGGTCTCGAGCGTGCGGGTGGTGCCGCCACCAGCCTCCAGAACTGTCTCGTCGGTGACAACACGCTCATAAGTGCCGTTGCCATCCGCATCGGTCTGTTTCACCGTCTTCAGCCCGTCATCGCTGACAGTGACCGTGGAGGTGCTCTTCAGCGAACCGTCGCCGTTCTCCGTGGTGCTGACCGTCGTCCGGCTGCCATCGGCATTGAGGGTTGTCGTCTGGCGGCTGGTGACATCGGCGATCTGGTCGCCATCAAGATCCGTTGCCGTTGTCGTGGTCAGGCCGTTGGCGCTGAGGGTCTTGCGTGTTTCGCCCAGAACCGTGCCATCGGCCGCCCCCTCGGTGACGGTCTGCGTCACCGCCCCATCGGTGCCCTTCACCCGGATGGACGTGCTGTCGATGGTACCGTCGCCATCCCGGTCGGTCGTGACGGTCTGGGTCCGCCGGTCGGCGCAATCGGTGGTGATGGTGCGCGACAGCAGGGTCGTGCCATTGCCGGCATAGGCGGACGCCGTCTGCGTCGTGCCGCCGTCTGCTTCCAGCGTCAGCGTGTTGACGGTGATTTTTTCAAACAGGCTGTCGCCGTCGACATCTTCGCGCACGGTCTTGCTGAGCCCGTCCGCGCTGGTCTGCGTTTCGACAAGGGTGCGCAGAGAACTGTCCTGGTTCTTCGTGGTCACCGTCCGGCTGGACGAGCCGTCGCCGTTCAGAACCGTGACATCACTGACCCGCAGATCGATGTCGCCATCGCCATCGAGATCGCTCTCCGTCCGGGTGGTCAAACCGTCGGCGGAGGTGGTGCTCGTCACTTTTGCCAGGGCCATTCCATCCGCAGAACGTGTCCAGGAGGTCGCAACTCGCTCAGAAGTGGAACCATCAACCACGACAGAAGACACCAGCTCGTCGGCCTCGAAGCTCCCATTCTGGTTGAGATCGAGCCAGACCTCCTGGCCGACCTTGTCCGCAGCAAGGCTTTCCTTGCGCATGGCCCGGATCGAGCCGTCGCCATTTGTCTCCGTGACGATCCGCTCCCGGCTGCCATCGGCATTCACCGTCGTGGCATCGACGGTGGTCAGATCCACGTCGCCATCCCCGTCCCGGTCGAGCGAGGTGGTCTTGGTCAGCGCGTCGTCCGAAGTCACCGTGACGGAAGAGGATTTCAGCGAACCGTCGCCATTGCGGATCTCCAGCCGCGACGTGCTGCCGCCGGATGGCGTCACGGTGATATCGAGGATCTCGCGCTGGTCGATCAGCCCGTCGCCATCAAGATCCCGGGTGATGACTTTCGAACGATTATCCGCGCCGACCTCTTCGATGGTCTGGCTGCGCAAGGAGCCGTCCTGGTTGCTGACCGTGACCGTTTCCGTGCGGCTGCCGTCGGCGTGTTTGTCGACGATATGTGTCTCGATGGTATCGGCCTTGGTGTCGCCATCGGCGTCCAGACCGTCTATGCGGGTTGATCCATCGGCCGAGACCGTCTCGCTGCGGCTGGTGATCACCGAGCCGTCCTTGGCAAGGTTTTCCACCTGCACCGTCAGGCTGCCGGCCGTAAAGGAGCGGGTTTCCCGCTGGTCGAACCAGCCGCCGCCCATGGAATCCCGGGAGATGATCTCGGTGGATCCCGCGTCGATCACACCGCTTGCCGGGTTCACCAGCTTTCGGGTTTCTGTCTGCGAGGTCAGAACCGCGCTCGCCTCATCGGCGCCGGCAAAGTTCTGTTCGGTTTCGGTTCGGTTGCCGCTGGCATCCACCACCGTCTCGATGGTCTGGATCCGGTCGATCACCCCGTCGCCGTCATCGTCATAGCGGTTGGTGACCGAGAGACCGTCGGCGCTCACTTCGGAGAAGATCTCATAGGCCTTGCTGCCGTCCGTGGCATAGGCCGCTGTCGTCAGGCTGCGCGTGCCGGCGCCATCGACGCTTTCCACCTGCTCCACCCGGTGGCCCTCAGCTTCCGCTGCCAGCAGCATGTCGCCGACCGTGCCGGTCGAGCCATCAGCGCGGGTAAAGGTCGTCTTGCCGGTGATCACCGAGCCATCGCTGAGCTCGATATTGGTGGCATCCGCCGTCAGGTCGATCTCGGTAATGCCGAGTTCAGCCAAAGTTTTCGACACGATCGAGCCATCCGCCAGCGTGACCATCACCTTGAACTTGGCAAAGTCACTGTCGCCGGCGCTTAAGGTGCCGTCGCCGTTTGAATCAAACACCGAGGCCAGGGCTTCCAGATCGCTGGTCGCCGTCGGGTCCCATTCGGTGAAGACAAACTGGCGTTTTTCCGTGATCTCGTTGCGGCCGTCCGGGTCGAAGTAAAGCACCCCGTCCCCCTCGCCCGCCCAGGCCGTGCGATGCAGAAAACCATCCCCACCCGTGTCGAGGAACACCGTGGAGCGATCGAGAGCGGTGACTTCCAGGCCGTCGCCGTCAAGGTCGATCAAGACCGGCTTGGAGCCGGACCCTCCTTCGGCGCCGGATTGATCTTTCTGTTTGTTGTTGTCGTAAAGATTTTCCCGTTCCGCCCGCCGGAACTCACGCGCATCGACCTCACCGTCGCGGTCATAATCGCCGGTGCCAATGCCGCGGTCCTGCGTCGGTTGAGATCGGCTGGTGTCCGCGCGCGCGCCTTCCGTGTCACGGCCCGAAGCTTTGTCCCGGCTGGAAATTGCCTCTGCAATTTTGCGACCCTTTTCGCGACCATGCGCAACAGATGCCTCAAATCGGGAGAATTGATCCGCACTCCAAAAAGCAGATGTCCACCCCTCGCCGCTTCTTGCTTTTAGCTCACTCCAAGCAGCAGCACTGACCTCTCGATTGCTGCCACCCTCAACTGCAGTTCCAAAGGAGACCGCCTCAGCCCGACCTTGTGGCGTAGCATCGTAAGAAACGTTTTGCGCTACCCGATAGGCTGTAACTGCATAGCCGTTGACCGGAACAACTCCTTCCAACTCTGTGAGGGCATAAGCTTCACCTGTGCCATAGTCTTCCTTGTGAAACTCGAATCCTTTTTTGTCGTTCCAAGAATCGTTGTGTACCCGGACACCACCGGCGACATAGGTATGAAAATCTTCAACCTCGAAATTGTAGGTCTTCCAGCCCTTCTTATAGACCGGCTTCACCGCCAGATTGCCGTTTTCCGGATAAACGTAACCTTCCGCCTGCTCGAACATGTCGGCAGTGGCTTCAGAATAGACAATTCGCTCGGCGATGACCTCAGCAACAGAGCCGTCGGCAAGAACAACAGAACCTTTGCCTGCATGGATAAGGCACTCGATTTCTCGGAAACCGCCAATCACAGTCAGGAATTGGTGACTTGGTGTGGTGACGAGTTCTTTTGTTTCCGCTCCTTCAAGCCAAGTAAGTCGCAATAATTCAGTTGTAATATTTTCAAAAGTTCTAACAACGGCTTTAGCTACAAAATCGCCTCTACCGAGATCCAAATGTGGGTCAAACGACCACACCTCATCACCGGGCTCAATTTTAGCAATTTTCTTGTTGCCATTGCGAGTTTGTACTTCCGTCGCACCGACAAAGCACTTTAGCAACCTATGCTTACCATTATGATCGTAATAATAAACACTTCCGTCATTGTGAAATCCTACTGCAAATGTCCTCTCGACCTCCGCACCAAAGAAAAAGCCCGGACCAATTGTTATTGTATTCGGAATAAGATCAAATACGTCTGGGTTTTCCTTTACTTCCCACTTTGCACCCGCAAATTTGACATGAGCGCCCAGCGAAATATCGTCGCCAAAGTGTTCCTCAGGAGATTTTGCAACTCGAAACACCTCCAGAACTGCTTTGACACCGATACTATATTTAATCGAGCTAAGTTTACCGTGAAATTTTCCGCCGTCGAATACTTCGAGCTGTGGTCCTACGCCAACCCCAGGCGTCCCCAAACCAAGGATTTCATCTTCGATGCTACTTGTTGAAATAGAAGCATAAAACCCTCGTTCCACCGGAACAAAAGTTCCAAGTGGACCTGAGTCCCAGTATCCAATCGCAATGGAACCGTTTAGGCCAGATAAAACCCCCATACCCGGCAGATTTCCTACTACCGGAACCCAATCCAATACCGCAGGAATATCAAGAGAAGCAGAAACACCAATTCCTTGGACTATATTAGTCCCATCCGTTTTATTATCACCCACAACCCAAGTTCCTATTTTAATACCAACAAACTACCCGACAGAAAATTCACAAGTAAGTAAAAAACAGCCACCCCCAAGAAAACGAAAATCAAAAACGCAGCAAAAACTGCCAATAACCTTAAGTATCCCGCACTCAATGAAAGAGATTTCAATAATCTCTCCCACCTATTGCGCTTGAAAACATAAGGGAAAATTGCAATCGCCAGCATGCACAAAAAAACGAATGCTACGAAATATTCAAGATTAACTTCCATAACCGTCTATTTCTCGAGATTGAACTAGCATTCCGCTCGAAGCCTCAAAGTAATTCCCCCCAACCGTCACCAACCCGCAGCGCCGGAAGAACCGATCCGCGTCTTCGGCATTGTCGCCGTTGGTGACATGCACCATCAGATGCGCGCAGTTGCGTGTCTTGGCCCAGTGGCGCATCGCCTGGACGAGGCGCAGGGCCACCTTGCCGCCGAGCAGCGTACCGGAAAGCTTCTGGGAAATGTTCAGCGTCTGCACCGTTGCGATCAAAGTGCCCTCGCCCAGAAAATGCTCGCCCGCATGGACCGAGGCAAAACCGAGAAGCCCGTCCTCGGCAAGTGGTTCATCCGCCCCCGGCACAGCATAAATCAGCCCGCACCGCTCCGGCTGGCGGACCGCCTTGTCGTAGATCGCCCTGGCCTTGTCTTCAGAAAACGCAATGTCGCGAAAGATCGTGTGCTGATGGGCTTCGCGGGCCAGATAGACCCCGGCTCGGCAGTCGCTTTCAGAGCCATTCACCAGGCGGATCTTGACGCTGGTCCGCACCAAGTCGGACGCGGCCGTGCCTTCGCCCCGGGACTGAGCGTCCGTCTGACATGCCGAAAGGCCTGTCGCCGCGGACACGCCTGCGGCTGATCCGTTCAGAACAGATCCACCTGCCCCCGCCTCGGTGGCGGCAGCCCTTGCCTCTTCGCTGATGAGACCGCTCGCGCTGCTCATCCTTACCCCTGTTCCAGTGCCGCCCCGGCACCCTACCCCCGGCCTGCCCGACCGGTTTCATTCCAGCAAATCGCCCGGGGCGCCTCGCCCCAAGAGTGGCGCACAAATTAGCAATATCCGGAAATATGACAAGAAGGACTTGTTAACTTTTACAGGTCGGCAAAGCATTCCGCTGCGGACTCAAATTCTTGCCCGGTGAAGAAGTTGCAGACATCTCTGAAAAGACCGTCATACGGCAAAAACGTTGGAGAAAACAGCCCGGTTTCGGTGGCCGATACCCCCAGTCGATCCGCCCGTCCCCGTCTTCTTCATATGGGTTGGTGATGGAACGCCCGCCAGCGCAGACCTCGGAAAAAATTGGGTAGGCCTGGCGGCTACAAAAGCCATCAAAGCGGTAGCCGCCAGGAGCGCGTTGGGCGCGCGCCTGACCCTGGCCGCCACGAAAGCCGTGCTTTCAAGTGTTGTCCCGCACGAGATCCCCTGCTGACCAATGGGCGCCGGCCCGGAAAGGGTCAGTGTTTCGTCTGGCTGGGCCACACAGATCAGACGGGCTCCCGGACCACAGGCTCTTCAGACAGATGCGCCCCGGACCTCGTGCAAGACATTGCCGTCGCGACGGGTCTGATCGTGCGCGAGACCGGCAAACACAGGTCGGACAGACCCTGTTGTCCCCGGCGCAGATTGATGACGAGAAAATCGGGCAGAAGCGCAGGCTCATACCACAAATGATTTGCGCGTCATTCATAGCCGCACGCGTCAATTGACGCTCACGCCACTCTCACAAGATGGCTGTTGAGCATTCAGACAGCAAGCTAGGTCGTTGAGAAAATGGTCGGGGCAGCAAGATTCGAACTTGCGACCCTCTGGTCCCAAACCAGATGCGCTACCAGGCTGCGCTATACCCCGACGGTGTCGCGGGTTTATCCGCGTTCGGATGGCGCGTCAAGAGTGAAGACGAACTGCCCCGGCCGCTGTGGACAGCTGTGCACTTCAGCACCTATTCCGCCTCCATCGACGGGTTCGACACCTTGTCTCCCGGCTTGATGCCGAGCTTTGCAGAAAGGCCTGCGTTTATTTCCAGCACATATTGCGCAGGTCCGCCTGAAGGGATGGTGTCCAGCGAGAAGGGTTTGGTGTCCGCGGCGATGCTGACGATCGTGCCGGTTGCGGAGATGTAGATGATATCCAGCGGCAAGGGCGTGTTTTTCATCCAGAAATAGCGTTGGCCTTCGGTCTCGAACAGGAACAGCATGCCGTGATCCAGCGCCATTTCCTCGCGAAACATCAGGCCCATGGAGCGCTGCTCGTCGGTGGCGGCGATCTCGACCTGAAAACGGTGCACCGTCTCGCCGGATGTTATGGTCAGGTCTTCAACCGGCAGCCCCGTCTGGCTTTCATCGGCGACGGCCGGGGCAAAGTGTGTTGCGCTCAGGGACAGGCTGACGGCCATCAGAAGACACACAAAGAAATGCGAAGCATGAAATCTCTGTCTCAGTGAATGCATAAAACCGCCTGCCATGTTCGTCAGATCCATGCGGTCATATAGGCACATTTTGGCGGAATTCGCATCAGCCCCGATGCCTGCACCTGCCGATCTTCCGGATCGGTCCAAAAGAACGGCCGAAACCGGTGCCAGCCCCTCTTGCCGCCATCCGGAGTTCAGATCAGCAGGGCGGTTTTCACATCGGCATGGTGGCCGCGCAAATGCAGAACGATCTGCCTGAAAATATCGACCGGCTTGTAGGGATACTCGATGATCTCGTCGATGCCGCATTCCAGGATCGCTTCGCGAATGCCGCCATGCATGTTGGGCGCCGCAAGGACAACATATTTGGCAATCTTCTCGCCGGGCTTCTGACCCTTCAGCAGTTCCAGATAGAAATGCACCGGCTTGCTGTAGACCAGAAAAACGATTTCATCCTGTTGCGGTGTGAATCGGCCGCCCTTCAGCGCGTCCTCACGCACCGTGCGCATGTCACAGCCGAGATCCAGCAAGGCATTGTTGATCGGGGCGACCAGCTGAAGATTGTTGGTCACCATGGCGACCTTGACCACTCCCCTGCTCGCCTTTAGCTGCTGCACCTCGTTTTCCGCTTCCTGCAGGCGCGCCCGGTTCATGTCCTCGATGCGCTTGACCTCGCGCAGCCGGCTTTCCACCGTTGCCAGCAGCAGGTCATAATCAATCGGTTTGGTCAGGTAGTCGTCGACCCCCATGCGTTTGCCGGCAATGATATCCTCACGGGTGGCCTTGGCGGTCAGAAAGATGATCGGAACCGTGTCCAGATCCCGGAACTCACGGCGGACATGCTGCAGCAGGCCCGGCCCGTCCAGCTCCGGCATCATCATGTCGCACAGGATCAGGTCCGGCCTGCTGAGCTGAAGGCGTTTGATCGCTTCTATTCCGTTGGCGGCCGTGTCCACCCTGTAGCCCGCTTCCTGCAGTTCTTCGGTGAGGTCTTCCAGCAGCAGAGGCTCGTCTTCCACGCATAGTATCCTGGGGTCTCGTTCCATTGTTCCACTCTTTCTTTTACGCAACAGACCGGGCTCGTTCCGGCGCAGCGCCCACCACCTCGGGCAGGCGAATGGCAATCCGGCTGCCTTCGCCGACTTCGCTTTCAATATGAATTTCCCCGCTGTGCTGCTCGATCACGCTGGCGGCCATGTTGAGACCGATGCCGGTTCCAGGGATGCCGCTGGAGGTCGAGGCGCGGAAATACTTGTCGCAGACCCTGTCGATTTCCTCCTCGGGAATGCCGACGCCCTGGTCCGAGACCGCAATTTCAATGACACCGCCAGCCATGCTGCCTGTGATCGACACACTGCCGGCGTTTGGGGAATATTTGACCGCGTTGGACAGGAGATTTTCGATGCAGAGTTCAGCCAGCTTTTCGTCGTAGTTGTAGTGATCCGGCAGCTCTGCCAGGTCGACATGAATTTCGTGACTGTCGCAGGCTTCGGCAAAGTTGAGGCAGATCCGCTCGACGACACTGCGGAAGGGCTGGCGCCGCCGGTTCAGTTCCATGCCCTTTGTCTGGGTCTGCGAGAAATCGAGAAACCGGTTGATCAGATATTGCATTCTTGAAACGGATTCGCGGATCGTCCCAAGACGGTCCTTTATCTTGTCGGCCGCCATCGTTTCCCCGCGCCGCAGAATTCTCTGGGCATTGCTGTCGATGATCGCCAGCGGCGTGCGAAATTCATGCGAGGCCATGGAGACGAATTCGCGCTGCATTTCCGTCAGCTGCTTTTCCTGTTGCAGAAGTTTGACCAGTTCGTCCGTGTGCTGGCGGAGGTTGCTCTGCTGCTTCTTGTATTCGGTGATCTCGGTAAAGACGGAGATGATGCCGCCATCGGTCGACCGGGAGTGGGAGATCCGGTACCATTTGCCCATCGGAAAGCGTCGTTCCAGCCAGGGAACATCAGGATCCATGAGGTCTTCGAGACTTTTTTCCGGATCTGTTGGAAAGAGGCAGCTCATCAGGTTTGCGATCGTCGCCCCTGTGCTGACATAGCCACCGATATTGGCGTGAATGGATTTCATCTTGTCATTGGCAAGCACGACACGGCCTCTCTCATCCGAGATGACCAGGCCGTCGCGAATGCCATTGATGGCATTGAGCAGAAGATCCCTGTTTTCCAGAAGTTGCTGGGTCTTGTGATCCAGTCTCCTGGAAAGCTCCTGCCGGGCGATCAGGAGATCCCGCTCCTGCTGCCGTTCCCGCGTGACATCGCTGTAGAGCGTGACAAATCCGCCTTCGCTGACAGGTGTCCCCTGAACCCTGATCACTGTCCCGTTGGGCCGGACCCGTTCAAAATCATGCGGTTCGAACAGGCGTGCCTTTTCGAGCCGCTCCTGAACCTGCCTGTCGGGATCACCGGGGCCATAGTCCCCACGCTCGGCATTGAAGCGAAACAATTGCTCCAGGTTCGGACCGGCGGCAAGGACTTCATAGGGAATGTCCAGGAGGGCCTGAGCCGCTTCGTTGACCAGCACAAGATCGAGGTTCCTGTCGACAACCGTGATGCCCTGGTGAACTGTTTCCATCAGACAGTTCAACAGGCCGGCCTGGTCGCAACCTGTTTTCACAAAATTCGTCACGGCAAATGTCGCCCTTGGGCTCCTTCTCCGTGTTCAATTTCAAATCGGATGTGTAAAATAAGACATAATTTGTACGCAGAAACCGCGCTCCTCCTGCAGATTGTGATCCCTGGCGGGGAAAGCCACCCGTTCCCGCATGTAAAAGAAAAGGCCGGAACAAGTCCGGCCTGAAGGGATGCGCAACTTGAAACTTACTGGTGTCAGTGGGACGCCGGAATATGCGTGCCGGCGCCGACAGGACGGATCTCGGCCGCCATGCGGCCTTTCGGGCCTTCACCGAAGCGGACCAGAACATCCTGACCGGGCCGAAGCTCGGTAATGCCGAAGCGGCGCAGGGTCTCCATGTGAATGAAGATGTCCTCCGTGCCCTCGCCCTGGGTCAGAAAGCCGAAGCCCTTGACCCGGTTGAACCACTTGACGGTTGCCTTTTCAAAGCCGCTTTCGGCAACGACCTGGACATGGGTCCGGGATGGAGGCAATTGCGACGGGTGGGTCGCGGTGGTCTCGTCCATCGACAATATGCGAAAGGCTTGCAGGCCACGTGGCCGGTCCAGCACTTCGCATACAACACGCGCGCCTTCATAGGCGGTCTGAAACCCGTCCCGCCGGAGGCAGGTGACGTGAAGCAGAATGTCGCCTTCTCCGCTGTCCGGCACAATGAAGCCGTAGCCCTTGCCGACATCGAACCACTTAATGGTGCCGGCAATCTCGAATACGTCGACGGCAACATCTTCAGCCATCGTATCGAGTGCGCGGGCATCTCTTGCGGTTTTAACCCCCATAGGCCCTTGTCCCGTCTTTAGGTCCGCATCAAGAGCTGAAGACAAGGTTCGACTCGTCAGTCAGCTGATTCCTAACAAAAGGATAACATTGTGCTTATCGCCAGGAAGGGAAATTAACGAACTAACCACAGACCATTTACGGAATATCCGGCTGTTCTTCGCCAAAATCTGCAAAGGTCTGCGCAAGAGGGGTGCGAATGACTGTTGACGCCAGCGAATCAAGCGGCGTTTCTTCTGCATTCAGAATCACCAGATCTGCCCCGGCCTGAACCGCGAGTGCCGGCAGCTGTGCGGCCGGGTGCACAACCAGGGAAGACCCCAGCACCACGAAGAGATCGCATTGCTGTGCCGCGCGGGCCGCCTGATGCAGCGCCCGCTCCGGCATCTGTTGACCGAAACTGATCACGGCAGCCTTGAGCAGACCACCGCAGACCTGACAGCGCGGGCTGTCGCCCGCCTCGACCTTCTGCCGCTGCTCCTCCAGTTCCGCCCGAGCGCCGCACTCCAGACATAGCGCAAAGGTCGAATTACCGTGAATTTCGATCAGCCTGTCCTCTGGAAAGCCGGCTCTTTGATGCAGGCCGTCGACATTCTGGGTGACCAGGCAGGCCAGCGCGTCACTTTGGGCAAGCCGGGTCAATGCCAGATGCGCAGCGTTGGGCTCGGCCTTTTCAAAAATGTCGAGCATTTCAAAGCGGCGATCCCAGTCCTCCAGCCGGCTGACTTCGTCAGCAACAAAGTCCTGATATTGAACCGGCTGGCGTTTGGACCATATGCCACCCGGAGACCGGAAATCCGGAATGCCGGACTCCGTCGAGATCCCCGCCCCTGTCAGGGCGACAATGTTCCTGTAGGAACCGTTCCTGAACTGTGCCACAAAGTCCCGCGCTTCGGGCAGACTGGTTATCGTTTTCATCGGCCGGTTCCACGCCCTGACTATATAACCCCTCACCTGAGGATAGGATTGGACATGCGTTATTTACACACCATGGTCCGCGTGACCAGCATTGAAGACTCGCTCGATTTCTATTGCAACAAGATGGGCATGACCGAGGTCCGCCGTTACGAGAACGAAAAAGGCCGGTTCACACTGATCTTTCTGGCAGGTTCAGACGACGTCGAGGCTGGCAAGGCCAGTGCCGCACCGCTTCTGGAGCTGACCTACAACTGGGATCCGGAGGAATATTCCGGCGGACGGAACTTCGGGCACCTGGCCTACGAAGTCGACAACATCTACGAGTACTGTGAAAGCCTGCAGAAAAAAGGTGTTGTCATCAACCGCCCGCCACGTGACGGGCGCATGGCGTTCGTTCGTTCGCCGGACAACATTTCCTTCGAGCTTCTTCAAAAGGGCGAAGCTCTTGAAATCAAAGAGCCCTGGGCATCCATGCCAAACACCGGCGAGTGGTAAAAGAGACGGGTTTTCAACAGCCGCAGGCCCGGAAATCCGGGCCTGCAAAAAATTGTCATCAAGGCTCTTGCGGCCCGATCCAATCCCGCCTATAAGCCTCCCCACGACGCAGCCGCGTCGACCGCGCGCCCATCGTCTAGCGGTCTAGGACGCCGCCCTTTCACGGCGGAAACACGGGTTCGAGTCCCGTTGGGCGTGCCAATTCTTCCCGGCACTTCGAAACAGCATCATACCGCGATCCTGCGGTCAGACCGATCCGGGCGAAATGAACCTGCCCTTGATCTGCTGTGCCGGATCGCCCTTGCTGAACAATGTCCGTCCCGGAAACTCGCGCTGGTAAAACCCGCTGATTTTTGCCGCCGACGGTCCGGCGTAATCGACCCGTCCATCGGGAAAAAACACGTCCAGGTCATCGTCTTCATGTCTCGAAGCATAGGTTTCCTGTGATCCGTGCAGGATCATGGCGACGCCGATACGGCTGTTGACGAAATTCTGCACGTCGAAAAACTTTGGCGACCGGGCATGGGTCTGGCCGAGACGGTCTTCTTTCACCCGGACGATCTGGTCAGGCGCCTCCATATCGACAATGCCATAGAGATCAAAGTCACCGTGAATGCACTTCCCGGCCGTAATCAGCGAGCTTGCAGTGAATTTCACACAGCCGAAATAGGGATCCTCCGGGTTGCGCTCGACAAAATAGAGCCCTCCTCCCGGCACATATGTCAGTCCCTGCTGCTTTTCATGGCTGGACATTTCCGGCCGAAGTTGCGTGGCAAAGGATCTCCAGGCTTCCATTGCCTTGGTGTATTTGCCATCGGTATAGGCGCGCTCACCAACCATCCCCGGATCGACAACGAGGCCTGCAAGGGACGGACGTTTTGCTTCCGGCACCCTGCAGCCTGCCGGTGCCACGTCGAAATCGGCGGTTTTGGCCTTGCAGTCGAGCCGTTTCGGAGAAGCATATGGCTCCCCGATATGCTGAAGAGACGCCGTGTTGGTCCGTCGCACCAGGATGGCGACATTGTATAGCCGCGCCGCCGAGAGAAAGACGCCAACATGCTTGGCGCGCATGTGTTTCAGGATATCCGCTTTTCCAGCCATGACTGTACTCTCCACCAACTCCAGCCGCGTATCGATGGTCCGGCCGTACCGGTCTGGTCCAAATTATCAAACAGACGCTCCCGAGGCAGGTGATTCAGGTCACAGAAACATTGGTTTTGGTCTTTGATCCGGGGCCACAGCCCCTTGCCCCCCGCCCACACCAGCACAATCAGCTGATGCCCGGCGTTCCCTCATCACAATCCGTTCAACACATTGCAGAAAATGGCAGGAACCTTTCGCTTAGTCGTGGTGTTCGAGAAAAGCTTTGCATATACTCGGTGTCTGATTTGGAAGGGACGACATCAGACAGGGCTGGTGGCGTCTTATGGTGTTGCAGGGGCGCTTTTTCCTATTTCATGTTCCTGTGACGCGGATTACAGAAAGTTCATGCCAAACGGGGTAGCTCTATCGTCAAGAGGACGCAGACCTCGTTTCAAGATCGGTCCAACCGACAGGCAACCTTGATCTACGAGAGGACAGGACATGTTCAAACGATTGATCGCCGTGCTGGCAATTGTACTTGCAGGGACTGCCCCGGCACTTGCAAAGCGCGTTGCCCTTGTCATTGGCAACGGTGCTTACGAGCACACGGTACCCCTTCCCAACCCGGCCAACGACGCCGAGCAGATGGCCGCAAAGCTGCGTGCCCTCGGATTTGATGTCGTAGCAGGCCAGGACCAGACCTATAGCGATATGCGCCGGTCTGTCATGAATTTCGCCAAGAAGGCCTACGGTGCCGAGATCGCCATCCTGTTTTATGCAGGCCACGGTCTTCAGGTCGCCGGCAAAAACCATCTTGTGCCGATCGACGCGACTATCGAAGACGAAACCTCCCTCGACTTTGAAACCATCACGGTCGACTTCATCATGCGCCAGATGTCAAAAGACGTGAAAGTGCAGATGGTGTTTCTGGATGCGTGCCGCGACAACCCGCTGGCACGGACGCTTGCGCGCCGCATGGGCCCGACTCGTTCCGGCAGCATTGGCAATGGCCTTGCGGAAATCAAGATCGAGGAAACCGGGGGCGAAGGGTCAGTCATTGCCTTTGCGACCAGCCCTGGCGACGTCGCACTTGATGGCGAAGGGTCCAACTCGCCGTTCACTTCGGCCCTGATCCGTCACATCGACACACCGAATGCGTCGATCCAGACGGTCATGACGCGCGTTACCGGCGACGTCTATCAGGAAACCGAGAAGCGTCAGCGGCCCTGGGTGAACGCGTCCCTGATCGGCGAAGTGTTCCTGAACAAACGGTCCGTCGCCCCGTCCACGACCGTTGCGTCCCTGGGCGACACGTCGACGACAACCCCACAGCAACCGGCCGCGAACACTGCCGGTGCCACCGCGACCCAGTCGAACATCGCCTGGGAACGTGAAAAGCTGATCTGGGAAACGGCCAAATCCAGCAATACCGTCGTTGACTATGAGGCCTACCTCCAGGCTTATCCGAACGGTCTGTTTGCAGATTTCGCACGCAACTCGATCAAGCGCCTTAGCAGCGCGAACCAGGTGGCTTCTGTCAACCCGACCGTCTCCACCGACGCTGCCGGCACACAAGGCGCGACCGGCGTTGTAGCGACGCTTCCAGATCCGCAGAAAGCCATCCCTGGCACTCAGGTAACGGAATCCGCTCTTGGCTGGAACCGCACAGCACGTCGCGAAGTCCAGACCCGTCTGAACCTGGCCGGTCATGATGTCGGTCGTCCTGATGGTGCGTTCGGTCCGAAGACCCGTGCCGGCGTGACCGCCTGGCAGACGGCCAACGGGATCGTTCCGACCGGTTTCTTCACGGCGGCACAATATGCCCTGCTGACGGCCCAGACCGCCACGCAATACTCGGCGTACCAGGCTGAGGTGAACCGCAAGCAGAAAGCCGCGGCCGCATCACGCAGCACCACGACGCGCCGGAACAACACCACAACCACGACCCGCCGCAACAATAACTCTGGCGGGAGCATGAACCCGGCCGGAGCTGCCTTCATCGGCGGTGTTGTCGGTGGCATCATCGGCGGTGCCATCGGCCGGTAAGCCGACGGATTGAATGTTGAGAACGGCCCGGCTTTTTACCGGGCCGTTTTCTGTTGCCTAAAGCCTAATTGAAAATCGCAATTAGCCTATCGCAGATGAAGGCTGACCCGCTGCAGCCTGGAAGACCGAGCTTCGTCCAGAATGCGGACGACCTGCTGAAAGTCGGTCTCACTTTCCGGCACCAGCAAGGCGCTTGTTGCGCCCTTGCCTGCAAGTCGGTCCAGTTCGGCGGCCAGCTCCTCGAACATCAGTTCTTTTCCATTGACCGTCAGTTGGATGTCGCCCGAAGAACCATGGGCTCCAACCATGATCAAAATAGACGGAATCTCTGGTCTGGCAGCTTCAAGCGCGCTGTTGTCCCCTGCCGGTTGACCAAGCAGGACCTCGAGGGGACGCCAGATCCCGAAGGTCGACGACAATAGAAAAAACATGATCAGTATGAAGATAACGTCGATCAGCGGCGTCAGGGGAATACGTTTGCGCCTGGCAACGGGATTGGGAAGTAGGATCATCCGGAAGGCCGCGAAAAGAGACGAAGAGACAGGTCCGGCGATCAGTTTCCGACAGATCGGCCGGAAGCACAATCGCAATTGCCAAATTGACCCTGGCGCCTTCCTTCCTTAGCGTGAGACTCCACGCGATCACAATAAACAAGGCGCCCATGCAATCCGGAAACGTCGCAGGCCAATTTTCAGCGTGCCGACCTGACCAATCAATACTCATACGCCTCGTAATCGCCCTTGCCTGCTTCTGCCTGCCTCAGTCCGCACAAGCAGGTTTGCGGGTCTGCAATGGCTCCGTTGATCTGGTCAACGTCGCGATTGGCTACGAAACCGAAGACGGATTGCGCACGGAGGGCTGGTGGACAATCACGTCCAACGCGTGCAGTCAGATCCTGCAGGAACCTCTCGGCAAGACCAGATATTATCTCCACGTCGCTGACGGATTTGGTGAAAGCCGGCTTGGCGGCGATATTACCCTTTGCATTCGCGAAGAAAAATTCGTTCTCTATGATGGCGATCAATGCTGGCAGCGCGGTCTGATCGAAGCGGATTTCTTTCAGATCGAAACGGAGGGAGCGCCGGACTGGACGGTGCTGTTGTCCTACGACTGACACTCAGACGCAGGGCCTCGCAGATCGAGAAGTATGACGAAACAGGATGTGCAGAGTTGCCTTGGGGGGTTGAATGCGGAGTTTTCTTTTCCTGATTTTGGTGTCGGTCTTCAGCCTCACTCATTTGACACTTGTTCAAGCTCAGGACGTTTCCGGCAAAATCAGCCTGGAGCTCAACAAGCTACAGCCCATCGACGGTGGTGGCTGCCGGCTGTCGATCATCGCCACCAATGGTCTGGAACGCCCAATGGATCAGCTGACGCTCGACATGGTCTTCTTTGACAAGGAGGGGCTGGTTGATCGGTTCCTGGCGCTCAAGTTTTCGCGCATCTCGGCCGGGAAAACCAAGATCCTGCAATTCGCTCTAGCCGAAAAGTCCTGTGACAGCATCTCTCGGCTTCATGTCAACAATGTCAGCAATTGCGTGCCGACCTCAATCAAGGATGTCTATTGTTCTGACCTCCTGCAATTGAGCAATCGCACACCCATCCGCTTCGGCGACTGAGTTCACCTTGAACCCTTGAACGGATCCCGGATCTCATGGTCGAAACCTCCTCGTCACTTCTGGAACTGGGCGGACCGGTTGTCATCATCCTTCTGGCCATCTCGGTGGCCGCGCTTGCTGTCATCCTCGCAAAGGCGTTCCAGTTTTCGAGCGCCCGGGTCGGACGTCATCACCTTGTGCGCCAGGCCGTCTCCCAATGGCGCACCGGAGACCGCGCCAAGGCCTCGCAGAACCTGATCAAGGACAGGTCGTTGTCTGCGGCACTCGTACGCAGCGCGATGGATGCCATTCAGATGCTCGACCAGCAGCCCTTGAGTTCGCAGGAACGTGACATCCGCGAGGAGCGGTTGCGCGAGGAAATCTCCGCACGAGCCGCAGATCGGCTGTTCGGATTGGCCAGCTGGTTGAAAGCACTTGACCTGGTGACCCAGATTGCTCCCCTGCTCGGCCTTCTCGGCACCGTCCTCGGCATGATCGAGACCTTCCAGACCCTCCAGGATTCCGGCGCCTCGGCCAATCCGGCAACGCTTGCCGGCGGTATCTGGGTTGCCCTGCTGACAACCGCCTGCGGGCTTGCCGTTGCGATCCCGGTGTCCGTGGCCGTTACGTGGTTCGAAACCAGGTTGGAAAAGGAACGGGCCGCGCTTGAAGTGTTGCTCACCGGTGTTTTCACGGCCGGCGCCGGCAGCCCTCAAACCGTCAACGCGACACCTTGAAGGCTGCCAGGGAATAAACACCTGGAGCTGCCAGAATGCCTGCAATGCGCGAAGACGGCAGCGTACCGAAGCGGGGCGGCTGGTTTGCGGCCGGCCGGTTCCAGATGGCCAGGACCAGCGCCGTTTCGGTATCTGAGCGCGACATCAGCACCACCGGCACCTTGAACCGCCACCCCCCGGCTGTCTGAGCGCTGGAGGCAGGCAGCAGAAACTCCCGGCCGTCATGAATTTGACCGGCATCGTCTATGAGATAAAGTTCCGGCGGCCCCTTACCACCCAGGTCAAGGCCTGCGGCTTCTGCCGCTGCAATCCGGGCGACCGGCAGGTCACGCTGGATCAGCCCGGTTGCCACAGAGCCGCTTTTGACCACCGTCTTGTCCAGTTCGACGAGACCAGCTGCATCGAGCCCCTCAGATACGCCTAGGGCGTTCAACAAGGCACATTGCTGGCTTGTCACAAGTCGAAGTTCGATCGATGCCTCATACCCCTGGTCAGACGTGAACCGCTTGTCAAACAGGGCAAACGGACCAATCCCCGGCGCAAAGGCCGTAACCTGTGCACTGTCGGCCCCGGCCGATAGGACGGAAAGATGGGCACAGTCGCCGAAATCATAGTTCTGAACGTAACGCGTCACCTTCGCCAGCGGGTCGATTGCTGCAACCTCCACCGGCGGAACTACATTTGCGGGATCGGTCGGAGGTGCAATTGACGGAACAACCGATGTTTCCGGTTCACTTGGAGAAAGCGCAGCAACAACCGTCTCGTCAGGCTCCACCGGGGGGAGTGGCTGGATCTCTGGCGTCACGGTTTCCGATATCGGGTTTTCAATCGGCGCAAGAGCAATCGGACGATCGGGCGTGATGACCGAAACACCAATGTCATCCGGCGAGGTTGCGGTAACCGTTTCTGTCGGTGACGCCGAGAGTATTTCAGTCGCTTGCGCATCGTCGTCAACAGCTTCGAATGCGATTGCCGTATCTACCTGTGTGTCGACAAGATCCTGCGTAACCACGACGCCGGCGCTCTCGACCGGGTCGATCAGGGCGACCTCCGGCTCCGCAACAATCGGTTCCAGGGAAGCGGTGTCGATTACTTCGGTGGGAGCCTCTTCAGCCACAACTTCCGGCGCTGAAGAAAGCGTTTGCGTTTCAATGACTGCAAGAGGGGCTTGAGTCAGGATTTCGACGTCTTGAACATCAGCCGACGACACATCGGGCGTAACCACGCTCAGCTCCGCCTCAGCCTCACCGGTCGACGCGGAAACCTCAACTGCCGGCTCCTCGGCAACCAGCACTTCGGAGGGGGAAACCAGAGCAGGCACGGTGACG
This sequence comes from Roseibium sp., assembly GCF_965233565.1. GTDB lineage: Bacteria > Pseudomonadota > Alphaproteobacteria > Rhizobiales > Stappiaceae > Roseibium. The sequence continues at coordinate 6,126,777 of NZ_OZ247494.1, read as the reverse complement.
TCAACGGCCTCCAGAGTTTGGCCTTCGACGAGCTCGGGTAGCAAGGTAGTCACCTCCTCGACCACGAAACCTTCCACTTCTTCGGCTTCGACAACCTGTACTTCGCTGGCAAGGGTGTCCGGCTCAACGGGCATAGGGTCGCTGGCAATCGCTTCGGGCGAGACCTGGACCGGTTCCACAGGGCTGATTTCAAGTGGTGTTAACTCGCCTGGCTCTTGTGCCGCGACAACGTCCGGCAACGGCGGCGTCGGTTCGACGACTGTTTCCGGTTCGACCGGTTCGAAGGCCTGATCATCTGGCGAGAGTGCGGTTACTTCTTGAAAAACGGGACCTCCGGCCTCGAACATCACTTCCGTCACCGGAGGGGGGGCTATTTCGGTCACATCCCACCGCAGGTTCGGCAGACCAAAGACGAACAGGGAGACATGAAGCGCGACCGACACCCCGAGCACCGCCGGCCAGACATAGGCCGGAATTTGCCATTGTGTGTCGAGGTTGTAGGCCGCGGCTGTCAAGGTGCCCCCGCCTCCACGGTCACCAGCGACAAGGCCCTGACACCGCTTTGCCTCGCCTGTGTGGCAAGCGCGGCGACCGCCTCCATCCTTGCGTGCTTGTGGACCTGCACCGTCAGGCGATCACTTTCTGATGCGGTTTGATCCAGAAAGGCAATCAGTCCGGCCTCGTCGAGTTGCGTGCCCTCGACCCAGGCCTTGCCGTCTCGCGTGAGCACCAGACCATTGCGAATGCTGGATGCCCCTTCACTTCGCGTTGTCTCCGCCCAGGCAAAGTCTTCCGGCAGCGGCGGTCGAAGGGTTCCCGAGACAAGCAGGAACAGCAGCAGGAGAAACACGACATTGATCAGGGCAAGTGAACTGTCCGCGCGCCGGTGTGGCGTCAGCTGCTGCAAATGAATGGGTTTCGTGTAGCGCTTCATGGCTGGACCAGATCAGCTGCTGTTTGCGTCATTCGGTCTTCGCCTCTTCCTGTTTCCTCGCGACGCGTCGAAAACCCAAACCGGAATTCAACGACAACCCGTTGCGATCTAAGGAACCACTTTGACCGTCGTCGCTGTCGCCCGCAAGACCGGCGAGCCCTGCATCAGCTGCTCAAAATAGGGGCCCGCCTGTTTCACCGTTTGACCCGAGAGATTTTCCGCAAGGTCCTTCCCGACCATCGCTATGATCAGGCCTGTTTCTTCCACAGCCGTTTTCAGGGACAAGGGTACGACAAATCCGGCGCCACCAGCGTCACTTTGCAAAAACGGCGTCAGATCGGTCACCTCCCCTTTGCTGTTGACGAACACCAGGCCCAGCCCGCCTGTCGAGGGATCATAACCGGATATCCTGCCGGCCATGTTCTCTCCGTTCGGAACGACCGTCCTTTGCATATCCAGGTGCAGTTCGGTTTTGGCATTTCCAGGAGGTGTGCCCCGCAGGAACGCAATGGCCGGACATTGGGCATCGGAAACGAGGTTCACCTGGATCTTGGCCTCGAACCCCTGGGTCTGGGTGAAATCACTGTCGAAGGTAATGAACGGAGGTGTCCTTGAGGCAAAGCCCTCTATTTCTGCCGACCGGCTGGCGATCTCGATTGGCTGAAGATACATGCAGTCGCCAGCCTGATAGCTGCTCAGGTAATTTCGGATCCGGTCCTCGGGCTTGATCGCCTCCTGCACCGGTTCGGGGTCGGCAACCACCGGCGATGGTGTGGGAATTTCCGGCAGACTATCCTGTGTGGAGACGGGATCCGGTTCGTTCGTTTCCGGTGTCAGTTCCGGCCGGGTGACGACAGGCGCCGGATCAGGTTGAGGGCTTTCCACTTCCGGTGTCACCGTGGTGGTTTGAAGCGGCGCCTCTGGTGCATTGGGATTTGGCGGAGCCACGAGAACCGGCGTCTGGTCCTGCTCCGGCACCGTTTGGCCAACGAGGAAATAGACCCCCCCTGCTCCAACGCCCGCAATACCAAGCAGTGACAAGGCGACGAGAATACGTTTACCCCAGCTGGCAGCAGGTGGTGGTGTATCGAGTGCAGTCTGTTCAGGAGGCGGCGATGACGGCCGGATGATCGTACGATCCTCGGCCTGAGATGTTTGCATCGGCGCACCGAGCGTCCAGCCTGCAATCTCCGCCATGCTGGCAGGTCGATTGGCCGGGTCCGGCTGCAGCATGGCTTCAAGAAGCGGACGAAACCTGTTGTCGATGCCTTCCAGCGACGGCACATGGCGCCTCTTGTCAACGATCTGCACCTGGGTGCCGCCCATGTCGACCTGTTTGCCGAGAAGCGCTTCGGAGATCACCAGGCCAAGCGAATAGATGTCGCTGCGCGCCGTGACCTTGCCCTCGAATATCCCCACCTGCTCGGGCGAGACATAGTTCACCTTGCCGGCAAAGCCGTCGCCGATGATTGTCGGGCCGCCCGTATTGGCTCTGGAAATCCCGAAATCGATGATCTTGGCCTGGCCGACATCGCCGTTCTGCAAGATGATGTTGTCCGGCGACAGATCGCGGTGAATGACTTCCCGGTCGTGCACGGCCTGCAACGCGGATGACAGCCGCTGCAACAGCCGAAAGACTGCCTCCGGCTCCAGTGGACCGGCTTGCAGTCTGGTCTTCAGCGAAGGCCCGCTGACAAATTCCATGGCGAGATAATAGATGCCAAGCGTGGGTTCCTTGGCGAAGACAAAATACTGCGTGAGCGCATCGTGTTTGAGCTTGCGAAGGATCTTGGCCTCGCGCTTGAAAAGATCCAGGATCATCGGATCCTTCGCGAAATTCGCCAGCAGCACCTTGATGGCCACGGGGTCGCCGCTTTCCACGTCGCGTGCCCTGTAAACGGTGCCGATACCGCCATCGGCAATATGTTCCTCGATCTCGTAGAGATTGTTGAGCCGGGTTCCGGCGGGCAGCGATTGATCAGCAGAGTTCATCAGTTGAAGGTTCCTTCCGCTCCGGCCAGGCGGTCTATATCGACGATTACCACGGTCACATTGTCGGAGCCGCCCTCCTCCAGAGCCCCGTTGATCAAGCTTTGCGCGGCGAGCCTCGACGCTCCATTCATCAAGAATGTACCGATGACCGGGTCTTCCAGATGCCCGGTCAGCCCGTCAGAGCACAGCAGGAACCTGTCTCCAGGCCTCAGATTGCCGGAAACAAGCTCCAGTTCCAGATCCAGACCGGACCCGATGGCCCGGGTGATCACATGCCGGCGGGCGAAGGTTCTGGCTTCCTCCACGGTCAGCACATTCTGGTCCACCAGCTCCTGCGCTTCCGTATGATCTGTGGTCAACTGCTCCAGACGGCTGTCTCTCAGCCGGTAAACGCGGCTGTCGCCTGCCCACAAACAGGCAAAATTGCGCTTGAAGGTCAGCAAGGCCGCGATCGTCGTCCCCATCGGTGCGCCGTCTGCACTTTCCGATGCGCGTTCGATCCGGTCCTTCGCTACGATCAACCGGCTTTCGAACTGTTCCAGCAGATCCTCTCCGCTGCGCGGGTTGGTCAGGCTGGTCAGGGCCTCGCGCACAAGACCCGAGGCCATGGCACCGTCGCAAAGACCTCCAGCGCCGTCCATGACAGCAAAAACCCCTTTTTGCTCATCAACAAAAAATGTGTCTTCATTCTGCTCGCGCACACGGCCGACATGCGTCAGACCAATGGCAAATCCGCGAAGCGTTTCCTCCTGAATTCCGGTCACGTTCGATGATCCTCCGGATGATATCGCCCATGATTCACCCCTGCCGTTTCCTGCCCCTCTGGAATCTGCTCAGGCAAGATCAACCACCGGAACGTCCCAGCATCCGGCAATCCCTTGCAGGTAAATACAAAATCCCTGTCTCCTCCCCGGCTTCTGAAATTGGATACGATCACGGCGTCAGTGCCTGGCATGGCCGGCAGCTCAGTCCCCTCACCTGAAATATGTCCAACCTGCCCATGCGGTCTTGGGAGATCTGCGACCGCTCTTTGAAAGTCCTCGAAACGTGCGTCTTCCTGCAAAGCGCTCAGGAGCACCGCCTCAGTGGCTTCGTACCAGTGCGCCTGCGGTGCCCCCCCGTCAGCTTTCATGTCCGCGGCGACCGTCAACGGGTATTCCCGCCCCACCCTGTCGACACTCGGCATGAACGCCCCGGCCACCATCCGCGTTTCCGGGTCCGGATCCGCCTGATCCTGCAGCGTGACGTCGAACCGCCAGATCGGCATGGTCATATAGGCCTCCTTCCAGCTGTCGCTCAGATCCAGCCTGGAGTGCGAAAGCCCTTTCAGCAGGAAGGGCTCCCACAGTTTCAAAAAGCCTTTCGGGCATTGCCCGATCACGAAATCGGCTCTTGCCGGCAATTTGCCGAAATAGCCGGCCATCTCAGAAACTCGTCGGACAACTGAACTCGCCGACCGCCGACAGGAAGAACGGGTTCGGTTTCGTTCGCAGAGTTATCGTGAAGGCAACCTGCCGCCCGCCAAGCGTTCTGCGGACCACAAACTTGTTCTGGCCCGAACTGACGCGGTTGGCCTTGATGAAACGGTAGAAAGCCCAGTCTCCGTGGATTTCCTGCCGCGATTTGTAGCCCGGCACTTCCGGCTGGATCACAAGGACCACGCGCGGCGTCGCTGTGTTGCTGGGCCAGTCGAAATTGGAGGGCACCGGCTGGATTTCGGCATTGAACCCGGCGCCTCGAGAAACAAACACCACGTTGCCATTGACTTCAAGGCTTGCCGATTCCGCCTGTTGGGACAGCGATCTGGGCACCACCTGCAGCCCAACCGACGGAAATGCGTTCCCGGTCGGGAAGAAGGCCTGCTTGATGAGGTCCGCCCGCTCGAACTGGCGCAAAGTCGCGTTGGACAACCGATCTGCCTGTGAGACCTCCGGTTTCCAGTTCCAGGGCCGCGTCGACGTATCCACCAGGCCCTTGAGGTTCTCATCAAAGAAGCGCTGCATGATCCCGGACGGTGAAAACAGCTTGGCAAATTCGGTCATGGGCACTTCGGACCGTCCGTTTTCGAACGGGTAATTGCGCCCGACGATGCGTTTGCATTCCCCGACCACCTGTGTGCTGAGCTTCTCGTTCAGCTGGGTGATCGAGGTCTCCTTGAATTCCTCGTCAAATTCCCGCGCGGCGCGCTGGATAAGCGTGTCAAAGGGCGGCGGAAAGCGCGTGGCATTGCTGCGAAGAAGCGATGCCTGGATCTGGACATTGTTGTTCGCGGTTTCGCTTTGCAGCGGGTTATTCGCAACGACCAGGAGATTGTCCAGAATGTTCTTGAAGTTCAGAAGCAGGGCATCGATCTTGCGATTATTCTGACCTTCCACCAGTTCATGATAGCGGCGGAAATGATCCTCAATGGCCTTGCCAGGGATGATTGCCGGACCTCCAGCGCCTGTCGCACCACCGATCGCACCTTGCAGACCATCCGGTGCCAGCACCTGAAGACCCGCTTCCAGACCAATGCGTTTCAGGCCGCCGGATGCATCCAGCACGTAGCGTTGAAAGATCTTCTGGGCGGCTTCCGAACCTGCTTCCTGAGCGTTGCCGCCCGTCAGGTTCCCGGCTATCCCTTCGCTGGACAGGTCCTGTGTCAGCAGCGTTTCGCGGCGCAGGCTTTCCAACAGCTGTACGACGGGCGACGTTGGCGCCGACACTGCCTGAAGCGTGGTGTAAAGCGGCTTGTCGTTGCGCATCGACTTGAATTTCAGATTGCCGAGCGCTTCTTCCCAGGCTTCGATAAATTCCTTGGTATAAAGCGCCAGGATCTCACCGGGCAGCGACTGGTACTGATCCTCGAAAGCATCGACTTCACCGATTTCACCAAAGACCCACTTGTCGCGTTCCAGTTCCGCCCGAATACCGGCCAGATTGGGCAAGACGGACAGGTGGAAACCAGGATAGGTGAAAAACTTGTCGACCAGGACCGTGTCCAGCGTGTCCCCGTTCTCGGTTTCGAAAACGGTTTTCATATCCGGGCCACCGCGCTGTTCGGCAATCCAGTCCTCACTCGCGAGACCTGTTGCGCGCGATTTGAGCAAGGCGTAGCCGCGTTCGGCCAGGCTCACCCTCGCCAGTTCCCGCTGGACCTCGTCCACCAACACGCCATCGAGCTGGCTGGTCAGCACATTGCCACCGAAATTTAGCTCCAGCATTGCTGCCACATGGGCATTGAGGGCCTGACGCAGGGGTTCGCCCGCGGGTCCCGGGAAACTCTGCAGGAAATCCGATCGCAAGGAATTCCTGACCTGGTCTTCATCGATCTCAGGCGCATCGTTGGCGAGCATCCGGTAAAGCTTGGCAAAATTGTAGAGCTTCTCGACATCTTCGCCACCGGGACCGGTCCGGTTGTCGAGGACGTCGGCCATCTGCTCTTCAACGCGCAGGATCAGGCGCGGGCGCAACAGGCGCTCCAGCCCGCTCCGGTAGGATGTCACACCGGCCGCTTCCAGACGCTCTCGCTGCGACAGGCCGAACTGCTCCATGATCGGCGTCGGGTCGTTGCGGCTGTCATAACCGACCGGCAGGCTGCGCAACTTGTTGAGGATATAGACCGTGTCGAGCAGATCATCGCTCCGGACAACCCGTTCCGACAGGACGGTTTCGCCATTCACCCGGATATCGTCGACTGCCTGCGCGGTTTCGTCGATCAGTGCCTTGTTGTTCAAGTAGCTGACGGCCCAGAGGCTGCCAAGCCCCAGGGTCACCAGCGCTATGACCGCATAGGCGGCAATGCGTGTTGCCGTCGCCATGCGCACGGCGGCCCGGTTGTGGGTGACCCAGCCGGCTTCGCCGATGATCACCTTGGTCAGAAGATCCCGCAGGAAGTAGCTCTTTCCCTGCCCCGAGAGCGCTGCAGCCTGATAGGCCGTGCCGAAGGCCTGGCTCATGGAACCGATGACCCGGTCAATCGCTGTGCCTGTCTGTGTTCCGGAGGTGAAATAGAAACCGCGCAGGACTGCATTCGGGTAGTAGCGGCTCGGCTCGAAAATCGCGTTCAGGAACCCGGTGATCCTGTCTTTCAGGGCCGCGACCTGGGTCGGAAACCCATAGAGCATCAATCGCGCACGCGGATCGGGCTCTTCCTGCAAGCGGTCCGCCATCTCCTCGTTCAGCCGTTCGATCAGCAGATCGAACTCGACAGGCGTTTCAGAGACCATGTTCTTGGTCTTTTCACGGGTTTGAAAGGTCGCTCCCCAAACCAGATTGCGGCGGCTTTCCGGGTAGGAGCCGAAAAACTCCATGAAACCGGCAATCGTGTCCGCCTTGGTGAAGACGACATAGACCGGGAAATCGATCTTGAGGGTTTTGTAGAGCTCGATGAGCCGAGCCCGGATGGCATCCGAATGCTGCTTCAACTCCTCGTCCGGCAAGGTCATCAGGTCTTCCAGACTGATCGACACCATCACACCGTTGACCGGTTGCCGCGGCCGCGCCTTACGCAGAATGTTCAGGAAGCCGAGCCAGGCCTCCCGGTCGTGCTCTTCGTCAGAATCCTGTGTTGTGTAGCGGCCGGCCGTGTCGATCAGAACAGCGGTTTCCGCAAACCACCAGTCACAATACCGCGTGCCACCAAGACCCTCGAGTTTCTGGGCCTCCCCCTTGCCACGGGAGGCAGCGAATTTCAGACCGGAATGCATCAGCGCGGTTGTCTTGCCCGAACCGGGCGGTCCGATCATCAGGTACCAGGGAAGATCGTACAAATAGGTCCGTGCATTGCCGCTTGAAGTCTTCAGCGTCTTGAGCGCGTCTTTCATGCGCTCAGACATGATCTGCAGATCTTCCTCGCTGGCCTTTGGCTGCAGAATTTCCTGCTCAAGCGCCCGATTGGCCGCAATCCGCTTGTAAATGCGCCAGGCCTGCCACCCGCCAATGCTCAGCACAATCAGCAGCACCAGCAGCAGACGCAGCCAGAGAGGCTCCAGCGGCCTGACACCGGCAATTGCCAGGAACGGACCGCCGAACCAGATCAGCGCGGCCAGCGCGAGCACGCCAAGAAATATCGCCGTTATTCCGAGCCAGAATTTCATCGACAAAACCTTATTCTGCGGTCACCCGGAGTTTGAGCGGACCAGATCCGCCCATGCTAATTGTTGATCACAAGTCCGCCTTGCGGCGGCTTCAGGAAGACCTCCACCCGACGGTTGAGTGCCTTGCCGTCCCGTGACGTGTTCGGTGCGATGGGTTCATCCGCCCCACGGCCCTCCACCTCGACACGGTCCGGCGTCTGCAGGATCGATTTCATGACCTCTGCTACTGAACTCGCCCGTTCGACAGACAGGTGCCAGTTGGTCGGAAAACGAGGGTTGTTGCGGATCGGATCACTGTCCGTATGCCCGACAATCAGGATATCTCCGTCCACCTTGTCGAGGGTTCGGCTGACCTGTTCGACCAACAGCTGGAACTCGGGCCGCAAGGTGGCGGCGGCAACATCGAACTGCGCGCGCATCCGCAACAGGATTGCAGGCCCGGCCTGCGAGATCTCCACGCCCTCAAGGCCGGCCAGTTGATCAGAAACCGTGTCGATCGGCGCATCTTCGGGAGGCGGCGGTGCGGGCGGCGGTTTGGGCTGGTAGCCCTCCCGGGCCAGTTCGATCGGTCCGGTCGGGTAGAGTGCGACTTCACGTCCGGCGACCACTTCACTGCCGCTTGCAAGAAGCAGCATCAGGGTCACATACCCGCCCAGAAGCAGGGCTGCTGCAATAGCCGCTATAGACCAGATCGGCACCGAAAATCCGGTTCGTTTCTGCAGCAATTCCAACCCGCGCCAATGCGGCGACAGGTCATCTCCCGGACGTGGCCGGACGCGGCGCAGGATTTCGTGCAGATCGCGCCGTTCGCGCTCCAGCCCCTGCTGTCCCCCCTGAATGGCGCGATACTTGCCGTAAAAACCGAGCGACAGGCAGGCATGCATCACTTCCAGGACCCCATAGTTCAGCCCAGGGTCCTGTTTCGCTTTCTCAAGCAACTGGAAAAACTCAACACCGCCGGTAGCCTGTCCGAAGAACTGCGTCAGCATGGAGTATTGCGTCCACTGGTGACGGCCTGCGGATGGCAGGTTCTGCACAATATCGTCGGAGGTGGCGCAAAGGGCATAGGCGGCAGATCGGATCTGATCGTCTGTAATCCCTGCGTTGCGCAGCTCTTTTTCGAAGGTCTTGATGGCGTTGTAGACGTCCCGCATCAGTTGATCGAACTGCGCGTCGGTCATGGTCAGGTGCAGGCGGCCGAGCAACAACAGCAGCGGTGCGGCTGCGCGGGAAATGGGATTGCGGTTGGCAACCCGGATCTGGTTGATATCCGGTGTGTGTGCGAGCTGTCCGGCTCCGGAAGCCGGCGCAGCTCCCTGGGGTGGCGGTGGAGCCGCGCCGGGTGCCTGCGGCGGCGTTCTGAGATCAGGGGCCGCTTGCTGCCCATATTCGTAGCCGGCCGGTGTTGGGGCGTAGGGGTCCCCCTTCCCGCCGCCTCCCTGCCAAGGGTCAGGTGCGCCGCCTTGCGGCGGTGGCTGTTGCGGCGGCCGAGGGGCTGCTTGCGGCGGTTGTGCAGGTGGCGGTTGCGGGGATTGTGGTGGCGCCTGGCCGGGCGGCGCCGTTGGCCCGGCCGACTGACCCTCGCTCCAGCGCCCGCCCGGATTGGGCATGACAATGGTTTTGCCCTTGCGTTTAGAGACGCCAAAGGGATCGTCTTGGTCGGACATCAGCGGCCCTCCCGGATGGCATAGAATTCAAGCTGCAGGTCAGGCCAGTTGCCGGAAAATTGCAATCCGACCGCTGAATCCTGACTGAATTCCCGCCAGAGCGGCGTCGTCTTGTCGAGGCGGAAATAGACCCTGTCCGTCAGCGCCCGGATCTGTGCAGGCGGCACCGGCATGTGAATCAGGGGAATGCCTGGCAGGTTGGAATAAACGATCTGCCGCATCTGCCCGAACGGACCGACCTTGAACAGTTTCGGAAATTCGTTCTGGATCTCGGTCAGCGGACGGCGCGCCGCAACCTCGATGACAAAGCTTGCCTGGGCAAACAGGTTGCGGTCGACAACCGTTGACTTGTAGGCGTTCGGAGCGAGCTGCTCCAGCGGCAGGCGGATCGCCCGGCGGTCGTAACCTGCAGACAGGAACGCCTGAATGTCGGACAGAACCGGCTTGAAGACGTCATGCAGCTTGTCGTGATCGTAGACCGGATAGTTGCGGGCCCGGCGCTCCTCGGTCGCAAAGGTCGCAAGCTCACCGGCGATTTGCAGAAACTCGGAATAAACGCGCTCGGGATGAACATAGGCCGACTTGCGCAGATGCATCAGCAACGGATAGGTCCGGTTCAGCATCTGCAGGGTCAGGTAATCGAAATTCTGCAGGCCGCCACCGGCGGAAGTGTCGGCAGCGTAGCGGGCAAGTTCACTCAGCTTGCGTTCCACCCAGCCGATCACGGCATCGATCCAGCCAGTCACCGCCGGATGAACGTGACAGGCCAGCACCGGAGGCGCAAAGGCACCATCGGTGATAACGATCCGGTCCTTGATCTCCGTGATCCGGGCAACCGGCAGGCACACCTGTCCAGGATGAGGTGTCGAGCGGATGGAATACATGAGCCGCGGATGGGCCACGTCGATCTCTTCCTCCTGCCGGATGGCAGAGGTGGAATCGATGATGGTCTCACGGTCCTGCACATAGCGCGTGGCGGCATCCTCGCGGCCATTCGCCACTTCGACGGCATTGACGGTCGTTTCGGGGATGCCGAGCCAGACAATCTGCCCGGCAGCGTCTTCCGGGACGTCGATTGCCGGCGGGGGCGTACCGTCCGCCGGGAAATTGAAGACTGTTCCATCCGGGAAGATCCCGCGGCCGTAGCGCAGCGCAAACCGGCACTGCTGGCCGACATCCTGGTCAATTTCGAGTTCTGAAAAACCCCAGGGATAGGCGGAGGCAAGCCGGACCCGCTCGTCCAGCAGATGTTCCGCGTAGCGGTCGCTCTGCTGCAGGTGGTGCGGCCGCAAAAACAGGCCTTCGGTCCAAGCAACCTTGCTATACCACGACATAAAGGCACTGCTCCCTTGTCACCTACGGCGCTTTTGCGCTCGTGAACTCGAAAAAACTTTTGGTCTATCGACCTGGCATCTCATCCAGGTCGTCGCTGCTCATGTCTTCATAGCTTTCGGTAAAATACTGGGTAAAAACACCCACAAGGCCGTCGTCATAGGCCTTGGTCAACGATGTCCAGCGCTCGTCCAGCTTCTCCCAGAGTTTGGCCTTCTGATTTCCGAACGTGCTCTTGGCCACCTGCCCTTCATCCTCAATGGCCTTGGGAGACAGTGTCTCCTCGAACCGGGCGGCCGCCTTCTGCATGGCAGCGTAGGTCCAAACGTGGTGTTTCTGGATATCCTTGAACGCGGCCGACATGGCCTTGGAAATCGGCAGATAGCCGGTTTCCTCAGCGCCCTGAGACAGCATGGTCTGCAGGGCCATGGCCGGTGTCGGCGAGAATTTCAGCGCGTTGTTTCCGCTGCGCATGATCAAGGTCCGGTTGACATTCCGTGTCATCGCCTTGACCTGGCTGCGGGCCTGCAAAAGACCCATCAGGTCTCCGGTAACACCACTGAGGACGGCCCCGAGCTCGCGTGCAAATTCTTCCGGATCGCGTCCTTTCAAGACATCCGGCGAGATGCCTGCGCCCTCTGCGAAGGCTTTCAGAATATCAACGTCCGAAGGCAGAGCTGCAACTTCTTGCGCAGGCGCTTCCGGTGCTGCGGTCTCTGGTGAAGGTGTTGCCGGTGCTGCAACTGGTGGAACGGGTGCTTCGGCAAGAACATCGCCCCCTGTCTTGGGGTCGACAGGCGCTGATGCTTCTGGTGCTTTTGGTGCCGGTTCCGCCGCAGCGGGTGGTTGCGGCGCTTGTGGTGGCTCCGCCACCTGAGCCGGTGCAGGTTCTGCCCAGCCTCCTGCCTCTGGAAACGGAGACACAGCTGCCTCGGGCTCTGCAACTGCAGCTACAGGTGAACCGACCGGCTCGGGTTGCGCCGACGCGTCTTCCATCTCCGGGAGCTTAAAAAGGGGTTCGGGCGGTGCGCCGTCCGCGCTGATCTCAGCCGAAGGAAAAGAAGGTGCCGGAGCAGACACAGGCGGCTCGGGCGGCGGCGGCACTGGCTCCTGGCCTGCCGGGCTCGCCGGCTCCGGATAAAGATGCGGCTGCTGGGCCAGATGATCGAGCGGATCAGCCTGCGCAGGACGAACCTGTTCACGTTCCATCGGCTGCGCTTGCGGATCGTAGAGAGCGGGATCGGCACTGCCCCATCCATGGCCCTGCTGGCTCCAGACGTCATCGGCCGGTGTGCCAATGCCGGGAGCCGCCGAAGGGGGCGCGTGCCGGCCTTCCATTCCAGCCACCGGCGAAGCCCATGGCCCACCACCCGGCTCTGAGGGATAAGGCGACTGCGGGGCGGGATCCGCTGTCGACGGCCATGCAGGTGCAGCGGCAACCGGTTCCGGTTGCGGTGCGCTCCACTGTGGGTGCGACGCAGCTCCTGCCGAGGCTTCCAGCGACACCTTGATAATGTAGTCACCGATCATCAGGCGGTCGCCCGTACGCAGAACATGGGCCTTGTCCATCCGGGTCTGGCTGCCGTTCAAGAACGTGCCATTGGTGGAGAAGTCATAGAGGACGTATTGCCCGCCTTCGAAGCGTATCTCGCAGTGCTTTCCCGAAATCACACGTTGCGGGTCCGGCAGACTCCAATCCAGATGCTCATGCCGGCCAATATCGAACCCGCGATCGCTACAGCTGTAGGACAGCTGTCCGCCGGTATCCAAATGGTCAACATTTTCGATCTGGAGCGTAATACGCATTCCCGCAGATCTCCTTCACCTGACTTAAGGCACAGCAGCCGATACGGCCTCGACATTCACCGCCGGCATCGACCCGCCACTGGCAAAGGACAGGCCCGCCGACAAACAAGATTTCACGGCCTGTTCGCGTTCGGGAGCAGACAGCGTTCCAAGCGCAATCAGAACAGCCGCGTTGACGGCTTTCGCCGTGAGATCATCTGGCATGTCAACACGATGATCGGGATTGGGCGACAAGGAGCCTCCCGACCAGCCGGCGGCAAAGCCGATCCACACGGCCGCGCTGTCGGCCTTTGCCGCTTCAGCCGCCGCGTGAACTGCGGCGCGGGCGTCTTCATCGCCTTCGCGCACCCAGGTCTCGCTCAGCGCCAGCACCTCGCGGTCATTGTCGTCTTTGGCACCGTCCAGGCCCGCCACACATTTCATGCCCCACCAGACCGATTCCCGTTTGGGCAACACATGCGCGAAATATTCAATGGCCTTCAGAGGTTCGTCACCTTCCTGAAGTTCCAGAGCATACTCTTCCGGAGCCATGTCCCCTGAAGGTTCACTCACCGATTCCGAGAGACCAGGATAGGCCTCGAAAACCTGTTTTGCCTTGGTAAAGCGGATACGTGATCCCATCTGCTCTACTCCGTTCTTGTTGTTTTGCCGCATTGCCGGAACAGCAACATCAATTGATCATCACAAGTCCGCCCTTCAGCTTCAGAAGCGCGCTGCCGGTCACGTTTGTCAGCGTGCCAGTCGCATTCAGCACGGCCGATGCCTTCACGTCGATCATCACCGATTCAATTGCAATCGACGCGGGCGTCATGGTGATCTTGCTGGCACCGCATTTGAATTCAATCAGCGTTCCGGCCTCCACCGTCCAGTTCATGCCGATCTTCTCGGTCGTGTTCACGCCAACCTTTTCCGTACGGTTGACGTCGATCTTGGTGTCCCGGCAGTTTTTGACATGAAGCGTCTCGTTGTTCTCGATAACGGTGTCCATGTCTTTCTGCGCGTGCACGCCGATCTGTTCCTGACCCTTCGTGTCGTCGAGCACAAACTCGTTGTAGCCACCGCCGCCGACCGTCGAGTCTGACTTGACCCCAGCCTTGTTTTTCTCTCCCGGCAGGGAATAAGGCGGCATATTTTCGGCATTATAGACCGTTCCGATGACGATCGGCTTGTCCGGGTCTCCTTCCAGAAACTGAACAATCACCTCCTGATCGACACGCGGAATGTAGATGCCGCCCCAGTTCTTGCCGGACCACACTTGAGCAACGCGCACCCGGCGCGATTGCGTTTTGTCGCGGTCCCAGTGAAATTCGACCATGATCTGGCCGTACTCGTCCACATCGATTTCGCCTTGCCCCACGACTTTTGCCGTTTGCGGGCCCGGGATCCTGGGCTTGCGCGTGACTGCCGGCGTCCGGAACGGAATTTCGGACGCAAGTACGTCATAGGTGCCGGTATAGGCTTCACCCTGCGCAGCGCCGCCGCCGGTCCTGTATTGCTCGGTGATGATCTGGTGACTTGCGCGCACCACCAGATATTCCTTGTTCTGGGGCCCGTGGGGATGATCTTTCAGGGTGAAGAGGCCACCGGCATACAGTCTTGGCACCTCGCCGGCTGTTTCGATGCGCTTGTCGGCCGCCTGTTCCGCTTCCAGACGGATCTTGGAGAAGGTCGTGCCCTTGTCCTTTTCCGTATAACGACCGGGGTAGTCGTAATGCTCAAGCGAGCCTGCGCGATAGGCCGAACCGGCGTCCCTGTCCGCCTCGAGAGACGCACTCGGCTTCTCGAAATCGTAGTCGTTGACGGCGAATTTCCCCGTCCGGAACCGGCGCGTCGGGATCCAGTGGTAGATGTGTTCCTCGTCGCGCTGACTGTCGCCACCGATGGGAATGAAGGGAATGGTGGAATCGCCCGTGATGGGGCTGTAGGACGACTTGGCGTCGGCCAGGATCATCGTGTGCTTGCCGTCTTCGTGCTCGAAGAAATAGGAGATTCCGAACTCTTCCATCAGGCGGCGGCAAAAATCATAATCCGATTCGCGATATTGAACGCAGTAATGGATCGGATCGTAACTTTCCGTCAGCTTCTTCCGGTGGTCCGCAAAATCATGCTCTCCGAGCACTTCTGAAATGATGTCAGGCGCGGATTTATCTTTAAAAATCCGGCAGTTGGCATTCTTGGTGAGCAGCCAGAACCAGGGCCGAAGTGTCAGCCTATAGATGTAGTAGGCATCGCGGTGCCCCATCCACCTGGCATCGGTGAGAAGACCGTCAAAATATCGCGTGTCGCCATTGTTGGTGACAACCTTGACCGTCATATGTGTCGCGATCGCCTGGTCGAAATCCAGGTCTTCCTTCTGGCTGACGACTTCCAACCGAATCTCGAAATCGTCGCTCAGGCCCTCGTCGCATTCAACGGAGACAATGGACAGCTCGTCCTTGCCAAAGACCGACGTCAGTTCGGCCATCCGCTGTTTCTGTTTGAGTTGTCCTAAGGCCACGAAAGGTCTCCTCGGAAATACTGTGGTTTCTGACAGTGGCAGCCTGGCAACTGCCTTCCTTCAGTACCTATGGCGTTTCCGCAAAAAATAATGTGCTCAAGAACACAATTGTTGCAAATACTTTCAGCGCCTTTCGCTAGATTGACGAAAATGCGTCAAGCGCCTTACCCAACTGTTCTTCTATTAAGGAACGCTTTCTTCAAATTGATTAGCCCGCTCAGCAACGTCATTCCCCCATGTCTCCTCTTGCTTCTTTTCCGCAAAACGACATACTGACATCAAAACGCACTTTAGTGACTTTGACCACACTAATATTCCACCGATATGGCACGATACATTTCGAAGCCCGATGCAATGATGCATTCGAACACTCCACAAGGGAGGATTGAGATCGTGACCCCTACCATTGACACCAAGACCCGGCACCATGCCAACCGCACCGTATTGCGTAGCGCCGTATTCGCAGCAGTGCTGTCAGTCGCGCTCGCCGGTCTTGTGAGCCTCTCCTCACCGGCCGCCGCGCAGGATGCGACTTACTCCGCCGATGAAGTCAAACAGCACTTCAAGCAGCTCAAGACCCGTTCGCTGAAGGCAACAGGGTCCACAAGGGCCCTGTGCATCGGCACCAGAGACGAGTGCAACCCGAACGCGGCGACAGAGGGTGGCGGCCAGGTTGCCGTGACCCAGGAAAACGCGGACGGCCAGACGGATAGCGCCGCGGCCACACCCGATGCCCCCCTGGTGGTCGACCCGGAAACCAACGCCATCGACGACGCTTTCAATCTGCTGGTGTCCTTTGAATATGCTTCAGCGCGTCTGAGCACCTCGGCACAGGCAAACCTCCGGGAATTCGCCAAAGCCATCCAGGATCCTGACCTGTCGGCGGCCAAATTCGTTATCGAGGGTCACACCGACGGGATCGGCTCTGAAAGCTACAATCAGCGTCTGTCAGAAGACCGTGCGCAGGCGGTCACGCAGTATCTGATCAATCTCGGCGTCAATCGCGGCCGACTGACGACTGTTGCCTATGGTGAATCGCGGCCGAAGGTCGCCGACATCAACGACCCGGCCAATCGCCGCGTCGAAAGCAAGCTTATCCTCGAGCAGTAAGGCTCGTGCGCTCTCCGGCCGGACAGACAACCGGCCGGAGCAAATTCTATAAGAGATGGGCCTGGGCAACGGACCGGGTTGGGGAGCATCCATGAGTTTTGATCCGGACACTTACGGCACCGAAGTCTCGCCCGGCGCGGGTTGCGGACCGGATCTTTATGACACTGAACCCGCATTTGCCGCCCTGCTTGATTCCTGCGAGGAAATGCTGCCCGAACGGTTCAGCGAGTTCGACCGGTCGGAAATAGATTTTACAGATCTGTTCAAACAGATGGACGGCTTTCTGAAACAGTCCAGGGACCTCAGGCTCCTGGTCTTCGTGGCGCAGTTCGGTCTGTTGGGCGGGCAATTGCACACCTTTGCCAATGCCGTGCGTACGATCCGAAAACTGCTTGAGGCGCACTGGGACGAAGTCCATCCGGTCGATGCCGACTTTGGCTATATGGAGCGTGTTGGTGCCCTGGAAGCGCTCAACAACCGTCCAGCCGTGGTGCTGCCGCTTGAAGCCGCACCGCTGCTGAAGACCCGCCGAACCGGTCCGATAAGCTACCGCGCCATCCAGATCGCCGCCGGAAGCGCGACAGCGCGCCCTGACGAACACACCATTTCACTTGGTGCGATTGAAGCTGCTTTGACCTCCGGCGAACTGGAACAGGACGAAATCGACGAAGTTGTGCAGGACCTCACAGAGCTGCCGGCAGAACTGGAGGCAATTTCCAGCATCTGCACCGAAAAGCTCAAGGATGCCAAAGCGGCGCCGCCCAATTACGACGCCCTGACGACGCTGCTGAAGGAAATGACGACAGAGCTGAACGTCCGCCTCGGTCGCATTTCTCCAGAAGACGAAGCAGGCGAGGATCAGGAAGAGACATCGCAGGATGCCGGTTCTGCAGATCAGCCGGCAATGGAACAGCAGGACATTGCCAACGCGGCGCAGGCCAAGCTGATCCTGGATGCGGTTGAGGATTATTTCGCGTCCAGGGAACCGTCGCACCCGGCTCTGTTTCTCGTCCGAGAGGCACGCGGTCTTGTCGGAAAATCCTATCTCGACGCTTTGAAAATCCTGATGCCGCGCCGGTTTGACGATGTCGCCCTGCTCCTGGGCGCAAGCGGATTGCAGCTGTCCAACGATCGGCTGATCGACCTCAACGAGAACGACGATCGTGACCTCGGCAACATTGAAGACTTTTCCGTCATGGTGATCGAGAGCCGATCGGATGCGATGAAAGGCATCGGTGCGGTCAAGGGGTATTTCACCACCAACGAGCCGACGAGCCCGATACCCCTGTTGCTCGAAGAAGCCCAGAACATGAGTTCCGGGTCCTTCACCGGCCTGCTGAACCTGTTTTTGCGACCGGAGGACGACTGACGCCGAGCATTGACCGGGACCACATTCCCTAGAGTTTTCAGGTTCTTCTTGACACAATCGGTCAACGGGTCCTCAATAATCGAAATAAAATTAGAAACCAGCGATCATGTGACCATGATCACTTCCAATCACGATCAATCGAAGTACATAGATACACAAGAGATCAAACGCAGAGAAAACAATAATTCAATAAATCAATATCGCTGCGTCAGTATTTGACTAAATTTGACTCTGCTTTTTCTGGGTCAATGAAATGAAAGGCAAGTACAATGGCATCGAATAGCGGGCAAAGCTTTATTAAGCGGAACAGGCCTCCGAGGGTTCACATTTTTTACGAAGATCCGTTTGATGCGGAGCAAAAGGTCGAGCTGCCGTTTGTCATGGGCATCATGGCCGACCTGTCCGGAGACAATCCGGGTGTCGAGAAACCCGACATCGACGATCGCAAGCTTCTCGATATCGACATGGACAATTTCACCAAGCGCATGGAGGCTATCGAGCCCGGTACGTCTTTCACCGTGAAAGACAAGCTGTCCGGTGAAGACAACTCCAAGATGAGCGTGCAACTGCGCTTCAAGAGCATGGACGATTTCACACCCGGCAAGGTGGCCGAACAGGTGCCGGCGCTGAAGAAGCTTCTGGACGCCCGCCGCAGCCTGGCTGCGCTTCGGACCATGATGGATGGCCGCGTTCAGGCGATTTCGCAACTGGAGGAACTGACACGGGACCCGGCTCTGATGCAGGCCCTGGCTCAGAAGATCGAGGCCGATCAATCGAATTCTGCCGACGGTGCGGCAGAAGGCGACGGCAAAGAGGAGGCGTAAATGAGCAACACGGATACCAGCGCCCAGACAAGCGCTGCTGCTGCCGGCGAAGCCACTGGGGAAGCCAGCCCGGAAGAGTTCGCCTCGATCCTGAAACAGAACTTTCGCATCAAGGACGAGAACGACACGGCCAATCAGCTTGTTGACAATGCCATGTCGACCTTCCTTGCCGAGGCCCTGTCCGACCAGGCCCTGATCAAGGATGATGTCTATGACACCATCGACGAGATGATCGCCAAGCTGGACGAAAAGCTGAGCGCGCAGGTGAATGAGATCATTCACGCGCCGGAATATCAGAAACTGGAAAGCGCCTGGCGCGGTCTGGACTATCTGGTCCACCAGTCGGAAACGGATGCGACGCTGAAACTGCAGTTCCTGAACATCTCCAAACGGGAACTTGCCGGGGTCTTCAAGAGCTACCGTGGCGCCAAGTGGGACCAGAGCCCGCTGTTCAAGCAGATCTATGAAGCTGAATTCGGCCAGCTTGGCGGCCAGCCCTACGGATGCCTTGTTGGTGACTACGAGTTTTCCTATGACCCGCAGGACATCACGGTTCTGCGCGGCATGGCGAAGATTTCGGCCGCGGCCCACGCTCCATTCCTGGCAGCTGCCAACCCGCAGCTGATGCAGATGGACAGCTGGACGGAACTGCCGGCCAAGCGCGACCTGTCGAAGATCTTCGACACCGAGATCCACGCCCAGTGGCGGACCCTTCGCGAATCTGAAGATGCGCGTTATCTCGGCCTGACCATGCCGCGTGTCCTGGCCCGTCAGCCCTACGGTGCCAAGTCGGATCCGGTTGAAGAATTCGCTTTCGAAGAGGAATTCGGCGAGGACACGCACGACAATTACGCCTGGATGAACTCCGCCTATGCCATGGCGGCGAACGTCAACCGTGCCTACAAGGAGTATGGCTGGACAGTCCGTATCCGCGGCGTTGAAAGCGGTGGACTGGTCGAGGAACTGCCGACCCATGTCTTTGAGACCGATGATGGCGGCGTCGATCAGAAATGCCCTGCCGAGATCGCAATTTCGGACCGGCGCGAACACGAGATCTCCCGCCTTGGGCTGATCCCGCTGATCCACCGCAAGAACACCGATCAGGCGGCTTTCCTCGGAGCACAGTCTGTGTTCAAGCCGCGGCAGTTCTCCGGACCGGACGGCAAGGATGCAACCGCATCCGACAACCTGTCCGCCCGCCTGCCCTACATGTTCGCGACCACGCGTTTCGCCCACTACCTGAAAGTGATGGTGCGCAACAAGATCGGTTCGACGAAGGAAGCGCCGCAGCTGCAGCGTTGGCTGAACGACTGGATCATGGACTATGTCGACGGCGATCCGGACAATTCGACCGAGGAAACCAAAGCGCGCAAGCCGCTTCGCGAAGCCAAGGTCACCATCGTGCCCGATGAAGAAAACCCCGGCTATTACCGGGCCCAGTTCTTCCTGCGTCCGCACTATCAGCTGGAAGGCATGGACATCGGCATGAGCCTGGCGTCCCGCATCCCGCAGGACGGCACCTGATTTCACGAATTGCCGGGCGGCGGTCACCGCCCCCGGCAGGCATCCCCAAAGGATGCGGTCCGGTTTTTCCGGGCGGAGGTACAAACGAGACACGCAAGTGTCTAGGGGTTTGGACCGCGAGGTCCGAGGTAGTTGTCAGGAATAGTTAGGATTGTGTCAGGTTTCCGGACCTGACCGTCAACAACCAAGAGGACTTATTGAAATGGCTGTCGATTTTTTTCTGGAACTTGATGGTATCAAAGGCGAAGCACAGGACAAAACCCATAAGGACAAGATTGACGTCCTGTCCTGGTCCTGGGGCGCATCCCAGTCCGGCACCACCCATATGGGCGGTGGCTCCGGCTCCGGCAAGGCTCATTTTCAGGACCTGAGCATCACCAAATATGTCGATAAATCCACCCCGGTGCTGTTCCAGCATGTTTCCACCGGCAAGCACATCGCCAAAGGCACTCTGTTCGTGCGCAAGGCGGCTGGTGACAGCCCGCTGGAATACATCAAGATC
Source organism: Roseibium sp. (assembly GCF_965233565.1). GTDB lineage: Bacteria > Pseudomonadota > Alphaproteobacteria > Rhizobiales > Stappiaceae > Roseibium. Next base: position 6,106,142 of record NZ_OZ247494.1, on the reverse strand, counting down.
GAGATGAAAGACATTATCGTCACCAACATCTCGACCGGTGGCAGCGGTTCCGACGACCGTATCACGGAGAGCTGCACGCTGAACTTCGGTGAGTACAAATACATCTACACCGAACAGAAGCCGGACGGCTCCAAGGGCGCGGCCCCGGAATTTGCCTGGGACATCGCTTCCAACGAAAAGAAATAAGGCTTTTGCCGACCCGGCTGCCGTGCGCTGCGCGGCAGCCGTTTTCTTTGAGGCATTCGCTCAAGTCGATCTCCGGCGCAACGCCGAATGGAACGACAAGCATCTTGGGGCTGGCAGTCAGCGTGGGCATGGCCGATGGCTAAATCAACCGTGAAAATGCACTCCCCGCTGATGTGGGCTTTCCGGGCGATGGACGACCCGGACTACAAAGCTGCCCAGGAGCGTCAAAAACAAAGTTCAAATGGCAAAAATCTGCGGTCTGGCCGTCGACTGTCCCGCTCCTACGGCGTTTCTGAACACGCCCTTCTGTCCGAAGTTCGCAGAGACCTGCAAGCCCTGCTGAACACGGTCAATCTCAACTCTACACAAGATCTTTCCGATTTTCCGGAGGTCACCACCTCCATCTTGAACTACGGTCTGCCGGATCTGTCCGTCCACATTGTCGATACGGTGCGGATCGATCGCCTTGCAGATGATATTAAGGAAGCTCTGATCCGGTTTGAACCAAGAATGGATCCCAAGACACTCCAGGTGACCAGGGACGACAGCATTGACAGCGACACGTTCAAGGTCCGGTTCCTGATCAAGGCCGAAATCCGCTGCGACCCGATCCGGGTCGGCAGTGAATTTGTTGCCGATGTAGATCCCGCATTTGGACGCATCAAGATTATCGGGGCGACTTCATGAACCGCGAATTTCTGGATCTGTATAACCAGGAACTCATTTATCTGCGCGAACAGGGCGCCGCCTTCGCGGAGGCCTATCCTGCCGTTGCCGAGCGCCTGGGCGGACTTCTGGAGGACAAGTCGGATCCGATGTTGTCCGGCCTGCTGGAAGGCACTGCCTTCCTGTCTGCTCGTGTGCAGCTCAAGATGAAGCACGAATTCGCGGAATTCACCTCCAACCTGTTCGAGCAACTGTATCCGACCGCCCTCGCCCCGATCCCCTCGATGGTGCTGGCGCGCGTCACGCCGAAATTCGGCGATGCCAACTTGCGAAACGGCATCAAGATCGAGCGCCACGCGCCCATGGAGGCGGTGTTCCGCGAACGGCAGGGGGAAGTCCGCTGTCGCTTCACCCTGACCTCCCCCATCACCTTGACGCCGCTGGAACTCGCCTCGGCAAAGTATCTCAGCTCAGCTGCGCAAGTGTCCGGCCTTGGCGCTGACATGGCCGAAGACCGGCGCGCTCGGGCCGGTCTGTCGATCACATTGACCCACCGCATGGCGGAAGATCCGGAACTGGAGGTTTCTGCGGAAGAAGCGCTCAAAAAACCGGAATTCCAGGTCGCAGGCTGCCGCATTGATGAACTGCCCATTCGGCTGGTGGGCCCGCTGGATCTGGCGTCAAAGGTCTATGAGCAGATCTTCGGCCACACCATCGCGCTTTACCTGCGCACGGAAGATGCCTTTGGCCAGGTCAGTTTGCAGCGGCTTCCGGTGTCCGCTGTTCAGCAACTCGGCTTCGACGAGGAAGATGCGCTTTTGCACAATGACCTCAGGCTGTTCACCGGCTTTGACTATTTGCGCGACTATTTCAACTTCCCGCGCAGCTTCTTGGGCTTTCGTCTTAGCGGGCTGCGCCGCTATCTCGACCGGATCCGCGCCAAGTCCTTCGACCTTGTGTTTGTCTTCGATGAGGCGGATTCACGCTTGCCGGCCCATGTCGAGGGCAAGATCTTTGCCCTTCACACTGCCCCCGCTGTCAATCTCTTCGAACGCCAGACGGACCGGGTGCCGATCAAGAAGGGGCAGCATGAATTTGCCGTCATCACCGACAGAACGCGGCCGCTGGACTATGAGGTTCATTCCGTCACCGAGGTCAACGCACATTTTTCCGGCGGCGAAAAGCGCCCCATAGAGCCGCTCTACAGCGTTGCGCCGGACACGGAAAAATCCGGACACGAATGGTTCTATACGATCCGCCGCCTGCCGCGCCGCCAATCTTCATCGGAAATCCGGCGACAGCAGCCCAGCTCCTATGTCGGCACGGAGACGTTCATCACAATCTCCAGCGGCGCACAGGCAACAGCACTTTTGCAAAGCGGCAAGAAGCGCCTTGCAGAACTCTCCTTGAAAGTCATGGCGTCCAATCGCGCTCTTGCCGCGGATCTGCCTGTCGGCTCCAATCCGGACAAGTCCGAGACCGGTGATTTCCGCATTCTGGAAGATGTCGGTCTGAAGGTGGATTGCGTTGCCGGTCCGACCGCACCGCGCCCGCCGCTGCTTTCCTACAACGAGCGGCTTGGGGAGGATGGTCACGCCGGCGCCATTGCCTGGCGCCTCATCAACATACTGGCGCTCAACCATACGGGTCTTGTCCATGATGCGGCGGGCGCCGACGGACGGTCATTCCGAGACATTCTGAGCGTGTTCGCGCCGCTGTCCGACAATGCGGCAGATCGACAGGCCCAATCGGTGCGCGCGGTTTCCACCCGTCCCGTCGTGCGCCGTCTGCAGCAGAAATCCGGCACAGGCGTTGCCCGAGGTCTGGAAGTCACCATCACGCTGGACGACAAGGCCTTTGAAGGCGCCAGCGCATTCCTTCTGGGGGCTGTGCTCGACCGGTTTGTTGCGGAATACGCGTCCATCAATCACTTCACGCAATGCGTCATAGCCACCACCGAACGCGGTGTCATCATGAAGTGGCCGCCCAGGATCGGTGCAAAGGGGATCTTATGAGCAAGCAGGACGACAAGGACCTGCTCAAGGACCGGAAGGCGGACGACAAGACAATTGTCCAGTTTGCCGGTGCACGCACGCATGTCTGGCCGGCGACCGATAACGAAGATACCGAGGCTGGAGGAGACATCCCCAAAGACGCGGTGGAGGCAGACGCAGCTTCTTCGCCTGAGACCGAAGAGGGATCGGATCCAGCCATCGAGAGTGAAGCAAGGCAAGAGGAGCCAGCTTCCACCGACATTGCGCAAATACCCGATGACACGATCTGGTCGCAAGCGCCAGAAACGCCAACTCCGATTGAGGACGCGTCGGCAATAGAGACGATCAAAGCGGATACGATAAAAACTGACACGCCCGAATTGCCTGAACTCGCGCTTCATGCCGCAGATCCATTTAACGCGCTTGATCCGTCATCGTTCGCCGACCCCACCCCCCAAGAACCTCCTTCACCCGAAACTGGCACCCGGGCTGAAGCAGACAAGGATGAAGAACCCAGGGAAACCGCCGCGCCCGCGTTGTCAGATGCGGAGCTGGAACCGGCGGAAGACAACAGCGCCCCCCCGCCCGAAGCTCCCAGGATCGAGGTGCCTGTCCAGCAGCAATTTGCATCCCTGCTCGCCGCGTTGAGCGACCGGATCGAGCAACACCCCGGCGGCCATGACCTTCTTGCCGTTCTGCGCATGCTGGAGGGCCAGACCGCGCCGGGTGGCGCGTCCACGGGCATGGACCCCAAAAAGGCAGATGAACCGGCTCCGCCACGGATAGGCAAAAGCCGCCGGCTGATGGAGGACATTGTTCGGTTCGGACAGGATCCTTCGAGTGAATTTGCCCCTTCCACTATCGAACGTGCCACGCGGGATGCCGATGGCGGTCTGGTGCTGCTGGAACGCTTTCTGGGCCTGCTCGGGCCGCAAGGTGGTCTGCCCGCGCCTTACACCGACGAAGCGATCATGCGCGGGCTTAGAGGCGATGACAGTTTTCCGCGCTTCCTTGACGTCTTCAACAATCGCTTTGTCCAGCTGTTTTTCAGAGCCTGGGCCGATGCCCGTCCGATCGTGCAGCATGACAGGCCTGACGATGACCGGTTTCTGACCTATCTCGGCTCGCCGATTGGCCTCGGCGCTCCTATCTACCGTGATCAGGACCGCATCGACGACCGATTGAAGCTGCTCTATGCAGGGCTCACCTCCTCCAAGACCAAAAGCGCAGTGCGGCTGAAAGCGCTGATCACCGGCGTCTTTGGCGTGAAGGTCGAAGTCGATCAATGCGTCGGGACCTGGCTGCACCTCGACCGGGACGATCAGTTGCAACTGGGAGGGTTCGGTCCGGGCGGCGCCGGACAACTTGGTGCGGATACCATAGTCGGCGCCAAGGTCTACAGCGTGAGCGACAAAATCCGTATCCGGATCTTCACACGTTCGCTGGAAGAATACCGCAAGTTCCTGCCGCCAACGCGCACGAAGCCCAATCCCTGGACAGAGAAGCTCTTTGATCTGATCGATTTCTATCTCGGGCTGGAGATCGAATACGAAATTGAACTTGCCCTTCCCAAACGTTGCGCCTCTTCTGTCAAGATGGATCGAAACAACTCGGCGACGCTCGGCCATATCGGTTGGTTGAAACCGGCCACAGATAGATCACTTGACGAGCCTGAGGACGACGAAGAGATGCTGACAGACACCCGTTTCCGGCCCGTGCGCAGGCACACCACCGTTTATCAATAGAACTCAACTTTGAAGGTTCTGAGCCATGGCTGACATCACCGTTGAAAACGTAGCCTACAAGATCAACTCGGTCGCTTATGAGAGCCTCGACAAGGCAATGCGGCTGACCAAGGATGCCGGTCACCGGCACCTGGAGCTGCTGCACTGGTTCTACTATCTGATCCGCGATGAGAAGTCGGATCTCTTTCAGATCCTCAGGCATTTCGACGTGGACCTTGGAACCCTCGACAAGGACCTTCAGGCGGCGATCAAGGAACTGAAGATCAATCAGACCGAGCTGCCCTCCATGTCCAAGCCTTTCCGGGAAGCCCTGGAAGGCGCCTGGTTTGTCGGCACGCTCACCTTTGGCGACTACAAGATCCGGTCGGCCTATGTGCTCATCTCGGTCCTCGGCGATGAGGCGGCGCGTACACAATTGTTCCGCCTGTCCTCATCGCTCAACAAGCTCAAGCGGGACGAAATCTCCGGCAATCTGGATGCCATCGTTGACGGCTCCGGTGAAGCGCGTGCGCGTCCGATCGACGGCTCCGGCCCGAAGGCTGCCGCGGCCGCCCCGGGGGAAGCCCCGACGGAATCCGTTCCTGGTGGCGGCCCCGGCGAGGATGCGCTTTCCCAGTTCACCGTCGATTTCACAGCCCGTGCCCGGGCAGAAGAATTCGATCCGATTGTGGGACGCGACGAGGAAATCCGGCAGGTCATTGATGTCCTGATGCGCCGCCGACAGAACAATCCAATCCTGACCGGGGAAGCCGGTGTCGGCAAGACGGCTATTGTGGAAGGCTTTGCGCAGAAGATCGTGGCGGGCGACGTACCGCCGGCCCTGCTGGGCACACGGCTTTGTGCGCTCGATCTCGGCCTTCTTCAGGCCGGCGCCTCCATGAAGGGTGAATTCGAAAAGCGGCTCCGGGCGGTCATCGACGCCGTTCACGGCTCCATCGTGCCGACCATACTGTTCATCGATGAAGCGCACACGCTGATCGGCGCTGGTGGAGCGGCAGGGACCGGCGATGCGGCCAACCTGCTCAAGCCGGCTCTCGCCCGCGGCACTTTGCGCACTGTGGCCGCCACCACATGGTCAGAATACCGGCAGCATTTCGAAAAGGACCCGGCACTGACCCGCCGGTTCCAGCCGGTCCAGGTTGACGAACCGGACGAGGAAAAGTGTTTTGCAATGGTCCGCGGCCTGCTGGGTCCGATGGAAGAACATCATCAGGTGCGCATTCTGGACAGCGCCGTCAGGTCCGCCGTTTCGCTATCGCACCGTTATATCCCCGCCCGTCAGCTGCCTGACAAGGCCGTCAGTGTCCTGGATACGGCATCGGCGCGCGTCAACATTTCCCAGGCCGCGCAGCCTTCACGACTGCTCGATCTCGCCGCCAAGAAGGGTTTTCTGGAGACAGAGAAGCAGGCTCTGACCAATGACGCCGAACTTGGAATGGAGCAGGAGGAGAAACTCGAAGCGCTGAATGACGCCATCGAGGAAACGGAAAAGAAAATCGAAACAGTGCGCGAGGACTGGGAGCGTGAACGCAAGCTGGTCGCCGAAATCCGGCGTCTGAACGCCGCCCTCACCGAATTGAGAGGCGGAGAAGCCGCACCGCACCCGGAAAGTGCCGAAATCGAAGACCCCGAGGAGGACAATCCGGCTCTGGTGCCGATCGACAAGATCGAACTTGATCTCGATGTCGACCTGGAAAACGAAGACGCGATCAAAGAGGCCCTGGCGGCGAAACGGGCTGAGCTCTCTGAAATTCCGGAAGACGACCGCATGGTCTATGCCTATGTTGATGACGAGGCCGTCGCCAGTATCATTTCCGACTGGACCGGCATTCCGGTCGGCCGGATGGTTCAGGACGAGATGCAGACCATTCTCAATCTGACCGACAGCCTGAACAAGCGCGTGATCGGACAGGCGCACGGACTGGCAATGATCGCCAAGCGCATCGAGACCAGCCGGGCACAGCTCGGCAATCCGGACAAGCCGATCGGCGTGTTCATGCTTTGCGGCCCCTCGGGCGTCGGCAAAACCGAAACGGCCCTGGCCCTGGCCGAAGCGCTCTATGGCGGTGAAGAGAGCCTGATCACCATCAACATGTCGGAATTCCAGGAAGCCCATTCCGTCTCCGGCCTGAAGGGTGCCCCTCCCGGCTATGTCGGCTATGGCGAGGGTGGCCGCCTGACCGAGGCTGTCCGGCGCAAGCCCTACTCCGTGGTGCTGCTCGACGAGGTCGAGAAAGCCCACCCGGATGTGCACGAGATCTTCTTCCAGGTGTTCGACAAGGGCTGGATGGAAGACGGCATGGGCCGGAAGATCGATTTCCGCAACACGCTCATCCTGCTCACCTCTAATGTCGGCACAGAGATCATCATGAATGCGGCCAGTCACATGCTGGATGCGCCGGTGTCGACCGACGAAAGCCAGGCGGCAACTGATCCGAATGCACCGGATCCGGAACAGCTTGCGGAATCTCTGCGTCCTGCCCTCCTGGACGTGTTCCCGCCTGCCCTGCTCGGCCGGATCGTGACGATCCCCTATTATCCGCTGTCACCATCGATGCTCGGCTTTATCGTGCGCCTGCAGCTCAACCGCATCGTCAAGCGCGTCAAGCAAAACCGGGATGCCACGCTGACCTATGGCGACGATGTTGTCGCCCATATCGTCTCGCTGTGCCGGGACCCGGACAGCGGCGGACGCATGATTGACAATATCATCACCAATGATCTTCTGCCGAAGCTGTCGCGTGCATTCCTGACCGCGCAGCTGCACGGCGAAGAGATATCAGAGGCTACCTTGAAAGTGGGCGCCGACGGTCTGGACATTGAAACCGCCGGCCCGGCTGCCCAAGCGGCTGAATAAAGGTCCTGAGACGCCGGTCGGGGCTTCTCCGACCGGCTGAGACGTGCTCCGCTCAATGAACCGTCAGAATGTCCGTGATTGAATTGCGATAGTCGCGAATATCATTGCTGGCGACGGATTGCGGGGCGTCCGTTCCCGTTTCCATTTCAAAGGCCAGAGGGTCTGTCGGTTCGCCGCGCATCCGGATCTCAAAATGAAGATGCGGACCGGTGGACAGCCCCGTCGTACCCACATAGCCGATCAGGTCGCCCGCCTGCACAACAGTCCCCATTTCAACGCCGTCAGCATACTCATGCATATGGGCGTATCGGCTGGTAATGCCGTCCTTGTGGGTCAGTTCGATGAAATTTCCGTAGCCGCCGCGGACGGCGCGATAGGTGACCTTGCCGGAGAAGGCCGCGCGGATCGGTGTGCCAGTCGGCGCGGCCCAGTCAACACCTGCGTGAAGTCGCTGGGTTTTCTTGATGGGGTGAAACCGCATACCGAATTTTGAGGTCAGCACCCCTTTGACCGGCACCAGCATGGCCCCCGACAAACTGACTTGTCCACCCTCGTTGACACAGGCAAATCCGCGATTGCCCGGTGCCTTCATGACATAGCAGCGCACCGACCAGTCATTGCCGCGCCGGACGCCTGCAAACAACACCCTGCCCCCGCCCCGTTTCTCGTCGCGAGGCGCATCGGTGAAGACAAGACTGAACCGTTCATCATCCGTAATGGCGCGTTGCAGATCCGTCATGGGTGCCAGGTAGGCGATTGCCTCTCCCACGATAGAAGCGGGCACGGCATTCCTGACAGCCGTGGCATAGAGCCCGTCAATCAGGCGGTGTTTTTTTCCGGAGCCGGGCCTTGTGTCTTGCGCGATCTTGTCCTGTCCGATTTCCTGTCCAAACCAGGGATCGGCACCATGAACGTAAGTCGGTCCGTCACGGCTGTTGGACATGGCGACTGTACCGAGATATCCGTCCTTTGCATAAATCGAAATTTGCACCGGACGATAGTAATCACCGACGCGACCCAGCCGGTTCGGCATCCGGACCCCCCGCATTGCGATTTTATCGCCAGCGATCAAATCGCTTTTCTTGAGCTCGATCGCCATGAATTCCAGAAGCGGTTTGATTGCGTCGGGATCAAATCCGTTTTCCGTCAGAAAGTCTTTCAGCGACAGGCCCTTATCAATGACCTCCCGGATCTCGATCCGGCTTGGCCCCTGGCCGATCGGGCGCTCAGTGAGGTAAAGATTCAGCGTGTCTGTCGCCGGTTTCAGGAAAACCGGCAAATTCTTTTCCGCCGGATCGGCGGAACCGCTGTTTTCTTCAATGGTCAGGCTTTCACTGTCGGCGCCGCCACCAAAATTGCCGAACTGGAAGTCCGCTTCGTTACCGGGAGCACGAATGACCAGATTGCCGTTTTGATCCAGCATGCGGCTGTCGAGCACAAAGGCTGACGCAGTCGGTATGGCTGCCCGCCCCGTGCCGCTGGCTGAAGCCGGGACCGGTCGCTCCGTCAGGTCGATGCGCTGACCCGCCGCGCTGCTCTCAAGCAGAACCGGATCTCCTGCGAGCGGAATGACCGCCGATTGGGCCATGTCGAAAAACGGATCGGCAGGCAGATCCAGATCATCGCCATTGGCAAGCGCCGTTTCGTCTTCCGCTGGCGGTTCGGGCTGCTCCTCAACCGTCTCTTCTGTTGGCTCGGCAATCGCTTCGACGCTCTCCGCGGTCACCAGCTCAGGACCGGTTTCCTCTGGCGATGAAAACGAGATTGCGCCCGACGTGACGAGATGGGCCAGACCTCCTGCAACACCTCCAATGAGCAGGCAACCAACGGCCAATGCAGCATAGGTCCAAATGGGACTGCGTTTGCGACCGGATTTAGAAGGTCCCCGTGGTGGTGAAGGGGGGGGTGGTGTCGGCGGAGGGCTCGAGCCGGTACCTGTCTTGCGCGCCGATTGTCCGGACGGACGGATCACCGTCCGCTCGAATTCGGGACGGTTTTGACCCGGGTTGTAGTTTTCAGGCCATTGAGCCATGCCGAGACCCTGAAAAGGCAGGCCAAGCCTGCGCGGTTCGCCAAACAATTCTGCTTCCGGATCATGCCGGATGACGCAGCGAGATGCAAAACGCGTTTGTGGAAGGCTCGCCTGCCGTTACCGTTTCAGATTGACCAGATTGCCAGGGTCCGCCGAAATCTCCTTGCTGCCGGTTGTCTGCGTGTCTGTTCCACTGCGCGGCTCCATATACATTTCCGGCCGGTCCAAGGTGAAAACGGAGATGTCAGTGCTCAGACCGCGCAATTGTCCGGTCCAGATTTCCGAAACAGGGTAGTCCTCAGGCAGTTTCTCGGCAACGGAGCCGCTGATCGCAAGACGAACCTTGCAATCCTTTGCAACCGACTCAACGCGACTTGCCGTGTTGACCGTTGTACCCATAACTGTGAAAGACCGCCGGTGCTCACCGCCGATATCACCGACGAGAACCGGTCCTGCATTCAGGGCAATTCGCAGGTCCAGAGGTGGCTGGCCGGTAATCTGGCGTAATTGATCCAGCAGACCGATTATCTCAGCCGCCGCATCGACGGACGCTTTTTCCGGCGCTTCCACCTTGTTGGGGGCATTCCAGACCGCCATGATGGCATCGCCTATATATTTGTCGATGTAGCCTTCGTGTTTGGTGATGACCCTGCCGATTTCATCAAAACAGGCATTGACCACCCGAACCACATCCCGGTCGGCGAGGCTTTCCGACATTTTCGTGAAGCCGACAATGTCGATAAAAGCCACCACCACGGGACGCGTGTCGCCCCCCAGTTCCGGCAGTTGCTCGGAGACCGCCATCTGCTTGATGACATCCGGCGCCAGGTAATGGCCGAACAATTTGACCAGCGACCTCTGCCGTCGCTGCAGGATACCGACCTTGCCGACACCTGACACCACCATGGCACTGAGACAGGCCACCGGCATCACACCGGGTGCGAGCAGCACGCCGGCACTCAATCCGACCAGACTGATACCCAGGCCGAGCACGCTCCCCAAAATCGCAACAAACGGCAAACTCGCCAGCGGCAAAAGCAAACCCGCGACGGCCCCAATCAGGGCAAACGCGATTGCAAGCGCGGGCAGTGTTCCAGGTACCGGTTCCAGCGCGATACGGCCTGTCGCTGCTGCGGCAACAAAGTCGGCCAGGATAAAGACACCGGCCGTTTGCGGCTGAACCCGCGGCCGGCCGCTTGGACCGGTCTCCGCGCGTTCTGCCGGAAGATGCGGCAGGAACCTGTCGGAGTACAGGTGCTCGTCCTCAAAGGGCAACAACCCGCCGAAAATCACGATCCGTCCTGCGGCAAACTCCTGCAGGTCCTTGCGTCCTGCTTCTGTTTCCAGAAGGTCCAGAACATCGATGAGCGACAGATAGGGAATGGACGTGGCAAGCCTTGTTGTAGGCATTGCCGTGTAGCGCTCGGAAATCTGCACCCCGCCCTTGGCCAGCAGAGCATCAATCAGGTGCGGCGATTCAGAAAGCGGCAGCCTGGGCGTGTGCTGGCGGACAACGCCATCGCTGTCCGTCGACACGATGACGGAGCGCACACCGCCCTGCCCTGCCGCTGCGGTGAAGGACCGGTGCGGAACACCGACTTCGGTGTGCGCAATGAATACCCGGTCGCGGTTCTGATAAAGGTATCTCTGGAACGGAAGATCGAAGCCCCTCAGGCGCGGTTCACCTGTACTGGGATCAACAAAGGAATCGGCGCTGTAGGCAAAGACAAAATCATAGCCGACAGCGACGGCGCCAGCCTCCAGAAGCGCCTGCCCGGCTTCCGCCAGAAGCGGTGCCATCAGAACACGTGGAATCGGCGCCAGCCGTTCGGAGTTGAGCGCAACATTGTCCAGACCAACGACAAGCACGGGCGCGGATTCGACCCGATCCACGCCCGCGAATGCGGTCTTCACCTGGAAAAGGCGGTCCGTCACCCACCCTTCCCAGATGGCCTTTTTGGCGGATAATCCGATGGCGATGCCTGCCCCGGTCGCAACAAGCGCGATCAGGATCATGAGTTGCTTTCGGCCAAAGGCTGCGTCCGCAAAGCGGCCGCCTCCTGTCATTTCACAATGACAACGGCTGTTTTACGCCCGACCTGATCCGGATCGATGGTGAATTTCCGCATGACAACTCCATAATCCGGCGCCTTGCCTTGCAGGAAGAGCTCCACTTCGACGGCGTCGCCCTCGCTCTCGCGATCCGGCATATCCGTCAAGATATTATCGAGCGCATCAAAGTCGAAACGCTTCGGAGCTCCACCTTCAAAGGAGACAAAGACGGTGTCGTACTGGTCGCGCAACTTGTCATCGAAGCGCAGCATCAGCGAGGCCGCCTTTTTGTTTTCCAGATTGAGGCCGCGCAGGGTTACGGTCAGTCCCTTGTCCGCCTCGACATTTGTTCCGCTGTCGGCCTGCAGACAATTGCCGGCCCGGAGCACTTTCTCTTCACCGCCTTCCAGAGTGTATCCTTCTGAGGAAACGCTCAGGACACCGGAAGACAGGCGAACTTCCTGGCATGCGCCATAGTCGAGAAGATCGATATGACCATCGCCAAGCTCAACCACCGTTCCCGGCATCAGTTCGCTGAAGGCAGACACGCCGACATTTTCCGACTTGTCCAGAACAAGGGCAACGGGCTCGGCCAAGGCCGTGGCAGACGACAGGCTCAGGACGGCGGCAGCTGTCAGAATGCGTTTCGAACTTCGTTCCGAACAAACGGATCTAAACATGTGTTTCATGACGGACTCCTCGGTCATTGGTCATTTTGCGACCCAGCCAAGTTCAGCGCCGATCGCATCGTCTATGGGCTGATAGTATCAAAGAATGGCAAAACGAGTGTGGCCATGGTCACATAAAAGAGTTTTATGTCGCAACAACATACGCAAAATTTCGAACTATCCTGCGGGCTGTGTGTAAACCCCCGCGATGCCGATTGCAGCGGCCGACTGTCCGATCAGCTTGAGCACACCAACCATCAGGTCCTTGCCAAGTTTCTGGCCATCCAGTGCTGCAAGAACCCCGACGAGTTGTGGCATCGGCTCGGCTGAGCGCACCATCACAATATGGTCTGCACCAAAGGGCAACGCCGCTCTCAGGTTGAGCACATAGGGTTCAAACGCCTGGATCGATGTGTCCCGGCCTTGCGGATCTGCGCGCCGGTCCGGAGCCAGGAGCCGTAACGTTCCGTCCGCCTCCAACCCGAACACGGCCATGTAGCCATGCTGGTCCGAGGTCAATCCGACCTTGAAAGCTGCCCCCTCCGGAATGTGGCCAACCGAGGGAATCAAGCGTCCCTCGATAGGCTGGCGATCCCGCGACAGTGCATAGAGATCGCTCAGGAAGACCCACTTTGCCACCACCGCTGCGAAACTATCCGCGTTCCTGGCATTTCCCTTGAGCACAACATCGCCAAACTTTGTCAGGACATCACCGGCCTCCACGTCCCAGAAGAGATCACCGGGACCGTCCGAACTCACGTCGAGCCGGCCGCTATGCACCTTGGACAGACTGTCGAGCACCGGCAAAGCTGTCGCAGTGCTGGCGGCCAGTGTCAGCGTGTTGTCTTCCCGGCTCAGGAGATTGTCGTTGACGCGCGGCAACACGGCTGCGCGTGTGCCGCCACCGATGCTCAGGCTGGGAGACTGCCGTCCTTCCGTCGCCACACGGACCGTTTCCTGCAGGAAACGGCTCAGCTCTTCCATGGATATGCCGCCATCGCGATCCAGGTCTGCCCTCCCCTCGACACCACGCGCGAAAGCCCAGCTCAAGGCTCCCCTGGGCTCTCCAGCGATCATCAATTCGGGGATCACCTGCCCATCGACCGTTGCGCCGACATAGATCACGTTGGGCATAGTCTCACCGTCGAGATCCTCTGCTGCGGCCTTGGCAAGCAGAGGGTGTCGAAGCGCTGTTTTCAGCACATCGTCTTCAAATGCCGGCAAACCGACAAGCCGCGTGCCCAACCGCTCGATCCGCGGGTCGATCGAACGTGTCATCGTACCGGAATGGCAACTGTCTGCGAGAACCAGGACGCTGCGCGTGCCCGCGGCCCGGAGCATTGCGGCAACATCGTCGTCCCGCAGCCGCTCGCCGTTGCCGGGCGCCGCCACATCGAAGCCGGCCAGAAGAAAGACCTCGTCCATGCTGTCGTCTTCGGACCCGGAGACCCATTCGGGCTCCTGCGCCCCATGGCCGGCATAGGATAAAACCAGCACATCATCGGGTGCGGAGCGTTCAATCAGAGCCTGCCAATTCGTCAAAACGGCTTCACGGGTCACCGCTTCGTCGTAAAGAGTGGTCAGATCGCGCACACCTGCTGCTGTCAACGTCTCGGCAATATCGCGGGCATCGTTGACTGCGCCCTTCAATGGGGACACGTGCTGATAGGCGTCGACACCGATGACAAGCGCCCGCCATTCTGCCGCATGAACGGCAGTCGAAGAAAACATCGACACCAGGAGCCAAACAAAGGTCAGCCCTGTCCCGAAATCGCGATGGGGCGAGAGATGCATACCAAACAACCGGTCAGAACGATCTAGCCCCAGGAGCCACCACCGCCGCCACCCGGGCTGTCGTTGCCACCACCACTGTCGTTGCCACCACCGGTGTCATTGTCGTTGTTGTTGTCGCGCAGACCTGGATCATTGATCGGGTCTACTACAGGTGAAGTTGTCGGCGTCGCCCTTGTCGGCGCTGTTTGGGTCGTCGTGCTCTGCTGGGTCTGACAACCGGCAAGCAGCAACATCGCGAGGCCCGTGACCGGCAATACGTGCAACAGTGTTCTCATCACATTTCTCCTGATTAAAACAGATCGTAGCGTGGGCGACTTTGTTCCCACTGGTGCTTCACCAGCGCGATCAGGGCATTGTCGCCCTGAACGGCTTTGCGTCCGGTGTCGTCAAAAAATTCGGACAGAGCTTGCCGGGTCTTGCGGCCGGGCTGCCCGTCAACAGGGCCAGGCTGGTAGCCGAGATCTGTCAGCGCCTGTTGCAAGGCCTTTGCCTTCAGGTTTCGCGATGCCTTGCCGAGTTCTGCCTTCGCCTTTTCAGCAGCCGGAGAGGACGGGTCGACAGCAACGGCCATGGCCAACATGCGCACCCGATCCCGGCCCGCAGCTTCACCGGTTTCCTTGCCGAGCATCCAGGCGGTGTTGAAGGCGCCCCAGGCATCGCCCCGCTGGGCACTTTCCCGGAACCAGCGCGTCGCCTCTGCAGCACCCTTCTCGACACCTTGCCCGTTGAAATAAAGCAGGCCGATGGCGGTTCCGGCAGCAGGGTGACCGCCATCATGAGCCTTTTTGAACCATCCAAACGCGGCTTCGAAATCCTGCGGTACGCCTTTGCCATCCCGGTAAAGCGTTCCCATGTTGAGAAAGCCGTAAATATCCTGCCGCGCTGCCGAGCGGTTATAGTAGTAAACCGCTCTGTCGACATTCTCGTCTACATGTTGACCGCGCAGGTAAAAACCGCCGATTGCGTTGAAGGAAAACGTATGCCCTGCCTCAACGGATTGGAGCAGCTTTTCCATGCCCGACTGTTCGTTCTGTGCCGTGCCCTCGCCTTTGATCTCGGCCATGCCAAGGGAATGCAATGCATAAGCGTCACCGCGCTCTGCGGCCTTGCGATAAAGATCGACCGCCTTGCCGCGATCCCTGTCAATCCCCGCTCCGAGGAAATACATGCGTCCCAGGACCTGACCGGCACGGACATGACCCATCTGGTAGGCCTGATCAAAATAAGCGGCCGCCTGGTCGAGATCCCCGGCGGCAAATGCACCTCTGCCCCTCTGGAAAACGAAACGCCCGATCCCTGGATAGGCAGCCATGGCCGATGCGCAGGCAGCGTCCACCTTGTCGCTGTCCAACGCGTTTGCAAGACGGCCTTCGGTCACGGCCTGAAGATCAAAAGGCTGCGTCGCAAGCGCGTCGCACTCTGTGACGCGAGGCTGGACCGTTTGCGTGATCGTCCTTGCAGTTTCTCCGTCCGCTGAAGGCAATTCCAGAACAAAACTACCGGATTGGTCCTCGGTTCCGATTTGCGGCCGCAACGTCAGAGACGAAAGCGCGTTGGCCGGAAACCGGTCGCCTGCCTGCAAAAGTCTGCCGTCGGCCGCGAGCTGAAGATCAGCATCGACGGACACCACCTTGAGCCAGTCACTGGTTGCCGGCAGACCGTTTGCCGGTGCCTGCGGATAGACTGTCACCGGTCCCACGCCGATATCGGCCTCAACGGCACCGGACGCGGCGTTGTTTTCAAGCCAGGCGAGCAGATCCTTTAAGGCCTCGGCCTGGGTGTCTTCAGCTTCAATCTGTTCTGCAGGCGCGGCTGATTGGGCCACGGTCACCGAGGCAATTGCAGAGACGTTGCCACCCCATTCGTCCGTCACCTGGTAACTGATCAGTTCGATGTCACCTGCGCTTGATCCCGTGGGAACGAATTCCAGACTGGCAAGCTCCGTCGCTGTCAGCTCGGTCCCCTCAGACACCGATCGGCCATCCGGCAGTCTGAGCTCTCCCTTTTCAGGGCTTAGCGTCACTTTCGCCGTCAGTTTGCCGCCCTCAGGCTGAACCGGTTCCGGAATACTCAACTGATGAGCAGTGGCATCAACCGGGACCGTCACCCGGTGATGGGCCGTAACGATGGGTTCAGGCTTTGGCGGCACGAAATAGAAACTGGTGACCAGCGTTGAGTCTTCGTAAGGGATCTGCTGCCCACCAGTCTTGCGGACAACTTCGTCGCGAACCTTGGTCATCAGGTCCTTGATTTCGAGCTTGGGATCAAGCGCGTTACTGACGACCGACGAGGTAAAGGGGCTCATCGGCCCCTCGCCGTCATAAGCCACCTGGCCCGGGCGTGTTGCATAGGAAATGAAACTGCCCAGCTTGTTCGGAATGCGCCTCAGGCCACGCGTCTTGCCAAGTGCATATTCTTCTTCGCCCCAGAACAGGCTGCCAATCTCGAACGGATTGTCGCGGCAGGCATCCAGCATCACGATCTGAAGACTTGAAGCCGCTTTCATATAGTCAAGAAGATGCGAAACCTTGAGGCTCTCAAACTCCAGGTCATATTGCGACGAGAGCTTTGCATCCACGGGCAGAATGAAATTCGAGTCGCCAACCTGCAAAGCGTGACCGGAATAGTAAAAGAGGGCCGTGTCGCCGTCATTCAGTTCCCGCAGAAAGCGGCGAACGACCTGCTCCAGGTCCTTCTTGCTCAAATTCGTGCCGATTGTGACATCGAAGTCCGCTTCGCGCAGGATCCTGGTGATTTCCTTGGTGTCGTTCAGCGGGTTCAGAAGCGGTTCGACATATTGATAGTCCTGGTTGCCAATGACCAGGGCGACGCGGCGGCCCTCTTCCGGCGATGTTGAAGCCTCGGCTGTCGCAGCTGAAAGCGCGAGCATGGACGACGCCAGAAAGCCGACGCGGATCCTGCGCAATACCGGGACATTTCCCGATAGTCCCGGCTCTCGGGTCCATCGACGGGCGAGAGGTAAAAAGCTGCGTGTCTGCATATCATCCTCAGCGCTGGAACTCGAAAATCAGTTTCGCGCCTCAACCGAACCTTGTCTGTGACAAAACTCACAAGAAGGAGCGAACCGGCTCAGTCGTGACCGGCACCCCCAAATCAAATACCCTTACGTAAAGTGATACATACTTGCCGCTGTGAGGCAAGCCATTGCGTGCAAACAAAAAGCTCAGCTCCTGACCCCAAGGATTTCAATTCTGCGCGAGTCGACCTACGCTAACAGAACGCCCCTTGAACCGATGGACACCATGACAGCTGACCTCACCATCCGTCCCTTGCGGGGAGACGAGATTCATATTCCACTCAACATGGCTCAAGAAGAAGGCTGGAACCCGGGCCTGGAAGACGGCCCCGCCTTTTTTGCCGCAGACCCCACAGGCTATTTTGCAGGTGAAATCGACGGAAAGCTGATCAATGTCATTTCAGCTGTCCGCTATGGCGATGCTTTCGGCTTCATCGGCCTCTACATCTGTAAACGTGAATTTCGAACGCGAGGCTACGGTCATCAGATCTGGGACCACGCCATGTCTTATCTGGGCTCCAGGGTCATTGGCCTTGATGCCGTCAACGAACAGACGGCCAGTTACGCTGAGCACGGGTTCAAATCAATTTACAGGAACATACGCCAGACCGGGATTTCCTTGTGCGATACGCCGATGGACCCGCGTCTCGCTCCCCTCGGCCAGGGTCTTTACCCATCCATTCGCGACTATGACCTGGAATTCTTTCCGGCGCCGCGCACAGAGTTTCTTCAGCTCTGGACTGCGCCGATGCTTGAAACCCGGCGCGGCTTCGCTTTCGTCGAAGATGGCAGCGTTCATGGCTACGGTGTGATCCGCCAATGCCATGAAGGCTACAAGATCGGCCCGCTCTTTGCGGAAACACCGGAGATAGCCGATACGCTATTCCGGGCACTTGCCGGCCAGGTCAAGGGTCAGATGGTTATCCTGGACACCCCGGAACCCAACGCAGCGGCGCTTCTTTTGGCAGAACGCTATGAGCTGTCTCCGGAATTCGAGACGTTCCGCATGTATCGCGGCGCGGTTCCGGATCTTCCCCTGGATCAGATGTACGGCATAACGACTTTCGAGCTGGGCTAGCAACCGCGCGGGACTGCCCGGATCTGTCGGCGCTCAGTGGTCGACGTTTCGATAGGCAAGAATAGCGCCTGCCAGATCCTCCAGGGCCGCGCCAACCGACTTGAACATGGTCACCGTGCCATCGGATTGCCGGCCGGGATGAGTTCCGCGGCAAAGTTCGTAGAGATCCGCCTTGATGTCGGATTGGGAAATGAGCCCAGATTGCAAAGGCTGCACGATGTCGCCACCTTCGCTCAGGCAGCCGTCGCGTGTATCGACATAGATCTCGGCACGCTGGACGAGGTCATCATCGCTTTCACGCATGCTCGGCTTGAACGCCCCGACCAGATCGACATGCGCGCCATCCTTGAGATGCGCCCCGCGAATAAGCGGCTCCGTGGAGAGTGTTGCCGCGCTGACAATATCAGCCTGGGAAAGCGCCCCGTTCAGCGTTTCAGCCGCCTTGGCGGACACAGGCAAGCTCTTCTCAATTTCCTCGGCGAGTTCTGCCGCCTTTTCCCTGGATCGGCCCCAGACCGTGACTTCCTCTATGGCACGAACAGCCATGTGGGCCTCCACCAGGTTTGGCGCCAGTCTGCCTGTCCCCAGCACCAGAAGGTGCCTGGCGTCGGAGCGCGCGAGATAGCGCGCCGCAAGAGCGGACGCAGCCGCGGTTCGACGGGCTGTCAGTTCGCCGCCATCGACGAGCGCCAGCATTTCACCGGTGCGCGCATCCGACAGCAGATACTGAGCCGCAACTGCCGGCAGGTTCCGCTCCGAGTTTCCAGGCACAACCGTTGCAACCTTAACCCCTGCATAGCCACCCGGGACCCAAGCAGGCATGAGCAACATCGTTCCGTCCGGCTCGCCTGGAATTTCCATGTCGTGATGATGACGTGTCGGCATGACACACCCGGAGCGGAACATGTCAGCCAGCGCGTCGATCAGGTCCGGAAACGGCAGGGCATCGCGGGTCTGGGCGTCGGTTAGCAGCAGCATCTTGAACCATTTGACATTGATTAAATTTCGAAGGACCAAATCACATTCAGCCGCACAGTCCAAGTGCGGTTGCCGGCCGAAACGTTCCGACTATGTCAGGAAAGGTCGAAGATCATCATGACATAGGCGGCAAACAAGGAAAGGTGCACGGCTCCCAGGAGGTAGTTCGTCGTGCGGCTGCCAAAGGTCAGCAGACTGACAAACAGGGTCAGCACCAAGAGGGCGATATCGGCCGGTTTCAGCCCCAACTCGATCGTGAGACCGGTGATCCAGCCAACCAGCAGGACCGCGGGCACTGTCAGGCCGATGGTTGCAACGGCCGATCCAAGACAGATGTTGACCGCGCGCTGCAGCTTGTTTTCGCGCGCCGCCTGAAGCGCACTGAGCCCCTCTGGCATCAGGACCAGTGCGGCAACGATAAACCCGCTGAGGGCCAGGGGCGCGCCCAGCCCGCCGATGCCGAACTCGACGTAAAGTGCCAGCTTCTTTGACAGGAGAATGATCGGCACCAATGCGCCGAACAGGCCAACCACGTGGAAGGGCAAAGACCGCACGACAACGCCGTGGTGCCCGTGATCGTCATCGCTCTGGTCCGGCTGCCTGAAGATATCGCTGTGCGTCACCGTCTGGATCGCAAGAAAGACACCGTAAAGCAGGATGCACATGATCACGTCAAAACCGGCCTGAAGCGGCGAGAGTTCACCGCCAGGTGCAGAATGCGTGAACCGGGGCAACACAAGTGCGAAAATGGCGAGCGGTACCAATACGGACAGAAACGCCTGTGCGCCCTGCAGATTGTAGGTCTGGTTCCTGTGGCGCAGCCCCCCCATGAGTAGGCACAGGCCGATCAGGCCGTTCATGACAATCATGACAACGGAAAACATGGTGTCGCGCGCCATGGTCGGTGCCGCGTCACCTGACAGCATGATGGCGACGATCAGGGCGACTTCAATGCCGATTACCGCCAGCGTCAGGATCAAGGTGCCATAAGGCTCGCCCAGGATGGTCGCAAGGCATTCCGCGTGACGGACAACGGAAAAGGCACACCACATCACCGTCGCGAATATGACCCCAAGAAGCATCAGGGAAGGCCCGATGCCTACATATTCGGGTTTGAGCGTATCCCCGAGCAGGAGGAACACCGCAAAAACAAGGAAACCGGTCAAGCTGGGCAGTTCGGATTTCAGCACGTTCTGGCCCCCCGACCGAGAATCAAGACATGAGACCCCGAACTATAGGCTGCTCCCCGAACGGGCTGCAACTGGGCCAAGACCTTGCGCAAAAAAGCGAAAGGACCGGCGCCGAACACCGGTCCTTTCTACACTTTCGGCCATCCAAAATCAGATTGCCAGATACTCCTGGCGAAGCTCCGCGTTGTCGAGAACCTCCTGGGCGGAACCGTCAAACACCACTTCACCCATGTCGAGGATCACGGCCCTATCAGCCAGGTGAAGGGCTGCAATCGCGTTTTGCTCCACGATGATCGTGGTCATGCCGAGTTCCTTGACACCTTCCAGGATGCGTTCAATCTCCTGGACGATAACCGGCGCCAGTCCCTCATAGGGCTCGTCCAGCAGCAAAAGCTTGATGTCCCTTGCAAGAATGCGCGCAACGGCCAGCATCTGCTGTTCACCACCCGACATGGTCACCGCTTCCTGGGACCTGCGTTCCGCAAGACGCGGAAAGTGATCGTAGATGCGCTCGATCGACCAGCCCTTCGGTTCGGCGATCTGAGACAGTTCCAGATTTTCCTGAACCGTCAGTCCTTGAATAATCCGACGATCTTCCGGCACAAGCCCGACGCCGCAGCGCGCCGCCTGATAGCTTTGCATGTCATGCAGGGCCTGGTGATCCAGCCAGACCTCGCCATGGGTCAGCTGCGGATCGTCCATGCGGGCAATGGCTCGCAAGGTGGAGGTCTTGCCTGCACCGTTCCGGCCCAGAAGCGCCAGGATTTCCCCTTCCCGCACGTCGAAGCTGACACCCTGAACGATGTAGCTTTCGCCGTAATAGGCATGCAGGTCCCAGGCGGAGAAATAGGCCGGCGCCGCGCCTGTTGCCTTTTTGGGTTTGATGCCAGGCGCCTGTTTGCCGGCAAATTGATCGTCAAGCAGGGTCACAGATGCGCTCCTCCAAGATAGGCTTCCTGCACACGCGGATCGCCCTTGATGTCTTCCGGTTTGCCCTCGGCGATGATCGTGCCTTGCGCCAGCACCGTCACCTTGTCCGCAAGGGAAAACACCACATGCATGTCGTGTTCGATCACGACCTTGGTAATGCCGCGATCGCCAATGCGTTTCAGAAGATCGATCGTGTTGTTGGTATCGGCGCGCGACATGCCCGCCGTCGGTTCATCGAGAAGCAGGAGCTTTGGATCCTGCGACAGGCACATGGCAAGCTCCAGCCGGCGCTTGTCACCGCGGGACAGCGAACTTGCGATGATGTCCCGCTTTTCGGCGAGCCCCACATCTTCCAGCATGTGCATGGCCTTGTCGCGGATTTCGGCATCCTGGTCGACCCGGGTAAAGGCATGCAGAGCGAACTCGCCGTCCCGCTTTGCCAGGGCCGGGATCATGATGTTTTCCATCAGGGTCAGATCATCAAAGATCTCCGGTGTCTGAAAGACGCGTGACACACCGACCTGATTGATCTCATGCGGCTTCATGCCGGTCAGCGAGATGTCGCCAAACATCACGCTGCCCGTGTCCGGGGCAAGCCGGCCGATCATGCAGTTGAGAAAGGTCGACTTGCCGGCCCCGTTGGGGCCGATGATGGCGTGAACCGTGCCCTCCTCGACGGCGAAGTTCACATTGTTGAGGGCCCGAAGTCCGCCGAACGACTTGTTCACACCCTCTACGCGTAGGATTTCCATATCAGTTCACCTTATTCTGCAGGGGCTGCGGAAGCCTGCGCAGCGGAGTTGTCTTCAGACGGCGGCTTGCGCTTGAAGAGGCGACCGATGCGCTCCAGGCCTTCCATGATGCCACCTGGCAGGAAGATCACGATCAGCATGAACATGATGCCAAGCGTCAGGTGCCAGCCCTTGCCGATGAAGGGATGGATGACGAACACTAGTGCGTCAGCCAGACCATCGGGCAGACCGGAGAACCAGCCATACAGAATGTTGTCGTTGATCTTGGAGAAGATGTTCTCGCAATACTTGATGAATCCTGCCCCCAGAACCGGACCGATCAGGGTCCCTGCTCCACCGAGAATGGTCATCAGGACAACCTCACCCGACGCGGTCCACTGCATGCGCTCTGCGCCGGCAAGCGGGTCCATTGCCACCATCAGGCCACCGGCCAGGCCGGCATACATGCCTGAAATCACGAAGGCTGCGAGGGTATAGGGCTTGCTGTTGAGGCCTGTGAAGTTCATCCGCTGCTGGTTGGATTTGACCGCGCGCAGCATCATGCCGAAAGGCGAGCGGAAGATCCGGACGGCGATGTAGAAGGCCACCATCATCACGACGGCACACAGATAGTAGCCGGCATTGAAGGTGAACAGCCATCCGCCCATTGACAGTTCGAAGCTCTCGCGCATCGGGAGGCCGAACAGGTTTGCCTGCGGAATGGAACCGTCAACCTGGCTGACCCCGAGAACCCGCGGGTCGTCCAGCGCCAGCTGGAGACCTGTTTCACCGTTGGTGATCGGCGTCAGGACCGAATAGGCCAGAGAAAACGACATCTGGGCAAAGGCCAGCGTCAGGATCGAGAAGTAGATGCCAGACCGCCGCAGGGAGATGTAGCCCACCAGAAGCGAGAAGAGACCTGCAAACACGACGGACATGAAGATCGCCGGGATGACGTTCATCGTCAGCAGCTTCATCATCCAGACACCGGCGTAGGAGCCGACGCCGAGGAAGGCGGCATGACCGAAGCTCAGATAGCCGGTCAGGCCGAAGAGAATGTTAAAGCCGATCGCGAAAATGCCGAAGATCAGGAAGCGTTGCATCAGATCCGGGTAGCCGGCATTGAACTGAGCCAGCTCGGAGTTTTCCGGAAACGGATTCAGCAGGAAGGGGGCGAGCACCACAAGAACCAGCACAAGCAGGAACATAAAGGTGTCTTTTTTGTTGAGTCCCAACATGTTTTAGCTCTCCATGACACCCTTGCGGCCCATCAGTCCCCGCGGACGGGTCAGAAGGATCACGATGGCAACGAGATAGATGATGATCTGGTTGATGCCCGGAAGCAGAGCCACGACCTGCGCCATGGAGGCAAAGCTTTCCAGAATGCCCAGCAGGAAGCCGGCGAGCACCGCGCCCGGCAAGGAGCCCATGCCGCCGACGACGACCACCACGAAGCTCAGCACCAGGAAGTCCATGCCCATGTGATAGTTCGGCGAATTGATCGGCGCATACATCACGCCCGCAAGCCCCGCGACCACTGCCGCGAGCGCGAACATGAACGTGAAGCGCTTGTCGATGTTGATGCCCAGGAGCCCGACGGTCTGACGGTCTGCCATCCCTGCCCTGACCACCATGCCGAAGGTGGTGAACTGGAGGAACGCGAAGACCGCGCCGATGATACCAACGGCAAACAGGAAGTAGACGATACGCCAGTAGGGATAAATGATCAGGTTCGGATCCATGCCGACCAGAACACCGAAGTCCAGGCTGCCGGCGAACGCATCCGGTGCCGGCGTCGGGATCGGGTTGGCGCCATAGAAATACTTGATGATTTCCTGGAGAACGATGGCAAGGCCGAAGGTCACCAGGATCTGATCAGCATGCGGACGCTTGTAGAAATACTTGATCAGCCCCCGTTCCATGAACAGGCCGACAAGGGCCATGATCGGTATCGAGAACAGGATCGCGAGTGGCACCGACCAGTCGATGATCGCCGCCCCGGTCTCCGGCCCGAACCACGCCTCGACATAGGGCGTTTCGACCTTCAGCGGATTGCCAAGAAAGTCGGTGCGCTCAGGATCAACGGTGGTGAACGACAGAGACAGGAGACGGTTGAGGGTCACGGCACAGAAAGCGCCGATCATGAACAATGCACCATGTGCAAAGTTGACCACGCCTAGCGTGCCAAAGATCAGGGTCAGACCAAGGGCAATCAGCGCGTATGCTGAGCCTTTGTCGAGCCCGTTCAGAATTTGAAGAAGTATCGCGTCCATCGCTCTTCGCTCGGATCAGAAGCGCGTGCGGTCCCAGCCCTCAATCGCGCAAGTGTTTAAAGGATCAGGCAGGGCGGAAGACCGCCCTGCCTGTCTGAACATCGGATATTAAGCGCCCGGGTTACAGGTGCCGAGCTGGCCGCCAGCCATCTGCGGGTGGTTCGGATCATACGTGACCTGCTCCACCGGAGTGACTTCGACGATTTCCAGAAGGTCGAACTCGGAGGTCGGGTTTTCTTTACCCTTCACGACGAGAACGTCCTTGAAGCACTGGTGATCTTCGGCGCGGTACAGCGTCTTGCCGTTGCCCAGACCGTCGAACTCGTAACCTTCCAGGGCTTCGACAACGCCGCAGGGGTTGAACGTGCCTGCACGCTCGACAGCATCTGCATAGAGAAGCGCCTGGACGTAGCAGGTGTGTGCAGCCTGGCTCGGCGGGAAGCCGTATTTCTGGCCGAAGGACTGGACGAAGGCCTTGGAGCCCGGATCCTGGAGCGACCAGTGCCAGTTGGTGGACCCGAAGATGCCCTTAACGTTTTCACCGGCGCCCTTCGCCATCAGGCGGGAGTAGAGCGGAACGATGATCTCGAAGTTCTTGCCGTTGACGACCTTGTCGCGCAGACCGAACTGAACCGCGTTGGTCAGCGAGTTGACCATGTTGCCGCCGTAGTGGTTGAGAACGAGCACGTCGGCGTCGGACTGGAGCACCGGGGTGATGTAGGCCGAGAAGTCGGTTGCCGCGAGCGGCGTCTTGACGGTCTCGACGGTTTCCCAGCCCAGAGCCTCGGTGGATTCGCGCACGGCCTGCTCGGTGGTGTAACCCCAGTTGTAGTCTGCGGTCAGATGATAGGCCTTCCGGTCGGCGCCATAGGCGTTCTTCAGCACCGGTGCCAGTGCGGCGCCGGACATGTAGGAGTTGAAGAAGTGACGGAAACCATTGGCACGCTTGTCTTTACCCGTGGTGTCGTTGGAGTGGGTCAGACCCGCCATGAAGATCACACCGGCTTCCTGGCAAAGTGCCTGCACGGCCACGGCCACACCGGATGAGGAACCACCGGTAATCATGATGGCGCCGTCTTTTTCGATCATCGACTTCGCGGAAGCGCGCGCCGCATCGGACTTGGTCTGCGTGTCGCCCGTAACGAATTCCACTTTCTTGCCAAGGATACCGTTGCCCTTGAGAGCCTTGGACGAGAAGGTGTTCATCATGCCGCCGTCGCCACCACCGTTCAGGTGTTCAACGGCCAGCTGATAGGCGCGCAGTTCGTCGGCCCCCTCATCGGCATATGGACCGGTTTGCGGAACGTTGAAACCGAGTGTGACGGTCGAACCGGTCGGCTCGTTCAGATAACCTGCGGACCAGGCTCTGCTGGTGAAAATGGTCGGCGTTGCCAGAGCGGCACCGCCCAGCGCACCTGCACGCAGGATCGAACGGCGATTAAGGGGTTTGCGAATTAAGCTCATACTTTCCTCCCAGAAAGGCGCGGCGGTCCACCTCGGACACGCCTGCGAGTAGCTGTACAGCCGCAAGCAATTCTGGCCCGTTCCCCGTCCGGATGCCCGGCTCCTCTGCGCCAAAACTGCAAGCTGCGAAAACTGTAAGAAAAACAAATGCGCAACAGCAATACGACTATCGGAGCGCCCACTCCTCACAAGTCCTTATACTTTCGAAGTAATCGCGGCTAACCATTCCAAAAATGCCAAATACTTGCTGCGCCGCACCATTTTTTTTCTACACTGAATGCAGGGCGTTAGACAGGAACTCTGTCGCAACGCAAAATTACTTTGACGTAATGGTCAAAAGTCTGCAGCCGACGCACCTCTTAGACCAAAGTGCAAGACCATTTCGCCAAGTGAGGCCTGTCAAATTGACGATGCACACATGTGATAGCAAACAGGGATCAGAAATATGTCCCTGTCCCTGGTTGGATTCTTATGAGCCTGTTGAATACCCTCGAAGAGCTTCATGCACATTACGGCGTCGCCGGTGAGGCATCCTTGATCAAGGAGATTGATCATCTAAGTAACGCCTATCGGAAAATCGTTGAATCCTCTCGGTTTTGCGCACTAACAACCGTTGGGCCTGAAGGGTTGGACTGTTCACCACGTGGTGACGACGAACCTGTCGTCCGGATTCACGACCAGCAGACGCTGATGCTTCCGGACCGGCGCGGAAACAACAGAATCGATTCCCTGCGGAACATCATCCGTGATCCGCGCGTGTCGCTGATGTTCATGGTCCCGGGCTGGAACAATGTCTTGCGTGTGAACGGAAAGGCCGTGCTCTCGGTTGATGCAGATCTTCTTGCCTCGTTCGAAAAGGAAGGCAAACAGCCCCGGTCGGTGATCATCGTCACGATTGGAACCGTCTATTTCCAGTGCGCGCGCGCCATCATGCGCGCAGATCTCTGGAACCCGGACCGACGTGTTTCCAAAGGAGACTTGCCGACACCAGGCATGATCATGCAGGAAATCAAGGACAGCTTTGACGGCAAGAGCTATGATGACGCCTGGTTGGACCGCGCCCGGAAGTCAATGTGGTAAGTGCCATGATCACACGTCGCCAATTTGTGAAGCAGATAACGGTCCAGGCGGCCGCGCTTGCATCTGTACATTTGGGGAGCACAAGAGTGTCCAAAGCCGCTCACAACTTTGGCCTTCCGGAAGGATACTACGTTCCGGCCGAAGAAGACCGGCATGAACGCACTTTCATGCAATGGCCAGTCAACAGGACAGTCCATCCCGACAAATGGTTTTTGAAGGATCTGCAACAATCCATCGCAGACGTTGCCAATGCGATCGCGGACTTCGAACCCGTCGTGATGCTGATGGCCTCCCAATACCAGCCTGCTGCCCGCAAACTGCTTTCGCAGCAGGTACAAATCTGGGATATCCCGACAGATGATCTGTGGTGTCGGGATTCCGGTCCGCTGTTTGCCATCGATGGAAAAGGTGGGCTTGCAGTATCCGGCATCCGATTCAACGGCTGGGGCAACAAGCAGGTTCACGGTCAGGACGGGCGTGTCGCAAAAACGGTCGCAGACCGACTGGGCGTGGCGGTCTATGACAGCGGCCTTGTCGGTGAACCGGGTGGCGTGGAATGGGACGGAGCAGGAACGCTGCTTGCGCATGAGAGCTGCTGGGTCAATCCCAACCGCAACGATTCTTCCAAAGAAGACATCGAAACAAGGCTGCTTGCCGCCTATGGGGCTGACAGGATGATCTGGGCGCCGGGCGTTGCCGGCCTCGACATTACCGACGATCACATCGATGCGCTGGCAAGATTTGTGCGTCCTGGTACGGTGATCATACAGGTGCCCTATCCCGAAGACGACGACCCATTCTCGGTTTCGGCGCGCGAGACGCTGTCCATCCTTAAGAGTGCACGGGATGCGGCCGGTCGGAAGCTGGAAATTGTCGAGATCCCCTCCCCGGCGCAAACACGTGTCCAGTCAGATGAATTCGTGTCCTCCTATGTCAATTACTACGTCTGCAACGGTGCCGTGGTCTGTGCCGAATTCGGCGACCCGGAGACAGATCAGGAAGTTGCTGGCATTCTCGGCGAGCTTTACCCTGATCGCGAAATCGTCAGCCTGAATGTCGACCCGATCGGCGAAACCGGTGGCGGCATTCACTGTGCCACACAACAACAACCTGTAAGCCTATAAAACACCGATCCAGTCCCGTGCTTTTCGCAGCACTCAGAGCGACCGCAATTTCCCGGCAAAAAAGACCTCAAAGATCGCCTTCATTCCACCGCCTTGCCTTTGCCTGTCGATTTTTAACGGTGAGCCTTCCCAGTGACCCTTTCTCCTTTACTCGATGCCGGCTGGCTTGTTGCCAGCCATGCGGGCGCTGCACTTGTCGCTCTAATAACTGGCGTGTTTCAGCTGCGAGCGCCAAAGGGCACCCGTTCCCACAGAACCCTCGGATATCTGTGGTTCGCCCTGATGGTCTGGGTGTCCGGTTCAAGCCTCTTCATCTACACGATCCGTCTTTGGGGGCCTTTTAGTCCAATCCATATCCTGTCGCTGCTCACGCTGGTATTTCTGGCGGGCGGGATTCTTACAGCGCAAAGGGGACAAATTCGCGCGCACCGCTCCATCATGGTCCTCACCTTTACCGGGGCATTGGTGATTGCAGGGCTCTTCACGCTTTTACCCGGTCGCATCATGCATGAGGTGATCTTCGGTGGCTGAGGCCTGTCGCGCACAGTCTGCGGTTTTATCGGCGAAACCGTTTGTAATTTCGGGATGCTCCGGAGGCGGAAAATCGGCATTAATCACCGCGCTTGAAGCCAGAGGTCACTTCGTGGTGCCTGAGGCCGGCAGAAGGGTCGTTGCAACGGCGCTCAAGAATGAGACGGATGCACTGCCATGGGTCAACCCGGAAGCATTTGTCAGGGCCTGCGTCGCATTGCATCTCGCCGACTTAAAAGCACGACCGGACAGCTCAGGCCCGACTTTCCTGGACAGGTCTCTTGTGGACGTGATTTCCTTCTTGCGTTTCAAGTCACTTCCGGTTCCAAAAGATCTCGCCTCGTTGCTGACGCCTGCCCCTTATGCCATCTCCGTTTTCATGGCGCCTGTGTGGGCGGAGATATTTGTCAATGATGCGGAGAGACAGCACTCCCTGGAAGAGGCTGCAGCAGAGTATTGTCATTTGAGAAAAAGCTATCTGGCTCTCGGATACAGGCTGATTGACCTTCCACGCGTGTCCGTGACAGAACGGGTGGAGTTTGTCGAAGACAGATCCCGCATGTGATCAGGCCAATCGCTCCCCTTGGCTTCAATAGGTGGCCACGCCATATCAGACTTCTACTGTCTCAACTCCGCTGAGGATTTCATGACCGCCAACCCGCTTCTCGAAGACTGGACAACGCCTTTTCAGCTCCCTCCTTTTTCACAGATCGAGCCAAGCCATTTCGAAGAGGCGTTTGATGCCGCCATGTCCGAAGCACGGGCGGAGATCGATGCCATTGCAAATCAGGACGATGCCGCGACCTTTGAAAATACGGTTATTGCCCTGGAAAAAAGCGGAGAAGCCCTGACCCGTGTTGCCCGCACTTTCTTCAACCTGACTGGCGCCCACACCAATGAGGATCTTCAGAAGATCGAACGGTCGGTGGCACCCAAGCTTGCGAAGCACGGTTCAGATACGCTTTTGAACGCGCGTCTCTATGCCCGGATCGCCGCTCTTTGGAATAACCGCGAAGCGCTGGGGCTGACTGCAGAAGATGATCGTGTTCTGGAGCGGTATCAGAAAATGTTTCAACGCGCTGGCGCCGGCCTGGATGAACCCGGCAAGACGCGGATGGCTGAGATCTCCCAAAAGCTGGCCACACTTGGAACGCGTTTTTCCCAGAACGTGCTAAATGACGAAGCAGACTTTCAGCTCGTTCTGGAGACAGAGGAAGACCGGGCCGGATTGCCAGACTTTTTGCTGACTGCAGCTGCTGAAGCCGCCAGGGAGCGCGGCCTGGACGGCAAGCATGTCATCACCTTGTCGCGGTCTTCGATCGAACCCTTTCTGCAGTTCTCAACAAACCGGTCTTTGCGCGAGGAAGCCTTCCAGGGATGGACTTCTCGCGGGGAAAAGGACGGTGACACGGACAACCGCGAGATCATTCGTGAAACGCTCTCATTACGCGCCGAAAAGGCGAACCTGCTCGGGTTTGCGAATTTCGCCGCTTACAAGCTTGATGACACGATGGCCAAGACGCCGGGCCACGTTCGGGACCTCTTGACAAGGGTCTGGGCGCCTGCGGTGGCTCAGGCACGTGACGAGGAAGACAAACTGGCTGAACTGGCGCGGCGCTCCGGCGAGAACCACTCCATTGAGCCCTGGGACTGGCGCTTCTACTCAGAAAAGGTTCGCAAGGAGGAACACGATCTCGATGAGGCGGAGCTGAAACCCTATCTGCAGCTCGACAACATCATCCAGGCGGCCTTCGATACGGCAACGCGGCTTTTCGGTGTTTCGTTTCGGGAGCTGCAAGGCCTGCCCGTCTATCATCCCGATGTTCGTGTCTTTGAAGTCCTCGACAAGCGCGGCAATCATGTTGGCCTGTTCCTGGGCGACTATTTCGCGCGCGCCTCGAAACGGTCGGGCGCGTGGATGAGCGCGTTCCGCTCGCAGCACAAACTGGACGGCAACGTCACGCCGGTCATCGTCAACGTGATGAATTTCTCGAAAGGAGCGCCCGGTGAGGCGACTCTCCTGACCTTCGATGATGCCCGGACCCTGTTCCACGAGTTCGGCCATGGGCTGCACGGCCTTCTGTCCGATGTGACCTACCCGATCATTTCCGGCACTGGCGTGGCGCGCGACTTTGTGGAGTTGCCGTCGCAGCTCTACGAACACTGGCTGTCACAACCAGACGTGTTGTCGAGGTTTGCGGTTCATTACAAGACCGGTGAACCAATGCCAGCTTCGCTGCTCGACAAACTGCTTGCAGCGGCCAACTTCAATCAGGGTTTTGCGACGGTTGAATACACGGCATCCGCCCTGGTCGATCTCGAACTCCATCTGCTGGAGAACCCTGGTTCACTCGATACGGCGGAATTCGAGAAGCAGCAACTTTCCGGCATCGGCATGCCAAAGGCGATCACGATGCGCCATCGCATACCGCATTTCCAGCATGTCTTTTCCGGGGACGGCTACTCGGCCGGCTACTACAGCTACATGTGGTCGGAAGTCATGGATGCGGACGCCTTTGGCGCCTTTGAGGAAAAGGGCGATATCTTCGATACGGAGACGGCGAACAAGCTGCTGACCTTCATTTATTCGGCAGGCGGACGCCAGGATCCGGAGGACGCCTACGTCGCCTTCCGGGGCAGATCTCCCAAGATCGATGCCCTGCTCGAAAAGCGCGGCTTTGCAGCCTGATCCCGCGGCCGGCCATCTGGCCGGCCACCTGGCCCCGGCCAAACGGACCGTGACATCATGACCACTCAGCCTGACCTCTCCTCAAAGGCTCCAACCGCGAATCTCCTGCGCATCTGTTTGTTTCTGGCCGGGCTCTCGGGAGCTACTGGCGTTGCATGCCTTGCCCTGTCGGCGCACTCCAGTGCTTCGCCGCTCCTGGAAACGGCTGCGCAAGTCCTGCTGTTTCATGCACCCGTCTATCTCGGCTTCGGTGTCCTGGCGCAGGTCAGACGTGTCCTCCTATTGCGTTTTGCGTTGCTCCTACTCACCTCGGGCCTCTGTCTCTTCTGCGGCGACCTGTTGCTGCGTAGCTTCGCGAACCAGAGACTTTTCCCGATGGCCGCGCCGACAGGCGGCTTTCTTCTCATTCTTTCGTGGCTATCGGTGGCGCTTGGAGCTTTACGTGTTCGGCCCAAGTGACTAAAGCCTGTCGATGAGGTATTTCGGACGCGATTGACGAGCGAACCAGGAATTATTTTGTGACAGTTATAGCAAAACAATCTGACCGCGACCCGCAAACAGACGCGAACCACCTCGTTTCGACAGAAGAGTTCACGCCTCCCTATCCGTTTCGATATGAGAAGATGCCACCTGTCTGGAAATTGCTCGGCATGGCAAAACGGAACTTCCTGTCGATCTGGGGCATTGACGATTTCCAGAGCCGCTTGCGAAGCAAAAGGGTTTTCAGCCGCGAGCTTGTGGTTTGCAATCGCCCGGATGTTGTGCGCGAAGCCTTTCAGACCAACCACGAAATCCTGCAGCGCAAAACCCCGCAGATGCGGCATGCCCTGGAACCGCTCCTGGGCGACGGTCTGTTTATCAGCGACACCGAGACATGGGCAAAGCGGCGCAAAGTGGTTGCTCCCATCATTCATGGTTCAAGGGTCAAGGGTTTCGCCCCGATCATGATCGAGACAATCGATGAAAAGCGCGCCGAGTGGGCCGCGCGCGGCGAAGGCGCAGAGATCGATGCACTGGCCGACATGGCACATCTGACCGCAGAGATCATTTGCAGAACCATTTTTGGACGCCAGCTCGGCAAGGACTACGCCGCCGAAGTGGTCCAGGGTTTTTCAGACTACCAGCGGCATATTGACCAGATCGATCTCCTGTCCCTGTTTGGCCTTCCCGAATGGCTGCCCCGTTTCCGGGGCCGCGCAATCAAGAAGCCGGTCCAGAGGATCATGTCAGTCCTGGACGAAATCATCGAAAGCTATGAAGCCCAGAAACAAAAGGGCGAAGCCTCGGTAATCGGTGGACTTCTGGAAGCGCGTGACGACAACGGCACGCCGCTCAGCCGCAGCGCCATCATCAGCGAGGCCGCCGTGATTTTCATGGCGGGGCACGAGACCACAGCGAACACACTGGCCTGGGCCTGGTTCCTCCTGTCAAAATGCGACAAGACCAGATTACGACTGCAGGAGGAACTCGACACGGTTCTTGGCGGTCGAACTCCAACATTTCAGGATGTCGCGCAGCTGCCGTTCACCAAGGCGGTCATAGAAGAAACACTGCGCCTCTATCCCCCGGTTCCGATCCTGGGGCGTGAGGCTATGGCCGATACCACGATCGGTGGAACGCCGATTCCGAAGGGCTCGCTCGTAATGGTCGTGCCCTGGCTCATGCATCGCAACCCGGTTCTGTGGTCCAAGCCCGATGTCTTCGACCCGGATCGCTTTCTCGATCCGAAAGCCAAGAAGCCGAATAAATACGGCTACGTCCCGTTCAGCATCGGTCCACGGATCTGTGCGGGTCTGCAATTCGGCATGACAGAGGCAATTCTCAGCCTCGCCATTCTGGCCCAGGATTTTGAGCTCCGTCTGAAGGATGGGACCGATGTTCAACCCGTCGCCAGGCTCACCCTTCGCCCGGGCGACAATCTGCCCATGACGGTGCATCCGCGCAGCTCATGACCAAGACGTCCAAGCTGGAAGACATTCCCTTTGCCGAGACGATGGCCAGGGAACCGAAGGCCCCCCCTCTGCGCGATCTGGTATCCGGCAATGTCGACGCGCGCAGCGTTGCCGGGATCTATTGGCTCCGCCAGACAAAAGACGGTGTGCTCAACACCGTTTTTCACAATGTCTTGCGACTTTGCCCCAGCACTTTCGTGTCGAATTTCGGCCCGTTGCTCCAACCACTGATGCGTTGGTCCTACCGACAAAAGATCTTTCCGAAACGGATCGCCAGAAATTTCAGCGCTCTTACCGCCGGACGCTGGTCTGATCAGGAGGCAGAGACCAAGGCCTTGAACAGGTGGTGGCAGAATATCGCGCGTACCATTTCCGAATTCTGTATTGTCAATAGATTATGGAAAAGTTCTCGCATTGAACTTGAAGGCGAAGAGCACCTGAAAAGCGCCCAGCAACAAGGTGGCCCGGTCATCTTCACGTCCATGCATCTGGCAACCTGGGAAGCCCTGTTCGTTGCCATTCACGATGGGCTGTCCGGCCCGAGTGTCGGGCCATATCAACCGGAAACCAACCGGTTCAAGAACCGCATCATTCATGCAATCAGGCGCGAACGGAACCAGTATCTGTTTCCACCAGGGCAGCGCAGCGCCTATCTCTTGCGGCGTCTCATGACGAGCGGCCGCTATTCGATGACCATCTTCATCGACGAGGTCCGCGACAAGCAGGTGCACCTGCCCTGTTTCGGACGGCCGGCGCCGACAAAGGGAAACGCCGTCGTCGCGGTCAAAATCGCAAATGCGTGTAGCGGAACACTGCTGCCGGTCTATCTGACCCGCACTGGCCCCGCCCGTTTCAAGCTCGTCTTCATGCCTCCCATTGAGCGGCCGACCACCGAAAGTCCATATGAGGTTGCAGACACAGTGGCCGCTCTCAACGACGTGTTCGAGCCGATCGTGCTCCGCAATATCGAAGAATGGTACATGCTGGGCGAGTTGCGACTGCCGAAATCCTTCGAGAAAAGTTCCTACGCCAGGCAGCTCGCCGGGGAGTATGGCAACCGCGTCGACGCTTAGCCTCTCAGTCGCGCGGCATGCCAGGCGACGTGATCGCGGGCAAAACTCGAGACAAAATAGTAGGAATGATCGTAACCTTCCTGTAGCCGGAAAGTGTGCGCGGTTTTCGTTTCGCTCAGCGCCAATGCCAAAGCCCCAGGCTTCAGAAGATCATAGAACTGGTCATCAGCGCCCTGATCGACCAAAACGTCCCCGGCCCAGCCCTTGTCTTTCAAAAGCAACGTCGCATCGTGTCCCGCCCAGACCGTTTCGTCCGCACCAAGATAAGATCCAAGCTGCTTGCGCCCCCAATCCGACTGGGTCGGGTTGGCGATGGGGGCAAAGGCGGACAACGACTGGTAATGACCCGGGTACTTCATGGCCAGCGTCAACGCTCCATGACCACCCATTGAGTGGCCGGTGATGCCGTGATGCACCGAAATGTCGAATTTCTCGGTCACCAGATCCCGCAATTCGCTCGCCACATAGGTTTCCATCTGGAAATGAGGCGCCCACGGTGCCTCACTGGCGTTGACATAAAAACCGGCGCCCTGGCCAAGATCATAGGCCTCGTCATTGGCAATCCCGTCGCCGCGCGGGCTGGTGTCGGGAAACACAAGTGCAAGGCCGAACTCGGCAGCATGAGCCTGCAGTCCGGCCTTGGTCATCGCATTTTCGTGCGTGCAGGTCAGGCCGGACAGGTACCAAAGGCACGGCACCGGTCCGTTCGCGGCCTGCGGTGGCATGTAGACCGCAAAGGTCATCTCGCAGCCGCAGACTTCTGACGCATGGCTGTAGACGCCCTGCACACCACCAAAAGACCTGTTTTCAGAAAGGGTTTTCATCAAATGCCTCAAATCTCACTTTGTCATCCCGTGACTTGACCACGGGATCCATGCCGTTTCATTGGTCAAACAACAAACTTGTCCACCTATGACGAGCGAAACGGCATGGAATGCAGGATCAAGTCCTGCAACGGTGACGAACTAAACCGTGCCTTAGTGACTGGAACCGATCGATCAGTAGACGACAACCGACCGGATCGATTCGCCTGCATGCATCAGATCGAAGCCCTTGTTGATGTCTTCGAGCGGCATGGTGTGCGTGATCATCGGGTCGATCTCGATTTTGCCGTCCATGTACCAGTCGACAATTTTCGGCACATCGGTGCGGCCGCGGGCGCCGCCAAAGGCCGTGCCCTTCCAGACACGCCCGGTGACCAGCTGGAACGGACGGGTCGCGATTTCCGCACCGGCTGGCGCAACGCCGATAATGATGCTCTCACCCCAGCCCTTGTGAGCCGATTCCAGTGCCGTGCGCATGACATTGACATTGCCGGTGGCATCGAATGTGTAATCGGCGCCGCCCTTGGTCAGATTGACCAGGTAAGGCACCAGATCCTCTTCCACTTCACTCGGATTGACGAAATCGGTCATGCCGAACCGTTCCGCCATGGCCTTCTTGTCCGGATTGAGATCAACACCGACAATCTGGTCCGCACCGGCAAGGCGCAGGCCCTGGATCACGTTGAGACCGATGCCGCCGAGACCGAAGACAATCGCGCGTGATCCGATTTCCACCTTGGCCGTGTTGATCACTGCGCCTATGCCTGTGGTCACACCGCAGCCGATGTAACAGACCTTGTCGAAGGGCGCGTCCGGACGGATCTTGGCAAGGGCGATTTCGGGCACCACCGTGTAGTTGGCAAAGGTGGATGTGCCCATGTAGTGCAGAATCGGATCGCCGTCGAGCGTCGTGAAACGGGAAGACCCGTCGGGCATCAGCCCCTGTCCCTGGGTGGAGCGGATCGCCTGACAGAGATTGGTCTTCGGGTTCAGGCAGTACTCGCAGCTCCGGCATTCCGGTGTATAGAGCGGAATCACGTGATCGCCCGGTTTCAACGTGGTGACACCCGGTCCGACTTCGACGACAACACCGGCGCCTTCATGCCCGAGAATCGCGGGAAACAGACCCTCCGGGTCGGCACCAGACAGGGTGAATTCATCCGTGTGGCAAATGCCGGTGGCCTTGACCTCGACCAGCACCTCGAAGGCGCGCGGTCCTTCCAGGTTCACGGTGGTGACTTCGAGCGGTTTTCCGGCCCCTACGGCCACGGCGGCACGAACTTCCATGGATGGATCTCCCTGATTAATCTGTTGGTCCGAGAGTTACTCCGCATGAGATCAAATGCAAGAACCGAAGCGGCATCCTGTGTCGGGTTTGCGCAATGACACCGTTTTTCCGGTAAACTCCAGGCACTTCATTTCCGGCTCACAGACACGTTTTCGAGCCGAAACCGGCTGTTTTTCCGGTCAGATCGACAAGGTTCGACACCCATGTCGCATTCTGACAAGCTTGCGACTGAAACCTTATACGCATCCCTGGGCCCAATCGTGAATATGCCCCACAATGGACTGCACCCGCCCGAAGCCGGTAGGGTCACTGTTCACATTTCGAACCACACCGGTCCTGGAAATCTCGGGGTTAGCCCGACACCAGGCCGGCAACGTGCGGAGCCGCTGCTTCATGAAGCGATATTCCTTCCTGGAACTGGCCAAAAATGCCTTTTCCGCGCACCAGAACTGGGGACGCCAATGGCGTTCGCCCGAGCCCAAGGCCGAATATGATGTCATCATCATCGGCGCCGGCGGCCATGGTCTGGCAACCGCCTATTACCTCGCCAAGGAACACGGCATTCGCAATGTCGGCGTGATCGAAAAGGGCTGGCTCGGCGGCGGCAACACGGGCCGGAATACCACCATCGTGCGCTCCAACTATCTCTGGGAAGAAAGCGCCGGGCTCTACAACCATGCCATCGACCTGTGGCAGGGCCTTTCGCAGGAGCTCAACTACAACGTCATGTATTCCGCCCGCGGCGTGATGATGCTGGCGCATACGGTGCACGACGTGCAGGTTGCCCAGCGACACATACACGCCAACCGGCTGGCTGGCGTCCAGAACGAGTGGCTGACGCCCGAACAGGCCAAGGAATACTGCCCGCCGCTGAACATTGAAAAGAATATCCGCTACCCCGTCATGGGCGCCGCCCTGCAGCGTGTCGGCGGTACCGCCCGTCACGATGCGGTTGCCTGGGGTTATGCGCGCGGAGCCGATGCACTTGGTGTCGACATCATCCAGAACTGCGCCGTCACTGGCATCCGCCGCGGTCAGGACGGCGCCGTCGAGGGCGTGGAAACGGCAAAGGGCTTTATCAAGGCCAAGAAAATCGGTGTTGTCGCGGCCGGTCACACGTCGACCGTCATGGACATGGCCGGTGTGCGCATGCCGCTGGAATCCTTCCCGCTGCAGGCACTGGTCTCCGAGCCGGTCAAACCGGCCTTTCCCTGCGTGGTCATGTCAAACACCATCCACGCCTATATTTCGCAGTCGGACAAGGGCGAGCTGGTGATCGGTGCAGGCACCGACCAGTTCATCTCCTATTCCCAGGCCGGCGGCATTCACATCTCCAACCACACGATCGATGCGATCTGCGAACTCTTCCCGCATTTCCGGCGCATGCGCATGTTGCGCAACTGGGGCGGCATTGTCGACGTGACGCCGGACCGGTCACCGATCCTGTCCAAGACCCCGGTCCAGGGGCTTTATGTGAATTGCGGCTGGGGCACCGGCGGCTTCAAGGCGACCCCGGGCTCCGGTCATGTCTTTGCGCATACGATCGCAAAGGACGAACCGCACAAGATCAACGCACCTTTCACCATCGACCGGTTCCGGACCGGCCGCCTCATCGACGAAGCGGCAGCAGCCGCCGTGGCACACTAAGGGGAGATGTCCAGATGTTAGTGGTTTACTGCCCTTATTGCGGCGTTGAACGCCCGGAAACGGAGTTTTCCTGCCGCGGTGAAGCGCATATCGCACGCCCGAATGACCCCACGCAGGTCAGCGACGAGGACTGGGTCAACTATCTCTACATGCGCACCAACACCAAGGGCGTCTATGCCGAGCGCTGGCGACACATTCACGGATGTGGCCGCTTCTTCAACGCAGTTCGCGACACCGTCAGCGACAAGTTTCTGACATTCTACAAGGCCGGAGAGCCGATGCCGGACCTTGAAGCGCTTGCCAAGGAGGCCGGCAAATGAGCCAGCCATTCCGTACAGAAAAAGGCGGCCGGATCGACCGTGCCGAACAGCTCACCTTCACTTTTGACGGCGAGGAAATGCAGGGCCACAAAGGCGACACGCTCGCCTCCGCGCTGCTCGCCAACGGCGTGCATCTCGTCGGTCGTTCATTCAAGTATCACCGGCCGCGCGGCATCGTCTCTGCCGGATCTGAAGAACCGAACGCGCTGGTCGGTATCTATCGCAACGGCGACCAGACCCCGAACCTGCGCGCCACTCAGGTCGAACTCTATCAGGGACTGGAAGCGATTTCGCAGAACCGGTTCCCGTCGCTCGGCTTCGATGTCGGCGCCGTCAACGACATGCTGTCCCCTCTGTTCCCGGCCGGTTTCTACTACAAGACCTTTATGTGGCCGAAAGCCTTCTGGGACCGTGTCTATGAGCCGATCATCCGCGCGGCGGCCGGCCTCGGCAAACCGCCGAAAAACCCGGACCAGGATTTCTACGGCAACATCTATGCCCATTGCGACGTACTCGTTGTCGGATCCGGCCCGTCCGGTCTGGCGGCCGCTCTTGCAGCAGCTGAAACCGGCGCAAAGGTCATGCTGTGCGACGAACAGGCCGAATTCGGCGGCTCGCTGTTGAGTGAAGCCGGCGCCAGCATCGACGGGAAGGAGCCCACAGAGTGGGTCGGCGAAACCATCACCAAGCTGGCCGGCATGGACAATGTCACGCTGCTGCCGCGCACAACGGCGTTCGGCTATTTCGCACATAACTTCATCGCGCTTGCCGAACGCGTGACCGAACACCTTTCCAATCCCGATCCGAAACTGCCGCGCGAGCGGCTGTGGCAGGTGCGGGCCAAGGAAGTCGTGATCGCCGCCGGCGCCATCGAGCGGCCGATGGTGTTCCCGGAAAACGAC
The DNA here is from genome assembly GCF_965233565.1 of Roseibium sp. GTDB lineage: Bacteria > Pseudomonadota > Alphaproteobacteria > Rhizobiales > Stappiaceae > Roseibium. The sequence continues at coordinate 6,067,037 of NZ_OZ247494.1, read as the reverse complement.
CGTCCGGGCATTCTCATGGCAGAGTCCGGCCGGACCTATCTCAACCGCTACGGCGTGAAGGTCGGTCACAAGGTGCTCGTCACGACGGCCTGCGACACCGCCTGGCAGGCAGCCTTCGACCTGAAGGATCATGGCGTAGATGTCGTCGCGATCGCGGACATGCGCGAAAACCCGCCGGAAAACCTGATCTCGATCGCCCAGGCACGCGGTATCCGCGTGGAAGCCGGCTGTGTTGTCACAGGAACGCTTGGCCGCAAACGCGTGAAAGCCGCGTTGCTCGGCAAACTGATGACATCCGGCAAAGTGGCCTCCGGCGGTCAGGTCGAGTGTGACGCTGTCCTGATGTCCGGTGGCTGGACACCGACTGTCAGCCTCTACTCCCAGTCCCGCGGAAAAGTGGTCTGGGATGCCGACAAGGGCGCTTATGTGCCCGGCAAGTCGGTCCAGAACGAACGCTCGACCGGGGCCTCAAAAGGCCTTTACGGGCTGCAGGCCACTTTGCAGGACGGCTACGCTGCCGGTGAAGAAGCCGCCAAGGCGGCGACCGGCAAGAGCGCCAAGGTCACCTATGCGGTTGCCACAGGCGGGGAAGCAGGTGCCGGCGGCACGCTCGGTGCCCTGCCGCATGACCGCAATGCGTCCCGCGTGAAGGCTTTTGTCGATTATCAGAACGACGTGACGGCAAAGGACGTCAAACTGGCCGTGCGCGAAGGCATGCAGTCCATCGAGCACATCAAGCGCTATACCACGACAGGCATGGCGACCGATCAGGGCCGCCTGTCCAACATGAACGCGCTGCAGATTGCTTCCGGTGCGCTGGACCGTCCGGTCACGGATGTGGGTCTGACCACATTCCGCCTGCCGTTCACGCCCACAACCTTCGGCCTGTTTGCGGGCGTCGCCCGCGGTGATTTCTTTGACCCGGTCCGCAACACCCCGTCTCACGACTGGGTGGTGGCCAATGGCGGTGTCTACGAGGATGTCGGCCAGTGGAAGCGGACCTGGTACTTCCCGAAAGACGGTGAAGACATGCATGCCGCCGTTGCACGGGAATGCAAGACTGCCCGTGAGAGCGTCGGCCTGTTCGATGCTTCCACGCTCGGCAAAATCGAAGTGGTTGGTCCGGATGCAGCAGAATTCCTGGAGCGGATGTACACCAATCCCTGGAAAAAACTGGCCCCCGGACGCTGCCGCTACGGCCTGCTCCTGAACGATGCCGGCTTCATCGTCGATGACGGCGTGATCGGCCGACTGGCGGAGGATCGCTTCCACGTGACGACGACGACCGGCGGTGCGCCGAGCGTTTTTGCCACCATGGAAGACTACCTGCAGACCGAATGGCCGGATCTCGATGTCTGGATCACCTCGACCACCGAGCAATTTGCCGTGGCCGCCGTCCAGGGACCGAAGGCCCGTGACGTCATTGCACCGTTCATCGAGGGCATCGACCTTTCCCCCGAGGCGTTCCCGCATATGAGCGTCAAGGAAGGCACGTTCTGCGGCGTTCCCTGCCGTCTGTTCCGCATCTCCTTCACCGGTGAACTCGGTTTTGAGATCAACGTGCCGCGCCGCCATGGCAAGATGATGTGGGAGACGCTGGCCAAGGAAATCGAAAAGCACAACGGTACCGTCTACGGCACGGAAACCATGCACGTCCTGCGCGCCGAGAAAGGCTACATCATTGTCGGCCAGGACACGGACGGCACTGTTACCCCGCAAGACGCGGGCATGAGCTGGGCGATCGGCAAGAAGAAGCACGACTTCGTCGGCAAGCGTGGTCTGGAAAGGCCGGATCTTGTTGCCGAGAACCGGAAACAGTTCGTCGGCCTCCTGACCAAGGATCCGAAGGTCAAGCTGGAGGAAGGCGCACAGATCACGGTTGCGGAGAACCCGGCCACCGGCACAGCGGCCGAAGGCCATGTGACCTCGTCCTATTACAGCCCCGCGCTTGACCGGAACATCGCGCTGGCGATCGTCAAGAACGGACACGCGCTGGAAGGCAAGACCCTTTATGTGCCCATGCCGACGGGCAGCATTCCGGTCGAAGTGACCGGACCGGTGTTCTATGACAAGGAAGGAGCACGCATCAATGTCTGATCTCGTGGCAAATGACCTGATCACGCCGGACGCCGGCGAAACCCCGCTCCTCAGCCTGCCAGACGTGTCGATCCTGAAGGCAGTGCCTGTCACCCGCCTCTCCTATCGCGGCCGGGAAGCCTCTCTCAAGGCGGCGGGCGAGGCCTTTGGTGTGTCGCTGCCAGTCAAGCCACTGGCCTGCGAGACAGCCCCGAAACGGGCGGCCCTCTGGATGGGGCCGGATGAATGGACCTTGCTGGCTCCTGAAGAGCAGCTCGACACAGTCTTCCAGGCGATCGAGAGCAAACTTGGTGACACACCTCACGCCCTGGTGGATGTGTCCCATCGTTCGCTGGCCGTGATCGTCAGCGGCAGCAAGGCCGAGTGGCTGCTCAACACCGGCATCTTCATCGACCTGACGCTGGACGCCTTTCCGGTCGGCACCGTCACGCGAACCATCTTCCACAAGGCACCGGTGCTGCTCTGGCGCACCGGACCGGACACGTTCATGGTCGAGGCCTGGGTGTCGTTCATGGACTATGTTTCCGGCCTTCTGGTACAGTCGGCACAGGAACTGCAGGCCGCATAAACACGGCCCGAAACACCACATCTTAACAAAGCCCTGCAATCCTTGCGGCCCCTCAGGTTCTGCAAGGATTGCCGTTCATGTCCGATCACGTCCCAAAACAGCTTCGACTGGCGGAACTGCTCGGCGCTCTCAGCCACGCTCTCGATATCACCGAAGGCCAGCCACGCGGCCATTGCGTGCGGTGCTGCTGGATTGGCATTCATGTCGGCCGGCAGATCGGATTGAGTGACGCCCTCTTGAGCGATCTCTACTACACGCTGCTTTTGAAGGACCTCGGCTGTTCGAGCAATGCTGCCCGGATCTGCGAACTTTACCTGACAGACGACCTGACCTTTAAACACGACTACAAGACCATCAGCGACAGTCTGCCGGCCGCGCTCCGCTTCGTGCTCGGCCATACCGGGCTGAAACACGGTTTTGCCGAGCGCGTGCGGGCCATCGTCAACATCCTGCAAAATGGCGGGGACATTGCCAACGAGATGATCGAGACGCGGTGCCAGCGCGGTGCCGACATCGCCCGGCAAATGCACTTCTCGGAACCGGTCGTTGACGGCATCTACAGTCTGGATGAGCATTGGGACGGTGGTGGTCGTCCCACCGGTCTGAAAGGTACCACGATCCCGGTCTTCGCCCAGGTTGCCCTGCTGGCGCAGGTGATGGACGTCTTTCAGGTCCATTCCGGCCCCGACGGCGCACTCCAGGAACTGCGAGACCGGTCTGGCAGCTGGTTCGATCCGGCTCTGGTGGAAGCTGCAGAAATTGTTGCCCGCGACCCGGACTTCTGGACGACGCTGCATTCCGAGGGGATCGATGCCGTCGTCTATGGCCTGGAACCGGCTCAACATCTCCGGTTTGCTGACGAGAACCAACTGGATGACATCGCCCACGGATTTGCGCTTGTGATCGACAGCAAGAGCCCGTTCACGGCCGGGCACAGCGAACGGGTCACCCTTTACACCGACATGATCGCGGAAGAGCTGGGATATGGCACCCGTGACCGGCAGCTTTTAAAACGCGCCGCCCTTTTGCACGATATCGGGAAGCTCGGGGTCAGCAATTCGGTGCTCGACAAACCCGGCAAACTCGATGATCAGGAATGGCAGCAGATCCGCATGCACCCGGTCTATTCCGACGAAATCCTCTCCCGGATCGAGAGCTTCGCCGAGCTGTCACCGATTGCGCGCGGACATCATGAAAAACTGGATGGCCGCGGCTATCCTGACGGTCTAACGGCGAGTCGGATCTCCATGGAAACGCGGATCGTGACCACCGCCGACATTTTCGATGCCCTCACAGCCGAAAGGCCGTATCGCGGGCCAATGCCCTTGCCCAAGGCTCTCGGCATCATGGAAGGAGATGTCGGCTCCGGTCTCGACAAGACCTGTTTTGACGCCCTGAAGAAAGCAACCGAACGCATGGACCAGCACAAAGCTGCCTAAATTTGCCGCAATAGAGGCTGCCACCCGTCATCCCGCTTGCATCTGCCCCCAAACGCCCGCCATACCTGACTGACATGCTGAAAATCGGATCCTACAACATACAGAAGGCCATCGGTGTCGATGCCCGCCGCCGTCCGGACCGGACGCTGAAAGTCATCCAGGAACTGGATTGTGACATCCTGGCCCTGCAGGAAGCCGACAAGCGTTTCGGGCCTCGAGAAAGCACCATCGATCCGCAAAGCATTCTTGCGGAAACCGATTACCGGCCAGTGCCTTTTGCCACGCGGGACCGCAGCCTCGGCTGGCATGGCAATGCCATTTTGGTCCGCAATTCGATTGGAATTCTCGACCATCGTCGGATCGACCTGCCGAAACTCGAACCACGCGGCGCTGTCGCCGTTGATCTGCAGGTTGGTGGTGAAAGGATCCGGGTCGCCGCCATGCATCTCAGCCTGGTCGGCCATTTCCGCAAGAAACAGATCAGCTCGCTGATGCACCAGCTGCACGAACATCTCGACTACCTGCCGACCGTCCTGATCGGCGACCTGAACGAATGGCGGGATACGGCCGGCAGCATCAAGCTGTTCGAGCAACATTACGAGGTGACGACGCCCGGCCGGAGTTTCCCCAGTCCCCTGCCGGTCGGCAGTCTGGACCGGATCATCACCAGCCCCGAATTCACCGTGGAGAAGGCAGGCGTTCACAAGTCCAAGACGGCGCGCGTCGCTTCGGATCATTTACCGGTCTGGGCCCATCTGACGCTTGAACCGGCAGGACATCTGGCGTCCCGCTAGACAGCCAGGTATTCGTCAACCGATGAGCTTGATCATCACGAAATAAAGCGCGCCGGACAAGACCGCCGCGGCCGGAACGGTCACGATCCATGCAGCAACGATGGTCATGAAATGGGCCCGCCGAACCAATTGACGACGGGCTTGTTCCTCGCGATTGCGGATTGGTCGAACCTGCCGGCCACCAGATGGTTGGTGCTTGTTCACATAGTCAAGGCGCCGCTTGGAGCGTTCGGTGTACCATTCCCGGAAAAACCCGACGCCGAAGACAGCACCAACTGCAATATGAGTGGAACTGACCGGCAAGCCGAGACCGGAGGCAATGATGACCGTGATGGCCGCTGACAGGGACACGCAATAGGCGCGCATCGGGTTGAGCTTGGTGATCTGCTGACCGACCATGTTGATCAGTTTGGGTCCGAACAACAGCAAGCCAAACGAGATGCCGAACGCGCCGACCGCCATGACCCAGAGCGGAATGCTCACCTTGGTCGCCACTTCTCCCAGTTCGGCGGTGTGAACGATGGCAGCAAGTGGCCCCACCGCATTCGCCACGTCATTTGCTCCATGAGCGAAGGAGAGCAAAGCCGCCGAACACACAAGGGGAATGGAAAACAGGATGCGCAGGGACTGGTTTCGATTTTCTAGTCCCTGTGACTGCCGGTTAATGAGGGGGCGCACCGCGAACCAGACCGCAAGGCCGACAAGGCTCCCCAGCACCAAGGACAGCGGAAGATCGATCTTGATGATCTTCTTGAGCCCTTTCAGGGCGAGATAGCTGGCAAAGGCCCCGGCCATGACGCCGATCAGGACCGGCACCCATTTGCGCGCTGCTGCGATCTTGTCGTCCTGGTAGATGATGAAGGACTTGATGAAGGCGAGAAAACCGGCTGCGATCAGGCCGCCAAGAAACGGCGAAATCACCCAGCTGGCAGCAATGCTGCCCATCGTCACCCAATTGACCGCGCCAAATCCGGCTGCTGCAATGCCCGCCCCCATCACGCCGCCGACAATGGAATGGGTGGTGGATACCGGGGCGCCGATCCAGGTGGCGAGATTGATCCAGAGCGCTGAAGAGACGAGAGCTGCCATCATCGCGGCCATGAACACGCTGGAACTGGCAATCGAATCCGGACTGATAATGCCCTTGGAGATCGTCCCGACAACATCTCCGCCGGCGATCAGCGCACCGGCACTTTCGAAGACGGCCGCGATGATCAGCGCCGTCACCAGCGTCATGGCGCGTGACCCGACGGCCGGGCCAACATTGTTGGCAACGTCGTTGGCACCGATGTTCAGTGCCATGTAAGCACCAATGGCGGCAGCTGCGACGATGACGACCGCGCCAGGCGTTCCGGACATGGATGCCCCTGCCCCCAACGCACAAAGCACAATGAACACCAGTGCGATACCAGGCGCGATCAGCCCGCGCCCGAGAGACCCGGCCGCCTCTTCCATGTAGCTGAACTTGTCGAGATCCTTGTCGAGCGTCGGCTTCTTCAAATTCCGCATGGCAATCCAGTTCACGGCTTACCGGCATCCTGTCGGAGACACCGGACGGTCTCGTTTGGCGTTTGCCTTAAACAATCGCTCGCAAAGGTCAACCGGAAGCGCGTGGAACGGGCAGATTTTCTTAGCCGTATAAGCGATTAAGCTTACGAAAGACGTCCATCAGCCCAGGCTCACTGGTCATTCTGACAGCATCCTTGATCGATACCCATCGAACGTCGCGCTCTGCCGAGTCGGGAAACTCTTCCGTTTCACTTTCGACATCGACCAGGAACACAAGAATTTCCGTTCGCAGTTTCAAACCCGCCTCACCGCCCTTGTAGGAGGAAAAGCTGGCAAAGGGATTCTTGTGCACCCTGCCGGTCACACCGGCTTCCTCAAACGCTTCGATTGCCGCAGTTCGATGGGCTCTCCGGGAGAGGATGGGCCACCCTTTTGGCAAGATCCAGCGGCGTGTCGATTTTGAGGTGACCAGCAGCACCTCTACCTTGCCCTCTCGCATGCGGTGGCAAAGGGCCGCGATCTGCAAGCGCGCCGGCCGACGAAACATCGCGAGAACGCTTTGCAAAAGAGAAGGTCTGTAGTCCGGTCCTGAATACGAAAATGCCATGATGTCTATTTGGATTTGTTTGTCTGAACCCTGAAGGATACCAGAAACACGCCATCAAGAAAATGCACTGAGTGCTCTTTTAGCCCTAACGCTCACCGGGTTGGTGGCCCCAACCAAATGGCCCGGCATTCGCTCAACGCTCCTGGCGCGATTGGTCAACCGACTGACATCACAAGGCTCAACAGGTGAAACAGGCCCGCGGCCAGCATGGCTGACGCCGGCACCGTGACAGCCCAGGCCGCCACAATCGTGAGCAGGTTGGCGCGTCGCACCAGCAGTCTGCGCCGGCGTTCTTCCCGGTTCTTCAAGAACCTGCGCGGCTTCATCACACCGTTTTCGGCGTAATAGCGGTTCCGGTACCATTCCCGGTAGAAACCAACGCCAAACAGGGCCCCAACCGCAATATGAGTTGAGGAGACCGGCAGGCCCAGAGCGGAGGCTCCCAGAACAGTGGCGGCCGTGGCCAGGGTGATGCAGAAGGCACGGACCGGGTTCAGCTTGGTGACTTTCTTGCCGACCACAGTGATGAGCCGCCGCCCGAACAGCAGAAGACCTGCGGAGATACCGAAGGCGCCGACAGCACTCACCCACAAGGGCACAACGGGGTTGAGAGAGCCCAGATACCAGAACACGAGATCCGGAAAGTCGGAGGACAGGCTGAGCACAATGGCCGCCAGGGGCCCGATCGCATTGGCAACGTCATTGGCCCCATGGGCAAACGACAACAGGCCGGCAGTCACCATCAGCGGAACGGCAAACAGGTTCCGGAGAGCGCGCGCACTGTCTTCCATCGCACCTGTCTGGGCATAGACCAAGCGCCGGTAGAGCGACCAGATCAGAAGGCCGATGACGACAGACAGCACTGGTGACACCCAGCCGGGAGCGGTGAAGAAACGATTGGACGTCTTGAGCATGATGAAAGCCGTGAACGTCGCCCCCATGAGACCGAGCAAAATCGGCAACCAGAACCGCGCGGCCACGATCCTGTTGGCGGTATAGACGACCCGGGCATTGATGAACGCAATGAGGGCTGCCCCGATGATGCCTCCCAGTACCGGCGTAAACACCCAGGAAGCTGCAATCGTCGACACCGTGGTCCAGTTGATGGCGCCAAAGCTGCTGGCTGCAATCCCGGCTCCGACCACGCCCCCGATAATCGAATGGGTCGTCGACACCGGCGCCCCGATAACCGTCGCAAAATTGATCCAGAGGGCAGCTGCGGCCATCGCCGTCAGCATCGCCTGCATGAAGACATAATTGTGCGGAACATCGGACGGGCTGAGGATCTGGCTGGAAACCGTCGTCACGACGCTACCGCCAGCCAGGAGTGCTCCCGCACTCTCGCAGATTGCCGCCAGTACAAGCGCTCCGCCGAGCGTGATCACGCGTGCGCCGACCGCCGGCGCAACATTGTTGGCAACGTCATTCGCCCCGATATTGAGTGCCATGTAGCCGCCGATCGCGCTGGCAGAGACAAGGATCACGATGTCGGAAAAGTCGTCCGAGACGACCTGCGTTGCGGCCACGGCGGCGCACAGGCCCAGAAAAATCACAGCGAGGCCGAGCCCGGTCAGCCGGCGTCCCATTGCTTCGGCTGCATCGCTCAAAAATCCCAGTCTGTCGAGATCCTTGTCCAGACCCTTCGATTTCAGGTCCCTGTTTGTCAGCACCCAGTCGGCCTCACCGTTTATTCCATTCTTGTTGTTCGCTGGATCCCAGGCGTTCATGAAATCGCCTGGAAATCCAAAGTCGCACGGCTTGGCGACAAAGATGCGTCATCATTGCCGACCGGACGAGAAAAGCCTCGACTGTTCAGGTGAGATCGTTGCGGTGCTTGCGCAAGAACCGTCTCAATGCCGGTTCATCAGCCTTTTCCATCGCTTGCGAGAGCGGCAGCCAATGACATTCCCGCTCACCGACCTCCGGAAAGGTCTTCAACTGCTTTTCAAAACGGATCTTGAAAACCAGAACCTTCGTCCGGATCCTGATCCCGTCCGCAAGCCCCTTGAAGGACCGGAAACTTCCAATCGGGCGCGGATCTGCCGCGCCAACGACGCCGGCCTCCTCATAGGCTTCCACAAGGGCCGTCTCGCTTGCCGGCCGGTCGGTTTCGGGCCAGCCCTTGGGCAGGATCAAGCGCCCGGTGTCACGCGTGGAAACAAGCAGGATCTCGGGCTCCCCGTCACCAGGGCGAAAGCACAGTGCCGCGATCTGCAAACGGGGCGGTTTGACAAACAAACCACTTAAACCGTGCAGCCACGAGCCTTCCTGCGCTGTTATTGCCTTAGCGACACCCATTCCCGGATCACCTTGTTTCGGATGGCCGGTATATAGACATTCGGAGGGGTTCCGTAAAGTCAAAAGTGCACAATGTGCATGTCGCTTCAAGCCTAACAATCGCGGAAGTTTTATTAGCCAGCCAAAACACTCACGTGATCGGCAGTCCAGGCGCCCGGCCAAACCTCGGCTTTTCCTGACCTGAGGTCTCTCAGTTGCTGAAGCGGAACCTCAGCAACGAGAAACGGCTCTTCGCCTACCTTGCCGTCCGTCGGCGCAATTTCTGCACCGATCCCGGTAAACCCGAACGCCTCCTCGCAGGGCAAATAGAGCGCCGCCCCGGACACGTTTGATTCGTTTTGCGTTGTCCCCTTCGACGCACCGACCACGCCGCAGGCGGCGACCGCGCACATCAACTCGACAGCCCGTGCCTTGGCGCAGCCAAAGACACGGTGATAGCCGGACAGCATTTCCGTCATGGACGGGACCAGCAGAAGGTCGATTTCCTGACGGGCCAGCAGGCTGCTCAGCGCCGGCATTTCAACATCCAGACAGATCAGGATTGCCATTTTGAGGCCATCGAGTTCGAACACCTTCAGCTCTGTACCCGGTGTCAGGCTCCAGGTGTCAGAACTTTGCTCGAAAGGCGTCAGGCACAATTTGTCCTGGCGAATCTCCCGGCCATCCGCCGTCAAAAGTATCGCTGTGTTGGTGATGCCATTCGGTGCCTTCACCGGAACTGTACCGACAAGCAGTGAAACACCATGTTTTTGAGGCAAAGGCGATAGATGGGGCATCAGTTCCTGCGCCGCATCGGCCAGAAAGTCCATTTCCTGATCCGGACGCAAGCCAGCCGGTTTGAACGCCAGGCAGCATTCATTCACGTATTCCGGCAGCAGAAGGAGCTTTGCGCCTGCAGCGGCCGCGCGTTGCAGCCCCTCCTCGATCTGGGCTGCGAAGTCAGCAACAGACCCGGGCGCGCGGCCAAGATTGAAAGACCAAAGTGCAATGGGATAATTCGTCATGAAGCCTGCCTGCCTCCACTGAAGGGACGACAGACATAAAAGCAGACCTCAAGCCAGATCAAGCTGCAATTGCAGCTCTGCTTCAATCCAGAAACAAGCCGATGAACGCCGCAAGGACGATCAGGAACCCGGTGCCGACCACCGAGGACTTTGGTTCTCTGGGCAGGGACTTGAGCTTGGCGGAGCGGCGAACCTCACGGATCCCTTTCAGGGCCCTGTCCGTGCGCCGGTCGATTTCCGCAAAATAGGGCGAGAGCTCATTCTGAGCGCGCATGCCTTCACCTCACGATTCCTTCGTGTCAGGAAACGCTAGGCCGAGAGCCTTAGAATTTAGTTAACACCCTTGAGGTGACCCAGGCTCAAAGTCTGGTTTTTTGCGGATCGGCGACATCCAGAATGCGTAGCTGAACCTTGGGCGTGCCCTGCCAGGTGTCGATCGACAAGGTTCCCGCGACATGAAGGTTCCGCCCCCTGCCCTCAAGCAACATCCTGCCATGCGGCTTGTCGTCGGCCTTGAAACAGATCCCTTTCAGGCTTGTCCCATCCCCGGCCGCCAGCGTTGCCCGGACGTGCCCCTTGCCGACAACATCCGCAAAAGACACGCGATGAGCCGGAAAGGCGAAAACCGGTTCAGAATGCCCGGCCCCATAAGGCCCTGCCTTTTCAAGCAGCTCCAAAAGATCCAGCGTTGCTCCGGTTGCCGTCAAGGCCGCGTCTATTTTCAGGTCCCGTGTGGCGGTTGCGGTTGCGACATCTTCCTTGAGTACCTGATTGAAAAAGGCTTCCAGCTCTTCGGTACGTTCGCGCCGCACCGTCAAGCCGGCGGCCATTGCATGACCGCCCCCCTTCTCAAGGAGCCCATCTTCCACCGCCTTGCGCACGGCCCGGCCCAGGTCGACACCCGGAATTGACCGGCCGGACCCGGTGCCCTTACCGGTTTCGTCGAAGGCAATCGCAAAGGACGGCCGCCGATGGGCCTCTTTCAGTCTGGACGCGATCAAACCAACAATGCCGGGATGCCAGTCATCCGATCCTGTCAGCAAAACGGCAGGGTCTCGCGTTTCGATGGCCAGGGCGGCCTCTGCCCCAGCCTGTTCCAGCATATGCGCTTCCATTGCCTGGCGCTCGCTATTGAGCTGATCAAGGCGTTCGGCAATCGTGCGTGCTTCATGAGGGTCTTCCGTGGTCAGAAGACGCGCGCCCAGTGCCGCATCACCGATCCTGCCGCCGGCATTGATCCGGGGGCCGACAAGGAAACCCAGATGATAAGGTGCAGGCTTGCCACTGACGCGCGCGGCGTCGGCCAGGGCCGTCAGGCCGTAATTGCGCCTTTGATGCATAACTTCCAGACCGCGCGTTACATAGGCCCGGTTCAATCCCTGCAAGGGAACGACGTCACATACGGTGCCAAGCGCCACGAGGTCGAGAAGCGCCATCAGATCCGGCTGGCCACCGTTTTGAAACGCGCCGCGCTGACGCAATTCCCGGTTCAAGCCGACAAGAAACAGAAAGGTCACGCCGACAGCTGCAAGGTGCCCCTGTCCTGACAGGTCGTCCTGCCGGTTTGGATTCACCAGTGCCCGGACATCAGGGAGCGTTTCACCCACCTGGTGGTGATCGATGACAACCACGTCAAGGTTCAGTTTCTGCGCGGTTTCAAAGGCCTCGAACGACGTGCTGCCGCAATCGAGCGTCACCAGCAGCTCGGCTCCGCCTTCGCGCAATGCCTCGATTGCCGGACCGTTGGGGCCATACCCTTCGATGATCCGGTCCGGAATGTGGATGACCGGGTTCAGACCGAGCCATTGCAGATACTTCGCGAAAATCGCCGATGACGTCGCTCCATCAACATCATAATCGCCGAAAATCGCGATCTGCTTGCCTGCCTGAACCGCATCTGCCACTCGCGCAACCGCAGCATCCATATCCACCAGGCCGGAGGGATCAGGCATCAACGTCTTGAGGGACGGTTCGAGGAAAGACAGTGCCTCGTCCGGCTGGACGCCTCGGGCTGCCATGACACGTGCAAGCACATCCGGCAGCCCATGGGTCTGGGAAATCGCCATCGCAGCCCGCGCATCAGAAGAGCTCAGGCGTTCCCGCCAGGAATTGTCATTTGCCGAGCGGGCGACTCCCAGAACGAGCCGCCGGACGTCTTCCTCGGAATGGTCCTGCATTCAGCCTCGACTCAGTCCAGATGGAACTTTTCAAGATCCGTGTGCTGGGCCTTGATGTAACGGACCGTGCCGGTGGACGAGCGCATCACCACAGTGTGGGTGGTGATGTGATTGCGCCCAAAGCGAACCCCTTGAAGGAAGTTGCCATCCGTCACGCCGGTGGCGGCAAACAGAACGTCAGGACCGGCCATCTCTTCCAGGGTGTATTTCTTCTTGATGTCGTCGATGCCCATGCGGTGCGCGCGTTCGACCTGCTCGTCGCGCGTGATCACCAGACGGGACTGCATCTGACCACCGATGCAGCGCAGTGCCGCCGCAGCCAGAACGCCTTCCGGAGCACCGCCAATGCCGGCATAGATGTCGATGCCGGTCTCTTCCGGATCGGTCGTGTGGATCACGCCAGCCACATCACCATCGCCAATCAAGCGGATCGCGGCCCCCGTCGCCCGGATTTCCTCGATGAGACGTGCGTGACGCGGCCGGTCAAGGACGCAGGCCGTGACCTCGTTGACGGCAACGCCCTTTTCCTTGGCAACAGCCGCAATGTTGTCACCGATCGGAGCATCGAGATCAATCAGGCCGGCCGGGTAACCCGGACCGATTGCGATCTTGTCCATGTAGCTGTCCGGCGCGTTGAGCAGATCGCCCTCAGGCGCGAGTGCAATGACGGCCAGAGAGTTGGGCAGGTTCTTGGCGCAGATCGTGGTGCCTTCCAACGGGTCGAGCGCGATGTCCACCTTGGGTCCCTGCTTGGTTCCGACATTCTCGCCGATATAGAGCATTGGCGCTTCGTCGCGTTCGCCTTCACCAATCACCACGGTGCCGTCGATCGGCAGCCTGTTCAACTCGCGCCGCATCGCGTCCACCGCAGCCTGGTCGGCCGCCATCTCGTCGCCGTGCCCCCGAAGACGCGCAGCAGATACCGCCGCGCGCTCGCTGACGCGTGCCAGCTCCAAGGTCAGGATTCGGTCCAGTCCGCTCGGTGGCTGATTTTCAGTATTGGACATCAACATCTCCAGTCTCTCCCCCGCAAGACGCCTGGGCGGGCACATTCTTCAATTCAGTTTTTCAATCCGGATCATTTGCGGCTTTTCGGCGACAACCCCCTTGGACATGATCACGTCCAGGGCCTGCTTGATCGCCACTTCGGTGGTTTCATAAGTGATCAAGATGACAGGCTGAGGTGTCTCCGCATCCCGTTTCGCCGGCGGAATTTCTTCCGGATGACGTTTCTGTACGATCGACTCCAGCGAAATACCGGCCGCTCCCATGCTCTGGGCGATTTCGGCGAACGCCCCCGGCCTGTCATACACGGACAAGCGGATGTAATAACCACCCTCATGCAGCCGCATGCGCGCCCTGACATAGTCCTTCAGGTCCGAGGCCGGCATGCCGAGCACCGGCGTCGCGTCGCCGCGCGCGATATCGGCAATGTCGGCGACCACGGAAGATGCGGTGGCATTACCACCCGCTCCCGGTCCGACGAGGACGATCTCGCCGACAAAGTCTCCATCAACGGCCACCGCGTTCAGGACACCGTCAATGCGGGCAATCGCGGAGGTTTTCGGCACCATGGTCGGATGCACACGTTGCTCGATCCCGGTGTCCGTTCGCTGTGCCACCCCCAGGAGCTTGATGCGGAACCCCAGTTCGTCGGCAGCCTGAATGTCGGCTGTCGTGATTGAGGTGATGCCTTCCAGATAGATGTCCTCGTCGGCAATCTTCGTGCCGAAGGCGAGGCTCGTCAGGATAGCCAGCTTGTGAGCTGTGTCATTTCCCTCGATGTCGAATGTCGGGTCGGCTTCGGCATAACCCAGCCGCTGCGCATCGGCGAGGCAATCTTCAAAACTGATGCCATCGGCTTCCATCCGGGTCAGGATGTAATTGCAGGTGCCGTTCAGGATGCCGTAGACGCGGCTGATATCGTTGCCGGCCATGGATTCCCGCAAGGTCTTGACGATCGGAATGCCACCGGCGACCGCCGCTTCGTAGTTCAGGCAGGCGTCATTTTCCTCAGCTATTCCGGCCAGGTCGACGCCGTGTTTGGCGAGCAATGCCTTGTTGGCAGTGACCACATGTACTCCGCGTTTGAGAGCGGCACGCACGCTGTCCTCCGCAGGACCGCTGTCCCCGCCAATCAACTCGACAAAGATGTCGATATCGGCGTTGGCCGCCATCTCGACCGGATCGGTGTACCAGTCGAGACCAGACACGTCGAAGCCCCGGTCCCGAGACTTGTCCCGCGCGCTCACAGCGGTAACGATCACGGCCCGACCAGACTTGCGGGCAAGTTGCCCTCCGTTTTTCGACAGGAGCTGCACGACGGCCGCCCCCACGGTGCCAAGACCAGCAACGCCAACTTTCAATGCTTCAGACATGCGGAAAAGAGTCCAGGTTAAGTTCCGAGCGGGATGACGTTGTGCAGCTTTTGCTCTGCGGTTTCAAGGAAGCGGCGGATATTTCTCGCCGCCTGTCGCAGCCGCTGCTCGTTTTCCACCAGTCCTATGCGCACATATTCATCGCCATGCTCGCCGAACCCGATACCTGGTGCGACGGCAACCTCTGCCCGTTCCAGCAACAGCTTGGAGTATTCAAGGCTGCCAAGGGAGCGGAATTTTTCCGGAATGGGCGCCCAGCAGAACATGCTGGCCTGTGGCGCGGGAATGTCCCAACCTGCACGGCCAAAGCTTTCAACCACGACATCGCGGCGTTTCTTGTAGGTGTCGCGGGTTTCCCTGATGCAGTCTTCCGGTCCGTTGAGAGCGGCCGTTGCCGCCACCTGGATCGGTGTGAAGGCGCCGTAATCGAGGTAGGATTTGACGCGCGCCAGAGCGCCGATCAGCCGCTCGTTGCCAACGGCAAATCCCATGCGCCAGCCAGGCATGGAAAAGGTCTTCGACAAGGATGTGAACTCGACAGTGATATCCATGGCTCCCGGAACCTGCAGAACCGAAGGCGGCGGCGAGGTTTCGTCGAAGTAGATCTCTGAATAGGCAAGATCGGACAGAATGAAGATATTGTGCTTGCGCGCGAAGGCGACAACTTCCTTGTAGAAGTCAAGATCCGCGCAATAAGCCGTCGGGTTGGCCGGGTAACACAGGATGATGGCGATCGGTTTCGGCACCGAATGGATGACAGCACGCTCCAGCGCATCAAAGAAGTCCGGTCCCGGTTCGGCCGGAATGTTGCGGATCGACGCGCCGGCCATCAAGAAGCCGAATGTGTGGATCGGGTAGCTCGGATTCGGGCTGAGGATCACGTCGCCGGGCGCAGAGATCGCCTGCGCCATGTTTGCAAAACCTTCCTTGGAACCGAGCGTCGCGATCACCTGTGTGTCGGGATCCAGTTTCACTCCGAACCGGCGCCCGTAATAGGCTGCCTGGGCCTTGCGCAGGCCCTGGATACCCTTGGAAGCCGAATAGCGGTGCGTGCGCGGGTCCTGCACCACCTCGGTCAGCTTGTCGACAATATGCTGCGGGGTCGGCAGATCCGGGTTGCCCATGCCAAGATCAATTATGTCCGCCCCGGCCGCTCGCGCCTTTGCTTTCAAGCGATTGACCTGTTCGAACACATACGGCGGCAGCCGCTTGATCTTGTGGAATTCCTCCATGGCGCGATCCCTTGCAAATTGACGGTCCGTTTGCACCGGCACCCCTCATGCGGTGCAGTGCAGCGGGGCTCTTGTAGCAGCAAGGAAAAAAATGTTCACCCGTCTTTACGGTCCTAGCCGCCTAAATTTTCTCCCGTTTTGAGAATGTTGTTCCAGAACCCGTCACTGAGCGTGTGACGGCAGGCCGTCCGTGCCCATTGTCCAACAATCTATTGGCTTGATCTGATGCGTTTGCAGTGACCGGAACTGAGGGAAAACGGAACACTTTCCCGGTCTCAGGACCAATCGCGCCGGCTCAAACAGCGACAGAACGGGAGCGTTCTTGCAAGTCTCTGCGAAACCGAAGGGAATGTATTGCGTCAGACGAAAAACGGTTCCCGAAAAAACATAGGGGCCGCCGTGCTCAGGCGGCGTTCTTTCTAGAGGTGGAGAAGGCCGCTGGTCCCTTGGTCTTCCTGACAGAACCATTCGGTTTCATGTCAAACAGGACAATCTGCGACTTGCCCTGCCTCCTGGAAAGCTCAACGCCTTTTTCGGCGGCTCCCAACGCCCTGGACAAATGCGTGGACATCGGCGAATTGACCGCGCCGACACTGATAGAAACCGTCAGCTTGCCGGCGGATGCCTGATGACATCCCAGCGCGAAGTGCCTGCAGAGCCGCTGCGCCGTGAGATGCACGAGGTCGTTGTTGGCCTCTTCAAGCAAAACGACGAATTTCGTATCGCTGAGTTGTCCACTAATCGAGGTTTCGGGCAGCATATCCTTCATGACACGGGCAAACAGCTGCAGCAGTGCCAGTCCCATGGGCGCTCCGTACTTCTCGCTGACGTCCTCAATCTCATCCATCGAAAATAGCATGATGCCATAGACACCCGGCCGCTCCCGGTTTTCGCTTAGCCAGTCTTCGGCCGCATTCAGGAAGGCCCGCCGGTTCGGCAGACCTGTCAGGTCGTTTTGTGCGGCTTCCTCGCGGAACCGTTGCATGGACCTTTCGATCACCATCGCGACAGGCAGAACAATCGTCATGATGATGGAGAACAACAGGGTCACCAGGAAGATGACCGTGAAGCCTTGCGGAAAGGCCTCCAGGAAGGACGGGACCAACAGGATGTTCTGGTTCAGCGTGAACCAGACAAACCCGGCAACTTCGATCAAGGTCGTAAATCCCAACAGCCTGGCAGAGCGAAGCTTTTCCTTGTTTTCCCAGAAGGCCATCGCAACCACCCAGAGCCCGCTGACGATCAGGCAGCCCTGAACATAGTTTATGCGCATGACAAAGCTGTCGAGAAACGGCGGAAAGAGACACAGCACGATCCAGCCGACGGCGATAATGGAAAACAGCCAGACGTGACCGCGCAACCCCAGAAACACAGCAAAACCGCTGCGTCTCAGGCCCGTTCCCAGGAGAATGAGGAAGTTGGCCGCGATGATGCTGAAGGCATCGGGAATGGTGCCACGCATGGCGATCAGCAAGGTTCCACAGGCAGCCAGGAACATCCCAAGCGACCACATTGCCAGACTGCGGGCACTATCTGGATTTCGGATCGGCCAAAAGAGGTAAAACATCAAAAAGATGACGCTGCCGGCAAATTCGGCGATGACGAGGCAGGCAAAAAGTGTCGGCGTGTCGAGCTGCATACAGAGAAAGGCCTTGGAAATATCGGCCCTAAACTAGCTCTTCAGTCGTAAAAGAATGCTTAGGAATTGCCATTTCCCGCAAAAGGAAACCGCCCCCTTTCGGTGTGCCGGCCGGTAATACGCCGCCCCTCTTTGAACAAGTCGGATTACTCTCCGGCAAGAGACTCCAGATATGCTTCTGTTGCTTCCCTGTCGCGTGGATTGATGAGACCAGCGGATTCGCGCGTGCCAATAGGAGGACCATACCCTTTCGGCGGCGGTACATTGCTGGACTGAACGCCCTGATCATTCTTCAGTGCATCAACGAGCGGTGTCCCCGGTCCGACGGCACACCCGGTCAGAAATATCAGAAACATTCCCCCGGCGAGGCCTGTCATCCCCTTGAAATACCTGGTCAAGCGTTCCTCCCCGAACTCACAACCTATTTCCATCCCATTGTCATAAAGTTGCTCTAGCCAGTGAACCTAAAGCGGCTTCAAATCCAATCGACGGAACCAGAACCTTGTGTCATAAATAGCTGTTAGTTCAAAATATCAGCGAAAATATAACAAGATAACGGATTTAAACAGATAAGGGCTCTCAGGCCATTCCAGGGCCGGAGAAGCAGAACAACCGGAGGGAACCCCTGTCTATGGCCGATGACCGCCAACATCCCATGTTGCAGTATATCATCAACAACCCGGAGGCTTTCGCGCAGAATCTGGCCAAGACGCTCGAACAGGCCGGCAAGGCCATGGCCGCCTATATCGAGCCGCGCGAACAGGGCAAGATCAAACATGATTCGACCGACGAGCTGACTGGCGTCGTGAAAACACTGGCCCAGGTGGGAGAATACTGGGCGTCCGATCCGCAGCGCGCCATCGAGGCCCAGTCACGGCTCTGGTCCGGTTATATCGATCTCTGGAATTCCTCTTTGAAGCGCATGATGGGCGAGCCCTCGACACCGGCGGTCGAGACACCGCCGCGTGACAAGCGTTTTGCCGACCCGGACTGGGAAAACAACCAGTTCTTCGACTTCATCAAGCAGCTCTACCTGATCACCAGCAAATGGGCCGAAGACATGGTCCACGAGGCCAACGGCCTCGACGAACACACAAAACACAAGGCGGAATTCTACGTCACGCAGATTGCCAATGCAGTGTCGCCATCCAATTTCGTGCTGACCAATCCTGAGCTTCTGCGCCTGACGATGGAAAGCAACGGCGAGAACCTCGTCAAGGGCATGCAGCATCTGGTGGAAGACCTGAAGACCGGCAAGGGTGACCTGAAAATCCGGCAGACAGACCCCTCGAAATTCAAGCTCGGCGAAAACCTGGGCAACACCCCGGGCAAGGTGATCGCCGAGAACGACGTCTGCCAGGTGATCCAGTATTCGCCGACAACAGACGAAGTGCTGAAGCGCCCTCTGCTGATCGTGCCACCCTGGATCAACAAGTTCTATATTCTTGATCTCAACCCGGAAAAATCCTTCATCAAATGGGCCGTCGATCAAGGCCATACCGTGTTCGTGATCTCCTGGGTCAACCCGGATGAGCGCCAGGCCCTGAAGAGCTTCGAACACTATATGAAGGAAGGTATCCTCGAGACGCTTGACGTCATCAAGAAGGCCACACGACAGTCGGAAGTCAACGCAATCGGCTATTGCGTCGGCGGCACGCTGCTGGCGGTTACGCTCGCCTATATGGCAAAGATCGGTGACGAACGCATCAAGACGGCGACTTTCTTCACCACCCAGGTCGATTTCACCTTCGCCGGCGACCTGAAGGTGTTTGTCGACGAGGAACAGATTTCCGTTCTGGAAAAACGGATGGCGGAACAGGGCTATCTGGACGGTTCGAAAATGTCGTCCGCCTTTAATATGCTGCGCTCCAACGACCTGATCTGGTCCTACGTGGTCAACAACTACCTTAAGGGCCAGGAGCCCTTCCCGTTCGACCTGCTCTACTGGAACTCCGACAGCACCCGGATGCCGGCGGCCAATCATTCCTTTTATCTGCGCAACTGCTACCTCGACAACAAGCTCTCCAAAGGGGAAATGGAGATCGCGGGCGAGCAGCTCGATCTTTCCAGGGTGACGATCCCGATCTTCAACCTGGCCACAAGAGAAGACCACATCGCACCGCCGAAGTCCGTCTTCCTCGGCTCAGGCTGTTTCGGCGGACCGGTCGATTATGTTCTGGCCGGATCCGGCCACATCGCCGGCGTCGTCAATCCGCCAGCAAAAAACAAGTACCAGTACTGGACCGGCGGCGAACCGAAGGGGCTTCTGGAAAACTGGCTGAAAAATGCCGAGGAGCATCCGGGGTCCTGGTGGCCTTACTGGGACGAGTGGATCCGCTCTCACGACGGCAATCTTGCCAAGGCCCGCAAACCCGGCGCCAACCGGGTGAAAATCCTGGAAGATGCGCCGGGATCCTATGTGATGACGAAGGTTTAGGGGCTGTTGACCGGACGCGTTTCTGCCTGATTTTTTCCCTAAGCGGACCTCATACTTTGATTGTCCGCATAGGGTTTCAATTAGATGCTCAAACACGTTCTTGCTGTGTTGGCAGCCCTGGCGGCGCTGACCACATCGGCCTCTGCCTGTGGGGCTCCCAGGCACCACGACCTGCGAGACGCCTTGCGCTCGGAAGCTGTATTTGTCGGCAAGCTATTGGACGACCGTGTTGACGTCACTCGGTATTCCACAGGTGCCGAAACTCAAACGCATAAGCTCGTTTTTGAAATAACTGACATCTTGTCGGGAAGATTAACTGGCCCTGACAGGTTCCTCATTGAATATTCCACGGACAAGCGCATCAAGCCCTTAAAACGGGGAACGTCTTACGTTGCTGTCTTGAGCGAAACAGGCATTACCAAAAGCACCGGAGCCCGAAGCGCGCGAAATTACGTCAAGAGGTCTTTTTGTACGACGTATGCCCCTTTGATCTTCGAAGAAAAAAGTGAAGCTGGGCGTGCCCTGAAGATGATGTTCCAGGATGACGGCATACCGCTCGAAGCAAAAGCGGAGATACTGTCCCGTTTTGTGGGCCTCTACGGCCAAGGTAGACTATTCTGATTTCTTGGCGTCGGCCTTGCTGCCGTCATCCGAAATGCGCGTCCAGCGGCGTCAGCGTCATGCCCAGGAGCTTGCCGAACTTGTTGGCACTCATCGGGCGGCCGAAGTGGAAACCTTGCACCACTTCGCAGCGGCAACTTGCAAGAAACGCCTGCTGTTTGGCGGTCTCCACGCCCTCGGCCACGACGCACAGACCAAGCTCGCGGCCGAGCGAGATGATCGCGCGGGCGATGCAGCGGTCGTTTTCGTCATAGTCGAGATCTCGGATGAAGCTGCGGTCGATCTTCAGCCGGGTCAGCGGGAAGCTTTTCAGCGCCACGAGGCTTGAATAACCAATGCCGAAATCATCGATCGCGAGTTTCAGGCCGATCCCCCGAAAATCGTCCATCAGCTCAACGGCCTGCTCCGCGTTCTGGATCAAAAGACTTTCCGTCAGCTCCAGTTCAAGGTAGCCGGCCGGCAAGCCGCTTTCATCCAGGGCTGCGCAGACATCAGCAACCAGTCCGGCATCACGAAACTGGCGGGCGGAGACATTGACCCCGATAGTGATCGGCGTCAGACCGGCATCCTGCCATTCCTTGTTCTGGCGACAGGCTTCCTTCATGACCCAGCGGCCGAGCGGCACGATCAGACCACTTTCCTCCGCCAGCGTGATGAATTCGCCCGGCATCAGGCGTCCGAGCGCCGGGTGTTGCCAGCGCACAAGCGCCTCAGCACCGATGATGCGACCGCTCACGAGATTGTATTGCGGCTGATACTCCAGGAAGAAATCGCCATTTTCGATCCCCGAGCGCATTTCCTCCAGCAGCGTCAGCTTGTTGACGGAACGTTCCGGGCGGGTCTGTTCATAGACCTGATATCCGTCCCGACCTGAAGACTTGGCCTCGAACATGGCCTTGTCGGCATTTCTGAGCAGCTGGGCAGCGTTCTCCGCATCTTGCGGAAAACTTGCTGCACCGATGCTGCAGGTGATGTGGAAAGACAGGTCACCGATCTGGATCGTTTTGGTGATCTCGTCCCGAAGCCGGGCCATGAAATCCTTGAGTTCCGGCTTTCGGGCCGTGTTGCCCTCAACAATCAGGACAAATTCGTCGCCGCCAAAGCGTATGGCCTGGTGGGTGCCGTCATGAACGGACATGATGCGCTCGGCCGCGATCATCAGCACCTGATCGCCAATCGCATGCCCGAAACTGTCATTGACGAACTTGAAATTATCCAGATCGACAAAGACCACCGCCACCGGCACAGCGGTGTTCCGGCTTTCGGCAACCTTTTCCTCCAGTTTCGTCTTGAACTCCTGCCGGTTGGGCAGACCCGTCAGCACGTCGTGATTTGCGAGATAGCGGATTTTCCGCTCGTCCTTGTCGCGTTCCACGGCAACGGCGGCCAGACGGGCGGCTTCGAGGGCAAGTTTCAGTTCATGGTCTGTCGGACTGCGGACGGAATTCGTGTAGAGACCAAATGTGCCCAGGACTTCCCTGTCCTTGCCGAAAAACGGCACGGACCAGCAGGATCTGATGCCGAAGGGCTCAACGACCTCCCGGTAGTCCTCCCACAGCGGATCCTTCAGGATATCCTCGACCAGCACACTCTCGCGCCGGAAGATTGCGGTTCCGCAGGAGCCGTTCTTGGGTCCTATGTCGATGCCGTCCGTCAGCGCCACATATTCTTCAGGCAGGTTCGGCGCGACGCCTGCCAACAGCTTGGTGCCCGTGTCATCAACCAGCATGATCGACCCGGTGATGCCGTCCAGCTGGTTCTCGATCGTCAGCACAAGGGTTTCAAGAACCGTGGCCACGGGCTTGCCGGCCGCAAGCTGCTGCAGAACCCTGTTCTGCCCCTGCTGCAGCAATCCGGCTCTCTTTCGCTCTGTAATATCGCGGGAAATTCCAACGATACCAACGACCTCGCCCGACGCGTTGGTCACCGGAAACTTGGAAGAGGAAAACCACTTCCTTTGGCCGCCATCGAGTATCGACCGCTCTTCGAAATCTATCCTCGGGATGTTGGAGGACATGATTTCCTGCTCGGTTGCGAGGAACTTGTGAGCGGCGTCCGGGGGATAGAGTTCAAGGTCGGTCTTGCCGATCAGCTCCAGGGCACTGTCGAGCCCAAGATCAAGTGCAACCTGGCGGTTCGCCATGACGAAGCGCGACTTACGATCCTTGACGTAAATATAGTCGGAAACAATGTTGAGAAGCTTTTGCAGCCAGTCACCGTCCAGGCTCAGCTGTTCGGAGCGGTCTATCGTCTCCAGGCGGCTGAGACGGTCGAGTTCGGCTGCCAGGAACGCGAATTCATTGTTGCCAGCAGCGCTCTCCAGGTCCCGACTTCCTTTTGCAACCATTCTGAAGCTCAATTTTCCTAACCTTGTCAGGCTGGCGGCCATCTTCACTGATTTCAAGCTAAAAAACAATGAACTCAAATGCTAAGCCACAATTATACTCGTTAAGATTGGAGTCCCCTTAACTAAACAAAACCACCCCCAGCAATTCTGAAAGCCGTCGGGCGATAATCCTGACAGTTTCGACGGTAATACTTTAATTACCTCACCATTTTACATTGCCATAAATTACAATAATTACCTGTCGATGCGTCAATTATGTTATTTGCCAAGCGACCTCGACACCGGCTATGATCGTCTCCTGCCCGATAAACCGGCCTTTATTCATGCAAACTCCGCAACCGAATCACACACCCATTGCTCGCTCCGGGCCCTTTGCCACTCCCGGCATGCAATTGCCAATTCACCTGAAAACCGGAACAAGCGGACGGCCGGTCTCAGCTTTTGCAGTCTTGTGCAAACTGCTCGCCCCTGCCGTTCTGACGGCTTCGCTTTGGAGTAAGCTCTGGCTCGGAGGTGTTGCCGCCGCGCTCTTGTGCCTGTTCGCCCTGGTTCTGCTCGTATTCGGCCCGCGATTGCTTGAGGGCGCCGGCAATCGGTTCAACTGGGCGCGCCATGTGGGATTTGGCGAAAAAATCTGGCTGAACCGGCTGTTCGTTCCGGTGCCCAAGGATCTGAACTACCGGCTCACGGTGCTTTACATCGTCTTCTGGACGGGCGTACTCGTCGCGCTCTGGGGCGGTGTGGCAACTTTGCCGGTACTCTCAATTTCCGGACTTGTTGTCGCCTACACAGCCCAGGCTGTCTGTTTCAGAAAGCTGATCCACCTCTACGGCCTGATGAAAGACAAGCACCCGCTCTACCGGTTCTGGACGGCAACAGCCGGCAATGACAACAAGGCCGCGTCAAAACGGGCCGGCCCTGCCCGCAATACCGCGTAGGAAACTGATCTGCCTGACGTCAGCTGTTGCACGTCAATCAGGGGAGCTGAACTCCAGACTGACGATCGCAACCAGTGAAAAGGACATCAAAGCAAGTTCCCGGTTCGCACCGACGGGCTGATCATCCAGTTTCAGCACCCAGTCTCTCCCCTCAACAAACCGTTTCAGTCCGGCAAGAACTCCTCCGCCCATGGACCGGTGCTGCTTGGTGAGGCTGCCTATCGGGTTGCCACTCTTCTTCAGGACCAGGCCCTCGGTTTCACCTTCCAGCATGGTCGTGATGACTTGTTTGGTAAGGCCTTGCGGATTGACAAGTTCGAACTCAGGTTCCTCGCCGCGGCTGGACAGCGCCCATCCTTGTGAAAGCACGCCGCGGCCGGATATCTCCGCCAGTATCTCGCCAACCTCGTCTGTCAGCTGCCAGCGCCCAGCTCCGCTCACCTGAAGCGCCGTCAATGTCAGGATGTCCGTTGCGGCCCTTCTGACCTCGGTAACGCCCCGCAAGTGCGGCTCTTCGAGATTGAACGTGGCAACGGGAGCCAAATTTTCAGCCGATTGACCCTGGAAGACCCGATACTGGCGTTTGAAGTTCTCCGGCAAGGGCATGCCGCCAGGCGTCTTGACGAATCTCAGCTCACGGCCTTCAGCCATTCCGCACTCCCGATGCGATCAGACTACCTGTTTCCGCTTTTCCGCCAGCAGGCCGATATAAGTCAGCGCAACGCTTGCCCCTGCAATCGACGTGATGTCGGCGTGGTCATAGGCAGGCGCCACTTCAACAACGTCGCCGCCGACAAAATTCAGCGCCCCAAGCCCGCGCAGAACCGACAGCGCTTCACGCGATGACAGGCCACCGGAGACAGGTGTTCCGGTTCCAGGCGCAAATGCCGGGTCGAGACAGTCGATGTCGAATGTCATGTAGGCCGGGCCACCGCCCACGCGAGCCTTGATCCGTTCGATCACACCGTTGATGCCAAGGTCGTCCATCTCATGTCCGAATATGATCTCCACACCGCAGGTTTCCGGCGCATGAGTCCTGATGCCGATCTGGATGGAGCGCCCGGGATCAATCAGGCCCTCGCGCACCGCTCTCCCGGTAAAGGTGCCGTGGTCGATCCGGTCGCCCTCGTCCGGCCAGGTGTCCTGGTGCGCATCGAACTGCACAAGGCCCAGCGGCCCGTGTTTGGCGACATGGGCCCTGAGCAGCGGATAGGTGACAAAATGGTCGCCGCCAATGGAAAAGAGATGCGTGTCAGCCGCCAGGATTTCTGCGGCCTGAGCCTCAATATGGCCTGGAATGTCGGCGTTTCGGCCGTAATCAAAGACGCAGTCGCCAAAATCCACGCAGGCAAGGCTTTCAAACGGGTCCATGTGAAAGGGGTATTGCGGATCGCCGTCGAAAATCGCCGACGCCCGGCGCACACCCTGCGGTCCAAATCGAGCACCCGGCCGATTCGACACGGAAGCATCAAAAGGAATGCCCAGGATGGCCAGATCAACGCCGGCAAGGTCACGGCTGTAGCGGCGACGCATGAAAGAAAGCGCGCCGGCGTAGGTCGGCTCATGCGACCCGCCCTTGATGTCCTTTCCAAGGAAGGCATTGTCGGTCGGGCGCGGCAATTCTGATGACATGATCCAAAGACCCAGGCTTGATTGGCGGGCAGACATTTGACGACGCCTACCATGTTCACAAAAAGCGCTTCTGGCAATCGTCGATTGGGTTATGGCACCATTGCATTGGTGAAACGCTCACCCAATGGACGTCCACATGCATGACCACGCTTCTCACGATCAGCACTCAGCCCATGATCACGGATCCGGACACGACCATGCACCGGAAGTGACGGACAAGAACGCCCGCGCGGTTGCCTGGGCAGGACTGCTGATTGCCAGTTTCATGTTTGCCGAACTGATCGGTGGCTGGCTGGCCGGCTCCCTGGCCCTGATGGCGGACGCCGTCCACATGGTCACCGATGCTGCCTCGCTGGGACTGGCCTGGTGGGCGTTTCAGCAATCCAGGAAACCGGCGGATGCCCGTCT
Organism: Roseibium sp.; assembly: GCF_965233565.1. Taxonomy (GTDB): domain Bacteria; phylum Pseudomonadota; class Alphaproteobacteria; order Rhizobiales; family Stappiaceae; genus Roseibium. The sequence goes on along the minus strand of NZ_OZ247494.1, from coordinate 6,040,912 downwards.
CACATACGGGCGTGACCGGCTTCCGGTCCTGATTGCATTTGCCAATGCCATTTTCCTGCTGGTGGTCACGGCCTGGATCTGTGTGGAAGCCGTCGGACGGTTCGTCGAACCTCAGGAAGTCCTGGCCGGGCCCATGCTGATCATCGCCATCCTGGGTCTGTGGTGAATATCGGTGCATTCCTGATTTTACAGCGTGGCGGCGACGGTTCCCTCAACATTCGCTCTGCCATTCTGCACGTGATCGGCGACCTCTTAGGGTCGATTGGAGCGATTGCCGCTGCCATCGTCATCTATCTGACCAGCTGGTACCCGATCGACCCGATCCTGTCGGTTTTTGTGGCATTGCTGATCGTTCGTTCCGCAATCACCGTGTTGAGGCAATCGGCGCATATTCTACTGGAAGGCGCGCCTGCCGATATCGACCGCGAGGCGATGAAGGCGGACCTCCTAGAGGAAGTTCCCGGCCTCTCGGACGTTTATCACATCCATCTCTGGTCCCTCGCTGAAGGCAAGGTCAACGCGACGATGCATGCAGTCGTGGCTCAGGACACGCATCCAAACACTGTTCTGGAGACCATGCGGCGACGGCTCAAGGAGCAGCACGGCATTGCGCACGCGACCATCGAAATAATCGCGCCTCACTAATCGCGACGAACGCACCTTTCCACTCAATACACCCGCCAATTCAACCATGGGATGAATTTGATCTGCAATCCCTCTTTGATTGAGAACTGCCTGAATTTACGTTAGGTTAGGTAAGATCAACAACGGAGGGCAACTCATGCCTGAAGTTCAGGAAAACATGCCTCAAAACGCAGCGCCACCTGCTGCCTCCAAAGAGACGCGATCTGCCACCTCCTCCGGGGGCGGTGTGTCGATGCCGACCATCTACATCTGTGCCGCCATCGGCGGCATGATCGCGGCGATCGCCGATCTGGTGCAGAAGGAACAGGCATCCGCCGTTCTGAAAATGACCACCATATCGGCGCGCCATCTCAATCTCGCCGTCCCCCCACTCTATGTGTTCATCATTGTCGTGTTTCTGGGCGTGCTGCTTTGCTTTGTGTTTCAGCCGAACAACCGCAAGGCCGGATTTGCGGTCGGGGCCGGCGTAATCGCCTCCATCATGACCGTCACCCCCTACCAGCCGCTTCAGACCGGTCAGCCGGCGGAACCGGGTGAAGGCACATATCTGCACCCGGGACGGGATGGCGTGCAGCTGGCAAGTTCGGAGATGGGCCGGCTTTACCTTGCAGCTGGCATGATCGACATGGCGTCGATCCCGGTAACCAACGACCTGGCCATTCCGGTCGAGGTCAGCGTGTCCTTTCACGACCGGATCAGTCGCCGCACCTTTCAGCAGGTTCAGGCGATTGCCCCCGGTGCAACCCGTTCGTTTGAATTCGCCGCCCAGTCGCAAGACGGCAGCATCAATGCGGAGCTTTTCCTGACCGTTGCCGGTGAACAGTCCAGCGTGGTCAGCGCCACCGGTGCAGCGCCCTATTTCAGCGACGCGTTGCTGTTGACCCAGGCGGTGCCGACCTTCGCGCAGGCCCAGATCGACAAGAACGCCCTGGACAGTTATTCGCAGACAACGGGTCTGGCACCACGCCCGGCCAGCGACGAGGAAGTGCGGGCAATCTACAACAAGCCGACCGGGTTCTTCAATCAGCTGCAGAAGAAACTGCTGACACCGCGAAAATTCTGAAGCCTGTCCGGAACGGACAAAACTGAAACACGTGCGCGGGTCGTTGCCGATAACTGTGGCAAGGACAGTTGCGGCGTTGTTCGGGTGTTGCCGCTGGACTATGACTGAATGTCTGAAACCGGGGTCCAGGCCCCGGAATACTCAAGACATATTCAGGGACTTACCCCGTGCCAAACCGCTCCCCGCTCCTTCTGCGCGGCAGATTGCTGAGCTTTGACGCCGCGCCGGCCGGCGCTGAAGATACCGATGCCTATGTCTACGAAGAAGACGGCGCGCTTCTGGTCATCGATGGCAAAATTGCTGCCAGAGGCCGTTATGAAACCGTGCGAAACAGGCTCCCCGACGGGGACATTGAGGAAGTCGACCATCGACCGCACCTGTTGCTGCCCGGTTTCATCGACACGCATCTTCACTTTCCGCAGGTCCAGGTGATTGCGTCCTGGGCCGATCAGCTCCTGGACTGGCTCAACGACTATACCTTCCCCGCCGAACAGCGTTTTGCCGACAAGCATCATGGCGACCGTATCGCCGGCGCGTTCTATGACCTGCTGCTGTCCCACGGCACCACAACGGCTGTTGCCTATTGCTCAAGCCATCCGGCCTCCGTCGAAGCCTATTTTGAAGAGGCCGACCGGCGCGGCATGCTGATGCTTGGCGGCAAGACCATGATGGATCGCAATGCCCCACCTGAGCTCTGCGACACGGCCCAGAACTCTTATGATGACAGCAAGGCGCTTTTGCAAAAGTGGCATGGCCGCGGCCGGGCGCATTACGTTGTCACACCGCGCTTTGCCATTACTTCCACGCCCGCGCAGCTGGAGGCCGCCGGCGCTTTGCTGAAGGAACACCCGGCCTGTCATCTGCAGACCCATATCAACGAAAACTATAATGAGATCGCGCTGACCAAGGAGCTATATCCGGACGCAGCGCACTATCTCGATGTCTATGAAAGCTTTGGACTGCTCGGGCCCAAGACGCTGCTTGGCCATTGCATCCACATGACCGGCCATGAAATGCAGCGCATGCGGGAAACGGGCTCCGTCGCCGTGTTCTGCCCGACCTCGAACCTGTTCCTCGGCAGCGGCCTCTTCGACAAGGCCGGTCTTGAAAGCGCCGGCATCCGCACGTCGATCGCCACCGATATCGGAGGCGGCACCAGCTATTCTTTGCTGCGCACGCTGGACGAGGGCTACAAGGTCCTGCAGCTGCAGCGCCAGCGCCTGCATCCGCTGACCTGTTTCTACTGGATCACGCGCGGCAATGCCGAGGCCCTCTCCCTAACCGACAGGGTCGGTACGTTGGACGAGGGCTCGGACGCGGACGTCGTTGTCCTGAACGCCAGAGCCACACGCCCCATGGCCCTGCGCATGGAAACCGTCGAAAGCCTGGCAGAAGAGCTCTTTGTGCTGCAAACTCTCGGAGACGATCGTGCGATTGCGGAAACCTATGTCGCCGGCGTAGCCTCCAAGCCAGTATGATCAGGCGCTACTCGACCAGTCTTGTCAGTCGCTTGCCCATTACATTCGCACTGACAGCGAAGAATGCCGCGAGGAAAAAGGCGGAGGCAGTTCCGGCATACACAAATGCAAAGCCGAGTTTTTGCAATATCGGCGTCAAGAGCAGCGGTGAGACCACCTGACCGAGAAACATGGCGGTCGTGACCATTCCGGAGACCCTGCCCCGCCTGCTTTCCGGCGCCAGATGAAGCGCAAGCATGAAGAGGGCCGGCTGCACCAGGGCATAGCCCGCACCGACCTGGGCAGCGCCGGCCAGAATCAGGTCCCAGGAGGCGCCGAGGGACAGCGTGGCAAAACCGGTTGCCATCATGGCGAAGCCGAGACCGAAGGTCATCGAAAGGCCCAGCCTGGCGCTGATACGCTTGAACGCCATGGCCACACAGCCGGCGGTCAAGGTGAGCGCGCCCAGCCCAAAGGCCGTTCCCAAGGCCCCGTCCAGGCCGTTTTCTTCCAGATAGAAGGGCAACTGGCTCGGCATCAGGAAGAACAGCATCACGGTGAGCATGGTCAACATCGCAACCCCGAGTGATGGCAGCCACCAGCTCTTTTCAGACGCTGCCGGCAACGATGCAGCTGCAATATTGGGGGCGGTGCGCGACCGTCTTTCCTGCCGCAGAACCACAAGCAGCAACGGCAAAAGCAAAGCCGGCAGAGCGTAGATCAGGAACGGCAGTCGCGGCGAAAGACCGGCAAGCCCGCCAGCCAGGCTGATGAACAGGAAACCGCTGAAGTTGATGGCTGCTGTCTGCAGCCCCAAAAAGGCGCTGCGGCGCTCGCCGTCAAACAGGTCTCCGACCAGAGCGACCTGGGCTGTCATTGTGAGCGCAACGGCGACGCCCAGCAGCAGCCGGCTGGCCAGAATGGAGCTCAGATCGGGCAGATAGGCGCCGGCGCTGCCGCTGACGGCAAACAGCACCACACCTGCGATCAACAGGGGCGCACGGCCAAACCTGTCGGCGGCAAAGCCGGCAAATGGTGCAATCAGCACCACGGAAAGGGACGGCGCGGCTACCAGGAACCGCGTCAGGTAGGCAGCTTGCGGATTATCGGCAAAGCTTGCTTCCAGTCCGGGAAGCGCAGGGCTGATGGTGGCATTGGCCATGATCTTGAGCGTTGCAATCAGGAGCAGCGCGATGGCCGCGGCTTCCAGCCAGATCGGGCGGCCTGACACATGCGTTTGGGAAGACACCTTGATTTTCCTTGCATTTGGGAAAAGGAGGCATCAGCCTACTAATTCAAGTCGACTTGAGGTCAAGAGATGAATTTGCTGGATATTTCAGAAGTTTCGAAGCAGACCGGCATCGCCGCGTCGGCCATTCGCCATTATGAGGAAAAAGGCCTGATCACTTCCGTGGGGCGCAGGGGGCTGAAGCGGCTGTTCGGTCCGGAGGTGATCGATCAGCTGGCGCTGATCACGCTCGGCAAGGCTGGCGGATTTTCGCTTGATGAGATCAAGGCCATGTTCGGCCCGGACGGGCGGCCTGCCCTGTCGCGGCCAAAGCTGCAGGCAAGGGTTGGCGAGCTGGACAGCCAGATCGAGCAATTGTCGGCGCTGCGAGACATGATCCAGCACGTCGCGGACTGCCCGGCCCCGAGCCACATGGAATGCCCGAAGTTCCAGAGACTGCTTCGCATCAGTGGCAAGCGGAGAAGCGGCGGCGCAATCTCTCAACGCTGGCAATCATTTTGAGTTTGAATTCCTGTCGAAAATAACTAGCTGTAGCCTGTCCAAGGCTTAGACAAATTCCCCTGAACGCACACATTTCAAGTAAAAGACTTTTTGGAGCCCCATTGATGTCATTCTGGCGCTGGCTACTCGGTATCAGAAAGCCTCCGACGATTTTTCTCGGCGATGTCCAGATGCATCTCGACTGGAATATTGTCAGCTCCTTTTGTCACCATTTTGGCGCGCCAGTTCAGACGGAACCCGACCAGGAGCAATTGCAGCGCTATTTTGCGAAGGCGCTCGGATTGCCGCTCTATTCACCGGAAGAGGATTTGAAACCTGGCGATCAGCTCCTGCATCTTGCCATCACCGATCTGCGCTACGGCTTTCTGGCCTCCCTGAACACCCACGACACCTGGCTGCCGCTGCTCATCCGGCCCTCCGTCACGCTCTACGGCTATCTTCTGGATATCGACAGCGGTCAGGTTCTGGCGGAAAAGCGGGTCAGCCAAAAACCAAGCTGGCTGAGCTCGGCCGATCCTGTCCTGTTTGCCTGGACTTACCTGACGGGTGACTTTGGCCCGGCGCCATCACGGCCGATGACGGACAAGGCTGCCGTAAAGGCGTTGCGCCAGCTGCAGAAACTTGCAGCCCACAATGCCAGAACCGGTCACCTTCTTGAAAAGAACAATATGACCTGACGCGCCTGGCGCTGGAACAGGCCCGGACCTTTCGAGGCTTCGTGATGCGTCTCCACATCGCGGATCACAACGCGCACCAGAACCACCGCGGCAATCCCGAAGACCACACCTCCGGCGGCCTGTCCGATCAGGACGCCGGGAGCGCCATAAAATGCGCCCCCCACCATGACAAAAGGGATCGTGCCGAGTGTGTGCCGGCCCCAGTTCATCCAGGTGGAGTAAAACGGCCGGCCAAGATTGTTAAAAAACGCGTTGGCAACGAACAGGGCGCCGTTGAAGAAAAAGGCCAGCGCCAGCGGGCCGCAAAACAGGAAAATCAGCGTCAGGGCAAGGCCATCGGCATCGAACAGGCGTGCTATCGGCGTTCTGAGAAAGAACAGAGCCAAAGCGGCCAGCCCGACCACGAGCGCCGTGAAGAGCAGCGCTTCGCGCAAGGTGCCGCGCACCCGGTCATATTTTCCGGCACCAAAGTTCTGACCGACGATGGGTCCGACAGCACCGGACAGGGCGAAGATCGTGGCAAAAGCGAGCGGCGTCATGCGTGCGACCACGGCCATGCCGGCGACAGCCTCTTCGCCGAACTCGGCCATGGAGCGCGTGACGAAGGCCTGGCCGACGGGTGTTGCCAGCTGGGTCAGGATCGCGGGAAAGGCGATGGCGGATATGGGTGGCAGGTCTTTCAGGAGCTTGAGCGGTCTCGGCAGGCTGAGACCGCCGTAAAACCGGAAGATCGGCGCCAGGGCAAAAAAGGCAATCGCGACGCGCGACGCGGCACTTGCCAGGGCAGCGCCGGTGAGTTCCAGATCCAGTCCGAAAATCAGGATCGGGTCCAGGACCGCATTGACGACGCCGCCGGCAATTGTCGCCATCATTGCCCGCTTGGCATCGCCATGGGCCCTGAGCACGGCGCCCCCCGCCATGCCGAGCAAAAGCAGCGGCAGGGTCGGCACGATGATCTGCAGGTAGTGAACCGCCAGATCATGGGTATCGCCATGGGCACCGATCAGGCTGACAAGCAAGTCCAGGGACAACCACACCGTAAGGGCAAAGACGCCACTGAAGATCACCCCGGCGACGAGTGCGTTGGAGGCCTGTTGCCGCGCCTCCTCACGATCCCCTGCCCCGAGCGCCCGCGCGACCAGAGCGCCGGCCGCAATGGCAACGCCGATATTGAAAGACGTGGTGAAAAACAGGATCGCGCCGGCGTAACCGACCGCAGCGGCCAGTTCCGCCTTGCCGAGCATGGAGATGAAGATCATGTCGACAAAGTCGACGGCAAAGATCGCCATCAGGCCGACAGAGGACGTCAGCGACATGACCGTGACATGACGGAACAAGCTGCCTGTAACGAATTTGGCCTGGCTCATGGCACCTGACATCGATCTGGACATTCTGGCCCGCCCGGCAGGCCTTCGAGAGGGCTGCATGGACCGGAAACGGCGTTCGCGCAAGCCGAAATCGGCTCACCTTGCCGCAAACGACCGGCTCCGCAACGGCAACATGCGGAAACAGATCGGCGCACGAGGTGTCAATGGACCATGCTACGATTTTCCAGAAGGGTAACACCTGTTGCCCGACTCGGTTTTGTCACCTGATTGCAGAGGACTGTCATGATTGTCAGCCGACCTTCCGGAAACCTTGCATGTGCAGGCCTTTTGGCCGCCTGCCTGATCCCCTCTGACGTCAGCGCACATGACGCGCCAAGCCTGAGCATTCCGCCAGACGCATCCGCTGTGCTGAAGACCTTCCTGGCTCATGTCCGGCCGGAAGCCATCATGCAGGACGCCGAGGTAGCGGACTGCACACTCTCCGGCGGCACCACGACCAGATGCGTGAAACTGGTGCTGAAACAGGCGCCGCGCGAGGAGCCCGGGCCCTGGTGTCCGAGCACAATTGAAGACGGACCGGATGACGCCGGCATCTGGTTCAAGGACGGCAAGGTCTATGATGCAGATGGCGCGTTCGTCAAAAATCTGGCCGAATTCTACGACGATCCGAAATGGCAGATGTATGACCCGAAAACGGGAGACGTCCTGGTTTCGAGGTCCTTTGATGCCTGCTTCGGAGTGGCGCGGCCGGATGTCTGGAAAGAGTATTACTATTACTGCGCGCAGTGCACACCGGAGCAGACCGTCTTTTCGCCCATTCGAACACTTTTCATTCCGCTGGAGCCTGTGCCTGTCGACGAGCCAATCGAGTTGACCGATCATCCGGGCGCCGGCGTTTCACTCGACGGGGTCCGCTTTGAAGGACCTGCCCCGGTCAATGCCATTTTGCATGCCTACAACATCGCCCCGTTCGACGATTGCGGCGGTCACGTGAACCCCTATTTCGGCTACCATTATCACTTCGCCACGGAGTGTCTTGAAGCTGTCGAACAGTCTGGCGGGCATGCGGACCTTGTGGGCATGGCCATGGATGGCCACGGCATCTATAGCCAGCTGGACGCAGATGGCCAGGAGCCGCAAGATCTTGACGCGTGCAGAGGCCACACGACGGCAGGGCTCGGCTATCATTATCACGCTGCCCCTCTGGGCGTGAATCGCGTGATCGGCTGTTTCAAGGCCGAACTCGGCTGTGCGCTCTCCCCCGGTTCCCAGACATGCGACGCAAGACTGCCCCTGGAGCCGGTCGAAGTGCCGCTGCCGCCACCAGGCTCGATCCCCCCGGAATAGCGCTTTTGTTCAACTGACAACAAAAAACCCGCCGGAGCGATCCGGCGGGTTTTCTTGAAACGGTAAGACCAGTCGGTCCAGCGATTAACGCTTGGAGAACTGGAAGGATCGGCGTGCCTTGCGGCGGCCGAACTTCTTACGTTCGACGACGCGGCTGTCGCGGGTCAGGAAGCCGTTTTTCTTCAGAACGCCGCGCAGCTCCGGCTCGTAGTGGGTCAGGGCCTTGGAGAGGCCGTGACGCACAGCGCCAGCCTGACCGGACAGACCACCACCGGTGACGGTGGCTACAACGTCGTACTGGCCAGCACGGTCGGTAAGCATGATCGGCTGCTGAAGGATCATCTGAAGAACCGGACGAGCAAAATACTCGGTGAAGTCCTTCTTGTTGACGATGATCTTGCCGGTGCCCGGCTTGATCCAGACGCGCGCGATGGCGTCCTTACGCTTGCCGGTTGCGTATGCGCGGCCCTGAGCGTCCAGCTTCTGGACATGGACCGGAGCTTCGGGGGCTGCGGTGTCGACCGCGCCGCCCAGTTCTTCCAGGGATTGCAGCTCAGCCATTGTTAAGCCCTCTTGCCGTCATTCTTTGCATTGAGGCCCTTGACGTCGACGAGTTCCGGCGACTGAGCTTCATGCGGGTGGGTCGGACCAGCGTAAACCTTGAGGTTCTTCAGCTGCTTGTTGGACAGCGGACCGCCCGGCATCATACGCTGCACGGCTTTTTCCAGGACGCGCTCCGGGAAACGGCCTTCCAGGATGGCACGTGCGGTGCGCTCCTTGATGCCGCCCGGATGGCCGGTGTGCCAGTAGTATTTCTTGTTGTCGTACTTGCGGCCGGTGAACACGACTTTGTCCGCATTGACGACGATGACGTTGTCACCGGTGTCGATGTGAGGCGTGTAGGTCGGCAGATGCTTGCCACGCAGATGGTTGGCGATGAAGGCGGCGAGACGGCCGACAACCATGCCTTCTGCGTCGATCAAGATCCACTTTTTCTCGACCTCAGCCGGCTTGGCAGAGAAGGTCTTCATGAGTTTGATCCGTACTGAGCGGTTAAAGAAAAGGCCCGCGCGTCTTCATAAGGAAGGCAGCGAACGGACCTTGAATTCGTTCGAGGCAGCTTATACGCCGACATCAAAACGTCGTCAATCACAAATTACGAGGCAAAGCTCAATAAACATCTTTTAAAACAACAACTTATAAAAACGGTATCATAATACCGCATGTTTTTCGCACGCATTTCATCCGAATCCTGCCTGTGCTGGCGTTTTTCCTGGCGCATTCACAGACCGGATTTTACGCCAGCTTAACACCCATTGAGGCACTGATTAGACAACCGTTTTTGACGCAAGGGAAATTGATGCAGTTGTTCAGCCTGCCTTACTGGACAAAAAGACCGCTGGTTCTTGCCGTTGTTGCGGGCGGGCTTTTGCTCGCCGGTATTGCCGGTGCCGTTCATGTGCTTCTGGATTGGCAGGTACTCAACTCCATCCGGCACAATGCCGAAGTCAAGGCAATGACCTGGTCGGAACGGTTGTTCAAGAACGTTCCCAATGCGGAAAGCATGTTTGAAGAAGGTGCAGTCGCCGATGCCGACATACTTCGGCTTGTCGATTCCTTCGCCATGATCGACATTCTGAAGTTCCAGCTGTTTGACATGCACGGGCATCGAACCTTTACGGCCGGCGATGCCGACTTCGACCAGGAAGACGAGCTCAACAAGAATGCGCTGGAGGTGTTTTTCTCCGGCAAGCCGAAGCTCTTTGTCATTCATGACGAGGTCGCAGAATATTCCGGACAGCCAGACACTTTTGTCGAAGCCTATGTTCCCGCCGTTACACCTGATGGCAGGCGGGTCGGAACAATCGAGGTCTATGTTGACGTCAGCCCCCTGGAAGAAGCCCTTGAATCAGCATTCCAGCAGATCGGCTGGCTGCTTGTTCTCGGCACAGCGATTGTTCTGGCGATCCCGGCTGCAGCCTATGTGCACCGGACCAGCCAGCTGCGAAAAAAGGACCGCAAACTGCTGGAACTCACCCGCTACGACCAGCTGACCGGTATCCTGAACCGCAATTCCATTTCGGAAATCCTCGACGACTTTTTCGCAGATCCCGAGACAGCCAATGGTCTGGGTGTCCTGTTCGTCGATGTCGACTATTTCAAGCAGGTCAACGATCAGTATGGACACGCCTGCGGCGATCTGCTGCTGAAACACATTGCCGGCATACTGCGCGACAGCACCCGCAGGAACAGCGATATTGTCGGACGTTTCGGTGGCGACGAATTCGTGGTGCTTGCCCCCGACATCACCCGCGACGAATTCCGCAAACTCTATGGCCGCGTGATGGAAGGTGCAAAAACGCCCTGTGCACACGAGGACAAGAGTTACGTGCCCAGCCTGAGCGTCGGGGCCTACCTGACCCGGGAAGGCGATACGGAAAAGACTGCGCTGCACCGGGCCGATCTGGCCGTCTACGCGGCCAAGCGGCGCGGCCGCGGTCAGGTTGTGGAATATTCCGAGGACCTGGAAGGCCTGTTCAAGCAGGACCTGGCCCGCCAGACAGCCTGACGATCTTCAGCGCGGCGGCACCGAATAGGTCGCGGTCGCGTGGGCAACCAGGTCTTCCTGCCCCTCCCCGGCAATGCCGCAGTCGACCACAGCCAGCCGCTTGCCCAGTTTCAGGAGACGGCAGGTTGCGATCAGGTCGCCGGGCTCCGGCTTGCGCAGAAAGTTGATGTTGAGATTGGTGGTCACCGCCAGGGCCTCCGGACCGATATGGGCAAGGATCACGACGTAGGCCGCCAGATCTGCAAGCGCCATCATCGAAGGCCCCGACACCGTCCCGCCGGGCCTTAGATGCAATTCGTTGGCGCTGAGACGCACTCTGGCTTCCCCAGGTGACACACCGTCGATGGCATAGACCCGTCCACCGGCATGGATCTGCGGGAACACGTTGTCCAGCATTGCCATGATCTCGTCGCCCGTCATCACCGGATGCATATTCTGCTCCCCTATACCCCTAAAAACGCGCCGCAAATGCAGCTCGCTTTTACGTAAAGGTCAAAAGGCAGAAATTGCAAGCGCCTCCTGACGGGCAACCGGTTATTCTGCTGGCTGTGTCTTGGCCGCGCGACGTTTTTCGACGGTGTAGATGCCCTTGTCCCAGATCCAGGCCGCCAGGGCGTTGAGACCGATGCCGGTTCGCATCTCGAACTCTTCGAAATGGAAACGGCTGGCCCGCAAGCCTTTCAGCACCAGGCCGGACTTGAGGGCCTTGCGCATGGCGACAGGACCGCAGAAGAACACATGGGCCTGGCGAAGACCGCCGGCCAGATCCGCGTCAATGCGCTCCGGTGTCAACCGCACGCCCTCATTGGAATTGACGATCACCAGTTCCAGATTGCCGACCTCCTCGGCAAGGCGTTCCAGATCCATCGCATAAGGAATGTCGTCGCGTTCACGAACGCAGTAATAGAGCTTGACCGGACCGGCATCGGCTGATTTCAGGCTTTCGGCAAAGGCCAGAAACGGCGTGATGCCGACCCCGGCCCCGATCCAGACTTGCGGGTCCCGCCCAGATGGCATGGAGAAATGACCAAAGGGACCGGAAACGGTCGCCTCCATGCCTTCCGTCAGTTCGCGCCGCAAGCGCCGCGTATAGTCACCAAGGTCCTTGACTGAAAAACGCAGCGACCTGTCGTCGCGTGGCGCGCTGGAGAGCGTGAAGGGATGCTCCCCGGACAAGCCGCTGCCCCTGACGGTCAGAAAGGCAAACTGACCTGGCCTGTGTTTCAGTCCCCTGCCCCTGGGCTGAAGCTCCACTTCCGTCAGACCGCCGAGATGGCGGACGGAAGACACTTTGTAGCCATGACCGCGCGGCGCCATCGGACGCAGCAACGACATCCAGACGTAGCTGACAAGACCGAGTACACAGAATGCGGAAACATAGAGGCCCAGCGGATCGAAATTCGAAAACGGTTTCTCGATGAAAAAGTAGTGAAACGCGCCCATGAAGAAGAAGATACCGATCAGCCGGTGGCTCCACTTCCAAAGGTGATAGGGAATGAAGGTTATCACGGAGGCCAGGACGAGGATCAGAAGTCCGTAGAGGCTGACTTCGCCGATATCCTCGGCAATGCCTGCCAGAGGCCCACCACGCAGTCCGTTCATTTCCGCGTCGATAATATCGTGCAAACCGAGGCAGACCATCGCGATGACGCCAAGCCACTTATGCAGCACGTAGATGCGATCGAGCGGCCCGAAGACAGTCTCCAGTCCGGGAACCCGGGTTGCAATGAACTGGTTGATGCCCATCAGGATCAGGGCAGCCGACCCGATATACTGGCTGAAAACGGCGACCGGATCCCGCTCTGCGGCAAGAGGCGCAAACCAGATCAGCGGCACAAGGCTCGCCGCTGCAATCAAAATCAGTCCGAAAAGTCTCAAGTCACTGTCCCCGCACTCAGGCCGCTCATGTCACGGAGCGATCTCGGCGTTCAAGTAACATCTTGCCATGTAATCTCAATAAACTTTTGATTGTGCCGCGGAAACGGCATGTAATGGGTCCATTAAATCACCTGCATGCGGGGGGCCGTGACCGGACACATGTCGCTCCGCCATTCCTTCTGACAAATGAACGGGACCAAAATGATATTCGTGATCGCGACCCTCCGGACCACCGACAAGAACCGGCAACAGCTGATTTCGGCGAGCCAAGTCTGTATCGAGGCCACCCGCAGGGAAGACGGCTGCCTGTCCTACGATCTGCATCAAAGTGTCAGCGATCCGAATACGCTCGTCTTTGTGGAACGTTGGCAGGACCGGCAGGCGCTGGAAGCCCATTTTGCCACACCGCACCTTTCTGTCTGGCGAGCGACTGCGCGCCCGCTTGTCGTCGACAAGAACGTTGAGATCATCCGACCGGAGGCCATTGAAACCCTCTGAGCAACCTGCCGGAAAAGGAGCACGAAGCGATGCGATTGCCTCGAACCAAATTCACTCGGTTGTCCGCACTCCTGGTGGCAACAAACGTTGCCAGCCTGGCGGCGCCGGCAGGAGCCGATGACTGGACGTACATGGACAATCGGTCCAGTCCGCAAAAACTGGTGGAAAGTTACTATGCTGCCATCAGCCAGCAGAGTTATGCGCAGGCCTAAGGTTATTTTGCGGAAGGATCCACGCCAAAGGAGTTTGATGCCTGGAAGAAAGGCTATGCGGATACAGGTGCTGTCAAGGTCAAGTTCGGAGAGACGGCGCCCGATCCGGGAGCGGGACAGATCTACTGGGCCTTGCCGGTTGCCATCTCCGCTTCAAAGAAAGACGGCTCCAGCGAGACCTTCACCGGTTGCTATAAGATCCACATGACCAATCCCGGAATGCAGACCGATCCGCCGTATCAGCCGATGGGCATTGTCTCTGCAACTTTGCGCAAATCCGGGACATCATTCGAAAAGGCCACTCCAGGCCCGTGCTGAGGACTGGCAGGACAGACATTGAGAGCGCCCCGAATACAAGGCGCCCTTTTTCTGGTCCGTTACCCGCGCCTGCGGCCGCGGCGGCGCCCCGAACCGGCCCCCTCGCCTTCAGCGCGCGCTGCATCCGCTTCCCTGTTGGGAGGAGACACCAGCGGCCCGATTTCCTCCAGCACCTTGTCCAGGGTCGGCCGGTTGCCGGCAGTGTGCACGTCAAGCGCGCCGCGCATGGCCGCAAGGTGAACCGGAGAGGTGCCGCAGCAGCCGCCGATGATCCTGGCACCGGCATCCAGCGCCATATGCGTGTATTTGGCCATCAGCTCCGGCGTACCGGTATAGACAACTTCATCACCCTGGATCTGCGGAATGCCGCAATTGGCCTTGGCAACGACGATCGCATCCGGATAGGCCTCGGTGATTTCCATGATCGCGGCAAGCAGGTCGGACGCGCCGACACCGCAATTTGAACCGATGGCAACCGGTGTGCAGGCAAATTGCGACTGCAAATCGCCCAATCCCTTCGGCGCAAGCCCCATCATGGTCTTGCCGGCTGTGTCGAAGCTCGCTGTAATCACCAGCGGCAAATCGAAAGCCTGCGCGGCTTCTGCGGCTGCTTTCATTTCTTCCACCGCCGACATGGTTTCGACCCAGAGAATGTCGGCGCCGCCCTCGACAAGGCCTTCCATCTGCTCCTTGAAGGCAGCAACACCGTCTTCATAGCTCAGGGCCCCGAGCGGCTGAAACAGTTCGCCGGTCGGCCCGACAGACCCTCCGATCAGAACCTCCCGTTCGACGGACGCTGCCACTTCCTTAGCCAGATGGACGCCGGCGATATTGAGTTCCTTCACCCGGTCCTGAGCGTTGTGCAGTTTGAGCCGGTGCCTGTTGCCGCCGAAGGTGTTGGTCAGAATGATGTCGGACCCTGCATCGACAAAGGACTGGTGCAGAGCCCTGATCTTGTCCGGTTCATCGGTGTTCCAGAGTTCCGGTGCGTCGCCGGACAACAAGCCCATGTCAAAGAGATTGGTTCCCGTTGCTCCGTCCGCAAGCAATGCCCCCTTGGCGGCCAGCAGATTTTCCAGCTTGGACATGCGATGATCTTTCGTTCTGTCTTACGGCCCGAAACGGGTCGGCCTGCCTGAAGTGACAAGCTCCGGCGTTTCAGGCGTTGATCCTGTTTGTGAAGAAGCGCTGTAGCAGCAGCAAGGGTGCTCAGCCAAGCATTTGCTTGCGGCTGTACGGTGTTCGTACCGATGAAGTCAATGGACTTCTGAGACAAAATGGAGCAACAAAGCGACATGACGCATTTGCGGCATTGCGCGACGGATCTGGAGCCGGGCGACCGCACCGTCTGATCAAGACTACGCGCAAACAAATATGCATCTTTTCGGGAGCAATCAAAATGTCAGACGCCGCCCCATCTGGCCGTCGAGGTAGAAACGCCCGCCGTGAGCGGCGACAGGCCGGCCCGAGCGGACAATCCGTCCCCTATATCTCGCGCAATATCCCGAATTACGAGTTTTTGAGCGATGAAGGCGCAGAACGCATCGAGGCCAATGCCGACCGCATTCTGGCTGAAATCGGCCTTGAATTCCGCGAAGACCCGGAAGTGCTCGACATCTGGAAACAGGCCGGTGCCCGGGTCGATGGCGAACGGGTCTATTTCGAAAAGGGCATGCTGCGCGAAATCGTCAAGACAGCTCCTGCACAATTCACCCAACATGCGCGCAACCCCGCCCGCAACGTCGAGATCGGCGGCAAAAATCTGGTGCTTGCCCCGGTCTACGGCCCTCCCTTTGTGACCGATCTCGATCAGGGGCGCCGATACGGCACGATTGAGGATTTCCGCAATTTCGTGAAGCTGGCCTACATGTCGCCCTGGCTTCACCACTCAGGTGGCACGGTCTGCGAGCCCGTCGATCTTCCGGTCAACAAGCGTCACTTTGATATGGTCTATTCCCATATCAAATACTCGGACAAGCCATTCATGGGGTCCGTGACCGCCCCGGAACGCGCCGAAGATTCGGTGAAGATGGCGCAGATTACGTTCGGCGAGGAATTTGTCGATCAGAACTGCGTCATGATCCAGCTGATCAACGCCAACTCGCCGCTCGTGTTTGACGCTACCATGCTCGGTGCGCTCAAGGTCTACGCACGTCACAATCAGGCCTGTATCGTCTCGCCGTTCATTCTTGCCGGCGCGATGAGCCCGGTCACCGTTGCCGGCACGCTTTCGCAGGTCCTGGCCGAGGCCCTTGCCGGCTGTGCGCTGACACAGCTGATCCGTCCCGGTGCACCTGTTGTTTTCGGCGCTTTTGTGAGCTCCATTTCGATGCAATCAGGCGCCCCGACCTTCGGCAGCCCGGAAGGATCGTTGCTGCTGAACGGCGCGGCAAAGCTCGCACGCCGTCTCAACCTGCCCTTCCGGTCCGGCGGCTCCTTCACTGCCTCCAAGGTACCGGATGCCCAGTCGGCCCAGGAATCCGCACAGACAATCCTGGCCACCGTGCAATCCGGTGTGAATTTCTGCCTTCACTCCGCAGGCTGGCTGGAAGGCGGCCTGTGCTCCTCTTACGAGAAATTCGTCATGGATGCCGACCAGCTCGGCATGATGCACGTGCTTGCAAAGGGTATCGAAATCTCCGACGAGACACTTGCCATGGACGCGCTTCAGGAAGTCGGGCCCGGAGGACATTTTCTCGGTGCCGCTCATACACAGCGCAATTTCGAAAGCGCCTTCTTCCGCTCGTCGATCGCGGACAACAATTCTTTCGAACAATGGCTGGCAGACGGTGAACTGGATGCCGCCAAACGCGCAAACGCGCGCTGGAAGGAACAGTTGCGGGCCTATTCCGGTCCGGAACTCGATCCGGCCATCGACGAGGCGCTGCTGGCCTTCATGGCCGAGCGGAAAGCCTCTTTCCCTGACAGCAACGTCTGATCTTTACGTCAAGACAAGCGCCCGATCCCCGGATCGGGCGTTTTCTTTTTTTTGGTCATTATTCCCCGAAGAGCTTCCTGCAGCGGCACCGGTTAGTGTTAACACAAGGAAGACCTGCGCTTTTTTTTGCGAGATGTACCTTCCACAGCTATTCAGTCTAGGATAAAGGTTGCCTGACTCAGCCATTTCCTGACAGGTGGAAACGGTCATGGCCATGGGATAAACTCGTACGCGGCGGTGCTGGCAACGATTGTTGGTGCCGGAGTTTGAATATGAGGGAGTAATTTGAATGAGCAATAGCAGCTTTTAATTTTCTTGTGAAATATCAATAACTTGACTGTTCCCAACAAATAAAAACAGGTTGTTCTGTGGCGTCGCTCACCTCCAACATCGATATTCTCGGCTATTCTACCCGGCTCCCTGGAGCCAACAATTCCGACGAGTTCTGGACCTTGCTGAAAAGCGGCCAGTGTTCCGTTACGTCCGTCTCGGAAGACCGTTGGCCCCTGGCAAGGTTTGGTCACCCGGCCCAAAGCACCTCAGGAAAGACCTACACCTGGGCCGCCGGCCAACTAGACGACGTATGGGGATTTGACCCCGCCTTTTTTGGCATTTCGCCGCGCGAGGCCGTTCAAATGGACCCGCAGCAGCGTCTGTTGCTCCAGTTGGTCTGGGAAGCCCTCGAGCATGCCAAACTCAAGCCGAGCGACCTGGCCGGAACAACCACAGGCGTTTATGTCGGCGCTTCTTCGCTGGATTACCACCACCGGTTTATCGTCGATCCGGCCATGGCAGACATGCAGTTCATGACCGGCAATACTCTGTCGATCGTTTCCAACCGGATCTCCTATATTTACGACCTGCGCGGTCCGAGTTTCACAGTAGACACTGCCTGCTCCTCTTCTATTGTCGCCTTGCATGAGGCCGTTTCCGCGCTGGAAAGCGGCCAAATCGACACCGCAATTGTCTGTGGTGTCAGCCTGCTGCTCAGCCCGTTCGCTTTTGTCGGTTTTTCGCGCGCGACCATGCTGTCGCCGACAGGTCTTTGTCAGGCGTTCGATGCCAATGGAGATGGCTATGTCCGGTCCGAGGGTGGCGCTGTCGTTGTGTTGCGGGCTGCTAGAGCCGGGCTGCCTGAAGGAACCCAGAGCCACGGCAAGGTCCTGGCCACAGGCATCAATGCAGACGGTCGCACCGTAGGCCTTTCTCTGCCCTCCCCTTACGCCCAGGCAGACCTGCTGCGCGAAATCTACGAGGGTCTCGAGATTGACCCGGCGGCCCTGGCTTTTATTGAAGCGCACGGAACAGGCACGCGCGTCGGCGACCCGGCAGAAGCGGATGCGCTCGGCCGCGTTATCGGACAAAAGCGCAGCGACGCCCTGCCAATCGGCTCGGTCAAAACCAACGTCGGACACCTGGAACCGGTTTCAGGCCTCATCGGAATGCTGAAATCCGTCATGGCGCTGCGCGAAGACCTGCTGCCTGAATCGTTGCATTTCCGGACACCGAACCCGGACATTCCCTTCGAGGACCTCAATCTGAAAGTCGCAGGCGAAGCCCTGCCACTTCAACGCGGTGACCAGCGGCGGCTGGCGGGAATCAACTCATTCGGCTTTGGCGGTACCAACGCACACGCCGTTATCGGTGATCCCGATCCGGTAACGGTTTCCGCTGCAAATGCGAAAGCCTCGGCTCCGCTCGTTCTGAGTGCCCGATCCGGTGAGGCGCTCAAGGACCTCGCAGACCGTTACGCCAACCGGCTGGACAATGCTTCCGACGAGGAAGCCGGTGCCGTAATTGCCTCAAGCGCACATAGTCGCGACTTGCTGTCTGAACGCCTCGTCGTGCTTGGAAAGAACCGGGAAGAAAAACTGGCCGCCCTGCGCGACTTTTTTCAAGACGGGACTGAAGACCGGCCAGATCTTGTCTCCGGCAGCATTATCAAAGCAGAGGCGAAAGTCGGTTTCGTATTCTCCGGCAATGGCTCTCAATGGGCAGGAATGGGACAGGAGGCCTATCAGGCCGACGCAGTGTTCCGCGCAGCATTCGACAAGGTCGACAAGATCTTCATGGGTCTGAGTGGCTGGTCTCTGGTCACAACGCTGTTTGCCGACGATCTGGAAGCCGACCTGGAACGATCGGAAGTTGCTCAACCGCTCCTGTTCGCTATTCAGGTTGGAATTGTTGAATCACTGCGCGAGCGCGGAATCACTGCAGACGGAACCGCCGGCCACTCAGTCGGTGAAGTTGCAGCCGCCTGGTGTGCCGGCGCCCTCGATCTGGAACAGGCGGTCACTGTTATTCGTGCCCGTTCCAGCGAACAGGAAGTCGTCCGGGATCTTGGCTCCATGGCCGCGCTCCTGCTGCCCGCCGAGCAAGCTGTTGCCGCCATCGAGGAAAGCGGATTGCCGCGCCTCGAACTGGCAGCCGACAACAGCCCGCGCAGCGTAACCATTTCCGGCGACAGTGACAGCCTGGATGCTTTTGCGAAATTTGCGCGCAAGAAAAAATGGGCAATGCGCAAGCTAAATCTCGCATACCCTTATCACAGCGCGCTGGTGGATCTCATTGAGAAACCGCTCCTTGACGCGTTGAAGGGCCTATCGCCACAAACCGCCGCGCTGCCGTTCTATTCAACGGTTACGCCGGACGAAACCGACGTTCTGGTATCGGCGGACTACTGGTGGCAAAACGTGCGCCGGCCTGTCCGGTTCGCAGCCGCCATGGAGAACATGGCGCTGGACGACTTTGCGGTCCTCGTTGAAGTCGGTCCCAAACCAGTGCTCGGCACCTATATCAACGACGTTCTTCGCGCCAAGGGCAAGAAGGCCAAGGTTCTGGAAACACTCAAGGAACCGCCGAAAAAACAAGCGGCTGCCCCACTTGGGAACCCGCTTGAACGCATTGCCGCTTCGGTCCTGGCCAATGGCGGCGCAATGGATCTGTCCCAATATGTGGGGCCGAAACCGGCAAGCCTTGTGTCGTTGCCGTCATACCCTTGGCAAAACACCGACTACAAGCCGGAAAGCAGCCCGGAACGGGTCGACTTCATGTTCGGCCAGACCTGGCCCCTGCTTGGCCACAGGTTGCGCCAGGACGCTGCGGAGTGGTTCAACCACATCGACAGCGGTTCCCTGCCGTTCCTGCAGGACCACAAGGTCGAAGACAGCGTTGTTTTTCCGGCCGCCGGCTACATCGAAATGTGCTTGAGGGCAGCGCTGCGCTGGACACGGGCCGATCAAATCGAATTGTGTGACCTGGACATTATTCGACCCCTCGTGATTGAGGGCGACGAAGTTTGGGAGACACAGGTCCGTATTTCGCCTGACGACCATGTCGTAGAGGTTCTGTCGCGCCCGCGCCTGTCCGATAATGACTGGTCGTTGAACGCCAGAGGCACTTACCAGACGCCATCCACTTCGACACGTTCCCGCTGGCTGCGGGCAAGCGAGGACCTGGTGTCGGAACTCGACCATCAGGCGCTCTACGAGCTTACAAAAACCTTTGGTCTGAATTACGGACCGGCCTTCCGCAGGGCCGACCGTGTGATCAAGCATTCGCAGACGAGCGCCACTGTCACACTTCTCGATCGAGACGAAACCGTTCGCGCCCATTCGTTTGCACTCTGCCCGACGTTGGTCGACTCCGGGTTCCACGGTCTCTTTGCTCTTCTCGATGAAGTCGAGGACGTGCCGCAAAACACGTCCTTCCTGCCGATCCGCCTGGGTGCGCTGCGTTTGCTGGCTCCGGAGACCCATCCGACATCTGTCAGAATTGAAGTGACAAAGGCATCTCCGCGTTCGATCGAGGCCAGTTTCGAGTTTTTGGACGCTGACGGGCTAGTGGTTGCCCGGTTGAGCAAGACCCGCTTCAAGGCGGTCACGCTCGGGCAAGAAACGCGGCCGGACGACCTCGTCTATCGTCAGATCGCGACTGTCTTGCCGGAACGCAACCGCGTTTCTCCGCTTGAGACAATTTTCCCCGGCCTTGCAGAGCTTGCACAAAAGCTTGATCTGGCAGGATCGGAAGACCAGGAGCTGGACGACAGCAGGGTGTTGATAGAAGCCCTGGGACGATCCGTCGTTCATCAGACCCTTTTCGATCTATATGGCGCGCGAACGGTCACGCTGGCCGATCTGGTCGCGGCTGAAGAACTGCATGAAACCGCCGCTCCACTGGCAGCCAGCATGTTTGCCTGGTTGGTGGAAAGCGACCTCTGCATTGAGAGCGACGAAGGTTTTGCTCTGACGAACCCGGCCGGCCTTCCGTCCGCTGGAGATCTGCTTCAAGCTCTCACGGACGGCGGCGGTGAACATATCGCCGAGGCTGCGCTGCTCGCGCGGCTCTGGACCGGACTAAAAGAGATCCTGCAAGACGGTCTACTTGAAAGCGCCAGCCAGGAATATGCCTCCAGCCTGTTCGATGCCTATCGGTCTTCGGCACCTGCGCGCAGGGAACTTTCCTCTTCTTTGCGGACAATCTGCCAGGACCTCGTCTCCCAGTGGCCATCGGATCAGGCGTTGCGCATTCTGCTCGTGGGTGCCAATGGCGGCCTGGCTTCGTGGATCGACAAGACCCTCGACCCAACCAACATGGCCCTTGTCGTGACGGACGCGACCGCCGCTGCCGTGGGTCGCGGGGAACGGCTCTGGCAAGGCAGCGCCGCGACCGAATTTGTCGAACCGACAGAGGCAGAATTCACTTTTGAGCGACACTTCGACCTGCTCCTGTTCGAGACGTCTCTTTCGGAATTCGACGCCGAAACCTTGAAGCGTCTGGCGCGGGCACTTGTACCTGGTGGTCTGACCTTAGGCGCTGAAACCCTGCCGCATCCGCTTGCCGACCTGATCATGGGTGTCGGGTCGGACTGGTGGCATGAAAGCGCAAGTGTCGAATTCCCGCTTTCCAAGCAACAGTCGGACTGGTCCAAGGCTCTGGAGGCCGCCGGTTTGCGTTCCGTGGACACGCTGCCGCTGAAAAGTTCGCTCGTCGAGGCCGATCTCGTGTGCGCGCGGGCCGTTGAGGCGCAAGAGGAAGAAGCTATCGTTGACGATCCTGAATCGTCTGATGCGGACCAGCCGGTTGTCGAGCAGAAATCCTATCTGCTTCTGACCGATGCCGATGGTCCCGCCCATCGCCTGGCTGAAGGGTTGAAAGCGTGTCTGGAACGCAACGGTCACGCTGCGACCCTGCTTGTGCCGGGAGGTGTCACCGAACAACTCGATGACAACACCTGGAGCGCCGCGCTGGAGGCCGAACAGGAGGCAGAGACGCCGGATCAGGCTCTGTCCGAGCTCCTGGCCAGCCACGATGGGCGCGTTGTCCATCTCCTGGGCGCCTATGCGAAATCTGACGATGCCCTTGCCTCCGTCGACACGAGAGCGCATAGCCTGATGGTGATCCTGAAGGCCCTCGGCGCCAACACAGGCGACATTGCGCTTCTCGCGCCCGCTGGCGCACAGGACATTGCCGGAGGCCGCACCGCCGCCCCGGACCAGGCAGGTTTCTGGGCCTTTGGCCGGGTCGTGATGAACGAATATCCCGACGCCAATCTCAAGCTGATCGACGTCTCGCCGGACCTAGAGCCGGGGATCGCCGCGGCTCGAGTTGCCGATGAAATTCTGGTTTCGAACGGCGAACGGGAAATTGTGCTGGACAGCGAAACGCGCTCAGGCATCCGCCTGCTCAAGGGCGGTGTCCTGTCCGACAGCCGTCTCGCCGAGGGGGCCGATCCGGCGATGCGACTGGACATCCTGCGCCAGGGATCTCTTGACCAGCTCTCGTGGCAGGCGGTCGAACGCAATCAGCTTGCGGGCAAAGACGTCGAAATCGCGGTTGAAGCCAGCGGATTGAACTTCCGAGATGTCATGTGGGCCCTTGGCCTCTTGCCGGAAGAAGCACTGGAAGACGGTTTTGCCGGCCCGACGCTCGGCATGGAGTGCTGTGGCCGTGTTGTCAATGTCGGTCCGGATGTGACCCGCTTTCAGCCAGGCGACAAGGTCATTACCTTCGCGCCGGCCTGTTTTGCGACACATGTCACCGTTGACGAAAGCGGCTGCGCACCGATGCCGTCAACGGTCTCGGCGGAAGAAGCAGCAACCATTCCGGTGACCTTCCTGACCGCCTACTACGCGCTAGTGCATCTCGCATCACTGTCGGAAGGCGAAACGGTTCTGATTCATGGCGGCGCAGGTGGTGTCGGTCTGGCCGCGCTTCAGATCGCCAAATGGCGCGGCGCGAAGATCATCGCAACGGCCGGATCTGAAGACAAGCGCAACACGCTGAGCTTGCTCGGCGCTGATGTCGTGCTCGATTCCAGAAGCCTTGCCTTCGTCGACGAAGTCATGGAAGAAACTGCAGGTGAAGGCGTTGATGTTGTCCTGAACTCGCTTTTTGGCGAGGCCATGGAGCGCAGCATTGATGTGCTGAAGCCGTTTGGGCGGTTCCTCGAGCTCGGCAAGCGCGACTACTACGGCAACACTCGCATCGGCTTGCGTCCGTTCCGTCAGAACCTGACCTATTTCGGCATTGATGCCGATCAGCTGCTGACCCGGCAACCGAAGCTGGCCGTGGACCTCTTCGTGAAGCTGGTCGAACTCTTCGAGAACGGAACACTTCGTCCGCTTCCGCACCGGGTCTTCGAGGCGACCGACGTGGTTGATGCTTTCCGCCTGATGCAGCAAGCAGGTCATATCGGCAAGATCGTCATTCGCCCGCCGGAAGTCCCCGCTGTGCAACCGGCAGCCAGGGACATCGTGTTTGACGGCGACGCTGTTTATCTCGTTGCTGGCGGTTTTGGCGGCTTTGGCGCAGCGCTTCTGCATCGCCTTGCCGATCATGGTGCGAAGTCTCTTGCGGTTCTAAGCCGGCGCGGCGACGCCAGCGAAGAAGCACAGGAGGTCCTCTCCCAGCTGACCGAACGCGGTGTTGATATCAAGGGACACGCCTGTGACATCACCGACGAAGATGCGGTGAAGAAGGTGCTGACCGATATCCGCGCGAATGGAAAACCGCTCAAGGGCATTTTCCATACGGCGATGGTTCTCAACGACGTGCTGATCGCGAATATGGATCACGCGGGGCTGACCAGGGTCCTGGCTCCCAAGGTGCGCGGTGCGGAGTTGCTCGACCGTCTCACCCTGGACGATCCTCTGGATCATTTCGTGCTCTACTCGTCGGCGACCACGCTTGTCGGCAATCCGGGGCAGGCAAACTATGTTGCGGCCAACGGCTATCTGGAAGGTCTTGCACGCAAGCGTCGCCTGGAAGGCCGCCCGGGACTTGCCGTTGCCTGGGGTGCGATCTCAGATGCCGGCTATCTTGCCCGCAACGAAGACGTCAACGAGATGCTGTCCCGCAAACTCGGACGCCATGCCCTGACGGCCAAAGAAGCACTCGACGGTCTGATGAGCCTGATGGCGCAGGCCAACGAGCAAGACGCAAGACTTGCGTCTCTCGGCTATGCCCGCATCGACTGGCAGGCGGCACGCAAGGATCTCGCGCTTGTCGGCACGCCGCTCGTCTCTCTGCTCGGTCTCGGTGATGACGACGATGCCGGTGGCGACGGGATGATTGATCTTGCTGCCATGCTGGAAGGGATGGACCAGGTGACGGCTGCCCAAACGGTTGCCAAGCTCCTGGCTGCGGAAATCGGAAAAATCCTGCGAATTGCACCGGAAGAAATCGATCCGCACAAGCCATTGTCCGATATTGGCATGGATTCACTGATGGCCCTGGAGCTGCGCATGAGCGCTGAGCGGCAGCTCGGCATCGACATTCCTTTGATGTCGCTTGCAAATGGGGCCACTTTGATCGATCTTTCGGGACGTGTTGCCAATCGTGTGCTCGGAGAGGAAAATGCCTCTGGCATCTCCGACGAGACACAGCAGCTTGCAAGCCTGCACATGGACGACAAACGGCCCGAAGACGAAGACCTTTCGGATGTGGCGGCCGAAGTTGAAAACAAGAGCCGGGAACTCGGGTCCTTCCTGTAACCGGCACCAGGTAAGGAATATTGCGAATGGGCGCAGACGATCGCGCCAAGCTGATGGACAGCTTGAAAGCCAATCGCCGCTCCGCACGTGGACGGACCGCTTCTGCGGCTTCCCGTCCCCCGACGGCAGCGCCGAAGCGCAAAGTTTTTGACTTCAAGGAACTGCCCCAGGTCAAACAGCTGCAGATGCATCGTGCGGCGGCGGACATGATGGGCATCGAGAACCCGTTTTTCAGGCCGCATGACGGCCTGGCAGCCGGGACAAGCGTCATTGACGGCGACAACTACGAAAATTTCGCTTCGTACAACTACCTTGGCCTGAACGGTCATCCGAAGGTCAGCGCGGCAGCCAAGGCCTTTGTCGACCGCTACGGCACCAGCGTGTCCGCAAGCCGCATTGTGGCAGGGGAACGTCCCTTTCATGCTGAACTGGAAGCTGCGCTGGCGAAAATTCACGGTGTTGAGTCTTCCATCGTCATGGTCTCCGGCCACGCGACGAATGTCACCACGATCGGGCACTTGATGCATAAAGGTGATCTGGTTCTCACCGATTCCTTTGTGCACAATTCCATTGCCGAAGGCGTCAGGTTGTCTGGCGCCACCCGCATGAATTTTCCGCATGACGATCTGGACGCCCTGGAAAAGATGCTGGCGGATCATCGGCATAAGTTCGACAGGGTTCTGGTGATTGTCGAGGGCCTCTATTCCATGGACGGCGACTTTCCGGATCTCCGCCGGATCGTGAAGCTGAAACAGGCCTATGACGCCTGGCTGATGGTTGACGAAGCCCATTCGATCGGCGTGCTCGGCAAAACCGGGCGCGGGATCGCGGAACATTTCGACATCGACCCCAACGAAGTCGAGATCTGGATGGGCACGCTCAGCAAGACTTTCTCTTCCTGTGGCGGCTATATCGCGGGATCCAAGGTCCTGTGTGATTACCTGAGGGTCACTGCACCGGGCTTTGTGTTTTCCGTTGGCCTGTCAGCGGCACTGGCCGGAGCGGCAATCGCTTCTGCTGAGCTGCTCGAACAAGAACCGGAACGGGTCGAACAGCTGCAGAAAAACGGTGCCCTGTTCCTGAAGCTTGCGAAAGAAGCCGGGTTGGATACGGGCCCGAGCGCCGGCTACGCAGTTGTTCCGGTGATCGTCGGCGATTCTGCCGGTGCAGCAACCTTGTCCAACCGACTGCTTGCTAGGGGCATCAATGCACTGCCCATCATTTTTCCGGCCGTTCCGGAAAAGTCGGCAAGGATCCGTTTTTTCATTACCAGCGAGCACACGGAAGAGCAGCTTGCCAATGCGGTGGCGGTCACCGCAGCCGAACTGGACGACATGCGCACTGAAGGCAACGCGGTGGACCGTCTGATTAAAGCGGCCAGGTAATTCATTGAAACTTCGCTGATACGCAGGAAACCGGGCCAGGTGCCCGGTTTTTTTGTCAGGACTTGTCCTGATCCCGGTATCTTGGATCCTGTTCGATCTCCGCGTCGAAGCCCCCCATGAACAGGTCTCCGATGCTGGGTGGAAGCAGGTTCTGCAGGCGGATGCCGGTGGCCAGCAGGAAGGGAAACGCGTAGAACGCCTTCTTTTTCAAGATTGCGCGGTGCATCCAGCGAGCTGCGCGCTCTGCCGATACTTCAAACGGTTTTGCGCCCTTGTGGCGGGCAGACATGGGAGACGTCACGAAACCTGGACAAACGATGGTCACAGAGACCCCGAAAGGTTTCAGCCAGCCACGAAGCGCATGACCATAAGCGATCACTGCCGCCTTGCTGGCGCTGTAACTCGGCATGTCGGGCAAGGCTCGCATCCCGGCCAGAGAGGAAATGAGAACTATCTGGCCACGGCGGCGCTGTTGCATGAAGTCGACGGCGCCGGTCACCGTATTCACGACACCACGGTAATTTACGTCAATCTGCCGATCACTGTCGGCATCGGTCTCGCGGCTCCTGTTCGGTCCAAGGCCGGCCGTCACGCCCGCATTGGCAATGACCAGATCTATTGCATGGCGGTGATCAAGGTCTTCCAGATAGGCATGCAACGGTGCGCGGTCGCGAAGATCGATCGCCCGAATCTCGCCATCGGCCCCTTTTTGTCTGAGTTCGTCAAGCAGTGGACGCAGGCGGTCTTCGTCCCTGGCAATGAGTGCAAAATAGACGCCCTCCCGGGCGATTTCTCGCACCAGCGCCTGACCGATCCCGCCGCTGGCGCCAGTCAGCACGATGACTTTTTTTGTTTCGGCCGCCATTCTCAGTTCCGCACTCCGTTACAGTCCCAACTTCCTGCCTAGCCAGGAAGCATGCCGTTTTGCAGCTGTTATCAAAAGGTGCTTCCGGTCGTTTCGCTGTTCTGTCAGCCTGGAAATCAGAAACTCCGGCGTGCAGGGTAGCAGTGTCACAGGGTCAATGGTCCGGGCATAGACGACCAGAGACAGATAAACCAGCTCGGGCAGAGATCGTTGACGCCCCCTGCCCTCCAGCCGGGTCAGGTCTTCACAAAGACCCCAGCCAGCGTAAAAGGGAGCGCCGTGTACGGCGACGGACTTGCCTCGCAGCAAGGCTTCAAAGCCAGACAAGGAAGAAAAGGTCTCTACCGCGTCAACGGCTTCAATCAGATCGATGATATTGGCGTCTTCCGCTACAGCATCCGCGAAACCCAGTGCGGTTTCTCTTGCCACCTTGCCTTTCCGCAGGCCCGTCTCCACGTCCGGATGCGGTTTAAACACCAGAAAGGCATCCGGGTGGCGTTCCCGCGCCAGTCGCAATAGATCCAGGTTTACATTGGGCGTGTTTGCACAATCGATGGTCGCCGATCTCGATTTACGGATCGCGGCATCATCTGCCACCTGACCGGGTACGAGAATCTTGTTTCGTCCGGACGGAAAATCATAGGTCCGGGACCTGCCGAAATTGTATTTCGAAACCCGGGCCTTCTGCAGTAGCTCAACCAGCTGTTCGCCGCGCAACAGTTCGTCAGGCAGAAGGTCGCGATCTCGCAGCAGCACCTCAAGTCGGCTGGGGCGCGAGGGATCGTAATAGATACCCAGGTCGTCGACGGCAAGCATTGCACCCCGCGCCAGGCCTGCTCCCAGACCGACGGACCGCAAAAATCCGTCCTCAATGCGTATCAGCGGTGTGCCGTTCCTGCTGCATTCCGCCTCAAGCTCCTCGCGCGTGCGGCCAGCCCAGGACAGAACACGGCCATTGCTTGTTCTCGCTGCTGTCAGCGTTTCTGCCTCGGTTTCGTGAAATTGTACGGTTCCACCACGGCCGGAAAAAGTCGCGCTGATAGAGGGATGGTTCCAGTACTGCGCCCCAAAACAGTGACTGGGTTGATCGTTTTCCTGCCAGTGTTCATGCATGATCGCAAAGATGGCGGCAGCGTAAGCGGGCAATATCGGCTGCCCCGTGTAGGGGGAAAACCAGAGCGTGTATTGCGACAAGACGTGGTTGACCAAACGCGCTTGCTCGAGGGCCTCGGTCTCACAAACGCGAAGAACTTCTGCCCAGAAGGGATGCTCCGACGCCGTTAGCGAGTGTCCCGTCAGAAGGCGTTCAAGCGAACCAGCCGACGTTTCTCGGGAAATCTGTTCGCCTGACGCCGCACAGCTCATCCCTCTGGATCGCCAGAGGTAAGAAAAATCTGTGTCCGCATCGACCGGCTTTTCCTTCGTAGATTGAACCAGCCATCGGGCGACTTCTTCCGGAGCAAGACAGTCAGAGGTCGGTGGCAGAGTGATCGGCATGGCAACGAAACTTGCCGGCAGGCGCTTCGCTTCGATTGGGGACGGTCCGTTGAGAACGAGAAGCGGGACGGTTTCGCCAGCCACCGAACGCCGTCCACCCGTCATCAACGTCGAGGTACCGCCAACCAGGTAGTGCCGGCCATCGCTCGGCTGCGGGAGCAAACCTGCTTTCAGCGCAGCAGACAGGCGTGGACGCAGCGATCGCAGATCGGGATCTGCAAAGCGTATTGATCGAGACCATGGCCGAAAAACAGCAGTCATAGCGGCACACCGAGCTTGCGTGCCCGCTCCAGCCTGGGTGGTGGATCGACAAAAGCGCCATGCGCGTTGAGTGTTCTTGTTGCTATCCGCTCCGCGATGTTTGTGGCGGCGGCGTTGACCCCGTCCCTGTTGTGGATCGAACCGCGGACCTGCGTGGTGCCCGCGAGCGCCCGGACATAGGCATCCAGCAGCTTCTCGTCGGGCACCTCAGGCTCCGACCAGAAGCTGGCAAGACAGCCCTGATGAGTCAGACCGGCTATGTCGAAATGCGCCGGCACAAGCGTCTTGACGGGGACCCCGGCCTGCAAGGCTTCCAGTCCGGCCGTCGAATTCAGCGTGACTACTCCGGCCGCTTCTTCGAACGGCTTGGCAAGCCCGCCTCCGTCCAGATAGTGAACCCTGTCGCTCACCCCGTGTTCTTTCGCGAGGGACTTTGCAACGCGTTCCCAGTCTTCGATCCCCACGTCGAGCGGATGACTTTTCAAGACAAGCTCTGTGTCCTTCCCTGCAGACGACGCCAGCGACCCAAAAACCAGCTCCAGAACGTCTTTGAAGCTGCGGTAGGGCGAATGTCGGCGCAGTTGAAAATCGCCCTCCAGCTGGATGGGCAAAACAAAGTACCGGGTGCCTTTTTCCTGCAATTGCGCCATTACAGCGTTGGCGTGTGCGTCACGC
Source organism: Roseibium sp. (assembly GCF_965233565.1). GTDB lineage: Bacteria > Pseudomonadota > Alphaproteobacteria > Rhizobiales > Stappiaceae > Roseibium. The sequence goes on along the minus strand of NZ_OZ247494.1, from coordinate 6,011,555 downwards.
GTTCCCTGTCGCATCAGGCGCGCGGCACCGCGTAAATATTCCACGACCGGCGGATAGATTGTGTGTCGTTCATAGCGAGGAAATATCGGCTTCAGGAACACATTTGCGAGATTGTAGACAACATCAGGTGCTGTCTGAAGCCAAAAGGATGACGGAAACCGGGGTGACAGGTCGATGTGTCCGACACGCTCGGCGATTTCGCGAATGGCCGTCGGATCGTTCGGAAAATGGCTAGCGGTCGACAGTCCGTTTTTTTCCAGGGTCATCCAGCCCGGCCGCAGCGCACCAAGCTCTGTTACCGCGACGTAGAGACCACGCTTGCGGGCGCACTCGATCGCAACCCGGTGATAGACTCGCTGGTCCCCGTGCAAAATCAGGTCTGTTATGCCGTGATTGTCCAGAAAACGGTCGATAAACCCGGACCAGTCGCAAACAGCCCCTTTGTAGCTCGTGCATCCGACGCCATGCCAATGCAGCCAGTCGCCGGCACAGAAATTGATCCGGTAGACACCAAAACCCCTGGATTTCAGGATCCTGCCGGTTCGTTTGTACAGGGGAGAAAGCGGTCCTTGCAGGAACAGGATATTCCGATCTCCGCGGACCGCGTCATCAACGGGATGCCCGGTCTCAGCCGCGCCAGACATGCGTCCACCGCTCCATTTTGCCCCTTGCTTTCAGCTGGTCTGCAAAAGTCGTGGCAATTCCCCGCGACAGGGCCTTCTCAAGACGTGGAGGCTGATCGCACAAAGCTCCGGGCAGGTTGACCGTATTATTCACGATACGCTCCGCCATCTGGTCGGCGGCCGCTTCCCGCCCTTCTTTGGTGTAAAAGCAGCCCTTGACCTGGATGGTCGCAGCCAGAAGCCGTTCCAGCGCATCCAGCAACACTGGATCAGGGGTCGTGGCAAGGCGCCAGAAATCATCCAGTGATTTCTGGCACGTCAGCCCCGGAATGTCATAAAGTGCAATCCCCAGAACCTTAGTGGGGCATCCCGCGCGCAAAGCATGGAGACCGGTCGTGCTGTTGATGGTCAAGGACCCGGCAGCATGGCTCAGCAACTGGTTCAGGTTGCCGCCATCGACCAGCAACACACGTTTTTTGACGTTGTATTTCTTCGCAAGCGTCCGCAAAATCCTGGCCCAGGGTTCCATGCCGTTGTCGAGAGGATGGACCTTGAAAACAAGGCGCGCAGCGGAGGGTGCATGCCCGGCAAACGAGGCAATCACCTCTTCAGCAGCGTCCGCAATATGGTCGTATTGCGAGTTGAAGCGAAGCTGATAGTCGCTTTGCAGCTGCAACGGGAACACGTAATAGGGCAGATCGGTCGATATGATATCGTCAATCACATGGTTGGCCGCGCGTTTGCGGCCCCTGGCCAATGTAAACCGCGGAATATTGCTCAAATAGTCGATCAACGGGTGATAGAGCTTGTCCCTCACAAAGCCGGGAAACGCCAGCGCAAAAAACACGTTGGCCATATTCCAGCAGACTTCGTTCACCGCTTCATTGATGAACGGATAGCCATAGCGCGGCTGGCGGTCGATATCGGGAAGCGATTGACCAAGCTTCAGGATCAGGCCCGGATCGTCCGGGAAACGGGAATGAGCAGACATTCCAAAATGTTCAAGCGTGATCCAGTCCGGACGCAGGTAGCCGTTCTCGTAGGTGAGACACGCAAGACCCAGATCGGCTGCAACTTCTGCTGCGGCAACGTGGTACGGCACGCGATCGGCATAAAAGATGATGTGAGTGACCTGACGCTCTTTGCAAAAGCGTCTCAGCCAGTCAGGCCAGGCCTCAAGACGTCCTCGATAGGATGTGCACCGACTGTCGTGCCAATTGAGCCAGTCTCCTGCGCACAGGTTGATCCGACACGTCTGAGCGCCTGCCGCTTCCAGGCTGTCGGCAATCGTGCGCGCAAACACGCCAGGCGGTCCCTGTAGAAATAGCACCACCATGGGGCTGACTGACTTCATACCACGTGGCCGATCCGCTGGACTGGGCGCTCCTTCTGCGAACAGCCGAAACGCGTCTCGATTTGATCCTCAACAATTAATCGGTAATTCTGGCGACAGTCGAGTAGTTGCTGATGAGCGGTGCAATAATCTGCAGGAACTTGCCCAGTTCCGCTGTCGGATGGTTCGACACATACAAAATGTCCTTGTCCCGCATTTCAAAATGCTGAGACATGAAGAACCCACGCGGATCTCTCAGGCTGATTTTGTAAACCAACGGGACAGGCTGCGTGCCGACAACCTTGTCAGCAAGCTCCGGCTTGAGACTGCGTACAAGGGCTGCATCCTCGAACCTGAACAGAAACACGCCATTGGCATCTGCACGTTCGTCCCGCAGACCACCAACCGTCGCAAGGGCTTCGGCCATTGTAACATTCTTGGTCCTGAACGGCACAAGCTGATTGGTTTTGACGGCACCAAAGGCAGAGAACGTACGCGGCCGATGCGACAACAGGATATTGTCGTTGGGCGAAATCAAGACATTGTTCTCAGGATAGTCGATCAAGTCTTCAAGACGGGTTGTTCCGGCCCGCTTGCCGCGTTTAAGCGTGACAACCGTTTCATAAGTTGCTTCTCGCGCACCGCCTGCTTGTGCGACCAGCTCGAGAAGCCGGGTCTCACGAAGTGGCAGCGGATAGACGCCAGGCTTGGCAACATCGCCGACCACAACGGCTGTCGAGCTCAATTTGTCCATGAGCGTGATCAGCACCTGTGGCTCGACGGCCTTCCCGACCAGCTTCTGCTGGACCGACTGGCGCAGACCTTCAATACTCAGGCCTGCTGCCCGAACCCGGCCTGCATAGGGAACAAAAATATAGCCGTTTTCATCGACCACGGACGGAATCTGGCTCGATCCGCTTTCCCCGCTTGAAAACAGTCCATCTGGAGAGGCCTCCCAAATGGACACAGTGAGTGTATCGCCGACACCCAGTAAAGTGGGCGAACCGCCTCCACCTACACCGCGGAACTGATTGGCGAATGCCAGCGGGCGATATGAACGAATAGTCTTGATATTGTCCGGGTCGACGATAACCACGGTAAAGTCGCCCGACTGCGCACTCGTCTCCACGTCCTGCGTGGTGATGTTAATGGCAGCTGGCCCATCGCCAGGAAGAGCAGCGCACCCGAACAAGGCTGCCGCAGCCATCAATACAAACAAAATCCGCATCAGTACCCGTTCCACCCCATCTACTGCCAGTCTGGTAACACCCTCTTGCCGTGATGTCCAAGTCGCAACACTGCTATCCCCCGGATAAACATCGCGGCTGTGACTTTGCTGTAACACTAGACCCGCTTTTCCTAGTGAATTGATTAATTTCCAATTTATCGTCTTTCTCGCACTGCAAACCGAGAACTAATCTGTCAATGTGAGCATTTGATCCAGCCAGACGCCGAGAGATTTTCCATGACTGCCCCAGCACCCTCGATTTCAAACAATTATCTTAAAAATCTATCGTTAGATTTAACAGGTTGGCTCGTCAATCAAGCACTTCCGGTCTGGACAGCTGACGGAATCGATTCCGATAAGGGGACCTGTTACGAAGCCATTGCCCTCGACAGCTCACAGGGACAGTCCACGCCTTGCCGTGCCCGCGTTGTGCCGCGCCAGATCTATTCTTTCCTCGAGGGCGAAAGGCTGGGCTGGAACGGTCCGGCAATCCGGATTGCCTCGGACCTCCACGACTGGTTCAAAGGTGCCTATTTGCTGAAAGAGGGCTATTTTGCCGCCGCCGTGGATGCCCACGGAAAGGTCAGCGACCCGACTTTCGACCTCTATAATCAGGCCTTTGCGCTTTTCGGATTTGCGAATGTGGCCTTGGCGATCCCAGAGCAGCGGGAAGAAGCCATTGCTTCGGCCAACCGCCTTCTTGATCTGCTGCAACAATCGTACCGCCATCCTGAAGCCGGTTTCCTGGAATCCACAGACGGACGTCTACCACTGCGGTCAAATCCGCATATGCACCTGTTTGAGGCATGCCTGGCCTGGGAAAGCGTCTCCGAAGACCCTGACTGGAGCAATATAGCCGATGAGATTGCGGAACTTGCCCTGACACGGTTCATCGATCCGGTTTCCGGTGGTTTGCGTGAGTTCTTCGATATGGAATGGCGGCCGTATCCGGGAGAAGACGGTCGCATCATGGAGCCTGGTCATCAATTTGAGTGGGCCTGGCTTCTCGCCCGCTGGGGACGTCTGCGTAACGATGCCGGCGCCTTGATTGCAGCGCGTCGCCTATACGATATCGGCTGGACCTATGGCATTGATGAAAGCCGAGGCGCAGCCTTTATGGCCCTGAACGACGACTTTACCGTCAAGGACCCGCTCGCCCGGCTCTGGGCACAGACGGAATGGCTCAAGGCCGCCATTGCTTTGACCGAGCTGTCCAGCGGCCCGGAACGCGACGCTTACGCCTCTGACATTCCTGACGCGGTTGCCGCACTCAAGATTTACCTGAACGATGTACCCAAGGGGCTTTGGCGCGACAAACTGTCTCCCGATGGAACGTTCGTAGAGGAACAGGCCCCGGCCAGCTCACTTTATCATATCGTTTGCGCCATCTCCGAACTGGACCGGTTCACCCGGACACTTTGACTACAGTCGCGGAAATGGCGAAACCAGAGCAGGAAACGACGCAATCGGCCTTTTTCAATCTGAGGCAGCATTCTATAGCTTGTCGCCAGACATACCTCGACACCGCATGACATTTTGGGAGGCCGAATGCCCCAGGCAAAAATCATAGATGGCAAAGCCGTTGCAGGCTCAGTCCGGCAGGAAATTACCGATCGGGCCGCTAAACTGCTTGCCGACAGCGGTAAGCGTCCCGGCCTTGCGGTCGTGCTTGTTGGTGAAGATCCGGCCAGCCAGGTATATGTGCGTAACAAGGACCGGGCTGCGGAAGCGTGCGGATTTCATTCCGTCAAACACACGCTCGACGCCCAAACGAGCGAAGCGGACGTGCTCGCGCTTGTCGATCAGCTGAACAATGATCCGGAAATTCACGGCATCCTGGTGCAATTGCCCCTGCCCGGCCACATCGACGAAAGCAAGGTGCTGCGCCTGATCCGCCCGGAAAAGGACGTCGATGGGTTTCACCCGGTCAATGTCGGCCTGCTGACCGCCGGCGAGCGAAACAGCGCACTGGTGCCCTGTACCCCGGCCGGCAGCCTTGTGCTGCTGAAGCGCACGCTCGGCGACACTTTGTCCGGACAGAACGCCGTTGTTGTCGGTCGATCCAATATTGTCGGCAAACCGATGGCCAGCCTCCTGCTCCAGGAAAGTTGCACTGTAACCATCGCGCACAGCCGCACCCGTGACCTGCCGGACGTGGTTCGTGCGGCCGACATAGTCGTGGCCGCCGTCGGCCGCCCTGAAATGATCAAGGGCGACTGGATCAAGCCCGGCGCCACTGTGATCGATGTCGGCATCAACCGAATTCCGGCTCCTGATCTTGGCGAAGGCAAGAGCCGGCTGGTTGGCGACGTTGCATTCAAGGAAGCGCTCGAACATGCCGGCGCCATCACGCCTGTGCCGGGCGGTGTTGGTCCGATGACCATCGCGATGCTGATGGTCAACACGCTGACCGCAGTCCGGCGCCTGCTTGGCCTGCCGGAAGAAGAACCGCTTTTCTGACCGCCCGGCACCACTTGTCTCGGATTTCGCTCGCAAATTGCCCAGCGGAAGCAAACTCTCGCCGGGGCTTCACCCTTGCGCTTGTCTGCGGGTCATGGTCTATCGTGTTGGCATTGTCTTAACCATGGCCCCGGTAAGCTGATTACGTAGGGGCTGCAATACAGTGGGCCGATTTGTGACAGGGATCTGTGACAAGCGGCTCTGCCAATCCGTCAGGCGGCAGTGAGTGAAGGGTCTACCGTCCTGTTATACCGGCCTTCGGGCCGGTCCGCGGGCTACCGCGCATCCTTTGCTGGCAACCCGACGGGCCGCCGGCACGCTTTCGTGTGTCAGAATTCCCTTCGTTCTTGGCCTCGCCTGCCTCCTCCTTTCTTCCACGGCAACGACCAGCTCCGCCTTCGAGATTTTCGGCTGGAAGTTCTTTGAATCCGGCGCCGAGGAGGCGGAAGCCGTTCCGGATCCCACTCCCTACGAGGCCAGTCTGACAACGACCGGCGGGTCGGAAGACCTGACCAAGGATCTGAAGTCCGCTTCCCTGCTCATCCAGCAACAGGACAAACCGCCGTCCGGGGAAGCCGGACTGATTGCCCGTGCCCTGTCAGACCGCGAACGCCTGATTGCCAAACTCTATGCCGAGGGCCGGTATGGCGGCACGGTCGAGATCGTGCTTGCAGGTCTGCCACTGGACACGGCGCTGGAACGCGCGGACCTGCCTGACACCCGTCCCCTCAAGGTGGCTATCATCGTCAACCCGGGACCTGTTTTCGACTTTGGCAAGGTGAGCGTTTCCACAATTGGCAGTGACCTCTCTTCCGATCCGTCCTTCTGGGGCCTGAACAGCGGTGAAGTTGCCGCCTCCGGCAAGGTCCTCGCGGCGGAGCGCCGCATTGTCAGCGTGCTGCGCGGGCGCGGATATCCGAAAGCCCGGATTGCGGAGCGCCGGATCACGGCAGATCACGCAACGAACACGCTGGATGTCGCGCTGGTCGCGGACACAGGTCCGCAAGCCCGGTTCGGCCAGGTTACCGTCAGCGGTACGGACGTGACCGATCCGGATTTCGTGATCCAGCAGGCCATGCTGCCCGTGGGCGGCATCTATTCGCCTGAAGACCTGGCTCGGGCACGCAAACGGCTGAACGAACTTGGCATCTTTTCGTCTATCCGGCTTGTCGAAGGCGACATCTCCGGGCCGGACGGGTCATTGCCCATCCAGATTGAGGTTAGCGAGCGCAAGCGCCATGTCATCGGTGCGGGCGCTTCCTGGTCGAGCACGGAAGGCTTCGGGGTAGAGTCCTACTGGCGCAGACGCAATCTGTTCGGCCGCGGTGAACTCCTGTCGGTTGAAGGCTCCGTCGGGCGTATCGGAAATGAGAGCCTGAAGGATCTGGAATACTCCGCACGGGTCGCCTTCGAAAAACCCGGGGTTTTCGGGCCACTGACGAGTTTTTCCACCAGCCTGGAGGCCCGCCAGGAAAACCCGGACGCCTACAAGAGCCGGACGATTACCTATGATGCGTATCTCAATCGCGAGTTTTCCGAACAGCTGAAAGGCCGCGCTGGCGCAGAAGTGTTCTATGCGAACGAGGAAGACGCGTTTGGCGACGGTGACTATCTGCTGGTCGGCCTTCCCGCCGGTCTGACCTTCGACAATCGCGACGACAAGCTGAACCCTTCCAAGGGCGTCTTTGCGGCGCTGTTTGCCGAACCTGCCTATGACACGCTGAACTCGAATGCCATGGGCTTCGTCAAGGGCACCGTATCCAGCTACTACGCCCTGGACGAGGCCAAGCGCTTCATTCTCGCCGGGCGGGTTTCGGCGGGTTCCATCCTGGCACCGTCAGTCGAGGCCGTGCCTGCAAGCCGGCGCTTTATCGCAGGGGGCGGCGGCTCGATCCGTGGCTATGCCTATCGCAATGTCGGCCCCCGGGTGAATGACGAAGTGACCGGTGGCCGGTCGCTGGTGGAACTGTCGGGTGAAGTCAGGGTCAAAGTAACGGATACCATTGGAGTGGTCGGGTTCGTTGACGCCGGCAACGCCTATGAAGACAGTGTCCCGGACTTTTCAGAAAGCCTGAAGGTGGGCGTCGGCGCCGGCCTGCGCTATTTTACTCCCATAGGTCCGCTTCGAATCGATGCGGCGGTGCCTCTGGATCCGGGACAGGATGACCCGGATTTTGCCCTTTATGTCGGTTTAAGCCAGGCGTTTTAACGCAGATGCGTTTTGTCAATCTGTCCTTGCGGATCTTCGGATTCCTGATCGCAATTGCGATTGCCGTGCCGTTGCTTGTCATCGGCGCGTTGCAGGTGCAGTCCGGACGCGATCTGGTATCCGGGGTTGCCAGTTCACTTGCCTCCACGCCAGAGCGAACGATCAGGATTGAAGGTCTCTACGTCAGCTTTGGTCTTAACGCCTCGATTGAAAGCCTGGACATTGCGGACAAGAAAGGCGTCTGGCTGTCCGCACAGACGATCGTTTTCAACTGGCGGCCGCTGCGGCTTTTGTCCGGCGATCTGGACATAACCGTTCTCAGTGCCCACCAGCTCGACTTGGTGCGGCCTCTCCAGACGCCCGAGAACACCGACACATCCGCGACGCCGGAGGCAGAAGGAACGACCGGACTGTCCCTGCCTGTCAACGTGTCGCTTGAGCGGCTGTCGCTTGAGGAAATCAATCTGGGTGACGCCTTGCTGGGCGCGCCCGTTTCCCTGACCGCCTCCGGCTCAGGGGCGTTTGCGCTCGATCCGGCACTCGTTACGGCGGATCTCGATGTTCGCCGGGTGGACGGGATCGACGCAGGATTGACCGCTATGGCCCGGTTCGAACCGTCGGCCGAAACCCTGCAATTCGATGTTTCCATCTCCGAACCACGTGGCGGGTTGGCAGCACGCCTGCTTGATGTTCCGGACCTTCCTGCCCTGGACCTCATATTGAAGGGCAGCGGGCCGCTCACCGACTGGGCAGCCGACCTGAGCGTCGCGCTTGACGGCAAAACCACGGTAGCAGGTTCCGCCAGCCTGCAGGAAACCGCTTCGGAGCGCCATCTCAGCTTCGATCTTGATGGCCATCTCGCCGACCTGGCCCCGCCCGCCGCCCAGGCCTTCGTGCTCGGCACGACGGACCTGACCGGCACGGCACGGTTTTCGCCGGGCTTTGCGCCGCTTGCAGCCAATCTTTCCGCCCGGACCCAGACGCTTGCCCTCGATGCAAAGGCCGACCTTGCGAATGACAAGATGGATGTCACCGCCAGTCTGTCCGTCAATGCGGGTGGCGGAGCACTGATTGCGCTTGACGTCGGCGATCGCCGCATTGCCTTTGGGCCAGTGACCAGCCAGGTCAACGTGTCCGGCACTCAAAGTGCCGCCGACTGGGCAGCTGACCTAGAGCTAGCTTCTTTCCAGACAACGGAATTGCGCACGGAAAAGATCCGGCTGACGGTCTCCGGCAATGGCGCGGATTTCAGCTCCGAGACACTGACGTCACCCTTTGCCCTGACGCTCAACATCACGGGACTGGATGGACTGACGCAACAGACAGCAGCGCTGTCCGGTCCGCTTTCCGTTACCGGCAAAGGATCAGTTAACTCTGGAACGCAGGACGTTCAGCTGTCGGAACTCGCCCTCACGTCTTCTGCCATGACCCTCACGCTGACCGACTCGACCCTGTCGCCCGACATGGTCAGCGGCAAGGGACGTATCTCTGTTCCTGATCTGGCGATCCTGTCCGAACTGGCAGGAAGAAACCTTGGCGGCAGTATCGCCGGACAATTCACAGCCGACTTGGATCCCAGCCAATTGACGGGAACAGCCGCCGTGTCCCTGATCAGCAAGGATGTCTCTGTCGCCATTCCTCAGGCGGATGCCTTACTGACCGGCGAAACCCGCACGGACCTGACACTGGACCTGAGTGGCACAAGCGACATCAATCTAGAAAATCTCGCAATCGGCAACGATCAGCTGAACGTTTCCGGGAAGGCCCACTATGCCGACGGCAACCTGACCTCGGCGCTGACGGCAAGCCTCGCCGACCTGTCAAGGGCAGACAGCCAACTTGCCGGCAGTCTGGAACTTGATGCGACAACCTCGGGGCCCATCGAGGCTCTTGAGGTCAAGGCGACCGCTGGCTCCAAACAGATCCTCCTGGCCGGTACGCCCCTCGATGATCTGACATTCTCGGCCGATGCCGTTGCAAATCGCTCGGCCCCCACGGCCAAGCTCAAGGGGGCAGCCGCGCTGAACGGGCAACCGATAGCGGTTGATGTGGAACTGGTGAGCAAGGATGGCGGAGCAGAGCTCAGCCCCCTGTCGGTGAAACTTGCCGGAAACACGATCACCGGCGCATTGACCTTCGCTGACCTCAACCGCCCGGTCGAGACGCTCAAGGGCGATCTCAAGATCGACGCGCCGGACCTGGCTTCGCTCTCCCCGCTCCTGTTGACGGAGATCGGAGGCCGCTTGAGCGGCACTGTCTCGGCAGATCCGGACCGCAAGCAGCTTGCACTCGACATCACAGGCAGCGGTATTGATGTGCCTTCGCTGAGCCTGGGCAGCCTGAAAATGAAGGCTAATCTGGCTGCGCCCTATGCCCCCGAAACAGTTTCGGCGGATATCGAAATCAGCGATCTGCTGACGGACGCCACGCCCGTACACAGCGTCAACCTGCAGGCCCGGCCGGACAATGGCGGCACCTCAATCGGTGCCAGGATTGATCTTGATAGCAGCGGCAAGGACGGGCTCACGCTGAAGGCCAGGGTCAGCCAACCCGATGACGGCGGCTATCTGCTTGCACTTTCAGAACTCGCCATGCGCTACCAGGGCCTGGCCAGCAAACTGACGGCGCCAACCACGATTGCCTATAACGAGGGCACCGCCACAATCGCGCCGCTCGACCTTCAGCTCGGTGACGGTTCCCTGTCCCTCTCCGGCCAGGCCGGCGAACAACTGGACCTGAAAGCCGAGTTGAAATCAGTACCACTGAACCTTGCCAACGCCTTCGCGCCGTCGCTCGGGCTCGGCGGTTCACTCTCGGGCAACATCACGGCAACCGGCAGTGCGTCCGCGCCACAGGCAACCTGGTCGATCACCGGCGCGGGGCTCACGGCAAGCGAATTGCGGAACAATGGCCTGGCTGCGCTCAGCCTGACCAGTTCCGGAGATCTGAAGGACAACCAGATTTCCCAGACAAGCAAGGTCAGCGACCCGAACGGGCTGAACCTCTCCGCCTCCGGCACTGTCGGACTTCAACAGCCCAATGCCTTGGCCCTGACGCTGGACGGCACGGTCCCGACGGCGGCCCTTCGGCGGCCTCTCCTGGAGGCGGGCATTCGGGCGGAGGGCGCGATTGCCCTGAAAGGCACCGTGAGCGGATCCGCCAGTGCGCCCGCCTACCAGATCACCGCGACACCGGCCGGTCTCAGAGTTACCAGCCTGTCGACCGGACTGACCGTTCAGAACATCGGCGGTACGGCTGCTGTCACGCAGGATCAGGCCTCGCTCAACGGGATCACCGGCGAGTTGGCAACCGGTGGAAGTCTGTCGGCCGGTGGCACTATCGGCATGAAAAACGGCTTTCCGACGGATCTCACGATAAAGCTGAACAAGGGCCGCTACATCGACCCCGGACTGGTGAGCGCGGAAGTGGATGCCGATCTGAAAATTTCAGGGCCGCTCGCATCCACCTCTTCATCGGCCCTGATCGGAGGCACGGTTACGATCAACAAGGCAGATGTCTCCATTCCGGAATATCTGCCCGGCGCGATCCCGCCTGTCGAAGTCCGGCACGTCAACGCGTCCAAGGCGGTGCGTCAGCAGGTTGCCGAGCTTGGCGGCGATACCCAGCAACGGCAGACGCAACAGAAAACGATCCCGCCTCGCCTGGACATCCTGTTGTCGGCCCCGGGCCGCATCTTCATTCGCGGACGCGGTCTTGACGCCGAACTGCAAGGCAACCTGAAGATCGTCGGCACGACGGCTTCCCCCCAGGCGGTCGGTGCTTTCAGCCTGAAGCGAGGGCAACTCGATATTCTGACCCGGCGTCTGGTGTTCTCACGCGGCAGTGCAACGTTCGAAGGCTCTCTGACCCCGCTCCTCGATTTTGCCGCTTCCACGACGGTCAGCGACACCACCATCACGGTCACGGTGAGCGGTGAGGCCGACGACCCGCAGATCGCCTTCACTTCCTCTCCCGAACTGCCTCAGGACGAGGTGCTCGCGCTGCTCCTGTTCGGCAAGAGCGTCGGTAACCTGTCGGCGACCCAGGTTGCCCGGCTTGCTGCCGCCATTGCCACCCTGACCGGCGGCAGCGACAGTGGCCCCCTCGCCTCGATCCGGAAGTCTCTCGGACTTGATGCGATCGACATCAACACCGACGGCGAAGATGGTCCGTCCGTTGCCGTCGGCAAATACATCAATGACAACATCTATGTCGGGGTCGAACAGGGAACCGGCAGCGGCTCCAGCCGGGTAAAGGTGGATATCGATCTTGATCGCGGTCTGAAAGTGCGCGGTGAAGTGGGGGCTGACGGGTCCTCAAAAGCGGGCATCTTTTTCGAGCGCGAGTATTAGAAGCGCCTCCTTCCCACGACGGTGGCACGGCAATTTTGACAGGCAATTTGCGTGAACACGCCGCGAGCCTGCGTCATTGCGACAAATTCGCCGTGGACGGTTGCGGTGCACACATGAGACGTGCCAGTGTGCGCGCCATGAACCAAATATTCAAAAGAAACTCTCCGTCCCGTCCGGAGCAGACCGTTTATCTGGCGGCGGAGTCGGCCGGAAAATACGGGAGCGACATCATGTCCACCAGCAGCAGCGACTACACTTTGGGTGAGCGGATCTGCAAGGCACGCGACGCTTCCGGCCTTTCCACGGCGCAGCTGGCCCGGCGCCTCGGCATCAAGACATCCACACTGCACAGCTGGGAAAGCGACCGGTCCGAACCGCGCTCCAACAAGCTTGTGCTGTTGGCCGGCGTCCTGAATGTCAGCCCGACCTGGCTGCTCGTCGGTCGCGGCACGCCGCCGGCTGCCGATGTGCCGGCAGCGTCCGATATCGACAGCATGCGTGTTGCGCTTGATCGCGTTCAGCGGCAGGCCCAGGCGCTGGCCGATGAAATCGCCTCGCTTCAGGAGCGCCTCGAAGGCGCCTGAGCCCTTCAGGCGCACAATATCGGATAACGGCCTGATTTCAGACCGGACAGCTACGGCCTCAGCCGGCGTTAAACGACGCCGGCTTTTGCGGTTCGAGCATCTTGAACTCGTCCGCGCCGGGCGACTTGTCTAGCCTTGGCATATATCGGATCTCCCAGAACCGTTCCGCTTCAAAAGCGCTTGCCAGAGCCTTCGTCCGCCCCCTATCACTATCCGGTCAAGTCACACGGATCGGGAAGTCTCCATGTCTTTGAATACGTCTTTGTTGAAGGAACAAGTCTTTATCGGCGGCGCCTGGCAGGACGCCGATAGCGGCCAGACGATTGGCGTGTCCAATCCGGCAACGGGCGAGACCATCGGCACGATCCCTTATTGCGGCCGTCCGGAAACGGCCCGCGCCATTGAGGCTGCCTCTGTCGCCCTGCCTGCCTGGAAAGCACTGACAGCCGAGGCCCGCGCCAATCTCATGCACAAGCTGTGCGACGCGATCATGGACCAGATCGACGATCTGGCCGTGTTGCTGACCACGGAAATGGGCAAGCCGCTTGCGGAGGCCAAAGGCGAAATCGCGCTCGGTGTCAAATACATCCGCTTCTTTGCTGAAGAGGGCAAGCGCATTTATGGCGACACCATTCCCTCGCCCTGGGCCGATCGTCGCATCCTGGTGACCAAGGAACCTGTCGGTGTTGTCGGCTCGATCACGCCCTGGAATTTTCCCAATTCCATGATCGCGCGCAAGCTCGGCGCAGCGCTTGCGGCCGGTTGTACGATGGTCCTGAAACCGGCTGAGTTCACGCCCTATTCCGCTCTGATCTATGGCGTGATGGCCGAAAAGGCCGGTCTGCCGGCCGGTGTCATCAACATCCTTACAGGTGACGCGCCTGCCATCGGCGAGGAAATGTGCGAAAACCCGGCCCTGCGCAAGCTCACCTTTACCGGCTCGACCCGCGTTGGGAAACTGCTGGCGGCCAATGCCGGCAAGAACATGAAGAAGATCTCGATGGAGCTGGGCGGCAACGCACCGTTCATCGTGTTCGACGACGCCGATCTCGACCGCGCGGTCGAAGGTGCGATCGCCAGCAAATTTCGCAATTCCGGTCAAACCTGTGTCTGCGCCAACCGCCTCTACGTCCAGGCCGGGGTATATGATGCCTTTGCCGACAAGCTGAAAACCGCCATGGCCGCCCAGCTCAAGGTTGGCGACGGCCTTGCGGCCGGCACCACCCAGGGTCCGCTGATCAACGAAGCCGCGGTAGAGAAGGTGGCCGATCATGTCCAGGACGCCCTTGCCAAGGGTGGTGCACTGGTGACAGGCGGCCAGCGACCGGATGCGCCAGGTTCCTTTTACGAGCCAACTCTGATCACGGGCGCCACCGCCGACATGAAAGTCGCACATGAGGAAACCTTCGGGCCGTTGGCTGCCCTCTTCAAATTCGACACCGAGGAGGAAGCCATCCAGTTGGCCAATGATACGGAATACGGCCTCGCCTGCTATTTCTATGCCCAGGATCTCGGCCGCACATTCCGCGTGATGGAACAGCTGCAATATGGCCTGGTTGGCGTGAATGAAGGCGTCATCACCACCGAAGTCGCCCCTTTTGGAGGCGTGAAAGACAGCGGCATGGGCAATGAAGGTTCGAAATATGGCCTCGACGATTACCTGAACGTCAAATACAGCTGTATCGGCGGCCTTGGTCTTTGAATTTCTCAACGACACAGCGCGATTGCCCAGGGGCAGGACCCGGCACCTGACGGTGGGCAAATGCCCCCAACTTGGCAGTGCAGAATTTGGAGAACCGGCCCAGACATAGGGCCGGTTCTTTATTGATATCAGTTTGGGCGCGGCTCAAAGAGGCTGATGCCATTTCCGTCGGGATCGAGTGCATAGACGAAGCGTCCCGGCGGAATGTCCCTTGGATCTGACAGGACCTCTCCCCCCCTGGCCTTGCAGCGCTCAATCGCGGCCTCCAGGTTATCCGGGACGACAAGATGGATCCGCGGACCACGGCCGTTACCGGCAGGCCTGCCGGCAAAAAGGTGGGCGCCGACACCGGACATGTCATTGTTCAATATGACAAACGGTTCCGGGCCGGACCTATCGAGCTCCATCACATAGTCGAACACATGACAATAAAACTCGATGGACTTGTCGAAGTCGGAAACTGGAATTTCACACCAGGAGACGATCGGACGGGATGTCATTGCATTTTCCTGTTGGTCGAACGATCAGAGCGAGTTGACCGACGACAGATGAACGCAGGCCAGCAACGATGTCAGGCGAGGACATGCCAGAAATCGAGATCGACGGTCTCCGGCTCGAACATGTTCAACAGTCCCTGGCAGGTTTCGTCTCCGACATAGCCGCCACAGATTTTTCGGGCCGCTCCGGATGTCTCGACAAAAGCGATTTCGGAATAGGTACCGTCATCCACCTTACCCATGAAATGGGCGCGAGATTCGGAGAAGCCGGCCAGGTATTGCTGTTCGATCGCGTCTGATACCGCCATCATCCCGCTTTCCGAGAAGCCGGTCCCGTTTGACGGGCGGAAGGTACCGAACTCGATACAGGAAAACCCGCTCGGCAATTCCTTTGGTCCCCCCAGCAGCTGATTGCCCGTCAAACGTATGCTGTCTCGATCCAGCATCCCCATCAGCGGCTCAGATGCCGGATGGGAGGGATGGGCTTCAGCCATGAGGCCAAACGACTTCTGGTCCGTCGCCAGTATCGCATCTGCAAACTCTCCATCGAGGTTGCCGAGCACACAATGCATGGCGATGCCGTCACACTTGGCCAGAAACTGCTCCTGCCAATTGACCGCAGCTTGCAGAAATTCGGCTGGCTTGGTGCCCTCGACCAATCGATAGCGTGCAAATCCCATGACCGCGACAGGCCCTAATTCGCGTCTTAACATCTCTTTTCCTTTCGCCTCACCAGAGCGGCAAGGTCCTTGACTGGCCGCAGCGGTTACCAGACCCGTTTTTGATTCATCTTGAAGGTCTTGAGGCTCTTGGGGTCGATCTGGACGAGAAACCGCATGGCAGCGGACTCTGGATCAGCCATGTCGGCCATCATCGCCATCTGCGCTGCCTCTGCCGCCTCTCGCGACTGCCAATGAACCATGTCGACCCACCAGCCGTCCGTGGTTCGAAAGAGCTCGCGGTCCACAAATCCGGACATTTCGCCGAGGCTTTGCTGAACACGTTCAGCAGCTTCCAGAAAGGCTTCATCTGTCGTCGGCATCAAGAATTCGATTTCCGAACCAGGCGCCACCAGACGGAAGACGTGAATTTCTGTAAATCCATCTCCCTGAGGCACATTGCTCACCTGCCAATGGCGCATCCGATCAGCGTGAAACCAGGCCATGGTCGAAGGATCGATCAGCTCCATGATCGGGGCCCCGTCCGGGTCGGTCAGAATTTCCGCAGCCGCCTTGGCAAAGTCGCCGACAGACCGCCAGTGGATCGAGTCGATCCAATAGTCTCCGCCGTCCTCTGCCATCAATTCGCGATAGATCCGGCCGTCAAACCGCGGCAAAAACCGGTCCTGCACATGCTGGGCACCGTCAAGCATACGGACCTCTTCTGTGCCGGGCAGCAGTTTGAACCAGGCAATTTCGAGAATGGTGTTGTCATCCGCAAGCGCCGCCTGCCCCATCAGGGCGAAGACAATCGTGGCAACAAATTTTCTAACCATGAGGCTTTCCTTTTTCAGAACGATAAGTGTTTTATTTGCCTTGCCGTTGCCGCTGTCAAGGTTTTTCTAAACGATGCGTGATTTATTTTTCTGCGCAACGATCTCAAGGTAGCTGTCATAGCTGCCCCACGCTTTACGCTTCAGTATTTGCCTTTTCTGAATTTTTGAAGAGAAACGGTGACAGAAGGGTGATCTGGTGAGGCGGAGTGGACTCGGCACCAACACTTCTTTTCAGACTGCGGCGTGACCTATTGCTTCTGCACCACGCCGTAATTTTTTACAGAACGAAACGTGTTTAAATTTGACATCGAGAGGCAACCCTGCTAAGGGGCGCTTATGGGTAGAAAAAAGAACTATGAACGAACAGACGTCCTTGCAAAGGCACGGGACTGTTTCTGGAGATCCGGATACGAGGGCGCACATCTGAGCGACCTTGTTGAAGCGACAGGCCTGAACCGTTTCAGCCTCTACAAGGAATTTGATGGCAAGGCAGGGCTTTTCCTGGAAGCGCTCGAGCTATACGCGCAAGAGGCCAAGGCGTTTTACGACGGCCACCTTTGCCGGGACCCTCTCGGTCTTGCCAACATCCGCGCCTATTTCGATGCGCTGAAAGTGGAGCCTGACTATCAAGGCTGCTTTATCGTCAACACCTTGACCGAGCAGGCCACAGTGCCAGGTGCAGCCTTCAATGTTGCCAGAAATTTTGTCGACCAGGTGGAAGAGCGTTTCCGCAACAATCTGATCGCCGCTCTCAAAAACGGTGACCTTGCAGATGATACGGATGTTACCGCCCTCGCCCGGACACTTGTATGCCTGGATAATGGAATTGCGGTGTTCGGAATCGTTCGCCCAGACCAGTCAGTCGTGAAAACGACCGCAAATCTCTACCTTGATGCAGTGCTGAAGCCGGCCTGATCCGTCGCAATTCTCTGACGCTTCGACTGGACAGTTGACGCCTTTCCATTTGTTGCATCGCAGAGACTAAGCTGTCTGAAACAACTCCCTTTCCACCGACCGAAACACCTCAACCTGATCGATGTTCATCTGCTCGACACCGCAGCGCAGCGCCTTTTCAAACACGGTCCGGTCGTTGCCAGAATAAAACATCTGCGTGATCAGCCCGGCCTGTTTTGCGGCCGTCACAAGGTCCGCGCTGAGATTGTCTTCGTGAAACTCGAGGATCTGCGCCTCCTGGGCCACAGCGCGGTCGACCGATCCAACGTGAATGAAGAGAACCATACGGCGCAGGTCGGGGACCTTGGCACGAGCCTCGGCGCGAATGGCCTGGTCGAAGGAAAAGGTCCAGGCCTCGCTGAGCATGCCGCGCACCGCCAGCATGTCACGAACTTCTCCGGGATCGCCGTCCTTGATTTCCACATAAGTGGCAATCCGGCCCTTGCAGGCATCCAGGAACCGGTCCAGCCGGGGCACCTGCTCGCCGGCGAAGTCCGGGCCGAACCAGATACCGGCGTCGAGCGCATCAATCTCTGCAGATGTCAGGTCCGAAATCCGGCCTGAGCCATTGGTGGTTCGATCCACTGTGGCGTCATGCATGACGTACAGAATGCCATCCCGGGACGGTCGCACGTCAAGCTCAACAGCCTCCGCGCCCATCTCGATGGCTTTCTCCAGGGACGCCAGCGTGTTTTCAGGAGCCCACAGTGACGCGCCTCGGTGACAAACAACCATCGCTTGTTTCACGTCGATTCTCCTGGTGCTCCAGACCGGTGATCTGAAGGCTTTCGGGTTCCGATTTCAGCTATACGTCAGGAAAGATGACCCAAGAGGTGCCTGAATTTCTTGATGGAATGATGACACTGGAACTTCTTTCGAGTTATCATGCACTTACCGAGCTAAGCAACTCTTGATTGCGCCGTCAAAGACACCACATGTGCCCTCGCAGGCGATGCTGATTCTAAATGTCCGGAGTTTTCGGATGACGAGCAGCAACAATCGACTCGGAAAATCTTATCAGGCCTTCACCAAAACAGTGTCAGAATTCGGGCTGCGATTGTTCGAAATTTCAGAACAGTCAGTCAAATTGCATGCGCCAATTTCATACCTATTTTCCAGACTGCAGCGTTCATGGGCGAACGCTCCTGACAACAATCTTACGAGGTTTGAACATGATCCGTCTTGCAGCTTCCGCGCTGGCCCTCTCCCTTTTTGCCGGCGCAGCTTCTGCCGAGCCAGTTGCCTATGATTTCGACAAGTCTCACGCCAACCTGTCTTTCACCTACAACCATCTCGGCTATTCCACGACGGACGGCCGCTTTGGCAACTGGGATGGCACGCTCTTGATCGACAAGGACAGCCCGGCCAATTCCTCCATCGAGTTCACCATCGACATCACCAGCCTCGACACGTTCTGGGCGGATCGTGACAAGCACCTGCTGAGCGCGGATTTCTTCGATGCGGACAAATTCCCGAAAGCGACCTTTGCCAGCACCAAGGTCGAACAGGTTGGTGAAAACCAGCTTGAGGTCACCGGCGACCTGACCATCAAGGGCGTCACCAAGCCGACAACAGTGAACGTCACGGTCACGGCACTTGGCGAACACCCGATGGCCAAGAAGGAAGCTGCCGGGTTTGCCGTTTCCACTGTCATCAAGCGGTCCGACTTTGGCATGGACATGTTTGTCCCCTATGTGGGGGACGAGGTGACCGTCACCTTCCATGCTGAAACGCTGAAGGCCGACGCCACCAACTGATCGAAAGACGCCGGAGGTCGAATGGCCTCCGGTTATCTGAGGAGCAGGCGATGCTGCGCAACACGAAGACCGGATATGGCAGGGTCGCGATCCTGTTTCACTGGGTGATGGCCCTGATGATCGCCGGCATGCTTGCCTTCGGGCTTTATATGACCAGCCTGCCGAGTGACGATCCCGAGCTGTTCACGCTCTACCAGTTGCACAAATCCATCGGGTTTGTTGTGCTCGCGCTCGCTGTGCTGCGATTAACCTGGCGACTTGCCAATCCGTCACCCAGGCTGCCGGATGGCATGCATCCGCTGGAAAGGCTCGGTGCTCATCTCGGCCATATCGGCCTTTACGCCCTGCTCTTTGCCATGCCGCTGACCGGCTGGCTGATGGCCTCCGCGTCGCCATGGGGCATTCCGACAATTGTTTTCAACGTGCTGCCGGTGCCCCACCTGCCGGTTCCGGACGTTCTGGGCACACAGGCGGAAGCGGAGAGCTTTTTCAAACTGCTCCACGCCTATGGCGCCTATTTGCTGATCGCACTGATCGTCGTGCATGTCGCAGCGGCCTTCAAACACCACCTGATCGCACGCGACGACACGCTCAAGCGCATGGTGTCCACCGCTCCTGCCAGAGCCGATAACTAACAAATTGAGTCAGGAAAATCCGACATGGCATTGAAAAACAGCCTTTTTGCATTGGCGTTCCTCTGTGTTTCGGGACATGCCGGCACCGCGCTGGCCGACACGTGGACCGTGGCTCAGGACCAGAGCAGCCTGGGTTTCGAAGTAAAGCAGGGGGAAAACACCCTGAAGGGTCAATTCACCACCTGGGACGCAACAATCGAGTTCGACCCGGCGGCCCCGGAAAGTGCGACGATCACGGCGACGGTCAAACCCGCAAGCGCTTCGACCGGCAATCCTCAGTTTGACGGCACGTTGCCGGGCAAGGACTGGTTCGACGTCACTGCCTTTCCGGATGCTGTCTTTGCCGCCGATGGCGCAACCCTCGTCGAGGGCAGCAGCTATCGTGCGGACGGCACCTTGACGATCAAGGGCGTGTCCCATCCGGTTGCGCTTGACTTCACGCTCGAGATCGATGGCGACACCGCCAGGGCAACCGGCACGGCAACCGTGGACCGGATCACCTACAAGCTTGGCACAGGTGTCGGCACCGACACGGTCGGTGACGCAGTTACCGTCACGCTGGATCTGACGGCCGCAAGATAGCCACATGCGAATGTGAGACCTTTTGATCAGGCCGCGGCTCTTGGCGCCCGCGGCCTTTTTGCCGTATGAGAACAGCACCAAACATCCAGCGCGTCCGGACAAGCATCGTCCGGAGGCAGCCAGATCAGGAAAGCCGTCCCATGAACGCTCCCGTCACGCCCCCCGCCTATCAGCACAGCGCCCTCTTCCCGCAGGGAGAAGACCAGACGCCTTACCGGAAACTGACCTCGAATTTTGTCAAGACGGCCGAGTTCAACGGCGAAGAGGTGCTCATGGTCGAGCCAGAAGGCCTGCGCCTGCTGGCTGAAGAAGCCTTCAAGGACATCAACCACTACCTGCGTCCCGGCCACCTGGAACAGCTGAAGAAGATCCTGGACGATCCGGAAGCGACCGAGAACGACAAGTTCGTCGCGTTCGATCTCCTGAAGAACGCCAATATTGCCTCTCATGGCGTGCTGCCGATGTGCCAGGACACCGGCACGGCGATCATTATGGGCAAAAAAGGCCGCCGTGTCTGGAGCGATGGCTCGGACGAAGCAGCACTCGGCGAAGGCGCGCGCGACGCCTATTACAAGAAGAACCTGCGCTACTCGCAGCTCGCGCCGATCTCGATGTTCGAGGAGAAGAACACCAAGAGCAACATGCCGGCCCAGATCGAGCTTTATGCCGAGGGCGAGGATGCCTACAAGTTCCTGTTCATGGCCAAGGGAGGCGGGTCGGCCAACAAGACCTTCCTGTTCCAGGGAACGCCGTCCCTTCTGACGCATGACCGCATGGTGGACTTCCTGAAGGAAAAGATCCTGACACTCGGCACTGCCGCCTGTCCGCCTTATCACCTGGCCATTGTCATTGGCGGTACGTCTGCGGAAATGAACCTGAAGACCGCGAAACTCGCATCCGCGCGCTATTTGGACGGCCTGCCGACCCAGGGCTCAGAACTTGGCCATGCCTTCCGCGACCTGGAGATGGAAGCCGAGATCCACAAGCTGACCCAGGCGACCGGTGTCGGTGCCCAGTTTGGCGGCAAGTATTTCTGCCATGATGTCCGCGTCATCCGCCTGCCACGTCACGGGGCCTCCCTGCCGATCGGCCTGGCCGTTTCGTGTTCTGCTGACCGGCAGGCTGTCGGCAAGATCACCAAGGACGGCATTTTCCTGGAGCAGCTGGAAATGCATCCGGAAAAATATCTGCCGGAAGTCACGGACGACAACCTGTCGGACAACGTGGTCAAAGTCGACCTGACCCGGCCGATGTCCGAAATTCTCGGCGAACTCTCCAAACATCCGATCAAGACACGGCTGTCGCTGACCGGGCCGCTGATCGTTGCCCGGGACCTGGCGCATTCCAAATTGCGCGACCGGCTGGAAAACGGAGAGCCCCTGCCCGACTATTTCAAGAACCATCCGATCTATTACGCCGGCCCGGCAAAAACCCCGGAAGGCATGCCCTCCGGGTCGTTCGGCCCGACCACGGCCGGCCGGATGGATGCCTATGTCGACCAGTTCCAGGCCGCAGGCGGCTCCATGGTGATGCTCGCCAAGGGCAACCGCTCGGCCCAGGTGCGCCGAGCCTGCCAGGCTCATGGTGGCTTTTATCTCGGCTCCATCGGCGGCCCGGCCGCCCGGCTAGCCCAGGACTGTATCAAGAAGGTGGAAGTGGTCGAGTTCGAGGAACTGGGCATGGAAGCGATCTGGAAGATCGAGGTCGAAGATTTCCCGGCCTTTATCGTCATCGACGACAAGGGCAATGACTTCTTCAAGGAGTTGAACCTGGGCTGACGGTCTGCCGAGGCCGCCCTCAAGGAGACCCGCTGCCAAATGCAGCGGGTCTTTTTGTTTCCCGGCGCATCTACGGAATCACCTCCCGGCAAATACCAAGGTGAAAATCAGACTTCATTTGTGCTACAGACCGGCCTGACAGCAACCTTGACGGGAAGCGTCGGCAAGAACTCGCAAAAAACGAAAAAACCGTTGCAATTACGGCACAATTCATGGAGTTGAGGGCACCTCACATCAACGTGAGATTCCTATTGAGCCCTTTTTGAGACATGATTATTAACAGTGCGGCAAGGACATTTGCGTAACGTCAGTTCCTGTGATCAAGCACCCGTGTGGCGTGGGCCCGGTGCGAATGGGGGATCGAAATGAACAAGTTTTACTTCTTGGTGGTAGCGGTGATTGCCAGCGCCTTTGCGCTGACAGCACAGGCCGCGCCGCGATATGGCTTTTTTGACCACAGCACGAACACCTGGGTGACACCGAAATACCATCCGGGCGGCCCGTCTCCGGTCAAGCGCAAACGCGTCAAGTATGACGGCCCCTATAGCCCGGGCACGATTGTCATCGACACGTCCGAGCGTCGCCTTTATCACGTCCTGCCGGGCGGCAAGGCCATGAAATACGGTGTTGGCGTTGGCAAGGAAGGCTTCCAGTGGGCCGGAACGCACCGGGTCACCCGCAAGGCCGAATGGCCGAGCTGGACCCCGCCCGCACAGATGCGTGCGCGCGAGCGCCGCAAAGGCCGCATCCTGCCGGCCTACATGCCCGGCGGCCCGAACAACCCGATGGGCGCCCGCGCGCTTTATATCGGTTCCACGCTTTACCGCATTCATGGCACGACTGAGCCGTGGACGATCGGCTCCGCCGTTTCTTCCGGCTGCATCCGGCTGGCAAATGAAGACGTCATTCACCTCTATAACAATGTGAGTGTTGGCGCGAAGATCATCGTCAAGCGCTGATCCAAACGACTGATGGGAAAAGCCGGGCAATTTGCCCGGCTTTTTTTACGCCGAGGCAGGCATGGGCTGAAGCAGGATTTCACCACCATGCAAAAAACAGCTCTTGGTGAACTGGCCAAGATCAAGCGGATTGGGCATCCGGACATCGTCTATCCCGGGGAGCCTGTTTTGCGCCGGGTCGAACGTCCGGCGGATCTGCGACAGGAAGACCAGAGACACTTCCCGCTCATTGGCAAAGCGCTTCAGCTGCTCTACCTGATGTCCAAGCACCGGTTCGGCCCGGTTCTGATCCATGACCTGGAGATAGTCGATTACCGCGACCGAACCTGGCACCGCGCCCGATAAGGTCGACATCAGATGCCGCGCGCAGACACTCTCGGCGAGATCGATGACCAGGTCCCGAGACCCTTTCAGATCACCATACCCGCTGAGCGACAGAGTTCGCTGCACCTCGGCTTCGGTGCATTCGGATGAAAAGAACCAGGCGGCACGCCCAAGTTTTGATGCTTCGGCGGCAATCTCCAAGCCGAGAACGGTCTTGCCTTCCCCTGGCCGTGCTGCCAGCAGCAGCAAGTCACCGGGCGCAAGCGCTTCCAGAAGAGACCGGGACGGTCGATTTGGCTGCCAGGCATTTGCCAGATGGCTCCAGCTGCGAAATCCCTCCGCTATTGCAACCGCGTCGAGGGCCTGGTGCAAACGAATACGGTTTTCGCGCGCAAGCTTGCGGGCACGACTTTTCAATCGATAGATCGGGGCAGTCAGTTTCATGTGCGACCTCCATGCCGCGTGCGACTGACGCAATCCCTCCTCATGCGACCGCACGGGTCTGGTCGAACCATGAAATTGAACCCTGCAGGATGTCTGCTGCTCCAGTTGGAGGGGGACGGCGCGGGCCAAGCCGTGATCAGGGTACCCGATTCGGCCACCCCGTTTCCAGCTGGGCAATGCGGGACCGGTGTCAGCGGTCCCGGCTGAGGCCCTTTGCCTCCAGCTCCGCCAGATAGACACCCCAATGATTGTCGGGGTTGCGGCCAAGCTGCAAAAAATAGGTCCAGGAATAGATCCCGGAATTGTGCATGTCGTCAAAGTGGATACGGACGGCATAGTTGCCCACCGGCTCAATCTTGATGATCTCGACATTGCGCTTGCCCGGAACTGTCTTTTTCTGAGAAGGCGCATGGCCCTTGACCTCGGCCGAAGGTGAACACACACGCAGATATTCTGCAGACAGTTCGTGCGCTTCGCCAGAGTTGAAGGCGATGGCAAGTGACTTCCTGTCCTTGGCAACACGCAGCTCAGTTGGCCAGGGTGCTGACGGATCGGTCATGAAGGCGTCCTTTTTTGTCCGAAGCGGCAGAGATCGATGCGGAGGGGCACGATAGCGGTGGCGGCGACGCGGTCAAGCCGCGTTTTGTCCCGCCAGCTTGACGGCCTCGTAGCCTTCAAGGGCCGCCTGACGCGCGGCCGCGTGATTGACGACCGGGTGCGGATAGGTTTCACCCAGTTTGACCCCGGCTGCGGCAAGCGCCTCTTTCGGCGCTTCAAAGGGCGCAAAGATATGAGCGGTGTCCAGCCCGGCGAGCTCCGGGACCCAACGACGGATATAAGACGCGTGCGGATCGAATTTTTCGCCCTGCGTGATCGGGTTGAAGATACGGAAATAGGGCGCGGCATCTGCCCCGGACCCGGTCACCCACTGCCAGCTGGCCGAGTTGTTCGCAAGATCAGCATCGAGCAGCGTGTCGCGGAACCAGGCTTCCCCGTGGTGCCAGTGAAGCCGCAGATGCTTGACCAGGAAACTCGCGACAACCATACGCACCCGATTGTGCATGTATCCGGTTTGCCAGAGTTCGCGCATCCCGGCATCGACAATCGGATAGCCGGTTTGCCCTTTTTGCCAGCGTACCAGGTCTTCAGAAGACTCGCGCCAGGGATAGGCATCAAATGCAGGTTTCCAGTTGCCAGACGGAAGCTTTGGAAAGTGGTAGAGCAGATGATGGGAAAACTCGCGCCAGGCAAGTTCGGACAGAAACTTCTGCCCGTCTTTCGACAGGGAGGCATCGCTCATCATGCGCGTTTGCGTCGCGTGCCAGACCTGCCTTGGCGAGATGTCACCAAAATGCAGATGAGGCGATAGCCGGGAGACGTTTGGCAAATCCGGCCGGTTGCGCAGATCTCCATAGCCGGCAAGGCCTTCTGCCAGAAAGCTGCTTAAACGCTCCTGCGCTCCAACTGCGCCGGGTCGCCAGAGTTTTTCCCAGCCAGCCGCCCAGTTCGGTTTTCCGGGAAGAAGGTCGAGCTCGGCAAGGTCGACGCCTTCCACAGTGCTCACGAAGGTCAATTCTTCCGGAGCAGGCAATGGCGGCGGAACGTCCTGTTGCTGCGCCGTCTTCCAGAAGGGCGAATAGACCTTGAATGGACCGCCGGATTTGGTTTCCAGCTCCCAGGGCTCAAAAAGAAGCGCGGCCTTGAAGCTCCTGACCTCAAACCCGTCTTCCTTCAAGGACACTTTCAGATCCGTGTCCCGCTCGATCGCATGGGGTTCGTAACAGCGGTTCCAGAAGACAGCGTCGACATCATGAGTTCTTGCCAGGTGCGGGATCAGGTGCCGGGCGCTGCCGCGCATCAGCACAAGTCCCGGCATTACGTCTTTCAGAGCCGCCAGGCTGTGATGCAGCCACCAGTGGCTTGCCCCGCCCAGAGGATGCGTCTCTCCGGATTGCACCGATGTCTCGAAGATGAAGACAGGCAGCACCTCTCCCCGCTTCGATGCTTCAAGAAGCGCGGGATTGTCCTCAATGCGAAGATCCTGGCGAAACCAAACTAGCGTTGTCATGTTGCCCCTTTATGCAGCGTCGATGTGAATACGCCAGGAGCCGGGAAAAAGATCAAAAAATCGGCCGGTAGAAGTACCGGCCGATCACAAGAAAGGTCTTCAAGCCGGGACCAATGCCCTCACCGCTTCGCGCAAGCGGCCGAAATGCTCGTCCCAACCGGCGTCCAGCGCACTCAACATCATGAAGGCTGCTTCGCCCGCCGCCTGTTCAATACCCTCGTGCTGCAGGGTCAGACGTGTTCCGCCCGCTGCCTCTTCCAGGGTCCAGCGTACCGTCGTCATGGCACCGTTCAACGGTTTCACAGTGAATGTATAGACCAGGCTGCTGCAGGGACGCATTTCCAGAACCTTGCCCCAACAGATCTTCGACAGGCCGTTGTTCTGGTCCAGCAACGTGTAGTCGCTGCCTTCCTTGAGATCCTGCTCGGCCGGGTGGAACCAGCGTGCGAGCTTGTCCTTTTCCGTCAGGAACGCCCAGACGACATCCTGAGGCGCGTTGAGGAAAACAGTCTTGGTGATTGTGGTCGCTGTCATTTTCCGGTCTCCTTGGTTTCTTCCATCTCTTTTTCGATTTCACGCTGCAAATCGGCGAGCTTGACGTCCCAGTAGCGTTCGAAGTGGCCGATCCACTCGAAAGCGGATTTCATCGGTTCCGGTGTCAGCTGGTTGCGCCGTTCGCGTCCACTCACCTCACTTTTGATGAGGCCGCCCTCCTCCAGGATTGCCAGGTGCTTGTTGATGGCTGTTCGGGTGATGTCGAAACGGGCAGCAATGTCGGAGATGGCCAGGTTTTCGCTGGCCAGGTGCAACAGGATCTGTCGCCGTGTCGGATCAGCCAAGGCACGGAACACTGCTTGGGGACCGGTATTCATTGGCCTTTCTCCCCGACCGGCAGGAAGTCAAAAGGACCATCCTGATAGAGAAAAGTGACACAGTCCGTTTTTGAGACGCACTTGCTCAGGTGCGCCAGCCCTGCCGGAATTTCGTAATAGTCTCCGGCCTTCAGAACCTTTGCGGGCGCAGTATCCTGCGAGCTCGGCATGTGCACCATCTCGCCCGAAACCACCAGACCATACATGCCAGCGGTCTTCACATGGACGGGACTGACCAGCCCTGCGGGCAGGCGCACCATGGCCATGTAGCTTTCCTCAAATCGGTTGCCCTTGAGAGCTGCAAAGGCAACGCCCTCCGGTGTTGTCTCCCAGGTCAGCGACGGCTGGGGCATCAGGCGAATTTCAACCGCCGTGTCTGCGTTGACGGGCCCGGCAAGCGCCATTGGCACGGCTGCCAGAAACAGAAAAGTTTTCAGTGTCATTGCGACCTCCTCGTAACACCATTTGGTGTCATTTATATATCACCTTTTGGTGTCACTTCAAGACATGCGACGAAACTTCTTTGCGGGAGTTGAAATTAGTACGACTTCGAACTATATAATTCGATATCGCACTACTTATGAGGATGACATGACCCTGAGCCGACGCAAAACCCTCGCTCTTCTTGGAGGCGGCTTCGTTGTCGCAGCGACTGCCTCCGCCGGCACTTTTCTGGCGACACGGACACCGGCCCGGGCGCTGGAGCCCTGGCAGGAGGCCGGTCAATATGACGACCCGCGGCTGTTTGCGCTGTCTTACGCCCTGCTCGCGCCGAACCCGCACAATCGCCAGCCATGGCTCATCGAATTGCAGGGGCAGGATTCCTTTCTGCTGCATCGGGACAAGGCGCGGAACCTGCCGCACACGGACCCCTACGACCGTCAGATCTTTGTCGGTCTCGGCTGTTTTCTGGAACTGTTGTCGGTTGCCGCGACAGTGCGCGGCAGGTCAGCACAGATTGACCTCTTTCCTGATGGAACCGACGGACCAATCGCGCATGTTACCCTGCTGGACGGTGCCGAACAGGATCCCTTGTCCACCTTCATTCTGGAGCGGCGCTCCTGCAAGGAACCGTTCGAAGACAAAAAGGTGCCAGACAGCGCGGCAACTGAACTTGCAGCCCATGGCATGGTGATCACCGATCAGGAGCTTGTCGCCCAGGTCAAGAAGCTAAGCTGGGAGGCCTGGCTGACGGAAATGCACACCCACAGGGCGCTGAAGGAAAGCGTCGATCTGATGCGGTTTGGCAAGGCCCAGATCAATGCCAATCCGGACGGCATTGATCTGGGCGGCCCGTTTCTGGAGAGCCTGATGCTTGCCGGGGTCCTGACCCGGGAAAGCCAGCTCGACCCGGATTCCACTGGTTTCAAGGAAGGTGTGAAAATGTATGAAGCCATGCTTCATGCAACACCGGCCTATATTGTGCTGACAACGCCGCGCAACACGCGGGAGGATCAGATTGCCGCCGGGCGTCGGTGGCTACGGCTCAATCTTGACACCACGCGGCTTGGCCTCGCCTTGCACCCCGTCAGCCAGGCGCTGCAGGAATACGAGGAAATGGCTCCTCACTACGAGCGTGCACACAGGATGCTTGCCAAACCGGGTGAAACCGTTCAGATGCTGGGACGCCTGGGCTTTGGACCAACACCGGCGCAGACACCGCGCTGGCCGCTGGAAACACGGATCTTGAATGGATAACGACACTCGGCATCTTTATTTCAGCTTCTTCAACGAAGTCGGCATCATTGCCCAGCTCAGCCGCGCAGCCATGGAAGCGCGACTGCCAGACGGTTTGACGTTGCCGCATTTCAGTGTGGTCAATCACCTGACCCGGGTCCGCGACGGTCAAACGCCGCTGACCCTGGCCAGGGCCTTTCAGGTTCCCAAAACAACCATGACCCACACGCTGGCCGGCCTGCTGGAGCACGGCCTTGTGGAAATGCGCCCCAATCCGGAAGACGGCCGCAGCAAGACGGTCTGGCTGACCGATCAGGGGCGTCAGTTCCGAGAAGATGCCATTCGGTCCATAGATCCGGACATCGCCGATCTAAAGGAGGCCATACCGGCAGACCGCGTTGCCGATTTGCTCCCGCTCCTGTCAGAAATCCGCGCCTTCATGGATGCCTATCGCGATTGAGCGACAACCGGCCCGATCCATCACAAGTCGCATGGCCCACCACCTCCGCAATTGACAAATTTACACTCGTCAGTTTACCTCTGACGAAAACTGGATACTCTTGGTCCGGTTTGAATTGATCTTGCCCGGATCGGCGCCATATGATCTGGCTAAGAACACATATGAGGGAGAGCGGTCCGTGACAGACGGCAAGATTGTGATTCCGGCAGAATCGACAGAGGGCGCAACCCACTCCGCGCCGATGATCGACCCGTTCGGCCGGGCGGTGACCTACTTGCGCGTTTCCGTTACCGACCGTTGCGATTTCAGATGTGTCTATTGCATGGCCGAGGACATGACGTTCCTGCCCAAGCGCGAAGTGCTCAGTCTTGAGGAACTGGATCGGCTCTGCACCGCCTTTATCGAGAAAGGCGTCAGGAAACTGCGCCTGACCGGCGGTGAACCGCTGGTCCGCAAGAACATCATGAGCCTGATCCGCAGCCTCGGCCGTCATCTCGACAGCGGCGCGCTGGAGGAACTGACCGTGACCACCAACGGTTCACAGCTGGCCCGTTTCGCGGACGAGCTCTATGACTGTGGGGTCCGCCGGATCAACGTGTCCATTGACACGCTCGATCCGCAGAAATTCAAGGCGGTGACCCGCTGGGGTGATCTCGGCAAGGTCATGGACGGTATCCGGGCAGCAACGGCAGCCGGCCTGAAGATCAAGGTCAATATGGTGGCCCTCAAGGACGTCAACGAGCACGAGATCGAGGACATGCTGGCCTGGTGCCATGATCATGGCCACGACCTGACCCTGATTGAAACCATGCCTCTGGGTGAAATCGACGGCGACCGGACTGACCAGTATCTGCCGCTCTCGACCGTGCGCCAGCGTCTGTCGGACCGGTTCACGCTGACGGACATCCCCTACAAGACCGGCGGTCCGGCGCGATATGTCACGATCGAGGAAACCGGCGGTCGTCTCGGCTTCATCACACCTCTGACGCATAATTTCTGCGAAAGCTGCAACCGGGTTCGCGTCACCTGCACCGGTCAGCTGTTCATGTGTCTCGGCCAGGACGACATGTCGGATCTGCGCGCACCGCTCAGGGCTTCGGAAGGCAATGGCTTGCTGAACGCGGCGATTGATGAAGCCATCGGCCGAAAGCCAAAGGGACATGACTTTGTCATTGACCGGGACCGGAAACAGCCCGCAGTGTCCCGCCACATGAGCGTCACCGGCGGCTGATCGTTCCCAGACCAGCGTAACGGCAATCAAATTCTGATGTGGTGATGTTTCTTGCCTATTCCGCCGGAACAAGCTTCAAGCGGGCCTCTTGGCGGCGAATCGAGAGCGCGGCGATGAGACTGAGGCTCATGCCGAGCCCCATGATGATGATCATTCCCCAGGGCGTTCCGGCAAAGATGCTGTCTGCATAAAGCCAGGCCACAAGAGAACCGGCAACCGCTCCGGTGCTGACCTGCAGAGAGGCTGTCAGCCCGGACGCTGCGCCTGTCAGTTCCGGGCGCACGCTGACCGCACCGGAAAGCGCGCTCGGCAGGCAGACACCATTGCCAAGCCCCAGAAGGAACATGGGGAGGAACAGGCTGGGCGCCGTGAGCGCATCAAACTTGGCAAAGGCTGCAATCACCAGAACGCTGATCAAGCCGATGACGGTGCCGCTGATGATCATGGGATACATGCCGACACGTTCCGCAAAACGGCCTGACAGATAGTTGCCCGCGATGTAACCGAGGGCGACAAACATGAAATAGAAACCCATCTCTGCAGCGCTGAGCTGCAAGAGACCGGCGGCTATGAACGGCGCACCGCCAAGATAGGCAAAGTAGGTCAGCGCACTGAAAGCCGCCGTCAGGGCGTAGCTCCAGTAGAGTGGCTCGCTGAACAGGGTCCTGTAGGAGCGCAGAACCTGCCTTGCGCCTACGGCTGTCCGCTTGTGATGGGTTTCCGGCAGGCAATAGATCGACGCCAGCAAGACCCCGACGCCGAATACCAGCATCAGGAAGAACCCGCCCTGCCAGCCATAGAACTGGTCCAGCACCCCGCCCACGGCCGGGGCAATTGTCGGCATGACCGCTAGGCCCATGGTGACATAGCCGATCATGCTGGCAGCCTGCTTGGGACCGTGCAGATCGCGAACGATTGCCCGCCCGAGAACAAGACCGGTGCAGCCGCCGGCTGCCTGCAGCACTCGGGCGGCGATCAGCATCTCAAGGTTGGGGGCGACCAGACACAAAATGCTGCCGATCACAAAAAGTGCCATGCCGAGGATGATCACCGGGCGCCGCCCGAACTGATCCGACAAGGGGCCCCAGAAGAGCTGGCTCACGGCCACCGCAATGAAAAAGGCCGACATGGTCAGCTGGATCTCACCTGCGGTTGCAGAAAACACAATCATCATGCCGGCCAGCGACGGCAGATAAATCTGCATCGCAAGCGGGCTTATTGTCGAGATTGCGATCAGCACACCCAGGGATGGTTTGGCTTCATAACCATGTGTTTGAGAGCGGCCAGCGGACATGCCTGGGACGGACCCTTTGTTGATCTCTCCGACTCAGAACGCCGGGTGTGGAGGTTGTAAGATACAAACCCTCCGTGATCCGGATGTGAAAAGATCAATTGTTACAGTCCCTCGCAATTTCACGGCAATAAAATTGCGCACCTGATTGTCCGGTTTCTGCGTCATCTCAGTGCAAGCCCCCCTTGAGATCCGAAGCAATTGCTTCAGAAACACCCAAGTGCAACCTGAGGCCTTGCAGACCGCCGGCTGATGTGCACGCCGTTCACTCAGGCAGCCGTTCTGATCAACCGAAGCCGTCACAACTTCCAAGTGAATGCCATCTTTCGATCTGTCGTTTGGTGCAGGTCGGTCTTGCGGGTGGCAGAAGCATCAGCGTGTTCAGACAGGGAACTGACCGGCGGCATTCAGGTGCCGCCGGTTCTTGCTGTAAAATCCAAGAAACTATGTGGCCGACGTCGCGACAAGCATCTTATTCGAACACGATGGCCGGCGCTGCCCGCTCCTGACCAGCTTCTGCCGCCTCGATACCTTCAAGAACGCTGGCCGCAATCTTTTTGTAGATAGCTGCAATCGCACCTTCCGGATCGGAGACGACAACCGGTGTGCCGGCGTCCGAGGTCTCGCGGATCGTCATGGTCAGCGGGATCTCTCCAAGGAACGGGACGCCGAGACGGTCCGCCTCGTTGCGCGCGCCGCCATGGCCGAAAATGTCGTGACGGCTGCCGCAATCCGGACAGAGGAAATAGCTCATGTTTTCGACAATGCCGAGAACAGGCACATCCACGCGTTTGAACATGTTGAGACCCTTGCGCGCGTCGATCAGCGCAAGATCCTGAGGCGTCGAGACGATGACAGAGCCGGCCAGCGGAACCTGTTGCGCCATGGTCAGCTGCGCGTCACCGGTTCCCGGAGGCATATCAACAACGAGCACATCAAGATCGCCCCAGGCGACTTCACGCAGCATCTGGGTCAGCGCAGAAATCACCATCGGCCCGCGCCAGATCATCGGAGTTTCCTCCTCGACCATGAACCCCATGGACATGACCTTCACGCCGTAGCCCTCAAGCGGCTTCAACATCCGACCTTCCAGCGCTTCCGGTCTGCCGGAAACATTAAAAAGGCGCGGCACAGAGGGGCCGTAGATATCAGCGTCGAGAACTCCGACTTTCTTGCCGAGAGCAGCCATTGCAAGCGCAAGATTGGCCGTCGTTGTCGACTTGCCCACACCGCCCTTGCCGGAGGCAACGGCAATGATGTGTTTGATCCCCGGAACTCCCGGCTTCTGGGCGCCCTGCTCTTCCGGCGCCTTTCGCGGAGCCTGTGGTGGCGCTTTCGGGGCCGTGTTGCGGGTCCCGCCAGGCCTGCGCTCGGCGGTCAGGGCAACCATGGCGGTTTCAACACCCGGGACTTCCTTCACGACCTTTTCTGCGGCCTGACGCAAGGGTTCAAGTTCCTGCGCCCGCTCGGCAGGCACCGTGATGGAAAAGGCAACTCGGCCATCGGAGACGAAGACATCCGAGACTAGGCCCAGAGAAATGATGTTGCCTTCCAGGTCCGGCCCCTTGATCTGGCTGAGCCGCTCCATAACCGCATTCTTGATGGTGTCGTTCATTACCCCGTCCCGTTGTCTTTCAATTCGGCGCCTGAATTACCGATCTTGTTAGGTCAGTATGTAGATCGCAAAACGCCGGCCGCAATCTGCCAAACTGAAGCAGACCTGCTCTGTTCCTGTCTTACAGCTGTCATAGTGGCCAAGCAGGTTCTGGACAAGTTGCTTCGCCTGAGAAGACGGACCGTTGACGACCGCCGGTCCAGCATTGTCCCCCTGTTTTGGCAGGGACAATATCCGACTTGCGTCGCCCTCGGGTTCGATTATCGTTCTCTTCTCCCACCACATGCATTCATTTGTTCAACACAGTTTTCAGGACCAGACCATGCCGGTATGTCTCATCACCGCTGCGAACCGCGGTATCGGATTTGAACTTGCCCGACTAGCCCTTGCCAGGGACTGGACCGTCTACGGCTCGGTTCGCACACAACAGATCGCACAGGAAACCGCTGCCCGGATGACGGGAGACTTTCGGCCGCTTGTCTTTGACGTGACGGATCACGAAGCTGTCGGGGCTGCGGCCGCGCGCCTCGACGGTCACCTGGATATTCTCATCAACAACGCCGGCATTATCGGCTTTGAACGCCAGACACCGCTCGATATGGACTTTGTCGGTTTTGCCGAGACGCTCAAGATCAACACCCTGGCACCGCTGGCCGTGTCCCAGGCCTTTCTTCCGCATCTCAGGAACAGTGACAACGGCCGCATCCTGACCATTTCCAGCCAGATGTCCTGGATGGGCTACCGCAAGTCGGACACGCTCGCCTACCGAGCCTCAAAGGCGGCGGTAAACAAGGTCATGCAGGGACTGGCGACAGACCTGGAAGCGGAGAATATTCCCGTTGCCCTGATTGACCCCGGCTGGGTCCGCACGGATATGGGCGGCCCGGAGGCAGACAACAGCCCGGTCGATGTGGCTGAAGGCGTTCTCAACCTCGCTGAACGGCTTGCGCTTTCCGATACCGGCAAATTCTTCAAATGGTCCGGAGAAGAACGACCCTTTTGACCTTCGGCGGCGAACGAGTCAGTTGACGATGGAGCCGAGTTAAAGACGGCTCCATTTCAAGTCTCGTTTACGGTCAGCCGCGCCTTATCCACACAAAGATAAGCGCAGGTTGTTTTGCACAGTTTTCTTGGAACCCGAGACATGGGTGCAAGCACACGTTCCAAGAGAAACTTGCAAGAAGTCGGTAACCATCCACCGTCTTCTTACAAATTGAATCAAATTTTAAGCAAATGTGAGGAATTGAAGCGCAGGCTGGGTTTATCGGCAAAAGGATGGGACACGCCATGGAACTTTATCGCGCTTGCTACCGCAGCAAAATCAAGTGGGACAAGATGCATCTGCCCTTGCCCGACGAGATCGACAAGACCCTCCTGCGAATCCGCCGGATCAATCGCAAGGCAGGCGTGACCGGCGCTCTGCTTCTGGTCGACCAGCACATTATCCAGATCCTGGAAGGCCAGACCGGACAGGTGCTCGATACCGTCTACTGCGTGATGAACGATCCGCGCCTGCACGACATCGAAGGCATCATTCATGAACCGGCCGATTTCCGGCTGTTCCCCAACTCCCTGATGTTCTTCCGGGATCTGACCGACGGTCTTGCCGCCGCGCGCCACGATGTGCTGCGCCCGCTTCTTGATCATCCGGCAGAAGTCACCCGGGACGAAGCCTATCTTGCGTTCAGCCATTTCGCCAACGAGCTGCAGCAGGGCCGCCTGACCAACGATATGCTGATGATCTGAGCCGCTCGCTCGGATCATTGCAGACAAGCGCTGCAAGGTAACGTTTATTCGTGAGCGCTGTGACATTCATGTCCTAGTCATTTTGCCGATAGCAACGATAGGTTGCTCCCCGTCGCAGGGGAGCATCATCGTGTCAGTCAGCCGTCCAAATCTTCAGTCTCTGTCCGCTGGCCTTCTGGCCGCTATTGTCGGCTTTGCCAGTTCCTTTGCCATTGTCATTCAGGGCCTTGCCGCATCCGGTGCTTCGCCTAGCGAAGCAACTAGCGGCCTGATGGCCCTTTCCATCTCCATGGGACTGTGCGCCATAGTTGGCTCGCTCTGGACCAAGATTCCCGTCAGCATTGCCTGGTCGACGCCAGGCGCCGCGCTGCTTGTCACCGCCGGTCCTGTCGATGGTGGTTTCGCGGCGGCCGTCGGTGCTTTCATCATTTGCGGCCTGCTGATCGTTCTGGCCGGGCTGATCCGCCCCTTCGGCCGGGCTGTTGCAGCTATTCCTTCCCCTTTGGCCAATGCGATGCTCGCCGGCGTCTTGTTCGGGCTGTGTCTTGCTCCGGTCAAGGCGGTTGCCGAGTTGCCCGTCAGCGCCTTGATCATCATTGCCGTCTGGGCGATTGCACTGCGGTTTGCGCGCCTCTTTGCCGTGCCGCTGGCCATGGCCGTTACCATTGCAATCGCGCTCTGGACCAGTGGCCCGATCGATCTTTCGTCTGCCAGCTGGGTGAGCGAACCGGTGTTGATCACACCGGTCTTTTCTCTCGAAGCCCTTGTGAGCATCGCGCTGCCACTCTTCATCGTCACCATGGCGTCGCAAAACATCCCCGGCGTGGCCGTTTTGAAAGCCTATGGATACGCACCGCAAAGTGGCCCGCTCTTTACCCTCTCCGGTATCTTCAGCCTGCTCTCCGCCCCCTTTGGCGGACACGCGGTTAATCTTGCAGCAATCACAGCTGCCATGTGCGCCGGGGAAGATGCTCACAAGAATCCCGGTGAGCGTTACTGGGCCGCTGCTGCTGCCGGTCTGGTCTATGTCCTGTTTGGTCTTTTTGCCGGACTGGTCATGGCCTTTGTCGCCGCCACGCCGGCCATTCTGATTGAAGCGGTTGCCGGATTGGCGCTGCTCGGGGCCTTCGCCTTTTCCATAGGCGAGGCCACAAAAGCGGCGGAGACACGCGACAGTGCGATCATCACATTCATGGTGACGGCCTCCGGTGTCAGTTTTCTCGGTGTTTCCGGTGCCTTCTGGGGACTGCTTGCGGGCGGCGCCTTCATGGCGCTCGCCCGTACCAAAGCCGCAAAGTAACACCTTGCCCTGCCGCCTTTGCCTCCCATAGTCTTTCTAAACACTTGAACCAAGGAGTCGTGCGGCTGTGACAGGCCCTTACCTTCTTCAACCGGACCCGCTTCATCCGGGACTTTCGACCGCGGTGACCGGCATAGACCAGAACGGCAATGCCGTTGACACCAAGGTGGTGACCGAAAAGCCGCTGACGTTGTTTCTGAACGCCCAGGAAGTCGTCACCATGATGACGATTGGCGATCATCCGGACCTTCTTGCGGTCGGCTACCTGAAGAATCAGAACATGCTGGCCGATGACGATGTCATAACCGGGATCGAACATGACGACGACCTCGATGTGGTCATCGTGCGAACCGAGCGGGAAACGAATTTCGAGGAAAAACTCAAGAAAAAGGTACGCACGTCCGGCTGCGCGCAAGGCACCGTCTTCGGCGATGTCATGGAAGGCTTTGAAACCGTTTCGCTGTCCACTGATGCCCGGCTGAAGACATCCTGGCTCTACAGCCTGACCAAGGCGATCAACACCACCCCGTCGCTTTACCTGGAGGCGGGCGCAATCCATGGCTGCGTGCTGTGCCAGGAAGACCGGCCGCTGGTCTATATGGAAGATGTCGGCCGGCACAATGCGGTCGACAAGATCGCAGGCTGGATGGTCCTGAACGATATCCCCGCACACGACAAGATGTTCTACACGACGGGACGGCTGACCTCCGAAATGGTGATCAAGACGGTCATGATGGGCATTCCGATCCTGGTCTCGCGCTCCGGGTTCACTGCCTGGGGTGTGGAACTGGCGCGCCAGGCTGGACTGACGTTGATCGGCCGAGCCCGCGGCAAACGCTTTGTCGCACTGTCCGGGCAGGAGCGGATCGACTTCGATCTGGATCCCGGATCCGTGGAAGACGAGCCGGAGAAGAACCGCCGCAAAGGGAGCCTGGCTGCAGAATGAACACGACACCGTCGCGCCTGACGAGAAACAATCTGCTCGGCTGCGTTCTGGCGGGGGGGCAGTCGCGCCGCATGGGCGGCGGCGACAAGCCGCTCCTGGATCTGGGTGGCAGAACCATGCTCGACATGATTCTTGCCAGGCTGTCTCCGCAGCTTGCGGATATTGTCCTCAATGCGAACGGGGATCCGGACAGGTTCGCCCGATTTGAACTGCCCGTGGTCCCCGATCCTCTGGGCGACTATGCCGGGCCACTGGCCGGTATCCTGGCAGGTCTTGAATTTGCTTCGGCCCATCGTCCCGACGTAAGTCACGTGATTTCGGTCGCAGGTGACACGCCGTTCTTTCCAACCGACCTTGTCGGCAGGTTCTGCGCGGCCGTGCCATCCGACCGGCCGGTGATTGCCCTCGCATCGTCTTCCGACAAGCTGCAACCCGTTTTCGGTCTCTGGCCAGTGGCCCTCAAATCCGACCTGCATGACTGGCTTGATTCCGGTCAAAGCGGAAAGGTGCTTGCCTTTGTAGACCGGCACAATAGCGTTGAAGTCGCCTTTGACACCGATCCGGTTTCGGGTCTCGACCCCTTCTTCAACGCAAACCGACCTGACGACCTCGCAACCGTGCGCGACGCATTGAGCCTAACCAACAGATGAAACCCACTCCCGTATTCGGCATCACCGGATGGAAGAACTCCGGCAAAACGCAGCTCGTGACCCGTCTGGTGGCGGAGTTCACTCAACGTGGTCTCAAGGTTTCCACCGTGAAACACGCCCACCACAATTTCGACATCGACAGACCAGGGGCCGACAGCTACCGGCACCGGGAGGCAGGCGCATCGGAAGTCGCCCTCGTCTCCGGACGCAGATGGGCCCTGATGCATGAGCTGCGAGAAGAAGAGGAGCCGCCGCTGGAAGAGATTCTGGCCCGTCTCGCGCCGTGTGACCTGATCCTGATCGAAGGCTACAAACGGGAAAATCATCCCAAGATCGAAGCGCGGCGCACGGAAACCCGGGACCGTGGCCCCCTCGCCCCATCCGACCCGAATATTCTCGCCGTTGCGGCGGATCACCTGCTGCCGGATGAGACACTCCCGGTCTTCGATCTCAACGAC
The DNA here is from genome assembly GCF_965233565.1 of Roseibium sp. GTDB lineage: Bacteria > Pseudomonadota > Alphaproteobacteria > Rhizobiales > Stappiaceae > Roseibium. Next base: position 5,973,325 of record NZ_OZ247494.1, on the reverse strand, counting down.
GTGCCGGCGATGGCGGATTTCATCCAGGCGCGTCTTGACCTTGGAGGGCACGGCGCATGACCGGAAAGCGGCTTCTTGACGACTGTTTTCTGCACGACAAGGACCGGCTGCGCCATCAAGATGCCCTGGACCTGCTCAAGGACCGCGTGTCCACACTTGTCGAAGTGGAGACCATACCGCTCTCAGAGGCATCCGAGCGGGTTCTGGCACAGACTGTGACGGCGCCACGAAATGTGCCGCTGGCCGACAATTCCGCCGTTGACGGCTACGCCTTCCGCCATTCGGACTTTGATGAAGCCGGCGGTTTTTTCCGGATGGACCAGCGGGTCGCCGCCGGTCACGCCAGCCAGACGGACCTTGCGCCCTGGGGTGCCGCGCGGATCTTCACAGGCGCGGTCATGCCGCCGGGTGCGGACACGGTCGCCATGCAGGAAGACTGCGAAGCGCATCAACAGGATGGCCAGGACTTCGTGATCGTGCCGCAGGGCCTCAAGAAGGGGGCCAATTGCCGCCTGGCGGGTGAGGATGTCGCCGAAGGGACACCGATCCTGGAAGCGGGACAGCGTTTGCGTCCGCAGGACGTGGCAGCGATCGCATCGACCGGACTTGGCGAGATTTCCGTCTATCGCAAACTTAAGGTTGGTTTGCTGTCCACCGGCGACGAACTGCGCCGCCCGGGTAGCCTGATCACCCTCGGCGATGTCTATGATTCCAACTACTTTCTGCTTCAGGGCCTCTGCGCGACCCTGCCTGTAGACGTCGAGGATCTGGGCATTCTGAAAGACGATGCAGCCCTCGTCGAAGCCACCTTGAAGGAGGCGGCGGGCCGGTTTGATATCCTGTTGACTTCAGGTGGCGCCAGCCGGGGCGAAGAAGACCATTTGCTGGCAGCCCTCGATACGCTCGGATCACGCCACATGTGGCAACTGGCGATCAAGCCGGGCCGGCCGATGATGTTCGGCTCGATCGGGGACTGCGTGTTCCTCGGCCTGCCGGGCAATCCCGTGGCAGCCATGGTCTGTTTTCTGCTTTATGTTCGCCCGGTTCTGAGCGTGCTGGGAGGCGGTCCCTTTCTGCCCCCCAGAGGCTTCCAGGTTCCGGCTGCCTTTGAAGTGCCCAAGAAGAAACCGGACCGACGCGAATTCTATCGCGCCTATCTTGAAGAAGGACCGGATGGTGCCCTCGTTGCACAGAAATTCATGCGTGACGGATCAGGGTTGATAACGGGCCTCAGAGAGGCCGACGGTCTGATTGAAATCCCTGAAGACGTAACATCGATTACCAAGGGGGACCTTGTGACTTACCTGCCCTTTTCCGGCTTCGGGCTGCGCTGACCCGGCAAACAGAAGCCGCCGGGCCAGTCCGCAGATCCTAGTAGGCGTAGGGCCAGTTGGCGGCTACGAAGCGATAGCCATCGCCTTCCTTGACAACGCGTCCCATGCCCGGGAACGGAATATGGGCACCGGCAAAAAACAGCTTGTCACCGGCGGCCTGGTCCAGGAACGCCTTGCGCGTTTCAACGGCCTTTGCGCTGTCGATGTCAAAGCCGATACCCCAGTCCGGACGATCGAACTGATAGGCGGTCATGTGAATGATGTCGCCGGCAATTGCCAGGGTTTCGCCATTGCTGTCGAAGAGATAACCGGTGTGACCCGGCGTATGTCCGGGCAACGCCATGGACCGGATTCCCGGCAGGACCTCCTGGTCGCCTGAGATCAGCGTCTGGTTGCCCTTGTAGGCCTCTGCGGCCTTGCGCGCGCCCAGGAAAAACGGCTTGAACTGTTCCGGCGCGCCGTTCATGGCTGCGTCGTCATACCAGAACGCATTGTCGACTTCCGGCAGGATCAATTCCGCATTGGCAAAGACCCGCTTGCCCTCGCCATCGACGACACCGAAGAGATGATCCGGGTGCATGTGGGTGATCAGGATGGCATCAACCTGATCGGCGGAAACGCCCGCCGCTTCAAGAGCGGACGGCAAACGCCCCATAGTCGGGCCAAGAGCGTCTGAGGTGCCCGCATCCACCAGCACCAGACGATCGCCTGTGTTGACCAGATAGGCATTGACCGGAATGCGCAGCGCATTGCCTTCGATCAGGGATTTGTCACGCAGACGCTGGCCTTCAGCCTCGTCATAACCGACGACGACTTCAGGTGTCACATCCAGATATCCGTCCAGCAATGCCGTGACTTCAAAGTCACCGACCTTGTACCGCAGAGCGCCGGCCATTGGCGCGCCAGCCTTGGGAGCCGCCGCCTGGGCGGGGGATGCGATCAGTGAGACACCGCCGGCAGCGGCAACCGCCCCTGCCCCGGCCGCCAGGCCAAAGAGGGATCGTCTGGAGAGTGAAAGATTTGGTTCGGTCATGAAAAGCCTCCCGGCTCAGTCAGAATAGACACTAAAGAAGGACCCGGACCGGAGAGCACCGGTGGGCTGTTCCTAAAGTGTTTCATTCGAAAAAATTTTGAAGTGCGAGCTTCCTTATAAAACTCATTAGGTTCACTTATATATCGAGCCGGTAGGTCACAAATCTTGCAACCCAGGTGTGTCATGGACAAGCTCAGCGCCCTTTCCAGTTTTGTTCAGTCGGTCAACCTTGGCAGCTTCTCAGCCGCCGCCAAACATCTGGGCGTGTCGCAACCGGCGGTCAGCCAGCAGATCCGCAGCCTCGAAGATGAACTTGGCACAAGGCTGCTCAACCGGACGACACGGCAGCTGCAGCTGACCGAGGCCGGTGAACGGTATCTTACCTATGCGCGTGATGTGCTGGAGCGGCTTGCGGAAGCCGACCGTTCGGTCCAGAGCGAGGAAGCGCAGATGACGGGGCCCCTGTCGGTCGGCCTGCCGCTGGGATTTGCGGAAACCGTGCTGTCCGACTTTCTGGTCGGCTTCAAGAAGAGCCATCCGCATATTCTTTTGGATATCTCCCTCTCGGACCAGTTTGTCGATGTCATTCAGGAACGTCTCGACGTTGCCATTCGCATGGGAGAAATCAGGGACGACCGGCTGATCGTACGCCGGCTGGGTCATGCCAGCAGGTGCCTGGTGGCGTCACCGGACTATCTGGACAGGATGGGCCGTCCGCAACACCCGGCCGAATTGCCGGATCACGATTATCTTCTCTACAAGAACATCACCACCGGGGATCGCGTCCCGTTCCTGAGCACGATTGGCGAGAAACTTTCCATCCGGATCAACCCGACAATGATCGTCAACAATTCCGCGACCCTGCGCCGCGCGGCGCTGGCAGGGCTCGGCATCAGCCTGTCGAACCGCTGGCTGATCGATCCTTATCTGAAGTCGGGCGAGCTTGAGCTTGTGTTGCCGGACTGGAAATATCCGGACCACCCGGTTCATGCGGTCTACCCTTCGAACCGTTTCATCCCCCTGAAGGTTCGCCGTTTCGTCGACAGCCTCCATGCTTTCTTCGAAACGGAAGGGGCTTTTGTCTGCTGATGCGGACCTGGTGTTCTGCGGCATCCGAAGACAATCGTCTCCGGATGCAGCTTTGAAACGCGCTCAGACCTCGTCGACGGCCACGGTCCAGGGTTCCTTGACCGCTTCGGCCTGCCATGCCTGCCAGGCCGACGTATCTGTCATTGCAGCGCCATAAGCTGCAACGGCCGGCGCGTCCGAAAGCTGATATGTCGAAAACCGGCTGACAACAGGCGCATACATGGCGTCGGCGATCGCGAAGTCACCAAACAGGAAGGGGCCGCCGGAACGGTCGAGGCACTCCTGCCAGATGTCGACGATCCGGGCGACATCCGCCTTGACCGCCGCGTTGACTTGAAGCGTTTCTGAGGGTCGGCGCATGTTCATCGGGCAGGCACCCCGCAGGTCGGAAAACCCGGAATGCATTTCCGCCGAAATCGCGCGTGCCCGTGCCCGGTCAGATCGGTCCTTCGGCCAAAAGCCTGCCTCCGGATAAAGCTCGGCTACATATTCCAGGATAGCAAGACTATCCCAAACGGTCAGATCGCCATCCTTGAGGACCGGTACCTTCCGGCTCGGTGAAAAGGCTTCGAAATTCGGGTTGCCATTGTCAAAGTCGAACGGCACCAGGGTTTCACGAAACGGAACCTCTTTATGTGTCAACGCGATCCACGGCCGGAACGACCAGGAGGAATAGTTCTTGTTGCCGATAAAGAGTTCAAGATCTGCCATGTTGGGTCCCTTTGCTGTCGACCGGCAAACATGAACCGCATTGCCGGGCAACTCTTACCTACGTCCCAGATCGACCGGCTACAAATTGAAGAGATTCATGGGTATGATCAGGATTTTGAATGAACGGCAACTGGCGCAAGTTTTGCTTGCAAGACGTGATCTTTCACCAAAGCCATTTCGAGCACCGCATGACGACCATCTCAACACCGAAGCCTCCACCGACAGGGCAACACGCAACCATCGCGCGGTCCCAGCCGCCAGAAAAGCCCTTCCTGGAATTTCGCAGCATCCTTGCCGAGCAGTATCAGGCCTGGCGGGAACTGCCCGAAGAAGAGCGTATTCGGCATCAGTATCTTGAAAAGCATGGCCTTTCGGAGATCGACCTCGACAATCTGTCGGCTCAGGATCGGGCAGCCCACGAGGAAAAGATCGCCAGTCTGAACAAGGTGCCGGTTTTCGCAAAGTCCCCTTATGCGGGCACCAGGGCGGGTGATGCACTGACGCGGGCGGTGGTGACGCTGCAGTCGGTGCTCGAGACCCCCGACCCGGACGCCGAGGTTGCAAACGAGCGGACGGCCCCGACCGGACGTGACTGACCTGTTGCCCGGCTCCGGAAGCAGCCTTCGCAACAGGCAGGTGCATCCGGTCCTGACGGTTTCTTCCCCAACGACACCCTTCAAAATCTGAAAATAAGCATCCTTCGCCCTGTGTTTTTTTCGCGGCCCTGCTTGAAATTTAAAGCGAAGTGTATGGAATAGGGCCCTCGGGCAAGAAGGCGGGAAGAACCCGCCTGCGCTGCGAAGATAATATATGGGGAACTTAATATGCGTGTTTTGCGTATGGCTGCGGCCGCTGTTGCAGTTCTGGCTGCTGTGGGTGGCGCTGAGGCGAAAGACTGGTCAAAGGTGCGCATCGGCACCGAAGGCGCTTACCCTCCGTTCAACTCCCTGACCGCTGACGGTCAGCTGGTCGGCTTCGACATCGACATTGCCAATGCTCTTTGCGAAGAGATGAAGGTCGAATGCGAATTCGTCACCCAGGACTGGGACGGCATGATCCCGGCTCTTCAGGCCGGCAAGTTCGATGCCGTGATCGCTTCCATGTCGATCACCGAAGAGCGCCTGCAGAAGGTCGACTTCAGCAACAAGTACTACAACACCCCGCCGGCAATTGCCGTGCCGAAGGATTCCAAGATCGCCGGTACGTCCGATGCGGATCTGAAAGGTGTTGCGCTTGGAGCCCAGTCTTCCACGACCCACTCCAACTATGCCGAAGAAAAGCTGCCGTCGGCTGACCTGAAGCTCTACCCGACCCCGGACGAGTACAAGCTTGATGTCGCCAGCGGCCGTGTTGACGCCGTGATCGACGACGTTGTTGTTCTGTCCGACTGGCTGGCCACCGACGACGGTGCATGCTGCAAGCTGCTCGGCACGCTGACCCCGGATCCGGTCATCAACGGTGAAGGCGCCGGCATCGCGATCCGCAAGGACGATGGTGAACTGAAAGAGAAGTTCAACAAGGCCATCGAAGCCATCCTGGCGAACGGCAAGTACAAGGAAATCAACGACAAGTACTTCACGTTCGACGTTTACGGCGGCTAATCGCCAGCCTACGATGACACGGAATGCGGCATGCTCTGCGTGCCGCATTCGCCTGCAGGGAAAAATCCCGCAGTACGGCCGGAGGGGCGGCCGGACCAACAACAACAAACAGAAAGAAGCGCCGGCTTATGGAAGAAGCTCTGACGCTACTCTCCTTCGGGGAACAGGGCTGGGGCGACACGATCGCACTTGGGGTCCTGGTAACAGTTTCACTGGCGATCGCCACTTTGCCATTCGGACTTGTTCTCGGGTTCCTGATCGCGCTGGCTAAAAACTCAAGCGAACCCAGTCTCAAGCTCGCCGCCAATATCTACACGACAATCTTTCGTGGCTTGCCGGAACTGCTGACGCTGTTCCTGGTCTATTTCGGTGTCCAGATCGGCATCCAGCAGGGACTGAAGCTGCTGGGTTTTGACACCTATATCGAAGTGAATTCCTTCGTCGCCGGCATGGTTGCGCTTGCCCTGGTGTTTTCGTCCTACGCGTCGGAAGCCTTCCTGTCCGCGTTTCGCGGCATTCCGCAGGGCCAGTATGAAGGCGGCCACGCGCTTGGCCTGTCGCGCTACCAGACCATGACCCTGATCATCCTGCCGCAGCTGATCAGGCTCGCCCTGCCCGCGCTCGGCAACCTGTGGCTGATCCTGCTGAAAGAAACCTCGCTTGTCTCCGTGATCGGTCTTGCGGACCTCGTGCGCGAAGCAGGTATCGCGGCCCGCGTGACCAAGGAGCCGTTTCTGTTCTTCGGCATCGCCTGCCTGATCTACCTGGTCCTGGCAATGATTTCGTCGACCGGTCTCTCCCGGATTGAAAAATGGTCCAAACGGGGAGAAGCTGCAAGATGACCGCCGCCAACCCCGCCACGGGCATGGCACGCCCGCCTGCGCCGCCGCGACGCTGGTCGAACACCAGGATCCTCGGCCACGTGCTGATGGCCCTCTGGATCATCTCCGGCGTGTCGCTGGTCTTTTACCTTGGCTCCAACATCGCCAGTCCGTTTGTCGACAAGTACTGGTTCAACTACGTCAAGGGTTTCATCGTCACGCTGCAGATCGTCGGCGTGTCCCTTTTGATCGGAGCTCTGCTCAGCGTTCCGATTGCCGCCGCACGCGCGTCCAGCTGGAAGATCTTCTCCGCGCCAGCTTATGGCTATGTCTATTTCTTCCGGGGCACCCCGCTGCTCGCACAGACCTTCCTGATCTATTACGGCGCGGGAACCTTCAGGCCCGAACTGGAAGCTGTCGGCCTTTGGACCTTCTTCCGGGAAGCCTGGTATTGCGTCGTGTTTGCCTTCTCGCTGAACACGGCGGCCTATCAGGCGGAGATCCTGCGCGGAGCGATCCTGAACGTGCCGAAGGGGCAATGGGAGGGTGCCGCAGCGCTCGGCATCAGCAAACCGGTCGCCTTTTTCAAGATCATTCTGCCCCAGGCCCTGATGGTGGCGCTGCGGCCTTACGGCAACGAGATCATCCTGATGATCAAGGGCTCGGCCATCGCGTCCATCGTGACCATCTACGACCTCATGGGCGAAACGCGCCGCGCCTATTCGCGGTCCTACGACTTCCAGGCCTATATCTGGGCGGCCGTTGCCTATCTCATGATCGTTGAAACCCTGCGCCGCGTCTGGGACAAGATCGAAGCACGCCTCACCCGCCATCTGAAACGGTGATCCCTCACCGTTTCATTTCTGTCCTGAAATGTGTCCCTTAACCGGATGATCCCTCATGTCCAGCGAACTGCCCAAAGCCTCCGGCCTCCATCCCGACAGTCTGCTGGCCCATGGTGGCGGTGGCCATGATGCGGCAACCGGCGCCGTTGTGCCGCCGATCCCGACAGCGACAACTTTTGTGCGCGACGAGGACTATGAACCGGTCAGTCCGGGTCACATCTACAGCCGCGACGACAACGCGCTCTACAAGAAGACCGAGAACCTGATCGCTTGCCTGGAAGGCGGCGAGGACAGCCGCCTCTTTGCGTCCGGCATGGCGGCCGTTGCAGCCGTTGCCCGGCTGGTACGGCCAGGCGGGACACTCCTGGTTCAATCGGGCATCTATTGGGGCACAACCCTGTTTCTGCGCAAGCTCTGCGCCCGCAACAACGTTGCCCTGATCGAAGCCGACGCCACGGATCTCCAGGCGTTTCTCGACGAGATTTCCGTTACGAAGCCCGCCCTGGTCTGGTTGGAGGTGCCAAGCAATCCGTTTTTGCAAGTGGCCGACATCCAGAAGATTTCTGCCCGGTGCAAACAGACCGGCGCCGTCCTTTGCGTTGACGCGACTGCGGCGACACCCCTGATTATCAAGCCGCTTGCACTCGGCGCCGATCTGGTGATGCATTCCGCCACCAAGACCCTCAACGGCCACTCAGACCTTCTCGGCGGTGTCGTTTCCACCGGAGATGCTGCGAGCGAGGCCTGGCAGGCGATCAGCGAGGAGCGCAAACTCGCCGGTGCCGTGCTCGGCTCCTTCGAGACCTGGCTGCTGCTGCGGGGTTTGAGAACACTGGCCCTTCGTGTGGAACGCATGAATGCCAACGCCCAGGCAATCGCAAACTTTCTGGAGGCACATCCGAAGGTCGAAGCCGTGCTTTATCCAGGTGTTTCCAGCCATCCGCAACACGCCCTTGCCAGATCCCAGATGCAAGGCGGATTTGGATCCTTGATGTCCGTGCAGATCAAAGGTGGAAGAGATGCCGCGCTGAAGGCCGCCGGTGCGCTGGACCTGTTTCAGCGGGCAACCTCGCTTGGCGGCACCGAGAGCCTTGTCGAGCATCGCTATACCATTGAAGGTGAAGGCTCCGGCATCCCGGAAAACCTGTTGCGGCTGTCCATCGGCATTGAGCATTCGGCTGACTTGATCGGCGATCTCGACCAGGCGCTTGCCGGGATCTGATTGTCACCTCGCCGCAGGAATCCAGACTTCAGACCCTAGTCGGTGTCTTCCGGCCGCATGGACCGCATCCAGTTCAAGAAGGCTTTCAGCGGCGGACGCTTGATGCCCGGCCGGGTCACCAGGTGATAGCCCGTGCCAGGATTGACACCTTCCTCGAACAGCACCTGCATGCTGCCGGCAGCGACATCTGCCTCGATGAAGGTCTTGGCGGTTGCCGAGATGCCCTCGCCGCGCCGCACACCTTCCAGCACCATATAGCCCGGCAAATGGGTGATGTTCAGCTTGCCCTTCGGAACCACACCCTGGCGCTCCATCCAGATGGCCAGTTCATTGGTGCCGTACTCCGAAAGCCAGGGGAATTGAAGCAGGTCTTCCGGCTTTTCGATTTTCCGGTCCCCGATCAGGCAGCTGGCGCCGACAACCGCGAAATTGGTTGTCAGAAAGAGCTCGGAATCGAAACCGGGCCAGTCACCGTTGCCAAAGCGGATGGCGAGATCCACGCCGCCGGGCCGGAGCTCGACCACCTGTGCGGTCGGGTTGAGCATCAGCTCGATTTCCGGATGCTTGAGGCGGAAATCGTTGATCCGCGGCATCAACCAGCTGATCGCAAAGGACGGCGTCATGGTGATGTTCAGCGGCCGGGCGACATCTTCCTGCAGGAGTTCGTCAACCGTGTCGCGAATGATGTCGAAGCCGCTGCTTAACCCGTCAAACAGGCGATCGCCTTCCGGAGTAAGGGCAACACCTCTGCCCTCGCGCACAACCAGCTGAAACCCGAGAAAGGTCTCCAGGCCTCGTATCTGCTGGCTGACGGCAGCATGGGTGACGTTCAATTCGCGGCCGGCCGCTGAGAAACTCCTGGTTTCCGCAACCACGGCAAAGGCTCTCAAAGCATTCAGAGAGGGAAGTGCACGCCAATCCATATGTAACTTCACCTTACATTTCAAAATTCTAATTAACTGGCACTTTCCCTATCAAACAGCCATCTTCAGGCTACACCAACCGGCAAGAGGATGTAAGACAATGTTTGATATCTATGCCCGCAGTTTTCTTGAAGCAAGCCGCTTTACGCCGAACACGCGTCCGGATCCAAAGACGCAGGAGCGGCTCAAGGTGACTGACCGGAAACGGCAGCGGCATTTCTGGTTGTGGCAACGGCGTCCCTATTGGGCCTGATGCTTTGACGGTGGTCTTTCCTGAGCTGACAGGCTGATGGAAATGCCCTAAAACCATGACCACTACATTTTACGAAAGGCCCGGTTCAAAACCGGGCCTTTGTCTGAAAAAGGGAGCCTCGTCATGGCAAAGGTTGCGTTCATCGGTCTGGGTGTCATGGGATACCCGATGGCGGGGTACTTGAAGATCAAGGGCGGTCACGACGTCACCGTCTATAACCGGACCACCGCCAAGGCCGAAAAATGGGCCAAGGAATATGGCGGCAGCTTCGCGACAACGCCGAAGGAAGCCGCTGAAGGCTGCGATTTCGTTTTTGCCTGCGTCGGCAATGATGACGACCTGCGCTCCATCACAACGGGCACAGACGGTGCCTTCCACGGACTGAAAGAAGGCGCCATCTTCATCGACAACACCACCGCTTCGGCTGAAGTTGCCCGCGAGCTTCATACGGCCGCCAGGGACAAGGGCTGCGGCTTCATCGACGCTCCGGTTTCCGGTGGCCAGGCCGGTGCGGAAAACGGTGTTCTGACCGTTATGTGCGGCGGCGACCAGGATGTTTTCGACAAGGCCAAGCCGGTCATTGAGTGTTTCGCCAAGTTTGTCGGCCTGATGGGCGAAAGTGGCGCTGGCCAGCTGACCAAGATGGTCAACCAGATCTGCATTGCCGGCCTGGTTCAGGGCCTTTCGGAAGCCATTCACTTTGCCAAAAAGGCAGACCTCGACGTTGAGAAAGTCATCTCGGCCATTCGCGGTGGCGCCGCCCAGTCCTGGCAGATGGAAAACCGTTGGGAGACCATGAATGCCGGCAAGTTCGACTATGGTTTTGCCGTCGACTGGATGCGCAAGGATCTCGACATCTGCCTGCAGACCGCACGCAACACAGGCGCCCGGCTGCCGGTGACCGCGCTGGTCGACCAGTTCTACGGCGAAGTTCAGGCCATGGGCGGCAATCGCTGGGATACGTCCAGCCTGATCGCCCGGCTAGAGAATGCGGACAAGTAAAGCCCCGTCGCACCGATGACTTCCACCCAGGATTGGACAGTTGACAGCGTGCTTGCCGAGCTGCGTGCAGCAGGCTCGGAAGAGAACCGGGCCGGCATGGCCCGGTTCGGTATCGACAGTTCGCATGCCTTTGGCGTGCCGCTATCGGTGCTGCGTCCCCTCGCCCGCAAGATTGGCCGATCACCGGACCTCGTGCCATCGCTTTGGCAAAGCGGCTGGCACGAGGCGCGTCTGCTCGCCATTCTCCTGACGCCGCCCAAAGCCCTGACACCGGACCTGGCGCTGTCATGGCTGGAGGAGATCCAGTCCTGGGATCTGTGCGACCAGTTGACCAACGTGCTTGCCCGGCGCGAGGGATCGGACGAACTGGTCATCATGCTGGCGGCCGATGAGCGGGAATTCGTCCGTCGGGCAGCTTTTGCCCTGATCGCCTGGCGCGCGGTTCATGCCAAGAAAGCACCGGATACCGAGTTCACGGCCTATCTGGACCTGATCGAACGCTATGCGGTCGATGAACGGAATTTCGTCTGGAAGGCGGTGCACTGGGCATTGCGCCAGATCGGCAAACGATCGTTGTCGCTGCACCAACCTGCCCTAGCGCTGGCCGAACGCCTTGGCGCTTCTGACGACAAGACGGCACGGAAAGTCGGCCGCACGGCCGCGAAAGAGCTGTCCTCCGAGAAGGTGCTGCTCCGCCTAAACGAACGCGCTGTTGGCTGAGACCTTACCCTATTGGCCGGCAGCTTCCCGCGCGAGGCCGTCAAGCAGCGCGTTGACATTGGCGATTGCGGCTTTTGAGGTTTCCGACCCCGTTTCTGCCAGGTTCCGGTAACCGACGGTGACCGTTCCGGGCGTGTCGGGCTGCTCGAACACAAAGACCGCATAGGGACAATAGGCGATGTTGATCGCATCGGCCTCCATCGCCTTGCGCGACAGGTCGGCGGAACAGAACAGCATCGACTGTGCCTGCATGTAGATCTGCTTTTCGCCGCCGACATCCTTCGCTGTCCGGTTCAGCATGTCGCCGATATGGGAAACGTAGTCGATGACGAGTCCGCGATTGACTATGGCGTTTTCCAGATCGAAGCGCACATCCTCAAACTCCGCCTCGACCTGATAGGCCGTCACGCCCTCCGGAATGGATTGCGCCATTGCTGGCGAAATGGCCGGCAAGATCAGTGCTGCTCCCGCAAGACAGGCGCTCAAAGGAAATTTCAACATGCGACGTCCTCCCAGTGACACCGGCAAGGTAAGCCCCCTCGCCTGTGTCCGCCATTGATACATCGCAATTATTGAATGTATTTCCAACCGAAAAGAGAACTAGACCTCGACTTCGACGGTGCCGATCGGATTGGAACAGCACGCCAGGATGTATCCGGCCTCGACATCTTCCTCACTAATACCGCCGGAATGGACCATGTGAACCTCGCCGGAGACCTTCTTGACCTTGCAGGTGCCGCAGACACCGAATGTGCAGCCAGAGGGGATGTTGAGGCCCGCATCCTTGGCGACCGCCAGGACCGTGTCGGTTTCCGAGCACCAGGCCGAGACCTGCGAATTGGAAAAAACGATCTGGGCCTGAACATCGTCCTGCGGCACGACATCGTCGAATTCGGTGAGCTCTTCCTTGGTTTCGGCCGGCGCCTGGAAGCTCTCCTGGTGATAGCGGTCCATGTCGTAGCCGAGGGCGTTCAGGATCTCGCGCACCGAGTCCATGAAGCCTTCCGGGCCACAGCAAAAGACATCCCGTTCCAGGTAGTCATTGCACATCAGGCCCAGCATCAGCTGGTTGAAATGACCCCGGTAGCCGGTCCAGACTTCGTAAGGATCGCTCTTTGACACGACAAAATGAAGCTGCAGGCCGGTCACGCGGCTGGCCATATACTCCAGCTTCTGGCGGAAAATCAGCTCAACCGGCCGATTGGCGCATTGAATGAAGCAGATGTCCGGGTCTTCGCCGCGCTCAAACAGGGTCTGCGCCATCGACATCATCGGCGTGACGCCGGACCCGGCCGAGATGAACAGGTACTTGCCATCGGGACTGGGCGGCAGATGAAACAGGCCGGCCGGCCCATAAGCCTTGATCCGCATGCCCGGCTTCAAGTGGTCCAGCATCCAGCGCGTGCCGATGCTGTCGGCATGGGCCTTCACGGTCACCGAGACATAGGCGTTGGATACAGGTGAAGACGACAGCGTGTAGGTCCGCTGCACGTTGCCGCCGGGAACCGGCAGGTCCAGCGTGATGAACTGTCCGGCCTTGTAGACAAAGGTCGCGCCGGAGGGCGGGCGGAAGGAGAATGTTTTCACATCCGGTGCTTCCGGCACCACCATCACGCATTCCAGGACTTCGCTGTCGGTCCAGACGGGCGTGTCGCGCCCGGGCATCGGGATCATGAGCTTACTCCGCTGCCACGCGGAACCGGCCCATCAGACCGTTTTCCAGGGTTTGTGCGTACCAGTCGATGAACTGAATGACACCGCTTTCCTGCAGCGGCGAATAGGGCCCGGGCTCATAGGCCGGCGACTTGATGCCAATCTGGTTTTCCTCGACGATCTGCCGGTCCTCGTCATTGGTGTGGATCCAGACTTCGGTCAGACGCTCCAGGTCATAATCGACGCCTTCCTCGGCATCCTTGTGCACCAGCCAGGTGGTCGTGACTTCCGTTTCCATCGGTCCGATCGGCAGCACGCGGAAGGTCAGCACGGAATCGGACAGGAAATGGTTCCAGGTGTTCGGATAGTGGAAGAACAGGCAGGAGCCGGCATTGTCGAACGGCACCGAGCCGATGCGCTTGGAAACGGCCGCCTTGCCGTCCATCGTGTAACTGACCGCATCACCCAGGAACGGAATGCGCACGAAGCGCCAGCGCTCGTCGGGAGAGATCACGTATTTTGCCGGAAACCCTGCATTCTCGCAGCGTTCGACATGCGCCAGGCCCGCATTGGAGCTGGTGGAATCATCCCCGCCCACCAGATTGGGGTCATCCGGGAAGGTGCGGCACAGGGAGGGGTGTGAACCGGAGCAGTGATAACATTCGCGGTTGTTTTCCAGCACCAGCTTCCAGTTGCCCTCTTCGATGATCGACGACTGGTGGGCAACCTTCAGATTGGAAAGATCATGCGGTCCAAGATACCGCTTGGCCTGCCTGACGAGCTCGGTGGTGTCAGGCGCAACGGCGGCCAGGCAAATGAAGACCATGCCGGAAACGTCGACGCAATGCACCGTCTTCAGCCCATGGTCATCGGGCTTGAAATCCGGCCCCATCTCGCGCGCCCAGAGCAGCTTGCCGTCCAGCTCGTAGGTCCACTGATGATAGGGACAGACCAGTTTCGGCGCAGAGCCCTTGGAGGCTGCGCAGATCCGGCTGCCACGATGACGGCAGGAATTGTGGAAGGCCCGAATGACGCCGTCGGAACCGCGCACCACGATGACCGAATAGTCACCGATCTGCAGCGTCACATAGTTGCCCGCCTTCGGCAGCTCTGCTGACGGCAGCGCAAAGATCCAGTCTTTCTGCCAGATGTTCCTCAGGTCGGCCTGATAGACGTCGGCGTCGGTGTAGAAGGCCTGCGGCAGGGAATAACCTGCGCGGCGGCCCATCAAGAGAGAGAGAATTTCTGCATCGCTGAGCATGGTGACACGTCCTTTCCGGCCGAGTCATCCGGCCGATCCCAGAGCGAGAAATTAGGCGCACACCCGGCCCGGGCCGTAGCGCAAAAGCGGCATCCGGTTATCCATGTAAGACGCGCCGAAAATTTCCGCAGGCGTGGTGAATGTTTCGTCAGATATCCTTGACCAGACGTAAGGCGTCATAGATGGCTGCATGGGTGTTGCGGGCCGACACCGCATCGCCAATCCGGAACAACGCAAAGCGCCCTTCCGGATTGGCCTCCATGGGCTGCGGCCGTCCGAAAATCAGCGCCTCCTGATTGACGGCGCCCAGGTTTTTGGACAGCGGCTTCAGGTCGAAATAAAGCTCATCCATCGGGATGGTGCCGTGGTTGACCACGATCTGATCAAACTCCCGTTCCTGCGTATGGCTGGAATAATCCGTGCCGATCACCGCGGTGATCATGTTGCCCGACCGTCTGGCCGCCTTCAGCCGGTAAGTCACCGTGAAGCGCACATCCTTGTCCTGCAGTGAACGCATATAGGGCACCAGGTTCATGGCCATGACATCCGGCGCAAAGGACCGGTCCGGGGTCATGATCTCGACATGGGCGCCGGACCTGGCAATGATCTCGGCCGCCTGGAGAGCGGCATGATCGCCGGCATCGTCATAGACAAGCACCCGCCTGCCCGGTTTGACATCGCCGGCAATGATATCCCAGGACGAGACGACAAGGTCATTGCCTTCCGACAGGACGTCCGTGTGGGGCAGACCGCCAGTGGCAACAATTACTGAATCCGGGTTTTGGGACGTCACATCAGATGCTTCTGCAAATGTATTGAAGCGAAACTTCACATCTCTTGCCACACATTGGTCCATGCGCCATTCAATGATCGAAATCATCTCCCGACGGCGTTCGGACTGGGCGGTCAGACGGATCTGACCACCAGCGTCCGGAGCGGCTTCGAACACCGTCACGTCGTGACCGCGCTCGGCAGCCACGCGAGCCGCCTCCATGCCTGCCGGCCCGGCACCGACAATCACGACCTTCTTCCGGTTCTCCGCAGGCGGGATCTCATGCGGCATCGTGAGTTCCCGTCCGGTGGCCGCGTTGTGAATGCACAGGGCGTCGCCGGCCTGATAGATGCGGTCCAGACAATAGGTGGCGCCGACGCAGGGCCGAATATCGTCTTCCCGCTTTTCTGCGATCTTCCTGACCAGCAAGGGATCGGCCATGTGTGCACGGGTCATGCCCACCATATCGAGCAGCCCTTCGGCGATCGCGTGCCGGGCGGTCGCCACATCGGGGATCTTGGCAGCGTGGAAGGTCGGCAGGCCAATCTCTTTCCTGATCCGGCCAGCGAAGTCGAGATGGGGCGCGTTGCGCATGCCCTGGACCGGAATGACATCGGTCAGCCCCGGATCCGTATCGATGTGACCACGGATGACATTCAGGAAATCGATCTTGCCGGTGTCCTTGAGGCGCCGGGCGATGTCCAGACCCTCGTCCGCCGTAATGCCCCCTTCCATGTCCTCGTCGGCCGTGAACCGGATCCCGAGAATGAAGTCATCCCCGACACGTTCACGAACCGCATCGATCACGTCCAGCGAAAAGCGCATGCGGTTCTCCAGGGAGCCTCCATAAGGTCCGCCAAGCGTGTTGGTGGCCGGTGACCAGAACTGGTCCATCAGGTGGCCATAGGCCTGCAGCTCGATGCCGTCCATGCCGCCCTCCTTCATGCGCTCTGCGGCATCGGCGTAGTCCTGAATGATCCGTTCAATATCCCAGTCTTCAACCTGCTTCGGAAAGGCCCTGTGAGCTGCCTCGCGTTCATGGCTCGACGACACTGCCGGCAGCCAGTCCCCCTTGTTCCAATGTGTACGGCGACCGAGATGCGTCAGCTGGATCATGACGGCGCAGCCATGCTCATGGCAGGCATCCGTCAGCTTACGGACCCAGGGCACCACCTCGTCCTTGTAGGCAAGGATGTTGTTGAAGACGGGCGGCGAATTGCGCGACACGGCAGCAGACCCGGCCGTCATGGTCATGGCGACACCGGCTTTGGCACGCACTTCATGATAGGCCCGGTACCGGTCCTTGGGCATGCCGTCTTCCGGATAGGCCGGTTCGTGCGACGTGATCATGATCCGGTTTTTCAATGTCAGGTGCTTCAGCTGATAGGGCTGCAACAGCGGATCCTTGGACATCAGTTTCCCTCTTCGAACCTCTTCCGGCGGCGCGGAACTCCTCATTACGGCCAGAGTGAGCCAGACAATTTGCTTTGAAAAGACGCAAAAACGACATTCATGTCGCTTTTGATGACACAGGTGTCAATTTTGATTGCTGTGGCGGAAATTCGCTGCTATCGGGGATTAATGACCGAGCCCTTGATCGAAAAAACAACCGGCTGGCGGGGCACCCGCGAGATCTGGATCGAAGCGGCCTATCAGGCCCTTCTGGAGAACGGTATTGATGGTGTGAAGGTGATGCCGCTTGCGGAGCGGCTCGGCCTGTCGCGCACCAGCTTCTACGGCCACTTTTCAGATCGCGACGATCTTCTGAACGCCCTGATCACCCTGTGGCAATCCAAGAACACCGGCAATCTGGTGAGGCGCACCGAAGACTACGCGGAGACGATCACCGAAGCGATCCTGAATCTCTTCGATCTCTGGCTCATGCCGGAGCTGTTCGATTCAAAACTGGAGTTTGCCGTGCGCAACTGGGCGCATACCGACGCATCCCTGGCGGTCCTTCTGGACGAGGCCGACCGGGTACGCGTTGGTGCGCTGCAGACCATGTTCGAACGGTTCGGGTATGACGCGGCCTATGCCCGCGTGCGCGCCGACACGATTTATCTCACGCAGATCGGTTACATCTCTATGATCAAGGATGGCCCGAGCGAACCTCTTGGCCCACGGCTACAGCGCATGCCCTATTTTGTCGAAATCTTTTGCGGCAAGGCCGTGTCCGACGCAGAAACCGCCCGATTTTTTGCCCGGCATCCCTTGGAAAGCCAGACCTGACGCCCTGCATTTTGCGTGACGGGAGTATCCCCGATCCTTATTCTGCGCGCGGAAGGAAGATCCATGTCTGCCGAATTCGCACCTTCAACACCGTCCATGTCGCCGCCTCCCGGCATCAACGCCGGTTTCTGGCGCCTGGACGCCCCTGTGGATCTGCGCGCCTATTTCACGAATGTCGTTGGCTATGAGGAGCGCGGCCCTCAAGCCAACAAGATGATTGAGGCGGCCTCCCTGACCATCCCCCTGGTGATCAATCTTGGCTCCCCGTTCCAGATCGGGATCGGATATCGCCCCACCCGCGACGACGCTGTGCCCAGCTTCGTCGCCGGCCTTTGCGGCGCGCCGGTCTTCATTCGGTCCAACGGCCAGGCCAGTTGTTTCCAGGTCAACTTCACGCCGCTTGGCGCCCGCCGTTTTTTCGATCTGCCCATGGACGAACTGACCGGGCGTATGCAAGCCGCCGAGGACATCGCGGATCCGGAGACCGCCGAATTTGTTCGCCAGATCGAAGACATGGATTGCTGGACCAGCCGCCTGCAGCACGGCCTGAACTTTGTCTGCAATCGCCTTCGAAAACGGCTCGCCCCTGCAACACGCAGTGAGGTCGCCTATCGACGGCTTTTGCAATCCGGCGGCCGTCATCCAATCGCTGCGCTGGCGGAGGAACTCGGCTGGAGCCGGAAACATCTCGTCAGCCAGTTTCGCCGCGACATCGGTCGACCTCCCAAGGCCGTAGCTAGGGTCATTCGGTTCAATCAGCTGTTTCACCTGGCAAATACGTCGCAAGACATCAACTGGCCAGGCGTCGCCCTCGACTTCGGTTATGCGGATCAGGCCCATCTGATCCGCGACTTTGTCGAGTTTACCGGTTTTTCCCCGACGACCTGGCAGGGTTTCAACCGAAATAACCTGGCCCCCACCTGGTGACAGGTAACAAATCTTCAAGCCACCTCGCCGACCGACGGGTATCACCTTGCCATCAAAGGAGGTGAACCATGACCTATGAAGCCAGCAGAATTTTCCCCGCCTACAGGTTCGGCAATGCCGAGGCAATGATCACATGGCTGTGCAACAGCATCGGTTTTGTAGAACATCTCGTTCACCGGGATACAAAAGGAACCGTGAGCCACGCCGAGCTCGCATTCGGCTCGGCAATGATCATGCTCGGACAGGCACGGGACGATGAATTCGCCAAGATTGTGGGCCAACCCGAGGGCCCCAACGGCAAAACCATCTATCTTGCAGTCGACGACGCCGATCAGGCCTTTGCCAGGGCCGAAGCGGCGGGCGCCACAATCCTGCAGGAACCGGAAGATCGGGACTATGGCAGCCGGGAGTTTATCTGCCAGGACCCCGAGGGCAACCTGTGGTGCCTCGGCACCTATTGGCCAAAAGTGGCCTGAGCCGCCACGCCGGAGCGGGGCTCAGCCCTTTTCCGGCTTCGGCTTTTCCGCAGCCACATAGCCAAGCGGCAGCGCCGTGGTGTTCTTGATCTGCTCCATGGCAAAGGTCGTCGAGACGTCGGAGATGTCGATCTTGGCGATCAGCTTCTTGTAAAAGGCATCGTAGGCCTCAATGTCCGGCACGGCGACCCGGAGCAGGTAGTCGACCTGCCCCGCCATCCTGTAGAACTCAACCACTTCCGGAAACTCCCGGATCACGTCCGCAAATTTCTTGAGCCAGTCCTCGGAATGCTGACTTGTCGTGATCGCGACAAAGGCCGTGACCTTGGCATTGACCTTGGTGGGATCCAGCAACGCAACACGGCCCGTGATCACGCCGTCTTCTTCCATTTTCTGGATGCGCCGCCAGCAGGGTGTCGTTGACAGTCCGACCCGGCGGCCGATTTCGGCGACGGGAACGGTGCAATCTTCCTGCAGGATTGACAGAATACGGCGGTCGATACGGTCGATCATGAAAGGATCCGGTTTTGTCGGCTGATTGCCCTCGCGCTCTTCCCGACCGCCTTGGGAAATCATTTTAACTGAACGGGAAAAGGCGTAACTGAATTTCAAGTGGAAAGTCAAATTCAGCCATTTTGAGAATTTTTTTCGATCTCGGGCGAATTGCTCTCGCTCTCCGTCAATCGTTTCACCTCCCGGCGCAGCACAGGCACAAGATCCGTCTCGAACCAGGGGTTTTTCTTCAGCCAGGCATTGTTTCGCCAGGATGGATGCGGCAGCGGCAAAACCCGCCTGCCGCCTTCAATGACATCCTCACCGAAATAGTTCCGCCAATCGGTCACCGTCGCCGTCAGGGATTTGTGCCGTCTGTCGCCGAGGTGATAGGCCTGTGCATATTGGCCGATGATCAGGATCAGCTCGATTTGCGGCATCTCGGCAAACAGCCGGTCATGCCAGGCCTTGCGACACTCACGACGCGGTGGCAGGTCCCCTCCCTTGGCGTCGAGCCCAGGAAAGCAGAACCCCATGGGGACGATCGCGAGTTGGTCCGGGTCGTAGAAGGTCTCCTCGCCTATTCCCATCCAGTCCCGCAAGCGGTCACCGCTCGGATCGGTGAACGGTCTGCCGCTCTTGTGAACGCGTGTCCCAGGCGCCTGGCCGCAAATGCAGAGCCTTGCCGTCGAGGAGACCTGGAGGACGGGTCGCGGCGAATGCGGCAGAGGTGCGGCCTCGGGCTGGTCGACGCAGATCCGGCAGGCGCGGATCTCCTTCGCAAGCTGCTGAAGGTCTTGTGATTTCATCTTATCCGGCAATTAGTTGCATCCCGACACATTCCGTTAAGACTCCCCTAACCACGATCTTGAGGACGATCTTAAGGAATGGTGAGTCAGAGTGAATAAACAGACACTATCAGAATAACAAAATCACAACTCTTGGGCGGCAAATGGGAACCCTTGCGTCAGAAACAGGCGCCGACAAGGACGCCATCAACGAGCAGCGGGCTCAGCGCCGGCGCGAGATGGCGCGTTCGGCCCAGGATGTCCGCAGCCGTCTGGGCGCGCCTGACAGCCGTCACACCACCTTTGACCTGGAACGCCAGCACCTTTTTGCCGATACCCGTATCAACGCGGCCTATGCCGTGCCACTGCTGGCGCTGATCGTCGCGGCGATTTCCGTCTTGTGGATCGACCCACTGTTCATCGGCGCCTGGTTCACGGTCACGCTTTGCACCCATTTCCTGATGGTTGTGACCAGCCACACCTATGAAAAAGCGCCGTCCGACCAGAAGGCACGGATCTACTGGCGCCGTCGTTTCACGCTCGGCGACTTCATCTACGGCTGCAGCTGGGCGCTGTTTTTCCTGATGCCGAAAACCAGCGATGCCGGTGAAGGCTTCGTCATCTTTCATTTTGCGACGCTGCTGATCGTGGTCGCCATGAACACGATGCAGTCAGCCACATTGCCGAGATGCCTCCTGGCCAGCACACTGCCGATGACGCTGGTCGTGACCGTCAGTTTCCTGAAGGAAGTCGATCCGATCCATTACACGCTTGCAGCGATGGCAATCGGCGCCCAGGGTTTTTTCTTCATTCTTGGCAACCAGCTCCTGAAAAACGCCAACACGATGCTGGAGTACCGGGCGGACAAGGATCACCTGATCGCAGAGCTTGAGACTGCCAATGCCATGTCGGACGAAGCCCGGCGGCGTGCAGAAGCCGCCAACCTTGCAAAGTCCCGTTTCCTGGCCACCATGAGCCACGAGTTGCGCACACCGCTCAATGCCATCCTGGGCTTCTCGGAGATCATGAAGGACGAGGTGCTCGGCCCGATGGAGAACAAGAATTACCGCTCCTACGCCGAAGACATTCACGGGTCCGGACAACACCTTTTGAACCTGATCAACGAGATTCTCGATCTCTCGCGCATCGAGGCCGGCCGCCACGAATTGCATGAAGAACCGCTTTATCTTGACGACGTTGTCGAGGAATGCGGCACCATGATGAAGGTCAGGGCCAAGGCCAAGTCGATTTCGCTGCACCACACCCATGAACCCGACCTGCCCCGGGTCTGGGCCGATGAACGGGCTTTGCGCCAGGTCGTGCTCAACCTGCTCTCCAACGCGGTCAAGTTCACACCTGTCGGCGGCGAGGTCCGGATCATGGTCGGCCCGACCTCCGATGGTGGCCAGTACGTCTCAATAAAGGACAGCGGCCCGGGCATCCCGGAGGAAGAGGTTCCAACCGTTCTGGAAGCCTTCGGTCAGGGTTCACACGCCATCAAGACGGCGGAACCCGGGACCGGCCTCGGGCTGTCGATTGTTCAGGCGCTGGTCAACATGCATGAAGGCAAGTTCGCGTTGAAGTCGAAACTGGGCGAAGGCACGGAAGTCACCGTGACCCTGCCCCGGGCGCGGATCATGAATTTCTCACCGGACGTGGTCTGGGTCGACCCGGAAGATTCCGAACCGGCCTTCAACCGAACCGCCTGAGGCGACAGTCCAGGGCCTTATTCGGACTTTTCAGCAACGCCCGCATCGGCGAATGTGGCCATGCCGGAATGCATTTCAGCCGCCGCTTTCGCAATACCTGCGGCCAGCGCCGCCCCGGAGCCTTCGCCAAGGCGCATGCCGAAATCGAACAGGGCTTCCTTGCCCATATGGTCCAGTGCCCGTGCATGGGCCTGTTCTGCGCTCACATGGGCAAAAAGACAGTGATCTAGCCCTTCCGGGTCCATGGCATAGACGACGGCTGCGGCAGCTGTGGTGACAAAGCCGTCGACAATCACCGGGACACGCTGCAGGCGAGCGGCGATGATGAGACCAGCCATGGCCGAGATTTCCCGTCCGCCGATCTTGCGCAGGATCTCCAGAGGATCCTTTTCACCCTTGAGGCGCTCGACAGCGGCGGTTACCGCATCGCGCTTGCGCGCCAGCCCCTCGTCATCGACACCGGTGCCGCGGCCGATCCAGTCCTCGGCCTTGCCGCCAAAGAGGCCATTCAGCACGGCGGCAGCAACGGTGGTGTTGCCGATGCCCATCTCTCCGAGACAGATCAAATCAACACCGCCAGCCAGGGCTTCCATGCCATATGCCATGGTGGCGGCGCAGTTAGCCTCGTCCATGGCATCTTCCCTGGTAATGCTCGGGGTCGGCATGTCCACCGCCAGATCAAACACTTTCAGACCGATGTCGTAGGCCCGGCAGAGCTGGTTGATGGCCGCACCACCGGCAGCGAAATTCTCGACCATCTGCCGGTTGACCGCGCTCGGGAAGGCGGAGACACCTTCATCGGCGACCCCATGCGCGGTCGCGAAGATAGCGACCAGCGGGCGGGTGATTTTCGGCGGCGCCTTGCCAGACCAGGCAGCGAGCCATTCTGCGATTTCTTCCAGTCTGCCGAGCGATCCGGCAGGTTTGGTCAGTTCCGCATCGCGCGCCCTCACCTTGCCGAGTGCTTCCTCATCCGGTCCAGGCATGGATTTCACCAGATTGCGGATATCGTCGAAAGGCAGCGCGGTCTCGGACAGGGACATTTTCAAGCTTCCGGATTGTTCAGCCGGCCCAGCCGGCACTTGGTATCGCTAAGGCGCTGATCTATAACCGTGCCCTTGAAAAACTCAAGCGCGGGACCGGCCTGATGAGCTCTGAATCCGACCAACTTCCTGATTCCGGAGCCGATTCAAGCTCCGACAAACCTTGGGATCACGCGGCCCCCTTTCTGATCCGCTGTCAGCGCCTGGCGGCCGACGCCGCCGCGTGCGTGCGATTCTTCTCCCGCCTGCCACTCTCCAAGCCCCTCAATGCATTTGACGATCCGGCCGCAATTCCCGACTTCAGGCGCATTGCGCGCGCCGCGCCGCTGGCCGGACTAGTGGTTGCCCTGCCGGCGGCGGCTCTCGGAACGGCTCTCGGCTATACCCACCTGCCGGTGCTTGTGGTGGCGACACTCATGATCGGTCTTCTGGCTGCCACGACCGGTGCCCTGCACGAGGACGGTCTCAGCGACCTGGCTGACGGCTTTTTTGGCGGTGCAACCCGTGACAGGCGCCTTGAGATCATGAAGGACAGCCGCATCGGGGCGTTTGGCGCTCTTGCCCTGATTGTCAGCGTGGTCTTGAGAGTGACCTTGCTGGCCGCTCTGTGGCAAAGATTTTCACCTGCAGATGCTGCCTTGCTGTTCCTTTCGGGCGAAGCCCTCAGCCGTGCGCTTCTTGTCTGGCAATGGCGAGCTCTTCCGCAAGCCCGCCCGGATGGACTTGCAGCCCGGTTCGGCAAACCGGATGCTGCGACCCTGAAAGGGGCATTGCTGGTCACATTGCCGTTGCTGTTGCCCGCCTTTTTGCTGCTGTCCCTGCCCGCGTTTTTGCTGGCTCTCTCGTTGGCGGCGGTCACAGCCTTCGCGGTCGGCGCGCTGGCCCGCGACAAGATCGGCGGGGTCACCGGCGATGTACTTGGCGCGATTCAGCAAACAAGCGGGCTTGGTTTTCTCGCAGGTATGCTTATGGTGCCTTGAAACAACCTGAAGCTGGGACCGGTCGCCCGAATGATCACACGCGTTTGGCAGAATGGTGGGGCAAACCCTCGAACGCAGCCCCTAGTGGCCGCAGCCATGTTGGTATTTGCACTTCTGGTTCTGACTGCCTGCGGCGGCAGACCTGACTCGGGCGCACTGGTGATCAACACCGAACCAGCACCGGATGCCAAGATTAGCGACATCATGATCGTGACCACGCGTGAGCGGGACAGTCGCCCTGACACCTATTTCGGCGGTGAACGCTCCTCGGCTGTCAGCTATGCCGAAGCCTCGATTTCCGTTCCGCCCAGTCACGAGCCGGGCCAGATCGAGTGGCCGGAAAGCCTGCCGGGCAACCCGGAGAAAGATTTTGTTGCCCGCAGCGCCGGCTACATAGCTGACAAGGCAGCCTTCAAACGGCAGATCAATGAGCGTCTTGCGGCCCTTCCGCCCAACAAGCGCGAGGTCTTCGTCTTTATTCACGGCTATAACACGCGCTTTCCCGAAGGCCTTTATCGATTTGCCCAGATCGTTCATGACGCCAAGTTCGAAGGCGTTCCGGTCTTCTTTACCTGGGCGTCCCGCGGCAGGCTCCAGGATTATGTCTATGACCTCAACAGCGCCGCCATTGCCCGCAGTGCGCTGGAAGAAACCCTGGTCGAACTGACGAGCACCAGAGCCACCAACATCACCATTCTTGCGCATTCCATGGGGAACTGGCTGCTGATGGAAACCGCGGTTCAGGCCAAACCGGAAAACCGCAGGCGTATTGCCGCCAAGATCGACGATATCGTGCTGGCCGCGCCGGATATCGATATCGACCTCTTCAAGGCGCAGCTGCGCAAACTCGGCAAACCGCCCAAACCCTATACCGTGATCGTCTCCAAGGACGATCGCGCGCTGCGCCTGTCCAGAACGATTGCCGGCGGCAAGGAACGGGTCGGCGCCTATTCGGACGACCAGGAACTGGCCGAACTCGGCGCAATCGTGATCGATGTGACGGAACTGGAATCGCTCGACGGAGCACATCATTCAAAATTCGCGCAGCTTGCCCAACTGAGGCCGGAAATGCGCACGACACTGAGCAATTCCGTTGTTTCGTCGTCAGCCGACCAAAATCGCGGTGCCAATCTCGGCAATGATCTGGGCAGTTTCGTCGGCAATGCCGCCGGGACAGCCGTCGCTCTGCCGATCCGGGTCATCACCGCCCCCTTCACTTATGGCGGCGGTTCCTGATCACAGCACCTGACACCTGTCACTTCCGCCACATTTTGTCTTGGCAAAGCCACAATCCGCCGCCATATCCCACTCATGAAGTCGCCCTGTATCAAAACCTGTCAGATCGACCGGCAAACCGGCCTTTGCCTTGGCTGTTACCGGACCCTCGATGAAATCGCCTCCTGGACACAGTTCAGTGACCGGCAGAGGTCTGACATTCTTGCAGACCTCCCGGCAAGACAGCGTCCCACACGCGCCACGGGAGGCCAGGGATGAACGGACCCAAACGTTTTCGTGGCCTGATGGTCGTCGTGCTGGTGGTCATCATGGCGGCGGGCGCCTTTTATGCCTTTTTCGGAGATCCGACCGATCCGGCAAATGCCAATTTCGATGACAGCGGCCCGCGTATCGTTGCCTTGTCCGCGCTGGCCTTTGTCTTTCTCGCCAGCTTCATTTTCGGCCAGCCGAAAGTGCGCGAGGTGATTCAGGGGACGTTCTTCTGGGGCGGTCTCTGCGCCCTGCTCGTTGTCGGCTACACCTATCGCACCGACCTGGTTCAGGCGGGATACAGGGTTCTGGGCGCACTCGCGCCCGGGATGGCAGTTACCCAACAGGACGGCACGATCCTGATCGTGCGCGATGCAGGCGGCCATTTTGTTGTCAGCGGACGGGCCAATGGTGCGCGAACGGAGTTTCTTCTGGACACCGGCGCCAGCGCGGTTGTCCTGAACTATGACGATGCCCGCCGGGCCGGTTATCGGGACGAGGATCTTTCGTTCACCGTGCCGGTGTCAACGGCCAATGGCCGCACGCTGGTCGCGCCCGTGCGGATCGACGACATCACCATCGGCGATCACACCTTGCGAAATGTGCGCGGCTTTGTCGCCCGTGACGGTTCCCTGGAAGCCAGCCTTCTGGGCATGAGTGCACTCGACCGCCTGCGCAGCTGGCGCATCGAAGGCGACCGCCTGATCATGACGCCGTGACGGTTTCCCTGGCGGTTGATCCGGTGCCCGCGCATTGGCCAAAATCATAGTCCTGACCTACTCCGCCGCGGCGAGATCTCCTCCTGCCGGGCTGACAGCGGCGAGTGCCTGGTCGACCACGTCCAGGCCCGCGCCGGACTTGATCGCTTCCACAGTCAGGATGCGCCGCCAGGACCGCGCGCCCGGCCGGCCGTGAAACAACCCGAGCATGTGCCGGGTCATATGCGCCAATTTCACACCGCGTTCAAGCTGCTCCGCCAGATAGGCCTTGTGCGCCTTCACGGCCTGCCAGGGAGAAACATCGTCCGCATTTTCCCCGTAAAGGCGGCGATCGACTTCACCCAGAATTTCGGGCGTGTGATACGCGGCCCGGCCGAACATCAGACCGTCCAGCGTTTCAAGATAGGGTTCCGCCTGGTCGAGTGATTGCAGGCCGCCATTCAGACCGATGAACTTTTCCGGAAGGCGCTGCTTCAGGCGCAGCACCCGGTCATAATCCAGCGGCGGAATGTCCCTGTTTTCCTTCGGGCTGAGACCCTGGAGCCAGGCCTTTCGGGCATGAACCCAGAGCGCATCACTGCCAGCCGCAAAGACCGCATCGGCCATGGCGTCCAGAGCCACTTCCGGATCCTGATCATCGACACCAATCCGGCATTTGACGGTAACCGGGATGTCGACCGCCGCCTTCATCGCCTCGACACAGGCCGCCACCAGCGCCGGTTCTTCCATCAGGCAGGCGCCGAAGCGACCGGACTGCACCCTGTCAGACGGGCAGCCGACATTGATGTTGACCTCGTCATAGCCGAAATCGGCAACGATCCGGGCCGCTTCCGCCATGTCCTGCGGGTCCGATCCACCCAACTGGCAGGCAATCGGGTGCTCGCTATCGGAAAAGCCGAGCAGATGCTGCCTGTCACCGTGAATGACCGCGCCGGTGGTCACCATCTCGGTATAAAGCAGCGCGTGCCGCGACAGCTGCCGGTGAAAGGCCCGGCAATGTCGGTCTGTCCACTCCATCATGGGGGCCACGGAGAAACGTGGCAGGTGGGTGGAATAGAGGCGGTTTGTTGCAGTCATGGGCGGCTCAATATCATTTGCGGACAAAAGACGCAAAGGCAGCCGCATCCGTAGCTGAAATGACGCTCTTTGAAATCAGTTGAGGACCTTCGGCCGGATATAGGGTCCAATGATGCGTTCGAATTCGCCATTTTCCCGGATGATCTCCATGCCGCGATTAAAGGCTTCGACGAAATACGGACCGTCGTCGATGTGTCGGGAGATCAACAGGTGGTAGGACCAGGAATAGGTCATCGTTTCCAGATGGCCGATGCGATTTCTCTGCTCTTCCGTCAGGTGTTCCAGCACGGCGTCATAGCCGCTGGTTTTCAGCTCGGGCACAAAGTCCACCCGCTCCCGGGCCAGCATTTCGAACAACTGCTGATTGTTGCGAACGCGGGCGACATAGATCGAACCATCCTCCACCAGCGGTGCGAATTGCCTTCCGAAAGCGCTGGAATCGAGCGCGCCCATGACCCTGCCCTTCAGGTCGGATGGCTCATTGGCTTCGATCGGATTGTTCTTGTTGTAAAAAACAACTTCATCAAGGGTGAAAAGCGGATCGCTCGGCAGGTAGATACGTTCCCTTTCGGGTGTCAGCACCCACATAAAGGTCCCGTCCCAGGCCCCCCGCTCGACTTCGATCATGGCCCGATTCCAGGGGAAAAAACCATATTCCACGTCAATGCCGACGGCATTGAAGGCAGCTGTGACCAGCGCAGAGGCTGCACCATATTCCGGCAGGTTCTCAGACTGATAAGGCGCCCATTCGCCGTTGGTCAGCCGGATCTTGGTCGGATTGTCAGCAACAGCAGCGTTGCCGAGAAACGTCAGCACCAGAAGCGTGAGCAGAAATAGTCTTTTGAAGGACATGCTTCAGTGTAACAAACATCCAACCGAACCACACCCATAAATTGAATTGTCGATCTTACCGAGGCCATTTCCTGCGAGGAATGACCTTGCGCGGCCCGAGTTTCAAGATTACCTGAAATTCGCGCAGGAGATCAGCACATGCAGTCAGCAACGGCCGGCACCGCATCCAAGGCAACCACAGGCATCTTGCTGATGTCGATCGGGGTGGCGAGCCTGTGTGTCAACGACGGCATCGCCAAAACGCTGACCGAAGGCTATTCGCCGATCCAGATCCTCTTCCTGCGCAACATCATCGCCCTGCCCTTCGCGATGCTGATCGCGCTCAAGATGGGCGGACGCTCCGCACTGGTCACACACCGGCCGGTAGCCCATCTCCTGCGTGGGGTGTTGTGGTTGATCGCGGCGACGCTGTTCTTCACCAGTTTCCTCTATCTGGGCCTTGCCGAAGCCACTGCGCTGATTTTTGTGATGCCGGTGTTTGTCACAGCAATCTCGGCACTGGTCCTGCGCGAACCGACCGGCTGGCGCCGATGGTCCGCCGTTCTTGTTGGATTTGCAGGGGTTCTGGTGATCGTGCGTCCGGGTGGTGACACGTTTCAAGCCGCTTCGCTCCTGCCGGTCACGACAGCGTTCTTCTATGCGCTGTTGATGCTCAGCGCCCGGTGGGTCGATCCACGTGAAAGCGTCTGGACGATGATGCTGTACCTGGTTGGTGCCGGAGCGGTCCTGAGCGCGTTGGTGATGCCCTTTGTCTGGGTCACACCACGCCTTGAAGATGCCCTGCTCTTTCTCGGCCTTGCCCTTTTCGGAACCGCCGGCATCACGCTGATGACCCAGGCCTTCCGCTTTGCTCCGGCCGCAGTCGTGGCCCCGTTCGACTATACCGCTCTCCTCTGGGCGACGCTTCTCGGCTATCTGCTCTGGACCGAGATCCCGGATGCCGCCACATATCTTGGCGCAGCCATCATCATCGCCAGCGGGATTTATATCGTCTGGCGCGAACGAAAGCTGGAGACATGACAGAGCGCCCTGCCCCAGCTACGTCCTCCATTCAGCCGGAAAAAACCTTACTGTTTCGACGGCTTGATGTGGTTGGCGGCTGACCAGACTCTCGGCGAGATGTCGCAGCCAAGGCCCAATTCCTTCAACCGCTTCTCACGCTGCCCTATCTGAAAGGGCCCCGTGTAGGTAGGACACTGGCAGGTGGTCAGTCCTCTTTCATTCTCGGCAGTGCAAGGTGCGGTCATACATCCGGCATAAAGACCGCTTTCGCAACTGGTCGACCCGAAACTGTGTTCCGAAATATGCGCGAAGCTGAAGGTCGAGATCAGATCGACCTCCGGCATATCGGGATAAAGCGTTTGTTTCTCGCCGGTACGAGCATTCCCGAGTTTGGAACAGACCTGGGCCTGTTTGCACTGGTCCGGCCGAAACTGCCACTCGGAGCACAAATCCATATTGACAAGGTTGAGGCACTCCTTCCCGAGTGGACCGCATTCCGTCTTCGTTTCCTCAAGCACTCTTTCGTTCAGGATGCTGGTCATGAGCACGTAGTTGAAACGGTACCGTATCCCGAGCAACTCTCTTTTCGGCACAACAGGCTCGCCTTCAACCGCATAGCAGGTGCACTTGGCGGTACCTGGATTGTCCGGGTCGAGATCACAGGGCATAAATGGCGGATCAGAATAGCGATGGCTTGGCGTCCGTTTCAAAGGGCCGGAATAGTAACAAAGTGCATAGGCATTGCCGTGACAGGCCAGAAACTGTGTTGGTGCAATCCAGCTGTCGGATCTTGGCGGGGGAAGTTCCTCCCCGGCCGAAGCACTCCCCGCAAACAGGCCGAACACAAGGCTCAGCAGCAAAATTGAAACAGATTTCGTCATGATGTCCCCCCGGCAGACGCAATCTCCCATTAATTGCCAACCAGGCCGAAGCCTATCACTGGTTGAGATATTGACCAAATTTTCTGCACCAGAGTTTCTATCTGCCCATCCCCTATCGAATTTCGGCCAGTTCTCCTGGAAGGCTTCCAACGCCGTGCCGCCAGTCCCGTTGTTCAGCAAGGCATCTTCGCCTTTGCCTAAAGACAAACGCAAGGAGGACGGCAGGTGCCGTCCCCCTTGCACAGGTTGCAACGTCAGACTTCGTCAGATGAAATCTGTCCCTGGCACGGTGATATCCAGAGCGTTGCTGCTGTGACCGAGTGTCGTTGCAAGATCGCCGCTCACCGCCGCACTTTCCTCAGACCCGAAAGCGGACAGTGTCGTCGTGGCTTCGACCAGCAGGTCGAACATGTCGCTGGAGGCGAAGAATTCGGTTCCGATGGCCTCACTCTCCGCTGACATGCCGACACCATCTGCCAGGTCCGGACGGTCATAGATGGCTTTCAGATCGAATTTAAAGCTGTCCGCTCCCTGCACGACTTCCAGCCATTCGACAGCGGAGGCCTCGTCATCCATGCCATAGACGGTGGCAATGGTGCGGTCCTCCATCTGGATCAACAGCGTGTCAGCCGCCTTGGTAAAGGAGAAGCTGTCCTCTTCCATGGCCATCAGCGAAAAGCTGCGCAGCTCGATAACATCTTCGCCGCCGGGTGTCTGGGTCAGGTCGTCCAGTTCCGGCAGATCGAGATTAACGCTGTCGAGGAAAGACTGGACACCATCCGTTGCCCGTTCGGCAATGCTGGCGTCGCCATCCGCCCAGATCGTGTAGGTATCATTACCGGCCTCTCCGGACAGAAAGCCCGAGCCACCCAGAACGTCGTCACCGCTGCCACCCATGGCGACATTGGCCTTGACTTCATAGGCCCCGAGAGAAGGCGTTTCAAAGTCCGGGCCGAAACTGGCGGCCGCCTCGATCACATCGGCGACCGGTTCCATGATGTCCTTGATGGCGCTGACGGCGCTGGTCAGTGCGGTGCGGGCATACCGGATCTCGGGAATATCCGTCAGGACGTCATGGATCATGATCTTGCCGAAGTCGACTGCATCCATGATCACGTCCGAACCGGCGCCACCTGCATAAAAATTGCCGAAGCTGAGCGCAAAGGCTTCAGGTGCCTCGCCCTGGTCGATCTCCCGTTTCATTTCCACGGCGTCGACGAGCGCATCCAGTCCGTTGCTGCTGAGGATCAGGTCGTTGCCATCGCCGCCCATGACCAGCGAATTGGTGTCAGCGACACCCAGGAGCACGTCATTGTCGGCCCCGCCATGCACGATCGTGCCCGGACCACCGGCAACCAGCAGATCGGCGCCCTCTCCGCCCAGCTGCGCCGTCACGACCAGTTCCTCGGGAAGCGCTCCCTTGACGACAGCTCCCTTGCGATTGCCGTCAGCGTCCTTGTCCAGGTTGGGAGACAGGGTTGCCGCAACTTCGTCGCCAAATGTGAGGCCGAGCATGATATCTGTGCCCGCGCCACCATACTGGAATGAGGCAGCGGCCTTATATTGCGGCGCGATCACCTTGGCGGCAGCAATCATCAGGTCCGAGCCGTCGCCACCGAACTGGGCGACACCCTGGCCGCCCCCGATAACGATGTCGTTTCCGGCATCGGCATATTGCAGGACGCCCAGACCACCGCCGATCATCACGTCATTGCCCTGGCCCATGACCTGGGTCGTGGTGGCACCGGCACCAAAGGCAAAGTCCTTACCGGAGCCGCCAAATTGCAAATTATTGGTTCCGCCGCCAATCAGTACATTGGACCCTTCGCCGGTCGTTTCGAAATACGCGTCGAAACTGTCCATGACGTCCGCGAAAACACCGTCGTCGAAGCCGATATCTGACGGGATCGCGCTCCACAAATGGTCGCCGAACTGAATGTTGTTCGCGCCGCCGGCCATCAGAAAGTCATCGTCGGACCCGCCAATCTGGATATTGGCACCGCCGACGGCAAAGAGCGCATCCTTGCCGGCACCGCCGTGCTGCAGATTGACACCCGCGACGCCGACAAGAATGTCCTCACCGTCGCCGCCGAACTGACCGACATTCATGCCGAGACCGAACAGCTTGTCATTGCCGGTCTCACCGAACTGAAGGTTGCCGTTTCCGGCTGCGGCCAGAAGGTCGTCCCCGGTTCCACCGAATTGGATATTGGCAACGCCCAGCGCCTTCATCCGGTCATCACCGGCCCCGCCCCACATGGTGTTGACGCCGCCAAGGGCAAACATGTCGTCATTGCCCGCATCACCATGGACCAGATTGGCACCGCCAACCGCCTCGATAACGTCATCGCCATCGCCACCGGACAGGACATTGACGCCTCCGGCTGCCTTGATCGTATCGTTGCCTGCGCCGCCATAAGCCCAGGTCGCGCCGGCAACAGCTTCGATATGGTCGTTGCCCGCATCGCCGTGAATGACGTTATTGATGCCAGAGCCATACATGGCATCGTCATCGTCTCCTCCGCGCATGACATTGGACGCACCGCGGCCTTCCATATGATCTTCACCATCATTGCCGTTCATCACGTTGGAAGCGCCATGGCCGAACATGTCGTCATTGCCGGTACCGCCATGCATGACATTCGACAGGCCTCGCCCTTCCAGGTGGTCATTGCCGCTGTCGCCATACATCACGTTGGAGGCACCATGGCCATACAAGGCGTCGTCATGATTGCCGCCGCGCATGACATTGGACGCACCACGCCCTTCCAGATGATCCTCGCCATCATTGCCATTCATCACGTTGGAAGCGCCATAGCCGAACAGGTCGTCATTGCCGGTCCCGCCATGCATGACATTCGACAGACCGTGCCCTTCCAGACGGTCATGTCCGCTGTCGCCATGCATCACATTGGACGCGCCGTAGCCATAAAGCTTGTCATCATGATTACCGCCATACATCACGTTTGACGCACCACGGCCTTCCATGCGGTCGTTGCCGTCTTCGCCGCGCATGACATTGGAGGCGCCGTAGCCTTTCAAGGTGTCATTGCCGGTGCCGCCATACATGGAGTTCGACGCGCCATAGCCGTAAAGAGCGTCGTGGCCGGAGCCACCTTTCATCAGGTTGGAAGCGCCATAGCCATAGAGGCTGTCATTGTAGCTGCCGCCATCCATGTCGTTATAAGCGCCGTAGCCATAAAGCTTGTCGTAGCCGCTGTCGCCGCGCAGGACATTCTTTGCGCCGTAGCCATAAAGATAGTCGTTGCCGGTGCCGCCGCTCAGTTTGTTGTAGGCACCATAGCCATACAGTTTGTCCGTCCCGCTATCGCCCCACAGGTAATTGGTTGCCCCATAGGCCTTGACCGTGTCGTTCCCTGAGCCGCCGCGGAGGTAGTTGAGCGGCGCCCAACCGCCGACAAAATCGTTGCCGGAACCGCCGCGCAGATCGTTCTTGATCGCGGAATAGCCGTAGAGCTTGTCATTGCCCGACCCGCCATCCTTGTTGCCGTAAAGGCCATAGAGCTTGTAGGTCTGGTGAATGCTTTTGGAAGAAGAACCCATTTTGAAAACTCCTTAAGTTCGGGATTTCGGGAAAATCACGCCGCGTAGGCGCTTGCCTTGACCGGGTTGCCGGCAGGATCGAGACCGGGATGCTGCACGATGCGCAGGACACGGCCCTCCGCATCGCGGCGGACAGACCGCAAGGCCCGTTTCGGAAAGACAGTGCGTTTCAGGTCGCGGGCGACGTGAAAGCCGTCGCCAAAGGGCGCTATGAAATCGACGACGACCGGGTTGGGACCGGTGTTCCATTCCTCAGGCGCAGGAACATGATCGCGGTGGAGAACGGCTTGTTCGATCTCATCGTCGAGCCAGGCCCAGGTGGCCAGCGCAACAGGCAGGCCGCCGCGGCGCCAGACGCGCAGCTGCCCGAGCATCAACGGCGGCAGGATCAATCCGCCGATCTCGGCAACGCTGCGCTCCTGGTGCAATGGGCTTTCGGCCATCAGGGCCGCCGCCTCGCCCAGCATGGCGAACGTCACGTGCGGGTTGGAATTGATATCGGCCATGAACTTGCTCCTGACTTCGGTTTCCGTGTCAGAAAGCTAAGTTCGGCCCCTTGCAGCCGGTATGGGGTGGATCCCCCAATCGAAACGCCGCTTGCAGAACGGCATGACTGAGAAACTCAAACAGGCAGTGGAACCTGCACCCGGGTGTCAGGCCTTGGCGGCAAGCTGCTGTGCCGCGACACCGGCAACGGGAATGGTCAGCGAAAAGACAGACCCCTGTCCGGCTTTGCACTCGACGTCTAGAGACAGTCCGTTTTGATCCGCCAGCGCCGCGCAGATCGCCAGACCCAAGCCGTGTCCTTCGCTGTCCTCGCCTGATTGCCAGGCCTGCCGAAACCGTGCCAAGTCCCCTTCGCTCATCCCTGGCCCGGTGTCCAGGACCTGCAGCATTGCATTGCCGCCTTTTCGCCGGACACCGACGAGAACCTTGCCGTGGGGCGTGTATTTCACGGCATTGGAAACCAGATTGGACACGATCCGCATCAGCGCGAGCGGCTGAACGGCGACTGAAGCGCTGGATGTCACAAGCCTGAGCTCCAGTCCCTTCACCTTGGCTTCTTCACCGAACATCTGACCGACGGTGTCGAGTATCAGGGAAAGTGTATAAGGCGCAGTTTGGTCTTCGTCGTCGTTGTGAGCCTCCTGCCCCTGGACGTCGGACCGCACATCCTCCAGATGGCCCAGCGTGAGGTCCTCTATATAATCGAAAGCCTCCTGGAGCCGCTCTTTGGTCGCTGCCGGGTCGTCGCGCGTCATGCTCTCCACCGTCATGCGAAGCGCTGTCAGGGGCTGTTTGATGTCATGAGACAGGGATGCCAATTGAAGTTGCCGACTGTCGGCAACTTCCCTGACGCGGGCGTAGTCCTGTTCCGCTTTCAGCAGATCGCGGGTCGCCGTCGCCTCCTTGCGGACCGCCTCCAGTTCCCGGGCCTGTGCTTCAGCGTGTTCCCGGCGCATCTCGATGACCCCGGTAGAGAGCCCGGCCATAACTCCGAAGGCAAGCGTCGCGTAGACGCCCTTGATGAGCCACGGGATGGACATGCCGTCGATCCCTGTCCGCGCCAGTGCAAGTGCGACAATCGCCGACAGCCCGATCACGGTGACCAGTGTAACCCAGCGCACGACGCGCCGCCGCGCCCCGTCATAAGCCTCCCACTGAAAAACGCTGTAGATCTGGGTCGCCAACATGAGCGCGAAGAGGCCATAGGTCAGCGGCGCCATGATCTCCGGTGTCAGCACGAATACGAAGGGCGTCAAAAGCATCGAGCAAAGGGCTGCGCCGTAGAGCCATTTTCCGATGTTCTCCCTGCTGGAATAGCGCCGAAGGGACAAACCAGCAGCAAGAAAGCCCTGCGCGATCACGCTCAACAATGTGATGAGCCCGAGCGGCAGGTGCAGCTCCGGTCTGTTCGGATAGAGCCAGCGGAACGGGAAATTGTCGAGATAGGCAACGAACCCCAGTCCAAGCAGCAACAGCACGGCATAGGCAAATTCGACATCACTGCGAAGCGCGATGCTGAAGGCAAAGAAGAACAGCAGACAAGATCCGAGAAAAGCGTAGAACGCTGTCAGGCGCATCGTTGCGGCGGCTCCCCTTCCCTGAAGGGTTTCCGGTTGCTCCAAATTCAACCTGACTTCTTCCATGGCGCCATGGACCATCTTCACCGCCAGATGGGCCTGTTCCCCAGGCATCAAGGAGAGCGGTGCGCTGGCCAACCTTGTGAAGATGAAATCATTGGGATCAAATAAAGTGCGACTGTCGTGCGCAAGCAATTGCTCCACGCCGCCGTTCCGCCGGACCAGAAAGACATCCAGCGAGATCAGTCCATAAATGTCGGAGGCAAGGTGCCAGGACATTGGCTCTTCCGCACTGTCGGCGGAATTTTCCAGCAAAACCACCCCCCAGATTGCCTGATAGGGAACCACCTCTGCACCGACTGTTTCAAAGTCGTTGCTCAGTCCACCCGACAGATAGGCTTCGACGATCTGCTGCGGACTCTCTCCCTGATCCGGCGCAAAGCTCATGACCTCGTCAAGCGATAGGCCCGCCGGATCGCTGTTCAGCCGCAGAGAGGCCTCAGGCTGCGCATCGGCTGCCATGGTCTGGAAAACAAGGCTCAAGCAGACAAGGAGATATGTTATGACTGCTTTCACGCCTGATCCTTCAACCATTTGGCCGAGCATATCGTGCAAAAGCCCCGATTTCATGCCGTAATTGCAGATGATCACGCCATTGTCCGCGCCGGGCTGCGGGCGGCGCTTGAAACGCCCGGTACAGTGGAGCCGGATGGCATCGAAGTCACCGCGGAAGCCAGAGACGGCTTGCAGGCCATTGCCGCGTTGCGCCAGCACAGGCCTTCGCTTCTGATCCTCGACGTGCAGATGCCCCATGCGGGCGGTCTGGAAGTGCTGGTCGAGGCGCGGCGCTGGTCCCCCGACACCAAGGTCGTCATCCTGACGGGAGTGACGGCGGCCGGTAAAATCGGCGAGCTTGTCGCCAGCGGTGTCGACGGTCTCTTCTCCAAAAGCGAAGATCACGACGAACTGATTGCGCGGCTACCGACGATCCTGCGCGGTCAACGGCACATTGCCGCAAGTTTTCGGCAGCTGCTCGAAGACACACCGGCAACACCGCTGCTTTCGGATCGAGAACGCCAGACCCTCAACCTGATTGTTTCAGGCCGGTCCAACAAGGAGATCGCCGAGACGCTCGGCATCAGCGCCAAAACTGTCGACCGGCATCGCACCAACCTGATGAAAAAACTGGATGTGCACTCGGTCGCGCAGTTGATCGCCTACGCGCTGCGCGAAGGGCTGATCGACCCGTCACCGGAACTCTGATCTGCGCGCACCGAACATCCGGTCATGAAAAGAAAAACCGGCAAGCAACCTGGCTCGCCGGTCTCATGAGCTCTACGGGTCCTGCGCTCTTCCCGCAGACCTTGTCAGGTCACCTCAGACCCTTTGAGTAAAGGTCGCAGCCTTGACTTCGGTTGCATAATCCTTTGCCAGCTCCAGAAACGTATCGTAGCTTTTCTGGACTTCAGCGAATTTCGGATTGGCAGATGCGTTTTCGGCCAGCACCTCGGCGACAGCAGGCTTCAGCGCGGCAATCACGTCGTCCGGGAACGCACCGAAAGTGACGCCATTGTCCTTGAGCTTCTTCATGGCGACAGCGTTGTAATAGTCGAACTGGGCCGTCGTTTCGACCGAGGCAGCTTCGGCGGCATTGGCAATGATCGCCTGCAGGTGTGCCGGTAGACCTTCATAGGCCTCCTTGTTGACCACGATCTCCAGCGCAGCTGAAGGCTCGTGGAAGGCCGGCACATAACAATATTTGGCGACCTTCTGCAGACCGAATGCCTGGTCCAGCATCGGCCCGACCCATTCAGCGGCGTCAATGGCACCGGACTGGAAGGACGGGAAGATTTCCGGAGGCGGCAGCAGAACGGCATTGACGCCGAGCTTGCGCATAGCCTCACCGCCGAGGCCGGCGATGCGCATGTTGAGACCGGCTAGGTCATTGAGGCTTTCAACCGGCTTCTTGAACCAGCCCGCGGCCTGGACGCCGGAACTGCCGGAATAAAACGGCTTCAGCCCGCGCTCGGCATAAATGCCGTCCCAGAGCTCTTGGCCACCGCCATAGCGCAGCCACGCCGTCGTCTCGACAGCGGTCATGCCAAACGGTACGGCGGAAAAGAAATGCAACGCGGAGTTCTTGGACGCCGCATAGTAAGGCGTTGAGTGGCCGATTTCGGCCGTGCCCTGCTCGACCGCGTCTTCAACCCCGAAAGGCGGCACAAGTTCACCGCCGGAAAAGACCTTGAAGGTCAGCTGGCCGTCGGACATGGCCGCAACGCGATTGGCGAAGGTGGTCACGTTGGTTCCGACACCAGGTGCCTTGGCTGGAAAAGATGTCGGCAGTTTCCATTCAATCTTGCCCTGGGCAATAGCCGGGGCTGCCAACAGGCTGGCGGGAGCAGCAACCGCTCCGGCTTTCAGAAAATCGCGTCTTTTCATCTGATACCTCCTTCAAACATCAAAACAGAACGTCTGGCAGAAAGGTTGCCAGTGCGGGAAAGGCGGCAACCAGGCCAAGTGCCAGGAGCTGGATGGCGACAAACGGGATCACCGATACATAAATGTCGGTGGTGCGGATGTCCGCCGGTGCAACGGACCGGAAATAGAAGAGCGCAAATCCGAAGGGCGGCGTCAAGAACGATGTCTGCAGATTGAGCGCGATCAGAACCGCGAACCAGACCGGGCTGATATCCGACTGCAGTATAATCGGGCCAACGATCGGCACGACGATGAAGATGATTTCCACGAACTCCAGGATGAAACCGAGCAGGAAGATCACCAGCATCGTCAGCAAAAGCATGCCCCAGGCACCGCCTGGCAGCGCATTCAGGAGCTCCGCGACGTGTTCATCACCATTAAATCCCCGGAACACCAGCGACAGGATACTGGCGGCAATCACGATACCGAAGATCATGCCGGTGATGGTCACCGTCTCCTTCAGGGCCGGCAGCAAGACCCCGCCGCGCAGCAGGGCCGTTGATGCGGTCAGCAGAAGCCCGAAGGCCAGCGTGGTCAAGGAAAGGGAAAAGACCGTCAAAGCAGACCAGCTGATTTGCCCCTCGTGGAAATCAAGACCGAACATACCAGCGCGGCGCAGCAACAACAGCAGAACGGCCAATCCGGCGCAGAGCATCGCCAGGCGCGCGCTCGTTCCCGTCCGGCTGGCGGCCGCAATCAGGATGGCACCTGCAACGCCGACGCTGGCGGCTTCTGTCGGCGTTGCAATGCCGATCAGGATACTGCCCAGAACAGCCACGATCAGCCCAAGCGTGGGTGCAATGCTGCCAACGAGCTCGGAGACAGAGGCTTTCGGTTGATCTACGGGTTTTTCGGACCGTTCGCCCCTGCCGCGCAGTCGGAACAGAACGTAAGCACCGTAAAGCGTGACCAGCAGAAGCCCAGGCAACAATGCGCCGGCGAAGAGATCGCCAACGGTGACGGGATCCGGGGCGAAGTTCCCGGCTTCCTGCTGGGCTTCGAAATAGG
This sequence comes from Roseibium sp., assembly GCF_965233565.1. Lineage (GTDB taxonomy): Bacteria > Pseudomonadota > Alphaproteobacteria > Rhizobiales > Stappiaceae > Roseibium. The sequence goes on along the minus strand of NZ_OZ247494.1, from coordinate 5,934,288 downwards.
CATTCGAGACCTGGTCTCCTAGCAGGATCAGCACGATGGAGGGCGGGATGATCTGACCAAGGGTCCCGCTCGCACAGATGAGACCGCTGCTCATGTGCTTGTTGACCCCTGCCTGGAGCAGCGCCGGCAAGGTGATCGTCCCGAGCATCACGATAGTGGCGCCGATGATACCGGTCGACGCGGCGATCAGGGCGCTGACGAGCACCACGGCCAGCGCAAGAGATGCCTGATGACCACCAAGGGCCGCCGTCAGGCTCTTGAGCATGCGCTCCGCCTGATTGGATTTCTCCAGGATCAGCCCCATGAACACGAAGAGCGGCACCGCCAACAGCAGCGGGTTGGTCATGATCCCGAAAACGCGCTGCGGCACTGCCTGGAAGTAAAGCAGATCAAACTGGCCTGACAGAGCGGCCAGCAGCGCAACCAGCGTCGGGGCACCGGCAATCGCCATCAACACCGGAACGCCGCTCAGGATGAAACCGAAGACGGCAAGCGCCATCACCAGAAGCCAGAGAATATCCGCGCTCATGAGACAGGTCGCCGCCAAAGCATGACAAGCCGCCGGACCACGAAGAGCAGGACCAGGACCGGCAAGATCAGAAGGCAGGTCTTGACCACAAAGAGCCCCGGCAAACCGCCGGTCTCGGGCGACCCTTCCAGGATTGCCCAGGAGCTGCGCACCAGAGGAAAGGCGGTCCAGGCCATCAGCGCAAACACGGGGATCGCCAGGAGGAGATAGCCCAGCATATCGATCCGGCAGTTGAGAAGGTCAGACCAGTTCTGGCGAAAGACATCAACACGCACATGCTTTTCCGCGTCAAAGGCCACGATGACAGACAGGGCCACGAGCGACGCGAAGGCATAGTTCACCGCGTCCTGAACTTCCAGGAAGCCAATACCCAGAAGGTAGCGCATCAGCACCATTGCCAATTGGCCTAGAAAAACGATGGCAGCCAATCCCATGCAGAACCAGCGCACCCACTGAAACAGTTTTTGCATCCGACGCCCATTTCACGATTTCCCTGCACTCAACCGTCCCTGCAGACGGTGATCAGGAAAAACGATGACTCTCAAGATGCGAAATTATCCGGTCTTACAAGTATTTGCCAGAAATCTTGTCGGGAAACCTGTGAAGCATTCCGGACATACGGCACGCTGACGAATGGATACAGATGATTGTCATTTCTGACAGATCCACAGTTTCAGTGTTCAAGCTGACCTTTCAGGTGATTTTGCGAAGCAAAACGGATTGCGGCAACGCAGCAAATGCGTTAGGCGATGTGTCTCTTCTTCGGTTGGTTTCCAGCCGTGTGCGGTCTCTTCTTGTGATCGAACACCCCATGGACTGACCAGACAATTTCAGAATTTTCGGAGTCAATCATGCTCGGCAAACACGTGCCTTCCGTCACCTTCCGCACCCGCGTTCGCGATGAATCCATCGACGGTCCGAACCCGTTCCGTTGGGAAGACAAGACCAGCGACGACTACTTCAAGGGCAAGAAGGTCGTTCTGTTCTCGCTGCCGGGCGCATTCACGCCGACCTGTTCCACCTACCAGCTGCCGGATTTCGAGAAACTGTTCGACGACTTCAAGGCTGAAGGCGTCGACGAGATCTACTGCATCTCCGTCAACGATGCTTTTGTCATGAATGCCTGGGCCAAGGCGCAGGGCATCGACAAGGTCAAGGTCATTCCGGACGGTTCCGGTGAATTCACCCGCAAGATGGGCATGCTGGTCGCCAAGGACAATCTCGGCTTCGGCATGCGTTCCTGGCGCTATGGCGCGGTGGTAAACGATGGTGTTGTCGACCAGTGGTTCGAGGAAGAAGGCATCTCCGACAACTGCGACAGCGACCCTTACGGCGTTTCCTCGCCGCAGAACATTCTGGAAAAACTGCAGGCCGCCAAGACGCAGGCCGCCTGATACGGCGCATAACTGCCCAAGACAAATTGCCCCGGTCCTTTGGCCGGGGCTTTTTGCAGATCACAGGATGTCGGAGCAGTCAGCCACGTTGTCCACGGGCTCAATGACAAGTGTGCCGTCGGCAAGTGCACTCTTGATCTCCGACACCGCTGGCTCGATATCAGCAACAAGAGCCCTGTTGTGCTCATCGACTGCCCAGTCCACGCCATTTTCCCGCACCGTCATGATCTCGACCCCTGCCGTCCAGGTTCCGTTTGAGACCGATTGCCACGTTGCGAACGCTGCCTCGTCGACCCGTTTCAACGCACTCGTCAATACCGTACCCGGGAGAAACGCATTCCTGTTTGCGTCGACCATAATGACGTGAGCACCGGCGCCTTGCGCCGCCTTCGCAACCCCTTCCGCGGCAAGGCCTGCTGGCGCAAAAATGACATCAACGCCACTTGTCAGCATCTGCTCGGCTGCCAGCTTGCCGCCACGGATGTCCCGAAACGCGCCACTGTTGGGACCTACGTAGCTTGCCAGAATTTCCACGGAGTCATCAGCGTGCTTTGCCCCCGCTGCAAAACCACACATGAACCTGCGTACAGGAGGAATGTCCGTCCCGCCAATCGTGCCGACCTTGGCGGACTTTGATTTCAGTCCGGCGACATAACCGGCGACAAAGCCGCTCTCTTGCTCGGAAAACAAGATGGACCTGACATTGGGCATGTCAGCGATCAATCCATCAATATGTGTGAACATGACATCGGGATATTCCGCGGCGACCGTGCGAACGGCCTCGGTGTTTGTAAAACCGAGTGTCACAAGGTGATCCGCTCCGTGCTTTGCCAGCGAGCGCAACACACCAAAGACCTCTTGTTCGTCTGTCGCAACCCATTCCTGGATATCAAGATCCAACTGCTCTATCGCACGCTTAGTGCCTTCATGCGCCAGTTCATTGAAGGAACCGTCATTCTTGAGGCCGCTGAAGACAATCGCTCCCGTGGTTTGCGCGCTGACCGGCTCAGCCAGGCCAATCAGGAGCGCAATCAAGCAAATAACCGGGGTTGGCCAGACACGCCGCAAACGGTCGACCGACGAATTGCAGGGTAGTCGCCGCAAAAAACTGGAAAGCAAATTGGAAACACACATTTGCATTTTCCATGTATTCAAGCCGTATTTCCCGGCAGCATCGTTCCGTCAGCCTAGTGCGACCTGCAGCACCTCACAATTGTCACTACAGGCAGGATGACGCCCTGTCCCTCAATTTCAGCAAAGGACCGTTAATTTATTGCCTTTGTTCGAACCTCTGCGTCAATGCCTGAAAATTTCTACACTTTTCCAATAATTCTGGTTCAAACTTGAAGCCTCTGCGGACGATGGAGGCGGAAATGAAAGCAATCAGAGGCGCTTTTCTGGATTTTTTGCACGACCCTTTCTACAGGGACGAACAAGACGCAATCCGCTACTTGCCCGACGGTCTACTCGTCATCGACGGTGATAAGATTGCCGATTTCGGACGCTACGATCAATTGGCAGACAAATACGCTGACATCGCCATGGATCACTATGCAAACAGGCTGATCATGCCGGGTTTCGTCGACACACATGTTCACTATCCGCAGACCGAGATGATCGCGGCCTATGGGGAACAGTTGCTGGAATGGCTTGAGAAATACACGTTTCCAACGGAGCTCAAGTTCCAGGACAAAACATATGCGCGCTCCGTGGCGGACCGTTTCCTGAACATGCTTCTGATGAACGGCACGACCACGGCGCAAGTGTTCACGACGACGTTTCCGCAATCCGTCGACGCGTTTTTCGAAGCCTGCAGCGAGCGCAACATTTGCATGATCGCGGGATTGACCGGGATCGACCGAGAAGGGCTCGCCCCCGCGGAGTATCGCGACACCGCCGATAGTTTTTACACAAACAGCAAGGATCTGATCGAGCGCTGGCACATGAAGGGGCGTAACAAATACGCGATCACACCGCGTTTCGCGCTTGGCTCGACCAGGGAACAACTCGACCGTTGCGGTCAGCTGAAGGGGGAATATCCGACTGCGTGGGTCAACACGCACATGTCGGAGAACCACAAGGAGATCGCCCAGGTTGCTGAAGCCTTCCCCGAAGCAAGTGACTATCTGAACGTCTATGAAAGAGCCGGCATCGTCGGCCCGAAATTCACCGCCGGACACGCCATTCACCTGAGTGACGACGCGTTTCAGCGCATGTCGGCGTCCAAGTGCTCAATCTCCTTCTGTCCGTCTTCGAACCTCTATCTCGGCAGCGGCCTCTTCATGATCCACAAGGCGAAGTCCCTGGAAACGCCGGTCCTCGTCGGACTTGGGACCGACATGGGGGCCGGTGACTGTTTCTCGATCCTGAGAGTGCTCAACGACGCCTACAAGGTGGCGGCGCTCCAGTCGCAAAAGCTGTCGGTTTTCAAGGGGCTCTATCTGGCGACGCTCGGCGGTGCCAAGTCCCTGATGCTTGAGGATGAAATCGGCAGCCTGGATCCGGGCAAATATGCCGACCTGGTTGTGCTGGATCTCAGCCCGACGCCTGCCCTCGCCTTTCGTGCACAAAACAACCCGTTCGGGAAAGATCAGACCAGCGAAGAGCACCAGTGTGCACGGATGGAACATGATGCCTTCGGCACGATGATGCTGGGAGACGAACGCTCGGTCGAGGCAACCTATGTGAGCGGACAGTTGCTCCACCGGAAAACCGGAACTCCTGTTCATTGAGGTCCACAGAGCATGCAGGACACAACCAAAACCGGCGTTCTCATCCTGTCACGGGCCCAGGGCGCGTTTGATGAGCCGGCCTACAAGAACTGGCACCGGGAGCTTGTCATACTGGCTCGGCAGCACGAGGGGTTGCTCGACGTCGACCTCCAGACACCCATTGACGGCGTTCAGGACGAATGGGTGCAAGTGATCACTTTTGAAACGATCGACGGCCTGAAATCGTTGCTCGATGATGAGAGGTTCAAGATCGCCCTGACCACATCCGACAAAACCTTCGGCAAACCGGTTACAAGACAGGTGGTCGCCAATAGCAAGCCCTCCTCCCTGCCCGTGACTGTGGTGATTTCCCAACAGGTGAAACCGGGCTGTGAAGCGGCCTATCAGAAATGGCAGCAGGAAATCGATAGCGCCGCCAGAAAGTTTCCCGGCTTTCAGGCCACCGAACTCATCAGTCCGCTGCCGGGTGTGCAAAACGAGTGGGTGGTCATCTTTCGTTTCGATTCAAGCCAGAATCTGGATGACTGGTTCGCGTCCGAAACACATCAACGGCTCATGAAACAGGCCGAACCGTTTTTTGAAAACGTGCAGGTCAGACGGATTGGCCGCGGTTTTGAAGACTGGTTCGCAAATGCGTCCGGCAATCGCGACGGCGGACCATCGCAGATCAGGATGGCGATGGTGGTGTTGCTGGCCCTTTACCCGACGGTGATGCTGCTGACGCTCTACGTTTCGCCGCTCATGTCGTCCCTGGGATTACCGCTTTCCATCTTTGTTTCAAACATCCTGAGCGTGATCCTGTTGACCTGGGCCGTCATGCCGGCAACGACACGTGCTCTGAGTTTCTGGCTGGACCCGGAAACCGGCGCTTCGACAAAACGGACGGTTCTGGGGACCATGCTCGTGCTCGGTCTGTATGCAATCAGCATCCTGGTCTTCAGTCGGCTAACCGCCTAGCACCTGCCCCGCCCTCTCGGGCGAAAGCGAATATCTCCGGCAGAAAATCAGAGCGCTTCGGCAAGCAGGTCGTTGCCTATGCGCTCTTGTCCCCAGGCGTTCGACAAGGTTCAGGCCCTTCAGCGTCCTTCGCGCCGGCGGCGCTCATCCTCCGAGCGCAATTCCAGCCACATGGCGTTCAGGATGGCCAGGCAGCATGCCAGCGGCATTCCGAGGACCCAGGCAAAATACCACATTCTTCTGTCTCCTCAGTAAGCCGTATGGTTGTCGCGTTCGATCGTTTCCTCGTCCACCTTGCCCCAAAGCACCTTGTAGACCCAGGCGGTGTAAGCGAGCACGATCGGCAGGAAGATTACCGTTGCCACCAGCATGTTGAACAAGGTCCTGTGGGAGGATGATGCATCCCAGACTGTCAGGCTCGCCTCCGGCTGAACGGAGGATGGCAGAATGAACGGGAACATGGAGACGCCGACTGTCGAGATGATGCCGAACAGCGCCATTTTCGAGACCGGAAAGATCAGCAGTTCAAGGCTTGTCTGCAACAGAACCAACGTTCCGAACAGGCCCAGAAAACCGAACGCCGGAGCCAGCCAGAGGATCGGATGGACCGTGTAGTTGTAGAGCCAGGCGCCCCCTTCGGAAATCGCCTCCTTGGCAAGCGGATTGGCCTGCATGTTGGGATCGATCTCGGAGGTGATCCGGTAGCCCTCGACATAGCCGGAGGCAACGAGGTAGCCACCGAGCGCAAAGAGTATCAGTCCGAACATGGCGGCAAAGGTGCCAAAACGGCGCGCGCGCATGGCGATATCGCCACTCGCCCGCATCACCAGCCAGACGGAACCGTGCATGACCAGCATGGACACCGAGAGCAGTCCGCAAAGCACCGAATAGGGTGAAAACAGACCGAAGAACGAGCCTTCGTAGGTCATGCGCAAGTCGTTATCAAGGGTGAAGGGAACGCCAAGCATGACGTTGCCGACGGCGACACCGAAAACGAGTGCAGGCACGAAGGACCCCGTGAAAAGCGCCCAGTCCCAGGCGTTGCGCCAGGCTGGATCCGGCCGCTTGGAGCGATACTTGAAGGCGACCGGCCGCAGGATCATGGCGGCCAGCACCACGAACATTGCCAGATAGAAGCCGGAGAAGCTGATCGCGTAAAGCGGTGGCCACGCAGCGAAGATCGCGCCGCCGCCCAGGATGAACCAGACCTGATTGCCTTCCCAAGTCGGGCCGATCGTGTTGATGACCACGCGGCGTTCGATGTCTGTGTCGGCGACGAAAGGCAGCAGCGCACCGACACCCATGTCGAACCCGTCCATCACGGCAAAGCCGATCAGAAGCACACCCAAAAGCAGCCACCAGATCATCTTCAGCACCGAGTAGTCGATCATTTCATAAAGAACCATGACGTCTTACTCCGCAGGAACCGAGGCTGAATTGGGAACGACGGGCCGCATGGTCGGCGGCGGCAGCGTTTCCGCGGCCTCGCCATCGTCCGGTCCGATCTTGATGTATTTGATCATCAAGGTGATCTCGATCACCAGAAGCGTGCTGTAAAGCGCGATGAAGCCGGCCAGGGTCAGGAGCACTTCCGTGACGCTCAGACTGGAGACGGCGGCAGCGGTCGGCAGCATGCTCTCGATGATCCAGGGTTGCCGGCCATATTCGGCAACAAACCAGCCCATTTCGCAGGCAATCCACGGCAACGGGATGGCCCAGACAGCGACATGAAGCAGCCAGCGGCGTTTCTCGCGCAAAACATCAAGCTGCCCGGACGAGGAATAGTAGAAGAAGATCGCCGTCATCAGAATGAAGAAGAAGCCGCAGGCGACCATGATGCGGAATGCATAGAACATGGGCCAGACTTCCGGCACCGTCGACCAGGCCGCCGCCTCCACCTGTTCCGTCGTCGCGTTCAGCGGGTCGTCGGTAAAGGGCAGCAACAGGTACGCGTAGCCAAGTGAACTCTCGTTCTGCATGAAAGTCTCGCGCAGTTCCTGGCTTGCCTTGGACGGATCCTCGCGGATCTGCTGCAACGCGTCCCAGGCGATCGCACCCTGGCGGATCCGGTCCTTGGTACGGTCCACCAATTCATGAATGCCCGGGATCTCGGTGTCGAGAGAGCGCGTCGCGATCAGGCCCATGACATAGGGCACTTCAATGGCAAAGACGTTCTCGCGCTTTGCCATGTCCGGCCAGGCGACAACGTTGAAGGCGGCCGGTGCCGGTTCCGTGTGCCACATGGCCTCGATGGTCGCGAGTTTCATCTTCTGGTTCAGATTTGCCTCGTAGCCGCTTTCGTCGCCGAGCACGACGACCGACAGTGCGGAGGCAAAGCCGAAGGCGGATGCTATCGCCATGGAGCGTTTGGCAATCGCGATATGGCGGCCGCGCAGCATGTACCAGGCCGATATGCCGAGCATGAACATGGCGGCGGTCACATAGCCAGCCGATACGGTATGCACGAATTTGGCCTGGGCGACCGGATTGAACAGGACGTCAAAGAAGCTGGTCACTTCCATGCGCATGGTATCCGGATTGAAGGCCGCTCCGACCGGATGCTGCATCCAGCCGTTGGCTATCAGGATCCAGAGCGCCGAGAAATTGGTGCCAAGCGCAACCGCCCAGGTGGCGGCCAGGTGCTGGCGCTTGGACAACCTGTCCCAGCCGAAGAAGAACAAGCCGACAAAGGTTGCTTCGAGGAAGAAGGCCATCAGGCCCTCAATCGCCAGCGGCGCACCGAAGACGTCGCCTACATACTGGCTGAAATAGGCCCAGTTCATGCCGAACTGGAACTCCATCGTCAGGCCTGTTGCCACCCCGAGCACAAAGTTGATCCCGAACAGCGTGCCCCAGAATTTCACCATGCGCTTCCAGATCTCGCGACCCGTCATCACATAGACCGTTTCCATGGTGGCGAGCAGGATCGACAGGCCGATGGTCAAGGGCACAAACAGGAAGTGGTAGAGCGCTGTCATGGCAAATTGCAGCCGGGACAGGTCAACGACGTTGAGTTCCATCGCATTCCCCCTTTTCAGGCCGAGAGCCTGAGCAAAAGCTTTGGTGAAGACCCTGCTCTGCTTCACCGGCAACCGAAAGACCGTCCCTTTCGGTTGCCAGGCCTTGCGCCGCCCCTTCTTCCCGGGCGGCACCTAAACCGAGTCTTCGAATGTGTCGATGGTGACCCAGCCCCTTGGCAAGGTCAATGCGACACTTGCGGCGCAACAACTTTAAGGCGAGAAAAACTGAACCGGAACTGTTTGAAAAACGAGGGGTTTGCCGAAAGCAGGTCCGGCGCCACGTCTACCGGGCGCCCAGATGCAACACGCGGCCGGCCCTGTCCAGTTCACGCTGTTTGTGGGCAATCATCAGCACCGCAGCGTCCCCGCGGGCGGCAAAGAACCGATCAAGCACATCTGAGGCGGTCTCCTCGTCGAGCCCTTCTGTCATCTCATCAAGAATGAAGAGGCCCGGGCGCGTCAAAAACGCGCGTGCCAGCGCCAGCCGGCGAAGTTCCCCGCCGGACAAACCGATCCCGCCCTCCCCCAGGACGGTCTCCAGTCCGGCCGGACCGGTCGCAATCCGGTCCGCCAAAGCCGCCTTTTCAAGCGCTGCCCAGAGTTCACCATCGCTCGCGCCCGCGCCGGCGATGCGCAAATTGGCAGCCACCGTATCGTTGAAGAAGAAGGGCTTTTGCCCCAGGACCGTGATCCGGGACCGCAACCGCTGTTCCGCGATCTGCTGCAAGGGCTCTCCATCAAGGAAGATATTTCCACGCTCGGGGTCGAGAAGCCGGGCGGCAAGCGCCACTAGGGTGCTCTTGCCGCAGCCGCTTCTACCTGCGACCGCCATGACTTCGCCAGGCCTGACTTGAAAGCTGAGCCCCTCAACCGCCTCCCGATGCGCGCCGGGATAGCAGAACGAAACAGCTTCAAAGCAAAGCACATCCGTGTCCGGTCCAGGCAACGGCTGCCCGTTGCCCTCAGCACCGATTTCGCCAGGACTTTCCCCAACGGCAAGAAGACCGCCGACCCGCCTTGCGGCCAAATTCACCCGTGGCATCCGAATGAGGCCCGGCAGCACCAGGTTGACGATCTCGGGCAAGGCCATCACCACCAGCACGAGCCCCGCGGCAAAGGCAACGCCAAATTCCCCTTCTGCCACGCCAAGGATCGCGACGGTCAAAAACGCAGCCAGAAACAGCTGCCCGATCAACCCGGACAGGACCGTCAACCTCAGAGCGCGCTCTTCTTCTGCATCTTCCGTCTTGTGCAGGCGGTCTTCGGCAGCAAGCACGCTGTTGGCGGCACGGCCCAGCCCCCCATAGATGCTCAGATCCCGCCGTCCGGCCACAAGATCCGCCGATCTCAGCCTCATGGCCTCCAATGCGGCATCCGCCCGCCTGGCCGTGTTGAGGTTCGGCCGGAAAACCGGCACCAGAAAAACGGCAGACCAGAGACAAAACAGCAGGAAACCGGTTGTGAGCACAGGGATCGAAACCGACGCCCACCAGGCAACAAGCGCAACCGCCGCGACAATGGCAACCGTGCCCGGAACGACCAGGCGCAGATAGACAAGATCCAGAGCGGCAATGTCGACAGTCAGCCTGTTGAGCGAGACAGCCGAGCGTGCGCCTCGCCTTCGGGTCTGGATGTATCCGGCGAACACCTGGTTGCGGAGCTGGAGAAGAAACCGGAACGTTGCCTCATGGGTCAGCAACCGTTCACCGTAGCGGCCGCCGGTGCGCATGATGGCCAGGGCACGAATGATGGCGCTCGGCGCAAAAATGTTCAAGAACGCCCCGCTCAGGCCCGCAAGGGCGGCAGCGGTTATAAACCAGCCGGACACGCCGAGCAGGAGCAGCCCGGCAGCAGCGGGCACGAGCGAAACAAGAATGCCGAGCGTGAAAGAAAGCCGGTCGTGTTGGTACTGAGACCGGATGATCCGCCAAACCGATGTCATGAGACGCCTTCTCCAACGGCCCGCATGTCCTGTTTCTCCAATTCGACCACACGGCCCGGCAAGGCTAGCACCGCAGGATCATGTGTCGCGATGATGGTCGTGCGCCCGACTGCAAGTTTCTCAAGACCCTTGATCACAAGACCCGCTGTTTCCCTGTCCAGAGCGGCGGTCGGTTCGTCTGCAAGTAACAGTCCGGCATCTTTGCGCATGGCGGCACGGGCAAGGGCGATCCGCCTGATTTCTCCGACGGAAAGACCAAAGCCGTCTTCCCCCAGTTGCGTTGCAAAACCGTTTGGCAAGCGCTCGACAAGCTCCTTTGCCCCGGCCAGTTGTAACGCGCCCCAAAGATCCGCATCCGTGACAGATTGGGTGTCTCCGGTCCCCCTCAGCAGGTTCGATTTCAGACTGCCATGAAACAGTCGTGGGGTCTGGTCCAGCCAAGCCACACTCTGCAACAGGCCATTGCCCAGTTGGCGTGGTGTAGACCCATCAATCTGGACAATACCTGACTGGGGCAGATGAAAGCCCAACAGGCAATCGAGCAGGCTCGTTTTGCCGCTTCCGCTCCGGCCGGTCAGAAACACTGTCTCCCCGGGCGCGATGTCGAGATCGAAGTTTTCAAAAACGAGCGTTCCGGCCAACTCCAGCTTCAAGTCTTTCACATGGATGGCAGGTGCAGCTTGTGCCTCCGCTGGATCTTGAAAAGCCTCGCCGCACCTGGAAGGCCCCTTGGCGCTAGGCCTCTGCAGCAGGCTTGCCAGTTTTTCCTGTGCGGCAAGACCCGTCGCCCGATCGTGATAAGCCGCAGCATATGCTCTGATCGGAGCGAAGAATTCCGGCGCCAGCAGGAGGACGAACAGCCCGGCAGAATAGCCGAGCGGCTGTCCCCAGGTGCCGACGGAGAGATCGCCCAGCAGCGTGAAACCAATAAACACGGCTGAAAAGGCGATCCCGAGTGCGGAGAAGAGTTCCAGAACAGTGGAGGACAAAAAGGCGATCTTGAGAACGCTCATGGTGCCCTTCCGGAAACGCTCCCCTGCCTCGGCCACATCCTTCCGGGTCCGTTCCAGGGCCCCGAACAGTTCCAGTGTTTCCAGCCCCTTGATACGGTCGAGCAGGACACCGCTCAGCCGAGTCAATTCCTCCTGCTGACCGGCGCTTGCCGCCTGAGCGCGCATGCCGATCAAGGCCATGAAGAGCGGAATGACCGGGCCGCACACAAGCAGAATCAGGGCGGCCAGCCAGCTGTGCCAGAGCGTTACGAGAACAATTGCCAAGGGCACGATCTTCAGTCTTGGAAGCTGCGGCACATAGTTGCGGTAGTAGGGCCCGAGCAGATCCACCTGCTCGCTGATATGGGCGGCAAACGCCCCGGAAGACGGAAATGGTTCGGCCGGTGACGTTTTGGAAGCTGCAGCAAGCAACTCCGCCCGCGTCCTGCTTTGCACCTCCCGCGCGGCCTGTCTTGCAAGCCGTGCTCCCAGATACTGGAGACCGGCCCGCACCAGCGCAAGGCCGGCAAAACATGCTGCAAAGACAATTGTCTGACGTATCAGATTGGCAGAAGAACCGGCTGACGTCGGCTCATTCGGCAATGCGGCAAAAACGGTTCCAAGCGCAAGGGCGATCAAACCCGCCTGCGGAATCCAGAAAAGATCGGAAGCCGCGACAAGCAGGCCTGCCCTTTTCAGGCGCTTCCGGTCTGCCGGTACAGGTTGACCGATCTCAGCAGTCTCTTTACCCCGCGCCGAAGCATGGTTCGCACAATGATCTGGTTCGCGCCCGTGTTTTCCCATCGAGTAGTTGATGTCGCGCTCGACAGTGAATTTCAAGGGGCGACTTGCCACGCTCCTGAATTGCCCCGGACAAAAAAAGCCAAACTCTCCTGACAGGAGGCTGTCAGGACGGCTGTGTCATGAAGGGGCAAGGGAATTTCCCCTTTCAAATTCATGGAGATACCAATGACAGAGCCCTGCCTCGAACTCGTCGTTTTCAAAGTCAAGGACGCCGACAAGGCACGTAGTGCCCGGCGCGCCGCGCAGGACACCGTGAGTACCTATGACGGTTTTCTTTCCTGGACCGCCTATGAAGCCTGCGAAGATCAGGGCCTGTTCGCCGATGTGGTCATGTGGCGTGATCTGAGCTGTGCCAAGGCCGCTGCGGACAAGGTCATGAAGGATCCCGGCTTCAAAGCCATCATGGCGGAAATCGACGGTCTGGTGACCATGTCGCACTATCAGGCCGACCGGACGGTCACCGCTGACGCCGCCGCAGCCTGACCCTTCCAGCGGCTCCTTGAACGCGGGTTTGCGGAGCCGACTTCAAAAAGCGGGCCTTGCGGGCCGGTTTCCGTGTCAGTATCGCTTAAGAGGCTTGTGGCTTTGGGGGCAGGACTTATTCATCCAAATGAATGAGTCCTGACCCTGGACCAGCGGAAACGGAGAGCGGCATGAAGGACAGAAAACCCGGGCTCGGCGACTTTGGCTATATCATCGCCGGCCGGCTCTTCGCGTCCCTGATCGCCGCCCTTGCCGTGAGCATTGCGTTTGTGCTTGTTCTGGCTGGCTACTACCTCCAGGCCGCCGGCGGCCTGCTGTCCCTTCTCATTCTTGCCTTCGCCGCCCAGCAACTGATCCTGACGCTTGATCCGGTCAGACCCTCCAACTTGCTCGGAATGGCCAACCGGTCGCAGCAACCGGGTGTGTTCTGGCCGCTTTTCCTGCTTTGTGCTCTGACAATTACAGCACTGGTTGTCGGCATCATCTGGTATCTGCTCGTTTATTAAGACTTTGCGGAACTGCGTTAGGCCATCCGGCGACGTTCCAGTTCTTGAAGAACCGCCATCAGAACTGCATCGGCCCGCTCAGCCGTACACCGGTCCCGGAACCTCGCAATCAGGAACGGATCCCGAAACAACTGGGTCGCGTCTGCAACCAGAGTGCAGCCTGCTGCCAGATCAGGGCCACGAAACTCCGGTTCCAGGATGCTGGCCAATATCTGCTGCAGGCGGTCAACATGGGCCATCACGGGCTCCGGATGCTCTTCCGCCAGCCTGAGATAGGCCCAAAACAGCTCCGGGTCCTGATCATATCGTGCAGACTTCAGCTCGCGCTGAACATGAACAAATGCAGTCAGTTTGTCTTGCCAACGCGCAGCTGTGTCAGTCCTTGCTGTCAGCTCTGCCTCGATTTCCCGAAACCATCTTTCGGCCAGAGCTGCCATCAGGGAAGCCTTGTTCGGGAAGAAGCGATAGACATTGGACTGCGACATCCGGCAATCGGCAGCAAGATCCGTGACGGAGAACCGCGCCGACCCCATGCGCTTCAGGCGCCGCTCCGCCGCCGTCAGAAGTGTCTCCCGAATTTGCTCAGCATCAACCTTTGGTCTGGGCATCTCTAGAACCATCGCCTCACGCGGGTTTTGTAATCGTTGTAAGCCGCCCCAAAGGCATCTGCCGCATTACGTTCTTCCAACGGGATGTACCAGAACTGGGCCGTCAGAAAAAAGGCAAGTGCGAACAGCACGTTCAAAGCTTCGTTGGTGCAGATGGCCGCCCCCAGCAGGATCAACAGAAAGCCCAGATACATCGGATTTCGTGTAACCCCGTAGATGCCGTCGCTCACAAGTTTTGTCGGCTCGCGAAAGGTGTGTATCTCGGTTTTTTCCGCCAGAAAGCGGCTATGACCGCTCCTGAGAATGGCAAAGCCGGCACTGGCGACAATGAGCCCGCTCCATTGATAGGGCGACGTCAACATCGGTGCACCCGGACAGAAAACCGTGACCGGGATCATCGACAGCAGAAAAACACCGACAAGGACCGGTGGAATGATGTGAGGCATAGCCAAACTCCCTTCTTTAATGATAAATAATAAAAAACATATTTTTTCATTTTTCAAGCCAAAAGAAGGGCGCCCGACCATTGGCGGGGCGCCCTGCTCGTTCAGCCTTGTAAGGCTTATTTCATGGTCGGGATCACGAATTCCGCACCATCCTTGAGGCCGGACGGCCAGCGGGACGTGACGGTCTTGGTGCGGGTGTAGAACTTGAACCCGTCCGGACCGTGCTGGTTGAGATCACCGAAGCCGGACTTTTTCCAGCCTCCGAACGTGTGATAGGCGAGCGGCACCGGGATCGGCACGTTGATGCCGACCATGCCGATATTAATGCGGGACGCAAAATCGCGTGCCGTGTCGCCGTCACGGGTAAAGATGGCCGTGCCGTTGCCGTATTCGTGGCTCAGCGGCAGATCGAGGGCCTCTTCGTAGCTTTCGGCGCGAACAACCGACAGCACCGGGCCGAAGATCTCGGTCTTGTAGATTTCCATGTCCTTGGTGACGTTGTCGAACAGGCAGCCGCCCATGAAGAAGCCGTCTTCATAGCCCTGCATGGAGAAACCGCGGCCGTCGACCACCAGATTGGCGCCTTCCTTGACACCCTGATCAACAAGGCCCTTGACGCGGGTCAGAGCTTCCTTTGTGACAAGCGGACCGAAGTCGACATCGTTGCCGGCGGTGTACGGCCCGATCTTCAGCGCCTCGACCTTCGGCGCCAGCTTTTCGATCAGCGCGTTTGCGGTGCTCTCGCCAACCGGAACAGCAACGGAAACAGCCATGCAGCGCTCGCCCGCTGCACCGTAACCGGCACCGACCAGAGCGTCGGCTGCCTGATCGAGATCAGCGTCCGGCATGATGATCATGTGGTTCTTGGCCCCACCGAAACACTGGGCGCGTTTGCCGGAAGCCGTTGCGCGGGCATAGACATATTGTGCGATCGGGGTGGAGCCGACAAAACCGACCGCCTGGATGGTTTCATCGTCCAGGATCGCATCGACCGCGCTCTTGTCGCCGTTGACTACGTTCAGAACACCTTCCGGCAGACCGGCTTCGATCATCAGCTCGGCCAGCATGATCGGCACGGACGGATCGCGCTCGGACGGCTTCAGGATGAAGCTGTTGCCGCAGGCAATTGCCGGGCAGAATTTCCACATCGGGATCATGGCCGGGAAGTTGAACGGCGTGATGCCGGCAACAACGCCGAGCGGCTGACGCATGGAATACATGTCGATGCCCGGTCCAGCGCCTTCGGTGAATTCACCCTTGAGCATATGCGGTGCACCGATGCAGAACTCGGCCACTTCCAGACCGCGAATGACGTCGCCCTTGGCATCCGGCAAGGTCTTGCCGTGTTCGCGGGACAGGGCCTCGGCCAGCTTGTCCATGTCGCGGTTCAGAAGGTCGACGAACTTCATCATCACGCGTGCACGGCGCTGCGGGTTGGTGGCCGCCCAGGCCGGCTGCGCGGCTGCAGCATTGGCAATGGCAGCGTCCATTTCCGCCTGGCTGGCAAGCGCGACCTGCGCCTGCACTTCACCCGTGGCCGGATTGTAGACATCTGCATAACGGCCGGACGTGCCTTCCACACGCTTGCCGCCGATGAAATGACCGATCTTTTCCATGTCGCGTTTCTCCCAAACTGCCGGACGGTCCAGCGCCGTTAGGGCACCCGCCGGATCTGGCATTGTTTTGACTTTATTTTTTGCCACAAACAAGACCCATCATTCCGGATCTGTTGTGCAATTTTTATAGTTATGGCAAGAACGATGCGATGACGCTTCGTTGTTGTGACGATAAATCCAATCCCTGTTCATTGTCATCCCGGCCGAAGCGAAGCAGAGAGCCGGGATCCAGTACGCCGCAGCGGCTGCTCGCGCCAACTGATGCCTCACATTACGGCCCCCACCTTCGCGGGGATGACAACTGACAGAAAACAGGTGAGTGCCACGCCATGAACTGGGACGACATTCGAATTTTCCTGTCGATTGCCCGCACCGGCCAGATCCTGGCAGCGGCGCGGCGGCTGGGGCTGAACCACGCAACGGTCGCCCGGCGGCTGACAGCGCTAGAGGACAGTGTCGGCACAAGACTGTTCGACCGCTCGACTTCGGGCTGTGTCCTGACGGATGCCGGCACAAGATTTTTTGAACGGGCTGAAAGGATCGAGGCGGAAGCGCTCGCAGCGGAAGCGGATCTCGGTGGCGACACGCCAGGCATTACCGGCACCGTGCGTATCGGCGCTCCGGACGGTTTCGGGGTCGCCTACCTCGCCCCGCGCCTTGGCCAGCTGACGGCACGCCATCCGGGCCTGACGGTGCAGCTCGTGCCCGTTCCCCGCTCCTTTTCCCTCTCGCGGCGCGAAGCGGATATCGCGGTCACGATCGACCGGCCGGATACAGGACGGCTGGTTGCCGGCAAACTGGTCGATTATTCGCTCGGTCTCTACGCGTCGAAGACCTATCTGAAAGAACACGGCACACCTACCTCATCAGGCGACCTCGGCGCACACGATCTGATCGGCTATGTGGAAGATCTGCTCTATTCGCCGTCCCTCAATTATGGTGCGGAAATCTCGCGGGACTGGACAGCAAGGTTCGAGATTGCATCTGCCCTGGGACAGACGGAGGCTGTGCGCGGCGGCGCCGGCATCGGCATCCTCCACGATTTTATCGCGCGCGATGACAGCGCACTTGTGGCCGTTCTGCCCGAACTCAAGTTGAAACGCGCCTACTGGATGGTGACACATGAAAGCTCCCGACCGCTGCGCCACGTGGCCGCCGTACAGGAGTTCTTGCGCGATCAGGTCGCGCGCGATAAAGCGATTTTCGGATAGCACTCCATTACGCCGCGTAGAGTGCTATCGCTATTGCCGGACTTGATCCGCTCCCATGCCAAAACCGTCCATCGGACAAGATCGTGACAAGAGGCCGGCGGACGATCTGGATGTCTTGGCCTGGCCCCGACAAGACGGCGATTGGGCCCCGTCCCAGGGCACCTAACGCCACTGCGCCGTTGCCGAGATCCATTCCCGCGTCCGGGCTTCCGGGTCCGAATTGCGGGTGATGTCGGTGACCACCGCCGCGCTGTCGGCCCCGTTTTCAAAGACGCCGGGCAAGCGTTCCGGATTGAGACCACCAATCGCGACCAGTGGCAAACCGCCGATCTGTTCTTTCCACCTTCCGATTTTCTCAAGGCCCTGTGGTGCCCATTTCATCTTCTTCAGGATGGTCGGATAGACCGGGCCCAATGCAACATATTGAGGCGCAACGGCGAGAGCTGTTTCCAGTTCCGCGCCGTCATGGGTGGAAACGCCGAGTTTGAGGCCCGCTCTCCTGATGGCATCGACATCAGCGTCAGCCAGGTCTTCCTGACCCAGATGAATGAAATCACAGCCCTCATCGATGGCCAGCTGCCAATAGTCATTGACGATGAGCTGGCAGCCGTGCTCGGCGCAGATCTCTTTCGAGGCCGCGATTTCTTCGCGCAAAATGCGCTCCGGCTGGTCCTTGATGCGCAGCTGTACAAGCTTCACGCCAAGCGGCACCAGGCGCCTGATCCAGTCTGAGCTGTCGACAATCAGGTAGAAGGGATCGAGTTTCATTCAAACACCGCCATTCCGATAACCGGGGTTGAGGGAACCGCCATGTCGCGCGGTTCCAGAGGTACTGCTTCATAGGCCAATCGCCCGGCCTCGACCGCTCCGGCAAAAGCCCGGGCCATGGCCACCGGATCGCCGGCCTTGGCAACGGCCGTGTTCAACAGGACGGCATCGAAGCCCAGTTCGAGAACCTCAGCCGCATGCGAAGGCCGGCCCAGGCCGGCATCGACCACAAGCGGGATATCCCTGAAATGCGCACGGTAGCTTTTCAGCGCGTCCGGATTGACCGCCCCCCTGGCAGAGCCGATCGGCGCGCACCAGGGCATCAGGACCTGGCAGCCTGCCTCCAGCAGCCGCTCGCCGACAATTACGTCCTCGGTCGTGTAGGGAAACACCTTGAAGCCGTCCTCGCTCAGGATCCGAGCGGCTTCAACAAGGCCAAAGACATCGGGCTGCAGGCTGTCGTGATGACCGATCACTTCCAGCTTGATCCAGTCCGTTCCGAAGAGTTCGCGTGCCATCTGCGCCGTGGTCACCGCTTCGCGAACCGTATGGCAGCCTGCGGTGTTGGGCAGAACGCGCACCTTCAGGTCACGGATCAGGTCCCAGAACTTGCCGCCTGCGCCGTTGCCCGCGCTTTCCCGCCGCAGCGATACGGTCAGGATTTCCGTACCGGAGGATTTGATCGCGTCCGCCAGGATCCTGGGCGATGGATATTGTGCCGTGCCCAGCAGCAGCCGCGATGAAATGCTTTCCCCGTAAAAGTTCAGCATCGCTCTCAGCCCCCCTGCATCGGCGACAGGATCTCGATCCGGTCGCCCTCCCGCAGTGCGCAGGCATTGCGGACTTCCGAACTGACGAGTTCGCCGTTCCGCGCTGTTGCCAGGAAAGCGTGCTCATAGTCCAGCTCCTCAAGGAGCAGGTCCAGGGTGGCGCTTTTAACGTCCCGCGCTTCGCCGTTAATAATGAGCTTCAAGGCGAGTCTCCTGATGTTGCGTGGTGATCATGTCTGCCGCCAGGTCCGCAAAATGCGGTGCCAGCAGGAAGCCGTGGCGGTAAAACCCATTGACAAAGATGGTGTCTCCCGCCCGCCTGACACGCGGCAGATTGTCGGCATAGGCCGGCCGAAGCCCGGCACCGGTCTCAACAATCCTGGCTTCGGCGAAGCCCGGATGCAGGCTGTAGGCGGCATTGAGCAATTCCATGGTGGACCGCACGGTGACCGGTCCATTGTCGCCGCTTTCAATCATGGTCGCGCCGATCATGAAGTGTTGGTCCTCGCGCGGAACGACATAGACCGGAAAACGCGGATGCAGCAGGCGCACCGGCCGTGCCAGGTGAACATCCGGTGCGTGCAGGATCAGCATCTCGCCGCGCACCGGGCGCAGGTCCGGATCGCGGGCAGCCATGCCGGTGCAATCTGCGGTCAAACCCGATGCGTTCTCGGAGCAATCGCTCCTGACGTGAAAATCGACACCATCGGCGATCAGGTCATCAAGGAGCATTTGGAGCGCCGCACGCGGATCGAGATGGGCTTCGCCTTCGAAAAAGAGACCTTTTGCGAAACGCCCCTCCAGCTCCGGTTCAAGAGCTGTTACCTCACTGCGGTCAAGCAGCCGATAGCCGGATGTTCTTAGCGCAAACCGGTCGAGTTCTCGGGTATCCCTGGCAGGTGCCACCACCAGTGTTCCCCTTCTCCGCAACAAGCCGGGTACGGCGCGATCCCACCAGTCGATGGCACCCTTGCCAAAGCGCAGCACCGGCTCTTCTGCGTTCTCCCGTTCGCACCAGGGCGCCAGCATGCCGCCCGCAAGCCAGGAGGCGCTGCCGCTCCAGTCCGAACGCCTGTCCACCAAACTGACCTTCACCTTGCGCCGAAGCAGCTCCCGCGCCAGCGCAAGACCAGCGACACCGGCACCGCGGACCAGGACTTCCATCACCAAGTCCCCTTTGTGCAGGAGTATGCATCTCTACGGTTTCCAACGACTGCCAAGTGTTTTCCTTCCGGCAAAGACCCACAAGCGGTCTCGGGCAGATAGATGGTCAACTTGAAGAAGGAGGAGCCAGCATCCTGCGGAATTGTGACCCGAACGGATCGCAGGCACCTTCCCTTCGCCAGCATGACCTGGATCAGGTTCATCGGGTCCCTGCGCTGCGCATTGCGCCCTGCAGCATCTCAGCCCCTTGCGGGGCACCCCGGGTGTGGTTTCCTTGTGCAGCCCGGTATTCGAACTGTCAAGAAGCCAGCCTTCAAACAGCAGTCGGCTCCACGCGGGAAAGAAAGTCTCTGACCTCCCTCAGATCGGTCAGCCGGTGAACGCGCAGATGGGCGGGAGGATTGTCCTGGATCCGCACCAGCTTGTCGCGGGCGGAGTGACGCGTGCGCCAGATGAACTGCAGGAATTCTATGGTCTGGAGGTTGAAGCGCTCCGGGCAGCCCTCCGGTAGATCCGGTCGACTGCGCCCGTAGTATTTCACCGACCGCTTCAGGACACGAAACAGTCTAAGACCGACCGGTACATCCAGCCAGATGAAGGTGTCCGCCCGCGCGATCCGTTCGGCATAAGTGCTCGAATGACCACCTTCGAAGATCCAGCGCTCTTTTTGGTGCACTTCATGCGTCAACCGGTCCTTCTCTTCCCGGGAACGCGCAACCCAGCCCGGCCGGTAGTGGATCTTGTCCATGTGAAAGACCGGCAAACCGGTTTTCTCGCCAAGCGCGGACGCAAGCATGCTCTTGCCCGAGCCGGGACCGCCGACAATCATGACACGTTTCATTTTGTACCTTCTAGGGTCGGGACCCAAATGCTCTGGAGGGCCGGCGTTTATACACGCATTGCAAGACATTGAAACCGGGAAACAGACTGTTCAATGGACACTTTTGCAATCGTCACCCTATCTAGGTGGCAATGACATGACAGCGAATGAAGGAGAGGCCCATGAGCTGGCTGAACTGCCCTGACCCCACCCCTGGCGATGCAGCAAGCTGCGATCCGATCGACACGATCATTGTTCCGCGCACCTCCGATCTCGGCGGTTTTTCCGTGCGCCGCGCCCTGCCCTCCGCCAAACGGCGCATGGTTGGTCCGTTCATCTTTTTCGATCAGATGGGTCCGGCTGAACTGCTGGTCGGCGGCGGTATCGACGTGCGCCCGCACCCGCATATCGGTCTTGCCACGGTGACCTATCTCTTCGAAGGCGAGATGTATCACCGGGACAGTCTCGGCACTGAAATTGCCATCGCCCCGGGCGCCCTTAACTGGATGAGTGCCGGCAAGGGCATCGTGCATTCCGAGCGTGAACGACCGGAACGGCTGCAACAGACACGACCGCTCTTTGGGCTGCAAAGCTGGGTGGCTCTGCCCAAACATCTGGAAGAGGGCGACCCGAGCTTTCAGCATCACGGGGTCGAGGACCAGCCGGAATTCGCCGACAAGGGCGCGTCGGTCAAATTGATTGCCGGCGAGCTTTACGGTCACAAGGCCCCGGTGAAAACCGCCTCCGACATGTTCTATGCCGATATCAGTCTGGAACCGGGCGCGAGAATCCCGCTGGATGCCGGATGGGAAGAACGTGGCCTTTATACCGTCTCAGGGCAGATCACGATTGCCGGCCAGAGCTTCGACCCGGCCCAATTGCTCGTGTTCAAGCCTGGCGACCACCTGGTGATCGAAAACAACTCCCCGGCCCCCGCGCGGTTTGTTGTGCTTGGCGGCGAGCCGATGGACGGCAAACGCTACATCTGGTGGAACTTCGTTTCCTCCTCCAAGGAGCGGATCGAACAGGCCAAGGAAGACTGGAGACAGGGCCGCTTCGACACAGTCCCCGGCGATGCAGAGGAATTCATTCCCCTGCCCGATCGTCCGGGCCCCTGACGCTCCAGCCGCTTTCCAGTGGCGGTGCCTGTTCAAATCTGTCGGCGGGCCGGATCAGGTCCGGCTCGCCGAAATCCATAATGATATTCATGCGTCGGCTCGCGCGCGGATCGCCGGTCAGTTTCGGGTCTTCCGGAGCGACCGAAAGCTGCACGCCGCGATGGTTTGTTTCCAGCTTCGAAAACCCTGAGACGGCCTTTCTGAAAGTGTCGGGCACGGTCCAGCCGTAGCGCCCGGCCAGTGCGTCAATCACCAGCCAGACCGCTTCCAGGCCGATCTCCTTTTGACGCGGATCTTCCACAACCAGTTTCAGCCGGAGATAGTCAATCTTGTCTTCGCCCGGACCGCGCAACAAGAGAAACAGCGTTGTCGCGCCATAATCAACACTCGGTGTGGTCAGCGGCACCAGATCGGAGGCGCATTGCCAGCGGTCCTTGTGAAAGGGCGCCTTGCGCCAGCCCCGATTGGTCAGACCGAGCTCCTGAAGCTCGGCACACAGCGCGTCCGGCTTGCCCAGAAAACTGCGTTTCAGTTCCGCGGCGAGTTCCGGCGCCGGCCGCAGCAGCGCTTCGCGTGCGGTCTCCTGCAAGGGCAGCAATGGATCGGGCAACCCCGGGCCTGTCGAGACGGGCTGGCTGGTCCAATCCTTCAGGACATTCAGGGTCACTCCACCGACGGCAAATCCGGCCGTCAGCAAGGCCAGTGTTCCCCAGAAATAGTAAGGCGTTACAAACGGTCGCCTGACGTTGCCCTCACCTGTCGACCGGTGAACCGCTGCACCCCGATCCTGCAGCCTGTCTTCAGGTTGCTGGAACGGATCGTCTTCCTGATCCGCCCAGCGAGGGCCGGCATTGCGTTTGCCGGAGCGCATCGCACCAGGTTCCTTTGGCGAACGCTCAGGCCGTGCTGTGCGCGCCGCCGTCAATAACTGCCTGATCCTGTCCGCTAGTCCTGCCATCGTCACCTAAACCGGCATCCTTTCTGACCGGATGGTCAAGGGTTCGGGATTTATCAATACAAACTCTTGAAAACGCAACCGGATACCTGTCATCTATGGCCGCCGCTGCGGCCTGCCCGCAATTCCGTCTCATCTGACCGTCCCAAGGCACTGAAGAGGTTCAGGATGTCCTCCTTTCCAGGCGATTCAGCCACGCTGCGCCAAGACATTATCGAGACAGCCCGATCGCTGCCACGGCTGGGACTGACCAAAGGCACGTCGGGGAATGTCAGTGCACGCACTGATTCCGGTTTTTTGGTGACGCCTTCCGGAACACCCTATGAAACTTTGACGGAAGACAAGATAGTCGCGCTCGATCTTGACGGCTGTTACCGCGGTGACGTGCTGCCCTCCTCCGAATGGCGCATGCACCTGGATTTCTACCTCGCCAAGCCGGATTGCGGCGCGGTGGTGCATTGTCACAGCCCGCGCGCGACGGCCCTGTCCTGCCACCGGCGCGGCATTCCGGCCTTCCACTACATGGTGGCTCTTGCCGGGGGGGACCGGATCGACTGCGCCGACTATGCGAGTTTCGGCACAAGAGCCTTGTCCGAGGCAATGATCCGCGCACTGGGCGAGCGCAACGCCTGCCTGCTCGCCAATCACGGCCAGATTGCCGGCGGCCCGACCCTTTCAAAGGCGCTCTCTGTGGCCGAGGGCGTCGAAGACCTGGCAGATCAATATCTGTCCGCGCTCACATTGGGTGACCCGGTCATACTTGATGACGCGGAAATGACCGAAATTCTGAACAAATTCAAAAGCTACGGCAAGCAGACAGCGGAACTGGCGGACGGCCAGGCCGCCGCGTTCGAACTGCCGAAACGGGTGGACTGACATGCGACTTGGAATTGACTGGGGTGGAACGAAGATCGAGATCATCGCTCTGTCCGGAACAGGTGACGAAATCTTTCGCAAGCGCGTGGACACGCCGCGCGACGACTATGACGGCTGCCTGCAGGCCGTCAAACATCTGGTCGACGCCGCCGAGCAAGCTACCGGTGAAAGTGGAACCCTTGGTCTCGGTATCCCGGGCTCCCTGTCGCCAAAGACCGGTCTGGTGAAAAACGCAAACTCGACCTGGATGAACGGCAAGCCGCTGGACAAGGACCTGCAGGCCGTTCTCGGCCGGCCGGTTCGCATCCAGAACGACGCCAACTGCCTGGCCGTCTCGGAGGCCACCGACGGGGCCGGCGCGGGAGCCCACATCGTGCACGCGATCATCATTGGCACCGGCAGTGGTTCGGGCATTGCCATCGACGCGAAGGCCCATCTTGGAGCCAACGGCATCGGCGGAGAATGGGGCGGCATTACGGTTCCCTGGCTCAAGCCAGAGGAATTTCCGGGTCCGGACAGCTGGATCGGCCACAAGGGCGTTATCGACCGCTGGTGTTCCGGCACCGGGTTCCAGCTCGACTATCAGGACAAGACAGGAACGCTGCTGAAAGGCCATGAAATCATGGAGCTGAAACGGTCGGGCGATGCCACCGCGACAGCCGTCTATAAAGCTTATGTCAGCCGGCTCGCGCGGTCGCTTGCCATGTCCGCCAACCTGCTTGACCCGGATGTCTTCGTGCTGGGCGGCGGTATGTCGAACATCGATGAACTCTATGAAGACCTACCGCCTGCGATGGCGCCCTACATCTTTTCAGACACGTTCGACACGCCGATCCGCAAGGCGGTTCACGGGGACAGTTCGGGTGTGCGCGGTGCGGCCTGGTTGTGGGGCTGAGGCCGCCAGAACTTCAATGAGCTCAGGACCTTTTTCAGCCCAGGCTTGAGCTCTCTCATGATGGCCGCGCGTGTCTTTGCCGCGCCGGCCTGATAGTGCCTGGCCACTTTTTCCTGATCGACCGCGCCACCGACACGGAACAGGAACGAGTCGGCATTGTTCTGTTTCACCAGGGTGCAGCCGAGGCCCGCCATCATTCCGATCAAGGCGTCCTCGGTGAAATAGTATTTGTGCGAAATGTGAAAATGCTGCAGCCACTGGCGCGCCCGTTGACGGTCGATGATCGGCGTTGCCACCAGCAAAAGCCCATCCGGAGCGCAGCAGCTGTCGATGATCTCCCCCATCTCCTTGACGGGATCAATCATGTGCTCGATCACATGTGAAACAACGACCAGGTCATACCGTTTGGACGGTGCATGCGGCTTGATGCCGTTTTCATAGGCATACTGGCTGTAGTTGTTTTCCACCTCGTGCAGTGACAGCTCCTTGCCGGCCTCGATAAAGTCAGCCGTCTTGCCACCGGCACCGCCGCCATAATCGAGCACGGTCTGAAACTGGTCCATCACGTCGCTGAAAAACGGCACGATGGACAAGGCACGCTGCTCGCGAAACAGCTGCTGCGGCGACCGGTCGGTCCGTTTCACGTTGCCATAGACATTGCGGTAGTAATAGGCCGCTGTCTCGTCGGTGAAATACGGATTGGCGCGCAGCGTGCCGCAGGTCTCGCAAGCCACGATCGGCAGGAAATTGCGGTGCCGTGACACGGTCGAAACCACTGTGGCCTCCGTGCCGCCGCAGGTGCATTTCGTGAATTCGAACGTGTGCTTCTCGATGTCCGGAAATTCGTCGAACTCTTCCCGGTATTTGTAGTTCGTCTTGTTGATATCGAAAAGCATGCGGAAATGGCTCTGACGCGGTTGAGAGTGCTTCGCTGGTATCCGACAGCCGGAGCCCCGTCAACACGTTCCGGCAAATGCAGGACCCCGGCGCACCGTCTTTTTGACGCGGCTTCACCGCCGGGGTCTGGAAAGCCGTTCAGCCGAAACGGCGGCCGAGCGTGACCAGAACGATGCCTGCGCCGACGGAGGCCACCGCTGCCAGTTTCGCCGCGTTCGGGATCTCGCCAAAGACCAGATAACCCAGGCCGAGGCCAACAACGGCAGCAACGGATCCGATCTGGCTGAGATAAACGGGGCCAGCCGTCTGCTGCAGCCGAAAGTAAAGGCCATACTGAACCGCAAAAATTGCAATCTGAGCCACCAGCAGGCCGACAGCTGCCGTGGACCAGTCCTGCGGCACAACGGGAACGCCGGTGGCGAGATTGAAGGCGCCCAGCGCCAGAAAACCGGTGGCCATCATGCCCAGCGCAAGGTTGACCGGTTTTGCCCCATCCGGCCATTTCAGCGTGCGATAGATATTGCCGACGGCCAGGAACACCGGGATGGAAAGCGCAACCGTCGACCACCAGGAGGCTTCAACGGAAAGCTCTGCGCCCGACACGGCCAGAAGCACCCCGCCTGCCAGTCCGAACAGCACCCCTGCTCCGCGCAGGACCTGCAGCCGCTCAAGCCGGAGCAAGACGGCCAGGGCGTAAGTCAGGACCAGTGGAAAGGCAAAACTGAGAGAGACGAACCCGGCCCCGACCTTGGGAGCGGCAACCACCGCAATCATGTTGGGTGCAATGAACAACAATCCGCTCAGGGTGAGGTATATGACGAGCCGCCTGTCCAGGCCGATCACGGCTCCGCCTTGCCGCACGCCCTTGCCGAGACCGGCCATCCTGGTGATCAGGTAAAGGCCAGTGGCGCCTCCGAGAATGGACCATTGCAAAAGAGCAAGCGGATGCCAGCCAACCTGGGGGGCCGCCTTGGCGATCACCGTGGAAACGGCGAGAAAACTGCCGACCACCAGCAAAAGGACCAGCGGCTGATCCAGCAGTTTTTCCCTTTGCTTCACTGAGGCCGGCTCTTGACCATGCAAGAAAGCCGCTTCCCGCCTCTCCTCCCGGCTGATTGTGTCCGACATCGGAACATCCTTTCAAAATCCGGCAAAGGCACCTCGCCCGCCGCTGTCAGAGAGATAGCATTATTTATCTTGATTTCAAGATACTTTATTTCAAGATTCTTGATTTTGATTGACACGTCGCCCCCCTTTTGAAATGATCTGAGTTGAAAAGAAGATATTTTTCAGCGCGTTAGAGAGTCACCTCTTGTCAGGCGCGCCTTGAAACAAATAGAATTCCGGACCAGAGACCATGAGCAAACCTTCTTCCAGACAGACACCGCCAAAAGACAATCTGTTTGGAGACCCGGAGGATCTGCTCATCGACCGGGCAGAGCGCGCACGGCGGCAATGGCAAAAGGAAATGCCTGACTACAAGGACCAGCTGTCGCCGATGGTGCTGCTGGGACGGCTGAACGAGGCGTCGCAGGTCATGAGCAGGGATTACCTTGCCCCCTCCTACGCAGACATTGGTTTGAAGACCGGCGAGTTCGACGTTCTGGCCACGCTCGTCCGCTCCGGTCCACCTTACAAGCTGACGCCAACCGAGCTCTACAGGACCACCATGATGAGTTCGGGCGGCATGACGGCACGGGTCGACAAGCTGGAGAAGGCCGGACTTGTGGAACGCTGCCCGCACCCTGAGGACCGCCGTGCGCTCACCGTGTGCCTGACGGAAAAAGGTCTGAAGCTGATCAAGACAAAGATCCCGGACTATATTGCGACACAGCATGCCGCCATTGACGGGCTAAGCGGCGAGGAACAGCAGCAATTGTCGGGTCTTCTGGAGAAACTGATCCGCTCGGCCAACGAAAAGAAGACACCTTAGAAACACCAAAACACGATCCGACCGCCACCTGTCCGCAGCACGGTGGCCAACTAGGCCGGACGATCGCGCAACACAGCTTCAAGCTGGCTCCATTGGCGGCGCGTGACTGCGTCTCTGGAGGCCAGCAACCAGTAGGTTTCGTGATGCGGCAACGTTTCGGTCGTCACCTGTTTCAGCGTTCCCGAAGTCAGCTCGTCCCGGCAAAGCGGCAGGGACGCCAGCAACACGCCGTGCCCGGCGCGCGCCGCGGCCAATGCAGACACCAGCGTATCGAAGCGTAGCGACGGCAATGGGGTTGTCGGCACACCAAAGCGCGCGCTCCAGTCAGTCCACCCTGGGCGCGGTCCGGACAAGGCAATGCGCGGCAACTCCGTCCAGGGCATCGTCGACTTGAGGAGTGCGGGCGAAGCCACGGGCGCAATGCGCTCTTCAAATAGGGCCATCTTGTAGGCCTGCGGCCAGTTGCCCGCGCCATAGCGGATCCTGACCAGATCGTCTTCCTGAGCGGCATCGGTCGCCAGGACCATGGTCTGGAGGGAGAACTGGGTTTCGATCCCGGAAGTCAGTTGCACCAGCCGCGGCACGATCCAGCGGTCAATGACGGTCGAACTGGCCGAGATCGTCAATCGCTTGCGCGCTCCTCCGAAGAGCCCTTCGGAGCTTTCCCGCAAACTGTCGAAGGCGGAGCGGACATGAGGCAGCCAGGCCTCCCCTTCAACCGTCAACGCGATGCTGCGTGCCTGGCGCAGGAACAATTGCGTGCCGAGATGTTTTTCCAGTTTGTCGATCCGTTGGCTGACAGCAGACTGGGTCACCCCTGTTTCGTCCGCTGCTGCAGTGAAACTGCCGCATCGCGCCGCAGCCTCGAAGGCCCGGATCCATTCCAGCGGGATATTGTCAAACCTGGATCGAACCATTAGCAAATCGTACCCTCAGACCGGTAATTCCTAATTTGATTTTATGGATAGATGCTTTGATCCTAGCCTTCAACCAAGGATCACAGGACCGGACCATGTCAGACGTTTCAATTCACGAGGATGGCAAATATCTTGTCCTCAGCACCGCAAGTGGCAGCCACCGTTTTCATGCCATCTGGCTGCGCGACAATGCGGCGGACCCGGAAACACGCTCCCCGGGCAACGGCCAGCGCCTGATTGCCTTGCGCGACATTGCCCCTGACATTCGCATCAGCACGGCGAAGGTCCAGGCGGGGTCACTTGAGGTTACCTTTGTCCCGGAAAACAAGACCATCGCCTATGACCTTTCATGGCTGTACGATCATTCCTACGACAGACCGGCAACAGAAACCCTTGGCTGGACGGCGCCTGATATCGAGACCTGGGACAGTCAGCTGAACGACCGGGTCCCGTCAGCAGACTTCACTGCTGTAAAGTCCAATGAGGCTGCGAAACGTGACTGGCTTGAAGATGTCGCCCGCTCCGGCTTCGGCAAACTGACGGGTGGTCCGGTCGTGGATCAGGCCCTGATGCAGGTCGTGGAATTGTTCGGTTTTGTGCGTGAGACCAATTACGGTCGGCACTTTGAAGTCCGCACCGAGGTCAATCCGACCAATCTTGCCTATACCGGACTTGGGCTTCAGGCCCACACCGACAATCCCTACCGTGATCCCGTCCCGACCATTCAGGTGCTCTATTGCCTTGAGAGTTCGGCGGCCGGGGGCGAGAACATGATCGTGGACGGTTTTGCGGCCGCGCTGCGCCTCAAACAGGAAAACCCGGACTGGTTCGACGTGCTCAGCAGCCATTGCGCCAGGTTCGAATATGCCGGAGAAGCCGGTGTCAGGCTGCGATCCCGCAAGCCGATGATCGAACTGGCGCCGGACGGCGAGCTGATCGCTGTGCGGTTCAACAACCGCTCCTCCGCGGCGATCACCGATGTTCCGTTCGAGAAAATGGAAACCTACTACCAGGCGTACCGGCGACTGGGCGAGATCATCGACGACCCTGCCATGGAGGTCAGCTTCCGCCTGGAACCCGGCGAGTGCTTCCTTGTTGACAACACCCGCGTCCTGCACGCGCGCAAGGCCTATTCCGGCACGGGCACACGCTGGCTACAGGGCTGTTATGCCGACAAGGACGGCCTGCTGTCGACCCTGGCGGCGCTGCAAACCTGCGTTCAGGAGGCAGCGGAATGAGCCAGCAGAACGGAAATGAACTGACCCGCGAGACAATCGTTGCCTTCCTCGGAGACATTTTCGAGCGGTGCGGCGATGAAGAATATCTCGGCGAGCCCGTTACCATGGCGCAGCATATGCTTCAGGGCGCGACACTTGCCGAGCGGAACGGGCTTGAGGAAGACATCATCGTCGGCGCCCTCCTCCATGATATCGGCCATTTCACGTCCGAGTTCGGCACTTTTTCGATGAACGACACGGAAGACAGGCACCACGAAGAGGCCGGGGCCGACGTGCTGAGCCGGTTTTTCCCTGATGTCATTACCGACTGCGTACGCTACCACGTCGCCGCCAAGCGCTATCTTTGCGCGACCAAACCGGACTACTTCAAGCGCCTCTCGGACGCTTCCATCCATTCGCTCAATCTTCAGGGCGGGCCGATGAATGACGAGGAAGTCCGGGAATTCGAGAAAAACCCGAACCTGAAACAGATCATTCAGGTGCGTTATCTCGACGAGGCCGGCAAGCAGCCAGACATGGAAACCCCGGACTTCTGGCACTTCGCTCCCATGGTGCAACGGATCGTTGACCGGCATCTCGGGGTCTAGGGTCAGAACCCATTAATTTGAGTGGGCCCCGGACCTGATGCCTGACATGTTATCAGGTCCCCGCGCCCGGGCGGTTGCTGGTTTAATCGGTCAGATCAAATTCGGACGTCTCGCTCAGCACTTCCTTGCCATCCCGCACCAAAGCAACTTCGCCAACATAAGTACCCGCGACCCAGCCAGACGGTTTGGTTTTGCGACCAGCATAAGCAACCCACTGGGCCTTGTTCTTTTCCAGCGGCTGCCCATCCGATTGTGCAATGAGGCCATTGGGACCTGTCAGCTTCAAGACAACGCGGTCCCCCTTTTTCAGGTTGATCAGCCTGGCGAAAAAAACCAGGGCGGGCGCCTTAGTTGAAGCCGGGGTCGCCGAGGCCGTTTCCAACTCAAGTGGTCCGACCGGGCCGCCAGCCAAACCTGTCTCGAGGAGAGCTCCGTTTGCATGGTCCAGAAGCTCCTGCGCCGGATCCAGCCACAGGCTTGTCGACATAGGCACACCGGTTTCCGCTCCAGCCTTGCAGGCCTGCGCGCGCCGGCGGGTTTCAGACACGGTGCCCAGATACGGATCGACCGTTTCACCATTGTGCCGAAGCGTCAGATGCACATGGGGAAAGGCCGCCAACCCGGAATAACCGACTTGTCCGATCGGCTGTCCACGCTCGATCCGGTCGCCTACCGAGACAGTCACTGTACCCTTGCGGAGGTGGCAATATTGCGTCTCCCAGCCATCGCCGTGTGAGACGACAATTCCGTTGCCGCATTCCCTGTTCTGAACAGCCTGTCGATCTTCCTTCGTGCGCACCAGCCGGTCGGCCATGTCATTGCGCAGGGCGCGCACCGTGCCTGGTGCCGCCGCCAGCACGTCTGCGGCAACCCGGGTATTCAGGACCCTGAAATCGGTACCTTTGTGACCATTGTAACTCGCCTGGCCGCAATCTGCGGCAAGGACCGCTTGACCGGGATCGATATCGACATAGTTCTGAACGAAACAATCGACGCCAAGGCTGCACTGCAGGGGCACTGACAATTGCAGATCCTGCGCGATCACTTGTTCCGACCACAGCAGCAAAGTTGCAACCGCAAAGATCCTATTGGGCACACGCATCACAGGAAGCCTTTTCCTCAAAGTCTGAAGCCATCAAGTAGCATTGAGTTGCAATCTGTGCAGCAATCATCAACCTAGGCGCAGTTTGATCGAAACACACTCAGGTGGAGAAATATGTTGAAGTCATGGCTGGCGGGACTGGCGGTCACCGCAATGCTGGCATTGCCCGCAGTGGCACAGGAAACCCTGCAAATACGCGACATTGAAAAAGGCACCGGCGAGGAAGCGAATGTCGGCGAAACCGTCGTGGTCCACTACACCGGCTGGCTGATGGACGGAACCAAGTTCGATTCCAGTCTCGATCGCGGCACGCCGTTTTCCTTCACGCTCGGCGAACGCCGGGTAATCCCGGGTTGGGAAAAAGGTGTTGAAGGCATGCAGGTCGGCGGCAAGCGCGAGCTGATCATTCCGCCCGACATGGCCTATGGCGCCAGAGGTGCCGGAGATGTCATTCCGCCCGACGCGACACTCAAATTCGAGATCGAACTCCTCGACGTCAAGGCAAAGAAGTTTTCCGATATCGGCAATGATGCGCTGAAAGCCAAACTCTCGGCCGGAACGACTTTGATCGACATCCGCCGTCCGGAGGAGTGGAAACAGACGGGCGTTATTGCCGGCAGTCACTTGCTGACCTTCTTTGATCGGAGCGGCAATCCAAATCCGCAGTTTGGGGCCGAATTGCAGAAGTTGATCTCCGGGCCCAACGACGAAGTTGTCTTCATCTGCCAGACCGGGCAACGGAGCAAACTCCTGTCTGAATATCTCTCCGGGCAGGCCGGTTTCACCAATGTCGCCAATGTTCAAGGTGGGATCGCAAACTGGATCCGTGAGGGTTATCAGATCGCCACGGCCGAGATACCCGACGGGTGCTGGCTCTGCTGAGCCACCAGCCCATCCAACTCACCTGTTGTCAAATCGCTCCAACTCCCGCAAGCTTCCCTTAACGTAACGCTCGCCGAAGCGAACGGCGACTGCGCCGAAAGGGAGAGCCTGATGAACGCCCCGCAGATCCTGCCCCGGGAAGAGAGCTGGACCGATCACGACTATGTCCGGCACGCCTCTGCGCAGGGCGCCGTGGTCCGGGACCGGCACGGCATTTTCATAACCTTTTCCCTGAAACACATGCAGCAGCTGGTTGCCCCGGCCCTGACGCGCCAGATGGAAACGGAAACCATGGCGATCCAGGGCATCACGAATGGCCCGGTCTTCGAACTCTTCCAGAACTCCATGCTGTTTTCCAATGCTCCGGCCCATGGCAGGCGCCGGGGACCGCTTGCCAGAAGTTTCGCCGTGCCGCTTGTCCGGCAGCTCCGGCCGAAGTTGCAACAGCTGGCAAGAGCCCTGATCGAAGACCATGTGAACAACGGAAAGATCGATTTCCGCGACCGGATTGGAGGGCAACTTGCGGCGCGCACGGTCGCCATGGTGCTGGGTGTCCCTCGCGCCGACCTGCCCATGGTCACCCGACTGGTTTACTCCGCCATCCGGGCGTTGTCCGTCAGATCCCCCCAGGTGCTCGCCGAAGCGGCGGACGACCTGACTGCGCTGAACAGCTATGTTGCCGACCTGCTCGAAGATCACAAGTCTGCCGGTGCCCATGACTTTTTGGGCGACTACCTGCAGCGTGCCGGCCTCACCGGGCTCGACGGCATCGAAACGCGCATGCAGATCGTAACACTGGTCCTGGCCGGGTCCGATACAACACGCGGCGCCCTTACCTCGACCCTGTCGCAGCTGATGCAGAACCGGGACCAGTGGGAGCTGCTCTGCGCCGATACCGACAGACACATCCAGGGCGCCATTTCCGAAGGACTACGTTATGACCCCGTGATCGGTGCGCTCATCCGGGTCGCAGCCAAGGACCTGGTGTTTGAGGGCGTCGCCATTCCGGAAGGCAGCCTGATCGGCCCGCTGGTGGTCGCGGCCCTGAGGGATCCGGCTGTTTATGAGGACCCGGACAGGTTCGACATCTCCCGGACGGACCACCCGCGCTGGCATCCCGTCTTTGGTGCCGGGGAACACAGGTGTCTTGGCGAGGCTCTGGCCCGCGCCGAACTGGAAGAGGCACTGACAGCACTCTGTCACCTTGCTCCGAAGACCGTGCTCACCGGACCGCCGCCGCAACTGCGCGGACTTGGTGCAACGCGCTTCGTCAGCGAAATGCCGTGCCGGCTGGCAGCCTAGGCAGTCAAGGCAAATCTGCTAGCACTCCAGCGGCGGCATTCGGTTCCAGGCATCGAGTGCAGCGATCTTGTAGGCTTCTGCAAGCGTTGGATAGTTGAAGGTGTTCTCGACGAAGTATTCCAAGGTGCCGCGCAGGTTGAGCACCGCCTGACCGATATGGATCAGTTCGGTTGCCCCTTCGCCGACAATATGGCAGCCAAGCAGGCGTCTGGTCTTCAGCGAGAAGATCATCTTCAACATTCCGGTGTCGAGCCCCATGATATGTCCACGGGACGTCTCGCGGAAACGGGCCACGCCGCATTCATAAGGGATCCCCCGCTCGCGGATCTCTTCTTCGGTCATGCCGACAGTCGAGATTTCCGGGACGGCATAAATGCCATACGGGAAATATTCCGGCGGGTCATAGGCCTTTTCACCAAGTGCATGGCACGCTGCAATCCGGCCCTGTTCCATGGAGGTCGAAGCCAGGCTCGGGAAACCGATGACGTCACCGGCGGCATAGATGTGCGGGACGCTTGTGGCGAACGTCATCGGATCGACCTTGAGCCGGCCGCGATGATCGGTTTCCAGGCCGCAGGCATCAAGTGCGAGCGCTGGCGTTGCGCCCATGCGTCCGGCCGCAAACAGAACCACGTTGGAGCGGACACAGCGCCCGCCTTCCAGCGTGATTTCACATTCTCCCGGGCCGTGTTTTTCGATTTTCTCCACCTTGGCGCCGAAGCGCAATGCGATACCGCGGTCGCGCAGCTGATGGGTGAAATCCGCGACCAGCTCCGTGTCGAGAAAATCCAGCATGGTTTGGCGCGGTTCCACCAGGGTGACGTGGACATCGAGCGCGGAAAATATCGAGGCATATTCGACACCGATCACACCGGCTCCGATGACCGCGATGGAACGTGGCAACTCGTTCAGCTCCAGGATTTCGTCGCTGTCGAGCACATATTCCCCGTCGAAGGGCACATAGTCGGGCCGGAAAGGTTTGGTGCCGACTGCAATCACGAAATTGTCCGACGAGAACGTGTGGATCTCGCCCGCCTCGCCTTCCACCTCGATGCGATGCGGATCGATGAACTTGGCCTCGCCGCGAATGGTATCGACCTTGTTGCGGGCAAACTGATGCTCCAGCACCTCGACTTCGTGGTCGAGCGTGATGTGCAGACGTGCTCTGAGATCCGCGGCCGTGATGTCTTCCTTTACACGGTAGGAGCGGCCGTAAAAGCCGCGTTCGCGCCAGCCCGTCAGGTTCAATACCGTTTCCCGCAAGGTCTTGGACGGGATTGTGCCAGTGTGGACGGATACGCCACCGACACGGCGGCCACGCTCAACAACCAACACCTTGCGGTCGAATTTTGCCGCCTGGATCGCCGCTCGCCGGCCTGCCGGCCCGCTGCCGATCACGATCAGTTCGTAATGTTCCATCCGCCCCTCACTGCCGCCTGTCCGCAAGACCATGCCCCAATGAAACGCGCTTCAAGCTCTGAAATGCGTCCTTTGGTGTTGCTGCTGCGCAAAGACGGCATCTTGCTCAATGGGTCAAGCATTTCACGACAAAAGACGTGGATGGACCGCCCAAAGGCGCATGGTTTTCCGCAAATGACGCGCTAGACTAGCGCGCAAAGAAACAACAAACAGAAAGTGTGCTCGTGAACCAACGCCTTGGAGCATTGTTCGCGCTCGGCATGAGCCTGATGACGGTCGGAGCTGCAACCGCCCAGACGCTGACCTTTGCCGCCGACGAATGGTGCCCGGTCAATTGCGCACCAGGATCGGAAAAACCCGGCTACATGGTCGAAATCGCCGAAGCGATCCTGGAACCGCTCGGCTATCAGGTCGACTATCAGCAGATCACCTGGGCCCGCGCGCTGCTGATGACCCGGAAGGGCCAATATGACGGTGTTTATGCCGGCACGCCTGAGGAAGCGACTGGCTTTGTTTTCCCGAGCGAACCCCAAGGGCGCTATACGATCGGTCTTTTTGTGCGCAAGGACGATCCGTGGCGCTACGATGAGGCGAGTTCCCTCAAGGGCAAGGAAGTCGGCCTGATCATCGACTATGCCTATGGCGACGACATCGAATTGCAGATGGAGCGGTTTGCCGAACGGCGCTACGCGGGCGGTGCAAAGGCTCTTGAGCAGAACATCAGGACGCTTCTTGCCGGCCATCTGGACATGATTGTCGAAGACGTGAACTCCTTCGCTTACAAGGCAACGGAATTGGGGATTGGCGATCAGTTCCGGCTCGAAAAGACTTTCACCGAAGATAATCTCTATCTCGCCCTGTCGCCTGCAAAGGCCCCTTCACACGACATCGCCAGGGCGCTTAGTAACGGTATGAAACGACTTCGCAAGTCCGGAGAACTTCAGTCAATCATGGAGAAATACGGCCTACAGGATTGGGTACAGGTCCATGCGAGCGAAGAGACCGTGATTGACTGACGCTCACCGTCGGTATCGCAGCTGCCAAAAAACAAACCCATTGCCAACCACATCCCCTTCCGTTAAGGCTCTTGTCCATGAAGATGGTCTTGAAAGCAGCATGGTGGTGGCGCGGCGCAAAATAGGCGGCCAGCGATCAGTCATGCTCTGAACGGATCAAAGATTTTACCAAAGGCCGCCGCGGGATACCGCTGGCGGCCTTGGTGCATTATAAGGCCGCCAGAAGCTCCAAGGCAGCCACCAGAACGGGACACAACACCATGCCGGCCCTGGCAGACCAGACCTTTGAAACACCGAGCGGGATCACGATCCTGCGGACCTCACGCCCCTCCAATTACGAAGCGGGCACGTCCGAATGGATCGACCGTCTCGACGCCGAGCTCGGCGCGGTGCTGTCGTCTTCCTATGAATATCCGGGCCGCTATACCCGTTGGGACATGGCGCTCGTAAACCCGCCGCTGGTGCTGGAAGCCGCTGACCGCCGGGTGGAGATCCGTGCGCTCAACGACCGCGGCAAGGTCATCCTGCCGGCAGTGGCCCAGACGCTGAAATCTCATCCAGATGTGGCCAGCTTCGAGGCCGATGACAGCCGCATTGACCTGACGGTGAAAGTGCCTGACAGGCTGTTCAACGAAGAGGAGCGCTCGCGCCAGCCGTCGACCTTCTCCATCGTCCGCGCGATGAAGGAGATGTTTGCCTGCGACGACGATCAGCTCGGCCTCTATGGTGCCTTCGGCTATGACGTTGCCTTCCAGTTCGAACCGATTGACCTGAAGCTCGACCGTCCCGGCGACCAGCGCGACGTGGTGCTGTTTCTTCCCGACGAAATACTGATCGTCGATCACCACGGCAAGCGCGCCTACGTGCTGGAATACGATTTTGTCGTCGGCGGCCGCACCACAAAAGGACTGGAGCGGACCGGCGAGAAACACCAGTATACGCCGGCAAACCGCGACCCCGGGCGTGGCGATCATGAACCCGGCGAATATGCCAAGTTGGTGCACAAGGCCAAGGATTATTTCCGCCGTGGCGATCTTTTTGAAACCGTTCCGGGCCAGACGTTCTACGAGCCTTGTGCCAATCCGCCGTCTGCCGTCTCCCGGCGCCTTGCCCAGATCAACCCCTCCCCCTATTCGTTCTTCTTCAATCTTGGCAATGCCGAATATCTCGTCGGTGCCTCGCCGGAAATGTATGTCCGGGTGACCGGCGGCCGCCGGGTCGAGACCTGCCCGATCTCCGGAACGATCCGGCGCGGCAAGAACGCCATTGAAGACGAAGCCCAGATCCGCAAGCTTCTGAATTCCGCCAAGGACGAGGCGGAACTGACCATGTGTTCCGATGTCGACCGCAACGACAAGAGCCGCGTCTGTGTGCCCGGATCGGTCAAGGTGATCGGCCGTCGCCAGATCGAGATGTATTCGCGGCTGATCCACACCGTGGACCATATCGAGGGCATCCTGCGCGAAGACATGGATGCGCTCGACGCGTTCCTGTCGCACACCTGGGCCGTGACCGTCACCGGCGCTCCGAAACGCTGGGCGATGCAATTCATTGAGGACCATGAAAAGTCGCCGCGGGCCTGGTATGGCGGCGCCATTGGTGCTGTGTTGTTCAACGGCGACATGAACACCGGCCTGACGCTCCGGACAGTCCGCATCAAGGACGGCCTGGCGCAGATCCGGGCCGGAGCGACCCTGCTCTACGACAGTGTTCCGGAAGACGAGGAGGCAGAAACGGAGCTGAAGGCGGAAGCGATGCGTGCGGCCGTCCGCGAAGCCGGCCTTGCGACGAAGACAACGGAACAGGCTGAGGTCAGAAAGCCCGGTGAAGGCCTGAAAATCCTGCTGGTCGATCACGAAGACAGTTTCGTGCACACCTTGGCGAACTATTTCCGTCAGACCGGGGCCGACGTCGTCACCTACCGCACGCCCGTTGCGGATCATGTCTTCCATGACGTCAATCCGGACCTTGTCGTCCTGTCGCCCGGACCGGGCAATCCGAAGGATTTCGATTGTGCGGCCACCATTGGCAGAGCCCGCTCCAGGGCGCTGCCTATCTTTGGTGTCTGCCTCGGATTGCAGGCGCTTGGGGAGTATTTCGGCGCGGAACTCGGACAGCTGGATGTGCCGATGCATGGCAAGCCGTCTCCGGTTTCTGTTTCCGGCAATTCGGTGTTGTTTGAAGGTCTGAACGCTCCGGTTATCGTCGGCCGCTACCACTCGCTCTACGCCAAGCGGGACAGCCTGCCAGCCGATCTCCGCGTGACCGCGGAAACGGAAGACGGGGTCGTGATGGGCTTTGAACACCAGAAGGAGCCGATCGCTGCGGTTCAGTTCCACCCCGAATCGATCATGTCGCTGGATCAGGACGCCGGTCACAAGATCATCGAGAACGTTGTTAGCCGGCTGGTCTCCGCCAAGGAACGCCAACCTGCCGAAGCATTGTGATTTTTGTCACGGTTAAATCTGAGAAATAGGGTAAAGCTCTTCTCAGTTTTCTGAAGGAGCTTTCCCTTGCATATTTTACTTGCCGTCGTTGCCATTGCTGGCGCCGCCGCTTTCTGGATCTATCGCATTCGCGTCGCTGCCGACAGCACACGTGTCGTGCTGGAAGCCGCACAGGACGTGAAGGCCGCCGCTCGCCGTTTCGGTTTTCGAACCCGTGCCAACCAGCACCCGAGTGAAGGTGTAGACGACCCGCGCGTGACAGGTGCTGCGCTTCTCGTGCTTGTCGCTGAGACCGATGGCGGGATTTCCAAGGCCGAACAGGATGCCATCCTGGATCAGCTGACGACTGTCTTCGGAATGTCCTTCCGAGAGGCGGAAGAACTGTTTCTCTTCGCAAAGTGGCTCGCCAACCAGAGCTCCAACCCGGACGACATGATCCGCAGGCTGATCAAACGCACGGTGGCTCTTGGCGGTCGCGACACGCTGCCCGACATGATCGGCATGGTCACTGCTGTCGGCAAAGCCGATACGGGCACCCTGACGGACGACACCCAGCAGATTATCGAACGGTTGAAACAGTTGAACGCCTGACCCTGATTTGACGTAGCGGCAAGTATATTGAACTGGCTCGGTAGAGCCGACGGGTTTCTGCCGCAGATGTGCTTGTGATTTCAATTCTTTCAAAAGAAAGTTGATTAACAGACTGCAACAGAGTTCTATGGAAATACGCAGCCGGATTTAGCCGGTTTTCACCGGCAACCAGTATTGTTGTTGAATCCTGCTGATCGAATCTGGGGAGACACGATGGCCGAATGCGCCTTCTGGAAGCTGTCACGAGCGCTTCGTTCGTGGGCGACTGCCATTGGTGTTGCCGTCAAGCTGGCAGCCACAGCACTTGTGCTCATGCCGGTTTCGGCCGCTTCTCAGGAAAGCGGCTCCATGCAGAACCATGTGCTGGCCATCGGAACGTGTCCGCCCTGGCACGTGCCGTCGGTTGAAGTTTGCATGAACAGTCTGAAGAAGGTGCTGTCCGCCCTGTCACCACGTCTTGATGCCGGTCCCGAGCACCAGCATCTGCTTGTCAACGAGGGCGCAAGCGCCTCCGCCCTGAAGCTCAAGGCGACCGAGCTGTCCAACCAGCTCAACGAAAATGACCGGTTGATCATCTACGCAAACGTGCCGCTGGGCCTCGCCGAGACGGCAAGCGCCGACGACGCAAAAGGCTATGTTCTGGAACTCTGGGCTGCTGCGGCGCCTGAGGGGACACTGAAAGCCGTCAGCGACGGCACCTGGATGTCTGCCTCTGCCTTTGCGGCCCTGCTGCATACGATCCCGGCTGGTGAGGTCATCCTGATCCTGGACACCAACAACCCGCATGCGGTCGATATCGGGCTTCTGGCGACGCATAATGTCGACCACAAGGATCGTCCGGAAGCCCTGGTGATTTCTTCCGGACCCGGACAGGCTGCCAACTATTCGGCGGACCGGACCATTTCACTCTTTGCCAAACATCTTTCGCATGCGCTTGAGGAGACGGACGGATCGCTTCTGGACGTCGTGACGGTCGCCGCCGGTGGTACACGGCAGTCCGCCATTCCGATTTGCGCCGACCTGATGGGTACGCTTGCCCAGGAGGAAACGCAGGCGCCGGACTGCGCTCAGGTCCCCGAGATCCACGATCCCGACGCGCTCATGAGCCGAACAATGCTGCTGCCGCTGTCTGAGTCAGATCTTCAGAACTGAGGCCTGCACGCCGCAGTGTCCGGGAGGCACAATCAGTCAGAGACAGCCGCGCTGGCCCGGCATCCGTCCAGCGAGGCGAGTTTAACGTCGCTCTCCGAACGGCTTTCCGCCACACGTTCCGCCGGAAGCCCCTGAAGGCGGGTCAACAACCAGTCGAAATCTCCCTCCTCCACGCGCACTGAATCCACGAAACGCTCGGGATCGACGGGCTCAATGCCGTTTTCGCCCAACTCGCCGATCACAAAACGGAACGCGTAGCCGGGCGTCAGGCCCATGCGCAGATCGGACAGGACAAGCTTGCCATCGATCAGGTCCGAGCGGAAATAGCCTCGGCTGAACCAGTCCAGTTTCTGATAGGCTTCGCTCCGCTCCAGACACGCGGAAAGATCCGGGTTCCGGGGATGCTCATAGATCTCCGCCGGCTGATCCCCGTCGAACAGCGACACATAGAGGTTCCGGTACCGGTCCTGGTCGAGACCGATCACCTTCCAGAGGGTGATATTGAATGGCGCGGCAATCGCATAGACCTGCTCCGGCTGTCCGCCATTGCCTGCAAACATGTCCCGCGCTTTCCATTCCACATATTGCTGAATGGCGGCGGACAGGAGCATGTAGCTGCTCGTGACGATCAAGGCGCCCTTTGTCCAGCGCCCCAGCCGTTCCGACCATGTGCCCCGGCAAAGTGCCCAGATGACCACCCCAAGAAGTGGCAGCGTGTAGATGGGATCGATGATGAATACGGACCCCACCCCGACGGGATCGGGATAGATTGGCCAGAAGATGCGTGTGCCATAGACCGTCATCGCGTCGATCATGGCGTGGGTGACAAAAACAAGATAGACGGCCAGGTAGGTCTGGACGCGCTGGTCCCGCAATCCCTTGAAAAGACGGACAAGTCCCTCACCGATCACCGGTGCGGCCAGGGCATGCACAAAGATCGAATGGCTCCAGCCCCGGTGATAGACGAAGCTGTCGATCGGATCGTCAAACGGCAGGAAAACATCCAGATCCGGCAAGGTACCGAGCGCGCCGCCGACAAGAGCAGCCTTGCGCGGGCCGATTTTCTTGCCAAGAAGTGCAGTGGAAACAGCGGCGCCAAGAACAAATTGCGTAAGAGAGTCCATGAAGGGTCCGGTCAAAGGCCAAGAGAAAGATTAGCCGGATATGTGCGGTAGCTTCCCCGGTCTGACAATGCCTGCGACAAAAAAAGGCGGGTTGGACACCCGCCTTTCTGACAGAAACGAGCTTTCAGGCCTTAATCGACTTCGCGCACCGCCCCTTTGGCTGCACTGGTGGTCAGCTTGGCATAGGCACGCAGCGCCTTGGAGACCTTGCGCTTGCGTTGCTCAAGCGGCTTCCAGGCCGCCTCGCCTTTGGCCTCCATCGCCGCACGGCGTGTTGCCAGCTCCTCGTCGGTCAGGTCGACTTTGAGCACGCGGTTCGGAATGTCGATAATGATCGTATCGCCTTCCTCGACCAGACCGATGGCGCCACCTTCGGCAGCTTCCGGGGACATGTGCCCGATGGAAAGGCCAGATGTGCCACCAGAGAAACGTCCGTCGGTGATCAAGGCGCAATCCTTGCCGAGACCTTTGGATTTCAGATAGCTGGTCGGATAGAGCATTTCCTGCATGCCCGGTCCGCCGCGCGGTCCTTCATAGCGGATCAGCACGACATCGCCGGCTTTCACCTTGTTGGTCAGGATCGCCGAAACGGCACTGTCCTGGCTTTCAAAGATCCGCGCCGGTCCGGAAAACTTCAGGATGCTGTCATCGACACCGGCGGTCTTCACCACGCAGCCGTCTTCCGCGATGTTGCCGTAAAGAACGGCAAGACCGCCGTCCTTGCTGTAGGCATGGTCGAGATCACGAATGACGCCGGACTTGCGGTCGACGTCGAGCTCGTCCCAACGACGGTCCTGGCTGAAAGCCACCTGGGTGGGAACACCACCGGGCGCCGCCCGGAAAAAGTCATGCACACTTTCCGAATTCGTCTGGGTGACGTCCCAGCGCGCCAAGGCGTCCTTCATGGTCGCGGCATGAACGGTCGGCACGTCGGAATGAAGCAGACCGGCCCGGTCAAGTTCACCCAGAATACCCATGATGCCCCCTGCCCGGTGCACATCCTCCATGTGGATGTTTTCTACCGCGGGCGCGACCTTGCACAGGACCGGGACTTTCCGGGACAGGCGGTCGATATCGTCCATGGTGAAGCCGATTTCACCCTCGTAGGATGCCGCCAGCAGATGCAGGATGGTGTTGGTGGAGCCGCCCATGGAAATATCCAGGCTCATGGCATTTTCAAAGGCCTTGAAGCTGGCAATGTTGCGCGGCAATACGCTCTCGTCATCCTGCTCGTAATAGCGCCGGGCCAGGTCGACAATCAGGTGACCTGCCTCGACAAAGAGCCGGCGGCGGTCGGCATGGGTCGCAAGCGTCGAACCGTTGCCCGGCAAGGACAGACCAAGGGCTTCAGTCAGACAGTTCATGGAATTGGCCGTGAACATGCCGGAACAGGAGCCGCAGGTCGGGCAGGCATTCTGTTCCATCGCCAGCACGTCGGCATCGGACATGCTGTCATCGGCGGCAGCGACCATGGCATCCACCAGATCGATCGCTTTTTCAACGCCGTTTTCCAGCACAACCTTGCCGGCTTCCATCGGGCCACCGGAGACAAACACGACCGGAATGTTCAGCCGCATGGCTGCGTTGAGCATGCCCGGCGTGATCTTGTCGCAATTGGAAATGCAGACAATCGCGTCAGCGCAGTGGCCGTTGACCATGTATTCGACCGCGTCGGAAATGACTTCGCGCGACGGCAGCGAATAGAGCATGCCGTCATGACCCATGGCGATGCCGTCATCGACGGCGATGGTGTTGAATTCCTTGGCGACACCACCGGCTTTCTCGACTTCGCGGGCAACCAGTTGGCCAAGATCCTTCAGATGGACGTGTCCCGGCACAAACTGCGTGAAGGAGTTGGCAATTGCGATGATCGGCTTGCCGAAGTCGTCATCCTTCATGCCGGTTGCGCGCCACAGGCCACGGGCACCGGCCATGTTGCGGCCATGGGTGGAGGTTCTGGAACGATACGGAGGCATTGTTTCTCTCTCTGGCTGCGCCCCTGCCCTTCCCCGTGGTTCGCACGCGACCGGGCGGACAGGTATCAGCGCCCTGGTTACCTTGATGCGGGTTTGGCAGTTTTTTCCGGAGAGCGAAAGGCCGGATCGTGAAAAAAGAGTACGCTGCGGTACGGTTACCCCCAAGGGCAGCCGACGCAGATCCGAAGCGCCCTTCACGGTACTGAACCGGGCGCCCGCAAACCGGTCTTTATGGACCAGAAGGCGCGGTTTCCGGAAGCCGGAGCATTTCGAGGGTTCGGGTCGAGAACAAGGAAATCGCCCACTCCTGCAACTGAAGTGCTGACGCGCTTTCCACATGGCGGCAGGAGTGATTTCATTCGCTCAAAAGAACAATGGACGCTGCAAACCAGCGCGGATTTGCAGCGTCCCATCTGTTGCGCGAACGAGAGGGTCCTTAAGCGACCAGGTCGGCGTCCGCAGGCTGGCCGTTGAAGACAATCTCGTCATTGTCGTAGGTGACGTCGAAATTGTCGGCGCTCCAGTCAACAACGACATCATCGCCCAGCCTAGCCGCTGCAAAGCCGGCTTCCTGGGCCTGATCGGTGGCCGGCACAACCCTGTCGGTTGGTAACAAGGCTATGTTGTCCAGGTAAGCGCCATCGAAGTTGTTCTGGGACGCAATCTCGCGGAACGCCAGCCTGTCGTCGCCGCCGGTGCCCACAACTTCGAAATTGAAACTCTCGCCGCTCGAGGGAGAAACGAGCGCGACGACCTCATCGTTCCAAAGCACCTCGAAATCGGACGTCCCGTCAACGGCCCTGACGACATCGAAATTCAGATCATAAACACGGCCTTCCGAAGTCCGGACATCCTGATAGATCATGTCGGCAACCCCACGGGCATCCAGGTCCAGCGCCTGGGTTCCATCATAGGTGACCTGTTCAAGGTAGTTTTCGCTCGCATTCTGCCATCCAGGCACTTCGCCATTGGCGTAACCTTGCCAGTAGGTGCCGGACGTCATCGGAAGCGCTTCGAGATCACCGTTGACGATCAGGTCGGTTTCGACCCCGGTGCCGGTGACCTCGAAGGTCTGACGGGCAAAGCCCGGTCCGGACCAGTCCAATTCCATCGTCGCTAGGCCACCTTTCTCGAAGTAAAGCGCCTGGAAATCATGCGTCCCGGCGTCCAGGTAAAGGTCCACGGAGATCTCTCTGGCCGCATGCAGCCCGTCATTGTCGATAACGGTCAGACCGTCGATCGACAGGTTCGAGCCGTCATCGGAGTTGAGATAGAAGGTATAGACACCTGCCTCGGCAACCACGAAGTCGCCGGTGTAGCGTGCAGCGAAATAGTCGGACCTGCCGCCTTCATAAAAAGCGCCGTCCGTGGATTCCTCGATGCTTTTCATCGTTTCCGTGTGAACCGGTGAGGTCCCTGAGAAATCGATGTCGGAGAGCCGGTTGGCATCAGCGTCGAAGTATTCTGCCGTGATCTGCCCCAGGACGGGCGGCAGCGGCGTCACCATTGCCGGCCCCGTGGCATCGAAGGTTTGACGGGAAAAGCCCGGCCCGGACCAATCCAGCTCCATGGTTGCATGGCCGGCCTTCTCGAAATAGAGCGCCTGAAGCTCATGTGTCCCGGCCTCCAGATAGAGGTCAACAGAGA
The DNA here is from genome assembly GCF_965233565.1 of Roseibium sp. Classification (GTDB taxonomy): domain Bacteria; phylum Pseudomonadota; class Alphaproteobacteria; order Rhizobiales; family Stappiaceae; genus Roseibium. Next base: position 5,889,452 of record NZ_OZ247494.1, on the reverse strand, counting down.
CTTCTCTCGCCGCATGCAAACCGTCGTTCTTTATGACGACCATGCCATCGATCGACAGATTGGAGCCGTCGTCGGAGTTCAGATAGAAGGTATAAACGCCCGCCTCGGCAACCTCGAAACCACCGGAATACCGTGCGGCAAAATAGTCGGACCTGCCGCCTTCATAGAAGGCGCCGTCGGTGGATTCATCGATGCTTGTCATCGTTTCCGTATGGACGGCAGCCGACGCCGAGAAATCGATGTCGAAAAGCCTGTTGGCGTCCGCATTGAAGTATTCGGCCGTGATCTGTCCAGTAGCCGGTGGATTCGGGTTCGGCGTGACCGAAGTCGGTCCCGTGACATCGAAGATTTGACGGGAAAACCCGGGTCCGGACCAGTCGAGCTCCATCGTCGCAAGGCCTGCCTTTTCGAAATAGAGCGCCTGGAAATCGTGTGTGCCGGCGTCCAGATAGAGGTCCACGGAGACCTCCCTGGCCGCATGCAGGCCGTCATTGTCGATAACGGTCAGACCGTCGATCGAGAGGTTGGAGCCGTCGTCGGAGTTGAGATAAAAGGTGTAGACCCCTGCCTCGACAACCTTGAAGCTGCCGGTATACCGAGCAGCAAAATAGTCGCTTCTGCCGCCCTCGTAGAAGGCTCCATCGGTCGTTTCCTCGATGCTTGTCATTGTTTCGGTATGAACCGGCGACGCCCCTGCAAAATCGATGTCTGACAGCCTGTTGGCGTCAACATTGAAGTATTCCGCCGTAATCTGTTCCTTGATCTCACCGCCGTCCGGGTCAACGACAAGCGCAACGTTGTCGAGCAGCCCTCCAACGGTGTCGGTGTCGGCTTGTCTCGCCCGGAAGCCAACGGTGTTTTCCCCTGCAAGACCCACGACGGTAAAATCGTACTGCCTTGAAACATCATCCTGCGGCGTGATGGTCGCGATCACTTCGCCGTTCCACAACACTTCCAGTTCGGAAGATGCAACATGTCCGGGGCGACCGCTGTAGTCGAACGACAGCTGGTAGGATTTGCCAGCTTCGAGGGTCACGGACTGTGAGATCACGCCGAGCGCGTCATCGACTTCGATGAAGGTGTTTCCGTCCGTAGCGGCGACGCCATTGTATCCATCGCGCCAGAGTTCGATCCCTTGCTTGGTGAATTCCCAGCCATGGACATAGGTTCGCGTTTCCCAGGTCTCGACAACTCCGGCGACCTCGAAGCTGCCATTGTCGAGCAGATTGTCCGGATTGAGATTGCCACCGGTATCGAACACCGGATTGACATTGATCATCGGCGCGACCGAAGGAACGCCTTCGCTGTTCCAGGCAAACAACATCCAGGCACCAGCTAACACACCATCGGCCAGCTCAGGCATGGTGACCTGAAGCGTATTGCCTTCCCCCATGGTGAACTCGAGTTCGACCATACGGGTCCCCATGTTGAGCGCATGAGTGGCCGCACCGTTCTGCACCAGGGTAAGACGCTGAATATCCGAAGCGGTATCGACCGTGATGGTGAATGTTTCCCCCGGGTCCACGTCTTCCGGGGCATCGGTGACCAGCGGCCTGTCAGCCAGATTACCGTTGTCGTCATAAAGGTAGGGAGGACGGTACACTTGGCCGTCGAGATAATTGTTCTCAGCCATTCCAGCCGAGCCCCCGCCGAGCGACAAAAGGGTGCCGTCATTCAGAAGGACCGATGCGGAATGGTAGAGGCGAGGATTGTCCTCATCAACCGTATAGGTCAGTGAGTTGTCGTCCGGGTTCCAGATCACAGCCGTATGATCTGCGCCCGCTTCCCTGTTGCCATTGCTGGTCCCGCCATTGATCAGCACGGTCCCGTCCGCAAGGGTGGTCATGTTGGACCAGTTTCGTTCCTGGGACAGTGTCCCGACGCGGGTGAAATTCGGCTGATCCCCGTTGATGTCCATCGACCAGAGGCCGGTCTGGGCATCCTGGACAAGTACCTTGCCAGCTTCGTACATCACCGCTGGTGCATCCCAGGCAATGCTGAACGGCACGGAACCGATTTGGGTCAGGGACCCGTTTCCGTCCACGTTGAGCTTCATGACCTCAACTTCGGAATCGGTCCCGCGCCCCGTGGCCATGTAAACGATGTCGCCTTCGTCATTGACGAACGCTCGCGGATACGAGGAGCTTCTTCCGATCTCGCCGTCAACGGCGCCCGTCAGCGTCGTCCATCCTTCTCCATAGGTATAGATTTCCGGAGTGGAAACGCCTCTGCCGTTTATGTCCGAGCCCCCCAACATGACCATTCTGCCGTCCGGAAGGCTGACCATGGTCGGATACCAGCGTTGAAAGGCCATGTCCCCGTCAGGAGCCGGGTAGAGTTCTCCGGTGTCCATGTCCAGGATGTTCACGTCGGCGACACCCGTATTGACCGAACCCAAGGGTCTGGCGTCACCGCCGGCAATCAGGATCTTGTTCGTGCCGGGAATGATCATCGCCGCTGAGCAGAAGATGTCCGTCGGAGTGGTGTTTTCAAGTGTCTGATGCTGCCCGGTCCTGGGATCGTAAATATCGTAGATGAATTGCCCGCCCTGCATGCCTCGATCGTCTGTCCCGAAGGTGAGCACACGACCGTCGTCCATCACGATCGCATGCAAACCGATGAGCGGCCATTGCTGCAGGTCGGTCCAAGCACCATTGATATTGGCATCCATAAAACGTTCTCCCACGACGGTCCCAAATCGAAACACCTCTCTCAAGGTTCTGTGTCGTTTTGGGATGCATGTATTTCGAGTTGCTTTTGCTGAGCAGCGTTAGCAACTGGCGTGCCAGTTCTGCCTTCCGACAACCTTAGGGAAGCTCGGTGCTATACGGTTTTTTATGAAATCATCCGGATAATCCCCAATGAATGAGGGATGATTTCATGCAGCTCACCCACCTCAACAGGTCGCTGATCATTTTTTCCGTACTGTCCAATTTCCTGATGCTTGCAGCTCCGCTGCACATGATGCAGGTCTACAACCGTGTCCTGGTCTCCGGCAGCCAAAGCACGCTGTTTTACATCACCCTGATTGCAATCGCTGCATTTGCGTTGTTCGGGGCGTGTGAAACGATCCGCTCCCGAATTGCGCAACGCCAGTCCGCCAGATATGTCGTGGAACGGGCCGAGGCGCTTTTTTCTGCGTGTTCCGACACGCCAGACAAGACCAGAACCAACGAAATACTCAGGCACTTCAATACGACCAAACAGTTTTTGGCGAGCAAGTCCCATATCGGACTTTACGACCTGCCGTTTGCGCCTTTGTTTCTGCTGCTGCTGTTCGCCGTTCATTATCAGATCGGGTTGCTCACCCTGGTCGGCGCCGGAATTCTCGTGGCACTGGCCCTCACCAACAAGTCGCTCAGCGAGGAGGAGCAGAGCAGGTCCTCCGAAGCAAACTCGAACGCGATCAGCTTTGCCTCAACGATCTTGTCCAGAGGCGAAGACATCAAGGCCATGGGGCTGATGCCCACGCTTGTCGAGCGCTGGGGCGGCATGACCCAAAAGGCACTGAACGCGCAGGAGAACGCGACACGGACGACCGCGCGCATTCACGGCGTCAGCCGAGCGACCCGCCAGATCCTGCAGATCCTCATCATGGCCTGGGGCGCTTTCCTCGTGCTGGGAGGCGACTTGTCCGGTGGCCTGATCTTTGCCGCCTCGATGATTTCCGGCCGCGCCTTGCAGCCCATCGAACAGGTGATTGGCGGATGGGAAAGCATTGTTCGCGCCGGCAAGGCCTCACTGGAAGTGGAAGACTTTCTCGAACACCACGGCCAGCCCGTTCTGCCCATTCAGCAACCGGAGCCAACCGGGCGGCTGAGCGTTGAAAACGTCTCGGTAAGTGTTGGGGAAGCCAAGCTTCTCGATGACCTGTCCTTCACCCTGCAACCTGGTGAGTTTCTTGGTGTGGTGGGCCCATCCGGCGCCGGCAAATCGACCCTTGCGCGTGTTCTGGCCGGGGCCATCCATCCGACCGCAGGCCGTGTCATGCTGGATGGATGCGACAGGCGCAACTGGCCGGAGAACCAGTGGGGGCAATATGTGGGGTATGTGGGTCAGGATCTGCAGCTGTTTCCGGTCACCATAGCTGAAAATATCGCCAGGATGGCAATCGAACCCGATGAAACCCGCGTCGTCGAAGCCGCTCAGGCGACCGGTGTTCATGAGCTCATCAACAGTTTTCCGGACGGCTACATGAGCCAGATTTCCGGCTCCGGCATTCGGCTGTCCGGCGGACAGGTTCAGCGGATCGCCCTCGCACGTGCAATCTACACGAAACCTGCCCTGCTTATCCTGGATGAAGCCAACGCCCATCTCGACCTGGCCGGAGAGGAGCGCCTGGTTTCAATTCTACAGACCCTCAAGACCCAGGGTGTCACGATTGTCTCGATCAGCCAGCGGGGACATCTGAACCAGCTCGCCGACAAGGTCATCTCCCTGAAGGAGGGACGTTGCACCGCCATGCACCTCAATCGCCCGACTGACCTTCAGTCGCAGGCATCACGAGGACTTAGGCGGGACGCAAAAGCTGCCACCCTGCCGGCACAATCGCTTGCCAAGGCCGCAGGTACGTAATGCAGCTCACATTTCCGTTGCTTGAGACCCCGCTTTTCAAAGACAGAAACCCCGGCCATCGCGACACGGCAGACGGCGGCACCTGGCAAAAGCGCGTCAGGACCGACGAGACAGATATCGTAAGGTATGGATATCGCCTGGTCGGCGGTACGCTCTGCGTTTTTCTTGTCTGGAGTGTCGTTTTCCCGATCAGCTCGGCGGTTGTTGCCCCCGGGACACTTATTTCCAATGGCCGCAACCAGGTCCTACAGCACCCTGCCGGCGGGGTTGTTGAGGAAATCACCGCATCCAACGGCTCGTTCCTCAAGAAGGGCGATGTCATCTTGCGCATCGACACCACGCCAGCAAAGTCCGAACTCGCAAAACATGAATCCCGGCGGGCCCTGCTGGTCGCTCAAAAGCTGCGCTACACCAAGATGCGCGACGTCGAGACCAGTGCGAACAACATTGGGAGTTTTGCGCTGCGCGGCGTCAGCACGCCATTGCAAGAAGACGGGCCCCAGGTTCTTGTCGACAATGGCCCGGAGATTCTGACAGAACAGATGGCGGCGTTCGATGCTGAGTTCCGCCAGCTCGAAAGTGAGATCTCGGCGCTGAAAAACCGCGAAGCTGGGTTGAGGGACGAAGTTCTCAGTCTGGAGAACCAGAAATCGGTCAAGTCGCAGAAAGTCAGCCTGCTCGAGGAGGAAATCGAGCGGACTGCCCCTCTTGTCAAGCAGGGATACATTTCACGCACGCGGCACAACGACAGGAAAGCTTCCCTCTTTGAGGAAAAAAGCCGAGTTCTGGAAGTGGAAGCGCGCGTGTCCACGCTGAAAGCCCAAATCGCAGAAACCAGGGATCGACTGAGCACGCTCATATCCGAACGGCGTGCCGAAAACGCCGAAGAACTGTCCTCTGTCCTGGCCGAACTTGCGGCTGTCAACGAACAGATCAATGTCGCGGAGGCGGCGCTGAACCAGACAACCATTCGTTCTCCCGTCGACGGCACCCTGGTGGATCTTGCGACAAACACCGTCGGAGGCGTCATCGAACCCGGCGAGCCGATCGGCGAAGTCGTTCCTTCCGAAGGCGGGATCATCGTCGAGGCCCGGGTAAACCCGACGAATATCGGCGATGTCAAACCGGGGCAGACGACGAAAATCGTCATCTCTGCGCTGCAACATGTTCACCCCGATCCTCTCGCGGGAGTGGTGACCTATGTCGCGGCGGATTCACGGACGGACGAGCTGACCGGTCAACCTTATGTTGAAGTACATGTCGAACTCGATACCGTCGAGGACACACCCATTCCAATTCGGCCGGGCATGTTGTCGGAAGTCTATGTCAACACCGGCAGCCGCAGTCTGTTTGCCTATCTCGTGCAGCCACTGACCGAAAGCTTTTCATCGGCCTTCCGGGAAAGATAGGCCCTCTTTTCTGTCGCTATCTTGGCAGCTGCCATTCCGGTCACCGGCGATTGTTGCCGAACGCCGCCTGCACCTGTGTCTCTGGTCAATCAGCCCTTGCATTGGGGTGCTGCAGGCGCGATGGTCTTGCAACCGCCCGCTTCAACAGGACCGGTATGCAAGACAGGGTTCAGGCGTATCTGGGAGGATTGCCTTGCTTATTCTTTTGGCCGTTTTGGCGGCAATGTTCGGATTTCTGTTTGGTACGGATCAAGGGGTCATTTCCGGCGCCCTGCCCTTCCTGAAGAAGGATTTCGTATTTTCCGTTCAAAGCGAAGGCTTCATGACCGGGGCGGTGCCGTTCGGGGCAATCTTCGGCGCCATCGCCGCGCTGCTCTATGTCGACCGTTTCGGCCGGCGCCCGATGCTGATCTTCAGTTCGCTCTTGTTCGCGGCCGGTTCTCTGGCCGCGGCCCTTGCCTTCAGCGTCTGGTCATTGACTGCCGCCAGGCTGATCATCGGCATGGCCATTGGCGTCTCGTCGCTGGTGGCGCCGATGTATCTGGCTGAAATCGCTCCGGCGCGGGTACGTGGCGCCGTTGTCTCGGCGTTTCAGCTGATGATCACGGTCGGTATTCTCGCGGCCTTTCTTATCGACTGGGCGTTTTCGTTTTCCGGTGCCTGGCGCATGATGCTGGGCTTCAGCCTCGTGCCCGCCTGCCTGTGTCTTGCGGGCATCCTGAAAGCGCCGGAAAGCCCACGCTGGCTGGTTCTGGCCGGTCGAAAAGACGAAGCAGGCAAGGTGCTGACATCCGTCCAGCCGGAGCTGGCGCAGGAGGACATCGGCAAGATCGTTCAGGAGATCGAGGACAGCCGGCCCTCGGATCCGAAAAGCGAAAGCTGGAGCAACTTCAAGGACCCGCGTCTGCGCGGTCTTCTGATCTTCTCGGTCGCTGCCTTTTTCCTGCAGCAGTTCAGCGGCATCAACGTGATCCTGTCCTATGCCCCGCAGATCCTGGAACGTGCGGGGCTCAGCGGCCTGGCCAACGAACTGATCGCGACAGCCGGTATTGGCGCGCTGAACGTGGCCGTCACCGTTCTGTCCATGATCGTTGTCGACCGGCTCGGCCGCCGCCCCCTGTTCATCTTCGGCTTCGCGGGCGCCTTTGTCAGCCTGGCGCTCATCGCCATCCTGTTCGAGGTGAACGATCCGAGCCTTGCCTTCGTCACCCTGGCCGGACTTTTCGCCTTTGTCTTTTTCTTTGCCATCAGCCTTGGCCCGCTGCCCTGGCTCTATATGGCCGAACTCTTTCCGCTCGCCCTGCGCGGCAAGGGCATGGCGGTTGCGTCCCTGTCCAACTGGGTCTGCAATTTTCTGGTCGTTTTTCTGTTTCCGGCGCTTGCCGCCGGACTGGGAGAAGGCATGACCTTTGGCCTCTTTGCCCTTTGCTGCGCCTTTGGCCTCTGGTTTTCCTGGTCGTTCGCGCCCGAGACACGCGGCATTGCGCTTGAAGAAATCGATCAGACCATTGCCGATGAAGCTCCGGCCCGGACACCGGCCTGACGTTCTCCGTCAGGCTTTTCTTGCAGCGCCCGGTGTGCGGCCCAGAACTCTCTTGAAGGCTCTTGAGAAGGCGGCGTCCGAGTCATACCCCATGTCCGCCGCGATTTCGGCCAGACTGCGATCACTCTCCTTCAGCGCCCGATGCGCAAGTTGCATGCGCCAGCGTGTTGCGTATTGAAGAACGGCTTCTCCGGTCATCTGCCTGAAACGCGCCGCAAAGGCGGAGCGCGACATGCCGGCCTGCTGCGCCAGCGTCTCGATCGTCCAGGCTTCTTGCGGCGCTCGATGAAAGGCCTGCAAGGCCCGTCCGATCTTCCTGTCCCGCAAGGCGGCCAGCCAGCCTGTTTCGGGAACGTCGCCATTTTCCAGCCAGGAGCGAATTGCCTGAACGACAAGAATGTCGGTCAAGCGGGTCAGAACGGTCTCCCCGCCCGGTTTCGGGTGGCGCGCTTCCTCGGCAAGATAATTCAGCGTGCTCTGGACCCAGGATCCGGAGGCCGCTTCGAACCCATCAAGGAAAATCGCTTCCGGCAGAAGCCCGGTCAGATGACTTGCCGCGGCATGATCCACGCGCAGCACACCGCAGGTCATGCGCGTGACGTCACCGCCTCCGCCGAACACCATGGTCTCGAATTGCGGCGTGTGGCGTGTCGCAGGGATATCGAACAAGGGCGTCAGAGCACTCTCTTCGGAGCTCTTCAGGTCGACCGGTTGTCCATGTGTCAGCAGCACCATCTGTCCGGGACGCAGGCAGAATTGTGTTCCGCTTTTCAGCTGCAGGAGGCAGGACCCTTCCGTGACAGCCACGAGCACAAGCTGGTCACCCAGATCCGGCACTGCAATACCCCAGGGCGCGGTGAGCTCCGGCACGCAATAAAAGGTTCCTGTCAGGCGAAGGAGATGCAGAACGTCTGCCAGCGGGTCCGGCTCCAATGACGGCTCCATGTCGGGCATTGCTGTGTGTTGGCTCGAGCGTGACACAGATAGTTCCCACCGTTGTTTCTTGGACGATCTGCAAGTATTTCTGCACTTCGCATCATGGATCATCCTGACACCCTGGGCAATATTCCGGACATCCCAAACTTCACGGAGAAACCAGATGTCCCGCGTTGCCCCGAAAGTCGCCCTTGCCCTGTCCGCGCTTACCTTTGTTTCGATCGGCGGGCTGATCGTTTTTGCCCCGGCCTTCCTCTTCGGCCTGAACCAGGTTCAGCTCGACCCGTCCGCAGCCCTGATGAGCGAGATCCGCGCGCCAGGCGCGCTTATTCTGCTGGCAGCCGGGATTGCCATTGCCGGTCTCCTTCGCGAAACGATGGAACGTCCCGCCCTGCTTGTCTCGGCCGGCCTGCTTCTCGCCTACGGGGTGGGCCGCCTGATCAGCCTGCCGCTTGATGGCTTGCCGCCGGTTTCCCTGGTCATTGCCATGGCGGTGGAATTTGGCCTTGGCAGCTGGTGCGCGTTGCTGGCCGCCCCTGCAAGGCCGGCCTCTCTTCGCGCCACCTGACAAAAAGAAAGCCGGTGCGGGCTTTCGCCACGCACCGGCTGTCCTTCAAGCTGCCCAGGAGGGGGTGGATGTCAGGCAGCCTGAAACAGAATCACTCGGCTGCCACCGAGGCTTCCGACAAGGTCGGATAGTCCGTGTAGCCTTTCTCGCCGCCGCCATAGAGCGTCTCGGGATCCAGCGCATTGAGCGGTGCGTCCTGAACAAGGCGTGTGACCAGGTCCGGATTGGAAATGAACGGACGTCCGAACGCCACCAGATCGATGGCACCGCTCTCGACCGCCTCGATGGCGGATGCCCGATCGTAGCCATTGTTGCCCATGCGTGCGCCGTCAAAGAGCGCATACAGCGCCGCCAGGTCACCGCCTTGTGGGATGTCGCGCGGTCCGCCCGTCTGACCTTCCACCAGATGGAGATAGGCCAGGCCATAGCCGTTGATCAGTTTGATGGCGTGCGAGAAAGTTGCCTGCGGATTGCCGTCGGCAATGTCGTTGGCGTTGGAGAACGGGCTGAGGCGAATACCGACCCGGTCACCGCCCCACACTCCGACAACAGCGTCCAGAACCTCTTTCAGGAAACGCGCACGATTTTCCACCGGGCCGCCATAGGCGTCATCCCGCTTGTTGGAGCCGTCCCTGAGAAACTGGTCGATCAGGTAGCCGTTTGCAGCGTGGATTTCGACACCGTCAAATCCTGCGCGCCTGGCATTTTCAGCTGCCTTTCGATAATCCTCGACGATGCCGGGAATTTCGTCGATGTCGAGTGCCCTCGGTGCCGGCGTGTCGACAAATTGCTCTCCGTCAAAGGTTTTCGACTGGGCCGCGATTGCAGACGGCGCGACCGGATCGGCATTGCCGGGCTGCAGCACCGGGTGCGAAATGCGGCCGACATGCCACAGCTGGATGACGATCTTGCCCCCCTTGGCGTGAACGGCATCGGTGACCTTCTTCCAGCCTTCGACCTGAGCGTCCGAATGGATCCCCGGCGTCCAGGCATAGCCCTTGCCCTGCGGGGAAACCTGGGAGGCCTCGGTGATGATGAGCCCGGCATCCGCGCGCTGCTCGTAATAGGTCGCGGTGAGATCCACCGGAGCATCGTCCTCGGCCCGCGCCCGGTTCCGGGTCAGGGGCGCCATGACGATCCGGTTCTTGAGCTCAAGAGCACCGGCCTTGGCGGGGGAGAAGAGTTTGAGATCCGACATGGTCGTCTTCCTTCTTGTTGGGGTGTGCACGCAGCACTTTTTGGAATGATCAGTCCATAATTAGGCATGCGCCGGACTATGGAGGGGTAGAGGTCATGGCTGTTGTTCTCCCTAGTCCGGGAGAACAGATCTGGCTTGCTGGAGGGTTCTTTCAATCCGCTCTGCCGGAATGCCGGCCTTGCGAAGCGCAAGTGTTCCGATGGCCAGCGAGGAAAAGGCACTTGCCCTGTCCCTGGCAGCTTCCGGATTTTCTGGGTTCAGGGCGGCTGCAAACATGTCTTCTATGGCTTCCAGGTGACGGCGACCGATGTCCGCGACCTGATCATCATGGGGGGCAAGTTCGGTGATGCAGTTGATCAGCAAACACCCCCTGGACCCGCCTTCCGGGTTAGCCAGGGCCTGTAACATGGCGTCGACGATATCGCCCTCAGCGGTCTCTGCGACCTCTTTCAGGGACCGGAGCCCGCGTCTGGAATAGTGATCGACGGCGCGCAGAAACAGCGTCTGCTTGCTGCCGAAGGCGGCGTAGAAACTGGACCGGCTGAGCCCCATGGCCTTGGTCAGGTCATCAAGGGAGGTCGCTTCAAAGCCCTTCTGCCAGAAGACCTGCATCGCGGCGTCCAGCGCGGCGGCTTCATCGAAGTTGCGCGGTCGACCCGGTCCGGCATGGCGCTTTTCGGCGCTGGCAATTTGGCTGTCTGTCTCGCTCATGTTTCCTGATATGGACTCTGTGGTCCAGAATACAAGAGCCGTGACACGGTTTTTGGACTGACCGTTTCAAAAAGCTGGAAAGCCGGTGTACCCGCAAGCAGTATTACATCCGGCAGGACCCGGAATAGGCATCGCCGACATCATCGAAAACGCGCGCAATTGCCTCCATTTCATAGAGGCGGCTGGTGCGGCGCACGCCTTCGACGAGATAGAAGTCCTGGATCGGAAACTGGTTCGAATTGAAGCGGAAATCACCGCGTACACTTTCAAACGGCGCTGCACTGATGGCCGACAGCATTGCTTCCTGTTCCTTGATGCCACCGGTCAGCTCAAGAGCAAAGTGGATCAGCTTGGCAGCGTCGTAGCCCTGGGCGGCATAGACAGACGGTGCATATTTGAAGGTCCGGCCAAATTCGCGCACGAAACGCTTGTTGGCCGGATTGTCGAGATTGGGCGCCCAGTGAGCTGCCGAGAACAGCCCTTCGGCCATCTCCGAGGTATGGGGCAGCGTCAGTGCATTGACCGTGTTGGCCGACAGGAAGGGAACGATGCCCTTAAGGCCGGACGTGTGGAACTGTTTGACCAGTTCGACCCCCATGCCGCCCGGCATGAAGACATAAACCGCATCCGGCTCGATCTCATCGACCTGGGTGAATTCTTCGGTAAAGTCTGTCTGGCCGAGTTTCGGAAACAATTCGCGCGCAATCTGCCCCTTGAAATGCCGACGGAACGCGGCGACCGCATCACGTGCCGCCTCGTAGTCGGGTGCGATCGTCACGACCTGCTGATAGCCTTTCAGGCTGGCATAGCGGCCCATGGTTTCATGCACCTGGTCGTCCTGAAACGCGGTTGAAAAGAAATACCGGCTGCAGTTCCTGCCGGCGATCGGGGCCGGTCCGGAGTGGGTGCCGATGAAGAGCGTCCTGGACCGCACGATCGGATCATGGACGGCAAGCATGACTTTGGAGAAATTCACGCCAACGATGATATCGACGCCATTTTGCTCGATCAGCTTTGTCGCCTGTTCCAATGCGAGGTTGGGGTCCAGCTTGTCATCGACTTCAAGAACATTGGTCGGCAACCCTCCCAGCGCTCCGTTGGACTGTTGCACCGCCAGCATGAAACCATCGCGCATGTGTTTGCCATAAATGGCCGCCGGACCGGAGAACGTTCCCATCAGCCCGATCTTCAGCTCCTGCACCTCCTGCCCCACGGCAGCTTGAACTGTCACTGAAAGCCCTATCGCCAGTGCGGCCGCTTGAGTGACGAAATGCGAAAGCCAGCGTTTCATGATCCGTTGCCTGTTTGCTTTTGAGTTGGGCGCGCTAAGGCCAGTCCCCCTGCCCCGCGCCCCTCAATAAGGAGGTGCAGCTTTTCACCAGTGTGGCCAAGACTGGTTAGGCTTTTGCAAACAGAGCGCGCTTTTGCCCTCAAAAACACACCCCTGTCACAATTGACGAAAAATACCTCAGAGACGCCGCAATCCGGCCCGTGTGGCGACGCATTAACAAAGGTTAATGCCACGCTGTCCCCAAAGGCAAACGCACCCCGCGTGCCTGACCCCGCAAAACTCAGGAGGGCCAAATGTATTTTGTATCCGTGCCAGCCGCCGCTTGCGACGACCAGCCAGGCAGTCCCCCGGACAATGCATCCAAAAACACGTCCAAAACCGATCTCCGACTTGTCGAAACGCCAGCCCCGTTCGCCGCCGGTCCTTTAGCAACCACCGAAACCGACCCGAGCGCGCTGGCGGCCCGCATTCTGCAATTGCACGCCACGTCCGAGACGTTTGAAAGAAGGAACCGCCGACCACCGAAACTTGTTGGCGACAGTGAAGAGACGGCCTTCGACATCCCTGGTGTCCTCAAGCGAGACGACACGTCTTCGGAAAACGTCAAGCTTGCACCGTCCCCAGTACCGCAGCCCGATACCTTTGAAGTGAGCGTTTCGGCCCGTTCCGGACCGAGCTTCAAGGCCTTGCTTGCCAGCACTGTTCTGGCGGTTTCAGCCGTTGGATCGGCGGTTTTCCTTCTGATACCCACCTCGCCTGCCCCTGTTGCGGACAGCCGCAACGTCGAGACGCAAGTGATTGCCACCGAACCGACCATTGAAAGTCTCATTGATGCCGACCGCTCCGCAATTGCTGTTGACAAGCCAACCCAATCGGATGCGCCGAGCCAGGCCGAGATTACGCGCGCCAAGAACCGGATCCGGGATGCCTTTGCTGCAAGCGGCACGGTCTCCGATACGACGGCAACACTTGCCAGCTCGCAACAGCGCAATCAGGTCGCGGACATTGGCAAGGAACAGTCGCGGCTCAGGACGTCCGGGCCCGACCAGCAGGGCACAGTCTCGCCTCACGTGCCATCTTCCCTTCCCCGTCTCGCCAGTACCGATGCAAGCACCATCGCTCTTCCGGCATATGCTGTGGCTGCACAAAACGATGTCCCGGCAATCGCCGAACCGCCCAAGTTTGAAACCGGCACGCTTCCAGCTGCCGAGACGCTGACGGAGCCCGTGACTTCGCCGCAGACTGACACCCAGATCGAGGGTTATCCCAACACCGGCACGATCCAGGCCTCCGTCAATCTGCGTCAGAGCGACGACAAGGACGGTGTCATCCTGACCACGATCCCGGCCGGCACGGAGGTCAGATATGACAGTTGCGGCACCTGGTGGTGCGGTGTGTCCTATGAAGGCCAGACGGGATTTGTCGGGCAGAAGTTTCTGCAAAGAGCACAATAGCTCGGAACAATTTGGTGCAGCGGGGTAGCGCCTTGTTAAGCGCGCCCCGCTATCCTGTTGAAAGAAAACGTGGCTGCCGGTAGTTGCCGCAGCCCGTTCCTCAGTCTTGCTGTTCAGACTTCCGGCAGGAGAGCACTCATGATTGGCCGTCGCACCACCCGTATTCTCGCCGTCGCCCTTGCAACGCTGTGGCCCGCAGGCTCGACCGCCTGGGCGGACGGAACGGATTGCGTCATTTACGCCACCGACTATGCCAACGCCCATATGGGCAGTGGAGACCCGGTCGGGGATGCTGTATCCGGCGGCATGGCGGGGGCCGTTGCCGGCGGTGCGTGGCGCGGGCCTTCAGGTGCGGTTCGCGGCGCCCGGGCCGGAGGGGCGCTCGGCGTGCTGGACAATCTCGGCTCCATGCCCGGCGGCTGGCAGGCGCTCTATGACATGGCCTACCAGATGTGTCAGCAGCAGACCTCCGGCGTTAATGCAGCCCCTTATTATGGCTCCCCCGGCCTGTCGGCTCCCGGCACCAATTGCAGATCCTCGGCCAGCGTCAATGCACCGTTCAAACGTTCACCCGATGGCGGCATCATGGCCGGCTCCGGCATGGGCAGCTGCCAGTAACCTCTCAAGCCATTGTCAGGCAGTGTTCGCAGCCTGCTTAACCGCCGTGGACGAGCCGTCTTTCATGCATGTCAGCGGTTGACCTTGCTGGCGAAGCACAGTCAACTATGGCCGATTTTTCGAAGGCTCAGGCTTGTCCTCAGGCCGTGGCTCCTTAACCGCAGGACTATTTCATGATCCGCCGTGCTCGCTTCACCCGCTCCATCGCCTCCGCCATTGCCGGCATCCTGATGACCACCGCTCCTGTGCTGGCCCAGCAATGCGGTGGGGATTTTCGTCAGTTTCTGGCGGGGGTGAAGCAGGAAGCGATTTCCAAGGGCCTGTCGGCGCAGGCGGCAGACCGGACGCTGGCCGGCGCGCAGATCGACCGCAAGGTGCTTTCGCGTGACCGGGCGCAAGGCGTCTTCAAGATGACCTTCCTGGATTTTTCCAAACGGGTGATCTCCGGCTACCGCATGAAAAACGGCGCGGCCAACATGAAGAAATACGCCAGCGTCTTTCAGCGCGAGGAAGCTGAATACGGCGTTCCGGCTCCGGTCATCACCGCCTTCTGGGCCCTGGAGACCGATTTTGGTGCTGTCCAGGGCGATTTCAACACGGTCAACGCCCTTGCCACGCTTGCCCATGACTGCCGCCGTCCGGAACTGTTCCGGCCGCAGCTGATTGCCGCCATCGAGATGGTACAGCACGGCGATCTCGATCCGCAGCACACCACGGGTGCCTGGGCAGGTGAAATCGGCATGGTCCAGATGCTGCCAGAGGACATCATCAAGTTCGGCAAGGATGGCAATGGCGACGGTCATGTGAAGCTCAAGGAAAGCGCGGAAGATGCGATCATGACGGCGGGCGCCTTCATCCAGCATCTCGGGTGGCAGCGCGGCCAACCCTGGCTGCAGGAAGTCACCGTGCCGCAGAACCTCAACTGGGCCGAAACGGGACTAGGCAAGACCAAGAGCGGCAGCCAGTGGGCAGCGCTCGGCGTGCAGCCGCGCTGGGGGCAGATCTCCTCCAACCTGCCGGCGTCGCTGCTGCTACCGCAGGGCCGCAAGGGCCCGGCCTTTCTCGCCTATCCGAACTACAACATCTACCTGGAATGGAACCAGTCCTTCATCTACACGACGACGGCCGCCTATTTTGCGACCCGTCTGGCGGGGGCTCCGCGCTACAATGCCGGCAACCCGGATCCTGGCCTGAACGACGCCCAGATGAAGCAGCTTCAGACCAAACTGCGCGATATGGGCTATGACGTCGGCAAGATCGACGGCATTCTGGGCGCTGGAACGCGTGCGGCCGTTCAGGACGTGCAGCAGCGCCTTGGCATGCCGGCGGATGCCTGGCCGACCCCGGCTTTGCTGAACCGGCTCTGATGGTGGAACCGGACGCGTGGCGCTCCGGTTTTCACCGCGCAGCACGGCCGACCGTTGGCTGCTTGCAGCCGAACTTGCCGTTCTGATCGTCGGACCCGTCCTTTTGATGGGCCTGTCGATCCAGTTGCTGCGCTTTTCGACCGTCTTTCTGGTCGCGGGCTATTGTTTCTGGCGCCTCAGCACCAACGGTGTTCGCGCGCAGTATCTCCGTTTCAACTGGCCGGGATGCCGGGCGGCCCTTCCCGGCATCATGCTGCGCTGGCTTGTTGGATCAGCTGTGATTGCCGCGATTGTTCTGGTGCTTAACCCGGAGCGGCTTTTTTGCATTCCCCGCGCTGATCCGCTTCTCATGGCCACAATCGTCGCCTTTTACGGACTTGTTTCCGTGCTGCCTCAAGAAGTTGCCTTTCGTGGCTATGCAGCCTGGAGATTCGACACCTATGGCGCAGGTTTCATGCCTGCCCTGCTGGTTTCGTCGCTGGTCTTCGGCTGGGTTCACATTCTGTTTGGCGCCTGGTTGTCGGTGGTCCTGACCGCCGTCGCCGGCCTGTCCTTTTACAGGACCTACAGAAAATACGACTCGCTTGCTGCGGTCTGGCTGGAGCACAGCCTGCTTGGCATTTCGATATTTGCCCTCGGGCTCGACCAACTGTTTTATCTCGGCCCGACAACGCCCGCCATCGCGGCAATCTGCGGCGCACCGGGCTGACAACACGCGGCCTCGACCTAGTCGATATCCCTTACGATCCGGAAGCCGATATGGTTGGAACCGATGCTGCGTTCGGCCCGCTGCCGCGCGGACGGCCGGTAACGCAGGCAATAGGACGGCGCACAAAGCCAGGACCCGCCCTTGACGACATTCATCGGGCCAACGGCGTCATGTGCAAACTGCGCCGCGAGCTCGACCGGCGGGCCTTTTGGATCTGTCAGAGCCTTGCCGGGATGACCCGGAACCCACCAGTCGGATACATGCTCCCAGACATTGCCTGCCATGTCATAAAGGCCATACCCATTGGCGGCGAAGGACCCGACCGGCGCGGTGCCCTGGTGGCCGTCCTCGGCGGTGTCGACGGCAGGAAACACGCCTTGCCAGGTATTGGCCTTCCAGCCTTCGGCAGGATCGTGGTCGATGTCTCCCCACGTGTAATTCGCCTTTTCCAGGCCGCCGAGGGCCGCATATTCCCACTCGGCTTCGGTCGGCAAGCGACCACCGGCCCATTTTGCATAGGCAGCGGCGTCTTCCGGAGATACCTGCACTACCGGATGATTTCCCAGACCATTGATCGAACTGCCGGGCCCTTCCGGATGTCGCCAGTCAGCCCCTGGAACATAACGCCACCAATGCCGGAAGTCGTTCAGATCCACCTGCTCCTTCGGTTGCGCGAAGACCATGGAGCCGGCTTTCAGAAGGTCATCGGGGAAGCCTGGATACTTCTTCGGGTCCAGGTCCTTCTCCGCAGTGGTGACATACCCGGTTGCCTCGACAAAAGCGGCGAACTCGGCGTTTGTGACCTCGGTTGTCTTGATCAGGAACGAGCTGACCGTGACCTTGTGCCGGTACCGTTCCTCCTTGTAGTGGTTCTCCGAACCCATGGTGAAGGTGCCGCCTTCCACACGGGTAAAATCCCCGTTGGCGTTTGCAACAGAGACGCCCGGAAGAATTGCGGCTGTTACCAAAACACACTTGAGCCAGTTCAAGCCACCAAACTCCCTAGACCGCTCCAATAGAGGTATTAACCGCCGCGCCTGGAAACCACGGCGCCACCAGATCACTCCACCTTGGCTTTGTCCGCGCCGGGAGCTTCTTCTTCTACCACGGCCTCTTCCCCGTCCCCCAGGAGAAACACGGCCAGGATCTTTGCCGGCCCGTCACCGGTGTTTGCCCCACGGTGGGTGACATTCATGGCTTCCAGGATGCCGTCGCCCTTGCGATAGACCTTCTTGCCGATTTCCTCGTAGGTCACGGTGATTTCACCTTCCAGAACATAGGCAAACAGCGGCGCATGGTGCTGGTGCCACGCCGTGACCTCGCCTGGTTCCATGGTGATCTCGATGGCTCGGACGGAAGGATTATCCTGCGGAAAGGCGACTTTCTCGCCCGCAATCGTTGTATTGCCGGCAAACACCTCGCGGGTCTTTTGGTAAGCGGTCTTCGCCGCGGCTTCCGCCTGCTCTGCCGCTTTTGATCCCGGCTTGGCATTGGGCTGCGAAGGCGCCGGTTTGCCATCCGGCGTGATGTACTTGTCGGCCGCCAGTGCCGGAGCGCCCGCGATCAGGGCGGCCAGGCAGAAAACTGCGGTCAATCTGGTCAGAGACATGCTTTGGTTCCGTCGTTCCAACTCGGTTTATAGGTTTCCCGGCTCAGACCTGAAAGCTGCCACCTGGGGCAAGCTGCTCGACCTTGCCGGCGTCTTCTCCCAGAGCGCTGATGAAGGAATCAGCCGTCTGGTCTATGATCGGGAAAGAGCCATAGTGGCACGGCACGATTGTGTCGAAGTTAAAGAATTTCCGGCAGGCCATCGCCGCAACCTTGCCGCCCATCGTGAAACGATCTCCGATCGGCACGATCCCGATCATCGGACGATAGATCTCGTTGATCAGGGCCATGTCGGAAAAAATGTCGGTATCACCCATGTGATAAAGCACTTTCTGTCCCGGCACCTCGATGATCACACCGTGCGGATTGCCAAGATAGATCGCTTCTCCCTCACCCTGTTTGGACGACGAATGCACTGCGTTGGTGAGCGCGAGTTTGAAGGGACCGGTATCGACCATGCCGCCGGTGTTCATGGGATTGATGTTTTCGATGCCCTGCCGCGTCGCCCACATGCAGATCTCGAAATTCGAGATCAGCTGTGCACCGGTCTTTTGCAAGATTTCAACGGAATCGCCAATGTGATCGTCGTGACCATGGGTCAACACCACATGGGTCACTCCTTCGGCAACTTCTTCTGCAGACAGCTCTTCCGGAAAAGACGGATTTCCCGTCAGGAACGGATCGACCAGGATCAATGCACCATCGATCTCGATCTTGAAGGCCGAGTGGCCGTACCATGTCAGTTTCATGTGACTGTCTCACCCCTGTCGGTATTTGCAGACCCTACCAATCGACTCTCGGCGCACGCCATTGCCAGCTTTACCGATGTTAAGTTACAGCCGTTTTTGCTACGGTTGCATTCAGAAAATACTGAACCAAAAAGATAATCGATCAAGTTTTTTTGAGACAACGAACAGAAGATGAAACGATCGTTGGGCAGGTCGAGGCTTCTGTATCCGAGTTGGCTGGGCATAGGATACCGATATGAAGATCCGCAGTTATCTGGTCTTCTGTTTTCTCGTGGCGGCCCTTCTGCCAACGTTGATTTTCAGCGTCTGGTCGTATCGCGATGCCGTCTCGCGGGAAATCGAGGAAGTCGAAGACAGGCACCTGCTGCTGGCCCGCAAGGCTGCCGCCACGCTTGAGCGATATCACCAGGACCTCGTGACCTCCTTTGAAACAGTGCACACGCAGCTGGCCCAGGGAGAAAACCCCGAAGATCTTGCCGGGCTTCTTTACCGTCTCAACATGTGCTGCGTGCAACTGACGGACAAGATCGCAGGACGCGTTGACCACAGTCTCGACCCGTCGGACATTGGCAAACGCATTCCTCCTGAAACCCTTGCCCGGCTGCAGTCGATCGCTCGAACAGACGCTGCGGTGTTTTCAGGCATCACGGCGCTTCCCGACGGAAAAAACGGGTTTCTCGTCGTGCGTGAGCTGGATCGACACTACGCGTTCGGCCTTGTCTCGTCGGAGTTTTTCATCGACCTGGGCAGGAGCATCGTCTTCGGGGAAAAAGGCCACGCTGCCATCGTCGACCGGACGGGAGCCGTCATTGCCCACCCCCGCGCCGACTGGATCTCAGAGCGCAAGGTCATTGCGAAAGTCACGCCGGTTGCGCGCATGATGAAGGGGGAAACCGGCATAGAGACCTTTTACTCGCCCGCTGCGGATGAGGACATGATCGCCGGCTTTACCACGGTCGCAGGCCCCGGTTGGGGCGTCATGGTTCCACAGCCGGTCGCAGAAATTTACGACAAGGTCGCGCAGAACCAGTCGTCCCTGTTTCTGATCGTCACATCGGCCCTGCTTGCTACCGTATTGCTTGGGCTGATCCTGGCGCGGTCACTGTCCTTTCCGCTTGAGGAACTGGCCCGGTCCATGCGCGCCAGCGCCAGAAACCGCAGACTGTCAAAGGTAGATCCAGAAAACGGCCCTATCCGCTTCAAGGAAATCGTCGATTTCTGCAACAGTTACAACCGGATGGTCACGCGCATGACCAAGGCCGGTGAACAGATCCAAAAACTCGCCTACAGCGACCATGTCACGGGCCTGCCCAACCGTGATCATCTGCAAACCGTCGCCGAACCGATCCTGACAAATGCCACGTCAAAGGAAAATGGCGGCATCGTCGTGTTGATCGATCTGGACAATTTCAAGGAAATCAATGATCTGCATGGCCATCATGCCGGAGACCTGCATTTGATGGCCTGCGCCCGCGTTTTGAGTGAAGTCGCAGACAAGCTGCATAAAAGCGCTGATCTCAGTCATTTGGGTGCGAACGCCGCGCCTCTGGTGGCGCGGATCGGCGGTGACGAATTCATCATGCTGGTTCAAGGGCTCACCTCTGAACCGGACATTCAGGCCTTCTTGAACGACGTTCAGCTGGCTGTCTCCGAACCAAGTCCCGAACTCAGCGTCACGCCAAGCGCCAGCATCGGCTGCGCCCGCTTTCCGCTTGACGGTACCGATCTGGAAGACCTGACAAAACGCGCCGACATTGCCATGTACCATGCCAAACGTGCGGGCAAGAACCGGGTACAGCTCTATACGCCAGACATCGGCACGCAATCGGCTGCCGAAACCCGTCGCGATCTCATCGAAGCCATCAAGAAAAATCAGCTCTATCTGGAGTATCAGCCGAAGATCTGCACCAGGCGGCGCGTGGTCATCAGCGTAGAGGCACTGGTGCGCTGGAACCACCCCGAGTTCGGCTGCCTGTTACCGGATCACTGGTTACCGCTCTTGAACGGTTCGCACGCGATGACCCGGCTCGGAGAGTGGGTCATTCAACAGGCGATGACGGATCATGCCACCCTGTCCGCGCATGGAAACGATCTCTGGGTCGCGGTCAATATCGGTTCGAACCACTTCATCGCCTCCGGTTTTGTCGAAACACTCGAGGCCATCCGCGCTGACTTGGGGTTCCACAGCCGCCATCTGGAAATCGAAGTCACCGAGGATGCGCTGTTCACCTCCGAGCACCGTGCCTTCTCGACCTTCGCGAGCCTGAAGGACCTTGGCTACAAGGTCTCCATTGACGACTTTGGGTCCGGCTATTCCAACATCACCCGGCTCGCGCGCCTGCCGGTGGATTTCCTCAAGATAGACCATTCCCTGATCGCAGGTGCCAGCAAGGATCCAAGGATCCGCACGATCCTGGCCTCCACGATCGACATGGCCGGGAAACTCGACTGTTTCACGGTTGCTGAAGGCATCGAAACCCAGAACCAGGCAGATTTTGCAACTCATCTGGGGGCCGATTGTCTTCAAGGCGAGTTCTTCACCAAAAGCCTGCCTGTCAATGAGCTGATCGACTGGCTGGACGTGCAAAAGGGTCCGGCGGGGCATCTCTATTTGCGACCGGAATCACGAGCGGTCTAGACGACCGGCGAACAGCCGAAGACGGTTCGCGCTGGATCATCCGTATCGAGCCTGATAAAGGCAGCGCATGGCAAACGATCCCGGACTCCCCATCGAAGATTTCATGGCCACCGTGCCGCAAAACACCCGTCTGATCGGTCTAGACCTGGGTACAAAGACCATCGGTCTGGCCCTGTCTGATCTCGGACGCGGCATTGCTTCGCCCATGGAGACCATCCGGCGCAAGAAATTCACGCTGGATGCGGAGCGGCTTCTGCAAATCTGCGCCGAACAGGGCGTGGGCGGATTCGTTCTCGGTCTGCCACTCAACATGGACGGCAGCGAGGGGCCACGCGCGCAGGCAACCCGCGCCTTTGCCCGCAATCTTTCCCAGAAAACCGACCTGCCAATCACCTATTGGGACGAACGTCTGTCGACCGCCGCTGTGACGCGCACCCTGCTGGAAGCCGATTCCAGCCGCGCCAAGCGCGCCGAAGCTGTCGACAAGATGGCGGCCGCCTTCATTTTACAAGGTTTTCTGGACAGGCTCGGCTTCATGGGCCGCGACTGAGACAGCAATCCCCAGGCCGTCTTAACAACGTCAATTGCAAACGCTATAGGTCAGGGTTTCCATCGCACGAGATATTGAAGTGCGAGGCCCAATTCTACAGAGACGAGACATGCCTGATTTCATCCAGCTGCATTACGACAAGAAGAACCAGACCTTTCCGCTTTTCCTGAAGACCGAGACCATCGCGGTCATCAAGGGAACAGCCCGGGGCGCCGAGATCCTGCTTGATCTGGAAGACGAGACCGTCAGCTATTCGGTTCTGGAGAGCGCCAGCGAGATTGCCCGAAAGATGGGTCTGACGGACGGCGAAGCAAACATTGAGAGCAAGCAAGATGTAGCTGCCACTGCGGATCTGCCGCTTGATCTGGCGTCCCTGCAGGAAAGATGCCGCGCTGGTGAAACATTCTCCTTTCAACCCTTTTTCGGTCACACGGTGACCGCCGGAAAGAAACCCGGCAAGCAGGTGTTCAGCCAGTTCTACGAAACAGAGTTCACCGTCAACGGCACGACATACCGCTGGGCCGAGCAGTTCATGATGGCCGGAAAGGCGCGGCTCTTTGATGACACGGACATTCTTGAGCAAATCCTGAAAGCCGAAACGCCGAAGGACTGCAAGGCCCTGGGGCGCAAGGTCAGTCCGTTTTCAGAAGAAGAATGGGCCAAACTTAGATTTGACCTTGTCACCTGCGGCAACGTCGCAAAATTCGGTCAGTCCAAGGAGCTGCGCGCAATCCTCGAAGCAACAGGGGATGCCGTGCTTGTTGAAGCCGCGCCGAGGGACAGGGTCTGGGGAATTGGCATGGGCGCCTCGAATCCTGATGTGAACGACCCGACCAAGTGGCGAGGCGCGAACCTCCTCGGCTTTGCGCTGATGCGCACGCGTGCCATATTGCGGGGGGACCTGTCAGCGCCGGATATCGGTGCTTTTGGGGGGTGATCCCCCCTTTCCGTCCACCGGTTTCCGTCGTAAAAGGCAGCATCCCTTCCCGGACGCCTGATCTGCTTCCAGACGTTTGGTTTCCATCAAACGCGAAAGTCCGTTCATGCTGACGACCCTGTCCGCCCTCGTACCGGTGATCCTTGTCATCGCCTCCGGTTACCTGATTGCCCGCACCGGCCTGATCACCGGCGAACAATGGCGGGGCGTGGAGCAACTGGCCTTTTACGCATTGTTCCCCGCCGTTCTGTTTCGCACGATCGCACTGGCGGATTTCTCCAGTTTTCCGACCCTCAACATGGGCGGCGGTCTGCTGGCTTCCATTTCGGTGATGGCGCTCGTCCTGCTGGCGGCCAGAACCACAATCGAGAAGATCTGGGGCATCGGCCCGACCCGTTACACCTCGATCTTTCAAGGCACATTGCGCTGGAATGCCATGATCGCTCTGGCGATCGCCGACAATGTTGCCGGCGACACGGGACTGGCAATGCTCGCCGTTGCCATGGTGTTCCTGATCCCGGTTCTGAATATCGCCAGTATCCTGGTGCTGTCGCGCTATGCCAGCGGCACTGCGCCGAGCAGCACCAAGATCGCGCGAGATCTCTACACCAACCCCTTTATCCTTTCGATCGCCGCGGGTGTTGTCTGGAATGTAAGCGGTCTCGCCCTGCCCGCGATGATCGACGATACGCTGGAGATCTTTTCCAGGGCAGCTCTGCCCATCGGCATCATCTGCGTCGGAGCGGGACTGGATCTGAGTTCACTGCGCCGCCCGGGCCCGGCCCTGACCATGGGAACGTTTCTTCGTCCCGTCTTCATGCCGTTGCTGGCTTTCGGCTTCGGCAGCCTTTTTGGCGTCACCGGCCCCGCCCTCGCGGTGATGATCATCGCAAGCGCCGTGCCCTGCGCCAGCAACTCCTATCTGCTGGCCCGGCAGATGGGCGGCGACGCCAAGCTGATGGCCGAAATCATCACCTTGCAGACGCTGGCGGCCACAGTAACGATTCCGCTCGCGCTTTTGGTTTTCACCTGAGATCGTGCGTTCCACAAGTCTTTGGCAGGAGCTGGTTACCCGACGCAGCAGTTTAAGCCCTTTGCCGAGACCCGCCCGGAGACGCAGAACGCCTGTCTTGCGTCCAGCTCGTGGCAGATAGTGTCAGCAATTTCAGAGACATAAGCGATTGTCAGTTGTCGAAGGACCGTTACCGGCGAAACAATAATGCCGTTTTCAGTCACTGAATTTCTGACAAGGACCAAATATGAAAAAGACACTGCTTGCCTTTGCACTGATGCTCGGCTTCACCGTTCCAGCGCTGGCCGATGCCTGCACCATCGAGAGCGTCCAGCAGAAGGCACTCGACGTTGCAACGGAACTTCAGTCCTTTGCCCAGAAGGACCCGACCCGTTTCCAGGAGATCACCCAGGAGATGCAGACGGAAGCTGCCAAGCTGCAGACCACCGGCAATGTCCAGGACCTTTGCGACTATTACGACAAGGTGCTGGCGGAGATCCGCGCCTGATCCTTTCCGGGAAGGGTTGCGGGACCTTCCTGTGCGGCGCCTCTCGGGGCGCCGCTTTCGTTTGACAGAGCGTTGACGAAGCTCAGTCATTTTTTGTCCAGTTGCTCAAATATTTAGCCCAGGTGTGGACTGCGGGCATGACGCCATTTCGCGTCTTGTGAAACGATCCGATTCCCCCTATAGGAATGGTCTCGATGACCGCGACAGACCCCCATCGAGACAGCCCCTATCCCCATCGACATTTGCTGGGCATTGAGGGCCTTCACCCCCACGAAATTCTGGGCCTTTTGGACCGGGCCGAAGAGGCCGTCGAAGTTTCGCGCCAGGTGCACAAGCGCAAGCATGTGCTGGCCGGCCGGACCCAGATCAATCTCTTCTTTGAAAATTCCACCCGCACCCAAAGCTCCTTCGAGCTGGCCGGAAAGCGGCTCGGGGCGGATGTCATGAACATGGCCGTGTCCCAGTCCTCCGTCAAAAAGGGCGAGACCCTGATTGACACGGCGGCGACACTGAATGCGATGCACCCCGACCTCCTTGTGGTGCGCCATCACGCTGCCGGCGCAGTTCATCTGCTCGCGCGGAAAGTCAGCTGCTCGGTGGTCAATGCCGGTGACGGGCCGCATGAACACCCGACACAGGCCCTGCTCGATGCGCTGACCATCCGGCGCCACAAGGGCAAGATCGCCCGCCTGACGGTCGCGATCTGCGGCGACATTGCACATTCTCGCGTTGCCCGCTCAAACATCATCCTGCTCAACGCGCTAGGCGCACGTGTCCGGGTCATTGCGCCCTCAACGCTGCTGCCCTCGGGCATTGGCCAGATGGGCGCCGAGGTTTTCAACGACATGCGCGAGGGGCTGAAGGGCGCAGACATTGTCATGATGCTGCGGCTTCAGCGCGAACGCATGAACGGCGCCTTCGTGCCCTCGGTGCGCGAGTATTACCGCTATTTCGGCCTCGACGCGGAGAAGCTCTCATACGCCAAGGACGACGCACTGGTCATGCACCCGGGGCCCATGAACCGCGGGGTCGAGATCGACGCATCGATTGCGGATGGCGCCCAAAGCCTGATCCGCGAACAGGTGGAAATGGGGGTTGCCGTCCGCATGGCGGTTCTCGAAGCACTTGCCGCAAACCTGCCGAACAACTGACCGACCAGAGGATAGAAAACGTGGCACTCGACACACCCAAACCTCTGGTCCTTTCCAACGCCAGAGTGATCGATCCGGCACGCGGCCTGGATGCCCCCGGATCGGTGATCATTGCCGATGGCACCATCCTCGCGGCAGGGCCTGAAGCGGCCAATCAGGGCGCCCCCTACGGCGCGGAAATCGTCGACTGCAAGGGGGCTATCGCCTGCCCTGGCCTGATCGATTTCTGTGTCTCCGTCGGTGAACCCGGCGCCGAACATCGCGAGACGCTTGCCAGCGCATCCGATGCTGCGGCCGCTGGCGGCATCACCACGATCTGCACCATGCCGGACACCGATCCGGTGATCGACGATCCTGCTCTTGTGGATTTCATCCTTCGGCGCGCCCGCGACACGGCAAGCGTCAACGTCCTGCCGCTTGCGGCCTTGACCAAGGGGCTGCAGGGCAACGAGATGAGCGAGATCGGCCTTTTGAAGGAGGCCGGTGCCGGTGCCTTCACCAATGGCCACAGGTCCGTCAAAAACGCCCAGGTGATGCGGCGTATGATGACCTATGCGCGGGATTTTGATGCGCTGGTCATCCACCACACTGAAGACCCGGATCTTGCCGGCGGGGTCATGAATGCCGGCCTGAATGCCAGCTGGAAGGGCCTGTCAGGCGTGCCGCGGGAAGCTGAAATCATCATGCTGGAGCGGGACCTCCGCCTGGTGGCCATGTCGAAAGGCAAGTACCATGCGAACTTGATCTCGACCTCCGACAGCGCTGATGTGGTGCGCGCCGGCAAGGCAAAAGGTCTCGACATAACCGCCGGGGTCTCGATCAACCACCTGACCCACAACGAGAACGACATCGGGGCCTATCGCACCTTCTTCAAGATGTCGCCGCCGCTGCGCGATGAAGACGACCGTCAGGCGATGATCGCCGCTGTCGCCGACGGCACGATCGACATCATCTGTTCCAACCATGACCCACAGGACGTGGAAACCAAACGCCACCCCTGGGCCGAAGCCGAAGACGGCGCGATCGGACTGGAAACACTGCTGGCGGCCGCGCTTCGGCTGTATCACTCCGAGCAGGTTGACCTTGTAACGCTTCTTGCAACGATGACCTGCCGTCCGGCGGACCGGCTGGGGCTTGAAACCGGCCGGCTTGCCAAGGGGGCTCCGGCGGATGTCACCGTTTTTGACCTTGACCGGCCCTGGGTCCTGGAAAAGAGCGCCATCCGTTCCCGGTCGAAGAATTCACCTTTTGAAGATGCAAGGTTCTCCGGCCGGGTCCTGCGTACCGTTGTGGCCGGCAGGACCGTTTATTCTCATAGTTAAAGGCGGGTCCCCCCGGATCATTCGCACTCTTTTTTCGATCCCGACCTGCTTGGCGCCACAATTGTCGCCAAGCTGTCGGGTGTTTGAACAATGCGGATGAACCAGATGCGTTCGATTTTCATTTTGCCCTTGATGGTGTCCCTGCTGGCAACCCCGGCCGCGGCCGCCGACCTTTACATGAAATACAAACTCTATGCGCTGAGCCTGCCGATCGGCTCCGGTGTCCTTAATCTGGATGCTGACGAAGATAGTTACTCTCTCAGCGCCAACGGAGAGACCGCGGCTTTCGGCAAGCTGGTGTCCGATGGCAAGGGAGCTGTCAAATCCAGCGGCAAGGTCAAAAACCTGTCGCTGGCCCCGGCCAGTTACGCGCTTGACCTCAAGAGCGAGGATGAGACCGGCACGGTTGCCCTGAACATGAAGGCCGGCAAGGTCGACAAGGTTGCGGTCAACCCGCCCCAGGACCGGATGAAGGAGCGGATCAAGGTCACCTCCGCGCATCTCAAGGACGTCGTCGACCCCTTGAGCGCCGCACTGCTGCCGGCCCCCAAGGGTCTTGCAAAAGATAGCTGCAACAGAACGTTGCGCATCTATGACGGCAAGGAGCGTTACGACGTCCATATGCGATACAAGTCCCGCCGCTCCGCGCGGACCGCTGACGGCCGGTTCAAGGGAGACGTGCTGGTGTGCAGTGTTCGCTATGAACCTGTCGCGGGACATCGGCCCAAGCGAAAAACCATTCAGCAGCTGGCCGCCAACAAGTCCATGGAAGTCTGGCTCGCGCCCGTCGGCGACAAACCCTTTCTCGTGCCCCTGAGAGCCAGCATTTCCCTGCCCTTCGGGTCGCTCGTCGTCGAGGCGGAGAAATACAAGCTGTCCAGGTGAAGCTGCCGGCTCTTTCGCCCGCCGGCATTTTCAAAGAAAGGGAAAACACCTGCCGCCGCTCTTGATCCATGCGCCCATGCCGGTACATTGCCATGGCAAATTTTACAAATGTTACCGGAGTGCCTGAGGTTGCCTGACCCGATCAGCTGGGAATTCGCCTGGCCCTACTATCTTGCGGCGATTGCCTTCGGCTACCTGCTGGGCTCTATCCCGTTTGGCCTGATCTTTACCCGCATGGCCGGGCTCGGAGATATTCGCAAGATCGGATCCGGCAATATCGGCACCACCAATGTGTTGCGGACAGGCAAAAAGTCCGTTGCGCTCGCGACTTTGCTGGGAGATGGCCTCAAGGGCACGGTCGCGATCCTGATCGTCGGCTACGCCTATGGTCAGGACATGGCAATCGTTGCGGGTCTCGGCGCCTTTCTCGGGCACCTCTTCCCCATCTGGCTGAAGTTCAAAGGTGGAAAAGGGGTCGCCACCTATCTCGGTATTCTGCTCGGGCTTTATTGGCCGATGTTCCTGATCGCGGCCGCGATCTGGATCGTGATGGCTGCCGTCTTCCGGTATTCCTCTCTCTCCGCCCTGACGATGACCCTGCTGACACCAATTCTGCTCTGGTTCGCCTTCCACCAGTTCCAGATGGCTGAAATGTTTGCGCTCCTCACCCTGCTGGCCTGGGTCAAGCATCACGAGAACATCGGCCGGTTGTTGCGAGGCCAGGAAAGCAAGATCGGCGCGAAGTCCAAACCGGCTCCGGAGGCTGCAAGCCCTCCGGGTGACGGGAGCGCTTGAGCAGCCCGGCAAACGATAAAACAAACAGCCTCTCGGAGGCGGAACGGATCGATTGGCTTCGGCTAATACGGTCGGAAAACATTGGCCCCAGAACCTTCGTCGACCTTCTGTCCCATTGCGGAAGCGCACGGGAAGCGCTCAACCGATTGCCGGAACTCTCCCGGCGTGGCGGCCGGAAAAGCTACCGGATCTGCCGCCCAGAAGCCGCCGAAGCGGAACTTGAGGCGCATAGTCGCTTCGGTGCCCGGCTTGTTGCCTTGGATGAGCCGGATTATCCGCAACATCTGAAACACATCGATGCACCTCCGCCACTTTTGTCGGTGCTGGGCGGCGCGGCGCTTTCCAGAGAGCGTATGATTGGAATCGTCGGCGCACGCAATGCCTCTCTTTCGGGACGCAAGCTGGCCTCCCTTTTTGCAAGAGGACTGGGCGGGGAAGGATTTGCCGTTGCCTCGGGACTGGCGCGCGGGATCGATGCAGCCGCCCATGAGGCAGCGATCCAGACCGGCACTATTGCCGTTTTTGCCGGAGGCATTGATGTCCTTTATCCGCCCGAGCACGACCGGCTGCTGAAAAGCCTTGTCGATGCGGGCGGCGCGGCCATCAGTGAAATGCCTTTCGGGCTGAAACCCCGTGGCCGCGATTTCCCGCGGCGCAACCGCCTGATCTCCGGTGTTTCTCTCGGCGTGGTCGTGATTGAAGCTGCCAAGGCCTCCGGGTCCCTGCACACGGCTCGTTACGCCCTGGAACAGAACAGGGAGATCTTCGCTGTCCCCGGATCTCCGCTTGATCCACGCTCGGAAGGCGCCAATGGCCTGATCCGGCAAGGGGCCATGCTGGTCACTTCGGCAACAGATGTGCTGGAGGCCCTGTCGGACCGCCTTGAACCGGAGTTGCCGCTGCTCCGGAGGGATCCATCGAGCTTGCTCGGAGAAGAGGCTTCAACGAACGCGAACACTTTGTCGGATCCGGATCAGAAATACCGCGACCAGATCCTGCAAGCCCTCGGACCAACCCCGGTCGAACTTGACGAACTGATCCGCTTCAGCGATGGCGATGCGCGCTCCGTCCACATCGTTTTGCTGGAACTGGAGCTTGCCGGACGGATTGAGCGGCATGCCGGCAACAAAATCTCCGCTCTTTATTGAAGGACAGTTTTAACTTGTTTCTCAGTGGATAACCGGTATCTGGAGCGAACAGCTTGACCCGGATGCTGCAAAGGTCCATTTGACAGGCGGCGCCTGATCCGTGATCGTCTGCGCCATCTGATCATCGCTAAGATCACCTTCTCCACCGGGCGGGGGCTCCGTTTCCGGCAAAAATTATTTGGGTAAGAATGAACGTCGTCATTGTGGAATCGCCGGCGAAAGCCAAGACGATCAACAAATATCTCGGCTCCGACTATACGGTCCTGGCCTCTTACGGGCACGTGCGCGATCTGCCGCCCAAGGACGGATCGGTCAAGCCCGACGACGATTTTGCGATGAGCTGGCAGGTGGACAGCAAGTCCCAGAAGCGGCTGACAGAAATCGCCAATGCGGTGAAGGAAGCCGACCGTCTCATTCTCGCGACTGACCCCGACCGCGAAGGGGAAGCCATTTCCTGGCACGTGCTGGAAGTCCTGCAGAAGAAACGCGTCCTGAAGGACAAGCAGGTTGAACGGGTCGTGTTCAACGCGATCACCAAGAAGGCGATCCTGGAGGCGATGGACAATCCGCGTCAGCTGGATGCGCCCCTGGTTGATGCCTATCTGGCGCGCCGCGCCCTGGATTACCTCGTGGGCTTCACGCTCTCGCCCGTGCTCTGGCGCAAACTGCCGGGTGCCCGGTCCGCCGGCCGCGTGCAATCCGTGGCGCTGCGTCTGATTTGCGACCGGGAAATGGAGATCGAGACCTTCACACCTCAGGAATACTGGTCGATCTTTGCCAACATGAAGACGCCGGCCGGGGACATGTTCCAGGCCGGTCTGACCGGTTTCGACGGCCAGAAGATCGGCCGCCTCGACGTCAAGAACGAAGCCCAGGCAACAACCATCAAGACCATGCTGGAAAGCGCCAGCTTCAAGGTCGACAGTGTTGCTTCCAAACCTGCCAGACGCAATCCGGCGGCGCCGTTCACCACATCGACCTTGCAGCAGGAAGCCTCCCGCAAGCTCGGCTTTGCCGCGTCGCGCACCATGCAGGTCGCACAGAAGCTCTATGAGGGCATCGCCATCGGTGGCGAAACCTCCGGCCTCATCACCTATATGCGTACCGATGGTGTCCAGATCGCTGGCGAAGCCGTTGCGGCCGCGCGTTCCGTCATTGCACAGGACTTCGGTGACAACTACGTTCCGGAAAAGCCGCGCGCCTATTCGTCAAAGGCGAAAAACGCCCAGGAGGCGCACGAAGCCATCCGGCCGACCGATCTGTCCCGTCGCCCGAAGGACGTTGCCCGCTTCCTCGATCCCGACCAGGCGAAACTCTATGAGCTGATCTGGAAGCGGACCATGGCCTCGCAGATGGAATCTGCGGTTCTGGAACGCACGACGATCGAAATCCTCGCTGACGGGTCCGGCAAACGCGCCAATCTGCGTGCGACCGGCTCGGTCGTTCGGTTCGACGGTTTCCTGGCGCTCTACCAGGAAGGCCGCGACGACGAGGAAGATGAGAGTTCCAAGCGCTTGCCTGCGGTGGATCAGGGTGCGGCTTTGACCGCTGCATCCGTTGACGGCAAGTCGGACCCGATCGAATCCAGTCAGCATTTCACCACGCCGCCGCCGCGCTACACCGAAGCCAGCCTGGTGAAAAAAATGGAAGAGCTCGGCATCGGCCGGCCTTCCACCTACGCCTCTACGCTGCAGACCCTGCGCGACCGCGACTATGTTGAACTCGACAAGAAACAGCTCGTTCCGCTGGACAAGGGCCGCATCGTCATCGCCTTCCTGGAAAGTTTCTTCCAGCGCTATGTCGAATTCGACTTTACCGCCAGCCTGGAAGAACAGCTCGACAAGATTTCCGCCGGCGAATTGTCCTGGCTGGACGTGCTGCGCGATTTCTGGACCGGCTTTTCCGGTGCCGTCGACGAAATCAAGGACCTGCGGGTCGCGGAAGTCATCGACGCGCTCAACGAGCTCCTGGGTCCGCATATTTTCCC
Source organism: Roseibium sp. (assembly GCF_965233565.1). GTDB lineage: Bacteria > Pseudomonadota > Alphaproteobacteria > Rhizobiales > Stappiaceae > Roseibium. The sequence continues at coordinate 5,857,783 of NZ_OZ247494.1, read as the reverse complement.
GCCGAAGGAAGATGGCTCCGACGCCCGCAAATGCCCGTCCTGCGACAGTGGCCAGCTGTCCCTGAAAGTCAGCCGATGGGGCGCCTTCATCGGCTGCTCCAACTATCCGGAATGCGGATATACCCGCCAACTCGGCAAGCCGAGCGGCGAGGACGGCGGTGCGGACGACGGCCCGAAAGTGCTCGGACAGGATCCGGGGAGCGGCCTGGATGTTTCCCTGCGCAACGGCCGGTTTGGTCCCTATGTTCAGCTCGGCGAAGAAGCCAAGCCGAAACGGTCTTCTCTTCCCAAGGGTTGGTCGGCTGCCGACATGGACCTGGACAAGGCCCTGCAGCTTCTTTCGCTGCCGCGCGAGGTCGGACCGCACCCCGAAGACGGCAAGATGATCACGGCCGGTATCGGCCGCTACGGACCATTCGTTCTGCATGAAGGCACCTATGCCAACCTGTCCTCCCCGGACGAGGTTTTCTCGGTCGGCATCAACCGTGCCGTCGACGCGCTGGCGGAAAAGCGGGCCAAAGGGGGCGGCCGGCGCGGTGCGGCTGCAACACCGCTGAAGGAGCTTGGCGAACATCCGGATGAGGGCGGACCGGTCAATGTCTATGACGGTCGTTACGGTCCTTACGTCAAACACGGCAAGATCAATGCGACCTTGCCCAAGGACAGCGACCCGAAGGCGGTCACGCTGGAACAGGCGCTGGAGCTGATCGCTGCCAAGGCCGCCAAGGGTGGCACCAAGAAGAAAGCCGCGGCCAAGAAGCCTGCAGCAAAGAAGACAGCAGCCAAGAAATCGGCCAACGGTGAAGACAAGCCGGCCACAAAAAAGACGGCAGCCAAAAAGACGACCGCCAAGAAGACCGCCAAGACCAAGGTGGATACGTCGTCCGAAGAGGTGCCCTGGGATGATGCCACTTGAGCGCAAAACGGATAAAGCCGCGCAAACACAGCAATCGTAAACACGCCAAGGTTCCAGGTGAGATGCCCTCGCGAGAGGATATTCTTGCTTTTGTCGCCGACAATCCGGGCCGCGCCGGCAAGCGCGAGATTGCCCGGCATTTCGGGATAATCGGCGGCGCGCGCATTCATCTGAAGAAGATGCTCAAGGACCTTGCCGATGACGGCCTGATCGAAAAGCGCAACAAGCGCATGATCCGGCCCGGCGACCTGCCACCGGTTTTTGTCGCTCATCTGGCGGCCCGTGATCGCGATGGCGAATTGCTGGGCACGCCCGTTGACTGGGACGACGAGGCCGGCGACCCACCCAAGATCCTTGTTCTGACCGGCAAGACCAAGGCCACCCAGCCCGGTCTCGGCGACCGGGCGCTGATCCGGCTGACGGAGGCTGAAACCGGACCGGAAGCTGACCATGTGGCCCGTGTTATTCGTGTCCTGGAAAAGCGTCAGGGCGCTATTCTCGGCATCTTGAGAAAACGGGACGGCAACCGCCCGCCCTATCTCGAACCGATCGACAGGAAGCAGCGCGAACTGGATGTTGACCCGGCCGAGATGAAGGAAGCGGACGATGGGGACCTGGTAAGTGTCCAGGTCAGCCGTTCCGGCCGGTATGGCCATCCGCGCGCGTCGATTGTCGAGCGTTTCGGCTCGATGAACTCCGAGAAGGCCGTTTCTGAAATCGCACTTCAGTCGCATGGCATCCCGCATGTTTTCCCGGCAGCCGTCGAAGCACAGGCCGAAGCGGCAAAACCGGTTGAAAAGCTCGGCAAGCGTGAGGACTGGCGCCAGGTTCCGCTGATCACCATCGACCCGCCTGATGCCAAGGACCACGACGACGCCGTCTATGCGGAACCGGATGAAGACCCGCAGAACGAAGGCGGGCACATTGTCTATGTCGCCATTGCCGACGTCGCACACTACGTGACACCGGGCTCACCGATGGACCGCGAGGCCAACCTGCGCGGCAATTCGGTCTATTTCCCGGACCGGGTGATCCCGATGCTGCCGGAGCGGATCTCCAACCAGCTGTGTTCGCTCAGGGAAAAGGAAGGCAAGCCCGCGCTTGCTGTGCGCATGATCTTCGACAAGACCGGCCGCAAGACCGGTCACACGTTTCATCGCGTGCTAATGCGCTCGGCCGCAAAACTCTCCTACCTGCAGGCGCAAAAGGCAATTGACGGCGTCACCGACGAGAAGACCGAAACGATCCTCGACGGCATCCTGAAGCCGCTCTGGGCTGCCTATGCGGTGCTCCAGAAAGGGCGCGATGCCCGCGAACCGCTGGAACTCGACCTGCCGGAGCGCAAGATCAAGCTGAAGGAAGACGGTACTGTCGATCACGTCTATGTGCCGGAGCGGCTGGACGCGCACAAGCTGATCGAAGAATTCATGATCCAGGCGAATGTTGCGGCGGCGCAAACGCTGGAGCAGAAGAAAACACCCCTGCTCTACCGGATCCATGACGCCTCCACGCCGGAAAAACTGGAAAGCCTGAAAGACTTCCTGTCGACGCTGAACATGAAACTGCCCTCCTCGGGCGGTCTCAGACCGTCCGCCTTCAACGGCATTCTGGCCAAGGTCAAGGACAGCCCGCAGGCCCATCTCGTCAATGAAGTCGTGCTGCGCAGCCAGGCGCAGGCGGAATATGCCCCGCAGAATATCGGCCATTTCGGCCTCAACCTGCGGCGCTACGCCCATTTCACCTCCCCGATACGCCGTTATGCCGACCTGATCGTGCACCGGGGTCTGATCTCGGCGCTCGGATTGGGCAATGACGGTCTGCCGGATGGCATCGAAAGCAAGCTGGAAGCCATTGGCGCGGAAATCTCGGGTGCTGAGCGCCGTGCGATGCTGGCCGAACGCGATACGATCGACCGGCTGATTGCGCTGTGGATGAGCGACCAGATCGGTGCGACCTTCCAGGGGCGCATCGCCGGCGTGGTAAAGTCCGGTCTGTTCGTGCGGCTGGAAGAGACCGGGGCAGACGGCTTCGTGCCGGCGTCCACCATCGGCCTTGACTACTATCGCTATGACGAAGGGTCGCATGCCCTGGTAGGTGACAAATCCGGCGAGACCCACCAACTTGGCGATCAAGTGGAGGTCCGGCTTGTGGAAGCGGCCCCCTTTGCAGGCGCGTTGACCTTTGAACTGCTCAGCCACGGGCGGATTGCCGGCAAACGCATTCGCAAGGGCGCCCCGAAGGCCCGTCGCGGTCCGCCGAAAGGCAAACGCAACACCTCCTCCTCGAAGAACAAGGGTCGAAGGAGGACTTCGTGACGGTCCGTTACGATATGCACGAGACGATGCAGGCTCCCGAACCGCCTGCGGAAAAGCCGAAGCGCAAGATCATTCCCGCCATGCTGCGCGGTTCCCGGAACCGCTGTATGAACTGCGGCGAAGGCCAGGTCTTCGACGGCTTCCTGACAACCCGCCATGCCTGTGCCAAATGCGGTGAAGAGTTTCACCATCACCGCGCTGATGACGCGCCGCCCTATTTCACCATCACCATTGTCGGCCATATCGTGATCCCCGGCCTTTTGATCGTCGAGGTCCTGTGGCGCCCGGAGCTCTGGATCCATATGTCGATCTGGATACCGCTGACCCTGATCCTGTCGTTGGGTCTGATGCGACCGATCAAGGGAGCCCTGGTGGGGCTGCAATGGGCGCTCTACATGCACGGCTTCGATCCGGATGCGGAAGACGACCTGCCGCCACCGGCTCCGACACCGTCTGAAAGGACCACATGACCGGCACCTTTGAGAAGCAACTGGCGAAAGACGAGAAAGCGGGCGACTATCCCTATATTCGCCCGAAGGATGCAGCGACGCTGCTCATTCTCGACCGGGATGACAAGGGAACGGTCCGCCTCTTGATGGGCCGGCGCCATATGCGCCACACCTTCATGCCCGGCAAATTCGTGTTTCCAGGTGGCCGGGTGGATCCGGGCGACTCCCGTATCGCCAATGTGCTGCCTTATCATCCGGATGTGGAATCCAGACTGTTCAAGGATCTGAAAAACGCCAAGTCGGCGGCGCGGGTCCGTGCGCTCGCCCTGGCAGCCATTCGTGAAACCTATGAGGAGGCGGGCCTCTTCATCGGGCGCAAGACCGAGGCCGCTCCCCTTCGTCTTGGCGCCGGGTTCGAAGCCTTTGCCGAGCGGCACGTCCAACCCGATCTCGGCGGCCTGCGCATGATCGCAAGAGCGATCACCCCGCCGCGGCGCCCGAGGCGGTTCGATACCCGTTTTCTCGCCGTCTGGGCGGATTCAATTGCAGACAGGTTACCCGAAGGCCATGGCCCCTCCGGCGAACTGGAAGACTGTGCCTGGCTCACATTTGAAGAGGCGCGGGCAAAGGAACTGCCCATGATCACCACAAAGATCCTGGGAGATCTGGAAGAGCGTCTGGCGGCCGATCCTGAGCTGACACCGGCACCGTCTGTTCCCTATTACTTCTTCCGCAAGGGCGGCTTTGTCAGAGAAACGCTCTGATCTCGCCATGAACGCCTGCCCCAGGCGCCCTGCCCGCTGTATTCCTGAAAAGGGTCACACATGGAAAAGACCGCCATCGTCCCGGACGAGCTGGAGAGCTTTTACAGCGACTGGAAGATGTCGCCTGGACTGGCCTGCGGCGACTTTCTGTTCCTGACCGGTTTCACAGGCGCGGATGCCGACGGCACCCTGTCCACCGATCCGGAAAAACAGATGCGCAACGCTTTCCGCAAGATCGGTCTGGTTCTGGAAGAAGCGGGACTGGACTACAGCGCGCTTGTTGAAATGACCACGTATCACGTTGGACTGCGGGATCATCTTGCCCTGTTCAAGTCCGTCCGTGCTGACTATGTGCGCGAACCCTACCCGGCCTGGACGGCCATTGAAGTCGCCGGATTTGTCCGCGAAGGTGCCGTCATCGAAATCAAGGCGGTTGCCTGCCGCAGGCCCAGTTCCAGCTGAACTTCGGAACCGGTGTTTCGCGTAGCCTGTTGTTGCAGATCGCCCAGGAGCGCAGCCGCGGAAGGTGCATGACTTTTTAACTGACGAGCACCAGCAATCGCTTGACTTTCGCGCCACGATGAGTAGTTTGCGCGCTGATTTCAGACATTGGGGCAGATTCCTCGCCAGCCCATCTGGCCACAAGAACTCTTTGCCCGACAACAAAGAACAGGAACCACGGCCATGGCCAAGGCGACAACAATCAAAATCAAGCTGCTCTCCACGGCGGATACCGGTTTCTTCTATGTCACCAAGAAGAACTCCCGCACGATGACCGAGAAAATGGTCAAAAAGAAATACGACCCGATTGCCAAGAAGCACGTCGAGTTCAAGGAAGCCAAGATCAAGTAATCTTGCTTTCTGAAAGTTGCATCAAAAACCCGCCGGCAACGGCGGGTTTTTTGTTGGCCGACCGGCAAAACTCATTATCCGGCAAACGAAGCCCGGCACGCTTTACAGCGCCGGGCACGCCGTCTCGAGCGGTTGATTTCTAAGCACAATTACGGCGGAGGAATTAGTGGTCGGCGGGAACACGGCATTCGAGGAGGCCACTCATCGGCCGGTTCCCAGCCGACCTGCCCCACGGACCCAGGAGATGCGGCGGACCTGAGCACTCCGAGGGGAAACTACTTTGCCAACTTAACGTTAGGTCAATTATGACCTCGTCAATGAGGCGATCAGGAAAACTCCTAACCTGTGATCACACTACCCTATTGTAACCCGATTGCAATAATTTCCATAAAATATACACAGAAACAATGCGATTTTAGTAAATCCGTAACCTTAATGTGAAGCTCGCACCAAGGTCCGCCAAGTGATTCTGCGCAACACAAGCGACTTCAGCCCTGGTTAGCGCTCGAAATCTTGTACAAATATTGGACTGAAAATTGAGCTGAACGGTGCGACGCTCACGCCTCGCCGAGATAGGATCGCACCGTCTCGAGAAACTTCGCCACCGAAATTGGCTTGGAAATATAGGCTTCGCAGCCGCCCTGGCGAATGCGTTCCTCATCACCCTTCATGGCAAAGGCGGTGACCGCGATAACCGGAATGGACGAGATATCCTCGTCTTCCTTGATCCACTTGGTCACTTCCAGCCCGGACACTTCAGGCAATTGGATATCCATCAGGATCAGATCGGGATGGTGTTCACGCGCAAGACGCAGGGCCTCGATACCGGTCCGGGTTTGCAAGGTGTTGTAGCCGTGCGCTTCGAGCAGATCATGAAACAGTTTCATGTTCAGCTCGTTGTCTTCTACGATCAACACCGATTTTGCCATAAGTCCGGCCCTTCACCCGGCGGCTTGCCGGTCCCATTTATCTTTTTGCAGAGCTTAGCCTGCAGTAGAACCCTTCCCCGGTCCACATTAGGTTTCTTCTAACCCGGAATCGTTTCAGAAAGGCAAAAAAACACAATGAAAAATATGCAAGGCAAGTCATTGTCCGTTGAAGAAGCTCAAGGAATTGCCACAGAAGCGCTGCTTCAACTCAGCCGGGAACCCGAGCAAATCGGCCGATTTCTTGCCTTTTCAGGAATTGGACCGGAGATGATTCGCGATGCGGCCGGAGAATCCGGTTTTCTTGCAGGAGTTCTTGAGTTCTACATGGCCGACGAGGCACTTCTGCTTACTTTCTGCGAAAATGCCGGAATTCGACCGACAATGATTGCAGCAGCACGTTTTGCCCTGGCCGGAGGAGAGCCCGATCATGCCTGAACCGACCCCGGTGCTGCCGGAGGTCCTGGTACAGATACACGCTCTGCCCACCTCCTCCCGCCCGCTCATCATTTGCGATGTCGATGAAGTCATTCTTCACATGATTGCTCATCTGGAGGCCTATCTGCACGCACGCAACCTGCGTTTTCTCAATCACCAGTACCGTCTTACGGGCAATATCGGCCCTCACGACAATGATGTCCCTCTGTCCGCAGACGATGTAAAACGTCACCTGCACGCATTCTTCGACGAAGTCAGTCATCAACAGGAGATTGTTCCAGGGGCTGAAACGGCGCTGAAGGAGCTCTCCACCGACTGGGACATTGTACTCCTGACCAATCTGCCGGGGGGACACAACAAACCGGCACGGGAAAAACTTCTGTCCAGCCTGGGCGTGCCATTTCCAGTGGTGACCAACTCCGGCCCAAAGGGCGGTGCGGTTGCAGCACTGTCCGCGCAGCGTGCTCAGCCGGTCGTCTTCATTGACGACAGCCCGACCAACCACAGCTCCGTCAACGCATCCCTGCCCTCGTCGGTGCAGGTCCAGTTCATCGCCGACGCAAGGTTCCGGGCCAACATGCGCCAGGAAGATCACATCGACCTGCTCACCGGAGATTGGCAGGAGACGGCGAACTTCATTGGCGATATCCTGCGCTGACGAACAGCGCTGGACCAAGAAGAGCCGGACCGGTGACACAGCTCCCTATATCCAACCTCAGCCTTTGCCGGGATTGCGGCGCCCGATCGCAGGATACGGGCGCCCGTTGCCTGACCTGTGGCAGCCCGCGGCTTGTTCGCCATGCCGAGCTGGACCAGCTGTCCATCGCCCACATCGATTGCGACGCCTTTTATGCAGCCGTCGAGAAACGCGACAATCCGGAGCTGCAGGATCTGCCCGTCATTATCGGCGGCGGCCAGCGGGGTGTCGTCTCCACCTGCTGCTATATCGCCCGGATCTACGGGGTGCGGTCCGCCATGCCGATGTTCAAGGCCATGGAAGCCTGCCCGCAGGCCGTGGTCATCAAGCCGAACATGGAAAAATACGCCAGGATCGGAAAAGACATTCGCGAGCGTATGCGGGCCCTGACGCCACTGGTGGAACCGATCTCTATCGACGAGGCTTTTCTGGATCTCACCGGCACCGAGCGGCTGCACAAGGCGGTGCCGGCTGAAATCCTGGCAAGGTTTATCCGAGACCTTGAAACCGAGATTGGCATTTCTGCGTCGGTCGGCCTCGCCCCCAACAAGTTTCTGGCAAAACTCGCGTCCGATCTTGAGAAGCCACGCGGTTTTTCCGTCATCGGAGCGGCCGAAGCTGAATCTGTGCTGGCGGTCATGCCGGTCGGGCGGATCTGGGGTGTTGGCAAGGTCTTCCAAAAGAAACTTGAAAAGGACGGCATCCGAACCATCGGCCAGTTGCAGGAGATGGACGCCGCCGATCTTGCCCGCCGCTATGGATCGATCGGTCTGCGTCTCGCCCGCCTGTCCCATGGCGACGACAGCCGGGACGTCACACCTCAGCGCGGTGCCAAGAGCGTGTCTTCCGAAACCACCTTCCGGACGGATATCTCAAGTTTCGAGACGTTGCGCCCGATCCTGAGAAACCTGTCGGAGAAAGTTTCTGCGCGATTGAAAAAGTCGGAGCTCTCGGGACGCGGTGTCACGCTGAAACTGAAAACGGCTGACTTCAAGACCATCACGCGTGCGCGCCACCTGCAGGATCCGACCCAACTTGCCGACCGCATATTCGCAGCAGGCGAGGATCTGCTCGCAGCAGAAACGGATGGCAGACGGTTCAGGCTTATCGGGATCGGCGTCAGCGATCTGGAAACGGCCGAGCAGGCAGACCCGCAGGATCTTGTCGACCCCAATGCCGAACGGCGCAAGAATGCGGAGCTGGCGGTGGACCGGCTCCGCGACAAGTTCGGAAAGTCGGCTGTGGAACTCGGCCTGACTCACGCCGCCCGTTCCGGGCGGGAGACAAAAAAGACCGGCGGCAACTGACCACCTCCAGCCTTTCGGCGATCAGTCTTGCGGGCAGTCGCCTTCTTCGTAGAGTTCAAGCGACGCCATCTTTCCGTGAATGGTGAAGTCGCCATAGTCGAGTTTCAGATGGCTGCTGATGCCGTTTTCATAGAGGCGGAACGCCAGCTGGTAGACAGGCATCAACTCGCCTGACGCGTCATCCTTGCTCGGATCGAAATAGGCGACGGTGACAGGCCAGTAGGTTTCGCCATCCAGCGACGCGGCCACAGCGTCCGCATTTCCCTGCAGGTCGTTGACGGCTCTGGCGCCAATGACCGTGGTCGTGGCATAGACTTTTTCGCCTGTTTCAGCGCCGTCATAGATGTCGGCCGCCAGGAAGTGCACATTCTCGTCTGCCGCTTTCAAAATGGCGAGAAGATGCTCGGTCGGAAACAACACGTCGCCGCCGATTTCCAGTGATTTTTCCGCCGGCTGCTTCAACTCAACCGTCCTGGCATCTGCGCCGGCATGCGCCGTGCCACGGGTTTCCTCAACCAGCTTCTGATCAACAAAGGTCTTGGACAGGAACTGATAACTTGCGGCCGCCGGCTCCTCGAAGGACGTCGTCTGCAGATCCGTGATCTGGGACCCGCCGTTGGTGTCCTGGAACTCGGTCACGAAGCGGAAATTGACGCTGTACCCCTCGCAGGCATTGCCGGAAAAATCATAGACCATGCGCCCGCTCAGCCCTGCGATGCCCGCTTGCTCCTCCGTGTCGCCGAGCTTCATGTCATAGACGGCCCTGTGCGGCGCCAGCTTCTGCCCTGCAGACGCCCCTGCGCCTGCTGCCAGGACAGGCGTCCCCTGTCCAATCACCAAAGCTGCGGCACAGAATAAAGCGCCTACAGAGAGCGACAGTGATTTCGGAGCGACTTGCATCAAATTTCCTCTTAACTCTTCCTGAGACGGCCTATTTGACCAGTCCTCATGCCCCATTATGCGGCAAAAGACGGGTTTCGCCACATGGAATAGTGCCGCTATCGTTTCTTTCCCCCCGATCATCTGAGCGCCTGGGTTCAACTGCAGCGCTTTCCGCCCTCAAACGCAACAGGACCGTCCGCCAGGACACGCTTCAGTTTGTCGTTTTTGGCCTTGTCACCTCAGCCGAATTGCGCCAAGACACGCCAGGATTTTTAGAACCTGGAGATGGCCGATGAGCACGATTGAAGCCCGCTTGAATGATCTGGGGGTTGCCCTGCCGGAAGCTGCCGCGCCTGCGGCGAACTATGTTCCCTTCGTGAAGACCGGTAATCAGCTCTTTATTTCCGGACAGCTGCCGATGGCTGACGGCAAGATCCAGGTCACCGGCAAACTTGGCGACACGCTCAGCATCGAAGATGGCAAGACAGCCGCACGGCTGTGTGCCATCAACCTGCTTGCCCAAGCAAAGGCCGCAACCGGCGACCTGGAAAAAGTCGTCCGTCTGGTGAAGATCGTCGGGTTCGTGAATTCCACCGCCGACTTCGGCGACCAGCCGCAGGTCATCAACGGCGCGTCCGACTTCCTGGTGGAAGCCATGGGCGACAAGGGACGTCACGCTCGCTCCGCCGTCAGCGCAGCCTCGCTGCCGTTTGGTGTTGCAGTCGAAATCGAAGCCATTTTCGAAATCGAAGCCTGATATTTTGCCCGGTGCCCCGCAAGGTGCACTCTCCTGCCCGTTCCTGCAGACCGATATCATGACCCCGGATCTAGAAGCCATTTTCGCACGCCCGATTGCTCATCGTGGCTATCACAATGCCGATGATGGCATCATCGAAAATACCCCCTCCGCCATCCAGAAATCTGTCGACCATGATTTCGCCATCGAGGTCGATGTTCAGGAAACAGCCGATGGCCAGGCACTGGTGTTTCACGACTATACGCTGGATCGTCTGGCGGAGGGCAGCGGGCGCGTGATCGAACACCAATCGGCTGATCTTCTGAAAATCCACATGAAAACCGGGACGGACCGGTTGTGGCTGCTTCAAGACCTGTTCGACCTGGTTGACGGCAAGGTTCCCCTGGTCATCGAGATCAAGTCCCTGATGCGCCGCGATGCCCAGGGTGATTTTGTCCGGCACATTGCCGATCAGGTCGCCGCCTATAAAGGACCGGCCTGTATCAAGTCTTTCGACCCGGACATGTTGTCGATTGCCCGGGGCCATCAGCCCAATGTGCTGCGCGGCATTGTTGCCGACGGCGCCGAGCCGGGGCCGGATTATGTCCGCTATGGCCGGGTCGACCGGTTCATTCTGCGCCATATCCTGCATGCTCCGCGCACACGTCCGCATTTCGTTTCCTATGGTGTCAAGGACCTGCCCAAGGCAGGGCCGAGCCTGTTACGGTCGATGTTCAAATTGCCCCTGATGTGCTGGACCGTTCGGACGAGAGATCAGCGAGAGCGCGCGGCCCGCTACGCGGACCAGATCGTGTTCGAAGGATTCGATCCGGACAAAACCGCCACCTAAAGGCAGACAGCCGGGCTATGCCCCGGCGCCCTTGCGCCGCAACATGAATGCGCTACATCTAGGGCATGAGTTTACTGGTCGGTTTTTTCTAAGGCATGACAATCAACGGGCCCGAACACGGCACGACGACTGACGCATCGCGCGCTCAGGATGCCGTCACGCTGCGCATCCTGTCGTCTCTGAAAGACATTTCCACCGCCGATTGGGATCGCGTGGCGAACCCCGGCTGGAGACTGACCGGCCCAGGCATCCTGGAAAAACAGGCGCTTGGTCTGTCCAAAGACAGCCTGGCCAGTTTAATCACCGCGGACGATGAAGCCGTTTCTGAAGAAACCGACTTCAACCCCTTCTTGTCACATGCTTTTCTTGAAGCCTTGGAGGCGTCTGGCTGCGCCACCAGCGAGACCGGTTGGTTGCCGCGGCACATGGTTCTGCAGGAATCGTCCGGCGCGATCATCGGAGCTGTTCCCGCCTATCTGAAGAGCCACTCCCAGGGAGAATATGTGTTTGACCACGGTTGGGCGGATGCGTTCTACCGGGCCGGCGGCGACTATTATCCAAAACTGCAGATCTCGGTTCCCTTCACTCCAGCCACCGGGCGCCGGTTTCTGACGGCAGCCGGCATCAACCGGGAGGCCGGCCTGCAGGCGCTAGCTGCCGGGCTTGTACAGGTCTGCCAACGTTCCGGCGCGTCCTCTGTCCATGCAACTTTTCTCACCAAACCCGAATGGAACAGCCTCGGTGAACTGGGCTATCTCCGGCGAACAGATCAGCAGTTTCACTGGGAAAATCAGGGATATGACAGTTTCGAGGACTTTTTGATCGACCTTGCATCGCGCAAACGCAAGGCCATCCGGAAAGAACGCCGCGAAGCGCTGAAAGTGGAAGGCATCGAGGTTGAATGGGTCACGGGGAACGACCTGACGGAAGCACACTGGGATGCCTTCTACAGTTTCTACATGGACACCGGCTCCCGCAAATGGGGCCGTCCTTACCTGAACCGCACCTTCTTTTCGCTGATCAACGAACGCCTGGCGGAGCGCACCTTACTGATTCTGGCCAAGCGGGACGGACGCTACATCGCCGGTGCGCTCAACTTTATCGGCTCGGAAACCCTGTTCGGTCGCCATTGGGGCTGCACGGAACACCACCCTTTCCTGCATTTTGAACTTTGTTATTACCAGGCCATCGACTTTGCGATTGCCCGTGGTCTCAAGCGCGTCGAAGCGGGCGCCCAGGGCGCCCACAAGCTGGCGCGCGGTTATCTTCCAACCACGACCTATTCGGCGCACTGGATCGCCCATGAAGGCCTGCATGATGCCGTCGCCGACTTCCTGGAGCACGAGCGCCACGCCGTTGAGCGGGAAAACGAAGCTCTGGCCGAACATGCGCCCTTTCGAAAAGCGGACTAGCTGTACCGACGGAAAACGCGCTGCGATCAGGTGAGATGAAGCTGCATCTCGTATTGCCGCAACAGCTCCTGCGCGCCGGCTTGCTCCAGAAATCCGTTAACTGCCGCCGCGCTTTCATCGACATTGACAAAGGTCAGCGAGTCTTCACCCGCCGCCTGCCACAAGGCCTGCAGGATTGTCCTGCCCAGCCCTTTTCTGCGGACAGAACGATGAACAGCAAGCTGAGCGACGGCACCGTCCGGGTAGACCGCCCCCCAACCGAGCAGCTTGCCCTCCACCTGGATACCGAGCAAATGATGATCGGGACTGAGCGCCTGAAGGGCGAGACGGCCATTTTGCGGCGTCGGCTCAGTGTCGAAAAATCCGCCGGTCTCAGTCGGAATTTGAGACAGATCCAGTGGACCCGGCGCATAGTCCAGGCTCTGCGAAGCCGGTTCCGACGACAACTTCAAGACCCGCAAAGTCCGGTGACGATAGAACCCCATGGCCTCATAGGATCTGATTGCCGCATCGTTGGTGATGATAACCTCCAGCTGCAGACCTTTTGAGCCGGAAAGCTGCTGCTGTGCGATGACCGCGCCCAGGAGCTGTCGCGACAGTCCCTTGCGCCGGTGATCCGGCAGCGTGCCAACGGAAAGCGTATAGGCCAGTTTCCCGAATTCCACCCGGGGCTCACCGGAGAACCAGAATGCCGCAATGTTATCCCCTTGCAGGGCCACAAAAGAATGCTCGGCACTAAAGCCACGCTGGCGCTGGAACGTCCTGAACGCTGTTTCTGACAATTTGAGCGGGATCACATAATCTGAAAACGCGGCATTCATGGCAGCGCATAACCGAGCCGGCGCAATATCGCGGCAATCAGAAATTCGATATTTCATGGCAATTTTCCCGAGCATTCGCTGTTTGATCTTAAAAAATGTACCGTAATTATCGCAATATTCAACAAGCTCCACCGAAGCACGAGAAAGAAAAACATTCAACCTTTCGTACTCTTTGTTAAATACTCACTAATCGATTTAATTTCTTTTCTTATTCATTACTTCCTCGAAGTAACCTTTTCGTCACTTCCCGGCGTTACCAACAAGATCATAACAATCAGATTTGCCTCCACCTTTCAGGAAGGAACCCCCATGAAACATTTTCTTGGCATCGCAGCCCTGTCTGCCTTCGTACTGGCTGCACCGGTCCAGGCCGCAGACGTCAACCTGACCACCGAAGAATACAAGCCTTTCAACTATATGGACGGCGACAAGATTGTCGGCTTCGGCGCTGAACAAGTGTTCGAAATCATGAACAGGGCCGGCCTTTCCTATGAAGTGGAAATGGCACAATGGTCCCGCGCGATCGGCCTTGCCGAAAAAGAAGCTGACTACTGTGTCTTCACCGCATCGCATACGGAAGAACGCGATCCGAAATTTGTCTGGGTCGAGCCACTCAATGTCGACCGGACGCTCCTGATCAAAAAGGCAGGGTCGGATGTAAACCCTGGCAGCATCGATGACGCCAAGGCCTTCACCGTCGGCACCCAGTCTCAGGACTATACGGAATCCCTCTTGCAGCAGCAGGGCTTCCCGAAAATCGATGCCGCCAAGAATATGGAAACAACCCTCAAGAAACTCGACGCCGGCCGCGTCGACATGGTTGCCGTTTCCGAGGCCTTCTACAATAGCCTGAAGAAAGACGGAAAAGACGTCGACCTCGCAGTGGTTCTTTCCGAGACTGTTCTGTCGATGGCCTGCAACCCGGGCACCAATGCAGACAACGTCAAAAAGATGCAGGATGCGCTGAAGTCCATGATTGACGACGGCACCCAGGCAAAGATCCTGGCGAAATACGAATAAGTCGCCAAACGTGACGGAATGAAGCGGCCGCCCCTCTGGGCGGCCGTTTTTGTGTTCCTTTCGTAATCCTGTCCGGAGAGCGGCTAGTTGAAGCTCTCGGCGACGTCATACATGACTGGTTCAAAGCTCTTGCAAAGCGCACTGATGCGCCGGTTGCGCTCCCGCATCTCCGGTGTCCTGAGCATTGCGAGGAAGTCTTCTCGTCGCCGCCACTGCGAATAGTTGGCGATCCGTGTCTGAGCGTCATTCACGTGAAGGCCTGCTCCAATGAAGCCGGGCTGGTGCTGAATGAAGCTATCATAGGCGTCCTTCAGCTCGTCCAGCAGATCAAAGCAGGTCCCCGGCGTCATTTCGAAGGTCGTGATGACGGTCTGACAATCGCGGTCACTTGAAATCTCAGGCATGACTCTCCTCCTCGGTCAGTCAGAAGAGGCTGGCACGTTTTGGAATTGCCGACAACATGGGGAGGATTACGTGGGGCATCGGAGGTTTGTCAGTTGACCTCGTCTTCCAGCGTCACGCCCTCAACGGCCATTGCTCCAACAGCCTGCTGCGCCAGTGACAGCAGCTTTTCATAATGTGCCGTTCTTGAGCTGCCGCGACGCCAGACAAAATACATCAGCCGGCGCATCGGCAGGCCATCGACCTTCTTGAGCAACAGATCCGGTTCCTTGCCGAATTCGGAAGCAATATAGGCGGCCGGAAACAGGGCCAGGCCCATGCCGATCGACGCCATCTGGCGCATGGCATCGAGGCTTGTGCCCTCGTAGTCCTGCCGGAATTCAGCCCCAGCAGCGCGGGCAAGCGCCTGAACGTCGTCATGCAGGCGAAAGCCCTGGCTGAGCGCAAGCAGCTTTTCGCCTTTCAGCATGTCGACCGGAATGACGTCGAGGCCTGCCAGCGGGTGGGATTTCGGCACCGCGAGGGCAACGCTTTCATGGCAGAGAATTTTAGCGCTCCACACCTCCGACGGCGTGATATCCGGCGTCAGGATGCAGTCCAGGCTGCCGGACGCGAGCGCCTCCTCCAGAAGATTGGGTCTGTCCTCGCGGATATAGAGCTCCAGATCCGGGAAGGTGTGTTTCAGAATCGGCAGCAGGAACGGCATGAAATATGGCCCGAATGTGGGCGACACACCGAGGCGGATCAAACCGCCCAGATTGTCCTGGCCCGCCTGTGCCGCCGTCACGATTTCGTCGAGGTTTTCAAGAGCCTGACGCGCCAGGGGCAGCAGCCGCTCCCCCGCTGCGGTGAGGGTGATGCCCCCTGCACCGCGTTCCAGCAACGCGACCCCGAGATGATCCTCCAACAGCTTGAATTGAGAAGACAAAGTCGGTTGCGACACGTGGCAGGTAGCCGCTGCACGGCCGAAGTGGAGGGTCTCGGCAAGTGCCACGAAATAATCCAGTTGTCGTGGTGACGGACGGAACCGCATGCAGACATCCTTTTCGATAGATTTTATCTATCACAATAATACAAACAATGTATTTCCTCTATGCCGGTTTTGTTCCCATATCCAGTGTGTCCACAGAGAGAGCCAACCGGAAGAGGAGGAAAGCCATGTACAACCGACTGAAATCCTTGCGCAGCCAGCACAACACCCTGGACTCGCTGATCCGCCGGGAAGAGGGGCACCCCTACCCGGACGCTCAGCACATCCGCTCCTTAAAGAAGTTCAAATTGCGCCTGCGTGACGAGATCACTCGCATCGAGACAAGTCTGAACGCCAACCGTCTGGCCTACTGACGGAGCCCCCTTACGAAACGGAGCTTGAAATGCCGATGTTCTGGCCCTTTTTTCCTGTCATGTCCGCCGTACCGCCCCAGCTACAAAGACGCACCCGGTTGCAGGACCTGGATGCCCGCATGACGTCGTTCCTGTCTGAAAAGCAGGTCTCGAGCACCGCTTGCCCCAAGGTGCTCGACAACGTCAAGGCCGCCAGGTCCAAAGTCCAGCGCGAGATGGCCACAGCACGCTAGGTCTGCAAGTCAATCGCATGATTGACCAGGCAAATGACCAGTGCCCACTGCCCCATCCCGGACAACCGCCGTCCGGATCCTGATGGCCGTCCACAGCTGGACTGCCCGCCCGCACAGGCCTCGCGGGCGGGCTTTTCTTTTTGAATTGAGCCCGGACTTCAAAGAGGCCGACAAGGGCCCATGACGTAACGCGAGGACGTTGAAAAACTGATTCCGAAAGGTTTGCCAAGGTCTTGAGAAACGATTCCTTTCCCGGTTTGGCCAACTGTTGAAGCCCCCGCCCGGCTCCTGACCGGAAATCAAAAAAGGCGGCTCATGGCCGCCTTTTCCGGAAGTCGAGATATGCCTCTCATTCGGCAGGAGCCGTGTTCCCCACTTGCAAACCCGGCTCCGTGCCCGCCTTTTGTCTTTTTGGCGGCCTCACCCGGAAGAACAGGGCGTAGAGCACCGGTGCTGCGATCAGGGTGAGCACCGTTGCAAAGGCCAGGCCGCCCATGATGGTCACCGCCATGCCGCGGAAGAAGGCATCCGACAGGAGCGGCGCCATGCCAAGGATGGTGGTAATCGCCGCAAGCATCACCGGGCGCATACGCGAGACACTGGCCTCGACAATCGCTGCATATTTCTCCCTGCCCTCACGGATCAGAAGGTCGATTTCCTCCAGGAGAACAATCGCATTCTTGATCAGCATGCCGGACAACGACAGGAAACCGAGCAGCGACATGAAGCCGAAGGGCGTGTCGGTGGCAAGCAGGGCAATGGCAACACCATTGATCGACATCGGCACCATCAGCCAGATGATCAGGGGCTGACGGACAGAACCGAACAGCAGGATCGAGATGATCAGCATCACTAGGAAGCCGAGCGGCAGCTGGGCTCCAAGCGACGCCTGCGCGTCATTTGTGCTCTCGTATTCCCCGCCCCATTCCAGCGCGTAGCCCGGAGGCAGACGGATGGCTTCGATCTGGGGCCGGACCCTTGCAAGCGCCGCAGAGGCGGTTTCCCCTGCCGTGGTTTCGGCCTTCACGGTCAGCGTTCTTAAGCGGTCGCGGCGATGGATCAGCGTATCCTGTGGCTCCATCACGAATTCGCGCACCACCTGATCAATGGGCACGTAGCGCCGCTGATTGCTGCTCCACAAGAGCGAGTCGGAAACGCTTTCATTGACCGACAGGCCATCAAGCCCTGCCCTGCGGGCGACGATCGGAATGCCTTCATCGACGTCCCGGTAGGAGCCGACCCGCACGCCTTCAGTGGCAAATTGCAGGGCAACGGAGAGTTCCTCGCGGGTCACGCCGGAGATGCGGGCACGGTCCTCATCGAAGATCGGGCGCACCACAAGCTCGCGCTGGCGCCAGTTGGTGTTGACGTCGGCCAGCCGGTTCTCCGGCAGGGCGAAGATCGCCTGGGCCTCATTGCCCAGCCGTTTCAGCACATCCGCGTCGGGACCCGAGAAACGCGCTTCGATCTTGGCGCCGCCACCCGGCCCGAAGACCAGGCGTTTCGTGATCACCTGGGCAGATGGAAAGCTGTCGGCGAACGCCCGGCGCAAATCCAGCGCGAGCATGTCGATGTCGTCCCGGCTTCTTGTGCGAACGATCATGTGACCATAGGCCGGGTTGGCGTCCTCCGGAGAATAGGTCAGCATGAACCGGGTGGCGCCGCCACCGGCAAAACTGGTGACCGTCTCGACCCGCTCATCTTCGAGAATGAGCGCTTCCATGTCCTTCAGGTCGGCTTCCGTGGCCCGGATATCCGTGCCCTGGGGTGACCAGTAGTGGATGTAGAAAATCGGCGTGTTGCTGTCCGGAAAAAAGGCCTGCTTGACGTTGCCGAAGGCCATCACGCAGGCAACGGTGATGCCAATCAGCGCGGCAACGGTCAGAAGACGGACATGCAGCGTGCCGACCAGGAAGCCTCTGTAGATCTTGTAGAGAATCCCCTTGTAGGGATCGTGATCCTCCAGGTTGCCGGTCGCCGTCTTGAAGAAATACTTGCCGAACAACGGCGTCACCGTGATGGCAAATACCCAGGACAGAAGCAGCGAAATCCCGATCACGGCAAACAGCGAAAACAGAAACTCGCCGGTCGCATCCGGCGACAGACCGATGCCTGAAAACGCCATGATGCCGATCACGGTCGCGCCGAGCAACGGCCACATGGTCTGTTTGACCACCTTGCTGGCCGCCTCGATCGCCCGCATGCCGCGCTGCATGTTGATCATCATGCCTTCGGCCACGACGATCGCGTTGTCGACGAGCATGCCCATGGCAATGATCAGCGCCCCGAGCGAAATCCGCTCCATCTCGATGGCGAAGATGCGCATGAACAGAACCGTCGCCATGACCGTCAGAAGAAGCACGGTGCCGACGACCAGCGCAGCCCGCCAACCCATGAACAGCGCCAGCACGCCGATGACGATCACCACCGAGGCCGCCAGGTTGAAAATGAAGCCGTTGACGCTTTCATCGACGACAATGTTCTGCTCGTAGATCGGGTGGATCTGCATGCCGACCGGCAACTGCGCTTCGATCTCGGCCAGCTTTTCGATCACCCTGGCGCCAACCTCGACGATGTTTGTGCCGTCCACCTGCGACACACCGATGGTGACGGCCTCGTGGCCGTCATGCCGGATGAGCCGGTTGGGCCGCTGAGGCTCGCCCAGTTCCACTGTTGCTACATCCGACAGGCGGATCATCGCCGTCGACCCCGGACGGCCGATAACCAGGTCCTGGATGCCGCGGTAGTCATCAAAGGCGGAAGCTGTCATCAGGCGGATGCGCTGCTGACCGGACACCGCCGAGCCGTTGGTCTGGATGCGGTTCTCCGCATCCAGAACGCCGATG
Source organism: Roseibium sp. (assembly GCF_965233565.1). Lineage (GTDB taxonomy): Bacteria > Pseudomonadota > Alphaproteobacteria > Rhizobiales > Stappiaceae > Roseibium. Next base: position 5,838,573 of record NZ_OZ247494.1, on the reverse strand, counting down.
ATGTCGGTAAAGGAAATGCCGAGACCCGCCATCTTGTCCTGATCGACATTCAGGTAGATGACATCCTCCGGTTCGCCGGCAACCTCGACCTTGCCGACACCGGGAACTGTCAGCAACTCCCGACGGATGCGCTTGACCGTGTCGCGAATGTCCCGGTTGGTATAACCATCGGCGGTAAAGGCATAGAAGAGCCCGTAGACATCGCCGAAATCATCATAGACCAGCGGGGTGCCCGCCCCGGCCGGCAGATTCCGGACCTCGTCATTGACCTTCCGGCGCAGTTCATCCCACACCTGCGGCAGTTCGGTGCCGTCATAGGTCGGTTTGATTTCGACGCTGATGCGCGACAGGCCAGGTTCGGACACGGACGTAATCAGATCCAGCTGGGGCATCTGCTGGATCGCCGTCTCCAGGTTTTCCGTGACCTCGTTTTCCACCTCGGCGGCTGTCGCGCCGGGATAGCTGGTGATCACCTGTGCCTGTTTGATGGTAAAGGCCGGGTCTTCCAGCCTGCCAACGGTGGTCAGGCCCCACAGACCGCCCAGAAGCGCCATAAGGACGATCATCCAGGTGTTGACCGGCTTTTCGATGGAGTAGCGTGCAATATCCACGATATCTGATCCCTGTTTTGTCCGGACCCGGATCAGTTCAAACGGCGCACGACCTGGCCGTCGCTCAAGTAAGCGACACCGGCAGAGACGATCTCGTCACCCGGTTTCAGGCCTGCGCGCACGGGGATGTAGTCGCCCATGATGGTACCGATTTCCACGACCTGTTTCGAAACGGCACCGGTATCCTCTGAGAATTTCCAGACATAGGCAGCACCGTCACCATCTACGCCAACGGCGCCGGTGGGCACCAGGAACTGCTCGCCAAGTTCCAGGCCTTCCGGCAGGAATTTGACGATCACGGAGGACGTCATACCCGGAAACAGCTGCCCGGCGTCTTCGCGTGGCATGGCCAGCGTTACACGATAGGTCTGGGTGATCTCGTCGACCTGGCTTGAATGCTCGCGATAGGTCAGCGGGAACAGCTTTTCGCCATAGGCCGGGAACTTGGCCTCAATCGACGCGACCTCCGATTCCGTGACCCGCCCGAACAGGGCTTCGGCGACATTGATGTCGACCTGTACCTCGGACACATCATGCAATCTGACAACCGGTGTGCCGACGCTGACAGTTGTGAAGTTGTCGATCAGGCGGTTGGAAACGATGCCGTCAAAGGGCGCCTTCAAAGAGGTATATTCCAGGTTCTGCCTGGCTTCCTTCTGGTCCTCAAGGGCAAGATCATAGGTGTTGCGCTGCTCGTCATAGGCGGACTGCGAAATCACGGAGCGGTCTCGCAGGGTCTCAAGCCGATCCAGCTCGCGCTTGGCCTGTTCAACGCGGAACGTTGCCTCGCGCAGGGCGCGGTCATAATCCGTCGTATCGAGCCTGGCGATCAGATCGCCCTCCTTCACCTGCTGGCTTTCCAGAACCGGAAGCTGAACCAGCCGGCCGGGAACCTGGAAAGACAGGTTCACGGTCTGCACGGCCGCGATCCGGCCGGCAAACCGCCGCTCCAGGAGACCGATCTGGTCCGTCACGGTGAAGATTTTTGCCGGTCGGGGCGCCGCATGCAGCGCCGCCTCCGCCTCTGCGACCGGGTCGACGGCGTTGTCCTGGCACGCTGCCAATAAGGCGGTGGCCATCAGAATACCGGTGAAGCGTCCGGCCGAGGCCAGGTTCATTGCCAACATCTTTCTCAGTCCCGATGTTCGAATTCGGACAGGCGGCTGCGGAGTTCTTCAAACACGGCAGCCTGTTCATTCTCGTTGAAAATAGCGACACAATGGGCTTCTGCGAAATGCAGGCCCTCAAGGCTCGCCCAGATCGCCCAGGCTCTACCCACTTCCGGTGTCTCGTCCTGGATCGCCGCCTTCAACCGCGCCTTCACATCCATGAAAGGCTCGCTCAGGTCCGGCTTGGCGGCCGTGGTGGCCAGCATGGCGCGCGCAAGATCCCGGTTCTGCTTCAACCAGCCCTCGGTGACATCGATCATCGCACTCAGGGTCGGACAGGGCGAAGACAGGTTCTGCGCACGCGCCGCGATGACTTCCGCTTCGAACTGGCGGCCGAGATGCTCCACCATGCCGGTGATCAACGCATCCTTGGTCGGAAAATTGTAGAGCACACCGCCCTTTGAAAACCCGGCCTCTTCCGCGACCGCATCGATTGTCAGCGCGGGCGCACCGGCGCGCCGGATGAGATCCAGCGCAGCGTCAAGAATGCTTGATTTGGAGTCTTGCGCCTTGCGCGCGGGTCTGGAACTCATATGACTTTACCGTCTGGTCAGTACAGTTGCCGCGCCTTCTAAACCGTCCAGCCGGTACAGACAAGCTGTAAAAAGAGGCAATCGTCGTTTTCCGCAGACACTCGGTTTGCGGAAAACGGTTCAAAACGGTTGGGGTAATTAAGACCGGATCAGGCGGCTGCGTTGGCCATTGCCGCTTCGTTGGCCGCCTGTTCGGCGGCTGCGGCTTCGGCTGCCAGCCGTGCGCGCTCGCGCGCGTCTTCCTCAGCGCGTTCGGCGAATTCGATGAACTCGTTGGCGGGCATTGGAGCAGCGAAGAAATACCCCTGGGCCGCGGTCACGCCAAGTTCCAGAAGCCGGTCGATCTGTTCTTCCATCTCGACGCCTTCGGCAATGATGCCCATGCCGAGATTGTCGGCCAGTTCAACCATGGAGTCGACAATGGTCGTGGAGTTGTCGTCCGACCCGATGGTATCGATGAACATCTTGTCGATCTTGATGATGTCGACACCGAGCTTCTGCAGATAGGCCATGCCGCCATGACCGGTTCCGACGTCGTCGAGTGCGACCCGAACACCAAGCGCCTGCAGTTCGGCGATGATCTTGCGGGCCAGCTCCATGTCTTCCAGCGGATGGCGTTCCGTCACCTCGACCACGATCTGCTGGAAGGATATTGCGGATTTTTCGAAGATCGACTTGATGTCCGAAATGATTTCCCGATCCAGGAAATGGCCGGCGAACAGATTGACCGACAGCTTCAGATCCGGGTTCTCGCCGTAGAGTTCGCCGATTTCCTCCGAGGACACGCGCATCATATGCCGGGTCATGTCGAAGATATGACCATTGTTCTCCGCGTAGGCCATGAACTGTCCGGGGGAGACGATCATGCCGTTCGGACGTCTCCAGCGCATCAGGATCTCGCAGCCACGCAGGCGGCCGCTTTCGATGTCCATGACAGGCTGATAGTAGGGAATGAACTCGCCGTTGCGGATCGCGGCGACAAATTCGTCGTCCGCTTCCCGTTCCGGCCGCCAGGACAGCCAGACACCGATGGCGACAAAGAGAACCGCAATGCCCGCACAGGCAGCAACGGCAATTACCTTCAGGTCCTGGACCACCTGCCCTGCGGCAGAGGCCGGTGCCGTCACCGTGGCAACAAGCGGATAGAGCTCCGACCTGACATCGACGGTGAGGATTTCTGACGGGTCGCTGGCCTCGGAGTTATAGCCGCCGACCGTGTACCACAACAGATTGTCGCCGAGACGCAATTCGGTTCTGCGGTAGGACCGCAGGTAGTCCGGTCCCGGATCCATCGCGATCACAGCGGGAGTGACTTCGGCAAACAGGCGGCTCTGGTTTTTCAAGTCCCAGCTGATGACTGCGGCCCGCACGCCCAGATAGGACCTTTCCAGCATGCCGATACCGACCAGCGGACCGTCTTCGCGGATCGGCGGCAGGATCACTTCCCCGGCCAATTCCCGATCCGGAAATACGCACATGCGCTGTCCGGCTGCATCCGCCAGCCCGATGGCGTCGATCATGCCATGTTCCAGGATCTGCTTTTCGTAGATCACACGGTCTGCGGCATTGCAGGTTTGGACATCATCCCGATCCAGGCGCTGCAGCAGGGAAACGGTGGTGCTGATCGCCTCCTCCGCGCGATGAACCGTTGCCTGGCCCATGCCTTCCATTTCGGTAATCGCACGACGTTCAGCATATTGATTCAAAATGATATTGATCGCGAACAGCGGCGTGGTCGCCAGCACAAGGGCGATCAGAACGGTTTTCGCAAAGCCTAAATACCGGAAGGACAAGACAAGGGCCTGTTCGTGAATAAACTCTTTCTGAAGATGGCTGAACTGGGTAAACAAGGACTGAAGATTCAGCTGTTTCATTCAGATCAAAGCGGTGGCAGGCACGCTCATGTTCGAATGCCGCAACACCAGAGGAATCAGCGTCCCGGGAGGATTTCATGCAGGCATTGTTCATCGGTCAGGCCTATATCGACGTAACCTTCTTGACCGATCGCCTGCCAACCGGCGACGAGAAAGCGATAGCCAACGACTACGCGATCAGCTTTGGCGGCAACGCTGTCACCGCAGCTTTCTGTTGCGCCAAGCTGGGCGGCAAGCCGGATCTGCTCTGCTCCCAGGCTGATGACTGGCTGTCGCGGATGTTCCTCGATATGGCAGCTGCCTATGGCATTTCGATCCACGGCAGAAAGGTGCGCGAGAGTTCGCTGTCCTTCATCATGCCCAAGGGTGGCAAGCGCGCTATCGTGCGTTGCCGGGACAATGAGTTCCTGCATCCCTTTCCACCATTGACCCTCACCGGCATGAAAGCGCTGCACCTCGACGGGCACATGCCGGATGCCGCCCTCCACTACGCCGCCACCTGCAAGAACAATGGAATTTTGACCTCACTGGACGGCGGCGCCGTGCGCGAGAACACGGACGAATTGCTGGAACATATCGACATTGCCGTCGTGTCCGAGCGCTTCTGCGAGCAGCTCGGCAAATCGGCCGGCGAGACCCTGGCGTATCTGCGCTCGAAAAACTGTCCTGTGGGCGCTGTCACGCTCGGCGAACAAGGTGTGGTCTGGTATGAAGCAGGTGGCCCCGACAAGGTCCTGCCCGCTCTCGCTGTTCCTCTTGACAAGGTCGTGGATTCCAACGGGGCCGGCGATGTTTTCCACGGCGCTTACATCGCCTCTTATCTTCACTGGCCCGAACACAGCTGGGATCAGCACTTCCGCTTTGCCCGTGGTGCATCAACCCATGCGATCCAGCATCTGGGCAATGAAGCCAGCCTGCCGACAATTGAAGACATCGAACGCGCAAGCAGTGCTTACCCGGAAAAGAGTGCGGCCTGACCTGAATGCCAATCCCGCTCATCGCAACCGGACTTGCCAACAGGCTGTTCTGACAAATTGTGATGCAGGACACATCTTGTTCGTACGGAGCGTCTAAACCTTGCTTCGGCTTTCACCTTGCCTCCCTCTGGATCTTCAAGCAGAGTGGAGGCACCTCTATTCATGGAGATTTTCAATGAAATTTGTCCGTTCGCCCCGGATTGCCGCCGGCCTGACGGCCGCCGTCAGCCTGATCGCACTGCAGGCCACCCCTGCCCTTGCGTTCGACCCAACGGGAAATGACGTCGCCGACGCCTTTCTGACCCTGCTGGATGCCCAGGAAGGCACCGTTGAAAGCTATAGCGGTGTCGACGTTTCCGGCGACACCGTCACCATCAACGACGTTGTTGTGACCCAGGACGGCGAAGACGGCCGCGTGACCATTGCTGCAACGACCCTGACGAACGGTGCTGTTCAGGACAACGGCCGGCTCAAGCTGGGTGGTCTTGACCTTGAAAGCCTTGAACTGAACGCAGATGACGGCGGTCTGAGCCTTGCCAGCCTGTCAGTGACCGACCTGCTGCTACCGTCTCCGGCCGAGATGGAAGCCGACACGCCGCCGGTGGGCCCCGGTTACAAGACGCTTGAAGCAACATCGATCGAGATCCGCGACGAAGACGGCAAGGTTGCCGACATCACCAAGATCTCCTCCTCCATCGATGGCATGGACGGCGATCTGCCGACCGGCGGCCAGTTTGCTGTCACCGGCGCGACCGTGGATGTCACGCAGCTGGAAGCTGACGAAAGCAAGACGCTGACCGATCTCGGCTACCAGACGCTGACCGTCGATCTTGCCGGATCTGCCAAGTGGGATCCGGAAGCTGCGACCCTGGTTGTCCCGGAGCTGAAGATCGACGCCAAGGATGCCGCCAAGCTGTCCCTGTCGTTCTCGCTCGGTGGCGTCACCCGTGATGTAATTACCCAGCTCAACGACAAGTCGGACAAGCCGGAAGAAGCCATGGCGCTGCTTCAGAACGTCACCGTCGACAATGCCAAGATTCGGCTGGACGATGCATCTCTTACCGGGCGCATCCTTGATCAGGAAGCAAAAAAGGCGGGTGTCGAGACACCGCAATATGTCGCCGGCATCACCGGCAGCCTGCCGATGATGCTTGGCATGTTGCAGAACAAGGAGCTTGAAGGTCAGGTGGCCCAGGCTGTGACTGAATATCTGAACACGCCTGGTTCGCTTCAGGTTGTTGCTGCTCCGTCGGCGCCGGTCCCGGTCTCCCAGATCATGGGCACGGCCATGCTGGCACCGCAGATGATCCCGCAGATCCTGGCCGTCGGCATCACAGCCAACCAGTGATCTGACGTCACAATGACCAGGAAAGCCCGGACAAGGTCCGGGCTTTTTTCGTTTGCAGAGATCGCTGGCCAGGACATGTTCCAGCCAATTGGCGCGTTCTGCCGGAGCCGTTTTGGTTCAAGATCAAGGGAGCTGACGAAGAGCGTGCTGGCGGCACGGTCGAGACAGCTTTTGCAGGCATTGGGCCGAACGGGCCCGCCCCGTCAGGTTTGTGTCTGGCAGACGCCTGCTTTATCGGCCGCTTGTCCACAGACCCGCAATGAGCGCCCCCCCTCGTGCAGCCGACCTCGCAAGACCTCAAACAGGATGAGCCAATTTGGCCGAAAAATGCACTAGGCCGCGGCTTCCTTGCGGTTCTGGAACTGAAGTTCGCACAGGCGGCGATAGACACCGTCATGCTCGAAAAGATCGTCATGCGAACCGCTTTCGATCAGGTGCCCCTTGTCCAGGACATGGATCTTGTGTGCATGACGAACGGTGCTCAGCCTGTGGGCGATCACGATGGTTGTGCGACCTGCCATCAGCGTCTCGAGCGCCGCCTGGATCTTTGCTTCCGATTCCGCGTCAAGCGCCGAAGTTGCCTCGTCCAGGAGAAGGATGGGCGCATCGCGCAGCATGGCCCTTGCGATCGCAATGCGCTGCCGCTGTCCACCGGACAGCCGCCCGCCGCCCTCGCCTGCCAGGGTCGCGTATCCGTCCGGCAGCTCCTGGATGAAGTCGTGTGCGTTCGCTGCCCGAGCAGCCGCCTCGATCTCGGCCTGCGTGGCGTCGGGTTTCCCGACCGCGATGTTGTCGCGAACGGATATGTTGAACAGATAGGATTCCTGCCCGACATAGGCGATGTTCCGGCGCAGCGTTTCCATCGATACGGATTTGATCGCTTGTCCGTCAATCGCGATCTCGCCCGACTGCGGGTCATAGAACCGCTCAATCAGGGCAAAGACTGTCGACTTGCCGGCCCCGGAGGCACCAACAAGGGCCGTTGTCTTTCCGCCTTCCGCCGTGAGCGTCAGACCTGTGAGTGCGGCGCCCTCGCCATAGGAGAACCGGACGTCCTTCAGGACAACGTCGCCGCTCTTGACCGTCAGGGCGGGTGCGTTTTCGATCTTGACCAGGTCCGGCTGCTCGTCGATCAGTTCGTACATCAACCTTGCACCGACAATCGCCTTGCTCAGATTGACATTGAGCCTGGCAAGACGCCGCGCCGGGTCATAGGCCAGCAACAGAGCCGTGATGAACGCGAAAAACGCGCCCGGGTCCTTGCCCAGCTCGACCACCGAATAGCCGCCGTAAAAGATCACCAACGCGATGGCAAAGCCACCAAGCGTCTCCATCAGGGGAGACGTCCGTGCCGTCAAAGACGCAATCTTGTTGGACTGGCTCTGCACCTCGGCAACAGCGCCCGCCATGCGCTTGTGCATGGCCGGTTCCATGCCGAAGGCCTTGACGATCCGGATACCGAGCACCGTTTCCTGAAGCGTCGCGCCGATCTTGGCGTTCGAGACAACCTGCCGCTTGGCATAGGTCTTGACCCGCTTCACCAGGAAACCCACGCCGATCACGATGGGCGGCATGATCACCAGAGCCAGAAGGCTCATGATCGGATCCATGGAAATCAGAACGACTACAAGACCAATCAGGGTCAGGATGTCCCGGCCGAGGCTCAGCACCAGCATATCTATGACATTGCGGGCGCTGGCTGATCCCGTGTTGACGCGAATAGCCAGCTCCGGCAGCGACATACGGTCGAAATAGGCCTGGTCCTGTTCGGTCAGGCGCCTGAACAGTTTTTTCTGCAGGTCGGCGACGATGGCATTGCCCACCCGCGACAATACCACCATCTGGCCGTAGGTCGACGCGCCTTTCAACGTGAAGATCGCGATCACCGCACCTGCGATGGCGTAGATCATCGCCTTGTCGCGATTGATGAAGACCTCGTTGATGATGTCCTTCATGATCCAGGCGCTGGCAGCGGTTGTTGCCGCGACCAGGCCCATGAACACAAAGGCCAGCGCGTAGCGCGGGATATAGGTCCGGATGTTTTCGCTCAGCAACCGCTTGACGGTCTGGACGGTGCCGTCCTGATCTTCAAAGACCTGCCATTTTGCAGGGTTTAGCACGAAGCATTGCCTTTCATCAGAGTTCTGTTCCCGGCATGAAAGAGGCCAGCAAAGCCGGCCTCCCTGCCCCTTTCAGGAAGGGGTATCCGTTTCTGGTCCGCAGCCGCAAGGGCCCCAGTTTACGCTTCCGGCAGGTTCAGCCGCAAATGCAAATCGCGAAGCTGAGCCGCCGTCGCCTCGTTGGGCGCCCCCATCATCAGGTCTTCGGCCTTCTGGTTCATCGGGAACAGCATGACCTCACGAATGTTGGCCTCATCTGCGAGCAGCATCACCATGCGGTCGATACCGGCCGCGCAGCCACCATGCGGCGGGGCGCCGTACTGGAACGCGTTGACCATGCCACCGAAACGCTTGTCGACTTCCTCATTCGGGTAGCCGGCGATTTCAAAGGCCTTGTACATGATTTCCGGCTTGTGGTTCCGGATCGCGCCGGAAACCAGCTCGTGACCGTTACAGGACAGGTCGTACTGATAGCCAAGAACGTCAAGCGGATCGCCTTCCAGCGCTTCCATGCCACCCTGGGGCATGGAGAACGGGTTGTGCTCGAAGTCGATCTCGCCGGTTTCCTCGTCCTTCTCGTAGATCGGGAAGTCGACGATCCAGGCAAATTCGAACCGGTCCTTGTCGGTGTGGCCGAGTTCTTCGCCAATGATGACACGCGCCTTGGCGGCCACGGCCGTGAACTGCTTCGGCTTGCCACCGAGGAAGAACGCCGCGTCGCCCTCTTCCAGGCCGAGCTGCTGGCGGATGGCTTCGGTGCGTTCCGGACCGATGTTCTTGGCGAGCGGGCCCGCGGCTTCCGTCGAGCCGTCCTCGGCCTTGCGCCAGAAGATATAGCCCATGCCCGGCAGACCTTCGCCCTGCGCGAACTTGTTCATGCGGTCACAGAACTTGCGGCTGCCGCCCTTCGGCGCCGGAATGGCGCGGATTTCCGTTCCCGGCTGCTCCAGCAGCTTGGCGAAGATGGCAAAGCCGGAGCCGGCAAAATGCTCAGACACGATCTGCATCTTGATCGGGTTGCGCAGGTCCGGCTTGTCGGTGCCGTACCAAAGCGCACTGTCTTTATAAGAGATCTGCGGCCAGGTGCGGTTGACCGGACGGCCGTTGCCGAAGCGCTCGAAACAGCCGGCAATCACCGGCTCGATCGTGTCGAAGATCTCCTGCTGCGTGACAAAGGACATTTCCATGTCGAGCTGGTAGAAGTCCGTCGGCGAGCGGTCGGCACGCGGGTCCTCGTCGCGGAAACACGGCGCGATCTGGAAATACTTGTCGAAGCCGGAGACCATGAGCAGCTGCTTGAACTGCTGCGGTGCCTGCGGCAGCGCGTAGAATTTGCCCGGATGCAGGCGGGACGGCACCAGGAAGTCTCGCGCGCCTTCCGGCGAAGACGCCGTGATGATCGGCGTCTGGAACTCGTTGAAACCAATCTCCCACATGCGGTCGCGCAGATCGCGCACGACGTTGGAGCGCAGGATCATGTTGTTGTGCAGCTTTTCGCGGCGCAGATCCAGGAAGCGGTACTTCAGGCGCACCTCTTCCGGGTAGTCCAGCTCGCCGAACACCGGCAGCGGCAATTCTTTTGCCGATCCAAGCACTTCCATGTCGCGGATGAAGACTTCGACTTCACCGGTCGGCAGGTCCTTGTTGACCGTTTCCGGTGTGCGCTGTTTCACGTTGCCGTCAATGCGGATGCACCACTCGGAACGAACGGTTTCAGCCAGACCAAACGCGGCCGAATCCGGATCAACCACACACTGGGTGACGCCATAATGGTCGCGCAGATCAATGAACAGCACCCCGCCATGATCTCGAACCCGGTGAACCCAGCCGGAAAGACGGATGGTCTGGCCTTCGTCGGACAGACGGAGATCACCGCACGTGTGACTACGGTAGGGGTGCATTCTAAATCCTCGGTATTCTTCTTGGCATAGAAAATCATTACGGCCCGCCGGAGGCAGGCCGTGTCGGGCTGCACAAGCCATGTTGCGAAGCGAAAGTCAAGGGAGGGGCTTGCGGGAGGCTTGATCGGGCGCCGATTGTTTCCGGCTGTTGCCTTGCTGCCCGTTGGTGTTTTAGTGTCAGCGGCGCTACATCTCTTCTTGCTCACCGCAATCCGGTGCATCTTCCCGACGATAAGCCGTTTAAACGCCCCGTATCACAAATGTAAGACCACTGTCTTTCCCAAATGGTCTGAGACTGATCATGAAACTGGATCTTACAATCACCGTGAAAGAGACGAAGGTCAGGATTTATTCCTACCACGATATCTCCGACCCCTTGAACGAAAACATAGATATCTTCGTCAGCGTCGGCGGCAGTGTTTATGGCGGTACCGTAATCTCTCTAGAAAATGTCCGCCAGCTGATGATGAAGCCTGACCTGCCAGATTACTTCTATGTTTCAAATAGCATTGTTATTTCGATACTTACGCCTGAAACAATCAGCAATGCGGTCAGGGAAATGATCGAAGAGGACGACCTGGAGTATATTTTTTGCAAACAAATTGCCATTTCCGGCGCTTCCGGAGCAGAAACGGAATGACGAAAGAAGCTGTTTCCGCGAAACTTCGCGACACGCTGCTGGCACTGGAAAACGAGACCGAGATTGTGCTGGCGACCACGAATGTGAATCGCGTTGCCGATAGACTTTGCAATGCCGTTTCGGAAGAAACACCGGTCCCGGCGATCAGCGCCAGCGAGTGGCAGGCTCTGCGCGCCTTGATTTTTCTCGCGCTTGAGGACGATAAGTTTTTCGATCGGGAAATGCCCACCCTGACCGGGCTCACCGCTAAAGAGTTCAGACAGTTGGCCGACAGGTTGCCTGCCGGCTAACTGTCTACCGCCTGCAGCAACGGATGCCATTGCCCGCGGATCTCGTGTGATTTCGAATCCGAATAGTCGAAAACGCCCGAGCCGGCCGCCGCGTGACGGGCATAAAGAACCCGATCCGAAATGCGGGCCAGAAGCGGAAAGCCCTTTTTGGCGAAGGTCTGTTCAAGGTCCCCTACCTGAGTCGAACGCTTGTTGATGCGGTTGGCGACGACAAAGATGTCCGCCTTGCCCTTGCGCACCCGTTTGATGTCGGAAATGCCGTCGAGAAATTTCAGCGTCGCATCCCAGTCAAACGCAGAGGCCAGCACCGGTACGATGATGTCGGAGGCCTCGGCGATCAGGTTCTTGGCGAGCTCGGAGCGCAGACCGCCGGGACCATCGATGACAATTGCGTCGAGCTTCTTGTCCTTGTCGCCGATACTGTCTTCCTTGGTCCAGTTCAGACCTTCGATCGGTGTCAGCGATTTCGGGCGGCGCTTGACCCAGGAGAGCGACGACTTCTGGCGGTCGGCATCCGCCAGCGCAACATCTTCTCCGCGTGCGGCCAGAGCAACGGCGAGATTCGTGGCAAGTGTTGTCTTGCCGCAACCGCCCTTGGAGTTCACCACCAGTATCTTGCGCATTACCGCTCCCTTCGTCGACCACGTCTTTCCCGGCCACCGCCTCAACATAGGCGCACATTTTGCGCCTTTTCAAGAGTCGCTGCGCCGAAAATTACCATTTCGTGGCGACAAAGGGGCAGAACTCGGGTATAGCTGTGCGTCACCATGCATGTGATTACAAAAACAAAAGATCTCGCCGCTGCGTGCCAGCGCCTTGCCGCCCATGACTATGTAACCGTGGACACGGAATTCCTCCGTGAAACCACCTTCTGGCCCAAGCTCTGTGTCATCCAGATGGCAGGGCCGGACATGGCCTTCATTGTCGATGCGCTGGCCGAAGGGCTTGACCTTCAACCCTTTTTCGACCTGATGCGCGACGCCAGTGTGACAAAAGTGTTCCACGCGGCGCGCCAGGACATCGAAATCATCTATCATCTGGGCGAGCTTATCCCGGCACCACTGTTCGACACCCAGGTTGCGGCCATGGTCTGCGGCTTTGGCGACAGCATTTCCTATGATCAGCTGGTCTACAAGGTGACCGGTGCGCGCATCGACAAGTCGTCTCGCTTCACCGACTGGGCGCGTCGCCCGCTGACGGCGAAACAGCTCGACTATGCGCTCGCGGATGTGACCCATCTGCGCGATGCCTACCAGTTCCTGAAAGCCAATCTGGCGGAACAGAATCGCAGCCACTGGGTTGAAGATGAAATGCAGGTGCTCACATCCGTGACCACCTACCGCACCGATCCCGAACAGGCCTGGAAACGCCTGAAGCTGCGCGTGCGCAAGCCGGTCGAGCTGGCGGTCATGATGGAAGTCGCCGCATGGCGCGAACATGAGGCCCAGTCCCGGGATGTCCCCCGCAGCCGTGTGATCAAGGACGATGCCATCTACGAACTGGCTGCCCAGCAGCCGCAGGATACGGAATCGCTTGGCCGGCTCCGGACGATCCCGCGCGGGTTCGAGCGGTCAAAATCTGCCGACGAAATTCTGAAAGCCGTCAAACGTGCACTCGCCGTGCCGAAGAAGGACCTGCCAAAACTGCCCAAGGGGCGGCAGGCGCCTGATGGCTCGGCGGCAGCGGTTGACCTTCTCAAGGTGCTCCTGAAGCTCGTCAGCGAAGCCAACGGCGTTGCCGCCAAGGTGATCGCCACGGTCGACGACCTGGAAAAGATTGCAGCGGACGACAATGCCGATGTCGCGGCCCTCAAGGGATGGCGCCGGGAACTCTTCGGCGAAACGGCCCTGAAGCTGAAACGCGGCGAAGTCGCCCTCGCCTTCCAGAACCGGCAGATCGTTGCACTGGATCAACCGGTGCAGGGGGAAATGAAGACGCAAGCGGCGGAGTAAAGCTTTCGGGCTCTCGCCAGCGCTCATGGCTCCACCAGATACCAAGGCGTCATCATGAGGAGCGCGCAGAATGCGCGCGTCGACGGATCGGCTGACTGCACAACCGCAAATGGCCGATCCTGGGCGACGGACCTGACGGTCCCCCGCTGTTTCGCGGTGTCTGGTTAGGCTATTGCCCGGGATGCTGCAGGGCGCCGCCCCTACCCCGCCGACACCTCAACATCAACCTCAATGACCCGGGCCAGCTGACTGACCCGCTTGCGCAGACGGTCGCCATCCAGGCTTGCCAGGCCCTTGCCGAGTTCAAGTTTCAGGCCGTCACCGGTGTTCGATATACCGACCTGCGGCAGCATGCCGGCGATCGAGGCGCTCAACAGCGACGCAACACGCATGGTCGCGCCAAGCACCTTCGCCCGGATCCGCAGACGATCGGTGAACAGTTCCCGGATCACGGGCGACAGCGCGCCTTCGCGCAGGCCCTGGTGCCGGTAGAACACCGCCGCCGCCAGATAGGCGCGGCTGGCATGATCCAGCCCGACAAAGGAGGCGTTGGAAATGATGTTCAGGCTCTGCTCGCCGCGATAGTCCGGATGCGCCCGCCAGCCGATGTCCGACAGCAGGCAGGCCGCGTGGCGCAGACGGGTTTCATTGGCCGTTTCCTCGATGCCGAGTTCACCGAACAGCTTGTCTGTCCAGACAATCAGCTCTTCGGCGTGGTCGGGCGATCGTGCCCGCAAGGTGCAGAGTTCGCGTGCGGCTTCGATGACAGGGTCATGATCCTGCATGTCCTCAGGCAGCTTTTCATGCAGCAGCCCCTCGCGCACTCCGGTCGCCGAGAACACAAGGCGCTCGGCCTTCATCGACGTCAGTACCTGCTCCAGAACCACAGCGCCGATCGGCACAAGAGGACGTCGCTGTTTCGAGACGACTTCCGCCATCTCGATGCCTTCGAGATTGGGGACGGCGATCTTGCGACAGAACGCGATCGCCTCGTCAGCACTCATCTCGTAATTGTGCATCACGTGCAGCGGGTAATCATTCTGCATCAGGTGAAGGCGGCCGAGAGATCGCCAGGTACCTCCGACGGCGTAGAATGTCCGCTCACCCGGCACCAGGTCCGGCCACTCGTATCCCTGCAATGCCTGTTGGGTAATCTTCTGCGCCTTGGCGATCTTGCCGTCCGCTTCTTCGGACAGGCGCAAGCCACCAAGCGGAAACGTTGCGCCCGTTCCGGGTTTCTTGTCCGCGATCTCGACAAGTTCGAGGCTTCCGCCCCCCATGTCGCCGACGATACCGCGCGGCTGCCAAAAACCCGCAATCACGCCCAATGCGGAATAATAGGCTTCTTCGCCACCGTCCAGGATGCGTACGGGCGCTTCCAGCTGGCGCTCAACCTCCCGGACGAACTCCGGACCGTTATCAGCGTCACGCGCGGCCGCGGTCGCAACGATGTAGAGTTCCTGGCAACCGGTGTGTTCGATGAGGGCCTTGAACCGGCTCAGCTCTCCCAGTGCCAGAGACACGGATTCATCGGCCAGACGGCCGGTGGCGGCAATACCGCGACCGAGGCCCGCCAGAAGCTTCTCGTTGAACAGCATGGTTGGCGTGCGCGCCTTGCGTTCGTAAATCACGAGACGCACGGAGTTAGAACCGATGTCCACGACGGCAACCGGCCCTGTCCCATTGAGACGGCCACGTGCAGGCTTGAAATTCCCAGCCATTTTAGCCTCGTTTTTGCCGTTCCAGGAACGGCTTCGGGCGATCACTCTTCAAAGACTTGCCCCGGCCCGACAATGAGGGGTTCGTCATGAAATACTGGTGTGCATTGAACGGTTCTTCATTTGCGCCCGGCACAATCCGTTCATGGCTGCCATCGGCAAGGATGCGCCAGCTTTGTTGATTGTCTTTTAAATTCGCGACCATGATCTGGTCGAGCACCTGTTCGTGCACGGTCGCCGTCAGGAGCGGTGTCAGCACTTCCACCCGGCGGTCGATGTTGCGCGGCATCAGATCGGCGGAGCCGATATAGACATGGGCCTCCGGTGACGGCAGTCCCTGCCCGTTGCCAAAACAGAAGATGCGGGAATGTTCCAGGAACCGGCCGACAATCGACTTCACCCGGATGTTCTCAGACAGGCCGGGAATTCCAGGGCGCAGACAACAGATGCCGCGAATGACAAGATCGATCTGCACGCCAGCCTGGCTTGCCTTGTAAAGCGCATCGATGATTTCCGGATCGACCAGAGAATTCATCTTCATCCAGATCTGCGCCGGACGTCCTGCCCTTGCATGTTCGATCTCCGCTTCGGTCATTTCCAGCATGCGCTGACGCAGATTGACCGGAGACACCATCAGATGGTTGAGCTCCGCCGGCTGGGCATAACCGGTGATGAAGTTGAACACGCGGGCCGCGTCTTCCGCTATGCCCGGATCATCGGTGAAGAAGGACAGATCTTCATAGATCCGCGCCGTGATCGGATGGTAGTTGCCGGTGCCGATGTGGCAGTAGGTCTTCAGCTGGCCGTGTTCACGCTTGATGACCATGGAGAGCTTGGAGTGCGTCTTCAGCTCAATGAAGCCGAACACCACCTGCACACCGGCCCTCTCCAGGTCGCGCGCCCACTTGATGTTGGCGGCTTCGTCGAAGCGGGCTTTCAGCTCCACCAGGGCCGTCACCGACTTGCCCGCTTCGGCAGCTTCCGCCAGCGCCTTCACGATCGGTGAGTTGTTGGAGGTGCGGTACAGCGTCTGCTTGATGGCAACCACATCCGGGTCGCGGGCCGCCTGACGCAGATACTGGACCACCACGTCGAAGGATTCATACGGGTGGTGAACGATGATGTCCTTCTGGTGGATCGCCGCCAGGCAGTCCCCCCCATGTTCGCGGATCCGCTCCGGGAACCGTGCCGAATAGGGTTCGAATTTCAGATCGGAGCGCTCAAGGTCGACGATCTGTGAGAGGTTGTTCAGCGCCAACAGGCCATTGGCCAGAAAAATCTCGCTTTCGCCCACATCCAGGGCGTCGGCAACAAATTCCAGCAATGCGGGCGGGGTCGTGTCCTGGATTTCCAGGCGGATCACCGACCCCCGCCGGCGCCGTTTCAAGGCGCTTTCGAACAGACGAACGAGATCTTCCGCCTCTTCCTCGATTTCCAGATCGCTGTCGCGGATCACGCGGAAGGCGCCCTTGCCGCGGATCTCGTAGCCCGGAAACAGGCGCCCAATGAACAGGCTGACGACTTTTTCGATTGAAATGAAACGCGCCGCGCCGTCCGCGCCATTTGGCAATTGCACGAACCGGTCGACCTGGTTGGGAATGCGCAGAAGCGCGATCATGCCGCGGCCGCCGGAACTCGGCACCAGTTCGAAGACGATCGAAAAGCCCAGATTGGGGATGAACGGGAACGGGTGAGCCGGATCAAGTGCAAGCGGCGTCAGAACCGGGAAGACGTAATTGAGGAAATAGTCCTGCAACCAGTCCTTCTCGTCCGCGCCGAGCGTGTCTCCATGCAGGATCTCCACGCCTTTTTCGGCGATCTCGCGGCGCAGTTCGACCCAGATCTTCTGCTGGGAAGCCTGCAGGTCGCGCACGGCCTCGCTGATTTTCTGCAGCTGTTCGGTGGGTGTCAGTCCGTCATCGGAGAGGTTGGTGACATCCGCGCGCTGCTGGCCGCGCAGTCCCGCGACACGGACCATGAAGAATTCGTCCAGATTATTCGCCGAAATCGACAGAAACCGAACCCGTTCCAAAAGCGGATGATTGGCGTTCATCGCCTCTTCCAGAACACGCAGGTTGAACTGCAGCCAGGACAGTTCCCGGTTCATGAACCGGGCCGGCGATTGCGCAAGTCCGTCGTCGACGGTCAGGTCGGCCTGTTGCCCGTTCTGGTCGGGCGGCATCGTGGAAGCGGGCAGAATGGCAGAAAGATCAGGAGTTTCATTCATGGTGTCTTCCCTTCTTCCGACCGCTGACAGTCAGCGCCGCATGGCCGCCCAGAACTGCCGTGGCCTTTTCTAGCCGTCACTATCATGGACTCACAGC
Organism: Roseibium sp.; assembly: GCF_965233565.1. Classification (GTDB taxonomy): domain Bacteria; phylum Pseudomonadota; class Alphaproteobacteria; order Rhizobiales; family Stappiaceae; genus Roseibium. The sequence goes on along the minus strand of NZ_OZ247494.1, from coordinate 5,821,116 downwards.
AGGTCAAATGACAGTTCTATGGCTGAACCGCCGATTACTGGCCTTTATGCACATTTTCCAGAACCCGGCCAGCCAGAGGTTTTGTGATCTTGACACGGCCCGCAAGTGCTTCCTGATCGATGGCTTCAACCGCACGCAAGGCAACTTCCAGCGACCGCTCCATGCGCACGACCAGGTAATCAACCACATTCAGATCCACGGAGATCTGACGGTCGGCAAAGAGTTTCACCAGGACCCGGCGCAGAAGATCATCATCGGGCTCCAGAATTTCCACCGGCGTTGCGGCTCTCAGCCGCGACGTCAGATCCGGAAGATTGATTTTCCAGCTTGCCGGCCAGGTACGGCTGGTGATCAGGACGGTCTTGCCGGCCTGTCTGGCTGCATTCAAAAGATGAAACAGGGCCGTGTTGTCGAGCCCCAGATGCGCATTTTCAATGACGGCGGCCGGGGCGGCGGCCAACCGCTCGACATCTGTTTCATGCAACTCCGGAGCCGCAAGGACAGCAGCGCCTGTTTCGTCCTGAAAGGCCCTGACAAGGTGCGTCTTGCCGGAGCCGACAGGCCCGGCCAGAACGACCACGGGCGACGGCCAGTCCGGCCAGCGTTCCAGAAGTTCGAATGCGGCCCGGTTGGATCCCCCAACCAGAAAGTCGTCCCGGCTCAGTGCCGCTTCATGTGGCAGGTCTAACGGCAGCTGGCGCGGAGGTTCCGCCATGGTCTTACTCTGATACGTGTTCGTCGGTGCCCGCAGCAGCGGGACGGGTTCCCCTGTAGACGGGGCTTGCGAGATACTGCCTCAGAGCAAAACGTGCAAGCACGCCAATCATTGCGGCCGCCGGAACCGCGACCAGCATCCCCACAAATCCAAAGAGATATCCAAAGGCAAACAGGGCGAACATCAAGGTGACCGGATGAAGCCCCGTGCTGTCGCCGACAAGCTTCGGCTGCAGGATGTTGCCTTCCAGGAACTGTCCGACGCCAAAAACGGCGGCAACCGCGATGATCCAGGGCCATTCCGGCCAGAACTGCACCAGAGCCACCCCGACGGAAAGGATCAGGCCAAGCCCCGCACCGACAAAGGGAATGAAGCTGACCAGCCCGGCCGCCATGCCGATAAGCAATCCGAAATTGAGACCGACCAGTGCCAGGGAAATGGCATAGAAGGACCCCAGGATCACGCAGACAGACACCTGCCCGCGCACGAAACCGGCAACAGCTTCATCCATCTCACGCGCCAGCCCCCGGATCTCCTCCAGATGATCGCGTGGCAGCCAGCTGTCGATGCGCGCCACCATACGGTCCCAGTCCAGCAGCAGGTAGAAGGCCACGACGGGCGTGATCACGAAGAGCGACAGGATCGACAGCAGGGCCTGTCCACCGCTCCACAAGGATTGCGCCAGCTTGCCGACAAAGGATGCCCCCTGACCGATCAGGTCGGACATGGAGGATTGCAGATCCTCTGGCTTGATACCGGCCACAGAGGCCAGGTCGGCAGGGAAATACTGAGACAGCAGGTCCTGAAGCTTGCGCACCAGATCCGGGAACCGTTCCAGAAAAAGGGCCAGCTGATTGCCGAGAAGTGGCAGCAACAGAATGAAGAACAGCACCAGGATCAGGATGAAGCCGAAAAGAATGGTCAGCGTTGCCCACATCCGCGCCATGCCCAGCTTTTCCAGCCGGTCACAGACCGGATCAAGCAGATACGCAACGGCCATGCCGGCGACAAAGGGCAGCAAGACGCCTGAGAACACGTAGAGGAACAGGCACAGGACAACGAGGGAAACCAGCCAGAACTGGACCTGACGGCGAAGGGTCATCGATGGTGCTCCCGGGCAAATTGAAGCGAAGCAAAACAGCTTCTCAGGACATGGGATTACCGTCCGGCTCGTTTCAAGTCCAGAGAAAGCGTTGGGTTTTGGGTCTTGTGTTCCGCCGCGCCAGACTGTAATCCGCGTTGGCACAGCCAACCGCACGCAGCTTGGAGTGCCTTATGAGCGAATCCTCTGGATCCAACGGTCTGACCTATGCCGATGCCGGGGTCGATATCGACGCCGGAAACGAATTGGTGAACCGCATCAAGCCGCTGGTCAAGGCAACCTCCCGTCCGGGTGCGGACAGCGATATTGGCGGCTTCGGCGGTCTGTTCGACCTGAAGGGAGCAGGTTTCAAGGATCCGGTGCTGGTCGCGGCCAATGACGGCGTCGGTACGAAACTCAAGATCGCCATTGAAACCGGCCAGCATCGCACGGTTGGCATCGATCTCGTCGCCATGTGCGTCAACGACCTGGTGGTTCAGGGCGCCGAACCGCTGTTCTTCCTCGACTATTTCGCCACTGGTGCTCTGGATGTCGAAACGGCGACCGATGTCGTCGCGGGAATTGCCGACGGTTGCAAACTGGCTGGCGCCGCGCTGATCGGCGGCGAGACCGCCGAAATGCCGGGCATGTATGTTGAAGGCGACTATGACCTGGCCGGATTTTCCGTCGGGGCTGTCGAACGGGGCGAGATCCTGCCGCGCAAGGATGTTGCCGCCGGCGACGTGCTTCTGGGACTGTCCTCTTCCGGCGTTCACTCCAACGGCTACAGCATGGTGCGCAAGATCATCGAGCTGGCTGGCCTGACATGGTCCGACGAGGCTCCGTTTGCCCCCGGCAAAAGCCTGGGCGAATGCCTGATGGAGCCGACCCGTATCTATGTGAAACCGTTGCTGGCCGCGCTGAAGGCCTCATCCGGCATCAAGGCGCTTGCCCATATTACCGGCGGCGGCCTGCCGGAGAACCTGCCTCGCGTGCTTCCGGACAACTGTTCGGCGAGGATTGACCTCTCCCGCATTGCGGCCCCGGATGTTTTCGGCTGGTTGGCCAGGACAGGCGGTGTTGCAGAACAGGAAATGCTGCGCACATTCAATTGCGGCATCGGCATGGTGATTGTTGTTGCCGAAGATGAAGCGGAAGCCGTCATGCGCGTGCTTCAGGAGCAGGGTGAAACCGTCACCGGCATCGGCCGGATCGTACCAGGCGCTGATGCACCGGTCGTCTTTGACGGCAGCCTGGGCCTCGGCGCATGAGCCGCAAAAAGACCGCCGTCCTGATTTCCGGTCGGGGCACCAACATGGGCGCCCTGATCTCTGCGGCCATGGCCCCGGACTACCCGGCAGAAATCGCTCTCGTGCTGTCCAATCGCCCCGACGCCAAGGGACTGGAACGGGCGGCCGAGTTCGGCATTCAGACTGCGGTTGTCGATCACACCGGCTTTTCCGGTGATCGGGAAGCCTTTGAACGCGAAGTCGATGCAGTCTTGAAGGCGCACAAGATCGAGCTGGTGGCACTCGCCGGCTTCATGCGCATCCTGACGCCATTTCTGGTCAATGCCTGGGCCAATCGGATGATCAATATTCATCCTGCCCTCCTGCCCTCCTTCAAGGGCCTTGCAACCCACGAGCGGGCGCTGGAGGAAGGCGTCAAACTGCACGGCGCGACCGTGCACTTCGTTTCCGCGGAAATGGATGACGGCCCGGTCATCATCCAGGGGGCCGTTCCCGTGCTCGACCAGGACACGCCGGAAACGCTTGGCGCACGTGTTCTGGACGTCGAACACAAGATCTATCCCAAGGCGCTTGCGCTGGTTGCCAGCGGGAAAGCGAAGGTCACCGGAGCACGGGTGACCAGCGGTGGTGCCGACGAATATGCCGGCGATCTGGTCTGGCCGTAACAGGGTCAAATTTGGCAAGCACCAGGCTCACACGGCGGTTCTGACAAGATGCCTTTGACGGCCGAGCCAAATCGCCTAAGCTCATTGCATGGTTTGGGACGTGCTGTCTGCGCTCGGCGGTGTCGGGCTTTTTCTGGTCGGTATGCTGCTTCTTACCGACGGTCTCAAGGCGCTGGCGGGCCAGCGCATGCGAGAAGTGCTTGCGCGTTTCACCTCAACACCGCTTTCCGGTGCAGCGACCGGCACCATGACCACCGCCATCGTGCAATCCTCAAGCGCCACAACAGTGGCCGCTGTGGGCTTTGTCGCCTCCGGCTTACTGACCTTCCCACAGGCACTTGGCATCATTTTCGGTGCCAATGTTGGCACCACGCTCACAGGATGGCTTGTTGCCATTCTCGGCTTCAAGCTGGATCTCGGCCAGATTGCACTGCCCTTCGTCTTTCTGGGCGTTGTTTTGCGCATCGCTTTCAAAGGCAAGACGGCGCTGGCCGGTCAGGCCCTTGCCGGATTTTGCCTGATTTTCATCGGCATCGAGCATCTGAAAACCGGGCTGGACGCGTTTGGCGGACTGGTCACGCCAACGGATTTTCCGCCTGACACGCTGTTTGGCCGGCTGCAGCTGGTGGCAATCGGCATCCTGATCACGCTGGTGACCCAATCGTCCAGTGCCGGTGTGGCGACGGCCCTGGCAGCCCTTGGCGCCGGTGCGATCAGTTTTCCGCAAGCTGCCGCCCTGGTGATCGGCATGGATGTCGGCACGACCTTCACCGCTGTTCTGGCGACGCTCGGCGGCGGTACAATGGCCAGGCGGACCGGCTTTGCACACGTGATCTACAACCTCATGACCGGCCTGATGGCGCTCGCCCTGCTGACACCCTTCAACGTGGTTGCCAGGCCCCTGATCGAAGGCGGAGACCCACAGATTGCCCTCGTGGCGTTTCACAGCGTCTTCAATCTGGCCGGTGTGGTGCTGATCCTTCCCTTCGCGCGTCCCTTCGCCCGCCTGATCGAATGGATCGTTCCGGCGAGAGAAGCACCGCTGACACGCGCGCTGGATCCTCTTCTTCTTGAAGACCCGCGCACCGCCACAGTCCTTGTCCGACAGACCGTTGACGACCTCAGGGACGCAACCATCGGCCTCCTGCGCACAAGATTGACCTCTGCAACAGCAACACTGGAAGAAACAGAGCCTGGCGCGCTTACAAAGGCAATTGCCGCGACGCGTGCCTATCTGGACAGAATTCCGGTCTTTCCCAAGGAAGCGGCACACGAACGCCAGGTCAGAGCGCTCTATCACAGTCTCGACCATCTCGGCCGGCTCCTCTATCGCTGCAGCCAGCAGGACCGTATTCTGGAGCTCTCAAGAGACCACCGCCTTCTTCGTCTGTCCGGTTTGCTGAACGGTGCGATCAGTCATTCGAACGCACAAGACGCGCCACCGCCGAACCCGGTCGCTTGCGAGGAGCTCTTCGACAGGCTGCGGGTGCTTATGCGGCGCCAGAGACGGCGGCAACGCGACATTCTGATTGCCCGGGCCGCTGCAAAGACCCTTCCGGCGGAAACGGTCTGGCTCAAGCTGGACGCACTTCGATGGTTGCACCGGGTCTCATATCACCTGTGGCGGCTTCAGGTGTACAGCAATGTGCTTCACTCCGAGACAAATGCGGTCATCAGCGTCGAGGAGGAGGACCGAATTGACGAGGACCAGGAGTGACGGGCACCCCGCTAGCGGGTTCCGATCTGCTTCGTTGAAACACTCCGCCCGAAGGCTCGCTCGGCGTTCTTATATGCAATCTTTTCCGCGACGGACCGGGGCAGCAAGGCCAGCCAGGCCCGGTTTGAGGCCATGATCTCGTCGTAACGGTCCCATTGGGCATTGACCCAGGTGTCGCTGCCGATCATCAACCGATCCTGGAAATCGAATATGATCTCCGCCCAGGCCGGATCCAGCGACTGGCCGTCTCCGACAATGTCCCATTCCCTTAAGGAGGTGTCCGCGAGAAGGTCGGAAAACTCCGACATCAGTTCATAGACCTGGGGCGCCGGCGTGCTGAGCCCGGCATGGGCCCAGATGATTTTAACGTCCGGGTCCAATGAATAGAGCCACCGTACCGGTTCGGGGCCGGAGTGAACATGAAGGTAGATGTCCCGGTCCCTGGCCATTCCGATGATCTTGCGAAACAGGGCTTCGTCTGACGTGTCCAGCCGGTGAATATGGAACTCGCCGATCCCTTCATGAGGATATCGCTCAAGGCGTCCCTCCAGATAGGCATCCATTCCGTCCATCTTGGTCCAGTTGCCCGAGCCGAAACCGCCATGATAGGGGCGCAGTTCCGGCACGATACGGTTCGGCGCGTGTTCCCAGAGGCGGATCGTTCCCTCATCGGGCGTCGACGATACCAGCGCCATGGCCACCCCATTCCGGTCCATCAGCTCAATGACGCTTTTGACGGGATAACGGTCCCATGCCGGTTCCTTGTAGTGCATATGGGCATCGAACAGGGGAAGATCCTTTACGGCATCACCAATGGGCTCGTCATGGGCCGCCAAAGGACTTGCCAGGCAGGTCACAACAATCGCCGTCAGAAGGGCTCTGACCGGTCCGCGTCGGTTCGGATCTGTCGTCATATCGAATTCTCCCACATGAGCCGTTGCGCTCGACCTATGGCAGACCAGGCAAAAGTCCAGCGGCTCCCTCTTTCCGGAAACAGGCGGAAACAGCTCCGCTAAGGCCCGCTGGGCCCGCCAATCCCGCCGCGAACGTCTCGCAACTATGCCCCTGTGTTGTGGAAAATTCACACTCTGGCGGCAAAAGAGAGAAAACACGTTATGGTCTGCCGACGAGGTTGACCCGATTTGGAGCTGACATGAGCGGATTGCTTGCCCTTCTCGATGATGTTGCCGGCATTGCCAAGGTTGCCGCGGCGTCCGTGGACGATGTTGTCGGACAGGCTGCCAAGGCCGGTGCCAAGGCCGCAGGAGCGGTGATCGACGATGCCGCCGTAACCCCCAAATATGTCGCCGGGTTCTCTCCGGCCCGCGAATTGCCGATTGTCTGGAAAATCGCCAAGGGATCCCTCAAGAACAAGCTGCTGTTCCTGTTACCGGTCGGCCTCCTGCTGAACACCTTCCTGCCCTGGATCATCACGCCGTTGCTGATGATCGGAGGAGCCTATCTGTGTTTCGAAGGCGCGGAGAAGGTCTATCACATCTTCGCGCCGCATCATCACGATGCCGACGAACCCGAAGGCTATGTTCCCGATCCGACCCATCTGGAAAAACAGAAGGTTGCCGGGGCGATCAAGACCGACTTTATTCTGTCCGCAGAGATCATGACGATTGCGTTGGCCGAAATCCCCGAGGGGTCGATCTGGATGGAAGCCGCAACGCTTGCGGTGGTCGCCATAGGCATCACGGTGCTGGTCTATGGCTCCGTTGCATTGATCGTGAAGGCCGACGACGTTGGCCTGCACCTGTCCAGGGAAGGCCATTTCGCCGCCACCCGCGCCTTTGGGCTCGGCATCGTCAAGGCGATGCCCGGTTTCATGAAGTTTCTGATGATCGTGGGCACCGCCGCTATGCTGTGGGTTGGCGGTTCAATCGTCTTGCACGGTGCCGATATTCTCGGTTTCGGACTGCTTTATAACATCATTCACGACATCGCCCATGGCGCGGCACATGCCCTTCAGGTGGCCGAAGGCTTCGTCACCTGGGCCGTTACCGCCGCATTGGACGGCGTCTTTGGGCTGGCGCTCGGGCTGGCTCTGATCCCGGTAACCGCCAAGGTCATCCTGCCGGTTGCAGGTCTGTTCAAGAAAGACAAGGCAGGTGCCGGCGGGCATTAGTTGCGAGAGACAACATGCTTTGTAGTTCAAATCTCTTCGCCATTCCCGCCCGGATTGACAGCAACGACTTCAGGTTGGTTTAACGACCAAACAATTCTACGGGTATTTGTCGTCGCCTTGTTCTGCCGCGTCGAACTCAGCATGACACCCCTAAAGCATGGCACAACAACTTGGAGAAATAAGTGTTTGCATGCTTTCCTCCAGCGTCATTTTCAGGAATCTCCCTCATAGTTTTCAAGGTCGGACGCATTTTTCGCAGCGGATAGCCGGGCCCCCCATGGCTCGATCGACTTCCGTTAGACTTGGATATTCAACTCTGCCTTATGCGCTTGTTGGCTTTTAACACTTAGTAAGTTTGCAGCTGATGGATATGTAACAAATGTCTAGTGCTCCATCTGTCACTTCCAAAAAAGAAAAGAGTAAGCGGCCAAGTTAAAGTAGCAGGCGAACAAAGCTCAAAAGTTGGAGAGGAGTGTATCTTATGCTGCACAAATTTCTTCAGACTGGACACTATTCGTACCCACAACCTCAATCTCGGATTGCTTTCTCTACGCTATATTACTCAAAGACCACTCCACAAATTTAAATTCAAAAACTAGTTAAATAATCCAGACAAACGCTCAAACATTGACGGAACAAACTCGCCTTGTGGAGCAAACAAAACTTTCGCAAATAATTGATAATTTGCAAAATTTACCACAAAAGCAATAGATATTAAGGAAAAAATATTCCTCCAAATTATATTTTTATCTTCATTTAGAAATGAAATATTATCTACCTGCCCCCTTAGCAGTCGAAGAATAGAAATTAAGAATACTAATCCAAATCCAATTCCACAATAGTAAATTGAAGACTCGTCCAGCGCATCCCAGTATGGGAGGTTTGCACCAAAATAGATAACCGCAATAACAAAAGCAAACATCGACACTGTCGCATGAGTAACAAAAAGAAAAACTAATCTTCGTGACTGAATTAATTGAACATCGAAAACAAGCCTGAAAATGATCGCTACGGGGGTCATCAACAACGACACAAATACAACTATGGCCATTTGATAAGCCACATAAACTTTTATCTCGCCACCTGCAACTGATAGCCCAGAAGCGAAGCATAGTAGAGCAAGAACAGAAACAGCTGGCAGAAATACTCCCCAACCAATATCCTTTTCTCCAAAAACGGAAAAGTAGTCATATTTCAGCAACTCATCAAGTTGCTTATCGTATTGAGTTCCTCTGACACTCGCTGTCATTTCACTCCCCCGCACCTCTTGTAACTTCAAGTTTCATCACGACAGGCGGTTCGTTGCCAAACAACTCGAGGAAAGAGACCATCAGCTCGACATGTGCTGGCATAATTGTCGACTCTCTGGTGACGCAACCAAATCCGCTACCCATATATCTCTGAATAATAGAGACTAAGATGTGCTGTTGATTTTCGCCCTCACTTGCTATGAATTCAGATGGGAAAGCAGAAGCGTTCCGTGTTGAAATATCTTCAAAAGTTCTTTCGCCCGTCGACTTCTGAATTAGATGCCACCCCTTTCTAGCGTGAAAAAGATCCGGGTAACTCAAGACTATTTGATAGTTCACTGGGTCTGTATTCTGATGCCCACCTTGGTATAGACTAATCGGAAGATCAGCTTCTGGTTTTTTTTTGTTAAATCTCTTGCTAAATTTCTTGTGAAACTCGGCCACTACAACTTTCGACAATCTGTCGCCATACTTTACAGTTATTGTTTTTGGATAATAGGTATTTTCTTTTCCACTTAATCTTGCGGTCTTAATGAGGAAAAAATTTTCCTCCAACGGCATTTCAGTATAATGCACCACTTCAATATCTTGGGAAGTTGAAAATGACGACAGTTCCACTTTGTTTTCAGATGTAAAGCTAAAATGACGCCACCCGTCTGCATCATTTAATCTATAGTGTAACACGTTGCTCTGCTTCAGAGGTTCACTCAAGTTACGATGATAGCTTTGAAAGCTTGAACTGCATTCGATATATTTTTTGATTTCGTCCGAATAAGACGTTTCCAGAGTAAAGAGGTTAATCATTAAAAAACTGACTGTCAGAACTATTAAGTTTCTAGGATTCAACATCTAAAACTCCAATCACCAACAAAACCTGTTTTAGGTGAACCAGTCAAATCACGCAACCATTTAGATGGTCACATCAGCTCTCGCACTTTCAGTGCAATTCTCTCGAGCACTCTGCAGTACAACGCTCACACTCATTGTATTTATTATTGACAGTTTGAGCATCCATATGTCAAAAAACTTCACGCGAGAGTAAATTTCTCACCCAAAAACTCATCAGTAGCACCACATTTTTCAAATAAACCTCAATTCGCTACCTTCCTCGAAGCTAATCTTTCGACAAGCGTTAAACCTTGAGATTAGCATGTCGATCAACCAGGATGCGACTGTCGATGCCGCATGGGACCAAGGGTGCTAAGCGTGTCACGCGTATTCTACTTTTCCTATGGATGTAAGTCTGTCACCGACCGTGCAAGCTTTTTTGCGTCCTGAATTGCGATCTATGAGTCTGATACTCACTCTGCAATGGAAGTGTTCAACCAGGATGCGAAACTCTGCCTCAGCACATTTGGGTGTCTACCAATGGTAAATTGAACAGATTGCTAATTGCCAAGACGCCATTTGGGATGGATGTTTCCCAAATGGCCGATGGCGGTTGCCAGGAACAGGGCGATGCCCGTCATCTCCATGCCTTCTTCGATGATCACGAAGGCCATATAGAGCGGCGAGCCCTCCTCGCCCCTGTCCGCGAGGTAGCCCTCGAACAGTTCAAGACCCACCGCCCCGCCGACAAAAATTGCGCCCGCAGCGACAAAACGCACGGCCACCGGGCGCGGCAGCGACAACAGGAACGGGATGAAGGCGATGGCAACCGACAGGGCGAAAATGGCCCCCGGAATGACCCAGGCATAATAGAGAAAACCGCCTGTCCCGAGTTTGTCGCGAAGTGGCTGTCCGAGGATTTCGTGAAAACTCGCGGATTCATCGATGGACATGCCGACAAAAATCACTGCAAGCGCATACCAGGGCAAGGATTTCCGAAGTCCGCCCTTATCGCTTTCAGCGCGACCGGTCAGAAACAAGACGAATGCGGCGGCAACCATCAGGCAGGACGTGTACCAGGCACCCACATTATGTTCCCCGTCCAAAGCGATCTGGGGCATCCCGCGCAGGAGAGTCTCTTCCCCGAAATGCCGGGTATAGACCTCCTGGAACACCCCGAGCGCGATAACCGCTGCTGTGGACGCAAAAAGCAGCTTTCCCACCAGGTGCAGTGACAGTTTTGTTTCCGTGTCGCTGCCGCGGTCCGGAGCCGAGTTCTTTTCAGTCACGTGATTACTACTCTATTGAGGTCCATAAAAGCGCAACTAGTGCACTTAGCCGGCTAAGTCTATAGTCAGGCGATTACCAGCTTCTTACTTGCGAGAATGGCGTATCACCCTTTTTACGCGTCACAAGTTAGCGCTCAGACGAGAAGGACCGATGGCATCACTTTCACCGGACGCTGAACAGTCCTCCGTCCAACCCGTCACTCTGCCGCCTGTCGTTCTTCCAGCCTTCCTTGAAATGCCTTGCCGTTCAGCCAGGTCTCCAACATGACATAGGCCGCTTCCGGTTGATCCATCGGAACAAGGTGTCCAGCACCGTTGACCAGCACCTGTGTCAGGAAACCCGCGTTGCGACTATGGCCGGCCCAATTGTGGCCGATGAACCATGGCGTTCGCGGGGTTTGTTTGAAGGTTTCCCCCTCCCGCCAGTCGAGCGCCTCCAACCAGGCATCCGTGCCCATGAAATTGCAATCCATGTCGTAGAGACCGTTGTAGATCAGAACCTGCATTGTCTCGAAGAGACGTGGAAACAGGTAGGCGGAGGAGTTCTGTTCGCCGCGCTCCAGAATGTCGCCGATTGTGCTTGAGGAATCCGTCCAGGGGCCGACCTTCGAGCTGACATGAAGGGCATCGCGCACGCTTTCCTGGTTGAGATAATCCGCGATCAGGGGAAAGGCGTAATTCCCGGTGATCCGGACGTCATAGACATTGGCCCCGCCGGACACCCTGGTGATGTATTCCTCAATCCGGTTGCAGATCTTGTCGGCCTCTTTGGAAGTGATCGGTTCGGTCTGACGAATGGCGGTTTCGCAAGCCTGGTAAAGCGCGTCCGCCTCTTGCTTCTGCGGCAGATCGATCAGGCCATGGGCATAGGCATAATCCGCATAGGTCGCTTCCTGCAGGACCGGATCAACCCAGCCGTCGCCGATCCCAATTCCGGAGAGATTGATCTTCGGTGCTCCGGCGGCATTGCCTTCCAGAATGGCGGTTGCCAGCATCGGGATGTAGCGGCCGGCGAAGCTTTCGCCAAAGACATAAAATTCGAGCTCCCGGTATCTGGGCCACCGGTCGAAAAACAGCTGCAAGCCGTCATAGAGCTGCCGTGTCGCCTGGGGTTCCGTCTTCACCCAGCAGGCCTTCTCGTTCTTCTTTGCCACAAAAGAAAGGCCTGTGCCCGCCGGTTGATCAATCATCAGGTAACTCGCCCGGCGGTTCCAGGACCAGGGATTGTCCTTGAGCGTCAGATCGTCCTGGATCTTGTAAGGCCCATTCTCGGCAAAGAGGCCCAGGAAACTGGAAGACCCGGGGCCGCCATTCAGCCACAGGATCAGCGGATCGGTTGCCGGATCGGTCTGACTTTCAAAGAACCAGAAGAACAGATTGTCACCGCAGGCTTCGTTGACGGTGAGATGCCCGGCCAGCTGTTTCTCTTTAGGTGCGCCATATCCCGGCAGGTCGATCACCGGACCAGGTTCGGGGATATCTGGATCAGCCATTCTGGTACCTCCAACGCCTTGTTTTCCTCCAGCTGTCACCCGGCCCTATTCCGCGGCCGCCGCACTCTGGACGCCGCCAGCGGCGAATTTTGCCATATTGGACTGGTCGATCGGCCACGAGGAAAAGCCCATGGATGAGGCTTCCGTGTTGAAGGTCACCTCGGAAACCCCGTTTGGAATGCCCTTGGTCTGCAGGAAACCGTAGATCGCACCACCAAGCGCGTAGCAGGGTGCATAGCCGGGCGAGGCCAGAAAGGTGAAACACTCGCCGTGCAGCGTCTCCTCGCTGAGACCCGTTGCATCCGCCGCCCAGGCTATGAAGTCGGTATAGGTGCTCTTGCCGCCGTTTACCTCAACATCGCAGAGCGCGCGGATGTAGCGGATCACCCGCCAGATATAGGTTTCCAGCTGCGCTCCCTGGACGGCATCGACCTGCGCCTCGAACGTGGCGCCGTACAGGTTCAGATAAGCTTGCTGCACATCGTTGAGGTTTGACTGGCCGACGAGATCGGCCGCTGCGGCGTAATACTGGTATTCCCGGTAAAAGGCCTGCCCCTCGGTCATCGGTACTTCGAGCGAGGTGTTGAGATTGAGCAGCTTCGGTGCCTTGCGCGCGGACATGACGAAGTTGAAACCGTGCGATGCCTCGTGCACAAGAATGTTGATCATGGTGAGCAGCGACGTGTTTTTCGACGCCGTCAGATAGAGCTGCGAATAGGGCTTTTCGGTGAGGTAATCGACGGCAAAGTCTTCGCCACCCGTGACCAGATTGACCAGATAGGATGGGGTCGGGTCGAACAGAACCTTGTCGGCCGCCGTATAGCCGATGATGTATCGCTGGCCGAAATCGTTACAGGCTTTCAGCACTTTCTGCATCTCGTCGACGGAAAAGTCGATCGAATACTTCTTGCTCATCGCATCCCAGACCGTCTGGAGCGAACTGTCTGCAGCGACACCGACCTTGGGCGCGATCCTGCGCGCCAGGTCAAGCGTTACTGGCATGTCGAGCTGCATCCAGCTTCTGGCCTGCAGTTCTACGTCTGCCTCTGTTGCCTGCAGCGTGTAATAGGACTTCAAGGTGCCCGGATATCCCTTGGCCTGAACCGGACCTGTCTGGGCGTCACCTTCTTTCAGGGCCGGCCAGAGGACGTCAAAGTCGCTGGATGCAAGCGCCGGGCTATAGAAGATCTGCCGATACCGCTCCAAGGCCTTTTCGATGCCACGCACCTGCTCGGTGACTGTGGGATTGGCCTGCAGCATGGCTTTCAGGTTGCCTTCGACATACGCGACCGTGTCGAGACATTCCTTGCGTACTTCTGCCGTATAGGTCCCGTCGGCCCAACGCTCTGCCTCGAACACGATCATCTCGCGCACGACTTCCAGATAACCGGCCACCCAGGGCTTGTTGCCATCGCCTTTCAGCAGAATGTAGAAAATGCCGTCTGCGGCCGCATAGACCCCGCCAGCGCCCGTACCGGAGGGCCCTGCCCCACTCGGCCTCGCCAGGTCCAGCTGCGTTCGCTGGGTGACCAGAACCGCAGCGGCGGTCGCCCGACTGTCGGGATCGGTGATCTCGTCCAGGCGTGAATTGATGTAATCCATGCGCTGGTAGAGTTTCTGGACATTCTCAGGTGTCTGGAACAGAAGCCTGGTCAGGTCGCTCAGATAGCCGCTGGTGTAGCCGACCACCGGATTGACGTCGGACCAAAGGCTTACAATGTCGTCAATGATGCTGGTCATTCTTGCCTCCCTTGAGGGTCAATCAGAATTGTCTCGTTCCGCGTCACCAGATGCGCCGGCAATATCAGCGCAATCCGTCCCTCCCAGACGGCTCGATGCATGGAGCTGGAAACGAGCCCCTGCCCCGTTTGATGCCTGCGCCCACTGACGATGCGTGCCGAGCCACCGCCTCCGCGGCGATGTCCCCGTGAAGGGGCGCTCCTTCGCAAATTCAACCAGGTGCGCTTCAGCTAAAAGCCTCATCTGCGCCCCTCACGAGAAGCCGACCGCCTGCTCCCAGTCGGCCAGCGTCATGTCGTAAAGCGTGTTGAAGCCGGAGGGCGGGACTGCCCGTTGGGCCAGCGTGACATAGGGGGCAACAGTCAGGGCCGTGCCGACAAAGCCGGGCCGCATAATGACGTAGGCGTACGACATAAACGTCCGGTCGTAGAGCACCGACTGGTCCTTGCCACAGGCAACAATACTCCAGGCAACGGACCTCTGATGGTCCTCCAGAAAGGCTTCCAGGGCAACCGGATCGTCATTTTCGGTCCAGGTTCCGGCATCCTCGATGAAAAGATCGGCCGAGTTGTAACGATCCCGGGTGATCGACAGTGCGATGTAGCACCAGACGCCGTAGGCCTCGTTCCTGGCCGGGTCCGGTGCGCCGGTGAGCGGCCTTGAATTGGTTGTGCTCTTGTTGGCGCAGATGACATGTGCACCCGGCGCCGGCGGAAACCGGCGATGCGGCTCCGTTCCGAACAGGGACATGCCGGCATCGATCAGGGGGCCGGCATTGAACACCGGCAGGTCGGTGCCGTCATACTGCTTGACAGCGAACATCGGCTGCAACGTGTTGAGCGCGCTGTTATAGGCAAGATCGTAGCCCCAGACGTTGCCGGCGATGCCGCAAAAGGAAGACGCCGTCTCCATGTTGATCTGGCCGATATAGGCATCATTGGCCTCCGCCCGATCATAGGCGACGATGCCATCGAGAAGAAAATCATCCGTCTTTTCAACGGTCCCCGTCGCAACCTTGACCACGGAGACATACCCATTGCCGGTATTCCCCGGACGGGCGTAACCGTCGCAGAAGTTCGGATAGCCGCTGATTGCCGTACGATCGATGGTGGAAATTGTCTTGCGCATGTGCCCCCCGGAAATCATGCGCCTTGCAATGTGCGCGCGCATTTATCGCAGCCACAGCATTAAACACCTGACGTATGGGTATTGCAATTTAATGTTTAGTTTCCGTGCTCATGCGACCATAAATTTAGTTGCCTTTTCAGACTGATCCCAAGCTACTCCGGCCGGAGACCGATACAGTCGGACAGGCGGCGTTGCTGCCGACCCCCGGCGTCAAAATTCTCCGGCGCGAGCCAGGCTTCATAGCCCGCCTTCAGCCCCGGCCATTCCTTGTCGATCACGGAAAACCAGGCTGTGTCACGGTTCCGACCCTTCACCACCAGGTGCTGGCGAAAAACACCTTCTTCTTGAAAGCCGAACCGCTGCGCGGCTCTTCTGGAGGGGGCATTGTCGTTGTTGCACTTCCATTCGAAGCGGCGATACTCCAGTTCGTCGAAAGCGTATTTCATGAACAGGAACAACGCTTCGGTCGCCGCCCGCGTGCGGGCAATCAGCGGCCCCCAGTAGATATTGCCGATTTCGATCGCGCCATTGGCCTCGTCGATCCGCATCAGGGTCTGCCGGCCGGCCACTTTGCCCGTGGCCTTGTCGATCACGGCAAAAAACAGCGGATCTTCGCTGGTTGCCTTTTCCTCTAGCCAGGACTGAAACTCGGCCTTGGACGCGGGAGGATACTCGGGCAGCCATTTAAAACGCTGATCCGCGTCAACAACGCTGGAGGCCTCGAAAAGCTGCGCACCATGTCGTGCAGGGTCCAGCGGTTCGAGGATCACATAGCGGCCGTCAAATCGCCGGCGTTCCGGCCGGGCGCGGGCTGTCCATTGGCTGAGATCGTCTTGCACCTTGTCCTCCGGGCTAAGCGGTTCAAACCCTGTCTACTAGGACACCGGCACCCCGAAAAGAACCAGTTTGCCAAGACCTTGTAGACCAGCCAACAGGAATGAGCCCCCACACCCCCTCGCATATCTCCAGAAGAGCAATCGCAATCGCTACAACCGCTCCGTCGCATGCTATGGTTTCAGGGACTATCGAGGGAGAATTGCCATGTCCACGCGTGTGACACTTCTGGTCGGGACCACCAAGGGCGCTTTCCTGCTTGACGGTGGCACCGCGCGCGCGGGATGGGTGGTCAGCGGACCTCACTGCGGCGGCTGGCCGATCAACCATGTGATCGGCGACCCGGTGAGCGGCACACTCTGGGCCGGTGGCGGCGGTGACTGGTCAGGCGCAGGCATCTGGCGCTCCGACGACGGCGGCAGCAGCTGGGAGCTTACCAAACTGACAAAAGGCACGATCGACGACTGGGCCGCGAACGACCCGGACGCGGCGGAGTTTCTCAACTGGTCCCCTCAGGAGACCCCTTTCGAAGACAGTTTCTCGCAAATCTGGTCTCTGGGGTTTGCACATGGCACGCTCTATGCCGGCACGAAGCCGGCACGGCTCCTGGCCAGCCGTGACAACGGGGCAAGCTTTGAACATCTTGAGGGCCTGGCCAATCATCCTTCCGCCGACAGCTGGAACCCGGGTGCCGCGGGTCTGGTTCTGCACACGATTGTCCCGCATCCGGACGATCCGCAAAGACTCTGGATCGGCATTTCCGCCGCCGGTGTTTTCGCCAGCGAAGACGGAGGGAAAAGCTGGGACCGGCGCAACCGCCTTTCCAACGCGGCCGCCTGCGAGGGCCATGCTCACCCGGCCGCTCCACGGGATGGTGAAACCGGCCATTGCGTCCACAACATGATGCGCGCGCCCGGACATGGCGATGTGCTTTATCAGCAGAACCATCACGGGGTTTGGCGCTCTGCCGATGGCGGTCGCAGCTGGGACAGCATCAATGACGGCCTGCCCTCCACCTTCGGATTTCCGATCCGGGTGCATCCCCGCGATGCCGAAACGCTCTGGACCCTGCCGCTCAACAGCGACACGGATGGTCGGTTTCCGCCTGATGCGGCGGCAGCCGTCTGGAAGTCGGAAGACGGTGGCAGGACCTGGCAGGACAAACGTGACGGCCTGCCCCAGGAAGCCTGTTTCTTCACCGTGCTGCGTCAGGCGATGGCCGGCGATTGCCGTGATCCCGTCGGGATCTATTTCGGCACCAATACCGGCTCTGTTTTTGCAAGCCTCGATGAAGGCGATAGCTGGCAGGAAATCGCGCGTCACCTGCCAACCGTGTTGTCTGTTGAGGTTCTGGAACAGGATTAGGCGGTGGCACTTGCCCCCATCCCAAGCACTCCCCTTTCGGTCATGCCCATTGACGTGTTCAGACACATCCGGCTATACAGTCAATTATCCATTCAATTTTAAAATTGAGACACAGTATGACACTCTGGTCTCCGGACCTCGCCGCAAGCGATGCCCCCCGTTACATCGCCATTGCAGATGCCATCGAGGCGGACCTGAAATCGGGACGCCTGTCCCCGGGCGACAAGTTGCCGGCGCAGCGTCAGCTCGCCGGACGACTGGGCCTCGACTTCACCACCGTTGCGCGTGGATATACCGAAGCCCGGCGGCGCGGCCTGATTGCCTCACGGGTTGGTAGCGGCTCCTTTGTGACAGCCCCTGATGCGGTGCCGGCAAAATCAACCCAACCGGACAGCCGCCTGGCCGAGCGGGCAGCCGACTTCTCCATGAACCTGCCACCGGAGCCGGACACTACCGAGCTGCGCGAGCGGATGCAGGAGAGTTACGCGTCCCTGGCAGCCGATCTTGCGCCTCTGTTACGTTACCAGACGTTTTCCGCGTCAGACCCGGACCGTCAGATGGCACAGCGCTGGCTCAAGGCCGTTGGCCTCATACCGCAACCGGAAGACATACAGTTCGCCCCGGGCGCACAGGCCGCACTGACCGCCGTCCTGACGACGCTGACCCGACCGGGAGACCGAATAGCCTGTGAAGCTGTCACCTATCCGGGGATCCGCTCCCTTTGCGCCCAGCTTGGACTTGAGCTTGTCGGCCTGCCCACGGATGCGGACGGGCCGGACCCGGATGCTCTGGAGACAGCCTGCACCAAGGGTGGACTGAAGGCGCTTTATCTCAACCCGACCCTCAACAATCCGACCACGCGCACCGTTCCTCATGAGCGGCGGCAAGAGCTTGTGTCCGTCGCCCGCCGCCAGGGCCTGCCAATTCTGGAGGACGATGCCTACGGCCAGCTCGGCCGTGCAAAACCCTCGCCCATCGCCAGCCTTGCTCCGGACCTGGCCTGGTACATCGGGTCCCTTTCCAAGAGCCTGGGCGCCGGCCTGCGCCTCGCCCATGTGATCGCGCCGGACCAGAATGCCGCGTGGCAGTTCAACCGGGCCCTGCGCACCGCCAGCATCATGATTTCTCCGCTGACTTCCGCCCTTGCCACCCGCTGGATCGAGGACGGCACCGCCGAATCCCTGCTGCATCACATCCGGCAGGAAAGTGCGGCGCGGCAGGCCCTCGCCAGACGGCATCTGAAAGCGCATCGCTTCGACGCCGATCCTGACGGGTTCCACCTCTGGCTACAGCTCGATAATGGCTGGACCCCGTCAGCGCTTGTCAGCCAGGTGCGCGGGCAATCCTTCGGACTGGTCGAAGGCGATGCCTTCGCAGCGGGGGGACCGGCCCCGAATGCCGTGCGCTTGTGTTTTGGAGGGCCGGTCAGCCGCGGTCAGGTCGATACGGCTCTCAATGCAATCGCTGCGACGCTGGCAACACCGCCTCAATCGGCGGCCACCTATTTCTGAAGAGGCCGACATGACGACGGCAATCTGCCGCAGTCAATCTGCTTGCGCTCAGAAATTTTTCGCCTATCTTTGACTGCAATCACTTCCAGTCATTATCTGTTTGACTGGACACCAAAACGGCGTTGCAGGTGTGACGCCGAGCAGGAAAGAGCGTTTCATGAGCACACCGCAAAGCTGGCCCGAATTGCCGCCAATCCAGACCGGCGTCAGAGGGCGCTGCCCGCGCTGCGGCGAAGGCAGCATTTTCGACGGATTTTTGAAGCTCAAGAAAGGCTGCAGCCATTGCGGCCTCGACTACAGCTTCGCCGACCCGGCCGACGGGCCGGCCTTCTTCGTGATCTGTTTCGGCTGCGTGCCAGCGGTCGCCTTCGCCATCTGGCTGGAAATCGCCTTCACCGCCCCCTATTGGGTGCATCTGGTCACGACCCTGCCTCTCATCCTCCTGACCTGCATTCCGATCCTGCGCCCCTTGAAGGGCTGGCTGGTTGCCAGCCAGTATTTCTACAAGGCCGAGGAAGGTCGTCTGGTCACGCCGGAGGATACGCCAAGCTCAGAAAGCCCAACCTGATATCCGGGAGCCCCAAACCAGATTAAGGTCAGGCTTGACCTGAGAGGGCGGTTAGCACCGGACGGGCGGTGCGCCGCCCTTTTTGGGTTTCTATTCATGAATGGTCAGATCATACGCATTGGGATCAATAAGCCACTTGCCCCGATCCCAAATCTTTTTCCACGACCTGCCCCAACGCGTCTCATCAATCTCAATCGCAATAAGGTCTTGCCGATGGTGCCGGATTTTTGAAGTGTGCCGAACGCAGGCATAGTTTCCTATGTCGCTACAATACGTAGACTGCACCGCCTCAATGTCTTCGTTCCATTCCAGGTTCCAATGATGATCTCCAATGGAGACTGACCAAGCGTTTCGCGTCTCAACAGGAACTGCCAAATAGAGTGGCCTCCAACTTGCCTCGCGAGATTTTTCCAACCGCCTGCAACACGTGATCACCACCGCCTTGGATGGATAGTTACTGCTTTCAGTTTTTTTAAGAACAATCAGGTACTCGTTCCGCCGAATTTTGACTGAAAACGCCAACATGCCGTTCTTCTCCCAGTCTTTGTCGACGTGCAGGTATTTACGTAGTGCCTTAGGCAATACCTTGAAATCTGCCTTGAAAAGCTGCGAATTGCTCCCGAAGCGCTCTTGGAACTCAAAGCGATCTAGCCCTTTTTGGTCGGCGGGCAACACACTGTGGGCGTACACCTTTCCCGCAAGGCTAAACACCACTCCCAGTAGGCAGAGCACCGCCCCTAAGCATCTGATCATTCACATCTCCACTTACTCGCCCTCATCCTTAGGAGGGCCGTAGGGCCAGTCTCGAAGGATAGGCAACTTGCTCTGGAACCTGTTGCACATCCTTCGAGTCGCAGCTAGCGCAGCTCCTCAGGATGACGCCGGATGTGTAGCGCGCTATCAGAAATTCTGCAGAAAAGCAGCCTAAGCCGCCCTCACCCAGACCGCACTGTCATGAAACGCCGCACCGCCGTAAGGCGCGACCGGGTCGGCGCCGGTCAGCGTGTTGATGCCCTTGCCGTCCTCGAAAGCGTCATTCGGCCAGATGCCCTCGGAGATGACGGTGCCCGGGGCAACGGTGTCAACCAGCCTTGCGTGAAGTGTCACGACACCGCGCTTGTTGCCCATCTGCACCCTGGCGCCATCTTCAATGCCGTAGCGGGCAGCTTCTTCCGGCCTGAGCCAGACTTCCGGGCGCCCTTCCTTCTTCTTCGAGCTCTCGGTCTCGTTGAAGGAGGAATTGAGGAAGGACCGTGCCGGTGCCGTCACCAGCCGGAACGGATGCGCGTCGTCGGCCTGTTCGATACTGTCCCACTGATCCGGCAGCACCGGCATGGACGCCCAGGGGCCGAACGGTTCGCCCTCCGGCTTGTTCGGCGCGGCCGAGCGGCCCCAGTCCGGTTTGAAATGGAACTTGCCGTCCTGATGGCCAAAACCGCTGAGGTAATGCGCTGTTTCAAAATCGGGCTGCAGGTCGATCCATTTGTTCGTCTCGAGCTCAACAAGCGTGCCATAGCCAGACTTCTGGAGCATCCAGTCGATATGGTCGCGCGCGCTCATGTCGAACCCGGGATGAGATTTTGAGTCAACACGGCGCGCGATCTCATTGATCACAAAGATATTTTCCCTTGGCCCCTCCGGCGGCTCCACCGCCTTGGGCCCCAGCATCAGATATTGGTGACCACCGCCTTTATAGATGTCGTCATGCTCCAGAAACTGGGTCGCCGGCAAGACGATGTCGGCCATCTGCGCCGTCTCGGTGAGGAACTGTTCATGGACGACCGTGAACAGGTCCTCCCTGGCAAAGCCCTGCCTGACCAGGTCCTGTTCCGGCGCAACCGACATCGGGTTGGTGTTCTGAATCAGCATCGCCTTGACCGGCGGACCACCTAAAAGCGCGGCGTCATCCCCTGTCAGAATACGGCCGACAAGGCTCTGGTCGAGCGCCCGCACGGACGGGTCCTTCAGGGACCCGGCCTCGATCATTTCCTTGTTGAGCGCGTAGATGGCACCGTTGTTGTGAAACGCACCACCGCCTTCATATTTGTAGCTGCCGGTAATCGCCGCAATGGAACAGGCTGCATGCATGCCGACCGCGCCGTTGCGGGACCGCGTGAAGCCGTAGCCAAGACGGAAGAAGGTCTTCCTGGTTTCGCCGATGAGCCTGGCCACGTCTTCGATCTGCGCGACGCTCAACCCCGTGATGGCCGCGGCCCAGTCCGGCGTTTTGGACTGAAGATGCGCTTCCAGCTCCTTCGGACAGTCGGTGAATTCTTCCAGATAGTCCCAGTCGGCGTAGCCGTCCCGGAAGAGCACATGCATGATGGCGCAAGCCAGCGCTGCGTCGGTTCCAGGCTTCAGAACGAGACCGATATCGGCCTGCTTCATCGTCTCGGTTTCATAGACATCCACGACGATGATCCGGGCGCCGCGTTTTTTGCGCGCGGCGATGGCATGGGTCATGACATTGACCTGGGTCGCCACCGGGTTGGTGCCCCAGATGACGATCTGATCAGAGACAGCCATTTCGCGTGGGTCCGGGCCTGCAAGGCGTCCCGTTCCTGCAACATATCCCGTCCAGGCCATGTTGGTGCAGAAACTGTCGAACTGGAGCGAATAGCCCTTGGCATGGCGCAGCCGGTGGATGCTGTCCCGCTGAACCAGGCCCATCGTTCCGGCATAGTGATAGGGCCAGACACTCTCAGCGCCGAACTCGGCTTCCGCGGCCAGAAACTTTTCGGCGATCAGATCAAGCGCGGCATCCCAGGAAATTTCCTCGAACCGCCCTTCCCCCTTGCTGCCGACCCGGCGCAAGGGTGTCACCAGGCGTTCCGGATGATAGAGGCGCTCGGCATACCGCGCGACCTTGGCGCAGATCACGCCCGCCGTATACTCATTGTCCTTGGCGCCATTGAGCCGGCGCACATCACCATGCGGATAGAAGTGCACTTCCAGGGCGCAGGTTGACGGACAATCATGCGGACAGGCGGAAAAAGTGCTCTTGGGCGGCTCAAGCGTCATGGCTATCCAAATCCTGGCTGGGCTCGACGGCAGTTTACGAGCTTGCCTTATGGAAAACAAAAAGAGGCGCCGTCAAGCGCCTCCTCGTCACCGTCACAATGTCACCTGGCAGGTGTCACGTCAGCCTGGCAGGCGTCCGCGCTGCCGCTGAAGCCGGTTCCTAACTTCCGCTGCAGGGTGAGCGCCCCCCGGCACGGCCACCCCCTGGTGGCATGCCGCCCTGACGGGGTCCGCGTCCGGGCCGTCCGGCTCCCGGTGGCGGCGGGCGCCCCCCGGGCAGTAAGCGCGGTGGACGTCCGCCCTGGTGCTGGATCAGTGTCACGGTCGCGGCGCTGTTGTCGGTCAATGCCGCAAAGTCGATGGTCGCGCTCGCACCTTCTCCCTCCAGCGCGCCGCGTCGGCCTGGCCCTTTCAATCGCTTGAAGCTGGCATCGGCGGTGCCCATCCAGCACCGGGGGATGAAGGGAAACGTGTCCGTCAGGACATAATGGTAAGTGCCGTCCGGATATTCCGGTGTCACGGCAAAGCGGCCATTGCACCGATCCAGGTCGCCAGCGCCGGCAACATAGGCCCAATCCTGTGTGAACTTGCCGTTGTAACGGCCACCTGGACCGTCAGAACGGGTTCCCTGTTTCACACGATAGCTGCTTTTCAGCTTCTTCATCGCCGACTTCTGTTTCGTGTCGGCGTAGCCATAAGGGCCGTATATCGGGAAACCATCCGCCGCAAAACCGATCAGCGCCGGCACGGACTTGCCGCCTTCGGATGCGAGAACGCCTGTCGGGATGCCATGATAGTGATAGGTGCCGTCCGGCTGTACATGGGCGTTGTACTTGTCGAGCCCAAGTTTGCAGGCACCGCCCAGCGCCTCGTAATTCCAGCCGGAGCGCCGGTTGTTCTGCCAGAATTCCGCCGTGCCCGGATCCATCACCACGCCATTGACCGCGATGCCGAAAACAGCGCCTTGAGCGCTGGTGGCCCGGGCATTCTTGCGCGGAGACACCGGCACTTTCAGATTGTAGTTTTTCTTGGAAATGGCGTGCGGATTGTTGCGGTTCGGAAATTGCCCCGGTGGTTTGATCGGATACCCATTGGCTCTGATCCGGCGCGACTTGCCGTCAATCGCAATATCTGCAGAGGCGTCGGCCTCCGGCAGGAGGAAGTTCAGGATGTCTTCGCCGATATGGGTGTGTTCGGCGGGCTCCTCGCCATGCAAGGGTGTCGTGCTGTCATGGGCCATTGCCGGCGATGCGATCAGCGCACCGGCAAGCACGAGGCAAAAACGCATTTAGTCTCTCCAGTTCCTTGTCGCCCAACGCTGACAGTATGGCTGATTTGACACCGGATGCTGTCGCACAATCACACGAATATGTAACAGCGTGTGTCTGGAGAGCTCTTCAGAAACAAAAAGAAAAGCCGGCCCCTTGGGACCGGCTTTCCGGAATTCTTCTTGATGGCTGATTTAGCCGACAAGCTCGGTGCCGGAGAACCAGAATGCGATTTCCTGAGCAGCGGTTTCCGGGGCATCGGAGCCGTGTACGGAGTTTTCACCGATGGACAGCGCAAATTCCTTGCGGATGGTGCCTTCCGCAGCTTCAGCCGGGTTGGTCGCACCCATGACTTCACGGTTCTTGGCGATGGCGTTTTCGCCTTCCAGGACCTGCACAACGGTCGGGCCGGAGGACATGAATTCGGTCAGTTCGCCGAAGAACGGACGTTCCTTGTGAACCGCATAGAAGGCTTCAGCTTCGCGCAGGGACATCCAAACGCGGCGGGAAGCAACCACGCGCAGGCCGGCTTCTTCCAGCTTGGCGGTGATGGCGCCGGTCAGGTTGCGCTTGGTGGCGTCCGGCTTGATCATGGAAAACGTGCGTTCAATCGCCATGGTTTCGTCTTTCTCGTTACAGGGTCGGACCGGCTGGTTGCCGGACCATAAATGTCGCAATTTCGCGGCCTTAATAACGGGGTGCCGTCAACCCCGCAAGGGGGCGCAGACATGACAATTTCATGTCAACAGTGTTCTTTGCGGCATACATTGTTCTGGCGTTGCCCTGCAGCAGCGCCTATTTTGAACAAAACACAGCAGAATGATCCGGGTTTCTTCTGCCAATAAGCTCCTGTCAGGGACAAGACAATGCTCGAACTTTTCGCTCTTCTGCCGTCGTTTGTTTACGCAGCGTTCGTAACTGTCTTTGTCGCGACATCGTCGCCCGCGGCACTGGCCAGCACCGCCGCCCCGGAAGATCAGCAATCTCACCTGTCCCTGGACGAAGAAATTGCGGCCTTGAGCGATGGCGAGCGCGAAGAACTGTTTGTTTTTGTGGCAGGCAATGCGCTGTTCACGCTTTACCACGAAGGCGGACACATGCTCGTGTCAGAGCTCGAGCTGCCCGTTCTCGCCCAGGAAGAAGACGCCGTCGACAACCTGGCGACCGTCTCGATGCTGTCCGCTGATACGGACGACATGGACCTCTATCTCACGCAGGCCATGATCGGCTGGTTTCTGATTGCCGAAGAAGCCTATGAAGACCTGATTTTCTACGATGAGCACGACCTCGATCAACAGCGCGGCTACCGGATGCTCTGCCTGATGGTCGGCGCCGACGAAGACGCTTTTCTGGAACTCGCGCAGGATCTCGATCTGCCGGAGGAAAGGATCGAAACCTGCGGCTTCGATTATGAACAGGCGGCCGATTCCTGGGAAGTCGTCACGGATCCTTATGTGCGCGAGGAAGACGGCCGCGGCGGCAAGATCAAGGTGAAACACGAACCGGCACCAGACGGTCTGAAATCGATGGAAGTGTTCATCAGGGAAAGCGGTCTTCTGGAACTCGTCGCTGAGGAACTGGACACGTTTTATGAGCTGCCGGAAGAAGTGACCTTCCGCGCTGCGACCTGTGACGAAGAAAACGCCTTCTGGGATCCTCAGACCCGTGAAGTCATCTTGTGCCACGAGTTGCTTGGCGGATTTGCGTCGATCTATCTGAGCCTGCCGAGCGAGGATCAGGCCGCCGACTGAGCCTTTTTCCGGTAGGTGCCCGGCGCGTCGCCATACGCCTTCTGGAACTCCCTGTAGAAATTCGAGCGGGTCAGAAAACCAACCTGATCCAGGATACGCGCAACGGGTTCATCCGTTGAGGCAAGAAGCCTTGCCGCCTCTTCGAGCCGCATCTGATTGACGAACTGACTGACATTGCCACCGGTGACGGAATTGATCGCGCGGGAGAGGTCCCGGTCCGGCACGCCGACCCGTCGGGCCAGCCGGGTCAAGGTCAGGCTCGGATCGCGAAAGAGTTCCTGGTCAGTCAGAACCTTCCTGGCGGATTCAACCAGGGCGCTGTCAGCCTCATCCTCCCTTTCAACCCCATCTGCTTTTCGCTTTTTCGGGCGCCTGCGCAGGGACAAAAGCACGAGCGCAAGGGCTATGGCGAGAAAAAGGAGGCTTGCCAGCGACACCGCACGAGCTGCGGTATCCTGCTGCGCCTGTGCGAATAGAAGCGCAATCCAGACATCGACAAAAAGAGTTGCTGCCATGGCAAAGACGGCAACAAGAAGCAGTTTTCTGAGCGGTGTGCCAAGCGTTGTCGGTGCTTCCGAAAAACAGTCCCCCCCTTCCAGCCACAGCCGGATCAGCGCCAGCGTATAGACCATGTAGCTTGCCGCAATCAGGCCATCGACATACCCGCTGACGGGAACCGGGATCATCATGGCGATCGTCACCACGGAGGCCACGATCACGTGAAAAACGGCTCTGCGCCGGAAGCGGCCGGCAGCCTCGGTCAAGGACCGGAAAGCGAGATAGAGACCTGGAGCCACCCAGACCGGAAGCGTTCTTTGAACTGCCAGCAATTCGAAATAGCCATAGGCAAAGCGCATGCCGACGAGAGACGCTTCCAGCGCCATGAGCAGGAACAGACCTGCAAATAGGCTACGTGAAAGCCCCGGCAAGGACCGCCAGGCCAGCGTTGCAAAGGCAAGTCCCACAAACAGGCCAGCAAGCAGAAAAGACACCGGAATGCTGATCACGTCAGCCCCACCTCGGAAATCGCATTGAAGACACTGTCCTTTATCACGTTTCAGGACAGGACATTGCCTCTGCCATGATTGTCAACAGTCCTTCTTCGGCGCATCTGATGAAGACAGCTTGCACCCCAATTCGGAGATCTCACGTTGCCATCTTCAACCCAGCCTTTCCGGTTCTCACGCCTGTTTTGTCTGACCATATCCCTTGTCGGAGCGATGACAATGTCACTCGGCGTTCAGGCCGGCGAAGCCCTGCCCTACGGACCTGGCGTTTCGAAAATCACCATAGAAGACAACCGTCAGGACCGGCCGCTCGCGGGCGACATCTGGTATCCGACCAGCACACCGGACATTCATCCGATTGCGGACAAAAGCAAGGTCTGGCAAATGGCACCTGCCGATCCGGACGGGCCGCCGGCGGAGGGAACGTTTCCGCTGGTCGTTGTATCCCACGGCATGTACGGCAACACCTTCAACCAATCCTGGCTCGGATCCGAGCTTGCCAGGCGCGGTTATGTCGTCGCCATGGTCAACCATCCGGGCACAAGCACCTGGCTCCGCGACCCGAACCATACCCGCAAGCTTTGGGATCGCCCGGTCGACCTCAGCCGCCTGATCAGCTTTCTCATTGAAGAAAGCCCTTACAGGGACAGAATTGATACCAACCGCATTCATGCCGTCGGCCATTCTCTTGGCGGGTTCACGGTCATGCTGCTGGCCGGCGCAACATTTGACCAGGCCCGATACGAGACCACATGTGCCGGCGAAGACCAACCTGTTGCCTGCAAGGTCCTGACCGGATGGTCCATTGCCAGGACAGAGGCCGACCAGGAGGCCATGTCGGTCTCGCGCAAGGACAGCCGCGTCAAGAAGGTTGTCAGCCTCGACCTTGGCGGCACCCCGGTGCTGTCGCGGCCAAGCCTTGCGGCCCTCGATATTCCCGTCCTCGTTCTGGGCGCTGAAAGAGCAGACATGCTCGACCAGGACCGGGAATCCCGCGCACTTGCCGCGTCCCTCCGCCAGGACGGGGTTCATCATGTTGAACTGGAGGGCTCCGGGCATTTCGATTTCATGGGACAATGCAAACCGGCAGGCTATGCCATTTTGAAAGAACATGAGCCCGGCGATGAAATCGTCTGTGTCAAAGGTACCGTGGAACGCGCAACCCAGCACCGCCGGATCCTCTCAGAAATTCTGGACTTTCTGGCATCCTGACAAGAGCAACGCGGACGAATACGGCGGGCAGGAGTGCAGTGATGCCACAGCCCGTCGTTTCCACGCGGTTTCAAGCAGGATTCCGCTTGCATCCGGTGAGAGCCTTCGCCAAACATCCCGCCCATGTTGCAAATCAATGACCTCACTTACCGGATCGGGGACCGGCTCCTGATCGACAAGGCCAGCGTGACCCTGCCCGGCAAGGCAAAGACCGGGCTGGTCGGCCGCAATGGCGCCGGCAAATCGACGCTCTTCAAGATCATCACCGGCGAGCTTGGCACAGAAACTGGCGGCGTGCAGATCCCCAAGAGAGCCCGGATCGGCCAGGTGGCCCAGGAAGCGCCGGGTACGGAAGACACCTTGATGGAAGTTGTGCTGGCGGCCGATACGGAGCGCAGCCGGCTGCTCGCAGAGGCAGAAACGGAAACCGACCCGGACCGGATTGCCGAAATCCACACTCGCCTTGCAGATATTGGAGCCCACACGGCAGAAGCACGCGCGGGGTCCATCCTCTCCGGTCTCGGGTTTGATGCCGACGCACAGCAGCGCCCCTGCTCATCCTTTTCGGGCGGTTGGCGCATGCGTGTTGCCCTGGCTGCGGTGCTCTTTTCCGAGCCCGATCTGCTGCTACTCGACGAGCCAACCAACTATCTCGATCTGGAAGGCACGCTCTGGCTGGAGAATTATGTTTCCCGCTATCCGCACCAGGTTCTGTTGATCTCCCATGACCGGGATCTTCTCAACAAGGCCGTGGACAGTATTGTTCACCTGGAACGTGGCAAGCTGACCTACTATTCCGGCGGCTATGACAGTTTCGACCGTCAGCGGCGCGAAGCGATGATCCTGGCCGAAAAGGCCAAGGAGAAGCAGGATGCCCAGCGCAAGCACATGCAGGCCTTCGTCGACCGGTTCCGTTACAAGGCCAGCAAGGCGCGCCAGGCTCAATCCCGGTTGAAGATGCTGGAAAAAATGCAGCCGATCGCCGCATTGACGGATGAAAGCAGCAAACCCATCCATTTCCCCGATCCGGAAGCCCAACTGGCACCACCGATCCTGAAGCTGGAAGGCGTTGCCACGGGCTACGGCGAAACCAGAATCCTGTCACGGCTGACGCTCAACATCGATACCGATGACCGGATCGCGCTTCTGGGGGCAAACGGCAACGGCAAATCGACGTTCGCAAAGCTCATTTCCGGTCGTCTCGGCGCCATGGATGGCGAGATCACCAAAGCGTCAAAGCTGAAGATCGCGTTTTTTGCCCAGCACCAACTGGATGAGTTGAAACCCGCCGAAAACTCGGTGGCCCATGTCCGCGCCTTGATGCCGGAAGCGCCCGAGGCCAAGGTCCGCGCACGTGTCGCCCGAATGGGACTGCCGACCGACCGCATGGATACACCGGCCAAGGATCTTTCGGGTGGAGAAAAGGCGCGTCTGCTTCTGGGGCTCGCCACATTCGACGGTCCGCACCTGCTGATCCTCGACGAACCGACCAACCACCTGGATATTGACAGCCGCGAAGCGCTGGTCATGGCGCTGAACGAGTTCCAGGGTGCCGTGGTGCTGATCAGTCACGACCGCCACCTGGTGGAAGCCTGCGCCGATCGCCTTTGGCTCGTCGCGGATGGCATGGTCTCGCCATATGATGGCGACATGGAGGATTACCGCCGCCTGATCCTGCAGGGACCGGAGGCTGCGCAAAGGGCCCGCGACAGGGCGGATGCCGAAGACGCCGAAAAAGCCTCGGCTCAGGAAAAGCGCCGGGAAGCTGCCCAGAAGCGCAGCCAGTTGAAGCCGCTGAAACAGAAGATCGATGCGGCGGAAAAGGAAATGGCCCGGCTTCAGGACAAGATCGGCCGGCTCGACGAGGCTCTCGCCGACCCCGAGTTCTTTGCAAAAGAACCGGAACGGGCAACCAAGTTTGCCAAGGAACGGGCCTTCTGCGAGAAAAAACTGGTCAAGACCGAAGAGGAATGGCTGGAGCTCTCCGCCGAATTCGAAGAGGCGTCCTGATGGCCGAAATTACCACGCTGGGTTTCGATGCAGATGACACGCTCTGGCACAACGAGCGTGTCTTTCGCCTGACCGAAGACCGCTTTGCCGATCTGCTTGCGGATTATACGGAAAAAAGCCAGCTCTCCGAGCGGTTGCTGGCGGCCGAGCGCCGAAATGTCCTGCATTACGGCTACGGTGTGAAAGGCTTCACGCTGTCGATGATCGAAACGGCGATCGAGGTAACGGACCGCCGCGTTCCGGCCGATGTCATTGCGGAGATCCTCGAAGCCGGCCGCGAGATGATGAAGCATCCGGTGGAACCCCTTCCCCATGTGGAAGACACGCTGAAGACGGTGAAGGGCGACTACAAGCTTGTTCTGATTACGAAGGGTGACCTCTTCGACCAGGAACGAAAGGTCACGGCGTCCGGACTGGATATCCATTTCGATGCCATTGAGATCGTCTCGGAAAAGACCGACGCCACCTATGCGACCCTGTTTTCAAGACACGGCAGCGGACCAGCGCAGGCCCTGATGATCGGCAACTCCCTGAAGTCGGATATTGTGCCTGCCCTTAATGCCGGCGCTTATGGTGCACATGTTCCGTATGACATGACCTGGGCCCTTGAAGAGGCCGTCGAGCCGATCGGACATGAGCGGTTCTTCAGACTGGACAATATCGGCAAGGTTCCGCAGCTGCTGGCCCGGCTGAGTTAAACACCACCTGCTTCGTGCCGTCCCCTTCGCTGGAGACGGCACTTTGACGTTGTGCCGGTCACCCGGCCGGTCTTAGCCGTTCAGCTCCTCTTTCAGCAGCTCCATCAGTTTGCCGTCCCTCGGAATGTCGCCGCTCTTGCCTTCTTCCATCATCCAGTAGAACCGGCCAGGCTTCAAAGACAGCGGGAGTTCGTAATCCATGCCTTCCCATTCCTCACGGAAGGCATAGAACGCCCAGTGGCCACCCCGGGCGTCGACGGCGTCGATCACGTCCTTCAGATAGGTGCCGCAATCCTGCCAGCGGCGCATGCAGCCGAATTCGCCGGCAACGACCCGTGTCGGCGCCAGGCCCTGTTCTTCGGCCCAGTCAAAGGCCTTGTCGATATGCGCGACGACATCTGGTCGGCTCCAGCTGAGCTCCTCGCCACCATACAGGGTGGTCACGCCGGGATAGCGATAAGGTTCCTCGCGTTTCATGTTGCCCGAGCTGGTCGCCTCATAGGGCTCATACATATGAAATGCATAGAGCACCCGGTCATCGTTGAGCCTGTCCGGCCAGGCGGCAAGCGAGCGAGGATTGGCATAATAGCCGGCATCCACCATAACCGGGGTTGCTGTGTCCTCTTTCCTGATGGCCGCGATGACCCGGTTGTAGAACGACACCAGATCCCTGGGACCGCCGGCCTGCTCTTCTTGCCAGGCAACCAGATCGCTCATGGCACCGTTCTCCGCCAACCCGGTGTTTTTTTCCGGAGCAGGTTCATTGACGATGTTGTAAGCGGCAATCGCGGGATGATCCTTGAACTCGGCAGCCACATCCGACCAGAACCGGACGGCCTGTTCCGCATAGGCAGGGTCGGTCCAGAGCCGGTGGTCGAACGTGCCCTCATTTTGCTGCGACCAGCGTGCCCCCGGCAGGCTGAGCGGCACGATGACGACCTTCAGACCGGCCGCGTGCGCGGCATCAAGCGCCTTGCGCAGTTTGACGACATCTTCCTGCGGCAGACCCTGATAATTGTCGGCATTGCCAAGAAGAAAGTCCCGCCCTTCGCCTTTCCATTTGCTGAAGGTCAGCCGCACCCAGGTTGCTCCGGTTTCGGCGAGCGCATCAAAATAGGCGGCATCCGGCGTCAGCTCGTTAAAACTGTTGCCCCCCTTTTGTTGTGTGTCCCAGAAGCCGATGAGATCTGCGGCCTGACCGGCACTTGTCAACGGTAGGCTCAGGATCGCGCTCAGGAAAGCTGAGTGGCGCAGTTTGGCCATGTGGTTTTGGTCCTGTTTTGGCGGAATTGAAAATCTGTACTTGCGGAGACAGGCCGGCAGGCCAGCCGGTGACGACGGCCTGCCAGGTCTGCTGATCACGTTCTGGTACGCGATGCTGGAGCCCGCTTACTGGTCCAGAACCGTGAGGTCAGCGTTTTCAGAGGTGATCAATTGCCCGCCATTTGTCTCGCGAATGAGGTTGATTTGATCTGCTTCCAGCCGCATGGACTTGAAGGCGATGCGGACATTGCCCGAATAGCGCGTAGCACCGTCTTCCTCGGTGATCTCATCCGCCGAGATTTCAAATGCCTCCTCGGGGGCAAATCGGATTTCTACGTTTTCGCGATAAAGATAACGTTGCCCGTCCTCTGAACGAATGTGACCCGCCTGGATTTCGAATGCGGATGCTGCCGGAATGGAAATCGCGAACAGAAGAACCGGCAGGCTGGCTGCCAGAAGTTTGTGTCTCATGATTGACTTCGTGCGACAGTGCATGACGGCACCTTGCACGCTCCTTTGGGTGAGGGAAACCACCGGATTCCCGCCAACGCGGACAATCTGAAAGTGGCTTTTACGTCAATCATTTAGCTGCGACTTTGAGGCGTATTTTGGGCAGTTTCCAGTCTTGTTTGGGGAAAAGCTATGAATGAAAAACATAAAGTGCTGAACCGCCGAACCCTAACCTCTGTCTTCTGTGCGCAATCTGCTCAGGGCGCGTCTGGTTTCTCCACCGGACCGTCCGCTTTCAACCAGTCCGCAAAGCCATCCTTCAGATGGGCGGCGTCAAAGCCCATGTCCTGGAGTGTCGCGACAGTGAGGGCGGACCGCCAGCCGGCGGCGCAATGGAAAATGAAACGTTTGTCTTCGGCAAAGACCTCCTTGAAATAGGGGCTTTCCGGATCCACCCAGAATTCGATCATGCCGCGCGGACAATGCACGCTGCCGGGAATGAACCCGAGTTTCTGGCGCTCGCGAATGTCGCGCAGATCGACGAACACCACGTTCGGGTCTCCGACCAGTGCGATCGCGTCTACGGTCTCGACCTCTTCGATCCGCTGCTTTGCCCTTTCGACCATTTCGGCCGATGAGAGTTTCAGTTTTTTCATCGTCACCACCCTGCCCTTCGTCGTTTGATTACGCTTTCCGTTCCCAGCCGCCTGCCTGCGTCTGTTGCCAATAGGCAATCTCGAACCCTTCCGCCTTGGCTTCCTTCCAGCGCTGGCGGGCTTCCTGGACCGCACCATCATCATTGCCGTCGAACATGTAGATTGCGCGTTTGTAGCCGCCAAGTGCCGGCGGCTCGGCCCGGTCGACCAGAAAACGCACGTCTGCCTCGTTCGGATTGTCCTGCTCCGGGGTCAGGTAGATCGGCTGATGCTCGGCATACCCGTCTGCCCGGGTGCCGTGCGGCAGGAAACTGTCATCGGCAAAGGTCCACAAATGTGCATCCAGGGCGCTGCAACGTTCCTGTGACCCTGTCTGCACCACGACTTTCCAGTCCCGCTCCAGACATTTTTGCAGGAGCTGCGGCAGGGCCGCCTCCAAAGGTTTGTGCAGCAGATGGTAAAAAACAACTTCAACGCTCATTTTGTTCAATCACCACGCTTCATGTGCAATTTCTGCCCTTTTTGAGCCGGTTATCCAGAGGCCAGCCGGAATGTGATGCAGCTGCGCAACACCAGCGTCACCAAATTCCCGCAACGGCAAACCGGCCATGGACACGCCAGAAGACTCGTATCATTAACCCTTCGAAAATGTCGATTGACTAGGGTTCGTTCCCGGGGACGATCCAAGGATCATTTTAGCGGCTGGTGACCGGTTTTCCCGAACCAGCTCAAAAGGGGATTTGCTGTATGCTTGCACGAGTTGTTGTGTTTTTTGCGTTGGTGGCCGTTGTTGCAGGGGCCACACTCGGAATGGGGCTCCTGGTTGAACCGGCGACTGCCTGTCAAGCTTACAAGACCTGCTGATCCAGCAAACAGATACTCACGAAAAACCCGCCGACCGGCGGGTTTTTTGTTGGCAGATTTCCAAATTCCGGTGACCGGGCGCTCCGCCGCTTTCTAAAGCGGCGGAAGCACAAAACGGACCTGATGTCAGCTTTCGTAGTGATCCGCGACCAGCTGGTTGAGCAACCGGACGCCATAACCAGATGCCCAGCTCTGGCAGATGTCGTCTTTCGGCGCACCGAACGCCGTGCCGGCAATGTCCAGATGCGCCCACGGCACATCATTGGCAAAGCGCTGCAGGAACTGTGCTGCCGTGATGGACCCGGCCCAGCGGCCGCCGGTGTTCTTTACGTCGGCATTGGGTGTGTCGATGATCTTGTCATAGTCCTTGGACAACGGCAGGCGCCAGAGCGGCTCGCCGCTGGCCTTGCCCGCCGCGAGCAGATTGTCGGCCAGTTCGTCATTGTTGGAGAAGAGGCCGGCATTGAGATTGCCGAGTGCCACCAGGACGGCGCCTGTCAGAGTTGCCAGATCGATCATGATGGCCGGCTTGTATTTCTGCAGGGTGTACCAGAGCGCGTCGGCCAGAACGAGACGACCTTCCGCATCGGTGTTCAGGATCTCGATGGTTGTTCCCGACATCGCCTTGACGATGTCTCCCGGTCGCTGTGCGTTGCCGTCTGGCATGTTTTCCACCAGGCCAATTACACCAACCACATTGGCTTTGGCCTTGCGCCCGGCAATTGCATGCATGGCACCGACCACGGCCGCAGCACCACCCATGTCGCCCTTCATCTCCTCCATGCCTCCGGCCGGCTTGATCGAGATGCCACCGGTATCAAACACCACGCCTTTTCCGACCAGCGCCACGGGCGCAACACCCTTTTTGCCGCCGTTCCAGCGCATGACAGCCAGTTGCGGCGGGCGCACGGAACCTTGCGCGACACCCAGGAGAGCGGCCATCTTCAGTTTCTTCATTTCCTTCTCGCCGAGGATCTCGACCTCGACACCAAGCGCTTCCAGATCCTTGGCCTTCTGGGCGAACTCGACCGGGCCGAGCACGTTGGCGGGTTCGTTCACGAGATCCCTGGCCAAGACAACACCATCGGCAACTGCCTCGGCGACACTCCAGGCCTTCTTGGCCGCCTTTGTATCTTCAACACCCAGCGCGAGCTTCAGCCCCTTCGGTGCGTCGTCATCCTTCTTGCGGGTCTTGTAGGCGTCAAAGGCGTAGGAACGCAGCTTTGCCCCCATCGCGAACTCAGCCGCCAGATCAGCGGACAAACCGGCCTCCCCGGCCACTTCCAGCAGCACCGTTGCCGCATCCGCCTTCACTTTTTGCAATTCCGCAAAGACAGCACCACCCAGGGCACGCCAATCGTCGCGGCTCAGATCCTCCGGTTTGCCCAATCCGACTACGATCAGCCGGTCGAGCGCGATCCCGGCCGGACCGACCAGATCAAGCGTGGTCTTTTTCTTGCCTGAAAAACCAGCGATATCGGCGACGCGTTTCAGCCCCCCCTCGAGACTGGAGACGATCTCTTCGCCAACAGAACCCAGGGCAAGGCCCTCGCCTGCCAGGATCACTGCAACTCCGCCCTTCGGAGCGGCCGTTTTGGAAAAGGAAATTTTTGAAAGTTTGGTCATTCGTCGGTCTCGTAATTTCAGTGAGGCGTCTATAGACGGTAGAAGGATTGGATGCCGTCTCCCATGGATTGCGGCATCTGCCACAAATCATGGGGTTTCAACAGCTTTTCGGCAAGAGCTGCAAAAATTAATGTATATTTACCATTCTTATTCATGGGCCATTCACCACATTCCGTGTTATTCGGTGCCAGGCCGTTTATCGTCATATTTGCAAGGATCTAATCCGGCGCGCTCATGAAAACGCTCGAACGTTACATCATCCGGCGGACGGCCTATGCATTCACGCTCACGATCGCGGCAATGACTGGTGTGGTCTGGGCGACGCAAGCACTGCGCCAGCTCGATCTGGTGACGTCAAAAGGCCAGACCATCGTGCAGTTTATCGGCATCACGATGCTGGCCCTGCCCTTCCTGATCGTCATTGTCGCACCCTTTGCGCTGATGATTGCCCTGATCCTTGTTTTGAATTCCCTATCCGGCGACAGCGAACTGATCGTTATCGATGCCAGTGGCGGGTCGCGCTTCCTGGTGCTGAAGCCGGTCATGCTGTTTTCGCTGGTGGTCATGATGCTGACGGCAAGCATGTCACTCTATTTCGCGCCCATGGGGCTTGCCCAGCTTAGAACCGAAATCACGCGGGTGCGCGCCGACCTGGTTGCCAACATCGTCAAGCCCGGCCGGTTCATCACGGTCGAGAGCGGTCTTACCTTTCACATCCGCAACCGGACCGGCAAGGGCACGCTTGACGGGCTTCTGCTGCATGACACGCGGGACGAGGAAACGGCCTTCACCTACCAGGCCGATTCCGGTCAGATCGTCGAAGCCGCCGACAGAACGCTTCTGGTGATGCAGAACGGTACCATCCAGCGGCGTCCTAAACAGGAAGGCGACATTTCAATCGTCCGCTTTCAATCCTACGCTTTCGACCTCAGCAATCTTATTCCGGAGGCCGGGGAACCCGTCTTCAAGGCCAGCGAGCGCACCACGGCGAACCTGATGTCTCCCGGCCGCAACGACGCTTACGCTCTGAAAAACCCGGAAAAACTGATCCAGGAACTTCACGAGCGATTTAGCCAACCGCTTTATTGTCTTTCCTTCGGCCTGATTGTCTTTGCTTTCCTCGGCAAGGCGCGCACGACACGGCAGGGGCGTGGGGTTGCCGTTCTCGGAGCGATCTGCGCCTGTGTCCTGTTGAGAACCACCGGTTTTGGCGTCACCGCGGTTTCGGGAGATTCAACGGCTCTTCTGAGCCTGCTCTATGTCGTGCCGTTGCTTGGCTGCCTGCTCGCCCTCGTCTCGATCTTCCGCGAACAGCGCGGCGCGGAACCGAAATGGCTGAGTGACCTCCAGTTGCGCATTCAGGATCTGCTTGATGCGATCGGCGACCGGTTGAACGGCCGCCGCAGCGGAGGCGCTGCATGATTCTCGGCCGTACCCTCTCCGTCTATTTCTCCGGCCGGTTCCTGAAGGCGATCCTCGGCCTGTTCCTGTTCGCCGCCGTTCTGATTTTCCTGTTCGATGTTCTGGAGCTGGTCCGCCGCGGCGGTGACCGGGAAGGGTTTTCGGTGCTGCGCGTGGCGCTGATTTCTGCCTTGCGTGTTCCACTGCTCCTGGAGCAGGTCATTCCCTTTACGGTCCTGTTCGGGGCGATTGCCGCCTTTGTGACACTGAGCCGCGCGCTGGAACTCGTGGTGGCCCGTGCCTCCGGCATATCCGTCTGGCAGTTTTCCATGCCGGCCATCGTGGTCGGGATCGTTCTCGGGATCCTGTCGATCACCCTTTATAATCCTGCCGCGGTCTGGTTCCAGCACAAGTCGGACGAAGTCGCCTCGGGCCTGTTCGGGTCGGAACAAAGCTTCCTGCTGCAATCCTCCAATGATGTGTGGGTGCGGCAGGACGGCGTCGACGGCGAATCCGTGCTTCTGGCTCAGAAGCTGCTTGAAGGCGGCACGAAACTGCGCGGTGTCACGATCTTCACCTTCGACAAGGACGGCACCTTTCGGGAGCGGATCGAGGCGGCTGAAGCCCGGCTCGGCGACGAAATCTGGTTTCTGGACGATGCCATCGTCTACACGACAGAACGGGACCCGCAGCCCTATGGCCGGTATCAGGTCAGCACGTTCCTGACAGCCACTGAAGTTCGCGAGAGCATCGGTTCGCCCGAATCAATTTCGTTCTGGAACCTGCCGCGCTTCATCGAACTCGCGAGAAACGCAGGGTTACCTGCCTATCGTTATAATTTGCAGTATCAGACGCTGCTGGCGCGACCGCTTCTTTTGGTCGCGATGATTTTGATCGCAGCCGCGGTTTCCCTTAAAGTTTCGAGGTTTGGCGGGTTAGGAAGTATGATTCTGGGTGGAATCCTGTCCGGGTTCGTGCTTTACGTTCTAACCGAGCTTGCCAAGGACTTCGGGGGCGCGGGTATCGTCCCTCCCTTGGTGGCTGCGTGGGCGCCTGGAATATTTGGAGTACTTATGGGTTTGACAATTCTCTTGCATCAGGAAGATGGCTAAGGCGATGGCTTTTCCAACTTTCCTGACCACAGAGATTTGGGCCAAGAAAGGCAGGCTGCTTGCGGCAGCCAGCGTGTGCGCGATCGCGGCAGCGCTCAGCTATGCCGACATTGGACCGGCCAACGCGCAGGATGTTGCTGCTGGTCTGCAGGACCAACTGGATCCGAATGCCGAGCTGCTCCTGGAATCGAGCGAACTCACCTACGACTTCGACCGCGACCTGATTGTCGCGACGGGGAATGTTCAGGTCTATTACGACGGCAACACCGTCCAGGCGCATCAGATCATCTTCGACCGGAAGAGCCAGCAACTCAAAGCCGCCGGCAACGTGATCTTTATCGAGAAGAACGGCAACGTCGTGCGCACAGAGGAAATGGTCCTGTCCGAGGACTTTTCCGAAGGCTTCGCGCGCGCGCTTCAGATCGATACTACCAAACGGACCCGGTTCCTGGCCGAGCAGGCCCGGCGTGAAGGCAACAATATCACGTCGATCGAAAACGGCGTCTACACGGTTTATACCAAGCCGACCAATCCCCCGAACAAGCCGCCGCTCTGGCGCGTCCGGGCCGAGAAGATCATCCACAATCAGCAGGAAAAGATCATCCGGTTCGAGAATGCGGCGTTCGAGGTCTACGGCCAGCCCATCGCCTACCTGCCGTATCTGACAATGCCGGATCCGTCTATCAAACGGAAATCGGGTTTCCTGATGCCCAGCGGTATTGTCAATGACAAGCTCGGCTACGGTGTGACGGTGCCGTATTACTGGGCGCTCAGCCCCTATTACGATGTCACCACGATCGTGACGCCGCTGACCAAGCAGGGCGTGTTTGGGGATGTTGAATACCGGCACCGGTTCGCGGCCGGCCAGGTCAGCGTGTCGGCAGCGGGTCTCTATCAGGCGCAACCAAGCCAGTTCAGCACGTCGCGAGCCGACGAGCGTTGGCGCGGTGCGGTCAACTCAAAAGCATCCCTCTCGCTTTCCCGCGACTGGACGCTGGGTTGGGACCTCACCTACAAAAGCGACCGCCAGTTCTTCAAGGACTATTCATTCACCAGCTTTGGTGACAATGGTGAGACGTCCGAGATTTTCCTGGAAGGCAAGACCGACAGGAACGCGCTGACTGTCAGGGCCTACGCTTTCCAGATCTCGCAAGAGGACTACACGGACAGCCAGTTCAACGCCAACGGCTTCTCGCCGGTCGGCAGCTCGCTCCAGGACAAGCAACCACTCGTTCTGCCTGTGATCGACTATGATTACGTTTTTGCCGACCCGGTCCTTGCCGGCGAACTCGCGCTGACGGCGAATTTTACCTCGCTGACGCGGGACGAGACCGACGCTTTCTCGGTTGATGGCGGCACGACCGCGAAATTCCGGGGTGTCGACGGCACGTTCTCGCGCCTGTCCCTGAAAGGAAACTGGCGCCGGACGTTCATCGATCCGCTTGGGCAATCCTTCACGCCATTTGCCTATATGCGCGGCGACCTGTTCTTCCTGGCTTCACCAGACAGCGATGTCACTGCCCTGTCCGGCGAGAGTTTCGTCGGCCGCGCCATGCCGGCCATCGGCATGGAATACCGCTATCCCTTTATTGCGACCTTCGAAGGTGGCAATCAGATTCTTGAGCCGGTCGCGCAAATCGTGGCGCGTCCGAATGAGCAACGCATCGGCGAGTTGCCGAATGACGACGCGCAGAGCATCGTCTTCGACACGACCACCCTGTTCGATGCGGACAAGTTTTCCGGCTTTGACCGCGCAGAAGGCGGCACCCGGCTGAATGTCGGCCTGAACTACAAGCTCCAGCTGGACAGCGGCTACTATGTCAGCGGCCTGTTCGGACGCTCCTATCACCTCGCCGGTGACAACTCCTATGCGACACCGGACATTCTCGGCGCCACTCAGGATTCCGGCCTGGAAACGGATCTGTCCGATTATGTCGGCAGCCTGTACCTGGACACGCAATACGGCGTGAAGGTCGGCGCGCAGGCACGCCTCGACAAGGAAGACTTCACCTTCAATCGTGTGCAGGCCCAGGCCAGCGCGATCTACGGCCCGGTTGTCTCCTCGCTTGCCTATGCCTTCTTGAACGCACAGCCGGATGTCGGCATCGATTCGCCGCGCGAGGAACTGCTGGGCTCCGCCAGCCTGCGCCTGGAAGAGAACTGGCGCATCTTCGGGTCGATGCGCTACGATCTGGAAAACAGCAACATCGTTCAGGACGGCTTCGGGATCGGCTATGACGACGAAGGTTTCTCGCTGTCGGTAACTTATGCGGAAGATCGCAGCCGCAACGATGGCGAAGAGGTGGATCGCACGCTGTATTTCCGGATCGGCCTCAGGACGATCGGCAATACTCAGGTGTCCAGCGGCGCCCTTAACTAAGCCCTTTCTCTTTGCGACAGGTCATGATGCCGCCATGAATTCAGGCATCATGCGGGCAAACTTTGAAATTGTTGGCATGATGTGCGAAATATCATGCCCAAAACACGAACTTCGGTTTGGCCTCACGCCAGCACGGATGGTTATCAATGCGACTTCGCCTCGTCCCTGTCCTCTTTTGCCTCGCGCTCATTCTGCCCGCGCCCTTCTCTGCGCCGGCGCATGCGGCCATCAGGGTCATCGTCAATGACGTGCCCATCACCGACTACGACATCAGTCAACGGGCCCGCCTCATCACGCTGACCCAGCGAAAATCCGCGTCTGCCGCCAAGAAACAGGCCAAGGAAGAACTGATCGATGATCAGGTCAAACTCGGCGAAGCCACC
This sequence comes from Roseibium sp., assembly GCF_965233565.1. GTDB lineage: Bacteria > Pseudomonadota > Alphaproteobacteria > Rhizobiales > Stappiaceae > Roseibium. The sequence goes on along the minus strand of NZ_OZ247494.1, from coordinate 5,780,449 downwards.
CGGATGGGTGTCGACATCAGCCAGTCCGAGGTCGACAACGCCTATGCCAATATTGCGCGCAACGTGAAAATGTCGCCGGCACAGCTGAACAAGGCCCTGCGCAGCGGCGGTGTGAAACCGGATACACTCAAGGCCCGGCTGAAAGCACAATTGGCCTGGAGCCGGATTGTCCGCTCCCGCTTCAGCGGCAACATCGACGTCAACGAGTCCGACATCATCGCGGCTTTGAAAAAGACCGACGAAGAAGACCGCAAAAAGTCCGTCGAATACGACCTGAAACGCATCATTGTGGTCGTGCCGAAAAGCTCGTCCGGCGGCTTCAAGTCGAAACGCAAGCGCGAGAGCAACCAGATCAGGTCCGCTTTCAACGACTGTGAAAACCCTGGGGCGGTTCTCGGCAAGTACAGCGAAGTGGTGGTGCAGCCGATCGGGCGCCGCCTGGAAACCGAACTGCCGGCAAGCATGCGTGACGAGATCAGCGCCCTGCAGCCGGGCAAGCTGACGAAACCGTCGACCACGCCCGTCGGGTTCGAGATGATTGCGGTTTGCGGCAAACGGGAGATTGCCTCCGACATTGCCGTTCGCACGGAGCTGGAAAACGAATTGCGGGCCAAGGAAGGCGAAAACCGGTCTCGCCGCTATCTGATGGAAATTCGCCGCCGCGCGACCATCATCTATCGCTGATCGCAGATGGCAAGATCACAAGAGACGCTTGCCGTCAGCATGGGCGAACCGGCCGGGATTGGGCCGGACCTGGCGCTGCTTGCCTGGGCCAACCGGAAAAACCTGAAACTGCCTGGCTTTTACGTGCGCGGCGATGTCGAGCTGTTCCGGCAAAGATCGGCCAGACTGGGCATGGACGTTCCGGTTGAGGCGGCAACGCCCGAAGAGGCCGCCGGCCTCTTTTCCCGGGCCCTCCCCCTTGTGCAGACCGGACCGGCGCTGGAAGACCGGCCCGGAGAAGAACAGGCGGCGACCGCACAATCTGTCGTTTCAGCCATTGAAGGCTGTGTCGACGATGTCCGGAAGGGTCTCGCCAGCAGTCTTGTCACCTGCCCGATCAACAAGTCGGCACTCTACAAGACCGGATTTTCCTTTCCCGGACACACGGAATATCTCGGTGCCCTGGCAGAAAAGAACTGGCCAAACGCTCCAGCCCGGCCCGTCATGATGATCGCAGGGCCGGATCTGATGGTCGTGCCGGTGACCATCCATATTCCGCTGAAGGACGTGCCGGAGACGCTGACCACCGAACTGATCGTGGAGACGGCGGAAATCACAGCGGCCGACCTCAAGACAAGATTCGGCTTTACGGCTCCAAGGCTTGCGATCTGCGGCCTGAACCCGCATGCGGGCGAAAACGGCTCCATGGGAACCGAGGACAGGGATGTCATCGCCCCCGCCATCGAACAGCTGCGCGCCAAGGGCATAGACGCGAGCGGCCCGCATCCGGCCGACACCCTGTTCCACCCGCCTGCCCGCACCGGGTATGACTGTGCGCTCGGCATGTATCACGACCAGGTTCTGGTGCCGGCCAAGACCATCGGCTTCGATGACAGCGTCAATGTCACCTTGGGCCTGCCCTTTGTGCGCACATCGCCCGACCACGGCACGGCCTACAGTCTGGCAGGCACCGGCCGGGTGCGCATCAACAGTTTTGCGGCCTCGTTGCGCATGGCCGATGCGCTGGCCCATCCCGAACGGTTCTAGGACGAGACCCGATGGCACAGATCGACGATCTTCCGCCGCTGCGTGACGTGATCGCGGCCCATGGCCTCAATGCCAAGAAATCGCTCGGCCAGAATTTTCTGCTGGATCTCAACCTGACCTCGCGCATTGCCCGCTCCGCCGGGTCCCTGGAGGATTGCACGGTGCTGGAAATCGGCCCGGGCCCGGGCGGCCTGACCCGCGCGCTCCTTGCCGCCGGCGCCAGGAAGGTTGTTGCGATCGAAAAGGACAGCCGCTGCCTGCCCGCGCTTGGCGAGATCGCCGCGCATTATCCCGGCCGGCTGGAGGTGATCGAGGGCGATGCGCTGAAGATCGACCCGGTCGCCGTCACCGGCGGCGACAAGGTCCGGATCGCCGCCAACCTGCCCTATAATGTCGGCACCCAGCTTTTGATCAACTGGATCACCACGGAGGCCTGGCCACCATTCTGGTCGTCTCTGACCCTGATGTTCCAGAAGGAAGTCGGCGAGCGCATCAGCGCGGAACCGGGGTCCAAGGCCTATGGCCGGCTCGGCGTGCTGGCCGGCTGGCGCTGCAAGGGCGGCATCCTGTTCGATATCAGCCCCAAGGCCTTCACACCGCCGCCCAAGGTCACGTCGGCGGTGGTGCACCTGACACCCAACACGTCCCCCCTTCCCTGCGATCTGAAAGCGCTGGAACGGGTCACGGCGGCGGCCTTCGGCCAGCGGCGCAAGATGCTGCGTGCCTCGCTCAAGGCGCTGTCGCCGGATGCAGAACAGCTGATCGAGGCGGCCGGTCTGAAACCGACCGCGCGCGCGGAGGAGATCGACATTGCCGGCTTCGTTGCGCTGGCGAACAATTTCACGACCGCCGGGGCTGCCGCGAAGGACTAGAAACGGTCGGAAACGCCTTGTTGCGGCAACCACCCCTGGCAACGGCCTTGCGGTTGTCCGGGTCATCCAGTCCGAGGTCACGCGCCATCCAGTCGGGTGCATCGGATACTCCGGTTGCCACGTTGTTTTGAATTTGATGGGTCGTCCGCTTGTTGCGCAGGCGGGACAGCAGCCAGGTCACGATCATGTCAAACCTCATTTGTGATGGCCGAACCATGACAGACCCGTTTTCCTATGTAACTGAATAATGCCGCATGCTATCATTCATTTATGAATAATAGCGATTTCGACTGGGATGCGGTCCGGGTGTTTCTTGCGGTCGCCGAACACCAGAGCCTCAGCCAGGCTGCCGACACGCTTTCGCTGTCACAGCCGACCGTCGGCCGGCATGTGGCCCGGCTGGAAGACCAGCTGGACGTGCAGCTTTTCGACCGGCGCCAGACCGGCTACGAATTGACCGGTGCCGGCCGGCGTCTCGTCAAGGTGGCACGAACGATGGCCCGCAGCGCGGCGGATTTCGGCCGCGCGGTTGACCTGGAAAAGGTCGATGCACCCGAACAGGTCTGCCGGATCACGCTTGGCGAATGGGGCCAGCAGTTTCTGACCCTCCGGGTGGAGGAGATCACGAAGGGCCTCGACAGGGTCCGCCTGGAATTCTATGCAGATGATGCCTTCTGGGACCTCAGCCGCAATGCCGCCGACATTGCGATCGGCAACCGTCCGCCCAAACACCCGCACCTGATTGCCCAGAAGCTGGGGGACATCGCCTTTCATGTCTATGCCGCGGAGAACTACCTGGAGGCCCATCCGGATGCCGCTGATCCCCTCACCTGGCCCGACCAGGTCTGGGCCGGCTATTGCGGCAGCCGCGCCCGCCTCAAATCATCCCAACTGCAGAACGAAATCCTGAAGGGCCGGCCCTGCCGATATGCGGTCAACAACTCCATTGCCCTCTACAACGTCCTGAAAGGCGGCTATGCCATGGGCGTTCTGCCAGACTGGATCGGCCAGTCCAAAGGACTGCAACGCCTCACCGATGCTCCCCTTGCCGTCAACGACGCCTGGATGAGCTTCCACGAACGCCTGCGCCTCCACCCGACCCTGGTGGCGGTCAAGGACCGGATCGTGGGGCTCTACCGGCAGCGGTTTGCTGAGGTTGCGGGGTGTGGTTGAGGTGAGCGCAAGGGGGTATGGAGAGGATGGCTCCTCAATAATCACGATAGATTTCAAGTTTTTATTGGCGCGACCAGAGGCTGAGCTCAAGCACCTTTCGAATATACTGGGGTATTCTGAGCATAATAACTGCCGCAGTTGAACGATGGACAATGTGATGCAATTCATCATTTTCTTGGCAACATTTTGTTTATTGTTCTGTACGCAAGCACTCGCTACTGGCGATTTTGTAATTTGTTTTGACCCTGCACAGAATGCCTGTTCCCCTCCGATTGGGGCAGGTTACCGACATGAAAATCGTGATGAAATGCGATTTTGGGGGAAAAGAACCTGTCAAATCAAATATCCAAGTCACACTAAGTCCGGGGCAGCTTGGCGCGTTATCACGGGCTCTGAATTCCAAATTCAAAGCTTTCGTCAAAAAAACTGCAGAACAATTTGGCCTTACGAGGGCATTGCTCTCGGAAAACCGTTTAGGAACTATGACATTTCGGGCGTTTGGCAAACTGATAACAGTGGCGTCTCTGAATTAAGATGCTTTCATGAACTCCATTTGGAAGACAACAACTCAGGAGGGTTTAAGGGAACTGACACCTGGAACTGTCGTATATATATGTATGGAAGCGGCACCTATGAGCCAGGCGGCAGATGCCATGCCGTCTCAATTCAGTTTCCGGTTACCGTCAATGGAAAAGGACCAAAGTATCAATTCACCAAGTCAGGGGGACTGCCAGGAGTTTCTTGTCTCCTTGGGGACATGTGGCCAGATGTTTCAAAAACTATTGCAGGAACACTTGAATTGAAGAACGGAAAGCTTCACTTTGGAGATCAAATTTATCACAAGTCTCCCAAATAGGATGCTGTTTGCGTGAAACGCTCCTTATGAGTCACGATTGTTTCTCTTAATCTTTTCGAAAAACTCCTGATTGTTTGGGTCCGAAAAGCCGAATTCCACACAGCCGCTGTTGTGCCACTCGCACTCCCAGTCGACATACTCTTTGCCAACGAAGATTTTGGCGTGGTTCCTTAGTCGATCGATATCTTCATCGTCGCAAGGAATGCGAACTTTGAAAGGAAAATCCGACAATCCGCTCCCTTATAAGTTAAGCAGTTTTTGCACAACAAACCCTGTGGCTTCGTCGTGCTGCACTTCGTAAACACCATCAAGCGCCCGCAGATGAACAACACCGTCACGGATGTTTTCACCCTCTTCAAAAACAATCCCAGCCTCTTGAAAATGCGGGATAGTTTTGTCACCGGGTCGGAGGAGGAAGAATCTCACTCCTGACGGGTGAATGAGAATTGATGCATCATCGGTAAACCGAATAAGTTTCTTCAAAAGTTGAGCTCCTTTGTTTACGGGTTGAAAATCAGAAGCCATGCGAACATGACAACATTCGCGCCCAAGCCAATCAAAATTGCTATGGCGTCAAGATGTTCCAGCATGCTCGGCTCCTTACTTCTCTATCGATTTTCCAAGTCAAACCTGACCTTTTCCGGATGGAACCGGACCCGCCACACAATTCGCAAGAGGGCAAAGGTGTAGATCGGCAGCAGGATCGCCAAAGCTATTTGGACCCCTTCCCACATAATCCGGCTCCTTCATCTATTTGCGATTTTACAATTTAGATCGTAGGTTGAACAAATTCACCACGACACCAAAGGATATTATCAATGCTTAAACTACAGATCTCGATATTATTTTTGGCGGTTACATTTGGTCAAAGTGCATACGCTCAAAAGGCTCCGGATTTTGAAATTCCCTTTATTGTTGAAGTAAAAGGTGACAGTCAAACAACTGAGCGGATTTATGACGACCAAACAGGCGAAACCTACTTTGCAAAAATCTGCGCGGTGAGCATCCCAAGTCCCGACAAAGTTGATTTCAAAGTTATTTACGGCAAAAAGAATTTCGTTTTACACCCTGGTGACTGCCACGCGTTTCGAAGAACTGGAAGTATCTCGATATTTGTAAATAACTCTTCCGGTAAAACACTCAGCTTTAAAGGAAATTTGGAACTAACTTTCAATTAAATTCGCTCCTTATGAGTCACGGTTGAAAAACGGAACAGTCAAAGCTTGGCGCACCTGCTCTTTCATGCTGTCATCATCGAGAGGCGCGTTGCCATACGCATAAGCAATTCGCTGCTCGGCGAATTCTTCAGCGGTCATCTTGTAATCTCTCACCTGATCAACTAGGGCCGCGAGCTTGTCCGACATGTCCGCTCCTTATGAGTCACAGTTAAATTGGTCGCAACGTTCGAGCGCAATCCGAACAACGTGAGGCATTAGCCCTCCGAGCCGTGTGAACAGTTGGTTGTCCGTACATCGGCGTTGCTGGCTCCGTTCAATTCGTTTCTTGGTGACTAATACGGTTTTTTACAAATCGCCCAACAACGCCACCGAAAAAATGGACACCAGAGCAATCATTGGAGACCCCACGAACAAAAACAAAAATACAATCACGCCGCCGACCCCGGCCGCCTGCGACCCGAAAAACATTGCCCAGTAGAAGAAAATCAACAGAAGCAAAAATAGAAAGAAAATAGGAATCGAAACATATGTCAAAATCTTTGCAATAACCCCACCTTTTTCCTTCGAGTTGATACCTATCAAAAATCAAAATATTAAAAATGTTACCATTGTTATTATAGGTATATATATTTTCATCAGCGCTCCTTATGAGTCTCGCTTGTTTCGCAAGCCGAATGAATAAGTGAACAAGCCAAACAACAGCGCCGTTGAATACATACCTACTAACGCTTGAACTGCGGCAAAGATTTTTACGCTCTGCGTCGGCTGCCAATCCCCATAACCCAATGTGGTCCACGTCACTATAGAGAAGTAAAACGTATCGTACTTGTCATGCGTTATTTTGGCCACTTCCAAGCCTGTTTCAGCATCAAGAACCGTGCCGTCAACCAAACCGTAAAAAGAATAGATATTTGCAAATATAACAATAGCAAATAAGAACAGAAACATAGAATCCAAAACAAGCACCAACGGCTCATCAAGGTTTAAGAAAATCAACACAACAGTAATAACACTTATGAAAGCCAGCATGATGTAGTTAAACCATAAATATTCTAACTTTATACCCTCGCCTGTAAAATATCCGTGCAATAAAATGAAGTTAAAAAAGGTAAAATTAAGAAATGAAAAAATTTTCTTTTCTTTTTTCTGGTTCTTTCTTCCATCTGGGCACCTCATAAATCGCTATTGAAATTTGTTCGCTCCTTATGAATCCCGATCTTTTAGAAAGAAACAGCGAACAACCCGGCTATTGCCGTTACTGTCACAACCGCGAACGTGGGCTTTTTCAAATAGGTCAGGCGCTCGTTCCATCGCGTTGCAAACTGCTGTCATTGCATCAAGGGGATGCCCCTTCTCAACCCAGAGAAATGACAACGCCGCATTACCCTCTTTACTGCACTGCAAATTATTGAGAACTATTTGGATCAATCAAAATCACTGGCATTTCCGGACCCAGCGGCTCGGTCCAAGGAATTTCCAGACCCAGCGGTTCGGTCCATAGCATCGGCGAACACTCAAGACGCCCACCCCGTATGACGCAATTCATAAGCACGCCATCGAGAGGATGGCTAGGTATGTCAATATGTTTTTTTGGCAGGAGACTCTTTGAGCTTTCGTTGTAGGGGTTTAAAGAATTTTTAAGAAACAAATCTACAATTTTAAATATTTGGTCTTCGTCATAGTGAATTATTGATTCCTGATTACTGACCTTTTCATCCTTACTCGAAAGGCAATTAATTAGTTTTTTTGTAACTTTATCCTCTTCATCACTTTCCAACACCTTAAATTTCTTACTTTCCAAAGTAAAAACATAGGTCTTCGCCTCTGCAAGGCATTCTAAATTTGAAGCAAAACCTATGCTAATCCATAGAGACGAGAAAATATAGAAACTCAAAAAAATTGAGACACTCTTCAACATAATAATTCCTCCCTTGTTTCAGAAACATTTTCCCAAAGGCTTCTTCAGCTCGACTTCCAGCCAGGCTGCTGCATCGTCGTCGGTCATGTCTTTCGGCGCTGGCGGTTCAAGCACCGATCCAACCGGCAGATAGACCGTCTTACCGTCTATAATATGGCGTTCCATCATCGGTCCCGCCTTCTCGGCTGGCATGGTCCGCTCCTTGTGAGTCACAGTTAAATTTGGCTCAGCGCGACCGGAGGGGGCAATCCTTCGGCACTATCTTATCCTTGCGGACCGCTGAATTCGTTCTTCAGTTTAGTGGGGTGCAAGCTATGAAGTTATGATCAACCCGAACACCGGTCATAACCCAAGTGCGTCCGTCATCTGAATGGCTAGAATTTGGGGGGCACCCAATCATTTTGTCCGGTTTTTGGTTTTGCCCATCTTTCCCACTAAAGATTTTTTCCAAACGCATATCGATTTGTGGCCCTTTACCGCAAAGTAGATCATGACCGGACGCCTCATAGTCTATGGCGTACCAATCAATAGGGCACGAATGCTGTAAATTTCTTTGAGTTGCCCCGTCCCGGTCCCATTTTCGACTGTGTTGAGAAGGCATGGGGATACAAGAAAAAAGATCTTTTTGGACATGGATACCGGTCATCGCCCAACCTGCACCGCAAGTGCCGCTCTTAACCACATCAGCAGAAGATGCGCCGCTCAGCAAAATTAGTGTCAGCAACATCAATCCAATTCTAGAAATAGAGAGAGTATTCATTAGGCGCATTTCAAAATCCTCATTTTTCGTCGTCCGCTGCCAGCTTAGCCAGCGCCTCTTTGCGTTCGCGTTCTAAGTGTCGCCGTAAAGTTGCAACCGCATAACCATACTTCTTATGCAGGCCGCGCCAAGTCATTGTTGGGTCCGCAATGTCTTTTAGAAGCGCCTTAAGCTGCTTCGGGTCTTCTTTTTCGAGCCGCTGAACCAGCGTTTGCGGTCCAGGATGCCAACCGCGCTTACGAGCTGCGTCCATCCCCGCCCTAGTTCGCTCTGCCGTCAGATCCCGTTCAAGCTGCGCCAGTGACGCCAACAGGTGAAACATGAAGTTTCCCATGGCCGTGCGCGTGTCGATCTGGTCATTCAGGCTGACGAAATTCACGTCTCGTTTCTTCAGCATCGCCATGAATGAATTCAATTCGCCGACACCGTGGTCCAGCCGGTCCAGCTTCCAAACGACAAGCGTGTCACCCGGCGCCAGGCTCTTTTTCAACCACTCCAATTGCTGGCGCTTCACGCCGTATGCCGACCGTTTTTCCTTGAAAACGTACGTATGGCATCGACGCCAGTCTTCACTTCGACGGTTGCTGCTTCACGCCTTACGAAGAATGGGAGGCACTATGTCTGCGCTCCCTCACGCCTGAGGAGCGTGAGATCCGTGGCAACAATATACCGTCCGCTAAGCGTAAACCGCTAGCACCGCGCGCGACAGCAACTGCCAAAGAGGGGCAGCCTTGCCTATACAGGCAGGTCCCTCAGCTCAGCCCTCGCCCCTCACCCCGCGCCGCCGAGTTCCGCTTCCAGGTCATCCACCATGCCCTGAATGAGCGGGCCGATCTTCGGTGAGCGGTATTGCTTGAGGCGTTCGGCGCGCAGGATGGCGCGGACGTTTTCATAGGCCCGTTCCAGGTCGTCATTGACGACCACATAATCGTATTTTTCCCAGTGGCGCATTTCGCCGACGGCAGTCTTCATGCGCTTGGCGATGACATCGTCGGTGTCTTCCGCGCGGCGTTTCAAGCGGGATTTCATCTCCGCAATCGACGGCGGCAGGATGAAGATGGAAACGACGTCGGAGCGCATCTTCTCGTAGAGCTGGAACGTGCCCTGGATATCGATGTCGAACAGGATGTCGCGGCCGTTCTCGATCGCGTTCTCGACCGGCCCGCGCGGCGTCGCATAGTAGTTGCCGTGCACTTCCGCCCATTCCAGGAGCTCGTCATGCTCGCGCATCTGTTCAAAGCGGCCTGGATCGAGGAAGTGGTAATGGACACCGTCCACCTCGCTGGACCGGCGCGGCCGAGTCGTGACGGAGATCGACAGGGCGAGATTGTCTTCCTTGTCCAGAAGCAGCCGCGCAATGGTCGACTTGCCCGCACCCGAAGGCGACGACAGGACCAGCATCAGCCCGCGGCGCTGCTGTTCGGCCTCTTCCGCGCTGACGGTGGTTCCAGACGGCGTTCCGGCGGGGGCGTCGGTCATGGGGCTTACTCCAGATTCTGTATCTGCTCACGCATTTGATCGATAACGGCTTTCAAGTCCAGCCCGATGGCCGTCAGATCCACGTCATTCGACTTGGAGCACAGTGTATTGGCTTCCCGGTTAAATTCCTGTGCCAGGAAATCGAGACGCCGGCCGATTGCGCCGCCGCTGTCCATCAGATCGCGGACGGCGGCCACATGCGCCTGCAGCCGGTCGAGCTCTTCGCGGATATCGGCCTTGGTCGCCAGCAGAACCGCCTCCTGGTGGAGGCGCTGCGGGTCCAGCTGGCCGTCGGAGGCATCCATCAGCTCGGCGACCTGTTTCTTCAGTCGGGCCTTGATCGCCTCGGGCTTGCGGGCCGGCAGGCCTTCCGCGGCCTGGGTCAGTTCCGCGATCCGGTCGATCTGACCGCGCACAACCGTGCTGATCGCGTGACCTTCCGTGTGGCGCATGTCGACCAGGTCGATCAGGGCGCCATCGAGCGAGGTCAGCAGCGCCTTGTGAAGCGCAGCCTGGGCAGCTTCGTCGTCCTCGGGCTCCTTCAGGTCGAAGACACCCTTCTGGGACAGAATGCCATCGAGCGACGGTGGCGCCAGGTCCGGCACACGTTGTTTCAGAAGATCGATGGTCGACAGAACGGCCTCAAGCGCCGCTTCGTTGACCTGCAGCTGCTGCGCCGACTGGTCGCGTTGCATGGCAAGGCCAATGGACACGTTGCCGCGGCGCAGCACCTTGCTGCAGCGCTCGCGGATCTTCGGTTCCAGGGTTTCCAGCCCGGCCGGAATGCGAATGCGCAGGTCCAGCGACTTGCCGTTGACGGATCTGAGTTCCCAGGTCCAGCGTACGGGACCCGCTTCCCCGATCGCCCGCGCGAACCCTGTCATGCTGGCAAGTGCCATCTGCCCCTCCGGTTTTCCGTCCGGCGCCTGCCGCGCACGCGGTCAGTTCGACGTTGCCGGCTGCGTTTCCTGGTTTTGCTGTTGCTGCCGGCGTTCCCGTTCGATCTTGCGCCACTTGCGCACATTCGCCTGGTGCTGCTCATAGGTCTCGGCAAAAATGTGCCCGCCGGTACCGTCCGCCACAAAGAAGAGGTCCAGCGTGCGCGACGGGTTGGCGACCGCTTCCATGGCCGCCCGGCCCGGATTGCCGATCGGTCCCGGCGGCAGGCCGTCGATCTGATAGGTGTTGTAGTTGTTTTCCGCCTTCAGCTCGGACTGCTTGATGGCCGACCGGTCCTTGAGCCAGGCCTCACCGCCGTAAAGGCCGTAGAGGATCGTGGGATCCGACTGCAGGCGCATGTTCTTGTTGAGCCGGTTGACGAAGACGCCGGCAACGCGCGGGCGTTCATCGGCCAATGCGGTTTCCTTCTCGACGATCGACGCCAGGATCACCAGCTCCTCAGGCGAGTTGACCGGCAGATCGCTGGTCCGCCGCTCCCAGATCTCGGCAAGCAGCTTGTCCTGCGCCGCCTTCATCTGGTCGAGCACGCCCTGACGGGTCATGCCGCGTGCAAAGGTGTAGGTTTCGGGCAGCAGGGCGCCCTCGCCCGGCACATCCGTGATCTCACCGACCAGAACCGGATGTTTGCGCACACGATCGATGATCTGGGCGGTGGTCCAGCCTTCCGGAATGGTGACGGAATGCGTGACCGCGTTGCCTTCCACGAGGTCGGTCATGACCTGGTGCATGGAGACACCCGGTGCAAAGGCGTATTCGCCGGCTTTCAGATTGGTGGCATTCTTGTAGAAGCGGATGCCGAGGTTGAAGATCCACTCGTCAATCATGCTGTCGTCGATAACGCCCTGGCCGGCGAGACGGTCGGTGATCCCCGACAGGCCGGATCCGGAAGAGATCACAACCGTCGCGTCCGCCGCAAGCGGGCCGGCTTCCTCGAACTTCTTCTTGCCGAAGTAGAGTGCGCCGCCCACGGTCGCCAGACCGAAGACGGCCAGCGTGATCACAAGGTTGATCAGGATGACCAGCGGGTTGCGCACATGGCGGGAGCGCTGCGGCGGTGCCGGTGCCTGCTCCGGCTGCAAGGCTTCGCGCGGGCTTTTCGGCTTAATGCGCATATCGGTTCGCACCTCCAGGTTCGAGCCGCTTCTTTACCGATATTGGCTCGAACACACCAGTTGTCACAAAAGAAATCGCACCGGACCGAGAGAATCGGTCCGGTGCGGCAAATGTGAAGGGGTTATGCGGCAACTTTACGGAAGACAAGCGAGGCATTGGTGCCGCCGAACCCAAAGGAATTGGAAAGGGCGACATTGATGTCCAGCTTCTTCGGCTTGTGCGGCACCAGATCGATTTCCGTTTCCACGGAAGGATTGTCGAGATTGATCGTCGGCGGTGCCATGCTGTCGCGAATTGCGAGCACGGAGAAGATGGCCTCGACGGCGCCGGCAGCGCCCAGAAGGTGACCGATCGACGACTTGGTCGATGACATGGTCAGGCTCGAAGCGTGTTCTCCGGACAAACGCGTCACGGCACCCAGTTCAATCTCGTCTCCGAGCGGCGTCGATGTGCCATGGGCGTTGACGTAGTCCACATCGGCCGGCGTCACTTCTGCGCGCTTCAGCGCTGCTTCCATGCACCGGTAGGCACCATCACCATCGGAGGACGGCGCGGTGATGTGATAGGCGTCGCCGGACAGGCCATAGCCGATCACTTCGGCGTAGATTTTGGCGCCGCGGCGGACGGCATGTTCATATTCTTCCAGAACCACAACGCCGGCGCCCTCGCCCATCACGAAGCCGTCGCGGGCTACGTCATACGGGCGGGAACCGCGTTCCGGCTCATCGTTGAAAGCGGTGGACAGGGCGCGGCAAGCCGCAAATCCGGCCAGCGCCAGCCGGCAAACCGGCGATTCCGTACCACCGGCAACCATGACATCCGCGTCGCCGAAGGCGATCAGGCGGGACGCATCCCCGATGGCATGTGCCCCAGTGGAACAGGCGGTCACAACGGCGTGGTTGGGGCCCTTCAGGCCGTGCCGGATCGACACGTAGCCGCCGGCAAGGTTGATCAGGCGACCGGGAATGAAGAACGGCGAGACACGGCGCGGGCCCTTTTCAGCGAGCAGATGCGCGCCCTGTTCGATGCCCTGCAGACCACCGATGCCCGACCCGATCAGAACGCCGGAGCGCGCCTGCTGGTCGTAGGTTTCTGCCTTGTAGCCTGAATCGGCCATGGCCTGATCGGCAGCTGCCATCGCATAGACGATGAAGTCGTCGACCTTGCGCTGTTCCTTGACGTCCATCCAGTCATCCGGATTGAACGCTCCTTCAACGGACGGATCGCGGGGGATCTGGCAGGCGATTTGGCAGGCCAAATCGTCGACCTTGAAATTGGTGACCTTGTTGGCCCCGCTTTGTCCCTCAAGGATCTTTTTCCAAGTGACATCGACACCACAGCCAAGCGGCGTGACCATGCCCAACCCAGTTACGACAACTCGCCTCATACACCTGCACTTACGTTGGAAGGGCCGGGCGGGGATTTGACCCCGCCGGCCCGATCTTCAAATAGTTCTCAAGAAGGGCGACGGGGCCCTTACTTGTTGGCTTCGAGAAACTTGACAGCGTCGCCAACAGTCAGAATGGTTTCTGCTGCGGTGTCCGGGATTTCAACGCCGAATTCTTCTTCGAATGCCATGACCAGCTCAACGGTGTCGAGGCTGTCTGCGCCCAGGTCGTCGATGAAGCTGGCGCCTTCGACTACTTTCTCAGCGTCCACACCGAGGTGCTCAACAACGATCTTCTTTACCCGATCCGCGATATCGCTCATTTTTCACTTCCTTAGTTTTCTCTAATCATCTCACGCGAAACTGCCCCTGACCGTCCATTAGCAAGCGGCGGTGCGAAATCGCGGCCTAAACTTCCTCGCACCGTCTAACCGGAATCCCGGAGATCGGCGCAATTCGTAGCGATCGGCGGGTTGGTAACACACTTTGTTGACCTTTACCAGCCGGTCCAGACCGCTCTTGAGCGGCCCGGATTTTTTTTGCCTGCTCGGCGAAACTTCCTTTTAAATCATAGCCATGCCGCCATTGACGTGGAGGGTCTGCCCGGTCACGTAGGCAGCCTCGTCACTGGCGAGATAAAGAGCGGCCGAAGCGATCTCAGCGGAAGTGCCCAAACGCCCCGCGGGGACACTTGTCAAAATCGATTCTTTTTGCTTGTCGTTCAGCGCGTCGGTCATGGCCGTTTCAATGAATCCCGGCGCAATCGTGTTGACGGTGATATTGCGGCTGGCGACTTCCCGGGCGAGCGACTTGTACATGCCGATCATGCCCGCCTTGGCGGCGGCATAGTTCACCTGCCCCGGATTGCCGGTCACGCCGACGACGGAGGTGATGCCGACAATCCGGCCGGACCGGCGCTTCATCATGCCCTTGATGGCAGCGCGGCACAGACGGAAACCGGAGCTCAGGTTGACTTCGATCACCTGATCCCATTCCTCGTCCTTCATGCGCATGAAGATGTTGTCGCGGGTGATACCGGCATTGTTGACCAGGATGTCAACGGAGCCCATTTTTTCTTCCGCAGCCGGAAGCAGCCCATCCACGGCGTCGCGATCGGACAGGTTTGCCGGTGTGACGAAGGCGCGCTCGCCGAGATCTGCGGCAAGCGCTTCCAGTTTCTCAGCCCGCGTTCCGGACAAGGAAACGGTCGCGCCCTGCGCATGAAGCGCACGCGCGATGGCTTCACCGATCCCGCCCGTGGCGCCGGTGACAAGCGCGTTTTTCCCTTGCAAGCTGAACATATGGAATCCTTCCGTTGTTGAGGTCGGCCCGGTCGGGCCACGTCGGGTCCTGGGAGATATAAGCCTTAACCGGTGATCTTTTCCAGAAGCGCGTCGATATCTTCCGGTGTATTCACGGCCATGCCGGTGGCCTCCTTGGCAATCCGCTTGATCATGCCGGTCAGAACCTTGCCGGTTCCAACTTCCACGAACGTGTCGACGCCGTTTCCGGCAAGCCAGGTCACGCTCTCGCGCCAGCGCACGGTGCCGGTGACCTGTTCAACGAGACGGGCCCGGATTTCGTCCGGTTCGCTGATCGGCTGCGCCAGGACGTTGGCAACGAGCGGAACCTTCGGTGCGTTGATCTGGGCATTCGCCAGCGCTTCGGACATCTTGTCGGCGGCCGGCGCCATCAGGGCGCAATGGAACGGAGCGCTGACCGGCAGCATGACTGCCCTGCGCGCGCCCTTGGCCTTGGCGATTTCAATGGCACGCTCGACAGCCGCCAGATGACCGGACACCACGACCTGACCCGGCGCATTGTCGTTTGCCGCCTGGCAGACTTCCCCCTGGGCCGCAGCTTCCGCGACTTCAACGGCCGCCTCGAATTCGAGCCCGAGCAGTGCGGCCATGGCGCCCTGCCCGACCGGAACCGCATTTTGCATGGCATCGCCGCGCACACGCAGCAAACGTGCAGCCGTTCCGACATCCAGGCTGCCGGCAGCGGCCAGAGCCGAATATTCGCCGAGCGAATGCCCGGCGACGAAAGACACGCTGGCCGCAAGATCAAGACCGCGCGCCTCAAGCACGCGCATCGTCGCCAGGCTCACCGCCATCAGTGCTGGCTGGGCATTGGCCGTCAGCGTCAGGGCGTCTTCCGGCCCGGTCCACATGACATCGGACAGTTTCTGCCCGAGAGCCTCGTCGACTTCGTCGAAGACCGCCCGGGCCTCCGGAAACGCATCGGCGAGCCCCTTGCCCATGCCGACGCTCTGGCTGCCCTGTCCAGGGAATGTGAATGCGATGGTCATCTGGAAACGCCTCCGTAGACTCGTGCGCGGGCCCGATCTTAAGACTGGCATCAGGCCCATGGCTTTTTGAAAGCGGATAAGACAGCCCGGTCCGGACTGAAATCGAATGTTGGCGCGAGCCTATGATACGTCCGGGACCGTACTGTCAAGGCCCTGCACTCCCTCAATTCCGAGAATCGGGCGCTTTTCCGTGAATTCGGCCTGCATATCTGCCTTGCAGGATTGATTTGGCCAGGTTGAATGTGAAAAACGCCTGACGCAGGCAGGCCATTTCGGGTGAGAATTCCGCGTTAAGGCCAATTTTGCCGATTTCGCAGCGAAATGACAGCTCGGCACTTGCATTTTGCGCCCAACAGAGTATAGAGCGCGCTTCATCCGGGATTTGGCCGGGGGCTGAACGGAAGGGCGCAAGCCAGGATCTGTCAAACGATCCGACTTCCCGTGTCTCCGCTCTCGTTAGAATTCTCGTGCCTTTCAGAGGGCTACGAGGAGGCTCTGCGCCAGTCCCGCGTTGTCAACATGAGAAAGGCTTGTTTCCATGCCTCTTTACGAGCACGTATTCCTGGCTCGCCAGGACGTTTCGGCCCAGCAGGTCGAACAACTCGTCGAACAGTACAAGGGCCTCATCGAAGGCGCTGGCGGCACTGTCGGCAAGGTGGAAAACTGGGGTCTGCGCACCCTGGCTTACCGCATCAAGAAAAACCGCAAGGCTCACTACACCCTGATGAACATCGAAGCCCCGCATGCAGCGGTTGCCGAGATGGAGCGTCAGATGGGCCTCAGCGAAGACGTTCTGCGTTACAT
Source organism: Roseibium sp. (assembly GCF_965233565.1). GTDB lineage: Bacteria > Pseudomonadota > Alphaproteobacteria > Rhizobiales > Stappiaceae > Roseibium. The sequence goes on along the minus strand of NZ_OZ247494.1, from coordinate 5,763,928 downwards.
GACCTTCCGCGTCGATGAGCTCGAAGAAGAGCCGTCTGCAATGATGCAGAAGCGTGACCGCGACGACCGCCGTGGCGGTGGCCGTGGCGACCGCGGCGACCGTCCGGGTGGCAGCCGCCCTCCGCGCCGGGCTGAAGGGGAGTAAGAGATAATGGTTGATATCGCACAAATGCCGAGCCGCCGTCCGTTCTTCCGTCGCCGGAAGACCTGCCCGTTCTCCGGCTCCAACGCTCCGAAGATCGACTACAAGGACATCCGTCTGCTGCAGCGCTACATTTCCGAGCGCGGCAAGATCGTCCCGAGCCGCATCACCGCGGTCTCCGCGAAGAAGCAGCGTGAACTGGCCCGCGCCATCAAGCGCGCCCGCCTGCTCGGCCTGCTGCCTTTCGTGATCAGCTAAGCCCTCCTCTTTCGAGGGCCATTTCTCCCGGGCCAGCCCGGGAGACCCGGATTGGGACCGCGGGCAAACGGTCTCTAACCACCGAAGAGGTGGGACAGTAGGAGAAAGACATGCAAATCATCCTTCTTGAGCGTATCGCAAAGCTCGGCCAGATGGGCGACACCGTCAAAGTACGTGACGGCTATGCCCGTAACTTCCTGCTGCCGCAGGGCAAGGCGCTGCGTGCCAACAAGGCCAACCTCGAGCGTTTCGAACGTGAGCGCGCTCAGCTCGAAGCCCGGAACCTGGAGCGCAAGAGCGAGGCGGAAGCCGTTGCTGCGAAGCTCGACGGCGAATCTCTCGTCATGATCCGTTCCGCTGGCGAAACCGGCCAGCTCTACGGTTCCGTTTCCACGCGCGACATCGCCGAAGGCCTGACGGCAGCCGGCTTCACCGTTGCGCGCAGCCAGGTTGAACTGCGCAGCCCGATCAAGACTATCGGCCTGCACAACGTTCTGATCCAGCTGCACCCGGAAGTCGAAGTCGCCATCAGCGTCAACGTCGCCCGCTCCGAAGACGAAGCCGTTCGCCAGGCTGCCGGTGAAGACCTCACCACTCCGGAACAGGACGTCTTTGAATTCGAAGAAGAAGAAGAAGAAGCTGAAGGCACCGAGGAAGGCGACGACGTCTCCGAGGAAACTCCGGCTGAAGAGGAAGCCTGATCGGCTTACCCAGCTTCTTAAGCTTAAGAGAAACGGCGCTGCTTGCAGCGCCGTTTTTTTGTTTAGCCGGCCAGACAATCTCAACACCTGCAAGATGCCTCAAACACTGGCTTCAGAGTCCGCTCCAAGGTGTTGAATCCGCACGTAAATTCATTAACCGTCTATTAACTTTCTCAAAAAATTCTGTATTTTCAATAACTAACAGCTAGCGCCTTGAGTCTTCAAACAGCTTTCGAGTCAAGCGCGATTCGACTCTTTCCCCGCTGATCTGTGAATGACAGTGGGAATCGAAAACTGCCGTTTTTGATCCTTGAGCCCGACCCGGTCAAAGAGTATTCCGGATAAACTTGGGTCATCGGGGGACGATATGAAGGGCACATTGCAGAAGGTCGAAACGGAAGAAGACGTCCAGCGTCTGGCACCGCATAACGCGGAAGCCGAGCGGCAGCTTCTTGGCGCCATTCTGGTCAACAACGAGACCTTCTACCGCGTGTCGGACTTTCTCGAACCGCATCATTTCTTCGTGCCGTCCCACCAGGACATCTACGAGAAGGCCAGCCACCTGATCCGGGCCGGCAAGACCGCCTCCCCCGTCACCCTGAAGACCTTCTACCCGGCAGACGCAAAGATCGCGGATCTGTCCGCGACCCAGTTCCTCGTGCGCCTTGCCGGTGACGCCGCCTCGATCATCAATGCCGAGGACTATGGCCGTACCATCTATGATCTTGCCATCCGGCGGAATCTGATCCGCATTGGCGAGGACATGGTCAACATCGCTTTTGACGCGCCCATCGACGTGCCACCCGAGCAGCAGATCGACGACGCCGAGCGCCGGCTGTTCGAGCTGGCCGAGACGGGCCGCAGCGAAGGCGGTTTCGTGTCTTTCGGCGATGCCCTTTCCGAAACCATCGAGATGGCGCATGCCGCCTATAATCGTGAAGGCGCCTTGTCGGGTATTTCCACCGGATTGCGCGAGCTCGACCGCCTGATGGGCGGGTTGCAGCACTCGGACCTGATCGTGCTTGCCGGACGCCCCGCCATGGGCAAGACCTCTCTTGCCACCAACATCGCCTACAATATTGCGCAAGGCTACAAGGCCGAAGAACAGCCCGACGGATCGCTGAAAACCGTGAATGGCGGCGTTGTCGGCTTCTTCTCACTGGAAATGTCGGCCGAACAGCTGGCGACACGTATCATTTCCGAACAGGCGGAAATCTCGTCTTCGAAAATCCGCCGCGGTGACATCACAGAGGCCGAATTCGAAAAACTCGCCGCCTGTGCCCAGACCATGCAGACCGTGCCACTGCATGTGGACCAGACCGGCGGCATCTCCATCGCTTCCCTGGTGGCCAAGGCCCGGCGCCTGAAGCGTCAGCGCGGTCTGGATCTTCTGGTGGTCGACTATATCCAGCTCCTGTCCGGCTCCGCCAAGAATTCCGGCAACCGTGTTCAGGAAATCACCGAGATCACCACAGGCCTGAAGGCCCTTGCCAAGGAACTTCAGGTGCCGATCATCGCCCTGTCGCAGCTGTCGCGTCAGGTGGAAGCCCGCGACGACAAGCGGCCAATGATGTCGGATCTTCGTGAATCCGGTTCGATCGAGCAGGACGCCGACGTGATCCTGTTCGTGTTCCGTGAAGAGTACTACCTCTCCAAGACCGAACCGGAGCCGGACACGGTCGAATATGAAAACTGGCAGCGGGACATGGAACGCCTGAAGGGCAAGGCGGAAGTGATCATCGCCAAGCAGCGTCACGGCCCGACCGGCACGGCAAACCTGCACTTCGAAGGCCAGTACACCCGTTTCTCCGACCTTGCAGAAGAAGACCATTTGCCGGAACGCTATGAATAGAGGCAGCGGGCTCAGTCAGCGCCTGTATTAACAGTGTTCAGGCTCGGTTCGCTTTCGAAAGACCGGGCCAAAACGCGACCTAGGCGAAATAGACAGGTTTATCTTTCGAAACCTCGCTTAAATCCCTGTTAAAACTCTCGCCTTACTGTGCGTCGCAGTCAATTGAGCCCAAGTCTTTTCAGCGAGTTCACTTGTATTCAGCGACCCAGAAATTGCGCGAGGAAGCTCGCGTTTTTCCAAGAAGACGGTGTAAATGGCCCGGCCTGCTCAAGCAGGACGACATCCACCGTCCCTGTGTCGTTGAAGATATCAGTGTCGGCGGCTGCCGTCTTGCGACCAATACCAAGGACCTGGAACCCGGACAGCGCGTCACGATCGAGATCGAAAGCCGCAAACTTCGCTTCTATGCCGAGATCCGCTGGGTTCGAAACGGAGAAACCGGGGTCGAATTTCTCTATATGGACTAAGCTGCAACCAGCGTCGGACGTGCCCCGGTCGCGCTGCGACACTATTGCGCTCTGCTTCGGTTTCTCCATTGGCCCAAGCCTGCCAGGATTTGCTACGCTTCCGCCGCTGAGCGTTTTTTGATTCCGACCGGAGAAACAGCCGCATCGTGTCGACTTCCGAGCTTATGTCCCATTCACCTTCTCTTTATGGCGGCCGCCTGACCATCGACCTGGACGCAATCGCGTCCAACTGGCGGTTTCTCAATGGTCAGACCGGGGCCAAAACCGAATGCGCCGCAGCAATCAAGGCAGACGCTTACGGGACAGGCCAGGACAAGGCGGCACCCGCGCTTTACGAAGCTGGGTGCCGAACATTCTTCGCTGCCGTGCCGACCGAGGCGATCGCCTTGCGGCAGGTGTTGCCGGACGCCGTGGTCTATGCACTCGATGGTTTGTTTCCTGACACCTATACGCATTATCTCGACAACAGGATCCGCCCGGTTCTCGGCAGCCTGGAAGAGCTGCAGGAATGGGCCGGCATCTGCAAGGCGGCGGGTCAATCCTTCGATGCCGCGGTCCATGTCGATACAGGCATTCACCGGTTGGGACTGTCGCCGGCAGAATTCGGCGCAGCCATGACCGACAAGAGCCTGCTCGGCCCGTTCCAGCCATCGCTGATCATGAGCCACCTCGCCTGCGGTTCCACACCGGACCATCCGATGAACCGGCGGCAGCTCGAGCTCTTCAGGACAGTGACCGATCCGTTCAAGCGTATTCCGCGCTCGCTTGCCAACTCGGCCGGTGTGCAGATGGGACCGGACTATCACTTTGACATGGTCCGTCCGGGGATCGCGCTTTACGGCGGACAGGCAATCGAGACCACGCCCAACCAGATGAAACCGGTTGCCAAGGTTGAAGCCCGCATCATGATCATCCGGGAGGTGCCGGAGGGCGATACCATCGGCTACGGCGCCACACAGACGGCCAGGCGCCCGCTCAGGAATGCCGTCGTTGCGGCCGGATATGCCGATGGTCTTTTGCGCAGGGCCAGCGGCTCGGACGACCGGCCGGGGGGCTTCGGTGTGATCGGCGGCCACAAGGCACCGATCCTCGGCCGGATTTCCATGGACATGATCACGCTGGATGTAACGGATGTGCCCGATCACCTTCTGAAACGCGGCGCGTTTGTGGAAATGCTCGGCCCGGCTGTTGCGGCAACGGACCTGGCCGCTTATGCGGAGACCATCGACTACGAATATCTGACAAGCCTCGGGCGGCGCTTTGAGCGTGTCTATGGCCCCCTGACCTGATCAGGTTAAGTCCGAAGGAAAGCATATGGCGCGGCGTTCCACCTCATTTGTCTGTCAGTCCTGCGGCGCCGTCACGGCCAAATGGGTCGGCCGCTGCGAAAGCTGCGGCGAATGGAACACGATTGTCGAGGAACAGACCGGTGGCGGCATTGGCGGCGGGCCCGGCAGAGCCTCCCGCAGCAAGGGGCGCGTCGTTCCTCTGGTCGGCCTCTCGGGCGACACCAAGGAAGCGCCGCGGATCAGCACGAAGGTCGCCGAACTCGACCGGGTCACCGGTGGCGGCTTCGTGCGCGGGTCGGCCTTGCTGGTCGGGGGTGATCCGGGCATCGGCAAGTCCACGCTTCTCATCCAGGCGGCCGCCCAGCTCGCCGGACTTGGCCACAAGACAGTCTATATCTCCGGCGAGGAAGCGATCGGTCAGGTGCGCCTGCGGGCCGAGCGACTGGGCCTCGCAGGCGCGCCCGTCGCGCTTGCTGCAGAAACCAGCGTGGAAGACATCCTGGCGACGCTGGAAGCCGACACGGCCCCTGCCCTGCTGATCCTCGATTCCGTGCAGACGCTCTGGACCGACCAGGTCGACTCGCCTCCGGGCACGGTGACGCAGGTCCGCGCTTCGGCGCAAGCGATGGTGCGCTACGCCAAGAAAAACGGCACCACACTGGTGCTGGTCGGTCATGTGACCAAGGACGGCCAGATTGCAGGCCCACGCGTTGTCGAACATATGGTCGATGCGGTGCTCTATTTCGAAGGCGATGGCGCGCATCAGTACCGTATCCTGAGGTCGGTCAAGAACCGCTTCGGCGCCACGGATGAAATCGGCGTCTTTGAGATGACCGGAAAGGGGCTGGTCGAGGTGCCCAATCCGTCGGCACTGTTCCTGGGGGATCGCAACACCTCTGCGCCAGGTGCAGCCGTCTTTGCCGGTCTGGAAGGCTCCCGGCCGTTGCTCATCGAAATACAGGCGCTTGTGGCGCAATCCACACTCGGCACACCGAGGCGCGCGGTGATCGGCTGGGACAGCGCGCGCCTGTCGATGATCCTGGCTGTTCTGGAAGCCCGCTGCGGGGTGCGGTTTTCCCAGCATGATGTCTACCTGAACGTGGCCGGCGGGCTGAAGATCAACGAGCCCGGCGCCGATCTGGCCGTTGCGGCCGCCCTGATCTCTTCGCTCAGCGGGCTTGCCCTTCCGGCCAATTGCGTCTATTTCGGCGAAGTCAGCCTGTCGGGCGCCGTCCGGCCAGTGGCTCAGGCCCAGTCCAGGCTGAAGGAAGCGGAGAAACTCGGCTTTGACCAGGCCTATTGTCCTGAGGGAAATCTCAAGGACAGCGCCGCGTCGGCCTTCAAGGCGACCGGTGTGCCGGAACTTGGGGACTTTGTCGCCAAACTCTCGGTGGAGGCTAGTGCTGCAGGGGAGACCTGACGCATGATGGTGACGGGGTTTATCTGAAGGTTTAGGCTCTCCGGCGACGGACCGGCAAGAGCATCAGACAGAGGAATTTTCAGGAACATGCCGATAACGCTGCTGGACGGACTGCTCTTGGCCATCATGTTCATTTCGGCTGTCCTTGCCATGATCCGCGGATTTGTCCGGGAAGTGCTGTCGATCGTTTCCTGGGTTGCTGCGGCCGCAGCTGCGTTCCTCCTCTATGAACGGGTGCTGCCTTACACACAGCAGTATATCTCGCAGGAAATCGTCGCGATGGCCGTATCGGCCGCTGCCGTCTTCCTGGTCACGCTGCTCGTGGTAAGCTACATCACCATGCGCATTTCCGACTTCGTGCTGGACAGCCGTATCGGCGCGCTCGACCGCACGCTCGGTTTCGTGTTCGGCGCCGTCCGGGGCCTGCTGCTGGTTGTTGTCGCCATGATGTTCTTCAACTGGTTCGTGCAGCCGGAACAGCAACCGCAATGGGTCAAGGATGCCAAGTCCCGGCCGATCCTGCTCTCGATCGGCGAGCGGCTGGTGGCCATCCTTCCTGAAGATCCCGAAAAGGCGATCCTGGACAAGATCCGCCAGAACAACCTGACCGGTGACGGCGCAAGCGCCCCGGCAGAAGAACCGGCCTATAGCGACAGTGAACGCCAGGGACTGGAACAGCTGACAACGGACAATAACTGACGCCAGACAAAGGCGCCGATCCGACGAAATATCGTCCCGCGCTCCGTGGATCGCGGGACGCATGAGTATCTGAAAATAGATCAGCTCAGCTTTCTTGACGCAGGAAAGCCGTTGGTCTGATGCCCCAGGCGGGATGAAAATCCGGCCCGACTGAAGGAGTGTTCGCCATGACTGGCGGGACCGAGGTGCATGAACCCTTTGACATCAATGCCGACACGCTGCGCGAAGAATGCGGTGTCTTCGGCATTCTGGGACACGAGGATGCCAGCGCCCTGACGGCGCTCGGGCTCCACGCCCTGCAGCACCGCGGCCAGGAGGCCGCCGGCATCGTCACCTTCGACAATGAGCAGTTCCGGGCGGAGCGCCATCTCGGGCTTGTCGGCGATCATTTCTCCGACGCGGAGACCATCGGCCGTCTGACCGGCCGGGCCGCCGTTGGCCATGTGCGCTATTCCACCACCGGCGAGACTATCCTGCGCAATGTGCAGCCGCTTTTCGCCGAACTGGATGGCGGCGGCATCGCGGTCTGCCACAATGGCAACTTCACGAACGCCTTGACGCTTCGCCACCAGCTGATCCGCGATGGTGCCATCTGCCAGTCGACATCCGATTCAGAAGTCGTGCTGCAGCTTGTCGCCCGCTCGCGCAAGGGCAAGATCGTCGACCGCTTCATCGAGGCAATCACCCAGATGGAAGGCGCCTACTCGCTGGTGGCGCTGACGTCTAAGAAGCTGATCGGTGCCCGTGACCCGCTCGGCATCCGGCCGCTGGTCCTGGGCGATCTCAACGGCGCTCCGATCCTGGCGTCGGAAACCTGCGCGCTCGACATCATCGGCGCCAAGTTCATCCGTGAAGTCGAGAACGGCGAGGTCATCGTCTGCACCTCGACCGGAATCCAGTCCTTCTTCCCCTTCGGGAAGCAGAAGGCCCGCCCCTGCATTTTCGAATACATCTATTTCTCGCGCCCCGACTCCATCGTCGGCGGCCGCAGCGTCTATGACGTGCGCCGGGAAATGGGCAAGCAGCTGGCCAGGGAAACCCATGTCGAGGCCGACGTGATCGTGCCGGTGCCGGACAGCGGCGTGCCGGCCGCCATCGGCTACAGCCAGGAAAGCGGTGTGCCGTTTGAACTCGGCATCATCCGCAACCACTATGTCGGCCGGACCTTCATTGAACCGACCCAGCAGATCCGTGCCCTTGGCGTGAAGATGAAACACTCCGCCAACCGCGCCCAGATCGAGGGCAAACGCGTGGTGCTGGTGGATGACAGCCTTGTGCGCGGCACCACGTCGGTCAAGATTGTCCAGATGATCCGCGAGGCCGGTGCCAAGGAGGTTCATTTCCGCCTCGCCAGCCCGCCGATCAAGTATTCCGACTATTACGGCATCGACACGCCGGTCCGGGAAAAGCTGCTGGCGGCGAAATACGGCCTTGAGGAAATGCGGGCCTATATCGGTGCCGACAGCCTCGCCTTCCTGTCCGTTGACGGCATTTACCGGTCCATGGGCTTTGATGGCCGCGACAACGACAACCCGCAATTCACCGATCATTGTTTCACCGGCGACTACCCGACGCCGCTGACCGACCTTTCCGAAGATCAGGACTTTGTCAGCGCACCGCGTCTGGTAGAAGTCGGCTAACAGTAAAATCCTTCAGTACCGGCTGGCCGGCCGCTCCGACACGTGGCCGGCCGGTCAAAGAGTTCGACAATGGAAAAAGATTTCGAAGGCCGGATCGCCCTGGTGACCGGCGCCTCCCGCGGCATTGGCTATCAGATCGCCAGGCAACTTGGTGAACGCGGCGCGCATGTGATTGCGGTTGCAAGAACCGTCGGCGCGCTGGAAGATCTCGACGACGACATCAAGGCGTCCGGCGGGGAAGCCACGCTCGTTCCGGTGGATCTCACAGACTTCGATGCGCTCGATCGCCTGGGTGCGGCCATTTTCGAACGCTGGAAAAAACTCGACATCTTTGTCGGCAACGCCGGCATGCTCGGTGTGCTGTCGCCGATTGGCCACATCAAGCCTAAAGATTTTGAAAAGGTCATGGCAGTCAATGTCACGGCCAACTGGCGGCTGATCCGCTCTCTGGACCCGCTGCTTCGCCAGTCCGATGCCGGACGGGCGCTGCTGTTGACGGCCGTACAGGCCCAGACCCGCACTGCCTTCTGGGGTCTCCAGTCGATCAGCAAGTCGGCGGTCGAGGCCATGGCCCAGACCTGGGCACATGAAAGCCTGAAGACCGCGATGAAGATCAACCTTGCGGATCCCGGCCCCACCCGCACCGGCCTGCGCGCCAAGGCCATGCCCGGCGAACCGCCGGAAAACCTGCCCGACCCGGCCGAGGTTGCCATGGATCTTCTGGAACTTGTCAAACCCCAGGTTCTGGAGACCGGCATGCTCTATGACCGTGTCAGCAAAGAATGGGTCTCGCCGAGCTGACGCTGGCGTTATCGCTCGTTTTGCGCTTCACTGATCTCCGTTGTTTTACGGAGGATCAGGTCCCATGCATCTCGGCGCATTTTCCATCAGTCTGACCGTCAAGGACATCAAGAAGTCGAAGGCCTTTTATGAAGGGCTCGGTTTTTCAGACCTGGGTGGGTCTGGAGATGACGGCTGGCTCATTCTGAAAAACGGCGACACGGTCATCGGATTGTTTCAAGGCATGTTCGACAAGAACATGCTGACCTTCAACCCGGGCTGGAACCAGAGCGCGGAGAAACTGGATGACTTTCAGGACATTCGCGCGCTTCAGAAAGAACTGAAGGCCAAGGGCTACCAGTTTGCCTCCGAGGCCGATGAAGCCAGCTCCGGCCCTGCGAGCTTCGTTCTGGTCGATCCGGACGGCAATCCGATCCTGGTCGACCAGCACGTGTGACGGCGCGCTGATTTCGTCGGAAAACAAACGTTGCGCGTCGGGAGCTATTGCAAAATCCGACAGGGTTTTTATGTTGTGCCGGTCGTGGGTTTGCGGTGCAGGGCAGCACCCGAACACGCAAAGGCGAATGCCAATGGTCGGCGCGGCCGATAAGGACATCATTGTCGTCCTCAGGGATTCAAATCTGCCGCAGACGGACGTCATCGACACCGTTCTGCCCTTCTCTTCCTCGATTGTCTCAGCGCGGGAACTGATCGCCGAACGCGTGCGCGCCGAATGCGACAAACGCCTGCCAGCCGGCATGACATACCGCCTGCTCAGGCTCGACACACTGAGTGAAAGCGAGAAGGCCAGCTTTCAGGCTCAACTGGATGCAGCCGGCGAAACTGTCGAGCTTCAGATCGAACGGGCACTCGAGGCCTTCGAGACCAACGGTTTCCTCTTGCTCGTCGATGAAACCCAGATCGAGAATCTGGATGAGGACATTCGTCTGGGCTCGGGCAGTGTGGTGACCTTTGTCCAGCTGACCCCGCTCGTCGGTGGCTGATCTTTCTTTTTTGCCGGACAAAGTCTGGTTTCCCCACATCTCACAATTGGTGGATTGCCGCCTAACACCTTGCAACAAGTGAAAAACATGTCTCAATCCGAGTTAGAACACCCCTCCACTCCTGTTGACCACGACGCGTTCATGCAAACGGTCGTGTCCGAAATGGAAGCAGCACGCAAGACCCCCGATCAGGCACATTCACTCCAGGTGAGTGCCACATGGGAGCGTTTCACCACTTCGTCGTCCGATAGCCGTGTTGCCTTCGCGCGATTTCTGTATGAGCGCCTGGTGAATGACGTCTACCCGGCAGAGAAGCTCGTCCAGCTCCCGGAAGAGTATGCCTTTCATGAAGAAATGTTCTTTGCCGAGGTGCTGAAGCGGAACGAACCCATCCCCATCGACGAATTGATCGGTTGGGCCTATCACCTTTTCAAACTGTTCCGGGACAATGAAACATCCGGTGGCGATGACAATTTCCTGCTCTGCGACGTGCCTTTCGTCCGGATATTCAGGATCATCAGCAGGCAGGCGAAGTCCGAGCCCCCCTCAAAAGTATCCCTGTCACAGCTGCTCGACATTCTCTATTTCGCTCAAGACAGCGACGACGACTATTTCAAGCGCCACGGCATGGACCACGGACCCGAGTTTGACGCAGTGGCGGAGCGCATTACAACGCTGCTTGTCGACAATACGGATCTTGCCGAGGATGACCTGCCCTATCGCGGCAATCTTCTCGGGGACTGGTACCTGAACCGCATCGACGATTTCGGTCCGCATCTACTCGATGATCTGCGCAAGACCGATCGCGGCGCCGCAGCAGCCAGCAACCGCCTCATCCGGCATGCAGCCAGTGCAAAAGGCAGCAAGCCGGCGAAAAAATTCGCCACCGGAACCGGAAAACTTCGGAAAGACGTTGGCGATGATCAATTTGGTGACCTGCTGCGCGGCTGGCTGCAACTCGCTTTGAACGCGAAAGCATCTGAAGATGACGAGCCCGTTTACACCGAGGACAACACCAACCTGATCAAGGGTCTGGTCTGGATGTGTGCGGGGTTAGAGGATCCAGCCACTATCAACCTGTTTGCAGACCTGACGATCCGGACCATGAAGACGCAACCAGGCACCGGCCCGGCCTCACAGGCCATCGCAAATGCCTGTCTTGCTTATCTGGCGGAAGCCAAAGGGCCGGTTGCAACAACCCGGCTCGCTCAGCTCGTTACCTCGATCAAACAGAAAAGTGTCCGCAAGAAGATCGAGGATCTCGTTGCCAGCAAAGCCGTTGAAGCTGGTCTCACGCCCCTGCAACTGCAAGAGCGTTCACTTGACGATTTCGGGCTGGTCGATGGTCAGAAGACGTTTCCTTTCGCGGACTACAGCCTGCACATCTCAGTGTCCGGTTCGGGTGGCATCACGCAGACCTGGCACAAGCCGGACGGAACGCCGCAAAAGTCCAAACCAAGTGCCGTGACGAGCGATGAAGACCTGAAAACGCGCTTCAAGGCGGTAAAAGGTGAACTGGATGCGATGAAAAAGTCGCTGTCCGCGCAAAGAGACCTGATGGATCTGCTTTTTGCAGAAGACCTCAGCTGGGCGTTGGCTGACCTTGACCAGTTCTACATTCACCACGGACTTGTCTCAGGGCTGGCGCGGACCCTCATCTGGGATCTCACATCCGGCCCTCAAACGACGGCCGCCATCTTCCATGAAGGCGACTGGCAGGACGCAACAGGCCAGATCGTATCGACAGACGCTGGAACCACAGCGCGCCTTTGGCACCCGGTCGACCATGATGTCGCTGCCAGAGAAATCTGGCAGGAGCGCCTTCAGACGCTTGGTATCTCACAGCCTTTCAAACAGGCACACCGGGAGGTCTATCAACTTACCGATGCCGAACGCGAGACCGGTGTCTATTCGAACCGCATGGCGGCGCATATCGTCAAACAGCATCAGCTGTCCAGCCTGATGGCCAAGCGCAACTGGCATTACAAGCTGCTGGGAAGCTTCACTTATGCCGATCGGTCGCAATTTGCCACTAGGGCTTTCTCCACCTCCACCTTGAAGGCCGAGTTTCTGATACATGCGGATGAAACCGCGGACGATTTCGTGAATGATGCCGGGATGTTCAACTACGTCGCTTCAGATCAGTTGCGTTTCCTGGGGCCGGAGGGTGAACCCGTAGCGCTGGACAGCGTGCCGGCCAGGCTGTTTTCCGAAACCATGCGCGACGCAGACCTGTTTGTTGGTGTGGCCAGTGTTGGCAACGATCCAGCCTGGCACGACCAGGGCCCAACACCGGAAGCTCGCGAATACTGGGATTCCTTTGCCTTTGGTGATCTGGATTCCTTTGCAGAAACCCGGAAGCGCACGCTTGAAGGCCTTTTACCTCGACTGAAGATCAGCAAGATTGCCCGGATCGAAGGCAATTTCCTGATTGTTCAGGGGAAGCTCAACACCTATCGGATCCATCTGAAATCGTCGAACATCCGCATGGATCCCGGCAACCGCTTCCTGTGCATTCTCAAGGCTCCAACATCAAAGGCAGACAAGGTCAGCTTGCCGTTCGAAGGCGACACGAGATTGTCAGTGATCCTGTCCAAGGCCATCCTGCTGGCCGCGGACGACAAGATCACGGATCCGGAGATCGTCAGCCAGTTAACAGAATAAGACTGCAACCGACCGGCAGGCGCGTCCGGCATACAGCCGGACGCGCTCACAATCAGGCCGCCTCGAGCGGCGCGAAGGAACTTTCGATTATGTCGCCCAGGTCTTCATAGATCCCCGGCGCACCGACAACCACACGCGCGCCGTGATAAAGCGCGTGATTGACATCCGGCTCCATGACCCGGCAACCCGGCCTCAACGCTTCAGCGACCTGCCTGCGAGCCAGTCCCAGGTGGTTATGTGCGATTTTACAAAGACGATGAGAGGCCCGGAGGCCGAATTGGCCAGCATAAGGCCACCCGATACGTTGCAGAAGAAAACGCTGCCTTTAGACACCATGGCTCCGACAACGTTGACGGGACACAACCCGATGTCCATTCGGAGCTCAACCCTCAAGCAAGACTGCTCTTCACTGCAACACATCATTGCGCCAACAATCTCAATTTGGTAAGTTCGTGTCTGGTTTTTTTGAAATCGAAAGCAAACCACTCCCTAGGCAACGCTGTTAAGTTGCTGAAACTCTTTGATATAATAATTTTTGAAAACTAAACTTATTTTGACAAAACAACCGCAGTCCCTTTTTGGCCTGTAATTTGGTTGTTCCGGTTTTTTACCCCGTTCGATAAATAAACGGACACGTCTTATTATGATTCAGCCGTTTTACAATGATAGGGCAATTCGTGAAGACCTGGTCGATTTGCGCGACCAGCAATATCAGCCAAACCTGTCCATTCTGCCCAATGAATACCTCCTGCACGAAAGTCTCCTGGAACAGAACGACCAGGGCACGCAGATGTTACGCTTCGGTGTCAGAAACCAGGGCTATACAGGGAGATGCGCCGGATTTGCGCTTGCTAATCTTGTAGACATTCAGCGAAGCCTTCAATTCGAACGCAGCCTCCCGTCACAAGCGCTGGACACCGCGTCGGCGCAGACGTTGCGTTCGGCACATTACGCGCAGATTGTCAGCGCCGACATGCTTTACCGCATGGCCTATTTCCATGACCGCTATCCTGATCTCAAGGAATATGACGGCAACGGTCCCGAAGGCCTGCGCTCCCTTCGCTCGGCCATCAAGGGCTTTTATCATCATGGCGTCTGTTTTGACTGGCCTACGCTGACCGCCCCCTGTCCGCCAGGACATTGGCAAAGCGAATGTTATCTCCCTGCTGACGCTCTCGAACGCCAGCAGCACCAACTCTTTCCCGATGTGTCGCAGGCCAAGTCCGCGCGCGGTATAAGCCTCGGCACCTATTTTCGTGTCTCTTCAATCCTCAATCATTTTCACGCCGCCCTGAATGAGACCGGCGCCATTCTTGTTTCGGCAAAAGTGCATCCCGGTTGGGCCGCCCCCTACAACCACGGCAATGAGGGAAAGATCGACTGGTCGATAGACACACCACGTGACGGTGCCCATGCCTTTGTCATCGTCGGCTATGACGAACTGGGGTTCCACGTGCTCAATTCGGTCGGGCGTATCTGGGGCGGTTATCGGAACCTGGCAGGTATCGGACTTTGGAGTTATTCGGACTGGGCACAAAACATCGTTGATGCCTGGGTCCTGCGCCTGGGTGTCTATGCGCCCGAGGCTTTCGGAGCTTCCATCGGCGAGAAAGGTGTCAAAGGGCTTCACGCCGTGAAGGGTTCGACACCCTGCCAGGAGCTCATCGGCCACTATATGCATCTGGATGACGGGTATCACGTTCGCACGGGCGCCTATCCCTCTTTCCCCGAGCAATCGCGCAAGACCCTCAAATATCTCAAATCTTGCATGCAGGCGGAGAGCACGGAGAAGAGCGACTACAAGGGCGTTCTGCTTTGGATTCCGGGCAGCCTTGAAGGCATCAAATCCGCCTTCAGCACGGCGGTCAGGCGGAAGCGGCAGATCAAGTCGCTTGGTCTTTATCCCTACACGCTTTTTTGGTGCAACGGCTTTGCAGAGACTTCGATAGAGGTCCTTCAGGGGCTGTTCGAAACCTGCAAGGCGCAAGCAGGCGAAGAGGCTGAACACCTCGACGAACTTATCGAAACGCATGTCAGCGGCATAGGGCGCGCAATCTGGCGTGACATTGAACAGGCCGCACGCCGGGCGGTCGCCGGCCTGACCGAATTGCCGCAACATGTTGAAGGCGGCAACGCGTCGTCCAAAGAGATCGGTTTTGTCAGCAACTTCCTGAAAGAGCTGATCGCGTTTTCTTGCGAGACCGGCAGTGAGCTGCACCTGGTTACGGAAGGCGCCGGTGTCCTCGTCCTCGAGGAGTTTTTGTCCGTCCTGAAGTCAGACAAGGCGAGGCCACCGGAACAAAGACTGTTTTGCACCCACGACGTGGAGGAGATTTTCTCCTCCGTGCACCTCATTGCTCCAGCCATTGATATGCCTCGCGCAGGCGAGAACCTGATACCGATGCTCGGCCAGATGAACAAAGGCAGCGCAGAAGCATCACTTGCTTTCACCGATGCAGAAACCGACGCCGTGGAACCTTTCGGAAACTCCAGCCGCGATGCACGCGCAAACGTCTATGTTCCCTCGCCCGGCATCGAAAGTCAGTTGCGTTTCGGTCTTTATGGAAAATCGTTGCTCAGGCTCGTCTCAAGGGCCTTTGAAGACAAGTTTCCGATTGCCGCGATAGCGGAGGGCAGTGCGGATGCCAAACCGCGTGTTTTCCTGGGCATGGCAGACGCCCCCTGCAGTCTTGGCGAAGCAGATCGCCTGGCATTCACTTCCGTCGAAAAGGTGACCCCCACACCTTTGCGCAAAGGCAGGATCGAACAGGCCGAGTTCGATAAAAACGAATATTTTCATGAACTTATCTTCGAAAAGATACTGAGGGGCCGGAATACTTAAGTCTAAAACGCAAGGGAGTTTGATATGGCCAAGGTGAGTATAGAACAATTGATGTCCAAATTATCGGACATCGACGCCGACGAAGCTGAACTGTCGAAATATTTCGTGCTCGATGAGGAAAACTCGCGGCCCTTTGCCCCTCAGTTCAAGCTGAACCCCGACAAGGTCCAGATCCCGCGTGGAACCGACGCCAATGTCCGGTCCGCGGCCGCGCTCAACGGCGCGAACTGGTTTGCCCGCATGAACCGGCGCGGGAAATTTTTCAACAAGTTGCGGGGCGGCTATTCCGGGCCGGTTATTGTCTCTGAAGGAGACAGCTGGTTTCAGTATCCTCTCCTGTTGAAGGACACGATCGACTGGCTGATGGACGACTATGCGATCCTGTCGCTTGGCGCGGCTGGCGATCTTCTGCAGCGAATGGCCGACAAACAGGAATATTTGGGCGCCTTGCGCGAATACAATGCCGACATTCTGCTGTTGTCAGGCGGCGGCAACGACCTGGTGGCGGGCGGTGCCCTTGCCTCCTATCTGGAAAAATACGATCCGGCGCTGAAGCCGGGCGACTACCTATTGCCTTCCTTCCAGGCGCTTCTGGATGGCGCCCTGGAACAATACGAACGCATGTTCAACCAGGTCAGGCAATCGTTTCCGCATGTGAGCATTCTGTGCCATGGCTACGACTATCCGGTCCCAAATTCCGACAAATGGCTCGGCAAGCCCATGGAGAAGCGCGGCATCAAGGACAAGGCACTGCAAAAAGCCATTGCCGCAACCATGATGGACCGGTTCAACAGGCGCATGCGCCGGCTCGCCAAGGCCATGCCCCATGTCACCTATATCGATTGCCGCGAGGTTGTCGGGGATCACCGTTGGCATGACGGCCTGCACCCGACCACCGACGGTTTCAAGGACGTTGCGAAAAAATTTAAGTCAGAGATCAAGAAACTCGCCAACGCCCGCAGTCTTCCAGTCAATCTTGTGAGCGGTCCGTTCGGAGGACCGGCCCAGAAATCGGCCGGCCGAGACGAGGCGACGATTGCCGGAGGACCCGCCAAGGGTTATTCCCTGCATTTGGGATTGAACCTTGTCGACCCGGCTCACTACGACGGCTGGGACGGCGCCCTGAATGCGTGCGAGGCGGACGCCCATGCCATGGAAGCGCTGGCTGCGCGTCAAGGGTTTGACACCAAGACCCTCCTGACACGTCAAGCAACCCGCGCCGCGGTGGTCGCCGAAATCGAAGCGATTGCAGACAAGTGCGAACCCGGTGACATGTTCCTGTTCACCGTGTCGGCTCATGGCGGGCGCATTCCAGATTTCAATCAGGACGAAGATCACGACGGCGACGAGAAAATGGACGAGACGATCTGTCTCTACGATTTTCAGCTGGCCGATGACGAACTTTACATGCTCTGGACCAGGTTCGAGGCCGGTGTCCGCATTCTGGTTGTTCCCGATACCTGCCATTCCGGTTCCATGGTGCGGGCCGGACCGGCCATGCCGCCATCGCTGTTCGGCCAGGCCATCCCTCAACCCATCAGGCGGCATGTTCGCGCGATGCCGAATGCCGTCGCCGATCGGGTGTGGCGCGCCAATGAAGACGCCTATCGAAAGGCCTCGGATTCCTACAGCGCCCTGAAGGAAAGTGTTCTGATGCATCCCTTGTCGTCGCCCGTGCGGGCATCGGTTCTGAACCTGGGAGCCTGCAAGGACGAGCAATACGCCCAGGATGGCCAGAACCACGGTGCGTTTACCGGTGCGTTGCTTGAAGTCTGGCAGGGGGGAGCGTTCAACGGTGACTATCGCAGTTTCCGCGATGCGATCGACGCCGTGATCAACAGTCCAGACCAGACCCCACAATTGTTCGAACGTCTGGTTCGGTCGCCGAACTTCGTCGGCGATATTCCATTCACCCTTAATCCGGTGCGCAAGGTCCGGCCTCAACCAGCCGTGCTGTCGGCGGGGTTCGAGACTGCATTCTCGGACGACGAGGGCGAGGAAAACGATTCGATCCCGGATTCAGAGGTCCAGGCGCTTTTTGATCGCAAGAACACGAACCTGCGCTCGCGCTCAGCCACGGCAGCGCTGTTGTGGAGCGACTATTCGGAATTCGACGCCTTCATCAAAGGACTCGGCCTCAGGTATTTCTCAACGGACGAGTTTCTCGTCCTCGGCGGCGCCCATAACAGCCCCGGCAGCCCCTGTGCCGGGAAGAACGCTTATCCACCGCGTGACCTGTGGAACAATATCGCCGAAACGGCGAAGGTTCTCGACACGTTCCGCCATCTTGTCGGAAAAGCCATCGTGATTACAAATGCCTACAGAACAGCGGCCTATAATGCCTGTCTTCCCGACACGGCTGCCACAAGCCGCCATGTCGTCTTCAACGCTCTGGACTTCAAAGTTGAGAATATGGCGGCACCAGAGGCCGCGATGGCTTTGCGCGTGCTTCGCGACCGAGAAGGGCTCTTCGTCGGCGGCATAGGACGCTACAACTCCTTTACCCACGTTGATACGCGCGGAAGCAACGCCACGTGGCCGTCGTCCTTCAAGGCGACACCGCTCCCCTGACAGGGATCAAAGCCCTGTTTGTCCTGTCGGTTGAAGCGGCGGACGTCCTTAACGATTTCGCGCCCGGTTCCGGACCGGGCGCGAAAAGCGGGACAGGCGTATCAGGCCGCCTCGAGCGGGGCGAAGGAGCTTTGGGCGATGTCGCGCAATTCGTCATAGACGCCGGGCGCGGCGACAACCACGCGGGCGCCGTGATAGAGCGCGTGATTGACATCCTGCTCCATGACGATGCCACCGGCCTCAACGGTCAAAAGCATGCCGGCGAGACAGTCCCAGGCGTTCATGTGCGATTCCACATAGCCGATCAGGCGGCCGGAAGCGGCATAGGCCAGCATCAGTCCACCGGACGCATTGCGGAAGAACACCCCACCTTTTGAGACTACGGCTCCAACCACGTTGACGGCATCGGTGATGGCCGTGCGGCCATTGAAGCCGACACCGACAGAGCCATTGGAGAGGCTCTGACTGTCGGAGATCCTGATCGGCTTGTCATTGAGAAAGGCGCCGTGACCTGCGGACGCCTTGAAGGTTTCCCCAGCCACCGGATCATGAATGACACCGATGATCACCTGACCCTGATGCACACAGGCGATGATCACGCACCATTGCGGAATGCCGGCGACAAAATTTGCCGTTCCGTCGATCGGATCTGTCACCCAGGTGTAACCGGAAGAGCCTTCCTCCATGCCATGTTCTTCACCCAGAATACCGTCATCCGGATAGGCCTTGGCGAGTTCCTCGCGGATCAGGGTTTCGACGTTGCGATCAGCTTCGGAGACCAGATCCTGGTGGCCCTTCTGGGTGACCGTCAGGGTGTCCAGCTTGCGAAAATAGTCCAGTCCGAGTTCACCCGCCTTTTTGGCAAGAGAGACGGCGAAATCAAGCCGATCGATCGTCATCAACAGGTCTCCTTCAATGCATTGTCACCGCGCCTGCCAGGCTTTCCACCGGCAGGCACGCTGGAAAAACCGGAACGCGGATGGTTCCGGCTACTGGATCTTTCGTTTTTTCCGGGGGGCGTAAGGATTGTCGCCCTTGCGGTAGGACAGCCGGATCGGCGTACCCTGAATGTTGAATTTTTCCCGCAACGAGTTGACGAGGTACCTCGTGTAACTCTCCGGCAGCTGCTCCGGCCGGGAACAGAAGGCCACGAAATGCGGCGGCCGTGTTTTCGGCTGCGTCATGTAGCGCAACCGCACGCGTCGACCGGCAACAGCGGGCGGCGGGTGGTTGACAGTGACGCGGTCGAGCCAGCGATTGAGCTTGGCTGTGGAGACGCGGGCGTTCCAGGCTTCATAAGCGTCGAACACGCTCTCAACCAGCCGGTCGATGCCCTGCCCCTGCAGGCCCGACAAGGTGGCAATACGAACGCCACGGATCTGGTTGAAGTACCGCTCATTGGCATCCCGGATCTTCTTCCAGGCCGCTTCACGGTCCTCGATCAGGTCCCACTTGTTGATGGCAATGACCAATGCACGGCCTTCACGGGCCACCAGGTCGATGATCTGGAGATCCTGCTTTTCGAAGGACATGGTGGCATCGAGCGTGATGACCACCACTTCAGCAAACTTGATGGCTCGCAAGGCGTCGGCGACGGAGAGCTTTTCCAGCTTCTCCTGCACCCGCGCCTTCTTGCGGATGCCGGCGGTGTCGAACAGCTTGATGTGACGGTCCCGCCAGGACCAGTCGACAGAAATGGAATCGCGCGTGATGCCCGCTTCCGGACCGGTCAGCATGCGGTCTTCGCCGAGCATGCGGTTGATCAGCGTGGATTTGCCCGCATTCGGCCGGCCGACAATGGCAACCCGCAAAGGCCGGTCGGAAGTCCCCACCGGATCCTCGTCATCCACGATTTCACCGTCCTCGTCGACATCGACATTGGTCACGGCTTCTTCGCGTCTGGCGTCTTCCTCTTCTGAAACGCGATCCACATGCGGCTTCAATGCGTCATAAAGATCGGCAAGGCCTTCGCCATGTTCTGCAGAAATCGCGATCGGCTCGCCAAGGCCGAGGGAATAGGATTCATAAAGACCACTTTCCCCTGCCCGGCCCTCTGCCTTGTTGGCAAGGAGGATGACCGGCCGCGTTGTCTTGCGTGCAACCTCAGCAAAATGGGCGTCGAGCGGCGTGATGCCGGCGCGCGCGTCAATCACAAAAAGAACGGCGTCCGCTGTTTCAATCGCCTCTTCCGTCTGGCGCCTCATGCGGCCTTCCAGAGAAGCCTTGTCCGCGTCTTCCAGACCGGCCGTGTCGATGATGGTGAAACGCAGATCCCCAAGACGGGCATCGCCCGGCCGCCGGTCGCGCGTCACACCAGGTGTGTCGTCAACCAGGGCCAGGCGTTTGCCGACCAGACGATTGAACAGCGTGGACTTGCCGACATTCGGCCGTCCGATGATGGCGACAGTTGCGCCCACAGCGATACTCCTGACAGGTGGGCCGAGAGCGGCCCATCCTCAAATTCTAATTGAAGGCAGCGACGCCGTCATTGCCGGTCAAAACGACAACCCGTCCACCGGCCACGATCGGCGTGACATACACATCCGTGTTGGTCCGTTGCGTCAGCATTGTGTTACCGGACGAGGCATCCACGATGGCGATCTGACCGTCACTTGAAAAGGCCACCAGAGACCCGTTGGCCAGGATCGGCCCGGCCCAGTTGCGGCGTTTCTTCTTTTTCTCCGGACGCGGCAGTGCCGTCGCCCAGAGCGTCTCGCCATTCTTCAGATCAAGTGCCACCATGCGGTCGTCGAGATCCACCATGAAAAGGGCGCTGCCGGAAACGACAGGCGTATGCACGCTGCCCAGATTCTGTTCCCAGCGCCGCTGGCCCGTGCGCGCGTCCACGGCTACGGTGCGGCCGGAGACACCGGTTGCATAGACCGTGATGCCGGCAACCACGGGACTGGCGGACACATCCGCAAGACCGGACAGAGCAAGGGTGCGGAAGCCGCGGGACACACCATCGATCCAGGCCGGCTCCCCGTCCTTGATGTTGATCGCCATGATCTCGCCAGACGAGAACGGGACAATCACGCGATTGCCCGAAATCGCCGGATTGGCTGCAGATAGCAGTCCAGCGGTTTCCTCGATCCCTGCATAGGTCCAGGCAATGGAACCGTCGGATTGATTGAGGGCATAGACTTCGTTGGACTGGGTCACGACAAAAACATGACCGTTCCCTGCGACTGGCGCGCCGCGTGCGGGCGTGTCGATGTCGACCTTCCAGATTTCCCGGCCGGAGCCAGCCTCGAGCGCAGCCACCTGACGATAGCTTGTCGCTGCATAGACCGTGCCGCCGGCGACCGTCACGCCGCCGCCCGGGCCAACATCGCGCTCGCCTTCAGGGCGAAGGTTCTGCGTCCACTGACGGCCACCGCCGGTGGACAGCGCCACCACTTCCCCATTCGGCTTGTAGACATAAATGCGGCTGCCATCACTGACCGGACGAGAAGACAGGCGCAACGCCGACGAGGTCAAACCACGGCCGGAAGAACCGACCTGCGCGCGCCAGGCCCGGTTGCCGGATACGGACACAGCCACGTTGCCGGGATCGTTGGTAAGACCGCCCCCCGCAGTGGTCCAGGTCTGTCCGCCTGTCGCATTGCCGATCTTGGCACTCTGGCCGGCAGCGACCGCTGCGGGATCGGCACCGTCGAACACCGGCTGGCGTTCGCCCGGCAGGATCTTCTCACGGCTGAACGGATTGACACTTCCGGCAAAATCACTCACCGAGCCACATCCCGTTAGAGCGATCGACAGGGCGAGGACGCCGAACACACCGCGGCTGCGGTGGGAGAAACTCACAAGACTCACTGATCGGTTCCTTCACGTTCCGCTTGACCTGCGGGCGCTGCATCACCATTGCTGGCACGGATGAGACCCGCGAGCACGGCAACGCGTCGACTGACATCTACCGGCGTCTCGGCATCCTCTTCCAAGGCGGCCAGCCACTCACGCGCGGCTTCAATATTGCCATTTTTCCAGGCGCTTAGAGCCAGAATTTCACGTGACGCTGCACGAAAGGGACTGTTGTCGGCGGACAAACGCTCAACCCGGTCGGCGACTGCATCATAAGCATCAAGATCGACGGCGAGATAAGCGGCTCTCAACGCTGCGACGTCGCGCACGGCCACATCAAGGCTCGTGTCGCGAGACAGGGTGTCAAACTCGGCCAGCGCTTCTTCCATCTTGCCGGCATTTGCGAGATCGGTTGCCTGACGCAGTTTCGCCAGAGCCGGATAGCCGCCAATTGACGATTCCAGTTCGCCATAAAGCGCCGCAGCTTCCTGGTACTGTTCCTGTTCCGACAGCTGCACAGCATCAAAAAACGTGTCTCCGGCTGCCTGAGACTGCTGCTCCTGCCAATAGAGCCAGCCGCGATACCCCCCGGTACCGACGACAATCAGGACTGCGACGGCAATAACCCAAGGACCAAAACGGTCCCAAAGCCGACGGTATTTTTCCTGGCGGATATCTTCATCGACTTCACGAAAAATGTCAGACATGCGTCTTCAGTTCCTGCATTCACTTAACTGGCGCGGCGCGAACGGCCATGCCTCGCCCCTTTTCGAGTGGCGCACATTATCCATTTGATCCGGCTCGGGCAATTCCCTGATCGGGCTTAAAACGGCCCTTCGTGGCGCAAGTGGGGCAATTCTCGGCAAATTGCCGATTTCCGCCACATATTTCCTCCGAAAAGCCGGTTTAACCGACCGGTACGCCGATTAGCCAGACGTGCAGTTTCCAGACAAAGGCCCCGTACAGCGCCAGCCCGATCAGAATCACGACCATGTCGGAATACTTGCCGGGATCACCTGCCGTAGCGGCAATCTGCCCGGCTCCATCGCCGCGGCGCTTCACGGAAATCCGGTCGACAACAGCCCAGAGAAGGAACCCGCCGAAGAGCAGCACCGAGGCGAGGTCTCCATTGGCGAGAAGATGCGAGAAAGCCCAGAGTTTCACCGCCACCAGCATGGGATGTTTCAGGGTCTTCTGGATCCGGCAGGGCACATAGGCAGCAGCCAGAAAGATAAACACAGGCACCATCAGCAACATGGTGACGTGCCGTAGCCAGAATGGCGGATCGTAGACAATCGGCGGACCGTCGAACCGCGCGACCCCATACCCATAGATCGTCAATCCGAGGCCGACTGCAGCGACGAGCGTGAAGATTCCCTTGTAACCGTTCTCGCCAAATCTGGTGATCAGACCGCTCCGAACCGAACGGAACATCGGCAGGAAATGAATTCCTAAGAACAGCACCAAACCGGCAATCAACAGCGCCATACCCACTCTCCCTCAATGCCTGCAGGCGGTGCCATCATCGCCCGCCGCACCCCGCAGGCGGAAGATAGGAGGCGGTGCGCGCCGGTGCAACCGCGTTCAACGCAGCAATAAAGCTGCTTCTTCAGCTCCCAGCGCATCCGGCCGCGTAGTCGGATGTTCTATGTCGACGAAACTCCCCGTTTCACCGGATTTGAGAATGGACACCATGACATCCACTGCGTGGAGCGCGCGGTCGAGCGAACAGCGGAATCCACCTCCGCTCAGCACCGATTGCGCCATGTCGGCCAGCCCGGCGGCACGATAGTTTGCGCGCTTCACACCGTTGTTCTCGATATTGGCGGTGCTGAACGGATGATCCGCGCCATTCAGGGTCCGGATGGTACCGGCCCGGTCCGCCAGGCGCACCTCACCGCCGAAAAAATTGGGATCCGGCACAAACAGCGACCCCTTTGTGCCGTAGAGCTCCATTGGTGCGTGGCCATGTGCCCACACGTCCCAACTTGCCGTCAACGTGACGGTCGCTTCGTTCTGGAATTCAAGAATGGCATGGATCGTGGTCGGAGTTTCCACGTCAATCCGTTCGCCCTTGCGCGCGCCCTGCCCGATTGTGCGGGATCTGAAAGGTGTGGAGGTCATCGCGGTGACGCGCTTCACTGGCCCGATCAGGTTGAGCAGACAGGCAATGTAGTAGGGCCCAAGATCGAGAATGGGCCCCCCACCCGGTTTGTAAAAGAAGTCGGGATTTGGATGCCAGGCTTCCATGCCATGGCTCATCACATGGCAGGTACCACCGAGAATATCGCCGATCAGCCCATCATCGACAGCCTGCCTGGCGGCCTGGTGCGCGCCGCCCAGAAAGGTGTCGGGTGCACAGCCCACCAGCTTCTTCTTCTTCTTGGCAAAATCACTCAGGGCTTGCCCGTCGCGCAGGGACAGGGCCAGGGGTTTTTCCGAATAGACGTGTTTTCCGTGAGCCAGAATTTCGTGGGAAACCATATAGTGGGCATCCGGCACGGTCAGATTGACGATCAGCTCGATGTCGTCCGCCAGGAGCAGGTCATGCACGGTTTCTGCGCGCAGACCATATTCGGAGGCACGCTCCTCCGCAGCTTTCCTGTTCAGGTCCGCACAGGCTCGAATGTCGAGGCCGGAAAACCTGGGGGCCAGTTCCAGGTAGGTCTTGGAGATTGTACCGCATCCAATAATGCCAATACCCAGCGCATCCGCCATGGACGTCTCCTCCTGCTCAACGCGCCTATCCCAATCCGGTTACTGCCTCGCAGCTCCCCACTCAGGCATTGGCTCTGCACCGACTGCACTTGCCCCGCAGCTCTATCGTGGTCCTGGTCAGCTGAAAGCCCTGTTCTTGCGTCCAGCCCTTCAGAAGCTCTATGGCCTTTTCAGGCGTGAACTCGCTCACCAGGCCGCAGGTATCGCAAATGGCGAAAGCCGCGGCGCCATGCCCTCCACAGCCTTTGTGGCTGCAGGCGACAAAGGCATTCAGGCTCTCCAGACGATGAACGAGCCCGTAGTCCACCAGCTTGTCCAGCGCACGGTAGACTTGCAATGGAGCACGAAATCCGCTGTCGCGCAAAAGATCGAGAATCGCATAGGCCGTCAGCGGACCGTCAGCCTCCGACAGAGACCCGAAGACCAAAGCCTGGTTTTTCGTCAATTCGGGATGAGCCTGAGCGTTCACGAACGGTCTCCTTTTGTCGCGTCTCCCATCCTTCTCACAAGTTGTACCCCGGGAACAAGACTGAGTATGAAGAGCGCTGTTGCGGCCACCACGATCGAAGGACCGGACGGTGTCCCGTAATAGAGAGAAGAATAGAGACCTCCGACCACAGACAGCGCTCCGACCAGAGCAGCGACGATCGCCATCTGTTCCGGCGATCCGGATACACGCCTGGCAGCGGCAGCGGGAATGATCAACAAGGCCGTGATCAACAGGGCGCCGATGATCTTCAGCGAAATGGCAATTACGATGGCCGTCAGCAAGATAAAGACCAGCTCCGAACGCTCCGGCCGCAGACCCTCGCTGGCGGCAAGCTCGGGGCTGACCGTCGCGGCAAAAAGGCGCCGCCAGATCAGAACCAGAAGCCCCAGCGCAAGCGCCCCGCCGCCATAGATCATGACGATGTCGAAGCGGGTCACAGCAAGAATATCACCAAACAGCAAACCGAGAAGATCGATGCGAACCCATGTCATGAAGGCAAGGCAGACAAGTCCGAGCGCGAGAGCCGCATGAGACAGGATGCCGAGAATGGCATCGGACGGCAGGGTTTCCCTCCGTCGCAGCATGAGCAACAGTGAGGCCAGAACAATCGAAACAGCACCGACTGCGAGCATGGTGTTGATCTGCAAAAGCAGAGACAACGCCACCCCCAGCAGCGCAGCGTGAGAGAGGGTGTCGCCGAAATAGGCCATGCGCCGCCAGACGATGAAACAGCCGAGCGGTCCGGCAACCAGTGCCACGCCGATCCCGGCAATGAGCGCCCTGGTGAAAAAGTCATCCAGCATCGCGCAGCCCGCCTTTCTCCACCCGCGCCTGTTGTTCCGGCGCAGCATGGGAGTCGTGATGTTCTCCGGAGCAGGACGAACAAATGGACCCATCCGCATGACGGACCTTCCCATCGGGAAGATGTACATGATCGTGATGATGTTCGTAGACCGCGAGCGCCGCGTTGCCACGTGCGCCGAACAAGGCGTGGTAGCTGTCATCCTGGCTCACATCGGACGGCGTTCCCCGGCAGCAGACATGCCCGTTCAGGCAGATCACCTGGTCAGCGGCGGCCATCACCACATGGAGATCGTGAGAGATCATCAAGATGCCGCAGCCGAGCGTGGTCCGGATCTCGCTGATCAGGTCATAGATCGCGATCTCGCCGGAATAGTCGACCCCCTGCACCGGCTCATCAAGAACGAGCAGGTCCGGATGCCGGGCAATCGCCCGGGCGAGCATCACCCGTTGCATCTCGCCTCCGGACAACGTACGCATCTCCGACCCCAGATGATGCTCCGCACCGGTTTGAGCCAGCGCGGCCCGGCAGGCGCTATCGCTGAGCGGATTTGTGAGGCGCATGAACCTGGACACCGTCAAGGGCAAAGTCCAGTCAATGGCCAGCTTTTGAGGCACGTAACCAACCTTGAGACCTCGCCTCTGCTCGGCCCGTCCCTCACTGGGCTGGAGAATTCCCAGGGCCATTTTCGCCGTGGTTGACTTGCCCGACCCGTTCGGTCCGATGAGCGTGACGATCTCACCGGCTGAAACAGTCAGGTCGACACCACGCACCAGCCACTTGCCGTTTTTCCGAATACCGGCTCGGTCGAGACGAACCAGACCAGACTCTTCTTTGGTCATTCCAATTGATGCCAGTTCAACTTAAATCACGCACTGGAAAAGCGCGTTACATTATTACACGTTTATCCGTCACGTGCTCAGCTTGCAACTGTCGTCGCGGTGATTCACACTGACCAGGCTACAACAAGGCGGATTCGGCGGAGCCTTTAACAAACATGATTTTTCCATGCATTTTGTCCGGTGGCGTCGGCTCGCGTCTGTGGCCGCTGTCACGCACCGACCGGCCCAAACAATTTCTCCCCCTCTTTGGTGGGGAAAGCCTGTTTCAAAAAACGTGCCGCCGGATCGACCGGCCGGAATTTGCCGCTCCGATCGTGATCGGCAGCAACGGCCACAGGTTCCTGATCGGTGAACAGCTTTCCGAGCTCGGAAAAGACGCACAGCTGATACTGCTCGAACCGGTCGGCCGCAACACCGCCCCGCCTGCCCTCATGGCCGCAATGATTGCAGCTGAAGAGGACCCGGATGCGCTTGTCCTTCTGCTGCCCTCCGATCATCTGGTAGGAAAGGAAGAGGTGTTTCTGGCGGCGGTCAACGAGGCGGTGCCGTCAGCGCAGCGCGGCCAGATCGTGACGTTCGGCATTCAACCAACCGAACCCAACACCGGCTACGGCTATATCCGGGTCACCCCCGGCAGCGAACCGGTGCGCCCGGTCGAAGCCTTCGTCGAGAAACCGGACGCGGACCGGGCCGAAGCATTTCTGAAAGACGGCAGTTATGTCTGGAACGCCGGTATCTTTCTATTCTCGGCAAAGACCATGATCGAGGCGTTCAAGGAACTCCAGCCTTCGCTCTACAGCGATATTGTTGCCGTGATGGCGACCCGGCATGGCGATCTGGACTTCACGCGGCTGGATGAAGAGGCTTTTGCGGGCCTCGACAACATTTCCATCGACTATGCGATCATGGAAAAGGCGGACAATGTTTCCTGTGCCCCCGTGTCACCGGATTGGGACGATCTCGGTTCCTGGTCGGCCATCTGGACCGTTCTTGAAAAGGATGCTGAGGGCAACAGCGCCCTGGGCGACGCCCGGTTTCTGAACAGCTCCGATTGCCTCGCCTATGTGGATCGGGGCCTGGTATCGGTGATCGGGCTGAAGGATGTCATGGTGATCGCAACCACGGACAGCGTTCTGGTCGCCCACAAGGACAGTGCCCAGGATGTGAAGACGGTGGTCGAGCAACTGAAGGCAGAGGGGCGGGACGAGGTTGACCACCATCCGCGTGTCTACAAGCCCTGGGGTTACACCGAACGGATCAACTCCGGCGACCGGTTCGCCGTGCAATCCATGATGATCAAGCCCGGCAAGCGACTCAGCCTGCAAAGCCATCTGCACCGCGCAGAGCACTGGGTCGTTGTGTCCGGTACGGTCGAGATCACGATCAATGGAAAGACGTCGCTGCTGACGGAGAACCAGTCGGCCTATGTGCCGCTTGGTGCCCAACACACATTGCACAATCCGGGCAAGATCCCGGTGCGCATGATCGAAATCCAGTCAGGCACGTATCTCGCCGAAGACGACATTCTCCGCCACACAGATCCGTCACAAAAAACCTAGAAAAGAACTACTTCTTGTGACGCGTCCTTGCCTTACCCCGTGAAATCCGGCAAGACTTGCCGGCCAACCGGCACGTTCTCAAGGACCGGTCGAACCCAGGGGTGAGGAAAGAGCCATGCATCACGTTTACATCTGCGATTTTATCCGCACCCCGATCGGACGCTATGGCGGCAAACTCTCCTCCGTGCGGACGGACGATCTTGGCGCCATTCCCGTGGCCGCACTGATGGAACGCAACCCGGATACCGACTGGGCACTGGTCGACGACGTCTTTTTCGGCTGCGCAAACCAGGCGGGTGAAGACAATCGAAACGTGGCCCGCATGTCCTCGCTGCTCGCCGGGCTGCCTGAAACGGTACCTGGACTGACACTGAACCGGTTGTGCGGATCGGGCATGGATGCCGTCATGACTGCGGCCCGGGCCATCAAGAGCGGCGAGATCGACCTGGCCATCGCAGGCGGTGTGGAGAGCATGTCCCGCGCTCCGTTTGTCATGCCGAAGGCAGAGACCGGTTTCTCCCGCAACGCTGAGATTTACGACACGACCATTGGCTGGCGCTTCGTAAACCCGCTCCTGAAGAATCAATACGGCATCGATTCCATGCCGGAAACGGCGGAAAACGTTGCGGAAGACTTCTCCATTTCGCGCGTGGACCAGGATGCCTTTGCCCTGCGCAGCCAGCAACGCGCGGCCAGGGCCCAGGAAAACGGCCGGCTGGCCGAAGAAATCGTGCCGGTGATGATCCCGCAGCGCAAGGGCGACCCGGTGCTCGTGGACAAGGACGAGCACCCGCGGGCCAGCACCACGCTGGATCAGCTTGCCGGCCTTAAGACCCCGTTCAGGGAGAACGGCTCGGTCACGGCAGGCAACGCATCCGGTGTCAATGATGGCGCAGCCGCTTTGCTGATTGCCTCTGAAGCCGCCGTTCAAAAACACAATCTGACACCGCTCGCGCGTATCGTCGGCGGCGCAACGGCCGGCGTTCCGCCACGGATCATGGGCATCGGCCCTGCCCCCGCCACACGGAAACTTTGCGCGCAGTATGGCCTGTCACCGTCGGAATTCGACGTCATCGAGCTCAACGAGGCATTCGCCGCTCAGGCCGTCGCCGTCATGCGCGATCTCGGCCTTCCCGAAGACGCAGATTTCGTCAATCCCAATGGCGGAGCCATTGCGCTCGGCCACCCGCTTGGCATGTCAGGTGCAAGGATCACGGGATCGGCTGCGCTGGAGCTGAAAAAACGCGGCGGCAAACTGGCGCTTGCCTCCATGTGCATTGGTGTCGGTCAGGGCATCGCAATCGCGCTGGCGTCCGTCTAGAGCATTTTTCGGCAAAGTTTGCCGGCGCGTCTTCGCCGAGCGCCGGTCAGGCTGCCCCTTGACGTCAGATTTGCGGGACCTCAGATCTCCGGCCGTTCATTCAGCGGACGGTTTTCCCGGAGGGCCTCATAGTGTCCAGATGTCAGGGCGGCCTTCCTGGCTACCCCAAGCGATCCGCCGCCAGCCGCTTCGGCGTGCCGACGACGATCGAGGTCCCGGTTCACTTCGTCCAGCTTTTCGGCCAATCGCTCAAACAGCATGGTTGGCATGCGCATGGTCGCCACAAACAGCGATACAGCTTCGTCGGACGCCTCCTGCCAGTTCAGCTGGCTGACTTCGCGGTAAGCCCCGTCGGCGAGTTGCTGCAATTCAACCGCATCTTCAACCAATGGACGCATCAGCTCCACGGTTCTGTCCGGATTGCTGGCCACCCAGCTCCCTGCCAGGACGGAAAGCACCGCAAAAACATAGACATGAAAGTTTCGAAAAAAATACCTCATTACAACCCCAGGCATTGGTTAACAAATGCTTAACCTATCTTTGGTCGTACAGGACACGAACGGTGCCCGCAACAGGAATGAGGGAAATCAAACGTAATTTTCGGGAAGTTGGTTAACGGCTCAACAGCGCAGAATTCTGCCGTCGGGGAAGGTTTTTTTCCGACGATTGCAGAACGTCTTGCCCTGCCTTTTCAGCTTACCAATTGTCAGAAATGCCGGTCCGTAAAATTTTACAGGACGTATTACCGGGCCCTTAGAGCCTATGAGTGTATAAGCCCCTCAGTTTGAATGAACCTGGATTTGGCCGATATGCTCAAAAGGACTGAAGAGATGAAGCTCTCGTCCGTCGGATTGCTGCTGCTGCTCACAGCGGCGGCCATGATCCTTTTCGCGGATCTTGGCCCCATGGCGGACAAGCACGCCAAGGCTGGCCTGCCCTCCGTACACAATGTGAAGTGAACTTGACGGCCCTGGCGCAATTACTGCTCCGGGCCACCCCTTACCTGGATGGGTTTCGCTTTGCCCGAGCTGTCACGGGGACCGGCGTCAGATGTCCACCCAGACGGATCATTTTGCCTCCGCCCGGCCCGTCACCACTGCGGCCCTTGTCACCCAGAAGCATGATCGCGGAGCCGATGACAACGGATCCAAGTGTAATGACCAGCCCGAACGCCAGCATCACCACAGGCAGGACGGGGTCCTCCGCTGTCAGAACAAGGACCCGGAGATTGCCGATGTTGGCGGCAAATATGCCTCCAAGCACCAGCGCAGCAATTGCTGTCCCGGCCAGACCATTGATCAACAGCAAGCGGAACAACGGGTCGCTAGGCAGCGCGACACGGGGAAAGGTCTTGTTACGGTCTCTCACGCAGACCTCCTGATTGGTCATCCGGCTTTGAAACTCAAGCGTATGCGTAACTGGAGCTTGAGGGCAACTTGTCAAATCAGCGAAGGTGACCAAGCAGCTGGCCGACTCAGAATTTGTTCATCATTTGAAAAAAATTGTGCGGCGCACTCTTGATCATATCGGACTGTATATATATTTGTTCGATATATCGTTCCATCATATGTCACTTCTGACAATGCCTCAAAAGGCAGCTGCGCGCACCGCAGACCGCAACAGAAGTGTCAGCCGGGGAGACGTTCCCGGCATCGGAGACGCCAGATGAGTGTGAGAAGCCTCTGCCTTGCCATCCTGTCTTTCGGGGATGCCACCGGATATGAAATCCGGAAGGAATCCACCGAGGGTCGCTTCAGCTATTTTGACGATGCCAGCTTCGGCTCGATCTATCCTGCGCTTGCGCGCCTGGAAGCCGAAGGTATGGTGACCGTGCGCGAGGAGCCCCAGGCCGGCAAGCCGGCCCGCAAGGTCTATTCGATCACCGAGGCCGGCCGCACCGAATTCATCCAGTCCCTGTGCGAACCGCAGGCGCCGGACACGTTCAAATCCCCGTTTCTTCTGATCGCGCTCAATGCGGCGCAGCTGCCCCCGGAGGTCATTCGCAGGGCTCTGGAACGGCGCAAGGCGCAGGTCCTTGATGAACTGCGCCTGCTGACCGAGACCGAAGAAGAATGCAGCCACCCTGGATCGGCCTGGACCCGGGAATACGGCATTACCTGCATGAAATGCACCCTCGCCTATCTGGAAGAGCAAGGCGAAGCCCTGATCAAAATTGCCGAAGATGCGACCCGCCCTGCGGCGGCCGCTGAGTAGGCCAGACGTTTGTTTTTTGGAGTAACGACACAATGCGCGTGAATTTTTCCTACATCCTGGCGGCCTGCGTGACCGTGGGCATCGGGCTCTGGATGGCCAACGGCAAAACGGTCATCGGTGGTGTCGGCGACGGCGAGAATGCCGTGCCAGCCGTTGCCGACCGGGTCGCAGAGGAAGACAAGGGCACATTTCGCGTCAAGGTGAAACGTCTTGTCGCCGAGGATCGCCAGGCCATGCTGGAAGTGCGCGGCCGGACGGAAGCCGAAGCCAAGGTCGCCGTGCGCTCCGAAACCACGGACGATGTGGTCAAACGCCCGGCGCGCGAAGGGGCAAGGGTCTCTGCGGGCGACATCCTGTGTGAGCTCGACAAGGGCACACGCGAGGCCCGGGTCCTTGAGGCCAAGGCCGGTCTTGCCCAGGCCGAACTCGACCATTCCGCAGCGACACAGCTGGCCAACAAGGGCTTTACGGCCCAGACCCGTGCTGCCGCCACCCAGGCCCAGCTCGACGCGGCCACGGCCCGCGTGAAGGAAGCGGAACTGGAGCTGGCCCGGACCATCATCCGGTCTCCGATCGACGGCGTCATTGAGAGCCCGATGGCCGAGGTTGGCGCACAGCTCAACAGCGGCGGCATCTGCGCCACCGTGGTCAATTCCGATCCGATGATCGCCATCGGACAGGTGTCCGAGCTCAATGTCGGTCAGATTTCCCGTGATATGCCGGCCGAAGTCGATCTGGTGACCGGCGAGACGCTCAAGGGCACGGTGCGTTACATTTCCCCGTCGGCCGATCCGGACACCCGGACCTTCCGCGTCGAGGTC
Organism: Roseibium sp.; assembly: GCF_965233565.1. Taxonomy (GTDB): domain Bacteria; phylum Pseudomonadota; class Alphaproteobacteria; order Rhizobiales; family Stappiaceae; genus Roseibium. The sequence goes on along the minus strand of NZ_OZ247494.1, from coordinate 5,731,031 downwards.
GAACTGCCCAACCCGGATGGCAAGGCCCGCGACGGAGTGACCGCCGTGACCCGTCTGCCGCTGCCGGTCGAAAAGGCGCACAAGATCACACCTGCCATCCTGACCCTGAATGATGAAGGCCAGGTCGGTGTGCGTGCCGTCGATGCCGACAGCAAAAGCGTTTTTTACCCTGTGAAGGTTCTCGGCGGCGAGAATGACGGCCTGTGGGTCGGAGGTCTGCCGGAAACCGTCTCCGTGATTGTCGTCGGACAGGAATATGTCGGCGACGGTGAAATTGTCGAACCTGTTTTTGAGACCGCAGAGGTCACCCAATGATTGACATGCTCGAAGGCGTCCTCAGACGTCCCAAGACGGTTTTCGTGCTGATGCTGGCCCTGCTTGTGGCCGGTGTGTTCAGCTATATCAGCATTCCCAAGGAAGACAGCCCGGACATCGATGTCCCGGTCTTCTACGTGTCCATCGCGCAGCAGGGCATTTCTCCCGAGGACGCCGAGCGTCTGCTGATCCGGCCGATGGAAACAGAACTCCGAGGCCTGGACGGGCTGAAGGAAATCACGGCGATCGCCTCCGAAGGCCATGCGGGTATCGTGCTGGAATTCGACATCTCCTTCGACAAGGACGAGGCGATGGCGGATGTGCGCGACAAGGTCGACACCGCCAAGGGCGAGCTGCCGGCCGATGCCGAGGAACCGACCATCTCGGAAACCAACTTCGCGCTGGTTCCGACCATCACGATCGCGCTCTCCGGTAATGTGCCGGAGCGTACGCTCTATCAGCATGCGCGCCGCCTGAAGGACCAGGTCGAGGCGATCGATACTGTGCGTTCTGCTGACCTCAAGGGGCACCGGGAGGAAATTCTCGAGGTCCTGATCGACTCGCAGAAGCTGGAATCCTACGAGATCACCCAGCAGGAACTGCTGTCGTCGCTGTCCAACAACAACCAGCTCGTGCCCGCCGGCTTCATCGATGGCGGCCAGGGCCGGTTCAACGTCAAGGTGCCGGGTCTCATCGAGACGGCACTTGATGTCTATTCTCTGCCGATCAAGCAGTCGGGCGAAGGCGTTGTTACCCTGAGCGACGTTGCCGAGATCCGGCGTACCTTCAAGGACGCCAACGCCTATACGCGCGTCAACGGCCAGCCGGCGATAGCCCTGGACGTGACCAAGCGCATTGGCACCAACATCATCGAGAACAACCTGGCGATCCGCGCCGTGGTCGACGAGGCCACCAAGGACTGGCCGGAGACGATCAAGGTCGACTACATGATCGACATGTCGTCGAACATCTTCGAGGTTCTGGGCTCGCTCCAGTCCTCGATCATGACGGCGATCTTCCTGGTGATGATCCTGGTGCTGGCCGCGCTCGGACTGCGGTCCGCGCTGCTTGTGGGTCTGGCGATCCCGACCTCCTTCATGGTCGGCTTCCTGATCCTTTCCGGCCTTGGCTATACCGTGAACATCATGGTGATGTTCGGCCTGGTGCTGACCGTCGGCATGCTCGTCGACGGCGCCATCGTCATGGTCGAATATGCAGACCGCAAGGTGTCGGAAGGCATGGAGGACCGCGAAGCCTATATTCGCGCGGCGCGGCTGATGTTCTGGCCGATCGTTTCCTCAACAGCGACGACGCTGGTGGCCTTCCTGCCGATGCTGCTGTGGCCGGGCGTTGCCGGCGAGTTCATGAGCTACCTGCCGATCATGGTGATTATCGTCCTGACGGCCGCGCTCCTGACCGCGATGGTATTCCTGCCGGTGACCGGCGGCATCTTTGCAATGGTGACGCATTTCGTTGCCCGGAATGCAGCCGGCGTGATTGCGGTTGTGTTCGGCCTCGTTGCCGCCGTGGTGAACGTTCTCTTCTGGCTCTCCGGGATCGATCCGGAAGCCACCTTCTTTGAGAACATCGGCACCTATTTGCTGGCCGCGCTGACCGCGCTGGTCGTTTTCGCTGCTGTCGCGATTGCCGCGTATTTTGCAGTGCGCCCGTTTGTGCGGTGGGCCCGGAAACGCGCTGCCAACAGGGTTGAGAAAGAAAGTCAGAAGCCTCAAAAAGTCTATCGGCCTGTGACGTTCACCTCTCTGGCATTTGAGATGGTCGCAGTCGGGTTTGCGCTCTATTTCGCCTATTTCCTGGCGACCAGCCGGCCTGCTGTCCTCACAGAAAGCGTCGAGGCGGTCCTGACTTCGCTGTCAGGGTTGGCGCAGCCGTTGGCCGTGCTTGCCAATCCGATCGCAGTCGACTCCGTCTTCTATGTGGTGGTGGTGCTGCTGACCCTTGCCGCAATCTGGGCCGCATACAAGGTCCTGTCTCCGCTGGTCCGCCTGTTTGAAACAGGTTTTGACCGGTTCCGTACCTTCCTTGGCTTCGGGTCCCGGACCATTGACGCACAAAACAGCGACTCAGACAGGCCTCAGTTCGACGCAAGCACCGTCAGGGGCTTCACCGGCCTTTACGTGCGCCACCTGAAACTGCTTGCAGGCAATCCGGTCGGCAACATCCTGACGCTTGTGCTCGTTCTTGGAACGTGCTTCGCGATCCTCGGCTCCTTCGCCTCCAACCCGACCGGGGTCGAGTTCTTCGTCGACGAGGAACCCGATCAGGCCGTGGTGCTGATCTCCGCGCGCGGCAACATGTCCGCGTCCGAATCGCTGGACCTGGTGAAGAAGGTCGAGGTCGAAGTGCTGCAGACCGCCGGTATCCAGAACGTCATCACCTCCGCCTTCCCGCCGGGTGGCGGCAGTGGCCCCGATTTCATTGGCGGTGTCCAGGACAAGCCGGATGACGTTGTGGGCGAGATGACGCTGGAACTGGCAAAATACTGCTGCCGCCGTCAGGCCAAGGAGATCTTTGCCGAGATCCACGAACGCACGGCGATGATCCCGGGCATCAAGGTGGAAACCCGCAAGATCGAGGGTGGTCCGCCAACCGGCAAGGACATCCAGCTGGAAGTCAAGTCGACCGACTATGACACGATGGTGGAACAGGTTGCCCGCATCCGCGCGCATCTGGACCAGATGGAGCACCTCCAGAACCAGGAAGATGGCCGTCCCCTGCCCGGTATCGAGTGGCAGATCACCATCGACCGCGAACAGGCGGGCCGGTATCAGGCGGGCATCGGTTCCGTCGGCAACATGGTCCAGCTGGTCACCAACGGGGTCCTGATCGGCAAATACCGTCCGACCGACAGTGAGGACGAAGTCGATATCCGCGTTCGCCTCCCGGCCGACGAGCGCACGCTCGACCGGTTCGACCAGCTGCGCCTGCAGACGGATCTCGGCCTGGTGCCGATTGCCAACTTCATTGACCGGGCCCCGGAGCAGAAGGTTTCCTCGATCGTGCGCCGTGATGGCCTCTACTCGATGATGCTGAAAGCCGGCGTCGACAAGGAAGCGGTCGATGAGAAGGGCAATCCGGTCACCGTCGATGCGAAGGTCAACGAGCTCAGCGCATGGCTGGACACGCAGACCTTCCCGGACAACGTATTCCTGCAGTTCCGTGGTGCGGATGAGGATCAGAAGGAATCGGGTGAATTCCTGATGCGTGCGATGATGGCATCGCTTTTCCTGATGTTCCTGATCCTGCTGACCCAGTTCAACTCGTTCTACCAGACCTTCCTGACCCTTTCGACGGTGGTCCTGTCGGTGATGGGTGTTCTGCTGGGCATGATGCTGACGGGACAGAAGTTCTCGATCATCATGACAGGCACGGGCGTGGTGGCGCTGGCGGGGATCGTGGTGAACAACGCGATTGTTCTCATCGACACCTATAACCGGTTCCGGCATGACGGCTTCGAGCCGCTGGATGCGATCCTGAAGACCTCGGGTCAGCGTATCCGGCCGATCCTGCTCACCACGGTGACCACGATCGTTGGTCTGATTCCAATGGCAACCGCGATGAACCTGGACTTCTTTACCCAGACCATCGCTGTCGGTGGCATCACCGCGATCTGGTGGATCCAGCTGTCCACCGCCGTGATTTCGGGTCTCGCCTTCTCCACGATCCTGACCCTGGTGATGATCCCGGTGATGATCGCTCTGCCCAGCACCTGGATGGGATTGTTCAGGGCAATCTGGCGGTCGGCGACCACACGCAAAGAGCCTGTCGGTCCGGCGCTTCCGGGCGTGGAAGAAGAATTGCCGGCTCTCGGCCAGGATGTGGAATGGACGGATCCGGAACAGGAAAAGCTGCGCCCGGCCGCCAAGGTCGTGTCGATGCCGAAACCGGCCCAGCCCAAACTTCCCCCGCAGGAGGACTTGCCGCACGCTGCGGAATGAGTTTCCAGTCCTCCAACAAGAGGCCGCCGTTTTCGGCGGCCTTTTTGTTTGTGTAAGGCGTTTGAGACCTTGCCGTTTTGACAAGGGCGTCCATCCACCACGGCGTCGGCCCTGCCTTAATCCGGGACCCGATCCGCGTCGCGACATGGCAAGAAAGCAGATTGGCGTGGTGACGCGCCGCCTCGTCCTGCCCCTTGCCACCGGTTGAGCAACAACAGACCCCGATCTGCACTTCGCTTGTCGAGTATGACTGCCAAACTTGGGCTGCGGCTTTGCCATACAAACATTTTAATAAGTGGTGCCCTTGCCTCTCTCGGTTCAAAACCATATAGTTGCTTTATACAACTAACTGGACTTCACACATGACCACTCCCTCCCCCGCCCTTGTTCACGACATCCGCGCTGCGTCCCGGCAAATGGTTCGCGAATTCGGTTTTCTCGACAAGGGCGTTGCCGGCACGGATCTTTCCGGATCCGGTGTCCATGCCGTTCTTGAAATCGGACTTCATCCCGGTATCACCGCCAAGGAGCTCAGCGCCAGGCTGAAACTGGAAAAATCGACCATCAGCCGCTTGCTCAAAGCGCTCGAGGCGCGGGGCGACATTGTTCAGGCCCGCTCGGAAAGTGACGGTCGCAGTTTTGAATTGCACCTGACAGATGATGGTCGGAAGACCTTTGCCCGTATCGATCGGTTCGGCAACGATCAGGCCCTTCAGGCCCTGTCGCGGATCGAAGGCGCACGGGCGGACGTGATTGCACAGTCCATGACGGCTTATGCGGAGGCGCTGGCCGGCGAGACTGTTTCCGGTCAGAAAACTTTGCCGGAGTTTGAGATTGTCGAGGGTTACCAGACCGGCATGATTGGCGACATCGCCGCCATGCATGGCCGCACCCACGGTCCGATCGTCGGTATGGGGCCAACCTTTGAAAGTGTGGTTGCGAAGGCCATGGCCGAGTTCATGCCGCGGATCGACGCCCCGGTGAACAACAGCTGGAGTGTCGTCGACAAGGACGAGGTGATCGGTTCGATCAGCATCGACGGCGAAGACCTTGAGGGCAATATCGCCCATCTGCGCTGGTTCATCCTCTCCGAACGCCTGCGCGGCAAGGGGCTCGGAAAGATGCTGCTGTCAAAGGCGCTGGAGCATTGCGACCGGCACGGCTTCGACGAGATCCACTTGTGGACCCTCAAGGGGCTGGAGGCCGCGCGGGCACTCTATGAGAAAACCGGCTTCGAATTGGCCGACGAATATGTCGGCGATCAATGGGGCAAGGCGGTGACCGAGCAGATGTTCATCCGCAAGCGGCCCTAGGGTCAGGACCTATTCGGACCAGAGCGTCCTGTTGCGCCACGGCGCCGGCACCATGAGCGTGCCGGCATCGGGCGCAGTGCCTGCGCTTAAGTCCAGTGACTGCCAGGCTTCGGCCCATGCCGCGGGCAGTGCATAAGGCGGTGCGATGCGGCTGCCCGGTTGAAATCCGAAACGGCCATAGTAATTCGGATCGCCGAGCACCAGGACCTTGTCAGCCTGCCAGTCCACCAGCCGCTTCAATCCTTCCCGGACAAGACGGCTGCCGATGCCCTGTTTCTGCAAGTCCGGCGCTGCGCAGAGCGGACCCAGGAGCGCTGCGACATGCCCGCCCGGTTCAACCGAACAGCGCGTGTAGAGGATATGCCCGACCAGCCGATCCTCAAGCGCGGCCCCCAGCGAGAGCACCCCGTCTCCTTCTTGCAGAAGGCTCCGCACCAGCGGCAGAAGATCTTCTTCAGGAAAGGCAGCCTTGTAGAGATTTTCCAGACCCGGAAGATCCTGCAACGTGCCAAGGCGCAATTCTGTCATGTCGCTCACCGGTCTACCTCTTCAGGGTCCTGCCACTCATCACCGCACCTGCTTCTATTGCCGGTTCAAGCCGGTCTGGCAAACAGTTTCCTGCAAAGGCCGGGGCACTGCGACCAGCGCAGTGCCCTCGCACTCAGGCCTTGGTGATCGAGTTGCCGCCGTCACACAGCATTGCCGAACCGGTCACGAAAGAGCCGGCATCGGAAAGAAGGAACTGCGCCGCACGTGCGACCTCCTCCGGTTCCGCCATGCGCTTCAGCGCGTGAAGGCCGGCAACATAGTCGTGGAAAGCCGGGTCCTCACCCGCCATCTCCGTTTTGGTACCCCCTGGAAGCAGCGCGTTCACCCGGATCCCTTCAGCTCCATGTTCGACAGCAAGAACCTGGGTCAAGCCGATCAATCCGGCCTTGGCCGCCGCGTAGGCCGCCATGCCCGGCAGTCCGATGGTGTGCCCGACAAAGGACGACGTGAAAACGATGGCCCCGCCACCCCGCGCCCGCAACGCCGGTATCTGGTGCTTGGCAGCCAGGAAGGCGGCGTTGAGATTTGTGGCCATCACCTGGTTCCAGGATTCCAGGCTCATCTCCGGCACCGGCCCCATGTCGCCAAGTGTGCCGGCGTTGTTGAAGGCTCCATCAAGGCCGCCGAAGATCTCCAGCGCCGTCTTGACCGACGCTTCGGAAAACTGCGGATCGGCGACATCCCCCACATGAATTGCGATCCGGTCGGCAGCCTCGGGAAGCGAGGCTTTGACCTCCTCCAGCCGGTCTGCACGACGGGCTGCAAGCACGAGATTGGCGCCAGCCCCGGCAAGAAGACGGGCGGTGGCGGCACCGATACCGCTGCTCGCGCCCGTGATCAAAATGGTCTTTCCGTGAAACATGACTAAAGCTCCTCTGAACAACGAGGCGCTTTAAGTGTCCCACATTTGCAAAGCTTGAAACCCGGTTTGCGAGCGCAGGCCGGAAACAGTCTCAGCCGCCGTGATCCTTGTCCCGGTCGGCCAGATCATCGAGATCGGTGTCGCATTCGTCGCCATCATCGTCGAGTGCCATGTCCGCCTCTGCCTGAACCAGCTTGCGATGGGCCCGCCAGGAGAAGGGAATCGACAACAGATAGAGGACGGCACCACCGGCCAGCATCCGGAACGGGTAACTCACGGTGAGCGCAACAATGAGGACCGCAAAGACGAAAAGCGGCAGCACATAGTCGCGCCGGACACGCGTCCCCAGCGTCTTGCCCGAATAGGTCGGCAGACGGCTGATCAACAGGAAGGCGATGCCGATCGTATAGGCGGCGACAAAGGCATCATCGGCAAACCAGTGCGGAAACAGGCCGAGGAAATCCAGATAGAGCGGCAGCAGCACCGTCAGGGCGCCCGCCGGCGCCGGAACGCCGGTGAAGAACCGGGATGCCCATGCCGGCTTGTTGGGATCATCCAGCGCCACGTTGAAACGCGCCAGCCTCAGGGCCGCGGAAATGGCGAAGATCAAGGCTGCAATCCAGCCGAGATTTCCCGCCTCTTTCAGGATCCAGAGATAGAGCATCAGCGCTGGCGTGACGCCGAAATTGACAAAATCCGACAGGGAGTCGAGCTCCGCACCAAAGCGGGACGTGCCCTTCATCATGCGTGCAACCCGGCCATCCAGGCCGTCCAGCACCGCCGCGACAAGAACCGCTCCGACCGCAAATTCCCATCGTCCCTCAAACGCCATGCGAACAGCGGTGAGACCGGAACACAGCGCCAGCAGCGTCACCATGTTCGGGATGATCAGGCGCAAAGGAACCCGGCGAAAGCGCGGGGTCTGGCCCGGGCGGTCTGTGCTCTTGTCGGATGTATCGTCCACTGTGCCCTCAGCTCACACGGGTCAATTGCTGTGCCGGAGCCTGCGGCTGCGACAGATCGGCAAGCACGGTTTCGCCCGCAATCATCGTCTGGCCAAGGGCCACCTTGGGCTGGGTATCGGCCGGAAAATAGACGTCAAGCCGTGAGCCGAAACGGATCAGGCCAAAGCGTTCGCCTGCGGCAAGCTCTTCGCCCTCGCGTGAGAAACACACGATCCGCCGCGCCACGAGACCTGCGATCTGGACCACGCCAATCCGGGTGTCGCCCGCCTCTATCACCAGGCCATTGCGCTCGTTCTGTTCGCTGGCCTTGTCGAGTTCGGCATTCAGGAACGCCCCTGCCCGATAGGCCACACGAAGGACCTTGCCACCGATCGGGGCCCGGTTCACATGGCAGTTGAACACGTTCATGAAAACGGACACACGCATCAACGGTTCAGTGCCGAGTTCCAGTTCCGCCGGAGGCCGAGCCAGGCCGACAAGGCTGACCACACCGTCCGCCGGAGATACGACGAGGCCGTCTGCCACAGGTGTCACCCGTTTGGGGTCACGAAAGAAATAACAGACCCAGCCGGTCAGGATTAGCCCGATCCAGAACAGCGGGCTGATGAAATATCCGATCACCAGGGTTGCCACCAAAGCAATCGCCACGAAGGGCCAGCCTTCACGATGGATCGGCACCACGGCCTTGGTGATGGAATCGACTATCGACATCTTTGTTTCCGTTGTCAGAACGGGTGCGTTACGGATCCCGGTTCGCGAGACCTGCAGGGCGGTTGCCCGACATGCACCAGTTGCACTTGTTGTTGCTCCGCTTCTAGAGGCTTTTTGGCCGAAAGAGAACCGATTTTCGCGGAAAATCAGCTAAGCTTTGCAGGCCTTTCCCCCAAATTCACCGCTTCGGGTGCCCGGTAGTCGGTATCCCAGTAAGGCGGTCGTCCGTATTTGGAAATCAGGAAGTCAACGAAGGCGGTCACTTTGGGCGGAACGAACTGGCTGGGTGGATACACCGCCCAGATCGCGCCGGTCCTGGCAACCTTGTAATCTTCCATCACGGCGACCAGCCGGCCGTCGCGCAGGTCTTCCCAGACATGGGCCAGTGACTTCAGGCTCAGTCCCAGTCCGTGGAGCGCCGCATCATAGGTCAGATCGCCGCTGTCACCCTTGATGACCGGTTTTTGAACCTCAAACCCGACCTCGCCTTCCGGGCCGTTAAAGTACCAGACAGGAACCGACGGCAGGCTGATGCAATCATGATTGACCAGATCCTCGGGATTCGTCGGGATGCCCTTGCGGGCCAGATAGTCCGGTGAAGCGCAAAGCGCCCTCGGGTTGCCGCCGAGCCGACGTGCCAGAAGCGAGGAATCGGCGAGCGGAGCGCCCCTGATGGCAATGTCGTAGCCTTCCTCGATCAGGTCGACCATACGGTCGGAGATGTCCATTTCCAGCTGAATATCGGGATAGAGCGTGCGGAACTCGACGAGATAGGGAAGGATGTGCTTTCGGCCGAAAAACGTGTTGCAGGAGATTCTCAACGACCCGCGGGGTGCTTCCGTAGTCGCCTCCAGAACGGATCGCGCCTGATCGATTTCATCCACCGCCGCACGTCCGTGCTGGAGCAAGATCCGCCCGGCCTCGGTCAGTGTCGTTCGCCGTGTTGTCCTGGCAAACAACTGCGCACCGAAAACCTTTTCCAGGGTCGTCAATCGGGCGCTGGCCGCGGAGGGGGACAACCCGATTTCGCGGCCGGCCCCTGACAGGCTGCCGAGTTCGGCAATGCGGATGAAGAACTGCAGGTCTTCAATTCTCATTATTCCATACTTTCGAAGAATGATTTCGATTTTAGCCTGATTATTCGAAGTGACGCAACATGCCATATAGAGGTCACCAAACGCGAAGGAGACCATCATGCTGCACTCAGGCGATATCTACGAAACCCGCGCCCGCGCTGCCCGCAACCGGGAACTGCGCGCTTTGAGCCGTGCTCTGTCGGGCTTGATCCAGACTGCTTTTTCCGGTCGTCAGTCCGTTCGCAAGGCCAGTTTTTCGGTTCTCGAGCCGGTCAACGATTGTGGCGATGTCCAGAACAGGGCTGCCTAGGCCAACCCTAGGCCAATTCGAAACAAACACCGGTCGCCCTGGCGCGGCCGGTCCGGGGCCCTGCCCCGCCCTGACCAATTTGTCATATCCTGTGGCGTCTTTAAGCCTTGCCTTGTCGTTCGACGCCTGCCACATACGCTCCGTTCTCAGGGCGGGGTGAAATTCCCCACCGGCGGTAAGTGGCTCGAGCTGCAAGCCCGCGAGCGCGCTCAATTGTGAGCGGTCATGCAGATCAGGTGAGATTCCTGGGCCGACGGTCATAGTCCGGATGAAAGAGAAACTGCGGTCGGACCACATCTGTGGCACGAGTGCATGTGATCGCCTTGGGTGACGTGTCACAAAGAACGGAGATTACATATGACACACACCCGCTATGCCTTCATCAAAGCCGGCTGGCATGCTGACATTGTCGACCAGGCCCTCGTGGGATTCCAACAGATCATTCCAGCTGAAGAGATTGATGTATTTTACGTTCCCGGTGCCTTTGAAATGCCGCTCGCGGCAAAGGACCTTGCCGGCACCGGCAAATATGCGGCCATTGCAGCTGCAGCCCTTGTCGTCGATGGCGGTATCTACCGGCACGATTTCGTGGCCCAGGCCGTTGTCAGCGGATTGATGCAGGCCGGTCTCGAAACGGGTGTTCCCGTTCTCTCTGTCTCCCTGACCCCGCACCACTTCCAGGAGACGGACCATCACATGACGATCTATCGCGAACATTTCGTGCTGAAGGGCCGTGAGGCTGCCGAAGCTGCGTTGAAGATCGGCAAGTTCAAGGCACAGCTCAAGGGCTGATCTGCCGCATCACTCCAACTGATGTCCCCTGCGCGTGAGAAGAGACCCAGGAAGCTTCGTCGGTGAGCGCGTGTGCGCCAACGGAAAGCCGGATCAGTCCGATCCGGCTTTCCTTTTTCCAACAACCGCGGCCTGCCCTACTTTGCCGGAACGTAGTCTGCTGTCTGGCCACGCGTAATGATGCCAAGATCGTCATTTTCGCGAGCGGCCCGCAACCGTTCCTCTGCCTCATCCGCCTCACGCTGCCGCGCCCACATGGAGGCATAGAGGCCGTCCTTGTCGAGCAGCTCGAGATGGGTGCCGCGCTCGGCAATTTCGCCGGCTTCCAGCACGATGATCTGATCGGCATTGACCACGGTGGACAAGCGGTGCGCAATCACCAGCGTGGTACGGTTCTGGGACACTTCGTCCAGCGCCGACTGAATTTCCCGCTCCGTATGCGTGTCGAGCGCGGAGGTCGCTTCGTCCAGGATCAGGATCGGCGGTGATTTCAGGATCGTGCGGGCAATCGCCACGCGCTGTTTTTCACCACCGGACAGTTTCAGGCCACGTTCGCCAACCTCCGACTGATAGCCCTGTGGCAGCTTCTCGATAAAGTCGTGGATCTGCGCCATGCGCGCCGCCTCGCGCACTTCCTCATCTGTCGCGTCCGGACGACCGTAGCGAATGTTGTAGGCGATAGTGTCGTTGAAGAGCACCGTATCCTGCGGCACCATTCCGATGGCGTGGCGCACGCTCTCCTGGGTGACGTCACGCACGTCCTGGCCGTCAATGTCCACGGCGCCGTCCGTCACGTCGTAAAACCGGAACAGCAACCTGGAGATCGTCGACTTTCCGGCGCCGGACGGCCCGACGATCGCGACCGTCTTGCCGGCCGGGACCTCAAAATCGACGCCCTTCAGGATCGGCCTGTCTTCATCATAATGAAAGCGCACATTCCTGAAGGCGATGTTGCCTTCGACGGCCTGAAGCGGGCCGGCATCAGGCTTGTCCTTGATCTCGGCCGGCACGAGCAGCAGATCGAACATGGATTCGATGTCGGCCAGGCCCTGACGGATTTCCCGGTACAGAAAGCCGATGAAGTTGAGGGGAATGGAAATCTGCATCAGGAGCGCGTTGATAAGGACAAAGTCGCCGATGTTCTGCTCGCCTGCCAGCACCGCTCTGGCGGACAGGGCCATGCAAACCGCCATGCCGATGCCAAGGATGACGGACTGACCAAGGTTCAGCCAGGCAAGAGACGTCCAGGTCTTGGTGGCCGCCTTTTCATACTTCGCCATCGACACGTCGAACCGTTCGGCTTCCATCTTCTCGTTGCCGAAATACTTCACCGTTTCGAAATTCAGGAGGCTGTCGATGGCCTTTGAATTGGCATCCGTGTCGCTGTCGTTCATCTCGCGCCGGATTTCGATGCGCCAGTTGGAACATTTGACAGTGAACCAGACATAGGCCGCAATCATGACTGCCACGACGACGACGTAGAAGAAGCCAAACTGGTACCAGATGACCGCCGCCATGATGGCGAATTCCAGAACTGTCGGGAACCCGTTGAGGATCGTGAACCGCACGATCGACTCAATGCCCTTTACGCCACGCTCGATCACACGGCTGAGGCCGCCGGTGCGGCGCGCCAGATGGAAGCGTAACGAGAGCTGGTGCAGATGCTGGAATGTGAGGATCGCCAATTGACGGACGGCATGCTGGCCCACGCGGGCAAAAAGTGCGTCCCGTAACTGGTTGAAGGCAACGGCCAGGACGCGTGCGGCGTTGTAAGCCAGAACCAGCATGATCGGTGCCACCAGGAACGGCGGCAGATCCGCCACCTCACCGGTCAGGGCGTCGGTCGCCCAGGCGAAAAAATAGGGCGACAACACCGTTACGAATTTGGCGATCACCAGCGCAAAGACGGCCAGCAGAACACGCTTCTTCAGATCGGGTCGGTCCGATGGCCAGATATAGGGCCAGAGATTGGCAAGCGTTGTCAGCGTGCTGCCTGCGTCGGCGCTGACGGCCTTCTGTTTGTTTTGCTTGTCGGACGGGCTGCCGGATGCCGCGGAAGCAGGCTTTTGCGGCGCGGTGGCTGATCGATCTGTCACGCAGTTTCTCCGGGCCGCTCTTGCACGGCCATCTCGCTTTTACGTCTGAGGCTTTTCAGCAGTCAATTCGCCGCCGACCATGTCTTCCTCGCGGGAGCGCAGCGCGTTCCAGAACCCCTGAGAGAGGGTTTCCGACTGGTCGAGTTTTTCCCGGTTGAGCAGATAGTGGCAATTCCGGCCGCGCGTATCGCAAATCAACAGGCCTGCGTCCTTGAGGACCTGCAAATGCTGGGAAACGGTTGATTGCGCCAGGGGCAGATGATTGACGATCTCGCCGCAGCACGCCTCCTTGCGCGTTGCCAGCTGCTTGACGATGGCAAGACGCGCCGGGTGGCCCAGGGCCCGAAAGACGGCGGCCAGATCTTCACAAGCTGCAACGCATTCGGATGCACCCTGACAACCCGTCTTTTCAGATGCCTCGCTCCCGCTCATGCGGTGGCCTTTCTCTTCACAGCAAATTGTTTCATCGTAAATATGCGATGAGTACTTCGAAAAACAAGGGCCAAAGAGAAAAGGCAGAGACCCCGGGGGTCACTGCCTTTGTTTTTTGTCATCCGCCTGGCTGGTTTAGCCGTTGTTTTCGACCGGCTGCTTCCAGTTCAGATCGCCTTCCGGTGTCAGGAACACCTGACCTGGATAGATCAGGTCAGGATTACGAATCTGGTCCTGGTTCGCCTGATAGATGGTCGTGTAGCGAACCCCTTCCCCATAGAGACGGCGTGAAATGCGCCAGAGATTGTCGCCCTTGCGGATGATCACCACCGGCAGGGTCTTCTTGACTTCCGCACCCTGCCCCGCGGCATCGCCGCTGGCGCCGCTGGCGACGACCTTTGTCAGAACGATCTGCTTGTCCTGTTCCTTCTCGAAGGTGACGGCGGCCCGCGCATCCACGGCATTGCCGTCTTCCGCAATCAGGTCGGCACGCACTTCAACATTGCCCTCGGCAATGTTCTTGGTGCCCTGAACCAGCCACTTGCCGCTGGCATTGACTTCGGCCTCGCCCTGGAACTCGTCGCCGACATAGACGCGAACAGAGGAGCCCGGCTCACCCGTTCCGGCTACAAAGACCTTGTCGGTCTCCGACTCGACGGCCTCAACCGTGACAGTCGGTTCTGCCGGCGCCGCCTCAGGCTGAGGCGCTGACGTAGCAGGCGCCGTAGCCTCCACCGGCTGATTGTCGGCCGGAGCCTGTTCCCCTTGAGACGCCGGTTGTTCACTCGCCGCAGCGGCTGGCTGTTCTTCGGACTGTGCCGGCTCGGATGGCTGGACAGACCGGCTCGCCACTTGCGTTTCTTCGCCAGCATCTGTCTCCGGCGTCTGCGCGGCGGCCGCCGTCTGTTCTGCGGCTGCAGGTGCTGATCCATTATCCGAAGCCGTTGTGGCAGCCGTTTCGGTTGCCTCTGGCTGGGAGGTGTTGCCGGTGCCTTCTGCTGCCGCAACCTGAGCTGCGTCACCTGACGCCGTTTCCGCTTCGCCTGCCTCTGCCTGGGCAGCCGGTGCGGTCTGGTCGCTCGATGCCGGTTGGCTTTCCTGCGAGGCTGCTGCGACTTGCTCTGCCGCCGGAGCGGCCGGTTCAGCCTTTGCCTGTTGCGAGGCAGATGTTTCAGGCTGCTGGCTGTCATCCGCTTGCGGGGCAGAAGCTGCTTGCGTGTTCTGAGGTGCTGCGTCTCCGGTCGGCGCTGTCGGTTCAGCAGCGGCCTGCTGTTGCGGTTCCTGCTCAGGCTGGACCGCGGCGACCTGCTGTTCCGTTTCCGGTTTCTGCAGAACGTCGGACGGCCCATCCGGCGAATTCAAGACGACCAGCGGCTGTTCCTTGCCGCCTTCCGGTAGCGATACGGCCAGGCGTTCTTCGGACGTGGCCACCGGATCGCCCGCCTCGTCATGAACTTCCAGACCCACATCATAGTCGCCCGGTTTGAGCGGCTCATCGAGGATGATGGTCCACTCCCCGGCCTCGTTGGCAATGCTTTTGCCGACCACCTTGCCATTTGCAGTCAGTGCGACAATGGCACCTGCATCCGACCGGCCTGCGACCACGGTCTCACCCGTGGGCTCCACGCCGACAACGTCGAAGCTCGGTCCCTTGGCGCTCTGATCCTGATCAGGTGCGCTTTCAGACTGCGCAGTTTCTTCCGGAGCGCTCGCGTCCTGTGGGGATGCCGCGGTTTCGACCTGGCCGTTTTCGGTTTGCCCTGCGGGCGCGGTGGTGGTTTCGGCCGCCTGCTGGAAGGGCAGCTTGCCGGTGTCCCGGTAGACATAGGCGGTTGCCAGCGCAGCAAGCCCAACCGGCACAGCCACGATCAAAGTCCAGACGAGTGTTTTCTTGTTCATTGATTTTCCTGCCGGAGAGCGCCCCTGCCGCGCTCATTTTTCCTGTTCCCCTGTGCCGCTTCGCATCGGACCAAACCCGCGGTTCCGATCAAACGGTCGCTGATGCTGCCTGAAATGCCGCTGACACAAATTCCGATCCTGCCCATGCATAGCTCTCTTTTCAGGGCGCGGCAAGAAAACCCGCTTAAGAGCCAAGGGCTTTCAAACAGAATGCTTGACCTTCAGGCGAACTCAATGCCACACCTTTGCGTCATGAATACGGTTTCTCAAAAACAACTCACAAGCGTCTGTGTCTATTGCGGCTCCAGCTTTGGCTCGGACCAGTCTCACGAGGCTGCGGCCACCCGGCTTGGCCAGCTCATCGCCGAAGCAGGGCTTCGCCTGGTCTATGGCGGCGGTTCGGTCGGCCTCATGGGCACCGTTGCCAATGCTGCACTGGAAGCAGGCGGAAAAGTCACGGGAATCATTCCGCGTTTCCTGGAAAAACGGGAAGTCATGCTGGAGACGCTCGAAGATCTCGTCATCACCGACGACATGCATGAGCGCAAGCACCTTATGTTTCAGCGCGCCGACGCCTTTATTGCCCTGCCAGGTGGCATCGGCACGCTGGAAGAAGCGGTGGAAATGATGACCTGGGCCCAGCTTGGCCAGCACCGAAAGCCCGTTGTCCTCGCCAACATCAACGGCTTCTGGTCGCCGCTTCTGGAACTGCTCGACCACATGCGTGCACAAGGTTACATCCGGCCGGACACCGAAGTCCCGTATCTGGTCGCGCGCAATGTGGACGAGATCCTGCCAATGCTGCGCAAGGCTGCTGCCGGCACTCCCACACCTTCCGCAGGGGAACTGACTTCGGTAGACAAACTCTAAGCTCCTGCAAGAAAAATGAGTTTAGGTTTCCGGTGCGAAGCTGTGAATTATTATCTTTAACCAAATTGAAGTTGTCAGAATTGGATAGTACGGTCAGGACAAATACCGCAAGAACAGGCATGCTCCATGCAAACTACCCTTTTGGTTGAAGACGCATCGTTTTTTGAAAAGGCGATCGTCAAAAAACTGCATGAAGTCGGCCGACACCAGATCATGGTTGCACGCAACTATGAAGAAGCGGAAAACTGCCTGAACCTTCCGATCGGAGAGCCGGACCTTGCGCTGGTCGACCTGACCCTGCCCGATGCGCCGGACGGCGAGATTGTCGACCTGTGCGACCAGTTCAAGATCCCGACCATCGTCTTCACCAGCCGGTTCGATGCCAAGACCCGCAGCAAGATGCTGGAAAAAGGCGTCATCGACTACGTTCTGAAAGACAGCCCGGGCAGCCTGAATTATGTGGCGGAACTGATCCGCAAACTGGCACAGAACCCGAAGATCGGCATTCTGATCCTGGACGATTCAGGCGTCGAACGTGATGC
Source organism: Roseibium sp. (assembly GCF_965233565.1). Classification (GTDB taxonomy): domain Bacteria; phylum Pseudomonadota; class Alphaproteobacteria; order Rhizobiales; family Stappiaceae; genus Roseibium. The sequence goes on along the minus strand of NZ_OZ247494.1, from coordinate 5,714,340 downwards.
TATCTCGCGGATCGTTTCGAAGCATCTTTACAAGGTCTACCAGGCGGCGTCCACGGACGAAGCACTCCAGACCCTGAAGGATCACAAGGACATCAAGCTGGTCCTGGCCGATTACTTCATGCCGGACAAGGACGGCTTCGCCTTCCTGAAGGCCGTGCGGCGGGTGCACGATCCGGAGAAGGTCGGTGTCATCGGCATGTCCTCCTTCGCCAACTCCGACAACCGGGTGCGGTTCCTGAAATACGGCGCCGCCGATTTTGTCGACAAGAACTGTTCACCGGAAGAGCTGCTGCTGCGGGTGTCCCAAAACCTCGATTACATTTACCGCATCGAGGAACTGAACAATATGGCGATGCAGGACGCGCTGACCGGGCTCTACAATCGCCGATTTCTTCTCGACGAGGTCACCAAGGCCATCAAGAAGTGGCAAGCGAGCGAGAACAACAAGCACTGGCTTGCCCTGATGGACCTCGATTCCTTCAAGGGTATCAACGATACGCTCGGCCACGATTTCGGCGATGCCGTGCTGACAAGCTTTGCGCAGCACCTGAAAAAGCTCTCCAAGGGCAACGATGTGGTTGCCCGTCTCGGCGGTGACGAGTTCTGTGTCGTTTTCTGTGACCGCAGCGAAGAGGAAGTCGTCGAGGCGCTGCAGGGCCTGCTGGATTCAATTCAGACCTCACCGGTGCGCCATGACGGTGAAGAGCACCTTATGCGGACCAGTATCGGCATTGCCGAGCTTGAGCCCGGACAGTTTGGCGAAGCGCTCAAAGTGGCCGATCACAGGCTCTACACCGCCAAGCGCACCGGACGTGGTCAGCTGGTCGCAACCGGCTGAGCACGCGCCTGGCGGCGATAGCGTCGCCAGCTGTCATAGGTGAAGACCACCAGAGCGCCCCAGATCATCAGGAAGGTCATCAGCTTGGTCTGATCGAGCGGCTCGCCCCAGACATAGACCGCCATCAGGAAATGGATGGATGGCGCGATATACTGCATCAGCCCGATCATGAAGAGCGGCAGGCGGCGGGCCGCCGAGGAAAAGCAGATCAGCGGCAATGCCGTCACGATCCCTGTTCCGGCAAGCGCTGCCAACACGGGCAGATCGTTCAGGACCAGGGCATCCTCCCCCCAGCTCAGGCTCAACAGCACATAGCCGACTGCAAGTGGAAACAGCAGCAGGGTTTCGACAAAGAGGCCTGGCGTCGCCTTGACTGGCGTAACCTTGCGCACATAGCCGTATCCGGCAAAGGAAAAAGCCAGAACCAGCGACACCCAGGGCAGCCCCCCGGCCAGAACCGCCTGCAGAACCACCGCTATCGCGGCAATGGCGACGGCTGCCCCCTGCCCGATCGAAAGCCGTTCATGCAGCACAACGAGACCAACCACGATGCTGACCAGCGGATTGATGAAATATCCGAGGGAAATGTCCAGCACCTGGTCATTGGCAATGGCCCAGACAAACACCAACCAGTTGACGGCAATGAAACTTGCTGACGCAGCAAGGCCCTTCAGGACCTTGGGCTGTCGAAACACTTCGCGAACTTCCGGCCAGCGGCCGCGCAAATAGAGAAACAGGCCGACAAACAGGACGGACCACAGGATACGGTGCGACACCACGAGATCAGCGGAAATCGTGTCGGTGAGTTTGTAATAGGCCGGGAAGAAGCCCCACATGCCATAGGCGGCAAGCCCGAACATCAACCCTTGACGGAATTCAGCCTGCGCCTCGGTCTCAGTGCCCGTCTGCGACATGAAAAAGCCTTTCTGGCGCAAAGTGATGCCGCAGTCTGTTCAGACCGCGTCAGCCTTCAAAAGCGCGAATGTGATGGAATCGACGAGGGCCTGGAATGAGGCGTCGACGATGTTCGAGGAGACCCCGATCGTGAACCAGCGACGATGGTTCTTGGTGTCGTGGCTTTCGATCAGGACGCGCGTCACAGCGCCGGTGCCACCGTTCAGGATTCGCACCTTGTAGTCAATCAGTTCGAGCCCCTCGATCGCCGACTGGTACTTGCCGAGATCCTTCCTGAGAGCCATGTCGAGCGCGTTGACAGGGCCGTTGCCCTCTGCGACCGACATGCGAGTCTCGCCGTCAATGTCGACCTTGACCACAGCTTCCGACACGGTGATCAGATCGCCGATGGCATTGAAACGACGCTCCACCATCACCCGGAAGGAATTGACATCGAAATAGCGCGGCACTTCGCCCAGCTCGCGGCGCGCCAGCAACTCGAAAGACGCATCGGCCGCCTCATAGGCATAGCCTTCCGCTTCCCGCTCCTTGACCTTGGCGAGCAAGCGGTCAAGCCTCGGGTCGCTTTTGTCGACTTCGATGCCGACCCGGCCGAGTTCTCCCAGGAGGTTGCTCTTTCCAGCCTGATCCGAGACCAGAACGCGGCGCGCATTGCCGACGCTTTCCGGTGTCACGTGTTCATAGGTCTGCGGATCCTTCAGGATCGCCGAGGCATGAATGCCGGCCTTGGTGGCAAAGGCGGTTTCGCCGACATAGGGCGCCTGCCGGTCCGGGGACCGATTCAGGATCTCGTCAAAGGCATGCGAAATTGAAGTGATCGCCTTCAACTGGTCATCACTGACGCCGATCTCCAAACGGTCGGAAAAGGCAGGTTTCAGTTTCAGGGTCGGGATCAGGGTGATCAGGTTGGCGTTGCCACACCGCTCTCCAAGCCCGTTCAATGTGCCCTGGATCTGGCGTACACCGGCGTCGACGGCTGCCAGGGAATTGGCAACCGCGTGGCCGGTGTCGTCATGGGTGTGAATGCCGAGGTGAGAGCCCGGAACCACGTCCTGGACCTTGGTCACAATATCGAAGATCTCATCCGGCAACGTGCCGCCATTGGTGTCGCACAGGACGATCCATCTGGCTCCGGCATGATAGGCGGTTCGGGCGCAATCGAGCGCGTAATCGGGATTGGCCTTGAAACCGTCGAAAAAATGCTCGCAGTCGATCATGGCTTCCTTGCCGGCATTGACCGCAGCAATCACGGTCTCATAGATCGAATCGAGATTTTCCTCATTGCTGCAGCCGAGCGCGACGCGGACATGATAGTCCCAGGCCTTGGCGACGAAACAGCAGGCATCCGCACTGGAAGACAGGATCTGCTGCAGCCCCGGATCATTGGCAGCCGACCGGCCAGCCCGCTTGGTCATGCCAAATGCGGTAAAGGTAGCCGTCTCCGTGCGCTTTTCGCCGAAAAATTCCGTGTCGGTCGGATTGGCGCCGGGATAACCGCCCTCGATGTAGTCAACGCCCAGACGTTCCAGCAGCTCGGCAATGACGACCTTTTCGTTCACCGAAAAGTCGACACCACTGGTCTGCGCACCGTCGCGCAAGGTGGTGTCGAAGAGATAGAGGCGTTCCTTGGTCATGGGCGTTTCCTGGGTCGCGCGTTGTTTTTTTGTTTAGCCGTTCTGGTTTTCGTCGGGCTTGACCGGCGACCAGGTGTCTGTGTCGTGGTCGGGATGCTGGTTCGAGACGATACTCGCGAGAAAGGCCGCGGTCTCGACATCCTCTTCCGTCAGGCGGGCGGGGATCTCGGCCATGTGGTCGGTGTAAGGCAGTTTGCCTTCCACGCCATACTGGATCACCGGCGCGATGTCGGACGGTTTGTCAAAAGCGCCGATGGCAATGGCAACGCCATCAGGTGCCTCATAGGTGAGCGGCGTGCCACAGGCCTCGCAAAACCCGCGGGCAACCACGTTGGAGCTCTGGAAACGTTTCGGTTCACCGCGTGTCCAGGTGAGTTCAGCCTCGTCACGAATGCTGACCAGGGGCGCATAGAACCCGCCAAAGGCCTTCTGGCACATCCTGCAATGACAAATGGAAGCCTTGCCCAGCAGGCCGGTTACCCTGAACCGCACCGCGCCGCACTGGCAACCGCCCGTATGGTGTTCTGCACCTTCAGCCATCAGCAATGCTCCTTGCCACAAGTTTCGAGAATTTTCCGGCAGACACCGTCGAGATTTGTCCGGACGTCCGAATTCCAGAAACGGAGGACCGTCCAGCCTTGTGAGCCAAGAACAAGATCTCTTTCCTGATCACGCTTCACATCCGGGGTTTCAGCATGCTGTGAACCGTCCAGTTCAACGATCAATCGATAGGACGGCGCAGCGAAGTCAACGATGTAGCCTTCAATTGGCATCTGACGTCGAAACGGAATGCCCTCTAGCCGATGCGCGCGCAAAACGTGCCAAAGTTTTTTCTCGGCATCGGTCATGTTCGAACGAAGCGTTCTCGCGTTTGCCCTGAGGCCTCTTGAGATTTGACGATGAGGCATTGAGTAAATCCGCCAGGAAGGCTCGAGGTCTGCATGCTCTACCAAGTTTGTACCCCCCCTCTGTCCGCAACGGCGGACATCTCCCCCGCAAGGGGGGAGAAGGGAGCAAGCGGCATTTCTCTCGCATCAAGTTGCTCGCTTTGGACGAAGCAAACCTCCAGATCTGCAAATGCGCCAACACTGCGTGACAGGTTACTGGCAAGACAGCACGGCAGCCACCCCTCTCCCCCCTTGCGGGGGAGATGTCCCTGAAAGGGACAGAGGGGGGTGCTCTGGGTGTCCGTCGGCACAATCCTCACCGCTTGACTTCCCAGGTGGTCACGCGCTCGCCGGTTGCTGAGTCTTTTGAATCCTTTAGCAGAATTCCCTGAGAGGTCAGTTCATTGCGGATCTCATCAGCCTCGGACCAGTTCTTGGCCTTGAGCGCCTCCAGCCGTTGATCGATGGCCGCCTGGACGGCAGTTTCATCGATACCGCTGAGATCCGCCTGAACCGGTCCCAGTCCCAGCAGAGCAGCGGAGGCGGAATAGGTTTCCAATTTGGCCGGATCCTTGGCCGCCTCGACCGCAAGCGCGTGCAGCGCCTGAATGGCCGCAGAGGTGTTCAGATCATCCAGCATCGGCTCCAGGACTTCCGCTGCAGGGGCTGCATCGGTTGCCACCGGATCCGGCCAGCGCGCAAGCAGGTTCTCCGCCTCCTCCAGCTTGCGCTGGGAGAAGTCGATCGGTTCGCGGTAATTGGTCATCAGCATGGCCATGCGAAGGACTTCGCCAGGCCATTTGCGCCCGCCGAAACTCTCCGTTTCCAGAAGCTCCTGAATGGTGAAGAAATTGCCCTCGGACTTGGACATCTTCCGGCCTTCCACCTGCAGGAAGCCGTTGTGCATCCAGTAATTGGCCATGGTGGTCGTGTCGTTTGCGCAGCACGACTGAGCGATCTCGTTTTCATGGTGCGGGAAGATCAGATCCAGACCGCCACCGTGAATGTCGAACACCTTGCCGAGATGATGAGCGCTCATGACCGAGCACTCGATGTGCCAGCCAGGGCGTCCACGCCCCCAAGGGCTCTCCCAGCCCGGTTCCTCGTCCGAAGAGAGCTTCCAGAGCACGAAGTCGCCCGGGTTTTTCTTGTGTTCATCGACGGCGATACGGGCACCGGCCAGCTGCTCATCGAGCTTGCGTTTAGACAGTCCGCCATAGTCGGGCATCGAGGCCGTGTCGAACAGCACTTCGCCGCCCGCTGCATAAGCATGCCCCTTTTCAATCAGCGTGGCGATCATCTCCACCATGCCGTCGATATGCTGGGTCGCCCGTGGCTCGAATGTCGGCTCCAGCACCGCAAGGGCCTTGATGTCCTTGTGATACTGATCGGCCGTCTTTTTGGTGACCAGCGCAATTGCCTCGTTCAGCGGCAGGGCCGGATGATCGCGCAAAGCCCGCGCGTTGATCTTGTCATCGACGTCGGTGATGTTGCGCGCATAGGTGACATGATCCGCACCATAGAGCTGGCGCAGCAGGCGGAACAGCACATCGAAGACGATGGCCGGCCGGGCATTGCCGATATGGGCGTAGTCGTAAACCGTCGGTCCGCAGACATAGAGACGCACGTTCTCGTCATCGATCGCGCGGAAATCCTCCTTGGCGCGCGTCAATGTATTGGTGAGCTTCAAGCCCTTGAAAGTGCCGGATTTTTCTGTCTCAGCGGCGCTCATGTCAAACGGTCTCCTGGCCGGCTGGCCGGGCGATCCGTCTCAGAGGAATTTTTGCCAAGAGGGAACGGCCACAGCCAGCGGTGTCGCTAGCTGCAAATAATGGTGATCGAAATGATGTTCCGTGTGGCCGTCATCATGGCGGGCTTTATGGACCGGAAATTGGAAGCCGGTCAAGGCTGCAAATGGCAGGAAAGAGCAAATCCCGCCCCCTGTGGCGTTGGCGCCTCACCAGAACTGCCCTAAACTTCGACTATTGGGAATCAGAGGGGGAATTTCCGATGGATAACTTGTGGTCCGGCCGGAATAGCCGCGCGTCAATCGCTCTGGCGCTGTGCATCACCTTGACCGGAGGGCTGACAGGCAGTCCTTCATGGGCTCAGTCGGAGACGGCGCCCTCCGAAACCCAGGTCGTCCCCCCGCCACAGTTTCTGGAGCCGCAAACTCCGATCGCCAGGGCGATCCAGTCAGAAATGTCCCCGGACCTCAATCAAGGTCTTGTCCTGCACTATGGCGAACGGGCCTTCGCGCCGGTCTGGTTTACCGAAGACGGGCTGACCGAGAACGCCCATCTGACGATCGCTGCCATGGCCGCCGCCAATGAACACGCGCTCAATCCGAACAATTACGATCCGCTCGGCTTCATCAAGCGGTCCGAAACCGCCACCAGCGAGCAGGACTGGGCCCGCTTCGACATCGACCTCTCCGTCCAGTTCCTGCGCTACGCGACCCACCTCTCCTCTGGCCGGGTCCAGCCCAACGCCGTCAACAAGGCACTGAACCTGTTTCCGGACAGGCCAGACCCGAAAAACCTGTTTGAGGCCGTCGCCCGGTCGGAAGACTTCAGCGCCTTTCTCGACAGTCTGGCACCGCAATCCGACAACTACGCCCGGCTGAAGAGGCGTCTCGCCCAGTTTCGCGAAAAGGCAGCTGATGGCGGCTTCACGCCCGTGCCGGACGGGGACGTGCTGAAACCCGGCATGGACGATCCCAGGATTGCCGTCCTGCGACAGCGGCTGATCGAAGAGGATATCCCCGGCGCTGCGGACCACAGTGGCGAGGCCTATGATGGGGCCCTTGTCGAGGCAGTGAAGACGTTTCAGGAATATCATGGCCTCGCAACTGACGGGGTGATCGGCAAGAACACGCTCGCCAAACTGAACATTCCCCTGCAGGAGAAGCTGATCCAGATGGAGCTCAACATGGAGCGCCGCCGCTGGATGCGCGATGATCTGGGCGCGTTCTACATCTTCTCCAATCTGGCCGACCAGAACCTGAAAGTGGTGCGCAACGGCAAGACCATCCACACGGCGCGCGTTGTCGTCGGCAAGCCCTATCACGCCACGCCGGTCTTCTCCGATCAGCTTGAATATGTGGAGATCAATCCTTTCTGGAACGTCCCCTATTCCATCGCCACCAAGGAATACTTGCCGAAGCTGAAGCAGAATGCCTCCGCGCTCAGCGGCAAACAGATCCGCGTCTTCCAGGACGGCACTGAAATCACCCCGACCCAGGTGGCCTGGAACAGCTACTCCGGCGGCAATTTTCCGTTCCGCCTGCGCCAGGACCCGGGCGACGGCAACGCCCTTGGGCGGATCAAGTTCATGTTCCCGAACCGGTTCAACATCTACATTCACGACACACCGTCAAAATCGCTGTTTTCACGCGCCGAGCGCGCCTTCAGTCACGGCTGTATTCGGGTGTCCAATCCGTTCAAGCTGGCAGACGTGCTCCTTGCCGATGTCAACGCCAATCCAGGGCATTGGGAAACGATCCGGGACAGCGAAAAACGGACGGTTATCAAGCCGGCTGCTCCCATCGAAGTCCATCTGACTTACCTGACAGCATGGATGAACAAGGATGGTTCGACCCATTTCAGAAAAGACATTTATGGCCGTGACAAGGTGCTGCTGGAAGCGTTGAGAACAGCCATGACTCAGAACCTCTGACCATAACCTATTGAAAAATTTAAGAACTATTCTCGTTTAGAAAGCTGAACGGCAGCTGAATGCAGCGCTCAGCATGGGTTCAAGGGCGCGCGCCTATTCTCCAGTCAATCGATAACGGATTGCCATCTGGAGAGCCCCATGTTGAACCGCATCTTTGTCCTGATCTTTCTCGCCCTGGTCTTCGGCGCCCCTTTCGCCGCCATCCTTGCCATCACTGACGGCACCAAGGCGTTTGGGCAGGAAGCCCAGCAGAAGGGCATGTGCCTGACCACCGGCACCGGTTGCGGCAATGGCAATATCATTGTCACGGTTGCCGGACGCATCTAAAAGACAGCAAGAGCAACACAAACGTGTTAGTTTGAAGTTCGGTCGGTTGTTTGGCAAGATTCGAAGATGGACTACACAGCACTTGAAGACAAAGCGGAATCCGCGGCGGAATTCTTGAAGATGATGGCATCCGCGCCGCGATTGCTGCTGATGTGCCTGGTGCTGGAGGAAGAGCGCTCCGTTGGCGAGCTCGCCGAGAAGACCGGCATGCGGATGCCGACCGTCTCGCAGCAGCTGGCCCTTCTGCGGGCTCAAGGGCTTGTATCAACTCGCCGCGAAGGCACCACGATCTACTATCGACTGGCGAGCGAACCGGTCAAAGACATCATGGCCATGCTCTACAAGCATTTCTGTTCCGGTGAAGACCTTCCCGTCGCCAAACATTTGGAAAGTCTGGACGCAGAATAACCGGCAGATCCCGGGCTCTGGCAATCACCCCTTGACGAAATCCCCGCATTTAGGTGGCATCTGGTCACCCCAGGGCATCAGAGGCACGGTCGAGGTTGAGTTTTTCGGGCTGCCTTCGATCAGCTTGTCCGAATAGACCAGATAAACGAGTACATTTCGCTTTGCATCACAGCCGCGCACGATCTGCATCTTCTTGAACATGAACGAGCGCCGCTGACGGAACATTTCCTCGCCTTGCTCGAAATTCTCCTTGATCGTCACCGGGCCGACCTGGCGGCAGGCCAGCGAAACGTCGGAGACCTCTTCGGCCACACCAAGCCAGCCAGAGACACCGCCCTTTTCAGGAACCGTGAAATGACAAGCCACACCGTCCACGATCGGATCGTCAATGGCATAGGTGGCCAGTTTGTGATCCGGGGTCAGAAATTTCCAGACGGTTGATTTCTTGAAGATGAGATCGGGTTCATCCGCGGCAAGGGCAGCCCCGGCACCTTGAAACATCAGGGCAAGGCCCAAAGTGGCGGCGATGAAAAAACGCATATAATCCTCCTGATCGGGAATGCCACTCATGTGGGGATCACGGCGGCGTGGTCAACCGTGAAGACAAAAAACAAACACGCGCCCAAGGGCGCGTGCAAGTTTGCCGGTCAACCGTCAAAAAAATCGTCAGCGTGCCTCTTCCAGGACCTTGTTGTCGGCGTCGGCCGGGTCCTCTTGCGCTTCACCGGTTTCTTCGGAGGTTTCGACCATGTCTTCCGTTGTCAGATCCAGAGACTCTTCTGCGTCTGTGCCGTCTTCGGCCGCATCCAATGCGAGGGACGCGGCAAAGTCGCTGTCGGAGACAAGGTCCGGGGCGGACTGGGCCGCGTTGTCAACAGCACCGGCGCTTTCGGCCGCGTCGGCTGCAGCGTCTTCGACTGGCTCCTCGACAGCAGGCTCGGTGACAGCTTCAGCTGCAGCCGGGACAGAGCCGTCGAGCGCGTCTTTCAGATCGGCGATGCGTTCACGCGTCCAGACCTGGGGCTGGTCGAGGCCGAGCGCTTCGTCATAGGCCCGCGCCACGTTCAAAGGCAGATGGAAATCAAAATCATCCCTGGATGCAAACTGCGATGACAGGGTATCCTTGACCGCGAAAAATGTGTCCTTGAGACCAAGGCTCTGTTCCACGCAGGCCGCAGCCGCATCCCGCAAGGTGGTCACGTAATCGCGCGTGGTCTCGATCGCAGTCGCAACGGCCTGGGGACCGTTTGCCACCCTGCCGCGTCCCGGCACCAGTGCGCTGGGACGGAAAGCAGTGATCCTGTCGAGCGCGCGCGGCCAATCGGCCAGGTGGGCGTCGCCGCAATAGGGGCTGGCAGATTTTTGGACCAGGTCGCCTGCATAAATCACGCCGCTCGCAGGCACCCAGACAACCAGATCCCCCATCGTATGGCCGCGGCCGAGATGCATCAGGCGAACATCCAGACCGCCGAGATCGATGGACATGGACGACGCAATCGTCATGGTCGGCATGACGCAGCCCGCATCCGCGGGCAGATCCGAGAAGAGGTCGGGATCCCGTTCGCGGGAGACAAGGAGATCTTCCGCACCTCGCATCTCGATCATGCGCCGGCTGAGATCGGACGCGATCACCTCACCTGCCTCAAAAGCGGGAGCGCCAATCGCGCTGTCAGCATGGAAATGTGTCAGAACCACCGATTTGACGGGCTTGTCGGTAAGTTCCCGGATCTTTTCGAGAACCTTGGCGGCCTGGGCCTCCGTTGCCTGACCGTCGACGACAAGAACGCCGCGCTCCCCGATCACCACGCCGGTGTTGGAGCATCCGTCCGCGCTATAGGCATAACAACCGCGTCCGAGCTCGACGAACTCTTCGTTCGCGCCCGGTGCCGTCTCGGCCCTTTTTGTCATCCCTACCATCGCGGTCTCGCTTTCCTGCCAGCTGCCTGACTGCCTGCATCATTCCGCACGGCCTTTGCCATGCCTTTTTCCGTTGACTGTAGCGTCTCAGCTTCCGTGCCTGATTCGCAATTTTCCACCTGTGAAATCCTTAACTATTCCTTTTTTATCAACAGATAGGTCCGGTAAAATGCCGTCTTTCGACTTCCCCAACCGAAGCTCTCCGCCGCTCTTGCTTGCCGACCTCACACTTTTTCGTAGCAGGCCGGGTTGTCATTGCCGCGATTTTCAAGTGGTTATACTTGCTAGTGTTAGAAAATGGCCGGAACGCGGCAAGGTTCTTCTGCACGTTCGAACAGGCTTAACGAAAATCAGAGGTGGTAGTCCGCTCATGTCCGCACACAAGGGTTCCAACACAGACCCGTCCCGCAGATCCTCTTCTGACCAGCCGGTTCTCCAGCTGCGCCATTTTCTGCCCTACCGGCTCAACCATCTGGCGGAGACGGTCAGCCGGTCCTTTTCAAAGATCTATGCCGACACATATGGCATCGGCATTCCCGAATGGCGGGTGCTTGCCACGCTTGGGGAACACAGGGAAATGACCGCTCGCGACGTCAGTCAGGCGACATCGATGCACAAGACCAAGGTCAGCCGCGCCGTCGCGGCTCTGGAAAAACAGGATCTGATCCAGAGGGTCAAAAACCCCGAGGACCAGCGTGAACAGACCCTGAAGCTCAGCAAGGAGGGCATCGCTGTTTATGAGGACATCGTGCCGCGAGCGCTGGCCTATTCCAGGCAGCTGGAAGATGCGCTGACAGATGACCAGAAAGCGCTGCTTGATGACCTGTTTGCCCGGCTGCATCAGGCAGCCCTCGACCATGACACCCCCTGATGCCGGACCGCACCCCCATTAACCTAACGTGAGAGCTTTGGTTGCTATTGATTGGTGCAGCAGTGATGATGTGCAACACGGTTAAAGCCGGTACGGCGTGGGGAAAGGCGCTGTAGGGGACAGGTTATGGGACGTCGCGGGACCTTCAGGTCGATCAATTTGGCGCGCGCGATTGCGGCCGGCGCAGTGTTTGTGCTGTGTGCTCAGGCGGCCGAAGCTGCGAGCTGCGCCAGCCTGAAGTCCGAATTGCGACGGCTGGAATCCGGCTCCTCGGCACAATCGCCCGCAGCCAAAAAATGGAGCACTGCCAAACGCCAGCAGCAAAAAGCCCTGAGTGCGGCCGAGCGCGACGCGGCTCACTTCGGCTGTTCCACGGTTTCCTCGGCCAAATGCAAGGGTCTCAACAAGAAGATCAAGAGCATGCGCCGGAATCTGAAAGCTATTGAACGGCAACTCGCAAAGTCCAGTGGCGGTTCAGGAAATGCCAAGCGCGTCCGCCAGGTGCGCGCTGCAATCAAAAAGCAGAACTGCAACGCGCCAGCCAGGACACAGTCGGCAAATAACCGCTCCCAGGCAGACGGCGACAAACCTCGGTCCCTGCTTGCAAGATTGTTCAACCCACAATCCCGCGCCGAGCCTGTGGCGGCAACATCCGGTGACCGCGAGATCTCGACTGTGCGCAAGCAGTCGAGAACAACGAGCAGCAGCAGCAAGCGCCGGCTGCCGTCCGGCGGCATGTTCCGGACCTTGTGCGTTCGGACCTGCGACGGATATTTTTTCCCGGTCAGCTACTCCACGGGCAAACGTCAGTTTGCCAATGACGAAGCGCGCTGTTCGGAAATCTGCCCCGCTGCCCAGACAGAACTTTATGTCTATCGCAATCCGGGTGGTGATCCCTCCCAGATGATGTCGCTTGCCGGAGAACTCTATTCCGAACAGCCCTTCGCCAACCGCTACAAGAGCGAATATGTCGAGGGATGCAGTTGCCGCCAGACCCGGTCAAGCCAGTCCCGCTCCGCCTGGACAGAGCTCGGCACAGGTTCGGGCAGCCGGGTGTTTTTCTCGGATATCAGCGCCGGCCTGCCGCGACGCAGCCTGCAGCCGAGCCGCGGCAGCACCTTCGAGGATGAAGGCCGGGCGGCTTCGCCGCTGGCGCGCACGCCCCTGCAACGCGCCCAACTGCCGCGTTATGAAGATCCCGATACGCTGTTCAATCTGGAAAAAGGCTTCGATGTGACCGCAGGCCTCAGCCTGGCGACCGAAAGACTGGGCAAGGCAGGTAAAGACGCCATCTCCGGCCTGGACCTTCGAGACGGATTACCTGTGCTGTCGACACGTTCCTCAAAGAGTGAAGACGACGCGGAAATCGCCGCCTTTGCACCCGTTTTCCAGAGCAATGACGACGGTTTCCGAGATGCATCAGACCGCAAGAATTCGGTCAGGGTAGTCGGTCCAGAATTTTTTGTTTCCCAATAAGCGGCAACATTGCCTTCATGTCCGGGCCATGGTCCATGCCGGTCAGGACACGCCTCAGCGGCATGAACAGCCCCCTGCCCTTGCGGCCAGTCTCTGCTTTCAGGGCAGACGTCCAGGCGCCCCAGCTTTCCTCGGTGATGTCCCCTTCCGGCAGGAAGGCGCGTGCCTGCGCGACAAAATCCCGGTCTTCATCCTCAATCCGGCTCTCAACCGGACCGGTGATGATCTGCCAGTAGGTCAGCGCGTCATCAACTGTCTCGCAATTGCCGCGGACGGCCATCCAGAAGGCCTCGCTCGGCTCAATGCCAAGAGCAGCCAATCTGTCTGACACCGCTTCAAGCGGAAGGTCATGCACCAGGCGGGCATTCAGCCCTTTCAGTTCGTCCGGATCAAACTTAGCCGCGGACCGGGAAACGCTCGTCAGGTCGAATTTTTCGACAAGAGCAGCCATTGTCGGCACCGGCTCGACAGCCTGGCTTGTACCCGTCAGGACCGCCAGAGACGCGACCGCCATGGGTTCCAGTCCGGCTTCGCGCAGCGAGCCGATCGACAGCGCGCCCTTGCGCTTCGACAGCCCCTCGCCGTCTCTCGTTGTCAGCAGGTTGTGATGACCGAAGACGGGCGGCTTTGCATCCATCGCCTCGAAGATCGCAATCTGAACACCTGTGTTGGAGATATGGTCTTCGCCGCGAATGATGTGAGTGATACCCATCTCGATGTCATCGACGATCGACGTGAAGGTGTAGAGGTAGGACCCGTCGGCCCGGATCAGCACCGGATCGGACATGGATGCCAGATCAACCGCCTGATCTCCGCGGCAGAGATCCGACCAGGCAACATCGGTGCGCCGGGTCTCAAACGGGTCACCATCGTGGTTCGGCAGAAGAAAGCGCCAATGCGGCTTGCGGCCTTCGGCCTCGAAGGCAGCCCGTTCTTCTTCGCTCTGCTTCAGGCCGGCGCGATCATAAACCGGCGGCCGGCCGAGTGCCCGCTGACGCGAGCGGCGGCGTTCCAGCTCTTCCGGTGTTTCGTAACAGGGATAGAGAAGGCCGGCGTCCTTCAACTTCCGGGCAGCGACATCATAGGTCGGCAACCGGTCGGACTGGCGTTCGGTCCGGTCCGGGTCGATCCCCAGCCAGCGCAGATCCTTTTCGATCGAGACGGCATATTCCTGTTTCGATCGCACGGTGTCCGTGTCATCGAACCGCAAGATGAATTGTCCGCCCATCTTTCTGGCAAAAAGCCAGTTGTAAAGCGCGGGACGGCTATTGCCGATGTGAATATGGCCGGTCGGCGACGGCGCGAAGCGAACAGTAACAGTCATGCCGGTTGAGTTAGCCCGTGAGACGCCGGTCATCAACCGAAAATCGGGACCCGCTTCAAGTTTGTTGTGCCGACCGGTAAAGACGCGTCATCCAGGTCAAAACACCGGAATAGATCAGGCAATATCCCCCCATGACCGCGATCTGGAGGTCAAAGGAAACACCAAGATCAATCAGCCAACCGACCAGCCCGGGCCCGGCCGCGGAGGCAAACACCATGACTGCAAAGGCAACGGAGCGGATCGCCCCCATGTGCCTGGTGCCATAGGCCTCGGGCCAGAACGCTCCGACCAGCGTGCCGTTGAAGCCGTTCGAGATGCCCACAAGAGCCATGAACACGAAGGCTGCATATTGGGCATGCACCGTCGTGAGCACCAGACAGGCGAGCGCCAGCGGGATCAGCGTGAAGGGCAAGAGCTGCCGGGCGGAAAACCGGTCGATCAGGGGGCCGATGACGAGACTGGCACAGACAACGCCGCTGGCCATGATGACGAAGGCGCTGGCGAAGACTTCCATCGACCAGCCTCGCAGTTCAACGAGATAGACCTGGTGAAAGAAGATCGACGTGCCCACAAAGGCCGGCGTGTTCACACCGAGATTGACCAGCCAGAAGCGGTAATCTGCCAGAGCCTCTTTCCGTGTCCATTGGCGGCCCTCCGCTTTGGTCGCGGCAACTTCCGTCGCAGTCGGCGTTCTTTCGCGCTTCAGCAACAGCATGAGGACGGGAAAGGCGATCAGAACGAGGCTGAGTGCGGAAACCGTCCAGGCTCCGCGCCAACCGTAACTTGCTGCCAGCACGACAAACAGGATCGGAAAAAGGGCCTCCGCCGTCGGAAAACCGATCATGGCAATGGAAACGGCCCGGCCACGTTGCGCAGAGAACCAGCGCCCTGCGGCAGTTATCGACGTATGGGTCATCATGCCCTGGCCGCAGAGGCGCAAGCCGTAGAAGGCTATGGCAATCATCCAGACCGCCGAGGTGCTCGCCATGAGCAGGCACGACAGGGCAAGTCCAGCCAGCACCACGGCGGCGATCCACCTGACGCGAAAATGGTCAAGGCTCTTGCCGACATAAGGAAGCGTGAATGCGCTTGCCAGCGTCGCCACCATGTAGAGCAGGCCCAGATCACCATGGCTGAGGCCGAATTCGGCACGCAGATCACCGGCGGACAAGGCAATGAAGAAGGTTTGCCCGAACCCGGAAAAGGCTGCAAGCAGGTAGCAAGCCGACAGCCAGCGCGCATTGTCGCGCAAGAAGGAGAAATAGGACATCAAGGCAATGCCTTCTCAAACGCAGGAACGAATTTGCCACACAAATTGACCCCAGCCTGAGGAGCTGCGCAGCACCGTCTCGTAGGATAGGCCGCTCGTTCCGGTGCGCGTTGCCCATCCTTCGAGACGGGCCAGAATGCTCTCCTCCGGATGAGGTTGAGAGAATTTGTAATCCCGCTCAGGACCGGTCCCGGAACCGGTTGGTGATCGGATACCGGCGGTCCTTACCGAAATTGCGCTCGGTGATCTTGACGCCGGGTGGCGCCTGCCGGCGCTTGTATTCTGCAATATAAAGAAGATGCTCGATGCGGTGAATCAGATCCCGGTCGTGGCCTCGTTGTTCGATGTCGCTCACCGACATCTCGTCTTCGACCAGACATTCCAGGATATCGTCCAGAACGTCATAGGGCGGCAGGGAATCCTGATCGGTCTGGTTTTCGCGCAACTCCGCCGTCGGCACCTTGGTGATGATGTTGGCCGGGATCACGTCGCCGCCCGGCCCGAGCAGCCCGGCCGGCTGGTTCTGGTTGCGCCAGGCAGACAGATGGTAGACCTGCGTCTTGTAAAGGTCCTTGATCGGATTGTAGCCGCCGTTCATATCGCCATAAAGCGTGGCATAGCCGACCGACATCTCCGATTTATTGCCGGTGGTCATGACCATCTTGCCAAACTTGTTGGAGACCGCCATCAGGATCACCCCGCGCGCACGGGACTGGAGGTTCTCCTCTGTCGTATCCGACCCGGTCACGGCAAAAAGGCCACTCAAGGCACTTGTGAACCCTTCCACAGGCTCGGCAATGGGCACAGTGTCATACCGAATGCCAAGGGCCCTGGCACAATCGGCGGCATCCTTGATGCTTTCTTCGGACGTGTAAAGATAGGGCAGCATGATGGCGTGCACCTTGTCGGCCCCGAGCGCATCGACGGCCATGGCCGCGCAGATGGCCGAGTCGATACCACCAGACAATCCCAGGACCACGCCGGGAAATCCGTTCTTGGTGACATAATCACCCAGTCCCATCACGCAGGCCCGCCAGTTGGCCTCATCCAGATCGGGCAGTTTGGCGACCTCGCCGTTTTCGCAGATCCAGGTGTCTCCGTCGCGGCGCCAATCGCTGATCCCGAGTGCGGTTTCGAACTGCGGCAACTGGAAGGCCAACGACCTGTCAGCATGGAGCGCAAAGGACCCACCGTCGAAGACCAACTCGTCCTGTCCACCGAGCTGGTTGCAATAGATCAGCGGCAACCCGGTCTGCACCACCCGGGAAACCACGACCTGCAGCCGTTCCTCTGCCCGGTTTTCCCAATAGGGCGAGCCGTTTGGCACCAGAAGAAGCTCGGCGCCCGTCTCCTCCAGGCATTCGCAGACTTCATCGTTCCAGATGTCTTCACAGATTGGCAAACCGATGCGCACGCCCCGGAAGTCGACTGGCCCCGGCAACGGTCCGGCCGCAAACACCCGCTTTTCATCAAAAACGCTGTAATTCGGCAGATCGTACTTGGTGCGAACAGCGCGAACTTCGCCCTGATCAAGCAGGAGTGCAGCGTTGTAGACCTTGCCGTCGTCGGCACGCCAGGGCGAGCCGACAATCAGGCCGGGACCGCCGTCTGCGGTTTCCTTCGCCAATGCTTCCGCAGCTTCCATGCAGCTGCGGACAAAGGCGGGTTTCAGAACCAGGTCTTCCGGCAGATATCCCGCCAGCACCAGTTCAGAGGTCAGCACCAGATCGGCCCCTAGCGCCGCGGCTTCGCTTCGTGCCTTGCGCACAAGCTCGGCATTGCCGGCGACATCGCCAACGGTTGGGTTGAGCTGCGCAACAGCCAGACGGAAACGGTCAGAAATCATCGGAAGAACACCAGGACGTGACATGACTGTCTGGTGTAGCGGCAAGCCTCAGAGCTTGCAATCGTCCAGTCGGGGTTGCCGCGCAGAAAGCCGTTCAAAGAAGGGCGAGCCCGGCCATATCCTGTTCGGGCTGAACATCGGCTTCCGGCGCGGCCATACCGGACAGGTCAGTCACTTCGAGCTTGCGCAAGGGCTTTTGGTGACCGGGACCGAGAATGCCTTTCGATCGTCCCTGCAGCTCCTGCCGCTCGAGAATCTCACCAATATGGCGATAGAGAATGGCCGGTGCGATCGGCTTGGCCACAAAACCATGAATGCCAATCTCGATGGCTTCCAGGATCGTCGCCCGCTTGGCATGGGCCGTCACGACGAGAACGGGCGTCGTGCTTGCAATAAGGTCCCGGTCTGCGCGCAGGATCCGCAAAAACTCGTTGCCGCCAAAGGGACTCATTACCCAGTCGCACAGAACGATGTCCGGTTTCCGGTCGACCACCAGTTCCAGTGCCTCTGCACCGTCGCTGGCCTCATACACCGAGCGAATGCCGAAACCGGACAGCACCGAGCGCAGGATCGTGCGCATATGCGGATTGTCTTCTGCAACCAGACAGGAAATCTTCGACAGATCCCACTTGTCCCGCACGCGTACTCTCCTCGTCCCTAGTTGTCCCGATGTCCAGGTATGCCGTGTCTGCGTTAAGCGAGGCTTACCTCAGGGTGTGCCGCATGCAGAAAAATGATCGATAGAAACAAAAAAGGGCGGCCTGAGCCGCCCCTTATCTTACGCTGCGTAAGAATTTTTACCGATTACGCACTCACAGCCAGCGGTTCTGCCCGGCGGCCATCGCGCTCCTTTTTCAGGTTCTCTGCGATAAGGAACGCCAGTTCCAGCGCCTGGTCGGCGTTGAGACGCGGGTCGCAATGAGTGTGGTAACGATCGCCGAGCTGCTCTGCGGTCAGCGCATGGGCACCGCCGGTGCACTCCGTCACGTTCCGACCGGTCATTTCGACATGAACACCGCCGGCATGAGTGCCTTCTGCGCGATGGACTGCGAAGAAGGCTTCCACCTCCTTCAGGATGCGGTCGAACGGACGCGTCTTGTAACCACCGGCCGTGATGGTGTTGCCATGCATCGGGTCACAGGACCAGACCACGGACTTGCCTTCACGCTCGACGGCGCGCACCAGTTGCGGCAGATGGTCAAAGACCTTGTCGGCACCGAAACGGGCAATCAGCGTCAGGCGGCCAGGCTCGTTGTCCGGGTTGAGGATATCGATCAGCTCCAGGAGACCTTCCGGCGTCAGCGACGGACCGCATTTCAGGCCGATCGGGTTCTCAATGCCGCGGAAGAATTCCACATGCGCATGGTCCGGCTGGCGGGTCCGGTCGCCGATCCAGATCATGTGGCCGGACGTCGCGTACCAGTCGCCGGATGTGCTGTCGACACGCGTCAGCGCTTCTTCATAGCCAAGCAGCAGGGCTTCGTGGCTGGTGAAGAAATCCGTGGAGCGCAGCTGCGGAACGCTGTCGGCATTGACGCCGCAAGCGCGCATGAAGCTCAGCGCCTCGGTGATCCGGTCGGCCAGTTCCTTGTAACGGTGACCCTGCGGGCTGTCGGTGATGAAACCGAGCATCCACTGATGCACCTGGTCGAGATTTGCAAAACCGCCTTGAGCAAACGCGCGCAGGAGGTTCAAGGTCGCGGCGGACTGACGATAGGCCATGGCCATACGACTCGGGTCCGGGATTCGGCTGTCCGAGTTGAAATTGATGTCGTTGATGATGTCACCACGGTAGCTCGGCAGCTCAACGTCATCCTTCTTCTCGATGTTGGAAGAGCGCGGCTTGGCGAACTGGCCGGCGATACGGCCTACCTTGACCACCGGCTGGCTGGCCGCATAGGTCAAGACAACAGACATCTGCAAGAAGACGCGGAAGAAATCACGAATGTGGTCCGGGTGATGCTCGGCAAAGCTCTCGGCACAGTCACCGCCCTGAAGCAGGAACCCTTTGCCGTTGGCGACCTCGGCCAGCTGGGATTTCAGCGCGCGCGCTTCACCTGCAAAAACCAGCGGCGGATACGTCGACAGGCGCTGTTCCACATCCGCCAGTGCCCCTTGATCCGGATATTCCGGAACCTGCAGGATCGGCTTCGATCTCCAGCTGTCCGGGCTCCACTTGTCCGCCATGTTCGTATCTCCTTGTGGGATCGGGCTTTCCCAATTTTTCAACTCTGCTAACGCCCGCGACTTTTTCCTGCGCATATTGCCCCGCTTTTGGAGCAAACGTGCGGCGTTATACACGGCCCTTCCGCCAAAAGCCACTTAAGAACCGCCGTGGCATCGAAGGAATTCTTGATCTTTTTTCACGTCCTCCGCCGACATTTTACAGGCATCTGCCGGTTTCGTCTCTGTTTGCAGCGCCGGGCCCCATACAGGACCCGGCGCCGGCAACATCAGGCGAACAAAAAGTCGCTTGCGCCAAGGTCGTCCAGGACCGGCCAGAATCCCGTATCGAGCTTGATCAGATCCGTGCCGTAACCGATCTCGACATCCTGCCACCATCCCTTGGCTGTAATCACCAACTGGTCGAACTCCGTGATGCCGGCAAGGCTCAGGTCGATCTTGTCGCGACCGACTTCAAAATCCTCGATCCGGTCGCATGCCCCGTCGGCAAGAAACACAAATATATCCGCGCCTTCGCCGCCAACCAGAACATCGCTGCCGGCACCGTCCATCAGACGGTCCGCGCCGTTCCCTCCTTCCAGCCGGTCGTTGCCGTCGCCGCCAAGCAAGCGGTCATCGCCGTCGCGGCCCTTCAGGTGGTCGTCCCCGGCAAATCCTTCAAGCGCATCGTCACCACCCCGTCCGGCCAGGAGGTCGTTTTTCGCCGACCCCAAGATGTAACCGTCCTCACCGTAGTGCCCCGTCGGATCCAGGGGCAGCCGGATATCCTCCACCCAGACCGAACCGCGTTTTGCATCTGACAGGGACGAGACGATCACAAGACTGTCCCGCGACATCTCCTCATAGAATGACGAGGCTGAGATCGTGTCGATGGCCGCCGCGTAACCCGATGAAAAATGCGCCGACCAGGCCAACGGATTGATGATGTTGCCACCTTCCCAGAAGGCCGGCGTGGCATACAGATCATTGAAGAGAACCAGATTGTTGGTCTCGTAGTCATAGTCCGTGTCGTTGCCCAGAAGGTGCAGCCAGTCTTCGGCAATCACCGAAGGCACCGGATCGTTCTCGAAGTCGATGCTCAGGATTTCCGCGCCGCTGTCCAGGACCGACGCTCCATCTTCCGGCGTGTAGTGAGACGCAAAGCCGATGAAATTGGCATCGGCAAAGAACCCGTCCGCAAAGCTGTCGCTTTGCTCTGCCATGTTGGTCACTGCACCGCCGCCCAGTGAGTGGCCGGTCACCAGCAGGTCTTCGGCCCCAAGTCCATTTGCCTCCAGAAACACTTTCAGCGCCTCAAAAAGATTGCCGAAAGCCCCAACGGCATAGTCGGGTTCGTCCTTGAAGAACTCCAGGTAGTCGATCACGTCCCCGATCGTGTCGGACACGATATTGTCGATGGTTCCGGACGTTCCCCGAAAGACAAGCCCCACCTCGGTGACCTTGCCATTGGCATCATACTTCGCAAGCACATCTGCCTGGGCGTCCTTGAAGCGGAAGCTCTCCCCCTGAAAGGTGCCATTCCTGTCAACCCTGGCGTCCGGAATGCCAAGGACTTCGGGTGACAGGACGGTCCATCCCTTTGATTCAATGATCTCACGGGCTCGTTCCTCGGCCTCCATTCCATCGCGCAGAATGTCCTCCAGGCCGTGATAGCTGTAGACCATGAGGTCACGCGCATCCTGCACGAGCCCCAATGCGTCCTCTCCCTTGTACGTAAAAAGCGGCAATTCATCCTCCATAAGTTGCAAATTTTTCCATTGCACCTAATTGATAGATTCAGAATTACGCTTACGTAAAGGGAAATTTATATAACACCCCGATCTCCAGCGATGGGTTTGTTCCAGATTTGAGGCGGATCATGGCGACCGTTGTCGAACGGCTGCATCCTGTGGCCATCAACAAGGATTGCCGCCATGCCAACTCCAGACCTGGAGCACAGCCACCGGCCGCGAGACATTGCCGACCGGCTCGCCGCCGGTCCCGATGCCAGCTATCTGCGTGACTGGGTCTATGGCGGCATTGACGGCGCCGTCACGACCTTTGCCATCGTTGCAGGCTCCGTCGGCGCCAGCCTGTCGACCAAGGTCATTCTCATTCTGGGCATTGCCAATCTGCTCGCAGACGGCTTTTCCATGGCCGCGGCCAATTACAGCGGCTCGAAATCGGAGAACGAAGACTACGCGCGCCTGCGCGCGATCGAGGAAAAGCACATTGCCCTGGAACCGGAAGGCGAACGGGAGGAAATCCGGCAGATCTTTCTGCAAAAGGGTTTTGAAGGCGACGACCTGGAGAGACTGGTCGCGCTGGTCACCTCAAACAAGACCACCTGGATCGAGACCATGATGCAGGCCGAGTACGGCCTGTCGGATACCGTTCGCAATCCGCTCAAGGCAGCGCTTTACACGTTCATCGCCTTCGCGCTGTTTGGCGCCATCCCGCTCCTGCCCTTCCTGCTGCCGATTGAGGCCAGCGCCGGCACAGCCACCGGCCTGACGATGCTGGCCTTTTTCCTGATCGGCTCGCTCCGCGCGCGCTGGTCACAACGTCACTGGTTCTCCTGTGGGCTGGAGACGACGGCCATCGGCACTGTCGCAGCCGGAATTGCCTATCTGGCAGGGCATGGGTTGCAGACCGTGTTTGGGTAACTGCCTGTCCCATGCGTCTTGCGCAATCAGCCGCAGAGCTCAATTCAACTTGCGCCACGGCAACCTGACGCATTGATAGAAATACTGATATATGCAACAAAGTGCTGAATCACACTAAATAAAATTGGGGCATTAAATGATTGACGTAACAAAACTTTTTCAAACGGTAATAGTTGCCGGACTTTGTGCCGGATGTACCGCGACAGCTGCGGTGAAGGGCCAGGCCACGGATGGTTCCGAGACCTTTGACGGCAAGGCAACGGGTTACGTCGACGGTTCGGGAACCCTGGAAATCACAAGCAGCCGTGGCCGCGTCTGCAAGGGAAATTTTGTCTATATCACCTATCGGGACGGCGAAGGCACTTTTACCTGCAACGACGGCGCCAGCGGTCCGTTCCGCTTCGTTTCAACAGGAACGCGGGGCACGGGCAGTGGAAACCTGAATGGAAAACAGTTCACGTTCACCTTTGGCATGTGACCCCAAAGCAGCGTTACACTTTTCCCGTTAGATAACTGATCCCGTGGTCTCTGAGCTTGTCGTCTATCAACTCGGCAAGCCCGGCATCGAGCGTGATGGGCCTCGGATAATGTGGCCGTGTCCGGTCTCTCAGAACCGGCACGTGCCAGCCATCGGTCGTCTCCAGAAAATGGTCGATGCCGCGCTCCCCCCAGGTTCGAAAAAAGCCGGCCAGAACACAGTCCAGATAGCTCTGCAGAATCGGGTGCTTGTCGCAGCCCCAGCGCAGATGTTCCGGCGCCGCCTTGAAGAGGAACAGGTCCTTTGGTCCTGGTGCCTGCTGCGCCTCGCAGCGGAAAGAAACGCCAACTGCGTCCACTTTGACGTAACGCTTTTCCCGTGTTTCGAGCTCCGGCAGTCTCTCGCGCGGTTCACGGGCCATCACGCCCCAGATTTCAGCGCCCGGCTCGGGCCGGACCGTCAGCGCGCAGCGCCCCTGCCCGTCGTCCCCCTGACCGCAGACGCGCCATTCCCGCAGCCAGCCGGAGAGCCGGCCCGGCGTCACTTCAGCGGTCTCGGGAATGGTGTCAATATTGACGAGTGATCCGTATCCGAAATATGTGATCGTCATCTTGTTCTTGTTTCTTCAAGCGCCGGGAGTTGCCATGATTGTCCCTTCCCTGTCCCAGCAGGATGTCGAACTCTTGCGGGAAGACACTCCCGGTGTACGGCAGGTCCTTCACTTTAACAATGCCGGCACCGGCCTTGCGCCGACGCCCGTGCTCGACGCGGTCAGGCAACACCTCGACCTGGAGGCGATGACGGGCGGATACGAGGCTGCCGCCAGGGCCAAGCCGGCCATGGACACATTCTACACGGCTCTTGCGGCGCTGATCGGAAGCAAACCCCACGAGATCGCCTATATCGAAAATGCAACACGCGCCTGGGACATGGCCTTTTATGGCATCGACTTTCGCGAGGGCGATCGTGTGGTTACCGGTCGCGCGGAATATGTCTCCAACTACGTCGCGCTGTTGCAGATGAAGAAACACAAGGGTATCGAGATCGACCTCGTCGAAGACGATGCCTCGGGGCAAATCGACCTGCACGCTCTGAAATCGGCCATCACGCCGAAAACCCGCCTCGTTGCTCTCACCCACATCCCGACCTTTTCCGGCCTCATCAATCCAGCTGAAGAAGTTGGTGACATTGCCCGCTCAGCAGGAATTCTCTACTTGCTGGACGCCTGTCAATCCGCCGGACAGATCCCGCTCAACGTTCACGAAATCGGCTGTCACATGCTGTCCGGAACGGGCAGAAAATATCTGCGCGGCCCGCGCGGCACCGGCTTTCTCTATGTCAGCGACAATGTGCTTGACCAGATCGAACCGCCTTTCATCGATCTGCAGTCGGCCAACTGGCTTGACGACACCTCTTACGAGCTTGTCCCTCATGCCCGCCGGTTCGAAACCTGGGAGCGTTACGTGGCCGGCCAGATCGGATTGGGCGTTGCCGTGACTTATGCCATCGGCTTCGGCATGGAGCGTCTTGCGAACCGGACGTGCGCTCTTGGAGCTCAATTGCGCTCCGAACTCGCCGGCGTTGACGGTGTCACCGTCCATGACAAGGGCAAACGCAAGGGTGGAATTGTCACCTTTACCCTGGCTGGAGAAACGCCGGAGCAGACCAAGCTGAGGCTTGCAGAACAGGGCATCAACGTCTCCGTCAGCACGGCCGGTTCCGCGCGCATCGATCTGCCCCATCGCGGGCTCGACGCCGTCGTTCGGGCGTCGCTTCACGCATTCAATTCCGAAGAAGAAATCGAACGCTTTGTTAAGGCTCTTGGCAGAATTCAGTAGGTGCCCGTTCGGGGCCACCGGTTGCGCACCTGCTGTTAAAAGTGTTTCGCTAAGTTACGGCGATGCCATCCTTCAGGAGGGGTAGTGGATCCTTGAAAGGCCGGACAGACACTTCGGGCGCGACACCCAAGACAGCTGCAAGGCACGCACGAAGCGGGCGCAGCATCACTTTCTGGGTGTACCACCTGGCTGCGCTGCTTATTTTCCTGTCTGCGGCATCCCTGACATTCGTCGCTCACATGGCTTGGCGCGAAGCCGACAAGCGGGCCCTGGAAAGCGAACAGTTCCGTCTCAGCTACACATTGGAGAACGTCTTTCGCGAAATCGCACGCGATCAGATCGTGCTGGCGCAGTGGGACACATCCTTCAGCGCTCTCCAACCTCCCATCGACAAGGACTTCATCGAGGAGGAATTTGTCGATGAACTTGCACAGGATTTCGGTTTTCAGCGCACTTTTCTCGTTGGGCCTGACGGCCGTTTGCTCGCCCAGGCGGTTGAGGACAACACGCGTTTCGAAAACCTGCAACTGGCCCCCGACAATCAGATCCGCAAACTAGCCGAGGCGACACGACAGGCCTTTGAGGACCGGAAGGAATCCTCCAGTTCCGTCTTTGCCGAATGGTTTGTGCCGCAATCCGCGCTGATCGAGATCGCGGCGACCACCTATGCAGTTGTTGACGGATCTCCGGCACTGTTAAGCGCGATCCCCGTCCTCCCCGACGACGGGAATGTGCGTTTCACGGCGGACTATCCGGTCGTGCTGGTGAATGCCGTCTATCTCGACGACGCCTGGATTGCAGATCTGAACGAACGGCTCGCCTATCGGGATCTCACATATTTTGCTGGCGCACCAGAACGTGAACACCCGACCAATCATCTGATACACACGGCAGACGGCACAGTTTTCGGCTATTTCAAGTGGGACCATGCCAAGCCCGGGCGCGAAATCTGGATGATGGCTGTGCCCATGATCGTGGTCCTGGCGCTGATCACCGCCGTTGTCGCCTTTACCGCCGCAAACCGGATCAGCCGTCTGTCAGCCTCTCTTGAGGAAAGCGAACGGCGGAACCGGCACTTTGCTTTGCACGACCCGCTGACCGGCCTGCCCAACCGGCATCATTTCTCTGATTGCTTGTCTTTCGCGCTCGACGATCTTCCAGAACGCGGCTTCGCGGTTCTTGCCTGTGATCTCGACCGGTTCAAACCGGTCAATGACAGCCATGGCCACGAGGCAGGAGACAGAGCGCTGTGCGCGGTCGCGGATCGACTGACCCACCTGGTCTCTGAAAACGATGTCGTGAGCCGCATAGGCGGCGACGAGTTTATCATTCTGCTGACGCGGTCGACAGACCGGCAGACGCTATCGAGCCTGGCACAACAGATCCTGGCGGACATTGCCAAACCGATCGACGTCGGTGGCGGCCGCTCGGTCGAAATCGGCATCAGCCTTGGCATCGCCGCAGCACCGGAATGCGGCACGAGCGAAAAGGACCTGATCCGGATGGCGGACATGGCGCTCTATCGCGCCAAGGAAAAGGGCCGTAACGGGTTTGAATTCGCCGGTCCACACAGCGTCGAAGCCGCTCAGTCACGCGGCCGGATGGATCTGAAGACACAACCGGGCCATCGCTAGAAGTTGCAGGCTTGTTGCCGGCCTACGAATAGTGAAAAATATCAATGATGTTTGAGCAGCACGACCAAACATTTATTCGCACAATTCATCAACTTTGGTAATAGTCCCATCACTTGTTAATGTATTCACGGGTACAATCACTATACGCCCTGATTGTTAAAGCCATCGCCTTCGAGAAAGCCATTAACGAGTTCGCAATTTGACCGAGTTCCGGCGTAGATATAGCGACCAGGCCGTGAAGGTCCCACGGCAGCAAATCTCGCGACTGGCCTTCCTTCTGGCTGGCCTGCTGATTGCCGTGACTTCCATCTCGTTGCTCTTTGTCGGATTAGTGGCCTCACATGCCTCGAGACAGCAAGCCATCGCCAACGAAGAACGGCTGTTCCGCAGCGCCGTTGCCGACCACCTAAGGGCAATCGTACGAGAACAGATCACCGTGGCGTCCTCCGATGAATCCGTTCAAAAGCTGGTCAAGGGCTTCGATCCAAGTTACGCGCGGCAAAGCTTCGACGCGCTGTGGTCCACCTACCGGCACTCAAAGGTGATGCTTATTTCCGGCAGCGGAAACGTCATCGCGGAGTCTTTTGAGGACTACACCCACATCATCACCCGCCCGATTGCTGAAATCCCGGAATTGCAGCTGATCCAGGAGGACGTGAAACAGCTGTTCCTGAAAAACCGGGTCCGGGTTCCCGGCGGCTTCGGCCATCGATCCCTGCAAGGTATCGACCCAGGCGAATATGCAGTCATGGGGTTTGTCAAAATAGACGGCAAGCCGGCCCTCTTCGGTGCGATGCCGGTCATGCCAGACGAGTTTCAGGTCACCTTGCCGGACGGTCCCCCCACCGTCTTGCTTTCCGCTCACTACATTGACGACTTTCTTTTGCGTCAGCTCAATGGCCAGCTCAACTTCGCCGATTTTCGTTTTATTGACGGCAGCAGTTCGCTCGACGACGACCCGGGTCACGTCGTGGAAGACGCCAGCGGAACGCCCATCGGCCTGTTCACCTGGAAAAGCCAGACGGTGGGCGAATCCATCTGGCCAACCATCATACCGGTCATTGCCTTGCTCAGTGTCGCACTCGCCGCCCTGGCTTTCGGCATCGCCTGGCGGATCGGTCAGTTGACGACCTCACTGCAGGCAAGTGAGCGACAGAACCGCTACCTGGCGCTACACGACACGCTCTCAGGCCTTGCCAACCGGCTGCAGTTTAACCGGGTTCTGGAAAATGCGGTCAAGGAGCTGCCGGCAAAGCATTTTGCCGTCATTCACTGTGACCTCGACAAGTTCAAGGCCGTCAATGACACACACGGCCACGCCGCCGGCGACGCCGTCATCAAAACCATGGCTGACCGGCTGAGCAAGGTGGTCGGCCGGCCCGGCCTGGTCTGCCGCATTGGCGGCGACGAATTCATGGTCATCTACAGGGGCGCGACGGACAGGGTCAATCTGGAGGCGCTGAGCAAGGCCATGATTGCTGCAGGCAGCACGCCGATCCCCCTTCCCGAAGGCGCTGAGGCCCATATCGGCGTCAGCGTGGGCATCGCACTGGCTCCACAGGATGGCGACACCGCAGAAGAGCTGGTTATCCGGTCCGACGCAGCCCTCTATCATTCCAAGAAGATGGGGCGCAACCGGTTCACGTGTTACGGCGACATGCCCGACAAGACCGACGACCCGGACGACCTCCACCCGCGCCAGGCAACCGCCTAGGTCCGGCGCCGCCGCCCGGCCCTCGAGCCGGGTCGGCATGCGACACGATGTGATTACCCGCGCAAACGCTCCGTCGGCTCACGCATTGTGACTAGCTCTTCAGCCGCCGTCGGGTGGACGGCGATGGTCCTGTCGAAATCTGCCTTGGTCGCTCCCATCTGAAGCGTAACGCCCAGGATCTGCGCCAGCTCACCGGCGTCGGGTCCGACCACATGGACCCCGAGCACTTTCTGACTGTCGGCATCGACAATCATCTTCATCAGCATCTTTTCGTCGCGACCGGACAAGGTGTGCTTCATCGGGCGGAAGCTGGACTTGTAGATGTCAAGGTTCGGCGTGCGTTCCAGCGCTTCTTCCTGGGTCAGGCCAACCGTCCCCATTTCAGGCTGCGAGAAAACGGCCGTTGCGATCAGACTGTGATCCACGGTCCAAGGCTTGTTGCCGAAGACGGTGTCGGCAAAGGCATGGCCCTCCCGGATCGCGACCGGGGTCAGGTTGGCCCGGTTGGTTACATCGCCAACCGCGTAGACCGAGGGCACGTTGGTTCTGGAATCCGCACTGACCTTGATCGCACCGATACCATCCATCTCGACACCGGCCTTTTCAAGACCGAGATCGGTGGTATGCGGTTTGCGCCCGATGGCAAACATGATCTGGTCCGCTTCCAGCGCCAGGCCTGCCTTGGTGTGACCGACCACAGAACCGTCCGCTTTTTTCTCGATCCGTGAGAACGTGTCCTGACGGATGACCCGAATGCCCTTTTTCTCCATTTCCTGACGAACGGTGGTCCTCAGATCCCAATCAAAGCCGCGGAGAATTTCCTCGCCCCGATAGATCAGAGTGGTATCGACACCAAGCCCGTTGAAAATGCCGGCAAACTCGACAGCGATGTAGCCGCCGCCAGCGACCACAACCTTGTTGGGCAATTCGGCAAGGTGGAAGGCCTCGTTGGACGTGATGACATGTTCGACACCCGGCAGGGCCGTATCGACATTCGGAGATGCGCCGACGGCCAC
Organism: Roseibium sp.; assembly: GCF_965233565.1. Lineage (GTDB taxonomy): Bacteria > Pseudomonadota > Alphaproteobacteria > Rhizobiales > Stappiaceae > Roseibium. The sequence goes on along the minus strand of NZ_OZ247494.1, from coordinate 5,685,440 downwards.
CAGGATGTATTTGGCCGTAATCGTCTGCCCGGTCGACAGAAGGCGCACCGTGTGGGCATCTTCCAGAACCGCACGGCTGTCATGGGCCTCAACCTTGGTGTTCTCCAGGTTGCGCCGGTAGATGCCTTCCAGGCGGGTAATTTCCTGGTCCTTGGCAGCAATCAGCCTGTTCCAGTCAAAACTGCGCTCACCCACAGACCAGCCAAACCCTTCCGCGTCCTCGAACTCCTCGGAAAACTTGGAAGCGTAGACAAACAGCTTCTTGGGCACGCAGCCACGAATGACACAGGTACCGCCATAGCGATATTCTTCGGCAATCCCGACCCTGGCTCCATGTGTTGCCGCAATCCGCGCGGCGCGCACCCCGCCGGAGCCGCCACCAATGACAAAAAGATCATAATCAAAGTCGGTCATGGCCGCCCCATTCGTCGTTTGTGCAAAAAAACCGCAGCGATATCTCGCCTTCCGTTCGACCGAGATAAGATGCCGGCGTCAACTTGCAAGCCCCAGGAAAGATCCGAACCGCTCACACGGCTTCACGTGAGCCCGGTATCCAAATGATTTGGGCCGCTTTCGCGGCCCTTGAAGCCAACAATGCGGCTGGCTTCACTTGTTCGTGCGCAGGTCGTGTGTCCAGGAGCTGTCGCGCAGCTGCCGGAGACACGGCTTCATTGTTGCGCCTGGCTCCGCTTTGCGAGCTCTTCCTGAACCATCGTCACCATTTCCGTCGAGATCTTGTCCTGCCATTCACGCGCGGCACCGACGGAATACCCGGTTACGGAGGGAATGGCGTTGGTCAGCTTCTTGCCGAGATCAGTGTTATAGAATTCGGCAAGCTGGATGAGTTCTTCCTCGGTGAACGCCTGTGCCCAGGCATTGTAGACCAGGTTGTTCAGCTCGGACCGTTTCGCTGCCAGTTTCAGGGCAACGTCCTGCGTTACCTCGACGATCTCTTCCGCGCGCGTCGGGTCCGACTGGATGAAGGCCGTCCGGGTCTGCTCCGCCAGGATCGGCAGGATGTCGTCGAACGGCTCCAGCACCTTCGTCGCAACGGCAACTTTCTTGGCCGCGTCAAGATGACTTTCGGAAACCGCATCCTGAGCGATGGCAGCAGTGGTCAGGAAACCGGCGGTCATCATGATGGCGCCCATGACTGCAGCCCGCGGGAAAGATTTGATACGCTTCATGTTTTTACTCCTAGGCGGCTTTCGTCGTCGTTGGGAAAGCCAAATACATCGCTTAGATGGGCAGAACGGTCTTTACCCCATCCGTGCCGGCTACGTAAGCCTTTGTTGCAAGTTCCAGAAAAAGACCGTGCTCGACCACACCTGGAATCGCAACCAGCCGGTCGGCCAGGGTTCCGGGGTCTGCTATCTGTTGAAGATGGGCATCGAGAATGTAATGGCCACCATCTGTCAGGAAGGGGCTCTCGGCGCCGCCCCTCAAGGCAAGCTCCAGAGGCAGTTCCATGTCTTCCAGAACCTGAAGGATGGCGCGCCGTGTTGTTTCCAGGCCGAAGGGAACGACCTCGATCGGCAGTGGAAACCTGCCGAGCGTTGCGACTTCCTTGCTGCCGTCCGCAATGACAATCATTTGCACGGATGCACCAGCGACGATTTTTTCCCGCAACAGAGCGCCGCCACCGCCCTTGATCAGCGCAAGTTGGGGATCCAACTCATCTGCACCGTCAACGGTGAGGTCCAGCTCAGGCAGCTCTTCCAGCGTCGTCAGCCGGATACCGAGACTTTCGGCGAGCTCCCGCGTTCTTTCCGACGTTGGAACACCGATCACGTCAAGACCATCCGCCACACGCCTTGCCAGCGCATGAACGAAGAACTCCGCTGTCGAACCTGTGCCAATGCCCAGCTTCATGCCGGAGGTCACGTCGTCCGCCGCGCGTTCGGCGGCTTGTTTCTTGAACTGGTCGCTCATCCCTTGTCCCTTCGCTCGCATTTTGCAGATTGCACGAGCCAGTGATCTTTTCAGGCCGCCGGGTGCTTAACATGGCCGGTAACTGCCGGTCCAGTGACATTCCCCACTTCATCGGGGAAACCGGGCGACGCCGCGGTAATTGGCGCTTTATTAACCATCATTTTAGATAGCGCCACGATAATGCTTCAAATTGTCTGCGGCTGAGAAAGCACCTCTTCACATGAATATCCTGCGACTTGGAGCCCGGCGAGAAGATAAAAACAACAACACCGCCAATAATTTAACTACCACTGACGTAATTGACAGTGGCCATAGTGGCGAGGTTAGCCGGAACACGGATGCCGAGCAGATGAGTTTTGTTCTGGACAGCCTTGAAGATGATCTTCAGGTCGCAGCCAAAACAATCAACTCCGCTGCGGAAAAGGTCCAGGACCGGCTCGTCAACCAGATGGAGACGCTGGAGACAATTCGAAGCGACAGCCAGTCACTCGCAGATCAGTCGGCCGTGGCGGAGGAAAACGCATCCGGCCTGGCAACCTCGATCCAGGAACTGACCGCCTCAAGTTCGGAAATCGGGACGCAGGTGGGCGTTTCCAACCAGCTCGCCCAGGATGCCCGTGACGTTGCCGAACAGGTCAACCAAGGGGTTCTGGAACTGAAACATGCCATCGACGACATTGCCAATGTCGTCAGCATGATCTCCGACATTGCCAAACAGACCAATCTGCTTGCCCTGAACGCGACCATTGAGGCAGCGCGCGCAGGTGAGGCCGGCCGCGGGTTCTCCGTTGTGGCCAGCGAGGTCAAGGCGCTCTCGGTCGAGACCCAATCGGCCACGGAACAGATCGTTGCCAATATCGACCGCCTGAACGCCTCCGCCGAAATGAACATCGGTTCGGTTGCCCAGATCATCGAGGTGATCGGCAAGATCCGTCCGAGTTTCGCCGCCGTGGAGGATGCCGTCCAGACCCAGGTGGACACGACCAACGAGATCGGCGAGCGCGCTCAGCAGACGGCCGAATTCGTCCAGCAAGTGGTTCGCACGGCCAGGACCATCACGACATCCGCCGAAACCGCCGAGGAAGGCGGCCGCCTGGCACGTGAGACCGGGGCAGAGATGAGTGCAGCGTCCGGTGCCTTGCAGTCGCGTTTCACCATGATGATCCGCCAGACGGAGTTTGGCGATCGCCGTCAGCATGACCGCCTCCCCGTCAAACTGTCGGGCAACGTCACCGCCGGATCGCTCAGTGCGCGGCTGGAGACACATGACATCTCGGAGGGTGGCACGCTGTTCCGGTCGGACATAGACGGACAGTTGAGGCCCGGCAGTTCCGTCAAGCTGGAGTTAACCGGTGTTGGCCGGGTCGACCTGAAGGTTGTCGCCGTCACCGAACACGGTTGCCACGGCAGTTTCGTAAATCCGGACCAGCGGTTCCAGGAAGCCCTCCACCGCAAGATCGCCGCCATTCACGCCAGTCACGCCAATGAAGTGGAGCGTGCGCAACAGGGCGCGGCCCGTATTTCCGCGGTGATGGAAGATCTGATCGCCCGGCGCCAGCTCAGCCTGGACGACCTGTTCGACACGGATTACAGGCCCATTGCCGGAACCAACCCGCTTCAGGTTGCCACCAAGGCGCTGACCCATCTGGAAAAGGTTCTGCCAGAGATCCAGGAAGACATTCTCGGCAACTGCCAGGGCATGGCCTTTTGCGCCTCCGTCGATCGCAACGGTTACCTGCCGGTGCACAATCTGATCTATTCTAAACCGCAAAAGCCGGACGATCCGGCCTTCAACGCCGCCAACTGCCGCAACAAGCGGATCTTCGACGACCGGGCGGGCCTCAGCGCTGCCCGCAACACCCGGCCCTTCCTGATCCAGTCCTACGCCCGCGACATGGGCGGCGGAAATATCGTCTGGATGAAGGAAGTCGACGCACCGATCATCGTGCAGGGCCGGCACTGGGGCGGGTTCCGGACGGCGTATAAGTTGTGAGCTGGGAAAGGCCTGTTTGACTTGCAGGCCAGTTCCATTCCGGCTAGTCAGGACTTCGTCTCTTACCGCTCTCGAGGGTCTCATGTCTGTCCTGGTTTTTGATCTGGATGGCACGCTGGTGTCGTCCATGGAGGATCTTGTCGCCACGCTGAATGTGGTGATGACACATGCGGGTCATGACGCGATCCCCGAGGACAAGGTGGCTCATATGGTGGGCATGGGCGCCAAGGTGCTGATCCAGCGCGGCCTCGACCACAACAACGTGTCCTGGACGGATGAGACCATCGCACCGCTGTTCCAGCATTTTCTGGAACATTACGCAGACAACAGCACGGTGCACACGCGCCCCTTTGACGGGGTGGTGCGCGCAATGGAGCGATTCCGCGCTGACGGCTGGAAGCTGGCGGTCTGCACCAACAAGGCCGAACGGCTGACCCTGCCGCTGCTTGAAAAACTGAACCTTGACCGGCATTTCGATGCCGTTGTCGGCGGCGACACCTATCCGACCGCAAAGCCGCATGCGGAGCCGCTTCTGGGGGCGATCGAACGCGCCGGCGGCCGTGTCAAAGGGTCCATCATGGTCGGCGACAGCGGCCCCGACATCAATGCCGCCCGCAACGCCGGCATTCCGGTCATTGCGGTCGATTTCGGCTATACGCCGGTGCCTATCCGGGAGCTTGGCCCGGACAGGGTGATTTCGCATTTTGACGAGCTGGCCGGTGCCGTTGCCGACCTGACCGCCCTGGTCAGAACGTCCTGATCTTGTCGCCGAGCGTTTCGCGGATTTCCTCCCGCCGTTCCATCAGGGCACTGATGTCCGTTTCGATGTCCTCGATCCGGGTCTCGGACTCTTCCAGCTTGCGCACCGCGCGTTTGTAAAGATCTGCGCCCGGCTGCGTGGCGGCCAGATTGGCCCTGTGACGGTCCTGGTCCTGGCTCTCCTGCTCCTTGTCGTACCGCAGTTGCTGGACCTGCTGCTCGATCTGCGCGATTTCGGTCTGCAGGTCCGACAACTCCTTCAGCTTTTCCGCAACCTTCTTGTCCGGCGACCGGCGGGAGAGATAAAGCAGGCGGTTGGCGTCGGTCGAGATCAGCGCATAGGTTTCCGACAAGGTGCGCTCCTGCAGCGCGACCACCGATTCCGTCACACCTTCGGCAACGTCAACGCGGAGCCGGTGATGGCTGACCGTGCTGTCCATCTCATTGTCCGAGGAGAAATTCCAGCCCGGGCGCTTGGCGTGCTCGATGATCACGGTGCGATCGCCATCCGGCGCGCCCTTGATGGCATAGCGCGTCACCGAGGTTTCGCGCACGATGGCCGTCAACACCCCGTCGGCCACCTTGATCGAGGTGATCTGGTTGTCACCGGTTGCACTCTGGGCGATCCGGACCTTCTTGTCGGTTGCAAAACTCGCCATCCGGCTTTCACCTGACGGCATGCCGTTGATCTGAGCATCGCCGACATAACCTTCAGTCTCGTCATAGACGGTCAGAATGCCCTTGGGCAGGCTGGTCTCGGTCTCGTTGTTGATCAGGATGGCGGCGATGGGGTGGGACAGACCGCTTTCCGGCTGGAAGACGGAGACGGTTTCGGCGGAGACCACCTTGTCGACAATCGGTGCGGACAACGTCTCACCGCTGTCCAGCGACACTTTCCAGGGCAAGGTGAAGGAGGCTGTCACGGCGCCCTCGACCGCCTCGCCGACATTGGCGTCGGCCATCTTCCGGGTGACCGGGCGCGGTGCGGCCGCAGGTGCAGCAAAGGCGGCGATCTGGGACCGGCTTTCCAGAACCGCTTCGCTTTCTGCAACGTCGAAGACCGGTTCGGCGCCGGTATCGGTCGGCGGCACATAGCCCTCGGACACATCGATGGGCACTTCCCGGCGCTGTTTCCAGTAGAGGTCATGCAACCGCTGCTTCAGGGTCACCGGCGCGCCGGAGGAGAGTGTCACTTCGACATTGTCCCAGTCCTCGCCGCTGGCATTCTCCAGAACCGCCCAGGCCTGCAGCCGGGCCTTGTCATCGGCGAGCGTCACGACGCGATAGGCGGTTTTCCAGATCGGTGCCGGTACAACGTAGGAAACGGCAACTTCCCGCGCCCCCTCGCCGGCCACCTTGAGCGCGACATTGCGCGCGCCGTCCGCCTTGCCCGAGCCGACGGCGTTCAGGGCGCGGGCCACCTTCTGGCTGATGTCCTCATCGAGAAACGACACCTCGGTATCTGCGCGGAGCTCCACCCCGGTGATGCGCCCGTCGCTGAGGACCGAAACCACAAAAGCCTGCCCCTTGTCGCCCTGATCACGCGCGGAAACGCCAAGCACCAGACCTTCGACGGACGACCCGGCCCGGTCCAGCCGCACCCGGGTGCCCTGCAGTGCTGACAGAAGTCGTGCCGGTGATTGAAGATCCTCGACCGAAAAGGGCAGGTTCTTGAATGTTTCGGCAAGCGGATTGGGTCCGGGCAAGGTGATGCCTTCAACCACGCCGGCCTCATCGAAGACAACAATGCTTTTCAGAACGTCGTTCACCTGATCGAGCGGCACTGTCATGTTGATCAGACCCGCACTGTCGATATCCGCCTTGCGCACGATTTCGGCTAGCCCGCCGGAGGACAGCGTGATCGAGGTGATCGGGCCGTTGTCGGCCGCAAGACCTGCGGTCGGGGCAAGCAGGCACAGGAAAAGGGCTGTGGACGTGCGGAATTGCATTCAAATGTCTCCTAAAAAAACGTGTTGGCGGATCGTCCGCCCAAATTAAGGCCTTTTCGGGAAGGTCTCTTTTGTTCCTGACAAAAAGGACTTGCCAAGTCGCACCCCATCCCTTAGACAGCCGCACACCACGCGATTGCGAGGGCGATTAGCTCAGCGGGAGAGCACTCCCTTCACACGGGAGGGGTCACTGGTTCAATCCCAGTATCGCCCACCATTCCTCACGACATTTTCGGCAAGCTGCAAGGGCATCGCACGCGTCCGGTCCGTTGCGCTCGGATCATCAGCCGGAGTTTGCCTCCTCTACCGGCCGCCGCCATGTGGAGGCAAGGCCTCGATCGCGACAACAAGCTTCTGCAAGTCGGCGGCATAGAACCCTGCTGCATTGAGGCAATTGGTTTCCAGGAGTTTCAGCCCGTCTTCCGTCAGGCAAACGTCCAGCACATAAGCCTGAGCATATGACGGATTAAGCGCGACCATCTGACGGGCGAATTCGTATGCTTCTGGATCGATCTCTGGACGATAGACCACCCGGCTGCCTTCTTTGTACAGCGAATAGGTCACGATCCGGTTGTCGACCACCCAGAGCCGCCATTCCTTCAGGATCCGCACCGGACGCGTGAGCATCAGTTCCGTGTCGTGCCGCAAGGAGCCCATCGGGATCTCGTCTTCGTCAAGCGCGAGCACCCGGTCGGCGAGAGCGATGATTTCCGAGGAGGATTTGACGTTTCCCGGCTCCTGCTTGGCATCATCCACCGGACGCAGGAACCAGTCGCGCGTCTCCCCGGCGAGACGTTTCGGGATGTCTTTCAACTGCAGGATCAACGCATCAGGGCCGTTCAGCAGGTAAGGGTGCCAACAGGCCTGGTGCAGAAACGGTGACAACCTGAAGACCCCCGGCCGGTAGTCCATGCGCTCTGCGTATCGCCACAGCGTGTAGGAGCCGAACAGCACGACATTGTTGCGTTCGGCAACAACCGGCTCCGGCTCAAGATCGCCGACAAACGGCACGACCTTGTGCCAGCTATAGGATACTCCGAGCCGGTCGAGTGCCTCAGACAGTTTTGCCGTATCCTCGAACTTCTGCAGGATCCACTGCACGCTCATCTCCGCCAAGCAGGTTTCGGGGTGTCCGTCTTGCGCTGCCCCTGTCTGTTTGTTCCAAATTTGCGGTCCGGAACCGAATTGGTGGCGAACCGCAGGCAAATCCCCAGGCGATTACGCCTGATTGCAGCACCGGCCTGCCAATCCACTACCATCCTGTTATGGTTTGTCCATGATTCTTCAAGAAGCAGAGATGCCATGGCCATTCAGACCGCCCCTCAGAAAAAGGTTCTTGAAAAGCTCCTCAAGGGTGTGACTCACCAAAAGGCTGGCGAGCTTGAAAAAGCGCAGCGCTGCTATCAGCAAGTGCTCAAGAAAGTGCCGAACCATCCCGATGCCCTCAACCTGCTCGGGGTGAGCTACCGTCAGCTCGGCTTTCCGAAACGCGCAATCGAACTCATCCAGAGAGCCATTGCCGCCAATCCCAACGAGGCGTCGTTCTATACCAATCTCGCACGCGCCATGATGGATCTCGGCGCGGAGGCTGACACATTACTGGCGCTCAGCAACAAGGCCCTGTCGCTCAAGCCCAGTGAGCGCGAAGCGCGCAACATCAAGGGCATTGCCCTCACAAAAAAAGGGGAGTTCCAGGAGGCCGAATACCTGTTTCAGGGCCTCATCGTCGAGTTTCCGGACTATGTGGATGCCTACCAGAATTTCGGCATGCTGCTGATGGATGCCGGACAGGAGGAACACGCGGTCAATTTCTTCACGAAAGCCGTGATGATGGAACCGAACAATCCCAACAACTTCATCCAGCGGGCCCGGGCTCGCCTGAAACTGAAACAATACGAACCGTCGCAATACGAATTGTCGGAGGCGCTGGAAAGGTTCCCGGGAAACAGCGAAGTCGAACACGAAGCCGCACGCCTGTTGTTCAGCATGAACGAGGCCCGCAAGAGCGTCGAATACGCTCAAAAATCCCTAAAATCCGATCCGACAAACCACCACAAGGCCATCACGCTTGGTGTCTCCTACCTCATGAACCGGCAAACCAAGGAGGCGCTCGAAACCCTTAAACTGGCCAAGAAGTATGCGCCGGCAGATAACAAGACCGTCGACTGGAACCTGTCGCTCGCCTATCTGTCCAATGGCGATCTGAAAAACGGCTGGGCGTTGCACAAGGCCCGTTTCGAAGACAAGGGCGCCAAGGTGCATGACCGGACATTCGATGTGCCGGCCTGGCAAGGAGAGGACATCTCTGACAAGACCGTTCTGGTCTGGACGGACCAGGGACTCGGCGATGCGGTACGCGCCGGAACAATGTTGCCGGAATTGATCGAACGGGCCGGCAAGGTCATCGTTGAGTTGTCGGAAAAAGGGGCAGCTTTTTTTCAATATTCCTTTCCGCAGACCCTTTGTCGAAAGTCCCATATGGACAAGGATCTGCACGCAACGATCTGCGACTACGACCTGCACGCCAACATCACCGACATGGTCGATTTCTTTCGCCCTGACCTGGAGTCGTTCAAGACGGCGCCCTGGCCCGTTTTCTCCTTCGAGAAAGAACGCGCCAGATCCTACCTCGAACGGCTTGAAGGGTATGAGAACAAACCGGTGATCGGCATCTCCTGGCGGTCCAAGAACCTTGCCCCGAACAGGGCGCGCTACTACCTCTCCGCACCCGGGATCGCACCCGTAATTGCAGCGAAGGATGCCATCTTCGTCAACTTGCAGTACAAGGCCGTCGACAAAGAGGTCGCCTTCTTCAATGAGAAGTTCGGGGATAAATTCGTCTTCTACGATGATATCGACCTGTTTGACGATCTGCTTGGTGCAGCCGCTCTGACAGCCTGTTGCGACTTCGTGGTCTCAGCAAATACCAGCGTTGCGGACATGGCCGGCCTTATGGATGTTCCAAGCATTCGCTTCGGCCAGCACGAGGCGGTCTTGAATCTCGGGCAGAACAACCCGCCCTGGTATCGTTCTGTCACCTATATGCACCCTTATACGGACCGCCCCTGCGCAGAATTTGTGCCGGAAATCATCGCGGAAATGAACCGGCAACTCGAAGACTGGTCGCCGGAACGACGCAACAAGAGGCTCGGGCTCTAGCGCCCTTTTCTCCCTCATCGAACCCGGCAGGACACATGGCGGTCCTTACCCCGGCTCGGCCTGCATCACCTGGCGCTTTTCCTGCATCCTGCGGGCCAGGCCGTCGCCCGGATACCACGTCCGACGAGTTCAGCCAGGTTTCTTCGCGATTGCGACGAGCGTGTCGTTGGCGTCGATGCGATTGAGGGCCGCCTCATAAGCCTCGACAAGCATGGGCGTGTCGATTGCCGCCAATGAAGACTTGTGTCCACCCGGACGGTCCTCCGACAACCAGGTCAAGTGGTTGGACAACGGATAGCGTTGCACGCCTTCAATCACGACCTGGTCCAGCCCGCCAACCTGCAGCAGACGCATCAGGCTCTCCCTCGTGTGCAGCACCAGGTGCTGGCTCCAGAGCGTGAAGGACTTGAAGGCCTGGTTCTTGAGATAGGCCAGCAGAAAGTCGTTGGCATGTGGCACTTCAAAAACAGCTGTGCCACCTGGCCTGAGCACGCGCATCATCTCCTGCAGCACCGGCAGGGGTTGCGGCAGATGCTCAAGCACGTGGAAACAGACAACAGTGTCAATGCTTTCCTGCGGCACGGCATCGAGTGAAGAAAAGCAGGGAATTCCCTCCTCATTCAGCGCTTCGAGATAATCCTGTTGCAATTCAACACCGCAGCAATAAGTGGCAGTCCCTTGAAAGGCCTTTAAAAAGCCACCGTCGCCGCATCCGAAATCCAGAATCCTCTTTCCTGCAACATAAGCGCGGTAATCCGCAATGCGGCGTTCCGCATCCAGCGTCAGCTCGTAGCTGCGCGTCTCGGTCTTGCTCGGTCCGTCGGATTTCCGGTACTGCGCATCCTTGTAAATCTCTTCACCACCGAAGTGCTCGTCAATGTAGATGACCCCGGAAATGCGATCCCGATAGACATTGAGATCCTTCAGGTCACGTGTACCTTGTGAAAAGAGTTCTCTGTTTTCGATGGAAGCCACACCAATTTGGGACAACGTCTCAAATATGTTGTTCATTCTTTCTTCCTGATCAAAGATTTACCGAATTCGGTTATGGTTCCCGACCGACCAAGGCGGAGGCATATGCTTCCAGTGTGAGCCAGTCCCGCGGAGTGTCCAGATCGATTTCCGTGGCGTTCGGCAAAATGACCGGAACGCTCTTGCCGAAGAAACGTTGCCCGGCCGCGCGAAAGCCTTCTCTGTAAAAAGCGTAAATCGCACCGGTTTCCCGAAATTGCCGGGGCCTGTCCTGACGGCGCTGTCTGGGTTTTGTCGCGTCGTGATTGATGCCAAGCCCGGTGCCATCTGCCGCGACTTCCCAGAGAAACACATGCACCTCCACCACGGAAAAGGCTGTGTCGGCCTCAAGTCGCTCCCGTTCGCGTACGACCAGATCGATCTCTTCCGGCGTCGTCAGCGGAGACGTGCATTGCAACATCACGATTGTTTCGGCAGATGCGCAGATTTCCAGGCCCTCCAGGGCATGCAGGATTACCGCTTCTGAAGAGGCTTCATCGCCGGAAATCTCCGCTGGCCTGAGCAAACCGATCGCCCCATGAGACCGGGCGGTCTCAAGGATCGCCTCGTCATCGCTGGACACGATCACATGAGAGACGGTTTCTGCGGCCTGCGCCGCCTTCACGGAATGCGCGACGAGAGGCAATCCGAGAAACGGCTTGATGTTCTTGCCAGGGATGCCTTTGGAGCCACCCCGGGCGGGAACAATCGCAATTGCGTTGCCCATATCAGATTTTCCTACCCGTTTTTTCAGCTGGCGTGATGCCGACCAAATTGTCTCACTGTTCACCAGGCCCGCTAGAGCCCAGGCATGCCGATCGCGGCCTTCTTCAGATCATAGATCGCCATGCGTCTGGCTATATCGGGTGCCAGAATTTCCGGCTTCCAGCCAAGTACTTCCTGTGCCTTGCTGTTGTCGCCGCGCAGATAGACCACGTCAGATGCCCGGAAATATCGCGGATCCACATAAGCGATCTGCCGGCCGGTCTTTCGGTCGAGGCACTTTTCTTCCAGCCCCTCACCTTCCTGCACCGGATCAAAGCCGACTTCCTGTGCGGCCATGTAGAGAAAATCGCGAACCGTGTACTCGGTATTTGTCGAAATGACAAAATCATCCGGTTTGTCATGATCCAGCATCTTGACCATCATATCGGTGTATTCCGGCGCATAGCCCCAGTCACGCACGCTGCTCAGGTTGCCAAGCGGCATTGCCTCCGCATCCTGCAGCTTGATGCGTGCAAGCCAGCTGGTGATCTTGCGGGTCACAAATTCATACCCGCGCAACTCGGATTCGTGGTTGAACAGGATGCCGGAGGTGGCAAACATATTGTAGGCCTGACGGTAATTCACGACGATGGAATGCGCCGCAAGCTTTGACACCGCATAGGGGCTAAGCGGGTTGAAAGGCGTCTTTTCCGTCTGTGGCTTTTCCAGAACGTCGCCATACATCTCAGACGTCGAGGCCTGATAAAGCTTCGCGTCCAGTTTCAAAAGGCGCATGGCTTCCAGAATGTTCAGGACGCCCATGTAGTTCACATCCGACGTGTAGTGCGGAAACTGAAAGCTGTCGGCAACGAAACTCTGGGCGGCCAGATTGAAAATAAAATCAGGCCGTATCTCGTTCAGAACGCTTTGCACATTGGCGAACTCAGTCACCTCGAGCGTGCAGAACTTTATTTTTTCGCGAATTCCGAGTTCCTTGAGACGCCCGGTCTTGGAGGTGGATCCCCGCCGCATCGCACCCCAGACTTCATCGCCGCGCTCAATCAATGACCGTGCCAGGAATGCACCATCCTGCCCGGAGATCCCGGTGATAAGCACCTTAGCCATGTTTTCCTCCTAGTTGCCGGATGGCGTTGTCGAAACCGTCGCCCTCTGACAGGTGGCCCTGCCAGACTTCCAGGACCTTGCGCTGGGGGCCGACCAGGTAGGCAGCCGGGTCTCCAAGGTCTCCCTGACCGAATTCTACCCCTTCGCCGTCAATTCCCACAGCATCGGCAATGTGAATATGCCGGGCAAACGGCAGGAGCCGGTCGCACCAGGCATGCCAGTCCGCCCTGGCGTAGTTGGCAGACAGGATCAGGTGAGACAGATCAAGACACAGTTCCATTCCGATTTCGACGATGATGTCGATATCGTCTTCGCCGCAAAACATGTCGAGGACATCGGCACCGCCAAAATACCAGGCGATGCGTGGCAGCCATTGCGGATAGATCGGTGCCCCTCGCCGCTGACCGGCTTCCTCAAGATAAGTCTTCAGTTCCCGGTAGGTCTGCCTTTTGCCTTCCGGTCTCAAACGCGAGAAACTCCCGACAATAGGAACCGGTGCACCGGTCCTGGTCTCGAGTTCAAGAGCCAGGTCCACGCAGGTCGAGATAACCTTCCGGCTTCCTTCGCGAATGCGATCGTCGTCCGCAAGCGGATCAATCAGCGTCTTGCTGTCGATATAGTCCGGAATGTGAATGGAATAGTGCCGGCGATGGTCGAGCCCAGCAAGTTCACCCGACATATCGCGGCCAAAGGCGGCAACTTCCTCATAGGACAGGTGCAGCTCGTTGTTTTGGATGGGAAACCTTGATTGCAGCACCCTGGCATCGTGCAAACGCAACGGGATCGACAACTGGTTTTCGTCGCAAAACGCGATCAGAGCTGGCTCCAGAGGCGCCTTGGCATCTGTAAAGTGCAACTCCGAGAGGGCCGTTCCGGCGGCAACAGGTCGTTTGACGGCTTTGTCGCTGCGCTGTTTCAGTTCCGTCCAGGTCAACCCCTTGCGCGGCGCCTTGACCACGGTGTTGTCCGCAGAAACCACCTCGCCGGGAGCGATGTGACGGCTGGCATAGAGCGACGAGCCGAGATTCTGCATGTTGATGCGCTCGCCCTGGTTGATCTCGCGGCGCCCTGTTCCCTGAACACTTTCAAAGGCGTTCAATAGTTTGCACAAACGGCGGAATTCCTCGGGATCGGAACTAGAACTGTCGTCTATGCCCCGCCCATTCTTGTCCATGGTCAGATGACGTTCGAACACACTGGCGCCATTGGCCGCAGCGACGAGACACACCTCCCAGTCCTGGTCGTGGCTCGAATAGCCGACAGGCGCCTGGGTATGCGCCTTAAGTGTCTTGATGAACCGCATCTGCTGATTGCCAAGCAGGACCGGGTAGTTCGAGATACAGTGGAGGTAGCTGATGTCGGGGATCGACCGTGTTGTCTGGATCGATCGCAATATCTCGTCTTCGCCATGACCTCCCGTACTCAGGATGATCGGTTTGCCAAGTCCGGCAATGGCGAAAATGAGCTCCTCGTTGAGAAGTTCAGCTGACGGCACCTTGAAGAAATCGAATTCGTGAATGCGGTCCCCGAAGTCATCCGCATCCTCGAACTTGAAGAAGCTGATCCCGGCGGCCATTCCGCGCGCCCGAATACGCTCCGCGAGTTGCAACATGGTGTCAGGCGCCATGTAGGACTCGTCTATTTCCCGGCTCAGGATTTCGTCACCGATCTCATGGGTAGCCTGGTAAAATCCTTGCCGGGCACGGTACTGAAACTTTGCGCCCCAGGCACCGGCCTCCGCAGCGATGTCGATCAACTGTTCGGCTACCTCGGAAGAGCCGCGATGGTTGATGCCTAGCTCAGCAATTATTTTCATGTCGGGTTACCCAAACCGAAATGGCAATTCTATCGAAGCGCCCCTGCTTTCAACAGTCATTTTGCCGAGCCTATTGCAAGCCCTAAGCGGTTGATATTGATACCGCGGGTGAACGTGTCATGGTCCACAGATAAGCGCTGTTAAGTGTTGATTTAACCGGAAAAAATACGCCTGAACCCGCCGGAAAACCTTTCCTTCGGCCAAAATGCAAAAAGGGCCGGATCTCTCCGGCCCTTGTGATTCTCAATGAACGTCGAGGTTCAGCCGACGAAGGCGCGCTCCACGACGAACTCGGCCGGCTTGTTGTTGGCGCCTTCGTTCAGACCTGCTTCTTCCAGCAGAGCCTTGGTGTCGCGCAGCATGTCCATGGAACCACAGATCATGCCCCGGTCGACAGCGGGATCGAGCGGCGGAACGCCCAGATCCTCAAACAGTTTGCCGGACTTGATCAGATCGGTGATCCGGCCCTTGCGCGGAAAGTCCTCACGGGTGACGGAGGTGTAATGGACCAGCTTGTCCTTGGCGAATTCGCCGATGAGCGGATCGTTGATCGTTTCCTGCACCAGGTCTTCGCCATATTTCAGCTCGGCCACCTCGCGGCAGGTATGGGTCAGGATCACCTGGTCGAATTTCTCGTAGGTATCGGGATCCCGGATCAGGCTGGCAAAGGGTGCGATACCTGTGCCGGTAGAGAACATGTAGACCCGCTTGCCCGGGATGAGCGCGTCGTTTACCAGGGTTCCGGTCGGCTTTTTCTTCATCAGCACCGCATCGCCGGGCTGGATCTTTTGAAGATGCGACGTCAGCGGTCCGTCCGGCACCTTAATGGAGAAGAACTCAAGCTCTTCATCCCAGGCCGGGCTGGCAATCGAATAGGCGCGGTATAACGGCTTGCCGTCGATCATCAGGCCGATCATCACAAATTCGCCCGAACGGAAGCGAAAGCTCGCCGGGCGTGTCATGCGGAAGCGGAAAAGCCGGTCGGTATAATGCTGGACGGTTTTCACTTCTTCCACGAAAACGCCGGCCGGAGCGGCTGCTTCGAGGTCAGCTGGTTTGGCAAGTACATTCATTTCAGTCGGGGTCCGTAAATCGTCGCACACTTTGGATTGTGCCCCATGTAGCATCACTCGGACGTTGACTTGAAGCAACGCGGATCCACTAAATCGCCAAAGGGCAAAAAAATCATTCTATTTTTGGTCAGGTTTTGGGTCATTGCCGCTGACCGGCGCTCCTGATCAGCGATGCATACGCCGCCCGGACCACTTCAGCAAGCAGAACAAATCCCCGTTCAGGAAGTCAGGAACCAGAAGTTTGCTGGTTCAAGACAGACCGCCGCTACCGAGCCAACACGGATCAAGCAGAGAAACGCTGTGCTAAAACGGAGAGCAAAATACGCCATCCTTGCAAGCATGAATGTCTTCCTTGCCGAGCTTCCGGTCGATTTCTCCACGGTCAACCCTTCGGTCCAAAACGTCTTCCGGTTCCTCGGCTGTGAGGCCACCTGCAAGCGGGCGCTCCTGATCATTGCTGAGAGAATTGGCCTCCAACTCTCCCCTCAAATCCGAGGATTCGATTGGCCTGTCTTCCTCCCTTCCAAGCCGGCCTTCGGCATTGGCAGCCGGCGAAAGAACAAGGACAATGCCAAGTGACAACGCCATTGAAAGCAGCTCTAAGGGATACCGAGACCAAGTCATTTTCCGAGCTCCTTTTTGAACTTTGGGCACACATATCCGAGACTGCATCTTAAGGTCAGGCGAATAGGACACCTCATGCGCCTCCTGCTCCTGCTTCATACTCTTGTTTGGCGTGCAACATGCTTCAGGCTGCGGCCTGATCGTTGATGCAATCGCAGAGAGCCGCCGCCACCCTAACGCAACCTCCGCTGTAATCATACGTGCGCCCCACCCTCGACGCGGGCGACAGCAAGCCCCTGCCAGGTCTTCAAGGGTTCCCATGATCGTGTCCCTGCACACGGCGCTGGGGAGACAAATTCAGAGGCGATCTTCAATCATACTCACTTTACGGAACGCAGGATTGAGCGGGCCGCCTGTTAGACGACCGCAGCCAACGAAATGTTTCGTATTTGGATGATCGGGTTTAACGCGCCTTCACCATCAATGTGACACTCCCAAGAAAGATTACCCCTTCTGATTTTTTTATTTGACAGACAAATAAAAAATGCAAAACTTACTGCAAAGCAAAGACAAGCTTCAATAATACCTTCCAATGAGGCAAAGTAAATGTCCGGACGCGCACACGATGAATCAGGCCAGTCCATAGCATTCGTGCTCATGGACCGCTTCTCCATGAACGCATTTGCAAGCGTGATCGAACCGCTGCGTATAGCAAACCGATTGCTTGGCCGCGAATATTACGCTTGGACGACTTATTCCCTTGACGGGAATTCAGTCGTCGCAAGCAACGGCTGCGAAGTTGCAGTAAAAAAGTCTATTCGTGAGCTTAACGACGCAGATATTACACTTCTGTGTACTGGTATTGATGTCGAACGGCTGCCCCTCGACCCCGATTTGGGCAACAAATTGCGCCGCTTGAATGCCATGGGCCGCACCTTCGGCGCCATCTGCACGGGCGCTTATCTGCTGGCCCGCTACAATCTGCTTGATGGTCGCCGCTGCACTATTCACTGGGAGAACCTGCGTTCCTTGCGCGAAGAGTTTCCGGATGTGGAAGTTACCTCCGACATCTTTGCGATCGACCGAAACTGCATCACCTGTGCCGGCGGCATGGCCTCCCTCGACATGATGCTGCGCCTGATCGCGATCCAGCATGGCGCTTATCTGGCGCATGAAGTCGCCGAAGTGGCCCTTTACCAGAACATGCGTTCCGGTGAATCCGCACAGCGCCACGACATCGAGGCGCGCACGGGCATTTCCAACGCCAAGATCCTGGATGCCATCCGGATCATGGACCTGCATATCGAGGATCCGCTGAGCTGCCAGCAGCTTGCCATGACAGTCAGCCTGTCGCCGCGCCAGCTCGAACGGCTGTTCCGCCGCCATTTCAATTGCACGCCAGGCCAGTATTACCTGCGCCTGCGTCTGGAAACCGCCCGTGACCTCCTGCGCCGGACCAGCCGGCCGGTGCTTGATGTGGCCCTTGCCTGCGGCTTCGCGTCCACCTCGCACTTCACCAAGTGCTACCGCGAGCGCTTCCTGTGCACGCCGACCGAGGAGCGCCAGTCCTACCAGTGGGCCAACACCAAGTCGACGTCGGGTGTCGGGACCGCAACGCCGATGCGGCTGGTCGCAAAATAGGTCTGAACAGTTCAAAGTCTGCTTCAAACGCCGCGGCCTGCCGCGGCGTTTTCTGTTACTGCTCTTTCGTTGCCCCCTGGCACCGAAGAATGCCCGCTCACCCTCGCCTCATGCCATCAGTCGCCAGGCGCCGAGCGGCAGCAGATAGAGACCGAGCAACAGGATGGCCGCCAGAACAAGGCGGCGAAAGGCAGCTTCCGACACATTTCTGCGTATTGTCTGCCCCAGCCACGCGCCGCTGAGCGCCGGAATGCAAAGCGCCAGCGATGTTATGACTTCGCGGCCTCCAACAAGACCGAAGCTGCCGAGCGAAGCCCCCAGCGCCAATGTGGATAGCAAGAACAGAAGCCCCATGGCCTGGATCAACTGGTCTCTCGGTAGACCGATGGCCTGCAGATACATGACGCCGGGCACGGTATAGGATCCTGTGAGCCCGGCCAGAACACCGTTGACGAGCCCGGTTGCAATGCCGACGGAGGTGGTGAGCCTTGCCGGCAGCACAAGAAGCGCGCCGGCAAGCATGGGGACGGCATAGGCAATCATCAAGAGGCCCAGCAGGACGTCGGCAGCCCCTTCCGGCAGTTTGGTGAGGATTAGTGTACCTGCTCCGAGCATGAGAACCGAGCTGATCAGAAATGGCCAGAGGCGGCCCAGCAGGCTGCGCAGATGGCCTCCAAACAGTCCCTGCCAGAAGTTGGTAAGAAAAGCCGGCCAAAGGATCAGGACCATGGCCTTTTCAACTCCGACAAAGACCGTCATCAGGCCAAGCCCGATCGTCGGCAGACCGAAGCCGACGAGTCCCTTGATGATACCGGCACCCAGGAAAACAAGGATCGCAATCAGCGCAATGGCCGGATCGGTGAACAGCAATTCCGACACATCTCCCCCTGATCGCGTAGACAGTATCTCGGCTAGCCGTCACCTTCCGACACTTGGTGGAGCTTGATCAAGGCCTCAAGTGCACCGCTGGCCTTCCTTGCTTCCAACACGGCGTTGAACCGCTCCAGCAACGCAATGCAGGGCGTTGCCTTGGAAAACAGAAAGTGCAGCGTGTTGACCGCCGCCGGCCAGGGCAGCTCCACCACATGATCACCAGCATCAGCCTCCGAGATCATCATGGCACCGTCCTGGCGGGCGATGACGAGATAATCTGCCTTGTCTTCCATCAGCAGACGCATGTAGGTGTTCGGCTCATCCACCGGCTGGCGATCGATGGTCAGCTTGTCTGCGGCAAAATTGTCAAAGTCCTCGCCAAAGCTCGCGCCAAAAGGCACGACGCCACGCAGACCAACAAGATCCTCAAGCGTCTTCGGCCGATCAGAAAGACCCTTGCGAATGAATACGCCGACTTCTTCCGTCATCACCGCCTGGCTCACACCGAATTTTTCCTGCCTCGGCTTGGTGAAATAAGCGCCGGCCAGCACGTCGTAGCTGCCGCTTTCCAGGAGCGTCAACAACCGATTCCAAGGCATGTCCGGCCCAATCTCGACTGGCGTGTCCAAGGTTTGAAAAATGTCACCGGCGAGTTCGGGAAAAACGCCCCCCAGAACATCCTGGGTCTTCTGGCGCATGGAGACCGGATACCAGACACCCGACCCGTTCAGTTTCACCTGCGTGCAGGTTTCCACCTCAGCCAAGGCAACCCCAGGATACTGGGCGCAGTATAAAAGGAAGGCAAGCAGGCTCACTCGCAGCTGAAAGGCCTTGAAATATTTCATGTAAATTTTGACTAGCCCGAATTCGACACGGTCATATAGTGAAACTGAACAAGCGATCAGGTCAACGAAAAAGAAACACGCAATACGAGTATTGCGGTTGAATTTGTCCTACATTACAGCCTTAGATGAATATTCTGGTAAAAATGACAATAAGTCCGTTCGCATCTTTACCCCCATTTCGAAAGTGCTAACGTCCCGGCATGACACCTTCTGCCCTACCCCGATTGCCGAACGATGTTGCGCGGCGCCTTTTCCTGGATAAACACGGTCTCGCCAGCGCCCCCAAAGGCAGCGGCAAGGGAGACGACCTTTTTGCCGTGATCGATGAGATCGGTTTTGTTCAGCTTGACAGCATCAACACGGTTGCCCGCGCCCATCACATGATTCTGGCCGCGCGCCGACCGGCGTATAAGGAAAAGAACCTCAGGCTGCTGATGGAACGCGACAGGCATCTGTTCGAACACTGGACCCACGACGCCTCGGTCATACCGACCGAGTTTTTTCGTCATTGGCGACTGCGCTTTGCGCGTGACAAAGAGAACCTGATCACGCGCTGGCGGAACTGGCACAACAACGGCTTTGAAGGCAAGATCGACGCTATTTTGAAGCAGATCAGCGACCATGGCCCCGTGACATCCGCAACAGTCGGCGAGGACGAGAAGCGCAACAGTGGCGGCTGGTGGAACTGGCACCCGTCCAAGGCAGCGCTTGAATTCCTGTGGCGGAGCGGCGAGGTGTCCGTTGCCGGGCGCAAGAATTTCCAGAAGATCTATGACCTGACCGAAAGGGTCATCCCTTCCCACCATCTCGGTCATGACCATGACGCGGACGAGACGGTCGACTGGGCCGCCAGATCGGCCCTGGAGCGCCTCGGGTTCGCGACATCGGGCGAGATCGCGGCGTTCTGGGACCTGATTACACCGGACGAGGCCAAGACCTGGTGCCGGGCCGCGCTTGCCGCGGGCACTATCATGGAAGCCGAAGTTGCTTGCGTCGATGGTACCGCCCGGAAAGTGTTCATGTTCCCTGAGACACTGGACACGCTGGACGACCTGCCGGCCCCGCCAACCCGCGTGCGGATCCTTTCCCCTTTCGACCCGGCCCTGCGGGACCGCAAACGCGCGGAACGCCTGTTCGGATTTTCCTACCGGATCGAGATCTTCGTACCTGAAGCCAAGCGCCAATACGGCTACTACGTCTTCCCGGTGCTGGAGGGCGACAGACTGATCGGCCGGATCGACATGAAATCCCTGCGCGGCGAAGACCGACTGCATGTGCGTGCCTATTGGCCGGAACAGGGTGTCAGGACGTCAAAGGGCCGCCTTGCAAAACTGCAGGCTGAACTGGAACGCATGGCGAGGTTTTCCGGCTGCTCCAAAGTCACGTTCGAGGCCGACTGGTTGCAGGCGGCCTGACCCGGCCGCCCGCCTTGCCCTTCAGGGACACGCTCAAGAGATTGCGGAAAGCAAAGCGTTCTGCGCCCGCTGTCTGACCTCCTCGAAGGACCAGTCCTTCACCAGCTCCCCATTCCTGTAAACGACCTGAAGCAGATCTTCGTCCGCCAGGACCTGATCGCTCCTGGCAGCCGTAAGCCGGCCGCTGCGTTCAATGACGGCCTGCCGTCCGGCCTTGGACGCCTTGCCGGGGTCCGAGGCCGGGTTCTTGGCAACATCGGTCCAGGTCCCGTCTGCGGTGCGCATGGCATTTGCTTTCATCGCAAAGCGCATGGTGTCGCGGTTGAGCTGCTGCAGCAGGCCGCCCCCCATGCCCATGGCGATGTTGTCGACGGACCAGTTCCTGTCGACCAGCGCCTCAATCAGGTGCCGGATGCTTTCCAGCGTCATGCCGTCCCCCTGGATGAGGCGAATTGCGGGATTGAGAACCCGCGCGCCCTTGCCATTCGTCGTACCGCCATAATGGGTCCAGAGCGTTTCCAGAACCCGGAGCGGCGTCGCCACCGGATCACCTGAGTCCGGCCGGATCACGACGGTTGCGCCGGAGCTGAGCACCCTCTCCTTCAGGCTGCCGCACCAAAGAGTCTCAACGGCATTGTCGATGTCGTAACTGTCCGAAACGACGGCCACCAGTTTTCCGGGGTCCGCGAACTGATCCAGCATGTTGGCATAGGCCTGTTCCTCACGGTCTCGGCCCCAACTGGTCATGGTCGAGTGCTCTGCAGCCGGAATGGAGAAACCTGCCATGTCGGCGCCATAAAAGGTTGAAGCCGCTTCAAGCGCCTCCATCGTGTCCGTACCGGCGAAATTGACCAGATGCGCCATGCCGCCGAGCGCAGCGCTTTCCGCCGAAGACACGCCGCGCGCACCGAAATCATGCAGTTTGAACGGAACCTGGGCGTCCGGATCATCCGATGTTGCCAGAAGCCCGCGATAGATGATCTCCTTGCATTTGAAGGAGAGGGTTGCGACCGTCGACGGGTACCAGACGGACCGCAACAGGGCCGTCTCGATCCAGGTAGTCAGCCAGGGCATGCGTGCATCGGTATTCGTTACCTGAACCAGCGGCACACCACTTGGAACCAGCGTGCCTTCCGGCAAGGCCTTGATCTCGAGCGGAAACAGGCCGTCATGATCCTTCAGGATCTGGTCCCAACCCTTGCGATTGAACGGCACGCCGTGAGCCGCGCAAACCCGTTCGGCCTGTTTGATATCTGCCGCTGTGATCGGCTTCAGCAAGACATTCTTCAGATAGGCCTGAAGCCCGAAGAACAGGACGTTCTTGGAGAATGGATTGGCTCGCGCCTCGACATAAGCGGAGATCTGCTGCGCTTCGGGCGGGTATTGTCTGTAATGGGACTGCTTGTAGCTGTCTGTTGCCAGAAGTGGATTTGTCATTGTGAACTCCTCACCTGACTTGTTGTGCCGGCTGCAAGGCTCCCTTGCAGCGTCTATCTAGAGCTCAGCCATCAGGCTGATGATGGACCAGTGGTCTTCGAAGAACCGTTCCGGTTCAAGGTCACCCAGCCGGTACCAGTTTGCCGATTGCGCGTCGTCGCCGCCGGTCACCGAAAAGAGCTCACGCCGTTCGGGCAGGCGGAACAGGAACGCATGGGTGATGATGCGCCCCCTGAGCGAGCGATCCGGATGATCGAAGACCCGGCTCCTGGTGCCGTCGATGAAGGACGCCAGCATGGCCGGCGGGATTTCGCCCTTGTGATCGCTGATGGATGTTTCTTCCTTCAGCTCCCGGATGACAGCGTCGCGAATGCTTTCGCGCGGATCGAGAAAGCCGCCCGGCAAGGCCAGCAGGCCCTTGCCGGGCGCCTGTCCGCGTTCGACCAGCAGGATGTTTCCGGACTGAATGACAACTGCATCGACTGTCACAAACGGTCCCCGTCCCCACTCTTTCGGATAGGCTTCAAGAAACTCTGCCTCTTCCAGGAGCCCGCGAAAGGTTTCACTGAGCGCGAAGGTCTCGAGCCAATCCGCGACCTCGTCGGAGAGCACGGATCTCGAAATCACCGGTATGCGCTGGAACAGCTGCTTGCGAACATCTGCGGAGGAGAAGGTTCCATACTGGCTGGAGAGCTGGACGTTTCCCCATTCCGGAAACAGTTTGAGGTAATAGCTGGTTCGATCCTTGCCATAGCCGGCCAGGGCGATCCTGATGTCATCCAGCCCATGCAGGACCACACCGCCTCGATTGTAGTGGGCAAGCACCGTGTCGTTGACGGCCCTTTGCACCTCTGCACACCAGGCCGCGTCGGAATAGGGATGATCCGGGATTGGCTTCAAGACCAGGCGATCGGTTGCCAGTTCGTGTTTGAACACCTTGGCAAACATCTCGGCGCGTTCTTCGAATGTGAAAGGATTGCGCGGCGTCCGGGCCTGGGCCGAGGATCCGATCAGGACGATCAGGGTGTCGACCTCTTCCAGAGCTGCGCGCACAACGGCTTCATGGCCGATATGCAGCGGTTGAAAGCGTCCGACAAAGACGCCGTAGTGATAACGGGACATTCAGGTCTCCCCCGAATTGATGGTCTTGTGAACCGAACTCCTCGGCTCGACCAAACAGTAATACTCACTTTGAGCATTTACAAGTGGCATTTGCTCATTTCGAGTATTAATAGAAAACTTGGTTACCGGAGGAGGAAGGTTCCGGTCAGGCGTCAAGGAAAGAGGTGTGGTTCCTCAAAGGCCGGCGACTGGCCGACGGACCTTGCCCAGCACCATCTTGCGGAAGTAGTTGGCCTTGGTCTTGTCCCGCATGGCCTCGAAAAATTGCTCGATCACCGGTTCGGACACCTTGATCGGTGACGGACCGTAATTCTCGTACTTGTCCGACAGCGCCTTGTTCACGGCATTGGAGAAATTCACATAGTCGAGATGTTCTTTCGGGAACTTTCTGGCTGCGCGGCGAACGATTTCCTGGATCGTCTCATCATTGGCGATCGTGACCGCCGTGATGCCGTTGCCGTGGGCCTTGGCCAGCTTGCGATAGGCGTCGGACAGGCTGTCGACAAATTTCTCGTCGGCCGTCCGGGCGATATAGTCGCTGAAGGCGTGGAGAAACTCCATTTCCCAGGCGCTGTCACTGCGTTTGATCTGCGGCTCGAACACCTTGCGCACGATGTCAAAACACAGAAACCGCAGGACGGAAATGGCAAAAAAGCCCTTGTTGGCCCCCACGAACGGCTGACGTTTGTGGATCTTGCCACAGGCCTCATAATTGGACCGGTAGATGTCGAAAAGGCCGGGAGAGGCCGCAATAAACTCGAAAACGGCTGCGATATCTGCCTTGCTGAGCTTGCCGCCACGCAGCTCGGCGGCGCTTTGCAGGCTCTTTTGCGCAAGGTCAAGCGCTTGCTGCCCGGCGCCGACGCAAATATGCGGTCCGCTGAGTTTTGGATAGGTTACTGCGTTCTTTTTGTCTGCGGGACGCATGGTTCACCCGGGTTACAGGGAAACCACAGTGCTCTCAATTGATTAGGAAAGATTTAACCGCCAGGATTGCAATCGCCTCGGCAACGCGCCGAAACGCAACGTGCCGGCTCACGAAATCCGGGCAGCCTGACGGCTCGCATCGGGTGTCGCTCCGGTCCAGCCGTGAAATGCGCGGATAAAGGAATTCGGGTCGTCATAACCGAGCAGAAACGCGATTTCCGCGTTCGAATAGCGGGTTTTGGTCAGATAGATCCTGGCCACGTCTGTCCGGACCTCGTTCAGGATTTCCTGAAAACTGGTGCCCTCCTGAGAGAGTTTGCGCTGCAAGGTGCGTGCGCTCATGGCAAGCCGGTCGGCAACATCGGCGATGCCCGACTGTCCGCCGGCGAGCATCTCCGTCAGGGCTGCCCGCACACGATCACGAAGAGCTGCGTCCTGCTCAAGTTCGGACAGCCGCTTTTTCAAGACCGGTTCAAAGACTTCGAACATCGCGTTGTTGACGCTGAGAAACGGAATTTCCGTGTCTTCCTTGCGAAACACGATTCTGTTCACGTCGCCCTGGCTCACGGAGACGCCAAAGAAGGAGCGGTAGGCCGACAGGGCGTCGGGCGGTGACCTCAGGACCACCCTGGCCGGTTGGATTTCCCGACGGGTTGCCAGGCGCGCCAGATGAACCAGAAACACGTTTTCCATCAGTACGAAGGATGTCGGCAGCTCCCAGTGGTCGGCCATGTTCAGTGTCAGGGAAACATGACCGTCTTCTTCTGCAAGCGTCATGGTCATCGGGCAGATCAGCGGCTTGTAGGTGCTCAGACGCTCCAACGCGACCTTGAGATTGGGACTGCAAAATGCGGCAAACAGCGGCGGACTGAACCCCTCCGGTGTCAACGCCTTTCCGATGGTCAGCGCCATCTCGGGCACATCCATCAAATCTTCCAGGCTCGACCAGAGCCGGAAATAGGCTTCGGAATCCAGTTGCGGGCTTGCCTGTGACAACAGGCCTTGCGGCAGACCGGCATGTCGAAGGAGATCCTCGGTCTTGACGCCGAGTGTTTCCAGCAAACCGGCCCAACCGATATCGATGGTGAATTTCGCAGCGGGTTGTTTCATCCGGACGAGACCTGCACCTCTTTCAACATGCGCCTGATCTGGCTGGTGATCAGGCGGTCGAAGCCGCGATCCGGCAGCCAGTGACGAAAGAACAGCATCATAGAGGCCATCTTGCCGCCATGGTAGCGCGTCCTTGGGCGCGCCGTCTGAATGGCCTTCATCAGCAAGGTCGAAATCACACCAGGGCGTGAGCCGACGCCATCCTTGTAGGCGGCGTCAAAAGCCTTTGCATTGGCCAGCGCCAGACTTGCATAAGCGCCCTTGCCGGATCTTTGCAGCATGGGTTGGCTCATCACGTCGCCGAACTCGGTTTCAATCAGCCCCGGCTCTATGATCACAACGTCGATGCCGAATTGTTCGACCTCGAGACGAAGGCAGTCCGACCAGCCTTCCAGAGCATGTTTGGTTGCGTGATACCAGGCTCCCAGAGGGGAGTAGATCTTGCCGCCGACCGAGCTGACATTGACGATCTTGCCGTATTTGTGGGCGCGCATGTCCGGCAGGAGTAATTGCGTCAGGCGGGCGAGACCAAAGAGGTTGACCTCGAACTGATAGCGCGCCTCTTCGATGCGTGTGTCTTCGATTGCTCCATAAACCGCAAAACCGGCATTGTTGACCAGGACGCCGACGCCACCTGCTTCGCGCCGGATCCTGTCCACCGCAGCAACAATGTCGGAATCCCTGGAGATGTCCATTTCGATGATATGCGCGCCTGCCTCTTCCAGGTCGCGCATTTTTTCCAGACGGCGCGCGGCGGCATAAACGGCATAGCCTTCGTTGAGCAGCCGAAACGCCATGTCCTTGCCCATTCCGGAAGATGCACCGGTCACCAGGGCTGTTTTTTGAAATTTCGCGGTCATCAGACGTTCTCCAGATCCGTGATGTCGGATCTGAAGTTATGTGCCGCCGCCAACCAACTCACTCGCGGATCACGCCATTCATCAGCAGATAGCGCCAATTGTCCGCAGAAGGCGCCAATCTGGACCTGTCTCGTCTAGCGCCAGCTCAGCACAACCTTGCCGGCTTCGCCTGATTTCATGGCAGCGAAACCGTCTTCGAAGTCATCGACGCCGAAGCGGTGCGTGATGACGTTGCGGACATCGAGACCGTTTTGCAGCATGGCAATCATCTTGTACCAGGTTTCAAAAATTTCCCGGCCGTAGACGCCCTTGATGGTGATCGCCTTGAAGACGATGCGCGACCAGTCGACCGGGGACTTGCCCGGAGGAATGCCAAGCAGCGCGATGCGGCCTCCCATCACCAGGTTCTCCACCATCTGATCGAGAGCCACCTGGTTGCCGGACATTTCCAGGCCGACATCGAAGCCTTCCTTCATGCCGAGCCGCTGTTCGATGCCCTTCAGATCTTCCTCGGCAACATTCACCGGCACAACATCGGCAACCTTGGTGGCCAGGTCGAGCCGGGCCTGGTTGATATCGGTGATGACGACGTTGCGGGCACCGACATGACGGGCAACGGCAGCCGCCATGATGCCGATCGGGCCGGCACCGGTGATCAGGACGTCTTCGCCGACCAGGTCAAAACTGAGCGCGGTATGAACCGCGTTGCCGAGCGGGTCGAGAATGGCACCGATCTCGTCATCGATCTCATCGGGCAGCGGCACGACGTTGAATGCCGGCAGGCGCAGATATTCGGCAAAAGCCCCTTGCTCATTAACGCCAATGCCGCGGGTTTCCGGATCCAGGTGAAACTTGCCGGCGCGGGACTGTCGGGAATGTTTGCCAATCAGGTGCCCCTCGCCCGAGCAGCGCTGACCGATTTCCAGATCGGTGACGTTCCTGCCGAGTTCAACGATCTCACCGGCAAACTCGTGGCCCGTGATCAGCGGCACCGGAACGGTTTTCGCCGCCCAGTCGTCCCAGTTCCAGATATGAATGTCGGTGCCGCAGATACCGGTCTTGTTGATGCGGATCAGGACGTCGTCCGGACCGATTTCCGGCACCGGAGCCCGGGTCATCCAGAGGCCTTCCCGTGGCTCGGACTTGGCAAGCGCCTTCATCTGGTTGCTGCTCATGACAGAACTCCCGTCGCCTTGCCGGCTTTCTCAAAGGCATCCAGGGCCCGATCGAGATCCGCACGGGTGAGCGCCGCATTCATTTGCGTTCGGATGCGGGCCTGTCCGCGCGGCACCACCGGGAAGAAGAAACCGGAGACGTAGACCCCTTCCTCGAACAGTTTCGCAGCCATGGCCTGCGCCAGCTTGGCTTCGCCCAGCATCACCGGAATGATCGGGTGTTCACCCGGCAGAAGCGTAAAGCCCAGACTTTCCAGTCCGGCGCGCCAGTAACCGGCATTTTCGAACAGGGTCTTGCGAAGGTTATCGCCTTCTTCCACCAGACGGATAGCTTCCAGGCCACTCATCACAACGGCCGGCGGCAGGGAGTTGGAGAAGAGATAAGGTCGTGCCCGCTGGCGCAGGAGATCGATCACCGGCTGCGGGCCGGCAATGTAGCCGCCGATGCCGCCACCCAGCGCCTTGCCGAGGGTTCCGGTGAGGATGTCGACATCAACACCAAAATGCGCCGGCGTGCCCTCGCCTTTCGGCCCCATGAAGCCGGTCGCGTGACAATCGTCGACCATGACAACCGCATCATATTTCCTGGCCAGAGCCGTCACCTCTGGCAGCTTCGCCAGATAGCCGTCCATGGAGAAGACACCGTCAGTGGCAATCATGATATGGCGGGCACCGGCCTCGCGCGCTTCCTTCAACTTGGCCTCAAGATCCGTCATATCGGAATTGGCATAGCGATAGCGCTTGGCCTTGCAAAGGCGAATGCCGTCAATGATGGAGGCATGATTAAGCGCGTCCGATATGATCGCGTCTTCCGGTCCGAGAAGCGGCTCGAACAGGCCGCCATTGGCGTCGAAACAGGCTGCGAACAGAATGGAGTCGTCCTTGCCGAGAAATTTGGCCAGGCGCTGTTCCAGCTCCCGGTGAATGTCCTGTGTGCCACAGATGAAGCGGACCGAAGCCATGCCGTAACCCTTGGGTTCCAGGGCCTTTCGGGCGGCTTCTTCCAGGGCCGGGTGGTCGGCCAGTCCCAGATAGTTGTTGGCGCACAGGTTGACCACCTCGCGCCCACCGACCGTGATGGTTCCGCCTTGCGGCGAGGTGATCAGCCGTTCGCGCTTGTAAAGCCCTTCGGCTTCGATTTCCTTGAGGGTCTCGGAAATATGCGACAGGAAAGCATCGGACACGGGGCATTCTCCGGCAAAATGGATCTTTCATCCACTATGCCGGATTTTTATTCGTAATAAAAGATGCGAATTCCGATATGACGGAAATTTAAGACCTGAGCTCCATGTCGTCAGGATCGGTGCCCTACCGCGTGACCGTGACACTTGCCATACGGAACCCGGCATAAAGCAATGCGGCACCGGCACATTTGTTGATCAGGTTCACCACCCAGTCCTTCAATCCGCCTCGTGTGAGACGGTCACCCAGAAAGGCGTAGGCACTGTAGGATGTCAGGTCGATCAGGAAGGTGGTCCCGCCCATGATCAGGATTTGCGGCAGAATGGCAGCCTCCGGGTCCAGGAACTGTGGCAGGATGGCAGCGAAATAGAGCAACGCCTTGGGATTGGCGAATTCAACCACAAAGCCTTGCACAAACAGTACGGAAAGGCTGGAACGCCTCTTGCCCTTCCGAACGCGGATTGCCCCTCCCCGCGACAGGAGCGCCGTCAGGCCAAGCCAGACCAGATAGGCCACCCCAACCCATTTGATAACCGAAAACGCCATGTGCGAGGCCAGGATCAGCGACGCAATACCCGTTGCCGACAACGCGAAGAACACGGCATTGGCACAAGCGATCCCGACAACACCGCAAAGGGCACGCCGGCCGCCATTCGCGGCCCCTTGCGTGGCAACGGTGACCGAGGCGGCGCCAGGTGAAAAAACGACGACGGCGGTGGTCATCAGGAAAATCAGGTAGGTGTCGAGCGGCATGAGGGGGTCCTTCCGTGCAAAGGGGGGCTATCGGCCTCAGGCCGCTGCGATGATCTCGACCTCGACCAGCCAGTCTGACTGGAGCGTCTCCACCACGATCGCGGTGGTCGGCACCCGGCGCTTGCCCAGCGCCGTCAGCCGGGCCGTCTGGTTCGCTTCGGCAAACTCTCGGTCGCCGAGATAACTCGTCACCCGGATGATGTTATCGGTGCTCATGTCGGCCTCGACCAGGATCCGTCGGAGATTGTTCCAGATCAGGTCCAGTTGCCCGGTCAGCGTCGCGGGTGCCCTGCCGCAGGGCTCAAGGCCCATCGTGCCGCTGACAAACAGGAACCTATCCGGATTTCTGACCTCCAGGGCATGCACATAGTCCGGCGTGGCCGCATAGATCCCGTCCACCGGATCGATGATCCGCTGCTGCATGGCAAATTTTCCTTGCTGAATGATGTTCTGCAGAAGACCATGAAGCTGAACAAAATTTTCAGCAACACGGAAAATGCCGAATGTCATCAAATAGAGAAATCATTCAGCAGAACAGGGCAGCAACGCGTGCTCTAGACGCGTTTGACCGAAGAATATTAGGCGAGCTGGTGGCCAATGCACGCCAGACCTATGCAGATATCGGCAGCAAGGTCGGCCTCTCGGCCCCCGCCGTTCATGACCGGGTCAAGCGCATGACCGCAGCCGGAACCATTTCCGGTACCGCGGCGGAGATTGATCCGATGGCCGTCGGCAAGCCTTTTCTGGCCTTTGTCCATGTCGATGCCAGTGGCTGGGGCAAGAGCGAGCGCATGATGAAACTGCGCGATTTCCCCGAAGTGGAAGAACTGCATTCGGTCACCGGCGACTGCTGCGTCATCCTGAAGGTCCGCACCGCCAATGCCGACGCCATGGAAAAGTTCCTGGCGCAGGTCTATGCCCTGCCCGGCGTCCGGGCGACCCGCAGCTATGTTGTCCTGACCACCTACCTGGACCGGCCGGTCCAGGCGGAAGTGACGGAAGACTGGCCGGAGGCGCCTTTGCCGGCGGGATAGCAGCAAGGTGCCGTAAAGCCGCCGTTGAAGGCGGCCGCATTGTCGCTGTCAGAACTTCACCACCATCAGGATGGCGCGCGCTGGGCCGTCGACGGCGGCGATGCAATGTGGGACGTCCGCGGCGTAACGGGCGGTGTCGCCCTTCCCAATCAGGCCCTTGGCGACACCGGAGGTAACCTCCAGCCGGCCTTCCTCCGCAACCAGTTGTTCGCGGGTGCCACGCTCATGCGGCTTGCTTTCCAGCTTGCCACCTGCAGCAAAGATCAGTTCATAGACTTCAAAGCGCCCTGTATCCTGTGGGGAAGAGAGGATGCGGATCTTGCAGCCATCGCCTGCCCGGTCCAGTGCCGGGGTCTGGTGCTCATGCAGGATTTCGACACGGTCTTCCGCAGCCTCTTCGCCCAGGAGGCCGGCAAAGTCGACATTCAAAGCGCGGGTCAGGTTCAAAAGGGTCGCAACGGTCGGATTGGATTCGCCGCGCTCGATCTGGCTGACCATGGAACGGGAGACACCGGAGAGTTTTTCCACCGCCTCCAGAGAAAGTCCCTGGGCGCGGCGGGCTTTTTTCAGGCGATCGGGCAAGCGGGAGAGAATATCGGAATCTGTCATGGCCCTGCGAGGATCTCCGGAAACGAGCGGATTGTCACCCTTGGTTCTGTGGTGCACCGCAATCAATGAAGCTGACATGTGGAATTGGTTCTGGCGTGCCCTACTTGTCGATGCAAGGGTAATATGCGGTCAATCAGAGGACGGATGTCAGGTGTTGCAGGACAAGCGGATCGACTTGGACTCTGTCAAACGCAAGCAGCTGATCGACAGGTTGCTTCACGACATCAGCCGCACGCATGGGGATCTCTACTACCAGCCCACAAGCGCGATCGCGCTGCTGATACACAAGAGCATCCAGAACGGTGCCGCACTCAATGCCGACGAGAAAGCCCTGCTGGCCTCGCTCTCTCAGCGGGATATTGAAGTGCTGCTGAGTCTGCATTGATAAGAACATCGTCGCACGCGAAGTGCCTGAAAAACGTACCCTCCGTCAACGGAGCGCGCGCCTCAGGCAAAGCGGCTCTGACTGGACGGCCTTGCGCTGCTCCGATTTGAAGAAACCGAGGGCCGGCCGTATGGCCTCATGGGCCGGTTTCTTTTCCAGATAGTCCAGAAGACGATAGAGATTGATCGGCTGTTTCCAGATCAGCGAGACGACTTTTTCAACCGCCAGCTCGCACGGATAGGTATCGATCAAACGGCACGCGGTCTGCGTCGGGGTCAGGACGTAATAATCCTGGTCCCGCTTCGGTGTATAGCGCGTCACATCAAAGGGAGAGGCTCCCAGGACCTGAGGTTTCGGGATGTAACAGAACAGATCCCGAGGCTTGTGGTGCATCACCGATCCGGACGTTTGCCGGAAACCCAATCTGTCGAGCGTCTGGACGGCATGACGGCGCATTGGCGGGCTCATCATGTCGGCATCGGAGCGGTCGTATTTCAGATCATCGAAGATGCTGAAAATGTTGAGCTCGGCATCGGCAAGCAGCATGTAGGGACCGAGATCAACCATCGCCTCGGCGGCAAAGATCGCCTCCTGCGCCGGGCTTTCGTCACTTGCCGCCATCTTCCAAATCCTTTGAGCAAACAGCCGCCTCCTGCCGGCCGTCTCACCTCTCGAATCTGGCGCGTGTCCGGCTCTTGTCAATGCTGCAGCGCAGCGAAATCTGATGTCGCAAAGAGAGAATTGAGCGCCTGCTCCGCTGCCGTCTTGCAGTCCGGTGTCTGATGGTTTTTTCTGTCAAAGGCCCGCGCAATCGTGCGGACCGAGCCTCTCGTCGTTTCCGGGGCGCATCCTGTCGCATTCGGAACATCTCAACCACCGTGCCTTCCCATAGCGTTCTGACCAATGTCGGGTCGCCGGAAAGGCGTATTCCTGACACCTGAATTTTGGCAACGCTCCGGAGAGAGAACCCATGGCCAGCGATATCGAAATTGCCCGTGCAGCCAGCATGAAACCGATCCAGGAGATCGGTGAGCGGCTCAACATTCCCGAGGAATCCCTGCTGCCTTATGGCCGCACGAAGGCAAAGATCTCCGGGGACTACATCGAAAGCCTCAACGGGCGCGACAGCGGCAAGCTGATCCTGGTCACCGCGATCAACCCGACGCCGGCCGGTGAAGGCAAGACGACTACGACGGTTGGCCTTGGCGACGGCCTCAACAAGATCGGCAAGAACGCCATGATCTGCCTGCGTGAACCGTCTCTCGGCCCCTGCTTCGGCATGAAGGGTGGCGCGGCCGGTGGTGGCTATGCCCAGGTCGTGCCGATGGAAGACATCAACCTGCATTTCACCGGTGACTTCCACGCCATCACCTCCGCACATAACCTGCTGGCCGCTCTGATCGAGAACCACATCTACTGGGGCAATGAGCTGGGCATCGACCAGCGCCGCGTCACCTGGCGCCGTGTGCTCGACATGAACGACCGGGCCCTGCGCGAAATCGTCTGCTCGCTCGGCGGCGTTGCCAACGGGTTCCCGCGCGAAGGCGGCTTCGACATCACCGTGGCTTCCGAAATCATGGCGATCCTGTGCCTGGCGACCGACCTGGACGACCTGCAGAAGCGTCTCGGCGACATCATCGTTGCCTATCGCCGCGACCGCACCGCGATCACCGCACGCGAGCTGGAAGCCGATGGCGCGATGACCGTTCTGCTGAAGGAAGCCATGCAGCCGAACCTGGTGCAGACGCTGGAAAACAACCCGGCCTTCATCCACGGCGGCCCCTTCGCCAACATCGCCCATGGCTGCAACTCCGTCGTTGCCACACAGACGGCCCTGAAACTGGCAGACTATGTGGTTACCGAAGCCGGCTTTGGTGCTGACCTGGGCGCTGAAAAGTTCTTCGACATCAAGTGCCGCAAGGCCGGCCTGTCGCCGGACGCCGTGGTGATCGTCGCCACGATCAAGGCCCTGAAGATGAATGGCGGTGTCGCCAAGGAAGACCTCGGCGCTGAAAATGTCGACGCGGTCGTCAGCGGCTGCGCCAACCTCGGCCGCCATATCGAGAACGTCAAGCAGTTCGGCGTCCCGGCCGTTGTCGCCATCAACCACTTCACCGCCGACACCGAAGCTGAAGTGCAGGCCGTGAGGGACTACTGCGCCGAGCTCGGTGTCGACGCGATCCTGGCAACCCACTGGGCCAACGGCTCCGCCGGCACGGAAGAGCTTGCCAAGCGCGTGTCCGAACTTGCTGAAAGCGGCGCGGCACAGTTTGCCCCGCTCTATGACGACAGCCTGTCGCTGTTTGAAAAGATCGAGACCATCGCCAAGCGCATCTACCGCGCCGACGAAGTGCTTGCGGACAAGTCCGTCCGCGACCAGCTCAAGCGCTGGGAAGCCGACGGTTTCGGCGACCTGCCGGTCTGCATGGCAAAGACCCAGTATTCCTTCTCCACCGATCCGCAGCTGCGCGGAGCGCCCACCGGCCACAGTCTGCCGGTGCGCGAAGTGCGCCTGTCGGCCGGCGCCGGCTTCATCGTGGTGATCTGCGGGGAAATCATGACCATGCCCGGCCTGCCGCGCGTGCCCTCGGCCAACCACATCAAGCTGGACGAGCAAGGTCAGATTGAAGGGCTGTTCTGATCTCGTCCGGACCAGAACAGCTAACTCGGGCGGATCGCAAGATCCGCCCTTTTCTTTTCGGCGATCGGGCTGTCGCTCCTACCCCGTAAGTTTAGACAGCTACAATTCTTTCCCGACTCGGCTCACACTTTTTCACAAAGTTGCCGGTATCGCTTCCCTGTCGCGTAAGCGACTTGCCGTGTCGCTTTGGAGATATCGGCAAAACCGGCTTGAGGCATAAGGTTTTTCCTTAATTGATGGCCCTTACGCGCTTGTCGCGCGCCCTGGTGGAGCTACCCCATGTCTGACGAAGAAGATATCGATCTCGCCTCCCTGTCCGATGACGAACTTGTCGAACAGATGCATGACGACCTCTATGACGGTCTTCAGGAAGAAATCACGGACGCGGTCAACATCCTTCTTGAGCGTGGCTGGGCTCCCTATGACATCCTGACCAAGGCGCTGGTCGAAGGCATGCGTATCGTCGGCATCGACTTCCGCGATGGCATCCTGTTCGTGCCGGAAGTGCTCCTGTCCGCCAACGCCATGAAGGCCGGCATGGGCATCCTGCGGCCGCTGCTGGCCGAAACCGGTGCCCCGAAAGTCGGCAAGATGGTCATCGGCACCGTCAAGGGCGACATTCACGACATCGGCAAGAACCTGGTGTCCATGATGATGGAAGGCGCCGGCTTCGAAGTGATCGACATCGGCATCAACAATCCGGTCGAAAACTACCTCGCCGCCCTTGAAGAGCACCAGCCGGACATTCTCGGCATGTCCGCGCTTCTGACCACGACCATGCCCTACATGAAAGTCGTCATCGATGAAATGAAGGCCAAGGGCCTGCGCGACGATTATATCGTGCTCGTCGGCGGTGCTCCTCTCAACGAGGAATTCGGCGAAGCGGTTGGCGCCGACGGATATTGCCGTGACGCCGCCGTGGCCGTGGAAATGGCGAAGGACCTCATCGCCCGCCGCCACAACCAGCTCGCCAACCGGGGCTGACGAACGGTGTTTCGGGAGGCTGCCGACATGCGGGCGGGCGAGCCTCTCTTTCCGATCGAGACCGAAGGGGACGCGAACGACAAGATCGGCCGCGTCCTTGTTATTGCCTGCGGCGCACTGGCCCGCGAAATCATCGCGATCCGCAAGGCCAATCAGCTCGACCATGTCGACCTGACCTGCCTGCCGGCCCAGCTGCACAACACCCCTGACAAGATCCCCGACGAAGTCCGCCGCGTCATCTTAATGAACCGCGATGTCTATTCCGACATTCTGGTCGCCTATGGCGATTGCGGCACCGGCGGATTGCTGGACGTTGTACTGGAAGAAACCGGCGCACGCCGCATCGAAGGTGCGCATTGTTATGCCTTCTTCACCGGGATCGAAGCCTTCGACCAGTTGGAAGAAGACCAGCTGGGGACCTTCTACCTGACCGATTTTCTGGCGCGCCATTTCCAGACCATGGTGATCGAGCCTCTCGGTCTCGACTGGCACCCGCATCTCAGAGACATGTATTTCGGCCATTACACCCGCGTTCTCTATATGGCCCAGACCGACGATCCGGAGCTGGAGGCCGCCGCCCGCCGGGCTGCCGAACGCCTGGGCCTGGCCTTTGAAATGACGCGAACCGGCTATGGCCTGCTGGCTCCGTTTGTCAGCGGCAGGGCCAACGACTGACTGTCGCAAAATCGACTGATGCGAGGTCGGTTTTTCACGCGCTGATGCCGCTATCAGGCGAAACGGAAATCGTGGCTTCCGGCAAACATGGGTCTTCGGAGGAAGAAGAGACTATGGCGCAGAAAATCATCGTTTACTGGCGGGACATTCCGGCTCAGATCCTGGTGAAAAAGGGACGCAAGTCGGCCCGCCGGGAGCTGCCGGCCATGTTCATGGAAGCGATCGACGCCTGTGCGATGCGGATCGGAGCCAAGGACAGCGACGCCTATATGGCGGAGTGGCGCCGCACCGATCCTGTCGATGTCTCTGACGATCTGGAAACGGAAGCGGATACGGCGCTCGACGACCTTGTTGCCGCTTATCCGAAAGAGCGACTGAAGACCTTGCTTGCAAGTGGAGGAACGGAACATGACTGAGCAGCGCCTGCTGGAAAACGGGCGGCTACCCGCCTCCACTGAAATGTCGCCGAAGCAGGTGGTCGAAAAGACCGAGCTTCTGCAGACAATCCCGGCCGGCACGCAGGTCTATGTCACCGATCTCGGCAACTGCCCTGAAGACATGATCGTCGACGCAGCCCGCATCCTGCGCGACAACAAGCTGGTTGCCGTGCCGCACATGGCCGCCCGCCGCTATCCCTCCCTGGAGGCCTTCGAGCGCCGGATCAAACGCCTGACCCAGGAAGCCGGTGCGACTGAAGTACTGACCATTGCTGGGGAAGCCGATAAGGCCGGTCCCCTGACCTCTTCCGTTGCCCTTCTGGAAACGGGTCTATTTGACAAGCTCGGCATCAAGAAGATTGCCGTGGCCGGTCACCCGGAAGGCGCACCGGACATCAAGCCGGACGTGATCAAGTCGTTCCTGATGCGCAAGCACGAACTCGCCGCTGAGAGCGATGCCGAATTCCGCATTGTCACGCAGTTCGGCTTCGACCCGCACCGGGTCAGCCTGTGGCTCGACGAGCTGCGGGAATGGGGCAACCAGTTTCCGGTCCATGTCGGTGTTGCCGGCCCGGCCAAGATGACGACACTCCTGAAATATGCCGCCTTTGCCGGTGTCGAAAACTCCCTGAACTTCCTCAAGAAGCGCGGCGGTGCCGTGGTTTCCATGCTGGCAGGGTATGATCCCGCCACCATGGTCGAGCCGCTGGAAACCCGCGTCACCAGCCAGCCGTCGACCCAGCTGGCCCAGATCCATGTTTACCCGTTCGGCGGGATCCAGAAGACCGCGGACTGGCTGCATGGCCGCGGGAGCTGGTCCTTTCAAACCCCGTCCTCAACCCTGACAGCCAACGAGAGCGCATAAATGACCCGCACCGTTGTCGCATCCGCGACCAAGGAAATCATCATCGGCTTCGACCAGCCGTTCTGTGTCATCGGCGAGCGGATCAACCCGACCGGCCGCAAGAAGCTGGCAGCCGAGATGGCTGACGGCAATTTCGAGACGGTCAAGGCAGACGCCCTTGCACAGGTCGCTGCCGGCGCCACCATGCTCGACGTCAATGCCGGCGTGACCGCGGTCAATCCGAACGAGACCGAACCGCCGTTGCTGGTCAAGACTCTCGAGATTGTTCAAGAGCTTACGGACGTTCCCTTGTCCATCGATTCATCCGTGACCGCCGCCATCCAGGCGGGCCTGGAAGTCGCCAAGGGGCGCCCGCTGGTCAATTCCGTAACCGGCGAGGAAGAGAAGCTGGAAGCCATCCTGCCGCTGATCAAGAAATACGACGTTCCGGTTGTTGCGATTTCGAATGACGAAACAGGCATTTCGGAAGACCCGGATGTGCGCTTTGATGTTGCGAAAAAGATCGTCGAGCGCGCGGCCGACTACGGCATTCCGGCCCATGACATCGTCGTTGACCCCCTGGTGATGCCGATCGGCGCCATGGGCACGGCCGGCCAGCAGGTGTTCCGGCTGCTGCGCCGTCTGCGCGAGGAACTGAAGGTCAACACGACCTGTGGCCTGTCCAACATCTCCTTCGGCCTGCCGCATCGCCATGGCATTAATGCAGGTTTCATTCCGATGGTGATCGGTGCCGGCATGACCTCGGCGATCATGAATCCGTGCCGCCCGCAGGAAATGGAAGCCGTCCGCGCCGCAAACGTTCTGAACGGCACTGATCCGAACTGCCAGGAATGGATCATGACCTATCGCGACCATCAGCCGGCTGCCGCCGGTGCGACTGCAGCCCCAGCCGAAGGCGGGGCCTCCTCCGGTGGTCGCCGCCGTGGTGGCCGCGCGGCACGGCGCGCCAGCTGACGCTAGAGCAAACACATGTTTGCGGTTCTCTCCCCTCCGCAAACCGGGTGGTCTTTCTCCAGCTTTCCGGTTGGGACACCCACCCCACTTCCCCTCCCCGCAAGCGGGAGGGGTTTTGCGTGTCGGGAGGCACGTTTTTCGTATCCCCTCCTGGGGGAGTTTCGGCGGGCATGGTCCCGCAGCGTTTGAAACCGGTAGTGACAGATCGCAGCCATGACCGAGACAGACAGACACGCCAAAGTCGTTTTCCAGCCTAGCGGACGCCGGGGCACATTCCCGGTGGGAACACCCCTTCTTGATGCGGCCCGCTCTCTTGGGGTTTATGTCGAGTCGGTTTGCGGGGGGCGCGGCATATGCGGGCGCTGCCAGATCTCGGTCTCCGAAGGCACCTTCGCCAAGGAGAACCTGACCAGTGCTGCGGAAAACCTGGAAGCGGCCACGGAAGCTGAAAACCGCTATGCCAGCCTGCGCAACCTGCCGGCCGACCGGCGCCTCTCCTGTCAGGCGAAGATCCTCGGTGACCTCGTTGTCGATGTGCCGACCGATGCCCAAACCAACCGGCAGGTGGTACGCAAACGTGCAGAAGCCCGCCAGATTGATGCGGACAGCGCAATTACCCTGGTCTCCGTCTCCATCGACGAGCCGGACATGGAAACGCCGCGCGGGGATATTGACCGCCTGCGCGAAGCCCTGACAAGTACGACCGGGCTGGCCGACCTGTGCATCGACCCGATCCTGCTGCCGGCCGTTCAAACAACCCTGCGCAAGGGACAGTGGACCGTCACGGCGGCCATTCATCAGGACCGGGGTGTACTGCCGACACTTGTCGCGCTGTGGCCGGGTGAAAAGAACGCCGTCTATGGCCTTGCCGTCGATATCGGGTCGACCACCATCGCCGCGCATCTCTGCAACCTTCAAAACGGCCGGACCGTCTCGTCGGCCGGTACGTCCAATCCGCAGATCCGCTTCGGCGAAGACCTGATGTCGCGGGTCTCCTATGTGCAGATGAACCCGGCCAAGCTGCCGGACCTGACCAAGGCGGTACGCGAGGCGATCAATTCCCTGATCGGCAAGCTTGTTGGCGATGTCGGCGCCGAGCGCAGCGATGTGCTCGACGCCACCTTTGTCGGCAACCCCGTGATGCATCACCTTTTCCTCGGCATCGATCCGGTCGAACTGGGCGGCGCTCCGTTTGCGCTGGCAGCTTCTGATGCGATGGTGCTGAGCGCCCGCGATCTCGACCTGGAGCTCAACCCGGGCGCGCGGGTCTATATGCTGCCCTGCATCGCCGGCCATGTCGGCGCCGATGCAGCTGCCGCCACCCTTGCCGAGAGCCCTTACAAACACGACGAGATCACGCTGCTCGTCGATGTCGGCACCAACGCGGAGATCGTGCTCGGCAGCAAGGAACGCCTTCTGGCGGCCTCTTCGCCAACCGGCCCCGCCTTTGAAGGCGCGGAGATTTCCTCCGGTCAGCGCGCCGCACCCGGTGCCATCGAACGCATCCGCATCGACAAGGAGACGCTTGAACCGCGGTTCAAGGTGATTGGCGTCGACGAATGGTCTGATGAAGAAGGTTTTGCCGAAAAGGTCGACAGCGTCGGTGTCACAGGCATTTGCGGCTCCGGCATCATCGAGGCGGTGGCGGAGATGTATCTCGCGAGCCTCATCACTGAAGACGGCGTCATCGACGGCGGCATGGCGGCACGGACCAGCCGGGTCCAGTCCAAGGGCCGGACCTTTTCCTACCTGATTGCCGACCAGGACGTCGAGATCTCGATCCTGCAGACCGATATCCGGGCCATTCAGCTCGCCAAGGGCGCGCTCTATGCCGGGGTCAAACTGCTGCAGGACAAACTTGGCACCTACCAGCTCGACCGGATCCGGCTGGCCGGCGCCTTCGGCAGCTATATCGACCCCAAATACGCCATGGTGCTCGGCCTGATCCCTGATTGCCCGCTTGAGGGCGTTTCTGGTGTCGGCAACGCGGCCGGCACCGGTGCGCGCATGGCGCTGCTCAATCGCGGTTATCGCCGGGAAATCGAGCAGACCGTGCGGGATATCGAGAAGATCGAGACAGCGCTGGAGCCGAAGTTCCAGGAGCATTTCGTCAACGCAATGGCGCTGCCGAACAAAGTCGACCCCTTCCCCAACCTGCGCGGTGCGATCGACCTGCCAGAGAAAAAGTCACTCGTGGAAAGCGAAGCTGGCGGCGGTGAACGACGGCGCCGGCGCAGACGCGGCTAAGGCGTTTCGCCTGGCCGCCCTTCCGGATCAGGGATCCCAGAAATACTGTTCCCGCAGGCGCTGCCAGATCTTCTCTCCGACGAGGCAGTCATAAGGCTCTTCGAAGGTGATCTGCGCTTTGATGACCCTTGGTGGCTGGAAAGGCATGCGTCCTCCGATTTCGAGGATCAGTTTGCGTCGGACGGCATCGGGAAATTGTGCCCATTCGATCACCGGGATCACGAAGCTGGTCGGGCCACCGATGACGCAGCGCCGGTAATAAACGTCGAGATCCGGGATATTGAACTGAAAACCGATGCCGCCCTTGGTCATCAACGGCAGTCCATTGATGACGTAGCCGCGGTCAACGGCCGCATCGCGCGCCAGAGTGACGGGTGATCCCTGGTTGTTGGGGCCGTCTCCGGAGATGTCGATCACCCGGCGTGCCGCTGCAAAGGGAGCTTCGTCCAGAAGTTTGGAGGCATACCGGATCGCGCCGGAAATCGATGTCCGCCGTTGACCATAAGTGGTGTCCTCCAGCACCTTGTCGGCAAATTCCTGTGCATCCGCCTGCGTCTCGATCACCGACCAGGGCACAATCTCGCGGGCGTGGCTTTCATTGGCCCATTCGAACATCATCAGCGCGATCCTGCGATGTTCGCCCAGGCTGATGGCCCGCACGACCTCTGGGCTGGCAATCGCGGCGGCATATCCCTGGCGCTGGATCTGGAGTTCGTCCGGTGACATCGATCTGGAAACGTCGACCGCCAGCACGAGGGCGACATCCACCCTCTCCTGTGCAGAAGCAGGCAGAAGAGGCGCCAGCAAGAGAAGCGCTGCGCCGACGAGAAATCGGAACCGGTGTGGCCTCCACATGACCCGAGGATACCGCAATTCCCATGATCCGCCATCAGCACGATCAAAGAAAACCATAAAGGATCTGTGATCGAAGACATTTCAACGCAGCGCTTTGCCGTTCACGCCGCGCCTGCCTTCCGTTATAAGGATCGCCAAGACAAAGACTTCAGGGAGCATTCCATGTCCGACACCGCCGCCAATGACGAAATCGAAAAACCGATGCTGGCGACCATGCTGCATGAAGGTGTCTACCGGATCGTCATGCAGCGTCCGGAACGGATGAATTCCCTGTCGACTGCCATGATGTCGGCGCTGTCCGGGGAGCTGCAAAAGGCTGCCGATGATCCGGCTGTCCGGGTGATCCTTCTGGGCGCAGAAGGCAAGGTGTTCTGCGCCGGTCATGACCTTAAGGAACTGACTGCGGCCCGCGCCGAAGCCGACGGTGGCAAGGCCTCCTATGAGCGCATCATGCGGCAATGTTCCGACCTGATGCAGCAGATCGTGCGGCTGCCCAAGCCGGTGATCGCTGTGGTGACGGGCGTTGCCACCGCTGCCGGCTGCCAGCTGGTCGCCTCCTGCGACCTGGCGATTGCGACAGACACCGCGACCTTCTGCACACCGGGCGTCAATATCGGCCTGTTCTGCTCCACGCCGATGGTGGCTCTTTCCAGAAATGTTGCCCCGAAACAGGCGATGGAGATGCTGCTCACCGGCGAAAGCATCGACGCTTCAACCGCCAAGGACTTCGGCCTGATCAACCGCATCGTTCCGGGCGACTACCTGGAACAGGTCGTGCAGAAATACGCCGAAGCGATCGCTTCGAAATCCGCAAAAACGCTCAAGATCGGCAAGGAAGCCTTCTACCGCCAGCTGGAAATGCCGCTGTCGGAGGCCTATGAGTTTGCCGCCGCGACCATGGTGGAAAACATGATGGCCCGCGACGCGGAAGAAGGCATTTCCGCCTTCCTGCAGAAGCGCAAACCGGAATGGGCGGACAGCTAAGGTCAAGTCCCCTGCCGTCAGACCTCTTTTCTGAATGCAACTCCGGAGGGCTTGATGTCCCAGACTGGCTATTCCGGTCGCCCCCTGTCGGCCAAACTGGGCTTGAAGCCGGGGATGACCTGCTGGCGGCACAACATGCCCGTACCGATCGCAAAGCTTCTGGATGACCAGGCGCCGGAGACCAGACCTGTCACTGCCCCCCTCTCCGGTCTTGAGTGTGCGCATCTGTTCGTAACGGAGCGCAGCGAGCTGACGGACCTGCTGCAAGGTTTGCGAGGTCTTCTGGCACCTGTTGGAATGATCTGGGTGTCCTGGCCCAAGAAGGCCAGCAAGGTACCGACCACGGTGACCGAGGACGTCGTGCGGGAGATCTGCCTGCCAATGGGCCTGGTCGACATCAAGGTCTGTGCCGTCGACGCTGTGTGGTCGGGCCTGAAGCTGGTGATCCGCAAGGAATTGAGGGCTGCGCAGGCTGAGCGTCTGTCAGCAAAGGGCTAGGCGTGTATTCCCTTGCCCGTTCATCGTCCCGGATGAAGCTTAGCCAAGACCCTGGCCCCAGGAAGCCTGGGAAGTCGATTTTTCGTCGAAGTGACAAGATGAAGTACCCTGGCTCCCCGCTTTCGCGGGGATGACAGCAACGGTGAGCGGTCAACTCTGGTTCCAGTGCAGCTGATCCGACTTTGTTTGAGGGGCAGACAAACCCGGTGTCTGCCTCACTTCAACGGCAAAAAGATATCCGTTTCGGCTTCATGTTCGGGCACGTCCGGATAGAAATTCAAGCGCTGGACAAAGAGCGGAAAGTCACGCAATTCCTCACCGCTTTCCGGGAGCCAGTCGCGATAAAGCGAGCGGATCGCAGCTTCCGCGAAATCGAGAAAGCCGGAATGGCGGATCACCGCGCAACGTCCTCCGGGAATGGTTTTTGTGACCATGCCATAACCATTGTCGGGCACCGGTGCTGAGACCGAACAGCAGAAATCAAACCGAAAATCTTCCGGCGGCGTCGCTTTGGGGTCGTCATAGAGGATATTGAACGTGGCGTGTCTGGATGGCGGCAGTCCGTAAGCCCGCCGCCAGGCGATGAATTGCTGGGCGGAAGCTGTCAGGCCGGTCTGAGGTCCACGATGTTCCAGGGCTGCGACCAGCGTCTCGGGAAACAGGCTGATACGTATTGTTTCCGGGTCGAGAGTTTTTCCGGGCATGAACTGTCCTTTCAGATACAAGAGAGGGTCATAAGTCAGATGCCAGGTGGTCCAGTCGGGCCTCTTACGGAACGCCGTCGGGCTCTGGCCAAAGGCGCGTTTAAACGCACGGGAAAAGCTCTCCAGGTTCTGATAAGCGGCTTCATAGGCAATGTCGGTGACAGGCTGCTCCGGGCGAAAGGCAAGCTGGTGCCCTGCCCTGTTCAGTCGCATCAGCCGCTGATAGTCGGCGACACCAACACCCAGAAGCGCGGAAAACTGCCGCTGGAAGTGAAACCTCGAATAGGCGGCCTTGTCCGCCAGCAGGTCCATATCAAGCGGATGGTCGAGCGTCCGGTCGATCTCCCTGATCACTCTTTCAAACCTTGCGCCGATGGCCGTCATACGTTTCCTGTCCTCCGGAACTTCCTGGCCTTCCCGTCTTAGCGCGCCTGATCCGGCGCCGCCTGACCGCACATGCGCTCTTTGACATGTGACCTGTTGCCCCGGCCGAAGGCCTTGCGGTTGCCAGCGATTTCGCCTTGGATAGCGCCCGAGTCTGCAAGGGATCTTTCATGAATCACGACGCCTATTCCGACGCCTATATCAGCGCCATTCTGGACGAGGTCAAAACGGTGGCCATGATCGGCGCAAGCGCCAACAACGTGCGGCCGTCCTATTTCGTTCTGAAATACCTGCTCTCCAAGGGTTACGAAGTCTGGCCGATCAATCCGGGCCAGGCCGGCAAGGAAATTCTGGGCCAGACCGTCTATGCCTCGCTGGACGACCTGCCTGCCACGCCTGACATGATCGACATCTTTCGCAATTCCGAGGCTGCCGGGCAGATCGTGGACGATGTAATCACCAGTGGCCGCCTGCCCAAAGTGGTCTGGATGCAGCTGACCGTGCGCCATGACGAGGCCGCCAGACGGGCTGAAGCCGCAGGGATCAGGATGGTCATGGACCGCTGTCCGAAGATCGAATATGGCCGCCTGTCCGGAGAAATCGGTTGGGCGGGCGTC
The DNA here is from genome assembly GCF_965233565.1 of Roseibium sp. Taxonomy (GTDB): domain Bacteria; phylum Pseudomonadota; class Alphaproteobacteria; order Rhizobiales; family Stappiaceae; genus Roseibium. Next base: position 5,641,141 of record NZ_OZ247494.1, on the reverse strand, counting down.
AACTCCAAAACGCTCTCCTCCAAGCGACCGGCACTGAAATCGGGCTTTCAGCATCGCGGCCTCTCCCGGGACAAATCCGGCTGAACACTGAAGCAAGACCAGCCTCGCGCAACGCTCCTGCTTCAGCCTTTCAGGCGTGTTTCATTGGCCGGCTCCCCGATCCCGGCCCTTGCCTGGCCTTGGAAAATGACGTCCGATCCGACCCTTTTTACGTCAATCGAATGGGTGCTGCTGGCCATGGCGGCGCTGGTATCGCTGACGATGTTCGCTCTCTTTTACAGATCTGATCCCGATTTCCCTTTTGCCGAACAGGAGGAGAACTGGGCCAGGGACAGGGAAACACCAGGGGAGACCCCTTGCGACGGCACGGCATCGGCAAATGGAATGACGCCCAGAAACAGACGCTGAAAAGTTTAGGGATCTTTTAAGCAAACTCTTGGCGAATTCGCGCCAAATCCGGTCGTTTCCCTTTCCATATTTTCAAGGGACCGCCGTTAACGTTTCGCCACGTCACCTCTTCGAATGGTTGGAGACCGTCATGTTGGCTGTGCTTGGCGACACCGCCCTTCTGGCCTGGAGCCTACCGCTCATCGCGGTGGTTTTGCTTTTTGGCGTCTATTTTCTGCTCAAAATCGAGTGCCGCCGAGACGTGTCTGACCGGTAGCAGCAGCAAGCCTTTCCAGACCCGTTCCTGCGCAATTTCACCGAAGCCGTCTTTTAGAGAAAAACGTTCTTTGACCTGCCTTGTCCGTTCGGTCAAACTGGCCGCCATTCCAACAGGGAGGTCTGTTTATGAGCGAAAATATTCCAGGGTTTTCAACTCTTGCCATCCATGCCGGTGCGGCGCCGGATCCGTCCACCGGGGCCCGCGCGACACCGATCTATCAGACGACATCCTTTGTCTTCGACGATGTCGATCACGCCGCCTCCCTGTTTGGCCTCCAGGCCTTCGGGAACATTTACACCCGCATCACCAATCCGACGACCGCCGTCCTGGAAGAGCGTGTCGCAGCGCTGGAAGGCGGCACCGCGGCACTTGCCACGGCCTCCGGCCATTCCGCGCAGCTTCTTTGTTTCCATACGCTCATGCAGCCCGGTGACAATATCGTTGCGGCCAACAAGCTCTATGGCGGGTCCATCAATCAGCTCAACCACTCCTTCAAAAGTTTTGGCTGGGGTGTGAAATGGGCTGATCCCGCCGACCTCAACAGCTTTGAAGCGGCGATTGACGACAAGACCCGCGCCATCTTCATCGAAAGCCTCGCCAATCCGGGCGGCATCATCGTCGATATCGAGGCCATTGCGACACTCGCCAAGGCCAAGGGCATTCCGCTGGTGGTCGACAACACCATGGCAACACCCTATCTGTGCCGCCCGATCGAACACGGCGCCGACATCGTTCTGCACTCGCTGACTAAATTCATGGGCGGTCACGGCAATTCCATGGGCGGCATCATTGTCGACGGCGGCAGCTTCGACTGGTCTGCCAGCGGAAACTATCCGCTGCTGTCCGAACCGCGCCCGGAGTATCAGGGCGTTGTCCTGCATGAGACCTTCGGCAATTTCGCCTTTGCGATTGCCTGCCGCGTGCTCGGCCTGCGCGATCTTGGTCCGGCGATATCCCCCTTCAACGCCTTCATGATCCTGACCGGCATCGAAACCCTGCCGCTGCGCATGCAGCGCCATTCCGACAATGCCAAGAAGGTGGCGCTGCATCTGGGTGGTCATGACAAGGTGAAGTGGGTGTCCTACGCCGCCCTCCCCGATGACCCCCATCACAGCCTGCAGCAGAAATACATGCCCAAGGGCGCCGGGGCCGTTTTCACATTCGGCGTGGAAGGCGGTTATGACGCCGGTGTCTCGCTCGTCAGCAAGGTGGAACTGTTCTCGCATCTCGCCAATATCGGCGACACGCGCAGCCTGATCATCCACCCGGCTTCCACGACGCACCGCCAGTTGACCGACGAACAGAAGACGGCGGCAGGTGCAGGCCCGGATGTCGTCCGTATCTCGGTCGGTCTTGAAGATGTCGACGACATCATTGCCGACCTGGAACAGGCCCTGTCCGGCTGAAGACACGCAAAACCTGAGGCTCGCGCTTCAACGCGAGCCTCGAGCCATCCTTCACAATCTGCTAGCGCTTCGCTGCAAATTCCTGAAACAGGTAGCCGCTGTCATAGGTCCGCGTTTCCAGCTCGGCAAGCTCAGAACACTGCACCGCACCGTCAAACAACCGGGTGCCGGCCCCCAGCAGGACGGGTGCGCGTTTCAGACGAATGATGTCGATCAGCCCGTCTGCCAGCAGCGCCCCTGCGAAGACACCGCCACCACAGAGGTAGACAGGTCCGGTTGAGGTCTGTTTCAGCTTTTCCAGTTGCGCCTTGTCCAGGGCCGGCGCGACGGAAACCTCGGCTGATTCCGGTAAAACCAGTGACCTTGAAAAGACGATGGTCTGCATGTGTTTGTAAGGATTTTCGCCCGGTTTCAGACCAAACCGGTAACCGAACTCGTAGGTGTGGCGTCCCATAATGGCAACGGCATACTGAGCCAGGCGCGCAAAATAGTCGTCTACGACCGGTCCTTCATGGGCGAAACCGGAAACGTCGCCGCCAGGACCAGCAATAAAGCCGTCAATAGAGACAGCCACGTCATAAATGATGGGTTGCATGATGTGCTCCGCAAGTAAAACCAATGTGGCCGAGGGCCATGTTCAGTCGGGTTTTACTTGTTCATCGTCGGAGCACTCCTCTTTCGGCAATTCCTAGCAACAGACCCGGCACAGGGTCAAGGTCCGCTGGAAACGACCTCTCCCCGCGCTTAGTACCGTTGGCAAAGCGGATCAGCTTCTGACCGGGTAACTCCCGCGCAGCACGGCCAGATATTCCACGCAGGCTGCCAGGACGATCACCGCGAACCCCTGATGGATCAGGGCGATCGATAAAGGCACATGCCAGATCAGGGTCAGAATGCCGAAGACGGCCTGCAGCAGGATGAACGCACCGATATGTGCACCTGCACGCCGCAGTTCCTTGCGCTGGCTGAGCCGCAACGTCCCGACCGTCAGAACAAGGCCGGCAACGATCAGGATATAGGCAGTCACGCGATGCTGGAACTGCACCGTCATCACGTTCTCAAAGAAGTTCAGCCACGCGGGCTGCATGGCGAGCAGGCCCCTGGGGATGATCTGCCCATCCATCAGCGGCCAGGTGTTGAACGTAAGCCCCGCATTGAGGCCGGCGACCAGACCGCCAAGGAAGATCTGCACAAACACAAGCGCCAGAACCAGCTTGCCGATCATGTCGAGCCGGTCCCGTTCAAACGGATCCGGCTCCGCGAGCGGCGCAAGCCTGCGGGCGATCCAGTAGAGATAGGCAAAGATGATCAAGGCCAGGGTCAGATGGGTGGCCAGCCTGTACTGGCTGACATCGACGCGGTCGACAAGGCCGGAGGCCACCATCCACCAACCGACAAAACCCTGCAGGCCGCCCAGTGCAAGACCGGCCACCAGTCTTGGCTTCAGCCAGGGCTCTATCCGCCCCATCGCCCAAAAGGCCACCATGGGCACAAAAAACGCGACGCCGATGAATCGCCCGAGCAGGCGATGTCCCCATTCCCACCAGAAGATGAACTTGAACTCCTCAAGGCTCATACCCTTGTTGATAAGCTGGTATTCGGGGATCTGGCGATACTTTTCGAGTTCTTCTTCCCATTCCGCTTCCGTCAGCGGCGGGATCACACCGTGGATCGGCTTCCATTCCGTGATCGACAGGCCGGACTCGGTCAGTCGCGTGGCGCCGCCAACGACGACCATCGCCAGAATCAGGGCACAGACAAAATAGAGCCACCAGCGGATCAGGGCCCGGTCACGCCGGATCTTTTGCTGTCTGGCAGGAGACACAAAGCCCTGCCCGGAAAGTGCACTGTCGGCGTTTGCAGTCATGAACCGGTCCCGGATTGCTGTCGATGGATTTGACCTTTTGCGAGCGGAGATATAGGTGCATATGCAGGACGGCAAGCGGTCCGGGACACTTTGCGGCAAAAGGTCCCTCATTCCGCGCCATTTTTCTCAAATTCAACGGACAGGCCCTGACATGGTCCCATCGTTTCGCAGATTTGTCGGCATGGTCGTGCTGGTGGTGTTTGTAATTGTCTATGCGTTCACGGCCATGGTGATCGGCGATTTGAAACTCCAGCAAGCCTCGTTCGTGGTGCAGCTGATCTATTTTGCCGTTGCAGGTCTTGCCTGGGTGATCCCGGCTGGCGCCATTATCTGGTGGATGCAAAAAGACGGGAGAAACCAGACTTGACGCCGAAGCCTGTCGCGGCCCATCGGGCCATGCGATAGAGCGCAAAAGGCGCACCGGTCAGGTATTGATCGACCACGGACGGGTCCTGGAAGCGCCCGTTGAGCGAGACGCGTGGCAGCATCATCGGATCACGCGCGTTCACAGATTGCAGCACACCCGGAAGCGTCGTGACCGACGACGAAAACCCGATATCCCTGGCGATGTCCGCATCCCGCTGACCGACCGCGTAGACCTTGCCATAGGGATAGGCGAAATGTTTCGGTCGGCGCCCGAGTTCCTGCTCCAGTCGCACCACACCCTTTTGCACATCTGCCCTCGCCTCCTGCATCTCCATACGCGCCATTGCAAAATGGTCGTGCGTATGAGCGCCAATGGTCACAAGGTCGTCGTCGGCCAGGGACCGAAGTTCGTCCCAGGTCATTACCAGTTCGTCTGCAAGTGCCCTCAGGTCGAGGTTGTACCTGTCTGCGAGCGCACGGATGATCATGCGCTGCTCCCGCTCACCGACTTCCAGCGTCAGGTAATCCATAATTCTTTCAAAGCAGGCGTTCTTTTCCTCGGCTGATCGGCAGGGTAGCCCGCCAGCTGCGCCCGCTTGCGTGAAGACGACTTCTTCATTGGCCGCAATGATCCGTTCCAGGGCCACCCACCACAATTCGCTTGTTCGATCGACAAGGCCCGTGGTCACAAAAATCGTAAATGGCGCCCCCAGTTCCTTCAGGATCGGATAGGCCACGTCCAGATTGTCCCTGTAGCCATCATCAAAGGTCAAAACCGCGTAGCGACCATGGCCATAGCCCGACTTGAGCAGATCGACGGCCTCGTCCATTGAAATGATTTCATAGCCATTCGCGCGGATCCGCTCGACTGCGGCGCGCAGAAACTCAGGGGAAATCTCCAGATGCCGGTTGGGCTGAAAGGCGTCGCTGCGTTCGGGCCGAACGTGATGCATCATGAACACGGCGCCACAACCTTGCGTGATAGGTGCCAGCATACGCCCCAGCCCTGTTCCTTTCAGAACGCTGAACGCACGTGTGACTGCCTTTTGCCGCATTCCCATTTGGCTGTAATGCCCACCTTGAAAGAAGGTGCCAGTAAGGCACGGTTTCTTTAATAATTATTGCTAAATCTATCGAGACTTAATCCGTTCTGCCAGCACGTCTTAAAGCCTGTCCTTGTTGTTCGCAAAAAATGGTTTACCCAGATCCAAGAAGACGTTTCACACCTTGTCAATGTCGCTCGGAGAGCCATTCATGACACGTGCCGCGTCCGATATTGAATTGGCGATTTTCACGAGGCTTAGCGAAGCTGACGCCGACTGGCAACAACTAAAAGATGCAGGACGCGGGAATCCTTACCAATCCCTTGACTGGCTCCGGGCCTGGACCGAAACGCTCGGCCGGCAGTTTAAGGTCGAACCGGTCCTTGTCGCCTGGCGACGTCAGGGGCGAACCCAGGTGATCCTTCCCCTCGGACTGGAGCACACCGCCGGTATAAAGGCCCTCGCTTTTCTGGGGCACCAGCATGGCAACCAGAACACCGGGATCTGGGACAGGGCGTTTTACGACAGCGTCGATGCGTCGGAGATGAGCATGCTCCTGCGAAAGGTCTGCGCCGATGTCGGCGCTGACCTTCTGAAACTGGAAAATGTCCCCGCGACCTGGCACGGGCGGCCCCACCCCCTGGTGTTCGAAGAAGCGGCGCCCAGCCCCAGTCCGATCTTCACACGCCGCCTCGGGAATGATTTCGACGCCCTGTTTCGCGACACCCACAGCAAGTCGTCGCGCAAGAACCTGCTGCGCAAGGAACGGCACCTGCAGGCTGCTGGAAACTTTCGGATCGCAAAGGCTGCGCAACCCCGGGAAATTGAAAACGGTCTCTCGACCTTCCTGGAACAGCGGGAGCTGCGCGCGCGAGAAAGCGGCGTCCCGAACGCGTTTGCGACACCAGCTGCCCGATCCTTTCTGGCACGGCAACTCGGACTTGACGACACAATGCCGGCTTCCCTGGATCTCTGGTATCTGGAGACCGGCGGCGCCATTCGTGCCACCTATCTTTGCGCGGAACAAGGCGACACGATCTATGCTTACAGCAACAGCATCGCCCATGATGACATGCTGCCCAACAGCCCGGGCCTCGTTCTGATCAAGGAGATCATTGCACGCGCCTGTGCCGATGAGCGGCTTCAGGTGCTGGACCTCGGGCTCGGTGACGAGCGCTACAAGACCAGCTGGGCCGAACCTGCTCCTCTGGCAGACAGCCTGCTGGCCGTCACCGCAAAGGGGGCCTTGAAACTTAAGATCGTCACGACGGCCCTGAAGGCCAAGACAATGATCCGGAATTCCGACATTCTCTGGCCCGCAGTGAAGCGCTTGCGCAAATGGAAAGCCGGTCTTTCAAAGCCCGACAATCAGAAATCCAATTGACATTCAGGCGGCGTGGCCATCGTCGTTGCGCCGGGGGCCCGGGCCGTCATCACCGGCTATCACGACTTCGACCTTGGCGCCGGTGTTGTGAGCCAGAAGGTTTGCCGCGCTTTGCAGTTCGTGACCGTGATCAGGCGCGCTCGCTGCGATCAGAACCCGATCCGCGAAACTCAGCATCCGTGCGCTGGCCAGAGAACCGTCAATGGCACCGAGATCAACGACCACCGTTTCGTAGGTTGACTTGATTGCCTCGAGTGCCAGCTTGAAACGGTCGGTGTCGACCATGTCGTCGGTAACCGCGACACGCCCGGCCTCGATGATATGAGCCTTCGACGCCGCATCACGATAAACAGCTTTCGCAAACGGCACGTTTCCGGAAACGATATCGGAAAAGCCTTCAGCCGCCTTGGCGTTGGCCTGTTCTGGAAAGACTTCCATGATCAGCGCCGACCGGCCGCCAATCGCGGCCCTGCGGACGAGGTCAAAAGCCAGATCATGCGACAGCGCGTCGTCATCGACGCTCAGAACCACGACACGGCCGCTGGCATCAATGTCGGCGGCATGTGTTGCCTGCAATTGTGTTTCGGAAGGCTGTGGCGCCGGACGCCGGACATCTTCTGCCGGCGCGTTGTCCCCAGAGCGAGCACTTCTCAAGTCGCCAACCCAGTCGGGAGACACGTCATGATCGTAATGGGACGTCGCCTGAGGTCGGCGCTTTGGCCGCCGGGCCGGTATCGGCTCCTGCTCAATATCGTCGGCTTCGGGCTGAGCAGGTGCAGGTTTGACCGGCTCAACGGGCTCACCTTCTGAGGAGGATTTCGGCGCCCTCGACCAGTCACCCGGTTCCATGCGATAACTTGCAACGGTCTGCCCGTAGCCGCGCTGCCAGCCAAACCCGTCCTCCGGTTCCCGCTCTACCCGCCGCGTGTCTGGCGCAGCGCGCTCCGGGACAACCGGTTCAGGCCGAACAGCCGGAGCCTCGTTCATTCTATAGAGCGCGTTGCCGTTCAGAAACTCACGCATCAGAACAAAGGCCATGCCGAGGATCAGCGTCACAAGCGCGGCAATGATGGTGCTTGCAATGATTTTCGGCGAATCCGGTTCAACCGGCACGCTGGCCCGAGAGATGATCCGGGCATCGGCGGGAAGCACCTGCGCCCGCAATCTCGAATCGGCTTCCTGGAAGCTGAGCAGCAGCTGATCGAGCTGGGCCGCCTTGGCGTTGGCTTCGCGTTCCAGTTCGGTCAGCCTGGCCTGATCTGCATTGGATTTGGCTGCCGCTGTCTTGAGTTCGTCCAGCTGAGCCTCAAGAGCGCGCGCCCGCTGGTCTGCGACTTTGGCGTCGTTCTCCAGCCCCTGCAGGATTTTGCGTGCCTCTGCACGGATCTGGCGATCATAGTCTCCCAATTGAGACTGTAGCGCCTTCAGCTGCGGATGGCTCGGCAGCAGGGTGATGGACAGCTCAGCGATGTTGGACTGGATCTCGACCTGACGCTCACGCAGACGCTGGATCAGGGTGGAGTTCAACACGTCACTGGCCGTCTCGAGGGATCCGCCGGAGTTCAGCAATTCACGGATCAGGTCCGCCTTGGCCTGCGATTCGGCCTTGGCCGCCTGCGCCTCGGAGTAAGCCGAACTGGTTTCGGCAAGCTGCTGCTGATTAAGCGGAATATTGTCGGCGCCGATCAGGAGATCGGCCCGGGCGCGGAAATCCGATACGGCCTTGCGGGCGGCCTGAACCTCCTTGCGCAATTCCGCGATTTGCGGCTGCAGTGCGGCAGAGGCCAATTCGGTCGTTTCCCGCTTCGCGCTCGATTGCACGGCGAGATATTCGTCCACGATCGTGTTCGCGACCCTGGCCGCGAGAACCGGGCTTTCAGCGGTGTAATCCACCGCGATCACGCGGGACCCTTCCAGACGGTAGATGTCCAGGTTTTCGTAAAAGTGCTTGAGCACCCGCTCTTCTTCGCTGTTGCCAGCTGTCTGGCCGCGAAGACCAATGAGCGAGAACAGCGCGTCGAGCGGATTGCCGCCGCCCCGGGCGTCAAATTCCGGTATTGCGGCCAGGTTGAGCTTGTTGGCAACACGGCGGGCGAGGTCCGCAGACATCAGAAGCTGCACCTGGCTGGCGACACCTTCGCTGTCGAGAAGGGCCCTCTCCTCTTCCTGCCCGCGGGACGCTCCCGGCAGATTGTCGGTGCTCTCGATGATCAGCCGCGCTTCACCCTTGTATTTGGGAGCGACGAGTTGCAGGCCCATGAAGACCGCCACGGCGACAAACAATGTCAGCGGCAACAGCCAGCCGAGAGAGCGCGCGATGGTGCGCAGAAGACCGGCCAGGTCCAGCGCCATATCGTCCTCAGAATGTGTCTGCCGCTCAGCGTTCATGCTCTTGAAACTCCAATCTCCCGGCAAACTTAGTCGAATTATGGTAAGCGATCAGTTAAGCTGGTTTCAGCCCCGTTCGACGACTTGTTAATTAATGCATGCGCAATTTTGACAGGTCTGCTTCGACACCTCAAAGCTCTTCACCCTCAATTAACCATAACACGCGATGCTGTCTCCGGATTGTAGGAGAGTCGTTGATGCGAATGAGAGCGCTTGTTGTTCTGGCGCTGTGCCTGGGCCTTGTTGCTTGCAGCGGGTACAGACAACCGCCGACAGCATTTCATGAAACGCTGACACAGCCCTATCGTTTGGATTCAAGCGACAGGCTGCGCATCATCGTGTTTGGTCAGGACGATCTGTCCAACACCTATGTCGTTGATCAGGCTGGCTATATTTCGTTTCCGCTGGTGGGGAGCGTTGCTGCTCGCGGCAAAACCCAGCAGGGTCTGGCAGCAGAAATTGCCACCAAGCTGCGCCAGGGCTACATCCGCGACCCGGACGTGTCCGTCGAGGTCGACACCTATCGTCCGATCTTTGTCATGGGCGAAGTGCAAAATGCAGGCCAGTACAACTATGTGGCCGGCATGACCGTCCAGAACGCCATTGCCACTGCCGGCGGTTTCAGTGCGAGAGCCCAGCAGGCGGATGTGGATATCACCCGTCAGATCAATGGTGAAATTCTAAACGGACGTGTGCCCATTTCGGACCCGGTCCGTCCCGGAGACACGATTTACGTCCGCGAGCGCTATTTTTAAGGCTCCGCGAAGTTAACCGTGGACTCACCTCCCTTTGTTAGGGTGCAGTTACAGGGCCCCACAGGTTCATCAAGAAGCCTGGGGGTGGTAACAGGGATACTGCACCATGACGACGACCCCCATGCGGATCGTTCATTGTGTTCGCTCGCCGATTGGCGGAATTTTCCGTCATATCCGCGATCTGGCGACTTGCCAGGCTGAGGCGGGACATGATGTCGGACTGATTTGCGACAGCAGCACGGGCAGCGCTTTCGACAACCAGCAGCTGGAAGAGCTGAAGCCGAAACTTGCACTCGGCCTCGCCCGCTTCCCGATGCAGCGCCAGCTAACCATTCAGGATCTCTCCGCAACGCTGGCGCTATACAGGCACATCCGGGACCTGAAGGCAGACATTTTGCATGGGCACGGCGCTAAGGGCGGCGCCTATGTCCGCCTGATCGGCAGCTTCCTGAAGCTCCGCGGCCAGAAGATCAAACGCGTCTACTGCCCGCATGGCGGCAGCCTCCACTATGATCCCAACCGGTTTGAAGGCCGCGTCTACCATACGCTCGAGCGTATTCTGGGCCGCCTGACAGATGGTCTGATTTTTGTTTCGGACTACGAGGCCGCCGCCTACGAGAGCAAGGTCGGGCATCCGCGCGCTCAATCCCGCATTGTTTACAATGGCCTGAAGCAGGACGAGTTCGCGCCCGTGGAGATCGCCGACAACGCTGGAGACTTTCTCTATATCGGCATGCTGCGCGATCTGAAGGGACCGGATCTCTTCATAGAGGCGCTCTACAATATCCGGCTCAAGACCGGCGAAGCGCCCAGAGCACATATCGTGGGTGAAGGCCCGGATGAAGAGCGCTACAGGAACATGGTCAGCAAGCTCGGCCTCGAGCGGACTGTAACCTTTCATGGCGCCCTGCCCGCCCGCGAGGCCTTCAAGCTGGCCCGAAACGTCGTCATTCCCTCGCGTGCGGAGGCGATGCCCTATATCATTCTGGAAGCCGTGGCAGCAGAGCGGCCGCTCGTTGCTACCCGTGTCGGCGGCATTCCGGAAATTTTCGGCAAGTTTGCCCACAGGCTGATCGAACCGGGACATATCGGCAAACTGACCACCGCGATGGAAAACGCACTGGCAGACCCCGATAGGATGGCCGACCAGGCAAAAGAACTGCGCGGCTGCCTTGCAGAGACCTTTTCCGTCGACCTCATGAACGACCGCGTCACAACGCTTTACATGGAACTCCAGGGCCTCGTTCCGGCTGACAGTTCCACACCGGTGAGCGCTGACAGCGCTTCAACCGTATCGCGTGCCCAGACAGCCTATGCAAGGTCGAGCAACCGATAATGAACACACCCGCATTCAAACCCTCGGACCCGGTCGATCCGAAGCCTTTTTCGGAAGGCTCTCCCTTGGGGCACAGGTTGGAAAAACATTTCCGGCACACCGTTCACGGTGCAGCCAGCCAAACCAATATTGAAATGCTGTCGGCGGCGAATTCCAGCCTGTCGACGGACGCCATCGAAATTGCACAGGGTCTTGGCGGCAAGGGCGTTTCGGTTCCCGTCGTCACGGGCATCCTGCGTCTGACAGACGTCTGTTTGATCGTTGGAATGGCATTCGCCGCCACCTTGACCGCGCCCCAAGCAGCCTGGTTCGGCCTGCCGAACCTCTATGCCACCGGGTTTGCCGTTCTGTTCGCTCTCGCCTTCTTTCAGGCCGCGGATGTCTATCAGGTTCCGGTCATGCGCCAGGGCCTGTCTCAGCTTGGACGGGTCGCCGCCGGCTGGACCCTGGTCTTTGCCATGTTCGCGCTGCTGCGCTCGACCACCGGCATTGGCGCCGGTCTTTCCGACACCTGGATCGGTGCCTGGTACGCGCTCAGCCTGACGGGGCTGTGCCTGTCGCGTCTCGTTGTCTTCCGGCTGGTCCGCCACTGGATGAATTCCGGACGGCTGGAACGGCGCGCCATCATTGTCGGCGGCGGCACCGCTGCCCAGGAGCTGATCCACGACCTGGAAGCCCAGGCTGACAACGACATCCGGATCTGTGGCATCTTCGACGACCGCTCCAATGACCGGTCACCGCCAGTTGTTGCCGGCTATCCGAAACTTGGCAACATCAGCGCTCTTGTCGAATTTGCCCGCCTCGCCCGCATCGACATGCTGATCGTCTGCATTCCACTGCGCGCCGAGCAGCGCGTGCTGGAACTTCTGAAGAAACTCTGGGTGCTGCCGGTCGATATCCGCCTGTCGGCCCATACCGACAAGGTGCGCTTCCGCAACCGCGGTGCCAGCTTCATCGGCACCGTGCCCTTTGTCGACGTCGTCGAAAAGCCGATTGCCGACTGGGACATGGTGGCCAAGCGGATCTTCGATCTAGTGTTCGCAACAGCTGCGATCATCACGCTCTTCCCGGTCATGATCGCCGCAGCGATTGCCGTCAAACTCGACAGCAAGGGTCCGATCCTGTTCAAACAGAAACGCTACGGCTTCAACAACGAGATCATTGAGATCCTGAAATTCCGGTCCATGTATACGGAGATGGCCGATCCCGACGCGAAAAAGGTGGTGACAAAGGGCGATCCGCGTGTCACGCGTGTCGGCCGGTTCATCCGCAAGACCTCGATCGACGAATTGCCCCAGCTGTTCAACGTGCTTGGCGGCAGCCTGTCGCTGGTGGGGCCTCGGCCGCATGCGGTCAACGCCCATACCGACAACAAGACCTGGGACGATGTGGTCGACGGCTATTTCGCCCGCCACAAGGTCAAGCCGGGCGTGACCGGCTGGGCCCAGATCAATGGCTGGCGCGGTGAAGTCGACACGCCGGACAAGATCCAGAAACGCGTCGAATGCGACGTCTACTACATCGAGAACTGGTCGATCCTGTTTGATCTGCAGATCCTGTTCCTGACGCCCTTCCGGCTGCTCAACACGGAGAATGCCTATTGAGCATCGCGGCCGACCCATATGGCGGCGCGCCGATCGCGCGTTCGCCTGTCGGTCTTCCGGCCAAAAGCCTGGGCAATGGCGCGCTCTGGGTTGCCGCCTTTCTGTCCGGTTTCGTCATCGAGGAACCGGCGCCCTACGAACTCTACATGGTGCTGCTGACGGTTGTCTGGCTGGCCTGCGGCCTGAAGCTGCGCCGCGAATTCGGGCCGCTGATCATCTGCATGATGCTCTATACGGCCGGCGGTGTTGCCTCCATTCCGCTCGCAGAGAAGATGGGCGACGCGATGATGTATATCGCCGTCACCGGTTTTCTTGCGATCACCGCGATCTTCTACGCTGCCATCATTGCAGAGAACCCCGAACGCTGTCGCGTCATCCAGAATGGCTATACGATCAGCGCTGTCCTGGTCGCGTCCATCGGTATTGCCGGCTATTTCAATCTCTTTCCGGGCGCCGAGTATTTCACACTTTATGACCGGGCACGCGGCACGTTCCAGGATCCGAACGTGTTCGGTCCGTTCCTGGTGCTGCCGACCGCGCTGATCATCCAGAAGCTCCTGCGCGAGTCGGTGCTGCGCAATCTGCTTTTGCTTCTGCCGCTCGCAATCCTGCTGCTCGGTGTGTTCCTGAGCTTCTCTCGCGGTGCCTGGGGCGTGCTGGCTGCCGCCGTGCTGATGGTCTATCTGCTCGCGCTGATCACCGAACAGAACGGTCTGCGCCGGGCGCGGCTCGTGTTTCTCGGGGTGATAGGACTATTCGCCTTTTTCGGCCTGATCGCCGCGGCCCTGTCCATCGACACCGTGGCCGAGATGTTTCAGCAGCGCGCACGCCTCGTCCAGGAATATGACGGCGCCCGTCTCGGCCGGTTTGCCCGTTACGCCCTCGGTTTCCAGCTGGTGATGGAACATCCGCTCGGCATCGGTCCGCTGGAGTTCAACAAGTATTTCCCGGAAGACGAACACAATGTCTATCTGAAGGGCTTCACCACCTATGGCTGGCTCGGCGGCATCGTCTATATCATCCTGGCGATCTGGACGGTTTGCGCCATGGTGCCGCTCCTGTTCAGGTCCCGTCCCTGGACAGCCTTCACGCAATGTGTCTTTGCCGTCTTCGTCTCCCACCTGCTCTTGTCGGTGATCATCGACACGGATCACTGGCGCAGCATGTATATGCTTTACGGCCTTGCCTGGGGACTGATCGCAGCGGAGAAACTGGGCAAGGGCCGCCCCCGGCTCCCCCTTCAGCGCACCTCCGCCCAAAGCTGACAGAAGACTTGGAAAACCCGCCCCCGACCCGCAACAAGCCGCTTGCGCTCGATGAGCGAACAAGTTAGGTAGGGTCCGTTCGGGCAGTAGCGCAGCCTGGTAGCGCACTTCACTGGGGGTGAAGGGGTCGTCGGTTCAAATCCGGCCTGCCCGACCATTTTTCAAGGGTCCATTCTGCCCTAAAATCAAGCACGCAAAATCTGTTGGTAAAAGGCTTTGATGAGATGGCCTGCGGTCGGATCGCTTGGTCTGAGCGTTTTTAACAGGTGGTGTTTTTGAAAGAAAAACTCGGCGTCCGATTTTAAGACAGCCGCTGTCACACCGTGTTTCCGGCACTCGACCATGTAGTTGGTGTACGCATCCTTGGCCATGAAGAACAGTTTTCGCCAGCGCATCTCACGTTCATGAAATTTCTGCAGACTTGGAAACAGGTATTTGTGCAGGATTTCCGTCATATTGGTCCGAAGGAAAGCCTTCCATTCCCGTTCATATTCCCCCTTCTGATCGATAATGAAGGTTCTGGAATTAACGGCATTTCGTCTGCAAAACTCCTTTAGTGTGTTCAGCTCGGCGTCACTGAGCTTTGCGCCCTCTGACTTGTTCGCAATCTCTCGAAAGCGCGGGTCTTTTACCCGATCGACGTTGACCAGAAAAAAATGTCCGACTTGGCCGATCCGCATGGCAAAGTATTCCAGGTTCGGATACGCGATGTTTTCAAGCATGTCGTTCGTTCGCGCGATCGGAATCTGTTCGACCAACACTTCATTCCAGACTTTTTGTGTCTCCCGTTGAACCCGCGCAAACCCCGCCGGCCCCTCCTGACTGGTGTCGATGAACTTGTCCAAGTCATCCAGGGCCTGATAAAGCTGCATCGCCCGTTCGATAGCTTCTTTCACTTTTTGGCCGCTGTTTTGGAACTGCTGAATACGGCCTTCGTTCAGGTCAGGCCGAAGCCCAGCAGCGAATTTTGTGATAGATTTTTCATCGAACATGCGGCGCGTCTTTCAATCAGTCTTTATTCAAAATTTAATACTAACTCACTTGTTGCTATACCACCACGTGAAGTTTGTTGACGCAAACTGGCCTTTCACTTGAGTGGACAGAAATGCGTCAGGTTTCCCGAAGAAACAGGTTCTCGGCAATTCAAAACAGCGACACCAAACCTCGAGCAGACCTTCCAATGCAACGGGCTTCGCACCCTGGCAAATGGAAGACGGACAACAGTTGACCGCAAACGTGTTACTGCGACTGGCGCTGCATGCCTTAAAACCGGAATATCCATCGCGAGCCCTGCTCAACAATCTGAGCGCCGCAGAACATGTTTGAACAAGTCTCCAAACGAGACCACTCTGCCAACAGCCAGCGCTCATTTCAAAAATATCCGATGTGCTGCTATGCGCTTGAAAAAAACGCCTGGAACGTGCAGTTGACCTTCCAGACGCTATAAAGCCTTTGGCATTTGACTTAACGCACAACAGCTGCCCGCGGCATGTCCGAGAGAATTTCAGGCCCGTCTTCGCGCAGGATAACAATGTCTTCCAGGCGCAGGCCGAACTTGCCGGGAAGATATATGCCCGGCTCGATGGAATAGACCATGCCCTCGTCCAGCACTGTTTCGGAGGTCGCGGTCAGGTAGGGCGGTTCGTGAATGTCGATGCCCATGCCGTGGCCGGTCCGGTGGGAAAAGCGGTCGCCGTACCCGGCTGCTGCGATCACATCGCGCGCGGCCTTGTCGATCTCCCTGGCGGCGACACCCGGTCTGGATGCCGCAAGCGCCGCCTGGACGGCACGTTCGACAATGCCATGGATTTCCAGAAACTCGGCGGTCGGTTCGCCAAAAAAGCCAACCCGCGTCATATCGGATGGATAGCCGTCCAGTCGGCCGCCCGCGTCGATCAGAACCGCGTCCCCCGCCTTCAGCCGGGTGTCACCGGTGTGGTGATGGGGAAAGGCGCCATTGCCACCGAAACAGACGCTGGTGAAGACCGGAACAGCGCCGGCCTTTTTGTAAACGTCGCGGATCACGGCCGCGACTTCCAGCTCGGTGATGCCGTCTTTCAAGGCCTCGAAACCGGCTTGAATGGCCCGGTCATTGAGAACGGCGCTTGCCTTTAGAAGCCGGTATTCCGCGTCATCCTTGCGAGCACGGAGGAAGCCGACCGTATCCTCGGTAAAGCGCCGGGACGCTCCCGGCAACGCGTCGAGCAGCAAAAGCGCAAAATCGGTGCGCATTGTCTCGTCGAGCACAACGTTCGGTGCCTGTGGCAGCCCTGATGCCTGAAGAAGGCTTTGCAGCGCCGCATCCGGACCATCATCGTCGGCCCAGGGGAAGAACGGCAGGCCGGTGTTCTGGCGACTGCTGTCGACATTGAGCGCCGGCATCAGGAAACCGGCATGGGACTTCGACACGAGCAGCATCACCGGACGCTCGTCGCCATGCGGATCCACCCCGCTCATATAATACATGTGGCTGGAAGGGCCGAGCGCAACGAGATCCGTTCCGGTCTCGGTCATGCGCTGGCGAAGCGCGGCAAGGCGCTGGTCATGAAGGGCAGACATCAATGGGCTCCGTGGGAGATGCGCCTCAGCGCCAGGACAGTTCGATTGGTCGCATCACGCTCAATACACACCGCGCGATGATCCGGAACCGGGAAGCTCTTTCAGACTGCGGTGATGGGTCACCTTCAGAACGTCCCGGTCCCGGTGCGCGCTTCGATTGGCCTGGAGGAAGGACACGAAGAAGCTGCGCCTTGAAGAGGCCGCCCCGCGGGCGGGACGGCCTGTGGCCTATAGACCCTCAGTTCTTGCTGACAAGGCGGTAGTAGACAAAGTCGGAGGTGGCGCCGTTGACGTAACCCTCGACCTTCTTGTCCATCGCCACCTGGTAGGCCGCCTGGAACATGATCACGATCGGTGACTTGGCCTGAACGCGCTTCTGCAGTTCGACATACATGGCGTTGCGCTTGTCCGGGTCGCTTTCGGCAAGCGCTGCCTTGGTCATGTCGTTCATTTCCTCCGGCACCGCCCAGGCGTTCCGCCATGTGGTGGTGGCCTGGTAATTGTCGTCGGAGTTGTCGCTGTTATAGGCGAAGGCCTTGGCGTTGGAATGCGGGTCCATGAAGTCGGGGCCCCAGTAGAGCAGCATGGCTTCGTGGCTGCGTTCCCGATACTTCGTGATCACCTGCGAGCCGGTGCCCGGAATGATGTCGAAGTTGATCCCGGCCTCGGCAAAACTCGCCTGCAGCGACTGTGCCATGTCGGTGAACGGCGCGGCGTTGATGACATCCAGCGTCACCGTCACCGGTGTTTCCACACCCGCATCAGCCAGGATCTGCTTGGCCTTTTCCGGGTCGTAGCTATAGGGCGTTTCGTCATAGGAGCCCGGGAAACCCTTGGGCCAGAACGCCTGGTGCACCTCCATCTGACCTTTCAGAAAACTGTCGGTCATGCCTTCGTAATTGACAAGATAACGCGCTGCATCCCAGACAGCCTCCGGCTGGAGGGGTGCCTGCTTCTGGTTGAAGGACAGAAAGTGGACGGCGGCCTGGGGGAAGGTTTCCACCTTGATCGCGTCACCGTCCATGCCGGCAATTTGGTCAGGTGTCAGGTTGCGCGCCAGATCGATATCACCTGACTGGAGCAGAAGCTGCTGGGTTGCCGCTTCGGCCACATGGCGGATGATGACACCGTCAACCTTCGGAGCGCCCTTGAAATAGTCGCCAAAGGACTTGAACCGGACCAGTTCGCCCGGGCGGTAGGACTGAAGCTCGAACGGTCCGGAGCCGGCCGAATTGGCGTTCAGCCACGCATTGCCCATGTCGCCATCGGTCTCGTTGGCCATCACGGTCTTCTCGTCGACGATGGACGCCGGGCGGGAGGCCAGGACATTGAGCGCGAAGGCAGGCGAGAAATCGCCTTCATATTTGACGGTCACCGTGTTGCCGTCGGTGGTCACCATGTCCTCGACATTGTCCGGCGTCCAGCCGAGCTGCGCCAGAATGAAGGCCGGGGTCAGGTTGAGCTTGATCACCCGGGCAAAGGAAAAAACAACATCTTCGGCACGCACCGGATTGCCGGAATGGAAGGTCGCCCCTTCGCGCAGCGTGAAAGTGATTGTCTTGGCATCCGCATCGGCCTGCCACGCGCTGGCAAGGCCCGGCGCCAGGACGGTCGGGTCTTCGGCGTCATATTGTACCAGCCGGTCATAGACGTTGGTCACCAGTTCGCCGGACGAAAATTCATAGGCCTGGGCCGGGTCAATGGCGACGATGTCGTCAATGTTCTGTGCCACCACGAGCAGGTTGTCCGGGGTCGCGGCGATCGCCTGCGGCGCCATCGGCAGCGCCAGAGCGGCTGCCAGAAGCGCGGTCCTCAAGAGCTTCATGTCTTCGTCTCCATCTGTCAGGGGTTGGGTTTTTTGTTGTTGTTCTGATCGTCGTACTTGTCCGGCGACACCAGCTCGATGCGGCTGGTCTTGTCGTCGCCGGCATTCAAGATGGTCAGGGTTCCGGTCCACAGGATCTTTGCCGGGGTCTCGTTCGGGTTGGACCAGGCATGGGGTGTATTGCCGCGGTAATGCAGGCTGTCGCCCGCCTTCATCACCATCGCTTCGCCGTCCAGGAACTGGGTGATGGAGCCTTCCAGTATATAGATCAGCTCCTCGCCTTCATGGCTCACGGTTTCCGAGGCGTAGCCGGGTGGCACGGTCAACAGAAAAGACGAGAGCTCGCTGCCCGGAAACTCGGTGGCCAGGCGCTCATAACTGACCGTGGAGCCCGAAATGGAAAAGCGCGGCCGGGTCTCGGACCTCGTCAGGGCATCCTGCGCACGCGGCTGGGCCACGAAATAGTCCAGTCCGACTCCCAGTGCCTTGGCAATGCCGGCGAGCGACCCAAGGGTCGGCGTAGCATGGTCGCGCTCGACCTGGCTGAGATAACCAACAGACAGAGCCGACGCGTCGCCGAGCTGCTGCAAGGTCAGACCGAGCTGCTTGCGGCGGGCACGGATCAGAGAGCCGACCCGGGTTTCCGCTTCGCTGACCGGGCGTGCCGTCGAGCTGTTCAAAGATTTTTACTCCCATCAAAATTTTTTTGATGAAAGCAGATTTTTTTGTATGCTCCAAGAACTTTTTAGATGGCTTTTACAAATCGAGCCTCACTCGCTTGATGAAAAAGCACTTAAGTTCAATGGACTAGACTCTTCTTCTCCAAAGTTGAGTCATGTGGGCGGGGACACGCAGTGACACGGTCAGTCAGACAGAAAGTTGAGTTCGTACGGGGGCACCATGACCTTTGAACCCGTCGAAAGCGCCGCGGAAGCCAGAGGTGATCAACTGAGCGACCGGGTATTCGGCAACCTCGCCGCCCTCGCCCGTTTTCTGCTTGTCACGCTCGGGACATTTCTTGGGCTTCTGGCCATCACCTTCTTCATTGGCCGGGTAGTGCCCATTGACCCGGTCCTGGCCGTTGTCGGTGACCGCGCCTCCAACGAGGTCTATGAAGCCGCCCGCCAGGCGATGGGGCTCGACCGGCCGTTGGCGCTGCAATTCATCGGTTATGTCGGCGATGTCTTTACCGGCAATCTCGGCATGTCGATCTCCACCGGCCGCCCGGTTGCCGAGGACCTTGCCCGCGTCTTCCCCGCGACCCTTGAAATGGCAACCATCGGCATACTGATCGGGGTCTGTCTCGGTGTGCCGATGGGGGTCTTTGCCGCCACGCATCAAGGCACCTGGATCGACCAGCTGATCCGGGTTCTCGGGCTGTTGGGGTATTCAGTTCCCGCCTTCTGGCTTGGCCTGGTTGGCCTCGCCGTCTTTTACGCCGGCCTTGGCTGGGTCGCCGGTCCGGGCCGCGTCGATATCTTCTATGAAGGCATCGTTGATCCGGTGACCGGGCTGTACCTGGTGGACAGCCTGCTTGCCCGGGAGACGGAGATCTTCTGGAACGCGCTGGACCACCTGCTTCTGCCAGCCTCGATCCTCGGTTTTTTCAGCCTTGCCTATATTGCCCGCATGACCCGGTCCTTCATGCTCGACCAGCTGGCCCAGGAATATGTGACCACGGCGCGGGTGAAGGGGGTTCCGGAGCGAAGAGTCATCTGGCGCCACGCGTTTTATCCGATCCGCATCCAGCTGATCACCGTGATCGGCCTGTCCTATGCGGCGCTGCTGGAAGGCTCGGTGATGATCGAAACGGTGTTTTCCTGGCCCGGCATCGGCAATTACCTGACCAGTGCGCTTCTGACGGCGGACATGAACGCCGTGCTCGGGGCAACGCTGGTAATCGGTTCCGTCTTCATCCTGATCAACAAGATTTCCGACGTGCTTTACCGCATTCTCGATCCGAGGGCCCGCACATGATCGCCTGGCTTCTCGACGACAGCCCGACCTCCCGTCTTCAGGCAACGCTCGGCCGCACCTGGCGTGCCTTCACTGCGCTGATGCGCAACCCGCTGGCCGTTGTCGGCGCGCTTATCCTGCTTGTGCTGGTCATCATGGCCGTGTTTGCGCCGTGGATCGCGCCCTATTCGCCGGTTGGACAGGATCTTGCCAACCGGCTCATGCCTCCCTCTTCCACCCATCTGATGGGCACCGACGAGCTCGGACGGGATATTTTTTCCCGGGTTGTTTACGGCGCCCGGATCACGCTTCTGATCGTCACCCTGGTGGCCGTGATCGCCGCCCCGCTCGGCCTGATTATCGGTGCCGTCTCGGGTTATTTTGGCGGCTGGACCGACCGGATCCTGATGGGCATCACCGACATTTTCCTCTCCATGCCCAAGCTGATCCTGGCGCTCGCCTTTGTCGCCGCGCTCGGCCCCGGCATTGAAAACGCGATCATCGCCATCGCGATCACGGCCTGGCCGGTCTATGCCCGCATCGCCCGCGCCGAGACCCTCACCTTCCGGGATGCGGAGTTCATTGCCGCGGTCAGGCTCCAGGGCGCCTCGTCGATGCGCGTGATCCTGCGCCACGTGCTGCCGCTCTGTGCCTCTTCCACGATTGTCCGGGTGACGCTCGACATGGCCGGCATCATCCTGACCGCCGCCGGTCTCGGCTTTCTCGGCCTCGGCGCTCAGCCGCCCCTGCCGGAATGGGGGGCGATGATCTCGCGCGGGCGAACCTTCATTCTCGATCAGTGGTGGGTTGCGACCATGCCGGGCTTTGCCATCATTCTCGTTTCCCTCGGTTTCTGCTTCCTGGGTGACGGCTTGCGCGATGTGCTGGATCCGAAACAGGGAGACAAGTCATGAGCGCGCCCCTTCTTGACGTGGACGGCCTCACCGTCACCTTCCCGACCGCGCAGGGACCTGTCGACGTGGTCAAGGGCATCTCCTTTTCGCTTGGGCGCGAACGGCTCGGCATCGTTGGCGAATCCGGCTCCGGCAAGTCCATGACAGGCCGGTCGATCCTGCGACTCATCCGCAAACCAGGCAAGGTCCGGGCCAGACGTCTGCAGTTTGACGGGCTCGACCTGCTGCAACAGAGCGAGAGGCAGATGCGGCACCTGCGTGGTGCCCGGATCTCTATGGTCATGCAGGACCCGAAATTCTCGTTGAACCCGGTCATGACGATCGGCGACCAGATCGCCGAAGCGCTGGTCACGCACAAGTACCTTCTGCGCAAAGATCTGAAGTCCCGTGTTCTGGCGATGCTGGAGGCCGTGCGCATTCACGATCCGGAACGCGTCGCCAAGCTCTATCCGCATGAAGTTTCGGGTGGCATGGGCCAGCGGGTGATGATTGCCATGATGTTGATCCCGGAACCGGACCTGCTGATCGCCGACGAACCGACCTCCGCGCTCGACGTCTCTGTTCAAGCGCAAGTGCTGGACATTATCGATGATCTCGTCACCGGCAAGGGCATGGGGCTGATCCTGATCAGCCATGACCTCAATCTGGTTGCGCGCTATTGCGACCGTATTCTGGTGATGAACAGCGGCGAAATCGTCGAGGAATGCGAAGCCGGTGCCCTGCACGAGGCCAGTCATCCCTATACACGCGGTCTTTTGGCCGCCATGCCGCGGATGAACGAAACGCGGGCGGAGCTGCCCGTGCTTGACCGCAGCAGCTGGACCACAGAGGCCGGAACATGAGCAACAGCGCCCTTTCCCTAAACAACCTTTCGGTCAGCTATGGCAGCACGCGCGTCGTGCATGAAGTGTCCTTTGACGTCGCCCAGGGCGAAAGCTTCGCGCTGGTCGGCGAATCCGGTTCCGGCAAATCCACGATCCTGAAAGCGATTTCGGGGCTGGCACCGGACTGGACGGGCAACTTGTCCGTCTTTGGTGCAGCACGCGGCCACGCGCCGGACATCGCCTTTGCAGAAACCTGCCAGATGGTGTTCCAGGACCCTTACGGCTCATTGCATCCCCGAAAAACGGTCGACAGCTGCCTTGCAGAACCCCTCGCCATTCACGGCATCGGCGGGCGTGACAAGCGCGTCAGGGAAATGCTCGATGCCGTCGGCCTCGACCAGCGTTTCCGGTTTCGTTTTCCCCACCAGCTCTCCGGCGGTCAGCGGCAGCGCGTTGCCATTGCCAGAGCCCTGATGCTGGAACCGCGCCTTCTGCTGCTCGACGAACCGACGTCGGCGCTGGACGTTTCGGTTCAGGCCGAAATTCTCAATCTTCTGAAAAAGCTGCGCCGAGATCAGGGCCTCACCTATCTGCTGGTGACCCACAACCTGCCCGTCGTCTCTTTCCTCTGCGACCGCCTGGCGGTGATGCGCCACGGGCGGATCGTGGAGATTGCGGATGTCGAGAGCCTGAAAACCGGCAGGCTTGCCGATGCGTATTCTCAAGAACTTTTTGCCGCCAGCGGCGGTGCCCTTCAACCTGCCTGATCATCTGAGACTTTCATGACCGATTTCAGCGGCCCACTGGCCGAATTCGACCGCGCTCTTTCGAAAGCCGAAACCGCTGGTGCGGCGTTCGACGCTCTTTTCGCTCTCACCCGCGTAACGGTTGGCGTCAAGCTTTTCACCTTCATGCGTGTTGACATGGCGAACGAACTCGCCTGCCGTTCCTACACCTCCCACCCGGAAGCCTATCCGGTCTCCGGCACCAAACCTATTACCTATGACGCCTGGTTCAACCAGGTGCATGGCGAGAAAAAAATGTTCGTCGCCAACACCCTGACGGATATTTCTCAGGTGTTTCCCGATTACGAACTGATCGGTCAGCTGGGCTGCGGCTCGGTCATCAACTTGCCGGTGGTGCTCGAAGATACGCTGGTCGGCACGGTCAATCTGCTGCATGAAGAGCACTATTACACGCCCGAACGGATCGCCCTTGCCGAGGCGCTGTTGCCCGTTCCGGCGAAAGCCACTTATCTGGTGAGCCACTCTCAGGAAAGACCCGCGCTCTCCGCCTGATCCGAAAACCTTTCTCGCAGTTGCCAAGCGCCTGCTTGTTCAATAGCTTTCCCGTCACAACAAACGCCAAAATCTGTCTCGGGGGAGCTGACTGGAGGTGAATATACGCCGATCCAGATTTCCGATCACGTTGAGCCTTTTTGCAGTGACGCTCGGCGTGGCGCTGGCACTCGCTGCCACGATCATTTCCTATACCCATTATTCCAACCGCGCCGCAGCCCTGACGGCGGGTCGAGAGCTGATGGAACGCTCAGCCGAAGTGATCCGGCTGCAGACCGCCTCGCTGATTGCGCCGATCAACTCCATCGCCGACTATTCCGGCGACTGGCTGGATGTGGATGCTGTTCCAAAGGCAAGCGGCCACCCGGCGCGCAAACGCATGATTTCCTTTGTCTCGGTCATGCCGCAGATCGCGAATATCTATATCGGTTACCAGGACGGCAGCAGCTACCTGATCGGTGCCGCCCGCACCCGTTCAAAAGAAGACCTTGAAGCTCTGGAAGCGCCGGAAGGCACCTTTCTGCTGGAACAGATCATTCTGCGCGGCGGCCGGGACAGACCGATCCGCTACGACCGGTTTCTGGATGAAAACGGCGACACGCTGGCAACAACCAGCACTTACGAGATCGACTATGACCCGCGCGAACGCCCCTGGTTCAAGGCAGCTTCTGAGGTCAATCACGTCACCCGCACCGACGTCTACCTGTTTGCGGGGACCGGCAAGCCGGGTCTGACGGTCAGCAAGCGCTATGCAAAAGGTGTTGTCGGAGTTGACCTGACGCTCGACGATCTCGACCTTTTCTTGAATTCCGAACCGCAGGCCAAGGAAGGTGTCCTGACAATCATCAGTCAGGACGGCCTGCTGCTGGCCAATTCCTCGGAAAACGAAAATGTCGACCGGAGCGAATGGCGGGCGGCGATCGAGGCCCTGCAGAAACAGGTTCTGAGCCCGGATCAGGACACAGTTGATACCATCGACGTCAACGGCCAGATGTGGATCACCCATCTGTCCAAGATCGAACTGGGCGCGAACAAGCTGGAAAACCTTGCCATCGCCCTGCCGCTTTCCGCCGTTGTCGGCGAGTTGACCCGCGCCTCCCAGCGCACGATCGCTGTGTCCGTTCTGATCGCCTTGTGCAGCATCCCGCTGATCTGGCTGGTCTCGCGCTCGCTGTCACGTCCCTTACAGGTACTTGCCGACGGCACGCGCCGCATCCGGGAATTTGATCTGGAAAAACCCTTCCCTCATGAATCCGTCGTCGATGAGATCTACAAGCTGGAGGGCGCTCTCGATCAGATGCGTACCTCGCTGCAGACATTCGGTCGCTATGTGCCGAAGGCTTTGGTCCGCCGGATGATCGAGCGCCGCGAAGTGCCGGAACCGGGCGGCGACAAGCGTGACATCACGGTCCTCTTCATGGACCTGGAGAATTTCACCGCCATGTCCTCTCATCTCGAGCCGGAAGAAGTCATGCGGCGCATGTCCCGCTATTTCGAGATCGTTACGCAGACGCTTCTCGATCACGACGCCACAATCGACAAATATATCGGCGATGCGGTGATGGCCTTCTGGAATGCGCCGAACCAGGTGGAAGATCACGCGGCCAAGGCCTGCGAAGCCGCCCTTGCGGTGATAGCCGCCAGCAAGGCCGAGACAGATTCCTGGAACACCGGAGACATCCCTCCGGTCAGAACCCGCATCGGCCTCCACTGCGGCGACGCCATTGTCGGCAACGTCGGCAGTTCGGACAGGCTGAACTACACGGCCCTTGGTGACACCGTCAATCTCGCCTCACGGCTGGAAGGCGCGAACAGGGAGCTTAAGACGAGTATTCTGGTGAGCGAGGATCTGGCAAGGCGTGTTGAAGGCCGGTTCAGCGTTCGCTCGGTAGGAGATACCGATGTGAAGGGATATGCAGCGCCGGTGAAAGTGTTTGAACTGGTGGCGGGAGAATAACTCTAAAAAGGAGAGCGCTCAAAACACGATCCAACACACCGGCACGGCGTCATCGCAAGAAGCCGTTGGAATAATGGTCGTGCAAGGCCAGTCGCACTTAGCGTTCCGCCATCCTCACCAATAACAAACTGATCTGGTCCCACCTGTCGTGCAAACTCGAAGGCCGCCTGGTTTGCAAAGCGAAATGGTTTGATGGCGCACCAATCAGCATCGGTGAAGGCTGTCACAAAAGACGGCAAAGCAAGCCAGAATTCGAAACGCAGTTCCTATGCGCCGAACAAGTAGCACCAGGAACACCCAAAAATTCACTTCGAAAAACAATTGCAACCCAATGACCTGAAATTCATTCAGTACAACTCGAGCCAGTTTTTAGGTAGAATGAAACCGCGGTTTCAATTCTCGGCCTTTAACCAGAATAGTATTGCGCACGATTTGAACATGAAAAAGTGGAGAATTTCCATGTCTCTCTGGCACGATCTTATCCGTAAATACGCCACACATTCCATTGATGCACCAGATCTTAAAATTGTAACTTTGGCGCAATGGGCGTTGGAATCCGGTTTCGGCACCAGCGCACTGGCAACCGATCATCTGAACTTTGGCGGCTTAAAATTCCGTGCCAGGGTAAATCGCGATCGGCCGCTCGCCGAACCCGTTGACTACATGGCCCATGACGGGTTGGACACCTATTGCGCTTTTGCCAGCCTTGAAGACTTCATCGACGGGTATTGGGCATTCATCGACAATGGCAGCTTCTACGATGGGTGGCGTGCCTTTGCCGAAGATCCGTCGGGTTATATTGGCCACCTAAAGGCCGGCGGCTATGCCGGCGACCCAAATTACGTCGCAAAAGTGCTTGGGGTAGTCCCGCGCATTCGGAAAGAGATCAACGACTTAGGTCTGAGTGCAGTCCTTGAGGCAGATGACGCCTTGTCAGCAACCAAGAAACGGGTCGCAGTCCTCATTGGCCACAACTCGAAGTCGCAAGGCGCTTATTCAGATGACATGCAAGTCTCCGAATGGGTCTACAACAAACGCGTTTATGCCAAGATGGCGGCGCTACAAGGCGAATATGGCATCGAACTCAAACAGTTTTTCCGGAACAAGTCTTCAAGCTATTCGAAAGAGATCGCGGATGCCTACAGCGCTATCGACGCTTGGTCGCCCGAGATCATCGTCGAACTTCATTTCAATTCTGGTGGTGGTCACGGGTCCGAAATGCTGTATTGGCACACTTCGGCAAGTGGCAAGGCGCTGGCCTCTGCCGTTCAGAATGCTGTTGTCGAGGCCCTGGGTCGCCCCAGCCGCGGCCTGAAACCGCGCAAGGATGGCGAACGCGGATCGACATCGCTCCAGGCATCTATCCATCCGACAATTCTCACCGAACCCTTCTTCGGAGACAGTGCCGGCGATACCGCCCGGATGCTTGCGCTAGGCGAGGAGCCTCTGGCCCGGGCATACTTGATCGGCCTGCGCGACTATCTCGAAGACGCATGAAGCCGCAGTGGTGTTGACTATCGCCCGGCTCGCGAGGATACGAGCCGGGTGATCTCCGGTTCAAACGGCACCGTTGGACACATAGGCAAGCTCGACAGGCTCCAAGAGATTTTCCGGCACAAACGCCTGGCAAACTGTTTCAAGTCCAGTCAGTTTTTGCCGCACTACGAAGTGCAGTTTTGGCCACGCTCTATAGCCACCAGAAGTCGGGTCACGATCCAGTTCTCAGCTTTGCCAAACACGCATTTCGACTGTAGGCAGAAAGAAAGATCATCCCGACTTCCAATGCTGGCACTTCGGCAGCATCATTGGACCAGCTGCAGTTTTCGGTCTGCCGCTGAAACTGGATGACACTGTTTATGAAAAAGTCGCCTAGTCGTCCGGCAACTCTCCCTCCGGTGGCTGCCAGAGTTCAACCGCGTTTCCCTCCGGATCGAGAAAGCGGAAAAACCGTCCATAAGCTTCATCGTCGTAGCCCAGTTCCGTCACGCCGTCCGATCTCAGACTTACCATCAGGCTGTCCAGATCGGACACGCGGAAATTGATCATGAAGCGGTTCTCGGCCGGTCCGAAATAGGATGTCTCCGACTTGAAGGCTGCAACAACGGATGGACCGGCATTCTGGTGCAGCCAGGTGCCCAGATTGATGTCGAAATGTTTCTTGTAAAAGGCAGCTTGCCGGTCGGGGTCGCTGCTTTTGAAGAAAACCCCGCCGATGCCGTCGACCTTGGATGTGTTTTCCATGACCATCTGCTCCTGACTTTGTTTGCAGACACTCAAAGCGGGCAAGCGTTTCCCAGCCTGACCATTGGGCCTAGGAAAACACCTCCGCAACGGGCCGCTGCCCTCCTGGCACAAACAGAAGCACCAGAAGAAAAACAAGGTTGGCGATCGGCACATAGGACAAGAGGGCAAAATAGCGCGACCAGCCAATGTCCTGTAGCCGCATGATCTGAAAGCGCAGGTTCATGAGGCCAATAACGATGCCCAGAACAAGCATGATGATCGCTCCGGCAGCGCTCTCGGCCAGCAGTGTCGAGGTCAGCAGCACCAAGCCGGTTCCGGCGACGATCAAGACCAGCAATCGCACGAAGTACCCCATTCGGTTCAAAAACGTGTCCCGCGAGGTCGTGAAAAAAGCCACAACAAACAACAGAATTGGCAGAACAAGAATGAAGATCTGCCAGATTGAAATGCCCATACGCCGCCCCGTAAACATACTTGAAGTTGAGGCTCAACTCTTAGCTACTATTGTAGATCCTGACAAGCACACCGGAAAGGCCTGCCATGGACGCTCTTGCTCAAGCACTTTTGAACCTGGATGAATTTGAGCTCGCCAATGTAGCACGCGCGATCCAGGAGATGGTGATCGACGAAGACGGCACGCGGCACAAGACAAGCTATGTTGCGGAAGCCCTGATCGAGTGGGCGAACGAGGTGGAATCCGATTTCGGTATATAGGCAGGCGTTGGAATTAGAGACTGTTTGACACCGATGGTGCCCTCAGGCCGCCTTCTGCTTGGCCTGTTGCACCCGGCCGATGAAATCCGACAACCAGGCGATATCCTTCAGATAGACTTCCATGCTGAGTGAGGCCAGATCCATGAGAAGCGCTTGCGGGTCCGGATTGTCGAAACCGGTGTCCCGCAGAAACGTCTGATACTCGTCATGGAACGCCTTGGGCACCCGCATTTCGGCCTCACGCACTCTTCGTTCTGTTCAGTTTGTGCAAGCAAGGCCCCCGCGCCCCGCATTCAGGAAGTGTTAAGAATTTCGACCGCCGCGCGGTATCGTCAGAACTGTCATTTCCTCACTATCCCCAGAACCCGGCTCGCCCGGCTTTGGATAACTGGCCCGCCAGGCCACTATTCCGCCGACAAACGCCGCTTTCCGCTTGCACTTGGCTGCCGAAATCCCCGACCCTGCCAAGAATCACAATTCTACCCCATCGCCCGTCACGCCAAGAGCCCCGCATGAGCCCGTCCACAGACCTTTCCTTCCAGCCCCTCACGGACGCCTTCGCCCAGGATCCGCATCCCTTTTATGACGCCCTCAGGGCCAGGGATGGTCTGACCTGGTTCGAGGAATTTGATGTTTGGCTGGCTGCACGCTTCGACGATGTCACGGAAATCGTGCAACACGACAAGATGGTCCGCTCGCTCGATCACATCGCAACCGCTGACGAAATTGCCGAGCAGAAACGGGCGCAGAACTGGCACGACATGCCGCATCATTCCCGCTTCGTTCAGTTTTCCCTGCTCGACAGCGACGGCGCGGTTCATGATCGGCTGCGCAAACAGGTGTTCAAGCTGTTCACACCGGTCATGGTCGGCAAGTTGCGTGACGACATCCAGGCCTATGTCGACCGGCTGTTCGAAGAGCTTTCGGGCCGGGATGAGATCGATTTTGTCGAGGACCTTGCCGCTCATGTGCCGGGCCACATCATCGGCCGGGTCCTCGGCGTTCCGGATGAAGACTGCCCGCAGCTGCGGGTCTGGTCGGAGAACATTGTCCAGTTTTTCGACATCGACCGCTCGGACGAGCGCAAGGAACTTGCCGAAACCAACACAACCGAGTTCTACCACTACCTGCTGGAGCTGAAGGCCGCCCGGGCAGCCGATCCGAAGGACGATCTTCTGTCACTGATGATCGAGGCAGAACGTGTCGGCCAGATGAGCCATGACGAGTTCATTTCCACTGCCATGCTGATCCTGATGGCCGGGCATGGATCGACCATCGATGTGCTTGGCAGCGGCATGCACGCGCTGTTGAAATTCCCGGATGAAATGCAGCGCCTGCGGAACGACCAGAGCCTGATGAAAACCGCCGTCCAGGAAATGTTCCGCTACGAGTCCCCCCTGCCCTTTTTCCACCGGTACTGTACGGAAGATGTCGAGATCTGCGGCCAGACCTATCCAAGCGGCACCAAGTTCGGTGTGCTTTATGGTTCCGCCAACCGCGATCCGAAGCAGTTTCCGGACGCAGACCGCTTCGATGTCGGCCGCACACCCAACTGGCACATCGCCTTTGGCCGCGGTGCCCATTTCTGCCTCGGCAATCATCTGGCGCGGCTCGACATGGACATCATTTTTTCCACGCTGTTGAAGCGCTACAAGTCGATCGAACTGTCAGAGCCAGAAGTGCGCTACAAGCGCGGTCTCTCGGTAAGAGGTCCTGAAGCGCTGAAGATCAGATGGTCACCCGTATAAAGTCCCTTGCGGTAAAGCGCTTCGCGTCTAGTTATTCCCTCATCCTTTCTTACTCGATGGTAGCCCCATGAAATTCCCCCTTGCCCTCGCCCTCTTCGCCAGCTTCAACCTTGCCGTCCCGGCGGCAGCCACAGCCGACATCGGCCCCCGGCCCGGCTGGCTTGTGAGCCAAATGGAGGATGGACCACTCAAGGAAAAGCTCCAGGCCTGTCTCGGAAATCCGGTCGAACCGACGCTGTTTTCCATCGCCCACCGAGGTGCACCGCTTCAGTTTCCCGAACACACGGAAGAAGGCTATCGCGCAGCCGCAGTAATGGGTGCTGGCATCCAGGAATGCGATGTGACCTTCACCGCCGATAAGGAACTGGTTTGCCGCCACTCCCAGAACGATCTGCATACGACTACCAACATCCTGGCGACGGACCTTGCCGGCAAATGCACCAGTGGCTTCACCCCCGCGAGCGGCGATCAGCCGGCGTCCGCAGAATGCCGGACGTCAGACCTCACCCTTGCCGAGTTCAAAAGGTTGCGCGGCAAGATGGACAGCGCAAACAAAAAGGCCGAAACGGTGGAGGCCTATATGGACGGCACCGCGCCCTGGCGGACCGAACTCTACGGCGCAGCCGGCACGCTACTGACCCACAAGGAGAGCATTGCTCTTTTCAAGGATCTTGGTGCGAAATTCACGCCGGAACTGAAGGCGCCGAAGGTGGCAATGCCCTATGACGGTTTCTCCCAGCAGGACTATGCCCAGAAGCTGATCGATGAGTACAAGGAAGCTGGCATTCCGCCGGAAGATGTGTTTGCCCAGTCCTTCAATCTTCAGGACGTACTCTACTGGATCGAAAACGAGCCGGAGTTCGGCAAGCAGGCGGTTTATCTCGACGCCCGCCGTGACCTGAACCCGCTCGATCCGTCGACCTTCTCTCCGTCCATGGAAGAGCTGAAAAAGATGGGTGTGAATTACATCGCCCCGCCGCTCTTCGTCCTGTTGACGCTGGAAGACGGCAAGATCGTGCCCTCCCCCTATGCCAGGGAAGCCAGGAAGGCCGGTCTCGACCTGATCACCTGGACACTGGAACGGTCCGGTCCGCTCAATTCCGGTGGTGGCTGGTACTATCAGACCGTCGGGAAAGCGATCGACAGCGACGGCAAAATGCTGGAAGTCGTCGATGTTCTGGCGCAGGATGTGGGCGTCAAAGGCATATTCTCCGACTGGCCGGCGACCACCAGTTTCTATGCGTCCTGCCTAGGGCTTGATTGAGTGCATGACGGGCCTGCCGCAACCAGTCCTTTACGATTGGAAGCTAGGGTTGGCCCATCATCTCTTTCTCTCCGGTACCGGTTTTGAAAACGCATCCCCTCCGCAGCGTCGATTGCCAGCTTCTCTTTGAAGACTACGCGCCACTTGACGGCGACACCCTCAAGACGCTCATTCAGAAAACCGTCGAGCAGTGCCAGGCGACCAACATGACTTTCGGGCTGTCGCCAAGCAGCACCGATACCGACATCTATGCGGTGCTGGGCGATCTGCAGATCATGGTGACGCAAAGCATTCCGCTTGAAAACAAGGCGCATCTGGATTTGGCAAGCCGTGACTACACGGTTCAGAATGTCTTTCCGGATGCGCAGAAGACCATTGAAGGCTGTCGGGCGGTGACGACGATCTCCGTGCGCAAGGGCCTGTTCGGACCGGATAACCTGCCTGACGGTCTGAAGGAGATGGTGGGCGAGGACTTCAATGCTTTTCGCGACAGCCGCATAACCGCCTTTGCCATGGGCCTGGTCAAGGTCCTGGCGGTTCAGATCGCCCTGAAAACAAGGTGCGAAGGCGTATTCTGGGCCTCCAACGGGTATCTGTTGCCTGCACAGCGCTTTTGTGAACTTGCGATCCAGGACGAACCAACCTTACTCTACATCCGGCCGCACCTCTATTCTCCCTTGCAGAGCGTCTCAGACCAGAGAACATTCGGGATGGTCGCCTCGGGAGCCGAACACCTCATCGGCTATCGAGTCAATTTCGAACCGGGCAACATCCCGCCCTCGTACATGGTCGAAAACCTGATGTATTTTGTGGCCTTTTGCTTCCGGCGAAAGGAGGTCCTTCCCGATGGAGACGTTTTCGGCAAGAACCAGGGAGAAAAGGTCAGAATTGCCTACGAGGCCACGGCAGATGGCGAACCGGACCGCATCGTCCTGAGTGTTCAGGAAAGTGCCGAGCTGGGCATTGACGGCGACAAGAGGCCAACAATTTACCACGAATACAATGAGGACGGCGAGCGGCAGTCCTCAAGCGTTTCCAATGTCGATGTTAGCAATCTGGATCCTAACGATCCGGTGGATGCCGCGATATTGGAGCGCCTATCGGAGCTGGACAGCGCAGAACCTGCCGATGAGGAGGAAACTGGGGCTTTGTCGGACCAACCCGAAGCACCTACTTCACAAGAGCCCGGTTTTGCAGCTCAGGCGCAGATACCGGATCCGGAGGTCGACCAAGACGGACCGGTCTCGACGCCCCCCTCCAAGCCAGCGCCCCCGCGCATGTCCATGGAAGAACTCAGAAGCTTTGCCCTGAGAGCCCAGGTGTCTCAAGCTGGACCAGACCCCAAACCTGAGAGCCGCAGTTTTCTGACACGATTTATCAAGCGCAAACCGAAAGGCTGATCTGACAAGCGCGATGCCATCAGCGCGCCTGATCTAGCGTGCGCTTGCATTCCAGCAGCTCGAACAGGGTCGCCTGAAGTCGGCGGATATCCTCTTTGGACACTGCAGAATTCGACGGGGCCGAGCCTGGAACGGGCTTTTCTCCGCGCAGACGGCCAAGAATATTAAAGCCACCGGCATGACCCTGTTCCGCCGGATCCGGCGCATCGTCCGCCAGAACACCGTTCGGGAGAGGTTCTGCCGGTTGGCCTGGAACCAGTTGTACATCGGGAGTTGATTGTTCGGCTGGCGCTGTGGGCACCGCCTGCGCCTCCTCGTGCCGGACCTGCATCACGAAACGAGGGCCCTGCTCCTTCAAGATGCGCTGAACGCCCTTGATGGTGTAGCCTTCTCCATACAGCAAGTGGCGAATGCCTTTCAGAAGCTCGACATCGTCCGGCCGGTAATATCTCCGGCCACCGCCGCGCTTCAACGGCTTGATCTGCGAGAAACGCGTCTCCCAGAAGCGCAGCACATGCTGCGGCAGGTCCAGGTCTTCAGCGACCTCACTGATTGTGCGAAAGGCGTCTGGGCTTTTGTCCTGCGAGCTCATCCGGTCTTGTTATTTGCTGGCCTGTCCCGTCAGCGCATCATTGATACGCTGCTTCAATACATTTGATGGCTTGAACACCATCACGCGGCGCGGCGAAATCGGCACTTCCTCGCCTGTCTTCGGATTGCGGCCGATACGCTCCCCCTTGGAGCGAACCACAAATGACCCGAAGCTTGACAATTTTACCGATTCTCCGGTCACAAGACAGTCGGAAATTTCTGAAAGAACGCGCTCGACCAGTTCAGACGATTCAGTCCGGGACAGACCCACCTTCTGATAAACGGCCTCGCATAGATCTGCGCGGGTAATAGTCCGATTGCCCATAACCCCTCCTCAACGGCGCCAGCGATCTGGCTGATTTTGCAAGAGAACTCCGATGCAAGACCATACGGTACGGCCTTGAGGCAGGTCGGTCAACCGGAACTAGGCGTCCGATTAATATTTGTGACGAGGCGGAGGAGAGACCGTTACCAGCGCAGCAGCACGGAGCCCCATGTGAAACCGCCGCCCATCGCCTCCAGCATCAAAAGATCGTTCTTTTTGACACGTCCGTCTTTTACCGCAGTATCCAGCGCCAGCGGAATGGAAGCAGCCGACGTGTTGCCGTGGAGCTGCACGGTGGTCACCACTTTTTCAGGCACAATGCCGAGTTTCTTCGCGCTGGCATCGATGATGCGCTTGTTGGCCTGGTGCGGAATGAACCAGTCGAGATCCTCGGACGTGAAACCGGTGGCGTTGTACGCATCTTCGATCACGTCGGTGATCATGCCGACAGCATGTTTGAACACTTCCCGGCCTTCCATGCGCAGATGACCGACAGTCTGTGTGGCAGACGGGCCGCCATCGACGAAGAGCTTTTCCTTGTGACGGCCGTCCGAGCGCAGATGAGACGTCAGAATACCACGGTCGGAATTGCTGCCATCGGCCTCGACGGCTTCGACAACAACCGCACCGGCGCCATCCCCGAACAGAACGCAAGTCGTCCTGTCGGTCCAGTCAAGAATGCGGCTGAAGGTTTCAGCCCCAATCACAAGACAGCGCTTGGAGAGACCGGCACGAATATAGGCGTCGGCCGTGGTCAGCGCATAGACGAACCCGGAACAGACGGCATGTACGTCGAACGCAGCGCCGTGATGGATACCAAGGCGGGCCTGTACGGTGACAGCCGTTGCGGGAAAGGTATTGTCGGGCGTTGCTGTTGCCAGGATGATCGTATCAATGTCCTGGGCATCCCTGCCCGCAGCCGACAACGCGCGTTCTGCAGCAGCCAATGCCAGGTCCGAGGTGACTTCACCTTCGGCTGCAACATGACGCTGCTTGATGCCGGTGCGCTGAACGATCCATTCGTCAGACGTATCGACCATCTTGGCGAGGTCGTTGTTGGTCAGGACTTTTTCCGGCAGATAGCTTCCGCAGCCGGTTACTGTTGAACGGATTACGCTCACAAATCACCTTCCGATGTCGGCGCGGCTTCAGCGAAGCGGCCACGATGATAATGCACAAGATCCTGGGCGATCTTGTGAGTCAGTTCGTTCTTGACCATGTCATAGGCCAGATCGATTGCGGAGGCATAACCTTCCGCATCCGTCCCGCCGTGACTCTTGATCACAATGCCGTTCAGTCCCAGGAACACGCCGCCATTGACCTTGCGCGGGTCCATTTTCTCGCGCAGCAGATCAAATGCGCCCTTGGCGAAGAGATAGCCGATGCGGGACATAAAGGTGCGATTCATGGCCGAACGCAAGTAACTGCCGATCTGTTTCGCCGTGCCTTCGGCGGTTTTCAGCGCGATATTGCCGGCAAAGCCTTCAGTCACAACAACGTCGACCGTGCCTTTGCCCAGATCGTTGCCTTCCACGAAGCCTGCATAGTCCAGCGAGCGTAGCGGTGTTTCACGCAACAGGCGCCCCGCCGTACGGACCTCTTCCAGGCCTTTGACTTCTTCCACGCCGATATTCAACAGGCCGACACTCGGTCGCTGCACGCCAAACACGGCTCGTGCCATGGCGCCGCCCAGAATGGCAAAATCGATCAGTTGCTGCGCGTCCGCACCGATAGTGGCGCCGACATCGAGAACCACCGATTCACCGCGCATGGTCGGCCAGAGAGCGGCAATCGCCGGACGCTCAATATTGGCCATGGTGCGCAGGCAGAATTTCGACATGGCCATCAGCGCGCCCGTATTGCCGGCCGATACGGCAACGGAAGCCTCCCCGGTCTTGACCGCTTCAATGGAGCGCCACATGGAGGATCGCCAGCGGCCCTG
Organism: Roseibium sp.; assembly: GCF_965233565.1. GTDB lineage: Bacteria > Pseudomonadota > Alphaproteobacteria > Rhizobiales > Stappiaceae > Roseibium. The sequence goes on along the minus strand of NZ_OZ247494.1, from coordinate 5,605,499 downwards.
CCGCAGGGCCTGGCTTGGCTTTGTGTCCATGGCGATCGACACGTCGCAATGGTGAAACGTGGAGGCGTCGCGAACGCGCGGATATTTCTCCAGCAGCGGAGCGATCACTTTCTCGTTGCCGTAGATCAGAAAGTGGATATCCGGGTGCCGGACGAGCGCAATTTCTGCGCCGGGTATGACGACTTCGGCTCCATTGTCGCCGCCCATAGCATCCAGGGAAATCGGAATTGTTTTCGCCATTTAGAAAGTCTTTTGACGTGTGATTACCAGGAACAGCACCGGACGGCGCCCCAAAGGAACTTGCCGGTTCGGCAAGAGCAGCTTCAAGAGAGCCAAGAACGGCGCGAACATAACGTTTTTGGCAGGGCTGACAACCGTTTTCCTGATCCATCCCGGTTCAAACGTTGAAAACCCCTTTGATTATGCCTGCTGCCGTTGCGACACATTAAGGCAAGGACATCAGGTTCCGCCTTCGGGTTTGTCCTTCAACGCCTGCAGTGCAGCAAAGGGAGACGGCTTTTCCGGCTCTTCTTCCACGACCTCGTCGTCGTCTGCGTCGCCCCCCTCAAAAGCGACCCCTTCGCGGCGCGGGAACGGATCAAGCGACAGCGCGAGTTCCTCGCAAATCACGGCTCCCAGATCGAGTACGCCATCAAGGATGACGTCGGGCGGGTCCAGTGATTCCAGATCGATCTCGATCTCGCCCTCATCGTTGAGATCGCGAATTTTCCGTGGCCGGGTGGAGTGAGGTTCAAATGTCCGGTCAACTTCCAGCTCCAACTCGCTGTCAAAGGGCTCCAGCGACACCACACAGGTCTGGCTGATCGTTGCCTTGATCGGCCCGACAACGCGCAGGCCTGCCTTGCGATAGGGTTTCAGCGTGAAATCCGCGGTCAGGGCATGGATGGCATTGAGATCGAAAGTGGAAGCTATTGCCGCTCTTGATGCCGCATCCGGCGCCACCGAGATCTTTTCGTCCTTGTCGACAACCTTGCTGGCATTCACTTTGAAGGAATAGGGAAACGTATCTGCTGTCATTGTTGTTCTTTCTTTTTGACTTGCCGGCTATCGGCCTTGAGATCGATCAGAAGGGCATCTCCTTGAAGCGCTCCGGATCCGGCCAGCTTATGTCTCCCTTGCGCAGCACGTCCGCTGTCTGGGCATCCAGGTCCTTTGCCGTCTGCAGCATATAGTGAGCCAGGCGCATCTGTGCGAGCGGCTCCGGTGCATCGGTGAAGATATTCCGGCCAAGCGCTTCGCTGAGTGCCTCCGCATCACCCTCGTCGATTGCCGGGATATAGGCATCCGCCCGGCCGTAAAAGGCCTCTCCCATCACCTTGACCTTCTTCGGGACGCGCGTGTCGCTGACACCCATTTCCCGCAGCGAGGCATCCATATCTTCGAAAAACAGGTCGAACACGGCCTGCGAGAATTCAGCGACGTCCTTGCCTTCACCGCGCAGACGCCTGAAGAACAGCACGGCGTGAACAATGATCAGGTCAAACCGGCCATCGATGGTATCCGGCACGAGAAAGTCGGTATAAAAGACCGGTTGCCGTGCTTGGGCCACGATTTCACAATAGACCCTGTGTTCGGCATCGCGGGACCGGCGGCGGAACAGGCCGAATATCATGGTGTCTCCTTTAGAGCCAACTCGAAGCAAAGTCAGGTGTTGCCTTGTGCCCTATCCCACGATAGTGACTTTGCCAAGCAACGAAATTCAAATAGAGCCAGACGGGTCTGGCGCAACGGGACTTCTTCGATGAACTTCAAGGCGAGCGCCGTGATCCTACCGCTTCTGGCCACATTGCCGCTCGGTGGCTGTTTCACATCTACCTATACGCATGGTCATGTCATCACAGCCGACATGCTCAATCAGGTCCAGGTCGGTTCCAGTCGCGAACAGGTCGAGCTCGTGCTCGGGTCGCCGTCGACGACGTCCAGCCTCGCCGGTGACGCCTATTATTACATCTCCCAGAAAACGGCGACCACGGCTTTCCTGAACCCGGACATTGTCGAACAGCGCGTCGTTGCGGTCTATTTCGACGAAGACGGCTTCGTCAAGGATCTCGGCAACTACTCGCTGGAAGACGGCAAGATCGTCGATATCGTGACCCGAAAGACACGTACGGGTGGTGCCGACTACGGTTTCCTGACCCAGATCCTGCGTGGAGCAACCAAGCCGAGCCTGGGTCTTTAAGCACGACCGGTTCTGGACAAACAAAAAGCCCCGGCCTGCGGCCGGGGCTTTTCCTGTTTCAGAGGGCCTGGATCAATGCGCCATGATCGCCAGCAGCAGCAGGGCCACGATGTTGGTGATCTTGATCATCGGATTGACCGCCGGACCGGCGGTGTCCTTATAGGGATCACCGACCGTGTCGCCCGTCACGGATGCCTTGTGCGCCTCGCTGCCCTTCTGGTGGGTGACACCGTCCTTGTCGGTAAAGCCGTCTTCAAAAGACTTCTTGGCGTTGTCCCAGGCACCGCCGCCCGCCGTCATGGAGATGGCGACAAAGAGACCCGTGACGATCACACCCAGCAGCATGGCGCCGAGCGCGGCAAAGGCATCGGCCGGTGTTGCCACGGCCCGCACCACGAAGAACACCACGACCGGAGACAGCACCGGCAGAAGCGATGGCACGATCATCTCACGGATCGCCGCCTTGGTGAGCATGTCCACCGCGCGGCCATAATCCGGCCGCTCGGTCCCCTGCATGATGCCCGGCTTTTCCTTGAACTGGCGGCGCACTTCCTCCACCACGGCACCGGCTGCACGGCCAACAGCGGTCATGGAAATACCGCCGAAGAGATAGGGCAACAGACCGCCGAACAGGAGACCTGCCACCACATAGGGGTTGGAGAGCGAGAACAGCGTGCCCACGTCGATGCCATAGAAGATCGAGCCTTCCGTCGCATTGGCGGAGAAGAACCGCAGGTCTTCCGTGTAGGCCGCGAACAGGACCAGGGCGCCGAGACCTGCGGACCCGATCGCATAGCCCTTGGTGACAGCCTTGGTGGTGTTGCCGACAGCGTCAAGCGCGTCCGTCGTGGTGCGCACTTCATCGGGCAGCTCCGCCATCTCCGCAATGCCGCCGGCATTGTCGGTGACAGGTCCGAAAGCATCGAGGGCCACGACCATTCCGGCCAGCGCCAGCATGGTTGTCACGGCAATGGCAATGCCGAAGAGACCGGCAAAGGCGTAGGTCACCAGGATACCCGCGATGATGATGATCGCCGGTAGAGCTGTTGCCTCAAGAGAGACCGCCAGGCCCTGGATCACGTTGGTGCCGTGACCGGTGACCGACGCCTGGGCGATGGAGCGCACCGGGCGATACTCCGTTCCGGTGTAATACTCCGTCACCCAGATAATCAGCCCGGTGACGACAAGACCGACAACTCCGCAGACAAAGAGATCGAAGCCTGTGAAGCTTGCGCCGCCCGAGGTGGTGTACTCGGTGCCCGCTCCGATCCAGCCGAACACGATGATGGCAAGCGCGACAGCCGACAGCACTGCCGTGGCGATGAAGCCCTTGTAGAGCGCACCCATGATGGAGTTATTGCTGCCGAGCTTGACAAAGAATGTGCCGATGATCGACGTCACCACACAGCTGGCGCCGATGACAAGCGGCAACAGCATCAGGTTGGTCGCATCGGTCCCGGTGAAGAAGATCGACGCCAGAACCATGGTGGCGACCACGGTCACGGCGTAGGTCTCAAACAGGTCGGCCGCCATGCCGGCACAGTCGCCGACATTATCGCCGACATTGTCGGCGATGGTCGCCGGGTTGCGCGGATCATCCTCCGGAATGCCGGCCTCGACCTTGCCGACAAGATCGCCGCCAACATCGGCCCCCTTGGTGAAGATACCGCCGCCGAGACGGGCAAAAATGGAGATCAGCGAGGCACCGAAGCCAAGCGCGACCAGAGCGTCGATCACGGTCCTGTCGGTCGGGGCGTACCCCATCATGCCGGTCAGAAGCGTGTAGTAGACGGCAACCCCGAGCAATGCGAGGCCGGCCACCAGAAGGCCGGTGACGGCCCCCGACTTGAAGGCAATCTCAAGTCCGGCTCCAAGGCTCTGGCTGGCGGCCTGGGCGGTGCGAACGTTGGCACGCACGGACACCATCATGCCGATATAGCCTGCCGCGCCGGAAAGCACGGCGCCGATGGCGAAACCGATCGCAGCCGTGCCGGACAAAAGCAGCCAGGCCAGGACAAAAACCACGGCACCGACAATCGCGATGGTCGTGTATTGACGGTTGAGATAGGCACTGGCGCCTTCCTGGATCGCCCCGGCGATCTCCTGCATGCGCTCATTTCCGGCGTCCGCCGCCATGACGGACTGAATGGCCCAGGCCCCATAGGCAATGGACAAGAGACCACAAATAATGACGACAAGCTCGATCATGCTTCCTCCCATAGATGCGGCGGACTGATTTTCTTGTCGTTTTCCCGCCAGGCTGGCCTTCACACCCACTTCCCTGCGTGAAGGAAGCACACGATAGCAGCAAAGCGGAGCGCTTCGTCAAGCTCTCACATTGTTTAATTTATCACTTCCGTTGCGGCAGTATTTGGTGCAATGCAGTAAATTTGCTGCGCTGACGAAATGGAATTCGTAAGACACTTTAACCGGTTGTAACTGCTTTCTTTTCTCCCCAGACAAGCCAGCCGAGAAGTACCAGACACAGCACCACAAACGGAAAGACCAGAATGTTGACGGTCGCCCAGCCGAACGCGTTGAGCAGTGCGCCGGAGGAAAAAGATGCCGTTGCAACGAATCCGAACACAAGGAAATCATTGACCGCCTGCACCATGTTGCGTTCTTCCGGCCGATAGGTGTCGGTCAGCATTGCGGTTGCGCCGATGAAGCCGAAATTCCAGCCAAGGCCCAGCAGGATCAGAGCCGTCCAGAAATGCGCCAGTTCCAGCCCCATCAGGGCGACGATCGAACAGCCGGCCAGCAGTGCCAGCCCGATGGCGACGATCCGTTCCTTGCCGAAACGTGCAATCAGACTGCCCGTGAAGAAGCTCGGACCGAACATGGCAATGACATGCCACTGGATACCGAGCGCGGCATCGGTCTCGGACAGGCCACAGCCGATCATGGCGAGCGGGGTCGCGGTCATCACCAGGCTCATCAGAGCATAGGAACAGATGCCGCAAGCTGCCGCGACAACGAAGCGGCGCTGCCGCATGATCTCTCCAAGCGGCCGCCCGCCTGCCTGTTTGTGACTGATGCGCGGAGGCTTGGGGATCTTGATGAACATCAGAAGGACAAAGGCGATCAGTGCAAGCCCGGCCTGCGCCAGATAGGTCCCGGCAAACAGGATCGGCATGAACAGGTCCTTGGTCCAGATCACGGTCTGCGGTCCGACAACCCCGGCCAGGACCCCACCGGCCAGCACCCAGGAAATCGCCTTGGGCTTGAAGGCGTCGCTCGCCGTGTCGGCAGCAGCAAAGCGGTATTGCTGGACAAAGGCTCCCGCAAACCCACCCAGGCTGCAAGCCAGGGCGAAGAGCAGAAACTGGTTCTGAAAAACGGCAAAAGAGGCCAGCACACCGGAAGCCGCGCCAAGCAGGGAGGCGCCGGTAAACCCGGCTCTGCGGCCATAACGCCGCATGATCATTCCGGCCGGAATGGTTCCGAAAGCCGTGCCCAGAACCATCGCGGACACCGGCAATGTCGCCAGGGCCTTGTCCTCGTCCAGCATCATGTAGCCGACCAACGGCCCGGTCGCAATGACGATGGAGGCCGACGCCCCGCCCAGTGCCTGCGCAAGGGCCAGAAGCAGCGCATTGCGTTTGGCAAGATGGTCGTCGACAAAGGGGGCCGTTGCGTGAGCGGTCATGTTACATCTCGATTTGCTTGATGCTGGCGTGGTCGGATGGTGTCCGACAAACAGGCGGGGCACCTTCTTTTAAACCTGACCGTCACTGTAAGCTCAAGTCCGGTCGCGAACGAAATCAGAAATGCCGGAAGCCGCCAGCCGCCTGGAGAGCCGGGGCCTTGCCTGCTTCAACAAGATGGACCCGCCCGTCGCCCTCACGCAGAACACCAATCTCCGTGACAGGACAGCCGCAATCCACAGCTGCCTTTGCAAAGGCTTCAGCGGATGTTTCCGGCACAGCGGCGAGGATTTCATAGTCATCGCCGCCGTTCAGACAGCGACCATAGACCTCCGGCGCCTTGATCTTCAGATGCTGGAGGGCGCCGGATAACGGGATTTCCGCCATTTCCAGGGTGATATCGACCCCGGATGCGGTGGCCAGATGCGCACAGTCGGCAAACAATCCGTCGGAGACATCCATCGCCGCGCTGGCATGATCGACAAGGCAGGGCGCAAGTCCGGTCCGCGGCCGCGGCAGCAGATAGCGGTCCAGGATCCGCGTTTCTTCTTCCTCTGTGAGGTCGTGCGACCGGCAAAACTCCGGATCAAGGCGAGCCAGAAGCCCCGCGGCGGCATCGCCGATGGTTCCCGTCACGAAGAGCCTGTCCCCTGGCCGGGCGCCCGCACGGCGAACAGCCCTGCCCTGTGCCACTTCACCGATGGCGGTGATCGAGACCTGAAGTCCGTTGCCAGATCTTATCGTGTCGCCACCCAGAAGCTGGATGTCATAGACACACTGGTCCGCACCCAGTCCGCGGCAAAACCGCTCCAGCCACCCTGTCGACCAGTCGGACGGCAGGGCAAGACCCAGCAGGTAACCGCGCGGCCTGGCACCCTTTGCGGCAAGATCGGAGAGGTTGACGCGCAGCGCCTTGGCGGCGATCGCCTCCGGTGCATCGTCCGCAAAAAAATGAATGTCGGCTGCCAGCACATCCTTGGTCAGGACAAGGTCACAGCCCTCCGCCGCCCTCAGAACGGCGGCATCATCGGTGAGACCCAGGCTGCCGGGATCCTTTGCAAGGGGGGCAAAAAACCGCCGGATCAGCTCAAATTCGCCTGGCCTCTCGTCCGCCATGATCAGGAGGCGCCGTCTGCTTTCTTGGCGTCCAGTTCCGCGTCGCGCAGCTCATGTGCCAGTCGATCCAGCACACCGTTGACGAGACCGGGCTCGTCATCTTCGAAAAACGCCTTGGCGACATCGATATATTCGGAAATGATCACTTTCGGCGGCACGTCCTTGCGGCGCAGCAGCTCATAGGAACCGCTGCGCAGGATGGCGCGCAGCAGGCTGTCGATCCGCTTCAACGGCCAGTCTTCGGTCAGCGCCGTGTGAATATAGGGATCGAGAAATTTCTGATCCTCGACCACGCCGGCAACGATCTGCTTGAACCATTGCTCATCGGCATCGCGGTACTGCTCTCCGTCGATTTCCTTGCCAAGCCGGAACGCGGTGAATTCGCTGACCACACTGGTCAACGGCGCTCCGCCGACATCCATCTGATAGAGGGCCTGCACAGCTGCGAGGCGGGCAACGCCGCGCTTGTTGGCGGGTCGCACGGTTTTTCCAGCCGGTTTTTCCGGGTCGGCCTTTCCGGTCATTCTCTTTATACTCCAAGCCGCTCGCGCAGAGCGATCATGTCAAGGGCCGCACGTGCTGCCGCCCCGCCTTTGTCCTTGTCGTCCACCTTCGCGCGGGCCCATGCCTGTTCGCTGTTTTCAACGGTCAGGATACCGTTTCCGACGGCCAGATCCGCATCGACGATCAGGTCCATGATCACCCGGTTCGATTCATTGGCGACAATGTCGTAATGGGTGGTCTCGCCGCGGATCACCACGCCGAGCAGCACAAACCCGTCGTAAAACGTTCCCTCGCCTTCCATGGCGGTCAGCGCCATGGAGAGCGCGGCCGGGATTTCCAGAACACCGGGAACAGCGATACGGTCGTAGCTGGCGCCGGCGGCCTCAATCGTCTTGATCGCGCCTTCGGCGAGCGAGTCCGCAAGATCGTCATAAAAACGAGCTTCGATGATCAGAAGTTTCGGTGCAGCGCTCATCGGTGTCAAATCCCTTGTAAGGCCGCGACAGGAACCATGTCTGCCCCGGTTTGTCCAGTGTCATTCGTGCAGAACCGCAAATCCGGGCAACTAATTTGCTGCCTGGTAAACACGGTCGGGAATAGCTCGTTTGCGAAGGTGTTGGGCGGGTCCCTACCCGGTCTTGGAGAATTCCGCAAGACGCGCGGCGTAGCGGGCCATCATATCCACCTCAAGATTGATCTCGTTGCCGACCTTCTTGTCGGACCAGGTCGTGACCTCGAGCGTGTGGGGAATGAGAAATACGGAAAACAGCAGACCATCCACTTCATTCACCGTCAGGGACGTCCCATCCAGGGCAACGGACCCTTTCTTGGCGATGAAAGGCGCCGCCTCTTCTGGCGCCTCGAACTGGAAATAGACCGAATCCGGATGGTCTTGGCGCCTGGTGATCCGGGCCAGACCATCCACGTGGCCCAGCACCAGGTGCCCACCGAGTTCCGCGCCCATGGTCAGCGATCGCTCCAGATTGAGTTTCTGGCCAACCTTCCAGTCCGACACATTGGTCAGGGCCAGGGTTTCGGCTGCCGATTCCACCTCGAACCAATTGCCATTGGAGCCATTGTCCTTGGCCGTCACCGTATGACAGACGCCGGCGCAGGAGATGGAAGCCCCGATGTCGAAACTGTCCGTGTCATAGGCCGTCCGGATCCGGGTGCGCTTTCCCGCCGGAATGTCGTCAATTGAGAGAATTTCGCCGAGGTCGGTCACAATACCGGTGAACATGTCAGGCTTCCCGCCGTCTGAGGTAGATATATCTGTCCTGATCGAATCTGCCGGATCCGATCCGTTCGAATTTGGGGTCTTTCAGCACATCCGCAAGGTCGAGACCGTTCAGGGCAGGTATGCCCCCCTCGCCGATCTCCAGATTGCCGGTAACCACACAGAGGTCGTCGACCAGGTCCGCCTTCAAGAACGAGGTGGCCAGACGAGCGCCGCCCTCCACCATCACGCGGGTGATGCCGCGCGTTGCCAGCGCGCTCAGGATCACCGACGGCTTGATGCCGGTTGTCTCGGCCGGCACCCTGATGATGTTCACACCGGCAGCTGCCAACAGGTCGATCTTGTCCTGATCCGCATCGTTTCCGCATACCAGCCAGACCGGCACATCGACACAGGTGCGCACCAGCTGCGATTCCAGCGGCAGGCGCGCACGACGGTCGATGATGACCCGCACCGGCGACCGGGCGGCAAGGCCCGGCAGACGGCAGGTCAACAGGGGATCATCGGCAAGCGCCGTCCCGGACCCGACCAGAATGGCGTCGCACATGGCCCGGAAGCCATGGACCTTGCGCATCGACAGGGGACCGGAAATCTTGACCTGGCCTTCGCCGGACCGGCCGATAAATCCGTCCTTTGAAACGGCAAGCTTGAAGAAGACCTGGGGCCTGTTCTTCATCTGGCGCAGCGTGAAGCCCTTGTAGAGTGCTTTCATGGCCTTTTCACGCAGCCCGACCGCGACTTCAACACCTGCTTCGCGCAACATGTTGATCCCACGACCCGAGACCCGGGGATTTGGGTCGGCCATGCCAACGACGACCCTCTTCACACCCGCTTCAATCAGGGCACTGGAACAGGGTGGCGTACGTCCGTAGTGGGAGCAAGGCTCGAGCGTGACGTAACAGGTGGCTCCCCTCGCCCTATCACCGGCCTGAGCAAGAGCGTTGACCTCTGCATGGGCCATGCCCGGACGCGACGTGACACCGCGCCCCACCACCCTCGCGCCGCTCTTCTCGAAGCGGACAATCAATGCGGCAACGGACGGGTTTGGCCAGACACGTCCAAGCCCGCGGCGTGCCAGGCGTTCAGCGGCCGCCATAAACCGCATATCGATTTCAGAAAATGAAGTCATGAAACGCGAAATCAGCTGTCCTTGAGCGTCTCGACATCGGAGTCGCTGAGCTCGTCCAGAAGGGCTTCGAAATCCTTGGCCTCGCGGAAGTTCCGATAGACGGACGCAAAGCGCACATAGGCGACGTCATCGATGCCTTTTAAGCCTTCCATGACGTGGTTGCCGATCGTTTCTGCCGTGATTTCACTCTCGCCGGAACTCTCCAGCTGACGCACGATGCCGCTGATCATGCGCTCGATGCGATCCGGGTCGACCGGCCGTTTGCGCACGGCAATCTGCACGGATCGGGCCAGCTTCTCACGATCGAAGGGCACCCGGCGGCCGGAGCGTTTCAGCACCATCAGCTCGCGCAGCTGAACCCGTTCAAAAGTGGTGAAGCGGCCGCCGCAGGTGTTGCAGATCCTGCGGCGGCGAATGGCGGTGTTGTCCTCGGTCGGGCGGGAATCCTTGACCTGGGTCTCCTCACCCCCGCAAAACGGACATCTCATGTTTCAAAGCTCCTGACAGAGCCCGCTGTCAGCCCCCGTAGATCGGGAAGCGGGCCGTCAGTGCTTCTACCTTGGCTTTGACCGCGGCTTCAACCGCTGCGTTGCCCTCTTCACTGTTTGCGGCCTTCAAACCATCCAACACTTCCGTGATCAGGAGACCGACTTCGCGGAATTCCGCGACACCGAAGCCGCGGGTCGTGGCGGCCGGGGTGCCCAGACGAATGCCGGAGGTTACGAACGGTTTTTCCGGATCGAACGGGATGCCGTTCTTGTTACAGGTGATGTTGGCGCGGCCGAGCGCCTTTTCGGCAACCTTGCCGGTGGCGTTTTTCGGACGCAGATCAACCAGCATCAGATGGTTGTCGGTACCGCCGGAGACGATGTCGAGCCCCTGTTCCTTCAGGGATTCGGCCAGCGCCTTGGCATTGTCGGTGACCGCACGCGCATAGGCCTTGAATTCCGGCTGCAGGGCTTCCTTGAAAGCGACGGCCTTGGCAGCAATCACGTGCATCAGCGGACCGCCCTGGAGACCCGGGAAAACGGCCGAATTGATCTTCTTGGCGATCGCTTCGTCGTTGGTCAGGATCATGCCGCCGCGCGGGCCACGCAGGGATTTATGCGTGGTGGTGGTGCAGACATGGGCATGAGGCACCGGAGACGGGTGTACGCCACCGGCGACAAGGCCGGCGATGTGAGCCATATCGACCATCAGATAGGCGCCGATGCTGTCGGCGATGTCACGGAAACGCTTCCAGTCCCAGACGCGGGAATACGCCGTACCGCCAGCCAGAATCAACTTCGGCTTGTGCTCGTTGGCGAGGCGCTCGACTTCGTCCATGTCGAGCAGATGATCGTCCTGGCGCACGCCGTAAGAGACAACGTTGAACCACTTGCCGGACATGTTGACCGGGGATCCGTGGGTCAGGTGGCCGCCGGAGTTCAGATCCAGACCCATGAAGGTGTCGCCCGGCTGCAGCAGGGCAAGGAACACGGCCTGGTTCATCTGGCTGCCGGAATTCGGCTGCACATTGGCAAAGCCGGCGCCGAACAGTTCCTTGGCACGCTCGATGGCAAGGGTCTCGGCAACGTCGGCAAATTCACAGCCGCCATAGTAACGCTTGCCCGGATAACCTTCGGCGTATTTGTTGGTGAAGATCGAACCCTGCGCTTCGAGAACGGCGCGGGAAACGATGTTTTCCGACGCGATCAGTTCGATCTCGTGCTGCTGGCGGCCGAGTTCCTTTTCAATGGTGCCGAAAATGTCCGGATCGGCTTCGGCTAGACCGCGGGTGAAGAAACCGGACTGCAGGGACTGACCGGAGCTTTCCATCAAAGACATCGCACCATCCTTATCATGTGTTCCAGGATTTGGTCGGCTGCGGCGGCTTCGTCCAGGGACATTGTTTGCCGTCGAGCCAATGTGAGGCGAGCAATTAACACGTCCCTTGGGTCAAACCAAGGGCCATACCGACGCGGTCAGATTGGAAAACGACACCAATGTTCCGCAAAATCAAATCAGTTTCTTTTGCGGAGCAAAAACAGCGCACCGCGTGCCCGCCAGGTTACTTTCCAGCCACGCCTCAAAAGTATTTAACCAAAATAATTACATTGTTGATTTTGCGAATTATTCAAACTGCGTAAATCGACAATTGTATTTATTCTTTATTTTCATTTTCTGGACTATCATTTGACATTCAAACAAGTACCAAGAAGCACGCTTGTATGTTCCGGGGCCTCACGACAAGGTTGACCACTAGGTTGCAGACCCATCTCAATCTGCAAACAATATCCTATTGCGCCGGCTTTGCTCTGGTTGTGCTGGTTTTTACTTCTCTACTATTTGGCGGTCGCTACCTGTTGGACCAGCACAGGGTCCAGGTGGACGAGGCGAAGATTGCCAACCTCCTGCAACTGCTGTCACAACGTATCGCGTTGGCGGCGCTGGACAACGAAGAGTTTGCCCGCGCAAGCACCTATGGGTCCCGCATTCTTGTCATCAGTTGTGCCGATCATATGGAGCGTGCGCAGGCCGCCCTTCTGTCGGGAGACCGCAAGAGAATGCAGCAGGTCGTCTCAGACGGCCTGTCCTGCCGGCTTGGAAAGGCCGACTACCCGCCCGTCAATCAAATCAAGTCCGACATTGCAGCCGTTCTGTTCGAAGGAGAGACGTCACAGCAGCTGGTACTCAGCGAGTTCCTGCATCTCGCCCGCAGGGTCGGTTCTGCCCAGAAACTGACGCACACCGAGCGGCTGCGCTTTGCGCAACTGGCCTTTCGGGACCTGCCCTCAAAGTTCGACGCTGCTGCAAGAACCTTTCAGCAGAATTCAACGACATCACTTCTTTGGATGGAGCGGTTTGGAATAGCCGCCTGGGCGGTCATGTTCATCCTGATCTGCATAGTCGCCATTCTTGTGTTTGCCCGCCTGTCCAGCTCGATGAAGGCCAGGGCAAACGAGTATGATCATTCGATCGCCCGCTATCACGCCCAGAAACAGGCCATGCAGGAGGTCAATGAACAGCTCTTCCAGAGCATGTATTACGCGAGGAACATTCAGAAGGGCATTCTTCCCGATCTGGCAGATCTGCGCGACAACATGGCGGATATCGCACTCATCTGGCAGCCGATGCAGGTGGTCAGCGGCGACTATGTCTGGGCCTGCAGGAAAGGTAACACCTCCGTCTTCTTCGTGGCCGACTGCACCGGACACGGCGTCCCCGGCGCCCTGCTCACCATGGTCGTTGCGTCGGTCTTCGAGAAGCTGTTGGAGGACAATTCCTTCAAGGACCCTGAATACACCCTCTTGACGCTTGACCGCACCGTTCGGCGCAGGCTCGGTCAGGACAAACCTTCCGATGGCTATGAAGACACCTCATCCGATGACGGGTTTGTCGCGGCGCTTGCGCTCTATAATCACGAGAACCGGATCCTGCGATACGCGGGTGCCGGCATCCCCCTGATCATCAGTTCGGCCGACGGGTTCAACAAGATTGCCGGCGACAAGGCCGCCCTGGCCTATCGCAGCCTGCCCGGCCCGAACCGCATTGCGGTCCACACGATGAATGTGGAGCCTGGCGACAGCTTCTACCTGGCCACCGACGGCATCACCGATCATGTCGGCGGCAGCCCCAAGCGCACTTTCGGCCGCAAGCGGCTCTATGAAGTCCTGGCAACGGTTGGCGATGAAAACCTTGAGGCTCAGTTGAACCACCTGCAGGACAGACTGACGGATTTCCGCGGACTTGAGCCGGTTCGGGACGATTACACGATTCTCGCTTTCACCCCCGTCGCCGGCGAAATGGCCGTGCGCAACGCGGCCGAATAGGAGGACGGAATGCTGGGAGAAGACATCTATGCCTTTCGATCCGAGCTGCAAAAGCGCGATGCGCTGTTTGCCTATACCGGCTTCGTTTCGGAAGACCTCCTTTATGCGCTCGGCACGGCGGTCAAGCAGCAGCTTGAATTGAAGAAGACCGAGGGCAAGGTGGTCCGCCGGGTCTTCTCGGTTTTTGTCGAACAGGTTCAGAACGTTATCCGATACTCCGGCGAACAGGAGTGGTTGACCGAACCCAAGACCGCCCGGCTATCGGCCGGCGTCATCGTCCTTGGCCAGGACGACAATCGTTTCTTCGTCATTTGCGGCAATGCGGTGACAAATGAAGAAGCCGATGGGCTCAAGACACGGCTGGAGTCGATTTCAGGAATGGATGGAGAGGCTTTGCGCAAACATTATCGCACCAAACTCCGGGAAGATCCCGACCCTCACAGCGAAGGCGCCACCATCGGCCTTCTGGAAATTGCCCGGCGGGTTACTCAGCCCCTGGAATATGATTTCCTGAAGCTGGACGAGAACCGCAGCTTCTTCGTCCTTAAAGCCTTTATCTGAGAGCGGAGACAACGGCCATGACACCCAACCCGCTTTACATCGACGAAACGCCCCGTTCTCCGCGAGTCGAACTGGACCCGGACACGGGACATCTTGCGCTGACCGGCGAGAGCTACCCGGAAGACGCAAGCGCCTTCTACGGCCCGATCCTGCAGAATGTCGCAAGCTACCTGGCAACAACGACCGACGCGCCCCTGACCGTGGACATGCGTTTTATCTATTTCAATTCCTCAAGCGCCAAGGCGATCATGAACCTGTTTCAGATGCTTGAGGAAAACGCGGAAGGCGGCAGACCTGTCACCGTGAACTGGTTCTACGACCCTGACGACGACCTGATGGCGGAGATGGGCGAGGACTTTGCGGAAGATTTTCGGCACGCCTCGTTCTACCTGAAACCGGACACTGAAGTGGCATGACCCAGGCGCGCAAAAAAGACGGTGAGTTCACGCTGTTTGAGGACGAAGACCGCGTCCTCCAATATGCCGAAACCATTCTAGGCGGCCTCGATGAAACCACCCGGCTGATCCGGTCGCTGACCATGGCCTACAAGCGGGCCGTGCGCGAACAGAAGCGCATGGTGCGCCTCAGCGACCGAAATCAGGAGGAACTGATGGCGGTCAAGGAGCGTCTTGAAGGAGAAGTCAAGGCCCGGGCCGAACTCGTCGAACAGTTTCGCATCCTTGCGATCACGGACACCCTGACGGAAACCTACCTTCGCGGACATTTCCTGGAGCTTTGCAATCACGAACTCAAGGCGCGCAGCCGGACCGAAGACCCGCTCACCATGGCTCTTCTCGATGTCGACAAGTTCAAGGAAGTCAACGACACCTATGGCCACGCGGCGGGTGACCAGGCGCTGACGACCCTGTGCAATATCCTGAAGGACAATTTGCGACAGAGCGACGTCATCGCCCGATGGGGGGGCGAGGAATTCGCCATCATGATGCCGCGCACCACAGGCGAGCAGGCCGTCAAGCTGGCTGAAAGACTGCGGCAGGAGATTGCCGATTGCACCATATCGGACGGGCGCTGCGCCTTCTCGATCACGGCCAGCTTCGGCCTGTGCACCCTGGAAGGACCAAACCCCACCGACAACAGTCGCCGCGACCCGATAGACACGCTTTTCCACCACGCGGACCGGGCGCTCTATCAGGCCAAGTCGGATGGCCGCAATTGTGTTGTCGCGACGACGTTCAGGCGGAGCGGCGCAAAAGAAAGGCCGGCAGCTGCGGCGCGCGCACAGCGCTAGCACCTGTCTCGGTCGGGAGGACCCTGAAGCGTCCTTCTCTAGTAAAGCGTTGGATCCTTCGAGCCGCCCTGCATAGCTTTCATTTGCTCGATCCGCCGTTTCAGCTTGCGCACAGCCAGATTTTGCAAGTCCTGCTGTCTTGTCGATACTGGGCCAAAAGCCGACACTTCGACACCGGTTGCAGCGTCGATGGCTATGACCTGTACCTGCTGCCCGACCTGACGAAACTCGATATAGATTTCGCCGGGTCGCGGATTGCGACTCATAAGTGGCTCCCAAGTGACACAGTCATCCTAGAACGCATGAAACGCCAGTCTTATCAAGACCGGCGTTTCCCGAAAGCTGGATGCTGTTAATCGACGGTGAAAACGATCAGAGCCTGGCCTGTTCGCCCGTTCCGTAGAGGTCGTCACGGTTGTAGATGTCATCGCGGAAATGCACCACGCCGTCGGCATTTGCCCAGGCCGTCACATAGGTCAGATAGAGCGGGATCGACCTTTTCAGCTTGACGTCTTCACGCTCGCCGGTCCGGATCACCCCATCAACTCGGGTCCGGTTCCAGTCGGGCGTCGTGGACTGCAGCAACCAGGTCACCAGTTCGCGCACATTCTGAACACGCACACAGCCTGAGGAGTGGAACCGGTTGGCCTCGCCGAACAGCGTCTTGGACGGTGTGTCGTGCAGATAGACCTGGTGCTTATTGTGGAAATTGATGCGCACCGAACCAAGGGAATTCTCGGCGCCTGGATCCTGGGTGAAGCGATATTGTGTCGCCTCGTCCGTGTTCCAGTCGATCTGCTGCCAGTTGAGCTCGTTGTTGCTCCAGTCGAAGATACGAATGTTGTTCTTCGCCAGGTATTGCGGATCTTCCTTCATCTTCGGGATCAGGTCCTTGCGGATGATGGATTTCGGAACCGTCCAGTACGGGTTGAAATTCAGCTCGTAGATCTTGCTGTTCAGGATCGGTGTCTGACGGTCGATCTTGCCGACAACGGCAGTATGGCGGGAGCGGACGTAACCGTTCTCGACCGCTTCGATCTCGGCAGCCGGAATGTTGACCATCACGTAGCGGTCACCCTTGAAGCCGGACATCGACCTGAGGCGGATCATGTTGGTTTCCAGCTGACGCAGGCGGACATGCGCCGGAATGTTGAGTGCGGCAACGGTGCCTTCGCCCATTACCCCGTCCGGAATCAGACCGTGACGCAACTGGAACCGGCGCAGCGCAGCGTCAACATAGGAATCGAACGTGTCGGACAGGCCGGCCTGCTGCTCCAGATCTCCGGACATGATCAGGCGGCGGCGCAACTCGACAACCCGCGGGTCCTTCATGCCGATCCGCAGGGCCTTGCCGCCTTGTGACACGGCGCCCCAGCCACCCTGCTGAACAATCAGCTGATACCGGTTCATCGCAGCTGCGATGTAATCGGCGGTCTCGGGCGACAGCGTCGGAGCCGAAGACTTCACTTCCGTGATGTTTTCCGTGGCAATGTCGAAATTGTCGACCCACTCAACCTGCTGGTTCTGGGCCTGGGCTGCAGTTCCTGCCAGGAGTGGCAATCCGCATCCGATAGCGCAAAGACGCAGAAAGTCGCGCCTTGTCTTCGATTTCCGTTGAAGCTTTAACCCGTCCGGTCCGGATAAAAGGTTCATTGCAGACCTCATGTTGCAGCGTCGATAACGCAAGTTCTGTTCAGATACGCGCGGCACGGCCGATTTCGATAATATCAGCCTCGCCTGTTCCAGCTCCCAGTCCTAACGAACGGGTCTTAACAAATCGCTCGATTCCTTAACCATCCTGTCGTCAGGAACTTCCGCTAAGAGGCATTCCTTTGTGACCACAAGATGTCAGTTTCCGCCGGAAACGCGAAACTTCTTCCTTATAGGCATGTTTGGCCCGCGATTGAAATTCACATCATGCAAATTTGCGTGAGGTGCAAAAAAGAAAGGCACCGCCCGAGGGCGGTGCCTTGTCATCTGAATGTGCCGCGAATTTCTCAGAGGCGGTAGAGGATCTGGTCGGTCCAGAACCGTTCCAGACGGCGCAGGGACTTGTTGAGGGCAACAAAGTCCTTGGGGCCGATTTCCCCGACCTGCTCAACCGACAGAATGTGGCGCTCGTAGAGGTCGTTGACGATTTTCGCAACTTCCTGGCCCTTGTCGGTCAGGCTCACGCGGACGGACCGGCGGTCCATGCGCGAACGCTGGTGGTGAATATAGCCGGTCTCGACCAGCTTCTTCAGATTGTAGGAGACATTCGACCCGAGATAGTAGCCGCGTGTCCGCAGCTCGCCGGCCGTCAGTTCAGCATCGCCGATGTTGAACAGCAACAGCGCCTGCACGCTGTTGACATCGGACCGGCCCATACGGTCGAATTCGTCCTTGATGACGTCGAGAAGACGCCGATGCAGCCGCTCAACGAGCGTCAGAGCCTCGAGATAGAGCGGCTTGATTTCCAGCTCTTCCCCTTCACTCTGTGCAACAGCGTCGACTGCCCTACTTGCGGTGATCATGTGATTGCGCCTCTTATAGTACCTGTCGTTCGACGGATATTTTCCCGCCTTGTTACGCAATCTAACCGAGCGATTCTAAAATCCGCTTAAGAGACACGCTGAATCATCCGTTAACTTTTGGCCTGTGTTTTACCGGTGTGATTCACTTTTCATTCATGATGATCCACGCAGGAATTTCACGATGCCGGAAAAGTCCTGCCCTTCTCCGCCGGAATTGCAGAAGAGCGTATAGAGTGCAGCTGCCTCTGCACCCATCGGCGTTGCAGCCCCGGAAGACTGGGCTGCTTCCTGGGCGAGCTTCAGATCCTTGAGCATCATCTCCGCGGCAAACCCCGGCTGATAGTCGCGATTGGCCGGGGAAGACGGCAACGGCCCCGGCACCGGGCAATAGGAGGTCAGCGACCAGCACTGGCCCGACGCCGTGGAGGAAATGTCGAACAACTTCTGCTTGTCCAGTCCGAGCCGTTCGGCAAGAACAAACGCCTCCGATACGCCAATCATGGAAATGCCAAGCAGCATGTTGTTACAGATCTTGGCCGCCTGGCCGGTTCCTGCTCCCCCTGCATGCACAATCGTCTTGCCCATGATGTCGAGATACGGTTTGGCCGCTTCGAAGGCATCATCAGCGCCGCCGACCATGAAGGTCAGGGTGCCGCCGGCCGCTCCGGCCACGCCGCCCGATACCGGTGCATCGACCATGGGCATGCCCTTTGCCGTTGCTGCTTCAATCACGGCGCGCGCGCTGTCGACATCAATCGTGGAGGAATCGATCAGCAGCGTGCCCGGCTTGGCGTGCTCGAGAATGCCGCCCTCTCCCATATAGATCTGGCGGACATGTTTGCCGGCCGGAAGCATGGTCACAATGACGTCGGCAGCCGCTGCCAGCTCTGCGACGCCGGACGCTTTTTCGCCGCCGGCGTCGGTATGCGTTGCCAGGGCTGTCTCGGAGAGATCAAAGCCCAGCACCTTGTGGCCTGCCTTGACGAGGTTGATCGCCATCGGACCGCCCATATTGCCAAGACCGATGAACCCGATTGTGTTCGACATGTTTTTCTCCCGGTAAATTTCGTTGTTTTTGAATCTGTTATGCGGATGCCCTGAACCCCGACCCCAGCAATCTCAGAAAGTGATTCAAGTCCACTCAGCCGGCTTCGGCCTTGTTTTCCTTGTCCATCAGATAGACAAGCAGTCCGTAGATCGCGATCGTCAGAAGATAGAAACTGATTTCATAGGGGCGCCGGCCATACAGATCGGAAAAAGCCGTATGCATGACAATCTGGCACAAGCAGCGGAAGATCCACATCACCGTGCCCCAGGATACCGTCAGCCAGAGACCTGTGGCAGCCACAAGGTCGAGCACGGCAAAAAAGACGATCGCGCCCTGCATGGAAACCGGCATGTCCCAGAACCAGAGACCACGCCACTCGACAATGCCGACGATGCGCGCCCAATAGATGACACCGCCGCCGATCAGGATGATCGCGATCAGGCGCAGGTACCAGATCAGGACGGTGCTCCACGGCGGGCGGGATTCGATAAGGTCCTGAAAGCTGGTGATCATGTGTGGTCCGGGTCCGGATGAAGTTTAGGCGAGCGGCAGGTCTCCGCCCTCAGGTTCCTCGAAATACGACGCCAGATCGGCGCTGTCCACTTGGCCAAACTGAGAAGGTGTCCATTTCGGGTTCTGGTCCTTGTCGACCAGCACCGCTCGAATGCCTTCATAAAACTCCGTGCCTTGCAGAATACGTGAGACGATCCGGTATTCCAGCTTCATGCATTCGTTGAAGGAAAGATCGCCACCGCGCTTCATCTGTTCAAACGCGATCAGCACGCTGGTCGGTGATTTTCCACGGATGGCGGCGGCCGCCTTTTGAGTAAATTCGGTGCTTGAGGCATCCAGCCGGTTCAGGACCTCTTCGACGCTTTCGGCAGAGAAAGCCTTCTCGATCTCCTCCAGATGCGCCGCGACCGATCCTCTTTCCGGTGTCACCAGGAAAGGGGCAAGCGCCGCGCCAATGTCTGTGGCGGTCTCCAGGCTCGTTTCCAGATCGGTCAGGCTGTCCGCGGAGACCGCATGGGTCAGCACACCCGTGGCGAGCGCATCGCCCTGCTTGAGACGCCCCGCACTGAGCGCGCAATAAACGCCGCTCTTTTTCGGCATGCGCGGCAGAAAATAGGTTCCGCCGACATCCGGAAAAAAGCCGATGCCGGTCTCCGGCATGGCAAACATGGTCTTTTCCGTTCCAATCCTGTGCGTTCCATGAACGGAAACACCCACGCCGCCACCCATGACGATCCCGTTGATCAGGGCGATAAAGGGTTTGGGATAGGCCTTGATCTGGGCATTCAGCAGATACTCGTCCCGGAAGAAGGCGCTGAGCCCTTCGGTCTCGCCGGCCTGCCGCGCGTCATAGATGCTGCGAATGTCGCCGCCGGCGCAAAAGGCCTTGTCACCGGCGCCGGTGACGACGATGTGGGCAATCTGAGGATCGCTTTCCCAGGCGGTCAGTTGCCGGGCCAGGGCCCGGACCATGTCGAAACTCAACGCGTTGAGTGCTTTCGGCCGGTTCAGGGTAACAAAACCGGCATGGCCGCGTTTTTCAAAAAGAATGTCGTCGCTCACGGAGGCGCCTCATAAAAGAGTGAGTCGTTTCAAGGAGTAATCTGACCAACTTCGATCAGTCTTTCAAAATCTGACGCGCGATGATCAGGCGCATGATCTCGTTGGTGCCTTCCAGGATCTGGTGCACACGTACATCGCGGAAGTAGCGCTCGATCGGATAGTCGCGCAGATAGCCGTAGCCACCGTGAAGCTGCAGCGCTTCGTTGACGACCTTGAAGCCTGTATCCGTTGCAAGACGTTTGGCCATGGCCGCCAGCTTGGTGGCGTCGTGAGCCTTTGCATCAACGGCCACGGCGGCCTTGTGCAGGAGAAGCCGCGCGGCTTCGAGTTCGGTCGCCATATCGGCAAGTCGGAACTGCAGCGCCTGGAAATCGGCGATCGGTCGGCCGAACTGCTTGCGCTCCTTCACATAGGCGAGCGCATGATCGAGGCAGGCCTGCGCCGCCCCCATGGAACAGGCGCCGATATTGAGCCGACCGCCGTCAAGAGCGGCCATGGCGATCTTGAACCCCTGTCCTTCCGTTCCGACCAGATTGGATTTCGGCACACGGCAGTCCTGGAAATTGACCTGTGCTGTCGGCTGACTCTTCCAACCCAACTTGACTTCGTTGGCACCGAAGCTGAGGCCGGGCGTCCCCTTTTCCACGAGAAGGCAGGAAACACCGGACGGTCCCCCGCCGCCGGTGCGCACCATGACCGCATAAAGATCGCTGACGCCGCCACCGGATATGAAGGCCTTCGACCCGTTCAGTACATAATGGTCGCCATCGTCCTTTGCCGAAGTTCTCAGGCTGGCCGCATCCGATCCGGAGCCCGGCTCGGTCAGGCAATAGCTCGTCAGAAGCTCCATCGTGCAGAGCTTTGGCAAAAACTTCTGACGAAGATCTTCAGACCCGTATGTGTCGATGATCCAGGCCACCATGTTGTGGATCGAGAGATAGGCGGCCGTCGAGGTGCAGCCCTGGGAGAGTTCCTCGAATATCAAGGCTGCATCCAGCCGGGTCAGAGCGGAACCGCCGACATCTTCCTTCACATAGATGCCGCCGAACCCCAGTTCGGCTGCCTTGCGCAGGGTCGGGATCGGAAAATGGCTGTCTTCGTCCCAGTCCTTGGCATGGGGCGCCAATTCGTCACGCGAAAAACTGGCAGCCATGTCCTGAAAGGCGCGCTGATCTTCGTTGAGTGAAAAGTCCACGGTTTGTCCTCCCACAAGCGGCGCTGAAGCCAATGACTCGCTGCCGTGCTGGTTCCTCGGTCTGTCGGCGCGCACTAAAGCACATTTGACGCAAACGTCAAACAATCTCTTTTTTGTTTTTAATTTCAGTTATTTTACAGAATGTTGGACTGCGTCAATCTGCGTGATAGATTGGCGTCTCTTCTCCGCGAGAATGCATTTTTTCTTCTGCTCAGCGAATAGTCGGGGCCCATGACGTCCAAATCCTCTCTTCCGCCGATCACATCCGACCATATGGACACGCTCCTGGCCGGCACGCGCATGCGCCGCAACCGTCAGACCGACTGGTCGCGCCGCCTTGTGCGCGAGAACACGCTGACCGTCGACGACCTGATCTGGCCGGTCTTCATCGTGGATGGCGAAAAGGTCCGCCAACCGGTTCCGTCCATGCCGGACGTCGTCCGGCTTTCGGTCGACGAGGCTGTGCGCGATGCCGAAAAGGCGGCAAGACTCGGCATCCCCGCTCTGGCCCTGTTTCCCTATACGGATCCGGACCTCAGAGACGAGACCGGTTCTGAGGCCCTCAACGCAGACAATCTGACCTGCCGGGCCTTAAGGGCGATCAAGGCGGAAGGCCTCAACCTCGGCCTGATGACGGACGTCGCGCTCGATCCCTATACCAGCCACGGCCATGACGGGCTCATGGCAGGCGATACGATCCTCAACGACGAGACCGTCGACCAGCTCTGCCGCCAGGCGCTGGTCCAGGCCGAAGCGGGATCGGATGTGATTGCCCCGTCCGACATGATGGACGGCCGCATCGGCGCGATCCGCCAGGCGCTGGACAGCCAGGGACATCGCGGCACACAGATCATGGCCTATTCGGCGAAATATGCCTCCGCCTTCTACGGTCCGTTTCGCGATGCAGTCGGGTCGTCCGGCACGTTGAAAGGCGACAAACGCACCTATCAGATGGACCCGGCCAACACCGACGAGGCCCTGCGTGAGGCCGAGCTCGACATAACCGAGGGCGCCGACATGATCATGGTCAAACCGGGCATGCCCTATCTCGACATTGTCCGCCGGCTCAAGGACGAGTTCCAGGTGCCGACCTACGCCTATCAGGTGTCCGGAGAATACGCCATGATCAAGGCGGCTGCCGCCAATGGCTGGCTCGACGGCGACAAGGCCATGCTGGAAAGCCTGCTTGCCTTCAAACGCGCAGGGACCGACGGCATCCTGACCTATTTCGCCCCCAAAGTGGCTGAAATGCTGGCGGATGGAAAATGACCACCGACGCCTTTAGCGACCCGGCCCAGGTCACGTTCGAGAAGATCGAAGCGGCCGCTGCGCTGATCAAGGGCGCCGTGCTGGAAACACCCTGCCTGCCCGCCCCGCGCCTGTCGCAGCTGACCGGTGCTGATGTCTTCGTCAAATACGAGAACATGCAGGTCACCGGCGCCTTCAAGGAGCGCGGTGCCCTGGTCAAGCTCAGCAGCCTGACGGACGACGAAAAAGCGCGCGGCGTGATCGCCGTTTCGGCCGGCAACCACGCGCAGGGTGTCGCCTATCACGCGGGCCGCCTTGGCATACCCGCCACGATCGTGATGCCGGTGCTCACGCCTTTTGTGAAAATCTCCGCGACGCGCGGCTACGGCGCCGAGGTTGTTCTGGCCGGCAACACGCTGGCCGAGGCCAAGGCCGAGGCAGACCGGTTAGCCGCAGAACATGACTATGTCTGGGTCCATCCCTATGACGACGCCCATGTCATCCATGGCCAGGGCACAATCGCTATCGAGATGCTCGCCCAGCAGCCGGATCTCGATGTCCTGGTGGTGCCGGTCGGCGGCGGCGGGCTGATCGCGGGTATCGCGACGGCCGCCAAGATCCTCAAGCCGTCGATCGAGGTCGTGGGCGTCGAGACCACGCTCTATCCGGGCATGTGGGGGGCCTTTTACGGCAAGGAGGTCATCTGCGAAGGCGCGACCATCGCGGAAGGCATTGCCGTGCGTGACATCGGCCTTCTGACCACCGAGGTCATCAAGGAACGGGTTGACGACCTTCTGCTGGTCTCGGAAAGCAGCATTGAACGGGCCATCAACGCCTATCTCACCTTGCAGCGAACCATCGCGGAAGGGGCCGGAGCTGCCGGTCTTGCGGCCCTGCTGACTGACCCGGACCGGTTTGCTGACAAGAAAGTCGGCCTGGTTCTGTGCGGCGGCAATATCGACCCGCGCCTTCTCTCCAAGATCGTGGTGCGCGAACTGGCCCGCGACGGCCGTCTTGTCTCCATCCGTATCGACACGCCAGACCGGCCGGGTACGCTTGGCGAAATCGCGACGGTGATCGGAGACATGCAGGGCAATGTGGTCGATGTCGAACACCACCGGCTGTTTCTCAACGTGCCGGCAAAGGGCGCGACGCTGGACGTGACCTTCGAGGCGTTCGACCGGCCCCATGGCGAACGCATCGTCGCGGCCCTGCGCGAACGCGGCTTCGTCGTGCGCTATCTGGAAATCGGTGAACGCATGGATTGACGAAAAACGGTGTCAAAGGAGTTGATCCTGTCAATTCCCTCGAGTTGACAGCATCCGCAGCGTCCTTCTTCATGGTCTTTCGTTGACCTCAGAGAGCGTATTCCCTGGTGCCGGACCCGTTTGGGAACGGCGCAGGTTGCTTACGTTGCCACAGATGCGCCGTGCAAAGTTGTTATCGATATTTGTGCTCCTGTTTTTTGGCCTCACACATGCGCAGGCCGAAACGTGGATCGTTGGCGCAGAGGAGAACTTTGCTCCCTACAACTATTACGCAGAAAACGGCACTTTCTCCGGCATCGACGTTGAGATCATGCAGGCCGCGGCTGCGCGGATTGGAGTAACGCTGAAGTTTCAGCCGGCACCTTGGGCAAGAGTTATGGTGCAACTGGAACAAAA
Source organism: Roseibium sp. (assembly GCF_965233565.1). Classification (GTDB taxonomy): domain Bacteria; phylum Pseudomonadota; class Alphaproteobacteria; order Rhizobiales; family Stappiaceae; genus Roseibium. Next base: position 5,580,801 of record NZ_OZ247494.1, on the reverse strand, counting down.
TGAAATTGATTTCGCCTTTCAACTCAAACCAACCTCGGACAGATTTGAAGCGTTCCATATGGTTGGCCCCTTCCGGAAAGGCTCTACTGTATTTGCAACACTTGCAGGTTCGGAGATAGAATTTACATCGCTGTATTCGTTGAAGCCGTATGTCATTGGCACCGTTAGAGGGTATGTCTATCCGGGGAAATTTGCCGATGCGACCTACCTCGTCAAAGAAGAGACGGAAGGGTCCAAGCTCAATCTCCTCAAGCTGTTGAACGGTCGCGTCAATCTCATTGTCGCGGACAAGCATTCGATTGCCTTTGCAGCCAGAAGTCTGGGCCGCCTGGAAGAAATCCGATTTCTGGAACCTGCGCTCAGCCTGCTGCCTCGCTATGTTGCTTTTCCAAAAGCCAGGGCGGATAAAGCCAACCGATTTCAATGGGCCGTTGACGAGATTGTCAGAGACGGCACTGTCTTCTCGATTCTTGCCAACTATGAAGGCAGCTAAAGCCTGCAATGGCTCCAAGGAATGTAACTCTTCCTTGTAGACGACCCGCAAAAACACCACATATCGGCTATCCAAAACCATGGGAGCCGACAATGACCGCTGAAACCACCTCCGACTATGCCCGTCAGGATGTCTTTGATCCTGTGCGCAATCCGGAGCTGTTTTCGGGCGTACGCAGCCGGCGGATCTTTGCGTTTTTCATCGACGTGGTAGTGATCGCGCTCTTGACCTTCGGCGCCGGCATTGTCGTCTTCTTCCTCGGCGTCTTTACGCTCGGCCTGGGCTTTTTGCTCTATGGCATCCTGCCGACCGCAGTGGCCCTGCTTTACGTGGCCTTCACGCTGGGAGGCCCACAGGCCTCAACGCTTGGCATGCGCGCTATGGGTCTTGAAATGCGGCTCTGGTACGGGGCCAAGCCCTATCCGCTGCTGGCCGCCATTCATGCGTTGCTGTTCTGGTTCTCGATCTCGCTGCTGACACCGTTCATCCTGCTTGTGTCGCTGTTTTCCGACCGCAAACGCCTGCTGCATGACCTCATCCTGGGCACGGTCGTGATCAACTCTGCCTATCACCGTCAGTATCTCGGCGAACACCCGGGCGCTTAGGCGTCCGGGACCTATTCCTTTTCAAGATGCTTGCGCTCGACCGTCTCGTTGAGCGGGTCACCGAGACCGGACGACGCCAACCAGGCCTCCAGGGCATCGAGTGACGAAGCCGGGGCATAAAGGTTCCCGCTTTCCCCAGAAACCGTGACGGCAATCCTGGGCTGCCAACCAGCATTGTTTCGACAGGCAACCGACACCAGAGACAGACCTGTCGGTGTCTCATAATCGAACTCCCGGCAGAACACCCCATCCTCGCCCTCAAACGAGGCAATCACGTTGAGTGTTGCACCGGATGGCAGGACACGGCTGGTTCCCGACGACATGACTGCAAGCGCATCCCCTATCGCCGGTTCTGCAAGGCTTGTGACCCCCAGCGGTCCGTTTGCAGGTCCGGAATTGCCGCCATTGAGGCCGTATCCGAACCCAAGACCGACCACGAGCGCAATGCTTGCCGCCATCGCTGCAGGCCAGACAGCGCCCCAACCGCGCCTTGGAAACTCAACGATCGTTCCAGTGTCACCCTGGACCGAGCTCCGAGCGTCCGCTTCCAGGGTGTCCGCAACACGCTTGGCCAATGCTTCGGGTACGAGTGGCACATCTTCGCGCGCTGCGCGGAGAGCCTCTGCCGTCTGTTGAAACATTTCCAATTTCCGGCGCGCCTCCGGGCTCACTTCCAGCAGGTGTTCAACCCGTCTTGCATCTTCTGCCGATGCTTCTCCGTCGGCGTAAGCCATGATCAATTCATCGTTCATCGCTTCCTTGTCCATTGAAAGCCTCCTTGCTGAGGATTACGGGCTAAGCGGTCGCTTATTCCGCCGATGCATTCAACAGGCCCGCGAGGGTGCTGCGGGCCCGACACAAGCGGCTCATCACAGTGCCTTTGGGAATGTCGAGTACTTCTGCAGTTTCTGCGTAACTGAGACCCTCGACGCTGACGAGCAGAACCACTTCCCTCTGTGCTTCAGGCAATCTGCTGACAGCGGTCATGACACTGGCCACCATCAAACGTGCTTCGCCCCGATGGCCGTCTTCGTCGGCGAATTCCGGTGCCGTTTCAATGGCCACTTCCTGACCGCGAACCCTGTTCTTTCTGAGTATGTCAATCCATGCATTTCGAAGGATCCGAAACAGCCAGGCTTCGATGCGGCTGGCCGGGTCATAACTGTCACGCGCACGCAAGGCTCTTTCGACCGTAGACTGGACGAGATCATCGGCGACGTCGCCTTTCCGGCAAAGGGACAACGCGTATCGCCTCAAATTCGGCAATTTCTCAATCAGCAATCCGCAAAAAGGATCTGTCATGCAGGTACCTTCTCAAAAAGGCGCCGAGCCGGAATAATCCGCTCCGCTTCACGTAGTCATACTGCATACGAAACAGGGAACCGCTTATTCCCAAGAAAATGTCCGGGATCATGAATGTCATGAAGAAATTTCTCGTCACCTTCCTCGCAGTCTGGCTTGTCCTTCCCGGCATGGAACGTGCCTCGCGGGAAAAGGTCAGCTTTTCCTTTGTTGAGACGGCCATGGCCGACGATGACGACGATGGCGATGGCGATGATAGTGATGGATCCGACACAGATTCTGATAATGATCGCGACGATGATGACGACGACAACGGTGGCCGCACACGCAGCGATACTTCGCCCAATCGACCAGGTTCTTCTCAGGCGGACACAGGCAGCCAGGGCACCCTTTTTGCACCGCTGCGCCGACTGTTCTCGCCGCGTCAGCAACCCGAAAGCCGGACCAGTTCTCCACGCCCTGCCGCTGATGTGTCGTTGCCGCAGTTTGCCTCTGCTGAAATCATCGTCTTCAATATTTCTCCGGAAGACCTGCAAAGCCTTTTGAACAGTGGTTTTGATGTTCTTGAAACGCGCTCCTCGTCAAGTGGCCAACGCTCCTATCGCTTAAGCCCTCCGGGCAACACCACACTGGAAGATGCCCGAGATGCCGTGCGCGCCCTTCCCTCCGGCAACAATGCCGATTTCAACCATTATTTTCGACCGGACCGTCCCCAGTCCCGGTGCCTCGGACAGCACTGCGCCGCTTTTCAACTTGTCGCCTGGCCGGATCTTTTCGGGACAGGCGCAAAGTCCTGCGGAAACGGCGTTCGGTTGGGGATGATTGATACCGGCATCAACAAAGACCATGCCGTTTTTCAAGGCGCTGATCTTACCGTTCTGCACCTTGCAGACGAAAGTCTTCCAGGATCCAGGGCCAGCCATGGTACTGCCATTGCCGCCCTCCTGGTCGGGCAACCGGATACGCGGGTTCCCGGGCTCCTGCCCGGCGGTGAACTCGTTGCAATCGACGCATTTCACCGCCTGGGAAAAGACCAGCGCACCGATGCCTTTACGCTGGTGGATGCGCTCTACAAACTCGCCGAAAAAGATGTTTCGGTGATCAATCTGAGTTTAAGCGGTCCGGAAAACAGTGTTCTGAAAGCCGCGGTTGACGATCTTGTCACAAATATGGACATCGCCCTGACGGCTGCGGCGGGCAACAAAGGCCCGAGCGCGGCCCCTGCCTTTCCGGCCGCTTTTGCTGGCGTGTTTGCTGTCACCGCAGTAGACGCAAAAGGACGGGTCTATCGGCGTGCGAACCGTGGATCCTACATCGATATCGCAGCCCCGGGTGTCAATGTCTGGTCGGCTGCTTCCGTCAAGGGGGCCAGATGGAAAACCGGCACCTCATTTGCAGTCCCGTTCGCCTCAGCAGCGCTCGCGCTGGTGCGGAGCCACAACCCGGATCTTACCGTTGAACAGTCCTATACGTTTCTCAAGACGCGCGCGAAGGACCTCGGAGACGCGGGGCCCGACAACGTTTTTGGCGCCGGGTTGCTCACCGCTGACGGACTGTGCAGCAATGCGAAGGCTTATCCGTGATCAGGGCACGGCAGCACCTTCGGATCGTTAGCGGAAATGCAGGTCTTTTGGATGCCGTTGTCGGATCGCGCGAGACACACCAGCGTTATGCCGACCCGGCCCGCCAGATCCCGGATACCGACCATCCATTCAGGTTCATTCAGTACCATACTGTCTGCAATCACGATCGTGCTGGGCGACCTTAAAAAGGCTCTTGTGACGCGTATGGCCGCCTTGGCCTCCTCAGAATGATGCTCTGCAGTCTGACCGTTGTCGTTTGACCAGTCTCCGAACAAAGCCGACAGTTCTTGCAGAGACACCTCGGAGGGCATGCCGCGATTGCCGAACGCAATCGGAGGACGCTTCTTTTGATAGTCAGGAATGCCGTTTTCCGGGTCAATCAACGCGATATGCCGCCAGATCTCTTTACAGCCGAGCATGGCATATGTCTTTCCGTTGAGTGACAGGCAATCACGCGAGGCGGTGTCAGTCAGTCCGGCAAGGCTGAGAGCAAGGTGCCGCAGATCTTGCGTATCGTCTATGTGAATTGTCGTGCAGCTTCCCTGTTCAATCTGCCTTGTCAGGAGCCGGCCACTCGGCAGGCGCAGCTGATCGATTTGCAGGAAAGCCTGGGGGTTGATGCCTTCTGACAAAAGGACAGGCTCGGTCTCCAGAGCCGGCAATGAAAACACTTTCATGAGCTTTTCACGGCCGACTTTGTTGGCCTGAAAATACTCTATCCCGGAGGCACCGGCTTCCAGCTGGGTTGCCCAAAATGAAAACACCATCAAAAAGAGAACGATCCGGTCTGCATCGAACTCGGCCTCAAAGGCATACACGGCAACTGCAACCGGAAAACTCGCTCTCGAACCGGCCTTTAGCACAGCCGACCAGACAGCCCGCAATGTCAGATAACGGCTTGTCTCGGTGCTGCGTTTTGCCAGCCTTGCCAAGAGAGGTTCCAATTTGCCATGCAACAACAATGGTAGCCGTTGCGGAAGCGTGCGGCCCAACAAGAGCGACAGACCACCCCGATGTTGCCTGGCCTTTCGAATGCTGTGACGCAAACCCGGCAAAGTCGCTGCCACGCTGACGCCCCAGACGAGGCTTGCTGCAAGCAGCGGCTGAAACATTGTGCCTTCGAAGACCAAAATCCAGACACCGAGTGTCGCGGTGATCGGAACAACGGCAATCAATGCCAGAAGTCCCCGCGACAACCAGAGTTTGACCGCTCCCAGATCATTGACGAGACGGGTCAGCGACAGCCCAAGGCCGGGAGATTTGACGTCGAACGGCACCAGAAGCGCATGCCTGGCGTAGGCCATGCGAACTTCGTGAACGTAAGAGAGCGCGAATTCCTCCGCGTATTTTTGTTGAGCAACGAACAGGGACAGAACAACAACCGCAGAGAGGGCGAAAACTCCCAGTACAGGCAAGCCATACAAGCTTCCTTCTGATTTCAGCAACGTCGCTGAACTGACGGAAAGGATGATCGCTCCACTCGCCTGTATGATGCCCGCCAACACAAGACCAGCGCAGAGCAGGATCCGGCGGGGACGCCACAAGGCGGGCATCCCCGTTCCGATGTTGGTATCTTGACGGCTCATCCGGTTGCAGCGAGCCGATGGGCCGCAGTCGTTTTCATGATCCGGGCGACCGTATCCGATCTGCCAAACGCATTGAGCGCGTAGGCCGGCAAATCCAGATTGGCGACGGCTTCGCGGGCAGCAAGCGGTGACCGCAGCAAAGCACCTGATATGCCGAGCACGTTGTAACCGAGACTGCGCAACCGGCTCGCCCCGGCCGCAGCGCCCAGCGCATCTGCAGCAGCAAAAACAACACCGTCAAACAAGGACTGCATGAGAGCGCTTTCCGCCAGTTGCCGGGTTTCGGTCTGAAAAAGCCCGTCTGCGATTTCAACGACAGCCAGATCGCAATCACTTCTGCTCAAGGTGCGCAGAAGATTGCGAGATGCTGCGACAAGGGTGTCGATAGGCACACCGAAGGTGGTTGCCATGCCGGCATCTGTAAAATCCAGAACCTCACAGGCCCCGGAATCATGCATCAGCCAGGGGTCACCACCCGCTGCCGTTCCGGTGATCTTGAGTGCACCGACCCGATAGCCATTTTGCGCAAACCCGCGCACCAGCGCCGCGGCCGTTGCCGTCTTGCCGGAGTTCATCGACGTGCCAAAAACACCAAACACAGCCGAAGGCATGGGCCCGGCCAATGTCGGCACCGCATAGCTTTGCAGGTTAAGCGCCTCGCCCGTGCTGTTGCAGAGAACCCCAACAGGTTCAATTGCCGTCGGTCCGGAAAGCCTGTCGTGCCAGGAAACTGCCTTTGCGGCAATGCCGCCGGCGGCCACCATGTGACAGACATCAAGGACCTCAGGCACGTAAGCTTCATACTGGTCGGGTGCATAGCGATGCCCAAAGGCCAGGAGCACGTCGTCACCGACGTGAAGAGACGCCTTGCGGCCGTTCGGCAGCTCTATGCGGCTGTGAGAACCGATCGACTTGACCTTCGCCAGAACGACATCACCCGCCATGGGCGCGTAGTCTTTCGAGGTGATTGCCTTGCAGTCCTGAAGGCTGACACGGCGTGTGGCATAGGATTGTTTGGCCAGTGCCAACCGTGTCTGTGAGATGCTTTCCATTTCCTTGTCCTCTGTGCTCTCGAACTGCTCTTGGGCAGACAGAGAGGGAAACGGACCAGGACCGGACTTATTCCAAAACCTTCGAAGAAACCGGACCGGCCCTTCAAGTGCACAGATATTTAAGCTCTGGACCGAGCCGCCCAAGCCGAATGCGAGAGTATCAGTTCAGTCCGGCAATTGACGCATTCAACAAGCCGGCGAATCCAACCCAGACTGCGTAGGGTAGAAACAGCCAGCTGGATATCCTGTCCTGGCGCCACGCGATGGCAACAAAGGCAAGAATGACACACACTAAAGCAATCAGGACCATCAGCGCCGGCCATAAGAGATGCAGAGCGAAGAAGAGCGGCGTCCAGGCAAAGTTCAAACCCATCTGCCCACACCAGATCCACCAAAGACGCTGATTAGGTTTTAGGTGAAAGACCCTCCAGCCAGCCACGGCAATCATGATGTAGAGGATGGACCAAACCGGCCCGAACACCCAGTTCGGCGGATTGAAGGCCGGTTTCTGCAAACCCAGATACCAGTCACCGATATCTGTCAGCGAACCGATGGCAATCCCCGTGCCGAGAACCCCGACCAGGAAAAGTGCAAGCCCCCCATAGGAGCTGACACGCTTCAGGCCAGGTCTGTCAGATGCCGCCATGTTGTCTACAATCTAAGCCTATCGCTGCCGCTGCCTCAGAGGAGGAGGCAATTCGCCATTTTACTCATCAAACGAGCAACCAATCGTCCGACGTCACCGATTTGACGATGATCTGCCTCGACACCTGCCCGACACGGGATAGATCAGGCGGAAACGCAGCGGAAAAACGGTTGCAATCGTAAAGCTCCCAGAACATCGCCGGCACATGGTAATCCGGCGATCCCGACCTTGCACAAAATAACTTGAACTTTACTGCGACCTGAACACTCGCAAACAGGATAAAAGCGCAGTTGCAACGGTTTAGAAGGATCCGACCGGCTGATATCAACGGCAATCTGTGCTGTTTCCTCTTCCAATCCGGGGATCGCCTGATCTAAAGTGCCCCCTGGTGAATGGCCATGGTGGCCTTGGGCAGGTGAATGCACTCAGTTGATATTGCCATGGCGCTGACCTTCTTGGTGATCGCGTCAACTGTCGTCTTGTACGCCCTGGAGCGCTACCCGATCGAGACAGTCGCTCTTGGCTCCGTTTCCGCATTCATCGTCATATTCTCGATTATTCCGGTCACGGCGCCGAGTGGGTCAGTCATTACCACCGGCGATTTTCTGATGGGGTTTGCCAACCCGGCGCTCATCACGGTGATCTGCCTCTTGATCATTGGCCAGGGCCTGTTTCAGACCGACGCGCTGGAAGGCCCGGCCAAAGCCATCGTGCGGCTCACGCGCGGCCGGTCGCTTTATGCCGCCATTCCGGTCCTGCTCACCGTGACCGTCCTCAGCGCGTTCCTGAACAACACGCCTGTTGTGGTCATGTTTCTGCCGATCCTGACCGCGGTTGCGGCAACCGCCGGCCAGTCAGCGGCCCGGGTTCTGATGCCGCTGTCCTTCGTGGCCATCCTGGGCGGCATGACCACCCTGATCGGTTCCTCCACCAACCTGCTGGTCGCAAATTACGCCGCGCAGACCTCGGACCTCAAACTGACCTTTTTCAGCTTCACGCCGATCGGCCTGATCATTGCCGGCGTGGGCCTTCTTTATGTGCTCTTCCTCATGCCCAGGCTGCTGCAGGAGCGCAAAACCATGGCCGAAGAGTTTCAGGCAACGTCGGGCAAACAGTTCATCGCGCAAATCGAGATCACCTATGGCCACCCGCTGGTGGGCGTGGAATCGGTTTCCGGCATGTTTCCGAAACTGAAGGACATGACGGTGCGCCTGGTGCAACGGGGCCAAAAGCCGATCCTGCCGCCCTTTGAAAATGTCGTTCTGACACCGGGTGACACCGTGATCGTCGCAGCGACACGTACCGCGCTTGCAAACGCGCTGGCCCGCCGCCAACCGTTGATGGAGGCGGAGGCGGAAAGCGGTACTTCAAACCGCGAAACACAGACTGTCCAGGATGGATCGATCAGTCTGGCCGAAGCCGTGGTCGCCCCAGCCTCGCGCCTGATGGGACGCACCTTGCCGCAATCCGGTTTCTACACGGATACCGGCTGCCTGGTCATGGGGATCCAGCGGCGCAGCCGCATGCCGCGAATGGCCATGAATGACATTCGCCTGGAAGCCGGTGACGTGTTGCTGGTCGCCGGCAACGAAGACGAAATTGCGCGGCTGCGCGGCAATCGCGATGTCCTTCTTCTCGACTGGTCGACAACGGAAGTGCCACGCAAACGCTACGCACCGCGGGCCCTGGCGATCTTTGCCTGTGTGGTTGCCCTTGCCGCCAGCGGCTTGCTGCCGATCGTTTCAGCTGCCGTCGCCGGCACCTTTGCCATGATTGCGTCCGGGTGCCTCAACATCCGGCAGGCGATGCGGGCCATCGACAGCCGGATCTTCATGCTGGTTGGCGCCTCGCTGGCTGGTGCCGTTGCGCTTGAAGGCACCGGCGGCGCGACAGCCATTGCGACCGGGCTCGCGGACGTCCTGCATGGCGCTTCGGCAGCCGTCATGCTGTCGGCGCTGTTCTTCATCGTGATGATCCTGACCAACTTCCTGTCGAACAACGCCGCCGCCGTGTTGTTCACACCGATTGCGATCAACCTAGCCGAACAGATCGGCGAAAAACCGGAAGCCTTTGTGGTCTGCCTGATCATTGCGGCAAACACCTCGTTCGCCACCCCGATCGGCTATCAGACGAACCTGATCGTCATGGGGCCGGGACACTACAAGTTCAATGACTTTGTGCGGGCTGGAACGCCCCTGGCCATTATTCTATGGTTGACCTTCTCTTTGGTCGCGCCATGGTATTATGGATTGTGAGATCAGGAACAGAACACTGACGCTAAGGGATTCGCGGGACAAAACGGTGACACGGCACCCCACAGATCATCCGCAGTTCTATCTTACGGCCCCCGCGCCCTGTCCCTATCTGGACGGCAAACAGGAGCGCAAGGTTTTCACGCATCTGGTCGGCCATGGCGCCCCCGCATTGAACGAAGTCCTGACACAGGGCGGTTTCCGCCGCAGCCAGAACATTGCCTACCGGCCGGCCTGTGAACGGTGCCAGGCCTGCATTTCCGTACGTGTGCGCGTGGATGACTTCAAGTGGACCAAATCCTTCAAGCGGGTCTGGAAGTCCGGCGCCGACATCGTGGGCGCGCGTCTCCCGCCCAGCCCCTCTTCAGAACAATATGATCTCTTCCGCGACTATCTCGAAGCCCGCCATGAAAACGGCGGCATGACCGAAATGAGCGTCCTGGATTACGCCATGATGGTCGAAGACACACACGTGGAAACAATGGTTCTGGAGTACCGTCAGCGAGGCCCGAACAGCTTCATCACCGGCACCGGCGACGGCCCCCTTCTGGGCGTGGCACTCAGCGACCAGCTCTCCGACGGTCTGTCGATGGTCTATTCCTTTTACGATCCCCTTTACGATGCCACCGCACTCGGCACCTACATGATCCTGGATCACATCGACCGGGCCCGCAAAATGAACCTGCCTTACGTCTATCTGGGCTACTGGGTCGAAGGCTCACAGAAAATGGCCTACAAGGCCCGTTTCCGGCCGCAGGAACACCTTGGGCCAAACGGCTGGGTGGTCGCTGACGCCGAGGCCTATCAGAAAGAGCCGCATTCGGAAGAGTAGGACCTCAACCGTTGCCTTACGGGATGTGAGCCCGAATTTTCTCGAACACGTCGCGGAACATCTCTTCTGTCAGGCGCCCGGTATTGGTGTTGTATCTTGAGCAGTGATAGCTGTCGAACAGGGTCAGCCCGGTGCCGGGGAGCGCGTGTTCCGCGCAATGCGCGAAAGGAAACGCGGCGCGGCGCTGGCCGAGCGCGGTCAGGAAGGTTTCGTGCGCGATCCGCCCGAGCGCCAGCACAGCCTTGATCGACGGATTGGCCGACAGCGTGGACAGAAGATAGGGCCGGCAGGTCTTGATCTCAGCGCCTGTCGGCTTGTTTTGCGGCGGCAGGCAGCGAACGGCGTTGGTGATCATGGCATCGACCAGCTGCAAACCGTCATCCGGCCGCGCAAGATAGGTTCCCCTGGCAAAACCGAAATCGATCATCGTCTTGTAGAGCAGATCGCCGGCGTAATCGCCGGTGAAAGGCCGGCCGGTGCAATTCGCCCCCTTCATGCCCGGCGCAAGGCCAATAACCAGAAGTCTGGGTGCGGGGGCGCCAAAGGACGGCACGGGCGCGTTGTGCCAGTCAGGATGAGCCGTTTTCAGTTCATCGCGCAAAGCCACGAGCCTCGGGCACGCCGGACAATCCAGAGGGGGATCAACCGGACCGAGGCTATCTTGCACAGCGGCCATCAGGACACCTTAGTAATCGTCGTCCTCGTCGTCATCATCATGATGCGCAGGCGTTTGCGGACGCTGGGGCCGTTCGGAAGGGTCACGGCCGATCTTGTTGGCAAGGCTTGCCAGATCGATGAAGTGATCCGCCTGCCGGCGCAGGTCGTCCGCAATCATCGGCGGCTGGGTTTTCAAGGTCGAAACAACGCTCACCTTGCGGCCCTTGCGTTGCAGCGCTTCCACCAGAGAGCGGAAGTCGCCGTCACCGGAGAACAGAACGATGTGGTCGACGGACTCAACCAGCTCCATGGCATCCACGGCAAGCTCGATGTCCATATTGCCTTTCACCTTGCGGCGCCCGGCACTGTCCACAAACTCCTTCACCGGTTTCGTGATCACCTTGTAGCCGTTGTAATCCAGCCAGTCGATCAGCGGACGGATCGAGGAATATTCCTGATCTTCTATCAACGCGGTGTAGTAGTACGCGCGTAAGAGGTAGGCTTGTCCCTGGAACTCTTTCAGCAATCTCTTGTAGTCAATGTCAAAACCGATGGCTTTGGCCGTTGAATACAAGTTGGCTCCATCAATGAACAAAGCAACCTTTTCTCGAGCGTCAAACATCTTATTTGAAACCTTTCCGAGTTATATGCGTCGCACAAAAACCGCTTTAAAAAACTCGACTTCCCGCTGCCAAGTCAGATACCGCGTTCGTTCAGACAACGCATATAGTGCTGTGAAGATACCGTGCGTGCCACAGTTTCAGTCAGCTTATTGTTCTGTTTCTCAACAGCCTTCTGATTCTGGCAGAGGCTGTCGTTAGTGGCGTACACCATAATATTGGACGCTCGCAATGCAAAAGCGAGACACGAAATGAAAATCGGGCAAAAAAACCTGCATTTTTGCCTTCCTGCGTTCGGTTGTCACGGTTTGCCTCGCAAAAGCGACAAGGGGTTGCTTTTTTGAAACGTCAACACTATACGCTGGTTCTTCAAGTTCCAAAACCTATGGAGACGTCGAATGGCGCGCGTGACCGTCGAGGACTGCATCGACAAGGTCGAAAACCGGTTTGAGCTGGTGCTGCTTGCTGCGCATCGCGCTCGTATGATCTCGAGCGGTTCGCCGCTGACGATCGACCGTGACAACGACAAGAATCCTGTTGTTGCACTGCGGGAGATCGCCGAGCAGACCGTCAGCCCGGAAGACATGAAAGAAGACCTGATCCATTCCCTGCAGAAGTTTGTGGAAGTGGATGAGCCGGAAGCCGAAGCCGTGCCGCTGGTGCCCGCCCCGGGTCAGCAGCAGATGACGCAGGTGAATCAGGTTGACGACAGCGCGGTCGAGTTTGACCGTATGTCCGAAGAAGACCTCCTGCGCGGCCTGGAAGGTCTGGTGCCGCCGGAGCGGACCGACGACGTCTGATCATTCGTCACAAGCGCGCCTGAAACGCGGCCGATCCGGTCCGGCGCTTCAGGCGTTTTTTGTATTTACCGCTGATGTCTCAGCCGGTTGCCAGGGTCGGTTGCGGCCATGATGCGTCAATACGAACTCGTTGAACGGGTTACGCGTTACAATCCGGACGCCGATGAAGCCTTGCTCAACAAGGCTTACGTCTATGCCATGCAGAAGCATGGTTCCCAGATGCGTGCATCTGGCGACCCCTATTTTTCTCATCCGCTTGAAGTTGCCGCGATCCTGACCGATCTGCGTCTGGACGATGCCACCATTGCCGTGGCCCTTCTCCACGACACGATCGAGGATACCGACGCCACCAGGGCGGAAATCGATTCCCTATTCGGCGAAGAGATCGGCAAGCTTGTCGATGGCCTGACCAAGATCTCGCGGCTTGACCTGGTGTCCCGCAAGGCGAAACAGGCGGAGAATTTCCGAAAGCTGCTGCTGGCAATCGCCGACGATGTGCGCGTGCTTCTGGTCAAGCTTGCTGACCGCCTGCACAACATGCGCACGCTTCATCACATGCCGGAGCACAAGCGCGGCCGGATCGCTGAAGAAACGATGGAAATCTATGCGCCGCTGGCCGGGCGCATGGGCATGCACGATCTGCGCGAGGAACTGGAGGACATTTCGTTCCAGACGCTCAATCCGGAAGCCTATGAGACCATCACAGACCGGCTGGCGGACTTGCGCGAGCGCAATCGCGACCTCATCCTGGACATCGAGACCACCCTGACCGAACGTCTGAGCGAACGCGGCATGGCCGCGGTCGTCAAGGGCCGGGAAAAACGCCCGTATTCGATCTTCCGCAAGATGCAGCGCAAGGCGATCGGCTTCGAGCAGCTTTCGGACATTTACGGCTTCCGCGTGACGGTCGCCACCGTCGAGGCCTGCTACCGCGTTCTTGGCGTTATTCACACGACCTGGCCGACCGTGCCCGGCCGGTTCAAGGACTATATCTCCACACCGAAGCAGAACGACTACAAGTCGATCCACACAACCATTGTCGGCCCCTCCCGCCAGCGTGTGGAACTGCAGATCCGCACCGTCTCCATGAACAGGGTCGCGGAATACGGCATTGCCGCGCACGCGCTCTATAAAGACGGCGAGCTGGGTGGGCGTAACATTGCCCGGCACACGGAAGATTGCAGGGCCTTTGAATGGCTGCGCCGGACCACCGAGCTCCTCGCCCAGGGCGACACGCCGGAGGAGTTCCTGGAGAACACCAAGCTGGAACTGTTCCACGACCAGGTGTTCTGCTTTTCGCCCAAGGGACGGCTGATTGCACTGCCGCGCGGTGCGACGCCGATCGACTTCGCCTATGCCGTCCATACGGGCATCGGCAACACCTGCGTTGGCTGCAAGATCAACGGCAAGATCATGCCACTGGTGACCGAACTGCATAACGGGGACGAAGTGGAGATTATCCGCTCACCGGCGCAGACCCCTCCCCCGGCCTGGGAAGCCATTGCGGTGACCGGGAAAGCCCGGGCCGCCATCCGGCGCGCAACGCGCGAATCTGTGCGCCAGCAGTATGGTGCTCTCGGCGAGCACATTCTGAAACGCGCTTTCGCCCGCGCAGACAAAGCCTATTCGGAAGATTTGCTGGAGGCCGTTCTCGACACGCACCACCAGTCGAGTGTTGCCGATCTTCTGGCCGCCGTCGGCCGGGGCGACCTGGGCGCCCAGACGGTCCTGAAATCCGCTCATCCCGATTACCAGGACGAACGCGTCGCCTTGTCCGGTCCACCGATGGAGGAAGGCTGGTTCGGCCTGAAACAGGGCCATGGTCTGAAGTTCCGCATTCCGCCAGGTGAGCTTGATGAAAGCAAATCGCAGCTCGACAATGAGGACGGTGGCGAAGGACCGGCCCTGCCGATCCGCGGATTGTCCGGAGACATTCCGGTCACCTTTGCCCCAGATGGTGGGGCTGTGCCGGGAGATCGGATCGTTGGCATCTTGACCCCTTCCGAGGGACTGACCATCTATCCGATACAATCGCCGGCGCTGAAGGAATTCGACGACCAGACCGAGCGCTGGGTGGACGTGCGCTGGGACATCGACGTCAACAACCCAGAGCGTTTTCCGGCCCGGCTTGACATATCCGCCGCCAATGAACCGGGATCCCTGGCAACGATCGCCCAGGTGATCGGCGAAAACAGTGGCAATATCGACAATGTGAAGATGGTGCAGCGGGCACCCGATTTTCACCAGATGCTGATCGATCTGGAAGTGTGGGACCTGAAGCACCTGAACCGGATCATCAACCAATTGCGGACGAAATCGAATGTATCGAGCGTCAACCGGGTGAATGGCTGACCGCTCAAATTGATTAGAGGATATTGGAAATGAACCGAGACGAAGTGTTGTCCTTGTTCCGCGAGGCGGGCGCCATTCTGGAAGGCCATTTCATCCTCACTTCCGGCCTGCGCAGTCCGGTATTCCTTCAAAAGGCCCGGGTCTTCATGTATCCGGACAAGACAGAGAAGCTCTGCAAGGCGCTTGCTGAGAAGATCGCTGCCGCCGGCCTCGGAGACATCGACTATATCGTCTCGCCTGCGCTTGGCGGACTTATCCCCGGCTACGAGACCGCCCGCCATCTTGGCATTCCGGCCATGTGGGTGGAGCGTGAAGACGGCGAATTCCGCCTGCGCCGCTTCGACCTGCCGAAGGGGGCCAGGGTCATCATTGTCGAGGATATTGTCACAACCGGCCTGTCGAGTCGGGAAACGGTAACCTCGTTGAAAGCTCTTGGTGCTGAAGTTCTGGCTGTTGCCTGCCTGATCGACCGGTCCGGTGGCGAGGCCGATGTCTCGGTACCGCTGGTCGCTTTGGCAGAATACAAGGTCCCGGCCTATGAGCCGGACAAGCTTCCGCCCGAATTGGCTGCCATTCCAGCCGTCAAACCGGGCAGCCGCGGACTGAGCTGAGACACCAACGACGGGATCGACTTGCAGACATGCTGTTTCGCCGAAGAAATAGGCCATCAAGGATCGAGCGACTGCGCGTCGCCGTTTGGCCGCGAAACAGCTGGTCCCGTTCGACACGCTATTTCAGCAAACGGGTGCTGCGGCTGACCGCAACGCCCAATGCGATTGCGCTCGGATTTGCGGCCGGTGCCTTTGCCTCCTTCACACCGCTGGTGGGGTTTCACTTCCTCACTGCCTTTGCCCTTGCCTATGTGCTCCGGGGCAACCTGATTGCCTCTGCACTCGGCACATCCGTTGGCAATCCGCTGACCTTTCCGTTCATCTGGGCATCCACCTTCAAGGTCGGGCAGTGGATCCTACATGGCCGGGCCCCCAAGGCCGATCCCCACAAGGTCCATCAGCAATTCCAGGAAGGTCTTCTGGAAAAGTCCTACGACAGCCTGTGGCCGATGCTCAAACCGATGTTTGTCGGCGCCGTGCCGCTTGGCCTGACCGTCGCCATCATCTCCTACGTGATCGTCTACAAGAGCGTTGAGGTCTATCAGCGCCGCCGCCGCATGAAGCTGGCCGAAAAGGGCGATCAGCTCTTCCCCTCTCCCCGTTCGCCGATGGAAGAAGACGGTAGCGCTTGAATTTGGCGCCACCGGAGCCCACGTTGAGCTTCGAAAAAACATGAGAGTAATATCATGATTTTAGGGATCGGCAGCGACCTGATCGACATCCGTCGAATCGAGAAAACCCTCGACAGATTTGGTGATCGGTTCACCAACCGTGTGTTCACGGAGATTGAGCGGGCGAAGTCTGACCGGCGTGCTGAACGTGCCGCCTCCTATGCCAAACGCTTCGCCGCCAAGGAGGCCTGCTCCAAGGCCCTCGGCAGCGGCATCCGCATGGGAGTTGCCTGGCGGGAGATGGGCGTCGTCAACCTGCCGTCCGGCAAACCCACCATCGCTCTGGCTGGCGGTGCAGCTGACCGCTTGGCGGCCATGACCCCGGCGGGGTTCAAGACGACGATCGACCTGACGATTACCGACGACTTTCCTTTGGCACAGGCCTTTGTCGTGATCTCCGCCTGGCCTTTGGACTGGCCGGACCCGGTTTCGCCGGTTTCCCCCGGAAAGCCTTGATTGAGAGCGAACCGCTGCATTGCTTCCGGTCACGCGACCGGCTAAAAGTCCCGCTGGATGACAGCGGCTGAACTGAAACCGCGAACAGGTGTTTAAGGGATAAGATGAGCGTGACGGAAAACAAGAAGGAGAAGGACGGCGGACTTGGCGAGACAGTCAAGATCATTGTCCAGGCGTTGCTGCTGGCGCTGATCGTCCGGACTTTCCTGTTCCAGCCTTTCAACATCCCGTCCGGCTCAATGAAGGACACGCTGCTGATCGGCGACTATCTTTTTGTCTCCAAATACAGCTATGGCTATTCGCGCTACTCCTTCCCCTTCGGCCTGGCCCCGTTTTCGGGCCGTGTCTGGTCGGCAGAGCCCGAGCGCGGTGACATTGCCGTCTTCAAGTTGCCGACGGATACGTCGACCGATTACATCAAGCGGGTGATTGGCCTGCCCGGCGACACGATCCAGGTGATTGACGGCGTCGTTCACATCAACGACGAACCGGTCAAGCGCGAACGCATTGACGACTTTATCGAACAGAGCCCGTCCGGCGTTGTCGACCGTGTCCCGCGCTATCGGGAAACCCTGCCGAACGGCGTCAGCTACGAGACGCTCGACATCACGCAACGCGGCAACCGGGACAACACCCGGAAGTACAAGGTGCCCGAAGGCCATTACTTCATGATGGGCGACAACCGGGACAATTCGGTCGACAGCCGTTATCCGCAGGTCGGTTTCGTGCCGTTTGAGAACTTCATGGGCCGCGCAGAAATCCTGTTCTTCTCCATCAAGGACAAGACGCCGGCGTGGCAGGTCTGGACCTGGCCATGGAGTGTGCGCTGGGATCGGATCGGCCGAACGCTGTAACCGCTCGATTTCCGGCCTCCGCCAAAACTGCAAAGCAATTGCATGAGCAAAAAACCACAAAGAAGTCCGGTTTCGGCCCTCAAGGACGCCTTGCAGCACGATTTCAAGGATCTGGAGCTGCTGCGGGTCGCGCTCACCCATGCGAGCGCCCTGGCGCCGAGTGAAACGGTCACCGGCAGCTATCAGCGCCTGGAGTTTCTTGGCGACCGCGTGCTGGGCCTGGTCATCGCCTCCATGCTGCACAAGCATTTTCCCAAGGCTGACGAAGGCGAGCTCGCCCGTCGTTTCAATCACATGGTCAAGCGGGAAACCTGCGCCGAAATCGCCCAGGAACTGGGCGTTGGCGACGCCATGCGCATCGGTCTTGCCGAAGCGCAAACCGGCGGACGCAAGAAAACCGCCCTCCTCGCCGATATCTGCGAGAGCATCATCGCGGCAATCTACCTGGATGGCGGCTTCGAGGCGGCCGAGGCCTTTGTCAGGCGCCTTTGGGAACCGCGTATGTTATCCTGGTCAGGTCCGCTGCGGGACGCCAAGACCACTTTGCAGGAATGGGCCCAATCGAAGAGCCTGCCGACACCACGTTATGACGTCACCGGCCGTGAAGGGCCCGATCACGCTCCGAGTTTCACCGTGTCGGTGACAGTCCAGGGCCTGCCCGCCGGCCAGGGCAAAGGTGGCTCGAAGCGGATTGCCGAACAAAGCGCGGCGGAAGCCGTCTTACGCCGGGAAGGCGTGTGGAAAGAATAGGACCACCTTGAGCGACGACAACAACAACAAACACGACGACGACACAGGTTTTCAGCCACCTGCGGCCCGCTTCGACATGCCGCTTCCAGAGCCGCTGCCGGAGATGCCGGAGGGCACCCGCGCGGGCTTCGTGGCCTTGATCGGAGCTCCGAACGCCGGCAAATCGACGCTGATCAACCAACTCGTCGGCACCAAGGTATCGATTGTCACCCACAAGGTGCAGACCACGCGCACCATTGTGCGCGGGGTTGCCATGCACGGCACTGCCCAGCTCGTGTTCATTGACACGCCGGGCATTTTCAAACCGAAACGACGGCTGGACCGGGCCATGGTCGACACCGCCTGGGGCGGTGCTCGCGATGCTGACGTGATTGCGCTTCTGATCGATGCCAGAAAGGGCATCGACGAAGAGGTTGAGAACATTCTCAAGAGACTGCAGAACCAGTCTGCGCCCAAGGTTCTGATCCTGAACAAGACCGATGTCGCCAAGCGCGAAAAGCTGCTGCAGCTGGCGCAAAAAGCCAACGAATACATCGAGTTCGAGGAAACCTTCATGATCTCCGCGCTGACCGGCGACGGCACGCAGGCAATCCTTGAACACTTTGCCTCAAAAGTGCCCGAGGGTCCGTGGCTCTTTCCGGAAGACCAGCCATCCGACCTGCCGCTGCGCATCCTGGCCGCCGAGATCACCCGCGAAAAACTGTTTGAGCGGCTGCATCAGGAGCTGCCTTATATCTCGACGGTGGAAACCGAACAGTGGCAGAGCCGCAAGGACGGGTCTGCGCGCATCGAGCAGACCATCTATGTGGAACGGGACAGCCAGAAGAGTATTGTGCTCGGCAAACGCGGTCAGACCATCAAGCAGATCTCGCAGGCGGCCCGGGAAGAATTATCGGAGATCATTGAAGCGCCGGTGCATCTGTTCCTGTTCGTGAAAGTCCGGGAAAACTGGGCCGACGATCCGGAACGGTACCGCGAAATGGGTCTGGAATTCCCGAAATAGAAGATACACTGCCGCGAATCCGCTGCCTGTTGCCGTGGACCTGACGTGGAATTGCCGATGGAGTGGAGTGGACGCGGCGTGGTGCTGACCACCCGCAAACATGGTGAAAACGACGTTATTCTGGAGGCCATGACCCAAGATCATGGCCGCCATCTCGGTCTCGTTCGTGGCGGCCGTTCGCGGCGCCTTCGACCTGTGCTCCAACCAGGCAACGAGCTGGCGCTTACCTGGAAGGCACGTCTTTCAGACCATCTGGGGCAGTACCAGGTCGAACCGGAAACCTTGCGAGCCGGTGACCTGATGACCAGCGGGCTTGGCCTTGCCGGTGTCCAGCACCTTGCCTTTCTGCTGCGCCTGTTGCCAGAACGTCATCCCTATCCCGGCCTGTTCGATGCACTTGGCGTGGTTCTGAATCATCTGGAAACGGCAGATGCGGCCGGAGCACTGCTCATTCGCTTTGAACTGGAGCTGCTGAAAGTGCTCGGTCTGGGGCTCGACCTGACTCGCTGTGCAGCGACAGGCGAGCAGGAGGACCTGATTTACGTTTCGCCCAAATCGGCACGTGCCGTCAGCCGCGAAGCCGGCCGGCCCTATCACGACAAGTTGCTGCCGCTTCCCTCCTTTCTTCTGGACGGTCAACGCCAGGCAGGCAGTGAGCTGACGTGGAGAGATGTGACGGAAGGGTTTGGCCTCACCGGATTTTTTCTCGACCGCCATCTGGCTGACAACGGTCTGGTGCAAGGCGGTAGCCGAGAATTGCTGCTCGGAGCCCTGGAAAAAAGATATCGTAGCGAATTTCCCTGGAACTTCTGAGCTGGTTCCGGCTGACAACACCAGGTGTCTACCTCGTTCCAAAACACCAACCGAAATTGCAATTTAAAATTGCGCCCTCATATCCATCGGCTGAACAACTCCTTCCCTTCATTCTTGAATCCGCACAACCGGGGTCTCGAGATCGATTCACATTTGGAAACAAAACAGGTCAAAATCATACAATTAGACCAAATTTGACCTACAAATTGTTCATTTCAGTCCTTTTTTGGCCTCAATGTCGGTTTCGGCACATATTCTGTCGCAGTCAGCAATTTCTGACTTGCATTGGAAAGTATACAACCTTAAATACAAGATTAAGAAATCGTTAAGTTTCTCGATGAGCCATCTAACCAGACTGGAACGAGAAACTCTCCCACTGGCGGGACACGCTTGGCTTTGCAGGGCCACAACATCAACCGAAGGATATCAGGGGCGATATGAAACGGGGTGCTTAAATGCCCGCGATTGTGAAGCCGTCGAAAATTTCCGCGACCTTTCAACCTCATGCGATTGAGGGCGGGAATATCCTGACGGTTTCGTCATATCTGCTTTTTGATATTTCCACCCCTTACGATCTCCTCACGGAACAAGCGCTGTGGCCAATGGTGGCCGAGCAAATGCCGGACGGTGGCATCTTCGACAAGGGCCAGCTCAAACCCCGCGCTGAGATGATCATCGCGGGACATGCGCTGGCACCAAACTATCAGCCCGTGACAGGCCTGAAGGTGACGGCCCGCTGCGGAGACTTGGTGAAACGTCTGGCCGTTTTCGGAAACCGCTTCTGGCAGTTGACCGACAGGGGCATCGAAATCAGCGCACCTGAACCTTTTGACAAGATGCCTATCAGCGAATTGCGCGCTTTTGGCGGCCAGGGTCACGGCCCCAATCCCAAGGGCAAAGGTCACAAGACCCGACATCTGATCGAGGCCGGTCTGGATGCACCGCTGCCGAACATAGAAGACGCAAACCGCCTGATCCTGTCTCCGGACGATATCCCGCTTCCCGCCCATTTCGGCCCATTGGGTCAGGACAACCCTCAGCGTCTGAAGCTTGCCGGGACCTATGACAAGCATTGGCAGGACCATGTATCGCCGCGCAGGCCCGACGACTACAATCCGCTCTTTCATTTTGACGCGCCCGAAGATCAGCGGTTTGCATCATATCTTTCCGGCGGGGAGCCTTTTTCAGTAACCGGTATGTCGCGCACGGGACGGGCCGTGGAAGGCACACTTCCCTCCTTCAGAATGCGTGGTTTCATTCACCGGCCTGACCAGGATGATCTCACGGAAATGGCGATGGTCTGCGACACCGTCACCTTGTTTCCGAATGTCGAAAAAGCGGTCCTTACCTTCCGCGGCATCACCAAGTGCAAAGACCGGTTCGGCGACGACATCGGGTCGATCCTCCTGGCGGTGGAGCACGCTTCCGCTGAAGCGCGCCCGCCTGATTACTATCACCGGGTCTTTCAACTGCGCTCCGATCCGGAAGCCGGCTACAAGCACGCCCTTTCAGACTTTCAGCTCATGCCGGACACCGATCCAGAGCAGAGACAGGCAAGGCGTCAGGCGCGCCTGGCGCAGGCGCGCGCCGAGCGTGAGACGTTTATCGAAAACGCGAACTGGCTGTCGGCGAAGACGCTGCAGGACCAGGGGCTGCCTGCGGAGCTGATGCCACCAACGGAGGCCGGTGCCGCCGACGACATCCCGCTTGTCGGACTGCCGACAGCCGAGGAACTGGCAAGTGGCGATTTCGACCTCGCCGAACTGATCGATGACATCGAGCAGGTTGAAAGCAGTTTGCTCCAACGAGCCGAGGAGGAATTCAAGCGGGCCGATCTGACAATGCAGGCGCTTGAGAACAAGGTGCCGGACGAGGTTCGGGGCTTGCTGCCGGACCAGTTGCTGAACGGCGAAAGCCTGGACGACTTTCCTGAATTTGAGCTGGATCCCGACATACAGGCGGCTATTCAAGGGGACCTCCCTGCGTCTGACGACTTGAAAGAAAACATTAATAGAGCCCTGTCCGATCAGGCTGGCGTGGGAGATACACCGGATATCGACGCCAAACTGACCGAAACTCTGGACAGCTTCTTCAGTCCGGACCCCAGGGCGGAAGACGCGCTTGCGAAACAGTGCGCCCTAGGCCAGGCGCGTGCACTTCGTTTGCCTGAAGGCTCCCTTCTCCATTCGATCCGCCAGGAGCTGGAACAAAACAACCTTTCGGAAATGAGCCTGCCGAACAGTGTTGGGGATGCCTGTTCGGCACTGCCTGACGATCTGCGTCAGATGGCTGAGATCGACATCAATGACCTACCCCTCGAAGCTCACAATGCGAGTCCGGATTTCGACCTGATGGCACAAGGTCCTGACAGTATCGGTCCACAGCCTGTCGACGAGATACGGATCGCATCACAGACAGCGGCTGCGATGAAATCCGCGTCCGACCTTGCCTCCAGGATCAATCCCGGTCTTGTGGGCGCAGACGCGAACGACCCCTTGTCGCAACTCCTGGAGACGCTTGAAACAGTTTCGGTCACAGAACCGGACGATACAGATCTTTCCATGGCGGAAACCATCAGGCAAAAGTGCCTGGACCTGATGTCGTCGCTGGAGGAGAGCGAGGAAGATCTTGAGACAATCCTCTCAGCTGGCCGTCAGAAGTCACCCGAAGCGATGTTCCCTCTGGAACCCTATCTGCCCGAAGCCGCCCGGCAAATCGGTATCATGGTCGGCGAAAAGCTGGCTGGCGGACATGACTTCAAGGGAGCGGACCTAGCCGGTCTCGATCTGCGCGGTCTGGATTTTTCCGGCAAGGACCTTTCCGGCACTTTTTTCGAGCAGGCTGACTTGAGGGGCGCATTGTTCACTGACTGCCGGCTGGACGGCGCGGTCTTCACATCCGCCAGGCTGGAAGAGGCCGATTTCACCGGCTGCGCTCTCACTGGCACAAACTTCAGTGGCGCAAACCTGCACTGCGCGCGCTTTTCCGCGGCACGGCTGGCGGATTGCATGATCACGCAGGCGGACCTTTCGGGCGTCACGGCTCACGGAGCTATCCTCAGCCAGCTGTCGCTCCTCGACTGCAAACTGGATTTCGCTGATTTCAGCGGCGCCCACATAAATGGCCTGACTATGATCAAGGGGGCTGGCCTCGGCCTGCGGTTCTGCAATGCGCAGCTCGATCAGGTTGTTTTCCTTGACCTCAATTTGAGTGAAGCCGATTTTTCCTGCGCCAGACTGAATCGGGCCGCCTTTACCAAGGTCCAGGCAATCGATGCGGACTTTTCACGGGCCTATCTCACGGAGGCCGGTTTTCACGGTCAATGCAATCTATCGGGCGCACGCTTTGAGGCCGTCAAGGCGACCGACGCAAGCTGGAACGACGTCCTGCTGGAGGAGGCCCTGTTCCTAAGAGCCGATTGCAACAACTGCCTCTTCAACAAATGCAACATGCAGTCCGTTGACGGCAGAGCGGCGTCTTTCAAACAGGCGCGTTTTCTGTTGTCCGATCTCAAATACAGCGACCTTTGTGCGGCTGACTTCTTTGCGGCCTCTCTCACCCAATGCGACGTCAGGCTTGCCTCCCTGAGGCATGCCAACCTGTATGCCGCAGATTTCATGGACGCAAAGCTGACAAGTTGCGACCTGACCAACGCCAATATGGCCAACAGCAATATCGCGCGCCCACATGGCCAGCTGGTCCAGTAGATCAGGAACTGGCCAACAAAATTAAGAGGAGGTGCCCGCATTGACAGAACGCAAACCGGATCATCTGCCGATTTCCGTGAGCGATGCGCTGGAGTATGTTGCTCATGACCAGGCCATCACCTTCAAACGGTTGCCGAATACCTGCCTGACCGGGCTTAACCTAAGAAAATCGATCTGGATCGAGTGCGACCTGACAACTTGCGACTTTTCAGGCGCCGACTTGACGGATGCGCAATTCGTTTCGTGCCACCTGGCAGGCGCGGCGTTTTCCAAAGCGAAGCTCGAGCAAACGACCTTCGTTTCCTGCGACATGACCCAAGCAAACTTTGACGGATGCGGCCTTTCGCAGACGCAGTTGATTTCCTGCGCGGCTGATGGTCTTCAGCTGCGGGACGCGCAACTCGACAGGGCCGTCATGGCGCAGACCGGACTTGCCGGGGCAGATTTCGAGGCGTCCTGCGTGGACCAGAGCCTGATCCTGGACTGCATGATTGAGAACGTATCGCTGACCGGAGCGTCCCTCACCAACTTCGTGATGACCAAGGCGGATCTCAGGAGTGTCGCTCTGACAGGCGTGCAGATCGATACCGCCGTGTTCTCAGAGGCAAACCTGTCGGGCAAGGACCTCTCCGGACAAACGCTGGAGCGCTGCAGGTTCTCCAACGGACACTTCATCGGAACCAGTTTCGCGAACGCAACGCTCAAGCAATCGATGTTTGTCGAGTGCGATCTGAGCAAGGCGATCCTGTCCGGCAGCAGGGCAAAACTCTCGTCTTTCATGAAATGCACGCTTGATGGCGCGGATCTCAGTCAAAGCAATCTGCTGATGGCAGGGTTTTCAGGCTCCAGCCTGCGCGCCGTCAATTTCACCGCATCTGTCATGTGGTCCGCCGTTCTGCAAGGCACGAATTGCCAGGCCGCCCGGTTTGAGCGTGCCGATCTGCGCCAGGCGGACCTGACGCATGCCGATGCGAGCGCAGCCAATTTTTCAGCGGCGGAGTTCTACAACACAAAGTTCCACGGCGCGGAAATCGACGGCACGCTCTTTGACGGCGCGCGCGGCAAGGTGCTGGGAACTGATCAGGAGCGCAAGATCGCCGAGGTCTATACCCCCAAAATCGTCGTTCTCGACCACGAAGCGACCTACGGCTCGCACCAGACGGCAATGCAATCGACGGCATAAACGCATCTGACGCCAAGGCCAGATGTTGCAGGAAAGCAGCGCGGAACAGGAATGGAATTCAGGGGCGACAGGTAAACGAAGAAAAAGGATCAACGACAATGCCATTCATCAACTCTCAAGGTCCCCTGCCCGGCATCGATCTGGCACCCGTGGACCCCTACATGCAAGTCACGCCCGCCGGAGAGATCCCGCTGGTCTTCCCAAGCACAGGGATGCGGGCAACCGAGGTCCCCAAATGCACCCGCGTCATCGTACAGGGCACCACGGCACACACGATCATGGATGAAGCCCCGGTCACGATCAGCGGTCCTGGCCGCGGAATGATTTCGAGCGAAGTCTGCTCGTCGTCGAAGAACGTCAAATGTTCGACCAAGCTGGTCCTTCAAAATGCGCCGTCTACCCGCTCGCTGATGGATCCCACCGTGCAAAACGGAAAGCTCCCCAATTCTGTCGGCAACACGATTAGCCCGTCGCAAATCAAGGTGATGAACCCAAGCGCCTGATGTTTCGGATTTTCAGAGGTCAGCCGGCGCCTGCAGCGGGAAATGCAGCCCAGGCCGGCCGGAACAAGGTCAATGCCGGCACGTAGGCATTCAAGAACAAGAGGGACCTGGAAATGGCAACAATTACATGCACGGTCTGTAACGGCACCGGCCTTTTGAACGCCGTGACCTGCACGACATGCGGCGGCACGGGGACGGTCTCCGTCGACATAACGGATATCGACCCAGATTCAATCACCGGCGACAGCAATGTCGACATCGACCCGTCGGACTACAGCGCCTTTCTGTTTGTTCCGGAAAACGGCAACAACGCCAGCAAAACGCCCGGGGTTCTGCTCCGCCTTGGCAGCTATTGCGAAATCGAAGCCGAAGCAGACAGCGAAGACAAGGCCAAGGTGCTGTATCCGGAAGAATTCGTTTCGGCGGCAAGTGACAAGTCAAAAGCCTATACGGAAGCCTCGGGAAGCGCCGACAAGGGCGGCATTCTTCTGTCCTGTGATGGCCATCTGCTGATCAAGGCTTGCGAAAAGACCTTCATACGCTCGGAGAACGACATCAACATCGAAGGTGGCGAAGCGATTACCATCCGCTCCAATCAAAACAGCGGCGAAGTAAACGAAATCATCATGGACGACGATGATGGAGGTCTGACGATCAAGACACCGAAAACGGAAACGAAATACAAGGCAGGCACCAAACTTGAATATACCGAAAAAGACTCTCTGACTTACAACAAGGGAAATACCGTCGGCTTTACCGAGGGATCGAAAACCTTTGTCACCTTCGGCAGCAGCAACAGCATGTATTTCGGAGCCGGTTTCGATGTAAATGCGGCTGCAACGGTAACCCTCTCGCTTGGGCTCAACTTCAAGTGCTCTGCGGCCCTTACGCTCAGTCTGGCGGCTGTCAGTTGCGATTTCACCTTGTTCAAGTTCTCCAAAGACGAAGTCAAGGTGGACAAAACGGCTGTGGAAGTCGATCAGAACATCTTGGATCTGACCAATGCGCTAACAAAGCTGGAAAACAACAGCGTAAAACTGGCGAACGAAAACCTGAACCTTGCCAGGAGAAACTTCGATCTCCTTCAAAGCCAGATTGACGTGAACAGGAGAAATATCGGCTTAAACTCCGAACAGATCAGCGTGAACAAGACAGATCTTATGCATCTGATTTTCTAGGCGAAACGAATTGCAGGCTAGGAACTCGAAATGCACCAGGAAAATCAGTCCCAGGCAAATAGCGACAAAGACTTCGCCGCTGCTCCCACGGTGACAAATGGCCTGAAAACCGCCTTTGTCACGCTCACTTTGTCCGACACGGACCTTGCCCTGAAAACGGAGGACGGCGAAGAGATCTTTGCACGTCAGGCGGGGAGCTGCCTGCTTTCGCCGGCAGTCGGAGACAAGGTTCTTCTCTATGCGGCCGGTGAAGACGCCTTTGTCCTGGCCGTTCTGATCCGTGCCGAGGAAAGCCGGACACCTGAAGTTGCTGTACCGGGTGCGTCCTCGCTCAAGATCTCCGCGCAGGACGATCTGGAACTTTCCGGAAAGACCATGCGGTTCAGGGCCGGCAAACTGGCCATGCTCACGGATGTGCTGGCCCAAAGCGCGAGTGCTGTCACGTTGCACGCCAAAACCGTCGTCGAGACGATCGCCGAGAAATTCAGCTCGACCCGCTCGCTCACCGTAAAGGCCGAAAACCGGTCGGCCACAATTGAAAAAACCGATACGGTCTCCGCCGGAACCCTTGTCCAGAAGGTGGAAGGCGTTGCGCTGCAAAACAGCGAGATCACGCTGATCAATGCCAAACAGGATGTACGTGTCGACGGGGAACGGATCAGCCTTGGCTGACCTGCCGATCAACCGATCTTGTCAGGTGGATGAGTAACTGGAGGAATGCTGACCGATGATGTCAGTCGAAGACCGCCTCAAGGCGGCGGCGCAGCACAGAGCGGCGGGCGACAGGGTGAGCGCGGCAGCGCTTTATGAAGCGGTTTTGTTCATGACGCCAAGCCATGGAACGGCCCTCAGGGCGCTTGCGGAAATCCAGATCGAAGACGGCAAGTTTGCCGCGGCAGGAGAACTGCTTCAACAAGCGCTGGCAAGAGACCCAGCGGACTGCGACGCGCGCGTGTCGATGGCCTCGCTGTTGCTGGCAAAAGGCGACCGCCAACAAGCCGACACGCTGATTGAAGACACCCTTGTTCTGGACCCGCTTCATTCCGCCGCCAGCGTGCTCTATGCGGACAGGCTCGTGGACGCCGGGCAATTCGAACAGGCAGAAAGATTTCTGCGCGAAGCCGTTGAACACAAACCGGAAGATGCCACGTTGCTGTCGTCCCTGGCCGCCCTATACGCAAGAGTGAAACACAATGCGACCGCGCTGGAGCTTGCCCAAAAAGCCGTCGACAATGCACCCGGCGATCCGCGACACCTGGCAAGGCTCGGCTGTATCCTCGCCGAAACGGGCAATCACGCCAAGGCTCTGACCGTACTGGAAGAAGCGCATCTCAAGCTGCCAACGGACCCTCTCGTAATGCTGCACCTTGCCGATTGCCAGACCGCGACCGGGCATGTCGGCGAGGCCAGAATGCTGGCCAAACGCCTGACGCTTCAGTTTCCAGATCTGCTTCCTGCCTGGCTTTTGCTGCTACAGATCGAGGCTCTCCTGGGAAAGGCCGACAAGACATTTGCGAATTTTTTGACGCAGGTAAAACAGCACAGGGACAAATCGGCGGCTCTGATTGCGCTTGCAAGGGCCTACCGGCAGCGCGGTGACGTCCACAAGCCGATGCAATTGCTGAAACCCCTGGTGGCGGCCACAGGAAAGATCGAACGGCACCGCTACAATGAAGCTCTCGGCCTCTTCCGCGAATGTGCCCTCGCGTCTGACCTATTGGAAGCCCTTCCCACGGAAGGGCAGGAAGGACTGGTTCACCAGGAAGCGTCGACCGGATTTGGCAGTGCGCCCTCCGCGAAGGTCACGAACGCTCCCGGACTGTTGGATCGAGACACAGAGAATATGTTCATCGAACCAGGTCTTACCAGCCTGGAAACACTTGTCCTTCTGCGTTTTGGACTGTCGTTGCCACCTGACCGCCAGCGCAAGCAGGTGTTTGGCCCGACCTATCTTGCACCACTTTCCGATCTGTTTGCCGACTGCACCTTCCTTGGTACCGACACGCTGGAATGGATGCGCGCGGTTGACAGACCGGACAAGATTGCATCGCTGGGCACTGCCTTGTCCCTGCCCCCGGACGACCTGCGCGACCGACGTGCAACGGGTCCCTATCTCGTGGCACGTGACGACCGGCGCCAGATCTGGCACGCCTCTCTGTCAGCCCTGCCACGCCCGATTGTGGCCCTGGCCTGGAATACCAGCCGACCCGGCCTTCTCCTCGACGACTACGGTCCCCTGCTGGACGGTTCGCCTGACTTTCCCGGAACCTTTGTCAGTGTCATGTGGGATGACGCACGCCACCAGCTCGCCAACCGGCCCGATATCATCGATGCGGGTGTGCATTTCCAATCGCTGGCCGACCTCGCCGCGCTCCTCGCGGAAGTCGACCTGCTGCTAGGGCCGGACGGACTGCCGACACATGTTGCCGGCGCCATGGGCCGCTCCGCAGCTGTCGTGACCCAGCCGGCCTATCCCTGGTACTGGCATGCACAGAACAGTCGGTCGACCTGGTATCCATCCGTCCGTGTTTTCAATCGGGACGAACCTGGTCAATGGACCAGGCTGATGGAAGACCTGTCGCATCGGCTGCAGGGCCTGATCGGTAACCACACCCCCTGACCACAGATCTCGGTCAGAGTGACCGCCAGATTCCCAAATGCGAGACACACGCAAGATGTCATTCGAGTGCCGTCTGAAGTCAGCAGCCCGTCCCAAATCTCCGGTCGCGCCCGACACCATGCTGCAAACGGCTGAAAGGCAGGCTGCAAAAGGGCTGACAGAGGATGCCCGCAACCTGGCCATCTGGCTGACGCTGCATTTCCCGGAACTGCTTGAAGGCTGGCTGCTTCTGATCCGGCTCGAGGCGGTGCGCGGCGATACCAGAAAAGCTTTCGCCGCCTTCCTCAAGCAGCTCAAACGCCATCCTGACCAAGAAGCTGCCCTGGTTGCCCTGGCCAAGGCCTACCGGGCTCTCGGTTATCTCTCCAAACCGATCCGGTTGTTGCAGCCGTTTCTGGAAGTGCCCTCTGAAAGCTGCTTGAAACACCGAAGCCAGGCAATGTCCGTTTTGCGGGACTGTATGCTGGCATCCGACAGCCTCGAAGACCTTCAAAAAACCGTTCTGTCCTGGTCTTCAGAAGCCCGAACCGATCAGGCATACAGCCAGTCGATCATCGGGTGCCCCAAAGATCAGCTTCAGACGCTGTCCACCAAGGATGTTGTCATAGACCCTGACCTTTCCAGCCTGGAAGCGTTGGTTCTCATTCGATTTGCGGCAAGTCCGCCGATCCCTTGTGCGCAAAGAATCCTGTCAGGGCCGGTTCACGTCAAGCCACTGGCGGACCTCCTGCGCGGCTTCACGTTCGAGGAACTTGCCGGTCAGACAGGATCCGGGGACCAAGCCTCGCTCTCAGGTGCGCTTGCCATGCCATCGCCTGTCCTGAAACGCATCCGTCAGACCGGTGCCTACATTCGCGCCGAGACGACACATCTGACCAAGTGGCAAACCGCCCTGCGCGACCTTCCCCGCCCGCTTGTCGGGCTCGCTTGGAATGAGACAAGAGCCGGCCTGATGCTGGATGACTATCGCCACCTGCTGGACAGCCTGCACGGGTTCAGCGGCACGTTCTTGAGCGTGGTCCGGGACAATGCGCGCCATCAACTGGCGAACTTTCCCCGGGTCACCGACTGCGGCCAGCAATTCGAAAGCCTGTCCGACCTCAGCGCCGTTTTGTCACAAGTGGATCTTCTGATCGGCCCGGACGGGCTGCCAATGCATGTCGCAGGCGCCATGGGACGGCCGGCAGCGCTTCTGACGCAGCCTGCCCATCCCTGGTACTGGCATGCAAACAATGGCCGTTCGACCTGGTATCCCAGCGTTCAGGTCGTCAGAACCAGAAGGTTTGGTCGCTGGTCGAACCTGATGCCGGACGTAACCGAACAGCTCACTCTGGCGATCGAGGCCTTGCCGACCTCTAGAGCGTTCCTGGCATCAAACTGACGGCATCAAGCGCCAGCTCACTCGACAGGTGCTGATGTTGCTTCAGGCGCAGTCAAGGGGCGCCAGACGAAGCCGCCCTCGGGACCGGAAAAATAGACGCCCTCGGCAACACCCGTGATGTTCTGCAGGGGAACGAACCCCACCCGGCCGGGAAACCGGCTGTCGATCGCATTGTCACGATTGTCGCCGAGCACAAACACGTGCCCCTCCGGCACTTCGTAAACGGGTGTGTTGTCCCTCACTCCCCGGGGTGTGACATCAAGCGTCTCATAGCTTCGCCCACCCGGCAGGGTTTCGCGAAAGCGCGGAATATTATGTCTTTTTCCGGTTTCGCTTACATCGACATAGTCGCTGCCCTTGTCCCGAGCTATCGGTTCCTCATTGAGGTATACCGTTCCCTCCTGAACCTGCAACTTCTCGCCCGGCAGACCAACAACCCGCATCACATAGGCAATATGAGGGTCACTCGGCAGATCAAAAATGACTATGTCACCGCGTCTAGGCAGCCCCCCTTCTCCGGAACTCGCAGAAATCTGTCGTGCAACGAGATGGTCCCCTCTCTGGAGGGTGGGCAACATGCTGCCTGACGGAATGTTGTAGGTCTTGGCCTGCAACAGCAGGAAATCATTCCAGGACAAAAGGAAGCCAAGCACGAGGACAGCCGCGAGGATCAGTCCGGGAACCAGAAACGATTTCAGCTTGCGTGCCACGACTAGTCTCCTGCGATCCGGCTTCCCCTCGACGTGCGCCAGCATTAGGCGCTTTCGGGATCACAGACAACCACCATCGGTAATATTGTCGATTGGATCGGCCCTTGCGACCGGTTGTCAGACTGATACGGCAGAGGGGCTCCGACCGGTCTGACCGCCAAGCTGAGCGTCCCCTTGAAGGAGCGCTTCGAGATCCCCGGCACTGATCGGCTTGGAAAAAAGGTAACCCTGAACTTCGCTGGTGCCGAGTGTTCTGAGTACCGACAATTCCTCTTCGGTTTCGACCCCTTCCACGACGCAGGAAATTCCCATGTCCCTGCTCAAGGCCAGAAGGGATTTGACGATGCCATAACCTGCCGTATCGGGGCTGATGCCGCGCACGAAACTGCGGTCCACCTTGATGCAGTCAAGCGGCAGGCGGTGCACATGGCTGAGACTGGAATAACCGGTTCCAAAATCGTCAAGCGACAACCGGATACCGGCTTCTTTCAAGACGTCAATTGCCAGACAGGCCTCTGCAAAATCCCACATGACCGTGGTTTCCGTGACTTCGCAGTTCAAACGCTTCGGATCGAATGCATGCAATTCAAGGAGTTTGAGGAAATCCAGAACAAATCCCCGGGACGACAGATTGCTGGCAGACAGGTTGAAGGACAGTTTCAGCTCATCCGGCCAGCTGCGCGCTGCCAGAAGCGCTTTTTCCATCAGGGAAAGCGTCAGAGCGTTGATGAAGCCCGAGCGTTCGGCGATGGGAATGAAGTCACCCGGCGACACCTGTCCCAACAGAGGACTGTGCCAGCGTGCCAGACACTCCACCGCTGTGATCCTGTTGCTTGAGACATCGACAATGGGCTGAAAGGCAACGGAAAACTCCGCATTGATATCCGCCGATGCAAGTGCCTGGGTGATGCGCGCATTAAGGCTCATCTTTTCAAGATGCCTGGGCCCGAACGCGACCAACGGGTAGTTGCCGTTCTGCTTGGCATCCTGCATTGCGTAAACGGCCCGCTCAAGCAGGTCCGTTGCGGAGGCCACGGTGTGATCGGCTTGAACGAGACCCGCACGATAGACCAGTTGAATCTGACTTTCCGGCAACGTACAGGCGTCCGTGAAGAGATCATCGAGCAGGCCAGCCGTCCGGTTGATCTCCAATTCATCGCCCGTCGACAGAACAGCAAACTCGTCTCCTGCAATTCGAGCCGCGAACATTGCAGGGCTCATCCCTGACTGGAGCCGCCGCGCCACCTCCAGCAGGATGTTATCGCCCGTCTTGACGCCATAGATGTTGTTGATCGAACGCAACCCGCCCAGATCGAACACACACAGAGACAGGTTTTCCTGACCGTTCTGAACCCTTGCAAAACAGGATTCCAGTTCGGCGAGAAAACGCCGCCGGTTCGGCAGGCCGGTCAGATGATCGTGATTGGCAATATGATAGTTCAGATCGCTCAGCTTCTGGGTCTCATCCTGCTTCTGTTCCAGTTCGGCTGCGTGACGCTGCAGGTCCCGGCCGACACGTATGAGGCTCAGAAAATCACGATAGTGATTGTTGAGAACCAGGAACGCTCCGATGCTTGCAGCGATCCCGTAAAGCGCAAAAAAGGTGAAAATCTGGTCGCCCTTGATTGCAAAATACAGAAAATACAATGAGTTGGCACAAATAGCGTTGATGACCGCTACCGCCCGAAAATGGATCAGGCAGAACAGAACGACAAAGTTGACGACCGCGATCGTAAAGACCACCTGGAGCTGCAGGTAAGGCCCGCCATAGGGAAACAGCGACAGCCCCCAGACCGAAAACACCGCCGGAGAGACGACAGACAGGATCATGGCCTGTTTTTGCCAGGACCTGATTTCCTCTCGCGTCAGTACCTTGTCCCGATTTCTTCGAAGCGCGGCAATACGGAACAGGGCAAAAGCCGTGACCGCCAGAGGCACCCCCAGTGTCAGACCAAGCGGCGCGACGGACCAATGTGTCGCAACGAGCCCCCAGCCACCTGCAAGGCTCATGAGGTAAAGGAACGGCGTCTGACGTTGGATAAAGCGATACTGGGCGCGCGCGACTTCCAGGTCGCGGCCTTCACCGATGAACCAGCTCAACAGAGCCGAGATAGCAGATGTCATCCAGGTCTTGCCCATGTACGCTTGATCCAGTCCGTGATCCTTGCCCGACAAATGCGACGGAACGTCTTCCTAGTTACCCTGCCTCTTCTTGATATGACCTTAAGGAAGCTCACGAAAATTCAAACAGGTCATGATGTTGACGCGGACAATTTGGCTCAGGTTGAAAACCGCCGGTTGCAGCCCGCAGATAACCTTGCCCACAAGCACGGCGAAATCGGTTGAAAATCGGCTGGTTTCGGCCACAAACCCGCCATTGCGAATTGCGCCTGAAGGCGGAACCCGTTAGCAAGCAATTATGGGAAAAGAGACAACACCGCCGCCGCCAAGCGGCATTGAGGACATCAACCTCAAGGACGCGCTTGAAGAGCGCTATCTGGCCTACGCATTGTCGACCATCATGCACCGGGCGCTGCCTGATGTGCGCGACGGTCTGAAACCGGTCCATCGGCGCCTGCTATACGCCATGCGTCTTTTGAAGCTGGATCCGGGCTCCGGTTTCAAGAAATGTGCCCGTGTGGTCGGCGACGTTATCGGTAAATACCACCCGCATGGCGATCAGGCGGTTTATGACGCCCTGGTGCGTCTCGCCCAGGATTTTGCTCAACGTTACCCGCTGATCGACGGTCAGGGCAATTTCGGCAATGTTGACGGCGACAACGCCGCCGCCATGCGTTACACCGAAGCCCGCATGACCGACACCGCAAAGCGCCTGTTGGACGGTCTTGATGAAAACGCGGTCGATTTCAACCCGACCTATGACGATGAGGACAAGGAACCTGTCGTCCTGCCGGGCGGTTTTCCCAACCTGCTGGGCAACGGCTCCTCTGGCATCGCGGTGGGCATGGCGACCTCGATCCCGCCCCACAATGCCTATGAGCTCTGCCAGGCCTGCCAGCACCTGATCAAGAACCCGAAAGCGGAAGTCGACGAGCTTCTGGAACATATCAAGGGTCCGGACTTCCCGACAGGTGGCCTGCTCGTCTCCGATCAGGGCTCCATTCGCGAGGCCTACGCGACCGGTCGCGGCAGTTTCCGTGTTCGCGCCCGCTGGGAGGTCGAGGATCTTGGCCGCGGTCAGTGGGCAATTGTGGTCACTGAAATTCCCTATCAGGTTCAGAAGTCCCGCCTGATCGAGAAGATCGCCGAGTTGCTGACCGCCCGAAAGCTGCCGCTACTGGACGATGTTCGCGACGAATCCGCCGAGGACATCCGCGTTGTTCTGGTGCCGCGCTCACGCAATGTCGATGCCAATCTGCTGATGGAATCCCTGTTCAAGCTGACGGACCTGGAAAACCGGTTCTCGCTCAACATGAACGTGCTGTCCATGGGCAAGGTGCCGATGGTGATGGGCCTGAAACAGGTCCTGCGCGAGTGGCTCGATCACCGTAAGGAAGTGCTGATCCGTCGGTCCGAGTATCGTCTCGGCCAGATCAATCACCGGCTGGAGGTTCTGGAAGGCTATCTGATTGCCTATCTGAATCTCGACGAGGTGATCCGCATCATCCGCGAGGAAGACGATGCCAAGGCCGAGCTGATCAGGACCTTCGAGCTGACCGATGTCCAGGCGGAAGCCATCTTGAACATGCGTCTGCGCTCCTTGCGCAAGCTGGAAGAGATGGAAATCCGCAAGGAACACGAGAAACTGACGGCGGAAAAGGACGACCTGACCAAGCTTCTCGGCTCCGATGCGCGCCAGTGGACCAAAATTTCCAAGGAAATCACCGAGATTTCCAAGGTCTATGGACCGGAAACCGACATCGGCCGGCGCCGCACGGACAAATCCGAAGCGCCGGAGGCCGATCTTGTCGACATCCAGCAGGCGATGATCGAAAAAGAACCGATCACCGTCATCATCTCCGAAAAAGGCTGGATCCGTGCACTCAAGGGCCATCACGCGGACTTGTCGAGCCTGTCCTTCAAGCAGGGCGACAAGCTGAAACTGTCTTTCCATGCGGAAACAACAGACAAGATCCTGCTGTTCTCATCCGGTGGCAAGTTCTTCACCATCGGCGCCGACCGGCTCCCGGGTGGCCGCGGCCATGGCGAACCGATCCGCCTGATGGTGGAAATGGACGAGGCTCAGGACGTGGTCAACGCCTTTGTCTACAAACCCGGCCGTGTCCTGCTGCTGGCCAGCACCGAAGCGCGCGGATTTGTCGTCAACGAGGACGACGTCATTGCCAACACACGCAAGGGCAAGCAGGTTCTCAACCTGACGGCGCCCGCCGAAGCCTCGATCTGTGTCGAGGCACTTGGCGACCAGGTGGCCATCATCGGCGAGAACCGGAAACTGCTGGTATTTCCGATGGTGCAAATTCCGCAGATGGGCCGCGGCCGCGGCGTGCGTCTGCAGCGTTATCGGGACGGTCTGATTTCAGACATTCGTGTCTTCAAGGGCGACGAAGGCCTGACCTGGACCGACAGTTCCGGCCGCAGTTTCACGCGTTCGCTCGAAGACCTCGCCGACTGGCGCGGCGAGCGAGGCCATGCCGGACGGTTGCCGCCGACCGGCTTCCCGCGCTCCAACAAGTTCGGGCCGAACACCTTGTGACCGGCTTGGCCCGGTGGCTTGTGAATAGGTTTCAGACAGCCTCATCCTGAGGCAGCGCGACAGCGGCGCCTCAGGATATTGGCGGGGAGCTTGGCGTAGGTCTCAAACTTAGCCGGCAGGTTGACCTGCCAGCTGCCGCCACTGCCCCGGTGTCATGCCATAGGCCTTCTTGAAGTGTCTGGTCATGTGGCTCTGATCCGCAAAACCGCTGTCGATCGCGACCTCTGCAAGCGCAGCACCTTCAACAAGTTTCGCTTTCGCCCTGTCCAGCCGGCGCATGACCAGAAAGCGATGCGGGCTGGTTCCATGGACCTTCCGGAACTGACGGGACAAGGTGAACCTGTCCATGTCCGTCAGGCCCTCCAGAGCTTCGATGCGGATCATGTCGGAGCAGTTTTCCCGGAGAAATTCTGCGCAGCTTTTCAGGCTTGGCCAATCCAGCATCCGGGACGAGCGTTCGCCGCGATCTGAATGCCGGGTCAGGCAGTTCGCCAGATCCGCAATCAGGCATTCCCGTTTCAGATTGCCCAGCTGCTGATCAATATCTGATAGCGCATCCGCAAGATCCCTGCGAAACCGGAGATCGGAAACAACCGGTGCCGGTACATAGGGCAGTTCTGCGTAACCAGCGGCAGACAGCGTCTCTGCAATCCGTTCAGGCGCGACATACAGCATGCGATAGCGCAGCCCTTCCCTGGTACCGGCGCCGCCATCATGTTCTTCGTCCGGGTGGATGACGATCACCTGCCCCGGCATCGATGCCCGCTTTTCGCCGCGATAGCTGAATGTCTGAACGCCGGCCATGGTGAGGCCAATCGCGTAGGTGTCGTGTCTATGGGGGCTGAAGCCGTTGCCCTGAAACCGGGCTTCGATCCGCTCGATGCCGGTCTCCGCCGGCGCAACCAGAATGCCGTCGCCCGACGATTTGCACAAACGTTCAAGACGGTCGCTATCCGTCGAGGTTAGCTCGTCGCCATTCTGATCTCTTTCAAACCCCAGCGTGGAGTTGCCGCTCATGTTCGATACCAAATTTGTCATCGTGGTTCGCGATGATCTCGCCACCTGGCAGAAGCTCAATGTAACAGCATTCCTGTCCACCGGTGTCGCAGCGGCCAAGCCTGACCTCATTGGCGAGGCTTATCGCGATGCCGCCGGGCATCTCTATCATGCGATGAGCGTGCAGCCGATCATCGTTTTGAGTGCTGATCAGGATACGATCGCCAGGATCCACCAGCGCGTGCTCCAACGCGGCGTCGCGGCCAGCCTTTACATCGAAGAAATGTTCGCCACAGGTCACGATGCTGCCAATCGCGAAGTTTTCGGCAAATTCACGCCGGAAGATGCAAAGGTGGTGGGCCTGGCTTTTCACACAGACAGGAAGGTCGCCGACAAGGTGTCCAAGGGCGCAAAAATGCACGCCTGACAGGCACCACCAAAGTCTGAAGGTTTTTCCCTCGACGGGCCATGCTTTTTACGGGCAATCTGCAAAGATCTAATCGGGGGGATCAATGTTCGGAGCCTTTACGTTCAACACCAGTCAGCGGATCGTGTTCGAAAACGGATCTGCGGCCAAACTCGCCGATCATGCCGCTCCCTTTCTCGGGCCTCGCCCCTTTCTTGTGACCGATCCCGGCATTGTCTCGCTGGGCCTGCAAGGCTCGTGCGAAACGGCCTTGCAACAGACCGGGTACCAATTGGCGCGATACGCCGATGTGGTTGCAGACCCGCCAAGAGCCCTGGTTGAGGCCGCTGTCGAGGCCGCAAAAGCTCATGGGGCAACCTCGGTCATCGGCTTCGGCGGCGGGTCTTCGCTCGACGTCGCGAAACTTGTTGCCCTGCTCCTGGGAAGCCAGGAAGATCTCGATGAGGCCTGGGGGGTCGGTCAGGCCAAGGGACCGCGCCTTCCTCTTATCCTGGTACCAACAACGGCTGGCACGGGGTCTGAAGTCACACCGATCTCGATCATCACGGTTGGCGAGGAGGAAAAGCGAGGCGTCGTTTCTCCGTTCCTGTTGCCCGATCTGGCTGTGCTCGACCCGCTTCTGACCCTTGGACTGCCTGGCCCGGTGACCGCAGCCACCGGCATTGACGCCATGGTGCATGCGATTGAAGGCTATGCCTCGACCTCCGCCAACAACAACCCGGTTTCCAGGGCGCTCGCGGTCGAAGCCCTCCGGCTACTTGGTGCCAATATCGAGAAGGCGGTCTTCACACCAAAGGACCAGGACGCACGCGGCGCCATGCTTCTGGGGTCCATGCTGGCTGGCATGGCTTTTGCCAATTCCCCGGTCGCAGCCGTGCATGCCCTGGCCTACCCGCTTGGCGGCACCTTTCATGTGCCGCACGGCCTGTCCAACGCCCTGGTGCTGCCTCATGTCCTGAGGTTCAACAACAGCGTCGCAGCGGAAACCTATGCCGAGATCGCGGCCGCTCCCTTTCCCGAGTTGGCCAACATCACGGACCAGGCCGAGAGAGCGGACAACTTTGCGGGCAAGCTGGCAGATCTTGCGTCGACGCTGGGACTGCAGACGCGGCTTCGAGATGTCGGCATCAACGAAGAACATCTGCCGAAACTTGCCAGGGACGCCATGAAACAGACCCGCCTTCTGGTGAACAATCCGCGCGACATGCAAGAAGTTCATGCCCTTGAGATCTATCGGGCGGCCTTATGAATTCAACAGCTCATCCACAGCCTGCCCGGCCGCAACCGAAAAAGCGCTCCGAATTCAAGGTCTTTCAACATATCCCCACCAGGTGGATGGATGTGGACATCTATGGCCATGTCAATAATGTTCAGTATCTAAGCTTCTTCGATACCGCGGTAAACGGCTGGTATGTCGAGAACAACTTGCTCGATCCGGTGCATAGCCGTGAAATATTCCTGGTCGTCGAGACGGGCTGCCACTACTTCGCCGAACTGGTCTTTCCTTCAATTATTACGGCAGGTCTCAGGATCGAGAAACTCGGCTCAACCTCAGTGGTTTTCCGGGTTGGATTGTTCGCCGGCGAAGACAGTGTGACGGCGGCACATGGACGGTTCGTACATGTGCATGTCGACCGTGAGAGCCGCCGGCCAACGCCGATTTCGGAGGAAAAGCGGCTCCTCCTGGAAAGTTTGACGGATCAATAACTAGCCATTTACGCGATCCGGCAGGATGTCCGGGTCGGGCACAGTGTATGCACAGGTTTGGGTGTGGAAAAGCGCGAAGCTGCGTCCACAGCATGCGCACAGAAGATCCACAACTTATGCGCTGCTTGCGCACAAATTACCCACAGTCATCAAACTGTTATAAAAACACCCGGTGGATAAACCGGACTTACGAGAAGTTCTTCATGATGCGCGACTTTTCGCGTTGCCAATCCCGCTTCTTCTCGGTCTCGCGTTTGTCATGCAGTTTCTTGCCGCGTGCCAACGCCAGTTCCAGCTTTGCCCGTCCCTGCTCATTGAAATAAAGCTTGAGCGGGACAATCGTCTTGCCTTCCTTTTGAACCGCGCCGGCAAGCTTACCGATTTCCCGCTTGTGCAGCAGAAGTTTGCGCGGCCTGCGCGGCTCATGGTTGAACCGGTTGGCCTGCAGGTATTCCGGAATGTAGACGTTGTAGATCCAGATCTCGCCGCCGTATTCGGCCGCATAGGATTCGGCAATGTTCGCCTTGCCGTTGCGCAGGGATTTGACTTCCGTGCCCTTCAGCTCGATTCCCGCTTCCAGCGTATCTTCGATTTCAAAATTGAACCGGGCCTTCCGGTTGTCGGAAATGATGGTCCGTCCCGGAACGCCCCCTTTTTTCGGAGCCATTTTTGTCCTTTCCGGAAGCGCCCTTCACCGGTCGCTCACCAGACTTCTTTCAGTCTCAGTTGATCAGGCCTGCATGGGCCATTGCCGCGCGCACTTCCTCCTGCGCGCTTTGGGAAATCGGCACGAGCGGCAGACGCAGTTCCCCGTCGATCTTGCCAAGCAGGGACAGTGCATATTTGGAACCGCCCGGGCTCGGTTCAAGGAACAATGCCCGATGAAGCGGTGCCAGCCGATCCTGATATTCCAATGCCTTCTTGAAGTCCCCGGCCAGCGTCGCCGCCTGGAACTCTGCGCACAGGCGCGGTGCCACATTCGCAGTAACGGAAATGCAGCCGGTCCCGCCATGGGCATTGAAGGCAAGCGCGGAAATATCTTCACCAGACAGCTGAACGAATTCGGGTCCGCACAAATGGCGCTGACGGCTCGCCTTGGCCATGTCGGCGGTCGCATCCTTGACACCGACAATGTTCTCGCAGGTCTCGAAAAGCTCGGCCATGGTTTCCGGGGTCATGTCGATAATCGACCGGCCCGGGATGTTATAGATAAGGATCGGAATGCCGACCGCATCATTGACAGCCTTGAAATGCGCTTTAAGGCCTGCCTGGTTGGGTTTGTTGTAATAAGGGGTCACGACAAGCAGCGCATCGGCGCCGGCTTGTTCTGCATGCTGAGCGAAATCAATGGCTTCGATCGTATTGTTGGAACCGGCACCGGCAATTACCGGCACGCGTCTGGCTGACGCCTCCACACAGAGTTCAACCACCCGCTTGTGCTCGTCATGTGTCAGGGTCGGGCTTTCCCCCGTCGTGCCAACCGGAACCAGACCGGAAGATCCTTCCTCAATCTGCCAGTCCACAAATTCCTGAAACCGTTTCTCATCGAGCGCTCCGTCCTTGAACGGGGTAATCAGCGCTGGAATTGAACCCTTGAACATCTCGGTTTCCTCATGGTGGACGTATTGCTTTGACAGCGAAACGGAACGTGGTGATTTACGGAGGCGCAACATACTCATCTGCAAGTCCCTGGGCAATGCTTGCAAGGGCATTCAGCGACCGCTTTTGGACTTTTATTTGAAGCGTTGCATAAAACCAGTGTTCGCAGGCGGGAACACCAACTTTCCGTAGGGACTCTTCCTATTGGCAGAGCGCGGGAAAGGCCACTACATTCATAAAAAACGACCACTGGATGGAAACGCTCAGGGAGACACGAATGACAACTGCGCCACTAGAAGCGCCCGAAGCCCCTTCAAAAGGCCCAATCGAAACACGAACCGACTTTACATGGCAAAGCCCCGATGGGCTGACACTTGCAGGAAAAGAGTGGCCTGCGCCCGAAGACAGCGTTGCTTCCAGACTACCGGTTCTTTGCCTTCCGGGACTGTCGCGCAACACCCGTGATTTCGAGGATATCGCCCGTTATCTGCAGTCCCGAGGGCATCGTGTTATCGCCCTGGACTATCGGGGACGCGGCGGCAGCGATTGGGACGAAGATTGGCGGAATTACGCCCTTCCGGTTGAGGAGAAGGATATTGACGCAGCGATCGAGATGCTCGGCCTGGAAAGGTTCGCTTTGCTTGGCACCTCACGGGGTGGACTGCACGCCCTTGTGATGGGAGCCCGTTACCCGGCAAGCCGCATGGCCGCGGTGATCTTCAATGATGTCGGCCCTCATATCGAGATGAGAGCAATCCACCGGATCGCTGCGACGCTTGGCCACCACATGGAGACCCGCTCGCTGCAGGATGTCGCGGACAATCTGCACCATACGCTCGGCAGGCAGTTTCCGGCGTTTGACACGGCCGACTGGCTGAAACTCGCCGGTCAGCTTGCCTCAGAACGCGAAAACGGGTTCGGAATGGACTATGATCCGGCTCTGGCACACCAGCTGGCGAGCCTGGACGATGCGGCGCCGGCACCGGACCTCTGGCCGCTCTACGAAAACCTGCTCGACCGTCCCGTCCTGATCCTGCACGGTGAACATTCCGACCTGCTCAGCAAAGAGACTTGCCAGCGCATGACCGATTTGCATTCAGACGCTTCGGTCAGAACAATTCCGGGTCAGGGACATGCCCCTGTATTGTGGGACGAAGCGACCCATCAGACGATTGCACGTTTTCTAGACGAAGTCTGATCCTTCCCGCTCTGTTGGGATGCGGGAAGCTGCCTGCGACTGAATGCTGACGACAGGGCCCTGCAACAGGGCATTTTCAATAAATCTCACGCACACAAAAAGAAAACCCGACGTTTCCGCCGGGTTTTCCATCAAACCTCTGAAGAGGATTGATTAGAAGGTGCGCTGCATACGAACACCGAAGAGGAGTTCGTCAACATCGGAACCAGCAGACGGATCGGTGTTGGAGTAACCCATGTCAGCACCCATCACGAAGCCAGAGACCGGCTCCCACTGCACGGAACCGTCGATGGCCCAGCGAGTGAGGTCGGAACGGCCGGTCGGCTGATCGATGTCCATGTAGGAACCGTCGAGTGCGAGACCGATCGTGGAGGTTGCCTGGATGTAAGCACCAGCGGACAGGGAGTAACCGGTGGACGTGCCGGAGGTTACGCCGTAGTCAGCAACTGCTACGCCGCCAACAGTGCTGGAAGCACCGATGTAGGACAGAGCGCCGTCAGCATAGAAACCCTGGAAGAAGATGTTCGAACCGGAGTTAGCGAACGGCAGGTTGATGCTGGCACCAGCGCCGATTGCCCAACCGAGCTGATCGTCAGCACCGTTGTTGGTGGCGCCGGTCTGGTGTGCGTTTGCGGTGTCCGGGTAAACCTGGTGCAGAGCACCGGACAGCTGTGCGGAACCCCAACCCTGGGAGATGCCGAGAGCAGCGACAACGTCCGGAGCACGAGTGCCGCCGTAGGTGCCGACTTCACGACCAGAGCGGTCTTCCAGAGCGATCGTAGCGGACAGGCCGTTGCCGAAAGCAGCGGTGTAAGCCAGCTGGTTCAGAGTGCTGTCCGACCAGTTACGAGTGACAACACCCATGAAGGTCTGACCGGTGAAGATGTCGAAGTTCGAACCCAGACGACCAGCGGTCAGGCCGCCCCACTGAATGTAGGCGTTGTCGAGGTTAGCAGAAGCGTTGGCACCGTTGGTGTCAGTCGCGTAGATGGACACGTAAGCGCGCAGGGTGCCGAATTCGGTCGCCGTGCGAGCGTCGAGGTACAGGTAACCACGAGACAGCCAGGAGTAGCCTTCGCTGTCGCGAGTGCCCCAGTTGCCGTTGTCCAGAACGTTGTTCACGATGAACTGGGTACGAACACGACCACCAACGCGCAGGCAGGTTTCGGTGCCCGGGATGTAGTAGAAGCGTGCGCCGTAAGCGTCACAGACGCGAACGTAGTCAACCGGCTCCGGAGCAACCGGAAGATCGGCTGCCTGGGCGGTGGTGGCGGTAGCAACTGCTGCCGCGCCGAGCATCAAGCTCTTGAGTTTCATATCTGACCTCCAATCAGTCATATCAATTGGCACCAAAATCGTGCCATTGTCCCCGCGAATTATTTCTGAGTTTGCCACCGACCGGAGGTTGGACGTCCGAGGCAGACAAATCAGTGCGGCGCGAAGCCGCTCGCAAGAGTGACCATACGCATCCGCTTGCCCGGTTCAACACAGAATGCAGCCTCCCCCTTCCGCTGGGGCTGTTTTCAAAAACCGGTGTTGCGCGAATGTCACAAAAACGGATTGGAAATTTAGATTTCGTTAGGAAAATCGGATCTCGGCGCCCACCCAAAGGCTTGTTGGTGCAGGTTTTCCACGGCATCCAACGATCATACAGACCGAGAATCGCATCCCCAAAAAGGGGACGGCCCGGCAGATTGAAGCCTGCCGGGCCGCATGACTGACTGGAGTTCAGAACATCACAGTCAGATTCTAATCAGATGATTAGAAAGTGCGCTGCATACGAACACCGAAGAGGAGTTCGTCGAGGTCGTCAACGCCAGACACGTCAGAGCTGGACTTGGAGTAGCCCATGTCGGCACCCATGATGAAGCCAGAGACCGGCTCCCACTGAACGGAACCGTCGATGGCCCAACGGTCCAGC
This sequence comes from Roseibium sp., assembly GCF_965233565.1. GTDB lineage: Bacteria > Pseudomonadota > Alphaproteobacteria > Rhizobiales > Stappiaceae > Roseibium. The sequence goes on along the minus strand of NZ_OZ247494.1, from coordinate 5,537,058 downwards.
GTAACGTCGGTCGTGCCGACTACGTCGTTGAGGTCAACCTGAGCGTAGGAACCGTCGAGTGCGAGGCCAACCGTGGAGGTTGCCTGGATGTAAGCACCAGCGGACAGGGAGAAGCCGCTGTTGGTGCCGCTCAGGCGACCGTAGTCGGTGACAGACGCACCACCGATGGACAGGCCGGTGATGCCGCCGCCGAGGTAGGACAGAGCGCCGTCAGCATAGAAACCCTGGAAGAAGATGTTCGAACCGGAGTTAGCGAACGGCAGGTTGATGCTGGCGCCAGCGCCGATTGCCCAACCAAGGGAATCGTCAGCACCATTGTTGGTGGCGCCGGTCTGGTGAGCAGCGGCAACGTCCGGATAGACCTGATGCAGAGCACCGGAGATCTGTGCGGAACCCCAACCCTGGGAGATGCCGAGAGCAGCGACAACGTCCGGAGCACGCGTGCCGCCGTAGGAGCCGACTTCACGACCAGAGCGGTCTTCCAGAGCGATCGTAGCGGACAGGCCGTTGCCGAAAGCAGCGGTGTAAGCCAGCTGGTTCAGAGTGCTGTCCGACCAGTCACGCGTGACAACACCCATGAAGGTCTGACCGGTGAAGATGTCGAAGTTCGAACCCAGACGACCAGCGGTCAGGCCGCCCCACTGAATGTAGGCATTGTCGAGGTTGACGCTGTTGGTGCCGTTGCTGTTGGAAGCATAGATGGACACGTAGGAGCGCAGGGTGCCGAATTCGGTCGCCGTGCGAGCGTCGAGGTAGACGTAACCACGAGCCAGCCAGGAGTAACCGTCAGAGTCGCGCTGACCCCAGTTGTCGTTGGTGCCGTTGCTTTCCAGAACGTTGTTGACAACGAACTGAGTACGAACACGGCCGCCAACGCGCAGGCAGGTTTCGGTGCCCGGGATGTAGTAGAAGCGTGCGCCGTAGGCGTCACAGACGCGAACGTAGTCAACCGGCTCCGGAGCAACCGGAAGATCGGCTGCCTGGGCGGTGGTGGCGGTAGCAACTGCTGCCGCGCCGAGCATCAAGCTCTTGAGTTTCATATCTGACCTCCAAAAGTCAATTTTCATTGGAACCAGCACCGAAAACACTTTTCAGCGCGGCCCCATCCCCGCGATTTCATCGAAAAACAATCCCGAAGAACCGTTTTTACTGGCGATTACTCACCGTCGCAGAGCCTAAGAACCAAACTCGACGCCGCGCAGCAAGCCCAAAGTGACACCCCAAAACACGCACACAATGCGGTGTGCTCTTTCTGCAACATATTGTTTCTACACGATTTTTATCTACCCTTACGGAATCTATCTCGCCAAATCCGGCAAAATTTCGCCACTATTTAATAAAATCACGTAGAGTCATAGAGCCTTTAGAATCAAAGAAATTCTTCTCATAAATCAAGTTTACTCAAAATATTTACCCTTACTAAGCGAGACAATCAAATAACAAGAAAGAAATATTAAGGAAATTTTTCTTGATTCTACATCTTCGGGGAAATTTATTCGGATTCATTGTCATTTTACCCAGGGATATTTTTTAGCTGACTCTTGGTCATTTCAGACTCCGCCGTTTATCCGGGTTTGAAGCCTAGTCGCGGAGGCTATCGAGCTTTTCTGCGGGCTTGTCCTCGGTTTTTGGTGCAAATCAGAGAAGAATCGTTGGATTGCGCGGCGTGCAGGTGGCTGGCCGGTCTGCCCGGGCAATCATCTGGGCAATCAGACCTGCAAGCTGAAGCTGAACCGTCTCACGACGGCTTCCAGGTTCGGCAACCTGATAATCTAGGACTTGCAGTCGCTAAACTGATGCTCAGCGCAAATGAGCAAACGCTGCCCCATTGTCGCTCAAGCGCAGTCGTCCTCAAACTCTAAAAGGATGGTTCCGAGGGAGGCATTGCGCGCGAAGATTACTGGAGGAACACCGAAACGGCGGCACTTCGCCCGCGTGAATCCAATATCGTGACATCAATGAAGCCGGAGGTTTCCGGATGCCAGATGAGCTGGCGTTCCTGATGCTGCCCCTTGAGCGGGCTGCCATTGACAAGAAAGGAAAATGGTCCCTTCCCGCCCTTGAACTTCACCACAAGCGGTTGTCCCTGCCCTTGCTGGCCCGAAACGATCCCGAGATCGAGCTCTGCGCCGTTTGGAGGATAGGCAATCGTCAGCCCCTCCGAAGTGGCCATGTTGCCCTGGCGCCGCGGCAACCTGGCATAGCGCAAGGGAGCGGGTATCTCCTGACTGAGCAGGTCTAGTGCCTCTTCGGGTCCCTGGGGCAACGGAACGCGCACAGGACCGAGCGCCTGGAACACTTCGAAGAGAATCGGTACGGCCACCGTCGCCCCGGTCTTTCCCGGCACCGGGGTGCCATCAGCCCTGCCCGACCAGATGGCAACGACGTGTTTGCCGTCAAATCCGACTGCCCAGGCGTCCCGATAGCCGTATGCGGTGCCGGTCTTGTAGGCGATCTGGCGGGTTTCGGCGCTGTGTGCCTGCGGCAGTCCTGAGAGAATGTCACCAACAAGCCAGGCCGCCTTTTCGCTTAACATCCGATTTTGCGATGGACTGGCCAAGGCTGTCACACAATCCCTTCGGCAGATTCGCAATGTGACAGGTTCGCCTCCCCTCGCCAGCGCGGCATAGGATTGTGTCAGATCTCTCAGCGACAGCCCCAGGCCACCGAGACTGATGGCAAGGCCGGGAGCGATTCCCTTTTCCAGCACCGGCTCTGCCCCTGCCCGCTTCAATCGCGCAATCAGCCTGGAGGGTCCAACCGCTTCCAGCAATTTCACCGCCGGCGTGTTCAGGGAAAGTTGCAAGGCCTCGCGCAAGGTGACTGTGCCCTGGTAGGCCTGATCGAAATTTGTTGGCTGGTAACCGGCAATGTCCGTGGCCTTGTCGACGATGAAACTTTCCGGCAGCCCGACACCTTCCTCGAAAGCCAGCCCATAGATAAAGGGTTTCAGTGTCGACCCGGGCGAACGTACTGCCCGCGTCATGTCGACATGCCCTTCTCGCGCCGTATCAAGCAGGTCCGGCGCACCAATGCTGGCCAGAATTTCACCGGACTGATGGTCGGCGACCAGGATGGCAAGAGAGACCGGCCGTGGCATCACACTTGCCTTCCGCTTTGCCAGGGCCTCAAGTGAGGATTGCAGGTCCCGGTCCAGCGTCAGACGGTGGATCGGTTTGGTCGGCGCTTCCAGGCGCGCATGCCGACTTTCGTGGGCGGCAAGCAACGGCATGGCATACCGCTTCGCCCGCAACGGCTCGGCTGACGCCGATGAAGCAGCCTCTCCGCTGAGCACGCCCTCTTTTGCGGCAACCTGCAGCACGCGGTTGCGTGCCGTCCTCGCTCGATCCGGAGACCGGTCCGGACGCCGCGCTTCGGGACTTTGCGGCAGTGCCACCAGGAGCGCCGCTTCAGCGGGCGTGAGCCGGGACGGCTCCTTACCGAACCAGGTGAGACTTGCCGCCCGGACACCTTCCAGATTGCCGCCAAAAGGCGCGCGCAGCATATAGAAGCGCAGAATGTCCTTCTTGGAATAGGTCTGTTCGAGCTGAACGGCCCTGAGTAACTGTTCATATTTGCGTGTAACCGACTTTGTCGGCCGCTCATCCAGAAGCCGGGCCACCTGCATGGTCAAGGTGGAGCCGCCGGAAACGATCCGGCCATGGCGCAGGCTGTAATAGACCGACCGGGCCATGGCACGAATATCGATACCGCCATGCTGGTAGAACCGCTTGTCCTCAAAGGCAAGCAGCATCCTGAAATAGAGCGGATCTACAGCCTCCAGTTCCGCCGGCAGGCGCCACTTGTCGTCATGGCTGGTAAAGGCCCGCAACAGACGGTCCTCCCGGTCAAGCACGACGGAAGAGAGAGACAGGTCCGAGACACGCGGCAGAGCCGGAAGCGAGTGATAGTCGTGACTGACCTTGAGCAGCCCGCAAGCTGCCAAAGCTGTAGCGGCGAATCCGGCAGCGGCAGCCCACCGCCGTAATCTCTGCCAGCGTGTTTGTCGGGCGACTGTCACAAGACCAACCTGCGCCCTTACCGCGTGGGGCCAAGGACAGTAAAGCGCCCGGTCGCAGTGATCGCTCGACGATCCGGGCGATACATGTCTTCAACAGAGGCTGGCGGATGTGTGTATTCCCCTGGTGTGGCCGCCCTGGCGAGATACGCAAAGGACAGCTCCTTGCCGCTCCACCGTGTCTGATCGACGGCAACCTCGAACCGGTCCCTGTAAAAGGCAGAATGCTCTGGTTGATCCACGGTATTCAGGAAGGACAGGCCACCCAGATCCCCGGATCGAACCAGCCGGGGATTGTCGATCACAAGTCCGGCCGGCAGACGGTCGACCACCATCAGGCGGCCCGGCTGATCACTCAGGGCCCGCACCGTGACAACGACCGCGAGCCGTGTGTTGACGGGAACAGCCGTCGGATCGACCGGATTGCCGTCCAGGTCATAAACGCTCCGCTCGACCGCGTAATCCTTGCCGCCTGCCGGTTCCGGCACCAGAGGCTGGCCGGCTACCGACACCAGCAGTTCGGTCGACACATCACCATTGTTGGTGATGGCGGCCGGGAACTCGCTGACTTCGCTGCCCTCCATCGACCACGCCAGACGGCCTGGTGTTTCTTCACCGCGTACTAACAGCTTGGCTTCAGCGGCAGATTCGTTGAGCGCGTTGGCCGCCAGAAGCAGCCAGGCCATATCCTGGGTCGAGCGACCGGAGGCGTTGGCCTGCGCCACCTTGAGAAGGTCGATGGCCTCGTCCTTGAGATCGCTTGCCAGGGAGGCCGAGGCGACATAGTCCGTCACAGCTGCAGTGTCGCGCAGCCTGGACCCGTAATCGCTGCGATAACCCCACACCGTTTTGCGCGGGAGCGCTGCGATTGCCGCCTTGAAGCCGGTCTCTGCCCGGGTCGTTTCTCCATAAAGACCAAGCGCGGCTGCCACCTGGGCCTTTGCCATCGGAGTGGCAAAATTCTGCAGCTTGGCGTCGAGATAGTATCTGAGGTCGCCCATGGAGGCACGACCATTGCGGGCCAGAACATAAAGCGCATAGGCAACGCCCTCCCCGCCGTCCTGGAAATCGGAAGCATACGCGACCCGGCCTTCCAGATTGTCCAAGGCGGACGTGAAAGCGATATCCGGAACCTTGTAGCCCTTTTCACGGGCACGTGTCAGGAAGTCCGTCACATAAGCGTCGAGCCATGTGTCGCCGTCGCCGTAACTCGACCAAAGGCCAAAATCACCGGACGACGACTGGTTCGACAACACGCGCCCGATCGCCTTGACGACCCGTTCGCGAATGGCGCTATCACCGCCGAGACCTGCTGCCTCGGCAACTTCGCTCAAATAGAGCAAGGGCAGCGCGCGGCTGGTGGTCTGTTCGGTACAGCCATAAGGGTAACGGTCAAGCGCCGCCAACAATCCGGCCACATCGATGCTGGCCGCACCGCCAGCCGTGAGCGTGATATCGACCGTGTCCGCGCGCAGTCCGTCAAAACTGTCGGCGGTCAGGCTGAGACTGTCGCCAGCCGCCAGCGCAAAGACCGACCGGCGCACGACCTCCGGCTGGGTGTCCATGATGTCCAGTCCGAAGCGCTTGACGTAGATCTTTCCGTCCGGCCCTGTCAGGGACGCCACGATTTCGGCGGTGGTCAAGACATTTCCAGCACCAATCCGCGTGAGAACGAGTTCCTTCTTTCCAGACCCCAACTCGATTGAGCGGGACAGGCTGACGGAGCCTTCCTCCAGGGTCACGCCGTCCGAGACGGTCAACTCCAACTCATAGGCTCCGGCAGCACCGTCGACATTGTCTATCTCCAGTGCCAATCGTGAACTGTCCCCGGGCGCAAGGAATGCAGGCGCACTGGCCGTCATCACAACGGGCGAACGCACTTCGACTTCCTTGTCCGCGTGGCCGACCCCGTCCCTCGTCCAGGCGACCGCCATCAGTTTCAGGGCTCCGTTGAAGGCGGGAACGTCGAACGAGACCGTTGCTTCTCCGTTGGGGCCGACTTCGACAAGGCCGGAGAACAGAGCAACCGGTTCTTCATCCGGTGGCGGCGCTTCAAGCCGCATCCCGGCCGCATCGCCGCCAGAACGAACCCTGCCAAGCGTGCCGGCTGTCCGGTCGATCAACTGGCCGTAAAGATCCCGAACATCCGTACCCAGCCGGCGCTGGCCGAAATACCAGCCGTCCGGGTCCGGCGTCTTGAACCTGGTCAGGTTCAGGATACCGACGTCGACGGCAGCCACGGTGAGATAGGCCTTGGTGCCCGCCTCGAGATTCGCCAGCTTGACGGGAACATCCAGCGTTGTTTCCGGCTGGATCCTGTCCGGCGGGGAAAGCTCCACGCTCAATGCGCGTTCACCGGGATCCACCTGCAGCCAAGACAGCCCCATGGACCGCGACGGCATGCGTTTCTCGTCCAGATCCATCGGCCGGTAGAGGCTCGCGGTGATATAGGCCCCGGCCCCCCAGTCGTCGCTGACCGGGATCTCGACCTCTGTCTCTTCACCGCTGACTTCCACCGTCTGGCTGGCCAGAAGGCCGCCGGACACGACATTGACGACGGCAATGCCGGCCATTTGAGGTTTCAGGCGCAGTTTGGCAATGTCGCCGGGCCGATAGCTGGTCTTGTCGAGACCGACATCCAGGTAGTCCGGGGTTTCCGACGACGCGTCCGCCGTGTACCAGCCGGCATTGAAGGTGACCCGGGTCGTCGTCAGAACGGCGCCATTGCCAGCCACATCCAGACGGTATTCACCCCAGTCCACCGGCAGGGACAATTGCGCAGGCTGGCCGGCCTTGACGTCGAATTCACCGGTGTCGAGACGGCGGGTTGTCGTGATCGGTTCATAGGACCAGCGGCCGTCATAGCGGTACCACTGGTACCGGCGGTCGACCTTCGACAGGGTCCAGACCAGGCCCTTAGCGTCGGCTTCCTTGCCGTCCGGTCCGACGACAATGACAGAAAAATCAGCCGGGCCACCCTCATCGACGCCGTCTTCAAAGGCCGGCTTGATGCCAATGCGCGGCCCATCCAGGGCAACGGGAAGATCAAGATCGCGCTCAACATACCGGCCGCCTGCTTCCACAAGGCGGGAAATGACGGACGCGTCATAGACCATGGACGTTTCCGGCAGGTCCGGCATGAAGACTTCGAAGGTCAGCTTGCCATCCTCGTCTGTCTTCAGACCGGAAGTGATGGAGCCACGCTGAGAATAGGCGTCGGCATCCGGCACGCCGAACCTGTAGCCCGGATAGGCTTTCAGCGAGCGTACGGGACGCACGATTACGTCGCCTTCCAGCGTCTGACCGCTGGCAGGCGAACCATAGAGGAACCGGGCTTCCAACGACACCTCTGTCGGTGCCGTCCGGTTGAAAGTGCCAGCCGCTGTTTCAAGGTCGAAGTCGACCCGCTCGGGCTGATAGTCCTCGACAAGGAAGGTTTCTTCCGACAAGGCCCGGCCTTTCGGGTCGGCAAAGACCCGCCAGGACCAGATACCCTGCTGCGCGGAGCTTGCCAGCGTCAGGTTCTGCAGGTGGCCTCCCAGACCGCCATCTGCCACCGTGAAGCGGGCGTGTTCAACGCCGTCGGGCCTTGTGAAGATGAAGGTCAGCGGGAAATCTTCCTGGGCCACCGCCGCCGCATTACGCAAGAGTGCCTGCGCATGAACCGTTTCCCCGGCCTTGTAGATGCCACGATCGGTCCAGGCAAAAACATCGAGCGGACCTGGTGCCGGACGCCCTTCGACGCCGCGGTCGGAGAGATCGAAGGCGGGTTTGCGCAAGTCGAGGAAGGAATAATCGCCTTCCGCCGTTTCGGCCACCAGGACGCCAGGCGCCCGGCCACCTCTCCCGCGCGTCAGACCAGCTGCAAATTCGGCAAACCCGTCCGCGTTGGTGACCGTTTCGCTGAGGATCTCGTTGTTGACGGCCAGCAGGCGAACGTTCACGCCTTCCAGCGCTGCTGCGCTCGAGAGAGATCGAATATTCGCGGCAATGCCGGTATCCCCCTCCAATGCGGTGAGCCCCAGGTCCGACACCAGAAACCATTGTGTTGCCAGGGCTCCGTAACGGTTCTCCTGGTCCAGCCGGGATCGTGCCGTCAGGGCGTAGACACCGGGTTTCAGATCGATACCGGCCTCAGACACGGGGATCGCCGTTGTCATGTCGCGGTTCAGCTCGTTGCCGGTCTCAACAATGCCGGACCAGACCTTTTCGCCAAGTTCGTCCTCGATCTGCTCCGCCTGCCAGTTGTCCAGCTGTCGCAGGAAGCGGTTGTCACGTAGAATGTCGGCAATTGACCGGTTCCCGACCCGGTAGATTGCCGCCTCCACTTCGTTCGTATTCACCGAAACGATGGGGATGGTCGGGTTGCCGCCGGCGGGCAGCACATAGGACCGGCTCAGGAAATTGACCGAAGGCGACCGATCCTTGACATAGAAGGAGACGTCAGCGGACTTGTTCAGCGTTTCACCTTCGGCCGACGGCAGGCCGCTGCGCGCCGTGATCTTGTAGCGTGCTCCGTGCTTCAGACCATCCGCACAGATCTGGTTTTCCTCCGCCTCGACGGCAAAGGTGCCTTCGCCACCGACGGTCACATAGGGTGTCATGTCCTCGCCGACCGGCAGTTTCTGGGAGAAGACCAGGCAAACGCGCGGCGAGGCGCTGTCGGAATCCACTTCATGATCGACAATGCGGAAGCCGTGTTCGGCGACCAGTTCGTCGTAGCGATACCGGATGCTGCTGTTTTCTTCCAAAGCCAGCGAGGCCCGGTAGGCCTTGATCGCGGTCCTGTATTCGCTTCGATTGACCAGTGCACGCGCCAGAAGTTCCAGCGACAGCGCGCGTTCTTCCGCACTGACGGCTCTCAGATAGGCGTTGATCGACGCAGAAACGGCACTTTTGCGTTTGTTCTCCTTTTCCTGCCAGTCATCCGGATCCTGCAGAAGGAGTGCAGTTGCCAGATGTGTCCAGGCCTTGAAGTCACCCGGCTCCAGTTTCAGAACCTGCAGGAAATCGGCTTCCGCAAGTGCTCCCTGGCGTTCGCTGAGGGCGACGAGACCACTCTGACGGAGTTGGGACGCAGTCTGACCTTCCGCACGTATGGAATTGGCGATGCTCTGGGAATAGGTCTCGGCGCTTTCCTGTTGCGATTTCGGCACAAAAACCAGTTCCGCCTTCCGGTCCGCACTCTGATCGACCCGCGGCTTTTGCACTTCGACAACCCTGCCGGCGACGGCTCCGACAAAGCTCTGCAATTCTCCAAAGTCGGATTTCAGGAAACACCAGCCTGCAGACGTATTGAATGTGAACGCCTGACACTGGTCGTCACCCAGGCAAACAGCCTTGCAGCCCTCAAGGTCGACATCCTTGACGGTGCGGTAGTCGCTTCCGAAATAGTCGGCATCATCGATGGTGACGATGCGCTTATCCTGTGCGGCTGTCGACAGTGTCATCAGCCCGGCTGCGCTTATAGCCAGTGCCGTGACCTTTGCGGTTCTCAAAAGAGGCCCGAGTCGAAAACGTTTTTTGTGATCAAAGCTGTTTGAAACAATAGCAAAAATGGACATGGCCAGTCCTCCTGGGCCCAGACGTTCCCCTATCAAGGCACCGGAACGTGACAAGGACAAGGCAAATCTGCCGCGATCCGCACTTCTCCTGACGTAGAGAGAATAGAGACTTAATCGATGCGCACGATCAATTCGTCAACCAGCGCCGCAACTTCCTGTGCCGCCTTGCTGGTCGGCGCGGCTTCGGTGACGGCAGCCCCCTGTCCCATGGCAGCCGCAAACACGGTGCGGTTGCCGAGCCGGGCCGCAAGCGCGTCATAGCCGGATTCAACGATCGCCTCTGCCATCTCCTCCGTCAGGGAGGCCCTGGGCGGTACGCGATTGAGAATCAAAAGCGCCGGCGTGTCTTCGCGCGCCGCCATTTCGAATGTCTGCGCTGTTGCCCAGAGATCGACCGGCGTCGGTTGCACCGGCACCACGACATAGTCAGCCGCGTCGATGGCCGGTTTGGCATCGACATCCGTCTTGGGCGGTGTGTCGACCACCACATATCCGTGGGATCTGGCCAGTGACCGGGCTTCGCGGCGTGCCCCCCAACCCGAAGCCGTCCGAAACTCAAGACCGGTCTCGTCTTCACCGAGCCTGTCCTCCCTGGCTTCGTACCAGGTGCCGAGCGAGCCTTGCGGATCCACGTCGAGTATTGCGACCGGCTCCCCTGATCGTGCTGCGAGTGCCACAGCCAGATGTACCGCAAGCGTGGTTTTCCCCGATCCGCCTTTTTGCTGTGCAACAGTCAAAATCCGCCCGGACATGCAATTTCCTCCTGAAAATCGCCGATATATTGCGCCGCACCTTTTCGCAACGCAACAAATCTATGGCTTATCCCAATGAAATTCCCTTGCGGAATTGGAAAACTCGCTATGATCACCAATGATATTTTTTAGCTCGTCGATCTGAAGGAGGCGAAACTGAAGGAATTGCAGGAGCGGAGTTGGGCCCTTCGATGGCGTCATCCGGCCTTTTGCAAGCGCCTGCTTTATCGCGCTCTTGATCTGTCCGCTCCCCAATCTCCGAGCGATCGCCCGTTGCAATTCAATCTGGCCTGGCTTGAACGCTGGTCCGGGCATTTCGATGCTGCTGCCAGACTGGCGGATGACGCCCTGAACAAGATGGACCTCGACCGGGACCCCGAAGGCTGGTCGGAACTGCTTGTCATCAAATCCGTTTGTGCCTACAGCCTCGGCGAGCTCAGCCTTGCGGACGAAATCCTCGGAGAAAGCCTTGATGTGCTCGGGCCGGCCGCTCATTCGAGGGCCGGCATCGAACCTCTAACCGTGCTTGCCAACATGTGCGCCTATTACAATGACTACGACAAGGCGCAGGACAAGCTGAACGATGCCATGGCAATCGCCGATGAACTTGGGCTGGTGTTTGAGCGAGGCCACATTCTGCAGACCCTGTCGCGGGCCGAGCTTCGCAACGGCAAGATTGAAAAAGCGGTGGCGGCCGGTCGGACCTGCCTTCAACAGTCTCTGGCAAGCCGCAACGCCGTAAACCTGCCCTATGCCTACGAAGTGCTTGGCGCAGCCCTTGTGGAGGCCGGTCACCTGCAGGAGGCCCGGGAATGTGCACAAAAAGGGCTCGTGGCTGCGCAGTTCAGCCAGGATCACCGGGTGGCCTGCCACCTCTATTATGTGCTCGGGCTAAGTTACTTCGAGGAACAGCGTTTTGACGAAGCGCGCGCTGATCTTGAAAACGGCCTTCTGAACGCTGCCGGCGCCGACTACCATCACTGGACACGAAATTTCTATCTGAAACTGTCGCATACGCACGAGGCCCTTGAAGAGCACAGAACCGCGCTCGGTTATCTGAATGCCTATGTTGAACTGCAGAAGAAGCTGGTCGCCGAAGAGACCGAGCGGGCGAGCAACGATTTCCGGAACCGGCTGGAATTCCGTCTGGCGCACAGCAAGGCCGACTATGAGCGCGAATTGCGCACCAAGACGGAAGCGCTCAACAAGGAACTGCGCGAAGTCAACGAGACCTTGCGCACGCTCAACGCCCAGATCGAACATAACGCGCTTCATGATGCGCTGACGGGTATCGGGAATCGCCGCATGATGGACCGGTATTTCGAGATGGTGCAGCAGACCTTTCCGCCCGGAACCCGGATTTCGGCAATCCTGATCGATCTCGACCGGTTCAAAAGCATCAACGACCAGGACGGGCACTCGATCGGCGATCTCGTGATCAGAACCGTCGCCCTGCGCCTGTCGGCACTGATGGATGAAAGCGAAGCCCTGATCCGCATGGGCGGCGACGAATTCCTGATCCTGTCAGCGGATCGAACCGGCCTGGACGACCTGACATGCCTGCTGGAAGAGGTCATCCGGGACGTCAACGAGCCCATGAGCTTCAAGGGCGCTCAGCAGAAATCCGTGGGGGCGAGCGCAGGCGCGGCCGTCTGGGAAATCGGGCCGCTTCTGGAATACGAGCTTCTGAGGGCTGCGGACGAGGCGATGTATGAGGCCAAGAAATCGGGCCGCAACAGATACTGCCTGCATTCCAGCGTCTACAGGTCCATCACCCAGGACGCCTCCTGACGCTCGTTACCGGCCGCCGAGCGCATAGTAGATGTTCCAGGACGGCCTGCCGGTAACCGGCATGCCGTATTTGGCTTCCGCCTTGCGAATGCCGGCGCGTGTGGCCGGTCCGACCTTGCCGTCGGGTGTGCCGACGTTGAAGCCGTTCTTGTTCAGGAGTTTCTGCAGCTCCCAGCGCTGCGCCCGCGACAGGCCAGGATTGTTGGTCGGCCAGGGTGTCTTGAAGGGTTCACGTCCTGCGACCAGTTCCGACAACAGCGCAATCGCAAGGCCATAAGATGTCGACGCGTTGTAGGATCTGAGCGCACGAAAGTTCCGGGTCACAAGGAAGGCTGGTCCCTTCACTCCTGCGGGGCGGATCAGCGCCGCCTCGAGTTTGCCGGAGAGGGCTCCTCCGTCGACCTTTTTCAGCCCGCGCTTGGACCAGGTGGACAGAGAAGCATATTTCTTGCGGCCGGATGGCCCGGAATAGCCGCCGGGAACCTTGACCTCAACACCCCAGGGGCGGCTGTCGCGCCAGCCGGCGTTCTTCAGGAAGTTCGCGGTCGAGGCCAGGGCATCCGGGACGGAATTGACCAGATCCTTGCGCCCGTCGCCGTCAAAGTCGACCGCCAGACTGTTGTAGGTGCTGGGCATGAACTGGGTCTGTCCAAAGGCCCCCGCCCAGGAGCCGACAAAGTCCTTTTCCGGCACATCACCGCGCGAGGCGATCTGCATGGTCTTGATCAGCTCTCCGCGGAAGTATTTCTGGCGCCTCTTGCCGGCACAGGCCAAGTTGGCGAGCGCATGCGGCGTGTAGAAATCGCCCCGGAAGTTGCCGTAATCGCTTTCGATACCCCAGACCGCCAGCACCACATGCCGGTTGACGCCATAGCGCTGTTCAACGGCCGACAGGGTGCGATTGTGTTTTTTCAGCAGTTTCTTCCCGTCCTGAATGCGCTGCGCATCGACAAGAAAGGCCATGTAATCCCAGATTTCCGTCTTGTGTTCCGGCTGGGAAGTGGAGAACCGGATGACCTTTTCATCATAGGAGGCCCCCTTGAGCATGCGTTCGGCGACCTCTGGCCGCACACCGGCGGCAATCGCCTGCTTCTTGAGCGAAGCAACACAGCTTTCAATCGCCTGTGCAGAACCTGTCGAGACCAGCCCGACCAAGCCCGTTGCCAACAAGCTTCCCAGAAGACGTTTCAAGATCCGCTGAGGCAAAGCCCCCTCCTCCAGCAAGGAATCACTAATCAGACGCTGCCACGCTAGCGCGACGGAATTGCGGCAAGAAGCAGCATGATGCAGTTATCAAAGGCTAAGCAAGAAAAACCCGGACCGATTACCGGCCCGGGTTCTTCAATCCGACGCTGTTCAGAGGCCTATTTGCCTTCGATCAGCTTGCGCCGCAGCCAACCTGAGGTCTGGTCCATCGCGATGACGACGGTGATCGTCAGAATGATGATGTAACTGGTGTTTTCCCAGTCGCGCGAGGTCTTCATTGTCTCCACCAGCATCAGGCCGATGCCGCCGGCGCCCAGCGCACCGATGACCGTTGCAGAGCGTGTGTTCGATTCCAGGTAATAAAGAACCTGAGAGACAAACACCGGCAGGATCTGCGGGATGACACCGAAACGATAGCGCTGGATCTGGCTGGCGCCCGTCGCCCGTACACCTTCCACCTGCTTGTTGTCGATATTCTCCAGCGCTTCTGAAAACAGTTTGCCGAGCGATCCGGTGTCCGTGAATGCGATCGCCAGGGCGCCTGTCAGCGGACCGAGACCGAAGGCCCGGATGAAGATCAGCGACCAGATCAGCATATCGATGCCGCGCAGGAAGTCGAACAGCCGGCGGGTTCCGAAGCGCAGGATCTTGGACGGCGTGAAATTGCGTGCGGCCAGGAAGGCGAGCGGCAAACCAAAAATCGCAGCCGTAATCGTTCCAAGCACAGCCATCATGATGGTTTCAAGCAGGGCAACAAACACTTCACCGTGCTGCCAGTCCGGATTGTCCAGGAACTCGTGCAGGATGAAGGACATGTTCGACTGGCTGGGGTCAATACGCTCGTTTGAGAGCGCAATCGCCCACAGCTGGCTGAAGGACATGCCGTGCAATTGAGAGCCGAACGGGAACCAGAAATTCTCCCAGCCGCCGAAGTAATTGTGCACTTCGATCTTGGTCTTTGTCACCTGAACGCGCCGGTCAAGTGTCGGCCGGGCATTGAACTTCCTGGGATCATCCTTGATCCATTCGGGCACCGGTCCAGGCGGCAGTTCCGTGTTGACGCCGCTGTTGGTCGCCGTGACCTTGATAAGTCCGTAGTCCGGCACGTCGAACTCCATCACCTTGCCGGTGATCGTGATCGTGTAGCCCTCGCCCAGATCAACAAAGGCATCTGTGCCGTTGACCTCAACCCAGTCAGGCAGCTGGTCAGGCTCATAGGTTGCCCGGCGCTCGCCTTCAATCGCGACTTCCATGATGTCGCGGCGGAGCAACTTGGTGACGTGAACCTTGTAGGCGACCGAGTCGGTTGCCAGAATGGCCGCCCGCTCGGGCTGAGCCTTGGCCAGAAGGTCCGGCACACCAAAAGCGAACCAGGTGTAGATCAGGTAGGTCAGGATCGCGATCGGCACCCCGACGGTGATCCTGGCCCTGCGGCGAACGTTCTTGAAAACGGAATTGCGGTCGAAAACCGGTTCATTGAGTGTGTCGATAGCCATCTCGAAATTCCTCAATGAGCCCGGCCGGCGCCGACGAGTTTGCCGCGCAGGTAGGACGATGCCTGGTCAATAAGCATGATGGTCAGGAACAGAAGAACGAAGATTGCAGCGGTCTCATCCCCTGCGCCCTGCCCCCAGCCAATGGTACGGCGCAGCTCCTGCCCGATGCCACCGGCCCCGACAAAGCCGAGAATGGCCGAGGCGCGCACGTTGATTTCAAGTCGCAGCAGGAAATAGCTCAGATAGTTGGGCGCGACCTGCGGCATCACCGCATAGCGAATGCGCTGCAGCCAGCTGGCGCCACAGGCAGAGAGGCCCTCGATCGGTTTGCGGTCGATGTTGTCATTGACCTCGGAAAAAAGCTTGCCCAGCGCACCAGCGGTGTGAAAGGCAACCGCAATCATGGCCGGCACGGGACTAGAGCCGAGGACGAAGATCAGGAACAGCGCGATGATAAGTTCGGGAAAGGCGCGCATGATGTCCATCATGCGGCGCACCACCGGAATGAGCGGGCCCCAGCTGTCAACGTTCCGGGTGGAGGCCATCGCCAGCACAACGGCCATGGCGCCGCCGATCAGGGTGGCAACGGCCGCAATATTGAGCGTTTCCAGCATTGCGGGAACAAAATGCAGGATCAGGCTGAAAAAGGCCGGTCCGGCTTCCCAGGCTTCGACAACGATTTCGCCCGGATAATCAAAGAACTTTGTCAGGCCCTGCAAGAAGCCGCCGGAATTCATCTCGTTCGATTTAGAGTACCCGGACATAAGTACGGCGACGACCAGCAGCAGCCCGATCAGGGAGTAAAGCTGGCGTCGTTTGCGCAGTGTCAGGATTTCCTGTTCGAGTGCGGCAACGGCCATTTCAAAATCCTTCGAGGAAGTCATAGAAAACGCGGGCCGGAAACCGGCCCGCGTTCGGGTTCAGAAGAACCGTTTAGTTCTTGTTCTTGGCCTTACGGGCTTCGACGATGTTCACGTAAGCGTCGTGGGTGATCGGCATGAAACCCTTGGTCTCACCGGCCGCGATGTTGTAGGCGCAATCCGGGTCCATGGAGTTCAGGGAAGCGATCAGGCCGGTCATCTTGATCTTGACGTCTTCCGGCAGCTTCTTGGACAGAACAATCGGGCCTTCCGGGATCACCGGGGACTGCCAGATCTGGCGCAGTTCGGTCATGTCGACCAGACCGGCGTCAGAAGCCTTGCGCAGGGCGCCGGAGTTGTAGCCGTCTTCCCACTCGCCCAGGCCGTCGGCCCAGGTGACGCCGGCATCGATGTCGCCGTTGGAAACAGCAACGATGGTCTGCTCGTGACCACCGGTGAAGACCACGTCACCGAAATATTCGCCCGGCTTCATGGAGTAGCCTTCCTGCGGGATGGCGATGGACGGGATCAGGTAACCGGACGTGGAGTTCGGGTCACCGAAACCGAAGACCTTGCCCTTCATGTCTTCCAGGGAGTTGATCTCGCTGTCGTTGCGGGCAAAACCGATGGAGTAGTAGCCGTAGCCGCCGTCAACGTTGACCTTGACCAGAACCGGGTCAACTGCTTCCGGGTCGGTCAGGTAGACCTTGGCGTAGCTGGAAGCGCCGAGCCATGCCAGGTCGAGGTTGCCGCCGAGCAGCCCTTCGATCACGCCGTTGTAGTCGGCCGGTGCGAACAGCTTGACCGGAACGCCGAGAAGGTCAGCGGTTTTCTGCTCCAGGCACTCATAAGCACGCAGACGGTCGGAAGCGTTTTCACCGCCCAGGATGCCGATGCGGAATTCAGTGATTTCAGAAGCACCTGCAACAGAGGCGTTCAGAGCGATCATGCTGACTGCGGCCAGCGCAGCAACTTTAGCAACGATTTTCATGTGGGACACTCCCCGAGAGTTCTCAAACTTGATGACGTCATAAGGTGTGCAGCCGGATCAGACCGCTGCTGCCGCCGGGGTCATCGCACCAGCGGATTCTTGTGCGCCGGACTTGCCGGCGTCGATGGCAGTTGAGGTTGCTGCCTCGTTGAAGCTTTCATCGGCGCCGTAGATCTCACGTGCCACATTCGTGGTAAGTTCTTCGGGCTTGCCGTCAAAAACGATGAAACCGTCCCGCATGCCGATCACGCGGTCGCAATAGCTGCGGGCGGTGTCGAGTGTGTGCAGGTTGCAAAGCACGATCTTGTTGTCGCGCTCATGAATTTCGCGCAGCGCATCCATGACGATCTTGGCGTTCATCGGATCGAGCGAGGCGATCGGCTCATCGGCCAGGAACATATGCGGGTCCTGCATCAGGGCCCGTGCAATGGCGACGCGCTGTTGCTGACCGCCGGACAGTTCTTCTGCCCTCTTGGTCGCTTCCTGTGCAATGCCGAGGCGGTCAAGCGCGGCGAGTGCCGTGTTCACATCGTCTGCGCTGAAAATGTTGAACAGGCTCTTCAAGGTGCCATGACCGTTCAATCGGCCAAGCATCACATTGGTGCAGACATCGAGCCGCGGGACCAGATTGAATTGCTGGAACACCATGGCGCAGTCGCGCTGCCAGCGGCGCATCATGCCACCGCGCAGGCCGAGAATGTCGCGGCCCTCAAACAGGATCTGACCGGAGGTCGCCGGTGTCAGCCGGTTGATCATGCGCAGCAAGGTGGATTTGCCGGCGCCGGAGCGGCCAATAATGCCGACCATCTGTGGCTGGTCGATATTAAAACTTACTTTGTTGACCGCGGTCCGAGACCCAAAGGTCTTGGTGACTTCCTGAAACTGAATCACGCGCCAGCCCTGTCCGTGTTTGTTCGTATCGCTGGGCGACAAGAGCCATTGAACCATTACATTTGGATGACAGTCCCTTGACTGAAACGTCAAAAATTTATGACAGATCAATGACATACCGCTGCGTTAAACGGATTCCGGACCGTGACACGGCTAGATTTCCGCAACGCGCTCAGGGCTTTCGGACCATCGTGACCGTCTCTTCGGCCATCAAAGTTTTCCAAGAATGATTTGCCGCCAATCTAAATATTCACATGTCCGGGCCATCCAATGGCGGCTGTTCACAAGTTGAAAAAACTGAAAACAGTCACAGGACCGTCATTAAACTGTCATTGATCTTGCCTGCCGACCGTCTACAAACCGGTCCCGCCTCTCACACCAAACATTGGAAACACCATGTCAGCGCCGCACCAGAAGCCCAGCCTCACCGAAGCCCCGAATGTTCATCCCGATGCCAGTGTGATGAATTGCGAGCTTGGCATCTGGACGGAAGTCGGTGCTCACACACATATGCGGGAAAGCCAGATGGGCGATTATTCCTACATCGTCCAGGACGGCGATGTTGTCTGGTCGACTATCGGCAAGTTCTGTTCGATTGCACGCCGTGTTCGTCTGAATCCTGGCAATCACGCCACCTGGCGCGCCTCCCAGCACCATTTTACCTATCGCGCTGCCGCCTATGGACTCGGTGAGGATGACGGTGACTTCTTCCAATGGCGCAAGGATGACTGGGTCACCTTCGGCCACGATGTCTGGATTGGCCACAATGTGACGGTGCTGGCCGGCGTCACGATCGGCACGGGCGCCATTGTTGCGGCCGGTGCGGTCGTTTCCAAGGACGTTGCTCCCTACACGGTGGTCGGCGGTGTCGCCGCGAAGGAAATCAAGCGGCGCTTCACGGCCGAGCAGGAACAGGGCCTGATGGATGTTGCCTGGTGGGACTGGAACCACGACCAGCTGAAGGAACGGCTTCCGGATTTCCGTGGTTTGTCCATCGATGCCTTTATCGAGAAGTATCGCTGACGCGGATCGGGCATGCGCCTCGGAGTGAGCTGATTTCGCCGCCGATTCGCGTTAGACTTGGCACATGCCCACTGAAACCGCCGTTCTTCAGACCAGTCTCGGCCCATCTCTTCGGCGATGGCGGGCGCTGAACCGCGTCAAGCAAGAGGTGCTGGCACATGAGCTCGGCGTCTCCCAGGCGCGGATCTCCAGATGGGAAAGTGGCCATGCCCAGCCTGACGGCCGGCACCTTCTGAAAATCACCCAGCTGCTGCGCGCACGTCCCTCAACTGCCGCGGACCGGGCGTTGCTTGACCTTGTGAGCCGCTCGTCCGATACCGTCCACCTCGTCTGTGACCTGACCCACAGGCTGCTGGCAATGTCAGCTGGCCGCGAGAAGGAATGGCGCGCTCCGGTGTCGGAATACTTGAACCGGCCTTTGTGGCGCTTTGCCTCCGACGGCATCAGGGCGGCCGAGCAATCGCTGGCAGAAAATGGCTGGTACGAGCCGGACGGTCCGGACATTCTGTACAAAACCGAGCGGGTCGAGTTTCCCGAGATGACCATTCCGGAATGCTCTGTCCGTATCTCCCGTCTTCCCCTCGCCGACGGCAGCTTTGCACGACTGGTGCGTGCGGATCGTACATCTGCGATGTCATAGGTGCGTGGGAGGGCGGTGCATAATTTATTCACACGCTCGCTGCCGATCCGCCAGGTCGCTATTTTTGGCGTATGGACAAAACACTTCACCAAAATGAACCCGCAGTTATCTCATGCGAAAGACTGACCGGCCTTCTTGCCTTCCTCCAGGCTGCAGAGCAGTTGAAAGACACGCTGCGCTCCGGGACGACACGCAGCGGACGGCCCGAAAGCACGGCCGAGCACAGTTGGCGCCTCGCACTGATGGTGCTTGTTTTTGAGAAGGACCTGCCAGGTCTCGACATACCCAGACTGTTGAAACTGTGCCTTGTCCATGACCTTGGCGAGGCTATCTCCGGCGACGTCCCCGCCCCTTCGCAAACGGCTGAAGATGATCGTGAGGAACGGGAACGTCGGGACTTTCGCTCCCTGTGTGCAACTCTCCCGCAGGACATCGCGTCCGAATTGCTGGCGCTTTGGAATGAGTATGCAGCGGCGGAGACAGCTGAAGCCTGCCTTGCCAAGGCCTTCGACAAGCTGGAAACGATGTTACAGCACCTTCTGATGCCGGAGGGTGACGTGATCTTTTACGAATTTAACCTGCATTATGGCCGCGACAGGACCGATTGGTCTCCCCTCACGCGCCAGATCCGCGAGATCATCGACGGCAGGACATCCGAACGCCTCGGCACAATGGACCGAAAGCTGGGGTAATGCCGACAGGCATTCTAAGCAGTTACCCTGAGAGGGCTCTCGGACCTTGATTGCCCTTCTGGCATGCCCCTATCCTTCTTCAAGTTGCATAGCTTACCGACCTGACGGAGGACCTGCCATGTACACAATCCTGCCCCGCAGCCGGGACGCCGTTCTGGGCGTCGAAATATCCGGGAAGATCACGCTGGACCAGGAAAAGGAGCTGATCGCCAAGGCAGAGGAACTGATTGAGGATCATGGCAAGATCAGCGTGCTGGTGGTGATTGGCGAACATGCAGGTGTGTCCTTCGAGGCCGCCGCCGCGGATATCAAATGGGTGCTGGCAAACATGCAGCACTTGAGCAGGATCGCGATCGTCACCAACAGCAAACTGCTTGCTGTCCTCGTGGCCGTGGACGCAACCTTTGCCAAAATGGTCGGCATCCAGGAACAGCATTTCGACCACACCGAGATCGAGACGGCCTGGCACTGGGTGGAGAGCTAGGTTTCGCCGTTGTTTTGCCTACTTGTGTTGCCGGAAAGGAACTCGTTCGAGAACAGTCTCGTTAGACGCGGGTGTCGAACGCCGAACGCCGCCAGTTCAGCCTTTAAACCCACAATTCCGCGGACTTCAGACTTGTGAAAGACATCTGCCCATAAATTTCCAGTGACGCTCTCTCAAAGTCGCATTGAACGTTTCTTCAGCAAGTCAATCTGCATCTCCCGATATGGATCATTTTGAAAAATACCAGGACCTTTGCCGACTGCTCGCTTCCTGTAACCGCGACCAGTTCAAGGCGAGAGAACAACTCCTGCGGGACAGTTTCGAAGAAAAGGCGATGAAGCGCCGGTTTTTCGGCGGCGTGAACTTGCCTCCCCTCAACCCGAACATGACATGGAACAGCACGCGCAAGGCTCTGCTCAAAAAGCCGTTTTTAAGGACATTCTATCTCGCGGAAAACAGATCGAAACTGTACGAACTCTTGCAGGTCGAGACGCCCGACGCGTTGCTGCGCCGGGAAAAATCAATACGGGACAAGATCGATCAGCTGCCACCGGTTGAGGTGAAAAAGACGGAATTGCGTGCCGGTTCGGAACGCACGCCCGATTCCAAGATCGGCACACGCGTTTATCTAGAATTGCCAGATCGCAGTGACTTCGACGGGCCTAAAGTCCGCGGTCACTCACGCGAAGCCCATGTCGCCGTTTCTCTGGATGAATATGCAGCACTGACATCGCGGTACAATGAGCAAGAACTTTATGTCAGCAGCATTTCCCGGTCCTGTCACTTTGCGGAAAACTCTCATATCTCGACCGAGGAACGTGCTGTTCAAGGGTATCGTGACGAAGTCTGCGATCATACACGATTGTCCATAAGTCTCTTGTTGTCACAGAAGATCTTTCAAACAATCGACGCCTTGTCCAAGGACTGGTTTTCAGGTGCAACCGAGACTGACAAAAGAACCGTCCTGCTGACGATAGATGTCCCCTCAGACACACATCTCTTACGGCGAAAGCTCGGCAAAGGTGAAGGCGTGACGTTCAGGGCAATTGAGTGCAGGGAAAAGAAATTGGACGGATTTCACCTGCATTTGCTTGACGGTGCAAAAGAAGCAACGCGCAGTTTCGCTTTTTTGGAAACCGCAGAAGCATCCTGATGCAGTCGCCTCCCAGCGTAGCTGCACAGGTCATCCGGATTAGGTCACGCTTCAACCAGTTCCTCGTCGCTGAGAAAGGCCGTCTGCGCCACCTTGCCGTCCCGAACCTCGATCATCTGGCCCTGGGGCACTTCCATCCAGCAGCCGCGCGCTTCATCGAGTGGCTCGGACACCACCATCACGCCATCTTCATAGACACGGTAATAGAGCGACGGGGCAAAACTGTCGGAAGCATAGCGAGCTGCATAGAGCGTGGTGCCATCCGACCAGCCGGCGGCAAACCGCATGTGTGGCGTGCTGCCAGCATATCGTGACAGGGCTTCAGCTTCGAAGACCGCCCGCGCCATGGCAGCCCTCGGGTGGTGTTTCAGACCGTAGGCAAGAGCAACCAGAAACAGGCTTTCGCTGTCTGTTGCGCCGATACGGTGCCTGTAGAGGTCATCCGGGATCATGTTGTCGAGCCGCCGGCGTACCTTGTCGTAGCCACCGACCTGGCCGTTGTGCATGAAGGTCCAGTTGTCATGGGTGAAAGGATGGCAATTGTCCCGTGTGGTTGCCGTGCCGGTGGAAGCCCGGACATGGGCCAGGAAATGCCCGGAGCGAATATGCGTTGCGATCTGCAGAAGATTGGGGTCGGACCAGGCGGGTCTGACGTCCTTGTAGACGCAAGGTGTCTCCCGGTCGCCATACCAGGCAACACCGAACCCGTCGGCATTGACCGAGGTCTTGCAGGAAAGCGCATTGCGGCTTTGGTCGATCAGCGAATGTTCCGGGTCGCAGATGATTTCTTCGAGATATTTCGGAGCCCCGCTCCAGGCAGCCCAACGGCACATTTTGACTTTTCCTTAAGCTGCGTCCCGGACGGCCTTGAAACGGGCGGTCGTGGCGTCGCAGTCATAGTAATCCGCAACCGGATAAGGATTGCTTGCCAAATCCTCGACAGCGGCGATGATCCTGTCCACCTTTTCGGTCGACATCAGCACGGAAAAATTGAGCCGGGTCCAGCCCGGTTTTTTCAGTTCTTCGCCGGAGAGAATGCCCTGGCGCAGCATTTCGGACTGGGTCTCGTCGATCTCCAGGAGCCGGTGTGCATATGGGCCTGCGCAGGCACAGCCGCCGCGCGCCTGAACGCCGTAAAGATCCGACAGCATGCGCGTGACCAGTTGCTGATGGATGTAGCCGCCCCGCTCCAGATCGCGCACCCTGAAGGAAAAAACGGGCAGGACGTGCCGGGCGTTCGGATTGCCGAGTATTTCAATGGCCGGACTGGCCTGCCACACGGCAAGAGCCTTTGCACGCCAGGCGGCATTGCGCTCATCCATCAGACGCTGACCGATACCTTCCTTGACCAGAAACGCAAGCGCGGCCCGGATGTCGCCGATGACATTGGGGGTGCCGGCCTCTTCACGGGCGGCGATATTGTCGGTGTAGTCATGTGCCCAGGGCGAGACGAAGCGAACCGTGCCACCGCCCGGAAAAACCGGTGTTGTTTTCTGCACGGCGGCCTTGCGCAGGATCATCACGCCGGACGCTGCCGGCCCGCCGATGAACTTGTGCGGCGAAACAACGATCGCGTCCTTTTCCGCCTCCGTTCCGGCCTTCATGTCGATCGGCAGGTAAGGTCCGGCCCCGGCGCAATCCCAGACACTGAGCGCGCCATAGCGCTTGAGCAGACGGGTGACCGCATCCTCGTCGGTGACAATGCCGGTGACATTGGACATCAGCGAAAACGCACCGACGATCAACCGGTTTTCACCCGCGGCTTTCAGGACATCTTCGAGCGCTGTGAGATCCGGACCGCCATCGGCTGCTTCGACAATTTCGATGACCTCCGCCCCGCTTTCGCGCCAGGGCAGGATATCCGAGTGATGTTCATACGGCCCGATGACCACCAGCGGGTTTTCACCCCGTTCCGCCGCGCCCGAAACGCCGAGCAAATGCACAAGCCGGTTCAGACCCGCCGTTGCGCCGGCGCCGCAAAAAATGGTGGCAAATGCCTCGTCCGCACCACAGATGCGGGCGATCTCCGACCTTGCAGCTTCCCGCATGCGGGTCATGACCCCACCGCAATAGGACGCTTCCGTGTGACTGTTGGCGTAGACCGGCAACACTTCTTCCACCACAAACTCTTCCACCTGGCGCAAGGCCCGGCCGGAGGCAACATAGTCGGCATAGATCAGCTCCCGCTCCCCGAAAGGTCCGGTGATCGTTGTTCCTTCGCCGATCAGCCCCGCACGCAGGCGGGCCGTCAGGTCCGGGCCGGAAAGACTCTCGCGGAAATGATCGAGGGCTGTACCGGTGCTTTGGGTCATCTGATGCTCCGAATCTTGATTTCGAAGATCATACGACCCAGGAGGATCAGAAAACCTCACCTTTCTAAGTTGTCGTTATCGAATTTTTGTGTCAATTGATCTGTTATGGAGAAAAAATTCGATCAAATTGATCGCGCCCTTCTACGCGCGCTGCAACGCGATGCCAGATTGTCGCAACGGGAGCTCGCCGAAGAGGTCGGTCTTTCGCAAAATGCCTGTTGGCGGCGCCTCAAATCTCTTTATGAAAGCGGCCTGATCGAAAGTCACACGGTGCGGCTCGATCCGGAACAACTTGGATTGAACCTGACGGTGTTTGTCATGATCCGCACCCGGCACCATTCCAAGGACTGGCTGGAGACCTTTCGCAGCGAAGTCACCTCGATCCCGAATGTGATCGATTTCTACCGGATCGCCGGCGATTACGACTACATGCTGAAAGTGGTGGTCGAAGACATGAACGCCTTCGACCGGGTCTATCAGCGCCTGATCGAAAAGGTCGATCTCGACACGGTCACGTCCTACATGACCATGGAAGCCATTGCGGATGCGCGTAACCTGCCGATCTGAATGGTGGCCGAGCGTTCAGGTGTCGGGGTCGTCCCCTTGTCCGATCAGGCTGCGCAATTCGGCAACATGGGCCAGGCCCTCTTCGTCTTTCAACGTGTTAAAGGCTTGCTCAGATATGTCCAACACGTCTAAGGCAGGCGCTGTTGCGCCCCCTCCAGCCAGAACCTGTGCGAGGAGAGGTCCGATTGCTCCGATTGCATCTGAGCGCTGCAGCTTCAGCGCCCCTCGGAAGGCTTCATCAAGCTCTTCAAAGATCGTCTGCGCCTCACCCTTCTGAAGATCTCCCCGCGCCAGCCGGATTTGGGCGCAGGAATACCTGATATGCATGACGCTGTCCAAGTCCCGCATGGCCTCTGCAACGGGCAGTCGTTCCAAATGCAGGGCGAGCGCTCCATCGAGATCACCACGCATTTGCAGGATATCGGCGATTTTACCCTGTGTGACGGCAAATTCTCGTTTGTCGCCGAGCGCCTCGAAGACCGGCAGCTGTTCTTCCTCGCGGATGCGCAGCGCTCCGTCGAGATCACCGCGCAATTGCAGGATATCGGCGATTTTACTCTGTGTGACGGCAAATTCTCGTTTGTCGCCGAGCGCCTCGAAGACCGGCAGCTGTTCTTCCTCGCGGATGCGCAGCGCTCCGTCGAGATCACCGCGCATTTGGATATCGGCGATTTTACCCTGTGTGACGGCGATGGAGCGTGTGTCGCCGAGCGCCTCGTAGACCGGAAGTTCTTCTTCCACGGAGATGCGCAGCGCTCCATCGAGATCACCGCGCATTTGCAGGATATCGGCGATTTTACCCTGTGTGACGGCGATAGAGCGTGTGTCGCCGAGCGCCTCGTAGACTGGCAGCTGTTCTTCCTCGCGGATGCGCAGCGCGCCGTCGAGATCACCGCGTATTTGTAGGATATCGGCGATTTGCCCCTGAGTGACGGCGGTGGAGCGTGTGTCGCCGAGTGCCTCGAAGACCGGCAGCTGTTCTTCCTCGCGGATGCGCAGCGCTCCGTCGAGATCACCGCGCATTTGCAGGATATCAGCGATTTTACCCTGTGTGACGGCGATGGAGCGTGTGTCGCCAAGCGCCTCGAAGACCGGCAGCTGTTCTTCCTCGCGGATGCGCAGCGCTCCGTCGAGATCGCCCTGCGCTTGCAAAATATCGGCGATTTGCCCCTTTGTGACGGCAATAGAGCGTTTGTCACCGAGAGCCTCGTAGACCGGCAACTCTTCTTCCGTCGTGATGCGAAGCGCACTATTCAGATCGCCCTTGCGCATCTGGCGGTAGGCCTGAAGACCTTTCAATTGCGCCAATGACCGCTCTTCGATGTCCTTTCGACCAACAGCGAGGCTCAGCAACAGATCCTGTAGTTCAACCGCACCGATGCGATCAGCAGCTTTAATTGTACGGCCAAGAAGAAAGGCTGATGGTTGAAAATTTATAGCTTCAAGTCTGGCAAATACTGGCTCTGCAAGCGCAACCGCAGCCAATGCATTTTCAATTATCTCGAACAGAAAAAACACCGCGCTCCTCGCTGCAGCATCGAGGAGTTCGCCATCTGATGAAGCTGACTTTAGAGACTGTAGCGTTACTTCCACGGCACGAAGGTCGTAAGGAAAATCACCGTCCTTGCCTTGCCACGCCTTTGCTAGCAATGGCAATGCAGCTTGCGCGATCTTTTGCTGGTCATCACTGCCCAATTCATCCGCCAGCGGTCGCGCCAGAGGATTGACCGCAACATGAGCGATCTTTGTCATCCTGGGCCACCCTGCCTGCAATCCGTGATCGTCAAGTAGCCCCAGGGCCTGGAGCTTTTTCAGCCCGGTGTTGGGAGCCGAAATCTCCATCGCCTCCATTCCAGCCTCAAGCGCTGTAACAGGGATCGGCACCCCAGGAGAGAACGTGCTGGCAACAGCAAGGGCCCGCCGTGTGATCTCGTCCAGTGCGTCCCGGTAGACCTCGAAGGTCATTCGAGCGAAAAAATCGCCGATGTCTTCACCTTCCGGCGGGGTTTCACCGCTTTTAAGAAAGGCTTCAATGGTGGTGAGGGCATCCGTCACCTCGTCCGTTGCCCCTCGCAAGAAAGGTTCTGTCAGGACCTCCTGCAAGCCCGGATTGCCACCGGAAGCCGTGAGAATGCGCTCTAAGAGGGCCCGGTCCCGCGCTGCGGCCTCCGCAGTTTCTCCTTGATCAGTTCTCCGGGCCCGTTCCCGCGCCTGCCATTGCTTGCGCCGTTCTCTCTCTTTCATCGGCGGCAAGGGAATGCGGTCCAGAAACGGGTCGGTCAGGTCGTTGCCCTGCGTATCCGGGACGCAAAAATCGTAGCGGCAGGTCACCATCAGCCGTGAACTAGTTCCGGGCACTGCGAAGGCGCGGAAGAGGGCCTGCAGATCTTCCAGAAGATGTTGTTTGGGCTGAGGCATCGGCGCCTCTGCCGTCGGCGTCTCCAGAGAGTTTTCAAAGTCGTCGAGGACCAGAAAGATCGGGGCCGTCTTGAACGGGCCGGCCAGCAAGGCGCGCAGGATATCTGCAAACTGTTTTGGATCTTTGGCCAGACTTGTTTCCATCGCTTCGATCTGGCTTTTGAGCGACCGCGCCTCCTCGCTCCCGAAGGGCAAAGCGTCGGTCATCTTATTAACGGCGCTTTTGAGCTTTTCGAAAATGACGCGCCCATTTGCGCTACCCAACTCCGCTTTCGGGCTCACCACCACAACAGTCTGATATCCTGTTAGCCGCTCGGCAATGCGTGCGGCGAGGCTCGACTTGCCGAGATTGCCGATGCCATGCGCAAGCAGGCCGTGGCCGCCCTTGCGAAGGGTCGCGATCGCCTTTTGAATGATCCGGCGGCGGCCGACAAAGGTCTCTCTGCCGGCCACTTTGATCTTGTTGTCGCTGTCGAGAAAAGCCGGCACGGAGACCGGTGCGTCGCGCAGGCCTTTCCCCGGTGCGCAAATCGGGCCACCGCCTTCCGCGCCGAGATAGACCCGGGCCAGATGCCAATGGCGGCCATTTTCGGGGTCCTGATAGCCTTCCCGCAGCAAATCGCGCCGCGCCATGGCCGCCGCTTTGGGAACGTCCTCGCCGCGAGACAGCGCGCTGTAAAAGCTGGACGCAAAGCTGGCTGCATCATGATCGTAAACCAACCCGTCCCAACCGAGCACATTGCCGACACCGCGCACCAAGTCCAGAACGAAAGGTTCCGTAACCTCGGCCTGTGATGCTATGTGCTCATGATACGCCTCACGCGACGCTGGTGACCCAACCTCGATTCGGTGCATGTCCATCGCACTGTCTGAGGAACCAGATTCATTGAATTGTGCGGTACGGCAGGCAGAGACAAAAACCAAAGGCGGCATCCGGTTTTGACAAGCATTGATGAGATCCAAAGCGCTGATCTCGTCCACCGCACCTTCCTCAGTTTCCAGCAACAGCACAGGACGCTCAGATCCTTGCTGCATGCCGTCAATTCCCCGCGGTGCAACGAAGTCGCCGTGACAGGAAAGGTGCAAAACTTCAAACGCACCGTCGCGCCCTGCCAACCGTTCGGATACGTTTTTCAGGGTACCGCTTTCTTCTACAATCAGATGAACAAGCGATTCCGACCCTGCCGCACTGCCGGTCGCCTCACTGATAGAAACCTCTTCGGCTTCAAAATCGAGTTCCGACTGACCTTCAGGCGCGGCGGCCATGAAGATCATGCGCAGATCGCCGTGTTGCGGTTGCCAAGGGGAAGTCGCCTTCATCACGCGGCGCGACACGACAAAAAGCTGGGCATTGTTCCCTGCAAGAAAGCCCTTGTCGAACAGCACCTCCCACGGTGCCTCCATCAAGGCGGACGCCAGATCCGGGTTGCTGCCGTCGTCGGGCAGGATTTGCAGAACGCGCTCGGACTGCCGCATCCAGTCGCCCAAGGCCCCGGCCGTGTTGAGCCAGGCGAACATCTCCGTCCCGATCTCTGTCAAGGATTGCGCATCATTGCGTACCGATGCGAGGGAGTAACGATTTTTCCAATCCAGCAAAGCAACCAACACTGAAGAAACAGCTGCTGTGTCTTCTTCCACGGCAAGTGGGAGACCCAATGCTACCGGTGCAGCTTCACCGAAAAATCGGCAAACCTTGTCGCCAATAACTTGCAGACTCTGCTTCACTTATTGGCAACCTCAAGTTAAAGTGGCGACAAACATTCCTGCAAGGATTTTTACATGTTCGCGATTTCATTAACATTCGATGAAAAACCTGCCGATGTTCGCGCAATCGTTCAAAGAGCGATTCAGGCAACAGGGAGTATCTTTTCGCTATCGGATGAAGATAGTGCGTCGGTTACCGAGTATAAAGGTTCATACGAAATTGTCATCACTATTGGCCAGTACGCTGCAAGTGGCGTAGCACTTGGTGCTTTGGCACTGTATGGAGAAAAAGTTGGTGAGTGGACAATTTCACTAGGTAAAAAGTTTTTAAGTAATGAAAGTTCCACAAAATATTCTAAAAAGCACAGTCTAGCAGAAATAACCCCTTCAGTGATTTCTGAGGTCGAACAAAACAAACCGTCGGCAGGAGTGGATGTGCTTTGTAAAGCGCTTTTTAAAATTATCGAAGAAACTAACAGCATGAGCACAAACATACCAGTTAAAGCTTATCGAGCTTCAATTATTGACCGGCACCAACAATCAGCCTCACTAATTTACAATGAAAACCAGGAAATTCATCTACAATTCCAAAGCAATCGTGTCGACATACGAAAAGAAAAACTACATACGAAAACTCTAAACCTCTCCGACAAAAAATATAAATAGTCCAAACAAGACCACTACCAAGGTAGACTGGTTGATTTCTTATTAACTGCTTCACTTCGGGTTGCTGCCGTCATTGGCAGGCCAGCGGCGGAGATGCGTCCACTTTCAAAGTCAACGCTTGATCCGTCAGAGTATCAGTTGCTCCTGAATGTCAGCTCTTGAGGTTCCGAATTTAAGGCTTTTGCCAGTCTTTCGTCCTACCTCAAATTTTGCATAAACACTCGAAGAAACGAAAAAGGCGCGGCAATGCCGCGCCCCTCTGTTGCCACACAGACGATGACCCTCACCTACCTCCGACGGCCGCCGCCGCCCCGGCGATGTCCACCACCGCCGCGATTGGGCCGCGCCTGTTGCGGACGGGCCTGTTGCGGGCGGGAGCGGTTGACGTTGCGCTGGCGGTTGACCTGGCGGTTGCCGGCGTCACGGGCCCTGCGGTCCCGGTTCAGGTGCGCCGGCGCCTGTTGTGGACGCTGCGCAGGCCGTGTTGCAGGCCGCTGAGCCGGTTGCTGGGCCGGTCTTTGAACATTCGGTCGTTGGGCCGGACGCTGCACATTCGGTTGCTGTGCGGGCCGTTGCACGTTGGGACGCTGACCGGCCGGCAGGTTGGTCGGCCGATTGCCCGCATTCGGACGGTTGCCTGCATTGGGCCGGTTCTGCACACGGTCCCCTGCCGGACGGTTGGCAATGGCCGCCCCTGCCCCGGCACCGATTGCCCCTCCGGCAAGCCCGGCGCCAATGTCGCCCATGCGATCCGAGATCTGATCACGAGACGGCGCATCGACACCGCTCCAGCGGCCACCTTCGAAACGCTGCCAGTTGTCGCCGTCCCGGCGATAGACCGACCCGTCCCGTCCGGCGAAAACGTCGCCGCGCCGGTCGAGATTGGCCACCCGGCCCAGATCGCCATCCTGTTTCCAGCGATTGACCGCCCCGGCCTGCAGATCTCTTGTGCGTGCCCATTGCGGGCCGGACACGACCGCTCCGCCCCAAGAGCCGTAGATGCCGCGGGCACCGCCGGCGACGATCCGGTTCCCGGTGCGTGGATTATAGGCGGTGATGAACCCTGCGCTGCCGCGCGGGCCGCTGATGGCAGCCCCGCGGATATAGCCGCCAGTCCGCGGATTGTAGATGCCGCCGGCGGCGATACCGCGCCGCGGGCCATAAGCGTAACCGTAGCGACCGTAGGTGCCGCGGATGGGATTGTAGAAGGCACCGATGCCGTAGGTCACGGGACGCGGATAGTAGATCGGCCGGAAGCCCGGACGGTACCAGGGCCGGTAATAGTAGCCGGTGCCATAGACAAAGACGCCCCAGGCAAGGAAGCCGGTCAGATACCCCATTGTGTAGCCGTACCAGACGGCTTCCGGTTCGCTTTGATAGATCCGCACATAGGTGGTGTTGTAGACTGGCGACGATGGCGGGATCGTGTAGATCTCGTCCGGAACGGCAGTCGCCACCTCGAACGGTCCTTCCGGGCTGTCACCGACAAACCAGACACCGTCCTGAAGGACGTAGTATTTGGCTCCGACCTGAATCACCTGGTCGCTTGTGTTGACCGCGTAGGACATGGATGTGCCCTCGATCGGCTCGAATTCCGGATCGCCCGCATAGGCGACATCAGCACTGACCGAACCGATTTCGACACGCGCGGTGGTCGGAATGCTGGCCTTCAGACGCGCCTGCGAGGCTTCTGATGTGCCCGGAATGGACGAGCGCACCGAATAATACGGCGCATCTTCCGGAATGTTCAGGAAGTCGGAGGGCATGTCCGGTGTGGTGAATTCCCAGGGACCGTCCAGCGAGGCCGACTTGAACCAGCGGCCGGAGACAAGAATGTACCAGGTCGAGGTCGACTTCAGGAAGAAGACATCGCTGTCCGTGTTGGAGGCCCATTCCAGATCGGTGCCAGCGACCGGCTCCAGCTTGGGTTCTCCTTCAAACACGATCATTTCTGCGGGCTTGTCGGAATAGATCACCTTCGGCGGCTTGTTATCCGGGAACGGTTCCCCCGGAATGGCTTCCTTGGTTTCCTTCCAGTTGTCGTCCTCCGGCAGGGACTTGATCAGGTCCGGCAGTTCGGAGACGGGCTGCCACCCCGTGGAGACATCCTTTGTGCTCATCCAGGATTTTTCGTCCCTCAAATATAGCTCTTCCGTATCGTCCACCTTGAGGATGTCCCAGTTGGTATTGACGACAAAACTCAGTCCCTGATCCCCCTTGACGGGTGCGAAAATCGGCGCACCTTCGGTCTGGACAAGAATGGACGGCTCGGTGGAGATGAAGATCGGCGGAGCCTCTGCATTGAGGCCCTGGACATCATCCATGCGCTGATATTCGGCAAGGCCCGCCGTAATGCGATCTTCCTTCACCGTGACCGTGCCGGTGGGCATGATCTTACCGACCTGCAGCGACAGATCCGTCAGTGACTGACGGTCAAGGGCGGAAAAATCAAGCTGCGTCACCTGGATCTTGCTGACATCCACCTCACCGCTTTGCGGGTCGGCGATGGTCTCACCACTGACACCGATCACACCGAACACCGGCTTGGCGTCCTTGTCCTTGATGTATTCGGCAGCCACCAGCGCTTTCAGGGTCTTGAAATTGTCCCATTCGGTGAATTGCGGCTGGTAGAGCACCAGCGTCGCGCCGGCATCCGTCTGGAAGGAGCGCGGCCAGCCGGTGGTTTTCTCTCCTTCGGTCAACTGCAGATACTGACCGCTGACAAACCCGTTCTGCCCGTTGTAACTGACGGAGCACCACGCACCGTTGTCATCGCAGTTTTCAAGTTCGACCTGTGTGCCGTTGGGCACTGTGCCGAGCGAACCGTAGCCGGTGCCCGGCCCCTGTCGAAAATTGACATTGGCGGTGGTCACGGCGGGCGCAGCGAACACGCCATTTACAAAAACCGTCTGCAATATCAGGGCTGAGGACAGAACAACGGAAACCGTCTTGCGCATGGTGGCTCTCCAGTGGCAATCGACTTGGGGTCCGGGCCACACTGATCTTGCACCATGGCAATTTGCGGGCTGGCAGAGCGGTTTTCCGAACCGATGAAAATAACACGCGGCGCGTCTGTTCCCTGTGCGGCGCGTCACACGCAGATCTTACGTATAGTGACAATCTGAATGCAACCTGACACGACAGGATTGCAATCGCATAAAGGAGATTACCGGCATGCCGGAACTGCGCCGCTTTCTGGCCACCAGCCTCATCTTCTCGGGGTTGTCTGCGATTTTCGCACTCGCCGCTCCCACGTCTGCAGACGCGGAAATCTTTTTTTGTGAGAGCACACGCGGCCCGAACGGCAGCGCCAAATATTGTAATTTCTTGCTATTTGACAGTGACTTCACCCGGCATCGGCAGGTGATTGTCGCCCAGGGCGCACGCCGGGAGGTTCCGATCAATGGCCGCTATGATGTTTTCTGCGTGCTGGTGCAGAACACGAGAGGTGTTCCGGACAACATTGCCTATCGCACACAGCAGTGCCGAAAATCCGACACGGGGCGGGAATACAAGGTGCCCATCCGGGCACTCAACATGCGCCGCGGGCGCGATGGTTTCAGCACGGACGCGGTCAACAGCGCACCCAGAACAACACGCTGGTAACGAACGCGAAGGAAAATGAAAAATGCCGGCGTGATCCTGTCACGCCGGCAAGTCACCTCGGAGGAAACACCGCCTTTCAGCAAGCAACCGAGGAAAGCTTCAGACTGGCAAGCGAAACGGCCTGACCGGTCCGCGCGGATTGCTGGGCGGCAAGCCCCATTTCCACTGCCCGGCGGCCGTCAGTGAGTGTCACTTCGGGATGCGCTTTCTCGCCCCGCACAACGGCAACGAACCCTTCGTGCTGATAGAAGGTGGAGCCATTGTGATCGCCGGCATCCAGAATGGTCGGATCGACAGGAATGTCGATCTGGCGCGGTCCCTTGGGGTGGCGCGGCGAGACCACCAGCTGCGGCACCGGCGGTTCGCCAAGATCTTCCGGCCAGAACCGTCCCGGCCCCGGCACAAAGGCTTCGATCTTGCCGTCAGGTCCGAGAGCAACGACCTCTTCCTGGTAGCGGGAACCTTCGGCGAACATGCACAATTCGAGCATGGCGCGGGCGCCGTTTTCGAAATCGACAATCACATAGCCATTGTCGAGCACGTCCGGCTGTTCGCCGTCATACATTTCGTCCTTGTGATTGGCGTCCTGGCCCGCGGAAGCCATCACCCGCACCGGTTCCGACTTCATGATCAGGCGCATCAGATCGAAGAAATGGCAGCATTTCTCGACGAATGTGCCGCCGGAATACTTGTTGAACCGGTTCCAGGCGCCAACCTTGTCCAGAAACGGAAAACGGTGCTCGCGGATGGTCAGCATCTTGATGCCGCCGGTTGCCGCCTCCGCCTGCTCGATCAGGGCGGCGATTGGCGGCATATAACGGTATTCCATGGCCACCCAGACAGGTGCCGGATAGTTCGCCTTGAACGTTTCGAGTTCTGCTATGTCCTTGGGATCCGTGAAAAGCGGCTTTTCGACCAGCAGCGGCAACGGCCGTTTCTGACGGATTTCTTCCATCTGCGGCACATGACAATGGTTCGGGCTGGCGATCAGAATACAGTCGAGCGCCTCGACGTCCAGCAGCTCCGCGACCGAGGCTACAAACCGGGCACCTGGCGCGAATTCCGCGGCAGCTGCCGCCATCTCGGCATCCGGTTCGAAAATCACCGTCACCTCGGTGTCCGGCAGGAGCGCGATGTTGCGCAGGTGTTCCTGCCCCATCATCCCGCAGCCAATGACACCGTATCTTACCTTCGCAGGCATTTTCTTCTCCTTGTGAGGCGGCTTGTTCGCCTGCCTATTTCAGTCGCTGAACGTAATGCGCCCGGTCCGTGTCGAACCAGGTTCGCGAATATTCGACGGCCTCCGGCCGGTCGGCCCAGCTGTACCGTTCGATGTATCCCGTAATGGTGCCTGCCGGTTTCTGAAACGCTTCAGGTGTCCAGTCGGGCAAGGCTCCGATGGTGACCCTGTCCTCCGCATGGGAAATCCAGAAACCGAGCTGCTTCTGGTAATAACGGTAAAGCGAATCGGACAGGAGGTCGCGTTTGACGACGCCTGCATTGCCGTCGAGCCAGATTTCCTCGACCGCAATCGTAACGTCATTGAGGTATCTGAGACGCCGGATGCGCGTTCCCTCGTTGCTCGTGCCAAAGGCCGGCAACTCGCCCGGTTTTGCCATCCGGTCGACCGTCAGGATATCCGCGCGCGGCAATCCGCCTCCGGACAGGAGCTCCAGACGAAACATGGCATAGACACTTGCCTGAGTCCCACCCTGGCGTATGTAATTTCCCGAACCCTGGATCCGCTCCAGTAAGCCTTTTTCCGTAAGATCGGCCAGGGCCTTGCGCAGGGTTCCGATGGAAATGCCAAGCTCTTCCGCCATGTCCCGTTCAGGCGGCAGACGTTCGCCGTCAATCAGGCGGCCAGCGGCGATATCCCTAATCAAGAGTTCACTTATCTGCACATAGAGCGGCAGCGCATTTGGCGACTGCGAGGCGGTTGGCATGGCGATTTCGGTTGCCTGTTTTTCAAAATTGATACACTATTGATTTACATCAAATCGAGTGATATGCAAGTGGAAATCGACGGCGAAATGAAGCCATTCGAAAACAAACGAAAGCACATGCGTCCCACCCTGCATTCCCAGGGCTGCAACGGGGCGCCGCTGCGCCGCAAGGGCAGCGACAAGGGAGGTCCTTCATGTCAGTAGTCCCAGTCACGTCACCGGATCTTGATGCAGCGGAGGTGTCCTGGTTCGCCGCGCTGTGTTCCGACGACTATCAGTTTCTGGGGGTTCCCGAAGGCGACCTGCGCTCTTCCTGGGAGCATTGCTCTTCGATCGTAAAAACCGCTGAGGCCCAGGGCTTCCGCAACATCCTGTGCCCGTCCTCCTACCAGGTGGGCCAGGACACGCTCAGCTTTGTCGCCGGTTGCGCGCCGATCACCGAGAAAATCAACCTGCTCGCCGCCGTGCGCTGCGGTGAGATGCAGCCGATCATGCTGGCGCGCACCATCGCGACGCTCGATCACATGCTGAAGGGGCGCCTGACCGTCAACATCATCTCCTCCGACTTCCCGGGCGAGCAGGCTGACAGCGGCTACCGCTATCAGCGGTCCCGCGAAGTGGTCGAGATCCTGAAACAGGCCTGGACCCGGGACGAGATCAACTACGAAGGCGAGATCTACAATTTCAAGGGTCTGACCACCGACCCGGTGCGGCCTTACCAGACTGGCGGCCCCCTGCTCTATTTCGGCGGCTATTCCCCTGCGGCGCTCGACCTGTGCGGCCAGCATTGCGATGTCTATCTGATGTGGCCGGAGAAAATGGAAGAACTCGAAGGCCGCATGAAAGCGGTCAACGCGGTCGCCGAAGGCTACAACCGTACGCTCGACTATGGTCTGCGCGTTCACATGATCGTCCGGGACACGGAAAAGGAAGCTCAGGAATATGCCGACTACATCGTCTCCAAGCTGGATGACGATCAGGGCACGGCCATCCGCGAACGGGCGCTTGACGCAAAGTCGCTCGGCGTCAGCCACCAGGCGAAGAACCGCGAGGTCGCGGACGAGTTCGGATATATCGAGCAGAACCTTTGGACAGGTGTCGGCCGGGCGCGCTCCGGCTGCGGTGCTGCGCTTGTCGGCTCGACCGACCAGGTGATGTCGAAGATTGAGGGCTACCAGAAGATGGGCATCCGCGCTTTCATCTTCTCCGGGTATCCGCATCTTGAGGAAGCCAAGCATTTCGGAGCGCGTGTTCTACCGAACCTGAAGACCTGTTCACTTCCGCACGCCTATGGCCGCGTTCCGGCCGAAACCCCAGCAACCCCGCTTGGCAATGGAGTCCGTCGTTAATGGAACGCGTCCGTCTCTCCGACACTCTTGAATTCTCCCGCCTGATCTACGGCATGTGGCGTCTTGGTGACGACACGGATACCTCGCCCGCGCATGTGGAGAAAAAGATCCAGTCCTGCCTCGACCAGGGCATCACCACCTTCGACCAGGCCGACATCTATGGCGGCTACGCGGCGGAAGCCGTGCTGGGCGGTGCGCTGAAAGCCAACCCGGCGCTTCGCGACCGCATGGAAATCGTCACCAAATGCGACATCGTTGCGCCGATGGGGCGGTATTCCGATGCCAAGGTGAAACATTACGACACCTCCCGGGCCCATATCGAGCGGGCCGTCGACTTCTCGCTCAGCGACATGGGGATCGAAACCGTCGATCTTCTCTTGATCCATCGCCCGGACCCCTTCATGGACCATCATGAAACCGGCGCCGCGCTCGATGACCTGATCAAGAGCGGCAAGGTCAGGAATGTCGGTGTCTCCAATTTCCGTCCCTGGGACTGGGAGCTGCTGCAGTCGGCCATGTCGGCGAAACTTGTAACCAA
Source organism: Roseibium sp. (assembly GCF_965233565.1). Taxonomy (GTDB): domain Bacteria; phylum Pseudomonadota; class Alphaproteobacteria; order Rhizobiales; family Stappiaceae; genus Roseibium. Next base: position 5,500,391 of record NZ_OZ247494.1, on the reverse strand, counting down.
CCAGATCGAGATTTCGCTGAAGGAGATTTCACCCTTCACCAATGGCGATCTCGCCTTCCACCAGCGTCTCGCCACAAAACTGATGGCCTGGTCTCCGCTTGGCGGCGGCGACCTGATCACCGAAGGCGGAGCGCTTGGCAAGGTCATGGATGAAATCGCACTGGAAAACGGTGTTGACCGCTCCGCGGTGGCGGTCGCCTTCCTGCTCGCACACCCGGCAAAGCTGATGCCGGTCATGGGCACCAACAATCTGGACCGGGTTTCCCGGATCTCCGATGCCCTGAAAGTCAACCTGGACCGCGAAACCTGGTACCGTCTTTACGAGGCGGCCCTTGGACAAGAGGTGCCCTGATGACCATGCAGAATGCCAATCATCCCGTCACATTCGAGCCTGACACGGACAATACGCGTCTCCTGCGCGACGCCTTCGGGCGGTTCGCCACCGGGGTCACCGTGGTGACGACCCATTCGGAAGACGGTCCGGTCGGGATCACGGCCAACAGCTTCTCTTCCGTGTCCCTGGATCCGCCGCTGGTGCTGTGGATGCCGGACAAGGGTTCGCGCCGGTTCCGCTACTTCGAAACGGCTGAACATTACGCGATCCACGTGCTCAGCCATCACCAGGCCGAAGTCTGCAACGGGTTCGTGCGCAACGCGCATGCGTTTGACCAGCTGCCGCACCGGATTGACGACAGGGGCGTGCCGCTGATCGAGAACTGCCTGGCGCGCTTCGAATGCCAGCGTTTTGCAGCCTATGAGGGCGGCGATCATCTGATCGTTCTGGGCCAGGTGATGCAGGCGGAAATGCGCCATGGCGATGCCCTTACGTTTTTTGCGGGCAAATTGGGTCAAATCGCGCCAGAGTGAAGGGGAAAGCGGACCGGTGAACGGCCCGCTCGGAACGAAGGTGTTGGAGCACAACAAGTCCGGACGAACAGGACGCGGCGCCAGCACCTTCAAAAGACCGGCATGACTGCGATTGCGGGACCAGGCCGGTCGATCTAGGGAGGAGCCCTGATGGGCATATTGCTGGCGGCCCTTGCGCCGCTCGACTGGCTGAATTCGCATCTCTTGCGCATCGGTCGCTGGATCGGCATCGTTGCCGTGGCCCTGATGGTGGTTGCGATCCTAATTCAGGTCGTCTTCCGCTATGTGTTCAACAACGCCCTGCCCTGGCCGGACGAAGCCGCCCGCTTCTGTATGCTCTGGATGACCGGCCTGATGGCCCCGACTGCCTTTCGGCGCGGCGGGTTTGTTGCCATTGACATGCTGCCCATGGCGCTGCCGCGCATGCTGGGAAACCTGCTTTCCCTTCTGCTCCTCCTGATCTCCCTTGCCGTTCTCGTGATCGCCGTTCAGATCGGCTATGCCGAAGTGACCGGCTTCGGCGGCAAGTTTGCCACCGCCTCGCTTTATGTTCCCGGAAACCTGACCCTGTCGGAATGGATCCGCGTCCCGCGCAGCTGGATGATGATGTCGCTCTTTGTCGGTGTCGTGCTGCTGGTGCTCGTCAATATCGAGCTGATCCTGCGCAATCTGATTTCGACACTCGGAGGCGGCGAGCGGCTGCCTGTCATTCCGGATGCTGACATGGCGGGGGCTGACTGATGCTGATCTGGTTTCTTCCTGTCTTTCTCGTTTTCCTGATGATCGGCCTGCCGGTGTTCTTCGGCCTTCTGGCCGCACCCGGCATGCTTTTGTGGCTGAACGGCCAGGAACGCGACATCACGCTGCTCTACCGTAACGTCTACAACGGCATGGACAGCTTTCCTCTGATGGCGATTCCGTTCTTCATGCTCGCCGGCGAGATGATGAACAAGGGCGGCATCACCACCCGCCTGGTCGAATTCTCCCAGGCCCTGATGGGTCATCTGCGCGGAGGTCTCGCCCATGTGAACATCCTGTCCTCCATGCTGTTTGCAGGTCTTTCCGGTTCTGCGGTCGCCGATACCTCCGCGCTCGGATCCATGCTGATCCCGGCCATGGAAAAACAGGGTTATACCCGCAAGTTTGCCGCGGCCGTTACGGCGGCCTCCTCCGTCATCGGTCCGATCATTCCCCCCTCCGGCATCATGATCATTTACGCCTATGTCATGGGTGAAAGCGTTGCAGCACTGTTCCTTGCGGGGATTGTACCGGGTGTCATGGTCGGGGTCGGCCTCATGCTGGTTGTCCGATTGATGGCCGACAAGTATGACCTGCCCAAGGCCCAGCGGATCGTCAATCCCGGCCAGAAGATGGCCCCGGTCGAATACTGGGTGTCCCTGTTGCTGTTGCGGCTCAATCTGGCGACCCTGCTGATGATGCTGGCGACACTCTTTGTCGACTTGTCCGGACTGACGGGCATGATCCTCTTCCTGGTGCTCCTGGCAGTTTCACACGGCATCCTGATCAGCCTGCGCGGTGCGGTTTCGGCGGATTTCCGCACGGTCTGCAAAAAGGCGGTTGCCCCTCTGCAGACGCCGATCATCATTCTGGGCGGTATCCTCATCGGTGTGTTCACACCGACCGAGGCGGCTGCGGTTGCCGTTGCCTATGCACTTCTGATCGGCTTCTTCGTGCTTCATTCCATCAAGATGAAGGACCTGCCCGGCATCCTGAACCGCGCCGGCATCACCTCCGCCGTGGTGCTTCTGCTGGTCGGCGCAGCCATGGCCTTCAAGACGGTGGTCAGCCTCAGTCACGCCCCGGAGATCATGGCCGATTTCGTATTGAGCCTCTCTGAGAACCCGCTGATCCTGCTGTTCCTGATCAACCTGCTCCTGTTCATTGTCGGCATGTTCCTGGACGCAGGCCCGGCGATCATCATTCTTGGCCCGATCCTCGGCCCAATCTTTATCGAGATGGGCGTCGATCCGATCCACTTCGCCATCATCATGAGCGTCAACCTGACCATCGGTCTGGCGACGCCACCCATGGGACTGGTCCTGTTCGTTGCGGCCTCGGTGTCAAAGGAACGGGTCGAAACCATTGCCAAAGCCATTCTGCCGTTTCTCGCGGTGGAGATCGCCGTGATCTTCCTGATCACCTACATCCCGGCACTGTCCATGACGATCCCGCGTCTGACCGGATTTGCCAACTGATTTGAGCTTACCCAAGGGAGGAACCACATGCTCAAAACTGCCCTGAAATCACTCACCGTCGCGGCGATGCTCGCCGGCTCGGCGCTGAGCGCTGCCGCTGCGGACTACACGCTGCGCGCAACGGCCAACTCCAACGAAAACGACGAAGACTATGACGGTCTCGTCGTCTTCAAGAACTTCGTCGAAGCCGCCTCCAACGGTGCCATCGAAGTCGAACTCTTCATCGGCACGCAGCTTTGCTCCAACGGCGCGGAGTGCCTGCAGGGTGTTGCCGGTGGTGCGATCGACATCTACATCTCTACCTCGGGCGGCGCATCGGGCATCTTCCCGTATGTGCAGGTTCTCGACCTGCCCTACATGATGAGCGACGACCGCATCGCCGAACATGTTCTGTCCGGTCAGTTCACCCGCACCATGCGTGACATGGCGCTTGAGGACAGCGACAATTCCATTCGCCTGATGACCATCGGCAACACCGGCGGCTGGCGAAACTTCGCCAACACCAAGCGCCGCATCGCCAACCCGTCCGACATGGAAGGCCTCAAGATCCGCACGGTCGTTGCCGACCTGCCACAGGAACTGGTCAAGGCTCTTGGGGCCTCCCCGACCCCGATTCCGTGGCCGGAGCTTTTCACCTCCTTCCAGACCGGCGTTGTCGAAGGGTCCAAGAACGGCATCACCGACATCATGGGCATGAAGTTCCCGGATGCCGGCCTGCAATACGTCACGCTGGACGGCCATGCTTATATGGGCGCCCTGTGGTGGATGAACAACGAGAAGTTCCTGTCCATGCCGGAAGACATGCGCCGCGTTGTTGTTGACGGGTTCTATGCCCTGCAGCAGGCCACCTTCGCCTCGCCGAAGCGCAAGTCGATCCAGGCTTACGAGGACTTCGTTGCCGGCGGTGGCGATCTCTATGTTCCGACCCCGGAACAGAAGGCCGCCTTCAAGGAAGCAGCGACCCCGGTCTATGCCTGGTTCAAGGACAACGTGACCCGTGGCGGCGAAATCTTCGGCGCCCTGGAAGAAGCCGTGGCCGCGGCTGAAACCGACGTCAACGGTGCCCGTGACGCGGATCTGAACTGATAAACAAAACACCCCGCGCCCCATCACGGGGCGCGGGGTATTGCTTTTTCTTCGTCATTGCAGGGCTCGACCCTGCAATCCACGCCGTGACCTTTCCTCATATGAGGCCGCTGTATTGGGGAAGCTACGGCCTGGATCCCATGGTCAAGCCATGGGATGACGAAAGAGAGGCCCGTTTCAGCCAGTCTCTTCCGCCTGGCGCTCTTTCAAACGAGCGCTGCGCCGAGCGGACTTCAGACAACTGAAGCCATCACCGGAACGGATACATCCAGACCTTATAGTCATCGACCAGGATATGCGCCTTTTCAATCTCTTCCTTGGTCATCTTCTTGACCACCTCTTCCAGCGAGATCGCGGCATCGGGATCGCCACCGATGGCCGAGAGCGTGTACCACATGTAGGCTCGAACGAGGTCCGGCGCCGGCATGCCGCGGCCGATCTCGTAGTACCAACCGACACCGGACTGTGCGCCGGGATGTCCCTTCATCGCGCTTCTCAGATACCATTCGAAGGCACGCTGGTCGTCGCGCTCGACCCCGAGGCCCATCGCGTACATGATGCCGATCAGCTCTTCCGCGTCGGCATTGCCGGACCGGGCCGCCGGCCAGAGTTCCTTCATCGCTTCCTCGAAGCGATTGGCTTCCATCAGGTCGCGGGCTTCCTCGATTTCCGCCGCGGCCGGGGTGGCAAGGAGCATCAGCGCAAGAAAGCTGGCCTTCAGTTTTGTCTTCATGGTCTCCGGTCGGTCCCTCTGTTTTTTTGTCTTTCAGCGTCGGCTCTTGCTGCGGATCTGCCTGCGCCCTTGACGCAGGAAGACTTCATCGTCTTTGACCGCAAACAGGCCGCGCTCGGTCAGCTCCTCTTTTACGACAAGATCTTGTCCGGCAACAGGAATATTGCCTGCGCAACCTGCCATCACCCGCAGATGGGAACGGGCGATGACCTGTCGCTCGGCATTGGCGAAGGCGGGGAAGGTCTCGGCACAAAACGAACGGCCGGAACGGGTGAGGACCGCATTCGCAAACGGATTCCGCGAAACGCGCCAGGTCTTTGGAATCTCGGCGCAAAAGACCTTCATACTCTCTTTCATGACGGTCGTCTTTCGATTGCGGACACTTATGAAAACGGCTTCAATTCCCCGGCCGAGGAATGGCTGCCAAACGGCTTCAATTCGCTTCTCGCTGCCCAGGCGGTATTCCCACTCGTTGCCCAGTTTGAAATGTCCGGCAACCTCAAGGAAAACGAGATTGCCGGTGCCATTCACGACCGGATCGATGCCGCCTGGCCGATCCTTGCCAAACGGGTCCGCGTGATCCCCGAATACGGTCAGATGTTCGTGGAAGCGTTCGACCATATTGATGCACCAGAACAGGTTACCATCGTCGAGATCGCGAATGCGCTGGCGGCCTTCCAGGCTGTCGAATGGCAAAGCCTCGACAGCCCGTTCGATAAGTATCTTGAAGGCAGCACCTCTGCTCTTGGGGACAGCCAGAAGCGCGGCCTCGACCTCTTTTTTGGCAAGGCAGGCTGCGCATCCTGCCATTCCGGCAAACTGCTCAGCGACCAGCAATTTCATGCAATCGGTCTGCCGCCCTTTGGGCCCGGCCGGACCCGCCGGTTTGACCCGATGGTCCGCGATGTCGGCCGTATGGGGGAAAGCGACCGGTTGGAAGATGCCTACCGCTTTCGCACGCCCATGCTTCGGAACGTGGAGCTGACCGGACCATATGGCCACAACGGGGCCTATCCGACGCTCGAAGGCATTGTGCGCCATCACCTGGATCCCGACGGCATGCTGGCCGTCTGGACGTCGGACGTCGCGGCCCTGCCGGATGCTCCCTGGCTGGCTCCGATCGATTTTGTCGTCTGGAACGACAAACGCGAGATGGCCCGCCATGCGCGCTTTCGCGATATTGAACCCCTTGCCTTGACGGACGGCGAGATTGCCGATCTTGTCGCCTTCCTGAAAAGCCTGACGGGCACCACGTCCGTCAGCGCTCCTCCCTTTGGTGTTCCCGACACCGTCCCCAGCGGCCTTCCGGTCGACAGGTAAAAGACATAAGGAAAAACAATGGTTCAACCATTGAAAGACCGGGTCCATGAATTGTTCCCGGGCCTGGTGATTGCCGGGCTGGTCGCCATCGCCGCGCAGTTCCTGAACGAGCATTACGGCGCGCCGGCCATGCTGATGGCCATCCTGCTCGGCATGCCGCTCAACTTCCTGTCGGAAGAACAGCGCACTTCCGCCGGCATTGCCTTTTCCGCCCGGACCCTGCTTCGGATCGGCGTCGCGCTGCTCGGGGTCCGCATCAGCGTGGAAATGGTGCAGGCACTCGGACTGCCGTTTCTGCTACTGGTGATCCTGGGTGTGCTGGCGACAATCGGCTTTTCTCTGATGATCGGCAGCCTGTTCGGCCGCGACCGTCTGTTTTCCTTTCTCTCTGGCGGCGCTGTCGCCATCTGCGGCGCTTCGGCGGCCATGGCCATCGGCTCGATCCTGCCGAAGCGCGAACATGCGGAACGTGACCTTGCTTTTACAGTCATCACGGTGACGGTGCTGTCGACCCTTGCGATGATCGCCTATCCGATCCTGACCAGCAATCTGGGGCTCACCATCGACGAAACCGGGGTCTTTCTCGGCGGGACAATCCATGATGTGGCCCAGGTGGTTGGTGCCGGTTTTTCCATCAACGAGGAAACCGGCGATCTTTCCACGCTTGTCAAACTGATCCGAGTCACGCTGCTGGCGCCGATCGTGCTGATTGCCGCGCTTATCCTGCGCAGCAGCACCGGGCCGGACAGCGCCCGCCCGCCCCTGATGCCGGCCTTTGTACTCGCCTTTCTGGTGCTTGCCGCCTGCAACTCCTTCGGCCTGATCCCGGAAACCGTCAAGGACATGGCGGGCCAGGTCTCCCGCTGGGCGCTGCTCGCGGCGATTGCAGCCGTCGGCATGAAAACCTCGATCCCGAAACTTCTGGAAGTCGGCGGACCGGCCATCTGGATGGTGGTGACGCAGACCGTGTTCCTGGCACTGTTTGTCCTGGGTGGGATCTGGTTGATCGGGTGAGCTGAACAACCTTTTTAAAGCGCGGCCACATCCCCATATTCCATCAAGATCCCTGGTCCTTTTCCAAAGACCGGGGTTTTCTTGCGCACATGAGTGTGAAATATAGCTGCGACCTCCTTGTTTCCGTTTGCAGGGGCAAACGGCGCGATCTGAACCGCGCGCGCGGCAGCAGCATTTGGCAGAAATTCGAAAGCACCTGGATGAAAAGCTACATCACAACCCCGATCTACTACGTCAACGGTTCTCCGCATATCGGTCACGCCTTCACCTCGATCATGGCCGATATCCTGAAACGCAACCGCCAGGCGCTGGGTTATGAGCTGATGCTGTCCACCGGCGTGGACGAGCATGGCCAGAAGAACCAGGAAGCAGCCCAGGAACTCGACATGCCCGTCGAGGACTATCTCGACATGCGCTGCGCCGAATTTCGGGATGTGTTCGACAAGCTTGATGTCACCTACGACTATTTCGTGCGCACCAGCCGCGCGGGCCACAAAGAGGCCGTCGCCGGAATGGAGCAGTCGATCTTCGACAAGGATTTGATCGTCAAGAAGAACTACACCGGCACCTACTGCAAGGGCTGTGAAGAGTTCAAGAAAGAGAGCGATCTGACCGAGGACGGCCAGTGCCCGCTGCACCCGACCATGCAGGTCGAGCAGACCGAAGAGACGAATTACTTCCTGAAAATGGAGCCGTTCCGCGAGCGCCTCTTGAAGCACATTGCCGACAATCCGGATTTCGTGCAGCCGGAAGCCTTCAGGAACGAACTGAAGCAGATGCTGGCCGAGCCGCTGGAGGATCTGTGTATCTCCCGGCCGAAGACCCGGGTGACCCTTGGCGTTGAGCTGCCCTTCGACACCGAGTTCGTCACCTATGTCTGGTTCGACGCGCTTGCCAACTACCTGACCAATATCGACTGGCCGGACGAAAGCTATGCGCCTTGGTGGGCGGAATGCGAACACCTGATCGGCAAGGACATCCTGAAGCCGCACGGGGTCTACTGGCCGATCATGCTGATGGCGGCCGGTCTGCCCCTGCCGAAGAAACTCTCGGTGCACAGCCACTGGGTCGGTGCCGGCGGTGTCAAGATGTCGAAGTCCATCGGCAATGTGGTCGATCCGATCGAGGTGATGGAAAAACTCGGCGTCGATGCATTGCGCTGGTACCTCGCCCGGCACATGCGCGCCGACAGCGATAGCCAGATCTCGGTGGAACTGATCGGCCAGACCTATGAGGCCGAACTCAACAACAAGCTCGGCAACATGCTGTCCCGTGCCGCCAAGTTCGCCAGGTCCAAATTCGACGGCAAGCTGCCGGTCAAAGGCGAACTGACCGCCGAGGACGAGGCTCTGCGCCAGACTGTTCTGAATGCCACCGCCGGCATGGGCGAATGGATTGATCTCGCCGACATTCCGGCACGGACGCAGGCGATCATCACGGCGGCGGCCGAACTGAACGAATATATCGACAAGCAGGCACCCTGGTCGCTGTTCAAGAACGAGGACACCAGGGAGCGCAGCAAGACGGTCGTTTATGTCGCGCTCGACTGTCTGCGCATCGTCATGGAAGCGCTTCAGCAGGTGATCCCGGTCTCTGCCGGCAAGGCCCTTACCATGCTGAATGTCACCGAGGTTGCAACGCCCTGGAAACCGGAACTCGACCGCCTGCCTGGCGGCACAGAGCTCGGCGACATCCAGCCGCTGTTCCCACGCGTTCAGTAGCTATAAGACAAAAACAGCCCGGTTACAGAACCGGGCTGTTGTCTTGGCCCCCAGCGTTAGAGAATAGCGCTGATGTCCGCTGTCCAAGCCTCTCAGATTCGCATCTGACCGGTAATCCAGCTCGGTGTCACCCAGGCCGCAGCGCAGCGGAGAGCTGGTGCCCATTCGCGAAGCCGCTTGTTGAAAACGTTCCCGAAATGCAGCCATCCCCTTCTGAAAATCCGACTGCTCTGGAAGTGAGTAGGCCCCGGGTCTCGCATAGCTCGCCCGGGGTGACACGTGAAGATATGCCGATCTCTCCAATGGCAGTTGGAATTAAGGGCGCGATAGCAGGTTAGTGCGCCCCGACTCTTCGTCTTCCTTGCAGCTCCATTCCCCCAATGTCACCCCGGCCGAAGCGAAGCGGAGAGCCGGGGCCTACTCGCAGATCCGCTTGTTGAAGGAGAGTAAGAAGGGCCGAAAGGCGCAGCCACTCCCTTCTGAAGATCCCAATGCTCTGGCAACAGAGGGCCCCGGATCTCGCAAAGCTCGCCCGGGGTGACACTGAGACAAGGCAAAGAAAAACCGCCCGGTCGCAGAACCGGGCGGTTTGAGCCGGCAGGAGGGGCACCCTGTCCGACAGGTGGGCTGCGTTGCAGGTCGCAGCCCGGAGGCGTTTTGGTCTTAGGTGACCGGGCTTAGGTGACTGGGGCGCGGTAGTCGTCGGACGCGCTGGTGCCGGCCTTTTCGTGGGTCCAGTCACACTTGCGGTAGGTGAAGGACCACTTGTCGGTGTCGCCGCGGGACGCGTTGGCTTCGTCATTGACGTCCGGCAGGATCGTCTTGCCTTCCACCAGAACCGCGTCCTCGAACTTGATCGTGTAGTAGTGTTCCTGAACACCGGCGGTCGAGGTGCGCCAGAACTGGACTTCGATTTCCAGGCTCTCGCCCGTGGCCAGGGCCTGCCACAGCAATGGCGTGGCCTTGTCGACCGGCTTCATGAAGGTGGTCGGCATGTGGCGGCGGGTGGCGATGATCGAACCGGACTGCGGGTCACGGGGCACGATGGCGTTCTGTTCAAAGGCATAGACGAGGGATTCGCCTTCATGGCCTTCCTGCCACAGGTTGCCGATGCTGTCGGCGGTGGTTGCGTCGGACGTCATGTCGCCCTGGGTTGCGCCTTTGATGGTGATGTAAGCGATGTTGGACATTTTTCTGTCTCCTGCCTGGCTGTGCGTTCAGTGACTGTCTGTTCTTGTTGTTGACTTCCGGGGCTCGTTGTCTGGAGCCGATGGGTAGAGAATAGCAACGGGTGTGCCAACTTGCGTAATTTTCGTGATGTGATTGTTTTCGCAGCGAAAATTCTCTCCTCAGCGAAAGTGTTAAAATATGGAACTGTGCAGTTTTCTGCACAGTCACCTCCGGACTGCGAAGAAACACGCGCAGGCAAAGTGTGACGAACATCACAAAACGGGTTTCGGTCGGGAAGGTTCCGGCGCCTTGAAGCCGAATGTCCATCAATTTACGACCAAGCCTGACCGCTTGCAGTCCCCAAAAATTCGAACTTGTTCTTACTTTTGCTCTCCGACACGCCCCTATGGAGGGCTGAGCCTGCCGCTTGGGCAAGTTTCTGCACACCAATGCCCCTGCCTCCAGGAACACACCTATAAAAACAACCCATGAGTGCAGTTTGAAAAAATGCATATTTTTCTAGACAATCCGGTGTGACCTTGTTTTCATCGTTAACTATGGTTGCAAACTCTGCGGCCACACGGTCAGCATGCCGAATTCAATTAGCGTGATGATGACGATTTCTTTGCCGCGACGAGAGTTGCAAAATGTCTTCGATACGAAACAAATATTTTGATCTTTCTATCCCGGACGACTGGACCGACCGCTCCGTCCTGGTGTGGTCCGCCCCACCGGGAAGCGGAACGATGCCGCCCAATGTGGCGGTCGCTTTCGATGCCCTGCAGCCGGGGGAACCTTTGGTCGCCTATGTCAACCGACAGGTGGATAGCCTGAAGGCCTCTTTGGCGGACTGGCAACTGATCTCCCAGGTCCAGAGCAACCTGAAGGGGCGAGACAGTTACGAGATGGTGTTCACCTGGAGTACGCCGCCGGGAAAAATGCGCCAGCGTCAAATCTATTGCCCTCTCAGCGGACAGCAGGTTGCCAGCATTGCCTGTACGGCGTCCGACCCGGAATTTGCGGATTTCGACCGGGCCTATTTTCAGAAAGTCTTGGGGTCGATTGTCTTCAGGGGGTAAGACATGGCCGGACACAAGCCTGCTGCCAGGCTTATGGATCAGATTTCCCATACAAGCGCCCTGTCAGGATTTCTGGGCGGCGCTTTGCTGGGTCTGGCGGCCGGTGTGGCAATTGTCGCAGTCACCGTTGCGACCGGCGGCGCCGCTCTTGCCGTTGTCGCCGCGGCAGGCGCGGCGGCGGCCACAACCGGTGGCGGCGCCCTGGTCGGGGCGGCGCTCGGGGCGACGTTTTCCTCGCCTTGCGGCACGATTGCGCCGACCTGCTCGCTCAACGTCCTTGTCAACAACCGTCCTGCCGCCCGCGCCATCATTGACGGTGCCCTTTGTTCCATGCACGCCCCCGGGCCGCCCAAGCCGATTGCCACCGGGGTGGAAAGGATCCTCATAAACACCTTTCCGGCGGCGCGGAAAGACGAGAAGATTACCTGCGGCGCCTTCATCTCCTCCGGGTCGAAAAACGTAAAATACGGCGGGGCATCCGGTCAGTTTCTGGCTGTTGCGTCTGAAGTGCCAGCCTGGATGCTCACTACCGCAAAAGTGCTTGCGATCGGCGGCACCATTGTCGCTGTCGGCGCCGGGGCCGCTGCTGCCTATGTGGCCGGAGGAACCTGCGCCCTGCTCGGCTTCGGCGCGGAAACCGTCGGTGCCTTTGCATTCGGTTTTGCCGGTGGGGAAGTCGGCGGCTATATCGGCGAAGCGATCGGAGGGGAACGCGGCCGGATCATCGGCCAGACACTCGGCTCGTTTGTGGGCGGCATATTCGGGGCCAAGCTCGGAGGCCGGCTCGCACGGGGCCATCCGGTCGACATGGCGACCGGTGAAGTCTTCACCCAGGAAACGGATTTCGAGCTACCGGGCCCGATCCCCCTAACGATGACACGCGTCTGGATGTCGAGTTCCAGCGAGACCGGCCGGACAGGCGGGCTCGGCAGCAAATGGCATCACAGCCTGGCCATCCGGCTCCATCGATGGCAAGACGGAAACTGCTTTGCACTCCGACTGGCGGACGGCCGTCTGGCCCTATTTGCTTCTCCCCGTCCCGGCCAACCTTCGCTGAATGCTGTCGAGCGGTTGTTACTGGAAACGGATGGTCAGAACTACCGGGTGCGCGACTATGACGGTCAGTGCCTGTATTTCAAGGCTGCGGCCAGAACCGACGACATCTGGCTGATTGCTTCCATCGCGGATGCAAATGGCCACACCATCCGCTTTGCCTACGGCACCGAAGATCAGCTGGCCGGTGTCATAGACAGCGGCGGGCGAGAACTGACAGTGGCAACAGACGTGCACGGACGCATTTTGCGCATCGATGCACCGCACCCGACAGATGCCTCGTCCAGAATGACGCTGGTCAGCTATGGGTATTCGGGAAACGACCTGACAACCGTAACCGATGCCCGGGGCAACGTTCAGAAATACGCCTATCAAAATCACCTGATTGTCGAGGAAAGGCATCGGGGCGGTCTCAGCTATACGTTCGAATGGGATGATACCGGGCGCGGCACGGAGGCAAAATGCATCAGGACCTGGGGCACATCCGCCAGCGGTGCCATCACCGGACTGCATTACGTGGAGTTGAAATACCGGCCCGACACGTTCGAGACCTTCGCCCGGGACCGGCTGGGCAACATCACCATCTATCAGAATGATGGCCGCGGCCATGTCATGAAACAGACCGACCCGGACGGGCTGGTCACGAAATTTGCCTATGATCAGGCGGGAAATCTTTCGCTCAAGGAAGACGGATTTGGCCGCAAGACCTCTGGTTCCTGGGACAGGTTCGGACGTCAGACCGCGTCGCTGGAGGAAGATGGCACGTCCACAAGGCTCAGCTACCCAACGGACTCCCTGTCCGACCTGCGCTTCGGCAAGGCCTCTGTGGTGGCCAGCAGCGAAACCGGCGAACACCGGTTCGCCTTTGACACCCGGGGCAATGTCGAGATCTACACCGACCCTGTCGGTGTAGAGCACCGGTATGTGCGCGACACACGCGGCCACCCGCTTGCCGTTCTCGACCGGGAAGGAACATCCTGGCGCTGGCAATGGTCTTCCGACGGCAATTTGATCGCGGAAGGACCTGACGATCTGAGGGCGTCTTACGAGCACGACGGTCTTGGGCGCGTGATCCGGGTGCGGGACCCATCCGGATGCGAAGTCGCCATTGCGCGCGATGAAAACGGCAATGCGACCGATCTTCAATATGCCGATGGCGGCCGTGTTTCGATGGCCTATGATGCCGACAACCGGGTCCTGCGTCACACGGATGAAGCCGGGCAAAGCGTCGAGTGGAGCTATGATGGTCTTCGGGTCCCCCTCACCCGGACGGAAGCCGACGGTTCTGCCACGCGGTTTGGTTATGATGATGAATTGCGGCCAACCCTGATCGTCGATGCATCCGGCAAAGATCATCGCTTGCGCTACGACGCCAGAGGCCGCCTCATCAGCGAAATCGGCTTTGACCGGCGCCAGACAGATTTTCACTACGACCCGGCAACAGGCTTTCTCGCCTCGGTACGCAACGGCGGCGACCTGACGTCCTATGAGCGTGATCCTTACGGAAGAGTGCTGGAGAAGCACTTCTCAGACGGAACCAAGCACACTTTCGCCTGGTCTTCGAACAATCGGGTGACCAGTGCGGTGACGCCGGATTGTGAACTTTCCTTCGCTTATGATGCCGCGCAGCGGATCGTCAGCGAAAGCCAGAATGGCGCCGAAATTCAGCACGAATATGATCCCCGCGGGCAACTTGCCACAACCACGCTGCCTGATGGCAGGACGATCAGCTACGCCTATAACCGGACGGGGGATTGCAAGACGGTCAGTTTCGAAGGCCGGGAAGTTGCTGCTTACCTGCATGATCATCTGGGACGCACCATTTCCCGAAAATCCGGCGGAATTGCCTGCGAAAACGAGTTCGATCCGCAAGGGCGCCTTGTGCGGCAATCAGCCTATGCCCGGACACCAGGCATAGACGAGGAGATTGTCCGCCGGACCTACCAGTGGCGGCAGGACAACAAGCTGCTGTCGGTCAAGGACAGCCGGCGCGGGACAAGGCAATATGCCTATGACACCTGCAACCGCCTGACGTCGGCACAGGGCTGGACCCCGGAAGCCTTCATCTACGACCTGTCGGACAATCTGGTTGCAGCGGCTCGGACCAGTCCGCTTACCTCCCCGCAGCCTCCGGGAGAAGCCTCGGGCAATCGGCTGACGGTCTTCGGCGACAAGCATTTCACCTATGATGCACAAGGCAATATCGTCAGAGAAGTCTCCGGCGCCGGCGGGCACACGGAGACCGAATATGTCTATGGTGCCAACGGGATGCTCCGTGAGGTCCGGCGCTCCGGCCGCCGAGGCGAGACCCTGACATGTTATGGCTATGATGCGTTCAACCGGCGGATTGCCAAGACGGTCACCCATGATCTCCGCGCCGCGAACAGCACCGGTGGTGAATCAGTACCGATCGAGACACGTTATCTCTGGAACGGCGACGTCCTGCTGGCAGAGTCAACCAGTTCCGACGATCCGCTTGAGACGGTTTACCTGTTTGAACCGCTCAGTTTCACGCCCCTTGCAATGATCAGCCGTCACCCTCAAAGGACCGGCATCTACATCTACAACACCGATCACCAGGGCGTGCCCTACGAGCTGATCGCGGAAGACGGGTCGGTCGCCTGGGCCGCGACCTATCTGGCATTCGGTGGTGCCCGGGTGGTTACGGGCGCCGACTTTTATCAGCCGCTCCGGTTCCCCGGGCAGTATTTCGACGATGAAAGCGGCCTTCACTACAACCGCAACCGCTACTACGATCCGGCCCTGGGGCGCTATACGCAACCCGATCCGATTTCCCTGCTCGGCGGCCTGAACGCCTATGCTTATGCCCTCGATCCGAACGGCTTTATCGATCCCTTCGGCCTGACGCCGCTCGACGCCACCGGTTACTCGCTCTATCACATCGTCAACAACAAGACTGGCGAGGTTGTTTATGTCGGCATCACCAACGATGTCTCTTCCCGTACCAGTGCGCACAAGGGAACAGGGCGACTTGGCAGGGGCTACTCGCTCAAGGTGCAAAAGACGGATTTGACCTATGCCCAGGTGCGCGGTTACGAACAGGCCGATATCAAGCAATACGGGACGCGGGACACGAGCAGGATCGGCAAAGCATTCAAACGAGGTGAGCCGAACAGGGTCTGGTCCTACGATCCGGCCCGCACCGACGAAAGGGCCAAGGCCTTTAATGAACACTATGACGAGCGTATGAAGACGCATGGAGGGTGTAGTTGAGTAATAAGCCGACGATCGAACCAGGCCGCTTTTTCAGTGCACCGCTGCTCGGCGGAGGATACGCCTACGGCTATTTCACCTATTTCGACAAGAGTCTGATGGCCCTTTGCAACGTCTACGACTTCATCGGCACGGAAGCTGACGTGCCGGATGACATCGAGACCCATCCACTGATTTTGCAGGATCTTCGGATCGGCACCTCCGAGTTCAAACTAAAACCCAGGGACGCGGAGGAGTATGGTGAGAAGTGGCTGCTGTCACCGCGCATGAAAGACGGCGAGGTCAAACCGGCAAGCCGGATCTTCCTGATGGGACCGGATCATGCTCCCGATGCATTCGACATCTACAGGGATGAGCCTGCCCGGCCCGCGACGGCTGAGGAAAAAAACACCTTGCAGTCGGTCGGCTTCATGTTTCCTCCAACGACAACCAACACGATTGAAGTCTCGATCCGCAGGATCGACATTGATCCGGATGATTTCTATCCGGAAGATTTTCCCAAAAACTGATCACCTGCTCCCGACCGAAGCAGCGCCATGGACGAAAAAACCGCCCGGTCGCTGAACCGGGCGGTTTAAGCCGGCGGGAGGGGCATCCCGGCTGGCCGAGTGGGCTGCGTTGCAGGTCGCAGCCCGGAGGCGTTTTCGTCTTAGGTAACCGGTGCGCGGTAGTCGTCGGAAGCGCTGGTACCGGCCTTTTCGTGGGTCCAGTCAGCCTTGCGGTAGGTGAAGGACCACTTGTCGGTGTCGCCGCGGGACGCGTTGGCTTCGTCATTGACGTCCGGCAGGATCGTCTTGCCTTCCACCAGAACCGCGTCCTCGAACTTGATCGTGAAGTAATGCTCCTGAACGCCTGACGTGGATGTGCGCCAGAACTGGACTTCGATTTCCAGGCTTTCGCCCGTGGCCAGGGCCTGCCACAGGAGCGGCGTGGCCTTGTCGACCGGCTTCATGAAGGTGGTCGGCATGTGGCGGCGGGTGGCGATGATCGAACCGGACTGCGGGTCACGGGGCACGATGGCGTTCTGTTCGAAGGCATAGACGAGGGATTCGCCTTCATGGCCTTCCTGCCACAGGTTGCCGATGCTGTCGGCGGTGGTTGCGTCGGACGTCATGTCGCCCTGGGTTGCGCCTTTGATGGTGATGTAAGCGATGTTGGACATTTTCAGATCTCCAGTTTGCTTGTGTGTTTCAGTGATCGTCGTTTTCTTGGTTTTGAATTCCGGGGCGCCGTGTTCTGGTCAGCGCCGATGCAGAGAATATTGCAACGGGTGTGCCAACTCCGTGACATTCCCTTAGGTAATTGACTTTACTTAAGAAATTCCACCCGAGGAAAAAGTGTTAAAATATGGAACTGTGCAGTTTTCTGCACAATCACTCCAGGACTGCGAACAAACATGCGCAGTCAAGGTGTAACGATCGCCACAAAAATACTTCCGTTGAGGCAACGAAAGACATTGGCCGCGGACTTTCGATGGACTGAGCGGGTGAATTACGTGCTTGCAGCTCTTTTTGCAGACGAGTGCGCAGAATCCCCACTGCACCAACCGTTCGGCTGTCTTTCGGGGCTTTTCCCATCGCCGGTGCCTCCCCGGCTGAAGCCGGGGCCTACGCGCCACACCGCGTGCAGAAGCGAAGGGCTTCAAATTCTCCGCGGGCACGCCGTGGAAATGACCTCGCTTTCCACAGACAAGGTGGATCTGCACTGCAAAATGCACGCCGCCGGACAGTGTTCAGCCAGGCGATGTTGGTCGCTTGAAAGTGGACAGAGCTTCCAGCCGAAGACAGCTTAGATCAGGCCGGCATGCGCCATTGCCTTGTCGAGCGCCTGGCTTGTTTCCTCCGTGACCGGTGCGAGCGGAAGCCGAACGTCTTCACGGCAAAGGCCAAGACGAGACAGGGCGTATTTGGCGCAAGCTGCAGGCGGTTCCAGGAAGAGCGCCGAATGCAGCGGCAGCAGGCGGTCCTGGTGGTCCCGCGCCAGATCCAGATCTTCAGAAAGCGAAGCAGCCTGAAATTCTGCACACAGGCGCGGTGCAACATTGGCCGTCACCGAGATGCAGCCTCGCCCGCCATGGGCGTTGAAACCAAGGGCCGCGGCATCTTCTGCGCTCAGCTGCAGAAAATCGCGGCCGCACAGCGCACGCTGCTTGCTGACCCGTTCCATGCTGCCGGTCGCGTCCTTGACACCGATGATGCGCGGCCAGCGCGCCATCTCCGCCATGGTTTCCGGCAGAATATCGATCACGCAGCGGCCCGGAATATTGTAGAGAATGATCGGCAGGTTGCTGCTGTCATGCAACACCTTGTAGTGGCTGAGCAGACCGGCCTGGTTCGGCTTGTTGTAATAAGGGGTCACCACAAGAGCAGCGTCTGCCCCGACCGCCTCGGCATGCTGGAGCATGTCCAGCGACTGGGCCGTTGCGTTGGAACCGGTTCCGGCAATCACGGGCACACGTCCGGCGACCAGATCCACCACCCTACTTATGACTTCCTTGTGCTCGCTTTTGGAAACCGTTGGGCTTTCACCGGTTGTGCCAACGGCCACAAGTCCGTCGCTGCCCTGGGCGATGTGCCATTCGATCAGACGCTCCAAGGCGTTATAATCAACCTCACCGTCCCTGAAGGGGGTCACGAGGGCGGGCAGAGATCCCTTGATGTCGAGCATTGGCGTCCTCCCAGAGCTGGTTCCGGCTTGATGGCGCCGCTCTGTGTCGATTGTTTGTCGCCCGCCCAAGCCCAAGATATTGCTCTGCCATCAAACACCCGGCCTGGCAACCGGGTGCCGGTCCTCGTGAACAGCTTCAATTGTCAGGCCGCCAGAAATGCCATCCTCTCATCCAGGCGCGCCGGTGTGATTTCCAGAATGTCTGCCGACACGACACGCTCAACAACAAAAGGGTCTTCACCAACAAAAGCCTCAAGTGCGTCCCGGTCGGTGCCGTGCGCGATGATGGCACCGCCCCGGTTTGGCTGAAGGCTGCCCACCATAAGAAACAGTCCCTGGTCGAAGCCCCGCTGGATCCAGTCCCTGTGCCCTGCCATCAGTTCGGCGGCCCGGTCCCTGTTGTCCGAAAAAGTCAAAGTCACGACAAACATTGGTCTCTCCTTGTCATTTGAAAATTACGCAGGGCGTGTTCATTGCACCGCACTTGGCGAACCGGCGACATCATCGAGCCAGGCGAGAATCCGGCGCACTTCGCGCTCGACATGAGCTTCGTCCTTGAAGGCCTGAGACAGGGTGGCGACACCTTGGCTCCAGCCGAGAACATGCAGCGCCTGGTCGGTGGATCTGTCGCCGCAGCCCAGCGCCTCGAACTGCCGCACAAGCCAGTCGCGGAACAGCGCCATGATCCGGTTTGCCTTGCCCGCAGACGGGTGCCCGAGCTTGAACAGCTCCGTCGTCAGGGTGCCGACCGGACAGCCGAAGGCCATGATCCTGCTCTGGTTGACGATGACGATCTTCACAAAACAGGCGATGCGATCCACGGGCCCCGCAGCTGTTTCGTCCCATTTGGCAAGCAGGGCTTCCCGGTCTGCCAGCCTCTTGTCGATGACGGCGTCCAGGATCTCGTCCTTGGTCTTGAAGTGGTAATAGAAATTGCCGCGCGAGATCTTTACCGCCGCCGCAATGTCCGCAAAGGAGGTTTGCGCGAAGCCCTGTCCATAGAACAGGTCATCCGCCGCATCGACGATCTGCTGGCGGGTGCTTTCAGCCATACCACTCTCCCGGACTGCGGTTTGAAACAGGAACCAGTTTCATTAGGACAATTGCCCTAATAGGGGATTAGGACAATCGTCCCAGAATGTCAATCCGGGCCTCTGCCCTGTTCTACTGTGTGCCCGAAAGCCCAGACTTTCTCTCTTCCCAAAGGCGTGTTCTTGCGAAAGCGCAGCACCGCTTCAGGCTTCACGCCAATGTGAAGAGGGAGCGAAAGGATTCCTGACAGGCCCTTGTCAGGAGGCGGAAGCTAAGGTCCGAACCGTCTTTGCCGGTCGTTGCAGCAGGCAAACTTCCAATTTCTCGTAAAATCAACAACTTGGGTAATTTCTATTTTGACGAACGAAAATCCTAAAAAACAAAAGTTTGTTTATTTTTATCAACAAACAGAAATTCCTGGCGTGCGCGGCGCATTTCTGCACCGCACCGGTGCAATTCCCTTCATTGGAAACCTTGGCGGCATGCCTACCTTGAGAGCGCTTGGCGGCACTGCAGAAACCGGCTTTGGGCGAACGGCCGGCTCCTTGTGGAGGACTTGATATGACGTTGGTGGACGGGCGGTCTGAACCGTCAACGGGCCTGTCTGTAGCGGACTTGTTCGATCAGACCCGAAAACAGACGATGAAACTCACCGCGCCCCTGTCGGATGAGGACATGGGACTGCAATCCATGGAAGATGCCAGCCCACCCAAGTGGCATCTGGCGCACACAACGTGGTTCTTTGAAGAATTTATCCTGAAACCGTCCCTGCCCGGCTATGAGCCGACCGACGAACGTTTCGCGGTCCTCTTCAACTCCTATTACGTCCAGGCCGGTCCGCGTCACACACGCTCAAAACGCGGTCTTCTGTCACGGCCGGCCGTTGCCGACGTGATGGCCTATCGCAGACACGTTGAAGATGCACTGCTGGACGGGCTGGCGCGCGGGGCCTTCGCCCTGGATCATGAGAGACTGGAAGAGCTTGTCACCCTCGGCTGTCATCACGAAATGCAGCACCAGGAGCTGCTGGTGACCGATCTCCTGCATGCCTTCTCCTACAATCCTTTGCTGCCCACCTATATCGACAGCCGGCCGGTGCCCGTTCATCCCGTCCAGGAGACCGGCTGGAGCGATCATGACGGCGGCCTTCTGACCATCGGCCATGATGGCGACGGATTTGCCTATGACTGTGAAGGCCCGCGGCACAAGGTCTGGCTGGAGCCCTATCGCCTTTCAGACCGGCCGGTCACGAATGGCGAGTGGATCGCCTTCATGGAGGATGGTGGGTACGACGCCCAGCCGCTCTGGCTCATGGAAGGCTGGGCTGTCAGGGAGAAGAACCGCTGGACCGCCCCCTTATACTGGTGGCGACAGGACGGCGTCTGGTGGAGTTACACGCTCCAGGGGCCCCGGCCGGTGGATCTGGCCGCCCCCGTGGTGCATGTCAGCTTTTATGAGGCGGATGCCTTTGCCCGGTGGGCCGGATACCGGCTGCCGACCGAAGCCGAATGGGAGGCAGCCGCAGCCCCGACCCGGATTGCCGGCAATTTTCTGGAGAATGGCGCCTTGATGCCTCTTTCCGGTGCCCCCGGCCTATGGGGCGATGTCTGGCAGTGGACCTCAAGTGCGTTCTCTCCCTATCCCGGCTTCACCCCGCCGGACGGCGCAATCGGAGAATATAACGGCAAGTTCATGGTCAACCAGATGGTGCTGCGCGGCGGCTCCTGCGCGACCCCGACCCGCCAGATGCGCGCCTCCTACCGCACCTTCTTTTATCCGCACCAGCGCTGGCAGATGCTGGGCCTGAGATTGGCAGCAGACAAATGACCAAACATGTTTCTCTCGATGACGACCATTTGAAAATTTTTCGCGATGACATCCTCTCCGGGCTGACGGCCGAGCGGAAGACGATCAGCAGCAAGTGGCTTTACGACGATGTCGGCTCACATCTCTTCGAGGCCATTACCGAGCTCGACGCCTATTACCCGACCCGAACGGAAGTCTCGATCCTGGAAGACAATGCCGCCGACTACCTCCGCCTCCCCGGAGCACGGGGCGCACTGGTAGAACTCGGCAGCGGCTCCAGCCGCAAGACCGACATTCTGCTGACGGCCTTTCAGGACCTGTCTGTCTATATGCCGATCGACATTTCCGCGAACCATCTGAAAGCCGCGGCTGAACGGGTCCGGCGTGCCCACCCTTCGGTTGCCGTCATTCCGGTGGCAGCCGACTTCACCCAGCCCTTCGGCAAGCTGCCCCTATTGCCCGAGCTGCCAGTTCTGGTGTTTTTCCCCGGCTCCACGATCGGCAACTTTGAAAAGGCGGGCGCGGTTCGGCTTCTGCGTCAGATCCGGGAGGCCATGCCCGCGGCGGACCTGTTGATCGGGGTCGACCGGCCGAAAGCAGAAACGGTTCTTCTGGAAGCCTATGACGATCCGGCCGGTGTCACGGCGGCCTTCAACCAGAACCTGCTTCAGCGGATCAATCGTGAACTTGAGGCCACTTTCGATCTCGCGTCTTTTGTCCATAGGGCAATCTGGAACGACCTGGAAAGCCGCATCGAAATGCATCTGGAAAGCCGATCCGATCAGACCGTCCTCGTTGCAGGCAACGAGATTGCCTTTCGCAGGGGCGAAACGATCCATACGGAAAACTCGCATAAATACAGCGAGGACGCCTTTGGGGAGATCGCCCAGCTTGGCGGCTGGAAAGTGTCGGCCATGGATGCGGACAAGGACGATCTGTTTTCGATCTTCACGCTGGCGGCAACCTGACAGGCGAATCCGACTGACTTGATGCCGTGGCTCGTCGCAACCGTTATGCGGATTGACGGCCATGGCACTCAAGTCATGATCCGGCACTGGCGGCCTTGTAGGTGCCAGTGCCAGCACTCAAGAGAGCTACTCGATCTGCGAGACAAACCCGGCCAGGATCCGGTTGAACCGGTCCGGATATTCCCAGAACATCATGTGCCCGCCAAAGACGTGCACATCGCTGTTGGGCGTGTGCTTGGCCAGATACGGCTTGGCCTTATCGGCCCAATGCTCAGCAACCACAAAGGACGACGGCAATTTGGCATCGATCTCCTTGGCAGTGACGAGATAATTGCTGAAATTACCCGCCGCCCAGTAGGCCGCCGCCACCCAGGGCGGTGACTGGGTCGACTGGTCTTCGATCCAGCGGGCCAGTTCAGGCGTGTAATCCTGCTCGATCATGACCTCGTCTGCATACCAGTGAACGACGTCCCGGTGGCCTTTTGCAGACTGCACACCATCGTAGAGACCCGAAATGTCGGCAATGCTACCCTCGGTCCAGTCGCCCTCCTGGCCGGTCATGGGTGTCGGCGACAGATCAATGCACATATGGGCCGAGGCCGCGTCGGTCGACCGGGTCTTCACGAATTCCCAGGTCGCCAGGCAGCCGAAGGACCATCCGACAAGGACAGGTTTTTCGACACCCAGATGATCGAGCAGCTTCGCGAGATCCGCCCCTTGCGTGACGTAGTTGTTGCCTTCCATCGTGACCGTCGACCGGCCATGACTGCGCGGATCGAAGGTGATGACGCGATGTGTCTTTGCGAAGGCCTCGATCTGGTGTTCGAAGACCTCGGTTGTGAAGGTCCAGCCTGGCACCAGAACGATTGGCAGGCCGGTCCCGTGGTCTTCGTAATAAAGATCCACGCCCGGCTCGACCTGAAGATAGTCCCCAGCAAAAACAGGCCCGGCACCCCAGGCTGCAATCAGAGCCGTTGCCAGACAGGTGAGAGTACTCTTAGACATGTGTCCCTCCTTCCCTATTCCCCATAGGAAAAAGCGTAATGCCCCCAGTGCATTGTAACGTAATTAAAACCTAAGCGCGAATCTTGCTATTTGATTCTATTAATAATTGCAATTTTATCAGGGGAAGTTTTTCCTCGAGGCGACACCGCAAATCTGTTCGCTGATCTGTGCCTGTCCGATTGAGCGCCCGAACCCCTGGTTTCTGACCACCCGCTGCCTACGATCTGTTTGACGGCGAAACATTTGTTTCAGAAATTGACAATGTAAAAAACAAATGAAACAGTAACCGGATGGAAACCATGTCGTCGCAACCGCTCCGGACCGCGATCTCGGCCAACTATGCCGAGCTCAGCGACGCGTTGCGCATTGCCGCTGATTATATCGCTGAAAATCAAGTCGAAATCGCGACGCGCAGCCTGCGTGCCGTTGCCTCGGCAAGTGGCGTTTCCCCGGCAAGCTACACGAGACTGGCGCGCGCGCTTGGATATTCCGATTACGAAGCTCTCCGGGAGCAGGCCCGCGCCGAACTGAGCCGGCGCGACACGGACACGTTTCAGGACCGCGCCCGACGTCTCCAGTCCGATGCGGATCAGCCGTTGCTGCCGCGCCAGGTGGAGGCCTGCCTGAACAACATCAAGGCTTTGGTCGAAGACATCGACCCACAGGAACTGGAAGCCGCGGTCGAGTGTCTGGAAAGGTCACGCAAGATCATCCTGATCGGTGCGCTCGCCTCTGCCGGCTTTACCGACTATTTCGCCTATCTGGCGAAATGGTTCGACGACCGCTGGGTGACAGCGGGGCGCAACGGGGCAACCCTTGGCAGCACTCTTGCGGGCGTTTCGTCAGCTGACACCGTGATCATCGTGTCCAAACATCCCTATGCGCATCGCTCCGTCCGGGCGGCTGAGGTTGCGGCAGCAAGTGGTGCAAAAGTCATTGTGCTTACTGACAGCCACGCCTTCCCGGGATTGCAATTCGCCGACTTTCACTTCATACAACGCACTGAAAGTCCACACTTTTTCTCGTCTTACGCAGCCACGCTGGTGCTCATAGAAACAATCACGGGCATGCTGGTTGCGCGAGCCGGATCCGGAGCGGAAGCCCGGATCCAGAATGTCGACAAGCATAACCGCTTGCTTGACGAGTTTGAAAATGTCTAGGGTGGAAGAGACACCCCAGACCTAGAGAATTTTAACAAGAGGGAAGCCTAGTCAAATGATGATGAAACTGAACCTTGCAGGCGCCGTTCTGGCGACCAGCATCGCATTCACCGGCGCAGCCTCCGCGGAGGAATTCATCACCATCGGTACCGGTGGTGTGACGGGCGTCTACTATCCGACAGGTGGCGCGATCTGCCGCCTGGTGAACAAGGGCCGTAAAGACCACGGCATCCGCTGCTCGGTCGAATCCACCGGTGGCTCGGTCTACAACATCAACACCGTTCGCGAAGGCGAGCTGGAATTCGGTGTGGCCCAGTCCGACTGGCAGTATCACGCCTATAACGGTACGTCCAAGTTCGAGGACAAGGGCAAGTTCGAAGACCTGCGCGCCGTGTTCTCCGTGCATCCGGAGCCGTTCACCGTTGTTGCCCGTGCTGATAGCGGCATCAAGAACTTCGAAGACCTGAAGGGCAAGCGCGTCAACATCGGCAACCCGGGTTCCGGTCAGCGCGGCACCATGGAAGTCCTGATGGAAGCCATGGGCTGGACCACCGACGACTTCACCCAGGCAACCGAGCTGAAGGCCGCCGAGCAGTCCGCTGCACTCTGCGACAACCAGATCGATGCCATGGTCTACACCGTCGGCCACCCGTCAGGCTCCATCCAGGAAGCCACCACGGCCTGTGACAGCGTGCTGGTGAATGTTGGCGGCGACGCTGTCGACAAGCTTGTCAACGACAACAGCTACTACCGCACCGCCACCATTCCGGGCGGCATGTATCGCGGCAATGACGGCGACACCAACACCTTCGGCGTCGGTGCAACCTTCATCACTTCTGCAAAAGTTGCCGACGACACCGTCTACACGCTGGTCAAGTCCGTCTTCGAAAACTTCGATGCCTTCAAGAAGCTGCATCCGGCATTTGCCAACCTGAAGCCGGAAGAGATGGTCGCTGACGGCCTGTCCGCTCCGCTGCATCCGGGTGCGGCGAAGTACTACAAAGAACAGGGCTGGATCAACTAAGCTTTTTCAATTGGCGGGCCCGGATGATTTCCGGGCCCGTTCTACTGCGGCCACCCTGCCACCTTCCTTGGGTTCGATCGCTTCTTTTCATAGACAATCTGTTCTGACGGAACCTGCCGTCCGGGCAAAACCGCACAGTACCGGCGCTGTTTCTCTGCCGGAAACCGGGGGAAATTCATGTCTGACCAAAACCAGCCTGTCGCGCAGGATCAGCGCAAGGGCCTGTCTGAAGAAGAACTTCAGGAACTCGTAGCCGCCTCAGATTCCGGGTCCAGAAATCCGGCCGGTAGCGTCGGCCTCTTGATCGCAACGGTCGCTCTGGTCTGGTCCTGCTTTCAGGTCCTGCTCGCCTCCCCCATCGTCTACTACGTGCTGCCATCGGATCTGATCAACAACAGCCGGCAGTTCCACCTCGCTTTCGCGATGTTCCTCGCCTTCATGGCCTACCCGGCGCTGAAAAGCAGCCCCCGCCATCACATTCCGATCCAGGACTGGGTCCTTGCGCTTTTTGGCGCCTTCATCGCGCTTTACGGGTTTTTCTTCTACCAAAAGATCGTCGACAATGGCGGTCTGGCCGATCACACCGACAAGTGGTTTGCGCTCGCAGGCATCATTGTCCTGTTCGAAGCTGCGCGCCGCGCGCTCGGTCCGGCCATGGCCATCGTCGCCTCCGTCTTCCTGCTCTACGTGTTCTTCGGCTCTTCCCCCTGGGTGCCTGAAGTCATCCGCTGGAAAGGCGCGTCCCTGCAAAAGGCCATGAGCCACATGTGGATCACGTCGGAAGGCGTTTTCGGTATCGCGCTTGGCGTCTCGACCAAATTCGTCTTCCTGTTCGTCTTGTTCGGTGCCCTGCTCGACAAGGCCGGCGCCGGCAACTACTTCATCAAGATGGCTTTCGGTGCGCTCGGTCACCTGAAAGGCGGCCCGGCCAAGGCCGCCGTCGTCGGCTCTGCAGCGACCGGCCTGATTTCCGGTTCCTCCATCGCCAACGTGGTCACCACCGGTACTTTCACCATCCCGCTGATGAAACGGGTCGGCTTCTCCTCCGAACAGGCCGGCTCCGTTGAGGTGGCGTCTTCAGTCAACGGCCAGATCATGCCCCCGGTCATGGGGGCAGCGGCCTTCCTGATGGTTGAATATGTCGGCATATCCTATGTAGACGTCATCACCCACGCATTCCTGCCGGCCGTGATCTCCTACATCGCGCTGGTTTATATCGTGCACCTTGAAGCGGTGAAGCGGAACATGCCGACCATCGGCCACAAAACCGTATCAACGCTGCGCACGGTCCTCGGCATGTTCTTCTTCTTTGCCGGTTTCGCGGTGCTCTGCTACGGCATCCAGTACCCGATCGGCTGGATCGTTGCCCTGGTGCCGGACGGCGCTTCCTGGGTGCTCGCCGCTCTGGTGTTCCTCGCCTATCTCGGCCTTCTGAAACTGGCCTCGACGGCTGACGACCTGCATCCGGACGATCCGAACGCCAAGGACATCACGCTTCCGGAAATTTCCGAGATCTACAAGACTGGCCTCTACTATCTGCTGCCGATTGTCGTTCTCGTCTACTTCCTGATGATCGAGCAGAAGTCTCCCGGGCTTTCGGCTTTCTGGGCAACGGCGCTTCTCTTCGTGATCCTTTTGACCCAGCGGCCGATCAAGGCGATCTTCCGCGGGGAAAGCGAAACCTTCGAAGCCTTCAAGGCCGGGGTCAACGATCTCGTGCATGGCATGATCGACGGTGCCCGCAACATGATCGGCATCGGTCTTGCCACCGCGACCGCCGGCGTGATCGTCGGCACCGTGACCCTGACCGGCATCGGTCAGGTCATGGCCGACCTGGTCGAGTTCGTGTCCGGCGGCAACCTGATCCTGATGCTGATCTTTGTCGGCATCCTGTCTCTGGTGCTCGGCATGGGCCTGCCCACAACGGCCAACTACATCGTCGTTTCGTCACTGATGGCCGGTGTCGTGGTTGAACTCGGTGCGCAGTCCGGCCTGATCGTGCCGCTGATCGCCGTGCACCTGTTTGTCTTCTATTTCGGGATCATGGCGGATGTGACACCACCCGTGGGGCTAGCGTCATTCGCGGCGGCGGCGGTGTCGGGAGGCGACGCGATCAAGACGGGCTTTACCGCCTTCTTCTATTCGCTGCGCACAGTTGCCCTGCCCTTCGTGTTCATCTTCAACACGGACCTGCTCCTGATCGATGTCACGCTCACGCAAGGCATACTGGTCTTCATTGTCTCGACGATCGCCATATTGGTGTTCACTGCCGGCACAATGGGCTATTTCGTGACCAAAAGCCGGATCTACGAAAGCATCGCCCTGGTGCTGATTTCCTTCGTGCTGTTCCGTCCGGATTTCTTCATGAACCAGATCCAGCCGCCCTTTGAAACGGTGGGGCCTGCGCAATTCGTGCAGACGGTTGGCGAGGTTCCCGCCGGCACCGAGATCCGGCTGGTCGTCAGCGGTCCTGACTTCGACACGGGCAGCAACGCTGAAACCCGCATCCTGATCAATCCGGGGGAAGAAACCGGCGGTGAAGCCCGCCTGACGGCGCTCGGCCTAACCACGCTGGATGAAGACGGTGTCCTGAAACTGGAAGAGCCTTTCCCGGGAACACCCTATTTCGAGCAGCTGGGCAATTTCGACTTCTATGGCGATGAGCCGGTGATCATCACCCAGGCTCAGGTGAAGGCAGACCAGCTGCCCAAAGAGCTGATCTTCATTCCAGGCCTGTTGATGCTCGCCCTGGTCTACATGCTGCAACGCGCCCGTGCCGGCCGTGCCACCCGCGAAGAAGGAGCAACGGCATGATCAAGTCCGTATTGTGCGCTGTCGACGTTCAGCAGGACCATGACACCAAGGTTCTGCAAATGGCGGACAAGCTGGCCCGGCTGGACAATGCCCAGCTGGATGTCATCACCGTTGTGCCGAGCGCCGGTATCAATCTGGTCGCTTCCTATTTCGAGGAAAACTTTCAGGGACAGATGGTCGAGCAGACCCGGGAGAAACTGATCTCCAAGGTCTCGGGGGTTCTGGGCGAAGACCGCAACAAGGACATCCGCCATCTGGTGACCACGGGTTCGATCTACGAAGAAATCCTGGAAGTTGCCAAGAAAACCGGGGCAGACCTGATCGTGATCGGTGCACATCAGCCTCATCTCAGCGAATACCTGCTCGGGCCGAACGCGGCCCGGGTAGTGCGGCACTCCAAGGCGTCGGTTTACGTGGTGCGGGACTGACCCTCAGCTGCTTCCCAACAAGACCTTTTTCATCCGCTCGGCCTCCGGGCTGAGCGGACGGCTTTCCGGCCAGGCGATGAAATAGCCTTTGCCGGTGGCAAGCTCACCCTGACTGAGCGGGACAAGGTCGCCCGCGGCAATCTCCTCGTGCAACAGTGGCAAGCCCCCCAAAGCAAGCCCCTGTCCTTTCAGCGCCCGTCCGATGGACTGGTTGTAGCTGGTGCAATCGTGCCTCGGCCAGGACAGGAACTCGCTGCGCCCGCTGCGCTGGATCCATCCCGGCCAGTCAATCCAGTTCGGCGCCAGGCGCGGGTAATGAAGCAACGGCGTCGGCACGTCGTCGTCCACCGTCTGAATGGCCGCAATGACGTCGGGCGCGCCGACCGGGACCACGACTTCCTGAAACAGCAACTCGGATGTCCATCCCGGAAACCGGCCATCGCCATGGAGAACGACAAGATCATGCTCAGGTCGCAGCAGGTCGCCTAAATCGTCCACGGTCGACAGGTTGAACAGACACGCCTCATCCGACAGCGCAAATTTCTTCAGCTTCGGCTGCAGCCAGAACGCTGCCAATGCCGTGACGGAGGCGATCCGCACAACGGGCTGGCTGGGCACCTTGAGTGCGCGCAGCGCCTGATCGAGATAGTCGAGCGTCATGCCGGCCTTGTCGGCGAGATAAAGGCCCGCTTCCGTCGGCACCAGGCGGCGCCCGGCCCTTTCGAACAGCTCCACGCCGAGCCAATCCTCCAGCCGCCGGATACGTTTGCTGACCGCTGCCTGGGTCACAAACAACTCATCGGCCGCATCAGTAAAACTCTGATGCCGCATGGCCGCTTCAAAAAAGACCAGCGTGTCGAGTGGCGGCAAGGATTTCCGAAAACCATACATTCCAAAAAGTTATCTCAATTCGGGACTTTTTCAATTGTTTCCAAATCTGATGGGCGTGTCATCATTCCTGAAAGGACAATGGAGCACTTTCAGATGGCTGAACTGGACTGGCATGCAGAGCGCAGTGATCTTGACGGCTTGGCGCAATTGGACAGGGCTCCTGCCAATGACGATATCGATCTCGTTGCCGTGCGTGGCTACAGGCAGACGCGGGTGCGTCAGCAAATGGCCGCATACGGGGTTGATGCGGTGATCCTGTCCGATCCCGTCAACATCCGCTACGCGACCGGGACACGCAACATGCAGGTCTTCTCCATGCGTAACGCGCCGTCACGCTACCTGTTGATGACACAGACCCGAGCGATCCTGTTCGAGTTTACCGGTTGCCTGCATCTCGGCGATGGCGTTGAGACGGTCGATGAAGTCCGCCCCTCCAGAACCGCCAGTTTCGTTGCTGCCGGCCCTCACGTAGCAGCGCGGGAACGCGCATGGGCCGCAGAGATGGCCGACACGATCCGGGAGCTGACCGGCGAAGCCAGGCCAGTGGTCGGCGTGGAACGTCTCAACGCTGGCGCAGCGATCGCGTTGAAAGAGGCAGGCCTCCACGTTGTCGATGCCCAGCAGCCGGTCGAAATGGCCCGGGCAATCAAGTCGCCTGAGGAAATGAAATGCGTCATCGCCTCGTTGCGCGCCACGGAAATCGGGGTTGGCAAGCTGCGCGCCGCGATCCGCCCCGGACTGACCGAGGCCGAACTCTGGTCGGTTCTGCACAAGTCCATCATCGAGCAGAACGGGGATTATGTCGAAACCCGGCTGCTGAATGCCGGCGCCCGCACCAATCCCTGGTTCCAGGAGACCTCAGACAATGTCATCGGGCCCAATGAACTGATCGCGCTCGACACGGATGTCGTTGGCTGCCACGGCTACTATGCCGATTTCTCGCGCACTTTCCATTCCGGCCCCGATCAGCCCCTGGATCTTCAGAAGGAGCTCTACAAGGTCGCCCATGAACAGGTGCACCACAACATGGGTATCCTGAAACCCGGCATGAGTTTCCGCGACTACGCCGACCGGGCCTGGGACATTCCGGACAAATACTATGCCCACCGCTACTATCTTTCAGCGCATGGCTGCGGCATGACAGGCGAATACCCCTACCTCTATCACCACGGAGATTTTCCGGATGCGGGATATGACGGCACTATCGAGCCGGGTATGACACTGTGCGTGGAAAGCTTCATCGGCGAAGACGGCGGCAAGGAAGGCGTCAAGCTGGAACAGCAGGTTCTTATCACGGAGACCGGGGTTGAGCTTTTGTCCGAGTTCCCCTTCGAAGAGGCCTTGCTGGCATAATTCGCGGCAATCTGAAGAAATTGCAGGAATGCCCTTAACAAACGCTCTCTGCCAACCTATTTGATCGTAAGATTGCGATGGATCAGGTTAGACTGCACTCCATCCATGCATCTGATCCATGAATAGTCTTGCGGAGACCCGCCCATGAGCGATCCAACCTACACACCGCCGAAAGTCTGGACCTGGGAAGAACCCAGCGGAGGCCAGTGGGCCAGCATCAACCGCCCGGTCTCCGGCGCGACCCACGAGAAGGATCTTCCGGTCGGCAAACATCCGCTGCAACTCTATTCGCTGGCCACGCCCAATGGCGTCAAGGTCACGATCATGCTGGAAGAGCTGCTGGCGCTCGGGCACAAGGACGCCGACTATGACGCCTGGCTGATCAAGATCGGCGAAGGCGATCAGTTCTCCAGCGGCTTTGTCGGTGCCAATCCGAATTCCAAGATCCCGGCGCTTGTTGACCGGACCACAGAAACACCCACCCGCGTCTTCGAATCCGGTTCAATCCTTCTTTACCTCGCCGAAAAATTCGGAGAGTTCCTGCCCAAGGATCCGGCCAAGCGGACGGAAACGCTAAACTGGCTGTTCTGGCAGATGGGCTCGGCTCCCTATCTCGGCGGTGGCTTCGGCCATTTCTATGCCTATGCGCCGGAGAAGTTCGAATATCCGATCGACCGCTTCGCCATGGAAACGAAACGCCAGCTGCATGTGCTCGACACTGCTCTGGCAGACCGCCCCTATATTGCCGGTGACGACTATTCCATCGCCGACATGGCGATCTTTCCCTGGTATGGCGGCATGGTGCTTGGCCGCGCCTATGATGCAGCCGAGTTCCTGTCGGTCCACGAATACAAGAACCTGCTTGCCTGGGCCGAAAAGATCGATGCCCGCCCGGCCGTTATCCGCGGGCGCAAGGTCAACAAGACCTGGGGCGAGGATCACGAACAGGTTCCGGAGCGTCATGACGCCGCAGATCTGGATGCCAAGGCGGCCGTGGAAAACGCGGCAGAATAATTTTAGCCGGAGATGGGCGGTCGCTTTGCCGCCCGTCTCCCAAAATGTTAACACGATTAAAAATTAGGCATTTGATCCAACTATTTACCCCCAGGGGGTAAAAATTACTAATTCCGGAGCGTTTGCGAGTATTCCGGCTCAGCAACTCCAATCCCTTCAGATTCCGACGCACGAATTGCGCCCCGCCACTGATATTTATTTCGGGCTGCTCTCAGGGTGCAGTGCGGTAATACCGTGCAAATTAAGAGCAAACACACCTTGTCATAAGTATTTTTTTCGTCTCTAAATTCGCTACACGTTTGCGGGGGAGCGGGCGCTGCGGGGGAAATTCGTTTCACCGGACCTGTCGCTTGCCCTCCGTTTGAGGCCAATTCCTCATCACCTTGTGGGAGCGACGAATGCCAGAAGCCCTGATAATCGGCACGCCGAAGGAAACATTCCCCGGCGAGAATCGCGTGGCGATGACCCCGGAGTCCGCCAAGCAACTCCAGAAACTCGGATATGCCTGCATCGTGCAGAGCGGAGCCGGCAAGGCAGCCGGGTTTTCCGACGAAGCCTATCAGGACGCCGGTGTCGAGATCGTCAAGACGGCCCCAAGCCTCTGGAAAAAAGCCGACATCGTCACCAAGGTGCGCCAGCCGGACGACAAGGAACTGGGCTACCTGACCGAAGGCAAGACGCTTATCTCCTTCTTCAATCCGGGTGGCAACGAAACCGGCATGGAGACCGCGAAATCGGCCGGCGCCAACGTGATCGCCATGGAAATGGTGCCGCGCATCTCCCGCGCCCAGAAAATGGACGCCCTGTCGTCCATGGCCAACATTGCCGGTTATCGCGCAGTCATTGAAGCTGGCAACAATTTCGGCCGCTTCTTTACGGGCCAGATCACGGCAGCCGGCAAGGTGCCGCCGGCCAAGGTGCTCGTCGTCGGCGCCGGTGTTGCCGGCCTTGCCGCCATCGGCACATCAACCTCCCTTGGCGCCATCACCTATGCCTTCGACGTCCGGCCGGAAGTGGCCGAACAGGTCGAATCCATGGGCGCTGAATTCGTGTACCTGGATTTTGAGGAAGAACAGCAGGATGGCGCCGCATCCGGCGGCTATGCCAGCGTCTCCTCGCCCGAGTTCCGGGAAGCACAGCTTGCCAAGTTCCGCGAGCTGGCGCCGGAGATGGACATCGTCATCACGACCGCGCTGATCCCGAACCGGGAAGCGCCGAAGCTCTGGCTGGAAGACATGGTGAAGGCCATGAAGCCGGGGTCGGTGATCGTTGACCTTGCGGCTGAAAAGGGCGGCAATGTCGATGGCACGGAAATGGACAAGAAGGTGGTGACCGACAATGGCGTCACCATCATCGGCTACACCGACTTCCCGTCGCGCATGGCAAGCCAGTCGTCGACGCTCTATGCCACAAACATCCGTCACATGATGACTGACCTGACGCCCGAAAAGGACGGTCAGCTCAATCACAACATGGAAGACGACGTTATCCGCGGTGCCACGGTCACCTACAAGGGCGAGATCACCTTCCCGCCCCCACCGCCCAAGGTGCAGGCCATCGCGGCAAAGTCGAAGGAAAAGCCGAAGGAACTGACGCCGGAAGAAAAACGCGCCGCGGAAGTCGCCGCGTTCAAGGCGCAGACCAAACAGCAGGTCACCCTGCTGGCCATCGGTGGCCTCCTGATGTTCCTGGTCGGCCTCGTCGCTCCGGCAAGCTTCATGCAGCACTTCATCGTCTTTGTGCTGGCCGTGTTCGTTGGCTTCCAGGTGATCTGGAATGTCAGCCACTCGCTGCACACCCCTCTCATGGCGATCACCAACGCGATTTCCTCGATCATCATCCTCGGTGCCCTGATGCAGATCGGCTCCGGCTCCTTCCTGGTGATCCTGCTCGCGGCGCTCAGCATCTTCATGGCCGGAATCAACATCTTCGGCGGTTTCCTAGTCACCCGGCGCATGCTCGCCATGTTCCAGAAATCCTAAGGGGGGCCGAGAGATGGAATTCGGTTTCACGACTGCCGTCTACGTTGTTGCGGCTGTTCTCTTCATTCTCTCGCTGGGTGGTCTCTCCGGTGAGGAAAGTGCAAAACGCGCCGTCTGGTACGGCATTGTCGGCATGGCACTGGCCGTTGCCGCAACCCTGATCGGACCCGGCTCCGGCCTCTGGTACCTGTCGATCATCCTGATCGCGGCCGGCGGCATCATCGGCTATTACGTCGCCCAGAAGGTACAGATGACCGAGATGCCGCAGCTTGTCGCGGCCATGCACTCGCTGGTCGGTCTCGCGGCCGTCTTTGTCGGCTTCAACGCCTATATCGAACTCATCCGCGTCAACGGCATGAGCGAAGAAGAGCGGCACGCGCTTGAAGGCTTTGCCGCCATCCTGGCGCACAAGACCCCGATCGAGCAGTCGATCCTGCGGGTCGAGGTGTTCCTCGGCGTCTTCATCGGTGCGGTGACCTTCACCGGGTCCGTGATCGCCTTTGGCAAGCTGGCCGGCAAGGTCACGTCAAAGGCTGAAAAGCTGCCAGGCGGACACATGCTGAATGCGGGTGCCGCCGCGCTCAGCGTGATCCTGCTGCTCTTGTTCCTGAACGGGGCCGGCATCTGGACGCTGATCCTGATGACCCTCTTGGCCTTCTTCATCGGTTACCACCTGATCATGGGCATCGGCGGCGCCGACATGCCGGTCGTGGTGTCGATGCTGAACTCCTATTCGGGCTGGGCCGCGGCCGCCATCGGCTTCTCGCTCGGCAATGATCTCCTGATCGTCGTCGGCGCACTGGTCGGTTCGTCGGGTGCGATCCTGTCCTACATCATGTGCAAGGCGATGAACCGCTCGTTCATCTCCGTCATTCTCGGCGGTTTCGGCAACACGGCCGGGCCGGCCATGGAAGTGGAAGGCGAACAGATCGCCATCGACAGCGACGGCGTCGTCGCCGCGCTAGAAGATGCCGACAGCGTCATCATTGTTCCGGGCTACGGCATGGCGGTGGCCCAGGCCCAGCAGAATGTTGCTGAACTGACCCGGCGCCTGCGCGCCAAGGGCAAGGAAGTGCGCTTTGCGATCCACCCTGTCGCCGGCCGGTTGCCGGGCCACATGAACGTGCTGCTGGCCGAAGCCAAGGTGCCGTATGACATCGTTCTGGAAATGGACGAGATCAACGAGGACTTCCCGGAAACGGATGTCGCGATCGTCATCGGTTCCAACGACATCGTCAATCCAGCGGCCCAGGAAGACCCGAACTCTCCGATTGCCGGCATGCCGGTTCTGGAAGTCTGGAAATCCAAGCAGGTGTTCGTCTCCAAGCGCGGTCAGGGCACCGGTTATTCCGGCATCGAGAACCCGCTGTTCTACAAGGAGAACACGCGCATGTATTACGGCGATGCAAAAGCCAGCCTCGACAAGCTGCTGACTCAGATCAGCTAAAGTTTGACGTGAGTGAGAACAGAAAAGGCCCTCCCGGGAGACCGGGAGGGCCTTTTGCTTCTTGCGATCGATCTCTCAACCGTCATTCCGGACAAGTGCAACGAAGTTGCACGCCGATCCGGAACCCAGACATCAGCGTGAGCGCAGCGAACTCACCTGTAATATGAAATCAATTCGGTGTGCCTTCAGCACAAAGATCTCAGGGTTCCGGATCAGCGTTCTGCTGCGCCTCACTTGTCCGGAAGGACGATCGAGAGAATGGGAACAGACAAAAACTCAAGCGCTCAGCCGCGCCCCGTCCTGGTCGAAATAATACGACTTGCCCTCCGAGATACCGAAGCTCAGTTCGCTGCCCGGTTCAACGGCATGCTGACCGAAAAGACGGGCGGTGATCTGGTGGTCCTTGACCCGGGCGATCACATTGGTGTCGCCGCCCAGTTGCTCCACATGCTGGACAGAGGCCTTGAGAATGCCCTGATCGGTCAGGAAGAGGTCTTCCGGGCGCACACCCAGCGTCCGATCGTCGCCCTCGCTCACCAGACCTGCCGGCAGGAAATTCATGGCCGGGGAGCCGAGGAATCCGGCGACGAACTTGTTGGCCGGGTTGTTGTAAAGCTCCATCGGGCTGCCGACCTGCTCGATCCGCCCTGCCCGCAGGACCACGATCTTGTCGGCCAGCGTCATGGCTTCCGACTGGTCATGGGTGACGTAGATCATCGAGGTCTTCAGCTGCTGATGCAGGTTGGCGATTTCCAGGCGCGTGTTCATGCGCAAGGCTGCATCGAGGTTGGAGAGCGGTTCGTCGAACAGGAACAGTTTGGGGTGCCGCACGATGGCCCGGCCGATGGCGACACGCTGACGCTGGCCGCCGGAGAGCTCGGACGGATAGCGGTCCAGATACTCTTCCAGGTTCAGCATGCGCGTGGCCTCGGCCACCCGCTGTTCGATGATCTCCTTGCTCTGGCGCTCCTGTTTCAGGGCCAGCGTCATGTTGTTGCGCACATTGAGATGCGGATAGAGCGCATAGCTCTGGAACACCATGGCGATGCCGCGTTTGGATGGCGGTGTGGTGTTGACCACTTCTCCGCCAATCTGCACCTCGCCGGAGGAGACATCCTCCAGGCCGGCAATCACCCGCAGCAAAGTGGACTTGCCGCAGCCAGACGGGCCGACAAACACGACAAACTCACCGTCTTCGACATCCAGATTGATGTCCTTCAGAACATGAACAGCGCCAAAGGACTTGTTGACATTGGTCAGGGTCAGCGCCGTCATGGCGTTTGCTCCTTTAAGGTAACGGATTGTCCGGTGCGAATGCTCTCGTCGGCCGCCAGGCAGATCGCCAGCGACTTGACGGCATCCTGCATGTGCCGGGTGAGATCGATGTCTTCGGAGATGGCGCGCAGCATGTAGGCCTGCTCCGCGTCGCAAAGGTCCTGGTGGCCAGGTTCCCCCGGCAGATCGATGCGATTGTCGCCGTCCGGCCGGTGAACCAGCAGGCCGCCGACCCTGGTGTGACCGTCGACATCCGACGAGGCACCCTTGTCGTCCTCGACAATCGAGACGGACCCCGCCGGAGAAACCACGTCTTTCACGAAGAAGGCTGTCTCGGACATCATCGGGCCCCAGCCGGCTTCATACCAGCCGACGGAGCCGTCATCGAAGCTCACCTGAAACTGTCCGTAATTGTACATGTCGGTGGCTATTTCGTCGGACAGGCGCAGCCCCATGCCATGCACCTTGACGGGTTCCGCATCGGTGATCTGGCACCAGACATCGACATAATGCACGCCGCAATCGACGATCGGTGCCGTTGTCTCCATCAATGCCTTGTGGGTCTCCCACTCGGCGCCTGAACTCTGCTGGTTGAGGTTCATGCGGAAGACATAAGGTCCGCCGAGCTTCCGCGCTTCCTCGATCAGGCGCACCCAGGAGGGGTGATGGCGCAGGATATAGCCAACCACCAGCTTGCGTCCGGTTTGCCTGGCGCAGGCCACCACTCTTTGCGCATCGGCAACAGTGGTTGCCAATGGCTTTTCGACAAAGACATGTGCCCCCGCCTCCATCGCTTCAACAGCGTAGTCGGCATGCGTATCTGAATAGGTCGCAATCACCACCAGATCCGGCTGCGCCGTTGCCAGGGCTTCCCGGAAGTCGGTGAAGACCGGGTAACCTGCCAGCTCCGGGTGTTTGACCACGCCGGAGCGGTTGACGAGGCCGACGATTTCGGCCGCGTCCTGCCTGTGATGGGCAAGCGCATGGGACAGTCCCATATTGCCGAGGCCTGCGACAAGGACCCTCGTCATTTGACCGCCCCGGACGTAATGCCGCGGATCAGCTGCCTGGAGAAGATCACATAAAGGATCAGCACCGGCAGGATCGCCATGGACAGAGCTGACAGAACCGCGTTCCAGTCCGTCACGAACTGGCCGATAAAGACCTGGCTGCCAAGCGTCAGCGTCTTTGTTTCCTCGGAGGGCGCCAGGATCAGCGGGAACCAGAGATCGTTCCAGATCGGGATCATGTTGAAGACGGCGACCGTCGCCATGGCCGGCCGAACCAGCGGCAGCACGAGACGGAAGAAAATCGTGTATTCGGACAGACCGTCGATACGCCCGGCGTTCTTCAGGTCTTCCGACACCTGCCTCATGAATTCGCTCAGGATGAACACCGCGAGCGGCAAGCCTTGCGCCGTGTAGACCAGGATCAGCGCCGTCAGCGTGTTGACCAGGCCCGTTGCCACCATCATTTCCAGGATGGCGACCGTGCCGATACGAATCGGGATCATGATGCCGAGCGCCAGGTAAAGGCCCATCAGCATGTTGCCCTTGAAGCGGTATTCGCTGATGGCAAAGGCGGCCATCGCCCCGAACAGCAGGATGAAGAACAGCGACGCCACGGTGACGATCATGGAGTTCTGGAAATAGAGGAAGAAATCCCCCTGTTTCATCACCGTCTGATAGCCGATCATCGAAAAACTGTCGGCATTCGGTAGCGCCAGCGGCTCGCGGAAGATCGCCTTGCGTGTCTTGAAGCTGTTGATCAGGATCACGAAGACCGGGAACAGAGCGATCAGCGTGTAGAGGATCAGCGCGCCGTGCATGGCGGCCGTGTTGAACGGATTGGTCCGTGCCTTATGCATGTCCTGCCCTCCCCGTCACAACTGGTATCTGCGCATCCGGGTCTGGATGCCGAAGAGATAGATGCAGACCCCCACCAGGATGATCGCGAACATGGCACTGGCAATGGCCGATCCCATGTAGGGATCCCCCAGTTGCAGCTGGAAGCCGAAGAAGGTTCGGTACATGAAGGTGCCGAGAATATCGGTCGAGAAATCCGGTCCCGCCAATGCCCCTTGCGAGGTGTAGATCAGGTCGAAGGCATTGAAGTTGCCGACAAAGGTCAGGATCGAGATGATGCCGATCGACGGCAGGATCAGCGGCAGCTTGATCTTCCAGAAGGCCGACATGCCGGTGATGCCATCGATTTCCCCCGCTTCCAGAACCTCTTCGGGAATGGACAGAAGCGCGGCATAGATCAGCATCATCGGGATGCCCACAAACTGCCAGACGGAGATGAGCGACAGCGTGGTCAGGGCGTATTCTTCCTTGCCGAGCCAGGGGGCGAACAGCGACTTGAGCCCGACCGCGTCCAGCATGGACGGGGCAATGCCCCAGATCGGCGACAGGATCAGCTTCCAGGCAAAACCGACAATCACAAAGGAGAGGATGGTCGGAATGAAGATCGCCGAGCGATAGAAAGCCGCAAAACGCAGACGCGGATGGCTCAGGATCGCGGCAAGTGCGATGCCGATCGGGTTCTGGACCAGCATATGGATCAGGAAGAACCAGAAATTGTTGCCAAGGGCATTCCAGAACTGGTCTGCCCAGATCGGATCCCCGAGCAGGGTGTAGAAATTCTGCAGGCCGACAAACACGCGCTCCTGGTCGATCTTGCTGTAAAGCGCAAGCCGAAGGGTGTTGAACAGCGGAAAGATCATCACGGCCGTGTAGACCAGGACTGCTGGTGCCAGAAACACGACAATGTGCCAGCGGAAGCGGGGCTTGCTCATCTTAAGCTCCGAGGTCTCCGGTAAAACGAACCCGGACAGACACTGTCTGTCCGGGCGATAGGTTTGACAAGCCGATTATTGCTGCGGCTCGTACCAGCTGGCCAGGCCTTCCTGCAGCTTCTGACCGAGGGCTTCCGGCGTATCGGTTCCCTTGATGGCCGCTGCAGATGCACCCCAGGTCTCGTTTTCGAGGTTCGGTGTGCCGCGCGAAAGGATCTGATAAGTGGAGCGGATGGTGCTTTCGCACTCGCCGCGCCAGCTGACGAATTCCTTGGCAAGCGGATCGTCCAGCTCAACCGGAGCCTTGGACAGCGGGAAGAAGCCCGGCAGCGCGTTGCCGAAGATGCTGGCAAATTCCGGCGAAGCTACCCAGGCGAGGAACGTCTTGGCGGCTTCCGGATGTGCGGTCTTGGCGTTCATGCCGATACCGATATCCGTGTGGTCGGAGATGTAGCAGGTGTCACCCTCGTACTGAACCGGCGGCTTGAAAGCCCCCATTTCAAAATCAGCCTGCGCATTGAAGCCGGAGATTTCCCAGCTTCCGGCCGGATAAACGGCGGCACGACCGAGCGTGAAGATGTTCTGGCTGTCCGGATAGGTCTGGGCTTCGTAACCGTCGCCGAGATATTCGGCCCACCGTGCCAGGGTCCGGTAAGGAGCTACCCACGGCTCGTCGGTCAGTTTCTGCACGCCGAGGAGCAGAGCCTGACGGCCGGTTT
This sequence comes from Roseibium sp., assembly GCF_965233565.1. Taxonomy (GTDB): domain Bacteria; phylum Pseudomonadota; class Alphaproteobacteria; order Rhizobiales; family Stappiaceae; genus Roseibium. The sequence continues at coordinate 5,460,516 of NZ_OZ247494.1, read as the reverse complement.
CACCCTTCCAGTAGTTCGGACCAATGTTCTGGTAGCCCATCGTGGCCGCTTCCCACTGGTCATTGGTTCCCATGGCCATCGGGATATAGGTGCCGTCTTCCTTGAACCGGTCGAGGGCCGCGAAGAACTCGGCTTCGGTGGTTGGGACTTCAACGCCGACTTCCTCGAACGCGTCCTTGTTGTAGATGAAACCGTGAATGACGGATGCCATCGGAACGCAGAAGCTGGCTGTGCCATCGTCGCTCTGCCAGGCAGCCTTGGCGACGTCGGAGAAGTTGCCCATGGCTTCCATGTCGGACAGGTCGGCAAGGTGACCTGCATCATAAAGAGCCAGAGAAGCGTCGAACGGGCGACAGGTGATCAGGTCGCCAGCAGACCCGGCGTCCAGCTTGGAGTTCAGGGCGGCGTTGTATTCCGTCGGTGCGGACGGGGTGAATTTCAGTTTGATGCCCGGGTGGTTGGCCTCAAAGGCCGGAATGATCTTGTCCTGCCAAAGGGCAAGGTCGTCATTGCGCCAGCTTTCGATGGTCAGGGTGACGTCTTCCGCATAGGCGGCCGACGTAAAAAGAGCGGTGCTGGCCAGGGCCAGTGCTAGGAATTTCCGTTTCATATGACTCCTCCGAAAAGCTCATCCGTTATGGACGCCTCCAAAAGTTGCTGCCCGGTGATCGAATTGGCACCTGCGAATCTGCTTCATCAGAAACTGCCGCGCTCTTGCCAACTCTTGTTATACGCCGGATGCGAGACAACCGCGCTGAAGGACGCTGCGCCCTCCTGCTGACCATATATAATACCTATTTGATACCACTTGTCGACCTATTAGTTTGTTTTTATGAAAATCATTTCTCTCTCGTGTTTTTCGTCAAAATACGCCATCATTGGTAGTATATTGGCATTGTTTTCGCCGCTATTTCGGTCAAAAGGTATGATTTTTCAAATGATTCAGAGGTCCTGCGCCCGCCGAAATCCGGGCGGTTGGCATGGTCTTGAAAATAAACTCGGCGAGCCCGCTTCAATTCCTCGAAACCGGTCTTTTTCTGTGTGGCTCGCGCTTGGCGCCTCGTCTTGAAATCCAGGCGTTCCAAGGGCCCTTCGCCGCTCGGCCTGTCTCAACGGCGAGCAATACGCAAAATGAAACAGGCCGCCCGAAGGCGGCCTGTCAGTCATAACTGTGCTGGGAAATCAGGCAAACTTCTTGATTTCACCAGTCTTCAGCCGGCTCAGATAGCTGTTGAGCTCTTTCTTGACGATCGGCATCAGGGCATACAGCGCGATGATGTTGACCACCGCCATGGCAAAAATCGCTGCGTCCGAGAAATCGATCACCGGGCCTAGGCTGGCGGCAGCGCCGATTACCACGAAGATGCAGAACAGGATCTTGAACACCAGTTCCTTGGCCTTGCCTTCACCAAAGAGGAAGGTCCAGGCCTTCAGACCGTAATAGGACCAGCTGATCATCGTGGAGAAGGCGAACAGAACGACGGCAATCGCCAGAACGTACTGGAACCAGCCGAAGGCGGAGGAAAACGCCGCAGATGTCAGCGCGACACCCGAGTTGCCGTCAACGGTCTGAATGGCGGAACCGCCCTCGTTGAGAAGGTAAAGCCCCGTGTTCGGGTCGGACACCAACTGACCGGTGATAATGATCACCAGCGCGGTCATGGTACAGATGACGACCGTGTCGATGAAAGGCTCCAGAAGGGAGACAAACCCTTCCGTGATCGGCTCCTTGGTGCGTACTGCGGAGTGCGCGATGGCGGCGGAACCAACGCCGGCTTCGTTCGAGAAAGCCGCCCGCTTGAAACCCTGGATCAGAGCACCGACCATGCCACCGGCAACGCCGAGACCTGTGAAAGCGCCATCAATGATCTGGCCGAAGGCCCAACCGATCTTGTCGGCGTTCATCCCGATGATCACCAGGGCGGTGAGGACATAAAGAATGCCCATGAACGGCACAACCTTTTCGGTCACCGACGCGATCGACTTCAAACCTCCGACAATCACGGCAAAAACGATCCCGGCAAAGACGAGGCCCGTGATCCAGCCCGGATAATCACCAACGACATTGGCGATTTGGGCATGCGCCTGGTTGGCCTGGAACATGTTGCCGCCCCCCAATGCACCCAGAATGCAGAAGACTGCGAACAGGACCGCCAGGAACTTGCCGGCCGGCAGGCCGCGTTCCTCAAACCCCTTTGTCATGTAATACATGGGACCACCGGAAACGGTGCCGTCTGCGTATTCGTTGCGGTATTTCACCCCGAGCGTACACTCGGTGAATTTCGATGCCATGCCCATAAGGCCGGCAAGAATCATCCAGAAGGTGGCGCCTGGCCCGCCAATACCGACAGCGACAGCAACACCAGCGATGTTCCCCAGACCGACGGTGCCGGACAATGCGGTGGCCAAAGCCTGAAAGTGACTGACCTCCCCCGCATCATTCGGGTCGGAATACTCCCCCTTCACCAGAGCGATGGAATGCGGAAACGCCCGGAACTGGATGAAACCGAAATAGAGCGTGAACACCGTGGCTGCCACCACGAGCCAGGCCACGATCCACGGGAAGGACGTTCCGGGAAACGGGCTGAAGATAAAGCTGACGAACCAACCGGTGGAGCTGGCGAAAAGGGCGTTGACCTGTTCGTCGATCGACTGGGCCATCGCAGGCGCACTTGCGCATAGCGTGACCATTGCGGCGAAAGCCGCAGTGCTGATTTTCTTCATTTGGAAGTTGCCTCCGGAAGCTTACGGAACAATGGTGACGGGCACGGTTGCTGCCTGGGCCAGACTGCCGGCGACCGAACCGAAAATGCGGGTGGACAGGCTGGAATGGCCCGTCCGGCCGATCACCAGATGCTCCACGCCCTCATCCTCGGCAATCTTGATCAGGGTTTCCGCGATGTGGCCGTAACGCAGCTCCGTTGTGACCTCCAACCCGCTGTCGGCCAGCTTTGCGACCACCGGTGCCAGCACCGCAGTTTCCGCACGCTCAAGCTCCTCCTTGCGCCGTTTGTGGCGCTCCTCGATTTCCGTAGGTGTCAGGAAGGTGTAGGGCGACCATTCCAGTACATGGGCAATGACGAGCCCTGATTTACTGGCCTTGGCAAGACCAATTGCGAATTCCAGCGCATTCGCACCGCTTTCGCTGCCGTCATATCCGACGACGATCCTCTTCGACATGATTATGTTCCCCTGTCATACGGCTTTTTGCCGTAAGGGAAATTTACCTTGCTAAGATTCACAAAAGTTCTCGAATTTCGACGAGATTGAGATATTTTATGAATAATTATCGAATTTGATCTCCTTTTTCGGAAATTTTCTCATGGATGCGCTCGATCAGAAAATTCTTACAGCTTTGCAGAAAGACAGCCGGATCTCGATGGCCAAGTTGTCGGAACTCGTCGGCTTGTCCCTTTCGGCTTGTCACCGCAGGGTCAAGTTGCTGGAGACCAACGGCATCATCTCCGGATACACGGTCCGTGTGGACCGTTCTGCTCTGAACCTGGAAATCCAGGTGTTTATCGAGGTGAAACTGACCAGCCAGCGCAAGGACGACATCACCGCGTTCGAAAAAGCGATCGAACGCATGCCGGAGGTACTCGAATGTCATTTGATCTCAGGTGAGTTCGACTATCTGATCCGCCTCATCACCAAAAACACCGCCGCTTATGAAAATCTCTACCGCAACCGGTTGTCCCAGATCCCGAGCGTCTCACAGATGAAAACACTGCTCAGCCTGTCAACGGTCAAGGAATTTCGCGGACTTCATCTGGAGCAGTGATAAACAAATCTGTTTCAATTTCGATGCAACCTGGAAGAGGCTCGGACCATCATTCCGTTCGCCAAAGCCACTCTCAATCAATTTGCAATGCCACGATGACAGGATCCGACATGAATTTTCTCGTATTTCTCGGTTCGGAACGCGACAGCACACCGCCGCGCCCTGCCCGGCTTGGGCTGCGCGTCGCCAAGGCCTGCCTACGCCGGCTGTCCGCGACCGGAACGGACACGCATTTGGTTGACCCGCTGGAAATAGACCTGCCTCAACCTTTCAAGCCGCATTTCGCCTATGCGCAGGGCAAGGCACCGGACCAGCTCGACGCCCTGGCCAGACAGATCATGGACGCTGACGGCTATGTGATGGTGAGCCCGGAATACAATCATTCCATGTCGCCAGCCCTCGCCCATCTGCTCAACCACTTCGGCAGTTCGCTGTTTTCCTATAAACCGAGCGCGATCGTGACCTATTCCGCCGGCCAGTGGGGCGGTGCCAGGGCTGCCGTCAACATGCGCACCTATCTTTCCGAGCTCGGCTGCCTGCCGGTGTCTGCCATGGTGCACGTGCCGAAAGCCCAGGAGGTGTTCGACGACGCGGGTAACTACGCCGCCTCCGTCGACACTGACCAGTGGGACAGTTATCTCGATCGGACTTTCCAGCAGCTCATCTGGTGGAGCAGTGCCGCCAGGGAGCAACGGCAATCTGGCTCGCAGGAGAGACCGGAGGCGTTCACAAGAACCCCGTCGCAGAGAAATGCCCCCTGACGGGAACGGTTTGAAGCGGCTTGCGGTCTTCTGCCCGGTCTTCAGCAAAGGTGAACGCTAAAGCTTCCGAACAGGCAGTGCTTCTGGTCTGCGGCAAAAGGTTTTCGTCGGCAGTTGCGACCTGCATGTGTACACTTGCCCTGAGTGTCCTCGAGGCTTTGAGGTGGTGCCGTGGTCCGACGTTCCGCATTTTCAATGACGATCCTGGCTCTGCTTCAGACAGGTGCCCTTGCCCAGCAGGCCTCACCACCGTTTCAGCCGAGCCCCGATCAGGGGCTTTTCCTGATCGTCACCGATATCCATTTCGATCCGTTCACGGACGCCGGTCTTGTTCCGCAACTGGACCAGAACCCGGTGTCGGACTGGTCCTCGATCTTCACAAAGGGAACTGGCGGCATTCAGGGCTACGGCAAGGATGCCGGCCATGATCTGATGGTTTCAGCCTTCAAGGCCGCGGCGGCACTGGGTCTGACCTACGATTATGTGCTTTATACCGGCGATTACCTGAGCCACGGGTTCAACGACAAGTATCGGGCCACTGCAGGACCATCGCCACAGGGTGTCGAACCGTTTGCCGTCAAGACGGCCCAATATGTCTCACGGCTGATCGGGGAAACCTTCGACGATATTCCTGTTTTCGGCGTTCTGGGCAACACCGATTCCGCCTGCGGCGATTATGAGATCGCCCCTGGCAGCGCCTTTCTTGCCGGCCTTCAGGAGCAATGGGCAAAGCTCAGCCACCAGCCGACCCGCTTTCAGGATTTCCCGCAAGGCGGGGCTTACAAGACTGCCCACCCGACGCTCGCCGACACGGACATCATCGCACTCAACAACATCTTCTGGACACCGCGCTATTCGGACAGGTGCAATCCCGACGGAGGCGATCCGGGCGCGCAGATGATGTCCTGGCTGGAGCAGCAGATTGCAGACACCCACAAGGCCGGCCGCAAGGCTCAGCTCCTGTTGCATGTGCCGCCCGGGATCAACGCCTATTCCACCACACATGGGAAAGGCACCTGCGACGCGACGATCAGCCCGTTCTGGCGCGCCCCGTTCCCATCCGACTTTCAGCAGCTGATGCAACGCTATGCCGGTGTCGTGACCTACAGCTTTTCCGGCCACACCCACATGGACAGTTTCGCGGTTATCGAGGACGGTGACGGGGCGCCGCTGATCGCCAGCCAGATCACGCCGGCGGTCAGTCCGATCTTCGGCAACAACCCGGCCTTCGCCGTTTTCCTCTATGACCGGACCAGCGGCGACATCGCGGATTCAGCAACATACTATCTGAGCAATCTGGCAGGGGCTGCAACGGGAGAGGACCCGAACTGGGAGCTCGAGTACCGCTATCGCGACACCTATTCGCTCACCGACCTGTCTCCTGTGAGCCGCGCGTCCCTGGCGGCAAGAATCAAGACCGACGAAGCGGTGCGTACACGCTTCAGCACCCTCTATGGCGTGTCGGCCACGGACGGACCGGTCAGCGCTTCAAACTGGAAGGCTTATGCCTGCGCGCAAAGCGCCATCGGTAGGGACGCCTACCAAACCTGCTATTGCGATAGCGACTAGACTGACAGGCCCGTATTCACGCCGCCAGTCGGCTTCCATCGGGGCCAAACAGATGGGTCTTTGCGAGATCAACCGCAATGCCGACGGGTTCACCTGATTTCAGGGGAAAGTGTCCGTGTTCGCGCACCAGCACCTGGCCGATACCGGGAACATGCGCATGGATGTTGGTGTCCGACCCCAGATGCTCGACCAGCTCGGCCCGCCCTGACAAATGCGCCGCGTCCGGAGCAACGATGTTGAGGTGTTCCGGGCGAACTCCCAGCTCGCTGGCGCGTTTCTGGCCTTCGGGCAGGCCGACTGTCAAAGACGTGCCATCCTTCAACTGGATGCCCTCGGCGGCCGGTTCGATCTCCAGAATGTTCATGGTCGGCGAACCGATGAACTGGGCAACGAACTTGTTGGCCGGCCGGTCGTAGAGCTCCAGCGGTGTCCCGACCTGCTGAATGTCTCCGGCATTGAGCACGACAATCCGGTCAGCCAGGGTCAACGCCTCCACCTGGTCATGCGTGACATAGACCATCGTGGCCTTGAGGCGCTGATGCAGTCTTGCGATTTCCAGGCGCATTTCCACCCGCAGCGCCGCATCCAGGTTGGAGAGCGGCTCGTCAAACAGGAAAGCACTCGGGTCGCGCACGATGGCACGGCCCATGGCCACACGCTGGCGCTGGCCGCCGGAAAGCTGCTTCGGCAGCCGTTCTGTCAGCGTTGTCAGGCCAAGCGTCTGCGCCGCCTGCCTGACCTTGCTGCCCCGCTCCTCATTCGGCGCCTTCCGGATCTCCAGCGAAAACCCCATGTTCCGGGCGACATCCATATGCGGATAAAGCGCATAGGACTGGAACACCATGGCCATGTCCCGGTCGCGTGGCGGCACCTCGTTCATGCGCCGGCCATCGACCGTGAACTCGCCGCCGGTGATGGGCTCCAGCCCCGCGATCATGCGCAGCAATGTGGACTTGCCACAGCCCGAAGGCCCGACCAGGACAATGAACTCGCCATCCTCGATGGACAGATTGATGTCGCGCATGACTTCAACGGAACCATAGGACTTGGAAATGTTGGTGAGATCGATACGTGCCATCGAAAGTCCCTACCCTTTGACCGCGCCAGAGGTCAGCCCCTGGACCAGATAGCGCTGGATGAAGATGAAGAAGAGGCAGGACGGTACCAGCGCCAGCACGCCGGCGGCCATCATCTGGCCCCAGTCGACCGAGAATTTCGAAACGAAGGTCAGCAGCCCGACCGGGAAGGTCATTGTGTCGTTGGAATTGATCAGCATCAGCGCGAACAGCAACTCGCTCCAGGCCGCCGTGAACACAAACCCGAGCGTCGCGCCGAGGCCCGGCAGCGTCAGCGGCAGAATGATCTTGCGCAGCGCCTGAAAGCGGGTGCAACCGTCCATCATCCCGGCTTCTTCCAGGTCCTTCGGGATACCGTCGAAGAAGGACTGCATCAGGAACGTGGCGAAGGGAATGTTGAACGCCGTGTAGACGATGATCAGGCTGGTCAGCGAATTGAGCAGCCCGATTGCAGCCACGATCTTGTAGATCGGCGCGATAATCATCAGGAGGGGAAACATCTGGGTGATCAGCATCAACGCGATCACCAGCCGCTTGCCCCTGAAATCGAAGCGCGAGAAGGCGTACCCGGCTGCTGCTGCGATGCAGGTGGTGATCGCGGCCGTGCCGAGTGAGACCACCAGGCTGTTTCGGAAATACGCAAGGAAATCCGTTGCGATCAGCACCGTGCTGAAATTCTCGAAGGTGAACCGGCTCGGGAAGAGAGCCGTTCCCTCGGTGTAGATCAGCTTGTCCGGCGTGACCGCGATCTTGGCCAGCCAGTAAAGCGGGAACAGGGCAAAGGTGACGTAAAACGCCAGAGCCAGATATTTACCGGTGACCGCCAGCGGCGAGCTTTTGCGAAGGGCGCTCATGGAGTGTCTCAGATCTTGACCAGCTTCTTGCGCAGAACCAGCAGGATGACGGCATAAAGCAGCAGCAGGGCCAGCAGCGCGACGGCGATGGCCGAGGCATAGCCGAAATCCAGTTTGCGGAAGGCGGTGGTGAAAATGTAGGTCGACAGGATCTGCGTGGAATTGGCAGGTCCGCCGCCGGTCATGACAAAGATGAGATCGGCAAAGTTTGCGATCCAGATCGTCCTCAGCATGACAGTGATGGCAATCATCGGCGCCAGGAATGGCAGCGTAATCTTGGTGAAGGTCTGCCAGGCGGTGGCACCGTCGATCTCCGCGGCCTCATAGAGTTCATGCGGGATGGACTGGAGCGCGGCCAGAAGCGTGATGGCAAAGAACGGAATGCCGAACCAGACATTGGCGGTGATCGGACCCCACATGGCCAGGTTCGGGTCCCCCAGAATGTTGAAGGGTTCGGACAGGATGCCGAGATCTGCCAGCCAGTGCGGCAGAGGACCGATGGTCGGATTGAAAAGCCAGGCCCAGGTCAGGGCGGAGAGAAAGGTCGGCACGGCCCAGGGCAGGAACACCAGCGCCTGTACAAGCCGCTTGCCGTAGAAGTGCGTGTTGAGCAGAAGCGCAAGGCCAAGGCCCAGAAAGAACTGGAAGACAATGGAGCCGACGGTCCACCAGAAGGTGTTGGTCAGCGCCAGCCAGAACTTGCGATCGCTCCAGAGTGCCTGAAAGTTCTCGAACCCCACAAAGCCGGTCTGAAACGGACGCAGCAGATTGACGGCCTGGAAAGCGTAGGAGATGCCGATCACCAGGGGAACGAGCATCACCAGTGCAATCAGGATGATTGCGGGCGAAATGTAGAGATAGGGCTCCACCAGATAGCTGAGATAGATGGAGCGCCGCGCCCGGGGTTTCCCGGGCGCGGCAGTGTCAAATGCGGTCATTGCGCGGCTTTCCAGCGGGCATATTCATCCGTCAGGAAGTCCGCCCATTGGTCGGCCACTTCCTGGGCACTGATCTGGCCGAGCAACGCTTCCTGGCTGGTTTCCAGAGCGATGCTGTCAGCGAAGTAACCGAACTGCTCCAGATAGGTCGGCATGACCGTCGGGACATACTCCTCGCCGTTCAAGGTCTCGAACCAGCCTGCGAACTGCTCGGTCTTGAAGTGCGGGTCCTGCTCAGCACCTTCGTGGATCGGAATGACACCGACACGCTTGGCCCATTCCTTGTTGCTGTCCGGGCTGGACAGATGCGCGATCAGTTTCCAGGAGAGGTCCTTGTCGGAGGTCGTATCGAACATGGACCAGCCGGCAAAGCCGATGGTCGGGAAAGCTTTTCCGGCCGGACCGACCGGCATCGGAATGACGGCGAAGTCCTCGGCATCCATACGCTCGGAGACCGCGATCAACGCATCCGGGTCCTGATCCAGGAAGGCACAGGTGCCGGAATAGAAACCGGCAACGATCTCGTTGAAGCCCCAGCTGACCGCATCCTTCGGCGCATAACCGTTCTGATACATGTCGATCAGGAACTGGATGCCTTCCACGGATCCCGGCTGGTTGAGCGTGCTCTTGCCGTCTTCGTCAAAGAACGTGTTGCTGCCGTTCATGGTGGCGGCCATCATGATCCAGCCATTGAGACCACCCGGCCCGCCGCGCAGGCAATAGCCGTATTTGCCGTCCAGTTCGGACACTGCCTTGGACGCTGCCATGAAGTCTTCCATAGTGCGCGGCGGCTCCTTGACCCCCGCTTCTTCCAGAAGCTTCTTGTTGTAGAAAAGCGCACGCAGGTAGAACCCGTAGGGAATCATGCGGGCACTCTTGCCGTCCGTCTGACGGCCCATATCGATCGTCTTCTGGGTCAGCGTAGCGCCGTGTTCCCACTCGGCGATGCGGTCGTTCAGGTCGACCAGCTTGTCCTTGTAGATACCGGCCCAGCGGTCCGGCATTTCAACAACGTCAGGAATGTCGCCCCCGGCCACCATCGTCGCAAATTTTTCAAATGCCTGGCCCCAGGGAAGCGAGACGATTTCAACTTCCGTGCCCGGATTGGCCGCTTCGAAGGCGTCGACCTGGGCCTGCAGCACTTTGGTGCGTTCCGGGCTGGTGATTACCTCCACAAGTTTCAACGTTTCGGCACTGGCGGTTGAGCCCGCCATGATCGCCAATACACTGATTGCTCCTATCAATCCCCTCATGATCTTCTCCACTTGTTCGAAAGGTCTGTTTTTGCGCCGCTTATGTCCGGGCGCTTGTGCTCAGGGCCGCCTCAAAGTCGGCCCAAAGGTCGCCGGGGTCCTCCAACCCCAAACTGAGACGCAGGATCCGGTCGGAAACACCGAAACGCTGCATGGAATTCTGTTCACCCGACTGAGCCAGCCCGACCCGTGTCGGCAAAACCAGGCTCTCGAAGCCGCCCCAGCTGACGCCAAGGCGGAACAGTTTCAGGGCGTCGGCCAGGCGCGGAATGTCGACGCTCTCGTCCAGTTCGACAGAGAGCAGACCGGAGCGACCCGTCAGACCCGGCACTCCATTCGGACCGGGTGACAGCACCGCCGTGACTTTCGGATGAGCAGACAGCTTGTCGACAAAGAGATTGGCCGCTTCCTGATGCTGGCGCATGCGCGCGCCAAGCGTCCGCAGCCCCCTGGTCAGCAGGAACGCCTCGAAAGGCGCGAGCTTGCCGCCGAGAAGTGTCAGGGTGAGGTCCCTGATCCGAGTGATCAGCTCCTGTCGCCCGACCACGACGCCTGCGACCGTATCTGAATGACCGGAGAGGTATTTCGAGGCGGAATGCAGCGAGATATCGATGCCCAGGTCCAGAGGACGCTGAAACAGCGGCGTCGCCCAGGAATTGTCGACCACTGTCAAGGTGCCATGACGTCTGGCATTTGCGGCAACGGCGGCAAGGTCCATCGTCTGGAACACGACCGAATTCGGGCTTTCCAGATAAGCGAGCCTCGCCCCCTTGAGCAGATCCGGGTCGTTCTGGAACGCGTCGACGGAATGATAGGTGACTTCAATTCCGAAGGGGCTCAGCAAACGCTCGAACAGGCGATAGGCATCCGGATAGACATGTTCGACACAGGCGATCCGGTCACCCGGTCGGACAAAGGCCAGGACGGTCGACGAAATAGCCGCCATGCCGGAGGCAAAACCGACCGCCGCCTCACCGTTTTCGGCCTCCGCCATCAGTTTCTCGAACGCGGCAACCGTCGGGTTTTGCACACGGGTGTAAAGCGGATCCTCGGACCGCCCTGCCATGCGATCTTCGAAGGCCTGGTAGGTGTCGAAAGTGAACAGGGACGTCTGCACGATCGGCGGGGTGACCGCCCCGCCCGCATCCGCAGCCGCCGCCAAAAGCGTCTCGATCGAATAGCCGCCCGGCACAGCGTCAGCCATCGTGTTCCTCTTTGATCTTCTGGGTCTCGACACAGACCATGTCGATGATTTGTGCTGTCAGTTCCGCGGCCTTGTCCTCATCGCCTGCCACAATGGCGTCGGCCAGCGGACGATGCAGCGGGATGGTTTCCTGGCCGAGATGGGCCTTGCCGAAAGGCGTTTCGTAAATGTCGTGAAAAGCCTTCTGGATCTGCTCGATGAATTGCCTGAAGAGCGGATTGCCGGTGGCCTCGTGAATGGCGTTGTGGAACCGATGGTCCGCCGGACGCCAGTCTTCACCGAGTTCATAAACGGCCATGAGTTCAGCTGCCCGGGCGCTGATGATACGCCGTTGTTCGGGCGTCGCCAGACGGGTAGCGATCCGGACCGCCTCGATTTCCAGCGGTCCGCGGACCTGCTGCATACGCAGCAGACTTTCCGCTTCATGTTTGATGGTCAGGGCCACGCGCAGAGTATTTTGTGAGATTTCCGCGATCAGGCGAGTGCCGGCGCCCTTGTTCCGGCTGACCACGCCCATGCTTTCCCAGGTTTTCAGGGTCTCGCGGATGGTCGACCTGCCAAAACCGAGACGGCGCACCAGTTCCAGTTCAGGCGGCAGGCGATCACCGACCTTGAGCCCCTCTTCCTCGATCAAGGCAATCAGGGCCCTGGGGACGTCCCGGGGCGCATCTTCGCCGCTTCCTTCGAAGTCATAGGGCTTCTGGTTTGTTTGGTCCGGCATGGAGAGAGGTCGACCCCTTGTTGATTATGACAGAAGCTTACCACTTTGTCTGACAATGTAAATGCTTTGTCTGACATTGTTGAAGTTATGTCAGACAAAGTCTATAACCTTTTGACTTACATACTCTTTCTCAAGAACCCTCACCAATCCCGCTTCTGTTTCAAAGTCCAGGAGGCGCAAGAAGCTGGTATGAGGCCCGCAAACTGGATCCCCTTTACAAACAAAAACCGGCGCGCACTCCTCGTGCACGCCGGTCGCTAAAAGTTGCTTGCAATGTAACTTGGTCCGCGCGCCAACTGCAGTGGTCAGGCGCCTTCAGACAGCCATGTCCTCAACCAATCTGAGCGGTCGCCTCGATCTCGATCAGGGCTTCGTCTTCAATGAGATCGGCGACAACGACCACGGACATGGCCGGGAAATGCCGTCCCATGACACGCCGGTAGGCTTCGCCGACCTCTTTCTGCCTGGCCAGGTATTCCCGCTTGTCCTTTATGAACCAGGTCAGCCGGGCGATATCGGTTACCGCACCGCCGGCTTCCTCGACGATTGCGGCAATGTTCCGCAATGTCTGCTCCATCTGGCCGGCAAAGTCATGGACCTCAAATACCTGATCCTTGTTCCAGCCAATCTGACCGCCGACGTGAAGCGTCTGCCCTGAGGTCAGCATGCCGTTTGCGTAGCCCTTGGCCGGTGCCCAGCCGTCCGGTTGAATGGTTTTGAGGGTCATTGGTCCTGACTTTCCTTGAATAAACGATCTAAAACTGATCCGGCCTGCGCAAAACGAAACATGCCTAGACCCCGATATAGCTGGCGGTAACGTCGTCGGTGAGCGCCTCGATCGTTCCAGCCCACACCGTCTTGCCACGTTCCAGGATCGTCGCCCGGTCGCAGACCTGCCGAAGTTCCTTGATCGACTTGTCGATGACCAGGATGGCAAGGCCCGTGTCGGCCTTCAGCTGCCGGATGACGGCCCAGATTTCCTGACGGATGACCGGGGCAAGACCTTCGGTCGCCTCGTCCAGGATCAGGAGGGTCGGGTTGGTCATCAGCGCCCGGCCGATGGCCAGCATCTGCTGTTCGCCACCGGAGAGCGATCCGGCCCGCTGGTTGCGCCGTTCGCCCAACCGCGGAAACAGCTGGATCACCTTGTCGAAACTCCAGTCCCCCGAACGGGCCGCCGCCATCAGGTTTTCCTGAACGCTCAGGTCGGCGAAACACCGGCGTCCTTCCGGCACCAGGCCCAGCCCCAGACGCGCAGCCTTGTGACTGGGCAGACGGGACAGATCTTGCCCCCCGAATGTCAGCGTGCCCTGCGCCGGCAGCATGCGGCAGATGCATTTGACGGTGGTGGACTTGCCCATGCCATTGCGGCCAAGCAACGCCATCACCTCCCCTTCCCGGATGTTCAGATCGACCCCGAAAAGTGCCTGGCTCGCCCCGTAGGACGCGGTGACATTCGCAAGGTTCAAGAGCGCACTCATGCCTCGTCTCCCAGATAGGCTTCCTTGACGGCGGCATTGGAACGGATTTCATCCACCGTTCCGGTGGCGATGACTTCGCCATAGACCAGAACGCTGATGCGGTCCGCGAGTGTAAAGACGGCATCCATGTCGTGTTCCACGAGCAGGATCGGCGCTTCCTGACGCAACGTGTCCAGAAAGCCGGTCAGCAGTTTGGAGCCCTCAGAGCCCATACCAGCCATCGGCTCGTCCATGACGAGCGCCCTGGGCCTCAAGGTCAGGGCCACAGCAACCTCCAACTGACGACGCTGACCGTGACTGAGTTCGGCGGTGCGCATGCGGGCATGGTCCTGAAGACCGACCCTTTCCAGTGCCTCTTCGGCGATTGACCGCAAGTCCACATCCTTGAGGGCATTGCCGAAGAAGCGCCAGGGTTTGCCATTGGCCCCGAGCGCTCCCAGAACAGCGTTCTGCAGAACGGTATCTTCCATGGCCAGCGCGGAGATCTGGAAAGTCCGGCCAAGACCGGCCCTGGCCCGTGCCCGCGTCGGCTCCTGTGTCACGTCCTGACCGAGCAGGTGCACCGTACCGGCATCGGGCTTGAGCGTGCCGCAGATCTGGCCGATCAGCGTCGATTTGCCTGCCCCGTTGGGCCCGATGATCGCGTGAATTTCACCGGGCTTCAGGTCGATGGAAATGTCGCGGCTGGCGCGCAAAGCTCCGAAGCTCTTCGTGATGCCGCGTGTTTGAAGAACAGCCTCAGTCATGAACCGCCTCCCGTCCGCAAACCATGCCGATCAGGCCGCCCCGTCCGAACAGGACGATGACAAGCAGCAACAGGCCGAGATAGATGTGCCAGAAATCGGACAGACCCCCGAGCCAATGCTCCAGCGCCACGAAAACGAGCGCGCCAACGACAGGTCCGAAGAGGCGCCCGACACCGCCGATGATGATGAAGATCATGATTTCACCGCTGGTCTGCCAGGAGAACATGGTCGGACTGACAAAGCGGTTCAGATCCGCAAAGAGCGCCCCTGCGAGCCCGGTGATGGCACCAGAAACCACGAAGGCGACCAGCTTGAGCCGAACCGGGTCCAGACCGACCGTTTCCGCCCGCACCGGCACCTGCCGCGCTGCGTTCAGCGCGAGGCCGAAGGGCGAACCGCCGAGACGCCAGGCAAAGGTGAGCACCAGACAGAGCAACACCAGACAGAGGCCGTAGAACTGGATCGGATCGAGCGTGTTCAAACCCGGGAAGCCATTGCGCACATAGATCGAAAGCCCGTCCTCACCGCCATATTCCGCCCAGGAAATGGCAAAGAAGAAGAACATCTGCCCGAAGGCCAGCGTGATCATGATGAAATACACGCCGGCGGTCCTAAGCGACAGGATGCCGATGACCAGTGCAGCCAGGGAAGACAGCACAATGGCCAGCAGCCAGATGACCGGCATCGACTTGGTGCCCTCGATCAGCAGAGGCCATTCGGCAAGAGGCGTATAGGTCTGGGCGTGATGGGCGAGAATGCCCATGGCATAGCCGCCAATGCCGAAGAAGACGGCGTGGCCGAGACTGACCAGCCCGCCAAGCCCCAATGCGATGTTGAGGCCGACGGCGGCAATGGCGAAGATCACGGCCCGTGTCATCAGCGTGATGGTGAAGGGCTCATCCGCGCTCAGGGCCCAGGCCGGGATGGCGATGAGCAACAAGAGTGTTGCCGTGTTGAGATAGCTTTCCCGGATCATGCGCGCGCTCCGAACAGTCCGGCAGGACGCAGGATCAGCACCGCAGCCATCAGGATATAGATCGCCATGGAGGCGAGCGATGATCCGACCGACGTCGCAGTTGACGGATCAAGAACGAGTTTCAAGAGCTCCGGCAGGAAGATGCCGCCGAGCGTGTCGGTCAGCCCCACCAGGATCGCGCCGATCAAGGCGCCCTTGATCGAGCCAATGCCGCCAATGACGATGACAACGAAGGCCAGGATCAGGACAGGCTCGCCCATGCCGACCTGGACCGACTGGATCGCACCGACCAGGGCCCCGGCAAGCCCGGCGAGCGCCGCGCCCAGTGCGAAGACGATGGTGTAGAGCTTGGCAATGTCGATGCCGAGCGCCGCGATCATCTCGCGGTCGTTCTCGCCAGCCCGGATCTGGATGCCAAGCCGCGTTCTGGAAATCAGCAGCCATAACCCAAGGGCAACCGCCAGACCGACCACGATCAGCGTCAGCCGGTAGAGCGGATATTCAATTCCGCCCGGCAGTGTCACCGGCCCGGACAAGAATTCCGGTACATTCAGGTAGAGCGGAAAAGAGCCGAAGATCCAGCGCGTGCCTTCCGAGAAGATCAGGATCAGCGCGAAGGTGGCCAGAACCTGATCGAGGTGATCCTTGTCGTAAAGACGCCGGATCACGACCAGTTCCACCAGGGCGCCGGCGATCGCCGCCCCGGCCAGCGCGGCTACAAGACCGAGCAGGAAGGAGCCTGTGGCCGCGGCCACGGCAGCCGCGCAGAAGGCGCCGATCATGTAGAGCGACCCGTGGGCCAGATTGATCAGCCCCATCACGCCGAAGATGAGCGTCAGCCCGGCGGCCATCAAGAACAGCATGATGCCGAATTGCAGGCCGTTCAGAACCTGCTCTATGAGCAATATCAGTGACATCTGAGCATCGTTTGTGAATGTTGACGCATTTGACAGGAGCGAATTTGTTCACTGGCGAGGCGGTCCGTCCGCAGTGGTGGCACCACCACAAGGGCGGGCCAACGACGCCAGAGGGCAAATTCGCCCTGCCTATTCATTGGAGCCGGCAAGCCGAGTGTGCTTTGAGCGTGGTGAAGATAGGCGGCCCATCGGCTGCGTTGCGCCGCTTGCCCGATGAACCACATCGCGCTGCGCGACGCGCCTTGCCGAGTGCGCCGCATATCTTCATCAAACACGCCAACATTCACAAACAATGCTCTTGCCCCGCCCCATTGTTCGGCACGGCGGATTCGCCGCGCCGAACTGTGGTGCTTACCTTACATGTTGCACTCGGACCAGTAGGCATCGGCGTGGCTGGTCAGCGCCTTGCCGATGATCTTGTTGGTGTAGACGTCACCCTCCTTGATCACTTCACGGACATAGATGTCCTGGATCGGATGGTGGTTCGGACCGAACTTGAAATTACCGCGTGTGGAGGCGAAATCCGCTTCCAGCAGGGCTGCGCGGAAGGCATCGGCATCTTTCACATCGGCCTTGGCCATGGCCGACAGCAACAAGTTGGCTGTGTCAAAGCCCTGTGAAGCATAGAGCGACGGCAGGCGGCCATATTCAGCCTGGAAGGAGTCGACAAAAGCCTTGTTGGCCGGGGCCTCGATATCCTTGTTCCACTGGCTGGTGTTCTTGACGCCGAGCGCTGCATCGCCGACGGCTTGCAGGATCCCCTGGTCAAAGGAGAAGGCCGGGCCAACCACCGGCAGGTCGACGCCGGAATCCTTGTATTGCTTCAGGAAGGAAATGCCCATGCCACCCGGCAGGAAGAAATAGACGCTGTCCGCGCCGGATGCCCGGATCTGCGCGATTTCAGCGGCATAATCGGTCTGCCCCAGCTTGGTGTAGATCTCGCCCGCAACATCGCCCTGATAGGTACGCTTGTAGCCGGTGAGCGCGTCCTTGCCGGCCGGATAGTTCGGCGCCAGGATGAAGCTGTTTTTCAGCCCCTCAAAGTTGGCGTAGGCACCGGCGGCCTCATGCAGATTGTCGTTCTGCCAGGCGACGTTGAAATAGTTCGGATGACAGCCCTTGCCGGCCAGGACGGACGGACCGGCATTCGGCGACAGATAGAATTTCCCCTGGGCGGTCGCGGCCGGGATCACGGCCATGGCAAGGTTGGACCAGATGATGCCGGTGAGCACATCGACCTTCTCCGACTGGATCATCTTGTCGGCAAGCTGGACGGCGATATCCGGTTTGCGCTGATCGTCTTCGATGACGACCTCGAGATCTTCATTGCCGGCCTGTTTGACCGCCAGCATGAACCCGTCTCGCACGTCGATGCCTAGGCCCGCGCCGCCGCCGGACAGCGTTGTGATCATGCCGACCTTGACCGGTTCGGCGTGGGCTGTCGAGAGACCGACCGCAAGTGCGGCGGCGGTTGCCATGGTTGTAAATTTCATCTGCTGTTCCTCTTGGTCTTTAGACTGCTGTTCCCGGTGGTATTAAGTTGCCGCCATGCTTCTTTTTGTGAGCTTGGTCGGCCAAGGGCTTGTTTTATTGTAATAATCCCGGCCCAAACAGGATTGTCCGCTCAAGCATCCGGCCGGAGCCGGAAACGCTGGATCTTGCCGGTTTCCGTTTTCGGCAGAGTGTCCTCGAAGATGATCGACCGCGGGTATTTGTAAGGTGCGATCGTCGCTTTGACGTGATCTTTCAAAGCCTTGACGAGCTCTTCTGAGATTTCGATTCCCTCGGCGACGACCACGTGAGCCTGTACAATCGACCCGCGATCCTCGTCCGGCACACCGATGACAGCGCATTCCTGGATTGCCGGATGCGCCAGCAGGGCCGCTTCCACTTCCGGACCGGCAATGTTGTAGCCGGCGGAAATGATCATGTCGTCGTTGCGGGCGGCGAAGTGAAGGTGACCGTCCTCGCTCATGGAAAAGCTGTCACCGGTGATGTTCCAGCCGTCGATGACATATCCGTGCTGGCGGTCGTCGGCGAGATAGCGGCAGCCGGTCGGGCCACGCACAGCCAGCCGGCCGACCTCACCTGGAGCAACCGGTGCGCCGCTTGCGTCTATGATCTTGACCTCATAGCCGCCGACCGGCTTGCCGGTGCAGGCCGGTTTGTGATCGCCGAACCGGTTGGAGATGAAGATATGCAGCATTTCGGTGGCACCAATGCCGTCGAGCATCGGTTTGCCGGTCTTTTCCATCCAGGCCTCATAGACAGGTGCCGGCAGGGTCTCCCCCGCCGAGACGGCCGCCCGCAGCGAAGACAGATCCGCGCCATCTTCCATGGCTTGCAGCATGACCCGGTAAGCAGTCGGCGCGGTAAAACAGACCGTTGCTTTGTACTTCTCGATGATCTCGATCATGTTCGGCGGGGTTGCAGCCTCCAGCAGCGTCGCGGCCGCTCCAAAGCGCAGCGGGAAAATCGCCAGTCCGCCGAGCCCGAAGGTGAAGGCGAGCGGCGGGGAACCGACAAAGACATCTTCCGGCGTCACGCCCAGCACTTCCCTGGCATAGCCATCGGCGATGATCAGCAGATCCCGGTGGAAATGCATGGTCGCCTTGGGTGTCCCCGTCGAGCCGGAGGTAAAACCCAGCAGCGCGACATCGTCGCGGCCGGTCGGCACGGCGTCATAAAGCACGGATTTTTCCAGTGCCAGCCGATCCAGTTCCGCATCGTGGTTTGACGTGCCGTCAAAACCGACAACCTTCTTCAGGAAGGTCGACGTTTTGGCACAGGCGACCATTTCATCCATCAGGCGGGTGTCGCAGAGCGCGAATTCGATCTCCGCCTTGTCGACGATCTTGGAAAGCTCCCCGGCCCTCAGCATCGGCATGGTGTTGACGACAACCGCGCCGGCCTTGGTCGCTGCCAGCCAGCAGGCGACCATCGCCGGATTGTTGGCCGAACGGATCAGCACCCGGTTGCCGGGTTTGACGCCAAGATCTTCAGACAGCGCATGCGCCAGCCGGTTGGTCCAGTCGGCCAGTTCCTTGTAGGTGCGGCGGCGGCCATTGCCGATCAGGGCGGTGTGATCGCCAAAACCCTGTTCGACCATCTTGTCGGTGAGTTCAACGGCAGCATTCAGCCTTTCCGGATACTGGAAATCCTCCAGGAGGAAATCCGGCCACTGGTCCTCGGGCGGCAGGTTGTCCCGGGTGAAAGTGTCGACATGTGCGGAGGGACCAAGCATGGATCAGTCTCCCTGAAAGGCGCCGAGAGCCTGGCGCGCGATGATGATTTTCTGAACGTCCGAGGCGCCCTCATAGATACGCAGGGCCCGGATCTCGCGGTAGAGTTTTTCGACGGCTGTGCCCGAGCGCACACCATCGCCGCCGTGCAGTTGCACAGCCTTGTCGATGATCTGCTGCGCCTGATCGGTGGCAAAAAGCTTGGCCATGGCGGCTTCGCGGGTCACCCGCGGAGCGCCGCTGTCCTTGGTCCAGGCTGCGCGATAGATCAGCAGGGCTGCGGCGTCGACATCGAGCGCCATATCCGCGATATGTCCCTGCACCAGCTGCAGGTCAAACAGCGGCGCGCCCTGGATTTTGCGGGTCACCACGCGGGAAAGCGCCTCGTCCAGCGCCCGCCTTGCGAACCCAAGCGCTGCGGCCGCAACCGTCGAGCGGAAGATGTCGAGCACGGACATGGCAATCTTGAAACCGGCGCCGGGCGTGCCGATGAGGTTTTCCTTCGGCACGCGGCACCCGGTAAAGCGCAGCGTTGCCAGGGGATGCGGGGCAATCGTCTCCAGACGTTCGACAACCTCAAAGCCCTTCAGATCCGGCGTCACGATAAAGGCGGAAAGCCCCCTGGCACCGGGCGCCTCGCCGGTTCGGGCGAAAAGCGTATAGACATCGGCGATGCCGCCGTTGGAAATCCAGGTCTTTTCGCCGTCCAGCACATAGGCATCGCCGTCGAGGGTTGCCGTCATCGTGGAATTGGCAACGTCCGAGCCAGATTGCGGTTCGGTCAAGGCAAAGGCAGAAATGGCTTCGCCCGACCGTGTCCTTGGCAACCAGTCCGCTTTCTGGGCATCCGTGCCGAAGAGGGAGATTGCGCCGGTGCCGAGCCCCTGCATGGCGAAGGCAAAATCAGCGAGACCGTCATGGCGGGCCAGCGTTTCCCGGATCAGGCACAGGCTGCGCACATCCAGACGGCCGTCCGGAGCACCTGAATGCTGCAGAAACCCGCCCTTGCCAAGCGCCGTCACCAGCTCTTTGCAGGCGGCATCCGTGTCGGTGTGATCCACATCGGCGAGATGTGCATCCGCCCAGTTTTCCAGTTCCTCGGACAGGACCCGATGCCTGTCTTCAAAAAACGGCCATTGCAGGAAGGTCTTGTCTGACATCAGTCGCCCTCGAAGACCGGTTTTTCTTTTTTGACAAAGGCCTCGTAGGCCCGGCGGAAGTCATTGCCCTGCATGCAGATCGCCTGGGCCTGGGCTTCAGCTTCGATGGCCTGTTCCACGCTCATCGACCATTCCTGGGCCAGCATGGTCTTGGTCATGGAATTGGCGAAGGTCGGACCAGCGACGATGCGTTCGGCCATCTGGAGCGCCGTTTGTTCCAGAGCCTCCGTGGGTGCCAGCGCATTGAAGAAGCCCCAGGCATGGCCTTCATCGGCCTTCATCGACCGGCCCAGATATAGCAGTTCCGCCGCCCGCCCCTGACCGATGATGCGCGGCAGGATCGCGCAAGCGCCCATGTCGCATCCGGCGAGACCAACCCGGTTGAACAGGAAGGCCACCTTGGCCTCAGGCGTTGCCACGCGCAGGTCGGACGCCATGGCCATGATCGCCCCCGCACCGGCACAGATGCCGTCGACCGCGGAAATGATCGGCTTGCCGCAATTCAGCATCGCCTTGACGAGATCACCGGTCATGCGGGTAAAGGCGAGCAGCTCCTTCATGTTCATTTTTGTGAGCGGCCCGATGATGTCATGAACGTCACCGCCGGAGGAGAAATTGCCGCCATTGGGCAGGATTACCACGGCATGAACATCGTCGGCATAAGGAAGGTCGCGGAACCAGTCTCGCAGCTCGGCATAGCTTTCGAACGTCAGCGGGTTCTTGCGCTCCGGCCGGTTCAGCGCGATGCGGGCGATGCCGTCTTTGATGTCACATTTGAAATGCGTTACGTCGTCACGCATGGCCGCTGTCCTCGTGGCTGTTTCGGTTGAGAACGGCGTCAAGGCGCGCCGACACCGTATCGATGTCGTCCGGCGACCAGCCGTCCAAAAGGTCGTTGATCCAGGTTTCGTGATGGTTGGCGAGATCCTCGAAGGCCGCCCTGCCCTTGTCGGTCAGCCGGGCCTGTTGCGCCCGCCGGTCGCCAGGAACGGCAACCCGTTCGGCCAGGCCCTCTTCCGTCAGCTTGTCGACAATGCCGGTGACATTGCCGTTGGAGACCTTCAGGAAGGTGGAAAGGTCCGACATTTTCAGGCCCTCCGGAAACCGGGCCAGCGCCGACATGACATCAAATCGCGGCAGCGTGGTGCCGTGATCATCGCGCAGGTTGCGCCGGATCTCCGCCTCGATGCCGTTGACCGATTTCAGGAGCTTCAGCCAGAGACGAAGCCGCGCCTTGGACAGCTGGTCCTGCGATTGATCCGACATCACAGCTCCCCCCCGGCAAGTGTCAATGCATGGCCGTTTACCGACACGGCACCGTCTGAACAGAGATAGAGCGCCGTTTCGGCAACTTCGGAAACCTGAATGAACCGCCCTTGCGGATTGTCCGCCTTCAGCGTGTCGGCGGCGGCTTCCGCGCTCATGCCGGTCTTTTCGACGATCGTGTCGATCGAGCGCTGCAGCATCGGCGTCTCGACAAAGCCCGGACAGATGGCGTTCACCGTGATGCCTGTTTTGGCAAGTTCCCGCGCCAGTGACCGGGTCAGGCCGACAACGGCATGTTTGGCTGCGCAATAGCCGCTGACATAAGGATAACCGCGCAGGCCCGCCGTGGAAGCAATGGCGATCATGCGGCCCCAGCCATTTGCCTTCATGTCCGGCAAGGCCGCTTGCCAGACATTCGACGTTCCGAGCAGATTGACCGCCAGCATGGACTGAAGATCCTCCGGCGCCGTTTTCAGGAACGGCTTGCTTTCAACGGCACCGGCATTTGCCACCACCACATCGATGGCTCCGTTTTCTGACTTGGCCGCCTCGAAAGCAGCCTTGACGGCCCCGGCATCCGTGACATCGCAGACCTGATAGGCCAGTTTCTGTTCGGCCAGCTTTGCTTCCGTGCGCCCCAGGATCGTCACCTTAGCACCGGCCTCGCAAAAGCGATGGGCACAGGCGGCGCCAACACCGCTGCCTCCGCCGGTCACCACGATATGTCGGCCCGAGACACTCATACTTTCAGCATCTCCGCTTCCCGGTCGGCCAGGCGCCAGAGCTGGTCGCGGCCGGCGAGATACGGCTTCGGCCAGTCGGACGCGTTGCGGTCGCCGATCTTGGCGCCCTCATGGAAGGTCCAGTAGGGATCGGCCAGATGCGGACGGCCGACAGCGACCAGATCGGCGCGGCCCGCCATCAGGATCGAGTTGGCGTGATCGGCCTCGTAGATGTTGCCGACAGCCATGGTCGGCAAGCCGCCCTCGTTGCGGATCCGGTCGGAAAACGGTGTCTGGAACATCCGTCCATAGACGGGCCTCGCCTTGGGCGTGGTCTGACCGGCGGACACATCCACCAGATCGACACCCGCTGCGCGGAACATCCGGGCGATCTCGACCGCATCGTCCGGGGTCACGCCTTCTTCACCCACCCAGTCGCAGGCGGAGATACGCACAGACATGGGCTTGTCCTCCGGCCAGACAGCGCGCATGGCCTTGAAGACGTCCAACGGCCAGCGCATGCGGTTTTCCAGCGATCCGCCATAGTCATCGGTCCGGACATTGGAAACCGGTGAAATGAAGGAGGACAGCAGATAGCCGTGGGCGGCGTGAAGCTCGATCATGTCGAAGCCGGCCCGGCCTGCCATTTCGGCTGCGGAAACGAACTCGGCCTTGATCTCGTCCATCTCGGCCAGGGTGATCTCGCGCGGTGTCGCATTGCCGTCGGACCAGGGAATGGCGGAGGCGGAGACCAGCTCCCAGTTGCCGCTTTCCAGCGGCTGGTCCATGCCTTCCCAGCCGATCCTCGTGGAGCCTTTACGGCCGGAATGGCCGATCTGGCAACAGATCTTCGCGTCGGTCTCGGCATGGACAAAATCGGTCAGCCGTTTCCAGGCCACTTCATGCTCGGGCGCATAAAGGCCCGGGCATCCCGGTGTGATCCGCCCTTCAGCGCTGACGCAGGTCATCTCCACATAAACAAGCCCTGCCCCGCCCTTCGCGCGCTCGCCATAATGGATCATGTGCCAGTCGGTCGGAGCCCCATCAACGGCCTTGTACTGGGCCATCGGCGAGACGACGATGCGGTTTTTGAGCTCCAGCCCGCGCAGCTTGAACGGGGTGAACATCGGTGAACGTACCGGCTCATTTGGCGAGACACCCGCCTGGTCCATGAACCAGCGCTCGGCCGATTCCAGCCATTTCGGGTCACGCAGACGCAGGTTTTCATGGCTGATCCGCTGGGAGCGGGTCAGCATGGAATAGTTGAACTGTACCGGGTCGAGATGCAGGTAGCGCTTGACGTGCTCGAACCATTCCAGCGAGTTGCGCGCGGCGGATTGCAGGCGCAGCACTTCCAGGCGCCGGTCTTCTTCGTAGCGCTTGAAGGCGGCTGCCATATCCGGCTCGGTGTGCAGGTATTCGGCAAGCGCGATGGCCGATTCAAAGGCCAGCTTGGTGCCCGAGCCGATGGAAAAATGCGCTGTCGCGGCGGCATCCCCAAGCAGGACCACGTTCTCGTGGCTCCATTTCTCGCACAGGACCCGCGGAAAGCGGATCCAGGCAGAGCCGCGGATGTGTTTCGCGTTGGTCATCAGCGGATGACCGCCCAGGTGATCCTTGAAAATCTCCTCGCAGGTGCGGATGCTGTCTTCCTGGCTCATCTCGCCAAAGCCGAAGGCGTCAAACGTTTCCTGGTCGCATTCGACAATGAAGGTCGCTGTTTCGTCGTCGAACTGATAGGCGTGGGCCCAGACCCAGCCATGCTCGGTTTCCTCGAAAATGAAGGTGAAGGCGTCCGCGAATTTCTGGTGCGTGCCGAGCCAGACGAACTGGCAGAGCCGCTGGTCGATGTCCGGCTTGAAGGTATCCTGGTAAAGCGTCCGGGTCCTGGAGTTCAGCCCGTCGCTGGCCACCACCAGATCGTAGTCCTTGCGGTAGTCTTCGGCGCTCTCGACTTCGGTCTCGAATTTCAGATTGATGCCGAGTTCGCGGGCGCGGTCCTGCAGCAGCAGAAGCAGCTTCATGCGGCCAATGCCGCAAAACCCGTGACCGGTGGAAACCAGACGCTCGCCGCGCAGGTGAAGTGCGATGTCGTCCCAATAGGCAAAGTTCTCGCCGATCGCCTTGGCGCTGACCGGATCGTTTTCGGCCAGGTTCTGCAAGGTCTCGTCGGAGAGCACCACCCCCCAGCCGAATGTGTCGTCCGGCCGGTTGCGCTCGATCACGTCGATCTCGTGTCCAGGATCGCGCAGCTTCATCGAGATGGCGAAGTAGAGACCGGCTGGTCCTCCCCCGAGACAGGCAATCCGCATGTGATCCTCCATGGCTGCGTTGTCTTCAGCGAACCACAGGGAGAAATTTATTTCAAGCTTAAAGTTTTAGGTTTGAAATATATGGTCAGAGAGGCTGACCTATTGTGGGTTCTCCTCCACGATCCGGCAGCGACGCAGCCGCAAATAGCCTCCCTTGATCTTTGCCTGCCGAATGGCTTTGACGAGGGAACCGCTCAGGAAAATTTCATATTTAAGCCTCGGATCGACCCAGATATCCGGTCCACTATCCAGCGCCGCCGCGGCCACGGCTATATCTCCATCCGTTTCGGAGTAAGTATCCCAAAGATCGCGCCCATCCTCGTTCATGGTCAGGATCGTTTCGAGAGCCCGAGATTCCACAGGCAGGAACATGCGGTCGCGAGCCACAAAATTGAGCACGTAGTAAGGCCCCGGCAGTTCCGTCACCTTATCCTCTTCAAAAACAGGTATCTGGACCATTTTTCCGGCACCGAGATCCGCATCCAGAAGCACCTCCGCCAGACGTCCCTTGACGGCAGCAAATCCGCCCAGGAAGAAAAAATCCTTGCACTGTTTGAAGCGCTTCTCATCAAAGACATAGCAGGCTTCCGGCAAGTCTTCGCGCCGCAAGATTTCACCGCGCACCTGGCGCTGCATATTATCAAATACACCATCTGGTTCAGGCGGAACCTTATGTGTCGGGGGTTCCCAGTCCTGCCCGAAATACTTTGCACGAATGCCGAGCTTGTTGCCGAGCACCCCGTTGGTCAGGGCGCTGCTGACCCAAATCTCGCTGTTGTTTGTCATGTCATTTTCCAACTGAACGATTACAAACTCAATTTCTCAAATTGTCGCTGTCGCTTCCCGTCCGATCACTTCTCCCCCAATCGCCTCATCCTACGCAACTGCGCCTCTGGCAAAGATCCTCTCCACGGCAGTCTCTGCGAACCGCTCTGTCGGCTGGCGCAAGGTGGTCAGGCGGAGGACGACGAGGTAGTTTCCACTGCTGAAATTTACCCCGAAATTCAATCAGATATGCAGGAACAGCGCGTTTTTAAATATCTACTTCAATGAAAACGCGTGCAAAATAATCCCGGTCAATCCGGCAGATACAACATCTTCCTTCACGGCGTTTGATAGGAACCGACCGCTTGACACATATTTATCCACCCATGCATGACGCTCCCCGATGACTCTCTTTGAAAAGACCATCTTTCCGGACAGCGCATCCCAAAGTAACTTCCCTTTTTTTGCCGTAGAATTATTGGGGTCTACTGAATCAAGCCGGTTACAAAAATTAAAAAAATATACCCGCCCGATCTTTTGTCCATCTTCAGACATCACGTCTATGGGGAAGAACTGATGAACACCCGGCTCATGCCGCTCCACTATTTCCTTAAAAGCATCACTAACCAAAATAAGCCCGTTGCTCATGAAAAAGTCATAGGGAGGAATATCTTTGTTTTTCCAGACCATCCTCGTCGGAATGAAGTCGGGTCTGACCGGTCGACCAGCATACATTCTTCCAGGTTCAAACAACGGGTTGCTGCCAGGATCCGGGGTCGTATCGACATATTCAATCTTGTCGACATCACCATCAAGATACTCTCTCTCAATGATGTAACCAGCAACTTCATCAAATCCAATTGCCCAAACAAATTCATCGGCCATCGATAAATCCTTTTCTTCATAATCTGCTGTAGCGATCACTCTTGCCTCAACAAGCGATTGCATCTCAACTGCCAAGACAGCCAAAAATATCAATAACCAAGGGCGGAAGCGTCATAAGCTAGGTGCCCCACGCCCAAGCGTTCGCTCTTTTGACAGGCTGAGCTGCGGACGAGGCGCGTCGAATTACCCTTGTGCGGGACCTGATCGTTGAAGATCAGGTCTGACTGAGCCACATGCACCCATGATACGGCAAACGACACGGAGGTCCGGCTGTCTCGAAACCTTGTGGATTTGCATTGCTTCGACATAGCGGAATTCGACGGGGTAATTTCCACCAGATATGCAGCGGCAACGAATTTCTATTTCACGTGACGAGCGTTAAAAACAATCCCGGTCAATCCGGCAGATACGACATCTTCCTTCACGGCGTTTGATAGGAACCGACCGCTTGACACATATTTATCCACCCATGCATGGCGCTCCCCGATCACGTTCTTTGAATAGACCATCTTTCCGGTTCGAGGCTTCCAAAGTAACTTCCCTTTTTTTGCCGTAGAATTATTGGGGTCTACTGAATCAAGCCGGTTACAAAAATTAAAAAAATATACCCGCCCGATCTTTTGTCCATCTTCAGACATCACGTCTATGGGGAAGAACTGATGAACACCCGGCTCATGCCGCTCCACTATTTCCTTAAAAGCATCACTAACCAAAATAAGCCCGTTGCTCATGAAAAAGTCATAGGGAGGAATATCTTTGTTTTTCCAGACCATCCTCGTCGGAATGAAGTCGGGTCTGACCGGTCGACCAGCATACATTCTTCCAGGTTCAAACAACGGGTTGCTGCCATGATCCGGGGTCGTATCGACATATTCAATCTTGTCGACATCACCATCAAGATACTCTCTCTCAATGATGTAACCAGCAACTTCATCAAATCCAATTGCCCAAACAAATTCATCGGCCATCGATAAATCCTTTTCTTCACAACCTGCTATAGCGATCACTCTTGCCCCAACAAGCGATTGCATCTCAACCGACAAAACAACCAAAGATATCAATGACCAAGGGCGGGAGCGTCACACAGCTAGGAGAGCCCCCGCCCAAGCGCTCGCTCTTTTCACAGGCTGAGCTGCGGACGAGGCACATCGAATTGCCCTTGTGCGGGACCTGATCTTTGAAGACCACGTCTGACTGAGCCACATGCGCCCACGACGATAAACGACACGGAGCTCCGGCTGTCTCGACACCTTGTGGATTTGCATTGTTCCGACATAGCGAATTTCGACGAGGTAATTCCACTGCTGAAATTTACCCCGAAATTCAATCAGATAGG
This sequence comes from Roseibium sp., assembly GCF_965233565.1. Lineage (GTDB taxonomy): Bacteria > Pseudomonadota > Alphaproteobacteria > Rhizobiales > Stappiaceae > Roseibium. Next base: position 5,432,551 of record NZ_OZ247494.1, on the reverse strand, counting down.
CAGCGTCAACAAATTTCTATTTCACGGTACGAGCGTTAAAAACAATCCCGGTTAATCCGGCAGATACGACATCTTCCTTCACGGCGTTTGATAGAAACTGACCGCTTGACACATATTTATCCACCCATGCATGGCGCTCCCCGATCACGCTCTTTGAATAGACCATCTTTCCGGACAGCGTATCCCAAAATAATTTCCCTTTTTTTGCCGTAGATTTCTCAGGATCCACAGAGTCAAGCCGGTTACAAATATTAAAGAAGTATACCTGCCCGATCTTTTGACCATATTCAGACATCACTTCTATTGGGAAGAACTGATGAACACCCGGCTCATGCCGCTCCACTATTTCCCTAAAAGCATCACTGACCAAAATAAGCTTGTTGAGCATGAAAAAGTCATAGGGAGGAATATCTTTGTTTCTCCAGACCATTCTGGTTGGAATGAAGTCTGGTTTGACCGGGCGACCAGCATACATTCTTCCAGGTTTAAAAGACGGGTTGCTGCCATGATCCGGGGTCGTATCGACATATTCAATTTTGTCGACATCACCATCGAGATAGTCTCTATCAATGGTGTAGCCAGCAACTTCATCAAAACCAATTGACCAAACTGAACAGTGAGACACCAGTCCCTCCCAAAATCAAAATTAACTTTCTATCAATGAGCTAATGACCAACCCGGCATAAGCCGCTCTGAGTCTAAATTGCCGCCGTTGACTCCCGCACGACAACCTCTCCTCCAATCGACTCATCCTGCGCCACTGCACCCCTGGCAAAGATCCGTTCCACAGCAGCCCCTGCGAGCCGCTCAATCGGCTGGCGCAAGGTGGTCAGGCGGGGGACGACAAGGGAGGCGAGCGTGATGTCGTCGAAGCCGGTGACAGAGAGGTCTTTCGGAACCTCCAGCTTGAGGTCGCGGGCGCAGCGCAGGACACCGATCGCCTGCTGGTCACTGGCCGCGGCAATGGCAGTGGGGCGGCTGCCGGGCGGAACGCCTTTCAGGAGCGTTCGGCCGATCTCCTCGCCGCTGTCATAGTCGAACTGGCCTTCCCGCACTTCAAGCCGGATCGGGTCTTCAGCTGTTGAGAGCGCCTTGATCCGCGCGACAAACCCCTCCCGGCGCTGGCGGGCAACCTCCATCGATTGCGGACCGGCAATATAGGCAATCCGTCTGTGCCCAAGCCCCACGAGATGATCGGCAATCTTCTGCGAGCCGTCAAAATGATCGGTCGCAACCAGCGGATAGGCGCCGAAACGGCGATCGAGAGAGACAATCGGCACATCGGCCTTGTGGCTCTGGCCGCCATCGGAAGTCGCCACGACGATCACGCCGCAGACCGAGCGGTCGAGCAGCACGGAGACCTGGGTTCTTTCGTCTTCCAGGTCGTCGTGGGAATTGGCCAGCATCACCGAATGGCCGCGCTTGGCAGCTTCCATTTCGATGTTCTTGGCAAGCTGGGCAAAAAACGGGTTGGTGATGTCCGGCACCACGAGGCCGATCACCTCGATGGAATTGGTGCGGAGCGCCCGTGCGGCCAGATTGGGCTTGTAGTTGAGCTCTTCCATCGCCGCGGTCACGCGCTTTTTCAGAGGCTCCTTGACGGTTTCATTCTTGGAGAGAACCCGCGAGACAGTTCCAACAGACACACCGGCTTTGCGTGCGACGTCTTTGATTGTTGGCATCTGCAGGCGGTCTCCAAGTCAGGTCCTACTCCTTGAAGCATTCCTCGGAGCGGCAATCAAGATGCCGAATTCATTCAGGCGGACAGCGACTTAAGCGGCGCTTCCAGCTCGTCCAGTCTCGGCAGCGACGCTGCCGCCCCCTTGCGTGTCGTCGCGAGCGCGGCAGCGCGCATGGCAAAGGCAATGGCGTCCCTGTAACTCTCGCCGAGGCTCAGCCGCGTCGCGAGCGCCCCGTTGAAACAATCGCCCGCGGCGACCGTGTCGATGGTCTTGACCTTCGGAGCCGGCAACGCCTCCACCTCGCCATCGAGCGCCCAGGCGACCCCCGTCCCCCCCATGGTGATGATGGCACCGCGCGCACAACAGGGAGCCAGTTGCCTTGCAGCCTCGCGGCCTTCGTCCAGTGTTGCCGGTTCCCACCCCAATAGGCCCGCAGCCTCATGGGCATTCGGTGTCACGATGTCGAAGTCCGCCAGCAAGTCACGCGGCCAGGCCGGGCTTGGGGCTGGTGCGGGGTCCATGATCACCAGAGCCCCTCCGGAACGCGCCAGACGGGCCGCCTGCAAGGAGGCCTCCAGACCTATTTCGTTCTGAAGGAGAACCACCTGGGCGTCCAGCAGGACTTCCTTTTGCCTCTGGATATCGGAAGGTCCCAGCTTCAGATTGGCGCCTCCGGCAAGTCTGATCATGTTGCCGCCATCGGGTCCGACATCGATGAAGGCAAGGCCTGTTGCCGCGTCCGGCACTTCCTGAAGCAACGCACCGACGCCTTCCCTGCGCAGCTCCATCGCGGCCTGCTGGGCAAACCCGTCCGTACCGATGGCGCCGACAAAGGCCGTCCTGGCGCCAAGACGCGCGGCGGCGACAGCCTGATTGGCACCTTTGCCACCCAGAGAGGACACAGTTTCACGAACGGCGATGGTCTCACCCACCTTCGGCCAGCGGTCCAGATAGCTGGTGAGGTCGATATTGATGCTGCCGACGACAGTTACGAATTTCAAAACGCGACCCCGCTGACAAGAAGAAGATTGGCATAGGGCGTGACCTCACCCGTGCGGATGACGGCCCTGGCCCCGGCGCTGCGCTGCTTGAAGTCCTCGTGCGAGAGCAGCGAGGTCGTCACCCTGGCGGAGCCTTGCGCCCGCCAGAGCTCCACTTCCGCTTCCATCACGCCAGAGACCGTGTCGGACGCCTCTTCGGCCCAGATCGCCTGTTCGATCGTCAGTTCCGAGCGCAGAGCATTCAGCACATCGCGCAGGCGCGGCACACCGGGCGAGACGGCGAGATCGATCACGGTGACGCCGTCCGGCACGGGCAGGCCCGCATCGGCGACAATGATCTCGTCGAGGTGCCCGAGCGACGCGACCAGCGCGCTCAGGTGACGGTTGAGAAGTGCGGTCCGTTTCATTTTGCTGCGTATTTTGCGCGATAGTAGTCAAGCACTACGGCGATGATGATGACGACGCCGGTGATCATTTGGCGCATGAAATCACTCAACCCGATCAGGATCAGCCCGTTGGCAAGCACGCCGATGATGAAGGCGCCAAGCAACGTGCCGATGACCGAGCCCCGGCCGCCGCTGAGGCTGGTGCCGCCGATGATCACCGCAGCAATGGCGTTGAGCTCAAAGCCGATGCCGGCAATCGGACTGGAGATGTTGAGCCGGGCCATATAGACGATCGCCGCGATCCCCGCGGTCAACCCGCAAATGGTGAAGGCCGCGATCTTGTAACGGAACACCGAATGGCCGGCGAGCCGCACGGCTTCCTCATTGTTGCCGATGCCGTAGATCAGGCGGCCGAAGACAGTGAAGTTCAGAACGAACCAGGCGATGAAGACCAGGACCAGCGCGACCAGGAAAACCACCGGCACGCCGTAGATCATGGCCGAACCGAATTCCTCGAACGCGTAAGGGAAGGAATAGATCGTCTGGGCATCGGACACCTGCAGCGCGGCGCCCCGCGCAATGTTGAGCATGCCGAGCGTGATGATGAAGGACGGCAGCGCCCAATAGGCGCTGATCGCCCCGTTGACGACACCGCAAAGAACGCCGGTCAGCGTCGCCGCGACTATCGCCAGCGCAATCGCTTCGGCCGGGCCGAAACCGGGCAGCGTGATCGCCTTGCCGGCGACAACGGCCGCAAAGGCCATGACCGAGCCAACCGACAGATCAATGCCGCCGATCAGGATGACGAAGGTCATGCCGACCGCCAGGATCAGGTTGATGGTGATCTGGGTCAGGATGTTGGTGATGTTGTTCGGCGTCAGGAAATGCTCGGTGAAGAGCGAGAAGAACAGGATCAGCGCCAGGAGTGCGAGACCGATGCCGGCATTGTGCAGGACGGTGCGAATAGAGAATTTGGAAACCGGCGGCGCGGCTTCCTGAAGGGTTTCGGTGGTCATTGACGTGCTCCCCCGGCCGTGTCGGTCTGCCCGTAAGCCAGTTTCAGGATGTTTTCTTCTGAGAATTGGTCGCGGGCGAGTTCGCCCTGGATCTCGTGTTCAGCCAGCACCAGGATGCGGTCGGCCAGGGTCATCAGCTCGGGCATCTCGGAGGAGACGACCAGCAGGGCAACGCCCTCCCGGGCAAGGTCCTTCAGGATGCCGTAGATCTCGGCCTTGGCGCCGACATCAACGCCTCGGGTCGGTTCATCAAGCAGGAGCACCTTCGGCCCGCGCGCCAGCCATTTGGCCAGCACAACCTTCTGCTGATTGCCCCCGGACAGGCTGGAAACGGCGTCCGAGGTCTTGCCGTATTTGAGTTTCAGTTTCGCCCCGCCCTCGCGTGCCTTGCGGGTCTCGCTGGCAAGCTGCAACAGCCCGGAGCGTGACACAGCCCCAAGACTGGCCAGCGACATGTTGGCGGCAATCGGCATATCGAGGATCAGGCCTTCGTCCTTGCGATCCTCGGTGACAAAGCCGATCCCGGCAGCGATCGCATCACGCGGCCCCTTGAAACGCACTTCCTGGCCGTCGCGATAGAGTGTGCCGGACCGCAGCGGATCGACGCCGAAGATGCCGCGCAGGATTTCCGTGCGCCCCGCACCGACCAGACCTGCGATGCCGACAATTTCGCCGGCCCTCAAGTCCAGCGACACGCCGGTGTTGCCCGGGTTCGCGCCGGTCAGGAGATTGTCGAGCCTGAGAGCGGATTGGCCCGGCGTTTTCACGTCCTGCTCGTCCCGTTCCGCACCAAGGTGACGCCCGACCATGCGTTGAACAACGCCCTCCGGTGTCGTCTCCGCGATCAGGTCGGTCGCGATGGTTTTGCCATTGCGGAAGACCGTGACCCGGTCGCAGATGGCAAAGACTTCATCGAGATGATGCGACACGAAAACGACGGTCACACCATCCGCCTTGATGGCAGCCACAATGTCGAAGAGGCGCTTGGTCTCTCGCTCGGTCAGGGTTGCCGTCGGCTCGTCCAGGATCAGGATACGGCTCTTCGACTGCAAGGCCCGGGCAATCTCGACCAGCTGGCGATGGGCGATACCGAGCGATGAGACCGGCTGGGCGACGTCGATGTCGGAGAGGCCGATGGCGTCGAGCGCCTGGCGTGCCCGCCGGTTCATTTCCCTGCGGTCGAGCAGGCCAAACCGGTTGGTCGGCATGTGCTCGATGGAAATGTTCTCGGCAATGGTCAGGTGGTCGAGCAGGTTGAATTCCTGGTGCACCACCTGAACGCCGCGATCCTTGGCCTCATGCGGTGTTGCCGGCGTGTAGCTGTCTCCGGCGAGCGTGACCTCGCCGTCATCGAAGGGAAAGACACCGGAGAGGATCTTGATCAGGGTGGATTTGCCGGCGCCGTTTTCGCCGACGAGCGCATGAACCTCTCCCTCTTCAAGAGAAAAACTCACGCCATCCAGGGCCTTGACGCCCCCAAAATATTTCTTGAGACCGAGAACGGACAGAAACGGTGTTTCCGGCGCAGCTGCGGGCGCTGCGGCAAGCGAGGCGGCTGCCATGATGCGTCCTGTCGTGATCTTGAAAGAAAACAGCTCCCGCCCTTCAGGCTGACCGGACGGGAGCGCTCTTGGATTAGGCTTAGTTTGCCGTCACCAATTCGATCGGGGTCTTGACCCAGCCCTCGAGATCCTTGTCGGTTGCGACAACCTCCAGCGCCAGATCAATGGCATTGGCGGCCATGTCGGTGCCGAACTGGTCGACGGTGGCAAGCATGCGCCCGTCTTCGATCATCGGGCCAACGGCCGGGATGTTGTCGAAGCCGACGACCAGAATGTCGTCACGACCGGCACTTTCCAGAGCCTTGACGACACCGATGGCCATGGAATCGTTGGCGGCCATGACACCCTGAATGTCCGGGTTCGCGGTCAGCATGGTGGCGAAGACCTGGTTGGCTTCTTCGGTTTCCCAATGGGCCGTGCGGCTGTCCAGCAGGTCGAGCTTGAACTCTGCGACGCTGTCTTCAAAGCCCATGCGGCGCTGGTTGGCGTTGTCAGCGCCCGGGTTGCCTTCAATGATGACGACCTTGCCGCCCTCGCCCAGCGTCTTGCCGAGCGCATCACCGGCGAGCTTCGCGCCACCGCGGTTGTCCGGACCGACAAAGGCCAGATCCACACCCTGCTGCTTCTTGGCGTCCTCATCGAGCGCCACGTCGAAATTGACCACCACAATGCCGGCTTCCATCGCCTTCTTCAGCGGACGGACCATGGCGCGGCTGTCAGCCGGGGCAACAACGATGGCATCGACACCCTGGGTGATGAAATTCTCAACCGCGTTGATCTGGGATTCAAAGTCGGTCTCGTTCTGCATGCCGACGGCTTTCAGCACGTAGTCGCCACGCTTTTCCTGGTGCGCTTCGGCGCCCACCATCATGTTCTGGAAGAACTCGTTGGCGAGTGACTTCATGATCAGGCCGACCACCGGCTTGTCATCGGCCAGAGCGGTGCCACCAAGCAAAGCGAGACCGGTCGCTGCCGCGGCAGCGATTTTAAATAACTTCATGATTTTCCTCCCAAAAAGGCTGCACCCTCGGGGCCGGAATTCCGGCGCGATCAGGCTGACAAATTGAAAGCATGGAGTTTGAGACTCGTCAATATGAAACGTTTCATTTTTTTGAATGCATTCATTTTATCGCGAAAATTGACCAGCAAAATCAGCAACTTTCGCCTGAAATTAATCGGCAAAAAAATTTCAGTGAGGCGCATTCAAGCCGAAATCTGGGTTCTCCCCCCTGCCCAGTGTCCTTCCGGGTGAGCAATGCGAGGCATCGTCGCAGACATATTGCCGGAGCAAAAGTGCTGGCTGAAAAAACATCGGCGCTAAAGGCAGTACCGAGCGCAAGCGGACATGCGAGTAGACCCCGGATCGGCGCTACGCTTGTCCAGGGTGACACCCACACCTTCTCATCTCTCTTTCCGGACGAATGTGGCGCAGCTGGTCGCGGAGCCAGATTTCGGAGGTCTGCGCCCACCAGCATGCGTTAAACCCGACGAAAACACCAACCCCTGGTGTCACCCCGGGCGAGCGAAGCGAGACCCGGGGCCTACTCATTTCCAGAGCAAGAACTCAAGCTGAAAAGCATCGGCGCCAAAGGCAATACTGAACGCAAGCGGACATGCGAGTAGGCCCCGGATCGGCGCTGCGCTTGTCCGGGGTGACACCCACTCTTTCTCTTCGCTCATGTATGGATGACTGCTGGGCTTAGGAGCCCCTGTTCCTCAGCCTTCGTCCTCCCGGTCCCGCTCACAAAGCGTCATCTCCGGAAACTCCGGTAACCAGGCCTCGCGGCGGATGGTCCAAAGCTCATAGGTCGGCCGGAACTGGTCAGGGGCATCGAGCGCGCCGAGATGAACTTCAATCTCGTCACCCGTCCTGGAAAAGACCGACGAGCCGCAAAGCGGACAGAAATGACGGCCCTGAAAATTTTGCGTCTCCCCTTCGACGGTCACAGCCTTCTCCGGAAAGATGGCGGAGGCATGAAACAGCGCGCCGTGGTGCTTGCGGCAGTCCATGCAATGGCAAAGACCAACCCGCAAGGGCGCGCCCGATGCGACGAAGCGCACCTTCCCACAGAGACACCCTCCAGCACATTGTTTCATGGCCACTCTCCTCAGATGCAGCGTCCGCCATCCACCTCCATCGCAACCCCGGTAACCATGCCGGCTTCATCGGAACACAGGAAACAGGCGGCGTTGCCCATGTCTTCCGGGGTCGAAAACCGGCCGATCGGAATGGTGGAGAGGAACTTGGCGCGCATTTCCGGCGTGTCTTCGCCCATGAAGCTTTTCAGAAGAGGTGTCTCCCCGGCAACCGGGCAAATGGCGTTGACGCGCACGCCCGACGGCGCCAGTTCGACGGCCATAGTCTTGGTGGCTGTGATCATCCAGCCCTTGGAGGCATTGTACCAGTTGAGTTTCGGACGCGGACTGAGACCGGCCGTCGAGGCGACATTCAGGATCGCGCCCTTGCCCGCGTCGCACATGGCCGGCACAAAATGCCTTGCCGTCAGGTAGACCGACTTGCAATTAACCGCCAGGACCCGGTCGAACTCGTCTTCTGTCACATCCTGCATCGGTTTGGGCAGATGGGTGATGCCGGCGTTGTTGACCAGAATGTCGACCTTGCCCAGAAGCGAAGAGGCAACATCAGCAAGATGGGCGACGCTGTCATTGCAGGAGACATCCGTTTTGACAGCCAGGCCACCAACTTCAGCTGCAATCTCCTCCGCCAGCTCCTGATTGAGATCGGCCACCAGCACCTTTGCCCCCTCGGCTGCAAATTTGCGCACGATGCCGGCTCCAAATCCCGAAGCGCCGCCGGTGACGATTGCCCGTTTTCCGTCCAGTCTCATCCTTGTCTCCCGTTCCCTTGTTCGAGCTCTCCATCGTCACCTCGGCCGCAGCTAAGCGCGAGCCGGAACTGGAGAGCCAGTTGAGTTTGTTTCCTTCAAATCCCCATTCGGTGTTCGTCAGCGCCGGGTTTGACCCGGCAATCCACACCGTTTCCAAGCAACACGCTCAGGCGGTGCTATTGGAAACGCAACGGCCTGGATGCCATGGACAAGCCATGGCATGACGGCAGAGACGTTGATTTCCAAATATCCATCGCCAGTCATCCACTGCGCAGATCTGGCCCCCAGCCAACCCTGTCGTTCATTCCAAAAGCACACACAACCTCATGAGCTTCCCGGGTCCGCGCTTTCGCGAGGATGACAACCGAGAGTGTGGCTGCCGCTCCTAATTCCGTTTCCGCCGCAGGACTCCCCCTATCCGTGCAACGCCGCCACGGTCTTCAGGGTCGTGAAGCCGTAGAGCGCCTCAAACCCCTTTTCCCGTCCGTGACCGGACCTGCCCATGCCGCCGAACGGCAGCTCGACGCCGCCGCCGGCACCGTAATTGTTGATGAAGACCTGACCGGTCCGGATTTGCTTTGCCAGCCGCATCTGGCGTGCACCGTCCCGGGTCCAGAGGCTGGCCACCAGGCCATAATCGGTGCCGTTGGCTATGGCGACAGCCTCCTCTTCGTCATCGAACGGGATAATCACCTGAACCGGGCCGAAAATCTCGTCACGTGCCAGCACGTGATCCGGCGCCACATTGCCGAACAGCGTCGGGCGCACATAACTGCCGCCTTCCGGTGTTCCGCTGAGTTCTGCCTCCGCCGCCTTTTCAAGATCTGCACCCCGGTCGAGAAAACTGGAGACGATGCCTTGCTGTCTGGCCGAGATCAGCGGCCCGACATCGAGGTCGGCCAGCGCCGGACCGACTTTCAGGCCACCATAGCGCGCCGCCATCAGGTCGGTGACTTCCGCAACCCGGGACCGCTGCACAAGAATGCGCGAAGACGCCGAGCAGGTCTGCCCGGCATTCTGGATGCCCGCATTGACGAGAAACGGCAGCGCTGCATCCAGATCCGCATCCTCGAACACCAGCTGCGGAGACTTGCCGCCCAGTTCGAGCGTGACCGGCACCACGTTGCGGGCAGCGGCCATCTGCACCTGGATGCCGGTTGCAACGGACCCGGTGAAGGACACATGGTGCACGCCCGGATGCGCTGACAGGGCGGCACCGGCCTCACCGCCGAGCCCCGGCACCACATTCAGGACCCCGTCCGGCAATCCGGCCTGGCGAGCGAGATCGGCAAAGGCAAGCGCGGTCAGACACGCGTCCTCGGCCGGTTTCAACACACAGGCATTGCCCGTTGCCAATGCGGCGCCGACCGAGCGTCCGATGATCTGCATCGGGTAATTCCAGGGAACGATATGACCGGTGACGCCATGCGGCTCGCGCAAGGTGTAAACCGTATAGCCGTCTAGATAGGGAATGGTCTCGCCATGCAGCTTGTCGGCTGCGCCGCCATAGAATTCCAGGTACCGGGCGAGCGCGACAGCATCGTTGCGTGCCTGCTTCAGCGGTTTGCCGACGTCGATCGCCTCGATCCTTGCCAGATGGTCGACCTTTTCCAGTACAAGTTGCTGCAGGCGAAACAGGAAGCGCCCGCGTTCCGCCGCTGATGTCTTGCCCCAGGGACCTTTGAGAGCGGCGTCCGCGGCTGCGACGGCCGCGTCAATGTCGGCCGCTCCTCCCCTTGCAATCGCGCCGATACGCCCACCGGTCGAGGGATCATTCAGGGGCAGTTCCTCGCCGCCCAGAGGATCAACCCATGTGCCATTGATCAGGCATTTGGCCGGATCGAACCAGAGATCGAGCTCAGACATCCGTGGCTCCTCAGTAAAACATTGTGTGCTGTTTCGGGAAAAACAGTTCTATGAACAGGTGGTTGTCACTGTATCCGGGTTGCCCGAAGTCATTTCCGTAAGGCAGACCGACACTGACCCAGATCCAAGCAAGCAGGATTGTCAGCAGCACTGGGCCTAATTTTCTCCTGGATCTGAACATGTCTGCTTCTCCTTCAGGCCGCATCCACCGGCAGAACCGGGGCGGCCGCAACGAGCTGTTTCGTATAGGGGTGGGACGGGTGATCGAAGACGTCTCCGGTCGGCCCTTCCTCGACGATCTGGCCGGCTTTCATGACCAGCACCCGATCGGTGATGGAGCGAACGACGCTCAAATCATGGCTGATGAAGAGATAGGTCAGCCCGAACCGGCCGCTCAGATCCGCCAGCAAATCAAGCACCTGGGCCCGGACAGACACGTCCAGCGCCGACACCGCCTCATCCAGGATGATCAGGTCGGGCTTGATGATCAGCGCGCGGGCAATGGCAATCCTCTGGCGCTGCCCGCCGGAAAATTCGTGAATGTACTTGTCGGCATCGGAAGGCTTCAGCCCGACGCTTTCCAGCGCTTCGGCAATCGCCCGCTCGCGCTCCTTCCCGCGCGGCGGCGCCTCAAGAAGGTGGAACGGCTCGGTCACCAGACGGTCGACCTTCCAGCGCGGATTGAAACTGCCATAAGGGTCCTGGAACACCACCTGCATGCGGCGGCGCACGGCGATATTGGCGTGGTGATGGGTAAAGACCGGCAGACCGTCAAAGAGGATTTCACCTGACTGAACCTCTTCCAGGCCCAGAATGGCCCGTGTCAGCGTGGACTTGCCACAACCGGACTCGCCGACAAGCCCCAGGCTCTCCCCCTTGCGTATCGTGAAACTGACCTTGTCGACCGCCCGGAAATGGGTGGTCTTGCCCCACCAGCCATGGGTGTGGCCGACATAATCGCGCACGACCTCCCTCACTTCCAGGAGCGGCACCTCCACCGGCTCGCTGGCCCGCTCCGGCACATGACCTGAGGCTTCCAGCAGCGCTTTCGAATAGGGATGCCGCATATTGGCGAAAATCTCGTCCGCCGGACCGCTTTCCACCACCTCCCCGTCCTTCATGATGACAAGATCGTCCGCGAGATCTGCCACCACGGCGAGGTCGTGCGAAATCAGCATCAGCCCCATGCCGTCTTCGGCGACCAGCCGCTTCAGAAGATCGAGGATCTGCGCCTGGGTCGTGACATCCAGTGCCGTTGTCGGCTCGTCCGCGATCAGCAGCCGGGGTTTCAAGGCAATCGCCATGGCGATCACGACGCGCTGGCGCTGCCCGCCGGAAAGTTCATGCGGATAGCGCGACAGCGGAAACCTTTCCTGCGGCAACTCCGCCCGGTGCAGCGCCTCGGCGGCCCGCGCCATCGCCTCGGCCCTGGAGACCTTCTCGTGGATCAGGATCGTTTCGGCGACCTGGGCCCCGATGGTCTTCAACGGATTGAGCGCGGTCATCGGTTCCTGGAACACCATCCCAACCTCGCGCCCGCGCAAGCCGCAAAGCTCTTTCTCGGAGAGCCCCAGAATGTCCTGGCCGTTCAGGATGATTTCCCCGCTGCACTCCGTGCCGTTGGGCAGGAGTTGCAGGACGCTGAACGCAGTGATCGACTTGCCCGAGCCGCTTTCGCCGATGACACCCAGAATACGGCCAGGTGCCAGCGACATGGATACGCGCTCCAGGATCGGTACACCGTGAATGGACAGCGAGAGATTGTCGATCTCCAGAAGGCTCATGTCCGTGCCCTCCTGAACTTGGGATCAAGCACGTCGCGCAGGCCGTCGCCAAGCAAATTGAGGCCGAGCACGGTCAGGAGGATCGCAAGTCCCGGGAAAAGGGCCAGATGGGGCGCCAGCGATATCATCGTCTGACTGTCGGCAAGCATGCGGCCCCAGCTGGCAATCGGTGGCTGTGCGCCAAGCCCGACATAGCTCAGACCAGCTTCCGCGAGGATGCCGAGCGAGAACTGGATCGTGCCCTGGACAATCAGCAGATTGGCGACATTGGGCAGAATGTGCTCCAGCGAAATCCTTGCCGGTCCCTTGCCGGCAACGCGCGCGGCCAGAATGTAGTCCCGGCTCCACAAAGACAGGGCCGCGCCCCGGGTCAGGCGGGCAAATACCGGAATGTTGAAAATCCCGATGGCGATGATGGCGTTCAGCGCGGACGCTCCGAACACGGCCGTGATCATGACGGCGATCAGAAGACTCGGAAAGGCAAAGACCAGGTCATTGCCGCGCATGATCACCTCGTCCATGAGACCGCCTTTCCTGGCCGCCGCGGCCAGGCCCAAGGGCACACCGAGCACCATGCCGATGCCGACGGCGACCAGCGCAACGGCGATGGACGTGCGCGCACCCTCCATGATCATGCTCAGGATATCCCGTCCGAACTGATCGGTACCGAGTGGATGCGCCCAGCTGGGCGGTTTCATCCGGTTGGCAATCTCCAGAACGGTGATGTCATAGGGCACCCAGATCAGGCTGATCAGGGCCGCGCCGGCAAAAACAAACGTAAGGATTGCGCCGGGCAGCAGTGTACGGCTGTGCAGGAAAACGCTCATCATCGTCTCCTGCGCAAGCGCGGGTCGACCCAGGCATAGGCCATGTCGACGGCAAAATTGACGACAATCACCGCAAAGACCAAAAGCATCACGACACTCTCGACCACGATCAGATCGCGCGCGCTGATTGACTGGAATACCAGCCGACCCAGGCCCGGCAAAAAGAAGACATTTTCGATGATGATCGCGCCGGCCAGCAGAAACGAGAACTGCAGACCGAGAATGGTCAGCACCGGGATCAGGGCATTGCGCACGGCATGGCGCCAGAGCGCCTGGCCCTTGGAGAGCCCCTTGGCTCTGGCGGTGCGGATAAAATCCTCACTGAGCGTATCGAGCAGGCTGGAGCGCATCACCCGCGTCAGGATGCTGGCCTGCGGCAGGGCCAGTGCGGTGGCCGGCAGCGTCAGCGCTTTCATGCCCGCGAAGAAGCCCGCATCCCAGCCCGGAAAGCCGCCTGCGGAAAACCAGCGCAGATTGATCGCAAAGACCAGGACCATCAGCATGGCAAACCAGAAATTCGGGATCGCAACGCCAAGCTGCGTAACACCCATGACACCGGCATCCACGGCCGTGCCGCGCCGCGAGGCCGCCCAGATACCCGCCGGAAAGGCAATCAGCGTGCTTAAGGTCAGGGCGTAAAGCGCCAGCGGCAACGACACCCAGAGCCGGTCGCCGATCATCTCCGACACCGGGGTGCGATAGGTGTAGGAAGTGCCAAAATCACCGACCAGAAGCCCCCCTGCCCAGGACAAATAACGTTGCAGGATCGTGCCGTTAAGGCCCAGTTCCTCACGCAGGGCTGCAAGTGTGTCTTCCTGCGCATTGAGGCCGAGCATATAGGCCGCCGGATCGCCCGGAACCACTTCCAACGCCAGGAAGATGATCACGGACGCCGCGACAAGGCTCAAGGCCAGCGACAAGAGACGTTTCAGAAAATAGTGCAGCATGACCGCGTCGCGTGGCCGCAACAAAGGCAGCCACCGTCAGGAGTGGGAAGGACAAATGGGTGTGCGCACCGAAGCGCGAACACCCTGCTTCGCGTATGGGTCAGTCTTCCCAGGAGACCGCTGTCAGATCCGTGGCCTGGGTCGGCTGGTTTTTCCAGAGCCCCTTGATCTTGGCATTGGCAACGGTCGGGAATGCGAGCTGGAACAGATAGCCGTTCACATAGTCGTTGGAGATGATTTCCTGCGCATCCTTCAGAAGCTGGGAGCGTTTTTCCGGATCGTTTTCAATGGTCAGGTCTTCGATCAGTTTCTGGAAGGCCGGATTGTCATACTGAAAATAGTAGTCGGGACGCGCGTAGATGCCGATATCCATCGGTTCGGTGTGGCTGACGATGGTCAGTCCAAAATCCTTGCCCTTGAACACCTGTTCCAGCCACTGGGCCCATTCCAGGTTGGTGATCTCCGTTTCGATGCCGACGGCGCGCAGCTGCGAGGCGATGATCTCCCCACCGCGACGGGCATAGGAGGGCGGCGGCAGCTTCAGGGTCGTGGTGAATCCGTCCGGATAGCCGGCTTCCGCAAGGAGCTTTTTGGAAAGCTCCGGATCGTACTGGCTGAGGCCGGTCAGATCGACATAATCGGGATTATGCGGCGCGAAGTGGGTGCCGATCGGGGTGCCATAGCCGAACATCGCGCCATCGATGATCGCCTGGCGGTCGATTGCATGCGCAATGGCTTCGCGCACCTTGATGTTGTCGAGCGGCGGCAGCTTGTTGTTGGTCGACAGGATCGTTTCGCCTTCCGTTGATCCCACCAGCACCTGGAAACGCGGATCGGCTTCAAATTGCGGCAGGTTTTCCGGCGCCGGGAAACCGACAAAGGCATTGACGTCTTCGGCCATCACGGCTGCAAAGGCTGCGGTCGGATCGGAAATGAACTTGAAGGTGACCTTGTCGAGTTTGGCAGGTTCGCCCCAATAGTCGGCATTCTTTTCAAGATCGATCCGGTCCCCCTGGACCCAGTCGGTGAACTTGAACGCACCGGTTCCGATTGGCGTTGTCTTGATGTCACCGATGGTTTCCGGTGCGACGATCACGGCGTCGCCCCAGGCCATGTTGAACAGGAAACTGCCGTTTGGCTCCTTGAGCGTGACCTTGACCGTCAACGGATCGACAACTTCGACCGATTCAATGCCTGCAAAAAGTGCCTTCTGGGCGTTCTGGCTGTCCTCCGCGCGCGCGCGGTCCAGGCTGAACTTGACGTCCTCGGCGGTCATGTCGCTGCCGTCGTGGAACTTCACGCCCTCTTGCAGCTTGAACGTATAGGACTTGCCGTCCTCCGAGATCTCCCAGGTTTCAGCGAGGCCCGGGTTGACCGAGCCATCCGGACCGAAACGGGTCAGGCCTTCGAAGACATTGGAATAGAGCACGGAATCGATGGCACCGGCGGCGGCGCTGGTCGGGTCCAGATGCGGCGGTTCCAGCTGCATGGCAACAACGATGTCGCTCTTCGCGTGGGCGAGACCCATGCTCGCGGTCAGCGCCAAGGCGCTTATTACTCCCAGTCCGATCTTACGCAGGCTCATGACTTCCCCCTATTTCTGACGGCTGATCTTGCTTTCCAGCCAGAAGATCGATCAGCGAGCGGCCCATCACCTTCGCCGAGTCGAGCATGTCGTCGACACCGACATATTCGTCCGGTTTGTGCGCAAGATCCAGAATGCCCGGTCCATAGGCGATACAATTTTTCAGTTTGCCGATCCGGTCGATGTGCTTCTGGTCGTATGTGCCGGGACTGACGACATATTCCGCCTCCTTGCCCATGGTCTCCCGGATGGCTTTCGCGACGGTTGTGACCACGGGCGCGTCCTTCTCCGTCATGGTCGGCAGCACACGGTGAAGCTCGCGGACATCATAGCGGAACTTGTCGCGCCGCCCTTCGACGGTTTTCAGAACATCCATCACCTCCGCCTGGACCTCATCGATATTCTCTTCCAGCAGGAATCTGCGATCAATTACCATTCGGCAGCTGTCCGGAACGCAAGGACTTGGCAGTCCGGTGAAATCGGCATCGCCTTCCGACTGGCCGCCATGAATGGAATTGATGTTGAGCGTCGACTGCCTGGCCCCTTCCGGAACGACCGGCATATCCGTCCGTTTTTGCGCCAGCGCCGGGAACAGGCTCTGTTCCATCTCTTCGACCACCGCGCCCATGTGGCGGACGGCGCAATCGCCGAGAAAAGGCATGGAACCGTGGGCGATTTCGCCGTAAGTCTCGACTTCCGCCCACCAGACACCGCGGTGCCCGAGGCAGATCCTGTCCTTGTTGAGTGGTTCGGGAATGATGACGTGCTGGACCCGGTCCGGATCGAAATAGCCCTTGCCGGCCAGATAGGCGACCCCGCCATAACCACCCGATTCCTCGTCGGCCGTTCCACTGATCTCGATGGCGCCGGCAAAGTCCGGGCAGACCGCCAGGAAAGCCTCGGCCGCCACGATGCTGGCAGCCAGCCCCCCCTTCATGTCACAGGCGCCGCGACCATAGATCTTGCCGTCGACAAGTTCGCCGCCAAACGGATCCTTGGTCCAGCCATGCCCGACATCGACCACGTCGATATGGCTGTTGAAGTGCACGCATTCACCCGATCGGCCGCCTTCGCGGCGGGCAACCACGTTCCAGCGCGGATATTTTTCACTGTCACCCGGCGCACCATGTGCCCGGATCAATTCGGTCTGAAAACCGGACGCCCTCAGTCTTTTTTTCAGAAAATTGCAGATCTCAAGGTAGTTGTCGCCGGGTGGATTGAGCGTCGGAATGCGCAGCAGATCCTGTGTCAGCGCAATCAGATCATCGCGCCTTGCGTCAATTTCACGGATCAGGTCGTCGACAAGCGGCATCCGGCTCCATCTCCCATTGGCAACCCAAACACCAACTATGCTACTCTCGAACTACGGTGCCAATACCGTAGTTTCACGGTGACCCATGTCAGAGCTCGATCAACTTGCCTTCGACCACGCCCCAATGGGGCTGACCCTGACCGAAAACAGGATCATCCAGACCTGCAACGAAACCTTTGCCGCCATGTTCGGTTACAGCAAGGAGGCCCTGATCGGGCAGAGTTTTCGCCTGCTTTACGGCACCGACCAGGAGTTCCACCAGATCCGGGATATCGGGCTGGAACCGCTGCGCCAGTCCCTGCCCTACACGGATGAACGGTTGATGCGCCGCTCCGACGGATCCCGCATCTGGTGCCGCTTCCGGGCGCGTACCCTGACCCCGGAAGCGCCCCTGAAACGCATTGTCCTGAGCTTCGCGCTGATCGACCGCACAACGGATGGACCGCAGCTGACACCGCGCGAACGGGACGTGTTGCTTCTGCTTGCCCAGGGACAGACAAGCAAGGAAATGGCGCGCGGACTTGGCCTGTCTCCAAGGACGATCGAGGATGTTCGGGCTAGGCTTTTGAAGAAGTTTCAGGTCAAGAGCGTTGCGGTGCTGCTGGCGCGGTTTTCGGGGCATGAAGCAGGCAAAGGAGCGCGGTGAGACCTGCACACCCTCTCAATTTGTCATCCCGGACGCAGCGCAGCGGAGATCCGGGAGCCAGTACTCCACACCGCTCGGTTTTGGACCAAACCTTGGAGTTTACTGGGTCCCGGTCTTGCCGCTTTGCGGCAAACCGGGATGACAAGGAAAGTCAGAGCGCAGGTTTCGTCAGGCCCGCACCACCTTCTGGGTCTGCACACCCAGCTTGTCGATGCCGAGTTTCATGATTTCGCCGCCCTTCAGATAAACCGGCGGCTTGTGGCCCATGCCGACACCCGGAGGCGTGCCGGTGGAGATGACGTCGCCCGGCTGCAGGCTCATGAAACGGCTGAGATAGGAAATCAGGAACGGCACCCGGTAAACCATGGTTTTGGTCGAACCGGTCTGGCGGCGCGTCCCGTCGACCTCGAGCCACATTCCAAGGTCGTCATAGTCGCCGACCTCATCGGGCGTCACCAGCCAGGGACCCGTCGGGCCGAATGTGTCGCAGCCCTTGCCCTTGTCCCAGGTGCCGGACCGCTCGATCTGGTATTCGCGCTCTGACACATCATTGACCACGCAGAAGCCGGCCATATGGCTCATGGCATCCGCTTCGTCGATATAGGCACCGCCCTTGCCGATCACGACGCCCAGTTCGACTTCCCAGTCAGTCTTTTCAGACCCGCGCGGGATCTTCACATCGTCATCCGGACCGACAATCGCCGACGTCCACTTGTTGAAAACAACCGGCTCCGGCGGCACGTCCATGCCGGATTCCGCCGCATGGTCGGCATAATTGAGGCCGATGCAGATGAACTTGCCGATAGCCCCGACACAGGGGCCAAGACGCAGGTCCTCTTGCGGCGTTCCAGCAACCACGGGCAAGGTCGAGATATCGAGCGCCTGAAGGCGCTGCAGGCTCTCCGGCCCCAGGGCGTCGCCGGCAATGTCGGAAACGATCAATGACAGGTCCCGGACCTGATTGTCGCTATCAAGAAGACCGGGCTTTTCTTCACCCGGCGCGCCGTATCTCAGCAGTTTCATGAAGGTCTTTCCTTGACGTTGGGAACCCGGCCGCTTGTGACGGCCGGGTTGTGGGAGCCTGTTCAATCTGCAACCATCAGACTGCATATGGAAGCAGTTTCAGGCTCAAATTTTCCTTCTAGATATTATCTATAATAATCAATCATACAAGACTGCCGCGATCTTGGGATCGTCCATGTTCGACTTGTCGTACCAGTAGAAGCCGGTGTCGATATGCGACGGGACTTCCTTGCCCTGGGAGGCCTCAAGCGCCGCCTTGACGGTTTCATAGCCGATCCCGACCGGGTTCTGGGTGATCGCGCCGGCCATCACGCCATTCCGGATCGCGTCCTTCTGGGCCTTGCCACTGTCATAGCCGATGATGACGATGTCGGACTTGCCCATTTCCGTAACGCCGTTGACGACACCAAGTGCAGATCCCTCATTGGCGCCAAAGATGCCTTTCAGGTCCGGATTGGCCGTCAGGATCGCCTTGGTCAGTTCGGTCGACTTCAAATGATCGCCTGCGCCATATTGTACAGTCACCACTTCAATGTCCGGATACTTGTCCTTGACCTGATTGGCAAAACCGTCAACGCGGTCGATGCCGGTCCGGCTGGTCTGGTCATGGGCCACGATCGCCACCTTGCCGGCACCGCCAATCAGCTCTGCCATCTTGTCCGCCGCAAGGGCAGCTGCGGCAACATTATCCGTCGAGGCGGTCGCGACCGGTATGTCACTGTCGACGCCACTGTCAAAGGCAATCACCGGAATGCCCTTTTCCTGGGCCTGGCGCAGCAGCGGAATGGCTGCCTGGCTGTCGAGCGCCGCAAAACCGATGGCCGTCGGGTTCTTGGCGAGGGCGGCTGCCAGCATGTCGATCTGACGGTCGACCATGGATTCATTGTCCGGACCTTCAAAGGTGATGGCCACACCAAATTCCTCAGATGCCTGATCGGCGCCTGCCTTCACGGCCTGCCAGAACTGGTGCTGGAAGCCCTTTGAGATCAGCGGCACGTAGGTTTCCTGCGCACTTGCGAAATTTGCGGACAACATCAGCGCGGCGGCGCTGGCGGCTCCAATGAGGGTACGTCTGTTCAGCATATTGCTCTCCTGTGGTTGGACCGGTTCTTCCCGGGTTTCGGGGCGTGGTCGCCCTCTTGGTTTTTGGTGAACGTCAAGACCTGCGCCGGCGAACCATGTCGGCATAGACGGCCAGGATGATGATCGCGCCGGTCACAACGGTCTGCCATTCCTGGGCGACGGACAGGACACGAAGACCATTGGTCAGAACGGCCATGATCAATGCGCCGATCAGCGTTCCGAGAACCGTACCGCGCCCGCCGCTGAGCGATGTTCCGCCGATCACGACGGCAGCGATTGCTTCCAGCTCGTAGCCGAGGCCCAAGGCGGGCTGGGCCGAGTTCAGGCGCGAGGCAATCAGGATGCCGGCGATACCGCAGATGGCTCCGGCAAGCGCGTAGACCGCCATTTTCCAAAGGTCGGTGTTCACGCCTGACAGACGCACGGCTTCCTCGTTGGAGCCCAGCGCGAAGGTGTACCGTCCGAGCACCGTTCGACCGAGGATGTAAGCTGCGGCTCCGGCGACAAGGAACAGGATCAGAACACCATTGGGGATCGGCAGCGCGGGAAAGATTTCGCCGATCAGCGAGCCGCGTGAAATCTGGTCGAAACCCGGCGTGTCGTTGAAGTAGATCGGACGCGTGCCTGAGATGACCAGCGAGAGCCCCTTCAGGATCAGCATCATCCCGAGCGTTGCGATGAAGGGCGGGATCTTCATCTTGGCGACAAAGGTACCCGAACAAAGGCCGCAGAAAGCGCCGGTGGCAATGGCAGCCAGAACACCGAGTGGCAGCGGCATGCCAAGATTGGTCAAGACCACGCCTGCAATCACCGCGCAGAAGGTCATCAACGTTCCGACCGACAGATCGATGCCGCCGGTGATGATCACCAGCGTCGCGGCGACCGCCAGAACGCCATTGACAGAGGTGGCCTGCAAGATGGCAATCATGTTGGACGTCTGCATGAAATTGGGAGACGCGATCGAAAAACCGATCAGGAGCAGGATCAGACTGGCAAAGGCGAGCAGTTTCTGATGCGCTCCGGCCTCGACCAGACGGGTCACGAATGTCGGCGAAGATGGCGTGTTGACGGCGGTCATTGCGGATATCCCTCCGGCTGCATGGACGGCGCCCGTTGTGTCGCCAGATGCATGATGTCTTCCTGGGTTGTGTCTTCTCCGCCTGGCAGGATGCCGGTCAGGCGGCCCTCGCACATGACGGCAATGCGATGGCTGAGCCGCATGACTTCGGGCAATTCCGAGGAGATCACGATGATCGCCCGGCCTTCGCTGGCGAGGTTTTTCAGGAGCTTGTAGATTTCCGACTTGGCGCCAACATCGATGCCTCTGGTCGGTTCATCGAAAATCAGGATGTCGCAATCCCGGTAAAGCCACTTGGCAATGACAACCTTCTGCTGGTTGCCCCCGGACAGTAGCCGGACTTCCTGGCGGTCGGACGGTGTGCGGATCTCAAGTTGGCCGATATAGTCCTGCGCGGTCTTGCGCATGGCCTCTTCTCTCAGAACGCCGAAGCGGCTGGCGAAACGGTCGAGGCTGGCAAGGGCCACGTTGGTGCGCACATCCATGCCCGTCGCAAGGCCAAAGTGCTTGCGATCCTCAGACAGGTAACCGATCCCGGCCCTGACTGCGTCGGACGGCCTGGAGATTGCGCAGGCCTTGCCGTGGACCCGGATCTCCCCCCCCTCACGGGGATCGGCGCCAAAGATGGCCCGGGCAACTTCGGTTCGCCCTGCCCCCATGAGGCCGGCAAAACCCAGGATTTCTCCCTTGCGAACGGAAAAGCTGACGTCCCGGATTTCGCTGCCACGAGTGAGACCACGCACCTCCAGAACGGTCTCTGCCTCCGAGAGATCGGGTACAACCACCGGATCGTTGGTCACTTCGCGGCCGACCATCATGGAGATGATCTTGGAAACGGGCGTTTCGGCCGCGCCGACGGTTCCGACATAGGCGCCATCACGCATGACCGTCACCCGGTCGGCGATCTGTTTCAGCTCATCCATCTTGTGGCTGATATAGATAATGCCAACACCATCGGCCTTCAGGCGGCGGATGATGGTGAAGAGCTCCGCAATTTCCGCGTCGTTCAGCGCCGCGGTCGGCTCATCCATGATCAGGACCCTGGACCGGTAGGAGAGCGCCTTGGCGATTTCGACCATCTGCTGGCGGGCAATGGTCAGCTCGCCGACGATGGTCCTGGGGTTCATAGTCAGGTTCATGGAGCGGAAGATCTCGTCCGCCTGCGCATTCAGTGCCGCTTCGTCAAGACGCCCGAACCGCTTGCGCGGCTCCCGGCCAATGAAAATGTTCTGGGCGACAGTCAGATCGTTCATCAGGCTGAGCTCCTGATGAATGATGCCGATGCCCAGATCCTGCGCGGCGCGGGGACTGTCGATCACCACGTCCTGCCCCTCGACCAGAAGCTCGCCGCCATCCTTGGGGTAGATGCCCGACAGGATCTTCATCAGCGTCGACTTGCCGGCGCCGTTTTCTCCCATCAGTGCATGGACTTCACCGCTGTCCAGCTCGAAATTGACGGATTTCAGGGCGTGCACGCCGGGGAACCGTTTCTCGATTCCCGTCATCTTCACCAGATTTGTCATGACGCGGTCCTCCCAAACCACGACGGAGCGTCCACTAGATCGTGACGCCACCGTCGACCAGAAGTGCCTGCCCGGAAACGAACCGGCTTTCATCCGACATGAGGTAGACAACCATCGGGGTGAGATCGTCGACGGTGGCCAGCCGGCCCATGGGCTGGCGGGCAATGAAATTCTTCTCCGCTTCAACGGGATCCGGTGCGGACGCGATCCGGCCGCGCAAGGACGGCGTGTCGACCGTGCCCGGGCAGAGAGCATTGCAGCGGATGCCGTCGGCCACGAAATCCGCGGCAACGCCCTTGGTCAGGCCGATCACGGCAGCCTTGGTCGCGCCGTAAAGCGTCCGCACCGGAAAGCCTTTGATGGAAGACGCCATGGACGACATGTTCAGGATGGAGGCCGCTCCTGTTTCCTGTGCCCGTTTGCGCATGCCCGGCAGAAAGGCCTGGGTCATGCGGTACATGGAGCGCACATTGAGATCGAAACTGAAATCCCAGTCGTCCTCGCTGATGTCGACAATCGTGCCGTGATGGACAAAACCGGCGCAATTGAAGAGCCCGTCGAGATCAGGCAATTCCGCGGCCAAGGCATCAATGGCTGCCCGGTCGCAGACATCCAGCTTTTTCGTCTCAATCTCCGGCACGTCCCGGGACAATGTCGCCAGAGTTTCAGCGTTGATATCGACCGCGATGACCCGGGCTCCCTCGCGGGCGCAGGCAATTGCACTGGCCCGGCCGATGCCCTGGCCGGCGGCTGAAATCAGAATGGTTTTATCCTTCAGGCGCACTCGTTTTCCTCCCGAGAATTCGCGCGTTTTATTTGGTTCTTCAGGCTGCGGTCACATCACCGCGCCGATCTGCCACGGCACGAACTCCACGCCGCCGAAGCCGAGTTCCTCGCTCCTGGACTTTTCCCCGGACGCGACCGCGACAATCTTTTCGAAAATCTCGGTGCCCTTGGTTTCCAGGCTGACGTTCTCCGAAACGATATCGCCGCAATTGATGTCCATGTCCTCCGACATCCGGGCGTACATCTCGCTGTTGGTTGCCAGCTTGATGCAGGGCGTCGGCATGTAGCCGGAGACGGATCCTCGCCCCGTGGTAAAGACGATGATATTGGCACCGGACGCGATCTGACCGGTGACTGAGCAGGGATCGAAACCGGGGCTGTCCATGAAAACGAAGCCCTTCTTGTCGATGAATTCGCCGAACTTGTAGACATCTGTCAGGGGCGCCGAGCCACCTTTTGCGGCCGCGCCGAGCGACTTCTCCAAAATGGTGGTAAGTCCGCCGCGCTTGTTTCCAGGAGACGGATTGTTGTCCATCTCGCCGCCATTTCGGGCGGTATAGTCTTCCCACCAACGCACCCGCTCGATCAGCTTCTGACCAACTTCGACAGACACGGCCCGGCGCGTCAGCAGATGTTCGGCGCCATAAATCTCGGAGGTTTCCGACAGAATGGTCGTGCCACCATGGCGCACCAGCAGATCGGACGCGATGCCCAGCGCCGGGTTGGCGGTGATACCGGAATACCCGTCAGAACCGCCACATTGCATGCCAACCGTGATTTCAGAGACCGGAACCGGTGCACGCACGGCGTTGTTGGCCATGGCCGCCAGTTCATGCAATTCGCGCAGCCCCGCCTCGATGGTCTTGCGTGTCCCACCCGTCTGCTGAATGGTCATGTAGCGCAGATCCCCGCCGGGCCGGATCTTCCGATCGCCGACCAGATCGGCGATCTGCATCACCTCACAACCGAGGCCAATCAACAGGATCGCGGCGAAGTTCGGGTGCTGTGCATAGCCGGACAGCGTCCGGAACAGCGTTGCATAGCCTTCATCCTTCGCCGACATGCCGCATCCGGTGCCATGGACGATCGGAACGATGCCGTCGACATTGGGATAAGCATCCAGCAGCCCGGATTTTTCCGCAGCTTCCGCAATGAATTTTGCGACGGAGCCCGAACAGTTCACCGACGTCAGGATGCCGATATAGTTGCGGGTCCCCGCCTTTCCATTCGAGCGGCGATAGCCCATGAAGGTCCGCTCCTGCGTGATCGGCGCAAGCGGGTAAGACGCTTCGGCGTGCTGGTAGTCCTGACTGTGATCGCCCATGCCCAGATTGTGGACATGCACATGCTCGCCAGGTCGAATATCGGCTTTTGCATGACCGATGATCTGGCCATAACGGATCACCTTTTCGCCGGAGGCGATGGGGGTTCGTGCAATCTTGTGGCCGCGCTGGATCTGGTTGGTGAGGGGCACATCGACAAAGGCCGCCTGCTTCCCCGCCCCAATATCCTCCAGGGCGATGACGACGTTATCATCGGCATTCAGAAGGATGGAATTTGCATGAGGCTGCAGCACGAAGGTCTCTCCCACGACGGCGCAGATATGATTTTGTCGAGCGCCGAATTGACCCGACGATAAACTTGACAGGACAACTGTGTCAACTAACATGTTAGCATTCTAATCGAGATAATCATGTCCCTGAGCAACGAACAAGATTTTCCGGACATCACCTTGCCGGACATCAGCAAACTCTCCGGATCGCTGGCCCAACGTGTCTACGAGGCTTTGCGCATGGCAATTCTGGCTATGGACCTTCCACCGGGCACCCCTCTGAAAAAACAGGCAATTTGCGAACAGCTCGGCGTGTCCCGCTCGCCTGTCACCGAAGCGATCACCAAGCTCGCGAGCGAAGGGCTGGTGGAAGTGATTCCGCAATCCGGATCGCGGGTCACACGATTTTCCCTGTCGGAAATTCGCGAAGGCGCCTTTCTCCGCGAAGCAATCGAGCTCGCCGCCGTTGCCAAGGTCGCCGCCGAACGCACGGAAGATCAGCTGGCCGAGCTGACCCGCAATCTCCGACTTCAGGCGCTTTGCCTGGAGGACCACGACGAGGCCGGGTTCTATGCCGAGGACGAGCGCATGCACGAGCTCATCTTTGCGTTCACCGGCTATCCGCGACTGAACGCCATCGCGGCAACCGGCTGGGTCCAGGTCAACCGGGCAAGACAACTGCTCCTGCCGCTGCGCGGCCGGGCCTACGAAGCCTATGAGGAGCACCGGCAGATCATCGATGCGATCCGCCGGCAGGACGCGGATGCCGCCCGAAAGGCAATGGAAAAACACTTGAGCGAACTGGTCACCCGCCTGGAGCCGCTCGCGAAGGAACGGCCGGATCTGTTCACCTGAACGGGCTGGCGCACGAGGAAAGCCCAAGGTCCTTGTAACCGGGGCCAAAACGACTGGGAGGAAGCCATGGCAGCTTTGGCAATGCGGCCGCTGAACGCAAGGACGGCACGCAGGATAGACCTTACGGAAATGGGCTTTGGAGGCGCCCCGCTCGGCAACCTTTATCGGAAAGTCTCCGAGGAAGACGCTCAGGCGGCCCTGCAAGCCGCCTTTGACAACGGGATCCGGTATTTCGACACGGCCCCGCAATATGGTCTTGGCCGCTCCGAAATGCGGTTTGGCGAGGCGATCAGGCGGTTTGGTCGGGACAACATCGAACTTTCCACCAAAATCGGCCGGCTGCTGCTCGATTGTGCGCCCGAAGAGGTGACGCCGGAAGCCTTTGTGGACGTGCCGCAGAAGCGCATCCAGTTCGATTACAGCTATGACGGCGTCATGCGCAGCTACGAGGCCAGCAAGGAACGTCTTCAGGTGGACGCTGCGGACATCCTGCTGGTGCACGATGTCTGTGTCTTTTCACAAGGCTCGCAGGAAGCCAGTGACAGGCGCGTGCGCGAACTTTTCGATGATGGCGGTTACCGCGCCCTGACCGAATTGAAGGAGGCCGGCGCCATCGCCGCCATCGGCGCCGGGGTGAACGAGTGGCAGGTTTGCCAGAAGCTTCTGGAAGAGGCGGATTTCGACTGTTTCCTGCTTGCAGGACGCTACACGCTTCTGGAGCAGGACGCCCTGGAAACCTTCCTGCCGCTCTGCGAACAACGCGATGTCGGCATCATTCTCGGCGGCCCCTACAATTCCGGCATCCTGGCAACGGGTGCCGTTGCCGGCGCCAAGTACAATTACGCCGATGCACCACCGGACATTCTGGAACGCGTCCGGAAGATCGAGCGTGTCTGCAACGCACATCGCGTTCCACTGATCGCGGCCGCCCTGCAATTTGTCCTTGGCCATCCGAGCGTCAAGACAGTCATCCCCGGTGCGGTCAACGCAGCCGAGGTCGACGCCAATATCGCACTATTAAAGCAGGAGATACCCTTCTCCTTCTGGTCCGACCTCAGATCGGAAGGCCTGATCCGGCCGGATGCGCCCTTACCTGGAGAAGTCAGCCATGCTGCGTAACCTGCCGCAAATTCTCAGCCCCTCCCTCCTCTACACGCTTCGGGCCATGGGCCACGGTGACCGGATTGCCATTGTGGACGGCAATTATCCGGCCGAGAGTTCCGGGCCGGACTGTCTCCGGCTCGACGGCATTTCCGCAACGGATGTCCTAAAGGCCGTGCTTCAGGTCATGCCGCTCGACACCTTTGTGACCGCTCCGGCGATCACCATGCAGGTGGTTGGCGATCCGGAGGCCGTTCCCGATATCGTCGCCGAGTTCCAGTCGATCATCGACCGGGTCGCCGACCATCCGGCAAAGATTTCCACGCTCGAACGGCATGCCTTTTACGAGGCGGCGTCCGGCGCCTTTACCGTCGTCCAGACCGGGGAACAGCGCCTTTATGGCAACATTCTCCTGACCAAGGGCATCATCGCGCCATGAGACTGGATGCCCATCAGCATTTCTGGGACGTTGCGCGAGGCGACTACGGGTGGCTGACACCGGACGTCGGACCGATCTACCGGAACTACCACCCGGAGGATCTCAAACCTCACCTCGACCGGCATCAGATCGACGGTACGATCCTCGTCCAGGCTGCGCCGACCGTCGCCGAGACCCGTTACATGCTCAGCCTCGCCGACGGCAACGATTTCATCAAGGGTGTGGTGGGCTGGGTGGATTTCGAAGCGCCGGACGCGCCGGAGCAGATCGCGGTGCTGGCCCAAAACCCGAAACTCGTTGGCCTGAGGCCGATGATACAGGACATCAATGATCCGGACTGGATGCTGAAACCCGGTCTCAGCCAGGCCTTCCGGGCGATGGTGGCCCAAGATCTTGTCTTTGATGCACTCACCCTTCCAAGGCACCTCAAGAACCTTCACCGCCTTGCCGACCGGCACCCGGACCTGCCCATGGTGATCGATCACGGCTCCAAGCCGGAGATCGCCCCGGGCCTGTTCGAGGACTGGTCCGAAGACATGGCTGTTCTGGCTGCCGAAACATCAGCCTTCTGCAAGCTGTCCGGTCTGGTGACCGAGGCCGGCAACAGCTGGACCATCGACACCATGCGCCCCTATGTCGATCACCTTCTGGAGATCTTCGGACCGGATCGCCTCATCTGGGGCTCCGACTGGCCGGTCTGCACCCTCGCCTGTTCCTATGAGGATTGGGTTGAGATCAGCGCCGAGCTGCTGAAGGACCTCAGTGAATCGGAACGCCAGGCGGTTCTGGGCGGAAATGCCGAGAAGGTGTACCTGTAGCCGCGTCGGCGACGGTCCCCCTCAGCTCGAAGCGGTGACTGGACGCAGCTTGCGGGCAAACTGCGATCGCCCGTCCACTTGTCATCCCACGTTGCGTGCGAACACCTCCGCTTAAACCCGCCGTCCCGGCGTCAGCCCATTCACCTTCTCGATAATCGAGGCCGCGTCGATGCCGAAATGACGGTAGAGATCGCCGATTGTCCCGGTCTGGCCGAAATGCTCGACGCCGAGCGGAATGGTCTGGTGCCCCGCCACACCGCCGAGCCAGGCCAGCGTTGCCGGATGACCGTCGATGACGGTGATCAGCTTGCAATGCGCCGGAAGGTCGCCGAGCAGTTGCTCGATATGGGAGCAGGCGTTGGCATTGCCGCGCGACCGTGCGCGCTGCGCTGCCGTCCAGCCGGCATTCAGCCGGTCAGCAGAAGTGACGGCAAGCACACCAACATCTCGCCGATTGCCGGCGAGCTCCCCGGCCGCCTTGATGGCCTCCGGAGCCACCACCCCCTGATAGGCAATGACGACTTCACAGTTCGGCCCGGGCTTGCGCAGCCAGTAGGCCCCGTCAATGGCACCCTGACGGAAATCCTCGTCGGCCCGCTTGACCGGCTGTTCGATGGGATTGGTCGAGAGGCGCAGATAAACGGAGCCACCCGTTTCGTCCCGCAGCCAGGTGCGTTCGTCCGGATCCCCCTCGCCGTCACGCTGCAGATAGTCAAAAGCCCATTCCATGATGACCGCCAGCTCGTCGGCAAAAGCGGGCTCGAATGCGGCAAGGCCGTCCTGGCTCATGCCGATCAACGGCGTGCCGATGGACTGGTGCGCCCCGCCTTCCGGCGCCAGGGTTACCCCGGACGGCGTGCCGACAATCATAAAGCGGGCGTCCTGGTAACAGGCATAGTTGAGTGCATCGAGACCGCGGCAGACGAAGGGATCGTAAACCGTGCCGATGGGAATGAGCCGTTCGCCGAACAGCGAATGGGACAGCCCCGCCGCGCCGAGCAGGAGGAACAGGTTCATTTCGGCAATGCCGAGTTCGATATGCTGGCCTTCGGGTGTGAACTCCCATTTGGCCGTGGAGGGAATCCGGTGCTCAATAAAGGCATCCGCCATGGCGGTGCGGGCAAAGAGCTTGCGCCGATTGACCCAGGGACCGAGATTGGTGGTGCCGGTCACGTCGGGCGACGTGGTCACGATCCGTTCGGCCAGCTTGCTGTCGCCCTTTGAGAGATCATCCAGCACCTTGCCAAAAGCCATCTGGGTGGACAGGTCCCGGTCGGAGCTGAGGTCTATGGACGGCACATCGATCTTGTCGGCCGCGTAACGACGGCGCCCTCTGGCAAAAAACGGCACGTCGTCCAGAAAGGCCTTCAGCCCGGCAACGTCACGAACGGTGGCAAACGGCTCCCATTCGTCGCCCTCTGCAACGCCCATATGCTGTTGCCACTCGGTCATCTGGGCCTTGTTCATCAGCCCGCCGTGATTGTCCTTGTGTCCGGCGATCGGCGTGCCCCAGCCCTTGATCGTATAGGCCAGGAAACAGGTCGGCCTGTCGTGATCAATCGCCGCAAAGGCCTCGGCCATCGTCTCGGTGCAATTGCCGCCAAGGTTTTCCATGAGGTCGGCCAGCTCCTGATCGGAGCGGCGGTCGATCAGCGCAGTCACATCACCCTGGTCACCGAGATCATCCATCAGACGTTTGCGCCAGACCGCGCCGCCCATGAAGGTCAGGGCCGAGTATTCCTGGTTGGAGCAATCATCGATCCACTGGCGGAGCCTGTCTCCGCCCGGTTCGGCGAAGGCGGCCCGCTGCAGGGCGCCGTATTTGACCCGGACAACCTCCCAGCCGAAGGCATCGAAGATTTTCTCCACCCGGTCGAACAGGCCTTCGCGGACGATCCCGTCGAGCGACTGGCGGTTATAGTCGATGATCCACCAGCAATTCCGGAGATCGTTCTTCCAGCCCTCCTGCAGGGCTTCGTAGACATTGCCCTCGTCCAGCTCCGCATCCCCGACAAGCGCGATCATGCGACCGAGAGGTCCCTCACCCGCCCAGGATTTTGCCGCGATATAGTCCTGGATCAGCGAAGCGAAGGAGCTGATCGCAACGCCCAGTCCAACCGAGCCGGTGGAAAAATCGACATCGTCGATGTCCTTGGTGCGCGACGGATAGGACTGGACGCCGCCGAGCCCACGGAAGTTTTCTATCTTCTCGCGCGTCTGGTTGCCCATCAGATACTGGATCGCGTGGAAGATCGGCGAGGCATGGGGTTTGACCGCCACCCGGTCTTCCGGTTTCAGCACGGAAAAATAGAGCGCGGTCATGATCGACACCATCGAGGCTGAACTGGCCTGGTGCCCGCCGATCTTGATGCCGTCCTCCTTGGGACGGATGTGATTGGCGTTGTGGATCATCCAGTGCGACAGCCACAACAGCCGCTGCTCGATGGTTTTCAGGTGTTCAGTGCTCATGCCCATGTTCCGCTGCATCCGGTTTCTGGCTTCAATCTAACGTCCGGCCTGAGCCGGTTTCTTGCAATTCCCTAGCCACTTCAGCTAGTTTTTGGTGAACTTCATTATCAGAAGGCCAAATCTTGGTGATTTCCGACACACTCGACACGTTTGATATCCAGATCCTGCGCGAATTGCGCCAGGATGGCCGGATCTCGATTCAGGATCTCTCCGAACGGGTCGGTCTCAGCGCCACGCCCGTTGCCCGCCGGCTGCGTCAGCTGGAGGACCGGGGCATCATCACCGGCTATTGCGCGCTGATCGACGAGGTCAAGCTCGGTTATGAAGTGTCGGTTTTCGTGTCGGTCCAGCTCGACAAGCAGATCGATGTCACGCTGGACCAGTTCGAAGCCGCGATCCAGGCCTTTCCGGAAGTGGTCGACTGCTGGCTGATGACCGGCAATCGCGACTATCTCTTGCGCGTTGCCACGACGGGCCTCGCCGCCTTCGAGACATTCCTGACCGGCAAGCTCACCAGGGTTCAGGGCGTTGCCAATATCGAGAGCTCCATCCCGCTGCGCCGGGTGAAATCCGGTGTTGCAAGGACACCGTGACCGCCGGTTTCCCTCCCCACGGCCTGACCGGTTCCCGCTCCTCCCCGTCATCCTGAGGAGCGGGCTTGCTCTCATTTCGAAGGATGGGCGGCAAACTCAGGTGTGTGGCCCGTCCTTCGAAACGCCGCTTTGAAGTGAGGCTTGCTTCTTGGCTGGTTAAGCCGCCGCGGCCACTTCGCCTTCCGGCAGGGCCTGTGCCAGATCCGCCAGGATGTCCTCGACTTCTTCCAGTCCCACCGACAGGCGCACCAGACCGTCGCTGATGCCATGGGCGGCGCGCTCTTCGGGCGTATAGGTGGAATGGGTCATGGAAGCCGGATGCTGGATCAGGGTTTCCGCATCTCCCAGCGAAACGGCCCGCTGGATCATCTCCAGGGCGTTCATCATCGAGATACCGGCCTCCAGACCACCTTTCAGTTCAAAGGCGATCATACCACCGGGTTGAGCCATCTGCCGTTTGGCGAGTTGATGCTGCTCGAAACTCTCAAGCCCCGGGAAATAGACCTTCGAAACCGCCGGGTGTGCTTCCAGCCATTCAGCGACCTGACCGGCCGAGGAACAATGCCTGTCCATGCGCAGGGCCAGCGTCTTCAGTCCGCGCAGGATCAGAAGGGCGTTGAAGGGAGCCATCACCGCACCGGTCATGTCTTTCATGCCGACAAGGCGGATCTCCTGGATCTGTTCGGCGCTGCCGGCCACGAGGCCGGCAACCACATCGCCATGACCGCCGAGATACTTGGTGGCCGAATGCAGAACGATGTCGGCGCCCATCTCGATCGGGCGCGTCAGATAGGGTGTCGCGTAGGTGTTGTCGACGATCACCGTTGCGTCCTTTTCATGAGCGATGGCAGCGATATGCTCAATGTCGACGAGACGCATGTTCGGATTGGCCGGTGTTTCGAAATAGACCACGCGCGTCTTGTCGGAGATCGCGCCGCGCAGGTTTTCCGGATCGGTCATGTCCACATGGGTAATGGTGATGCCAAACTTGGTAAGACCATGACGCATGAAGGCGAAGGTGCAGCCATAAAGCGTCTCGTCGACGATGATCTCGTCGCCCGGCGCAACCAGTGTCCAGAGCGTTGCGGTGATGGCGCCCATGCCGGAAGACAGCGCCAGACCGGCCTCCGCGCCTTCCAGATCGGCGATGCGCTGTTCCAGGAGATCCAGCGTCGGGTTGGAGATGCGGCTGTAGATATGGCCCGGGCGTTCACCCGCAAACATCTCGCCACCGGCTTCCGCACTTTCGAACACGAAGGTGGAACTCAGGTGAAGCGGCGGCGTGAGCGATGCATCATTGTCCATCGGCTCGTAGGCGTGATGAATGGCGCGGCTGGCAAAACCCTTATAGGCACTCATGGCTGTCTCCCAAATCTCGATCTTGGCAGTATGACGAATTTTTTAAGACAGTAGATTTCAATTCATGCCTCAGATACGCTTCTGATTAGCAGAATCTGCCAAACGAGAGACAAGTGGACAGCAAAGACCGCCAGATCATCCGCGCGCTGCAGCGCGACGGCCGCATGACCAACCAGGACCTTGCCGAAGAGGTGAACCTGTCGCCCTCCCCGTGCCTGCGCCGGTTGCGCAATCTCGAGGCCTCGGGTGCCATCAAGGGTTTTTCGGTCGACGTCGACCCTGCCGCTTACGGGCTGCCGATCACCGTTTTTGTTCGGATTCGCCTGGAGCGGCACAACGAAGAAGACGTTCAGCGGTTCGAACGTCAGGTTCAGACCATCCCGGAGATCCTGGAGTGCCATGTCCTCACCGGTGCAATGGACTATCAGCTGCGGGTCGTCGTCTCCGATCTCGATGCTTATGAGACCTTCATCCGGACAAGGATCCACCCGATCGGCGGCATCGCTTCCATCGACACGAGTTTTGTCTATGGCACAGTCAAGAAAACGGCTGTGTTTCCGGAGCTGGAATAGGATCTTCGAAAAGATCCAGATGGAATTGTAGTCCCGTTTCGGCTCAGTAGACAATCGGTCGGCAACAGAAGAGCCGGTGCCGACCGCGTCTCCCTTCCACCCGCCGTGCCTTTAAGAAGAGATCTGAAACTGGCATCTTCAGTGCACCGTCAAAACGCACCGCCCTGCCAATTGAGGATGCAATGACACACTCCCGATCTCCAAACGTCCCCTTCAGCTCCACCGACGCAGCACACATCGCGGATGTTCTGTCGCTTGCGGAGAACCTCAAAACCGAAATGCGACACAGCTGGTTGTCGAATGGCAGGCGGGAAAGCGTTGCAGAACACACATGGCTGATGTCGCTCGCAGCGATCCTTATGGCACCGCATCTTGAGCATGACGTCGACCTGGGGCAGACCCTGAAGCTGATTGCCGTCCACGATATTGCGGAAGCCATAACGGGGGACATACCGTTTTTTGAAGAAAGTGCGCGTCAGGTCAGCAAATACGCAGATGAAGCAGAAGCGATGGAGAAGATCAGCGCCATGCTGCCGCCAGCAGCCGCCGACCTGCTCCTCGGTTTGTGGCGGGAATATGAGGACTGCGAAACCGCTGAAGCCAAATTCGCGCGCGCGCTCGACAAGCTGGAAGTCCAGCATCAGCACAATCTGGCGGATCTGAAAACCTGGACGACAGAAGAATTCGGTCTGGTTTACACCAAAATGGACCGTGAATGCGCGCACGATGCGGCGTTGAAAACGCTGCTTGAGGTTATCAGATCGAGAGCGGAAACGAAGATGACGCAAGGCGGCATCGACGCAGCCGCGGTTAAAGCCGGCACCAGCTGACTGGCCGTTTTCAGCGGCTACAGAGACTGAACGTGGCTAAAAAAGCGGCAAAAATGCCTTGAGCTAAGCCGATGCGGATGAAAAGCGCTTTTTTACCGGGCAAGTCGATACACACGGCATTACGCGATGACAGGAACAACCTTCCGTCAGTCACCGGTTAGAATTTTCTCACTCTTCCCTTGCGAGAGAAGATAAACAAATACATACTTAAAGTTTATAAATTTCATCAATCACCACTATTTAAGTAGCGCTACTTCCAGACAGTCAAGACGATTAAAGCCGGGCAGCACCCAACAAGAAAAAATTACAAGAATTCCGGTTCCCCAGGACATGTCTCGAAGCAGCCATCAAATCCAGGGAGCTCGATATGCCGGCACTGCGTGTTCTTTGCATTCATGGCGTGGGTCATCATCCAGACAATGGTGCCTGGCAGCAGAAATGGATCGAGGCCCTGGAAACCTCCTTGGGCCGCCTCGGTTCGGCGGTCGACCTCGAGGTCTCGTTTTTCAACTATGACCGTCATTTTGAGAGAGTGGATCTCTCAGTCCTGGGGACGCTGGGGGCCGTTGCCAAGATGACGTCCAGCGGCGTCTTCCACGGTATCGACGATTTCTTCAGATCCGGAAGAGCGCTGCCGGGCCAAAAGCCCGGATCGCGGGCGGCGCGCGGGATACGCGACAGGCTCAGGTGGACCGCCGGAATGGTGGTCAAATGGGCTGAAAACGACGAGCTTCGAGGCGACCTCGTCGCGGCGCTGTCAGAGGCGATCGACAACCACGATCCCCACGTCATCTTCGCCCATTCCCTTGGCAGCCTGATTGCCTATGACGCCTTCCGAAGCACCCACCGGGATGACCTGTGCGCCAACAGGACCTTTGTGTCTTTCGGATCCCAGATTGGCAACCCGTTCGTTCGCTCCATATTCGCCGGGCGTATCCAGCCGCTCGATTGCGGCTACTGGTACCACCTTTTCAATGTGCATGACGATGTCTTCACCAAGCCCATTGACCTGCATCACGACCGGTTCGAGCAAGTCCTGACGTCCTTTGACATAAAGGGGATCGCCGATCACGACGCCGTAAAATACCTGAGCCACATCAACGTGACGCATTCGGTCTGGTCAGACCTCGTCAACTCCGCCGGTGACCGGACGCAGGCGCGCAGCGCGCGCTCGACGGTACGCACCAGCGGAGACCACCAGCGCAAGGCCCTGATCGTCGGCATTGACGATTATCTGACCGAGGACATGCGGCTTGAAGGCTGCGTCAACGACGCCTTCCTGATGAGCGAGGTGCTGCAGGAAAACGGCTTCCAGCCCCAGGAAATCAGGCTGCTGCTGAATCGGCGCGCAACCGCCGAAGAGATCTGGCGCCGCCTGGAATGGCTCCTGGAGGGCACAAGACCGGGCCAGGAGCGGGTTTTGTGCTTTTCCGGGCACGGGGCCCAGATCCCGGACTATGGTTCGGACGAGACCATGGACCGTGTCGACGAATGCCTGGTGCCGGTCGATTTCGACTGGACAAAGGACCGCGCCATCACGGATGACCGGTTTTTCGAGCTCTACAGCCAACTGCCTTACGATGCGAAATTTATCGCGATTCTCGATTGTTGCCATTCCGGCGGCATGACCCGTTCCGGCGGCGCCAAACCGCGCGGCCTGGCGCCGCCCGACGATATCCGGCACCGCACCATGCAATGGGACGCGGATGAGAAGATCTGGCGTTACCGGAAGCCGCCGGAGCTGAATGAAGACCTTGAAGGCAATCGCGATGCAAGGCGCATCGGCTATCTGGGCAGCAACGGTCAGCGGCGCCTGTTTCGGGCGACCGACATTCTGCGGCTGAGCAACAGATCCTACAACGCGCGCCGGGACGAACTCGGGCATTTCGGCCCCTATCTGCCCGTGATCCTGCAGGCCTGCGAGGAAGATCAACTCGCCTACGAATACCGGCACGGCGTGACGTCCTATGGCGCCTTCACCTACGCGCTGGCCAAGAAGTTGCGATCGGAAGAGGGCGCCGCAGCGGATCTTGCCGGCCTCGAACAGCTCGTCCAGCGGTCCGTAATTGATCTAGCGGACAATCAGAACCCGAGCTTCGTGGCGCCCGGGCCGCGGTTTGGCGAAAGTCTTTTCTAGTACCAAAGGGAGGAATGGCATCATGAAACCTGCTCGCAAAATGTGTTTCGACCGGCTGCTGCCCAATCAGCTCAACCGACCTATGCGCACCCGAATGATCGGCGGCAAAGACCGCGCGGTATCGCTCATCGGCAAACAATGGCCGAAGGGTAGCAAGATCAGGATCCGATTTCTCGGCGGGACGGCCGAGCAGCAGGAAATGGTGCGTGAGATCGCGCCGATCTGGACGCAGCACGCCAATCTGGATTTTGAGTTCACCGATGACCCCCGCGCCGAAATCCGCGTCTCTTTCGATCCGAATGACGGCGCCTGGTCCTATGTCGGTACGGACAACCTGACCATTCCGCTTCACGCGGCAACGCTCAATCTCGGCTGGGTGGACAAAGGTGTCATTCTCCATGAATTCGGCCACATGATCGGCCTCAGCCACGAGCATCAGAACCCAGATGGCGGGATTGAATGGAACGAGGCGGAAATGATCGAGGACCTGTCGGGACGGCCAAATTACTGGGACGAGTCGACCATTCGGCACAACGTGCTGAAGAAATATTCGGCCGATCAGGTACATGGTACCGAATTCGATCCGGAATCGGTCATGCTTTATGCCTTCCCCGACGAATGGACCACTAATATGGGCGGCACGCAGGAAAACGAAGATCTGTCAGAAAACGACAAGGCGTTCGTTGCCAGCTCTGTCATGTATCCGGGCCGGAACAGCAAGAAGGCCACCACTCCCAAAGAGCTTGATGTCCTGCGCGGCGCACTTGCGGAAATTTCCACAGACGGGGAGGAAAACCTCTTCAATTTCCATGTGAAAGAGGAAGGAATTCATATTGTCGAAACGACGGGAAGCACCGATCTGATCCTCACTCTCTTCGGCCCGAACAGCAAGACCAGGAAGGTTTCCGAAGACGATGATTCCGGCAACGGCCGCAATTCCCGGATCGTGTCGGAGCTGACACCCGGCGAGTATTTCGCGGTCGTCCGGCATTTCGACCCGTCCGCGACCGGAGAATACCGCATCATGGTGTCCGCCTACTAAAGCCTTTCGAGACTTGTTTGAAACAACCTTTGCCGGCTTTTGCGCTCGAGACAGAGCCGAGAGGCAGTAAAAGTCGGCTCAGACTTTTCTTGAAAAACTATAGTGGTCACGTCCGGGCATCGGGATCGAACGCATCAAGCCTGGCCCTTCTCTGCAGATTGGCCGTTACGAGCGCATGCGTCTAACCTTGAAGAAGGATGCCACCCGACCTTCGGGCCTAAACGGCCTGCAGCAGCAGTCTAACTTCGACGCTTTCATGAGGGCGTTCAACGACGAACGCCCTCATGAAGCGCTCGCTATGAAGGGCGTTTGCGGAAGTCTCTACCGCAGCACAAAAGCGTTTCAGGGACCGCCGGATCAGGACGATCTCTTCCATGACAAGGACACCTGGGCACAGCCTATGGGCGGATCTGCATGCATCGCAAGAAGATCAACGTCTCGACCGTGCTGACCGGTCAGAAGTTCGGGATCAAGGAAGTGGAGGATGGAATTTGGCCGATCAGCTTCATGAGTCATGATCTGGCATACATCGGTAAAGAGGAAAACCGC
Organism: Roseibium sp.; assembly: GCF_965233565.1. Taxonomy (GTDB): domain Bacteria; phylum Pseudomonadota; class Alphaproteobacteria; order Rhizobiales; family Stappiaceae; genus Roseibium. Next base: position 5,395,279 of record NZ_OZ247494.1, on the reverse strand, counting down.
GTCGAATCGGCAACAAACCATTCACTCCGGAGAAAGTGTAAATGATCTCTCCGGTATCAAATGTAAGCCATGCGACAAGAATGGACCCAGGAAAAAGTGGCGGAGAGGAAGGGATTCGAACCCTCGAGACGGTTGCCCGCCTACTCCCTTAGCAGGGGAGCGCCTTCGACCACTCGGCCACCTCTCCGGTAACGCCCGTGTACGAACAAACGCCCGCAAGTTCAAGGGCATTTTTGCACGGGCTCATTTTTTCCACCGGGGCGGACTTGTTCAGCCGGCGCCATTGCCTGCGCGCAAAGCAGGCGTTGTGTACTGGCTCACGCTGAAGACCGTCAACGTTGGAGAGCCCGATCCACAACCCGGGATGCGAATTCCGTACGCCAGAGCAAGCACGCCACTTTGTGCTGCCCGCAGGGCCTTTGGCGCGTGGCTTTGGACAGAGCTGAGCAACAGGTGCTAATTTGTGCCGGGGAGAGGTTAGAAGGATTGCTTGCATGCGCCTGCTACTCGTGACCCTTGTCTGCCTGGTCGGGCTCGCGCCGGCCCTCGCCTCCGATCTCCTGATCGTCACCGAGGAGTTCCCTCCCTACAACTATCAAGAGGACGGCAAAGCAAAGGGAATGTCCGTCGAGGTCGTGGAAGCGGTTCTGGATGAGATCGGTGAAGAAGCGGAATTCGTTTTCTATCCGTGGGCGCGCAGTTATCTCACCGCGCAGAACCGCAAGAACACTCTGATCTTCTCGATCGGGCGCATCCCGGAACGCGAAGATCTGTTCGACTGGGTCGGCGTTATCGCCCCTTTCAACACGTCCTTCTACAAACTTGCCTCGAATGGGGCCATTGAGATCGGCACGCTGGACGATGCAAAGCACTACAGCGTCGGTGTGTCGGTCAAGGATGTGATCTACCAGTATCTCAAGGGCCAGAATTTCACCAATCTCAAGGTTGTTGGCGAGGATATTCTGAATATCCGAAAACTGGCGCACGGCCGGCTCGACCTGATTGCTTTCGACGAAGCTTCCTTCGCCCACCGGGTCGCACAAGAAGAGCTTGAGCCCTTGCTGTTTCGGCAGGTTTACCGCCTGGAGGATCTCAGCGGCGACCTTTACATGGCTTTCAACAAGGACAGCGATCCGGATCTAGTCGAACGATTCCGGTCCGGGCTAAGGACCATCAAGGAAAACGGCCGTTACGACGAGATCCTAATGCGCTACCAGTTAATGAACTGAGAAGAACCACCAGCCACAAGCGAAGACGGGGTACATGCCCCGGGCACTTGGCTTTGTCGCCCAGACATGTTTTTCGGTCACCCAGACACAAGATTAACTTTTCGTCTTCGCATTTTGTAAATAAGCTTTGTTCTAATTTACGCTAGGTGATGATAAAGCTTTTTATCGCATCATCACCGTCAAAACTTGAAATAGAAAGAAAATGAATCGCAACCGGAGCTTCCCCGTGCGAATATTGCTTGCCACGCTCACGATCATTGCATTTGTCGGCCAAGCATGTGCCTCGGACCTTCTGATCGTGACCGAAGAACTGCCCCCTTACAATTATGAGGAAGATGGCGTCGCAAGAGGCATGTCGACCGAAGTCGTCCAGGCTGTTCTTGCTGAGACCGGCCTGGAGGCGGATATCGTGTTTTATCCCTGGGCCCGCAGTTATCTTATGGCACAGACCCGGAAAAACACCCTGATCTATTCCATGGCCCGCATTCCGGAGCGCGAGGAACTATTCGAATGGGTCGGCATAGTCTGTCCGATCACCACGTCCTTCTTCAAGCTTGCATCCAATGACAAGATCAAGATCAATTCCCTGGATGATGCCCGCGCGTATCTCATTGGCGTGACGCTCAAAAACGTCAACCACATCTACCTCGAGGGCAAGGGCTTCACCAAATTCGAACTTGAAAGCCAGGACCTCATCAACATGCGCAAACTGGCCCATGGCCGGATCGACCTTGTCCCCTTCGATGAAGCATCTTTCTATTATCAGGTCCGCCGCGACGGCATGAATCCGGAGATCTTCGAACCTGTCTACCGCCTGGACGACCTGTCCAAGTTTCTCTACATGGCCTTCAGCAAGAATTCGGACCCGGACCTTGTCGAAAAGTTCAGGCTTGCCCTGACGACCATTCAGGAAAACGGCGTCTATGACGGCATTGTCGCCAGATATCAGCTCATGAACTAGGGCGATGACCCTTGAGTTGTTGTTTTCAGCTCCACACTTCGGCCGCACTCTTTTGCTGCGCTTAGGCCTCTTGCCCGAGGACCCGGTGTTGGAGCCGTTCCATCTCTATAACGATTGCACAGGACCAACTGAGCCGACTGGTCGCCGACCGGTTTGCCTTCCTGTGTGCGATCTGGCTTCACCTTGCCGTTTATGCGTTGCTCGCCGAGCTGTCCACGCCCCCCTCCCGGACGCCCTCTAGCCCGACGCCAGTCGAGATCGAAATCATCAGGCCCAATCTGTCGCGCCCCGGCCCGAGCCTTCAGCCCGACAATTCAAAACCTTCAGATCTGCTGCCCCGGCCTGACGAACAAGGCCTTCCGGCAAAAACTAGATTTCCCGAAAACCGGGAAACAGGCGAAACCTGGATCCGTGCTGAAACGTTTCTGGCAGCCGCCGTTCTTGCAGACCCCCGTTCCCGGCAGGCGCGCCGGGCGCTATCGACGCTTGTCGGGGCGGACAGGCGCGAACAAGTCTGTGCTCTGGAGGCCATGGAACAGGTACGGCAGGACAAGTCGGGCTTACGGCCGACACGGCTTGCACCGCATGCGTTCAGAAATGCCCGCATACGTGATGGAATGATTGTGGTTACTGCCGGCGCAGTACGCAGCCAGCGGCAGTGGTATGAAATCGCCTACAGATGCCGGCTGGACCCGGAGGGCCGCCAGGTGGTCGGCTTTGAATATGCGCTTGGTGCGCTGATAGACCGGGCGCTCTGGGACGCGCATGGCCTGGCACCGGTCCATTAGAAGACGTCCGGCTTGCGCCGTTTGCCCGGAGACCGGAATGGGCGCGGCAGAGGTGTTTCTGCCGCGTCACATGAACAATTTCGGTTGAGATGCCGTCAGGCCGGCAGCCCTGACCGAACTCAATGCATCGACAGCCATTCGCGGGCCGAGCGCTGTGCTTCGGCAATTTCGGCTGAGCTCATCTCGCAGGAGATTTCCTTGCGATAACGTGCGGCATCGCTGTTGCCCTTGAGCGCGGCAATGTTGAACCACTTGTGTGCTGTGACCAGATCCGTCGCGCCGTGACGGCCGCAGGCGCTGTCTAGGCCCATCTGGAACAGAATATCCGCCGTAACCGGCTTTTCAGCGAAGGCGGCCATATCCGCCGAGTGCATTTCAAAACGAGCCATTGTGCTCCCCTTTCATCCTCTGTCAGACTTCCCTGATGCCTCCCGTTCCTTCTGGAACACATGCGAGGCACCTTCCCCGTGAGCGATCGGGCTGAAGACCGGAGCCGAGGCCCCGGAACAATCCGATCTAAGAAACGCAAGCTTTCGCGAAGCTTTCCCCGTCGTTTCCTTAGGGTTACTTCAACAGGAGCAGTTAAAAGGCTCGTTAAAAATCACGTTTAACGCAATCCGAACAAAGTTTTAAGCAAATCTGAAATTTACACACCGGTAAGCATAGGGTTTCGATTTTCTCTTTTAAATCAATCGCATTCTCCGAAAAATTGACAGGAGCTCGCAAGACTCTGTTCACCATGGCAACATCTCCTGAATTTTTTTGACGCCAGTCCTGCCCACAACCGGCCCCGCCCTGGAGAGAGAAAATGCGAAACGTCCCGATCGTGTTGCTGCATGGAACAAATGCCAGTCCCTGGACCATGGAACCGTTCACACGCTTCTTCGAAGAACAGGGTTTTGACTGCCACACGCCCACTTATCGGCATCACGATCTGCCGGACGGCCCTGAGCGCACCGAAGCCCTGACCGGTGTCAGCATTTCAGACTATGTCGAGGATATTGCCGGCTTTCTGGCAACGCTGGACCAGCCCCCGATCGTCATCGGCCACTCGCTTGGCGGCCTGATTGCACAATTGCTCAATGGCCGCGGCCTGATTGCCGCCGGTGTGCTGATCAACAGCAGCATCATAAACGGCACGGTTCCAACCACCGAGATGGAGCGTGCGCTCGGCAAGATGTTCATGTCGGCAGGCACGTTCTGGGAAATGGTGCCTGGTCAGGATTTCGACCTCCTGGCCACTTACGGCCTCAACACCATGCCAGCTGCGCAACAACATGAGATCTGCGATCGCCTGCAAACGGAATCCGGCCAGGTGTTGTTCGAGCTGTTTTTCTGGATGTATGACATCCATCAGGCAACAAAGGTCGATTTCGAACAGGCCAGCGCGCCGCTCCTGTTCCTGTCGGGAAGCGAGGACAAGGTGGTTCCTCCGACGACGGCCCGCAGCATGGCCGACCGGTATGGCGCGCAAGCCACCTTTCTCCAGTTCGCAGGCCGCTGTCACTACATGCAGCTGGAAGAAGCGTGGGAGGAAATCGCTGGCGCCAGTCTGGAGTGGATTGACAGTCTGCCCAGACTCTAGCGCCCCCTTCAGCAAGGCCGGACTCAAAAACTGCCCGACCTTCCCCAAGGTGACGGCTTTTCAGCGTGTGTCAATGCCGCTACATTCCGTTTCCGTAAACGGAAGGCATTCCGCTTTGGGAGGAACACATGCTGAAATCTGTCCTGAGCACCGCGCTGTTGGCCGCCGGTCTCGTCACCGCGTCAACAACGCTTTCGATCGCTGCCGACGCAAAAGGAGACTGGGTGCGCCCGAACGGGGCCTCGAAAATCCGTATCAGTTCATGCGGAAGCGCGCTTTGCGGCAAGCTGATCTGGCTGCGTGAGCCGCGTAACGATACCCAGAACCCGGACGCCTCCAAACGCAGCCGTCCGCTGGTCGGCGTGCAAATCGTCCAGTCCATGAAACCGACTTCGCAGGAAAACCAGTGGAAGGGCAAGGTCTACAACGCCGAGGACGGCAAGACCTATACCGGTTTTATCAAACTGACATCGGCCAACAAACTGAAGCTTGAGGGCTGCGTAATGGGCGGCCTGATCTGCAAGGGCGAGACCTGGACCCGGGCGAACTGACTCCCGCAAAACCACGGAGTTTGCCAAATCCCCTCGATTTGGCCATGGCCCCGTCGCAATTTCTGGTAAAAACAATGTGGCGCATCCATATCCAGCAATGCGACGGGGTATTTTCGTGGCTGTCTTTCTTCAATTCCGTTCTCGCCGATCCGTTGTGTCTCAAATTCGAGCAGCCCTTCTGGCGGTCACGCTCCTGGCAGCTCCAACAGGCAGCGCGTTTGCCGCACCGGATATCAACGGAACCTGGAAAACGCCGGCGGGTGCCCTGATTGAGATCAAGGCCTGCGGCAAGGAACCGTGCGGACGCATCGTCGATTTCCCGCCCCCTAAAGGCTACACGGTTCAATCGACTCCTGACCTCAACAACAGGGATGAGGCCAAACGCGGCCGCAAAGTTCTCGGCCTAAAAGTCCTGTGGCGGCTCAAGCCGGCTTCCAACAGCTGGAAAGGCCGGGCCTACGACCCGCGGCGCGGCTTCAGCGCCAATGCCACCGTGCGCAAGACGAACGCAAACACGCTGGAGGTCCAGGGCTGCGTGCGCGTGGTCTTCAATGTCTGCGAGAAAGAGACGTGGCGGCGGGTAAAGTAGGCCGAGCGGCGCCCCTTCTTGCACCGTTGACTGAGCTCCGCTCGGAGCCGGTCACATCAGCAATTTCTTGTAACCGTGATGGCTCTGATCATAGCCGAGCCTCCGGTAGAAGTGATGCGAGCCGTCCCGCTCCTTGTTGGACGTGAGCTGGATCATGCAGGCATTCGCTTCCGCCGCCAGACCCTCGGCATGTTCCATCATCTTCCGGCCAACGCCGGTGCCGCGCTGATCGGGGCGCACATGCACACTTTCCAGCTCCACGCGCGGGCGGCCCTTGAAGGCAATGCCTTTGAGAAAATGGATCTGAAAGGTGCCGACCACCTCGCCCGTCTGATTGAGTGCCACATAAATTTCGCATTCCGGTGAGGTTCGCAGCGCGTCGAAAGCCGGCCTGTACTCCTCCCAATCATCAAACTCCCGTCCCTTGCGGACGGACGTCGCGCCGGCATTGATGATGGCAACGATTGACTGAAGGTGTTCAGGGAGAGCCTTTTTGATCGTGATCGAATGGGTCATTTTACTCGCGTTCCAGACAGCTTCCACAACTGTCACTTTTTATTGGCAGACAGGATCTTCCGGAGACAACTCCGCAACACCCCACCAGGTCGTTCGCCAGCCCTGCGGTTTAAACGCATGCGGCCAGGTGCCGCTCAGATAAGTGGCAGAGACCGGTGCGGAGCCTTTCCAGAAGGCGTTTCGATGAAATCGCTCGGCGGCCGATGCCTCGGGCTTCTCATCGCCCTCTTCCCAGACGAAAAAACACTTGTCGCGCGGTGGCTCGGGTGACGGAATCGCCTTGGTGACCAAGCGGGCATCGGGGAAGAGCACCCGCAAATTGCCGCCGGTATAGCCGTTATCCGCAATGAGTGTCGCATTCGCAGCTCCCAGCCCTGAAAGCGGTGATTTCAACTCCGAATAGGGCTTCATATGGCGGCATTTGCCGCCGCACCAGAACCGGTCAGGTGCAACAAGGCCCGGCACCCGGGCCAGGAACGCCACGGCCACTACTGCCAGCAGGACAGCACAAAGCCAGCGCCACTGCTTCTGAAATCCGAAACGCTCCAGATCCGCAAACAGGAAGACCGGCAGAAGCAGCATCAGGGGATGCATGTGCCGTTCCTTGACATAGGTGGCACCGGTGAGAACGATCAGAAGCGCGGTCAAAATGATCATGGCCAGGACCGTGCGTCCGCACAGACGGGCAACATCGTTGACCGCGGACACTGACGGCTTCCTTCGTCCGAGATATCGCGGCCAAAACAGCAGCAACAAGAGCGGTACCAGGGGCACGGAAAAGCCGACAAGACCGAAGGCGAGCTTCCCAAGCCCTTCCGCAGCACGGTTCAGATGAGACGTTTGCGCCGTGACCCCCATCGTGTCGGAGACCGACGCCAGAAGTTTCATGCCCTCGCTGAGGATCCACCAGGCATAGGGGCTGTAGACCAGTGCCGCGGCCAGCGGCACAAGCAGAAGGCCGCCAAGGCGCAGTCGGAAGCGCCAGACCGGGTCACTCAAAGCCGCCAGCAAAAGAGCCAGAACGAAGATCGGGTAGGAGTGCTTGCCCAGAAGCCCGGCGCCGGCTGCTGCTCCAAAGAGCAGATAAAAGACCAGCTGACGCGTTTCCAGCGCCTTCAGGAAAAAGAACGCGCTCATGGCGCAGGCCGTCGTCAGCACCACCGTGTGGGTGACACCCTCATGCAGGTTCCAGCCGAACTGGTAATAGAGCGAATAGGAAAAGGCACAGAGCGCAGCGAGACGCGGACCGGCTATCGCCTTGCGGGCGATCAGGAACAGGAACAGCGCAGCGATCGAGATCAAGCCGTATTTGACAAAAAGCGCGGCCCAGATCGTCGGGCCGAAGACCTGCTGCGCGGAAAAGAGCAGCCACTCGTAAAGCGGCGGCTGACGCAGCATGTAACCGGGTTGAAGCGTCTGGACGAGCACGTTTTCGAACATGTCGTCCGTGCCGAGCACAGGCGTTGACAGAGCGCGCAACAGAAGATGCGACAGCCCCCACAGCGCAACAATGACCCAGACGCCCAACGGGGTTGCGTAAAAGGGCCTGTCAGGTCTGTCCAGGGTCTCGGAAGGCATTCGACTCAGCAAATCACATCAAACAAAAGGTCCCGCGCCGTTTAGCGCATTTCCGCAAGGATGCCCAGCAATACGGCCTGGCGCTGGTCAGACTGTCATCGATCAATCCTCTTGAAGACCAAGGTCACAATCATTGATTGGTCAGGAAAGGACTGCGTCGCTACGCTTCGGCCCCAATTCAATTTGCGGAGTTTCCCTTGGCCCTTGATGTCCGGCCCCTCAAACCAGCGGAGAGCGGCCTTGAACAAGGCATGATCTTCATGGCCGTTGCGGTTCTGACCGCACCCATCTCCCATGCGATCGCAAAATCGCTCGGGTCGCAGATGGCACCGGGTCAGATCACCCTGGCCCGGCTTCTGGTCCAGATATTGATCCTCGCTGCCTTCTTCTTCCTCAGCGAACGCAGCAGATTGGCTGTTCCGACAATTTCTCAGGTGTTGCGCGGCGTGCTCCTGGCCTCTGCCTCGCTTTCCTATTTCTGGGCTGTCACGCTGCTGCCACTCGCCGACGCCTCGGCCATCTACTTCGTCTCACCCTTCCTGCTGACGCTGTTTGCGGCGATGTTTCTGGGGGAAACGCTCGGGCTGAGGCGGATAACGGCCGTTGCCGTCGGCTTTTCCGGCGCCCTTATCGTCACACGGCCCAGCTTTGAGCAGTTTGGCGCTGCGGCTCTGCTGCCCTTGTTGTCGGCCATCTTTGTCGCAATCGTGTTTACCCTCACACGGGCCCAGAACGCCAGGGAAACGCCGCTTGCGCTGCAGTTCTGGATGTGCTGTTCCGGGGCTGTTGCGATTGTTGCCGCCATGAGCCTGGGCGCACCGCTGAACATTGCCTTTCTCGTGGTCACGCCGCCCGCACCCGTCGACTGGGCGCTGCTGATCGTTCTCGGCCTGATCGGCACGTTCACACAATTGCTGGCGACCAAAGCCATTCGGCTGGCGCCGGCCGGTGCGCTGGCCCCCTTGCAGTATCTGGAGATCCTGTCGGCCAGCCTCTTGGGCTATTTTGTTTTCTCGGATGTCCCCGACAGCGCCACCCTGACCGGCATTGCGATCATCGTCGCAGCCGGCCTCTACATGTTCTACAGGGAGCGGCAACTCTCAAGGCGATAGATTTCCTGATGGTTTGAGCCTGCTGGTTGCAGGCCCAAATCAGTCCAGAAAGGTCCACGTGTCAGCCCCATCAAAAAGACGGTGGCCAATCTCTTTGATCGTCCCGGGCGCTGCAAGACGCAGATTGACAGCCATGCGGCCCTTGGCGTCGCCCTTGACGGCTTCCCAATGGGTGGTCGAGCCGCATGTCCGGCAAGTGTGGAAGGCAAGTTCCTTGTCACCACGGGAATAGCTGAGGGTCGCGTCGGGGGCTGCAGTCACGGTGATGTCGCCCGCCTCGCCGTGTCCCCAGACCGTGCCGAGACTGCGGCAGACCGAGCAATTGCACTCCACGGCGAACCGCGGCTGGATTTTCATTTCGTAGGAGACAGCACCACAATGGCAGGCTCCGGTGATCGGTAATGTGACCGCCATGGCTGTCTCCTCCCAGAGTGCCGTGTTTATTCCAGGCCGATTTTCTGTTTCAGCATGTCGCTGACAGCCTGCGGATTGGCCTTGCCCTGGGATTGTTTCATCACCTGGCCGACAAACCAGCCGAGAAGGCCTGGCTTTGCCTTCGCCTGCTCAACCTTCTCCGGGTTGGCGCCGATGATCTCGTCGACAATCGCCTCGATCGCGCCGAGGTCGGTGACCTGTTTCATGCCACGCTCTTCGACGATGGCTGCCGGATCGCCGCCCTCGGTCCAGACAATTTCAAAAAGGTCCTTGGCAATCTTGCCGGAAATGACACCGTCCTTGATCAGGTCGACGATGGAACCGAGCTGAGCCGCAGAAACCGGGCTGGTGGCAAGATCCTTGCCTTCCTTGTTGAGACGGCCGAAGAGCTCGTTGATCACCCAGTTGGCGGCAAGCTTGGCATCGCGGCCCTTGGCGACTAGCTCGAAGAAATCGGCAGACGCCTTTTCAGCGACCAGGATGTCGGCATCATATGCCGTCAGGCCGTAGTCGCTGATGAAGCGGTTTTTCTTGTCATCCGGCAGTTCCGGCAGATGCTGGGCCAGGTCATCGACAAAATCTTGCGTGAATTCCAGCGGCAGCAGGTCCGGATCCGGGAAATAGCGATAGTCATGCGCCTCCTCCTTGGAGCGCATGGACCGTGTTTCGCCCTTGGCGGCATCGAACAGACGGGTCTCCTGGTCGATCGAACCACCGTCTTCCAGGATCGCGACCTGACGGCGCGCTTCGTATTCGATGGCCTGGCCAACGAAACGGATCGAGTTGACGTTCTTGATTTCGCAGCGCGTGCCAAACTCACCGCCCGGCTTGCGAACCGACACGTTGACGTCGGCGCGCATGGAGCCCTGGTCCATGTTGCCGTCACAGGTGCCGAGATAGCGCAGGATAGTGCGCAGTTTGCCGAGATAGGCCTTGGCTTCATCCGCGGACCTCAGGTCCGGCTTGGACACGATCTCCATCAGCGCGACGCCGGACCGGTTCAAGTCGACAAAGGACATGGACGGGTGCTGGTCGTGCAGAGACTTGCCGGCGTCCTGCTCCAGGTGCAGGCGCTCGACCCCGATCTCGACCTGCTCGTCCGGCATATCCAGAAGGATCTTGCCTTCGCCGACAATCGGCTGCTTGAACTGCGAGATCTGGTAGCCCTGCGGCAGATCCGGATAGAAATAGTTCTTGCGGTCGAAAACGGATTTCAGGTTGATCTCGGCCTTCAGGCCAAGGCCGGTGCGGATCGCCTGTCGCACGCATTCCTCGTTGATCACAGGCAGCATGCCGGGCATGGCCGCGTCAACGAGGCTGACATTGCCGTTTGGATCCTTGCCGAATTCGGTCGAGGCACCGGAAAAGAGCTTGGCGTCGGACGTGACCTGGGCATGGACTTCCATGCCGATCACGATTTCCCAGTCGCCGGTCGCGCCCTTGATGAATTTCTTCGGATCGGGTGTGCGTACGTCGACAATCGTCATTTTCGTCAAGAATCCTGTTCGTTCGATTTCGCGCGGAACCACAGCGAGGCAGGTTTGCTGCGGCGCGAACAATTGGCAGACTGATGACCTAGTCGGGAATTGGCCGCGCTGCAAGGGTTTCCTTGTCCGTCGGCAGCGCTTTCGCACAGTGGAACGTACTTGGTGACGATATCAGTCACCGATCAGGAGCGCGGCGGGTGCTGCGCCTCGCCAGTGCGCATGATGAAACCGACCAGCACAGCAACGGCCTGATAAAGCTCTACCGGGATTTCCTGATCGATTTCGATCTGCGACAGGGCCTCGGCCATCATCGGGTTCTGTTCGATCGGAACGCCAGCTTCCCGCGCCAGCCGCTCGATCTGCTCTGCAACAGTTCCAGACCCCTTTGCCGTGACCAACGGCGCGCCCTCGTTCTCATATTTGAGGGCCACGGCCAGCTTCTTGTCAGTATCGCTCTGGCTCACACCAAACGTCCCTTCATGATTGCCGATCGATCATGGCACCATAGTAAGCCGCAGTCTTCGGCGGCAGGCCACGCACCAGCCGCAATTCCTGCAGGTCGAGCCCCGCATCTGCGAAGGCGGCCTCCATGGTCTCCCGGACGGCGTTCAGATTGTCGAACGTGTCCTTGCGATCGACCCAGAGGCTGGCATAGGTGCCGCCGCCGCGAAGCGAAATTGCGGCTTCCAGCGGGCCTGTGGCAGTCAGGTCGAGTGCAAATCTGAGCCGCCACGCGGGTTCGCCTTCCTCGTCTGTCTGATTGCCGGCCCCATCCCGGCCGATCTGCATCTGCATGACTGCGGTTTCCTGACCCAGCGCGAGCGGCAGTTCCAGCACCACATCCATTGGCTTGGCCGCCACTTGCGGCCCGCTCTCCCGGGCAAGACCTGTATTGGCAAGCTGGGTGAGCCGCAGACGTGCAAGAGCCGCATCTGTTTCCTTGAGCAGCGCCTGCAGGTTCTGCGGCGCCGCGCCCGCCCAATATCCGCTCGCCGATTGCGGCACCTGACCTTGAGGCGGGGTGTGGCGGGACGGCGCGGCTGGCTGTCCGGCAGGACGCGTGATTTCCGGGCGGAGGCCAAGCTGTTGAAGCAGAGACTTGAAGGAGAGCAAGGCCGACTTCAGATCGGGAACTGCACCGCCCGAGTTTCCCGGCAGTGCCAGTTGCGCCTCCCGGAACTGGCCGGACTGGCGCACCGCCTGTTGTAAATCGCCTGCAGTCGGACCGCCGGAAAGGTTGAGCCTTAGTCCGAAGATCTGCTGCATGGCTTTTGCGACGGAGTCCGGCAGGCTCACGCTTCCGGCATTTTGTGCACTCATCAAGCTGCCGATCTGCGCAAAGAGACTGGTGAGACCAGCCTGTTGTTCGCTCAAGGGCTGGGTCAACGCGCCCGCAATTTGTGCCACAGGTCCTTGACCTGTGGGCGCAGACGACTGGCTGGACACTTGCGTCGCAGCCCCCCCGAGCGCCTGACCGCCAAGTTGCTGATAGGGTTGCCCGGGCAGGATCCGGACAGGCGCGCCCCCTGGTTGCTGGCCGAGGCCGCCGGCGCCTGCCGTCAATGTCGCGAGCGCAGCATTCGCCCCCGCAGCCTGGGAAACGAACTGGGCAGTGGTCGCGGTACCGGTAACTTGCGGAGCCGGGCCGGAGGACGCCGGCGCAGGAGGTGCATTTGATGGGGCAGCAGGGGGACCCGACGAAAGGGCACCAGCCGGCGCGGGGCTCTGCAAGGACGCGGGCGAGCCCACCGTGCTCACGCCTGCTTGCCCCGACTGGACCGGCGGTGCGGTTTGGATCGCAGAATTCGGCGGCGTGCCCGGCACTGGTCCGGCCGCGGACGTCCCCGATGGAGCTGCGCCACCTGCCCCGATCGGCCCCGAGGCCGGCAGAGAACCCGGGGCTTGGCCCGGCTGCCCCGTCGCTTGAGGACCGGGTGTCGATGAAGACGGGAGAGCTCCCGTCGCCAACGCAGGCTGAACCGAAGGCTGCGGCGGCAAGCCGGATTGAGACCCGGGAACAGCAATGGCCGGTGATGGGGGCGTCGAAACGGCCCCTGCAGCCACACCGGACAAAGAACCCGGCGGGGCCGGCGGCGCTGTACCGGCCAGATTTGCCGGCGCTCCGGTTGTTACTGATGTGTTTTGTGGCAAGCCGGTCTGGGTTCCACTTGACGTTATCTGTCCGCCGGCAGGCGGGGCGGCCTGCACGGTTGCAGCAGTGCCCGGCGCGATTGGCGCACCTGGCGCTGCTCCCGCCTGCGGCGGCGCTGCGTTCGCGCCGATTGCTGGTGACAGGATCTGATTGGTGGCACCAGCCTGTGAGCCGGCCGAAGCAACCGGTCCGTTCAAAGGCGCGGGTTGAGCCTGCGCCGGAGGTGCGCCGGCTTGCTGCGGTGCGCTCGCCGGAGCAGGCTGACCTTGAACTGGCAGCGGTGGCTGCCCGGACAGGAACGTCTGTGCTGATGGCGTTTGCAAAAGCGCAGACCCGGTGGACACGGGCGCTTGGCCTGGCGGGCTACCACCTTGAGCCAACGGCACACTGGCCGGCAGGACCTGAACCAGATGTGCCCCCGTTGGAGTGGCGGTGACAACCGGATGCGCGGCAACCGTCGGCAGGGCCGGCGCAGGCTGCGCCGACCCGCCCTGGGCCGGAGGCGCCTGAGTTTGAGCGCCACCCTGGCCTTGCCCGGAGCCTGCTGGCTGCTGCGCCGGAGGTGCTGCGCCTTTGTCGGGCGTGATCAGGATGGTTGGCTGCTGCTTGCTGCCGGAAACAGTGACGATCACCTCCGCATTGGTCGGCAAGGGGGCGGAAACGCGCAAGTCGACCTTGCCGTCGGCTGTCGCCAGCCGGACGACACCACCAGGCATATTGCTTTCCACGCGCGCCTTCAGCTCAGTCCCCGGCTCGAGCTGGGAGGCAGCGGAACCGTTGGCAGCCCCCTGCGGCAGGGTCGACGCACTCACTGTTTCAACCATCACACCTTCTCCGGGTGGAGGCTTTTCGCCTGCAGGCCCTCAGGGCAAAGCCCAGGGTCCGGGAATCATAGGTTGTGAGTATGGCCGGTTTCTTAAAGAAATCCCAGAGTTGACACGGATCAAGGCACCCCGGGCTGCGTTGCCTCAGATTTGAGCGACAATCGGTAGCAGCTTTCCGGCCCGTAACCAGACAGAAGCGCCGCCACAGTACCGAAGCTCCCCATGTCAAGGAGACTGAGCTTGAATTGGATGGACCGCCTGAATGAGCGTGCCGAATTGATGGGCAGAATGCTTGATACAATCGGTGCAATGAAACACCTGCCCACAGCGGCGCATTCGGATGCCGAAATTCGGGCCGCAGCCTTTCGCTGCATCAATTGCTCGGAAACGGAAACCTGCCGGAAATGGCTGGACGTAAATTCTGAGGGGGCCGATCAGGCACTGGACGCCTGCCCGAACGCAGAGCTGTTCAACAGCTGGCGTTCTTAGACCAGCATCCAGATCGCGCTCAGCCGCGCTTGCGGCGCTGGCTGAGCCAAAAGGCTGCAAGCGCCACCAGAAAGCCTCCGGCAAACCGGAACGGGAACATGGCAAGAGCCCCCGCGTCCTGAGAAATCGGCTGAGGCAATTGCAGCATGCCTACAGCTGCCTCCAGGATAAGCGACAGCGCTGCCGCCGCAAATCCGGCGATCCAGAGTTTCTGCAGCCGGTCGGCGCGCCAGCCTAGATAAGCGCCAATCAGCAGCGCAAACGGGTTCAAAAGACCGGACAGGCCAACCAGATCCAGCCAAGTGTCTGAGAGCATCGTCATGGGCTTCTCATAACGTCCCTGATGTCAAAAGGCGAGGCACAATCTTGCCGACCGCCCCCCTTCGCCCGGACAGCGCAAGTGATTTCCATTCCGGTTTGCAGCGCACCGAAGAACCGGCTCGATTGCCACGTTTGCCAGCCTGCCGCTTCGCACTGCACATCAAACAACATCTACGGAAAAAGACAGAAACACCGCACAATATTACGAAAGTTTTCGTAACCGAAAGAACATGAATTGCAATTCATGTAAATATTTATCCCTTTACTTCTAGATCCCCTGTGCTACTTTGAAATACTAAGATTGCCGAATGACGGCATTCGACCCGTCTCCATTGCCGAGCAACAAGATTTATTTACATGGCTTTACTTTCCACGATTGAGAAAGAAGACCCAACTGTACAAGTATTGTGCGAGACAGATCGTCGTCTTGCTATACTGTGCGGCCATTGTGGTCGGTTCCGCTACATGAGTGCAGCGCGGTATGCCGGGGATCAGAAAATTTCCGCATTGAGCGAAACACTGAAATGTAGCGCCTGCGGCTCGAAAGACGTGAAAGCCGTCGCCGTTTCCAGAAATCCTGACAACGGCTATTGGCCGGCGGAACGCAGCTAACGTTTTTCGGAAAACCCGGCATTACCGGCGTCAAGACCTGTCCCGGCCCAAAATTCAGGGCAATTTTGCAACAGGGTCCGCGCAAAACCTGAACACTCTCAAACCCTGCTATTGTGAGGTTTCCGCTCTCGTGATAGACGCTCTCGCATCAATTGAGAGGTTTTATGCGCGGATCTAAACAGTCCCGGTAAAGCCCGGCCAAGAAGAGCCGGGATCACAACACAGCGCTGCATGCGTCGAGCTGCGGCAGCTGATCGATTGTGTTTTCACCAACCGCAACAGACAACGCAGCCATTGGTACACGTCCGGACTGCCGAACAGGCATTTACTCCCGGAGCCGTGAATGCACAGGTGCCTGTGACTCCAGGCCGCCAATGGGGGTGGACTGCAGCGGTTGATGTTCAGTCAGGCTTCTCAGCATCAATGGACATTTCCAAAGCCGAGCAGCGGGTTCTGCACCTGTTGGCTCAAGGCGGTTACATTCTCGTTGAAAAGGACGAGAACGGCCGCATCCTAAATCATGAAACTGTTACCCGGGACGGCTGGTTCTGGGGCGGGTGCACGCCGCACCTGTTTCATAAACTGAAATACAAGCGGTTGATTTCGTCGAAAAACAGCGGCCCCTATCGCATCACCCAACTCGGGTTGAAAAGGGTCCGCGCTCAACTCGACAACCGCTAGGGTCTGTGGACAATTAGGATTTGGTCTTGGTTTGGATGCAAATGGCTCGGTTCCAGAAGCAAAGGCGCAGGAAGGGCTAACCCTTTCAAGCCTTTGCGACGCCGAAATGAGCCATTTGCACCAAATCTCTTCAGGACGCAGAGGATTTCGGTTTGGCGTGCGTCGGAAAGTCCTTGTGGTGCCGACACCACCGCGACCTTTCCTCCTGCTCGAAAACCGAAATCCGACAAGCGCCAAGACCGAAACCTAAATGTCCACGGACCCTAGAGCAAATCGCGTCTAACCGGTCCCGATTTTCGCTGCCTGAAATCAAAGATTTCAACGCAAAAATCGAGGGTTGCTGGATCGTACTAAACGCGACACGCTCTAAACCATCAAACGCCGGATTCCGGAAACGGTATCCGGCTGGGCGGCTTTGATCGGATTGAAAGCGATACCCGTCAGGCCCTGTTGTTTCATTTCAGCGACGACGGCACGCATTTGCCTGCAGCTTTGGGCCGATTTGGCTCGTTTGCAAAAGGAGCATTGAAGGACTTTGTTCCATCTTCAAAAGCGACTGGTTATGAGTCTGAAGCCATGAGATCCGGGCGGTCACCGAGCAGGTAACGCGGTCCCCGGCCCTTGCTCGCAGCTGCATCGCCTGCGTTGTAGAGCTGACAGGATTTCAGGGACAGGCAGCCACAACCGATGCAGGAATCCAGTTTGTCGCGCAGCGCCGTCATCCGCTCGATCCGCTGATCGAGATGTGCACGGAATTCGCGGCTGATGCGCGACCAGTCGGCCTTGGTTGGCGCCCTGCCCTCCGGCAAACGTTTCAACTGGTCCGCGATCTCTGAAATGGAAAACCCGAACTCCTGGGCCACAAGCACGAAGGACAGCCGCCTTATGTCGGCGCGCAGGAAGCGGCGCTGCCCACCGGCATTGCGGCCGGGGTGAACCAGGCCCTTGTCCTCGTAAAACCGGATGGCCGACACGGACAAACCGGTTCTTTCCGCCAGCTCGCCGATGGTCAAAGGATCAGCACCCGTCATAAGCTTCTTCATTTTTTTCCTTTTTCGATCTTGACCTCAACCTTACTTGAGGAATTATCTCCAGTGTCCGAGAAAGGTCAAACCTGAAAGGACAAGGCCATGAGCAGTGCATTCCTGGAACATGTGAACGTCACCGTCAGCGACCCGGAGGCAACGGCTAAAAGACTGGACGACTGGTTCGGCTGGAAGATCCGCTGGAAAGGCGCCAGCCTGGGGGGCGGCACCACCTACCATATCGGCAACGATACCAGTTATATCGCCGCCTATCGTCCGGCGGACGCGCCCCAGCGGTCGAATGCCGTCAGCTACCACACCCATGGTGGCCTCAATCATGTGGCCGTCGTTGTCGAAGACATCGATGCCACGGAACAACGGATCAAGGCCGGCGGGTACAAGACCCACAATCACGGGGACTATGAGCCAGGCCGCCGCTTCTACTTCGACGATGATGACGGTATCGAATTCGAGGTGGTCAGCTACGCGGACTGAACGCAGAGTGACATGGCAACGGACGGCGATTGCCGTCCGTCCATCTCGATCGCCATTAATGCCCGGTCAGGACAAGCGTCTGGATCGGGTAGAGCAAGGCCTGCAGGCGCAGGAGCATGGCGTGCACCAGACCAACGGTGTCCACCGCGTGCAGGAAGACAAATTCGCCTGTCCCGATCGGCTCGCCGGAGGCAAGCCGTTCATGATTGTTGGTATAGGCATTGACGGTACAGACCGCACCTGGAGGAAGGTCTCTTAGGCCATCTTCGTAAAGCGGCTCCAGAAGCGTCGTGATCGTTGCCGGTTTCACGGACTGGCTGGCGTCATAAAGAGACCCGCCGGTGCTGACCTGGCCAGACGCGATCTGTGTCTGGATTTCCGTGACGACCAGCGGAATGATCGTGAAGGGCACTGCTCCGCAGAACGCCTCCGCAACCATGCCTTCCTTGAGAACCTGTGCCTCAATCTGACCAAATCCGGCGATGATCCGCTCTCTTTGCGCGTCCGCCGGGATCAGTACGCCCGCCGGTCGCATGAGCGGATTGACGATATCGCCCTTGCGCAGAACAAACTGACTGACCGTGCCGTCAACGCCGGCATAGACCGTCATTTTCTCCAGCTCGACCTGCGCTTCCGCCTGCCGGGCCTCCGCACTGTTCAACCGGGCCGGCAGCGACACGTTGATCTTCGTTTCCACCAGATCCTGGTTTGCCTTGGCTGCGTTGAGAGCGCCTTGTCGTGCCGCCACCGTATTTTGCAGCTTTTCAAGATCGCGCTCACTGACAACATTGGCGTTGCGCTCGAACAGTTCCTGGCGTGTATCAAGTTCGTCCTGGGCCTGTTTGAGGGACGCTTCGGCCTGTTCGACCTGTGCTGTCGCTACGGCAAGTTCACCTTGTGCCAGGGCGATCTCGCCCTGAATTTCCGCGATTGCCTGCGTTGCCGTGACGACATCGGCTTCCTGACGTGTGCTGTCTAGCTTGAAGATCGGATCACCTGCCTTGACCTCAACTTCAAGTTCCCGCGGCACATAGGTCTCGATCACCCGGCCCGAACCCTCAGGCAGGATGGGAACAGTCCGGAAGGAGGAAACCGCAGTCGAGGAGGTCGGATGAAAATAGAAGATCAGCGTGATCAGGGAGACGGTAAGGATCAGGCACAGAACGATGCCGTATCGCAGTTCGAACCAGACGGAATAAAGCGTGATTTCCTTGCCGATGCGCTTGCCCTGAACAAATCGGCGGATCAGGAAGTCCGGAAGGATCGTCAGCAGCGAACAGAACAGAAGCTCAAACATGCTTGTTCTCCCCTTCCGAATTCGCAGGCTCGGGTTTTGCTGGTTCTGGTTCTGCCGGCACTGATGCCGCAGCCATCCCGCCTTCCGTGATCAGGTTTTCGGCGGACGGTGCCGCTGCTCCGGCAAATTCCGCTTCCTCATCGCGTTCCACCAAAGTTTCGGAAGAAACCCCTCCGGTTCCGGCAAGCCGGCTCAGGGAATGGGCCATGGATTCCAGCGGCGTCCAGAAATCCGGCAGCTGGATAAAGGCCAGCAGCAAGGCCGCCACCCAGAAGATGTTGTTGTGGGTGAACAGCGCGAGCAGACCGAGCACCGCGACCAGTTCAAACTGCATGCGTCCGTGTTTGTGCGCCAGCCGTTCGGGGATGGAATGAAGATGCAGGTAAAACACGCCGAGCAGAATGACGCCGACAATCAGCGCCACCAGCATGACACTCATCAGCCAATCACCGCCATCTGCCGTTGGTATGAAGGGCGGCAGATGATGTGGCGCAAGATCATGCGCTTGTTCGGCCATTGGTCAGTCCCCCGAATTCGTAAAGGCGCTGCTGAAATACGAGCGCCGCTGCGTCAGCTTAGTCGGGATTTGACCATTTGCGTATGAAAAAGTGTGTCTGTGGAATACTTTGGCGAATCCGGCGGCACCCATTGCGTGCCGCCGGCAACACCTTTTTTTAGCGTGGGGCCATGCGGATCGCACCGTCCAGACGGATAGTCTCACCGTTGAGCATGTCATTTTCGCAAATCGACTTGACCAGCTGGCCATATTCCGCAGCCTTGCCGAGCCGTGACGGGAACGGGACCTGCTGACCGAGCGAATCCTGAACTTCCTGGGAGAGACCCAGCAGCATGGGTGTTTCGAAGATGCCCGGTGCGATGGTCATGACACGAATACCTGATTTCGACAGATCCCTGGCAACCGGCAGGGTCATGCCGGCGACACCGGCCTTCGAGGCAGCGTAGGCAACCTGGCCGATCTGACCATCAAATGCGGCAACCGATGCGGTCGACACGATCACGCCGCGGCCACCGTCGGCCGTGACCGGGTCGAGCTCCACCATGCCCGTTGCAGCGATCGAAAGACAGCGGAAGGACCCGATCAGATTGACCGCCACGACCTTTTCAAACATGTCGATCGGATGCGCCTCGCCGCGCGACGTGGTCTTTGCAACCGGTGCAATGCCTGCGCAGTTGACCAGGATCCGTTCCTGGCCATGAGCCTTGCGTGCTGTCTCGAAACCGGCCTCGACGCTGGCCTGATCCGTGACATCAACATCTGCGAAAAGACCGCCGATTTCGGCCGCGACGGCCTGCCCCTGCTCCGCGTTGCGGTCGAACAGGGTCACCTTGACACCTTCACCGGCCAGCATGCGGGCCGTTGCCGCCCCGAGCCCCGAGGCCCCGCCTGTCACAATTGCGGCTACAGAAGAATCCAGTTTCACGTCACTCTCCTCAAGAAGGGCACAATCCATTGAAATCAATGGATTTAATCTCTTTTATTGACGATAAGGTCAATTTACCGGGCAAAGTGACCGAGAATAACGCTGCGGTCAAGCATTTCCGCGTGGTCCAGCCCTAGAGCGTTTCACGGTTTGAGTAAAACGATGTGTCTGTGTCGGTTATCGGGCCAGCACGACCAGGTCGACCGGTTGTTTCATACCCGCGACATCCGCCCCGGGCCGCGCTTCCAGTAGCGGCAGGTCCAGCCCCTGGGAAAGAGCTAGATCGAAAGTCGATTTGTCGGTCAATGCCTTCGAGCGCTCGACCTTGTTGGCGTCTTCCAGTTTTGCCGCCCTGTTGACAGCGTCCCCGATCACCGTGAATTCCAGGCGCCGTTTCGAGCCGATCACGCCGACAGTCACCGGGCCGGCGGAAACGGCCGTGCCGATTTCAAGGTGATGGGGCCAGCCGGCCTCCAGGAAACGCTGCTGCTCCAGTGCAGCGGATTCGACCAGCCGGGCCGCGGCGCGCAGGGCATCGGCGGCATAGGTTTCGCTGTCCTGAACCGCGCCAAAAGTCGCCAGGATGCCGTCACCCAGGAACTTGTCGACCCGCCCGCCTTCCTCGACGATCACCTCCACGGCCATGTTCTGGTATTCGGCCAGGACCGCCAGGACCGTTTCGGGGGCCAGCGTTGCCGAAGTCGAGGTGAAGGACCTTATATCGGCATAAAGGATCGCCGCGTCCCGCTGACGGCCCTCACCCGCCTGCAACTCCGTATCGGCGTCGGTGATGGAGGCAGCGACTTCCGGCGAAAAGAACCGGCGCAGATCCATGGCCGCCGCGTGGTCCTTGGTGGCTTCAAACAGCATGGACCGGCCCCGGTAAAGGGCAACGGACAGAATGACGGTCACCGCAAGAATGACCATGGTCTTGTCCAGTTCAGCGCCGATCAGAATGTTGTTTCCGGTCAGGTATTCCACATAGTTGCGGGTGACCCGCATCCGGTCCATATCGGCAACGACCGCATAGAACACCAGCCCAAGCCAGCCCGCCACGGCGACAAGCCCTGTTGTCAAAACGAAACGCGGATCAAAGCGCAAAGCCCTCATGCCTATGAAAAGGAACACATACATCAGCGTCGGGGTTTTCAGGTAGAAAGTCGGGTGCTGGCCGTATTGAATGTGAAAGGAAAAGATCAATCCCACCAGCAGGCTCATGTCGACGAAGATCGACACCAGCAGGTACCATTCCGGCAATTCATAGCGATAGGACAGGACCAGCCGCGTTACCGTAAACAGAAAATACGCCATCAGCGCATAGGGGACGAAGTTGAAACCGGCCGACCCCTCCGCCCGTGGCGCGATGGCATAAAGCGTTGAAAAGAACAGCACCAGGCCAAGCTGCACCCAGCCGATCAGCCGTTCCGAAGAGGCTTCGCGCGCCCGGATATCCTCGCGAACCCGGTCGGGCAGACCATCTACGGGCGGTCCGCCACGCAGAATATATTGAACTGTTTTTACAAATGAACTCATGTCGCCGCCGGGAAAAAGAAACGGTGACCGGAGTTTCCACGCCTCTGAAGGATTGCGCAAGCAGGCCCGCGGGATTGTGAGCGGATGTGAGCGGGGCTCAGGATTGCCAGCTAGCCTGCTGGCGCAACTGCTCCCCCATGCGAACGAGATCGCTTTGCCGTCGGCATCCGGTCTTGGCAAGGGCGGACTTGACCTGGTTACGGGCCGTATGGACGCTGATTTTCCGCCCTTCGGCTATCTCCGCCGGCGTAAGCCCGTCTGCGAGCTTCAGGACCGTGTCGGTTTCCGCGCGGCTCAACCCGAGCAAACGCTGCGCCTGTTCCTGCAAGGAAACGCTGTTCACGTCCCGTTTCAAGGCCACAAGAATTGCGGAAATGGACTTGTCCATGAAAATGCCGAATGGGGTGCGATCAAGATCGGCCAGACGGACCCCAATGGTTCGGCATGTCCAGGTCCGGCCATCATCGCCGGTCAACCGCCAGTTCTTGAAGATGTTGTGGTCGCCCCTGGCCTGAAAGTGTGCGAAGTCGCTGAATTCTTGCTGCACCTTTTCAGAGCGAAACCTTAAACGACGATCAAAACCGTCGCCAACCAATGTGCCACTGGCAAGCAGCGCTTCGGCTTCTGAAGAGGCATAGTGGATCGCCATGGCAGGATCTACGACAAATAGTGCGGTTCCCGACCCCAGCAAATGCTGCTCGGCGGCCCATTTCTCGAAAGAAAGCCCTGAAATCGTGCGGTTGATTTCAAGGGATTGGCGGATGACGGGCGCGAGATGGCTACATAACTGCAACCAGTCCGCCTCGTATCGGTCCCGGTCTTTTTCACGCATGTTGCCGCCGATCAGAAACATCCGGTCTGCGTCGAACGCCAGCATGGATCCTCCGCCACCGGTAATGTCTTCAAGTGGTGCCAACAGATCGGCATAAAACTCTGTTTTCCGAAGCTTGTCGGGTGGACAGAGTTGAAAGGTTGAGATGACGTCGCCAACCGCACATTTGGCGAAATTCGCGGCAAATGGGTTCTTGTCGGCGTAGTGCGTCTCGTAAATCTCCAGGATGGCCGGATCGTAACCTGAGGAATAGGCGAGCGGCGCCACCTTCGTCTGCTCATCATAGCCGATGAGCTGCGTGCACACCTGTGTTCCAAGCACCTGACCAAGTTCATCCAGGAACATTTGCCAGCGATCCGGCTGCAAAGCTGCTGCAACCGCGAGGTTCGTCAAGTGAATATACTTTTCAGCTTCAACAGTCATGCCCGCCCCAACGAACACTGTTAGATATTACAATATTACCCTGCAATCCGGCAGTGCTCACCGACAAAATTGCTACCGCTTAGTCCATTTGGACCATGCACTTAATGCATACACCCTGTAAACAACTATTGATCGTATTCGTCGCTCTCGTGTACCGCGTTTTCAAGGTACCCGGGCGCGTTTTCCAGGTGCAATCACGGAATACCCGCATTCCTGCACGTGGCGATATGATCCATTTTTAAACTGTAGTGTTTTTTGGGCGGCCGTTTGGGCCGCCCCTTTTTTTAGCCGTTGCAAGGAAAGCGATCAGGGACGCAGAACCATCCCCTCGCTGGCAACCAGTGTGCCTGGATAGGCGTTTTGGGCCGCAAGGCCGATTTCATCCAGTTCGTCGTCAGACCGGCGCGGATCGTGGTGAAACAGGACCGGGGTCTTCACATTTCCCTCTCTGGCGAGCTGCACGGCCTTTTGCCAGGTGGAGTGGCCCCAGCCCTTGTAGGTCTGGTATTCGTCGTCGGTAAACATGGCATCATAGATCATGATGTCCGTGTCCCGGACAAAGTCCGGAAGGGCAGCGTCAATCTCGGGATCACCATGTTCGTGATCGGTGATAATGCACAGGGACTTGCCGTGAAATTCGAACCGGTAACCGCACGCGCCGCCAGGATGATTCAACCGGGTTGTGCGGATCACCAGATCGTCCGACCGTGGAAGGTTTTCCCCCGCGGTAAAGGATTTGAACTCAACAGCTTTCAGCGTTTTGGCGGCCACCGGAAATATCGGCGGCGACATGATCCGGCTGACGATGTCGACGAGGTTGGTCTCATCCTGGAAATGGCCGGCCCAGGCCGTTACTTCGAAACTTGGATCATAAGCCGGCTTGAAAAACGGCAGGCCGCAGATGTGGTCGAGATGCGTGTGCGTGAACAGGAGATCGAAAGATCGGGTCTTGTGCCGGCACAATTCCATGCCGAGATTGCGGGCTCCTGACCCACAGTCAACAAGGACAAGCGCATCGCCTGCACGGATCTCGAAGCAAGAGGTCTCGCCGCCGTAACGCAGCGTGCTTGATCCGGGTGTCGGCGTCGATCCTCTCGCGCCCCAGCAGCGAAGCGAAAATTCCTCGGTCACATGTTGCTCCCTAGCCGTTGCCAGCGCTGCGGCGCGCATCGGCCAAGTCCCGGGTCGTCCGTTCAAGCCGCAACGCCAATGTCCGCATCACTTCAAGTGAGATATCCGGAAATTCTTTCAAGAGTTTCAAGAAATCATCTTTGGAAACGGTCAGAACATCCATGTTGTTTGCGGCAACAAGCGTCGCCGTTCGTGGCACGTCGCACAAAATGGCAATCTCACCGACGATAGAGTTCTCCGAAACCTGGGCAACCTTCTTTTCCCCCTCCGGGGTCGCAACCAGAACGTCCGCGTCGCCGGCAAGAATGATGAAGGCGCAATCGCCCTCTTCTCCCTGCGAGCAGAGGCGTTCGCCGGCCGGATATTCGGTTCGGTCGCTGATAAAGGCCAGGAGGCGCAGTTTCGTCTCGTCAATGCCATGAAAAAGCGGCACCTTTCGCAGCGCTTCGACTTCCGTTTCAAGTGTCATACCGTTCTCCCCCGGTTTCGTTCTGGGGCCAGGTTTTGTCCGATGTGCCTGGCATCGTCGGCAAACCGACTGCCCTTCTCCTCACCGCCATCCCGTTACCCCTTGTCTGCAAGCCGTCCCTGGTCGAATACGAAACGCTGCTCGAATTCGGCCGCTATGTCTGCGTTGGACGTGCCATACAGGAATGTCTTTTCGGCAAGGATGTCCCGCAAGCCGTCGCGCAGGCCCTTGTCGTCCTCTGTCATCCCGGTGGCGATATCGTCCAATATGGTGATTTTTGCGTTTTTCAGAAGGCCGCGCACCAGAGCGATCTTGCGCCTTTGGCCCGCGGAAAGCTTGGAACCGGCTACGCCGACATGATAGCCGAAGCCCGCATAGATGATCGGATGCCTTAGCCCTGTCTCTTCCACGATCGCGCGAATGACATCATCGATACGGCGCCGAGCGTCACGCCGGTCGACGCGCGCGCGCCCGAACAGAAGATTGTCTTCGATTGTGAGCGGCGGCAGATAGACATCCGGATCGAAGGCAACGAAGCTGTCGCTGTTCTTGACCACGCTCTCAAGGAAACGCTTGCGCGCGTCGATGACCTCGTCCCTGAGCTCATCCGTCATGACCCCCAGACGATGACGGGCCGGAACCAGCTTGAACGCAAGGCCGGTCAGGCGCGACCGGTCGGCCTCCGTCAGGCCAGGCCGTTGCTGACCGGATTTCGCGATCCGGACAATGCGTTCGAAATCCGGAATTTCATCGAGCGTGATGAAGGAATAGGCGCCAAGAAGGCCACTGTCACCCGAGACATTCGAGAACAGTTCCAGCATGGTCTCGGCAATCTTCAGACCGATCTGCTGCAGCTTCTTGTCGAAGCCGGTTTCCGTCAGGAAGGCCTTGACCTCTTCGAGATCGGGCACATCGTCCATCGTGACATTCGGGTCCGACGGGACGGCAAAGAACAGATTGTCGGCCAGGCTGGCACTCGCATTGAACTGGTCCCGGTTCCAAAGCTCGACCAATCCGCCGAGCGCGGGCTCCTTCGCAATCCGGTCGGCCAGATTGTTCCGCACGCTCAGGATCTTGTCGGCGAAACCATCATCCAGGGACGGGTCGAAACGGGACTGCAGACCAAGACGGTAAATGTCCTTGTCGAGCTTGACGGCCTTGAGAAGTTCAAGCGCCTTCTGGTCAAGCGCGCGCTCATTGTCGACACCGGCGGCTTCGAAGTCTTCCCACTCAGCGCCCAGGTCATAGATCGGATTCATGGTCAGCTTCGCTTCGCTGACCCGGCGCTTATAATTCTTCAGATCCTCGCCTTCGCGCTTGGGTGGTACGAGCGGTCTGTGCCTAAGGCCGTAATAGAGATTGTCCCGTATCGTGCCGGTCCAGACATGGACGGCGCCGCCGACATAGGCAATCTCGCGGCCGAGCGTCGCATCCGTCAGCTTGTCCAGATCGTGTTCGCCAATAAGGACCCGGCCGGTGGAGGCCGAGACCAGTCCGGCCGCGAGCTGCAGCACCTCCGATCGCCCTGATCCGTCTGGCCCGACAATGGCGGTGGAGCTGCCTGCCGGTACGGTCAGGGACACGTCCATGACTTCCTGACCCGCGGCACCACCGGAGAAATTGACGTTCTCGAACTTGACGTCGCCGGTGAGCTCGACCGTCTCGTCTGCGGTCAGACGCTCGGTGTCGTAAATGTCGGACGGGTCGAAATTCTCGACGACGGTCTGGTACTTGACGCTGACATCCGCCGTCATCTGATAGAAGGACAGCAGCAGCTTCCAGGGGCCGGCAAGGTCCTTGTAGGCGGCAATCACGGCCAGCAGTGCGCCGATGCTGAGATTGCCTTCAATCACGAGATAGCCGCCGATCAGATAGAAGAAGAACGGCGTCAGCTGGTTCATGAAATTGTTCAGGAACTTGATCAGGAACTTCCGATTGAAGATCTCGTAGCGGATCTTGAAGTTCTCATAGAGCCTGTCGGAGATGTCCGCCGAATGCCAGGCAGCCGCGTCGTTGGCATGAATTTCGGCAACACCTGTAATGCTCTCGCCGACCTTGTCGGCAATCACCCGCACGTTCTTCACGCGCTTGCGCGAGAGCAGCACGACGCGCCGCTGCAGAAGCGGAATAACGTAGCCCTGGATCGGATAGGAGCTGATCGCGGCAAGACCGAGCAGCGGGTCCTGCATGAAGATGAAGCCGAGCTGCACGATCAGCATGCCACCCTGATAGGCAGGCAAGGCAAACGCTTCGCCGATATAGCCGCCGACGTCTTCCACTTCCGATGTGATCATCGGAATGATTTCGCCAGAACTGACCTTCCGGAAATGCGGCAGTCTGAAACGCAGGACGCGTTGAAACAGCTCGAAACGCAAGCGCCGCAACATGCGCTCGCCAAGGCGCCCCTTGTAGACATTCAGATAGAATTTCAGGCCGTTGGAGACGACCACGAGAAACAGAAATGTCAGGCACAAAAGCACCAGATAGGGGATCTGGTCGAAGTCGAAGCCAAAAATTGTCCGCGGAAAATTGTCGCCCTGCACCGCATCGTTGACGATCAGTTTTGGCAGTTCGAGCAGGAAATAGACCACCGGATACGTGAGCACGGTGACCATGAGGATGAAGATCTGCTGCTTGGCACTATACTTCCAAATAAAACCGAAAAGGCTCTTTTCCATAAGCTCATCCAAACAGATAAGGATCAAACATGTGCAAGCAGATCAGATTTGGTATATTAGCGATCCGTGATCGATGCGCCAGCTAGGATTAGCATTAGCAACAATCAGTTTGAAAGGGTCCGCAGACCGTTCCTTGTCGAAAGTTCCGTGTCAAGCCATATCCGCACGTGACAACACCCAATCAATTGAGACATAAGCCTTCTCGGGGCAGATTTACACATTTAGGGGCAGTATGAGTTCCAAGACGCCGAAGATCCTCATCTACAGCCATGACTCCTTTGGACTGGGCCACCTGCGCAGGTGCCGGGCCATTGCGCAGTCACTGGTCGGCGATTTCGACACCCTGTCCGTCCTGATCCTGTCCGGCTCCCCGATCATCGGAAGTTTCGAATTCCGCTCCCGTGTCGACTTTGTCCGGATTCCCGGCGTGATCAAATTGCGCAACGGCGAGTACACGCCGCTCTCGCTGCATATCAACATCGATCAGACGCTGGCGATCCGGTCCTCGATCATCGAACATACGGCGAAGGTGTTCGACCCGGATATCTTCATCGTCGACAAGGAACCGCTCGGGCTGCGCGGCGAAGTGCTGCCAACCCTGGAAGCCCTGAAGGAAACGGATACGCGCCTGGTGCTCGGGTTGCGCGATGTCATGGATGACCCGCAGATCCTGAAGGAAGAGTGGGACCGCAAGAACGTCTATCCCGCGCTGAAAGACCTTTACGACGAGATCTGGGTCTATGGCCCAGAGGACATCTGCGATCCGCTTGACGGGATAGACCTGCCGGAAACCGTTTCCGACAAGTTGCGCTATACCGGATATCTGCGCCGCGAACTGCCGAAGTCAGCGCTCGATCAACCGGCGCCGACGCCCTTCGACGACGAACCCTATATTCTGGTGACGCCGGGCGGTGGTGGCGACGGGGTCGAAATGGTCGACTGGGTCATGCGCGCCTATGAAGCCCGGCAAAGACCGCTTTTTCCGGCTCTGATCGTTCTGGGCCCCTTCATGCCGGCCGCAGCGGCCGCACAGTTCAGTGAACGGGCAGAGCATCTCCGGGACGTGGAAATCATACGCTTCACCCCTCAGATCGAGCCATACCTGGCGAACGCCACCGCGATTGTCGGCATGGGTGGCTACAACACGTTCTGTGAAATCCTGTCCTTCGACAAACCGACCCTGATGGTACCACGCGTGGTGCCGCGCCGGGAGCAGGCCATTCGCGCTGAACGCGCCGAAAAGAGTGGCTTGCTCAAGGTCCTGCCGATTGACCGATATCCGGATCCGGATCTGATGGCCGCCGCGCTGTCGGAGCTGCCGGAAATGGCTCCTCCCTCTTCAGCCGGTGTCGACAATCTTCTGGGCGGGCTCGAGATCATTTCGAACCGTGTGGGCGAAATCTTCGAAGAGCAGCAATCCGACGAGCGGAAACTGGTCAACTTCTAGCCCATCGCCGCATTCACCTGCCGAAAACAGAGAGACACTGGATGTCCCGTATCGCCGTTGTGGTCAAAGGCTACCCGCGCCTGTCAGAAACCTTCATAGCGCAGGAGATCCTCGGCCTTGAACGCCGGGGCATCGGTGTATTGATCGTCGCCCTGCGCAAACCCTATGACCCTTTCATCCACGACCTGCATCGGCAGATATCGGCCGAGGTGATGTATCTGCCGGAATATGTGCGGGACGACCCGGCCCGCGTTGCCCGCGCCAAACGCTGGGCGGAAAAACAACCAACCTACGCGACCGCCAAGGCGCTGTTCGACGCCGATTTCAAGCAACAGCCCAATGCGGACCGCCGGCGGCGATGGGCACAAGGCTGTGTCTTTGCGCATGAATTGCCGGAGGACATCAGCTGGATCTACACCCACTATCTGCACACGCCTTGCTCGGCAGCACGCTACGCGGCCCATCTGTCCGGTCGTTCCTGGTCGTTCTCCGCCCATGCCAAGGACATCTGGACCAGCCCGGACTGGGACTTGAAGACCAAGATCAACGATGCCGCCTGGGGTGTCACCTGCACGGCTGTCAACGAGAAATACCTGAACGGGCTTGCCGATGATCCCGGCAAGGTCGAGTTGCTTTACCACGGCCTCGACTTTTCCGGCTTTCCGGAACCCGACGGCGAGCCGTCGACGCGTGATGGCCGCGATGCCCCCGTCCGCCTGGTGTCCGTCGGCCGTGCGGTGGAGAAGAAGGGGTATGACGATCTCCTGGCCGCCCTTGCGCAGCTTCCAGCCAACCTCAACTGGACCTTTACCCATATCGGCGGTGGTGAATTGTCGGATGTTCTGAAGGACCAGGCAGATGCTCTCGGGCTTTCGGATCGGATCACCTGGCGCGGCGCACAGCCGCGTGAAGAGGTCATCGCCGCCTGCAAGGACGCGGACCTGTTCGTCCTGCCCTCCAAACTGGCCAAGTCCGGCGACCGGGACGGTCTGCCCAACGTGCTGATGGAAGCCCAGTCCATGGGCCTGTGCTGCCTGTCGACACAGGTCTCCGCCATCCCTGAACTGATCCTGGATGGCGAAACCGGCGTTCTGGTCGCGCCCGGAGCACCGGACCAGCTGAAAGACGCCCTGAGCCGCCTCATTCAGGCCCCTCAGACGCGATACGAACTGGGACAGGCAGCGGCAAAGCGGGTCCGCTCCGAGTTTTCGACCGACCCTGGGCTCGATCGTCTGGCGGAGAAATTTCGCAAGGTTCTCTGACCGCAATCCGCAATGGGACAGTCATGAAAATCGCCTTCACCGCACCGATGAAACCTTTGGATCACCCGGTCCCCTCCGGTGATCGAACCATGGGCCGGTTGATCGTCAGGGCTCTGGAAAGCCTTGGCCATGAAGTGACGGTCGTAAGCCGTTTTCGGTCCTGGCGCAAGGACGGTGGTGCCGCGATCCAGCAACAGGTTCGCGACGACGCATTGGCAGAAGCAGAGCGTGCCGCCTCCGACTGGGAGCAAACCGGATACCGGCCAGATCTTTTTCTGACTTACCATCTCTATCACAAGGCTCCGGACTGGATTGGCCCGGTTCTGGCCGACCGTTTCGATCTGCCTTACGCCATTGTCGAGGCAAGCCGCGCGCCGAAACGGCAGACCGGTGACTGGGCTTTCGGCTTTGCCGCAGCTGATGCGGCGCTCAAACGCGCCGACGCGGTCGCTGCCATCCACAATGCAGATCTGGAGTGTCTGGCCGCAGCCGTGCCGCACAGAAACCTCTCGGTGCTGCTGCCGTTTCTGGACGCGGCCCCGTTTCTGGCCGCTTCCGCCGACGCCAAACCGCTGGCCGCCGCCCCGTTGAAACTGCTGGCCGTCGGCATGATGCGCGACGGCGACAAACAGCGGTCCTACGAGGTTCTGGCCGCGGCCCTCAATGAGCTGCGTGATACGCCCTGGCACCTGACCATCATTGGCGACGGACCAATGCGGGCGCAGGTTGAAACGCTGTTCCCGCCCGACCGCGCGACCTTTCTCGGTGCGCTCGAACAGGACGCGCTCGCAGCGCAGTATGCCCGCCATGACCTGCTCGTCTGGCCCGCCATCCGGGAGGCCTTCGGCCTTGTGCTTCTGGAAGCCCAGGCAGCAGGTCTGGGAATTATCGCCGGGGACACGTTCGGGGTTCCCGACATCGTTCTTGACGGCAAAACCGGGCTGCTCTCGCCTGAGGGCGACATTGGTGCCCTGGCCGCCAATCTGGGCAAGGTGCTAGATACGCCGTCGCTCGCTGACGAACTGGGCGCTGCCGCCCGTGTGCACATCCTGAATGTTCACACGCTTGAGGCCGGGGCTGCACGCCTGGAAGCGTTGATCGAAAAAGCAAAACGCAACCATCTGACCGCCAGGACGAGCGACACGGCATGAGCCCAAAAGCCTTCATTCATGTGCAGCACCTGTTGGGGACGGGCCATGTCGTCCGTGCCGCGGCCATTGGCAAGGCGCTTGTCAGCCTCGGTGTGGAGGTGACGCTTGCCAGTGGCAACCGGATCCCCCCAACCTTGGACACGAGCGGTCTTGAGATCATCGAGCTGCCGGCCTGCAAAAGCCCGGATGCAGGCTTCAAGCGCCTTGTCACTGTAGCTGATGAAGATATTGACGATGAATGGAAATCGGCCCGCGTTAATGCATCGATTCAAGCGTTTGACGCACAGGATTACGATCTACTCCTGACGGAGACCTATCCCTTCGGCCGGCGTCAGCTGGACTTCGAGCTGACACCTCTTCTGGACACCGCCAGGGCACGGTCAAAGCCACCGTTGATTGCCACCTCCATCCGGGACATTCTGGTGCGCAAGAAGGAGCTCTGGAAGGAGCGCTGGATGGCCGACCAGGCCCTCAAGTACTACGACCGCATTCTGGTGCATGCCGACCCGGGCTTCATCCGTCTGGAGGACAGTTTCCCATTCGCAGACGACGTCGCTGAGCTGGTGCGTTACACGGGCTATGTCGGCGGTGCGCCCCGCCCCCCGTCAGACAGCCGCGACGGTGAGGACGAGGTGATCATCTCCTGCGGCGGCGGTGCTGTTGCGGAAAACCTGCTGTCTGCGGCCCTTGATGCCCGGCCGTTGTCACGCCGTACCGAGGATACGTCCTGGCGCGTGCTGATCGGGCATGACATCTCCGAAGATGCCTTTGGCATTTACCGGCAAAGCGCGTCGGAAGGTGTGATCGTCGAGCGCGCACGCCGCGATTTTCCGGAGCTTCTGAAGCGGGCAAGGCTCTCCGTGAGCCAGGCCGGCTACAACACCGTGCTCGATGTTCTTGTTGCCGGCGTTCCGGCAGTGTTCGTGCCGTTCGCCCAGGCCAACGAAACCGAACAGACGCAGCGCGCCGAAGCGCTTGCCCGCCACGGGCGGGCCATTGTCACACCGGAAGCGGCTCTGACACCGGAGCGCCTTGCAGCGGCAATCGATGATGCGCTCGCCCTTCCCCGCGCATCTCACGAAGTGACGTTGGGCGGCGCTGAAAAAAGTGCTGCCATTCTGCTTGAGGACCTGAAGGAAAGAAGCGCATGACGACCGATCTTCAGCGCTTCCAGCGCGAGCTCACCCGGCATCTCGACTGGTTCGCGGAGCGGAACCGAAAGGTCCGGTTCTGGTGGCGGGACGATGACGCGATCGAACCTACACCGGCCCTCGACCGCATGCTCGACCTGGCCAACCGGCACAATGTCGATCTGGCGCTCGCTGTCATTCCGAAAACCGCCACAGAAGCCCTTGCCGAGCGCCTTGCCACAGAACCCCACGCACTGGTGCTGCAACATGGCTGGCAGCACAAGAATTTCCAGCGCAAGGATCTTGGTGAAAAGGCTGCAGAACTCGGCTCCCGCCGCGACCCCGACGAGCTGATGGCCGAGCTTTCTGCCGGCAAGGCACGGCTCGAAACCCTGTTTGGCGACAAGTTCATTCCTGCCATGGTGCCGCCCTGGAACCGGATCGCTCCGGGCATCCGGCACAGACTGCCGGAGATCGGCCTGCCGGGCCTGTCGACTTTCACCTGGTACCATTTCCCGAAGGCCAGCCAGGTGCAGTCCCATGTTGATATTTTGAAGTGGAAGAAGCAGGTCCGGTTCATCGGCTGGGAAAGCGCGCGCCTTCGCTTTGACCTGCAACTGACACGGCGGCGGAATACCGGCGGCGAACCGCTTGGGCTCCTGACGCATCACCTCGCCCATGACGAAGGCTGCTTCGAATTTCTGGAGGTGTTCCTGAAAATCGCGGCACATCATGAAGGGGCGGACTGGCCGAGGGCGAAGGGGCTTTTTCCGGGATAGGAGGTCGTTTTGGTCGTTGAGCAATTTTTCAGTCCGCTGCAACCCGTGTCCCTAGTTGCCGTGGGCGATTCAGGCGAGGCCATGACCTTGAGGCTGGTCCTGGAAAGTCTTGGCGCTTTTGTGTCCTACTATCCTGTCGGGACACCTGGGGATTTTCTCGCTGTTCTCTCAACCCCCAACGCAGTTGCCAGCCTGATAATTATTTCGGCGCATGGTGCTGATGGCGGCTTCCACTTCGGCGACTATGGGCCCGGCATAGACGTTTCCACACTGAAGGATGGCGAGCTTGGTCCGCAGGTGATCAGGGCGACAAGCAATCCGTCTCTCCCGATTATCCTGAGCACCGCCTGTGGCACTGGTACCAGCGACATGCAACAGGCTTTCCTCTCGGCAGGGGCCCGTGCCTTCATCGCCCCTGGTCAGCAGCCAGAGGCGCGGGACTTGCCCTTGTTTGTTCATCTGTTCGCCCACCAGCTGCTGGTCCGGCAGAGCAGCATTTCAGCAGCTTTTGAGGTTGCTAAAACCGCCGTTACCGACGCCGGGATGACCTTGGCGCTCGCTCCGCAAGCATAGCCAAATCTGGAATTCAGGACGTGGATCAACTATTCCTTCTCAAGCTAGGTTTCAAAGACCCCGCCTACCCCGGCAAGACCTTCTATTGCTGGCACTGCGCGCTGATGGAGGGTGTGCTGTCCTCTTTTCCGGAATTGGCCGGTCGGCTCGAAGTGCAGCGAATTTCCTGGCCCCGGCCTCGGCAGGAACTGGTCGACTTGCTCGGCGAAGCCCATCAAAGCTTGCCGGTGCTGGTTCTCGCCGAAGGCGGCTTCATCGATGACAAGGACGCCATTCTTGCGGCACTGACCGAGCGGCATGGCTTTCCCCACCCGCACCCTTGAAATCGCGCTGGCAGCCCATGCGTCCGCGCAGTTTGGCTCAAAGGCGAACCGGTTCCGGCTCATCAACAGAGGCGAGCCAATCCGACACGCGCCGCACTGTGGAGCCTTCCAGCTCATCCTGCCGAAAGGTGACAAAATACCCGCGTTCCGAGGTGGCCGATTGATCGGTCAGTCTCTGCAGTGCTCCATTTTGAAGAAATAGATCGAGCAGACCCGCCCAGCATAAACAAATGCCCTGCCCGGCCAGCGCCGCATTGATCATGAGGGCATAACTGTCGAAATCAAGCGTCCGCAGTTTTGTTTTGACGGGCGTTCCTATGGCGTCGAACCAGGTCTGCCAATTGTACCAAGCCCCGACGTCGCCCCGCAAACCGAGGAGCCGTTCGGTCTTGAGATCGTCGACCGAATAGGCCTTACCGGCGCGTTCGAGATAGGCCGGACTGGCGACTGGAAAAACCTCTTCTCCAAGTACGGCCGCCACCTCAAGTCCAGGCCAGACGCCATCCCCGAAGCGGATCTGAACATCAGCTGAATTGGTATCGTCAGTATGCGTCTGACTGATGATCTGGATCGACGCTTCAGGGACAGCGAGCTCCAGCTCCGGCAAACGCGGGATCAGCCAATAGGCGGCAAATCCGGACCCGCAACTGATGCTGACGGTGTCCTGGTGCGACTTCTGCCTCATTCGTGCGACAACCGCTTCCAGGCGCGAAAGACCGGAGCGCAGAACATCAAAGAGCTCCAGTCCTTCGGCAGTCAAAGTCAAAGGCCGGGTGCTTCGGTCGACTACCGTGCAACCAAGATCTTCTTCCAGCTGAATCAGCCGCCGGCTAACCGCTGGCTGAGAAACATTGAGTTCCCCAGCAGCACGCGTCAGCGTGCCTAACCGCGCCACCGCATCAAAGGCAAGCAAACTGGAGAAGGGAGGAAGACGATCCATATTATAATCTCAGCGCATAGTATCATGAGTTTTTCAGATCTTGTCAGAAAACCATGTTTTGCAGAAATTGTCAGCGCCGCTGCCAAAGGGAAATTGGCGTTGAGAAAGAATGGGAGGTCTTATGAGCCAGGTTGCGCTACACGAAACTGCCGGACAGGGGTTCGATCCTTCGCGACGTTCCGCAATGAGCGGGTTTGCCATGCATCTGGAACATCAGACGCTGGAAGGCGGTTTTGATCCAGTCTTTGGTACGGTGCAGTGGCGCACGCTCATCTGTGCCAACAAGACGCCATCCAGCGGGCTTGTCTTTGGCGTGGCAACGTTCGGTGCACGGGGCAGCCTCAATCCGCATCGTCACGCGCCGGCTGAATTCTATTTCGGACTAAGCGGTTCAGGGGTTGTCACGATCGAAGGCGAAGATATCGCAATCGTGGCGGGTACCGCGATCTTCATCCCGCCAAATGCCCGTCATGGTGTCGTTGCCGGTGATGACGGGCTGGTCTTCGCCTACGGCTTTCCGTCGGACACATTTGCGGCCATTGGATATGACTTCAGTTGACTTGAAACCCCAGTCGGCCTGCACAGCAATGCCTTTGCTCCTGCTGCAGGCCTACTCCGCAGCCTCGAACCGATCCGGCCGAAGCACTCTGGCAAATTTCTGTCGCAACAACGCCAGTTTCGGGTCGATATAGGTCTTGCAGAAAGGCCGCTCCGGACCGTTCACATAGTAGTTCCGGAACCGCTCGTCGGAGGGTTTGAAATCGGCAAGCGTCATCACGCTTGTGATCAGCGGCTCGTCGAAATCATGCTGCAGCGTCCGCAGGATCCGGCCGACCTTCACACCGGTGCCAGCATCATAGACATAGACTGCGCTGCGATATTTGCCGCGCATCTTGTGCCGCGAGGTGCTGGAGTGGGTTCTGAGATGGATCTCGATCAGCACCTCCAGCGGCAGCTCGACCGGATCGAACGTGACGACCACCGCTTCCGACCAGGCGTCCTCGGGCGGATCGGAGCGGATGAACCCCTGATCCACGTCTGAAATGCCCTGAATTGCCTGAAAAACGGCCTCGGTGCACCAATGGCAGCCGCCGCCCAGCCCGATCTTCACCCTGACCTCCACCACTTCAATGAGATGAGCTCAGTGTGCCTGTCTGGCTGAAGAAACCAAAATGACTTCAGCGAGATTCCCCCAGAGGAGATGGAAGACACCTTCCAGAGTGTCACCCCGGGCGCAGCGAAGCGGATATCCGGGGCCCAGTCGTATTGCAAATCAGTGAAAGGGGACTTTTGTGTCGACACATTGTCCTCAATTCCGGCTCTCTGGAAACGAGTGGGCCCCGGGTCTCGCGATGCGAGCCCGGGGTGACACCAGTGTTTGTTGAAGGGGCCTTGCAGCCTGCCCCTTTCCCTAAACCGCCTTCCTGCCCGCCTTCGGATCGGCGGCAAAGTCGATGGCAGCTTTCAGGGTGTCCAGATCGCCGATCTGGTTTGCCAAAACCAGGACGAGGCGGGCATTCATGCAGTTTGCCTCTTCGTCGCTCATGTGGCGCTGGCTGGAGACCAGGTGCTCGTAAAACCCATCCGGGTCCGGGATGTTCCGTGTCAGTTCAAGGGCCATCGGATCATGCGCCTCCAATCGCGGTTTTCAGGGCAGCTTCCACCTTGTTGTCGTTGAAATAGCGCCAGCGCGCTGCGACATGCTGGTCCGGCCGGATCAGATAGACCGTACCCGGCTGGGCGTCATACCGTTCCGCAAGCTTGCCATCTGCATCCTCCAGGTCCCGGCCGACCCTGAGTACACGGGCCTGAACATTACCGGCGGAGATATCCCGCGCCTCTTCAGCACCGAAGACCAGCAATGTGAAGCCGTCTCCGACCTGGTTCAGGAACCAGCCGTCCTCACCCTTCACCTTGATCGGCGCATCGGAGCAGCAGGTACCCGGATGCATCTTGCCGGCAAAACTGGATTCGTCTTCCGTGTTGAGGGCGCTTTCCGTATAGGGCGTTGGCGCCGAGAGACGTCCTGAGTTCACCAGCGGCTTGGCGAAGTCGGTCACCTCCGACAAGTCCAGCACAGCGTCGCGGAAGCGGCGCGAGGCCTCGTTTTTCGGCGTGATGAAATCGGTCGAGCGGGTGGAGTTGAGGAGATTGTCATCGGCCGCAAAGGCCCGCTCCTCGTGATAGCTGTCGAGCAGGCTTTCCGGCGCATCACCGTCGAGCACAAGTTTCAGCTTCCAGCCCAGATTGTCGATGTCCTGGACGCCGGTATTGGCACCGCGCGCACCGAAGGGCGAGACCTGGTGGGCGGCATCACCGGCAAACAGCACCCGGCCATAGCGGAACCTGTCGATCCGCCGGCAGGCGAACTGATAGACCGAAGCCCATTCCAGCTCGAATTCCTTGTCCTCGCCGAGCATGGCCTTGACGCGCGGGATGATGTTTTCCGGCTTTTTCTCTTCTTCCGGATCGGCATCCCAGCCGAGCTGGAAATCGAGCCGCCAGACATCGTCGCATTGTTTGTGCAACAGCGCGGATTGCCCGCGGTGGAACGGCGGGTCAAACCAGAACCAGCGCTCGGTCGGAAAATCGGCCTTCATGATGATATCGGCAATCAGGAACCGGTCCTGGAAGAACTGACCGGAGAACCCGGCCCCCACCATCTTGCGCGTGTCGGAATTGGCGCCATCGCAGGCCAGCACCCACTCGGCTTCCATCTGGAAGACCCCGTCCGGTGTTTCCACCGTCAGAGTGGCACCGGTTTCGTCCTGGGTCAGGTTGATCAGCTTGTGCTTCCAGCGCAGGTCAATGAGGTTCGACGCCTTGGCCTCATCGACCATGTATTCCTCCAGATAATATTGCTGGAGGTTGATGAAGGCCGGGATCTTGTGACCGTCCTCGGGCAGGAGGTCAAAGCTGTAGGCCAGATCGTCGCGAAAGAACACCTTGCCAAGCTGCCATTCGACTCCCTTGTCAATCATGCGCTCCGCACAACCGAGACGGTCCCAGATTTCCAGCGGCCGCTTGGCATAACAAACAGCGCGCGAGCCGATGGAAACGGTGTTGTTGTCGTCCAGAACGACGGTCGGAATGCCGCGCTGCGCGAAATCAAGCGCGGCCGTCAAGCCAATCGGTCCGGCCCCGATCACCACCACCGGATGGCGCTTGACCGTTCCAGTCCGCTGCTCCTCCGACTGCCGATACTCGAATTCCGGATATTGATAGGTTTGAAACATCAGGCTCTCCTCCCAGGTCCGCCAGGGCCGTTTCGATGGCGCCGCATTTGCCGCAGCGCGTGCATTTCTGCTGCTCACACATCTGCCAGCTCTTTGGCATGCAGCCATTCGGCATGTTTCGGTGCGCGCTTGGTCTTCGACCACTCGTCCAGCATCTGCCACTTGACTTCATCGAGACGGGCCAGAAGACGGTCTTCTTCCGGATCCGGACAGGCCAGTTCGACGCGGTGGCCGTTCGGATCAAAGAAATAGATGGAATGGAAGATGGAGTGGTCGGTGACGCCCAGAACCTCGACACCGTTTGCTTCCAGGTGATCCTTGAAGGCGATCAGTTCATCCCGGTCCTTCACCTTGAAGGCGATATGCTGCACCCAGCGCGGAGTGTTCGGGTCAAATCCCATGTCCGGCTTGGTCGGCAGTTCGAAGAAAGCAAGCACATTGCCTTTTCCTGCATCCAGGAAAACATGCATGTAGGGATCCGGCTCATGAGTTGAGGGCACATGGTCCTCGGCAATGGCCAGGATGAAGTCCATCTTCAGCATCTTGCCGTACCACTCGACAGTTTCCTTGGCATCCTTGCAGCGATAGGCAACGTGATGCATCTGCTCGATTTTCATGGGACCGCTCCTCCAGGAATTAGTTACATATGCAACTATATAGGGCCATCTCCAGATTGCCTTGACCTAGATCAATTTAGTTACATTCGTAACCAATATTGCCTGTCTGAGCACCTCCTTCCGCGTCGACACTCATTGACAGGAGCCGGGCAGCATTCTCATATGAGGATCTCTCCCCCTAGCCTGGAGCTGCCCATGCCCGGTCACGACCACAGCCATGATCACGACCATTCAGAGCTCAGCGAGATCGAGTTGCGCGTCAGGGCGCTCGAGACGCTGCTGACCGAAAAGGGCTATATCGATCCGCCTGCCCTGGATGAGCTGATCGAAACCTATGAAACCAAGATCGGTCCGAAGAACGGTGCCCAGGTCGTCGCCAGGGCCTGGTCCAACCCGGCTTACCGGGAAAGGCTGATGAGCGATGCCACGGCGGCGATTGCGGAATTCGGATTTACCGGGCGCCAGGGCGAACACATGGTGGCCGTTGAAAACACCGCCGAAACCCACAACATGGTCGTCTGCACACTGTGCTCCTGCTACCCGTGGACCGTGCTCGGCCTGCCGCCGGTCTGGTACAAGTCGCCACCCTATCGCTCGCGCGCGGTGCGCGATCCGCGCGGCGTCCTGGCGGAATTCGGTGTCACACTGCCGGATGGCAAGGAAATCCGGGTCTGGGATTCCACGGCGGAGGTCCGCTATCTGGTCATTCCCGAACGGCCGGCCGGCACAGACGGCTGGAACGAAGACCTGCTTGCGGAGCTGGTCACCCGTGACAGCATGATCGGCACCGGCCTCGCCCTTGATCCGGCTCAGAAGGAGACCGCCGCATGAACGGGGCACAGGACCTTGGCGGCCAGATGGGATTTGGCCCGATCGAGCTGGAAGACAACGAGCCGAATTTCCACGCCAGGTGGGAAGAGCGTGCCTTTGCGCTGACGCTTGCCATGGGCGCAACCGGCTCCTGGACCATCGACACGTCCCGCTTCGCGCGCGAATCCTTACCGCCGGCGGATTACCTGAGTTCCAGCTATTACGAGATCTGGACCAAGGGCCTTGAGAAGCTGCTTTTGAACAAGGAACTCGTGACCCAGGAAGAACTCGAAACCGGCAAATCGCTTGCACCGGCAAAACCGGTGATCCGGGTTCTGAAGGCAGACGCCGTGGCCGCTACACTGGCCAAGGGTGGCCCGGCCGATCGGGCGGAAGACCAGCCGGCCCGGTTCCGCGTTGGCGACAGCGTCCGGACCAGGCGCATGAACCCGGAACATCACACCCGCCTGCCCCGCTATGCGCGGGATGCGGTCGGCACCATTGACGCGATCCACGGCGTGCATGTCTTTCCGGATGCCAATGCCCATGGCAAGGGTGAACAACCAACCTGGCTCTACAGTGTTGCCTTCAAGGGAACGGATATCTGGGGAGAGGACAGCGACCCTGACCTCAGCCTTCGCATCGATCTTTGGGAGCCGTATCTTGACCTCGCGTGACGCCCGCCCGCAGGCACAAGCACCGAGCCTGCCACTGGACCAGGACGGGGGACCGGTTTTCTCGGCTCCCTGGGAGGCGCGCGTTTTTGCCATGACACTGCAGGCGCACCAGGCAGGTTTGTTCTCCTGGTCGGAATGGGCAGACACGCTCGGCGCAGAGCTTGCCGGCGATGGGGACGGCAGCGGTGAGCCCCTGGGCTACTATGATCATTGGCTGACAGCGTTCGAAAAGTTGCTGACGGCCAAGGGCATCGCCGGCGCAGGCCAGCTGTCGGACCTCAGGACGGCTTGGGACGAAGCAGCGAGAGCGACACCGCACGGCCAGCCGATCGAACTGGCCAGGACGTGAGCACGTCATGCATCTGAAAATTCCACCGCCAGCCGTTTTCCTCGTCGCCGTCTTGCTTCTGGCAGCCGGGAACCGTTTCCTTCCCGATCTCTCCCTCACCTTGCCCGGACAGGTCTCGGCCGCTCTGCTCTTGGGGCTCGCCGGCGTTGTCCCGGCGCTTCAGGCAGTCATTGAATTCATAGCACGGAAAACGACCATCGATCCGAGATCGCCTGAACAGGCCTCCACTCTGGTGACGGGAGGCATTTACCGCTTCAGTCGCAATCCGATGTATCTGGGGTTGCTCTGCCTGCTTCTGGCCTTTGCGCTTTTCTGGGGCACGCTGACGGTGATTGTCGTGGCACCGCTCTTTGTCTGGTACATGACCGAGTTCCAGATCAAGCCGGAAGAGGACAGCCTGAGACAAGTGTTCGGGGCCGAGTACGAGGTCTATCTTTCCGACGTGCGGCGCTGGCTCTGACAAGGCCTCACGATCCGAGATAAAGACCGCTGCGCGCCTTGAAGGCGTCTGCGGCAAAGCGCAGGAAGGTGCGGATCCGGGCGACATTCTTCAGGTCCGGATGGGTCAGGATCCAGATGTCGAAATAGCGTGTCGGCTCGACCCCCGGCAGGCGTATCAGGTCAGGATCCGGGTCGCCCAGAAAACATGGCAGGCGGCCGATCCCCATCCCGGCCCGGACCGCAGCATGCATGGTGATCATGTCGTCCGTGACAGTGGCGATCTCGCCATTCGGATAGCGCTCGCGCAGCTCCTTTGGAACGCCGTTGCTCCACCATTTAAAGGCAACGAAAGGCACTTTCGCTGTGGTCAGATTGTCCCGGCAGGCCTCCTGGAACCTGCGGGCAAAATCGCGGGACACATAGAAACAGCGGTTCTGCCCTGTCGCCAGCCGTCCAAACAGGGTCTCGTCCGGCTTGTCAGTCACCCGGACGGCGATGTCGGCCTCGCGCCGGTGCAGGCTCAGAATTTCGTTGGCGGCGTTCATCGTGACATCGATCTGGGGATGCCGCTCCTTGAAACGGGCCACGATCTCGGCAAGCTGAACCTGAAAGATCAGCTGGGCAGCGGTCACCCGCAGGGGCCCTTCCAGCTCGGCATCCCTGGCAGTAATGCGCGTGTCGAGCGACAGCATTTCTGCTTCCATGCGGCGCGCCGTCTCGACCGCCTCTTCGCCCGCGCTGGTCGCGACAAATCCTTCCGGCAGACGGTCGAACAATCGTGTGCCGAGGCGTTCCTCCAGCGCGGTCAGGCGGCGGGACACCGTTGAGTGGGTTACACCAAGAACCCTGGCGGCCTTGGTGACATTGCCCGCCTTGGCGACGGCGAGCACGAATTTCAGATCATCCCAATTGTCCAAGACCCTGCCCGCAGCTGCTCACATTCCCTCCGACGGAACCTAGGAAGTCTCAAGTTCCGCTACCAGTGCTTTTTTGCACATCCGCATTCCTGAATTGAACATTTTTTCGCACGTGAAATTGGGTCAGGCTTCCTGGCATCTCGTCACAAGGAGTTTTTGAGATGACCGTTCAAGCCCTCGCCATGATCACCGTCACAGACAAGGAGGCGCTCGGCGCCTATCGCGAAAAAGCCGCGGAGGCCCTCGCCCGCCACGGTGGCAGCGTGGTTGCCGCAGATCCGGAGCCGCTGGTTCTGGAGGCGGCCAATGACGCCCCCAACATCACCGCCCTGCTCTCCTTCCCGAGCCCGGACGCCGCCAAGGCCTGGCGCGAAGACCCGGACCTCGCCGACATCCACGCCCTGCGCAACAAGGGCGGCAAGTCGACCATCGTGGTGTTGCCGGGCTGAGGCCGCTATTAGCTTTGTCGTCATCTAGAGGAAGAGCTTTTGCGCTGTCTCGAAGGATGGGCTGCTTGCTCGTCGGATTGCCGCC
Organism: Roseibium sp.; assembly: GCF_965233565.1. Taxonomy (GTDB): domain Bacteria; phylum Pseudomonadota; class Alphaproteobacteria; order Rhizobiales; family Stappiaceae; genus Roseibium. The sequence continues at coordinate 5,352,858 of NZ_OZ247494.1, read as the reverse complement.
CATCCTTCGAGACGGACCTTCCGGTCCTCCTCAGGATGAGGTCTACTGAGCTGGGCATATTGTCAAAAAGGTTTCACCAGACCTGCGCGCCTGGTGAAACCTTTCCTTATCTGGCAACAGAAGCAATTGTTATTTGTTGCAAGGACGTGCTCGGACTGTCAGTTTGATCCGGACTTTGATCATTTCCCGAATGAGTATTCAAATGAGTTGCTGCACCCTATGTGAACGCCCACTGGACGTAGACGAAGACCCGTTGTCAGGAGATTGCTGGGGCTGCATCGGCCTGATCGAGGCGACATATCTAAAAGCCGAGGAATCAATCAAGTTTGTCGAACTGGAGATTGCCTGGGGCTGGCGCGAAGAGAACGGCGCCGCCAAGCCGCAAAGTGTTTTCCTGGCCGATCCTGACCTCTGCAACACGGGTCAGCGATTGCACTGACGGAGCGCCAAAGACGCTCCAACGGTTCCAGAGCTCCGAAGCGGCCCACCACTCAAACAAAAATCCTGGAGTTCACCGAGCACCTCACGCGGCTGACAGATCGGCAAGCTGACCATTGTGACGTTGCCGAGCTGGTCCTTCAGCACACTCCAACCTCAACCTGAGAAGCCGCAATGCGACATCTCGATGGATGGGCTTGATCAAGACGCGTAGCCCATCCTTCGGGACGGACCTTTCGGTCCTCCTCAGATAAGGTCTTTAAATTGAGGAGACGATGCCTGGGGCCCGTCTTTAACGAACAGGCTTCACCAGCCGCATGCGCCAGGTGACGCCCTTCTTGTCGGACACGAGCCGGTAGTCGTCGAGGACATCCCACTTGGTCTCGTCGTCAGTCGCTTCCCAAAGCTTGTTGATCAGCTTGTTGGCACCCGATTCGGGCCGTTTCGGTGAATACATGGACAGCGCAATGACACCGTCCTTCTTCAGGAACGGGACATAGCGGGCGATCAGGGCAGCCGGGTCTTCCGCGAAATGCAGCACCTCGTTGAAGACGATGGCCGAGAAAGTCTCGCCGTCCAGCGGTTCAAACGTGTGCATGTCGCCGGCGCGCAAGCTCGCGATAGCCGGGTCGACATCGGCAATTTCGAGCGATGCCGGGGACAGGTCCATGCCGACATAGCGCTTGATACCCATGGGCTGCAGACGTTCATAGAGCAGCCCCTCGCCGCAGCCGATGTCGAGCACCTCGTCCATGGAACCGGTCAGGGAAAGCCACATGCCGATGATGCCATAGCGGCCGCTTTCGGGCAGCGAGCGCAGGAAGGCCCAGCGGCCTGCTTCGTATTCCTCGTCCCAGCCGGCTGCGGTGGTGGCATTTTTCGACATGATGACTTCCCAAAATTGAACGGCGGGCCGAAGCGGCCCGCCAGGATCTCAAACTCTCTACCGCATCACTTATAGGGATCGGCCGCGTCGCGCAAACCATCGCCGAGGAAATTGAAGGCCAAAACCACGATGATGATCGGAATGACCGGCGCCATCAGCCAGGGATAGACGGTCACCACCGAAATATTCTGCGCCTCGTTCAGAAGGACACCCCAGGAAATCGCCGGTCGCCGCAGTCCCAGATTGAGGAAGGAGAGCGCCGTTTCACCCAGGATCATCGACGGGATCGACAGGGAGGCAGAAGCAATGATGTGGCTGGTAAAGCCGGGCAGAAGATGCCGCGTGATCACGCGCTTCGGTTTGGCGCCCATCAGAACGGCCGCCTTGGCATATTCTTCTTCGCGCAAGGACAGAAGCTTCGATCGCACGGCGCGCGCGAGCCCCGGCCAGTCCAATAGCCCCAGGATGATGGTCAGGCCGAAATAGATCCAGACCGGGCTCCAGGTGACCGGCAAGGCCGCGGAGAGCGCCATCCAGAGCGGCAGTTCCGGCAGGGAACGGATGATTTCAATGGCGCGCTGGATGATGCTGTCGGCAATGCCACCGAAATAGCCTGCAATGCCGCCGAAGAAGAGGCCGAGAATGATCGAGATGGCGACGCCGATCAGGCCGACCGTGAGCGACAGCCGGGCACCGTAGACAAGCCCGGAGAACTGGTCGCGTCCCAAGCGGTCGGTGCCGAGCAGGAACATCGTGCCGCCCTCGGCCGGACAGACCAGGTGGAACCTTGCCTCGAACAGCCCCCAGAACATGTAGTCGTCGCCGCTGCAGAAAAAGCGCAGCCGCTGAACGTCATTCGGATCGTCCTTGAAGACCCATTGCAGGGTCTCCATGTCGATTTCCGACGTCATACCATAGACGAACGGACCGACAAACGAGCCTTCATGGAACAGGTGAATGGGCTGCGGCGGCGCATAGAGATGCAGGCTGTCGCGGGTGTTTGCCTCATATGGCGCGATCACTTCGGCGAAGGGCACGCACATGTAGAACAGGATCAGGATGACGCCCGACCAGACCGCAATTTTGTGGCGCTTGAACTTCCACCACATGATCTGCCATTGCGACGCCTGGTAGAAGCGTTCCTGCTCCGCCGTCATTTCCTCCGTGGTGGCCGGATTGAACGGGGTCGGATCAACATAGTGCTCGACGACTCGCTGAGGCGTCTTGTCCTTCATGTCCGTGCTCATGTCGACGCCCTCCCGCCCAGTCGAATGCGCGGATCAAGCACTGCCAGCAGCAGGTCGGAAATCAGCATGCCAATGAGCGTCAGGACAGCAACAAAGAGCAGGATGAAGCCTGACAGGAACTGATCCTGCGATTGCAGCGCGGATACCAGCACGGGTCCGACCGTCGGCAGGCTCATCACCACGGAGACAATGACCGAGCCGGAGACCATGGAGGGGATGAGGTTGCCGATATCGGCAATGAACGGGTTGATCGCCATGCGGAGCGGGTATTTCACCAGGAGCTGGTTTTCCTTCAGCCCCTTGGCGCGGCCGGTGGTGACATACTGCTTGTGCAATTCGTCCAGCAGGTTGGCGCGCAATCGCCGGATCATCGCCGCCGTTCCGGATGTGCCGATGACGATAGTCGGCACAATCAGGTGGGCCAGCACAGACATTGCCTTGTCGAAACTCCAGGGCTGGTCAATGTATTCCGGCGCCATCAGGCCACCGACCGAGAGCCCGAACCAGCGATTGAAGAAATAGAGCAGGATCAGCGCGAGCAGGAAGTTCGGCGTCGCCAGACCGATATAGCCGACAAAGGTGATGCCATAGTCGCCCCAGGAATATTGCCTGGTCGCGGAATAGATCCCGATCGGGAACGACACGACATAGACGAAGAGGATGGTGGCAAAGTTGAGAACGACCGTCAGCGGCAGTGTCGGGCCGATCACCTGTTCCACCGGCTTGTCAAATTCGAAAGACCAGCCCCAGTTGCCCTGGATCAGGCCGTCGAAACCGTGCGGTCCGGGCCAGAGACCTATCCAGATCAGGTAGCGCTCGAAAAAGGGACGGTCGAGGGAGAATTCCTTGCGCAGGAATTCAAGCTTCGCGACCGAGGAGCTCTCGCCGGAGGACTTCAGCGCGGCAATCTGGTTGGAAATATAGTCGCCGGCCGGAAGCTCGATGATCAGGAAGGTGAGAAAACTGATCACCAGCAAGGTAGGGATCATCATCAAGATGCGGCGGAAAATGTAATAGAGCACCTAAACTCCCCTCAGCCCCGAGACGTCGCGCAGACCGCTCATCAATACCTGCACTAAAAGTCGATTTCCGTCTCGATACTATGACGAAAAATCAGCATGTGTCAGGCCTTGGCCTAACATGAAGGCGGAAATACCGAAAGATGTGATGGAAGACCTCATCCGCGCTTCTTTCGTTCCGGCCCGGTCAGAATTATTTTCTGTCCGGGCCGGGACATTTTCTTTTGCACGTTCCGGTCAGTCTGCCTTGAAGAACTCATCCATGCGGTGAATGCCGTAGTGGGCTCCCGGGTCCCAGCCATAGATGCCTTCCAGCGGAACATTTTCGACATTCTTGATCACGACCGGCTGACGCACACCGGAGACCAGACCGATATGGATGGTTTCATCGGCGTGGATCTGGAGCATTTCCTCCCAGATCTTGGTGCGCTCTTCCGGCGTCCTGGAAACGAGCCAGGCCTTGTAGAGTTCCATCAGGCGCTCGGCCGGGGCCCAGTCGGGCTTTTCGCCGCCCTCGCCCTGGGTCTCGTAATAGTCGCCCCATTTGTGCCAGGAGAAGCTGTCGCCATGCACGGGAGCAAAGTCATCCGGCGGCATTTCGGAGGTCGGGATTCCGTTTTCGAAGCCCGTCCAGACCGACATCACCAGATCGCCTGTGATGGCACGCTCACGCATGTTGTCGCGCTGGCTCGGCTTGGCGAAAAGGGCAACGCCGACTTCCTTCCACATTTCCTTGACCAGCTCGAGCGCATCGTCCTGGACCTGCTGTTCACCGGAGGTCTCGACGATGATCTCCAGCGGCCGTCCATCCGGCATCAAGCGGATGCCCTTCTTGTCGCGTTTCGTCAGGCCGATCTCGTCCAGAAGCGCATTGGCCTTGTCCGGATCATATTCGGCCCACTTGGTGGTGAGCTCAGCCTTGTAGAGCGGGCTGGAAGCCAGAACCGTATCGTTGCCCGGTGTGCCGAGACCAAAGAAAAGCACCCGGTTCAGGAGATTTCGGTCAATCGCCACCGACAGGGCATGCCGGAAACGCGAATCGCGCAGCAGTTCCCGCCAGACAGGATCCTTGACCGTCAGGTTCGGCAGGATGGAAATTTCCGAGCCCTTGCTGTTGGACCAGAGCGCGGTCACGTAACCGTTCTGCTTCTCGCCCTTTTTCAGGACCGTGATGTCGGAGAAGCTGAGGTTGCGGGCCTGGAGATTGCTTTCGCCGGCCTGGGTCTTGGCCGGGATCAGCTTGCCGTCCGCAACGGTCATGATGACTTCGTCGGCATAGGGCAGCTGTTGGCCGGTGCTGTCGACGCGGTGGTAATAGGGATTGCGTTCCAGAATGAAACGCAGATCGCTGTCATCGCGCTTGCGCACCCAGGGCTGCAATGTCGGAAGGTCGACATTGCGCGCATTGTACATGTCGTCCTTCTTGTTGTGGAGTGGCGCCCAGCTGCGCGCCTTCACCTTGGCCGCTTCCTTGGCGATCACATCCGGGTCGCCGTATTTTTCGTGAAACTGTTTCAGATAATGCGCCGGCCGATAAATGAAGGGCGGCCGCGACTTTGCCAGTTCCGGCAGGAACAGCGGGTTCGGTTCGTCCCAGGTGAAGCGGACGGTGGTTTCGTCCAGAACCTCGAACTTGGGCCCCTTGCCGTTCACGAGCAGGAAGGGCGGCAGGCCGGATGGTGTCAGGTTCTCGTTGCTGACAATGTCCTCGAAATAGTAGCGGATGTCTTCGGCGCCGAACGGATGACCGTCAGACCATTTGTGGCCTTCACGCGTGTGCAAGGTGAAAATCCGACCGTCCTCGACCTCGACATCCTGCAGGAGATCGGGCAGCAATTCGAGCTGCTCGTTATAGCCGACCAGGCGAGCATAGCCCCAGACATTGATCAGGCGGACATCCTTGGCCCGGCCGATCAGCGTATCGATGGCACCGCCGTGTTTGCCGGTCTTGCGTCCCTTAGCTTCAAGGTCGACCACCAGGGGTTCTGTCGGAAGCCGCTCGGCTACCGGCGGTAGTGACGGATCAAGGCCGGGCGTCTCCTGCAACTCCAGCGCGGCCAAGGGCCCCGCCATCAAGGCTGCAGTCAGGAATAGCCCTGCCCGGATGGAATTCTTAAGCTTCATGCTGCTGTCCCCTCAAGCGCCCCGGTGTTCTTCAGGCCAGGTGCGCAGACAAAGTGATCCGGTTCCATTTCAATCAGAGACGGCGCATCGCCGTCTGCCAAGCGGAAAGGTTCCGGCCATAAATGCGGCTCCGATGCTCTTTTGGCATCGAGAGCGGCAAAGTCGAGCGGCGCTGACAGGTCCGGTTCGGGAACCGCCGACAACAGCGCCTTTGTATATGGGTGAAGCGGATTGCCGACGACCGTGCGGGTCTCGCCCAGCTCCACAAGACGGCCGCGGCACATCACGGCGATCCGGTCAGCGACATAGTCTACCACAGCCAGGTTATGGCTGACGAACAGGTAGGTCAGGTTGAGATCGCGTTTGAGGTCCTGCAACAGATTGAGGATCTGGGCCTGCACGGACACATCGAGCGCCGAGGTCGGCTCGTCGCACAAAATGAACTCCGGATTGAGCGCAAGGGCCCGGGCAATGCCGATCCTCTGGCGCTGACCGCCGGAGAAGGAATGCGGGTAGCGGCGCAGAAACCTCGGATCGAGACCAACCAGGTTCATCAGGTTACGCGCCCGCTCCGCCCGCTCCTTTGGCGTGCCGATGCCGTGCACTTCCAGCGGTTCCATCAGCGTATCGTTGATGGTCATGCGGGGATTGAGCGAGGAAAACGGGTCCTGAAAAATCAGCTGGACACGGCGGCGGTAGTCCATCAGCGCCGGACCGCTGAGTTTGGAAACATCCTCCAATCCCTTGCCGCGATTGTACAGCACCTGGCCACCCTCAATGTCGAGTGCGCGCAGGATGGCCTTGGCCGCGGTGGTCTTGCCGGACCCCGATTCCCCCACAAGGCCGAGACACTCGCCGCGCCGGATGGTCAGGTTGATGCTGTCGAGCGCCGTCATCGTCTTGGCCTTGCCGCCAAGCAGCGAGCCCTTGCGCAAGGTGAACTGCTTGGTGACGTCGCGCATTTCCACCAGCGGCTCGCCGGGGGCAACCTCGCAATGCGGACGGTTGCTTGTCAGGTCCTCGGATTTCAGTTCAATCGGACGGATCGGGACAAGGCGCTCCTCCTTGTCCATGTGAAAACTCGGCACCGCATTGAGCAGCGCCTTCAGGTAATCGTGCTGCGGATTGGAGAAGAGCTGCTCGGCCGTGCCCTTTTCCATGATGCGGCCGTGATAGATTACCGCGATCTCGTCGGCCATGTTGGCAACCACGCCAAAATCATGTGTGATCATCAGCACCGACATGCGCAGTTCGGACTGGACCTCACGGATCAGCTTCAGGATTTCGGCCTGGATGGTGACGTCCAGCGCGGTCGTCGGTTCGTCGGCAATCAGGAGCGCCGGGTTGCAGATCATCGCCATGGCGATCATGGCCCGCTGTCGCAAACCGCCTGACAATTCGAACGGATAGGTGTCGAGGGCGCGCTTGGGATCGGGGAACTTCACCAGGCTCAGCATCGTCTGGGTCAGCTCGCGTGCCTCGGCACTGGAGACATTCCTGTGCAGCAGCGCAGCTTCGCCGATCTGATCGCCGATCGTATGCAGCGGCGACAGGGACGTCATCGGTTCCTGGAAGATGATGGCAACGCGGTTGCCCCGCAGGTGGCGCATTTGCGGACCCTTGCGGTCCAGCGATGCGATGTCGACCGGTGGTTCCGCACCAGTCGGGTCGGCCAGGATGACCTGGCCGGATGTAATGCTCGCCGCCTGCGGCAAAAGCCCCATGATCGTTTGCGAGATAACCGTCTTGCCTGATCCGGATTCACCAACCAGCGCGACTGTGCGGTTCTCAGGCACGACGAAAGATACGTCGTCAACAGCCCGGACCCGACCTTCCGCCGTATTAAAATCTACCGTCAGTCCCTCAATCGAGAGAACATTCACTGCACGTTTCCTCCCAGGCAAGGATGTCTCAACGTGGCTTACTAAGCCCTCATTGCATTTCAAAGACAACCAAATTCGCCTGGGGATAGCAATGCAGGATTAGTGACCCGGCACATGTGATCTACGTCACATTTTGCGAAAAGTTGCTGCACTTCCAGTGTCGGCAATGATTTTGCCGCTACGGAAGCCCTATTCCGCTGCCGACACGGGCAACTCTTGCGGTTCTTCTTTTTGCGAATCGGCAACAGCAAACGGATCCAGCCAGTAGACTTCCATGCGCCCGCTGCGGCCACGCAGATGATGCGCCCCGACCGCCCGCTGATGGCGTTCGCGTGGCAATTGCGCCACGGTGTCGGCGCTGGCCAGGATCGTTACTTCCGGCGTACCCGGCACTTCCTTGCCGAGGGTCTGCAGCCGTTCGGCCGCATTCACCGTGTCGCCGACGACCGTGTAATTCCAGCGGTCAAGCGCGCCGACATTGCCGACCACAGCCTCACCGGTATGAATACCGATCCGCAGGAACATTTGCGGACGTCCTTCTCTTTCCGCCTTCTGGTTGGCTTCATGCAGCGCGCCTGCAATTCGGCGCGCCGTTCGCACAGCAGCCTCCGCGTGGTCTGGCCGGGCATCCGGCGCCCCCCAGAAGGCCAGCATGCCGTCTCCCAGAAACTTGTCGACTGTCCCGCCTTCGGCTTCAACCGCTTCCACCAGAATGGCAAAATGGTCGTTGAGCAGCCCGGCCGTCTTTTCAGCACTCAGATGTTCCGACAGGGCCGTGAAGCCGACAATGTCGGTGAACAGGATGGTGAGTTCAGCCTCCCGTGCCTCGGCAGCCTGCCCGCCACCAAGCCGCATCAGCTTGATGAACAAAGAACGCGGAACGTAGGTGTTCATGGCCTTCAGGCCTTCCACCATCGAATTGAACGCCAGGGCGACCTGATCGATCTCCGCCACACGGCTGCGCGGCAGGGGTTCCACCTCACTCAGGGACAGGGTTCCGACCCGTTTCGACTGCAGGGCCAGGTATTTGAGCGGGCGCGCGACACGGCGCCCCATCCAGAAGGCAATGAGGACCGACACGACCAGGGCACCAAAGCCGACAAACATCGAGCCGGCCAGACGCCGCACTTCCCGGGACACCGTCGTGCCGAGATAATACTGACCGACGGTCCAGGGCTTGTCGCTGAAACCGTCCAGCAGCGCCTTCATCATGATGTATTCGTCGTCATTGGCGGTGACAAACGACACGTCTATGCCGAGATCCGCCGCCTTCTTGAACTCTTCCAGCTTTTCTTCCGTGGCAATTGCCGCAAGGACTGGATCGCCCACATTGAGCCAGGAGCCTGGAATATTGTCCTTGATGGAGCCGCCCGTCTGGAGGCTTTCAGAATCCGAATGCAGGACGACCTGATCCCCGTCCGCAATGATGAACACCGTGTTGTCGACACCCTCGTCCTGGGCCGAGACGATGCGGCCAAGTTCTTCCATGGAGGTTGCCGCAGTGAGTGTCCCGATAATGGCGCCGTTCCGGGTCAGCGGAACGGAAACATTGGCAAACAGTCCAACCTCGTGCTTGACGAGCGCGCCCCAGGTCGGGGGGCTGTCGCTGGCCAGTTCCGGCAATTCGTGAGACGTCATGCCGGGTGGCGGTGCGTCGGAATTGATACGCCAGATCTTGCCGTTGGGCGCGCGATAGACCCCGATCCTCCGTCCGTCGGTACCGGTCACCGCCAGCGTGGTGATGTCGCTGTTGGACTTGAGCGCAATGGTCAGGTCCTCGAGCGTCCGCTCCGGGCGCTCAAAGCCGATCGTGCCATTGTCGAAATAGGGTTTCAGACCGACGATGGCGTTTTCGATCGAAGAGAAATGCGTACGCAACTGGGTTTCAAGCGCCTGGGTGCTCAGGATGGTCTTGTCGTTGAGGAGCGAGAAGGTGTTCTTGAAGTTCGCCGAAACCGACAGTGCCAGCACAAGACCGATAGCGACAGCGACAAACGCACCGAAGCTCAGCCCGACGATGGTCGTCAGGGTCAGCTTGATCCGCTGGCGGCTGCGCTTGTCTTCCTTCATCGGGTCCGGACCCTTGTTGTTTCCTGGCAGCTTACCTGCCAGAGGCTTAGCGTCAAATTAAGGCAGGTGCCGCCAATCCAACGTGAAACAGCTGTCAGAGACCGGCCTGCCGCAACGCCAGCTCCTGCAGGAGCACAACGGTTTTTGCGTCCGCGATCTCTCCCGACCGAATCATGGCAAGCGCGTCCTTGAGCGGCACATGCATCACTTCGATGTCCTCACCTTCACCTTCTTCGCCGCCACCTTCCGACACCTTGTCCTTCAGATGGTAGGTTCCGGTGAAAAATGCCAGATATTCCGTGACCGATCCCGGGCTCATCAACAGATCGTAAAGATGTTCCAGTTCGGAGATCTGGAAGCCGGTCTCCTCGATCAGCTCGGCGCGCATACGCTCGTCCGGGTTCGCCCCTTCCAGCAAACCGGCCGGCGCTTCGATGACAAAGGGTGTCTTGCCACTGAACCAGACCGGCAACCGGAACTGGCGCGTCAGCAGCACACAGCCGGTTTCCGGATTGTGGAGCAGACAGGCAGCGCCGTGGCCGCGGTCATAGACTTCGCGTATCTGGTCCTGCCACGTCCCGTCCCGCCTGCGGTACCGGATCTTGTATTGGGTCAGTGTGCCCCATTGCCTTGACAGAACCGTGCTGTCGACGATTTCCAGAAAGTCCGCATCCTTCATTGGGCACACTCCGGTTCAGTCTGAGGCGGCTTTTTGCAGAGCAAGTCCGAGTTCCGCCAGAATTTCATCGGTGTGCTCGCCTAATTCTGGCGCAGCCCGTTGCAAGACCAGTTCGCCGTTCCTGAACCGGATCGGCGTTCGCACGGATGCGACAGTGCCCTGTTCTGTCCCTGTCGCCGGCAGGTCAACCTTGAGCCCACGGTGTTGAACCTGAACGTCCTCAAACACGTCCTCAACGGAATTGATCGGCCCGGCGGGAACACCTTCGCCTTCCAGCGCGGCCAGAAGATCGTCACGGCTGCGCGTTTCCGTCTCGGCGATCAGGATCGGCACGAGTTCGGCGCGGCAGGCGACCCGCGCAGCATTGGTGGCGTATCTCGGTTCTTCTGCAAGCTCCGGCCGGCCAAGCACGCCGCAAAGCCTCCGGAACTGGCCGTCATTGCCGACGGCAATGATCAGGTGGCCGTCGCTGGCGGGAAACACCTGATAGGGCACAATGTTGGGATGGGCATTGCCGAGCCGCCTGGGCGCCTTGCCGGAGACAAAGTAATTCAGCGCCTGGTTGGCCAGGACACCGACCTGGGCGTCAAGCAGGCCCATGTCGACCCACTCGCCTTCCCCGGTCTGATCGCGGCGGCGCAGGGCCGCCAGAACGCCTACGACGCCGTAAAGACCGGTAAAGATGTCGGCAAAGGCAACGCCGATCTTCTGCGGAGCCCCATCCGGCTCACCCGTCAGATCCATGATGCCGCCCATGCCCTGGATCATGAAATCGTAGCCCGCGCGATGGGCGTAAGGACCGTCCTGACCGAACCCGGTAATGGAACAGTAGATCAGCTTCGGATTGACCCTGGCGAGGCGTTCATAGTCGAGGCCATATTTTGCGAGGCCGCCGACCTTGAAATTCTCGACCAGAATATCTGCATCGGCGACGAGGCGGCGAACAATATCCTGGCCTTCTTCTGTGCGGAAGTCGACCGTGATGGAGCGTTTGCCGCGGTTGCAGGCATGGAAATAGGCCGCATCCCGGTCTGCCCCGGCGTCGTCTTTGACAAAGGGCGGGCCCCAGCCTCGGGTGTCGTCGCCCTGGGGGCTTTCCACCTTGATGACGTCGGCGCCCAGATCCGCGAGCGTCTGTCCGGTCCAGGGGCCGGCGAGGATGCGGGCAAGCTCGACAACCTTGATGCCTGCAAGTGGCGCACTCATGAGATTCGTCCCTTGGTGAGCAGAAGGATCAGGCTTCGCCTGTCTTGCGGTAGACGTGGTAGCGGCCCGGGTGAATGCCTTCCGGCTTTTCCAGCGTCTCGAAATTGGCGAGGTCCAGCTCCAGAGCCGTCAGGACAAATCCACCGACCGCCATGCGCTGATCGATCAGCGGAGCCAGCCAGTTGACGATCGCCAGGTCGTTGGTCGGATCGGCTGATCCGATATCGATATGGGCAAACGAGGCCTTGGCTTTCACCCGCGGTTCGCAGAAGGCCAGCGTGTCGCGGATATCCCCGAGGATCATGTGCTCCGCATCCGGAGCGCAGCTCGGGTGGCAGTTCATGGCAAAATCAAAAACGAAAATTTCCTTGTTCGGATAAATCTCGCGCAGATGGTCATAGGTCCGGCCGTTGCCCAGTCCGAGCTCAAGCACGGGGCCTTCAACTTCGTTAACCTTGTCGACCAGGTGTTCCAGCAGGATTTTCTGCGACGTCATGCGGCGGATAAAACTGTCCAAGCGGCTCATTCAGAAGGTCCCTGTAACTGATGTCGCTCCTCACATAGACAATGCCCTGCCCAAGGTCAAAACCCCCATGCTCGATTGACATGCATCATTTGCAACGGGCGGTCAGAACTGTCACGACGGTCCAACAGCCCTTTGCCCCGTTCGGCGATCATGGTAACGCGTAAGCCTTGCCCGCGAAGCTTCGGGTTTGAGGGCAAACCGACTTATCAGGAGACCAAGATGCATTCCGAAACGGCGCCGGCCATCCGGTTGGAAGATTATCAACCGCCCGCCTATTGCATCGAAAAAGTACACCTGACCGTTGACCTGGCTCCGAAGGCGACCAGGGTGACGGCTGTTCTGTCGGTTCGCAAAGAACCGAATACGGCCAACGGCACACCTCTTGTCCTCGACGGTGACGAGCTGAAACTGAAAGCGATCCGACTCGATGGCAACGCTCTTGCCGAAGGCGCTTATGCGGCATCTGCTGACCGTCTGGAGGTGCACACGCCGCCGGAAACCCCGTTCGAATTGACGCTGGAAACCGAACTCGATCCGGACAGCAACACCAAGCTGATGGGGCTCTACCGCTCTTCGGGCACCTATTGCACACAATGCGAAGCGGAAGGCTTCCGCAGGATCACCTATTTCCTCGACCGGCCTGATGTCCTGTCGGTCTATACAACACGACTGGAAGCGCCAAAGGCGGACTGTCCGGTGCTATTGGCAAACGGCAACCTTGCCGAGACCGGAGACCTTGAGGACGGACGTCATTTTGCTGTCTGGCACGATCCGCATCCCAAGCCCGCCTACCTGTTTGCGCTGGTTGCCGGCGATCTCGCCGAGGCTTCCGACCGTTTCACAACCGCCTCGGGCAAGGACGTTGCCCTGAATATCTATGTCGAAAAAGGCAAGGAAGACCGCTGCGCCTGGGCGATGGATTCCCTGAAACGCTCAATGCGCTGGGACGAAGAGGTCTTCGGCCTCGAATATGACCTGGACGTTTTCAATATTGTTGCCGTTTCCGACTTCAACATGGGCGCGATGGAGAACAAGGGCCTCAACATCTTCAACGACAAGTATGTTCTGGCCGATCCGGAAACTGCCACCGATCAGGATTACGCCAATATCGAAGCCGTGATCGCCCATGAGTATTTTCACAATTGGACGGGCAACCGGATCACCTGCCGCGACTGGTTCCAGTTGTGTCTCAAGGAAGGTTTGACCGTCTTTCGCGACCAGGAATTTTCTTCGGACATGCGCTCGCGTGCGGTGAAACGGATCACGGATGTGCGGCTGTTGAAATCGCATCAGTTTCCGGAGGATGCGGGGCCGCTCGCCCATCCGGTACGCCCGAGAATTTACCACGAAATCAACAACTTCTATACGGCAACAGTTTACGAGAAAGGCGCCGAGGTCGTCAGAATGCTGAAGACCGTTCTCGGCCCTGAGGGCTTCCGGGCCGGACTCGATCTCTATTTTGCCCGGCATGACGGCGAGGCCACGACCATCGAGGCGTTTCTTGCCTGTTTCGAAGAGGCGACCGGCACAGACCTCACCCAGTTCTCGCTCTGGTACGAACAGGCCGGCACGCCCGTCGTCAGCGCTGAAACCGAATATGATCCGGACCGCAAGACCTTCACCCTCTCGCTCAATCAGGAAATACCGCCAGTCCCGGGCCAGAAGTCCAGCAAACCGGCCGTGATCCCCCTGCGCTTCGGCCTGATCGGCCCGAATGGCAATGATCTGGACATCAGTGCTGCAAAAGGCGCTGAAGTGTCCGGAGACGTTCTGATCCTCAACAAGAGCCACCAGGACGTGACTTTTGAGAACATCGCCTCGCCGCCGGTTCTGTCCCTGCTGCGCGGGTTTTCGGCGCCGGTCCGCCTTAACCAGCAGCTGGAACCGCAGGAACTGGAATTCCTGGCAGCAAAGGACACCGACCTCTTCAACCGCTGGCAGGCGGTCCAGACACTGGCCATGCTGGATCTCGTCCGGATCACAGGCCTCTATAGCCAGAACCAGCAGCGGACCTGTTCGCAGACCCTGATCGATGTCTTCGGCGCGATCCTCGCCGACAGCACCGTGGACGACGCCTTGCGGGCACAGGCCCTCACGCTGCCAAGCGAAGCCGACATCGCTCAGGAAATCGGCAAGAACGTCAATCCGGATGCGATTCACGCTGCGAGATCCTTCCTGCGAAAGGAAATCACCAAGGCACATGGGCCGGTCCTGCGCAGGCTTGCCTCCGACCTCTCGCCTCCGGGCGCCTATTCACCGGACGCAGCTTCGGCCGGCAAGCGCGCGCTGGCCAACCGGGCGCTCTATTTTGTCGCCATTGCGGACGACACGGCCGCGTCCGACATCGTCTGGCAAAGGTTCTCCGACGCCGACAACATGACGGACCGCCTGGCTGCCTTGACGCTTCTGGTTCACGACGGCATGCCCAGGATGAGTGCCGCCCTTGAGAACTATCTGGCCCGCTTTGAGAGCAACTCGCTTGCCATGGACAAGTGGTTCATGACCCAGGCAACGGCCCCGGCATCTGATGCCGTTGCCCGCGTCCGGCAACTCATGACACATCCCCTTTACGATGCCGGCAATCCCAACCGGGTGCGATCCCTGCTGCAGTCCTTTGCCACCGGCAATCCGACGCAGTTTGCCAAACCGGATGGCACCGGTTTCGAACTGATCGCCGAATCAGTTCTGGAAATCGACAGGCGCAATCCCCAAGTTGCCTCTCGGCTTTTGACCAGTTTCCGCTCGTGGCGCGCACTTGACCCACAGAGATCTGCCCTTGCTGAATCTGCGCTCCTGAGGGTTTCCGCATGCGAAGAACTGTCGAGAGACAGCCGCGATATCGTTGATAGAACACTGCAATAGTGTGCAATACTGAAAAAGGTTAACGCGAGACCAGAAATACCGCACCCGCGTTAACCATTTTATTCTTGGTCAGGTCTGGACAAAAACAGACGTTTTGATTCAAATGGAAGTGATTCGGGGCAAGCTCCGAAGCGGCGGTTTTTGAGGCACACTTCCTATGGCGCGAGCATTGGCTAGCGACGCATCCACGCGGCGCGGCGATAAGGAGTCAGAACTTGAGGCAGGCACGGCCCCGTCAGGCCTGACCCTGCGCACTCTGACCAGTTCGTTCCGCAGCAGCCTCAATCGCTCCGACGGCGTCATGCGCCGACTCATTCCAGGTCTTGCCATCGTTTTCATCATCGTCCTGGCCCTGTTTCGTGCCGGCGAGCTGGCAGGCGACTATTCCGATACACAGCGCACAGCCGAGACAACGCTTAGTCTGATGGCAAGCGTTGTCGCCGGTGGACTGATGTCTTCAGAAGAAAAGTTACCCGAGACCGGCTACCGTACAACACTGAAACGCATACTCGCCGACAGCCTGCCGGCTGGCGCGACCAGCCAGGGCCGGATTTTCCTGGTCACGGACGACGCCGGAACGATTGTCGCCTCTGCGCCCATCCAGCCATCGCTTGAAAGCCGCCCCATCAGCGACCTGCTCGCCCCTTCCCAACCGCTGACCGTGTTCGGAGCGCGGGCCGGTGTGCTTTCGGTGCCGGTTGTCTTTGCAACCGGGGGCGACAGCGAGCAATCGCTTGCCACAGTGCATCATCTGGACGGTCAACTCGGCATGATCGCCGTGCTGCAGCCGGAAAGCGCCGTCTATGCAGACTGGCGTGATGACCTGTCCGCAAACGTCACCCTTTTTGTCGGCACCTCGCTCGTCCTGCTTGCGGTCATCTACGGCTTCTTCAGCCAGGCCAGCCGTGCGGAAACGGCCGACGACATGTATGCGGCCACGCGCGGGCGCATCGACACGGCCCTCACCCACGGTCGCTGCGGCCTGTTCGACTGGGACCTTTCCCGCGGCCGCATGTTCTGGTCATCCTCTCTCTATGAGTTGCTCGGCCGGGAACCCAAGGACGATATCCTGAGCTTCGCGGATGTCTCGGACATCACCCACCCGGATGACATCGACCTGCTCGGCCTGGCCGAACACCTTCTGGAAAGCGGTGAAACCCTGGTCGACGAAACCTTCCGCATGCGCCACGCAGACGGCAGCTGGATCTGGCTGCGCGCCCGCGGTGAAATCCAGTCGGAAACCGGCCGCGCCGAACCGCATCTGATCGGGATCTGCATTGACATCACCGAACAACATGAGCTTGCAGAGCAAAGCCGCATGGCGGACCTGCGGCTCCGGGACGCGATCGAAACCATCTCGGAGGCTTTCGTACTTTGGAATGCCCGCAACGAGCTGGTGATCTGCAACTCCAACTATCAGTCTCTGCACAGTCTGCCGAATGCCGTGATCAAGTCCGGCACACCCTACAAAGACGTGATGGCCGCTGCCGCCAACGCTGAAGTTGCCCCGCAGCCCGTCACTGTGCGTCAGCGCGGCGGTGCACCGGAAGGATCCTATGAAGCGCAGCTGGAGGACGGGCGATGGCTGCAGATTTCAGAACGGCGAACAAAGGACGGCGGCTTCGTCTCTGTCGGCACCGACATCACGGCACTGAAGAAACACGAAGAAAAACTGATGGAGTCGGAGAAGCGGCTGAAAGCCACCGTGTCCGACCTGCAGAAGTCCCGCCAGACCCTGGAAATCCAGGCCCGCCAGCTTGTCGAAATGGCCGACAAGTACCAGGAAGAAAAAACCCGCGCAGAAGCCGCCAACCAGGCCAAATCCGAATTCCTGGCCAATATCTCCCACGAGCTCAGAACACCGCTCAACGCCATTATCGGCTTTTCCGACATCATGACCCAGGAAATGTTCGGCCCGCTCGGCACCAACCGCTATGCCGATTACTGCAAGGACATCTATTCTTCCGGCACTTATCTCCTGAACGTGATCAACGACATTCTCGACATGTCCAAGATCGAAGCCGGACGCATGTCCATCGAAACGGAGACGGTCAGCGCCGCGGCTGCAGCCGATGATGCCAGCCGGATCGTGACGGGGGCAGCCACGGAAAAGAACATTACGGTGATTGCCAAGGTCGCTGACACCCTGATGGTTCAGGCCGACAAGCGCGCCTTGAAGCAGATCCTGCTCAATCTGCTTGCCAATGCCGTCAAGTTCACGCCGGACAACGGCACGGTGACGCTTACGGCCAGTCCGCGCGGCGACAAGCTGCGCTTTGAGGTCAACGACACCGGCATCGGGATCTCGGAACGGGACATCGAGCGGCTTGCCCAGCCATTCGTACAAGTTGAAAACCAGTTCACCAAGACCCACCAGGGTTCCGGACTGGGCCTTGCGATTGCCCGCTCCCTGGTGGAGTTGCATGGCGGCAAGCTGACCATTGAATCGAAGGTCAAGAAGGGCACGTCCGTGAGTTTCACGCTGCCTCTGTCGGATACCAATTGATGGCGACCTTCAGAATTCCAGCTTGAGATCGCGCCTGCAAACCGGTTGGCCCGGCAGGAAAGACCTCGTTCGACACGAGGAGCAAGGCGACAGGAAACTGTCCGGTTTTCAGAGATTCGCAGCAGCGCTGGCGGGCACGTCACCTGATCCTGAAGGGCACAACGGCCACGACGTGCAGCCCCAAACCGCCTTGCTCGAACAAACTGCCTGACCGTCGCGCTTTTTCCCTTAGTTTTTTCGCGGTTTTCTGCACCACTTCAATGAAAAAGAGGCGCGCTGCCCCTACGAGGTCTCCACGACCTCGACTTCTCCAATCAATCGCACAAATGTCTGCCGCACTTTGCCCTGCAACTCCGCCAGCTCAACCTCCAGCCGGGAAAAAGTCGGGCTGCCGGAAGCCTGAACCAGCAAATCCAGCACGCCACCAGGGGCTTCTGCCGGCACGAATTTTCCGGAGAGCGTCAACCGCAGAACCTGGGTCAGGCGGTGGTAGAGCCGCAGCGCTTCCAGAAGCAGTTCGGCATCATCGAGCGGCAGCAGGCCGGCGTCCCGGGATTGTTCCAGAGCCCGTTCCGTCCCCTGGGCAAGAATGGCCGGATTGTCATGGGCGTTCGCCAGTTGCAGGAACTGGGCGATGAATTCTATGTCCACCAGGCCGCCGGGGATCTGCTTCAGGTCCCAGATATCCTTGGTGCCTTTTTCCTTCTCGATCTTCGCGCGCATGGACCTGACATCATCGGCAAGCTTGGCCCTGTCGCGCTGCTGAACCAGAGTGCCGCAGATACTGTCGTAGATCTTCTGGGCAAATTCAGGCGTGGTGCAGGCAATCACCCGCGCCCGCGTCAATGCCATGTGTTCCCAGGTCCAGGCCTCGTTTTTCTGGTAGGAGATGAAGCCGTCCAGGTTGGTGGCGAGCGGCCCTGCGTTGCCGGAGGGGCGCAGGCGGAAATCAACCTCGTAAAGCAGCCCCTCGGCCGTCGGCGCAGACAGGGCCGTCACCAGGCGCTGTGTCAATCGGGTATAGTATTGCGTGATCGCAAGCGGCCTTTTGCCGTCCGACTGTTTGACCTCTTCGGGCGCCTCATAGAGCAGGATCAGATCCAGATCGGACGCGGCCGTCATTTCTCGGCCGCCGAGCTTGCCCATCGCCAGCACTGCAACGTTACCTCCCGGCACCAGGCCGTGACTTTCGGCAACATGTGCAATCACCTGTGACAGCAGACGATCCACGACAACTTCTGCCAGCCGGGCCAGCGCAAAGCCGACACGATCCGCCGACAGGGTGTCGGATATGAGCCTCAAGCCGATGAGAAACTGCTGTTCCTGGGTGAATATCCGGGCCCGATCGAGCGCTTCTTCGTAGAAACGGGACTGGGACAGGGTTCTGTCGATCCCCTGCCGGAATTCCTGGACGCTCGGCATTGCGCCGAAGAAGGCGGGATCGAGAACCGCATCCAGCACATGAACCCGTTTCGACACTGTCTCGGCCATGCGCGGCGCAGCGCCCATCGTCGTTGCGAGCAATGTGAGCAGCTGCGGATTGGATCGCAACAACGAAAACAGCTGCACCCCGGCCGGCAATTTCGACAAGAACCCGTCAAAAGCCCTGAGGGCCGCATCCGCATTGTCGGTTGCCGCCAGGGCTCCGATCAGTGACGGGTGCATCTCCGTCAGCCGTTCTCGGGCCTTGGTCGAGCGGGTGCAGGGATATCTCCCGAAATGCCAGGACTTGACGATAGCGGCCGCTTCGGCTGGTTGCTTGAAGCCGAGCCGGGCCAGCGTCTCCAGGGTGCCGGGATCGTGATCATCCCCCGTGAACACGAGATTGCCGAGCTCTGAAGAGAGGCCCGGCTCGTCCTCGAAGAGTTCGGCATAATGATGCTGAACCTTACGCAGGTGGTCGAGAAACGCGGCTTCAAAAGCCTCCAGGCTGTCAAATCCCATCAACGAGGCGATCCGGGTCAGGCCGGCTTCGTCCTTGGGCAACAATTGTGTCTGCTCGTCATTGAGCATCTGGATGCGGTGCTCCACATCCCGCAGAAACTTGTAGGCTGCTGCCATGTCGTCGCGCGTGCGTGCCCGGATCCAGTCGGCTTCACGCAAAGCCTCCAGCATCTCGAGCGTGCGCCGCCCCCGCAGCGCCGGATTGCGACCACCCGCAATCAACTGCTGGGTCTGGACAAAAAACTCCACTTCCCGAATACCACCGCGGCCCAGTTTCACATTGTGGCCGGCGACCGCGATGGTGCCGTGGCCCTTGTGCATGTGGATCTGGCGCTTGATCGACTGGACATCGGCAATGGCGGCGAAATCCAGATATTTACGCCAGATGAACGGGGCGATTTCACGCAGGAAATCCTCTCCTGCGGGAAGATCACCGGCACAAGGTCGAGCCTTGATCAGGGCCGCCCGCTCCCAGTTCTGTCCAAGGGATTCGTAATAGACAAGCGCAGCTGGCACGGACATGGCGAGCGGCGTTGCCCCAGGGTCAGGCCGGAGCCGGAGATCCGTCCGGAAGACATAGCCGTCCGCGGTCCGGTCCTGCATGATCTTCACTAGGCGCCGCGTCAGGCGCACAAACTCGACCGGTGCTTCCGCCGACCCGGCCATGGGTGCCTTGGCCGGGTCGTAGAGCACGATCAGATCGATATCCGAGGAGTAGTTCAGTTCATTGGCGCCGTGTTTGCCCATGGCAAGCACAATCAGGCCGCTGTCGACTTCCGGCGCTTCCGGATCCTTTGGAGTGAACTTGTTGCGACGGGCCAGATCCGTAAGGCAGAAGCGGATGGCCGCCGTCAGGGCTGCGTCGGCAAACCCGGCGAGTGCGTTGGTCACCCGGTTCAGACCGATCGCACCGCAGATATCTGCCAGGCCGAGTGTCAGCGCCAGATCGTGTTTGAGAAGCCGCAGGCTCCGCATAATACCGGCTTCATCTTCGGCACGCGCGCTTTGCGCGTCTTCCAGAAGCCGCTTCAGCCGGGTTTCCGGCGCTTCCTGCAACAGGTCGAGCAGCCGCTCCGGGTCTGCCAGCATCAGGTCGCGCAAATAGGCGGAGTTGCCAATGATACCCGACAGAAACCCTTCCAGGTCGGGCTTGGACTGCATCAGGGCCTTAAGACCCGAACCGGCGTTGTCGTGATCCAGCAGATCCTTCAAGAAGAGCTGGGCGCGTTCCGGGTCAGGGGCAGCCGGGACAACCGCGATCCGGTCGGCGAGCATGCCCGCACCACCGTCATCGCTCTTCCGGGTCTCCGGTGATGCCGCCTTGTTCATGCCCGCTCCTGCTGCTGGCCGGTGTCACCGGCTTGAGATCGACACGGGCGCTCAGGCCCGGTGCCTCATTCTTGAAGCGCAAGTCTCCCCCATGCAAGCGGGCAACCGCCTTGACGAGGCTCAATCCAAGGCCTGTTCCAGGTTCCGAACGGCTTTCTTCCAGACGGACGAACCGCTCCAGTACACGGCTCATGTCCTTGTCCGGGATGCCCGGCCCGTTGTCGCTGACGGCGACGGTGACCCTGCCCTCCTCTTCCAGGGCAGTCAGCCGGATCACAAGTTCGCCGTCTGCCGGACGGCCGTATTTCAGGGCATTTTCGATGAGATTGACCAGCACCTGACTGATCAGGTCGCGGTTGCATTCGGCCTGCAGTCCCTCCGGAACGTCGGTCTCCAGCTTTCCGCCTTCATCTTCGACCAGCGGCTCGTACAGTTCTGCAATTTCGCCCAGCAGCCGGCTCAGATCGGTTGCTTCCATCACCGATCCAGGTGCCATCGATTCAATCCGGGCAATGTGCAGGAGCGCATTGAAGATGCGCAGCAGCTGGTCGGATTCGTCGAGCGTTGCTTCCAGCGCGGTGCGATAGCCTTCTTCGCCATTGGTTTCACGCAGAGCGGTTTCAATCCGCGTCTGCAAACGCGTCAGAGGCGTCTTCAGATCATGGGCAATGTTGTCGGTCACATCCTTCATCGACTGCATCAGCAACTCGATGCGATCGAGCATGGCGTTGAGGCTGACGGCCAACCGGTCGAATTCGTCATTGGTGCCGGCAATCGACAGCCGTCCGGACAGATCTCCCTGCATGATGGTCTGGCTGGTGGCGGAAATGTCGTCAATGCGCTTCATCACCCGCCGGCTGACAAAGAGCCAGGTAATTGCCGCCATCACGATCACCACGATGAGCCAGAGCCGCAACGCATTGCCGAGCAGGTTGGAAAAGCGCAGCTGGTCACCGAGGTCACGGCCGACCAGAAGACGAAAGCCGCCGCGCAATTCAAACGTGCGCACCATGGCCTGGCGTTCGACGTCTTCTGAATCCTGACCGAGCCGCGTATAGCGCACCCGGCGCAATCCGCCGTCGGCTTCTTCCAGAACCGTTGTCGGCAGACGGGCAATGTTGCCGACCAGGGCGTTGCCGGCAAAATCCGTCAGAAGATAGAGGCTGGCATCGGGATGGCGGGATCGCCGATCGATGGTCTCGACCAGGTCCCGTACCCCGCCACGCACATAGACGTCGGCGAGGCCCTTGAGTTCGGAATCGACGGACTGGACCACCTGTTCGGACATCAGGTGATCGGTGTTTTCCGCGACATAAACAAGCAGAAAGCCGGACATCACCGTAAAAACGGCGATGTACAGCAGGGACAGCTTGAACGCTGTCGTTCGGATGAACCTAGTGAGCCGCGTCACGGATCGTGTATCCGGCTCCCCGGATTGTGTGCAGGAGCGGCGTCTCGAAACCCTTGTCGATTTTGCCGCGCAGACGCGAAATGTGAACGTCGATCACATTGGTTTGCGGATCAAAATGATACTCCCAGACATTCTCCAAAAGCATTGTGCGCGTGACCACCTGGCCGGCATGCTGCATCAGGTATTCCAGAAGGCGGAATTCCCGCGGCTGCAGCGGAATGTCGATTTCGCCACGGCGGCAGGAATGCGCCATCCGGTCCAGGGTCAGATCGCCGACCTTGTAGGTGGTCTCGATCTGGTTTGCCGATTTCGGGCGCCGGGCGAGCGCTTCCACCCGCGCCTGGAGCTCCGTAAAGGCGTAGGGCTTGGGCAGGTAGTCGTCGCCACCGGCCTTCAGGCCCTTCACGCGGTCATCAACCTGACCGAGTGCCGACAGGATCAGCACTGGCGTGTGATTGTCGTCCCTGCGCAGCTCCTGGATGACCGAAAGGCCATCAAGTTTCGGCAGCATGCGGTCGACGATGAGAATGTCGTAACTGCTGTCGAGCGCCATTTGCAGGCCGGTCTGGCCGTCGCCGGCCTGATCAGCGGTGTGGCCGAGTTCGCTCAGTCCCTTGACGAGGTAGCTGGCAGCTTCCGGATCATCTTCAATGACAAGAATCTTCAACATGTAACCCTTTTACCTTGAGTTGCGTTCTAGGGCCAATCGACATTCCTGCAAGAATTAATGTCCGATACTCGGCTGTTTCAAATAGGCTGGCGGCGGCGATGGATGTGGGACGCCGCCGCCAGTCTGTCAGGGTTTGGGGCAAAACCCTTGGTCTATCCATTTGGAAGGCGGACAGAACCTTGGCGATGACCGGCCCGTCGGGGTTTGGGGGCAGAGGGCAGGCCGGTCACGCCGCACAGTTTCCGGTCCGGGCTGAACCGGAGACTGATTAGGCAAGGTTCATGGGCAGCGCCACGAACCGGGTGGTGTTGTTGCTCTCGATGCGGAACAGCACGGCCTTGCGGCCATCTTCTTCCGCCTTCTCAAGCGCTTTCATGACATCGGCCGGGCTGTTCACCTTCATGCCGGCAACTTCCAGGATGACGTCACCATTGCTCAGGCGCTTCTCCGCCGCCGGGCTGTCCGGATCGATTTCGGCGATCACGACACCCTCGCCGTCCAGACCGGCATCCGCCTTGGTGGTCAGCACCAGGCCGAGTTCATCCAGACTGGTCTTGACGTCTTCGGCTGCAGGCTGGGCGGCTGCCGCCTGTTCCTGGTCCTGCAGACGGCCCAGGGTGACCGAGATGTCCTGCTCTTCGCCATCGCGCCAGACGGTGATGTCGACCTTGGTATCAGGCGAATAGGCGGCAATGATCTTGGACAGGTCGCGCGGGCCATCCACATTGGTGCCGTCGACCGCCAGAATGGTGTCGCCTGAGCGCAGGCCAGCCTTCTGAGCCGGGCTGTTTTCCTGCGCTTCCGCGACGATCGCGCCGCGGGCCTCCTCAAGGCCAAGGCTCTCCGCGATGTCGGCCGAGACGTTCTGAATCTGAACGCCAAGCCAACCGCGGACGACTTTGCCGTCATCCTTCAGCTCCATGATCACGTCCTGGGCGGTGGAGGCCGGGATCGCGAAGGCGATGCCGACATTGCCGCCGGACGGCGAGAAGATGGCGGCGTTCACGCCGATCACTTCACCGTTCATGTTGAAGGCCGGACCGCCGGAGTTGCCGCGGTTGACCGGGGCATCGATCTGGATGAAGTCGTCATAAGGTCCGGCGCCGATGTCGCGGCCGCGGGCCGAAACGATACCTGCCGTCACCGAACCGCCGAGGCCGAACGGATTGCCAATGGCGACGGTCCATTCGCCGACTTCCGGAGCATCATCGGCAAAGTCCACATAGGTGAAGGTCTTGTCACTGTCGATCTTCAGAAGCGCAAGGTCCGTGCGTTTGTCCGCACCGATCAGCCTGGCGTCATATTCGTCGCCATTCTGGTCGATGACCGTAAACTCTGTTCCCTTGTCGATGACATGGTGGTTGGTGACTACATATCCATCCCCGGTGATGAAGAACCCGGAGCCCTGGGACAGGCCATACTGACGCGGCTGGCGGCGCTGCTGCTCACCATTTTCGCCCTGGCCGCCAAAGTCGCGGAAGAAGCGTTCAAACGGATGGCCGTTAGGCAGGCCCTTGAAGAAGTCTTCAAAACCGTCCTTGCCGCCGAAATTCATCATCCGCGGCTCGGCAGCCTGTTTCACCTGTACACTGACCACGGCAGGGCTGACGGTACGCACAACATCGGAGAAATCCGCCGGAGCTGCCGCTTCAACACGGACCGGCTCGGCAAACGCCATCTGGCTGGGGACCATGGTCTGGGTGGTCAAAAGACCGGCTGCGCCTAGTGCGACCACTCCTGCCAGCAATTTGGCGCGGCGGGACCGCAAAGGAGAGACAGAGCGTCGGTTTTCCATATTATCTTCCTCTATCGACTTTCGAACTGAAGGCCATTTTCTTGGAACGCACACGGGGACTCGCGTTCCAGGTTCGAGGAAGAAAGTAGGTGACCCAGCCTTACAGGCGCCTGTCGGTCAGATTAAGGATTTGTAAGATTGGTCTTGCCGGCCGCCAGCATCACGGAAAGAGCGTTGGCGCATCGCCCGATCGCCATTTCGGCCATTTGAGCATGACCGATTGAAACAGATCCGATGTCTCGAATGCCTCCAGCCAGGCCCGGGTTGCCTTCCAGTCTTGCTGGTCAAACCAGCTGCGATCCGAATTGGCAAACTGGCGCACGAAAGGCAGTATCGCAAAATCGGCCAGTGACGCCCTCGACCCGAACAGCCAGGTCTGCTCCTTGAGGCGTGTTTCGAGTGTCCGGACAAAAGCCGAGGCCAGGGTCTGCTCGGTTTCGCGGTCGGCGTCTGCATAGCGAGTATCGTATTTGTAGCGATCAAGATGGTGCTTGAAGGGACCGTCACATTCGCCAATGAGCGCAAGTGACGCCTCAATTGTCTCCTGCCGGGGCAGCAACCAGCCTTCCGGATCCGAATTCCGGAGCGCCCAGAGCATGATATCGAGGCTCTCGTCGAGAACGATATCGCCTTCCCTCAGGCAGGGCACGGTCGCTGATGGCGACGTTTCCAGAAACTCGGGCGCCTTGTCCCGCAACACGATCTCACGCAACTCCACCGCCTCACCAACCACGGCAATGGCCAGCCGGGCCCGAATGGCATAGGGACAACGGCGAAAGGAATACAGGATTGGCAGCTCACTCATGCCCGTCACATGACCCAAGGACGCATGCGCGTCAACACGGTGCTTATGCCATGGTGTCAACAATCCGATAACCATCTTTCACCGGTTGTAAAGAATATTTGGCGAAACTCCGGGCAATAAGGTAGCCCAATGACCGACTCTCTTCTTCAGCTTGCCAAGAAAAGTTCGACGGAAAAAAAACACGAGCTCGCGGAGCACGTAACCGGTCTGCTGACTGCCCGCGCGGACGATTCTGGGTCCGAGGAAGCCCATCTACTCAACAATATGCTGGAAGGGGTCTACGATTCCCTGGCTCACGAGGCCAAGGTGAAGATGTCGTCTGAACTGGCCGATGTGGACGCCACCTCCGCAAAGCTGGCAGCTGCCATGGCGAGCGACGAATTGCCGATCGCCCAGGCTATTCTCGAGCGTTCAAAGTCTCTGACGGAGGCTGATCTCAAGAAAATCGCCGAAACAAAAGATCAGGGTTACCTGCTCGCGCTGGCGAAACGCGATCACGTCAGCAAGGACCTCAGCAGCATCCTGATCAAGCGCGGCGGCACGGAAGTCAAGCACGCCGTCGCTGCGAACCTAGGCGCCGAGATCACGATGCCGGTGTTCGAATCCCTGGTCAAGGACATGCCCAAGCAGCTCGGCGACCGCATCCGGCATCTGCGCAAATCGAATGAGGAACTGATCGAAGACCTGTTCAAGGACGACGGCGAGATTGCAGCTGGCACAGAGCTGGAAAAGCGACCCTCCAAGATCAGCCCCAAGGCCTGGGTCATGGGTATCCGCATGGGCAAGGCAACCCTGAACAAGGCCATCTACCAGCTGGCGCTGGAACACAATCTCCTGGATGTTGTCGCATTGCTTTCCTTCTTCTCCGGCCTGGAGATGAAATACGTTCACAACCTCATGGTTCGGTATGATTCAACCGGCATTGCAACGGTGTGCCGAGCATCGGGTATCGGCGCGATGGAATTCCAGGCGATCTGCAAGGAACGCTGCAAACACCTCAAGTTTCCGGAAAGCACCGGCAGCAAGTGGCTGACCAACTATCATATGCTCGATGACACGGACGCCCGCCGTCTCCTGACGCTGATGAAGATGAAACTCAAGGCAGCCAAACAGGAAGAGGCAGCCTGAGATCCCGCCCTCCCGAAGTTTGTCCACGCCCCTCCGATCGTCGACGCGACTGATCCCCTCAAGGAAGTCCGCTTTCGGCTAGCCTGAGGCTTATTCAGGTGGAGTAAAACCAACGCCACTACCAGTAATTATCCTCTCAATTTTCCACACTTGTAACTTCTATCAATACCAAGAAAGATTAATCCAATTTTTCAATCGCGCTTTAGACACTTGTAAACTGTCTCTGAGGTAGGTCTATGCATACAAAAACGGACGGCCTCAAGATGATCAATGACCTTCTAAGTCTTGCGCAGGACAGCACCCCGGAAAAACGTCATCAACTGGTGGAGCATGTGACAGAGCTTTTTGTCACGGGTGCCGACAGTTATCAGACGGAGGAGATCACTCTCTTCAACACGGTGCTCGAAGGCATGCTCCCGACAATGGAGCCGGAGCAGAAAAAAACAATCTCGGAGCAGCTCGCTCCGATCGACAGCACCTCCAACAAGGTCGCCTATGAACTGGCCCGGGAAGAGATCGATATTGCCCGGCCCATGCTGACATCGTCCAACGCTCTCAAGACCGAGGACATCCTGCGACTTGCCAAGACAATGGGCCAGGGACACCTGCTCGCCATTTCCAAACGCAAGCATCTGGAATCCAACGTTACCGACGTGTTGCTGGAACGCGGCGAAAGCCCGGTCAAGCAATCGGTCGCAGCCAATGACGGTGCGCAGATCTCCGATTGGGGGTCACGATTGCTGATCAAACTGGCCGAGCGCGACGAGAAGATTCGCGACGCCATGATGGAACGGGCCGACGTTACCGAATCCGACTATAACAGGCTGATCGAACAGATGCCGTCCCAGCAGCAGGCCAAGATCCGTCAGATGCGCAAGGACAACGAAGACCTGATCAACGATCTGTTCCACAAGGCCAGCAAGGTGGTTGCCAGTTCAAAGCTGGAGCGCAAGGCGACGCGGATCAACGCCAAGGCAACCCTGAAGGAAATCCGAGCCGGTCAGCGCACGCTCGGCAAGGCCATTACCCAGCTGGCGCTGTCGAACAACCTGTTCGACATCTGCTTTCTCCTGTCCGAGATGGCCGGCCTTGAACAGAAATATGTGACCAATGTCATGGTTCGCTATGATTCCACCGGTGTCGCGGTCCTGTGCCGCGCCATGGGGGTCGAAAACAGCGACTATCATGCTCTTTGCAAGGCGCGCGCCACGCATAACAAGCAGCCGCAGTCGACCGCAGAGAACTGGGCGAACGATTACCAGTCCCTGTCGGACCGGGACGCCCGTCGCCTGCTGTCCTTTATGAAGATCCGTTTGCAGACCCTGGAAGCACAGGCGGCCTGAGGCCGCCCGTTTTCCGGTCATCGGGATGCTGGTTCAACTGCCCGCGTCACCACGGCAGCGCCGGCCTCAAGCGTCCTGTGCACCGGGCATTTGTCGGCAATTTCCAGCATGCGGGCCCGGGTGGCGTCGTCGAGATCCCCTTCCAGCGTGATCAGCCGCTCGAACCGGTCTATCCGCCCGCCCTTTTCCTTCAGCTCGTCTGCACAGTCGGCGCAATCGGCGGCATGAACTTTATCGTGCAGGACCTGCGTGCCAATCCGATCGACCCGAACGCCCTTTCGGTCCGCATACATGCGCAAGGTCATGACCGTACAGGCTCCAAGCGCCGCTGACAGAAATCCATAAGGCGACAATCCGCTGTCAAGACCGCCGTAATCTGCCGGCTCATCCGCCAGCAAGCGATGCCCGCCGCTGGCAACCATCGCCTGGAATTTCCCCTGACCGGTCTCGACAACGTCGACACCTTCTCTCACCTCCGGCTTGTTGGCGGTGTTTTCCTCATCCAGATAACCGCTCACCCACCCCGCAATCACACGAGCAGCATAAGCAGCATCTGCGCTTTTGGAGAGAAGGTGGTCGGCCTTGTCCAGAGACACGAAGCTTTTCGGATGCTTGGCAGCCACGAAGATATTGGTTGCGTTGTCGATCCCGACCGTTTCATCCAGCGGCGCGTGCAGGACCAACAGGGCCTTACCCAAGCGGGCCACCTTGTCGCGAACCGATTGCTGTTCCAGATCCTCCAGGAATTCCTTGCGGATGGTGAAAGTGCGCCCGGCGAGGTCGACTTCGCCCGATCCTTCCTCCCGGATTTTGTCTTCCGCCCCCTTGAAGTTATGGATCACGTGATCGGCATCAGACGGTGCGCCAATGGTTACAACGGCCCGTGCTTCCGGGATGTCGCCTGCCACCGACAGGATAGCGGCACCGCCGAGGGAATGTCCGATCAGCAGCTGCGGCGCCTGGAAGTTCTGCCGCAGGAAATCCGCGGCCCGCGTCAGGTCCTCCACGTTGGAGGAAAAGCCGGTGGAGGAAAAATCCCCGCCGCTGCCACCGAGGCCGGTGAAATCGAACCTCAAGACGGCAATGCCTTCAGCGGCCAGTGCCCCGGCGATGTGCCGTGCCGCCGGGATGTCCTTGGAACAGGTGAAACAATGCGCAAAAAGTGCAAAGGCCCGGATCTTGCCGGCCGGAAGATCCAGCCGGGCGGCGAGCCTGGCGCCGTGGGCGCCGTCGAATTCCAGTTTCTGCGGGCGATTTGCCATCTTCAATCCCTCCAGCTTCTGTTTGGCCAGAGGTAAGCATGAGGGCAAGTCATGCAAGTCACGCCTTGGTGTGAACCCCGTGACCACAGCTCGTGGACGGGCCAAACCAAAGACTTGGCGTCAGTCGTCCTTGTCCAGAAGGGCCTGCAGCCGCCGCTCTTCTTCCTCGGAAAGTTTCGCCACTGGTTCCGCCTGTGCTCCTGCCAGACGGGCAGAGCGTCCACGCAGCGCCATAAAAATTGCGAACAATCCTGCGATCAGTGCCAGAGGCCCTGCGGCCCACAGGACCAGCGTGTGCCAGGCAAATCTCGGTTTGAGCAACACGAATTCGCCATAGCGCGATACAAGATAGTCGATCACCTGGCCATCGCTGTCACCGGCCACGAGACGTTCACGCACAAGGACCCGCAGATCCTTGGCGAGAGGCGCGTCGCTGTCGTCGATCGACTGGTTCTGGCAGACCATGCAGCGCAATTCGGCCGACAACGCCCTGGCGCGTGCCTCAAGAGCCGGATCATCCAGAATTTCGTCCGGAGCCACCGCAAGCGCGGGTGATGCGACCAGACCCAACGCAAGGATCAGACAGGAAAGAAACGAACGGATCATGGTCTACTCTGCTGCTGCCGGCGTTGCTTGCCGCTTGCGCGCCGGCTTGGGCGCCCCGATCCTCAAACGCCGGTCGGCCATGGAGAAAACCGCGCCAAGCGACATGATCACGCAGCCGATCCAGATGAGGGTGATCAGTGGTTTATAATAGACCCGCACGTCAACAGCGCCATCCCCCCTGCTTTCGCCCAGAGACAGGTAAAGCTGAGAAAATCCGACCGTGTGAATGCCGGCTTCCGTTGTCGGCATCTGCCGCGCCGTGTAGACGCGCTTGGACGGATCGAGTTCCGCGACCACCCGTCCGCCCTGCCGAACGGTGAAATGTCCGACTTCTTCGGTATAGTTCGGGCCCTGTCTGGGCGCTGCACCGTCAAAGGTGAACTGATAGCCCGCCACTTCGACCGTTTCGCCCGGGCGCATGGTCCGCACCTGCTCTTCCTGGAAGGCCGATGCGGTGACAATGCCGAGCACGGTGACACCAACCCCGAAATGAGCCACCGCCGTGCCCCAGGCCGAACCCGGAAGCCCGGCAAGACGGGCGAACCCGCGTTTCGGACCGACTTCGAAGAACTTGACGCGGGTAACAATCTCCGACACGGCGCCCGCCATCACCCAGACGCCCAGACCCACCCCCAGTGGCGCAAGCACCATGTCGAGACCCCAGGCCCAGAAGGCAATCAGGGTCATGAGGAGCGCAAGACCGAAAGCCGCATAAAGCCGCTGACAGGCAGCCGCCAGATCGCCGCGTTTCCAGGACAGCACAGGCCCGAAAGGAATGGCCAGCAGCAAGGGCACCATCAGCGGACCGAAAGTCAGATTGAAGAAGGGCGCACCGACCGAGATCATTTCACCCGTGATGGCATCCAGCACGAGCGGATAGAGCGTGCCGACAAAAACCGCTGCACAGGCTGCCGTCAGAAACAGATTGTTCAGAACCAGGCCGCCTTCACGGCTGATCGGCGCAAACAGTCCCCCCTGCTTGAGAAGCGGCGCCCGCCAGGCGTAAAGCGACAGGGACCCGCCGATGAACAGGCAAAGCAGCGCCAGGATAAACACACCGCGCGCCGGATCGGTGGCAAAGGCATGCACGGAGGTCAGGACACCGGAGCGCACCAGGAACGTGCCGAGCAGGGACAGCGAGAAGGTGAAAATCGCCAGCAGCACGGTCCAGACCTTCAGCGCCTCGCGTTTTTCCATGACGATCGCCGAATGGAGAAGCGCAGTGCCGGCAAGCCAGGGCATGAAGCTTGCGTTTTCGACCGGATCCCAGAACCACCAGCCACCCCAGCCGAGTTCGTAATAGGCCCAATAGGAGCCCATGGCGATGCCAAGGGTCAGGAAACACCAGGCCAGCAACGTCCAGGGCCGGACCCAGCGCGCCCAGGCTGCATCGATGCGGCCGAGAATAAGCGCGGCCACCGCAAAGGAAAAAGTGATCGAAAAGCCGACATAGCCCACATAGAGCAGCGGTGGATGGATCGCGAGGCCGATGTCCTGCAGGATCGGATTGAGGTCGGCTCCTTCCAGCGGCGGGTTGGCCACCCGGTTGAAGGGATTTGAGGTTGCCAGGAGAAACAGCAGGAAGCCTGCCGTGACCCACGCCTGTACGGCGAGCGTGACCGCCCTCAGGTCCGCGGGCAAATTGCGACCGAAAGCACCGACAAGTGCCGCAAAGAAAACCAGGATGAGCACCCAGAGCAGCATTGAGCCCTCGTGGTTTCCCCACACGCCGGTGAACTTGTAAATGAGCGGCTTGGCCGAATGCGAGTTCTGGACCACATTCAGAACCGAAAAGTCGGAATTGAGATAGGCGGCCGTCAGCGCAACAAAGGACAGAAGCACAAGGAAAAACAGTGTCACGGAGACAGGTGGTGCGATCGCCATCAACCTGTCGTCCTTCGACAGCGCGCCCCAAAGGGGCAGCACGGACTGGACCAGTGACAGGGCAAATGCCAGCACCAGTGCGTAGTGACCGAACTCGACAATCATGCGCGTCCCTCAATTCCCTTGCTAGCAGTCGCAAGCCTTAATTAGCGGTCTCTTCGCCGCCCTGCCAGTGCCCTTGATCCTTGAGCGCTTCGGCGACTTCCTTGGGCATGTAGTTTTCGTCGTGCTTGGCAAGGACGCTGTCGGCGACAAACACCCCATCAGACCCGATGACGCCTTCCGTTACAACACCCTGCCCTTCGCGGAACAGGTCCGGCAGGATGCCCTTGTAGGTGACCGCCACGGCGTTGGCGGTGTCTGTGACCCGGAAACGCACTTCCGCATTGTCCGAGCGCACGACCGACCCTTCTTCAACCAGCCCGCCGAGCCGGATCCGCTGGCCATCAGGAATCGATTGCTGCGTGATATCGGTAGGGCTTTGGAAAAACACGATCTGGTCGTTGAGGGCGTACAGGATCAGGCCTACCGCAACCGCGAGAACCGCACCGGCAGACCCGATTAGTGTCAAACGTCTTTGTTTGCGTGTCATTTTTCAAACCGTCCGAAATTCAATCCTGACGTCCCGGTACTTGCATCAGTCCGGCTCGTCTTCAAGAGCCAGATAACCCGAGCTGACCGGCCGCGTCCTTGATCACCGACAATTGCTCCGGACTTTCTTCGTAGGCCGCAAGAGCCTTCGCAAGGGCCGCTTCGGCCTCCGGTTTGTTGCCCAACACCATATAGGCGTTGATCAGGCGGTTCCATTCGTCGACCGAGCCGCCCTCACTGTCGAGGCGCGAAGCAAGACCTTCAACCATGTTCACGATCATGGCCTGACGGTCTTCCGCGGTCATGTCGCCGGCCGCAGCAATATCTTCCTGCGAGGGGCCGGTCCGGCTTTCCCCTTCCGGTCCCTGCCAGGTGAGCGCAGCCAGTTCCTGGCGCGCCGCCGGCACCCAGATTTCCGTTTCATCAGCGCCTTCGAGCAAAGCCTGCCAGGCCGCTACAGCGTCTTCCTTGCGGCCTTCCTGACCAAGCGAAATTGCCAGAAAGAACCGGGGTTTCACCGCAGCCGGCTCCAGATCCACAGCCTGTTCAAACGCCCGGCGGGCTTCCGCAGTCACCAGACCACGGTTTGCAATCGTGATCGCCTCGCCCATGTCGGTCAGCCAGTCCTGCCGGGGTCCCAGAATCCGCAAGGCATTGGCATAGGCCTTTGCGGATGCCTCCGGTTGTCCGCGCCTGAGATAGACCGGCGCAATGACGGCCCATCCCTGACCGTCTTCCGGATTGTTCGCAAGATGCCTTTCAACACGTGCGACCAGCACATCGACCGACTGTCCCTCTGCAGGAGCGGACAGGCGCGCCTGCAGTGGCTGGTCGGGTTCACCGGGAGAACCGAGAAACAGATAAAGCCCGCAGGCGGCAATTGGCAGCGCAAGAAGTGCAATGCCCTGTGCTGTTCTCAGGCGCGGCCCTTGATGGGACTGCCGGGGCGCATCCGCCGTTCGCTGATTTGCCGCCAGAAGCCGGCGGGCGGTTTCAGTCCGCGCCGCTTCTGCGGTTTCGGCATCGATGAGGCCGCGTTCAAGTTCCGTCTCGATGGCGTTCAGCTGGTCGCGATAGACCGCTTCATCCGCCTTTGCTGCCTCGGCAGAGCGCTGGCGACCGGTTCGGGCCAAAGGCACCAGAATCGAGAGGGCTGCCAGAGCCGTCAGACATGCTATCAGAATCCAAAATACCATGAGCGCACTATAGAACGCTCAATGACGGCAAAAGCAAGAAGGCTCTGATGTGACCGGCGGTCGCGGCTGTGTTTGTCTGCCCTAACGGCGCCCCAGCGCATTCGCCACCAGTTTGCGTTCCGGACTTGAGGCCGTTTCCGCGGCGCCCTTGTTGGCTTTTGCCAGGGCCGACTGCCGGCTTCTGCGAAGCTGCGCGGCATATTCATCGCCGAAATAGATCTCCGACAACAATATCGCAACATCCGCGGCTGCCATCTGGGCCTCCATCTGCGGACCACGTGCCTTACCGATATCCGTAATCAACGAACGTGTCAGGATTTCGAGTGTCTGCTCAACGGCCTGACGCGTGCGCTTGCCGATCTCGTTTACCGCAAAGGTTTCAGAGGCATTCCGGACCATTGTGACCACCCGCAGGGCTCTGACCGCATCGTCGATCGCGACCTGATCTTTCTGAAGCGTGCCGTGCTGGTCGAATTTCGGCACTTGCAGGGCCCTGCGAACGCTGCCATGGGCACTGTTCAGCTCACGTGTCACAACGCTGGAGATGCTGCGTTTGGTCTCGGCAAGCTGCTTATGCCACTTGCCGGTAACCGACAGGTCCATGTCGCGCTCCACCCCCCTGACGAGCAAGTGGTACTCCGACAGGGCCTGGGAGAAGGCAACGGGGTCCGGATTGTGATTGCGATGCTCCAGCGCCAGGATCTGCAAGCGCTCGGCTTCACTCATCACCACATCGACGAATGGCGAGAATTGTGAGTTCGCGATGGCTTTCGGATCGCTGTCACCGGTAAGGCGACCGGCAAAGGCACACAGGGCTGACGGCGCGTCGGCACGTTCCACAAGAGCCGCGGCGACGACCGGAACGTGATCTGGAAAACGTGCCGAACACTTGTCGACCAGCCGCAGGACATCCGTGTCCCGTTTCAGCCTGTGTTCGTTGATCCTTTCCGGAATGGTCTGCAAGAACGGCACCAGCCAGCGTTCCGCCGCGAAGATCTTCTGAATGTCCTTCAGTTCCGCCATGCCGCGGGCGCCGCCCAGCTCCGCGGCAATCCGGCGATGTTCCTTTTCGGAGATCTCAGCCCGATGCAGTTTTTCGCCGATGGCTTCCACCGACCGCGTCCGCAGGGCCTGGACCAGCGCATCAATGCGCTCACCGCTGACGGAGGCGTTGCCAGCCTGCTCGAGAACGATGCGCACGTCGGCAGCCATGACGTCCCTGCCGAGCCATTTCCAGACACGGTCAAGTATGCCCCGGTAAATGCGCCCTTCCTGGCGGTGAGGCAGCATTTCGTTGATGAGGAAATCGTCGAGAGGCGCAAAAAACATGCGCTGGATCTGGCCGCGCCGCTGATCCCCGCCCGGCATGTCGGGTGTGGCCGGTTGCGGCTTGCGCAGCAGGGTCACGGCCGCAGACAGAATCAATTGGATATGCGGGTCGGCGTCCTTTTGAACTTTTGCCCGCTCAAGATTACGGACCAAGGCCTCAACCGCTTTGGGGCTCAGGCTGCTCAGGTAGTTCTTCAGTTTTGCTTCAAGCTGGTCCGAATAGGTCATTCACAGCGTCAACATCGCGATCGATAACCCGGCAATATTACCGCTGTAACACTTAAACAAGTGTTGAGAAAAAATGCAGAGATTTGAAGGACCTTTGAATGATCGGGCGTTTGTTCAGCCGATCACTTGCCAGTTGCCACGTTCTGTTTCGCAAGCAGCGCCACGCGCTTTCAGGACCTGGCCATTCAGCACCATTTCATGGGTGAACTCGCGGCAGCTGGTGTCATTGACAAAATAGACAGGGCCCGGTCTGACCTGACCACTACGACCGGTGCGCTCGTTCTGCCAGGCGACGGACACACCAACACCCCGTGCGCGCAACGCCCGGTCCTGAGCCGCCTCGGCAGCTTTGCGGTCCGAAGGGTCCAGCGCATCGCCGAATTCGTTGTTCACCAGCACCGAGATCGCAGTGTTCGCCTCGCTTCCGGACACATTTGCATTCGGGTCGCCAAAAAAGGATCCCCAGCCGCCGGCTTCCTTGGAGCCGGATGTCATCGAACACCCGGCAAGGATCGTGGCAAGAGCAACACATGTGGCACCGCGCAAAGGCATGCTGAACAGCTCCCAATGGGTGTTTAGACCGGAAACACCGGCTGGTGAATCAGTGATATTTTCAATTTGTGGCCGAACTTGGCCACAACCTAGCCTTTATTCCTGTGATCTGCGTCACATTCTATCACAGTCCGGTCAACAGACGCTCTCGCGATCCATTTTCCGTCCCCTATTCCATGCGCAATGCCGGGAGCACCAGGCGGGCTTTCAATCCCCCAAGGTCCGATCCGTCAAGCGTGAAACTGCCGCCATAGAGTCCAGCAAGATCGGCAACAATCGACAAGCCCAGCCCGGTACCGGGGACCGTTTCATCAAGGCGACGGCCGCGTTTCACCGCTTCGGCGCGCTGATCAGGGGTCAATCCCGGTCCGTCGTCTTCAACAATGATTTCGAACATATCCCGATTGGTGGCTGGATCGTCCAGGGCATTAACTCGCACGCGCACGCGGGAACCAGCCCATTTACAGGCATTGTCGATAAGGTTGCCACTCATCTCTTCAAGATCCTGGGCCTCTCCGCGAAACCGAATGGCAACGGCCTGCTGAAACTCCGGTTCGACGCCCTTGTCGCGATAAATCTTGCCCATGGCGCGAATCAACCGGGCGAGGACCGGTTCGGTGTCGCAGGACACCCCGATGACCCGGCGCTGCGCCGCCATGCGCGCCCGCTCCAGGTGGTGCTGGATCTGGGTCGACATGATTGCGGCCTGCTCCGAGACTTTTTCTGCAAGGTTTCCCCCAGACGCGCGCGCCTCGTTGGAAATCACCGACAGTGGCGTCTTCAGACCATGGGCCAGGTTGCCGACATGGGTCCGGGCTCGTTCAACGATCTCCCTGTTGGAGACAATCAAGGCGTTGAGCTCCACGGCCAAAGGTGCAATTTCTCGTGGCAGGGCTTCGTCAATCTTGTCGGCATCGCCCTGACGCACCGCTGCAAGCGATGCCTTCAGGCGAAACAGCGGCCGCAGCCCGACCTTGACCTGAAAGAAGATTGCGAGGATCAGGCCAAGACCGACAAGGCACAGGGTTAGCGTTACCAGGCGGGCGAATTCGGAAATATCCGCCCAGAACCCGGCTGTCGCAGCCCCCACGGCAATGACGTAGGGCGTATCCTCGATCGAGATTTTCTGCTGCAGGACACGAATTTCATCGCCCGTCGGGCCGGCGATGAACCCTGCGCTTTCCTCCGCATCTCCCATGGGCGGTGTGTTCAGAGGATCGCCGACAAGTGAATCGGAGGCATAAAGGATGGTCTGGCTGTCGCCTTCCCGTACCGTCCAGTACCAGCCCGACAGCGGCAACGAAAAGCGCGGGTCTCCGCGATAGGTCGGTTCCGTCACGGTTGTTTTGGCGACACCCGACACAAAGGTCGTGTCGGTTTCAAGCATCTCCGCAATCAGGGCCTTGATATGCACGTCGAGCTGGGCATCAAACGCGCGCTCGCTCGAGCGCTGATAAAGGCTCACCAGGAACACACCGGCCAGCGCCAGTGCGATGATGGACCAGACCGCGGCCACAACAACCAGACGGGTGGCCAGCGACCGCTGCGGCCGGGCTGCCGTCCGGTCCGCGTCTTCTCCTGTGGGGTCAGTCGTCACTCGCCGCTCCGAGGCGATAGCCGAGGCCGCGGATGGTTTCGATCATATCGGAGCCGATCTTCTTGCGCAGCCGCCCGACAAACACCTCCACCGTGTTGGAATCACGGTCGAAATCCTGATCGTACAGATGCTCGGTCAACTCGGTTCTGGAGATCACCTTGCCCTGGTGGTGCAAGAGGTAGGACAGCAGCCGATACTCATGCGAGGTCAGTTTCACGGAACTGCCGTCAACGGTGACCTTTCCGGCCCGCAGGTCAAGGCGAACAGATCCGCAGGTAAGTTCGTTGGAAGCATGGCCGGCGGCGCGCCGGACAAGGGCACGGACCCGTGCCAGGATTTCTTCCATGTGGAACGGCTTTGCGACATAGTCGTCAGCACCCGCATCGATGCCCGCAACCTTGTCCGACCAGCGGTCACGCGCCGTCAGAATGAGAACCGGCATCGTGCGCCCGTCCCGGCGCCAGTTCTCCAGAACCGACAGACCGTCCAGGGTCGGCAGGCCAAGGTCGAGGACAACCGCGTCATAGGGTTCGGTGTCCCCCAGGAAATGGCCGTCTTCGCCATCCGTCGCGCTGTCGACCACATAACCCGCCTCCTCCAGTGCGGTGACGAGCTGGCGGTTCAGGTCGGTATCATCTTCAACAACAAGGATGCGCATAGGTCTGACTTTTCAAAAACTGGGCTGAAACCGGAGACGTTCCGATCAATGAGGGAGAGCCTGGCGTCCTTTAAAGGCTACCTGCTGGCATTGACTGTGACGGTTGTCACCTTGCTGCCGTTCTTGACCGAAACCACGTAGACATAGCCGCCGCCCTGTTGGCACAGTTGCGCCTTGAGGACCTCGCCTTTGACACTGCCGCGCACGGCGCCAAACGTTGCCGCCTTGCCACTTGCCACGACCTGCTGGGCCTGGCCTTGTGACAGGCAGGCGGCCTGGGCAGGCGCGACCAGCGCGAAGATCAGGATGAAAAAGGCGACAATCTGTTTCACGTCGATGATTCCGGTTCTGCTCACGAAGTCTTGTGCAAGGTGTAATCAATTCCACCTGAACGCAAGCTGAACCGGCCATTCTGCCTTTCAAAAAAATGCGTTTGCCACGGCGAACACCTTGGCGCCCACCGAAGACGGACGCCGTGCTCCCTGGTGATGGTCACTGGCAATCCGAAGCGCCGGCAATGCGGCCTATCCCATCACCAGTTCGTCGGTCTTGAGGTCGTCATAGCGACCCTTGAAGTGCTCGAAAACCTGCAGGGTCCGTCGCGCAATCCCGGTCCAGCCGAAGACGCGACGGGCAAAGCGGGCCCCTTCTACGGAAAGCGTTTCACGCAGCCAGGGATATTGCATCGGCATGTTGAGCATGACGGCAAACTCTTCCGGGCGTTTCGGATCGGCGACCAGGGCATGGCGGCCGAAATCGATCTGCTCGAACAGGCCGCCGTGAATGGTCACAACCGTGGGCGTACCGCAGGCCATGGCTTCGACAGCTGTCATGCCAAAAGGTTCATAGCGTGACGGCAGAGCAAATATGCCGGGACCGCGATAGAAATCCGCCAGGTCTTCATCTGCGACATAGCCACGCCAGCTGATCGCATCGGAAACGCCCTTGTCCGCGGCGACCTGTTTCCACTGCGCCAGGAGCTCCTTGTCACTCTGCGAATTCGCTCCCGCGGCCAGGACGAGTCGCGCTTCGGGCTGCAGTTTCAAAAGGCTCGGCAGAGCTTCAATGGCAAGGTCGTAGCCCTTGTTCTCGGCCGCGCGACCGACAACGTAGATATCGGTTTCGCGGAAATCGTGCTTTCGGCGCGCCGCCGCCACATTGTCAGGTGTCGCCGGAGTGAACCGACCTTCGTCGATCCCCGGAGGGATCATGGTGATATGATCCTTCGGCATCTGGTAATGCTCGACGATGAGGTCGGTTTGCTGTTCCGTCGTGGCGATGATGTGGTCGCAATTGCGATACAGCACAAATTCCTTCTGGATACGCTCCTCAAAGCGATAGCCGGCCATTTCCTCAGCCGCCGCTCCAGCCATGTCATGCTGTTTCCACCAGCCGAGCGAATGCGGCGTGTGAATATGGGGGATCTGGAGTTCCTCGGCGATCTTCTGGCCGGCAACACCGGCATCCCAGTAGTGGGAGTTGATCACGTCATATTCCAGCTTGCGATGACGGATCATGGCAAGCGTATTGGTGACAAAATCGCCGTACCACTCGTGCATGTCTTCCTTGCGGATGAACGCTTTGCCTCCGAAGGGAATCCGCACCACGCGCAGGTTCTCGTTGACGATATCTTCGGCAGGCTGATCCTCGAACTGCCGGGTCAGCACATCGACCCGATAGCCTAGCCGGGCAAAGCGTTTCGCCAGTTCCAGCACGAAGACGACCTGGCCGCCCGTGTCCGGTTTGCCAAGCTCCGGCGATCCCGCCACATAGCCGTGCAGCGAGATCATCAAGAGCGATCCGATGTTTTGTTTGGTCATGCCAGTCAACCTTTCCTGTGAGCGTTCATTTCCGTCTTCCCAGGCAGTTTTGTTTGGCTCGATGTCTCCCGCCCGTTGCCGGCGGGTTTAGTCATCTCTCGGCGAGTTACGGCAGAATGCCGAACGCAGTCAGCCCTTCTTCAACTCCGGCGGCGTGATGTGCCTTTGCCAGATAGGTCTTGTCTTTGGGCAGGCCTAAGAGCAGTTCGCGCCGCGCATTTCCGACCGCAATGGCCTTGCCGGCAGCTTCGAACAGCGCAAGATCATTGCCGGAATCGCCTGCCGCCACCGTTCGTTCAATGGGAATGCCGAGCTGGTCAGCCAGATAGCGCATTGCGGCGTCCTTGCCAGCGCCGGGAGCCAGAATGTCGAGGTCACTCTTGCCGGAGTAGATCGACCTGAAGTCGATGCCGGACCGGCGCAGACTTTCCAGAACACGGTCGACATCGTCTTGTCCGGGGACGGCGAAACTCGCCTTGCCACCCGTCTGGAAGATGTCGTCGTGTGGATGGTATCCCAGCTCCATGACAAGCCTTCGCACTTCCTTGTCGGGCCAACTGGAAAACTGTTGCCGCCAGCCGTCCAGATGAGATCCCCCAAGGCGTATTTCGGTGCCAAGACCGGTGATGACCGCATCGGGGTGAAACCCTTCGGGAAAGTCATCCGCGAGCGTCTTATCGACACTGACCGCCGGACGGCTCGAATTCAGGGCAAGCCGCAGCCGATTCTTCCTCGCTTTCAGGGTCCGCCACAGTCGATCCAGCGCCGCCCGGTCACCGGTCAGCGTGTCGTCGATGTCGCTGACAAGAAGCCATGGCCCGTCTTTGCTGCCAGGCTCCCTCACCAGCCTTCCGCCTCCGTGTCGGGGGCTCTGCGGGTCGCCGTATAAACCGCCTCCACGGCGTTTTCGCTGACAGGACGACTGAGCGTTTCGACATGCAGATCCTTCAGGCAGACGGCGGCGCTTTCGGTGTAAAACCCGATCCCGCCTTCGGCAAAGCTGTCGTCGACCAGCGACAAGACGACATATCCATCGATGGAAAATTCGAGATACATGCCGTGGGCGACAACCTCGATCTGCCATGGGCCGTGGTCGCTGCCGCGGAAATGGGCCTCCTGGAGCGGAGCGTAACGGAAGGCATGCTCGAATTCAGGTGTCGGATTGGCGCCCCAGGCCCGGATCTGGGCGATGCCATTCACGAGGTCGAGCGACAGGTAATAGCCATCGCCCTCGTCGTTCATGCGCAACACCAGCCCGGTCTTGCCAAGGCCCTCGAGCATCAACATGGATCTGAGGCGGAAATCCTCATGCTGCCCCGGCAGGATGAAGGCCTCGTAGCCGCTCTTGCAGGACAGATGCAGACCATCGGGACGGTCGACGGCGTTGGCATGCGGGTTGTCGTAGAGATATTTGACCTGGTAGGTCGCCGTGACGATTTCGCGTCCGGTGACCAGGGCGTCAAACCCCGAATTGGACTTCAGCTTCAGGCGCCCAGCCCTGTCCGTCACCACTTCCTTCGGTGGCGGCAGGAGTTTCTTGACCACTTCGCGACCGTAGACATGTTCGGTCTTGGAGAAGAAGTTGAACAGCAACAGGCGGTCTTCTGCCTGGCAGATACGGCCGGCATAGTTGCCCGTGGGCAGGATGACATTGTCGAAGAAGTTCTGGTACGGCCCTTCGATCGCTTCGGCATACCAGTAATGGATCTTGGTGTCCTCGCGGATCGATCCCATCAGGTAATAGCGTCCGTCGAGCTGAAACAGGTTCGGCACCTCGACGTCATCGTATAGGCCCGGCCGATACAGCGGCGCTTCGAAGGAAAACACGTCGGGAGCCGTTTCCCGCGCCAGTCCGACACATCCGCGGCGGATTATCGGCCCGTCCTTGACCCGCGCGGCACTCAGCAGCAAGCGCTCACCCGTCTGCGGATCCTGATAAAAGAAAGGGTCCCGGAAACTGACCCACTTCCGGCCTTCGTCAATCGAGCTTTCGTAATGGGGCGCTGGGATCTCAAGCGGATAATGGCCGTGGTTGCAGCGTTCCCACTGATAAAGATCGCTGGATCGCGCCAGGCCGACCCGCTGCACGCGGCCGTATTCCGACCGGGCCAGACCGGTATAGAACATGCGCCAGTCGCCCGGTCTGTCGGGATCCGGCGTGACATGCATGGTCCAGAGCATGTCGTCGTCCCACTCACCCGGCTCGCCGACAAAAAGCGCATTCTTGACCCGGCGCCAGGTCATCCCGTCCGTGCTGACCGCATGGGCTATGAAATCGTGATTGGGCAGCACCAGATGAAACAGATGATAGAGGCCGCCATGGAAAACGACATCGACGTCCCCGATGTCCGACCGCAGGAATCCGTGTGATGCATACATGCCCTCACCCTGCCGAGTTGTCCTGTCAGGTTCAAGGGTCCACCGGAAAAAATTTGCAGTGCAACATGATGTCAGCCGGCAAGGGCAGCTTCCAAATTTGCCAAGCCGGGCGATGGCTCTAAAATCAGGTCATGACGTCCTGTACCCGAATGCAAAGCCCGGAGCGCATCGCTTCTTCTCTTCTTCGGCCGGTAGTGGCCGGACGATTGCTTTGCATGGTGACAGCCCTTCTGTTCCTTCTGCCCAATTCGGCCCGAGCCTGTTCGCTGGCGCTTGTGCTGGCGATGGACGGCTCGGCCAGTGTCGATGCGCGCGAACATGCGCTGCAGCTGAACGGGCTTGCAGACGCGTTGCGCGACCCGGATGTCGTTCAGGCAATCGAGGCCGTGGGTGGCATCTGGGTCACAAGCTTCGAGTGGAGTGGCCGATACCAGCAACTGCAACAGCTCGGCTGGAGCCATCTCACCGATCTGCAAAGTGCCGCGGTCGCGGCGGAGACCATCCGCAGGTCGCCGCGCGGTTATACCGAGTTTCCAACCGCCATCGGCTATGCGCTCGGACACGCCGCTGTGCAGCTTGGCGCCGCACCGCAGCCTTGTGCCCGCAAAGTCATCGACGTGGCCGGTGACGGCATCAACAATGACGGCTTCGGACCGGCAAGCGCTTATAAGGCCTTTGATTTTGAAGGTGTCACCGTCAACGGTCTGGTGATTGCCGGGCCGGACGCGGCTCCCGTACGGTATTACCGCGCGAATGTCATCCGGGGCCCCGGCGCCTTTATCGAAACCGCCGCCACCTACCGGGACTATGCCGCTGCCATGAAACGCAAGTTGCTGCGCGAAATCTTCGGCAACGGCTATGCCTCGGTCCGGTAGGGCTGCGACACCCTTCAGGCCCGGCGCCGGTCCTGCTGAGCGTTCAGGGCCGTTTCAAACGCGTCTGCCGACATCCCTTCCTCAAGCGCCCTGAGAAACAATTGCTTCTGTGTTTCAGGCGCAAGGCCACCCACCGGCGGATCCCGATCGAGATTGGTCGGGAAGGAATATCCTTCCGCGCAGGCCGAAACGGTGGCCAGCAAACTGCTTCTACCCAGATCTCCTTTCGCAACGCGTGCCAGAAGAACCGGATAAAGCGCCTTGCACATGGTTTGCCGGTCGACCGTCTCCATGGCGCGGCCGAAGGCAGATGAGACCTGCAGCAGGTTGGCCATGCGCTGGATGTCGCTGCTGGTATTCGCGCCGGCGGCATGAAACAGGGCCGGGCTGAAAAAGACGGCGTCCCCCTTGGCGAGCGGCAACTGGACACAGCGCTCTTCAAAGAGGTTCTTGAAAGCCTCCAGTCGATAAGCGGCATAGCCCGGCCGATACCTCTGGGAAAATGGCAGCAGCTTGGTTGGACCGCTTTCAACCGGCATATCGGTATGGGCGACCGCTCCCTGCAGGGTCATGACCGGCGACAGGTCGTGGACATGGGCCGGGTAAAGAGCGCAGGTCTCTTCGGACTGAAATCCGAGGTGATAGTCCCTGTGAGCCTGCTGTGCCTGCCCCCCCGGCCGCACCAGATTGACCTGTGCCGTCATCTGGTAATTCGGACCCAGCCAGGCTTCACAGACCGTGTCGATGGCCCTGTTGGCAAAATAGTCCGCAAAGACATCCGGGGCACGAAGACACAGCTTTTGCAGGGAATTCCAGACACGGTCATTCGCGCCAGCAGCAGCAAAGTGATCGGCACCGCCCGCCGAACGGGCTTTTTCCTCGGCAATCACCTGTTCATAGACGGCGCTTGCCCGATCGATCGGCCCTGTGTCGGCATAGGCACCTTCCAGAACAAGCACACCGGACTTGTCCTTCAGGACCGAGGCCCACTCCGCCATCAATGCACGGCGCCCTTCAACTCCCGCCAAATGCTCTCCAAGATCTGCGACCTCGTAGACAGGCACGTTTGCAACGATGCGCTTTGCGTGGGGTGCATCCTCTTGGTGCAAGGTCCTCGAAATCAGTTTTTCAAAGTCATCGATGTGGCAGCTGCGGGCATCGAAATAGGCATTTGCCCGAACAAGTTGATCCATGGCCGTCCTCCCAGGCTGTTGTTGTCTTCAAGGCTAGCAAAAAACGCGTTTGACGCTGACGATAAAACCCATCAAGAATCCATCAAATGACCCATCGTTTTCCAGTCAAGGAGATCGCTCTCCAGTCGGGATTGAGCACGGCGACCATAGATCGTGTTCTGAACGACCGGCCCAACGTCAGTCCGCAAACGCGGCGGCGGGTGCAGGATGCGATCCGGGAACTGATTGCGCAGGAAGGACAGCTTTCCGCCAGGGGCCGCCGGCTGTTTTTCGACATCGTTGTGGAAGCTCCCAACCGTTTCAGCCGGGAAATCAGGAAAGCCACCGAAGCCATTTTACCTGACCTGCATCCGGCAGCCATCCGGCCCCGCTTTGCTTTTGCAGAGACACGGTCGGAAGCGGATCTGAAAAGTCTCTTCAACCGGATCGGCAAGAGAGGCAGCCAGGGCGTCTGTCTCAAGGCCCGCAACACAGATGCCGTCCGTGAAGCTATC
Source organism: Roseibium sp. (assembly GCF_965233565.1). Taxonomy (GTDB): domain Bacteria; phylum Pseudomonadota; class Alphaproteobacteria; order Rhizobiales; family Stappiaceae; genus Roseibium. The sequence continues at coordinate 5,308,323 of NZ_OZ247494.1, read as the reverse complement.
ACTGCGCTGCGGCAGAAGAACATCCCCGTCGTCACGATCTTTACCGACTGTCCCGGCTCGGAGCGGATCGCCTATGCCGGGCTCGATAATTCAAGTGCTGGCCGGACAGCCGCCTATCTGATGCACAAGCTTCTGGGAGCACGCCCTGGTGTCGTGCTCATCACCCTCAGCCAACACGCCTTTCAAGGTGAAGAGGTGCGCTTTCGCGGGTTTCGCGCAGAACTTCAAAGATTGCGCCCCGGTCTCGCAATCCTGGACGCCAGCGGCGGTGGCGGCCTTAATCCGGAGACAGGAGCCGAAGTTTCGCAACAGTTGAAAAACACGCCTGAAATAAGTGGCGTCTATTCCATGGGCGGTGGCAATCTGGCGGTTCTTGGAGCGCTTGACCAGGCAGGTGCAGTGCCGAATGTCTATGTCGCTCATGATCTTGATGAAGACAATCTGGAGCTGCTTCAGAACGGCCGACTGACATTTGTGCTGCACCATGACCTGAAGGCAGACATGCGCGCAGCCTTTCGCCATCTGCTGGCCTTTCATGGGCTCGGAACCGCCCCTTCTTATTCTTCCAGCGACATTCAGATCATCACCCCCGCGAACCTGCCAAGGAAGATCTGAGCGCCCACGCCAATTTCAGGCAACCTTCACGGCACGCTCCACGAAGCCGAGCAGCGCCTGGAGCATGATGTCCTTTTCCGGCCCCTTCTTTCCAACCGCGTTCAGGCCTGCGCTTTCCACCAGGCTGATCACAAGCTCAGCTTCCGCTTCGCCCAGCGCGTCCGGCAGGCAGCTGCTGACTGCTGCGATCAACCGCATGCGCGACGCCTCGAAGGATACCGCGACGACCGGATTGCGAAACAGTTCCGCGATGATCTCGGCACTCAGGGCGGCATAGGCAGGCGACGAGGTCAGCTGAAAATAGCGTTCGACAAAATCCGCAAGCAGATCCGGATCCGCCTTGCAAGCCGCCTCGAGGGGGCGCAACAGGGGCTCCAGCTCCTCTGCTTCCACATCCGCAATCGCGACTATGATGTCGCCCTTGCCTTTGAAGTGATTGTAGAGATTGCCAAGACTGATGCCGGCCCTGCCGGCGATGTCACGCATGCCTGTTTGGTGAAAGCCCTTCTCGATGAAGAGCGCTGCTGCGGTTTCCACGATATGCGCACGTCTCTCAGCGAGTTTTTCCGAACGGACGGAGTGTTTCAGGTCTTTTTCCGGCATCAATCTCTTTCAAGTTCCTCAACTGGTCTGAAGGCCCTCTTTCGAGAATACCAATCGACGATTGGCATTGGCGGAGAAAAGAGACCCGTTTCAAGAACGGTCATTTCAGGTTCGCCCTGCCCTTGCAATTCAAAAAACACCTCCCCAAGTAAAGAACGAACACTCGTTCATCCAAATCTAACACGGGTTCGATGGCCGCGACAGCGAAGCCTTCCATGAGACCAATTGTGAAAGCTTGTTTCGGCGGGCTGAAATACGTCTCAAGGCGAGGCGGCTTGGAGATCAGCGCTTTCCTGTGCCTTTGGCGCATAATGTCCGGGAGTTTTCATGAAGATCAGCCTCTTTTTTGCAACGGTGTCCGGCTACATGGCCGCCTTCGGCGTGATCGACCGGCCGCAAACACCTCAGGAGCGGAACTATATCGTCGAAGCCGTCAGTCTGCCCGGTGGGGCTGACGGTGTCCTGCTGGACGCCGAACTGACACTTCCGAAAGGCGATGACAAGGTCCCCGCGATCGTTCTGATTACCGGCTCAGGGCCCCAGAACAAGGATGAGGAGCTCGTTGGGCATAAACCTTTTCTGGTGCTGTCCGATCATCTTACGCGCGCGGGATATGGCGTCCTCAGATATGACGACCGCGGTCATGGAAAAAGCACCGGCGACTACGCGGCGGCGACCGCGTCCGATTTTGCCGCCGATGCCGCTGCCGCGCTGGCCTTTCTGCAGTCCCACCCGCGGGTGAATGCGGACCGGACAGGGTATCTCGGCCACTCGGAAGGCGGCTACATCGCGCCCTTGGCACAAATGCACACACCGGCAAGTTTTCAGGTGTTTCTGGCCGGCCCAGCCCTGCCGCTGTTGCCGGACGTCATGACCACACAGGTCGCCGATATTGCCCAGTCGGAAGGTCTGGACGAAGAGACCATTCTGAGAGAGGTCAATCTCGTCAGGGATCTGACGGAAGCGATTCGGGCTGCAAAGACACCTGCGGACCTGCATGTGACGCTGCCGCTGTTGCTGAAGGAGGCGGGGGCAAACAAGGCCACGACCAAAGAGAACCTCGCCGCCTGGGCGACCCCGTGGGCCATCGAATATGCCGATTACGATCCCCGACCGTCTTTAAAGTCTCTTGATGTGCCGGTTCTGGCCCTGTTTGGAGAACACGATCTCCAGGTTTCGGCATCTCAAAATGCACCGGTTATGCAGGCACTGCTGCAGCATCCAAATTCGGAAACCCTCATCCTGCCGGGTTTGAACCATCTGTTTCAACCGACAACGACCGGACGCATTTCGGAGTATCTTCAGATCAGGACCACCATCGATCCCTCCGCACTGGAGGCACTGACGTCCTGGCTCGACAAGGTGACAAATTCCCGTTGAAAAACAGGATCTTATAAAACTTGAACCGTACCGACAGGCAACGCATGTCAGATACGGTTCAAATTCCTGCAACAGAGGCACGCGGCAAGGATGGTCATCTCGATGCAGCGGCCGTGTCCGGTGCGAGAGGGTCAGCTACCAAGGCGCTGATACCCGTCCTGCTCCATGGATCTGTAGAAATCCTTGAGGGTCTTTCCCGGCTCGGCCTCGAACTTGTCGCCAAGGTCGCGAAGTTCCGAGATCCGGTCCAGCCGGAACATGCGGAAGTCCCGACGCAGCTCGCACCAGGCCACCAGTGTCCAGACCTTGCCCCAGAACCAGAGCCCGAGCGGCCGAATGGAGCGGTGGCTCGGTTCACCCTTGCCGTCGCAATAGGCAATGGATAGGCGCTTGCGCGCGTCCGAAGCAGTTTCGAGGAAATCGATATGCGCCCGCACCTGCGGCGTCATTTCGGGCGCGAAGGCATGGATCTCGACCTCGTTCTGCCGCACCCGCATCTTGTCGGGCAGAACCGCATCGATCTTGATCATGGCCTCTTCGGCCGCCCTGGCCATGGCAGCACCTCCCCAGGCGCGGATAAGCCTTGCGCCTGCCAGAAGGGCAACAATTTCATCGCGGGTAAACATGAGCGGGGGCAGCTCATAACCATCGCGCATGATATAGCCGACACCGGCGGCACCTTCGATCGGAACCCCTGACGCCTGAAGGTCGGCGACGTCGCGATAGATGGTGCGTTCGGATACTTCCAGCCATTCGGACAACTGACGTGCCCGGACGAGCCGGCCGCCGCGCAGGTACTGCACGATCTGGAACAAGCGGTCGGCGCGCCTCATGCTGCCAGCTCCTTCAGGAGCTGGCGAGCTGCCCGGTCCCCGTCAGGCCGCGAACAGGCCGATTGAATTGCCGTCCGGATCGATGCCGTAGGCAAATCGGCCCGCTGGAATGGCGACCGGGTCGGAAATGACTTTGCCGCCAGCATTGGCAAATCGTTCCATGGTTGCTTCGAGACTGTCCGGGCAGGCCAGATGAATGGTCGGCCCGGTTCCTTTTTCAGCCGGCTTTCCAGGGTAAAGATGACCGGCAACTCCACCCTGCTCTTTCGCAGGGAAGATTGCAAATTCGTTTGGTCCCATGTCAGTGACACGTCTAAGCTCCGTTTTGAAAACGTCATTATAAAAGCTGACCGCCCTGTCCAGATCCGAGACCGGAATCTCCATCCAGACGTTGAAGTGATCGGGTGTGAAAGTCATGGAAAGTCTCCCTTCGTGCTGTGATGAGGATCACCTTATCAACCCCCTGCTGACAGCCTTCTGTCAGGAGAAAGACACTTTTTCACTTTCCCTAAGGTCAAGTAATCGCAAATAAAGACTGGCGCTATTTCTTTAGAAAAGATCTAGGCCTGACAGGCCGAGATCACTTTTGAAAAATGGGTGCGCTTGATGAGATATGCAATTTTTGAGTGTCTTGAGGATACGGAGATTGTCGCCCTCGCCAAGTCGGCAACAGGTCTGTGGGATCAGGGTCTGGTGTTCGCAGAAAGGATCTTTCCCTTGAGATTGCGCAGCGCATCAACGGAAAGTCGGCTTTTTGCGATGAAAATCTGCAATTCGACCGAGCTGGGATACAATTTCCGGAGGTTAAGCATCGTTAATGCTACCAATTGACCTGATCTTAATCAGATAGGCGTTAGCTGGTTTTCCGAAAAGCTGGCAGATACATGACACGCCTTGGAAGAACGTTCATAAACCGACCGAAATTGACAGGCGTGTTCGCAGGCCTGACGACGGTTGCCGTGATGATGGTTATGGCCTGGACGGGTCTGGCATTTGACGCGCAACGGGAGTTGCACAAACAGACCGCGGCGCTTCTGGACGTCTGGCTCGCCAATATCGACCGCGGCAACCAGCTCTACGCCCAACTGGAAAAGCTGTCCGGCGCAGATTGCGGCCCTGCTCATCTGAAGAAGCTCAATACGCTTGTTTTCAAAGACAATCACATCACCAATATCTGGTTCTTCCCCGATGGCGGCACCCGGGCGGCGTGTTCCTCCAGCTTCGGCCGGTTTGACCCGCCTCACGACTTCGGCCCGCCGGAAAAGGCGGTTCTGTTCAGGGACGGACGTGAAACCTGGTACCGGGTTCCTTTCAGCCATGCGGACGGTGTCGACAGGGTCACCTTGATCAAGAAGGGGCGCTACGGCGTGTCCTTTTTCCAGACCGGAAACCTGGCGACGGCCGAAGACGACCTTTTTTACGTCTCAGGGAAGTCAGATCCATATTCCGTGCGCTATCTTGCCAATGGCAATCCCGGGCTGCTGACCCATTATGGCAACAGTTTCGGGCCGGCATTCGGCCATGTCTACGCCCAGGCCTGCGGCCCCGGAAACATAAGGCTCTGCTACCTCACGATGATTCCCGCCAGCCGGGTTTTGAATGACAATGGCCTGCTGCTCTCGATCTTCGCGATCTTCAGTCTCATCACCGGATATCTGGTTTGCCAAAGAGTGAGCCGTACAATCCGCCTGCACAACAGTCCGACAGGCCGAATACGGCGCGCCATCCGAAATGGCGGCAAGGGTTTCGAGCCGCATTTCCAGCCGATCGTGACACTCGCAACGATGAAATGTGACGGCTGCGAAGTCCTGGCCCGTTTCGAGGATGCGCAGGGCAAGCTTTTCCCGGACGAATTCATCTCCATAATTCAGGATCAGAACCTGACCTGGGAGTTCACCGAGATTATCATTCAAAAGGCGCTGGAGAACCTTATCCCCCTGCTTGCCGGGAGACCGGGATTCAAGGTCGGTGTCAATTTCTTCCAGGCGGACCTGGATGACGAGCAGATCCAGACGGTGATCCAGTCGCCGGTTTTCCAGACCGCAACCGATGCGCAAATTTCCCTGAACTGCGAAATTCTCGAGACCGGAATCGGAACCGGTACCAGCATCGCCAAATCGCTGGAATATCTGCGCAGCATCGGCTGCCTGATCTCGATCGACGATTTCGGCACCGGATATTCCAATCTCGCCCAGATCAAGGCGCTGAACCCGGATCTCGTCAAGATCGACAAGATGTTCGTGGATGACCTGGGGTCGAGCCTTGAAAGCACGCGCGTCGCCATTATCCATGCGATCCTTGACATCGCCGACGCACATGGCATGCGGGTCTGCGCGGAAGGCGTTGAAACTTTTGAACAGTTGACCTCATTGCGGAACCGGAAGGTGGACTACGCGCAAGGCTATTATTTCGCCAAGCCGATGCCGATCCGGGATTTCTCACTCTATTTGCTTGAACAGAGCCTCAAGGAAAAAATGCCGGCCGAAGGCAGGCTGCCAAAGCTGTCGCCCGTGCAGAACACGTGAGATTGCCGCCGCTGGCTGTTCACGCATGACCGCCCTCGGGAATTCACACGAGGGAATACGTCTCCGATTGATCTGTCTCAAGGTGCTTCAAAGCCGTTGGCGGCACTTTGAGGGTCTCAAAAGGAGGCAAGAATGAGCCACGTGCCACACGAACTACACGAAGAATTCCCGGAAGCTGCAGAAGCCCTGCACCATCTGAAAATAAACGATGCCCACTTCGCCCGGCTCGCAGATGAGTACCACACGATCAATCGCGAAGTGCACCGGATCGAGACGGATGTCGCGCCGGCATCGGACGAGGTCCTGGAGGACCTGAAAAAGAAGCGACTGCACTTGAAAGATCAGATTGCTGCCCTTCTGGCGGCTGCGGCTAACACCGCGTCCTGAGCCCCTCCTTTTCAGGCCGGTGTTAGAGCCCGCGCCGTCCCCGTCCGACGGCGCGGGCCACCACCTTCACCCCTCCACGACAAAGCCCCTGCCGTCCGAGATGCGCGGTGGAGTCTGATTTACAGCAGGCGAAAGCCTGCCCAGGGCGAAGCCTACAACAACTTGGCCGACCAAAAAAGAAGGCGCCGAAGCTTTCACAAAGCCCGGCGCCAGTCTGGGGAGGAACGACCCTCATCGTTCATGAAGAGATGTGGGAACGCCCGTCAATACTTACAAGGCAAGTGTGCGTGAAGCTTGCGTGAGCAAGCGCCTTTCGCCGCATGTCTGTCTTGACGCGAATACCGCTCGACTGCTTAGCTCCGAATGCACCTCTTACCGGAGCCAGTCATGGCATTTGCGCGTTTTCTCTTGCTTCTGCTTCTGTTTCTGCCGTCCTCTGCCCTTGCTGCCGACCATTGTGTGACCGTTCAGTCGAAAAAGGGCTGGCAAACGCTAAGCCTGCCTGGCGGCAAGATCCGAAAAGTCGGTTTTTCCGGCAGCTGGAGCGTGATTACCGGTCTCTACAAACCCGTCGGTCCCCGCGGATATTCAGGTCAGGACGCCAAGAAACTCGGACCTCTCTACGGCTACAAGTTCGACCAGTCCTATGCGTTTGGCGAGATGCTGGTGCGTGACCAGGCAGGCAGGATTGTGCCGTTTGCCGAATTTGCCGCCCTTGCCGTCAATTCGGCCGACCCCGCCGGCGTCTATGCTTTCCGCATCAACGACAAGGATGTTGCGCTGTGGGACAATGCCGGCGCCATCAGGGTCTGCGTGTCCATGCGTTGACAGGTCTGCACAACAAAAATCCCTCTTCCCATCAGCTTATCGGATCCTCGACCCATGGCTCTCAAAACTGCCCTCATCACCGGAGCGGCCCGCGGCATCGGGCTGGCAACCAGCAAGTTGTTGCTCGGCAAGGGCTGGCAGGTCGCCATGCTGGACCGCGACCGTGACGAACTGGCAAAGGCATCTGAAGGGCTGGAGGGCGCCAAGCCCTTCTTCTGTGATGTTTCAATCGCATCGGACGTTGACGAAACCGTTCCGGCCATCCTTGCAGCGTTCGGCGGTCTCGATGCGGTCGTGAACAATGCCGGTGTTGCGGAGTTCGGCCCGATCGACAAAACGGATTTTGCCATGTGGCGGCGGGTCATGGAGACGAACCTGGATGGCGTCTTTCTCGTCTCCCAGGCCGTCGCACCGGCCCTGAAAGACACCCGGGGCGCCATCGTCAACATCGCTTCCATTTCAGGCCTGCGCGCCTCGACACTCCGGGTCGCCTATGGAACCTCCAAGGCCGCCGTCATCCAGCTGACCAAACAGCAGGCAGCCGAGCTTGGCGAATTTGGCATCCGGGCCAATTGCGTCTGTCCCGGCCCCGTGCGCACCAAACTGGCCATGGCGGTTCACAGCCAGGACATCATCGACGCCTATCACGACGCCATCCCGTTGAACCGGTATGGCAGCGAGTTGGAAATCGCCGAACTCATTGCGTTTCTGTGTTCTGATCAGGCCAGTTATGTCACGGGTCAGATCATTGCGGCCGATGGCGGCTTTGAAAGCACCGGGGTCGGATTGCCGGCCTTGCGGACTTAGCGGCAAGGCTATTTTCGGAACGCTCCTTCCGGCCGATACCGGTCCATAACCGTATCCAGAAGGTCGTTGGTGATAGCCGGGTTGGCGGTTTGCAGGCACGGCAGGAGGATGGCCTTGTTGGCGCGCTGCTGAGCACCGGTCGGATATTTCCCCGGCTCCGGATTGACCGGCTTGAAGCAATCGATGAAAACGGTTTCCTCAACTCCCAGATCCGCGGCGATCTTGTCCGTCGGCCGGTTCGGGTCATTGTCGGCCAGCGCCGGTGCTGCAAACAGCAAAAGTGAACAAACCAGTAGATGCCGCATTAAAGGTCTCCTTTCGTGAAACACAGGTTTCATCACGGTAGGCCGATCGGCAGCAGGTGGTGTGACAACCGTCACAAAAACCCTGAATTCCGTATATTTTTCAAGCGCACCCCTTAGCGCTCGCTCTGAAAATGGGCCACTATCTGGCGCTGATGCGGTCTGGTTCGATGTTCGAACAGATAGATCCCCTGCCAGGTCCCCAGCACCATCCGACCGCTGGTCACAGGGATGGAAAGCGAAACGGGCATCATGGCGGCCTTGATATGGGCGGGCATGTCGTCCGGGCCTTCCAGCGTGTGCGTGAGATAGGACATGGACGGATCATCCGCGGGCGGCACCAGACGATTGAAAAAGGCTTTCAGGTCCTGCTGCACATCCGGATCCGCATTCTCCTGGATCAACAGCGAACAGGAGGTATGTCGGACAAAGAGTGTCAGCAGGCCGTCCGCCACATCGTTTTCAGCCAACCAGCCGGCAATGGAGCCCGTGAACTCATAAAGGCCCTGGCCCGATGTGCGCAGGGAAAACGTCGTTTGCATGCGGGAGAACTCTTGTCTGCGGCGGAACTCTGCGGAGCGTACAGCGTGCCCAATGCCCGCAGGCTGGTCAAACTGCTTTTCAAAAGTCCGGTTCCACAGGCCGCCTTTGGGAGAGCCGGTTACCGGTACTTGGCGTGAATGGCTTCATAGGCACCGTCGCGCCGCATCTCGGCGAGAACATCATTGAAAGCCTCAGCCAGTTTCTCGACACCTGGATAGGCTTTCGAAAAGCAGAAATGAAAGCTCTCCTGATCAAGTGGAATGAAGTCGAATTCCTCGGAGAGACCGTTCTTCTTGATCAGGTATTCGGTGGTTTCCCGGCTGCCATAGAGATAATCGAATCGCCGCGCCAGCAACATGTTCAATCCGTTCAACGTGTTGGGCACTTCGACCGGGTTCGCTCCAATATCCCGCAGGTCGCGTAAACTCTCGTATCCCGCCATGGAGGCCACAGGTTGGCCAATGACATCGGCGACGTCGCGAATGTCCGGACCGGCGTGTCCCCTGCGTTTGAAAAAGGCATCGGTATAGGTGCTGATCGGGTCGGAAAACAGGATGAAACGTTCCCGCTCCGCATTCCTGGCACAGGTCAGAATGCCTGCAGTAGTGCCGGTTTCAGCTTCATTCAATGCCCGTTTCCAGGGCAGAAAGCGGATGGTCGGCGCATAGCCCATGCGCGTGAACGCCTCCACCGCGACCTCATAGTCAAAACCGCGCAGACCGTTTTCTTCCTGTTGCATTTCATATGGAGGATAGTTCTCCGTCACGATATCGATCGGTACCTGTGCGGCACCGGGACCAATACCCGTAGTCATGCCCCAAATTCCGATCACGATCGCAAATGCTGTTACCGATTTCATAACCCGCCGTCTAATGGTCAAACCGCCAGCCAGTTAAGGCATGGTCACGTTAAAAAACCACTCGCCAAAGGTAGAAACGGACAGGATGCTCCAGAAAACACGCCATATGGGCGCAAGTGTCAAATTGCTGGACGGGACACCTGTTCGATGGGCTTCGCGCACAGGTTGCCGGCAGTTCAATGCCTTTCCCCCCTTCCCGGAACCTGAGCTTCGGTTGCAATCGCTTCGGTCCGGAACCACCTTTAGGCAATCATTTTCGGACACATCCTTTCCATGACACCTACTTCTCCAAAAATCCTGATTGCGTCGCTTGGTACACGGGGCGACGTTCAGCCTTATGTGGCTCTGGCCAAGGAACTTGTCGCGCGCGGGGCCGACGTCGTTCTCACCACAGGTGAAGGCTTTGACGACATGATTGCGGCGGCGGGAGCGACATCGCGTCAGGTGCCGATCAACATTCAAAAACTCCTGCAGGACAAGGAAATACAAGAGGCACTGTTTACCTTGAAAGGGAAATTCAGGGCAGCGCGTCAGAACTTTGATCTGCAAAAGAGAATAGTCGATTGCTTCTGGAATATCGGACTGCAGGAACGGCCGGATCTGATCCTGTTCAATCTCAAGGCCACGGTCATGACCCTTGTGGGACGCAGGCTGAATGTGCCGGCGTTGCCTACCGCTTTGCAACCGGTGTCCGTCCCAACCGGAGAATTTCCGCTCGCCCTTTTTGGCCTGCCGAACCTTGGCCGCACGCTCAATCTGATGAGTTACCGTGCAGGCCGCACCCTGATGAAAGTAGGACTTGCACCGCTATTTAAGTCGATAAGGCACGAGGCCAGTCCGGAACTGTCTCAGCCTGGATCGCATTTGGACGGATACATGCCAAAGGATGGCGCAATCCCGTCCCTGCAGGCCTATTCGCGCGCGATTGTGCCACCACCTGATGACTGGCCCGCAGAAGCCTGGACCTGCGGCTACTGGTTCACCGAGCCGGATGCGGGCTATAAGCCTCCGGAACCACTGGCCCGGTTTCTGACAGACGGTCCCTCCCCGCTCTATCTCGGCTTCGGGTCCATGCCCAGCAAGGACCCTGCAGGGCTGACGGCAGCCGTTCTCGCAGCACTTCGTCTGACCGGACAACGGGCCATCCTTGCCAGCGGCTGGGGCGGTCTAACGACAGGCGAGCTGCCAGACGACATGTCCGAGCGCGTGTTTCTACTGGAAAAGGCCCCGCACAGCTGGCTGTTTCCAAAATGCAGTGCAATTGTCCATCACGGCGGCGCCGGCACCACTCACGAAGCGGTCCGCTGGGGCAAGCCGTCCCTCATCTGTCCGGTCTTCGGCGATCAGCCGTTCTGGGGCCAGCAGATCCACAAGATCGGCGCCGGCCCTGCCCCGATCCGGCAGAAAAAGATAACACCGGAGCTGCTTGCAGCAGCCCTCAAATCCCTGAAACAGTCCGACTACCGGGCAGGCGCCGAACGGGCGGCCTCGATCATGGGAACCGAACCTGGAGCGTCAGGAACGGCCGACCGATTGATGTCCCTGGTTTCAAAACAGACGGTTGGCTGAAAAGCATCCATTTCAATCGAGCTCAAACGCATTCCTGATCGCCGGGGTCAGAAACTGCATCAGGGCGCGCACGCGTTCCACCTTCCGAAGATCAGGATGTGTCAGGAGCCAGACCTGGTTGGCGGGGACATCGCCCAGCACAAGAACGCGTTGCACGGATTGCGACGCGACATCGGCGGGCAAAAGCGCCAGTCCCAGCCCCTGCGCTGCAAATGCTGCCATGGCCATGAGGTCATCGCAGCGACAAACCACCCTGGTTCGATACTCCCGGTCAATCATGGCAAAGCCGTCGCGCCTTGCCAGTGATCCCGTTGCACCGATCAGGTCGTGCTGACCGAGATCGGCCAGGTGCAAGGGGCGCCCTTTGCGTTCCAGGTAGTTTGCGCTGACATAAAACCCCCACGGGATGTCTGCCAGTTTCCGGCCGATCAGATGATCAGGCGGTGAATTGGTGACACGCAGAGCGACCTCCGCCGCCCTCTGGCTCATGTTGAGTTCCTCGTTGGAGGTCAACAATTCCACCGAGATGTCTTGATAGTCCTTTCGGAACCCTTCCAGGAGGCCGGGCAGGTAGCGGCAGGAGAAGCTTGCCGGCGCAGTCAGACGGATACGGCCTTTCAACTGCCTGTCAACGCCCGTGCTACTACGTTCGATATCCTCAAAGGCCGCCGCAACGGTTTGTGCGTGCCCCAGGATCTCTGCACCCGCCTCCGTCAGGCTGTAGCGTCCTTGCACCTTGTCGAACAATCGTGCGCCGAGGTCGGCTTCAAAGGCCTTCATGTGACGAAAGGCAGTTGCGTGACTGATGCCGAGCCGCTCGGCGGCCCGGGCCAGGCTGCCGGTTTCCGAAACGGCGTGGAAAGTGCGTAGATAATTCCAATCCATGAATTTTCACTTTTGCAAATTTGCACGCCAGTTTTGACTATTCCTTTCAGTTCTGCAAGTCGCTAATTCCCTGTTGCCGGCACCACACTGCAACCAGCCAGGAACAGAACATGATCGGATACACCTCACTTGGAACCAACGACCTCAAGGCGTCCGCCGCATTTTACGACGCGCTTCTGGAGGGACTGAACGCCCGCAGGATCATGGAATTTGACGACTTCATCGTCTGGGGCACCGATGATCAGTCGCCCGCCTTTTCCGTGCACCTTCCCTTTGACGGGTTGCCGGCAACGGTCGGCAATGGCGTCATGGTCGCCCTGTCGGCCCGCGACAGGGCCCAGGTGGACTCAGTTTACCAGAAGGCGATGTCCCTCGGTGCCACAGACGAGGGCACGCCGGGACAGCGGGCGGAGAACGGCTTTTACGCCGCCTATTTCCGCGATCCGGACGGCAACAAGCTGAATGTGCATCACATGGGCTGACCCATCAGGCCATTCGGCAGGGTGATCGGCGATACCGATCACCCTTTTCTTTTCGGTGCAGGCCTGACACAAATTGGTATCAGCCAGTGATGGAGGCCCGGCCCTTGTTTCCTGCCCGCTATACCGTTTTTGTTCTTTGCCTTGCGCTAACCTTCCTGTTTTTCGTGTTGATGTTCGCGGTGAGCATCCATTTCTTCTGGCCGTTCCTGGTCTGTGCCGTTTTGTCGGCCATTGGCTATATCGACACCCACCAGACGCGTCACTCGGTTCTGCGCAACTATCCGGTTGCCGGACATTTCCGCTTCCTGTTTGAAGCGATCCGGCCGGAACTGCGCCAGTATTTCTTTGAGAGCAACCAGGATGGGCGCCCGTTTTCCCGCGAGCGCCGCTCGATGGTTTACGACCGCGCGAAGAATATCGAGGACGTGCTGCCCTTTGGCACCGAGCTCGACGTCTACGATGGCTCCTACGGCTGGGTGAACCACTCCATCTGTCCGCAGCCGCATTCCGAAGGCGACATGCGCGTGACGATCGGCGGACCCGATTGCAAGCACCCCTATTCGGCATCGCTTTACAACATCTCCGCCATGAGTTTCGGATCGCTGTCCGGAAACGCGATCCTGGCGCTCAACAAGGGCGCTAAGGCGGGAGGCTTCTATCACGACACGGGGGAAGGCAGTGTCTCACGCTATCACCGGGAAGGCGGTGGCGACCTCGTCTGGGAGCTGGGCAGCGGCTATTTCGGCTGCCGGGCGGAGGACGGCACATTCGATGCGGAGAAGTTTCAGAAACTGGCAGCAGATCCCCAGATCAAGATGATCGAAATCAAGATGAGCCAGGGTGCCAAACCCGGCCATGGTGGTGTGCTGCCAGGACCGAAAGTGACGGAGGAAATCGCCGAGGCCCGCGGCATCCCGATCGGCAAGGACTGCATCTCTCCGTCGTCTCACTCCGCCTTTTCAACACCGCTGGAACTGCTCGACTTCATTGCCGAACTGCGTAGGCTTTCCGGCGGCAAACCGGTCGGCTTCAAGCTCTGCATCGGCCACCGCTGGGAGTTTATGGCCATCGTCAAGGCAATGCTGAAGACAGGCATCAAGCCGGATTTCATCGTCGTCGACGGCGCGGAGGGCGGCACCGGGGCAGCCCCGGTCGAGTTCGCCAACCGGCTCGGCACGCCACTGCGCCAGGGCCTGACCTTCGTGCACAATTGCCTGGTCGGCACGGGCCTGCGCGACGACATCCGGATCGGTGCCAGCGGCAAGCTGATCAGCGCCTTTGATATTGCCGGCGTCATGGCGCTTGGCGCCGACTGGGTCAATTCGGCCCGCGGCTTCATGTTCGCCGTCGGCTGTATCCAGTCGCAGAGCTGCCACACCAACAAGTGCCCGACCGGCGTTGCAACCCAGGACCCGCTGCGCCAGAAGGCACTGGATGTTCCGGACAAGTCCCAGCGTGTCGCCAACTTCCACCGCAACACCATCAAGGCGCTGAAAGATTTCACGGCTGCCGCCGGCTTCGACCATCCGAAGGATTTCAAGCCGGAACACTTCTATCTGCGCGAGGGCTTACGCGAGATCCTGCCGGCCAGCGCAGCCCTGCCCTGGCTCAAGAAAAATGCGCTCCTGACCGATGACCATGACATACCAGGCTATTCTACCTATTGGGCGATGGCGGAAGCGGAAAGCTTCCAGGCGTCCAAGTCCGTCGAAGCGGCCAGGGCACTACAGCATCACAAGGGGCATCACTAGGGGCATCACTGGGCCCCGCTTTGCCCGGTATGGCAGCTGAGGCAGCTCAACTGCCGATGGCAACGTCTTCAAACACGATCGTCTGCCCGTCGATGTTGAATTGCATCGACTTGTAGCCGGCATTCGTCGGCAGTGGATCGAAGAGATGGAAACGCACCACCTGAGGTCTTTCTTTCTTGAGGTAAGCTCTCGTGTGGTGGTGATGTACCTCGTCGCTCGCCAGGAGCGAAAAAGAGGTAAATCTCCTGACCGTGTTGCGTTGGGACCGGGCGAAGGTCTTGTCTTTCGAAATGACAACCTGCCGCGCTGAACGGCCCAGATTGGTCAGCCTCAGGTCACAAAACACCTTCTTCTTTCGAGCCGTGCAATGCTGAAGATCCACAGTGATATCACCAGCTGTCTTTTTCTGACGGACGGGCCCGGCTCCGCTTCGTTTAGCCGAGGCAGAAGTCTTCACGATTTGCCGACCTGGCGCCTCGGGTTCGCCGATTTTCAGATCCTCAAAAGCGAACGTTCTGCCATCAATGTTGAATTGAACGGTCTTGAAGACGGCAACGTCGGCGGAAACCCCATAGAACTGAAATTGAACCGGTAGAGGCATGTTGCTGCTGAAAAAAGCCGTTGATCTGAAACGCTTCCTGTCACCAAGCACACCGATCTGAAATGACGAAACACGATAGGTCGCCTGGTCATAGCCGGAAGCGAAACTATCCTTGTTATGGATCACGATTTTCCGATTGTCATCACTCTGTGTCGAGACGACGAGATCGCAGAAAACGATCTGCTTGTCCCTCCAGCATTTTTCAATGTCTACCTCGGTGTGGCTCGCCTTCCGGGCCTGAGCACCTTGCATCCGTGTCGCCTTGCGGTCCGACCCGCCTTCGTCTTTTGGGGTCGAGCCGATCACCTTGCCGTCTGGCCGGACACGGAGTGTGTCCACCTTTTTGGGCGCCACACCGGACAAATTGGTGAAAGGGGCCTTTTGCGTGGCCTTTGCGGCCTCGGTTTCCTCATCTGACCGTTTTTGAGGATCAGGCGGTGACCATTTTTCGGTATAAGCCGGCGCCGGTGGGATCGAACGTTCAAGGCGGCTTTCAAGTGCGGCGATCCGTTCGGTAAGCACAGCGTTTTGTTCGCCGAGATCACTCACTCTCAGATAGAAGAAATAGAACAGGAGACCGAACAGGACAAAGACCAAAAGGACAAGAAGAACCGCGATTTCCGTCAATCCCTTGTCCCTGGTTCCCCCACCACTCCAGTTGTTGTCATAGCTCATTCTTGTTTTCACTGTTCTGCCAGGAAAGTGTCGTGAAACATCGGTGCCGAGGTTGTTCTTCGGCAAGACCGGCCCGGCGCAAGCCGGGCCGGAACGTCACGTGTTCCCCATCCGTCAATCCGCAGCGAAGTTCTCGCCGGGATCTGCCTTGGGCGCCTTGACCGGAACAGCCGCTCTGGGAGTAGGAGCAACAACTTCCTCCGCCGCCGGAGCTTCCTCGTCCGTTGCAGAAGGCGCCGTACCAAGCCCGGCCGTCAGACCCGACAGGCCCGAGCCGTCCAGGCCGACTTCCTTCATCATCGCGTCCAGGAGCGGAGCCTGAGAGCGATATTTCAGGGCCGAAGAGACCATCTGGTCGGCGAGATTACCGCCGGATCCGTTGGTCGTCGCGCCGTTGGAAGCACCGCTCGCACCACCGGTCATGCCATCGACCTGAATGATCTTGATGCCGTCGATCTGCTCCATCGGCTTGACGCTTTCAGCAATGATCTCAGGCAGTTGCTCCAGAAGCTTGATACGCACCTGCATGGCGATCTGATCCGCGGACAGCAGGTTGGCGGCTTCGTTGATCGCACGCTGACCGGCCGCTTCCACTTCGTAGACAGCCTGCTGAGCGGCCGCCCGCAGCTTGTCGGCTTCAGAAGCACCTTCCGCCTCGATGCGCAGCTTGGAGGCCTCGGCCTCGGCTGCGGTGCGAACCGCTTCGGCCTGATCGACGGCAGCCTGTTTCTGGGCTTCCGCACCGACCGTAATCGCGACAGCTTCCATTTCCGCTGCCTTGCGCGCCTCGATCAGCTCGATCTGCTTGTCGCGCTCGGCCACTTCCGTGTCACGGGCCGTGACAACCTGCTCGGCAGCACGGGCGGCAATCGCGCGGGCTTCGTCGGCCTCCGCCTCAGCCTCGGACTTCTCGCGGGATTTGGCAGCAACGGCGATGTCACGGTCTTGCTCGGCCAGCTCGATCAGCTTCAGCTTCTCGACATTGGCGGCCTCGACGCTACGCTCCTTGGCGATTTCGCGCTCCCGCACCTGCTGGTCCATGGCGATCTGACGCTCTGTAACAGCCTGGTCGGACTCAATGCCCGCATGACGCACTTTCTGGTGGGCCATGATCTTGGCTTCTTCCGCCTCACGCTCGCGCTCAGCCTGCTGCTTTGCAATGAGCGAGGTCTGTTCGGCCCGGCGAATTTCCACCTCGCGCTGCTGTTCCAGCTTGGCGAATTCTTCGTCCCGGCTGATCTGCAGACTTTCCTGCTGTGCTTCAAGATTTTTTCGACGGATCAGGACCTCGGTTTCCTGTTCGATGTCGTTGCGCTTCTTGCGACGCTCCTCGATCGCCTGGGTCAATTTGGTCAGACCTTCCGCGTCAAAGGCGTTTTCCGGATTGAAATACTCGCGGTTGGTCTGATCGAGACCGGTCAGCGAAACGGATTCCAGTTCCAGACCGTTCTTCAGAATGTCTTCGGAGACGGCCGCCTGCACCTTCTGGACGAAGTTCACGCGCTGCTCGTGCAGCTCTTCCATGGCCATTTCAGCGGCCACGGCCCTGAGCGCATCGACGAACTTGCCTTCCACCAGCTCCCGCAGGGCTTCCGGTTTCATGGTGCGCTGGCCGAGGGTCTGGGCCGCATTGGCAATCGACTCGATGGTCGGCTGCACACGGACATAGAACTCGGCAAGAACATCCACACGCATGCGGTCCTTGGTAATGAGGGCCTGCTCGTTGGAACGGCGGACCTCCAGGCGCAGCGTGTTCATGTTGACCGGGATGATGTCATGCAGCACCGGCAAGACCAGCGTGCCGCCATTCATGACGACCCGCTGACCGCCGAAACCGGTCCGCACAAACGAGACTTCCTTGGATGACCGGCGATACAGCCGGGAAATGATCAGACCTATGGCGAGAAGGGCGATAAAGCCCACGCCGACGAGTATGACTATGCCAACAATCTGGTCCATAACCATGCACTCCTTACTGCTTGTTTTTGAAAAGTTCTGGTGTCCGGCACCGGCCGTCAGCCGGCGCCGGACAGAGTTTCATTCGTGTTCCTGATCGCGGTGTAGGTGGCTCCGAGCTGACGCACGACGATGATCTCCGTGCCTTGCTCAAGCACCTCGTCGTCTATATCCGGCTCCACCTGCAGATAGTGGCTTTGACCCGTCGGATCGCGCAGGCGCGCCTGGGCAGGAAGCCCCTTGCGGGCATTGCCCTGGACGATCAGCGCCGGACGCCCGACAAAGGTTGCCCTGGAAACCGCGTCACTCTCGTCCCTGGGCATGATTTTCGACAGGCCCAGGGCGGTGGTTCTGGTGAAGGGCAATGCGCCTGCAAAGGCGACACCGGACGCCACGAAACCCGGCAACAACCAGCCGGTTGTCGATTGCACCAGGCTCTGCACGATGTAACCGGCAAGGCCGAACCCCGTCAGGAACAGGACGAAGATGATCAGCGCCGGCACGCGACCGAAGCAGAGCCATCCAAGCACCCGACCGAACAGGCCGGGACCGGCGACATTGGTGTCCGCGCTGGCGCCGACCGCTTCCAGGTCCGCGGGAAGCGCCCCGCCGGAGATGTCAGCGTCGAAATCCGGTGCATCCACATCCGGCACATCCACGTCCGGCAGATCGACTTCCGGCAACAGGCTGTCGATCAGGCTCGACAGCCCCAGCCCCATCAACGTGCCGACACCTTCCGCCAGCGCGATTGCGATCATCAGTCCGAGCGCAACCGCAAAGGGCGTGTTCTGGTCCGCTAAGATGAAATCAATCATGCTCAGCCATCTCTCGCTGCAGCCTTCAGGGCAGCGAGGCGTTCGGACACGCGGTTCTGCCGTGCCAGTTCATCCAGCTCCGCCAGTTTGCCGGCACTGGCCATATCCGCAGCCTGACCGCTCGGCAGGCCGGTCGCGTTTTTCATGACCCGGTCGAAGGTTTCCTCCGCCTTGCGGGTCTTGCGTTCGACGCTGTTCTTCGGCGCCGCCGAACCGGTGCTTGCGGCATCGGCGACCGTTTGCTGCTGGGATCGGCGATAATTGTCCAGCTCCGCCTCCATTTCCCGCTTACGGGCCAGGAGTGCATCGACATACCCCTCCAGCTCCTTCTCTTCCCGGCTGGCCTCCGACACGGCTGTTTCAAGCACAGGGATCTGGCTTTCCAGATCCAGCTGTCGGGCAATCGCCGCTTCGGCCAGATCATCCCGGCCTTCCTTGACGGCGAGCGCCACCTGCCCCTGCAGTTCCTCGTGACGGGTTGTGGTGTCACCCAGCCTGGTATTGGCCAGATGCTTGTTGGCCAGCACAGATGCCAGTTCGTCGCGCACCTGGTCGATGGCGCGGTCAACCTCCCGGATCGCTTCCGCCATGACGGTTTCGGGAGACGCATTTTCAATGGAATCCACAAGTTGATTGACACCACCGGATACAAGACGGGTCACCCGTGTAACAAGACCTTCAGACATGATTTTCTCCCTTTCCGTTAAGCGTTGCATGTTCAATTCCCGCCAGGCCCGGGCATCCCTGTCGAGGCATCCGCACCCGGCTCCTTAAATGGGACCTGAGCAATCCACAGGCTGAGACAGCGGCTCGTCCTGCAGGCGGCGGACACTGAAATTTCCGCCTTCACTCAGGTCCCGGACTGGCGTCTTTGGTCCAAGATCCGGGCGATTTCCAGGATAGGCTTCAGCCTTCTGTCCATCAGTTCCGGGTCGTAGGTCCGGCTTGGAGACGTCAGTCCAAGATCAAAAATTTCCTCAATCAGCGAGAACAGTTCCGCAGACAGATCCGCTTCGAACCGCCTCAACTCCTTTTCATCTCCGGTCGGTCCGGGTGCTGAAGCAATCAGCTCCGCGAACATTTCCGGCAACCTCTCATACAGTTTGATGACAAGGTCTGACCTGATCCCGGCTTCCCGCTGCAATTGCCGCAGCCCCTTCTCAGCCGGCCGCGCCATCGAACGGAGCAGATCCTCGCAGGACGATACGTCCTGGATACCCTCTTCCCGCTCGCGGGCCGCCTTCAGAATCTCCCGGAGCTTGTCGCTTGGTGTGCGCGCTCCCTGAACCTCGTAGCTTGCCAGGAAGGCGACATCATCGTCGCTGAGCCTGACACTGATCGGAATGCTCTTCGGCATTGGCCCTACCAATTTGTCATCGTTTGTATCGATACGTTTACATATGTATTCATTTGTTACGAATTGTCAATGTTTTTCAATCAGGAATTCAGCCCAAACACACCTCAACCCAGAGACGCGCTACGTCACTTTCAAATGTTTTTTGAGATTTCGGCGGGTTTTCGGCCGCAGACTGACTGCTTTGGCCCCTGTCTGCCGCCGCTATTGCCTGATGCCGGGGCTCAGACTTTCTTGCTCAGGTCCAACGCAAATTGCCCGGCTTCGTGGGAACGGACCAGGGCGTGGCGGACGAGATCGTCGAAGTGACCGGCGAAAAGCTGGACATGCCGGGTGTTGGAAAACGCAAGATAGCGCTGCCCAAGATAGAGCGCCGCCCATTTCTGGCCGAAGACCGTAAACGGAGCTGAAAACCGGTCTGTTGCACCGAACAGATGCAGGCGTAACGATGGGTAAAGCTCGTTCAGCGTATGCCCCATGACGTCCAGCTGCTGGCGGCGCGCTGCCTCCGTCAACCCGGCCCAGAGCCCCTCGCCGCGCGCAAAGCCTTCCAGCGCTTCCTTGGAGAGTGCTATTTCCATGTCGGATTCCGCCCGGTGCAGCAGCGCGCGCTGGTCGCGCGTTCCTGTAATCGCCTGATCCGCCGTGCGCAAAGTTTCGCCGGCATATTCATAAGCCAGAACGGATTCTGTCTTGAGAACGTCCGGCAGATTGGCCGGGACATGGCGGATCTTGGCGCCAACCGCATCGCGGAACCAGGCAAGCAGATGCTCATCCACCGGGTGGCGCTCGGTCTCCGCCACCTGCACCGCCTGATCGAGTATTTCCGCTGCGGCTCCCCTGTGTGTCGACAGGCCAAGAAGCCAGTCCGAGGACACGCTCAATGCCGTTGCAATTGCGGCAAGTGCCTGACCGTTGGGCAGGCGCGGCGCGTCTTCCGACAGAAGCTGAGAGACCGTGGAGCGGTCCAGATTGGCCCCACGCGCCAGATCGCTGCGATTCATGTCCCGGCTGCGCAAGGCATCGGACAGACGTTCGCGGAACAGATCAGCACGGTCTCTTTTATCCATGCGGGAGTATTGTCATCTACGTTTCGGAAAATCAACAGCGCGCCCGGGTGCTTACCCGGCACCATCCACGCCTATCTCACCAGGACGGCAAAGCTCTCAATGGAGTGACATTGCTTCGGCATGACCGGCCATACTCTAGGCCATTGGTCAGGCAGCTGCACGAGCATTTTCCGTCGGAGACAAATGCTGCCGCTGCTGACAGGGCTACCTTCCTCACAAGCTGAAGATTGCCAGGCCGGCCCATGCCGAAGCATTGACACGGACCGGCCCCTGCCCGACCCTTTGCGCGGGAGGACGTCATGACGGATCAGAACAAGGGCGACCGGGCAACCGACGGGATGGTTGATTACAACGCCAATTCGACGGCCCAGCAGCAAAACGCGCTGCGAAACGCAGGTGTTATTTCCGACCTAGCCGCACGAGTTGCCAAAACTACCGAAACACTCACGTTTGCCGACTTCGGCTGCGGTCCGGGACAAAGCACCATTGAGACCGTTCGGCCGGCACTGGACATCTGGCGGCAACGCGTTCCCGAAAAGTCGATTGCAGTCTGCCATGCCGACCAGCCCGGAAATGACTGGAATGCCCTGATTGGTCTGATCCAGGGAGACAGCGGCTATGCAAACGACGCAAATGCTCCGCTGGTCATGACTTCGGTCGGTTCCTTTTATGAGCGCATGATGCCGGTGGGCAGCGTTTCGCTGGCAACCTGTTTTTTTGCCAGCCACTGGCTCAACGGACCCGTCCAGCTCACGGCACCGGACACGCTCTGGTTCGCCGATCTGACCGGAGCTGCCAGGGGCGCCATGTGGACGCGCGCCCGGTCCGACTGGGCCCTGTTCCTGCGTCAGCGCGCCAAAGAGCTGCAACCGGGCGGTTACCTTTATGTCTCGGCGCTTGGTGCCATTCCCGAAACGGATGAGATCAATGGCACAGCAGCGGCTGGCCGTACGCTCTATCGAACCATGCAGGAGGTGACCGCCGGCATGGTCGATGATGGCCTGCTGGACAGGCAGGTCGCCGACAGGTTCGTGTTCGGGCTCTGGTTCCTGACGGCCCGGGAGGCCCGGGAGAGCATCGAGGCTGATCCGGAGCTTTCGCAGCTTTACGAGATCGACACGGTGGAGGTCATCACGGTCGCTCCCGGCGACATCTTTGCCGGATCTGCAGCGGATCCGCAGGACTATGCCCGCCGTTACACGGGCTACACCCGCGCCTTTGCCGCTTCGACACTGCGCACGCACCTGTTTGCCCCTTCAGCGGGAGAGACCATGAGCGCGGACCGGCTCGAGCAGATGTTTTTCGATCGCTACGAAGCCATTTACCGGGAGCGGACAAGCGCCCTGGCGCTGGAACAATGGCTGCTGGAGGTCATCTTGCGCCGAAAGTAGGCCCCGTCCTATTCCGCGGCGCTGAGCGCCAGAAAGCCGCCTGACTGACGCTCCCAGAGCGTTGCGTAGAGCCCGCCCTGTTGCAGCAGTTCCCGGTGGCTGCCTTCCTCGACGATCCTGCCCTTGTCCATGACGACAAGACGGTCCATGGCCGCGATGGTCGACAGTCTGTGCGCGACCGCCAGTGTTGTGCGCCCTTCCATCATGCGTGCAAGGTTCTGCTGAATGGCCAGCTCCGCTTCGCTGTCGAGCGCAGATGTGGCTTCGTCCAGGATCAGGATCGGCGCGTCTTTCAACAGAACCCTTGCAATGGTA
The DNA here is from genome assembly GCF_965233565.1 of Roseibium sp. Lineage (GTDB taxonomy): Bacteria > Pseudomonadota > Alphaproteobacteria > Rhizobiales > Stappiaceae > Roseibium. The sequence goes on along the minus strand of NZ_OZ247494.1, from coordinate 5,285,777 downwards.
ATGCGCTGGCGCTGCCCACCGGAGAGCTTTACGCCCCTGTCGCCGACATGGGCATCCAGGCCTTCGCGATCCTTGCTGTCCTTCTGCGCTTCGATGAAGTCCAGGGCTTCGGCGGCCCGCGCGATCTCGCGGATGTCCTCGTCCGAAGCCTCCGGTCTGCCATAGCGGATGTTGTCACGGATGGAGCGGTTCAACAGGGAGATGTCCTGAGTGACCACGCCGATGCGGCTGCGCAGCGAGGCCTGGGTCACGCCGCGCACATCCTGGCCGTCAATCGAGATGCTGCCTGACGTCACATCGCGCAGGCGCATCAGCAGGGAAATCACGGTCGACTTGCCGGCACCCGACAGGCCGACCAGCCCGACACGCTCCCCGGCTTCGATCTTGAGGTTGAAATCTTCCAGTACCGGCTCGCGGTCACGCTGATAGGCGAAGGCAACCTTGTCAAAGCGGATTTCCCCGCCTTTGACTTCCAGCTCGGCCGCGCCGTCGCGGTCGGTGATTTCCGGCCGGCTGGTCATGATCGGCATCGCGTCCCGGATCGTGCCGAGCGTGCTGGTGATCGACTGACCAACGCCGATGAAGCTGGAAGAAGCTCCTGACAGGGAGCGGGTGACCGTCAGACCGGCAACAAAGTCGCCGAGGGTCACAAAGCCCGACAGCATGCCCCAGAAGCCGATCACTGTGACTGACAGCAACAGCAGCACATTGAGGAAATAGACCGCGCTGTCGGTCAGGATGTAGGAGCGATTTTCGCTGTGGCGCGTGTCGATGGTTTCGCCAAGCACCCTGCGGATCGCACCGGCTTCGGAATCTTCAGCAGCGAACAGTTTGACCATGGCGATGTTGGAATAGACATCGGTCATGGCGCCGGTTGCCCGGGAATTGGCGGCAGCGACCTTTGCAGAACGCTGCATATACGCCGGAATTGCGGCCCAGGCGACCAGGCAATTGGCCAGGATCCAGAAGAAAACCGGAACCGCCAACGGCCAGGCCAGGGCAAGCAACAACATGAACGACCCGCCGAACTGGATCGTCAGGAACGGTATCGTGCCGATTGCCAGCATCAGCTGCCGATGCACGGACATCGTCATCTGGGCGATCCGGGAGGCGACCTGACCGGCGAACGTGTCTTCGAAAAATGCCAGATCCTGGCTTTCCACCGCCTTGTGCGCCTGCCAGCGCATCGCGGCAGGCAGCAGGATACGCACGGTCTGGGCGCCAAAGGTCTCACGCAGCAGGAAGACCAGCGGATCGACAATCACGAACAGGATGAAAAAGACGCCCAGAAGCCAGGCATATTCTTCCAGAAACGGCCGAACGCCTTCGCTGGTCAGACCGTCGACAACAAAGGCAATGGCCCAGATCGCAGCCAGCCCCAGGCTGGATGCAAGCATGCCAAGAACAGAGACAATCGCCAGCTGCCAGCGGAACAGCTTGGCGAAGTGCCAGACAAGATGCAGTGGCCCCTTGTCCGGCAAGGGTGTAATCGGCAGATCCAGCGGCTTGATCTGCGTCTCGAACGGCCGGAAATAGGCCTCCAACAGCCGCTTCAGAGCCGGCGCAACTGGTGACACGATTGGTGGTCCTTTTGGAAGCGCCGATCAGGCGCGAGATTCAATCCTGTAGACGCAGCGGCGATCGCCGGAAAGCTGATGCTCTGTCCGTTCAACCTGAATGTCAGGACCCAGAACGTCCTTGAAAAGCTTCAGCTCGGACCGGCAAAAACCCTGGCAGGCGGTCGCGGCCGCGCAGATTGAGCAATGATTCTCGATGAGCAGGTAACCGTCACCGTCTCTGGCCACCTCGGCCATGTAACCTTCCTGTGTGCGCAGCCGGGCCAGTGCGTCCAGCTTGCCGGGAAGGTCCGCTGCGGTCGCAACAGCCTCCGCGTAGGTTTTCCGGCTTTCGGCTTCCCTGTGGGCGATCAGCTTTTCAAGACCGTCTTCCCCGAAAATCTCGCTCATGCCATTGAGCAGACCCAGCACCAGGTTCGAATGACTGTCCGGAAACTGCTGATGGCCGGCGGATGTCAGCGCCCAGACCCGCTTGGGCCGGCCCACCGATCCTTTCAAATCTTCAAAATCGACCAACTCATCCTGATGCAGGCCATCAAGATGCTGGCGAACGGCAACCGTCGTCACCTTCAGCCCGGTCGCAAGATCTGCAGCCGTCTGTGGTCCGGACGATTTCAGCGCGTTCAGGAGACGTGTTCTCGTTCGATCTGCCATAGGCCTCTATATAGCGCATTTGGCCGATAAAAAAATAGTCAGCTTTTCTTATTGTGAGCCAATTACCCGGTCCTGCGACAAAACCCTGACGCCTTTACGTAAACTTGTTAGGGTAAACGGACCCGGCTGGCGGCAATCAGGTCAAATCGGGATAGGCTGGAGTAATTTTGCACCATTTGGTCGCAGCTTGAACATTCTTCGGTGTTCATTCGTGTATCAATTGTTTTCTGCCCAAGCCGTTCCAATGGCTACTTGAGGATCAACAAAGGTAAAAATCGTGACCTCCGCGTAATCGGAAGTTTAGCCAAACAAACTGGAAGTTATATCTCAAACAAATATTTACGTTCGCACTGATACAAGGGATTATTGCGGAGGGAAGAATGGAAAAAATCCGGGCTTTCATAAGATGGATGATGATTGATCCCAGTCGTCCAGATATTGCGCAGGCTCAGTACAATGAGCTGAAAACCCAGATCCCGTCCCTTTACGCCTTGCTGATGGTCAACGCCGTTGCCGTCTCCTATACCCATTTCGACGCGGCCCCACGTTATCTGACCGTGGGCATCCTGGCGCCGATCCTGGTTTTGACCACGGTTCGTCTCGCAGCCTGGATCCGCGCACGCAACGTGGTGCTGGGACCGGATGAAGCGATCCGAAAGATGCGCCAGACCGTCGTGCTCGGCAGCATCGTCGCCGTCATCTACATTGCCTGGTCTCTCAGTCTCGACAGTTTCGGCGGCCCTTCAGAACGCGGCCATGTTGCCCTGTTCATCGCCATCACGGTGATCGGCTGCATCTTCTGCCTGATGCATCTGCCCCAGGCGGCCCTGATGGTCATGTTCATCGTGACCGTGCCTTACCTGGTGCACTATCTCAGCCAGAACGAGGACGTCTACAACGCCATCGCACTGAACATCTTCCTGGTCTGCCTGGTCATTCTTCAGGTGCTCTTCAACGGTTACAATGGTTTCTGCAAACTGATTCAGTCCCAGTCGGACCTGGCAGCAAAACAACGCGAAACCGAGAGGCTGAATGCGGAAAATGCCCGCCTTGCCCAGACCGACGCCCTGACGGATCTGCCCAATCGACGTTATTTCTTCAACAGGCTGGAAGCGCTGATTGACGAGGTTAGGGAAACTGACAAGGTGTTCGCGGTCGGGGTTGTTGACCTCGACCGTTTCAAACCGATCAACGATACCTATGGGCATCAGCTCGGCGACCAGCTCCTGACCGAAGTCGGCAACCGGCTGAAATCCCTCGGACTTACCCAAATTGAGATCTGCCGCCTTGGGGGAGACGAGTTCGGATTTCTCTATCTCGGCAATCTGGAAGACGCGGCAGCAACCGGCCAGACGATCTGCGACGTGATTTGCGAACCCTACCGGATCGGCGATCTTCAAGTCTCGGTCGGAGCGTCCTGCGGCATTGCCTTTTATCCGGAGGCCGGCACGTCAGCACACGTGCTGTTCGACCGGTCCGACTACGCGCTTTACAATTCAAAGACCACGTCCCGCGGCAGCACCACGGTCTATTCGTCCGAACATGAAGCCCGCATCCGGTCCGAACGTGCCATTGAAAGCGCGCTGCAGATCGCCGATCTCCGAAAGGAGTTTCAGGTCCACTTTCAGCCGATCGTTGCCCTGCCCGAACGTATCGCCATCGGCTTTGAAGCCCTTGCCCGATGGGACAGCCCGAGCCTTGGCAAAGTGCCGCCGGACAAGTTCATTGCGATCGCCGAAAGAACTGGCCAAATCCATCGCCTGACCGTCTGTTTGTTCGAGAAGGCGGTCGAGCAGATCCAGTCCCTGCCCGGGGAACTCAGCCTGGCTTTCAACCTCTCGGCTCACGACATTACCTCGCGGGAAACCGTTTCGGAGCTTCTGGACATTATCCGCCGGCGGGAAATGGATCCGCGCCGTATCACTTTTGAAATCACCGAAACCTCGGTCATCGGCAGCTACGAGATTGCCGAAAGCTGCCTGTTGATGCTGCGCGCCGCAGGCGTGAAACTGGCGCTCGACGACTTTGGAACCGGTTACTCCAGCCTTGGATATCTGCACCGTCTGCCCATCGACTGTGTCAAGATCGACCGCAGTTTTGTCGCCGGGATCAAGGACCCTGTCGCATGTGGCGTCGTGCATTCCATCTTGAACCTGTGCCGGTCGATGCAGATCACCTGCGTCGTGGAGGGGGTGGAGGAAAGCCATCAGTGCGAATTGCTGGAGGCAATGCATTGCCGCCTTGTCCAAGGCTATCATTTTGCCCGTCCGCAGGCTTTTGACGACATTCGGGAGGCTGCCACCTCAAGCGGCGTTGTCCATGGACTGCCGCTTGCAGGCACCGAAGCAGCCGAAAACCAGATGCGCAGCCGAGCCTAGCGGTCCGCCATGACCGGGGGAACCAAACGGCAGAAAGAGATGCGCAAGGCGTTGCGTTTGCTTCTTCCCAGAGTTCCCATGCGCGATGCCGAGGCCATCCTCGCCGCCGCCCTTGCCGGGCACCTGCGCCATCTGCCACCTTCCATAGCCCTTTGGCAGGCCACGACAAGTCATGTCCGGCACGAACGCACCGACTACGACACATTGCTGGAGGATGGCTACGACCGGGATGCCGCCCGATTTTTCGTTCTCGAAGACATGAACTCGGTGCTACAGGACTGGGGCTGCAACAAGCAGGTCTCGGACGCACCGGACGGCTGATCTTCACGACTTGCCTGGCCGCAGCCAATGCCTTTTGCTCAGGGACGCCTGGCCACAAGGTCGATCTCCACCAGGGCGTCCACCGCAAGTCCTGACACACCGACACAGGTACGCCCCGGCAACTTGCCGACGTCAAAATAGGACCGATAGGTTTCGTTCATTGCCTGGTAGTCGCGCTTGAATTCGGTCAGGTAGACTCGGACAAATGTGACATTTTCCAGACCAAGTCCGAGCCCATCCAATACAAGTTTGAGATTGTCCATTACCCGGACCGTCTGGGCTTCTATTCCATCCGGTAGGGGCGCTTCGGGATCATCCGGCAGGGTCGGCATCTGGCCTGTCACAAAGACCCAGCCGTCGATTTCAACAGCGTGGGAAAAAGGCGCAACAGGTTGGGGTGCCTGGTCAATCATGTGGTGGATCGGCAGCATCACTGTCTCCTTGGGGAACTCTGGCTGCCGACCAGCTTATCGCCTCACGGGCGCGGGTAAATCCATTGTTCTGGAATATGCGCCTCGACGGCCTCGCCTTTTTTGACGGTTCCGGGTTTCTCGATGTAACCGACCAGCCCGCGCAGCCGCCTGGCCTTTTGCGGGAACAGGAGATCGAGCCCCTCGCGGCCCGGATTATGCGCGGCGATAGCGGCACCGGCAAAACGGCAAGGGGCGTTGTCTCCATCCACCCGAATGACCGTTCCGCCTTCAAACACCAGCCGGGTGCGCGGTGGCACAAGGCTCAGACTGGCAATGCCTGACACGGCGATGTTGCCCCCGATCCATTCCGGTTTCAGCTCAGGAAGGTCCATGCGTGCCGCGATCTCTGCAAGTTCTTCCAGCGAGAGAATGGAGATCTGCCGTTCGTTGCACATTTCGGTGCCGCGGGGATACCAGGGTTCGCGTCCGCCGGACAGACGTGTGAAGCCGGCGTGACGGTCGCCTTCGATGCCCTGGAAGCCGAGGTCCAGCTTTTCCAGGGCTGCGGTCTGAAAGTCCTCCGGAGAAGGTGTGTGATAGACGCCTTCCACCACGCCGCCGACCTTGAATTTCCGCGTGATTTCTAGAGTGTCTTGGAAAAGCGCGGGTTGATCCACTTGTTTGAACTCCTGTTATTTCTCACGAACAAACCTAGCCGCCCGAAGGCTGCCGGACCATCGAAACTGTTTGATGAGTTCATTGATGACGTGAATGCCTCAGCCATGAGTTGAAAAAGACGGGAATAAGTGAGCTCTCTGGTCAAATTTGCGAACTTGCTGCCGAGGTCCAGGTGTTCTCTGCTCAGTAATGAACTTTCAACAGGCAGCTGTAATACTGATGAAACCTTGGTCAACCAATGTGTCAGGCAAGCCCTTCATGACTGTCGTCGCTATGCCCCGTCGCCTTTCGCCCTTCCTGGCTATGCTCTTTGTCGGCATGTTGTTCCTGCTGCCGAAATCCTGGGCCGATGAAGTCGTGCTGCTGCAGGACAATTCCTACCCGCCCTACATGTCGGTCACGAAGGACCAGCCCGACGGTCTTTATGCGGCGATCATACAGGAAGCCAAGCGGCGTATCGGGAACAAGGACCTGGTTCTGCGCGCCGTCCCCTGGACACGTGCCACCGTGCTGGTTGAAAGCGGCAAGGCCCAGGCGCTCGTCGGCAGCTACTACAAGCCGCAGGACCGCCCCTGGATCCGGCACTGGTCGGAGCCGCTCTACCAGGAAGAGGTCAGCGTCTTTTGCAGGCAAGGTGTCGCCAAGGCCGGCTGGATCTATCCGGACGATTTCAAGGGTCTGCTCTTCGGAAACGTTGCCGGCTACAAGGCGCCTGGACCACGTTTCTTCGAGATGGTCGACCAGGGCAGTATCATGCTTGAGGAAGCCCAGACGACGGAGCAGAACCTCTCCAAACTGGTCCTGGGACGGATCGACTGTTACGTGGTCGAACGGCTGGCAACCGAGATCCTGATCAAGCGCGAGAACTACAAGAACGTCGAGATTGTCGCAACGGCCTCCATCGAACCCGCCTATATCGGCTGGACCGACAAGTGGACCGGCCCGGAAGCCGATGCCCTGATCGAGGCGATGGACAAGGCCCTCACCGCGATGAAGGCCGATGGTACGATCGACGGCATCGTTGCCAGCTACACCGGATCTTCCTAAGTCCGCGCACAACGCTGTTTCAGAACTTGTGCCAATACTGGTCCGGGATCGCCCGCTGGCGCTCGGTCATGAGAGGATTGTCGATGTCGAAAGTCAGGCGGTCCTTCGGATTGGCCTGGTCGATCACCGTGCGGATCATCGGGTGGGACATGAAGTTTTCCATGAAGGCACCCGTTTCATAGGCACGCTTCAGACCGGTTTCCAGAAGACGTGCAAGGTCCTCATTGTCTTTCCGGACATAAAACAGGTAGTCGAAACGGTATCGGACCATGAGGTGCTGATCGACAACCAGATTGCTGTGTTCCGGCTTGCGGATATCGATTTCGACATAAGCTTCGTGGATGCCCCTGTTGAACGTATTGATCCGCTCTTTCGCCAGCATCCTCCAGAGATTTTCGTAACGGGATCGCTGAACCGTAAACCCTGCTGCCTCGAAGATGCGCGTGTCCGGCCAGCCGTTGCCTGATCCCACCACTGCAAAGCGTTTAAACGCGTCGAGATCCTTGATTGTAGCCAGATCGTCGCTGAACCTGTCTGTGGTGATGAAGATCCTGTGCCCCAGGAGCCCTCGAGACAGGGGAATATCGATCTGGCGAAATCTGGCTTCGCGTTCCTCAGAAAAACCGCTGAAAAAGAGATTAAACCGGGCCCGGCCGCTCTCAAGTTCCAGAAAGGCCCGTTCCTGCGGCATGGTCAGCGGCGTGATCACCAGCTCTGTTTGCCGCCCGCTATGTGCAAGCGCCAGCTTGAGCACGGAGATCTCATAGGCAAAGACCTGCTCTCCAGCACCGAGCAAACCGAGATGAACACTGACTTTGTCTTCTGAAGAGGCCGGTTGAAACGCCAGACACATGAAAAACAGAAAACTCAAAGCGAGCGCACGTCGCATGGGCGTCTGCTCCTCCCTGCTCGACCCTACGGCATTAAATACCAATACCGGATTGGTATTAAGGGATTTCTGACGGGAGGCTTTACGACTTTTGTCAAACGGCATCGGTGGGCGGTGTCACCGAACCGAACCACTTCCGGAAAGCAAAACCCCGCACCATTGGTGCGGGGCCTGCGCTTCAGGCTCGTTTTTACTGCAGCTTGACGGTGCAGACCATCTGGGTGTGCTGGGAGTTGATCCAGCAATTGGGCGGCAGAGGGCCGGTCGGGATCGGATAGTAGTAATAGACCGGTTGCTTGCTGGCATTGGCGATCGCCGCACCCGTTGCAACGCCCGCTGCATAGGCGCCCGGATGGTAATAGGGGCCATAGGGCGGATACGGCGGATAGTAAGGGTGATAGGGCGGATAATAGGGATGATACGGATGGTGCCAGGCGCGGCAACGCGGATCCTGGGGGGCGTGATAACAATAGGGGCCGTAGGGTTCAAACCCGACCTGGCCCGACCTGGCCGACGTTGCGCCGGTCTGATGCGGATGCTGATGCTGATGATGAGGCCGGGCGCTGCGATCAATGAAAAGCGCGATGCCCTTGGCGCTGTCTGGAAGCTCTCCGCGCAGAAGCTTGACGCCATAGACCACAGATGAACCTTCGGTCTTGGCCGACGTCAGCTCGACCAGCGCCGGCGCCTTGTCCGTTGCTCCCAGAAGGCTCACAACCGCATTCGGAGGATCCCCGGCAAACCCGTCGGGAGCGCCCCAGAACTCCGCGAAGTCCGCATTCGAGATCTGGCCCCCCACGCGGTAGGGACGGTCACTGAAAAAGAGCACACCCGTGTTTGCGTCCGTCAGGGTGAGCGTGCTGCCGTCATAGGTCATCGCTCCGGCCTGCTGGACAAAATCATAAGTCGGCGGTGGCGTCGGGTCCGCGTTGACCGGTTGAACCTCCTGGGCTTGCGCCGGCGCGAGCGCGAGACAGCCGACAAGGCCTGCTGCAAGGGTTAAACTGCGGGAAAATCTCAATTGCGTCATGCTGAATATCCTCCTGTCGGGCGAGGCCGATGCGCACTTATTGCATGTCTGCGCGGAGCCGATTGTGACATAGAACACAATCTGCGGTTCAAATTGCAGCCGGATGAAGGCGCCAGGATGAAATCTTGGTAAGGCGCTGCCCCTCCTCCCGTCGGCTTTCAACTCTCGTGAAGAGCCCCGGAAATGGGCGGTGTCAGGTCGGACGCGGTCTTCAAAAGGCCGTCCTGACGCAATCCGTCGAGACAGCGAACGATCTTGCGGGCGTGATAGAGCATGGCGACCCAATTGGTCATCAGCTTCGGTCCGGCAGCCTCGGCGTCCGGCATGGCTGCCAGCCAGTCGTCGGCCAGTCCCGGCACGGCCTGCTTGTCGCGCCCCTCCAGAACGGCAGCGATCTCACTGTTCACCCGGTCATCCATTCGAGCCACGAGCGATGCGATCGCTGTCTCCCTGGTGCCGGTCGCGGCCTTCATCACCACGGCCCGTGCCTGGCGGTACAAGATGACATAGTGACCAAGAACGATGACCAGAACATCCAGGTCGCTGGTGGTCTCGGAATAGGAAGACCAGGGCGCGACCTCGGCCCGGTAAGATCTTGCTGTCTTGATCAGGTTGCTCGCGCTCTGGCGCAGATCGGCAAAGTCCTGCTGGTCGTTCATAACCGTGGCACCCCTGTCCTGCAGCGCTGCCGCGCAGGCCGACAGATAGGCCCTGGTCAGAGTGGAGATGGTTTCCCCCGTGCGATTGGGGAACAGGATCCAGGCAACACTGAGCCCGACGCCCGCGCCTATGACCGTGTCCCAAAGGCGCACCCAGAGAGCCCCAATTGGGAGACCGACGATCGCATGCAGACCCGCCACGACCATGAAGCTGATGAAGCCTGCTGCAATGGCGTAGTTGCGATCCATGAAAACGACGATGGCCGGTATCGACAGAATGATCAGCGCCAGACGGAGTTCAGGCAGTCCTGACAGCAGCGGATCGACCAGCATGGCAACCCCGACACCCACAGCCGTTCCGCCAACGCGTTGCACCGTTTTCTGAACGGTGGTGCCCAGACTGTTGCACAGGATCACAACGACGGTCAGCGTTACCCAATAGGCGTGACTGAGTTCGAAATACCAGCCGATTGCCAATCCAAGCGACGCGGCCACACCACCCTGGAGCGCAAGCCGCCAGTCCAGCAGACGAAACCAGGCCGGTCCGGTACCAGGCGGCGCCTGCTTTTCAGCCTCCAGCACCGGATCACCTCGTTCTGCGAGCAGCCAGAGCCGCTTGAACGATTGTGCGATCCTTAGGATCTGAAACTGGTCCTGGGTCTCAAGGCCAGCATCCGGCTCCGCCCATTTCAGGTCAAGGTCACGGGTCTCAGACGCCTGTCCCGTTCGCAGCTTGCCGGAAACCTTGCCAAGATCTGCCGAAAACCCCGCATCAGTGCGCAGTCTGCCGCGCGCGTCTTCGGACAGATGTCCCGTGGCATCACGAACCACCTCAAGGGCAAGCTCCATCATCGTTGCCGTTTCGGTAGAAAGGCCACGCGCTACCGGAGCCGGGCCGATCAGGGCAACACAAAGCTGCAACTCCATGCGCAATCGCGCCAATTCGCGAACGGGAACATTTACATGCGGCGTTTGGCCGGAAAGGTCAGCTGCGACCTCCTCGAGATGGTCGGCAAGCGCTTGCCGGTTGGTCGCTTCGACCCAGAGATAGGTGCCTTCGCTGGACGGACGCCACAAGCCGATCCGGACCACAAACGCCACTACTGAACCGAGCACGGCGAGAACCGGCAGCCAAATTCCGGGTGAGACCGGCTGGCTGGTGAGGATGACAAACAGCCAGAAGATGGAGATCGCGCGGCCTGTCCGTTGCCAGAAGCCCCCCAGTCCGTCGAGAGCAAACCCGATAGCAATCACCCCGACCCAGGCCATTTGCAGAACCATCATGGCCACCGTGCCGGCAAGCCAACCAATCAGCGCACCGACGCCAAACAGGACGGTCACCACCATCCCCATGCGAAGAATGCCTGCCATTTCCTCCTGCCGGGTGGAAACCGGGGTGAAGACGAGGCAGTGGCTGCCCGCCGCAGCTGTCAGCACGGCCATGGTAAAGGCGGGCACCTTGTCCAGAAACAGCGCCAGTCCGTTGGCAAGAGCCACGCAGAGCAACACGGTCACCATCAGGTGAAGTCCGCGGACCAACCTCAACCCGCCGGGGTCATATCGCATCAGCCATGTCAGGAAATCGGAAACTTGATGACGCATCGAAAAACCGGAACCGCATTCTCCAAATCGGTGATTGGGCAACTGGTTGGTCAGAATGGCAGGTCCCGGCAACGAAAGCCATCCAGACCGTTTATTCCCTTCAAGGGAATTGAGCAGCGGCCCCTGATCTTGAAAAGCTCATGGCCGGCCCCAACGACGGAAACCAGACTTCATGAAGACCATCTATCTCGCCGCCGCCATCATCGGCACACTCCTCCCCTGGTCCTTCTTTGCCGGTTTTCTTGCGCAAAACGGCATCGACCTGCCCGTGTTCCTTGCGCAGATCTTTGCCAACGGGCCGGCAACAGGTTTCACAGTTGATCTTCTGATTTCCTGTGCCGTCTTCTGGATCTGGTCTTTTCGGGATGCGCGAGAAAACAACGTGGCTGGCTGGTGGCTGACCATCCCGGCGATCTGGCTGGTTGGACTGTCGCTTGGCCTGCCGCTCTATCTGTGGCTGAGGGAGCGGGCCCTGGAGAAACAGCCCGGCCCTATCCACGCCTGAAACAGGCAATGACCGGCGCTTCAGAGACATTCCGTTACACTTTTGCGGAAGAGGCGCTGTTGCCGCCCGGGCTTCAGATGCCTAGCCTGTCAGAGCTTTCAAGTTCTGGAGTTGCTCATGATCCGCACCGGCCTTGCTGCAGTCGCAGCGCTTTTGCTGCTTTCAGGAACCCACAACGCCCAGGCGTCTCCGCCCGACCTGAAGACACCTGCCCCGGTGATCTTTCTGGCGGACAATCTGGATGAAAACCAGAAGCTCGGCTTCTGCATCGACACCGTCGGCCGCGGCCTGTCGGACCGCCTGCATGCCCATTCCTGCAAACCGCAAGGCGGTGATGTCCAGTTTCTCTATGACCCGAAATCCGGCCAGATCCGCTCTGCAACATTCGAGAACCTCTGCGCGGAACTGCTGCAACCGGCCGCAGCCGGTGTAAGTCTCGGTCTTCTTAACTGCTCAGATACGCCGCTGCAGGCCTTCACCTACGATGTGGGCAAGCTTGAGTTTCACCCGAAGGGAGCCACCGAGCTTTGCCTGGCAAGCCCTGGCGAAACACGTCAGGCAGGCCCGTTCGTGTCCCGCGACCTGGCTCTTGCCGATTGCACGTCAACACCGGCGCCACAGAAACAGTGGGTGATCCAGGAGTAAGCCGCCTTTTGAGCGGTCCTGTCCGGCTCCTCTCGGCCCCGCTCACCAGACGCTGCGCAAAACCGAAAAAGGCGGCCCGATCGGGCCGCCTTTTCCAGTTTCGGTGTTTGCCGCTTCGCTTAACGCGTCAGCGGCTTGTACTTGATCCGGCGCGGGTCGGCGGCATGGGCTCCCAGGCGGCGGACCTTGTCCTTTTCGTAGTCTTCGAAGTTGCCTTCGAACCACTCCACGTGGCTGTCGCCTTCGAAGGCCAGCATGTGGGTCGCCAGACGGTCGAGGAACATACGATCGTGGCTGATGACTACGGCGCAGCCGGCGTAATTTTCCAGCGCATCCTCGAGAGCAGCCAGGGTTTCGGTGTCGAGATCGTTGGTCGGCTCATCGAGCAGCAGCACGTTGGCGCCCTTTTTCAGAACCTTGGCGAGGTGAACGCGGTTGCGCTGACCACCGGAGAGGTCGCCGACCTTGGCCTGCTGAGCCGGGCCCTTGAAGTTGAAGGACGAGCAATAGGCGCGCGAGTTGATTTCCTTGTCGTCGAGATAGATCACCTCGGCACCGCCGGAAATCTCTTCCCAGACCGTCTTGTTCGGGTCGAGCGCATCACGGGACTGGTCGACATAACCGAGCTGGACGCTGTCGCCGATGGTGACATTGCCGCTGTCCGGCTTTTCCTGGCCGGTCAGCATCTTGAACAGGGTCGATTTACCGGCGCCGTTCGGGCCGATGACACCGACAATGCCGCCGCGCGGCAGCTTGAAGGACAGGTTGTCGATCAGAAGCCGGTCTTCAAAGCCCTTGGAAACACCTTCCAGGTCGATGACGTTGGCGCCAAGGCGCTCTCCGACCGGGATGAGGATCTGCTCGATGGACGGCTGCCGCTCTTCCTGCATGGCGACCAGGTCCTGATAGGCCTTGATACGGGCCTTGGATTTGGTCTGACGACCTTTGGGTGACATGCCCATCCACTCGCGCTCGCGCGAAATCGCCTTGGAGCGGGCCATGTTCTCGCGGCCTTCCTGCTCCATACGCTTGGTCTTCTTTTCCAGATAGACCGAGTAGTTGCCTTCGTACGGGATGCCCTGACCGCGGTCGAGCTCCAGGATCCAGCCGGTGACATTGTCCAGGAAGTAGCGGTCGTGGGTGATGATCAGGACGGAGCCCTTGAACTCTCTGAGATGCCGTTCCAGCCAGTGGACGGTTTCAGCGTCCAGGTGGTTGGTCGGTTCGTCGAGAAGCAGGAGATCCGGTTCGCTGAGGAGCAGTTTACAAAGCGCGACACGGCGGCGCTCACCGCCGGAAAGGTTCTCAACGCTGCTGTCAGACGGCGGGCAGCGCAGGGCTTCCATCGCCATTTCCACCTGGCTTTCCAGATTCCACAGGTCCTGGGCGTCGATTTCGTCCTGAAGCTGGGCCCCTTCCTCGGCGGTCTCGTCCGAGTAGTTCATCATCAGCTCGTTGTATCGGTCGAGCTTGGCCTGCTTGTGGGCGACACCTTCCATGACGTTTTCCATCACCGTCTTGGAATTGTCGAGCTGAGGCTCCTGCGGCAGGTAGCCGACCTTGGCGCCTTCTGCCGCCCAGGCTTCGCCGGAATATTCCTTGTCGATACCGGCCATGATCTTCAAGAGCGTCGACTTACCAGCCCCGTTCGGACCCAGGATGCCGATCTTGGCGTCCGGGTAAAAGGACAGATGAATGTTGTCGAGGACCTTCTTGTCGTTATAGGCCTTGGACAGGCCATGCATGTGATAAATGAACTGGCGCGCCATGGGGCTCCGCTTCTCCACTAAAGCTGACGGGATTCTTTGGAATTCTGCCGGGTCTTTTAGGGGAGTTTTGACCGTGGGGCAATGGGGGGAATCGTATTGAAATCGACTTAAATGCGAGTATCTCTATCAGTCATTAACTGCGCAATTGCAATTACTCCGCCTCCCTCACCAACTTCCAATCTGAGCAACACGTGCCTCAAATTCTTCTCCGCAATCGACAACCAATTTCCGACCGTTTTTGCTCGTTGATCAGTCACTTATTCACTAGCAAGTATTACAGACCAATTCCGACAACCAAAATATTTGGGAATAACGTTGCTCATTTTGCAGTAAGCACCGGCTGCGATGTCTGCAATTGCAACCAAGTCTTCAGACCAATATGGCGCATCCTCAAGCTCAGTTGTTGTGAAGTAATGTGGTGCAGGTTTCGACCAATTTGAAATTCCAAAATTAATCAAAGACGCCATCTTGCCAAAATCTTCTCGTTTTTCATGGCTGTCTAAAGTCTCATCATGGTCACTAACCCAGAACGAAGTTTGTGCTTCCTTGCGAAAACAAGATAAAATCATTGCTTGAAAGCTTGCGAGTCTAAACATTTTTTCTGCGGTTCCGAGATTAATACCAGCACTAAAACAGTCTGGAAACGCTTCCACTATTGAATCAGGACCACCAGCAATGAAGGATTTAATCTCATTCGAAACCAGTATCGTTATAAGATTACCTTTGAGTTCGCCTGAAAGTGTCAAGAAATGCGGCAGGCTTTTCCAACGAACGTTTTCATTTAATTTCTTGAACGAAAGCCTGCGCCCATCTGGGAGCCATTGTCTTCGGAATTCCGCCAATTGCCCCAACCACTCGACGAAAAATACATCACTCGTCACAATAAACGAGTAGGCTTCGTGGCTGGCCCCTTTGTGCTGCCCCGAATAATCACTACCGACTATTAGGTCCCCTTCCACCAAGGGAAAAAAAACATCTTCTACTTTTTTTTCTAAATTTTGTATTGAATCGCTAATTATCCTTAGATAGCCAGCTTCTGCTACTTCAATAGGTTTCCATGTAGGTTTTCTCGCCATTTACCACTGCTCGACAGAAAGGCTTTGCGGTGACGCTCCAGCCAAAGCCTTCGTCGCACCACAACGCGGCCGGAGCAGGTTAAGGCAACACTACTGATTTTCGAACAACGTATCAAAATCCGGATTGCGCCTCTTTTTGCAGGCCGCTTCCGCCTGCTTCACCTTTTCCGCATCCACGGCAATTGCTTTGCGCAGGGCCTGATCGAATGCCTCCGGGCGCAGGCTTTCAGCCGAGGATTCTGCGGCAATCGCCGTGATCTGAGCGCCGGTGCGTTCGTACAGGCGCTCTTCTAACGCGGCCCACCGGCCTTGGTTCTCACAGTGGAAGACAGCTCCCGAACAGGTGCAGCGCGTCTTGGGCTTCGAACGAACGTCCAGCGTGTCGCGTGTGTGAAAGACAGGAACGTTGCCGTCCAGTCCGATCACTCTGGATCCCGGCGTATAGGCGGCAATCACGACGGCCCGGATGCCAGGGTCTCTTCTAAAGGTCCAGTCGATGGCCTCGTAGGAATCCAGCCAGACCACCGCCCCTTCAAGGTGCTCCGAGAGGTCGATATTGACGGATAGGTCTTTTGATCTACTCCCGTAGAGCCCGAAATAGACGAGGTCGCGCGGGCGCTGCTGCAGGGCAGTGAATTGGCTTGCCAGCTCGTTTGCCGAGAACAGCCGGATTTTGTCCTGGATCGTGACCTTGAATTCGACCGTGTGCCAATTGTTGATGTGAAAGACTTCAACAAGGTGTTCGCCGGGTGCAAATGCATGTTCGAACTCCGCGTTCGAACCGCCCTCATAGACAACGGTTCCGTTGATCTTGATCCGCGTTTTTGCGTGCCCCTGGCTGACCTGGACCAGCTTGGTGACCGGTCTGTCAAACGACACAAAGCCGCTCCAGGAGGCCGCAAATCTATTGGCCTTGATTCCCTGAAACCCGTCGTGCCCATCGAACTGGATGGCAATGCTGGGAACCGTCTCGCGGATCTTGTGCGGATTGTCGACCGTTCTGTCGAAATAGACCGCATCGAAGGGACCCACGAGCCCCTCTTCATTGGCCTGCGCGTTCACTGTGGAGACCGGCATCAGCAAGGCAATGCAGATACAAACCGTCGAAACTGCAGCGACAATGCTGCCCAGGAACCTATTGACCATAGCCACCACCAAACAACCCTAAAGTGCATCACTTGGTATCACATCATTTGTGACAGTTTGGTTGACGTCTTGACCCGGTGCCCTTTTCCACTGGATTTTCTGGGCGCCACCTGCGGCAGGTCGGCAAGCCAGTGCGGGAGACGTGCCGGTTCCTCGCTGTTCCCATTCACCGTCAGCCCCTCACGCGCCTCCAGCGTTTCCGGTGTCTTCACCTGCCAGGCAAGGCCAAGCCGTTCAAGGGTTTTCACCAGCCACCAGCCCGGATCTGTCTGACCCGGCAAAATCCCCAGCTTCGCGGAGTTCGGGAACGCGTGATGGTTTTCGTGGAAGGCTTCTCCGAACGTGACAAGGCCGAGCCTCGGCAGATTGTAGCCCTGAACGCAAGCACCTTCGATGAAGAGCAGGTGGTCCTTTGGCTGATGCGCAAAATAACCGACCAGCCAATGCCCGATGAGAGACACCGAGACACGGCAACACACACCCCAGACCACAAAGGGCAGACCGCCAAGGAGATAAAGCGGCACGGCAATGACAAGCTGTTGCGCCATCCAGGTGGCTTCGACGGACCGGTAAAACGGGTCGCTGGCGACTGCGTCTTCGATTGTGAACCGGGGTTCCTTCTTCAGCTTGATGCCGCAACAAAGCTGCCACCAGGCATCATTCCAGAAGCCGGACCGGTGGGAAAAGAAATCATGACAGTCTGGCTGGCGCTGGCCCCAGTCACGAAAATCGTGCAGCCGGATCATGCCGAACGGACCGGCCATGCCCACCAGGACACCGAGATAGACCAGAAACCGCTCAATGGCCCGGTGGGTTCGGAAGGAGCGGTGGATCAGGAGCCGGTGCATGCCAACCGAATGGCCACCGCAGATCGTGATCGCGGTCAAAATGGCAAAGACGGCAACAGCAGCGGGCGTTGCCGTCAATGGGCCGGCCACCAGAGCGGCGGCCGTCATGCCGCCGATCCAGATGGCCTTGACGGGTTTGAAGACGACCTCGCCTTCTACCGGATTGGCGCCACCATCGGACGAAACGCGCTCCGTCGAGACGGCCTTCATCGAGGGATATGGAACTGAAGACATGATACTCCCCTCCTTCCCGGCAAACGGGCGCAGGTTCTCACCTTCCGGAGACCTCTCCGAAAGCATGCTGGTTTGGTTCGTGACGGATCCGCCGTGACCGGTGGGTGCTTGCCTTTGGAACAGACGTCCACTATTTAGGCTGTAAGCTAATTACCATCTGTTAGATAATTAGGCAACCGCCTAATTGCTATTTTGAATCGTCCAGGAACCGGAGCGCAGAAAATGAGTGACCTGCAGGAGTCTCTGAACGCGGCAGAGTCCGGCGGCATCCAGAAAATATTCGAGGCCCTTGCTTCCGCGCCGCGGCGTAAGATCCTGGCCTATCTGTCCCACAGCTCGTTGACCGCCGGCGAAATCGCCGACCGTTTCGACATGTCGAAACCGTCGATTTCCCAACACCTTGGTGTATTGGAAAGTGCGGGACTGGTGCGCAAGGAAAAGCGCGGCCAGTATGTGCACTATTCCATCGTGCAGGAAAGCCTGACCAACACACTCAACAGCTACGTTCAGGAAGTCTGCCCTGTGTCCCGACCTCTCAAGAAGGAAAGCGCAGCCTTGAAGGACAGGAACGAAGAGCAAGGCACCTAAGACCGTGCGACTTTCAGCACTCCACGACTGAAAAGCTGTTCTCTTTCCGATCACCAAACAACATGTCGCGACTGGCTAAACACGATTGGTAGATCATGTCACCGGCTGGGCACCTTCTGCCGCCAACAGAACCACGATCTTCAGTGATTTCAGCAGCTGGTCCAGCTCGTCACGGGTCTTGGCTTCTGTCTTGAAGCCCATGACGACCGCAACGATGAACCTTGCCATATCCGCCGGGGACTGACCCGTCGCACCAATTTGCCGTGTGTAAGGCACAAGGAGACTGCCGATCAGCTCTTTGTGCAGCTGATGCGACTGGAGAATGGCGTCCCTTCCTGCTTCGTTGTGACCGGCAACCAGGTCGGCCGCATCCGAGGAGGACTGCAGCAACTCAAATGACTTCACCACCGTCTCGGCGAAGTAAACCTCAAGCTGTTCACCGAGCGAACTGCATTCCGGCAGCAGAGACCGAACCCGCTCCAGGTTGCGTCCGGTAATGTAGCGGATGGACGCGACGATGAGATCGTCCTTGCCTCCAAAGGAGGCATAAAGCGTCTGGCGCGAGACATCCGCCTCAGAAGCGATGTCCGCCATCGTTGTTTTGCGGGCCCCGTAGCGCACGAACACGCGAATGGCGGCTTCGATGATCTTCTTTTCAGTTTCCGACATGGCTGTCTTTTCAGTGTCTTGGGAATGTCAGTTAGACAGATCTGATCACTTTGTAAACTTTTTTCTGACAGATAACTTGACATTTTATGTATGAATGTAAATCTAAAAAGGGCGAAGGAAAATTTTTTGACAAGAATTGAAGAGGCAAAACATGGCCCAAACTGTTCTCATCACCGGCTGCTCGAGCGGATTTGGACAACTGGCGGTCAGAACGTTCAGCGCAAATGGCTGGAACGTGATGGCCACGATGCGTGCACCAGAAAAAGATACCGACCTGAGAGACCTGCCCGGTGTTGCTCTGGTGCGTCTCGACGTGACCGACACCGCCAGCATTCAAGCAGCTGTCACGGAAACCGTGCAGCGCTTCGGCTCAATCGATTGCCTGGTCAACAATGCGGGCTATGGCGGTCATGCCCTTTTCGAACAATTCGACGATGCGGCCATGCGGGCGATGTTTGAAACCAACGTCTTTGGCCCGGTCAATACCATGCGCGCAGTGCTGCCAATGATGCGCAAGCAGGGCCACGGCACCATTGTCAACGTGTCTTCCATGGCCGGATTGCTGGGGCTGCCGGGCAATGCTTTTTATTCTGCCAGCAAGTTCGCGTTGAACGGGCTTTCGGAGGGAATGGCCTTGGAGTGCGAAGCGTTCGGTGTCCGGGTTCATGTTGTCGAGCCGGGCGCTTACCCGACCACTCGTTTCGGTGCCAACACGGACAATGCTTTAGACGTCGGTGATGATCAGGTAGCCGGATATTCCAGGAAACTGCGTGCGCATATCGAAGCGTTGGGAGAGCAAATGGCGCAACAGGGTGGAGACCTGGCGGACCCTCAGGAGGTCGCCGATGCCATCTATTCCTGCGCGACATCAAAGGATGCCCCCATTCACAACCCGACCGGAGCAGACGCCCGGATGCTGGACAGCATGATCCAGTCCGCTCCGTCGCGACAGGCATTCTTGGAGCAGATGCGCACGATGCTGCTGCCCCAGGCCTAATCCTGACTCCCCCAAACACTTCAAAGGAACCATTCAATATGTTTGGCAACATGATTTCAGACATGATGGTCAAGCCGTTTCAGTCCCCTCTCTTTGACGACCCGGCGAACTATGGCCTCGACCATGACAACGTTGAATTCAAAACAAGCGATGGGGTTACCCTGCGCGGCTGGCTCATCAAGGGCGGCACGGACCGGGTGATCGTGCAAAGCCACTTTGGCGTCCAGTGCAATCGGGCAGGCTACTGCCCGAAGGGCAAGGGTCTGATCAAACCCTGGAAGACAAACATCTCATTTCTGCGCCAGGCTAAATTTTTGGCCGACCAAGGCTATTCCGTTTTGATGTATGACCTGCGCGGCCATGGAGAGAGCGACGCCGGCCCGACCCCGTGGGTTACCTGGGGCCCGGAAGAAGCCAAGGACGTTCTGGCCGCAGTGGATTACATCGGCAACCGACCCGGTTTCCAGGGAGCAAAGATCGGTCTCCTGTCAATCTGCATGGGTGCAGGCGCAACGACCTATGCCTACGGAATGGAAGACGGCATGAGTGCGCGTCAAAACGTGAAAGCCATGGTTGCTGTCCAGCCTCTGCTTTACAACTACTTCCTCGATGCGTTCGGAATGCCTGGCTTTCTCCGCCGTGCAGGTGGCAAGGTAACCCAAAGCCGTATCGGATATGATCTTGGAGACCGGTCCTTCCTCAACGACGTGGGAAAAATATCCATGCCAACGCTCGTCGTCCAGAACAAGAACGACCCCTGGACCAACCTGGACATGGTCAAGGCCTATTATGACGGTTTGACCTGCGACAAGGAGATGATGTGGCTCGACATCGAAAAAAACCGGTTCGCTGCCTATGACTACATCGGCCGCGAGCCCGCGTCCGTCACAAGCTGGTTTGACCGGCATCTGTGAGACAGCCAGGACAATCCATAATGATCACTGTGCTGAAATGGGGCGCCGGTTCAACCGCGCTCCTGCTTCTACTCTTTGCCACACTAGCACTGACCGGACGCAAAACTTTCCACACCGAGATCCATATACCCGCTTCGCCGGAGATTGTCTGGGAAGTGCTTATGGATACAAAAAGTTATCCCGCCTGGAATCCTGTCTTCATTGAGGTCGAAGGTTCCTATCGGAATGGGGCAAAGGTCGTCAACAAGGTTCAGTCCCCGGATGGGGTGCTCACCATCAAGGCCAGGATCTCCGAGTTCGTGCCTTTACGTAAGCTTCGCCAGCAAGGCGGCCTTTCAGGCCTCTTGACCTTCGACCATTCTTGGGAACTTGTGCCTGTAAATGGTGGAACAAGGCTGATCCAGCTTGAAATCGACCGAGGCGCTTATCTTTGGGTCTGGGATTCTTCTTGGGTTCAACCAGCCTATCAACAGACTTCGGCTGCTGTGAAGGAGCGCGTCTTGTTGCTATTGCATGGGTCTGATGAATGAAACACCCAACACGGTCATGGGCAAGAACATGAACAGGGCCAGGAGACAAAACCAGGTTGAACGACAGCTGACCCGTTGCCGCTTGCACGCGCCAGCTGCGCGGTTCTTTGCGCCTTGATTCCGCCAACCAAAAAGACAACACTACCCGCAGCACACTTATAGAGAGTGCCATCAGGACTGATGTGTGAGACGACCAGGCTTGCGCCGGATCGTCTGCACGGAGTGTCCCTTTAAGGATGCCCAACCTGGAGCACCGCTTGTTCTTGCGAAACGCCTATCATCGCAGACCATTCTTTGCGCTCGGCCTTGCCTGTTGTGCCGTCCTTGTTGCTGGCCTTGTCTTTTTTGGGCATATGACTGGGCAACCGGACCCAGCGTCGTCTGCCCCGGTTCTTGGCATAGAGGCTCCCTTCGATGCCCGGCTGCAACATGCGCTCAGCAAGATCGCCGATGCCAACCTTCCCGTTGTTGTCGGCGTGTCTCACAAGGGAGGTCCCATTCGCATTCAGGAGTTTGGCAGCCTTGACGAAGACTGGATCGATCCGGAAACGATGCAGATCGACATCAATTCCGTGACCAAGACGGTGACCGCCGTCATGACTGCAAAGCTGGTTGACGACGGCAAGGTCCGGTTTGACGAGACACTTTCGGAGATTTTTCCGGACGTTCCGGAGGACAAGGCAGGGATTACCCTGCACCAGCTGCTCACACATTCAGCCGGCTTGGTCGAGGCCGTTGGAGACGACGAGGAACCGGTCGATCGGCAGGAGTTTCTCGAACGGGTTTTTCGCAGCAAACTGCAGTCGCCCCCCGGTGAGGCCTACGCCTATTCCAACGTCGGATATGGCCTCGTTGCTGCAATCATCGAGCTGCGGTCCGGCAAAATCTACGAAGAGTATCTGCAGCAGGATGTTCTGTCCGGACTCGGATTTGAGAACACCGGATATCTCAACGTCTATGACAAAACCCGGTCGATCAGGACGAAGAATGGCCAGGACATATGGGAAGCCAGCTGGGGCGGACACGCCCCTTTCTGGAACCTGATCGGAAACGGCGGTCTGCTCTCCACGGTTCCGGAGATGCTTCGGTTCCGCCGCGCCGTCCTAGAGGGGAAAATCGTTCAATCGGAAACACTTGCCGCAATTCACACTGCCCATATTTCAGAAGACGAGGACGCTGTCAGCCACTACGGTTATGGACTGGTCGTGCAGGATGTCAAAGGGATCGGGCGGGTCTATTGGCATGATGGCGGCAACGATCTGTTTTCCGCCCAGTGGGGCGACTATGCCGATCAGGGAGACCTGATCTTCGTCGCCGGTCTGGACGACGACCTCGGCAACGCCTTTGAAGCGATGCAGATACTGGAGACCTATCTCTACGGCCGAAAGGACGGGTGAGCCGGACCGATCCACAAGCTGACAAAGTTCCGAAGTTTGACTTTCCCTCCGCTTCGTTTTTTGTATTTTCACGGCTCCATGTCGCTCTTCTCAGTCTTCCCGCCACCGGATCCCTTTCATGACCATCGATATCCTGATGCCCCGCCCGATGCTGCCGATCGTTCAGGAACAGCTTGACGCGCGCTACACCGTGTACCGGCTCTATGAGGCGGAAGACCCGGACGCGATGCTGGCGGAGATCGGGCCAAAGGTCCGCGGCATCGCCATGGCCTTCGGGCCGGTCAACGCCGCACTGCTCTCCAAACTCCCGAATGCGGAGATCCTCTCCAGCTTCGGTGTCGGCTATGACCATATCAACACCGACGATTGCCTTGCAGCCCAGGTGATGGTCACCCACACGCCGGACGTGCTGACCGAGGAAGTCGCCGACACCGCCCTCGGACTGATGTTGATGACGGTGCGCGAATTCGGCCAGGCGGAAAGGTGGCTGCGGCAGGGCAACTGGGAAGCAAAGGGTCCCTACCCGCTGACCCAAGGAACGTTGCGCGGCCGTACACTCGGCATTTTCGGGCTAGGCCGGATTGGCAAGGCCATCGCTGCACGTGCGGAGGCCTTTGGCATGTCCATCCGTTACTTTGGTCGCCGCAGACAGGACGATGTGACCTATCCCTACCATGAACGCCTGGTCGACCTTGCAAAGGCCTGCGACACGCTGATGGTGGTCGCGCCCGGCGGGCCTGAGACACATCACGCGGTCAATGCGGACGTTCTGGAAGCCCTTGGCTCCAACGGAATCATCATCAATGTCGGTCGCGGCACGGTCGTCGACGAAGCTGCCCTGACCGAGGCACTCAAAGCCGGCACTATTCAGGGTGCCGGCCTGGATGTTTTCGAAGCCGAGCCACATGTGCCGCCGGCGCTCCTGGAGCTCCCGCGCGTTACCGTGCTTCCCCATGTCGGCTCAGCGTCCCAGGCAACCCGCAACGCCATGGGCCAGCTGGTGGTCGACAATCTGAATGCCTGGTTCGAGACGGGCAAGGCAGTCACGCCGGTTCCGGAGATGG
Source organism: Roseibium sp. (assembly GCF_965233565.1). Lineage (GTDB taxonomy): Bacteria > Pseudomonadota > Alphaproteobacteria > Rhizobiales > Stappiaceae > Roseibium. Next base: position 5,262,147 of record NZ_OZ247494.1, on the reverse strand, counting down.
GTGGCTAGCCGATCACTTCGCCGATCAGGATCTGTGGCTTGGTGTTGGTATAGTTCGGAATGTCCTCTAGAACCGGGCCGGCGGCCTGCATCGCAAGCGACAGTTTCTCCTGGTTTTCAAACACCATCGTTGCGATCGCATAAAAGTCCGGCGGCGTATCTGGGCCGCCCGCCACGCCTTTTGACGCCTGAACCATCAAGAGAAACGGACCCATATGTTCGTTGACCAGCGGCATATGCGTGGCGCTGTAATAGTCGTGATCGAAGGTGGTATCAGGTAGGATCGGATAAAGAACTTGTAGAGAAACGGCCATCATTGCCTCCCGGTTGCACCGGTTCCGGACTGGACCCGATGCAACCCATTCGAACGGGAAGTCCTGACGGCGTCAACTCAGGACCGTGCCCGTCAGGGCGCGAGGCTTGCCGCCAGCGCCCGGCCGATATCGGCGATGGCCGCATTGCGGGCTTTGAAGGAGGCTGCGGTCTGGGTGATGTAGATCGCGATCACCACCGGCTTGCGTCCGTCCGGCCAGATCACCGCGATGTTGTTGCGCGAGCCGTTGGCACCGGCACCCGTCTTGTCGGCAATGCGCCAGCCCTCCGGCAGGCCCGCACGCAAGGTCGCGTCGCCGACCTTGTTGCCGATCAGCCATTCTGTCAGCAGCCGGCGTTCGGCGTCGGGCAAGGTCTCTTCCAGGACCAGTTTTTTCAAGGTTTCAGCCGCAGCATTTGGACTGGTCGTGTCTCGTGCGTCCCCCGGAATGCCGCTGTTGCTTTCGGGTTCCCACCGATCAACACGGGTCACCTCATCGCCAATACTGCGCAGATAAGCCGTTACGGCCTCAGGCCCACCAAGCTCTTTCATCACCAGGTTGGCAGCGGCATTGTCACTGATGGTCACCGTCGTCGCGCACAACTCGCGAAGCGTGACGGGGGCGCCGTCGACCTTCTCCTTGGCGACCGGCGAATAGGACACGATATCGCTCTGGCGAATAACAATCGCCCGGTCCGGATCAACTGCCCCCTTCGCCCCTGCATCCAGGAACGCCGCGCACAGGAAGGTCTTGAACGTACTGTTGGTCGGGAACCTCTCGTCCGCCCGGTTCTGCCACCTGGTGTCCGTTTCAAGATCGATAACGGAGACACCAACGCGGGCAGACAGACGTTTTTCGGCATCGAGCACAGCGGATGCCAGGGGCGTTGCAACGAAGTCGGCCGCTCTGACGGCCTCAAAGGGTATCGACAAGGACAGTCCGGCAAGGACGGCACTTGCAAGGGCAATGTTTCGGGTCAATCGCAACATTAGGATCGTCTCTCCTGGTTTGGTCAGATCTGCTGTCGCCCGGTTGCCCCCCGGGGCGGTCGCAGAAGCAGGATCAACGTGCCGTTGCCATAGATATTACGCAAATGATGATTACTCCGGTCTGACATGAAAAAAACTTGGCCATATTGAGAGTTCCATGGATGTTTCCCAGCTGCCGCTCAACGCGCTTCGCGCCTTTGAGGCCTCCGCCCGGCTGACAAGCTTCACCCGCGCCGGGCTCGAGCTGCACGTTTCTCAAACCGCAATCAGCCACCAGGTGAAAGCATTGGAAGACCTGCTCGGCATCACGTTGTTCGAACGCCTTCCGCGCGGCGTCGCCCTGACAGACGAGGGCCAGGCCCTGCTCCCGGTGTTGACGGATGCCTTTCAGCGAATGCGGGCCGCGCTCAGCCGCATCGAAGATGGAAACTATCAGGAAGTGCTGACACTGGGCGTCGTCGGCACATTCGCCACCGGCTGGCTGCTCGCCCGTGTTCCCGACTTCTCCCGCCAGCACCCGCATATCGATTTGCGGCTGAAGACCAACAACAACCGGGCCGACATCCTTGCCGACGGCCTGGATTGTTTCATCCGCTTCGGAGACGGCGCCTGGCACGGCACCAACGCCCTGCACCTGATGGATGCACCGTTTTCACCGGTTTGCACGCCGGAAACAGCCGAAAGACTGAAGACGCACGCGGATCTGCTTGGCGAACCACTGCTGCGCAGCTACCGGATGGACGAATGGTCGAGATGGTTCCAGAGCGTTTCCCTGACACCGCCTCAGGCACGAGGATGGATGTTCGACAGTTCCCTGACCATGGCGGAAGCCGCCGCGCAAGGCGCAGGTGTTGCACTGGTGCCGGTCTGCATGTTCGAAAACGATCTTCGGTCCGCGCGGCTGGTGCAGCCTTTCAGGGCGAGCGTTTTGACCGGCAGCTACTGGCTGACCTGGTTGAAGTCCCGCGAGGAAAGCGCCGCAATGACACAGTTTCGAACCTGGCTTCAGGGAGTGATGGAAAGCTAGCCTTTCACCACTCCAGTGTGCCTCTGCAACGGGGGTCAGACCTGTGCCTTCACGCCGACAACCATTTCCCGTTTGCCCGCAAAACCCGGCACCTTTTCAATCGCAAACCCTGCGGCTTCCAGATTGCGGCGCACCCAGCCGGCGGCTGTATAGGTGGCCAGCGTGCCATCCGGTGCGGTCAGGGCAGCGGCGGTCTTCAAAAGGTCCAGGTCCCAGAGTTCCGGGTTCTTCGACGGGCTGAAACCGTCCAGATACCAGGCGTCGACAGGATCAAGCTGCGGCGCCTGCAGGGTGTTTTCCCCGTGCCCCGCGTTGATGGAGGGAATCAATTCCCTGGCATCGCCGATGCCCAGAAAGAGCTGCGTGTTTGCAACGGTCAGGCAATTCCATCCAGGCTGCGGTGCCCACTTCCCAAGGAGCTGTTCCGCAAGGTCACCGAGTTCCGGAAAGGCAGAGAGGGCTCTGGCCAGCTGATCCACCGACATGGGAAACATCTCGAACGACAGGAAGGTCAACTCCGGAGCAGTGTCCAAAGGGTGCAGCGCGGCTAGAGTTGTCAGATAATTGAGCCCTGTGCCGAAGCCGAATTCAGCAATGGTGAAACTTTTGCGCGCGGTAAAACGCTCTGGCAAGCGGTTGCCGGCCAGAAACACATGTCGTGTTTCCGCCAATCCTCCTGCCCTGGAAAAATACGTGTCGTCGAAGGCGCCGGCCCGCGGCACATCGCCCTCCAACCACTCCAGATCCGGCGCTTTGGTAGACATCTTGCCCTGTTCTGCCTAGAAGGTGCGGTTTGCGGCAAGGGCCTTTCGAGACCCTGCCGTATCCCATGCGATCTCATAAGAGACGCGGACCGAACATTCAACTTTCTGGGACGATTTTCGCCATGGCCCCTGCCGCCTCGGACACTTATGACGTTGCCATCGCCGGCGCCGGCATTTTCGGGCTGGCCATCGCACGTGCGGCGATCGAAGCGGGGCTGAAGACAGTGGTGTTCGACCGGGCCCATGTCGGGGCCGGATCAAGTGGCGGTGTCCTTGGCGCCCTGATGCCGCACATGCCGGCCCGCTGGAACCCGAAGAAGGAATTCCAGTTCCAGGCCCTATCCTGTCTGGAGGAGCGTATCCGCCTGCTGGAAACGGAGACCGGACAGACCTGCAGCTATGCCCGCTGCGGCCGCATTCTGCCGCTGACCACGACAGACAAGCTTGAGCACCACCTGGAACGGGCGGAGGAAAGCAGGCTTCGCTGGAAGTCGGAGGAAACCGGTTTCACCTATGTCGTCGAGGCGGCAGGAAGCCGGTCGGACTGGCTGGACGCGGCCGCCGCGCCCCATGGCATTGTCTATGAAACCCTGGCAGCACGCATTTCTCCGCGGCAATACCTTGCCGCTCTCTCAGCGTTTGTCCGTCAACGCGGCACCCTGATGGAAGGCATCGAGGTGACCGGCTTCGATCCGACGAACTCAAGGATTGAGAGTGTCGGCGGACAGGTGGTGGCAAGAGCCCGTTCACTTGTCGTCACAGGCGGCTTTGCCGCCTTCGACCTGATCGAGCGATTGACCGGCGAGCGCGTCGGACGGGGTGAAAAAGGGCAGGCTCTGCTTCTGGATGGAAAGGGCCTGGAAGACCGGCCTGCCATCTATTGCGACGGTCTCTATGTCGTTCCCCATGCCAATGGCACTGTCGCTATCGGCAGCACGTCTGATCGAGAATTTCAGGACGATCTCCCGTCAGCAGACAGATCCACCGAACTGCTGCAACGGGCAACGGCATTCTGTCCGCCGCTCAAGGGGCGAGAGGTGATTTCCGACTGGGCCGGCATTCGGCCGCGTTGCCACAAACGCGATCCGCTTGTCGGCCGCTTGCCCGGGCATGAAAAGGTCTTTGCAGCAACCGGAGGCTTCAAGATTTCCTTCGGCATCGCCCATCTGATCGCCGACGCGCTCATTGCCGAGATTTCAGGAAAAAAACCCGTCATTCCCCTGCCCGCGACGTTTCGGCCAGACCATCATTTCGGCGCCAACCGTCTCGACGCAGATCGCTGACGGCTTTGGCACCTGAACGGCTTTCGAGCTGTTCAGGTTCGGAAATAAAATGAGAGAGGTAGCGTTCACATCTTCAGGGAACATCTGCCAACGCGCATCTGCGGGCAGCAATCAGAGAACGGCGACCACGGCATACAGCCCATAGAGGCTGACCGATATAGATCCCCAGAACAGGAGATTTTTTGCCACCAAGAGCGGCATGTTCATGGTCCCACCCCGATTTGCCACACGATCATAGTGCTCGTCTTCCTCCTGCCCTGGAGGACAAACTTGCGATGCAGTGGTCATGGCCCTTGCCATTGAGGCATTCCTTAAAAGACACAAACCGCGGAGGTCCAAGGATGATCCCAGTTCTCCGTCAATGTACCGTTTAAGTACCTAATGGTTAAAACCCGTTTAAGATCATAATGAATACATTGTTAATTTGGGACAGTCTTCAATTGCAGATATGCACAAATTCTCGGCAGACTTGCCAGATTGCACGGGGCACCTGTATTCATCCCTTTCGAGTTCCCGCCGGTTTGATGAAAGACTTTTTCCATGAGCCTAGAAAGCGTCCGCGCCCATCTGAGTGCAGTTGCTCCCGACCTTGACGTCATCGTGACTGACGACAGCAGTGCGACCGTGGACCTCGCCGCCAAGGCACATGGGGTAACACCGGGCCAGATCGCCAAGACCTTGTCCTTCCAGCTCAAGGACCGGATATTCCTGGTGGTCGCCCGCGGCGATGCACGGCTGGACAACAAGAAGGCAAAGGCAGCCTTTGGCGGCAAGGTGAAAATGCTGGGCCTAGATGAAGTCGAGCGTCTGACTGGTCATCCGGTTGGTGGCGTTTGCCCCTTTGGTCTGGCGCAACCACTGCCGGTCTATTGCGACGTTTCCCTAAAGGATTTCGACATCGTGATCCCTGCGGCCGGTGCGACCAATGCCGCTGTCCGGATTTCCCCGCTGCGTCTTGCGGAGATTACCGCGGCAGAATGGGTGGATGTCTGTCAGCCACCGGTGACCGCCGACTGATCAGGCGTTTCAAACGCCGTAATAGTCGCGGTACCAGGCAACAAATTTTGCGACGCCTTCCTGAACGTTCGTTTTCGGGCGATAACCCGTCAAAGTTTGCAGAAGATCCGCGTTGGCCCAGGTGGCCGGCACATCGCCCGCCTGCATCGGCATCAGGTTGCGCTCTGCCCGTTTGCCGGTGGCTGCTTCGATCGCCTCGATGAAATCGGTCAGCTGAACGGAATTGGAATTGCCGATATTGACCACCCGCCACGGGGCAACTGGCGACAGGCTGTCACCTTCCGGGACGGTTTCGCCTTCTTCCAGCCGTTGGGGCACGGCGTCTATCAACAAGCGAATGCCCTCGACCAGGTCTTCCACGTAGGTAAAGTCGCGCCTCATGTCGCCGTGGTTGTAAACGTCGATCGGGCGATCCTCGAGAATGGCCTTAGTGAACTTGAACAGCGCCATGTCGGGCCGCCCCCATGGACCATACACCGTGAAGAAACGGAACATCGTGACCGGCAGGTGATAGAGATGCGCATAGGAATGCGCCATCGATTCCGTCGCTTTCTTGGTCGCGGCGTAAAACGACATCTGGTGATCAGCCTTGTCGGTCTCCGTATATGGCATCTCGGAGTTGGCGCCATAGGCCGACGAGGTTGATGCCAGCAGCATATGTTCCGGCGGGTAGGCTCTAGCCGCTTCCAGCAGTTCGAACGTGCCGCAAATGTTGCTTTCCAGATAGGAGCGTGGCTGTTCGATCGAGTAGCGCACACCGGCCTGCGCTGCCAGGTGTATGACGACGTCGGGCGTTTCGGTGCGGAACAGCGACATCAGGAGATCGGGTGTTTCAACCCGGTCGTTCACCGCCGTGAATTGCTCGTGCTGCAACAGCATCTGCTGACGTCTCTGCTTGAGCCGGACATCATAGTAGTCAGTCATCGCATCGAGACCGATGACCCGGAAACCATCCTGCAGCAAGCGGGTGCAAAGGAAATAACCGATAAATCCCGCCGAGCCGGTCACCAGAACGGTTTTCATGTCGCGCCAAAGCCTTTCAAATCGGATTTTTGGTCAGAAAAATTCAGGTCAACGGCGTGGTCATAAAAGGCTTCGCTTCAACGGGCAATCGGAAAGTCCCGCCAAAGGCCGCTTTGTTCATTTGCTGCCAGCGACTGGAATCGCGTATCAGGGTCGGATCTGGCGGCCGAGCTGACAGGAAGGATGGAATAAAGATGACCGTTCTGATTACCGGCGGAGCCGGCTACATCGGCAGTCACACCGTCCTGAGTTTCCTGGATGCCGGAGAGACACCGGTGGTGATCGACAATCTCAGCACCGGCTTTGACTGGCTGGTGCCGGAGAATGTGCCGTTTTTTCAGTATGACATCGCGGACAGGGACGCCGTCGAGGACGTGCTGCGCGCACATTCCATTGAAACCATCATCCATTTTGCGGGTTCGATTATCCTGCCGGAATCGATCGAAAATCCCCTGAAATACTATCGCAACAACACCGTAAACTCACTCGGCCTCGTCGAAGCTGCGGTTGCCTGCGGTATCAAGCATTTTGTTTTCTCGTCGACGGCTGCCGTTTACGGGCAGCCGGACAGTGTCCCCGTCTCTGAAGCGGCGCCGGTTCACCCGGAGGCACCTTATGGTGCTTCCAAACTGATGACCGAACGGATGTTGCAGGACACTTCCAGGGCCCATGACCTGACCGTTACTGCGCTCCGCTACTTCAACGTTTCAGGAGCAGACCCGGAGGGACGAGCCGGACAGGCGACCCGTGATGCCACCAATCTCATCAAGGTTGCGTGCGAAACCGCTCTTGGCAAAAGGCCCGCGCTCACCGTTTTCGGCCAGGATTATGACACGCCAGACGGCACGGCCATCCGGGACTATATTCACGTCTCGGATCTTGCCGCGGCGCACAGGCTCGCCGTGGAACGGATGCGTCAGGGCGGCGGCAATCTGGTTGCCAATTGCGGGTATGGCCGGGGATATTCGGTGCTCGACGTGGTGCGCGCGGTCAAAACCGTGTCCGGCAACGATTTCACCGTCGAAATGGGTGAACGCCGCGCCGGCGACTGCCCGGAGGTCGTCGCCGACAGCCGCCTCGCCCGGTCCGAACTCAACTGGACGCCCAGTCTGGACAACATAGATCGTATTGTGGGCGATGCCTTCAGATGGGAACAGGCGCTCGGCCGGCGTAACCGCGTATAGGTGCGCGTCGTTTCGCCGGCCGGGACCAATCAGATACCTTCGCCATCCACTCCGAAGCTGCTCAGGAACCCGTTCTGACGCAGGTAATCGACGATTTCCTCGGCAATTTCCTCAGGCTCCCGACCGACATTACGGATATGGATTTCCGGGTTCACGGGAGCCTCATACGGGCTGTCAATGCCGGTGAAGTTCTTGATCTCACCGCGGTCGGCCTTGGCATAAAGCCCCTTCGGATCCCGTTTTCGACATTCTTCGATCGGCGTATCGACAAAGACCTCGATAAATTCGCCTTCGGGCATCAGATCGCGCGCCAACTGCCGCTCGGACTGGAACGGCGAGATAAAGGACACCAGCGTGATCAGTCCCGCGTCGGCGAAGAGTTTGGCGACTTCACCCACGCGGCGGATATTTTCCACCCGGTCGGCATCGGTAAAGCCAAGATCCTTGTTGAGCCCGTGCCGGACGTTGTCGCCATCGAGCGTATAGGTGTGCCGGCCATCGACATGCAGCTTCTTCTCCACAATCGAAGCTATGGTCGACTTGCCCGAACCAGACAGACCCGTGAACCACAGAACGGCCGGTTTTTGACCGAGCTTTTCCGAACGCGCGGCTTTGTCGACATCAAGTGCCTGCCAGTGGATGTTGCTCGCCCGACGCAACGCGAACCAGATCATGCCTGCGCCAACGGTGGCGTTGGACATGCGATCGATCAGGATGAACGAGCCGGTCGTGTGGTTGGCTTCATAGGGGTCGAACGGCACGGAGGACGACAGTGCGAAATTGCAGAACGCAATCTCGTTCAGCTCAAGCGTCTTGCCGGCAACATGCTCAAACGTGTTGACGTTGATCTTGTGCTTGATTTCCGAAACCGTCGCCGTGACGGTTCGCGTACCGATCTTCAAAAGATACGGCCGTCCGGGCAGCAAGGGTTCGTCAGACATCCAGATGACATGGGCCGCGAACTGGTCAGCCACCTCCGGCCGGTGTGCCGTCGATGACAGAAGATCGCCACGGGAAATGTCGATCTCGTCTTCCAGGGTGATGGTGACCGCCTCACCGGCCCGGGCAGCGGACACTTCACCGCCCGCCCCAATGATCGACTTCACCTTGGAAATCTTGGCCGGTCCGGCGACAACAAGGTCATCTCCAACGGCAACGCTGCCACTGGCGACCGTTCCGGAATAGCCGCGGAAATCGAGGTTCGGGCGGTTGACCCACTGGACCGGGAACCGGAACGGTGCTTCGAGAACATGCTCGCCGACTTCGATGGTTTCCAGGTGTTCCAGGAGTGTCGGTCCGGAATACCAGCCCATCTTGTCGCTGCTGGCCGTGACATTGTCACCGTAGCGCGCCGACATGGGGATCGCCTGCAGGGTCTCAAAGTCGAAACCATTGGCAAAGGTTTCGAACTCCTTGCGAATTTCTTCAAATCGTTCCTGCGAATAGCCAACCAGATCGATCTTGTTGATCGCCAGCACCACATGCCGGATGCCCAAAAGGGAGGCAATGAACGCATGGCGTCGTGTCTGGACCATCAGACCGTTGCGGGCATCGACCAGCAGGACAGCAAGATCCGCGGTTGACGCGCCGGTGGCCATGTTGCGGGTGTATTGTTCGTGCCCCGGCGTATCGGCAACGATGAACTTGCGCTTCTCGGTGGCAAAGAAACGGTAGGCGACATCAATGGTGATGCCTTGCTCGCGCTCGGCTTCAAGACCATCAACCAGGAGAGCGAGATCGATCTCCTCGCCGACCGTACCGTGTTTTTTGGAATCGCGTTCCAGTGCCGCAAGCTGGTCTTCGAAGATCAGCTTGGTGTCGTAAAGAAGGCGGCCGATCAGGGTCGACTTGCCATCATCCACGGAACCGCAGGTGAGAAAGCGCAGCTGGTCCTTGGTTTCCTGTGCCAGGATATAATCGGTAACAGCCGTTTCGGTGGAGGTCTGGATATCGGTGATGGTCATCTTAGAAATATCCTTCGCGCTTCTTCTTTTCCATTGAGGCGCTTTCGTCCTTGTCAATCAGGCGCCCCTGGCGCTCCGACGTACGGGCAATCAGCATTTCACGGACAATGGCGGGCAGCGTGTCGGCGTCCGATTCAATGGCGCCGGTCAGCGGGTAACAGCCGAGCGTGCGGAAGCGGACCATTTTCTCTTCAACCGTCTCACCGGCCTGCAGTTTCATGCGCTCGTCATCGACCATGATCAGCATGCCATCACGGTTCACCACTGGCCGCTTGGCAGCAAAATAGAGCGGAACCATCGGAATGTTTTCCGTCAGGATGTATTGCCAGATGTCGAGTTCGGTCCAGTTGGACAGGGGGAAGGCACGGATGCTTTCGCCCTTGGCAACCCGGGCGTTGTAGAGGCTCCAGAGTTCCGGCCGCTGGTTCTTCGGGTCCCAGCCGTGACTGGCATTGCGGAAGGAGAACACCCGCTCCTTGGCGCGCGATTTTTCCTCGTCCCGGCGGGCACCGCCAAAAGCCGCATCGAAACCATACTTGTCGAGCGCCTGTTTCAGCGCCTCGGTTTTCATGATGTGCGTGTGTACGGAAGACCCGTTGTCAAACGGGTTGATGTTCTTCGCCACCCCTTCCGGGTTGGTATAGACAATCAGATCCATGCCAAGACGCTTTGCGGTCTCGTCACGAAACGTGATCATGTCCCGGAATTTCCAGGTCGTATCCACATGCAGCAATGGAAACGGCGGCTTCGACGGGTAAAAGGCTTTCATCGCCAGGTGCAGCATCACCCCTGAATCCTTGCCGATGGAATACAGCATCACCGGATTGGAGAATTCTGCGGCAACTTCGCGGATGATGTGGATGCTTTCCGCTTCCAGCCGCTTCAGATTGCTAAGGCGCTCGGGTGTGATCCCCTGAGATTGCATGTTCATGTTCGCTTTTCCGTTGGGCCGCCAAAACGGCCATCGTCATAAGGTCCGGGACGTCTGTCAGGCGGCGGGGGCCAGGCCTTCAAGCAGTGCCTTGTTGCTCACGGCAAGAAAATGCGGGTTGCGCAGGTCGTCCTTGGTTGCATTTCGGGGCACGTGGTAACTGAAATCCGCGCCGTTTTCGGCATAGACAACCGCGCCGCCCGCCGCGCGCACGACAGCGTCGCCTGCCGCAATGTCCCATTGCATTGTGGGCGCGAGGCGCGGGTAGAGATCTGCGCGACCGGCTGCTACCCAGCACAATTTCAGGGAAGAGCCAACGGACAGCTGCTCCGCCACCTGAAAATTGCTGATGAAGGATGCCGTTTCCTCCGACATGTGCGACCGGCTGGCCAGAATGCTGAGGCCTTCTGCCGGCGTTGTCCGCACGGTAATGCGTTCAGTGCCGGATACCGCGCCATTTTCGATCTTGCCCTTGAACGCTGCGTTCTCCGCCAAACCGTCTTCTTCCAGACGTCCACCCCAGAAAATTTCACCAATCGCAGGAGCCGACACCACTCCGAAGACCGGTTGACCGTCCTCAATCAAGGCAATGTTGACCGTAAACTCGCCGTTCTTCTTCAGGAACTCCTTGGTTCCATCCAAGGGATCAACGAGGAAGTAGCGTCCATCGACAGTCGGCACGTTTCCCGCTTCGACGCTTTCTTCGGCAACAACGGGAATGTCGGCAAATCGGTCTGCCAATCCCGCCAAAATGATTTTTTCCGCAGCTGCATCGGCCTTGGTAACCGGAGATCCGTCCGTCTTGTTTTCAACCTCAAACGGCTGAGCATAAATTTTCAGGATTTCCTCTCCAGCGCGGATCGCAAGCTGATTCAAAAAGGATATCTGGTCTTCGGTCATCAACGCCTCAATCTTGGCGGAAATCAAACGATTATCCGCGCCTTTCTTTCATTTGGCTTGCCCGTAAATAATGAAAGAACCTGTATCAATTCAAGGAATGGTGTTCCACGAATGCCCGCGAAATGAAAACGCTCAGGTTTCTCTTCCCCTCGCTTACGCCGTTTTATTGCAAATCGCAAACAGATGGGCCGATTTCGGGGGTTCAAGGGAATTCTGGGCGGCGGCACGAGAGATTCACGGATTGGCAAGGCATTTGTTGTTAAACTGGTTGCCGAGTAGGGCGAAAACCGTCCAACGAGGCACGTAAACCGTGAGATGACTATGTCGGACGCCAAACCAGTCCCGCACCATGTTGCGGATGAAAGCGCCAGCGATCAGTTTCCTCGGGCGCGGCGAGCCCGCGTGTTCAAGAAGGGGAAAATGGTCTTCCAGCACGGCTTGAGGTCCATCCCCTGCACCGTGCGCAATATTTCCGACGGTGGCGCCATGCTCGAATTCGAGCAGGCTTTCATGCTGCCAAAGGAATTCGATCTTCACATCGATCTGGAAAATTATGAGGTGACCTGCGAACGACGCTGGGAAGAGGGCCTGCGTTGCGGTGTGCAGTTCATCAGCGAAAAGCGCCCGGTGTCGGCGCAGCGCGCCCAAGTGCTGAAAACGTCTGAAGACGCGCTGAAAAGCGAACTCGATGAGCGGCGCGACAGCCCGGACAATTTCTTCCAGCGCAAGCATTTCAGCGATCCGCAAGGCGTGCCGCAAGGCCCGACGCGCAAGGCACGGCCGACAGGTGGCGGCAAACCGACTTTCGGCAAAAGGCGCTAAGGCCAAGGTTTTCTCGCCGTTCCCACCCAGAAGATCGGCCCTTTCGGCGTGAGCTGAAAGGGCCTTTGTGTTTCTGCCATCCGAACCGATCAGGCAGCTCTGTTATCCTGTTCCATTATTCTCCTGACAGCCGGCCTGTCTGAGCAACGCGCGACCCAATCACGGATGGCCTGGTTGTCCGGCATGAGGTCCGGCGCCCAGTTAAACGGACTGCTGCACAGGAGATCCGCCGCCGAATACCGATCCCCAAGCAGATAGGGCTGGCCTTCAAGAGCCTCTGCAAGTCGCTGGACCATGGTGTCAAAGTCCCGGAACGTGGCCGTCAGAGCCGGATGGGTCAAGCCGGTGAAGCGCAAGACGCCAACAGGCTCCATGATGCCCTGGTAGTAGAACAGCCAGGACAGATAATCACCGCGGCCGGCCTGCCCCTCGATCGGTCCGAGCCCCGCCTCGGGAAACTTGTCCGTCAGATAAAGAACGATCGCTCCGCGCTCACGGATCTTCTCATTTCCATCCACGAGATAGGGAACTTTCTTTTCCGGATGCGGGTTCCGCGGGTCGGGTCCGCCGCTGCCGTCGTTCCGAGTGATCGTCACCTCCTTGATGTCGACCGCCGCGCCGAGTTCTTCAACGAGTGCGACAAGGGAAGACGACCGGCTGTTGGGAGAATGGTAAAGCGTGGTCATGAAAATGCTCCTTTCGAATTGAATGGAGAAGCTATAGCCTCCCCCTGCTGACACTTTCCGGCAGGAGGAAATCGCAATCATGGCCCGCACCGACAGACTGATGCGCCTGATGGACACGCTCCGGCGGCTGCCGCAACCGGTGACAGCTGCCCGGCTTGCGGAAGAAAGCGGCGTGTCGCTGCGCCAGCTTTATCGGGATATTGCAACGTTGCGGGCCGGCGGCGCCCTGATCGATGGGGCAGCTGGTGTGGGCTACACGCTGACGGAAGATACGTCCCTGCCACCGCAGAGCTTTTCCCGGCTGGAGATCGAGGCACTCGCGCTTGCCCAGAGCGGATTGGAACAGATCGGCGACACCGCCCTGATCGAGGCCGGGCGCACCGCGATTGCCCGGATCGTCGCCACCCTGCCAGATGCCCAGGCCCGCCAGGCCATGCACACCGTGCTGCGGAGCTGGCGGCAACAGGATCAGCGCCCGCCGGTCGCAATCGATCTGGCGCTCCTGCGTGAAGCCTGCTGGCAGGAGTTCAGCCTGGAAATTACATACCGCGACATGCAGGAGCGGTTGACAAACCGCGAGATCTGGCCGCTCGGCATGTCCTATGGAGAGGACACCCTGCTTTTGCTTGCCCATTGCCGCCTGCGGCTGGATTTCCGGCATTTTCATGTCAGCCGCATCGAAACAATGACACGCGGCGCTGAGAGTTTCCGGCCGAAACGGGTCAGCTTGCTCAGGGACTATGTGGTCGGGCGGCGCAACAGGAGTGCCTCCGGCGCACAGGGCTGAGGGCCGTTCAGCGTCACGCGGCGCGCTTCAGATCACCCCCGGCCGTCCAGAAACGACTGTGCCGCGTCCCGGGTCTCGTAAATATGCGACGCGCCCTGAAGGGTTTCGCCGAGTTTCAGCCGCAGGAAGGCGGAGCCTGAGTAGCGCGTGACGGTTCCATAGAACCGGTTTTCCAGGTCGGCGACCATCTCCGCATAGTCATTGCTCACGTCGTCATCCAGGTGGAACCCGTCATAGTTGACGATGACATCGACCCGTTCGCCGAAGGGGCCGCAGACCCGCTCCACCTGATCGCGGACCTGTTCGACTTCCTCCGTGGTGCGAATGCGCATCTTTTCGAAATTGATGAAGAGACGTTTTTCCGCACTGTCGAGCGCGATCCGTTCCGGAAGGTCGAGATGCAACAGCTCCCGGCGCAGGTCCATCGGTCCGTCGGCAAACAGACGCGCATCCATCTGCTCGACCTCGTCCAGGATCGGCCGGAAGGACATCTGACCGAGAATGTCACGCTCGATGTCGATCCCCGGCGCGACTTCCTTCAAGACCAGGCCCTCCGCACTCAGCTGAAACACGCAACGCTCGGTCACATAAAGAACCGGCTGCCCCAGTCGCGCGGCCCGGCGCCCAGAGAAGGTCACCTGTTCGACATGGTCCAGGAACTTTCGAGAGCTGCCTTCCTGCCGGATGTTCATGCGGCCTTCGTCCAGCTGCACATGCAGCCCCTTGGCGGTGAAGGTGCCGGCGAAGACCAGAGACTTGGCGTTCTGGCTGATATTGATGAACCCGCCTGCCCCGGCAAGGCGCGGACCGAAGCGCGAGACATTAACATTGCCATCCGCATCGGCCTGGGCAAGGCCGAGACAGGCCATATCGAGCCCGCCGCCATCGTAAAAATCGAACTGGGAATTCTGCGGGATCACCGCGTCCACATCCACCGCCGCTCCGAAATCCAGGCCAGAGGCCGGCTGACCGCCAACCACTCCCGGTTCCGCGGTCAGTGTGACATGGTTCAAGAGCCCCTCTTCCGCGGCAACGGCAGCGACCCCTTCCGGCATGCCGATGCCGAGATTGATCACACCATTGACCGGGAGTTCGAAGGCGCAGCGTCTTGCGATGATCTTGCGCGGACCGAGTTCCATCGCCGGGATCTCGCCATCCGGCGGACGGATCCGGTTGGTGAAGGCGTGGGAGAAGGCTGTCTTGTAGGTCTGCATGTGGTTCTGCGGGCTCGCCACAACCACGGCATCCACCAGAATGCCGGGGATTTGAACCTCGCGCGGCTGCAGACTGCGGCTGCGCGCCAGCCGTTCCACCTGCACGATCACCACACCACCGGCATTTTTAACGGCCATGGCCTGGGCCAGATTATCGATCACCAGTGCCTCGCGCTCCATGGTGACATTGCCGGCCTCATCCGCCGTCGTGCCGCGCAGAAGCGCCACGGTCATTTTCGGAGCAGGATAATAGAGCAACTCTTCGCCACCGAACTCCATCAGCTCGACCTGGGGCTCCGTGGAGATGTCGTTGATCGCACCGCCGCCGTTTCGTGGATCCACAAACGTTTCCAGGCCGACCTTCGAAAGCATGCCAGGCTTACCGGCTGCTGCATCCCGGTATAACTGGCTGATACAGCCTTGCGGCAGGTTCCAGCCCTTGATCTTGCCCTCTACGGCGAGTGCAGCCACTTTCGGGATCAGGCCCCAATGGCCGCCGACCACCTGTTTCAGAAGACCATCATGTCCGAGCCGGTTGAGGCCCCGATCCTTGCCGTCCCCCTGCCCGGCCGCAAACACGAGAGACAGGTCGCGCGGTGTTCCACGCGCCAGAAACCGCGCCTCGATCGCGGCCAGCAACTCGTCCGGCACCCCGATACCGACGAAGCCGGATGTTGTGATGGTATCCCCGTCCTTGACCAGCGCAGCCGCGTCCGCCGCGGAGACAACTTTCCGACGCATAGGTTCCTCCCGATTTTTGCCAGCAGTGTGGACCGGAAGAACGGCGGGCGTCCAGTAGCGCTATAGGTTAGGGTCAGGACTCACTCATTTAATCGAAATGGCGCAATAAACGATGATGAGCTGCAAGGGAAAGCGCCAAAAGCAGGCTTCGTACCCGATTGAGCGGTTTGACTCAGCAGATCAAAGCCGTTTTGCGCCCCTCCGGGATAGGGTGACAATGCCCGGCAACGTCATTGCAAATCTTTGAGGGCCGACGGGTTTCCTGCAGCTTTGCGCCTCGTAGCCGAACAAGTTGACCCCCACCATTTCATTCAAATTAGAGATCCTGACACCAAGCAGCACCCCAGAAAACACCCCGCATGTAATGCCCAGGATTTCTACTTTATTTTGCCGGCTAATTGACCTTAAGTTTAACCAAGTAACTTTTACCCTTATAAATAATTACAGTGATCTTAATAACTAAGTAAGCCTTTTAAATAACATTTAGCCCGACTTTATTTGAGCAAATTCAGAAGCTTCACGGCGTCGCTTTTCAATGGGGGGTGAAAGCGCACATGCTGGACAACATCAGATTTTCGAAAAAGGTTCCGGCCATCATGCTGGGCGCTACCGCCATTGTTGGCCTTGTGCTTGGCATAGGCGGATACGTGACCGCCTCGAGCAGCATCGAGGAGATCACGAATGAAAGGCTGACAGCCGCAGCCGAAGGGGCCAGAACAACTGCGGAAGATTTTTTCAACCAGGTCAACACGGATATCGACCTCCTGGCACGCAATCCTTCGACCACCGAGGCCCTGCGGGAATTCACGGATGGCTGGAAAAAATGGAAGCTCTTCCGTGGTGATCCGTCCAAACAGATTTCAGACGCCTACCTGAAAAACAATCCGCATCCGGAGGGGAAAAAGCATCTCCTGAACGTTGCCGAGTCCGGGACGTTCTATGACGAAGTCCATTCCAGATATCATCCGATCTTCCGCGAGATCCAGAATCAGAGCGGATTTGCCGACTTTTATCTTTTCGACACCAAGGGCAACCTAGTCTACTCCGTGCAGAAGCGAGAGGATTTTGCCGCCAATTTCAAGAAGGACGACAGCCCGGTTGCGACCTCCAGACTGGCTGAGGTCTATGGGGCAGCCCTCGAAAACGTCGAAGACCTGGCCAACCACTTCACTGACTTCGCGCCGTATACCTTTGCAGGAGATGCCCCATCGGCGTTCATTTCAAGGGTTATCCTGAAAGAGAACGGCAAGCCGCAAGGCGTGCTTGCCTTGCGCATCCCGCCGGATCGCATCGACAAGATGATGCAATCGGCAACCGGTCTCGGGGAAACCGGAGAAGTCGTCCTGGTCGGGCAAGACGGCTTTTTGAGAAGCAACTCCAAGGCAACCGAAACCGCGCTGGATATCTTGAAGACTTCCTTCTCTTTGCCGCAGCTTTCCGGCGCATTTGAGACCGGCCGGGCATCGGCGACTGGCCCGGTCTTTGGCGAAGAGACGATGCGGGTCGAGATTGCCGGCTTTACCTTTGCCGGCTTTCCCTACGCAGTGGTTGCCATGCAGTCACTCGACGAGGCCAGGGCTCCTGTCAGGACACTGGCCTGGCGAATGGCCGCCATCGGTGGCGTATTGCTCGTCGTCGTTGCCTTTATCGCCTGGCTGACCGGCAACGGCATTACCCGGCCGATCAAGCGGCTGGTGGCGGACATGGAAAAACTGGTCGCCGGCGATACAGAGATCAGCCTGTCGGGCAAGGACAGACGAGATGAAGTCGGCGACATGACCCGTGCCGTTGCCGTCTTTCGGGACAATCTGGTTGAACGGGCCAACCTGACGGAACAGAACGCAGCGACGGAACGGGAACGGCAGGTCAGGCAGACCAGGATCGACACGCTTGTCTCGGAATTTGAAACTTCCATTGAAGCGTCCCTGGAGGAATTCGCACGAAATGCGTCCACCATGACCGACGCCTCCGACCTTCTGTCCAACCTTGCAAACAACGCCCTGGACCAGGCGTCTGCGGCAGCCCGCTCGACCCAGGAGGCGTCCCAGAACGTTCAGACCGTTGCGCATTCAGCCGAAGCCCTGACCACGTCCATCAACAATATCGGACAGCGGGTAACGGACACCAAGGACACGGTCGGCACAGCGGCCCGGACAGCCCACTCAACGAATGAGCAGGTGGCCAGCCTGTCTGAATCGGCCAAGGGCATCGGTGCGGTCATCTCCCTCATTCAGGACATCGCGGAACAGACAAACCTGCTTGCCCTAAATGCCACGATCGAAGCCGCACGTGCCGGAGACGCCGGCCGGGGCTTTGCCGTCGTGGCCTCGGAAGTCAAGCAGCTCGCCGAGCAGACCGCCAAGGCGACCGAGCAGATCTCTTCCCAGATCAACGACCTGCAATCCTCGACATCGGCTTCCGTGAACGCAATTTCCCAGATTTCGGGCACAATGGACGAGGTTGACGGCCACACCCAGGCCATCTCCGCCTCGATCAACGAACAACGCGTCTCAACGGAACGGATCAGCCAGAACGTGGCCGAGGCCGCAACAGGAACCGAACAGATCGTCGTCAACATCGAGGCCGTCACCGAGTCCATCGGCGACACCCGCGAAGCCGCCCGCAATGTTCACGAGGCCGCCGATGCCGTCAGTGATCACACCCGGCAGCTCTCCGGCAGGATCCAGAGGTTTCTCTCGGAAGTGGCGGCTGCCTGATCCCGGCTTCACCTCTGGCATCTCTTTGCAGACACAGGCGACCTGGCTTGCGCTAAGGCCGCCGCGACAGTGGCTGGCAGATGGGTGTTTCGACACCCCCATGCGAGGACCTTACGTGCCTGCAAGTGAATTCATTTGAGCACGCAATGCAGTGGCCGGGCGCCCATCTGCCAGTCGCTACAAGAGGTGTTCTACAAGGTTTAAAACTACCTAAGATTGTATATATTCAAACTTCACTTCTATAATCTGCGTCGCCGCATGTGCAACGCCCGGCAGTGACCGGAAACGTGTCCCCGGCTCCTTAGAACAAGAGGAGTGTTTTCCAATGCATCTTCGCGCAGCTTCCGCATTTTCCCTCGTCAGTCTGATCGCGGCCTCCGGCGCCCTGGCCGCCGACTGCCCGGATCCGGGCCGCCAGCCCGCAACCGAAGCGCTGATCGCGCTTGTCGAGAGCGATCCTGCCTTGCAGGAACAGCTGACCCGGTCCATTGCACTCGGGCAGATCATCAATTCCGATCCGACCACCAATCCGGTGGCAAGCCTTGAAGACTATTACGATTTCGTCGATGCGCTGGTGACCTATCCGCCGCAGAACATCAAGACCGGGGTCGTAGACGACGGCATTCGGGTCAGTATGGACGGCAGCAATTACTGCAACTGGAACATCCTCGATATCCTGTCCTACAGCTATTTCCTGGTGGACCGGCAGCTGACCACCGATCCGCGCGGCCAGATCCAGTTCGAGAACGATGCCTTTTCCGCCTGGATGCGCGACATCGCGGTCGAGTGGGGCAAATATCTGGAAACCCCTCCATCTGCCATACATGTCCCGGACTTCACCAGCGATCCGAATTTCGGCGACTGGTATTGCCCGCCGGAGGGCGGCTACGCGACCTTCCAGGATTTCTTCGTGCGCGAACTCTGCGCCACAACCTTCCCGACCGGCTCCCGCCCTGTCGAAGGGTATGACGATCCTGCAACGGTGGTTTCCATCGGCGACAGCACTTCCGCCGGCTGGTGGCCGATCAGCCGGGACGGCAAGCTGGTCACAACCTATGACGGCATCTCCCAGGCCGGTGAGATGATCAAGGGCCAGCTCTACAGCAACGTCTTTGAATTCATTGAAGGCAAGGACGGCGAAAAGGTCATTGAGAGCTTTGGCTCCATCGACCCGACGCTCTTTGCAGGCGGAACCTGGACCCATCAGTTCCTGAATGTGAACAACTACCACCGGCTTCATGTGCCGGTCGCCGGCAAGATCGTATACCTGAAGCATCTGCAGGCGGGTGTGCGGATGAAATCCGGATGGGCCGAAGCCCGGCAACCGGGCGAAGTCAGCCATTATGACCCCCAGGACACCGCCGACTGGCAATTCGGACAGACCCGGATGGTGATCGGTATCGAGACTGCGGATCACGGCATGGTCGTCATCTCACCGATGGGCATGGCGCAAGTGTCGTCGATCGTCAAACGCGACTGGGTCACGGAAGGCGCTCAGGCTGACAAGGGCTGGGAATTTGCCAATTTTGCCTTTGGTGGCTCGGACTTCGTGGTGATCTTCCAGGAAGAGGCCGACTTTGTCCTGACTGTCGACACGCTCAAGGAACAGGCCCCGGGTGCCGGCGTCAACTATGCCTCATCGCTGCAAGGCCAGAAATATGGCTGTTTTGGCGGCGTAACCACCTGCAGCGCCACGCCGGATACCCCACCGGCGCCACCCGCGGACAGATAACGGCTGCTCTTTCACCGCGACAGGGCAGCGGCCGGAAAGCCGCTGCCAAATACGTTTCAGGCCGTCTCTCCGGACGCAAAAACATAGTGCAGACGCACACAGCCACGATCCATGGCTTGGACGTTGAGAAGTCTGGGAGACGCTTTCAGGCCGATTGCAGGAAACAACGGCACCCCGCCACCGATCAGCTCCGGCATCAGATAGATCTCGATTTCGTCAAGCGCGCCGTGTTCCAGGAAAGCCATCTGCAGCCGGCCGCCGCCAACCACCCAGACATCTCCATCCTCCAGCGCTCGCAGCTGGCCGATGAGCGTGTCGACGTCCCGGCAGATCTCCAGCGACCCGGCAGGGTCCTCGATCGGCCTTGAGGTGACCACATAGGCGCGCTTGTCGCCATAGGGCCAGGGGAACCCGCAACTGGCGACAAAGTCATAGGTTGCGCGTCCCATGACAACCGTTTGAATGTTCTGCAGGAAAGCCGGGAACGCATGTTCGCCAAGGTCCATGTCATCGTATTTTTGCAGCCAGGTCATGTCATCCGCCTCGCCGGCAATGAAGCCATCCAGGCTTGCTGCAATGTAACCGCGGATTTTCGCCATCCAGAGCCCCTCTTACGCAATACGCTTTATTTATAAATGAATATATGTTTATAAATAATACATGGCAAGACCCAGATCCCTCCCCGACGAAACCGTGCTTGACCGGTTGTTGCAAACCCTGTCCGATTGCGGCCCGGAAAACCTAACGTTTCAACGGGCTGCCCAGGGTGTCGGGCTGTCAGCGGCAACACTTGTGCAGCGTTTCGGCAGCCGGGATGCCATGGTTGAAAGGACGCTTCTTTTTGCCTGGGACGGCCTCGACGAAGCCACCCGGCTTGCGGACCAGGCCCACGACCTGACACCGGACGGCGCCATAACGCTGCTGCTTGACCTGATGCCGCCCGACACGGACGAGGACAGCACCATCGACGGCCTGTTGCTGTTGCGGGAAGACATGCGCAACCCTGCCCTGCGCAGCCGAGGCGCCGCGTGGGGGACGACGCTGGCAACCGTTCTGGGGCGCAGGCTGACGCAAGACCCTTCGCAGCAAGACAGGCTCGGCCGGCAGATGGTCTGTCTCTGGCAGGGCACCACACTCTGGTGGGGCTTCAATCGTTCCGGCTCTGCAAGGGACGTGGTCCGGCACGCTCTGGAAGACTGGTGCCGGACGGCTGGTGTGACACGATGATGACGTCAAAGACAAAGGCGCATAACAAAAGGGTGCCGGTTTGCACCAGCACCCCCCTGTTTGGAGCAGAATACTTGTTTTGAACGCACGTCCTTTCAGACAGGCCCTCAAAGCGACCCTGATCTCCGACGGCTTCACCTCCCTCCGGGAGCATCAGCCCATGACGCCAAGGCCTGGCAGGCTCTGATGTCACGCCGGTCCCACGGATAACCCGCCGTAACCGGATTGCCGGGGCGCTATCCGCGGTGCGCAACCGCCAGAAAGCGCGTCCCATGTGGTGGTCCGAAAACCGACCGGTCAGACCTTCCCGAAAGAAAGACCGAAAGAGCAGCTTCGGCATGGGCTACTGAGACCCCAGTCCGGAGACCCGATTACCAAGTCGGAACCGATCTGGCTCAGTAGTTATTAAGATAATGCCGACGGAATGACCTTGCGTCTACTTCACTTTTGGCTTTTCAACACCTGTAGAAATTCACCTGTTAACAAGCTGTTAACAGTTTTCCAGAGAATAAAATATCGCCTTTCGGGACAGAGACTTAAGAAGATCAAGCCGAATATTGGACAAGCCACTGCTTTCCCCAAAACCGTTCGGGTCCTGGAAGGAACACTTTTCATCGGATCTGGTCGGAGAAGACTGGCTGGGGTGGAAGGATTCGAACCTTCGCATGGCGGTACCAAAAACCGCTGCCTTACCGCTTGGCTACACCCCAAGGCCGTGGAGACGCTGTATAACGAGACCGGCTGCGGAGCGCAAGAGGCTGTAAGGGCAAAGTTTTGGCCCTTCAGGCAGGTTTTCCCCAGAAGGGTGAACAGGACCTGATTTTCTCGCAGGCGCGCTCCAGTCGCCAAGTCGAGACACCGACGTTTGAGACGCCAGACGCGGGCAGTCCCGCATACCCCGTTCAGGATTTTTCGCGAAATTTGTCGCTATCTGCCTGAACTTGTTCACAGTTTCAAAAAAATGCCAGCCCCCTCACCAAACCCCTTGCGGGAACAGGTCAGCTTTGCTAAATGACCCTCCACGCAGCGCGGCCCTGCCACGCTGTTCCCGATGGACCTGTCCTGACAGTTCCAAGAAACAAGTCGGAGTGTAGCGCAGCCTGGTAGCGCACCTCGTTCGGGACGAGGGGGTCGGAGGTTCGAATCCTCTCACTCCGACCATTTCTTTCTTTTTGAAACTGATTTTCAGCGTTTACAGGCCGCCTAGACCCGTGCCGGTTCTCGATGTATCCGGGCCTAGGTTTCGGTCTCGGCGATAGAACTGTATCAATTCCTTGAGGCAAGCGAACACGGCGTTCCAGGTCTGGTCCAGACAGGCAGACCGCACGTTGGTATCTGCCCAGCTGGACAATAATGACAGCTGGCTGACCTCCTTTTGCATGCGTAGAATCAGGGTTTCCGACTGGAGGCTCAAAAAACGCATGAAGAAGCGCTTCAGCACATCCTGGTTATGTGGAGTTATGCTCCTCGGCCTGACTGCAGATGCTGTCCAGGCCGATGACAAGCGGCCCATTTTCATCACCATGCAGCAGGAGCCCTACAGTTACCTCGACAAAAACGGCAATATCGACGGCTATCATTATACGATCGCCAATCTGATCCTTGAAGAAGCCGGCTTCTCCCACAAGGCAACAACTGCGCCGATCAAGCGCATGGTCGTCGAACTGACCAGCGGCACGGCCGACTGCTCAATCGCTGCCCACTCTCCTTTCGCGCAAGAAAACTTCATGCATGTTGCCAATATTGGTTATGAACTCAGGGTCGGCATCATCCCTCGCAAAGGTATCGACCTGGAGAGCTATGAAGACCTGCAAGGCCTGAAGATCGGTGTTCCTGCCGGCATGAGCATCGGCGATCCTTTCGACAGCGATGAAACCCTCGACAAGGTGCAGACACCGGACTACGAAAAAAGCGCAAGAATGCTTGAGGTCGGTCGAATTGACGCCATCATGGGGGCAATTGAAAGCGTTCGGTACAGCGCTTTCATGAAAGCGAATATCGCTCACGAAATCTTCGGAAAACCCCTCATCACCACGCAATATCCCTTTGTGCTGATCTGCAGCAAGACACTGCCCGAGGACGGTTACGTACTGGCATTGAAAGAGGCGACGCAACGACTGAAAGCACGTGGAGACATTGATGCGGTTATCCGCGACTTCTTCTCATTCTCGGTCAGCGCCGTTCCAGACATGCTGCAGGACGCTCCGCCCGCCACGAAAGTGAGATAGGACGGCCAAAGCCGGAGGTCAGACATCTGTCGCTTCAGCGGGCGACGGCCTGGTCATTCCAGCGCGAACTGGCGGCCGACAAGGATCGATAGGCGGTGTCTTTTTGACCGCGCGTCTTTTCATCTGAAAGGAAAACCCTGTTCCGACCGGCCTTTTTGGCTTCGTAGAGAGCTTCATCTGCCTTAAACAGGGCTGCACTCAATTCTGTCTCTCCCGTCGGACAATGCGAAATGCCTGCGCTCAAGGTCACCGGCGTCAGCAGATCCTCGATGCCTGGCGTTGCCTGTTCGAAACTCTTGCGCAGTCTTTCAACCAATCGGAAGGCCTGTTCCCTGGACCCGCCCGGAAACACCAGGACGAACTCTTCACCACCACTGCGCCCGGCAATGTGACCCGGATCCAGTCCCTGCTCCAACAGTCTTCCCAGAAGGACGAGTACCTTGTCGCCGCAAGAGTGACCATAGGTGTCGTTGACCTGTTTGAAATGGTCGATATCCACCATCGCCAGGCTGTAGGACTGGGCCGCGTCTCCAGCACGATTGCCTGCAAGAGCTGTTTCAGCATCGTCAAACAACGCCCGCCGGTTGCGCAGGCCCGTGAGAGCATCTCGCTGTGCGGCGCTGCGATGCCGTTTCTGCTGAAACTCGATGACAAGGGCGTAGATAAGCGCATATTTCATCGAGACATAGATCAGCATGAAGATGAGATGCGCCTTGACGAGCGGTCCGTCCATGGCCAGATCGCCACCACCTGCAAGAAATGAAGACGCGCCTGCGTAAACCACATTGACGCCTGAAAGAGCCGCCCAGAAAGACAGACCGTAGGCGGCGACCAGATGGCGCGCATTGTAGTGGAAGTACAAATAGGCGTTCCAGAACGCCAAGCCGCCGCCCAAGAGCGCGAACACTTGCAGGCGTCCGGCGGCTGTTGCCCCGATGTCGGTGTAAACACCGAGGCCAAGCCAGATGAACAGGGGCGCGAAAACGACGGCAAGATATGGCTTCAGGTCAAAAAACAGGCGCGCCGCCAGGACTGCAAAGCCGACAGAGGCGTAAACCAGCGCCTCGCGTAAAACCATCGCCAGCCACGGATCATAGAGATAGCTGGTGATCTCCGCGAAATTGGCGGCACTGAGGAGCATCAGGCTCGCGCTGGAAGATATTACGCTCAGGGAAATGTGCCGCTCACACTCGCGCGTCAGCCACAAAGCCGACAAGAGTGTGATGCCACAAATCAGCTCGATGACGATGAGTGCGACCCGTGCCGTATTCACATCGAAGTCAAAGGTCATTCTATGCCCCTGCCCGATTCCTCACGACGCGCGATCCCGACCAAATATCACGGGCTCGAACCTGAAACACGAAAGTGAGCACATGTACTTCCACATCAGACACAGGTGTAGTTCGCAGGTGTTATTAAATGGTTGCGGGTCATGATGCTTGCCAAAACACGCAACAACCGCCCCCTCTATTAGCCACCATGTTACCACACCAGGCCTGATTGGCCTTCAAGACCATTGTCTATCGACCCTTCCTTACCGCCGGTAGGGCGGTCACGCAAATTTCCCGCGACAGAGGAGCGTGCGGCATGATCGCCTCATCTCCACGCCCCTCGTGAGTACGACGCCTCCGACACTTATGCTGCGCGCCGATGCCCGTCCGAGCTCAACGGCTTCGCAAGACCGCGCTCCAGGGCGGCAGCCGTTTCAACCGGCCGGTATTGATCATAGATCCGCTGAATGAACCGCCCGGTCGGGCTTTCCCTCATCTTCTGGATCACGGGCACCATTTCCGGCGGGCAAATCGCCTGATTGGGCAGCATGCCCTGATAGCCCTGGGCCAGAATGATCGGCGCAAAGGAGGCGGCCACCGCCAGGTCGGCAAGTGTCAGGCGTCCACCAACCAGAAATTCCCTTCCATCGGAGAGCATGTTGTCGATGCGCTCCATCCCGGCACACGTGTGCTGCAAGGCCTCCTGGGCATTTTTCGCGTTCAGTTTCAAGGCGTAGTTCATCAGGCGCCGGATCACAGGCATGCCGACGAAGACACCCGCCTTTTGATAAAGCGGCACACCCGTGGTGATCGACGGCCAGATGGCCCTGCGGTTTCTCAGGAGGTGATAGTAGCACCAGCGGTCCAACTCATCGCCGATCGTGCTTCTGGCATATTGCTGCAGATCCATAACCGCCCAATGTTCATCCGGCTCCTTGTCAGGGTCCGGGATGAGCCCCTGGTCGAAACCCGGCACGGTCTTGAGATAAGAAAGAATGTCGTCAACGCCGGAATACCGCGCCTTCCCCTTTTCCGGAACGAAGAGGATATAGCGCGAAGCCGGAGCTCTCCACATCCAGAAAACCAGCTCGTGGAACACAGGCGCATTCGGCTCCTCCCGATAGGGAACGCCGGAATGCTGCAACAACCACCGCCCCAGATCCACATCTGTGGATGGCAGCAGCGTGATTAGCCGATTTTGTTTCATCTCTGAACTTCCCACACAAGACTCGCAAGATTTCCCACAATCAGCGGCCATATTTCTTGAAAGCACTCAGGGATATTCCGGTTCTTATGCAACGAGTTCCAAAAAAACAGAGCACACTGAATAAAACATCACCCGCAAGACTGCTTGCTCGGCGACAACATCGCTTCAGGAAACCGGTTTTACGAAAGCCCCACCAATACTTAACCACTGATTGTCAAATATATTGACTCAATCTTGTTAAGAAATGATGTAGTCATTTTTTTCAATATCGGTTATCAAGATCCTCAACTTGAGGACTGAGTCGTGTGATTGATTCAAGTCTTTGAAATTGTTCCGGCAGCTGGAATGCTGCATTGTGCAATGCTGAGCTGCCGAAAGGTCACTTGGCTCGATACCGAGAATAATCAGCTTCCGTATGGAAGCATATTTGAAGGCCAGATCTTCAAACTGACATTCTGAACTATGTTATAAATTGTCATCGTCTAATTTGGATGCGGAGTAGCGGTGTGCTGTCAAAAATAAACTCTGACACCATGGGATATATTCTTGCAATAATAGAATATATTGGCGCTCTGATTTTGTTCATTTCGCTGTTTTCCGTCAAAAATCTCCCCAAAAATGTCCGCTCGAGCATCATCATCAACATGTTGACGCTGACATTGATCGCGACCGCGACCATTATGAACAGGCACGGAGATTTTTACATCAGGATCTCTTCGTTCCTGTATCTGATCTCGAGCGGGCTGTTCGTTCTGTCGGCGCAAGTGTTTTACCGCCTCCAGCCAAGATTTATCCTCGTGTTCGTTCCGGTGGTGCTCGCGCTTGGCATCTATCTTTTCCCGGACCTGCGGGACAGCTTTGTCGCCAGATCGCGCGTCAACACATCGCTGAATGCCCTGCTCTGTGCCTGGGCGACCTATCTTTATGCGTACCACAACGAAAACAAGCTTGTGAGCGCGCGACTGCTTTCCGCCGTGTTCGCATTGGGCTCGCTGTCGTATCTGGTGCTCTTTTCAGGGTCATTCATCCAATCCGGAGCCTGGGTTGCCGCGGCCTATAACAGTATCGTCTTCAAGGCCAATTACTTCCTGCTCTTGATGGTGATCCTGTCTCTGGCGCCGTTGATGCTGGCACTGGTTCTTGAAAACCACAGCGCCAAATACAAGAAACTCGCCCGGATAGACGCCCTGACCGGGATTCGAAACCGCCGCGCCTTTTTTGATGACGCGGACCAGATGCTGGAAAGTCTGTGCCGCGAAGATGGCAGCCGCAATGTCAGTGTTGCCGTGATCGACATTGATCACTTCAAGAACGTCAACGATACGTTCGGCCATGCCGCGGGCGACAAGGTGATTGCCTATCTGGCGAACATGATGAGCGAGGTCATAGGCGACAAAGGCGTCTTCGGCCGCACCGGCGGAGAAGAGTTTTCCGTGTTTCTACCGGATATGGAGAGCGCCGCCGCATCCCGCCTGCTGGAACGCCTCCGCACTGCCTTTGAAGAAAACGCGAGCCGGACCATCGAGAGCACACAGGCGATCACGCTCAGCGCCGGCGTCTTTGCGGTGAAAGCGCAAATTTCAAAGTTGGACGACGCAATCAGCAAGGCCGACGAAGCGCTCTATCAGGCCAAGCGGATGGGGAGGAACCGGATCGAACAGCATCATGCCGAAGGCGCTCAGCCAGGCCTGGCGAAACCTCGCCTGATTACCCAGTGATCCTCCAGCTTCGCGACCGGACCAGAGCGACCTAAAAGCAGGTCGATAGCTGCGAAGCGCATTGACGGCGTGTGTATATCCTCCGGAAGGGGCTGGCGGGTTCATTGTCTGCTCCAGTCAACCTGAACAGATACATTGACAACCAAGAAAACGCACCCAACAATGCGGAAATTGTTGACGCAAACTTCAGCACAACCTTCAACTCAATTAGAAATTGCCGACTTAATAACCAGTAAAATTTTCAATAATTCAGAAATTTCAAGCAAGAAGTATCGGCCTAGACCTAAAATACAGAGAACGAAGGCAAATTATTCCAGTTCGATATTGCACGCCACGACGGGTTGGCGTATGCACTAATATATCTGGTTTATGTTACTTTTTTTGCTACTCATAGGTGCTTCTTGTCAAATATCGCTGGCAAAGCTTATGCAATGAACGTTGTGACACCCAGCCACCCGCGCAATACCTGGATCAACCGACTTCTTTTCATGGCCTCGCGGGGATTGCCCGAAAACCTTCTGGGACTGCTGGGCCTGTCGCTGATCCATTTTGCACGCTGGGTCATTCTGAAGCCGGCCGACTGGCCGGATCTTGGACAAGGCAAGGAGGAGCTAAAGAACGACTACATGCTCTTTTGCTCCAACTTCAACGGCACCTGGGACCAGTATATCGATGCCTTTTCCGATGGCATTCCAAGTGGTCTCGACCTCTTCTGGTACTCGGCGGTCAAATACCCCAAGTCCATTCCGATCACGCCCTTCAAGAACTACATCACGTTCAATCAGATCGACACCGACTACTACTATAATGCCACGCCGGGCAGCGCCCAACGGGACATCAAGACGAGCCTGGCGATCTACGACCAGGTGTTGAAGCTCGTAGACCTTCACAAGAATTCCTCTCCCGAAGAGTTCGCCGCCGCCTTCCACAAAGCCGCCTACAACATGCAGATCGGACTGGGCGACCCGGGCTTCGGTCCCGTGGCCAGCCTTGCGACTGAAGCCGCCGACGAAAACCGGAAAGACTATGTCGAGCGTTCCCAGGAGCGTTTTCAGGGTCTGCGGTCACGCAGAAAGGAACAGAAAAATGCCTGATCTGGATACCGGCCATCTGTTCCTGACGACGCTCGCCCCGATCAAACCCGGGGCTCCTGTCGACGACCTGCAAACCTCCCATGTCCAGCTGGCACGTATTGCGCTTGCCAAACTGCCAACGGCCCACCAGTCGCCGGCCACCAATGACACCAAATACAACAGCCCTTTTGCCCGCAATCAACGCAACCATCTGGCGCGTATGTTCGTGCTGGAAGACGTGGTCTATAACGGGCGCAATACGCAAAACCCGATCCTGGCGAAGATCGAAGGCAACGACCAGGCCAAGCCACAACCGGTCGACCGGCTGAACGCCCCCTACCTCGTCTTCTGTGCAGATATTGACGCGATCACGCAGGATGGCGACCCGCTGCCAACCAATCTGACACCGGAAGCACAGCAGGACGTGCGCAAGTCCTATGCGCGCAAACTATGGGACACGATGGAGGAGGAACTCACGGAGATCTACTCCAACTGCTACGGCTTCGAGACCGTAAAGACGGCCGATCAATTCGCCGATTATCTGGACCGGTGCCACGTGGAAACGACGATGCCGTTCCACGACTACTATCTGGAACTTCCCAAGTTTCACAATCTGCCCTTCAAGACGCTTCTTTACGGCGTGCTTGCGCCCCTTGTCGTGGGGCTGCTGACGCTGGTCCTGTGGCTCATCGGCGTCTCGGAAGTGCCTCTACTCGGATGGTCGACACTGGCAACCTGGATCATCGCGATTGGCCTGGGCCTGCTTTTCGCATACGGGGCAATCCGGTTTGCCCTCTGGAACGGACGAAAGCCCCTGCCGCCAGGCAAGTATGACGACCTGCCCTCCGTGCTGAAGGCCCTCTACGTGCAGCAGAAGATGTCCGACCTTTACGTCGACAATCAGGGGGCATCTGATCAGGACCTTTATGATGCCTTCGGCAAGTTCATCGAGGAACACAAGCCCTATGACCGGAAATCAATGACCCAGATGCCCGGGGTGATCTCGTCAGAATCACCGAAAAACGTGACCCCTTGAGAGGCTGTGAGATGACCCGGAAACTCGACCTCAACGACATTCAGGGAAATGTCACGCGCGCCTATGGCCGCTATTCGTTTCCATTTGCCCGCTATTACTTCTTCCATTTTCCGAACCCGGCCTCCGGTCGGGCCTTTGTCGACACGGTGCGCACCGTCGTGACAACGGCAGCCCGCTGGCCGAAGACAGATCAGAAACCGGAAGACCCGTCCATGGTGCAGCCGAAGCCGGACTGCACAACCAACATTGCCTTGTCCTTCACCGGCCTGTTGGCACTGGGGCTCCCCGTGAGAACCCTCCAGGCTTTTCCGGATGAGTTTATCGAAGGCATGAAGGCACGCGCCTTCATACTCGGCGACCGCGACCCCGGTGAAACCGAAAGGGCTGCAGAGAAGAACAAGTGGGATGCCCATTGGGATCCGATCTGGCAGAACAACCGGACGTCCTCGGCACCTGCGGACGGGGACGTGCACATGCTGGTCACGCTCAATGCCCAGCTTGCGCCGGACACCACAGACAAGCCACACCCGGCTCTCGCAGAACGCGCCGAGTGGCTATTGGCGGCGGCCAAGAAGGCAGGTGTTCGTCACCTTGGCGGCATCGGCGCCAAAGGCGACCAGGACTATCAATCCGCCTCCGCGGTCTTTGAGAACGTTGGCGGCGTCAATCTACCCACCCGCAAGGAACATTTCGGCTTTACCGACGGCATCGGTGACCCCGTTTTCGAAGGCCAGCTCAGCGCGGCAGACGAGGCAAAGGCCGTTGTCGGTCGCGGCAAGCTGATGGGCGAAGGCTGGCAGCCGCTTGCCACGGGCGAATTTGTCCTCGGCCATCCGGACGAAAGCCAGGAACTGCCGCCGACGGCCCCACCTTACGAATTCATGCGCAACGGCACCTTTGTCGCTTTCCGGAAGCTTCACGAGAATGTCGGCACCTTTGACCGGGTTCTGAAGGAAGAAGCGAAACGCTATGCCAACGTTGCGAATGTCAGTGACGTGGAGGCAGAAGAAACCTTGCGCGCAAAGATGTGCGGCCGCTGGAGCGATGGTGTGCCGCTGGCGAAGGTTCCGACATATCAGGACTGGCGCGCCTTCCAGAAGCAACACAAGTTCGACCCGAACACACCGGACCTCGAAGCCTACAAGAACCATGACGTCTATGTGCGCTCGGGCGAGGCCCGGGACTTCCGCTACGCGGATGACATGCCAGGCTACAAATGTCCTTCCGGTGCTCATATCCGCCGGGTCAATACACGGGACTACCTGGACCCGCTCAACAAGACGGGGCTGGATCCCGAAACCGGAAAACCGCACGAGAACCCCGACGCCACCAGTGCACTCAACAAACGCCGACGCATTCTCCGCCGCGGGCTGCCTTATGGCCCCTCGAACAACGAGGCCAAGGACGACAGCACCGAACAGGGCGTGATCATGCTGATCATGTGCGCCAGTCTGTTTCGTCAGTTCGAGTTCGTGCAGCAGCAATGGATCCAGTACGGCCTGGACTTCCACCAGGGCAACAACACCTGCCCTCTGCTTGGCCGGCACGACAGGCACAAGCGGCACACAATTCCTGAAAATCCGGAAAGCGGGAAACCGCCCTATGTCATGAGCAAGCTGGACACCTTCGTGGAATGCCGTGGCGGCGACTATTTCTTTGTACCGTCCATGACTGCCCTGCGCATGATGGCCATGGGGATCGTCGACCCGACATAAAAGTCCGGGACGAAGGGAGAGACAAGAATGCTCAGTGCGGTCACCAATATCTTTGTGGCGATTTTTCAGAGACTTGTCATCTGGGGGGAAGGTCTCTGGGCCCTCGTCCTGTTGATCGGCCTGGGCCTGAAAGCCCTCTTTGAAGGCAAGGTGGCCGCGTTCTTTCTGCAGCCGGTGACGCAACGCCGGGTCTTTGCCGTGCTGCGCGCCTTCGTGCCGAATTTTTCGCTCAAACGCCAGGTGATGAAAGCCTATGAAAACACGGGCACGGCCATCGTCACCCGGCGGTCGGACGTGCTGGACGTGCTCAACCGCAATGCGGATTTCGAGGTTGTCTACGGCCCGCGGATGCGCAAGCTGACGGCCGGGGAAAACTTCTTTCTCGGTATGCAGCCCGGCTGGGACTATACGCGCGACACGTCCGCGATGCGTCTTGCGGCCCGCATGACCGATGTTGCTGAAATCGTACAGCCGCGCGCAGCAGAACTGGCGCAAACCATCGTCGAGAACAGTGGCGGCAAGATTGACATCGTGCCGACCCTCACGCTCGAAGTGCCCTGGGATATGACAGCCACCTATTTCGGTGTCGGCGGCGAACGCAAGCAGATGCAGGAGTGGACAACCAATCTCTTCTGGTATCTGTTCCAGGATCTTGGCGCCGACCCGCAACTGGATGCCATCGCGATGGGCCAGGCCTCGCAACTGCGCGACTATCTCGACGGCGCCATCGCCGAACGCAAAGCCAATCCGACAACGACACCCGACATCCTGAACCGGTGCCTTGAACTGCAATCGGCTGATACGCCGGGCATGAGTGATCTCGGGATCAGAAACAACCTGCTTGGCCTTCTGATCGGGGCCATTCCGACAATCTCAAAGGCCAGCTGTCTTGCCCTTGATGAACTTCTCAATCGACCGGATGCCCTGGCATCCGCCCAGCAGGCGGCACGTGCCGACAAGGACGACCTGTTCGCCCAGCATGTCTGGGAGGCCCTGAGGTTCAACCCGTTCAACCCGGTGATCTACCGCCGGGCAACGCGCGACACGATGGTGGCTCCTTCCACTTTCAGGGGCATGAAGGTGCGGAAAGGGCAGATGGTCTTTGCCGCCAACTTTTCCGCCTGTTTCGACCGTCTCGACATCAAGTCCCCCAACAGTTTCAAAACCGACCGGCCCTGGGAGGATTACATCATCTGGGGCTACGGCATGCATGAGTGTTTCGGGGCGACGATCAACAAGGCTGTCATTCCCACCCTCCTGAAACCGTTGCTCAAGCAGAAGAACCTGCGCCGCGCGCCCGGAGCCGAAGGGCAGATCGACACCGGAACCTCCAATTTTCCGCAGCATTTCCATCTGGAATTCGACAGTTGAATGACGTTCAGGCGGGACCGTCCGGGGTTTTCCGATAAGCACCCATTAGATCCGCGAAGCGCTCTGCAGCACAAAAGACGCGCGTGGCCACCAGCACCCACCGATGCTGGGCCGCGGCAGGAACTCACTTATCTGTGTCGTGCCGTGCTCTGGCGGGCGACAACTTCATAGCCCAGATCGATCAAGGCCTGCCCGGGCTCGGCACCACCAAGCGCGCCTGTCAGCATTTCAAACGCCTCGCGCCCCATATCCAGCCGGTAGGTCCGAACGCTGGTGATGGACGGGTTGGCCGCCGCCATCATCTCCAGGTCGTTGAAGCCGCAAATGCCGAAGTCTTGTGGCACCCGTAATCCCCGGCGCTGGCATTCGAACAGGGCGCCAAGCGCAAGGTCATCGTTGTTGCACAGGATGGCATCGGTTTCAGGCGCTTTGGACAAGAGATCCGCAACCAACTCGCAGCCAAGCGTTACAGTCGAGGGACGCGGTGTCGTGACAATCCGGCCGTCCGAAAAGACACCGGCCTTTTCCGCTTCGGCCCTGAAACCTGCCAAGCGGCGCTGACTGCGCGGGTCGAGCCGGGCGGCAATGTAACCCGGCCGTTGATAGCCCTCTTCCAGCAGATGGCGCGTGGCAGCGGCCGACGCTTCGACATGGGAAAAGCCGATCATCATGTCGAAGGGGTCAGGCCCGCATTCCATGATCTGAACGATGCGGCAGTCCGCATTCATCAGAAGTTTCGAGGTTTCGTCGGACTGGTCGAGACCCGACAGGATCAGCCCGGCCGGCTTCTGACTGAGGAAGGTACGTACGAGATTTTCCTCTTCCAGCGGCGAATAGCGAGAGTTCCCGAGCTGGATCTGCCATTTGGAGCCCTCCGCCACTTCATAAACGCCGCGCATGACGTCGGAAAAAACGTTGTTGGTGACGGATGGCACGATCACGCCGATCACGTTGGTCTTGCCAGCCGCCAGCGCGCTTGCCGCCGGGTCGGGAACGTAGCCGAGGCGGTCAACCACCGCCTGGATCTTGACCCGCGTTTTTGCCGAAACCTTGTCCGGGTCGCGCAAGGCACGAGAAACGGTCATAGCGCTAACACCAGCTTCCCTGGCGACATCGGCAATTGTTGCTCGCAAATTACCAAACCATTTCATGCGTTTAATTGGCGTATTCGATCACTTCGAATGATAGGCCAGAAAAAAATGTTTGACAAATGTTAGCGCTACCATTTTGAATAGGCGCAACAGGAACATCCAACGGGGACACTTATGGAGGCTGAACTGCCAAACGCCGGATCCAAGATCGCCATCGTCGTCATGGGCGTTTGCGGCGCCGGCAAAAGCCGTTTGGCTGAACAGCTGTCCGCGCAGCTCAGTGTTGGCATGGTGGAGGCTGACGACTTCCACAGCCCCGAAAACAAGCGCAAGATGGCAGGTGGCGAGGCCCTTACCGATGCGGACCGCATGCCCTGGCTGGACGCGGTCGCCATGGCCGCCCAGCTGCAGCTCTATTGCACCGGCGGCGCCGTGGTCGCCTGTTCGAGCCTGAAGCGCGCCTACCGGGATCGTCTCAGGGCGTCCCTGCCCGCCTGCCGGTTTGTTCACCTGGCCGGGCCGCGCGCCCTGATCGCGGAACGCCTCACCAATCGCCAGGGTCATTTTGTCGGCGAAGCGCTGCTCGACAGCCAGTTGGCGACCCTGGAACCGCTCGAAGCCGGCGAAACGGGCTTCACCCTGGAAATTTCAAGGCCTGTCGATCAGCTCGTCGACAGTGCCCTGGAAAAACTGCGGCAGGCTCCGCCGCCGATTGAAACCATCGCATCGTGATGAACGCGGTGCCTTGAACGGGAGGAAAACATGCTGAAACATCTGAAGAGAACCGCCCTCGCCGCCGTTGCGGCCAGTGCCCTTGCCACCTCTGCCATGGCGGCGGATTTTTCGTTCCGCTTCCAATCGTCCGACCCGGCGGGTAACCCGAATTTCGAACTGCAGCAGGGCTGGACGGAAGCGGTCAAGGAAAAGACCGGCGGCCGCATCGAGATCGAGCTTCTGCCGGTGGAATCCATCGTTGCCCACAACGAGACCCAGGACGCGATCTCGGCCGGCATTCTTGATGGTCACATCACAGACACGTCCTATTTTGCCGGAAAGGACCCGGCCTTCGGCCTGATCGCCAACCCGGTCGGCGCCTGGTCCTCCCCGGACGAGATGTTCGCTTTCATGGCTGACGGCGGCGGCAAGGAACTGATGAACGAACTGGTCGAGCCCTATGGCCTTCATTTCATCGGAGCAACCACACCTGGTCTGGAAGCTTTTGTCTCCAAGAAGCCGCTCAATGGCGTCGACGACCTGAAGGGCCTGAAGATGCGGGCACCCGAAGGCCTCGTGCAGCAGGTCTTTGCAGCCGCCGGAGCCGCGCCGGTGAACCTGCCGGGCTCCGAGGTGTTCACCGCGCTCGACAAGGGCGTGATCGATGCAGCCGACTATACCGTGTTCTCGACCAACCATGCCCAGGGCATGCACAAGGTCGCGCCGAACCCGGTCTATCCGGGCTTCCACTCCATGCCGCTCGTGGAAATCTCCATGAACAAGGCCAAGTGGGATGCCCTGCCGGCGGATCTGCAGACAGCACTTGAAGAAAGCGTTGCCGAGTTTGCCAAGGCCCAGGTGGCCGCACTGGCCGACCGGGACCTGAAAGCCGTGGAAGAAGCCAAGGCCAGCGGCGAGGTCACGGTGACCGACTGGTCGGCCGAGGAACGCGCCAAATTCCGGACTATCGCCACCGGCGAATGGGCCAAGGTCGCTGAACGCTCCGACAATGCCCAGAAGGTCTATGACGTCCTGACCGGCTATCTGAAAGAGAACGGCCTGATGCAGTAAGCTGCCCTGATAGCAGCGGTTCGACGGGCGCCTGCGGGCGCCCGTTTCATAAGGAATGAACGGGAGGACACCGTGGCGGAAGTTACAGACGGACCTGAGGAGAAGACGGATCCCGGCGCGATTGCCGAAGCCGGTCTGCTTGGCCGGTGGATCAACAAGGGCGGCTTGCTGTTCGCCGGCGGCATCGTGATCTCCATGGTCGTGCTGCTGAACGAAGTCGTGCTGCGCTATGTCTTCAATGCGCCGACGATCTGGGCTCATGAAACCACCATCTTTCTCTGTGGCATGGCTTTTCTTTATGGTGGCCTTTATTGCACGGCCCGCGACCGGCACATTCGTGTCGTCCTGATCTATGACAGCCTTCCGCCCCGCCTCCGGCGCGTCTTTGACGTGGTCATCTCGCTGATCTGCATGGTCGCCAGCGGCTTTTTTGCCTATGCGTCCTGGCTGATGGTGCAAAAGGCGGCGTTTCGCCCGGATGGCAGCTTCCGTCTGGAACGGTCCGGCAGCGCCTGGGATCCGGTCTATCCGGGCCTGATCAAGGTCTTCCTGCTGGTGGTCATGACGGTCATGGCCGTCCAGTTCCTGATG
Source organism: Roseibium sp. (assembly GCF_965233565.1). Lineage (GTDB taxonomy): Bacteria > Pseudomonadota > Alphaproteobacteria > Rhizobiales > Stappiaceae > Roseibium. Next base: position 5,225,740 of record NZ_OZ247494.1, on the reverse strand, counting down.
CTCGCAGTCAATTACGCCAGGGGGCGCAAGTGATCGATTTCTTCGGCTCTCTCCAAGGCCTCGGCATCGAGGTCGGCACCCTGCTCATGTTCGCGATGCTGCTGGTGCTCCTGGTCTCCGGCATTCCGCTGGCCTTCGTGACCCTGCTGGTCGCCCTCATCTTCGCACTCGGCTGGTTCGGACCGATGGTCGTGCCCCTGATCACCAGCAGGGTCTATTCCTTTGTCGGGTCCTTCGTCTTCGTCTCCGTGCCGATGTTCGTGCTGATGGCGGCGATCCTCGACCGGTCCGGCATTGCCAGAGACCTTTTCGACGCCATGAAACTGGTGGGCGGACGCCTGCGCGGCGGGGTCGCCATCCAGACCATCGTCGTGGCGGTGATCCTGGCAGCGATGAGCGGCATTATCGGCGGCGAGGTCGTTCTGCTCGGGCTGGTCGCTCTCCCCCAGATGCTGCGTCTCGGTTATGACAAGCACCTGGCGATCGGCGTGGTCTGCGCCGGCGGTGCGCTCGGCACCATGGTGCCGCCCTCCATCGTGCTGATCATCTATGGGCTGACTGCCAATGTCTCGGTCGGCGACCTCTTCACTGCTGCCTTCGTCCCCGGCCTGATGCTGGCCGGTTTCTACATCACCTATGTTCTGATCCGGGCCTATCTCAATCCGAATGTCGCGCCGGTGCCGGAAGGCGATCCGGTGCCGACAGCGGAAAAGCTGCGCCTGCTCAAGGGCCTTTTCCTGCCGCTGCTGGTGGTTGCCGGCGTGCTCGGCTCGATCTATGGCGGCGTTGCCAGCGTGACCGAAGCCTCCGCCGTTGGCGTTGCCGGAGTGTTGCTGTCGACGGTCATCCGGGGCGAATTCTCACTCGGCCTGCTGAAGGGCGCGGCCCTGCAAACACTTCAGACCGTCGGCATGATCGTCTGGATCGGCATCGGCGCCAGCGCGCTGGTGGGCGTCTTCAACCTGATGGGCGGAATCAAGTTCGTCTCCGCCCTGATCTCCGGCATCTCGGAGAACCCGACCATCATCCTGCTCTTCATGATGCTGATCCTGTTCGTGCTCGGCATGTTCCTGGACTGGGTCGGGATCGCACTTCTGACGATGCCGATTTTCGTGCCGATCATCAAGGATCTGGGTTACGACCCGGTCTGGTTCGGGGTGCTGTTCTGCATGAACATGCAGGTGTCCTTCCTGTCGCCGCCCTTCGGACCTGCCGCGTTCTATTTAAAAAGCGTGGCGCCGCCGGGCATAACCCTGGCAACCATCTTCCGCTCGCTGCTGCCGTTCATTGCCTTGCAGATCCTGGCGGTCGGGATCCTGCTGTTCTTCCCGGGTATCACCGGGCGGTAGCGCGCCCCAAAGAAGAACCGCCGGCAGTTTGCCGGCGGTTGTTGGCGGAGCAGTGAACGGGTGGGGACCGTCGCTACGCCGCTGCCACGCGGTTCAAGAAAGTCTCAATGCCCTGTTTGAGGGCGCCGCTACGGTCGCTCAGGTCACCCGAAGCGGATTGAACGTCGCCGGAAGCTTCGCGGGTTTCGTCAACCGCCTGGGCGAGCCGAGCCATGTTCGACTGGACCGCCTGCGTGCTCTGGGCCGCGCGCTGCACATTGCCCGAAATCTCGTTCGTGGCAGCGCCCTGCTGGCTGACGGCAGAGGAGATCGCCTGGGTATAACCATTGACCTCTTCCATCGTGTCGGAAATCGCCCCGATGGCCGCCACCGCTTCGCCGGTGGAGTTCTGGATGGTCTGGATCTGGGAGGAGATCTCTTCCGTGGCACGTGAGGTCTGTGTGGCCAGTTCCTTCACTTCAGCAGCCACAACGGCAAAACCTTTGCCCGCCTCGCCGGCTCTTGCCGCCTCGATGGTGGCGTTCAGGGCCAAGAGGTTGGTCTGCTCGGCAATCGCCTGGATCAGGGTGACGACTTCACCGATCTTGGAGGCCGCTTCGGCAAGACCCTGGACCTTGTCGTTGGTTTCATGGACCGCGCTGGTGGCAGACGTCACGATATCGGAGGAACGGCGCACCTGATCGCCGATTTCGGCAATGGATGCAGAAAGCTCTTCGGCAGCGCCGGCCACGTTTTCAACGCTCATGCTGGCATCTTCACTGACCCGCGCCGTGTCGCCCGCCTGTTCGGCGCTGTTTTCGGCAATGCCGCCGAGCGCCGACGACGTCCGGGACATGCTGTCTGCGGTTTCATCGAGCGCGCCGAGCAGTCCCTGAACCTCCTCGCGAAACCCTTGAATAAGGCGCTCGATTTCGTCCTGGCGTTCGCCCTGGGCTTCACGATGCGCATTGGCTTCGCTCTCCAGGCGCACCCGTTCACGGGCATTTTCCTGAAACACCTGCACGGTCCGGCTCATGTCGCCGATCTCGTCGCCCTGCTCGGTGGACGGAATGACAACGTCGATCTCGCCTTCGGCAAGCCGGCCCATGGCTTCGGTGAGCGCGCGCGTCGGACGAGTGATCACCAGCGACAGGACAAAGGCCAGCAATCCGCCGACAATCATTGCCGCGACCAGTGCAGCCGCAATCAAGCCAAGAGCCGTGTCCGCCCGGGCATAGGCACTTGCAGACTGGGCCTCCGTCAGACCGGCAATCACCCGTCTCACGTCGGCAGAGATCGCCACCAGAGCCTCGCGCTTGATGTCGAAGGCCTCCTTGGCCGTGACCATGCCCGCGAACTCGGTCTCAAAGGTGGAGACTTCCTGCTCGATGGCTGCGACAGCATCGGTGATTTCAGGAAAGGCCGCGCTGTCCGCCTTCAGGAGATTGGCAAGATAGCGCAGGGTCTCGATCCGGTTGACGACCTCGTCGGCCCCCATGGATTCAAAGCCTGCAAAAAACTCCATCGTCGCGGAGCGGATTTCCAGCGACGCGCGCAGGAATTTCGACGCGTTGACGTTGACCAGATCAACGATCCCCAGCTTGGAGGACGCCTTGCCGGCGACCTTCTTGGCCTCATCCGTTGCCGCATAAACTTCCTTGCGCAGGGCAGATGCCTGATCGTGCAGGTCTTTCAGCCCCCGGGCGAGCTCCCCGGCGACAGAAGCGGTAAGCGGAGCAATCTCAGCCCCCTCACCCTCAGCCTTCGGCATCTTGTCCAGAAGGGCCTTTGCTGCGTCCGCCAGGCTGGTCAGGCGCGCCTTGTCGATCCCGTCCACTTTCAGCTTGGCGGATTTCCTGGCCGTCTTTGCCATTGATGCGATGGCATCCTGAACGGACTTGCCGGTCTCGGGGGACAATTCCGCGTTTTCACCGACCCCGGCAATCATTGCTGCGGTTTCTGCGGCAGTGTCCTCGATGTCCGACAGACCACGGCCGATCTTGTCGGCCCGGTTGCGGGTTCCGGAGGCCTTTTTCGCAGCGCTGCCGGCGTCCCTCTGGATCTTGGTCATCTGGTCGGTGATGCTGATCGCCTGGGTTTCCAGTCCGACAGCCGACCGCAAAAGCTTGTCGACCTGGGCCTTGCGGTTGTCCACCGCAACAACGACCCCGTTGAATTCGTCGTGCAGGCGGTCAACCAGCGCGATCGCTTCGGCCGTCGCTCCGGTGTCCCCCTGACCGGAGACATCGTCGAGAGCCACCAGCGCCGTTTCCAGATGTCCGATCTGGGCTTCGGCGGCCGCGGCCAGTTCCGGGCTGCGTGCGGACAGATAGGCTTCCTGGGCCTGGGCCACCTGCTGCAAGTTGGCCATGGCCGCTGTTGCCTTGGCACTGACGTCGGACTGCGCCCGCAACCCGAGGATCGCGGCTGTGCCGACCGCCCCAACCGCAGCGGCAACCAGGATCATGGTGACAAACCCGCCGCCGACCTTCGCGGAGAAGCGAGCATTCTTCAATGGTGTGAGTAGCTTGGACATGTTTCCCCCGCACTTTCCTAAATTGAAGACGTCGGGGGTTAATGAAATGATGAAGAGTTACGGCCTGACCTTTTGTTTCTATTGGCGAAATAATTCGAACGCATTTTTGTCTTTGCCAGCAAAGAGATGCTTCGTGATTTTTACTTAGATTTTTTTGCCCGAAAAAAATCAGAAGCCCTCACGCAGCAAAATTCGACGCAGAATTACTACTCAGGATCCGTTTTACGATTCGTCCGCAACCGAACTTTGCGCCACAAATCGTGTGCCTTACTCGACGGCAGACGCTGCCTGACAGCAGTCTCACTTCCGTTTGGCCGCCTCCATCAAGGCGTCCAACTCGTTCAAGTCGCCAATCCGGTTGGCCATCAGCAGGATCAGCCGCGCGTTGAAAGCATCGCTTTCCGCCTTGCTGAGCCCTTCATGAGCAGCCAGCAGCCTGGCGTAGAATTCGTCCGGCTTGTCCAGGTTGGGGGCAGTGACCACGTCCGTCATTGAGTTGCTTCCTTCTTGGCCAGCGCGATCGCCAGGGCGTGCCTGACAGCGGTTTCATCGTAATCCGTCCAGCGCGCGGCAACATGCTGGTCCGGGCGGATCAGATAAACCGCCGATTGTGCCTCGCCGAGATAACGGTGTTTCAGATCGCGGTTGAGATCCGACGCGGAGAGTGAGAGGCCGGTCAGGTCCATTCCGTCGAGTTCCGTTCTTGCGGGAACATCAACGCCCAGGCCCAGAAGATGAAATCCTTCGCCGAGCCCGTCGAGCAGCCAACCGTCCTTCAAAGGTGCGTCGACCGCCGGGCTGCCCGGGCGCGTCCGGGCCGGCAAGCTTGCCACATCCGGGCCATTCAGCGGAGAACCGTCATAGGTGCAGGGCACCGAGAGCCTGCCGGAGTTGACCAGCGGCCGGGCGAACTCGTAGAGCTCGGAGAGATCGAGCACGGCGTCCCGGAAGACGCGGCTGATCTCGGATTTCGGCGTTATGAAATCGGTTGAGCGCGAGCTCTGCCGGATGTTCTCATCCGCCGCATATTCACGTTCAACGGAATAGCTGTCGAGCAGGGCGTCCGGCGCCTTGCCCTCCAGAACGAGTTTCAGTTTCCAGCCGAGATTGTCAGCGTCCTGGAAGCCGGAATTGGCACCGCGTGCGCCGAAGGGCGAAACCTGGTGGGCACTGTCACCGGCAAAGATCACCCGGCCATGGCGGAAGTTTTCCATGCGGCGGCACTGGAAGGTGTAGATCGACACCCACTCCAGATCGAACTCGACATCCGGGCCGAGCATCTGCTTGAGACGCGGAATAACGTTTTCCGGCTTCTTCTCTTTTTCCTTGTCGATGTCCCAGCCGAGCTGAAGGTCGATGCGCCAGACTCCGTCGGGCTGCTTGTGCAGGAGGGCCGACTGATCCTTGTTGAATGGCGGGTCGAACCAGAACCAGCGCTCCGTCGGGAAATCGGCCTTCATGATCACGTCCGCAATCAGGAAATTGTCCTCAAAGACGCGGCCAACAAAATCAAGATCGAGCATGCGGCGGGTCGGTGATCCGGCACCGTCACAGGCGATCAGCCAGTCGGCTTCAAGATTGTAGGCGCCTTCCGGTGTTTCGACGGTGACCAGCGTGTGGTCGTCATAGGTGTGCAGATTCTCCACACGGTTGCCACCGCGGATCTCGATCGGCTTGCCTTCGGCCTGCAGGGCCCGGATGCGTTCGACCAGAAAAAGCTCGCAGTAATATTGCTGGAGGTTGATGAAGGCCGGGCGCTTGTGGCCGTCCTCCGGCAGAAGGTTGAAGTCATAGACCTGGCGGTTGCCGAAAAAGACCTTGCCGACATTCCAGACGACCCCCTTGTCCTCCATTTCGTCGCCGCAGCCGAGCCGGTCGAAGATTTCCAGCGAACGCTTGGAAAAACAGATTGCCCTCGAACCGACACTGACCTTGTCATTGTCGTCCAGAACAACAACCGGCACATCGGCCTGGGCCAGATCGATCGCCGTTGCGAGCCCCACCGGCCCGGCTCCGATGATCACCACGGGATGGCGCACCGGAGACGGCGCTTCCTGATCCGAGGACCATTTGTAGGGATAAAGTGGCGCTTCGAACAATTTGGTCACAGGGGTTCCCTCCCGGCTCCTGCGTCAGAGAAATCTTTCGGCCGCCGGGTGGCGGTCGAAATCCAGAAAAAACTCATCGAGTTGCGGCGGGGCGACATTCGTTCCTGCCAGCATGGCATGCACCTGCCCCCGATGATGGGTCTGGTGCTGAAACAGATGCAGCAGCGTGTTGGCGATGGTTTCTTCAAACCGGCCGTTCCTGCCGCGGTCCTGCACAACTTTTCGGCTCAGATCGGTCTTGGTCAGGCTGTCGCAGAAACCAATCAGCATCCGGTCAAGCAGCTCCTGAGCCTGCTTCAGCTCCGAGGCCGTTTCCAGATGCGGTGCGTCGAAAACGCCAAGACCCCTGCCCTCTTCCCGGAGTGCATCCAGGTAATACCGGTCGACCTCCCAATTGTGATTGAGGGTCTCCCGGATCGACGGAAAGAAATTGGTCCGCTCCGCCACGAACGCCTCCGGAGACAGCTGGCAGCAGGCCTCATAGAGACGTTCGTTGGCATAGGCGTTGTTGCGCGCCATGAGGTGGATGTGATCAAGGGCCGTGGTCATGCCTAGCCCTGCAGGTCCGCCCACATCTTGGCGTCGCGCTCTGCCGTCCAGATGCGCGGCGTGTCGATGCCGAGCGCTTCGTCATAGGCCCTAGCGACGTTGAACGGCAGGCAATGCTCGTAGATCGCATAGTCCTTGAACTTTGGATCGCATTCGGCGCGGCAGGCGTCCCACGCTTCTTTCAGCGATCCGCCGCCCTGGGCGACCCGGGCTACCGGCCGGTAGGTCGAGGACACGAAGTCGGCCGTGTTGGTCAGCGCCTTGCCCACCATCTCCTTGCCGACCAGCGCGTCGCCGCGGCCCGGTGCGATGGCTTCCACATCGAAGGACCGGATGGCCTCCAGCGTCGTCGGCCAATCATTGAAATGGCCGTCGCCGCAGTAGCACGCAGAGTGGTACTCGACGATGTCACCGGTGAACATGACATTCTGGTCCGGCACATGAATGACGATGTCACCGGCCGTGTGAGCCCGGCCGAGGAAACGCAGATCAACCCGGCGCTTGCCGAGATAGACCGTCATGCGATCATTGAAAGTGGTGGTCGGCCAGGTCAGGGGCGGAATGTCGTTGACATTGTCATACCCCATGAACAGGCGCGGGAAACGCATGAATTCAGATTCCCGGTCTTCCGCACCGCGTTCCACAACCATTGACCGCGCCTTCTGGCTCATGATCACGGTCGGCGCCTGATAGGCGGCAGCGCCCAGAACACGCACGGCGTGATAATGGGTCAGCACAAGATGGCTGATCGGCTTGTCGGTGACAGAGCGCACCTTTTCGATCACCTTGTTGGCAAGTTCAGGGGTCGCCTGCGCCTCGATGATCATGACGCTGTCATCGCCGATGATGACGCCGGTATTCGGGTCTCCCTCGGCCGTGAAGGCCCAGAGGTCCTTGCCGATCTCGGTGAAGGAGATCTTCTTTTCGCTCATGTCTCCGACGGACGCGAATTGCTTGCTCATGATTTTTCCTCAATCCGTTCTCGTGCCATGCACGTCATGCCAGACAAGTGAGGCCAGGCCGAACGCTGATCTGGCATCCAGACATCAGCGTGGGCTTGCCCGCACAAATTCAATTTGGCGCGCATGCGCGCGGCAAAACCGCTGGATTCCGGATCAGCATGCAGCTTCGCTGCACTTGTCCGGAATGGCGGCCGTTACTTCTGATATTTCTCCACCGTTTGCTCGATGGCGCCGAAGATGGAGTGGCCCTCGCCGTCCATCATCTCGATACGGACCGTGTCGCCGAATTTCAGGAACGGCGTTTTCGCCTCACCGGTATCGATGGTCTCGATCATGCGGATCTCGGCAATGCAGGAATAGCCGACACCACCCTCGGTGACCGGCTTGCCAGGGCCGCCGTCCAGCTTGTTGGAGACCGTGCCTGAGCCGATGACGGCGCCGGCGCCCAGCGGGCGGGTCTTGGCGGCATGGGCGATCAGCTGGCCGAAATCGAAGGTCATGTCGACACCGGCATCGGCGCGTCCGAATGGTGCACCATTGAGATCGACATGAAGCGGCAGATGCAGCTTGCCGTCTTTCCAGGCATCGCCCAGCTCGGCCGGGGTCACGGCCACGGGCGAGAAGGCGGAAGACGGCTTGGACTGGAAGAAGCCGAAGCCCTTGCCAAGCTCGGCCGGGATCAGGCCGCGCAGGGAAACGTCATTGACCAGAAGGATCAGACGGACCGCCTTGAGCGCCTCTTCCGGCGTGGCGCCCATCGGCACGTCGCCGGTGATGACGGCGATCTCGCCTTCCATGTCGATGCCCCAGGCTTCTTCGCCCATGGCGATCGGATCGCGCGGCGCCAGGAACGTGTCGGAACCGCCCTGATACATCAGCGGATCGGTCCAGAAGCTTTCCGGCATCTTGGCACCGCGCGCCTTGCGCACCAGCTCGACGTGATTGACATAGGCAGAGCCATCCGCCCACTGATAGGCGCGCGGCAGCGGCGACAGGGCGTCGTGCTCGTGAAAGCGAAGCGTCGGCACGGCTTCATGAGAGAGGCTCTCGGCCAGGAGCTCCAGCTTCGGCGCCACCTGGTCCCAGTCGTCGAGCGCGGCCTGCAGCGTAGGCGCAATATGGCTTGCATCGGTGCAATAGGTCAGGCGGTCGTTGACCACTACCAGCTTGCCGTCGCGCGTGCCGTCCTTGAGCGTTGCCAGTTTCATGAGGTTCTCAGCTCCTTGTGATCGCCAGGCCGTCATGGCTGACGATGGTTTCTCCCTGGAAGCCCTTGGTCGCTTCCAGCCATTCCTGTTTTTCAAAGCCCGGCAGGTCCGCCGGGATGAGATGATTGAGCACCAGCGTCTTTGCGCCGGCGGCCTCGGCGATCTTCGCCGCGTCGGGGGCCATGGTATGACTGGCCAGGAGATGCTCGCGCAGACGCTCGCCATTGCCGGTAATTTCCACGATCCTGTCGACGCCGCGCGCCAGCATGGCTTCGTGGACCAGCAGGTCGCAACTTTTTGAGAAGTCGGCAAGCGGCGGGAAATAGGCCGTGTCGGCCGAAAAGACGACCGACCAGCCGTCAACCTCGAACCGCAGCGCGTAGCAGTCCACCACGGGTGGGTGATCTACCCGCAGGGCCTTAATTCTGACGGCGTCGTCTTCCAGCGGCACGTCGCCTTCCTGAAGCAGATGGATCTCGACCAGATCGCGCAGGTCCGGCCGACCCTCGTCCTCGATCCGAAGATCGATGTCATAGCGCATGGAGCTCAGGAAACCGTCCCAGTACTCGATGAGATCGGCCGGGCCGAAGACCTTGACCGGTGTTGCCAGACCGGTTGTCCAGGCCGTGTGGATCAACGGCCCCAGCTCCAGAACGTGATCGGAATGCATGTGGGTGATGAAGATGAGATCCAGCTCCTTCAGCACCACACCTGCGTCGATCAGGCCGCGCGTGACACCGAGGCCGCAATCGACGACGCAGCGCCGACCGCCGATATCGATCAGGGAACTGGTCGGCGACGGGCCGCCCGGACGGATGGCCGGCCCGCCCTTCGAGCCAAGGATGACCAGACGGTCCGGAAAGTCTGATTTGCTCATTTCTTGTTCCAGGTCCCCTCAGGGGTGCCGTCGAATTTCTTCTCAAGCGAATCCCAACAGTCGATGTAGTCATCCTGCAACGGCGCGTCCTTGGCGGCAAATTCCGTCAGGTGTTGCGGGAAGCGGGTCTCGAACATGAAGGACATGGTGTTGTCGAGCTTTTCGGGCTTGAGATCGGCGTTGGACGCACCTTCAAAGGCGTTGTTGTCCGGACCGTGCGGCAGCATCATGTTGTGCAGGCTCATGCCACCGGGCACAAAGCCCTGCGGCTTGGCATCATACTGGCCGTAGATGTTGCCCATCAGCTCGGACATGATGTTCTTGTGGTACCAGGGCGGGCGGAAGGTATCTTCCATCACCATCCAGCGTTCGCGGAACAGAACGAAGTCGATATTGGCTGTCCCCGGCACGCCGGAAGGGGCCGTCAGCACGGTAAAGATCGACGGGTCCGGATGATCGAACAGGATCGAGCCGATCGGACAGTAGTTTCTGAGATCGTATTTGCACGGCGCATAATTGCCGTGCCAGGCGACCACATCGAGCGGAGAGTGGCCGATCCTGGTCTCGTGGAACTGGCCGCACCATTTGACCGTCACCGTGGAGGGGGCTTCCCGGTCCTCATAATGCGCAACCGGCGTCTTGAAATCACGGCGGTTGGCCATGCAATTGGCACCGATCGGCCCCCTGCCCGGCAGTTCGAACTTCTGACCGTAATTCTCGCACACGAACCCGCGCGCCGGCCCCTCGATCACCTCGACCCGGTAGACAAGTCCGCGCGGCAGGATGGCAATTTCCTTCGGCTCCAGCTCGATGACGCCGAGCTCGGTGCAAAAACGCAGAACACCTTCCTGCGGCACCACGAGCAGCTCACTGTCGGCACTGTAGAAATAGGCGTCCTCCATCGACTGGGTAACCAGGTAGATATGGCTGGCCATGCCGACCTGTGTGTTGACGTCCCCGGCGGTGGTCATGGTGCGCATGCCGGTCAGCCAGGTCAGGCCGTCGTCGGAATGAGGCACGGGGTCCCAGCGATACTGGCCGAGGGAGACAACATCGTCGCAGACATTCGGGGCCGATTTCCAGTAGGGCAGATCGATCTTCTGGAACCGGCTGGTATGTTTGACGGACGGGCGAATGCGATAACACCAGGTGCGCTCGTTCTGGTGGCTTGGCGCCGTGAAGGCTGTTCCGGAGAGCTGCTCTCCATAGAGACCAAAGGCACATTTCTGCGGGCTGTTCATGCCCTGCGGCAAAGACCCCGGCAGGGCCTCGGTCTCAAAATCATTGCCGAAGCCCGGCATATACTCCAGGTCGGTCGAATTTCGACCGTTTTCCGCAACGTTCTGACTGCTGTCCGCTCTATGATCCATGACGGGCTCCCGCTTCGGAGATGAATTTAGTTGCATATGTAACCATTTTGATCCCACGGATCAAGCCGCGTTTCAAATGATGCCCTAAATCTAGAATCTATCAGACTTTTTCACACGTCCAGATGGCCGAACCAAGGTCCGGCGGATCCCGGAAAGGAGAATCCCAGTTGATCCTGAAACGCTTCTGCACTAAAAAGAACAAATAGAGAACATTTATGAGGTGAGTGATGCGGCTGGCCAACCTGTCCCCCGAGCATACTGCCGCGGCAATGACCGCGCTGCCGGTGTCTTCTGAAACCGTCCGGACGACAAATGTCACGCCCGAGGACGTGCGTGCGATGATGCTGTATCTGCGCAAGGCGCGGGACAGGGCGATCGCCATACGCGACCGCTCGCCGGGCGGCAGCTATCTGGAAAGCGTCTTGACCCGCACCATCGACGGCATCGCCCTGGAATTGTCCCAACTGGACTATCTGCTTGCCCAAAAACCCGCTGTTGCCGTTCCGGCACGGAGCTGCGGCAACCGCATGCGCCCGGCTCTTTGAGGGGAAATCAATCAGCCGTCCTCATGGCCCAAGTGGTTGAACCGGATTGAAAGCGTCAGCGGTACCTGGCAGCCGTGATGAATTCGCCGAACGCTTCGCACCAGACCAGAACTGTCGAATAGTCGTCGATGTTCACCCCTTTCGGGACATCGACGATGAACCCGTCGAAGGTTTTCACGTCACCGAGTTGAACCGCAGTGTCCTTGACCGCCTGAAAACCGGCTTCGTCTTCAACGAATTCCTTGACGAGATAGAGCTTGTAATCCGGTCCCGGCGCGAGTTCGCCCTTGTGCACGATCTGGGCCGGAGACAGGCTGATCGTTCCCTCGCCCCAATGCAGGAAGTCACTGCCTTTCAGATCGCGTGTCAGAGTGACATCGTATTTTGCCTGTTCGGCTGCTGCCACCAGGGCCGCTTCGCCCGGGCCTTTCGGAGCCGTCAGGATTGGCAGGAAATAGACACCCAGTGCAAACCCGACCGCCAACATGGCGCCATGGGAACACAAGAGCAGCAGCCAACGAAACATGGTTCATCCTCGCATAAATCGATCACAGCCAGACGTAGGGTGCATTCCTGCAGGCACAACAAACGACTGATGACATTCCCGTGCCAGATGGTTTACCGGCACGCCCTAACCGCAGCAGCACAGGTGTCCGGTACTCAGGTCATCCCAGCTTGACACTTTTCTCTACCCGGCGTACCACGCCGCCCCTTCTCCACCAAGGCTAGGAAAGGTCGATCATGTCCTCAATGCACACAGGATCCTGTCTCTGCGGCAAGGTATCCTTTCAGGTCGAAGGCACGTTTGAGAGTTTTTTCCTCTGCCATTGCAGCCACTGTCAGAAAGATAGCGGTTCGGCACATGCCGCCAACCTGTTTTCAACAACAGCCCGGCTGACATGGGTGTCCGGCGCCGACAACGTCACCTGCTTCACGCTTCAGGGCTCCCGCCACACCAAGGCGTTCTGCAAGACCTGCGGGTCCGCCACCCCGTCCTTGCAGATGGATGGAAAGCTTTTAGTCGTCCCCGCGGGCAGCCTGGATACCAACGTTGCTCTAAAACCGAATGCGCATATCTTTGCAGCCAGCCGGGCCGCGTGGGACAGGGATCTGGAGGCTCTGCCAGCGTTCGAGTCATTTCCGGGTTGACGCGAAAACGGGTTCAGGTCCCGTCCTTGAGCGGCCCGAAGAAGCCGAGCACCGCCTTCAGTTTGCCGGACTGCTCATCGATTGAAACAATGTCCAGTCCATCTGGCAGTGCGGTTCCATCGGCCTTGACCAGCCGCCAGGCAAACCGGGCCATGTCGTGATGTGCATCGATCTCACTGCTGCGGACGATCTTGGCCCCGACCCGCCCAGCCAGAACCCCCGATATGTGATCAACTAGGTCAGCCCGGCCGCGCACATCCGTTTCCGGGTCAGTATATCGAATGTCAATGGTCACGACACGATCGAGCAATTCCCGGCGAAAGGCCGGATCACGCTCCGACCAGGCCGCGCAGTAGATGTCGATTGTTTCTTCCAGGGTCATTCGCGCCTCCCTTTTTGCAAGGATGCGTGAAAAACGAGGAACTTGCCAGAGCTTCCGGTTTTTCCCCGCGGTCTCGGCACCGAACGCCGTCTTCACCCGTCAGGCGGCGGCCTCGTCACCGGGTTCGGTCTGCCAACCGAGATCGGTCAGCGTTACGATGCGGTTGCCGCGCAGATCGGTGGCGCAGACGAGAAAGCCACGTTCTTCCATGTGACTGAGAAGCCAGCGCGCGCGTCCCGGAGACCGGGTGCCATAGGCTGTCGCGATTTCAAGATTTCCGGGACAGGGCGCCTTGGCGAGGGCGGCCTTGGCCAACAGCAGATAGACCCCTCGCATGTCTTCCGGCAGCTCGGAAGCGATCAGTTCCGCCTGGGCCCAGGCCCCGTCATCCATTTCGCCCTTGTCGACACCTGCACGGGCGACAGAGAGTTTTTCGCGGAATGTCTGCAGGTCCGGAGCACCGCCGGGCAATTTGGTGATCCGGCAGCGGACCTGAAAATCCTGGTAGAGCGAGGCAATGGGCTGAAAGGCCGCTTCTTCGTCTTCCAGGATACCGGCGATGATTTCTGAGATCTTTTCTTCCCGTTCGCCGAAATCGAGCAGGCTCTCGGGTTGCGGCGCCGCTTCTTCGCTGGCGCGTTCAGCGCTGGTCAGCTGGTCGAGGACCTCACCTGTCGAGGCGACCGGTTCGACGAAGCGCTGGCGCACCGGCTGCACCTCGTCGGCACCCGGCGTGAAAATCAGATCCTTGGCCTCTTCCTTGGGCTGCTCCGGCAGCGGCATCAGCTTGGGGCTGCCACCACGGCCCATGGTTTCCACCGGACCGATCTTGACCGGTACCGGCCGCCTGGACATGGCGGGTCCAAGCGCGATGAAGTGACCGCGATCGAGGTTCCGGAAAGCCTCCGCCTGTCGCCGTTCCATGCCGAGGAGATCCGCGGCACGGGCCATGTCGATGTCGAGAAAGGTTCGGCCCATCAGGAAGTTCGAGGCTTCGGCGGCGACGTTCTTGGCCAGTTTGGCGAGGCGCTGCGTGGCGATGACGCCGGCCAGGCCACGCTTGCGGCCACGGCACATCAGGTTGGTCATGGCGCCGAGAGAACGCCGCCGGGCTTCTTCCGTGACTTCTCCGGCGGCAGCCGGCGCAAACAGCTGGGCTTCGTCTACCACAACAATCATCGGGTACCAGAGATCCCGGTCCGCATCGAAAAGGCCGTCGAGGAACGTGGCTGCCGCCTTCATCTGGCGGTCGGCGTCGAGGCCTTCCAGGTTGAGCACCACCGAAACCCGGTGCTGCCGGACACGGCCCGCGATCATCTGCAGATCCTTTTCGGTCCCGACCGCATCCACGACCACATGACCGAACTTGTCGGCAAGCGAAACAAAGTCCCCTTCCGGATCGATGATGGCCTGCTGCACCCAATTGGCCGACTGTTCCAGAAGCCTCCGCAACAGATGCGATTTGCCAGATCCGGAATTGCCCTGCACCAGAAGCCGCGTCGCCAGCAGCTCCTCAAGGTCGAGCCCGGCCCGTTTGCCGCCCGTCATTTCCCCGATATCGATCTGAACCGTCATGCTTTTTACTTTGGTGCAGCTTCGGCAGCGCTGCGGACACCCCGTTTTCCGCGACTTCGTGCAGTGCGGTAGTCAGCACGATTCCGACCGGCTTGCAAAGCCGTCTTGCCTGGAAAGCGCAGTTTTCCCTGAATTCCACCGTTTGGACTTAAGCGTCACGGCATGCACGTCCCCTCTTCGCCACTTCTCACAAGCGTGTCAAGCCATTCCGGAAAAGCAGACGCTGTTCTGCAGTCCCATGCTTCCAGGCTGGCTGTAAACGGCAGAGGGTGCCTGCCCCTTCACGAGCCCCTCTTCCAAACTTAGCAAAAAACCAATTTTATTAGATTGCCTGAGTAAAAAATTAGTCTTTCGAAAGCACACTCAAGAAGGCAAACAATTCCCAGGCAAAGAAAATGCAATCTATACGCTATTTCATACTTTCGATTATATTCTGGATTGCTGCCTCACCTGTCAGTTTTGCACAAGACAGTTCGTGCACCGAACCGCTGAAAATTCGTTTTTCCGCAGACTACCTGCCATTCAGCCACCTGGAGAGCGACGGCTCACTCAGTGGAATTGACGTAGAGTTTATTGAATCACTGTTTCGAAAGATCGATTGTCCGGTCTCCTTTGTGGTCATGCCCTTCAAACGCGCGGTATTCGAACTGGCGAATGGCGACATCGACATGATGCCCTTTGCTTCGATCACCGAAGAACGAAAGGTATTTGCCTATTTCTCAACTCCCTACCGGAACGAAACCGTTGGCATGGTGTTCCGCAAGGAGGATGTTGGCAAATACCGGCTGACTTCGCTGGACGATGTGATCGATCAGGGGCTGGTGCTCGGACACGAACAATCGGCCTACCGGGGTGAGTTCTTCAAGGCCTTTCTGGAGAACCCGGCCTCGAAGCCGCATGTGTTCAACGTGGTTTCCGCCAGCGAGGGCATCAAGATGCTGAGCGCTGGCCGAATTGACGCGATGGTGGAAATGCCCGCCGCGACCCTGGCGATGGCCGCAAAAATGGGATTGCCCGACCGTTTTGCCGAACACCCGCTGCTGCTCTGGAGCGACCCGGTGCATTTCATGTACAGCAAGAAGTCGGTTTCGCCCGAACTGATCGCCAAGATCGACAACGCCCTGAAGGCGGCAGTCCAGGAGAAGGCCTATAAGACCCTTTATGGATCCATGGGCATGCATGTCATCGACCCGAAGGCCGCCCTGAACTGAGCTGGAACTCACGTCGGTTTCCCCCCCGGGAAAACAGATCAGGGTCTGCCGCTCGAATTGTGCCGCGCCGTGGTCGGCAATACGCTCCCTTTCAAAACCAGTTCTCCTGCCCCATCTCTATTGTCAGGGACATAGAAACGGGACCAAGGCCATGAAAATCCACGCAGACCTTGCTGAACGCGCCGTGGTCGACAGTGCGACGCTTGATTGGGTGCCCTCGCCCATGGCCGGTGTCGAGCGGCGCATGCTGGAGCGCGACGGGGAAGAAGTCGCCCGGGCGACTTCCCTGGTGAGATATGCCCCCGGCTCCGCCTTTTCCGCGCATACGCACGACATGGGTGAGGAATTTCTGGTGCTGGATGGGGTCTTTTCCGACGAAAGCGGCGATTTCCCGAAAGGCATGTATGTGCGCAACCCGCCGGGCTCGAGCCACGTCCCGTCAAGCGAACCCGGCGCCGTCATTCTGGTCAAGCTGCGCCAGATGCAGCCGGATGACGAGGCCTATGTGCGGGTGAACACGCTCGATCCGGCGGCCTGGCAGGCCGGGCGCCCCGGCGAAACCATCTTGCCGCTCCATATTCGTCCGGACGAAGAGGTCGTCATGCTCGACTGGCAGCGAGGCTCGCGTTTCGACGCCCAGGACTTTCCAGGCGGCGCTGAATATTTCGTCGTCGAAGGCAGCTTCGAGGATCAGGACGGACGGTATGACCAGGGCACCTGGCTGCGTCTGCCACCTTCGACCCGGCAACAGATCAGCACGTCACAAGGTGCCCGCGTCTGGCGCAAGACAGGCCACCTGGAAAGCTAGGGGCAGGACCTTACGCGGATGCCAGTCTGCTTGTGACCGCCTTGTCCAGAACCGAACGTGCAATCAGCTTGTGAAACGGCAGGATCAGGGCCAGATAGGCGTAGCCCGCCAGGTTGTGGCGCTTGCAGCAGGTGGCTGCAAAGACCCTCGGCGACCGGCCGGCGGTGCGCAGCACCGACAGGCGGAAGTCCTGGTGCCAATCGTCTTCCCCGAGGACGATCTCGTTGTCCGATACCGAATAGATCTTGAAGAATTCGACACGGTCACCGACCTGCCGTTCTTCCAGCGGCAACCCGCTCTGTTCCAGCGCAAGCCTGTCCGTTGTTTTCATGCCGACAAGCCCGGTCAGCCGGTCTCGAATTGCCAGCAAGGTTCGCATCCAGCTGATATCGGAGTTGAGAATGTGGTTGGCCAGTACTCTCATGTCGGCCTCCAGCAGGTCGGGCCTGCTGCGCAGCGAAACGGAATAGCAGTCGAGAAAATCGCCCTTCGAACGATAAGCGTTGAGGCGGCTTTCCGCGGGAAGTGTGTCGCTCTGGCTCATGGTCTGCTCCATCGGTCTGAGGCAACGGACCGACCATACCGGACCTGCGAGCGGAACGCCCTCGCGCGGATTGCCGCAGGAAAAACGGCGCCATGCGCCGTTTTTCGCTTTCCGGCCGGGTCGATGCCTCAGGCCCAGGCCCCGGCATGGGCAACTTCGTCCAGTGTCATCCGGCTGCTCGGGACTTCGCGGGCCTGAAGGCTTTCCGGCAGTTCGCTGACGTCGCCTCGTTTGCCGATGATGAACGCGATTTGCGGGTGGTAGCGTTCCGGCACACCCAGCCTTTCGTGGATCTCCTCCTTCAGAATGCCGGCGACGCCATGGGCGTGATAGCCAAGTCTGGTCGCCTGCAGGGCGGCATGGGTCCAGGCTGAACCGGCATCGAACGCATGATACCCGTTCGGCCGTCCCGGTTTGCCGTCCTTGCCGTCCACCTCGGTATCAGAGAACAGGTAGACGAGTGCTGAAGCGTGCTGGCCCCAGTCCCTGTTGAACGGGTTGAGCAGATCGACCAGCGTCTGCCAGTTCGCGTCGCCGCGCCGCGCATAGACAAAGCGCCAGGGCTGAATATTGAAGGCGGACGGTGCCCAGCGGGCCGCCTCCAGGATGGTTTTCAGATCGGCTTCCGGCATCTCGGAACGATCAAAGGCGCGGGGCGACCAGCGGTTGACAAACAACTCATCGACAGGGTGGTCAGGGGTACGGGCAGTCATGTCGTTTCTCCAAAATCCTTCCGGGCTTCTAGCCGCCCGGGCAAGACGGAGATAGGTGTTTTTTATCTTTATATCAAGATACTTTTTTTCAAGATAGTTCAGCGGCCACCATTTTTCGTCTTCCGCCGCTGATTGCGGGCGCGATCAGGATGGCAGCGAGTACCAGCAGGGCCGAGAACATTTCGCGTGCACCAAGCTCTTCTCCGAACACCCACCAGCCAATGACGAACATGGTTGGTAATTCGAAGCTGCCAGCCGCTGCCGAGCGGACAGGACCAACCTTTTGGCAAGCGACGGTGAAAACCAGCTGGGGAACAAGGGCCGTCAGCAGTCCCATGGCCAGAACCAGGCTCCACTCCGTGCCGGTGGCCGGCAGAAGTGACCCCTGCCCCTCCTGCAGCGCTAATGGCAACAGGCCGATGACCGATCCGAACAAACCGCAGGCCGTCCGCTCAAGCGAATTGAGCTGACTGGCCAGACCACTCAGGACGACCACCAGAAACCCGAAGGCGACCGGTGCCGGAAAGGCCCAGACCAGTGCCTCGAACACTTCTGGCGACAGGGACGACGGGTCCAGCAGCAAGGCTGCTGCAAGAATGACCAGACCTGCGGCGGCAAAGGAGCGCCAGCTCAGCGCCTGCCGAAGCAGCAGAAACGCAAAAAGGGCCGCAAAGACCGGGTAGGTCATGTAAACGACACCAGCGGCGGCAACCGGTGCCGTCACCAGCGCTTCCAGGTAGCCAATCAGGCTGAGACTGAAGACAACACCCGCGCCGATCAGCAACAGCGCTCCCCCGCGTTTCGACTTTTCCAGAGGCAGAAAAGGCAAGAGCAACAGTGCGGAAAAACCATAGCGATAAAGCGCAATAGTGGCGGGCCCCGCCCCGAGCCCCTGGAGTTCACGCACAAACAGCGGCACGAGGCCGAAGCAAATGGCGGAACCGGCAATGGCAAGCGTTGCGCTTGCACTGCCGAGGCGAAACTGGGGCAGCTGAAACAGGGTCATAACCCGTTGGTACAAAGAAAAAGAAAGAAAATAAAATTCCTAGTTTTCATCTTCTTCATGAAATGATTTCATATACCTCATGATCCCGCGCCTTACCATCAATCATCTGACTCTCCTCTCCACGCTGGCCGATACCGGCAGCATGACGGCTGCCGCCGCGCGTCTCGGCGTCACCCAGTCCGCCGCGTCTCACCGCCTGCGGGAAGCAGAACGCAGGCTCGGTGTCCGGCTCGCACAGCGAACGGAAAGCGGGATCTCGCTGACGGCTGAAGGCGAACGGCTGAAACATCTCGGGGATGCCTTTCTCGCGGACCTGTTCCGCCTCGAACAGGACCTGGAAGCGTCCGCGAGGGACGCCAAGACGCTTGTCCGGCTTGGTCAGGCCACCTACAGCCGCTACCACTGGTTCCCGGCTTTTCTTGACTATCTTGAAACGGCAGATCCCGGCCTGACCGTCGACCTGTCCGGCCGTGCCACCTCTCGTCCGCTGGCCAGCCTTCTCGACGGTTCGGCGGATGTCTCCCTGGTGTTCGGCCGCGAACCGGCCTTGTCGCAGTTTCGCTCCGTCAAGCTCGGCACGGACCCGATAGTTGCGGTGCTGTCAAAGACGCATCCACTGGCAGCAGAACCGGTCGTCAACAGTATCAATATGGGCGATGAACGTTTTTTCGTTTATCCGCTGACCGCCGAACCCGGTTTTGACTGGACAACGCTCCTGGGAACACCGACCAAACCGTTCCGCAAACTCACGCCGATGCCGACACCGGAAGCGGTAATTGATCTTGTCCGCGCCAGTTTCGGTGTCGCCATCTTCAGCAAATGGGCGATCGAGCCGGAACTGGCGGATGGCACCCTCGTTTGCCGGCCAATCGATGTGGACGGTGTTTCCATGGACTGGTGGTGCGTGCGCCGGGCGTCCGACCCGGATGACAGCCCGGCCGCCCGTCTTGCCAGCGCCCTGGCCAACTGGAGCCGCGAGACGGACCGGGCCCTGTCGACGCTGGCCTTTGGCGCTGGATCTCAGGGAAGTTGAGCAAAACGGTGCCCCTTCCGCTTCTCAGAAATCATCTATGGCCCACCTTCAATCTGGCCTAAGCTGCCGGCAGGGATCTGAGTTCGTGGGGGAGACACACATGGCGGGACTGTCTGACAAGGAACGCAAACGCGGACTTGTTCTGGCCATGGGCGGTCTTGGCGGCCTTGTCATGCTGGACGAAACGATTCTCGGCGTGTCTCTCCCAGCCATTCGAACAGAACTCGGAATATCACCGACCACCGCCCACTGGATCATCAATTCCTACATGCTCGCCTTCACCTGTTTCGCCGCCATTGGCGGCAAGGCGATCGATCTTTTTGGCTTGCGTCCGGCCCTGATCGTCAGCTGCGTGATTTTTGCTCTCGCCAGTCTGCTGGCCGGGTTCGCGGATGGTGTTGCCATGCTGATCACCATGCGGGTCGTCCAGGGCCTGTGCGCCGCCATCATGTTCCCGATGACGCTGGCAGCCGCGACCCTGACCTTTGACGAGAACGAACGTGGACGGGCCATCGGCATTCTGGCCGGTATGGCCACGATTTTCCTGGCGGCCGGACCACTGCTTGGCGGCATCCTCACCGACTTCCTGTCCTGGCGATGGGTGTTCTGGATCAACATTCCGATCGTCATTGCCGGTAGCGCACTTGCCTGTATTCTCTGGCGCAACCCGGAGGTGCCGCGGCCGAAGCCTGTCATCGACCGTATCGGTCTAGTCTTGCTGCTGATCGGGCTCACCGGTCTGATTTTCGGCCTGATGGAAGGACCCGATTTCGGCTGGACGAAACCGGCGATCATCGGAAGCCTTGTCGCCGGTGTGATCGGAGTGGCCGTATTCATCTCTTATGAAGCCCGCCAGGCGAAACCGCTGATCGATGTCCGCTTGTTTCGGCTGAAGCCCTTTCATGCCAGCGCCCTGGTTATTCTGCTGACCCAGATGAGCAAGATCACGGTTGCGATCTTCGTTCCGCATTTCCTGCAGCTGGATATGAAATACACGGCACTTTGGGCCGGTATCGCAACGGTGATTGCGGTCTTTCCGTTTCCGTTTGTGGCCTCGCCCGCGGGCAAATTTGCCGACAAGCACGGTTCCCGCAATCCGGTTCTCATCTCGCTCGCCGTCCTGGGGACCGTCAATATCGCGATCGGCGGCCTGATGCTTTTGGAAAACTATTGGGCTCTTGCCCCGGCCCTCCTGATCTGGGGCGTGGCCCTGCCCTTTGCGATGATCCCGACGGGCCGCATCACGGCAAACGCTGTTCCCAAGGACAAACAGGGCGAAGTCAGCGGACTGGTCATCACCGCAAGGCTGGTCGGCGGAACCTTGGGGGTCACCATGGGCAGCGTGCTTCTGGCCATGGGCGAAGGTTTCAGCCTCATCTTCTGGGTGATGGGTGCGATGATACTCGCATGCTGCGCCTATGGCGCCACCGCCTTTGACAAGGATGCGCCAGCTTGAGACCAGTTGTGGGTGGTCTCCACGACGCGCCTTTCCGCTCTGCAGTCAGGCAAAATCGCTTTCATACTGGTCCCGGAGCGCATTTTTCTGGATCTTGCCCATGGCATTGCGTGGAAGTGCTTCCAGGACGTGAACCTTTTTCGGCTGCTTGAACCTGGCGAGCGTTCCACCCAATGCGGTCAGAATGGCGTCCTGGTCGAGGCTTGCCCCGTTCTTGGGCGCCAAGACGGCAACCACCGCCTCACCGAAATCAGGATGCGGCACACCGATCACTGCGCTTTCGGCAACGCCCGGCAGTTCATCCAGCAGAGCCTCGACCTCGGCCGGATAGACATTGAAACCGCCGGAGATGATCAGATCCTTCGACCGGCCGACAATGGACACATAACCGTCCTCGTCCAGCCGTCCCATATCGCCAGTGATGAAATAACCGTCGGCCCGGAACTCCTGTGCGGTTTTCTCCGGCATGCGCCAATAGCCCTGAAAGACGTTTGGCCCCTTGACCTCCATGATGCCGACATCACCAGCCGGCAATTCCCGGCCGGTTTTCTGGTCAACGATGCGCAGCCCGACACCGGGCAAAGGGAAGCCGACGGTGCCCGGGCGCCGCTCGCCGTCATAGGGGTTTGACGTGTTCATGTTGGTTTCGGTCATGCCGTAGCGCTCCAGGATGGCATGTCCGGTGCGAGCCGAGAACTCCTTGTGAACTTCAGCGGAAAGGGGCGCTGATCCTGAAATGAACACCCGCATGTGGCCGACAAGATCTTTCGTGAACAGGTCCGAACCGAGAAGGCGCGTGTAGAAGGTCGGCACGCCCATCATGGCCGTTGCCTTCGGCAGCATTGCCAGGACCTGATCCAGATCGAATTTCGGCAGGAATTGCATGGCACCGCCGGCCATCATCAGGCAGTTGGTCGCAACAAACAAACCGTGCGTGTGAAAGATCGGCAGGGCGTGCAGTAGAACGTCATCCTCGGTAAAGCGCCAGACCTTGACCATCGTTGCGGAGTTGGACGCCAGATTATCGTGGCTGAGCATCGCCCCTTTGGATCGACCCGTCGTGCCCGAGGTATAGAGGATGGCCGCAAGATCATCGTCTTGCCGGGGCCTGTTGTCGAAGTCGGTCGGCATTTCGTCTGCCAGTTGCCGGAGGCTGCCCTCGCCGCCCGCATCAAGGGTCTGTAGTTTAGCGCCCGCCTTTTGCGCCGTTCCCGCCAGCGCATCCGCCTTTGCCGGGTCGCAGACGAAGACAGCCGGCTCTGCATCTCCGACAAAGTAAGCGATCTCTGATGGTGTATAGGCCGTGTTCAACGGCAGAAAGACACCGCCGGCGCGGATCGTGCCCAGATAGATCATCAACGCTTCCGGGGTCTTTTCCACCTGCACCGCCACCCGATCGCCGGGTTTCACGCCAAGCTTGAGCAGGGCTCCGGCATATTGCGCCGAACGGGCAAACATGTCGCGATAACTCAGGGTTACACCGCCCGCCAGTTCCAGAAAGGTCTTGTCCCTGTCGGGAATGAAGGCGGTCAGGGCGTCAAAAAGATGATTGCTCATGATTGAATATCCGGACTGGCAGGCAGGAGATGCTTAAATTTAAAGCAAGTCTCTGGAATTTGAGCAAGTGCCGCAACGGCAATCAAACGCCATTACACTTTCCTAAACCTTTGCCTTCATGCTGAGACATGGCCGTGTATTGCTTTGCCCAAATTCGACCACGCTCGGTTGAAACTTTGCCCCTCAGGCTTCGACCAGCGCAGCAGACACGCAAGGATCACTCATGTCGACCAACAGACCGCTGACTTTCGCTGAATTTGTTGCAGATGGCGCCATTCACGTCATCGGCATTTGCCTGGGTCTGACGGCAACCATCGTTCTGGCAGTGACCCTGTGGGACACGGGTGACGCGGCCCGACAGGTCACCGTGATGATCTATGCGGCCTGCCTGATGGCCATGCTGATCTGTTCCGCGCTGTACAACATGTTTGCCCGCGACTACAAAACCGGGATCTTGCGCCGTCTCGACCATGCGGCGATCTTCCTGTTGATCGCAGGCACCTACACACCACTGGCCGCCATGATCATCGGTGGCTGGACCGGAGGCATTCTGCTTGCGGTTGTGTGGACCGGCGCACTGACCGGGGCCATCGTCAAGTTGCTGCATCTGCAGGGCCTGGAAAAACTGACTGTCCCGATCTATCTCGGTCTCGGCTGGATTGTCGTGTTCGCAGTCAATCCGCTGATCGAAAATGCTTCCACCTTCGGTTTCTACATGATCCTGGCCGGCGGTCTGCTCTATACGGTCGGCACGGTGTTCTATGCCTGGAAACGCCTTCCCTTCCAGAATGCCATCTGGCACGCCTTTGTGCTGGCGGCAGCTGTCTGCCACTTCACGGCCGTCTTCCACGACGTCGCCCTGGCTCACAGCCTTTAAAACTGTAACCTTAACTGGTGGGGCTTTTCACGCCGGCAAGTTGTTCTTCCGTTTCCGGCGGCACGCCGGTGCTGTCGGCAAATCGCGACAGCATGTTGAACCAGGACATCAGGAAAATCGCGCGCGTCGCATGATTGTAGTCACCGTAATGCGCCACAAGATCGGCGACGGATTGTGGCGACAATTCTGTTTTCAGGGCCAGTTCGTCGCACATTTCGCAAAGTCGCCGATGCCAGGGGTCGAGCCCGTCCAGAGATTGCGAGAGAACCGCCTCCACCAGTCCGTCCGGGAAAGAATAGACCGCCTTGTGGAAGCCGATTTCGTAGGGTGAACCGTTCGTATAAGCCGTGCGGAACAGCATGATTTCCCGATCCAGTGCCGGGAACCAGTCTTCCTTGAAGAGTGCGGAAACGCTTTGGTAGATTTCCGGTGCAATGCCGGTTCGCGCCAACATGCGCACCATGTTGAGATCCGGCAGATCCTTGATGAACGCACGTGTGCGTGCGTCCAGTTCGTCGTCTTCCGGCACCGGTATTCTGGACATGGAATTCTCCCTTTTGCCGCACACGTAAAGATGTGCCCTTGCAACTCAACCAGTGTGAGCAGCAAGGGTGCAAAAAGGCAATGCCATCAGGCTTCCGCATTCGGATCCTTTTGAAGGACCACGACCTTGGTTCTGAGCGGAACCCGGTTAAAGAGATCGATCACATCCTGCTGCCACATGCGAATACAGCCGGAGGAGACGCTTTTGCCGATGGAATTCGGCTGATTGGTCCCGTGAATGCGGTAGAGCGTGTCTGTCGCTCCCTGCCACAAATCCATGGCCCGCGCGCCGAGCGGGTTACGCAGCCCCGGGGGAAATCCCTTTTCCCAGTAGCGTTCAAGAGAGGGCTTGCGCGCAATCATCTCCCGTGGAGGGCGCCAGATCGGATGCGGACGCTTGACCCGGATCAGCGCTTCACCGGACCAGGCAAAGCCGGCACGACCGACGCCAATGCCATACCGCAGTGCCTTGCCGCCACCGAGCGTCCAATAGAGGAAGTTATTGTAGGGGTCGACGATAACGGTACCGGGACGTTCGCGGGTCTTGTAGTCCACCACCTGACGCCAGTACTTCTGGTCGAATTTCTTGTAGTTGATGGCCGGCCAGGTGAAATCGCCATCCGGCAACGCAGCATAGGCGGCGGCATAGTCAAATTCTTCATCCGGCAATGCCGGCTGATCCGGCAGGCCCACCAGGTCGGCCGTCTGACAACCAGCCAGGGTCAATGCTCCAAGAGCGAGCCCGCCGGTCAGGAAACCGCGGCGGCTGGGCAATCGGCTCTCGAACTCGGCGTCAGTTTCGGTCTGCGGTTGGCTACGCGTCATGGCATCTCTCGTGGGACCTGCGAAAATTCAGGCTTCTTCTTGAGCCAGCTTTCCAACAGTTTCAAGTCACATTATCTATGGCGCCTTACATTCTCCCGACGAGTGTCTAAATTACCAGACACCTCCGGCTCCGACGCCACCCAGTTTTCAAGGCCCATCCGTGACAGACACTGCAATCAAATCTCCCTTTCCCATTTTCGACGGCCACAACGACACGCTCCTGAAGCTCGAGATCGAGGCCATGAAAGGCCGGGACATCAGTTTCTTCGATCGCCTGGACAGCGGTCACATCGACAAGGTCCGGGCCGACGAAGCCGGATTTGCCGGCGGCTTGTTCGCAATGTTCGTGCCTTCGAAGCCCGACCAGGATTTTTCCAAGCCTTTTGACCCCAAGGATCCGTCGAACTATGAGCCGGTGGCCCAGACAGAAGCTCTTGATTTTACCAACCGGCTGATCGAACGCGCCGAGCGGATCGAAGCGGCTTCAGAGGGAAGCGTTGTCATCTGCCGGACGGCTGAAGAAAACCGCATGGCGATCGAAGCTGGTCAGATGGCTGTCAGCCTCCATATCGAGGGGGCCGAAGCCATCGACACGAGTTTTTATGCCCTTGAAGACCTTTACCGCCGCGGTCTCAGGTCGCTCGGTCCGGTCTGGAGCCGCGAGAATGCCTTTGGCTACGGCGTGCCGATGGCTCATCCCGCCTCGCCCGATATCGGCCCGGGTCTGACAGGCGCCGGCCGCGACCTTGTACGGGCATGTAATCAGCTCGGCATCCTCATCGACGTCTCGCACCTGAATGAAAAAGGCTTTTGGGACGTGGCCCGGATCACGGACCGGCCGATTGTCGCGAGTCACTCCAATGTGCATGCGATCTGCGCCAGCAGCCGTAACCTGACCGACAAGCAGCTCGATGCCATCAAGGAAAGCGGCGGTCTTGTGGGCATCAACTTTCATATCGCGTTTCTGCGGCCGGACGGAGGCTATGGCCGCGACATGCCCCTCTCCGTCATTGCGGATCATGCCGCTTATCTCATTGACCGCCTGGGAGAGGATTGCGTTGCGCTCGGGTCTGATTTCGACGGCTGCATGCTGCCGAGGGATCTCGGCGATGTCACCGGGTTGGGCCGCCTGATGGAAACGCTCGACGCGCGCGGTTTCTCTCAGGACGTTCTGGAGAAGATCGCTTTTCGGAACTGGATTTCCGCTCTTGAACAAGCTGCCTGATAGTTAACCAGCTCATTTTTATCCCTGCATTCGCAGCTCCTCGCGAACTTGTTACCAAGGCCCACAAGTTAGCGATTGCATTTGCACAATGACGGCGGAACAATGCATTTATTGTTATTTTTCGCAGTCGTCCAAATACACAAACCGGCCTGTAACAGCCTGTTCTCACGCCCCCGCGGTTGCGGTCGGGACACCAGTCAGACAAGTGCAGAGATCGGCAAGGCGGCTGAAGAGAGTTGGCACGCCCCATCGACCGGTCCTTCGCAAACGCGTATGATCGGTTACCGAGGAGAACAAGACTGCAGCCGGCGAAGCCGCCGGCTGCAGTCTTGATGTGCGTTGCCAATCGATCGCGATGCCATTGGGGGGGCAACGACGTGAACGCAACAGCTGCTGCGGAGGGCAGGAAGAACCCGGGCGCTGCGCGCGCAGGCAAGCGCGCCAGAAAGTCCGAGTCTGTCTACCAGGATCTGAAACGCCAGATCCTGACGGGCGAAATGACGTCCGAAAGCCCCATCACCGAACAGGCCCTTGCCCAGGACTATGGTTGTTCCCAAAGCACCATCCGCGAAGCGCTGATGTCGCTGCAGGAATATGGCCTTGTTGTGCGTCGTGGTTATCAGGGAACGTTCGTCACTGACCCGAGCCTGACCGAAGCCAAACTGATGCTGAAGTTGCGTCTGGAC
This sequence comes from Roseibium sp., assembly GCF_965233565.1. Taxonomy (GTDB): domain Bacteria; phylum Pseudomonadota; class Alphaproteobacteria; order Rhizobiales; family Stappiaceae; genus Roseibium. The sequence goes on along the minus strand of NZ_OZ247494.1, from coordinate 5,198,667 downwards.
ATTGAAGCAACGGGCGCTGCGCAAGCAGTGAAACTGATCAGCCGGTCGCAACTGGACGAGCTTTACGAGCTCGATCGGCAGTTTGAAGAATGCCGCGCCCGGAAAGACGTGTTTGGCTGCGCGGAAATCGATCGCGCCTTGCACCTGAGATTGTTTCGAATCGCGCAGATGCCTGTGCTCGAACCGATGCTGCTGCGCACCTTCATGATCCTCCAGCAGGTCATGCTGTCAAAGCCTCGGCCGGAAACCTCATGGGGCCGGCCCAATGTAACGCCGCATACCGAGATTTTCGACGCGCTCGCGTCACAAGACACCGATACCAGCCTGCGGGCGCTGCGCTCTCACATCCTGTCGAGCGCCGTGCTTCTGGCGCCGCATTATTACGGCACAGACATTGGCCAGCTGCAGGGACAGGTCGAGACGCCGCCGGCGCAGTCGGCTGGCCTTGCCGGACACTGACGCCTCGTTTCAGATGTAAGGACCCGGTTGAACGCTGCCGGTTTTCCGCAACGCAAATGCGTCCGATCGCCAGGCAGGTAGAGCTTGTCGTCTGTCAGGTCATTTCCGTGGAAGCTTGCTGGGTGTCGCTCCATTGCCTTGGAGACGCCCCGTACATGCGCTTGAATTCGCGGCTGAACTGTGAGGGGCTGACATAGCCCACGCCACTCGCCGCCTCGCTCACGCTCATGCCTCCCGCGATCATCATCGCAGCGTTGTTCAAGCGCATCGACTTTACGAACTGGATTGGCGACATCGACGTGGTTTGCTTGAACTTGCGATGAAAGGCGGCGCGGCTCATGCCCGAACGTGCTGCCAGGTCATCGATCGAGACCGGTTTGTCCAGATTGGACGACACATGCTGAATGGATCTTGCAATCGCATTGCCAGCACCAAAGGCTTGCCTGGCGAAAACACCCGCTTCACCTTTCAAGAGCGCATAATAGAGTTCGCGCAGTCGCGCATTTCCGAGGATCGCGGTGTCGATACGGTTGTCTCCCAACCGCAGCAGACGGAACAAAGCGTCGGAGAATGCCTCGTCCCAATGCGCGAACCGAACCCCCTGCACGGGCGGTGCCCCTTTGGCCATCGGCACGCTGTCACCCGCGTCTTCCATGTCGATGATCATTTCCGTCATGACGCGCGGATCCAACGCAACATAAACGCCATAAAGAGGTGCTTCCGGTGATGCAGCAGGTGTTCCTGCCTGGACCGGCATAGACATGGGGCAGCACAGGTAGCGGCTGTTGTCATAGACAAATCTTTCGCCATCCAGAACAGCCTCTTTTGTTCCGCTGACGATGGCTATGACGCTGGGTTCGTAGACAGCCGGCGCGCATGGAAGGGGAGCGGTGGCCCGGAAAAGCCTGACACCGTTCACGCCGGTCTCCGTCAGGCCATCTTTTCGGGCTCGGTCCATGAGAATCTGCAAGATCTGTGTTTTGCTCATGAGTGGAGTTTAAGTCCGGCCAGCTATCGAAACAAACTGATTGATACGATCAGGCAAGTATTTGCAACGAATGCATCTGTTTTTGACCCTCTGTGAGAGTTATTTGCCATCGCATTGAAACCCGATGCGCATCGCAGCCGCCAGGTCAGAAACGAGCAAGAGCATGAAAGACACCCAATTTGGCCCCCAGGGCTGGACCCCGGAACGCCTGGGCTCACTTACCGGAAAGACTTACGTCATCACTGGCGCCAATGCAGGCGCAGGTTTCCAGGCCGCGCGCATTCTCCTGTCCAAGGGTGCTGACGTGGTGATGCTCAACCGGAGCGAAGAGAAGTCGACCAACGCTATCGATCAGCTGAGGGGAGAGTTTGGCAGAAGCGTTCCGGTGAATTTCGTCCGCATGGATCTCGCTGATCTTGCAAGCGTTCGCGATGGCGCAGCAGAGCTTTTAACGCGCGTTCCAAGGATTGACGCGCTGATCTGCAACGCGGCGATTGCTCAGGTCCCAGCACGCAAGCTTACCAGGGACGGGTTTGAGAGCCAGCTTGGAACGAACCACTACGGCCATTTCCTCCTAAGTGGTTTGCTGTTTGACCGCATCAACGACTGCAAAGGCAGGATCGTTGTCGTTGCCAGCCTCGGCTACAAGATGGGGCTTCGGACCATCCGGTTCGACGACATGAACTGGAACGAAGGGTATCGCGCCAATCCTGCCTACAGCCAAAGCAAGCTGGCGCAGATGATGTTTGCCTACGAACTGCAGGACCGGATCGCGCGCACAAAGAAGTCCGTGACAGTCCATGTCTGCCATCCTGGTGCGTCCGCAACCTCACTCATCAAGACCAGTGGAAGCCTTGCCACCAGGGTCATGTTCAGCCTCATGTCGCTTACACCGATCGTGCAATCCGCCGAAAAAGGCGCCTATCCGGAAGTCATGTGCGCAACACAAGATGGCCTGACCCAGCGGGCTCTTTATGGCCCAACGGGTGCCATGGAATGGGTTGGTCCGGTCGGGCAAGGCACATTGGAACCCTATGCCCATGACAAGGACGTGATGAGCAGGCTATGGGACAGATCAGAGACAGCGACGGAGTTCAGTTGGCCTCTCGGATAGACGGCAAAAGCCCCGCCTTGCGATCCGTCTTTGGAATACACCGAAGAGGAGGAGGATACTCTTGGCCGGTGCGCGGCTTAATGTCCGTTTCACCAAGATGGCGCTCTAAAAACAGGAACGTCCCGGTGCCTCCTGGCCACCGGGACGAGACCGATTGTCCTTGGCCTGCGGGACACCCGTCAGGCACTTTCCATCATTTGCTGCTGGGTCAGCATGGCCGCACCGATCAGCTCCTTGGTGTAGTCGCATTTGGGCGCTTCGAAGATCGCGTCTGCAGACCCTGCCTCCACGACCTTGCCCCGCTGCATCACCATCACGGTGTCAGACAACGCCCGAACGACCGCCAGGTCATGCGAGATGAACAGGTAGGTCAGGTCATGCGCTTTTTGCAGATCGCGCAAGAGTTCAACCACCTGCTTCTGGATCGTGCGGTCAAGCGCGGAAGTCGGCTCGTCAAGGACGACCAGTTCCGGTTTCAGCACCATGGTCCGTGCGATAGCAATGCGCTGGCGCTGGCCGCCTGAAAACTCGTGCGGATAGCGGTTACGCATGATGGGGTCGAGCGACACTTCCTCCAGAGCCTGGCAGGCACGCAGATCCCGGTCCTTCGCCGAAAGCAACGGCTCATGTACCAGGAGCCCTTCGGAGATGATCTGCCCGACGGTCATGCGCGGGCTCAGCGACCCGAACGGATCCTGGAAGATCAGCTGCATATCCTTGCGCAGCGCCCGCATGGCATTGCGGTCCTTGCCGGAGATCTGCTGCCCCTGGAAGACTACCCGGCCACCGGCCGGAAGCAGGTTCAGGACCGCCCGCCCGAGGGTCGACTTTCCGGACCCGCTTTCTCCCACGATGCCAAGTGTCTGCCCCTTGCGCAGTGAGAAGCTGATATCGTCGACGGCGCGCAGAATGTGCTTCGGTTTGAGGAAGCCGCTGTCGAGTTCGAACTCGACCTCGACCTTCTGCGCTTCGAGCAGAACCGGGGAACTCTCGGGGACCGGCGGTTTGTGCCCGGTCGGCTCAGCATCCAGCAGCATCTTGGTATAGGGATGTTCCGGCTGCGTGAAGATCTGCTTGGTTTCGCCGCTCTCCACCACTTCGCCGGTCTTCATCACGTAGACACGGTCTGCGATCCGCCGGACGATGCCAAGATCATGGGTGATGAAGATCACCGCCATGCCGAGCCGCTTCTGCAGATCCGCGAGCAGGTCCAGGATCTGGGCCTGTGTGGTGACATCCAGTGCGGTCGTCGGTTCGTCGGCGATCAGGACGTCCGGATCATTGGCAAGGGCCATGGCGATCATGACGCGCTGGCGTTGGCCACCCGACATCTCGTACGGATAGGCTTTGATCTTGCGCTCCGGCTCGGGAATGTTGACGAGCTTGAGCAGATCCAGCGCCTTGGCCTTGGCCGCCTTCCAGGACAATCCGCCATGGACAACCATCGGCTCAGCCAGCTGACGGCCGATGGTATAGAGCGGGTCGAGCGAGGTCATCGGCTCCTGGAAGATCATGGTGATCTTCTTGCCGCGGACCTTGTTCAGCTGACTGATCGGCAGGCCGAGGATGTTGCGACCTTCATAGGTCACCTCCCCCTGGGTGCGTCCGTTGGAGGCCAGGAGCCCCATGGCCGCCATCATGGTCTGGCTTTTTCCGGAGCCACTCTCGCCAACAATTGCGACGGTTTCTCCGGCATCGACGTGGATATCCACGCCGCGGACCGCATTGACCGTTCCGGTCGCTGTCTCGAAGTCGACGATCAGATCCTTGATGGAGAGGACCGCTTTTTTGCTGTCTTGTGTCATGGTCACCTCCTATCGGTCTTTCGGATCCAGAGCGTCACGCAGTCCGTCGCCGATGAAGTTCAGCGCGAACAGCGTCGATGTCAGGAAGATCGACGGGAAAATCAGCATCCAGGCGGCGCCCTGAAGGTTCCTGGCGCCTTCCGAGATCAGCACGCCCCAGCTGGTCATAGGTTCCTGAATGCCGAGGCCCAGGAAGGACAGGAAGCTTTCCAGGAGAATGACCTTGGGCACCAGGAGGGTCATGTAGACCACCACGGGACCGAGCGTGTTCGGAATGATGTGCCGGCGAACGATGCCGCCATCGGCAACACCCATGGCTTCGGCCGCCTGAACATATTCCTGGCGCTTGATGGACAGTGTCTGGCCGCGGACGATACGGGCCATATCGAGCCATTCGACCGCGCCGACCGCAATGAACATCAAGATGAAGTTCCGGCCGAAAAACACCACCAGCATAATCACGAAGAAGATGAAGGGAAGTGAATAGAGCACGTCAACGACACGCATCATCATCTGATCGACCCGGCCGCCGAGATAGCCGGACGTTGCGCCGTAGAGCACGCCGATGGATATCGCGACAACGGTTGCCAGCAGGCCGATGGTCAGGGACACGCGGCCGGCAATGAAGGTCCGGGTCATCATGTCCCGGCCGTTGGCGTCGGTGCCGAAATAGAAGTGTATGTAGTTGATGTCGGCCCGCAGCGTCGCCTGTTTCTTGTCTGCCGAAAAATCACTGATCTCGGCATTCTTGAACAGATCACTGCGGTCGATATAGCGCGTGGTGCGCGGGTCGATTTCCCTCTTGGAGCTGATCTGTGCAACTACCTGATCGCCGTCCCGCTCAAAGCTATCCAGCGTCACACGGGCGCGTTTTACCGCCGTCGCGAAGCCGGGTTCGACCTGCTCTGCACGGGGATAGGCCTGCAAGCTTGCCGGCACCTTCACATAGTCACGGTAGACGGTGTCGAAATGATGCGGTGACAGCATCGGGCCAAATACCGAAAGCAAGGTGATCGCCAGCAGAACGATCATGGAGGCGACGGCTGCGCGGTTGGCCAGCAGCCGGTCGCGGGCATCGTCCCAAAGCGAACGTCCCTTGGCGGGCGCTTCGTTTGTGGAAAGGGTCATGGTCATGGTTCAGCCCTCCTCAATCGTAGCGCACGCGCGGATCGAGCAACGCATAGAGCAGATCCACCACGAGGTTGAACAGGATAACAAAACAGGCGACCACGACCACGGTGCCCATCACGAGCGTATAATCGCGGTTGAGGGCTCCTTGCACGAAATAGCGGCCGATGCCGGGAATGCCAAAGATCGTCTCGATGACGACCGAGCCGGTCAGAAGCGCTGCTGCCGCCGGGCCCAGATAGGACACGACAGGCAGGATTGCGCCCCTTAGCGCATGCACCACGATGATCATGTAGGAGGTCAGACCGTAGGCCCGGGCTGTGCGTACGTGATTGGAGCGCAACGCTTCGATCATCGACCCACGGGTCAGTCGGGCCACCACCGCGATCTGCGGCAATGCCAGAGTGACGACAGGCAGGATCACGTTGACAAAGGCACCACCGTTCCAGCCGCCCACCGGCAACCAGCCCAGCCAGACCCCCAGGATCAGTGTCAGGATCGGTGCGACGACGAAATTCGGAATGGTCACGCCAAGCGTTGCAGCGGCCATGACCGTGTAGTCTGCCGGACGGTTCTGGCGCAACGCTGCGGCAATGCCGAGGATGCCCCCGACCACCAGCGCCAAGCACAACGCGGACAAGCCAAGCTGGATCGAAATCGGCAAGGACTGGGCGAACAGCTCGTTAATCGAGAAATCGCGGAAATAGAAACTCGGTCCGAAATCCAGCTGCGCGATGCTCTTCAGATAGAGCAGGTACTGGTTCCAGAGCGGTTCATCCAGGTGATAAATCTTATTCAGATTTTCCATGACCTTGGCTTCGAGAGGCCGTTCCAAATCGAACGGGCCGCCCGGAGCAATCCGGATCAGGAAGAAGGAAATCGTGACAATTAGAAAGAGGGTCGGGATTGCGCCGAGCAATCGACCGAGCACATAGCGGTGCATAGGCTTTGCCCCTGTTGTTCAAACGGTGGTCTTTTGTCGCCACCTTGCAGAAACCGGCAGGGAAATCCCTGCCGGCTCTGTGGTTTGAAGGTTACTCGGAGATGCTCATCCAACGGGTCGGATGGATATTGAGGAGGTTGTCCTCAAATCCGGAGACCTTGTCGGAGACCAGGTTCATGGAGCCGTAGTACATCAGCGGGATGAACGGCAGGTCACGCATGAACATCTCTTCGGCCTTTTTCAGGATGTCAGCGCGCTTTTCCAGATCGACCGTCGCAGCAGCTTCGTCCATGAGCGCGTCATATTCCGGGTTCTCGTAACGAGCGTAGTTGAAGCCGGTGTTGTCGCTCTCGACCATGAACAGGAAGTTCTGCGGGTCGGAGTAGTCGCCGATCCAGCCGGCGCGGGCAACGTCAAAGTCCTGACGGTCACGCAGCATGGCATAGTGGGTCTTGGTGTCGGTGTTGAGCATCGACACTTCAACGCCGAGCGGAGCCCACATGTCGGCAATCGCAACAGCCGTGTTCTTGTGGTTTTCCGAGGTGTTGTAGTTGATGGTCAATTTGACCGGATTGTCCGGACCGTAGCCGGCCTTCTCCAGCAGTTCCATCGCTTTTTCTTCGCGATCGATCTGGGACATGTCCTTGTAGTCTGCGAAAGCGGACTCGCCGTAGTTGCCGATTCCCGGCGGCACGAAGGAGTAGCCTGCGACCATGGTGGACGCCCAGATCTCGTCAGCGAGGAACTCGCGGTCGATCGACATGGAAAGCGCCTGGCGCACGTCCGGGTTGGACAGAGCCTCGTCTTCATGGTTCAGAGCGTAATAATAGGTGCCGAGATACGGTGCCACGCGGAACTGGTCGCCCAGGTTTTCACGCATGAACGCGACCTGCTCGGTCGGCGCGTCGTTGTTGGTGTGCAGCTCACCAGCCTGGAACCGGCGCATGGCAGCACCGCGGTCTTCAGTCGGATAGAAGAACACAGTGTCGATCTTGACGTTGTCCGCATCATGGAAATGCGGGTTCTTGGTTGCCTTGACATGCGCGTTCGGGATGAACTCGGCCAGGGTGTAGGCACCATTGGTGACGATGTTTTCCGGCTTCACAAAATCGGTGCCATGGGCATCAACGGTTGCCGGATGAACCGGCAGGCCGGTCTGGTGCGCCAGCAGGTCGATGAAATACGGGGTCGGCTGCTCGAGGGTGATCTCAAGCGTCTTGTCATTGACTGCCTTGACGCCGAGATCTTCCGGCTTCAGTTCGCCTTTGTTGATTTTTTCGGCGTTCTTGATCGGATAGAGAACGGTTGCGTATTTCGCACCTGTGTCCGGCGTCATGATGCGGCGCAGGGAATATTCGAAATCACCGGCAACAACCGGATCGCCATTGGACCACTTGGCGTCGTCGCGCAGGGTGAAAGTGTAGACGGTACCGTCATCGGAAACGGACCAGTCGGTTGCCACACCCGGGATCACCTTACCGTCGGCGCTGTAGGACACCAGGCCTTCGTAAAGATCGCGCAGGATATGCGCCTCATAGGTTGTGGAGGTCTTGTGCTGGTCCAGGGTTTCCGGATCAGCCGTGTTGCCGCGGTGGTAAACCACCTCGGCCATTGCCGTAAGAGATGTGGCAGCCATCAAGGCAGCCGCCAACGCTGTCACACGCATGGACTTGAACATATCGCTCTCCCCTCTGGGTTTATAGTTGAAGCAAATGGAACGATGGGGCACAAGATTCCACGCTCTTTGCGCGCAATCAAGCATCCCCCAACGGCACATTTCGACTTTGGTCGCAAAAAGGCGATGTTTTTGCGGAATTCTGACAAGGAGAGGAAATTTTTTCCGCAGTTTTACTGTTTGGTCAAACAGGTTGACCGCCAGACGCGCAATTTTGTTTCAAAGTCAGCGGCAAAAGCGATATTTTCCGCTATAGGCCAGATAGGTCCCCGTATTGGGGTTGAATGACTTGAATTTCCGCGAGCAATAGGCGACCCATTGCGGCGTGAATGGCGCCAATCCGGTCTTGGTATAGGGAACACGCTGCGGTTGTCCGCGGTAATGGCGCGGCGGGTTGACATAGACACGCGACCGGTAGGGATAGGCCCGCATGTCGTAGGGATGATAATGATAGGGAGCGCCGTAGGGACGGTAGGGCGGACCATAAAGACCAGGCCCGAAAAAGAACGCGCCTCGATAGCCCCGATAGCCATAGCGATACCCGCCTGTGCCGAAAGCAATGCCGACACCGCCGCCGCCAATATAGATCCCATCCGCATGCGCGGTGCCGGTTGTCGTTTCCAGCGCCAGGACCCCGGCTGCAGAAACAGCCAGAGCAAGACAGATATTCCGCGTTCCGCGCGCCAATCCGCGCATGAGGGGACTGACGTTCCAGACAGACATTCAGCTTTCTCCCGGCAGCCCCGTGGCTGCGCTCTCGTGGTCAGCCCTGTCCACTTGTTGGACATCATAGCCGATTTAGGTGCGGAAATCTCGGATCGGCCGATCAAAAATGTCAGAGCGTCTTTCCGTTTCGCTTGCGCGGCTCTCGCCCGCCCAGTAAACCGGGCGCCGATCACAAACCAAGCACCCGTTCAAAAGATACATGGCCCCGCCTCTTCTAACGCTTCGCGACGTTCACCTGACCTTCGGCGGCACTCCGCTTTTGACCGGCGCTGACCTCTCCGTCTCCGAGGGCGACAGGCTGTGCCTGGTCGGCCGCAACGGCTCGGGCAAATCGACCCTTCTAAAGATTGCCGCCGGCATGGTGGACATGGACAAGGGCGAGCGGTTCTTCCAGCCGGGCCGGACTGTCCGCTACCTGCCACAGGACCCCGATCTATCCGCCTACACCTCGGTGCTCGACTATGTGAACGAAGGCCTGACGGAGGGCGACGATCCCTATCGCGGCGCCTACCTGCTGGAGGTCCTCGGCCTGACCGGCAAGGAAGACCCCAATTCCCTGTCCGGAGGAGAGGCACGCCGGGCGGCGCTTGCCAGAACACTTGCGCCCGAACCCGATATTCTGCTGCTGGACGAGCCGACCAACCACCTGGACCTGCCGGCCATCGAATGGCTGGAAGACGAACTGAAAAGCCTGAAATCGGCCCTCGTGCTGATTTCTCACGACCGCCGGTTCCTGGAAAATCTATCCCGCGCCACAATCTGGATCGACCGAGGCACGGCCCGGCGCATGGACAAGGGTTTTGCCCATTTCGAGGCCTGGCGGGACGAGGTGTTCGAACAGGAAGAGATCGACCAGCAAAAGCTTGCACAGAAGATCAAGCGCGAAGAACACTGGATGACCTACGGTGTCACCGCACGTCGCAAACGCAACATGCGACGCGTGCGGGAGCTCGCCGATCTTCGCAAGCAGAAGCGTGAGCATCGCGGCCCGCAGGGCACCGCGAAGCTGAGTGCAACGGAAGCGGAAGTCTCCGGCAAACTGGTGATCGAGGCCAAGGGCATTTCCAAGACCTATGGTGAGCGCACCATCGTGAAGGAGTTTTCCAGCCGGATTCAGCGCGGTGACCGAATCGGATTTGTAGGCCCCAATGGCGCCGGAAAAACCACACTTTTGAAAATGCTCACCGGCGAGCTGGCACCGGACACCGGCTCCACCCGGCTTGGCACCAATCTGGAAATGGTGACGCTTGACCAGAAGCGTGAAAATCTCGACCTCAATGACAGCCTGTCTTCCGTCCTGACCGGCGGTCGCGGCGACATGGTCGTGATCGGCGACGAGACCAAGCACGTGATGTCCTACATGAAGGACTTCTTGTTTTCGCCGGAACAGGCCCGCACCCCGGTGCATGCGCTCTCTGGCGGTGAACGGGCCCGCGCCATGCTGGCCAGGGCGCTCGCCAACAAATCCAATCTGATGGTGCTCGACGAACCGACCAACGACCTGGATCTGGAAACCCTCGACCTGCTGCAGGAGCTTCTGGCCGACTACCCCGGCACGGCCCTGATCGTCTCTCACGACCGTGATTTTCTCGACCGCGTCGCAACTTCCGTGATCGTCTCGGAAGGCAAGGGCCTCTGGCGCGAATATGCCGGCGGCTATAGCGACATGCTGGCGCAGCGCGGTGAAGGCGTCACGGCCCGAAAGGCCGAAAAACAGGTAACGGCAAAGAAGGAAAAGGCCGCAACGTCAAACGGTTCGGCCACCAAGCCGCAGCAAAAGTCGAAACTCAGCTTCACGCAGCAGCATCTTCTGAAGACGTTACCGGACACGATCGAGTCACTTGAAGCGCAGCTTGAAGCGCTTCAGGGCGAGATGAACGACCCGAACCTCTTTGCCAGGAACCCGGACAAGTTTGCCAGGATCTCCCAGCAAATCACTGACCTGACAGCAGAAAAGGATGCTGCGGAGGAACAGTGGCTGGAGCTGGAGATGCTGAGCGAGGCTTAACTGATCAGCGCAGGTCCTTGTAAAACACGGTCGTCGCATCCAGCGTACCGTGGCTGCCATAGGCATAGTCCGGAATGATGCCGACTTTCTCGTAGCCGCAGGTCGGGTAAAGGGTTTCGGCGCGGTCGCCAGTGACGGTGTCGAGCACCAGAAGCCAGCGGTCCAGGGACAATGCCAGGCCGTCAATCGCGGCCATCAGTTTGCGGGCGAGCCCTTTTCGGCGGTGGTTCGGGTGCACCATCAGCTTGGCGACCTCCGCCCGATGACGACCATTGTCCTGTGGTGCAAGTGCCAGCATAACGACACCTGCGATGTCGACGCCGTCACGCGCAATCATGAGAAATGCCTCCCCCGCTTCCAGTGACGGCAGCCTGCTCTGCCAGAACGCCTCCGCCTCCTCCTGAGACATGGGCAGAACAAAGCCGATGCCCGCTCCATCTTCCACGCAGGCCGTCAGCAGAGCGCCGAGTTGAGGCACCAAGGTTTCGGCGTCCTCCGGTGTCATCAGCTTAATCGGTGCCTCAGGCTGAAAGGTCTTAGTGTGTGCGTCAGGCAAAGTCATGGTGTGATCACTGTCAGGAGATAGCGGGCGTTTTGAGGTCCGGGCGCATGATAGGCGTTGGCGGCGTTCAGGCGGAAGCGCAGGCAGTCGCCGGGTGAAAGCGCGTATCGTTCCTCGCCAAGCGTCATCACCAGAGCACCGTCCAGAAGCACAAGGTGATGTTCCAGGTCCGGCAAAGGCGGTACGGCATAGGAAATCGTCTGGCCTGCCGGCAGCTCACCTTCGATAATGCTGCCGCGAAAGCCGCTCGCGGCCGGCGACACGCTCCGGCGGCAAAATCCGGTCTCCGGGTCCTGCCAGACCGGTTGGTCTTCACGGGCGATCCGGGCATCCAGTGTCGGCGCCCCAAAACCGAAAAGATCCGCCATGGATAGCCCGAAGGCCCGGGCGAGCTGCCCGAGCGCGACGGCTGTTGGGCTGGTATCACCACGTTCGATGCGCGAGAGGGTCGCCCGGCTCACGCCGGACCTGTCCGCCAATTGATCCAGCGGCCAGTCCCGCGCGCGGCGCAGCTCGGCAATTCGCCGGCCGATGTCTTGATCGAGGTCTTTCATGTCGATTCCCATATTTGAGATTTTTCTCATAAATGGGAATCGATGAATTGCCAAGTGAAAATCGTGGACTGGCACCGCCGGTGGAAACTTGGCGGAGTTTTTGATCGAACCCCGTCGTCCCATGGCTCGACCATGGGATCCATGCCGTTGTCTCACGCAGATGAAAACCTCTCGTGAGGCATGGTCGCGGCATGGATTGCAGGGTCAAGCCCTGCAATGACGAAGTTGAAGGTTCACGCTATTGCATCATGCTTACCGATAAGCCGGCTTACACCCGAGAAAACACCGCGCTTGCATTGACGCCGCCAAAGCCGAAACCGTTGGTAAGGATGTGGTTGACCTCGCGGGCAATCGCCTTGCCGGGGACAAGTTCGAACCGCTGCATGGCCTCATCAGCGTTGTCCAGATTTCGGGACGGCGGCAGCAGACCGCTCATCAGCGCCTTGACGCAGGTGATCGCTTCCACCGCGCCAGCGGCACCGAGCAAATGTCCGAACATGGATTTGGAAGACGAAACCGCCAGATCCTTGCCGCGTCTCTCGAAGAGCGTGTTCAACGCAGCGATTTCAGCCGCATCTCCAACCGGGGTCGAGGTCGAATGCGCGTTGACATAGCCGATGTCGGAAGGCGACAGGTTGGCGGTCGACAGCGCCTGGCGCATGGCGCGCAATCCGCCTTCGCCATCCGGCGAGGACGCCGTGACATGGAAAGCGTCTGCACTTGTGCCATATCCGGAAAGCTCTGCGTGAATGGTCGCACCCCGGGCCCTGGCGTGCTCATAGTCTTCCAGGATGAGAATGCCGGCACCCTCTCCCATGATGAAGCCATCGCGGTCCTGGTCAAACGGACGGGAGGCATGGGCCGGGTCGTCGTTTCGTTTGGACGACATGGCCTTGGCGGCGCAGAAACCGGCATAGGAGACCTTGTCGATACAGGCCTCTGCGCCTCCGGCCACCATCACGTCCGCTTCCCCGCCGCGGATCAGGCGTGCGGCGTCACCAAGGGCCTGAAGGCTGGCGGCACAGGCGGTCACAGGTGCCCCGATCGGGCCCTTCAGACCGTGGCGAATGGACACCTGACCGGCTGCCAGATTGGCCAGGAAAGACGGCACCAGGAACGGCGACGCCCGGCGTGGTCCCTTTTCATCCACAAGGCGCGTGCCTGCGGTCATCGCCGGAAAGCCGCCAACGCCGGTGCCGATGATGGTGCCGGTGCGTTCCTTATCGCGGTCGGTTTTCGGCTCCCAGCCGGCATGGGCGAGCGCTTCCTGAACCGCGCCCATGGCAAAGTGAATGAAGCGGTCAGACCGGCGCTGTTCGCGCGGTTCCATCACGGCATCGACATCAAAGCCGAATTCGTCTTCGGATTTGGCGGGAACTTCTCCGGCAACCTGGCAGGCGAGATCCCCGGCATCAAACTGGCTGATCTTGCGGATGCCGTTTGCTCCGGCCGAGATCCGTTGCCAGAACCCTTCCAGACCCGTCCCGACCGGAGACACCACACCCAAACCCGTTACGACAACACGGCGCATACCCTACCTCACTTGTTACTTTTACGATGTGCAATTACACATATCTGCCTAGAAATCGGCTGACGATCATCCGTCTCAGCCAGGTTTGCCTCAAAGCTCCGACAGGCGCTTCAAGGTATCGATGGTCTTGTAAAAATCTTCCGTCCCGAGCAGCTCCCTGACATCCCCCTGCGCCTTTCGCCAAAGCGGAAGGGCTTCTTCAAGCAGGCGGGCGCCGCGCTCGGTCAGGAGATAGGTTTTGCCCCTGCCCTCCCGCAAGGGGCCGGCTGTCACAAATCCCTTTCGCTCCAGAAGCGCGATGTTGCGCACCAGCGTCGTCCGCTCCATGGACAGCCGGGACGCCAGCTCTCCGGTCGTCTCCTGACGGGTCTGGCGGATTGCGACGAGCACCGAGAATTGACCGGCCGTCATACCCACCTGCCGGGCCAACCGGTCATAGTGCCGGCTGACGGCCCGCGCCGCCTTGCGGGCGTTGTCCAGAACGCAAAGCGAAAAATCGTCCTCTTCCATGCCCTTCTTGTGTGCATATACACACCCATTGTCAAGGCTTTGCCCGTGGGGCCTCCCGTTCTTTCGATTGTCATCAGCATATTGCGTTTATTTGCGAAGGGGTTACCGTGTCCAAATTGAACGCTCAACCGGTGCGTGAGGAGGTCAAGATGACAGATGCCGTTCAGGCCGTGGAAGACATGAAGAAGAAAATCCAGGAAAACTGGGGCTGGTTTCTGGCGCTCGGGGTAGCCCTCGTGATCGGCGGCATGATCCTGATCGCCGCACCGCTGGCGACGTCCATCGCCGTGACGATCCTGATTGCCGCCGTGCTGTTCATCGGCGGACTGGTGCAGATCTACAATTCCTTCAAGACCCAGGGTACCTCCAGCTTCCTCTGGAACCTGATCACCGGCATCATCGCCGTCATCGGCGGGATCGTGATCTATGTGAACCCGCTTGCCGGCACCTTCGCCCTGACTCTGGTGATTGCCGCGATTTTCATCGCCCAGGGCGTGACGCAAATCCTGCTCGCATTCAAGCTGAAGCCGCATGACGGCTGGGTCTGGGTCCTGATTGCCGGCATCGTCTCCTTGGCGGCCGGCGGCATGATCTGGATGGAACTGCCGAGTTCCGCCGCCTGGGCGCTCGGCCTGATCGCCGGCATCTCGGTCTTGGTCAATGGCTGGAGCTATATCACCATCGCGCTTGCGGCCAGGGCATCAAGGTCCTGAAACAGCCCGCTCAAAAACACATGTACACCCGGCAAAATCTGTTTTGCCGGGTGTTTCTTTTGATGTAACGTCAGCGCAACGTTGATCTGCGGGCCATGTCCCGCGAACAGGCATGATCCTTATGTTTGCAATTCTCGGGCGCAACCCCGGCAATCCGCATGCAAAAGCCTACTGGTGGTGGCCGCCCCCCGCAAGCTGTTGATGTTTGCGTGCCCGGCACGCCACCAGATTCTGACATCGACGGACGATCAAAAAAATGACAAGCCTTACCCTTCGCGGCGATGACCGCGTGCTTCATGTTGCCTGGCCGGACGGAACCCAGGCAGACTTTCCCTTTCTCTGGCTGCGAGACAATTGCCCAAGCGGCTTTCATCCGCAGACCCAGGAACGCCAATTCGACCTGACCAGCATCCCGATGGACATCACCATTGACAGTGCCGATCAGGACGAGGGCGACATCGTGCTGACCTGGGCCGATGACGGCCATGTCAGCCGCTACCGGGCAGACTGGCTGCTGGCGCATCGTCCGGGTGTCGGCCTCGCCGACCCGGCCAAGGTCGCCCCGGTGCTCTGGCGAGGCGATCTCGACCCGGCGTCGCTGCCACGCGCAGCGGCCAGGGACCTGATGACGAGGGACGACGCCCTGCTCGACTTTCTCATCGAAGCCAAGAAGACCGGCCTTGCGCTGGTTGACGGCATGGTGGACGACACCGAAGCCGGCATGGCCATGGCCCGGCGCATCGGCTTCCTGCGCGAGACCAATTTCGGCACCACCTTCGAAGTCATGTCGAAGCCGAACCCGAACAACCTTGCCTATACGTCCCACGCCTTGCCGCTGCACACCGACCTTGCCAATCAGGAACTGCCGCCGGGCTTTCAGTTCCTGCATTGCCTGGCCAATGAGGCGGAAGGCGGCGGCTCGACCTTCTGTGACGGCTTTGCCATTGCCTCTGATCTGAAGACGGAGGATCCGGAGGCTTTCAAACTGCTGGCGGAAACGCCTGTGCCGTTCCGCTTCCAGGACGAAGACTACGACATCCGCCGGCACCACAGGGTGATCGACCTGGACCCGTTCGGAGATCTGCAGGAGCTGCACTTCAACGCCCATCTCGCCGGCATCTTCGATCTGCCGGCCGACCGGATGGAGACCTTTTATGGCGCCTATCGCAAGCTGATGCACATGACACGCTCACCGGACTACGTCATCACCACGCGCCTCAAGGGCGGTGAAATGGTGATCTTCGACAATCGGCGTGTCCTGCACGGCCGGGCGGCCTTTGATCCCAACACGGGCTTCCGGCACCTGCGCGGCTGTTATGTCGACCGGGGCGAGTTCGATAGCCGGATCCGGGTGTTGAGCCGGGCGAACGCCTGATCAACCCGACAAACAGATCGCCCGGCCAAATGGCCGGGCGATGTTCTGATCGTCAGGCGCCGAAAATCAACGCCTTGTCCTCTTCGGACAGGATCTTCCAGCCACCCTCGTCAAGACCATCAACACCGAGCCTGCCGACACGGGTTCTGGAGAGGTCGGTGACATGATTTCCCGTGGCAGCGAACATGCGACGCACCTGGTGATACCGCCCCTCGTGCAGGGTCAAACGGGCCTTATTCTCTCCCAACACTTCGAGTTCCGCCGGTTTCAAAGGCTTCACCTCGCTTTCCAGCATCATCTCGCCGGAGGCAAAGAGCGCTGCCTCGTCCCCGGTCATCGGCCGGTCCAGCGTGACGTCATAGACCTTGGGTACTTCCGACTTGGGCGAAATCACCTTGTGCAGAAAAGTGCCGTCATCGGTGAACAGCAACGCCCCGGAGGTTTCCTTGTCGAGCCGGCCAATGGTCGACAATGCCGGCTTGCGCATGCGGTAACGATCCGGCAGCAAGTCATAGACAAGACGTCCCTGATCCTTGGTCGAGCAGGTGTAGCCGAGTGGCTTGTTCAGCAGGATCACCACGCCCTGTGCCGGATCAAGCGGCTCGTCGTCGAAGAGAATATCCTCATGCGCCGTCTTGGCGTCCGCTTTCAGCCGGTTGCCCTCCCGGTCGGATACCCAGCCGTTGCGGATCGCCTGCTGCATTTCCTTGCGGCTGCCATAGCCGAGATTGGCGAGGAGTTTCACAAGGCGCATGACGTGCCTCCTTTTAAAAGACAGGAGCCGTACGAAAGGCCTGCGCGCAGATTTCGGCTTAGCCGCTTGTTCCCCCGCCAGGGGGGAGAAAGGAACAAGCAGATGGACTTCGGGAAGTCCTGAACCCTGTGTTTCAGGTCGGTCGCTTCCGTCATCTTACCGCCCTCCCTTGGCCTTGACGGCCCGGATGACCTTATAGCCGCCTTCATCGGCCAATTGGCTGACATTGGCGAAAACGGCGCTGAGCGTCTGCTCATAGGGTAGATGCCGGTTGGCAACGAGAAAGAACTCTCCGCCGGGGCGCAGACCTGCAGCGGCTGCCCGGATAAACCCCTGGCCAACATCAGCCCGATCGGCCTTGCCAGCCTGGTGAAAGGGGGGATTGGAGACAATAAAGTCGTAGGGACCTTCAATCCCTTTGGTCACGTCGGACCAGATGCCGTTCATCGCCCGCTTGCCCTTGAAGGCTGCAAGATTTTGCTCCGCAAGATCGAGGGCCCGCTTCTCGGCCTCGTAAAGATCCATCCCCGTGACTTTCGGCGCCTTTTCGAAGACGGTCCTGGTCAGGAAGCCGAAACCCGCGCCGAGATCGGCGCCCATTCCTTTCAACGTTTCCGGAAGATGATCTGCCAGCAACCGGGAAGCCGGATCAATGCGGTCCCAGGCAAAAATGCCCGGACGGCTGGTCCAATTGCCATCCATCACCGGACGCGGTGCGTCGAGCGTCAGCCAGCCAGCCATCAGGTCCTGGTCAAGCCGACCGGGTTCCACCGACTGCCAGACGACACGGCATTTGTTCTTGGTCAGCTTTTCCGCGCCGCCCAGAAGGTCCCCGAGATCCTTCTCAAGGGTCTTGGCCCCTTCCGTGTTCGGCGCGCAGGCAATCACAAGACCGCCTTGTCTGGTCTTGGAGACAGCTCGCGCGAGCTGGGCCCGCGCTTCCTGACGCTGACGGCCCGGCAGGACAAAAACAGCATCGAAGCCATCGGATTGCGTTTCCGCCTCCACGGAAAGCCCGGCTTTCTGCAAGGCATCCCGGTCCGGAGCAAAACTCTGCTCGCACAGCACATCGAAGTCGGAAAGGCTTGAAAGGGACCGTCCGGCCCGCGCGCGCAGGAACAGGCAGCGCGCGCCGGTGGGCAGATCGACTTCGCCGCTTTCAAGCGGCAGCAGAAGAGTGTCGAGCGCAGGATCGGTCATGAGGAACTTTCAGCTGAAAAGGGGTGCTGCGCTCATACTCCCCTCTTGGCGAAACGTCAAAAGATCGCATCGGAGCGGAACTGTTTTCCATCAACCAGAAGATTGACCGGCAGCGACCGGCCGTCTTTGGTGACGGCCACTTCCAACAGGATACGGTCCGTGTCCATGCGCTCAATCTCAAGCCCCTCGCCTTCAGGCAGGAAAAACGCATCGATGCCGTAGTCGATCCGGATCGCTTCGGCTGTAGCGGACTGCACTGTTCCGGCGATTGCCAGAGACCCGAGTTTCGATCGATCCCTTGAGAGCGCGACCGGGGTGGCAGCGCCATCTCCCTGCCGGTCAAGCTCCACAAAAACACTGTCGCCGGCGCGCAGGTCCTCGCTTCCGGGGAGGTCTGCCGACACACGCGCGATCGCCAGATTGATGATGACGTAGTCGCCCCGCAAAAGGTCGCGCGGGTCGATCGGAACAACAGCAAGCGGCACCAGGGTCCCGCTCGTCTGCACCTGCATGCGGTCTGCAAGCGGGATCGCGATCAAACCAAGCTGGATCAGCGCCAGCAGCCCCCAGCGAAGCCAGGGAGACAGAAACGGTTTCTTGTCGCTCAAGGGTTGGGTGGCCGCAGTCATGAGCGCACCTCCCCGGCATCAGCAACGGGTGCGGTGGGCGCCTGCCTGCGCCTGAACAGACGCGCAAGCCATAGCGCCATGGCAAGCAGAACCAGACCTGCCACCAGGAAGAACAGCGACTGGCCAAGTAGGGATCCGACAGTCACCTGCAAGAGCCAAAGCGCCTCGGCCGTCAGGGCCAGATAGGCGCAAAGCATCCAGAAACGGTTGTTGTACCAGGTGCCAAGGGCGCACAGTCCGGTCAGGGCTGTCAGGGAAACCGCGGCCAACAGCAGAACATTGGTCGTGACCACAGGCATCAGCACCGATACCAGAGCCAGCCCGGTTGCCGCAAACAACACACGCGCCTTTGCGGTCTGAAAGGACAGCAACAGACCGATCACCGTCAGCAGAAAAGCAGCCGCGAGCGGAAGCAGGCCTGGCAGCGCAAGTAAACCCTCACCGGACAGGTCATCGGCTATTTCTGGGACCAGCACCAGAGACAGAACCACCAGCACCGACAGGACCAGCATGCCGACATCCTGCAGCGACCTTGCCATCAGCCAATGGCCGTGCCCGCGTGCGGGCAGATCGCTGGACCATTTCACGTAGAGATCGGCGACAGCGTCGAGCTGCAGCATGACGACACTGAGCCCGCCGGCGCCAGCCAGCAGCATCGCGACCACAAGGTCGTCTCCTCCTGACAGGATATCTGCCGTCTCGCCGAACCATCGGCCATAGGTCACCCAGAGCAAGGCGATCGCCGCCCAGCGCGTCAGACGCGAGGGATAAAGGACCGGATGCAGAAACACGGCAAGGGTCAGCGCAAGACCAATCAGTGAGGCTGCAAGGTCGGGCGCCCCGATGTCGGCACGCATGACCTGCCACGTGATCGCGGCACCGGCTGCCACCGTCAGTGAGGTTCTGGATCCGGTCAGCCAGGCCCCGGCCAGGCCGCCAAGGCAAACCAGGAAGGCGCCCCCCGCCCAGTCCGACGGCAAGTGGAAGATCTGACCGACAAGCGCCATGCCGCCGATAAAGACCAGCGTCGCAAAACCGGTCGCCAGATCGGCAATACCAGAGCGGCCTCTGGTGGCTGCGACCGCGGCAAGCCCGTGGCTTGTCACAATAAGCAGTGCGATCCCGATCAGCTTAAGAAGCTTGGGGATCGCATCCCAGTTGGCCGCGATAAAGGCCAGAACCGCCAGGGCAACGCAGATCACACCAATTCCGGCCAGGGCCATCGGCAGTCTCGAACGGCCGTCATCCTGATCCTGATCCTTCAGGATAGCTGCTGCACCTGAGGAACTGACCCAACCCTTGGCAACCCAGTTTTCCAGATCGTCCTTCAGACGCTTCTTATAGGCCCAGTCGAACATGTGTTTGTTCGAACTCCTTTGAAATCCTCAGGTTGGCTGCCAGTCAATCGCTGCCTTGCTGCACTTCTGGCTCAGGCCAACATAGGGGCTCTTGCCGCCCAGCGGAAGGATGAGAAAAAAGCTCAGCTCACCGCATGCGGCAAAAAACGCAATAAAATCAGCATCGCAATTTTTCCGGATAATTTTCTGCCGTTCCAGCGTGTCGCAAGGCTTGTGACGGGAGGCGTTCTTGCTATGCTGTCTTGGCAGTTCTACCAAGACGCATCCCGATATTCCTTGGAGCTCAAACCGAACATACCATTCGCCAGCTAAGCGGAACATCGTTTCAGATCAGAGCCGAACTCCAATAAAAATTCCAGGGGGGCTCTGTGGGGCGTCCGAGAGGCCCGGACGCCCCTTTTCATTTATTCAGCCGGTTCTTCCGATTTTTTGGATGTGCTGCGCGGCTTGCGGGACGTTGTGCCTTTGCCGGCAGTTGTCTTGCCGGCGGGCGTCTTGCGGGTCGCCGGTTTGCGTGCAGCAGGCTTGCGTAAGGACGCCTTCTTCGGAGCCTCGGCAGCGGCTACAGCTTTGACCGGTGTCTTGGCGACCGTTATTCGACCGTCTTCCTCAATCAGTTTCGTCGGCTCGTTCTCAACATCATCGACGGCCAAGGGGTCTTCCGTGATGTCTCCGGAAACCGGCGGCAGATCGAGCACCTTGTGAAACTGCTGCAGGGTTTCCAGCGTATGCGTCGTCATTTCATCGATCGCCCCCGGAATATAGCGGACGACTTTTGAAGCCGTTTCCCGCTCCTGTTTCGTTTTCAAGAGCTTGGGCAAGGCCTCGATCGCCTTTTCAGGCGCGAATTCGCAGATCAGGGTCTGTTCCTGCAACATGAAACTGCGTTCGTCCGGTGTCAGCGACCTGAACGGTTCGTCCTGTGTCAGCACCCGGGCGGAGCGCTCGAGCCGGTCGCGGCGGACATTGCCACGGCTTTCGGCCAGCAGGATCAGCATGCGGACCACCGCCTCGCGGAATCCGCCTTCCTCGACATGCATCAGCGCCGATTGAACGGGCGGCAGGCTGCGCAATTCGTCCTTGCGTTTGAGCGTGCGGCCCGGCTGGTGCGTGCGGCCAAACCAGCGCATGAAAGGCGAGCCCCAAAGCGTGAAGAACATGTTCTCGTAAGCCGTATCGCGCAGATCACGGAAGAGATCCATCGACTGCTCGATCAGAGCAGCGTTGACCCGCTCCAGCTTGACAAAGGGATTGTCCTTGGTCACTGGAGTGCGCTCGGATTTGATCCGTTCCGCCTGATCCGGCAACCACTGAAGGAAGGGATTGAGGCTCGACATCATCGCCCGCTGCATCCGAAGCGGATGGGTTTGACGGCGCAGCTCCGCGCTCTGTTCGGTCACACCGGCCTGGACAAAGGGTCGAATGCAGACATCGTAGAATTCCGCCTGCTGCTCGGAGGCTCTTGCAACCGCGGCAAACGGGATTTCATCCTCCCGTCCGTCGTTTATGGCCTCAAGGTCTTCCATGGTGCGTTCGTGGAAGCTGACCGTGAATTCGCGCTCCAGTATCTCGCCTTCATAGTCGTCGATGGTCATCTCATAAAGACCGGGAGGTAAGGCCTCGATAGTCTTCAGCGTCGACGTGACCTCGGTGTGTTCCTTCTTCGCGATTTTGGAGGAGACAAAGATGCCGAGATGTCCGACCTGGTCATGGATCATATAGATAATTCGCTGCCCCCGAATGGCGATTTCACGCTCATCGGTGTAGGTGTCCAGGATCCAATCGAGCGCCTGTTGCGGCGGTGTGATGTTGTCGCCCCAGCTGGCAAAAACAATGATCGGTGCCCGGATCTGCTTGATGTCGACATTGCGGCCCGGTTCCAGTTGCGCTTCGTTCTTGGAAAGTCGATTGCCGACGAAAAGCTGCTCGACGATCCACTTCATCTCCGCCTCGTTGAGGAGGAAATAGCCGCCCCACCAGCGTTCGAAGTCCAGGAAACGTTCCGGTTCGGTGTCGACCTTGGCATAGAGGTCGTAGTACTTGCCAAAATAGTTGCGGGCCGGGTTGAGCAATTCAAAATTCTGGACGATGTCTGCCCCGTCGAAGACGCCATGTCCGAGATCGGAATAGTACATGGCGTTCCAGGTGCCGCCCAGGATGCCGGCGTTGTAGCGCATCGGGTTTTCGCCGACCCGGCCAGACCAGGTGGCCACGGGGGCACCGTTCAGGATGATAGGACCGGAAAGATCCGGATTGGTGGCCGCCAGCAGAAGCGTTGCCCAGCCGCCCTGGCAATTGCCGGTGACAACCGGATTGGGGGCTTCGGGGTGGAGTTCCATGACCTTTCGTACAAAGGCCGCCTCGGAATGGGTAACATCGGCCAGTGTCTGGCCTTTCTCCGGCATGCGCTTGAAGGCGACGAAATAGACCGGATGGCCGTCCCGCAGGGCAACGCCCACCTGGCTGTCCGGCTTGAACCCGCCAATGCCGGCGCCATGACCTGCACGCGGGTCGATGATGATATAGGGCCGTTTCCAGGGTTTGGGTTCACGGTGCACGGCATCCTTCGGCGGGATGATCTTCAGCAGCCTATAACAGGAGGGGCGCGGCAGGTCGGCGCCTTCCAGCACGACCTCGTAGTCGTAGACGAGAACCGGCGGACAGCCCTCTTCCTCGTGCTCCAGGAAGATGTCACCGCGCTGACGGAGCGTGTCCATGGTCAGCACCATGCGCTGCGCGGCATCTTTCCAGTAACTCTCCAGATCACCCGAAAACGACCCGTCTTTCTGCGCGGTTCCCAGGTCTTCCATCGCCTTGCCAAGCGCCGACATGTTCTGCTGCCAGCGGGTCTTGTACACCTCGGTGATATTGGTCAGGTGTTTTGTCAGCCCTCTGCCCATCAGTTCGGTGAGGTTGCTGAGTTCCGTTGCCTGGGCCTGAAACCTTGTAAACTGCTGCGAAGGTCCCCAGGCGGTCGCATCCTGGAGCGAGTTCAGAAACTCGTTGTGACCCTTTTCAAATGCGTCAAAAATGTCCTTCATCAGGACCTCCTATCCAAGAATGCTGTAGCCGCCGTCGATGGCATGCACGGAACCGGTGACGTTGAAGGCCTCACGGCTTGCAAGGAACGCGGCATAGGCGCCGACATCGTCGATCGTCGCCAGATGATGGGTCGGTGCACGGGACGCAGCGTCATTCAGAAGGGCGTCAAACTCGGCGATGCCGGAGGCGGCCCGGGTCTTCAGCGGTCCCGGCGACAATGCGTGGACCGAGATGCCCTTCGGCCCCATTTCAGCAGCAGCATAGCGCGTCGCCGCTTCAAGCGCAGCCTTGACCGGCCCCATGACGCCGTAATTTTCGACCACCTTCTGCGCGCCCATGAAAGAGACCGTCATGCAGGTGCCGCCCTCTGGCATCAGCGGCTCGGACCGGCGGATCAGGCGGAGAAAGGAATGAACCGAGATATCCATGGCCAGGCCAAAGCCGTCCGCGGAGCAGTCGACCACACGCCCATGAAGGTCTTCCTTTTTGGAAAAGGCTATGGAGTGCAACAACGTATCGAGCCGGCCCCACTTGCCTGCAATCTCTGCGAACAAGGCATCCATCTGGCTCTCGTCGCGCACATCCAGTGGCGCGATGATCTCCGCATCCAGCTGTTCGGCCAGGGGACGGACAAAGGATTCGGCCCGCTCGTTCAGATAAGTGATTGCGAGATCGGCCCCTTGCGCACGAAACGCCCTGGCGCAGCCATAGGCGATGGACTGATCATTCGCGACGCCGACAACAAGGGCCTTATGCCCCGTCAAATCAAACATATGAACACAGCTCCTGAAATTCAGGACCGGCCGTTGCCGCAGCATTTCCGTCCGGCCACCACGTAGCGCGGCCTCAAGTACAACTTGAACCTGCTTCGCAGTGCAACATGAACCTTGTGACGGAACAATGACTTTTCAAGGCAAATAGGGGTTCTTGCGGATGCTTTTACATTATGACGCAGCGCAGAATTTATTGATGAGAATTGCCTTGAGTTAGACCAACCAGGAGACAGCCATTCGTCATCCCATACTTGACGATGGGATCCATGACATAGCCCAGACCTTAGACTGAGGCATCCGTGAAAGGTTACGGCATGGATTGCTGGATCAAGCCCTGCAACGACGAACACGGAAACAAAAAAAACGGCGCCCAGATTATTCGGGGCGCCGTCCAATCGCTCAGGATGTCGAAACTGGCTTAGGCAGCCAGATCAAACCGGTCCGCGTTCATGATCTTGGTCCAGGCGGCAACGAAATCCTTGACGAATTTCGCGGCATTGTCGTCCTGGGCATAGACTTCGGCATAGGCCCGCAGGATCGAGTTGGAACCGAACACGAGGTCAGCGCTGGTGGCCGTCCACTTGAGGGTGCCGAGCTTGCGGTCACGGATTTCGTAGGTTCCGTCGGACGCCGGCAGCCAGCTGTTGGCCATATCGGTCAGATTGACGAAGAAATCCGTGGTCAGAGCGCCTTCCCGGTCGGTGAAGACACCGTGCTTGCTGCCGCCGTGATTGGCGCCGAGCACACGCAGCCCGCCGACCAGTACCGTCATTTCCTGGCCGGTCAGGCCCAGGAGCTGTGCACGGTCGAGCATCATCTCTTCCGGGCTGACGGCGTAGTTTTCCTTTTCCCAGTTCCGGAAACCGTCAGCGAGCGGCTCCAGAACCTCGAAGGATTCTGCGTCGGTCTGTTCGTCACTTGCATCACCACGACCGGCTGTGAAGGGAACGGTGGCGTCAAAACCGGCTGCCTTGATGCCCCGCTCCACTCCCACATTGCCAGCCAGAACGATGACATCGGCAAGGGACGCACCGGTTTCAGCAGCAATCGGCTCAAGTGCGGCCAGCACCTTGGCAAGACGCTCCGGCTCGTTGCCGGCCCAGTCCTTCTGCGGTGCCAGACGGATGCGGGAACCGTTGGCGCCGCCGCGCTTGTCAGAACCGCGGAACGTGCGGGCACTGTCCCAGGCCGTTGCAATCATTTCGGCTGCGCTGAGACCGCTTGCGGCGATCTTTGCCTTGACGGCATCGACGTCATAGGTGGTCGAGCCGGCCGGGATCGGATCCTGCCAGATCAGGTCTTCAGCCGGAACGTCCGGCCCAAGATAGTTGGCGCGCGGGCCCATGTCGCGGTGGGTCAGCTTGAACCAGGCGCGGGCAAAGCAATCGCGGAAATAGGCCTCGTCCGCCATGAATTTCCGGCAGATCTCGTTGTAGACCGGGTCCACTTTCATGGCCATGTCCGCATCCGTCATCATCGGATCGTGACGGATCGACGGGTCGCTGGCATCGACCGGCTTCTGGTCTTCCGGCATGTCGACCGGTTTCCATTGCCACGCGCCTGCCGGAGACTTGGTCAGTTCCCACTCGTAGTTGAAGAGGTAGTCGAAATAGCCCATGTCGAACTTGGTCGGCTCTTTGGTCCAGGCGCCCTCGATGCCCGAAGTGAAGGCCTTGGAGGCCTTGCCGTCCTGGTCCGGGTTGGCCCAGCCGAGACCCTGCGCTTCGACGCCGGTTGCCTCGGGTTCAACACCGATATTGTCGCCCGCACCGCCACCATGCGCCTTGCCGACCGTGTGACCGCCGCAGGTCAGGGCCGCGGTTTCCTCGTCGTTCATGGCCATGCGCTTGAAGGTTTCACGTACATGGGCGCCGGTCTTGGCCGGGTCGGGCTTGCCGTCGACACCTTCCGGATTCACATAGATCAGACCCATATGCACCGCTGCCAACGGGTTTTCCAGGGACGCGGCGTCGTCGGTGCTCTCGTAGCGGTTTTCAGCGGGTGCCAGCCACTCTTTTTCAGACCCCCAGTAAACATCGGTCTCCGGACCCCAGATGTCTTCACGACCAAAGCCGAAGCCGAAGGTTTTGAAGCCCATGGATTCGTAAGCCATGTTGCCCGCGAGAATGATCAGGTCGGCCCAGGACAGCGCGTTGCCGTATTTCTTCTTCACCGGCCACAACAGACGGCGAGCCTTGTCGAGGCTGGCATTGTCCGGCCAGGAGTTCAGCGGAGCAAACCGGATATTCCCGGACCCGGCGCCACCACGGCCATCCTGCATGCGGTAGGAGCCCGCGGAGTGCCAGGCAAGACGGATCATCAGGCCGCCATAGTGGCCCCAGTCAGCCGGCCACCAGTCCTGGCTGTCGGTCATCAGGGCGCGCACGTCGGCCTTGACGGCTTCATGGTCCAGGCCCTTGACCGCTTCGCGGAAATCGAAGTCCGGGTCCATCGGATTGGTGCGGGCACCATGCTGGTGCAGAATGTCGAGGTTCAGGGCATTCGGCCACCATTTGGTTACAGGCTTGTCCATTGCGGTATTGCCGCCATGCATCACGGGGCAACCGCCAGATTTATCGACCTTAGCGTCCATTTTCCTCTCCAATTCGATTGTTGGTGCTTGGCACCGGCTTAGACAACTCCGATCCGGTGTCAGCAATTTGACAGACGGACGGGGCATTCGACGGGAAACGCCGCGGGACCAGGCAGGGGATACGGGCCACGACGGTTCAATTCTCAAGAAAAGAGCAGGTTTCAGGCAGCCGCTGAACCACCAGAGGCTGCCGTTCCACTCTTTACAAGTTCTAAAGTAGCAAAGCTTTTCAATCAGAAGAAGTTGAATTTTCTGATTGATTTGATAAGAAAAAATGATGATCAATATCACGCTCAAGCAACTCCGCTATTTTGAAGCGCTCGCCCATCACGGTCATTTCGGACGCGCCGCAGAAGCCTGCGCGATCTCGCAACCGGCGCTGTCCATGCAGATCAAGGAAATGGAAGAAGTCCTTGGCGCTGCCCTCTTCGACCGAGGCGCCCGTCAGGTGCAGCTGACCCAATTTGGTGAAGTGGCGGTCGAGCGCGCAAGGGACATTCTGCGGTCCGCGGATGAGCTTGGCGATCTGGCCCGTGCCTCCAGGGACCGACTGGTCGGTCGACTCCGGATCGGGGTTATACCGACTGTGGCACCCTATCTGTTGCCGAAGGTCATCGGCAACCTGACTGCGCGCTATCCGGAGCTCGATATCCATGTGCGCGAGACCGTGACGCCGAAGCTGATTGAAGAACTCGGGGCAGGCCGGCTCGACACCGCTATCGTTGCCCTCCCCGTTTCAGAACACACCTTGCAGGAAACACCGCTCTTCGACGAGCGCTTTGTTCTGTTGCGGTCCGCGCGCGAGGCCAATGCGCCACTGCCGAATGCGGACAGTCTCAGGGAGATGCGCCTGCTGCTTCTGGAAGAGGGGCATTGTTTTCGCGATCAGGCGCTGTCGTTCTGCAACATGCCCTCCGGACCGCCGCGCGAGATGCTGGATGCCAGCTCTTTGTCGACGCTGGTGCAAATGGTCAGTGCCGGCATGGGCGTCACCCTGATCCCGGAGATGGCCGTGCCTGTCGAAACACGATCGGCGTCTGTGTCCATCTCCCGTTTCGAGGCGCCTGAACCAAAACGCACCGTCGGCATGGTTTGGCGCAAATCCAGTCCGCTTGCCGGTCAGCTGTCCGAGATCGCCGAGCTCGTCCGGCAGGCCGGCCTCTCAATGGCTGACAGCCAGGCAGTTTAAACGCGAGAAAGGCCCAAGGAAACGCAACGCACTTTCGGTCGATGTCAACTGCTGTCCGCAGACAATGCTCAACCACAGATTTTCCGGAAGGCGCGATTTACAAGCGCAGCGATTTTTGCCTAAATCGCGAATGTTCATCAGTGTTATTGTTACCTAATACCCGCCTCCGGGCGCTTCCCCGGATCTCGTAGCATCATCCATTTGCCTGGCAACGCCTCAAAGGTTTTTCCATCCGATGCCACTGACACACGATGTCATTACCGCGCTCGCGCCGGACCAGTCGTCGCTGAAAGCAGCGAACGGCTTGACCAAGGCGTCCAAGTGGCCATTGCGCGAGATTTCTGCCGCCGACCAGCTGATCTGGGGCGAGTGCCAGGGGTCTGGAGCCAATCCATACCGGACGGTCGTCGACACCGGAGACCACGGCTACAAGTGCACCTGCCCGTCCCGCAAATTCCCCTGCAAGCATGCCCTTGCACTGATGTGGATGTATGTCGACGATCCTCAGGCCTTTCAGCAAGGAAATGTTCCGGAATGGGTCAACGACTGGTTGGGGCGCCGACGGACAACAAGCGCAGCGACCAAACCGGAACTCTCAAAAACAGGCAAGTCGCTCACGGCCGCCAGGATCCCGGTTGCTGAAAAAACCGAGGATCCACAAGCCGAGTCTCGACGAAAGGCGGCTGCCGAAAAGCGGGCCAAAGACACGAGAGCGGCGTTGATCGCAGCCGCCGACGACCTGGAACTATGGATCGCCGATCAGCTTCGCACCGGTCTTGCCGGATTTCTTGACGACTGCAGCAACCGCTGCAGGGCGATTGCCGCGCGTCTGGTCGATGGCAAGGCTCAGGCGCTCGCAGGCCGTCTCGATGAATTGCCGGCGCGGATCATCAAGCTGCCCACCGAAGAACGGCTGGAAACGGTGCTTCAGGAACTGGGCAAAATCGTTCTTCTGCTAAGGGCATGGCGCAGTGCACCGGAAGACACGGAACTGCGACGGGCCATTTCAACATCCGAGACACGGGACAGCCTGATCGATAACCAGGATGCCCTCAAGGTCACATCCCGGTGGGAAGTGGTCGGTGAAGATATTTCGACCCGGCGCGACGGGCTGGTGAGCCAGGCCACCTGGTTGATCAATCTTGGCAACGGACCCGCTTTCGCCGTCCTGCTGGATTTTTTTCCGGCAAGCCTGGGCAAACGCGCAAGCGCTTTTGCCGCCGGCGAACAGTTCGAAGCCGAGTTGATCTTCTATCCCGCCCGGGCGCCCTTGCGCGCGGTTCTGGCAACACGACAACCTGGTGCGGAAAACGAGTTGCCATGGCCGACCGCTCCCGAGGGCGACCCGTTGCAGCCTTTTCTGATCCAGCAGGACATCGCGCCCTGGACGTCGGAAACGCCGCTGCTGTTGCCGGATGGCCGCCTTTTCAGGTCCGGCAGGTCCGTCTGGTGGCAGTCCAGCGACGCGGTGCATACGCTTCCGGTCCAGAGTGCTCCGGCACAACAGTTTGCCGGCATGGAGCTGAACCAGACCGCTGCTCTGTGGGATGGGCGGCGCCTGAGACTGTTCAGTGCCCGGACCAATTGGGGAAGGATCCAGCTGGATGACTGATCTCCTGCAATCCCTTTCCAAAATCAAGGGCCGCTGGATGGTCGGCGGGTCCGGCATTGACGTGGTCCCGGCAGAGATACGCGCGTCTCTTGCCGCAGTGGAACAGCCAGAGCTGGCCCTGCTGGCAATTGCCTCCCAGGCGGACCAGGTCGCGTTTCGCGCCGCGCCAGCCGGTGCCCTGGCTCCATTCCCGAGTTTGCCAAAGCTCGACCTCCCGCCGCTGCCCGATGCCTGCCGGGTCCTGTTCAGACGCTTTTTCACGCTGCACAAACTGTCGGACGCGCAGAAGTCCCAGCTTCTGCACTTCATGGCCCTGCGCGGGTTCACAACCCATCCGGCGGACTTCATGCCGGACCGCTTCGATGACCTGCCCGCGTGTTATGCCCCCTGGGACAATTGGCACGAGCGAGACCGGGAACTGGCTGCAGACACCTTGAGCGAACAGACCTGGGATGATTTTCTGCCGGCAGAGCGCGGCCATGCGCTTGCAGCGCTTCGCCTCAAAGCTCCGAAAGATGCGTTGCAACTTGTCGAGGCCAAGGCTGACAGCCTGCCTGCGGATCAACGTCTCAAATGTGTTGCTGCGCTCGCGGCCGGACTTTCCAAATCCGATAGTACCTATCTGGAAAAGCTCTATCACAAGGACCGGTCGTCCAAGGTTCAGGCCCTTGCCGGCGCCTTGCTGGCCCGGCTTGGCGGCATACTGGACGAAACTGAAAATGCGGCCGAGCTGGCAGATTTCCACGAACTGGCCAAAAAGGGCCTGATCAACCGCAAGACCATCGTCAAGGTCCGGAAACTCAAGACCGGCGCACAACAGGCCCGGCGAACCGAACTGTTTGAAACGGTGAGTGTTCCCGGTTTCGCGGCAGCTCTTGGCCTGACTGCGGAGACCCTGGTCTCAAGCTGGAACTTCGGGAACGACCGTGCGGATTACGAGTTCAGCTGCCAGGTCGCCCGGACCGGTTCTGAGGCCGCAATCAACGTTCTCACCGACCGCATCGTTTCGGAAGTGTCAGCAAGGGCCGGTTTGTTGCAGCCACTGCTTGACCGGCTGCCCGTGGCTGATCGATGGCGGCATCTGCCCGAGATCCTGCGGCAGGCCACGGATAGCCTGGATGGGGTGCTGTTCTGCGCGGAAGGCAATTTCGGCTGTCTGGATGGCGAGACACTTGTCGCGGCCCCCGCCGTCAAGACGCTGCTCAAGTCTGTGAAATCCGAAGCGAATGACGATGGCAAGAGCGTTGACCCCACCGGCCGACAACACATGCTGTTCCAGCTTGGCCTGATCGCCGACCAGCACGCCGCGCAAATTCTCATTCAATTGTTCCTAGAGGCGGGCAAGAGCCGGACGGACGCGTCCTTGCTCATGTTGCAATTCAACGCCGCCCTGACACCGGGAGACCCCTTATGAGCGACGTCCAGCGGCAGCCTGCCGAAGTCACTTACGCCGACGAGATTGCGGCCCTGAAAGCCGTCGATACGAAACCCAAACCCGAAGGCTGGGTTCTGTCTCCGCAAGCGGTCATCACCTATCTCATGGGCGGCAGGGCCGGCGACACCGAAATCAGCGCCAAATATGTCGGCAACCGTCGGCTGATCGAAACTGCGGTGGCGACCCTTGCAACCGATCGGGCTTTGCTGCTTCTGGGGGTGCCCGGCACGGCGAAATCCTGGGTTTCGGAGCACCTGGCGGCAGCTGTTTCCGGCAACTCGACCCTGGTTATCCAGTGCACGGCGGGAACCGACGAAAACCAGGTTCGCTACGGCTGGAACTATGCCCAGCTCCTGGCAAAGGGACCCAGCCGGGACGCCCTTGTGCCGACACCGCTTTACCGCGCCATGGAAACGGGCAAGCTCTGCCGCCTGGAAGAATTGACGCGCATGGGGTCTGATGTTCAGGACACCCTGATCACGGTTCTTTCAGAAAAGATGCTGCCGATCCCGGAGCTCAATGAGGCTGTCTATGCCACGCGCGGCTTCAACGTGATTGCAACGGCCAATGACCGCGACAAAGGCGTCAATGACCTGTCCGCCGCCCTCAAGCGCCGCTTCAACGTTGTCGTGCTGCCGCTTCCGGACGACATGGACGAAGAGATTGCCATCGTCAGCAAGCGTGTCGGCGAAATGGCCCGATCCTTGGACCTGCCTGCACCGAAGAACGTAACGGAGGAAGTCAAACGGCTTCTATCCATCTTCCGGGAATTGCGCGCAGGCGAAACCCTTGATGGCAAAACCACCTTGAAGAAACCCTCCGGCACGCTGTCGACCGCAGAGGCGATTGCCGTCACGGTCGGCGGTCTCAGCCATGCGGCCTTTTTCGGTGGCGGAGACCTGACGGCGGGCAGCCTTGCGCCGAATGTTCTTGGCGCCGTTCTCAAGGATCCTGTGCAGGACAAGGTGGTGCTGGAGGAATATCTCGAGACCGTTTTGAAAAAGCGTAGGGATTATGCCGACTATTATCAGGCCCTTACCGAGCTGGTCTGACGGGAACAGGACGGCAACCTCGTGACAGCCCACGTCTCCTATTTCGGTATCCGGCACCATGGACCCGGCTCTGCAAGGCGGTTGCTTGACGCGCTGGACGATTTGCGGCCGGCCGAAGTGTTGGTTGAGGGGCCAGCCGACCTCAGTGCCCTGCTGCCGACCCTGGCCAGCCTCTCCATGAAACCTCCCGTGGCGTTGCTGGCTTATCCGGTCAACGAACCGGAGCGAGCCGCCTTCTGGCCGTTCGCAGAATTCTCCCCTGAATACCAGGCCGTATGCTGGGCGGTGCGCAACCATGTGCCGGTGCGCTTTATCGATCTTCCCGTTTACTGGAATTTCCAGCCCGACGAGGCCGAAGACAGCGAGCAGGTCAGCAGGACCGAAGAAACAGGCGATGTTTTGAAACTGGCCGACCGGGACGACGCGTTTTCTGACAGGGATCTGCAGTTGCGCCGGGACCCGATCGGCGCGCTGGCAGAGGTTGCCGGATACGAGGACGGCGAAAGCTGGTGGCAGGACGTCATCGAAGAAAACCCGGCCCCAGGCCCGGTATTCGAGGCGGTTGCCGACGCCATGTCCACTCTTCGCGAGCATGCCGGTGAGCTGCCGGAGCGCGAAGCGGCGCGCGAAGCCCATATGCGCCTTGAGATTGGCAAGTCACTCAAACAGGCAGACGGTCCGGTCGCCGTGGTCTGCGGCGCCTGGCATGTTCCCGCGCTTCAGGCCAAACACACGGCCAAATCCGACCGCGCCTTGCTCAAGGGGGCGTCGAAGGTCAAGATCGCCGCCACCTGGGCTCCCTGGACGGCGCCGCGCCTTGCCACTTCGAGCGGTTACGGCGCCGGCGTTGCAGCGCCTGGATGGTGCCTGCATCTGTGGCAGACACCCGGTGACGACAAAACGACCCGCTGGATCGCACGCATCGCCACAGCGCTTCGGGCCGAAGGCCAGATCGTCTCGACCGCGTCGCTGATCGAAACCGAACGTTTGGCGGTGTCGCTTGCAGCCGTGCGCGGGCGGCCGCAGCCGGGTTATGAAGAGCTGCGCGAAGCGGCCATTTCCTGCCTGTGTTTCGGCAATCCGCTGATTTTCGACACGATATCGGTGGCCTTGCTGATCGGTTCCGATACCGGCGCGATACCGGACGATGTACCAATGGCGCCGCTGCTTGAGGACCTGCAAAGGCAACAGAAGAAGGCGCGCCTGAAACCCGAAGCCCTGGAACGGGAACTGTCTCTGGACCTGCGCTCCGACAGTGGCCTGTTTCGCTCAACACTGCTGCACCGGCTGAGCATTCTCGAAGTGGACTGGGGACGTCCAATAGATCCGGGCAAAAGCCGTGGCACCTTCCGGGAACGCTGGGCGCTGCGCTGGGAACCGGAATTCGCCGTTCAGCTGGTGGAAAACCTTGTCTACGGTGCATCGATCGAACAGGCTGCTTCCGGCAGGACAAAATCCAGATTGCGGGAAAGCCATGCACTCGGCGCCCTGGCTGACCTTGTGTACGGCGCGATGACGGCACAATTGAGCGATGCGGCAGAAGAAGGCGTCCGCCTGCTTGGTTCCCGCGCTGGCCAGACTTCCGACTGCAGCGAGATGCTCTCGGCCTTGCCCGCCCTGGCAGACATCTTGCGCTACGGGGCGGCCCGCGAGATCGATACCGTCCGCCTCCATACACTGTTCGATCGGATCGCCACCCAGGCTGCGCTGTCCCTGCCCTATGCGGTGCGCAATCTCGATGCCGAAGCCTCGCAGGCCCTGCGTAGCCAGATCCAGGCCGCCGACGGGGCCATCCGGCTGCTGGATGACCAGCCGGACCTGCAAGGCATTTGGCAAAAGGCACTGGAGGCGATCATCGAAGAGCCACAGGCCAACCGGCTGATCTCCGGTCTTGCCGCGCGGCTGCTTTATGAGGCTGATCTTCTGTCTTCGGACGCTGCGGTCGAACTGCTGGCGCGCATGTTATCCCCCGGCACCGCTGTCCAGGACGCGGCCGCCTATTTTGCCGGGTTTCTGGAAGGCGCCGGCCAGCGTCTCTTGTATGACGACGGACTGCGCGGCTGCGTCGATACCTGGTTGCTCACGCTGGAGGAAGACGACTTCACGGAGTTCCTGCCGCTGTTCAGACGCGTTTTTGCAAGCATGGACAAGACCGAGCGGCGACGACTGATGGATGCCCTGTTCGGCAATTCGGTTTCCGGCGGATCAAAGATGATTGCGGCGCCGGATGCTGCGACCCGCTGGCCGGCCCATCTGGACATCCTGGCCCGACTGCTCAGGGGAGAGGCACATGGATGAGCGTGGACGTCGGTGGCGCCTTGCGCTGGGGGGCGATGATGATGGGCTGGCCGGGCGCGATCAGCGCCTCTCCGCTGCCCTGAGCGCGCTTTACAACCCGGAAGACGGCGGATCAGGCAGCAAGGGCGGCAAAGGCAAACGTGGCGGCCTTGGCGGTTCCGCGCCGAAAGTGGCCCGCTGGCTCGGCGAAATACGAGAGTTTTTCCCCTCTTCCGTTGTTCAGGTGGTTCAGAAAGACGCCTTCGATCGGCTCGGCCTGAAACAGATGCTGCTGGAACCGGAATTCCTGGCGGTGATGGAAGCGGACGTCAATCTGGTGGCCGATCTCGTTGCCATGCGCGGTGTCATGCCGGACAAGACCAAGGACGCCGCACGTGAGGTGATCGCCAAAGTGGTCGCGGAGCTGATGGAACGGCTGGAGAGGCGCACCGCCGAAGCGTTACGCGGAGCCGTAGACAAATCCAAACGCACGTTCCGGCCGCGTTTTGCCGATATCGACTGGTCCCGCACCATTCGGGCGAACCTGCACCACTACCAGGAAGAGCACAATACGGTGGTGCCTGAAAAACTGATTGGCTTCATGCGGCGGCAACGCAGGATCGTCGATCTCGACGAGGTTGTCCTGTGCGTCGACCAGTCCGGTTCAATGGCCTCTTCCGTGGTCTATGCCTCGATCTTTGCGGCCGTCATGGCCTCCTTGCCGGTGGTTAAAACAAAACTGGTGTGCTTCGACACGGCGGTTCTCGATCTGACCGACGATCTTGCAGATCCGGTGGAAGTCCTGTTCGGGGTACAGCTCGGAGGCGGCACCGACATCAATCAGGCCGTGGCCTATTGCGAGGACAAGATTGAAAAACCGTCCAAATCGCATCTCGTCCTGATCACCGACCTCTATGAAGGCGGCAACGCCAAGGAGATGGTCGCCAGAATCGCCAGACTGACCGGACAGGGCGTGAATGTCATTGTCCTGCTCGCGCTGACGGATACAGGCAATCCGTTTTACGATGCCCAGATGGCGGCGACCATCGCTGCGCTTGGTGTCCCGGTCTTTGCCGCCACACCGGACCAGTTCCCCGATCTCATGGCCTGTGCCCTGCGGCGTGAGGACATCCAGCAATGGGCGGCTTCTCAGGATATCAAGACCATTCGGGCAGACGCCGCCGATCACGAGAGCTGAGCAGGTTCAGGCCCGGCGAAAGGTTACCAGGCCAAGCAGCGCCATGGCGGCTGCCAGGCCCAGCAGCACGGCCCTGGCATCGTCGCCGGCGGCAAACACGGCCACAATCAGCCCTGCCAGGGGCTGCGAGAGGTTGTTGAGGCAGATGATGGCGCCAGTGGTCTTTCCGAACTCCTCCGGTGGAATGATCTCCTTGCGCAAGGTTCGCACATAGATGTTGAACATCTTGTCGAAACCCGCAATCAGCAGAAA
This sequence comes from Roseibium sp., assembly GCF_965233565.1. Lineage (GTDB taxonomy): Bacteria > Pseudomonadota > Alphaproteobacteria > Rhizobiales > Stappiaceae > Roseibium. The sequence continues at coordinate 5,163,212 of NZ_OZ247494.1, read as the reverse complement.
ACCCAGGGCATAGACAAGCGGATGCGCCCCGACACCGGTCAGGACAGCGCCAATGCAGATCAGGGCATAGGCGGTCAGACCCAGCGTCCTGAGCCCCAGATGCACATGTGCGGTCAAGGTGAGAACGGCCAGCGTTGCCAGGGCACCGCCCACCTGCAGCCAGGCATAGACCTGTTCGCTCTGGGCGAAGAAACCGGTCACCATTGCTGCAGCCGTCGCAAGGGTCGCCCCGATGATCAGATTGACACCGGCGGCCTGCTGGATGGCCTGCATCAGGCCAGGCAGACGCCAGATCAGGGACAGTGCGTGTTTCAGGTCCGCAACCGGGTGACGTTTTTCTGCATTGCCGGGCGCTGCCTGCATGCGTGCCTGTCCGGGCCAGAGCATGAAGGCCAGGTCGGCCAGCAGGAACAGCACCGTTGCCAGCACGACAACAGCTTCCCAGGGCCAGAACGCCATCAGATAGGCAGCGGTAAGCGGACCCAGCACAACGCCCATCTGCGAGGCGAGCTGGCCGTAGCTTGCCACTTTTTCAAAGCGCTGGTCGGTAAAGGCCCGGACAAGGACCATCTCCAGCGCCAGCATGCCCTGGGTGGTCAGAATACCGACGACGGCGGACAGGCCGATCAGCCACCAGACGCCGCCAAAGAGGATCTGCCCGGTTATGCCGATAATGCAGGCCACGGCCCTCAGGACCCGGCTGATCCTGAGCAGGAGGATCGGCGAGATCCGGTCACAGAGGATGCCGGCAACCGGAAAGGTCAGGTAGCGCGGCAAGGTCTCGAAGAAAAAGGCCAAGCCCGACCAGGCAACGTTGCCGGTGATCTGAAAAATCACCAGCGGCACAAGGAACAACAGGATCTGGTCGGCCAGAACCGTGAGGAACATGGACGCGAAAAACGCGCGGTCGCGGACAAGCATGGAGGCGCTTTCAGGAAAAGCGTTTTAGGTGGGATCTAACTCGTAGCATCCCACCTGCTGCACCGCAACCGTCAGCTGCACCTGTCAGGCTTTTCGGGCAACCACAAACCGGCTGTAAGGCTCCGGGTAGGTACCTGTCTCGATGATCTCGAAGCCGGCATCCGCTGTCATGGTCTCCAGCGCGTCGAAGGAGAACATGCGTACATAGGGCGCCTTGCCGAAGAGCTGCATCACCTTGATCATCGGTCCGAACAGCCAGGCCTTCCGCTTCAGGCAAACAGTCTTGGAAATGTAGAGACCGCCCGGTTTCAGGAGATCTCGCACACGGGCCAGCAGGTCTTCCGGGTTTTCGACCAGATGCAGGAAATTGTAGGCCAGGATTGCATCGTATTTCGCACCGCCCGGCAGCTCAACCTCTTCGCTGAAACCGTCGGCCACGGCGAACCGCAGGCCCTGCGGCGCTTCGCCGGCTGCCTTGCCGGCTGCCAGCTTTTCATCGGCAATATCGATCATGCCCTTGGCGAAATCCGTTGCCAGATAGGATTTCACTTTGCCGGCCAGAAGCAGTGCCGTCGACCCGGTGCCACAGCCCAGTTCCAGAACGGTGTCATTCGGGCCGAGGTGCTCGATTGTGCGCGCCAGGGTCTTTTCATAAGCTTCCTGGTCCTTGATCGGGGAAGCTGCGTATTTGCGGGCAGCCCTGTCCCAGAACCGGGTCGAAAAGCCGCCTTCGTTTGTCAGTGTCATTGTCATCTCTGATCTCGCGGATAGCGTTTTTTTCAAGAGGCGCACCTGAGCATCCCGCTCACCACCGGACGCATGACTGTAACACCGGGGACATACGTGTCCCCGGCCGTTGATTTGTCATCTGGCCGTAAATACCTGATCCAGGATGGTCTATTTCTTCTGTCCGGGCCCGCCGCGCAGGCCGACCTTTTGCAGAATGTCACGACCGATGTCACGGCCTCCCGTCGGAGACGCCATGAACTCCAGGATCGAAAGAACGAAATTTGCCAACTGGATCATCAACGAGGACGAGGTCATTGGCGCCTCCTTTCCCGATCACAGTAGCTTCTTCGCAAAGGCATGGAAATTGCGGAAATTTGCGTAGTTGATATACATATTTGCATGAACTGGCAGACGATCACCTTTGACTGGAACCAGGCCCGCGCCTTTCTCGTAACGGCCGAAGAAGGCTCCTTGTCGGCAGCCGCCCGAGCCCTCAATCTGACCCAGCCCACCTTGAGCCGTCAGGTCGCGGCCCTGGAAGAAACCCTCGGTGTGACCCTGTTCGAACGCGTCGCGAAGTCGTTGATCCTGACCGATGCGGGGCTGGAACTGGTCGAACATGTGCGGGCGATGGGAGAAGCGGCCAGCCGCGTGTCACTGGCTGCCTCCGGCAAGGCGCAGCAGGTCGAGGGCCTTGTGACAGTGTCGACCACAGACCTGACGGCCGCGCATATCCTGCCCGACATCTTAAGGGACCTGCGCGACCTGGCGCCCGGCATCGAGGTCAAGCTGCTGTGCACCAACAGTCTCAGCGACCTGCGCCGCCGGGAAGCCGATATCGCCATTCGCCACGTCTCTCCCGACCACCCGGATCTTTACGCCCGCAAGCTGCGCGACGCGCCTGCGCGTATCTATGGCGCCCGGTCCTATGTCGAACAATTCGGCCGGCCGCTGGCCCTGGAAGATGCCAAGAGCCTCGACTTTGTCGGCTATGACAATAATGAGGAACTGGTCGGCTACCTGCGCGCGTTCGGGCTGGATGTCAGCGAAGGTAACATCCGGCTGGGCTCTCCCAACGGGGTGGTCGCCTGGGAGCTTGTCCGACAGGGCTTTGGCCTGTCGATCATGGCCGACGAAATCGCCGAGCGGTTCCCGGAAATCGTGCCGGCCTTTGCCGGCGTCAAGCCGGTCACGTTCCCGATCTGGCTGGTGACGCACCGCGAACTCCACACCAGCCGACGCATTCGCGTGGTGTTCGATCATCTGGCGGAGGGGCTGCTCAGGCTCAGGCCGACCGGCAAGTTCGGCCCTTCGTAAGAGAGCTGCTTGTCGTCAGGGAAAGCCTGGCATTCTGGCGCCCCCAGTCGCAAGGTTGTGCAAGCCCGGCGATGGCTCCTGACCGTCAGCGCCCTTTCAAGGGCTTCCGGTTCTGCAAGCCGTTCCAGATCGAACCAAAGACCGACATATCGGATGAAGTGCGCACGCCGAAATAAAGCACAACCAATCGTTTTTCCGGCACCATGAATATCCAGCGCGTTCCGCCCCCCATGGTCATGACCATCGGTCCCCGGATTTGCTGACGCCGCCTGGTATGTAAATTGATGCGATGACCGATGACCGATTTCTGTGTGGTAACCAGATCCGTTTCGAGCACTAGCTCCCAAAGACCCAATGGCAGGAAGGGATCCTTTTGAGACCCGTTGCGCAAGAGAAAGGCTGACACTTTCAGCCAGTCATTTGGGGAGGCCAATAGGCAACACGCGAAGGAGGCGTCATTTCTGCCCCCTTCGACGCCGGTCCATCGCACCTCACCGGCTTCGGCAGGTTGCCAGATTTTCTCCTGGAGCAGCTGTTCCAGCGGCTGCCCGTAAAGATGTACCAACAAACGGCCAAGAACCGCCGTCACATCCTTCCGGCCCTTCTCGCGAGCCGATCGACCTCCATCGTCCGGCAAAGCGCGGTTCGCCCCCATTGGCGGCACATTCGCCGCGCCGCGTGAACTCAGGAGAGTACGAAGGTCTTTATGTTCAAAATCGGCGTCTCCGAAACCCGCTCCGTAAGTGGCGAGCATGTCTTCAAGAGATCCAATTCGGCCTTCTGCAACTGCTCTCAACACCAGCGCAGAGACAAGGAGTTCGGTCAACTGATCGGAAGGGACAGGTGTGTGTGCATTGAATCCATCCTTGAATTTCGCGCGTTCAATTATCCCGTCCCGATAGACAATCAAAGCCTGATCCGTCTTTGGCCTGAACAGTCCCTCGGCAGTAGCAACGAGTGATGTCCGAGCGGGTCCGGACACGGTTGACGGCTTACGTTCGGTTGCTTGAAGCAGACCGCCGCCTCGTGCTCCGGAGTTCAGGTCCGACGCGTTTGCACGATGAGAAGCAGCCGTCGACAAGGCCAGCACCAGGCTGACAATCATCAAATTCTTCATACGTTTGCCCGTTCTGTCTCACCTGCCTGCAGGGTGGGCGCAGAAGACGGCCGGAACATGTGCCAGATCGAACTCTGCGGACGATTGCTGACACGAACGTGCCGTATGGCTCGGGTATCAGTTCCCGGAAGGAAGACTGTTCCAGGCCGAATAGAGCGTTGAGTGAAGCAGCGAGTGCCGGTCGCCGAAGCGGACAACGACCAAATCCTTGGCGGGCATCATGTAAACGATCTGCCCGCCCTGCCCCATCATGTAGGAAAAGCTGCCTTGCAACGCTTCGCCCTTGCGGTCGAGGATGTTGTGGCGGATATGCGTCCCATAAGCCCCCGTGGTGCGGGCCTTCGGCGAAAGTCCGGTGCCGAAATAGAGGTTCCAGAGCTCTTCCGACAGGAAAGGGCGCTCCGGGGTTCCGTTTTGCGCCAGAAATCTGCCCACCTTGAGCCAGTCGCTCGCAGTGGCATAGAGGCAGCAATAGGCGGTGACGCTCCCCTCCTCGCCGTGGCGCAGCCAGTCTGCCCGGGCAGCTCCTGCTGGCAGCCAGACACGCTCGACAAGAAGATGATCAAGCGGCCTGCCATGGACCTTTTCAAGAAGATGCCCCAACACGGCCGTGTTGACATTCTGATAGGCAAACTGCCCGGCCCGGTCGGAGCGGACCTGCAATTCGTCCTCAACCGACGCCAGGCCTCCTGCATGCAGCCGCGCCAGCCTGCCGAACGGATTGTACGTCACCAGCCGATCCTGCTTGTCGGCGCTTTCCTGTTCAAAATCGAGACCGCTGCGCATTTCCAGAAAGCTGCGCACGCTCTGCTGCCCGAAGCGCTCGGAACCGAAGTCCGGCAGGTAGGCGCTGACCGGATCGTCAAGGCTGGCAATCCTGCCCTCGGACACGGCCTGAAGGACAAGTGCGCCGACAACGCTCTTGATCAGCGAGTAAGAGTTGAAGCGCGTGTGCGGGCCATAGCCATCCGCATAGGTTTCCAGAACAATACGGTCACCGCGCAACACCAGAAGGGCATGGCTGTCGGCGTCCTCGAACAGGTCTTGTCCGCGCGTGTTCAGTGCTGCAAGGACCGGAGCGTAATGCAGCGGTTCCGGTTGGCCCGAGATCGTTTCAAACGACCCGAGCGCCGGCCAGACCGCCCGCGGATAGGCCGCCTGCAGCGGCTCAAACAGGCCACTGGCATAGGCCACCGCCAAGCCACCCAGGCCAGCGCTGGCAGTCAGAAGCAGGGCTTTCAAAAATCGCATGGTCTTTGTTGTTCGCCAAAGGCCCATCAAGGCAAAGGAACGTGTCGACAAAAGGACCAATTCCTTAATTAGCAGACTGAAGCTTGAGACCGGATGTGACCATCAGCGTTCCGCACAAGCTCGCGTCTTGACTGATAAAACAGCCAAGGGTTTTCGAACATGAAGAGGGCCAGCCGAATATCGCTTACGTCTCACCAGCCGAGACAACAGCCGCCCGTCAACTCTCGCCAGCGTTCACCTTTTCCAATACCTCCTGTGGCAAGCCGGCGAGCTTCTTTCTGACGACAAACAGCATGACCGCGCTCAGGACCGACAGCAGGATGTAGAGCACGCCAACCCCGGCGCTTACATAGCCAGCGCCCGTCACCAGCCACTCGGGAATAAAGCTCAGGGTCGAGGCGATATCAGAAGCATGGGTGATCAGCAAATAGCCGATCACACCGTTGCCGAGGCCGGTCAGAAGGTGGCTGATCGACTTCCTGCGCAGGTTGGACAGTTTTTCATTAAGACTGGTTCCGGCCGACTGATCAGCAGGTCTATGGTCCTCGAAGGTCATCAACTCTTTCCATCAAATTTGGGCAAGCCCTTCAACTGGGCTTAGAACCAGAAAATCAATGGACCGAAATAGAGAGCAGAAACAGGCCCGGGACAATGGTTGTGCAGCACAAAGCAGCCAAATGCTGACAGGTTGATGGCAGGACTTTCAGGTTCACCCCAGCATCCAGTTTAAGACGAGCCGCCAGTCGGTCATGCGGATCGGAGTGCCGTGGGTGCCGGTGTCGAACAGCGTGAACCTGATCGGGTAGTTGGGCGCGCGGTTCTTGATCTGCTTATAGAAATTTGCCTGATCTTCCCAGTTGTAGACACGGTCGAGCGTGCCCTGGCCCATATAGATCGGCACATTGCGGCGAAGGCCGCTGGAATTGAGGAAATTCGGATCCTTGGGGGAGCCGAGCAGCATGATGCCGTTGATCAGGCTGGCGTAATTGCCGTTCTTGACCAGGTTCCAGCAGATGATGCCGCCCATGGACCCGCAGGCCACCACCACCTTGGCGCCAGGCGAGAGCTGCTTCTGATACTGGATCAGCGCCGCGACATCCGCCGTGCCGGACTTGCCGAAATTCTTGATGTCGACGGTCAGATACGCACCGCCATTGCGGACCATCAGGTTCTGGATGCGATTGAAATTGCCGCCGAAGGAAACGTCGTTCATGCCCTGGAAGCGGTTGCCGCCCTGGCCATGGATATAGATGACGATGGCTTTTGCCCCGCCCTTCCACTTGCCGGTGCCCATATAATTGATGGTGCGGCCATTGGCCTGCAATTCACCGCTGCCCCGGCTGCGCTTCGGTTTGTAGGAGACGTAATTGCCATAGACCCTGCGCTCGTCGACCTCGTCGCGGTCGCGAAGGTCCCGCTGCTTTGAGTATTCCACCACCAGGAAATCGCCGCCATAAAGCGTCTCGTGGATTTTCTTGTAGCGAAACAGCCGGTCCTTGTAAGGCTTCAGCGCCTCGGCCTGCGCCAGGCCGGCGCCTCCGCCAACTGCAATGACGGCGCCGAGCAGCAGGGCACCGAGGGCCTGTGCGTGGCGGGCCTTGATGATCCTGTGCAGCATGGGACGTCCTTTGTTCGGCAAATCACGCGGTCGGCCCTACCCTAAGCATCGCCCCTAAGGCTTTCAATCGGCTGCAGATCAAAAACCACTGCTGATCCTTGACCCCAGCGAACCTGCTTTTTCAGATGCCAGGGCTACGGTTAAGCCAGACGTCTGCCTCCATGTCACTGAACATATTCAGATGTCACCGTTCACCCCTGCAAATTGTACCAAGAAAAACTGCGCGTTTTATCCACAAGGTCGGCCGGGCACTGAATAACGTTGATGCAAAATGCGAATTTAAGAATTTGGTAACCATAAAAATCCAAGAGTGACAGAGAGATAAGTCCAAGAAGGACCCTCATTTAGACAATGCATGGCCAGGTCAGGAGAGCCAAGATGCCAGTCATTTCCTTCGCAAACGCAAAGGGCGGCGCCGGAAAGACCACCGCCGCACTGCTGCTGGCGACAGAAGTCGCGGCACGGGGAAAACGTGTCACCATCTTTGATGCGGATCCGCAAAAATGGATCTCCAAGTGGGCCGAGCTTCCCAGGACCTGCCCGGGCATCAGCGTTGTCAGCGAAGTGTCGCCGGCCTCGATCACCGAACAGGTCACCTACGCGGCCGAGCATTCCGACTACGTGATCGTCGATCTGGAAGGCACGGAAAACCTGATCGTTGCCAACGCGCTCTCGGTATCGGACCTGGTGGTGGTGCCGATCCAGGGGTCCTCGATGGACGCCCGCGGCGGCGCCAAGATCCTCTCCCTGATCAAGAAGCTGGAAAAGATCGTCCGGCACGACATCAAGCACTGCGTGGTGCTGACCCGCACCAATGCGGCCGTGACCACCCGCGCCATGAAGGCCGTGCAGGACTTCCTGTCCGCGCAGAACATCGATGTCCTGATGACCCCGATCGTCGAACGGGCCGCCTTCCGCGACATGATGGAATTCGGCGGAGGCCTCGCCGATCTCGATCCGAAACTTGTCAGCGGCGTCGCCAAGGCCCGCGAAAACGCCGGGCTCTATGCCGCCGAACTTCTGGAGCGGGCCATCACCGTGCCGAAAAAGCGCTGGTACAACATCTTCAAGCGGGCAAGCTGATACCAAGAGTTCTGCAATCCCAAAGAGCCGGGCCCATCCCGGTTCGGCTTTTTGAAAACGCCCAGCTCGTCATTCCGGACAAGTGCAGTAAAGCTGCACGCCGATCCGGAACCCGGCATCTCAGCGCGAGCAATAGCGAGCACAAAATCTGTTAGGTATCCGGCATTCCAAATAAGGACGCAGCTGCGGCGCGAATTAAGCGCTGGTTTCCGGAACTGGCCATGCAGCTGCGCTGCACACCGTCCGGAATGACGGGCTGAGGGCTTGTCAGCGGTCTGAACCGGACCCTGCCCCGCTTAATTCCTTCCTTAAAACTCTTACCCTCGGCTTCATCCCGAAGGGCCACCACGGCCGCATCAAAGTGGATCTGCCGCACACTCGGGAGCAAGTTGCCGATCCTGCGAGACGGCGCAGACGCGCTTCCTCTGGATGAAGACTGTCGCTGTCGCTTACTCTGCTTGGGTGGAGCCCGGTAGCGGCCAAGCGGATGGCCCTCACTTAGAAGTCGCGCTAAGGTCTGGTTACGACTCAGCCGGGTTGTCCCATCAGCCGCCGACTTTACCGGAGGATGCCATGTCTTCACCCCTCTCCCGCCTTGCCGCTTCCGGTCTCGCCTGCCTGTTTCTTGCTGCGTGTTTTGGCGAGGACGGCAATGTGGCGCTCGGCAATCTCGAGCGGGACAGGGTGGCGTTGACGGCAACTGCAAGCGAGGTGTTGATCGCCCTGCCTGTTCCCCAGGGAACATTTGTCGAAAAAGGCACCGTCTTGGCGCAGCTCGACCCGGCCGAACAGCAGGCCGTCGTCAACCAGGCACGCGCGGAAGTGCAAAAGGCAAAGGCCAACCTTCTGAAACTGGAAAACGGCTCCCGAGAAGAAGATATCGCCAAGGCCCGCGCCAGCGTTGCCGGCGCCAAGGCCGAACTGGTCGACGCGGAAGCCAGCTTCAAGCGCTACCAGGACCTGACAGAGCGCGGCACCACCAGCCAGGCACAATTCGACAGTGCCCGGGCGAGCCGGGATGCGGCGCTGGCCAGCCTGGAAAGCTCCGAACAGCAGCTGAAGGAACTGGTCATCGGCACGCGCCCAGAGGACCTGGACATCGCCCGGGCGGAACTGGCTGCTGCCGAAGCAAGCCTTGCCACGCAGGAAAAGGTGCTGCAGGACCTCACGATAACAGCGTCCCGCGACGGCGTACTCGACAACCTGCCCTGGAACCTCGGTGAGCGGGTCACGGTCGGCAGCCCCGTTGCCGTCATGCTGGCAGGCGAAGCGCCCTATGCCAGGGTCTATGTGCCCGAACCGCACAGGGTGAAGATCAATGAAGGCGACAGACTTCAGGTGAAGGTGGACGGGCTGGACAAGCCCATCGAGGGTTCCGTGCGCTGGATCAGTTCCGAGCCGTCTTTCACACCCTATTACGCCCTCAACCAGTCCGAACGGGCGCGGTTGATGTATGTGGCAGAGGTCCAGCTGCCGGACAGCGCCAAGGATCTGCCCAATGGCGTTCCGGCCCAGGTTGTGCTGCCGTGACGAAGCCGGAGAGCGACATTGTCGTGCGGGCCGAGGGCCTGGTGAAAAGCTTCAGGGGCTTCCGCGCCGTCGATGGCCTGGATCTTACCATCGAGCGCGGCATGATCTACGGCTTTCTCGGCCCCAATGGCTGCGGCAAGACCACCGCCATGCGCATGCTGACGGGCTTGCTGACACCAACCGAGGGCACGGTGGAGGTGCTGGGCCTGTCTGTCCCAAAGGATGCGGAGACCCTGAAATACCGGATCGGCTACATGACCCAGGCCTTCTCGCTCTATGGTGACCTGACAGTCCGGGAAAATCTCGATTTCATGGCGACGATCTACGGCCTTTCTTCCAAAAAGCGCAAACAGCGCATCGGCGAGGTCATGGAGCGCTATGAGCTGAGCGACCTGGGCAACCGCTTTGCCGGCAAGATGAGTGGCGGTCAACGGCAGCGCCTGGCGCTGGCGACTGCCGTCCTGCACGAGCCACAACTGCTCTTTCTGGACGAGCCGACCTCCGCCGTCGATCCGGAATCCCGCCGTCACTTCTGGGAACAGCTGTTCGACCTGGTTGATGGCGGCACATCGATCGTGGTCACGACCCATTTCATGGATGAAGCGGAACGCTGCCACAAGATCGCGATCCTGGAGGCCGGGCAGAAGCGGGCAGACGGCGCGCCGAAAGAGCTGATGGCCGGCATGGGCGCCAATGTGGTCGAAATCGAAGGACCGAACCTGCGCGACATCCGCAGGCACCTGCTCGGCACGAACGGCATCATGGCCGCGGCCCAGCTGGGTGCCAGGCTGCGCGTTCTGGTCAGGCAGGACGTTCCCGATCCGGCCGCTTTCCTAAAAGACCGGGCCGAAACAGACGGTGCGACACTGATCGAACAGGTCCGGCCGAACCTGGAAGATGTCTTCGTGACGGCAACGGGAGAAGGACGGCAATGATCAGATCCCTCTCTCGCATAGGTGCGATCTTCTCCAAGGAACTTGCCCAGCTGCGCCGGGACCGCATGACCTTCGGCATGGTCATCATGATCCCGCTGATCCAGCTGATCCTGTTTGGCTATGCCATCAACACGAATGTGCGCGACATTCCGGTCGCGGTTGTCGACCAGAGCCAGACCGGTCTCAGCCGTATCCTGATCCAGATCGTCGAGGCCACGACCGTGGTTGAGGTCACCGAACGCCTGAGTTCGGTGGAAGAGGCAGAGGAGGCAATCAAGGCGGCTCGGGTCCGGGCTGCGTTCATCCTGCCCCCGGACCTCTCCCAGCGCATTGCGCGTTCGCCATCCGTCGGGCTGGGCACACCGCCATCAACGGATGAGGAAACCAGCCGGCCGGTGGCGCAGTGGATCGTTGACGGCTCCGACACCATGATCGCCGGCGCAATCAAGTCCCTGCGCAGCATGCCGCTGTCGGAGCTCAATCGTCAGGCCCCCAACCGCTCGACGCCCACGTTCGAAGTCGCGCTGTTCTTCAATCCGGAACAGCGGACCGCCATCAACATCGTGCCAGGCCTTGTCGGCATCATCCTGACCATGACGATGATCATGTTCACCTCCGCCGCCATTGTCCGCGAGCGCGAGCGCGGCAACATGGAGATGCTGATCAACACACCGGTCAGGCCGATGGAGCTGATGATCGGCAAGATCATCCCCTATATCTTCATCGGGCTGTTGCAGACCGTCATTATCCTCGGCCTGGGGCATGTGCTCTTCAATGTGCCCTTCGGTGACAAGATGGTGGATCTCTTCATCGGCACCCTGCTCTTCATCGGGGCCAGCCTGTCGCTCGGCCTCGTGCTGTCGACCATTGCCCAGAGCCAGCTGCAGGCGACCCAGATGACGGTGTTCGTTCTGCTGCCGTCGATCCTGCTCTCCGGGTTCATGTTCCCCTACGAAGGCATGCCGCTCATCGCGCAATATATCGCCGAAGCGTTCCCGGCGACGCATTTCATGCGCATGATCCGCGGTTTCGTTCTTCGGGACGCGGGCCTTGTCGAACTGCACCGCGACGTCCTGTGGATGTGCGGTTTCTTCGTGCTGGGGCTGATCGTCGCCGCGCTCCGGTTCAAGAAGCGGCTGGACTGAGTTTTCAGGCCCGATCACTTTCCCAGAGCCTCATCCTGAGGAGGACCGCCAGGTCCGTCTCGAAGGATGGGCGGCTTGTTCCCGTCCGGTAAGTGGCCCCTCCTTCGAAACGCCGCTCACGCGGCTCCTCAGGATGAGGTTGATGGGTGTGGCAAAGACCCAAATGCAGACAAAACAAAGGCCTCACCCGCCCTATTTCGGTTGAGGGCCCGTGTCGAAGCGCGGGTTGGCGGTCTTGAGAACCGGCGTCTGTTCGGAAACATTCTCGCGGCTTTCGCGCCAGACGACAAAGATGCCCGAGGCGATGATCACCGCCGAGCCGATGCCCACATAAAGATCGGGCGTTTCGGAGAAGAACAGCATGCCAAAGAAAGTGGCCCAGAGGATCTGACTGTATTGCAGCGGTGCGACAACAGCGGCCGGAGCGGCCTTGTAGGCCGAGATCGTGCAGAACTGGGCGATCACCGACAAAAACCCGATCGCGGCCATCAGGCCAAGGTCCACCAGTTCGACCGGAACGTATACCGCCGGCAGGGTCATCGACATGGCCGCCATGGACAGGATCATCGGATAAAGGATCAGGACGGCCGGACGTTCCTTGCCGCCGAGCTTGCGCACCAGAATGGTCGACAGGGAATTGGCAAAGGCTGCTGTCAGCGCCGCCATATGGCCGAGAGAGAGCTCCGTCACGCCGGGACGTAAAACGATTAAAACGCCGATCAGACCGACAATAACGGCAGCCCAGCGTTGCGCCCGCACCGTCTCTCCCAGAAGCGGCACCGAGAGGGCCGTGATCAGAAGCGGCATGGCAAAGAGCAAGGCATAGACTTCGGCCAAGGGCAAAGCGGTGAAGGCATAGAAGCCACAGGACATGGCAATTATGGCAAGCCCGGCGCGCGCGACAACCAGCCAGGGGTGCTTGGGTCGGAAATTTGCCTCCGCCTTGTCCGCCATCATCATCATCATCATCGGCACGAAGGCGAACAGCATGGAAAAGAAGATGATCTGGAACACCGGATAGTCGGACCCAAGCGCCTTGATCAGGGCATCATGGGTGGAAAACAGGGCAAACGCGATGAGCGCTGCGGCAAGTCCCTTGAGCGTTGCTGACATGGCAAGGCCTATTGTTCGGGTTCAGATCGAGCCCGCCGCAAAAACGGACTTCATGATGAGGGAAAAGGCGCCCCGTGGCCGTCCCACGCCTAACGCCGGAGGCCAGCGGATAAATGACCCGGGAACCTAGTTAGCAGACTTTTCCGGTTCACCAAAGAGGCACGATGGCTCTTCGATCTGTGCGCAAGAGCTTCAGCTCACATCTGTCGTGCAATCCGGTCCTTACACAAACACCCGTGCAAGCGCCGCCACGGCAAGTGCGGTCGCGGCCCGTTTCGGACCGGCAAATCCCGCTGCGGCCTGGCCGGGCACCATCAGGTTGACCCGGTTGAGATCAGCAGCTTCCAGATGATCGAGATCGGCCGACTTGGCGGCCTCTTCGGCTGCAATGCGGACTTCATCGAGCATGCGGACCAGACCCTGCCAGATATGGATCGGCGGCGCCTCATCCGTGCTGCACCAGCGAACAATATCAGATTCAGGAACGTTCAAAGCCATGGCTGCCTCGGCCGGCTTCAAACCAAGATATCCCATCACATCACTGAAATTACTCATATAAATCCCCAAAGACGCAGAGCGCCCCGACTACCCGAGGCTCAATACTGCACTGCAATATGGCGAAAATCCAGCACTTTACGGAATCTGAGTTAACTTGTGCACCGGCAAACAATTTCCGACCGGTTCGTCAGCCGGCAAACACAAGCATGGCCTTGGCAAGACTGCCATGCTTTGTCTCCGTCCCTGACCAAAAACACTTGGGCAATCCACCAATTATCTGAAAAACCTAGTGAAAATTGATATCGGTGGAAAACGACGGGCTGCCCAATTGTGCGGTACGGTTAATGATAGGTTTATTCAAGCAAATCACTTTGACCGCTGACGCCGCCGGACCTCTTTGATGAAGTTCAAGGGAAAATCCTTCATTGCCATCGTTCTGAGCCCGGAACCGCCTTTCACGGGGTGGCTTCAGGAGATCGACCGCATCATTGCGCGCTCGCCGGGCTTTTTTATCGACCGACCGATCATTCTCGACGTGCGCGGCAGCAAGATCCCGATCGAAGAACTCGAGAAGCTGCTGGAGGAACTGGGCAACCGGTCGATCCGGGTCATGGGCATTGACGGTGTTGCCGGCACGCGGTTGAAACCCGGGATGCCGCCAAGTTTTTCCGGTGGCCGGCTGGCGTCCGACATCGACGTGCCGACGCCGACAGAAGCAAAATCGGAACACGAAGAGACCGCCGCGGCGCAGACAGCCAAGGCATCCGAGACCGGTGAGAGTGTGTCTGAAGGTGAGGCTGAACCGCCCGCGCCCAAAGGCACGAAAGCCGGCGGCAACGGCACGCCGGACACTCCCGAAAAACCGGCCGCGCCCGCCAGTATTGCCAGCGGATCGTCGATCGTCATCACCGAACCGGTGCGGTCCGGACAGAGCATCCTGCACCCGGACGGGGACGTCACCGTGATCGGTTCGGTCAGCTCGGGTGCGGAAGTGATCGCCGGCGGATCAATCCATGTCTACGGCGCACTGCGCGGCCGGGCACTCGCCGGCGTGTCCGGCAAGGACTGCGCACGCATTTTCTGCTCCAAACTGGATGCGGAGCTGGTGTCCATCAACGGCCTCTACAAGGTCGCTGACGATTTCGAGAGCACCTTTCGCAACGCGCCTGCGCAGATCCGTTTCGAAAACGAGACCCTGGTCTTTGAAGAACTGAACTAACCCCGGTTCTCGCCGCCTCCGGGCGACGGGTCCGACAACAAAAACAGGACGAACACCATGAGCAACGCCACTGTCGTTGTGGTCACGTCGGGCAAGGGCGGAGTGGGCAAGACCACGACCACCGCCGCCATCGCCTCGGCGCTTGCCAAAGAGGGCTACCAGGTCTGTGCCATCGACTTTGATGTCGGCTTGCGCAATCTGGACCTGATCATGGGTGCCGAGCGCCGGGTCGTGTTCGATCTCGTCAATGTGGTCCGCGGCGAAGCCTCGATCAAGCAGGCCCTGGTGCGCGACAAGAAGCTGAACAACCTCTATCTGCTGCCCGCCTCCCAGACACGGGACAAGGATGCGCTGACGGAAGAAGGCGTTGCCAGTGTCATCAGCGAGCTGCGCATGTATTTCGACTACGTGATCTGCGACAGCCCGGCTGGCATCGAGCGCGGTGCCACTCTTGCCATGCGTCATGCCGACGAAGCCATTATCGTTTCCAACCCGGAAGTCTCGTCGGTGCGCGACTGTGACCGCATCATCGGGCTGCTCGATGCCAAGACCAAGATCGCCGAAGACGGCGGCCGCATGCCCAAGCACCTGATGATCACGCGCTACGACACGGAACGCGCCAAGACCGGCGACATGCTGGCCACCGATGATGTAGTCGACATCCTGTCCGTGCCGCTGATCGGCGTGGTGCCGGAAAGCAAGGACGTGCTGAAAGCCTCCAACGTCGGCCTGCCGATCACTCTGTCGGACGAAAACTCGCCGGCGGCCAAGGCCTACACCGAAGCCACAAGACGGCTCCTGGGCGAGAACATTCCGGTCACTATCCCGGAAGAGAAGAAAAGCCTCTTCGGCAAGATCTTCAAAGGGAGGGCCGCATGAACCTCCTGAGCCTCTTTGGCAAAAGGGGCGAAAGCGCCTCCGTTGCCAAGAACCGGCTGCAAATACTCCTGGCGCATGAACGGGCCGATGACGGCTCCGACGCGGTTCTGATTTCCAGCCTGCGGGAAGACATTCTCGCTGTTGTCGCCAAGAGGGTCGAAATCGATCCCGATTCCGTGCGTCTCGAAATGGACCGCTCCGGCGATGTCACCACGCTCGGCATCGACATCGAGCTGCCCTCCGCCCGGGCGTCCTGATAGACAGACTATGAGACCGGTCGCCCTGCGGCCGGTCTTTACCGAGCCGCCAAATCAGGCGTGCTTGGTGTCCGACTGGATCGGCACATGCCGGAAGTCGAGCAGATCCGCCGAATAGACGGCCACCTGCCCCCTCCCCCGCCGCTTAGCTGAATAGAGCGCAACATCGGCCTGTCGGAGCAGTTCGAGGGGATTGTCCGAGAACGCAATTCCGACACTCGCACCGAAGGAATAGGTGGCGCCGTCCAGATTGATCGGCCGGCTCAACTGTTCCACGATGACTCGCCCGGCCGACAGCACCCGCTCCCGCTTGGCGCGACCAAAGACGATGACAAACTCGTCACCCCCGAGGCGAATGACCGTGTCATCCGCATTGGCCAGGTCCCGAAGGGCTTCGGCAACATATTGCAGAACCAGATCGCCTGTCTCGTGTCCGTACGTGTCGTTGATGTCCTTGAAGCGGTCAAGGTCGACATAGAGCAGTGCATGTCCGTCTGGCAGGGGCCGCTGCTCCAGAAGCCCCGCAATCCTTTCGTCAAGCATGCGACGATTTCCAAGGCCCGTCAGAGGGTCGCTCCTGGCCTGGTTTGCCAGCATCTCGCGTGTTTTCTCCGCTTCAAGCTTCGCGGCTTCCAGCTGGTGCACAGTCTCGCTGGCCCGCCGGAAAAACAGACGCGCGGCCAGAAACATGCCGCCAAAGACCAGCAGAACACCCGCCCCCAAGAGCGGCAGGATGCGATGACCGGCCAGCGTGGGATTCCAGACAAAAAACCCAAGCGTCAGCCCTCCGATAGACCGAATTTCGAAGCCGGCCTGCCAGAGATTTGGCGGGTCTTCCGTCAGTTTCAGCCCCGGCAAGCCGTATTTGCCGGACAATTCGGAAAGTGTTTCGTCACCGATCGGCTGGGCAAAGACCAGCACATGATCCGTGCTGGTCTCGTTTTCCTCGTCGTATCCGGTGATCAGCACGGCGCTTGCCAGATACAGCATCGCGATATCACCGATCAGGCCGGTCGCCGGTTTCGGCGCCTTGTTTTTTTCCGTCTCGCGGGCTTTGGCAACCAGCTCTCCCAAAGACGATCCGTAGCGGGCCTGTAAATCGGCGTCGCGAACTATGTCCTTGACGACATGAAGCGTCGGCATGCCCGCACCGTCGATGACATGAACGCCTTCGATCTGCAGTTCGGCCTGCATGTAGTCCACGAAAGTTTCGCGCACCCAACCCATATTGACGTCGGGTACAAGATTCTCGACGGAGTCGTTCCAGTAGCCATATTCCAGCGTGATGTCGGACAGATGCTCGGTTCTGTCGCCAAACATGGCGGAAAGATCTTCTCGGAGGAATCGATGGAATTGCGGTCAAGCGTGTAAGAGAGAAACGATACGAAGACCATGAGGCTGATTGCGCTGATCAGAATCGTGGCCCAGAACGGGCGCGACAGGCGCCTGATCTCAAACGTTTCTGATTTTCCAGTGCCCGAGTGGCGGGCAGGTGGCGAACCGTGTCTGACGGGTTCGTGGCGCACGCGAGCTTCCACCCCTTGGTTGCAGAACAACGAACTTTCGCATTCGTGAATTTAGCTCAATCTTATTGAGCAAACACTCTTCATTCAATTAATAAAACCCTTGAGACAACAAATACTTAGGAAGCATCGTTAAATAACCTCACCCCTCTCTCTGCACTTAGTTACAAATCGCGATATAAGTTATTTAATCGTCTAAATATTCATCGATAAAAGTGTCATGTTCACCGCATCGCCGATGAAACTCTCCTTCCAGCAGAAGATGCGGCGTTCGTCTGAAAACGGCATACGTCAGGTTGAGGATTGCTTCTTTCCAATCAGTTTCGGCAACCGCCAGATGACGGGAAGCGACACAAGAGTGGCTGCGATCATGTAGTAGACCGGCGCATAGTCGTCGCCCGTCCGGCTGACGAGATAGGTGGCCACCATTGGCGTGGTGCCGCCGAAGATGGCGAGGCAAAAATTGTAACCGAGCGCAACGACGCTGCAGCGCAGGTGGTCAGGCGCCATAAGGGTGAGCGCTGTGATGGACAAGGCCCATCCGGCGGTGCTGGCCAGGGTCAGGCCGAACTGTCCCAGAAAGATCAGGCCAACAGAATTGCCGTGCATCAACCACCAGCACGGCCCTGCAAGAACCAGTGTGGCAATTGCACCGGCTAGAAAAACCGGGCGGAGACCGAACCGGTCTGCCGCCCAGCCGCAGACCGGCACAAACAAGGCCATGATGATCAGGTTGATCGTGGTGATATCGAGTGCGTCGGACGATGAAAAACCCGGTTCGCTGCCAAGATAGGAAACGGCGTAGACATAAATCACGAAATAGATGACCGAGGTCGGGATCAGAAGCAACACCATTTGCAGGATCAGGCCGAAATGGTCCCTGAGACTCAGCCAGATCGGCGACGGTTTGGAGGCCTCATCCGCCGCGACGACTGTTTCGGTCAGGTGGCGGCGCAGGATCGCGCTGAAAACCGCGACCAGCGCACCGATCAGGAAAGGCAATCGCCAACCCCAGTCCGTCATCTGCTCGCTGCTCAGAACCGAGCTGAAGGCTGCCGGAACCGCCGACCCAAGGACGCACCCCCACATCATGGCAAAAGCCACCCAGGCACCTGTCAGCGCCTTTCGGCCCGGACGCGCCTGCTCCACCAGCAGGACACCGGAAGCCGTGTATTCGCCAGCCACAGAGATGCCCTGAACGATGCGGATGGCCACCAGCAGAAGCGCCGCGGTGACGCCAATCTGGTCATAGGTCGGCAAGACCGCGATGGCGAGCGAGCCCGCGCCCATCAGAAGCACGGAAATCATCAACGCCGTCTTGCGACCGATACGGTCGCCGATATGACCGAAGATCACGCTGCCGATCGGCCGTGCTGCATACCCCACGGCAAGGACGGCGAAGGCGGAAAGGAGCGAGGCCAACTTGTCCTCTGAGGGAAAAAACAGTGCCGCCAGTGTCGGCGCCAGAAAGCCGTAAACCGTGAAGTCGTACCATTCCAGGACATTGCCGCTGGCAGCGGCCACAATGGATTTTGGCTTCAGTTTGGTGACTGGTTCCGACGTCGCCGACACTTGGCAATTTCCCTCAATCCAAAGCTGTATAACGGGATCAACTATCCCTTTTGACGGCATCCTATGGCGATGCGTCCAGCACGGCTACCGGAATTGCATGACAAAACGGACGGGATCGGAGGAAGCACCACAACACTTTGTTGTTGATGCCGTCATACCGCAATTTGCGGCGACCGGTTCGGCGGGCCTACCGTTGCGGCCCCAGCAGTGCCATATCGCGTTCGGCGAGAAACAGGTTGGAATAGAGATTTGCGATCCACTGACGGCCGGAGGCCGTGACCTTCAGATACTGGATCGCCTTCTGGATATAGGGGGCGACGCTGTTCCAGTAGAATTGCGGGTAGCGATGTACCAGATCGGCCGGCGTATCATAGCCCAGTTGCCGGTTGAGGCCGGCTTCCTCGAATTCGAAATAGAGCGCATTGGCCTTGCGGATGTAATGGGGATCGCCCAGCTGTCCGATGAAATCCGCGGCCCGGACCAGATTGGCATCCTCGCACAATGCCTCGTCTGCGTCCGGGATCGTGCTGGGGAACCGCGACCCCTCAATCGCGTTGGCGACGCGCTGTGGATCGAGAAGTCCGGTGCCGGTCAGGCGCTCAAACACATAGAGTTTGGAGCGGTCGACATGATAGGGCGTCAGCGCGGCATCAGAGGCCCCGCGCGGCAGCTTCACCGTCTCTCCAACCTCATTGATCACGTATCCATCCGGCGTATCCTCCGGCAGTATGCCGCGCACATAGCCGATGTCGTGGGTCAGGCAGGCGACGATGACATGGGCATAGTCTTCCGGCGCCATGTGTGTGTGCAGCGCCCTGCCCCGCAGGATGTCGTGGCCGGCCATGGTGACCAGCATGGTGTGCTCGATATTGTGGTAAAGCGCATCGCTGTTGCCGATGCATTCCATGGCAATGCGGGCAAGTGAGGGGACAAGTTCGGCCAGCTCCGGCTCCGACTTGCCAAAGCGCCGCTGCACATAGGCGGTCAGAAAATCGCCCAGTGCGTCGGCCGCAAGTTCCGGCAAGGTGATCATGATACGGCCCGTCCCAGACTGGTTGTTCACAAGGCTAGATTGGCCCCTGATTTGGCACCCTTGCGGAACGTGATGTCAAGTTCGTGAAAAACCGAAGGAAAATGTCGTTCAATAGGGTCAGGGAAGCTCTGGAAACCGTTTTGCCATCTCAGACGTCTGCGCCCAGCCGTCTCTTTCGTAAATCGGCCGCGCCTGCCGGGTGGCGTGCAGAATGGCAAATGCAAGACCCCGGCGACTGAACTCGGCCTCCGCTTCCGCCATCAGGCGTTTGGCAATGCCCTGCCCGCGCCTGTCCGGCTCGACAAAAAGATTGAGCACATAGCCGCGCCGCGCCTGATCCGGATGGAGCGGATGCGGCGGCCAGGCAATTTCCATGAGCCCGATGCCACCGACTGCCTGGCCTTGAACCTCGGCAATGAAGCCGAAATAGCTGCCGTCGCCAAGGCTCATTTCCTGCCAGTCCCGGTAAGGGTCGGCCATGGAGTCAAGAACGTCTTCCCCATGGCCCGCAGACCGGAACATCTCTTCCCGGTAACGACAAACGAGATCGAGATCGCTGGGTGCAACCGGGCGAAGAGACAACGACATGAGCGGCCTAGGCCTCGTAGACGATCTCGCGGGTTTCGCGGAAGGTCACATCCGGGAATTTCTCGGTGACATGGCCGACTTCCCAGGCGTTCTTGAACAGGAACACCGGTTTGTCGTCGCGGTCATTGGCGATCGACATGCGATGCCCTTCCAGCATTTTCTGCAGGGTCTGGCTGTCGGTCTCGATCCAGCGCGCCGTGGTATAGGGCACGGCCTCAAAGCCGATCTCGGTGCCGTATTCCGCTTTCAGCCGGTCGACAACCACGTCGAGCTGCAGGGCGCCGACAACGCCGACGATCCAGTTGGAGCCAAGATCCGGTTTGAAGATCTGAACCAGACCTTCTTCGGCCAGGTCCTGCAGTCCCTGGCGCATCTGCTTGACACGCATGGTGTCGGAGAGACGCACGCGGCGCAGGATTTCCGGGGCGAAGGCAGGCAGGCCGGTCACGTGAATGTTCTCGCCTTCCGTCAGCGTATCGCCGACGCGAAGCTGGCCGTGGTTGGGCACGCCGATGACATCGCCCGGATAGGCGAGATCGGCAATCTCGCGCTCTTCGGCGAAGAAGAAGATCGGCGCAGAAACGGCGATCTGCTTGCCGGCACGCACATGTTTCAGCTTCATGCCGCGCTTGAACGTGCCGGAGCACAGGCGCATGAAGGCAATCCGGTCGCGGTGCTTCGGGTCCATGTTGGCCTGGACCTTGAAGACAAAGCCGGTGACCTTGTCCTCTTCCGGCATGATCGTGCGCCCGCCTGTGGCCGGTTGGGAATGCGGCGGCGGTGCGAATTCGGCGATGAAGTCGAGGATTTCCTCGATGCCGTAATCGCGCAGGGCAGACCCGAAAAAGACCGGTGTCAGGTGACCTTCCAGGAAGCTTTCCCTATCGAACTCGGTGTAACCTTCCGCGCCCAGTTCCACATTCTCGGTGAGTTCGTCCATGATGCGGTCGAAGACCGTGCCGGTCAGGATCTCGTCGTCGAGGCCGGAGACTTCCTTGGTCTCGGCAAAGGGGCCCCCGCGCTCACCTTCCGAGGTGTGGAACTTCTTGTTCTGCCAGTCATAGACGCCGAAGAAATCGGAGCCCATGCCGACCGGCCAGGTCTGCGGGCAGACATCCAGCGCCAGGGCTTCCTGGACCTCGTCGAGGATTTCCAGGGCGTGACGGCCTTCGCGGTCGATCTTGTTGACGAAGGTAATGATCGGAATGTCGCGCAGGCGGCAGACTTCGAACAGCTTGCGGGTCTGGGTCTCGATGCCCTTGGCGGCATCGATCACCATGATGGCCGCATCAACGGCGGTCAGCGTGCGGTAGGTGTCTTCGGAAAAGTCTTCGTGGCCCGGCGTATCGAGCAGATTGTAGACAATGCCCTTGCGCTCGAAGGTCATGACCGACGAGGAGACGGAAATGCCGCGTTCCTGCTCGATCTTCATCCAGTCGGAGCGGGCGCGACGGCGTTCGCCGCGGGCACGGACCTGACCGGCCGCCCGGATGGCACCACCCGACAGGAGCAGCTTTTCCGTCAGCGTGGTCTTACCGGCATCCGGGTGGGAAATGATCGCAAAGGTGCGCCGGGCCTGGTAGGGCGCAACACCGTTCTGACTGGCCATAAAGATCTCCTGATCCGCCGGTCCGGCGAGGCTGCGCCAACGCCGCGGAAAACCCGGTGCGCGCCTTCACTCACAAAAGCCGGACGGATTGATGTTTCGTTGGCGCAAGGTCATAGAGAGAATCCTGCTAAATTTCCACCCCAGAATCACCTTTGCCCACCCATGCCCGGGAGATCTTCGTGAGCCACAGCAAATGCCTGATCATCGGCATCCTCATGATTGCCGCCACCGCTGCCATTCTTCTGGCCATGGGGCGGATCCCGATCTGTGACTGCGGCTATGTGCTTTTGTGGACCCCGGCTGATGATCTGGCAGGGTCCTCGCAGCACATCGCCGACTGGTACACGTTTTCGCATATCATTCACGGCTTCATCTTCTACTGGGTGCTGTGGCTCGCCTTCCGGCGGCACTCCGTCTGCGAACGGGCGCTCGGGGCGGTCTTCATCGAGGCCGCCTGGGAAGTTGCGGAAAACAGCCCGTGGATCATCGACCGCTACCGGGAGGCCACCATCGCCGTCGGCTATACCGGCGACAGCGTGCTCAACTCGGTTTTCGACATCGTCTGGATGCTCGCCGGCTTCTTCTTCGCCTGGCGCATGCCGGTCTGGGTGACCGTTCTGACGGCCATCGTCTTTGAATTGCTGGCGCTCTGGGTGATCCGGGACAATCTCACGCTGAACGTTCTGATGCTTCTCTATCCGGTGGAGGCGATCAAGGTCTGGCAAGGCGGATAGGAGGTCTTACAAGTTCCCCTGTCGTGGCAACCTCACTGTTGTCATCCCGGCCAAGCGCAGCGCGCGCCGGGACCCAGTAGACGCCCGGCGACCGTGTTGGACGTCCAACGGCAAATACAGGTGGTTACTGGGTCCCCGCCTTCGCGGGGATGACAAAGGAGGGGTCGGGGCAAGCCGCAAGCCTCTTTGTAAGCAACTTTCGTTTGGTCGCGCAAATCGGTACACGAGAGAGCCCGTACTTCCTGCCCACCCTTGTCATCCCGGCCAAGCGCAGCGCGAGCCGGGACCCAGTAAACGCCCGTCGCTCCCGTTGGACGTCCCACGGCAAACCCAGATGGTTACTGGGTCCCCGCCTTCGCGGGGATGACAAAGGAGGGGTTTCAGCCCCTCTTTTCTTCGTCATTGCAGGACTTGATCCTGCAATCCATGCCGTGACCGATCTTCGAAACACAGCCTGGCAGTCAAAGGGCCTCAACGGCATGGATCCCATGATCAAGCCATGGGATGACGGCGACAAGGGTGGAAAAGCCGGTTTTCCAAAAGCCGGCCCTCTCCCCGGGTCTAGGGCTTGCCCGAAGGAGGGGATGAGCCCCTCTTTTCTTCGTCATTGCAGGACTTGATCCTGCAATCCATGCCGTGACCGATCTTCGAAACACAGCCTGGCAGTCAACTCACCTGAACGGCAGGGTTCCCATGGTCAAGCCATGGGATGACGGCGACCAGGATGGAAAAGGCCGGTTTTCGAAAACCGGCCTTTTCCACGGGTCTAGGGCTTGACCGGAGGCAAGACGTCAACCGTCAGTGACGCCCTGCGCATGGTTGCCGGCTCGGCGGCCGCGTTGCCGGCGTGATCTTCTTCCTCGTCTTCAGGGTCCAGATCAATGAGGATCAGGTTTTCAAGGAAGGCGATCAACGCTGCGCGGTCGCTTTCCTCCAGCGCTTCATATGCCAAACGACTGGCTTCTGCTTCACCGCCATGGGCCAGAATGGCCTCCTCCAGCGTGGTCGCGTTGCCATCATGAAGCCAGGGGCCGGTGGAGCCGACACCCGCCAGTGACGCCGTCGGCCAGACGGAGGCGCCAAAGCCGTGCACATCGACCGCATCGGCAAGCTTCGGGCCCATATCGTGACGCTTGAAGTCCGAATACCAGGCGATCAGAGCCGAGCCGTTCTCGTCCGTCGGAAAAGCACCCAGATTGACCGTTTTGCCGCCGATCTCGACATGGTTGTTGGGCACGTCCTTGGTCAGGTCAAACCAGATGGCAGTGTCGCCTGACAGCCCCGCGTCCAGCGCCTTTTGTCCGGAGGGCAGGATGTCCTCGCGAAACCCCTCCTGCAGGCTCGGTTCGCTGAAGAGCGGCGTAGACACCTTCATCACCGGAAGGTGGCAGCCGGTGCATTTGGCCTCCGCCAGAACCTTCTCACCACGTTCGATGCGGGCTTTCTCGTCGGGCTCAAGGGACAGAATGCCCTTTTCATGCAGTTCCAGTTTCGAGACCGGCCGCTCCAGCGCCGCCATGTAGATAGAAAGCGCCGTCAGGTCACCGACCGTAAGCTCTCCGGTCACCCCGTCATGATCACCGTCATGACTGCCCACAAGCTCATCAGCCTGCATGCCGAGCTCGTTGTGAGCCGCATGGCGTGTGAAGGCGCGGATCGTGGCATGCGTGCCCTTCCAGCCAAACATCTTCACGACCAAGTCTTCGTCAACGCCCTCGACCGCCGTCCGGTCATAATCGGCAATGCAGATGCCGGATTGAGGATCGCGCATGGGATGGGCCGACAGCGTGCCGAAGCTGACCGATTTGGCATGCAGCTCGATCGTCGCGCTTTGATTGAGCGTGCAGACTTCCTGTTCAAGCTTGGCTTCCTGCGCCTTCAGGCTTTCCGTCATTTCCTCCGCGATACGCTGCACGGCGCCAAGCGCGAAGAGATGCGGCGTGTTTCTGTGAAGATATCTGGACGGATCACCCATATGCAGCGGGTCGACCACGCCATTGAGAGGGTTGGACCCGGCGCCGTTGGCATAGGGCGCGGAATGGCACGAGATGCAGGATTGGGCGACGGGGCCGGTCTCGCGCCGGGGCAGATGGGTGGTCCATTCTCCGAAGGCCTTGAGGTCTGCGCGCGGCATGCGCGTGAACCGGCGGCCATCCTGGCTGACCTTGGCCCCGACCCCCCTTTGCGCGGAGAAAGAGGCTTCGGTCAGTTCGTCCCCGGCCTCAAAGGCCTCGATGAACGCTGCCTGGGGGTCTTCCTGAACAAGCGCGTTGAGATGGCCTTGTTCCACTGGCTCCGGTTCCTCCGCAAACCCCGTCCCCGACAGGCCGCAGGTCAAGATCGCACACAGAATTCCGAGCTGGCTTTTTGCTGGCAAAAACATGATTCCCGCCCTTTTGTTTTCATTTCCAGAAGTAAGGGAGATCACGATTATGTGATATTTAGGCAAAAAGAGGGAGAAAAAACTTTTATTACTTTTTCAATACTTCGAGGAATAAACCTGAGTTATACGTGTTGTGCAGATGGCGGAGTTTATTTCTGGAAGAACCAGAAACAAGCCAGAAGAGCGCCAGTCTTTCGCGCACCCGACTGTTTGACGGCCGGCGGTTTGCTGTGCGCGTTGGGATGCAAGTCCCGGGGCACTTTTCGGCAGCGGAACGCCGAACGACCCGGTCAGAGCTGAAACAGCTTGTGTTTCTTCAAAAGCTCAATCAGCACTTCACGGGCATGCTGGCGGTGGCTTCTGTGGCAGTTCCGCGCCCTTTCAGAATCACCCTTGCTGATGGCGTCATAAACCGCCCGGTGGTCCTCGTTGGACTTGACCGGAAGCGGCCGGATGTAAAGTGTCATGGCGCGGGCACGGCGAACCTGATTGGCCATCATCGACACGATGGACTGGACACGCGAATTGCCACCGAGACGGACCAGTTCCGCATGAAACGCATCATCGGCCAGTGCCCAGGCTTCCCGGTCTTCCCGCTTCAGCGCATCTTCCATCGACTCGATAGACTGCTTCAGCGCCGACAGGTCGTCATCGGCATAGCCCTTTTCGGCCGCCTCCTCGGCGGCCAGCGCTTCCAGCTCGGTCAGGACGGCATAGATCTCTTCCATGTCTGTCAGGGACAGGGTCGCGATCCGAACGCCCTTGCGCGGCCGGACTTCCAGAAGCCCCTGCTGGGCCAGCATCAAGGTGGCTTCGCGCACCGGTGTACGCGACATGCCGAGCCGGTCGGCCAGTTCGCTTTCCAGGTGATCGGACCCGGCAGCCAGTTCACCGTCAAAGATCAGCTGGCGAATCTGTTCCATCGCCTGCGTGGTGATGGTTTTCTGTTTTGGCGCTTCAAGCATGGCCAAGCTCCCGGATTTTCCGTCCCAAACTGTCCGACTCGTAGATTGCCTGTTCGATGGCGATCACCTTGAGATAGTCCCGCGCCTCGTTCTCCAGCGGTTTCCCGTCGAGCAGTCCGTCAATCACATGGCTTATCAGATTCTTGACGCAGTCACCGCCAAAGCCGGACCAGTCCTGCGCCGCCAGCAGGACCGTGGTCTCCCGGTCGCCGAAATGGCGAACGTGAACGGAGCCATCTCCCTTGAGCATCAACGTACCCCTGGTGCCTTCAACCAGCGCCTCTCCCAGTGTCGTCCGGCAGTTTTCGGCGGCATGATCCAGCAGCCGGTTGCCATCGAAAAGTGCGCGCACGCCATTGTCATAGTCGAAGATGAAGTAACCGGCGTCTTCTCCCTTGATCACGGGATTGAGTTTGCGCAGATCGGCGTATACGGCGTCCGGCTCGCCGAGCAGATAGCGGAACGTATCGATCCAGTGCACGCCGGTTTCGTGAATCAGCAGTTTCGGCATTTCCTGGAAATAGGGCTGCCGGTCGAGATAGGCCCCCGGTCCCTGCCCGTCACCGGTGCGCAGGCGGAAGGTCAGCTGTAACAGATCTCCGATCAGTCGCCGGTCCAGGGCCTGGCGGATGGTCCGGTACCAGGGCTGGAACCGGAAGTTCTCGTGAATGACGACGGTGACACCGGCCGCTTCGGCGATTTCCGTCACGGTCATGGCCTCTTCCAGGGACGTGCAGAACGGTTTCTGGCAGATAATGGCCTTCACGCCATGATCGATGGCCTGGCAGATCGCGGCCCTGTGTGTCGCGGGCGGCGTGATGATGTCAAGCAGATCGGGCTTCGCCATTTTCAGCATGCAGTCCAGCTCGCCGAACGCAGTCAATCCGGTCGCCTTGGCCTTTTCACGGTCGTTGTCGCACGCCCCGACGAGGCGCACACGATCGCAACGCCGCCAGGCGTCATAGTGGAACTGCGCGAAATATCCGGCCCCGAGACAGGCAACCCGCAAGGTGTCCGCGCCGTTTTTCATCTCTTCCCAAACTCCTGATCCAACGCCGCCTTGCAGCTTAGCCCGCGTGTTGCGCCTGGTCTCCGGCGAACAATGGATTTTTTGATAGTCGACATTCGCCAAGTTGACAAGGGATTGATTTGCGTATACGCAATCGAATGTGTAAATCGATACGGCCTTGGAGCGGCCGTGGGAGGAGACCGAAATGCTTGACAAGAAATCACTCAACCGCCTGCTTTTGAGCGCGGCGATCCTGGCCGCCGGCATCGGAGGCGCCGAAGCCGCCGAAACGCTGCGCTTCAGCCACACGGACAATCCCGGCGGCTCCCGCCAGGCGGCAGCCGAGGTGTTTGCTGAAAAAGTCGCCGAGTACACGGATGGGCGCTATGAAGTGCAGATCTTCCCGTCCGGCCAGCTGGCCAACGACCCGAAGGCGATTGAGCTTCTGCAGCTCGGCGGTGTCGATTTCACCGTGTCCGCAACCGGCAGTTATGCAACCCACCTGCCCTCGTTGAACCTGACGGCCATGCCGTTCCTGGTCGACACCTACGAGCAGGGCTGGGAGCTTTACGACAATTCCGATTGGCTTCAGGGCGAATTCGACAAGCTTCCGGAAAAAGGGTTCCGGGTTCTGAGCACCTGGGAAGCCGGTTTCCGCAGCTTCACCACCAATGAACCTCTGGCGTCTCCGACAGACGCGGAATCCATGAAGATGCGGGTTTTCCCGAACGACATGATCCGCTGGTCAATGGAAGCCATCGGTTTCCAGACCGTCGTCATGCCCATCACCGACGTCTACATCTCGATCCAGCAGGGCATTGTCAACGGCCAGGAAAACCCGGTCGACACCATCAAGTCCCTGCGCTTTTACGAAGTCGCGCCGAACATCACCCTGACCCGGCATGTCTACAGCCCGCTGCCGCTGACAATTGCGGAAAAAACCTGGCAGTCCTTCTCTGATGAGGACAAGGAAGCCGTTCTGAAAGCGGCCGCTGAATCCGCAGCTTTCAGCCGTGACCTCGTCAAGAGCTCCGTCGACAGCCAGCTGACCGAAATGCAGGAAGCCGGCGCAACCGTCAGCGTTCCGGAGATCGGACCGTTCCGCGAGGCCGTCCAACCGGT
This sequence comes from Roseibium sp., assembly GCF_965233565.1. Taxonomy (GTDB): domain Bacteria; phylum Pseudomonadota; class Alphaproteobacteria; order Rhizobiales; family Stappiaceae; genus Roseibium. The sequence goes on along the minus strand of NZ_OZ247494.1, from coordinate 5,135,062 downwards.
CTACGCCAAGGCCAAGGATGTCTATGGCGCCGAAGCCGTCGACAAGATCCTCGCAGATGCCGCTGCCATCCGCGAAAAACTCCCGGCTCAGAACTGATCAAGCATTCTGAGTGAACCTAGCCGGAACCTTCGGGTTCCGGCCCTTTCTTAAAAAGAGAAGAGCCTTGGATTACCGAGAGCATTATCCGGCTGCGCTGCGCTGGCTCAGCCACATGGTCGACTTTTGCCTGGCGCTTGGCGGCTTTGCCATCGTGGCCCTGGTGTTCTGCAACGCTTCGCTGCGCGGTTTTGCCGGCTTCGACCTTGCCTGGTCACTTGAGGTCACCAGTTTCCTGCTGCTGTGGAGCACATTCTTCGGCTGTGCGGCCGCGATCGCACGCGGCGCCCATATGCGGGTCACCGAAGTTGTCGAGAAGCTGATACCGCATACCGGACAGCGGATCCTGTCCATCGGGATCGACGTCATCATCGCCGTTCTGCTGATCAGCCTGATCTATACCGGCTACAACATCTCCGCCCACACCTGGGCGCAGAAAACCACCGTGCTCTACTGGCCGGTCGGATTGCTGTACGCCTCCATGCCCGCCGGCATGACCCTGTCGCTGATCTTCCACCTTTACAACATGGTGTATGACATCAAGAACCCTGTCGTGCCCCATGCCACCCATTCCGATGGCGGCGAGGCCCTGTCATGATCCTGCTCTTTGTCGTTGCGGTCTTTCTGACCTCTGTCTTTCTCGGCATTCCCCTGGTCTGGGCAATCCTGATCACGGCCGTCTTGCCAATTATCGTCTTCGATCTCGGCTACCCGCTGCAGGCGCTTTTCCTGAATTTCATCGGCGGGGTCGAACCGAACCACTTTCTTGCAATCCCGCTCTTCATCGTTGCCGGTGAAATGATGAGCCGCGGCGGGGTCGGCCTGCGCATCATCGGCTTCGCGCGTGCCGCTTTCGGCTTCATGGCCGGCGGGCTCGGCATGGTCGTTGTCGGCGCTTCCATGATTTTCGGCGGCATCTCCGGCTCTGCCATTGCAGATAGCGCCGCCATCGGCTCGGTGATGATCAAGAACATGTCCCGCGAGGGATACAACACCGCATTCGCGGCCGGGCTTGTCGCAGCCGCCGGGACCATCGGCATCATCATCCCACCATCGATCCCGATGCTCATCTACGGTTTTGTCGGCAATGTCTCGGTCGCGGACCTGTTTATCGCCGGCATGGTTCCCGGCGTGCTCTTCGGCGCCATGTTCATGGCCGTTTGCTACTATGTCGGCAAATCGACCAATTGCGACCCGGGCGGACGGACCACGACTTTCAAGGAACTGACCAGTTCCTTCATCGGCACGGCTCCGGCACTGTTCATGCCGGTCGTCATCCTGGGCGGCATCTTCACCGGCTGGGTTACCCCGACCGAAGCCGCCGCCCTCGCAGTGGTCTACGGTCTTTTCGTGACCACCGTGATCTACCGGGACTTCAAACTGAAGGACCTGCCGAGGCTTCTGATCGACAGTTTCGTCACCAGCGCCGTCGTGATGGTCGTAATCGGTGCAACCACCGTTCTCGGCTGGCTGATCACCCTGGAGCAGATGCCGCAGATCCTGGTCGGCTTCGTGCAGGACTTTTCCTCCAGTCCCTGGATGTTCCTGCTGCTGGTCAACATCGTCCTTCTGGTGCTCGGCCTGGTGCTGGATCCGGTGCCGGCGATCCTTCTGACCGCCCCGCTGTTCCTGCCGACCGCCCAGGCCTTCGGTGTTGATCCGGTCCATCTCGGCGTAATCATGACCTGTAACGTTGCCGTCGGCCTGTTCACGCCACCGGTCGGAGCAACGCTCTATGTCGCGTCCCGGATCTCGGGCGTCGGGGTGCTCTCGATCGCCCGGAAAATGGCCCTGCTTTACGCAGCCGCCATCGCAGCCCTGCTCGCCGTCACTTACTTCCCCATCGTTTCCATGGGTATGGTGCATCTGTTCCGGTGAGGAGAAAGCAAGAGATGTTCGCAGTCACAGTGCTGTTTCAGATCAAGGAGGGGCAGATGGATGCCTTCATGCCCCTCATGATCGACAACGCCAAGGCCTCCCTGCGTTTGGAGCCCGGTTGCCGGCAATTCGATGTCTGCCGCGATGCGGCCAGACCTCACGAAGTCTTTCTCTACGAGATCTATGATGACGAAGCGGCCTTCAAGGCCCATCTTCAAACGGCACATTTCCTGAGCTTTGATGCCGCCGTTGCCGACATGATCCGGGAAAAGACGGTCCGCACATATTTGCAGGTAGCCCAATGACACCCTGGGAAGTTTTTGCAGTCAAATATGCAGACCGGAATGCGCGCACGCGCAAGGACAGCTTTCTGTTCGATGACAATCACGACCAGCCCCATGACATGGACTACTTCATGTGGGTTCTTCGCCGGGGCAGCGACATCCTCCTGGTCGACACGGGATATGACAGCGAGGAGGGCGACCGGCGCGGCCGGCCCATCCGGCTGAACCCTGTGGAAGCGCTGGCGCCTCTCGGCCTCCAGCCGGAGGATATTGGCACCATCATCGTCACGCATCTTCACTATGACCATGCTGGTGGCCTGAAGCACTTTCCCAATGCGACCATTCACCTGCAAGCAGCAGAAATGGCCTTCGCAACAGGGCCCTGCATGTGCCACGGCACGCTCAATGCCCCTTTCACGGCCGACCATGTCTGCGAGGCCGTGCAACGACTTTATTCGGGCCGCGTCGTCTTTCATGACGGCGATGGGGAAGTTCGTGAAGGCGTTACCGTGCACAGGACCGGCGGTCACAGCAAGGGCCTTCAGGTCGTGCGTGTGCTGACTGAAGCAGGCTGGATGTGCCTTGCGTCCGATGCCTCGCATTACTACGAGAATTTTCTGAAAGGAAAACCTTTCCCGATTGTCGTCGACCTGGACGACATGTTCAGCGGATTTTCGATCATCCAGTCCCTTGCCAGTTCGAAAGACCTGGTCATTCCGGGGCACGACCCCCTGGTGCGTGAGCTTTTTCCCTCACACGGCCCGGATCACATTGTCCGGCTGGACCGCGGACCGCTGAAAGGGATCGGATCATGAAACTCGGTGTCATAGCCGATGACTTCACCGGCGCGTCCGACATTGCCCTGATGCTGTCGGAAGGTGGCATGCCGTCCGTCCAGTATGTCGGAATTCCGGACCATCCGTCCGGACACGGTGTTGAGGCCGGCATCATCAGCCTGAAGTCGCGTACGGAACCGGCGCGCGATGCGATAACCCAATCGCTCAAGGCCTGCGACTGGTTGCTTGATCAGGGCTGTACGCAGATTGTCTTCAAGATCTGCTCGACATTCGATTCCACGGACAAGGGCAATGTCGGCCCGGTGACCGAAGCCCTCGCTGACCGGCTCGGCGAGACAAATGTTCTCGTCTGTCCGGCCTTTCCGGAAAACGGACGCTCCGTCTATCAGGGCCACCTGTTCGTCAAGGACAGGCTTTTGAATGAAAGCGGTATGGAGAACCATCCGCTGACACCGATGCACGATCCGGATCTGCGCCGGATCCTGCAACGGCAGACCTCCTGGTCTGTCGGTCATGTGGCCATCGACGCAGTGTGGCGCGGCGCTGACGACCTGGACAGGGAGGCAAGAAAGGCAGGAAAGGCGATGATGATCGTCGACGCCATTCGCAACGACGATCTGAGAACGCTCGGACGTGCCGCCGCAGAGCGGAAACTGCTGACGGGAGGTTCCGGAATTGCGCTCGGCCTGCCGCAGAATTTCGGCTTTGAGGCCTCGAACACGGGCTGGGCTGGCGTCTCGGGCGAGGCGGTCGTTCTGTCCGGCTCCTGCTCCACCGCAACCCGGGAACAGGTTGCTGTCTACAAGGACCAGGCCCCGTCGCGAGAGCTTGTTGCCGACGACATCATCGCCGACAGACTGTCGCTGCAGGAGCTGGTCGAGTGGACCCTCAAGCAGGAGCGCCCGCCCCTTATCTATTCTTCCGCCGATCCAAAAGTCGTCTCGTTGGCACAGGAAAGGTTTGGCCGCGAACAGAGCGCTGCGGCAATCGAGCGCGTGTTTGCCAACCTGGCGGCCGCATTGTCCCAGGCAGGCGTCAAAAGGATCGTCGTTGCCGGTGGTGAAACGTCCGGTGCCGTCGTTTCCGGGTTACAGGCCAACAGTCTGGAAATCGGCCCAAGGATCGCCCCCGGCGTTCCTGCACTGAAGGTCGCCGAACGTCCGCTCGCTCTGGCGTTGAAATCCGGCAATTTCGGTGGACCGGCGTTCTTTTCCGAAGCGCTTGCGGTGCTGGAGGGCGCCCAATGAGCGAGATCGCAGACAGCCGCGAACAGATCTGCAGATTGTCGAAATCCCTGTTCGACCGCGGTCTGAGCCATGGGTCCACTGGCAATATTTCCGTACGCCTCTCGGATGGCAGTTTGCTTGTGACACCGACCGGTTCTTCGATGGGGTTTCTGCAACCGGACCGCATCAGCCACCTGTCGGCGTCGGGTGTGCTTCTTTCCGGCGATCCCCCCACAAAGGAATTGCCGCTGCACACGGCCTTTTACGAGACCCGCCAGCAGACCGGCGCAGTCGTGCATCTCCATTCCTGTCATTCCGTTGCCCTGTCGATCCTCGCAGATGTCGATCCGGACAACGTTCTGCAGCCGCTTACGGCCTACGGCATCATGTTGCTCGGCAAGGTGAAGCTGTTGCCGTTTTTCGTACCGGGCGACCCGGCAATGGGCGAGGCAGTCCGGCAGCTCGACGGCAAACGTTCTGCGGTGATCCTCGCCAATCACGGCCCGGTCGTTGCGGGCAGGGATCTGGCAACAGCGGTTAATGCCACCGAAGAGCTGGAGGCAAGCGCCCGGCTCGCCCTTTTGCTGCGCGGTGCGCCCGTAAACGCGCTGAATGCGGCCCAAACACAACAGATTGTCGACCGGTTCGACGTCGATTGGACTTAAGGATTTTCCGATGAAAATAGCCCTGATCAAAGGTGACGGTATCGGCGTCGACGTGGCCGAAGCGGCCATGACCGTTCTGGAAGCGGCTCTTGAAAAAACCGGGCAACCGCTTCCCGTCTACGATGAAATCCTGGCGGGTGCCGGCTATTTCGCAGAGACCGGCCGCGACATCGAACCTGACGGGGAAGAGCGCGCGGAAGCCGCCGACGCGATCTTTCTGGGCGCCATTGGCCTGCCGTCCATTCGACACGCGGATGGCACGGAGATCTCGCCACATCTGCGCCTGCGCGACCGGTTCGGACTTTATGCCGGTGTCCGCCCGGTCAAGGCCTATCCGAACGCGCCGCAGCGTCTTGCCGATCCCAGAGCCGCCGGTATCGACCTGGTCATCTTGCGGGAATCGACGGAAGGCCTCTTCTATTCCGCCGCCGCCCACAAGCGCAGCCTTGTGGTCAGCGATGACGAGGTCATGGATATCCTCAGGATCACCCGTGCGACCACCACCAAGCTGCACGACTTTGCCTTCCGCCTTGCTGAAAAACGCCGGGAACGCGGCCGGCCGGGCCATCTGACCTGCGTGGACAAGGCCAACGTGTTCACATCGATGGCGTTCTTCCGTCAGCTGTTCGACGAGGTGAAAACGGGCTTTCCGGGCGTGCCGGTTGGCTACAACTACGTCGACGCCATGGCGCTCGACCTGGTTCGAAAACCGTGGGACTTCGACGTGCTGGTGATGGAAAACATGTTCGGCGACATCTTGTCCGACCTGGCCGGCGGCCTCGTTGGCGGGATGGGCATGGCTGCCTGTGGCGAAATCGGCGACACGACGGGCCTGTTCCAGCCCGCTCATGGCAGTGCGCCGGACATCATGGGCGAGGACAAGGCCAATCCGCTGGCTGCCATTTTGAGCGGCGCGCTCATGCTTGACTACCTGGCGGAAAAGCTCGACAGACCGGCACTCACCGACGCTGCGGAGCTGATCAATGATGCGGTCGAAAGCGGCTTTCACGACAACGCGCTGAGGCCGATGGAATTCGGTGGTGACATGGGGACGAGAGCCGTCACCAACGAGCTGCTTGCACGGGTCACAGGTCTGGAGCATGCCCGAAAGACCCTTAGCGCGTGACTGGGAGGCGCCTATCGGGCGGGCGCCTCCTACCTCCCTCCATCAAGAGCGATTTCGCGACACGCCGGCACAGCTTTCGCGCACGATCAGGTCCCCATGCAGAAGGTGGGTCTGATTTTCGAGGCTGCGGTTGGCAAGGCGATCGAGAAGGATCGTCATCGCCTTTTCGCCGATATGGTGTCGCGGCTGACGGATCGTGGTCAGGCCCGGCGTAAAATTGTTGGCAAAGGGAATGTCGTCAAAACCGAGTACGGAGAAATCTTCCGGCACCCGATAGCCACGCAGCTGCAGGGCCGAGATGACGCCAATGGCGGTGTTGTCGTTGAAACAGAAGAAGGCCGTCGGCAGATCGTCCTTGATGAACAGCCGCTCTACGGCAGCACGCCCGCTTTCGGCAGTGCCCTCCCCCTCGACACGCCAGTCCCGCAGGGCCTCCGGTGATTCCTTCAGCCCCTGGCGGTAGCCGGAATGACGCAGGTCGCTACGCACATCCGAAGGTCCCCCCGAAATGTAGGTGATGCGCCGATGCCCCAGCGAGATCAGATACTCGGTCGCCATCTTTGAAGCGGCAACATCATCCACCCCGACATAACTCACATCCGTACGGGACAGCGGACGCTCCGTTGCAACGATGGGCGGCAAGGAGGCGAGTGGCGCCTGGGGTTCTCCGGCCACCGGAATATGCCCCGTGAGCAGCACCAGCCCATCTGCCATGCCGGTCGACAGGAAACGCATATAAGACTGCTCGATCCCGGTGGTTCCCTCCGTATTGCCGATCAGCACTCCGTAGCCCCGGTCCGCTGCTGCCTTTTCCAGCCCGGTCAGGATACCGGCAAAATTGGGATCTGCGATGGAAGACGCCAGAACCAGCACCATCTGCGACCTCTGCATACGCAGGTTCTGCGCCATCGCGTTGGCGGTGTAACCGGTTCGGGCAATCGCGGCGGTGACCTTCTTGCGCGTGCTCTCGGCGACCTTCTCCGGCGATCGCAAGGCCCGGCTGACGGTCGCGATCGACACGCCCGCAAGTCTTGCAACGTCTTCAATGGTGGCCGGCCGGTCTACCGGTTCGCTCATTTTTTCCGTCCCGCGATGGTGCAGCGCAAGACGGGAATAAAGCCCTGATTCTCAACGCCATCTACGCTGTATAGAGCGCATCGCACCTTGTGAAAAGGTTTTCACATCCAAATGTAAAGGTTTACATGATCTATGAAAACGTTTACACAAACATCATGGCGTGAATGTGGAGGAGAACATTCTCGCCCGGGAGGATTGAGAACATGAACGCGCAAGCGTCCACACCGACGGCGGTCATCGAGGCCGTCAACATCAGTAAATCTTTCGGCCCCGTCCCGGTGCTGTTCAGCGTCAGCATGGATGTGCGGTCCGGTGAGGTGCATGCGCTGATCGGCGAAAACGGCGCCGGCAAGTCGACACTGATGAAAATCCTGTCCGGCTTCCACGACCCGACCTCCGGCCAGATCCGCCTGGACGGCCAGAAGACCGCCCTGCCCCCGAACGGGGCCGCCGAAAAGCTCGGCATTGTGCTCATCCACCAGGAGCTCAACCTCGCCGAACAAATGACGGTCGAAGAAAACGTCTTCCTGGGCCGCGAAATCCGGTCCAGGGGCTTTCTCGACAAGGCCACCATGCGGGCCGCCGTTCAGACCTATCTGGACGAAATCGGTCTCGACATTGCCCCGACCGACCGTATCTCCGACCTCACCATTGCCCAGAAACAGATGGTTGAAATCGTCAAGGCTGTCAGCCGCAATGCCCGCATCCTGATCATGGACGAGCCGACCGCCGTCCTGACCGAAGAAGAAACGGAAGTCTTTTTCCGCCAGGTGGAAAAGTTGAAGGAAAGCGGTGTCGGTATCGTCTTTGTGTCGCACAAGCTCAATGAAGTGAAGGCGATCGCCGACCGGGTTACGATTTTGCGCGACGGCCAATGGATCGACACGCGCTCCTCCACCGAACTGACGCCGGACATGATGGCGCAGATGATGGTGGGCCGGGAACTCTCCGACCTTTACCCACCGATGCATGAAGCCGATGTCGATGCCCAGCTTGCGCTGGAAGTTGACAGCCTTGTTGCCCCGGGCATCGGCCCTGTCAGCTTCTCATTGCGCAAGGGAGAGATCCTTGGATTTTCCGGCCTGATCGGATCCGGGCGGACAGCCGTCTTTGAAGCAATCTGTGGCCTGAGCCCCATTGAAAGCGGCTCCGTCAGGCTGTTTGGCCGCGACACCAGCCCCCTCTCCGTCGCAGAGGCGCGGGATCTGGGCCTTGCCTATCTGACCAAGGACCGGAAAGAAAAGGGCTTGCTGCTCGACAAGAAAATGCAGCCCAACCTGACCCTGTTCGCGCTGCCGAAATTCGTGAAGAACTTCGCGCTGAACGGCAAGGCGGAAGAAGACGCTCTCAGCCGGGCCATTCGTCGCTTTGACGTCCGCTCCAAGGACCGGAACATCACGGTCGGCAAACTGTCGGGCGGCAACCAGCAGAAGCTCTTGTTGGCGAAGATCATGGAATGCGATCCCAGGATCGTCATCATCGACGAGCCGACGCGGGGCATCGATGTCGGAACCAAACAGCAGATCTATCACTTCATTGCCGCGCTCGCCGCGGAAGGCGTGTCGGTCGTCGTGATCTCTTCCGAAATGCCGGAAATCATCGGCATCTGCCACCGGGTCGTCGTGATGCGCGAAGGCCAGATCACCGGCGTCCTGACGGGCGATCACATCAACGAAAACGAAATCATGCGCTACGCCGCCGGGCTGAAACGGGAGGACCTCCATTGACCATGATGACCGCATCCAACGAGCAAGCGGCAAAGCCGGCCAAGCGGCCTTCCGTGGACTTCAAGACCATCGGGCCGGCCCTTGCCCTGTTGATCCTGTGTATCATCGGCTTCCTGCTGAATCCGGCCTTTATCAGCGAAGGCAATCTGACCAACCTGCTGACCAGGTCGGCCTTTATCGGCATCATTGCCGTCGGTGCGACTTTCGTCATCACTGCCGGTGGCATCGATCTCTCCGTCGGCTCCATGGCAGCCGCCATCGCCGGTGTCATGATCATCATCATGAACAGTGCCGTTGAAACCATGGGCACGGGTGTTCCAACCGTTCTGCTCGGCTGTGGCTGTGCCCTTGTGCTGGGTGTTGGTGCCGGCTGGATCAACGGTGCTCTGACCACCAAGGGCAAAATCGAGGCCTTTATCGTCACGCTCGGAACGATGGGCATCTACCGCTCGCTGGTGACCTATTTCGCCGATGGCGGCACACTGTCGCTCAACTTCGACATCCGGGGCACCTACCGGCCGGTCTATTACGACAGCTTTCTCGGCCTGCCTTATCCGGTCTGGGTGTTCATCGGTGTCGCCATCTGCGGCTGGCTGCTGTTGAACCGGACGGCCTTCGGCCGCTATTGCACGGCAATCGGTTCCAACGAGGCGGTCGCCAGATACTCCGCGATCAATGTCGACCGGGTGAAAACGCTCACCTATGTCATCCAGGGTCTGTGCGTCGCCTTTGCCACCATCATCTATGTACCGCGCCTTGGCTCAGCTTCTGCATCGACCGGCGTGCTGTGGGAACTGGAGGCCATCGCGGCGGTGATCATCGGCGGCACGGTCCTCAAAGGCGGCTATGGCCGGATTGGCGGCACCATCCTCGGTGCGCTGATCCTGACCACCATCGGCAACATTCTGAACTTCACCGATCTGATCTCGAACTACCTGAATGGAACCATGCAGGGCCTGATCATCATCGTTGCGGTTCTTCTGCAGCGCAGCGACTGGAAGCTCGGCAAGAGCAAGTAGGCCGCCCGCACTGAACTCAACCGAATAGGGACCCGTCCCCAAATCTGAACCGGCTCGCACCGGACGGGAGAGGTGCGTCCAAACGGAATGACATTGGAGGAGGAAACGATGTTTATGAAAAAAGCTCTGGGCGCAGTCGCCGCCGTCGGCCTGTTGGCCTTCGCCGGAACCGCAATTGCCCAGGACAAGATCAAGATCGGCGTCAGCTACCCGACACCGACCCATGCCTGGGCCGCCGGCATGAACTGGCACGCGGAACAGGCTGAAAAACGGCTCGAGAAGCTTTATCCGGATGTGGACCTGATCCTGGTCAACTCCCCGGACCCGGAAGCCCAGGCCAGTGCGCTGGAAGATCTGGTTTCCGTCCACCAGATCGATGCCCTTGTTGTTCTGCCGTTTGAATCCGAGCCGCTCACCGACCCGGTTCTGAACGTCAAGAAATCCGGTGCCTGGATCACGGTCGTTGACCGTGGTCTCAGCCAGCCGGGCATCGAAGACCTTTATGTTGCCGGCAACAACCCGGAACTCGGCCGCGTTTCCGCGCAATACATGAAGGGCCGTCTGAAGGACGGTGACAACATCGTCGTCCTGCGGGGCATTCCGACCGTGATCGACAACGAGCGTTTCGATGCGTTCATGGCGGAAATCGAGGGATCCGGCATCAATGTGCTTGACCACAAACACGCCAACTGGAACCGCGACGACGGCTTTGAAGTGATGCAGGACTTCCTGTCCCGCTTCCCGGACATCGATGCCGTCTGGGCACAGGATGACGACATTGCCATCGGTGTTGTTGCCGCCCTGAAACAGGCCGGCCGTGACGGCAACGGCATGTTTGTCGTCGGCGGCGCCGGCATGAAGGAGATCATCAAGGGCATCATGGATGGTGACGAACTGATCCCGGTCGACGTTCTTTATCCGCCGGCAATGATCGCAACCGCCATGGATGCAACGGTTCAGGCCTTCAAGTCCAACGGACCGGTGGCCGGCCGCTACATTCTCGGTGCGACGCTGATCACCAAAGAGAACGCCGAAAGCTACTACTTCCCAGACTCGCCGTTCTAAACAGCGAGCCACCTTGAGGCCGGGACTTGGTGCGATGGGACCCGGCCTCTTTTTTCCCTTCCTTGCCCATTTTCGGGAGGCACTCCATGAAAACGATAAAAGGCCCTGCCCTGTTTCTCGCCCAGTTTGCAGGGGACGAGGCCCCCTTCAACTCCTGGGCCGCGATCACGAAATGGGCGGCAGACTGCGGCTATCTCGGTGTCCAGGTGCCGAGTTGGGACGGCCGGCTGATCGATCTGGAAAAGGCGGCCAGTTCCAAAACCTATTGCGAAGAATTTGCCGGCATAGCGCAGGAGAACGGGGTTGCGATCACGGAGCTCTCGACCCATCTTCAAGGACAGCTTGTCGCCGTTCATCCGGCCTATGACACCGCGTTTGACGGATTTGCGGCCCCTCATGTGCAGGGCAATCCGGCCGCCAGGCAGGCCTGGGCGGTGGATCAGGTAAAGCTGGCGCTGGCTGCCAGCCGCAATCTCGGCATCACGGCTCACGCAACTTTTTCAGGTGCGCTGGCCTGGCCCTATCTCTATCCCTGGCCGCAACGCCCTGCAGGCCTCGTCGAGACTGCCTTTGACGAGCTGGCCAAACGCTGGCGGCCGATCCTCGACTATGCCGACGATATGGGGGTCGATGTCTGCTATGAAATTCATCCGGGCGAAGACCTGCATGACGGCATAACCTTCGAAATGTTCCTGGAGCGCGTGGAAAACCACGCCCGCTGCAAGATGCTTTACGACCCGTCCCACTACGTCCTGCAATGCCTCGACTATCTGGACAATATCGACATCTACAAGGACCGGATCGGCATGTTTCACGTCAAGGATGCCGAGTTCAACCCAACCGGACGGCAAGGCGTCTATAGCGGCTACCAGCCGTGGGTGGAGCGGGCCGGCCGGTTCCGCTCGCTCGGAGACGGTCAGGTCGATTTCGGCGCTGTCTTTTCCAAGATGACCGCCAACGACTTTGACGGCTGGGCTGTTGTGGAATGGGAATGCTGCCTGAAACACCCCGAGGACGGGGCCCGCGAAGGCGCGGCATTCGTCAGGGATCATATCATCCGCGTCACGGAAAAGGCCTTTGACGACTTTGCCGGCGGCGGCAGCGATGAGGCCGCCAACCGCAAAATGCTGGGGATCGGGTGAAGCTGAGACCAGTTTGAGACGCCGCATGCGACTATTGCATGGAAGCAACCACACTTTTCTGCCTCATCCCGAGAGCCTGGCCCAAAAGTGATGACCGGGGCGAATGCTTCACTCACATTTGTCATTCCCGCGAAAGCGGGAAACCAGGACTCCGAGAGGTAAGATCCAAATTTATAGGGCCGATTCATGAGTTTACTGGGTCCCCGCTTTCGCGGGGATGACAACCGAGAGGAGGGCGAGTTCGTGCCAGGAACGATGAAACTGCGTCCTAGAGCGCTTTCGGGCCAGACACTGAGGAGGACTGACAGGTCCGTCTCGACGGACCGGCCGCAGTCTCCGACAAAGCACCAGAGCGCTTCCTCAGGACAACGCAATTGGGTATGTAAACTCTTTATGTAATCGATTACAGTGCGTAGAACGACGCATCATCAAAGCTTCAGGAGGAACACCATGGCCATTGAAGGAAAAGACAACACGCAGACGCGCCCGATCCGGCTTGGCATGGTCGGTGGCGGCAAGGACGCTTTTATCGGCGCTGTTCATCGCATCGCCTCGCGGATCGACGGTGCCTATGAGCTTGTGGCCGGTGCGCTTTCCTCAACCCCGGAAAAGGCCTTGGAGTCCGGACGCGCGCTCGGCCTCAAGGAAGACCGGATCTATGGCTCTTTCGCAGACATGGCCAAACGGGAAGCACGGCTGAAGGACGGTATCGAGGCCGTGGCAATCGTCACGCCGAACCACATGCATTATCCCGCAGCGAAGGAATTCCTGAAACGCGGCATCCACGTCATCTGCGACAAGCCGCTGACCTCAACGCTCGCGGACGCAAAGAAATTCGTCAAGGCGGCGGAAAGTTCGGACGCCCTGTTCTTCCTGACACACAACTACACCGGGTATCCGATGGTCCGTCAGGCCCGCGAGATGGTCGCCAAGGGCGATATCGGGACGCTCCGGGTCGTCCAGGTCGAATACCCGCAGGACTGGCTCACCGTGGAACAGAACAACAAGCAGGCCGACTGGCGGACCGACCCTGCCCGGACAGGCCTCGGCGGCTCCACCGGCGATATCGGCACGCATGCCTTCAACCTGGCCGCCTTCATCACCGGAGAAACCCCGGAAAGCCTTGCTGCAGATCTGCAGTCTTTCGTGCCGGGCCGGCAAGTGGATGACAATGGTCACGTGATGCTGCGCTATGCCAGCGGCGCCCGCGGCATGCTGTGGTGTTCGCAGGTCGCGCCGGGCAACGAGAACAATCTGAAGATCCGTGTCTATGGCGACAAGGGTGGCCTGGAATGGCACCAGGAAGACCCGAACTACCTGCACTACACCCCGTTCGGCGCACCAAAACAGATCCTGACACGCGGCGGAGCCGGCATGCTGGACAGCATTGGCTCCGCAACCCGTATCCCGCCAGGCCATCCGGAAGGCTATCTGGAAGGGTTTGCCAATCTCTACAAGGACGCGGCAGAGGCGATCCGAGCGCATAGTCAGGGCAAGAACACGGAGACGCTCGTTCCCGGAATTGGCGACGGTCTGTCAGGCGTCCGCTTCATTGACGCCTGTGTGCGATCTTCTGCAAAGAACGCTGCCTGGGTAAAATTGGAGAGTTGATCTCGTCCGACAAAAAACGGGAAGCCCGGGTCTTCCGCCCGGGCTTTTTTGCTCTCGTTTTGTCATCCTGAAAAACACGCTATGGCAAAGACAACGCTCATCCTGCGACGGGCCAACAGACCCGTCTCAGGAGGATGATGTGTCTGAAGCCAAGCGGCTGGAGAATTTGACTTAATCAATCCCGAGGCAGCAGATTGTCCGGCAGGTTCTGATAGCAGACAGGGCGGAGGAAACGACGGATGGCCAGCGTACCGACCGATGTTGCACCAAAATTGGTCGAGGCCGGATAGGGCCCGCCATGAACCATGGCATCGGCCACTTCGACACCCGTCGGAAACCCGTTGGCCAGTACCCGGCCTGCCTTGCGTTCCAGAACCGGCATCATTTTACGGGCAAGATCCGTATCGCCGTCATCCATCTGCAGGGTGCAGGTGAGTTGGCCCTCCAGGCCCTTTGCGATCTCCAGAAGCTGCGTCTCATCTTTGACGCGCACAACGATGCCCAGGGGACCGAAGACCTCTTCACCGAGATCTTCATTGGTCAGCCAATTGTCGCCACTGGTCTCGAAGACATAGGGCGCTGCTTCGCGCATGTCGCAGCTGGTGCCGATCAATTCGCGCACACCGCTGGATGCAGAAATCCGCCTGGCTCCCGAACGAAAGGCGTCGGCAATGCCATCGGTTAGCATGGTCTGGGCACCGATCTCTCCAAGCGCCTCCGTCGCCGTCTTGACGAAGGCATCCGCGTCCGGTCCGTCGAATACCAGAACGATGCCCGGATTGGTGCAGAACTGCCCTGCTCCCATGGTCAAGGATCCTGCCCAGCCTTTCGCAATTGCCGCGCCGCGCGTGGCAAGCGCTTCCGGAAGCAGGAACATCGGGTTGACGGAGCCCAACTCGCCGAAGAAAGGGATCGGGACGGGGCGCTGTGCGCATAGATCAAAGAGGGCTCGGCCACCGCGCAGGGACCCGGTGAAACCGACCGCCGTAATCAGCGGGTGCTGGACAAGCAGCTGACCGACTTCATGGCCATTGCCCTGGATAAACGAAAAAACGCCCGGGTGAAGGCCGCAGGACGTCACGGCCGCCGCAATCGCCTCGGCAACGATCTCACCCGTGCCAGGATGAGCCGGGTGACCACGGACAACGACCGGGCAGCCTGCGGCCAGCGCAGAAGCCGTATCACCGCCCGCTGTAGAAAACGCCAGCGGAAAATTCGAAGCACCGAAGACGGCGACCGGCCCGATTGGGCGCTGGACCAGTTTCAGATCCGGGCGCGGCAGCGGCTGGCGGTCCGGCAGGGCTGCGTCGTGGCGCTTGTCCAGATAGTCGCCGTTCAATATGTGGCTGGCGAATAGCCGCAACTGACCGGTGGTGCGGCCGCGTTCGCCCTGAAGGCGGGCTTCAGGCAGACCGGTTTCCGCCAGGCCGATCTCGGTGATAGCCTCAGCGCGTGCCTCGATTTCATCGGCAATCGCATTGAGAAACTTCGCGCGGTCTTCCTTCGAAGAATAGCCATAGGTCCAGAACGCTTCTTCAGCAGCCCGGCAGGCAGCATCGACCTGTTCGCGCGTGCCGATCGAGAAGGCATGGGCCGTGCCTGTGGACGGCTCGGAAGTGAAGTGGCCCTCACCCGCGACCCAGTTTCCGGCAACGAGCTGTTTTCCGTGAGGCATGAATGTCATGGCAAACCTTTTGGTTTCGAAGGTGAACGTTGCCCGGGACCGAGCTAGAATTGAAAGGCGTCCGTCATGAGCCTGCGGCCCAGAGAAAAGGCGTCGCAGACATGGATCATTGGCGAGAGATCGACATCGCTCTCGCCAGCTTTCACCAGCTCCGCCATGCGGGCATAAAGATTGGCATATTCGTGGTTCGCTCCCTGTATAGCGGGTGCGCCGTCAAATTCCAGCCGTTCTCCTCCAAGGGACAGCCTTGCGCGCCCTTGATCGGTTTCGATTTCGATATCCCAGGTCTGCGGCCCTTCCTGACGCCAGTCGAATTCGGCGGTCATCACCGCCCCCGTCGGGTCGGCAAATTTCAGGTCGGCGGCAATCGGGGTAGCCCGGTTTTCGGGAAACTCCAGCGTTGCCCCGCTCAGATGCACCGGATAAGGCAGGATTTCCGTCAGGATCGACAGGGCGTTGATGCCTGGGTCGAATACGCCCATGCCGCCTGGTTCCCAGATCCATTCCTGTCCCGGGTGCCAGCGCCGCACGTCCTCCTTCCAGATTATTTTCAGGCTTTTGAGAGTGCGTTCGGCAAGAAACGCCTTCAGCGGCGGAACGGTATCGGCATAGCGGGAATGCCATGTGGCAAAAAGAGATACGCCCTGTTCCTTTGCCATCGCCTCAAGCGCAAAACATTCCGCCAGGCTCTGTCCAGGCGGTTTTTCCAGCATGACGTGTTTGCCGGCCTTGAGAGCTTTGGCGGCATAGTCGAAGCGCGGCTGTGGCGGAATGGCAAGCGAAACGACGCTGATATCGGGCCGGTTGTCCAGCAGAGCATCAATATCCTCGAAGTGGTCGATCCCCTCCACGCCCGCATGACGGCTGACCGCAGCCTCAAGCACCCAGTCAGGATCAGCGGAGATCGCGGGAATGTGTTGATCGCGAGCAATCTTGCCGATGCCCACAAGCGCCAGTTTTTCTGCCATCAATGAGAATCCTTCGGCACCGCCGAGCCGCGGCAGCCATTCAGAAAATCGAAATCGGCACCGGTGTCAGCGCCCTGGACATGATCGTGGAACAGCCGGGCGTACCCGCTTTCCGGGACGTGGTGGCTTGGAGACCAGGCTGCAAGCCGCGCGGTCAGTTCTTCGTCCGGGATGTCGAGATGGATCTTCCGGTTCGGCACGTCCAGCTCGATCATGTCGCCCGACTTCACCACCGCCAAGGGCCCACCGGCTGCGGCTTCGGGCGACGTGTGCAGCACGACTGTGCCATAGGCGGTGCCGGACATGCGCGCATCCGAAATGCGCACCATATCGGTAACGCCTTTCTTCAGCACCTTCGGCGGCAGGCCCATGTTGCCCACCTCGGACATGCCCGGGTAGCCTTTCGGGCCGCAGTTTTTCAGGACCATCACGCATGTCTCGTCAATGTCGAGCGCGTCGTCGTTGATCCGGGCCTTGTAGTCGTCAATATCCTCGAAGACGACAGCCCGCCCCCTGTGTTTCAAAAGATGCGGCGAAGCCGCGGACGGTTTCAAAACCGCGCCGCTGGGAGCAAGATTGCCCTTCAGGACCGCAATGCCACCTTGTTGCGTCAGCGCCTTGTCCACCGGAAGGATCACATCTTCATTCCAATTTCGAGCGTCCTTGACCTGCTCCCAGATCGGATCGCCTGCCACCGTGATGGCGTCCCTGTGGAGCAGGCCGGCTTCGCCCAGACGCTTGATCACCACCGGAAGGCCGCCGGCATAAAAGAACTCTTCCATCAGGTATTTTCCGGACGGCATGAGATTGACGATCGTGGGGACGTCACGTCCAAGCCGATCCCAGTCGTCCAGCGACAGATCCAGCCCCACCCTGCCGGCAATGGCCAGGAGGTGAATGACAGCATTGGTCGAGCCACCAATGGCACCATTCGTCCGGATGGCGTTCTCGAATGCCTCCCGCGTCAGGATATCGGAGGGTTTGAGATCATCCTTGACCATCTGCACGATCCGCCGGCCGGACAGATGCGCCATGACACGGCGCCGGCTGTCGACCGCCGGGATCGCGGCATTCCCGGAGAGTGCCATGCCCAGTGCCTCGGCCATCGAGGCCATGGAAGAAGCCGTGCCCATTGTGTTGCAGGTTCCGGGTGACCGGCTCATGGCGGCCTCGGCTTCCAGAAACTCTTCCTGCGTCATCTCGCCGGCCCGAACGGCTTCGGAAAACTTCCACAAATGGGTTCCCGAACCGACCCGCTCGCCCTGGAACCAGCCGTTGAGCATGGGCCCCCCCGTGACCACAATGGCAGGCAGGTCGACGGAAGCCGCCCCCATCATCAGGGCGGGCGTGGTCTTGTCACAGCCGACGAGCAGGACGACGCCATCCAGCGGCGTCGAACGGATCGCCTCTTCCACATCCATACTGGCAAGGTTGCGAAACATCATCGCTGTCGGCCGCAAGGTGCTCTCGCCTGTCGAGAAGACCGGAAACTCGACCGGAAAGCCGCCTGCTTCATAAACGCCATGCTTGACCCGTTCCGCGAGGTCCCGCAAATGGCCGTTGCAAGGTGTCAGCTGAGACCAGGTGTTGCAGATCCCAATCACCGGGCGGCCGTCGAAGAGGTCATCCGGCAGCCCCTGGTTCTTCATCCAGCTGCGATGGTAGATGTGGTCCCGGCTCGTGCCGCCGAACCATTCGGCCGAGCGCAGCTTGCGTGGCCAATCTGCCGGTTTGAACGCCATGGCTTAAAGCACCTTCACGTGGATGGCAGCCTCCTCGGACGGCTGAAAGACGAGTTTGTTTTTCAACGGCACCCCGAAGCCTGGCGCGGAAATCTCGATTTCATCGCCCTGCCGGCAGGCAACGCCGTCGGCAAAGGACAGCGTCGCGGTTCCAAACATGTGCACATGGACATCCCCCGGCTGGCGAAAGACGTCATACTTGAAGTGATGGTGTTCCAGGTTCGCGAGCGAGTGGGACATGTTTGCTTCGCCCGACAGAAACGGTTTTTCCCAGAAAAGTGCGCCGCCGCGATAGATCCTGCTGACACCCTGGACACTTTCGGGAAGCTCGCCGACCAGCAGCTCCGGACCGAAGGACGCCGGACGCAGTTTCGAATGGGCAAGATAGAGATAGTTCTGGCGCTCCATGACATGGTCGGAGAACTCGTTGGCGAGCGCGAAGCCGACACGGAAGGGCGAGCCGTCTTCGGCAATGACATAGACCCCGGCAATCTCCGGCTCCTCGCCCCCGTCACAACAGAACCCGGGACTGACCAGATCCCCGCCGGGAACAACCGCGGAAGTGCCGTTGCCCTTGTAAAACCATTCCGGCTGGACACCGACATGCCCCGGAGCCGGGCGCCCTTTCTCCAGCCCCATCCGAAACATCTTCATGCTGTCGGTCAGCGGTGCGTCATTAAGCTGAGACGTGGCATGCATTGCGTCACGCGTGGCGGCAGATCCCAGATGGGTCAGGCCGGTTCCGGTGAGGTGAAGATGTGCACCGTCCGGATGGGTGATCGGCAACAAAAGACGGTTCTCGGTGGCAAGCTGTTCCAGATCAACCGCGGCTCCCAGGTCGTATCCACGGATACACTCCGTCAGGGTCTTTCCCGTCTTGATGGCCTCCTGAACAAGGGCATAGGTCGATGGCACGCCTTTCAGCACGCAAGCTTCGCTACCGTTTCGCACAACGACGGCCTGTGCACCGGCATCGTCGCGTATCTGGGAAATCAACATGGCGCTATCCCTGCTTGTTCTTGTTGTAGACGTCGAAAATCACTGCGGCGAGCAGCACCAGACCCTTGATCATCTGCTGGTAGTCGATGCCGATGCCCATGATTGACATGCCGTTGTTGAGCACGCCCATCAGGAAGGCCCCGACCACGGCACCGATGATGGTGCCGACCCCGCCGGACATGGAAGCGCCGCCGATGAACACGGCCGCAATCACATCCAGCTCCAGCGCAAACCCCGCCTTGGGGGTCGCGGTATTGAGGCGCGCGGCGAAAACAAGGCCTGCAGCAGCCGCCAGCACCCCCATATTGGTGAACGCCAGGAAGGTCAGTCGCTCGGTCTTGATACCGGACAGCTTTGCTGCCTTCTGGTTGCCGCCAAGCGCGTAGATCCGCCGTCCGACCGTCGTCGTCTCGGTAATAAAGGCGTAGATGACGGTCAGAACGCCCATGGTGATCAGGACATTCGGCAGACCGCGAAACAGGGACAGTTTGAACATGACGAAGATCAGAGCCGCGGCAATGATCACGTTGCGTGCAATGAAGAAGCTCTTCGGTTCGTCCTCAATACCATAGGCCTTGTTCTGCGCCCGTTGGCGCAATCCGATCCAGACCACCATTGCCGCCGCAGCGATGCCGGTGGCAAGTGCCAGCACGTTGACCTTGCGCGCATCGAACAGGTCCGCGAGCGATGCACCGAGGCCGGCCGGAAAGACGTCCGGCACAAAACCCGTGGCGAGCACCTGAAACTCCTTAGGGAAAGGGCCGACCGACTGCCCCTCGAGCAGCCAGAGCGAGAGGCCGCGAAACACCAGCATGCCTGCAAGGGTCACGATAAAGGACGGGATTTTCCAATAGGCGACCCAGTATCCCTGCGCAGCCCCGATGAGACCGCCGACCACGAGGCAGGTGATGATGGTGACCAATACGGACTGCTCGTGGTTGACAATCATCACGGCCGCAAGTGCCCCGATGAACCCCATCACGGAGCCGACCGACAGGTCGATGTTTCCCGACACGATGACGATCAGCATGCCAAGCGCCATGATGACGATGTAGGAGTTCTGCAGGAGCAGGTTGGTGACATTCACCGCCCGCAGCAGCGTGCCGTCGGTGACAATCTGAAAAAAGGCCATCACCGCGATCAGCGCGAACAGAAGACCGTATTGGCGCAAATGCGAGGAGAGATACTCCCCGATGCTCTTGGTCTTCACGACCGGCGTTACAGTGCTATTGCGTTCTGCCACTTCCATCGCTTTCGCTCTTTCACTCGTTGACTATGAGCGACATGATGCGCTCCTGGGTCGCCTCGGCAGCATCGATTTCACCGACGAGAGCGCCTTCGTTCATGACGTAGATCCGGTCGCACATGCCCAGCAGTTCCGGCATTTCAGACGAGATCATGACCACCGCTTTGCCCTGGGCCGCGAGGTCATTGATGATGGTGTAGATTTCATATTTCGCGCCGACATCGATGCCGCGGGTGGGTTCGTCCAGGATCAACACTTCCGGTGCCGTGAACAGCCACTTGGCCAAAACCACCTTTTGCTGGTTGCCCCCCGACAGATTGACGGTTTTCTGGAAGACGGACGGCGTCCGGATCGCCAGCGCCGCGCGATAGTCTTCCGCCACCCTGGTTTCCTCATTGCGCTTCAGGATGGAGCCGGCGGAAACACCGTCCAGATTTGCCAGCGTCGTGTTGAAACGAATGGTCTCGTCGAGCACCAGACCGAGCACCTTTCGGTCTTCGGTGACATAGGAAATACCGGCGTCGATAGCCCGGTCGACGGTGCTGACATCGACCGGTTGCCCCTTCAGTTTCACGGTTCCGGATATGTTGCGCCCGTAGGAGCAGCCGAAGATCGACATGGCCAACTCGGTACGGCCGGCACCCATCAGGCCGGCAATGCCGACAACCTCACCCGCGCGCACGTTGAACGAGGCGTTTTTGATGACCTTGCGCTCCACATGCTCCGGATGCCAGACGGTCCAGTCTTCGACCTCCATCAGGAGGTCACCATGGGTGCGGCTGTGCTCGGGAAACCGATGGGTCATGTCCCGGCCAACCATGTCGCGGACGATGTCGTCTTCGCTGAGGCCCGCCTTTGCATCGAGCTTGGAAACGGTCATGCCGTCCCGGATCACCGTGACGCTGTCGGCGACATAGCGGACCTCGTTCAGCTTGTGCGAAATGATGATGCTGGTGACCCCCTGCGCTTTCAGTTCAAGCATCAGGTCGAGCAGTTTCCTGCTGTCGTTTTCCTGAAGCGCGGCGGTTGGTTCGTCGAGGATCAGCAACTTGACGTCCTTGGAAAGCGCCTTGGCGATTTCCACCAGTTGCTGCTTGCCGACCCCGATGTTGTCGACCTTGGTGGTCGGAGCCTCGATCAGACCGACCTTGGCCAGGAGCTCTTCAGTCCGCCGGTTGGTCTCGCGCCAGTCGATCATTCCCCTGCAGGCACATTCGTTCCCCAGAAAGATGTTTTCGGCGATGGACAGCTGCGGCACCAGGGCCAACTCCTGGTGGATGATGATAATGCCCCGCCGCTCGCTGTCCGAGATGCCGGAAAATCGGGCCGGCTTGCCCTCATAGACGATCTCGCCGTCATATTGTCCGTGCGGATAGACGCCGGACAGGACCTTCATCAGCGTGGATTTTCCGGCTCCGTTTTCACCGACCACAGCGTGGATTTCACCTTCCTGGACGTCCAGGTTGACCTGATCCAGCGCTTTCACGCCCGGGAAGGTCTTGCTGATATTCTGCATGGAAAGGAGTGCCATTGACCCCGATCTCCGAGTTCGGAAGAAAAGACCCGCCCGTCGGCCCGGAGCCGCGGGCGGGAAGTCTGCTTGGGAGTTTAGGGGAATTCCCCGGTCTTACTTGACCTGGTCAGCCGTGTAGTAGCCGCTGCCGATCAGGATCTCTTCCCAGTTGCCGGCATCGACCGCGACCGGCTCCAGCAGGTAGGACGGCACCACCTTGACGCCATTGTCATAGGTCTTGGTGTCGTTGATTTCCGGCTCGCCGCCTTCCAGCAGGGCGTCAACCATGCCCACGGTGACGCGAGCCAGTTCACGAGTGTCCTTGAAAACCGTGGAATACTGTTCGCCGGCCAGAATGGATTTCACCGAAGGCACTTCCGCGTCCTGACCCGTCACGATCGGCATCTTCTGGTCGCCGGAGCCGTAGCCAACACCCTTCAGGGACGACAGGATGCCGATGGACAATCCGTCATAGGGGCTCAGTGCCCCGTGAAGGGTCTTGTCGGTGTAGTGAGCCGACAGCAGGTTGTCCATGCGCGCCTGGGCGACTGCCCCGTCCCAACGCAGGGTGCCGACCGTGTCCATGCCCATCTGACCGGACTGGATGACAATTTTGCCGTCATCGATCAGCGGCTGCAGAACAGACATGGCACCGTCATAGAAGAAATAGGCGTTGTTGTCGTCCGGAGAACCGCCGAACAGTTCCACATTATAGGGGCCGTCGCCAAAGCGGTCTTTCAGGCCGTTCACGAGCGATGTGGCCTGCTGCACGCCGACCTTGAAATTGTCGAAGGTCGCATAGTAGTCGACGTCACCGCTGTCACGGATCAACCGGTCATAGGCAATGACCTTGATGCCAGACGCCGCGGCATTCTCCAGGGCATTGGAAAGAGTGGTGCCGTCGATCGCCGCGATAACCAGCACGTCGACACCCTTTGTGATCATGTTCTCGATCTGTGCCAGCTGGTTCGGAATATCATCCTCGGCATATTGCAAATCCGTGCCGTAGCCCGCCTCGGTGAACTGCTCAACCATCGAATTGCCGTCGGATATCCAGCGGGCCGAGGATTTGGTCGGCATGGCGATGCCGATGGTGCCCTTGTCCTGGGCCAGAGCCGCTCCACCCAGAGCTGCGCCAGACATGAGGGTTGCTGCTGCCGCGACCGCGACAAGCGCCTTGGAAACCAATTTCATATCGTCCTCCCAGACCGGCTCCCCACCGGCCTCAAATCTATTTCAGGCATGCATGAGTGATGCCGGGGGTTAGATGGGCGAAAAATCACATGACCGTCAAATTATTATTCATTATCATTAAATACCAATTCTGATATGTAACGGACTGACATCACATGAGCCTGGATCTCTTGCGGCGTGGATTGAAGATCTCGCATTTGCGCCTGCTTGCCGAACTCACGCACCACGCGCGCCTGACCGATGCGGCGCAGGTGCTCGGCATCACGCAACCGGCAGCGTCCCGTCTCATTGCCGAGATCGAACGCATTGCAGACGCGGAAATTTATATCCGCAGCGGCAGAGGGATCGAGCTCACGCAGACAGGCCGCAAACTCGCGGAACGATGCGTTCGGATCCTCCAGGAATTTGCCGATGCAGGCCGGGACATTGAGCAGCACAGATCGGGCCAGAGCGGCCATGTCAGCATTGGCTCTGTCACAGGCCCCGCAATCGAGTACGTGCTGCCCGCCTTGCGGCACATCCGCTTGAGCTACCCGGAGATTTCCATCTCGGTTGAAGTCGGCCCAAGCAACACGCTTGCCCCCATGCTGGAGGAAGGGCGGTTGGATTTCTCCTTGAGCCGGGTTCCCGTAGATCAGGATCCGGCACTGTTTGAGGAAAAACCGTTGCTGCGCGAGCCCGCCGTGATGATCGGGCGCATCGGCCACCCGCTCACGCGCACGGCAGCACCGATACCCGCCGATGCCTTCCTGGGATTTGACTGGGTGCTGCCACCGGTCGGTTCACCGATTCGCACAACAGCCGAACAGGCGCTCCGAGACCAGCGCCTGCCACTGCCCGACCGTGTTCTGACCACGTCCTCGTTCCTGTTCACGTTGGCAACGATCCAGCAGACCAATGCTGTTGCCCCCGTTGCCCAGTCCGTGGCCAACAGTTTTGCCACCAGACCGGATGGAGCGGAGGGCACAGTTACCATCTTGAGAGGCGATCTTCTGCTGGAAGTCGAGACCTATTCCTTTCTGACACGCAAGGGGCAGATCCTGACACCGGTGGCACAGATCGTCGCGCGGGAAGTGCTTCGCGCCGTGACCGGTGAAACTGAACTGCCCTGAAAAGGACCTGCAGACACATTGCTTGCCGACTTCTTCAGCCGATTTTCCGGCACAACCGGCCCACAACCGGAAAAAGCTGTCTCAGTAATTGCTCCGGTTAACGATGTGACAAATTCTTTCCGGAAAAGAATTCAAGACAATACAACCGCACCACCCGCCAATGTAGTACTTTTAAAGATGATTTAGACCCGACAAACACCAAAAACGCAAACACGGCAAATCAAAAAAATCATTATAAACAAAGACTTCACTATTAAACCATTCAATACAATTTTACATAAAATATTATCATCCAAATATCATCTAATTATTGTTGCTTTTTCGCCTTATTTGATCAGATTTTTCGCCAAATTGAGGCGAATACATTAAGCCCATAACAACACACCACTGAAATTAATCACTTGGGCACCATACTTTTTAACGCCGTGGGCAAGCCGGCGTAGAGGTTTCTTTTACCTTGCGGGAGGTCAAAATCATGCATTCGACTGCTGCGCCCAGCACCCTTTCTCCTGTCTTTTCCATTGAAGGCGATACTGAATTTTCCGGCGAGAAAGGCGATTATCTCGATGCGGGCAATCCCGATGCGCTTGACCTGACCAACGGCGCCGTGGCGCTTACCTTCAATGCAGACACGGTGGACGGAACGCGTGCCCTCTTCTCGAAGGACGGCTCCGGCTATGACAATGGCGGTCACCTGACCGTTTGGGTCCAGAACGGCCGCCTGCTCGTCCGGCAGCAATCGGACGACAGCACAGAGTACCTGAAGGTTCCGGACCTCTATCTGACGGCCAACACCGACTATCATCTTGCGGTGACCTTCGGCGAAAACGGCCTGATGGTCTATGTCAACGGCCAGCTGGTGGCCGCCGAGCCTGAGTTCAAGCAGGGTATCGACATGAACGAGCGCGCCTTCCTGGTCGGCGCCTCCGGGGCCTGGCGGTCCAGCGACAGCCACACCGCCGCCCAGCAGTTCGACGGCACCATCTCCGATGTCATGGTCTTCGACGAGCAGATTGCAGGTGAAGACATGGCCGCCCTCGCAGGCGAAGTCGATGCTTCCTTCGAAGATGCCGCTTTGACCGCCCTCGCCCAGGACGACCTGATGCCGGCCTTCCAGCAGCTGCATCACGGGTCCGACGAGGCCAAGGCCCTCGCCATGGCCTATGGCTTCAACCATGACGGCGAGCTGACAACAGGTGCCGCCTATCAGGAAGGCACCGATGCCGACGAGACCCTCAATGGCACGGACGAGGCCGACGCCATCAATGCCGGCCTCGGCGACGACATCGTCAACGGCAATGGCGGCAACGACGTCCTGCAGGGCGGTTATGGCAATGACGAGCTCAATGGCGGCGACGGCAATGACGTGCTCGATGGCGGCCATGGCGAGGATATCCTCAATGGCGGGGACGGCAACGATCTGCTTATCTCCCGCTCCGACGGACGCGAGGGACCGGTCGCGGAAGACCCGGACCGCGATGAGGGCGATCCTTACAATGAGCTCACAAACGGCAAGCTCTATCCGGATCAGCCGATCCCGGCAGACGATGTCCTGACCGGCGGTTCGGGGGGCGATGTCTTCTACTTCCAGACGCTGATCAACGCCAAGGAACGCTTCATCGAGGAACACACCAACGATGACGGCTCCATCCGCTGGCACGGGGTGGCAGGCGAGAACGCCAACATCCACGACCACTGGGTCGACATGATCGGCAATGATGTCATCACCGACTTCAACCGGGACGAAGGCGACCGCATCGTCATTGAGGGCCACACCACCAAGATCCGCTCCATCACCTATGGCGACTCTAATGGCGACGGTGTGGTCGATCACACGGTGATTGCCCTCTACTCCGATCAGGGATCAGGGGGCGGTGCCCACAACAATGACGATCTCGGCACCATCACGGTCTATGGCGATCTCGTCACCCAGAACGACATCTCCACATCGGCCAAACCGGCCTATGGCATCGTTCGGTCCATCGCCGATCTGGAAGAGGCGCTAAAGCCGATCGAGATGGGCGAGGAACGCACCGACGCACCGCCACTTCCTGATTTGCCGGATGTGGACGACCTTCCCCTCCCCGAAGGCATGACATCCGTCTTTGCCATCGCAGGCGACAATGAGTTCTCTGGTGAACGCGGGGACTACCTGGAGGCAGGCAATCCGGACAGCCTGGATCTGGCCGATGGTACCATCGCGCTGACCTTTAACGCAGATACCGTGGAAGGAACCCGCGCCCTCTTCTCCAAGGACGGATCCGGATATGACGATGGCGGTCACTTGACCGTCTGGGTCCAGAACGGACGCCTGCTCGTTCGTCAGCAGTCCGACAGCAAGACCGAATACCTGAAGGTCAATGACCTGCTGCTCACGGAGAACACCGACTACCACCTCGCCGTCACCTTCGGTGAAGATGGTCTGATGGTTTACCTGAACGGGGAACTGGTGGCGGCAGAGCCGGAGTTCAAGCAGGGCCTGGACATGAACGAGCGGTCCCTGGTGGTCGGCGCGTCCGGCGCCTGGCGCTCCGATGATGCCCACACCGCCGCCCAACAGTTCGACGGCACCATCTCCGATGTCATGGTCTTCGACGAGCAGATTGCAGGCGAAGACATGGCCGCGCTGGCTGGCGAAGTCGATCCGGCCTTTGCAACGGCTGCCCTCGCCGCCCTGGCCCAGGACGACCTGATGCCGGCCTTCCAGCAGCTGCATCATGGTTCTGACGAAGCCAAGGCCCTCGCGATGGCTTTCGGCTTCAACCATGACGGTGAGCTGACCACCGGTGCCGCCTATCAGGAAGGCACCGATGCCGGAGAGACCCTCGAGGGAACCGAAGACGCCGACGCCATCAATGCCGGCCTCGGCGACGACATCGTCAACGGCAATGGCGGCAACGACGTCCTGCAGGGCGGTTATGGCAATGACGAGCTCAATGGCGGGGACGGCAATGACGTGCTCGATGGCGGCCATGGCGAGGATATCCTCAATGGCGGGGACGGCAACGATCTCCTGATCTCCCGCTCCGACGGACGCGAGGGACCGGTCGCGGAAGACCCGGACCGCGATGAGGGCGATCCTTACAATGAGCTCACAAACGGCAAGCTCTATCCGGATCAGCCGATCCCGGCAGACGATGTCCTGACCGGCGGTTCGGGGGGCGATGTCTTCTACTTCCAGACGCTGATCAACGCCAAGGAACGCTTCATCGAGGAACACACCAACGATGACGGCTCCATCCGCTGGCACGGGGTGGCAGGCGAGAACGCCAACATCCACGACCACTGGGTCGACATGATCGGCAATGATGTCATCACCGACTTCAACCGGGACGAAGGCGACCGCATCGTCATCGAAGGCCACACCACCAAGATCCGTTCCATCACCTATGGCGACTCGAACGGCGACGGCGTGGTCGATCACACCGTGATTGCCCTTTACTCCGACCAGGGCTCCGGGGGCGGTGCCCACAACAATGATGATCTGGGAACCATCACGGTCTATGGCGATCTCGTCACCCAGAACGATATCTCTACATCGGCCAAGCCAGCCTATGGCATCGTCAGGTCCATCGCGGATCTCGAAGAGGCGCTCAGGCCTATCGAGATGGGCGAGGAACGCACCGACGCACCGCCACTTCCTGATTTGCCGGATGTGGACGACCTTCCGCTCCCCGAAGGCATGGCACCCGTCTTTGCCATCGCCGGCGACAATGAGTTCTCTGGAGGGAAAGGCGAGTATCTTGATGCCGGTAACCCGGACAGCCTCGACCTTGCCAATGGCACCATCGCCCTCACCTTCAATGCCGATACCGTGGAAGGAACCCGCGCCCTCTTCTCCAAGGACGGCTCCGGCTATGACGATGGCGGTCACTTGACCGTCTGGGTCCAGAACGGACGCCTGCTCGTTCGTCAGCAGTCCGACAGCAAGACCGAATACCTGAAGGTCAATGACCTGCTGCTCACGGAGAACACCGACTACCACCTCGCCGTCACCTTCGGTGAAGATGGCCTGATGGTTTACCTGAACGGGGAACTGGTGGCGGCAGAGCCGGAGTTCAAGCAGGGCCTGGACATGAACGAGCGGTCCCTGGTGGTCGGCGCGTCCGGCGCCTGGCGCTCCGATGATGCCCACACCGCCGCCCAGCAGTTCGATGGCACCATCTCTGACGTCATGGTCTTTGACGAGCAGATTGCAGGCGAAGACATGGCCGCGCTGGCTGGCGAAGTCGATCCGGCCTTTGCAACGGCTGCCCTGGAGGCCCTCGCCCAGGACGACCTGATGCCGGCCTTCCAGCAGCTGCATCATGGCTCTGACGAGGCCAAGGCCCTCGCGATGGCCTACGGCTTCAACCATGACGGCGAACTCACCACCGGGGCGGCCTATCAGGAAGGCACCGACGCCGACGAGACCCTCAACGGCGGTGAAGACTCAGACGCCATCAATGCCGGGCTCGGCGATGACATCGTCAACGGCAATGGCGGCAACGATGTCCTGCAGGGCGGGTATGGCAATGACGAGCTCAATGGCGGGGACGGCAATGACGTGCTCGATGGCGGCCATGGCGAGGATATCCTCAATGGCGGGGACGGCAACGATCTGCTGATCTCCCGCTCCGACGGACGCGAGGGACCGGTCGCGGAAGACCCGGACCGCGATGAGGGCGATCCTTACAATGAGCTCACAAACGGCAAGCTCTATCCCGATCAGCCGATCCCGGCAGACGATGTCCTGACCGGTGGCTCGGGCGGCGACGTCTTCTACTTCCAGACCCTGATCAATGCCAAGGAACGCTTCATCGAGGAACATACCAACGATGACGGCTCCATCCGTTGGCACGGGGTGGCCGGCGAGAACGCCAACATCCACGACCACTGGGTCGACATGATCGGCAATGATGTCATCACCGACTTCAACCGCGAAGAAGGCGACCGCATCGTCATCGAGGGACACACAACCAAGATCCGTTCCATCACCTACGGCGACTCGAACGGCGACGGTGTGGTCGATCACACGGTGATTGCCCTTTACTCCGATCAGGGATCAGGGGGCGGTGCCCACAACAACGATGATCTTGGCACCATCACGGTCTATGGCGATCTCGTCACACAGAACGATATCTCTACATCCGCAAAACCGGCCTATGGCATCGTTCGGTCCATCGCCGATCTGGAAGAGGCGCTCAAGCCGATCGAGTTGGGGGAAGACCGGGGAGACATCGCTCCACCGGCTGATCTGCCCGATGTCGATGATCTGCCCCTGCCCGATGGCATGACGCCGGTCTTTGCCATTGCCGGTGACAACGAGTTCTCCGGCGACTGGGGGGATTACCTTCAGGCGGGCAATCCGGAAGCGCTTGACCTGACTGATGGCACGATTGCCCTCACCTTCAATGCGGACAAGGTCACCGGCTCGCAGGCACTCTTCTCCAAGGATGGCAGCGGCTACGAAGATGGCGGCCATATCACCGCCTATCTGTGCAACAACAAGCTCTATATCCGCCAGCAATCCGACGACAAGTCAGAGTACCTCAAGGTGCAGAATGTCGAGATCGCCGCGAACACCACCTACCATCTTGCGGTGACATTCGGTGACGACGGTCTGATGGTCTACCTGAACGGCGCACTCGTTGCTGCCGAGCCCGAGTTCAAACAGGGCATCGACATGAATGAGCGCGCTCTGGTGGTTGGTGCGTCGGGCGCCTGGCGCAAGACCGACACGCAAACAGCTGGCCAGCAGTTTGACGGCACCATCTCTGACGTCATGGTCTTTGACGAGCAGATTGCAGGCGAAGACATGGCTGCCCTTGCCGGTGAAGTCGATGAAAGCTTCGAGGCGTCCGCTCTTGAGGCCCTCGCCCAGGACGACCTGATGCCGGCCTTCCAGCAGCTGCATCACGGGTCCGACGAGGCCAAGGCCCTCGCGATGGCTTTCGGCTTCAACCATGACGGTGAGCTCACAACTGGTGCCGCCTATCAGGAAGGCACGGATGCAGGCGAGACCATCGAGGGAACCGAAGGCGCTGACGCCATCAATGCAGGCCTTGGCAACGACACCGTCAATGGTGGCGATGGCAATGATGTCCTGCAGGGCGGGTATGGCAATGACGAGCTCAATGGCGGCGACGGCAATGACGTGCTCGACGGCGGCCATGGCGAGGATATCCTCAATGGCGGGGACGGCAACGACCTCCTGATCTCCCGCTCCGACGGACGCGAGGGACCGGTCGCGGAAGACCCGGACCGCGATGAGGGCGATCCTTACAATGAGCTGACCGACGGCAAGCTCTATCCCGATCAGCCGATTCCGGCAGACGATGTCCTGACCGGCGGTTCGGGCGGTGATGTCTTCTACTTCCAGACGCTGATCAATGCCAAGGAACGCTTCATCGAGGAACATACCAACGATGACGGTTCCATCCGTTGGCACGGGGTGGCCGGCGAGAACGCCAATATCCACGACCACTGGGTCGACATGATCGGCAATGATGTCATCACCGACTTCAACCGGGACGAAGGCGACCGCATCGTCATCGAGGGGCACACCACCAAGATCCGCTCCATCACCTATGGCGACTCGAACGGCGACGGTGTGGTCGATCACACGGTGATTGCCCTTTATTCCGATCAGGGATCAGGGGGCGGTGCCCACAACAACGATGATCTTGGCACCATCACGGTCTATGGCGATCTCGTCACACAGAACGATATCTCTACATCCGCAAAACCGGCCTATGGCATCGTTCGGTCCATCGCCGATCTGGAAGAGGCGCTCAAGCCGATCGAGATGGGGGAAGACCGGGGAGACATCGCTCCACCGGCCGATCTGCCCGATGTCGACGACCTTCCCCTCCCCGAAGGCATGACACCCGTCTTTGCCATTGCCGGTGACAACGAGTTCTCCGGCGACTGGGGGGATTACCTTCAGGCGGGTAATCCGGATGCGCTTGATCTGACTGATGGCACGATTGCCCTCACCTTCAATGCGGACAAGGTCACCGGCTCGCAGGCACTCTTCTCCAAGGATGGCAGCGGCTACGAAGATGGCGGCCATATCACCGCCTATCTGTGCAACAACAAGCTCTATATCCGCCAGCAATCCGACGACAAGTCAGAGTACCTCAAGGTGCAGAATGTCGAGATCGCCGCGAACACCACCTACCATCTTGCGGTGACATTCGGTGACGACGGTCTGATGGTCTACCTGAACGGCGCACTCGTTGCTGCCGAGCCCGAGTTCAAACAGGGCATCGACATGAATGAGCGCGCTCTGGTGGTTGGTGCGTCGGGCGCCTGGCGCAAGACCGACACGCAAACAGCTGGCCAGCAGTTTGACGGCACCATCTCTGACGTCATGGTCTTTGACGAGCAGATTGCAGGCGAAGACATGGCTGCCCTTGCCGGTGAAGTCGATGAAAGCTTCGAGGCGTCCGCTCTTGAGGCCCTCGCCCAGGACGACCTGATGCCGGCCTTCCAGCAGCTGCATCACGGGTCCGACGAGGCCAAGGCCCTCGCGATGGCTTTCGGCTTCAACCATGACGGTGAGCTCACAACTGGTGCCGCCTATCAGGAAGGCACGGATGCAGGCGAGACCATCGAGGGAACCGAAGGCGCTGACGCCATCAATGCAGGCCTTGGCAACGACACCGTCAATGGTGGCGATGGCAATGATGTCCTGCAGGGCGGGTATGGCAATGACGAGCTCAATGGCGGCGACGGCAATGACGTGCTCGACGGCGGCCATGGCGAGGATATCCTCAATGGCGGGGACGGCAACGACCTCCTGATCTCCCGCTCCGACGGACGCGAGGGACCGGTCGCGGAAGACCCGGACCGCGATGAGGGCGATCCTTACAATGAGCTGACCGACGGCAAGCTCTATCCCGATCAGCCGATTCCGGCAGACGATGTCCTGACCGGCGGTTCGGGCGGTGATGTCTTCTACTTCCAGACGCTGATCAATGCCAAGGAACGCTTCATCGAGGAACATACCAACGATGACGGTTCCATCCGTTGGCACGGGGTGGCCGGCGAGAACGCCAATATCCACGACCACTGGGTCGACATGATCGGCAATGATGTCATCACCGACTTCAACCGGGACGAAGGCGACCGCATCGTCATCGAGGGGCACACCACCAAGATCCGCTCCATCACCTATGGCGACTCGAACGGCGACGGTGTGGTCGATCACACGGTGATTGCCCTTTATTCCGATCAGGGATCAGGGGGCGGTGCCCACAACAACGATGATCTTGGCACCATCACCGTCTATGGCGATCTCGTCACCCAGAACGACATCTCCACATCGGCCAAGCCCGCCTATGGCATCGTGCGTTCGATTGCCGATCTGGAAGAGGCGCTCAAGCCGATCGAGATGGGGGAAGACCGGGGAGACATCGCTCCACCGGCCGATCTGCCCGATGTCGACGACCTGCCCCTGCCCGATGGCATGACACCTGTCTTCGCCATTGCCGGCGACAATGAGTTCTCCGGCGACTGGGGGGATTACCTTCAGGCGGGCAATCCGGAAGCGCTTGATCTGACTGATGGCACGATTGCCCTCACCTTCAATGCGGACAAGGTCACCGGGTCGCAGGCACTCTTTTCAAAGGATGGCAGCGGCTACGAAGACGGCGGCCATATCACCGCCTATCTGTGCAACAACAAGCTCTATATCCGCCAGCAATCCGACGACAAGTCAGAGTACCTCAAGGTGCAGAATGTCGAGATCGCCGCGAACACCACCTACCATCTTGCGGTGACATTCGGTGACGACGGTCTGATGGTCTACCTGAACGGCGCACTCGTTGCTGCCGAGCCCGAGTTCAAACAGGGCATCGACATGAATGAGCGCGCTCTGGTGGTTGGTGCGTCGGGCGCCTGGCGCAAGACCGACACGCAAACAGCTGGCCAGCAGTTTGACGGCACCATCTCTGACGTCATGGTCTTTGACGAGCAGATTGCAGGCGAAGACATGGCTGCCCTGGCCGGTGAAGTCGATGAAAGCTTCGAGGCGTCCGCTCTTGAGGCCCTCGCCCAGGACGACCTGATGCCGGCCTTCCAGCAGCTGCATCACGGGTCCGACGAGGCCAAGGCCCTCGCCATGGCCTACGGCTTCAACCATGACGGCGAGCTGACCACCGGGGCGGCCTATCAGGAAGGCACCGACGCAGACGAGACCCTCGAGGGAACCGAAGGCGCTGACGCCATCAATGCAGGCCTTGGCGACGATATCGTCAACGGCAATGGCGGCAACGATGTCCTGCAGGGCGGTTATGGCAATGACGAGCTCAATGGTGGGGACGGCAATGACGTGCTCGACGGTGGCCACGGCGAGGACATCCTCAATGGCGGGGACGGCAACGATCTCCTGATCTCCCGCTCCGACGGACGCGAGGGACCGGTTGCGGAAGACCCGGACCGCGATGAGGGCGATCCTTACAACGAGCTCACAAACGGCAAGCTCTATCCCGATCAGCCGATCCCGGCAGACGATGTCCTGACCGGCGGTTCGGGCGGCGATGTCTTCTACTTCCAGACGCTCATCAATGCCAAGGAACGCTTCATCGAGGAACATACCAACGATGACGGCTCCATCAGATGGCACGGGGTGGCCGGTGAGAACGCCAATATCCACGACCACTGGGTCGACATGATCGGCAATGATGTCATCACCGACTTCAACCGGGACGAAGGCGACCGCATCGTCATTGAAGGCCACACCACCAAGATCCGTTCCATCACCTATGGCGACTCGAACGGCGACGGTGTGGTCGATCACACGGTGATTGCCCTTTATTCCGACCAGGGCTCCGGGGGCGGCGCCCACAACAATGATGATCTGGGAACCATCACGGTCTATGGCGATCTCGTCACCCAGAACGACATCTCCACATCGGCCAAACCGGCCTATGGCATCGTCCGGTCGATTGCCGACCTCGAGGAAGCCCTCAAGCCGATCGAGATGGGTGAAGACCGGGGTGACATCGCTCCACCGGAAAACATTCCGTCTGTGAGCGATCTGAACCTGCCTGCAGGTGTCACGCCAGTGTTTGCGATTGCAGGTGCGATCGAACTCGATGGCACACGCGAAGGCGAGCTCGCCATCCAGCACTCGGACGCGCTTGAAATTGCAGAGGGCACAATAGCCTTCTCGTTCAACGCCGACACGATCACCGGTTACGATGCGCTCTTCTCCAAGGACGCGAGCGGAAACGGCACCGGAGGTCATCTGACGGCGTGGGTCACGGAGTGGGGTGAAGTGAAGGTTCGGTTCCAGACCGAAACCAGCGAGATCTGGCTGAAGGCCAGGGACGTTGTCGAAGCCGGTACAGAACACGATTTTGCCTTCACTTTCGGCGATGACGGTATCTTCCTGTTCATGGACGGCATTGAAGTCGCCAGCGACGAGGAGTTCCGGTCTGACTGGCTTGGCAACGAGGAGTTCCTGATGATCGGTGCCAATGGCTGGGGCAGCCCGTCAGGCGAGATCGGCTGGACCGGTAATCACTTCGACGGCGATATCTTCAACTTCACGGTCCTTGATGAACAGCTTGGTGCCGTGGAGGTCAGGGACGAGCTCTTTGCCTGATCCGCAATTTGGCGAGAGGTAAGCCTACGGAAACGCCCTTTCTTCGGAGAGGGCGTTTTGACTTGTCCACGAACGAACCGCATCGCGCCGCAGTACAATAACCGCTAACAAGTAATTGTCGGCTCGAATTTCTCAGATTTCAAAAGAAGAAGAGTGGTGCCCAGAGGCGGAATCGAACCACCGACACGCGGATTTTCAATCCGCTGCTCTACCAACTGAGCTATCTGGGCTTGCTGTTCGAGGCGTCGGGGCGGGCCCTTTCGCCGAAAGCCCGGTCCTTATAGAGGCTGGATCTGACCTTGTCCAGCACCCCGGCAAAGTTTTTTGCATTTCAAACCCACCACGGCTGTTGATAACCTGAGATCTCCTCAACCTCCTGAAAAACAAACCTTTTCTCCGACGTACAGCGACAGGCCGCCCTTTGGCACTATTGCTTTTCTCCGGCGACAATGCCGGAGGCCGACCAGGTTCCCTGAACCGCGTAGAAATCACCGATGACACCCTGGTCGTTGCCGTTCGGTCCGCTGACCACAGACGTCTGCAGCTCTCCGTTCAAACCGGATGGGCCCGACAGCGGGCCGGAAAACAGGTTGCCGTCGGCAATGCTCTGTTCGGAGACCGTTGCGCTCATCGTCCTGTCGTCGAAATTGGCGATCGTTGCCGTTCCGTTTCGGGTTGAAAAGTCGAGAGACATGCTGAAATCGCCGGCCGCCAGATACTGCGATGTGCCATTGATCACATTGCCGACGGCATGCCCGGCATAGGTTGCCGTGCCCGTGTTCGGCAGATCGGCGGAGCCGGTCACCTGCCCGGCCACCCAGGTCCCGATCTGGAATGTGTCAAACCGATCGGCGGCGAAACTGCTGTCGCTGGTCTCGACCTTCGAACCCCAATAGCCCCATTCCAGAAACTCACAGGTGCACTTGGTCTTGCCGGCGAAAAGCGGCGCGTCAGCGTCGTTCACCAATGTGCTCGAAATCAGATAGCTGCTGGGCGTGGTGCCCTGTTTGACCGCAATTGTGTCACCGGTGCTGTTGGTCACGGATGTCCCGGCACCATTGGTGGTCTCGATGGCGGCAAATGTGTCCGTGTCAACGAAAACGGACTGTCCGGAACCGGACTGTTCGCCAAAGGCAAACGCATACTTGTTGACCTCGCTGTCGCTATCATTGACATCGTCGAGCGTCATGGTGGCATAAAGAGAGCCGTTCTGGCCGTCAAAGCTGATCTCGAAATCACCGACTGTGGATGTGCCAAAAACCAGTGGCCCGACGAATGGCGAGCCATAGTTGAAGCTGGATTCCAGGGCACCGGCCGCATAGCCCGTCAGCGTCCGGCTTGTACGATCCAGCGTGGAAATCTCGGTCTCGCTCGACAGTTCGGCAACATGCATTGTGCCGCTCATCTGGTCGGTGGAGATGATCCCGTTCGGCACCGAGACATAGCCGTCAGTGAAGGTTCCGCCGGCCTCCAGATTGCCGGGACCAAGCAACATGTAGTTGGCATTGTTTCCAAAGATCGTACCGCCGGTTCCGCCCTCGAGGCTCTCCACCTGCCCCCCATAAAGGGCCGCAGAGTTTGCCGCCGCCGTCCGGTGTCCTC
Source organism: Roseibium sp. (assembly GCF_965233565.1). Taxonomy (GTDB): domain Bacteria; phylum Pseudomonadota; class Alphaproteobacteria; order Rhizobiales; family Stappiaceae; genus Roseibium. The sequence continues at coordinate 5,098,694 of NZ_OZ247494.1, read as the reverse complement.
CGCGACGTTCACCACTCAAGACCAGAGTGCCGTCTTCGTTGCCGATGTCACCCAGCGAGACAGACACAAAGGAGGCCTGACTGCTGTCTCCCGTCGACAGATACATCGACGCGGCGACGTAGCGGGCGCCGTCCAGCGTGCCCGAACTGCTTTCCAGAACCTTCAGACCGCTGCTTTTCACATTCGACAAGAAGCCCGTCCCAAGATCCTCGGCAATGGAGGGATTCAGGAAAAGGGCATTCGAGGTTGCGGCCTGCAAGGTGTCGGTTTCGCCCACCGATGCCAGCTGAAAGGCGGTCAGAACGTCCCCGTGCAGCGTATAGGACCTGACTTTTTCAGTGTCTGTGCTGTCGAACGTGTCAAAATTGGTGGCTTCGCCATAAAGGCCATAGAAATAATCGGTGCCGCCATAGTTGAAGGTCGGGTCCGGGCCGGGCTGGGTCGCAATGAAATGGACAAAATAGCCGAACCCTTCACCCGAAATCCGCTGGCCCCGTGCGTTCTGGACAATTGTGCCGTCAATTGAGGGCGCATCGGGGATGAAGCCGGTATTGTAGGCCTCGATAATATCCCCGTCTGCATTGATCGACTGCGTGAAATACTCGTTTACCGTGTCGTCCGGATCAAAAACATAGATGTTGGTCCCATCGGCTGTTCCCGTCCACAACCGGTAGGTACTAGTTTGCGTATCAGGCTGCTGGGTGAACGTGACGACCTGGTCGAAACCGGATGAGCCGCCGACAACACCCAGTGTTCCCGGCGCGAGATTGAGCGCGGCCGTGCCGTTGAAGGTCGTGCCCGCGCGCAGGATCCGAGCCTGATCCGTCGTCCCTGACTGCGCCTGTTCGGTCTTCAGATCCTGGGTCGTGGTGTCCTGGGTCAACACCTGAACCTGGAGCTGCGTGTCGACGCTTTCCTGAACGGCATTTGCGATTTGCGTGAGCGGTTTGGAGCGCGGCAAGGTCGTCACGCTCTGCAATCCCGCGATGATGCCGGACAGACCCGACCCGACGATCTGTCTGTCGGACGGCTTGCGCAGCGCGCCCCCATTCTGGGATCTGTTGGTCAGGGCCGTCTGGACGGAGCCGAAATCGGCGGCAGTGCTGCGACGGATGCGCGTTCCGCCCGACCCCACTTCCATCGCGTAACCCGCCTTGTGAATGCGGGACGTCCGGCCGTCCGGACCGGTGTAGGTAAGGTCCTTGCCGAAAATCAGTGAGAAGACGGGCGGATTGGACGTCAGGTTGAGATTGGCGATCCCTCCCCGGATGCCGATCGTCCCGACAGGTGTTTTGACTGTGACACCGCCCCGCTTCTTGCTGAGCTTGCCCCCGACGAAGCGGGCAACACCCTTGCCGAAGGTCGCAACCAACTTGCCACTGCGGGCATTCGGGTCATAGACGAATTCATCGATCACAAGGTCTGAATTGGCACCCACGGTGAACGTCGAACCGTCGACCAGCAGAACCTGAACCAGTCCGGTGCCGCTGGTCTCGATCCGCTCATTGTAAATGACATTGTCACCCAGCACCTTTGTGCTGCGCGCCCCGCCCGGCGGTGTACCGAAGGCATCCGTGTTTACGGCAGCAGCGACACCGACATCGTTGGCTTGCGCCGGCAGGCCCACTGCCACACCACTCAACAGCAGCATTGAAAACAGAGAGCCTGGAGAGAGCAACATACGGCCTGTCAGCTTGGACACGTGCATCTGTCTCTCCTAGAAGGACTTTGTCAGCGATAAAAGCGCCGACGCGTTGGAGTAGGTTGCCAGGTCATAGTTGGAATACTGACGGCGGAATTCCCCCGTCACTCCGAGGGCCAGATCCGGACGGAACGGCACCGACAGGCCGGTGCGGACCCAGCCTTCACGGTCTTCCTGCGCCATTGCCGGATCCACAAACGGATCCGGACCTTCGTAGGAGCGGTAGATAAATCCGGCCTCCAGATCCAGTGACCAGGGCTGTCGAAGCTGTTCAAACGGCGAGGCAAACCGAACCGTTGCCCCGACACCGCCACCGGCTTCCCAGCTTTGTGTCCAGGCTTCCTTGGTCTCTTCGAAATCGGCAAGCACCAGGGCACGCAGCGTGACCGTCGGCGAGACTGTCCGGGAGACCGTCGCCGCGAGACGCAGGTAGGACCCGGCGCGGTTCGACACTGTCGGAAACTCGGCTGTGTCGTTGTACCACCTGCGGCGCCATTCGATTTTGGTGTCCACCAGAACAGCCGGCGTTACCTGAGACACCAGGCGCGCGCCAACGCCGAGCGCCCCGTTGTAGTTTGCATGATTGAGACGAATGCCGGCCGCAATCGCGTAAAGGCCCAGGCGCGTGTCGTCGATATCGAACCGTTCAAGATTAAGCGACGGCCCGAAGGTCAGTTCGGCAAGCGCGGTGTCCAGCCGAACGATGTCCGCATAACGGGCACCGTAGAAAAGGAACTCGGTCTCTAGCAGGTCTCCCTGCGTGCCGATGTCGTAGGTGGCTTTAACGCGTCCGGCGAGAAAGGCATTGGTATCGGCGGTTCCCGTCGCGGTGTCATCGAGCAGGAACGTACCACCGTTGAGATCGACCCGGCGGCTGCCGGGCGCCGCATTGGCGTTGCTCTGATAGCGTATGCCGGTTACCACCGCAGCCCGAAAACTTGCCGGATCTTCCTGCTTGTCGAGCGTGGTCAGATAGAGACGGACACGTGCCTCCACTTCTGGCGGCACATTCGTGGCGTTGAGTGTCTCCTGAAAATAGAAGCGAGCGGTCTCTGTCGACCCCAACCGAAAGTAAAGGACGCCCAGCTCCAGCTGCACCCGAGGCAATCCGGGTGCGTAGATCAGCATGCGCTCGAGCGTGGCAATGGCCGCTTCATAGTCGCCGAGCAGCGACGAGACCATTGCATACTCAAATGCAGCATCGAGATCATCCGGGGAGGCCAGCATTACCTGCAAAAGAGCCGCCTGGCGTGCCGCCAGGGCTTCAGCTGTCTGAGCGCCGCCTGCGTCCGAAGCGATTTCCTGCGCAAAGGCGCCGGAGCTCGTCATCATCGGCATTGCCAGGACAAGGCACATGGCAGCAACCACGCTCCTGACGAACGCCACGCTCTCTCGTCCTGCCCAATGAGTGACCCTGATCAAAAAACTCATCTCCTGCTTCTGAAAAGCGGAGTACGCACACCTGTGAAATATCTGTCGCATGCCGGCCGTCGGGGCACGCGCCAAAACAAGCCGATATCTTAAAATTCATTTACCTTTAGGACAATGCCGCAGGCGCCTTCAAAGATCGACACACTTAACAACAAAAAGGCGCGCCGTTGCCGGCGCGCCCCGAAGCTTAATTGGCGTGTAAGAGCTTATTGCTCGGTGATCCGGCCGTCAGTAAAGGGCTTGTAGCCGTTTTGGGCAGCAATGAAGTCCGCCACGACAACTTCCAGGCCAGGACCGTAGTCATAGGCATTCATGCCGTTTTCGGCGAAAACCTTGTAGCCGTCACCGCCACCACGCATGTAGTTGTTGGAGACAACGCCGTAGGTCTTGTTTTCGTCGATCGGCACCCACTCACCGTCTTCCTGGACCTCTACGACGAGGACACGGCCTTCGTTAGCAGCCTTCTTGCGGGTCCAGGAGAATTTCAGACCGGCAACCTGCGGGAAACGACCCTTGCCTTCCTCGACCTGGGAGACACCGTTCTCAAGGGCTGCAATGACGTCCGAGCCTTTCAGCTGGAATGTCGCCAGCGTGTTCTGGAACGGCAGGACCGTCAGGACTTCGCCCATGGTGACTTCGCCGCCATCGATGGAAGCACGCAGGCCACCGCCATTCTGGATGGCGATCTGAACACCCTGGTCCTTGACGCGGTCGAGCATGGCGTCGGCGACAAGGTTGCCCATCTGGCACTCGCCGGACCGGCAGGAGCCACGATCACCATCGATAGCGGCTTCAGAGGAGCCGATGACCTTTGCCTTGAGCTCTTCGATCGGTGCGGCCAGTTCGGCAACACGGGCCAGAACCTCTTCGTCCGGGGTCACGGACGCGTCCAGCAGGATCGGCTCGCCTTCGGCCTTGATCACATTGCCGTCGTCATCCCAGGTCACGTTGATCTCGCCAAGGAACTTGCCATAGGCATAGGCCTGAACGATCGGTACGTCCTTGCCATCCGGGTTCTTGACCAGAACCGGATAAGGCCCCTTGGCACGCTCCTGGGTGTTGGACAGCAACGTGTGGGAATGACCACCGACGATCAGATCGATGCCCGGCACGGCAGCCGCAATTTCCATGTCGCGCGGCAGGCCCATGTGGGTCACGGCGATGATCTTGTTGACGCCGGCCGCCTCAAGGCTCTCGACTGCGCCTTTCAGGTAGTCCTCGGCCTGAATGAAACGCACACCTTCACCCGGGGAAGACGTATCGACGGTGTCTTCGGCCAGCGCGGAGACGATGCCGATTTTTTCGCCACCTTTTTCAACGATCAGAACGCCAGGCACCTTGCCCTTGAGCGTTGGCTCGCCGTTGACGTCGATGTTGCCGGACAGGATCGGGAATTCGGCTTTCTCGATGAAATTGGCAAGGCCTTCCGGACCGTCGTCAAATTCATGGTTGCCGACGGCCATGACGTCGATGTCCATGCCGTTCAGGAATTCAACAGCAGCATCGCCCTTGTAGGTGGTGTAGAACAGCGACCCCTGAAACTGGTCACCCGCATCAACCACGAGAACGTTCTTGCCGTCGCCATCCAGGGCTGCGCGCCGCTCGTCCAGCTTGGACTTGATCCGGGCAACACCGCCAAAACACTTGCCTTCCGCTTCAGACTCGGCATTGCAGGTGCTGTCATACTTGTTGATCGATTCAATGCGCGAATGCAGGTCGTTCAAATGCAGAACGGTCAGCGAATAATCGGCATAGGCCGCCGTTGACAGCGCCGTGGTTACGGACAGCACTGCGGCGCTCAGAATGTGTTTTTTCATCGGACCCTCGCCCTTGGATAGGTTGGTGTTGCCGTCCCGGGATACGCACCCGAGACCGGCTCCCGGTGTTGTTATTGACCGGAGCAACCACCAATTGGGCGTGTCATCTGCGATGGACACAACCGGGTTCGATGGTGCTCGGGCCGCCGGTATAGAAAGATCTTGGTGCAGTTTTGTGACAGCCGCAAGAGCTGGAGGGGGTGAAACTGAAAAAAATTTTGCTGGATAAATATTTTTGCAGAAGCGCCCAAAATTCGCGCATTTCCGCCGAACTTAAGATCGTTTTGGGGGCTCTGACGCCCGACCAGTGGTTACTCAGCCGCTTTTCGCGCCCTCAATCTGGCCACAGAGACAGGGTCTCACCCGGCATCCTGGCCAGGGAGTTCTTACGACGTTCACGGTTTGAGAGGCGTCTTGTTAGCCAGCAAATCTGTTGTTCAACAGATCAGCTCCTCCGCAGGTTCACTCCTCCGGAAAATTGCTTTCGTCGATATCGTCGGTTTCCACGACCGGAATGGTATAGCCTTCGGAAAACCAGCGATTGAGATCGATCTTGGCGCAGCGGTCGGAACAGAAGGGATAGGCCGCCGGCGTCGACAATTTGGAACAGATCGGACAGGGGCGCATGCGCCGTTCGGGTTTCTCGCTGTCTGCCAAGGGTATCTCCGTTCTTGCCGCGCGGTCGCGCCAGCCGGTCAGGCGGCCGCCGTTGCCCAACCCTGATGGACCGGGTAGCCGGCTGCGCTCAGGAGGTTGGCGGTTTCCACCAGCGGCAGGCCAACCACAGCCGGATAGGAGCCGACAAGCTTGACAACGAAGCTGCCGGCCAGTCCCTGGATCGCATACCCACCGGCCTTGCCGCGCCATTCGCCGGAGGCAATATAGTCGTCCATGTCCTTGCGGGAGAGCCGTTTGAAGCGCACCCGCGTCTCAACGAGCTTGGACCGAACCTTGCCGTTGGCCTCGGCCACGGCGACACCGGTAAAAACACGGTGTCCGCGCCCGGACAGAAGCGACAGGCACATCAGCGCCTGGTCGGTCAGCTCAGCCTTCGGCAAGGCCCTGCGACCAACTGCAACCACCGTGTCGGCGGCCAGGACAACGCTGTCACGCAACTGGTCGGAGGCGTCCGCCGTCTGGCGTACAGCTTCCGCCTTGGCCCGGGCCAAGCGCAATGCGAGGCTGCGCGGCGTTTCGTGTTTTTTGGGCGTTTCGTCGATGTCGGCCGGCAGGAGATGATCCGGTTCGAGACCGATCTGCTGCAACAGAGCCAGTCGCCGCGGCGAGGCGGAAGCCAGGATCAACTGTGGTGTAGTGCTCATCTGCGCGCCTTGCAGCCGTCACCCGATAGGCCGCTTACTTGAAGCGGTAGGTGATCCGACCCTTGGTGAGATCGTAAGGGGTCATTTCGACCAGAACCTTGTCACCCGCCAGGACGCGGATCCGGTTCTTGCGCATGCGCCCGGCGGTGTGCGCGATGATTTCGTGGTCATTTTCAAGTTTTACGCGGAACGTCGCATTCGGCAACAGTTCTGTCACGACGCCCGGAAACTCCAGAGCTTCTTCTTTGGCCATTTGATATCCTGAATAAAGCGGGCCCTGCCCGCGGGTGCCGCGGAACCTAGCGGATTAGGGGGAAAAAGTGAACCTTTCTTTCGGCTCCTGTGCAAAGAAAGGTCTCAGGGTGCAAAACACGGGCAGCGAAAGGACAATCGTCCGCTCATTTTTCCTGCGCAACGGCCTGGTGCCGCCATTCATCCTGCAGCAAAGCATAGTAAAACTCTTCGTCCCAGCCCCCCTTGAAGAGCGCATGTTCCCGGAAATGCGCCTCCCTGCGCATGCCGAGCCGTTCCATCAGGCGCCAGGACGGGTCATTGCGGGCGTCGCAACGGCCGAAGATTCGATGCAGGCCGAGATCCGCAAATCCGATGCGCAGCAATGCTCCGACAGCCTCCGTCGCATATCCCTTTCCCTGGTGGGCCGGGTGCATGGAGAAACCGATCATTCCCTGGCGGGCTGCCGCGTCGGTCACCTGCAGCATGACATCGCCAATCAGATCCCCGCTCTCGCGGATCTCCACGGCGAGTTCAAGTGTCCCCTCCCCGTTCAGGCGATAGAGCGTCACCCACTCTGCGAGCTTCAAGCGGATCTCCTCAAGGCTGCGCGGCTCCCAGAACTGATACCGAGCAACCTCCGGAAGCGACTGATAGGCATGAACGGCAGCGGCATCGGTTTCCCGAAACGGCCGCAGCAAAAGCCGATCCGTCGTCAGGGGATCCGTGATCTCGATAACCAGGTCTTTCGGTTTCATCTTATCCACTCGGCGGCGGGGCCCACTCGAGCCGCTTCTTGATGCGCATCATCAGCTGATCGCGCACCGCTCTGTATTCGGACAGAATCTGGTCCCGGCTGCCGGTCGCCAGTGTCGGGTCCATGGTCGGCCAGTACTCCACCTCGACAGCGTCGGTGCGTGTCATGTCCAGGGCCTTGTGGTGGGCCTCAGGCGCCAGGGTCACGACCAGGTCGAAACCCGATTCGTCGAGATCTTCAAATGTCTTGGGCTGATGCCGGCTCATGTCGATGCCGATCTCGGCCATGATGGCATCCACGAACGGGTCGATCTTGCCGGAGCGCACGCCCGCCGAGCGCACATAGATCTGGCCGGGAAAGAGTTTTTCCGTCAGGGCCTCGGCCATGGGAGAGCGTACGGAATTCATCCCGCACGCAAAAAGAACCGCAGTCGGACGCAGGCCCGGCCCGGTCATCAGCCCTTCCAGTGCAACGCGTAGACGAGGGTAAACAGACGCCGTGCGGTCTGCATGTCGACCTCGATTTTGCCGGAAAGCCGCTCCATCAGGATCGCGGAGCCCTCATTGTGAACGCCGCGGCGGCCCATGTCGATCGCCTCGATCTGGCTCGGCGTCGCGTGCCGGATCGCCTCGTAATAGCTTTCGCAGATCAGATCGTAATCCTTGACGATCTTGCGCAGAGGCGACAGGGACAGGACATGCGTGACCACCTCGCCGTCATCCTCGGTGCGAATTCGCAAGACGAGCTTTTTTTCGACCACCGAGAGATTGAGCACATAATTCGCGGTGGGATGCCCCACCGGCTGGAACGTGTTTTCCTCAATCAGGTCATAGATCGCAACGGCACGGTCGTGCTCGACTTCAGGCGTCGAGCGGGCAATGGAGGCTTCATCCAGGACCACGTCCACCAGCCGGCTGCCGGTCTGCTGTGGATCGGATTGCGGTTCGCTCATCCTGATGAAGCCTCTTTGTTCTGCCTGCCTACAAGTTCAGCCTGATGGAAACAGAGCGGGCATGCGCCGACAACCCCTCCGATTCTCCAAGTGCGATGGCCGCGGGGCCAAGCTGTCGCAGATTGTCAGGATTGCATTTCAAAATCGAGGTGCGTTTTACGAATTCCATCACGGACAGGCCGGACGAGAACCGGGCCGAGCGCGCCGTCGGCAGCACGTGGTTGGACCCACCGACATAATCGCCAATCGCCTCCGGCGTATAGTGCCCCAGGAAAACCGCCCCGGCATTGCGGACCTTTTTCAGGAGCGCTTCGGGATCGGCAACAGCCAGTTCCAGGTGCTCCGGTGCGATCCGGTTGGCGAGCGGCATGGCCCCTTCCAGGTCATCCACCTGGATGATGGCACCGAAATCCTGCCAGCTGGCGCGCGCGACCTCTTCGCGCGGCAAGGTCTTCAGCTGCGCCTCGACCGCCTTTTCCACCTCGTCTGCCAGCTCGGCACTGTCGGTGATCAGGATCGATTGGGCGGCGGTGTCATGTTCGGCCTGGGCCAGAAGATCGGCCGCCAGCCAGTCCGGGTTGTTTTCACCATCGGCCAGGATCAGCACCTCGGAGGGGCCGGCGATCATGTCGATGCCAACCGTGCCGAACACCCGGCGCTTGGCGGCTGCGACAAAGGCGTTGCCCGGCCCGACGATCTTGGCGACCGGTGCGATCGTTTCCGTGCCATAGGCCAATGCGGCAACCGCCTGGGCGCCGCCGATGCGATAGATCTCCGAAACGCCGGACACTCTTGCAGCCGCCAGAACCAGCGGGTTGAGCACACCGTCTGGGCTCGGCACGACCATGACGATACGTTCCACGCCGGCAACCTGCGCCGGAACCACATTCATCAGAACCGAACTTGGATAGCTGGCCAGGCCGCCCGGCACATAGACACCGACGGCCTCGACAGCCGTCCAGAGCGAACCAAGCTCAACGCCGATCGCATCGGTATACCTGTCGTCCTTCGGCATCTGGCGCGCGTGATGCGACTTGATGCGGTCATGGGCGAGCTGAAGCGCGTCAAGCGTCTCGGCCGGCACCTGGCTCAGGGCAGCCTCGATCTCGGCTTCGGATACCTTGAGTTCCGCCATGGAGCCGGCCTCAAGCCGATCGAACCTGGCGGTATAATCCAGAACCGCGCGATCGCCTTCCGAACGCACGCGGTCCAGAATGTCCCGAACGATCTGGTCGACGTCTTCGGAGACTTCCCGCTTGCCGGCCAGAAGCGCCTTGAACTGGTCCTCAAACCCGGTATCGCTGCTATTCAGGCGTAGAACCACGCGTCACTCCATTTGCTCAGGTGCCCGGCACCGGTCAATTTCCAGTTTAGTTATTCAGCCGAGATCGTGCTGTGGCAGGTTCGGTGTCGACCAGGCAGCGCCCAGATCCGACAGCTGGGCCTCGATGCATTCCACGTCGAGTTCCAGGCTGGCCCCGCCGGCAAAGGCCAGCAGGATCTTGCCGGACGGTTCTTCACCGGCTTCAAATGTCACGGCCAGCAGCTCCAGCACGGCGCCCTTGGCCCGCTGGTTGATGTTCTGCGCTTTCATCGCCGTGACCTGCGCAAAGGCAAGTGCAGACCGGCGGCGCTCATGTTCCTTCGACCGCTTGTCGGCTTCCTTGTCCCAGACAAAGCGGTTCAGCACGAACACCGCCTTCTGCTCCTTGGGCAGGTAGCGGATGTCGGCGACCGTCAAGACGGCGTCCTGAAGGTGGGCGGAGAGAACCTGAAGATCCTCCTGATCAAGGGCGGCGAGTTTCAGCTGGTCCATTTGGTCTTGTTCTGATCCGGTCAATCGTTCTGTGGCAGGAGGCATATAGGCGATTTTCGCCCCGGCCCCAAGTGAGATGACCTAATGGGGAATTGATGCTTTGGCAATGTGCAATCCTGTCAGACCCGGCATGCTGCCTGCTATGGCCCCTCATCGACCCGTTGGCGCAGGTCCTTCTTGACCTCGTCGAGTGTCGCGATGCGCATGAAGACGCGCCGCCCCAGCCAGAGGCCGAAGACCACCAGAAACAGACCCAGCGTCGGACCATAGGGCGCCGGCACGAAGACAACCGCCACCATGCCGACCATCGCGAAGGAGACCTGGATCAGGAACCGGATTGTCTGTGCACCCATGATCGTCCGCTCCTGAATTGTGGGATCCCCGATGACACGACCGGCGACGGCGCCGCTGATCTTGCAATCCACCGTGTCATCCAAGAAACTGCCCCAATGATCAAGATAAAGCCAGCATTGGCGAGAGCGACATGAAGAAACTGCTATCCGGCCTTTTTCTCGTTGCCGGCCTTTTCGCCCCTGCTACGGCCCCGGCGCAGGACTTTACGGAAAAGGTCCTGGGCGAGACGATCTATGTGCCCGCCTATTCGCGCGTCTTTTCCCATCCCAACCGGTCGGACCTTCTGGCGGCCACGCTGGCGGTTCACAATGTCGATCCGGACACGGAAATCACGCTGACCCGCGTGGATTATCACGGCGAGGATGGCAAGTTGCTGCGCGCGCTCCTGGAGGCCCCCGTCACCCTTGCGCCGCTGCAATCGAGCACCGCACTCATTCCGATCAACGATACAAGTGGCGGGGTTGGCGCCAATTTCCTCTTGGAATGGACGTCCGAAACGCCCGCCCTCAGCCCGATCGCGGAAGCGATCATGACCAGCGGCAGCGGCGGCCCCGGACCGTCTTTTGCCTCACGCGGACGGGTGATCGAACGGCGGGTGGCGGAGTAGGCACCGCACTTCCGGGCTCGGCGATTTTGTACCCGGCACTCTCTGTCGTCCCGGCCGCAGCGCGGCAGAGAGCCGGAACCCAGCCTCCCGGGTAGGATGACTTCGCGTAAAACGGCAGACGATGAAGGTTCCTGCCCCACGTGTTCGCGGAGACGACAATAGACATCCAGTTCGCCAGCCGGGCATAACCGTCCGGGCAATAAGCTTTTGCCCCATCCTCAGTCTTCGTCATTGCCGGACTTGATCCGGCAATCCATGCCGCGACCGAAACCAAAAGCACTGACAGTGCCAGATCTGCGACGAAACGGCATGGATGCCATGGTCAAGCCATGGCATGACGAATGAAAAACTCGGGAAGGACGTTTAGCGGCCGGTGTGCCCCGGCCACTCTTAGCCGGAAATGCGCTCGATCTGCGCGCCGCAGCGGGTAAGCTTGTCTTCCAGGCGTTCAAAACCGCGGTCGAGGTGGTAAACGCGGCTGACCGTGGTCTCACCTTCCGCCGCCAGGCCGGCAATCACCAGCGAGACGGACGCGCGCAGGTCGGTGGCCATCACCGGTGCGCCACGCAAGGTCGAGACACCGTCGATGGTTGCCGTGCGGCCGTCAATATGGATCTGGGCGCCCAGGCGCGCCAGCTCCTGCACATGCATGAACCGGTTTTCGAAGATCGTCTCGGTGATCCGGCTGGTGCCGCCCGCCTTGGTCATCAGCGCCATGAACTGCGCCTGAAGATCTGTCGGGAAACCCGGGAACGGTTCGGTGGTGACATCCACCGGCTGGATGCCATTGCCGTTCCGGTAGACCTTGATCCCGTCCGGTGTCTGGGTGATGTCTGCTCCGGTCTGGCGCAGGGTATCCAATGCGGCATCCAGAAGATCGGTGCGGGCGCCCTGAAGCAGCACGTCGCCACCGGTCATGGCAACGGCCATGGCATAGGTGCCGGTCTCGATCCGGTCCGCCACCACGGCGTGATGGGCGCCATGGAGGCGCGGCACGCCCTGGATACGAATGGTTTCGGTGCCTTCACCTTCAATGCGCGCGCCCATGGCCTTCAGGCACTTGGCCAGATCGACGACTTCCGGCTCGCGGGCCGCGTTGACGATTTCCGTCTCGCCCGCCGCCAGCGTTGCCGCCATCATGATGGTGTGGGTCGCGCCGACGGAGACCTTCGGAAACTCGACGCGACCGCCTTTCAGGCCACCCGGCGCCCGAACGACCACATAGCCGCCGTCGATCTCGATCTCCGCGCCAAGCGCGGTCAGGCCGTCAATGAAGAAATCGACCGGACGCGTGCCGATGGCGCAGCCGCCGGGCAGCGACACGCGCGCCTCGTGGCAACGGGCCACCAGCGGGCCGATGACCCAGAAACTGGCACGCATCTTGGAAACAAGTTCATAGGGCGCGGTCGTGTCTACAATCTCGCGTGCGGTCAGATTGAGCGTCTGACCGGCCAGTTCATCCTGGCCGCTGCGCTTGCCATTGACCGAATAGTCGACGCCGTGATTGGACAGGATCTGCATCAGCTGGGCAACGTCGCGCAGGCGCGGCACATTCGACAGTGTCAGCGTTTCATCCGTGAGGAGCGAAGCAATCATTAGCGGCAGCGCCGCGTTTTTTGCGCCCGAAATCGGGATGGTTCCGTTCAGCTCCGTACCGCCAACAACCTTGATACTGTCCATGTTTTTCCCCGAACCGGCCCGCGCGCCCCGCGCGGTCATCCCTAGAAAGTGCTCAACCAGAGCCAGCGGTCTACACGCAACTTATGGCCCATGCAAGGCAGCGGCGCGCCCGCTTTCGGGCAATTTCACGGCCGCCCAGCGGGCAATCGGCGCCCACCCACACGCATCATCCGTCCTTGCGCGCCTTTGCAGCGGATTTGCGACGGCGCAGGTTGGCCCTCAGCGCTTCTGCCAGCCGCTCGTCCTTCGATTTGGCCGCCGCCTTGTCCGCCTTCAGGTTCACAGGCGTCCCCTCAGCCTCTTCACCTTCGGCAACAGCCTGGTCTTTCAACTCTTTTTCGCTCATGGCGCCCTTGTCCATCTTGCCGGTTTCCTCTTCTTACCAACCGGGCACAGGCTTGCAAAGCCCGCGCCGAGGCCCGGAAACGGCCCGCTCCGGTCAATAAAGGAGAGGTCTGAGCGCGCAGCCCTCTCCGTCTTTCAAGGCAGGAGACAGATTTCTCGCGCAGACGGCCCGCCCTTGGCCCCTTGATTAATATCCACAGGGGTCTCTCCAGCCGGTATCACCGGCTTTTGGCTACTTTCCTGCAATCCCTGCAGCCGCTTTCTCCGGCATTCGCCAAGTCTTGAAAAAAAAGCAAAACTCCGCTTGCGTCCCCAGGGCTCTTATGGCAAAAGCCCCCTCATTCCGGTCGGCACCGCTGATCGGGGCCAGCTTCCGTGTCCCAAACGCCCGGCGTTTTCAACGCTCCGGCCCGGACCTGGAAAGCGTCCACCAGCGACGCATAGGCTGCCGTAGCTCAGGGGTAGAGCACTCCCTTGGTAAGGGAGAGGTCGAGAGTTCAAATCTCTCCGGCAGCACCATTCAAAATGATATTCCAGTCAGCGACTTAATCCATCTCGTAGCCGGCAAAGCTGAAAGTCTTGCGCAAATTCATGCGTAGAATAAGCCGATTTGCTTTGGGTTTCGGGCAAGTTCCCGGCGAAATTGCTCGTAGAGCGAGATCTTTTGCAGTGAGACACTTGTCGAAAACAAGCTGTTTGCGGCGCGTTCGAAGATCAATCGGGCAGCTGTTTCGGAGCAGCCAAGTGGACCGCCTATAGAATTACGTACAGATTTTGCCGTGGTCATCGAGCTCTTATTGCAGCCCCTGCCACCCGGTCATTGGCATCGTGCAAGAACAGCCGGTCCACAAAAAGACACCAAATGCCGTTGCTTTCAGTGCCGCTCAAAAAACCACCATGCTTTTTCGTTGATGCTTGGGCCGACGTAGTAATACCAATGCGTGTGGTTCTTCACCACCATCAGAAGCGTGTCATGCCCGGCGTCTTTCAGGGCTTCACTTGTCGCCTTCGCCGCTTCGACACTGAACAAGTGGTCCTTGTCACCCAGAAAGTGACAGATCGGCCGCCTCGGGGTTCGGCCCCCGTTTCCGCTGTCGATTTTTGACGCCGACGGGAAGCCGGCATGCGTGGCAACTGCGCGGAAAGGGAGCGTGCCGTCCTGTGCGAGCAAGGTCGCCCTGACACCGCCGGAAGAGTGCCCGAACAGATAAAGCCGCTCACGGTCGAGACCGTATTGCGTGGCAGCGTCGTCAATCAGATTTTCAAAGAATGAGGCCGGATCGAACCAGCCGGACCAGCCTTTGCGCGAGGAACTGTCCGGCGCAATCAAAACAAGACCGTATTGATCGGCAACACGTGCCCACATGTCGATCATCGAGGCACCCGTGCGCTGGCTGCCGTGCAGAAGAAACACCGCGGGCTTCGGTTCTGACATATCGGCCTTCCTGCCGACATAGACATGATACCGCCGCGCTCCCATCCAGTGCTTTATGGATCTGGTTTCATACTTGCCCTGAGACTCCTCGTATCTCGGCACCTGCCGGGTCTCCGCACCCGGCACTTGTATTTGGGTGACATTGAAGCTGGCAGGCACACGCGTAAACGGTTGCGACTGGGCCTCATGAGCCGAGGGGATCTGAAAAGTCAGCCATACGCCATAAAGCAGGACGATCAGAATTGTAGAGAGAACAGCTATGCGAACCATTCTGAATCCAGACTATCAAAATTGCATGTAAAAATTGCTTTTCAGAAAAATGCATCGTCAGGTGTATATAAAGTGTGAACCAGCACACAGAAAATCTCACCCGCTCCAGATGTCACGAAGGCGCGTGATCGGCACGTCCTGTCCCCTTCCCAGGCGGCGCCTTTGAGGTGCCGAAGCGACCGGCATAGCCCTCAACACCTTGCCCATCGCCTCACCGTTGCGAACACCAGATGCCCGCGTCTCAACTCTTGCGCGCCTCAGCTGACACCTGCGAATGATCGAAGGCTCCTTGCAGGGCACAGCGGCAACTTGCCGCCTTTGCCCGTTTCGCAGCCTGGCTGGGTGTGACCGACCACAGGCGGTGCTCCAGGGCCTAAGCCTGCCGGACTTCACGCTTCGGTTTTCGCGCGGCGCAACGCCCTGCGCAGTTGTAGCGCCACGCGCACGGGGCTAAGGTTGCGCTACGGCAGGTCTGCAAGTCCTGGTCCGGCAAGCAGGAGAGGCACATGGTCGATTTCGAGGCACTGGACGAGCGGCTTGAACAGGCCGCCTTGCGCCGGATCAGCGCAACAGAAAGCGAACGGAACAATACGCTTGCTTCGCTCGATGGCGACCCTCTGAAAAGCGAACCGAACACCAGCCGGCGGCGCGCTGCTTCCTTGCGCCGGGAAGCCAGCATCAGCAACCGGCCGTCAGGCGCCGAAGCGCGGCAGGGGCCGCGGAGCAATTTTGTGCCCGTGGCCTTTCTGGAAGCGGGCGCCATGGCCGCGCGATCGGTTGCCCGTGTGTCGCTCTTCGGCGGCTCCAGAACCGGAACAGGGTTCCTGATCTCCCCGGATCTCTTCATCACCAATTTCCATGTGCTGCCAAGTCCGGACCACGCCAATGCCGCTGAAATCGAGTTCGAGCTGGAAGTTGATCCGAGCGGGCGGACGCGGCCGCAAACCGTCTACCGCCTGGATGCCGACCGGGTGTTCATCGCCAGCGACGTCGACCTTCTCGACTATGTCATCGTCGCCGTCGGCGAGCGTGTGTCCGGCCCGCGCCAGCTGCAGGATTTCGGCTACAACGCGCTGTCGGCCTCAGCCAACAAACATGCGATCGGCGAATTCGCCAATATTATCCAGCATCCGGACGGGCGGCCCAAGGAGGTCGTGCTGCAGGACAACCTCATTGCCGCCCGTTACGAAACCGCCCTGCATTATCTCGCCGACACCGAACCCGGCTCCTCCGGCTCGCCGGTGTTCAACAATCTGTGGCAGGTGATCGCCCTTCACCACTGGGGCGCGGTCAAGGACCCGGGGGCACATCCGACAAGTTTTGCCCCGGATTCCGTCAATGAAGGCATCCGGATCAGCCGGATCGTCAAGGACATCACCGAGCAGCAGGACGGTTTGGCGGCACCGGGACGCGAGCTCGTCATCAACGCGCTCGACAGGGGCAATTCCGCCCGCCCCTATGAGACAACACGTTCCCGTCGCGACCCAGAGCCGGTCACCGCCCCCCATCAGCGTGTGAATGCGGACGGCACGGTCACCTGGCAGATCCCGGTGGAAATCACGGTCGGCATCGGCGGCGCCGGCCATGCCCCGGCCTCTGCGGCGCACATCACTCCGACCGAGCACCAGTCCAGGGTTTCCACCGGCACCGGTCCCGGCACTGGCAGGCCTTTTGGCCCGGAAGCGCGCGACATGAGCAGGCTGGCCGCGTCGGAGGGCTACGACCAAAATTTCCTGCCCGGTGTGGCTATTCCTCTGCCCGAAATCCGGGACGGTGTCGCCGTGGACCTCTTCCCACAGTTTCAGCGCCGCTGCCGGCCGAGCCACGAGCTTGCCTATACGCATTTTTCGGTTGTCATGCACAAGGCGCGCAAGATGGCCATGCTGACGGCCTGCAACATCGACGGCAATTCCGTGTTCGGCCTGACCCGCGACAAGGGAGAAAGATATCTATACGCCGACAAGCCCCAGGCGATCAGCGCCAGGCTTGCGGAAGCCGCCGAGGCCTCCAGCTGGTTCTATGACGACAGGATTGGGCGGGAATTTCAGACCGGCGCTCCTTTTTACGACCGGCGGGACAACAACCGACTGGCTCCAGGCGAAGACCAGAGTTTTGCCGCAAGGATCGATTTCTCGCGCGGGCATATCGTGCGCAGGCTCGACCCGGTCTGGGGTACGCTGGAACAGGGACTAGCCGCTGACGCCGACAGCCACGCCTGGCCCAATGTTGCGCCGCAGACGTCCAAGTTCAACGCGCATAATCGCGATTCCTCCGACTGGTCTCCGGGTGAGGAAAAACGCCTTTGGGCCGCCCTGGAAAACACCATCCTGCGCGCCGCCCATGACGACAAGAAGCGGATCAGCGTGTTCGGTGGTCCCATCTTCTCCAACGACGATCCTGTTTATGCCGGCCTGCCGGACAACGAGTACCGCCGCCAGGTGCCGCTGGAATTCTGGAAAGTTGCCTGCTGGCTTGGCGAGGACGGCGATTTGCGCAGCCTGGCGATGCGCGTCAGCCAACGCGATACGTTGCTGCGCGCTGGAGCAGAAGCCCTGGATGACACTGCGTCTCTGCTGGCGCTCAAGGATTTTCTGACAACCGTCGCCAAACTGGAAGAAGACATCGACATGCGCTTCCCGGACGTTGTCAGACAGGCAGATATCCGGCGCGGCCGGCAAGGCGAGGAACTCGCAACGCTGTCGCTGGAGGATACGTTGGACAGGGTGTCACCGACGCGCTGATTCCTCCCGTACGGGTCGTTTGATGGGCTGCGCAGACAATTGGTGTAAAAACGCAGCTGTCGTCTCAGGTTTACCGGTCGCAAATGATGAAAATGATGCGATCTCGGCCAGGCCTCTCTCAACACCCGGAATTTGAGAGACCGACAGGCCGCGCGCAAGCAACACGCGCAATTCCCGGTTTGCTGACGGGCTGCCGGACTTGAGCAGCACAACGTGCTTGCCGTCCTCGACCAGCGCGCTCATGTCCTCAATGATTTTGTTGTCTTGTCCGCGCGGCACGCCAGGCTGCTGTCCGATGACCACCCTCTTCGCCTCCCGGCGAGCGAGTTCCAGGACGTCGTCCTCGACATTCTCATCGTAATAGATCACGTCGGCCGATTGCAGGGCCCGGACGGCTTTCAGTGTCAGAAGTTCCGCGTCTCCGGTGGCTGTGCCCACCACGGAAATAAGCCCTCTCCCCGCTTCGGCCGCGTCCTGAAACAAGGATCCGACATCACATCCCAAGGGGTCTTTTGGTGCCGTCTTTCCCGAAAAGGCCAAATTCGTGAACCGTTCCCAGAACCGGCGACGTTCCGCACCGGCCTTGAGGGACTGCAGCACACGGCCACGCACCACGCCGGCAAACGCGGCCCAGGCCTGAAGCGAGCGCGGCAAGAGCGCCTCGATGCGGCGCCGGATGGCCTGCCCGAGGATCGGAGCGACGCCGTTGGTGGAGATGCCGATCACAACGGGCGAGCGATTGACGATGGAGCCGAACTGGAATTCGCAGAAGCGCGGGGTGTCAATGACATTGACCGGAACGCCAGCTGCGCGGGCCGCACAATAGAAGGCCTGAGCTTCGCCCTCGCTGCCGGCGTCGGCTATCGCCAAAGCCGCCCCTTCGAAACTGGTCGCACTCCACGGCTGACTGTGGTGGATGAAGGTTCCGCCGACACCTCCCTTTTCAAGGAGAGCAGCGAAACCTTCGTCCAGTTCTTCGGCAAAGATGTGAACGGTCGCGCCGGACGCAGCCAATAGTTCCGCCTTCCAGCCTGCTGCTTCCGTGCCGCCAGCCAGAACAACCTTGCGGCCGTCCAGGCGGAAGAACAGAGGCAGACTTGCGAGCGCTTCAACACGCGGCGGTCTGCGACGCGTGCGTTTTTCAACCGGCTTGTGCGATCTTGGCATCGTCGGCGATGTCCTTGCTACTGGCATCGAGGAGGGACTGGATCTCGGAGCGGCAGGAACCGCAATTGGTGCCGGCCTTCAGGCAGGTTCCAACGGCCTGGACCGTTGCAGCCCCTCCGCCAATGGCCGCCTGGATTTCGTTGACGCCAACCTGGAAACAGGAGCAGACGATTGCGCCCTTGTCCGGGCTGTCGACCGGCGGACCGCCGGCCAGAACCTTGAACCGGTTTTCCGTCGCAATCTGTTCGGTCAGCAGCCCACACGCCCATGGCCGCGACACGGCAACCGGTTCCGGTCCGAAAAAGAAGGCGCCCTTGAAGGTTGCGTCTTTCCAGCCCGCGATACGCAGCAACCCTTTGCCCGGGTCTTCGAACCTCAAGAGGTCGACATCGGATGTCAGGTACCGAGCTGCGAAGGCAACCAGGTCGCGGTCCTCCGCGCCGGCCATTTCAACCCGCCAGCCGCCCAGTGTCGGCGCAATGGCCCAATAGTCGCACTCGAGCTGATCCGGCTTTTCCTGAAGCACTGCAAAGCCATGCCAGGCAAATACGCGCTTCTTCAGCGCGACCGGTGTGAATTTGGACCCCGGCTGGCCGGAGACCGGATCGGTTTCCGGTGCAACCACCGTGTCGATCCGGGCCCTTGAGGACACCTGATCAGTCCAGTGAATGGGTACGAAAACGGATCCCGGCTGCGCGCGCTCGGATATTTGGGCCCGCACCAATGCCGATCCGTGCGGGCTAGTCACGTCCACCAGATCCGCGGCTGCAATGCCTGCCCGCCGGGCATCTTTTGGATGCAGTTCCACATAAGGTTCTGCGATATGGGACAGCAACCGGCCGGTCTTGCCCGTGCGCGTCATGGTGTGCCACTGATCGCGAATGCGGCCGGTGTTGAGCACGAACGGATAGCGGCGCTCGGTCTTGCGCGAGGGCCCTTGTCTGACAGCAACGAAAGTGGCCTTGCCGTCAGGCGTGAAGAAGCCACCCTTTGCAAAGAAGCGGGTTTCGGCCGCCGGTGCTTCACCTTGCGCCTGCGGCCACTGGATCGGATCCAGCGCGTCGAAGGCCTCGTGAGACAGGTCTTTCAGCCGGCCGATGTCAAAATCACGGCGGCCCTTGTTTTTGTGACCAGACAGTGCGGCATGTTCCCGGAAGATCGCATCCGGCCCCGAATAGGCAAAGGCCTCGGCGAAGCCCATGCGCTGCCCCACCTGCCTAAGCTGCCACCAGTCCGGTCTCGCTTCTCCAGGCAGGTCCAAAAAGCCGCGTTGACGTGAAATCCGGCGCTCGGAGTTGGTGACCGTGCCATCCTTTTCGCCCCAGGCTGCAGACGGCAGCAGCACATCTGCATAGGCAACCGTGTCGGCGGCACGGGTCACGTCGGAGACGACGACGAAAGGGCAGGTTTTCAGCGCCGCTGCAACCGCATCCGCATCCGGCAGACTGTCAACCGGGTTGGTGGCCATGATCCAGAGCGCCTTGATCTTGCCCTCGCCGACAGCCCGGAAGAGATCGACCGCCTTGAGCCCTGCCTTGTCCGCGATCTCCGGGCTTCTCCAGAAGGACTGGACCAGGTCGCGGTGATCCGGGTTTTCCAGCGCCATATGGGCAGCGAGCATGTTCGCCAGGCCGCCGACCTCACGCCCGCCCATCGCGTTCGGCTGTCCGGTCGCGGAAAACGGCCCCATGCCTGGACGGCCGATGCGGCCGGTGGCCAGGTGGGTGTTGATGATCGCATTGACCTTGTCGGTGCCCACCACTGACTGATTGACGCCCTGGCTGTAGACTGTGACGGTCTTTTCGGTGCGAGCCACCATTGTGTAAAAGGTCGCCAGATCCGCTGGCGACAGACCGGTTTCTTCCGCGATCCGGTTGATTTCGCAAGGTCCGGCAGCCTCCAGCGCCCGCCGGAATCCATTGGTATGCGCCGCGATGTAACCGTGGTCGAGCGTGTCGGATTCCGCCAGAAATGCCAGAAGGCCATTAAAGAGCGCAACATCCGTATCCGGCTCGAGCGCTAGGTGCAGATCCGCCAGCGCGCAGGTTGCCGTCTCACGCGGATCGATCACCACAACACGCATATTGGGGTTGGCCGCCTTGGCTGCCTCGACCCGCTGGAACAGCACCGGGTGGCACCAGGCAAGATTCGAGCCTACCAGCACCAGAAGGTCGCAGCGCTCCAGATCCTCATAGGTACCCGGCACGGTGTCGCTGCCGAAAGCACGCCGGTGACCGGCAACGGATGAGGCCATGCAGAGCCGGGAGTTGGTATCGATATTGGCCGAGCCGATGAACCCCTTCATCAGCTTGTTGGCGACGTAATAGTCCTCTGTCAGGATCTGGCCGGAGACGTAGAGAGCGACGCTGTCCGGGCCGTGCTCACGGATCGCGTCCGTGAATTTTTCAGCTACCAGGTCGAGCGCCTTGTCCCAGCTGGTTGCCCTACCGCCGACTTCGGGATGTAAGAGCCTGTCATCAAGCGACAGGGTTTCTCCAAGAGCCGATCCCTTGGAACAGAGCCGGCCGAAATTGGCCGGGTGATCCGGGTCACCGGCAATGGACACAGATCCATCCTGTTTGACTGTCGCCAGCACACCGCACCCGACCCCGCAATAGGGGCAGGTTGTCTTGACCGTTCTTTCCGGTTCTTGTGCGGTCATGCGCCGGGACTCCTTGGGCTTTCCTCGATTTTGTGGATGGTTGTGTCTGGTGTCAGCGCGCCATGCGGCGGGCCAGATCGTCGGCGGCCAGCAGCACCTTGCCTTCCTCGACCCGGGCGCTCGTCACGGGAACCGAGCCCTCATCGGCGCCGCGCGCCAGCCCGGTTGCCAGATCAAAGACCCAGTTGTGCAGGGGGCAGGTCACGGACGTGCCGTGCACGATGCCCTGGCTCAGCGGACCGCCCTTATGCGGGCAGCGGTCATCCAGCGCGAAGACATCGTCGTCGACGGTCCGGAAAACGGCGATGCAGCCGGCATCGGTCTTGACCACCCGCGCCCCCTCGCGCGGGATGTCGGCGAGGTCGCCGATGGCGACCCAGTTTCTGGTTTCCGCGTTCATTCGGCAGCCTCCCGGGTCAGAACAGCCATCGGCTTGAATTCGTGCTTGTCCTTGCCGGAGACCCGCTCGGACCATGGATCAACCTGGGCGAATTTCTGGGAAAAGACGAAGCGGTCGAAATAGGCTTTCCTCCGTTCCGCATCGTCCAGGATCTGACTGCGGATCTCGTCATAGCCGATACGCTTGGCCCATTTGTAGATACGCTCCAGGTAATGTCCCTGTTCGCGATACATCTGGGTGAGCGCAACAATGTGCTCGAGCGCCTCGTCCTCCGTTTTGACCAGCCCGAGCACTTCCGTGCCCTTGATGTCGAGACCGGCGGCGCCTGCGAAGTGGATTTCAAAGCCGCTGTCGACACAGATGACACCGATATCCTTGCAGGTGGCTTCGGCGCAGTTGCGCGGACAGCCGGAGACCGCCAGCTTGAGCTTGGCCGGTGTCCACGAGCCCCACATGAATTTCTCGATCCGGATGCCGAGACCGGTGGAATCCTGAGTGCCAAAGCGGCACCAGTCCGAGCCGACACAGGTCTTGACCGTTCTGAGCCCCTTTGCGTAAGCCTGACCGGAGACGAACCCGGCCTTGCCGAGATCTTCCCAGACCGCGGGCAGGTCCTCCTTTTTGACGCCGAGCATGTCGATGCGCTGGCCACCGGTGCATTTCACCGCCGGAATATCGAACTTGTCGACCACATCGGCAATTGCCCGCAACTCTTTCGATGACGTCATGCCACCCCACATGCGCGGGACAACCGAATAGGTGCCGTCTTTCTGGATGTTGGCGTGAACACGTTCGTTGATGAATCGCGACTGGTAATCGTCGGCATATTCATCCGGCCAGTCGGAGACGAGATAATAGTTCAGCGCCGGGCGGCACTTGGCACAGCCGCCGGAGGATTTCCATTCCAGTTCCTGCATGACGGCAGGAATGGTCTTGAGACCCTTGGGCTTGATCAGGCGCCGCACTTCGCTGTGGCCGAGATCGGTACAGCCGCACATCGGTGTCACGGCCGCCGGATTATAGGCATCGCCCAGTGTCACCTGCATGAGCTGTTCGACAAGCCCGGTACAAGTGCCACAGGAAGCCGACGCCTTGGTGTGCGAACGCACATCATCGAGCGCGGTCAGGCCTTTCTCATTGATCGCGTTGACGATCGTTCCCTTGCATACGCCGTTGCAGCCGCAGATTTCCGCATCATCCGGCAAGGCTGCAACGGCCGCCGTAGGGTCCAGGGGGGCGCCCCCCTGATAGGCCTGGCCGAAGATCAGTGTCTCGCGCATGTCCGAGACATCAGATTGTTTTTTCAAAAGGTCGAAGAACCATGGTCCATCGGAGGTTTCGCCGTAAAGAACCGCTCCGATGATCCTGTTGTCCTTCAGGACCAGCCGCTTGTAGACGCCCGCAGTGGCATCGCGCAGGACGATTTCTTCCCGGTCTTCCCCCTCGGCAAAGTCCCCGGCGGAATAAAGATCGACACCGGTAACCTTCAGCTTGGTCGCGGTCACGGACCCGGTGTATTCGGCGCTTCCCTCCAACAGGTTGTCAGCGATCACTTCCGCCATTTCGTAAAGCGGAGCAACGAGGCCGTAACACTGGCCTCGGTGTTCGACGCATTCACCGAGGGCAAAGATATCCGGGTCGCTGGTGCGCATGTCGTCGCCGACGAGAATGCCGCGATTTGTGTCCAGATCGACGGCCTTGGCGAGATCCGCCGACGGGCGAATTCCAACCGCCATCACGATGATGCTGGCTTCGATCTCCGTGCCGTCATCCAGCCGGATCGCCTTGACCTTGCCGGTGCCATCATCGACGATCTCGTGACTGTTGGCCTTGGTCAGAACTTCGATGCCCCGGCGCTTGAATTCCTCTTCCAGGAGGAAACCGGCAGCGGGGTCGAGCTGACGCTCCATCAGGGTTGGCATCAGGTGCAGGACAGTGACGTCCATGCCCTGCATCTTGAGACCGGCGGCAGCTTCCAGACCCAGAAGGCCACCCCCGATGACAACGGCGCGCCCGCCCAGCTTGGCAGCATCCAGCATCTTGTCGACATCGTCGAGATCGCGATAGGTCAGAACACCCTCGAGATCCTTGCCGGGCAACGGAATGATAAAGGGATTGGAGCCTGTCGCAATGACGAGCTTGTCATAAGGTGCGGTGATGCCCGTTTCCGAGGTGACCGTCTTCCCGGCCCGGTCGATCTCGGCAACACGCGCCGACTTGTGAAGCGTGACGCCGTTATCGGCGTACCAGTCATCCCCATGGGTGATGATGTCTTCATAGGTCTTTTCACCCGAGAGAACCGGCGACAGCATCAGCCGGTTGTAGTTCACACGCGGTTCGGCATTGAAGATGGTGACGTCGTAGGCGTCCTTGTCCTTGTCGAACAGGTATTCCAGCATTCGCCCCGGGGCCATGCCATTGCCAACAATGACGAGTTTCTTTCTTGTCATGATCTCCCTCCCCTGGCCTATTCCGCCGCCTCGACCGCAGCCCGTTGACGGGCCAGGCGTGCTGCACGTTTTTCCTGGATGGATTTCAGCTGGTCTTCGCTTGGATCAGCCCCGCCCTCATAGGCTTCCAGGAAGTCCAGAAGCTCTTCGCGGTAGGCGTAGTAATCCGGGTGAGCGAGCAGCTCCTTGCGCGAGCGTGGTCGCGGCAGATCCACCTCCATAATGTTGCCGATGCGGGCATTCGGCCCGTTCGACATCATCACGACGCGGTCGGCGAGCAGGATCGCCTCGTCGACGTCATGGGTGACGCAGATCGCCGTCACCTGAGTTCGTTTCCAGACGTCCATCAAGACGTCCTGCAGCTCCCACCGGGTCAGGCTGTCCAGCATGCCGAACGGTTCATCGAGCAACAGCAGTTTCGGAGAGAGCGCGAAGGCACGGGCAATACCGACGCGTTGCTTCATGCCGTTCGACAGGTCCACAGCCGCTTTCTGCATGGCATCTGCCAGGCCGACCTTCGACAGGTAATACTCGATGACATCCCGCTTCTCGGCCTTGGAAGCATCCGGATAGACCTTGTCGACCCCAAGGGCGACGTTCTCGTAAGCCGTCAGCCAGGGCATCAGGCTCGGAGCCTGGAACACCACGGCCCGGTCGGGGCCGGCCTGGGTCACGTGTGTGCCGTCCAGGACAATCGCTCCTTCCGTGATCGGGTTCAGACCGGCGACCATCGACAGCACCGTGGACTTGCCGCAACCGGAATGGCCGATCAGCGTGATGAACTCGCCCTTTTTCATCTTCAGCTCGAAGCCGTCGACCACCGTCAGCGGTCCCTTCGGTGTGGGATAGACTTTCTTGAGTTGTGAAAACTCCAGGAAACGGCTGTCGTTGTGGGTTTCCGCCGCACGCTCATACGCAGCCGGAAGCTTGTCACCGCCTTTTATCCGCTGGGTGATCGGCACGATGTTGGGCAGGATGATGTCCCGCTCCAGATCAGCACCGCGTTCCGCACCGACTTCCATCAGGTATTCGGTAATGTCGGCCCGAAGCTTGATGAACGCGTCGTTGTGGTTGAGCTCGCCGCGTTCCCGAGGCCGTTTGAACGGTACCTTGAATTCCGGACCGAGCGTTGCCTTTGCGCCGGGCTTCAAGGGAATGATCCGGTCGGCCAGGAGGATGGCCTCGTCGACATCGTTGGTGATCAGGAGAATGGTCTTCTTTTCCTGCTCGCAGATGGCTGCAAACTCGTCCTGCAGCTTTGCCCGCGTCAGGGCGTCAAGCGCTGACAGCGGCTCATCGAGCAGCAGCAGTTCCGGTTGCATGGCAAGCGCCCGGGCCACCGCCACCCGCTGGCGCATGCCGCCGGAGAGCTCCGCCGGCTTGCGGTCCCGGGCATGACCGAGACCGACCATCTCGATATACTTGTCGCAGATCGCCTTGCGATCCTTGGCGGATTTCTTCTTGAAGACGCTGTCCACTGCGAGCGCCACATTGCCGGTGACCGACAGCCAGGGCATCAGCGAATAGGATTGGAACACGACGCCACGATCCGGGCTCGGGCCGTCGATCTCCTTGCCCTTGAAGATGACGCCGCCGGCGTCCGGCTCGATCAAGCCGGCGAGCAGCGAGATCAAGGTGGTCTTGCCGGTTCCGGAGAAGCCGACGATGGCGATGAACTCGCCCTCGTCCACTTTCAGGTTGATGTCATCCAGGACGTCCGTCCGCGCGGCACCTTCACCGTAGGATTTGGAGACGCCGGAAATTTCCAGAAAGGACATTTGGCTCTCCTTAGCGGTTCGCGCTGAATGTGAAGGCGCGCTGCAGGGCGAACATCAGCCGGTCGAGCATGAAGCCGATGAGGCCGATGGTCAGAACCGCGACCATGATCTTGGCGAGCGACTGCGAGGAACCGTTCTGGAACTCGTCCCAGACGAATTTGCCGAGACCCGGGTTCTGCGCCAGCATTTCAGCCGCGATCAGCACCATCCAGCCCACGCCCAGCGACAGACGCAGGCCGGTGAAGATCAGCGGCAGCGAGGACGGCAGCACAAGCTTGGTGATTGTCTTCCAGGTCGGCAGCTGCAGGACGCGGCCGACATTCATCAGATCCTTGTCGACCGAAGCGACACCAAGTGCAGTGTTGATCAGGGTCGGCCACATGGAGCAGAGCGTCACGGTGACGGCCGAGATCAGCAGCGACTTGGAGAGCCAGTCGTAAGGGTTGGCGTAAGTCGCCGAGACGATCATGGTCACGATCGGCAACCAGGCGAGCGGCGACACCGGTTTGAAGATCTGGATCAGAGGATTGATGGCACCGTTGAAGGACCGGGAGAGACCGGAGGCAATGCCAAGCGGGACGGCAATGATGGTTGCGATCAGGAAGCCCAGGCCGACGGTCTTCAGTGACGTGCCGATCTGATCGATATAGGTCGGCTTGCCGGTATAGGTCCGGTGCTTGATCTTGTCGGTCTTGCCCTCTGCCTCATATTTGGCATTCCGGGCGTCCTGGCGCTCGTAAAAGGCGGCCGCCTTTTCACGCTCGCGGACATGGTCTTCCCAAAGGTTGATGGTCTGGCTCCAGACCTGCGCCGGTCCGGGCACGGCGCCAAGCGACGTCTGCACCTGCGGTGCGAGGGCTCCCCAAAGAACCAGAAAGGCGATGATGCCGAGCAGAGGGATCAGAAGCACGCGCTTCAGTTCACCCAGCTGCTCCTTCGGGCTGTCGCCCGCAGCGATCTTCATCAACGGCACCAGCCAGGAGAAGCCGAGTGCGTCCAGCCAACCGCCGGTCTTGTTGATCCAGGTGAAGAGTTTTTCTTTCCGGGCGGCCCGGGCTAGGTCCGCAGAGCCGGCGGTATCGGCGTTGGCCATGGGAATGGTCCCTTAGTTCTGTCTTGATCTTCTTCGAAAAAGGGAGCGGCGGCGCTGCGAACCGCCGCTCCAAAGGGCTGAGATCAGCCCCCCACGACTTCGTTGCCGTCAACGATCTGCTTGCCTTTCAGGCCGATCGGAAGGCTGTCGATATAGGCGTTCGGCTGTTTGCCGTCATAGGGAATGCCGTCGATGATGTCGGCTGCAGGCGTCGGAGCACGGTAGCCGTCGGAGTCCCACGGGAAATCCTCTTCGGCCACATGACCTTCCTCGACCAGCAGGCGCGCGGCTTTCAGATAGGTTTCCGGCAGATAGACGGACTTGGCGACTTCGTCATACCAGCTGTCCGGCTTGTGCTCCGGGATCTGCCCCCAGCGGCGCATCTGGGTCAGGTACCAGACGGCGTCGGAATAGTAGGGATAAGTCGCAAAATAGCGGTAGAAGACGTTGAAATCCGGAACGTCCCGCTTGTCGCCCTTCTCATATTCGAAGGTTCCGGTCATGGAATTGGCGATCACTTCCGCGTCGGCACCGACATATTCGGAACGCGCCAGGATCTCGACCGCTTCCATACGGTTGGCATTGTCGTTTTCATCCAGCCACTTGGCCGCACGGATCAGGGCCTTCGTGATGGCCAGTGTGGTGTTCGGGTTTTCCTCGGTGAACTCCTTGGTCAGGCCGAAGACCTTTTCAGGGTTGTTCTTCCAGATCTCGTAGTCGGTGATGACCGGAACGCCGATGCCTTTGAACACGGCCTGCTGGTTCCAGGGCTCGCCAACGCAGTAGCCATAGATCGTACCGGCTTCGAGCGTTGCCGGCATTTGCGGCGGCGGGGTCACGGAGAGCAGCGCTTCTCCCTGGATCTGACCGGAAATGTCGGTCTCGGAATAAAAGCCCGGATGAATGTCACCGGAGGCCAGCCAGTAGCGCAGCTCGTAATTGTGTGTCGAGACCGGGAAGACCATGCCCATGTTGAACGGCTTGCCTTCGTCGATGAACTTGTCGACCACGGGCTTCAGGGCAGCTGCCGAGATCGGGTGCTGCGGGCGGCCGTCTTCCATGGTCGGGATGTTCGGTTTCATCATCTCCCAGATCTCGTTGGAAACGGTGATGCCATTGCCGTTGAGATCCATGGAGAACGGCGTCACGATATGCGCCTTGGTGCCGAAGCCGATAGTCGCGGCGAGCGGCTGACCGGCAAGCATGTGAGCGCCGTCCAGTTCGCCTGTGATCACGCGATCAAGCAGCACTTTCCAGTTGGCCTGGGGCTCCAGGGTGACAAAGAGCCCCTCCTCTTCGAAATAGCCGAGCTCATAGGCGACAGCGAGCGGTGCCATGTCGGTCAGTTTGATGAAACCGAAAGTCAGTTCATCCTTTTCCACGTCGAGCATTTCCGCGAAGGCGGATGTTGCCGGAACCATGGCCGTGGCGGCCATCAAGGCACCCAGTGCTGCCCGGCGCGTCATCTGAAAAATCTTTGCCTGTGTCACGTCCGTTCCCTCTTTTTCCACGTCCTTATGCGGACGCTGGCTGAAAACAAAAAAGCCGCCGTCTTGATCTGCGCATAGGAGGAGAGAATGCAGATCAGAACGGCGGCTTTGCCTGGGCGCCCGTCCGTGGGCGCGATATGTGTTAGGCCAGCGTCGGCCTCGTGGTCTACTTAGCATGAAGCGTGCCAGTCTCGCCTCACTGTCATTTTCTTCTATTTTTCAATCACTTGTTAGTTTGACTTTAAAACGAGCCGGATCATGACTGCCTGTTTCGTTGGCCCAGCTTTGAGGCAAGTGATCTTTTTTTGTGCAATGCAGCGCGCGCTTTGCGATGCAACGGGCGGCAGTCTCTTTCCCGGTGCTCACCGCTTCGGCCTGTCAAAGAGCTGCGGTGACCGGTCTTCCGGTGCCGCTTCGATCTGCAGCGCTTCCAGATAGGCTTGCGGCGAAAAAAGTGCGCTCACTTCCGCCTCGTCTTCCGCCGTATGACTGGCCTGGTTCCAGCGCGCCATCTGCCGGTAGAACCAGACGCCTTGCGCAGGTGCAGGCGCCCCTTTCACCCCGCCGGAGAAGACCAGGAAGTCCGGGATCGACCTGGTCACCCCATCTCCGAGCCTGATCTCGCCACTCAGCGCCGGCAGGCACAGCTCTTCAGGGCAGGCCAGATAATCCGGGCCGGCGAGGATCTCTGCGAGCGTGCTTCGATTAGCGGGATCTGCACACCAGTCGGCAGCGCGGGCAAGAGCGCGCATCATGGCCGACAACGTGACCGGGTGAGCTGCCGCCCATTTGCGCGTCACGCCGAGGACCTTCTCGGGACTGTCCGGCCAGATTGCCTGTTTGTAGGTGACTATGCGCCCGGTTCCGGCCAGAACGGCAGCGGTGTTCCAGGGTTCGCCGACGCAATAGCCGTCCAGCTGGCCCGCCGCCAGTGCGTCGGCCATGAGCTGCGGGGCCAGAACGGAAATCTCGACATGCCGGTCCGGGTCGATCCCCGCTGCCGCAAGCCAGTAGCGAAGCTCATAGGCATGGCCTGAAAAGGGGTGAACAACGCCGAACCGTAAGGGTGGGTCAGTTGCCTCAAGTCTGCGGGACACGACGGATGCAAGCGCCTGACCTGTCGACGCCGGACCTCCGTTCTGGTCCGCACCGCGTTCCCGCATTTCACCCCAAAGCGTCGTCGAAACCGTGATCGCGTTGCCGCCGAGGCCGAGCACCATCGGTGCGAGCATCGGAACGGCCAGGCTTGTCAGGTTGAGCGTTGCGGCGATCGGCATGGGTGCCAGCATGTGGGCAACGTCGAAATGTCCAACGGCGATCCGGTCACGAATGTTGGCCCAGGAGGTCTCTCGGATCAGCTTCAGATCGATGCCTTCCTGTTCTGCAAAGCCCTTCTCCCTGGCGACTGCCAGCACAGCGCAGTCGAGGAGCGGAATGAACCCGGCAATGACGGGTGTCAGATGCGTATCCATTATCCTCCGGTCTCCATACTGGCCGCTCCTCCCCGACCGGGTTGTTGGTGTGTCATCGCCTAGTCTCCCAGCAGTCCGCTGGCGATAACCAGGCTTTGGGCCACATCGATGATCTTGCGGCTCTGGTTCATGGCTGTCCGCCGCAGAAGATCGTAAGCCTCCTGCTCGGTCAGCCCCTTGGATTTCATGAGAATGCCCTTGGCACGATCGATGGTCTTGCGGTCGGCCAGCTCGGAACGCGCCTCTTCCAGATCCTTGGTCAGCTTGGAAAAGGCCCGGAAACGGCTGATAGCCATGTCGAGGATCGGCTTGACCCGTTCGCGCTTCAACCCGTCGACGATATAGGCCGAAACCCCCGCATCGACAGCCGCTTCGATCGACTGACTGTCTGCCTTGTCGACAAACATGGCGATCGGTCTTTGCACCGCGCGCGAGACCTGGAACATGTGCTCCAACCGGTCCCGATTGGGATTTTCAAGATCAATGACAATGACGTCCGGGTTGATGTCCGCGATCTGGCGCACCAGGCCGTCCATCTGGTGCACGAGAATAACCTGGTCATGCCCGGCATCGCGCAATCCCTCTTCAATGATGGATGCCCGGATCTTGTTGTCATCAATGACCAGAATCGAAAGCCCGCCGCTCATGCCGCAATTATGCGCAGGGCTATTTTTTATGCAATCATTTTGTTGCGTCGCAACATTTTCTTTGAGGCAGCCGCCCCTGCCCGGGATTTTCTGCGCCAGAAACGCACACGGCTCCCGTCAAGAACGGGAGCCGTGCAGCATCAGGATTTTGTCGAGATTTATCGAGCAGGTTTATTTGCGCAGGGCGTCCAGGCTGAACCGGCCGGCGCCGAAAGCAACGATCTGCAGGAGACCGCCGGCGATTGCAATGTTCTTGAAGAAGTGAATGAACTGGTTCTGATCGCCGAGCTGATTGTGGAAAGCCAGCGCGGCAGCCACCGTGAACAGCGCCATAATGGCTGCCACGTAACGGGTCTTGAAGCCGGCAATCAGCGCAAGGCTGCCGAAGATCTCCACAATCACGGCCGCGATGTAGCCGAGTGTTGCAAAAGGCAAGCCGGCTGCATCGATCCAGGCAATGGTTGCCTCTGCGGAGCCCAGCTTGTTGAGACCGGAAAGCAGGAAAAGCGGCGCGATCAGAAAACGTGCGGCAAGCGGAGCAAGACCTTCAAGGGTTTTGTTCAGCGCAGTGTCGGTGCCTTGTGCACCAGCAGTCACATCGAGATTAGCCATTGGATTTTGTCCTCATCTGTCAGGCGATCCCGATGACCGCCTCCTGTGAGACCAAGATATTGTTTATCTAATTTATGATAAGGTCGATTATATTTGCCTATTTGTTCATTTTTAATGAACAATATGACAAGATAACAGCACCTTGCGGCTTGAACCTATTTCATCGTTCTCGCGCGGGGATTGTCATCCCGGACGAAGCATAGCGAAGATCCGGGACCTACTCGCAACTCAACTTGCAGAAGCGGACATCATCCAGACTGCGGCGGCTCCCCGCAGCAAAATCAGCGAACTCTCTGCTGACGAGTAGGCCCCGGGTCTCGCGAGCTCGCCCGGGGTGACAACACAAGAGTGCAATCTGAAAAACATAAGCAAATGCAACTGAGCCAGCCGCCCTCTTTCCCAGCGACACTCCGGGTCGAAACATGCCAGAGAGTGGTGTTCACGCTCGTCAACCCGACCCCGTTTCCTCTTTCCGGAACTTCACCGGCGGTGATTTTTCCGGCAACAGCCCGGCACGGAACTTCTGCAGCACCACTTGCAGCAACAAACCGACCAGGAGCATGCGAATGAAGGAGCTGCGCGTTGCCCATTCCGGTGGCAGACGGTTGGTGAAGATCTCGGTGACCGACCAGAGCGTCCAGATGCTGAGCGCCCCCAGGATGGCGCCCCGGTTGTTGCCGGAACCACCGGCCATCAGCATCACCCAGACGAGGAACGTGACCAGCAGCGGATCGGTTGCGGTCGGTGACAGGAAGCGGAAGTAATGCGCCGACAGGCCGCCGGCGATCCCCATCACCGCACAACCGATCACGAAGGTCTGGATCCGGAACTTCTCGACATTCTTGCCGGCGGCAGCGGCCGAGGTTTCATTGTCCCGGATGGCCCTGAGGCTGCGTCCCCAGGGACTGTCGTAGAGCCGGCTGGCGGCCAGATACACCAGCAGCACCACCACCCAGACGAACCCGAGGAATACCACGTCACTCATGCGGCCCGTTGCAAGATCTCCAAAGGGGCGCGGAATTCTGGAAAGCCCCAGGCTGCCATTGGTGAGCCAGTCCTCGTTGACAATGACCAGCCGCAGGATCTCGGCAATGCCGATGGAGGCCATGGCCAGGTAATCGCTCTTGAGCCGGACGCAGATCCTGGCGACTGCCCAACCCGCCAAGCCAGCTATGACGGCCGCCCCCAGAAGACCGATCGGCACGGGCAGACTGAACCCGCCGAGATGCTTGGACGAAGCGGCTGTCGTCAGGATGGCGGAGGAGTAAGCGCCGACGCCATAAAAACCCGCAATCCCGGCATTGAACAGACCGCCCATGCCCCACTGTATGTTGAGCGCAAGGCACAAGAGGGCGTAGATCCCGCCCAGGATCAGCAGGCTGACGAGATAGAAGAAGAGACCGGTCAGTTCCATCAGAGCAGCCTCCCCTTGAAGAGGCCCTGTGGCCTAAAGATCAGAAGCGCGATCATGCAGATGAAGGCCACGGCGGTTTTGTAGGACGGCGAGATCAGAGCCTCGTCCCCGATCCAGTGATAGGAGGAAAGCTCCTCGGCAAGACCGATGATGAAACCACCGGCCATTGCGCCCATGGGCTTGCCGATGCCGCCCAGGATCGCCGCGGCAAACATCGGCAGAAGCAGGTTCCAGCCGAGATTGGGATGCGCACTGGTGTTCAATGCGGCGAACGCACCCGCAACGGCCGCCAGAGCCGCGCCGATGATCCAGGTCCAGCGCACCACCTTTGCCGTATCGAGGCCCGAGACTTCGGCCAGTTCGGGATCGTCGGCCACTGCGCGCATGGACCGTCCGGTGCGGGTCATGGTCAGGAAAAAATGCAGCAGCACGGCAATGACCGCAGTGGCCACAATTGCCTGCAGATGCAGCACGGACACCCTTATCGTGTCGAACAGGACCAGAGGCGGCTTCACACCGGTGGAAAACACCTGGTTTTCAGAGCCCCAGACAAGCTGGATGACGGACCGGAACACAAGCGCAATGCCAAAGGAGGAAATCACCGTGTAGATCGTCGGCAGGGACCTGAGCGGCTGGTAGAAATAGCGGTCGACAACAAGCGCGGAGACGATCGTCAGGGCCATTCCAAAGGGGATCAGCAACAGCGGATTGACCGGCATGACGGCCGCGGCCGCCAGGATCCCGTAGGTGCCGAGCGTCATCAGATCGCCATGGGCAAAATGGGCAAAGCGCAGGATCCCGAAAATCATCGAGATGCCGACGGCGCCCAGCGCATAGATGCTGCCGATCGTGAGCGCCGGAAACAGATAGAAATTGATGAACTCGATCACGCCGAGCCTCCCAGGAAGAGACGGCGGACATTTTCGTCGCCCAAAAGCTCCTGCCCCGTGCCGCTGACGTGATTGCGGCCCCCGACCAGAATGTGGCCATGGTCGGCAATCTGAAGCGCCTGGCGCGCGTTCTGTTCCACCATCAAGATCGTGATCCCGGTTTTACGGATGTCGAGCAGCAGATCGAAGATCCGCTCCAGATAAGCGGGGGAAAGACCCGCCGTGGGTTCGTCCAGAAGAACCAGCTTGGGCTCGCACATGAGGGCGCGGCCCATGGCGACCATCTGGCGCTGACCGCCCGAGAGTTCCCCGGCAGGCTGTTTGAGCTTGTCCCGCAGGTCCGGAAACAGGGTCAGCACCTTGTCGAGTGTCGCTCCCTTGTCTTTCGGCGGCGCGGCATAGGTCCCGACATCCAGGTTCTCGGCAACCGACATGGTCGCAAACACGTTTTTGGATTGGGGCACCGCTGAAACGCCCAGCGGCACAAGCGCTGAGGTTTTGGCACCGGTGAGGTCCCTGTCTCCAAGACGGATCGACCCTGCAGAGACTTCTGTCAGCGCAAAGATTGTCTTCAGCAAGGTCGACTTGCCTGCCCCGTTTGGCCCCAGAATGACGGCAATCTCGCCAGGCTCGACCGCCAGAGATATGTCCTCGATGATCGGAGGGCCACCGTAGCCGGCGGTCACCCCCTTCACCGTCAGCTGCTCCGTCATATCTGGACCTCGTATTTGCCGCCGCCGAAATAGGCTTCAATCACGCGCTCGTCGTTGCGCACGTCTTCCACCGTTCCCTCGGTCAAAAGGGCGCCCTGGGCCATGACCAGAACGTGGTCGCAAAGCTTCGAGACATAGTCGAGATCGTGTTCGATCAGGCAGAAGGTGAGCCCGCGCTCCCGGTTCAGCATCAGGATCTTGTCCGCCAGTTTGCCCAGCAGAGTCCGATTGATGCCGGCGCCAATTTCATCCAGCAAGATGATCTTGGGATCGCGCATCAGCGCCCGGCCAAGCTCGACGAGTTTCTTCTGCCCGCCCGACAGGTTGCCGGCCTGCTCGTCAATGACATGCTCCAGTTCCAGGAGCCTGATCGTTTCGCGCGCCCGGTCGTAGACCGCCCGCTCCTCGGCCGCAAAACGGCCGCGCCGGAAAACAACGTTGAAGACATTTTCCCCCTCGGGCGCGGCGGCCGCCGCCATCAGGTTTTCAAGCACGGAGAGCCGGTCGAATTCATGCGGGATCTGGAACGTACGCGCGAGGCCCGCCGCTGCCCGCTCATGGGGTTTAAGCCGCGTGATGTCGCGCCCTTCCAGCAGCACCCGGCCGGAACTGGGCCGGATCGCCCCGGCAATGACGTTGAAAGCCGTTGTCTTGCCCGCACCATTCGGCCCGATCAGACCGGTGATGCGGCCTGCGCCGATGTCGAAGCTTGCCTGGTCAACTGCCCGCAAACCACCGAAATCGACGCAGATCTTGTCCAGCTGGATCACGAGTTATTCGACAATCGCGATCTGCTTGTAGCCATCGCCATCGACGACGAACTTGCCGATGTAACCGCCGACATCGCCATTGGCGTCAAACTCGGCAGCACCGCTGGCACCGTCATAGTCGATGTCCTTGCCGGCCTTGATCAGCGCCACGGCTTTTTCCCATTCACCCGGACCAACTTTTTCACCCGGCGCCATGGCGACATCCCTCAGCGCCTGAGCCATGGCCGCACGATCGGTGGAGCCGGCCTTTTCAATCGCCAGCAATGCCAGGAAGGTTGCATCATAGGTCTGGTCGACAAAAGCCTTGTCCGCACCTTCGCCATATTCGGCGTTGAAGGCGTCATGCAGGGTCTTCTGCGCGGGGTTTTCCGCCGGTGACGTCGGCGAGGAGAAGAAGGAGGTCTTCAGCGCGTCCGCTCCGACATTTTCAATCAGAAGCTCGTCCCGCAGACCGTCGGTGCCGACGAACTTGGTGAAGAGCCCGCCTTCAATGGCCTGGCGCACGATCTTGCCGCCACTGTCGCCGGCATAGGCAATCACAACGAGCGCTTCCGGCTCTCCCTTGGCAAGACTTGCCAGTTCCGACCGGTAGGAGTCCTTCTTTTCCTCGTGCTTGTTGGACGCGGTGATCTTGCCACCCGCGGCTTCGTAGGCGGCCTGGAAGGTCTGGCCGATGCCGACGCCATAGTCGTTGTTGACATAGGTGAGCGCGACATTGTTCAGCCCTTCATTCAGAACCATCTTGGCCAGGATCTCACCCTGATAATTGTCGGACGGAACGATACGGAAAACCAGACCATCGTCCTGAAGGTCGGTCATGGCCGGGGACGTCGCCGTCGGTGAGATCTGCGCAACACCGGCCGGAATGATCGCCGCCTCGGCTGCCGCAATCGTGGTGCCCGACATGAGCGAGCCCATGACAATCGGCACATTCTCGATGTTGACCAGTTTCTGGGCGGCGTCGACCGCGCCCTGGGCCGTCCCGGTTGTGTCGCCATAAACCGCGACGGCATTGCCGCCGAGCAGGCCACCCTGCTCGTTGACATGCTTGACCGCGAGGTTGGCCGCGTTCTGGAGCGGCGGAATGAAATTGGCAATCGGCCCGGTAATGTCCATCAGGATGCCGATCTTGGTGTCATCGGCCTGAGCTGAGGCACCGGCACCCAACAGGGCAGCGGCTGCCACGAAAGTCATCAGTCTGTTCATGCTGTCATCCCCTCTTACACACTTGCTCGTTCACGCCTGCACGGTTTGCTCATTCCTCCTCGGCAAACTTTCTTGCTGCAGGATTTCCGTCTCGAACCGGCCCGGCAGACTGACTTCCAGCAGCTCAAGGTCGGTCGTTGCGCCCGTGTATCTGGTCGCCAGTTTCGGCGGGATCACAAAGGCGTCTCCGGCAGTCAGGCGGAAAGGGTCTTTGCCCTCACCCTCAAGGGTCATCTCGCCTGCCAGCACAAAGTTGAACAGAATGTCGCCGTGATGGCGCGTCCAGGGGGCCTCTTCCCCCGTCGGCCGCGCCACCATTACGGAGGCGACACCCTGGGTGTTGTCGCAAATGGTCGTGTCCCGCGCCTCGAAGCCCGGAACGCGAAACGGCCTGAACGTGCCGTCCTTCGCCAGATTATGCACGAATTTCTGGCCCTGCCATTCCCGGTCGGGCCGCTCCTGCAGTGTCGGCAGGGTCATCTCATGATCGATTTCGGTGACGTGCTCCGCCGGAACGCCGATCTCGACCACCTCAATCCCGTCCGCCGCATGCATGACCCTGTGACGGATTTCCGGTGGTTGAATGAAACAATCCCCGGCCGTCAGCCGGCGCATGCCGCCCTGGTCTTCGTAAAGCACATCCACCCAGCCACGCACGCAGAAGATCAGCTGAAACCCGACCTTGTGGAAATGAACCATGTCCGGCACCGGACCATCCGGCACCCGGATATGCGATGCGATCATCGCACCACCCAGCCGTGTCGGCACCAGATCGCGATACTCCATGCCTGCGCGTCCGATCACCCAGGGCGCTTGGTCCGCCAACCGGCGCACCACAAAGGCGTGCTCGGTCTCCGGCAGAACCAGCGGCGGGTTCAGCTCATCGATTTCAACACGCGTGCCATTGGGCGCGACCAGCAACCGTTCTCCATCTGCAAAACCATCCGGGTCTTCGGTCAGGATCCGCAAGGTCCCCGGACCTTCCGGCGCTCCTTTTTCGACCCGAACACGCAGGCCGTGACCTGAAAAAACCGCGATTTCCGGATTGTCGGCCGGATAGATCATGTCCAGCCGCATCTTCAGAACCCTGGTGAAAAACGGCAGGTCCTTCGACAGGTCTTCAGTCGGCAATCGTATCTCGGCACGGGTCTCCGTCATGTCGCTCTCCCCCTTCGATCCCCGTGTCACCCTGCCTTGGCAGGTGCAGCGGTTTTGTCTTGTTGTGCCGCCTCATGGGCGGCGAGATAGGCTGCTTCGCCGTCAAAGACGAAACGCAGAATTCTGTCGGACGCGGCCACGGCATCCCGGCGGCAGAAAGCCTCGTAGAGACGCGCATTGCCTTCGACGATCAGCGGGTGATTGACGCCATCGGCAAAGGTCATCAGGCGCACAGCCTGGACCTGGGTCATGTAGCGCTGCAGGGCCTTGCGCAAGGACCCGTTCGGCACCGCATCGATCCAGCCGTTTCGGAAGATCTCACAGGCGCGAAACAGTCGCTCTGCGTCTCCTTCCGCCATGGCGGACCGCGCGTCGTTCAGCGTTTCACCCAGCGCGGCCAGCTCCGTTTCCGAGAACGCCTGCGCCGCCAGGGCCGCCGCCCGGGGTTCCAGCAGCCGGCGCAGATC
Organism: Roseibium sp.; assembly: GCF_965233565.1. Lineage (GTDB taxonomy): Bacteria > Pseudomonadota > Alphaproteobacteria > Rhizobiales > Stappiaceae > Roseibium. The sequence continues at coordinate 5,060,845 of NZ_OZ247494.1, read as the reverse complement.
AAAGATCTCGAGAATTTCCTGATGATCGAGCCGCGGAAGCACAAACCCGCGCGTCGTCGGCTCCAGATAGCCCTCATGCGCCAGACGCATCAGGGCATCCCGGGCTGGCATGCGCGAGACACCAAATTCCGCCGCAACGGCCGTGTCGACCAAACGCACGCCCTGCAACAGTTCACCGCGCTGAATGCGCCCCATCAGAACGTCATGGATCTGAGCGCTGGTGCTTTGCCCGCTTGTAGGCGTCGGGTCGGCTTTGTTGGGTGTCATGACCAGCTAGCTTCCATCAAGTCAGGCGCAAAACCGTATACAGAACAAGTCAAGAGCCCATGGGCTCGATCTTTAATTTCTGCCAAAAATCGCAAACCTGAAATCCTTTAAGCTTGAACTATTGTCAAAACTGTATACGAATAATCCCCTACGGGTCAACAGCCTTAACAACGCCAATGACGTCGAATTCGAACGGCGTGACAACCAGATAGCGGCGGAACCATCGGGGGGATCATGAGCACCAGAAAAGACGGCTATTTCCTCTATCATTCGATTGGCCAGTATCCGGAGAAGGAAGCGGATCTCGCCGCAGCAATGACAGACCTTGGTGCGGTGTGGAGCACCTCGAACGACCGGCAATGGCCCTATCTTCTGGGCAAACGCGCAGAGTTCATTGATCTTTGGCGACAGCTGCTTGGCGCACCGGCCGGATCGGTCACGACCTGCGAGAATGTCACGCAAGGCGTGCACATGTTCCTGACTGCCCTACCCGAAAATCGGCTCAGGGGGCGCAAAGTACTGGTGGCGGAGGACTGCTTTCCGTCGAACCATTTTCTTCTGACCCGCCTGCAGGACCGTCTCGGCTTTGACCTGGTCACGGTTCGGGCGCGCCAGGGGGCGGACTGGGTGGCCGATGAGGACATGATCGCCGAATGGGACAGCGATGTGGCGCTGACGCTGATCACCTGGGTCAGCTCGACAACCTCGCACAGGGTCAATCTGGAAAATCTTGTGCCCCACGGCCGTGCAAAGGGCAGCCTGATTGGCATCGACATCACCCAGGCCGCCGGATTGCTGCCTTTCTCGGTTGCCGCGCCCGAGGTTGATTTTGCGGTCTCGACCAGCCTGAAGTGGATGTGCGGCACGCCTGGCGCAGGCGCGTTCTATGTTCACCCGGACCTGATCCCGGACTGCAAGCCGGAACTGCGCGGCTGGTTCAGTCAGGACAACCCGTTCAACTGGGACATCGACGCCTTCGACTACGCGCCGGATATCCGGCGCTTCGACAATGGCACGCCGGCCATTTTGCCGGCTGCTGCCACGGTCCCGGCACTCAAGTGGCACAGGGATGCCGACACGGATGCCATCCTGGCACATAACAGACATCTTTCGGATCTGCTGATTGCCGGCATTGACGACATCGGACTGAAGCTGCTCACGCCGCGCGCTGAACAGGAGCGCGGTGGCAGCCTGATGATTTCGCTCGGCTCTAACGCAGGGGCCAGCCGCGCACTGGACGATCTTGGCAGGGCTGGTTTTTCCGCCGACACGCGCGGCGCCACACTCAGGTTGTCTCCGGGCGTCCAGACGACGGAAGAGGCCTGCCGGGAAGTGCTGGACGCTCTGAAATCATCGGTGAGCGCGGCCGTTTGAGGTTGCTCTCAGCTTTCTGTTCTGGGCCTGCGGAGCCATCCCCTGGGACTGTCTCTCAAAGAACCCGGAGTAAAGCGCCGATCCTTCGAGACGGCGCTAAAGCGGCTCCTCAGGATGAGGGTGGAGTGAACATAAGCCCTCTGTGGCTTGAGAGAGCAACACTCATTAGTGTGAAGCTACATTTGCCGGATTGAGCAGGCTGCACCTCAAACTCAAACCTCATCCTGAGGAGGGCTGAAAGCCCGTCTCGAAGGGTCGGCCACATGTTCCGGCATCTTTACGGCGTAGTGGCAAAACTCGCCACGGTCTTCAGGGCACCGTCGAGATCGGTGCTCTTCTCGTCCTTCAACGCGGCTTCCCGCAAACGAGCAACCCATTCCGGTCCGTCGTCACGGTTTTCCACCATCCGCGCGCCGGCAAGCACCTTGTCGAACTTCGAAAGACCTCTGGCATGGGTGTCGGAATAGCCTTTGATGAGGCGACGGCACTTCAGGATTTCAACGGCCATGGCGTAGCGGCTTGGCAGATAACTGGACACCATCTTGAGCCAGTCCTGCAGATGATCCTGCTCCATCTTGTGGCGCAGGGTCTTGAGGCGCCAGCCGCGCATGCCGCCAAGGATGTACAGCATCGCGAAACCGCGCAATCCGTCGGTGCGCATCCGCCTGCCGCGGTTGAACCAGCGGTCTATGCGGGCCATCCAGGCCGGGTCGCGCTCCAGCCGGCTGCCCAGCTTGACCGGCAACAGGCCGACGATCTCTTCGGCGCGCGGATGAAGATAGTCCGTCAGACGCAGCAGCTTGCCCTCGTCGATCCGCATTTCCTGACTGATGCGTTCGAAACGCTGTGGCCGTGTTTTCAGGTCGGCAACGCGAATGACATCGTCATAGGCCATGGCATTGGCAATGTATTTGGCAGCTTCCCTTGAAAGCTCGAAGCCATGCTCTGCATCATCCTGCCGAACCAGTGCCTCGAGCCGGTCCAGATATTCGCTGCCATAGGCGACATCCTGGAAATCGACGACCTTTTGCAGTCCGGCACGCGCCATCTCCCGGGCAGGTTCGGGAAGCGCAGCGACCCGGGCCTGAAGACTGGCATAGGCCGTGCGGCTTTTCTCCGGCCCGCGCGGCTCCAGGATCTGCGGTTCCGGTGCGGTTTTCTCTTCCGGTTGCTCAGGCTCGCCCTTCCTGGCGAGGTCATATCCGGCCGCAAAGGCGCGCAGGCTGGCCTCAACGCCCTTACCACCGGCGCGAATAGCCTCTTCGAAGGCTTCCCGTTTGAACGGCAACGCCTCGGATCCGGCAAGCGCACCGAAGAGCGATGCCGAAATGACGGATCCGACCTTGAGCGCCGCTGCATCCATGTCCGCCATGACCAGTTTCCGGGCAGCCAGCTCGGCAGCTGCCTTCACTTCGTCGGAGGAGGCCATGCCATCGCCGGGCACAGTTTTCTCCGACACCGCCAGCATGCGATGAGTGGAGGCGATCAGGGTGGTCCGGTCCGGTGTCACGAAGCCGCGCATGATCGCGCGACCTGTTTCCATCATTTCCGCTGCGATGGTGATGTCGACGTCACCGGCCGAGGGAGCCAGCGAAAAGACCGGTGAGGCCACGTCTCCCGGCGCTATCTCGATGTAATAGATCGTGGCGCCGGTCCTTTGCGCCACGCCGGCGACGCTGGTCGCCTGGCAGTGATAACCTTCGGCCCGCGCCAGCCCCTCGATCCAGTTGGTGAGCACGCCGCCCCCCTGCCCACCGACGGCCAGGATCGCGATCTTCAGGATCCCTTCAAGCGCAGGATCGGTCGGCTGCCCCTCCAGGGGAAGTGCCAGGGACATCAGGCCTCCTCCGCGCTGAAAGTCAAACGCCGGTCCGCCCGGCGCGTCTGCAGCCAGGCAATCACCTTCTGACGCAGACCGGCAAACCAGCTCTCGAACCCACCCGGATTGTAAACCACATTCGCCTCGTAGAAGGATGGGCAGAGGATCGCCGCGTCGGCGACCTCACCACAATTGCCACAGCCGACACAGGACTGGTCGATATGCGCCACCGGATCGTCCCGCAAGGGATCGTCCAGCTTCTTCAGCGACAAGGACGGACACCCCGACAGGCGAATGCAGGCGTGATCGCCCGTGCAGACATCCTCATCCACGCCGAAGCGCGGCACCTCGACCCGCCGGCCACCCGCAATCGCCTTGTTGCGCAGCGGCTTTTCGCGGCGCTGCCGGTTGAGCATGCATTCCGACGACGCCACGATCACCTTGGGCCCGTCATAGTCGGTTGTCAGCGCTTCGCGGATGGTCGCCCGCATCCGGGTGACGTCATAGGTCCGGTCAATCTGCCGGATCCATTTGACGCCCGCGCCTTCCAGCGCCTTGGTGATCGGATTGTTGGTGGATTTGGACTTGTTACGCGCCCGGCTGGAGGGAATGTCCTGGCCGCCGGTCGCCGCCGAATAGTAATTGTCGACAATGATGGCAACGCTGTCGGACTTGTTGAAGACCATATTGCCGATGGAGGAGCTGAGGCCGTTGTGCCAGAAACCGCCGTCGCCCAGGATCGAGATCGCCCGTTTTTCGCCGCCTCCGTCAAAGGCCGCGTTGGAGGCCGGGCCAAGGCCATAGCCCATGGTCGAGCCGCCAATTTCGAACGGCGGCAGGCAGGCAAAGAGATGGCACCCGATGTCGCCGGTGATCTGGTGCTGGCCGACCTCCTGCTCCACCAGCTTCAGCGAGGCGAAAATCGGGCGTTCCGGACAGCCCGTGCAAAAGCCGGGTGGCCGGATCGGCACGGTCTGGCTGAGATCGGGAAGCTCCGGCTTGGGCGCATTGGGCGCCAGAACCTTGCCGGGCAGTAGATCCGCTGCGTGCTGGCGAACAAAGGCGTCGAGACCGTCCAGCATGATCTGGCCGGTGTATTCGCCGGCTTTCGGAAAGATGCCCTTGCCTTCGAGTTTTGTTGTTCCGCCTGCCTTGTAGAGCATGGCTCCGAGCTGCTGTTCGATAAATTCCGGCTGCCCCTCTTCGACCATCAGGACGGCGTCCTTGCCGGCGCAGAAGTCAAGCAGGTCTGACTGAACCAGCGGATACGTCACGTTCAGCACATAAAGCGGCACGGACGTATTGCCGCTGATATCGGCGAGACCAAGCCGTTGCAACGCACGTATGACGCTGTTGTAGAAGCCACCCGGACAGATGATACCGACCTTGCCGGTGTCCGGTCCGAACCGCTCGTTGAGTTTGTTGTCCAGGATGAATTTTTCGGCCGCCGGCCAGCGATTGTCGACCTTGTCATGTTCATGGGCGTAGGACATGGGCGGCAGCACCACCCGCTTGAAATCCCGCATGGGATTGGCCAGCGCATCGCGGACAGAGAGCGGAGGCGGCACATTATCCCTGGTTTCAAAACTTCCGGTCACATGACAGGAGCGGATCCGCACCATCAGCATCACCGGCGAATTGCTTGCCTCCGACAGGGCAAATCCGTCGCCGACGGACTTGACGATCGAAGTCAGGTTCGGACGCGGATCGAGCAGCCAGAACTGGGATTTCATGGCAAAGGCATAGGACCGTTCCTGCATGATCGAGGAGCCTTCGCCATAGTCCTCGCCCACGATAACCAGGGCCCCACCATTGACGCCTGACGAGGCAAGGTTGGCCAGTGCGTCGGAAGCCACATTGACCCCAACCGAGCCCTTGAACGTGACCGCGCCGCGAATGGGATAATGCACGGAGGCAGCCAGCATGGCCGCGGCCGCAGCCTCAGAGGCATTGGCTTCGTAGCGGATGCCGAGCTCACCCATCAGATCCTCGGCATCGGCCAGCACGTCCATCAGATGGGAGATCGGTGCGCCCTGATAGCCGCCGACATAGCCGACACCGTTTTCCAGGAGCGCCTTGGTGATGGCCAGAATGCCCTCACCGGTAAAGGTGTCGCCGGTGCCTTTGCGAAGATGCTCAACCTCAGCCTTGAACGACCTTTCGGCCATCGGCTCCTCCCTCGAAACTCACGTCATATCGGGTGCTTGCGCACGTTCTTCAAAATGGTCTGCAATGTGGCCACGAATGCGCGCTGTTCGGCCTCGTCGATGCCCTTGAACATTGCCTGGTAGGCACTTGCGAGATGCGGCCAGAGCTGTTCATGCGTGTCACGCCCCTTGTCGGTCAGGTGGACACGGACGGCCCGACTGTCTTCCTTGTCGGCGACACGGCGCACCAGCCCATCGCGTTCCAATGCATCCAGAGCCCGGCTCAGCGTCGACACTTCCACGATGGCATAAACGGACAGATCCCGGATCAGCAGTCCATCGATCACGGACAAGACGGCGAGCGACCGCATCTTGGGCGTGGTCAGCCCGAGCTTGGCCATTTCATCGCGCAGGGCAGCATTGTAGCGCCCCATGATGCGGTTCATCAGATAAGGCGGAAAATTCTCAAGTCCGATTTCACCGAGCCGCGGCACGCGCTCGTCTTCAACCGCCTCTGCCGTCCGGTCTTCCTCGTTCATGCACCCATCCGCTTTGCCAGATTGTAGCCGGATCCGCCGCCAAGACCCGGACCGGGATGCGTCGAAGCCCCGATCTGGTGAAGGTTGCGGATTTGGGTGGCGCTATTAACGGAATGGGCCAAAGGGCGCCAGATGAAAAACTGGTCGATGCTGCAGGATCCGCCATAGGGATCGCCACCTACCAAATTGATGTTGAGGTCATTGAGATCCGCCGGAGAATAAGCCCGCCGGGCCAGTTTGATCTCATCGAAATTCCGGATATGCCGCCGCAAGATTTCCTCCAGCCGATCGGCGAAGGCCTCGCGTGTCGCCTCCGTCCAGTGTGGTTCGGTCTGGATTACGTTTGCAGCGTCTCCCTTGATCACCCGGGGCGCATCCGGCACCTGCAGCCACAACAGGGCCTTGCCTTTCGGAACACGCGTCGGGTCGAGCCGATGCGGCTGGCCGACACAGATTGTCGGTGTTTCCGGCAGCAGGCCGCGCTCTGCCTCGTTCGCGGATTTCGAAACACTGTCAATGCCATCCGCCAGATGGATCAGGGCAACGTCCTCCAAACCCTCCGCGATCCAGTCCGGATCGCCATCCAGAGCATAGTGCAGTTGAAAATTGCCGCGCCCGTACCGATAGGCGGCAGCACCGGGAGCAGCCTCTTCCTCGCCAAGCAGGCGTCCATAAAGCTGGGTTGGGGTTACCGAAGCGATGACCGATTGTGCCTTTATCGTCTCACCATCTGCCGTTCTGACGCCAACCGCCTTGCCGTCTTTCACTAGGATCCGGTCGACATCCGCACCGGTGCGGATCGTCCCACCCTTCGCCTCGATGAGCTTTCGAAACGCCTCTGGAACACTCGCCGATCCACCTTTGGCAACAGGAGCGCCAGCAGCTTCGAGAGCAAATGCGATGACCCGTCCCATCTGTCCGGAATACGTGCTTTCAGGTGTCAGGCCCGTGTGCAGAACCCACGGCGCCCAAAGGGCCTGCAGGGTCTCGCTCCGATAACTTGTCTCCAGCCAGCCTCTGGCAGGCTGCAACGCCGCGCCAAACCAGGCCTTCAGGCCGGTCAGGCCCCGCTTCCAGGCTTGCCCTGCCATCAGGCGCGCCATCTTCACCGACCAGAGCGGGCTTCCGAGCAGGGCAAAGAGAAACTCGGCATCCGCCTCGATACCGCCGACATCGGCGGCGTGTTGCAGCCCGTCACCCACCGAAAGCGCGTCAAAGGCGGCAATGTTCCGGCTCCGGTCCATGGATAGGACAGCCGCCTCGCCTCCTGGCCGCAAAACGGCCGTTGGATGATTGCCGTGGCAGAATTCCAATCCGTGTTTGCCAAGATCCTCGGCCAGTTCCGCATAGGCCGGCGACGTCAGAAACAGAACGAATGTCGCCGCCATGACATCGTGGTGATAGCCGGGCAGCGTGATTTCCTCCGTGCGCATGCAGCCGCCAAGCCGATCGGACCGCTCCAGCACAAGAACGGGCTCGCCCCGGCGCGACAGCATTGCTGCCGCAACGAGGGCATTGATGCCCGAACCGATAATGACATGCGGAGCGGTCACGGTGTCTGCCTCACGCCTTGGGAACGAGTGCCAAGGCGCGGATCGGACTGCCCGTCCCGCGTTCGATTTTCAGCGGCGCGGCGATCAGGATTGCCCCCTTGGCCGGCAGCTTGTCCAGGTTGGCCAGCGAGGCCAGTCCGAAACAGTTGTCCCGGTGCAGAAGATTATGCGCCGGATAAGGAGGCTCCATCCCTCCTGCCTGTCCGGCATCGGTCCCAATGCACTGACTGCCCCAGCCGACAATCTTCTTGGACAGCAGGTATTCAATGGCATCCGGCGTCGGACCGGGACTATGCGGCCCGGTGTCATCTGTGTTCAGGAACAGCGCTTCGTCATGGGCGCGCTTGTCCCAGTCGGTGCGCATGACAACCCATTCGCCCTCGCCGATCTCGCCATGCTCGGCTTCCCAGGCCTTGATCAGGTCCGCAGTCAGAAGAAAATCCGGATTGTCGAGGCTCTCCTGCGAACAGTCGATGACGTTCACGGGCGCCACAAGACGCTGCACATCGAGCGTGTCGGTGAAACCGTCGTCATAGTCCTTGCCGGTAATCCAGTGATGCGGCGCGTCGAAATGGGTTCCGGAATGCTCGCCCAGTACCATCCAGTTCCAGGCAAAAAACGGCCCGTCTGAATCATATTCGCTGATCTTGTGAATCTCGACCTTCGGCGTCGCCTTCGCGAAATCCGGCGGCAACTGAATGATCGGCGTGCCCGGTCCCAGGACGCCCGTGCAATCCACCACTTCCACCTCTCCGGACAGGAGCTTGGCTCCGAGCCCGCCGAGTGCGTTCTCTGCAGACATGATGTGTTCCCTCTGTACCTCTGCGGCCTGTCGGCTCGTTGTTGCAATTCGATGCTAGACAGATTTATTTGTATTTGCAATTATCTTCTTCGTCAGCGGAGGGGAAGAGCGTGACCGAGACCTTGGACAGCATCATTATCGGCAGCGGGCATAACAGCCTCGCCTGCGCTGTCCACCTAGCCGCCCAGGGCTGGAAGGTCGGTGTGTTCGAACGCGCGGCAGAACCAGGCGGCGCGGTCAAGACCGGCGAATATACGCTTCCCGGTTTCCGTCACGACTGGGCCGCCATGAACCTTTCACTTTTTGCCGGCTCGGCCTTTTTCAAGGAATACGGCGAAGAACTGGGTCGGAACGGACTTGAGTTTGCGCCGGTAGCCAATTGTTTTTCTTCTGTCTTTCCGGATGGCAGCTGGCTCGGCGTCAGCAACGACCTGGAAAAGACGGCACAGCGTATCAACGCCGAAAACGCGCTGGATGCCGAAACATGGCGTGCCCTGACAGCCGAATTTCCGGCGCGCGCCGAAAGCCTGTTCGGCCTTTTGGGCAGTCCGGCGAAAAAACGTGCATTTGCATATATATTGTTCAAGGAGTGGCGCCGAAACGGCACCGGCGGGGTGATGGATCTCGGCCGCTTCCTGCTGGCATCACCAAGAGACTGGCTGAGCGAGACCTTCGTCTCTCCCAAGGTGCGCGCCCTCCTGGGCGCATGGGGCATGCATCTCGATTTTGCACCTGATATCTCCGGCGGTGCACTCTTCCCCTACCTGGAAGGCATGGCCAACCAGGCCTTCGGCATGGTCCTTGGCAAGGGCGGTGCGGATGCGATCATCAAGGCGATGACCGCCACGCTGGAAGCAAATGGCGGCACGGTCACCTGCGATGCCGAGATCACACGCATTCTGATCGAAAAGGGACAAGCCGTCGGTGTCGAACTTTCCGACGGTCGTCAGGTAATGGCAAAAAAGGCCGTGATCGCCAACGTCGCCCCCGCTGCACTTGCCAGGCTCACCGGCGCGACCGGCAACAAACGCTATGACAACGGCCTGAAGACCTCGATCCATGCGCCGGGCACCATGATGATCCATCTCGCGATGGAAGACCTGCCCGACTGGACGGCCTCTGAGGAGCTCAAGACCTTCGCCTATGTGCATCTCGCGCCGGATCTGGACCAGATGGCACGGACTTATGCGCAAGCGCAGGCCGGCTTGTTGCCCGATGAACCGGTGGTCGTCTGCGGCCAGCCGACCGCCATTGATCCAAGCCGCGCCCCGGACGGCAAGCACGTGCTCTGGCTTCAGGTCCGCATGGCCCCCGGCACGATCAAGGGAGATGCCGCCGGCCAGATCACGGCGACCGATTGGGAAAGCGCAGCCGAACCCTTCGCCGAACGTGCCCTTGATCTTCTGGAACGCTATGCGCCTGGCGCTCGAGCCAAGATCCTCGGCCGTCATATCGTGACGCCCGCCATGCTGGAGGCGGACAATCCCAATCTGGTCGGAGGAGACCAGATCTGCGGGAGCCATCACTTGACCCAGCATTTCCTGTTCAGGCCCGTACGCGGTTTTGCCGACGGCACCACTCCGGTTGGAAACCTTTTCCATACCGGGGCCGCCGTCTGGCCCGGAGCAGGCACCGGCGCCGGGCCCGGATATCTGCTCGCACAAAAACTTGCCGGATAGCGACAAAAGAAACGCACCGGCTCCAGAGACACGTTGGGGAACACAACCATGAAGCTTACAAGACGAACGCTTTTACAAACTGCAGCGGCAACTGGTGTCCTGACCGCTGTTGGCACACCGGCCCTGGCCCAGGGCATCGAAGAACTGGTGATTGCCTACAATGTCAATCTGCCGAGCTGGGATCCGACGGTCGGTCCGTCGGCCGTCAATCCGACGATCCAGGGCATCTACCAGTCTGTCTTCGACATGTTTATTCATCAGAACCCGGATCTGAGCTTCGGCTCCGGCATTCTGACCGAGTGGGGCTGGAACGAGGACAAATCCAGGATCTGGATGGATGTGCGTGAAGGTGTCACCTGGCACAATGGCGACCCGTTGACGCCGGAAGACATTGTCTGGTCGCTGGAGCGGGCCGGCAATGCAGACACCGGCAATCCGATCCAGTTCATCTGGGGCAAGATCGGCAACTTCAGTGTCGACGGCAACCGGATCACCGCCGACGTCAAGGAGTACGAGCCGACCATCTTCAAGTGGATGAGTTTCCTGACGGGCTATGTGCTGCCGAAGAAGTACTATGAAGAAGCCGGCGCAGACGGCTTCGAGGCCGCGCCCGTCGGAACCGGCCCCTATATGGTCGACAAGTTCGAGCGCAACGCCTTTGTGCGCCTGAAAGCCAACGAGAAGTACTGGGGTGGGGCTCCGGAGTTCAAGACGGTGACCATCAAGTTCGTCACCGATGCTTCCAGCCGCACCTTCGAGGTCATGTCCGGCAACGCCCATGTGACGCTGGAAATGCCTTATGAAGAATTCGACCGGCTGAAGGAACAGGACGGCCTGGTCGGAACAGCTGCCCCGATCTCGGATATCGGAATGATCTTCATCAACGATGTCGAACCGATGAACGACCCGAATGTGCGCAAGGCCATGGCGCATGCCATTGACAAGAAGACCATCATCGAAAGGCTTCTGTCGAATTACGGCGTCGCCATCGACACTCTGCAGACCCCGGATTACACCGCTTTCGATCCCTCGATCACGGTGCCCTATGACCCGGACAAGGCCAAGGAACTGCTGGCAGCCTCCGGATACGGTCCGGACAACCCGGTCACCTTCCGGATCCAGACGACGCGCGGCTTCAAGCCCAAGGATTATGAAATCATCCAGGCAATCGTCGGGCTCTGGCGCAAGGTGGGCATCGAGGCCGAAATCGAGGTCTACGAAATCGCCAAGCACTATGAACTGCGCGCGGCCGATACGCTGGCCCCTGCTGCCTTCTACAATTGGGGCAATGCGATTGGCGACCCGACCACCTCGACCGGATTTGCCATGTTTGGCCCCTCACCACATTCGGTCTGGGACGGCGAGGACCTGATGCAGAAGATCCTGCCGCTCTGGGGTGAGGCCGACGAGGACAAGCGCATTGCCGGCTGGAAAGAGGTCGACCGGTTCATCGCGGACAACGCACTGGTCATTCCGCTGATCCAGTATGTGCAGCCGATCCTTCATACGGATCAGGTCAAGGTGACGCCGCATGCCTCCGGTGCGCTGCTGCCGCACCTGATGACACGGTCGTAACACATCCCGCCTACGCCGCAGCGCCCAGCTGTTCCAGCTTCCCGGGGCGCTGCGGCGGCTTTTTGATCCGATACCAGGCCACATTGCCATGCAGATCGTGCGCGCGTTGCTGACACGTTTCGCCACCACGCTGGTCACCCTTCTGGGGGCCGCCATCATCGTCTTTGTCGTCATTCGTGTCGTGCCGGGCAACCCGATTGCCATGATGCTGCCGCCTGGCGCGAGCGATGCCGACATTGACCGCCTGAAAGCCCTCTATGGCCTCGACAAGAGCATCCTGGAACAGTTCCTGATCTGGATCGGCAATGTCGTTCAGGGGGACTTCGGCACCTCGATCACACTGCGTCAGCCGGTTTATGACCTTGTGATCGGACGCCTGCCGGCCACGCTGGAGCTTTCGATCCTCGCCCTGTTGATCGCAGTTCTGATGGGCGGCGCCGCCGCACTGACGGCAACGCTTTATCGGGGCACGAAGATCGAAGGCGGCATTGATGTCACCGGCGGTATCGCTCTGTCGTTGCCGGACTTTCTCTGGGGCCTGGCGCTGATCCTGCTCTTCGGCGTGCTCTGGCCGCTGTTTCACATTTCCGGGCGGATCTCCCCTTCCCTCGGTTTTGAGTTCACTTCAAACTTCTACCTCTTCGAGGCCCTGCTGCGGCTGCGATTCGATGTGGTCGGCGACCTGATCGGTCACATGCTGATGCCGGCGCTGGCGCTTGCCATCCCGCTTGCCGCCATCATCCTGCAGCTGCTCAAGCAATCCCTGAAAGAATGCATGCACGACGACTACATCACCCTGGCGCGCACCAAGGGCTATTCGGAATCCGCGATTATCCTGAAGGACGCGCTGCCAAATGCCATCCTGCCGACCCTGACGCTGATCGGTGTCCAGTTCACCTTCCTGATCGGCGGCACGGTGATCATCGAGCGGCTGTTTTCCTATGAGGGGCTCGGCAACATGGCTATCGACGCGGTGATCAATCGTGATCTGCCTCTGATCCAGGGCATCGTTCTGGTGTTCGCGCTGTTGTTTACACTCGTCAATCTGGTCGTCGACATGACCTATGCCGCTCTTAATCCGAGGTTGCGCCATGCTTGACGCCAGAGCACATGTCCGCCGCATGCCCGGTCTGCGCCTGTGGTTGAGCGGAGGCTGGCTCACCCTCTTGATCCTGGCCGCCATCTTCGCCCCCATGATCAGCCCCCATGACCCGCTGGCCCAGGATCTCTTTGCCGGTCGCCTGCCGCCGATCTGGGAACAGGGCTCCGACCCGGCCTATCTGCTTGGCACGGACAGCCTGGGCCGCGATCTCCTGAGCCGCATGCTTTATGGTGCCCGCGTCGCCTTGATCGTGGCGCTGGTGGCCGGCACGCTGACCTGCCTGATCGGATCGGCACTTGGACTGATTGCCGGCTATTTCCGGGGCTGGGCCGATCTGATGATCTCGCGCCTGATCGACATCTGGATGGCCTTTCCGCCCGTCCTCTTTGCCATTCTCCTGATCGCAGTCATCGGCACCGGCCTGACCTCCGTGATCGTCGCAATCGTGGTGATCGACTGGACGCGGTTTGCGCGCGTCGTGCGGGCAGAAGCCATGAGCCAGGGCGCCATGGATTATGTGGCGTCGGCCCAGGTCGCAGGCAGAACCCGCATCGGAACGGCGCTTGCGGAGATCCTGCCCAATGTGCTGCCGACGATCGTCGCCCTTCTGACCCTCGAAATGGGCATCGCCGTTATCGTCGAGGCGATCCTCTCCTTCGTGAACCTCTCCATCTCCACCGATCAACCGACCTGGGGCGGCATGATCGCCGAGGGGCGTGCCTCGATCTACCAGGCCTGGTGGGTGCTGGTGTTTCCGCTCTTCACCCTGTTCCTGACGGTGCTCAGCTTCTCCCAGTTCGGCGAGGGCTTGAAGGAACATTTTGACCCGGTGCTGCGATGAGTTTCCTGTCCATTCAAGACCTGAGCGTCCGGCTTTCCAACGGCATTCCGCTGCTTCGCAGTGTTTCACTCGATGTTTCTGCGGGCGAGGTTCGCGCGCTGGTCGGCGAAAGCGGCGCCGGCAAGAGCATGATCGGCAAGGCCGTGCTTGGGATCCTTCCAAGAGCCGCGCACCTGACGGACGGTCGCATCGTTCTCGATGGCGAGGACCTGGAAAGTCTCCCGCCCAAGACCCGCCGGCAACGCATCGGCGCTCGTGTGGCGCTGATCCCGCAGGACCCGCTCACTGCGCTCAATCCGTCGCGACGGGTAGGACCTCAAGTCACCGACCGATTGGTCGACATTCTGGGATGGAAACGCCCGGCGGCCGAAGCCCGTGCGCTGGAGCTTCTGGAGGAAGTTCACATCGAGGCGCCCGAAAGGGTGATGAAGGCCTATCCGCACGAGCTTTCCGGCGGCATGCGCCAACGTGTCCTGATTGCCTCCGCCTTTGCCGCCGAACCGAAGCTGATCATAGCCGACGAGCCGACCACCGCACTCGACGTCACGGTCCAGAAGCAGATCCTGAAACTGATCCGGGACATGCAACAACGGCATGGCACCGCGCTTCTGTTTGTCACGCATGATCTCGGCGTCGTTTCAAAGATCGCGCAGACACTGAGCGTGCTTTATGCCGGCAAGGTGGTGGAGGAGACCGGTGTCGAACACTTCTTTGCCGGCCCGTCCCACCCCTATTCACGTGCGCTGCTGGCGGCAACGCCCAAATACACCGACCCGGACGGATCACTCACCCCGGTTCCCGACAGCGTGGTCAGCGCCGTCGATGCGGAAATAGCCGCCTTTGATGCGGAGCGACTGGAGGCGGGGCAGCGATGAGCGACACGATCTATCAACTCAGGGACCTGAAGGTGTCCTTTCCGGACCTGTCCCGGAAACCGCTGCTGGGCCCGGCACCGCGCGTAGACGTCCTGAAAGGCCTGACTTTCGACATTCCGAAAGGCGAAGTGCTTGGCATTGTCGGCGGCTCCGGGTCCGGAAAGTCGACGCTCGGACGGGCCCTGATCCGGCTGATCGAACCGGATGGCGGCAGCATTCAGTTTGAGGGCACCGACATTTCCCACATGGGCGAAGACAGGCTGCGTCCGCTGCGGCGCCGTTTCCAGATGATCTTCCAGGACCCGATGTCCTCGCTCAACCCGCGTCGCAGGGTCGGCGGTATCATCGCCGGTCCGCTGAAGCTTCAGGGCCTGGACAACGTTGGGAGCCGGGTCGACGAGGCGCTCGACATGGTTGGCCTGCCACGCTCCTTCGCCACGCGTTATCCGCATGAACTCTCCGGCGGTCAGAGGCAGCGGGTCGGCATTGCGCGCGCCATCGCCCTCAGACCCGATTTCATTCTTGCCGACGAAATCGTCTCCGGTCTCGACGTCTCGTCCCAGGCGCAGGTCCTCAACCTGCTGGAGGACCTGGTCAGAGAGCTCGGCCTGACCCTCGCTTTCATCAGCCACGACCTCTCGGTGATCCGCCGCCTGTGCACCCGGATCCTGGTGCTTTACCAGGGCGAGATCGTCGAGCATGCGACAACTCCGGAGCTCTTCGACAATCCCAAGGCGGACTATACACGCATGTTGCTGGATGCGATTCCGCTGCCCGACCCCGCACAGGCCTGGTTCTAGGGTCAGGCCACATTCCTTCGAGTGAATTGGCCGCGATGAATTTGTTCGGTTGCGAGGCGCAAAGCCGCGGAAACCTTCCGGTTTCCAGAGATTTGCTACAACGTTGCCGGGCAAATTCACCCTCTCCCGGAGCGACGCAAGACGGCTTTGACCTGTTGCGTCAAACCGCTCAAACAGGCAAGAGGCCCGCTTTTCGCGCTTTTCCCCGCAACCGTTGCCGACTGTTGCGCCATTTCGATCAGATGAATGAGGCCTCGCCCTAAAGGTGCCCGATCGGCTTGACCGGTACATTGAGACGCTTGGAGGCCGCGCTGATATGGTCTGCCATTGCCCTGCGCGCTTGCGTGCGGTCGCCAACCTCGATCGCCTTCAAAATCTTCAGGTGCTCCGCTCGTGTCACCTGAACCAGGTCATCCTTTTCATAGATGTTTGACGTGATGCGTGCGGTCTCCTTGAGACGCGAGGAAATGTAACAGATAATTCCATAAAGATAGGCATTGGCTGTTGCCTTGCCGATCGCCCTGTGGAACGCAGCATCCGCTTCCAGGCGCCGGTCATCAAACCGGCTGCCGCCGTCGAGTTCCGCGATTGCCTTGCACATCTCCTCAAGATCGACCGACGTTCTGCGAACCGCAGCAAGCCCGGCTGCTTCAATTTCCAGAAGGCCGCGCAACTCGAACAGGTCCGCCAGATTTCCGGACTTGCCGAGGGCCTGGATATCGACACGAAAGGTTTCCCGTTCCGTGATCGGTTTCACGACCGCCCCACGGCCCTGACGCGACTCGACCACTCCGTCAGACCTCAGTCTGGCAATGGCTTCACGCACCACGTTGCGGCTGACACCGAACGTGCCCGCAAGCGCATGCTCCGTCGGCAGGGTGTCGCCCGGCTGCAATGTGCCTTCTGTGATTTTCGCCATGATGTCTGCGGCGATCTGGTCCGGCAGCAGCGTTGTCCGCTGCACCTCCCTGTAATTCGTCATAGCCACGCTCCTCTTTGCCAAGCCCGCTGGCATTTCATTATTGTTGCGGCTCGTGCGCGGCCATGCCGTCTTATCCTTTTGGCTAATACCACGCACCAATGCATGCATAGGCCAAGGCATTGATCTTGTCGAGATGTCCTTCCCAAGGGGAAGGTCATCGTTCCAAGCCATTACAAAAATGTCACAGTGCGAAGATCACTTCGGCGGCACGGACGGCGGCAGAGGCCCTGTTTTCGACCCCTAGCTTGACGAAAATCTGTTCAAGGTGCTTGTTCACGGTGCGCGGCGACAGGCCCAGGATCTCTCCAATATCCTTGTTGGACTTGCCCTTGGAAATCCAGATCAGCACCTCCGCCTCGCGCTGTGTCAGTTCGAACCGGTCCTGCAGGGCCTGCACCTGGCCGGCCTCGTCTTCCGCGGTCACCCGGAACAGATTCTCGTCCGGCCCGACCCGTCCCAGCGGATGCAGCTGCACGGCCAGCTCTTCAGACAGACCAAGCATGAAGCTGCGCCTGTGCGCACCGTCCCCGGGCGCGCCGTCCAGCCAGTCTCCGAGCGCCTGCCCCAGCCTGTAAAGACTTGTCTCTGCGGCGCCGGTGCGCGCCAGCAGGTTCTGGATCTGCGGCGTCGACCACAATACGGTTCCCTCGCGAGAGACCGCCACCAGATGTCGGCCCGCTGCGTCGAGTGCCACATGGGCGCTTTGCACCGAACGGGCGTTTTTCAGGTGCACCTTGATGCGCGCCTTCAACTCGTCGACGTCAATCGGCTTGGTGAGAAAATCGACACCGCCGGACTCCAGCGCCCGGACGATATGCTCGGTCTCGGACAACCCGGTCATGAAAATCACAGGCACATGCTGCAAGGCCTGGCTGTCCTTGATCTTTCGGCAGGTATCAAAACCGTCGAGACCCGGCATGACGGCATCCATCAGGATCGTGTCTGGCGTGACCTTCTCGCAGATTTTCAACGCAGCATCGCCGCTGGTCGCAACCAGCACGGCGACACCCGTTTTCTTGAGCGCCTCGGTGACGAAGCCCAGGGTTTCCGGACTGTCGTCCACCACCAGAACCGTTTCGCGGCGCTCATCCGTCATGGGTTTCCAGTCCGTTCAATACGTTGCGATACGCCTCGAAGTCGAAACGGGTGAGATGTTCCTGCAATTCCCGAATGAGCGCCTTGTTCTCCGGTGTTTCAGCCAATTCGGTCAGTTTGGCCTCGATGCCCTCCACATAGCCGATATCAGCGAGCGAGATCAGGTCGGCGACATGATCTGCGCCCGGCGATCGCAGCACCTCGGGCCTGACCGGTCTTGTTTCACGCTCCTTGGCCTGTTCTGTCCAGGTGATGCCCAGATGCTTCTGGAGGAGATCGTAGAGCTGTCCGATCGCAAAGGGTTTGGCCAGGGTTGCCGAATGGTGGACCGGTCCTTCGGGGCGCAGGCTCTGATCGCCGATATTGGCCGACAGCATGACGATCGGCGCTTTGTCCCCATGGCTGCGGAGCGCTTCTGCCAACTCCCATCCATTCATGCCCGGCATCAGAATGTCGATGAGATAAAGATCAGGTGACAGTGGGGCAACCGTTTCAAGGCAGACCCTGCCGCTGTCCGCTACCATCACCGCAAACCCGATGGGTTTCAGAATGTCGCTGACAAGCGCCCGGTGATCGGGATTGTCATCGATCACGGCAATGATCCGCCGCGCGCCTTCGTACCCCCTGACCTGCCGCTCCAGCCGAACGGTGTCCACGGGCCGGTCGACACCGGCCAGCATCAGCCGCACCTCGAAGGACGCTCCCTCTCCCGGTTCGCTTGCAAGCGCAATCGCGCCACCCATGGTTTCCGTCAGAAGCTTGGTGATGGTGAGACCGAGCCCGAGCCCCGGCACCCGCCGGTTGTTGGCCGCCCGGCTTCGTCCGAACGGTTCGAAGATCTTGGTCTGGTCCTGCAGATCAACACCCGGCCCGCTGTCGGTCACGACAAAGCTGGCCACCTGGGAGCGATAGCTCACCTTCAATGAGACATCGCCTTCTTCGGTGAACTTGACGGCATTGGACAACAGGTTGACCAGGATCTGGCGCAACCGCTTTTCATCGGTGCGCACAAAGACCGGCAGATTTGGCGCGCGCTCATATAAGAAGCCGAGCCCCTTGGCCGTTGCCTGCATGCGGAACATGTCCACGATCTGGTCGAGGAACTCGTGAATGTTGATCTCGTTGGAATAGACCTGCAGGCGCCCACTCTCGATGCGGGAGATGTCCAGCAGGCCGTCAATCAGGCCGGAAAGATGCTCCGCGCTACGGCGGATCGTGCTGACGGCCGGCTTGCGGGCGGCCGGCAAGGTCTCATCCTGCTCCAGCACCTGGGCATAGCCCATGACGGCATTGAGCGGCGTTCTGAGCTCATGACTGAGCCCGACAACGTATCGGCTCTTGGCAAGGTTGGCGGCTTCGGCATCCTCCTTGGCCTTCTGCAGCGCTGCGTCGGTGATGCTGTGGGCATCGATTTCCTTCTGCAACAGAGCGTTCTGGCGGGCCGATTCCTCCTCTGCGACCCGGCGTGTGTCATGCGCGAGCACCAGAAACCAGCAGGCAATGCCTGCCACGATGGCAAAGACGAAAAAGATGAGCGTGACCGTCTGGGCGATGATGCCGGTCGGATCCCCAAAGCGGCTCGCCGCCTGTGCATAGATGATCCAGACCACACAGCCGATCGCGGAGATGGAGACCGCGGACGCCAAAGCATATCTGCCGAGCCGCGTGCGCAGAAAGGCGAGCACGCCTTCAGGCAGGAACAGGGCAGCGACCGTTCCCACCTGGTGCGCAGCTCTTGCCTTTGGCTTGCAACTGTCATGGCAGCGCGCGTCAAGGGAACAGCACAAGGAACAGATCGGCGCCTGGTAGGCCGGGCAATAGGCCATGTCCTCGGGCTCGAACGGGTTTTCGCAAATGGAACAGGCGATCTGGTCCTTCGCCAGCCAGCTCTGGCGCGGCTTGCGGGCGAGATAGAACCGGCCCTTTGTTGCCCAGGCAATCAAAGGCGCGGCCACAAAGGCAAGAGCCATGGCCAGAAACGTTGCCAGGGCAGCGGCGGTCTCGCCGAACAAGCCGAAATGGGCCGCAAGGGCGACCCCGGTCGCCAGCAGCATGGCGCCAGTGCCCACGGGGTTGATGTCATAAAGATGCGCCCGCTTGAATTCGATCCCCGGCGGCGACAGGCCAAGCGGCTTGTTGATGAAGAGATCGGCGGAAATGGCGGATAGCCACGCCATGGCAATGATCGAGAAAACCCCGAGGGTTTCCTCCAGAAGCCGGTAAATCCCGAGTTCCATCAAAAGCAGCGCGATGCCGACATTAAAGACCAGCCAGACGACCCGTCCTGGATGAGAATGGGTCAGGCGGGAAAAGAAATTCGACCACGCAAGTGACCCCGCATAGGCGTTCATGACATTGATCTTGAGCTGGGCAACCACGACAAAGGCGGCCATCAGCAGAAGCACAACGGTCTCGTTCGGGATCATGTAGCCGAAGGCAACGGTGTACATGCGCGATGGCTCGTCCGCATGCTCGACAGGCACGCCGTGAGAAAGCACCAGAACGGCCAGAAAAGAGCCAGCAATCATCTTCGGCGCCCCAAGCACGACCCAGCCAGGCCCCGCCAGGAACAGGGCCAGCCGATGGCGGCGTCTTGCATAGTCCTGAGCCGGCAGAAACCGCAGGAAGTCGACCTGCTCGCCGATCTGCGCCATCAGCGCCAGGATCACGGCCGAGGCGGTACCGAAGCTGATCAGACTGATGCTGTCCCAGCCTCCACCCGATGTCCTTTCCATTCCGGTTGCAGGATCGATGCCGGAGAAATTCAGCCATGTACCGACCGCCTGCCAGTCGGTGAAGATGATGAAGATGAAGGGCAGGATATTAAGAATGATCCAGAACGGCTGGGTGGCGAGCTGGAACCGGCTGATCCAGGTGATGCCATGGGTGACCAGAGGAATGACGGCCACCGCGCTGATGATGTAGCCAAGCCAGAGCGGAACGCCGAAGGCGAATTCCAGGGCACTCGACATGATCGAGGCCTCGATCGCAAAAAGGATAAAGGTGAAACTCGCATAGATGAGCGAGGTTACCGTCGAGCCGATATAGCCGAACCCGGCCCCGCGTGTGAGCAGATCGATATCGACGCCATACCGCATGGCATACCGGCTGATCGGCAATCCCACAACAAGCAGCACCAGGCTGCCGACCAGGATGGCCAGGAACGCATTAGCCGTTCCGTGAGACAAGGTGATCGCCCCGCCGATCGCCTCAAGCGCCAGAAAGGAAATAGCCCCGATGGCCGTTTGCGAAATCGCCCGCGAGGAAAAGCGCCGCGCGCTTTTGGCGGTGAAGCGCAGCGCATAGTCTTCAAGGGTCTGGTTGTTGACCCACTTGTTGTACCGGCGCCGAACCGGGAGGATGCGCTGACGGGCGGTCATGACACCAGCCCTTTGTTAACGGCGTTTGGAAGACAAACCTGTTCCGCATCAGCCGAGGCATCACCTGCACAATCAGCCCAAAATTTCACCAGTTGCCTGCAATTTTGGCAATTGCCCCACACCAACACGCTGTTTTTCGCCTCGTTATTTGCGCCAATCCCTCTTCAGAGCACATTTCGTGCCGACTGCCTGAAAACTGTGCCAAAAAGCGGCCGGAGCCCACCTACGTCAATTGACGTATGTTGCAGTGCGATAGTTCGAGCGCACGATCTTCCCCGACAGCGGCAAACCTTCCAGCCGCCAATCACCGGCGTGGGACCTGGTGACGTCACAGAAGGGGAACATCCATGAAAAAGACATTCACGAAACTTGCACTTGCCGGCCTGATGGCCAGCACCATGATCGGCGGCGCGGCCGCGGACGAAGACACCATCAAGGTCGGTATCCTGCATTCGCTGTCCGGCACGATGGCGATTTCCGAGACCACTCTGAAAGACGCCATGCTGATGCTCATCGAAGAGCAGAACAAGAAGGGCGGCCTGCTTGGCAAGAAACTCGAAGCCGTTGTCGTCGACCCGGCGTCCGACTGGCCGCTCTTTGCCGAGAAGGCCCGTGAGCTGATTGAAGTCAACGGCGTCGATGCCGTCTTCGGCTGCTGGACGTCCGTCTCGCGCAAATCCGTTCTGCCGGTCTTTGAAGAGCTGAATTCACTGCTGTTCTACCCGGTCCAGTACGAAGGGGAAGAAAGCCAGCGCAACGTCTTCTACACCGGCGCGGCCCCGAACCAGCAGGCCATCCCGGCCGTTGACTACCTGATGAATGAAGAGGGTGTCGAGCGCTGGGTTCTCGCCGGAACCGACTATGTCTATCCGCGCACGACCAACAAGATCCTGGAAGCCTATCTGAAGTCCAAGGGTGTCGCTGAAGAAGACATCATGATCAACTACACGCCGTTCGGACATTCCGACTGGCAGACGATCGTCTCCGACATCAAGGCCTTCGGCTCCGCCGGCAAGAAAACCGCTGTTGTCTCCACGATCAACGGCGACGCCAACGTGCCGTTCTACAAGGAACTCGGCAATGCCGGCATCAAGGCCGAAGATATCCCGGTCGTTGCCTTCTCCGTGGGTGAAGAGGAACTTGCCGGTCTCGACACAGCCCCGCTGGTCGGCCACCTTGCTGCCTGGAACTACTTCCAGTCTGCCGACACCGACGCCAATGCCGAGTTCATTGAAACCTGGCAAGCCTTTATCGGCGACGACGAGCGGGTGACCAACGACCCGATGGAAGCACATTTTATCGGCTTCAACATGTGGGTCGAAGCGGTCGAGAAAGCCGGCACCACCGATCCGGATGCCGTGATCGACGCGATTGTCGGCGTGTCCGTACCGAACCTCACCGGCGGCTATTCCGCCATGATGCCGAACCACCACATCACCAAGCCGGTGCTGATCGGCGAGATCCAGGAAGACGGCCAGTTCGAAACCGTCTGGGAAACCTCCGGTCTCGTCGTCGGTGATGCCTGGTCCGACTATCTGGAAGGCTCCAAGGACCTGATCTCCGATTGGCGCGCACCGATGTCCTGCGGCAGCTTCAACACTGCCACAGGTGAGTGCACCGGCTCCGGGTCCTAAGGGAGGAGACACGGAGACGGGGACGGGCTTGGGTGAGCCCGTCCCCTTTTCTCCCGGGATCCGCCGGGAGCGACTGTCTGGCGCATGCAAGGTCCGTTTCGAGTGACCGGCGGCAAGCTCCGACATAAGTGACCCATCCGCCGAGACGCCGCAGTGTGGCCCTTCAGGATGAAGTCTTTCATTTAACGCGCATAACGCGGTGGACACGATGTCCCTGGTAAGACCATTTCTTCTCCTCTTTTGCCTGATCCTGAGCGCGGTTGCCGGACCGGCCCTGGCCCAGTCCGACGCGGAAAGCCTGCGGCCTCTGGTCAATGAGCTTGCCAAGGGCAAGTACGCCGAAACCGAACAGCAGATCGGAGCTCTGGCCGCGACCGGAAACCCGGCGGCGGCTCCCGTTCTGGAAGCTCTCAGCGGCGGAGACCTCTATTTCCGCAAGTCCGACGACCAGGTCTTCATTGCCGAGAAACAGGGCAAGATCTTCAAATTGACCGATCCGTTGACGATGGAAGCGGCCGGTGAGGCCGGACGGCGCGAGGTCAAGAAGATCAAGGTCAACAACAAGCTTCGCCGCGTGATCCGCGCAGCACTCGGGTCCCTGACCCTGATGGCGCCGGATCCGAACGTCCGCAAGGCGGCCGCTGAAGCCATCTTCAAGGCCAAGGATCCGGACAGCATCGAAGCGCTCGATACGGCGCTTGCAGCCGAAGAAGACAGCGACGTGCGTCAGGTCATGGCCCAGGCGCGTGCCGCCGCCGTTCTCAATTCGGATCTGGAAGAAAGCCAGAAGCTGGACGCCGTCGCGACCCTCTCCGACATGGGCAACCGCGATGCGCTTTCCCTGCTGATCGCCGCGCAATCCACATCCGATGGTGCCGTCCAGGCGGCAGCAGGTCAGGCTGTTGCGAAGATCGAGAAGTCACTTGCCACCTGGGATGCTGCACAGAACATCTGGTACGGGCTGTCTCTTGGTTCCGTGCTGCTGCTGGCGGCGATCGGTCTTGCCATCACTTTCGGGGTCATGGGCGTCATCAACATGGCGCATGGCGAAATGGTCATGATCGGGGCCTATACGACCTTTGTGGTCCAGGAGCTGATCAGAACGTCCGCACCGGGCCTGTTTGAATATTCGCTGTTCATCGCCCTGCCCCTCGCCTTTCTGGCCTCCGGTTCGATCGGCATCGCCATCGAGCGCGGTGTCATTCGCTGGCTCTATGGCCGCCCCCTTGAAACTCTTCTGGCAACATGGGGCATTTCACTCATTCTGCAGCAGGCGGTGCGCTCGATCTTCGGTCCGACCAACCGCGAGGTTGGCAATCCGGACTGGATGTCAGGCGCATTCGAACTCGGCCAGATGACCATCACCTATAACCGCATGTGGATCATCGTTTTTGCGATGCTGGTCTTTGCCGGATTGATGCTCGTGCTGAAAAAGACGCCCTTTGGTCTTTATACGAGAGCTGTCACCCAGAACCGGCGCATGGCCGCCTCCATGGGCATTCGCACACCCTGGGTGGACGCGCTGACCTTCGGTCTCGGGTCGGGCATTGCCGGCATTGCCGGTGTGGCGCTCAGCCAGATCGACAACGTCTCGCCCAACCTCGGCCAGGGCTACATCATCGACAGCTTCATGGTCGTGGTGTTCGGCGGTGTCGGCAATCTCTGGGGCACGCTGGTCGGCGCCATGACACTCGGTGTCGTCAACAAGTTCCTCGAGCCTTATGCCGGCGCCGTGCTCGGCAAGATCTTCGTGCTCGTCTTTATCATTCTCTTTATCCAGAAGCGTCCGAGGGGCCTGTTTGCCCTCAAGGGCCGGGCAGTCGAAGCATGATGTCGTCATTTCTCTTTCGTGCCATGGACGCGCGCGCGGGGATCTTTCTCGCGCTCATGGCCGCAGTGATCGTGCTGGTGCCGGCAGGCAACCTTCTGGTGCCGGAAACCTCGCCTTTCCACGTGCCGACCTATGCCGTCACGCTGATGGGCAAATACCTGACCTACGCGCTGCTGGCGCTCGCCGTCGATCTGGTCTGGGGCTATTGTGGCATCCTCTCGCTCGGCCACGCCGCCTTCTTTGCGCTCGGCGGCTACGCCATGGGCATGTATCTCATGCGCCAGATCGGTACCCGCGGGGTTTACGGCGATCCGCTCCTGCCCGATTTCATGGTCTTCCTGAACTGGCAGGACCTGCCCTGGTACTGGTACGGCTTCGACATGTTCTGGTTCGCGGCCCTGATGGTCGTCCTGGTGCCGGGCGTGCTGGCCTTTGTCTTCGGCTGGTTCGCCTTCCGCTCGCGGGTGACCGGCGTTTATCTCTCGATCATCACCCAGGCGCTGACCTATGCGCTGCTGCTCGCGTTCTTCCGCAATGACATGGGGTTTGGCGGCAACAACGGCCTGACCGATTTCAAGGACATTCTCGGCTTTGACATTCAAGCCGACACGACCCGCGCCGGCCTGTTTGCAGCCTCAGGCCTGGCGCTGGTCCTGTGCTTTCTTATCTGCCGCGCGATCACACGCTCCAAGCTGGGCAAGGTCCTGGTCGCGGTCCGCGACGCGGAAAGCCGCACACGGTTCTTCGGCTATCGCGTGGAACACTACAAACTCTTCGTCTGGACCCTGTCGGCGATGATGGCCGGTATCGCAGGCGCGCTTTATGTGCCCCAGGTCGGCATCATCAATCCGGGCGAATTTGCCCCCGCCAACTCCATCGAGGTGGTCATCTGGGTTGCCGTGGGCGGGCGCGGCACGCTGGTTGGCGCCGTCTTGGGAGCCATTCTGGTCAACTTCGCAAAGACGTGGTTCACCGGGGCGCTGCCGGACATCTGGCTGTTCGCCCTGGGTGGCCTGTTCGTGGTGGTCACGCTGTTCCTGCCGAAAGGTATTGTCGGGACGGTCAGTTCCGGATGGACGGCGCTTCGCCAGCGCAAGGTATCGGCGGCGTTTGAGGCCGGCTCCGACGAGCCTCCCGGACCGCCACAGTCACCGAGCGCCCCAGCCAACGTGACGGCTAACGAGCCACCGGCCAAGCCGGCTCATCGGGCGCCTGGCCAGGCCGAACCCCAGCCAGCGGAGTGAGCAGAATGACCCGTTCCACCAGTCTTCTCTATCTCGACGGCGTATCGGTCTCCTTCGATGGCTTCAAGGCGCTGAACGAATTGTCGCTGACCATCGATCCGGGTGAAATGCGCGCCATCATCGGCCCCAACGGGGCGGGCAAGACCACAATGATGGATGTCATCACGGGCAAGACCCGGCCCGACAGCGGCGAAGTCTTTTTCAACGGCACCATCGACCTGACAGGCGAAGACGAGGCCTCGATTGCAGAACTCGGCATCGGGCGCAAGTTCCAGAAACCGACGGTCTTTGAAAGCCACACGGTCTGGGACAACCTGGAACTGGCGCTGAAGGCACCGCGCGGGCCGTTCGCCACACTGTTTCACGTCATTGCCCGGGCGGAGAGGAAACGCATCGACAGCCTGCTGGAGCTGATCCGTCTGGGCGACAAGCGGTACGATCTGGCGGCGAACCTGAGCCACGGCCAGAAACAGTGGCTGGAGATCGGCATGCTGCTGGCGCAAGACCCCAAGCTCCTCCTGGTCGACGAACCTGCCGCCGGCATGACCGACGCGGAAACCGCCGAAACGGCAGTCCTTCTCAAGGACATTGCCAAGGACCATTCCGTGGTCGTGGTCGAGCACGACATGGACTTCGTGCGCTCGCTGGGCGTGAAAGTCACGGTTCTTCACGAAGGCTCCGTTCTGGCGGAGGGATCGCTCGACCATGTCTCGGCCGACGAGCGCGTTGTTGAAGTCTATCTGGGGCGGTGAGGACCATGCCTAATCCCGACGGTTGTCATCCCGGTTTGGCTGAAAGCCAAGACCGGGATCCAGTAATCCCAGTTTCAGCAAGAACCGCCGAAGATCGTGACTACTGGGTCCCCTCCTCCGCGGGGATGACAAATCAAGTGCTTTGCCTGTGCACAAGCTACGAGGCCTGAACAATGCTGCAAGTTGACAAGATCGATCTTCATTACGGCGCTGCCCAGGCCCTGAAGAAGGTGTCGCTGAGCGCCGAGATCGGCAAGGTGACCTGTGTGATGGGCCGCAACGGCGTCGGCAAGACCTCAACCTTGCGTGCGGTCGCCGGACAGCACGGTATCAGCGCCGGCAAGATCCTCTGGAACGGGGAAGACATTTCCGCACTCCCCGCCCATGCCCGCGCCCGAAAAGGCATCGCCATCGTGCCGCAGGGACGCGAAATTTTCCCATTGCTTACGGTCAAGGAAAACCTGGAAACCGGCTACGCGCCGATCCGCCGCAAGGACCGGTTCCTGCCGGAAACAATCTTCGAGCTGTTCCCGGTTCTGAAGGACATGCTGTCGCGGCGCGGCGGCGACCTGTCCGGTGGGCAGCAGCAGCAGCTCGCGATTGCCCGGGCCCTGGTCACCCGTCCTCAGCTGCTGGTTCTGGACGAGCCAACAGAAGGCATCCAGCCGTCGATCATCAAGGATATCGGCCGGGCGATCTCGTGGCTGCGCGACCAGGGAACCATGGCGATTGTGCTGGTAGAGCAGTATTTTGAATTCGCACGTGACCTGGCCGATGACTATGCAGTGATGGACCGCGGAGAAGTGGTCTTGTCCGGCAGCGGTGCGGAACTGTCGGAGACCGAAGTTCGGCGATATCTGACGGTTTGAGCCCGCCCTAGGCCACTTGCTCGGCCTTGTCCGCCAGCGCCTGCACATAAGCCAGGCACTTGTCGGGCGCCTGTGGCCGGCAGAAATGGTAGCCCTGAAAGCGGGTGCAGCCCAGCCGCAGCAAACGCGTGAGCTGATCTTCCGTCTCAACGCCTTCCAGAACGGTGCTGAACGCCAGGCTTCTGCTCAGATCAAGAATGGAACTGATGATGTGTTCGCTGACTTCTCCCTGACCGAACTGTGTCAGCGAGCGGTCGACCTTGACCTCGTCCAGCGGCAGCGCCTTCAGATACCGCAGGGATGTATGTCCCATGCCAAAATCATCCAGCGCAATGCGGACGCCGTGCTCGCGTAAACGTTCCAGGGAGGCGAGCGCCGCGTCGTCCGGGATCAGCAGGGTGGATTCTGTGATTTCGAGCTTAAGGACATGGGTTGGCAGGTAGTGCGCGTCCAGCCGGTCAAACACGTTTTTATCCAGCGTCCCGCTCAGAATCTGGGCCGGCGCGACATTCACAGCAATCATGAAGTCATCCGCAACACTGCCCTGCCAGTCCTTTCTTTGCGCACAGGCGAGATCCAGCACCAGGTCACCAAGTTCCGGCATGATGCCGAGCTCTTCGGCCAATTGAATGACAACCGGCGGCGGCACCCTGCCATAGACCGGATGGTCCCAGCGCAGCAGCGCTTCCGCTGCGAAGGCCTGCCCGCTTCTCTGGCAGATCTGCGGCTGGAAGTCCAAGTACAGTTGACCGCGCTGACGCACGGCAAGTTCCAGATCTCCAGCGATTGCCAGAGCCATCCGGCCCGGATCACCGGTGCGCGACAAAAGACGCTTGCCGACGGTTCGGCTGTCCCCCTGCTCGCTGAAAGCGACAAGGTCCTTCATGGTCGCCTGCCCTTTCAGGGCGGCAACCCGTTCCGACAGACGAACGAACGGCGCATAGACCGCAATGCTGATCGCAAGACAAAGCCCTTGTGTCAGGGCACCGTTGATCGAACCCGTAACCGCATAGCCATTGATGATGGCGGGTGTCGTCCAGGCAACCTGATGCCCGGTGAGCGGCATGAAATCGGCACTCATCGCCAGATACATCACAATCGTATTGATGACCGGAACCAACAGGAACGGCACGGCGAAGATCGGGTTGAGGACGATCGGCAATCCGTAAAGCAGCGGTTCGTTGACGTTGCAGAGGGCTGGCAGACCGGCAAGGAGAGCGAAGTTCCGCGTGCTGGGAGAACGGCTGAACAGCAGCATGGCCACTATGAGACCAATCGTGGCGCCGGAGCCCCCCATGTGCAACAGGTCGAAAAACTGCGACGTGAAGATGAATTCCGGCTGCTGGCCTTCCATCACCGCGATGTTGTTGGCGATGCTGGCCGGCGCCAGCTGCGCATCCTGAACCGATTGCAGAACGTTCGGGCCATGAATCCCGAACAGCCAGAAGACCTGTGACACGACGATATAGGTCAGCCCGAAACCGAGTGTGTCCTCGCCGGAGGTCAGCGCACGTGCAAACGAGCCATTGAGATCGGCAACGACATCCGTTGATCCAAGGCTCAGCAACACGGCCTTCAGAACCGCAAAGACAATGATCGTCAGGCCGGCGGCCGGCATGATGGTGAAGACATCGCCGATCATTCCCTCGTGACCGATGGATTTTGACTTGATCCGCAGCCACTGCAGCTTCGCAAGGCGCAAGAACACCTCTGTTGCACCGATGGCAACCAGAAGGGCGACCGGCAATCCGAAGCTGAGCGAGATGGCGGCCTGGAGCGTCGGCTGATCGGTTGGCGCCACAAGAACAAAGAAACAGGTGACAACAACCATCACGCTCAGAACCGGGTTCGCGACCGGTGTTTTTCCGCGGGTATTGCGCAGGTTGGTGTAGACATAGGCGTAGCCGGACATCGCCAGCAACGCCGCGATACCAAAAGTCGAGGACACCAGAATCTGGAGCACGGGAGCAAATTGCGGTCCGAACAGATCTGCGAAGACGGTTTTGAGTTCGGGAAAGGGCGGATGCAGGAACAGCAGGGCCAGCGCTCCGACCATGATCAGGGGCAGCGTCAGGGCCAGACCACGCTGTAGGGCTGTCAGCATGGAAATGCGGCTCAAGACGTCCGCGAAGCCGATGACATCGATCTTTAACATCAGTCCCTGTCTAAACTTCACCTTGCAACCAAACTAATACAAGGTGGCTTTTGGATATTTTAGCGAGAACTTACAGCCCGGGTCGATTTGTTTTATATTGCACAGTCTTAACAATTACTCCTGCGCAATTTTACCAGTCCTCCTCCTCACCGATACGCAGACCGAAACTCGGCATTCTTGATCGGCACACAATCCGGCAGCGGCAAATTGACGGCATGACCGACTTCAGGACTGGTCTTTTCGACCCCAGCCATGTAATCCGGGCACACTTCAAAAGCCTCATGGCGACCGGCCGCTGCCGGACACCGCTCGGAAGCAGGAAATTTTAGAATGCGCGTTGCAATGATTGGGACCGGCTATGTCGGTCTGGTTTCGGGAACATGTTTTGCGGATTTCGGTCACGTCGTGACCTGCATCGACAAGGACGCGAGCAAGATCGACGCCCTCAACAACGGCCAGATCCCGATTTATGAACCCGGGCTCCAGGACCTGGTTGCCAAGAACGTTGCCGAAGAGCGCCTCTTCTTCACCACCGACCCGAGCGAGGCAATCAGGCAGGCAGATGCGGTCTTCATCGCAGTCGGCACACCAACCCGCCGCGGCGACGGTCACGCGGATCTCTCCTATGTCTATGCGGCAGCCGAAGAAATCGCCGGGCTCATTGACGGCTTCACGGTGATCGTCACCAAGTCAACGGTTCCGGTCGGCACCGGAGACGAAGTGGAAGCGATCATTGCCAAGACCAATCCGGACGCGCAGTTTGCCGTCGTGTCCAACCCGGAATTCCTGCGGGAAGGCGCCGCCATCAACGACTTCAAACGCCCGGACCGGGTTGTGGTCGGCACCGACAGCGACAAGGCGGTCGAGGTGATGCAGGAACTCTACCGGCCGCTTTATCTCAACGAAACGCCGATCATTGTGACCCGCCGCCGGACGTCCGAACTGATCAAATATGCCGCCAACGCCTTTCTGGCGGTCAAGATCACGTTCATCAACGAGATCGCGGATCTGTGCGAGAAAGTCGGCGCGAATGTTCAGGAAGTCTCGCGCGGTATCGGTCTTGACAACCGGATCGGCGGCAAGTTCCTGCATGCAGGACCAGGCTATGGCGGCTCCTGCTTTCCAAAAGACACGCTGGCGCTTTCCAAGATTGCTGCCGACGCCGAGTCGGACCTGAAAATCGTCGACAGCGTCATTGAAGTGAATGCGGCGCGCAAAAAGAAGATGGCCGACAAGGTCATTGATTTCATGGACGGCGATGTCGACGGCAAGACGATCGCGCTCCTGGGACTTGCATTCAAGCCCAACACCGACGACATGCGCGAAGCGCCGAGCATCGACATCGTTGCCAAGTTGCAATCCGCCGGCGCGAAAATCAGAGCCTATGACCCGGCCAGCATGGAAGAAGCGGAAAAGGTCATGTCCGGCGTTCTGTTCTGCGATGGTCCCTATCACGCCATCGAGAACGCAGACGTGGTTGTAATCGTCACCGAATGGGATCAGTTCCGCGCGCTCGATCTGGACCGGGTCAAATCCCTGGTCAACGCCCCGAAAGTGGTCGATCTCAGGAATATCTACAAGTCGGACTACATGACTGCCCACGGCTTCGAATATACGAGCGTCGGCCGCAGCTACTGATCTTTTCAGGGCATCATTTTACTGACAATTCTGGAACGCCGGGTTCAAAAACAGCCCGGCGTTCACTTTTTCTGTATTACCAAAATTTCACATCACATTTGCCTTTGGTTTATTGCCCCTGCGGCGACAGCATGGTAACCAAATCCTTAACAGACAACAATTTTCCGGATCTCGTTAACCATTTATTAACGATGCGATAGCGGACGCAACCGCCACCGGATAGGATGATTTTGCACATCCCAGTGTATCGGGTTGAGGCTGACAAAACTTGGCAAACGAAACAGTTTCATACGACGCCGACGAGCCAGGCAGGGACACTTTGTCTCTTGCTGAATATGTCGTCTGGCGCGGCGCGAACGCTGACACGATCGACGTGTCGCGACGGCGCAGCCGTGTCATGCGTGCGGTGGATTCCGGTCTGAAAAAAATGCTCGACCTGAGCGGTGCCTTTGCTGGTCTGATCCTGCTGTTTCCCCTCTTCGTTGCAATCTCGGTTGCAATCAAGGCCACCAGCCGCGGCCCCGTCTTCTTCCGGCAGCAAAGATACGGCCGCGACGGCACCCCCTTCACGGTCCTGAAATTCCGCTCCATGCACATGCACCTGTGTGACGAATCCGGTGTCTCACAGACCGTGGAAGATGACCCGCGCGTGACCGCAGTTGGCGGTTTTCTGCGCAAGAGCAATTTTGACGAGCTGCCGCAGTTGATCAACGTTCTCAGGGGAGACATGTCGCTTGTCGGTCCACGGCCACATGTTCCGGGAATGCTGGCAGCGGGCATGCCCTACGAACATTTTGACACACGCTACATGACCCGGCACCGGGTCCTTCCGGGCATTACCGGACTGGCTCAGGTGAACGGGTTCCGCGGCGAAACACGCGATCCCTATGCAGCGCGCATGCGCCTGGAATACGACCTTGCCTATATTCGCAGGCAGTCCGTGTTTCTGGATATCCGGATCCTGGCCACCACGGTCGTGAAGGAGTTCTTCAAGGGCAAAGGCTATTGATCCTTTGCCTCCGGCTGGTCGAAGCCAACCCTCCTTCATCTCGGGTAAAAAAGCTCCTGAACCTATCTTGAACCGTTCAGCCTTGCGGCATGCTGAACAGCGTAGACGTAGCCTGCAACACCACATCCGGCAATGACCGCTTCGGCACGTTGCGACACATAGGAATGGTGGCGGAAGCTCTCGCGCTGGTGAACATTCGAGATATGCACCTCGATCACCGGGCAGGTACAGGCGCTCAGCGCGTCCAGAATGGCAATCGACGTGTGCGTGTAGGCGGCCGGATTGATGATGATGGCTGACGCCTTTTCCCTGGCTTCGTGAATCCAGTCGATCAGCTCATGCTCGGCGTTGCTCTGCCTGAAGTCGATTTCAAAGCCGGCCTGCTGCGCGGCTTCTGCGCACATCTGCTCCACATCGTCCAGCGTCTGAGACCCGTAAATCTCCGGCTCCCGCTTGCCGAGCAGGTTGAGATTCGGTCCGTTCAGGATGAAGATCGGTCGCGCCATGAAGAAGATCCTTTGAGCTGCCTCTGCAGCATGCGGTTTGATCGTGGGTTTTACCAAGGATTTCGCGAAGATTAAACACATCCCTGTGGACGGTTTCCCAACACGTTAACCTGCCTAAAACACAGCCTTGCGTTGACCGGTTTTACGCATTATTAACTATGCAAATCAGGGGAAAATCAAAACGGCTCAACGACGACCATGGTAAAGCGGGAACGGCTGGACACTCTTGAATCATTGATGGCCGCTGTAGACGGATATCAGCATTTGCCGATTGATGTTCTGTCGCAGTTCCTGCTGGACCACTATACCGTTGACCTTGATGTGCTGGCACAGTTTGCCGAAGCTGCAGAAACTGAAAACGCCGCCCTGCAATCAGGTTCCAGCTATCACGACGTCCAGCGCAACAACGCGCAGTCGGCTGCCTGACCCCATTCAGTTCTGAAAAACTCTTAGCCGATGGCCGTGACGTTTTCGTCGCCGCCAGCTTCGCCAGGCTGACCGGGTTGCCCGGGACCGCCCTGCCAGATTTTCTGACGATTGCGAATTTCGCGCGGCGCGGGACCGAAATATGTGGCGGTCTTGATGAAGTCACGCGGATGGAGGATCACGCTGGAGACCCTCTGGTAAAGGGACTTGGCCGAGATCGGCTTGGAAAGCAGCTCGTGGACCCCAAGTCGCCGTGCTTCCACGATCCGGCTGCGCTCGGTATGAGCCGTCACCATGATGATCGGGATATAGGCAAAGGGATTGTTCGGGCTGCGGATCATGCGCACCATGTCGGCTCCGTCCAGGATCGGCATGACCCAATCGAGGATAAGGATATCCGGGTTCGCGCGATCCATGGCCTCAAGGCCGGATGCACCGTCTTCGGCCTCGACAATGCGACGCGCGCCGAAGCCCTGCAGCATCGTGCGCAGGATCGTCCGCATATAGGCACTGTCTTCAACCAGCAAGAATGTCAGCGAGGCAAGATCGAGGCTCACCTAGTCCTCCATGTTTGCACCCAGTCTTGACATGAAAATCTGAACAATGAGTTAGCCTGGTCTGCACTGTCCTGAGAACGCCGCCAAACAGTCTGCAACCTCCATACAACTTTTGAGCAGTGCAACTTCCTGCACAAAAACTTCGGAATACACGAGACGATTTCATCCCTTGGTAATATTGCAGCGAATTAATCTTTTGTGGGAAGCGGTGTTAACGGGACTTTCAAGACTGAAACGTCATCTTGGCAAGCAGAAAACGAAATCCAAGAGACGCCTTTGCACACGACGTTAAGAACCATGTCCCGGGATCCTGACCCTTTCGGGGAAGACAAACCGCTCCCTCACGAGCCTCAGCCGTCCGAACCGGAAGCCAATGGCAGGTTACGGGACAATCTGCTGCTGCTTGCCGGTGTCGGGCTTGTCCTGCTGGCCACGGGCATGGCGCTGTCCAACGTCCTGTCGTGACATTTTCCCACCTCGGGTCTTCCGCCTCGTCCGGTCACCGCGCTGTGCGGGGCAACCGGGCGCAGAACAGCGCAACACATCCGACCATGCCTATCTCGACCTCTTCAAAGCGCTCCCGAAGCGCGCCTTGAAGGGATTGAAGCGTGTCGTTTTCATTGCTGAAGACACCCTTGGCATTGTAGATGCCCATCAACTTCCGGGCCGCCCATGATCGAGACACATCGCCTTGCAGGATGGTTGACCCGAACACCGTGCCGCCGGGAGCCAGATGGGGTTGCAAGTGGTCCAGCAAAACCATCTTGTCCAACATGGTTCCTGGCAGACAGTGAAAGACGTAATTCAGCCCGACAGACTGAAACGCGCCAAGTGTCTCCGGCCACGGGATCAGAGCATCGGCTTTCACCTTGCGGGGCTGATACCGGCGGATCCTTTCAGCCGCGGCCTCCAGACATTCCGCGTTCGGGTCGAGAAGCGTAATCCTGGGTTTGGCCACCGGAAACGAGGCCTTGTCCAGAAAGTACCCGGTCCCGACGCCGATATCGAGATGGTCCGCAGACAGGTGACGATCATAAAGATCAACCAGATGCCGGCTTGGACAGCGCCAGACAAAGCTGTTGGAAAAGCCCAGCACCAGGGCGTCATAGACAGCCAGCGACTTGCGCGAATAAACCGCATAGCCGGGTTTGTGAGCCTCGGGGAACTGCTCCATGCCTCATCCTTGAAACTGCGCGGTGATCTGGCTAGATGGCCAATACGGCGCCGACAAGGCGGGAACGCCTCTCCCCACCTACGCAAGATGGAACCCCGGCCTGTTGCAATCGCGGTCCCGTCTATTTGCCTGGAAGATCGTCATCGTCCAGGATGCGCCACTTGGCCCCTTCCAGATCATCATACTGACCGCTTTTCAGGGACCACAGGAATGCCGCCAACCCGAGCGCACCGAGCAATAAAGCGATCGGGATCAGAAAGATCAGAACATCCATCGTCGTTAACCTTGCACCGGGCTGCCACCAACACTGTGATCGGTCTGTTCCATTTGGGAACGTCCCTCTCCCCAGCGGAGTTTCAGGGCATTTGCCGTCACCGCCAGGGACGAGGCCGACATCGCGACGGCTGCCATGAGCGGCGTTACAAAACCTGCGACCGCAATCGGCACAGCAATGACATTATAGATCGTCGAGATCCAGAGATTCTGTTCGATCGCGGCACGCGCCCGTTTCGACAGGCTGAGCGCATCGGCAACCGGCTGCAATTTGTCACCCAGGAATACCGCATCAGAAGCAGCCTGACTGAGATGAACCGCCGAAACCGGCGACAGCGAGACATGCGCGCCGGCAAGCGCAGGTGCATCATTGAGGCCGTCACCAACCATCAGCACCTTGCGCCCCTGTCGCTGAAGCTCTTCCAGGCGGGCGATTTTCTGGGCCGGTTTCATGCCAGATTGCCAGTTGGCAACACCGAGGGTTTCGGCACAGTCGGCAACGGCGGGCTGCGTGTCGCCCGACAGGATTTCGAGCGCAAGGCCCTGTGCCTTTAGATCTGCGATGACAGCCTTTGCGTCCGGGCGCAGTCTCTGACGGAAAGCCAGCAGGCGGACCGGGCGATCGCCAAGCCCGATGGCAAGAAGCGATGCCCCCGGTGCGTCCCGCAGAGCCTTTTCGACCTGCTCCGGTGACGCGCCACAAAAGACCGGACTGCCAAGGCGCAGAAGATTGCCGTCCACCATGGCTTCCAGCCCTGCACCGGAGTGTTCCGTGACCTCCGGAAGTGGCGTCAGGGCGCCTGTCGCCTTGACCAGCGCGGTCGACAGCGGATGGCGGCTGGCCAGGGCCAAACGACCCGCCAGTGCAATATCGGCATCGCCCGGATCGATATCGCTGCACAAGTCCGGTTCGGCAAGCGTCAACGTGCCGGTCTTGTCAAACAGGATCGTGTCGATCTCGGCAAGACGTTCGATGGCATCCCCCGAATTGAGCAGCACCCCGCGACGGAAAAGCTGACCGGACGCAACGACCTGAACGGCCGGCACAGCCAGACCCAGCGCACAGGGACAGGTGATGATGAGAACGGAGATGGAAATCACGAGTGCGGGCTGCCAGCTCAGTCCTGCTAGCAGCCAGCCCAGAAACGTCAGGGCCGCCGCACCGTGGACCAGAGGCGCATAGAGCTGAGCCGCCCGGTCCGCGATGCGCACATAACTGGACTTGGCTTGAGAGGCCGCCTCCAGCAGCCGGTTGACCTCGTCGAGCAGCGTCGCGCCAGATGCCGCCTCAACACGTACCTGCAGGGCCCCTGCCCCGTTCAGCGTGCCGGCATAGACCCGCTGGCCGGCGATCACCGGAACGAGAACGCTTTCCCCGGTCACCAGACTTTGGTCGATTTCCGACGTCCCGGTTTCAACCAGACCATCAACGGGCACCCGCTCACCGCCGGACACAAGCACAAGATCTCCCGAAACAATCTTTGAAAGAGGGACCTCGCGAACGCTTCCATCCGGATTGATGCGGGCGGCGACTTCGGCCTTGAGGGCGGCAATGTTCTCGGCAAAGGACCGTGTGCGCCCTTTCATGTTGTGGTCGAGATATCGCCCGACCAACAGAAAGAACAACAGCATTACGGCCGATTCAAAATAGGCGTGATGATGATGTTGCAGCGTTTGCACAACGGACAGTGCAACCGCAAGAAAGACGCCGATCACGATCGGCACATCCATGTTGAGCCGGCCGGCCGACAGCGCCCGGAAAGCGCTGGAGACAAAGGGACGGCCGGAATAGACGACGGTCGGCAAGGCGATCAGGGCAGACAGCCAGTGAAAGAAGTCTCTCGTTTCGGGCGTGATGTCAGTGGCATTGCCCGACCAGACGGAGACCGACAGCAGCATGATGTTCATGCCGGCAAAACCGGCCACCGCCAGACAGCGCAGAAGCTGTTTGCCGGTCTGGTCCTGACGCTGTTTCTGACTGGCCGGATCGAACGGGTGCGCCGTGTAACCGAGCCGGTCGAGCTCGGCGACGATTTCGTCTGCGCCGGTCTGGTCCTCGACCCAGTCGACCGCAAGCCGCTGACTGGTCAGATTGACCCGCGCTGTCCGAATACCCGGCAGACGTTTCAGCCCACGCTCGATCTCTCCCATGCAGGCCGCACAGGTGATGCCGTCAACGGCGAGATCCATATGGACCGCACCGTCTTTTCCAGGCGTTACAAAGGACTGCCAGTCACGCTGATGAACCGTCACGCCGTCACTCTTTCACGAAAATCCGGTTTTCGGATTTGAACTTGCGTTCGCCGTCCTGGCTGATCAGCAGAATGAGCGACCAGTTGCCGGCCGTCACATCGCTGACTTCACCAATGTAGCGGCCGCCGCCATCGGCATTGAAGACAACGCTCATATCGGCATTGTCATCGACCGGATTGCGCATCATGGCATTGAGCTCCACGCCGTAAAGCGGAGTGCCTTCGGCATCCTTGGCGGTGACGATCAATTCGCCATTGTTTCCGTCGGTGCGCACAAACTCGCTTGTCACCTGCCAGTTGAGTTCCGCCTGCGCTTTTGCCGCGGCGATCTCCTGGTTATAGGCCTGTCCGGCCTCGTAGGAACTTTCCACCACCACGCCCGGGAAAGACCCGAGCGCGAGATAGATGAAGATCGCATTGGCGGTGAAGACCACACCGAAGAAGCAGAGCAGCCAGGCGAGCACCGTCTTGCCGGTGATGGCCTTGGGGTCCTTCATGTTCGACTGAACCATTGTCATCCGTTTCTCCTCAAGGCTTGTCCGGCGCTTTGAACGTATCTTTGGCGGTGATCACCTCGCCCATCACGCTTTCGGTGATGCGGAAGGTTACGGGTGTGGAATGCGGCATCTCGGCCCAGGGCGGTGACGTCACCAGAACCCGGACTTCCCGGGTTGTGTCCGGCCCGACGGAAATGATCGGGCGCCCGGCAAAGGTCGAATCGACACCGACGGCTTCCACAAGCGTATTGGGTGGCATGCCTTCCACATGCAGCATGAAGCTGCGCTCGTGGCGGCGCTTGTTGGACAGGCGCACGGTGTAACCGTTGCGGACGGTGCCGTCGGACTGTTCCACGAAGACCGGGTTACGGTCATGCAACACGCTGATATCGGCAAAATCGCGGTTCAGCAGAGTGAACAGCATGATCGCACCAACCAGGGCGATGATGGCCGCATAGGCGACCGTGCGCACGCGGACGATCTCGTAGACCGGTTCCTTGCCCTCGATCCGGCGCTCGATATTCTCGTCCGTATCATAGGCAATCAGGCCGGTCGGCTTGCCGATCTTCGTCATGATGTTGTCGCAGGCATCGATGCAGAGGCCGCACTGGATGCAGTCCAGCTGCATGCCCTTGCGGATGTCGACACCGGTCGGACAGACCTGGAAACACTGGTAACAGTCGATACAGTCACCGGCAGGCATGCCCTCGGCGGCCAGTTTCTTGTTCTGCTTCAGCGAGCCGCGCGGCTCGCCCCGGTCCCAGCGATAGGTGACATTCAGCGCCTTTTCGTCCGTCAGCGCTGCCTGGATCCGCGGCCAGGGGCACATATAAATACAGACCTGCTCGCGCATGAAGCCGGCTAGCAGGTAAGTTGTGGTGGTCAGGATACCGATCCAGATATAGGCAATCATCGGCGCCTGGAAGGTCAGAAGCTGCCAGACCAGCGTCGGCGCATCATTGAAATAGAGCACCCACGCACCGCCGGTCCACCAGGCGATCATCAGCCAGAAGAAGTGTTTGGTGGCGCGCTTGCCAACCTTGCCGAAGGTCCAGGGTTCCTTGTCGAGTGCAATCCGCTCGCGGCGATCGCCTTCGACCTTGCGTTCGACCCAGAGAAACAGGTCGGTCCAAACTGTTTGCGGGCAGAGGTAGCCACACCAGATCCGTCCTGCGACGGCGTTCATCAGGAACAGCGCCACTGCGGCAATGATGAGGAGACCTGTCAGGTAATAGACTTCCTGAGGCCAGATCTCGATGAAGAAGAAATAGGCCCGTTTGGCCTCCATATCGATGAGAACAGCCTGGCTCGGTGCGTCCGGGCCGCGGTCAAAGCGAATGAAGGGCAGGAAATAGTAGATACCAAGGGTGATGAACAGCAACGTCCACTTGATCCTGCGGAACAGGCCGTGTGTTGCCATCGGGTAGATCTTTTTGGCGGAAGCAAACCACTCCTCTGAGTGCGCGTCCCCCTGCGTTTCGGTGTCCGTAGACATACCGTTCCGTCCTTTGTAACGCGATCCCGCCCCAATGGGATCCTGATAAACGAGATGCCGCCAATCATGGACGACATGGCCTCAAAATAAACCGGCGCAAAGCGTCACACTTTGCGCCGGATCAAATTGGCCTTCAGTTCCGGCGCTTTTATCGCGCCGGACACTGTCAGTCTTACTGACCACCCCCGAAGGAGTGGACATAGACGGTGAGCGACTTGATGGTCGCCGGGTCCAGACGATCGGCCCAGCCGGGCATGACGCCGTTGCGCGGATTGGTGACCTGCGCCTTGATGGCGTCCAGCGACTTGCCATAGAGGTAGTTGGCAGAGGTCAGGCTCGGCGCGCCGACTTCCTGGATGCCTTCCAGGTTGTCGCCGTGACAGGCCGCGCAATTGTCCTCATAGAGAACCTGCCCGGCCGCCAGATCAACACCTTCGTCCGTGTCCAGTCCGGCACGGGACGCCACATAGTTGGAGACCTGTTTGATCTCGTCCTTGCTCAGGAGCTCGTCGCGACCGTAAGCCGGCATTTCGCCGATGCGGGCATCGTCATAGTCCGAACGGATGCCGTAAAGCAGCGTGGTGTGGATGTCGTCCAGCGTGCCGCCCCAGATCCAGGTGTCGTCCTGCAGGTTCGGATAGCCTTCCGACCCCGTGCCGCCGGAACCGTGGCACGGCGCGCAGTTGTCACCGAAGGCCGCCTGCCCGTTTGCCAGGGCGAATTGCAGCAGTTCCTGATCGGCAGCGATGTCCTCAAGGGACGTTGCAACGACCTTGTCGGCAAACTCTGACCGTCCGGCGACGCCGTCATCATAGGCCTGGATCGCCTCCAGACGCTGATTAGCGCCCAGAACACCGGTGGTGTAGCTGGAGATCAGCGGCCAGGACGGGTAGAGCACCCAGTAGATCACCGCCCAGACGATGGTGGCATAGAACAGGTAGAGCCACCATTTCGGCAGGGGATTGTTGAGCTCCTTCAGACCGTCCCACTCGTGGCCGGTGGTTTCGACCCCGGAGACCTGGTCGACTTCCTTGTTGTGTGTATCAGCCATCAATCAATCCTCCCGAAACGGGATCTGGGCAGCGTCGTCGAACTTCTTCTTGTTCTTCGGCCACAATGCGTAGGCCAGAACGATGCCAAACAGGATCATGAAGTAGAGCAGGCCCCAGGTCTGCGCGAAGCCCGCGAAAGCGGTATACGTCTCGTTCATCGCCGTTACCTCGCGTTTGCCTTGTCGTCATAGATCGAGAAATCGACCATGGTGCCGAGGACCTGGAGATAGGCCACGAGGGCGTCCATCTCCGTGACCGCGTCCGGATTGCCGTCAAAGTCGCGGATCTTGGCCGTCGGCCAGCGTTCCTCGAACTCGTAGGCGGCATCCGTGTCCGGCCGCGCCTGGGCCATCAGGTCGCTGAGCGCGTTTTCGACCTGCTCGTCCGTGTAGGGCACACCGACAATGGTGTTCACGGTCAGGGCAGCCTGGATATCGCGTCCATTCAGCTTGTTTTCAGCCAGGAACGGATAACCGGGCATGATCGAGGCCGGCACCAGCGAGCGCGGATCGATCAGGTGCTCCGTGTGCCAGGCGTCGGAATACTTGCCGCCAACGCGGGCAAGATCCGGGCCTGTACGCTTGGACCCCCACTGGAACGGGTGGTCATACATCGACTCTGCTGCCAGAGAGAAGTGACCGTAGCGCTCCAGTTCGTCCCGCATCGGCCGGATCATCTGCGAGTGGCAGAGATAGCAGCCCTCGCGGATGTAGATGTCCCGGCCGGCGAGTTCCAGCGGCGTGTAGGGCCGCATGCCCTCCGTCTTCTCGATCGTGCTCTTCAGGTAGAAGAGCGGTGCAATCTCGACCAGACCGCCAATTGAGACCGCGACAAGGATGCCGACAAGAAGAACGAAGGAGTTCTTTTCGAAGATTTGGTGCTTATTCCATGCAGACATTTATCAAGCCTCCCTTATTCGGCCGGAGCCAGGGAGCCAGCCGGCGTGGTGTCGGCTTCTTCAGCCTCGCCATGACGGACGGTCATCCAGAGATTGTAGGCCATGATCACGGCGCCGATCACGAAGAGCGCACCACCGAGAGCACGGATGATGTAGAAGGGATGCATCGCCTCCACGGTTTCCACGAACGAGTATTCCAGGAAGCCGAGGCTGTCATAGGCGCGCCACATCAGGCCCTGCATGATACCGGACACCCACATCGCGGTGATGTAGAGAACGATACCGAGCGTGGACAGCCAGAAGTGCCAGTTCACCAGTTTCAGCGAATAGAGCTGCTTCTTGTTCCAGAGCCACGGAACCAGGCAGTAGATCGCGCCGAAGGAGATGTAGCCGACCCAGCCGAGCGCACCGGAGTGAACGTGACCGATGGTCCAGTCCGTATAGTGCGACAGGGAGTTGACGGACCGCAGGCTCATCAGCGGGCCTTCGAAGGTGGACATGCCGTAGAAGGCGACCGAAACCACCATCATGCGCAGCACCGGATCGGTGCGGAGCTTGTCCCAGGCGCCTGACAGGGTCATCAGACCGTTGATCATGCCGCCCCAGGAAGGCATCCACAGGATGATCGAGAAGGTCGCACCGAGGGTCGAGGCCCATTGCGGCAGAGCCGTGTAGTGCAGGTGGTGCGGTCCGGCCCAGATATAGATGAAGATCAGGGCCCAGAAGTGCACGATCGACAGCCGGTAGGAATAGACCGGACGATCAGCCTGCTTCGGAATGAAGTAGTACATAATGGCCAGGAAGCCCGCGGTCAGGAAGAAGCCCACCGCGTTGTGGCCATACCACCATTGCACCATTGCATCCTGAACACCTGCCCAGACGATGTAGGACTTGGTCGAGTAGATCGAGACCGGGATCGTCAGGTTGTTGGTGATGTGCAGCAGGGCGATCGTGACGATGAACGCCAGATAGAACCAGTTGGCCACATAGATGTGCGGTTCCTTGCGCTTCCACAGCGTGCCGAGGAACAGGAGCAGGTAGAAGACCCAGACAATGGTCAGCCACAGATCGGCATACCATTCCGGTTCCGCATATTCCTTGCCCTGCGTGGCGCCGAGCAGATAGCCCGTGCCGGCAATCACGATGAAGGCGTTGTAACCGAGGATCACGAACCAGGGCAGGATCTTGCCCGGCATGCGCACGCGGCAGGTCCGCTGCACGACATACATGGACGTTGCCAGCAGGACGTTGCCGCCAAACGCAAAAATCACCGCAGAGGTGTGCAGTGGGCGCAGGCGTCCGAAATTGGTCCAGGGCAGATCGAAATTGAGCGCCGGCCAGGCCAGCTGCAACGCGATGACGAGCCCGACGGTGAACCCCGCAAGCCCCCAGAACATCGCCGCTATGGTGCCGAATTTGACCGGCCCCATGTTGTAGTTCGGTTTGCCGTCGACTTCCGCCGGGATTTTCTGCCCGCCGTCGTCGAAGTAGTTTTTGAAGATCAGGAAGACACTGACGGCGGCGAACAACGCGCCGATGCCAGCGTGGAATGCCATGACCTGATCAAAGGTCTTGCCCGCAACGATGATGCAGGCGAATGCAAGCAGCACGAGAAAAATGGCAAAACCACCTTCCTCGAGCGAGACCATATTGGTCTTGTTTTGTGACATTTTAGCGCCCCAGTCCTTAGAATCCATGCAAGGTGCCAACGATGGCACGACCATGCGCACGATCCTTCGGGAGACGCGTTGATTCATATCAACGGATCCGGGTTTGCCCCTCCGCCTTTGGTAGAAATCCCGGGGTGCGCGACAATCTGGCAGTGCCATAAGGGCCTGTTGCAGCTGTAATTTTCTGAAAGCAACGTCTGGCCATTCGTGCTAAGCAACGCAGCTCTCACGCCCCTCCGGCCCTGTTCGGGTAAGAGGCGTGTCTCTTCGCCCCCCTCCCGATCCGGACCTGATCCTTGCCTCTCCGTTTCCTCAAATCCGCGGCCCTGTCTTCGAATGTCGCCGGCAGCCTCTGGATGATTGCCGCGATGGCCGCCTTCGCCCTGGAAGATGCCCTGGTCAAACAGGCCGCGTCGGGCCTACCGGTGAGCGAAGTCCTGATCCTGTTCGGCCTTGGTGGCGCCATCGCCTTTTGCGCACTGGCCGGCATCAAGCGGGAGACCGTGTTCCACCGGGACGTACTGTCGCCCGTCATGAAGATCCGCTTCGCCTTCGAACTGGTCGGACGCCTGTTCTACATTCTTGCGCTTGCCCTGACGCCGCTGTCCTCGACAACGGCAATCCTTCAGGCCACACCGATCTTTG
Organism: Roseibium sp.; assembly: GCF_965233565.1. GTDB lineage: Bacteria > Pseudomonadota > Alphaproteobacteria > Rhizobiales > Stappiaceae > Roseibium. Next base: position 5,017,438 of record NZ_OZ247494.1, on the reverse strand, counting down.
TGGTGCTCGGTGCTGCGCTGTTCTTCGGAGAAACGGTTGGCTGGCGCCGCTGGACCGCGATCCTTGTTGGCCTTATCGGTGTTCTGATCGTGTTGCGGCCCGCGGGTGACAGCTTTTCCCTGCTCTCTCTCCTGGCAGTTGTCGGCATGCTCGGGTTTTCAGGCCGCGATCTGGCCAGCCGCGCCGCGCCGGCAACCCTGAGCACCAATGTCCTGGGCTTTTACGGCTTCCTGACGATTGTCATTGCCGGCCTGGCGTTCGCGCTTTGGGAACAGCCGGCGTTTGTCGTGCCCGGCCCTGAGACGCTGCTGGCTCTGCTCGCTGCGGTGGCCTTCGGCGTTGTCGCCTATAGCGCGCTGATGAAAGCCATGCGAACCGGTGAAGTCGCCACCGTCACACCGTTTCGTTACACAAGGCTGCTGTTTGGCGTCCTTCTGGGTGTCGTCTGGTTTGGCGAGGGCATCGACGCCCAGATGCTGACCGGATGTGCGGTCATCGTCGGGTCCGGTCTGTTCATCCTATGGCGCGGCGCCAAGATACAGTCCGTTTCGTCCGACCGGGCAAAAGACAATCCCGCCTGAAATCATCAGAACGCCACCATCTTGCGCAATTCCTCCCTGACGCGCGCAACGGTTCCGCTGCCCTGCCCGCCGGGCAGGCTCCACATCGAAATGACATGTGGCAGGGGTACACGGATGCTGAACGGCGCCACAAGCGCTCCGCGTTGCAGATGGTCAGCGACCAGAGCCTCATGGGCCATCAGAACCCCGGCTCCATTGAGCGCTTCTTCGACCGCAAGGGCATAGAGGGAATAGACCGGTCCTTTCGGCACCAGACCGATTTCCGGGCAGGCCGCAGCTGCCCAGACACGCCAATCCTCTGCCCACGCCGTATCGGTCAGGCAGACGGCATCGACGAGGTCTTCCGGCTTGCGCAATGTCTCGGCGACCTTCGACGTGCAGACCGGCACAAGCGCGTCAGCGCCAAGCACGGATTTTCCGGGGCTTTGCGGACTATGATAAAAGAGACAGAGGTCAAACGGCACACGTTTCAGGTTGGGCGGAGCCTCCATCGCGGTGACTGATATATCCAGACCCGGAATGCGCTCGCGCAGCAAGGGCAGTCGCGGCGCTAGCCAGAGCTGCGCCAGCGCGGGCAACGCGGCGACATGAACCCTGCCCGGCGCCGCATCAAGTTTCATTGCGCGGACGGCGTCGGTCAGCGTGTCAAATGCAGTCACGAAACGCGGCAGGCTGCGCTCGCCCAGGGCCGTCAGCCGCACCCCTCTGGCATGACGTTCAAAGAGCGCCTCTCCGACCTCCTCTTCCAGGGACTTGATCTGCGCGGCGACAGCACCTGGCGTGACCTGCAATTCCTCCGCAGCCTGGGCAAAGCCGCCCAGGCGCGCGGCAGCCTCAAAGGCCCTGAGGGCGTTCAGGGAAGGCAATCTGGGAACAGGAGGCGATACCGGCATCGATAAGACCTAGTTTTTCTAGCCCTTTATTTTCTAAATTCTAGTTTGCGGAAAAGCAAGCAAACGAAGACACTCAAGGCAACAGGTTTCCGAGACGCTTGGAGCAACGACATGACACTTGCCGATACCTTTCCCTGGCTCGCCAGCGAGGTCAGAACCCGCATTTCAGGCATCACCAGCGCCACTTCCGGACTTTCGTCTACGGCACTCGCCGGGCGTATCGAAACGCTTGCGGAGGAAAACCGGCAGATCCACGAACGCGACTGCTTCAACCTCAACCCGGCGACCAATGTCATGAACCCGCGCGCCGAAGCCTTGCTGGCCAGTGGCCTCGGATCACGGCCCTCGCTGGGCCATCCGGGTGACAAATACGAAATGGGACTGGAGGCGATCGAGGAAATCGAGGTGATCGCGGCCAATCTCGCCTGTGAGATTTTCAACGCAGACTATGCCGAGATCCGGGTCGCTTCCGGCGCGCTCGCCAACCTCTATGCCTTCATGGCCACCACAAAGCCTGGAGATGCGATCATCGCCCCGCCGGCTTCGGTCGGCGGCCACGTCACCCACCACGCTCCCGGATGCGCCGGTCTTTATGGCCTCACCATTCACGAGGCTCCGGTGGACGCCGACGGCTACACCATCGACCTGGAAGGCCTGCGTTCCATGGCTCTGGACGTGCGCCCCAAGCTGATCACGATCGGCATGAGCCTCAATCTCTTTCCGCATCCGGTCAGGGAAATCCGCGCGATTGCCGACGAGGTCGGGGCCCATGTTCTGTTCGATGCGGCCCACCAGTGCGGCATGATCGCAGGAGGTGTCTTTGCCGATCCTCTGGCAGAAGGCGCGCATCTGATGACCATGAGCACCTATAAAAGCCTGGGTGGTCCCGCCGGCGGCCTGATCGTCACCAACGACAGGGAACTTGCCGCAAAGCTCGACAAGATCGCCTTTCCGGGCCTGACCGCCAATTTCGACGTCGCCAAGTCGGCGGCCCTGGCGATCACGTTCCTGGACTGGCGCGACCATGGCAGAGCCTATTCAGAGACCATGGCGGCAACGTCGAAACGCCTGGCCGAGGCCTTGTCCGCAGAGGGGCTGCCGGTTTTTTCCACCAGCAAGGGCATCACGGCCTCGCATCAGTTTGCCCTGGAAGCGGCAGCTTTAGGCGGCGGACAGACTGCCTCGAAGAAACTGCGCCAGGCCGGGTTCCTCGCCTGCGGCATCGGCTTGCCGATTGCACCGGTCGAAGGCGACATGAACGGTCTGAGATTCGGCACACCGGAACTCGTCCGCTGGGGCATGAACGAAGCTGACATGCCGGAACTGGCCAGGCTTGTCGCCGAGGCACTTCGATCGAATGATCCGGCTGCGATGGCTGAAAAAACGGCTGCCTGGCGAAAAACCTTCGACAGCCTGCATTTCGTTTCAAACTGATCCCGGACCCAGTTTGGACAAGGAACCGCCACCTGACATTCAGCGAGCACTGCAGCTAGGTGACGTGGTCATTTTGATGGGTCAAATGACCTCACACCTGCCGGCGGCCGAGCACCAGTCCGGTTACCAGTGGCAGGAGCAGGACCATGCCGGTGAAGCGGGCGATCTGGTGGGCCGCGACAAAGGCCGGGTCGAGATCGAGCATGAAGGCGAGGATCGTCATCACTTCCAGCCCGCCCGGCGCATAGGCCAGCAGCGCCTGCCCGAAGGGAATGTCGACCAGGTTCGATACCAGCAACGCTCCCGCGATCGACGTCAGGAAGGCCGCGCAAAAAGCCGCAAGCGACGCGCCGAGCACGCTGACAAATTCGCGAAACGTCATGTTGGCGAAGCGGCAGCCGATCATGGCGCCCATCATGACAAAACAGGGAAGCACGACAATTTGCGGCAGGGCCAGTGTCAGGGCCCCGGAGGCGTTCAGCCCCGCGCTCATGAAAAACGCGCCCGTCATCCAGCCTCCCGGAACCCTGACCCTGACGGCCAGCCAGCTGGCCAGCAGGCAGATGGGGACCCCGACAAGGATTTCTGTCGGAGACGAGACCAGAAGCTGCCCGCCCTCGCCTTCGATGACGCCGTTGGTCGACACAACTGCAAACGGCAAGATGGCGACCAGCACAAACAGGCGCAGCGACTGGCTGGAGGCAATGCGCGGCAAGTCCGCGCCCCGGTCGGTGGCAAGGGCGATCACATAGGAAAGCGCGCCGGGAATCGCTCCGAAATAAGCCGTTTCGCGCGACCACTTCGCCCCGAAATGAAGAACTGCGTAGCCGGCCGCCGTAACGCCGACAACAACAACAACCAGCAGCGCCATGGAGATTGGCCATTCGCCGATCCGTTCGACCACGTCCGGCCGAACACCCGCTCCCATCGAGATGCCGATCAGAACAAACAGTGCGTCGCGGAGGCGATTGGGCAGCAGCGTCGGTGCCCCTGCAAGCGTCGTGACGGCGACAAACACCATCGCACCGGAAAGCCACGCAGCAGGAAGCCCCAACCAGTGGAAGACACTTCCGCCACAAGCGGCAATCAGGAGGGTCAGGGTGAGGCGCGCAGCCGAAACTTGGTAGTGGGAAAACGACATGAACAACCGGATATCATCTACGGACATCCGGTTCTATATGCGAAGATTTTTCAGGCTTCATGATTGATTGCATAGATCAACATGATCAATCTGATCAATATTATCCTGTAACACCGGGCAAGGTCACCGGCACCGGTCTCGTAAAGGGCAGACCTTCGATGCCTTCCTTCTGACAGGCCAGGCGCAGAGCCGGGCGTTTCTCCAAGAACTCCATAAGCTTTTGCAGACAAGGCGTTCCGGCAAGGTTCCACTTGCCGCTATTGCCGTAAATCTGCGCCCAGCGAACACAGGCCGCCAGGTAAAGATCGACGCAGGACACGTCCTTCCCAAGAAGACAGGGTCCGCCACCCGTTTCCAGTTCCGCCTCCAGGAACTGAAACCCGGCACCGATCCGCTCAATCAAGGTGTCTGAAAACAGCTGATGTCTGCTCTGGTCGGGCAGATAGCGTTTGACCTTGAAGGAAATGCGCAGATCCGAATGCAGCGTATTGGAAAGATAGAACAGCCATTTGAGAAAGCGACCACGTGCCGGAGAGGCTGCACCCGGCGCCAGTTGTGCATGACGGTCACTCAGGAAAAGCAGGATCGCGCCTGTTTCAAACAAGGGAGCATCCTGTCCCGGCACCTCGAGCACCGGAATCAGTCCCTGCGGATTGAGCTTGCGGTAGGCTGGCGATTTCTGCTGCGAGGTCAGCCGGTCAACAGGCACGTAGTCATAGGCTTCGCCCAGTTCCTCCAGCATCATGCGAACCACCAGGTTGGCACTGTCCGGCGACCCATGCAGCCGATACCGCGTCAATGCGCCATTTTCCTCGAGTTTCGGGCCGACAGCCGCAGGTATCTGGGTCACGAAGATTATCCTCTTCCATTTCCGAACCGGCAGGCTGGCCTTGAGCAATATCAAGGCGGCGCGACAGGACTGTCGCTTAGATGGCGCCATGATGAAGGACCCGCTTTCCCACGCCATGCGCAATGTACCGCGCTATACCAGCTATCCGACAGCGCCGCATTTTCATGACGGCGTGACGGCCAAGACTTATGCGAATTGGCTGAGTGCCATCTCGCCGGACGATTCGCTGTCGCTTTACCTGCATGTGCCCTATTGCCGGGAGCTTTGCCACTATTGCGGTTGTCACACCAAGGCAACCCGCCAGGATGCGCCGCTGAAGACTTATGCAGCGACACTCGGCCAGGAAATCAGCCTGGTCAGTGAGCATCTGGCCAATGCTGGCCCGGTACGGCACATACACTGGGGTGGCGGCACGCCGAGCCTGCTGCCGCGCCAGAGCCTGATCGATCTGGCGGGCCTGCTCAGGGTTCAGTTCGATCTTGATCCGAAAGTGGAACACGCCATTGAACTCGACCCGCGTCTTGTCAGCGCGGAGCTCGCCGAGACACTCGCCCTGATCGGGGTCAACCGGGCGAGCCTGGGTGTTCAGGATTTCGATCCTGACGTTCAAAGGGCCATCGGGCGCGTGCAGCCTTATGGGATCGTGGAACAAGCAGTGGCACATCTGCGCAGCGCCGGTCTTGAGGATCTCAACTTTGACCTGATGTACGGCCTGCCGGGTCAAACGTCTGCCACAATCCTGGACACAGTGGAAAAGACCCTGTCACTGGCCCCCGGCCGCATTGCACTGTTTGGCTACGCACATGTTCCCTGGATGCGCAAGCATCAGCGTCTGATCGACGAAAGCACTCTGCCCAACGCCGCAGAACGGCTGCAACTGGCCGACCTTGCCCGGGCAGAGCTGATCAAGGCCGGGTATGTCGCTGTCGGTCTGGATCATTTCGCCAAGCCGGACGACAGCATGGCGGTTGCACTGGAAGACGGCTCGCTGAAAAGAAACTTCCAGGGGTACACGACCGATCAGGGCGACCAGTTGATAGGCTTCGGCGTGTCGTCCATTGGCAAACTGTCCTCCGGGTTCATTCAGAACATGCCGGATGTCGGCAACTGGCGCCGGGCGGTCATGGCCGGTCAGCTGCCCGTTTCCAAGGGCCTGGCCCTGTCGACCGACGATCGACTGCGCGGGCGCATCATCGAAGAGATCATGACCAATTACGCTTGCGATCTGACACCGGTCTGCCAAGCTTTTGGCCTGTCGGTTCAGCACGTGCAGGACGCACTCGCCGCACTGGACGAACTGGCGTCGGACGGGCTGGTGCGCGTTCAGCGCGACGATGAGCAAACGGCCCGGCTTGAGGTGACCGAAGCCGGACGGCCCTATGTACGTCTCGCGGCGGCAGCCTTTGATGCCTATCTGGCTGACAGCCAGGCCAGCGGCAAGGCGCGTCACTCCGCCGCCGTCTGACGTTCCAATTGCGCGCCAGAATGGATCTGGCGCGCCCTTCCCGCCTGACGACCGGCACTGCCGTCAAGGCGTCGGCCTCATGTAAAGACCGTTCAAGACGCCGTCTGTTCCCTTGGAAAAACCCCATTCCAGACGCCCGTGTTCCAGGTCGACGACATAGACGTCAAATCCTTCAGCCCCAACACCACGGAATGAAATCTCAGTCACGTCACCGAGGCGCTCAAGCTCGGCCTTGACCATGGGCAACTGTTCCCGAACCAGGGCGCGCAGCAGCGGGCTCATACTGTCGAAATCCGGCGCACCCGCGCGGTGATCCGCGATCAGTTTGCGCAGAGCTGCCTCACTCTCCGGCATCGGTGTTTTCAAACGAACCCGCTCGGCCAGATCCGAACGGGTCTGATCAAACAGCCCCTCGGCGCAGCGGTCCGCGGGCATGTCGTAGCCGCCTTGATGAAGCACGAGCCCCGCGACGGTCCCGTCCGATCCCCTTGAAAAACTGACCTGGGCCGGTGTGACTTTCAGGAAGTACCGGTCCGGCGCTTCGGCATGAAGCTCAAATTCCGGCTGTCCCAGAACTTCCGCCAGCAGCCTTCCATCTGCGGTGCGGATCCGCATGACGACCCCGTCCTCAAACACATATTCTCCGGCGCAGTCCGTCAGGTTTTGCGGATCCGCTTCCACTTCGGTGCGCGGGCGCGCCTGTTCATAGCGTTTCCAGGCATGTTCATCGGCTACTTCCGTCATCTTGGTCTCCTTCGCCAGATCAAGGAGATCCTCCATGGTCAGTCCTTCACCGCCGCCAACCTTCCCACGCAGCCGCGCCACCAAGCGCAAGCTGCGATCCGTCTGTTCCTGACGGGTCTGAAGCGAAACATGCTGCATCTCCAGGAGCCGCTCGAGGTCCGTTGTCTGACCGGACAGGAGATCGGCAATGGTGGAGAGGCTAAGACCAAGCTGCTTCAAGAACATAATCTCGTTCAGCCGGGCAATGTCTTTCGCCCCGTATAGTCGCCAGTTTTTCTCGGTACGCACCGGTGATAAAAGGCCGTTGGCCTCATAAACGCGTAGCGCCCTGACCGATATCCCGATCCGGGCGGCGCAATCGGCGGCGGTAAGCAGCATGTCCTTCGGGACTTGTGTCTCCATGAGTACCTCCTGCCCGGTCCGATAAGCTATGACCGTAGGTCCGGCTCAAGACTTTTTTCGGCTTTTTTAGGCCGAAAACGAAAAAGGCCGCGATGTTCGCGGCCTTTTCAGTTCCAAATCTGCGTGGACGTCTTAATGCATGCCGGTCATCTGACAAAGGCCGCAGACCTTGTTGATGTGGATCTTGTCGGCCTTGTCGACGCGGATCACATTGCGCCGTTTCAAATCGGAAACAACGCGGCTGACGGTTTCGATGGTCAGACCCAGATAGTCGGCGATTTCCTGCCGGGTCATGTGCAGCTGCAGGTCATGACCATCCCGGTCCTCGACGTCTGGACCAACACAGCCCAGCCCGCCACGGTCCGGCACAAGGTGCATCAGGAAGCTCGCAACACGTTCAACGGCGGATTTCCGGCCGAGAAGCACGGCATGTTCATGCAGAACGCGCATCTGATTGGTGAGGCATTTGGTGAGCGTACGCTGAAGCTCAGTGGATTGCTCGACCTGACGCAGATCGATTTCATGCATCTCGGCTTCGGTCAGCGTCTCGGCCGTGCAGTCATATTCGTCGCCACCGGCCAGTCCGAAAATGTCACCGGGCCGGAGGACTTCAACCACCTGACGGCGGCCGTCCGGCAATAGCTTGAAAAGCATCACCGAACCGCTGGCCAGTTCATACAGGCGCCTGGCGGTGTCCCCTTCATAATAAATGACAGAGTGGGTTTCATGCGAAACCTTCTTTGCCCCGAAATCTGAAAAGGTCTGTTTGCGGTGTTTTTGGAGTGGCGTAACCTGCGGTCTTGCACCCGCGCCCTGGCCGGCGGTGCCTACGTCGAAATAAGCCATTGTCCCTCCTTCGTGCCCAATCGCACGGCATTTGTTGCGGCGAAGCCGCGGCGCCTTCCATTGCCAATTCGTCCAGACACCGGAAAGCGAACCACCACGTAACGTCCCGTCCGACGTTTCGTGATTTGCAGGAGGAACTCTAACGAGCTCCAAGGGATGAAGAAATTCGGTCGACTGCGTAAGAACAATTACATATGAGCTAAATAGTCGCGTGACAAAGAGGCGGGCGACTCACGTGTCTCAAGCAATTGCTTTCGTGAGCATGTCGATGGAAAGCGGTTTCCTGAGCACCGTCAGGTTCGGTAGATCTCTGATTTGCTGTAGCAAATTGATACGTGACTTGCCGGATATGGCAACTATGCCCGGTATTTCCGGCCGGTTCAGCAATTCACGTACGACATCGGCCCCGCTTTTGCCGGGCAGGCCCAGGTCAACAATGACCCAGTCCTCGGCCGACGGCATTGCCTCGGCGAGGAAGGTTTCACCATCCTGATAGGTTTTCGGACGATGGTCCTGCGCTTCCAGCGCAATAGCCAGCGCATCAGCAACCGCTTCATCGTCTTCCACAATGTGAATAATCACGCGCACTCATCCTGACAGCGCTACTCCATATCGCGCTACCTCTCATGATACGCCAATTGAACGGCCAAGACTGTACGCAGAAATACGTTTCGACTGCGCGCTCACAGCGGTTTTACTGGATGAAACATTCCAAGCGGAGCTCATGCACCGGTTGTTGGGTGACCCAATACAATACGAACCAGGTCTGCCGCGTTTCGCGCACCGAGTTTTTCCATAATACGTGCCCGGTGGACTTCAACGGTTCGCGGGCTGATACCCAGCGAGCGGCCGGCCTCCTTGTTCGACGCACCGTCCGTGATTTCCTTGAGCACTTCAAGCTCGCGCCGGGTCAAGGACTCAGCCCCCTGGAAGGAAGGCGCAGCGTCTTCGTTTTGCCGGGCGCGGTTGATGGCGATGCTTTCCTTCACGCGTTCCAGAACGGCTTCGGCTGAAAAAGGCTTTTCGATGAAGTCGAAAGCACCATTCCTGATGGCCTCCACCGCCATGGGAATGTCGCCCTGACCGGAAATGATGAAAACCGGGGCCGGGTAGCTTTCCGCGTTGAGCGCCTTGAGGATCTCGATCCCGGAACGCCCCGGCATATGCACGTCCAGCATCACGCAGGCCGGTGTGGACTTTTGCGCGGAACTGACAAATTCGTCGCCATCGGAAAAGGTCTCGACAACGTAGCCTTCCATGTTGAACAGAACCGACAGGGCATCACGCACCGCAGGATCGTCGTCAACGATGTAAATGGCCTCCGCGTCAGCTTTCATTTGGTTCAATTCCCTGTTCTCTCTTCAATCAGACTGGCCGACAGCGGCTCTCCGTCCGGCCCGTTATCCGGCGGATCAATGGGCAAGGTCAGCAGAAAGGAGGCTCCAGTTCCCTGAGACACCGGTTCATGCCGCAAGTCGCCCCCGTGATTTTGCGCGATCGAGCGCGAAATGGCCAATCCGAGGCCTACACCCTTGTGTTTTGCCCCGGTGAATGCCCGGAACAAGCCGTCGACGACTTCCGACGGGACCCCGGGACCATTGTCTGTCACTCTAAATTCCAGCCGGTCCGCGGCGCGGCAGACAGACAGCACAACCTTGCGATCTGCTTGGTCAGCCACCGCTTCGCGCGCATTTCGCAGAAGATTGATCAAAATCTGCCGGATCTGAACCGGGTCCGCCTTCAGCGGGGGCAAGTCCGGAGCAACATCCGCCTGCATGACGGGGGCGCTGTCGCCAGCTCCGAGCTCCGCCATTTCCAGGCAGGTTGCGACCAGCTGGGCAACCTCCACGCTTTGCCGTTCCGGCGCCTTTTTTTCCACCAGCTGGCGCATGCGCTGGATAATGTCACCCGCACGTTCGGCTTCCCGGACGGCCTTGTCGATCACTTCCAGGATCAAGGGATCCAGTGATGCTTCAGCCCTGGCCTTGCGGGAGACGGACTGGAGATAGAGCAGAACGGCCGTCAGCGGCTGGTTCAGCTCATGCGCGATGGCCGCTCCCATCTCGTCCAGCGCGCTGATCCGCGTCATATGCAGCAGTTGCGCCTGGGTCTTGGCCAGCCTGTCTTCGATCTGCTTGCGCGGACGCAAGTCCCGCAAGATGCCGATGAACTGGCGTCCGCAGGGCGTGCCGGCCTCTCCCACAGACAATTCGATCGGGAAAACGGTCCCGTCCTTGTGCTGGGCCTGAACCTCGCGACCGATGCCGATGATCTTTTTCGTCCCGGTCTTCAGATAGTTGTCAACGTAGCGATCATGCGCCCTGGCATATTCTGCAGGCATGATCCTGCTGACATTGCGGCCCAGAAGATCCGAGGCTTCATATCCGAACAGACGCTCACAGGCCTTGTTGAAGGCAAGCACCTGCCCACGGTCGTTGATCACGACAATGCCGTCCGCCGCCGTATCGAAAACGCTCGCAAGACGCGCTTCCGTTACTGCGGCATGTTCTTCATCCTGGTCGATTACGTCGTCGTGGGCCATCCCGGTACCCAAATGGAAATCACGTCCATTCAAGGTTTAAGGGGTTTCACGTATGCCAGCAACCCATAGAAAGTCTAAATCTCTGGTATCCAAGCGCTAATTCGACGCACCGCTTCCTTTAGCTGGTCCTCGCTGCGCGCATAACACAATCGCAGACAATGTTCGCCACCTTCTCCAAAGGCCGTTCCCGGGGCCAGACCGACACCTGTCTGGCGGACGAGGTCCAAGGCGAAGCGACGGGTATCCGTCACGCCATCCACCGAAAAGAACAGGTAAAATGCGCCTTGCGGCGGCACCACACGTACCCGGTTCAGGCCCTTGAGCCCGTTGACGACGCAGTCCCGGCCGACGCGCGCTCTGGCGACCTGGTCCTTCAGAAAATCCTGTCCTTCCGTCAAAGCCGCGACGGCGCCCCATTGCGAAAAGGACGGCACGCCGGAGGTCGAATACTGGATGAGATTTTCAAAAACCTGCCCGAGTGCGGGCGGGGCCGAAATCCAGCCAACCCGCCAACCGGTCATGGCCCAGTTCTTGGACATGGAATTGACAAAGATGATCTGATCATCGTCATCGGCAACGTCATAGAAAGACGGCGCCCGTTCTGCATCGCCGTAATAGAACAATGCGTAAATCTCGTCGGCGATAATCCAGAGGCCATGGCGACGCGCCAGCTCAAGAAATTCCTTGAGCAGGTCTTCACTTGCCGCCCAGCCTGTCGGATTGCACGGAGAATTCAGAAAAAGCGCCGTTGTCTGGGGTGTGATCGCCGCCTCGACATCTTCGATCCTCAAGTGCCAGCCGGCCTCATCTTCATGCATCGGTACACTGACAGCCCGTGCTCCATGGACTTCGACTGCTGCAGTGATGTTCGGCCAGGCCGGCGTCGGCACGATGACGTCACTGCCGGCATCGCAGACCGCTTGCACGGCAAGCTGGATGGCCTGCATTCCGGAGCCGGTGACGAAGAAGCGTTCCGGCGAGAAGGGCCGGTCATAAAGGCGCTGATGATAGTCGGCGAGTGCTTCACGCAGCGGCGGAATCCCGCGCTGCCAGGTATAAAACGTCTCGCCACGGTCGAGCGACGCTTTCGCAGCTCCTGAAATGAAATCCGGCGTCGGCAGGTCTCCCTCGCCTGCCCAGAGGGGGATCAGGTCTTCGCGCCCCCATCCAGCGTTAAATATCTCGACAATTCCGCTTTCCGGCGCCTTGCGCGCGCCCATGCTCAACCGGTCAATCAGGCTGGTCACACTCATATCCCCTGTGTCCTGTTTCGGCGCAGCTTAGCCCGTTTGACCCGCGATGTTTCATGAAAGAATGTGAAACAGACTTCACCGCTCGTGATCGGTCTTGAAGGGACAACCAGTTGAACCTGGTCGGGTTTCGCCTCGGTCTCCTTCACATGACCAATGGACAGGACATCCTGGCTGTGGTCCGATCGGTGCGGACAGCGAACGAAGAATTCGCGACTCGGTTCCAGACGCCGCAGCTGAGGCAGAGGAAACGGGCAACCGCTCGGGAGGACGGCAAACCAGACCATGATGCATGGATGGCTCGTGATATTGGCCGCGACGGCCTACATTCTGTGCTTGTTCGCGATTGCCAGCTATGGCGATCGCATGACCCGGCGCAAATCACCGCGCTCGCGCGGCCGCCCGTTCATCTACGCCCTGTCGCTGTCGGTCTATTGTACGTCCTGGACATTTTTCGGCTCTGTCGGCAATGCCAGCCGAACCGGCATTGAGTTTCTGACAATCTATATTGGTCCGTTGCTTGTTTTCGCACTCGGCTATCCGCTGCTGCAGCGGATCATCCAGATATCAAAGACGGAAAGCATCACCTCGATTGCAGATTTCATCGGGGCCCGTTACGGCAAGAGCCAATCGGTTGCGGCGCTGGCAACGATCATCGCGGTGATTGGTGTCATTCCCTATATCGCGCTGCAGCTGAAGGCCCTGTCGCTGTCGATCACGACGCTTGCCGGGTCGCTGATTTCACCCGGCTTCATGTTTGCCCCGATCTTTGACGACATCACATTGATGATCGCTCTCGGCATGGCGATCTTCAGCTGGGCCTTCGGGACACGCTATATCGATGCGACCGAGCACCAGGAAGGCCTGATGCTGGCGATTGCCGCGGAAGCCGTGGTCAAACTGATCGCCTTTCTGGCCGTCGGCATCTGGGTTACCTACTTCCTCTTCGATGGGCCGCTGCACCTGATCCGCTCGATCTCGGAAGCGCCGGAGGTTGCCGAAGTCTTCGACCAGCCGATGAATCTCGGCAACTGGCTGGTCATGTCCTGTCTGTCCGCCTTTGCCGTGCTGCTGCTGCCGCGTCAATTTCACGTCACGGTCACCGAAAACAATTCCGATGCGGAGCTGAGGCGGGCGACCTGGATGTTCCCGCTCTATCTGGTGCTGATCAACCTGTTCGTGATCCCGATCGCGGCCGCCGGCATGTTGCGCTTCGGTCAGGATATCAATCCGGACACATACGTTTTGGCCCTGCCGCTCGATGCGGGCCAGCACTGGCTTGCCCTGTTTGCCTTTATCGGCGGACTGTCCGCAGCAACCGCCATGGTGATTGTTGCCACCGTGGCGCTGTCGATCATGATTTCCAATGACATCGTCGTGCCCTTGCTGCTTCGGCGGCACAGCGAGGAGGAAATCGTCAACACCTCCGGAAAGGACATGAGCAGCCGCCTGCTCACAATCCGCAGGCTGTCTATTTTTGCCATTCTTCTTCTCGCCTATGCCTATTACAAAGCGGCGGGGAATACGGCTGCGCTCGTCTCGATCGGGTTGCTGTCCTTTGCGGCCATCGCGCAATTTGCGCCGGCTTTCATTGGGGCCCTGTTCTGGCGGCGGGCGACTTCACTTGGGGCGATTGCCGGGCTTTGCGGCGGTTTTTTCGTCTGGGCCTATACGTTGCTGCTGCCGACTTTCGCCAAATCGGGACTCATGTCCGACGGCTTTCTCGCAACCGGTCCTTTCGGCATCGAATCTCTGAACCCGCAAGGCCTGCTCGGCCTCGACATGGATCCCTTCATTCACGGCACGCTCTGGAGCCTGGGCGTCAATATCTGCCTGTTTGTCGGCGCTTCCTTCCTGCGCAAGCCGCTGCCGGCGGAAACGTTGCAGGCCAACGTGTTTGTTCCGGCCGAACTCACGCCGTCCCCCAATCTCCGGTACTGGCGCACGTCCGTGACCGCAGGCAATCTGCAGGCGACAGTCGCGCGCTACCTTGGTGAAGAGCGGACGGAGCGTTCCTTCCTTCGTTTCGCCAGCGAACGGGGCAAGGAGCTGGATCCGAATGCTCTGGCGGACGCCAACCTGCTCCGGTTTTCCGAACAGCTCCTTGCCAGCGCCATCGGCGCGGCGTCGTCCCGGCTGGTTCTGACCCTGATGCTGAAAAGGCATGACCCGTCAACAAAAGGCGCGGTGAAACTGCTCGACGACGCCTCCATGGCGATTCAGTACAATCGCGATCTCTTGCAGACCGCACTCGACCAGGTGCGCCAGGGCATCGGCGTGTTTGACCGGGATCTGAGGCTGATCTGCTGGAACCGCCAGTTCCGAGACCAGCTTGGACTGCCCGCAGAATACGGCCAGGTCGGAACCACCCTGGACACCATTCTTCGCTACAATGCAGAGCGAGGGGAATTTGGCGCGGGCCCAGTAGAGGCCCTGATTGCCGACCGGATCGAGAAGCTGGTGCTGCTTCAGGAAACCTTCCAGGAAAAACTGGAATCGAGCGGCACCGTGTTCGAGGTGCGCATCAGCCCCATGCCCGACGGGGGCATCGTGACCACCTACACCGACATCACCGAACGCGTCCTGGCGGAAGAGGCGCTTGCCAGAGCCAACGAAACGCTGGAACGCAGAGTACGCGAACGCACGGAAGAACTTACCCACGTCAACGAGCGTCTTGTGGAAGCGACACGGGCAGCAGAAGAAGCCAATATCGGTAAAACACGGTTTCTGGCGGCCGCCGGTCACGACATTCTTCAGCCGCTCAACGCGGCCCGTCTATATGCATCCGTTCTGGTCGACAAGCTCCGGGAGGCCGAAGACGGGGAGCTGGTGCGCAATGTCGAGATGTCCCTGGAATCGGTCGAGGACATTCTCGGTGCCGTGCTGGATATTTCACGGCTGGACACCGGAGCATTGAAACCCGAGCCGACAGTTTTCCGACTTGACGAGTTGTTAAGCGGCCTCGCTCTGGATTTTCAACCCGTTGCCGAAGACAAGGGCCTCGATCTCAGGATCGTTCCCACATCCGTTTCCGTGCGCACGGATCGCAGGCTGTTGAGGCGTCTTCTGCAGAACCTCGTGTCCAATGCCTTGAAATACACGCAGGAAGGGCGTGTGCTGGTCGGCTGCCGCCGGCGCGGCAACCGTGTGCTGGTCGAGATTTACGACACAGGCATGGGCATCCCGAAAAGCAAACAGAAAGCCATCTTCCAGGAGTTTCACAGGCTCGATGACGGCATGCGCATGGCCAAGGGCCTGGGCCTGGGCCTGTCGATAGTCGAGCGGATCAGCCACGTGCTGAATCACCCGGTCGAGCTGCGTTCCGAGGCCAACAAGGGTTCTTGTTTCTCAGTCGAGTTGCCCCGGTCCACGGCAGTTCCCGACAGTGCGCCCGTGCACCAGATCGCCCCCCCTTCCGGTCAGCTTGAAGGTCTTTGTGTTGTGGCCATAGACAATGAACCGGACATCCTGAGCGGCATGCGCCACCTGTTGACCAACTGGCACTGCCGGGTCGTCACCGCTCCCGACGAAACGCAAGCGGCATTGGAATTGAACAAGGCCGGCCTGACACCCGACGTCATTCTGGCGGACTATCATCTCGACAACGGAACTGGAATCGAGGCGATTGTGAAGCTGCGTTGGAAGTTCGGTCAGCAGATTCCGGCCATTCTGATTACCGCGGATCGCAGCCGGGCCGTGCGCACCGAAGCCAGCGACAAGGACATCGCGTTTTTCAACAAGCCGCTCAAACCGGCCGCCCTGCGTGCTCATCTGGCGCGCTGCCAGGCGGGACAGGCTGCCGAATAACCGCAATCCGTTTCGGCGCACGAAGCGAGGTTGAGCGTCAGGAAACAGAGCGCATGTCGGAGGGGTTCCTGGGCGCCGTGCTGGGTGACCGGTCCTCCCAATCTTCCTTGCGGATCTGCGCGATCTTCATCGGATTGGAATCCGGTTTCCCGAAATAGTAGCCCTGCATCGTGTCGCAGCCGAGCGTTCGCAGGGCATCGACCTGGAATTGGCGTTCGACGCCTTCCGCCGTCACCTCCAGCCCAAGATTATGCGCCAGGGCGATAATGGCCGAAATGATCGCAAGGCCGTCACTGCGCTCTCCGATCTCGTCGACAAAGGACTTGTCGATCTTGATCTTGTCGAACTTGTACTGCCGCAAATAGGACAGGGAGGAATACCCGGTTCCAAAATCGTCCAATGCGATCTTGATGCCAAGATCCCGCAATTTCTCCAGCTTGGTCGCGGCAGAACCGAAGTCGCGCAGGAAAACCGATTCCGTGATTTCCAGAACGAGGCGTTCCGGTGGGAAACCGGTCTCCTCAAGAACCGCATAGACGTGATCAACCAGGTTGGGATCCATGAATTGAACCGACGACAGGTTGACCGCAACGCTTTCCAGATCGGGACAAAGAGCTGCCGCGGCGCACGCCTTCTTCAGGACCCAGTTGCCCAGCGGCAGAATGAGACCGGCATGTTCGGCGATCGGAATAAACGTATCGGGTGGAATCTCGCCACGGACCGGGTGCAGCCAGCGCACCAGAACTTCACTGGAGACCACCTCACCGGACCTGGCATTCACGATCGGCTGGAAATCGACGTTGAGTTTTTCGTATTCGAATGCCTCACGCAGATCCGACTCCAGCTCCCTGCGCTCGAGAACCTCGCGCTCCATTTCATATTCAAAGGCAAGCGCACGCCCTCTGCCGCCTTCCTTGGCCTTGTAGAGTGCGATGTCGGCCTTGCGCATCAGGTCGTCCAGCGTGTCGCGGCTGTCGCGGAACCGGGTGTAGCCAACGGTTGCGCCGATCGCAAAATCGCGCCGGCCGATCCGGAACGGCTTGCGGGCCACACTGACCAGATCATTGGCAAAGGCCAGCGCTGCTTCGTCGCTCTCGAACCGGCCAAGCGCGGCAAACTCGTCCCCTCCAAACCGGGCCAGAACAGTCGCCTCTCCGCCGATCACCTTGAACCGGCTGGCAACCTGCCGCAGCAACTCGTCACCTGCAGGGTGGCCACTGGTGTCGTTGACGACCTTGAAATTGTCCAGGTCAATCAGGAACAAGGTCAGCGTGTCGTCACTGAAACTGGTCTGGCTCTCCAGCCGCATCTCGGCCTGCTTGAGGAACCAGCTCCGGTTTCCAATACCAGTCAGAGAATCGTGTTCGGCAAGGTGAGAGACCAGAGCGTTCGCCCTACGCGTTTCAGTCACGTCGGACGCCACTCCGCGATAGCCCGCATAGGAGCCATGTTCATCAATGACCGGTCGTGCAGCGAGTGACCACCAGCGCTCCTCGCCCTGTACGTCAATGCCTATGACGATGTCCCGAAACGCCTCTTGCTCGTCAAACGCATTTTCCAGCCTGACCAGCGCCGTGCGTGCCTCGGCTTCGTCGAGGGAATAGGCCAGATCCACCATGCGCTTGGATTCAAGCTCCGACCGCGTGCGCCCACTTGCATGCAGGAACCGGTCCGAAATGTTGCGGAGAAGACCCGCACTGTCGGCTTCCCAGATCCAGTCGCTGGCCTTTTCTTCAAACTCGTTGAGCAAAAGGGCGATCAGCTCGCCGCGCTGCTCCAGCTCCGCTTCCGCCAGAAAATGCGAGGCAAACAGCCAGCCTGCGGAAGCCACGCTGCAAATGACAACCATCGTGTAGCTTGTCAGCAACAAGAACAGCATCCAGATATCGCTGCTCTGGCCGATCGCAAGTGACACCAACGATGCCAGATAGAGGATCCCCACCCAGCGGAACGCAGCCTGCGGAACCGTCGCCAGAGTGAACCCGCCACCGCACAGCATGCCGATTGTCACGCAGGAGGCCATCCAGATCCCGTTGGCGTCTCCCGAAACAAAGGCGGCAATCGGCACCACCGCCCAGAAGCTGCTGAAAACCGTGGCATGCAAAACGGCTTTGTTGAGCGCGTTTCGGGACACGAACTCGACCGGCTCTTTGCGGGATTTCAACCACTTATGTGTCGTGAACGCCAAAAAACCGCAAATGCCGATCAGCCAGACCGCAAGATACTCGACCGGCACAAAGGTCTGAAACGACAGAGCAATGACAATCGTGTTGATGACATTGGCGAAGATGATGAAGGGCGTCAGACGCGCTATGCTGGCAACCTGTGCCGCTCGGACCTTTCGCGCCACCTGCTCGTCGACAACCGGATGACCAAAGGCAAGCAAAAAGGCCTTGGTCGGATTACTTTCCTGCTTTCCAGCCTGTTCCGGCGCCTTGGTGCGGTCCACAGCAGAAAACGATTTGCCTGGCCTGAAAAACGCCATGCAAATCGTTACAAGGATCAGTGTCCAATTGGAGCTGAGCCGCATCTTGTCTCCGCAATAGGGTCACGCACTGTGCGGCGCACAGCCCCACGAAGACGATTGTTACCGCCATTCCCTGAAATTCCGGTAAAAGAACTGGTAGAATTCAGGAGCCTCGAAATTCAGCTGGTCTGGCTGTCCGGACGACGCGGGAAAGACGGTTCAGGTCCGTCTTTCCAAACAACAAACGGCAGGCCTATGCCTGCCGCCCGAGTGCTCTTCAGGAGCTGGTGCCAAAAACAGGCACATGTTCACCCGACAAGGGACAAAGCCTAGGGAGCGTTCGCAGCTTCCGCGGCCTCGCCCCCCAATTGCCATTGACCTGCTTCGATTTTTGAGGCGGCGATCACGGCCTGGGTGCGGCTTTCCACACCCAGCTTCTGGAGAATGGCGGAGACATGTGCCTTGACGGTCGCTTCGGAGACCGACAGTTCATAGGCGATCTGCTTGTTGAGCAAACCTTCGGACAGCATCATCAACACCCGGACCTGTTGCGGGGTGAGAGTTGCCAGACGTTGGACGAGATCACCACTGCCATCGTCCGCCGTCAGGTCGACATCCGGCGGTGTCCACATATTGCCTGTCATGATTTCGGAAATCGCTTCCCTGATCACGTCAATACCGTGGGACTTCGGAATGAAACCGGAAGCGCCGAACTCCACGGCCCGCCGGATCGCCTGCGGATCCTCGTTCGCGGAGACCACCACAACCGGCACCCCGGCATATTGCGCCCTTAGATACATCAGCCCGGAAAAACCGCGCATTCCCGGCATCGACAGGTCCAGGAGAATAAGGTCAACGTCGCCGTCCTTTTCCAGGCTGGCGGTCACGTCTTCCAGCGCGCCAGCTTCCTCGATCGCAGCATTCGGGTACTGCGTCTCGATCGTCTGGCGCAGCGCACCGCGAAACAGGGGATGATCATCTGCGATTATGAACCGATACGACGTCGCCGACACGTTGCTGTTCCTCCCTCGAGGGCCTTGAGTTCGCTCTCCCGCCTCACAGAGACCGTGCGCTCGTTCCTCCCAGCGCGCAGTCAGACCGGATTTCTCAGGCAGAGCCCTTTTGTTGCGGCCATTGGGAAGTATGTTTGCAACACCGAGAACGCGCAAGTCAAACAATGCTTTTGGACTAGGCGTGAACGATCTGCGAATTGCGAACCTGCCGCGTGGACCTTCAACATGGTGGCAACAAATTTTGGGCTGATTCAGCGACGATATACCAACAAGGTTGCAAGTTCCCATCTTGAACCTGTCAGTTCTACGAAGCCAGTTATCGAAATTGTGCGTAGCGTCCACTCAAAAATCAAGCCAAAGAATTGCAGCACACCTTTAAAGACAACTCATGATTAGTGAGATAGTGAAATCAGTTGAAGAATAAACTTCAGTTACGCGCAACGCCTCGGATACACTCGTTTTCCATAGTCTGAATTTGCAGTTGCTATTCATTGCAAAGACAGCAACAACTGACCTGCCTCAAGCAGGCTTATAAACAATATCTCTGAGTGCGCGAAACCATACAATGTCCGTCCAAACCACCCTATTATCGTTTGTAAATCGCTGGGAATGCGACGAAAACGATCATCTGAACGTCCAGTTTTACTTTAGTCGGTTTGAAGAAGCAGATCGACAATTCCGACTGCTTTCCGGGCTCAGTGAAACGCTGGTCGGAGCCCGCCGCGTCCGGCATGTGCGCTTTCACGCGGAACTTCGGACGGGTGATCTGATCACCGTTCACTCAAGCATTGCCTTTGACGGCCCGCACATGCTGACGGTGATCCACGAACTGCGGGATGGCGCCTCCGGAGAACTGGCGGCAACCGCACTCGACGGGTATGAACCGAGCGCCAATTCAGCAAAAACACTTCGGCAGCGATTCAAGGCGTTTCAGACGTCGATGATCGACGAGGCAGCACCACGCGGCATACCGGCCGGGCCTGCGAACGCACGTGCAACAATTGCCAATCTGGAAGCCAAGGGCGCACAGATCGCCTATCGCGGGACCGTCCTGCCACGGGATGTAGGTGTGGATGGCCGGGCGGACGACCGGTTTGCACTGGCCTGCTGCACCGACGGCGTCGCCCATGTCTGGCAGCGGACGCCAATGACACACGCCTATCTGACCGAAAACGGGCTTGGCCGGGTTGCCGTGGAAATGAAACTCACCTGGGCAACCCCGTTGAAATCGGGCGACACGATGATTGTCCTGTCCGGCTTTACCGGTGTCAGCGCAAAAACATTCGCCATGCGTCATCACCTGTTTGAAAGCCGAACAAGCCGGCTGGTGGCAACGCTCGACGTCATTGCCCTGACCATGGATCTTGAAAGAAGGCTGGCCGTGGAGCTGCCTCCGGAGGCGCATCAGGCCATCAACAAGATGCTGATCGACTAGGGTCAGTTCCCCTCGCCGTCAAGGTCCTTCTGCAGGTCGCGGACCATGCCGAAGAAGCGCCGCATTGCGCTTTCGGTAAAGGTGAGGACCTTCTCAAGTTCCTCATCCTCTTCGCTCAAGAGCGACGAGGAGCCATCCTTGTCCCGTTCGGACCGGTCCAGAGCGGATCCCGGCGGTAATTTCCGGTCCGGGCCGCCATCCCCGCTTTCCAGCTGCTCAAGCCGGGCAGTCAGGCGGTCCACTTCAGCAGCAAGTTCGCTGATTTCCGCAAGGTAGGCTTCTTCGGCAAGCGGCACGGGGTTGCAGCGCCAGGCATCATTGCGCTCCTGGCAGATCGACACCGTGCCATTCTGGCGATCCACGCGCAGGATCTCGTCATCAACGGCGACCAGGGAGAACCGGTCCGGCCTGCCCTCGCTTGCTGCATTCGCATCAGCTTGGGACATGTTGTCCTGCGCAGCGGCCCCTGCACTGAGCATCAGCGCGGTCAGTCCACCGGCAATCACCGTCTTCAAGGTATCACGTATCATCATGTCGCCTTTCCGGTGCCGGCAGGCACCGGCTATGTTCAGGTATTCAAGACCTGCCATGATTCCATGGCCAAAGCACGACCAATCCCGGCTTTTTCGCCAAGTGTCACCAGAGCGTCACCCTGTTTCACGCGGCAGCAGGGCTTCCAGTGTTTCCAGCCGATCCGCCTCGGCAGCCGGTTTATCCCAACGCAGGCGTGCGATCCTGGGAAACCGCAT
Source organism: Roseibium sp. (assembly GCF_965233565.1). Taxonomy (GTDB): domain Bacteria; phylum Pseudomonadota; class Alphaproteobacteria; order Rhizobiales; family Stappiaceae; genus Roseibium. The sequence continues at coordinate 4,995,819 of NZ_OZ247494.1, read as the reverse complement.
TGCAACACCCGATTTGTGACGCCCGGACCGATTGAGACCCTCAAACGCCACTTCCAGAACCAGGCCCGTCTCGGGACCGTATGCCACCTCCCGCACAGGCCCAAAGCGATTGGTCGTGTTGTTGCGCACGAACCGGTCGATTTCCCTGAGTTCCTCGTCGGTGAAGCCGAAATAGGCCTTGCCGACAGGGACAAGTTCGAGGCCGTTGTCCCCGTCTCGCCAGACACCGAATGTGTAATCGGAATAGAAAGACGACCGTTTGCCGTGACCTCTTTGGGCATACATCAGGACAGTGTCGACCAGATGCGGCTCGCGTTTCCACTTGAACCATTGCCCCTTCGGCCGGCCGGGCACATAAGGCGCATCCCAGCGTTTCAGCATCAGGCCTTCAACAGCCTTCGCATCGGCTGCAGCGAGATGATCCTGCGGAGCCGCACGCGCCGCCGCAATGTCCTCCCAGCTGGCCGCCTCCACCATTGGCGAGAGGTCGATTCGGGGATTGGAAAGTCCTTGCACGAAATCTTCAAGCAGCTTGCGGCGGTCGGCAAAGGGGCGGTCGCGAAGGTCCGTTCCATCCAGGGCCAGAAGGTCATAGGCTCGGATCGCAGCGGGGTATTCGCGCAACAGTTTCGGCCCGGCTGTCTTGCGGTTGAGCCGCTTCTGCAGATCGGAAAACGGCCTGACCTTACCCTCCGACACCACCAGCAGCTCCCCATCAACCGATGCCCTGAAGTCGAGCAGGTCGACTATGTCCGGAAAGGCCCTGGAGATATCCTCACCCGTCCGGCTGTAGAGGCGCCTGACCTCCTGTCCATCGGAGGTTTTTCCCGCAGCGGCCTGAACACGAATGCCGTCCCATTTCCATTCGACTGCAAAGTCCGTCGCCGTGAGCTGAGGGGTGTCCTTGTCGACATCAAGCGGGTGGGCCAGCATCGCCGGACGGAACGGCGCCGGATCATCGGTCTCGGGCGGGCCGGCCCTTCCCTCGGCCCAGGCGAACAGGGTTTCGTACGGGGCTTTAAGCCCGTGCCAGACTTCCTCGACCCGATCGACCTCCAGTCCGCCCAAGCGCGCAACCGCAGACTTCGCCAGACGCGCTGAGACACCGACACGCAATCCACCCGTCACGAGTTTGAGCAAGGCCCATCGCCCTGTCTCGTCAAGCGCATCCAACCAGCCGGCGAGCAGACCGGGTACGTCCGTCTTTCCTGCCCCAGACAGCTTCTCGACAACTTGTGCAAGGCCCGGCGCATCCGGCAATAGGTCTGCTTGTGTGTTTTCCGGCCTTGGCCACATGAGCGCGATGGTCTCGGAAAGGTCGCCGACAAAGTCATAGGAAAGCGCGAACAGCTGCGGGTCCGCCCGTTCGCTGATCAGGCCTCTGAGAAGAGCGGGTTTGGCATGTTTGAAGGACAGTCCGCCAGTCAGGGCCGCCAGGGCGTATCCGCGATCCGGATCGGGCGTCTCCTTGAAATAGCGGACAAGCAGGGCCTCCTTGGCAAGGCGGCGCGGCTCCAGGGAAAGCCTGTCCAGTAATTGGGAAAAGCATTGCATCAAAAAGATCCAACCGGGAAAGCTGCGCGCACGCAAGTCTTTCCCGGTTAGATACAATTTTGCATCACTGTTTCAAGCGGACAGCCAGTCAGGCTGCGGCGGATTTCTCACCCATGGCATGCAGGAACTGCAGACCGACGATGTCGTCGCGCATCCACTTGATTTCCATCGGCACATTCTGACCCGAGTTGTCTTCATAGGTCACCCGCATGCCGACCTCGGCTCCGGTGAAGGCCATGACACCAATGCCGCCTTCGGAACTGTTCATCAGGCGTGTGCGGATCTGCTGGCCGTTCTCGGCCATCAGGGTGACCCGCTGCCCGGCTTCCTGTTTGCGGCTGGCCCGGCGGCGTTCCTCGACATCGCGGGTCATTTCTTCCAGAAAGCCCTCAATTCCATGCGCCATCTGATCGGCGACCTGCTTGACCTCACCGGCAATGCGGTCAACCGATTCCGCTTCGCTGGCGGTCGCCTGGATCGCCTGGTCCACGGTTTCCGCACTGTTGACGGCATTGCTGGTCTCGCTGGCCGCCATGGTGATGCTCTGCGATATCTCCTGGGTGGCAACACTCTGCTCGCCCACCGCAGCCGTGATGGCCCCGGTGACCTCGCTGATCATCTCGATGGAGCCGGTGATCCGCCTGATGGATTCCACCGCCTCATCGGTCAGCCCCTGAACGGACGAGATCTGGCTAGAGATTTCCTCAGTCGCCTTTGCTGTCTGGGTCGACAGCTCTTTCACCTCTGCGGCAACCACCGCGAAGCCCTTGCCGGCTTCCCCGGCACGTGCCGCCTCGATTGTGGCGTTGAGCGCCAGCAGGTTGGTCTGTTCCGCGATGGCACGGATCATCTCGACCACTGTTCCGATTTTTTCGACTGCCTCTGCCAGGCTGGAGACGTTGGCGTCGGTGCGCTTGGCCACATCCGTTGCCTCGTCGGTTGCGCTCGAGGCCCGTTCCGACTGGCTCATGATTTCCTGGATGGCGGCGGACATTTCCTCCGCCGCAGCGGCAACCGTCTGAACATTGTTGGAAGACGAAGCCGATGCATTCTTGGCCTGGGTTGCGGCGCCTGAAGCATCCTGCGAAATGGCACGCACTCTCGACGCGATATCGGTCATGTCGCCGGTCTTCTGGTTCACGTCACCCGTGACGCTATCCATCAGTTCTTCAAATTTCTTGATCAGGTCCTCGACATGATTCTGGCGCATGCGCTCCTTGTCACGCTCCTTCGCCGCTTCCGCTTCCAGCGACGTTCGCACGCGCGCGTTTTCCTGGAAAATCTCGCCTGCGCGCGCCAGATCGCCAATCGCATCCGAACGTTCCGCCATCGGCATCTTGAAGTCGGTGTCGCCTTCCGCAATCCGGACCAGGTTCGTCGTCAGCGAGCCGAGCAGGCCGTTGACGTTGCGCAGCGTCCAGACGCAGATCGCAAGCGTCACAAGAACGACAATGATCGTTTCGGCAAATACATAATTCAGGTGCGAATCTGCGGCTGCCGCAATTTCAAGGGCTCTCTCTTCAGCAGCCTTGAGCATCACATGCGACGCGTCGCGAATGAGATTGAGACGTTCCGTGGCCTTGCCGAACCACACCGAGCCGTCAATACCCTGACCGTCTTTCGTTTCCGGCAGCGTGCGCAGCACCTTGCGCCACTCCGTCACCTGATCGACGGCCGGTCCTGATACCAGATCTTTGTAGGTGGCAAGTTCTTCCGGGGTGGCGACCCGCTTGAAGTCGTGGAGAAACGCCCCCTCGACCGACAAACGGTCAAAATAGGCCAGATAACGTTCGTGGGGGACTTCGCCGGTCTTAGCCACGATGGTGAACAATTGCCCGCCGATTGCACGCTCGAGCCCCCCTGCTTCAATCGCCTCGGTCAGCAGCAGGAATGGGGTCATCTGCTCCGCATAAACATGATCCGCGCTGGCGTGCTGTGCTTCCTGAACAATATTGATCAGGCTGTGCACCTTGCCGGAGTAAAAGGCGATGTTGCCCTTGCCGTCGATGGATCTGGAATCTATGCCAGACCTGTGCCGATCAATTTGGTCGAGGCTCTTGCTGGCCTCCCGGACTTCCTTCAGGAGCTTTTCATTCGCGACCTCGAAAGACGACACAAAGGCGGTCATGTCCGCGACGGCCTTGTCGGTCGCCTGCCGTTGCTTGTCGAGCGCAGATTTCGGTCCCGAAGCGTAATCGGTCGCCAGCATCACGGCCGTGCGCCCCCGCTCCTTCTGAAGCTCGTGCAAAACCGCTTCGGCCTTTTCCGCCACAACACTTGTCGGATAAATATCCGAAGCAACCTTGCTTTCCGAATAGGCCTCGTTCAGCGCGATGAAACTCGCGATCGCGTATGCGACCAGCGGCACGATCGCGAGCAGCGCAATTTGTGCGCGAATGGACTTCAGCATCAATAGCCCCCAAACCTGGACATCTCGCCAGATTAACGCTGAGGCAGGTTAATTTTTTCAATAACCTAGAGATGAAAAAATAGGCAGACCTATACCCTTGGTATAATTGCCGAGGCGATTTGTGCGCGGCTGCAAAATCCTTGGTCAATCTATGCAATATCGCGTGGGCAGGTGTGAAACTAACAGGATGGACGGCGCGGCCAAATGGCTATATAAGCCGCGGCCATCCAAGGGCACGTGTGGTATTTGCCCGATCCGGTAGACTGCTGATTGGCATGCAGATGATCCGGAGCAGTTGAAAGATCTTTATGTCTGATTTGACTTCCGTCGCCCCGGCCCTTCAGGCCGCGCTGGCGAAACGCGGCTATGAAAGCCTCACCCCCGTCCAGGAAAGCGTGCTTACCGACGCACCGCCCGAAGCGGACCTCCTGGTGTCTGCCCAGACCGGTTCCGGCAAGACCGTCGCCTTCGGTCTGGCCCTCGCGCCGACACTGTTGGGCGAAGATGACCAGCTCGGCCAGGCAGGCGCTCCGGTCGCTTTGGCCATTGCCCCGACACGCGAACTGGCGTTGCAGGTCAAGGAAGAGCTGACCTGGCTTTACGCCGATGCACGCGCCGTCACCACGTCCTGCGTTGGCGGCATGGATCCGCGCACCGAACGGCGCGCGCTGGAACGCGGTGCCCATATTGTCGTCGGCACGCCGGGCCGCCTGCGTGACCACATCGAACGCGGCGCGCTTGACCTGTCGGAGCTCAAGGCAGTCGTTCTCGACGAAGCCGACGAAATGCTCGACATGGGCTTCCGCGAAGACCTGGAGTTCATTCTGGATGCCGCGCCCTATGACCGGCGCACGCTGATGTTTTCCGCCACCGTTCCCCGCCCGATTGCCGAACTCGCCAAGCGTTTCCAGAAAGATGCCGTGCGTCTGTCGACCATCAACGCCCGCGAACAACATGGCGACATCGACTATATCGCCCACCCGGTTGCACCCAACGAACGCGAGAATGCGATCATCAATGTGCTGCGCCTTTTTGAGGCGGAGAAGGCAATTGTCTTCTGCGCAACCCGTGAAGCCGTCAGCCGCCTGACCTCGCGCCTCGCAAACCGTGGTTTTTCCATTGTCTCGCTCTCCGGTGAGCTCAGCCAGGAGCAGCGCTCCAGCGCCCTTGCGGCCATGAAGGATGGCCGTGCCAGGGTCTGTGTTGCGACCGACGTTGCCGCCCGCGGCATCGACCTGCCCAATCTGGACCTGGTCATTCACGCCGACCTGCCGACCGGTAAAGCGGCCCTTTTGCATCGGTCCGGCCGGACCGGACGCGCCGGCCGAAAAGGCACATGCGTGCTGATGGTGCCGTTCCCGCGCCGCCGCCAGGCAGAGCGGGTCCTGCATTTCGCTGGCATCACCGCGACCTGGAAAGGCGCGCCGACTGCCGACGACATCCGTGCCAAGGACAAGGAACGGCTGCTGGCGGACCCGGCTCTCACCGTGGAGCTGGAAGATGAAGACCGCGCCATCGCCCTGGAACTTCTGGCCTTGCACAGCCCGGAACAGCTTGCGGCAGCTTTCGTGAAGCTGCGCCAGTCCCGCCTGCCGGCACCGGAAGACGTCTCCGATCTTGACGAAAGCTCGCTTCGGGGCCGCGATGCCGGTTCCAAGGGCGGCCGCAGCGCCGAGATCACCGGCAAGTTCGAGGACGGCATCTGGTTCTCGCTGTCGCTTGGCCACCGCCAGCGCGCAGAACCGCGCTGGATCCTGCCGATGATCTGCCGTGCCGGTCATGTCACCAAGAAGGAAGTCGGCGCGATCAAGATCTTCCAGAACGAACTCTACTTCGAGATCGCCGGCAACCACGGCCAGCGTTTCAACGAGGTGATCAAGCGCGACGGCACCGGTGAAGACAATGTCACCATCACGCTTTTGGACGCACGCGGCGGCAAGATACCGGCCCCGCCGAAGGAAAGCGGTTTCCGTCGCGACCGGTCCGGCCCGCCCAGGCGCCGCCCGCGCGGTGCGGACGCGCCCGATTATGAAAATCTCGGCCGTGAAGACAGTCTGAAGAAGGACCGCCCCAAGCGCGGCCACAAGGACAAGTTCGACGGACCGCGCGGCAAGAAGCGGCGTCACTCCGACGATGACGCCCCGCCGCATCACCCGGCTTACGAGCCGCTCGATATGAAGGCTCTGGCGCGGGATCTCGACGGCGGCGACCAGCCGGCACGCAAGAGCCGGCACGGCGATGCGGAGGACGGCGACCGCCGCAAACCGCGCAGCCGTTCTGCGGCCAAGTCCGCTCCGCCAAAGAAAAAGGCGGCCAAGAAAAACAAGCCCTCCCGCTCCGAACGCAAGGCGGCGAAGTCCAAGTCCTGATCAAGTCAAAAAGCCGACGGCACAAACCGTCGGCTTTTTTGATGGTCAGAAGGAATAGGAAATCCCGAGTCCCCCCATGAACTGGTCCGGAGACCCTTCCTTCTTGACGATCGGACTGTCGGCAGCATCGCCCAGAAGCCTGGAATAGGACGCCCGGCCGACGATGCCCCAGCGCTCCGTGACATTGTAACTGGCTGTGACGCCGAGACTGACATCCTTGATGCCGCCGGCGGCAGTATATGCCGCCAGACCGGAGCGGTTCGCGCCCGCATTCGTCACGCCGAAATAGGTATCCATGTAACCATCGCTGGCGAGCCCAAGCGACACATCCGCGCCAAGCCGCAGCCGTTCGGTGGCCGCCACCATGTAGGAGGCGGAGACGGATCCGGAAACGCCTTCATGGACACCTGAGACATCCGCCATCAGTTCCGCCGAGATCTCGAAAACGGCGGATTGCATGAGAAAAGCATTGAACTGATAGGCCGCGAACCCGCCGACCTCAAACGCCCCGTCAATCTTGTCGAGCCGGTCGACCACCTTGTTGCTGGCGCCGTCCCGGCCCATGTCGTAGCGGATCGCCGGCCCGAACTGAAAGGCCGCATCGGGCCTCAGGTTCAAGGCTGCTTCCGGCCCCTCGATTTCAAGTCCCAGGCCAAAGGCCTCAAGATTGGCATAGAAAAACGGCATTGCGGCATATTCGGTCGCGCCTTCGTAATCCGGCATGGCGCCGCCACCGACAATGATCAGCCCGTGAAAACCACCCTTCTCGTCAGGTTCCTCTGTGGGCCAGTCCGGTTCCTTCTGTGCCAGATCCGCGGCAAATGCCGGTGCAACCGCACACCCCGTCGCTGCCCAGGCCGACAGGGGCACCACCAATAGATTTCGAAACGAACACAAAGCCCTCAACCTCCGTTGAACAAGAGTTCCTCCGGCGAACCGGATGGTCGAGGCACTTTGACGGGGAGCGGGATCTCAAAAAACTCGCGTTCAGACGTGTCTGTAAGGCCGGAATCCGGAGTTTCGATTTTTGTCTAAAATATTGATTTACATAAGTTTACTGACACAGACCTTGAAGCGAGCAATAACTGTGGGCGAGAGCCACTCGCATTCCGGTCACATTTCCGTCCAATCTCGTGCCAGATATAGGCCATTCCCTTTTGAAGAGAGACTTTCGTGCCGACACTTCTGAACCCTGGCCAGCGCCGCCAGCCAAAGCAATTGCGCTCCCGACTGATGGTCGAAACGATCGTGGAGGCGGCCCATCAGGTGTTTGCGGAGCATGGCTTCGAGGGCGCCACCACCAACCAGATCGCGGAACGTGCCGGCATCAGCATCGGATCGCTCTATCAGTATTTTCCGAACAAGGACTCACTCATTCTGGATGTTCAAAAACGGCACCATGAGGACGTCCTCACCACCGTCAAGAATGCGATGCAGCTGTCCGGCATGTTGCCTTTGCGCGATGCTATCCGCTCCGTCATTGCCGCCAATCTCGACATGCATCTGCAGTCCCCGAAATTGCATGCCGCATTCGAGGAGTGGATCCCGGCAGAATCCAAACTGGTTGACCGGGACGATTTCCGTCAGGAGATGGCCGCCGCCATACGCACCTTCCTGTCGCAGCGGCCGGAAATCATGCAGGAGGCCCCGCTGGACCAGACCGTTTTCGTGATCATGAACATGGTCCGATCCGTCATGCATGCCTCCGTTCGCGATCAGGGGTCACACGTGGACAGAGCCAAGATCATCGACACGCTGACCGACAGCCTCCTCGGCTGCCTTCAGCCGGTGTGCGTCAGTCGATAGGCACATTCAACAGGCTTGTCGTGCCGTTCCGCTCACCGTTACCGTAGGTGAAATCGTTAGGGGGACGACATGACAAAACCGTTTTCAGCTTTTTCACGCGCCGCATTCCTGTTTCTGGCAGCAACCACCACCGCATCGGCTCAGGACACGCCAGACTTCCATATGGATTGCCACGCTGCCAGAACCAACAACGAGACCTTTATCTGTTCCGATGAAGATCTGCTCAGGCGTGATGCCCAGCTCGGAGAGTTGTCGGACCGGCTCTACAGCTTCCTGGATGCGCAGGGGAAGGCCGAGATGGCGCGTGAATACGCGGAATGGCTGGCCACACGCGACGACTGCGAAGACAGTTACATGTGCAATGCCAGCATGTATTCGGAGCGGATCACGTTTCTGCAGGAAGAACTGGACCACATGGACGCGCCCGGATTTGCCGCAACGGCCTCCCCCTCGGTCGGTGCAGATGGTTTCGGCATGGTCGCAAACGCCGGAATACCGGGACACAACCAGGAGAGCTTTCCCGGAATGACCCTCGACATCTGCAAGTCGATCTGCGTTCAAAGGCCCTGGTGCAAGAGCATAGACTTCGATCGCACCAATGGCGCCTGTTACGTCCAACCTGTTGCCCAAGAGGATGTCGGCTCACTCAGGACAGATTATCCAGGCAATCCATACGATCACTATTTCTACGCACCGCGCCTGCGAAACTGAACTTCTTCGCTTAAGAAGGGGCTTCTGCCGGGGAAGGGCAATGCGGCGTTGCCGCCGAGCCGTTTTGGCTAAGCGTGGTGCCGACATGCTCCCCTTCGGCAAGGAAACTGTTTTCCAGAAATCCCTTTCCCGACGGGGAGACCGCGAGGTTTCCCTCTATAGCCGTGTCCCTCAATGGCCGGTCCAGATACCGGGCTCTGAAGGGGCTACCCAGGTAGAGATATTCAAAGTCGCCTATGAAAAGATTGTCGGCAACCACGTTGCCATCGTCCTCTATGCGGATGCCTGTTTTCAGCTCTTCGAAGCAGTTGTTTTCGTACCGGTTGTCCTTGGCGAAATCCTCAAAGAGATAAAGGGCCACCGGAAACGGCCAGCGCGGTTCCGGTGCTCTGTCGTCAACAAGCCCAGCGATCAGTTCCGGATTGAAATGATAGCCGAGGAAAGCATCGGACACGCCCCAGGGGCGCTCTGACATCATGATCGTGAGCGGAACAGGGTTTTCGTAGGGGCTTTTGTCGCCGCAGTCCCAGGTCACCAGGTCACGCGCCTGGCGGGATGCAACCCAGATGCCGATGTCCATGTTGCGGAACGTGTTACCACGGATGACGTTCCCGTCTGAGCCTTGCAATCGCGGGCGGCTTTCAGGGTTGGTGGTATGGAATTCCCAACAGTTCTTGTAATGAAAGATGCCACCGAACGCGTTGCCATCAAACACGTTGTCTTCAATCAGATTAAACGCCGAGCCGTCGACGGACAGCCCTTCTCTGCGTGTCGGGCCAATCCGGCGAATGCCCCGGTTGGTGAACAGGCCATTGTTGCGGATAAGATTGCCTGAAACGACGTTTTTCTGCGATCCGTGTTCCAGATAGACGCCCACATGGTGGCCGTCTTCAACGATCGAATTGCGGATCGTCGCACCGACCACATAGTGATCGACGAAGACGCCGGTCATGTAGGAACTCGTGATGGTCAGGTGATCAAGCACCACGCCCTGCGAAGAATTGGCCCGTGCCTCATCCCGGGCGGCGGCATCATCCGCCGGCGTTTGGCCTTCGATCAGCACACCACCCGTGTCGTGCAGACGGCAATCGCGGATGATCACGTTTTTCAAGCCCGGCCGGATCGTGATCCCGCGCCGGGTCATGCCGGCAATGGTCGCCCCACGGCAATCAAGCAGGACATCGCTGTGGCTGATGACAAGCGGGCTTGTGTAACGGCACCCGGTCTCCAGAAGGGTTAACCCGGTAACGATGTCGGGCGGCTCACATGCACGCAGGTCTTCAGGCGCGGGCGTCAATGCGCCGGGTTCGGCTGCGGCCTCCGCCGCTGTTGCGGCTGCGGTGAGGGCAACCAGCAAACAACCGGCAATGCGGAGCAACACACCGCGACTATTCATTGACGATACAGGCAATGACCCAGTCGGCACCGTCCTGGATCAGCTGATAATGGCAGGTGAATTCGAAAACCGCTTCACCGTCCGAGCTTTCCTGGGTCCAGTCGAGGGTTACCAGTGCGGTCGAACCGCTGACATGGCTCGAGACAACGTGAAAGTCGGAATGGCTGACGCCTTCTTTTTCCAGCGCCTTTAAGAGGGCCTCGATGTTTTCGATCAGCTCTTCGTCGTCGTTGAAGACGTGGCCCTTTTCATGCTGCCAGATGATCGCCGGCAGCGCGAAGCAGTCGCAGATGCGGTCAATGTCATAGTCGTTGAAGCCGGCCTGATAGTCGTCAAAAAGCTGGGCAATCACCTCTTCGGCATCGCCGTTGCTGTCTGTGCCGGCGCCATTGGTCGAACCATTGCCGGTTCCCTGATATCCACCGTCGTCCGCCATGCGTGCCTCCCCAAAGGATTGAACCACCGGTTGACTAGCGCGGGTCGGTTTAAGGTTCTGTAACCGGCGCTGCGTCGGTATCCTCGCCGTCATCATAGCCTATCATATTGAGGCGGCGAGCGTTTCGTCCATTCAATTCACACCAGTGGACAAGCGCCTCCTCAGCGCCATGGGTGACCCAGATCTGTTCGGCGCCGGTCTCCAGGATCGTTCTGCACAAATCGTCCCAGTCGGCATGATCGGACAGGATCAAGGGCAATTCAGCCCCGCGCTGGCGCGCCCTTGCCCGCACGCGCATCCAGCCCGAGGCCATCGCGGCGACCGGGTCGCCGAAGCGTCGGGCCCAGCGGTCGCTCAACTGGCCGGGCGGACAGAGCACGATTTCGCCCGCAAGCTCCTTGCCGCGCTTTCCGACCGGCTCGACCGGCCCGAGCGCGATGCCCTGGCTCTCGTAATAGGCCGTCAGCTTTTCCAGGGCACCATGAAGAAAGATGGTCTTGCCATAACCGGCTGCTCTCAGTTCGCCAATCACGCGCTGCGCCTTGCCAAGCGCGTAGGCACCGACAAGATGCGTCTGTTCGGGAAACAGATCCAGAGACGCAAGCAGTTTGCCGATTTCCTCCGAGGCGGGCGGATGACGAAACACCGGCAAGCCAAACGTCGCTTCCGTCACGAACGTATCGCAGGGCACAAGTTCAAACGCTGCGCAGGTCGGATCGGACTGACGTTTGTAATCACCGGACACAACGGTTCGCCGCCCCTTCGCTGCCAACAAAACCTGTGCGGAGCCCAGAACGTGCCCGGCCGGGTGCAGGGTGACCGACACTCCGCCAACCTGCAGCGTTTCCCCATAGCCGATCTCTTGTGCCTGACCGCAAAAATTCTCGCCGTAGCGGATGGCCATGATGTCGAGCGTCTGCCGGGTCGCCAGCACCGCACCGTGCCCTGCCCGCGCATGATCGGCATGGCCGTGGGTGATGATGGCCTTTTCAACCGGGCGAACCGGATCGATATGCGCACCGGCTTCGGCGGAATAGAGGCCTTCCGGCGTGAGTGTGAGGAGTTCGGACATTCTTAGAGTAATAGGTCTCTTGAGCGGGTTTGTCAGTGCTGGTCCGTGGTCGATTGATGCGCAGCTCAAAAAGTCTCTAGCTTTTTCATCCCGGACGAAGCGCAGCGGAGATCCGGGACCCTGGACGCCCGGGCAGCCGTTCTTTTTCAAAACAGTCGCAGCAGGTTCCCGGGTTCCCGCTTTCGCGGGGATGACAGGTGCTGGAATAGCATCGTGCGCTCTTCCAGCAACTTTGCGCCCCGCACTTCAACGACAAGCCTCACAAGAACACAAGCAGAACAAATTTACCCCTCCCCCCTCGCCTTTTGCGGGCGGCTCACCTACAACAGGCTGATGGACGTGCAGCTGCTTCCCAATCGGTTCCAGAGCTGGTTTGCCGCGCGAGGCTGGGCGCCTCGGCCGCATCAGTTGCAGCTGATCGATCATCTTGCCCAGGGTCATTCCACGCTGCTGATCGCCCCCACCGGTGCCGGCAAGACGCTCGCCGGTTTTTTGCCCAGTCTCGTTGAGCTGGAAGCCCGTGGCAAACGCAAACCGGGGGCGGCCGGAAGCGGCATTCACACACTCTATATCTCGCCGCTGAAGGCGCTCGCTGTCGACATTGCCCGCAACCTGGAGGCTCCTGTTTCGGAAATGGGCCTGCCGGTCAAGCTGGAAACACGCACCGGCGACACGCCCTCTCACAAGCGCCAGCGGCAGAAACTGAACCCGCCGGATATCCTTTTGACCACACCGGAGCAGATCGCCCTGCTCCTGTCGGACCCGGCCTCGGCCCGGCTCTTCGCGTCTCTGAAAACCGTCATACTCGACGAGCTGCACGCGCTGGTGACCTCCAAGCGCGGCGATCTCCTGGCGCTCGGCCTTGCACGACTGCGGCGCCTCGCGCCGGGTCTCAGGACCATCGGCCTGTCGGCAACGGTTGCCGAACCGGATGATCTCAGGGCCTATCTGGTCGATCAGCCGGAAGCGGATGGCCGCAGCCTGTCGCATATGGTCCAGGTGGCCGGCGGCGCCCAACCGGACATCTCCATCCTCGACAGCGAGGAACGGGTTCCCTGGTCCGGCCATTCCTCGCGCTACGCGGTGCGCGATATCTATGAACAGATCAAGAAACACAATGTCTCCCTTTTGTTCGTGAACACCCGAAGCCAGGCGGAAATGGTGTTCCAGGAGCTTTGGCGGATCAACGACGACACGCTGCCAATCGCGCTTCACCACGGCTCGCTCGATGTCGGTCAGCGTCGCAAGGTGGAAGCGGCCATGGCCTCCGGTGGCCTGCGTGCCGTTGTCGCGACATCGTCGCTCGACATGGGCATCGACTGGGGCGACATCGACCTGGTCATCAATATTGGCGCGCCGAAAGGGGCCAGCCGGCTGGCACAGCGGATCGGACGTGCCAATCACCGGATGGACGAACCGTCCAAGGCCATTCTGATCCCCTCCAACCGGTTTGAGGTGCTGGAGTGCCAGGCCGCGCTGGCGGCCTCCAAACGCGGAGAGCAGGACACCCCGCCCCTGCGCCAAGGGGCGCTTGATGTGCTGGCCCAACACCTGCTCGGCCTCGCCTGCGCCGACCCGCTCGACGCGCTGGCAACCTATGAAGAGATCCGCTCGTCGGAGACCTACCGGCACCTCACCTGGGAGACTTTTGAAAGCGTGCTCGACTTCGTGGCGACCGGCGGCTATGCGCTCAAGAGCTACGACCAGTATGCCAAGCTGCGGAAAGGCAAGGACGGGCTCTGGCGGATCGCCCATCCAAAGATTGCCCAACAGTACCGGCTCAATGTCGGCACCATTGTCGAAGCGCCGATGCTGAAGGTTCGGCTGGTGCGCTCGAAAGCCGACGGACGGCGCACGCCGGTCGGCCGTGGCGGCCGGGTGCTTGGCGAGATGGAAGAGTATTTCATCGAACAGATGTCGCCAGGCGACACGTTTCTGTTCGGCGGTGAGGTCGTGCGCTTCGAGGGCCTGCGCGAAAACGAGGCCTATGTCTCACGCACCAAATCCGACAACCCGATGATCCCGTCCTATATGGGTGGCAAGTTTCCGCTCTCCACCTATCTGGCCGAAGGCGTCAGGACCATGCTGGCAACGCCTTCATCATGGAAAGCCCTGCCGGACCAGGTCCGGGAGTGGCTGGAGATCCAGAAGGACAAGTCAGTGCTGCCGGCACGTGACGGGCTGCTGGTGGAAACCTTTCCACGCGCCAACAAGCACTACATGGTGTGTTATCCGTTCGAGGGCCGGCTGGCCCATCAGACCCTCGGCATGCTCCTGACAAAACGGCTTGAACGGCTGGGGGCCCGCCCGCTCGGATTTGTCGCCAATGACTATGCCCTCTCGGTCTGGGGCCTCGGCGATCTCTCCTTGCTGTTCTCGTCCGGCAAGATCCCGCTCGACCAACTGTTCGAAGAAGACATTCTCGGGGACGATCTCGATGCCTGGCTGGCTGAATCCAGTCTGATGAAACGCACATTCCGCAACTGCGCGGTGATTGCCGGGCTGATCGAGCGACGCCATCCGGGACTGGAAAAAACGGGACGGCAGGTCACCGTTTCCTCGGATCTGATCTACGATGTCCTGCGCGCCCACGAGCCCGATCACATCCTGCTCAAGGCCACCTGGAACGATGCGGCCGAAGGACTTCTGGATATCTCGCGACTGGGGGAACTTCTTGCCAGAATTCGCGGACGAATCACGCATACTGGTCTTCCACATGTCTCTCCCCTCGCGGTGCCCATTCTGCTGGAAATCGGCAAGGAACCGGTCTACGGGGAAGCCATCGACACGCTGCTGGCGGACGCGGCGGAAGAAATGATCCTGGAGGCCATGGAATGAGTGCCCTGACATCTCATTTGCGCAAATATGCTGCTGCGCCGGTGTGTCATGACATTCAGATCAACGGTCAGCTGGTCGGCCTGCATGACAGCGGTGTCCTGTGGTGGCCGGATGAATCCATTCTCATCGTCGCCGACCTGCATCTGGAAAAAGGCTCCAGCTATGCCCGTCGTGGCGTGATGCTGCCACCTTACGATACCGGCGCGACGCTGGAGAAACTCGCAGGTGTCATCGACACGTTCGATCCGGCCTGCGTCATCTGCCTTGGAGACAGTTTCCACGATCCGGACGGCTCCGACCGCCTGCCCGCCCCCTACCGCGCCATGCTGACGACGTTGCAGCTCGGCCGGGAATGGATCTGGGTCACCGGCAATCACGACCCGGTTGCTCCGGTCAGGCTCTGTGGCGTGACGGTGGAGGAAATCACCATCGGGCCGCTGACCTTTCGCCACGAACCGATCGAAAAGGTCGGCTCCTCGGAAGCGGCCGGTGAAGTCTGCGGTCATTTGCATCCTGCGGCCCGCGTGCGCCGTTTCGGCCGGTCGATCCGCCGCGCCTGCTTCGTCACCGACGGCTCCCGTCTGGTCCTGCCGGCCTTTGGCGCCCTGACCGGCGGCCTCAATGTCACCGACAAGGCCTACAGCATGATCTTCCGCCGCCGCCAGTTCTCGGTGTTCATGCTGGGCAATGACCGCCTGTTCCCGTTCACGGCGACGCGGCTCGTCGGAGACTGACACCGGTCCCATTGCGGTGTTGCCGCCGGCTTTAACGCACCCGCTCTACTGGCTGAACGGCAGTGAGTATCTCATTTTTCCACTCGGCAACTGACGCGCAAGAAGTGTGATCTCTGTACCCACAGGTGGAAGTGTCGGCTTGTAAGCCCTGATCCTGATTTCCTTGCCATCCTCAAGCCGTACGCGCAGGTAAGCGACGTGCGAGCCTTCGTCGTTTTGCACTCTCGTGTGGTGCAACAGTGTACCGCGCAGCTCGGTATAGGGCAGCTCGGCGAACTGCGTTTGTTTTGTCAGCACGAAAATGACAAGTGCGAGCAATGGACCGATGATCGCCGACACAATGACAATGGACTTCAACCGTTGCCACAACAGGTACCTGCTTAGTCTATCCACGACGACGTCATCCAAAAAAAGCCAGATAATCAATGCCCCTGAACGCTTTCCCGGACAACCTGCCTCAACACCTTCGCTGGTGGCGTGAATTGCAGGCAGCCGCTTTCAATACGGCATGGCACCTGGACAGCAGACCCAGACATTCACGAAAACTCAAATCAGCCGGTAGCCCACCCAGGCCAGCACCGCAATTGCGACCGCTGCCAGAATGACCGTCTTGCGCAACTCCTTGCGCAGAAAAGTGTCGAGCTCCTTGCTCATGTGCCGTCCTTATTTCCCTTCCCGTTCGGGTCCCGGTGCCTCGGCCTCGCCCCTCTCCTCTTCACCGACCTTTACCCAGGCAATGACCAGCTCATAGAACACCGCCAGAATGACAGGCCCGAGAAACAGGCCCAGCAACCCGTGGGCAATCGTGCCGCCCAGCACGCCGATCAGGATTACCAGCATCGGCACGTCCAGACCGCGCGACATCAGGATCGGCCGAAGCACGTTGTCGACCAGCATCACCGGAACCATGAGAACGGTGAAGAGCAGCGCCGGCACCAGGTCCCAGGAACTCCAGGCCCAGATGATGGTCGGCAGGATGACCAGAGCCGGACCGATCTGGATGATACACAGAAACAGGGCGACGAAGGTCAGGAGACCGGCCAGCGGCACGGCAAAGGCGATCAGCAAGATGCCGGTCAAGAGCCCCTGAATGACGGCAACGCCGATCACGCCGCGCGAGACGTTGCGGATTGTTGCGCCCGCCAGATCCACGAATTCCGCACCGCGTGGCGCGATGATCCGGTCGGCAACGCGTTTCGCGCCTCTGGCCAGGGACGGACCCGGCACGAAGAGGCAGCCGGCGAGGATGATCGAGACAACAAAAAACAAGACGGATCCGCTCAAGGAAGCCAGGACGGACAGGATCCGTCCACCGGCCGGCACCACCATCGGGCCGATCTTGGCAAAGAGTGCCTCCAGCCCCTGCCCGGCCGTCTGCCAAAAGTCTGCGATCTTGCTGCCGATGATGGGCAGTGTGGCCACTCTTTCCGGCAATACCGGCATTTTCAGACCACCCGCAGTCAGGCTCTGGTACCAGCCCTGAAGCGTTTCCACGAGACTGACCACGAGCACGGCTACCGGGCCTACAACGATGGCGAGGCACAGGAGTGTCACAAGGATCGCCGACAGGACCTTGCGCCCCCCCAGCTTGCCCGCCAGCCAGGAATAGGCCGGGTAAAGCGCAACGGTGAGCACCACTGCCCAGAGCAGGAACAGGAAAAACGGTGCGATCAGCTGCAGCGAGAAATAGGCGAACAGCCCGAGAACCCCGAGCCGGACGGCGATGTCGATGACCCTGGCGTCGATCGACGGTTCCGATTTGCCAGTCTCGGTGGCATGAGGTTCGTTCGAAGACTGATCTGCCATGTTCCCCACCATAATGATCTGAAAAATCAATAAGCTCGACAATACCGGCCGGACACCGGACTTCCAGCAGAAAATGAGGGAAACGAGAAGCAGTCAGAGCATATTGCCGCCAAGGCAACCCTGCTTTCGATCGACCTCATCCTGAGGACGGCCTGCGGCCTGTCTAAAAAGATGGACCAAATACAGCGGAGCAAGTGGCCTCCGTCGAGACGCCTGACTGTGCCAGGCTCCTCTGGCGACGACTGTTCTTTAGAGTGGGGTTCGTTCGAACAAGGTGAAGAGCTTGCCGGGTTTCAGCCCCGCCTCCTCAATCCTTGCGGAAGATCACGCCGGCGAGCCAGCCGGTGAAGATGGCCAGCGCGACGGCCAGCACGCCGTAGACAAGCGGATAGTTCTGGGCCAGCTGGAACGTGATCTGCTCAAAGCCCGTCTTGGCAACCGACAGCATCTGTTCGGTCTGCGAGACGAGTTCACCATGGTGAAACAGAAAGCTCTTCACCTTGTATTCGCCCACCGGGATGGTTGCCGGCAGGGGAATATTCGTGCGGAACATGGTTTCGGTGAGGAACTCGATCGAGGTTTCCTGTTCCGAATAGAGGCCGGTCTCTTCGCGCAGCCGGATGAAGGCACGGCGGAAGTCGTCGCGGTCGGCCAGGGCCACATTGGAGGAGCCGGACACCGCGAGGTTGATATGATTGAGGCCGATGCCGAGGTCGTCCAGGATCGTGCGGTTGGCCATGGCGCCGATATCGACCGTGCTGGCGACCGCATAGAAGGACGGCACGTTCTGGAACCGCTCCGCCTCGCGATTGACCCAGACACCGAGGAAGCGCCCCTTGCGCCGCGTGGTGATGTCCTGAGGCGGACCTTCCACGACGATTGCCAGCTCATAGCCGCTCGGATCATTGGGCTGGCGTTCGATATTGCTCGCCTGGCCGAAAATAACAATTTCCGTACCGGTGAAATTCGACTGGATCGAGATCACGTCGGACGACAGTGACGTCACAAGGTCGAGACCATGCCGGTTCTGCGCTTGGGCCTGGGTCGCAGCAAGGCTCAGGAGCAGCAAAAGGAAGAAGCGGATCATGCGCCCGCGCCTTTCCGAATGGCGATGGAATAAAGATCATCCGGCACCAGCAACAGGTCCACCGCAAAGCGCAGCCCGACCCCGAGAACCAGAAGCGCCAGAAGCAACCGGAGCTGGTCGCCACGCAGGTTCTGCCCCATCCGGGCACCAAACTGGGCACCGATGACACCGCCGATCATCAGTGTCATGGCAAGGACGATATCGACGGTCTTGGTGCCCATGGCATGAAAGATGGTGGCGGCCGCCATCGTGAACAGGATCTGAAACAACGAGGTGCCGATAACGATGCTGGTCGGCACACGCAGCAGGTAGATCAGCGCGGGCACCATCATGAAGCCGCCGCCAATGCCGAGCACCGTGCCGAGAAAACCGATGATCGCTCCAAGGCCAACAACGGGTATGACGCTGACATAGAGCTTGGACCGGCGAAACCGGACCTTGAGTGGCAGACCGTGGATCCAGTTGTGCTGACCCGGCTTGCGAGCCTTAGGCGCTGCGCCCGATTTGCGCCGCCGGATGGCCCGGACAGATTCGAACAGCATCAGGCCACCGATCGTGCCGAGAAAGGTGACATAGGACAGGGAGATCACCAGATCCAACTGCCCGACCGACTGCAACACCTCGAACAAAACGACGCCGACCAGCGAGCCCATGACACCGCCGGCCAGCAAGATACTGGCAAGTTTCATGTCGATGGCCTTGCGGCGCCAATAATTGACCACCGCAGAGGCCGAAGAGGCGACGACCTGGGTCGTCACGGTGGCAACTGACACGGCCGGTGGAATGCCGGAAAAGATCAGGAGAGGTGTCAGCAGAAAACCGCCGCCGATGCCGAACAGGCCGGAGAGAAAGCCCACAGCACCGCCCATCGCAAATATCACAAAGATATTGACCGGTATCTCGGCTATGGGCAGGTATAATTGCACAGGGTCACGCCGGAACTGACTGCAGACAAGTCTGCTGAAAGACTACAGTTAAATTGGTTAAAGACCTGTGCTGACCGGTGTGTCAACCGGCCAGCGGCCCTGTTCGGTTCGTTGCGGCGTTTTTTGGCTGGAACCAGTCGTTTTTTCTGCGCCCTGTGGCAGGTATGCTGCCAGCAGGGTTCCTGTCTGGTCCTCAGATCGCCTGGCTCTTGAGTTCATCCATCAAACGATTGTCGACTTCGCCCGTTTCCGGCAGACCGAGACTGCGCTGGAAGGCCCGGATCGCGCTGCGGGTACGTGGCCCCATCTGACCGTCCGGCGTCCCGGTATCAAACCCAAGATAGTTGAGCTTGTCCTGGGCTTCGCGGATCATTGCAGTGTTGTCGACCGTTTTCACCGCTGCCTTCTCGGCAGGCAGCGAGGCGCTGTCGCTCCAACCCGGTTCCAAGGTCACCTTGTTGGCCGCCGGTACCGGCGTTTTCAGCGAGAATTGCTCGACTGCCAGACGCGCGTTGGCCAGGGCTTCCTGATCCATCATGTTGGCAACGTCATCCCGGCGTTTGGCTGCTTCCGGATCCCCCTGGTCGGCCGCGATCGCAAACCACTTGTAGCTTGCCACCAGATCCTTATCGACGCCGATGCCGCCAGCATAGAGGATGCCGAGATTGAACAAGCTGTCCTTGACCCCGAAATTCGCGGCCTGTTCGAACCACTTGGCAGCCGCGGCATAATCCGGCTGCGTACCGCCGCCTTCGGCAAACAGAACCGCCAGATTGTGCATGGCCTTGGCGTTTCCAGCTTCAGCAGCCTTGGTGTACCAGGCCTTCGCCTTCGGCACATCTTTCTCCACGCCACGGCCCTTTTCATAGAGGCTGGCGAGACGATACTGGGCCGGTGCGAGCCCCTTGTCCGCGGCTTTCTGGTACCAGACGGCGGCCTTCGAGAGGTCCGCCGGGACACCGCTGCCCTCGGTGTACTTGACCCCGACCATGAACTCCGCTGCGGCATTGCCGCTAGCGGCCGCGCTGCGCAAGGCCATCGGGCCGACGCCTTCCGGCGGCAGGGACGCAATCAGGTTCGACGGCACGTCGCCGGTGCCCGCAGGCTTGAAACCGCCGCTGGTATCGGCCGGCGGCGCGCCGAAGCTGCCGGAGACACCGGCAGGCGGTGCAAAGGCCAGATCGCTTTCTGGCGTTGCCGGGGCGGTTGCCGAGGCAGCCTGGACATTTTCGGAACGGGAAACCGGTGCCGCGTCTGCCGGGGCGGCAACCACCGCCGGTGTCTCGACAGGGACAACAGGCTCGGTTCCCGGCCCGCTTTCGTTGCTTCGGCTTTCCGCCTGCGCGGTCGATGTGGCTTCCGCCTCCTGCGGCGCGGCAGGGGCAGTGGCGGTCTCGGCAGGCGCCGGGACCACATTTTCCGCCACCTGTGTTTCCTGCGGAACGGAGGCGACCTGGTTGCCTTCTTCCGGACCGGACGACGCCAGCCGGAAAACTTGCAGCGTGCCGATCAGCAGCACCACCGCGGCGGCCGTGTAGAGGATGGCACGGCGGCGACCACCAGAGCCTTGCGGAGCTTCCGGTGCGGGCCGGTCGCCAGGTAGAACGGCTGCTTCTTCAGCTTCGAACGCACGATCCGTGACATCTTCCGGGCTGAGCTGCAGATCCTCGTCCTGCTTGTCCTCGTCTTGTTTCTTCGCCGACTTGTCGCGCTTCAGCACGTTGCGCAGCCAGCCTACGCGCGCCTTGCCGCGTTCTTCATCGGCGGCGTCCGCGTCGTCATCGACCTTCTGCTTTTTCTCGAGCTGAGCGGCCTCTGCCGAAGCGGCCTGGGCAGCGCGGCGCGCGGCGGCAATGAAGTCGGCCTTGCGATCCCTTGCCCGGTCTTCGGAATGCTGACCCTCAGCCGGTTGTTCGAGATGCGGCGTGGCATCCTCTTTTTCCGGCTGCGGCGTGCGGCTGAACAGCGGAGCGGGTTCCTCGACCTTGAGCGGCGAGAAGCTTGCTGCCGGTGCAGCCGGTGCCGGCTTCTTCGGTTGCGCCTTCTCGACGCGTTCCAGGTTGTCCAACCGCTCGGTGAGCGACCCCAGCACGGATTTCACACCGTCAAATGTATTGCGGGTCCGCTCTTCGCTGCCTTCCGCGGCATCCAGCAGTTTTCTCAGATCACCCTGAAGCTGATTGATTGCCTCGTCATATTGCGTGTTCTGAGGTGCAGGGGCATTCGCAACAGCTTCCCTGGCAGCCTGCTTGGCAATATCCGCGACATCCTCACGGGTCTGTGCCAGCCCTTTTTCAAGTCGCTCGAAATAGGGTGAGAACTGATCGACACTGAAAGCCTTCGACGAAGTGCTTTCAATTTGCGCCGCAAGGGCCGCAACCTTTTCGCCCAGCTGCTCGAAACGACCGTCATCCGTCACTTCCGACCCTTTGGACACAATCTGTGCCAGATCGGAGATCCGCTGTTCCAGCGCTTCGGTGTTCGGTGGGGTTGCCACGCTGGCGCGCATGGAACCGATTTCATGGCGCAGCTTATCGAGGTCGGACGTGGTGACACGATCCTGGGGTTGATCCAGACGCGCCGTCAGATCGTTCAGGCGGTCCTGCAGCTGGTTCAGGAACTTGGTGTCCTGTCCGCCGCTGGCGCGCATGGTCGCGGCGTCCAGGACGGGCACCGGACGTGAGGATTTCTTCTCAATCGTGTCGATCTTGCCGGAAATTGCCTCAAGACGTTTTTCCAGGGCCTCGAAAGCACCGGTGTCCGCAACGGCTGGCAGAGGGTCTGCCTGCTCCATGCGCTCGAGGCGATCGACGATCTCGTCGAGCCGACGGTCGACTTTCGACAGATGGGCATTGTCCGCAGGCGCTGCCCGGTCGTCCGCCATCATGCCGACAATGTCTTCCAGCCGGCCCTGAAGCCGTGAAATCGTCTCCGGCTCGGGCATACGCTCTTCCATGGCGGAGAGACGACTGTCCAGTCCGCGCTGCTCGCGCGCCAGAACTTCCAGATCGTCAAGACGACTGGAGACGAATTTCATGCGGTCGTCGATGCCCTCGACGAGGCCCTTGATGTCGATCTGCTCGACAAATCCACGCACTTCGCGCAGCTCGGCGCGCAGCGGTTCGATATCCGCATGACTCTTGTTCTGCAGCAGCTCTTCCATGCGCTCGGCAATGCTGACCACACGGTCCTCCAGCACCATCATGTGCTCGGAGCGCGGCAGTACCGCGAAGGCATCCTCGATCTCGTTGAGGCGTGCCGTTACACCGCGCAGGATCCGCGGATCCACGGAAGCGCGGGACAGCTCGTCCAGGCGCTGGAGAATATGGGCATAGCCATGTTCGAGGGTCTGGAGCGCACCTTCGACATTGGTGCGGCCGACCATCGACTTCAGATCGGCAACTTCCTTGCGGATCTCCTTGGCAAGCTGGTCGTTCTTCTTGTCGGCGCGCAGACGCTCGACCATGTCCGCCAGGCGGCGCAGTTCGGCATTCTGGCGGCTCACAGTCTCGCTGGTGCCACGGGACAGCCCGCCAAGCGCGTCACGCAGGGAGCCGATCTCGTCGCGCACCTGATTGAAGGCCTTTTCCTGGGGCGCTCTCAGAGCATCGATCCGCCGACCAAGATCCTTGTAGATATGCATTGAGGCATCACGGCTGTCGCGTGCGCTGCGTCCGCCAAAGCGGTTTGCCCGCGGGGCATGGTCGAAGTCGTCTTCTTCGTCCTCGTAGCGATCTTCCTCAGGCAGGTTGTCGATGGCATAGCCGCCTGCACGGCGGGGCCGCCGAGGCGCATTTTCGTAGCGCTCGTCAATGTCGTCGCCGTGCGCCAGTCCCTGAACCTGCTCGTCGAGGCGGTCCAGAGCCCCCATCACCTCGTCCATCCCCGTTTCGCGGCGCGCTGAGCGCCGCCGCGGTGCCGGACGGCGCCCGGCAGGCGCCTCCTGGTCGGCCAGCAGTCGGTCCAGCTCATCGGCAACCGCATCGAGATCCTCGTCCCGTTCGTCCTGGGGATAGCGGTCATGGCCGCCGAGTGACGTCGCCGTGCGGGTCAGCCTTTCAATTCGGCTGCGCGCGGGTTCACGGCGTGGTGCATCGTAATAGTCGTCGCTTTCATACGCATCACGGCCGCGGCGTCCTGCCTCGTGTTTCTTCCAAGCCGGCATGTCTTGACCCTGGACTGACGGTCCTTCGGACCGCTGATGGAACAGTCTGCGCCCGAAAATCGCCCAAGAGGGGACAAGCGCATCGTTTGGTAAGACTTTGTCGGTTTAGGGTAAACAGGCCGTTAATTGGTCTTGCTAAATGCGAAAACTGGCTGTTTTCATATGAAAATTTGCTATCCACAGCCCAATATTATGCGAATCGCCCAAGAGGACATTAACGAATTTTACCAAGGCGACCTTACGCGACTGGACCTTAACGCAAACGTAAGCTAAACAGTGCAGCAGAAACGGGCCGGTCCGATTGCGGATTTCCGCGAGTTTGCGGCCTGAAACCGGGCCTGTGATACCAACGCGGCGCGGGTTTCGATCAAGACAAAACACCAAAATGAGCCGAACAACGGCTGGAAGACGAGTAGATTAGGCTATGAGCGAAGCGCTTTCGATCCTTAACGAAAACGAACTTGTGGACGTCGTGTCCGCAGCAGACGACAGCACAAAGAAGACCCAGTTCACCATCGGCGACCTGTCCAAGGAATTCGGTTGCACCCTCCGGACCCTTCGGTTCTATGAAGACAAGGGCCTGCTCAATCCGAAGCGCGACGGCATGAACCGGATTTACAATCGCCGCGACCGCGCGCGCCTCAAGCTGGTCCTGATGGGCAAGAGCGTCGGCTTCTCCCTCTCCGAAATCCGCGACATGCTTGATCTTTACGACCTGCGCGACGGCCAGGTGACGCAGCTGCGTGTTGCCCTGTCCAAGTTCAATGAACAGATCACGGTTCTGGAAGACCAGCGCAAGGACATCGAGCAGGCA
Source organism: Roseibium sp. (assembly GCF_965233565.1). Classification (GTDB taxonomy): domain Bacteria; phylum Pseudomonadota; class Alphaproteobacteria; order Rhizobiales; family Stappiaceae; genus Roseibium. The sequence goes on along the minus strand of NZ_OZ247494.1, from coordinate 4,971,695 downwards.
ATCGAGGAACTGTCCCGGACGGTCGAGATCGTGTCCGGCATGCTGAAGCAGAAAGAAGCCGAAGAAGCATAAGCTTCCGGGTTGCTCCGATCTGAAAACCGCCGTTCCCGACCGGGATGGCGGTTTTTGCCTTTTTCAGTGGGCGTCACGCGTCGTCTCTCACGTTCGCACCTTTTCCGTTCGAACGCCGAAGACTTCCTCCCACGCGGTCTCTTTAGCTCCCTCGAACACGGTCTCCACATATCCGGCCGCGCCGGCAGCCGGCAGACGGGTGTGCGCCAGGGATGGTCGGTGCTGGACCTCGAAAACCGTATAGGGTCTCTGATAGACCCAGCTCCGGTTTTCGATCGCCCTCGGATCTGCTGATGGCGGTTCCTCTTCCGTGAAGGCATAAAAGTGCAGCGTGAAGCCGTAGCGCTCGACTGGCATGATCGCCAGGCGCTTCATGCCCCAGCCTTCGCACTTTTCAGCAATCAGCTCTTCTGAGGCGCAGCGCAGGGTCAGGAGATTGAGAACGGCACCACCGCCGAACAGTCCCGGGTCGATCGGTGCCGGACTGGCCTCCCCTTGAAAGCGATGTGCGATCAATTCGATCGTAAACCCTTCCGGGTCCTTCAGATGCGCCAGGTAGCCAATGTCGCCAAACTGCTCCGGTTTGCCGACGGGCGTTCCCTTCTCCGCCAACTGGCGGCAGGCAAGGTCCAGATCAGGGACCGCCAGCGCTATTTTCCAGTAAAGATCGTCCGCAGAAGGAACATGATCCGTTTCGGCCGGGACAAAACTCAGCCTCGCGCCCGCGCCCGGGTACCCGATGCTTCGATCCGCAAACTCCACCATGCCCAAGGCGCGGCAATAAAACTCTATCTGAGCGCGCGGATCGCGACTGCGCAATACGATCCTGTCAATCCTCGCCATGCCTTTCCCTGTTCTTCGATAACTGCCGACTGCCTGATTTGGGCTGGTCCGGCCTTGTTATAATTGGTGCCAAACGGCCGGATTTGCCGAATTTAGCGCGAGTAACGTCATTTGCGCCAGATGGGCGGACACTTCAAAAATGCGTCACCTGAACATGAATCCGTGCTGTCAGTGCTCCAAAATCATTCCATTGAGCATGTTTTGGGCGTATTTTTTTGTCATCCCTTCCCTAGGGACACCACTTGCCGGACTGCATCAAGCCGCGTATATAGAGCTCAAGGTGACGTTTACGGAAACGTAAACCTGAGACAAACCGGCAGATCTGGGAGGATTTCCATGCCGAGCTATTCCGCGCCCGTCGATGACACGCTTTTTCTCCTAAAAGATGTATTTGGTTACGAACGCTACTCGAACCTTCCCGGTTTTGCGGATGCCCCGCTGGATCTTGTGGAAGCGATCCTGCGTGAAGGCGGCAAATTTGCCGAGGAAATGCTGCAGCCGCTGAACCAGACCGGCGACCAGCAAGGCTGCACCCGCAACGATGATGGCACGGTGACCACACCCAAAGGGTTCAACGAAGCCTACAAGGCGTTCTGCGAAAACGGCTGGGGCACGCTGTCGGCCGATCCCGATTATGGCGGTCAGGGTCTGCCACATACGCTGGCCACCATCTTCAATGAATATGCCTCCTCGGCCAACATGGCGTTTTCCATGTATCCGGGTCTGACGGCAGGCGCCGTTGCCGCGCTGACCATCCACGGGACGGACGATCAAAAGCAGAAATACCTGCCGAACATGATCGCCGGCACCTGGACCGGCACCATGAACCTGACCGAACCGCATTGTGGAACGGATCTCGGCCTGATCCGGACCAAGGCGGTCCCCCAGGCCGACGGCTCCTACAAGATTACCGGCACCAAGATCTTCATTTCCGCCGGTGAACACGACATGGCGGAAAACATCATCCATCTGGTTCTGGCCCGGATCGAAGGTGCACCGGACGGGGTCAAGGGCATTTCGCTCTTTGTCGTGCCGCGCAACCAGATCGCCGATGACGGATCCGTTGGTGACAAGAACGGCGTCACCTGCGGCTCCATCGAACACAAGATGGGCATCCACGGCAACGCCACCTGCGTCATGAATTATGACGACGCCACCGGCTGGCTGGTCGGCGAGGAGAACAAGGGCCTCAAGGCCATGTTCATCATGATGAACGAAGCCCGCCTCGGCGTTGCCGTACAAGGTCTTTCCCAGTCGGAAGTCGCCTATCAGAACGCGGTCACCTACGCCAAGGACAGGCTTCAGGGCCGTTCGCTCACCGGGCCTAAAAACGCGGACAAGCCCGCCGACCCGATCATCGTGCACCCGGATGTCCGCCGCACGCTGATGTCGATCCGTGCCTTCAACGAAGCGGCACGGGCGCTGGTCATGTGGACCGCGCTTCACGGCGATGTTTCGCATCGCTCCTCCGACGAGAAATCCCGCCAGTATTCCGACGACATGATGGGCCTGATGACACCGGTCCTCAAAGGTGTCCTGACCGACACGGGTTTTGACAACGCGGTCAATGCGCAGCAGATGTATGGCGGTCACGGCTATATCGGCGAATGGGGCATGGAGCAGTTTGTGCGCGATGCCCGCATCGCCATGATCTATGAAGGTGCCAACGGCATTCAGGCGCTGGATCTGGTGGGCCGCAAGTTGCCGGCCAATGGCGGCCGCGCTGTCATGAGCTTCTTCAACGAGGTCAACACCTTCCTGAAGGAAAACAAGGACAACGAAGATCTTGCCGCCTTTACCGGTCCGCTGAAGAAAGGGGCTGACGACCTTCAGGCCGCCACCATGTGGTTCATGAACAATGCCATGAAGAACCCGGATAATGCAGGGGCCGGCTCAACCGACTACATGCATCTCTTTGGACTGGTCGCGCTTGGTTACATGTGGACGCTGATGGCCAAGACCATCAAGGAAAAGCTGGCAGATGGCGCCGGCGACAAGGCCGAGTGGCTGGAGAACAAGCTGGCCTTCGGCACGTTCTTCATGGAACGCACCATGCCGGAAACCGCAGCCCATCTTGCCCGGATCTCGAGCGGTTCGGACACGATGATGTCGCTCGGCGCCGAGGCATTCTGACCCCAACGGCCCGGTCAACGTTTCGTGTGCCCGGGCCGGAAATTCACCCAAGCAAATTGGATCCAATCCGGTTAGTCTCACGTCCGATTCAATTTGCCAGGGAGAAAACACGTTATGGCTGATTACGTTCTTCACTGCATGGCCCAGTCCGGTCACTCCTACAAGGTGGCCCTGATGCTGGAACTGTGTGGCGCCGACTGGAAACCCGAATGGGTCGACTTCTTCAATGGAGAGACCCGGACGGAAGCGTTCCGCTCGACCCTGAACGAAATGGGTGAAGTGCCGGTGCTGGACCACCGCGGCAAGCTTCTGACCCAGTCCGCTGTGATCATGGACTACCTGGTCGAGAAGTTCGGCCGGTTCGGCTGGGACACGGATGAGGAACGCCGCGAAGTGCTGCGCTGGACGATCTTCGACAACCAGAAGGTCTCCGGCATGATCGGCCCGCTCCGGTTCATGCGAACGCTGATCAGGACCGGCGAAACAGAGGTCACGAAATTCCTGGATGGACGCGCCCAATCCGCGCTCGCCATCCTGGACAAGCATTTTGCAAATTCGGAATTCGCCATTGGTGCCAAGCCGACAACCGCCGACTTCTCCCTGTGTGGCTATCTCTATGTCCGGGACGAAACCGGCATCGACTTTGCGCCCTACCCCAATGTCATCGCCTGGCTGGACCGCATCAAGGCCCTGCCCGGCTGGAAACACCCTTATGACCTCATGCCCGGCCATCCGATGCCGGAGACAAACTGAGGACAGACCCTAGAGGAGGATCTGATGCCCGAAGCCTATATCTACGATCACGTGCGTACCCCGCGCGGACGAGGCAAGAAGGACGGCGCCCTGCACGAAGTGCCCGCCGTCCGGCTTGCAGCGACAGCGCTGGAAGCCATACGCGACCGCAACGGGCTCGATACGGCCCGGGTCGATGATGTCGTGCTGGGCTGTGTTGACCCGGTCGGTGAAGCCGGTGGAGACATTGCCCGCGCGGCAGTCTTCGCGGCGGACTACGACACGTCGGTTCCGGGCATGCAGATCAACCGCTTTTGCGCCTCCGGTCTCGACGCCGTCAACATGGGGGCGGCGCAGATCATGTCCGGCCAGCACAAACTCGTCGTTGCCGGTGGTGTGGAAAGCATGAGCCGCGTCGGCCTCGGCGCGTCGGGCGGTGCCTGGCCGATCGAGCCTCAGGTTGCCATCCCCTCCTATTTCATGCCGCAGGGTGTCTCGGCTGACCTGATTGCCACCAAATACGGCTTCAGCCGCGACGACTGCGACGCCTATGCGGTGGAAAGCCAGAAGCGCGCCGGCAAGTCCTGGGAGGACGGCCGGTTTGCCAAATCCGTAGTGCCTGTGAAGGACATCAACGGCATCACCATCCTCGCCAAGGATGAGCACATGCGACCGGACACCGACATGCAGTCGCTCGCGTCGCTCAACCCCTCGTTCGAGATGATGGGCTCCATGGGTGGCTTTGATGCGGTTGGTATCCAGGCCCATCCGGAAGTTGAAGCCATCAAACACGTTCATCACGCGGGCAACTCCTCCGGCATCGTCGATGGCGCTGCCGCCGTCCTGATCGGCTCCAGCACAGCGGGCCGCTCCTCCGGCCTGAAGCCGCGCGCGCGCATCAAGGCCTTTGCCAATATCGGTTCAGAGCCGGCCCTGATGCTTACCGGGCCGGTGGACGTTACCGAGAAGCTTCTGAAAAACGCCAAGATGGAAATGAAGGATCTCGACCTCATCGAGATCAACGAGGCGTTTGCCTCCGTCGTCTTGCGTTATCAGCAGGCTTTCGATCTCGATCCCGAAACCGTCAATGTCAATGGCGGCGCGATTGCACTCGGCCACCCGCTGGGAGCAACTGGCGCCATGATCCTCGGCACCGTGCTCGACGAACTGGAGCGCCGCGATCTCAACACCGCATTGGTGACCCTTTGCATTGGTGCCGGGATGGGAACCGCAACGATCATCGAGCGGGTTTGAGCAATGGCGCAGCCCCTCGCCAGGACCAGGCCCTGCGTGACGGTGACCGCTCCTGCCGAGACCAAACACACCGGAAGCGGCGTCGTGAACGGTATCCCGGAAGCAGCGCGGAAGCGCTCCTTTCTCCGGCCGGTCGACGCGTGATCCGAGGAGGAAATTTGAGATGAGCTACAAGAACTTTACCATTGAAACCGACGAGGACGGTCTCGCCCTGATCACCTGGGACATGCCGGAAAAGTCGATGAATGTCATCGATCTTTCCGTGATGGATGAACTCGACGCGCTGGTCGACCAGGTCGCCGGCGACGAGGCCATCAAGGGTGCCGTGATTGCCTCCGGCAAAGCCGCCTTCTCCGGCGGCGCGGACCTGACCATGCTGGAAGGCCTGCTGAAGGACTTCCACATCAAGCGCGGCAACGATCCGGAAGCAGCCGCCAAGGCGCTGTTTGAAGGCTCCCGCAAACTGTCGCTGGTCTATCGCAAGCTGGAAACCTGCGGCAAACCCTTCGTTGCCGCCGTTGCCGGCACCTGCATGGGCGGCGGTACCGAGCTGGCACTAGCCTGTCACGGCCGCGTCGTCGACGAAGGCCTGAAGATGGGCCTGCCGGAAGTGAAAGTCGGCCTTTTCCCGGGCGCCGGCGGCACCCAGCGCGTCATGCGCATGACCGATGGCCAGCAGGGCATGCAGTTCCTGCTGCAGGGACGCACCCTGCGTGCGCCACAGGCAAAGCAGATGAAGCTGGTCGACGAAGTCACCGGCACCAAGAAACTGGTGGCCAGTGCCAAGAAAATGCTGAAGGCAGGTCTGGATCCGGTCAAGGACTGGGACAAGAAGGGCTACAAGCTGCCCAACGGCAAGGTCTATTCCCCGGCGGGCTTCCAGTTCTGGCCGGCGGCCAATGCCATCTACCGCCGCGAGACCTTCGACAACTATCCGGGTGCGCGCTACCTCTTGCATTCGGTGGTCGAGGGCCTGCAGCTGCCGATGGATCTCGCCCTTCAGGTGGAAAGCCGCTACTTCGCCAAAGTGCTGCAGACGCCGGAAGCGGCCAGCATGATCCGCTCCCTGTTTGTCTCCATGCAGGAGCTCAACAAGCTGGCGCGCCGTCCGGTCGACCAGCGGCCGAACAAGATCAAGAAGGTCGGTATCCTTGGCGCAGGTTTCATGGGTGCAGGGATTGCCTACGTGACGGCTCAGGCCGGCATCGATGTCGTGCTGATCGACCGCAGCCAGGAAGCAGCAGACAAGGGCAAGGCCCATACAGAAGAACTGATCACCAAGGCAATCAAACGCGGCCGGGCCACGGAAGAGCAGAAGGAAAAACTGCTTTCCAGGATCAATGCGACCACCGACTATGAGGCCCTGGCGGATTGTGACCTCGTCATCGAGGCTGTGTTCGAAGACCGCGAGATCAAGAAAACCGTCACGGAGCAGGCGGAAGCCGTGATGAAATCCCGCGCGATCTTTGCCTCCAACACCTCGACCCTGCCGATCACCTCGCTGGCCCAGGCCTCCAAGCGGCCGAAAAACTTCATCGGCATTCACTTCTTCTCGCCGGTCGACAAGATGATGCTGGTGGAAGTGATCCTCGGCAAACGCACTTCCGACCGGGCACTGGCCATGGCCCTGGACTATATCAAGGCCATCAAGAAGACGCCGATCGTGGTCAATGACAGCCGCGGTTTCTACACGTCGCGTGTTGTCATGACCTATATCCGCGAAGGCCTGATGATGCTGGCGGATGGTGTGCCGGCGGCGATGATCGAGAATGCCGGCAAGATGGCCGGCATGCCGGTCGGCCCGCTGTCGCTCGGCGACGAGGTGGCACTGGATCTCGCCTGGAAGATCGTGTCGGCCACCCGCAAGGATCTCGGGGTCAAGTATGTAGAAGGCCCGCTCGACAACATCCTGGAAGAGATGGTGGTCAAGCAGGAACGCTTCGGCCGCAAGAACGGCAAGGGCTTTTATGACTACAAGGGCCGGGACAAGAGCCTGTGGCCCGGCATTCCGGACGTCGTCGGTCAGCCGAAACCTGCCGAGAGCTTCAATATCGAGGAACTCAAGCAGCGCCTCCTGGTGATGCAGGCGCTCGAAACCGCCCGCATCTTTGAGGAGAAGTGCCTGACCGATGTTCGCGAGGCTGATGTCGGCTCGATCCTGGGCTTCGGCTTTGCCCCCTATTCGGGCGGCACGCTCAGCTACATCGACATGATGGGCACACCTGCCTTTGTGGAACTTTGCAAGAAGTTCACGCGCAAATGGGGCCCGCGCTTCAAGCCCAACAAGCTGCTGCGCGAAATGGCAAAGGAAAACGCCACGTTCTACGGCAAATTCCCGCCAAAGGCAGAAGAAAAGGTCAAGGACGCGGCCTGATCCATGCCGGCAATACCGCCTAAAGTTGAGGCGGTATTGCCACTTTTACCTAATACCAACGACATAATTGTTAGCAAAATGCGACAAAACTTGATCCGCGGCGCCGGGTCATGCACAGTCTGCTGAAGAACTGTGCACGGGCCGGCTGGAGATAGGCATGTCGCTTGAAGGCGAATGGGCGCGCTCGGATGTGTTCCGGGTGTTACGCGACATTTGTTCAGATGCCAATCTGGATTGGCCTGATATGGCCAGACGGTATAATTTCGACCTTGAGAGCCTGGACGATCCGCAGGGCACCGTTTCGATCACAGCCTGGCACGCCGTTTTTGAACATATCGCAGAGGTTCTTGGCGATGACGCGGTGATGTTCGACCTGTTCAACACCGTCGATATCGGCTGTTTTTCCATATTCGACTATCTGTTCGCCTGCGCCCCGACGTTGAGAGAGGCGTGTCAGGCCTGGGTCAAGTTCCTGCCGATTCGGACCAATGCCTACCGCATGATTTTTGAAGAGGATGACACAGGCGGTTATGTGGAGTGGCCGATCCTGGAGGGTCGCGGAGAATGGCGCCAGAACATGTTTGGCCGTATCGGCTGGGCAACGCAGCAGCTTGAGCACGCGCTGGACATGAAGGCCCCGCCAATCCTGATCGAACTGGCGACCTCTGCCCCCACCTCCACATCGAATTTTCAGAAGAAATATCAGGGCCGACTGAAATTCGGGGCGCCCCACAACAGGATCCTGATCCCCAGCGCGCTGCTGGCCCGTCCTTTGCGCCGCAACGATGCGCATCTCTATGACATCATCCTGAAATCCGCGATGGGCGAACTTGAACAGTTCGGGCAGATGGAAGCACCGCTGTCGCGCATTGCCAACGAGGTCGCCTCGAACCTGTCGAATGGTGCGAACTCGCTTCCACAGGTTGCCGCCAAACTCGGCATGTCGCAACGCGCCGTGCAACGCCTTCTGGAGAAGGAAGGCACCAGTTTTCGCAAGCTTAGCGAGGAGATCCGCCGGTCGGCCGCCGAAAGATATCTGCGGGGAACCGAGCTGCCCATGAAGGAAATTGCCTATCTTCTGGGATTTTCGGAACTGAGCACGTTCTCGCGCGCGGTAAAAACCTGGTTCGGCGTCCCGCCGAAAAAAGTGCGCGAACGGTCGGCTCTCAGAAACACCCGTCGCATGCCCTCGCCCAAAACGCCGCGAGGCGACTCAGAGGCTGCAGAGTAACCGCTTCAGTGGGGTCCACGAAAAACCGGGAGAATTTTGGCACGGTGATGGCTTCGGGCTATGCCACCGCCGTGCCAGTAACGTCTGTGGCGAGCAGACCTCGTCGAAACTCCCTCCGACTGATCTACCCGGCGCCGCTCGTTTCCGGATGCAGGAACGGTGAGGTGCAATCCGGAACACATTCCGCAGGCGCGACCTGAAATGTGCTTGTCTTTTGGTGTCAGACCACCTTCCGCACTGGCCTGGCGACAGTCTTTCATTTCAGGTTGAGGAAGACCCGGCGCGAACAAGAGTGGGTGCTTTGCTAACGCCCGGTTGCAACTTCCTGTTCACTTGCATACGTCAGCAAAGCCGTCTTGTCTTTGGCGGAACACGAACAGGATTTAGCGATTTACGACACCACATGTATTTAATCGATATATTTGACCAGGGTTCGGGCGGCAGGGCGCCACGCTCTTTGCAAGCCACATTGCAATTTCTTGTCAGACTTCCTAACTCTCATTGCGACCAGCACTCGATTTTCAGGAGCCCGACATGTCCGATACAGGCCTGAGCCGTTTCTTGGGAGGATCTCCCGCGCAGGTCCTGTTAAGGCTTGTCTTTCTGTCCTTTGTGGTCGGGATAATCCTGTCGGCGCTGAACCTCGACCCGCTCGACCTCATCGACATGGTCGTAACCTTTGTCGAACGGCTCTGGGACATGGGTTTCCATGCCATCGGCCGGCTGGGCAACTACCTGGTGATCGGCGCCATGGTCGTTGTGCCGATCTGGCTCCTGTCCCGCCTGCTGGCAATGGGCAAGCCCAGGGAATAAAACCGAGATTCCCGACAGGCTGGCAGAACAGCAACCTGGGATGGAAAATTAACACTCCATTAACCATGTTTCGGCGAGAGTGACGGGACCTGTCTCGGTCCTGAAAGACATCTCATGAGCATCAACGGCAATCTCGCCCAGGCCGCAAGGCATTTGGGGAATGTGCAATTTGGCACCAGTTCGGCCAAATCCTCCGCCAGATTGTCCGCGGCGGGTACCCTGGTCCAGGCCATTGCCAAGTCAGGCGCGGAAGATGCCGAGGACAAGGCCAAGTCGCTGTTTGACACGTTCAAGGAGTCTGTCGAACTCGGCAACGGTCTGGAGCGCGCCGCACAGGACAGCCAGGATGCGATGCGCAAGCAGAAAATTGAGCTCATGGCAAAACGCATCGAGCAGCTCAAGGAACTGTTGCGATTTGCAACCCCCGAGCAGGCCAAGCGCATGCTCAAGGAGCTGAAACAGCTGTCTCGGGAGTTCAAGTCCGTTTCCAAGGAGTTGGGCAGTTCAGCCGAGGGGCTGGCATCTGCAGCTTCTTCCGGCAATCTGCAATCAACCACGTCCGTTTCCTCCACTCCGTCATCGGTGACCGGCACCGGCTCAACCGCTTCAGGCACAGATCAGGAGCCTCGAAGGACAGAGCCGGTTTCCGCACCAAATCGCACTGCAGACCCATCCACAGAGGAAAGCGCTTCTGCCAACGAAGACGAGAAACAACCCGGTTGGCAGGTGGAGCTCAGCGCAGCCATATCCTCCTACACGCAATCGCAACTCGAAAGCGAAGAGACTTATTCCACCACGCGGCGCGAGCGATTGAAGCAGGACAAGGAAGATCTCGGCAAGATCGCTTCCAGTCTGGAGCAACTGGCTGATGCGCTTGAGCGGCTGGCAGACGACGACAAGGACGCTCGAAAAGACCTCAAGAACATTCGGAACAACCTTGAAGATGGTGTCGACGCACTACGGGACGTCGATCTCGCCGGCTCCCCCGTGTCGTCCATGCTGATTGCAACGCAGGTCTCGACAGCCGGCTCGATTTCATTTCAGTCGACCAACATCGTGATCTGAGTCCGATCAGACCACTGGCGCTTCCTTTTGACCGAGAACCAGTCTGGCGCTCCTGTGCAAGATCACATGCCGGTCGGCCAATTCGTCTATATCGTCTGAATAGCCGCCGCCCAGCACGCCCGCGACGGGAATACCGGCGTCGCGAAGTGTCCGGATCACATAAAGGTCGCGCTGGCGCAAACCGTCCCGCGACAGGGCCAATCGCCCGAGGCGATCCTCAATGTAAGGATCAACACCGGCGTTAAAAAACGCCAGATCCCATGTGTCGCGTGCGATCAACTGCGGCAGCACGTCAGCAAGCGTTGCAAGATAGTCCGCGTCTCCCGTGGCATCGGCGAGCCCGATATCCAGATGCGAGGGAACCTTGCGCACCGGATAGTTCTTTTGTGAATGCATGGAGAAAGTGAAGACGTCCGGATCGCCCTGGAAGATATCCGCCGTACCGTCCCCCTGATGGACATCAAGATCAATCACCAGGGCCTTGCGGATCGCTCCATCGGCCTGCAGAACCTTGATGGCCACCGCCACGTCGTTGAACACACAGAAGCCGGCGCCGTGGGCTCGTCTGGCGTGATGACTGCCGCCGGCCGTGTTGCAGGCGACGCCGTGTTCAAGCGCCAGATAACCGGTCAGTACCGAGCCGCCTGTGGCGCAGCGGGCACGCAGGGCAATGTCCTCGCGCATGGGAAAGCCGATTTCCCTTGCGACCTTATCAGCTACCTGCGAGGTGAAGACCTGATCCACATAATGAGGATCGTGGGCCAGGGCGACCCATTCGAAGGGCGCTGGCCTCGGTCGGTAGAAAGCCTTCCCCTCGAGCAGTCCTTCGCGCTGGACCAGATCGGCCACGGCGCGAAACTTGTCCATGGGAAACCGGTGATTTGCCGGAAGGTCAGCGCAATAGGCGGGATGGTGCACGATGGGGAGCGTCATTGCCCGCAATATAAGCCAGCTGGCCCTGTCTTAAAGGCCTCTTCTGTCACAATGGAGCTCCCTTCCCGGATCCGAATGACCGGTATGTTCAGGCAAGGATTGACGAAACAACCAAGGCCGGACAAGAAGGGCCTCGTCGTTGTCTTGAGTGTTCCATGTCCCGCACCGCACCTGATCCCTCCCAGCTCGCCTTTGCCGTTACCCATCGCTCGGTGCTTGCAATCGCCGTCCCGATGACGCTGGCTTACCTGTCGACCCCGCTTCTGGGTGTGGTCGACATGACGGTGATCGGCCGAATGGGGGACGCGGCCCTTCTGGGCGGCATCGCGATTGGCGGCATCATATTCGACCTCGTCTTCACCACCTTCAATTTCCTGCGTTCCGGCACGACCGGCCTGACCGCCCAGGCTTTCGGGGCCAAAAACGAGGAAGAAATCCGCGCGACGCTGCTGAGGGCCATGATCCTGGCGGCAATCGGCGGCGGCCTTGTGGTTCTGCTTCAAGTGCCTTTGCTGGAGCTGGGGCTCTGGTTTCTGGGCGGTAGCGATGATGTGCAATCCGCGACGACTCGCTACTTCGACGTGAGGATCTACAGCGCTCCGTTCCTTCTGGCCAATTACGCCATTCTAGGCTGGTTCATTGGCCTGGGACGCGCCGGCACCGGCCTGGTTCTGCAGCTGTTCCTGAACGGCCTCAACATCGTGCTAAGCCTCTGGTTCGTGATCGGCTTCGGCTGGAGCGTCGAAGGCGTCGCTTTCGCAACGGTTCTGAGCGAGATCTCGGCGACGATAGCCGGCCTTGCTCTGGTATTCGCCAGCACGCGACATGGCCGCTGGCCCGCTGCCTCGGTCATTTTCGACAGGCGCCTTTTGATGCGCATGATGGCGGTGAACCGAGACATCATGATCCGCTCGTTCACCCTGCTCTATGCGTTTGCCTTCTTCATGGCCCGCTCGGCCGACCAGGGGGACACGGTGCTTGCGGCCAACGCGCTTCTTGAGAAATTCATCATGGTGGCGGCCTTCTTCCTGGACGGGCTCGCCACGGCCGCCGAACAGCTGGCCGGCCGCGCCGTCGGCGCACGCCATCGTCCTGCTTTCGACAGGACCCTGAGACTCACCGCGCTCTGGAGTTTTTCGCTGGCCGCCATGTTGGCGGTGCTGTTCTGGGTTCTGGGCCCCTATCTGATCGATTTCATGACCACTGCGCCAGAAGTTCGCGAGACGGCATCGAACTACCTTGTCTGGGCCATCCTGACACCGCTTCTTGGTGTGCTCGCCTTCCAGATGGACGGGGTCTTCATCGGTGCGACATGGTCGGCGACCATGCGCAACATGATGTTGCTGTCCCTGGCTCTTTACCTGGCGGCCTACTACGCCCTCTTCCCATACTTGGGCAATCACGGACTCTGGCTCGCCTTCCTGCTGTTTTTCGGAATTCGTGGTGTATCGCTGCTCGCCGCCTGCCGGAGGCGCGCGGCGGAGACCTTCGGTGAACCCCGAACTTAACGGGTCCCTGGCGCCGGCTGTTTGACAATTTCGCGCGGTGTTTCGGCGCAAATAGTTGCAAAACGCTCAACTCATTCCGGCAACGCCTGTGCCGGAGAGACCAGGGCGTCGCTCGCATCGGTCGGGAGAATGCTCTAGCCCGCGAAGTACCCGGCGTCCGGGCGCCACGGAATGTCCGTGTTGCCATAGTCCAAGCCCATCGTGTGCAGGGCGCTGGTGACCTGACTGCGGTGGTGTGTCTGGTGATTGAAGATCTGCACCACCATCACCCAGCGGGCAAAGGTCGGCGGGTCGTCGAACCGAGGGCTCTTCATGACGATCTTTTCGGCCAGCCACGCCTCGGTCCACTCACGTCCACCCGCTGACAAGATGTCGTCCTGCATCACCCGAATGCGTTTCAAGTCCTCCCAGTCAGACCAGACAATCTGCCTGGGCGATGCGCGTTCCGGCATGACGCCATCAAGAAATGTCAGGATCGAGCGATTGACGAGGCAGATATGATCGAGCGTGTGATGGATCGATCCAAAGAACAGGCCTCGATCACGCAGCCGCTCCTCGTGACCGATCTCATCGCAAATCCGATAGATCGTGTCGTTCTGCCAGCGTGAATAGGCCGCCATTTCTGCAACGTAGTCCGGCGTGATCATGCTCGAGTTTCCTCATGTGCGGCAGGCGGCTCCAGGGGTCTTGCCCCTTCGTCACACGCTATACCTTGCTAAGCCCACAAACTAGGCTGTCTCGGACGCCCAGGCGTCCACGTTGGCGTCGCGCGCCTCGCGCAGGGTCGAGAAACCGTGTTGATCGAGCCTGGCCGACAGGCCGGAAAGGATCTCGTCCACCAGTCCCGTTCCCTTGAAGACCAGAGCGGAATAGAGCTGCAGCAGATCTGCGCCTGCCGTGATTTTCACCCAGGCAGTTTCCGCGCTGTCGATACCCCCTACACCGATGATCGGCAGATCCTGGCCCGCCAGCTTGCGTGCCTTCGCCAGAACAATGGTGGATCTTCGGAAGAGCGGCCGACCGGACAGGCCTCCGGCTTCGTCCGCCGGGCTGGCACCGCTCAAGCCATCACGCGTGATCGTGGTGTTGGAAACGACCAGGCCGTCGACATTCTTGAGCTGCACCTCTTCGATAATGTCCTTCAGATCTTCTTCGGCGACGTCCGGCGCGATCTTGAGCAGAACCGGAACGCGGCGGCCCAGACTGTGGGTGCACGCGTCACGCGCCGAGATCACGCCGGTCAGAAGGTCCGCAAGGGCGGAGCGCGCCTGCAGGTCACGCAGGCCGGGCGTGTTGGGGGAGGAAATATTGACCGTGAAATAGGAGGCAATATCGGCGAACCCGGTGATGCCGGCGACATAATCCGCGATGCGGTCATCCGCGTCCTTGTTGGCTCCTACATTCACACCGACAATGCCCGACAGACGTTTGCGCGCGTCGAGCCGGCGGCGCACGGCCGCATGTCCCTCGTTGTTGAACCCGTAACGGTTGATGACCCCTTCATCGGCAGGCAGGCGGAACACGCGCGGGCGCGGATTTCCCGCCTGCGGCCGTGGCGTCACAGAACCGATTTCCGTTGACCCGAACCCCAGCCTGAGCAACGCGTCCGGCACTTCGCCGTTCTTGTCGAACCCGGCGGCCATACCGAGCGGATTGGGAAAAGTCAGGTCCCAGAAGGTCTGCGACAACCGAGGATCCGGTTTTGCGTGCCGTGCCGGCACCAGGCCTGTCTTCAGCGCCAAAACCGTCATGCGGTGCGCAGTTTCGGCATCCAGCAGATGCAGTCCCTTCAGAGCAGCGGCTTCCAGAAAAGGCGCTGTCATCGGCTGAGCTCCGGAAAGACATGCGTGCCGTCTTCGGCAAGCGGCAGGTCCTTGACCCAGAGGGCCGCGGCAGGATCAAACGTTGCGTAGAGATGGGGAAACAAGGCGCCGCCGCGCGAAGGCTCCCACTTCAGCTCATCGCCAAACCCGTCGGCCTCGAAGGCCACCAGCAGCAGGTCTTGCTGTCCGGCAAAGTGTTTCGCGGCGGTTTCCTTCACCTGATCCGGATCGGAAAAATGGATGAACCCATCCGCCAGATCAACGGGGGCGCCCTGGAAGACCTTCCGGTCGAGGGCCTCCTGCCAAAGCGTTTCTGGAACAATCTTGAATATCAGTGTCATCTGCCTGCCCTGGTGCTGCCGGCCAGACTGCCGACGCGGTCGGACACTACTCAGGAGTACTGATCTGAACAAGCCACGCAAAGGTGATGAACCATTCTGTTTGGTGTTTTCGCCCGGAAAAACCATATGCACGTAGGGTGAGTTGACGTACTCGATCGCAAACAGGGAATACGAACCTTGCTTTCGCATGACAAAGTCTGGGCAGCAATCGACGCGCTCGCGGCTCAAAACGGGCTGTCGCCATCAGGCCTTGCGCGACGCGCGGGTCTGGATCCGACCGCATTCAACCGGTCCAAGCGATTTGCGGGTGATGGTCGGCCACGCTGGCCATCAACGGAATCCCTTGCCAAGGTGCTTGAAGCGACCGGTGAAGCGCTCGATACGTTCGCGGCCCGCGTTGGCTCATCCACGTTGAACACTCCGGAGCGCCCGTTCCTGGTGCCCCTTCTCAGCCTGTCGGATCTGACCGGCACCCAGAGCTTCGACGCCCATGGTCGACCGGCCGGAAGCGGATGGACAACGTTTCAGGTTCCCGCGGCCACGTCCGGTGCGTTTGCGCTGCGTGTCTCAGACGACCGGTTTCTGCCCCATTACAGACCTGGCGACACGATCATGGTGTCTCGTGAAACGCCGATGCGCCTGGGTGACCGCCTGGTTGTGAAACCCTTTCAGGAGCCCGTCCAGCTCTGTTTCCTGGAAAACGAAACGCCGGCATCGCTGAATCTCGTGACAATCGGGGACAATTCCAAATCCATGCAATTTCAACTCTCGGCAATCGAGTGGAGAGCCCGTATCATCTGGGCAAGCCAGTGACAGCGAGTTGATGCGGAATGAACCTTCGGCCACTTTTGGTGCCCGTCCTTGTGCTGACCGCCAGTGGGGGTCTGCTCGGCTGGCTGTTGCTTGCCGATCCGCCGGAAGTGGAACCGGAAACAAGGCCTGTCGCCCATGCGACAGACGTCCAGCCGCCGCCTTCTGTCTCGGCCGCAGACCCGTCCGCAACGCCCGAGAGACAAGGCACTCAGTCAAACACAACAGCTTCTGCCCCTCTCCCGGAAACCATTCGGGACGTTTCCCCGGACGGGGTATCGGCGCCAAGAGTGGACGGCAATCTGAAGCGCATTGAGCCTTCAAAGCGCTATCTCGAGCTCAAGGACCCGCCGATCGAGCCCATTCCCGACGGTCCGCTTGAACTTGTGCGCGTGCAGGTGCTGAGCGGCGGTCACATAAAGTCGGACCGCCTGACGGTAACGCTCGCCCATATTGCGCCGCTCGACCTGGAAGAAACCTGCATCTCGCGCCTGGGCGGCAAATGGCCCTGCGGGGCACGGGCGCGCACTTTCCTGCGGGGCCTGATCCGTCAGTTCAAGGTCACTTGCGAAAAGATCGAGGACACCGGTCCGCAGCAGATTCTGGCGACCTGCAACCGCGGCAGTTTCGACCTCAGCAAGCGGATGGTCCGCTATGGCTGGGCGGACCCGACGGAAGACGCGCCTGAGGAGTTTTTTGAACTCGCCAGTCAGGCAAGGGAAAAGAAGATCGGCAAGTGGCAGTCCGAATGGCTTGCCGAGCTGCCTAGAAACGACTGGGAGAACAGGCCGGCTGATCCACTGCCGGGCCTTGAAGACCTGGAACCTGAAATCGTGGAATGGAGCCTCCGAACCGGTCCGGCGCCGGGCGATGATCAAGGGGGCGACTTCGATGACCCGTCTCCGGTGCAATAAACTGTCCTTGAACGAAGGCGAATTACGGGTGAAATGGATCCGGACGTCTACGTTCCGATGAATTTGGACGCGCATTCCGGAGTTTTGTCATGACCCTTACGCAAACGGTCGGCATCATCGGTGGCACAGGTCAGCTTGGCAGCGCGATAGCAACCGCGCTGCTTGAAAGCGGGAGTGTGCCGCCGGAACAGCTCTGGATTTCGAACCGGTCCGGCGCTCCAGCCGGTTTCGAGCCCTGGCCGCAGATTACTTTCACACACAACAATCAGGCGCTGGCCGATGCGTGTGATGTGATTGTCCTGTCCGTTCCCCCTGCCCTGTCGAGCAGCGCCCGCATCGCAGCTGCAGACAAGCTGGTCCTCTCCGTCATGGCGGGCGTATCCCTGCAACAGCTGAGCAACCTGTGTGGATCGGCCCGGGTGGTGCGTGCCATGTCGAGCCCGGCGGCAAGAGAGCGGCTGGCCTATTCGCCCTGGTGTGCCAGCAGAGACCTTGCCCCAACCGACCAGGAAACCGTGGCCACCTTGTTGTCGGCCTGCGGCCTTTCGGACAGGGTCGCAGACGAAAACCAGATCGAGATATTCACGGCGCTGACCGGACCGGTTCCGGGCTTTGCAGCGTTTTTTGCCGATGCCATGGTGCAATATGCAACGGCCAACGGTGTTGAAGCCAAGACTGCCCTCCGCGCCGTCAAACAGCTGTTTCTGGCTTCAGGCCGGATCATGTCCGAAGATACGATCACCCCAGCCGATCGTGTCTCGGAGATGGTGGATTATGCCGGCACCACGGCCGCAGGGCTGATCAAGATGCAAGAACTGGATCTGCCCCGCCTCATTGCCGAGGGTCTCGATGCCAGCGCGGCGCGGGTTCGGACGATCGCTGACGAAAGCTGAGCAACGTTTTCACTTCCGGACGCAACACCCTTCCGGCACGCGCCACAATTGTGCCGGAATGAAGCCCGTTTTCCCGCGAAGTTTGCCCTCAAAACCGGCCGTTTTGTCGCCTCTTCTTATGTGATTGCTGCGGGTTTCAAGGTCTTTTTGCCTGCCCGTCCCGGTTTTTCTGCCTGCTGCAGGAGCACATCGTGACCAACAAGCGTTCCAGAACACTCATTTCCCTCGCCCTTTTCAGTCTCGTCCTGATTGCGGTCTTTGCCATTTTGTTGATCAACCGAACGGACACCTACAATCTATATAGCGAAGAGAACGTCGGCCTGTCTGAACACCGACAGGGGCCGGAGACGACGGTGAGTACAGCCTCTCGTCAACCGCCGAAGGAGGCACCGGCTCACTTGCCCACGCCCGAGCCTGTTCCTGTCCCGGACACCAAAGAGACCGAGGTCTTCCGACTGTCTGGCGGAACAAGGTTTCCACCCAACTCACAGGGCCTGGTTCCGCGGACCGGGGACAGCCTTTACGCTGAACAAGACGTTGCGGCAGGATCTGGCGATATCGCCCCACTACATGCGGCTCCCTCCTCACCCGATGTCGCACACGAAGCCAGGCGACCGGAACCCAACCGAGTAAGAACAGCCGTCGTGGCCCCACAGCGTCTTCCCGACCGGGAACGCTTTCCCGAGGCCGAAGGCAACCCGGTCAGGAAAGTCACCGATGCGCCGGTCTCGACTTTCTCGGTCGATGTCGATACCGCGTCTTACGCCTTTGTCCGCTCGGAACTGACCCACGGCCGCATGCCCCGCTCTCAAGCGGTACGGCCGGAGGAGCTGATCAACTATTTTGACTATGCCTACCCGGTGCCCGGGGACACAGAGGTACCGTTCTCCACCAGCGTCTCCGTGATTGAAACGCCTTGGAACGCGAATACCAGGCTGCTGCAGATCGGCCTGCAGGGTTATTCCGTGCCGCTTGACCAGCTGCCGCCGCAGAACCTGGTGTTCCTGATCGACACGTCCGGATCAATGTCGGCCGCCAACAAGCTGCCACTGCTGCAGCAGGCCTTCCGTTTGCTGCTGTCGAGCCTGCGGCCGGAGGACCGCGTCGCCATCGTCACCTATGCCGGCGAGGCAGGACTGCTTCTGGAACCGACCCGTGTCGATGACAGGAAAACCATCGTACGGGCCCTGAATTCCCTTCGTTCCGGAGGCAGCACCGCCGGTCATGCGGGACTGCAAGGCGCCTATGCCATTGCAGAAGAAATGAACGAAAATGGCGGCGACGCGAGGGTAATCCTGGCCACCGATGGTGACTTCAATGTCGGCCTGTCGGGTCCCGACGATCTGAAACGCTACATCTCCGACCAGCGCAAAAAAGGGATTTCCCTGTCCGTGCTCGGGTTTGGCCGCGGCAACTACAACGACACGCTGATGCAGACACTTGCCCAGAATGGCAACGGTGCCGCCGCCTATATCGACACGCTGGTGGAAGCCCGCAAGGTCCTGGTCGACCAGGTGGTGAGTTCGATCGTGACGATCGCGCAGGACGTGAAAATTCAGGTCGAGTTCAATCCGGCCACGGTCGCCGAATACAGGCTGATCGGCTACGAGACCCGCGCGCTCAAACGGGAAGACTTCAACAATGACAAGGTGGATGCCGGCGATATCGGGGCCGGCCATACGGTGACCGCGCTCTATGAGATCACGCCCGTCGGCTCGCCTGCGGTTCGTCTGGATGATCTTCGCTACGGCTCCACGACACCAGAAGCCTTGCCGGCGGCGGTGGGCGAGTTCGCGGACGAACTGGCTTTTGTGAAACTGCGCTACAAGCTGCCGGGCGAAACCAAGAGCCACCTGATCACCACGCCGGTCACCGGCGACACCGCCGGCATCCCGGAGGGCGAAGCTCTTTTCGCGGCCTCCGTGGCGGGCTTCGGCCAGCTTCTGCAAGGCACGGACTATCTGGGGGACTGGAGCGTCGGGGACGCCGAAAAGCTTGCTGCGGCAAACCTGGGAAACGACCCGCACGGGTATCGGGCGGAATATCTGTCATTGCTCCGCCTGGCAGCCTTCGCGAAACATTGACGGGTCGTCAGAGACGGCGGGAAACCGCCGCCTCTGAAACATCGGGACTGGGTCAGGCGGCCAGTTCTCCGGCAAGCGCCTTGCGGATCATCTCGCGGGTTTCGGCAATGCCGTAAAGCGCCACGAAAGAACCGAAGCGCGGGCCCTTTTCCTGACCAAGCAGCAGCTGATAGAGCGCCGAGAACCAGGCGACCGAAACGCCCGGACCGCCATCCGGGCCCTTCTTGTTCGGATCCTGGTAGCGCTCGATGGCACGGGCGACGTCCAGAACGCCGTCCTGAATGGCCGCACCATCTGCATCCGCAGGCAGGGAAGCCAGCTTGGCGTCGAGCTGTTCCAGTGCCGTGCGTTCGACGTCGTCCGGCGTCTTGAACGACTTGGTCGGCTTGACGAAATCGTCGAAGTAGCGGATCGCGTAGCCGACCAGGGCATCGAGAGCCGGGTGCGTTTCGGCGGTTACGCCCGGTGCATAGCGCGAGATGAACGCCCAGAGCACGTCCTTGTTCTCCGCGTTGGAGGCGGAGACCAGGTTGAGCAGCATGGCAAACGGCACCGGCATGTCGATCTTCGGGATGTCACCCGAATGGATGTGCCAGGCCGGGTTCTGCAGCTTCTGCTCCACCGGCATCTGCTCGTATTTCTGGACAAAGGTGTAGTATTCGTCCACCGCCTTCGGGATGACGTCGAAATAGAGCTTCTTCGCCGTTTTCGGCTTCTGGTAATTGTAGAGCGCCAGACTTTCCGGCGAGGCATAGGTCAGCCACTCGTCGATGGTCAGGCCGTTGCCCTTGGACTTGGAGATCTTCTCCCCCTTGTCGTCCAGGAACAGCTCATAGACGTAGTGTTCCGGTGCCTTGCCGCCCAGGATGTTGCAGATCTTGTCGTAGATCGGCGCGTTGGTCATGTGATCCTTGCCGAACATCTCGAAATCGACGTCAAGGGCCGCCCAGCGCATGCCGAAATCCGGCTTCCACTGCAGCTTCACATTGCCGCCGGTGACCGGCAGCGTGATGTCTTCACCCGTCTCGTCCTCGAAGGTGACGGTGCCGTCTTTCGGATTGACGTCCTTCATCGGCACATAAAGCACACGGCCGGAGCTTGGCGAGATCGGCAGGAAAGGCGAATAGGTCGCCTGACGCTCCGCGCCGAGGGTCGGCAGCATCACGTCCATGATCTTCTGGTACTTCTCGGTCGCCCTGATCAGGACATCGTCGAACTTGCCGGCCTTGTAGTATTCAGTCGCGCTGGCGAACTCGTAGTCGAAGCCGAAGGTATCGAGGAAGCGGCACAGCATGGCGTTGTTATGCGCGGCAAAGCTCTCGTAATCGCCGCCGAACGGGTTCGGCACGGCACTGAGCGGCATCTGCAGATAGGGTTCCAGCGCGGCCCGGTCCGGAACATTTTCCGGGATCTTGCGCATGCCGTCCATATCGTCGGAAAAGCTCAGGAGCCGCGTCGGGATCTTGTCTTCTGTAAGCAGGCGGAAGGCCGTGCGCACCATGGTCGTGCGCAGCACCTCGCCGAAGGTACCGATATGCGGCAGGCCTGACGGACCGTAGCCCGTCTCGAACAGAACCGGTTTGCCCGGATCCCGCTTTTCGATCCGTTTGACCAGTTTTCGCGCCTCTTCGAACGGCCAGGCTTTCGATTTCCGGGCCGCCTCGACAAACTCTTGCGAAAGGTCAAGCGGAGGCAGGGATTGGTCGGTCATTTTGGATTTCGTTCTGTTCATGGGATTGGTTGGATTGCAGCTCAGGCAGGTTTTTGTGTCTTCCTGCCAATTGCTGCGGCGCGACACTAGATCAAGCCGCATGCATGTGCAATCACATGTCGCAAGCCCGTGACTTGATGCTTGCCGTGCAAGCCTATAAACCGGGCGTTCAATTTGCCCTGGAACCGGCGCCACTGGAGAATGAATTGTGTCTATGAATGAGCCCATTAGCGTTCAGGAAGCCCTCATCTACGTGATGGTCATCGTTTCGGCGTCGGACAATGAAATGACCGACATGGAACTCGCCACTATCGGCGACGTCGTCAAGATGCTGCCGGTCTTCGACGGCTATGACGGCGGCCGCATCATTCCCGCCGCCCAGCGCTGCGGCGACATCCTGCAGGAAGAAAACGGCCTGCAGCTTGTCCTAGAGCTTGTTGGCGACGTGCTGCCGCACAAGCTTTACGACACGGCCTATGCGCTGGCGGTTGAAGTCGCGGCAGCCGATCTCCATGTTGAGCAGGAAGAGCTGCGCATCCTGCAGTTGCTGCGGGACCGCTTCAAGCTCGACAAGCTCACCATCGCTGCGATCGAGCGCAGCGCGATTGCCCGCCACCGGTCAGCCTGACCACATCGGAGCGCATTGATTGAAACGTGGAAGGCTCGTTTTCTGGGCCGGGACAGCTATTGCCCTTGTCCTGGTCCTGTTCATCCTCGCCTTCGAGGGTCTGGAAGATTTCGACTTTTCCGAATACCGGACCCGGCCGCTAAGTTTCAGCTTCAAGGACATGTCCGTCGCCGGCACGCTGCATCTACCCGAGGCCGATACGTCCGCGGTAGTTCTCCTGGTCCATGGCGACGGTCCGGCGGACCGCTATAGCGGCGGCGGTTACATGCCGATGATCAGCGCGCTTCTGGACAGTGGCATTGCCGTCTATTCCTGGGACAAGCCGGGCATTGGCCAGAGCTCCGGCGACTGGCTGTCCTTTTCCATGACCGACAGGGCAGAGCTTGCCACGGCTGCGCTTGATGCGGTGAAGGCCGAGCCGGAGCTGTCCCGGTCTGCCACCGGATTTATCGGCCTCTCGCAAGGCGGCTGGGTGGTGCCGATCCTGGCAAGGGAACCGGCACAGGCGGATTTCTTTGTCATCATCGGCGGTGCGGTCAACTGGCTGCGGCAAGGTGCCTATCTCACGCGGCGCCGGCTGGAACGCGAGGGTGCTTCTGCCAAAGACATTGACGCAGCACTGCAGGCGAACACGGCCGGCAACAAGCGCCTTCTCTCCAAAGGCTACAGCTACCAAAGCTATCTTTCCGACACCCGTTCGGGGACACCCATGTCCGAAGCGCGGTTCGGGTTCGTGCTGAAAAACGCACTTGCCGATGCAAGCCAGGACCTTGCCCAGGTCACGGCTCCCGTCCTGACCTTGCATGGCAGCCACGATCTCAATGTCGATCCCGACTATAATTCGGACCGCTACCGTCAGATCCTGCAGCACCGCAACGACGCCAACAGGTCCCTCGTCATTGCAGACGGCACCCATGCCCTGTTGAGAGCGTCGCTGTTCAATCAGCAAACGGAAGGTGACATGCCGGCCTGGTCGAAGCTGGCTTTTGCCGTCCTTGGCCGCAAGGCCTATGCGCCCGGGGCCCTTGATGCTCTGTGCGGCTGGATCAACGACCAGGCGTCGGCCGGCTCAAGAAAAAGCGCATCCGCAGATCGTTCAAATTGAAGCGAATTTGTTTGCCCTTCCCTAAAGCCCGCTGACCTATGACCGACATCGGGGGAGCGGTGTCCTGGCAACGACCCGAGGGGCTGCCACTACGCTCATCAACATGCTGTGGGAAGGTTGCATGAACGGACAGGCTTTCGGAGATCAGGTCAGCATTCGCTATCCGCTGCGGCGGCACCGGCAACAGGCTCCGGTGCGCCGTTACCGGCCGGCAACGGAAATGCGCCGGATCCGCGTTCACAGCGGGCCCAGGCCCGTCAACTGGGGCGCGCGCATGCTGATTGCCTTTGCAGGCTTTGTCTGCGGCCTGGCAGCCGACAGCCTGGTGAGTTTCGCTGAAGACCATTTTCACCTGGCCAAGAACACGGATCCGGACCTGTTTGCCATTGTGCTTGGCACCGGTTTTGCCGGTCACAGTCTCTATCTGGTCTTCGGGGCTCTGGCGGTGACGCTGCTGACGGCCTTCAATCGCCGCAAGTGGATCCTCTGGCTCCTGATCGGCTTTGTCGGCGGGCTCTTCAGCATCTGAGCCAGACGCGCTCAGTTCAGGCTGTGAACCGCATCCGGAAGGTCCAGGGAAAAGGCAGGGATCATGACGTCGAAGCGCGAACCGTCCGGGCGCTCCATTGAATAGGATCCGGCCATGATGCCGCTCTCGGTCGAGAGCGGACAATGCGAGGAATATTCGTAGGTTTCGCCGGGCTCGATCACCGGCTGCTCTCCAACCACGCCCTCGCCGCTGACCTCTTCCTGTCGTCCCATGGCATCCGTGATCTGCCAGTAACGTGTTTTCAGCTGGACCGGTTCGCTGCCGCCATTGTGGATCTCGACCATATAGGCCCAGATATAGGAGCGCTCATCCGGCTGCGATTCATCGTCCAGATAAAACGGCTCGACCGAAACCTCGATCCCATGGGTAATGGCACTGTAACTGCCCGACACGATTGTTCCTTTTGCCTTCAGGCCAGGGTGTGAACCCGAATGTTCCGGAGGCGCTTATAGGGCGAATGACACAAGCGTGAAAGGGGGTTGTTCGCTCAAGGGCCGGATTCGCTTGTGATTTGCAGAGGGATTTTGCATGTAGGCGGCACAAACTCACAAAAAAGCCGAAGCCCCATGTTCGATGCCCGCCTGCGCCCCTTGATCAATCCGCCGCTCAACGAGCTGGGACGGCTTGTCGCCGGCATCGGAATTGGCGCCAACACCGTCACCATTTGCGGATTTGCAATGGGCATGGGCGCGGCCGTTGCCATTGCCTGCGGCCAGTTCCTGCTCGGCTTCTTTCTGATCGCCCTCAACCGCTTCGCCGACGGCCTCGATGGTGCAGTTGCCCGCGCCAACCACAAGACCGATCTTGGCGGTTATCTGGACATCACGCTCGACTTCTTCTTCTACGGGTCCATTCCGCTGGCGTTTGCCCTGCAGAATCCGGAGGCCAATGCACTGGCCGCAACAGCACTGCTGGCGAGCTTCTACGCCAATGGCTCGGCCTTCCTGGCCTTTGCCATCATGGCGGAAAAGAACAGGCTCTCGACCACGGCGCAGGGCTCGAAATCGCTTTATTACATTGGCGGGCTCGCAGAAGGTGCAGAAACCATTGCGCTTTTTCTGCTGATGGCCCTTCTGCCAGACTGGTTTCCGGTGCTGGCCTGGGCCTTTGCAGCGATTTGCTTCCTCTCAGCAGGTGCCCGGCTTCTCATCGGAGTTAAGGCCCTGCGGAAGTCCTAAAAGCCCGTCACCCGGGGTCAGGACCCAAGGGTTCCAGCCGGCTACAGAACTGCCAGAAGGTGTCAGCTGCATGCGCACGAAATGGCCTACCGGTCCGGGCAAACCCGATGGTTCTGGGAGCGATCGGATCAAGCGGCACCACATGGCACCTGCCGCTCACATCGGGCAGCGCTTGTTCCGCGATGATGGAGACACCAAGCCCGGCCTGCACCAGGGCCACGATCGAATTCACTTGCAGGATCGTGTGGGTTATCCGGGGGCTGATGCCGGCTTGCGCGAACCAGCGCTCCACCAGGGGCCCACTGCCCCCCTTCGTCAAAATGAACGGATCGTCTGCAAGATCCGCTGCGGTCAGGCAGCTCCTGGACATCAGCGCATGACCGAGCGGCAGCAACGCCACCAGCTTGTCGGCGGTGATCGGCAAGACCTCGAGTGTCTCCTTCACCTCGATTGACAGGATCGCCACATCCACGAGGTCCTCCGCCAGTACCTTGCGTAATTCGTCGTCGGGAAATTCCTGAACCTCCACGGAAATTCCGGGATGCTTGCGGGCGAAGGCCGCCAGGGTTTTCGGCAGGATGTGGAAAGAGGCCGACGATCCGAAGGAGCCAAGCCGGACCGTGCCGCGGCGGTTGCTTCGGGCATCTTCCAGTGCCCCCAGGGCCTGGCTTTGCGCCAGGTCGGACTGGCGGGCGAAGCGGGCCAGCGCTTCGCCTTCCTCGGTGAGTGTCAGCGGTCTTGATCCCCGTTTCAGCAAGCTGAGGCCAAAGCGCGCCTCCAGCTGGGCAATCCCCTTGCTGACCGCGGGCTGCGTGACACCAAGTGCCTCGGCGGCTTCCGAAACGCTACCGGTCCGGCCAATCAGATCGAGGGCACGGGCAACGGTCAGCGGAAGATCTTGGGACTCGGGAAGTATTTTCATAACTCTCAGTTATTTTTTCATGATATTCATTTCTCGTAGAAATGCCACGAACACACCCTCCCGTCATGTCCTTCCTTTCGTATCGTGGTAGAAATGTCCCTTGAATCCTATCTGGCCTTTGTGGCCGCCGCCCTGATCCTGACCATGAGCCCCGGCCCCAGCATCCTGCTCGGCATGGTGCACGCGTTGCATTTCGGGTCAAAGAGGACGCTTTTCACCGCCCTGGGTGACATCACTGCCAACCTGATCCAGATGCTTCTGGTGGCAATCGGCCTTGGCGTCCTGATCGCCAATTCCCTGTTCGCCTTTCAGCTATTGAAATGGTGCGGGGTCATCGTTCTGATCTGTATGAGCCTCAGGATGCTGCGCACAGCGCCAGCAGCAGCAGGACCGGTAACTCCGGATGTGCCCTCTTCCCGCCCGGCCCGCTTGTTCCTGTCCGGTTTTCTGGTGGCCTTCGGCAACCCGAAGGCCCTTGTCTTCTTCACGGCCTTCTTTCCGCAGTTCATCGACCCGACAGCAGATCTCGGCCCGCAACTGCTCCTGATGTGCCCGACCATGGCGGCGCTCGATTTCGCCTTTGTCATGCTCTACGCCGCTGGCGCTCGCGCTGCCTTCGGTTTTTTGCGGGCGCATCCGGGTTTGCTCAACAAGGTCGGCGGCACCGCTTTGATGGGCGCGGCCGGGTTCCTGGCCTTCGCCAGATAGAGCCCGCCCTGAGACCGATGTCAGCGCAATCGGCAAATCGATCAAGGTGCTGCGGCGACCGGGTCTCGCAAGGCCCGCCCTGTGTGACACAGCTGGAGAGATGCATTAACGGCAGGCTCCCATACTCCCAATGTCTCACCTGCAACACCAATCCCTCAATGTCACCCCGGCCGAAGCGAAGCGGAGAGCCGGGGCCTACTCGCAGATCCGCTTGCCGAGGGGGAGCAAGAAATGCAGAAAAGCGCAGCCATGCCCTTCTGAAATTCCGACTACTCTGGAAGTGAGTAGGCCCCGGGTCTCGCAAAGCTCGCCCGGGGTGACACCGTAAAGCATGGACTTGGTTGAGGGCTGTCGCAGCAACTGCGTCGAACAAAGAAAAACCGCCCGGTCGCAGAACCGGGCGGTTTGAGCCGGCAGGAGGGGCACCCTGTCCGACAGGTGGGCTGCGTTGCAGGTCGCAGCCCGGAGGCGTTGTCAGTTTGTTGTCTTGCCTTAGGTGACCGGTGCGCGGTAGTCGTCGGACGCGCTGGTGCCGGCCTTTTCGTGGGTCCAGTCGCACTTGCGGTAGGTGAAGGACCACTTGTCGGTGTCGCCGCGGGATGCGTTGGCTTCGTCATTGACGTCCGGCAGGATCGTCTTGCCTTCCACCAGAACCGCGTCCTCGAACTTGATCGTGTAGTAGTGTTCCTGAACACCGGCAGTCGAGGTGCGCCAGAACTGGACTTCGATTTCCAGGCTCTCGCCGGTGGCCAGGGCCTGCCACAGGAGCGGCGTGGCCTTGTCGACCGGCTTCATGAAGGTGGTCGGCATGTGGCGGCGGGTGGCGATGATCGAACCGGACTGCGGATCGCGGGGCACGATGGCGTTCTGTTCGAAGGCGTAGACGAGGGATTCGCCTTCATGACCTTCCTGCCACAGGTTGCCGATGCTGTCGGCGGTGGTTGCGTCAGACGTCATGTCGCCCTGGGTTGCGCCTTTGATGGTGATGTAAGCGATGTTGGACATTTTGAAATCTCCTGCTTGGCTGTGCGTTCAGTGAGTGTCTGTTCTTGTTGTTGACTTCCGGGGCTCGTTGTCTGGAGCCGATGGGGAGAGAATTGCAACGGGTGTGCCAACTTGCGTAATTTTCATGATGTGATTGTTTTCGCAGCGGAAATTCCGTCCGTCGGGAAAGTGTTAAAATATGGAACTGTGCAGTTTTCTGCACAGTCACCTCCGGACTGCGAAGAAACACGCGCAGGCAAAGTGTGACGAACATCACAAAACGGGTTTTCGGAGGGGCAAGTGAGGGGATGGCGGCGAGTTTTTGGAGGATTGGACAAGTGGTTTGTGCCACTTGCAGCTCTTTTTGCGATCGAGTGCGCAGAATCGCTCCGTCTAGTTCCAACTGTTCCGCTTTTCCAATGAGGCTCTTGCAAACCCCGGTGTCACCCCGGCCGCAGCGCAGCGAAGAGCCGGGGCCTACTCGCAGAGCGCCTTGCTGTAGCGCAGGGCATTCAAATTTTTGCGGATCCGCTGTGCGAGAGGATCAGGTTCTCTGGAAACGAGTAGGCCCCGGGTCTCGCGCAGCTCGCCCGGGGTGACACCGAAGGAGACGGCGTGGCGAAGTGGGACCGGCAACATTAGGCCACTTTTCAGCTCTGATTTACGTGGTGCGGCCTTCGCACCTGTGTCACCCCGGCCGCAGCGCAGCGGAGAGCCGGGGCCTACTCGCAGGGCCCCTTGCTGTAGCGCAGGGCATTCAAATTTTTGCGGATCCGCTGTGCGAGAGGATCAGGCTCTCTGGAAGTGAGTAGGCCCCGGGTCTCGCGCAGCTCGCCCGGGGTGACACCGAAGGCGATAGCGCGACGAGCGGGGAAAAACCCTAAAGGGGAGCGGTTGGCCTCGCCTTTCGGATCGGGATAGTCCAGACCACTCGGGCACTCATGCCCTGAACCTGGCCCGACACCAGGTCCAGGTCACATGGCTCATGCCCCCTCGGCTCAGATCGCTCCGAGCGCCTTTTCGATGTCTTCCAGAAGATCAAGCGGGTCTTCCAGGCCAATCGACAGCCGCAGGATGCCGTCGGAAATGTCGAGCTCGGCGCGGGCCTCCTCACCGATCGACTGGTGGGTTGTCGTGGCCGGATGCGTAATCAAGCTCTTTGCGTCGCCCAGATTGTTGGAGATCTTGATGATCTCCAGCGCGTTGGTGAAGCGGAACGCCGCCTCCTTGCCGCCGTCGATTTCGAAGGCAACCATGGTGGAACCGGCCCGCATCTGGCGCGCAACCACATCGGCCTGCGGGTGGTCGGCGCGGCCCGGATAGATCAGACGCGAGACCTTGGCCTGATCGGCCAGGAAGTCGGCGACCTGACCGGCGGTTTCCGTCTGACGCGCCACGCGCAGCGGCAGGGTTTCAAGGCCCTTCAAGAGCACCCAGGCGCTGAACGGGCTCATATGCGGTCCGGTATGCTTGATGAAGGGCATCACCTCGTCGGTGATCCATTCCTCGTCGGACAGGACAACCCCGCCCAGGCAGCGGCCCTGACCGTCAATATGCTTGGTGGCGGAATAGATGACGACATCGGCGCCGAGTTCAAGCGGCGACTGGTAGAGCGGCGTTGCAAAGACGTTGTCGACAATCAGGCGCGCACCCGCTTCCTTGGCGATATCGGCAACGGCGGCAATGTCGATCACTTCCAGCGTCGGGTTGGTCGGGCTTTCCAGGAACATCGCCCGGGTGTTCGGCCGCACCGCAGCCTTCCACTGATCGATGTCGGTGCCGTCGACCAGGGTGCTTTCCACACCGAAGCGAGGCAGCAGCGTTTCGCAGATATAGCGGCAGGAGCCGAACAGGGCCTTGGAGGCAATGACATGATCACCGGCCTTGACGGAGGCCATCAGCGCCAGATTGACGGCGGCCATGCCGCTGGCCGTGCCACGGGCAGCTTCCGCGCCTTCCAGTCCCTTGATCCGGTCTTCGAACATGGTGACGGTCGGGTTGGCATAGCGCGAATAGACATAACCCGGATCGTCGCCATTGAAACGCGCTTCTGCGGCCTCGGCACCCGCATATGTGAAGCCCTGCGTCAGGTAGATGGTCTCGGAGGTCTCACCAAAGGGCGACCGCATGGTGCCGCCATGCACCAGGCTGGTGGCAGGACGCCAGTTCTTGTTTCCGGTCTTGGTGGTCTCAGTCATGTCTTCCAGTGCTCCAAACGCAAAAAACCCCAGCCTCAAGACCGGGGTTCGCACCTCCGGCCTTTTTAGCGACTTGTTTAACGTGGCTGCAAGCCGGCCGGCCCAAATCACCACGAAGTGTGCTTCTCCTACGGGAAAACGCCGCGCCGGTCAATGTTCTTTGCCGAATTCTCGTCTGGCGCCGCAAAGCCTGTTGGCGCAGCGCGCTGCATCCGTTAAGGACGATAGAAGAGAATAAAGCAGGACATAAAGATGAACGTGACAGCGGGCCAGACCTTGAACGGAAGCGCAACTCTCTCCGCCGAGGGGATCCTGCCCGAACGTATCATTGAGGCCATGTTCTCCACCGGCGAGATCGCCGCTGCCCTGCCCCCGGTGTCAGGTCAGATCCAGCCCGCCAGTCTCGACCTCCGCCTTGGCCAGGTGGCCTACCGGGTGCGCGCCAGTTTTCTGCCCGGACCGGCGATCAAGGTCGCCGACAGGCTGGAACAGCTGAAGCTTCATACGGTCGATCTTACAGAAGGTGCCGTTCTGGAGACCGGCTGCGTCTATATCGTGCCCCTGCAGGAAAGCCTGGCGCTGGCCGCCGACATTTCCGCGACCGCGAACCCGAAAAGCTCCACCGGCCGGCTCGACGTCTTCACCCGCGTGATCACCGACAACGGTCTTGCCTTCGACACCATACCGGCCGGCTACACCGGCCCGCTCTACGCAGAGATCTCGCCGCTGACCTTCCCGATCCTGGTACGCTCAGGCTCACGCCTCAGCCAGATTCGCTTCCGCCGCGGCCAGTCCCTGATCGCCGACAGCGTCCTGGAAGAGGTCCACAAGACCCACACCCTGATGAGCGGCGGCAACGAGCGCATCGGCAACGGTGTCCAGCTGTCCATCGACCTGGAAGGCGACGGTGAGAACAGCCTGATCGGCTATCGCGCCAAGCATCATTCCGGCCTGATCGATGTCGACAAGGTCGGCGCCCAGGATCCGCTCGATTTCTGGGAACCGATCTACCGGCGTCAGCACGCCGAGCTGATCCTCGACCCGAATGCCTTCTACATCCTGGTCAGCCAGGAAGCGGTACATGTGCCGCCGGATTATGCCGCCGAGATGGTGCCTTTCGACCCGCTGGTCGGCGAGTTCCGCGTTCACTATGCCGGCTTCTTCGATCCGGGCTTCGGCCATGCGGGCGCCGGCGGGGTCGGCTCCAGAGCCGTTCTGGAAGTCCGCTCTCACGATGTGCCCTTCATCGTCGAACATGGCCAGACCATCGGCCGGCTGGTCTATGAACACATGGCCGAGAGGCCGCAGCGGCTTTATGGCGAGGGCATCGGCTCCAACTACCAGGGCCAGGCGCTGAAGCTTTCCAAGCATTTCAGGGTCCCTGCCTGAGTTTCATGGGCCTGAAAACTGTCACAAGCGAATTCGAGGGATTTCTGGAAGACCGGAAGTCACGCTTTCTGGCACATCTGGTGCCGCTGGACCTGTTCGAGCAGCGCCTGGAGGAGCTGCGCAAGGAACACCGGAAGGCCAACCACGTCGTCACCGCGCACAGACGCCTTCTGGACGATGGCCGCATCGAGGAAAGCGGCAAGGATGATGGCGAACCTGCCGGCACGTCCGGCATGCCCACCTTGCGGGTTCTGCAGGGCGCCGACCTGATCAATTGCGCCGTTATGATCGTTCGCTATTTCGGCGGCACCAAACTCGGTGGCGGCGGCCTCGCCCGCGCCTATTCCGGCGCGGCCCAGGACGCGATTGCAAATGCCGTGCTCGTTCCGTTTCAGAAGGTGCTGGTGAAACAGGTCAGCGCGGACTTCGCCGGAAGCTCGGAGCTGGAACGCCGGATCGACGGCCTTGGGCTCACCGTGCTGTCACGCGATTACACCGAAGACGGTGTGACGCTGACGGTCGAAGGGCCGGAAGAGGCCCTGGCCGCGCTTTAGGTCCGCGGCGGTGCCTGTCGCCGATCCTTAGAGACGGGCCGTTGGCCCTCCTCAGGATGAGGTTGAACACGGGGCAATATGGCGCTGAACAGCGAATGGCGCACCCGCCTCAGCCACAGCACCAGCCTCATCCTGAGGAGCCGCAGCGCGGCGTCTCGAAGGATCGGCCCGGGAACGCTGGCTGCACCGAAACCCAACGCCCTCTGGCGATTTTCACCGAGCTTCCAGCGCTCACCCTCCCGATGCCAGCCGGCGAGGTCTCTGCCGGAGTGCCGCCCAATCCAAAACACGCCCAATGAGGCGAGGCGGCGGCGTGGATTGCCGGATCGGAGCCGGCACTGACGAAGATGAAGACGGCGTGATCGATCCAGGGCGTTTTCTGCGTAAAGAAGGAAACCGATCCACCAGGAGCATCCCGATGAAGCTGAAACGTGTCCTGATCGCGCTTGTGCTGGCGCCGGTCCTTGCTGCCTGCCAGTCCAGTGGTTCCGGGCCGGAACCCGAGCCGCGCGGCACCGAAGATCGCCGCGGCTACCGACCGGGTCAGGCCCGGGTACGCTCGACCTCGGCGCGCAGCTGGCTGAGTTCCACGCGCATGGCCTTGACCTCTTCCAGGATCAGGCCGGTTTCGTCGTGGATCGCCTGACGGTTGGCGTCGGCCTCCGCCTCGTGCTCCTCCTGCATCGCCGAGACGATGATACCGATGAACAGGTTCAGAACCGTGAAGGCCGTGCACAGGATGAAGGGCACGAAGAACAGCCAGGAATAGGGGTATTGTTCCATGACCGGCCGGACGATGCCCATGGACCAGCTTTCCAGCGTCATGATCTGGAAGAGCGTATAAAGCGAGGCCCCGAGGTCGCCGAACCATTCGGGAAAGCTCGCGCCGAACAGTTTGGTCGCCATGACGCCGAAGACATAAAAGACCAGTGCCATCAGGACGACAATCGAGCCCATGCCCGGAAGCGCCGCGATCAGGCCGCCAATCACGCGGCGGAGCGACGGCACCACGGAAATGAGCCGCAGCACACGCAGGATGCGAAGCGAGCGCAGCACGGCAAGAGGGCCGTTGGAGGGCAGCAGTGCGATCGCAACAATGGCGAAATCAAAAAGGCTCCAGGGATCGCGGAAGAATTTTGCACCGTGGGCAAAGAGGCGCAGGGCCAGTTCGATCACGAAGATGCCGAGAATGATCTGATCGATCAGGACCAGCGCCGGTCCGATACTGTTCATCACTGCGTGGCTTGTTTCCAGCCCCAGCGTGATCGCGTTCAGAACGATGATCCCGATGATGCAGAATTCCCATGTGCGCGACGTGACCAGCGCCTTGACCTGATTTCGCATAAAGCCGACCCGAATATTTAGAAGTTCCGGCGGCTTTCTGCCGCGCCGGGCGGAACATGGCGATTTCTCTGCCGCAGTGCAAGATCAAACCGACCCGGGAAAAGCCGCGATCCCCGGCGAAGCCTGCTTGACAGGCAAATAGGATCGGCGCAGAAAGCGGGGTCGATCCTGCCAGGGGACCGGATCAGCGGGTGTAGCTCAATGGTAGAGCAGGAGCTTCCCAAGCTTAAGACGAGGGTTCGATTCCCTTCACCCGCTCCATATTTTAGCTTACACAAATTCAAAATTGAGGAATCCGCTAATCGAGTAGTGGACTTAGAGCCCTATTCTATTCCAGCGACGCTACTTGCAATGCAACATCAATGAAATTCCAGCCCTATCCAACGATAGATATCACAAAACTAGTTTTTCAATCTAATAATATCGCCAAATTATTCTCAAGTTTTCTTCAAATTTACCACTGACGCGCACTTGATATCAAAGGAGCCAGAAAAACGACAAACAGAAAGGCACAAATCACAAAGCAAAATATTTGCGAGTAGAACCTTTTTCTCCCTGACAGTGGTTCATCACCACCTGGGTCTCCATCAAAAACCTTCAGAGCCCCCTCACGCTCTTCTTCAAAATTCCAACCGTTCGCCCGATAAAAGAAGAAGTCATGCAAAAAACACTTCGCAATATACGCAAGAAACGCAAACAATAATATGTCAACACATAGAACCGCGATAAAGACTTTCGTACTCAGCATCTGACCTCACATTCGTTCAATGTTTTCCCCGTTGCCCCGCGGAATACCTAAGACAAAAAACAGTTTAAGTCTTCTCTGAATGCTTAGCACAATGCCGACACGCTCGACATTTTGACACGAAAAGAGATCTTTGCGCTGAACTCGCAACTCCATGAACGAGTGTCTACCGCCACCCCTCCCCCACCGGCGGCCTCCCTGGCACATCCGCCCGGGTCAGCCCGATATCTTCCAGAAGGTAATCCGGCAATTCGGACAGGTGCGCGCGGTCGCGGCGACGGCGCAGCAGGCGGGTGAGGGTTTCAAGGAAGTGCCTGAATGATCCCGCACTCCGGACGCTCCTGGGGGCCGTTGTTACAGTGAGAAGTCTCGGGGTCAGGGTCTGGTCGGACATGGTCTTGCTCCTTCTTGGATCGATGCAACAAGCCTATGTGGAGTCGCCGCGAACGGTGCGCAATTTTCTTGCAATCGAGAAAAGGTCTCGCAAATTTCTCCATCATCCGATAATTTTTCGCATCACTCGCAATCGGAACCCGAATTCATGGATCTTGACGATTTCGATCATCAGCTGTTGCGGCTGCTCAGTCTGGATGCGCGCCAGACCGGCAAAGCGTTGTCGGAGAAGGTGGGCCTGTCGCCGGCGGCCTGCCTGCGCCGGGTGCAGCGGCTTCGGGAGGTCGGCGCCATCCGGAAGGAAATCGCCGTTCTGGCGCCGGAAGTAACCGGGACCACCGTCACCCTTCTGGCCATGCTGGAAATGGTGCGCGGTCAGCCGGAGCGGAACGCACGCGCCCGCGAAAAGCTGCTGAAGCTGCCGGAAGTCAAGAAGCTCTACCACGTCACCGGCAAGGCCGATCTCGTGCTCACCATCGAATGCGCCTCCATGGAAGCCTATGCCGCGTTCACCGAACGGCATTTTTATGCCGAAGAGATCAAGGGCTTCGACACGATCGTTGTCCTGCGCTCCTATGATCCCGAGGTGGCGTAGTCTCCTGGCGCCATGTCTACACTCACTGGCGTCACCCCGGACAAGCGCAGCGCGATCCGAGCTCCACTCGCAGCGCAACGTGCTGATGCCATGGGTGTTTTGCAGCACCGCCTCCCACCGGTTTCATAGCTCTGGAAGCGAGTGGGTCCCGGATCAAGTCCGGGATGACACTGAGGGGAAGGCAGCGCTCCGGGGCCTGGCCCAAGGACCGTATTCGTCTCCTCTCTGGTGTCACCCCGGGCGAGCTTTGCGAGACCCGGGGCCTGCTCGAAGAGCAGCTTGCCGACGCCATGAGTGTATTGCAGCACAGCCTCCGACCAGTTCGATTGCTCTGGAAGCGAGTGGGTCCCGGATCAAGTCCGGGATGACACTGAGGGAAAGCTGAGTTCAGAGATTTCACGCAGCATGGGTGCCCTTCGCATGACAGCCTGTTCGCGTGCAAGAAACACCTGTGACACGGAGATCCGGATCAGACGACGCGTTTGTCTCTTCGGGTCGCATCGGGCTGACAAGCCCCGCCTGTTCGCGATAGTCTTGGAGCAACGAATCCCGGCTCGCTGGAACCGGGCCTGATCAGACACGGAACGGACCCGGCCGCGTGCCCATTTCTCGAGCTCTTTTCACCTTTCGCAAGCAACTGGTTGGCGGATTGCTGGCCCTTCTCCTGAGCGTGCCGGGACAGGGCGCGTTTGCCCAGGAGCCGGATGTGCGCGTGCCGAATTTCTGGGACCCGAAGGCCGTTCATGACCGGCCGACCTCCATTCCGGACCGGATCCAGTTCCTGGCGATCGACCGCTATCCGCCGTTTGTCTTCCGCGACCCGCAAGGCCGCCTGACCGGCTTCAATGTCGATCTGGCCCGCGCGCTCTGCCAGGAGCTCGGCAGTTCCTGTGCGCTCAGGCTGAAGCTGTTCGACGTCTTGATCAAGGCGCTGGACGAGGAAGAAGGCGACGCGATCATTGCCGGTCTTTCCCGCAACCGGCCCGGTGCGGGACAGCTCAATTTCACCGAGGACTATCTGAAACTGCCCGCCCGCTTCGTGGTGCTGACCGACGATCTGGAGAGCTTCGACGAACAGGCGCTAGGCGGCAGGAAAATCGCGGTGGAGGCAGGGTCCCGTTTCGAAGCCTTTGCCGAGCGTTTTTTCCCCGATGCGGAGACCGTCGACTTTGAAACCGCGCAGGACGCACGCGACGCCCTGAAGGCGGGCGAAGTGGATGCCCATTTCGGCGACGGGCTCAGCCTGTCCTTCTGGCTGCCGAGCGAGGCGGCGGAAAACTGTTGCAGCTTTGCCGGAGGCCCCTGGCTGGAGCCGGGATACTTCGATGAAGGCATGGCGATTGCCACCCGCGCCGATGACCCGGAGCGGGCCGCCGCCCTCACCTATGCCCTGCGCCAGTTGCACCAGAAGGGCATCTACCGCGAACTCTATCTGCGCTATTTCCCGCAAAGCTTCTATTGAACAGGGGCTCAGCTGTCTGTTGATGCGCCCCGTGCATCATCCCCTTGCCGTTTCTGTTCGTTGCTATTCACGAACGGGATCATCAGGCTGAAGGGGAAGGAATGGGCTCTGGGTGTCAGGGACGGGCCGAGACCGATCTCCATGCCGTCATGACCCTTTTCGGGGTCATGTGTGTAGGTCCCGAAGAGGCGGTCCCAGACGGAGAGATAGAAGCCGTAATTGCTGTCGGTCTCCCGCTGGATCACCGAATGGTGGATCCGGTGCATGTCCGGCGTGACGATCAGCCAGCGCAGCATCCGGTCGGCGCGTTCCGGGATACGGATGTTGGCATGGCCGAAGACCGCCGAGCCGTTCAGGACAATCTCGAAGACCAGCACCGCCTCCCACGGCCCGCCAAGCGCGACGATCACCGCGCCCTTCCAGACAAAGGACAGCAGGATTTCGATCGGGTGGAAACGCAGGGCCGTTGTCGCATCGACCTCGCTGTCGGCGTGGTGCACCCGGTGCAGCCGCCAGAAAATCGGCACCTTGTGAGAGACCAGGTGCTGGAACCAGACGGCCAGGTCAAGCAGCAGGAAGGTCATCAGGCCGGCAAGCCCGCCGGACCAGCCGGCAAGACCGAAGAGGCCCCAGCCCTTTTCCTGCGCCAGAAGGGCGAGGCCAACACCACCGATCGGAAAGATCAGCCGCACCAGCGTGGCATCCAGAACGATCAGGCCCCAATTGGTGGGCCAGCGTTTCAGACGGCCGTTCCTGAGGCCCCGGCGCGGCAGCCAGACTTCCAGGAGCGCCATGACAAGAAAGATGCCGCCAAAGCAGGCCATGCGCAGCTGGTTGATATCGATCTGGTCAAACATTACCGAAATCCGGTGGTCCTTGTCGAAGCCGCTTGCCATTCAGATGGCGCTTCTTTACGGCAGATGAAACCATATCCTTCTATACAGTTCCTGCCTCTGCGACAGATCACATCACCATGACCGCCTTTTTATGGACCCGTCCCGACACCGACCCGGCTGCAACCCTGCTGCTGGCCCATGGCGCCGGAGCGCCGATGGATTCCACCTTCATGGAGAAGCTGGCCACGGCGCTTGCTGCCGAAGGGATCGCTGTCGCCCGCTTTGAATTTGCCTATATGGCCGGCCGGCGGACGGGTGGCCCGAAAAAGCCGCCGCCACGCGCAGACAAGCTGATCGGCGAGTTCCAGACCGCCCTGCAGGCCCTGATGAACGAGAGCGACGGCCCCTTGCTGGTCGGCGGCAAATCGATGGGCGGCCGCGTGGCTGCGATGCTGGCCGGCGGCGGCTCCCTGCCCGGCCGCGTCAAGGGCGTTGCCTGTTTCGGCTATCCGTTTCACCCGACCGGCAAACCGGACGCCGACTGGCGCCTGGCGCCGCTGGAAGACGCCAAACGGCCGGTACAGATCCTGCAAGGGGATCGCGACCCGTTCGGTTCACGCGCCGAGATCGAGGCCATCACAGTGCCGGATCATGTGGCGCTGACCTATCTGGAAGACGGCAATCACGATTTCGGCCCGCGCGGCAAGTCGCCAGCAACGCTCGACGGCAACATCAGGCAAGCGGCAAAGGCAACCGCTTCTTTTGCCAAGCGCCTCGGCTGATCCCTCGGCCAGCGTTTATTCGGCAGGCGTCAGATCCCGGCCAGCGGACCGCAGAGCTTCGGGCGGCGGCCGGCGCCGCAGCCTGACCAGACTGCCGAGGTCATCGCCGATCTTGATCAGAGCCGGCACCAGCACCAGAACGAGGGCCGTCGCCGTGCCGAGGCCGAAGACGATGGTTATCGCCATCGGTAACAGAAACTGGGCCTGCAGGCTGGTTTCGAACATCAGCGGCAAGAGACCGCCAATTGTCGTCAGCGAGGTCAGCAGCACGGCGCGCAGGCGGTCGCAGCTGGACCCGACGGCGGCGGAGTTCAGATCCTCGCCTGTCTTGCGGCGTTCCTCGAACCGGGCGACCAGAATGATCGAGTTGTTGACCAGAATGCCGGCGAGGCCCAGCAGTCCGATCATGCTGAGGATGGTCAGGTTGAAGCCCATCACCCAGTGACCGACGATCGCCCCGACAATGCCGAAGGGGATGATCGACATCACCACGATAGGCCGCGAATAGCTGGAAAAGATCGCCGCCAGGATGATGTAGATGCCGACAACCGCCAGCATGACCCCGGTCAGGAGATCAGAGAACGCATTGGACTGCTCTTCCGCCCGGCCGGCAAAGGAATAGTCCAGACCATAGCGGTCGGCGAGGCTCGGCAGGAAGTCCTTGCTGAGTTCGGCGATGATCTCCGTGTTGGACGTGACCGTGCTGTCGACGTCGGCCACCACGGAGACAATCGTCCGGCCGTCGCGCCTCAGGATGACGGAAAAACCCTGATCGTCCGTCAGCCTGACAACTTCGGTCAGCGGGATGAAGTCCCCAGCCGGGGTCTTCAGGGACAGTTGCCGGAGCGCGGCGGTGCCGTCCTGATCGAAAACCTGCTTGACGCGGACCGCAACTTCCTCGTCACCTTCGGCAAAGCGCCGGGCAATATTGCCTTCAAAGGCGTTGCGGATCTGACGGGCGGCGCTTTCCACCGTGAACCCGAGCGCGTGGCCGCGCGGGGTCAGCTCGACCACCAGTTCCGGCTTGCCATAGGGCAGATCGTCCTCGACACCGCTGGTGCCCGGGAAGCCGGAAAGCTCCTGCTGCAGTTCCTGGGCGGCCGCTTTCAGCTCGTTCAACGGCGCACCGGTGAGACGCACATCCAGATCGCGCCCGGGAGGTCCGCCCCGGCGCTCTGCAATGGCGATCCGCGACGTACCCGGAATTTCCGGCAAGGCAGCCCGCCAGGCGCGGACGATATCGGGCGTGCGGATCGTTCGGTCTTCGGAACGGCTGAGCTGTACGGTGATGTTGGCGACATTGTCGCCGCGATTGTTGCCGGCCTTGCCGAGCGTGGCATAGGTGGCGACCACCAGCTCCTGATCGGTGCCGTCCGTCAGCTGCGCCTCGGCCTGGGTCAGGGCGTCCTCAATCCTGAAGATGCCGGCAATGGCCTCGTCCTCGGGAATGCCGGCATGGAAGAAGATCGAGGCTGTCAGGTTTTCCGCTTCTGGCGACGGGAAGAAGGTGAAGCCGACCCGGCCTCCCCGCACGAGGCCAACGGCCAGGATCATCGCGGCAACCGCCACGGCCAGGGTGACATAGCGCCAGTTGACGGCCGCGGTCACGAAGGCTCGGAAGGGGAAGTCACGAACCCAGCCAAACCCTGCATCGAAGCCCCGGCGGAACCAGCCCGGACGCTCATAGGCACCGCGGCGCTTCTTGGACCGGCGCAGCGCCATCAGCAGCGTCTCGAAGCCGACGGCCAAGAGAAAAAAGGCCAGGATGATCACCAGTTCGAACGGCACGAGACCAACCGTATCCCTGAAAGCCCGCAACGGGTCGTCGATCAGGTCGAAATAGGGCGGCACGGACATGTCCGGCTGGGACACCAGCGCCGTCACGAAAATCGCCGGGATCGCGGCCAGGATGACGACGCGCCACCAGCTCCAGCCCGGGCGGTTCTCCATTGCATGGGAGAGATGTCCGGGCAGGACCAGGAAACACTCGATCAGCGAGGCAATCACGACGGCAACGACAACCACGGGAAGCGTACCCATGATCTGGCCAAGCAC
This sequence comes from Roseibium sp., assembly GCF_965233565.1. Lineage (GTDB taxonomy): Bacteria > Pseudomonadota > Alphaproteobacteria > Rhizobiales > Stappiaceae > Roseibium. Next base: position 4,931,733 of record NZ_OZ247494.1, on the reverse strand, counting down.
GTCGCTCACCAGCAGGATCGGCAAAAACGCGGCGATGGTGGTCAGGCTGGCGGCAAAGATCGGCGCCAGCATCGTGGTTGCACCATTGACCGCCGCATCGCCCGGGCTGTCCCCCAGACTGCGCCGGGTCGCCGTGTGTTCGCCGACGACAATGGCATCATCGACAATCACGCCCAGCATCATGATCAGCGCGAACAGCGAGATCATGTTGATGCTTTCGCCCATCAGCCACATGATCCCGACCGTTGCCATCATGGCGACCGGAATGCCGGCGGCCACCCAGAAGGCGATCCGAGCATTCAGGAACAGGAACAGGATGCCGACAACCAGCACCAGACCCGACAGGCCGTTTTCCAGCAACAGGGTGATGCGGCCCTCAACGGCATCCGCACGCACGTCATATTTCAGGACCTCAAGACTTTGCGGCAGCTGCGGCGTGATTTCCGCCAGATAGTCGTCGACGATCTTAGCGGCCTTGATCGTGTCGGTCTTTTCCGTGCGCAGGATCTGCAGTTCCACCGCCCGCTCACCGCCGGAGAAACCCTGGTTCTCGCTGGAATCAAAGTCCCGGACGACCGTGCCGATGTCTTTCACCAGCGTCTTCTCGCCCGATGCGAAGGCCTTGACCTCCACCCGCCCGACCGCATCGGGCGAGCGTTCCTCCGAAAGCGCCCGGATCTGCCGCTCCACAGCCCCGTCGAGATTGCCCGCCGGCAGATCGATCGTGTTGCCGGCGATCTGGCTGGAAACGTCGGCAATGGTCAGGTCGAGACGGCGCAGTTCGCGCTCCGGGATCTCGACCAGGTATTCCGGAGACCGGTAGCCATAAAGTTCGACCTTGTCGATGCCGCGCGCCAGTAGGTCGTCACGCATCTGACGTGCAAACACTTTCAAGGCCTGTTCGGTGAAGGGACCGCGCAGGGCCAGCGTCGCGACGCCATCGGTGAAGGTCGAGGCGGCCACGACCGGTGTTTCGGAATCCACCGGCAGTGTCGTGACACCGGCAACGGCCTGTTCCACATCGGACAGCGCCTGCTGCATGTTGGTGCCTTCAACAAAATTCATCTGAACAGAGGCGCTGCCTTCGCGGCCATAAGAGACGATTTCGTCGAGCCCATCGATGAAACGCAGTTCCGGTTCAATCACTTCCAGAATGTTGGAGGCGACGTCTTCGGCGCTGGCGCCCGGCCAGGAAATCGAAACCGCGATCCGGTCGGTCTTGATGGTCGGAAAGAACTGGGTGTTGAGCTTGGCAAAACCATAGACGCCAAAGAGCACCATGACGGCCATGATCAGATTGGCCGCATTGGCATGGCGGACCAGCAGTTCGAGAAAGCCGCGGGATTTGTTGCCGATATCCATGGAACGCCCCGTTACTCGGCCGTGGCCGCGCTGTTGGCAATATCCCTTACCAGGAGGCCTTCACCGGCTTCCGGAATGCGGGTGGTCAAAAGCGTCTCCCCGTTTTCCAAAGCGCCCGTGACAAGAATGAAACCGTCATCGATGGCGAGCGAAGTCACGTCGCGCGGCTCCAGCCGGCTGTCGGTGACGACATAAACCGTGCCGCCGCCATAATAGGCCGTTTCCGGAACCCGGAAGCTTTGCGGATAGACCCGGTCGGACAGCGCCACTTCGACAAAAGCCCCGGGGCGCAAGGGAATATCGACGCCGGTCGTATCGATCTGGGCAATCAGGTCAACCCCGCCCCGGTTGCTGGCGACATCTGCGCCGATGCGGGTCACCGTTGCCGGAAAGGTGACGGGTTCATTGCCCAGATACCAGGTCACCTCGACCGGACGTCCGACCACTGTGCCGGTCTCCGCCAGGAGACGGCCATACTGGTTGTCGGAGAGCGTGAAACGGACTTCGAAGGCGTCGCTGTCATAAAGCGAGACGATGGCGTCATTGACGCTGACCAGCCGGCCAAGTTCGGCGGCTTCAGATCGCACGATGGCATCGAAGGGCGCGGTCAGGATAGTGTTTTCAAGCTGCCGCTGCGCGTTCTGCAGGCGCCATTCCAGGCGCTTGATGGCTGCGGTCTGCTGATCGACCCTGGCCGCTTCCAGCGCGAGCGTATTCTGGGATTGCTCAAGAGACTGCTGGCGCTGCGAGACGATCAGCTTGCGGTCATCCAGCGTCCTCTCGGTGACGGCGCCCTTGCCGAGCAGATCTTCTGCGCGTTGCAAATCCCGCTGAGCAAATTCCAGCTGCTCCCGGGCACGCACCATATTGGCCTTTTCCAGTTCGACCCGGCCTTCGCTTTCGACAAGGGCAGCGCGCGCTTCGGCCAGATTGGCTTCCGCCTCGGTCACCGCACCTTCGTAGTCGAACCGGTCGATGGCCACCAGGACGTCCCCCTGTTTGACCGCACCACCGGCCTTCAGGTTCGGATGGACCTCGATGACCTCGCCGGCAACCAGGGCCCGAAGTTCAACCTCCCGGCCCGCCATGGTTTCCCCGAAGACGTTGATCCGAGGTGCGTGGTCGGCGCGTGCAACGGAGATCGTCTCAACCGCGTAGCTCTTTTCCTGGATGGGACGCTTGGGCACGTCGGGCTTTGACGCAACCAGTGCATTCATGCCTTTGACGGCCCCGAAAAGGATGGCAAAGGCGAGCAATACCTGCAGCATCGCCTTGAAGACAAGCAGCACCCGTCCGCTTCTCCTGGTTTCCTCAGACTGCGGCGGCGGCAGGACTTCGGAAACGGGCTGTTGGCCGGACTCTTTCTGTAAGGACTGCAACATCTCTGCTCACAAGGCGTTTCGGGCTGTGCCTGGAGTCTGTCCTTTGAACTCCGGACATGCTCCTGCGTACGACGATAGATTTACTTCGCGCTGCAAAATTCAAGCCCGGCTTACCTTTCAAGGTGGTTTAAGGCACGCCGAAAAATGTAACAGGATGTTTCCGGCGGCGACAATTGCGACCGCCGGTTACTTTTTTGGGGCTGAAATGACAGATCAGCGATCGAATTCGTAGCGGCTGCTGCAGAATTCGCAGGTGACGACAATCTTGCCGTCCATCGTCATATGCTCGATTTCCTCGGCACTGAAGCCGGCCAGAACACTTTCGATCTTCTCGCGAGAACAGCTGCACTTGTCGGCCAGCGGCTGTGGTTCGAACAGGCGCACGCCCCGCTCATGGAAGAGGCGGAAAAGAAGCATCTCGACGCTGACTTCAGGGTCGGTCAGCTCGATATCCTTCACCGTTTCAACAAGCACCTTGGCTTCCACCCAGGCATCGTCTTCCTCGACTTCGTGAGGCACGGCACCTTCCGGCGCGTCTCCCGGATCGAGATCAGCCTGCTTGGCACGCTCCGGTGCTTCGGGCAGGAACTGAACCAGAATGCCGCCGGCCGTCCAGGATTTGACCGGTCCTTCGCCTTCCTTGCGGGTAAACAGTTCCCCGACACTCAACCGCACTTCGGTCGGGATCTGTTCGGAACGCTCGAAATAGCGTCGCGCGACTTCTTCCAGTGAAATGCCGTCAAGTTCCACCAGGCCCTGATAGCGCTGCATGTGGCGTCCCTGGTCGATCGTCATCGCCAGGTGCCCGCGACCCAGGAGAGTTTCCTGGGTTGCCTTGCCCCCCGCCACCAGTTCTTCGACCAGCTCGCGGTCGAACGTGGCGCAGGCCCGGATGGCATCCGGGGTCGAAAAGTCGACCACCAGCATGGAGACCGGACCATCGGTCTGGGTCTGCAGTGTGAACCGGCCATCAAATTTGAGCGATGTGCCCAGAAGGCTGGTCAGGACAATGGCTTCGGCCAGAAGCCTGGAGACCGGCTCGGGGTAATCGTGCCGGCTGATGATGTTTTCCAGAACGGGTCCGAGCGCGACCGCCCGGCCGCGCACATCAAGGGCTTCAACGGCGAAAGGCCGGACTGCATCCAGTCCGGCCGGCGTGATGCCCAGGTCATCAAGATTGAGTGCCACGATGGCTTTGCCTTAAGCTGCGCCGAAACACCAGGCCAGAATACCCTTCTGGGCATGGAGCCGGTTTTCGGCTTCGTCAAACACAACGGAATTGGGACCGTCCATGACCTCCGAGGTGACTTCCTCACCCCGGTGAGCCGGCAGACAGTGCATGAACAGGGCATCCCCGTTCGCTTCCGCCATCAGCCGTTCATTGACCTGATAGGCGCTCAGAAGGTTGTGACGCGTTTCCGTGTCATCGTCCCCCATGGACACCCAGCAGTCGGTGACGACACAGTCGGTCCCCTTGACGGCCTCATATGGGTCTGTTGTGACCTGAATGGAACCACCCTTGGCGCGGGCAGCGTCAACCAGGTCCTGTGGCGGCGCCAGTTCACCCGGCGTAGCAATGCGCAATTCGAAGTCGAACCGCGGAGCCGCGTGGATCCAGGACGCCAGAACGTTGTTACTGTCGCCGGTCCAGGCAACGCTCTTGCCGGCAATGGAACCGCGATGCTCCTCGAAAGTCAGAAGGTCAGCCATGATCTGACACGGATGCGACAGCTTGGTCAGACCGTTGATCACCGGCACGGTTGCCGCCTCGGCCAGTTCCCTGAGATCATTGTGATCAAGGATGCGGATCATGATGGCATCGACAAAACGGGACAGAACACGCGCCGTGTCCGCGATGGTCTCCCCGCGGCCGAGCTGCATCTCCGCGCCCGTCAGCATCAGCGTTTCACCGCCGAGCTCGCGCATGCCGACATCGAAAGAGATGCGGGTTCGGGTCGAAGGCTGCTCGAAGATCATGGCAAGCACCTTGCCCGCCAGCGGACCGACGCCGCGATGAACGCCGTTGCGTTCCGCCTTAATCTTGCGGCTGGTCGCCAGAATGGCACGCAGGTCGTCGCCTTCAAAATCGGTCAGGTCCAGAAAATTCCGGTAGGATCCGTTCGCGGTCATTCGGCCGCTCCTTCCACCAATTTGGCTTCAACCGCTTCGGCCGCCTGTTCCAGGCGCTCCACGGCCAGCGCTATTTCATCTTCGGTCATGGTCAGCGGCGGCATGATGCGCACCACATTGTCGCCGGCCGGCACGGCCAGAAGACCGGCCTCGCGGGCCGCCCCGACAAAGTCACCTGCCGGAACCACGCATTTGAGGCCCAGCATCAAGCCGTTGCCGCGCACCTGGTCCAGCACCTTTGGATGGCCGTCGACGAGACCCGCCAGCTTCTGTTTGAAGCTGAGACCCTTTTTCTGGACATCCGCGAGAAATCCGTCCTCCAGGACCACATCCAGAACCGCATTGCCGACGGCCATGGCGAGCGGATTGCCGCCAAAAGTCGTGCCGTGGGTTCCCGGTGCCAGCGCCGCGGCCGTTTCGGCGGTTGCGAGACAGGCGCCCATCGGGAAGCCGCCGCCGATGCCCTTGGCGATCGCCATCAGGTCCGGTTCGACATCCGTCCATTGATGCGCAAACAGCTTGCCCGTGCGGCCAACACCAGTCTGAATCTCGTCAAGGATCAGCAAGAGACCATTGTCGTCGCACAGCTTGCGCACGGCCCGCAGGAAATCGGTCGGGATTTCGCGAATGCCGCCCTCACCCTGGATCGGTTCAAGACAGATTGCAGCCGTTTGCGGACCGATGGCCGCCTTCAGGGCTTCCAGGTCGTTGGCGGGCACCTGGTCGAAGCCGGGCGCCTTGGGGCCGAACCCTTCCAGGTATTTCGCCTGACCACCGGCAGCAATGGTCGCAATGGTCCGGCCGTGGAAAGCACCTTCGAAGGTGATGATGTGAAAGCGTTCAGGCTGGCCCTTGTCATACTGGTAACGACGCGCGCATTTGATCGCCGCTTCCATGGCCTCGGCGCCCGAGTTCACGAACAGGACCTTTTCGGCAAATGTCGCCTCGCACAGACGCTGCGCCAGCCGTTCCCCTTCCGGGATCTGGTGCAGGTTGGAAATGTGCCAGAGCTTGGAAGCCTGGTCCTGGAGGGCTTGCACCAGATGCGGATGGCTGTGGCCGAGAGAATTGACCGCGATGCCGGAACCGCAATCGAGGAATCGTCGGCCGTCTTTCGTGACAAGCCAGACACCTTCCCCGTGATCGAAAGACAGGTTCGATCTTGCGTAATTTCCGAATAGTGCAGTCGCGGACATAACCTCTTTTATCTCCTCAAGAACGCCCAAATGGCCCCAACGTCACCTTGACGCGGGACCGGCACCTTGTCAGATGCGTTCGGGCCAAAACGCAACGTGCCGCCCGATGAGGCGGCACGCAGCGGAAGTCTTATACACCGCCCCCACCATGGACTGTCAATGGAAATGCCGCTCCAGGGTCGCCGAGGACAGATTTCGTAAAAGTCTCAAGGGCATCGCTTATTTGGGGAAAAGTCCCTTCATCCCCAACTGGTTTGGGTCAAACGGTTGCCTGATAAATTAACGTTATTGTAACCTCTGGGACATCGAACACGAGATCTCGTGCGGCAAATCACTTAGAGGCACTAGATATGCCATACTTAGGCATGCATACGCATGCTTAACACGGGGTTAATGGCCGCAAGGCGGTCAAATAAAAGGGTGCGGCAATGAGTTGGACAAACGAACGGGTCGAGCTTCTCAAGAAGCTTTGGAGCGAAGGCTTGAGCGCAAGCCAGATCGCAGGCGAGCTGGGTGGTGTGACCCGAAACGCCGTGATCGGCAAAGTGCATCGCCTTGGCCTGTCCGGTCGCGCGAAATCCTCTTCGTCCAGCGCCAAGCCGCGCCGGCCGCGGACGGCCGCTCCCAGCAGCGCCGCCCCCAAGAAGCCGACGCAGCAGCCGCAGAGCATTGGCGCAACGGCCCTGAAAGCCGATATTACGCCAGCTCCGGTTGTTGAAGCCAAGCCGGAAATCGAACCGATTGCCGATGTGGTGCCGATCTCCCAGCGGGCAACGATCCTGACGCTTACCGAGCGGACCTGCAAATGGCCGATCGGCGATCCGGCGACCGACGACTTCTATTTCTGCGGCCGCCAGTCCGAAGCCGGTGTCCCCTATTGCACCTACCACTGCAAGATCGCTTACCAGCCGGTCGCCGACCGTCGGCGTGACCGCAAGGTGGTCGCAAAGGCCGGATAACGGCAACGCCTCAAAGGTCTGCCCTTATTGAAAGCCCGCCAATCGGCGGGCTTTTTCTTAATGCGGTTTTTGGCGGCAGGAAGCGGCCGTTTCCGCCATCGTCGTGCCATGGCTAGTCCATGGCATCCCTGCCAGGGCCTGTGGCCAACGCATGGCCCTGCGCAACCGGATCGTCCTGGCGTGGCTTGCCGGATCACGTCCGGCAATGACGGAGTTGAGGATGGGTTCCCTGTCATGACCTTCCTTTCGTCACTTCGGCCAAGCAACGCGCGTGCCGGGCCCTGGGAGGCCCAGCGTTTGTCCGTGAACAAATTAGGGAGAAACCGGAAGCTCGCCGGCCCTGGATCTCCGCTTCGCTGCGTCCGAAATGACGATGGATAGAAACATCAAATAAAAAGCCCGCCAAGGGCGGGCTTTTAGATGTCTTGCTCCACGGTCAGCGCTCAGGCGCTGGCCGAGAACTGGTCATTGAAGGCGTAGCCGGCGCCGCGCACCGTGCGGATCGGGTCCTTGGCCTTGCCCCGGTTGAGCGCCTTGCGGAGCCGGCCGACATGTACATCCACGGTGCGTTCATCCACATAGACATCATGGCCCCAGACACCGTCGAGCAGCTGCTCGCGCGAGAACACGCGGCCAGGCGACGTCATCAGGAATTCCAGAAGCCGAAATTCGGTCGGACCAAGATGGATTTCCTTGGTGTTGCGACGGACACGGTGCGTTTCCCGATCGAGCTCGATGTCGCCGGACCGCAGCATGGTCGACACCACTTCCGGGCTAGCCCTGCGCAGGATGGCGCGCACGCGTGCCATCAGTTCCGGAACGGAAAAAGGCTTTACCACATAGTCGTCGGCACCGGTTGACAGGCCCCGGATGCGCTCGGCCTCTTCGCCGCGGGCTGTCAGCATGATGACCGGCAGACGCTCGGTATCTTCTCGCGCGCGCAGACGGCGGCAGAGTTCAATACCGGACAGGCCCGGCAACATCCAGTCGAGCAGAAGCAGGTCGGGCAGGCTTTCCCGCAGGCGGATTTCGGCCTCGTCCCCACGGACACACGATTCAACCGCATATCCTTCGGCTTCCAGATTGTATCTCAACAGAAGGCTGAGGGGTTCTTCGTCTTCAACGATGAGCACCTTCGGCATGCATTCGCTCCAATTTCAGCAACCGGCGCAGGGTGAAGGTTGTTGCGCCGGTCGGATCGCTACCGCGACAGGTGTCGAAACTAGGCCGCGCCCGTCTCGTCCACCTTGGCGCGTTCTTCCGGCAGACGTTCACCGGTCACCATGTAAAAGACGTTTTCCGCGATGTTGGTCGCGTGGTCACCGATACGCTCGATGTTCTTGGCGCAGAACAGCAGATGGACGCACTGGGTGATGACCCGCGGGTCTTCCATCATGTAGGTCAGCAGCTCGCGGAACAGCGAGGTATAGATCGCATCCACTTCAGCATCGGCTTCCTGGACCTTGCGCGCCGTTTCCGCGTCCTTGCGGGTATAGGCGTCCAGAACCTGCTTCAGCTGCGACAACGCCAGTTCGGTCATGTGTTCCACACCAATGGCGAGTTTCTTGGACTGGAGATCGCTGTCGATGGCAATCACGCGCTTGGCAACGTTCTTGGCGAGGTCGCCGACCCGCTCCAGATCGTTGGCAATACGTGTTGCCGCGGTGACTTCACGCAGGTCCTGGCCCATCGGCTGACGGCGGGCAATGATCTCGATCAGCTTGACTTCGACTTCCTGGTGCAAAGCATCCAGGCGAACGTCGTTGGCAATGGTCGATTTGGCCAGGGCCAGATCCTGCGACACCAGCGCATGGACGGCATCCGCGAAGGCTTTTTCCGCCAGACCGCCCATTTCGGCGATCTTGCCGGCCATAGCCGTCAGTTCCTCGTCATAAGCCGAGACTGTATGTTCAGACATCCCGTGTCCCCTCGAATTCGGTAAGCGCTTAGCCGAAGCGGCCTGTGATGTAGTCCTGCGTACGCTTGTCTTTCGGATTGGTAAAGATGTCCTCGGTCGGACCTTCCTCAACCAGAATGCCAAGGTGGAAGAACGCGGTGCGCTGAGACACGCGTGCGGCCTGCTGCATGGAGTGGGTCACGATCACGATCGTGAAGTTTTCGCGCAGTTCGTCGATCAGTTCCTCGACCTTGGCCGTCGCGATCGGATCGAGCGCAGAACAAGGCTCATCCATCAGGATGACTTCCGGGCTGACCGCAATCGCACGCGCGATGCACAGGCGCTGCTGCTGCCCACCGGACATGCCGGTGCCCGGCTCGTCGAGACGGTTCTTCACTTCTTCCCAGAGACCGGCCTTCTGCAGGCTCGAGGCGACGATGTCGTCAAGCTCGGACTTGTTCTTGGCAAGGCCGTGAATGCGCGGACCGTAGGCGATGTTGTCGTAGATCGACTTCGGGAACGGGTTCGGCTTCTGGAACACCATGCCGACCTTGGCGCGCAGCTGCACCGGATCGACCTTGGGATCGTAGATGTCCTCGCCGTCGATCTTGATCGAACCTTCCACGCGGCAGATGTCGATCGTGTCATTCATGCGGTTGATGGTCCGCAGGAACGTCGACTTGCCACAGCCGGACGGACCGATGAAGGCGGTCACAGAGCGCGGCTGGATTTCAATGTCCACGTCCTTGATGGCGTGGGTATCGCCATAATAGACCTGCACCTTGCTTGCGGAAATCTTGCTGTCGGTCATGTTGTTTGCCCGTTCAGTATTGAGCATCTGGTTCATCGGTTCGTCCCTTACCAGCGGCGTTCAAATCTGCGGCGCAGGAGAACCGCAAGAATGTTCATTGTGAGGAGGAAAATCAAAAGAACGATGATCCCGCCCCATGCTTTTTCATAGAAGGCAAAGTCGGCACGCGCTGCCCAGGTGTAGATCTGGGCCGGCATCGCCGAGTTCGGCTCGATAAACCCGTCAACAAACCCATCCGGATAGCCACGGGCGACGAAGCCAACCATACCGATCAGGAGCAGCGGAGCGGTCTCGCCAAGGGCCTGCGCCAAGCCGATGATCGTGCCGGTCAGGATGCCCGGCATGGCCAGCGGCAGCACATGATGGAAGATCGCCTGCATCTTGGAGGCCCCGACGCCGAGCGCCGCATCGCGAATGCTCGGCGGTACGGCCTTGAGCGACGCACGGGTGGAGATGATGATGGTCGGCAATGTCATCAGGGTCAGCACGAGACCGCCGACGAGCGGTGCCGATTGCGGCAGGTGCATGAACTGGATGAAGACGGCCAGGCCAAGAATACCGAACACGATGGAGGGAACAGCCGCCAGGTTGGAGATGTTCACTTCGATGAGGTCGGTAAACTTGTTCTGCGGCGCGAATTCCTCAAGGTAGATGGATGCGGCCACACCGATCGGCAGCGACAGGAACAGCACCACCAGCATCATGAAGAAGGACCCGATGACGGCTGCGCCGATGCCGGCCCCGCCCGGGTTGTCCACGCCAGAGTCGGCGCCCGTGATGAAGTTCCAGTTGAACACCGTCTTGATCACGGAGGCCTCGACCAGCGTGTCGACCAGATCCAGGTCGGCTTTCATCAGGAAGCGGCTGTCGGTCATGTTGTCCCGGGTCACGCGGCCGTTCATATAGCCGTCCACCCTGGACGCCGCGGCCAGTTCGAACCGGACCGGCTGGCCCAGCTGTTCCGGATTGGCCTGGAAGAACGACCGGATGGTACCCCCCGGCTTGCCGACGATGCGTTCGATGGTTGCTGCATCGAACGGCACACTGACACCGCTCTCCTCCAGCTGTCCCTTCAGCGCCTCGATGAAGATCCCTTCATAGGCCTTGGTCTTGAAGAGCGTGCCTTCGGCTTTGTCGAACTGTTCCTGCGTGAGGGTGAAGTCGACTTCAACAACGGTCTTGGTGAAGGCCGGGATGCCCTCGGAAATGATCGCGTAGGCCAGCACCACCAGGAAGAACAGGCCAATGCCGATGGCCGTAATACCGTAAGCCTTGAACCGTTTTTCCGCTGCATTGCGCTTGCGGGTCAGGTCATCGAGCGCATACAGCGATTTCGGCTGTTTCGGCGCGCTGGCAGGGGTTTCGGACGTCGTGGGAGTAAGTGTCGTGTCGGTCATCAGTCATACTGCTCCCGGTACTTGCGCACGATGTAAAGCGCGACGATGTTCAGTCCCAGGGTGACAACGAAGAGTGTCATACCCAGCGCAAAGGCGACCAGAGCCACTGGAGATGCGAAATCCGCATCACCGGTCAGCTGACTGACGATCTTCGCCGTCACCGTGGTCATGGCTTCAAAGGGGTTGAGGCTCAACCGGGCAGCGGCCCCGGCGCCGAGCACCACGATCATGGTCTCGCCAATGGCGCGCGAGGCGGCCAGAAGGATCGCGCCGACAATGCCCGGCAGCGCGGCCGGCAGGATCACCTGTTTGACGGTTTCCGACTTGGTTGCACCAAGGCCATAGGAACCATCGCGCATCGCCTGAGGCACGGCGTTGATGATGTCGTCGGAGAGCGAGCTCACGAAGGGGATCAGCATGATGCCCATCACGAGACCGGCGGTCATGACGGCCGTACCCGCCTTCATGATGCCGAGACCGCCGTCACCGAAGACCGAGAGAAGCAGCGGGCCGACCGTGAGAAGAGCAAAGAGGCCGTAAACAATGGTCGGGATACCGGCCAGGATTTCCAGAAGCGGCTTGGCAATGGCGCGCACTTTGGGTCCGGCATATTCCGAGAGGTAAACGGCTGCGAACAATCCGATCGGCACTGCGACAGCGAGCGCGACAAGCGAAATGTAGAACGTGCCCCAGAGCAGTGGAATGATACCCAGCTCGGACGAGCCGCCACGGCCGGAGAAGCTCGGTGACCAGGTCAGGCCGAAGAAGAAGTCGGAGGCGGGGTAAAGGCGGAAGAATTCGGCTGTGTTGAAGACCAGCGACAGGACGATGCCGACAGTGGTCAGAATGGCAATCGAAGCCGCCGAGAGCAGAATGACGCGAACGCCTTTTTCAACGGTGTTCCGTGCCCGAAAATCCGCATTGGTCTCGCGAAGAGCCCATAGCGCGCCACCGATTGCGGCAAGGATCACCACGATCGACATGAAGAAATTGCCGGTCGCAACCTGGACACGATAGGCCTGCGCAGCCCGGAGGATCGGCTGCGTGATCTGCGAGGTGACGATCTGACCCGCATCTTTGAGGCGCGTCGTAACATCGTTGAAGTCGGCGCGGGCGTTGCGGGCGAAGTCTTCGTCCATAAGCCCCGAGGCAACCGCGTTGTCGAGGCCGCGCGCAGCGCGGCGAACTTCGGCGAGCACAAGACCGCGCGAAGATCCTTCAGCAATCGCGCTGTCCGGGATCATGCCGGAAATGCTGTTGTTGATAAAAAACGGCTGCGCAAGCAGCCAGACAATCAGGATCAGAAAGGCCGGGACCGCAGCTTTCATTGCCACGTTCGACCCGTAGTAAGAAGGAAGAGAATGCAGGTGTCGCATGTCTCCCCCGGCGCTGGCCAAGGCGCGCCCGCGCCCGACAACGTAGCCTACCACCGCAATGGCAAGCACGATCACAACGAGCCAGAACAAGGACATTGGGTCCCCCGAGTATTAATGTCCGGAAACAAAAAAGGGGGCGGCGGGATTTGCCGCCCCCGGATCGAGCCGGGGCTCGATTACTTCATGGTGTCTTCGTTGGCGACAGAAGCCTGGACAGCAGCCAGTTCCGGGTCGGAAACCAGGCCGTACTGAGCCAGCGGGCCCTGCGGACCAGCGATTTCGTCAGCGATGAAGAACTGAGCGTATTCTTTCAGGCCCGGGATCACGCCGATATGTGCCTTCTTGACGTAGAAGAACAGCGGACGGGAAACCGGATACTCGCCGGAAGCGATGGACTCGGTGGACGGAGCAACGTCGCTCATGGTGGCGACTTTCAACTTGTCCTGGTTGTTCTCGTAGAATGCCAGACCGAAGACGCCGATGCCGTTCGGGTTGCTGTCGATGCGAGCCAGGGTCTCGGTGTAGTCACCGTCGATGTCGGTGGACTTGCCGTCAGCGCGCACGTCGATGCAAGCATCTTCAGCGTCGTCTTCGGACATGCCAGCGTCCATCATGGCTTTCATGGCACCGGTGTGCTCACAGCCAACTGCCAGAACCTTCTCTTCGAAGACTTCACGGGTGCCGTGCTTGGTGCCCGGGATGAAGGCAGCAATTTCAACGTCCGGCAGAGCGGAGTTGAATTCGGACCACTTGGTGTACGGATTGTCGACGATTTTGCCGTCAACCAGAACCTTGGCAGCCAGACCGTTGAAGATGTCGTCCGGAGTGAAAGCGGTGAAAGCCGGGCCGTCTTTCTGGGAAGCAAACACGATCCCGTCGTAACCGATGCGGACTTCGATGATGTCCTTGACGCCGTTTTCAGCGCAAGCCTTGATCTCTTTTTCGCGGATCTTGCGGGAAGCGTTGGCAACGTCGATGGTGTTTTCGCCAACACCTTCGCAGAAGCGCTTCAGGCCAGCAGAAGAACCACCGGACTCAACCACCGGGGTCGGGAAATCGGTGTTTTCGCCGAAAGCTTCAGCAACGATGGAAGCGTAAGGCAGAACCGTGGAAGAACCAGCGACCTGGACCTGGTCGCGAGCCTGGGCTGCGCCAACGAATGCAGTGGAAGCAACGGCCAGGGCAGTTGCGCTAACGAGGGTCGTAAATTTCACTTGACCACTCCCTTTGAATGTCAAGGTTTCTAGATGGTCGCCATGCACGGATATGCATGGGCGATGCCGGGAACCTAGGCCCCGTGGATGAGAGTTCTATGACAGTTGTTTTTCAGTTTTGTGACAATTTAAGATTTTGAAAAATATGACAAATTTTCGCCGTCTTACGGTTTTGTGTCATCTTGAGGCGAAATATGTCACTTGTCAGGGCGCCTTGTGAATGTCGTCGCAGATATGCGCAATGATGACAGTGTTTCTTAAAAGACCGGTCTGCCAATCATCGCCGCATGATCGCATTCATTATCCGGCTAAGCACTTAGAGTTGCAGAGCATTGAGGGAAAGCGCCGCAGCGGCCTGCGTTTTGCGGGCTTCGGGCGCGAGTGGAATCAAGCCCTTGTCCGCCAAGTAACCGTCGTCACCCCAGGCAGCTTCATCGGTGAATGCTGCCACATAGTCTTCGATCCCGGGAATCACCCCGACATGTTCCTTCTTGATGTAGAAGAAAAGCGGCCGGGAAACCGGGTACTGGCCAGAGGCAATCTTTTCGAAGGTCGGTTCGACACCGTTCACGCTCACGCCCTGGATCTTGTCCAGGTTCCCTTTCAGGAAGGAATAGCCAAAAATTCCGACCGTGACGGGGCTGGCCTGCAAGGCACCGACGATCAGGTCATCGTTTTCGCCCGCTTCGACAAAACTGCCATCATGCCTGATCCGCGTGCATTGCTCATCGTTCAGGCCTCCGGTCATTTCGCAGCCTTCTTCCATGACGAGTTCCTCGAAGGCATCCCGCGTACCGGAGGTCGGCGGCGGACCGAGTACCTTGATCTTTTCCGCAGGCAACAGAGGATCGATGTCCGACCAGGTCACATGGGGATTGTTCACAAGAGAGTCTTGTCCGGGAAGTTTTTCAGCTAGTGCCTGGAAAATCTGCTCAAGCGTCAGGGATATCTTTTGCCCAGACCGGGAATTGGCGAGAACGATGCCGTCATAGCCGATCTCGACTTCGACCGGCGTCACACCGTTTGCCTTGCATGTCTCAAATTCTTCCGGCTTCATGCGGCGGGACGCGTTGGTGATATCTGGTGTGGCTGCGCCGGTTCCGCGGCAAAACAGGTCAAATCCACCACCGGTACCCGTCGATTCAACGATTGGATATTTCTGGCCCACCGCGCCGACTTTTTCAGCCACCGCCGTTGCAAAGGGAAAGACCGTCGAGGATCCAACGATCAGGAGCCGGTCTCGCGCTTCCGCAGTCGCAGGCGCCACACAGAAGAGGCCTCCCAAAATCGCAAGAATCGTCAATTTCTGTGTCACCAGGCTTCTCCTAAAAACTTTTCGCAACGCGGCAGAAATCAGTTTCGCCCCAATAAATCGGGCGGTTTGACATGAAATAGCAGTTTCGAGCGTCAGCTTTACGACACCTGGAGCCTGGAGTTCAGGCGGGCGTGACAACCGAAGCGGTTTCAGCACTTTCCGAAGCCGGTAGATTGATCTTGAACGTCGCCCCTTTGCCAGCTTCGCTTTCAACCTCCAGACGCCCACGGTGCCGTGTGAGAATATGCTTGACGATGGCAAGCCCAAGGCCGGTGCCCTTCATCGCGCGGCTCGATTCAACATCAACGCGATAGAAACGCTCCGTCAGGCGCGGAAGATGTTCCGGCGGAATGCCTGCGCCATAGTCGCGAACCGACATTTGCCAGGTGTGATCTTCCGCTTCGATCTGTTCGGCTAGTTCAACATCCACAAACTGCCCGTCATGTCCGTATTTCAGCGCGTTCTCGATCAGATTTTCCGTCACCTGAATCAGCTCGTCACGGTCTCCCTTGATCCGCACCGGCAGGTCCGGAAGGTGGACCCGGATTTCAACATCCAGATCTGCAGCCAGTGGCGAGAGCGCATCGGCGGTGTGGCGAATGATCTCTGCAAAATCGACTGTGCTTACCGGACGCACATGGGCTTTGAGCTCAATGCGTGACAGCGACAGGATATCGTCGATCAGCCGGCGCATACGTCCGGCCTGGTCCAACATGATAGACAGAAACCGGTCCTGAGCCTCCGGGTCGTTCCGGGCCGGACCCTGCAGAGTCTCGATAAAACCTGTCAGCGACGCGAGGGGCGTGCGCAATTCGTGACTTGCATTGGCAACGAAATCCGTCCGCATGCGCTCCAGCCGCCGATTTTCGGTCAGGTCCTGTATCACCACCAGTATGAAATCGGGCAGGCCTGGCATGCGATCCGGCACCGCATTGCCGGGCATGTAGATGGGCGCGATATGAGCCTCGTACCACGTCTCCGTCGGCACTTTCTCGATCCAGCTGATCCGTTCTGCCTCTCCGGTGGCACAGACCCGATCGAAAGCTTCCAGCAGAGACGGCGCCCTCAAGGAAAATGACAGGGGATCGCCGGGCTTGACACCTTCATATGTGACCTGGGCCTGCTGGTTCACATAACGTGTGATGCCGCGGCCATCGGCGACGAAGCAGGGCGTTGGCAAAGCATCCAGGGTGACCTTCATTCCCGTGCCCGGCCACATCCGCCGGATTTCCCGCTGCGCATTGAGTTTCACCCGCCGGCTGGCGGTTCTGCGTGGAATGAAACCGGCGACAACGCACAAGATCACCAGAAAGGCAAAGGCGCTTGACGAAGGAACGTCATAGAAGATGACGGCGGCAAGCGCCGCAAAAAGGGCCGCGAGCAAGAGCCACTTGGCCTCTCCAAGGCGTGTCAGTGGTGAGGCGGCCGGCTGCGGCTCCGGAGCCTGGTCGTTAGACGTCGACGGTTGTGTCATGGGTTCATGCGTAAACTATAACCAGCGGGATGCGCTTTCAGGGAAGTGCACTATTTCGACGCCTTAATAATTGCACAAGGCCGAAACAGCGAAAACAAAAGCGTTTTTGGACTTTCCACCTAGCATGGAAAGCATGTCAATCAAGCGACAGGGGGAGATTTTCCGTCAGCGGTGTCCTGCCCGGCTCTCAGCGCATGGCGCCCGATTTCGCAGCGGCCTGCAGTTTCTGGAGGATGTGCGGCCAGCCTGCCGGGGCACGCATATGTTCCATATAGTCCGCCCCCGCTTCCCCGTGCCTCAGGAATTCCGTGTGGACGACCTCAAGCCGAGTTGACCTTCCAGCGTCTCGAAAGTTGACCATGACACGGCTGGCCGCAGCCGGATCCGCTTCTTCTTCGCCGTCCAGGGTCACTTGCCAGGCAAGCCTGATGAAAAGCGGTTCTTCGATGGACAGGACGGTGCCCCAGATACGCCGCCGACCATTGCCGTCGATTTCGTAGCAGGCCCCACCCGCGAAAGGCTCGATGCCGGCTTCGGTTTCCTCCTCGTTCGCCTTGCTGAAGGGCGATGTCCACCAGAGATCAAGTCGATCGACAAATAGCGAAAACGCCTGATCCCTTGGAAGATCAAGCAAGCAATCGAAGCGGCATTCCGTTTCATACGCCATTATGTTTCGCCATGCTCTAAACGATTAAATTCAAGGGACACTGTTTCACATGTTGCCGGGGCTTGGCAAAGTTCTGCTTCCCTATCCGATTCAAACGTCAGATACATGACGCAACAGGACCGCGGTACAAGGTGATATCGGCCAAATGAAACATGATAGACAGTTTGACCCCTGTTACGGTTCTCCGGTCGAAATCCAGTCTGGAATACGCCGCCTAACGGCGCAGAACCCCGGTCCCTTCACCTTCCATGGCACCAATACCTATCTGCTCGGAACACGGCGTCTGGTGGTCGTCGACCCCGGCCCGGCGCTGCCGGACCATACTGAGTCGATCCTGAAGGCTGCTGACGGCGCCGAGATCGAGGCGATTCTGGTCAGCCACACCCATGTCGATCATTCACCGGGCGCACGGCTGTTGCAAAAACAGACCGGTGCGCCGATCGTCGGTTGCGGGCCGCACCGTGCCGCCCGCGATCTTGCCGCCAATGAAATCAATCCGCTTGATGCCAGCGGCGACAAGGAGCATCAGCCTGACAGACAGCTGGAAGATGGCGACCTGTTCTCGGCGCAGGAGTTGTCGCTGGAAACCGTCGCCACACCCGGGCACACCGCCAACCATCTCTGTTTCGCGCTTGAGGGAACCGACTTGTTGCTCTCGGCAGATCATGTCATGGCCTGGTCAACCTCCATTGTCGCGCCGCCGGATGGCAACATGCGGGACTACATGGCCTCCATCGACACCTTGCTGAGCCGGTCGGAGGAAACCTATCTTCCCGGCCATGGCGGTTTGGTGGTCAAGGCGCGGTCCTATGTGGAAGATTTGAAGCGGCACCGGCTTCAAAGGGAAACCGCCATTCTTGATCAGCTCCGCGAAAACCGGAAAACGATCCCGCAAATCGTTGAGGCGCTTTATGCCGACATTGACCGCGCGCTCCATCCGGCCGCAGGCCTGTCGGTCTTCGCCCATCTGGAGGATCTTTGCAGCCGCGACCTCGTGACAGCCGCGCCGTCGCTCACGCTTGACGCAACCTATCGCCTGTCCTGACCGGTCAGCGCGACGGGGCCGCATCAGGCGCGGCTCACCCTAGCCTTCAAGATCCGTCAGCTCGACGCCATCTGGGACGGGAGCGTCTTCTTCTTCGAAATACGGCTTGAACCCGGGCAGCGGGATCGTGTCGCGCGGCTCTTCGACAGGCTCCGGTTCCAGACCTTCCACTTCGGCCTCGTCCACGGCCAGACGGGACAGGTCGCCATAGGTTTCCAAAAGGACACGGTCGATTTCGGCAAAGACACCGCGTATGTGGTCGTCGTTGCCCGTCAGATCCTTGAGCGGCGTGCGCGATCGCGCGCGCACATCAAGCAGGGCACCAACCGGATCCGGCCGGATCCTCAGCGCCACGTCGTGATCCAGCCCAAGCAGCTGGGACCGGCCGACAGCCTGAAGACGCGTTGCGACGTCCAGAAGATCAGGCGGCAACTCATCCACGAGGTTCCAGCCAAGCCCCTCCAGTGCCTTGCGCCCGGCCGCATGCAGCTGGGCCGTCGAGATCCGATAGCGGCGCGACACGATGTCGGGATAAAGCATCGCAGGTCCGGTACCGGCTTGCACATCCAAAGGATCGGTCTTCAGTTGAGCGAGGGCCGGCCAGACGTCCCGTTCAAGCGTTGCATCAAACCAGCTCAAGAACGGCTGCTCGCCGGAAAGGCCTGCACTGGTCAGCTCAGGGGGATTGAGGCGGTCTGTCGACACGTCATGTCCTCCCGGGCGAAGCACCAGAATGGCCACGGTCAAAGCGGGCGGACCGATCGCAAGCAGGCCTAGCACCACACCCGTCAGGGCTGCCGGGACACCCGGTCCTCCAAGGGCCCAGACACGGTGAAGCGCAAATACCGCCAGAAGAATCGCGATCAGCGCGACGGCTGCTGCCACCATGAAGGACAAAACGAAGACGTCGGCATCGATCAGACCGAAGCGTTTTGCCAGAAACGTCACCACGGCAAGCGCCAACGCGCAGGACGCCAGCGTACGGCTTGCAGGAGCCGTTGCGGTTCGATGGGTGGCATATCGCTTCATTTCGTCCTGACCCTGAAGTCTGCCGACTTATGCATTGTTTGTTCGCATCCGACTGAAATGTCAAAAATGAACTTCACATCCGCTTTGGACAAAGCGTAAATGGACGGAGGGCAAGCAGGTTCGTTTCGCAAGATCCGAGGTGGGGAATGACCGGACTACGCTCCCGTCTTCGGGTGAAAAACCCGGATCATCGGGATCGCGACTACAACTCCAGATCAGGTAGGTCACCGGCCGGCCTGTTCAGCCCGGGATTTGCCAATATCTGTCTGTGTTACCTTCTGGTCGCAGCCATCCTGACCGTACCATTCGCCCTTTTCTTGGCAATCCGAAATGCCGAGTCCGGCGAAAGACCCCTTGAAGCACACTATCTCTATATCCGGACGACGATTGCGCTGCTCGTGATCGGGACCGGTATTGGGACCCTGTTGATCCTGCTGGGAGCACCCTTGTCGTCCGGGCTCATGCTCGGTGGCCTGGCCTTGATCGCTGCAACACTTCTCGTGGCTCTCTCTCGTTGCTGTTACGGGCTGTCTTGCGCAGCGCGGCACAAGACGCTTCGAGACCCGAAAAGCTTCCTCATTTGAGCAGAAATTGGTCTCAGCGGGCACCGACCTACCCGAAAGTAAATAAACCCTTACCTGATTACTTCAAATCAACGGGGGTTTCGTTACAACCTGTTATGGTTTTTGACTGGCCGAATTGTTCCAACAAGCGCATGCTTTTTGCAGGTTCCAAGCAGGAACTGTCAGCTGCGAAGGCAAAACGCCTTCCCTTTGCCGCAATTGGATACCAAATGCACGACGCCCGCGAAACATCAACCGATCACCAGCTTGCGGGCTCTGGATATGAACAACGGACTGAGGACATGTCTGAGCAATCTTCCCGCCCGACCCCGACCAACACGGCCGGAGCCAAGCTCGTAAATCTCTACAAGCCTGTCGGCATTGCTGCGCTCAACGCCGCCGCCATGTGCCGGAAACCCGGCGGACTGGGTAAAAGCGGTAAGTAATCCGTACCGTTTCATCGGTGCACTCGCGTCAGACTGCCGGATCGGACTAATCTCCATCCGGCCTTCTGGTTTCGCCGCGAAACTGTTGCCCCGTCAACGCCTCTTGGGCAAACTGCCGCCGACCCGGACACGAATGCTGTCCCTGCGGAGATTGCCTGAATGATTATTGCCTATTGTCCTTCGGTAAATGGTCTTGACCGCCATGAGCTTCTGCCGGGGGACCCAGTACCTGCGACCTCCGTCTGGATCGACCTTGTGGCTCCGACGCCCGAGGAACAACAGGCCGCCGAAAAACTGATGGGGGCGGAAATCCCCACACGCGACGAGATCGCGTCGATCGAAACATCCGAACGCCTCTATCTGGAACCCGGCGCTGTGGTGATGACTGCACAGTTGCCGATCGCCACACGCATGATCGATCCGGCGCTGTCGTCGGTCACCTTTGTGGCCAGCGCCAAACGGCTGGTGACCGTTCGCTACGGCGAACCGAAATCCATCAGCATTGCCTCAAAGAGAGTTCAGGCCGACAAAACCATTCCGCACAATGGACCGGCGGTCCTGTTTGCCATGCTGGATATCATCGTCGACCGCTGCGCCGACGAGATGGAAAGCGCGTCCGCCAAATATGACGAGCTGGCGGTCGAGGTATTCGGTGATGGCCTCAACACACGCAAGACGGCCAGCTACCAGATCGCCATCAAGCGCCTCGGGCAGATCGGCCTGCACGTATCCAAGATGCATGACGTGTGCACCGGACTCGCCCGGATGCTGTTTTATATAAGCACCCACGCCAAGCGCCTCGGACTGAATGATGACCAGTTGGCGGATTGCAAGATGTATGGCAGGGACATCCACTCCATCAAGGAACACGGCGACGCGCTGGACAACAAACTCGCGTTTTTGCTCGACGCGACCGTCGGCCTGGTCACACTCGAACAGAACCAGATCTCGAAGATTTTCACCGTTCTCGGCCTGATCTTCCTGCCGCCAACCCTGATCGCTTCGATCTATGGCATGAACTTTACCAACATGCCGGAGCTGGAATGGCAGCAGGGCTTCCTGTTTTCGATCGGACTGATGCTTGTATCCGTCGTTGCCACGTTCCTGTTCTTCCGCTGGAAACGATTGCTTTGAACTGGTTTGCAGAATGCGCCGTCAAGGCACACCGGACAGTACGTCAGGGATAGAGCCGCTCTTTCGTCCAGGGCTGATCCGTCGATGAGCGGGTGAATTTCACTCGGTCATGCAGACGGAACGGGCGGTCGTGCCAGAACTCGATCTCGGTCGGCACCAGGCGCATGCCGGACCAGTGGTCCGGACGGGGAATGTCGCCAATACCGAACTTGGCCGTGAACCTGGCAACTTCCTTCTCAAGCGCAAAGCGGCTTTCCAGAGGCCGGGACTGCTTCGACGCCCAGGCCCCGATGCGACTGCCGCGTGGCCGCGAGCGATAATACTCGTCCGCCTCTTCCTTGCTCACTTCGACAACGTCGCCGCGAATCCGGACCTGACGTCTCAGGGACTTCCAGTGAAAACACATGGCAGCCTTGCCGGCGGACAGAAGTTCCCGCCCCTTCGCGCTCTCAAAATTTGTGTAAAAAACAAACCCGGCCTCGTCGAACCCCTTCAACAGAACCATGCGCACATTTGGCAAGCCGGTCTCGTCGACCGTGGCCAGCGAAAGCGCATTGGGATCATTGGGTTCGGACGCCTTGGCATCCTCAAGCCATTCAGCAAACAGTTCAAATGGCTTCACGACTTCCGTGAAGTCACCTTTTGTTAACTCTTCCGGCGGATCTTTTAGGTCGGTCATAGGAAACCTGTCTAAGGAATTGGCGGCCTCGAGCATGGCAGCGAATGCGCCAAATCGGAGGCCGTCCAAACATGTATCGTATGCGTTCATATACTGACGGACACATCAAGATCCACCCCCTTGGAGGCATCCTCCTGGCGATAGGCCTGTCGCTTGGCGGCTGCGCTCAGGTCTCGGTACCGATGGGCAGCAACAACGTGGCAACCCCGACCGTTCTGACCGGATCGATCCCGTCTGCATCCGATGTCGCCTATTCGGACGTTGACGAAGAAGATCGCAGCATCATCGCCGGCCATCTCGATACGCTCGGGGCGACCCTTGCGGATGGTCAGGCAGCAACCGGCGTTGCCCTGCCCTGGCTCAATTCCGTAAGCGGCAATTCAGGCACGGTGACCGGGATCGACACAAGCGTGCTGAGCGCAACCGGTTGCCTGACCTTCCGGACCACCGCAAACACCATTGCCGGCATCAAGCTCTATGACGGCACGGCCTGCCGGGACATCACCCGGAAATTTGCTGTCACGGCCCTCACTGTTTCCGAAGCTTGAACTAAGGCAAAAACCCGCTAAAACCGATGTGTCCCTGAAGCGGTGACGGAGGGCTGGAATTTTTTCCTATCCGTCCCGATATAAAGGATAAATCCGGTCAGGCTTGACCTCGAAACCGCCTGAGCTCGCCGGCGCAACCGGCAGAGCCGCGGAAAGCGGGTCGCCTTGCTGGAACTCTTAGAAACCTGGTGAAACGAATGCGTGATCCCTATAGCGTTCTCGGCGTGGCAAAAAACGCCAGCGAGAGCGACATCAAGAAGGCCTTCCGAAAGCTGGCCAAAAAATACCATCCGGATCAGAACAAGGATGATCCGACGGCGCAAAAGCGCTTTGCCGAGGCCAACCAAGCCTACGAGATCATCGGCGACAAGGAAAAGCGTGCGCAGTTTGATCGCGGCGAGATCGACGCGGAAGGCAAGCAGCGCTTCCACGCCGGTGGGTTCGATGGCTTTACGGGTCACGAAGACTTCGGAGCCGGCGGCCGGCGCAGCTACAGAAGCTCTGGCGGAGGCGGTGCCGGTGGCGGCAGCTTCGATGACATCCTGAACGACATTTTCGGCGGCTTTGGCGGCGGCAAGGCCCGCGGCGGAGCGGCCGGCGGCGGTTTCGGCGGTGCCGGGGCAAGAGCCAAGGCACCACCGAAGACCAAAGGCAGCAATGCCGATATCGTGGCGCGGGTCTCACTGGAAGACATCGTCAATTCCGGCAAGACGCAGGTGACGCTGCCCAGTGGCAAGACCGTCAACGTCACCCTGCCCAAGGGCGTTGTCGAAGGTGAAAAGATCCGCCTGAAAGGCCAGGGGCATCCGGGTGAAAACGGCGGACCGTCCGGGGACGCCATGGTGGAGATCCGCCTCAAGCCGCACAAGCTGTTCGAGGTGAAAGGTTCGGACCTGCATCTCGACCTGCCGCTGACGCTTTACGAGGCGGTGCTGGGCGCAAAAGTGCGCACGCCGACGCTCTCTGGTGCCGTGAACCTGACCATTCCGGCCAATGCCTCAAGCGGCAAGAGCATGCGGCTGAAGGGCAAGGGCCTGCCGACCAAGACCGGCGGTCATGGAGATCTTCTGGTCAAGCTCCAGATCGTGATGCCGCCGCACGGCGACGACGAACTGGACACGCTCATGAAAGCCTGGAAAGAAATCACGCCTTACCGGGCGCGTGGACCGGAGTTTGATTAAGGGCACTTGGAGCCTTGATCAGTTTTTCTCTTCCGGTCCTTCTGAAACGTTGCATTGGGGTTCCAGGCCTCCCTTAGCCTGAACATACGTTTTTCGTTCCAGGAGCTGCAGCATCTGGTCGGCACGAAACCTACGTTCATTGCTATTGCATCGACCCGCATCGGCTCGGGAGGACTGCTCGGCGTTGGGTTCATTGTCCGAGCGCTCCTTCCGCCAGTTGCGCCACTCCCTCTCGGCAGACGCTCTATCAAGCTTGGTCGTGGGCCAGTGTGGAGGTGGCAAAAACCCGTCTGGTAGATTCGTTGCCCCGTCTCCGAAGGATGCCATGAGTTGTTTTTCCGACAGATTTTTCGATGACAAGTCAGCAGATGCCACCAATGCTCCATCGAGAATTGCGCCTTGTAGATCCGCGTCGACTAGTGTTGCTCCCCACAAGTCTGCCTTTTCAAGATTTGCATCGGCAAAATTGGCCTTATTGAAGTCGCCCTTTCTGAGCTCAGCTTTTTCTAGGTTTGCGCCTATCAGGTTTGCTTCCACTGCGTAGACTTCAGAAAGGTTCACCTTTCTCATTTCGCCGAAACGGATGAAGGAGCAGGACAGATCGGCTCTGACCAACTTTGCCTTTTCCAAGCAGGTGTAATCCATGTCGGCCTTCCACAGCCGAGCGGTCTGCAAATTCGCAAATCTGAAGCGGGCGTGCTCCAAATTGGCCTGAAACAAGGTTGCACCTTCGAGAACTGCCGATAGAAAATTTGCTCCCCGCAAGTCTGCTTTTCGCATTTCTGCGCCAGGCATAAAGGCCTCCTGAGCATTCGCCCCACGCAGGTTCCAGCCTTCAAAGGGCTGTGATTTCAGTCCGTCGCGTCTCGCCTTCTGTTCGTTGTCGAAGGCTTTTTTTGCGTCTACAACCCAGTCTTCGTCACCCGTTATAAGCCTGCGCTCAATGCCGCTGTATTGGGCCAGAAACCTGGCTTCCGCTTCATCGTGGTCAATCCAGTCTTGCGGTCTTTGGACGATTTCAGCTTTGTAGAGATTTGCTGAATAGATCGCTTGCTCGTCAATATTGAAGAACGCCAGAATCTTCTGGTCGACGCTTGACGAGGGGCTATTGCCCTTCTCAACTATCAGGTTGAATCCGGCAGTGCGAAAAACACCGATGGCCGTGATCAAGACACACACGACCAGCACAAACGCGACCCAGAAACCAAAAGCGAATTTCCAGAAGCTTTTCACTCCGGCTTGGGCCCGGGACCTGGTGAGCTGCAAAAAGGATAGAAAGCTCACGGTAGCGCTCAACAGGCCCAAGCCGAAGATGCCCCCGGTCCACAGGGTCAACCAGACATTGTGCGGCGCAAAGCTACGCCACCAGAAAATTCCAAGCACGACAGGGCCAGCGAGCCAAAGCACGAGAAATACGATTGCGATCGTCAGCCAGTTGCGAGCATTTTGGGGAGCATCGGGCAGAAGATAGATCGCTGCGTCTGAAATCAACCAAGGAAAGACCACATCATCCGTGGACCTGCTGTCTCTGAGTTTTGGTCCCAAAAGGTACAATGCTCGCCAGAGCTTGCCCAAATAAAGATGAAGGTAGATGTAAAGGCCGAGGACGATGACCGGGGCGGCCAGGAAAAAGGAGTTTATGGGTACGGAAAAATTGATCAACGGGAGAGTGAGGCCGGATCCATACGCAAAAAAGTCTCTGTCTCTAACACCTGCGACAGCGATAGCAGAAAACAGGAGCGTGGCAGTCAAGACAAACCACGTCCCGCGCGCATTCGTCGATACGACGTCGACATGTTTCAGCATCGACTTGTCAGCCGCAGTCAGCGGTTCAATTTTCTCAGCACGCCCGTCGCCCATCCGCGCCTCCATCCCCTAGCATATTGAAACCAAGAGTTGTGACTGCGTCAAGATTGCCACGGCTGCTAATCCTGGGAGAAATGCAATTGACCTACAGCTGCATTTTCTAGCAGCTGGAGGCACCAGGAAAAGGACCGTTACCTAATGGTGCACGCCACTAATGAGCGATCCGCATAAGGAAAACGGTCAACTGAAAAAGAAAACAACAGACCAATCTTGCGAAAGCGACTTGTCGCAAAGCCGCGATTTGCAATCGCGGCTTTGCCAACGAGCCTAAGCCTGCAATTCCGCAAGCAGTTCGGCCAGCAGTTCCATGCCTTTGCCCCAGCCCTTGTCGAGACCGGCAACGGCGCCGGCAAAACAGGCGATTTCAGCCTCGCTTGCCTGATGCGGCACCCAGGTCAGACGCACATCGGTCTGACCGTCCTTCTCTTCGAAGGTGACAGTGGTCAAAAGAACGCGGGGCCAGTCCGGCATCATCGGGTTGGCGGCAATGTTCCAGTCGCCATCAGAGACGGAATGCAGCCAGACCAGTTTCTCAGGTGCAATCACTTCAGTGTATTCGACCCGCTGGTAGTGAGACCCGCCGCCCATCCGCATTTCATTGAGCCAAAGCCCGCCCGGCGTGACATCCAGCTTGTGAATGACCGTCTCCACACCAGGCCCGTACCAGCGCGCCAGAAGATCCGGTTCCGTCCAGCTTCGCCACACAAGTGCACGCGGTGCGTTGAAACGTCTTTCCAAAACAAATTCAGGCAAAGCCATAGCCTACTCCCTAACGATCCACTGATTTCAATTCTTCAAGCAATGCGTCGAGCTGGTCAAAGCTCGAGGCCCAGAACCGGCTGAATTCTTCAAGCCAGGCGATAGCGTCCTGCATCGGCGCCGCATTCAGCCGGGCTGGCCGGCGCTGACGGTCCGTTCCACGTGTGATCAGCCCGGCTTTCTCCAGCACTTTCAGATGCTTCGAAACAGCGGGCTGGCTCATTTCAAACGGAGCCGCCAACTCGTTCACCGACGCGTCACCACTGGCCAGCCGCGTCAGGATCGCCCTGCGTGTCGGGTCCGACAGGGCTGAAAACACCGCATCGAGACTGGCTGGCGCATTTTCATAACCAACTTGTTCCATAACCAATTAGTTATATTGATTCTCCAGACTCTGTCCAGCTCCAATTGACAGGGCTTTTCATGCATAGTTATATAACTTGTTATTTTTTGAGGCGATCATGACGGAAGATGTTGTTCGCGTTCTTGGCTATGCCACGCTCGGCAGCCGGCTGAAACGGATCGGAGAGAAGCTGCAGATGCAGACCCAGGAACTGGCTTCGGAGCTTGCCGGCACCAGCCTGCCGACGCCGCACAACCCGGTGCTGGCAGCGCTCGACCGTCAGGGCTCCCTGAGCATCGGCGAGCTGGCAAAAGCGCTCGGCCAGAGCCAGCCGGGTGTCACGCGCATGATCAACAAGATGAAGGCCGACGGGCTGGTCAGGGCGGTCCCCCTGAAGGAGGACCGCAGGGTCAGTCGCATTGCCCTGACCGAGAACGGTGAGCAACTGGTTTTGCACTTGAAGGCGACCCTGTGGCCGGCCGTCTCCATTGCTGTTGCACAGGCCTGCGTGGACCTCGATGGTCCATTGCTGCAACAGCTTGATCAGCTGGAAAAGGCGCTTGACCGGAAACCGCTCGGGGCAGACCGGAGCGACGCCCCCCTGCCAGCCTGGGAAAGCCTCTCGCCAGGAAGGGAGAAGCCCGAATGATCAAGCGCTTGTGGCATGGGTGGACGACGCATGAAAACGCGGACCGGTATTTCGACGTGCTGACCACACAGGTCATTCCAGGCATCGAGGCTAAGGCAATTCCCGGTTACCTGGGGATCGAAGTGCTTCGCCGGGAGCTGGACGACGAAGTCGAATTCGTCACCATCATGAGTTTCCGGTCCCTCGACAACATCATCGCCTTTCAGGGCGCCGACTATCAAAAGTGCTACGTGCCGGAAGCTGCACAGAGCGTGCTGAAACGGTGGGACCAGACCGCACAGCATTATGAATTGAAGGAAAGTCGAAACAATGCCTGACACCTCCGTCCCTTTGCTCGACCGGGTTGTCTGGTCTGCGTTGACCACCCGACAGCGGAAGTTCGTTATGGGAGGGCCGCTGGCCTGCCGGTTCGATCCAGCTGTTTCCCCTTTCGCTTCCACAAAGGACAACAGCGGCGAAGCGCTCGACGCGCTGGCGCAACTGATCGCTCCGGGTGAGGATCACGTCTACCTGCTCCAGGCCGATGAGATCGAGTTGCCGGACACTCTTGCTGCCGAAACAACCGCCACGGGTGTGCTGATGACAGAGACCGGGCCAATTGCAGACAAGACGGCTCCCGCCGAGATCGCGCGGCTCACCAGCGCCGACATTCCCGAGATGGTTGCCTTGGCCACCCTCACCAAACCCGGCCCCTTCACGTCCCGCACACCGGAGCTTGGCCCTTTCTGGGGCGTGAAAGTGGATGGACGGCTTGCTGCCATGGCGGGAACGCGGCTGAACCTGACCGGTTACACCGAACTGAGCGGCATTTGCTGTCATCCCGACTTCCGTGGCCAGGGTCTTGCGTCGGTCCTGTCATGTCACGTCGCCTCCCATATCAGGTCGCAGGGAGACACGCCCTTCCTGCATGCCTATGCCGACAATCACGGCGCGATTGCGCTTTATCGGAAACTCGGATTTGACATCTGGCGCGAGGTGAATGTCGCCGTGGTCAAGCGGGCAGGTTAGGCCGGACGAATTTTTGCCGGAAGGTGTCGTCAGGCAGCGGTTTCCGGCCGGGCTGCCTTGAAAGCTCTGCTTCTCTGCCGAAGATACTTCCCGGCCGAACGATAGTGGCTTGGACCAGCCGCCTCTGCCCAACGGCCCGGGGTCCAGTTGTTGTTGGCGCCCTTCATCGCTCCGCCGTAAAGCTCTTCCTCGCTGAGACTTTCAATCAGCGCGACAAGCTCGGCATGACCGGTGTCCAGAAGCGATCGTGCGGCCTGCCAGGAAAGTCCCGCCTGGTTCTGCCGCAGGTCGGCATTGTACCGCTTGAGCTCGTTCCACTTGTAACCCTTTGCAGGGAAATGGACCTCCCTGCCCGCCTGCCCGTCCTGGTACCAGCCCAGGAACAGCTGGATCCAGTGCGCCCGGTGCCCGACGATATCTTTCGGGGACGTGTCCTCGTCATCCTTTTCCAGCCGCAACATGGCCGGTAGCTCATTCAGGACGGTTTGCAGCTTTTCAAACTCGGCATGCGTGACCGTCAGCAATTCCTGCTTGGATTTGGCTGGCATGACGTCCTCCTTTTCCACGCGCAATGGTGGTGGAACCAATCCCGGCCCGCCTTGATGTAAAACAAGGGCTCTTCGGTCAAACCTGCCGTCCGCACCAGATCGTGCCGCGACTGCCGCTTTCAGGCGCTTCCAGGACCGGCTCGAAGCCTCTCGCCGTCCAGAAGGCGAGGCCTGCCTTGTTAACCGCGCTGACCCCTGCATGCACCGCCGTTGCACTCTGAGACCGCGCCTCCGCCAGCCAGGCCTCCAGCAGCCTTGAGCCGACACCCTTGCCCCGCGCGCGTGGCAGAAGGTTCATGTGAATATGCGCCGGAAAGCGGCAGACGACGTCGTCCGGTGCCGGAACAGGATGGTGAATGGATCTGATCCTCAGGGCGTCCTGCATTTCTCCGACGGCACCATCCGCACCTTCAGGATATTGCAACCTCAGAGCCGGCCACCAGTCCCGTTCAAGGCGTTGCTCGAAGGCTCTTGTGTCCGTCGCCCCGACCGCATAGCCCAACACGCCCAGGTCATCTTCGGCAACATGACTGACGGCCCCGTCAAGCGCGACATAGGGCGCTGCATAGATATGACCAACAAGCTTCGGATCCCGGTAAAGAGCGGTGGCGTCACGGCCGGCATCGCCAGTCTTGAGACAAATAGAATATACAGCTTCGAGGTCTCGGCCTTCTGCGGGACGGATCTGGATTTTTTGCGTCATCGGCTGGTGGCTTCTTGCTTGGAACTCATGCGGCTCTCAAAAACCAGACTTGCCCTTGCGGCGCAATGCCTTTCGGCATGCGGCAAAACCGCAACACCCAATCAACTGCTGCCGGTGCAAGGTCTCGATCTGATTGTCAATCCGAGAGTCTGGCTCTAAGGACACCCTGTTAGAAATACTAGGAGTAAAAAATGCGTATTTTCTTAGCTGGTTTGTTTCTTTTGTGCCTTTCATCCTTGTCCTTCGCCGATACGTTTCGTGAATCTGTCCCGCGCAACAAATCAACGGTTGTCGGCTCCAGAGCAACGACTCTTCCGGGGTGCCTCACAGGTGCACCTCCCAAGATGAAGGTCAGAGTGGCACCGAAACATGGCAAGGTCAGCTTCAAGCAGGTCAGCGGCAAGCTTCAGGAGGGTCGCTGCGCCGGTAAAACGGTCAAGGGCACCCTTGTGATCTACAAGCCCAACAAAGGCTACAAGGGTGAAGACGTTTTCAAGGTCGGTTTCACGATGGACATGTATGTCTCCGGTTCCGCCAAGATCCGGAACGTGGTCGACAAATACGTCATCACGGTGAAATAATCAGCGGTACGGCGGCTCGAACAACACCTTGAGCCGCCGTATCAGCGATCCTTCCAGCCGTACCACCAGTAGGCGCCCTGCAAATACAGTTTGCGCAAGGCCGGTACCGGGAACCTGGCAAAGGGGCGTTGCAGCGGAACCGGCAACTCCGATTGCTCTAATTTTCCCATGATCAGACCGGCGACTTTCTCCCCGGAAATCGAAGCCATGGCAATGCCGCTGCCATGCCAGCCCATTGCGGCAAAGACACCTTTCAGGCCTGGCACCTCCCCTACAAACGGCGTCAGATTTCTGGCCAGGCACACATGGCCATACCAGCTGTACTCCGTTTCAACCTCAGACCAGGCCGGAAACATGTTCTTGAAATCCGCATCGGTCCGTTTTTCCATCGCAGCCAGCGCCGGCGTATTCTCAAAGATGCCGCCCCGCGTGCCGAACAGGAAACGCCGGTCCGGCAGGAGCCTGAAGTAATGCAGGAGGATGCGCGTGTCGGCCGACATCGTGTCCGCTGTCCAGCCTTGAGCCTCAAGCTCCGCATCGCTCAGGGGCCGCGTCACCCTGATCGAAGACATCACCGGCAGGGTTCTGCCGTGCAGCCATTTCGGCGTGTCCTCACGTGTATAACCATTGCCGGCGAGAACAACCTTTCGCGCACGGACAAAGCCGTGCTCGGTTTCCAGGTGCCAGCGGTCACCGTCTCGCGTCAGACCGGTCACCGGAGACTTGCCAAAAATCTTGCCCCCCGCCCGGCGTACCTCGCTGGAAAGAGCTTGCACATAGGCCATGGGGTTCAGGGCGAAGCCGTAGGGCAGGTGCAAACCGCCATGGAAGCCAGGGCCGCCGTAGCCCTCGGCCGACAGGTCCTCTTTCGACAGCAATCGGGCCTTGATACCGAAATTTTCCTTCAAGAACGTCGCGTGGGCGCCCAAAGACGCCATGTCCTTTGTTCGGTGGGCCAGATACATTTCACCTTGAGAATGGCGACCGGCATCGCACTGCCACTCGGTCAGCCTCTGTTCAACCAGATTGATGCCCGCCACCTGATAGGCAACGAATTTGCGGGCTTCCTCAAGGCCGAACTTCCGGATCAGCTGACGTTCATCGAGTGTTGTGCCCCCCAGGCAGCAAAAGCCGCCATTGCGGCCCGAAGCCCCATACCCGACATGTTCGGCCTCCAGAACACAGACCGAAATGCCGGACTGGGCCAGCTTGAGTGCTGCACTCAGCCCGGCATATCCGGCGCCTATGACGGCGACTTCGAACACGGCATTGCCGATCAGCTGCCGGTCCTGCTTCTGGGGCGGAACACTCGCTTCCCAATAGCTGCCGATGGTTTTGAGCGGCTCAGTGCGGGTCTGTAACACCTCAGATCCCCAGCCTGTCGCGCAAGGAAAACCAGGTCATGGCCAGAACCAGGAGCGGGAAACGCAATTTGTCGCCTCCTGGAAAGGCCGGAATGTCGAGCTTCTCGAAGACGTCAAAACGCCCGGAGGTGCCCGCGACCGCCTCGGCCAGGATCTGGCCGCCCAGGGTGGCCATGGCAACCCCGTGCCCGGAATAACCCGTTGCCGTCAGCATGTTGGGAGCCAGCCGCGCAAAATAGGGCATGCGTTTGGGGGTGATCGCCAGCGTGCCGCCCCAGCCATAGTCAATTGCAACGTCCTCGAGCTGCGGGAAGATCTCCAGCATGGGGGAACGCACGAAGGACTTGATGTCCTCAGGGAAATGATAGCCGTAATTCTCGCCACCGCCGAAGAGCAGGCGCCGGTCGGCGGACAGGCGGAAATAGTTGATCACGAACTTGCTGTCGGCCACGGCAACATTGTTCGGGATGATCCTTTTGGCCTGGTCTTCGGAAAAAGGCTCCGTCGCCACGATGAAATTGTTGATCGGCATGACATGGGCCGCCGTCTCGCGGTCGAGCCGGCCGAGATAACCGTTGCAGGCCAGGATCAGATGATCGGCGCGCACTTCTCCGCGTTCCGTCCTGACCGTGATCCGCGCCGCGCCCTTGCCTTCGATGCCGGTGACCCTCGTCTCCTCGAACAGTTTGGCACCGGCCGCTTCGGCAGCCTGTCCAAGGCCAAGTGCAAAGTTGAGCGGGTGCAGATGGCCTGCGCCCATATCCAGCGAACCGCCGTAATAGCGCGGGCTGCCCACCTGGTTGCCGATCTCCTCGCCATCGACAAAGCGGATGTCCTGATATCCGTAGACCAGCCGCAGATGTTCGACATAGTCGCGGCTTTCCTCGACAAAACTCTTGCGGTGATCGGCATGCAGAATGCCGGGCGTGTAGTCGCAGTCGATCTGATGCCTGGCAATCAGCCTCCTGACCAGCGCCTTGGATTCCTCTGCCAGGTCCCAGAGCAGCCTGGCGTGCGACTTTCCGTGACGCTCTTCCAGCACCGTCTGCTCGACCCGCTGACCGGAGCCGACCTGTCCGCCATTGCGTCCCGATGCCCCCCAGCCGATCCGGTTTGCCTCCAGCAGGATGACATCCAGCCCGCGCTCGGCCAGATGCAGGGCCGCGGACAATCCGGTATAGCCGCCGCCAACGACACAGACACTGCAACTGCGCGGGCCTTCGAGCGGCGGATGCGCCGTTGTCCGGCTGGCCGTCGCAGCATAATAGGAAGGGGCGTGTTGACCGGGAGTGTCATTAGCTGTCAGGAGATCAAGCGCACTCAGCATGTCGGCTCCACGGCTCCTTTTTCAGCATGATTGGTGGCGACCAGGATAGGAAGCTCACAATCACTTGTTCAGCGGCTGGTTTCAAGGTGTAATCAGTCCAACGCGGCCAGGTTTTGTGTGCTATTGCAAGCTCTTGAGGCTATCGCAGCGTCACATGACATGCACCTGCCGACGCCCAGATGATGCATAAGGAAGGCAAAACTGTGTTTGGACCCGTTGAGCACCCCTGGTTTGATCCGCTTTGGCGCAGAATTCTTCTGGTCGCTTTCTGCGCGGGCTGGACGGGGATGGAGTACTCCCTCGGAAATTCGACCTGGACCATCATCATGGGCGCCATTACCGGATATGCCGGCTGGGCCTATCTTTTTGCCTACAAGGGGCCTGAACATCCGGACCGGGAAACCCGGCCGAGAATGGAAGAGGACGAAGGCTGACGCTTCATGGCGGTGTTCAAACGCGTGCCGATCATTCTCCCGTTCTGTCGGCCACCTCTTCAGATATCCGCAACTTGCCTGGCGGCTTTGCTGACATTTGTCGTGTGGCTCGGTGGCATTGCCTCGGCGCAGCAGCCATCCGCCCCTGCCATTCAGGATGTGCTGAACAAGCGCTGCGTTGTCTGCCACGGCTGTTACGACGCGCCATGCCAGCTGAAATTGTCCTCGCCGGACGGCTGGCTGCGTGGTGCCAGCAAGCAGAAAGTCTATGAATCCACCCGGCTCGACGATGCCCCGATGACGCGGCTCGGTATTGACGCAAAGACCGTGCCCGAGTGGCGCCAGAAGGGCTTCTTCCCGGTCACAGACCAGTCTGACGGGCCATCTGTTCTGGAGCAGCTGCTGCGGGCGGGACGCAACGCGCCCTTCACGCTTGGGGCGCCCTTGCCGGATGACCTCGACATCAGGTCCCTGCGCAAAAATGCCTGCCCGGCAGAAAACGGAATTTCCGACTATCTGGACGACCACCCCACCGGCGGCATGCCCTTTGCCATGGCGCCGCTGCCGGATAGCGAATACGAGCGTCTCCTTGCTTGGGCAGCGGACGGCACTCCGGCACCGGCAGCCGCTCCTGACCTGCCGCCCCAGATCCGGGAGCAGATCCAGGCCATTGAACGCTTTCTGAATGACAAAACGCTCAAACAGCAGCTGGTTGCTCGATACATCTATGAGCACTTGTTCCTGGCCCATCTTCATCTCGAAGGGGATCATCCCCGCCGCTTCTTCCGCCTGATCAGGTCGCGCGGCGCACCCAGCAGTCCGCCGGACGAAATCGCCACGCGGCGCCCCTTCGACGACCCGGGCGAGCATTTCCACTATCGTCTTGTCCCGCTTGACGGCACCATCCTGCACAAGGAACACATGGTCTACGAGATCGGGCCGAAGCGGCTTGACCGCTACCGGGCGCTGTTCCTGTCAGAGAACTGGACACTGGACAAGCTGCCGCCCTATTCCACGGCGGCCGGCGGCAATCCGCTTTCCACCTTCAGGGCCATCCCGGCCCGCAGCCGCTACCGGTACCTGCTCGATGACGCACTTTATTTTGTGCGTTCGTTCATTCGCGGCCCCGTCTGCTATGGCCAGGTGGCCGTCAATGTGATCGAGGACCGGTTCTGGGTGTCCTTTCTGGAGCCGGATGCGGATCTTTCCGTGACCGACCCGGAGTTTCTGGAAGCGGCCATTCCGATCCTGGAACTGCCGGTCGCCCGATCAGACGGCAAGGTCACCGAACGTCTCAAAAGCTTCCTGCAACTTGGCCCGGTCAAGTACCAGGAATTTCGCCAGGCGCGCTATGCCCGCAAGTACCTCACCCAGGGCGGACCTGAGTATTCGGATATCTGGGACGGCGACGGTGCGAATGTCGATGCACGTCTGACCATCTACCGGAACTTCTCATCCGCCTCTGTCACGACAGGATTTACCGGAACCGTGCCGGAAACGGCCTGGGTGATCGATTTCCCGTTGTTTGAACGCATCTACTACAATCTGGTTGCCGGTTTCGATGTGTTCGGTAATGTCGAACATCAGCTGACCACGCGGCTCTACATGGACAGCCTGCGCCGGGAAGGCGAACGGATCTTCCTGTCCTTCCTGCCGCCGAACCGGCGTCAGCCGCTGCATGACAGCTGGTACCAGGGGCCGTTGGTCAATCTTGTCGACCTCTGGAAGGAAAGCGGCATCGACACGTCGTCGCCGACCGGTATCGAGTTCAGGAGCCAGGCCCCGAAAGCAGAATTTCTGCAGACCCTTATTGAAACCGAACCAGCCCTCTGGCCGGTCGCCGACCCGATCAATCGCTGCACGGGTGACGCTTGCGCCCCGCCCGGTTCCCTTGCCAGCCAGCTCCGGCCGCTGAGCGCAACGCCCGCGCCCTTTGCGAAGTTCCTTCCCGATATAGCCATTGTCCTGGTGGAGACAGATCAGGGCGACGAGATTTTTTCACTGATCCACGACGAAGCCCATGCCAATGTTGCCTTCCTCTTCAACGAGAGCCTGCGCCGGCAGCCGGAGCGGGACAGCGTCACCACTGTTCGCGGACAGATCAGCAGCTATCCGAATTTTTTCTTCCGGCTGCAGGCGGACCAGCTTGCCGACTTTGTCGCGGTGCTTGGCCAGGTCAAAACCCAGGGTGATTATCTCAAACTGGTGTCGACTTACGGCATCCGGCGCACCCACAAGGATTTCTGGCAGGTCTATGACCGCGTTCAGACGTCGCTCAATGGCCAGAACGCCGTGGAAGCCGGATTGCTGGACCTCAACCGCTACCGCGACCCAAAGGCGCTCGACCCGATAGAGCGGCTGTTCGAGTTCCGGTTTTCAGTTGAGTGACTGGCGTATCCCATCCTGCGGCGGGCCATATGTCCGTCTCGGTGGATCGGTTGCCAGGTTCTACCTGCCTCCAAGTTCCCGGATTAACCAGTCGCAGAACAGTTGTGCGTCCGGACCGAGGGCCTGGCGAGGCCCGTTGGTAACGAGATAATAGCTGTGCCGGCTCTTTATCTGTCTTGTCGTTGAACGGATCAGCCGGCCGCTGTCGAGATAGGGTCGGGCGAGTGTTTCCAGGACCAATGCATGCCCATGGCCTAACGCTGCCAGTTCCAGAGCTGACAGGGTCTGGTCCACCTGCAGTCCGTTTCGCGTCGGCACGGCCTGGCCGAAATCGCGAAAAAAACTTTCCCAGGTGTCGATCACGCCCATGATGTCCAGCCGTGGCGCTTCGGCAAGTGCTACGACATCCCGCGTGCCGGCCGGCAAGGCGAGGTCCGGATGACAGACCGGTATCACCGGATCGTTCAAGAGGAATTCAACGGCACCGTCCGTCCAGCTGCCGTCACCGAAGCGGATATCGATCTCGAACAGTTCCGGACTGAGGGTCTCCGCCCAGGAAGCGGAAATCATCTGCAGATCGATGCCCGGGTGCACCTTCTGAAACGCGCTGATCCGGGGGATCATCCAGAGCTGACCGAAGCTGTTGAGGCAGCGAAAGCGGACCGGTTGGCGCGCACGTTCACCGAATACGGAAACCGTCGCAATCGAGAGATCGGAGAAGGCCTTTTCGACTGTCGGCAGATAGGTCTGGCCCAGTCGGGTCAGCACAAGTTCCCGGTGTACCCTGTCAAACAGGGGATAGCCCAGCTGCTGCTCCAGCTGGCGCACCTGATAGCTGACGGCTGCCGGCGTGATCAGCAGTTCTTCCGCCGCGCGGGTGAAATTGCCCAGCCGGGCGGACGCCTCAAAGGCACGAAGCCAGCCAAGCGGTGGCAGGTTATAGGCCATTCAGACCACCTTTTTTTCCAGGAAAGACCAGCCAGTTCAGGCAAAGCGTCATTCGACTCTGTCCTTTGATGTCAGCGCATTCCTTCAAAATTTTTCAATGCTATACCAAATCATTTTTCGTTTCACCAATTTCGGCACCGCCTTCACAATCAATGCGAACCTGCAATCTGACTGTGTTGCGACATGGACAAGGCCGATTTCATCATCGTGGGCGCCGGCTCGGCCGGCTGCATCCTGGCGGAGCGTCTGAGCGCCGACCCGCAGACACGTGTCCTCCTCCTGGAGGCGGGCGGATCCGATGCCTCGCCCTGGGTTTCTCTACCGCTCGGCTATGGCAAGTTGAATTCCGACCCGAAGCGCACCTGGCGCTTCATGACGGAGCCGGATGAAGGCCTTGGCGGGCGCCGTGTCTCCTGGCCGCGTGGACGCCTCCTGGGCGGGTCCGGTTCCATCAACGCCATGGTCTATTGCCGCGGTCTGCCGGGAGACTTCGACGACTGGGCTGCCTCCGGTGCCGAAGGCTGGGACTGGCCCACTGTCAAACGGGCCTTCGAACGCCTGGAAACACGAGTGTCGCCCGTCGGTGAAAAGCAGGGGAAAGGCCCCATTCACATCCAGAACGTGACGGACCAGGTGCACCCGGTGAACCGGCACTTTCGCGATGCCATACGCGAAGTCGGCTTGCCCTGGACCGATGACTTCAACGGCGAGCAGCCCGAAGGCGGCGGCATCTACCAGATCAACACGCAGAACGGCCGCCGCTGTTCCTCCGCAAGGGCGTTCCTGCACCCCGCGAAGACACGGCCAAATCTGGTCGTGCGCACCAGGGCTCAGGTTCGCCGGATCCTGTTTGAAGGCAAAACAGCCATAGGTGTCGAGCTTCTTGGTGGTGAAACGCTGATGGCAGGCCGCGAAGTGATCCTGTCGGCCGGCGCGATCGGCTCGCCACAACTGCTGCAACTCTCCGGGATCGGTCCGGGACATCTTCTTTCCGATCTGGGCATTCCGGTTCTCCACGAGAACGACAATGTCGGCGGCCACCTCCAGGATCACCTGGCCGCGAACTTCACTTTCAGGGCGAACGAACCGACACTGAATGCCGTGCTGCGGCCTCTGGTGGGCAGGGCGTTGGCAGCCGCACAATATGCACTGACGCGAAAAGGACCGCTGTCGCTTTCGGTCAATCAATGCGGCGGCTTTCTGCGCTCGAATGGCAAGCTGAGCCGGCCGGACCAGCAGCTCTATTTCAATCCGATCAGCTACCGGCTCCTGCCAAGGGGGAACTCGAACCAGCTGACCATCGACCCGTTCAACGGCTTCATCATCTGCGCCCAGCCGGCACGCCCGACCAGCCGCGGACGCGTCGACATCGTCAGTGCTGATCCGGCAGCAGCGCCCAGGATCCAGCCGAATTCCCTCGCAACCGAGGAGGACCGCGCGACCGTGATTGCCGGTGGGCGTCTCTGTCAGCGGTTGATGGCGAGCAGGGCCCTCCGTGCGCTGGTCGAGCAATCGGAAGCGCCTCATCTGCCGCAGCTTGACGACGAGGCCCTGCTGGCGGATTTCCGAACCCGTGCCTCAACGGTGTTCCACCCGGTCTCGACCTGCCGCATGGGCGAAAACCGGAACAGCACGGTGGTCAACAGCCGCCTCAAGGTCCATGGTGTCGACCGGCTGCGCGTGGTTGATGCCTCCGCCTTTCCCAATATCACGTCGGGCAACACAAATGCCCCGACCATGATGCTGGCCCTCAAGGGGGCCGACCTCATTCTAGAAGATCAGCAACGGGTTCACTGATGACAGTCCAGGACATCGCACAAACGTATCTTTCCACCGGCAAGCTGGACGCCCTGCCCGATGGCCATTTCATCGGCGGCAAGGCAACCGCAGCCTCCAATAGCAAGATGGAAAGTTTCGATCCCGGCCGTGCCGAGGCCTTCGCCGAATTTTCTCTTGGCGACGACACGGACATGGACCGGGCCATCGATGCGGCGGAAAAAGCCGCCAGTCACTGGCGCCAGGTGACGCCCGGCGAGCGCTGCCGGATCCTCAACAATGTCGCCCGGCTCTTCAGGGAAAATGCCGACCGCCTCTCGGTGATCGAAGTAATCGACAGCGGCAAGACCCTGGCCGAAGCCCAGGGCGACGTGCAGTCTTCGGCGCGCTTGTTCGAATACTATGCCGGTGCTGCCGACAAGCTGGACGGCCGGTCCGTCAATCTCGGTCCCGCCTATACCGCCTTCACGATGCGCGAACCGGTCGGCGTTACGGGACACATCATTCCCTGGAACTATCCCACCTCGACCTTCGCGCGCGGTGTTGCCCCTGCGCTTGCCGCCGGCTGCTCGGTGGTTGCCAAGCCGGCCGAGACAACCCCTTTCACCGCTCTTGTCATGGCGGAACTGCTTGCCGAAGCCGGCGTACCGGACGGGCTGGTCAACGTGGTAACGGGGCTCGGATCGGATGTCGGCGCCAAGATGGCGCGCGATCCACGCATCAAGCAGCTGACCTTCACCGGTTCGGTCACCACCGGTATCAATGTTGCCCAGATGGCGGCTCCCAATGTCACGCGGCTGACGCTGGAACTCGGTGGCAAGTCGCCGCTGATTGCCTTTGCAGATGCCGATCCGGAAAAAGTGGCCGATGGCGCCTATTGGGCAATCTTCTCCAATTCCGGGCAGATCTGCTCGGCCGGCTCCCGCCTCATCCTGCACAAGTCCCTGCGTGACGACGTGCTGGCGATCCTGGCCGAACAGGCCAAGAAAATCAGAACCGGCCACGGCCTGAGCGCCCCGGACATGGGCGCGATCAATTCAGAGCTGCATCTGTCTCGCATCAAGGCCCATGTCGATGCCGCCAAGGCCCGCGGCGCCAATATCCTGACCGGTGGGGATGTCACGGGTGACGCCGACACCGGCAAGGGCTGGTTCTTCCAGCCGACTATCATCGCCGACCTCGCCCCGAACGATCCGGCTGTCCAGGAAGAGATTTTCGGGCCGGTGCTATCCGTTCAGACTTTCGAGACCGAAGAAGAAGCGATCCGCCTTGCCAACGGCACGGAGTTCGGGCTGATTGCCAGCGTCTATACCAATGATGTCGGCCGGGCCATGCGGGTTGCCGGTGCCATGGATTGCGGTCAGGTGTCGATCAACGACTATTGGGCCGGCGGACTTGAACTGCCCTTCGGCGGCAACAAGAAATCCGGTTATGGCCGAGAAAAGGGCTGGGAAGGGCTCGACGCCTATACCAAGGTGAAATCGATCACGATCAGCAACGCCAGCTAACGGGATTTCCATGAAACTCGACCATATCGAGACCTTTGTCGTCGGCAACCCGCCTCCCCGGCATGGCGGCCGCTATTTCATCTTTGTCAAGCTGGTCACCACCTGTGGCATCAAAGGTTACGGCGAAATCTACAATGCCACGTTCGGTCCGCATCTGGTCGCCGAGATGGCAAAGGACGTGTTTCATCGCCAGTTTGCCGGTGAAGACCCGCATCACATCGAGAAGCTCTGGCACAAGAGCTATGGCGCCGGATACACTCAGCGCCCGGATGTCTCTGTCATGGGCGTGCTGTCAGGCCTGGAAATGGCCTGCTGGGACATTATCGGCAAGGCCGCCGGCAAACCGGCATACGAACTTCTGGGTGGCAAGGTGCATGAGCGACTGCGGTCCTACACCTATCTCTATCCGGCTGATGGCGATGTTTACCCGGACCCGGACAAACCCAATGTCTATAACGACGCGGGAATGGCAGCCGAAGCAGCCGCAAAGGCTGTGAAGCAGGGGTTCACCGCCGTCAAATTCGATCCGGCCGGGGCTTACACGATCTATGATGGCCACCAGCCGAGCCTGGAAGACCTGGAGCGCTCGGAAGCCTTCTGCCGTGAGATCCGCAGCGCGGTCGGCACCAAGGCGGACCTGCTGTTCGGCACCCATGGCCAGTTCACCGTTTCAGGTGCCAGGCGCCTCGCCCGCCGGCTGGAAGCCTATGACCCGCTCTGGTTCGAGGAGCCCATCCCGCCGGAAAGCCCGGAGGACATGGCAAACGTCGCGCGTTTTACGTCCATCCCGGTTGCGACCGGAGAACGGCTTTGTACGAAGTACGAATTTGCGCGCGTGCTGGAGACCGGGGCTGCAAGCATCTTGCAGATGAACCTCGGCCGGGTCGGCGGTCTTCTGGAGGCCAAGAAGATCGCCGCCATGGCCGAGTGTCATTCGGCCCAGGTCGCCCCGCATCTTTACTGCGGGCCGCTGGTCGCTCTGGCAAACATCCAGCTGGCCACCTGCAGTCCGAATTTCCTGGTTCTGGAATCGATCCGCACCTTTGACGGGTTTTATGCCGACCTGCTGACAACACCGATCCGTTGGGAAGACGGCTATGTCATCCCGTCAACCGAACCGGGTCTGGGCCACGAGCTCAACGAAGAGGTCGCCAGAGCGCATCCTTACGAAGGCAACGCGCTCCATCTCGGGTTTCAGGAAACACCGGCTTTGCCGCTTTGACGGCAATTGCCGGGTCCAAATCTTTCGGGCCCACCGAAGTCCGG
Organism: Roseibium sp.; assembly: GCF_965233565.1. Taxonomy (GTDB): domain Bacteria; phylum Pseudomonadota; class Alphaproteobacteria; order Rhizobiales; family Stappiaceae; genus Roseibium. The sequence goes on along the minus strand of NZ_OZ247494.1, from coordinate 4,890,460 downwards.
TGAAGTCTCGCTGCCTCCGAAGACTGCGAGGCCCCGATGCCTGTGACCTGGGTGCTGCTCGGCGGCCTCAAGGGCGTGTTCACTTGATTAGAGATTGACAGAATTATGTATTAATACGAAAAATATCCAACTTTTTGGGATAGATGGACGCAATGCTGTTCTCGGGTAAATCGTCTGAAGACAACACGATCGTGGAACTGCTTGCCTCCGCCCTGCGCAAGGACATCGCGTTCGGAAAGCTGCTGCCCGACCAGAAGCTGAAAATCAATGAACTTCGCACGCGCTATGGCGGCTCAAACCATTCCATGCGCGAGACCTTGCGGATCCTGTCCTCCGAGGGCCTTGTCGAAGCCACTGCACAGCGTGGCTTCCGTGTGACGTCGGCCACGGAGGACGACCTTTGCGACATTCAACTGGTGCGCCTGCAGATCGAAACGGTTGCGCTTTCGCGCGCGATCGCAATCGGAGATGTTGCCTGGGAAGGGCGCGTGATTGCGGCGCATCACGCCTTGCAAAAGGCGGAACAGCAGGTGACGGAAAATCCGGACGACCTGACAGCGCTGGAATGGGACAAGGCCTGTGGCGCCTTTGCCGCTGTCCTGATCGAAGCCTGCGCAAGCCCGCGGCTGATCGATCTGCAGCGCAAGTTCTTTGATCAGAGCCGCCGGTTCCGATTGGCGCAGTTGCGCGAAGGCAAACTGGACTGGCCGTCTCGTCGGACCCGCCAGAAGGCCCTGCTCGACGCGGTGCTGAGAAAAGACGAGGCCATGGCACTCAGCTTGCTGCAGGACGACATCAAGGCAGACCTGAAAACGACGGAAAAATCATAGGGAGGGAATCATGACCGAACTCAACCGCCGCAAGGCACTCGCCCTGATGGGCGGAACGCTGGCTGCAACAGGCCTTGCCACGCCTGCGCTTGCTCAAAACAAGAAGATCAAGGTCGGGGCTCTGCGTTTTACGTCCCATGCCGGCAACTTCGTCGCCTTCGAGCGCGGCTATTTCGACGAGGCCGGTCTCGACGTCGAGTTCGAGTTTTTCCAGGCGGCACAGCCCATGGCCGTCGCGATTGCCTCGGGCGATGTCGACTTTGCGTTGACCGCGGTCTCCGGTGGCCTGATCAGCCTGGCGCAGAAAGGGGCGATCAAGGTGATCGGCGGCGGTCTTAGCGAAGAAGCCGGCATCGACGGCCAGAAGTTCCTGGCCGCCGACGCTGCCTTCCAGGCCGGCGTGAAAACACCGAAGGACCTGGACGGCAAGAAATTCGCAGTCACCCAGGCCGGCTCGTCCTTCCATTACATGGGCTCCAAAATGGCCGCGGCCGAAGGTATCGACATGTCCTTCACGCCGCTGCAGAAGGTGGGCGCCATCATCGGCGCAATGAAGTCCGGTCAGGTCGACGGCTGGTCCATCGTGCCGCATATCGCCAAGCCGCTCGCCGGCTCCGGTGCCGTGCACATCATCGGCAGTGTCTCCGACTACCTGCCGAACTACCAGGTGACCACGGTCTTTACATCAGCCGAGAATGCCGCGAATGAACGCGACCTGACCGAGCGCTACCTGTCAGCCTATTCCAAGGGTGTTGACGACTACACCGCCGCGATGATCGACAAGACGGCGGACCAGGACGCGATGGTCGACCTGATCCACAAATATGTCTACACGGATCGCCCGCGGGAAAAGGCGGCACCTTCGATCATCAACGGAACCATGCGGCTCAACAAGGGCGCGGCGCTCAACCTCGCCTCGATCAAGGACCAGCTCGCCTGGTTCCAGTCCGAGGGGCTGGTCGATGCGGATATCACGATCGACCAGGTCGTCGACGGATCCTACGTGGACATCATCGAAGGCTGACCCTTTCGGAGCAGGACCGGAGGTATTCGGTCCTGCTTCTTGCTGCGAGACCCCCATGGACATTCGACTGGATGGCATCAGCCATTCCTATGATTCCTTTGACGTGCTGCGAGACATCTCGCTGGATATACCCAGCGGGCAGATCGCCTGCATCGTTGGCCCGTCGGGCTGTGGCAAGTCCACGCTGTTGCGCTTCATCGGCGGGCTGGAACGGCCCATGTCCGGGCAGGTCCTGCAACTCGGCGACCCGCCGGAAGGCTGCCTGAACCCGTTGACCTATATCTTTCAGGACTTTGCCTTGCTGCCCTGGAGAACTGTCTCCGGCAACATTTCGCTGGTGCTTGAGGATCATGGCATCAAGGGAGACAGGGCCCGAAGCATCATCGACGATGTGCTGGCGCGCACGAAACTGACCGACTTTGCCGGGGCCCTGCCGAAACAGCTGTCCGGCGGTATGAAACAACGTGTGGCCATCGCCCGGGCACTGGCGGTCAATCCGGCTGTCCTGCTCATGGACGAGCCCTTGTCCGCACTCGACAGCCAGACCCGCGAACTGTTGATGGATGATCTCGTGGATCTGTGGACCCGTCAGCCGTTCACGGCGGTTTATGTCACCCACAACCTGGCAGAAGCGGTTCGGCTTGGGCATCAGGTGGTTGTTCTGTCGCGCCGTCCGGGTCAGATCCGCGAGATCGTGACCATCGACAAGCCCCTTGCCGGTCGCGAGTTCGGCGATGCCGATCTGGAGACTGCGCAGAAACATCTCTGGCAGCTGATGCGCGATGAAGCCCGTGCGGCCGATGCGGAGTTGATCCATGTCTGATGACACCGTCACTCGAAACGCCGTCGCTTTTCGCGGTGGCGGTTTCGCACCGAAACCGCATCGCTGGGTGGGGTTCGCCGTCTTTGTCGGCCTGATCCTGATCGCGGAATGGGGAACACGCGCGGGCTGGATTTCGGCGCTCACGTTGCCGAGACCCTCAGACGTGCTGGAGACGCTGGTGGAGCTCTACGAAAGTGGACTTCTGTTCAAACATCTGGGCCCCTCGCTGTCGCGACTGATCGTCGGCGCGGCGATCGGTGTCAGCATCGGCATCAGCGTCGGGGTGCTGATCGGCCTGTTCTCCTATATCCGGTCAGGCATGGTGCCGCTGGTCGCGGCGATTTTCCCGATCCCCAAGATCGCACTGCTGCCGCTCTTTGTTATCTGGTTCGGGATCGGTGAAGGTTCGAAATACGCGCTGATCGCTTTCGGCACTTTCACGCCCACGGTCGTGGCGACCTATGGCGCGGTAGACAATGTTGACCGGACCCTCATTCGTATGGGCCAGAGCTTCGGCCTGTCCTGGTGGTCCATCGTGCGCAAGATCGTGCTGCCGGGCGCCATGCCCGGCATTCTGTCGGGCCTTCGCATCAGCCTTGCCATTGCGATCATCCTGCTGGTGGCCGCCGAAATGCTGGGAGCCGAATACGGGATCGGAGCCTATATCCTGGAGGCCGGGTCTCTCTATGATCTGGAGCGCCTGTTCGCAGGTGTCGTGATCCTGTCCCTGCTGGGGGTTCTGGTCAGCGCGCTGATCGGTGCGGTTGAGCGGCACCTGCTCGGCTGGCGGACTTAAGACGACACATCGCGACAAAACCGAACGGAACCGTGAGGGATTCACCGATCTGAAACAAGGTCTGAGTAAAGCCGACCTGTTCGTCTCAATCGATCAAAAAACGCAGCCAGTGTCATTGCTCTGCTGGAGCCTCAGAACATCATGGTCGGCATCCAATGTTTAAGAAGGTATCTTGCTGTCGGAATGGCGGAACTTTTGTCCGCCATTCGATTTCAGCCTCTCTAATCGCCTTTTGGAACAATCCGTCAGTCATTCAAGCCAGCTAGATCGACCGGTTGAGCTCTGAAAGACAAGCCTGCGAACACGTGATCGTCAGCGTTTCTCCTGAGACATTGACAACAGACGCCGGCAGAGCGAATTCCAGATTCATTCCGGCAACGAAAAAAACACGAGCTCTCTTATCTGGCGTTCTGACAACCAGGTACTTCAATCCGCTGGAGGAGCTGTAGCGCTGAAGTTTGGGGCCAGTTTGCAGATCAAACTTCAATGGACCAATGTTTTTTGTGAACTTCAGTTTGATCGACCCCTCAACGACTTCCAGTTTTAAGGGAAGTGGGCTCAGCTCAACTGACAAGGTCGTCGACCAAGCCGTTTTCCGCTGCCTCTTCGAGATCTTCCCGAGCCGGTTTCTAATCTCCCGCAGATTGCGCGTTGCTTCGACGAACCTCTGATAGTCCTGGATCGTCAGCGCCTTGCAGTCCTTTGGGCGATCAACATATTCGTTTGCGAGATCGAACGCCTTCTTTGTCGCCTCGCGGAGCCCGTCAACCGATGGCGGAACCGTCAGGCGGTACACCGTTTTCTGACGCTTCCGCGCCTCGAGCATGGCACGCTGGGTATTGATCCATCGAAACGACAGCCGACACACGGCCAACTTTGTTTGGTCAAAATGGTCATGATTGGCCTTCATCTTGCGGTGATGCAGCGTAATGCGCCAAGCCTGCTCGAATTTCTTAAGGTCAGAGAGCATGGTTGCTGTGTAGGCATCAATCTGGTCAAGCGACCCGACTTCCCACGCGTTAAACAGACTGCGGCCAAAGGCTGGCGCCGATAGCGCACTGAACAACCACAGCACCATTGCGTAACAAACAATCGACCTAAACATTTGAAGCCTCCCGTCTCCAGAGTTCTTCAAACATCCTGGGTTTGCAGAACGCTGGCAGCAAAGGAAAACTGGAAAGCAAAAATAAGAATCCGGAAAAAAAGGGGTCCCTATCAATACGATTCGTTGCCTTGTCGTCAGCGGCACTTATTCTGAATTAATTAGAGTTACCCCTCTCGGAGACATTTTTAGATGCCAATAAACAATGAGTTTTCTGGATATCACAAAGAACCGAACGATTCCGACATCTTAAAGCTGTTAAGCCTACTTAATTATGCCAAGAGCAAATTTGGAATCTCATACAGCGATTATGTAGACTCTTCGAACGGACCGATATCCAAAAGCTCGCATTCAAATGCGGAAAGCAAGAGATCAATGTCCGCCGCAGTCTACGCGGCCTATACGAAAAAACTCCACCAGCGCCTGATCGCGCAGGACGCCCAAACAAGGAACTACACACGGTTACACGAGATCGACACTTATATACGTCCACTGGTCGCAGACGTTTTCCCGGACATCGGTTCGGACTTGGGCATCGAAGAGACGCCGAATACTGTGAGTTTGGAGAGCTTTTTGGCGCCGCATGCCGCACAGGGCAGCAGCGCGCTCGCGCGTCTGAAACGCAAATTTCAAAAGGGCGGCCACATCTACCGATACGCAAAAAACTCTTCGGAGCTTCATGCCAAGGATCCTCGGCTGGCGGTTGGCAGCCTGACCTTTCGCGACGATGGCTCCAGCTCCTACCTCTGCTTCGAAATACGATATCGCGTCGATTCAAGCCAGGATCTGAACGAGGCTCATGACAGTGTCATTTCAGGACGGGTGATGCAGTTCAATTCCTTCCTTGTCTTCATCGGGATAGAAAAAGACAAGGAAAACCCGTTTTTCATGGTGATGAAGACAGGCATGTCCGAAAATCGCTTCAAGGGTATCATCCTTCGTAAGCACCCTAAGAAAAGCTACTTCGCCTCTCGTGTGATGCTGGCCTCCGACGTTCCTGCAAAGCAAATGAGCACCTCCAAGTTTCTTGCACAGGATCTCCCCGAGGTAACCGAAAGGCAGCTTGAACTGATCATGAACCTTGCAACCAATGGCGGCCGCGGAATTCTCATGCTGGACGAAGATTAAAGGGAGGCGGGCGACGATTTAGGACAAGTTGCTCCGCGCCAGCGCAGGCTGCCACTTGATCGTTGCGGAAGCTTTCTGGCCGATGCGCCCTTCCGGCATCTGCCGCCGGTTAACAAGCATGTCCGGATTTCAATTCTGACGGCGGGTGTTTTCCTCCCCGGCCTTCTGCCGGTGATTGAAGGCTACCCACCTTTCGATGTTCACCTCGAGCAGTCTTTCCGCGGTTCCATCGCCAAACAGTTCAAGATAGCGCCGATTGAGATATTCCAGATGGACGGCGCAGCTCGAGCCAAGAGAGAATCCGCTATGGATGAACCCGCCGATAATATCCTTTTCCAGCGGAACGATTTTTTCCCCACCCTCGATAATTCCGAAATGTGCCTGTCCGACATACCGGCCATGAATGATGTAATCGAGCCGGTCGAGCATCAGCCGGTTTACATTGTCTTCAAGAGAGTCATTGTCCGGTAGTTTCAGGATTTCAAGAACATAACTGTCGAGAGGTTGTCCGTAGCGATCTCCTGCATTCTTGCTTCCCTTGAGCGCTTTCAAATCGCTCCAACGTTCCAGATCGAAGGAGTTCTCAACAAGCGTGAACGCCGTAAAGGGATTGGGAAAGGCTGGATAGTCCGTGAATCGAAGAAAGGCCTCGCGCTCGGACGTGCGTTTCAGCGACATGACGAAGTCGATCATGTTGCTCTCGGCCGTCGCCAGAACCCGTTTCCAGGGACCGGAATAGACGGCTGCGAATTCGACCCCTATTTCCTGAAACACAAGCCTGTTGAGATCGACGCTCGCACCGACAATTTCATTGCCCTCACGCCAATGATAGGGGGGATAGTTCGGGTGAGCGGAGGCGATGATTTTCTTGCATTCGTTCGCGCTCGCCTGGCTGTTGAAAGTTGCAAGACAAAGCACGATAGCGGCGAGTAAAAATCGCATCATCGGATCACAGCTCCCCCCTCGCAATTTGCCGAAGCAACAAAACCAGAAGTGGTACGTTATCGCAAATCGAACCTAACCCAACGTAAATTCGGTCAGGTAAACAGCTGCATTTTGCAGTTAGTCCCAACGGCAGTCTTTTCCAGAACGGAAAGACTGGGCCGACCATATAGCTTGTCTCTGCCGTCCGACCATGCCGGGTAACGCAGACTGCGATTGTTTCCCTGCACACCGAAACCCAAAAGAGGCGGCCCATGCGGACCGCCTCAAGGACGTTTCGTGCTAGTCGGGAAACCGGCCGTCAGGCGACTTTCGCCTTGAACTCGATCCGGCGGCGATGCAGTACAGGCTCGGTGTAGCCGTTGGGCTGACTTGTTCCTTCAAGCACCAGTTCACAGGCGGCCTGGAAGGCGACAGAGCCGTCAAAGTCATCCGCCATCGGCCGGTAGAGCGGGTCGCCCGCGTTCTGTCCGTCAACGACGGCAGCCATGCGCTTCAGGGTTTCCAGGACCTGGTCCTTGGAGACAACGCCGTGATGCAGCCAGTTGGCAATGTGCTGGGAGGAAATGCGCAAGGTGGCCCGGTCTTCCATCAGGCCGACATCGTTGATGTCCGGTACCTTGGAACAGCCAACCCCCTGCTCCACCCAGCGCACGACATAGCCCAGAATGCCCTGGGCATTGTTGTCGAGTTCGGCCTGGATGTCTTCCGGTGCCCAGTTCGGGCGCTCGGCGACCGGGATCGACAGAATGTCCTCCAGCTTCGCGGCGTCGCGGGACTTCAGCTCACCCTGGCGATCGGCAACACGGACCTTGTAATAATGCAGCGCGTGCAGGGTTGCTGCCGTCGGCGAAGGCACCCAGGCGGTGTTGGCACCTGACATCGGATGGCCGATCTTCTGCTCCAGCATCGCCTGCATCAGGTCCGGCATGGCCCACATGCCCTTGCCGATCTGGGCATGGCCCGGCAGGCCGCAGGCAAGACCGACATCGACATTGTTGTTCTCGTAAGCCCCGATCCATGTGGCGGCCTTCATGTCGCCCTTGCGGATCATCGGACCGGCTTCCATGGAGGTATGCATCTCGTCGCCGGTGCGATCTAGGAAGCCGGTGTTGATGAAGAAGACCCGGTCCCTGGCCTGTCGGATGCACTCTTTCAGGTTCACCGTTGTCCGGCGTTCCTCGTCCATGATGCCCATCTTGAGCGTGTTACGGGCCATGCCGAGTGCATCTTCGACCCGGTTGAAGATCTCGCAGGCGAAGGCAACCTCTTCCGGACCATGCATCTTCGGCTTGACGATATAGACCGAGCCGGCACGGCTGTTCAGCTCACGGCCATTCGGGCCGACGTCGTGCAGAGCGATCATGCCGGTGATCATGCCGTCGAGCAGGCCTTCCGGCACCTCGTTCCCGTCCCTGTCGAGCACCGCGTCGATGGTCATCAGGTGGCCGACATTGCGCACCAGAAGCAGCGAGCGGCCATGCAGCGACAGGGCGCTGCCGTCGGGCGCGGTGTAGTTGCGGTCGCCATTCATGCGGCGGGTGATGGTCTCGCCACCCTTTTCGAAGGTTTCTTCCAGGTCGCCCTTCATCAGGCCGAGCCAGTTGGAATAGACGACCACCTTGTCTTCCGCATCGACGGCGGCGACGCTGTCCTCACAGTCCATGATCGTCGACATGGCCGATTCAAGGATCACGTCGGCGATATGCGCCTTGTCGGTCTTGCCGATCGGATGCTGACCATCGATGTCGATTTCCAGATGCAAACCGTTCTTTACCAGTAGCACTTTGTATGGCGCAGAAGTGTCACCGGAATAACCGGCAAATTGAGCCGAATTTGCCAGCCCCGTAGAGCCGCTCCCGGTGGCAACCACCAGCTTCTCATTCTCGACGGAAAAGCCGGTGGCTTCCGACCAGCTACCCGAGCCAAGCGGTGCAGCTTCGTCGAGGATCTTGCGGGCATAGGCGATGACCTCAGCGCCGCGCGCCGGATCGAACCCCTTGCCAGAGGGTTTCGATCCCATGGCGTCGGTACCGTAAAGAGCATCGTAAAGGGAGCCCCAACGGGCGTTTGCGGCGTTAAGGGCATAGCGTGCATTCATGACCGGAACGACGAGCTGCGGACCGGCAACGCTGCCGATTTCCGGATCGATATTCGCGGTGCCGACCTCAAAGGCCTCCCCTTCCGGAACGAGATAACCGATCTCCTTCAGGAAGGACTTGTAACCGGCCATGTCCGGCGTGCCCGGATTGGCCTTGTGCCAGGCGTCGATCTGTTCCTGCAGCTGATCCCGTCTAGCCAGAAGTGCACGGTTCTTCGGTGCCAGGTCATGAACGAGATCAGAGAGGCTCTTCCAGAAATGGTCCTGATCGACACCTGTTTCCGGCAATGCCTTTTCATTCACAAAGTCATAGAGGTCGCTGGCAACTTTCAATCCGTGCACATCGATCCGGCCTGTCATGGGGCAGCTCCTTTGAAAATCTCTTTTAATGGCTGTTTGCAGGTGTTTTGGGGTGAAAGACGGCACGCGTCAATTGCCGGATGCCTCCCATGACTTTTTCCAATTTGGAAAAGATCCAGATCATTATCTCCAACAGTATAAGACGGTATACAAAATAAAAGGCCTTTCGGCCCTTCACGCGATCCGCTACCGATGGCGTTTCCGTTTTCTCTCATGACCCCACAGGACACCATGATTGCGCTGGTGAAACGACTTGGCGACCTGACCTATGGCAATGCGCTGCTGATGCTGGCGCTCACCACTCTTTTCTGGGGTGGCAACACGGTGGCCGGCCGTCTCGCTGTGGGCGAAGTCTCGCCGATGGTGGTTGTGTTTTTGCGCTGGGTGATCGTGGCCGCGATCATGCTGCCGATGCAATGGGCCAGTATTCGCCGCGAATGGCCGCTGATGAAGCCCTATTTTCCGCGCATGCTGCTAATGGCGATCTTCGGTTTTGTCGGGTTCAACTCGCTGTTCTACATCGCGGCTACCGAAACGACCGCCGTCAATCTCGGCATCATCCAGGGCTCCATGCCGATCCTGGTTCTGATCGGCTCCGTCATTGCCTTCGGCACAAAGGTGCGGCTCTTGCAGGTGCTCGGCATCTTGCTGACGCTTGCCGGCGTCACGCTGATTGCCGCCCAGGGCAAGCTGGAGGTGCTGCTGGCGCTCGCGGTTAATCCCGGCGACGGCGTGATGCTCATCGCCTGTGTGCTTTATTCCGGTTACACGCTCGCGCTCCGAAACCGGCCGCAAGTCTCACCGCTGACGTTCTTCGCGGTGCTCGCCGGCATTTCCGCCGTCACGTCGGTACCGGGCCTGTTTTACGAAATGGGGGCCGACAGCGCCCAATGGCCAAGCCTGCAAGGCTGGCTGGTGGTGCTTTACATCGCCCTCTTCCCCTCGTTTCTGGCACAGATCTTCTTCATGCGCGGCGTGGAGCTGATCGGTCCGGCCCGGGCGGGCGTGTTCATCAATCTCGTTCCGATCTTCGCCGCGATCCTGGCCGTGTCGATCCTCGGAGAAGAGTTCAAGTGGCACCATGGCACCGCCCTTGTGTTGGTGCTTGGCGGCATCTGGCTCTCCGAGCGCAAAGCGAGGGAATAGCCGGCAACGATCCTGCGGCAACATGTCCTTGACCTTTTGCTGTCAGAACAAAGATCCACCAATTTGAAATTGCCGCAATCGCAGTGCACCATGGCGCGATGGAAACACCTTTGATAACAGGCGCTTTTGCGCTGCTGCTGATCACGATTTCGCTGCTGCAGCCCCTTGCCAGACGGTTGGGGCTTGCGCCGAGCGTGCTGTTGGCAACCGTTGGCACGCTGATCGGCATTCTGGCGATCTATCTGCGCTATTCGGCGGAGACCGACGCATTCAATTCCATTGCCGATGTTTTCATCAATCCTCCGCTCGACTCGGAGATGATCCTTTACATCTTCCTGCCGATCCTGCTCTTCCAGACCGCCCTGACGCTGGATGTGCGCCGGATCATGGAAGATATTGCCCCTATTCTGGTCATGGCCGTGGTGGCCGTTTTCGTGGCCACTGCCTTCATCGGTTTCGGACTATACCCGCTTGCCCTGCTGTTCTCGCTGCACGACATCGGCCTGATCGCCTGCCTGTTGCTCGGGGCGATCGTGGCCACGACCGACCCGGTCGCTGTTGTTGCCATCTTCCGGGACATCGGTGCGCCGGCCCGGCTTGCTCGGATCGTGGAGGGTGAAAGCCTTCTGAACGACGCTGCCGCGATCGTGATCTTCGTCATCCTCTTGCACATGCTGACAGGCCAGAGCACCTTGCAGGTGGACGAGGCGTTGATTGCCTTTTGCCGGTCCTTTGCAGGCGGCATCCTGGTCGGCGCCGTACTCGGCAGGGTGACCGTCAGCCTGCTGCCACTGATGCGCGACCTGCCCCTCGCCCAGGTCACGCTCAGCCTGGCCCTGCCGTACGGCACCTATGTGCTCAGCGACCAGTTTGTCGACGTTTCCGCCGTCGTTGCTGTTGTCTGCGCTGGCACCGTTTTCAATTTTTATGGACTGGCAAGGATCCAGCCTTCCGCCTGGCAGTTTCTGCACGCGGTCTGGGAGCAGATTTCATTCTGGGCCGCCTCCCTGATTTTCCTTCTGTCCGCCATCCTGATCCCGCGCTTTGTCGAAGGGTTTTCCCCCGTCGATATTCTGCTGCTCCTGGTCGTGATCATCGCCGCCCTCGCAGCACGCGCCGTCGTGATCTTCGGCCTGCTTCCGGTCCTGAGCGTTTTCAAGGTCGGACAGGCAGTCAATTCCAAATACAAGACGGTGATGTTGTGGGGTGGAATGCGCGGCGCCGTGACGCTGACGCTTGCCCTCTCCGTTTCGGAACATGCCCTGCTGTCGTCGGAAGTTTCCGGCTTTGTCACCAAGCTTTCCACCGGCTTTGTACTCTTCACCCTGCTGGTCTACGGAACCAGCCTGAAACCGCTGATCCGGCTGCTCAAGCTCGACCAGCTGAATGCAAGAGACGAGGCACTCAGGACGCAATACCTGTCGCTGTCCCTGACGGACATCCGGCACGAGCTGGAATCCGCCGCCTGCAGCTATCATATTGGCCCAGATGTTTCGGGACCTGTTCTCAAGGATTACGAAGACCGGGCAGCAGCCGCAGCCCAGACCAACAAGCTGGATGAACTGACGGACTGGGACCGTGTGCGCATCGGCCTGATTGCGCTGGCCGACCGGGAACAGCAACTGGTTCTGGAGCATTTTCACGAAAAGACAATTTCCGGACGCTCCGTCTCCCGGTTCCTCACGCTGACAGGGCGGTCAGGAGATCTGGCGCGCAGCGACGGCCGGTCTGGCTATAAGAGGGCCACCCGCCAACCGCTCAAATTCGGCTTAGGCTTCCGCCTGGCCCAGTCGCTGCAACGTCGCCTACGGATTGCACGGCCATTGGCCATCCAGCTGGCCGACCGGTTCGAATTCCTGCTGGTCTACCGCATTCTCGCCGACGAGCTGATCGTCTTCAACAACCGGCGGATCAGGCCGCTGCTCGGCGACCGCGTTGCCGACATTCTGCAGGACACACTGACCCTGCGCCAGGACGAGACCCTGGCCGCAATCGATGCCCTGCGCCTGCAATATCCTGATTACGCGGATGCCCTGGAGGGCCAGTTCCTGCGTAAGGCAGGGGTGCGGCTTGAAGAGACCGCCTATGACGAGGCCAAGGCGCAGATGCTGATCGGCACCGAGCTGCATCGCGATCTCTTGCGCGATGTCGAGCGCACCCGCCGCGAGTGTCATACCCGGCCGAAGCTGGATCTCGGTCTCAAGACGCGGGAGCTGGTCAGCGCTCATCCGCTTTTTGCCGACCTGCCGCGCAAGCAGCAAAAGGCGATCCGCCGCATGATGCGACCGCAATTCGCAACCCCCGGCGAGAAGCTGATCCGCAAGGGCGACCGGGGCGATGCAGCCTATTTCATTGCCTCCGGCGCGGTTGAAGTGCAGGCACCGACCCACAATGTCCGGCTCGGTCGCGGCGACGTGTTCGGCGAAATTGCCCTGATGACCGGCGGCCGGCGCAGTGCCGACGTGGTGGCGCTCGGCTATTGCCAGCTGCTCAGCCTGAAGGCCCAGGATTTCAAGGCACTGATGGCCGAGCACCAGGACCTGCGGGACCATGTCGTGTCGCTGGCACAGAAGCGGCAACTGATGAATACCGACGACGACCCGGAAGACATCGAGGATCCCGTGGTCCCGGTGTTTTCCGAGGTTCAGGCAGACGTGCGAACGGCGGCCGCCGCTGAGGCAGACGCCGTGAAGCCGGACGCCAATGCCGGCACTCCGGAGGACGAGACGAGCGAGCCATTGGGAGATGCCTCTTCCGAGACCGGTCAGCAGGCCGAGGCAGGCCAGGCCACGGAGGATCCGAAAGCGGAACCTGGCGCGCCACAGTCATCGGACGCAACAGCAGCAGCCAGTTCCTCCCCCGTTTCCAGTGATGATAACACCCCGGAAGGCGGGTCCGAACTGCCGGATGGCGTCATGCCAAAGGAACCTGAGAAAGTCTGAGACGCACGAGAGGTGTCGCGGCGGGCAAGAGCCAACAGTGGCAATGCCCGCAGCTTTTTCAGCTTGTTGTCCAGGCCAGGCACAGAGCGGTGCCGCATCCCGGCCACTCGGGAATTTGCCCTGGCAATAGATGAAGCACCCAGGGGCCCCTTTTGCGCGGAGACGACACAAGGCATCCACCGCCGGGAAAGGTGGCGGATTATGTCTCTGGCTCAGCCCGCCTTCTGGATTTCCACCTGATGCGGATAGGGAATGGAGATGCCGCCGGCGTCAAAGGCTTCCTTGACAGCCTTGAGCATGTGGAACTTCAGCTCCCAATAATCGCCGGCCTCACACCACAGGCGCACGCCGAGATCGACAGAACTGTCGCCGAGATTGGTCACGCGTACCCAGGGCTCCGGATCCTTGTGAACACGGCTGTCCGCACCGGCCACATCCAGGATGATCTGGATCGCCTTGTCGGCATCATCGCCATAATCGATGCCGAAAGTCAGATCGAGGCGGCGGGTGGCGTGGGCCGAAAAATTGGTCACCACCGTGCCCCAGGCCTTGCCGTTGGGCATGATGATCTGGACGTTGTCCGGCGTCACCAGTTCCGTCACGAAGATATTGACGTCCTTCACCGTTCCCGACGTGCCGCCGATGTCGACGAACTGGCCGATCTTGTAGGGCCGGAAAATGATCAGCATGACCCCGGCGGCAACATCGCTGAGCGTGCCTTGCAAGGCCAGGCCGATGGCCAGCGTACCGGCGCCGAGCACGGCAACAAGGCTGGTTGCCTGGATGCCGAAGAGCTGGAGAATGGCAATCACGGTGACCAGAAGGATCAGCCAACGCACGATCGAAGCGGCAAACCCACCGATCGTGTCGTCAATCTGCGGGTGGCTGACGATGCGTTTCTTGACAAGTGCCGAGAAAAAACCGGCGAGGAACCAGCCGATCACCAGAACGATGACAGCTTTCACCGCATTGATCAGCAGTGGCATCCAGACACTTACCTGGTCCATTGCACTTTCCATGAAGACCCCTCCGTCCTTGGTAAAATAAACCCTGCGGGAAGTTCTAACAGCGGTTGAGGGTGCTTGGCCAGCAACAAGGCCTGCCGGTGTTCGCCTCTTTCAGGTCCGGAACTTCTGACCTGCCACAAAAACGTCTCGCAGCTCAAGGTCTTCTGACAACAGCAGAATGTCTGCACGCTTGCCGGTTTCAAGGCTGCCGACATCGCCGGCAATTCCGGTCAGGGTCGCCGGTGTCAGGCTGGCCATCCGGAAGAGATCGGGCAAAGACGCACCGGTAGCTTTTGCCATGATGCGAAGCATGCGATCCATGCCGTGCATCGAGCTGGCCAGCGATCCGTCCGCGCCGCACACCGTTTCACCATTGCTGACAACGAGACTGCCCGAGGCCTCAGGGCCAAAGCGATAAGTGCCGGGCGGACAATCTAGTGCACGATTGGCATCCGTTACCAGGCACAGACGGTGCGGGCCGAACATCCGGTAGGCGAACGCAAGCAGGTCGTCCGACAGGTGATGCCCGTCGGCAATGACCTCGGTGCTCATGGCTTCATTTGCCAGCACGAACTGTTCCATTCCGGCGCGCATCGGTGTGCCGAACCGCTTGCGCAGGGAAGCCACGGAACTCATCGCACACCAGAAATGATCAACATGCCGGACACCGTCCCGGAAAGCGGCTTCCATTTCCTGCCAGCACGCATTCGAATGACCGCAAGTCAGCAAACTGGTCCGAGCAGCGGCGAAGCGATAGAACTCCGCCGCCCCTTTCAACTCCGCAGCACAAGTTGCGATCCGGACGATGTCACGTGTCAGAAAATGCTCATATTCGGACCTGACGGGATCCCGGCGGCCTGTCTTGGCGTGCACCCCGGTTTTGTCTTCTGCGAAATAGGGACCGTAGAAATGGACGCCGGCGATGCGCGCGCCCCGATCCGGTTGCCAATTGTCACACACCGTTTCGCAGGCGGTGACCATGGCCTCCAGTTCATCAAAACTTCCTGTCGTCGTCGTCGGAAACAACGTCGTGGTACCGTGGCCTGCGTGAGACCTGGCAACGGTCTCCACGGCAGCAGTTGTGCCATCCATGAAATCGGCACCCGCCCCACCATGCACGTGAATGTCGACGCAGCCCGGCGCAAGGATCTCAACTTCTTGTACCGGTAAATTCGGCCAGGGATTACCCGGGCCGACATGGTCGATTTTGCCATTTCGGCAGACGAGATATCCATCTGGTAGAACCAGATCAGGCAGTACGATCGCCCCTTTGAAAATCCGTGTTTCTTCCATCGGGTTCAGGGCCTCTGGACAGGTGGCGCAGGCAAGCGCATTTCGAGATTTGCACGTTTTTTCTTATTCGTGCATAAACATGCAAACTATGGAAGTTGTCAATGTCCATGACCAGCAGCCCGGACGAACGCCGGCACTTCATTCTGGCGGCCCTCAAAGACAGGGGGCGCTTGACCACTGCAGATCTCGCCGCAGAATTCGACATGTCGGAGGACACTGCCCGGCGGGATTTCAGAGAATTGGCAACAGAAGGCCTGATACAGCGCGTGCATGGTGCAGCCTTGCCTTTGTCGCCAGCCGAGCACCCCTTCAAAACGCGTTCCCAAAAGTCCCGCCCGGTGAAAGACCGGCTGGCAATCCGCGCCGCATCTCTGATCAAGCCCGGTCAGGTCGTGATCTTCGATGGCGGCACCAGCAACCTGGCAATTGCCCGTCAGGTCTCGCACGCCCTGGCCTTCACAGCCATTACCAACAGCCCTGAGACAGCTTTGGCGCTGGTCGATCATCCGGCGGCCGAGGTCATTCTACTTGGCGGCGTCTTTGAAAAACACAGCAGGATGACTGTCGGAACGGCCGTTCTGGAGTCGTTTGGAAACATTCACGCCGATCTTCTGTTTTTTGGCGTCCACGGTATTGACGCGTCAGCCGGCCTGACAACCAGCGGCCATGACGAGGCCTTGCTCAAGCGGGCAATGATCTCGGCTGCTTCGGAGTCCGTTGCGGTGGTGACGGCGGACAAGATCGGCACCGCCGCCACCTACAGGATAGGTCCCGTCACCCAGCTCAACACGTTGATCGTGGAAAGGGAGGCCGACGGTCCCGCTTATGAGGCGTTATCAGCCAGTGGCCTTGCCATCGAGCTTGCCTGACCTGTCTTGCCAGTCTTCCAGAAACTGCACCATGTCCTCGTTGCCGCAGCCGGTGATGAAGTGCGGATAGAGCTCACTGCCGGCCTCCAGCAGCAACCGGGCACAGGTGATGTGGTCCCGCTCGTCCTTGTCCAGCCGGTGTTCAGAGCCGTGCAGCACGGTGTCCAGAGCGTCCCCGCCAAAGGCGTTCTTCCAGGTCAGGTCCGGTTTGAGGGTCAGCAGATAGGCGACCGCCTCCGGCAAGCCGGCCCAGCCAGCGGCATGGATCGGAGGCAGTCCCATTTCATCCGTCCTGTTCGGATCAAGTCCCGCCTCGACGAGCGCCTTCAGATGATCCAAACGGTCCTCCTGAAATACAATGCGGGTCAGCAGGAGCTGGTCTTCCTCCGGCAAGGTCGCCAGGTCGAACGGCGCGGCGGGGGTCTTTCCCATCGCGCAATCGGCCAGCCGTTTTTCCATCTCGCTTAAGGGTGTTGCTGCGCCCCTTTGTTCCAGAAGGGCTGCCACATCCTCATTCCCGAAGATCCTGGCTGTTGCGTAGGGCGTATGCCCCTTCCAGACCCGTTTCGGGTCCGCGCCATGATCCAGGAGAAGCTCTGCCAGCGGAGCCGGACACCAGCGGCGCGCGGCCTGGTGCAAAGCCGGGACTGTTTCGATCGGCTGGCCGCTCGGGTGATCCCGGATCGCTTCGTCCGGGTCTGCACCGGCTTCCAGCAGCAGGCGTACCTTGTCCTCTTCACGGAAATCCAGGGCGCGGGCAAGCGCGTTGGTACCATCGGGCCTGGCGCCATGTTTCAAAAGCAGCTTGAGTGCGGCCGTGCCGGACAGTTCGGTGCTGTGATAGAGACTTTCATTGTCGTTCGGATCCGCGCCATGCTCCAGCAGCCACTCGCCGAGAACAGGATTGTCGGCATGGCACAGGGCACCGTAGAGCGCAGAGACCTTGTGTTCAGAGCCCGGCTCGGTGGCGTAGCCGTCATTCACGTCAGCGCCGCCCGTGCGCAGCAGCTCGGCGATGGCGAGCATGTCGCCCTGCCTCTCCGGACTGCGATGAATTTCCTTGGAAAAGGCGAGATGCAGAATAGGCGTGCGCACACCGATTTCGCTGAGCGCCGCATTCGGCTCGGACTCAAGTGCGGACTTGACCGCAGCCAGATCATAGAGAGCGATCTGCAGGCCGAGATTGTCTTCTTTCAGCGCCGGGTCCGCGGCAAGAAGTTTTTCGGTGACCCAGTGCTGGCCGAAATAGAGCGCCATCTTCAGCCGTTCGGCCCGCTCCGCCCGGCTCATGGCCGCGCTTTCCAGCGCAAATTTCAGTTTCGGCCAGCTGTCATGGCCCGCTTCGCGGGCAATCACATGCAGAAAGTCTGCGTGTCTCAGCGCCTTGTCTGAGGGAACATGGGCGGCAACGCGCGCAAGGGCTTCAGCCTCGCCTTTGGCATGCGATTTGCGCAAGCGGCGCGCCGCGTTCTTATAGGTATCGAGGGAAGATGCAGGTCCGTTGGACATGGCTTTTCTCCTGGTTCAGATGCCCGGGTGATCCGCTGGTATCGGGCGCAGGTGAAAAACCGGCATATGTCGTCAGGTGTCAGGGTGCTTTCGCTTTCCGCGGATCCGGTTGCCGCCCTCGTCGGCACCGGCAACCTGCCTGAACGGGCTGGACATTGCAAGCCCGTTCAGCCGGATCAACGATCGTTTCAGCTCTTGACCGGACCAAGATCGCAGGGCGCTTTGCTGTCGTCTGGCACGAAGAAATCCGGTGCCAGCGCCAGGCTCGGATCGACCCGGTACTTGTCGAAATCAGTTACGCCACGGCTTGCCAGGAACGTGTCGTCAATGACGAATTGACCCGTGAAGTCCTTCGAGGGCGAGGTGAAGATCTCGTAGGCGGCATCGGCGAGAATTTCCGGTGTCCGGCTCTGCTGCATCATCTTGTCACCGCCGATGATGTTCTTGATCGCGGCCGTCGCGATGGTCGTGCGCGGCCACAGTGCATTGACCGCTATGCCCTTGGACTTGAGCTCGCCTGCAAGTCCCAGAACCACAAGGCTCATGCCATACTTGGCAATCGAATAGGGGGTGAACGGTGCGAACCATTTCTCCTGCATGTCGAGCGGTGGCGACAGCATCAGGATATGCGGATTGTCCGCGTTTTTCAGATGCTCGATCGCGTGTTTGGAACAGGCGAGCGTGCCGCGCGTATTGATCTGGTGCATCAGATCGAAGCGCTTCATGTCGGTTTGCTGCAAGGGTGTCAGCTGAATGGCGCTTGCGTTGTTGACCAGGATGTCCAGACCGCCGAACTCGGCCGCCGTCTTGTCGATGGCTTCCTTTACGGCTTCGTCGTCACGCACGTCCAGCACGATCGGAAGGGCCTTGCCGCCCGCGGCCTCGATCTCTTCGGCGGCGGTGAAGATCGTGCCGTCCAGTTTCGGATGCGGTTCCGCGGTTTTTGCGGCAACGGCAATGTTCGCGCCGTCCCGGGCTGCACGCAGCGCGATTTCCTTGCCAATCCCGCGCGACGCACCGGTGATGAAAAGTGTTTTTCCCTTCAGGGACATGATGTTTCCTCCTGGATTTCGCCCGATGGCGGTCCTGTTTCTGCGTCGATGCCTCAAGGCAGTGGCAATTGCTTCATCCCATTCCCATCGCCGGCGATTACTGGGCCCTCGCCTGCGCGGGGATGACAACGGAGTGGTGGCGTTCTGCCCTCAAGCCTTTTTCTTCATCATGAAGGCCTGGAAAGCGGCGATGGTTTCCGGTGCCGTCAGGCGGCTGGCGAAGATCTTGATTTCCTCTTCCACCCTGTCCGACAAGACCGAGGTGTCCCCGCGCAGCAGCTTGCGCGACAGGGCCATGGCCTGAGGCGGTTTTGCCGCAATGTCCTTTGCACAGGCGAACGCCACGGCATCGACATCGTCCTCGACGACCTCGTTGACCAGACCGCAGGCAGCTGCCTTTTCAGCGGAGAAGCCATTGCCGAGACAGAGCAGTTCAAACGCCCTGGCGTGGCCCATCAATTGCGGACCAAGCAGGCTGGACCCGGCTTCGGGCACCAGTCCGAGATCGACAAAGGGCGAGCGGATCAGCGAGCGCGGGCTGGCAAAGACCATGTCGCAATGCATCAGCAAGGTCGTGCCGACCCCGATGGCCAGGCCATCGATGGAAGCCACCAGCGGCTTTTCATTGCGCACCAGCGCCCGCAGAAACCGCACGACCGGCGTTTCGTCGATGGCAACCTTGCCGGCATATTGCAGGAAATCGCCGATGTCGTTGCCGGCCGTAAAGACCTCGGGCTGACCGCAGATCAGTTGGCAGCGGATTGCGTCGTCGCCATTGCCGGTTTCCAATGCGTCGGCGAGCGCGTTGTACATGTCACCCGTCAGGGCATTCTTCTTCTCCGGCCGGTCCAGACGCAGGGTCCGGACGCCGTCCTCAATGGATGTTCTTATCATCTGTTACTCCAGGGCAGCGATCAGGAGGCCAGGGCTTCCGGATCAAAATCCTGAATGGCCGCGGCCGACAGGAGGATGTCCGATTTCAGGCCCGATGTTTCGCCGAGGGTGGTCTCGCAGAAGCTGCGCGCCAGAAGCGTACGCTCCGACAGCCGCGCGGCCGGCTCTTCGGCAGACCGCAGCGCCCCCTTGGCCAGAAGGGCGCCACCGAGTGCCAGTCCCGCCACGCGCAGGTAGGGGGTCGCACCCGACAAGGCATCCGCAACCCGGCCGTCTGCCTGAGCGCTCAGCATATAGTCGGTCGCTTCTGTGAGATCCTGAATGCTGGCGGCTAGCCGTTCGGCCGTCGCACCGAATTCCGGACGATTGGAGGCAGTCACTTCGTCTGCAATCTCCTTCAGTTCCTGAATGAAACCCTTGATGTGTCCGCCACCGGACAGCGGAAGCTTGCGCATGACCAGGTCGATGGACTGGATGCCATTGGTGCCTTCATAAATCGGCGCAATACGGGCATCGCGCAGATGCTGGGCAGCGCCGGTCTCCTCGATGAAGCCCATGCCACCATGGATCTGGACGCCGAGCGACGCCACTTCGACACCAAAATCCGTCGACAGGGCCTTGGCAATCGGCGTCAGCAGGCTGGCGCGCTCGTTCCAGAACGTTCTGCTTTCGGCATCTTCCGCGACATTGGCCATGTCGATCGCATGAGCACAGGCGTAGCAGATTGCCCGGGCAACCTGTGTGCGCGACTTCATGCCCAGCAGCATGCGCTTGATATCCGGATGGCGGGCAATCGGGCTCATGCCTTCGCCGGTGTCGCCAGGTGCCCTGCCCTGCCTGCGCTCAACGGCATAGGCGAGCGCATGCTGATAGGCGCGCTCGGCCACCCCGAGGCCCTGAATGCCGACGGCCAGCCGGGCGTTGTTCATCATGGTGAACATGCAGGCAAGACCGCGGTTCTCCTCGCCAACCAGCCAACCGATGGCGCCGTCCTCGTCACCATAAACCATGGTGCAGGTTGGCGAGCCGTGAATCCCCATCTTGTGCTCGACACCGGCAACCTTGACGTCGTTGCGTTCGCCCAGTGACCCGTCATCGTTGACCAGGAACTTCGGCACCAGGAACAGGGAAATGCCTCTTGTTCCGGCAGGGGCGTCCGGCAGCCTGGCCAATACCATATGGATGATGTTGTCGGTCAGGTCATGATCGCCATAGGTAATGAAGATCTTCTGCCCGAAAATGCGGTAGGTGCCGTCGTCCCGGCGCTCGGCCTTGGCCTTCAGGGCATTAAGGTCCGAGCCTGCCTGCGGCTCAGTCAGGTTCATGGTGCCCATCCATTCGCCTGTAACCAGCTTTTCCAGGTATTTGGCCCTGAGCTCCTCGGAGGCATGTTTTTCCATCGCCTCGACAGCGCCGATGGTCAGCGTCGGACCGATGGCAAAGGCCATCGATCCGGAGTTCCACATTTCCAGCGCGGCGGCCGACAACATTTGCGGCAGGCCCTGTCCCCCTGCTTCCGGATCAGCGGTCAGCCCGTTCCAGCCGCCCTCAATCCAGGCATGATAGGCATCGCGCCAGCCCGGAGGCGTCGAGACCTCACCGTTTTCAAGCGGCGTGCCGTGCGTATCGGCAACCTTGTTGAGGGGAGCAATCTCTTCAGCTGCAAAGCGGCCGGCTTCCGTCAAAATGGCATCGACCAGATCATCGCCAAGGTCGGCGAAGCGGGCATTCTGCTGCAGATCACCCAATCCGCAGACATGTTTCAGCGTGAAAGCAATCTCATCGACCGGGGCTCGATACATTCAGGTCCTCCCAAACCTGCCGGCTCCATTCGTCCGGCATTTGATTGTTTTCGCGGCTCAAAGCTTGACGGAAGCCCGGCTTCTCCGCAAAAGGCGCTATCGACAGCGAGTTGACAGGACAATAGACCAGTTGACGTTAACGTCAACCCGTATCGCTGCGGCAGGTCATCGTCTTTTTGGTCAGGTCGCCGGAACCTGCAGGACGAGCCTTGCCACATGCAACGTTGGACACTCGACATCGACAGCCCTGACTGGAAGAGCGCGCCGGAAGCGGATGCGGTCTGCTCTGCCCTGCTGGCAGGAGACCTTGTCGCGATCCCGACCGAGACCGTCTACGGGCTGGCGGCGGATGCCACCAATGGCACAGCCTGCGCCAGAATTTTTGAAGCCAAGGGCCGGCCGCAATTCAACCCGCTGATCTCTCACGTGCCTTCACTGGAAAGCGCTTTGGACCATGGGCATTTTGATGATCGAGCCCTGAAACTTGCGAAAGCCTTCTGGCCGGGGCCGCTGACACTGGTTGTGCCGAAGAAAAAGGGATCACCGATTTCGGACCTGGCAACGGCTGGGCTTGAGACCGTCGCCCTGCGCGTGCCGAATGGCCCTGTCATGCGGTTTCTCGCGGAAAGAACAGGGCGTCCGCTCGCCGCTCCAAGCGCCAACAGATCCGGCCGGATCAGCCCGACTCGCGCCGGGGACGTGGTTGCCGACCTGGAACCCTCCCTGAGCTATGTAATTGATGCCGGCCCCTGCGCCGTCGGGATCGAATCGACGATTGTCGGACTGATCGATGACCAACCCCGCCTCCTGCGACCAGGCGGACTGACCCGGGAAGACATCGAACAGGTGCTTGGAACGGAACTGGCAACGCGGGACCCGTCCACGCAGCCGGATGCCCCCGCGGCCCCCGGCATGCTGACCTCGCACTACGCGCCCAATGCCCGTCTTGTTCTGGAAGCCGCAGAGGCGTCTGCGGAAGACGGCCTGCTGTCATTCGGCCCGACCCGCTTGCCCGGTGCCGAAGTCGCCCGTGCGGAGTTCAACCTGAGCCAGACCGGCGACCTTACAGAAGCAGCCGCGAATCTGTTTCAGGCCATGCGATGGCTCGATGCGAGCGGGGTTGCCGTCATTCGCGCACAAATTATCCCCAACTTTGGACTGGGCGAAGCGATCAACGACAGGCTCCGCCGCGCCGCTGCCCCTCGGCCCTGACAGGTTTTCAGGCCATCGTCCTGCTGGTTGAAGATCGCCGTTCCCTCGAGGAACTGACCATTTCTTCATCACCCAAACAAAAAGCCAGAAAAATCAGCAAGTCATACGCCGGTTCTGAATTTTCAAGTGAAGCATGTCCGCCTGAAATAAAGTTCCCGCCTGGACAAGTTTCCGTTTTAACGGACAAACAATACACGTGCCCGAAACCGGATTTTGGTTAAGCAAATCATACAATAGACACCGGGAAATCTGGGACGTCTTCAAACTTATCAACACCATGTACCGAAAGGATTACGGTAAAAAGCTCGCATTCCCTTACTGGAATCACATAGATTAAAACTCAGATTTGAGATGCAGCGGACCTCCCCTCGGGCATTGCGGTGCTCGCACCTCGGAACGGGCCGGCTTAACAGCCGGCCCTTTTTTTAGGCAGTGCCGGCTCAGTACCCCAGATAGGATTCGCCGAGACTGTCGCGATACTTGTCGACCCAGGCCGTGTTGATCCCGGCAATCGTGCCATCGGCATCCAGCTCCTTGAAGCAACGGTTGAAATCCTCCGCGTGCGCCGCATTTCGGAACGCCATGGTGTAAGGGCTGGAGGCAAACACCGCCTTGAAGGTTACCGACTGGTTCGGATCGAAGCGCAGGTCGCTCTGGCCGCGCAGTTGCTGATTGTATTCGGCAAAGAGCATGCCGTCACCGATGATGGCATCGACACGTCCCCCAAACAGCGACCGGCTTTGCGTGATCTGGTCGGTCACTTCGCGATAGTCAGCGAAGGAACCGGTGTGATCTGCAAGCCCTGGAATGATGCTTTCCGCTCCCTTGAACCCGATCACCTTCTTGCCGGCCAGATCGCCGAGGCCGGTGTAGCTGGCGCCACTGTCCGACAAAAACGAGACCCCGTTCTGGTAATGGATGTAAACGTCGCTTGCCGTGCCGTCGATCGGCATGCCCTGGGGAACGGTCGCAACGGCGTCACCATCACCGGACTTGTAGGTTTCCCAGTGGCGGGTGAAGGGCTGAATTTCGAAGGAGACCGTATGACCACATTTTTCCATCACGGCGGTGATGATCTCGGCCTCACGCCCCTTGCCGCCGTCGAGGAACATTGGCGGCAGATTTCCGGCCAAGACCTTGATGTCATCGGCCTGGGCGGACCCGGCAGCAACCACCGCAAGAACACCGACCGCGATGAAAGAGAGATTTTTCATGTTTTACCCCTGCTGAAACACGCTTTGCACGCAGAGTAAAACCCGCACAAACTAAAAATTTGATTACTTGGTCAAAATTTTTATTTGAATTTGTTATAGTAATTTTTATCAATACATGAAATCAAAAACCCAGAAATCCTCCATCACCCAACCGCGTTGCAATATCCCTTTCGGCAATTGACAGTCTCAATTGCAACCGGTCAGATGCTCAAAACAATTCTGACCTTCCGGAAACGCCTCTTTGTCTACCCTGATCCTGCATCACCCGTCCTATCTCGATCATCTGACGCCCGTCGGCCATCCCGAGCGCCCGGACAGAATTCGCGCCATCGACCGGATCCTGGAACACGAGAAGTTCCAGCCGGTTGAACGCGACATGGCGCCAATGGGAGCGGTGGAGGACATCGCGCGCGCGCATCCGATGAGCTATGTCGACATGCTGCATCGGCTGGCCCCCCAGGAAGGAACGGCCAGAGTCGATGCGGACACCACCATGTCGCCGGGCACCTGGGAGGCGGCCCTGCGCGGCGTCGGCGGCGCCTGCCGTGCTGTCGATGAAGTTCTGACCGACAAGGTGAACAACGCCTTTTCCGCCTCCCGGCCGCCAGGACACCATGCGGAAAAAGACCGGGCCATGGGCTTCTGTTTTTTCAACAACGTGGCGGTGGCTGCCCGTTATGCGCAGGCAAAATACGGACTGGAACGAGTCGCGATCATCGATTTCGACGTGCATCACGGGAACGGCACACAGGACATTTTCTGGGACGATCCGACGGTGATGTATTGTTCCACCCATCAGATGCCGCTCTATCCGGGATCAGGTGCGGCTTCCGAAACGGGAGACGCCAATACAATCGTCAATGTCCCACTGCCACCGGGCGAGGACGGTGCCGGGTTCAAGGAGGCTTTTGAAGTTGTGATCCTGCCACGCCTGGATACATTCGCCCCGGAACTCGTGATCATTTCGGCCGGATTTGATGCCCATGCCCGGGATCCTCTCGGTGGTCTCAACCTGGTCGAAGCCGACTTCGCCTGGGCGACACGGGCCTTGATGGATGTTGCCGACAAACACAGCGACGGCCATCTGATTTCTGTGCTGGAGGGCGGGTACGATCTGGAGGGCCTGGCGCGGTCCACAGCGGCACATGTCATGACATTGATGACTGGCTGACCAGCTCAGGCGACAAGTTCAAATGTGCGTCATGCCCCTCACAAGTGGGCCAGTCCGTTGCGCAAATCCAAGTGGATGATCGCCCTGAAAGACATTTGACACCTTGACCTCAGCCGCTGCGCCCGCAAGTTTGCAGCAGGATCACTGGATGCGAACAGGAACGGAACCCACACCGATGGCCGATGCAGCGAACGACATTTCCGCGCTCTCCTTTGAAGAGGCTCTCAAGCAGCTGGAGACGATCGTGCGCGAACTGGAGCAGGGTAACGTGCCGCTGGAACGCAGCATCGAGATGTATGAGCGCGGCGACGCGTTGCGCAAGCATTGCGACACCTTGCTGAAGTCCGCCGAGGCGAAGGTGGAAAAGATCCAGCTGGGCCAGAACGGAGACGCCAGCGGCACGGAAGCCCTGGACCCGCAATAACGCCAATAGTCTTCGGTCGTCGACTGGTCAGGTCGCAATAGACGAGGACATAGACTCGGGTAGGTGCGCCATGACCAATTCAGGCGTTTGTCGTGTTCAAACCTGCCCGACGCTTCCATGCAACGAACGTGCGTAATTACGCCCGCTGAAGTCTCGACTGCCGCCCTGTATCCAGGGACATGACACCTCCATCTGTCCGCCTGAATTTAAGCAATAATCAGAAAAAATATCGCTACTATTGCCAAGAAAGAGATAAATTGCTAGTAATATTGACAGTCTAACGAGGCATTTATGTAATAATTAGTAGACAATGCAAGCTATGCCAGCACTCAGCAAAACAGACCAAGCAAATCTACTTATGCGGGTTCTTGAGTGCTCCTCTCAAACCGAGGGTTGGCCCCAGGTGCTCGATTTCATCGACCGGACACTGGAGTGCAGGTCTTTCCTGGCGGAATTTGATGGCACCGGCGCAGCACTGCCCCATTTCGGCGGTCACCGCCCAGCACAAGACCTGGGCCTTCTGCTCAAGCAGATTGAAACTGAAGAAGGCCGTGATGCACTTCAGTTCATGTTGTCCGAAGCATCTCTCTATTACCCCTATTGCAAAACCTCTCTGGATCGGAGCAACACAGGCAAAGAGGTGTTCACCGACCTTGCCGTGCAACAGGCAAATCCGGCCAACGAGAATTCCAGCGATGAAACCGGCAAGGACATCAACGACCCGCTGATTAATCTGCGCCTTGCTCCCGGACTCGTCTCACCGATCTGGCGAACGGACAAGTCGACCATTCTCTTCGGCTGCCTGTTCACGTCGCACCATCCACACAGTATCGATGTCGCCCTCGCACGGGACACGTTCCGGAACATAGTCAAGGCCCTGGCCCCCGGGTTAAACCTGCACTTTCAGCTGGAAAAACATCGGCAGAATAATCAGTTCAATCGCGTTCTGCTGTCAGCGACAGACAATCCGGCAGTGCTGATCAATACCGACAGGGATATTCTAGCCCAGACGCCGACCTGCCTCGAGGCCCTGACCAGATCGGATACGGCAACCCAGCAGCGTCAAAAGCTTGTCGTCAAAAACAAGCAACTGGACGCCGCGCTTCTGGAACTGGCGGTGGCGACGCGTCACGCTCCCGACAGGCCCGTTCCCGGCACCGAGAAGCATCCTCAGCGATCTGTCTGCGTTGTCGGTCCAGATGGTTTGCTCAAACGCATCCTGATCAAAACGGTTTACCCCACCCCGCCTTCACCGGCCCGGTTCGCCGCTCCGCTTTTCATGATCAGGTTCACAGAAACGAAAGACGTGCCCCAGGACGTCGAGAAGTGTCTTCAGGATCACTTCGACCTGTCTCAGTCGGAAGCTCATCTGGCGCGGCACCTGACGATGACAGGCTCCATGAACGCAACCGTGGAAGACCTCGGGATCACCCGGAACACGGCCAAGACACACCTTCGGCGCATCTACGAAAAAACCGGCAACAACACGCAACTCCAGCTGGCAAAGCTGGTTCATCGGCTGGCACAGCTGTTTTAGCGAAGACAGCCTCTGCGCACTGGCGTTCGGAAGTACCTGCAATTCAGGCGAAATCGGGCAACCTGCCCATGTGAATGGACAAAAAAATGGGGCCGCGAAATACGACCCCAAGTTGATCACTGTGCACGTGGCCCCATCGACCACCCCTTTCCCTTAAGGTAGTTCTGAGGGGGACGCATCACCCAAACGGGTGACTAATGACAATTTCGCGAAAAGTTGCACACAAAATGCTGGTCCAACCCCTAATTTAGTTGGACAAATTCGATCAAGGACCGAGTCTTGGCAGCTCCCCCCTGCCAATTTGGCGCATTCCTCTCTTCGAATTTGCGCCCTATATCGGGTTAGTGTATGCCTGCGCGCCAGTTTTCTAATCGTGGAGCGGTCTCCAGAGTGACTTCCAAACCAGACACCCCCCTTCTCGACAAGGTTCTTTCGCCGGCTGATCTTCGTCAGCTTGAGGAAGGCGAACTGAGGCAGCTCGCGGACGAACTGCGCGCGGAGACCATTGACGCCGTGTCGATCACCGGAGGCCATCTGGGCGCCGGGCTGGGGGTGGTCGAGCTGACCGTTGCACTGCATTACGTCTTCAACACACCGGA
Organism: Roseibium sp.; assembly: GCF_965233565.1. Classification (GTDB taxonomy): domain Bacteria; phylum Pseudomonadota; class Alphaproteobacteria; order Rhizobiales; family Stappiaceae; genus Roseibium. The sequence continues at coordinate 4,862,683 of NZ_OZ247494.1, read as the reverse complement.
CGACAGGGTCATCTGGGATGTCGGACATCAATGTTACCCGCACAAGATCCTGACGGAACGCCGCGACCGGATCCGGACGCTTCGCCAGGGAGATGGACTATCCGGCTTCACCAAGCGCGCGGAGAGCATCTACGATCCTTTTGGGGCCGCCCATTCTTCCACGTCGATCTCAGCCGGTCTCGGCATGGCTGCTGCGCGAGATCTCAAGGGCGGCGACAACAATGTCATCGCCGTCATTGGCGACGGGGCCATGTCGGCCGGCATGGCCTATGAGGCCATGAATAATGCCGGGCATCTTGGCTCGCGGCTGATCGTGATCCTCAACGACAACGACATGTCGATCGCCCCTCCCGTCGGCGCCATGTCGGCATACCTGGCCAAACTTGTGTCCGGCCCGACCTACCAGACCCTGCGCGACGCCGCGAAGAACCTGGTCAAGAACCTGCCCAAGCCTGTTTTTGAAAAGGCGGCGCGAGCAGAAGAATATGCGCGCGGTTTCTGGACCGGCGGCACACTGTTCGAAGAGCTCGGCTTCTATTATGTCGGACCGGTTGACGGCCACAATCTGGAACACCTGCTGCCTGTCCTGAAAAATGTCCGTGACACGCATCACGGCCCGGTGCTGATTCACGCAGTCACCCAGAAGGGCAAGGGCTACGGGCCGGCCGAAGGGGCAAAAGACAAGTATCACGGTGTCGCGAAATTCGACGTTGTCACCGGCAAACAGGCCAAGCCGAAAGCCAATGCGCCGAGCTACACCAACGTCTTCGCCACTTCCCTGATCAAGGAAGCAGAAGCAGATGACAAGGTCGTTGCGATCACGGCGGCCATGCCGGACGGCACGGGACTGAACCTCTTTGGCGAAGCCTTTCCGGAACGGACCTATGACGTCGGCATTGCCGAACAGCATGCAGTGACCTTCGCCGCCGGTCTGGCCACGGAAGGCTACAAGCCGTTTGCCGCGATCTATTCCACCTTCCTTCAGCGCGCCTATGACCAGGTGATCCACGATGTGGCGATCCAGGGGCTGCCGGTCCGCTTCCCGATCGATCGGGCGGGCCTGGTCGGCGCCGATGGCCCCACACATGCCGGTGCGTTCGACACAGCCTTCTTGAGCTGTCTGCCGGGTTTCGTGGTCATGGCCGCAGCGGACGAAGTGGAACTGAGACACATGGTGGCAACCGCGGTTGCCTATGACGATGGTCCGATGTCCTTCCGTTATCCGCGCGGCGAAGGTGTTGGCCTGGAGATGCCGGAGCGCGGCAGCGTGCTTGAAATCGGCAAGGGCGTCATTCGCCGTGAAGGCACGAAGGTTGCTCTTCTGAGCTTCGGTGGCCGCATGGCCGAGTGCCTGAAGGCAGCCGAGGAGCTGGATGCCGCAGGCCTGTCGACAACTGTCGCCGACGCGCGTTTCGCAAAGCCGCTCGACATGGACCTGATCCGCCGCCTTGCGCGGGAGCACGAGGTTCTCGTGACGGTCGAAGAAGGATCGGTCGGAGGCTTCGGCAGCCATGTCCTGACCCGGCTGGCGGAAGAAGGCCTGCTCGACAACGGTCTGAAGGTGCGCACGCTCGCCCTGCCCGATACTTACATCGACCAGGACAAGCCCGACGCCATGTATGCGGCCGCCGGCCTGAACTGCGACGGCATCATGAAGACCGTCTTTGCCGCTCTCGGCACGGAGGCGATGACCGCTCCGCAGCGCGCATAACCGACGAAATACATTTCAAAAACGCCGCTTCCCATGCCTGACATGGGGAGCGGATTTTTTTGGTCATTGACACGGACCGGAAGAGCTGTGAAGGCTGATTTGCAGGATCAGGCGGCCGGCTCGTCCGGCGCTTTTGCAATTTCATCTGCAACTTCAGCTGACAGTCGTTCAAATAGACGTCGGCACACATTTTCAGGACGCAGCCATGGCCCAGACGCTTCTTTCCGTGTCCGCCCTTTTGTTGTCCGTCGCCCTGTTTATCTTCGGGCACGGTCTGCAAACGACACTGCTGCCGCTTGCTGCCGACAGGTACTATTTCACCGATCTGGAAATCGGTGCCATGTCGTCCGCCTACTTCGTCGGCATGGTACTTGGCTGCCTTGGTGCGCCGCTGATCATCATGCGTGCCGGCCACATCCGGGCCTTTGCCGCGCTGGTGTCGCTGATGTCAGCCTCCGCCATCATGCATCCGGTGATGATTGATCCGACTGCATGGTTCCTGATCCGGATGATTTCCGGTTTCTGCCTGGCGGGCTTCTACATGATTGTCGAAAGCTGGCTGAACGAGAGCGCGACAAATGAAAATCGCGGCACGATCATGTCGTTCTACATCGTGATCCTGTTCGCTGCATTGATGCTCGGTCAGATCTCGATCGCAACGATGAGCATCTCCTCCTTCGTGCCCTTTGTGATCGCGTCTGTTGCCGTCAGCATCGCGGTGATGCCGGTATCGCTGACCAACTCCACACAGCCGGCTCCGATCACGCTTGTGCGCTTCCGCCCCAAGCAGCTCTACCTGAACTCCCCTGCCGCCTTTGTCGGGGTCCTGTTTGTCGGTGCAACACAAGGCGCTCTGTTGACCCTGTCACCGCTTTACGGATCGCAGATCGGCCTCTCGACCAACCAGTCGGCCTTTTTCGCGGCGGCATTTATCGGCGGCGGCATGCTGGCCCAATGGCCCGTGGGCCGCCTATCGGACAAGATGGACCGGCGCCTCGTGCTTGTGGGACTGGGGCTTTGGACCGCAGCGGGTGCCCTGGCGATCGTCTTTTTCTCGCCAGACGGGTTCATTGCGGCAATCGCAATGGCGATATTCGTCGGCCTGGCTTCCCAGCCGCTCTACGCCATCACCGTCGCGCACGCATTCGACCACGCGGCAGCCGAGGATTTTGTCGAGACCTCATCAGGCATGCTGCTGTCCTTCGGCATCGGCTCGATCGTCGGCCCGTTTGCGGCCTCCCTGCTGATGGGAAAGATCGGGCCGTCCGGCCTGTTCGTGATGGTCTCCGTCGTGATGGTTGTGATGGTCGGTTTCATCCTGACCCGTATCATCACCCGTTCGGCACTGACCTCCGACGAAAAGACCGACTTCGAATACGCCTCGACGGCCCAGGTCGGTTCGGTCATCTCGCCGGAGCCACTGGATTGGGAAACGGAAGAATACGTCATCCCGCCGGAAGAATTCCCGGCCTATGAAGACGATATTTATAATTTCGACACACCCGAGGAGAGTGAAACAGCCGATGCGTCCGAGGCTGAGGCCCTTTCGAACGCCGACGATGCGTCAGACAAGGAACAGCCTGACGCACCTGAGACGCAAACCGAAAATCCGGCAAAACCCGCATAGGCCGGCCCCAGCCCCGTCCCTGCGCCGTTTCGCCGCTCGACTTCCGACCTGAACCGTCTTATAGCCGCATCATGGCAAGGCCTTTGACACAGATGCAATTGCTTCGGCAGGAGCGCCACCCGCTTGTGGCACTGGCGGGAACGGCATTTGTGCTGCGTCTGTGCCTGCTGGTGCTGGCGAGCGCTCTCTCGCCGCAAATGGCGGCAGCCGACGGCCTGACAAGCCTATGCCAACCATCCGGTCTCGAACAGGGACTGCCTGCGCCCCACGACCCCATTCATTGCCAGTGTGCCCAGGCCTGTCCGCATGGCTGCGCCATGGGGCCCTGCCTCGCACCGCAGGCCCAGGCAACCGGACCGGCCAGGACCGCTCAGAAGAGTGTCGAAACAGTCCGCCAAGGCCCGAGCGCGCTTCGATTCCCGGAAAAAACACGGACCATCCGGGCCCCACCCGTTTCCAGAATCTGAAACCGACCATTTCTTCAGACTTCAAGGAAACTCAAAATGAACATCTTCAAATCTGTTGTGGCAGCAACAGCGCTCACGCTCGTGTCCCTTTCCGCCTTCGCACAGGACTACAAGGCCGGCGACCTGGAACTCAGCACGGCCTGGACCCGGGCAACACCGCCGAAGGCAAAGGCCGGTGGCGGTTTCATCGAGATCGTCAATACCGGTTCGGAAGCAGACCGCCTGGTCTCGGCAAGCTCAAATGTCGCCAAAAAGACGGAAATTCATGAAATGGCTGTCACCGACGGCGTCATGAAAATGCGCGAGCTGGAAAACGGTATCGAGATCCCGGCCGGCGAAACCGTTGCCCTCAAACCGGGCGGCCTCCATATCATGTTCATGGGCCTCAACCAGTCCTTCGAAGAAGGCAGCAAGGTGCCTGTGGTCCTGACGTTCGAAAAGGCCGGTGAGGTGTCGGTCGAACTCGATGTTGCCAAGATGGGTGCCAAGACCCCGAACGGCGGCAAGATGGATCACGAGCATGGCCATGACCATGGCCACGACCACAGCAAGAACTGACCTTAACTGAGAAGAGGACGAGACCATGTCTGGCTTGAAACTCTTCCGGTACGTGGCTTGGGCGGCGGTTGCCGTCCTTGCCGGCGTGTCCGGATACCTGGTCTATCAGCAGACCGCAGGCAATCAGAATTCCGGCGCCCTGATCGAACCGCTCGCCGCTATCGGCGGACCATTCGAGCTGGTCAGTGGATCGGGCGAAACAGTGTCGGACAAAACGCTTGCCGGCAAACCGACCGTGCTGTTTTTCGGCTTCACGTTCTGTCCGGACGTCTGCCCGACGACCTTGTCGGAACTGCAGGGCTGGATGGAAGCGCTCGGACCTGATGCGGACAAGCTGAATTACGCTTTCGTGACCGTCGATCCGGAGCGCGATACGCCCGATGTCATGCGCGACTATGTCTGGGCGTTCGACAAGCGCATCCTACCGCTGACCGGCTCCCGCGAGCAGGTTGACGCGATGCTCAAGGCCTATCGCGTCTACGCCAAGAAGGTGCCTCTTGACGATGGTGACTATACGATGGACCATTCCGCGGCCGTCTACCTGATGAATGCGGACAACAAGTTCGTCGGCACCATCGCGTATGGCGAAGCTGAGGAAAACGCCATGAAGAAGCTGGAGCGTCTGATCGCAACGGCACCTGCGTCTTCCTGACACCTGATATCGGAGAGACCCGGACACCATGGGCAAACCGCTTTTCATAGGACTGACAGCCGGCGCGACGGGTCTGCTCGCGCTGTCTGCCGTGCTGTGGGTCTATGCGGGCGACCGTGTTTATGCCGACCGGCTGCTCTCCGCCATCGCCAATTGCTTCTGATCCTCGTCCTTGATGTCAAAACTCCGCCTCGACCAGCATCTTGTCGATCTGGGCCTGTTCCCGAGCCGCGCCAGGGCGCGTGATGCCATCCTGCGTGAAACGGTCAGCGTCAATGGAGCAATCTGCACCAAACCGGCGCAGAAGGTTGGCTCGGACAACGCGATCAAGGTCGAGGACCCGGCGTCGCGCTACGTTTCCAGGGCGGCGTTGAAGCTGATCGAGGGTCTGGACCGCTTTACCATCGACCCGGCAGACCTCATCTGCCTCGACATCGGCGCTTCGACCGGCGGCTTCACCCAGGTGCTGCTGGAACGCGGTGCGGCCAAGGTCCATGCCATCGATGTCGGCCATGATCAGTTGCATGACTTGCTGCGCAGCGACGCACGCGTAGTCGCAAAAGAGGGCCTGAACGCCCGCGACCTGAGCCTTGCCGATCTGGACGGAGACCGGCCGGACCTGCTTGTGTCCGATGTCAGCTTCATCTCGTTGAAACTGGCCCTCCCCCCGGCTCTCGATCTGGCCGCTCCGGGTGCTTGCGGCGTCTTTCTGGTCAAACCGCAATTCGAGGCCGGCAAGGACAATATCGGCAAGGGCGGTCTGGTGGATCCGGACACGGCCGAAGAGACCGCCTGTTCCCTCAGGACCTGGCTTGACAGTGTCGGCGGCTGGCAAGCCGTGGATCTCATCCCTTCGCCCGTCAAGGGCGGTGACGGCAATGCCGAATGGCTGCTTTTTGGGAAAAAGGCCGGCTGACACAAGACGCCGTCCACGATAAGCTCTGGCTCCTGCCAATTGCCCGCAAGTCTTTCATGAACACGATCACCCCCTACCTGCCCGGCTTGTTGCTGGTCTATTCCGCCTTTCTTCTTGCCGTGCTCAGTCCGGGGCCCAGCGTGTTGGCCATCATGGGAACGGCCATGCATTCTGGCCGCAAGGCAGGTGTCTGTTTTGCATTCGGTGTCGTTCTCGGCTCGATCACCTGGGGCACCCTGACGGTGATCGGCATGTCGGCTCTTCTGGCGCAATTCGGTTTTCTTCTGATCGCAATCAAGATCTTCGGCGGGGTCTATCTCCTGTTCCTGGCCTTCAAGGCCTTTCGGGCCGCAGGGACCCATCAGGACATGACAGCCATGCCAACGGCAGATCAGAAACTCTCGGGACGCCAGCTGCTCCTGCGGGGCTATCTCGTGATGATCACCAATCCCAAGGCGATTTTTGGCTGGCTGGCCATCGTCTCGCTCGGCGTTCAGGACGGCGGCCCCTGGTGGATCGGTATTCCTATCCTGGTCGGCACGGTGGGGCTCTCGTTCCTGGTCAATGTCGGCTACGCCCTGCTTTTTTCCACCTCTCTCATGCTTGCGGCCTACCGCCGGGCCCGGCGCGCCATCCAGGCCGCGTTCGGCGCGTTCTTTACCTTTGCCGGCGTGAAAATCCTGTCTTCGGCCTAACTTGAGGTGCAGCGCTTGCCCGCAGCGCCCTTTGGCGCTATCGCTCAGCCATGAGTGAGAGAGAGCTGATTGTTACCGAGCTCGGTCATCGCGGCGACGGCATCGCCCAGACCGAGACCGGGTCCGTGTTTGTCGCCGGTGCCCTGCCCGGCGAAACCGTTCGCGCCGAAGTCGTCGATGGACGGGCGAAAAAGCCTGTGATCGACACCCCGTCACCAGACCGGATCGAGCCGGTTTGCCGGCACTTCAAGACCTGTGGCGGCTGCTCGGTGCAGCATCTTGCCGAACACCCCTATCTCGACTGGAAGCGCGGCCTGGTCGCCAAGGCGCTCGGGGACCGGGGCATTGAAACCGATATTGAGCAGACCGTCGCGGCCACGGCTGGCGGGCGTCGCCGCGCCGTCCTGACGGCAACACGCGCGGGCCGTCACACCCTGCTTGGCTATCACGAGAAGGCCAGCCACCGTCTGGTCGACATCGCCGAATGTCCGGTGCTCGATCCTGCCATCGTTGCAGCCCTGCCCGGGCTGAAGTCGCTTGCAGCGGAAGTCCTGCCCAAGAAAGGCGACCTGCGCCTGACCGTGCTGGCCTCAACCGCCGGGCTGGATATCGCCATCGACAAGGCGGACAAGACTTACGAGCGCAAGATCCCGGCCCTGTCCCAAAAGGTGGTCGAGCTGGATCTGGCACGGCTCTCCGTCAATGGCGAGGTGATCCTGGAAGTCCGCCCGCCCCTGCTGGACATGGGCGGTGTCGGCATCGTGGCCGCTCCGGGCGGCTTCACACAGGCGACCATTGCTGCCGAAGAAGCGCTGTCGAAACTGGTCCTTGCCGGCATCGGCAAGGCCAAGAACGTTGCGGATCTGTTTTCCGGTGTCGGCACCTTCGCCTTGCGGCTTGCGCGCAGCGCCAATGTTCATGCCGTGGAAGGCGACGCTGCGGCGCTCGCAGCGTTCGACAAGGCCCTGCGCAAACCGCAAGGCCTGAAGAAAGTCACCTTCGAGCGCCGCGACCTTTCCCGGCGCCCATTGGTGCGCGATGAGCTGGAGCCCTTCGACACGGTGGTGTTCGATCCGCCACGCGCCGGTGCCCAGGCCCAGGCCGAGCAACTGGCGCTTTCCAAGGTCAAGACGGTCGTGGCGGTGTCGTGCAATCCGGCCACCCTTGCCCGGGATCTGCGGATCCTGATCGACGGCGGTTATGTGCTGCAAAGCGTCACACCAGTGGACCAGTTCCACTATTCGCCCCATATTGAAGTCGTGGCAGTGCTGACAAGGGAGTGAGCCATGAGCGCGGCAGACCAGGACACCGGACCTTCTTCACGGGGGCGTTCCCTGCCGCTTTCCAGTCTCGCCCGCCGGACCCGCTATGCGCTTTATCAGGGCAGCCGGCTCGCACTCTACACGCTGCATTCTGAAGCCATGCGGCGAATGAACAGGGATCTGCAGAAGGATCTGCCGGAAACGCCGAAGGTGGAGCCGGACGGCCCGGTGCCAAGCCAGCGGCGCATGCTGGCCGACATCGTCAAGCTGTTCGCCGCCGATCTGAAGGCCGTCGAAGACGGGCTCTATCCCATGCCGTCGGACGGCACCATGAGCCCGCGCGAATTGCTGGCCACCAGCCGTGCCTTTTTCAAGGATGTGCCGGAAGTTGCCCGCCGCCGGGCCACCGGTGCCCATCAGGAAGTCAATGAAGACCCGGACGGGTTTGCCGCGGCCCTGCCGCGCTATTATCGGCAGAACTTTCATTTCCAGACGGATGGATGGCTCTCTGAAGACAGCGCGAAACTCTACGACTTCCAGGTTGACGTGCTGTTTTCCGGAGCGACGGCCGCCATGCGCCGCAGGGCTCTGGTGCCGTTTGCCCAGATCCTGCGCCGGAAGGACCAGCGCAAGATCGCCTATCTGGACCTGGCCTGCGGGACCGGCGGCTTGCTGCGACCGGCGCTGACGGCGTTCCCGCGCCTGACCGGCACAGGTCTCGATTTGTCAGAGCCCTATCTCAACGTGGCGCAGGACCGGATGCAGACACGGCGGGCGCGCTTCGTCACCGCCATGGCCGAGACCCTGCCTTTTGCGGACAGTTCGCAGGACGTGGTGTCCTGCGTTTTCCTGTTCCACGAATTGCCCCCCAAGGTCCGGCGACAGGTGATCGCGGAAGTTGCGCGCGTCCTCAGACCCGGCGGGTCGTTCCTGTTTGTCGACAGCCTGCAGACCGGTGACGTGCCGGATTACGACGGCCTCCTGTCGCTCTTTCCCCAGCTGTTCCACGAACCGTATTATACGTCCTACCTCACAGAAGATCTGACAGGCCTGTGCGCAAGCGCCGGTCTCAAGGAGACATGGATGAGCCCTGCGTTTGTCTCGCGCGTCGCGGAATATCGAAAATCCGACTAATCTTTCAGTGTCACTGAATTTTCGCACAGCCTTCTCTTGTGGCTGAAAGAGAACGGGCGTATATGCTGGCTCATGAGACTTGACCAATGGCTTGTACAGACAGGGGAAAGCCGCAGCGCCTTCGCACGCCGCGCCAACCTTTCGCCTGCCTCTGTCACCGCCCTCTGTAATGACCCGAATGTCTGGGTCTCGCGGGACATGGCCCGCAAGATCGCAATCGCCACCAATGGCGAGGTCACACCCAACGACTTTCTCGGACTAGCCACAACCAAGGAGCATCCCGTGTCCCAGGCCCGTGTCGCTGAAGCAATCCGCGCATTCGAACGAGGTGAGATGGTTGTCGTGACCGACGATGACGATCGCGAGAATGAAGGCGACCTGATCGTCGCCGCCTCCAAAGTCACGCCCGAACAGATGGCCTTCATGGTGCGCCACACCTCAGGCATCATCTGCGCCCCGATGACCGTTGCGCATGCCCGGCGACTGCGCCTTGACCCGATGGTGGCGGAAAACGACGCACCGCTGGCCACCGCCTTCACCATCTCCGTCGATTATCGCCAGGGCCTGACCACCGGCATATCCGCCGAGGAACGCTGTTCCACCGTGCGTGCCCTGGCCAATCCGAATGTCGGTGCGGACGACTTCGTCCGGCCCGGTCACATCTTCCCGCTGGTCGCCAAGGAAGGCGGCGTGATGATCCGCTCCGGCCACACCGAAGCTGCCGTCGATCTCTGCCGCCTTGCAGGCCTGGAACAGGTCGGGGTCATCAGCGAACTGGTCAACGACGACGGCACCGTCAAACGCGGCCAGCAGGTTGCCGAATTTGCTGCTGAGCATGACCTCAAGATGGTCTCCGTGTCCGACCTGATTGCCTGGCGCCAGCGCACCGAACGCATGGTCGAACGGGTGAATGAACAGCCGGTCGACACGGTCTGCGGTCCGGCCTATGCCATGACCTATTCCACGCCCTATGACCCGATGCACCATCTGGCGATCGTCTATGGCGACATTCTCGACGGGCGCAACGTCCCCGTCCGGCTTCAGCTGGAATCGGTTCTCGACGACGTGTTCGGCGACAGCCAGCCGCTCGATCAGATCATGAAGCATTTTGCCGAACGCGGCCGCGGCGTTATTGTCTATCTGCGCGAGGGCTCGGTCGGGGTCGCCCGTCAATCCAGACGTGCAAGATCCGACTTTGAAGCCGCAGATTCCGAGGAACACAGCTCCGCACAAGCTAGACAGGAACAATGGCGTGAAGTGGGACTTGGCGCACAGATCCTGAAGGACCTGGGGGTAAGTTCCATACGCCTGCTGGCATCACGTGAGCGCCATTACGTGGGGCTGGAAGGGTTCGACATCAAGATTGACGAAACCGAGATCCTCGACACCTAGAGGATCCATCACGAGGTGATCCTTCATGGCGGCTAAGACCGAGGCAGTTTCGAACGAAGAGGCCGCGAAGCCGGAACCGGTGCCCTTCACGGTCGGCTTCAACCGCGGCCAGAGCGAGGGCCTTGTCTATGGCAGCCTCTTGCTCGGCATCCTGTTTGTTGTCATCGGCCTGGTCGGAGGCATTCCTCTCCTGGCGGTTGCCGGACTGGCACCGCTCGGCATTGCCTATTGGCATTATCCGATGATCGAAAAAAGCAGGCCGCAACTCGGTGCCAACGAAGACGGGCTTTACGTGGAACGCATCGGCTTTATCGACTGGGCGGCGATCCGGATGACCGACGTCAAGCGCACCTCGGTGCGCAACATGGAGCTGGTCAGGCTGGATGTTCTACTGACCCGGCCACTCGAAAATGCCGTCTCCAAGGCCCAAACCTTTCCGGTCTGGAAAAAGTTCATGATGCGCAACTGGAAACGCACCCCGCGCGAGCACGGCCGCGAGCTGATTGCGATCAACCTGCACACGCTGTCCGCCGACCCGGACGAAATCCTCAGCCGCATCCGTGCGTTCAAGTTTGTTTGAGATTTTTTCCAGACTAATGCAGCTTCTCCAAGCTCTTTGAGCGCTGCCGGGCCAATATACCGAACGGCAACATTCCGCTCGTTTGTTATCCCGGATTGGCGCAGCCAAGTCCGGGATCCAGTACTCACCGGTGCATGCGAGCTTCCTTCAAGCGACTGCGTTTACGAGGTCCCGGTCTTGACGCTTTCGCGTCAAACCGGGATGACAACAAGAGAAGTGGGTGCGACACGCCGCCATGCATTTGGTCCGTGTCGCGGAACCCCTCTCCACCGCCGCCATCCCATGGCCTGACCCATGGGATCCATACCGTTCCGGTTGCAGTTGCAAGGCATCGGGACAGACAGAAGTCACGGCATGGATTGCCGGATCAAGTCCGGCAATGACGACCAAGAATAGGGTCTCGGGTTACCGCTCCCAGGGCAGCTCCTACATCAGGTGCTGCTTGAAGAACTCAACCGTGCGCTCTTCCGCCAGCTTGGCAGCCGCCTCGTCGTAGCGTGGGGTGGTGTCGTTGTGGAAGCCGTGGTTCACGCCCGGATACATGTGGGCGACATAGTCCTTGCCGTTGGCTTTCAGGGCCTCTTCGTAAGCCGGCCACCCCGCATTGATGCGTTCGTCGAGCTCGGCGAATTGCAGCATCAGGGGTGCCTGGATTTTCGGCACATCGGCCGCATCCGCCTGACGGCCATAAAAGGGCACGCCGGCCGCAAGTTCCGGATAGGCAACCGCGATCGCATTGACTACACCGCCGCCGTAACAGAAGCCGACCGCGCCGACCTTGCCGGTGCTGCCTTCATGGGCGAGCAGGAACTCGAACCCGGCGAAGAAGTCGTTGAGCAGCTTTTCCCTGTCCACGGTGCGCTGCAGCTCGCGCCCCTTGTCATCTGTGCCGGGGTATCCGCCGACAGATGTCAGGCCGTCCGGCGCCAATGCCATGAACCCGGCCTTGCCGAGGCGCCGTGCGACGTCCTCGATATAGGGGTTGAGGCCCCGGTTTTCGTGGATCACAAGAACTGCGGGGAGTTTGCCGGTCACACCGGCCGGTTTCACCAGATAGCCGTTGACCTCGCCATGGCCGTTCGGCGACGGATAGGTGATACGTTCGGTGACAATTGCGTCGTCGTCGGGAGCGACCTGCTGGGCCAAAGCGTAATTCGGCGACAACTGATCGAGCAACATTGAGGCGGTCACGCCGGCAACCGCGAATTTTGCGGCCCCGCTCAGGAACTCCCGCTTGGTGATTTTTCCATGAGCGTAATAGTCGTATAGATCGAGCAATTCCTGCGGAAAATCTTTCGCCGTCATGCGGCGGATCGGGGTCATCTCGTTCATGTCATCACTCCCTGATAGGCACGGCACCGTGCTGCAATCAGAATTAGGGGTGTGACCGCCAACATCCAGAGACACCAGGCTACAGAATTGTATCGAGATGTAACCCGGCTATCGTCAACCGACCTGGCCGCGGTGGCGCAGGAAATGATCCGCCAGCACGCAGGCCATCATCGCCTCACCCACGGGAACAGCACGAATACCAACGCAGGGGTCGTGACGGCCCTTGGTCATGACATCGACTTCTTCTCCCTGCCGGGTGATCGACTTGCGCTCGGTCAGGATGGAAGATGTCGGCTTGACCGCAAAACGGGCCACCAGGGGATCGCCGTTTGAAATTCCGCCGAGAACACCGCCTGCATTGTTGGTCAGGAACATGGGCTGACCGACATCGTCGACGCGAATTTCGTCGGCGTTTTCCTCGCCCGTCAGCGTCGCGGCTTCAAACCCGTTGCCGATTTCAACGCCCTTGACCGCATTGATCGACATCATCGCTGCCGAGATATCGGTATCGAGCTTGCCGTAGATCGGCGCGCCCCAGCCGGCCGGAACTCCTTCGGCGACAATTTCCACCACGGCCCCGACGGAAGACCCGGCCTTGCGCACGCCGTCCAGATAGTCAGCCCAGAAAGCGGCAGCCGCAGCGTCCGGCGAGAAGAACGGATTGTTGTCGACTTCAGACCAGTCCCAGTTGTCGCGGGAAACCTTGTGCGGCCCCACCTGTACCAGGGCGCCGCGAATGGTCACGCCCTGAAGGACCTTGCGGGCAACCGCGCCGGCAGCCACTCGCATGGCCGTTTCTCGCGCGGAGGATCGACCACCACCGCGATAGTCGCGAATGCCGTATTTGGCGTTGTAAGTGAAGTCGGCGTGACCGGGGCGGAAGCGGTCCTTGATCTCCGAATAGTCCTTCGACCTCTGATCGGTGTTCTCCACCATCAGCGAAATCGGTGTGCCCGTGGTCTTTTGGACACCGTCCTCATCGACCATGACACCGGACAGGATCTTTACTTCATCCGGTTCCCGGCGCTGCGTGGTGAACCGGGATTGACCTGGCTTGCGCTTTTCCATGAAACCCTGAATATCGGCCTCATTCAGCGGGATCAAAGGCGGACACCCGTCGATCACACAGCCAATGGCGGGACCGTGGCTTTCACCCCAGGTCGTGACCCGGAACAGATGACCGAAACTGTTATGCGACATGAAAGGCTTCCGCGGCTTGAATACGAGCTGTCAGGGGCAGAGCGATACGCCATCAAGCCAGCAAGCTCAAGCCCGGAACGCTGGTTAAACGACGCATTCGGCGTCAGGTTGCCCTCAAAGACTTAGTGAATTTTCGCGAGCGTCGAACAGGAAAAATACACTCACCAATCCGTGAGTGGGAAACACTTATAAGTAAATTCTTCAAGAACCTTCCAAGTCCGGCACCAATACGACTTTAAATTTGCCAATCCTTAAGGCTCTACCACTAAGACAATGTTGGGGCAAAAACGCATTAAGAGGCAAAACCTTGCGGATCCGAGGCTGGCTGACGGGACTGATCATTTTTCTGCTGGCTCCAAGCCTGCTGTTTGCATCGCTCTGGTTCTACAACAGATTCGAACAGGTCAGCGCGATCGACCGCAGCCTTGCCGGGCTGCACCTGATTGAAGCGCTCGGGCCACTGATGCAGGAAAAGGCCCTCACGGGAGAGATCAGCCGCCCTCCGGAAAATCTGCGCAAGCAACTGGCTGCTTTCACCGGCCAGGAAATGTCGGATGAACTCACCGGACATCTCGATGCCTTTCTAACAGAAGAGAGCGTGCCGCTGGCGCTGCGCCAGGCCAGAATGCTGGCCTCGTCCGTGACACAGCTCGCCAAGATCAGTTCAACATCCTCTTTCGAAGCCTCCCGCCTCCCTCATCTCGTCAATGACACCTTGCCCACGGTTGTCATCGAGTCCTCCATCATGGTGTCCAATGCCCGGATGTTGAGAGACCGGACCTTGATCAACGTCTGGGACAAGATGCTCATTCCCGTTCAGGGGGGGCAATTCAAGATTGCGGCCGACGGGGCATCGCGGGAAGCCACCGAGTATTTTGATCTCTTGGCCGGGGAAAGTGCCGTCGAGCTGCAGCAACACGCACAGGCCTATCGCAAGGCCAACCACGCCTACCAGACAGAGGGCGCAAAACTTCTTTCCTCCACGATCAAGGCGGCAACCGGTGACGACGTTGTCTGGGAGCCCGTTATTGCGGCTCAGCCTGAGCTGGTCAGCGCCACATTCACATTGTGGCAGGCGGCAATCGACTACCTCTATGAAGACCTGCAGACCCGCAGAGCCGAAACCCTGTTCGCTGTTGCACTGGCCGGTCTTGTCGGCGGTCTGGTCATCCTGGGGGCCTTTGCCATTGCGATTGCCCTGAGCCGCGCCCTCGCTGACCGGACGCAGCGGGAATTCGAAGACCTTGGGTTTCACGACCCGCTAACAGGTTTGCCCAATCGCCGTGCGCTCCTGAACACGATCCGGTCGATGGAAATGCTCGACAGCAAGAGCCGGGCCGGCCTGATCCTGCTCGATCTGCGCCAGTTCAAGAAAATCAACGACCGTTTCGGCGATCACAATGGTGATTCTATCCTTCGGGAGGTCGCCGAGCAGATGTCGCAGCAGGCGCAACCGGACGATTTCCTCTGCCGGACAGGCGGCACCGAATTCACGCTGTTGAGACCGAAGGTCAAGACAAGGGACCGCTTCGAGCAATTTGCCCAGAAACTGTTGCGCGAGGTCGGCAAGGAAAGGGTGATTGACGGCCACAAGACCGCGATTGATGCCAGTGCGGGCCTATGTATCAATCAGGAAGGCGAGCCAATCACGGACAATGTGCTCACCGATGCCGCCCTTGCCCTGCGCACCGCAAAGCAGAAGGGGCCGCTCAAGGTGGTCAGGTTCACGGCGGAAATGCGGGCCGCCTTTGAGGAACACGACGAAGTCGCCAAGAAACTCAAGAAGGCGCTGAAGGATGACAATATTGTCGCCTGGTACCAGCCGCAGGTGGATATCCATTCGGGCAAGGTCGTCGGCGCCGAAGCGCTCGCGCGCTGGATCGACGACGGCACGGTCCGTTTCCCGGGGGCTTTCCTGCCCGCTGCGGTCGAGGCGGGCTACATGGAGGATATCGAAGCGGCCGTGCGCGAAAAGGCGCTTCGTCTCGCCGTCGACCTGAGCGGTGCAAGCCATCATCCCATCCATCTCGGCCTCAACGTTTCCGCCAGTCTCCTGACCAGCGCCAAGGCCGTCGACGCCCTCGATCAGCAGGTTCGCGCGCTCGGCCTTGAACCGTCCGACGTCAGTCTGGAAATTCTGGAAGCGGTCATGATCGACGAGATCACGGCGATGCCGATCAAGGAGAACATAGCCCGGCTGTCAGACCTCGGCTTTTTCATCGAGCTTGATGATTTCGGCACGGGGCATTCGAGCATCTCAAGCCTGCGTGACCTCAAGGTAGACCGGGTCAAGATCGATCGCAGTTTCGTGTCCGGCGTCGACACAAACCCAGATTTGCAGAAATTCACCAGCGCCCTGATCAACCTGGCCAAGAGCCTGGACATCAGCGTCCTGGCGGAAGGCGTTGAAACGGAAGGCGAGCGCAACTGGCTCAGACAGAACGGCTGCGACGTGATCCAGGGCTTCCTGATCTCAAAGGCCGTGCCGGAAGATCAGCTTGCCGCGCTGATCCTCAAGCAGAATTTCGTTCAACCGGTGTCAGCGGCAGAACCTTCCATGGCAGCCCGGGCGCGCTCCTGACCCTAGCCCGTTGCACTTATGATCGCCTGTCTTTTCTTGAAAGCTGCCGCCGCCATCGACAGGCCGCCATCGGCACCATCCACGAAATGAATGTGATGGCTGTTGCCGATGTCCTGGACAAAACAGGTCATCAGAGCCGTGTCGGAGACATGCATGCCATAGACAAGGCCACCCTGTGTATAGGCCTGCTCAAGATGGTTCTCCAGGTCCGACAACTGGCCTGGCGTCAGGTCCAGTACCAGTTGCAGACTGTCGCCAACCTTTCTGTGGTCGGTGTTGAGGCCAAGCTCCCGGAAATATTTTTTGGGATCGAAAGGTCCGATGCGCCAGCCAGTGGCATAGGAGATCACGAAGAAGACATTCTCCATCATGGACTGGCACCAGCCGCGCAGGTGATTGTGAGCGTGCGCCAACAGGACTTCGGAGCGGATGCCGGTGGGTGGAAACCGAAACTTCAGTCGTTTCCCTTCCGCCATCCGCACCTTCTTGTCGTCTGACAGCGGGTTGTAGCCGAGCCGGGCGGCGATATCCTCCATCAGACCCGGAAGGGTTTTCCCGCCGGCCGGTTTCAGGATCAGCGACACGATGTGTCCCTCCTGTGAGGGAAGCGGCTCCCACCGGCAGGACAGTCCTTCAAGCGGCGGGAGCTCAGCCCGATCTGCGCTGATGGCATAAGGCGCGACCTGATCCGGATCCTTTAAAATACGATCGGCCAGCGCCAGCCCATCGCCGATGATCATGGCAAGGTGATTGCCCGGGCTGAGCTGGTATTTTCGCAAACGAATGTCGCCGCCCAGTTCGCGCAGTGCAGATACCGGAATGGCCGCGGCCCGCAGCTCAAGCTCCATGACCTGGCGGGCCAGATCCACAACACCGGCAAGCGCGTCGCTCGCCGCCGCAAGATCGGTTGCCGGAACAACCAGCGTTGCGCCGTCGCCGCCAAAGACAAAGGGGACACGATCCCGGCCAACACTGTTGAGCACACCGGCAATGACGGCAGCTCCAAGCATGTTGACATCCTTGTATCGCCCGGCCGCAACGGCATCGGTCGAGCGAACGATATCGGCCACCAAAACATACCAGTCATCGGGAACCGGCCGGTATTCATCCAGAACACCAACGGTACTGAAGTCGGAAAAACTGGGCAGTTCGGTGTAAAAATCTTCCGCGGACACGGTCATCTTCCCCGATGGTTTCGCCGTCTACGCCTTTTCGGCAGAAGCCGATCAACTCATGCGACCGGCCCGGTGTAAACTCTTTGTGTACACCGATCTGCCCGAAGAGACGGGACGATGGGAAGATGGGTTGCCGGAAGCTGTATCGCAGCCGGACCAAAGGACGCATGTTCCAGGCACCACAACGGCGTGATGCCTTTTTTGCCGAGGAACAGAAAAGGTTCAAACGACCTCGAAACAGCCTTTCCGCCAGACAAACACCTTGTCCTGGGGCACATCCAGCTTGGGCACCGCCACCTTCTCCCGGCCTTCCAGATGCCCCCGGAGCACCCGGAACACACCGCCATGGGAGACGACGACGGAGGGCCGGTCGACCGTCTTGAGCCAGACACCAATCCTGTCCGCCAGCATTTCATAGCTTTCGCCGCCTGGGGGCACGAAGCCCCACTTGTCCGCACGGCGCTGCAGGATAAGGTCCTGTTCTTCCTCCGCGAGCTCTTCCAGGGTGAACCCTTCCCAGGCTCCGAAGGTGATTTCCTTCAGTTGATCTTCCAGCCGGTAGGCGGACGCGTCCAGGTTCATGGCGCCGCGCAGCAGTTCCATGGTCGACCGGGTCCGGGTGAGCGGAGACGAAACGAAGTCGAGCGTTGCCGGGTCGATGCCCTCCTGCGCCAGATAGCCCTGGAGACGCTGGCCGTTATCTGTTGCCTGCGCCTGGCCGGTGGCGTTCAGAGGAATGTCCTTCTGCCCCTGCATGCGACCTTCAAAATTCCAGTCGGTTTCGCCATGACGGACGAATATCAGCAGCTCGGGATCGTGCAGTTTCGGCATGAGGCCCAAGCCTGGCGCGGGAATAACTTTGGTCATGGTGTTACCAGATAGGAGGGAAACGTCTCTTCGGAAGGGCGGACAGCACATCCTGAATGCAAAAACGGCCGGTTGGGAACCGGCCGTTCGATGGGTCAGTCCTTGACGACCGATATGTCCGGCGCGTCCACCGCCTTCATGCCGACGATGTTGTAGCCGCAATCGACATGCTGGATCTCGCCGGTCACGCCGCGGCCGAGATCGGACAGAAGGAACATGGCGCTGTCGCCGACTTCCTCAATGGTTACCGTGCGCCGAAGCGGTGAATTGTATTCATTCCACTTCAGGATATAGCGGAAGTCGCCAATGCCGGACGCTGCCAGTGTCTTGATCGGACCGGCGGACACTGCGTTGACGCGAATGTTTTTCGGTCCGAGATCCATCGCCAGATATTTCACGCTGGTTTCCAGAGCCGCCTTGGCAACGCCCATGACGTTGTAATGCGGCATGACCTTCTCGGCACCGTAATAGGTGAGCGTCAGGATCGAACCGCCGTCTTCCATCAGCTTCTCGGCCCGCTGGGTCACGGCAACCAGCGAATAGCAGGAGATATCCATGGTGCGCGCGAAGTTGTCGGAGCTCGTCTCCACGAACCGGCCGGTCAGTTCCGACTTGTCGGAGAAGGCAACGGCGTGAACGAGGAAATCGATCTTGCCCCATTTGTCTTCCAGGGCCTTGAAAACGGCATCGATGGAAGCGCCATCAGTGACGTCGCAATGGCCGGCGACAAAGGCACCCAGTTGATCGGCGAGAGGCTCAACACGTTTCTTCAGCGCATCCCCCTGATAGGTCAGCGCCAGTTCGGCTCCCGCGTCGGCCAGTGCTTTGGCAATACCCCAGGCAATCGACTTGTTGTTTGCCACGCCCATGATCAGGCCACGTTTGCCATTCATCAGTCCGCGCGTTTCCGCCATCTTCATCTCCGAAAAGAATTCCACTACCACCCGAACGGGCTGGCATCCTATGGCACAAGGGGTTTCGAGCTTCAAGTGACACGGCGACGGAATGAAGCGTCGACGTGGCCGGATCGAGCCACTATGTTGGCGCCCGAATTTCACTGTCAAACTTCACGAGGACCTCGCTCATGGAGCGCTCCCCCCACGCCGACCGCTTCGCCGACCTGATCGGCGCAGCCAATGTTCTGACCAGCCCGGACGACCAGGCCCCCTACCTGACCGAGTGGCGCGATCTCTATAAAGGGGTCACGCCGATGGTCCTTCGCCCGGGCAACACCGAGGAGGTCAGTGCGGTCATGGCCTATGCCTATGAGCATGATCTCAAGGTCGTGCCACAGGGCGGCAACACAGGTCTGGTGGGTGGGCAAATCCCGCAGGAAACCGGGGATGAAATCGTCTTGTCGCTGGTGCGTCTCAACAAGATCCGGGACGTCGACCCGGCCGGTTTCACGCTCACGGCGGAAGCCGGCGTCGTGCTTGAAGCGCTGCAGCAGGAGGCCGAAAAAGCCGATCGCCTGTTCCCGTTATCTCTCGGAGCGCAGGGCTCCTGTCAGATCGGTGGCAACATTTCCACCAATGCCGGCGGCACTGCCGTGCTGGCTTACGGCAACACCCGAGATCTGGTTCTGGGGCTCGAAGTCGTGCTGCCGAATGGTGACATCTGGAACGGTCTCAGAACGCTTCGCAAGGACAATACCGGTTATGATTTGAAACAATTATTTATCGGCGGTGAAGGCACTTTGGGGATCATTACAGCGGCTGCGCTGAAACTCTTCCCCAAGCCGAAGAAGCTCGAGGCGGCTTTCGTCGGTCTGCCGAATCCACAAGCGGCGCTGAAGCTGTTCACCCTGGCCAAGGCGAGCGCCGGACCGGTGCTGACCGGCTTTGAAATCATGCCCCGTGTCGGCGTGGAATTCTGCCTCAAACACCTTGAAGGCGCGCGCGATCCGCTGGAAGGGCAGCACGCCTGGTACGTGCTGATGGAGATGTCCAGCGGGTCCGAGGCCTTTCCGGTGCGCGACCTCCTGGAAAGCGTGCTCGGTGAAGCGTTCGAGGACGGTCTGGTGGAAGACGCGGCCTTTGCGCAAAACCTCAGCCAGGTCCAGGATTTCTGGCATATCCGGCACGGCATGTCGGAAGTGCAGAAGCCCGAAGGCGGCTCGATCAAGCACGATGTTTCTGTCCCCGTTGCCTCCATTCCGGAGTTTCTCGACAAGGCCATGGCCGCCGTCGAGGCGTTTGTGCCCGGGTGCCGGCCGGTGCCCTTCGGCCATATCGGCGATGGCAACATTCACTTCAACGTCAGCCAGCCCGTCGGGGCGGACAAAGAGAGCTATCTCGCCAAGTGGGATGAGATGAACACCATTGTCCACGGCATCGTCGGAGACTTCGGCGGCAGCATCTCGGCGGAACACGGCATCGGCCGCCTCAAGCGGGATCTGCTGGCTCAGGTCAAGACCGACATCGAGATGGACCTCATGAAACGCATCAAGTCGGCATTTGACCCCAAGGGTCTGCTGAACCCCGGCCGCGTTCTCTGATCTGTCCGGTCAGGTCACATGACCGGCAACATTTAACGGTCGCCTGCAGAATGCAGAGCGGCCGTTTTCTTTGGCCGGTCTGGCGCGCCTGCCGGATTGCGTTTGTTGCGTTCAGGGCGGAGGTCTTTGTTTTACACTTAAAACTACTTCAACCGTTCTGCTCTGCCTGACACCGACATTTCACCCGCTGACCGAACGGTCCGATCAATTGTCAAAACTGACGGATCGCCTGAAAACTGGTGGGGTTGGGGATAAGGTTAATATCGCGCTCAAATTCAGGGACCGGATCGGCTGCACCGAAATCGAGACCCATGCGATTGATCTTATGGCAGTTTACGGAAACGGCACTTTTAAACCGCGCCTCCTCAGCCCCACCGCTGCGCCCTTTTTGACGGCTGAAACTGTCCCCAACTTCCGGCACTCCAAAGCGCTCTTTAGGCGGCTCATCGACTCTTTCGGCGGTTCAGGACACCTGCATCCGAAAAGCATCAAAACCGGTAATCGGCAGAAGTTACAGGCTTTTTTCCAACCGATCGGTATCCGCCTCGTTCGATTTCACTAGTTTTTCATCTGCCTTTTGAAAACTCGCAGAAAAATTTCCTAAAAGTTAAATTTTTCCTAAAATTGCTTGCGTGCTCACAGGAAGAGCCAAAACAGCCAGAGGAGAACAACTCGGTCAGGACTTGCGGCAGGTCCTGACGATGACGGAAGCTAAGATTCTCTATGTAAAATTTACATGCGCAGCGCCCGTCATCTACAAAAATTACAATATGAAACGTCTATGACCTCATAAAAATAAGCTATTTGAAAATATGGTAAGTAAAAGGTTAATGATGTTTCATAGGCGTTAAAAGCCAGCGGTCAGAAGGCCTAAAAAGGGCCCTGCGACCGGACAAAAGCAAACGGGCAGCGAAGGCGGAAATTCGCGGCTCATAGACAGTGCACAGGGAGGGAGCGGTTAAAAGCGGTCCCTCCAATGGAGGCCACAATGCAGGTTCAGAACTTAGCCGGTTCGGATCAATGGGATCGTGTGAAAAAGGAACTGAGAAACGAACTCGGGGACGATGTATTCTCAAATTGGTTCGGCAGGGTAAACCATGAAGAAACCACAGGCGATGCAGTCCGCCTGTCCGTACCGACCCGCTTCCTGAAAAACTGGATCCAGAGCAACTACGAAAAGCAGCTCGTCGGCCTCTGGAAACGCGAACAGGACGATATCAAACGTATCGAACTGACGGTTCGCGGTGCGCTTCGCCCCCGGCGGATCACAGCGGGCAATGCTCCCAAGGCGATCACAGCACGTCGCATCAGCGGTCGTCCCGGTCCTTTCAGCAGCACGCCTCAATTCGGCGCAGGCGCAGCAGTCATTCCCTGCCTGGCGGATACGGGCGAAGAAGCCGCTGCCGACTTCCTGAACGGTGCAGCGCTCAATCCGAAACTGACCTTCGATACCTTTGCCGAGGGCTCGTCCAACAGCCTGGCCTGTGCGGCCGTGCGCCAGATGGCCGCCGGCCATGAAGGCACGCTGGACATGCTCTACATCCATTCGTCCACCGGTATCGGCAAGACCCATCTCTTGCAGGCTGCTGCCTCTGAAGCGCGCAAAACCGGGCGTCAGGTGGCTTATCTCTCGGCCGAATTCTTCATGTATCACCTGGTGCCGGCGCTGCGCACTCCGGCCTTCCCGGTTCTGCGCCAGGCCATGCGCTCCATCGACCTGCTGCTGGTAGACGACCTCCAGTTCCTGCATGGCAAACAGGGCCAGGATGAATTCGCCAAGACCCTGGAAATGCTGATGGAAGCTCCGTCGCAGATCATCATGGCGGCGGACCGGTCACCGGATGAACTGGACACGCTCGGCGAAGCCCTGCGGCGGCGCATTCAGAAGGGTGAAGTTGTCGGCATTCAGGCGACAGACTATGCCCTGCGCCACGACATTCTGAAAAAGCGCGTCTCCGCGGCCCGCCGGACCCATCCCGGCTTCTCCGTGCCGGAGGAGGTGTCCGACTACATCGCACGCTATGTCATTTCCTCGGCACGGGATCTGGAGGGTGCTCTCAACCGGCTCTTTGCCCATAACCAGTTGACCAAACAGCCTGTCACCATGGACCTGGCCGAAAAGACCCTGCACGATCTGGTGCGGATC
This sequence comes from Roseibium sp., assembly GCF_965233565.1. Lineage (GTDB taxonomy): Bacteria > Pseudomonadota > Alphaproteobacteria > Rhizobiales > Stappiaceae > Roseibium. The sequence continues at coordinate 4,839,891 of NZ_OZ247494.1, read as the reverse complement.
GGCGAGCCGCGCTCCATCAAGGTCGAGGAAATTCAGCAGGTTGTCTGCAAGCACTTCAGCGTGACCAAGGCCGACCTCCTGTCGTCCTGCCGCGCCCGCACCCTGGTCCGGCCGCGTCAGATCGCGATGTATATCGCCAAGGTGATGACCGGACGTTCGCTGCCGGAAATCGGCCGCCGTTTCGGCAACCGCGATCATACGACCGTGCTGCACGCCGTGCGCAAGATCGAAGACATGGTGAGCAAGGACAAGGCTCTTTCGCAGGAGGTCGAACTCCTGAAGCGGCTGGTCCACACCTGATCTCTCCGGGGACACCCCTCCCCCGGCGACCAGCGACACCGGGCACGCCCGCTGTCGCGATTGCTCTCCCCCATACGGAGCAATCAATCGTCTGCGCAAAAAGTGCAGGCTGCATCAGGCAGTGGCAGCTGCCCGGTGTTTCATCTTAACCTCCCTCTCCTTAAAGCCGCTTCTGCGGCTTTCTTTTTGTCTCATTGGCATTTTCGGCCACGTTGACAGATGCTGGCGGCATGCGTATGTCTGCGCGCGGTCAGAGGGAGCCGGCCGCCCGCAGGCACTGCCCATGGTGAATTCCCTTCCGCGACAGATGTCGCGGCTTCTTGTCGACCTTCACGGATGTGCAGGCTTGATGGCAATGCGGGCCCCATGACGGGCAATGCCCGACCGCCTGCCTTTCCTGGAAAGGTATTCGACATGACGCTTCCAAGCGTTGCCCAGCTCAAGGCACAGGCGAAACGGCTCAAGGCCGCACTGGCCGAAAAAGGGCAGAAACTCTCGCACAGCCAGGCGCTGGAACTCCTGTCCGCCCAATATGGCTTCAAGGACTGGAACACCGCCCATGCGGTGGCCTCGCACCAGAACCAGATGTCCCTTGCCGTCGGAGACAGGGTCTCAGGCTCCTACATGAAACAGGTGTTTCAGGGCGAAGTCCTGGCGCTCGCCCGGATCGGTCCGGCCGGGCAATACCGGGTGACCCTGCAATTCGATGAAGCGGTGGATGTGGTGACCTTCGACAGCTTCTCCGCCTATCGCAGCCGGGTAACCTGCCTGATCGATGCGGAAGGTGTCGCCATCAAACGCACCTCCGATGGCGAACCTTATCTGAGGCTTCACCGCGCCGATTAGGAGCTGACATCGGCAGGTGTTCCAACCCGATGCTCCCGGTTTCCCGCCGGGAGCATCTTCCTGTTCTCCCTTCCTTTCCCGGCATGCAGCCGCCTTCGGCAGGTTCCCCTGTTTCATCTTGCCGGAGCCGTGCCATACTCGGGTCGTGCATGTCGTCTGCAGGATGAGGGCCGGAGATATGAGCCTCCCAGTTACAATACCCGCTTCCCGTCTGGGACCGGTGACGCAGATCCTGCTTGCGCTTGCCATGATTGTGCTGGCCTCCGTGCCCCTCGCAAAGGCCTCGGTCATGCCCGGCGGCAACAGCGGCTGGCTTGTCATTGCAAGCCGGTCCGATGCCAATTCCGCTGTCTCGCTGGCGCGCGGGTATGCACCGCGCTTTCCGCAGACAACAGTGTTCCAGTCCAACAATGGCTGGTATGCGGTTACGCTCGGCTGGATGCGCCAGCCAGCGGGCAATGCCTTCAAGAACAGCCTGATTTCCAGCGGTGCCATCCCCGGCGACAGCTATTTCCACAATGGAGAACGGTTTCAATATGCGGTCTGGTCGGCGACCGGCGTGACCGGCGGCCTGTCGCAGGCGCTGTTGTCGGCAACGGCGCTGCAGGGGGGATCTCCCGCCGGATCGGGCAGTTACAGGCCGTCCAATCAGGGCTACGTGACCGGCCTCAATCCACGCGGTGACAATTACCTGTCCCTGCGCACAGGGCCCGGATCCCGATACCAGGAAATCGCCAGAATGGGCACGAATACGCCTCTGACAATCCTGGGACGCCAGGGCTCCTGGCTGAGTGTCCGGCTGCAGGACGGCCGCAGCGGCTGGGCCTATAGCAAATATGTTGCCTCCGTTCCGTCTGCTCCGGCAACACCGCCGACCGTGTCTCCCCAGCCGACGCCAGCGCCGACCGTCGTCAGCCGGGCCATTTCACCGCCACGCCCCGGTCTTGTCGGCGACTTGAGCGACAGCGGCGACACATTCCTGTCGCTGCGCACGGGAGCCGGAACCGGTCATGCGGAAATTGCCCGGCTGCTGGAAGGGACGGAAGTCACCATGCTGACCCAGCAGGGTGCGTGGATCGAGATCGAACTCGGCAACGGCATGCGCGGTTGGGCCTATGGACGGTACCTGGCTGCTGCGGCAACCAGAAACAATGGCGAACCGGACAAGGACATCCCGGTTATCGGACCGGATCCTGTCCCGCCTCAGGTAGCCACCCCCGCACCAGGCGCGCCACCTACCTCCTCGCCGTCTCTGCCGGATCTGTCTACCTTGCCGGACGGCAAGCGGGTTGCCCTGGTGATGGGCAATTCAGCCTATGAATATGCCCCGCTCTTGCCCAACCCGAAGAATGACGCTGCCCGATTGACCGAGACATTGAAGCGTCTCGGTTTCACGGTCATCGTCGGCCTGGATCAGAGCAAGGTGGCGATGGAAAGCACGGTCCGCTCCTATGTACGTGCCATCAGGGATGCCGACGTTGCCCTGTTCTTCTATGCCGGACACGCCATGCAGATGGGCGGCAAGAATTTTCTGATCCCGATCGATGCGAAACTCGAGGACCCCACCGCGGTCGATTTCGAGACCATCGAACTTGGCACCATCCTGAATTACATGAATGCGCCCGGACGGCTTTCGATCGCGCTGCTCGATGCCTGCCGGGACAATCCGCTTGCCCGCCGGTTCCGCAGTCTCGGGACCAGCCGCAGTGCCTATGTCGGCCGTGGTCTTGCTGCACCCGAGGCCGGCGGCGGCAATATCCTGATTGGTTATGCCACAGCGCCTGGCGAAGTCGCCCTTGATGGAGACGGCGACAACAGCCCGTTCACCACAGCCCTTCTTGAACACATCGAAACGCCGGGCCTTGAAATCGAGATCATGATGAAACGGGTCAAAGCGGATGTTTACTCCGCCACCAGAGGGTCTCAATCGCCTTGGCACAATTCTGCCCTGAGGCGTGAGTTCTATTTCCTCAAATAGATCCGCCTTCAGCGCATCTGCGCCATGACGAGATGGCCCGGAACCGGATCGCCAGCCTCCTGACGCACCGTGATCGGGTCCATCGTCAGAATGTCGAAACCGGCCTTGTCCAGTGCGGTACGGACATAATCTTCGCTTTGCGCAAAGCGGTTGTTCGGGCCGACCATGTAGGGACGTCCCTGCAGGAGTGCGTCCGACAGGGTCTCGGTTGAAAAAGCCAGATAGCCACGCGGGGTCAGCCGATCGGCTGCGCCCTTCAGAAACGGCTCAACGGCTCCCAGATAGGGAAACACATCCGTTGCCGCGATCAGGTCCCAGCCCGGGCGCGTGCCGTCCTCTTCCTCGAAGTCCTTCAGAAATTCGACCGCCTCGCCGACATAAAGATCCTCGTAGACTTCGCGGTCATAGGCCAGTTCCACAATTCGCTCCGACAGGTCCACACCGGTCCGGTGTACAGAACAGTCAGCCAGTGCCATTCCGGTCAGGCCGGTGCCGCAGCCAAGATCCAGCACCCTTGCGAAAGGTCCGATCTCCAGCTTCGCAATCAGGTCGCGTACCAGCAGCGGCACGCAATAGCCCAGCTCGTCGACCAGGATCTCGTCAAAAACGTCGGCATGCTGGTCGAACAGCGTTGCGACATAGGCATCGGGCATCTTCTCCGGGCTTGTCTCCGCGCCCATGGCCGCAAGCCGGACGCTGACGCCCCCGCTGTCGTCGGGATCGAGCGCAAGCGCTTCACGGAAAGCTGCCTCGGCGCCCTTGAAGTCGCCGGCCTTCTGAAGCTCAAGGCCACGGTTATAGGCCTCGGCAAGGGCTTCGTTTTCGGTGTCGTCCTCTTGGTCGGACGGGTGCTCGTCATCGATCATGTTTCTGTTCCGGCGCTTTTCTCCTGCCCTACAGGGCTGACACGTCAGATGCACGCAAAATCTGAATTGCCGCTTGCTCAGAAAAGATCGAGTTGACTGTCGTCGGCAGCCTGCTTTTCCGATGCCTTGCCGGCGTCCCTGATCTTTTTCAGCGGCACCGCCATTTCCACTGCGGAGATCTCACGCTGAACATCCGGGTCGTCGTTGACGACCTTGTTGACCCGGGTCGAAACCGGGCTGGCGACCAGAAAGTCGTCTTCGGCCGGCAACAGCAGTTTTTCCGCATCTCGCCGCTCCACATTGGCAACGTCCAGCCAGGTGCCAAAATCGTCCGGCTTAAGGATCACGGGCATGCGGTGATGGATCTCGGACATCATCCGGTTGGATTCGATCGTCAGGATCGCGCCGGTATCCATGTCGCCGCCATCCGGATCGGACCAGGTTTCCCACAAACCGGCAAACCCCATGATGTCGCCGTTGCGGGGCCTTATCCAGAATGGCTGCTTGCCCTCCGGCGTGCGTCGCCATTCATAGAAGCCTGATGCGGGAATCAGACATCTGCCGTGCCGCATGGCGGTGCGAAAGGATGGTTTTTGCGCAGCGGTCTCTGCTCTGGCGTTGATCAGCAGCGTGAAACTGGACGGATCCTTGACCCAACCCGGGATCAATCCCCAGCGCACCAGGTGAAACCGGCGCGTCCCGTCCAGTGTCTGTCTCACGATGGCAAGCGGCTGGGTTGGCGCGATGTTGTAGCGCGGCGGGAAATTCGGCCGATCGACATAGCCGAAGAAGGAGCGCACGGCGTCGGGCGGCGTCGTCAGGGCCAGGCGGCCGCACATGGCTGTTCCCTCCGTTTCTTCACCGGTAAACGCGTCCGGCAATTGGCTGTCGCCAAGTTAGGCAATTGGAAACAAAAAAGAAGTAGCTTAGGCCTCAAGTCAATAACAGGGGGACAGGTATGGAGTGTTTGCATCCAGTATTGGGCGCCGGGGAGCTGGCAGCCGATCGGCTGGAGGAGGCAAACATCAACCCCCAGACCGGGCTTGCCACTGATTACCTCAATCATTTCAATGAGGTAATGATGCTTCTTGAAATGCTTCCCGACATGCCGGACTGCGCCGAAGATGTCCTGGAGTGGGACCCTCTTGACTATGAAGGGCATTTCGAGAACTCCACCTTCAAGGACAAGAATCTGGCGATTCAGGCCTATCATGCGGCCCCTGCCTATTTGCGCGAGCACCTGGAAGCCCAGGTTGCCGACATCAACAGGCTTGTCGGCGAGATCCAGGATCAGCTGCGCGCCGCACCGAATCCGGCAGAGGTTGCCGCCATGATCGCCGACAAGGCGACGCTCGAGATCAAACCGCTGATCGCCATTGCCGGCGCGGTCATTCACGGCCATGTCGAACCGGAAGCCTCCGAACACGAAGGCGACGGCGCACAGGCAGAAATCGACGCCCTGTTCGCCTGATTTCCCCGTTAGGGACTGGCCCCATAAGGCTCATTGAACCGGTCCGCGTTCTCAAGACTGTTCCTGTGCCTGAGGGCGCCCTATTCTCTGGCAGCGCACCGATTCCTTTCCTGTTGCCGAGGTCTTCATGTCCAGGTTCTATCCCGATGCACCACGTGCCAGCGTCAGCGTGCTTTGCCACCGGGACGGCCGGGCGCTTGTCGTCAAGCGCGGCAAGCCGCCCTTCAAGGATCACTGGAGCCTGCCGGGCGGCGTGATTGAACTCGGGGAAACTCTCAAGGAAGCCGCCGCGCGCGAGTTGCTGGAGGAAACGGGGGTCACTGCGGATCTCGATCAACCTGTCGAGACGTTCGATTCCATTCAGCACGACGATGACGGCAGGGTGGTCACGCATTTCATCCTGACCGTGTTTTGCGGCGCCTATCTTTCCGGCACCCCCGAAGCCCAGGACGATGCGGCGGCGCTGGACTGGGTCCTGCCGGAAGACCTGGACGGCCGGCCGACAACGCCTGGTACCCCCGAGCGGATCCGGCGGCTGCTGGCACTGGCATCATCACACAGGATTGCAAAGCCGTGATTCGAAACCGCGGCGAATAGCGACAACCATGCCTCTGGTTCACTCCTGAGGGATCAAGCAATGGACAAGCTTGTCAAAACGGGCCTGACAATTTCCAGGCATATCGCAAAAGCCACCGTGTTTTGCCTGTTCGTCGTCGTCTCCGCCCAGGCCAGTCCGGACCAGTGGCGGCGCGCGGGCTTCAGCACCGATTTCAGCAAGAGCACGGTTGATCTCGGCACCATCTTTTCCGGCGGTCCTCCAAAGGACGGTATCCCGTCCATTGATGAGCCACGGTTTGAAACGGCAACAGACATTGACTGGCTGGAGGACAGGGAACCGGTGATCCGGCTGGATGTGGACGGTATTGTCCGCGCCTATCCGCTGCAGATCCTGATCTGGCACGAGATCGTCAATGACAGGATCGGATCCGTTCCGGTGTCGGTGACCTACTGCCCGCTTTGCAATTCCTCGATTGCCTTTGACCGGCGCCTCGACGGAGAAACGCTGGATTTCGGCACCACGGGTCTTCTGCGCAATTCTGACCTCGTCATGTATGACCGACAGAGCGAAACCTGGTGGCAGCAGTTCACCGGCGAAGGCATCGTCGGCACTCATGCGGGCCGCGACCTGAAGATGCTGCCGTCGAGAGTGGTTTCCTTCGCTGCCTTCCGGCAGCAACACCCGACTGCAGATGTGCTCGCGCGGCCCGTTCCCGCGCGGCGGGACTATGGCCGCAATCCCTATGTCGGTTACGACAGCCGGTCGGCACCCTTCCCGCTTTTTCAGGGCGACCTGCCGGAGAACATCAACCCGATGGCGCGGGTCGTTCTGGTGCGGGACGGCACCAGACTTCATGCCGCCACTCTTGAGCATATCCGCAATGCCGGCACGGTTGCGCTGACGGACGAGACGTTGCTGCGCTGGACCGGCGAACAGGCGTCCATCCTCGATGCATCTGCCACCGGCGACGGCCGGGCCGTCGGGTCCGTCGTGGCGGTCAGGAAAACACCGGAAGGTGAACAGGCACTCGTTCACGACGTCACGTTTGCCTTTGCCGTCCATGCTTTCCATCCCGACGTGCCTATTCTTGGGATCACTCGGCCATAGCGCTTGCGCATGGATCGGTCGTTGACCATGATCGCCCCATGAGTATGTGCCGTTTGCAACCCTCTGCGCTCCAGGCTGTTGTTGTCCTGGCAATTGTTCTGATTTTCCCGGCGAGGGTTGTATCCGCACAGGAGATTTCGGCGGATGCACCGCCTTACGAACAACAGCTCATGCGCCTGTCGGAAATCTTCGGGGCTCTGCACTTTCTGCGTCCGCTGTGTGAAGAAAAAGATGTTCCGAGCTGGCGTGACCAGATGGAAGACTTTCTGGACGCGGAAACACTAGACGAGAACCGGAGGCGCCGGTTCATCGAACGGTTCAATCAAGGTTATCGTGGTTTCTCAGTCGCTTATAGAGACTGTACTGACGCGGCACGTCTCGCAATGGGACAGTACTTGAGCGAAGGCGAGACAATTATCAGCGACGTCACCAGCCGCTACGGCCGATGATATCCGCAAAAATCTTCAATTCGTTACGAGTTGGTTAACCTTTTGAATCAAATTTGTGGGTGGCCGTTAAGTTTGCGTTCACGGTTGCTTATCAGCACGGTTCGCCGTGCTAGGATCAAGACACAAGATTCGGGGCAGGAACACGCGAGAGTTGTCCCTCTTGCGTTCGGGAAGGACCGGTAAGGAAGCGAATGATCAACGACGATTATGCTGACGCGGCAATGGAAGCGGAATTTGCCGAAGACGAAGACATAAGACGCGCCGCGCTCGGGTTCATTTCCGATGCCTGGGCCGAAGCAATTGCAAATGGCGTCGATGCGGATGCCGTGGCACACGCGGCCATGTTCACCGCGCTTGCCGACCTTGTCGCCGCCTATGGCGAAGATGCCGTTGCCAAACTGGCCGAGGGCCTGCCGGACCGGATCCTGCAGGGCGACTACACGGTCAACCGCGTTCTGCAATAGCGGCGGTACATTTCGAAACATCGCAAAAGGCCGGGAGACCGGCCTTTTTGAGTCTGCCTGGCAGCGCCGCCACTATAGTCGCTAAAACAAGTGTTCGAGCGCCAGCTTCAGATAGATCAGCGCGCCGAAAACCACCAGCAGGAAACCGGCGATATGGTTGGCCCTGTCCAGCCACTGATCGTCTATCCTGGTTTTGAAATGCGACACGGTCGCAGATACGATCACCCACCAGCTTGTCGCCCCCGCCGTCACGCCGGCGACCATCACAAGCGCCCCGACATGATCGCCAGGCGCCGGACGGAAGTCGCCGAGGCCGCCGAAAATGGCGATAAAGGCCAGGATCGCACCCGGGTTTGTGATCGCCATGAAGAAGGCTGCGGTCGCATCTCCGAGAAAGCCGTGTTCCCGTCCATTGCCGTTCTTCGTCAGATGCGGATGCGTGTTCCAGATCTTGATGCCGAAAATGATCAGGAGCGCTCCACCGACAAACTCGATCAGGTCGAACTGGCCCTCGATGAAAGTGGTCACGGCAGAGACGCCGAAAATCGCCGCAAAGGCATAGATCGTGTCGGCGATGACCGCCCCGAGACCAACATAAACGCCGTGCCGGAAGCCGCCACGCACTGCATGCTGGATGGCCATGATGTTGACCGGGCCGACAGGTGCTGTGGTGAGAATGCCGACAAAATATCCGATCAGCACATATTCCAGAAAGGTCACAATCGGTCCTTTTTGCCCGGCCTGTCGAAACCGCTTTTCAACAGGCAACGGGTCCTTGGTTTTCCCTGTTCGGCGAATAGGCCTTTCGATAGCGGCGATGCGGGTCGCTGACAAGAACGAGATTTGACCCGGACAACTGTTTTCACCCTGGCATGAATTGTTTAAGGAATGGCACAGCATGAGCTAGCTGGAGAATGCGCTGATGGGATGGAAACTGCTTGCCGCGGTTGCGGTTGCCGGCCTGTTGCCCTTGGCAGGACAGGCCAAGACCGTCGAGGTTAAAACCATTCCGGTCACGCCGTCCCAGGAGACGCCGATCATCCCGGACGCCGAGATCATTCTGCCTTCGGAAAGCGCAGCGGACCCCGCCACCGAAGCGGTTACGGCCCCGGAAGTACCAGAGGAGCTGCCCCAGGTGCTCTACAGCACCGGCTACCTGCCAAAGCCGGTTGCGCGCATGCACAGCCAACTGAAAGAGGCAGCCGCCAATGGCGACCTCGACCGCATCCGGATGATCCTGGAAAGCAATGAAATGCCGCCAACATTGTCCTTTGGCGACATCGGCGACCCGATCGATTTCCTGAAGCAGAGCTCCGGCGACGGTGAAGGCTTCGAGATTCTGGCTATTCTGGCCGACATTCTGGACGCAGGTTTCCTGCATGTCGATGTCGGCACAGCACAGGAAATGTATGTCTGGCCGTATTTCGCCCGCTATCCGCTGGAGGGCCTCCGACCCGATCAGAAGGTTGAACTGTTCCGGATCGTTACCGCAGGCGACTTTGCCGAAATGCAGGAATTCGGCGCCTGGACCTTCTACCGCCTCGGCATCGGTCCGGACGGAACGCTCCACTTTTTCGTGGCGGGTGACTGAAGCACGATCCTAGAGGCTTTTGAACCAGGTCTCGCTGTAACGCTTCCAGAACCGGTGATCATACCTGGACATTATTGCGCCCCAGCCGTTGCCCTTGTCGAAGGTCGAAAACTTGAACGGTGTCACGGACGGGTAGCGTTCCGGGCGGCAGATATCCGAGATTCTGCGCAAAACCTCGTAAGTTCCCTCGTTGTCCGCAGCCATGAAGAAACTCATTTGCAACAAATCCGAGGACAGATTGACGGCTTGAACAAACCGGCTGATATCCGTCGCCGAAATCGTTGTCGAGCTGGTCACGCCGAGAAGATCGCCCGTCGTCAGCTGCCCCAATGCGAGGGGTGGCAAAGCGTTGTACCAGAGGTCGAAGTCGTTGCTATTGGACGGCAGCACCGGGCTTGCCCACAGATGCGTGCGAAAGTCGTCCAGTGCTTCGCCCGAAATCTGAAAGCGGTGGCCGAGTTCATTCAGGAAACACATGGCAAGAGCGAATCTCGCCGAAATCGACAGCAGTCGGGTTTCGTCCCGGAAAGTGTTGATTTCATTCGCAAGGTCGAGATTTTCGGTCATGTTCCAGCTTCAGGAATTGAGAACGGATCCTGTTCATAAAGGCCGTCGACGCTCTGTCAACGGCCACGTTTTCAATCAAACAAGCTGCGCTGATTACCCTGAACCTGCGGCGTCAAGGAGCGTCCCGTCTTGCCAGTCTCACGGCCGTCTGACCACGCCAGAGCCGTTTTGACGGCATGACCAGCATGATGTCGTCTTCCGGGGTCACCACCGCCCGCTCGCCATCGTAACCGAGAAGCGTTCCTTTCCTGGCGATGATTTCACCACCGGAAAAGGGCTCTGCGAAGACAAACACATCGGACTGGATGGTCACGGCCTCGATGACGGTAAAAGCCGATTGTTCGGCGGCAGAACCGGGGAACTGCTCCAGGAGGTCAGGTGCTGCAACACCCGTTGCGACCAGGAACCGGGCCGCCGATTCCCGTGCCAGATCTCCGGCCGAAGCCTCCCAGTGCTGGCCGCATTCAATCAGCAAGGCGGTTTGTGACGCGTCGGGATCATCGAAGGCTGCGTAGTCGCGCATGCGCCGGCCGGCGGCATGGCCGGCATCTCCCACGACCCGGTCCGGAACCCCGACCGACGCGGCCAACCTCTTCGCCCTCGCGTGCCTGCCGGTCATCATCAGCGGTGGTGCAAGATGCTGCATGCTGTGAATGTCGAGCAGAAAGTCGATCCCTGTCAGGGCCGGGCGGACCTCCCGGGCGCGGCGCAATTCGACGCTGTCGCGCTCGCCGTCCAGCACATCGGTCTCCCAGACCCGGTTGAAGTCTTCCTCGACCCAGCGCGTGGCGTTGGGATCGGCAGGATCGAAGGCCTCATAGGCCGCAATGTTCATGAAAGCGAGGCTCAAGGACCCGGCCTGCGGCCGGATGTCCTTCTTCAACAGCCAGTCAAGGGCAATCGCTCCGCATGGCTCGTTGCCATGCACAATGGCACTGATCATGACGTTCGGCCCCGCCTTGCCGCTGTCAAATCGCCAGATATAGGGAATATCCGTGTTGCCGTTCCTGTAAGGCGAGATATCCGGCGCGTCGAGCTCAACCGGATAGTCATTGGGAATGTTGATTTCGGTCATCTGCTCGTGCTCCTCTTTGAACAGTCAGGCATGGGAGGGAAACTGGTGAAAACCCCGAAGGTTGCGTTGCTGGGCATGATCCTGGAATCGAACCGCTTCGCCCGCCCGGCCACCGAGGACGACTTTCGCTCGCTGACCTGGCTGGAAGGAGATGCCCTTCTTCAGGAAGCGCGCGCTCAGACACCGACCCTTGCGGCTGAATTTGCCGCCTTCGTGCGCGCCATGGATGCGACCGGCCCCTGGCACCCGGTTCCCTGCACTCTGGCTGCAAGCCACCCGGCTGGGCCTGTCAGGCGCGAGGTCTTCGAGACGATCACTGGCGCGATACAGCGCCAACTCGCCGAGAACGGGCCATTTGATGCAGTCTATATCTGCAATCACGGTGCCATGGTCGCCGAACACGACCACGACCCGGACGGCACGCTGATGGCACTGGTTCGCGAGGCCGTCGGTGCCACGCCCCTGATCGTGTGCACGCTCGATCTCCACGCAAATATCTCCGAACGCATGGTCGCTGCCTGTGACCTGATCGTCGGCTATCGCACCAACCCGCATGTCGACATGATCGAACGCGGCGAAGAGGCCGCCTTTTCGCTCAGGCGCTGTCTTGCAAGTGGCCAGCGGCCCCAGGCCACCCTTGAAAAACCGCCCATCGTTCCGGCTTCCGTCACGCTGCTGACGGCAGAAGCCCCCTATGGCGAGCTGATCAATTACGGACAGCAACGCCAGGCCGAACTCGGTGGTTCCATCCTGAACGTGTCCGTGTTCGGAAATTTCGTCTTCTCCGACACGCCGGACAATGGGCTGGCCGTCGTCGTGACAGCACGCGACGATCCGGCTCCCGCCAAGGACCTTGCTTCCGACATTGCGGATCGCGCCTGGGCGAACCGAAACGGCTTTGTCCGCCACCTGACATCTGTCGAGCAGGCCGTGACAATCGCCGAGAACCGGAAGCGCGCGCCGGTCATCTTTTCCGACGCGGGCGACAATCCCGGTGGCGGCGGTTCCGGACGCACCACGGAACTGCTCGCCGCGCTCCACGCCAGCAACGCTGCCAACATTCTCTATGGCTCGTTCTTTGACCCGGAGCTTGCGGCCGAAGCGCACCGCCTGGGCAAAGGCGCGACTTTCACGGCCAGATTCAACCGCTCCTCCGGACCGGAGGTTTGGGAAAGATGGGATCTTCCCTTCGAGGCAGAGGCCAGGGTTGTTGCGCTTCATGATGGCGATATCGTCGGCGAAGGTGGCATGACCAAAGGCCGCCGTCTTCACCTCGGACCGTCGGTAGCCCTTGAACTTGGCGCTATCCGGGTGGTGGTCATTTCCGACCGCGCGCAGACATCCGACCCGGTCTTTTTTCACATGTTCGGCCTTGATATCGGCAGCGCCGACTGTGTGGTCGTGAAATCGCGCGGGCATTTCCGAGCCGGCTTTGCTCCGTGGTTCGCGCCGGACCGGGTCTACGAGATCGACACTGCCGGCCTGACGAGCCCAGTGCTGGAACGCTGGCCGTTCGAGAACATACCCCGCCCGAGCTTTCCGCTCGATCCCGATACGCAATGGAACGATCCTCGCCACGGTTAGACAGGCTCCGAATATTCATCGGGCGGTGTCGTCTGCTTCACGTAGTCCATGAATTGGCGCGCGAGCTCAGACGGTTGTCGGCCGGTAGGGAGCACGAAGCTCGTGTGATAGGTGATGGGAGCGTCGAACGGCCGGACGGTTATGTCCGCCATGCCACCGGAGAGAACCGGGAACGGATTGATCAAGGTGACGCCGAGACCTTCTCGCACCAGTTCCAGCGCCGCCATGTTGGTCGCAGTTTCCGCTACGGTGCGCGGGCGGACGCCGGAGCGGGCAAAGAGCTGTTCGGTGATTGCGCGTGTGCCGAGCCGACGCAGAAACTCGATCAGATCCACCCCTTCCAGATCCGCCGGGGTGATGATTTCCTTTTCCTCAAGCGGGTGCCCGCTCGGCATGGCACAGACAACATGGGACCGCCGCCAGGGCAGCAAGGTGACGCCGGACCGCTGGATCATGGCACTGGTCAGACCGAGATCGTAGCGCAGGTCCAGAATGCCGGACACCAGCACATCGGTCGCCTGGATGTCGAGCTGCAGGTTCTTGGCCGGGTTCTGTTTCAAGAAGGCAGCGACCCGGCGGATGACAAAGTTATGCGCCAGGGTTGGCGGCACGATCAGCCGAAGAGGTTCCTCGTCCGCCTCCGCCCATTCGGCACCTTCAATCAGGGCCAGTGTTTCGAACAACGGATCCAGCTGGTCATTCAATCGCAGGGCCGCCGCCGTCGGTTCGATCCGGCCGGAATCCCGTAAAAAGAGATTGCGGCCGACGCGTTGCTCCAGCGAGGACAGCGCCCGGCTGACGGAAGATTGCGACACGCCAAGGCGGCGTGCTGCGCCAATGGTGGTTCCTGTTGTCACCAGGGCACGCAACGCTTCCATTTCCCTCAGTCGGTGCCGGTGTTCTGCCATGTCGTTTGATGTTCCTGTTGTGCGGAAGACGGATTTGAGGTCTGAATTATCCTATGCAAAAATGCATCAACTTCTCTATTGGCAATGTATTTTCTGCAAGCTAACATCCTTTTCAGCGTGCGGCAAAAAGTCCGAAAAAGGACACCGCGCCTTCCGAGGGAGTTACATTGTCATGAGAAAACTTGCAGCCGCTGCGGCGGTCACGGTCAGCGCGTTTGCGCTGATGACCAGTGCCGCCTCCGCAGAAAAACTCACCATCGGCCTGGCTTCCGAGCCGACATCGATGGATCCGCATTTCCACAATCTTGGTCCCAACAATGCCATGTCGGTCCATCTGTTCGACCGGCTGATTGCCCAGGACGAAAAGCAACGCCTGTCGCCGGGCCTCGCCGTTTCCTGGGAGCCGATCGACGACCTGACCTGGGAATTCAAGCTGCGCGAGGGCGTGAAGTTCCACGACGGCAGCGAATTCAATGCAGATGACGTCATCTGCACAATGGAACGTGCACCGGATGTGCCGAATTCTCCGTCTGGCTGCGGCACCTATCTGAAGGGCAAGACCTTCAAGAAGATCGACGACTATACGGTCCATGCCATCACCGAGGCCCCCTATCCGCTGATGGCCAATGACATATCGACCATTCCGGTGATTTCCGACAGCGCCGGCTGCGGTGCGGCAACGGAAGACTTCAACGCCGGCACCGCCGCGGTTGGCACCGGGCCGTTCAAGTTCTCCAACTACAAGCCGGGTGAAAGCATCACGCTGGTTCGCAACGACGACTATTGGGGCGATGCTCCGGTCTGGAGCGAAGTCGAGTTCCGGCCGATCAAATCCGGGCCGAGCCGCGTCGCCGCCCTTCTGGCCGGTGATGTCGACATGATTGCGGGTGTGCCGACGACCGACATCGAGACCTTGAAATCCAAGGACAACATCCAGCTTAGCCAGGGTGTTTCGAACCGGGTCATCTATTTGCATATGGACCAGTTCCGCGAGAACTCGCCCTTTGTGAAAGGCAATGACGGCAGCGACATCAAGAACCCGCTGATGGATCAGAAGGTTCGCACTGCTATCTCCAAGGCGATCAGCCGCGACGCCATTGTCGACCGGGTGATGGAAGGTGTGGCCCTACCGGCCGGCCAGCTGCTGCCCGAAGGCTTCTTCGGGGTTTCAGACAAGCTGCAGCCTGTGGAGTATGATCCGGAAGGGGCCAAGGCCCTCCTGGCAGAGGCTGGTTATCCGGACGGGTTCCAGCTGACGATCCATGGCCCGAACGATCGCTATATCAATGATGCCAAGATCGCCGAAGCCATCGGCCAGATGCTGACCCGCGTCGGCATCAAGACAGCCGTGGAAACCATGCCGCGCTCAGTCTATTTCGGCCGTGCCTCGCGCGGTGGTGCCGACGGTCAGCCGGAATTCAGCTTCATCCTCGTGGGTTGGGGCGCCGGATCTGGCGAGGCCTCCTCACCGCTGAAGTCCCTGATCCATACGTTCGACAAGGACAAGGGGTTCGGCTCCTCGAACCGTGGCCGGCATTCCAATGCTGAGATTGACGCCATGATCGAGGAAGCGCTCCGGACGGTGGATGACGAGAAGCGTCAGGACCTGCTCGCAAAAGCCACGGAAATGGCAATCGAGAATGTCGCGATCATTCCGACACACTTCCAGGTCAACACCTGGGCGGCCAAGAAGGGGCTCTCCTACATTCCGCGGACCGACGAGTACACCCTTGCCATGGGTGTTGTGAAGGACTGACCAAAATCCTCCGGGTCGCTGAACCTCAGCGGCCCGGTCCTTCCTGCAGCCTGAGTATTTTTGATGTCCGTTTTCGTCATCCGCCGGCTGATGCAGGCGTTCTTTGTCGTCTTTCTCATGTCGGTGATTGTTTTCTTCGGCGTGAACATTGTCGGCGATCCCGTCTACATGCTCGTCAGCCCCGACGCGGATCAGGCGGACATTGAGGCCGCCATCCGCCGCCTTGGGCTCGACCGGCCGATCTGGGAACAATATCTCCTGTTTCTGAAAGGTGCAGCGCAGGGCAATCTCGGCGACTCGTTCATCTTCGGCGAACCCGCCCTGAAACTGATCCTCCACCACATGCCGGCAACGCTGGAGCTCGCCTTCAGCGCACTGTTCCTGGCAATCGCCATCGGCATTCCGCTCGGCCTCTTTTCCGGTCTTTATCCTGACAATCCGGTTTCCAAGGGCATCATGGCCGGATCCATCCTCGGCTTTTCCCTGCCGACCTTCTGGGTCGGGCTGATGCTGATCCTGCTCTTCGCGGTCGAACTCGGCTGGCTGCCCTCCACAGGGCGCGGCGACACCGCAACGATTTTCGGGATAGAGACAAGCCTGGCGACCTGGGACGGGATCAGACATATCTTCCTGCCTGCCCTGAACCTGGCGCTGTTGAAGATTTCGCTCGCAATCCGCCTGACGCGGGCCGGTGTCCGTGAAGCCATGGGGCAGGACTATGTCAAATACGCCCGTGCCAAGGGCATCTCGACCCGGCGCATCATTTTCGTTCACGTGATGAAAAACATCATGATCCCGGTGGTCACGGTGATGGGTCTGGAATTCGGCAGCCTGATCGGCTTCTCGGTCGTCACGGAAACGATCTTTGCCTGGCCCGGCATGGGCAAGCTCCTGATCGACGCCATCCTGCAGCTCGACCGCCCCGTGGTCGTTGCCTACCTGATGATCATGGTTCTGTTCTTTGTCGTGATCAATCTGGTCGTCGACATTCTCTATTCCATCCTGGACCCGCGGGTCCGCCTACAGGACCAGGGCGCATGACCGACGCTACGCTTGAAACGGCCGCTCCGGCCCCGGCAAAAGTGGAAACTCCGTTCCAGCGGTTTCGCGCCGAGTTTTTCGAAAGCCGCATTGCCGCCACCGCCTTTGTTGTGCTTGTCATCATTGTTCTGCTGGCGATCCTGGCTCCCTGGATTACACCCCAGAACCCTTATGACCTGGCACAGGTGGATGTGCTTGACGGGCGCCTTCCACCCGGCTCCGAGGCCTTTGCCGGTTACACCATGTGGCTCGGATCGGACGGGGCCGGCAGGGATCTCTATTCGGCCATTCTCTACGGGCTCCGGATTTCCATATCCGTCGGCCTCGCCTCCGGCGTCATTGCACTCTTCATCGGCATGGCCGTCGGCCTGATCGCCGCCTATGCCGGCGGCAGGACCGAAGCGATCATCATGCGGGTGGTCGATCTGCAACTGTCCTTTCCGGCGTCGCTGGTCGCCCTGATGCTGGTCGCGGCGCTCGGCAAGGGGGTCGACAAGATCATCCTCGCACTCGTCGTCGCGCAATGGGCCTATTACGCCCGCACGGTGCGTGCGACCGCCCTGGTGGAACGCGGCAAGGAATATGTCGAGGCGGCGCAATGCCTCGGCCTCTCGAAAGTGCGTGTCGTCTTCCGGCACATCCTGCCGAATTGCCTGGCCCCGCTGATCGTGGTGGGCACCGTGCAGACCGCACATGCCGTTTCCCTGGAGGCGACGCTGTCCTTCCTCGGGGTCGGTCTGCCACAGACAGAACCCTCTCTCGGCGTGCTGATCGCCAACGGGTTTGAATACATGCTGTCCGGTCGTTACTGGATCTCCGTCTTTCCCGGCATCGCTCTGCTTTTGACGGTGGCCTCGATCAACCTTGTCGGTGATCAGCTGCGCGATGTGCTCAATCCGAGGCTGAAGAAATGACCGCCGTCCTCGAAGTCAGCGGGTTGAAGACGCATTTCTTCACCCATGCCGGTGTCGTCAAGGCCGTCGACGGCGTCGACTTCACCGTCAACAAGGGCGAGGTCATGGGGCTGGTCGGCGAATCCGGATCGGGCAAATCCATCACGGGGTTTTCCATTCTCGGTCTCATCGATCCGCCCGGGCGGATCATCGAGGGTGCCATTCGCTTCAATGGCGATGACATTGCCAATGCGCCGGAGGAACGTCTGAAATCCATTCGGGGCAACAAGATCTCGATGATCTTCCAGGATCCGATGATGACGCTGAACCCGGTTCTGCGGATCGACTCGCAGATGATGGAAGCGATCCTGGCTCATGAGAAAGTCTCCAGAAAGGAAGCCTGGGAACGGTGCCGCGACGCCCTGGGTCTGGTCGGTATTCCCTCCCCCGAAGAACGGCTCAGGGCCTATCCGCACCAGCTTTCCGGCGGCATGCGCCAACGGGTGTCGATTGCCATCGCCTTCCTGAACAAGCCGGACCTGATCATTGCCGACGAACCGACGACGGCACTCGATGTCACGATCCAGGCGCAGATCATTCACGAGGCTCAGAAGCTGACACGGCAGACCGGTACGGCGATGATCTGGATCACCCATGATCTTGCCGTTGTCGCGGGCCTCGCCGACCGGATTTCGGTGATGTATGCCGGCCGGATCGTTGAACAGGGACCGACCGACGACGTCATCGATCATCCGCTTCACCCCTATACGGTCGGCCTGCTGGGCTCCGTGCCCACGGCCAACAAACGCGGCGAGCGCCTGTTCCAGATCGAAGGCATGACGCCGAACATGCTGGCGTTGCCGCAAGGCTGCGCCTTTGCCCCCCGCTGCGGTTTCGCCAGTGAGGCCTGCAAGGTCCCACCTCAGGTCGAACAGGTCGCGGGCCGTGCTCTTCGCTGCTATCACCCCCAGGCTCAGGTTGCTGCCCAATGACGGCTCCCCTTGTTGAGATCCGCGACGTCTCCAAACGCTTCGCAAAACGGCTCGACGTGGCCGGCAGGATTGCCCAGAAACTTGGGGCCGGTATCCGTGAGGAAATCGTTCATGCCGTTGACGAGATCAACCTGGAGATCCGCGAGGGCGAAGTGCTCGGCCTGGTTGGGGAATCGGGCTGCGGAAAGTCCACTCTCGGCCGTGTTGTCGCCGGCATTCACGCCCCCAGCAGCGGGCAGCTGCTTTATCAGGGCAATGACGTGGCGGCGATGTCCTCCACCGACAAGCGGGCGGCAACACTTGCCATCCAGATGATCTTCCAGGACCCGTTTGCCAGTCTCAATCCGCGCATGCGGGTCGAGGATATCATCGGGGAAGCGCCAAGGGTGCATGGCATCGTCTCCAGGTCCGAAGCCTCGGACTATGTCGACGACATCATGAAGAAGGTCGGTCTCGACCCGTCGCTGAAGCGGCGCTATGCGCACCAGTTTTCAGGCGGTCAGCGCCAGCGTATCGGCATTGCCCGGGCGCTGGCGGTAAAGCCGCGCTTTCTCGTCTGCGACGAGGCGATCGCAGCGCTTGACGTGTCGATCCAGGCGCAGGTGATCAATCTCTTCATGGACCTCAGAGAAGAATTCGGCCTGACCTATCTGTTCATCAGTCACGATCTCAGCGTCGTCGAACATATCGCCGACCGGGTGGCGATCATGTATCTGGGCCGGATCGTGGAAAGCGCTTCGACCGAAGAGATTTTCAGCGCGCCCCGACATCCCTACACCAAGGCGCTTCTGGCCGAGGCGCCGCGACTGGATCAGCGCAAGCGCGATTTTGCCCCGATTGAAGGAGAAATCCCCTCGCCCTTGAACCCGCCTGACGGGTGTTTCTTCAATCCCCGCTGCCCGCATGCCCAGGATCTCTGCCGCCGCGACCAGCCGCTTCTTGAAACATTCGGTGGGGACCATTCGGTCGCCTGCCACTATTGGAAAGACATATGATCCCCGCA
Source organism: Roseibium sp. (assembly GCF_965233565.1). Taxonomy (GTDB): domain Bacteria; phylum Pseudomonadota; class Alphaproteobacteria; order Rhizobiales; family Stappiaceae; genus Roseibium. The sequence goes on along the minus strand of NZ_OZ247494.1, from coordinate 4,820,441 downwards.
GTCCGCACGGTCACGCCCGTCACAGATCCCGTCCCGCTCGTCTTCGACAGTCCTCATTCAGGTTCGATCTATCCCGCAGACTTCAACCATGCGATCGACCGCATGACCCTGCGCCGGTCGGAGGACGCCCATGTCGAGGAGCTGTTTGCGCCTGCGGTCGCGGAAGGTGCAACCCTCATTCACGCGCTCTTTCCACGCTGTTATGTCGATCCGAACCGGAACAGCGATGACATCGACGTCTCGATGATCGATGGGACCTGGGACGGTCCCGTCAATCCCACATTCAAGACATTGCAACGTGGTGTCGGCCTGATCTGGAAGGACATGAAGGCTTTTGGTCCGGTCTATGATCGCAAGTTGACAGCCGGGGAAATCCGCAAGCGGATCGACACCTGCTGGACGCCCTATCACGACACGCTGAAATCAACGCTCGACCGGTTCCACGAAACGCACGGCCACGTTCTGCATGTGAACTGTCATTCCATGGCCAGCATGGGTGACAGGACCACGGAAGACGGCGAGGTGCCGCGGCCAGACTTTGTCATTGGCGACCGGGACGGCAGCACCTGTGCCCCTGCCCTGACCGACTGTGTGGTGGAGACGCTGCGCGAACTTGGCTACTCCGTCGCCATCAACGACCCTTACAAGGGGTTTGAACTGGTGCGCCGGCATGGCCGGCCGACGGAAGGCCGGCACAGCATCCAGATCGAGATCAATCGCAAGCTCTATATGGAAGAAGCGACGCTTTCCAAGGTCGACGGCTTTCTGCAGCTGGAACAGAATTTGACCGTTCTTGCCCGTGCACTTGCCAAGCTGGCAGCCGATCCGGCGGCGCTTTGAACCTCACGCGCCAAACAGGTCTGCTGCCGGGTCCTGCTCCATAATGTCCTCGTAGTATTCGGCAACTTCGCTCATGGAGACCTGCCTGAGAGGCTCCCGGTGATCAAATCCGGATGAAAACAGAACGAGCGTGCGGGAGTTTCTGTCTTCAAACTGCAAAAGCGCCATGCCAAGGCGATCGAAGTAGAGCGAGCCGCCTTGTGCCTGGAAGAGACCACCGTTCCTTTGCCCGAGAAAATCGACAAGTTCAAGGATGGGTTGGCCCAGCATCTCATTGTCGTCCAGGGAGAGGTTCTCAAGGCCTTCGAGGTAACTCGCTATAGAGACCAGACCATTCTGAGAATAGGTGCACTCGTTCCAGGGCGCGTGATGCCGGCTTTCCTCCACACAAACCCGTTCGCTCTGCCGCACGTTTTCCGGCGGACCCAGAATGAACCTGACGTCTTCCGCCTTCATTCCGAAGGACAGTGCGCCACAGCCAACATGTGGTTGAATGGTCCATTTCATTGATCTCGTTTTCCTTTTTTGTAATCGGCATTAGACTGCCATATTCGTCGGCACCCAGTTTCGAGTGCAACCAGATGTACGACCCCAAAGGCAATGGCAAAGACAGGGCTGTCCAGTCGGTCCGGTTTACCGAACTGGAGCCGCCGAAGCACCTGCGCAGCATTGTTCACCGCTTTCTCGAGTTGAAAACCCTGGAACCGCTTGAGGAGGATTACCGGTTTCACGCCCTGCCCGATGCCTGTGTCTACATCGTTCTGGACCAGTCACGCCGTGATGTCGCCGGGATCACAAGGCTGCGGGCATCTTCCGAGGAACTCAGCCTCGGGCGCAGTTTTCATTATATCAACATCCGTTTGCTGCCCGGCGTCTGGCAGGGGTCTCCCGATGAGACCGGCTACGGGATGATCGACAGCGCCTATGCCGGCAAGCTGCCACTCGTCGCGCTCAATCGGGCGCTCGTCGCCGAAGAACTACCGGACAATCTCCAGCATTTGGTGCGATTTGTCGAAAGCCTTGCAGAAGGCGGCCTGGTCCTAGCCAACCCCGTCACCGAAAGGATCTTCCGCCATCTCGACGACATCCATTCGGTCGCCGACATGGCCGCAGTGTCCGGCGTATCCCCAAGGCAGTTGCAACGGACCTTGAAAAAGACGACCGGCTTTGCCCCGCACGACTTTCTGAAAGTGCTGCGATTGCAGCAGTCGCTCAGGGGAGAACCGTCCCTCTCCTATGCCGACCAGTCCCATTTCATTCATTCGTTCCGAAAGGCGACCGGGTACACACCGGCGAAATATGCCAAAAAGTTCGATGTCTGAAATCTACAATACAGGCGAGGCGCGCGCCCTTAAGCAGGCAGACAGGATCGACAAGACAGGAGTTGATGATGTCTGCAATGAACGCAATCGGATGGTTTGACATCTTTGTTGAGGATCTCGATCGGGCGGTCTCGTTTTACGAAACCGTGCTGGCGCGCAAGCTGGAGCCGATCGGTGATCCGACAGGCGAAACCCGGATGATGAGTTTTCCGGCGGAGATGAGCGCCTATGGCGCGGGCGGCGCCCTCACCAAGTCGCCGCATGCCGGGCCTGGCGCTGGTGGAACCATTGTCTATTTCAACGCCGAAGACTGCGCGATTGAAGAAGCCCGTGTCGCAGGGGCCGGCGGTCAGGTGATCCGGCCGAAATTCTCGATCGGCGAATATGGCTGGGTGAGCCTCTGCCAGGACACGGAAGGCAATCTCTTCGGCATCAGCTCGATGACATGACAGGTTTCCCTGGTGGCCACTTTGGAGGGGGCGCTCCTTCGGAAGAGGCTACCGAACCCCAGTGGCACGGGACACCGGGGCAGGAACGCGTTGGTCCGCGTTCCTGTCGGCCGAAGCCGGGGAGCGCCGAAAATGATGCGGGTGAGCGGGGCGAACCAGAACCACGCTCATGCAGGGCGAAGCGTGATAGTGCAAACACGAATGGTGCGGCCGGGGAGACTCGAACTCCCATTGAGGGTTGCCCTCGCCGGATCCTAAATCCGGTGCGTCTGCCATTTCGCCACGGCCGCATGTTCTTGAACTGGTCCTGGGAGAAGGGATCGAACCTTCGCCTCCGGTTCCACAGACCGGCGCTCTGACCAACTGAGCTATCCCAGATTTCAGATGGGTGGTAACCAATAGGCTGCTCACCCAAAGGGTTTCGGTGACGAATTGGCGTTCGTCCCACTTGCCCGAACGCTCCAGGCCACGAGGAAACGGGCGACGTGCTCGCTCAAGCCACTCGAGGAGCGATTGAGCAAGCAACAGGTGGTGCGGCTGGTGGGGGTCGAACCCACATGAGGTGCTCCCTCACCGGTCTCTCAAACCGGCGCGTCTGCCATTCCGCCACAGCCGCAAACTGGTCAGGGAGGCGGGATTTGAACCCGCGGCCTCTCGCGTCCGAGGCGAGCACTCTGACCGAACTGAGCTACTCCCTGAAGATTTCATTTGGCCCCGGAAGCCCCTTGCACGGACCGCGCAAGGGACCTCCGGGTGCCACGTATCCGCCTGATGCGGATGCTGGTGCCGGCGGGGAGAGTCGAACTCCCAAACGACTGCATCTGAGGCAGCCAGGTATTCCAGTTCCCGTCACGCCGGCGATGGGATTTGAAAAAAGATTGGTGGGCGGGGAGGGATCGGAACACATCCCTTGAATGTCGGGTTATTTGACCGAAGCGCTATTGACTGCTGACAAGGCGGCTTGCGGGCAGTGATGTCCATCATCACAAACGCAAGTCAACGCAGTCAGCGGGCAATAGAGCCCGGCCCTCCGGGTGCCTGAAAGCAGCCCATCGGCTGTGTTGCGCCGCTCGAACGATGCACCGCATCGCTCTTCGCGACGCGCCTGGCCGAGTGAGCTGCTTTCCGGCATCAAATGGCCCGACATTCAAAGGATGTGCTCCAGAACCCCCACAGTTAAAAACGGCTGATTTACAGTCAGTTGGGCTCTCCGGCGCCTGGTGCCCGCCCTAAGGTAGACGGATCCGCTGTGGCGGCCGGATCCGAAAAAGTCTGTGATGTCAAGGAACTCCCGATCCCGCCGGGCCCCGGGCGGACCCGGTTCTGAGCTTGAAAACGAAAGACCCCCGTGACGTGCGGTCGACGGGGGTCTTTCGTTGCTCGGGATCTTGGGAGTGTCAGAGTGCTCTGGTAACTCCTCGAACCGGCATGACCCGTCGACCGCCTGCTGGCAGCAGCAGATGCAGTTGCGAGAGCAGATACGAATGGACGTGCGCGATCGATGCGCTTGCAGCGCCGATCATGTTCGCAGTGGTCCCAGTCGTGGTCATTGTCTCGTCCTAGTGGTCAGCCGGGAGGTGTTCCCGTGGGCCGAATTGATGTGCAAATCATTCGTCATCGTCAAGCAAAAAACTTGCAGCAGACGCGGCTTTTTTCGCGGGACCCTATGGGTCCCGAAAATCACCTGGCGAAACGGACAGCGCTGGCGACCAAACCGTTCCAGAGCAAATGAGTCGGCAGAATCGGAAATGTTGACCGGTTCAACCATCCGGTTTCGGATGTCGTTTCCTGTAGCCCCTGCCCCGTCGCCAATGGTGCGCGGACCACAATCCGCGCATCCGATGGCGAGCGAACCAGAACTCAGAATTTGCCGTTGTCATGTGCCATTTCGGCCGGGATGGGCGAGACCACATCCCAGTGTTCGACAATCTTGCCGTCGGCCACCCTCCAGAGGTCGAAAAAGGCCCAGGGTTCTCCCCCCATGACGGCATCGGAGGCAACAAAGACAAAATTGCCTTCCGCGACAACTATCTGTGGTTCGAATTTGGTAATCACCATGCCTTGTGACGCATAGGCCTCGATGGCCGCAAGCAGTCCGTTCAAACCATCGGCAATGTTCGGATTGTGCTGCATGTAGACCGCCGGATCCATGTAATCGGCAACCTTTTCCGGCGCCGCCCCGCCAAGCACATCACGCACAAATCCAACCACAAGCTGCTTGTTTGCCTCTGTCTTGTCGAGATCCGAGATTTCAGTCGGACCGTCGGTCATTGACCGGCCGGAGACGGTAGTTTCCGGTCGTGGCTGCAGATTGTCCCAATGCTCGGCGACCACGCCGTCTTCAACGCGGAAGACATCAAAAGCGACCAGTGCCGGCGCGCCGAAGGCGTCGGCGTTTTCGTAAGAGTTGTGCAAAACAACATAATCACCCTCGGTGATCACGCGGTGTGTCGTCATGGACATGCCCGACTGGGCAATGAACGGGATCGCGTTCAACAGGCCCTCTGCACCGGTCTCGATGGCGGGATTGTGCTGGATATAATCCGGCGCCAGATACGGCCGGGCAGCTTCCGGGTCATGATCGACAAAGGCAGCGGTCATCAGGGCAAGAACGAGTTCTTTGGGTGTCATCGTGTTTTCCTTCAAATTTGCTATCGCAGTATCAAGTATCAAATCTGCACCAAGATGCAATTACGCACTGTAAAAACACATGGTATGCTCCGGGATACCTGCCATAATTCCTGCCATTGCGGTTCATGAATTAAGTATGGTAGGAGATGTTGGTATCCATTTTGTACTGAGATTGCCCATGCTCCCGATTGGCGTTGAAAGCAAAGCCGAAGCCTCGACCTGCCCGATCCGCTCGGTGCTGTCGAATGTGACCGGCAAATGGCGGATGATCATTGTGTTGGCGCTGGAAGACGGGCCAATGCGGTTCGGAGCGATCAAGCGCTGTATCGGTGACGTGACACAACGTGTCCTGACGGAAAACCTGCGCGGTCTTCAGCGTGACGGCTATCTGACCCGGAGCGTGGACCCCGGGCCTCCCGTCGCGGTTTCCTATGAACTGACGCCGCTCGGCCGGAGCCTGCTGGAGATGCTGAAGCCGCTCGTGTTCTGGTCACATGAGCAGATGGAACAGGTCAAAACCGCCCGCCTCGCCTACGACAGGGAGCAGGCAAAGGATTAGGTCTGCCCTTGAGCGCGGCCGGAGTTCAGGCCTTGAGCGTCCGGGACGAACTCAGCCTCTGGTCATGACCGCGTAGTCTGCATATCCGCGATAGAGCAGGCGAAAATCCAGACGCGCACCGGTCTTTGCGGCCAGGCCTCGCAATTCTGCTTCCAGGTCGGCGCGCGGCGTCACGTGGAAGGACGTCAGCCACCTGAAGAGCAGTTTTCGGAACCAGCCGGGCAATCGCTCCTGCTGGCCGAAATCGACCACATGAATGCGGCCACCCTCCTTAAGCCGGGCCGTCCCTGCGGCCAGGGCCTCCCGCCAGATCGGGATCATGGACAAGGTGTAGGAATACATCACCCTGTCGAAACCCGGGACATCAAGGCCTTCGGTTGCGGCCGGATTGGCGGCATCCCCCTCGATCAGGGTGATCCGGTCACTCAGGCCTGCCTTGGAGATGTTCTTTTCCGCTGTCTCCAGCATATGCCGGGAAATATCGAGACCATAGAAGCGGGCACCGGGATAACGTCTGGCGGCTGCAATCAGGTTGCGGCCGGTGCCGCAACCGAGTTCCAGCACGTTGCCACCTTGTGGCGGCTTCAACTCGTCGATCAGAAGGTCCCGACCGAGCAGATAGTATTTGCGGGTCAGGTCGTAGAAATGGCGCTGGTGGCGATAGACGGCGTCCATCAGCCGGGCTGTTTCGACAGCTTCGCTCATTGTCTTGTCCGCCCGATGCCGTTGCTGATCCGTCAGCCGTTATAGACGTAGAGGTGGAAGCCACCATAGATCGAGGACCGGTCCTGACGGCCAAGCTCAAGGCTCTCCGCCTCTTCATAAGTCCAGCGGTTCAGGATCTCGTCTGCAACACGGCCGGGCAGCAGGGTCGGCTCGGCTGCTGTGCGGAAGATCACCCGCGCACCGGGGCGCGCCGTTCTTGTGATCTCGCTCCAGAGCGCATTGAGCTGGTGATCGGTCATCCAGTCCTGGGCGTCCAGCAGCACATAGGCGTCGAGCGTATTGTCGGCGACAGACTGCAGGTGCTCGGTAAAGTTCCGGTTGAGCACGCGTACGCGGCCTGCCCGCTGGCGGATTTCCTCGTAATGCGCGCGTTTCAGATAGGGTGGCAACGGGCCGGATTCGCCGGTGGATTCCACTGAGGTCGGCGCATAGCCGCGGCCAAAGGCCTGCCAGGCAAAATAGTTGTCCTGCATGGAGAAGTCGCAAGCCAGCTTTTCAAGGCGGTCCTTGAGCACGGCAGACATGTCCCCCTCCGCATTGGCGGAAACCAGCGCGTCATATTGCGCCGGTGGAATGCCAAGACCGTAGAGCGACATCTTCTTGGACGTCGCCCAGCGCACCAGGCGTTTGTCGAACAGCGGCGCCAGGGACTTGTCGAAAAAGGACCGTTGCTCTTCGAGCGACTTGGTCCGGACCATGTGCTTGGGATCGATGCCGTAGAGCTTTGCCACCAAATGGCCCATACCGATGCAGTAACCCAGGAGCCCATGGTGATAGAGGTCACGCGAGAACAGGGTGATGCGCTTGCGGCCCCAGTTCGCCAGATCGCGGCCTTCCCAGTAGGCGATCGTTTCCGGATCGAGCGTGTCCTTCAAAAACCGCTGATAAGCCGCCACATTCGCCTTTTCGTCCGCTTCGCCGAAGAACCGGTAAAACGTCTCGTAGTTCGGGAAATGTTTGGCTGCCGCCAATTTCAACCGGCCGAGCGCGACATGGGCCCGGTTGAGATCGACCGCGGTGATCTCCGCCGGATTGGCCGTCAGATAGGACATCACGTTGCAGCCGCCAGAGGCGATTGTGATCATCCGGCTGTCCGGTGTCAGTCGCAGGGCTTTCATATCGACATCCGGATCTTCCCAGATCTGCGGATAGACCAGCCCCTTGAAGGCAAAGGTGAACAGGCGCTCCAGGATCCCTTCGCGGGATGAGGCCTCGGAACGGTGTACTGCGTTCTTCAGCCGCTTCTTTGAAGCCGTGAGCGTGCTCTGCGCCATGTCTTTCTCCCGAGTCACCTGCGCGATTGGTGGCCTTCCGATACGTGAGAGAGACGACAGTTTGGTGACGATCTGGCAGAAACGCCCGTTTATCCGGATAATAAACCGGACCTTGAGCCGGAAAACAAAAGCCCCGGATCTCTCCGGGGCTTTTCCAGACCAGCTCGATATCCGGTCCAGCCGACGATCAGCGCGTGATCACCACGAAGTCGGTGCCAAGCCCTGTGTTGCGCTTGAAACTGCGGTCGGTGATCGTCAGCGACGTGCCCGGTGTCAGCATTTTTGAAACTTCAAGAACAACCTTCTCCGGCATGTCGATCCGGTCCAGGATGTCCAAGGAAGAGCCGCCGCGCTCGCCTTCGGCCGAGACGGCAATCCACTCGACGGATTTGTCGCCTTGTTCAAACTCCAGTGCCGTGAAGACATGCGTACCGATCTCACGCTCGATGTTCCTGACCGTGACCGGCGCGGAATAGACATCCCGGAACTTGCGGCGAATGCGCAAGATTGCATTTTGAGGCTTCTCGTAGCCGGCATCGGCATAGATGCGCGCTTCGAGACCCTTGGTGATATTGCCCGTGACCGGCAAGTCGGCGCCTTCCTGATAGAGGCTGATGGCGGCACGCGTCTTGCGGCCGGCAACACCGTCAACCGGACCCGCCTTGTAACCCATCTGGTTCAAAAGGCGCTGCAGCACCATGATCTTGTTCGGCGCTTTCTGCGGTGTGATGATCATGCGCAGCGGACGGTCGAAATGCGGATTGTCCGGTTGAGCAACCGGCAGGCTGGCCTGCAGCGGTGTTTCCTGGATCGCACCCCGCAAGGCCGGATCTGCGGCAATTGTCTCGCTGGAAAGGCTTGCAAGCGTCGTTTCCGGCACAAAGGGTTGCGGCAGGATATCGTGACGGACGGAAACCGGCTGCGCCTGGCCCCTGGTCACCACCACATGCATGCCGCGTTCGGTCATGCTGTAGAGCGACTTGGCGAAGGGGCGCGGCATGCGAATGCAGCCGTGAGACGCCGGGTATCCCGGAAGCTTGCCCACATGCAGCGCAATACCGGACCAGGTCAGGCGCTGCATGAACGGCATTGGTGCATTGTCGTAAAGGTTGGAAAAATGCTTGCGCCGTTTTTCCAGAATGGAGAAGACCCCGGTCGGGGTACTGTGACCGCGTTTACCGGAGGAAATCGGCGAAGTTTCGATCAGATCCGTGCCGCGATAGACCTGGATCTGCTGTTCATCGAGCGACACCAGCATGTGCAGCGGCGCTTCATTTGCCGGATTTTCGGCAGTTTCCGGAGCGGTGTCCCGCGCAGTGGCAACAGAAGCCGCGGCAACCGACAAGATCGCTGCGCCGACCAGTCCGGCCAAAGCGCGCGCAGGTGTGCTCCGGCGCAAATTCATTCCTGACAACATCCCTGAGCTCCCCAACGCAAAACCCATAAAGCTCTACTCAAACTCTAACGAAGACCTGTGTAGATCGGGTTAGGAAACACGGTTACCCATTGGTTTCCTTCACCCTTTCCCCTGCGTCATCGCACACTAGCCAGCTTTTGGCTGTTATTCACATCACAAATTGTACGGTGGGGTTGAGCTCCGTGAAGCCGTCAGCGCTTCATACCGTCCTGAAACAGGACGGCCTCGCCGCGGGAAGGTGTCGTCAGTTCACCGTCCCACATCACCCGCTGGCCACGGACCATGGTGCCGACCGGCCAGCCCGTGACTTCCTTGCCGTCATAGGGCGTCCAGCCACATTTGGAGGCGATCCACTCGTTGCGGATGGTCTCCTTGCGCTTGAGATCCACGATGGTGAAGTCGGCATCATATCCAACGGCAATCCGTCCCTTGCGGGCGGTCCAGAACAGACGGGCCGGACCGGCACTGGTCATGTCCACGAACCGGGCCAGGCTCAGACGGCCTGCGTTGACGTGATCCAGCATGATCGGGACCAGGGTCTGCACGCCGGTCATACCGGAGGGCGAAGCCGGATAGGGTTTCTGCTTCTCTTCCAGAAGATGCGGTGCGTGGTCGGAGCCGAAAATGTCAAGGATGCCCTGGCTCAGGCCCCACCACAGGCGTTCAGAGTGCCGCGGCGCACGCACCGGCGGGTTCATCTGCACGAGCGTGCCAAGCCGCTGATAGGCCTCGTCGGTCAGCGTCAGGTGATGCGGGGTTACCTCGATCGAGGCAACATCCTTGTGATCGATGAGGTAGTCGACTTCCTCGGCGGTGGACAGATGCAGGATATGGATCTTGGCCCCAGTCTCCCGGGCGATGCTGACAAGACGCTGGGTGCATTGAAGCGCTGCGATCTCGTCGCGCCAGATCGGGTGCGAACTCGGATCGCCCTCGACACGCTCGCCCTGCCGATCACGCAGACGGAATTCATCTTCGGAATGAAACGCCGCGCGGCGGCGGGTGGCGGAGAGAATATCCCGGACGCCCTGGTCGTCTTCGACAAGAAGGTCACCGGTGGAGGAGCCCATGAACACCTTGATGCCGGCGGCGGCCGGGAGGCGTTCCAGCTCCGGGATGTCCTTGACGTTCTCGCGCGTGCCACCGACCCAGAAGGCAAAATCGCAATGCATGCGATGATGACCGCGTTTGACCTTGTCGGCCAGGGCCGCTTCCGACGTTGTCAGCGGATTGGTGTTCGGCATTTCGAAAACGGAGGTGACACCGCCCATCACGGCTGCACGCGATCCCGATTCCAGATCTTCCTTGTGCTCAAGACCCGGTTCGCGGAAATGCACCTGCGTATCCATGACCCCCGGCAGAACATGCAGCCCCTTGCAGTCGATCACGTCGCCGGCCTGAGACGCATCAAAGAAGCCAAGCCCTGCAATGCGCCCGTCGCGGATGGCAACGTCGCGCTGCCCCTCCCCGTCCTGATTGACCACCGTTCCGCCTTTCAGGATCAGGTCATAGGTCGCGCTCATGGGGCTCCTCCGCTAAGCTTTGAGATAGGGACTGACGTATTGATCGCGCTTATACGTGGCCCGGCGCCAAAGAGCCAGATGCTCTTCAGCAAATTCCGGTCCTTGCCCGTCTCCGCCAAAGCGCCTATTTGGCAAGGGAGAATTTCTGGCAATTCCCGTCTGCTTTTGAGGAGCCCCCGGTGCCGACACACTTCTTTGCCCATCTCAGCGACCGTGCACTGATCCGCGTTGGTGGCCCCGAGGCACAACATTTTCTGCAGAACCTGGTGACAAGCGACATCGACACGGTCGACAAGACCGGTGCGTCTGCGGGCGCCTTGCTGACCCCACAAGGCAAGATCCTGTTCGATTTCCTCATCTACAAGGCCGAGGACGGCTATCTGCTGGACTCGCCGGCCACAACCGCGCCGGACTTCCTGAAGCGGCTGACCTTTTACAGGCTCCGCGCGAAGGTGGATCTGGAATTGCTGGATGCCGGCACCGGCGTCCTGGCTGTCTGGGGAGAGCCCGTTGAGACAGCCACCGCACAGCTCCGCATAACGGACCCTCGCCTTGAAGCGCTCGGCCAGCGGCTGGTCGGCCCGGTGGCCGAGATGACCAGCGAACTGGGCGACAGCGACGCCGGGCTTGCGGCCTACCACACGCACCGTATCGGGCTGGGTGTGCCGGAGGGCCTGCAGGATTTCGACTATTCCGACATTTTTCCCCACGACGCCGATCTCGACCAGCTCGGCGGTGTTTCGTTCAGCAAGGGCTGTTATGTCGGTCAGGAAGTCGTCTCCCGGGTTCAGCATCGTGGAACCGCGCGCAAGCGGTTCGTCCAGATCGAGAGCTCCGGACCGCTTCCCGGCAAGGGCAGCGACGTCAAGGCCGGGGGCAAAACCATCGGAACGCTTGGGTCGTCGACGACCTCCGAGGCAGGCTCAACAGGTCTTGCCCTGATGCGTCTTGACAAGGTTGTCCAAGCCAAGGACAACGGCAGCCTTCTTGAATGCGGCGACGCGGAGATTCTGGTCAAGTTGCCCGAATGGGCGGGATTTTCTTTGCCGGAACCGGGTGCCGCGGACTGAAACCGCTAAACGTTTTGGGGACCGATGCCCGCCGCCCGTTCCGACCAGCCGCCCCGCGCCTGGCAGCGCATGTTGTCCGGAAGACGTCTCAATCTGCTGGACCCGTCGCCGCTCGATGTCGAGATTTCCGACATTGCCCATGGCCTTGCCCGTGTTGCGCGCTGGAACGGCCAGACCTTCGGCAATCATGCCTTTTCCGTTGCCGAGCATTCGCTGGTGGTGGAGGACATTGCCCTGATGCTGAAACCGGACCTGCCTCCCCATTGGCGCCTGGCGGTGCTGCTGCATGATGCGCCGGAATACGTCATCGGCGACATGATCTCACCGTTCAAGGCGGTGATCGGCGAAGCCTACAAGGCCGTCGAAGCGCGCTTGCAGGGGGCAATCCATCTCAGGTTTGGCCTGCCGGCGGAAATTCCCCAGACCGTCAAGAAACTCGCCAAACGGGCCGACATCATCTGCGCCTATTTCGAGGCTGTGGAACTGGCCGGTTTCGACGATGCGGAAGCCGGCAAGATCTTCGGCCGCCCGCGCGGATTTCCGCTGAACGAAGAAGGCAAGCTGCGCTACGGGCTGGAACCTCTGCCGGTGAAGATCGCTCAGGAAAAGTTCATGGAACGCTTTGAGGCCATAGAAGCCCTGCGTGAAGCTGGGAACAAACAAAAAAGGCATCAAGCTAACGGGTGATTTTGCGACCGGTTGGCCCTAGTTTACTGGCAGATAACATCAACCGGTCCCATCATGCTGCACGTCTGCTCCCTGTCCAAACTTCCTGAAACTGTTGCCGCCACCGGTGCAAAATCGGTCGTGACGCTAATCAATGCGGAAATGCATGTTCCGACGCCGGAAGGCATTGTGCCGGAGCAGCATCTCAACCTGTCTTTCAACGACATCGTTGACCCGGTGGACGGCCTCGTACCGGCCAGCGAACAGCATATCGAGCAGTTCCTTACCTTCATTCAGGGCTGGGACAGGCAGGCACCGCTCGTCATTCATTGCTGGGCGGGGATCAGCCGGTCAACTGCGGGCGCCTATGTCGCAGCCTGCGCGCTCAACCCGGAGGCCGATGAGTACCAGCTGGCAGAACTGTTGCGGACCCGATCACCGTCAGCAACTCCGAATGCCCGTATTGTTGCCATGGGCGACAGGTTGCTTGGCCGGGAGGGCCGCATGATCGACGCCATCCGCGGCATCGGCCGCGGTGCCAACGCCTTTGAAGGCACGCCCTTCGTCATGCCCATCGACTGACCAGCAGCGGAGCCGCAATGCCCCATCGGCAAGCCAGCATTGAAATCGGATTGAACGCGGTCATCGTTTCGGTCGCGGGAAGCCTGCCGCAGATCGTGCACGTGAACGAGCCCGGCGGCGATGCACTGGACAGCCTGCCCTTCGGCCCGTTTGATCCGATCCGGCACCGCACCTTCGAAATCGGCCTCAGAAGCTGGGTGGAAGACCAGACCGCGCTCCGGCTCGGCTATGTAGAACAGCTTTACACGTTCGGCGACCGCGGCCGTCACCGGGAAACCGGCGACGAAGGCCCGCATGTGGTTTCCGTCGGCTATCTCGCCCTCACCCGGCAGACGGCGGATTCTGAGGACATGCTGGCCCGGCACAAATCCGCCTGGCGGTCCTGGTACGACTATTTCCCCTGGGAGGACTGGCGGACCGGACGGCCGGACCTTCTCGACCGGGACATCGTGCCTCTGCTTGAACACTGGGCCAAGGAGCCGCCTGCTGCCGGTGAGCCTCCGCGTGCCCTCGGGCGCCAGGAACGTATCCGGCTCGCTTTCGGCTCCGACACGACAAGCTGGGACGAAGAGCGGGCGCTCGAGCGGTATGAGCTGCTCTACGAGGCAGGGCTTGTGGAGGAAGCACGAACCGACGGACGACCGGCGGCGCTCGACCGGACGAGCCGGCCCTCGCTCGGCATCCCGATGCGCTTCGACCACCGGCGTGTGCTCGCAACCGCGATTTCGCGACTGCGCGGCAAACTGAAATACCGTCCTGTGATTTTCGAGCTGATGCCGGAGACGTTCACTCTGACCGAGCTGCAGACTTCTGTCGAAGCGATCTCCGGCCGTCATCTGCACAAGCAGAATTTCCGCCGTCTGGTGGAAAATGCCGATCTTGTCGAACCGACCGGCGCTACGTCCACGGCCACCGGCGGACGCCCGGCAGCCCTCTTCCGATTTCGTCATCAGCTGATGAGCGAGCGCCCAGCTCCCGGCCTGCGTGTTGGCGGACGCTGACAGATCTCTTCGTCAGTTCCTTCGTATTATTAACCATAAATAGAAGTTTGATGGTGTTTTGCTGTCCGAAATTCCTCGAATCCTGTCCGCATTAACGGTCTCTCAAGGTTAAGCAGACATCTTCAATTTCGGTGTTGCCGTTTACCCGGCGTTCACGCTGATCGTCCGGCGTATTGGGACGATGTGTACCGAGTTGGAGTTGGCTGCGTATGTCTGGCCCTAAGTCCCGCAACAGGAAGCGGTTTTCTTCTAAAGTGACTCAGGAATACGGTCCGGTCCGTGCGCGTATGCGCCGGCTCAAATACATTCTTGTCGCCTCACCACTGGTGTGGCTCGGATTCGGCGGTGCGATCGGCGATCAGGATGTCGTTGCGCTGATCAACGCGCGCTCGCAGGAGACGCCGCGCTGGATGATGGCGCTCGAACCCGCCACCTATACCACCTCGCTGACCCCGAAGCTGTCGCTTGGAACGAGGCCCGTTCCCGATCACACCGTTGCGCCGGTGCTGACCCTGACCTCCGCTGCCAAGGATTTTGAGGCGCGCCCCATTGTCGGTCTTGGCGATGTCGCCAGAAGCGCTGCGCCCACCGAAGTGCCCGAGACGATCCTCACCAACACCTCCTCAAAGGGTGACCGTCTGATCACGATGGCGCCGGACCGGCAGATGGTCGACCAGGCCGCCGGCAACCTCTATGCCATGTCGAGCCTGATCTCGACGGAAAAGAAACACGAAGACCTGCCGCGCGTTGCCTTCGTCAAGCCGGAACCGCTCGATGCCAAGGAAACCAGCCGGCTGTCGAAAGCCGGCAAGGACGGGCTTCTGGAAGAAGGCCCGCTTGACCTGCAAAAGGTGATGATGGCCCGAAACGCCGCCGCCGCCAGTTTCTCGCTGGTGTCCGCCTATGCGCCTGACAGCGTGAAGGAAACCAAAGACCCGTTCGATGCGCTGTTCGGAGCCGCCAAATACGAACAGGACATGCCGCCGGCGGAAGACCCTGACAACCCGCACTGGTGGGCCCAGGTGCCGCTGCCGCTGTCCGTCGGCTCCAAGAGGGAGCAGCAGTGTCTGGCGGAAGCCATCTATTTCGAAGCGCGCGGTGAAAGCGAAGACGGCCAGGTGGCCGTCGCCCAGGTTGTCCTGAACCGGGTCAAGAACCCGGCCTATCCGGACTCCATCTGCGGCGTTGTTTACCAGAACAAGCACAAGCGCAACCGCTGCCAGTTCTCCTTTGCCTGTGATGGGATCAAAGACCGGATTGCAAGCCCGGGTGCCTGGAAAACCGCGCAGCGTCTGGCCAAGGACGTCAGCGACGGCAAGCGTTTTTCAAAAATGGTCGACGCCTCGACCCACTACCACGCGACCTATGTCAATCCGCGGTGGGCAAAGGCCATGGCCAAGCGCGGTCAGGTCGGGCTGCACATCTTCTACAAGACCTATGCGGGCGGCTGGAACTGATCCGGCCGCTGCCGTCAGGCAACAAGATCAATCATTTGCGCGAAAGACGTTGGTGACCACATAGGTCGCCAGCAGGATCAGGTGAAAGCCGAACAGGGCCGCCACCTGAAGCGGCGACGTCTGCGAGAATTCCAGCAGTTCACTCAGGACATGGATGGAGGAGATGATGATGATCGTCGACACGATCCGGTGTTTCATCCGCCGGTAGGCTTTCTCGCCCTGCTGGATGTAATCGTCGCCATGCACCGATCTCTTCAGCCGGAAGGTGTTGTAGGTGTTGGTCGCCACCATGATCAGAAGGTTGGCGATGAAGACCATGTCGAGCAGGTTGAGGATCAGCAGGATCGTCTTCTTGCGGTCCAGAAATTCAAAGGTCTGGACCGCATCATAAATGTCGACAAAGAACGTGATGAGAAACAGCACCATCGCGCCAGCCAGACCGATCAGCATCGGTATCTGCGCATAGCGGGTCAGTCTGATGACGATGTCGGACCCGTGTCCCTTGCCTGTCTCTGATTGCTGCTCGCTCATGACGCTGCCCTGAACCTCTTTCTGTCAGAGCTAACATGCTGGCGGAATTGAGGCCAACGGAAACCGCTCGCGCCATCTTGTCACGGCAACCGGCTCTAAAGGTCAGGCCGGCGCAAAGACATCCTTGAACCGCTCCCGCAGCACGTTCTTCTGAACCTTGCCCATCGTGTTGCGTGGCAGTTCGTCCACCAGAAGCAGTTTTCGGGGATGCTTGAACCGGGCAAGCGACGCCCCCGTGGCCTGCATGATCGCGTCGAGATCAGGCTGTTCCCGGCCGTCCGGCACGACAAGTCCCAGCACTGTTTCTCCGAAATCGGCATGGGGCACCCCGATGACGGCACTTTCCAGAACGCCCGGCTGAGCATCGAGAACCAGTTCGATCTCTTTCGGATAGATGTTGTAGCCGCCGGAGATGATCAGGTCCTTGTTGCGGCCGACAATATGCACATAGCCGTCCGGATCGATCTTGCCGAGATCGCCTGTGATGAAAAAGCCGTCCGCCCGCAGTTCGGCGGCCGTTTTTTCCGGCATCTGCCAGTATCCCTTGAAGACATTCGGGCCCCTTACCTCGATCTGCCCGACTGTTTCGGATGGCAGCGTTGCGCCTGTTTCGGGATCGGTGATTTTCAGCTCGACCCCGGGCAGCGGAAAGCCGACGGTGCCTGCACGGCGCTCGCCGTCATAGGGGTTCGAGGTGTTCATGTTGGTTTCCGTCATGCCGTAGCGTTCGAGAATCCGGTGCCCTGTCCGCGCCTCGAAGTCGCGATGGGTCTCGGCCAGAAGCGGCGCGCTGCCGGAGATGAAAAGCCGCATGCCCCGTGTCAGCTCTTGGGTGAACCGGCCGTCGGCAAGAAGCCGCGTATAGAAGGTTGGCACACCCATCATTGTGGTCGCCCTCGGCATCAGATCGATCATCGCGTCCTGATCGAATTTCGGCAGAAACAGCATCGCGCCGCCTGCAACCAGCGACACATTGGTGGCAACAAACAGGCCGTGTGTGTGGAAAATCGGCAGGGCGTGGAGCAGAACATCGGCGTCGGTAAACCGCCATTCGTCCGCCAGCACCGCCGCATTCGACAGAAGATTTTTCTGGGTGAGCATGGCGCCCTTGGATCGGCCCGTTGTCCCGGACGTGTACAAAAACGCGGCGAGATCGTCTTCCGACCGGTCCACAGTCGCAAACTGCGCCGGCATGGTGGTCGCCTGATCCGTCAATGATCCCGTTTCATCGCCGCTCAGGGTCTCGATACGCACGCCCAGACCTTCAACCACCGGCAACAGGGCCGCCTCACTCGCAGCATCACAGACAACAAGCCTGGCGCCGCTGTTTTCAATGAAGTAGCTCAGCTCTTCCACCGTATAGGCCGTGTTCAAAGGCAGGAAGACGATGCCGGCCTGGGCACAGGCCGCATAAAGCGCCAGGGCGCCCGGCGATTTGTGGACCTGCGCAGCGAGGCGGTCTCCGGGGCGCAGGCCGTTCCGGGTCAGGACATGGGCAATCCGGGCTGCTTTTTCCAGAAACGCCGCGTGGCTGAGCTGCCCTCCGTCCTGAAAAATCAGGAACGGCGTATCCTTGCCCGCGTGTTTTCCAAAGAGTTGATCATAAAGCGGATTGCTCATCGGTCAGGTCCCTTTTGAAAAGGTGTTCGTGGCTTTGATGACCGCAGGCTCGGCACACATGATTTTCTCCCCAGGTCACTCGAATTGAGATCGGCACCCGGTCTTTCTCTCAGCTAATGTTTTTTTGTCAAGCATTTTTGTATACAAGATTGCTCTCATTGCACGCATTCGTTTGCTGTGCTATGTGGCCACGGATGGACAGAAAACGTTCCGATCACATCGCTGACGCGCTTGAAGGCCTGATCTTCGACGGCACTTTTGCTGATGGAGACAGGCTGGACGAAGTGCAGCTGGCGGCCCGGTTTTCGGTATCGAGAACACCGGTTCGCGAAGCCCTGCATCGGCTGGCCCAATCCGGTCTGGTTGAACAGATCCCCCGGCGTGGTGTCTTCGTGCGCCAGCCGGGCCCGGTGGAACTGATCGAGATGTTCGAGGTAATGGCCGAGCTGGAGGCCGTCTGCGCCAGACTGGCTGCGTCGCGCATTTCCGACCAGGCGCTCCAGGACCTTCACTCCGCCAATGAACGCTGCAGACACACGATCGAAGCGCAGGACACCGACGGCTATTATCGCGAAAACCAGGAGTTCCACGCGATCCTCTATCGCCAGTCGGGCAACAGTTTTCTGGAACAGGAATGCCTCAAACTGCAGCGCCGCCTGCAGCCCTTCCGGCGGGTACAATTGCGTGTCCGAGGGCGCATGGGCCAGTCCATGGCGGAACACGAGGCGATCGTCAAGGCGATCGAGGATGGTGACGGCGATAAGGCGGCCGAAGCGATCCGTCAGCATGTCTCCATCCAGGGCGAAAAGTTCCACCACCTGATGGCGAGCCTCAAACCGGCGGCGCGGTAGGACTTTTCCGGACGGAGACCCGGGTCTTCAGACGCCCTGGCCGGCGGGACGCACCGCCACCAGGGCAAAGCGATTGGCTGCACTCTGCCGAAGCCGCTCGGCAAGACCGTAACCCCGCATGCCCCGGCCATAGAGCCGGCGCACCGGCAACAAACCGGCAACTTCGAACCCCGCGCCCTCAAGATCGATTGCGAGACGTTCCGCATTCAATCCGTCACGATAGGGAAGCCGGTCCAGAATTGCTTCGTGGCGGTCTCTGTCTCCCTGAGAGGGCTGACGCCCCGACAACCAATTGGCCAGAAGGTTCCGCAGCCGCTGATAAGACGACTTCGGCGCCCGAAAATTACCATCGACAACAAGCAGCCTTCCGCCGGGTTTCAGCACCCTCAGCCACTCGGCATAGGCGTTTTGCGGATGGGCGAGTGTCCAGGCGAGATGACGCGTTACGGCAAGGTCAAAACTGGCATCCTCCAGCTGGATCATGGCCTCCGCATCACTCAGGACAGGCCGCCAGTCCGCGCCCGCCAGTTTTTGCCGGGCAAGGCCGAGCATGGTTTCGGAAAAGTCGAGACCCGTCACGCTGGCGCCAAGGCTGGTCAAGACCCGGCTGATCTCCCCCGTTCCGCAGGCAAATTCCAGGACCTGCCACCCAACCAGGTCCTCGGTCGGCGGAAGCGTGCAGGCATCCTGAATCAGACGCTGCCACTCGGGTAGGCCATGACGGTCTTCGATCCTGTGCGAAACAGACAGGTCAAAGGTGGCGGCTCGGTCCGACCAGTAGTCGCAGATCTCGTCTTTCAGCGAGAAGTTCGAGACTGATTGCACAGTCCCGGAAGGCTCGAGGGTCACAGCTGGTGTTCCAACGAGGCGTCAACATAGAGCGCCCCGGCCAGCGTTGTCTCCAGCGAGGTTCTGACCCGATAGGTTTCGCCAATCACCGGCAGGGCAAGGACGTCCTGCGGGGACCCGTCGGCCAGGATCCGGCCCTGGTTGATCAGGATCAGCCGGTCACAGAACTTGGCCGCCAGATTGAGGTCATGCAGCGCTGCCATGACGATGGTACCGCGTGCCTGCATCTGCGCGCGGACCGAGCCGAGGATCGACAATTGATGGTGCAGGTCGAGGGCGCTGGTCGGTTCGTCGAGCAACACCATGCGCGGCGCACGCACCAGTGTTTGTGCAACGGCGACCATCTGCGCCTGGCCGCCGGAGAGATCCGAAATGCCGCGGTCGGCCAGGTGGGCCAGGCGCAGCGCGCCAAGCGTCGCGGAAACCTGCGCGAGATTATCCGCCCTCACCCGCCAGCCCGATGTCTGCTTGAGCGCCAGCAACACGCTTTCAAACACGGTCAGAAGTGCATTGCAGCCATAGGCCTGGGGCATGTAGGCAATGGCGCGTGCCCGGTCACGGCGCGACAGATTGGTCAGCGAATTTCCGTCGAGAACGACCTCCCCGGCGAGCGGTTTGATCAGTCCCGCGATTGTCTTGAACAGCGTGGACTTGCCCGCCGCGTTCGGCCCGATCACCCCGACAAATGAGCCCGGCGCAACGGCAGGAATGGAGATGTTCTGCAAGATGGCCTTGCGGCCGTAACCAGCCGTCAGGTCTTGGATGTCCAGCGTCATGACAGTTTCTCCCGCCGTGTGGTCAGGATGATCGAGATGAACACCGGCACACCGATCAGCGCGGTGATGATCCCGATGGGATAGATGACGCCCGGCGTGATCGATTTGGACAGAATCGAGGTCAGCGACAGAACCAGGGCACCAATAAGCGCCGACAGGGGCAGGAAGAAGCGCTGGTCCTCCCCCACCAGGAGCCGTGCGATATGCGGCCCGACCAGCCCGACAAAGCCGACCGCGCCAACGAAGGAGACAGCGGTCGCTGCCAGCAACGAAATGGAAATCAGCATCTCAATGCGCAACCGGGCGACATCGACCCCCATGCTTTCAGCGGTGGCTTCGCCCATGCGCAAGGCCGTCATGGACCAGGTGCGCATCAGGCCAAAGGGAATGGCCAGTCCCAGCAGGACGGCCCCGAGACCGATCTTTTCCCAGCTGGCGCGGCTGAGCGACCCCATCATCCAGAAGACGATGCGGGCAAGTTGATCCTCACTCGCCATGTACTGCATCAGCGACAGCAAGGCGGAGAATGTGAAGAAGATCGCGATCCCGAACAGGATCATCGTTTCGGAGCCAACGCCCTTGAGCCGCGTTGCCAGAAGGATGATCGCGCAGGTGCCGAGTGCAAACAGGAAGGAATTCAGCGTCACCAGCAGCCCGCCAACAGCCGGGAGCACGGAAATGCCAAGCACGATCGCAAGAGCAGCCCCGAAGCTGGCTGCGGCCGACACACCGAGGGTGAAGGGTTCGGCAAGCGGGTTGTTGAGAATGGTCTGCATCTGCGCACCGGCCGTTGCCAGCATGGCACCGACCAGCACGGCCGTGAGGGCGACCGGAATGCGGTAGTCCCAGACGATCACTTTCAGACGGGCTCCATGGGCAAACGGGTCGGCAAGCACTTCCGCAACGGTCTGAAGCGAGTAGCCCCCTGGTCCGGTGGCGCAATCAACAACAAAACTCAACAGCAACAGCGCGCAAGCCCCGGAGAGCATGGCAGTGCGGCGCATGGTTCGGCTGGCATAGCCCGCCTGAAGCGTCTCCGCAGTCAGTTCACTCATCTCAAATGCCAATCTGGTGATAAAAAAAACGGCCCGGAACCCGGGCCGCGCGGTCAGAGGCAGCCTCAGCTGCCCTTGTTCAGGCTTGCCCAGAAGACGCCGGAATAATCGATCGGCAGGAAGCGCTGATGCAGTTCGGCCATGGTTGCTTCCGGATCCAGGTCCTCGAACAGCTCCGGATGCAGCCACTTGGCAAAGGCCTGCATCGCCACGAAATGATAGGGGCTGTTGTAGAACTGGTGGTAAATACTGTGGAACCGGCCGCTTTTCACCGCCTGCAGTTCGGACCAGCCATCGCGTTCTGCCAGAGCGCCAAGACGTTCCTGGACGCCATCCTTGCTGGCCTCGTAACCGAACAGTACGGCCGTTGTTTCCGGGTTGGCTTCCGCCCAGTTGGCACCCGTGCCGATGATCACGGCGGGGTCATCGGCAAAGACCGCCTCCAGGCTGACATTGCCGCCGAAACCCGGGAATTTCTGGGACCCCCAGTTGCGTCCGCCCGCCAGTTCGACAAGGCGGCCCAGATTGGCCGAACCGAAGGTGCCGCAGCACTTGTTCGGATTGTATCCCGCTGCGCGTTCAATGAAGACAACCGGCCGGTCTTCCGTCGGAATGCCATCGACCGCGGCGTAGATCCGCTTCATCTGGGCATTGTAATAATCGGTAAAGGCGTCGGCATTGTCGCGTTCATCCAGAATGCGGCCCAGCAACTGGATGGACGGCACCGTGTTCTGGGTCGGATCCTGACGAAAATCGACAAAGACGGTTGCTACGCCCGCCTCTTCCAGCTTCTCGATTATGCCGCTTTCCTGAGCCTTCAGAAGGTTGCCCAGGTTCATGAAGACGACTTCGGTGCCGGAAGAAATGACGGCTTCGAGGTTCCACTCGTCCGAATAGGGGCTGCCGAGCCGCTGAATGTCCGTCGCCTCGGGGAATTTTTCCTCGTATTTGCGCCAGGCATCCGGATCGTAAAGGATCATGTCGTTCTTCCAGCCGACGACCCGCTCAAACGGATTTTCGCGATCCAGAAGCGCCAGGGTGTAGATCATCCGGCCTTCGCCGAGCACAATAGCGGACGGATCTTTTTCGACCTCGACGGTGCGGCCGGCGAGGTCGGTGACGGTAATCGTTTCTGCAAGTGCGGACGGGGCTGACGCGAGACATGCGCTGGCTGCGAGAGCAAGGCAGAAACCCTTGGTCATTTTCATGACGGACATAGGGTTCTCCTGTTCTGTCACAGGGGCGGACGCCCCTGAATGGCCGGACGCTAATTAATATGAGTTTTTTAGTCAAGTTTAAATACAGCCATTCGGCCGGACCTCTGGAACAGGCCGGGCTGTCGGAGCCGGTCAGCGAATGGTGCCGGCAATCCGTCCGCTTTGCTGCCGATCCCAGGCCGGGCTGTTGCCATGGGCCGCCCGGTATCGGTTGGAAAAGTGGGAGGCGCTGGCAAAGCCGCAGGCGACCGCAATGTCGATCATGCGCATGGATGTTCGGCACACCAGCTGGCGGGCAATGTCGATGCGAATCTTGTTGTAATATTCCTGCGGCGAACAATTGAGGTTCTTCTGGAAGTCCCGCTGCAATTGCCGCGGGCTGACACCGACCCTGTCAGCAATCTGCTGCAGGCTGAGCGGTTCGCTGACATTGTCCGTCATCAGGTCGATTGCCCGGCGCATGCGTTCCGGCACCATGCCGAGATCGTCCCGCTGCAACATGTGCTGGCGTTCACTACCGGTGCGCCGGTCATGATGCAGCGCGATCTCGGCCACATCACAGGCCACGGCACCGCCATGGACCTGGGCAATGTACCCGATCATCAGGTCGAGTGCCGCTGTGCCGCCCGCACAGGTCATCAGCTTGCCGTCTGACTGGATCAGGCTGTCGACCAGATTGGCTGCCGGATAGATCTCCCGGAAGAGGTCCGCATATTCCCAGTGGATGGTGCAGTTGCGGTTGTCGAGCATGCCGAGACCGGCCAGCACATAGGCACCGGTGCAGATCCCGGCAACGTTGCCGGATTGATTGGCAACCTGACGGATCAGGGCCTTTTGCGCGCCGGTGAGTTGCACCTGCTCGACATCATCACTGCTGCAAACGGCCAGCAAATCAGGCCGGCCGACATCGTCAAAGGCACCATCTGTGCGCACCTTGCCACCATTGCTGGCAAGCGCGTCCGATCCGTCCAGCGTCCGACAGCTATAGATGAAGGCCTGTCGTTTGAGCACCTTGTTCGCAATCCTCAGCGGCTCGATCGCAGAGGCAAAGGAGAGCAGGGAAAAGTTGTCGAGAAGCAGGAAACAGATCTCGACCGTGTCTGTTCCGGCGCTGCCTGCGGGCTCTGAAACGTCTTCTTCCCTTTGCGCTGTGACTGTCACCAGCCATGACCCTTTTCTTTGTCCGATCGGCCCATTCACCGATCTCGTTGCCTGAGCAATACCCTTCCAGTCTATGCCATGCGAAACCCTTTTGCGGGTGGCAGTGTCACGTCGATTGGCTTGTCAGCGACATTGCTGCCGGTCACTCGGCAAGATCATAAGCACAATTTACAGGCATCCGGAATCGGTGATAGATCGCCCTTGTCAAAAAACAGGCACATGATCGGTGCGACCCAATCCGGGGCACCGGAATGACCAATCGAAGGATCTTTTCATGATTATCCGCCTCGGACTTGCAGCAGGTGTTTTCGCCCTGGCCACGTCCCCTGCCCTTGCCCATCTGGATCCGGCCGAACACGGTTCTTTTGCCGCCGGGTTCACCCATCCTCTTTTCGGCACCGACCACGTGCTGGCCATGATTGCCGTTGGCCTTTGGGCCGCGCTTCAGGGCGGCCGCGCCGTCTGGACACTTCCGACGGCCTTTGTCGGCGCGATGGTGGCCGGCTTTGCCCTGTCGCTGGCCGGTGTTCCGCTTCCCTATGTCGAACCGCTGATCCTGACATCGGTGGTCGTCCTTGGAACCGTGGTTGCCCTTGCCCTGCGTCTGCCGCTTGGCCTGTCAGCGGCCCTCGTTGCCCTCTTTGGCGTTTGCCACGGACATGCCCATGGCGGCGAAATCGGCCTGGCCGGTGAATTCGGTTATGCAGGTGGTTTCGTTCTCGCAACCGCGCTGCTGCACGCGGCCGGCCTCTTGATCGGCTACAGCGCAAACATCGCAACCCGCAACGATCCCGACTGGGCTGAAAGGATCATTCGCGGTCTTGGCGTGGTGACTGCAGTTGGCGGCATTCTTCTCGCCACGGGCTAAGCAGTACAAATACAGTCTTAAAACACTCAAGGACCTCATCCTGAGGAGGCGCTTTAGCGCTGTCTCGAAGGATCGGCCACACGCTCTACAACAAATGGCCCATCCTTCGAGACGGACCTGGCGGTCCTCCTCAGGATGAGGTCTTTGAGATTTGCGATTTCAGCATTCCGGTGTTGTCTCCATGCGAAGACAGTCGACGGGCTAGGTTAAACGGAACCAGGCTCAGCCCATCTCGATATCGAGGCCGAGATCCAGCACCGGCGCCGAGTGGGTGATCCAGCCGGAGGAGATCAGATCGACACCGGCTTCCGCGACGGCCTTGACCGTGTCGCG
Source organism: Roseibium sp. (assembly GCF_965233565.1). Classification (GTDB taxonomy): domain Bacteria; phylum Pseudomonadota; class Alphaproteobacteria; order Rhizobiales; family Stappiaceae; genus Roseibium. The sequence goes on along the minus strand of NZ_OZ247494.1, from coordinate 4,795,663 downwards.
CTCGATCCCGCCAGAGGCTTCCAACAGGACCTTGCCATCTGCCATCGCAACGGCTTCCTTCAGGGTCGCAGGCGGCATGTTGTCGAGCATGACCACGTCCGGCCCGGCGGCCAGGGCTTCTTCCAGCTGCGCCAGCGTGTCGACTTCCACCTCGATCTTGACCAGATGACCGGCAAAGGCCTTCGCCGCCGTGATCGCCTGCGTGACACCGCCGGCAACCGCGATGTGGTTGTCCTTGATCAGGATTGCATCATCGAGACCGAAACGGTGATTTGAGCCACCGCCGCATCTGACCGCGTATTTTTCAAACGCGCGCAGGCCCGGGGTCGTCTTGCGGGTGCAGACGATGTCCGCCCTGGTGTGGGCGATCAGATCGGCGAAAGACGCGGTGGCCGTGGCGATGCCGGAAAGGTGCCCGAGATAGTTGAGCGCAACGCGTTCAGCGGCAAGCAGAGCCCGTGCCGGGCCTTCGATCCGGGCGACGACATCGTTGGGAGACAAGCGGTCGCCGTCGGTCTTCTCCGCCTTGAAACTCAAAGCTGCATCTGTCTGGCGAAAGGCGCTTTCGGCGAGCGCCAAGCCCGCGAGAACACCGGGCTTGCGGGCCGCGATCACGGCCTTTGCCTGTGCCTTTGAAGGCAGCGTCGCCTGGCTGGTGACATCGCCTGCCCGGCCCCAGTCCTCCAGAAGCGCGGCCTTGACCGCCTCATCGACCATCAGGCGCGGCAGTTCCGGCAAATGATTGCGGGTCATGCGGAGTTCCTCAAGCCGTCTCGAGCGCGTCGGCCGTGATCGCCTGCACTTCTTTCAAGGTGGTATAGGAGCGGAATGCCATGGCCGGATTTTCGTCCGGGTAGTCCTTGCGGAAATGGCCGCCACGGCTTTCCTGGCGCTTGAGCGCAGCTGCCGCAATGATCTTGCCGGCAATCATCATGTTCTTGATGGACTGGCGCACACAGATCTTCTCTACTTCGGTGATATCGGCCAGCGCGGCCTTCAGGCCGGCTTCGTCGCGCAGGACGCCGACATTCTTTGCCAGCGTCTTGCGCAGCACGGTGATGCCGTTGCGCTCTTCCACATTCCGCTGGCTCGGCAGGCCGGGCGCATCATCCATTTCGTTCCAGAAGGCACTGCGCGGCGTCGGCATCAGCCCCTGAATGTCCTCGGCAATGCGCGCGGCAAAGACAACCGCTTCCAGCAGGGAATTCGAAGCAAGGCGGTTGGCCCCATGTGCGCCCGTGGACGCAACTTCACCGGCCGCCCACAGACCGTCCAGCGACGTCCGGCCATTGGCGTCGGTCAGGACGCCGCCCATGTGGTAGTGCTCCGCCGGAGCGACCGGAAGCAGATCCCTGGCCGGATCGAGGCCTGCCGCCTCGGCGGCGGCAAACACCGTCGGGAAATGTTCCTTGAAGCTAGCCCCGATGGCCGTACGGCAATCCAGGAACGCGCCCCGCCCTTCCGCGATCTCGTTGTGGATGGCCCGGGCGACGATGTCGCGCGGGGCCAGTTCCAGATCCGGGTGCACGCCTTCCATGAAGCGTTCGCCGGCGCTGTTGAGCAGGGTCGCGCCTTCACCGCGCAGGGCCTCTGTCGCCAACGGTGCCGGGTCCTTGCCGAGATCCAGCGCGGTCGGGTGGAATTGCACAAATTCGGCGTCGGCAATCACCGCCCCGGCGCGTGCGGCCATGGCCAGACCATGGCCATTGGCTTCGTGCGGATTGGTGGTCAGGTCGAAAAGGTGGCCAATGCCGCCGGAGGCCAGCACCACCGCCTTTGCCGGAAAGGCAAGCCGTTCCAGACCGCCCCGTTTGCGGGCCAGCACCCCGGTCACATACCGGCCTTCGCCGAGGAAACTCTCGCCGAGATAGCCTTCCAGAATGCGGATGGAGGGGGTCCTGCGCACGGCTGCGATCAGCGCGTCCATGATGGCGCGACCGGCCATGTCGCCGCGCACGCGCACGACACGGCTGTGGGAATGGGCCGCCTCGCGGGAAAACTTCAGACGCCCTTCCAGGTCCTGGTCGAAGGGAACGCCGTAGGACAGAAGATCATGCACCCGGTCGCTGCCCTCGCGGGTCATCTGCTCGACGATCTTTTCCTCGCAGATACCGCAGCCGGCGGTCAGGGTGTCGTCCCGGTGCTTGTCGACGGAATCATTTTCGGAAATCGCGGCGGCAATGCCGCCCTGGGCCCAGGCGGACGACGCCCCCTGGCCGATCGGCGCGTTGGTGATGACCGTCACCGGCCGGGGACTGAGTTTGAGTGCACAGAACAGGCCGGCAAGGCCTCCTCCCAGAATGACGACGTCATCGACATCCTTGCCTATATAGGCAGGTGCAAAATCCTCAACCGACACGGCCATGGGAAACTTCCTGGAACTGAACGGGCTTTGCCCAAGGGGCCTCCGCGCCGGCCTCAAGGGCGCGAGCGCGGAAGACAACGCATGATGCGGTTTAGACCGAAGCCGGTCAGATTTTCAAGTTGATCATCCGCTCGACCGCAGTCCGGGCCTTGTCGGCGACCGCCGGGTCGACAATCACTTCCTCTTTCATCTCCAGAAGAGCATCGAGGATCTTGTCGAGCGTGATCCGTTTCATGTGCGGGCACAGATTGCACGGCCGGATGTAGTTGACGCCCGGGGTCTCGCTGGCGACGTTGTCGGCCATGGAGCATTCGGTGACCATCATCACCTTTTCCGGCTGTCTGGTCTTCACCCAGTCGATCATGTGGGCGGTCGACCCGGCAAAGTCGGCCTCTGCCACGACGTCCGGCGGGCACTCCGGATGTGCGATGATCTTCACGTCCGGTTCGATCTTGCGGTAGTCGCGCAGCTCCTCGGCCGTGAAGCGCTCATGCACTTCGCAGGCGCCATCCCAGATCAGCACTTCAACGTCGGTCTTGTTGCCGACATTGGCAGCCAGATACTTGTCCGGGATCAGGAACACCTTGTCGACGCCGAAGCTCTCCACCACTTGCAGCGCATTGGAGGACGTGCAGCAGATGTCGCATTCCGCCTTCACATCGGCGGAGGTGTTGACATAGGTGATGATCGGAATGCCGGGATTGCGTTCGCGCAGGCCGCGGACATCGGCACCGGTGATGGATTCGGCCAGCGAGCAGCCTGCCCGCATGTCCGGGATCAGCACGGTTTTGTCCGGGCTCAGGATCTTCGAGGTCTCGGCCATGAAGTGAACGCCGCACTGGACAATCACCTCGGCATCCGTCCGGGTTGCCTCGATTGCCAGCTGCAGGCTGTCACCGACAATGTCGGCAACACCATGATAGATGTCCGGCGTCATGTAGTTATGCGCCAGGATGACCGCATTGCGCTGCTTCTTCAGCTGGTTGATGGCATGGATGGTCGGTGCCAGGGCCGGCCACTCGATCGCCGGAATGATGTGCTTGACCTTCTCGAAGATCGGCGCGGTCGCCTCGGCGACTTCCGGTGTGTAGCTCAATGCCGGACGCTCCAGCTTGCCGTAGCGCTCCAGGGCTGACAGGCCGGTTGCGATCGGTGCACCAACCGGTGCCGTGGTCTGGGCGATGGTCATGGCGACCTCCCTTTTTTGCAGGCTTTAAACGGAGTTGAGGGCCTGTCGATTATTTATACTCAGTTTGAGCATATTAGACACAAAAGAAAACGGGCGCTAAGGCCCACCTTTTGCTCTTTCAGAGTTTATATAAGCTTGCCCCGTCCGAAAATCCACCAAAATCGTAGAGAATTTGCGCCCCGATCTTTTTCCCTCATGTTTTCAAAACGTTAGCGAGAAAACTTCACTACCCCGCATAGCCGGCAAACCATTCCCGCCTTCCCGGGAGCGCCGAGCGCCCACTCTGCCCCCTTTTCCCGGGCACCGTTCTCCAATGGCTCAGGCGCTGGTGTCAGTCTTTCTTTGCGGCGTCCTCACATTCGATTTCATCGATACCGTGCTCCTTCTTCGCCCTGGCAATCCAGTCCAGCAGGGCCAGCTTGAAGGCGGGACTGGCGTCGCCGAGATCCATGCTCTGGCCCTTCTCAAGCGGCTTGCCGTGCTTGTTGAGGATTTCAACCCCGTTTTCCGCGAGCCGCCATTTCATGGAATTCAGGACAACATAAGGTTTCTTGTCGAGACACAGCACCGCCGTTTCGAAATACTCGTGTACGTCCATCGTCTTCGCGGCGGGCGTATCGAAGGACCCGACATGTCGTCCGCCCTTCTTGGCATTGCCCTTGTCGTCGATGGCCTTTTGCGCGTGATAGCAAGGGCATTTGATGGCCGGGTTTCCAGACTTTCTGGGATGATAGAACGGCGTGTCGACCGCAAACCCGCCAAGATCCTTACCGCCATGCGGCAACGTGTTGAAAGGCTTCTTCTTTTTCTGGCCGTCCTTCTTGTCCCCGTCGCCGACCTCTCGCGTGTAACCCGTGTTGTCCTTGATATACTCCTTCTTGAACCCGTCGACGGCGGGCGTCACCAGCTTGGTGTATTCCCCCTTGTCGTTCTTCTTGTAGAAACAGAAGACGGACACCATGCAGAGCTTCTTGCAGGTTACTTTCTTGTCCACCCAGAAGTACCAGTTGATGGCATAGGGTGTGTTGTAGGTATCCTTTTGAGCCTTGCTGCCCTGGAAGCTGCCGCCTTTGCGGAACACGAAATTTTCCTTCAGCAGCTTCTTGTTCAGCTTCAGCAGGTAATCGGGCGACAACATGGACACCAGCGCATCGCGCGCCGAGAGAAGGGCATCCGCGGAACCGAGCAGCACCGACAGTTCCTCGGCCAGTTCCGGCTGGAGATAGTCCGGGATATCCGCCCGCAGGTCCGCAAGGGACCTTGCCTCTTCCAGCAGCGCCCTGGCAGTGACCAGGTCACCGCTGGCAAGAGCCTCCGTCGCGGCCGCCAGAGCAGCCCGTGCCTGCGCCAGCCGTACTCTTGCGGCATCCGTCACTTTGCCGACCAGATAAGGATCGGCCTCATTCGTGATCAGCTGGCCTTCGTCACAGCCCCCGGTCTTGTCGTCCTTTTTTCTCATTGTCTCCCCCATCGCTGCCCTGTCGCTGCCCTGTCGCCCGCCATTGGTTGGCAATGCTCCAGGCTCCCAGGTTCCAGCTTCCGCCAATTCCCGGGACATATCAACCGATGGGCGTGCATCACTGCAATTCTGCAACTCAGATCAGCCTGTCCGGCACGAGGCGTTTATTGAACGGATAGCATTCCATCAGGAACGCTTATCCACTCATCAAAAATACGCATTTCCACGGCAGCGGGTTTCAGCCTAGTCTGATCGCAATTTCACGATGGATATCTGCCGATGACCACTGCCTCCGACGCCGGGCGGACCGGACCGAACATTCCGCTGATCATTATCTGCGGCTGCCTGATCGCCCTGATCTCCTTCGGGCCCCGCTCCGCGATGGGACTGTTCTTTCAGCCCATGACCGAGGCGCGTGACTGGAGCCGCGAACTGTTTGCCCTGGCGATCGCCATTCAGAATCTGATGTGGGGCTTCGGCCAGCCCCTTGCCGGGATGATGGCCGACCGGTACGGCACCTGGAAGGCAATGACCCTCGGCACGGTGCTTTATGCCGTCGGCCTGCTGCTGATGATCGACGCCCAGAGCGCCGTCGCCCTCCATGTCTCTGCCGGCATTCTGATCGGCCTTGGCATTGCGTTTTCTTCGTTTTCGCTGGTTCTTGCGGCCTTCGGGCGCGCGGTCACTCCGGCGCAGCGTTCCCTGGCCTTCGGCATCGGCACGGCGTCCGGTTCTCTCGGACAATTCCTGTTTGCGCCGCTCGGGGCCACCCTGATCGAACATGTCGGCTGGCAGGACACGTTGATTGTGTTCGCCGGACTGATCGCGACGATCCCCTTGCTGGCAATTGCTTTGCGCGGAAAGTCGGAGGCTCCCGTCACGGCCGGCTCCGCTTCGGACCAGAACCTCAAGGCGGCAATGGCCGAAGCCTTCGGCACCCGTGGGTTCCTGCTGCTGACGCTCGGCTTCTTCGTCTGCGGGTTTCACGTGGCCTTCATCACGGTGCACCTGCCGCCCTTCATTGCCGATGTCGGCCTCGACCCGAGCCTTGGCGGCTGGGCCATCGCAATCATTGGTCTTTGCAATGTCGCCGGGTCGCTCGCCGCCGGGTACATTGGCGGGCGCTATTCCAAGCCGATCTTTCTGTCGCTGATCTATCTCGGCCGCTCGATCGCCATCTTCACCTTCATCATGTTGCCGATCAGCCCGGCCTCGGTACTGATCTTCTCGGGCGTCATGGGGCTGTTGTGGCTCTCCACCGTTCCGCCGACCTCCGGCCTGGTCGCCGTCATGTTCGGTCCGCGCTACATGGCGACCCTGTTCGGCTTCGTGTTCCTGTCTCACCAGGTCGGTGCGTTTCTGGGCGTCTGGCTGGGTGGCAAACTCTATGACGAGACCGGTTCCTATGATCCGATCTGGTGGTGCGGCATCGTTCTGGGCATCGCCGCAGCCGTCATCCACTGGCCGATCCAGGAAAAGCCGGTCCCGCGGCTCGTGGCCGAAGAAGCAGAGAGCGCCTCCAAGGCATTCACCTAAGACCTATTGCCTTGTCATCCCCGCGAAAGCAGGGACTCAGGAATCATCCCAGACAATTTTCGCCCAGGAGCCCGGGGGCCCGGCTCGCGCTGCGCTTGGCCGGGATGACATCCTGAAGTGTTTTCAAACAAAAAGGCGGGCCACAGAGCCCGCCTTGTCCATACGTTCAATGTGACCGGATCAGCCCGCCACTCTCGAGAAATCCGCAACCACATGGGTCGCATCCCGGATTTCAGCCAACAGCTGCAGACGGTTCTTGCGAAGGGCCGGATCATCCGCATTTACCAGAATGTCGTCGAAAAACCTGTCGACCGGCGCGCGCAGTTTCGACAGCGCTTCCATCGCGCCCTCAAAATTCTCCTGCCCCACAGCTGCGGCCGCCTCGGCTCGGGCCGTGTCGATGGCCGCGGCCAGATCGATCTCGGCCTGCTCCTGCAGATGGTCGGCATGCGGCTTGCCGGTGACAGGCGCGCCGTCCTTCTTCTCTTCCGCCTTCAGGATGTTGACCGCACGCTTGTAGCCGGCCAGCAGGTTGATGCCATCGTCGGAAGAAATGAACGTGCCGAGCGCCTCAACCCGTTTGACGACCATCAGGAGGTCGTCCTGACCTTCCAGCGCAAAGACGGCATCGATCAGATCGTGACGGGCCCCTTCGTCCTTCAGATGCACCTTCAGGCGGTCACCGAGGAAAGACAGAAGATCTCCAATGACCCCTGCCGGGTCGCTCACATCGGCCTTTTGAAGGGCAAGTGCGGAACGCAGGGCTTTGTCCAGCCGGATCCGGAGACCATTCTCCAGTACGGTCCGGATCACACCCAGCGCAGCGCGGCGCAGGGCGTAAGGATCCTTTGAACCCGTCGGCTTTTCGTCGATGGCCCAGAAGCCGGCCAGAAGATCCAGCTTTTCAGCCAGCGCCACGGCAATCGCGACCGGATCGGTCGGCACGCTGTCGCTGGGACCCTGCGGCTTGTAATGCTCCTCGATGGCGGTCGCGACGGACGCATCCTCGCCCTGGGCATCCGCATAGTAACGACCCATCAGGCCCTGAAGTTCGGGGAACTCGAACACCATCTGCGACACGAGGTCAGCCTTGGCAAGCTCCGCGGCGCGTTTGGCCCGGGTTTCATCGGCACCGACAATCGGTGCCAGCTCGGCCGAGAGCGCGATCAGGCGTTTGACCCGCTCGCCGACGCTGCCGAGCTTTTCGTGAAACTTGACTTCGTCCAGTTTCGGCAGATTGTCGCTGAGCCTCGTCTTCAGATCCGTGTCCCAGAAGAAGCGGGCATCGGCAAGGCGTGCGCGAATGACCTTCTCGTTGCCGGCAACGATCAGTTTGCCGCCGTCGTCCGCGACGATGTTGGAGATCAGCACAAAGCGATTGGCGAGACGACCGGTCTTCGGGTCTTTCAGGACAAAGCACTTCTGGTTGACCTTGATGGTCAGCTGGATGCACTCGTCCGGGATTGTCAGGAAGTCCTCGTCGAAGCTTCCCGTCAGCACGACCGGCCATTCCACGAGACCGGCGACTTCTTCCAGAAGACCGGGATCCTCGACCAGTTCCAGGCCAAGCGCCAACGCCTGGTCCTTGGCGTCGTTCAGGATGATCTCCTTGCGCCGGTCGGCATCCAGGACAACCTTGTGTTTCTCGAGCCCCATGGCGTAATCGTCAAAGCGGCGTACATCGAAGGCCTCGTCGGCGAGGAACCGGTGACCGCGCGTGGTCTTGCCGGCCCGGATGCCGTCAAATTCGAACGGCACCACATCCGGCTCCTCGGTTTCCGGGCCGAAGCTGGCAACAATTGAATGCAGCGGGCGGACCCAGCGGGTGCTGGTCGTGCCCCAACGCATGGATTTCGGCCAGGGAAACCCGCGCAGGATGCCAGGCATGAAATCCGCAATGATATCGATGGCGGTCCGGCCCGGCTTTTCGATCACGGCAACGTAGAAGTCACCCTTTTTGGGATCGCTCTGGATTTCAGCGTCGTCGATCGAGGCGAGCCCGGCGCCGCGCAGAAAGCCTTCAACAGCCTTTTCCGGTGCACCGACACGCGGTCCCTTGCGCTCTTCGCGGGTCGCTGCCGAACCGGCCGGCACCCCGGCGACGTGCAGGGCCAGCCGGCGCGGCGTCGAAAAGGCCTTGGCACCCTCATATGGCAAGCCGGCATCCACCAATGCATTGGTGACAAGCGTTTTCAGGTCTTCGGCCGCCTTGCGCTGCATGCGGGCCGGAATTTCTTCGCTGAACAGCTCAAGCAGAAGATCTGGCATGGATAATTGACCTTTGGCCTTGGTGGGACGGGCGTCTCCCAAATGGAATGCGCGTCGGTTACCAAGTCGGCGGCGACTTGTCACCCCCCTATCGACGTCCGCTCATATCCGCAGTTTTTTCAGGGTGTTCGTAACCGGTTTAACCAACAGTTTCACTCTTCTTCAAGAAATCCATGGGAAACTCCTTGACCAGATAAGAGTAAAGTTCAGTGGGACTGGCCGCGTGATTAACCGGGAAGTTGCAAACAACCGCCTTTTGACACGATCTATAGTTGCACTTCTTGCAATAGTACTTGTCAGTTTTGCCTCCCTTCAGTTGTTTCCGCTCCTGTTCCCGACCTACGGATCAGACCATTCCCATCACGCCTATGACATTCTGACCAGCGTGCTGCTGGGCCTCGCGGCCTTCAGCCTGGCCTATGGCACCTGGGCGACCAAGCGCCTGCGCAAGGAACTGAAAGTCCGCTCGTCGGCACACACCGAAGCCCTGGCACTGGCACAGCATGACCCCCTGACAGGCCTGCCCAACCGCAGACGACTGCTTGAGGCATTTTCCGATCTCATCCGGGATGTCAAACCGGATCACTTCCGCGCTGTCATGATGCTTGACCTTGATGGCTTCAAACCGATCAACGACGTTTATGGCCACGCTTTCGGCGACAATCTGCTGCGCAGTTTCGCCGACCGCCTGGCGGAAACACTCGGCAAGGAAGGGATCGTCGCCCGTCTGGGCGGCGACGAATTTGCCATCGTATCGCCGGTCTTCAAGGACAAGTCGGAAGCCGGCGGCTTTGCCCGCCGCCTGCTGACACGGATCAATGACCGGTTCGAGTTTGGCGACCGGCAGATTTCGATCGGCTCCGGCATCGGTATCGCCATGTACCCGCATGACGGCCACGCGATCACCGAATTGTTGCGCCGGGCCGATATCGCCCTTTACAGGGCCAAGTCTTCCGGCCGCTCGACCTACCGGTTCTTCGAGGTCGACATGGATGCCTCGATCCTGCACCGAACGCTTCTGGAACAGCGCCTGCGCCGCGCCATCTCCGAGCAGGAAGTCAAGGCTTACTATCAACCGATCCTGGACCTCGACACCGGCAAGATTGCCGGATTCGAGGCTCTGGCCCGCTGGACGGATGCAGACTTTGGCGCAGTGCCACCCCTGCAGTTCATCCCGATTGCAGAAGATTGCGGTATCATTTCCGAACTCACCCAGCATTTGCTGGCCGACGCCTGCAAGGTCGCGCGGACCTGGCCGGAAGATCTCTACCTGTCCTTCAACCTGTCGCCCGTGCAGCTTCAGGACAATGCGCTGCCGGAACAGGTCAGCTCCATCCTGAATGCAAACGACTTCCCGCCGCAGCGCCTCGTTCTGGAAATCACGGAAACCTCGCTGGTCAAGAACCCGGATTCAGCCAAGCGCATTCTGGCCGAGCTCACCGACCTGGGCATCTCCATTGCCCTCGATGACTTCGGCGCCGGACATTCCAGCCTCAGTTATCTGCGCGACTTCCCGATCAAGAAGGTCAAGATCGACCGTTCCTTTACCGAGCGCATGCTCAGCGACAAGCAATGCGCTGCCATCGTCGAGGCAATTCTTGTCCTGTCGAAAGGCCTCGACATCGACGCTGTTGCCGAGGGCGTCGAAGAGAGCGACGTCCATGATGCGCTCAACCAGAATGGCTGCCACTATGGCCAGGGCTTTCTGTTCGCTGCAGCCGTCTCCGCCGAGGAAGCGTCCGGGCTGCTGGATGCACAGGCAGATGGTCGTCTGCCGTTTGGCGCCAAGACCGACGCGGCCTGAAGGCCGCCCCGTTCCCGTGGCGCCGCACGGCCCTACCAGCCGCCGCCACCACCGCCGCCGCCGCCGCCACCAGAAGACCCTCCCGACGAGCCGGAGGATGAAGACGACGGTGCCGGCACGGAAGACTGGAACGAACCGGCCATCGAACTTGCAGTCTGACTGACGCTGCTGGAAATATGGCGTATCTCGAACGACCGGCCAGAATACCAGTTCGGATGATAATTGGCGGCTGCCGCAGCGCCGGCCGCCGTAGATAGCCAGCGCTCGAAAATGGTTGCCCAGGGTTTTTCGACACCCAGTGCCACGGCATAGGGAAGCAGCTCCTCAAAATGCACGGTGGTCATGTCCGGAATACCTGTCATGTTGAGCCGATCCTTCTCTGCAACGGACAGGTAGAGCTTCAGTCCCTCGATCTGGTCAAGCACCTGTCGCCCACGCAAGGTTGGCGCGCCGATAAAGGCGATGGCGCAGAGATTGGTCCAGGCCAGCGCGGCAACGACAAACGGCACAGCGACAAGCGTTTCCAGTCCGCCGGTTGCAAGACCAGCCAGCTGGGCTGCCCCGAACAGGGCCACCCCGATGATTCCCATCACGAGACCTACGCGCAGCACGAAATTGTCCACCGGCAGCAACAGGAGACCGAAGGCGGCCGGAAACACGATCGCGAAGACGGAGAGGAACAGGAACAGGATCATGAATTCCTGTTCGTTCGGGAATTGCGGCGCCAGGAAGAACAGCACGACAAGTGTGAGCAGGCTTACGAGAAGCCCCGGTACGAGATAAAGACCATTGCTCTTGAAGAAGACGTTATGGTTCTCAACAGAAATCGCGTTGGTGAAAGCGTCGCCCAGCTTTTTGACCGAACGGCCGTTGGCCTTGTTCAGGGTCAGCGGTTCACCGCGTTTGTCGAGCCAGCGTTCCAGTGCCGCCTCACCTTTTGGCAACCCGTCTCCCGGCGCGACCCCAGCCCGCCCCTCAGCGTCGAGCGAGAGGGTCATGTCGCCGTCCTGTTCTTCAAGGTGGAGCCGCTTCTTGACGGCCAGACTGAGGCAGGCTGCAGTCAGAGCCACCCAGCCGCCGTCGCCGAATCCACGACGATCAATGTATCTTGCAAGCGCCGGAGAGATGTCTGCCGGTGGTGTGAAGCGCGGGAAGATAACGCCTTTCTCCGGATCGCGCCCCACTTTCAGCCAGGCATGGAGATACCAGGCGATCACCAGCAACACACCGAAACCACCGATCAGATCGGCACGATAGTCAGCCAGGAGCCGTTGAAACCAAGTACCGGCCGTGGGCTGCGCTACCGAGCCAACCGGCATGGTGACCACCACCGTCAAGCCTTCTTCTGCTTGCAGGGTCTGCGTGGTTTCAAAAATGACTTCGGTGCCGTCGCCGTTGGTGCTTGCAGCATAGTTCTGGTCCTTGGCTCCGAGTTTGCCGGTATAGGCCGTCCAATCCGTCGCCTTCACCCCTTCGGGAAGAATGACGCGGGCGACCACCTGATCGATCGGAAAGGCCCATTCTACACCTGTTACGTTCCAATAGACTTCGTCATGTTCATCGAAGAACCGGATCTGGCGGTCGGTCTCGTAGGTCAGCTTGTAGGTGTGAATGCCCTTCGGGACATTCCTGTTTTTATCGCCAATATAGATTCGGATGCCCTGATTGTTATCCCGGATGAAGTGCGGCGCTGGTTGTCCGTCGAGCTCGACCGTAAGCAGTTTGAAACCAACGCGGTATAGCCGCCCATTGGCCGCACGGGCCGTCAGCGGAATATACCGGAATATCCCCCGATCGATCTGGTCCCATTCAACTCGGACGGTAATCGTTTCTGTCACGGTCAAAGTGCCGTCGGCACCGACTTCGATGTCGGACAGGTATTTCAGGATGCGTTCATCTGCCTGAGCCGCGATACCGGCAAACAGCAAAAAGACTGCCGACAGAAGAACAGGAAAGAAACGTTTCAAAATCATGGTCCCGCTTTTTAGAATTTCACATCCGGAACAGCCCGATCGGCATCGTCTTCGATCTCGAAATACTCCGCTTTTTCGAACTTGAACTGGCTGGCGATGATGTTGGAGGGGAAGCTTTCAACCGCTACATTGAGATTGCGCACGGCGCCGTTGTAATACCGCCGCGCCATCTGAATGGCGTTTTCAATGTCATCAAGAGACTGGTGCAGCTCTGAAAAATTCTGGCTCGCCTTCAGGTCCGGATAAGCTTCGGCAACCGCGAAGAGACGGCCCAGCGCCTGCGACAACGCAGTCTCCTTCAAGGCGCGCGCCGCCACATCCTCTGACGGCAAGGCACCGACCTGCGCCCTCAGCTCGGTCAGCGAGGTCAGCGTCTCGTTCTCATGGGAGGTGTAGCCCTTGACGGTCTCGACCAGGTTCGGGATCAGGTTGGCCCGTCGTTTCAGCTGGACATCGATGCCACTCCAGCCTTCGGCCACCATCTGCCGCTTTTTGACGAGTGCATTATAGAGAAAGATTGTAAAGACGCTGACCGCGATCAGCAGCGCAAGAATTAACCAGGCCATCCGGGAACCCTCCAAATTACAGGGTCCGGAAGCTAGCTGCCGCCGGCGGGAATGTCATCCCGTCCGCACTGACTCAATTGTGTCGAGCTGGTATCAAACGACAATCTGTGCCGAAGAACACAGTTTTCACCGCCCCGGCACCAATCACATCTGGAAAATTATTCTGCCGCCTGGTTGTGATAACCGACGCCGCCGGCTTCCGTTTCCAGAAAAGCTGCACCGCAGGCTTTTGCCAATTCACGTACGCGCAGAATGTAGCTCTGGCGCTCGGTGACGGAAATCACCCCGCGAGCGTCGAGCAGATTGAATGCGTGGCTCGCCTTGATGCACTGGTCATAGGCCGGCAGCACCACCTGATGCACATTGGCCCCCTTCTCGTCCCGTGCCTTGGCACCGGCTTCCAGCAGCGCCTGGCATTCGGCCTCGGCATCCTTGAAGTGGCGAAACAGGATCTCGGTGTCGGCATGTTCGAAATTGTGCCGCGAATATTCCTGTTCGGCCTGCAGGAAGACGTCCCCGTAGGTGACCTTGTCGGCGCCTTGCATGCCGTTGTAGTTCAGATCGTAAACGTTATCGACGCCCTGAATATACATGGCGAGACGTTCCAGGCCGTAGGTCAGCTCGCCGGAGACCGGTGAACACTCAAAGCCCGCCACCTGCTGGAAATAGGTGAACTGGGAGACTTCCATGCCATCGCACCAGCATTCCCAACCAAGGCCCCATGCGCCCAGCGTCGGGCTTTCCCAGTCATCCTCAACGAAACGGACGTCATGGACCTTCGGGTCGAGGCCGATGGCATAGAGCGAGTTGAGATAGAGCTCCTGCAGGTTGGCCGGGGACGGCTTCAGGATCACCTGGAACTGGTAATAGTGCTGCAGACGGTTCGGGTTCTCACCATAGCGGCCGTCGGTCGGACGGCGGGAGGGCTGCACATAGGCGGCCTTCCAGGGACGCGGCCCGAGCGAGCGCAGGGTGGTTGCCGGATGGAAGGTTCCGGCGCCGACTTCCATGTCATAGGGCTGGAGCACCACGCAGCCCTGGTCGGCCCAGTAGCGCTGCAGGGTCAGGATCAGGCCTTGAAAGGAGTTTTCCGGACGCATATGCGCCGGCAGGGTCTCGGTCGACATGGGAGTGTTCCGCAAAAGTGGCTGGTTCCGGCGGCGACAGGTGCCACGATGCGGCAGGAAGGTCAAGGCAGAGTGTGGGAAATCGCACCTGATCTGAAACGGCTTTGAAGGAAACACCGCCACCGCTGGCAGGCTAAGGGTTGGATCTGCGCCCCGCCCCTGTTCCGTTTTGTCATTGACGGTGGCGATGAGAGCGGTTACCTAACCCACCGGCTCCGGAATGCCCGCCGCTCGCAGACGACCCCGTCCTGGTGAAATTCCGCTTGAAACGACGTCTGTTCCTCCACGCATTTCGCGCTGGTGGCAATGCGAGCCCCTCCTTCAACATCGAAATGCCCAGTTTGGAGAACAGTCATGTCTGACGATACCTCCCGGGCGAATTCGTTCACCCATGGGCCAATTGGCCCGACCCTTCTGAAAACCGCCGGGCCGATCATCCTTGTCATGAGCATGAACGGCTTTCTGACCGTTGCCGACGCCGTCTTTCTCGGGATTTATGTCGGCCCCGACGCGCTCAGTGCGGTCACGCTGATGTTTCCCGCCTACATGCTGCTGGCCGCGCTGGCGACACTTGTCTCCAGCGGCATGTCCAGCCTGCTGGCCCGTCATCTTGGCGGGAACCGGTTCGAGGAGGCCCGCGCCGTTTTTGCAGGCGCGCACGGCCTTGCCCTGATGGCCGGCCTTGGCCTGATCGTGCTTTTGTTACTGTTTGGCCGTATGGCGACGCTTGCGGCAGCGGATGGCGCGGCGGAGATTGCCGGGATGAGTTATGTCTATCTTGCGATCACCATTGGCTTTTCGCCGTTGATGTTCGTGCTGTCGGTCAATTCCGATGCGCTCAGGAACGAAGGCCATGTCATGCTGATGGCAGCCTTGAGCCTATCCGTTTCGATTGGCAATCTCG
Source organism: Roseibium sp. (assembly GCF_965233565.1). Lineage (GTDB taxonomy): Bacteria > Pseudomonadota > Alphaproteobacteria > Rhizobiales > Stappiaceae > Roseibium. The sequence continues at coordinate 4,780,472 of NZ_OZ247494.1, read as the reverse complement.
CTTTGAACTACGTGCTGATCGCCCTTCTTGAGCTCGGTGTTGCCGGCAGCGCGCTCGGAACCGTTCTGGCCCAGGCACTGGCTCTTGTGTTTCTGATCGGTTTTCGCCTCAGGGGCCACACGGTTCTGAGCCCGAGAGACGTCTTCGCCAAACCGCTGACCTCGGACTGGCGCGCCATTCTGGCCCTTGGCGCGCCGCAGAGCCTGAGTTTTCTCGGCATCGCGCTCGGGTCAGCGGCAACCATCGCCGTCTTGCAACGGTTCGCGGCAGATGGTTATGAGGCGACCGTGGCCGCCTTTGGTGTCACCACGCGCATCATGACTTTTGCCTATCTGCCATTGCTAGGTCTTTCCATGGCCTTTCAAACCATGATCGGCAACAATGCCGGAGCGCAGCTCTGGCAACGGACCGATGCAACGCTCCGCCTCGGGCTTGGTCTTGCCTTTGGATACAGTCTTGCGCTTCAGGTCTTGCTGACCTTTGGCGCGCCATGGATCGGTCTGGCCTTCGTCGACGATGCGGACGTGATCAGAGAGGTGGGCCGCATTTTGCCTGTGATGGTCGCGATGTATTTCGCAGCCGGGCCGCTGTTTGTGGTGGCGACCTATTTCCAGGCGCTCGGAGACGCCAGGCGAGCGGCCTTGCTCAGCCTGGTGAAACCTTATGCGTTTCTCCTGCCATTGCTGGTCTCGCTGCCGCTTGGCTTCGGTGAGTTGGGCATCTGGCTGGCTGGCCCGGTGGCGGAAGGCTTGCTGATAGGGCTGACGGCCATCACTCTCATGGAGGCTGCGCGCAGCGGCACAGCCAGATGGGGCCTGTTCCGGGCGACGCCGGCGATCTGATCCTCAGGGGCGGGTGGAGATAATCTGCCCGCCCTCATTCCATTCTCAACAGACAGGATCCGATCTGTCGAGGCTGAATTCAGGCCTGCGGCCGGTATTTGCCGCTGACCGGGTCCAGCACCAGCTTCGGGCCGGGTCCATTCGGATCAGCCTTGGCGGCGGCACGCGAGATCTGGTTTTCGACTTCGGCCATCTTGCGCTTCACGCGGCGCACGATCCAGTAACCACCCACGGCCAGTGCAGCAACGCCTATCAGTTCGGTCATGTTCTTCCCCTTTGTCGCCCTGCATGATCACACGGGCAATGTGCCTTTTTAAAGGCCGTAACGCGCCCAGAGTGCTCGCTCTTCCACCGATGACATCAGCTCACCGCCCAGCCCTTCAACAAGCTTGCCGCCGCCAAGGCCGACACCAACGCCGCCCTTGCGACCGAACAGGCCACGGGGGGCGGAAATCAGCCTGGGCTCCGCCTTGTCGCCGTATCTGTCCCGGATGACGCCGCGCAAATCGCCGATCGCGTCGACCAGACCGAGCTGGATCGCCGTGCGGCCGGTCCAGAACTTGCCGCTGAACAGATCCGGGTCGTCGGCCAGCACATCGCTGCGCCGCGACTTCACCAGATCAATGAAGGTCTCGTGGATCTCCAGTTGAAGCGTCTTCAGATATTCGATGTCCTCTTCCACTTCCGGCTGGAACGGATCGAGGATCACCTTTTTCTTGCCCGCGGTATAGACGCGCCGGTCAACACCGATTTTCTTGATCATCTCGGTGAAACCGAAACCGGCTGCAACCACACCGATGGACCCGACAATCGAAGACGGATCGACGAAGATCTCGTCGCCGGCCACGGCCAGCATGTAACCGCCGCTTGCCGCAACATCCTCGACAAAGACCAGGACGTCCTTTTCATTTTCCTTGGCCAGATCCCGGATGCGTTTGAAGATCAGGCGGGATTGAACGGGTGACCCGCCGGGCGAATTGATGATCAGGGCCACCGCCGGCGCTTTCTTGACCGAAAAGGCTTTTTCAAGCGGGATCGCCGCCGAGGCCAGCGAAAGCCCCGTTTTCATCGGACCGCCGGAACCGATGGCGCCTTGAAGGCGCACAACAGGAATGATGGTTTTTTCGTTGCGGAAACGTTTGGGAAGATACCGGCGAAGGGTTGAAAACACGCGCTAGGGCCCTGAATGAGATCACAATTGCCTTGGATATATGTATCTCTTAGCCAATTTCAAAGAGGGAAGCAGAGCAAAACCAGTCTTTTACAACCGCTGTCCTGAAGGGCTGAACTTGGTTTTCTTGCGTGGCGCAGATCCTTCGAGACGCTTGGCATTGCCAAGCTCCTCAGGATGAGGTCAGCGGGAGCTGGAGCGCCTATACCCCGCACTTGTGGACGTCAACCGCATGCACCGACCTCATCCTGAGGAGGACCGGAGGTCCGTCTCGAAGGGTCAGCCACATATTCGCGATGAGTTCCCCTTGAAAATAGCCCTCTCAGGGAAGCAAAACGTCGCTGAATGCGGTTGGTCGTACTATAGCTGTCAAAACCGACTAGCGGCCGAAGGCGCTGATCTTTTTCTTGGGCTTCGGCTTTGCTTCCTTTGCCTTTTCCTCTTCCAGACGCTTCAGGAGCTCATCGGTCTTGTCATCCGGTTCCGGATCCGGCTCGAACGGCCAGTTCAACTGAATGCCGGCCTGTCCGTTCTTGCGCCAGACAATCACCCCGTTGACTGGCAAATCAAGCCCTGGGATGGAGATCTCGATAGCCTCCGGCAAGCGGTCAAGCGTCTCGCCTTCCAGACGGCAACCGGATTTGCTGGCGTCGACAATCTGGCATTTCATGGTGATTGGGTGCGCCTGGCCGCTGACAATGGCGCTGATCCAGACCGCGCGGCGGATCTCTCGGCGTTTTTCACCCGGTTCGTCCTTCTTGATGACAAAGGAAACCTGGGCTTCCCGATCACCATAGGCAACGACAGTCCCGCGGATGAGCTTGTCGAAACCGGCGATCCTGAGCCCGACCTCCTCCTTGAGCAGGTCAACCTTGTCGGAGGCGATCCAGCACCCCTCTTCCGAAAGGTCGTAGAGGGTCGCTTCGAAACAGGACATGTCGGCCAGATCGACGACAAGCGCCGTCACGCTTTTCTTCGCTCCAACTGCCATCGCCGATCCGTTCACGTCTTCCTCCGGACTTTCACACTTCAGGATGCAACCTGAAGTCTGAAATCAGAGTTAACGTAGAGGCAGGTAGCGTTCGTCAATTGCCAGTCAGACGCGCCTTGATACTGAGAAAATCTCTCCAGGACAGGCGCTTTTCGAGCGGACTGCGCAGAAGATAGGCCGGGTGATAGGTGGCGACGGCCGCGATTTCCTTGTCACGACCCGGATAAGCCATCCAGCGGCCCCTCATCTTGCGAATACCGTCTTCAACACCGAGCAGGGTCTTGGCCGAGGCTGCCCCCAGAAACACAAGTACATCCGGGTTGACCAGCTCGATCTGGCGCAGAATGAACGGCTTGCAGATTTCCGTTTCCTGCGGGGTCGGTGTGCGGTTTCCCGGCGGCCGCCACGGCACAACATTGGCAATATAAGCCGCTGAACGATCGAGGCCGATTGCCTCCAGCATGCGGTCAAGCAGCTGACCGGACCGGCCAACAAAGGGTTTGCCCTGGAGATCCTCATCCCGGCCCGGCGCTTCGCCGACAAACATCAGCCGGGCTTGCGGATTTCCATCCGCAAAGACGAGTTTCTTTGCCGTGAGCTTCAGATTGCAACCTTCAAAAGCCGCAAGACAGGCCTGCAGGTCCTCAAGGGTCGCCGCCTTGGCCGCCAGATCACGTGCCGACGCTATCACGGCAGCGTCCGGCAGGACGGCCGGTGCCCCGGCGTCGGGTCTCCTCGCCTGCGGTGCGGCAGCGGCCGATGGCATGGCAGTTGGAGCTTGCGGTCCACCAGCATGAGGAGCCTGGCTGCCCGCCGGTGCCATGGCTGTCATGGGCTGGGCCAGGTTCTGCGCCTGGGCACGTCGTTCGGCCTGCTCACGGGTCAGCGCGAACCAGTCAACAGGGTCCTCACCCAGGAAACAGTCCACGCCTGCGCCGGAATAGAATTCCAGCAAAGCTTCGATCTGGCGGTCGTTTTCTGGTGATTGTTGCAAGGAAGCGCCTCCGGCGGCGAGTTTACCCAGACACGTGACAAGCACAAGCATGCCGGCGTCACTATTGACCACCGCGGCGGGTTATCCAGTGTCCTTGCACAGGCGGAAACCGGAAATTAAATTACGTTTACGTAAACGTAATCTTTCTACTTGACGCCCCTGCCCGGCTTTGATCTATCTGGGCGAAATTGAAGCTGACACCGCCTGATTTCGCATACGACCATGAAAAATGTCGTGTTTTGCGCTGCAAAATGGGGCAAATAGGCGCTAGGGCTAATTCAAACTGCGGCCGCGCGGTTGCAGGAGCGGTACTGACAGCAGGATGGGACGGCACATCGCGAATGCCGGTCTGCCGGCAGTCCCTTCAAAGGGGCAAAGCCGGACCTGCGGGTGGAGGGAGAAAACATGAGCGAACAAGAAGCGCTTGGTGAACGCGAAAGCATGGATGTGGATGTCGTGATTGTCGGCGCAGGCCCTGCGGGCCTTGCCGCGGCCATCCGGCTGAAGCAGATCGCCAACGAGAAAGGCGAAGAACTGAGCGTCGTCGTCCTGGAAAAGGGCTCGGAAGTCGGTGCACATATTCTCTCAGGTGCCGTGATCGATCCGATTGCACTGGACCAGCTGCTGCCGGAATGGCGCGAGGAAGACACTCCGCTGAAGACACCCGTGACCGCCGACCACTTCCTTGTGCTTGGCCCGGCAGGCTCCATGCGCCTGCCGAATGTTCTGATGCCGAAGCTGATGAACAACCATGGCAACTACATCGTCTCTCTCGGCAATGTCTGCCGCTGGCTGGCTGAAAAAGCCGAAGCGCTCGGCGTCGAGATCTATCCGGGATTTGCCGCTGCCGAACTGCTTTATGACGACAGTGGCAATGTTGTCGGTGTCGCCACCGGCGACATGGGCATTGGCCGGGACGGCAAACCCAACGCGATGTTCACCCGCGGCATGGAACTGCGCGGGAAATACACGTTGATCGGTGAAGGCGCCCGCGGGTCGCTTGCCAAGCAGCTGATCGAGAAATACGCCCTCGACAAGGACAGCGACGTGCCGAAATTCGGCATTGGCATCAAGGAACTCTGGCAGGTTGATCCGGACAAGCATCACCCAGGCCTTGTGCAGCACTCCTTCGGCTGGCCGCTCGACGGCAAGACCGGTGGCGGTTCCTTCCTGTACCACCTGGAAGACAACCAGGTCGCCGTCGGCTTCGTTGTTCACCTGAACTATGAAAACCCGTGGCTGTCGCCGTTCGACGAATTCCAGCGCTTCAAGACCCACCCGGCGATCCGCGACACGTTCGAAGGCGGAAAACGCATTTCCTACGGCGCGCGCGCCATCACCGAGGGCGGCTACCAGTCCGTGCCGAAGCTGTCCTTCCCGGGCGGCCTGCTGATGGGCTGCTCCGCAGGCCTCGTCAACGTGCCGCGCATCAAGGGTTCCCACAACGCCATGTTCTCCGGCATGCTGGCCGCAGAAGAAGTCATGGCCGCTATCGGCCGCGGCGAGGCACATACCGAGCTGACCGATTACGACACCGCCTGGCGCGCCAGCCCGATTGGCACGGATCTCAAGAAGGTGCGCAATGCCAAGCCGCTCTGGTCGAAATTCGGCACCTGGCTCGGTATCGGCCTGGGCGGGCTCGACATGTGGACCAACGAGCTGTTCGGCTTCTCCTTCTTCGGCACCCTGAAACACGGCAAACGGGATTCAGAGACCCTGAAACCGGCCAAGGACTGCCCCAAGATCGACTATCCGAAGCCCGACGGCGTGGTTTCCTTCGACAAGCTGTCTTCGGTGTTCCTGTCCAACACCAACCACGAGGAGGATCAGCCGATCCACCTCAAGGTCAAGGATGACGCTCTTCAGAAATCTTCAGAACACGATGTGTTTGCCGGTCCCTCCAACCGTTATTGCCCGGCAGGCGTTTACGAGTGGATCGAGGAAGGCGATGACGCACCGAAGTTCCAGATCAACTCTCAGAACTGCGTGCACTGCAAGACCTGCGACATCAAGGACCCGAACGGCAACATCACCTGGACCGTGCCGGAAGGCGCCGGTGGACCGAACTATCCGAACATGTGATGCGATGCTCCGTTAACGGATAAGCAAAAGCGGCCACGGGCGTTAACCCCTGTGGCCGCTTTTTTCATCAGAAAATCAATTTGTTGCCAGAGTACGGCCCAACATTGTCCATCGCTCTGGCGCAGAAACCGCCTCCCCGCCTGCAGCGTGGCCCGCTGCACACTCATAGGAGGCTGTCCTGAGCAAATCCCTCGTACTATCCTGCGCCATTGCGGCGACAATGACCCTTGGATCACCGCTGATACCACCCGCAGGTCTTGCCGATAAGATTGCGGTCGGATCGGCCAAGGCCGACAACGGCGCGGCGCGGCGGACAGCGAGGCGCACGGCACGGCGCGTCAGCAGACGCCAGGCGCGCTACTACAACGCACTGCCGGCAGGCTGCGTGAAGGTGTTCGTTGCCGGAGTATCCTATTTTCAGTGCGGCACCGTCTATTACCAGCCAGTGGTTCACCAGGGAGCCAATGTCTACGTGATCGTCACACCCTGAGCAGTGCTCAGCCCGACATCCAAAAACAAACGGCACCGGAAAGAAGTCCTTCCGGTGCCGCAGTCTTGTGGCCGATGGGTCGTATCGAACCGGCTTTGTGGGGGACCGGTCCGTTGCGGTTGTCAAATGCGCACCGGCGGACAGGCGACGACGCGCACCCGCTGATGACGCAATTGCCCGCGCCACAAGAATGTGCCTGCCGCATGGCAGGCAATATGAATGGGTCGAAGGTCCTTGATGGAGCCAACGTGCACTTGTTCCAGATCAGGGTCTGGGGTTTTGGGCCTTGGTTTGTAAAATCACGTTAACCATGCCGATTGGCGCCGGGATAACTTCACGCGGCGGCAAGGTCAAATGATTAGTGCCGCAGATAAATACTTGTTATGGCTCCAAAAGGGATTTTTATTCCGGCCGATCAAAAAAACCTTTCGGACCTCCGGGACCCGGGATCAGCTTTGAAGCCTGAAGATCATACGCAAATTTTACAGTAGTGAATACGGATGCAAATTTCGCTTTTTATGCAATGAGATAGCGTGATTGTAGGACAGCCTTGCATCCATAAATTTTTTCTATACGACAATAGATAAAGAAAATAACAGATGCAATTCTTTGAATTTTATAGACTTCTCGAAAGGCTCACAACCTTGATTCAATCCTGGATTGCTGCCCTCAAGACGCCTGCGAGTTAAGGACCTCATCTAAGTTACTGAATTAAAAAAATAAAATCTTTATCCACACTCTCACAGCCAGCAAACCGGTTGTGATTGCAGACTCAAGTTAGTTAATTTAGTTTTACTTTAACGGGGCAGTTTTGAAGTGACCCACCAAGTTCTTGGTGGACCTCACAAGGTCTTCGCGGAGTTCCCGCGACTTTCCCGACGAGACAATCAGATCGAGCCGCGCAGGCGGTTGGATACCTTGTGGACTGGAGGAATGCAGGCTTCTCGCCGGATAGCGGCGGTTTCGGTGAAGTGCTTGCAGTTCTTTCAACATATTCATTCAGAGCGGCGCAGACGTTTCTGAAACCCATCGACCACAAGGTGCAGCACCGGGAAGGCCACTTCCCGGTGCATTTCTTTTCAGCGGTCGAAATTGCAACCCTCAGGCTGCGTCCCTGCGACCGCCGTGGCGCCGGCGGCGGGGCCGCCTCGCCTGGGACTTGTTGTCGTTGTCTCCGGAGGACGACTGCTTGTGGAACGGCTTCTTTCCGCCCGGCTTGCCACCGCGGTTGCCACCACCGCGCTTTGCCCGACCAGCCGCCGCAGACATCGGCGGAATTTCACCACCGGCCACATCGATCTCGATACCGATAAGCTTCTCGATCTGCCTGAACAGGCCGATTTCTTCGGGAGCACACAAGGCAATTGCATCGCCCTCTGCGCCGGCACGGGCCGTTCTGCCGATCCGGTGCACATAAGCTTCGGCCACTTCCGGCAGTTCAAAATTGTAAACGTGGCTGACGCCCGGAATATCGATGCCGCGGGCAGCGACGTCGGTGGCCACAAGCACGTTGATCCGGCCTTCGCGCAGGTCCCGGATCGCCCGATCCCTCTGGTTCTGGCTCTTGTTACCGTGAATGGAGCCGGCGGCAATGCCCGACTGGCTCAACTTGCGCATCAAGCGCTCCGCGCCGTGCTTGGTGCGGCAGAACACCAGGGAAATCCCATCCGGCTTGGCTTGCAGTTGCTCGACCAGGAAGTCGCTCTTTTTCGTCCGGTCCATAAAATGGACAGACTGGGTGATCTTGTCAGCGGTCTTGCCGGCCGGCGAGACCTCAACCCTTTCCGGGTCTGTCAGGTAGGACCTGGCCAGCTCGCTGATCTGTTTCGGCATGGTTGCCGAGAACAGCAACGTCTGGCGGTCATCGGACACAAGGCCGGCGATACGGCGCAGCGCATGGATAAAACCGAGATCAAGCATCTGGTCGGCCTCGTCGAGCACCAGGTAGGAGGCGCTGCCAAGATCGACCGCTTGCCGGTCAACCAGGTCCAGAAGCCGTCCCGGCGTTGCCACCAGGATATCGGTCCCCTTGCCAAGTCGTTTGATCTGGCCGTTGATGGACACGCCGCCAACGACGGACGCGACCCGCAGCGGTGTGTGTTTCAGGAAGGAAATCAGGTTCTTGGCGATCTGGTTCACCAGTTCGCGGGTCGGCGCCAGGATCAGGGCTCGCGTGCCCTTCGGACCGGCCTTTTCGTTTTCTGCGAGCAGGCGGTCGATCAGCGGCAGGCCGAAGGCTGCCGTTTTGCCGGTTCCGGTCTGAGCCAGGCCCATCAGGTCCCGGCCGGCCAGAATCAGCGGAATGGCTTTTTGCTGGATCGGTGTCGGCGCGTCATAGCCGTTGTCGGCAACAGCGGACAGCAAGCCGTCGGAAAGTCCCAGGCTTTGAAAGTCGGTCAAAATAAATTCCTTGATGCAAGCGCATAGCAACACGCTTGGGCAACCGCTGGATGAGCGTCCGGCGGTTCGAAGTTGGAGCGCGGCAGCCGGACGGTTGTTCACCCGGTCTCTTTGCCGCCAGACCCTCGCGTGACATGGGAGCTGGTCGGGCCCCTCATTGGGCCCATCATGTTGCAACCTTCATGCGTCGGCCCGGGTGGTCGAGGTTCTCTCGTTCCGGGCGCGCAGCCTGCTCACGCGGCAGCGATTGCTGGGCGCTATATCGTCGCTGCAACGCAAAAAGTCAAGCGACAGTTCCGAAAAGCAATTGACGGATAACCATTTTTGCAAACGGTCAGGGCACCAGCCGGATCAGCCGGCCGTCGTCGCTGTCGGTCAGCACATAGAGAAAACCGTCCGGTCCCTGGCGGACGTCGCGGATACGTTCACCCAGTTCGGTCAAAAGCTGTTCTTCCGCCACCACCTTGTCCCCATCAAGCTCCAGGCGTGCCAGATGCTGGCCGCGCAGGGCTCCAACCAGCAGGTTCCCCTGCCAGTCGGGGTACTTGTCACTGGTCACGAAGGCCATCCCGGATGGTGCAATCGACGGGTCCCAATAGTGGATGGGCTGTTCCATGCCCGCCTTCTCGGTTCCCTCCCCGATCTTGCCACCGGAATAGTGGCGCCCGTAGGAAATGACCGGCCAACCGTAATTCTTGCCGGCTTCGGGAATATTGACCTCATCACCGCCGCGCGCACCGTGTTCCACGGTCCAGAGCGCGCCGCTTGCCGGATTGATCGCGGCAGATTGCGGATTGCGGTGACCAATCGACCAGATCTCCGGCTGGTAGCCGTCCTGACCCAGGAACGGGTTGCCCGGAGCAGGGTCTCCGTCCGGTGTCAGTCTGAGCACGGAGCCGGTGTGATCATCCGTCTCCTGTGCCCTGGGACCGTCGCCCCGGTCGCCAAGCGTCATGAACAGATTGCCGTCCGGTGCAAAGGCCAGGCGGGACCCGAAGTGGCGCCCGCCATAGGCCCGGTTGTTCCCCTTGAAGATGGTGTCACCGTCCACGAGAGCAGGACCGGCAACGCCCTCTTGCAGGCTGGCCCGGTAGAGAGAGGTTCCGGCGCCCTCCGGCGAGCCTTGCGAGAAGGTGAGATAGACGGTGCGGTCGGTTTCAAAGTCCGGGCTCAGCACAATATCGAGCAAACCGCCCTGCCCTTGCGCAAAGACCTCCGGAAGGCCGGCAACAACGCTCTGATCCCCTTCTGCCGTCACATGTTTCAGGACCCCGTCGCGTTCCGTCACCAGAAAGTCGCCATCCGGCAGGAAGGCGACGGCCCATGGGTAGGAAAGACCCGAAGCAACGGTTTCAGTCTGAACGCCGGACTGTGCAAATGCAGATCCGGTCGCGACAATGGTGGACAGGGCAAGTGCGGCAATCGGGCGGGCAACAACGGGCGTCAGGAACATTGCGGGATCCTCGTCTGGACAGGTTCCCCCTTAACCTAGGGAGCCTCGCCCCCCGGAAAAGCCGTCGCGCATTAATTTTCGGTCAGTTCGCCTTGTTCTTCGGACGCAAGGCGCGCTGCAATCGTCCGTTGCTCGAAGGCCACGTTCCAGTCGATCAGGGTGCGCCACACGGCTTCCGCCTGATCTCCCTCAAGACCGAGCGCCTCAGCCTTCACCTTCAGGGCGGCCACCATTGTCTCGATCCTGTCGTGGTCGAACGCTTCGTCCGGACTTTGCTTCAGCTGCGCCATGCGGCGAACATAGGTCTGACGACGTGCAAAGAGCCTCAAGAGCTCTTCGTCCAGGGAATCGATGGCTGTGCGGATGTCCGCCTTCGAATGACAGTCTTCGGCAGATTTGGGACGGGTCATGGGTCAGGGTTCCAGACTGAAAAGCGGACCGGTTGTACCGGTCCGCCCTTTCTTGAGACAGGCGCAAATTGTAGCAGCCGGGTCAGTCCGCCAAGCGGGTCTGCGCCTCGACACTGGCAAGGGCCGACATGTTGACCACGCCGCGGGAAGTGACCGACGGGGTCAGGATATGCGCCGGCTTGGCCGCCCCCAACAGGATCGGGCCGACATGGAGTGCCTGGGTCGCCACCTTGAGAAGATTATGGGCGATGTTGGCTGCATCGAGGTTGGGGAACAGCAGCAGATTGGCCTCTCCCTTCAGTTTGCTGCCCGGCATGACGCGTTCGCGAAGATGCTCGCTAAGCGCTGAGTCGCCATGCATTTCGCCGTCGGCCTCCAGTTCGGGATGGCGCTCCCAGATCAGCTCCAGGGCTTCACGCATCTTGCGGGAAGAAGCCGTATCCCGAGAGCCGAAATTCGACAGCGACAGAAGTGCGATTTTCGGCTCAATGCCGAAGCGTTGAATTTCCGCGGCCGCCAGAATGGCCATCTCGGAAATTTCTTCGGCAGACGGATCTTCGGTCACAAACGTGTCGGACAGGAAGAGTGCGCCTTGCGAGTTGATCAACAGCGACATGGCCGAGAGATCCTTGGCCGTTTCGCACACACCGATGACCTGTTTGATGTCGCGCAGATGCCGGATGAAACGGCCTTCCAGACCGCAGATCACCGCATCGGCGTCACCCCGGCGCACGGCCAGTGCCGAGATCACGGTCTGGTTTGTGCGCACGACGGTTCGCGCTGCTCCCGGGGGCATGCCCTTGCGGCCAACGCATTCGAAATACTCGTCCGCATATTCCCGGTAGCGCGGGTCGTCCTGCGGGTTGATGAACTCGAAATCCACATCCGGACGGATCTTGAGGCCAAAACGCTCGCAGCGCTGCTGCAGGACATCCGGACGGCCGACCAGGATCGGTTTGGCGATCTTGTCTTCGATCAGCACCTGGGCGGCGCGCAGGACGCGTTCGTCCTCGCCTTCGGCATAAATGATGCGCTGCGGATCCTTTGTGGCGTTCTGGATGATCGGCTTCATGATCAGGCCGGAACGGAAGACGAAGCGGTTCAGCCGGTCCAGATAGGCGTCGAAATCCTCGATCGGGCGCGTGGCAACACCCGTCTCCATCGCCGCCCTGGCAACCGCCGGGGCGATGCGCAGGATCAGGCGCTGGTCGAACGGCGACGGGATCAGGTAGTTCGGACCGAAGGTTTCCGTCTTGCCGCCATAGGCGCGCGCTGCAACGTCAGAGGGTTCTTCCTGGGCAAGGCCGGCAATCGCCTCGACGGCAGCCCGCTTCATTTCCTCGTTGATCGTGGTGGCACCGACATCAAGCGCGCCGCGGAAGATATAGGGAAAGCACAGGACGTTGTTGACCTGGTTCGGATAATCAGACCGTCCGGTGCACATGACCACGTCATCGCGCACTGCCTTGGCTTCTTCCGGCATGATTTCCGGGTTTGGATTGGCGAGCGCGAGGATCAGCGGGCCATGGCCCATCTTTTCCACCATATGCGGTTTCAGCACGCCGCCGGCGGAAAGGCCCAGGAACACGTCCGCCCCCTCGATGACCTCATCGAGACTGCGTTTGTCGGTCTTCTGGGAAAAGGCGGCCTTCCATTCGTCCATCAGCGCCTCGCGGCCCTCATAGACGACACCTTCGATATCCGTCACCCAGATGTTTTCGCGTTTCGCGCCCAGCGAGATCAGCATGTTGAGGCAGGCCAGTGCGGCCGCGCCTGCGCCGGAGGCAACGATCTTGGCGTCCTTGATCTGCTTGCCGGCCAGCTGCAGGCCGTTGCGGACCGCGGCGCCCACGATGATGGCCGTGCCGTGCTGGTCATCGTGAAAGACAGGAATGTTCATCTTCTCGCGCAGCTGCGCCTCGATCATGAAACATTCCGGCGCCTTGATGTCCTCAAGATTGATGCCGCCGAAGGTCGGTTCCAGCACGGAGACCGCGTTGACGAATTTCTCGACATCGGTTTCCGCCACCTCGATGTCGAAGACGTCTATGCCGGCGAATTTCTTGAAGAGAACCGCCTTGCCTTCCATAACCGGCTTGGAGGCAAGCGGCCCGATATTGCCAAGGCCCAAAACGGCAGTGCCGTTGGAAATAACCGCCACCAGATTACCGCGTGAGGTATAATTCGCGGCCTTTGCCGGATCGTCCGCGATCTCAAGGCAGGGCGCGGCGACACCCGGGGAATAGGCAAGTGCCAGGTCTCGCTGGTTGCCGAGCGGCTTGGTCGCCTGGATCTCCAGTTTCCCGGGTCGCGGGTGCTCGTGATAAAACAGGGCTGCTTCTGTCAGATCGCTTTCGGTGGTCTTGTTATCACTCATGACGGTCCCTGCCTCTTCCCTAAGGTCATATTGTTATATCGCCGAACCCATGGGCCGAGCCCCGAAATGGTTCGCAAATTCCTGAAATCACTCTGAGCTTTACCCGGCGCGCTGCAAAATGAGAACCCGCAACAGCAAAAACAGCACGACGCTGTTCAGGATATGCCACAGGAAATGGGTGCCGATAGCAATCTGACTGCACAGCGGTTCGTCGATCGTGCGGAAGGTGAGCGAGACGGCAAAGACGACGCCGGTCAGCAGCACCTGTGCGCCGAACACGGCATTCCTGCGATAATAAACAGCCCCGACGACAAAGATGGCCACCAGAGCAGGCACGTAGCCGGCGGAAGATCCCACAAACGGCGAAACGAGTTGCCCGATGAAAGGCGTTGCCAGGAAAAACACTGCGACGACGCCAAGGGACAGCCACCACCGAAAACCCAGGAACCTCACCAGGGCCACAAACAGATAGCCATGAATGAATATCACGATCGGAATGACATCCGCCATCACCGCCCATCGCGTGGCGAAGGTGTGAAACAGGAACGAACCCACACCGGTGGCAAAGACAATCACGACAAGCGCCAGGGCCGGCCAGTCCTCCGGCGTCTTCCGGCGCCAGAGCAGAAAGGCGGCCAGCGCGGCCACAAGAAAGGCCGCATTGGTGACCGCGTTCAGCGGCTCGGACCAGAATTCAGGCCCGACCCGCTCACAGTAATTGTCCATCTGCTCGTTCAGAGACATCGTACGGCCGCGTTGTGAATTGGTTCCCAGTCCGTGCTTACACCGTGGACGTGACAGTTTCGGTAATCAAGCGACCGAGCCTTGAAATACCTTCTTCGATTTTCTGAAGGTCCGCACAGGAGAAGCTGAGCCGCATCGTGTTGCCGCCGCTGCCATCGGGATGGAAGGCTCCGCCCGGCACGAAGGCGACACCTACGCTTTCGATGGATCTCTGCAGCAGCTCCGCCGCGTTGATGCCGGCAGGCAGTTCCACCCAGATGAACATGCCTCCCTCCGGCCTGGTCCAGCGAACCCCATCCGGCATATGGTTTTCAAGCGCCGCCAGCATGGCATCGCGCCTGGACTTGTAGATGGCATTGGTGCGCGCCGTGTGGCTGTCAAAACAAAGTTCGGCAACCCTTGCCATGGCTTCCTGATTGAGAACCGGCGTGTTCAGGTCGCTGGCCTGCTTGATCAGGACCAGCCTGGAGATGACGGCCGAGGCGGCGCAGATCCAGCCGAGCCGCAGGCCGGGAGACAGGGATTTGGAAAAGCTGCCACAATACAGCGTACGGGTGTTTTCAATACCGCCTGACGCCTGGCAGTCGATCGCAAGGATCGGGTCAATCGGATCGCCGTCATAGCGCAGCGCTTCATAGGGCGAATCCTCGATGACGGCGCAGCCCAGCTCCTTTGCCATCGACAACAGGCGCCGACGTTCGGCCAGATCCACCGACAGGCCGGTCGGATTGGCAAAATCCGGAGACAGGTAGGCGAACTTGATTTGGCCACCTGTCGCTTCTGCCCGTGCGGCATAGTCCGCTGCCGACCGATTGGTGCCGGGGTCAAGACGGTCGTATGTCGGTTCATAGGCGTTGAACGCCTGCAGGGCTCCGAGATAGGTCGGCCACTGGACCAGTGCCGTGTCGCCCTCGCTCAGAAACAGCTTGCCGATATAGTCGAGCCCCTGCTGCGAGCCGGACGTGACCAGGATGTTTTCCGGGCCACATTCGATCCCGAGACCCCGCATGTGGCTGCCGATCCAGGAGCGCAGTCTCTCGCTGCCCTCGCTGACACCATACTGCAGGGCCCGGCCAGCCTCCGGTCCCGCCAGGATCGCCTCATAAGCCTGTTTGAACTCTTCGGCCGGAAACAGGGTCTGGTCCGGAATGCCGCCGGCAAAGGAAATCACATCCGGCCGGTCCAGAAGCTTCAGCAACTCGCGGATTTCAGATGCGCGCATACGCGCGGCGCGCTTGGCGTAGAGACTGTCCCAGGTGGTCATGATCGACTTTTCGGCTTTGATTTCGAATAATTAAGTCAATAATACTGACCTTTCTGTTTTGCAAGTGTCTCAATCTTGTTATTTTTTGTAATTTTATTGCGCAACACTTTGCCGCATGAGGGATCTCAGAACGAGCTCTGGCAGCGCATGCCGCAATCGCTTATCTGTTGAGGACAAAGGAGTTGCCCATGTCCCGCCTTGATGACAGCCGCCCGTTCATTCCGCTGAACATTGCCGTTCTGACTGTGTCAGACACCCGCAAACTTGAAGATGACCGATCCGGGAACACACTGACCGACCGGCTTGAAAAAGCCGGGCACACGCTTGCCGATCGCAAGATCGCCACGGACGACGTGCCCGCCATTCAGGAGATTGCCAGGGCCTGGATCGCAGACAGGGGCGTCGATGTGATCATCTCAACCGGCGGCACGGGCTTTACCGGCCGCGACGTCACGCCGGAGGCGATGGAGCCGCTGTTCGAGAAGCGCATGGACGGGTTTTCGGAAGTGTTTCACCGGATCTCCTACGACAAGATCGGCACCTCGACGATCCAGTCCCGGGCAACCGGCGGCGTCGCCGGTGCCACCTATATCTTCGTGCTTCCCGGCTCGCCCGGAGCCTGCAAGGATGCCTGGGACGGCATTCTGAAATGGCAGCTGGACTACCGGCACATGCCCTGCAATTTCGTGGAGATCATGCCGCGGCTCGATGAACATCTGAAGCGTGGCAAGTTGCAGGAAGCCTGATCCGATGCAGTATTCCATTCGGGTCGCACAACCGGCGGACAAGGCGGCGGTCTCCGACCTACTTCTCAAGAGCTATACGGCTCTGCTCAAGCCCGCCTATGACGCGGCGACGCTGGAAAAGGCGCTGCCCCTGATCACGCGCGCCAATCCGGAGCTTCTATCCTCCGGCAGCTATTATGTCGCTGTGGCGCCGACCGGAGCGATCACGGGTGCCGGCGGCTGGACCAAGCATTCGCCCACAGGCCGGGACGAAACCGCGACGAACGGAAACATCCGTCATTTCGGGACCGACCCGGATGAAGCCCGCAAGGGCATCGGCCGGGCGCTGATGAACCGGTGCATTCAGGAAGCCATTGCGGCCGGCCTTCAGGAACTCAATTGCTATTCGACGCTGAATGGCGAAGCCTTCTACAGCGCCTGCGGTTTCAAGACCATCGAACCCTTTGACGTTGCCTTGCCCGGAGGGGTCACCTTCCCCTCGCTCAGGATGATCCGCGCGCTTTAAAGAACCTTGACCGCCACGCTCGCGGGAATGCGCAGCGCACCGACGCAAAAGCGGGCAAAGGCCTGGCGCAGGCGCGCGACCGCGTCGTTGTGCTCCGACGCCCCGGAAGCAACCGCCGCTGAGCGCAGAAACACCATCCGGCCGCGGCCGATGCGCTTGGCGATGTCGAGATCTTCCAACTCCGGCAGGGGCCTGTGGCCACCGAGCTTCTGATAGAACTGCCGGGAAATCAGGAGCCCCTGATTGCCGTAAGGCATGCCCAGGAGCTGGGATCGCAAGGACGCATAAGCTTCGCTCAAACGCGCACCGAGGCCGAATGTTTCGTAGCGAAGCCTGAAGCTGGCCGCTGTCCCGGCACCGTTCGGCGCGCGGGCTGCGCGCTCGACAAAGGCCTGGGCTTCGTGATGCCAACCGGGCTCCAGGACCGTTTCCGGGCGCAGGAACAAGAGCCAGTCGCCGCGGTTTACAAGACCGGCCCCATGCGCCAGACATGCGCTGCGGGTTTCCCCGCGCCTTTCGACCCAGCGGCCACCGGCTGCATCGACGATCTTGTCGGTATTGTCGGTCGACCCCGCGTCCACGACGATGACTTCCCGCACAATACCCTCCGCGGCCGCGGGCACCAGTGCCGACAGGGCCTGCACGAGGTCGATTTCCGAGTTCTCAGTCGCGAAGATCACACTAATCATGGGCCACTGTTTTACATGAAATTTCCCAAAGCGCGAGAGACCTCTGTAAATGATGTTCGATTTTGTCAATCGTTCTTAAAAACGCCTAATAATCAGGCGTCCAACATTCCAAATTCCGGACAGCGAGGCATAACTTACAATACCTGGAATACCGCAAACGGGATAAGGTCTTGCCAATACATCACATGACGCAAATCACCTGGTTCAACTGTGGCACCTCACCTTAAGGGCCCGGTTGAAAGAGCCAAGTGGCATTGGTCGGGGCACAACGTGACCCCAAAGAACCGGACTGATGGCTTGTCGAACTGGAATTGACGTGCTGAAGTCCGGGATGAATAACGCCAGACGTGGGAGCAGCAATGCCAATTGTGAACCGTGCCCTGTTCCGCCTCGGCATGATTTTGCGTCAGCGTCGGCTGTCGGCATTGACGGCCGGGTGGATGCTGCCACTGATCCTGTTTGCAAATGCTGCCCTGGCGCGTGATCTGATCATTCTGGCGACGCCGGAAGAACCTTACAAATTTGTCGAAAACGGCATTTACAAAGGCATTGATGTCGATGTCATCGATGAGGTCATGCGGCGGCTAGGTGTGACCTATTCCCTTGAACTGATCGAGTCCGGCACGCGGATCCAGCAAGAAGCCATGTCGGGCCGTGCCGACATGCTACTCCTGTTCTCCAGGAAGCCGGAACGGATGGAGTTCCTCCACTATCCGGAAGAAAGCTACATCGATATCAGCTGGAACTTCTTCATCCGCGCCGAGGATGAGGGCAAAATCGAATTCCGCGATTTTCAGGATCTCGCCGGGCTGCAGATCGGCATCACGCAGGATTTTTCCTATACGCCCGCGTTTCTTGGATCCGGGCTGAATTTTCAGACGGTGCCGCGCAACACGCTTCAGATCGGCATGTTGCTTGCCGGACGGACTGACGCCGTTCCAATGAACACGATCAGTACCCTTTATGAAGAGAAAAAGGCCGGGCGGCTGGAAAAACTGTCCTATCTGGCCAGACCGCTGATCACCAAGCCCTATTACAACGTCTTTGCCAAAGCCTCCAGCTTTCCGGACATCGAGGGCCTGGTCGAGCGCTATGACGCAACCATCCGTGCCATGAAGGCCGACGGAACCCTGGACAGCATTCTGGTGAGATATCTCGGCGAACGGCACGTGGACAAAGTCAGCGGCGGCACATGAGAGTTGCGTCCTGAAGTGGTCTATGGAGCTGTGATTTCCAATTGAAGACCGACTTGCATTGCCTTTCCAACGTGATAATGTTCCCTTTATGTTCTCATCACAATCCGGATACGCCACGTGACGTTCAGGCCTGCTTTCAACGAGACTGCGAATACCGCCGATATTGGCCCGGGCACTCCGGATGCCGTCGCAGTGGCCAAGGATCGCCGCCGGGGGCGCGCGGCCGCGCTCAACAAGAGCGGCCGCTTCGAGCCGCTCGAACGCGAAACCTTTGACGACGGCTGGGACAGCCTGGACGCGTTGCCGCCACTCAAAACGGAAGTTCAGGAAGAGCGTGCGCGCACGATCATCACGCGAAACGAATCGCCTGACCTTTCCTTCGACCGGTCAATCAATCCCTATCGAGGCTGCGAGCACGGCTGCATCTATTGCTTTGCCCGGCCGAGCCATGCCTTCATGGGCCTGTCCCCGGGACTGGACTTCGAAACCCGTCTCTTTGCCAAGCCCAATGCGGCCCAGCTTCTGGAGCGGGAGCTGTCGCGGCCCGGCTATACGCCGCGCGTGATCGCCATCGGCACCAATACCGATCCCTACCAGCCCCTGGAGCGGGGCTACAAGCTGATGCGCGAGATCCTGGAGGTGCTCGACACCTATTCCCACCCCGTGGCGATTGTTACCAAGTCGGCGCTGGTGACACGAGATATCGATATCCTGTCGCGCATGGCGGAGCGCAACCTTGTCAAGGTGGCGCTTTCCGTGACCACACTGGACAGAAAACTGTGCCGGGCAATGGAACCGCGCGCCTCTGCCCCGCACAAACGCCTGGCTGCGATCAGAACCCTGAGCGAGGCGGGCATTCCGGCCTCTGTCATGATGGCTCCGGTGATCCCTGCCCTGACCGATAGTGAAATCGAGGCCCTTCTCGAAGCCGCCGCAGATCACGGTGCGAGCGAAGCCGCCTTTATCCTGCTGCGTTTACCGCTTGAAGTTTCGGAACTCTTCCGGGACTGGCTCCTGCGTGAACGGCCGGACCGCTACCGCCATGTGATGAACCTGATCCGCTCGATGCGCGGCGGCAAGGATTATGACGCCAAGTGGGGCGAACGGATGCGTGGGCGCGGTCCCTACGCCGACCAGATCGCCAAACGGTTTTCGCTCGCCGCCAAGCGTTTCGGCCTCAATCTTCGTCGCCGGAAACTCAACACCGGAGACTTCGTACCGCCTCAAAAAGGCGGTGTGCAACTGGATCTCTTCTGACAAAGCGCTTGTCTAACCTGATTGCGAGCGGCAGGTTGCAGGCATGGCTTTTACTCCGTCCCTCTTCGACCTCGCTTTTCCCGACAGTCCGGATCTGAAGATCGAGCGCAAACACGCCCAGGCTTTCAACGGACGGCTCTGTGGTGTCGACGAAGCCGGGCGCGGCCCCTGGGCCGGGCCGGTCGTCACGGCTGCGGTTATCCTCGACTATGAGAACCTTCCCGAGGGGCTGAACGATTCCAAGAAATTGACGGAGGCGCGCCGGGAAGAGCTGTTTGACGCAATCGTTTCGAGCTCGGCGGTATCGGTCGCCAGCGCGTCGCCCGCGACCATCGATCGATTGAACATTCGCACAGCTACCCTTTCCGCGATGGTCCGGGCGGTCCACCATCTTGCGACTGTGCCGGACTATGTGCTTGTTGACGGGCGGGACGTGCCACCTGGACTGCAACAGCCCGGCCAGGCGCTGATCAAGGGCGATGGCAGGTGCCTGTGCGTTGCAGCTGCCTCCATCGTTGCCAAGGTGACGCGGGACCGGATGATGGTGCAGCTGGAAAGGGACCTGCCCGGCTATGGCTTCGCCCAGCACAAGGGCTACGGCGTTCCGCAACATCAGGCTGCCCTGGAACTGCTCGGCCCTTCCGCGCATCACAGGATGAGCTTCAGGCCGGTCAGGCTGTCGGCAGACAAAGCTTAGGATCAGGACCTATGGCGATACCAACGGTTTCCCGGGTAAACGAGACACATGCGGCCGAGCTCCTGTCCCTGCAAAGAGAAGCCTATCAGAGCGAAGCTGCAATCTATCAGGACTGGACGATTGCTCCACTGACCGAAACAGAAGACCAGTTCAGGCAGGCGCTTCAGAAACAGCACATTCTGGCCGCCTGGCTTGACGGGAGTATTGTGGGCTCCATCCGTGCAGAGCTTATCGACACAACTTGCCAGATCGGCAGATTGTTTGTCGCCCCGCAGATGCAAGGCAGAGGCATTGGCCGGCAATTGCTGTTGGCCGCGGAAACCGTCTATTCTTCCTCAACTCGTTTTCAGCTGTTTACCGGCAACAGGAGTGCGAAGAACCTCAAGCTCTATGAGAGGCTGGGCTACATTCAGACCCATGAGCGTTTTCTCAATGATAAAATTACATTGGCTGTACTGGAAAAACAGAAGCTGATCTGAAGCAACTGGTAAATCCGACAGGGTGTTGAAATTCTTTTCCTTGGCATCTGCATTGCACCCTGTCGTTAAATGCCAAGTTAACTAGTTTTTTTCAGATTTCGTTAAGGCGCCCCTTTGAGCATTGCATGGACCGACAGAAACCGGCCCACATTCACTGGGGGAATTCGCGCCATGTTCAATCAGGATTACGAGAAAGCCGTGACACTGCTGGCCCTGGGAGGTGTTGTCCTGTCCGTTGTTCTCGTCTTTGCCTCCAGCGCCTATTTCTGACACCCGCGAGAGCGGATCCACGCCAAGCACACAATTTGCCCTGGAGTGCCAGTCGTGTCGTTGCAAATGAAATGCCGCCCGCGCGTTCTCTGACGCCTTTGTTCACCAGGCTGCCCTTTCCGCTGCCAAAGCTCTTGCAATGCAATCGCTGCTTCATGTCGCGCCCACAGCATGATTGCAGGCACACGCGTGATCCGTTTCAGCGGTTGCTACCAGGTTGTCCTCAGGACCATTCCGGTCGGTGAAACATCGCCATACACAAACAAAAAAAGCGGCCCGGAAGGCCGCTTTTTCAGATATTCAGCAAAGAAGCGAAGATCAGTTCAGCCGATCCTTCACCTGAGCAATGCTCTTGGCAAGAATGTCGTCTGCAACCTTGTCCTTGACCTTGGCCGAGAGGATGTGCTCAGCCGCAGCAACCGCGATGTCGGCGGCCTTGGCGCGAACCTCGGCAATGGCCTGGGTTTCCGCCTGGGCGATCTTTTCTTCTGCCGCCTTGGTCCGGCGTGCAATCATCTCTTCAAGAGCCTTGTTGGTTTCCACCGTCAGGCGCTCGGCTTCCGAGTTGGCTTCAGCGATGATGGCTTCCGCCTCACCTTCGGCCTCGTGACGCTTGCGCTGATAGTCCGACAAGAGAGCCTGGGCTTCTTCACGCATCTTGCGTGCGTCTTCCAGTTCCTTGCGGATCGTGTCGGCGCGGTTGTCCAGCGAACCGCCGATCTTGCCCGGTACCTTGAGATAGATCAGCAGGGCGAAGAAGAGAACGAGACCGACCAGGGCCCAAAATGTTGCGTCCATGATCGTCTCCTCAGTTCATCGCCGACTTCAGCGCCTTGGTCAGATCGGTCTTGGTCGGAGCCTTGCCCATCAGCTGCTCGACGAGCGCTGAGGTGGTGTCTCCGGCAATTTCCTCGATCTGAGAAAGAGCTTCGGTCTTGATCCCGGCGATATGAGCTTCGGCTGCCTTCAGCTTTTCACCAAGGTCGGCTTCGGCCTTTTCGCGGCGGGTCTCGTGGTCCGCCTTCAGCTTGGCCCGCGTGTCATGAGCAATGCCATGCGCCTTGTTGCGAGCTTCGGCCAGAGCCTGTTCGTAGGCCGCGATCGCCGCATCGGTCTCATCCTTCAGCCGGTTGGCTTCGGACAAGTCACCAGCAATGCGGTCCTTACGGTCTTCCAGGATCCCTGCAATCCGCGGCATGGCCACGTTTTTCATGATCCAGTAGAACACGGCGAAGGTGATGACGAGCCAGAACAGCTGCGACGCAAACGTTGTGGCGTCAAACGGCGGAAAGCCGACGCCGTGTTCTGCGGCCGCTACTTCGATGCCTTCTGTGGTCGTGCCTGCCATTTCCTGTCTCCTAAATCCGGCTAGGCGGCGCTGGGCGCCGCCACCGGAGTCGCATCAATTGTCGCTTCGGAAAAGCGATTAAGCGAACAGGATGAGGAAGGCGATCAGAAGGGAGAAGATGCCCAGAGCTTCCGTCACGGCGAAGCCGAAGATCAGGCGGCCGAACTGGCCATCAGCTGCGGACGGGTTGCGCAGAGCGCCAGCGAGGTAGTTACCGAAGATGGTGCCGAGGCCGATGCCGGCGCCGCCCATGCCGAGGCATGCGATACCTGCACCGATGTATTTTGCTGCTTCTGCTTCCATGACACGTGCTCCTAGATGGTGTTTGCAGATTTCTCACATACGGCGCTCATGGCCGCGTGATTGGATAGATCCTTAGTGTGAAGGATGAACGGCGTCGTTCAGATACATGCAGGTCAGAACGGCAAAGACGTAGGCCTGCAGGAACGCGACAAGGAATTCCAGCGCCGTCAGGGCGACCGTCATGGCCAGCGGCAGAGCCGCGCCGACGAAGCCGACCGCGCCCATGGCGCCGAGGCTGACGACAAAGCCGGAGAAGACCTTGAGAGTGATGTGACCGGCCAGCATGTTGGCGAAGAGACGTACGGACAGGCTGATCGGACGGGACAGGAACGAGATAACCTCGATCAGGGTCACGAGCGGGATCAGCGCTGCGGGAACGCCATGCGGCACGAACAGCTTCAGGAACTTAAGTCCATGACGATAGAAGCCGTAGAGGATTACGGTCGAGATCACCAGCATCGCAAGCGCGAACGTCACGATGATATGGCTGGTAACCGTGAAGAAATACGGGAACATCCCGAACAGGTTGGCAACAAGCACAAACATGAACAGGGAGAAGACGAGGGGGAAGAACCTCATCCCGTCCGTCCCCGTCGCATCTCGTAAGGTGCTTGCTATGAACTCATACATCATTTCCGAGACCGACTGCACGCGGGTCGGCACAAGGCCGCGGCCGCTGGTCGAGAAGATCAGAAATGCAGACGTCGCTGCCACGGTCAAAACCATGAACAGCGAAGCATTGGTGAAAGAAAAATCCACGCCTCCGACTTCAATCGGAAAAATCGTCTGGATTTGAAACTGTTGGATCGGATCGTTCGCCACCGGCCAGCCTTCTTCGCTCGTTCACAATCGCTGCGCCCTCGGGCGCGACAAATTCTAGTCCGGTCTGTCGTCCAGATCGTCTTTTTGGCTCAGGATCTTGGCATCCGGCTGCTCGACGACACCGGCCGAGCGCAGAACATTCAAGACACCGGCCGCAAAGCCCAGCAACAAGAAGACAATCAGCCCGAATGGCGCTGTCCCCAGCCACTGGTCGGCAACCCAACCAATCCCGGCCCCCACCAGAATGCCCGCAATGAACTCCGAAGAGAGCTTCATGGCCTGCGCATATCCGGATGAAGTGCTTTGCGATTTCTTCGCGGCTTTTTCTTCCACCGCCTTGAAGTCGTCAAGCTTCCGGTTCAATTGAGCCCGCCGTTCCGACAGACCCGCTTCCGGGGCACCAACCCGATCTTCATCATCGCCGTTTTGCGAAGACATGTTCATTCGTCCTCAGCCCGCGCCGACATGTCAGATCCAACAACAGGGAGCCCCGTAAGCCGCGCGCACCATAGTCGGCGCCCCCTGCCGTGTCAAGAAGCCTTAAGGAAACAATAAGTTTTTGATTTTGCTACTCTTTTTCCGTCTGCGCAGATTCGGCGAGACCTAAGTTGCATAAGCTTTTCGCCGCAGTGCCGCACCAGATGCGTTCCGGGCCACCGGCTAACCGGTTTCGCGGAATCGTTCCGCCGTCTCCAAATCCACCGAAACGAGCTGCGAAACGCCCCTTTCGGCCATGGTTACACCGAACAGGCGGTTCATGCGCGCCATGGTGATCGGATTGTGCGTGATGACCACAAACCGCGTTTCCGTGCTCGCGGCCATCTCGTCCAGAAGGTCGCAATAGCGCTCCACATTGGCGTCGTCGAGCGGTGCATCGACCTCGTCAAGCACGCAGATCGGGGCCGGATTCGTCAAAAACACCGCGAAGATCAACGACATGGCCGTCAGCGCCTGCTCACCGCCGGACAGCAGCGTCATGGTCTGCGGCTTCTTGCCGGGCGGGCGGGCAATGATTTCGAGACCGGCATCCAGGGGATCGTCGCTGTCGACCAGCTGAAGCTCCGCAGTGCCGCCACCGAAAAGATGCGTGAACAGTCTCTGGAAGTGGCCATTGACCACTTCAAAGGAGGCCAGCAGGCGCTCGCGCGCCTCGCGGTTGAGGTTGGAAATGCCGGTGCGCAGTCTGCGAATCGCCTCGATCAGGTCGTCCCGTTCCGACGTGAGCGTGGTTTTCTGCTCGTCGATCTCCCGCAGCTCTTCCTCAGCGCGCAGGTTGACCCCGCCAAGACGCTCCCGTTCCGCCTTGAGCCGCTCCAGCTTGCGTTCCATGGCTTCCGGGTCGGGCAGAGGCGCCCCTTCTTTCAGGCCGGCAATCTCGGGGAGCGCAGCGACCGAGACTTCCAGGTCTTCATCGATCCGCCGCTCCAGGTCGCCCTTGCGCGCCCGGGCAGCTTCGAGCCGTTCCTCCGCCCTGATCTTCTGTTCCCGCGCGCCGGACATGGCTTCCATCGCCGCCTTCGCCGCGCGGTCAACATCCGAAAGGTCCAGTTCGGCCTGGGACAGGCGGTCGTCCTTTTCCTTCTTGGTTTCTTCCGCCTTGGCAATTGCGGAAAACAGCTCGCGGCGCTTGAGCTCGATATCTTCAGGCGCCTCGATCAGCTCGGCCCGCTCTTCCTCGGCTTCCTCCTGACGCTCTTTCAAAATGGAAATCTGCTGCGCGGCGTTGGCGGCCCGGGTTTTCCAGCTGTCATATTCGCGCGCGATCGCGTCCAGACGTCGATCGCGCATCTGCTGTTCGCGTGTCAGGCCTTCGGAGACCGCGCGCGCTTCTGCCAACGCGCTGCGCGCGGCCGCGACATCCCCTTGCAAGGCGTCGATCTGGTCGCGAAAGTTCGTGGCATCGGGCGCCTCTTCCAGCAGAGCCTCTGCCTCCAGCACCTGTTCGCGCGCGAGTTCCGCCTCCTCGCCAAGGCGCCCTGCCCGCTCCTGGGCCGCTTCCTTCCTGGCCGCGATCTGAGATGCCGCCCGCTCGGCAGCTGCGAGCGCTTCGCGCACTGCCGACGTGCGCCGCTGGCCATCGCGTACCTTGCCGCGTGCAATCTGTTCGTGCTCCACCGCCTGGCGAACAGCCGCCGCGGCAGCTTCCAGATCCTGCCCGAGATCTGACACCTTTTGCCTTGCCGTCTCGATTTCCCCGGCAAGTTCCGCCAGCCGGTTCTTCTGGGCAAGCCGTTGCGCCGCAGGTGTCGGCGCGTTGGCGGCAACGATGAACCCGTCCCATCGCCAAAGGTCGCCTTCCCGGGACACAAGACACTGCCCGGGCTGCAGAGACGCCCGCAGACCCGGGCCCGCATCCTGCGACACCAACCCGATCTGCCGCAGCCGGCGTGTAAGCTCCGTCGGCGCTTCGACACGGTCAGCCAGCGAGGGCACGCTATCCGGCAGGGCCGGGTCGCTCCCATGTGGCAAGCTGCTGCCCCACTTGACCGCGGCAGCCTGTTCAAGCGACGCGTCGAGGTCCTCGCCAAGCGCGGCACCGAGGGCCGTTTCGTAGCCGGGCTCGACCTGCACCTGTTCCACGACCGGCGTATGGTCCTGCTCTGCATGAACGTTCAGAACCTGTTCCAGAGTTCGTGCCTCGGTCTCCAACCCTTGCAGGACCTGCTTTGCATCGCTCAAGGGGCCGCGCGCGGCCTGTTCGCTTTCGCGCGCTTCGAGGGTTGCTGTTTCCGCCTCTTCGGCCGCAGCTTCGGCCTCGGCCAGCGATTCCTCAGCCAGTTCCAGCGCCTCACGATTTTCCGAGACACCGTCCTGATCCGCCATCTGGGCGGCAAGATCGTTCAAGGCCTGCTGGGCCTCCTGGGCCTGGGCGACCAGCCGGTCGGCGCGCTGGCGGCTTTCGGCCACGGCCCGTTCCAGCTGCCTGCGCTCCGCGTTTGCGCGTGCCTCGGCCGCAGTGAGATCCGACAGACGGGTCTCCAGTCCGCGCACCGTCTCCTCCGCCTCGGCGACTTTTTCACGTGCGGTCTCGGTACGCTCCTGCACCATTTCGTTTTCTTCAAGCAGTTCGGCGCGTTCTTCGGAGAGCCGTTCCAGCACCTCGTCATTCTCCGAGACCATGCTCTGTTCGCGGCGCACATCCTCGGCGAGCTGTACCAGCCGCCGTTCAAGATCCTGCAACCGCTCCTTGACCCTTCGCTCTTCGGCATCAAGTTCGTTGCGGGCGATTACCAGTCTCTGCAGGGCAGCGCCGGCCTTGGCGGCGTCGTCACGCAGTTCCGGCAGCTTGTGTGCGGCAATTGCCTGCACGCGGGCACTTTCTGCCTGCAGCGCCGTTGCCTCGTTGACCTGTTTCTGGGCCTCTGCGAATTGACCTTCTGCCGTCCCAAGCGCGTCGCGCGCTTCCGTCCAGCGAATGTAGAGGATCGAGGCTTCCGCCGCCCTGATCTCGGAGGAAAGATTCCGGTAGCGGGTTGCCTGACGCGACTGCCGTTTCAGATTGTCCAGCTGGCCATCGATCTGTACGAGAACATCTTCCAGACGCTCCAGGTTCTGCTCGGCGGCACGCAACCTGATTTCGGCCTCGTGCCGGCGCGAATGCAGACCGGAAATGCCAGCTGCCTCTTCCAGGATCTGACGCCGCGATGTCGGCTTGGCGGCAATCAGCTCACCGATCTGGCCCTGACGGACCATTGCCGGCGACCGGGCCCCTGTCGAGGCGTCGGCAAACAGCAGCTGCACGTCACGCGCACGCACATCTCGGGCATTGATCTTGTAGTTGGAGCCCTGCTCGCGCTCGATCCGCCGGCTGACTTCCAGCGCGTCGGCATCGTTGAAAGCGGCGGGAGCCGTCCGGTCCTGGTTCTCCAGGAACAGCGTCACTTCGGCCGTGTTACGGGCCGGGCGGTTGAGGCTGCCGGAAAAAATCACGTCGTCCATGCCGGACGCACGCATGTTCTTGTAGGAATTCTCCCCCATCACCCAGCGCAGGGCCTCGACAAGGTTGGACTTGCCGCAGCCGTTCGGCCCGACCACACCGGTCAGGCCGTTGCCGATGATGAACTCCATCGGTTCAACGAAGGATTTGAAACCGACAATGCGGAGTTTCGAAAACTTCATCGGCGTCCGGGCCTCCCGGGCTCGGACGCCGGAATATCAGGCTTGAGATCACACGGGACACTCAAAGCCGGCGTTTCAATCGCCTGCTCAGAGGTTTTCCTCGATGATCTTGCCCATGTTCTCAATCGACAGCGCCCCAGAGTGCTTTTCGCCGTTGATGAAGAATGTCGGCGTCGAGTTCACCCCAAACTCGTTCGCACCACGGTCCTTCACTGCATTCACTGCGTCAAGCAAACCCTGGTTTGTCAAGCATTCCTCAAAGGACTCCTGTGTAAATCCGATCTGCTTGGAAAAGTCGAGCAGGGATTGGTACGGATTGTCCGTGAAGGCCCAGCTGCGCTGGCTGTCGAACATGATGTCCACAATCTCGAAATATTTGTCCTGAGGGGCGCAACGGGCCAGCATGAAGGCGGCCGCCGCAACCGGATCCAGCGGGAATTCGCGGAAAATGAAGCGCACCTTGCCGGTCTCGATATATTGCTTTTTCAGCTCCGGCCAGGTGGTCTTGTGGAAATTGGCACAGTGGCCACAGGTCATGGAGGCATATTCCACGATCGTGACCGGTGCGTTTTCCTCGCCCAGGATCTTGTCGCCAAGCGGACCGGGCTTCAAGAGCTCCTCTTCGTTGACGGACTGGGCAAAGGCCGAACCGGTTGTGGCCAGGCTGAGCGTGGCTGTCGCCAGGGCCGTGGTCTTGAGAAACTGTCTGCGGGTCTGGGTCACGAGGATCGTCCTGTCAAATGTCAAACACTGCGCCAGGTGGCGCACGAAAGACGGTCATCTGTTCGGAAGACCGCCTTGTCGAATTCCTATGTGGTTCTTTTAACCTGTCTTCGGCTGAATGCAGGATGAACCAGCTGACTGCTTTGTCTGCCCTTTCAGGCATGCGGCGTCAACAAAGCTTATCAAATGTGGCAGGAGAGAGGACGGTGCAAGAGCCGCCATCACAGTGATGTTATTGACAGGTTACCGAGACCGCCCAGCTTCAGGCCGCCTTGTCCGTGTTGCGCGCGATCACCTGGGCGCCCAGCTTCTTGAGGGCCTGGCGCAGACGGTCATTTTCAACGCCCTCCAGATTCTGCTCCAGCCGCTTTTCTTCGGTCTGGGTCAGGGCGCGCAACGCTTTCTTCGGCGCCGGCCGCTTCACCTGTACGGGCTTTTGCAGGATCTTGATCCGGCCGATGGCCCGCCAGCCATAGAAGGTGTTGATGCGCTCGATCACCTGCGCACTGTCATGAGACAGCATCAACGCCGTCGCGCCGTCCGTATGAACGACAAGCGTTGCCGGCTCGGGCGGTGTTTCCGGATCGCTGCGATCCGGCTGGCGCGGCCAGTTGAGGCGATCGGGCTGGACACGGGTGCCATACCGCTCGCCGACAATATCGGCCCAGGAGGCAATGATGTCGACAGATGCAAATCCGCGCTTGCGGCAAACGGGCGTCATTGCCTTGCCGACCAGGTCGGAAAGCTGTTTCGCCTCCATGGGCTTGCGCGCAGGGTTTGCCTTTGCCGGTTTGATGGCCTACCTCCTCCTCAAGCCGCCCCGTTCGGCAAGCTGCCGGCCCGGGTGCGGAGCGAGGTGATTTCTCGCAATAGAATACGACAAAATGACGACGAATACTTGTCCGAAGCTGGAGCCTGCATTGAAAGCCGCCAAGTTGTCCCCAGGCTATCCAGAGCTTCCGGTCGCTTTTCACCACGACAAACATGATTGATCACATGGCAACTGCTTCTCCAAGCCAATTGCTGCTTGCCTGGTATGACCGGCACGCCCGCACGCTTCCCTGGCGCGTCAGCCCGGACAACCGGAAACAAGGCGAAGTTCCGGATCCCTACCGGGTCTGGCTGTCGGAAATCATGCTGCAGCAAACGACCGTTGCTGCGGTGAAATCCTATTTCGAAAAATTCGTTTCGCTCTGGCCGACCGTGGAAGATCTCGCAGCGGCTCCGGAAGAAGACGTGATGAAAGCCTGGGCAGGTCTTGGCTATTATTCGCGGGCTCGCAATCTGAAGAAATGCGCAGAAACCCTTTCGGCGGAGCATGACGGACGCTTTCCCGCAGATGAAGCCGCGCTTTTGAAACTGCCGGGCATCGGCCCCTATACGGCTGCGGCCATCGCAACCATTGCCTTTGACCGGCACGCCGCCGTGGTCGATGGCAATGTCGAACGTGTGCTGACACGTCTTTTTCAGATCGAGACGCCGCTGCCGGATGCCAAACCGGACATCAAGGCCAGGATGGCAACAATGACGCCCGAAGCACGTCCCGGAGATTTTGCCCAGGCGGTCATGGATCTGGGCGCAACCATCTGCACCCCGAAAAAACCGGCCTGCGGGCTGTGTCCCTGGCGCGAGATTTGTACGGTGCAGTCCAGCCCGATTGCGGAAACCCTGCCGCGCAAGGCGCCCAAGAAAGAAAAACCGACCCGTTTTGGAGCAGCCTTTGTCGCCGTGGATATCAACACCGGAGCCGTGCTGCTGAGGCGGCGTCCGCCAAAGGGGCTGTTGGGCGGCATGACGGAAGTGCCTGGAACCGAATGGTCGGAGGGATTTATCGGAGAAACGGCTCTTGATGCAGCTCCCTTTGCTGCGCCCTGGGAGAAGCAGGTCAAACAGGTCACGCACACATTCACCCATTTTCACCTGAAACTGTCCGTGTTTCGCGCCAACCTCATGCCTGCGCAGACCACGGTTCTTGCAGGCAGCTGGTGGTCTTCCCCTCACGAGCTTGGCGAGGAAGCCCTGCCAACCGTGATGCGCAAGGTGTTGTCAGCGGCGCTTGATTGACGCTATCCGCCTTTGCCAAGACTGGCTTGGAGGTCGCCAAAATACGGTCAAGGGCAATGACGCTGAATACCTGAACTGGCTGGTCCATCCAGGCGAACTGCTTTTCAGTCAGCTCTGCCTGGTGGGCAAGACAGTTCTTTCCGGTTTCAGCTGAAGCCCGGTTTAGCCTTCCGAACTTCCCATTGACCTTCGGCAGTTCGCTGGAAACCTCCCTTGTCCCGGGTGGTGCGATCTTCTTCGCTCAATGTGTCCGACATCCAGTCTTCCGGAAGAACCCTGAAAGGCTTGCCATCCAACCCTTGTTGCCCGGTCTGGATCTTTCTGAGGCGGTTCCAGACCTCGTCACACATCTTGTGACGCCAGACGCCGGTCAGCATGCGCGCGAATTTCTGGTCCTGTTTTGCCTGTTTTTCAAACAGCGGAATCAATGAGCCGTAATAGGCCAGCAGATGCTCGGCGGGACCGGCAGCAATCCTTGCCAGCTGATCTTCGTTCTCCGCGACGGCAACGGCATCAATGATAAAGTTCCAGACGGTGTGGGGGTGCCCATAGAAACATTGCAGTGTGACCCAGCCATCAGGGTCACCATTCACGAACCGCCCCTCCAGTTTGGTCGCGACTTCTTCAAAGTCGCTTTCTGGCACATCCAAACCGAGTGAAGCGATGAATGCCCTCAGCCGGTTACGGAAACCGGAAAAAGCGCCATGGAAAGTATCGTTGTTCAGCCAGTAGATGGCCAGCAACTGCTCATGCGAAATTTTGGAATTGATCACGTAACAACGTGGCAAACCCACGTATCAATGTGTTGAAACGCCGTCGAGCTAATCATTGCGACCCGGCATGTCAACAGCTTGACGGCAGTCCTCCGAGCTGAGGCCTGGAACAGGGGCTTCACGGGCCTTGCGGATGGCATTATGTGTGGGCGGCCTGTCCCGCAACCGTTCCAAACAAAAGATCCCATGTTTACGCATACACAAGACGCCCTATTCTCCACCGAAGAATGCGCTGAAATCGTCCGACTGAGCCAGACCGAACTGCAGGACAGCGGCGGACTTGTCGGCGGGCAGCAACAGCGCGAGATCCGCCGGGCGAAAATCAGCTGGCTAGATGACGAGGGACCGGCCGCCTGGGTCATGCAACGCATCATGGGCGCCGTTGCCAAGGCAAACCGCGAGGTGTTCGATTTCGACATTACGGACTTCCGGGAGAAGCTCCAGGTCGCGGTCTATGACGAAAGCGAAGAAGGCCACTACGACTGGCATTCGGATATCGGCGAAGGCCCGATCGCGCAGTTTCGCAAGGCGACCATTGTCACGCAGCTGTCGGCACCGGATGCTTATGAGGGTGGCGGACTTGAGATCAATCTCGGTCACAAGGTGATGACGGCGGCACGTGACCGGGGCAGCGCCACGCTGTTTGCCAGTTTCATGTTGCATCGTGTGGTGCCCGTGCAGCGCGGCACACGCTATTCTCTGACCTGCTGGAGCCATGGGCCGCGCTTCCGATAGACAGCGCATGATTCAGCTCGTGGGCGCGCGACGCAGAACAAGCCTGATTGGATCAGTCGTTTAGCCGGGAAAATCGAAAAGCAGTTTTTCCTCATCCATCCTCTGCAGGATGCCGTACTCCCAGCAACACAGGCTATTGATCAAATCCTTGATCGTGCTCGGGAAATGCCATTTCCCGGCACCTCGTCCCTTTGTCTGTGTGAAGCAAGTGGGAGTCGAACATGAAACTGATTCAGAAACTGGTATTTGCCCTTCTTCTCGTTCTGCCGCTGAGTGCCGCCAAGGCGGGCAGCAAGGACATTGTCGACACGGCTGTCGGCGCAGGATCCTTCAATACCCTGGTTGCCGCCGTTCAGGCCGCTGGCCTTGTCGATACCTTGAAAGGCGACGGCCCGTTCACTGTTTTCGCGCCGACCGACGAAGCCTTCGCAAAACTGCCGGAAGGCACGGTTGAGAACCTCCTGAAGCCGGAAAACAAGGATCAGCTGATCGCGGTCCTGACCTACCACGTCGTGCCGGGCAAGGTGATGTCGTCCGACATCGCCGGCAAGAAGGCTGAAGTTGCCTCCGTACAGGGCGGCGAAATTTCCGTGGACGCCACCGACGGTGTCAAGGTGGACAACGCCACCGTCGTGACCGCAGACGTGGAGGCCTCCAACGGCGTCATTCACGTGATCGACACCGTTATCCTGCCGCAGTCCTAACAGTTTGTCCGGCACCTGATACTGCCCCCCGACCCGGGTGTTGGCAACAGGCGCGGTCTCTCCCGAGACCGCGCCTTTGTTTTTGCGAGCAATTCGCAAAAACTCTTTGTCCTGAAAGACTTGCAGGGTGTCTTATTTGGAGTAAGGTCAGCTCTGACGCGCCACAATTTTCTGAAAAAGTCTGAACCACGGCTGGACATATGGCGTAAATCAGTTCAGAACTCTTTCTTAGAATAATTCTAA
Organism: Roseibium sp.; assembly: GCF_965233565.1. GTDB lineage: Bacteria > Pseudomonadota > Alphaproteobacteria > Rhizobiales > Stappiaceae > Roseibium. The sequence continues at coordinate 4,747,581 of NZ_OZ247494.1, read as the reverse complement.
TCTAAAGCAATGAGAGGCTCTCAGGAGGGTTGCCATGAAGGGAAGTCAAAAAGTCATCGATTGCCTGAACGAAGCTCTGTTTCTGGAGCTCGGCGCGATCAACCAGTACTGGCTGCACTACCGTCTCCTGGCGGACTGGGGCTATGCGCGCCTTGCCAAGAAGGAGCGCGAGGAATCCATCGAGGAAATGCAACACGCGGACAAGCTCACCGACCGCATCATCTTCCTTGAAGGTCACCCGAACATGCAGAAGGTTGCACCTCTTCGCATTGGTCAGAACATCAAGGAAGTGCTGGAATCGGACCTTGCAGGCGAATATGACGCCCGCACGGCCTACTCCAAGTCCCGTGAAGTCTGCCGGGAAGAAGGTGACTACGTGTCCATGGCGATCTTTGAAGAGCTGCTGAAGGACGAGGAAGGTCACATCGACTTCCTGGAAACCCAGCTTGAGCTGCTGGAGAAGATCGGCGTCGAGCGCTACGGCATGCTGAACGCCGCGCCGGCCGACGAAGCCGAGTAATATTTCCGCTTCCAAAACGTAAAAAAGCGCGGCCCCGGGCCGCGCTTTTTGTCTGCCTTACTGAAACGCCGTTTCCGCAAAGCTTCGCAGCTTGCGGGAATGCAGCCGTTCCGCTGTCATGTCGCGCATCTTTTCCATGGCCCTGATGCCGATCTGGAGATGCTGGGCCACCTGGCGCTTGTAGAAATCCGTTGCCATGCCGGGGAGTTTCAGCTCACCGTGCAGCGGCTTGTCGGAGATACACAGAAGCGTGCCATAAGGGACCCGGAAGCGGAAACCGTTGGCAGCGATCGTCGCCGATTCCATGTCGAGGGCGATCGCCCTGGACTGGGAGAAGCGCTTGACCAGCTCCGGCTGGTCCCAGAGTTCCCAGTTGCGGTTGTCGAGTGACACCACGGTCCCGGTGCGCATGAGACGTTTCAGTTCATAACCGTCAATGCCGGTGATTTCCGAAACCGCATCTTCCAGGGCGACCTGAACCTCAGCGAGCGGCGGGATCGGCACCCAGACCGGCAGGTCCTGGTTGAGAACGTTGTCGTCGCGCACATATCCGTGCGCAAGCACGTAGTCACCCAGCGTCTGGCTGTTCCTGAGACCCGCGCAGTGACCGAGCATCAACCAGACATGCGGCCGCAGCACGGCGATGTGGTCCGTAATGGTCTTCGCGTTGGACGGGCCAACCCCGATATTGACCATGGTGATGCCGCTGCCATCGGCCCGTTTCAGGTGATAGGCCGGCATCTGCGGCAACTTTGCCGGCTCCTCGCCGCTGCAAGGTTCGCTCTGACCGGCTTCGATCACCAGATTGCCCGGCGACACGAATGCCTCATAGCCACTGTCCGGATCGGCCAGCAGCTCGTGCGACATGCGGCAGAATTCGTCGATATAGAACTGGTAGTTGGTGAAGAGCACGTAGTTCTGGAAATGCTCGGCGCGCGTTGCCGTATAGTGCTGCAGCCGATGCAGGGAATAGTCGACACGCGGTGCCGTGAAGGATGCCAGCGGCATCACGCCGTCCACCGGTTCATAGGTGCCGTTGGCAATGGAATCGTCCATCACGGTCAGATCCGGCAGATCGAACATGTCCGCCAGCGGCCGGTCGAGATTGGCCGCTGCGGCGCCGCCTTCCACGTGGGTTCCGTCATAGAATGCAAAATGCAGCGGGATCGGCATGTCGCTGTCGCCGATCAGAAGCGGAACGTCATGGTTGTTCATCAGCAGCGACAGCTGCGTGATCAGATAGTTGCGAAAAAGGTCCGGCCGCGTGATCGTCGAGGCATGTGTTCCGGGCTTGGATACAAAGCCATAGGACAGTCGGCTGTCGAGCCGCACATGGCTGTCGGTGATGATCTGGACCTGCGGGTAAAAAGCGCGGTACCGGCCTTCCAGTTCCTTGCCCTCCAGGAGGTCCTGAAAATGGCCGCGCAGAAACGCCGTGTTGGCTTCGAAGATCTCGATCAGCCGATCGACCGCCTTCACCGCATCGGTAAAGACTTCGAGCGGATGTGACGGCGCTAGACGCACACGGCGCGCCGCCTGTTGAAACGGGTTGGTGTTGTTGGACATAAATGTCTCCTTATTGTTGTTATGCGCCCACAGTCCCGCCAAGTTCCCTCCGGGTCAATAGATCTATCAGCAGATTTTGAATTTTTTTTCGCAGAGAGAAAATTTCTGCAGCAGGCGAACACTCAGGCTTCACGCCGGTCTTTTCCATTGCAGAGGGAACCGTTAAGGTCCTTGGGAATTTTGACCAGGAGCCTCCCATGAAAAAGACCCTTCTCGGCCTTGCGGCCGCCCTTTCCTGCGTGATCGGCCTGAGCGCTGCGGCCGGCGCCGAAACGCTTCCGGATCTCGGCGGCAAGGAAATCGTGATTGCTTCGGAAAACACCTATCCGCCGCTGCAATTCGTCGATCCGAAGTCCGGCGATGCTGTCGGCTGGGAATATGAGGCGATTGCCGAGATCGCGAAGCGCCTCAACGCCAAGATCACCTACGAGAATGTCAGCTGGGATGCGATGATCCCCGCCGTTTCCGCGGGCGAATATGACCTTGCCATGAACGGCATCACGATCCGCGAAGACCGGGCCGACAAGGTTGATTTCTCCGAGCCCTATATGCGTTCCGAGATGTTCATGCTGGTGCGCGCCGACGAGGACCGGTTCGCAGATCCCAAGAGCTTTGCCGCCAACACGGACTTCCTGGCCGGTGCCCAGCCGGGCACGACGCCTTTCTACGTCACCGTCTACGAAGTTCTGGACGGCGATGAAGCCAATCCGCGCATCAAGCTGTTCGAAACCTTCGGTGCGGCCGTGCAGGCCCTGAAAGCCGGTGATGTCGACCTCGTCCTCACCGACAGCACCGGTGGCCGGGGATACGTTGCAGCCAATCCGGACACGTTCAAGCTGATCGGCGACCCCATGGGCTCTGAAGATTTCGGCTTCATCTTCCCGAAAGGCTCCGACCTTGTGGCGCCGTTCAATGCGGCCATTGCCTCCATGCGCGCCGACGGTACGCTGGATGCGCTGAACCAGAAATGGTTCTTCGACTACAAGGTCGGCCAGTAAGCGCCTGAGCACGGCTGGACTTTCATCAGCGTGGCCGCTATCCGGGGTTTGGCCCGGATAGCGGCCATTTTCTTTTCTTCGCCGACGCGCCAACCACAAGATCGCCCATGTTCACCAGCAAAAATCCGACCGGCTCTCCGAAACAGGACTTTCCCTATTGGCTGCTGGTTGCTGTTGGCATTGCGGTGTTTCTGCTGTTCCAGATCGCCACGGACGAGATCTACAGCCAGGTCATGGCGACGGTCTCGCGCGGCATCTGGCTGACCATCTTTGTCACTCTCGTGGCTTTCTTCCTGGCCTCCCTGATCGGGCTGCTCCTGGCGCTGGCGTCGCTGTCCGGTTCGCTGATCCTCAGGCAAAGCGCGCGTTTCTATATCGAGATCGTGCGCGGCATGCCGATCATCGTGCTGCTTCTTTATATCGCCTTCGTCGCGACACCCCTGATGGTGGCCGGGCTCAACGCGCTCCTGGAGCCGCTCGGGATCGGCACTTTGCGCACCCGTGACTTCCCGCTGCTCTGGCGCGCCGTCCTCGCCCTGACGATCGGGTATTCGGCCTTTATCGCCGAAGTCTTCCGCGCCGGCATCCAGGCTGTCGATACCGGCCAGATCGAGGCGGCCGAGGCGCTTGGCATGAACCGCTGGCTGCGCTTCCGCCTGATCGTCTTTCCGCAGGCGCTGAAGACCATCCTGCCGCCGCTCGGCAATGATTTCATCGCGCTGATCAAGGACAGTTCGCTGGTGTCAGTTCTTGGGGTCGCCGACATTACCCAGCTCGGCAAGGTCTATGCGGCTGGCTCGTTCCGCTATTTCGAGACCTATAACGTGGTTGCCCTAATCTACCTGATGATGACGATCACGCTTTCGCTTGCGCTGCGCAAATTTGAACGGGCAAAGGACGTCGGAGAACGGTAAGGTTTCACTCGACTTGTCCGTCGTCATCCTGGCCAGGCAAAGCGCGTGCCGGGACCGGAGGGCCGACGGACCAGTTTGGATGTTGCAGACCTCCGGGTGCCCCGATCCCGGATCTTCGCTTCGCTGCGTCCGGGATGACGAACTCATTTGGAGAGTTGAGCCATGCGTTCCTTTGAAGAGATCGAGGCCCTCGCCGCCGACAAGAAGGGCGGACCTGACGCCCTGCGAGCCCTGCTGGACGAACACAACGCCCCCAGGCCCGTCGCCGAACTGGAGACAGTGGGTGATGACCGCTGGCTCGCGATGTTCACCAAATGCGTGTTTCAGGCCGGCTTCAGCTGGAAGGTGATCGACCAGAAATGGCCCGGTTTTGAAGAGGCCTTCGAAGGATTTGATGTCGCCCGCCTCGCCTTTCTTCCCGACGAGGCTTTCGAGGCGCTGCTGAAAGACACCCGCATCGTGCGCAACGGCGCCAAGATCAGATCGGTCCAGCACAATGCAATTTTCCTGAAGGACCTGGCGGCAGAACATGGCAGCGCGTCTCGGTTTTTCGCCACTTACCCGGTCGACGATCAGGTGGGCCTGATGGAGCTTCTGAAGAAGCGGGGCAGCCGTCTTGGCGGCAACACCGGGCAAATCGCCTTGCGCTTCATGGGCAAGGAGAGTTTCATCCTCTCCGGCGACGTGGTTAACGCCCTGATCCGCGAAAATGTCATTGAGAACGATCGCATGTCGAAAAAAAATCAGGCGGCGATTCAGGCCGCTTTTAACGATTGGAAGACAACTTCCGGTCGTCCCATGAATGAAATCAGCAGAATTCTGGCGTTTTCGGTCGGGACAGGCCATTAACCTCTCATTCAGCTTTTACGATTGTAAACAAAGCCTTGATTCAATGAGAATTTTTGTTTTGACCGCTTAACCGCTGATTTACCAAACCCGGTAACCATGACACTCGAAATTGCGTGAGGTATTGCGTCGCAATGAGTGTACTGCGTACCGGGGTGTCCTTCGCGGCACCCCGTCCAATCAAATCCGAGGAAGCTGGTGCTTCCTGGCTGAACACGATCCTGAAGGGCGACTGCGTGGCCGCCCTTGAGAAGCTGCCGTCCCGGTCGGTTGACCTGGTCTTTGCGGATCCGCCCTACAATCTCCAGCTGGGCGGCGACCTGCATCGGCCAGATCAGTCGAAGGTGGATGCCTGTGACGACCACTGGGACCAGTTCGAGAGCTTCGAGGCCTATGATGCCTTTACCCGGGCCTGGCTCCTGGCCGTCCGGCGGGTGATGAAGCCCGATGGCTCGCTCTATGTGATCGGCTCCTATCACAACATCTTCCGTGTCGGCGCGATCCTGCAGGATCTCGGCTTCTGGATCATGAACGACATCGTCTGGCTGAAGTCGAACCCGATGCCGAATTTCCGCGGCAAACGGTTCACCAATGCCCACGAGACCATGATCTGGGCGACCAAGTCCAAGGACGCCAAACCGACCTTCAACTACGACGCCCTGAAGGTCTTCAACGAAGATCTGCAGATGCGGTCCGACTGGCACCTGCCGCTGTGCACCGGTGCCGAACGGCTGAAGGACAAGCAGGGTCAGAAGGTCCATCCGACGCAGAAACCGGAAGCCCTGCTTTACCGGGTGCTGACGGCCTCTTCCAAACCGGGCGACGTCGTTCTGGACCCGTTCTTCGGCACGGGCACCACCGGGGCCGTTGCCAAGAAACTTGGCCGGAACTTTGTCGGTGTCGAACGCGAGCAGGACTATATCGACGCGGCGACCCAGCGCATCGACGCCATCGAGCCGGGCAATGCGGAAGCCCTGGAAATGCAGCAGGGCAAACGCGCCCAGAAACGCATTCCCTTTGGCACGCTCCTGGAAAGCGGCCTGCTGGAACCGGGCACGGAGCTCACCTGTTCCAAGGGCAAACATCTGGCCGTGGTGCGCGCGGACGGTTCTCTGAAATCCGGAGACCATACCGGCTCGATCCACAAGGTCGGCGCTCTGGTCCAGGGTCAGGAGGCCTGCAACGGCTGGACGTTCTGGCACACCAAGGACGGTGCCAAGACTTCGCCGATCGACGAGTTGCGCAAGGAAATCAGATCCCGCCTGCAGGCATAAGCAGGCTTTACAAAGAGAGGCGACCTTCGCTTTCCCCGCGAGTTCACTTCAACCCCGTCTCCCAGAACAGGAGGCGGGGTTTTTCTTCTCTTTCTCGCGAAGATTTTCTACAAACCTGTCTCAGGATTGAGACACCCCCGCGAAACTCCGTGTGCAGACCACCTTGCCATCCCCCGCCCCCCGGTTCATCCTGCGCTGTCATCTGGACGTTTTGGGAGGAACGGGCCAAGGGCTGGACGCGTCCATTCAGACAAGCACAGCCGGGGTCATTGGCAATCATGAAGGATCACGTCGAAACCGTCTTTCGAACCGTTGAGTCCCGTTCGGCTCCCGCCGTGTCGCGGATCGCTGCGTCCTGGCGGCGCTCCATCGACAAACATGGCCTTCATCCCGGAGAGAAACGTGCGCCCGAGCGCCTGACCGATCCCGCCCTTCGGGAACGGCGCGACCTGGCCGGCGCCTTCCTGCAGATCGCGGCGCCCAAGCTCGACCAACTGTTCGGGCTGGTCGGTCAGTCCGGCTGCACCGTTCTCCTGACCGATGCGGACGGCGTCGTTCTAGACCAGCGCAGCACGGCCGCTGACGCGGATGTGTTCGAGCACTGGGGTCTGGCCCAGGGGACGGACTGGAGCGAAGCCTCGGTCGGCACCAACGGCGTCGGCACCTGCATTGCCGAGGAACGCACCGTCATCATTCACCGGAACGAGCACTTCCTGGCGCGCAATGCCGCGATGAGCTGCATGGACGCTCCGATCTACGGTCCAGACGGCCACATTGCCGGGGCTCTCGATGTTTCCTCGGCGCGCGCCGACCAGACGGAAACCTTCAACCGGCTGATTGCGGCGATGGTGGCGCAGACAGCACGCCAGATCGAGGTCGACACCTTTCGCGCCGCCTTTTCGGACAGCCGCATCGTCTTTGCCGACAAGGACACGACCGACGCCGCCATTCTGCTTGCGGTCGATTCCGACGATCTGATCGTCGGTGCGACCCGGGGCGCCCGAAAGGCCTTCGGCCTTGGAGTCTCCGGCCCGATCACCCCCCTGCCCGCCTCCGATCTGCTTGGCCGCGAAGACGGGCCGACCGGGTTCGAAAAGGCCGAACGAACAGCCGTCGTCAGGGCGCTGGCGCGGGCCAAGGGCAATGTGTCGGAAGCCGCCCGCGCGCTCGGCGTCGGCCGGGCGACCCTTTACCGGCGCATGAAACGGCTGGGCATCGGCGATAACGGACCGGACCTGTCTCAGGGCTGAGACACTTGAATGCCGCAACCTTTTCCCGACTGCTGACAGCGCGCCTTCTCCTCTGCACCTTCTCCCCGTTCCCGGTGGAGGACCGGGCCAAGAGGAGGAAATCTCATGAACCAGATGCCCAGGATCGCGGTCGACACGACGTCGCCGTTCAAGGACCGCTACGACAATTTCATTGGCGGCAAATTCGTCGCGCCGGTCAACGGCCGCTACTTTTCCAACATCACGCCGATCTCCGGCCAGACCGTCTGCGACGTCGCACGCTCGGACGCTGCGGATGTGGAGCTGGCGCTGGACGCCGCTCATGCGGCCAAGGAAAGCTGGGGCCGCGTGCCGGCAGCCGAACGCGCCAATGTCCTTCTGAAAATCGCTGACGTCATTGAAGCAAACCTCGATCTGCTGGCCAAGGCCGAGACCTGGGACAACGGCAAGCCGATCCGCGAAACCACGGCGGCGGATATTCCGCTGTCAGCCGACCACTTCCGCTATTTTGCCGGTGTGCTGCGCAGCCAAGAAGGTTCCATGTCGGAAATCGACGCGGACACCATTGCCTATCACTTCCACGAGCCGCTCGGTGTCGTCGGCCAGATCATTCCCTGGAACTTCTCGATCCTGATGGCCGCCTGGAAACTGGCGCCCGCCCTTGCCGCCGGCAACTGCGTGGTGCTGAAACCGGCCGAACAGACCCCGGCCGCCATCATGGTGCTGGCCGAACTGATCGCAGATGTCCTGCCCGCCGGCGTCCTGAACATCATCAACGGTTATGGCGCCGAGGTCGGTGCACCACTGGCAAAATCCTCGCGCATTGCCAAGATCGCCTTCACCGGCTCGACCCAGACCGGCAAGATGATCATGCAGTACGCGACGGAAAACCTGATCCCGGTGACGCTGGAACTCGGCGGCAAGTCGCCGAACATCTTCTTCTCCGACGTCATGCGCGAGGACGATGCCTTTCTCGACAAGGCCATCGAGGGCTTTGTTCTGTTCGCGTTCAACCAGGGGGAGGTCTGCACCTGCCCGAGCCGTGCGCTCATCCAGGAAGATATCTATGAAGCTTTCATCGAGCGGGCGATTGCCCGTGTGAAAGCGATCAAGCAGGGCGACCCGCGGGCTCTCGACACCATGGTCGGCGCCCAGGCCAGCCGCGAACAGCAGGACAAGATCCTGTCCTACCTCACCATCGGGGTCGAGGAAGGTGCCGAAGTGCTCTGCGGTGGTGCCGAAGCCAAGTTTGACGGCGATCTTGATGGCGGCTTCTACATCCAGCCGACCATCCTGAAAGGCCACAACAAGATGCGGGTGTTCCAGGAGGAGATCTTCGGTCCGGTGGTGTCCGTCACCACGTTCAAGACGGAAGAGGAAGCCCTCGCCATCGCCAATGACACCATGTACGGCCTCGGTGCCGGTGTCTGGTCGCGGGATGCCAACCGCTGTTACCGCTTCGGCCGCGCCATCGAGGCAGGCCGCGTGTGGGTCAACAATTATCACGCCTATCCGGCCCATGCAGCTTTTGGCGGCTACAAGCAGTCCGGCATCGGCCGCGAGACCCACAAGATGATGCTCGACCATTACCAGCAGACCAAGAACATGCTGGTCAGCTACAACCCGAACAAACTCGGGTTCTTCTAAAGGCTGCCAGCGTTACCCGATCTTGCTATGGCAGTCAGCGGGGCGGTTCCGAATGGGACCGCCCCGCACTCTTGCGCACATGATCGTCATCCCGGACGCAGCGAAGCGAAGATGAGGGATCGGAGAAGCCAAGACTTCGAATATCTTCGGCCGGGTTCGGTGGGCAACGTGCCTCCCCGATCCCGGCTCGCGCTGTGCTTGGCCGGGAGGACGACGATAGGGTTGGGTGTCAAATCGTCAGCCAACTTCTTCCAGCAAATCCGCCAGGGCCTCCGGTTCCGTCACCATGGCGTCGTGCCCCGTGGCAATCTGGGAAACGGGCCAGCCGAAGCCGATGGCGCGTTCCAGCGCGACCCTGGCCGGCCGATAAGGCGGATCGGTGCACTGGATGTAATGGGCAGGCAAGCCATTGCCGACCGGGTTCTTGAGATCCAGCGCGGTGGTGAAGGTCCGGAATGGATGTGGGGTCAGGCGCGGCGCCAGGAAGGCGGCATCTTCAGGGCGGGTCACGCCGAAACTTTCAGGCGGTGCCGGCGGCAGACTGAGACCGCCACTAGAACTTTCCGCAAGCGCCCGACGGTCCGCCGCCATGTCTTCCGGCAGCAGATCGAACCAGGTTTCCCCGCTCGAAAGCATGATGGCGTCCAGATAGACCAGCTTTCCAATCCGTTCCGGCACACGGTCCGCGACGCCGGTGATGGGGATGCCGCCGAAACTGTGCCCCACCAGGGTCACGTCCTTCAGGTCTTCGCAGTCCAGGTGGCGGACAATATCCTCCACGAAGGTTTCGATCGTGATATCGGCGGTCAGGAGATGCGCGCGTTCGCCAAGACCGGTCTGGGTCGGCGCCGTGACCCGGTGTCCACGTGCGCGCAGCTGATCGACCAGCCGCGACCAGCACCAGCCCCCGTGCCAGACGCCATGCACCAGAACAAATGTCTTTGTCACCTTGCTCTCCCCGGCGATCAGACCTATTCGGCGGCCTCCACATCCATCTTGTAGCCGCGCCGCTGTTTCAATTTGTGGCCCACGGCAACAATCGCTTCAAGGGCCGGGATCAGTTCCTCACCCAGTTCCGTCAGTTCATATTCGACCGATGGTGGCGACGTCGGCCGGACATGGCGGATGAGAACGCCGCGTTCTTCCAGTTCGGACAGGCGCGCGGACAGCACCTTGGAGGAGACAGGAGGGATATCGGTTTTCAGCTCGTTGAAGCGCCGTGGCCCGGCCCGAAGGCTCCAGATGACATTCGGCGCCCAGGCACCGGCGATCACCTGCATGCACTCTGTCAAAAGGCAGGGCGCCGGCGGTTTCGGGCTTCGGTTCTTGCGCATTTTCAGTGGCATGTCTCTGGCTCTTTTTCGACGTCTCGCATTAGCTCAGGTTTTCGGCGTCTTGGCATCTGTCGCCTCTCACTGAAGCTGTCACGTCCTGTTCTTGGTGTCACCCCGGACAAGCGCAGCGCAGATGCGGGGCCTACTCGCCTGGCCTCTTGCTGAAACAAGTCGTGCCAGGTCTCGTCGCGTTGCCTTATGTCAGCGCTCTGGAAACGAGTGGGCCCCGGATCTCGCTACGCTCGTCCGGGGTGACACAGGGGTTGGTGGCGCTGTCCCGAGCCCGAAATGAGGCATCAATCATTTTTCAAGCTGACCACAGCTCTTGTCTCGCTCAAACGCAAGTCTTCCTCACCCCTCCCCGATTTCGCTCCGGTCATCAGGTTTCTCCCGGGTAACTTGAAAAACATAGTTACCATCAGAAACCTACTTGTCAATGGTGACTTGAGGGAACACCTTCTGGCCATCGACGCAAACGATGGAGCCTAGCGATGAAACTCTTTTACAAACCCGGTGCCTGTTCGATGGCCGCGCATCTGCTTCTGAACGAGGCCAGCGCCAGCTACAGCCTGGAAAAGGTCGACACGGAGGCCGGCCTGACCGAGACCGGAGCGGCTTATGCCGACACCAATCCCCGCGGATATGTGCCCGCGCTTGAGTTCGCTTCCGGGGATGTCCTGACCGAAAACGTCGCCATCCTGCACTGGCTCGGCGAACAGCATCCGGAGCTCTCGTCCGACAGCACCGGCAGGCCGCTTGACCGCTTCCGGACCCTGGAGCTGCTCAGTTTCCTGTCGTCCGAATTGCACAAGGGTTTCAGCCCCTATTTCTCTGGCCAGACCTTTTCAGAAGACCGGGCAAGAGAGAACCGGAAGAAGCTCGACGCCAAGCTCGGCCAGTTTGATGCGCTTCTGAACAAGGGTGGCGACTACCTGCTGGGCGACACGTTTTCCGTGGCGGACGCCTATGCCTTCGTGATCCTGAACTGGAGCAACTTCATCGGCGTGTCGCTGGACGCCTGGCCGGGCACCAAAGCCTATCTGGAGCGGATCGCGAACCGCCCGGCTACGCGCAAGACGCTGGAAGAAGAAGGCCTGGCCGCATGAGCAACGCACTGACGGATATACAGTCGGTCATTGGCGACTATTTCGACGCCCTCTACCACTGCGACACGGTGCTTCTGGAGAAGGTATTTCATCCAAAGGCGGTCTATGCGACCGCCGATGAGACGCCCCTCCTTCACCGGACCATGGCGGAATACGTGCCGGTGGTCGCCAAGCGGCAATCGCCGGCATCCAGGGGCGAAGCGCGCCGGGATGTGATCGACGAGATCCAGCTCGCCGGTGACAACACGGCTTTTGCCCGTGTCCGCTGTTCGATCGGCAACAATGACTTCACCGACTTCCTGACCTTCGTGCGCGAGGACGGGCGCTGGAAGATCATGGCCAAGATTTTCCAGATCAAACCGAGAGAAGAAGGAGCAGCCTGAAATGCCATACGTGAACATTCAGGTGACCCGTGAAGGGGTGACCGCGGAGCAGAAAAAAAGGCTCATCAAGGGTGCCACCGACCTTCTGGTCGAGGTACTCGACAAGAACCCGTCGACCACGTTCGTGGTGATCGACGAAGTCGACCTGGACAACTGGGGGATCGGTGGCGTGCCAGCGGAAGAGTATCGCAGACAGCTGCTAGAAACGGCAGGCTGAGCGGATCGAGAGGCAGGAGCCGGGCAAGCCACCCGGTTTCCACTCAACTTCGTCATCCCATGGCTCGACCATGGGATCCATACCGCTTGCTTTCCGTTGAAAACTCACGGCATGGATTGCAGGGTCAAGCCCTGCAATGACGATGTTGAAAACCAGGATGCGAGTGTGTGGCGAGGCACGATGAGGCTCCTCGCCACACTTGCTGACAACACCAACTAGTCCGCCTCACTCAAACCCGATCAAGGCCTTGCGGCGGCGCCCGACCGATACCGACAGGCGGTCATCGGCCTGAAGATCGCCCGTGGCGATGCGGCGGCGCGGGTCGTCGACGATGGCATTGTTGAGACGGACACCGCCACCTTCCACCAGACGCCGCGCTTCGCCGTTGGACGCGGCAAAGCCGACGGCCACCACAAGTTCCAGAAGGCCCAGGCCCTCGGCAAGGCGTGTCAGCGGCAAGGTATGCGTCGGTTCCAGAATGTCGCCTTCGCCGGAGAACAGCGCATCCCCCTGCTGCAGCGCCGCCCGGGCTTCCTCCGGTCCATGGACAATCGCGGTCACCTGGGTTGCCAGGATCTTCTTGGCCTCATTCAGTTCAGCCCCTTCCAGTGCCGCCAGGCGGTCGATCTCGCTCATCGGCAGTTCGGTGAAGAGACGCAGGAATTTGGCGACATCCGCATCGGCCGTGTTGCGCCAGAATTGCCAGAAGCCGAAGGGCGACAGGTGTTCGGGATGCAGCCAGACGGCACCGGCGGCAGTCTTGCCCATCTTGGCGCCGCTCGCTGTGGTCAGCAGCGGCACAGTGAGGCCATGCAGCTTGCGGCCGTCGCGGCGGCCGAGTTCCACACCATTGACGATGTTGCCCCACTGGTCGGACCCGCCAACCTGAAGGGAACACTTGTGCCGTTTGGCGAGTTCCAGGAAATCGACGGCCTGCAGCATCATGTAGCAGAACTCCAGCACGGTCAGGGGCATCTGCGCTTCGAGGCGTGACTTGACGCTGTCGAAGGTCATCATGCGGTTGACGGTGAACTGGGAGCCATAGTCGCGGAGGAATTCCAGGAAGCGGAACTCATTCAGCCACTCCGCGTTGTCGACCAGAAGTGCCCCGTCCTCACCTTCCATATCCACCAGGCGCTCTACCGAGCGGCGGATGGTGGCGATATTGGCCGCGATCTGGCGTTCTTCCAGAAGCGGGCGCGCATCGTTGCGGAAACTCGGGTCGCCGATCTGGCTGGTGCCGCCGCCCAGGACGATGATCGGCTTGTGGCCCAGCTTCTGCAGCCAGCGCATGGTCATCAGCGGCATCAGGTGTCCGACATGAAGGCTGGCGGCCGTGGCATCGAACCCGGCATAGGCGGTGATAGGCCCTTTGGAAAGCGTTTCGTCGAGCGCTTCGATATCCGTGCACTGATGCACAAGGCCACGCTCCAGAAGCACGGCAAGCGCTTCGGATCGGAGTTTGGTCGCCGGCTTGCCGGCTTCGATCATATGTTTTGTCATGGGTCTGCTTCCTGGGTTTTCCCCCGCCAGGAAGCTTGGGGTCGGAAACCAAAAAGCCGCCTGACGCGGCGGCTTTTGAGGTTTCTATCGGGTGAACAAGATCCTACGCAGCCGCCGGTATGTCGGTGACGTAATAAAAATACACGAAGGGTGCGCTCATCTTGGTCATGACAGCTTATGTGCGCGACGAACGGGAAAGAGTCAAGCCTGTTGTGTCTTGGGGATCACCGTCGTCTCGTCGGGTGTGACAGGAATGCCTCATGGCAAAGCCAATGAGGATCCAGAGCTTTCAAAGACCTCCGTGTCACCCCGGGCGAGCGAAGCGAAACCCGGGGTGACACGGAGGGAACGGCCCGACAGGTGCCCAATCGTAGGATGCATTGACCAAGCGTCTGGCCTAAGAAAGACCCAGCTCCCGCTCGCCGCGGTCGAGGATCAGGGGCACGATCAGGTCTTCCTCGTCGTCGAGGTGGCGCATCAGGCCGCTGATCAAGGTGTCGCTGACACCTGCAAAACCGTCTGCCGCACGGCGGATGGCGTCACGGTCGCGCGTTCCCATCTGCCCGAACAGAGTGTTGGCGCTTTTGACCACGGTTTCGATGCGGTGATGGATCAGCTCGTGATCGCCCTCGAGCAATTCGAAGCCGGCCACAAGCCGCTTTTCCGCCGCCATGAAGACCGGGAAATAGTGATGATCCTCGATCATGTGATGGTGATGCAGTTCGGACAGGAACTGCTGCAGCCGCGGAGCGAACAGTGCGCCGAACCGGTCTGCTTCGATCCGGTCTTCCCGAAAGTCCGACAGCAGCTGTTCGAGCGATTGGCCCAATTGACGGAACCCGTTGTGGCGCGCCAGCCAGAACTCGGTGAGAGGACCGAGCTGCCGGTGACCGGACCAGTCCGCGCGCGGATGGTCTCTCAACAGGAACAGCCACTCGTCCGGCAATCCGTTCCTTTGGTCAAGATCGGTCCTGTCCTGCATATCGTTCCCACTCCAAGCTGCTCTTGCCGAGCATATATAGGCTGCCTTGCGCAGCCTTGCCGGAAACAGTGTGTTCACGCTCTGCAGGCATGAGCTCAGGGCAACAGCTTGCCCAGGATCTGCCAGAGGGTCTCTGCATCGCCCTTGTCGAGAAGACCAGCGAACTCCGCTTCGACCGCGTCGCGATACTTCGGCCACATCGTGGCCACCAGCGCTTCACCCGCCGGCAGCAGACAGATCATCACACCCCGGCCATCCTTTGGGCTCTTGCGCTTTTCGACATAGCCTGCCGTCACCAGCCGATCGATCAGCCGGGAGACATTGTACTGCGCCAGGAGGATCCGTTTCTCGATGTCCACCGGACGCAAGGCCTGCCCCTCGGCGCGGCGCAGTTCCAGCAGAATGTCATACCAGCCGAGCGGCGGAAAACCCTCGGCTTTCAGCCTGCCTTCCACCCGCTCAAGCACCTTGCCGCTGGCCCGGTGAAGCCGCGCCCAGGCATCGACCGTGGCTGGCGATGGATCGCTTTTTGTCATCATGTCCGAGACATATAAACTTTATGCAATTGCATCAATCTTGATTTTTCATGCATCTGCATCTATTTGAATGCAAATGCATGAAAATGGAGATCCCCAATGACGACATCCCTCACCCTGATCAGCCACACGCTCTGCCCCTATGTTCAGCGCGCCGCCATCGTTCTTGCCGAGAAGGAAATCCCGTTCGAGCGCATCATGATTGACCTTGCCAACAAGCCGGACTGGTTCAGAACCGCGTCACCGCTAAGCAAGGTTCCCCTGCTCAAGACTGGCGACCGATACCTGTTTGAATCCGCTCCGATTGTTGAGTATCTGGACGAGACAACCGCGCCGAAACTGCATCCGGATGACCCGCTCGAGCGGGCGCGGCACCGGGCCTATGTTGAATTCGCCTCCCAGACGCTGAACGAGATCGGTGCTCTTTACAGCGCGCAGGACGACACCGGCTTTGCTGCAGCTTCAGCCGCCTTGGCACAAAAGTTCCGGCACCTTGAGGACGTCATTGCGCCCGGCGGACCGTTCTTTGCCGGGTCATCCTTCTCGCTCGTGGATGCCGCATTTGCACCGGTATTCCGCTATTTCGACGTGTTCGAGACCTTCCTTTCCCTCGATATCCTTGAGGGGCTCGACAAGGTCTTGGCCTGGCGTCATCAGCTTTCTCAGCGCCCGTCCGTGCGCAACGCGGTGTCCAGCGAATACCCGAACCTGCTCCGGGGATTCTTGCGCAAGAAAAACAGCTGGATGTCGCACCTGCTGGACCTTCATGACCGACGCGAAAGCACTGCGATGGCCTGTTAACGGATAACGCGACCGTCGGCGACGTTCCCCTGGCCACGCGCCAGGTCAGGCGAATGCCACGCCGGCCTCTCCGAGTTCGGCCTTGAGCGGTGGCCATTTGTCCGGTGTCCCGGTCAAGGTGGCCGGTTCGCGAATTTCAACCTGATAGCCTCGGGCGAGTGCGCCCCTGGCGGTCAGCTGCACGCAGTAACAGGTGTCCAGACCGACCAGGATCAAACGGCCGACACGTTTTTCAGCTAGCCATGCTTCGAAATCGGGATTGCTGAAAGTGTCGCCGATCGACTTTTCAAACTCCGGCGCGCCGCGAACATCCAGCGTGCGATCCAGCTTCAGGCCTTCGCGGCCTGGCGTTCCGACACCATCGCCAACCAGTTTCATTGCCAGGATCACCGGCCAGTCGCGAAAGACATTGCTGACAAAGGCAACCTGATGCCTCGCCTTCCGACTCAGAGCGATCTCTTCGGAGATGGCCTCAAGCGCCGCATCGCGTTTTTTAGGATCGAACGCCCGCTTTCCGGTGTTGCGGGTGAAATCCTCCTGGACATCAATCACCACCAGCGCCGTTTCCGGGCGCATCGCTCCGTCGATCAGCGCCCCCGTTGTCGGCACAGACAGCTTTCTGAGTGAGAGAATGACATAGGCCACCAGGGCCACAACACACAGTCCGATTACGATCCAAAAGCCGGTCATGACATGTCTCCCGTCAAAGCACTATTCCAGGGATTTGGGCCGGTCCGGGTCATCCTCGAACGCGGCAAAATGGTCGAGCATCGCGCAAAGCACTTTCTGGGCAGAGGTCAGATCCGTCTCGGAAAAGAGTTCGCAGACCGCGTCGATCTCGTCATTTTCCTTTGCCCGGATCTCCCCGAACGCGCCCCGCCCTTTTTCCGTCAACGCAAAGAGCGGCGAGCGTTTGTGGGCCGGATTCGGTTTGCGCTCCACCAGCGCCTGCTCCTCCAGCGCATTCATCATCAGCTGGATCTGCTGACGCGCCAGGAACAACGCGCGGCCGGTATCGGGCACGGACATAGGCCCGGCCTCCTCCAGCACCTCCATCACGGCGCGCATGCCGACAGTGACGCCGGTTCCTTCCAGTTTGGCTTCCACCGCCCGCGCCAGGCGCCTATGCACCGGCCGGATCAGGCGGATAATTTCGTAAAGCTCGACAGATTTGTTCAAGGGGCACCTCTTTCGACAATTTTTATGTCATAATGACAATCATATTGTCAATATGACTTTCCAATTTCCTGCTTTCGGTTCGTCATCCCGGCCAAGCGAAGCGTGACCCGGGATGACGATGGAAGGGACCAGGAAATCGAATAAACAAACAAAAACCCCGGCCAAAGCCGGGGTTTTCAATCTTGGTGATCAATCGCAGAAACCGCTTATTCGGCGGCCGCCGGAGTGACTTCCGCCGGCTCCGGTTCGCTCCAGCTGAGCACCGGCTTGCGGGCGGCGCCGGTTTCGTCGAGACGGCGGCGCGGGGCCAGATAAGGTGCCCCGGAAAAGCGCTGGGTTTCGCCCCGCTTGGCGCTCATGACCAGATCGCGCATGGTGGCGACGAAAAGATCGAGCGCAGCCCGGCTTTCCGACTCCGTCGGTTCGATCAGCATCGCGCCATGCACCACCAGCGGGAAATACATGGTCATCGGGTGATAGCCCTCGTCGATCATCGCCTTGGCGAAGTCGAGCGTGGTCACGCCGGTGTCCTTGAGGAAGCTGTCATCAAACAGAACCTCATGCATGCAGGGGCGCTCGCCGAAGGGCAGGCTCATCAGGTCCTGCAGGCCGACACGCACATAGTTGGCGTTCAGCACCGCGTCCTCGGAGGCCTGTTTCAGACCATCGGACCCGTGGCTCATCATGTAGGACAGGGCCCGGACATACATGCCCATCTGGCCGTGGAACGCGGTCATGCGGCCAAAGGGCTGCTCACCCTCCGATGTCGCTTCCTCGGTCTCGACCAGTTCAAGGCCGTCATTGGTCCGGCGGATGAACGGCAGCGGCGCGAAAGGTGCCAGGCGTTCGGACAGGACCACTGGACCGGAACCCGGGCCGCCGCCGCCATGGGGCGTCGAGAAGGTCTTGTGCAGGTTGATATGCATGGCATCGACGCCAAGATCGCCTGGGCGGGCCTTGCCGACGATGGCGTTGAAGTTGGCACCGTCGCAGTAGAAATAGGCGTCCGCCGCATGGATCAGGTCGGCGATCTGCTTGACCTCGCGTTCGAACAGCCCGCAGGTGTTCGGGTTGGTCAGCATGATGCCGGCGATGTTGCCTTCATGCGCCGCAATGGTGCTTTTCAGCGCCTCAAGATCGACTGTGCCGTCGTCCTTGGCATCGATATTGACCACCTTGTAGCCGAGCAGTGCAGCCGTTGCCGGGTTGGTGCCGTGAGCGCTTTCAGGCACCAGCACGATCTCCGGGCTGCGGCCGGCGGCCGTGTGCGCTGCCTTGATGGCCATCATGCCGCAAAGTTCACCATGGGCACCGGCCTTCGGGCTCATGGCCACAGCGGCCATGTGGGTGGAGACCATCAGCCAGTGAGCCAGCTCGTCGATCAGTTCCAGCGCGCCCGGGACGGAGGAAACCGGCTGGAGCGGATGGATGTCGCCGAAGCCGGGCAGGCGGGCCATCTTCTCGTTGAGCCGCGGATTGTGCTTCATCGTGCAGGAACCGAGCGGATAAAGCCCGCTGTCGATTGCATAGTTGTTCCGCGACAGGCGCACGTAATGGCGCATCGCTTCCGGCTCTGCGAGACCCGGCAGGCCAATTTCGCCCTTGCGTTCAAATCCGCCGAGTTCGAAGTCTGCACCTTCGTCCTCGTCGAGATCCACACCGGTGGTTTCCAGCGAGCCGGCTTCAAAGATCAGCGGCTCTTCCATGTCGAGACCGCGATTGCCAGTGAACGTCTTCGGGCGGAAGCTGTCACCCGCGTCGCCCGCAGCGGTCGGGCGGCCTTGCGTGTTCATGCTCATGCCAGCACCTCCTTCAGCGCGCCAGCAAAGGCTGCGCGATCTTCATCCGTGTTGACTTCGGTCGAGGCAACGACCAGCAGGTTTTCCAGATCCTTGTTGCCCGGCTCCAGACGCGACACCGGCAGACCTGCCAGGACACCGTGCTCGGCGAGCTGTTCGACGACACCTTCTGCCGCCTTCGGCAGGGAAATGGTGAACTCGTTGAAATAGGCCTTGTTCAGCACATCGACACCCGGAACGCCGGCCAAGAGCTTCTTCAGCTTGACCGCATTGCCGTGGTTGATGCGCGCCAGTTTCGTCAGGCCCGCCTGCCCCAGCAGCGACATATGGATGGTGAAGGCCAGGCAACACAGTCCGGAATTGGTGCAGATGTTGGACGTCGCCTTGTCGCGGCGGATGTGCTGCTCACGGGTCGAGAGTGTCAGCACGTAACCGCGCTTGCCTTCGGCATCGACGGTCTCCCCGCAGAGACGGCCCGGCATCTGGCGGACATATTTCTGGCGGGTGGCGAAGAGGCCGACGTAAGGTCCGCCGAAATTGAGGCCGTTGCCGATGGACTGGCCTTCGCCGACCACGATGTCCGCGCCCTGCGTTCCCGGAGGCTCGATCAGGCCGAGGGACACCACTTCGGTAAAGACGGCAATCAACAGTGCCTTGTGCTGATGGGCCTTTTCGGCGATCGGCTTCAGATCGATCATCTGGCCGTAGAAGGACGGCGACTGAACCACGACACAGGAGGTCTCGTCGTCGATCTGGGAGAGGATGTCCTCGGTGCCGTTCGGATCGGCCGGCAGGCTGACAACCCGGTCGCCGGCCATGTGGGACAGGCCTTCCACCACTTCCCGGTACTGCGGATGCAGTCCGCCGGACAGCACCGCCTTGTTGCGCTTGGTGACCCTGTGCGCCATCAGCACGGCTTCGCCGGTGCCGGTAGAACCGTCATACATGGAGGCGTTGGCAACATCCATGGCGGTCAGGCGCGCGACCTGGGTCTGGAACTCGAACAGGTACTGAAGCGTGCCCTGCGTAATTTCCGGCTGGTACGGCGTATAGGACGTCAGGAACTCGGACCGCTGGATCAGGTGATCCACGGTCGCCGGCACGTGGTGCTTGTAGGCGCCGGCGCCGACGAAGAACGGCACGGAGCCGGCCGAGGTGTTTTTCGCGGCCATGGCCGAGAGCTTGCGCTCCACTTCCATTTCGCTGGCCCGTTTCGGCAGGTCCAGCAATTCCTTCATGCGGACATTTTCCGGAATGTCCGCAAACAGGTCATCGATCGAGTTGACGCCGATCCGCGCGAGCATGTCGCTGCGGTCGGTATCATTCAAAGGCAGGTAGCGCATCAGGCAGCTCCCATGGGTTTGAGATGCTTTGCAAACGAGACCGGATGTCACCGGTGTCTTCCTGGCCAGGCGCAGAGCCGAGCCGGGACCCACTCGTTCGCTGAGCGGTTCATTTGATCCGGGCCGGACAGCATTTCGCAGTTCTGGGCGAAAATCGCTGCGGCCGCTTGATGGGCAAGTAGGCCCCGGATCTCAGCTGCGCTTCGTCCGGGGTGACACGGAAATTTCCGCTGTCCTACTGCTCCGTTTCGTTACGGCGCGACCAGACGGAGCGGTTCGGGCTCCATCTTGATCTCGCAATTCACCGAATTGGCGATGAAGCAGACTTCATGTGCCTTTTCGTGCAGGTCGGTCAGCCAGGTCGGGTCCGGTTCCTCGCTTGCAACGAGCGTGACTTCGGGTCTCAGCACCACCTTTGTGATGGCCATCTTGCCGCGGGCGACGCGGCTCAACTCGCCATAGGCATTGTCGCGGTAACTGGAGACAACGAAGTTCGCCCGCCGGGCGAGATCCAGGAAAGACATCATGTGGCAGGAGGAAATCGCTGCCACAAAAGCTTCTTCCGGATCGACGGCGGCTTCAATGGAGTGCGGCAGGGGCACCACGGTGGGAGACGAGCTGGCGGGAACTTCCAGCCCGCCGTCGAAACGCCAGATATGGCCGCGTGAATAGGCATTGCCGGCATAATCGCCGTCAACCGCCCACTCGATCTGTGCCGTGTAGTAATGCCCCGCCATGGATTAAAGCGTCTCCACGTAGGCCTTGTAGGCGGCTTCGTCCAACAGGTCGGAAAGCTGACCCGAATTGCCAACCTTCATCTTCAGGAACCAGGCAGCCCCTTCCGGATCTTCGTTGACCTTGGCGGGTTCGTCCGTCAGAGCGTCATTTGCCTCAACCACTTCGCCGTCGATCGGCGCATAGACTTCACTGGCAGCCTTGACCGATTCAACCACAGCCGCTTCGTCGCCCTGGGACAGGGATTTGCCGGCTTCCGGCAGTTCAACGTAAACGACGTCGCCAAGCTGCTCCTGGGCATAGCCGGTGATGCCGATGGTCGCGACATCGCCGTCAACGGAAATCCACTCGTGGTCCTTGGAATAGTAAGTTGTCATGTGTTTCACGTCCGTTTTCTGGAAAGACTCAAGCTTTTGGTTTGCGGTAGTAGCGGTTCGGCACGAAAGGCATATCGGCAACTGTCGCCGGCAGACGACGGCCACGCACAACCAGCTCCAGCGCGGTACCGGCTGCAGCATGTTCTGCAGGCACGTATCCCATCGCGATCGGGGCTCCGACGGTCGGTGCAAATCCGCCTGACGTTACCGTGCCGATCACCGGTCCATCGGGAAGAGCGATTTCAGCCCCTTCCCGGGCAGGCGCCTTGCCGTCGAGACGAAGTCCCACACGAACGCGGCCCGGTCCGTCTGCAAGTTCGCGCTGGATCCGGTCTGCTCCGGGAAATCCGCCTTCTTCGCGGCGGCGTTTCTGCATGCAGAACGTGATCGCGCCTTCCACCGGGGACGTCGTCTCGTCAATGTCATGGCCATAAAGGCAAAGACCCGCCTCAAGGCGCAGGCTGTCACGGGCACCAAGGCCGATCGGCTCGACACGCTCATCAGCGAGCAGTGCCCGGGCGATTGCCTCGGCAGCACCGGCAGGAACGGACATTTCGACGCCGTCCTCACCGGTGTAGCCGGCACGGGCGATGTGACAGTCGATGCCGTCAAATTCCATGGAAGACGCGGACATGAAGGCCAGGTCGGCCGCCTTCGGCGCATGTGCGGCAACCGCTGCCACGGCTTCCGGCCCCTGGACGGCGATCAGGGCGCGGTCTTCAACCACTTCCAGGCGCACGTTTTCAGGAAGGTTCTGCCGGAAGTGGGCGTAATCGACATCCTTGCGCGACGCATTGACGACCAGCATCAGTCGGCCGTCATCTTCTTCGGAGACCGAACGGGTCACCATCAGGTCGTCGATGATGCCGCCTTCGGAATTCAACAAAACGGTGTAGCGCTGCCGTCCAAGGCCGAGTTCCACAAAGTTTGAGGGGGTCATTGCCTCAAGCGCACGCGCGGTGGTCTCGTGATCCGGCCCAACCAGGATCGCCTGTCCCATATGGGACACGTCGAACAGGCCCGCCCGGGTGCGCGTCTGCTGGTGCTCGGCCATGATGCCGGCCTTGTACTGCACCGGCATGGCATAACCGGCGAACGGCACCATGCGGGCGCCAAGCTCGACATGAAGGTCGTGAAGAGGCGTTTGTTTCAGATCTGTCTCTGCAACGGGTTCCGCCATGAACGGTCCTCGTGTTCGGGGTTGCGCAGTCCCAGACCGGCCTTCAAAAGACCCAGGTCTGTCTGCACCCCCTCTGTCCGAGTACCTGAGAGATTTCCCTTCAGGCGCGTCGCGCCTTCCGGTTACTCCTTCGGTGAGCAGTCCGCGAAACGACTGTGCGGAGCACTGCTTTCCAGAGCGTTTTGGCCTGTGCGGTCCTTCTGCCTGAGAGTTTCCGGGGCGGTTGCTCCTTCGGCGCCGGTATCCTTTCACCCGGCCTCTCCCGCACATGCGCAAGCATGTTGCCACGCCAATCGGGGGACGACCCCGACTGGGACGCGATTGTGAGAGCCGGACATGCTCTTGTCAATATGCGACATGTCCGACAAGTCGTTTTGTCAAGACGGCCTGTTCAAGTCCGGGACAACATCACGCTCAACGACGGCGGCCTTCGTCGAAACCGAACACGATCTTCACGCTGGCTCCCGCCGGAATGACGAACTTGTTTTCGATCAGCGTCCACGTTTCGCTCGGCGCCCCGGCCCCCAGCGTGACCGGCACCTTGAGCAACTCCGAGGAAAGGGGTTTGGCGTCACTCCCACCTGGCATGATTGCAACCCGGATCGGCAGAACGACCTCACCGCCCTTCCAGGCCGGACCTGTCGTCACATCCCCGGAAAGGCCGATCTTGACCCGTCTGGACCCGTCTGGTTCCTGCGTGCAGGTATTGGCCCAGTCCTCGATCGTCGCCTGATAAAGCAGGCCTTGAGGATCATTGTCCTTGCCGCGCACATGCTTCGTGATCAGGAACGTATTCGACTTCAGCTGCAGGGGAGGACAAGGGACCGGAGGTCCGAACGTGTCCGGCGAAATCTCGATGGGTTCCTGGCCGCCCGCGATGATCTTGCCGGCGACGCCGTCGGCGCTCCCGCATCCCGCCAGTGCTGCCGTCAAAAGGCCCACGGTCACAATTGCCTTCAGGTTTCTGCCGGTGACGGCGGGAATCGCACTGCTCATCGTCTATCCATATTCATGCACACATTACGGCGGAGCTTCATAGCAGCTGCCGAATTGCTTGGCGAGACTTGTTCAATGCAAACCTTGAACCAGCCGAATGTGGCTGAATTGGTGCGCAGTTCGCCGCGCCTCCCTTGACAGAAGCAGCCTGCCTGCCCTTATAGCGTCAAGAACGAATGTCGAAAGCATCCATGACCGAGACAAGACAAGAGCATCCTACCCTGACCATCCGGCTCTGCGCTCCGCGCGGATTCTGCGCCGGTGTGGATCGGGCGATCCAGATCGTTGAACTTGCACTGGAAAAATACGGCCGTCCCGTCTATGTGCGCCACGAGATCGTGCACAACAAGTTCGTGGTCGACGGCCTGAAAGCCAAAGGTGCCATCTTCGTCGAAGAGCTGGAAGAAATTCCGGCTGAAGATGCCAGCCGGCCGGTGATCTTCTCGGCCCATGGTGTGCCGAAGTCCGTTCCTGCGGATGCGGAAGCCCGCAACATGTTTTTCCTGGATGCGACCTGCCCGCTTGTCTCAAAGGTCCACAAGGAGGCCGAGATCCACTTTCGGCGCGACCGAGAAGTGCTGCTGATCGGCCATGCCGGGCATCCTGAAGTCATCGGCACGATGGGGCAGCTTCCTGAGGGCACTGTCACCCTGATCGAAACCGAGGACGACGCAAGATCGTTCACACCCAAATCTGACCGGCCACTGGCTTATATTACCCAGACCACCCTCTCGGTGGACGACACCGCCGGTATCGTCGCGGCGCTCCAGGAACGCTTTCCGGAAATCGTCGCGCCGCACAAGGAAGACATCTGCTACGCCACCACAAACCGCCAGGAAGCGGTCAAGGCGGTAGCCCCGGAAGTCGATGCGATGATCGTTGTCGGCGCGCCGAATTCATCCAATTCCCAGCGATTGCGGGAAGTCGCTGAACGGGCCGGATGCAAAACGTCGGCTCTGATCCAGCGCGCAAGCGACATTTCGTGGCAGGATTTCGAAGGAATCAGCTCCCTCGGCCTGACAGCAGGTGCATCTGCGCCCGAGACTCTGGTAGAGGAAATCATCGGCGCGTTTGCGGAACGTTTTGACGTCACGGTCGAGACGGTACGCACCGCCGAAGAGACGATTGCCTTCAACCTGCCGCGGGAGCTGCGAGACGTGACCGTTTCCACCAGGGCGGCCAACGGATAACGCCATGGCTGTTTACACCGAAGTGACCGATGAGGAACTCAACGACTTCATCGGCGGTTATGATGTTGGCCGGCTGTTGTCTTTCAAGGGCATTGCCGAAGGCGTCGAGAACAGCAACTTTCTCGTTCACACGGACAAGGCCTCGTTCATCCTGACGCTTTATGAAAAGCGCGTAAATCCGGACGACCTGCCCTATTTTCTCAATCTCCTGCAACATCTGGCCGGCAAGGGCCTGTCGTGCCCGACACCGGTGGCCTCGCGCTCTGGCGACCTGCTTGGCACACTGGCAGGCCGTCCCGCCGCCCTCGTAACCTTTCTGGAAGGCATGTGGGTCAAACGTCCGCGCGCCGACCATTGCGCCGAACTCGGCAAGGCCATGGCCGAACTCCATATTGACGGCTCGGACTATGACGGGGTCCGCAGGAATGCGCTTGATGTCAGTGGCTGGCGACCGCTGTTCGACCAGTGTGGCGCGCGCAGTGACACGGTGCTGGAAGGCCTTGGCGCAGAGATCGGACAGGAACTCGATCATCTGGAGAAGGTCTGGCCCGGCGACCTTCCCTCCGGGGTCATTCACGCCGACCTTTTTCCGGACAACGTCTTTTTCCTAGGCAACGAACTGTCCGGCCTGATCGATTTCTATTTCGCCTGCAACGATGCCTTTGCCTATGACGTTGCGATCTGCCTGAACGCCTGGTGTTTCGAACAGGACCTGTCCTTCAATGTCACCAAGGCCAAGGCCCTTCTGAAGGGCTACAGCGCCGTGCGGCCGCTCACACCTGCTGAATATGATGCATTGCCGACCCTGTGCCGCGGGGCGGCTCTGCGTTTCCTGCTGACCCGGCTTTACGACTGGCTGAGTGTGCCGGAAGGTGCACTGGTAACCCCGAAAGACCCCATGGAATACGTCAAGAAGCTGCGCTTTCACCAGAGCGTTCAGTCGGCAGAAGCCTACGGATTGGCCCGATGAGCGACGACAACCGCGTCACGATCTATACAGACGGCGCCTGTTCCGGCAATCCGGGTCCCGGTGGCTGGGGGGTCATCCTGCGCTTCGGTGCGCACGAGAAGGAACTCCAGGGCGGAGAAGCGGAAACCACGAACAACCGCATGGAACTGACCGCTGCGATCGAGGCGCTCAAAGCGCTCAAGCGTCCCTGCGCGATCGACCTCTACACGGACAGCACCTATGTGCGCAGCGGCATTCGCGAGTGGCTTGCGGGCTGGAAACGGAAGAACTGGCGCACCTCGCAGAACAAACCTGTGAAAAACGCCGACCTGTGGCAAGCCCTTGACGCAGCGAGGGAACGCCACGACGTCACCTGGCACTGGGTCAAGGGCCATGCGGGCCATCCGGACAATGAACGTGCAGATGAGCTGGCGCGCGCTGGTATGGCCCCTTATAAGGGCGGCGGATAACCAAGGATCCTGTCTGTAAGCAGAGGGAACTGAGTGAGACTTTTCTGGCGTTCCGGTCCGGCTTCACCGCGCATGATCATGCCCGATCTTGCGGGAAAGGTGCTGATCATGGCCAACCCGACATCGGGCGGCTACAACGCCGAGTTTCTGGACGACGTCCGAAGACGTCTGGAAGACCTTGGCTGCAAAACGGAAATCCGGCTGACACGGCATGCGGGCGAAATCGGCGAACTGTGCTCAGATCCGGACCTGTGCGTCCGGACCCTTGTCATCGCGGGCGGTGACGGCTCGATCAACGAGGCACTGACCGGTTTTCAGGATCATCCCGACCCGCCGCAGCTCGCCGTCATTCCCTTCGGGACCGCCAATGTGCTGGCTCTGGAACTGGGCCTGCCGCGCAATCCAAGAGCGATCGCCGAGTTGATCTTTCAGGGCAAGACCCGGCCGCTTCATTTCGGCTTGGCCAACGGGCGTCCCTTCGTGCTGATGGCGTCAACCGGCTTTGATGCCGAGGTCGTGCATGCCGTACCGCTGACCTTGAAACGGCGCTTCGGCAAGCTTGCCTATGTCATCACCGCGCTCAAGACCGGTCTCCGACGCAAGAGCGCTGAGCTCAAGATCGAGCTGGACGGTGCCTGCCTGGCAGGGAAGTTCGCTGTTGCCAGCAATGCCCGCCACTATGGCGGACCATTTGTCATCTGTCCGGGCGGCGCCACGGATCCCGGTTTGCACATGCTGGTGCTGGAAAGAGACGATCCGTGGTCGTCCTTCTGTTACGGCATTGCCCTTTTGCTCGGACGGATCCACAAGGCGCGCGGTGCGTCCGTCACACCGTTCCAGCGCGCGCGCATTTCGGCAAAAGATCATGTGGCCGCCCAGGTCGACGGCGACCCCTTCGGCGCCACGCCGCTGGAAATACGGCAGACGGACAAGACAGTGCCGATCCTGGTGCCCTGAGGGGCAGCCAGTTGCAAGAAATTCGTAATCTCGACTGACTCCGCTCTCCTCGCCATTGCAGGGTTTTATCCTGCAATCCATGCCGTTGCCTTGCCCCAGCGACGGCCAAGCGACGCCCAAGCGATTGGAAGGGAAACGGATTGGTTCCCATGGTCAAGCCATGGGATGACGTATAACAGGTGGTCGTTGTCGGCAAATACGCTGGCTCTCTGGACCACTAGAGCACCGTAATCTAACTCAAGCCGTTTCCGCGGTCTCTGCCGGCATCTTGCGCAGGAGCCTCGTGGCTTCGTTGGCGGACATGGCCTCGCCGAAGAAGAAGCCCTGTGCGTATTCGCAGCCGAGCTGGTAGAGTTCCAGGGCGTCGTTTTCGCTCTCCGCGCCTTCCGCTACCACCGACATGCCGAGATCGTGCCCCATGGCCACCATGGTTCTCAGCAGGACAGGCCGCGCGGACGAACTGTTCGGCTTCACGAAGGACTGGTCGATCTTGATCGTGTCGAACGGGAAACGCTGCAGATAGGACAGCGACGAATGACCTGTGCCGAAATCGTCCAGCGACAGGCCTGCCCCAAGGCCGCGCAGGCGTTCCAACACCTTGGCGGAATATTCCGGATTGGACATGACCAGAGACTCGGTCAGTTCCAGCTTCAGCGTTCCCGGCACCACCGATGTGCGTGACAGAACTGCCTTCACATCATTGATCAGGTCCTGTTTCAGAAGCTGGCGGGACGACAGGTTGACCGAGGCAAAAAGCGGCCGCGGCAACGGGAATTCACGCTGCCAGAAGGCAAGCTGCTGCGCGCCCTTGTCGAGCATGTACATGCCAAGCTCGTTGATCAGGCCGGACTGTTCCGCGACGGGAATGAATTCCGAGGGAGAAATCTTGCCGCGTTTCGGATGGCTCCAGCGGGCCAGAACCTCGAAACCGGCAACCGCCTGGTCCTCCAGACGTATGATCGGCTGGAAGAAAACACCAAGCGTTTCCTTCTTGATCGCCTCGCGCAGGTCGGCTTCCAGGTCGACAATGTTCTTGTCGAGCGGGCGCAGGATCGGTCGGAACACTTCCTGGCGGTCCCCGCCGAGGCGCTTGGCATGGTTCAGTGCGATCTCGGCATTGGTGAGCATGTCCTCCACGCCCTGCTTGCCGCCTTCGTAAAAGGCGATACCGACGGAGCAGGTCAGGAAAATCTCTCGGTCGCCGAAAGTGATCGGCGCCCTGACCGCCTTGCGCAGGGCATCTGCCAGCGCAACGATCCGGTCCGGTTCCTGTTCAGACAGAAGCACCAGGCCATATTGGTCGCCCGACAGGCGGCCAAGCGTGTCCTGCTGACCGATCAGGCGGCCGAGACGCCGGGCTACGGTGAGCAGAATACTGTCGCCAGCCGACAGGCCGATGCTGTCATTGACCTGTTTGAACCGGTCGAGATTGAGCACCAGGATCGTCGGCTTGGCCGTCTCTTCCGCCTTGGCGCGCACCACGCTGGTGCGCAGGCGGTCGACGAACAGCTCCCGGTTCGGCAGGCCGGTCAGATTGTCGTGGACGGCATCATGCAACAGGCGTTCTTCGGCGGTGCGCTCCTCGGTCACGTCAAGCAGCGTACCGACGCAGCGGATCACTTCGCCATCGGACCCGATGATCGGCCGGGCGCGCAGGCGGAACCAGCGGAAATGCCCGTCTTCGGAGCGCAGCCGGAACGTCTGCATGACCTTGCCGCGCCGCTGGTCGATCACAGCATCGAGCGTCGCCCGGAACCGGTCCCTGTCCTGCGGATGCAAGATGTCGAGCCAGTCCCTCGCGGGACCTTCGAGCGTGCCGCGTTTCAGGTTGAGCAGATCCTCGACCTCGTTGCCCGTGTAGATACGGTCGCGGTCGATGTCCCAGTCCCAGATGATATCGCCTGCCCCCGTCAGCGCCAGCGCCTTGCGTTCGATGTCGGAAATCAGGCCTTGGGCGATCGCGCCGCCGGCAAAGGCGTGCTGCATCACCGTGAAGCCGATCAGCAGGACGATCAAAACGAGACCGCCGCCAAGCGCCGGCTGGACGATGTCGTTGGAGAGATAACCGGTAATCGTCATCGCCGCGCCCACCAGCCAGGCGATCAGGAGACACCAGGTCGGGATCAGCAGGATTGCCCGGTCATAGTGCTGGAAGGCCAGGACGGCGATGGTGACGAAACCGAGCAGACCGATGACGGCTAGCGACAAACGGGCAATGCCGGAGGCAACCGACGGATCCCAGACTGCGACCCCGAGAAGACCAAGGATCAGGATCAAGGTGGTCAGTGCCAGATGGGAATAGTGGATGTTCCAGCGATTGAGGTTGAGATAGGCATAGAGGAAGATGATCAAGCTGGCCGCCAGCATGACTTCGGCGCAGGCCCTTGCCAGCTGACTGCCGCCGCCTTCCAGATTGAAGACCATGCCCCAGAAGCCGAAATCGATGCATAAATAGGCCAGGACCGACCAGGCAAGAGCTGCTGTCGCGGGAAACATCACCGTTCCCTTGACCACGAACAAGATGGTCAGAAATAGCGCCAGGAGGCCGGAAATGCCCAGGATAATGCCCCGGTAAAGCGTATAGGCGTTGACCGTTTCCTCATAGACGTCCGGTTCCCAGATCCGGATTTCCGGCAGATTGGGTGTCGTCAGCTCGGCCACGAAAGTGACAATCGATCCCGGATCGAGCGTCACCAGAAAGACATCGGCTTCCAGGCTCTTTTGCCGTTCCGGCGCGATGCCCT
This sequence comes from Roseibium sp., assembly GCF_965233565.1. Taxonomy (GTDB): domain Bacteria; phylum Pseudomonadota; class Alphaproteobacteria; order Rhizobiales; family Stappiaceae; genus Roseibium. The sequence continues at coordinate 4,717,806 of NZ_OZ247494.1, read as the reverse complement.
GGCTGGGCGTGATCGCCGCAATGCGGGAAGAGCCGAGGTCTGGCCAGAACAGATCCGAGCCGACCAGCTTGTAATTGGGGGCAACGATCAAGCGGTCGATCTGGTTGTCGCTGGTGTTGGCCAGCGCAAAGACCACCCAGTTGGTATTGGCGCCATCGCGCGAGGGCACCTCGATGCGGCGGACGATGCCATCCGCACCGGGGGCTGTGGAGACCTGGAGACGCGTGCCGGCATCCCGGTGAAACTCAACGGAATTGGTGATATCGAGCGCCTCGATATCGATCGGCACGGGGATCGGTTCAAGTGCCCTGGCGGGCAGTGCCGCAGCCAGCATCACCACCATAAGCGACATGGCAATAACGACTTTGGCCAGCACGTTGCGGGCAGTATCCGGTCTCAGAAATGACATGAGGCGAAGAACTACCGGGTTGTGGCGCATGTCACAAGAATTCTTTCAAGATTCCCTCGACGCTCGGAGCGACTTTTGCGGGCCGCGACGCATGGTCTTCCGCCAAACAGGCAAACAGCAGATGATCCTGCCAGGACCCGTTAATCAACAGATAGTTGCGCGCATAGCCTTCCCGCTGAAACCCGGCATTTTCGAGGAGACGGATGGACGGCATGTTTGTCGGCAAACAGGCCGCCTCGATGCGGTGAAGGTTCAGAACGTCGAAACAAAACGGCAGGATCATGGCGACGGCTGCCGACATGTGTCCTTTTCCCGAATGGCGTTCGCCCATCCAGTAGCCAAGTGTCGCAGTCTGGCTGACACCGCGGCGGATGTTGCTGAGGGTCAGCCCGCCGAGTATTTCATCCGTCTTCGCCCGGAACAGCAGAAACGACAGGCTCCGGCCTTCCTTCCGGTCCCTGGCATACCGGCGCAGTCGCCGGCGAAACCCGGTCTTGGTCAGATCGTCGGAGGGCCAAAGCGGCTCCCACGGTTTGAGAAACGTCCGGCTTTCCTCGCGCAGAGCGGCCCAGGGCTTGAAGTCATACATGATCGGCGGGCGCAGATAGTATCCGCCCGCCTCGATCAGCAATTCGGCATCTGGTGATGCTCCCGGACGTAGCAGCGCCATGCCCCCGCTCTCCGCCTTTTCAAGGATCCGTTGCGACGTGCACGGATCTTACATGGATGCTGCCCGCAGAACAGGGCCTTGCTGCAGGCGGTCCGCGAGTTCGCTTCTGGTCATGATACCCTCAACCGGGCCGATCGCAGTCAGGGTCGGCTCGGTTCCCACAAATGTTTCCTGAGCGACCCGACGCAGATCCGCCGCGGTCACGGCTTCGATCTTGCTGGAAATCTCGTCCGGATCAAGCACCCGGCCATGAACAAGGATCTGACGGGCGATCTGACCGGCCCGGGCGGCCGGGCTCTCGAGCGCCATCATCAGGCCTGCACGGATCTGGGCGCGCGAACGGGCGACCTCTTCATCCGTGATCGTTTGCGTCGCCGAAATCAGTTCGCCGACAATCATCGGCATCAGGGCGCCAAGGTCTTCCTGGCTGGTGGCCGCGTGCAGACCGAAAAGACCAGTGTCGGAAAATGCCCAGTGGAAGCTGTAGATGGCGTAACACAGACCGTGCTTTTCCCGGATTTCCTGGAACAGCCTGGAAGACATGCCACCGCCCAGCACGGAGGCAAGGATCTGGATCGCATAATAGTCCTGAGACTTGTAAGGCCGGCCTTCGAAACCGATCAGCACCTGGGCTTCCATCAGTTCCTTCGGCCGAAGCGTCTCACCGCCGCAATAGTTGGCCGCCGCTTCCGTCGCCGCCTTCTCACCGCTGAACCCGCCGAATTTTTCACGCGCCAGCGCAACGAGATCATCATGGTCGACTGCGCCTGCCGCTGCCAGAACCATGTCGGGCGCCCGGTACCGTTCGCCAAGATAGGTGTTCAGCGCATCCCGGTTGAAGCCCTGGACCGTGTCCGGCGTGCCCAGGATGGGCCGGCCGATGGCCTGATCCGGCCAAGCGGTTTCCTGAAAGAGGTCAAAAGCCTGATCTTCCGGGGAATCGTTGGCAGCCCCGATCTCCTGAAGGATCACGTGCTGTTCCCGGGTCAGTTCCTGCGCGTCAAAGGTCGAATTCTGCAGGATATCGGCCAGGATATCGACGGCAAGCGGCGCGTCTTCGGCCAGGATGCGAGCGTAGTAATTGGTATGTTCGATGCTGGTGGACGCGTTGAGCTCCCCACCGACAGCTTCGATCTCTTCGGCAATGCCACGCGCTGTCCGGGTCTTCGTACCCTTGAAAGCCATGTGTTCCAGAAGATGGGTGATGCCATTCTGGTCGACGGTCTCCGCGCGCGAGCCTGTGCGCACCCAGACGCCAAGCGCCGCCGTTTTCAGATAGGGCATCTGGTCGGTCACGACCGTCATCCCGTTTTCCAGTACCGTTGTTTTTACATTCATATAGTCACACCCCAGCGGTGACGGCCCGGGCGTGTTCTTCGATGAAATGTTCCACCACACCCTGCTCGGCAGCCAATACCTGCTGACGCTCCTCCGCAGTCATCATGTCTTTCAAGTTTTCAGGCAGTTCCGGCCGCACCCCGGCGGCTTTTTCCACGGCATCCGGGAATTTCGCCGGATGCGCCGTTCCGAGCACCACCATCGGCGCCGATCCGTCGTCATGAGCCTTGGCGACATGCACCCCTATCGCCGTATGCGGATCCAGAAGGTAGCCTGCCTCGCGCCAGGTCTCGGCAATGGTTGCCGCTGTTTCGTCCTCGTCGCAGCGGCCCGCCCCAAAGACCGCCCGCATGTCTTCAAGCGGCCCGGCATCGATGGCGAAGCTGCCCGACTGGTTCAGCTGGTTCATCATACGCCGGATCGTCTCCCCGTCACGGCCACAGACTTCAGACAAGAGCCGTTCGAAATTGGAAGATACCTGAATGTCCATGGATGGGGAAATCGTGGGTGTAACACCCTTCTTCTCGTAGCGTCCGGTCTCCAGCGTGCGCGCCAGGATGTCATTGACGTTGGTCGCAACAACGAGCTTTTCAACCGGCAGCCCCATCTGCATGGCGGCATAGCCGGCAAAGATGTCGCCGAAGTTTCCGGTCGGCACCGTGAAGGAGATTTTCCGATGCGGCGCGCCGAGCGCGGCACCAGCCACGAAGTAATAAACGATCTGTGCCAGGATCCGCGCCCAGTTGATCGAGTTGACCCCGGAGAGCGCCACCCGGTCACGGAAAGAGAAATGGTTGAACATGCCTTTGACGATCGCCTGGCAATCGTCGAAGTTGCCGGTCAGGGCCAGCGCATGAACATTATCTTCCGTCGGTGTCGTCATCTGGCGCCGCTGGACACTGGAGACACGCCCATCCGGAAACAGGATGAAGATGTCGGTCCGCTCGCGGCCGCGGAAGGCTTCAATTGCGGCGCCACCTGTATCGCCGGACGTCGCGCCGACAATGGTCGCGCGCAGCCCGCGCTCGCTCAGGACATGGTCCATCATGCGGCCAAGCAGCTGCATGGCAACGTCCTTGAATGCCAGCGTCGGGCCGTGGAACAGTTCAAGGATGAATGTATTCGCGCCGGTCTGAACCAACGGCGTCACAGCCGGATGCCGGAAGCCGGCATAGGCTTCGTCGATCATGCCATTCAGCACATCTTCGGCAATCGCATCACCGACAAACGGGCGGATGACCTCCAGGGCAACGTCCTGGTAGGACTTGCCTGCAAAGGAAGCGATCGTGTCAGCATCGAATTGCGGCCAGGTTTCAGGAAGATAGAGACCACCGTCGCGCGCAAGTCCCTGTAGCAGGACATCCGAAAATTCCAGAACCGGGGCTTCTCCCCGCGTGCTGCTGTATTTCACCGCGCAACTTCCCTTTGTTTGTTCGTTGCGGGACGCTTGCCGCCCCCTGCCTGTCGGCCAGACCTTCAGACTACTTGAAACCCGGCAGATTTGAAACAATACATGCCATTCATGCGACTTACGCGCCATAACATTCAAGCGCAAGTCGCTTTTGGCTAAAATGATGACCGTAGGGGAACAGGAATGCGCCGCCGCGCAAAGTCCTAGGCGTGACCCGCGTCCGAGAACAGCATGGCCGGATCGATGCCGAGCGATCCGAGCGCCCGGTGCCATTTGGAGCCTGAATCGGTGTCGAACAGAATGTCCGGGTCAGCGGGTGCCGTCAGCCAGCCATTGGACTGGATCTCGGTTTCGAGCTGTCCGGGGCCCCAGCCGGCGTAACCAAGCGCAAGCATGGCCTGGGTCGGGCCATCCCCTTGCGCCAGAGCGCGCAGGATTTCCAGGGTTGCCGTCAGGCAGATCCCGTTGTCGATACTCAGCGTGGACTGGTTGAGCATGAAGTCGTCGCTGTGCAGCACAAAGCCGCGTTCGACCTCGACAGGCCCGCCCTTGTGGACATTCATGTCACGAATTTGCGGCGGAAGACGAATGGCACTCTCGTCATTGACGATATCCAGTTGAATGAGCAGTTCTTCCAGGGAGAGATGTCGCGCGATCTGGTTGACCACCAGGCCCATCGCGCCCTGCTCGGAATGCGAACACATGTAAATCACGGAATGTTCGAACCGGCTGTCTGCCATGCTCGGCATTGCAATCAGAAACTGTCCCTCAAGGGTGTCTGTTGCTTCGGTTCCTGCCATGCGTACCTCGTACTTGGTTGGCGCCCTCTGCCTGCCTTCAAGCATAACCCCATTGCCAGTCTTTGTTAACGGCTCTTTGGGGACAAGCGGTCTTTCGTCTTCACATCGCCGTCACAAGGTTATGACCCTCCAGAACCTTCTTGGCCGATGACGCTTGCCTGAAACTCGTGTAGCAAGATGACATGAAAATTCTGACCGCCATCTTTGTCGCGCTTGTAAGCTTGCTGCCTGCCGCCGCTCTGGCTGCCATGACCGACTGGACCGAAGTGAAGGGGGGCGCCGTCCGCCTGATTGCCGCCGGTCCATCGGAGGGCGGCCATTATCTTGCCGGGCTGGAGTTTCTGCTCGAACCGGGCTGGCACACCTATTGGCGCCACCCCGGCGAATCCGGTATCCCGCCGCAAATTTCCTTTCAGGGCAGTTCCAATCTGAAGGCCGTGGAAGTGCTCTACCCGACTCCGAAGCGCTACAGCGACGGTTTTTCGGAATCGATCGTCTATCACGACGGCATCGTTCTGCCGCTTAGGATTGAAGCGGAGGACGCGGCCCGGCCCGTCTCCGTGTCCATGGATCTGTTCTTCGGTGTTTGCAGCGATATCTGTGTTCCTGGCGATGCAACCATGACACTGGAGCTCCGTCCGCAAAGCGAGCGGGACGCCCTGGCAGAACGCCTGATCGAGCGGGATCTGGACACTGTCCCCACCCCTCAGGGCTCAGCTGGCCACGAGCAGCTGCGGGTAACTTCGGTGGCTCTGGACCCGTCCGGATCGCTTCGCATTGAGGCCGAAACCGGCGGCGCTGCAGAACCCGATCTCTTCGCGGCCGGGCCGGAAGGATCCTTTATCGGTCTGCCGAAACCCGCCGATGACCCCAATGGCACGTCGGTCTGGACGCTCTCCACCAAGGGGCTTGCCACCACACGGGAGGATCAGACCCTCAGGCTCGTTCTGACAGCCGGCGATCAAGCGGTGGAACATCTGGTCCCCATCCACCCGGACTGGGTTCGCTGACCGGTCTTGCTCTCCTTTCACGCGCAGAAATTGCTTCGCACTCTCTCGACGCGCCCGGGCAAACGCCCTATCTGTGCTGCGGGCTGCCATTCTCGCGCAGCCGGTCAGACAAGGGACTGTTGCTATGACACTTAAGGTTGGGGACCGCCTTCCGGAGGCCACTTTCAATATCATGACCGGCGACGGGCCCGGCGAACTCAAAACCGGCGACCTGACGGCCGGCAAGACCGTGGTTCTATTCGGCGTTCCGGGCGCGTTCACGCCGACCTGCCACATGAACCACCTGCCCGGCTTTGTCGAACATGCCGAAACCCTCAAGGGCAAGGGTGTCGACGAGATCGCCGTGGTCTCGGTCAATGACGTCTTTGTCATGGACGCCTGGAAAAAAGCCTCGAATGCCGGTGACAGCGTGACTTTCCTGTCCGACACAGCTGCTGGCTTCGTCGACGCGGCCGGGCTTGGCCTTGGGCCGGCACCGATCTTCGGTCACCTGCGGTCACAGCGGTTCGCCCTGATCGCCAAGGACGGCGAAGTCACGTTCCTCGCCGTTGAAGAAAGCCCGGGCGAAGCTACAAAGACCGGCGCCGCGGCAATCCTGGAAGCACTCGGCTGATCCGCTCCAGCCCGCATCTAGCAGGAAGGGCCCTCAGGGGCCCTTTTTCATGTCGGAAATGACAGCAAGAGCGCCCGGTATCGATCCGCAGTTGAGCCCGGCCTTCCCGGTCTATTGCGCACGCCGACGTGGCCAAAGAACACTGGCGGCGTAGGTCAGATAGACGCCGATCAGCGTTGCAGCCAGACCGAACCAGGTCAGGGCGTAACCCAGATGGTCGTTCTTGAACTGGACAATGGTCTCTCCGGCCTGCGGGAGACCGGACGCCGGCGTGAATTCGACATCAAGGTCGATGCTATAGGGGGCAAGTCTGTCCGGTGCGATATCCAGGGCCTCGCCCATGGCCTGCGTATCGCGGGCAAACCAGAGACCCTCACTCGGCGCCGGCGTCGTCCAGTTTGGTTTTTCGCTCAGGCGCAGCAAACCCGTGAGACGTAATGTGCCGTCTGGTGGCTCTGCAAGCCGTTGGCGCGCTGCCCGATCAAGATCCTGTGGTATGAAACCGCGATTGACCAGGACAACCCAGCCCTCCTCCATCTCGAAAGGCGCGTAGACCAGTCGTCCCGGTCCACCAATGGCTCCGGCCGGCTTGTTGAGGGCCGTATAATAATAGACGGCCCCGTCAAGAAAGCGGCCGCTCAAAGCCACGTGCCGGTAGTCGTCTTCCAGTGCCAGGTCAGACCAGGCCGAGGGCCCCGGGGCGTCCACAGGAGCCGCCGCCACCCCGGCTTCTACCTGGCCGATGAGCTTTTCCTTCCAGGCCAGCCGGTCCAGCTGCCAGAACCCCAGATTGAACAGGATGGCAAGCGCCACGGCAGTCGCGAGTGTCGGAAAGAGAAGTTTGCGCATGGGCGCCTTGTCCTGGTTTTCTGAACGGGTCATTCGGCACCATCGTCCAGACGCCCCTCTTCCGCCTGGTGGCGGAACTGCAGCGCAATCATCAGGCCCTTGAGCGGACGCAGGACGAGGCCCGCCAGCAGAACCGTCAGCGGCAGCCAGAGCAGCATGTGCAGCCAGATGGGCGGCTGGAAGGAGAGCTCCACAAAAAGAACGAGGCCAACTATGACAAAGCCAACCAGCATGATCACGAAGACGGCCGGGCCGTCGCCGCTATCGGCAAAGGAATAATCCAGACCGCAGGACAGGCAGGACTTCTTCACGCTCAGAAAGCCGTCAAACAGGTTCCCCTGACCGCAGCGCGGGCATTTGCCTGACAGCCCCGCGGATACCGGATTGACCGGCGGGAAATGGGCCTTGTCTTCCATCCTGCGACATCCCTTCTTCAAAAGTGAAAACGCCCGGTCCGTTGACCGGACCGGGCGTCGTTCTGCCGAATGGGCAGGTCCCTAGTGAGCGGCCGGTGTGCCTGCGCCCCAGATGTAGATCGAGACGAACAGGAACAGCCAGACAACATCAACGAAGTGCCAGTACCAGGCAGCGGCTTCAAAGCCGAAATGCTTCTGGACGGTCATTTGGCCCATCATGGCACGGACCAGGCACACAACCAGGAAGATCGTGCCGACAATCACGTGGAAGCCGTGGAACCCGGTCGCCATGAAGAAAGTCGCGCCGTAGATGTTGCCGCTGAAGGAGAAGGCAGCATGACCATACTCATAGGCCTGAACGAATGAGAACAGGATGCCGAGCAGAACGGTCAGCGTCAGACCCCATTTCAGGCCTTCGCGGTCATTGTGCAACAAGGCGTGGTGTGCCCAGGTGACAGTGGTGCCGGAGCAGAGCAGGATCAGGGTGTTGAGCAGCGGCAGGTGCCAGGGATCGAAGGTGGCAATGCCATCGGGTGGCCAGTGACCGCCCGTTGCCTCGACGCGGGAGAACTGGATTGCCTCGCCGGCATAGAGCGCTGCATCGAAATAGGCCCAGAACCAGGCAACGAAGAACATCACTTCGGAGGCGATGAACAGCAGCATGCCATAGCGCAGATGCAGGGAGACAACGCGCGTGTGGTGACCGGCAAGCGATTCGCGAACCGTGTCACGCCACCAGCCGAACATCACGTAAAGGACAATCAGCAGGCCGACCGCAAACAGGCCCCAGCCGGTCAGGTCGTAACTGCCGAGGAAGCCAAAGTTAAAGGTAAGGTCCGTGCCATTGGCGTATTTCATGAAGCCGATGGCGCCAAGCGCCATGATGAATGCACCAATGGATGCGATGAACGGCCACGGACTTGGATCCACCAGGTGGTAGTCGTGATTAGCGGTATGTGCCTCAGCCATCGGCAAGCTCCCCAAAGACAGTCATTTCATGCACGTTGCCGTGCAAATCGCTTACAAATTCGTTTCAGTTTCGGCCGCATCGGCCCTTGCTGCAACAGGACGTTCCGGTTGTTCTACCGGGAAGAAGGTGTAGGACAAAGTGATTTCCTTCACTGATTTCAGCTCCGGATCCTTGTCCATTTCCGGGTCGACGAAGAAGACGACCGGCATTTCGACGGTTTCACCGCTTTCCAGCGCCTGCTCGGTGAAGCAGAAGCAGTCCAGCTTGTTGAAGTAGGCACCGGCGGTTGGCGGCGACACGTTGAACGTCGAGGTTCCGACCGTCACGTTGTCGCTGACATTGGTCGCGACATAGGCCAGCTGCGCGGTTTCACCCATCTTGAGTGTGACGGACCGCTGCTCCGGCTTGAAGGACCACGGCAGGCTGTGGTTGACGTTGCCGTCAAAGCGCACGGTGATCTTGCGGTCGATCACGACATCGCTGGCAGCTTCAGCCACCTGGGTCGTCCCACCGAATCCGGTGACACGGCAGAACAGATCATAGAGCGGGACCGCGGCGTAGGAGGCCCCGATCATCAGGGAAAAGATGCCGACGCATGTCACCGCGAGCTTGCGGTTGCGGCGGGCAAGATCCTTGCTGGTATCCATCTCCGTCACGGTATCCTTCCTCAAAGCGCCCGGTCCATCACTTCAGGCCCAAGCTTGATGATGGTGACCACGTAAAAAAGAATGACGAGTGCCGCGAGAGCCAGTGCAATCGCAACCGAGCGCGACCTGCGCTTTTTCTTCTGCTCTTCGGTCAGAGCGATGCCCTTGTCGTCTTCCGCCATCATGCAATCACTCCGGCAAGCAGGCTTTCACCGAGCAGCAATGCGAACAGCATGAACAGGTAGAAGATCGAGAATTTGAACAGGCGCCAGCAGGCTGCCTTGGCAACGTCGCCCTCACGCTTGCGCCAGATGTCCGCGGCAAGTGCGAGGAAAATCAGGCCGAGGATCGTCGAGGCAACGCCATAAAAAGAGCTTGCAAAGCCCAGCAGGTAGGGCGCAACGCCAACCGGCGCCAGCAGAACAGAATAGGCAAGAATGTGGTGCCGGGTGCTTGTCTCACCGGCCACCACCGGCAGCATCGGCACCTTTGCAGCCGTGTAGTCGCCATTCTTGACGAGCGCGAGCGCCCAGAAATGCGGCGGCGTCCACATGAAGATGATCAGGAACAGAACAAAGCTTTCCAGGCTGACGGTGCCCGTCACGGACGCCCAGCCAATCATCGGAGGAAAGGCGCCGGCTGCTCCGCCGATCACGATGTTCTGCGGCGTCGAACGCTTCAGCCACATCGTATAGACGATGACGTAGAAGAAGATGGTGAAGGCAAGGAAGGCGCCGGCAAACCAGTTGACTAGAAGGCCCAGGGTGACAACCGAGCCGATGGACAGCGTCACGCCGAAGGCCAGCGCTTCGTCAGGCGTGATCTTGCCGGCCGGGATCGGCCGCTTGCGGGTGCGCGACATGATTTCATCAATGTCGGCGTCGTACCACATATTTAGTGCACCGGACGCACCGGCACCGATGGCAATACACAGGATCGCGACCGCGCCCAGCACGGGATGCACGGTGCCCGGTGCCAGCATCAGACCGACAAAGGCGGTGAAGATCACCAGGGACATCACACGCGGTTTCAGGAGCGCCACATAGTCGCTCACCGATCCCATTCCGCCGTTCCAGACGGCACTGTCCTGGCTCAAATTGTCCTGGCGCTCAACGAGCGACATGGGCGCGTCCTTCGAATTCTTGTTTCTGTCTGCGGTCTAGCCGCATCCGGGTGCACAGCCCGGCAGAGTTTCTTGAAAGTCTGCACCGCGCCGGTTTTGGCGCGGTGCAAATCAGCAAGGGAGGCGTTTCCTCCCGCCACGCATTACTTGATGCGCGGCAGCGTTTCGAACTGGTGGAACGGCGGCGGAGAAGACAGGGTCCACTCCAGGGTCGTCGCTCCTTCGCCCCACGGGTTGTTGCCAACCGCGCGCTTCTTGGAGAAGGCTTCAACGATGCCGAACAGGAACACCAGGACCGCGAAGGCCGAGATGTAGGATCCGATCGAGGACACGTAGTTCCAGCCGGCCAGCGCATCCGGGTAGTCGGCATAGCGACGCGGCATGCCGTTCAGGCCCAGGAAGTGCTGCGGGAAGAACACGAGGTTCACGCCGATAAAAGTGATCCAGAAATGGGCCTTACCAATGGTCTCGTTGTACATGTAACCGAACATTTTCGGGAACCAGTAGTACCAGGCCGCGAAGATCGCGAACACGGCGCCCAGCGACAGCACGTAGTGGAAGTGAGCCACAACGTAGTAGGTGTCGTGGAATGCGCGGTCGAGACCGGCGTTGGCCAGCTGCACACCCGTCACACCGCCGACGGTGAACAGGAAGATGAAGCCGATCGCCCAGACCATCGGGGTCTTGAACTCGATGGAACCACCCCACATCGTCGCGATCCAGGAGAAGATCTTCACCCCGGTCGGAACCGCGATCACCATGGTGGCGGCCACGAAGTAGGCCTGGGTCTCGGAAGACATGCCGACGGTGTACATGTGGTGCGCCCACACGATGAAGCCGACGACGCCAATGGCAACCATGGCGTAGGCCATGCCGAGATAACCGAAGATCGGCTTGCGGGCAAAGGTCGAGATGATGTGGCTGATGATGCCGAAGCCCGGCAGGATCAGGATATACACTTCAGGGTGACCGAAGAACCAGAACAGGTGCTGGAACAGGATCGGGTCACCGCCGCCGGACGGCGTGAAGAAAGTCGTGCCGAAGTTACGGTCGGTCAGCAGCATGGTGATGGCACCAGCCAGAACCGGCAGAGACAGCAGCAGCAGGAAGGCGGTGATCAGCACGGACCAGGCGAACAGCGGCATCTTGTGCAGGGTCATGCCCGGCGCACGCATGTTGAAGATGGTCGTGATGAAGTTGATCGCACCCAGGATGGACGACGCGCCGGCAACGTGCAGAGACAGGATCGCCAGATCCATTGCCGGACCCGGCTGACCGGAGGTCGACAGCGGCGGGTAGATCGTCCAACCACCACCAACACCATAGCCACCCGGAGGACCTTCAACGAACAGCGACAGGATCAGCAGCAGGAATGCCGGCGGCAACAGCCAGAAAGAGATGTTGTTCATGCGCGGGAACGCCATATCCGGCGCACCGATCATGATCGGCACGAAGTAGTTGGCGAAGCCACCGATCATGGCCGGCATGACCATGAAGAAGATCATGATCAGACCGTGAGCCGTGGTGAACACGTTGAACATGTGTGCGTTGGCGAAGTACTGCATGCCTGGTTCCATAAGTTCCATGCGCATGCCGACGCTGAGCGCGCCGCCAACGATTCCCGCGAAGATCGCGAAATAGAGATACAACAGACCAATGTCTTTGTGGTTGGTCGAATAGACCCACCGGCGCCATCCATAGGGATGGTCATGTGCCGCATGTGCTTCGGTCGCAGCCATTTGGGGCTCCCTCTTTCAATCTTTTTCAGCGGCGCTGCGTGTCATCGCGCGCAATCGCCAATCAGGCTCGCCGCCGCGTTATTTCGCGGCGACGGAAATCTGCTCCAGTGCACCGGTGGCAGCGACCTTCTTCGAGGCAGCTACAGCGGCATAGAGTTGCTCGTTGGCGGTGTCCAGATCGTCCTGTGCGGCCGTGGCCCAGGTCTGGAACTGCTCCTTGGAGACAACGCGCACCGCGATCGGCATGAAGGCGTGATCCTTGCCGCAGAGTTCGGAACACTGTCCGTAATAGACGCCTTCCTCGCGAGCGTGGAACCAGGTCTCGTTGAGACGGCCCGGGATCGCGTCGATCTTGACGCCGAAGGTCGGCATCGCGAAGGCGTGGATAACGTCTTCAGAGGTCACCTGCAGGCGGACCGTGGTGTCAACCGGGATCACCAGATCGTAATCGACGGCAAGGAGGCGAGGCACTTCGTTGATGCCGACGCCGCGCGCTTCTGCGACAGCCTGGCGGTCTGCCAGATCAGCCTCGGGGTCGGTCGAGCTGCCAACCATGATGGAGTCGAAATAAAGATCGCCCATGCCTTCGTCGGTATACTCGTAGCCCCAGTACCACTGATAGCCGATGGCCTTGACGGTCATCTCGTATTCCGGGATGTCGAGCTGCTTGTAGAGCAGGCGGAAGGACGGAATCGCAATCACGACCAGGATCAGGATCGGCACGACCGTCCAGACAATCTCGATCATCGTATTGTGCGATGTCCGGGACGGAACCGGGTTGGCCTTGGCGCTGAAGCGCGTCATGCAGATCAGCAACAGCGCCAGAACAAACAGCGTGATGACGGTGATGATGATCAGCGTGAAGCTGTTGAACCAGGTGATGTCGTCCATCACGTCAGTAGTCGAGGCCTGAAACCCTAGCTGCCAGTCAGTGAAACCGGGTTCTGCTGCCAGGGCCGCCGTGGACGCTCCTGCAAATGTCGCAGCCACACCGGCCATAGTCATGAGACGCTTGAAGATTGCCTTCACGTCCGCGCTCCCTTCCCTCAGCCGCCTGTTCGGCGGCAAATGCATCAAATCCGGACTCAGATCCGGGCCAATCCGGTGCGGCAGTAGCGGGCTTGGCGCAACTGCGCAAGCTCAATCTGCTGCGTCCTGGCTTCTGGCCGGGTCATGAGAATGCCGGACTATAACCACAAACTCACATAAAGGGCGATGGGGACCATCGGGCAGAGCGGCGATGTGCCGCATCATCCCACCGACACCTTCGTGCCGCACAAAAACCACAAGAAACGTCGCCCTGCAACGGAATTTCCAACTTTTCACAGGCCCCTACCGGCCTTTGGCTTTTGACAAGGGTCAAGGACATGCCGATTTTCGACAAGAATTGCAATTAAACGTGGCGATCTTCGCCGGGCCGGACTGGAATCGCACGCCATGATGCGGCAATGTCTGCCCGGATCACATTCATGATTCGCTGAACAGGCCGTTTGCCCTTGGGCCGGCCGTGGCGGACCGGACATCGTTTGACTGGAGGATTTCTTGTCAACCCAATTGCTGCAGTCCATTTCTGCCCGCCTGACCGGACGCTCAGGATCTTTCTTGACCAAAGTTGCTGCACTCGCCGGGATCGCGCTCGGAACACTTGCACAGGCACAGCTGCCCGCCCTCGCGCAGGGCGAAGTGCGCTCGGCGCATGGCGACTGGCAGATGCGCTGTGATACGCCTCCCGGCGCAACCGGAGAACAATGCGCGCTCATTCAAAACGTGACCGCCGCCGACCGTGAAAATGTCGGTCTCTCGGTGATCATTCTGAAGACTGCCGATCAGCAGGCCCGCATCCTGCGCGTTCTGGCGCCCCTTGGAGTGCTGTTGCCCTCTGGACTCGGTCTTCGGGTCGACAATGCCGACATCGGACGCGCAGGCTTTGTGCGCTGCCTGCCCAATGGCTGTATCGCAGAGGTCATTCTGGAAGACGATCTTCTGAGCAAGCTACAGTCCGGCGCCCAAGCAACCTTCATCATCTTCCAGACGCCGGAAGAAGGCATCGGCATTCCGATTTCGCTGAACGGATTTTCGGCCGGATTTAATGCCCTGCCTTGAGGCCTTCAGGCAAGCGAGAAGACCAAAGGCGCCGTTGGCGCCTTTTTTCATGGCCGGTTAGGGTGTTCTTATTCAGCCGCCGCACCATGCTCATCCTTTGGCGGGCCTTTACGGGGGGTGACCCGGTGAAGTTTGTCGGCGCCGGCCAACATGCCCTGGCCAAGCTGTTCGGCAAGGCGCTCCTCGTCGCGATAGCGCACGTCTTCCTCAATCTGGTCAATCCGGGCAAGCGGCGTCCCAAGCGCCTCAAGTGCCGCCCGGCCGAACACCACGCTCGATTCAAAAGTCTCGCGGATCTGGAAATCGACACCCCGTTTGGTGAGGTCCAGAACATGGGCACGGTCTGTCGCCCGGCAGAAGATCAGAGCTTCGGGAAATCCCTCCCGGATCAGGTCAATGGCCTTGCCCATGACCTTGTCATTCTCGATGCACATGGCCACGAGCGCCGCCTTGCCCGCTCCGGCGGCTGATAGAACATCTGCGCGGGTGGCATCGCCGTAATAGACCTTGTAGCCCTGTTTGCGGGCATATTCGATCCTGTCCGGTCGGTTGTCGATCGCCGTGATTTCCAACCCTTCCGATGTCAGGATCTGGGCGACCACCATGCCGAACCGGCCGAAGCCGATCACCAGGACGGTGGGCGTTGCCTCCTCGAACGTTTCGATGGAAGGGTTCTCCACGCCCCTCGCCTTCGCCCTCACGGCCAATTTGTCCAGCCCTAGGCACGCAAGCGGCGTCAACAGCATGGTCAGGATCACAATGGCATTAAGGAGGTTTGCGGACTGGTAGTCCAAAAGACTGTTGCTGATGGCAGCCGTGAACAACACGAAGGCAAATTCTCCACCCTGAGGCAGCGTGACCGCGATGCGCATTGCATCGGAGTTTTCAGACCCGGTCCCGCGGGACAGGCCCCACAAGAAGATGCCCTTCACGCCCATCACGATCACCACGCCGGAGGCAACAAGCCCCCAGTGATCCATGACAAGGGCGACGTTGAGCGACATGCCGACAGCCACGAAGAACAGGCCCATCAAAAGTGAGCGGAAGGGCTCAATATCCGCTTCAAGCGTATGGCGAAAACTGGATTCGGCCAGGAGAACACCAGCAAGAAAAGCACCGAGTGCCATGGAAAGACCGGCTGCGTGCATGATCCCCGCGCTGCCCAGTGCGACCAGCAGGGCCGCCGTCAACATGACCTCCCGCGCCCGGCTGGCTGCTAGCAGCAGAAATATCGGTGAGATGAGATAGCGCCCTGTCAGAACAACGGCCGCCACCGCGGCAGACACGATGAGAACCTCGCGCGTCACCGCCGAGAGCGTGGACACCTCGTCGCCCGGCGCCAGAACTGCGACCATCGCCAGCAGCGGCACGATGGCAATGTCCTGCAGCAAAAGAATGCCGAAGGCTCTTTGTCCATAGGCTGAAGACAGCTGACCCCGTTCCTGCAATATCTGGAGCGCAAAGGCCGTTGACGACAAGGCCAGGCCAAACCCGGCAATCAGCGAGGTTGTAAACGGATATCCGGCCAGGCGGCCAATGCCGAACAGCGTGACCCCCGTGAGCACGACCTGTGCGGTGCCGAGGCCGAATATATCGCGTTTCATGCGCCAGAGCTTCTGCGGGTCCAGTTCGAGCCCGATCACAAAGAGAAGCAGGACCACCCCGAGCTCGGCGACATGCAGGACGTCTTCACCGGACCCCAGCAGCTGCAGCCCATGCGGGCCAATTGCCGCGCCGGCCGCAAGATAGCCCACCACCGACCCAAGCCCCAGACGCTTGGCAATCGGCACAGCAACGACCGTCGCCGCCAGGAACACGATCGATTCTGCAAAAAACGGAGGGGCTCCTTCTGCGGCCATTCCAACTCCCGTGCTGCCCGACGCGGCATTCTCCCACAGAACGCCATATAAATCGCAGGTTTCCGACTATCTTAAGAATACGCGCGACCCTTGCCTGAATACCAGCATAGCCGGCACAAAAGTGCTTTGTTTTCAGTCAAAAGGAACCGGAAAGATCAAGCTTGAACCAATCGGCTCAATAATCGGTGCACGTCGCCTCAAAAGGCCGGCTCAACCCGGGAAAACCGCTGGATCAAATCAGAGCGTGGAGCTTCAGAAAAGCGCTGAATCCGCTGATGTCTTCAAACACGTGTCCTGTCAGGCCGGCTTTCTCGGCACCGACAACGTTTTCCGGCTTGTCGTCGACAAAGGCGCTCTCCTCTGGCGCATAGCCGTAGGTGTCGCACACAACCCGATAAAGCTCCGGATCCGGTTTGCGCAGCTTGAATTCTGCCGAGACGTGGGCCTTGTCGCCAAAAATCTCGATTGTTTCAGGGGCACAGACCGGAAGCGCCGCTTTCAGCATCATGCCGTTGTTGGTCAGTAGAGCAACATCCGCAGTCGCCTTGAGGTTCCGAACAAGGTCCAGAACCTCCGGTCTTGCCCGCATCATCTTGCGGCGGATTTCGCACCAGGTATCGAAATCGATCGGATAGCCGAGCAAGTCCCCATACTGGGCGAGGTAGGCGTCCGCCGTCGCCGGATCACCTGCCTCGGCGGCTTCTTCATGCGGACCGCCCCAGACAGCCGCGTCGATCTCGGCCGCGGGCCGGCCCGTCAGCTCTTCAAGAAGACGCAAGCGAACCGCGTGCTCGTAATCATAGAGCACCTGATCCATGTCGAAGATAACGAACCTGATCCCTGGCATGACCGGGCAACCGCCTCCTGCCAATCAGACTGCCGTGCCGCCAACCGTCACTGCATTGATACGCATGGAAGGCTGGCCGACACCAACCGGAACGCCCTGCCCCTGCTTGCCGCAGGTTCCCATGCCCGGGTCGAGTTTCATGTCATTGCCGATCATGGAGACCCGCGTCAGCGCATCGGGGCCATTGCCGATCAGCATCGCCCCCTTCAGTGGGGCGCCGACCTTGCCGTTCTCAACCTTGTAGGCTTCGGTACAGGAGAACACGAACTTGCCTGAGGTGATATCCACCTGACCACCACCGAAAGAAACCGCATAGATGCCGTCCTTGACCGAGCTCAGGATTTCCTCCGGGTCCTTGTCACCTGCCATCATAACCGTATTCGTCATGCGTGGCATCGGGATATGAGCGTAGGACTGGCGCCGGCCGTTACCGGTGGGCTCCATACCCATCAGCCGGGCATTCTGCCGATCCTGCATGTAACCTTTCAGGATGCCATCCTCGATCAGCACGGTACGGCTGGCCGGCGTGCCTTCGTCATCGACGCTCAGAGAACCGCGGCGATCCGGAATCGTTCCGTCATCGACAATGGTAACCCCGGGAGCGGCCACGCGCTCGCCCATCAGACCGGCAAACGCCGAGGTTTTCTTGCGGTTGAAATCTCCTTCCAGACCGTGACCGACGGCCTCGTGCAGCAAAATGCCGGGCCAGCCCGGTCCGAGCACGACATCGAATGTGCCAGCTGGTGCAGGCACGGCGTCCAGGTTGACCAGCGCCTGTCGCAACGCCTCCTCGACACCGCCCTGCCAGTTCTCCGTGGTGATGAACCGCTCAAAACCCTCGCGGCCGCCACAGCCGAAAGACCCGCTTTCCTGGCGGTCGCCAGATCCGGCGACTACGGAAATGCTCAGACGCACCATCGGCCGGACATCCCGCACAAGATGACCGTCTGCGCGAAGGATTTCGACCACCTGCCAGGAACCGGCCAGCGAAGCAGACACCTGCCGAACCCGCGGATCCTTCGCCCGGGCATAGGCATCGATCTCCTGAAGCAGCTTGACCTTGTCCTCAAAGCTTGGTCCGCCAAGCGGATTGGCATCGCTGTAGAGCGACACATTCGTGCGCGCCGGCGGTGCGGCATAGGTGCCTGAATAGCCCTTCTTGACTGCACTCACCGCGTCGGCAGCCCGTTTCAAGGCGCCTTCGGAAATGTCACCGGCATGGGCATAGCCGGCAGCTTCGCCTGCAACCGCCCTCAGACCAAACCCCTGTGCCGTGTCGTAATTCGCGCCTTTCAGACGCCCGTTGTCGAAAACAAGGCCCTCTGTCTGGCGGTACTCGACAAAGAGTTCGCCGTCATCCGCTCCCGAGAGCGCCTCTCCTGTGATCCGTTTGGCGGCCTCCAGACCAAGGCCCGAGGATTCGATGAGTTCGTTCGTGGAAAGCGTCATGAGCCTGTCCTGATACTTCTGGGGCCACCGACCTCGCAACGTTTGCCGGTTCGTGCAGCAACCTGTTCGTTTGATCCACAACATAGGTGATTTGCTGCACAATTCACCCCAAATCCTTTGAAATCCACTTGCCACTTTTTAAAGTTGAATATAAAACTCATATTAATGGACGGACGCAGCAGCTGCCGTTTGACAGCCTGACCCACCTCCGGTCTCCGCCATCTTTCCCTTTCCAGTCAAAAACACGCGCCACCAATCAAGGGTGGACGCAAGAAAGTACATGCTCATGTCAAGCTTGCCCCGGCAGCCGATCGCGACCACGTTTTCGGGCTTCCATGACATCGCCGTGAGCCGCGGCGACGGCTTGCATCCGCTTCTGCTTGAAGCGCTAGGCAAGTCCGGATCTGTTTCAGGACCGCCGGTCTCCACGCAACAAAATCTCGACAATGTCGTGCACCCGGATTTCTCCAGAAGGCCGAAAAAAACTGGAAATAACAGGAGCGTGCAGACATGAAATCCGTGCTGGTCGCAATGCATCTGGTTGCCTGCGAACCGGACCTCCTGATCTGTCAGGACATTTCTTCTACCCTCAGCCGCTGGCCAGACATGGCGGCCTGCCAGCAAGATCAGGCAATCCGGATCGCGGAGGCAAAACGGGCCCTGCCGGAACGGATTGTCGTTATGTCCCGCTGCCGTTACCTGATCGGACGGGACCAGCGGTCGGCCCCGATGTTCTGATAAAGGGGATTTGAACCGGGTCGCCACAGTCCGGGACTTGCCCGGAACCGGCCGCATGCCGTAAAAGACTGGGACAGAACAATACCAGACAAGGCCCCAGTTCCGCCAATGATGAACCGCTACGAAAACCCGCGCATTCCAAGTGAAGCACGTGTCCGCTATCTGGATGGTGACTATCAGGTGGAGACACCGGGCACCTTCGTGCGCTGTGCCGTCACAGGGACCGCCATTCCGCTTGACGAACTAAAATACTGGTCGGTCGAACGCCAGGAAGCCTATGTCGATGCGCAAGCATCGATGACGCGCTATCTGGAAGGCAAATAACCGGCCGCGTGCAGGCTGTTCAGCCGGACAGTTTCTTCAGGCGCAGCTTTTCCTTGATCAGGCCCGCGAGACGGTCCTCGTTGTCGATCTCCATGCGCACGTCCAGCACTTCGGTGCTGGAGGCAATCCAGTGAAACAGCTCGCCGTCTGACGTTTCCAGCCGGGCCATGTCCTTGGACGTGGTCACCAGGGTCAGCCCTGCGTCTTCTGCTTCGGTCAAGAGCGACTTGACGTCCGCCAGGCTATAGCAGTGGTGGTCCGGAAAGGTGCGGGATTTCCGGACTTCAAGTCCAAGCCCCTTCAGTGTTTCGAAAAACTTCTGCGGCCGTCCAATCCCTGCAAAGGCAAACAGCCTGCGTGCCACCAGGTTGTCATTCGGCTGCGGTTTCAGATGCGCATGCAGGATCGGCAGGCCCTTGCGCCCTGCCAGGTGCACGGCATCTTCCGCCGCCTCCCCCTCGCCAACCAGGATCAGGCAGTCAGCCTTGAGCATCTGTTTATCGGCCGGTGCGCGCATCGGCCCGGCAGGCAGGCACCTGCCATTGCCGAACCCGGTCGAACAATCGACCAGCACCAGGCCGAGATCCTTTGCCAGTGCCGGGTTCTGAAACCCGTCATCCATGATGAGCACGTCAATCGGCTGCTGTTCCGCCAACTTCGCACCGGACGGGCGGTCTGCGGCAATCACGGTCGGACCGTAGCGGGCAAGCAGCAGGGCTTCGTCGCCAACCTCATCGGCATTGTGCCGGTCCGCGTCGATCAACAACGGGCCTTTCGAGCTGCCACCATAACCGCGCAACAGAAAGCCAGGATTGAGGCCGTCTTCCTGAAGCCGGTAGGCCAGTTCGATCGCAAAGGGTGTCTTGCCGGTGCCGCCGACCACAAAATTGCCGATACAGATCACCGGCAGGCGGCTTTTGTAGGCGGGCCGCTTCAGAATGCGGCGGCCGGCGACCAGGCCATAAATCCAGCCGATCGGGGAAAGCAACAAAGCCGGGAGTGAAACCCCGGTCTTCCACCAGAAGTCAGGCGCCGTCTTCACGAACGGCCTCCGGTGGTGATCCGGCACTGTTCAAGGGCAGATAAGCCGCCAGATGTGTCAGCGTCTTGTCGAGCGCGCCCCGCCCCGCAGAAACCAGATGCCGCGCCCGTTCGGCCTGCGAACGGGCTCCATCAGGATCCTGAAGAAGGAGCTGAAGACGCCTGGCAAGGTCTTCTGCATTCTCGACCCTGACCGCGGCATTTTCGATCCAGAATTCCTTGTAGACAGCTCTCGCATTGGCAACGCGTGGTCCGGTGACCAACGCCGAACCGGACAGAGCCGCCTCCAGAGGATTGTGTCCCCCGGCATCATTGAAAGACCCACCAAGAAACGTCACAGGTGCGAGCTTGTAGTAAAGTCCCATCTCGCCGAGTGTATCACCAAGATAGACATCCGTGGAGGAGGAGATTGCCTCGCCGAGCGAGCGCCTTGTAACCGACAATCCCCGGTCGCGCACAAGATCCGAAACGGCGTCCGCCCGTGCAGGGTGACGCGGCACCAGCACCAGCAACAGCTCCTTGAACTCCTGGCGCAGCTGCTCGAATGCGGTCAACGCAATTTCGTCTTCCCCCGGATGGGTCAGGGCCGCCAACCAGACCGGCCGTCCACCAATCTCGGCAGTGAGGGCTGCAAGACTGCCGGCCTCCGCAGCGGGCTCGGGCGCATCGAATTTCAGATTTCCCGGCGACACTACCCGGCTGCAACCGAGGCGCTGAAACCGCAACGCATCCGCATCGCTTTGCGCCAGCACGAGGTCGAGACAGGAGAAAAGATACCCGGAAAGCGCCGGCAGCCGTGCCCAGCTTTTCTGGGACTTGTCCGACAGGCGTCCATTGAGCAGCAAAAAGGGTGTCTCTCGTTGCCGCATCTCGTCGAACAGGCACGGCCAGATTTCGCTTTCCACCACCATCACCACATCGGGAGACCAATGGCTCAGGAACCGGCTGACCGGCCCGGGCGCATCGTAAGGCACGAACTGGTGAATAGCGCCGTCCGGTAGCCGTTGCTCCGCCAGTTCCGCGGCCGTCACCGTGACAGTCGTCAGCAACACCTTGACGCCCGCAGCCGCAAGCCTGTCGATCAGCGGCAGTACCGACATGGTCTCGCCCACGCTGGCTGCATGGATCCAGGCAAGCTGTCCCTCGGGGCGCTGAGGCGCTGCATAACCGAAACGTTCACCCTTGCGCTGCGGCAGTTCCTTTCCGGACCGGCTGCGCAGGGCGAAAAGCAGATTGAAGAAAGGGGTGAGGCCGCGCGCGAGGCCCCGATAGGCGCTGACCAGAAATGGGCGCCGCTCAGCCATCGGACCTGCCGACAAGTTCATAGGCCCGCTTGGTGGTCGCGTTGAGGCCGTCTTCCACCTTGAGGCGGTAGGCCTCCAGCGCATCGTCGTCCGTATCGCCGGGCACCCAGATCAGGTCGCCAACGGCAATGCTGCCGCGCCCGAAGGGCAGATTGACGCTTGCCTTGTCCCAGCTGTTCAGCTCCCTGGACCGGCTGGTCGCGACAGCAACCGGCAGAATGGGGCGGCCGGAGTGTTTTGCCAACTGAACGATGCCGACACCCGACTGGCGTGCAGGCCCCTTGGGGACATCTGCTGTCATCGCGATCGAATAGCCGTCCTTGAGCGCTCTCAGCGCCTCTATGAACCCTTTCATGCCACCGCGTTTCTTGATCTGGCGGGCGTTGCGGCCACCGGAGGCGCGGATCAGGCCAAGCCCGAACTTGCTGGCGGCAATGGCGTTCACTTCACCGTCGGCGGATCTGGAGATCATCACCTTGGCCGGCCAATGGGACGGCTTGGCAAATGGCACCATGAAATGCTGGCCGTGCCACATGGCAACGATCACCGGCAGATCCTCTTCCATGCGCGCATGGACGCCTTCCGGTTCAATAACAAACCGGTTGGTATGATAAACAAGTTTCAGATAGCCGGCGAGCAGCGAGCCCACACCCGACAAAACCCAGGGATGGCGGCCGAGGCGTTTGATCATTTTTCTTGTCGCCTGAGGTTAGCGTGCTTCAGTCGGCCGTTTCCGGGTCGAGCAGGCGGTGCATGTGAACGATGAAATAGCGCATGTGAGCGTTGTCGACCGTGGCCTGGGCCTTAGCCTTCCAGGCGACATAGGCTTCGGCATAATTGGGGTAGATGCCGACGATATCCAGCTCGTCCAGATCGCGGAAAGTCAGCCCTTCCGGCGATTCCAGTTCGCCGCCAAACACCAGATGCAACAGCTGTTTCGGGGTGTCGGTCTCGCTCATGAGTTTCCTCTTACATTGTCACTCTGACAGGCCTGTCAGCCAATCGCGCTGCGCAGCGCCGCGCGCGCGGCATCAATCAGCGTGTCCGGTGCCGCGATCAGGCCGGGGTGTCCGGTCTTGGGGCGGTTATAAGTCAGAAGCCGGCCTTTGACATCCGTCAGTTTTCCGCCTGCTTCCTGCACCAAAAGATCGGCCGCTGCAAGGTCCCAATCACTTGGCCCGCCACGCGCAGTTCCGATATCCACGCGGCCGGCCGCAACCGTCACCAGCCGATAGGCGAGCGATCTGAGAATATCCGTTCCGACAAACCCGGCGGCAATGACATCGCTGTTCGCGACAATGGAATGCGGTCCCGTCAGGGTCGCACCGGACACAGAGCGCCGGCTGGACACGCTCATCCGCGTGCCGTTGAGAAACGCCCCGCCGCCTGCACGGCCCAGAAACATTTCATCGCGCACCGGACAATAGACCGCTCCGGCAACCGGCCTGCCACTGTCAACCACCGCGATGGACACCGTCCATTCGTCCCCACCGGCCAGAAACGCGCGGGTGCCATCGATTGGATCGACAATGAAAACGCGTGTGTGATCGAGCCGAGACCGGTCATCCGCCGTTTCCTCCGAAAGCCATCCATAGCTGGGCCGCGCACCCCGAAGGTCTTCAGCGAGGAGCTTGTCAACGGCAAGATCGGCTTCCGAGACGGGCGACATGCCCGGCTTGCCCTTGAACCAGGTCGCCGGATTCTTGCCAAAAAAGGTCAGGGCAAGTTCACCCGCCCGGCGTGCGGCCGTCTCCAGCAGGAGGAGATCCGCCTCCGCCGAGGCGCCGTCCGGCCCCGTGTCAGCTTCCGGCAAGAGCCATTCCTTCGATCATCACGGACGGAGCCGCTGCAGAGTAGCGGTTGTCCAGATCGCTGCCCGGGATCAGCCGGGCAAACATGTCCGTCAGGTTGCCTGCAATGGTGATTTCGCTGACCGGTTCAACGATCTTGCCGTTTTCGAACCAGAAGCCAGATGCCCCCCGGGAATAGTCACCGGTGATGCCGTTGACACCATGCCCGATCAGGTCAGTAACCAGGAGCCCCTCACCGGCATCGCCCATCAGCTCCTCCAGCGACTTTGCGCCCGGCATCAATGTGATGTTGGTCGGTCCCGGAGACGTACCGCTGCCGCTTCGATGGGCACGGCCATTCGGGATCAGGCCAAGTTCGCGAGCGGAAGCCCCATCCAGGAACCAGTGTTTCAGGACACCATCCTCGATGACATTGAGCACGTCTGCCCGTGTCCCCTCGCCATCGAAGGGCCGCGTTGCGGCGCCGCGACGCTTGAACGGATCGTCGATGATCTGAATGCCAGGTGCAAAGACGGCCTCATTCATCCTGTCTTTCAGGAAGCTGGTCTTGCGCGCGATTGCAGCACCGTTGATGGCACCGGTCAGGTGACCAAGCAGGCTGCGGGCTGCCCGGGATTCATAAATGACGTTGGTGGTGCGGGTGGACAGCTTTTGCGGGTTCAGGCGTCGAACGGCCCGTTCGCCGGCCCGGCGGCCGATCTCCGCCGGAGCTTCCAGGTCTTCAAAGAAGGTGCGGCTGTCAAAATCGTAATCCCGCTCCATGGAAGTGCCCTCGCCGGCCACAGCTGTCATGGACATGCCGTAGCGCGACGACATGTAGGACCCTTCAAAGCCGTGACTGGTTGCCAGCACAACACCGGCAAGCCGCCAGGACGCACCGGCGCCGCCCGACTTGCTGACACCTTCGACGGCCAGTCCGGCCTCTTCCGTTGCCAATGCGATCTCCGCCAGGCGGTCGGCGGCCAGTTCGGTCTTGTCCAACAGTTCCAGGGCCGGAAAGTCCCTGACCAGCAATTCCGGATCGGCCAGCCCCGCATAGGGATCTTCCGGAGCGACCTTCGCCATCGCCACCGCCCGTTCCGCCAGGCTTGCAGGATCATCGAGCCGGTTGGCGGAAACGGCAGCCGTGCGCTTGCCGACAAAAACGCGCAGGGTGACGTCGTCACCTTCGGCCCGCTCGGTTTCCTCGATCTTGCCTTCCCGGACATCGACGGAGAGCGATACGCCTGTGACCGCAATTGCGTCGCAGGCGTCCGCTCCGGCCTTTCTGGCCGCATCGACAAGCCGCGCCGCGCGAGATTGCAATTCGCTCTGGTCAATCAGATCCGACATGGTGTTCGCTCATCCGTCTGCTGGGTTGGCGTCAATTTGGTCAGGCTGTTGTTTACGCTCAGCCGGGCCGAGCCGCAACCGCCGGGCGGATTTGCCAACAGTGAAGTGCCGTCCGTCCCGGTCAGGGACACCGGAAATCCCGTATCCACCGGGACATGGGGCCGGAATGGACAATCGGCAAGAGGTTGCAACGCTGCAATGCGGACCGGAAATTTCGCAGCGACTTCCGCGAGATAGGAAACAATGCATTCACTGAGAAGAACACGCAATGATTGTATTTGCGAGATGCCGCCGAAGATCTGAACGAGACGTTACCGCTGTCGTTACAATCCGGTAACCCTCTTAGAAATCAGACTTTTTTAACTCTGTCTCTTAAGCGGATCACGATATTTCTTCGCTAGGTTAGAGCCCATCGAGAGACCAGAAAGGTCCGACCAAAAGGTCCGGTGGAGAGTCATTTGAGACGTCAAACAGAAATGCAGGAAACGGCGGCAATCGGGACGAGTGCTTCAGAAGCACCTCAGCCCGGTTGCCTTCCGGCACGGTTCGAGCAGCGGCTTGAATCACGCCCCGGAACCCCCTCCCTGCCCGCAGAAATCTTTCTTGACCGCGACCGGGCGGTCATCAAGCGCCGGGTCGCCGGCGTCCCGGTTACCGTCGTCGTGCCTGCCCAGGGGTTTGACGGCGTCATGGTCCGCATTGTTCCCGGCACCGCGCCGGGCGAAATCGTCGCCGCCCTGATCCTGAAGCATCCCGACAGCGCCCTGTCGATTACGCTTGCCGAGACAGAGCACTCCGACGACCTCGCCGTGCTTTGGAGCCGGTGGGCACAGACCTTCAACCTGCCGATGCTGGTTTGCGACCTGGGTGGCAAGGTCAAACCAATCGAAGCCTTTAGCGCCGTTCCGGCAGCCCTGCCCGCACCGCGCCGCAAGTTGCGGTTGCTGACGGGCCGCCGCCCGCGCTTCTTGAACCGGCGCGCGCCCGGTCGCCTTTCCGGCGCACCGGCCGTCCATGCCAACGAACGGGAAATCATCGCGCGCTCGTGAAACTTGGCGCCTGTGAGTACTTCCACAGACAGGAGGCTTCGCTCAGCGAAGCCTTTTTTCTTTACAGCCAGCCAATCAGAGCATCGGCCACGAACCCGCCAAAGAGGATCCAGCCATAGGTGCCGTTGGAGCGGAACAGCTTCAGGCACTGGTCGCCGTCATCAATGTCCAGGACCAGGATCTGCCACCCCAGATGAACGACGCCTGCCAGGATGCCGACAAAGGCCGCGGGACCGGCGTCGGCAAAGACGGCAGCCAGTCCAAACAGGACTGTCGCGGCGCTGTAAAGCAGGACCAGCGCCAGTCTGGTATGACCACCGAAAAGACGCGCCGTCGATTTCACCCCGACAAGGGCGTCGTCTTCCTTGTCCTGGTGCGCATAGATCGTGTCATAGCCAATGGTCCAGCAGATACCGCCGAGATACAGCAAGACGGGTGCAACGCCGAGCGAACCGAAGGTCGCCGACCAACCCATCAGCGCGCCCCAGGAGAAGGCAAAACCAAGAAACAGCTGGGGCCAGTTGGTGATGCGCTTCATGAACGGATAGATCGCCACCGGCACCAGGGAAACGATCCCGAGCCAGATCGAGAAGCTGTTGAACTGGAGGAGAACCAGAAGGCCCAGAAGCGCCTGGGCGATCAGAAACACTTTCGCCTGGGTCTTGCTGACCTGACCGGCCGGAATCGGCCGAGAACGGGTACGCTCCACCTTGGCATCAATGTCGACGTCGACGAGATCGTTATAGGTGCACCCTGCCCCGCGCATGGCAACGGCGCCTATAAAGAACAAAACCAGGTGCCAGGGATTGGGCCAGCCATTTCCGGCAGCGATCGCAGCCAGCGCTGCCGACCACCAGCAGGGCCACAACAGCAGCCACCAGCCGATCGGACGCTCCCAGCGTGCCAGCCGGGCATAGGGGCGAAAGGCCGGCGGCAGCCTGGTGTCAACCCAGTGCCGCTTGACGGCATCAGCTACCGGACCGGTGTCCTTGGTGGTGAAGATCATAGTTCTGTCCATTTGGATTGGCCGGGACGGCGTACCGTTCGCCGGTTCCTGCCCCTGCAGTTCTACCGATAATTCAGATGAAATTCACCCCGCAACAGGTCATAGTGCCGCTGTCGAGGGCGCTTTGTTGATGGGACCGGGCGCAAATGTCCTGGCTCTGTTCGGAACCGGAGAATACTGTGAACTACAGCGCAGACCACGCAAAACATCTTTTCCTTACGCTCATCCTATGCCTTTCCACCGTTCCCGCTGGCGCCTTCGCCCAGCAGCCCCCTCCACCGCCACGTCCGGGTGATGACAATCGGCCACCCCGTCCCGGAGGCGGCAAGGAGGTCAACGAAAGTGTGATCGATTCTTCCGGCTTGCAAAAAATCCTCGGCGAGGTCTGGGTCGACAACTGGTTCAAGCTTTACGTCAACGGGGCACCGCTCCTGGAAGACAGCACGCCTTACAAAACCGAGCGGTCCTTCAACGCCGAACGGTTCGAGTTCAATGCCGATCTGCCGATGACGCTTGCCTTCGAGTTTCGCGATTTCATGGAGAACGACACAGGCCTTGAATATATCGGCACACGGCGCCAGCAAATGGGGGATGGCGGTGCGATCGCCCAGTTCAAGGAGGCCGCAAGCGGCAAGGTCCTGGCTGTGACGAACTCCAACTGGCGTTGCCTGACAGTTCAGAAGGCTCCGGCTGATGCCGCTTGTGCAAGAGAACGCAATCCGGATGCCTCGCAGGCCGTTTGTGCCGAAACCCGTGTCTCGGTTCCGGACGCCTGGACGGCTCCGGATTTCGACGACAGTTCCTGGCCGAAAGCAACCGTGCACAGCGCCCGAGACGTTGGTCCCAAGGACGGTTACGACCGGATTGACTGGAACCGCTCGGCAGAGCTGATCTGGGGGCCGGATCTGAAGAAGGACAACATCCTTTTTTGCCGGGTGACCGTCGGCGGGTGAAGCAATCCGGGCGTTGGAAAATTCCGACGCCCGTGCTAGACCGCGCCCAAAGCTGGACTGCGGCGTGCAGATCCCGCGTTTCCGCGTCAACCTGCTCGAAGAGGCAGCTCCTTCATGAAACTCCTCCTGATCGGATCCGGCGGCCGCGAACATGCGCTGGCCTGGGCCCTGGCGAAATCTCCCAAACTCACCAAGCTCTACGCCGCGCCGGGCAATGCCGGGATTGCGGACGTCGCGGACCTTGTCGATCTGGACGTTTCGGACCATCAGGCCGTGATCGGATTTTGCCGGGACAACACGGTTGACCTGGTTGTCGTCGGACCCGAGGCGCCGCTTGTGGCGGGACTTGTTGACGACCTTGACGCTGCCGGCATCAGGGCGTTCGGTCCGACACGGGCAGCTGCTCAGCTGGAGGGTTCCAAGGCCTTCACCAAGGGTGTCTGCGACGAAGCGAATATCCCGACCGCAGCTTATGGCCGGTTTGACGCGGCAGAAGACGCCCTCGCCTATGTGCGTAAACAGGGCGCTCCGATTGTGGTCAAGGCGGACGGACTTGCCGCCGGCAAGGGTGTTGTCGTTGCCATGACCCTGGGCGAGGCCGAGGACGCGGTGAAGGCCTGCTTCGAAGGCTCCTTTGGCGCTGCCGGAGCGGAAGTTGTCATCGAGGAATTCCTCGACGGCGAGGAAGCCAGTTTCTTTGTGCTTTCCGATGGCACCAACGCCCTTCCGCTCGCAACCGCGCAGGACCACAAGCGGGCTTATGACGGAGATGAAGGTCCGAACACCGGTGGCATGGGGGCATACTCACCTGCGCCTGTTCTGACTGATGCACTTGTTTCTGAGGTGCTGAAAACCATCATCGAACCGACGATCGCCACGCTTGCCGCACGAGGAACGCCATTCAAGGGTGTTCTTTACGCAGGCTTGATGATCACGGCGTCCGGTCCCAAGCTGATCGAATACAACACCCGGTTTGGTGATCCGGAATGCCAGGTGATGATGATGCGGCTTGAGAGCGATCTGCTGGATCTGGTGCTGGCCAGCGTCGACGGCACGCTCGATCGCACGCATGCAAGCTGGAAAAAGGATGTTGCTCTCACTGTTGTGCTGGCAGCAAACGGCTATCCGGGGAGCTATGAAAAGGGCACGGAGATCAAAGGGGTGACGCCCCCGTCCGGAGATGCACAGGTCGCAGTGTTTCATGCAGGTACCAAACGCGACCAAGATCGGCTTTTGGCAAATGGCGGCCGTGTCCTCAACGTGACCGCCCTTGGAGCAAGCGTCGGTGAGGCGCGCGACCAGGCCTATCGCGCGGTTGAGAGCATCTCGTGGCCCGAGGGCTTCTGCCGCTCGGACATAGGCTGGCGCGCCATTGCACGCGAAAACGAAGCCTGACGCTCCTGCGCTAAGTTCACAATATGCACTTGGCAGACGGCAAAAACCGCAGTTAGTCTTTCTCCGCAACGGGTTGGGGAGAGAGATTTGAGGAACAACTTGCCGGACCTGTTCCCGGGCTTCGACAGTCTCACCGTCGAAGTCGAGGACGAATGGCTGTTTTGCCGGACCGGCGGGTCCGGCCCACCCCTTTTGTTATTGCACGGCTATCCCCAGTCCCATATCTGCTGGCACAAGATTGCGCCGCGCCTTTCAGAGCATTTCACGGTTGTTGCGGCCGATCTTCCAGGTTACGGCCAATCCTCGGTGCCACCGCTTTCGGACGACCACGCGGCCTATTCGAAACGCAGCATGGCCACCGCCCTGGCCGAAATGATGCGCATCCTCGGACACGAGCGTTTTTTGCTGGCTGGACATGATCGCGGCGGACGTGTCGCCTACCGGATGGCACTGGATCATCCCGGCCTGGTCCAGCGCCTCGCTGTGCTCGACATCCTGCCGACCAGCGCCTATTGGGACAGGATGGACCGACAGTTTGGCCTGAAGATCTATCACTGGATGTTCCTGGCCCAGCCTGCCCCGTTTCCCGACAAGATGATTGCCGCCTCGCCGATACCGTTTCTGGAACATACGTTGCGAAGCTGGACCGCCGGGAAGGACCTGACGTGTTTCACGTCTGATGCCATGACGCATAACAGGGTCTGGTTCTGCGATCCCGACCGGATTGCGGCCACCTGCGAAGATTACAGGGCCGGCGCCCATATCGATGACGCACATGATCGGATGTCACTGAACCTTGGCCACAAGATCGAGGTGCCAACATTGGTGCTTTGGGGCGACAAGGGCATTGCGAACAGCGTCGAATCCCCACTCGACGTCTGGCGGGCGTGGAGCCCGGACGCAGAAGGCCTTGCCTTGCCCTCCGGCCATTTTCTTCCGGAAGAGGCTCCTGAAGAAACATTCGAGGCGCTTTTTCGCTTTTTTGGAAATTAACGACCAGAATAATACTTCTTTACTCATCTCAGCTCCGTCACCCAAAGATGAGATTACCAAGCGTCCTGCACAAATTTTGGCACGAAAGACAATTCTATTCTTAATAAGATTTAAGAAAGCCATTCAATACAATTTAACCATTCAACACTATTGAGAAAATTGGCGGTACTCGTTTGCGTAAAACACAAAGGCCCGGTGGCTCATAAACCAGCGGACGGCTCCTGCCGGATAGGTCAGCGACTGCTGGCCGGGGGAACGGGTGCAACGCGTGGCAAAGCAAGGGTCAAGGCAACGGGAAGACTGGCGTGAAGGCAGACAGAGGCCGCGCGACTTCAACGCGGCGCTCGACCGGTTGCTCGACAAATGGTGTGGTGACGAAACACGGTTTGAAAAACCGCTGCGTGCGGTTTTTCTGGCGTTTCTCGGCCTGACCGTTGCCGTACTCACCCTGCAAAACATAATTTCGGAATACAGAAGTCTGCAAGAACCGCAGGATGCCGCACTCCAGACCGCCGAGCGGTTGTTATGGCATCAACGCGAACTTGGTTCTGAAGTTCTGGACCAGGCCGTTGCCGCCGTAAGCGCCAATGAAGACCTTCTGACAGCCATCCGCACAAAAGACCGGAACCAGATCAAGCAGGTCGCCGACCGGGTGTTTGTGCGCAAGGCTGCCGATCTCAACAT
This sequence comes from Roseibium sp., assembly GCF_965233565.1. Classification (GTDB taxonomy): domain Bacteria; phylum Pseudomonadota; class Alphaproteobacteria; order Rhizobiales; family Stappiaceae; genus Roseibium. Next base: position 4,686,923 of record NZ_OZ247494.1, on the reverse strand, counting down.
CGCCGAGCTTGCCATTTACGCGGCAGACCAGGAACTGGTCTACAAGGCAAGCGGACACTCGGAGACAACGCCGCAGCCGGCTGACATTCCGGCCGATCTCGCCGCCGGCCCGCTCCACCAGTCGAACACGATCGAACTGGGCCCCAAGAACGAATTTGTGGTCAGTGTGCTCCGCCCCTGGATCGCAGACGGATTGCTGATCGGGTACCTGAAACTTGCCATCAATATCGAACAATCGCTTGCCCTGGCCAGTTCCGCGGTCAATGCCCAGATCGTAAAACTGTGTAAAATCACAAGTGCGGACGGGTCCGGTGAGCCTAAGATCGTCTACCGCGCTCTCGGAGACCTTTCTTCAAGCGCCCTTGACCTCGACGCAGCCATGTCGGGATCAGGAAACGCCGCCACACTCAACCGCTTCCTCTTGCAGGACGGCAGCGTCTACATGGTTCGCAATCTGCCGATCCCGGTGGTCAGCGACACGCATGATGTCCACCTCATCCTGGTCAAGGACATCACCGCCAACGTCTGGACCTTCCTGGAAGGAACCGCCCTGTCTCTCATGGCAGGAATAGGACTGGCGCTTGTCGCCTGGGCCGTCGTATTCCGACTCTTGTCGCGGCTTCAGTCTTCCGTCCATCGGACGCGTCTGCGCCTGGAAGCGGAGGTTCTGGACAACACCCGCAAACTTGAAGAAAGCGCCTTGCAACTGACCGAGGCCCAGCACATTGCCAATGTCGGCAGCTGGGTGCGCGACCTGTCGACCAATCAGATCAGGGGTTCGGAGGAATTCTTCCGCATCATGGGGATCCGTCCCGATCTGCCCGCGGCCGAGATCCAGAAGCATATTTTCTCCCGCATCCCGAGCCATGAACACCACGCCGCGATGGGAGTCGTTCGCAATGCGATCGAGGCCTGTGGTGAGTTCGAGGTCGAACATACGCTCATTCAGGAAGACGGCAGCCACAAGTATCTGCACCTGCGCGGTTACGTTCCCGCCGGCGCGGACGGAAGGGCGTCCAAGGTTGTGGGCATCGTGCATGACATCACTGACCGCCGTCACGCCGAACAGCGTAACCATCTGCTGGCAAGCATCCTGGAATCGTCGCTCAACGAGATCTACATCCTGGATGCCAGCACGTTCCACATCGAGCACGCCAACCAGTGTGCGCTCAGCAATCTGGGTTACACGCTCGAAGAACTGAAGAGCCACCGCATCTGGGACATCGATCCAATTTATGATCTGGAGACGGTGCGCAGCCATATGACCCCGCTCCTGAACGGCGTCGAGGTCAGCCTGTCGGTGGAAAGCATGCACCGGCGCAAGGACGGCACCGAATATCCGGTCGACCTGAGGGTCCAGATGATCAAGGACCGGGACCGTGATTTGATCGTGGCTATCGCCAACGACGTTTCCGAACGGGTGCAGCGTGAAAACGAGACCCGAGAAGCCAAGGTCCGTGCGGAACGCCTTGCCTATTTTGACCCGCTCACCAAACTGTCCAACCGTGCTGGCTGCCAGCGCGACGCCAAGATGCGCTTTGAAAGCGAAGACAAACCGGCGTTTCTTGTCCATGTCGACATGGATGGCTTCAAGCGCGTCAACGACACGCTTGGCCACCAGGCCGGCGATCATTGCCTGGAAGAAACCGGCCGGCGGCTTCGCGAAGTCTGCCGGGGCCTGGGCACCGCCTATCGCTGGGGTGGCGATGAATTCGTCATCCTTGCCGAGGACGGAGTTGCCGATCCAAACGAATTGTGCGAGCGCGCGAGACGGCTGATGCGCCAGCCCATGGACTACAACGGCAACCGGTTCTGGCCAACGGTCAGCATGGGGATCGCTCTTTGTCCCGATGACGGAGCGGATTTCGACACGCTTCTGGTCAACGCGGATCTGGCGCTCTACCAATCGAAAGCCAACGGCAAGGACCGTTACACGTTCTTCAAGCCCGACATGCGCGCCGACAGCGAGGCGGAAGCCAAGATCGAGCGCGAGCTGAAAGATGCCGTCACGAATGACGAGTTCTTCCTGGTCTTTCAGCCCCAGGTCAATCTGCGGACACAGGCGGTGACCGGGGTCGAGGCACTGATACGCTGGCAACACCCCGAACGTGGCACCGTTTCGCCAGGTGAATTCCTGCTGGTGGTCGAGAAATGCGGTCTTGCACCGATCGTGGGTGAAATCGTGATCAACAAGGCCCTCACCGCTGCCCGTGCCTGGCTCGACAGCGGGCTGAATTTCGGCCGGGTCTCCATCAACATCTCGCCGGCACATCTGGCTTCCGGAAAGCTGCTGGACCATTTCAGGGCGGGCATGGAGAAATATGACATCGCGCCGGAGAAAATTACTGCTGAAGTCCTGGAATCGGTCTTCCTGAACGACACAAGATCGGGACACCTGTCGATCCTGAAGACCCTCTACGACCTTGGTGTCCATGTCGAGCTGGATGATTTCGGGACCGGCTACGCGTCGCTCTCCCATGTGACCGATCTGCCCATCAACGGTCTTAAGGTCGACCGGTCCTTCACCAAGCAGATGCTGAGCGATCCGAAGAAGGAAATCGTGGTCAACCAGCTGATCCATCTGGCACGCTCGCTCAACATCGGCGTGGTTTGCGAAGGCGTGGAGACGGAAGCGCAATATGACCGGCTGCGGATGATGGGTGATTTCTCGATCCAGGGTTACCTGATCGCCCGGCCGATGCCCTTCGACCAGGCAACCGACTGGATGTCGGAATCCGCTGACGATCTCTATTTCGTGATCTGACGGGCTGACATTTGCGAGGCAGCGAGCCCCGCCAACCCATTCTTTCAAGTTTTTTTGCCAGCCACCCTTGGAAAACGCGCTGCGGCCACCCAACTAAAGTGAACAACGTTCACTAAAGGAAGCGCAAGATGCTCACCTCCTCTCCCTCCCCTCGCATCGGTCTTGCCCTTGGCGGCGGCGGCGCCCGCGGGCTCGCCCATATCCCGGTCCTGGAGGCCTTCGACGATCTCGGCCTGAGACCGGCGCGCATTGCCGGCACATCCATCGGCGCCATCATGGGAGCGGTCTATGGCAATGGCCGCAGCGGTGAGGAAATCCGCGACATAACAAGAGCTCTCTTTGCCGACCGAAACAGCGTTCTTTCCCGCCTCTGGCAACTCCGACCGAAGCGCTTCAGTGATGTCTTCCGGTCCGCGCCGGTCCAGTTCGACCCGCAGCGGGTCCTGGACGTATTCATCGGCGACTATCTGCCGGAACGGTTCGAAGACATAGACATTCCACTGCGGATGCATGCCACGGACTTTTATGGCTGCGAGGAAGTTGTCTTTGACAGCGGACCGATTCTTCCAGCCCTCGCCGCTTCCATCGCAATGCCTGCGGTTTTCCGTCCCGTGCAGCATCAGGGCCGCTTTCTGGTCGATGGCGGGATCGTCAATCCACTGCCCTTTGACGGCCTGCGCGCGGATTGTGACATCGTGATCGCGGTTGATGTGGTCGGTGCACCTGTTCCCCGGGACGACAAGGAAGATGTGGCTATTCTGGACTCGCTTTTTGGCTCGTCGCAGATCCTGATGCAGACGATCACCAAGCAAAAACTCAAGATGGAACAACCGGATATTCTGATTCATCCGCCGCATGACCCGATCCGGGTGCTGGATTTCATGAAAGCGGAGAGCATTCTGGCGCGGGCGGAGTCCTTGAGAGCAGTAACACGGGAACATCTGACAAAACTGACAAAAGAGTCAATGGAAGTTACTTGAAAGCAACATCCGCACAATTCACCAGATAAACCGTATTTATTGGGCCGAACTTCGCTTTTAATAAAACATTAAGAAAACTCCCAAATAATTTTCTTAAGTTATTTGGAGAAAAGCGATGCGACCTGCCGGTTCAACAGATTTGGAAACATGCCCCGTTTCGGATGATTTGTTGAGGCGTTTGCTGTCCACAACGGTCAATGCCGTTGCCGAACTCGGCAGTCAGCTGCCGGAGCACCAGCGGGCGGCGCTCGCGGTCTACTGTTACCGCCGCGCTCATTTCCGCCGCCTTGGCCTGGCGCTCGCGGGCCTCTGCAGCCGGCATGCGCTCATCACGGAAGCCGGCCATGCCGGCGACCTGATCCACCGGCAGGCAGCCAACGGCCTGCCGTCCGAACTGGACAAGGATATTCGTCACAAAGGAAGCAAGGCTTCAGTCAGCCTCCACGTCATTTGAACCTCCAATCCGGGGCTGGTCCTTCCTCCCACCCGCCCCCACCTCTGGCAACCGCCTTCGCAGGATCTGCGCAAGCCGGTTGCCTTTTCTTTTGGCAATTCACAAGCATGTTCGGCTTCGAGCTTGCCAGCGCCCCGCGGGCCCCTACCCTTATTCCAAAGGTTCCGGACACGGGTGGCGCATGATGGCTTCGTTGTTTTCCGCTTTTCTTGGGCTGGTTTGGCTCCGACTTCGTATCGGTGCGGCCGTCGGCTCGGCAGCGCTCTCGCTGCTTGCCGCGACCCTGGTCCCGGCCCATGCGATTTGCCAGCTGGTTGCCAAGGCTCCCTACCTTCAAGCGCCTGCCGGGGAAGCCCGCGTCTGGAAAGCCTCCATCGCAGAGGGGAACGTCCAGATCCGGTATATCGGACATTCAACCTTTGAACTCGAGACGCCCAGGGGCGTGCGGATCGCAACGGATTACAACGACATCCATCGCCCGTTCCTGCCGCCAACCGTTGCGACCATGAACGGTGCGCACAGCACACACTATTCCCTGAACCCGGATCCGAATATCGAACATCTGCTTTATGGCTGGAACCCGAAAGGCGGCCCCATGGATCACGACCTGACGGTCGGTGACGTGCGGATCCGCAATATCCAGACCAACATTCGTGGCTGGGACGGCGAAAACCGGCGCCTGGGAAATTCCATCTTTATCTTTGAAGTTGCAGATTTGTGCATGGCCCATCTCGGCCACCTGCATCATCGGCTGACAAAGGAAGACCTCACACGGCTCGGCCAGATCGATGTGGTGTTCGCAGCCATCGACAACTCCTCAACCCTGCGGCTGGACAGCCTGATGGATGTGCTGGCCAATATCGGTCCGGCCATGATCATCCCGATGCATTTCCATTTCGCAGGTGCGCTGCCGGCCTTCACGAAGCGGTCCGAGGAAGCGGGATACGACATTGTGCAAGCCCCGGCGTCATCGGTCACCGTCAGCCGTTCGACCCTGCCCGCCAAGACAACTGTCTATATCATGATGCCTGGCGGCGCCTGACCCCGGTTCAGCCCGTGTAGCGGAGGAACAGCACCTGGCTGTCACCGGCCTGACGCCGGTCGAGGAGTTCAAAACCGTCGGGCAGGTCTATGTCGGCAGAAGACCTTTCTTCCAGAACGCAAACTGCTCCGGGTTTGAGCCAGCCACCCGCGGCGGCCGAGACAAGCGCTTTTTCACCGAAGCCCTTGTCATAGGGCGGATCGGCAAAAACAACATCAAAGGGTGCGATGGTGCCTGTTGCGCCGAGACGGGTGGCATCCCGGCGAAAAATCTTCGCCGCGCCGTTCAGGCCGAGCGTTTCCATGTTGCGGCGGATCACGCCGCGTGCTTCCGCACCTTCCTCGATGAACGTGCAATGGTTCGCACCACGGCTGATCGCCTCAAAACCGAGCGCGCCCGTACCGGCGAAGAGGTCCAGAACACGGGCACCGTCCAGATCCGTCTCAAGGCCGTGCGCCAGGATGTTGAAAATGGTTTCGCGAAGACGGTCGCTGGTTGGCCGGGTGCCCTGGGACCTTGGCGCTGCCAGCGCCGTGCCCTTGAAGCGCCCGGCAACGATCCTCACGAACGGTCTCCACCGTCACGCGGGCCGCGACCACCCTTGGGTGGGCCGTTCCGATCACGTTTGTCGCGCCCGGTGCGTGTCTCCTGCTGCTTGTCATCGACAAGCCCGTCCTCACTCCAGATCCGGCGCGGGGGCGGTGTCCGCTGTTCCTCACCAAAATCCTTGCGCGGCCGCGGCTCGGACGTCATACGAAAACGGGAGCGCGGCGAGACCTTTTCCTGGCGTGGACCGCTGTTCTTGCGAGGGCCTTGCGAAGGTCCCTTGCTCCGGTCCTGCTTGCGTTCGGAGCGCTCGGCCTTTGCTGCCTTGCGCCGGTCGGTTTCGCTCTGGCCTTCCCGTGCGGTCAGCCACTTGCCCTGCGTCCCTTCGCGGCGCTCACCGGTCCGGCCACCACGCTTGGCGCCGCCGGATTTCTTCTCCGGCTCCTGCTTGGGCGTATGAAAGATCGGTGCATCGAAATCCGCTCCGGCCTCTTCGGCAAGGGTTTCGCCCAACTGGTCACGCAGCACCCGGCCGCGGATCTCGCGGACATCGTTTTCCGGCAGGTCCATCAACTGAAAAGGCCCATAGGAGAGCCGGATCAGGCGGTTCACCGCGAGGCCCAGATGCTCCAGCACCCGCTTGACTTCGCGGTTCTTGCCTTCGCGCAGGCCGACCGTCATCCAGACATTGTCGCCCTGTTCCTTGTCGAGGGTGGCCTCGATAGCCCCGTAGAGCACACCATCAATGGCAACGCCATCCTTCAGACCATCCAGATCCGCCTGGGTCACCTTGCCGAAGGCGCGCACGCGGTAGCGGCGCAGCCAGCCTGTCGCAGGCAGTTCCAGAACGCGGGCGAGGCCACCGTCATTGGTCAGAAGAAGCAGGCCTTCGGTGTTGATGTCGAGCCGGCCGACGGTCAGCACACGCGGCAGGTCGTCCGGCAACCGGTCGAACACGGTCGGACGGCCTTCCGGATCCTTGTTGGTGGTCACCAGGCCGCGAGGCTTGTGATAGAGCCACAGGCGCGTGCGCTCGCGCATCGGCAGCGGCTCGCCGTCGACCAGAACCTTGTCCTCAGCCGTCACGGTCACGGCCGGCGTGGTCAGAAGCTGGCCATTCAGCTGGACGCGGCCGTTCTCGATCCAGGTCTCAGCTTCGCGTCGGGAGCAGAGCCCCGCCCGCGCCATCACCTTGGCAATACGCTCACCGCGATCGTCAGTGCCTTCCTGAGCCCGCACAGCCGCAGGTTTCGGTCCGGAGGTTTTCGGCCCCGGCTTCTTGAAACCCGTTTTCCTGGGACCGGATTTCCTGTCATCCGCCTTATAGGCGGCACCTGAAGCGGGCCGGCGCTTGCCCGGAGCACGCTTGTCGCGTCCCGGACCGTTGCCGCGGCCGGAGCGTTCTGAAGATTTTCTTGTCGTCATGCGCGCGTCATAGCAGAGCTTGGCCCGTTCGGGAATCGCTTGTTTTCACCATTTTTGCATGGGTCCTCTTCGGAGACCGCATGCCTCGTGGTTTTCCGGGGCTGACGATTGGCGGAAATCCGGCTAAGAAGACGGCACAACTCCTTGAAACCGTGGCTTTCTTCTTGCCAATGAGCATATCTGCACCTGATCATCTCAAGACCTCCTACATGGACCTTGCTCTGGAAGAAGCCGAAAGGGCTGCAGAGCGCGGAGAAGTGCCGGTTGGTGCGGTTCTGGTCCGGGATGGCGTTCTTCTTGCGCGAGACGGCAATCGAACGCTTGAGCTCAACGACCCGACCGCGCATGCGGAAATCCAGGTCATCCGGGCCGCGTGTTCAAGGCTCGGGTCTCAACGTCTTCCCGACTGCGACCTCTATGTCACCCTGGAACCCTGCCCGATGTGCGCCGCGGCGATCTCCTTCGCCCGCATCCGGCGGCTATATTTCGGAGCCGGAGACGAAAAGGGCGGCGCTGTCGAGAACGGGACGCGTTTCTTCAGCCAGCCGACGTGTCATCATGCACCGGACGTCTATTCGGGCATCGGCGAAAATCGCGCAGCAAGATTGCTCAAGACCTTTTTCCAGTCGCGTCGTTAAGCAGTTAGCGCGTTGCACTGAGGCAACACCTGCAACCAAAATCACTCCGGGGCGCCCGGAAAGGGATCCTGTTAAAAGTTTCTGTCACTTCCGGACGCGATACTTGTCGCAAGGGAAATTCTGCTTCTCACGGAGTGTCACATGAAACGTTTTGCTGTTCTTGGGGCGATTGCCGGCCTTGTGGCCATTGCCAGTCCGGCTCAGGCCGCCGATCTGCCGGTTGCGCCGGAACCGGTCGATTATGTCCGGATCTGCGATGCCTACGGCGCCCGCTTCTACTACATCCCGGGCACTGAAACCTGCCTGCGTGTCGGCGGCCGTGTCCGCTTCGACGCAAGGTTCCGGAATTTCGGCGAGGCTGAAAATGCCTGGGGCGACCGCGACACGGACGGCTTTCAGATGCGGTCCCGCGGCTATCTTTATCTCGATGCCCGCACGGCAACAGAATTCGGCACGTTGCGCTCCTTCATCGAGATGTACATAACCGCAACAAATTCCGACAACACCGCGGTCACGCTGGACAAGGCGTATATTCAGTGGGGCGGGTTGCTTGCTGGGCGAAGCGGTTCGAATTTCGACTTCTTCACCGGTTATTCCTTCAACGCCCAGATCGAGAGCTACAGCGACCGGAAGACCAACCAGGCCGCGTATACGTTCGCATTTGGCAACGGCTTCAATGCAACACTTGCCGTTGAAGACCGGTCGGGCCGGGAAACCAGTCTCGGCCTGAACGGCGGAACGGTCGGCTACGGCGGCACGCGCATGCCGGACTTCGTTGCAGCTTTCGGATTGGCGCAGGGCTGGGGCTCGGCACAGGTCATGGGGGCCATCCATCAGGTCTACCCGAACGCCACCTATAACGGCGTCACCGGGGGCAGCGAAGATGAACTCGGCTGGGCCGTGGGTGGCGGCGTCGAAGTCAATTTCGGCGGTCTTGCCAATGGTGGCAGCGTGGCTCTGCAGGCCGTTTATACGGATGGCGCCAGTGGCTACGGATCGACCGGCTGGAACAGCCGGATCACGGATGCGGTCTGGGACGGCAACAGCACCGAGACCACCAGGACCCTGAACATTTTCGGTGGCATCAATCTCGGCGTCACCGACACGATCGACGTCAACGTGGAAGGCGGCTATCACAATGTGGATGGCGGCACGAGCGCTTACGACTTTACCCAGTGGGACGCATCCGCGAACGTGGTCTGGGAACCCGTTTCGGGCTTTATCATGGGCCCGGAAGTCCAGTACCGCAATCTCGATTTCAGCCGCGCCTCCGGTCTGAACGACACCTATGAGCTCTATGGCACGTTCCGCCTGCAACGCACCTTCTAAGGTGCGGCTGCACGCAATCTGACAAGACGGAATTGGATCGGCCCCGGACTGTCCATCCGGGGCTGTCTCGTTTCAGGCGCAGGCGGTTCAAGCAGGATCTAAACGGTGCTGTCAGGTACCCCTGTCGAGGCCTTCCCAGACCGAGCGTACCTTGTCCCAGAGCCCTCTGGTCCAAAGATCGCCATGACCACCGCCCTCCACGATCACCAGCTCCTTCGGATCCGCTGCAAATTCGAACAGCCTTCTGCCGTGCGCGACCGGAATGACCCGGTCTTCAGTACCATGCAGGATCAAAACGGGAGCCTCGATAGCGCCGATCCGTTCACGCGTCGGCATCTGGTCCTTCATCAGGAAGGCAACGGGCAGCCAGGGATATTGTTCGGACGCCATGTCGACGAGTGCGGTATAGGGCGCCTCGAGCACCAGAAGATCCGCCTCCGGCCGCTGAGCAGCTACGGCGGTCGCGACACCGGTGCCCAGGCTTTCACCATGTAGGATGATCGGCTGGCCGGTTTCCGCAGCCCGGTCAAAATGCTCCAGGGCGTCGGCAATCAACGCGGTTTCGGACGGGCTGCCTTCGGCGCCGGCGTATCCGCGATAGGTTGGCGCATAAAGGCCATAACCACTCTCCACGATCTGCTTGAATCGCTTCCAGCGGCCAGACAGATTGCTTGAATTGCCGTGCAGATAGAGAACGGTCGGCGCGCCTGCTTTTGTCGGCGCCGCTCGCCAGACCGTGACCTTGGTGCCATCGGCCATCGTGGCCTGCTCGACCGATATGCCTTCCAGCCCCTTTTCCTGGGGCGTCGACAGGTCTCCGGTCGGGACAAACACAAATCCGCGCTGATTGATGTACATGTAGCCTGCCGCCATGACATAGGCGATCGCGACGACGATGGCGATCTTGATCAGAAAACGCAGCGTCTTTCCGGAAAGGCTGGTTCCTTTGTCCAGGTCCGGGTCAGGTTGGGTCCGTCCGGTTCCAGCCTCGGCCATGAATGTCACTCCCCTGTCAGACTGTGTCCGATACCTGTACCGTTTGCCTGCAGATCACGCCGGCATTACTTGCGGCCGAACAGTTTTTCAATGTCGCTCAGCTTCAGCTCCACCCATGTCGGCCGGCCATGATTGCACTGGCCCGACAACGGCGTTGCCTCCATGTCACGCAGCAGCGCGTCCATTTCCTCCGGACGCATGCGCCGACCGGCCCGCACCGAGCCATGACAGGCCATCGTGGCGGCAACATGGTCGAGCTTTTCCTTCAGCCCGTCCGCCGTGTCCCATTCTGCGAGTTCATCGGCCAGGTTCTGCACAAGGCCCTGAATGTCCATGTCGCCCAGAATGGCCGGCGTTTCCCGAACCGCAATCGCACCGGGGCCAAAGGCCTCCAGCGAGAGCCCTACCTTTTCAAGGTCCGGCGCGCGTTCGGCAAGCCGGGCAGCATCCTCTTCCGGCAGTTCGACGATTTCCGGGATCAGCAGGATCTGCCGGGCGACTTCCTTTTTCGCCAGGGCCTCTTTCAATCGTTCATATACGAGCCGTTCATGGGCCGCATGCTGGTCGACGATCACCACTCCGTCGCCGGTCTGGGCGATGATATAGGTCTCGTGAACCTGGGCCCGCGCCGCACCGAGCGGCAACGCCGTCGTTTCGACTTCGACCGGAACGTCGTGAGCACGTGCATCGGCGGACGGCACCGCGAATTCAGAAAAGCGCTCCTGGTCCAAAGGAACATTCCGCGCCGCTTCGGCAAAACCGGCGACAGGTGCATCGACCGTTTCCAGCGGCCGGAACACATCCGGCGCCCAGCGCGGCTCGGCCGCCGTCCGGCTCTGGCCTGCAAATCCACCCTGCGGCGCATATCCGGCGGAAGCCCCCGCGTAGGAACCACCACCCGGCTGAGACCGGATCGCGTCGAGGGCGACAGCTGCATTCGACGTGGAAGACCGGTGACCGGACTGGACCAGCGCATGCTTGATCGCCCCGACCAGGAGGCCGCGTACCAGTTGGGCATCGCGGAAGCGCACATCCGCCTTGGCCGGGTGCACGTTGACATCCACCTGCGCCGGATCGAGATCGATGAACAGGACCACGACCGGATGCCGGTCGCGGGCCAGTACATCCGCATAGGCGCCGCGCAGGCCGGACAGGAGCAACTTGTCCTTCACCGGACGGCCATTGACAAAAAAGAACTGGTGCTGGGCATTGCCGCGGTGATGGGTGGGCAGTCCGGCAAACCCCGACAGTCGCACGCCTTCGCGTTCGGCGTCGATCTCCATCGCGTTGTCGACAAAGTCCTTGCCGAGGATCTGGGCGATGCGGGCCAGATGCGGGTCGCTGCCACGCGCGGCCGGCCAGCTCTGCGCCTGACGATCCGCGCCCGACAGCGAGAAGCCGATTTCCGGATAGGCAAGTGCGATCCGCTTGACGATTTCGGTGATCGCCGCGGCTTCCGCCCGGTCCGATTTCAGGAATTTCAGACGTGCGGGTGTCGCAAAGAACAGATCCCGCACCTCAACCTGCGTGCCCTTCGTCCGGGCCGCCGGGACCGGCGCTTGTTCCTTGCCGCCTTCAACGGCGATCGCCCAGGCATGGTCCTCGTCTTTGTGCCGGGTCTGGATGGCAAGACGCGCCACGGAGCCAATGGAGGGGAGAGCTTCTCCGCGAAAGCCGAGTGTACGGATGTCGAACAGGTCGTCGTCAGAGATTTTCGATGTGCAATGCCGGCGGATCGCCAGCTGCAGGTCTTCCCGCCGCATGCCGCTGCCGTCGTCTGATACCCGCATCAGCGTCTTGCCACCGGCGGCCGTCACGATCTCGACCTGGGTCGCTCCGGCGTCGACGGCGTTTTCGACCAGTTCCTTGATAACACTGGCCGGCCGCTCGATGACTTCCCCGGCCGCGATCTGGTTGATTATCTGTTCGCCAAGTTGTCTGACTGCCATGTCACTGCCTTAAGCCAAAGAGCCGTTACCGGTGCACTTTGGCATTTGATCTTCTTTGTGTCGCAGGTTTCGCACGTGGACTTGTTCCTATATGGTCCGCGCCGAGTTCATTGCGATTCTTCGCGCGCAGCTTATCAGACCCACCGTGATCCGAGTGCCCCGCCATGACTGTTTCTGCACCGCTTCTTGTTGACGGGCTCCACGCCCTTGCGCCGTCCTATAAGGGCATCCTGTGTGATGTCTGGGGCGTGTTGCACAATGGTGTATCGGCTTTTGACGGCGCACACAAAGCCCTGGCGCAATACCGAAAGGAAACAGGCGGCAAGGTGGTCCTGATCACCAACGCCCCGCGCCCTGCCAAGGAAGTCGGCGAAATGCTCTCCGACATGGGTGTCTCAAAAGGCGCCTATGATGACATCGTCACCTCCGGCGATGTCACACGGGTCATCCTGGCGGCGGAAAGCGACAAGACCCTTCTGCATATCGGGCACAATCAGCATCAGCCGCTTTACGACGGCCTCAACGCCACCTTCACGGAAAACGACGACGAGGCCGAGCTGATCAGCTGCACAGGGCTGACAAATGACGAAGTCGAAACGCCTGACGATTACCGGGACCGCCTGCAGAAGCTGGTCGAGCGGAAACTGACCATGATCTGCGCCAATCCGGACATCGTCGTCGAACGCGGCGACCGGTTGATCTGGTGCGCCGGGGCTCTTGCGCGTCTTTATGAAGATCTGGGTGGCGAGGTCGTCATCCTGGGCAAGCCGCATGCACCGATCTACGACGCCGCCATGGAGCGCCTGGCAAAGCTTGCGGGCGCGCCAGTGGCAAAGGAAGACGTCCTGGCGATTGGAGACGGCCTGCCAACGGACATCCGCGGCGCCGTCTCCCAGGACATCGATGTGCTCTTCATTACCGCCGGCATCCACGCTTCCGATTTCGGTCCGAGCGACGCACCCGATGAACATCTCATCCGCCGCCGGCTCATCGAAGAAGGTCTGCGCGCCCGCGCCGCGATGCCGCGTCTCTGGTGGTAAAAGACCACCGTCGTCAGCCGGGTTGCTGGCCCTGATGGCCCTGCAGATAGGTTTCGACATAGTCGTTGAGATCCAGCCCGGGATGACCGGAACCAATCCCCAACTGATTCAGAAATCCGACCATGGCCAGCGGTGCGATCAATTCGACCGCGAAGCGGATCGGGTTGCCAGGCCGAATGCGGCCCTGTGCCTGATGATGCGCCAGGACGCCGGCAACATTTTGCAGGTTCTCCATCAGCGCCGGTGTGGTGCCGGCCAGTTCCGGGTGATGCGGCAATTGCGAGAACAGCGTCAGCGCAAGTCCGCCATGGCGCTGGTAAGTGGCAAGATACGCTTCAACGATCGTCGACAGATCCGACGTCACATCCGCGCTCGGCGTCACCTGCCCGAAGGGGGCTTCCGCCAGCGCGTCGATGATCGCAGCCTCCATCAGCGCCGCCTTTGACCCGAAACGCCGGAACAGGGTGACTTCATTGATACCGGCCCGATCGGCAATCTGCCGGGTCGTGGTGCCGCCAAAGCCGCGCTCGCAGAACAATGCGATCGCCGCAGCGTAAATATCTGCTGTGTCTACACTTTTTGGCACTGCCCCTCTCACCTGACCTGCAACGATTCCGGTAAGCGACCTAGAGCTAACCCGGACTAGAGCCTGTTTGCAAGCAAACACTTGCAATCAAGTCATTGATCGCCTATTTGCAAGTACAGGCTTGCATTAGTCCGACCATTAAGGTTGCCGCGAATTTGGCAGGGGCTTGCAGGAAATCGGATGAAGACCGCGTTAGGCTGTCGTGACAGCCAGGAGAGAAAAGATGTCCGTGTTGCGCAAAGCCTTGATCCTGCCGCCTATCGCCCTTGGGGCCGCGGCGCTCTATGTGGCCGTCAGCGGCAAGGAAGCCCCCAAAAGACTGGATATCGGGGAAACGGCGACCGTGGTTCGCGTGGTCTCCGTAACCCCGCAGACCTTCGTGCCCCGCGTGATCGGCTATGGCACCGTTGAACCTGCGCGCACACTCGAGGCGATTGCCCAGGTTTCCGGCAGGGTCATTTACATCAACCCGAATTTCAAGCGCGGCGATTTCATGGCGGCGGGTGATGTCCTCATAAAACTGTCGCCGGAAGACTATGAGCTCGAGATCGCCGAAGCGGAGACCGATATCGCCAGCGCCGATGTCGATCTTGAGGAACTTGCGGTCACGCTGGAGACCCAGAAGAAGTCGCTGGAAATCTCCAGGGCCGTTCTGGACCTGGAGGAGCGCGAGCTCACCCGGCTGAAAACGCTTCTGGAGCGTAAGGTCACCTCGGAACAACAGGTTGAGAACCAGGAAGCCGTTGTACTTCAGCAGCGCTCCGACGTGCAGGATCTTGAGAACGAAATCGCGCTCAATCCCGTCAAGCAAAAGGCCCTGGAACAGGCCAAACGCAAGAATGAGGTTCGCCTTGAAACAGCGAAACTGAACCTGGCCCGAACCACGATCAAAGCGCCCTTTCCTGCCCGCGTCTCCGACGTTTCTGTCGAGATCGACCAATATGTCGGCGCGGGAACCTCCATCGGCTCCCTGGACGGCATCGAGGCTGCGGATATCGATGTTCAGATCGCGCCGGCGAACATGTCCGGCTTCGCCAATCTTGCCTTTCCGGGGCAACTGGACACGGAAGAAGGTGTCCGACACGCGCGCCAGTCGCTGGACCGGCTGTCGGCAAAGGTCAAGGTCGGTTCGGTTGGCGACGCTGCCACCTGGCAGGCACGGGTCAAACGGGTCAGCGATACGGTTGACCCCGACACCAGATCCGTCGGCCTGATTGTCACCGTCGACAAACCCTACGACACGCTTCGGCCCGGTGTGAGGCCACCTTTGGTCAAGGGCATGTTCACGGAAGTTGTGCTGTCCGCACCGGCCGTCGAGGACAAAACCATTCTGCCGCGCAGTGCCGTTCTGGATGGCAGGGTCATGACGGTGACGGAGGACAACCGGCTTGAACTGAAAGATGTCGACATAGCCTACCGGTTTGACGACATCGTGCTTCTCAAGCAGCCGCTTGCCGACGGAACCCGTGTGATCGTCAGCGATGTCTCGCCCGTGATCGACGGCATGCTTTTAGAGCCGGTCGAGGACAAGAGCGTACAGACCCGGCTGGAAGCAGCCACGGGCCTGGCAGCCTCACCGGGTGAGGTGCAGCAATGATCCGTTACTTCGCAAAGCACCCGACGGCCGCCAATCTCCTGATGGCCGGCCTGATCATCCTCGGCCTGTTGAACGTGCCGAACCTCCTGATGGAAACCTTTCCGCAGATCCCGATCAAGGAAATCACGGTCAACGTAGCCTATCCGGGCGCCACGTCGGCTGATGTGGAGCGCACTGTCTGCCGGCGGATCGAAGATGCGCTGGATGGCATTGAAAATATTGACGAACTGACCTGCGACAGCCGGGAGAATCTGGCACTCGCCACTATCCGGATCGTTGAAGGCAAGGACATCGACCAGCTGATGCTGGATGTGGATCGGGAGATCAACGCAATCTCTGACTTTCCCGATGGGGTCGAAGACCCGGTCCTTGAGAAGAAGGGCCGGCTGAGCGACGCGGTCTCCGTTGTCATCACCGGGGTCGACGACAAACCTCAGCTGAAGAACTACGCCGAAGACGTCAAGGAGCGGATGCTGCAATTCGGCGGCATTCCGCAGGTTGAGGTGTCCGGCTTCTCGGACCGTCAGTTCCGGATCGAGGTGCGCGATGCCGCGGCCCGCGAGCTCGGACTGACGCTCTCCGAAATTGCCGATACCCTGTCTCGGCAGAACATCAACGCGCCATCCGGTGAAATCACCACGTCCGGCGGTTCCATCCTGCTGCGGTTTGCAGACGAGCGGCTTGCCGCCGACGCCTACGCCTCCGTAATCGTCGCCTCTTCCGCACAGGGCGGGCAGATCAAGCTGGGCGATATCGCCACCATCACCGATCTCTTTGAAGATGAAGAAGTCGAGACCCGCCTGAACGGCCGGCTGGCGGCCGTGCTGGATATCTCCATGACACGCAGCGACGACCTCATTCAGGTGGTCGACCGCGTCAGGGCCTTTGCAGAGGAAGAAGAAGCCCGGGCAGCACCCGGCGTGACGCTGACCGTCATCAATGACGGCTCGATTGCGTTGAAGGACCGGCTCTGGATGCTGGTCAGCAATTCCGGTCAGGGCCTCGCACTTGTCGTGGCCGCCATGTGGATCTTCTTTGGTGGCCGCCAGGCTTTCTGGATCGGCATGGGACTGCCGGTCTCCTTTTTAGGAGCCCTGGCGATCATGTCCCTCCTCGGCCTGACCATCAACATGTTGTCAATGGTCGCGCTCCTGATCGTGGTCGGCATCATGATGGACGATGCCATCGTGATTTCGGAAAACATTGCCACCAAACGTCATCAGGGCCTGAATGCTCTTGAGGCTGCCGTTCAAGGCACGCTGCAGGTGGCGCCCGGCGTCTTTTCCTCGTTCCTGACGACCGCCGCCATCTTCGGTGCACTTGCCTTCATCAGCGGCGATCTGGGCGATCTCCTGAGGGTCATTCCGATTGTCATGCTGCTGGTGCTGATCATCTCGTTGATCGAGGCCTTCCTGATCCTGCCGAACCACCTGTCACATGCGGCGAAAGACAAGCCGAACCTTGTGACCCGCAAGGCCGAAGCCGGTGTCTCCTGGCTCCGGGAGCATGTCGTCGGCCCGTGCGCCACCTGGTCGGTGCGCAACCGTTATTTCACGGTCGGGATCTGCATCATGCTGTTCCTGTCGACACTGGCGCTGGTTGCCGGTGGCCTGGTGAAGTTTCAGGCCTTTCCGAATGTGGAGGGCGATCAGATCGAAGCGCGGATCGAATTGCCGGCAAGCGCAACGCTTGAAGACACGCGTCTGGTTGTCGCCGAGGCGATCGCGGCTCTGGAGCGCATGGATGCGGCCCTGTCGCCACGCAATCCGGAAGGCGTATCGCTGCTGAACAACGTGCTGGTTCGCTTCAATGAAAACTCGGATGCCGGAACGAATGGCGCCCATCTCGCAACGATCAATGTCGATCTGCTGGAAGGCGCAAGACGCGATGCGGGCAACCAGGAGATCCTTAGCGGCTGGCGGCAGCAAATGTCACCGACCCTCGATGTCCGCCGGGTCATCCTCGCCGAATCCAGCATCGGTCCTGCGGGCCGTGCGATCGAGTTGCGCCTGGCACATTCCGACCCGGCTGTTCTGGACAAGGCGTCCGCCGACCTGCAGACGTGGCTGAACGGCTATGAGGGTGTTTACAACATTTCCGACGACCTCAGCCTCGGCAAGCCGGAACTCGCCCTCTCCCTGAAGGACGGTGCGGGAGCGGTCGGTCTCGATGCCAAGGAAATCGCCGACCAGCTGAAAGGGGCCTATAACGGCATCACTGCAGACGAAGTTCAGGTCGGGTCCGAAAGTTTCGAGGTCGACGTCCGCCTTGATGGCCTCGATCGCAACAGCCTCGGTGATCTGGAACTGTTCACGATCGAGACGCCTTCTGGCCATCGTGTCCCGCTCGGAACCGTTGCCAATGTCCTGTCTGACCGAAGCTACACGCGAATCAACCGAATTGACCGCGTTCCGACCGTGACGATCACCGGAGACGTGCTCCTCGGCATTGCCAATGCAAACGAAGTTGTGAGCGACACACAGACCCGGTTTTTGCCGGAGTTGCTTTACCGCTATCCCGGCCTGGCCGCCTCGACGGAAGGCCAGAATGCAGAGGGTGCCAAGACCCAGGCCTCCATGGCTGCCGCGCTGGGAACCGGCCTGATTTTCGTCTTCATCCTGCTCAGCTTCCAGTTTCGCAGCTATACCGAGCCAGTCGTCGTTATGGTGCTGATCCCGTTCGCGCTGATTGGCGCGGTCTGGGGGCACCTCCTGATGGGCATAGACTTTGCGTTGCCGAGCATGCTGGGCTTCATCTCGCTGGCCGGGATCGTGGTCAACGATTCCATCCTGTTGGTGCAGTTCATCAAGGATGAACACGCCCCGGATATGGAAAATGTCGCCGACATCGCGCCGCTCGGCGCCAAGGCCCGGTTCCGTGCGATCCTCCTGACCTCGGTAACGACCATTGCCGGTATGCTGCCGCTGTTGTTCGAAACCAGCCCGCAGGCCCAGGTGCTGGTCCCGCTGGTGACGTCGATCTCCTTCGGTCTGGTCGGCACGACCTTGATGATCGTTTTCGTGGTTCCGGCCTTCTACACCATCCTGGATGATTTCGGCCTGACTTCC
Source organism: Roseibium sp. (assembly GCF_965233565.1). Classification (GTDB taxonomy): domain Bacteria; phylum Pseudomonadota; class Alphaproteobacteria; order Rhizobiales; family Stappiaceae; genus Roseibium. The sequence goes on along the minus strand of NZ_OZ247494.1, from coordinate 4,668,509 downwards.
CTGGCGGTTGAACGGCGGGCACACCGGGAGGCCGTGGCGGAGATGGCGTGAACCAAAGGTGTCATCCCGGTTTGGCGCAGCCAAGACCGGGATCCAGTAATCGCTGTCACCAAGTCTTTCATACGGCAATTGCCGGGCTTACTGGGTCCGGGTCTCGAGGCAGCCGCGTCAAACCGGGATGACAACTGAAGGGACATTGCCAGAAACAAAAAAGGCTCCCAAACCGGGAGCCTTTTGAGCGTTGGTCTTGTCTGCCGCAAGGGATCAGTCGAACAGCTTGTCGATATCCGCCTGGGCGTCGCCGAGCATGGCGTCGATGTCGTCCTGGGAAACACCCTCGCCGGAATGCTGAGGGCCGTGCAGGATCAGTTCGCGCTGACGGCGCTGCTCGTCGGTCTCTTCAAGTTCCGCTTCAAGGTCTTCCGGAATACGCAGATGCTCGATGAACGAACTCACGCGCTCGTCGATATAGCGGAGAGTACCAACGACCTTGGAAATGCGCTGACCGGTGATGTCCTGGAACGTGCAGGCCTCGAAGATGCCGATCATCTTGTTGCTGACCAGTTCCTGGTAGGCTTCAGGGTCACTGGTGTCAGCGCCCATGATTTCCTCGGCCGCTTCCATGATGGTGTTGGTGGCGTCTTCCGTGGCCTCGACGATGGCGTCAAGTTCACGGCCGGCATCCGGGATCTTGTTCCCGGTCATGTCGTTCGCGCGCAATTGGGAGATTTCCACCTTCATGCGCGTGATTTCCTTTGCGATCATCGTCAGTTCTTCGGTCACGGCCGGCTGAACGGTCGAAAGAAAATCATGCATGGAACCGGACATGACCTCAGCGAGATGCATCACGTCGGTGAGGGAAACCTCGCCTTGCCGGTTCTTGTTTTCTTCGAGAAAGTCGATGACGCGGGCAATGTTTTCCTGTTTCATATTTGCCACCAGGTCGAGCCTTTCCATACGAGGCATCCTCCCAAAACGGCCCTCTGTTCGGGGACCGCTATAACTCCGCGGATGCGTTGAACCTGACCCGGCCTGCCTGCCCAGCAAGACCGTGCCCATCACTCACTTCCGTCTGGCACCGGCGGAGGCGCGCCCCAACGCGGGCTCCGCCAAGTGCAAGATGTTAGTCGGAGAAGACTGCCTCGATCTTGCCTTTCAGCGTCTGAGCGTTGAAGGGCTTCACGATGTAGTTGTTCACGCCGGCCTTTTTGGCGGCGATAACATTCTCTGTCTTGGATTCAGCTGTCACCATGATGAACGGTGTCTTGCTGAGGCTGCCGTCGGCACGCACCTGCTTGAGCAGCTCGTAACCGGTCATCGGCTCCATATTCCAGTCGGAAATCACCAGGCCGTAACGGCGCTGCTTCATTTTTTCCAATGCTTCGGTGCCGTCCGCAGCATCATCGATGTCTTCGAAACCAAGCTGCTTGAGCAGGTTCCGGATGATGCGAATCATCGTTTTGTAGTCATCGACCACGAGGACCGGCATCTGAAGATCAAGGGCCATTGTCTACTCCATACTGTCAATTTGCGCGGCCCCTGGCCGTGGGCCGTTGGAACGCGTTATGACCTCGAAGGAGAGCGACACATTTATTTGTGTCCTCACCTCCCCACACTCAACGCAATTTACCCGCCGCCCCTGAAAAGACCGTTAATAACAGGCGCTTTTTTTCTTCACCCAAAGCACAATTGCCAGAAATCCTTAGTACGCCTAGCGTCCGCGTTGCTTGAAAAACCCAAATTCAGGACGGAAATCGCAATGCTTGAGCTGCAAAAACTCTGTTTCGAGGATCTTTCGGTCGGAATGAGCGAAGAACTTGTCAAACATGTCAGTTCTTCAGATGTGGTCGGCTTTGCGGAAGTTTCCGGCGACCGGAACCCCATCCATCTTTCCGAGCACTTTGCCGCCAGAACGCCATTCAAGACCCGGATCGCCCACGGTCTTTATACAGCCAGCCTGATTTCCGCTGTGCTCGGCACCCGTCTGCCCGGTCCAGGTGCGATCTATCTGTCCCAAACGCTCAACTTCAAGGCGCCGGTGCGAATCGGTGACGACGTCACGGTGATCGTGACCGTGGAAGAATTGATGGAACGCGGCAACCGGGCCCGCCTGTCCTGCATCTGCCGGGTCGAGGACACTGTCGTTCTGGAAGGCGAAGCCCTCGTGAAGGTGCCGAGCCGGGACGAAGACCGCTCCGGGCTCTAGCCGCCAGACGCGTTTCGTGGATCATCCGCCGGTCAACGGGTGCTGACGATCGGGCCTTGCGACTGAGACCTTCCGGGGCTCTACAACCCGTACCGCACCCATAAGTATATATCCCTTCAGAATCCCGCGAAAGTTGCTCGCGCCGCCGATCCATTGTTAAGTGTCGGTGACCGAAAATTGTCTCGTGTGTTCTGGAGGGGGAAATGTCCGAGGCTGTTGCGGAAAACGGTGCGGCTGAAAACGGCCAGAAAAAATCCCGGAGAGGGCACACAGCGTCAAACCTGGTGATCGGGATCTGGCTCGTTTTGCTCTATGTGGTAACGATCTCGATCTCGATCCTGATGCTGAGCAGTTATCAGATCCAGTCGCGCATCCAATATGTCAACATCAGCGATACACGTCTGTCGATCTGGCGCCTGATCGAGCTCTCCAACGTCTACTCCGTTGAAAAGAACATCCTGGAGAACAGACTTCAGGAATTGCAGCAAATGCAGACGCGCCTGGACGGCATTGCCGCAAGACGCGTTGAGCTCGACATTGAATACACCAAGATCTTCGATCCATTCTACAAGGACATCAGGGCGTTCAAGTCGCTGATTGAAACGTCTTATGAGGGCTTTTCGTTCAAGCCACTGCCGAAACACCATCTCAGCGTGAAGATCCTTTATACGGACGTCGCCCGGCAACTGGAGGGCCTCGCTCTGTCCGAGGACCATCAGACGATGCTCAGGGAGCTGGAGCAGCGTCAAAAACGCGGCGACGATGTGTTTCGAAATCTTGGTGGAACAAAACGCAACGAGGACGAAACACGCGCCGAAGTAAATGAATACAAAATCGCCTTGAAGACGATCTCCGACAGGATACGCGCCGGGGTTTATGGCACGATCAGCACCACAACGCCTTATGACGGCCTGGACGAAAACGAAAAATCATTGCTCCAGGACGCGGTCTCGGAATTCTCTTCCCTGAAAAACATTCTCTGGAAACTGCCATATAACCTGGCCATCATGCCGGCTGAGGTGCTTGTCCTGTTTCTGGTCCTTGCCATGGGTGTCCTTGGCAGCACGATCTTCATCACCCAGCTCTATTTCCGTCGAGAGAAATACCAGGGAAAATACGACGAACACCTGAATGCGGCCTTTTTCTTTTCGCGCCCCTGGTTCGGTGCAATCACGGCCTTGTCCATCTATGTGCTGGCCAAGGCGGGCGTCCTGTTTCTGACCGATCCGTCCTCCCAGTCCGGCAGTGCGACGCTCAGCCCCTTTTTCATATCGTTTATTGCCATCATTTCGGGTCTCTTTTCCGAACAGGCGATCCAGTCCATCAAGACGGCTGCTGACAACTGGTTCAAGAACCAGGACCCGGACGCCGATCGCTGGGGTGTCGGACTGGCGACGGCCATCGCTGAAAAACAGCGCGACACCGCCCAATTTGCAGAGGCGTGTGGCGTGCCCCTTTCAACCGTGGAAGGCTGGATCTCGGAGAACAAGCCGGTCCCGCCAAGGATTCAGGACATCTTGAGCGTCTGGCTCGAAACACCTTCCCGAAAGCTGTTCACGGACATTCCTCCACCGGCAACAGCGAAAGACGACGCTTGATCATGCCGTCAGGAGGCACGTGTCCTGCCCGGCCCCGAGTTCCATCACAAATAACTTAGATTTCAGCTGGTCTTGACCTTTGACCGTCTTGGCGGCAGGTTCCTCGCCAGCTTTGGCGGGGCTGCAGGATGCCGCGCTTCGGTTTCCCCTCCCGGCGGACAGGCCACGAATGCTGTCCCGGTCGATACATGGCGCAAAGGTTTGCTGCATGAGCCTCTCTGACACTTCCAGGTTCCTGATTGCCGATAGCCTGGACAGCTTTCCAGCGGAACTGAGGGGGGGAATCGTGGCGATCGGAAACTTTGACGGCGTACACCGGGGTCATCGCGCTGTACTGGACGCCGCCATGGGTCTTGGCCATGGTACGCATCATCCGGTTTTCGCGATGAGTTTCGAGCCGCATCCGCGCACGGTGTTCAATCCGGCCAGACCAGTGTTCCGCCTGACGCCGCCGGACCAGAAAATCGGCATGCTGCGGGTCTGCGGCCTCAATGGCGCTTTGATCCTGCCTTTCACCAAAGACTTTGCCGGTATGGAAGCCAATGCCTTCGTTCAGGACATCCTGATCGACACGCTCGGCATTTCACATGCAGTAACAGGATACGACTTTCACTTCGGCAAGGCCCGTCAGGGCACGCCGGACTACTTGCGCGCAGCCGGCGCCAATCACGGCTTCGGTGTCACGATCGTCCAGCGCGAAGAGGATGAAGGTGCGGAAGTGATCTCGTCCTCGCGGATACGGGACTGCCTTGCAGAAGGCGACATAGCGCAGGCCAACGGACTGCTCGGTTATCGCTGGTTCTTTGACGCGGACGTCCGTCACGGTGACAAGCGCGGTCGGGACCTCGGCTATCCGACGGCCAATCTTTCGCTTTCCGAGGACTGCCCGCTGAAACAGGGCATATATGCGGTCAAGGTCAAGGTCGGTGAGACATGGCACGAGGGCGTTGCCAGCTACGGCCGGCGGCCGACTTTCGACAATGGCGCGGCCACGTTTGAAGTTCATCTCTTCGACTTTGCCGGCGATCTTTACGGTCAGACGCTGCGTGTACACCTGATTGCCTATCTGCGCGGCGAAGAAAAATTCGACAGCGTTGACGCGCTTGTCGCGCAGATGGACCAGGACAGCGCCGAGGCCCGCGCAGCACTTGCGGCCCTGCAGCCGATCTCCGAAATCGATACGCAGTTGCTGGACCTCACTCCGTGACCACGGCCGGCACGTCGAGGACCATCGAACAGAACTCGCTCCTGGCGATCCTGCTGATGAGCTCTGCGATGCTCATCGTTCCGGTGATGGACATCATCGCCAAATACCTGTCGGCTGATCTCCCTCCGCTTGAAGTGACGTTCGGCCGGTTCTTCTTCCAGTTCCTGATCTGCCTGGTCCTGGCGCTTGTCACGGGACAGATCACCCGCCTGCGCGGGACGCAGCCGCTGATCAACTACATGCGCGGTATCCTGCTGGCCGCCGCATCGCTCTGTTTCTTCACGGCGGTGAAGTTCATGTCGGTCGCAACCGCGATCTCGATCTTTTTCATCGAGCCGATGGTGCTGACCATCCTGGCGGCGTTGATCCTGAAGGAACAGGTCGGCATTCGCCGGATCGGTGCCATTCTGGTCGGGCTTCTGGGAGCGATCGTTATCCTGCGGCCCAGCCTTGCCGAAATCGGCCTGGTCAGCCTGCTGCCCGTGGCAACAGCGTTCCTGTTTTCCTTCTACCTGCTGCTCAACAGACTTTATCCGGTCACCGACGGCCTGCTGACCATCCAGTTCAGCGCCGGACTGTCCGGCTCGCTGATGCTGGGCGCAGCCTTGCTGATCGGCAATGTCGCCGGTCTCGAAGGCCTTGCCTTTGTCATGCCGGATAGCACGCAACTCGGCCTTCTGGCGCTTATCGGACTGATTTCCTTTGCCGCCCACGGCCTCGTCGTCGCGGCCTTTCAGCGAGGGACCGCCAGCCTGCTGGCCCCTCTGCAATATATCGAGATCGTCAGCGCAACATTGTTCGGTTACTTGGTATTTGCCGACTTTCCGGACGGCCCGACCTGGTTCGGTATCGCGCTCATCATCGGCAGCGGTCTTTATATCGCCCACCGGGAACGCAAGCTGAAAAAGACCGTTCAGACGGCAGTGGCGGAGGTCTGACCTTCTGCGGCCACCGTCTTCATCCGCTGCAGACCCATCCAGACGATCAACAGCGGCAGAAGCGGCGCGATCGGCAAGCCGAGCCAGACGGCGAACGGGCTGGTGGAGGCCGACAGAACGATCACCAGCGCCAATGCAGCCTTTTCATACGGCAGGAAGCCGGATTTCAGTCCTTCTCGGATCAGGAAAGCGCAAGGGACCACCAAAAGCGTCAGATCGTATGACAGCGCGAACGGCGTCACCAGCAACGCGCCTCCGACCAGCACCGGCGCGCGCACGGCCATCCGGTCGGAGCGCCGCCAGGCGATCCAGACACAGACAAGCGCAGCGAGTCCAACGAGGACCTGGAGTGCCATCGCCGCCATATGAGACAGTCCGACAAGGCGCAAGCCGCCATAGACGGAGATCATCTTGCCCCATTCAACACCGCCCAGTTCCATCATGGCCGAGGCAACCGGGGCCTGAAGCCAGAAGGCCTGCCAGACACCCAGCCCCAGAACCGCCGCACTCAATCCGGCAAATACCAGTGTGGTCACGGAAGCGCTGAGGAAGGTGCGCCAGTTCAAGCTGGCAATCAGAGCAATGGGCGCCAGGATGCCGAGCTGGGGCTTGATGGTCAGCAGCCCGAGTGCAATGCCGGCCAGGATCATCTTCTGGCGTTCAACACCGACCAGGAAAAAGCCGTAGAGCGCTGCCGTCAGTGCAGCGTTCTGGCCGTGAAAGGCGTTGTTGGCGCAAGCCGGGATGAGAATGAGACAGGCGGCCAGCAGCCATTTGCCGGTGATCATCCGGCAGGAGAGGCACAACAGGCCGGTTGTCAGGGCGACAAAGCCTGCAAAGGCGGCCTTGTAGGGCAGCAGCGCGAAGGCGCTTTGCAGCATCTGGAAAGTCGGCGGATAGAAAAAGCCGAAGACCGTATCCGAGCCGGTATAGGCGTTTTGAAGCGCTGCGAAATCCTTGGGACTGTAGGCCAGTTCCGGCGTGCCGTTCAGCACCTGTCCTCCGGCAAGCCAGAAGCTCAGATAGTCCATCAACAACGTGCCGTTCGGTGCCCCATAGGTGTTTGGGATCACCAGCATCCAGGCAAGCCCGGCGGCGAAACCAATGGCCGAACACAAACATGCAAACCCGATCCGGTCCCAGGTAAACCACTCACCGTCCCGTGCCGCCCGGTGCCAGAGCCCGGGTGCCTGTTGATGCCCGGTGGCAAGTTTTGAGGATGTGGCCATGATCGTTTGCGTGTCCCGAGATCTCTGTTCGCCTTCTGAATGCCGCACAGACATTCATATTCGGTTACTCCTCCGCAATTTTCTGGAAGGGTGGAAGAGGCTGTCGCTCACGACCGGAGACGCAAACCCGGTTCGATTGCGCAAGAGATCTTTATTCAGCGGCAAAGTGCTGCTATGTCCCTTGCCATGCAACATCGGGCCCTCATAGTCGCCACCAAGCCGGCGACCGCGATATCGCGAATTACTAGCCCGGCCTTCGGCTGACGCGGCGAGCGCGGCGCCAGGGACCGGGATCTTCCTGCTTTCCGATTGCAGCCTTCCCTGAGGCCGGCAATCCCTTCCCTTTGAATGACGGGCCAGACGCCCGAACGGATCGACCTGACGATGACCGATACAGATAAACGCGACTATTCCGAAACGCTCAATCTGCCGCAGACGGATTTTCCGATGCGCGCGGGCCTGCCCAAGAAGGAGCCGGAAATCCTGGCCCGCTGGGAGCAGCTCGAGGTTTACAAGAAACTGCGCGAGCAGGGTAAATCCCGCGACAAATATGTCCTGCATGACGGCCCTCCCTATGCCAATGGCAACATCCATATCGGCCATGCACTCAACAAGACGCTGAAGGACATCGTCACCCGCTCCATGCAGATGCTGGGGTATGAGAGCAATTATGTTCCCGGCTGGGATTGTCATGGCCTGCCGATCGAGTGGAAGATCGAGGAGCAGTATCGCGCCAAGGGCAAGAACAAGGACGAAGTGCCGATCAACGAATTCCGCAAGGAATGCCGTGAGTTTGCCGAGCACTGGATCGACGTCCAGCGCAAGGAGTTCAAACGCCTCGGCATCGAAGGCGACTGGGACAACCCGTATCTGACCATGCGCTTTGAAAGCGAAGCCGTCATCGCCAACGAGCTGATGAAGTTTGCCATGTCCGGGCAGCTTTATCGCGGCTCCAAGCCGGTGATGTGGTCAGTGGTCGAAAAAACAGCACTTGCGGAAGCCGAGATCGAATATCACGACCACAAGTCGGACATGATCTGGGTGAAGTTTCCGATCGAGAGCGCCGGCGGCAGCGACGACGCGGCGGTCGAGGAACTGCTCGATTCCGCTGTTGTCATCTGGACAACCACCCCCTGGACGATCCCGGGCAACCGTGCCGTCTGCTTCTCCTCGAAAATCGCCTATTCGATCTATGAGGTCTCCCAGGACGGCCTGCCGGACGACAACTGGGTGCAGAAGGGCGACAAACTGATCCTGGCGGACGCGCTGGCCGACGACGTTTTCAAGAATGCCCGCATCACCGACTTCAACCGCCTGCGCGGCGTAACAGCGGACGAGCTGGGCACCATGACCCTGGCGCATCCGCTGGCCGAACTTGATCTGGGCGGCTACGAGTTCGACGTGCCGCTCCTGGATGGCGATCACGTGACCGACGATGCCGGTACCGGCTTCGTGCACACGGCCCCTGGCCACGGCGCGGACGATTTTGAGATCTGGATGGCCAAACGGGCCGACCTGGAAGCACGCGGTATCAGCACTGCGATCCCATTCACGGTCGCCGATGACGGCTTTTACACCAAGGACGCACCGGGCTTTGACGGCTTCGAGGTCATCACCCACAAGGGGGAAAAGGGCAAGGCCAACAAGGCGGTCATCGAACGGCTGAAAGACGCCGGCAACCTGATCGGTCTTGGCCGTCTGACCCACTCCTATCCGCATTCCTGGCGGTCCAAGAAACCGGTGATCTTCCGCAACACGCCCCAGTGGTTCGTCTATATGGACAAGACCCTTGGCGGCGAAGGCGACACCTTGCGCACACGCGCGCTGACCGCGATCGACGAAACCCGCTTCGTGCCGGGCAGCGGTCAGAACCGGCTGCGTTCCATGATCGAGAACCGCCCGGACTGGGTCCTGTCGCGCCAACGCGCCTGGGGCGTGCCCATCACCGTCTTCATCCACAAGGAAACGGCCGAAATCCTGAAGGACGAAGCCGTCAACAAACGGATCTTTGACGCCTTCTCCGCCGAAGGCGCGGATGCCTGGTTCGAGGGCGGTGCCAAGGAGCGGTTCCTGGGCAACGACTATAAGGCCGATGAGTGGGACATGGTCATGGACATCCTCGATGTCTGGTTCGACAGTGGCTCCACCCATGCTTTCGTCATGGAAGAACGCGAAGATCTGGCGCCGAAACGCAAGGTCGATGGCGGCAATGACTATGTGCTTTACCTGGAAGGTTCAGACCAGCATCGCGGCTGGTTCCATTCCTCGCTTCTGGAAAGCTGCGGCACCCGCGGTCGTGCGCCATATGATGCGGTGCTGACCCATGGTTTCACTATGGCCGAGGACGGACGCAAGATGTCCAAATCCCTCGGAAATCAGGTGTTCCCGCAGGACATCATCAAGCAGTATGGCGCCGATATCCTGCGCCTCTGGGTGGCCTCGACCGACTATTGGGAAGACCAGCGCCTCGGCCAGGAAATCATCAAGACCAATGTCGACAGCTACCGGAAACTGCGCAACACTTTGCGCTGGATGCTCGGCTCCCTGGCCCATGCCAAGGGCGAGGACGTTGCCTATTCCGACATGCCGGAGCTGGAGCGCCTCATGTTGCACCGCCTGGCGGAACTCGACGTGCTCGTGCGCGAGGCCTACTGGGAATTCGACTACAAGAAGATCACCCACCAGCTGTTCACCTTCATGACCGTGGAACTGTCCGCGTTCTATTTCGACATCCGCAAGGACGCGCTCTACTGCGATGCCGCCTCGTCCACACGGCGCAAGGCATCGCTCTATGTGATCGACAAGCTGTTCAATTGTCTCGTCACCTGGATGGCGCCGATGCTGCCCTTCACCATGGATGAGACCTGGACCTCCCGCTATGGCGACACGGCCTGTGTCCACCTGGAACAGTTCCCGGTGGTCCCGGCAGAGTGGCGCGACGATGCGCTGGCGGCAAAATGGGCAAAAATCAAGACGGTGCGCCGCGTGATCACCGGCGCCCTTGAAATCGAACGCCGCGAAAAGCGCATCGGCTCGTCCCTGGAAGCCCATCCGGTGGTTCATGTCACCGATCCGGAGCTGATGGCCGCGCTTGAAGGCAAGGACATGGCCGACATCGCCATCACCAGCCAGTTGACGCTGTCCGCAGACCCGGCCCCGGCCGGCGCCTTCACACTGGAAGACACCAAGGGCGTGGCCGTCGTTCCGGCACTGGCGGAAGGAACCAAATGCGCCCGGTCCTGGAAAATCCTTCCAGACGTGGGCTCCGATCCGGACTATCCGGATGTGACACCACGCGACGCGAACGCGCTCCGGGAGTGGGATGCAGCCCACGTGTCCGCATAAGACAAGGTGTGACCAGCAGAATGACCGATGCGGATCAACCCGGGCCGGCCGGAGCGAAACAGCCCCTGCTTTGGGGCCGTTTCAGCGGCTTTGTCCTGATCATTGCGCTGATCGGCCTTGTTCTGGACCAGGGTAGCAAACTCTGGCTGGTTCAGGGTTTTGACCTGCAACGCAACGGCCCGGTCGAACTGTTGCCTGTTCTCGATATCGTGCTTGTCTGGAACAGGGGCATTTCCTACGGCCTTTTTCAGCAGAACAGCGACCTTGGTCGCTGGCTGCTGGCCGGACTGACCGTTGTCGTGACGATCGGCCTTTGGGTCTGGTCCACCCGCTGCGCGTCGCGGCTGGTCGCGCTGTCGCTCGCCCTGGTTATCGGTGGCGCACTCGGCAACGGGGTCGACAGGCTGTTCCACGGCGCTGTGGTGGACTTCGTCCATTTTCATGTCGGCACATTCTCGTGGTATGTCTTCAACCTTGCGGATGTGTGGATCGTTGCGGGTGTGATCGGTCTCCTGTATGACAGTTTCACAAATGGTCCTAATTCAGCCGCAAAATAGCGGTTTAACGCTGGACTGACGGATTGCGGGCAGCAGGTTGCCGGCAAAAACAGGTATTTTCGGGGAGTCTGCTGTGGCGCGGACGATGTTTGGTTTTGTGAAAAACGGTTTGGTTCTGGCTCTTCTGGCCGGGCTGGCCGCCTGTCAGGCCGCCGATGGCACGAGCCAGGCGCCGGATGTGGCGCTTGTCGACACCGTCATGAAGGGTCTTGGCGCCGTTGACCCGAACGAGAAGCCGATCGACTACAAGCCCCGTGCGCCGCTTGCCATGCCTGCCGAACCGGGCAAGCTGCCCGAGCCGGAAACCAATGTTGCCGGCGTGAATTCAGAAAACTGGCCCAAGCAGCGCGAAAACCAGGAACTTACCGACATTCAGCAACTTTATGCCAGCTCCGGCAAAGCCGGCAGCATGAACGCCGAACCGCTGACGCCGGAACAGATGCGCGGTTTCAAGATCACAGGCGTTACAGGCACCGGTCGCGATCTTGAGGCGGAACGGCGTCAAAACGAGATCGACGAAGGTGCTCGACTGACACGCGCCGAGCAGAAGGCCGAGTGGGAACGCTTGCAGCAATTGCAGAGTCAGCAGGCCGGCATCGATCAAAGCGGCCTTGCCACGCGCCGGTTCCTGACGGAGCCGCCGACCGACTACAGCACGCCCTCGCCGGATGCGCCGATGCCTGAAGTGGTCAAGAAGAAAGACCGCAAACCGAGCAACTATGATGTGTACGATTCCACGCCGCTCGACCCGCGCTGCCTGGAAGGCGAGTCGCAATACTGCCGCTGATCGGCCAACCGTCTTTCACTGGCACAGATGACGAAAAAGTAACGAGACCTCCGGTCCACACTTCCTATATGGAAGAAGGTCCGGAGGTTTTTTGTTTTCCGTGCAAGTGTCGCTGTTCGGCGCCGGAAAGCAGAAAAACTTTGCCTCATATGCCGTTCGCATGGGCGTCGCCAAGACCCAAATCGTCCTTGCAACCGGCTCAAAACTCGGGAGCTGCACGTGAACCCATCCTCCAAACGGCGTCGAACTCGCGCCGCGCGCCGCTTCAGCCGGGTGCTCGGTCATATCCTGCTACCAACGCTTCTGGTCTTCGGGACATCGGTGAGTTTCCCTGCGATTGCTTTGGAAACGTCGGGAAAGGCTGCCGACATCCGGATCGCCCCGAACCTGGAGAGCTTCACGCTGGAAAACGGCCTGCAAGTGGTGGTCATACCCGATCGCCGGGCTCCCGTTGCAACCCACATGATCTGGTACAAGGTCGGCGCTGCGGACGAACCCGACGGGCAATCGGGCGTCGCCCACTTTCTGGAGCACCTGATGTTCAAGGGCACGACCGACAACCCGGATGGTGCCTTTTCCAAGATGGTTGCCGAGCGTGGCGGACAGGAGAACGCTTTCACCAGCGCGGACTACACGGCCTATTTTCAGCGGGTCGCAAAGGAACATCTGCCGCTTATGATGGAACTTGAAGCCGACCGGATGGAGAACCTGATCCTGTCGGACGCCGTTGTCGACCCGGAACGCGACGTCGTCCTTGAAGAGCGCCGCTCGCGCGTCGACAGCGAACCGGGTTCGCGCCTGCGAGAAGCTCTAAATGCGATCACCTTCGTCAATCACCCCTATGGTTCGCCCGTGATCGGCTGGGAAAGCGAGATCAGGGCCCTCAACAAGGAAGCCGCCCTCGCCTTCTACGACCGGTTCTACACGCCAAACAACGCGGTCGTGGTTGTCGCCGGAGATGTCGATGTGGAAGACGTCCGCAAGATCGCCGAGAACACCTATGGCAAGGTCGCCCGCCGGGCAGAACCGCCGCCCCGTGTCCGTCCAGCGGAGCCGCCTCTTTCCGGAGAACGCCGGGTTTCGGTCAGCGACCCGCGCGTCCGCCAGGAATCCCTGTCACAGACCTGGATCGTACCCAGCCAGTCAACCGGGGACGGGCGCCAACCCGAAGCTCTCGACGTTTTGGCCTATATTCTCGGCGAAGGTCCATCGAGCCGGCTGCACAAGGCCCTGGTCCTGGACCAGGAAGCAGCCCTCGGCGCCGGTGCCTACTATCAGGGAGGAGCCCTCGATGACGGGCGCTTCGGTGTCTATGCCTCCCCGCGCCCCGGCTTTACCCTTGAGGACATGGAACGCCTGATGGCAGCAGAAATTGCGAGGCTGCTGGAAACCGGCGTCACAGAGGCAGAAGTCGAACGCGCCAAAAACAGCATGATTGCAGGTGCGATCTACGCACAGGACAGCCAGTCGCGTCTTGCCCGTCTTTTCGGCAGTGCCCTGACAACCGGCCTGACCATTGAAGAGGTACAGACCTGGCCGGCCCAGGTCAGCGCGGTCACGCCGGAGGATGTGCTTGAAGCAGCCCGGACATACCTGTCTGGCCTGCCGGTGAGCGGCGAATTGCGCATTGAGGCGCCTGATGTTCCTGACGCCGCCCAGACCGAGGCCCCGAAAGTGAAGGACAAGTCCTGATATGGCTAACCGTAAATACCTGCACGACTGGTTCGCGTTTGCCTGTCTGACGCTGATTGTCCTTCTTGTGGCGCCAGGACCGGCTCAGGCCGTTGAGATCCAGAAAGTCACCAGCCCGGGCGGGATAGAAGCCTGGCTGGTGGAAGATCATACCGTTCCGATCGTTGCCCTGAATTTTTCCTTCACCGGTGGATCGGCCCAGGATCCGGATGGAAAGGAAGGCTTGACCCGGCTGCTCGCTGCTACACTGGATGAAGGTGCCGGCGAGCTGGACAGTGAAGCCTTTCAGGGCCGAATGGAGGAGCTTGCAGTCAGCATCGGGTTCAGCACCGGCAAAGACCGGTTTTACGGCAGTCTGCGCAGCCTGACGCCCAGCCTGGACGAAGCAGTCGACCTGCTTGCTCTCGCGGTGAACAGCCCCCGTTTTGACGAAGCACCGCTGGAACGCATGAAAGCCCAGCTGGTAACCCGGGCCAAGCGCAACGAAAGTGACCCGAACGCGATCGCCGGCAGATCACTTGCCTCAGCCATGTTCGGCGACCACCCCTATTCACGTCCCACCCTCGGTACTGTTGAAAGCCTCGAAGCGCTGACCGCTGCCGACCTGGCTGGCCAGCACAAACGGTTGCTGACGCGGAACGGCCTGACCGTCGGCGTGGTCGGTGCGATAAATGCCGAAGCCCTGGCCGAGATTCTGGACGAAGTGTTTCTCACACTGCCGGCTGACGGAGAGCTGGTTTCCATTGCCGAACTAGAACCTTCCTATGGTGATCAGATCAGCGACGAGCTGGCAGTCCCGCAATCGACCATTCTGGTCGGTCTGCCGGGTCTGAAACGAAACGATCCGGACTATCAGGCTGCCTTCGTGATGAACCACATCCTGGGTGGCGGCACATTTACCTCGTGGCTTTATCAGGAAGTCCGCGAAAAACGTGGCCTTTCCTACAGCACCGGAACCTCGCTTTCTCCCTATGCCCGTACCGGGCTCCTGATCGGTTCGGCGGCCACCAAGGCGGAGCGGGCCAACGAGACGGTATCCATCATCCTGGACCAACTGCAACGAATGGCAACGGAAGGCCCCACCGAAGAGGAACTACGCGCCGCCAAGCAGTTCCTGACCGGCTCCTACGCCCTCAGGTTCGACAGTTCCGGGAAGATTGCCCGTCAGCTGGTCGGCCTGCAGAATGCGGACCTCGGTATTGATTATTTCGAGCGCCGAAACAGCGAGATCGAGGCGGTGACGCTCGAAGATGTGCAGCGGGTTGCCAAACGGCTGCTCGCAGACAAAACCCGACAGTGATTACCGTCGGGCCGAAACAGGGCTGAGACTGAAGAATAGTCAAAAGCGGCGGGTTATCCCGCCGCGGACCGTCTTGGCCCTGGGGCCGGAGCGCCCTGAAGCACTTCCGCCCGGACCGGGCGCGGCGGTGAGAACAATGTGCCCTGGGCAAGGGTCACATCATAATCGAGAAGCTCCAGGACCTGCGATTCCGTCTCGACATGATCGGTAATCAACTGCATGCCGTAGCGCTGCAGGAGATCGCCGAAATCAGACGGGTGAATATGCCCGTGTTTGGCTTCGCGCCGGCCGATCAGGTAATCGGCATTCAGCTTGCCGAACTTGAAGCCCCGCCCAGCCAGCGAGTTGAAATCCATCTTCATGTCGGAAATCCGGTCGACGGAGAACCGGAAACCCAGGTCGTAGAGGGCACTCAGGCTTTCCAGCTCCAGCGCGCCCATCGCCGCGACATCGTCCTGCGCAAACTCGAACACCAGCACGTCGGCAAAATTCTGGTTGTCCTTGACGAATTCCAGAAAGCCCGGAAAGAAGGTCTCGTCTGCGAGCGATACCGTCGAGATGTTGCAGAACAGGATGGCGTTTCGATTGCGCGAGGTGAGCCGGCGCACGACCTGGATCGAACGGAACAACAGCAGATTGTCTATGCGCGCAACCTGGCCGGACATAACAGCCTCCGGCAGGAAAGCAGCCGCGTCGATCAGGTTGCCTTCGACATCGCGCAAACGGGTGAAGGCCTCATAATATTTCACCTGGCGCTGCGGTAGCGTCACGATCGGCTGCAGATGCAGCTCAACCCGATTGGCATTCAGCGCTGAGGTGATCAGCTCGCGCATGGCCATATTTGGCCTGTTGGCCTGTGGTGCTGGCGCCAGAACCGGATCTTCGTGCGCAGGCGCTGCCAACTCACTCGCCCCGTCCCGATGCGGGTCCCGGCCGACATAATCCTGGCGGGGGGCGTTCAGATGCGCAGGTTCATCCCCCTCACGCGGCGCATGAACACCGTAGCGACGGTCAAGTTCGGCCATGTCACGATGGGACTGCACCGGTGCAGACGGATACATCCCCTCCTGCGCGTGCGGTGTTTCGACAGGTGCATACTGCGCATGCTGTTCGGGTTGTTGCACGGGTGGCCAGTCCCGTGGAGCCCGGTATGCCTGTTCCTGCTCCGCCGGATAAGGAGGTTGCTGGGAAGGCTGCTGGTAACGCGGCAGGCTCGGAGCCCGAGGCGGTGGTGCGATCGCCTGCTGGTCCTCGACCTTGGTTTCAAGATCCGACATGGCTTCCGCCATCTGCTTGACCAGCGTGCCCAGGACCTCAACTTCGGCGAACAGGGGATCAATCTCCGCACGCGTGCGGCGCGGCACGGCATGTTCCATGCCGGTCAAACGCCCTTCCAGATTGCCGACATCTTCGTCCAGGTCCGTCATGCGCTCTTCAAGTCGCTCAACGGCTTCGTTGACAGCTCCCCGATCACGCGCACGCCCAATCAATAGGTGGAACAGGATCATGGTGCACATGAGAGCAAGCGACAGCGACACTGCTTCGCCGAGCGGACGGCCGAACTGAAACACCAGAACCGTCGCCGACGACAGGGCGATCACGGCCATACAAACTGCTACAAAGATGGTCCCAGTACGACCCATGGCGTTCGAAAGTTCCGACCCGAATCAAAAGTTACTGCTTAATCATGCCTTAAGAACAAGGCGCAACCGAATCCACAAACTGCTTTCAAACGTGGAATCCGTGACTTGTCCCCGATTATGGCTTTTCAATGTGCAAATCAGAGCAGCACAACCCCACCTCGCTAACCAGAATGTCTCAAACCAATGTTTTGCACAATAGCCAGCTCTCCCTGCGTGAGACGGCAATTGCACTTTGCAATCCCCCAGGCCTTCCGCTAAACTTACGCAAGGGAAGTTGTGTCGTGGCGACGTTATTTTATGCGAATTTCCAAGGGGGCTGGTATGCAGGCAGCCGGACAGACATCCCATTGCGTTCCGCAGGGGGCCGAAGAGAACGCAAAACCAGATGAACCCGATTGGGTTCGTCGAGGACCTGGCCACTCCAAAAGCCGGACCTCCCGACCGCGGCCGGCGAAGGCGGGCGGCAATTCCAGCGACAATCAGGACATCACCGACGAGCTCGTTCAGGCCGCACTTGTGTCGGCGCTGCAAAGCCGGGAGTTCCAGTCGGCTCCGCAGCTGCGTGCCTTTCTGGGATTTGTCGTGCGTGCCACCCTGGATCGAGAGCAGGAAAAGGTGAAAGGCTATACGATTGCGGTCGAAGCGCTCGGGCGGCCTGAAGACTTCAACCCCGTTACCGATCCGATTGTCCGCGTGGAGGCGGCGCGCCTCCGGCGAAGGCTGGAAAAATACTATACCGGCTCCGGTGCCGATGACCCGGTGCGCATCCTCATTCCCAAAGGCAGTTATGCGCCGGAGTTCTGTTCCGCTCCTTTGCTGAAGGAGACAGAAAAACCGTCTGCTGGAGTCCTGACCTTTCAGGAAGGCGGAAAGACGTTCACGTCGGCAACCGACGACCTCCTGGAGGACGCAGCCACCGCTTCTGGCGCTTCGACCGCGGAGGCTCAGGAGGCAGGCACGCGAATGGGGTTGTCCGGCGGCAAGACCGGACCGGTCCCGTCTCGCCTGGAAGGTGCGGGGCCCCTCCCCCCAGAGGCCAATGGCTCACAGAACCCCGCTCAAACCAGCTGGCGCTCCGTTCCACTCGTGCCATCGTTGCTTTTCGGCGGAACCTGTTTCCTGGCCGGGTACTTTCTCGCGCTTCTATTGGCGCCCTGAGCCTAGGAGCTTTTCCGGCTAATTCGCGCTTATCCTCGCCTACTTGTGCAATTTGCACTGGCTGACAACGCTTTGTTTACCCTGTTCGGCGAATTATCAAACTGACGAATCTTTCGGTATTCGAAAGACCCAGATCGCAGAATGGGAGTTGCCCAGCAATGGGGAGTAACGAAGGCAAAGAGTTGCCTGCAATTGTACGCGTGTTGGACGCATCGGCATCCGAAGCCGCCCGAACATCCGCGGTATGTGCAAAACTGTCCGCCGCCTGTACGGATCCAATACTTTATACCGACTCTACTTCCTGCCTCCAGGACCTGGCCGACAAGTCAACCGACATTCTCATCATAGATCTGGAAACAATCGGCGGCGAAGAGGCCCTTGAAGCCTATGCAGTGCGCTGCCCGAAATCCGTCATCATCGCCGTCTCGGCAAAAGGTTCTGTCTCCCGTGCCGTCAGTGCCATGCGCTCCGGAGCGCATGACTTTCTGACCAAACCATTTTCTCTGGATGCGCTCGCATCCAAAATCATGTTCCAGCTCCAGCAAAGACGTCCTTCGGTGACAACGCCTGAGCCGGTGGTTTCCAGTGTTGCGGCTGCGGCAGCGCCGATGACCAAAGAGGCAATGGCACCGCAGCGACTTCTCTCCGCCAAGGAGCCCGAAAACGACAACAGACTGATCGGTGTTTCGGCTCAAATGCGCGACGTCCATGATCAGATTGCGCGCATGGCGCCGTCCCAGGCCCCGGTGTTCATCACTGGCGAATCCGGGACAGGCAAGGAACTTTGTGCCAACGCCGTTCACAACCTGTCGGATCGGTGCGACAACCGTTTCGTCACACTGAACTGCGCAGCAATACCGCGCGATCTCATCGAAAGCGAGATTTTCGGCTATGTGCGCGGTGCGTTCACTGGCGCGACCGACAACCGCGCCGGCGCAGCCGAACAGGCCGATGGCGGCACGCTGTTTCTCGACGAAATTGGCGAAATGGATCTGTTGCTGCAGAGCAAGCTGCTGCGTTTCCTGCAAACCGGCACGTTCCAGCGACTTGGCGACACCAGCAGCCGCAAGGTCGATGCGCGCATCATCTGTGCTACCAACCGGAATCCGGTCTCGGAAATCTCCGCGGGGCGGTTCCGCGAGGACCTTTATTACCGCCTCCATGTGCTGCCTATTCATCTACCGCCCTTGCGCGAACGGCGGGATGATATCTTACCGCTCGCCGAAGCATTCCTGCTGCGCTATTCCAGCGAAGAACGGCGCGGGTTCAAAGGTTTCGATGCGGATGCCGAGGCAAGGATTGTCGCCTATGCCTGGCCCGGAAACGTCCGTCAGCTGGAAAACACGATCCGGCAGATCGTGGTCATGAATGACGGGGCCGCCGTTACCTATGACATGCTGCCCATGGTGATCCGCGACCTGAGTGCACGCCCGAATGCCATCATCGATCTTTCCCGGGAACGCCCGCGCTCGGCGCCGCCGAGCCGCCCCTTCGGTGCGATCGAACCGCTCTGGGCTCAGGAAAGACGGATCATTGAGGACGCTCTCGACGCCTTTGACGGCAACATCGCCATGGCGGCCGCCGCATTGGAGATCAGCCCCTCGACGATCTACCGCAAGCGACAGGCCTGGTCTGAGCGGCTGATGCACGGCGCGTAAGTTGTACCTGCCGGTGCCCGAATAGAGGGTCCATTAACCCCAATCTGGTTTTCCTTTTTTCCGGATAAACAAACAACACTTGTCTGCACCGATGTTTACCGCATCGCACACATTGTCTTGTTTATTGGGAAAAGTCGGTCTATATCGGCAAAATCGCTGAAAACGACAAGATTTAAAGGCGTGCGGGGAAAAGAAAATGGTGGCTGTTAGACATGCTTCGAAGCAGATCGTTTCTGCTGTTCTGGTTGCTGGAGGCTTGATCGCCGGTTCGGCAACTGCGTTTGCCCAATCGGACACTGTTCAACCTTCCGAAGCCTTCCAGGAAGCCCTGGCAGCCTTTGACCGGGCCTGGACAGCCTCCGGCCTGGCATTCACCGAGGTCACGTTTACCGAGGGTGCGGCCACCGGCTACGGTCAGTATATCCCGCGCGGGAATACTGTCTTCAACGACAAGGAAGCCCTCACCGTCTATGCCGAACCGGTCGGTTACGCTTTCAGCCAGGATGGCAGCACCTATTCGTACGAACTTACTGCCAGTTTCAAGTTGCTGAACCTGTCCGGCCAGGTCCTGGCCGAGCAGGAAAACTTCGCGACGTTCGCCGGATCCGGCAGAACCAAGAAGCGCGAACTCTCCGCAGCATTGACTTTCCAGTTCAGCGGCCTTCCCGTCGGCGAATACAAGCTTGAGACCCGGTTCGAAGACGAAATCGGCGGCAATCAATCGAGCTTTACCTTGCCATTTTCGGTCAACGGCACCAATTGAGTGCTGCAGTGGCCCGGTTCACTTGACCGGGCGGCCATCTGGCGCCTCGGCATAAAGGCGGACCAGGATTAAATTCTCGTCACAAAGCATTGACAAGACGGGCCCAGCTCCATAAATCCAGAGCGCTGTTAGCACTCGCCTCTAGGGAGTGCTAATTTGCTGCGAAGGGTCTGTCCCTTTCGTACCCAATCAACCTCGTAATCATGTCTCGCGCGCTGCCAATTGCGTGGGGCGCGCTCATGAAGGGAAACAGTCTTATGGCATTTCGTCCACTGCACGACCGTGTCGTAGTTCGCCGCGTAGACTCTGAAGAGAAAACCGCTGGCGGCATCATCATTCCGGACACCGCTAAGGAAAAGCCGCAGGAAGGCGAGATCATCGCTGTCGGCACCGGTGCCCGCAAGGACAACGGCGAAATCGTTGCTCTCGATGTCAAGGCAGGCGACCGCGTCCTGTTCGGCAAATGGTCCGGCACCGAAGTCAAGATCGACGGTGAAGACCTCCTGATCATGAAGGAATCCGACATCATGGGCGTGATCGCTTAATCAGCGAACCGCTTCTGATCTCAACTCCATTCCAAATTTAGGTGAGACGATCTCATGTCTGCTAAAGAAGTAAAATTCTCCTCCGACGCCCGTGAGCGTATGCTCAAAGGTGTCGACACCCTGGCAAACGCCGTCAAAGTGACCCTCGGCCCGAAAGGCCGTAACGTTGTCCTCGACAAGGCCTTCGGCGCTCCGCGCATCACCAAGGACGGTGTCTCCGTTGCCAAGGAAATCGAACTGGAAGACAAGTTCGAAAACATGGGCGCCCAGATGGTGCGCGAAGTGGCTTCCAAGACCAACGACATCGCTGGCGACGGCACGACCACCGCAACCGTTCTGGCCCAGGCCATCGTCAAGGAAGGCGCCAAGGCTGTTGCTGCCGGCATGAACCCGATGGATCTGAAGCGCGGCGTTGATCTTGCTGCTGCTGAAGCTGTCAAGGCTCTGACTGCCTCCTCCAAGACCATCACCACTTCTGAAGAAGTTGCACAGGTCGGCACCATCTCCGCCAACGGCGACAGCCAGGTTGGTGAAGACATTGCCGAAGCCATGCAGAAGGTCGGCAACGAAGGTGTCATCACCGTCGAGGAAGCCAAGTCCCTGGAAACCGAGCTGGAAGTCGTTGAAGGCATGCAGTTCGACCGCGGCTACCTGTCCCCGTACTTCGTCACCAATGCCGACAAGATGCTGGCCGACCTGGAAAAGCCTTACATCCTGCTGCACGAGAAGAAGCTCTCCAACCTGCAGGCCATGCTGCCGATCCTGGAAGCTGTCGTTCAGTCTTCCCGTCCGCTGCTCATCATCGCTGAAGATGTTGAAGGCGAAGCTCTGGCAACCCTCGTTGTCAACAAGCTGCGCGGCGGCCTGAAAATTGCTGCTGTCAAGGCTCCGGGCTTCGGCGACCGCCGCAAGGCCATGCTGGAAGACATTGCCATCCTGACCGGCGGCACCGTCATTTCCGAAGACCTCGGCATCAAGCTGGAAAACGTTTCCCTCGACATGCTCGGCACTGCTGAAAAAGTCGCGATCACCAAGGAAACCACCACCATCGTTGATGGCGCTGGCTCCAAGGAAGACATCGACGGTCGCGTTGGCCAGATCAAGGCCCAGATCGAAGAAACCACTTCCGACTACGACCGTGAGAAGCTCCAGGAGCGTCTTGCCAAACTCGCAGGCGGCGTTGCCGTGATCCGCGTTGGCGGTGCGACCGAAATCGAAGTGAAAGAGAAAAAAGACCGCGTTGACGATGCTCTGAACGCAACCCGCGCTGCCGTTGAAGAAGGCATCGTCCCGGGTGGCGGCACCGCTCTGCTGCGTGCGAAGAAGGCTGTTGAGGCTCTGGCCAACGACAACGCCGACATCGCTGCCGGCATCAAGATCGTCCTGCGTGCTCTGGAAGCTCCGATCCGTCAGATCGCTGAAAACGCTGGTGTCGAAGGCTCCATCGTTGTTGGCAAGATCCAGGAAAACGGCGACGACACCTTCGGTTTCAACGCTCAGACCGAAGAATTCGTCAACATGATCGAAGCCGGCATCATCGACCCGACCAAGGTTGTGCGCACGGCTCTGCAGGACGCAGCTTCCGTTGCCGGCCTCTTGATCACCACCGAAGCCATGGTTGCCGAGCTGCCGAAGAAAGACGCTGCTCCGGCCATGCCGGGTGGCGACATGGGCGGCATGGGCGGCATGGGCTTCTAAGAAGCCTGACGCTTGTGAATTCCGGAAAGGGCGGCTCTCGAGCCGCCCTTTTTGCATCTAGCGCCGCCCCTGCTTTTCTGCTTGTACTGCCTTGCGACACCGGGGGCGGCATCGGTTGCCAGAAAGCCTGCCCCAGCCAGACGCAATTTCAGACCAGCAACGCCAGACAAAGGCAGACCAGAATTGTGGCTCCAGGCAGAACGTATGAACGGGGCCAGATTTTCATAGCCATGTTCCAGACCGTCAACGTCGCTATCCAATAGAGGTTCATGACGCCACCGGCAAAGAGCAGCAACATCACTGGTCCCGTAGACAAGATGCAGTCGCGGCCATAATCAAGACCGGAGACGCTGCCTGATACACTTTCATCAGACCGTCTCAAGGCGAATTGCCGCCAGATCTGCGAGGCAGCAGCACAGATAATCAGGACCAGCGTCAAGCCTTTGCTGACACTCCACAAGTGCATGGTGTCCAGCCAGCCTGCTTGTTCGAACCCGAACTGAGCTACGGCTGCGACAAGGGACGCGATGCTCCAGACAGCGGCATATTGGGTGACGAAGCTGACCGAAACGGACGCATTGCTCCTGCCGCAAGCTTGTTGAGCCAGCAAGCCGGGCAGCATCATGGCCATCATCATCGCCCACCACATGACGGCAATATGCGTCGCATGTGCCAGGTCCCAGGCGCGTGCCATAGGCATCCGCATCTGCCCTTCAACGGGTGGGAACCTGGGAGAGCTCATCTCCCAGATACTCATGCTCATTCCTGCCCCTTGCAAAACAAACAGCCAGCAAACGCACAACGCTGCCCCGATCAGGAGAGGTCCGCCCGACTGCCGGCTCCGTGCAAGGTCAATACGCGTCATGATACTGCAGCCACGCCATCGGATTGCCGCCGGCCGGTTCGTTTCGCCCTCTCGGCGTCAGGTCGATATAGGCATAGGCGGCATTTGTTGCATCCAGACCGCGCCCATACATTGAGTAGGTGTGGTAGACAGAGCCATCCTCTCCTCTGGCAAAAACGGATGTGCCATGCATCTCGTCCATCGGCGCATCGGCCATCGTCCCGAAATTGTAGCTGCGACCCCGTTCAGGAGGCCTGTCCGCGCCAAAGCCGACATCAAAGTCGTGGTTGAAACTGGACCCCTGTGACGAGACCCAGTCGAACTTCCAGCCAAGGCGATCCTTGAAGGGCAGAAGACGAGACAAAGGTGCGGAAGAGATGGCGACGAAGGCGATGTCACGTGCTTCCAGATGGGGCGCCAGTCCATTGTAGCTGTCCGCCCAGAAGGAGCAGCTCTTGCACGGATTGTCCCAGTCCGCTCCGAACATGAAGTGATACACGATCAGTTGGGATCTGCCACCGAACAAGTCCGCAAGCGACCTGACGCCATTCGGTGTGTCGAAGCGATACTCCGCTTCGACCCTGACCCAGGGCATCCGGCGTCTTGCTTCGGCGAGAGCATCCTTCTCCCGGGTATGTTGTTTTTCTCGCGCCAGAAGATCCTTGCGCGCGCGCAGCCACTCGTCCCGGCTGACGATCATTGGTGAGGTCATCTTAACTTTCCCTGTTTTGATCAGGCGGCAACCGTTTGCTCGTTCCAGTGCTCGGGCATGGTCGCGGCAATTTCCGGCATGCTGTTGAGCCGATCTTTCCACTCGGCCGTCTTCGGATAGCGGTCAGGCGGAAACCCGAAACCGACCGTTGCCATCAGCGCGTTCCTGGTCATAACGGCACGCTGAACCAGGCGGATTTCCGGAAAGGCAATCGCGTCAGCGGCCGTCGGCCGATCTCCCGCCAGAAACAGCCGCTCATCCTTCAGCAGTTCTTCAAGATAGGCGCATTCGGCATGCAACAGCTGCGCAGCGGCCTCGAGCCTCTTCCTGTCTTCACTTTCCGGTGGCGGAACCGAACCATCGGAGGAAAACACCTGGCTCAAGAGCGCATGATTGGCGGCCCGCAGGTAGTCCGCACATTCCATCGAGATCTGCCAGATGCACGCCGCTTCATCAGGGGTCTCCCCGAAGAGAGGCGCCAGCGGGTGTACACGGTCCAGCCAGGCGAGTATCGCAATGGAGTCTCGAAGCCTCGTTTCGCCAGCGACAAGCACAGGAACAGTTGACCTTGGGTTCAAGGCCACAAAGTCCGGTTTGTGGTGATCCTTGTCTGAAACACTCAGTGTTCGGATCTCAGCGTCGAGCCCTTTGAAGGCCAAACCCAGACGGACTCGCCAGCTGCGCGGAGCACCGCTGAATTGGTAGAGGACAGGTTTCATATCAATCTCCCGGTTGCAGTCAGGGAAAGGATATGAACTAAGTATATTTTCACAAGTAGGCAGTATTTTCTGCTATAGTACTAAAAACCATACTAATGGACCACAAATCTGATGACACTAACTGGACCAGAATTGGCTTCAACTGAACAAGTCTCTGAAGAACAAGACCTTTGTCCGATGCCGGATATTGCAAAGCTGATCGGTGGCAAATGGAAGCTGATCGTTCTTCAAATTCTGATTTTTCGTGGCACCAAACGTTTCAACGAACTCAAACGGATGATCGATGGTGTCACACAGACCATGTTGACAAGCCAGTTGCGTGCTCTGGAGGCAGATGGTCTCGTGGAGCGTAAGGTCTATGCAGAAGTGCCTCCCCGGGTGGAATACAGCGCAACTTCACGTGCAATGGCGCTGACCAAGATGTTTCACGCGATGCATGAATGGTGGGAGGCCAGAGACGACAAAGGCAGCTGAAATCCCGGCTGTCGAAACGTCCTTTTCATCCAACAGTCGGTACCCAGCCGAGCCAATTGAGTGAAGGGTCCAGATACTGTCTTGCCCGTTACATAACCTTTTACGTCGTGTAGGCTCCTACTCATTTCAGCGCTGGCCTACCTGCTGCTCAACTTAGGGCAAGCCACGCAAACCCGAGGCCAAGAAAGAGGCAAAGGGGGGCGTAGTATCGCCTGTCCAGGGTCACAAACGGTTCTTCGGCTTCCATCTTCTGAAAATAACCAGTGTAGCTGAGCGTGCCCCGCGCCAGAAAGATGAAGGCCAGTCCGCCGAGCACAATCGAGGGCGCGGCCTCAAGCACACTGGCTGGTAGAGAAACAGAGATCGGGAAGTCCAGAAGACCCGTGAAGTAAAGCGGCAGCCCCCCTGCCACGGCGATCAGAACCGATACGACGAGTGTCAAAGCCGCACCCGGCATTTTCTGAAGGTCTTTAACCCCGACCACCATTCGCGCAAGAGCCGCCTCGTTCCGCGCAGGCCAAAGGCCACCCATGGCCCAATAGGCGTGAACAGCTGCCACACAGAACAGAACGGCAAACAACACCACGGCGATGACTTCCGACATGGGATCCACTCCTCGAAAAAACATACGGTAGCGTATGGCGATATCGTTGCGCAGGTCAATACGCTACCGTATGGTTGCGGCATTATGCGCAAACCCAGATCCACATTGACATCGACAGACTGGATACAGGCAGCATTCCGCGCCCTTGCCGCAGATGGTCCCAACGCCATTCGGGCAGAGGCAATTGCCAGAGATCTCAAGGTGAGCAAGGGCTCGTTCTACTGGCATTTCAAGGATGTACCGGCCCTGAAACAGCAGATGCTGACCCATTGGCAGGACAAGGCGACAGAGGCCATCATTTCCTATGTCGAGGCAGCAAGCGGACCGCCCCGGGAGAAGCTGAAACGCCTGGTCGCAGTTTCGACCGGCACCGACACGTCTGCCTATGGCGGCGTGCAGGTCGAAGCCGCCATTCGCGACTGGGCCAGATATGACGAGGCTGCGCGCGCGGTGCTGAAATCGGTCGATCAGAGACGGATCGCCTATGTTGAGGGTCTCTTTTCGGACTGCGGATATGAACCGCCCGATTGCCGGTCAAACGCGCTTGCCCTTTATGGTGGCCTGATCGGACTGGAAGCATTGAGTGTCCATTCACCGTTAGACCGCCATGCCGAACTGGCCAAACTGCTAAAGGCACTGCTGGCGCCTGAGTGAACAACGGTTGAGGCCCTGGATCAGCGGTCCCGCCGGCCTTGTTCTGCAAACCGCCAGGCAGCCATACACCTAGCCTTGCAGCCCTTGGCTGCTTGCGGTTTAGTTCCCCCATGGGATCGATCACCTCACTTTTTGTGCGCAAGATTGTTGCGGCAGCAGGAGCGACTGTCGATGGCAAGGCCCTGCTTGCCTCGGTGGGGCTTGATGCAGAGGCTGGCGCCGACCCCACGCAGATGGTTACCGATACCGCCTATTACGACCTGATCGAACGCATCGCCACGGAGCAGGACATCACCGAGCTGCCGCTGGTGACGGGGGCTTCTATGCGCTGCGACGACTATGGCGCGCTTGGCCTCGCCTTCAAGGCGGCAACGACGCTCCATGGATCCTTCTCGCGGGTGGAGCGCTATGCCCGTCTTTGGACCAGCGTTGTCGAGTATGAACTGAAACCCGAGGGCGATTTTGTCTGGTTTTTCCTTCACCGGACCGGAACGCGCCGGCTTGGACTTCGGATTTCCAATGAAGCCACGATGGCAAGTGCGACCGCGATCGCCCGGGAGGTCTCTCCTGACGGCGTGTTTCACCCGCTCGAAGTCCACCTGCAACACGCAGCCCCGGCGTCGATCCTCGGGCATGAGCGCTATTTCGGTTGTCCGGTACGCTTTGGATCCGACAGGGACGCTCTTCTTCTGTCAAAGAAGGCCTTATCGCGTGACAACAGGCTGGGCGACGAAGGCATCACACGGTTTTTGCTGGACCATCTCGATCAGGAGCTGGCCTCCATTGCAGACACCAAATCCCTCGCACGGCGCACACGGGATGTCATTGCCCGCGCGTTGAGTGAGGGCGTGCCGAAAATGGAGGATGTTGCCCGGCGCCTCGGTGTCAGCGTGCGTTCGCTGCACCGGCACCTTGCCGAAGACGGCCTGAGCTTTCAGAGCCTTGCCGAAGAAACCCGCAGGGACCTGGCCGTGGCGCTTTTGAAACAGGAACACTATTCGATTGCCGAAATCGCCTTCCTGACCGGCTTTTCCGAACAAAGCGCCTTCACCCGTGCTTTCAAGCGCTGGCTGGGCGAAACACCCGCAAATTTCCGCAAGACCGGCTGAGCGAATTGACGCTTGGCCGCCGCGGTCAAAAGCGTGGCAGTTGCGGTCAATACGAAAACCGCCCTTGCCGCTATCCCTTGAGCATCACACAGCCAAGGGAGACAACAGATGTCCACTCAGCCCATTCTTGTTATCGGTTCCACCGGCAAAACCGGCTCACGGGTCGCAGCCAGGCTTGAACAACGCGGCGAAGCCGTCCGGCATGGATCGCGCCGCGCACCGATCCCGTTCGATTGGGACACACCCGACACCTGGTCGGCGTCTCTTGAGGGTGTCCGGTCTGCCTACATAACCTACTTTCCGGATCTCGCTTTTCCCGGCGCGGTCGATAAGGTCGAGGCCCTCAGCCAGGTTGCCAGGGAAGCGGGTGTGGAGCGTCTCGTTCTATTGTCAGGGCGCGGCGAACACCACGCAAGGCTCGGAGAGGAGGCTGTGCGGGCTTCCGGTGTCGATTTCACGCTGGTCCGGGCGTCCTGGTTTGCCCAGAATTTCAGCGAAGGCTATCTGCGCGATCCAATGCTGAACGGGGTCCTGCCTATGCCTGGTGGCGACGTGGCCGAGCCGATCGTGGATGTCGATGACATTGCCGATGTTGCGGTCGCCGCCCTGACGGAAGACCGGCACTCTGGTGAGCTCTACGAAGTCACGGGGCCCCGTCTGCTGACGTTTGCGGAGATGGCTGCAATTCTGTCGGACGCCTCAGGCCGAGCTGTGCAGCATGTCTCCATTTCCTTCGAAGAATTTCACAAGGGCCTGGCGGACAGCGCCGGCGCGTTCATTGCCGATGTCTTTACCGGCATTGCCCGCGAAACGCTCGATGGCCGCAATGCCAGCCTCTGCGATGGTGTTGAGCGCGCCATTGGACGCCCGCCGCGCGACTTCGCCGAATTTGCACGCAATGCCGCGCGCGCAGGCGCGTGGTCTGACGCCGCCTGACCTCCTTCCAAAGGATAGAGTTCATGTCCCACTGGCTCATTCTTCTCGTCCAGTTCTCCATCGTCGCCTACGCACTCGTAGGTGGCGTCTTCCTGGCCTTCTCGGATTTCATCATGCGATCGCTGGCCCTGACATCCGGGGAAGGTGGCATCGAGGCGATGCAATCCATCAACCGGCAAGTGTTCCGATGGGTGTTCATGACGCTTTTTCTGGGCATGGCGCCCGTCTCGCTCGTCCTCGCCGGCATCGCCTGGGCCAACCTGAACACACCGGGTGCCAGTCTCCTGCTCGTTTCAGGCGTGCTCTATCTGGCTGGTTGCCTCGCTGTCACGATCATCTGCAACGTGCCCATGAACGAACGTCTTGCGGCACTCAAGGCCTCCGACAAAGACGCGTGCACATACTGGACCGGCACCTATCTGCCACGCTGGACATTCTGGAACACGGTGCGCACCTTCGCCTGCATCCTGGCAGCAGGCCTGCAGACAGCGGGCCTTGTCACCCTGGTGACGACCTGAGCGATCCGTCTCAACCTGGACGGCGTGGTCACATCGACCAAATGTGACCGCCCTGCCCGCAACTGCCGTGTTAGCGTGCGCGTCAATCGGGGACACGTCATGCGCGGCATCATCATAGCCTTTGCTCTTCTCATCGCAGTTTCAAGCGCCGCGGCGCAAGCCGGCAAGGACAGCCACCTGGCGGGCAGCACGTCGCCCTACCTCTTGCAACATCTCGACAATCCCGTGGACTGGTACCCCTGGGGACCGGAGGCTCTTGAGAGGGCCAAGGCGGAAAACCGGCTGATCCTGGTCTCGGTGGGCTATGCCTCCTGCCACTGGTGCCATGTCATGGAAGAAGAAAGTTTCATGAATGAGGAGATCGCCGATCTGCTCAACCGCGACTTCATTTCCATCAAGATCGACCGGGAAAGCCGGCCCGATCTGGACGAGCAGTTCATGACGGTTACCCAGATGATCACCGGTGGCGGCGGCTGGCCCAACACCGTGTTCCTGACCCCGGACGGCGCTCCCTTTTTTGCCACAACCTATGTCCCCCCTGCTGAACTGAAGGACATGCTCGGCGCAGTTCAAGTCGCATTTGTGGACGAACCGGACCTGGTAGCCCAGGAGGCCAGACGGATCTCCCAGGCCGTCTCCGGTTACCTGGTGCGCAAGGCAGCAGCGCGGGAGATCACACCGGAACTCATCGCGGGGATTGCAAATGAGACCTATGCCAAGCTCGATCCGTTTCACGGCGGCTATGGCACCGCGCCGAAATTTCCGCGTGAAACGCTGTTTCATTTCCTGCTGGATCATGCGGAACGAACCGGCGACGCTGACGCCCTGGCCGCAGTCACCAACTTGCTCGACGGCATGATCCGGGGCGGGATTCACGACCAGGTCGGCGGCGGCTTCCATCGCTACGCCATCGATCCGGAATGGGGCGTGCCGCATTTTGAAAAGATGCTTTATACGCAAGCGCTGACCGGCCGCCTGCTGGTCCGGGTCTGGCAGCTGACCGGTGAAGACCGGTATCGCCGCGCGGCAGAGCGGCTGTTTGACTATGTGCTGAGCGACCTTAGAGGGCCGGAGGGCGCGTTCTATTCCGCCCAGGATGCCGATAGCAGGTCAGAAGACGGCACCAAAGCGGAAGGGTCTTATTACACCTGGACGCCGGACCAGATTGCTGCCCTTGGCGGCGACCGGAGTTTTGTCCAGGATCTTTACGGAATTACCGAGGAGGGCAATTTCGAAGGCAGCAACGTCCTGACACTCAATACGGCGACCGAGGAGATCGCAGCAGACTTTGAGCGCGACCCGCAGGCATTTCAGCAGCGTCTCGACGGCATTCTTCAGCGCATGAAGGCGCTGCGCTCCGAACGACCTGCCCCGCTGACAGATCGCAAGATCGTGGTTTCCTGGAACGCGATGATGATCCAGACCCTGGCCGAAGCGGGAAACATTCTGGAACGTCCCGACTATCACGACGCGGCGACCACCGCCGCCACCTTCATCTCGGCAAACATGCTGGGCGAGGATGGCCTGACGCGCGTCCATTTCGAGGGCGAAACCGCCATTCCCGGACAGCTGGCCGATTATGCCGGTCTCGGCCTTGCCTTTCTCACGCTCCACGATGTCAGCACTGATCCTACCGAACAAAAGGCGTGGCTGGAGGCGGCCCGGCGTATGGCCGATGAAGTTCAGAACCGGTTTGGAGCGGCGGCCGAGGGATACAACATGACCGAGGCGAGCGAAGGTGTAACGCGCATCGTGCCGCTGGACGACACGGAACTCCCCTCCGGCAACGCACTGGCCCTGACGCTGTTTGCCAGATTGTCCCAGCGCATGCGAGCGCCGGAACTGGAACTGAGCGCCTATGACCTTGCCTCTGCCCTCTCCGGTCACGCGGCCTCCTATCCGGATCTGCGCGGTTATCTCTTGACCGCTCTTCAGGAACTGCAATGGGGCGGCACCGGAAGAACGAGATTTGCCGGTGGCGGGCATGTCCGCGTCACATTGCTGGACCATCGCGAAAGCGGTGATATCCGCTTGTCCCTGTCGATCGCCGAAGGGTGGCACATCAATGCCCACAAACCCCTGTCCGACTTTGTGGTCCCGACCAGGCTAGTGCTGGAAGGACAGGCCCCGCTTCCCGTCCGCTATCCCGCTCCGGTGATCAAGACACTCGCCTTTAGCGATACTGAACTCGCACTGTTGGAAGGCGCGTTCGACATCGCCGCAGAACAGCCCGATGAACCAAACCTGGAACGTCCTCTCAAGGCCACCCTGACGCTGCAGGCCTGCAACAACGAGATATGCCTGGAGCCGGAAGAGCTGACCTTCGTCCTCCGGTAATCGCAGCCAAGAGAGCTAAGGTCAGGACTCATTGATTTGAACGAAATTGCGCAATAAAGGTCGACGAGCTGCATGCTGGCCGATTGGCTTCAGTGATCCCGCGCAACGCGAAAGCCGATGTCGATATTTGAAAAATCCGGACGCCGACCGGAGCTTTGCCATGACCCGACCAAGGAGCTGCTGACTCGATAGCTGCCTCCGCGCAATTCCGCCTTCTCGCAACCAGGTCCGATCGCCGGTGTATCGGCATCCGGTTTTTCCTCAGGTACATGGACCCAACAGCTTTGCGTCCACTCCCAGACATTCCCGCTGGTGTCGTGGAGCCCAAAATCATTTGCCTTGAATGAGCCGACAGGGGCAAGCCGCCAGAACCCGTCATCACATTTCCCGGTTATCCTGGCCAGCTTCGCCTTGCGTTTGTCATCTGCCTGAACCAGGTAAGTCAGATCATCGTGATTGGCATATTGGCATCTGTCCTGCCAGGCGAAAGATTTCAGACGGCCTCCAAGGGCCGCATATTGCCACTCATTGCCCGTCGGCAGACGATAGGTCTTACCCGTTTTTTCCGACAGCCAATTCACGTAGTCCTGCGCCTGAAGCCAGCTGACATTCGTTATCGGGTGCCGAGCTTCGGTCGCGAACTTGTTTGTGCGAAGTTCCGGACAGGCCTTCTCCGCAACACAAGCTGCCCAGTCCGCCACCGTGACTTCGAAGCGGCTGACGGAAAAAGCCGGGACCGTGATTCGCGAAAGTTTCGCGGCCTTGCCATCTCCTTTTTTGCCAGTTGAGCGCTTGACCAGCGCTCCATCGGGCAACGCCACCATTTCCGGACAGGACGGACAATCGGAGAAGCGGGTCAGAGGAGGAACCTCCTTTCCTGAAGCCTTGACCGGGTGACCGGCCCCTGCCGCAAAACCGGCAACCAGGAAACAGACAAGCCGCGGAACGACCGGGACACCGGTCAAGAGGCGAAATCGATGTGGCATCACAATCATCCAGACAAAGAGACAATCAAGCAAATGGATAGGGTGCGACCGGACGCTTCATGATCTGCTGTCCGGCGGCGGGTAATCGAACTGCGCGTGATGTTTACGCGTCCCGACGAAAAAAAGAAACCGCCCGAAAGAGGCGGTTTCCTCTTCATCTCTCCGGCATTTGCATCAATCGCGAGGCGGAATGTTGATCGCCTTCTGACTGGCCGGCCGTTCCATGCAGCTCTCCACCCAGCGCACCACGTTGGAATAGCCGGCATAGCCCGTGACCTCACCGGCCTCGTAAAAACCGTTGATGTTGCGTGCCCATGGCCAGGTGGCGATATCGGCGATCGAGTAGTCCGCACCGAGAATGAAGTCTTTGCCGTCCAGCTGCCGGTCAAGCACACCGAGCAGCCGTTTAACCTCGTCGCGATACCGCTCGAAGGGGCGCCGGTCTTCATATTCCTTGCCGGCAAACTTGTGAAAGAAGCCGAGCTGACCGGTCATGGGACCAAGGCCGCCCATCTGCCACATCAGCCACTGGATCGCCTGGTACTTCCCGGCCGCATCCGCCGGGATCAGCTTGCCGGATTTGTCGGCCAGGTAAATCAGGATGGCACCCGATTCCCAAAGCGGCAGCGGCGCACCGTCCGGACCGTTCGGATCGATGATGGCCGGGATCTTGTTGTTCGGGTTGAGCGACAGGAATTCCGGGCTCATCTGATCATTGGTGGCAAAATCGACCTTGTGCGCCTCATAGGGCAGACCGGTTTCCTCCAGCATGGCCGACACCTTGATGCCGTTCGGGGTCGGCAGGGAATAGAGCTGGATGCGCTCCGGGTGCTGGGCGGGCCATTTCCGGGTGATGTCAAAGTCGTTCAGGCTGGTCATGAGCGGGTCTCCGGGGAAGGCAATTCAGGCAGGTCGGCGCGCGGGCCGTGTTGCCGGTGACCATAAAGCGGCGCAACGCCAGAGGAAAAGCCGTCATTGCACGGGTCACGAACAATTGTGCTTTGCCGGTGACCGGCCTATACCTGCGCCCGAAGCCCAACAGCTGCCCTTTTCGTGGGGCCAGGAGACCACATGGCAGACGATCACGACGCCCGTCTGGAGAAGCTCGAAACCGATCTTGCCCACGCCACCAACACGATCGAGGACCTCAATCAGGTGGTCATCGAGCAGGGCAAGCAGATCGACCGGATGACGCGGCTTCTAAGCAACATGACCGACCAGGTGGAAGAGCTGATGGACAATGTCCTGCCCGGTCACCAGAACGAAAAGCCACCACATTACTAGGGTCAGGACCCCTGATCTCTCCGCAGTTTTACGGATTTGATCCATCTCCTTGCACCACACCTTCAAGGCGGTAGTCTTGCGCCCAACTTGATGAAGGTGCGTCATGCGTTTGTTGAAATATCTGGGTCTGGTCCTGCTGCTGGCGGCGGCGATTGCCGGCTGGAACTGGTGGGGCGCGCGGCCGCCGAAGGTCGAAGTCGTGTCACCCTTTCAGGGTAAGGCAGCCGAAGTTGTCTATGCAACGGCCGTGGTCGAGCCCGTCCGATGGGCCAAGGTGACCAGCATCATCCGCGAACGCATCATTTCGCTTTGCGGCTGCGAGGGCATGGTGGTTGCCAAGGGCGACGAGCTGGCCGAACTCGACAGCGGCGACGCAAGAGCAACCCTGGCGGAACTGGAAGCGCGCCAGGTTCTGGCCCGGTCGGACCGGGAACGGGCCCAGCAACTACTGGAACGGCGGGTGGTCAGCCAGCAGGTCTATGACAAGGCGCAGAGCGAGCTGATCCGCGTCAACGCCATGATCGCCGCACAGTCGGAACGGCTCCGGGACTATCGCATCGTCGCCCCGATGGACGGCATGGTGCTGCGGCAGGACGGCTCTGTCGGTGAGGTCGCCGAACCCGGCGAGATCCTGTTCTGGATCGGGCAGCCGACACCGCTTCAACTGGTCGCCGAGGTCAATGAAGAAGACATTCCGAAGGTCGCACAGGGCCACGTCGCGCTGATCAAGGCCGATGCCTTCCCTGGTGGCGAACTCAAGGCGACGGTTTCGCGGATTACTCCCAAGGGCGATCCGGTGCTGAAGAATTACCGGGTCTATCTTGACCTGCCGGAGGACACGCCGTTGCTGATCGGCATGACCGCGGAAATCAATATCGTCACGGAGGAAAAGGACGACGCACTGCTGCTACCTCTCGCCGCCTTCGACGGTCAGGCAGTCCAGCTGCTCGACAAGGACAACCGCATTTCGCTGGTGACGCTCGATACCGGCATTCGGGGCACCCGTGCCGTGGAAGTTCTGAACGGCCTGATCCAGTCGGATCGTGTTGTCTTTCCTTTCGACGCGGAGTTGGAGCAGGGCCAGGCCGTGCAACCCATGGCCGGGGACAGGTCCTGATGCTGCTCCTGCGGATAGCGGCAACCCATGTGCGCAACCGGATGCGTCAGACGGTGGTGTCGACGCTCGGTGTCGCGATGGGTGTCGGGTTTTCAGTGGCCATGGCCAGTCTGATGGAAGGGTCCCAACGCGACTTCACGACAACGCTGATCGAGGCCATTCCCCATGTCGAGATCAAGGACGATCAACGTGCGCCGCGCGAGCAGCCCGCAAGCGCGGCCTATGACGCCGTTGCCTTTCACGGTTTAAGGCCGAAAGAGGAACTGCGCGGTATCCGCAACCCGACGGAAGCGCTCTCCTCCCTGCGAGACTGGGTGGACGGAACCATGGCGGAGCGATTGAGCGGCCAGGCGGTGCTGCGCTACAGCGGCCAGGATCTTGGCCTGACGCTGGTCGGCGTCGTCCCCCGCCGGGAACTGCAGGTCTCCCAGATCGGTGAAGACATGCGCCAGGGAGCCTTCACCGATCTCGCCTCGACAGCCAACGGCCTCGTGATCGGGACCAAGGCCGCAACTCGGCTTGGTGCCGAACTCGGCGACACCGTCACGATGACGTCGGCCAACGGTATTGCCAAGCGCTTCAAGATTGTCGGCCTGTTCCACACCGGCATCACCTCAAGCGATGAAGGCCTGGCATACGCCCCTTTGAAAGCCGTTCAGATTCTTCTGGAAAAACCCGACATCATCAACTCCATCTCCGTCCATCTCAACGACATCAAGACAGCCAGAAAAGTTGCCGCCCGGGCGGAGCGCCAGCTTGGCTACAAGGCCATATCCTGGGAAGAAGCCAATGAGGGCCTGATGGAAGCCTTCTTCGTGCGCAACGTGATCATGTACACCGTGGTCGGCGCAATCCTGGTCGTTGCCGGGTTCGGTATCTACAACATCGTCTCCACGATTGTACACGAGAAGGCCAAGGACATTGCGATCCTGAAGTCACTCGGCTTTCCTGAACGCGACATTCAGCGGATCTTCGTGCTGGAGGGACTGGTCATTGGTGTTCTGGGAGCAATCGCCGGATCAATGCTTGGCTTCGGCCTGTCGAGCTATCTCGCCTCCATCAAGTTCGAAGTCACGACCAATGTCGAAATGACCCGGCTGCCGATCCACTTCTCCGTGCTTCACTACGTGCTGGCCTGCCTGCTCGCGCTGTTGTCGTCTGCCATTGCCGGCCTTATCCCGGCCCGCAAGGCCGCACGGCTCAATCCCGTCGACATCATCAGGGGGGCAACATGACAACCGCGATTGCCCCGAAGGCCGAGACGCCCCCCTTGCTGGAAACCTGCGACCTGACCCGCATTCTGCAGGCAGTCGTACCGGTGACGCTGGTCGAGGA
The DNA here is from genome assembly GCF_965233565.1 of Roseibium sp. Lineage (GTDB taxonomy): Bacteria > Pseudomonadota > Alphaproteobacteria > Rhizobiales > Stappiaceae > Roseibium. The sequence continues at coordinate 4,632,556 of NZ_OZ247494.1, read as the reverse complement.
TGTCAGCTTCACCGTCGGCGAAGCCGAATTCGTCGCCATTACCGGACCGTCCGGATCGGGCAAGTCGTCGCTTCTCTATCTGCTGGGCCTGCTCGACCGGCCAACACGCGGTTCTGTCCTGATCGGAGGCAATGAGACCGCCGACCTCTCCTCCGCCGAAATGGCACACCTGCGTCTTGAAAAGCTCGGCTTCGTCTTTCAGTTTCACTTTCTTCTGCCCGAATTCACGGCGCTGGACAATGTGATGATCCCGATGCAGCGGCTCGGCAAACTGCCCGCAAAGGAACAACTGGATCATGCCACCGGGTTGCTCGCCGATCTCGGTCTGGAGGAGTTCCTGCACCGGCGGCCGGAGCAATTGTCCGGTGGTCAGCGCCAGCGTGTGGCCGTTGCAAGGGCGCTCGCCAATTCCCCCGACCTGATCCTGGCGGACGAGCCGACCGGCAGCCTGGATTCGGCAGCGACCGAACAGGTCTTTGAAAGCCTTCAGAAAATCGTCGACCGGGAAAGGACGACGGTGGTTGCCGTCACCCACGACATGGATCTGGCCGCACGGATGGAACGGCGCATCCACCTGGTGGACGGGCGGATCGACTATGACCGGCGGCAATGACTCAATGTGAATAGCTGTTATGCAGCAACGGTCTTGCCAAGAAGATCTGTCCGTGGCATAAGCGCGCCATCATCAAGAGAAGGGCTGGCGCCCTCGCCAACCTGCCAGACCGGGCAAGGTGGTTTCCGCAACAGGGATGCGGTCGGGTTTTCCTCAAGGAACTCTCCGGCAATGAAGCGGTACTCTTTCATGCGCCAGTCCTCCTCGGGAAACCGATGGAGGATTAATTGTCTCAGGAACCTTTTGCCGGACGTGCGGCAGATCTGATCGAGAACAAAGTGTTGAGCCAGTCAAGCCTTGCCGACGACGACATCTGGCGGAGCGCAGCCGAAGACTGCGTGCTCGCCCGTATCCGGTCCTTGCGCATTCTGGGCGGCCTGCCGCGCCACAAGGCCCCGCTCAGCGACGCGGACCGGGTCGAGCGCCTGAAGGACCTGCTGCAGCTCTGGGCAAACGGCTGTACCTGCGCCGTCGACGAAGACCTCTTCGCCGATATCCTGAACCGGCATGGACAAGGCCGGCTTTCCTAGAATTGTTCGGGCAGGCGTTGCCTCTTCTTCTGTCTGCGCTCTCCACCCCTGTGGCCTCATCCTGAGGAGCGCACTCGTGCGCGTCTCGAAGGATCGGCTGCCCCCCAAGAGCAAGCGGCCCGTCCTTCGAGACGGACCAAACGGTCCTCCTCAGGATGACGAAGTTGGTGTGGCCCGGCCTGTGTGAAAACACCATTGTGCTATTCCGGCACGAACAACCGCTGGTCAAAATCCCTTCAAATGAAGGCCGTCCCTTGGCTCTCGCCACACACTCGGCATCATCGGGCGTTACAAGTTTTATTGTAATTGGCTGTCGGATACTCAATCCTGTTGCGGCACCGGACGCGGCTTGCCGCTGTCATCAACCGCCACCATCGTGAAAATGGCTTCCGTCACCTTTTCCCGATGGCCGTAGCGATGTCGCAGGGCCCAGGCCTCGATCTTGATTTCCATCGAGGAATTTCCGACCCGTCCGACACTGGTATAAACGCACAGCACGTCGCCGACATGAACCGGCCGGATGAACTTCATCTTGTCGACCGCGATGGTCACCACGCGTCCCTCGGCCCGCTGGCCCGAGGCGATTCCACCGGCAAGGTCCATCTGCGACAGCACCCAGCCGCCGAAGATATCGCCGGACGCATTTGTGTCGGCCGGCATGGCCATGGTGCGCAAGGTCAGTTCGCCATGCGGTTTTTCGTCTGTCACGCCTGAGCCCCTCCATTCCGTGTCAGGCTAGACTAACCAGCGAACGCACAAGCACAAGCCTTTCATCGATCAGAACAGCATCATCAAAATGGCCATGATCCACAAAGGCAAAGGTGCGGCAACCCAGATCAGCAGGATCGGCAATCCGCGGTGCAGTAGATTGGACTTGAACATTTTTGGTCTCCCGAACCGGGTTTTGATCAGCTGATGGCCTGAATTTCGAATACGGTCATGGCCGCGAGCGCAACCATTCCGGTGATGAAGGCCAGTTTTGCGCTGCCGATCAGGGTGCGTCCGGCCACATCCAGCTTTGGCCGCGGCATGTTCCTGCTGTCCAGATACATGGACAGAAGCATCAGCGAAAAGACGATGAACCAGACAGCGACAAGGGCTTCTGCGACGAGAACAATGGTTACCAGCATGATCCGCTCCAATCGGAATGTTGTGATGTCAATTCGATCGGCGGGGTGGCGCCGGGCGTGCCAAAGGTGGCCAGCCAGAGGCTTTGGGCGATGCGTTCGGCCACCGCGATGATTTCATCTGCCAGATCCGGCACGAACAGTTCCCGGATCACCGGCCGGAAGACTGACAGCCATTCGCCGTAGTCGGCACTGACAAGTTCTTTCTGTTTCAGATGCGCCGGTACCGGCTTGCCCTTGTAGGCGCCGTTTTTCAGAAGAACCGACTGCCAGAAGGTCTCCATTCTGGGCAGGTGTTCCTCCCACCGGCCCGCCAGCCGGCGTTCAAAAATTTCTCCAAGCCGCGGATGCTGACGGATACAGCCGTAAAAGGTGTGCACCATCACGTGAATGGCCTGTTCGTCGACCTGTTCGTAGCGCTGCAGACGGTCGCCGGTATCGGGCGCCGGCCTGCGCTGCAATTTGTATCTGTGGGCTGATGTTCTGCCGGCTTCCATCGCCGCCTCCAAACATTCATTTAAGATGCATCTTTTAAATGACATACATGCACGCTAAAATCAACATCTGAGATGAATGTTTTATGGGAAGCAGCCATGCGCCTCAGTCAGGCAAGCGATTTTGCCTTGAGAATCCTGATGGCAACGGGTCAGAGCAATGATCCGCAGACCGTCGACAAGCTGGCCACCCAGCTTGGCCTTGCGAAATCTCATGTGATGAAAATCGTCGCCCATCTGGCCAAGGGCGGCTACCTGGAAACGACCCGCGGCCGCGGCGGCGGCATCCGGCTGGCGCTGGCGCCGGAAGCGATCCGGCTGGGTGACGTGGTCCGTTTGATCGAGCCGGATCTCGGCGTCGTGGCCTGCCTGAAGCCCGACAGCGATGCGGTCTGCGCTTTCCTGCCCCGCTGCGCCCTGAAAGGGGCCATGGCCCGCGCGGCCGAGGCATTCCTCGACAGCCTCAACACCCAGACGCTGGCGTCTATCCTGGTGGGCACCCAGATGGCGGTGATGGTGGGCGACGCATAAAGCCGCTTCCCCCTGTGGCCAGCCCCGACTTGATCGGGCATGACCGCTTACCGCCTAGAGAGGCCACGCGTCAGATGCGAGATGCAGCCCCGGGCTACAGCGTCGAAGCCTGTTCCAGGAAGTCGATCTGTTCGATGCAGTAATAGCCGGAAATGCGGCTGATGGTGCCGGCGCGTTTCCAGTCATTGAGCACGCGGCTGACATTCTCGCGCGCCGCTCCGGCCATGTTGGCAATGTCGGCCTGGCTCAGCTTGTAGTGGATGAGCAGCCGGCCATCATCGAGCGGTTTGCCGAAGGTTTCGGAAAGCTGCAGCAGGGTCTGCGCCACCCGGCCCGGAAGTGGCAGGAACGAACGTGCAGCCAGAACATCATTGGCATGGCGCAGGCGCTTGCCGACAATCGACAGCATATGCCGGTAGACGGCCGGGTTGTCATCGGCAAAGCGCTGGAAGGCGGCCTTGTCGATAAAGGCGAGCTGGGCTTCCTTCAGCGCGCTGACCGTTGCCGACCGGGGGCGCCCGTCCAGAAGGGCCAGTTCGCCGACAAGATCGCCGGGGCCGAGCACCGCCAGCAACTGCTCGTCGCCTTCCACGGACAGGAGTGCCACTTTCAGCGAGCCTTCCAGAACGGCATAACAACCGTTTCCGGGGTCGCCATTTTCAAACAGGATCGTGCCCGCGGCGATTTTCATCGGCCGCGCCAGACGGGACAATCCGACCGCCAAATCGGAATCCAGCCCCTCCAGCGAAAAGCTGTTTCTCAAAAAGTCCTTGATTTCCGCCACACCGACCCCCTGCCAAGTAATCTGCCCGTAGAAAAAGGACCAAATGAAAATTTGTGATCCTCGTCACGTGCATCGGAGCAAAATAACCCTATATCAAAGGACATGGAAGCGGGGTTGCCCCTCCCCCCTTCCAGACCTCCACGAAAAACGGTCCTGTTCCCCGCAGGACCGTTTTTTCGTTTCAGGCCGTTGTCCGAGGCTTGCGCCCTCAAAACGGCCTAGTTCAGAAACACATCCTTCTTTTCCAGCGTATGGAAGAATCTGTCGCTGGCAAGCACTTCATACTGGCATTCGCGGATCGCTACCTTGCGGCGCGGCTCGTCACGCCTGAGACGATCGTCCGAACGCCCGGGAATCGCGGCAACAAAGCTGAAATCGGCCATGCCATCGAAATGATTGTGCAAAAGCCGCTGCAGCTCTTCCTCATCTTCGGTTTCGGGAAGCGGATCGGCCTTGGGCAGCATCTTCAGGCCATAGGACCTGGCAAGACGCGCGAGACGGATGGGTTTCAGCCCGGAACGTGCCGGCGAGATCACCAGGGGCGGCGTATCATAATCCGCATGCACGATCGCCTTGAACACCAGACGCGCCAGCGACGTTCTGGCCAGCAGCCCTTCACGAACGGCGACGAAATCCGGAGGCCTCTTCATCAATACGCTGTAACGGGCCAGCTGGGCCTGCGCTTCCTCCAGAAGCAATTCATCCGGCAACAGGCGCAGAAGCGCGCGGCGTTGAAGCTGTTCGCGCGTGAACATGCGGTCGCCGTAGATTTCCTGCATACGCGCGCTGACCGGCGCGACCCGGTCACCGCTGAAGGCAAGTGTTACACCGAAAAGCGCCCGCTTGCCGACCCGGGACACCGTTTCCTGAAGCGGCCGGAACTCGCGCGGCCACAGATCGGTTGCCACCAGGGCTCCAAGCGCGCTCAGACGGCCCTGTTCGACGAGCTCGCGCAACGCGCGGTCAACGCCAAAGGCGAGGCCGTAATCAAGAGCACCAAGTGTAATTCGCTTCATCTATTTCCGCAGGCGGACCGGACAAACTGACTAATCAGTCACATCCCTGCGGCATTCCTCTGGGCTTTGCAAGTCACTTCTGACAGGACCCTGAAATATCCTGACAGGTCATCTTGGCAAGACAGGCTCCAATACCGGCCCGGTCCGGCCATCGATCTTGTAGATGTTCAAGGTCTCCAAGGGGACACCTTTGACGCGCCGGGTCAACTCAGTGAGTTTTTCAACCGTACTGAAAGTCTCCGCCAGATTGCTGGACTGGTCACGGCGCTCGATGGCCACGTAGAGCCCCGGCCGGTCGAACAAGGCCGGATCCGGGGCTTTTGCCATGATATACCGGATGCGCTCGGTGAGCTGGATGACCGGCACATCATCCTTCAGGAGAAAATCCAGCTGACCGTTCAGGCCATAGCTGGTCGTTGCGACAAAGCTGGCCCCTTCCCGCTTTGCAATGGATTGAAGCTCGGCGCCGATTTCCGGCCAGCCGCGCAACTGGAACGTCGGGTCCTTTCGGGCGAGCTGGCCCGTCGCCGGCCAGACGGCATGCAGCTGAACCAGCACGGCAACGGCCAGTCCGAGTGCAACGCCGGCGCGCGCCAAACCCTGCCAGATCCCGCCTCTTCCGGGCAAGCCCGCAACGAAGACCGCCGCCATCATCGCAAAGGCCGGAAAAAGCGGCGCCGGCCAGTTGGCCTGCACACGTGCATGAAGCGAGTGATACAGAAGATAGAGGAGAAACGGCAGCACGGTCAGAAGCAGGAGAGAGGCAGCTGTTTCGCGGCTCTTGAGCCCCCCGGCAAGCTTGATCGCCCCGGGAACGGCCAACAGTGCGATCAGCGGGTTCATCAGACCAGCCACAGCGCCCAGAAATTCGAAGATGTATTTGGCCGTTAAACCGGACACCCCGGCCCGGCCGAACTGCTTGTAAAAACTCGCCCACTCGTGGAGGTGATTCCAGTAAAGCACCGGCAGGAAGCAGATCACGGCGACCAGACCGCCGGCCCACAATTGCCAGCTTGTCCACCAGCGCCGCGCCTCGGGCACCCACAGGAGCCAGAGCACGATACCGGCGCCGAGAAACAGGACGGAGTATTTTGACAGCAGGCCCAGCCCTGCCATCAGGCCAACCACCAGCCACCAGTTTGCGTTACGGGAACAGGAGAGTTCGGCAAGCGCCCAGAGGCTCAGCCCCCAGAAGAGAACGGAGGGCGCATCCGGCGTTGCCAGGATGCCGCCGATACCGACCAGGAGGCTGGTGTTAAGAAAGAGAACCGCCCAGCCGGCCACACGGCGGTCGAACAGCAGGGAAGCCGTGCGCCAGAGCGCCAGCGAACCGACGACGCCGGAAGCTACTACAAGCGCACGGACGGCCAGGATCGTGTCGCCGAACAGCGCCTGCCCCAGGGCGATCCACCAGCCGATCATCGGCGGGTGATCGTAGTAGCTCAGGGCCGGGAACAGGCCCCAGATCCGATAATAGGCCTCGTCTTCGACAAAATGGGCCTGGCTGGCGGCAAAAAGCTTCAAGGCCGTCAAGAGGGCGACCAGCAGGGCTAGGCCTGTGGGTCGCAGGAAAAACGGCAGCTTTTCTGTCTCGGGCCGTGTCGTCACGTCAGGACTTGCGCCAGGTGAGCGCCGAGCTCGCCGCATAGTTCCAGACGGCTCCCATGATTGCCCCGGCCGTTCCGGCAAACCACCAGTAGGACGGGTCGGCATATATCAGGTTGGCAACGCCGACATTGGCCAGCACACCGACAGAACAGACCGCATAGAAGGTCAGCAGCCCCACCACGGCACGCATGCCGTGAAGACGGCGGTCGCGATAGGTCAGCTGGTTATTGAGGAAGAAATTCGAGGTCATGGCGACAAAGGACGCCGCCGTCTGCCCCATGTTGAATTCCAGACCACCAAGCAGGAACACGCGCAGGGCAATCAGGTGAACGATGAGACCGCTGGCGCCGACCAGTCCGAACATCAGGAAACGGACCGAAATGATGTCGCCGAAATATTTTGCCAGCAGCAGCCCGAAATAGTCGAAGGTCACCAAAGTATCGAGCTTGCTTTCACCGTGCTGGCGCTCGCGGAACGTGAAGGGCAGTTCCTTGATCCGCAGGCTGCCCTTGGCACTGGAAACAAGATCCAGCAGAATCTTGAAACCCTGAGGCGAGAGTTTCGGAGCCAGCGCTTCAGCCTTTTCCCGGCGGATCATGAAGAACCCGCTCATCGGGTCTTCGAGGGTCACATTCAGAAGCTTCTGCGCCAGGGAATTGGCAATGTTGGAGCCCCAGGCGCGTATGCTGGAAAGACCTTCGCCGACCGTGCCGCCGTCAACCTTGCGGCTGGCAACCACCAGATCGGCGTTCCCCGCCTGCAGTTCGGCCAGCATTTTCGGCAGCATGGTCTCGTCATGCTGCAGGTCGGCGTCCATCACCGCCACATAGGGCGCGGAAGAGGCCAGAATGCCTTCGATGCAGGCGCCGGACAGGCCGCGCCGGCCGATGCGGCGGATCACCCGGACACGGGGATCGCTTGCCGCGATCGTGCGCGCAACTTCGGTGGTGCCGTCCGGAGAATTATCGTCAACGACAATGGCTTCCCAGGCAATGCCGGCCAGGGTCTTGTCGAGCAGCTCGACCAGAATAGGAATGTTGGCAGCTTCATTGAAGCTGGGCAGGATGACGCTCAGCTCGGCGGATTGCCGTGCCATGCCCTTATGAGCCCCTGCTCCATCTTCGCCGGCATTCCCGTCTGCCACGCGCACCACACTGTCCATTCTCGATCCGTTCTGCCCGTCTTTGCCGGCATTTTCCAAGCCGGCTCTGCCATTTCCCGCAAGTGGCGCGGACCATAGCCCCATAGAGATTAAATACAAGGAAAGACAGAAGGGAAATCCGCGCTGCGCACCGGCTGCAACTGCGTGTTCCATGACACGGTGTGTTCTGCCACCTTTGTTCCGGTCCTTTTACTCCGAACTGTGATGCAAACAAGGCATGGCCAGGTGGGAAGCAAAAGAAACGCATCCTATCTGTCTCGGGCCGCACCATCCTTGCCCTAGCGGCCTGTTTCGTCTAGGACATCGGCACCATCACCATGCTGGCGCCCAAGGTTTTTGGCGCGCCTAACCACGACCAAGAATTTCATGGCCAAAAAACCGAACAAATTGAAGGCCCGCCTGCCGCGTGGCTTCGCTGACCGCTCTGCCGAGGATATCCGTGCCACCGACGAGATGATCGGCAAGATCCGGAAGGTCTATGAGCAATACGGCTTCGATCCGGTCGAAACGCCCGCTTTTGAATATACCGACTGCCTCGGCAAGTTTCTGCCCGACACCGACCGGCCCAATGCCGGTGTCTTTTCCGTGCAGGACGAGGACGAGCAATGGATGAGCCTGCGCTATGACCTGACGGCGCCGCTCGCCCGTCATGTCTCGGAAAACATCAACGAGATCCAGTTGCCCTACCGGACCTACCGGGCCGGCTGGGTGTTCCGCAATGAAAAGCCCGGCCCCGGCCGGTTCCGCCAGTTCATGCAGTTCGACGCCGACACGGTCGGCGCGCCCGGCGTCCAGGCGGACGCGGAAATGTGCATGATGATGGCCGACACGATGGAAGCCCTCGGCATTCCGCGTGGCGACTATGTCATCCGCGTCAACAACCGCAAGGTTCTGGATGGCGTCCTGGCAGCCATCGGCCTAGGTGGCGAGGAGCATGACGAGCGCCGCCTTACAGTGCTGCGCGCATTGGACAAATTCGACAAGTTCGGAATCGAAGGAGTAAAATTGCTTCTTGGGGATGGCCGCAAAGACGATAGCGGGGACTTCACGCCTGGCGCCAAACTCAGCGCTGAACAGGTTGAACTGGTTCTGTCGATCTTTGAGCTACAAATTGAGGATACCGACGGAGACCGCATTTCCGTTCAGAATGCTTCCAAAAAAATCGAAGAACTTGACGAGTCCGGTCTGTATCACGATGGCCTAAGTCAGCTTTCGGATCTCAACCGGTTGGTCAGAGCCAGCGGATATGCCGAGAACCGGATCAAAATCGATCCCTCGGTCGTCCGCGGACTTGAGTATTACACCGGTACAGTCTTCGAAGCTGAACTGCTGTTCGACGTTACCAACGAAAAGGGCGACGTCGTCCAGTTCGGGTCCGTCGGCGGAGGCGGGCGTTATGATGGCCTGGTAAAACGCTTCACCGGTCGTGACGTGCCGGCCACCGGATTTTCGATGGGCGTCTCCCGCCTGATGACCGCACTGAAGAACCTCGGCAAGCTCGGCACCGCCGACGTGGTGGCACCGGTTCTGGTCACCGTAATGGACGGCGATGTTGCTGCGCTCGGCCGCTACCAGAAGATGGTTCAGGATCTCAGGGCAGCCGGTATCCGTGCCGAGATGTACCAGGGCAACTGGAAGAAATTCGGCAATCAGCTGAAATATGCTGACCGGCGCAATTGTCCGGTCGCGATCATCCAGGGCTCGGACGAGCGCGAGGCCGGCGAGATCCAGGTCAAAGATCTGATCGAGGGCAAGCGCCTGTCGGAAGAAATCACCGACAACATCACCTGGCGCGAGAGCCGTCCGGCTCAGGTTACTGTCAAGGAAGCAGAACTGATCGAAACCGTTCGCTCGATCCTGAACGGTCAGGCGGACGACCGCCAACGGGCAAGCGAGGCCTGAAGTCAATGGGAACGGCGCAGATGAACGGATTGGATCCGGCTAAAGTTGACGCGGTGCTAGACCTGTTCTGCGCGGCAGGCCATGCGCAAGTCAGCCCGCCGATCCTGCAGCCGGCCGACGTTTTTCTCGACCTGACCGGCGAGGACATCCGCCGCCGTCTGTTCCTGACCAACGGGACGGATGGTGCCGACCTGTGTCTGCGCCCGGACTTTACCATTCCGGTCTGCCGCCATCACCTGGCCAACACCAAGGCGACGTTGCCCGCAGCCTATTGTTACAACGGGCCAGTGTTCCGTCAGCGGAAGGATGGACTTGGCGAAATCCCGCAGCTCGGCGCGGAAAGCCTCGGCCGCACGGACACGGCCGAAGCCGATGCCGATCTTCTGGCACTTTCCGTCAAGGCGCTCGAGACATTCGGGCTTCAGGACAGCCTGATCCGGATCGGTGACGAGACGATTTTCGCGGCGATCCTGGAAGGCCTCGACTTGCCGACCGTCTGGCGCCGGCGCCTGCGTGACCTCTTTGGCGAGACAGACCGCCTGAATGCCGCCATCGGCCGCATGGCCGGCGGCGCGGCCACCGAAGACGACAGCCGCGACGTTCGTCTCGGTTTCCTGTCCGCCCTGGAGGGGGCTGACCCGGAAGCCGCACATGCAGTTGTCGAGGACCTTCTGTCGATTGCCGGCATCTCGGCAGTCGGCGGGCGCACACCAAGCGAAATTGCCGACCGGTTCCTCGAACAGGCCGCTTTGGCCCGCGGGGCGCGCGGTCATGACAGGGCTGCCGAAACGCTGACGGCCTATCTCTCCCTGAAAGCCGATGGCGAAAGCGCCCCTCAGGTTCTGCGCGCCTTTGCCGCCGAATTCGGCCTTGGCCTCGACACGCCAATTGCCGCCTTCGAACAGCGCCTCGCCGCCATCGCAGCCAAGGGAATTCCCGTGTCCCGGCTGAGGTTTGCCGCCGAGTTCGGCCGGCGCCTGGACTATTACTCCGGCTTCGTCTTTGAGATCCACGCCACCGGCAAGGATGTGGGCGGCCCCCTTGTGGGCGGCGGCCGCTATGACAAGCTGGTTACCCTGCTGGGCGCTGAAACGGATGTTCCGGCCATCGGCTTTTCCATGTGGCTGGACCGGATTGCAGCGAGTGTTGAAGCATGAGCAAACTGATTATTGCCATCCCGTCCAAGGGCCGTCTGCAGGAAAACACCCACGACTTCTTTGGCCGGGCCGGTCTGAAAGTCCTGCAGCCGGGTGGCGCACGCAATTACCGGGGCGCCATCAAGGGCCTGCCCAATGTCGAGATCGCATTCCTGTCGGCCTCCGAGATCGCGCGGGCGCTGTCTGATGGCGACGTGCATTTCGGCATCACCGGTCTCGACCTGGTTCATGAAAACATCACCGATCCGGACAGCACGGTTCACATCGTCACGCCGCTCGGCTTTGGACCGGCGGATGTGGTGGTCGCCGTGCCCAAGGCGTGGATCGACGTTGAAACCATGGCGGACCTGTCCGACGTCGCATCCGATTTCAGGAGCCGTCACGGCAGCCGTCTTCGGGTCGCCACCAAATATGTCAACCTGACCCGGTCCTATTTTGCCGGGCACGGCATCGCCGACTACCGGATCGTGGAAAGCGCCGGAGCGACCGAGGGCGCACCGGCGGCAGGCTCTGCCGAACTGATCGTCGACATCACCACCACCGGCTCGACGCTTCAGGCCAACAACCTGAAGATCCTTGCCGACGGTGTCATGCTGAAGAGCCAGGCCAATCTCGTCGCATCGCTCAATGCCGACTGGTCGGAAACCGCATTGACCGCCGCCCGCGCCATCCTGGACCGGATTGCCGCCGAGGAGGCCGCGCGTGACGTCAAGCTGGTCAAGGCCGTCGTCGACGACCGGACGCAGGCGCTGCGCGCTGTCAGCAAGGTCGGTGCTCTGCAGCGTTTTACCGACAAGGACGATGCACACCATGTCAGCGTCCTCTGCCCGAAGGACGCCGTCGCCGACTGTGCCCAGCTGCTGATTGCCGAAGGGGCGGACACGGTTACGGTGGAAACGCTGGACTACGTGTTCTCAAAGGAAAACCGCCTGTTCGCGCCGCTGAAGATGAAAGTGGGCGAGCCCTCAGGAACCTGAGACACGTGCAATCCGCAGATCGCTGAAGCACCGTTGAACAGGACTGCAACTACAATTTCCTGTTGAACTCGTCGGTGAACCCGAACAAAGTTCTTTTCATTAAGACTTTTCCGGGTGGGGCCGAAAATATGAAATTCAGAATTCTTTTTGGTGTCCTGATGGTGGCGTTAGCGCTTTCGGGATGCCGGTCTTTGACCGCCAATGAGAAGAACTTTACCTCCAGAATCTATGCCGGGCAGCTCAACACCGGCAAGATAGAGATCTATTCACCTGGCCAGTCTTCCAAAGACTCAAACGACAGGCTCAAGGGAACACTTGCCAAGGAAATTGCGCAGACAAAGTCCCTAAAACGCACAGGCCTGACCAATTCGGAACTCCTGGAAAGGGCCTCGGCTGAACTGCGCAGCAGACCCGAAGCACTGGTGATCCACAACCGCATCTATTACAAATCGGGCTCCTATCGAGCCGACTTTGCGGAAGGTTTTCCAACACGCGTGCGCGTGGACGAACTGGGTTTGCTCGCCCACGAAATCATGCATGTCTGGCAGTATCAGAACCGGGACAGGACGGGCTTTACACTGCTGGCAGTCGCCATGGAACATGTCCGGTTTCGTGATCCTTATGCCTATACCATCGTTCCCGGCAAGCGCTTCCTGAGTTACCGCTTCGAGCAGCAGGGCAAGATGGTCCAGGATTATGTTGTGTTGTCCTATTCTCAGCCGAACTCAGCCAAACTGAAGAGCCTGCGCAATCTGCTCTCGGAAGAGTTCGACCTGAAGGTTCTCAACGAGACCTTGCTGGCCCGGGCCGAATAGGTCAGCTCAAGATCCGGACTTTTTCCGTGGCCGCTTGAAAGCCGCCCTTGCCGCTTCGACTTCTTCGCGGCAAAAACACCCCTCCAGGTGATCGTTGACCATGCCCATGGATTGCATGAACGCATAGACGGTGGTCGGGCCGACGAAGCTCCAGCCGCGTTTTTTCAGGTCCTTCGACAAGGCGGTGCTTTCCGCTGTCTTGCCGAGTGTGCGGGCGGTGGCGAAGTCAATTTTCTCCGGCCGGTTCTCCGGTTTCGGCTCGTAGGCCCAGAAATAGGCCGCAAGCGAGCCAAACTCGTCTCGCAGTTCCAGGGCGCGTCTGGCGTTGTTAATCGTCGATTCGATCTTCTTGCGGTGCCTGACGATGCTGGCGTCAGCGAGACACCGCTCAACATCAGCTTCCGTGAATTTGGCGACCTGTTCAAACTCGAAATTCGCGAATGCGGCCCGAAATCCCTCGCGTTTACGCAGGATCGTCAGCCAGGACAGCCCGGACTGGAAGCCTTCCAGGCAGATTTTCTCGAACAGGCGCCGGTCATCGTCAACCGGCCAGCCCCATTCCGTGTCATGATAACGCTGGTAATCCTCCAGATCCCCGGGCCACCAGCACCTTGTCTTCCCATCGCTTCCGGTGATGAGCCCTGTTTCAGGATCACGCTCTGCCTTTGCTGCCGGTTTGTTGTCTGCCATGATCCGCCTCGATATTCACTCTTTGTTCTTCTGTTGGTAGCGAGTCCGGCCTGTCGAGGCAAGTGCAAATCTGCTAGCTGCTGAAAACAAAAACCCGGCCAGTTGGCCGGGTTCCGAAACGGGACTGTGGGACAGTTAAGCGAACAGGGCGTCGATATCGTCCTGCGTTGCCACATCGACATCGCTTTCCAGCGCAGGGCCATTGAGAAGGGCCGCATCGCCTTCCTTCAGGTCGCGCTCTTCCAGTTCAATGTCCTTGAAGGTTTCGATGCCGCCCCAGATGTCCATCATCTGGATGATGCGGTCTTCGACAAAACGCAGGGTCGACACCACCTTGGTGATGCGCTGACCGGTCAGGTCCTGGAAGTTACAGGCTTCGAAAATCTGAACGACCTTGTCCTGAATGTCATTGGCCAGCTCAGCATCGTCCTTGTCGATCCGCGCAGACAGCGTATTGGCGGTTTCATCGATGAATTCGGCCGCTGAAAGAATGTTTTCCGTCGCGCCTTCCGTTCCGATAACGACAGCATCCAGCTCGTTGGTCACCCGGGTCATCTCTTCGCCTTTGGAACCCGTGGTCTGGTGCAGCGTCGCGATTTCCTTTTTGGTCTGGGCAATCGCTTCATACATCGCATCCAGCTCGACCTTGAGCTTGGCTGCCTCGGAGAGCTCCTTGCGGAACTCGCTCATGAACTTCTGGCTCATGGCTTCCGGGTCGAGCGCATTTTGTTGCTCGCCGTCACCGCTCTTGATCATCGCTCTCAGGCTGGCGATCTCTGCCATGACTTCCTGGTGGCGGCGTTCCTCTCTAAAGGCGGGGTCTTCACTCGCCCCGGCGTTCATTCGTATCAAGCTTTCCGCTCGAAAGGATCTCTTCACCGCGGCCATGCCTACTCCCGTCCCCAGCCCTGACAGGCTTTCTTAAATCGCAATATGTTCCAGCTATAACAGGGGAAGTTTAAAGAATTGTTTTTCCGATGCTTGATGCATCTGACAGGGCCATTTGCCCTTTGGTAACGGTTTCTTGGCTTTCCTCTCTCGGGTGTTTTGGCTATCTTCCGATCCATGGATTGGCAATCCCGCCAGGCGCATGTCCGGGGCCACGATTTGCAGCCCCTTCGGTTTCTAACGGTGTATTGACCTCTATGTCCTTGATGCGTTGTTTCCTGGCTTGTCTCCTACTCTTCTTCGCCTCCGTCACGCTGCCTAGCGCCGCGTCGGCAAACGATTCCTTCACAACGGAGGAATTGCTCGAGGGTTTCGAAAAGACGGTGTTCGGCCTGGAGTACCGCAGCTGGAGCTGGCGCCCCTATCTGGTGAAGAAATTCACACAGCCGGTCCTGTTTTACGTCCATAACCTGTCGTCACGCGACCGTACCAAAATGGTCCGACGGTTCGTGCGAGAAATCGGCAATCGCATCGGCGGACTCACCACCGGCATCACGAACGATCGCAACGCCGCGAATTTCGAGGTCTATGTCGTCGACCGCGCACAATATGAAGACGTGGTGCGGCGAGACATCTACAAGAACGACCGCGCCCGTGTGCCTGGTCGGTGCCTTGTCCGCGTTGTCTCCGGCCGCAAGGGCATCAAACGGTCTGCAGCCGTGATCGTGTCCGACGAAGGAGAGTTCCTGTTCAAGCGCTGCCTGGTGGAAGAACTGCTGCAGGGCCTTGGCCCGATGAATGACGATGCCGCGCTCATCCACTCCGTCTTTAACGATTCCTCGCGCCACAGCCGTTTTACCGTGTTCGACCAGATTATCTTGAACATGCTTTACGATCCGCGGATCAAACCGGGCATGTCCATGAAACAGACCAAGGACATCCTGCCGCTTGTCGTGCGCGATGCCCGTCGGCGGGTGCGTTAACCAAGGAATCCTAGAAAGCACAGCGGATTCAATCCGCTCCGAAATCGTTAACCAAACGACTTCGATCCGGTTAGGCTTTCTATTAAGGCTGTTCTTCAACAAAGAACTAACCATAAGAAAAGATTACCTGAATTCTCTATGCCGGATTCACGTTTGACTGAAGGTGGCCGCTTATCATCCTTGCCAATCCGTTAACCGGCAGCCGTGGACACTCTCCTGGCTGCTGAACGTGGTCGATGAAAAGTTTGTGAGTGCTGCCATGTTCTTTTTGCGTTCAATACCATCAAAGGCAATTGCCTTGACCGGTGCTTTTGTGATTGCCGCGAGCCTTTCGGGCGTGCTCGAGGCCTCTGCCCAGACCGCTCCGCCGCCCCTTGTCCTGAGCCCGAACCTGACCGAACCCTGGATGCTGCAACTGCAACCACGGGTGCAGCGGCGCTCGACCGCGACCCGCTATCAGTTCCGGCAGGTCCCGCAGCAACAGCAGCAGCGCCAGGTGCGCCGGACCAGCTGGTGGGCACCGCGCCAGCAGCAGCCGGTCCGACAACAGCAGCAGCGGGTTCGCCAGCCGCAGTCGCGCCAGATCGCACCGCAATTCCTGCCGACGGTGGTCGACTATGACGGCCCGCACAAGGCAGGCACGATCGTCATCGATACCAATGCCCGCTTCCTCTATCTGGTGCAGAATGACGGCACGGCCCGCCGCTACGGCGTCGGCGTCGGCAAACCCGGTTTTGAATGGGCAGGTACGCACAAGATCACCCGCAAGGCGGAATGGCCGGACTGGCGCCCGCCCGCAGAAATGCGCAAACGCCGGCCGGACCTGCCGGTCTTCATGGCAGGCGGACCGGACAACCCGCTCGGCGCCCGGGCGCTCTATCTCGGTTCCACGCTCTACCGCATTCACGGCTCCAACCAGCCCTGGACCATCGGCCATGCGGTCTCCTCCGGCTGCATCCGCATGCGCAACGAGGACGTCACAGACCTTTATGAGCGGGTGAAGGTCGGCACGCGGGTCTATGTGATCTAGGATCAAGACCTCTGGGCGAGCCCGCCAAACAGCTTTAAGACAAACGCGCGGCGTGCCGCGCGTTTGTCATTTCAGCCCCTCACTTGCGCGCAACGTCAATTCTTTGCAGGCTTGGACAAGAAGCACGCCGACTCAGCAACGCGTGCGGTTGGTTCCTCACCCCGGCGGGCGGCATGGCAGACCCTTCCAGTTCCTCAAGCGCAAGATCCGATGCGGCCTATTTTCTGAAAGCGGCGCTGGTCGGACTGCTGGTCGGCGCTCTGGCCACCGGTTTCCACACCGGCCTTGAATTCCTGTTTGCCCAATATTCTTCCCTTCGTGCAGCGCTCGGCCCTGGCCTCCTGCCCTATGCGGTTTCCGTCGTGATCTCCGCGCTCTGCGTCACCGGAGCGTTTTTGCTGGTGCAACGGGTCGCTCCGGAAGCTGCCGGCAGTGGCATTCAGGAAATCGAAGGCGCCATGGAGGACAAGCGTCCGCTGCGCCCGGTTCTGGTTCTGATTGCCAAATTCTTCGGTGGGCTGCTCGCACTGGGATCCGGCCTGGTGCTCGGCCGCGAAGGCCCCACCATTCACATGGGCGCCATGACCGCAGAGGCGATTTCCCGCTCCCGTCCGCTGACATCTGCCGAGCACAAGGGCTTGCTCGCGGCTGGGGCCGCGGCCGGTTTGGCAGCCGCTTTCAACGCTCCCCTTGCCGCGATCCTGTTCATTGTCGAAGAAACGCGGCGGCAGTTTCCCTTTGGTTACCGCACCTATATGGCCGTGATCATCGCCTCGATCCTGAGTGCCGCGGTCACCGAACAGCTCACCGGCATCGGTCCGCCATTGCTTGTGGAAGTCGATTATGTCCCGGTTTGGAGCTTCTCGCTTCTGGCCGTGCTCGGCATCCTTCTCGGCGGCCTCGGCGTTTTCTTCAACAGGGCGCTGATCACCGTCATGGATCTTTTCCTGAAGATCCCGCGCGGCCTGCGCTGGGTGCCGGCGCTCGCGGTCGGCGCGGTAACCGGTATCCTGCTCAATGCCTTTCCCGATGCCACCGGCGGCGGTGAAGATCTGGTGCATGACCTGATCGTCAACCACTACGGCATCATGGCCCTGCTTCTGTTGACCGTCTTGCGGTTCGGTGGCGTCCTGTTTTCCTACGCCTCCGGTGTACCGGGCGGCATTTTTGCCCCCATGCTGTCCATTGCCACCTGCGCAGGCCTGGCGTTTGGAGTTGCCTCGGTCGAATTTCTGCCGGTCGACGACGATTTCCGCTCGGCCTGCGCCGTCGCCGCCATGGGCGGGTTCTTCGCCGCCTCGGTTCGTGCACCGCTGGTCGGCGTTGTGCTGGTGATGGAACTCACCGGCGCCTATGCGCTGATCATGCCGGTTCTGGTCACCTGCACCACAGCCTCTCTCACCGCCCATCACCTGGGTGGCCGGCCGATCTACGAAGAACTTCTGGAGCGGACGCTCAGGCTGGCCGGCGAGTTGCCGGACCAACCCCCGGACAAGACACCGGTCCAATTGGGAACGCGCGAAAGTTAGAGCCTTTGTCCGTCACCCCTATTCGGCGGCCTGCTGCGCCATGCGAACGGAGGTCACCGCTTCCGGTTCCGGGCCGCCATAGACCCAATCGAGCAGCTCGGCCGTGTGCAGGATCGGGATCCCGGTGCCGAGGCCGATCTGGGTCATGCAGCCGATATTGCCGGTGGCGATCAGATCCGGCTTCGTGCTCTCGATATTGGCAACCTTGCGGTCACGCAGTCGGCGGGCAATTTCCGGCTGCAGAATATTGTAGGTGCCTGCCGAACCGCAGCACAAATGGCCTTCAGGTACATCCTTCACCCGAAACCCTGCCGCCTTCAGAAGATCCTTGGGCTGGCGGGTGATCTTCTGACCATGCTGCATCGAACACGCAGAGTGATAGGCCACGGTCAGCCCCGGCTCGATGTCAGGTGTCCCGAGCTCAATGTCGCTCAGGAACTCCGTGATGTCCCGGGAAAGCTTGGAGACCTTGTCCGCCTTTTCGGCATAGGCCGGGTCTTCCCGCAGCATGAAGCCGTAGTCCTTGATGGTCGTGCCACAACCGGACGCCGTGATTAGGATGGCATCGAGGCCTTCGCCTTCGGCTTCCGCCATCCAGGCATCGACGTTGCGGCGGGCATTTTCCAGCGACGCCTCTTCCTTGCCCATGTGGTGGACAAGCGCGCCACAGCAGACCTCCCCCTTCGGCAGGACAATCTCGTAACCCGCCCGCTTCAACAGCCGGATCGTGGCATCGTTGATGCCCGGATTGAGCACCGGCTGGGCGCAGCCGCTCAGGAGCGCCACACGTCCCTTGCGCGTTCCTGTCTCGGCCTGAAAGACGCCCGGTCCTTCCAGCTGCCCCCGCATCGGAGCGCGGGCAGGTGCAAGTTCCAGCATTGCCCCGATCTTCGCCAGTGGACCACCGAGGGCTTTCAGGGCACCGGCAAGAGGCCGGCCGAAAAACGCCCCGATCAGCGCCATGCGGAAACGTTTCGGATAGGGAAGGACAAAGGCAAGAACACCACGCATCAGCCGGTCTGACAGCGGGCGCTTGTAGGTTTTTTCAATGTGAACACGGGCATGGTCGACCAGATGCATGTAATGCACTCCGGAAGGACAGGTGGTCATGCAGGCCAGACAGGACAGGCACCGGTCGATATGCTTGACGATCTTTTCGTCCGCCGGCCGGTCATTCTCCAGCATGTCCTTGATGAGATAGATACGGCCGCGAGGGCTGTCGAGCTCGTCTCCAAGCAGAGTGAATGTCGGACAGGTTGCCGTGCAGAAACCGCAATGCACGCATTTGCGCAGGATCTTTTCAGATTCTGCAACATGCGTGTCTTTCAACTGTTCTGCAGTGAAATTGGTCTGCATCGCCGCTTGCGTCCCCCTGCCCGGTCAACCGGGATCCTCCCGTCTGCTGTGGCGCGAATCGTACGGCCCCGCCAGGGGCCGCACAAGGCGACTTTCGGGCACAAGGGTTTTGCAGAAGCAGAAAAACTGATCTGCCTGGCAGCCGCGTCAACCTTTTCCATCTCCCGAAGTGCCAAGCGCGCCTCAGGAAACGGAAACTCCTGACCCTAGAACAGCCACGTCTCGGGATTTGGTACGGCTTCGTTGCGACCGGCCAGCTGCATGCCCTTGATACAGCGCACGATCATCCAGACCAGTACGAGCAGAATGAGCAAGAACCCGATCAGGATAACGGTCAAAAGCGCACTGACGATCCCGAACAGAAGGCCAATCCAGAAGGTGCGGATCTGGTAGGTGTAATGGCTGTCGACCCAGGAAGAATTCTGCCCCCGGTTCAGATAGGCGAAGATAACGCCGACAATCGCCGTGAACGGAACGATTATATTGGCAAGATAGAGAATGTAGATAAGGGTGGCGTTCTTGCCGCCTGGTTCAAAATAACCTGCAACATCGGATTTTTGTTCCATCACTGAACTCCGCTAAAAAGAATGGCTCAAGGCCCCTACCCACTCCCAGACTACATCCCGGTGACCATACGTCCAGGGTTTAACACCCCTTTCGGGTCAAATTGCTCCTTCAGCCGACGCGACAGAGCCGCCAGGGGCGCCGGTTGCGGCTGAAACACATCCAGATTGGACCGGGTTGAGGCATCCGCGCGGACCAGCGTGGCATGCCCGCCACCGACAGCGTCCAGGGCCATGCGGATCTTGGCCTGATGCGTGTCACCATCCGTGCAGGTCAACCAGACCAGGCCGCCGCTCCAGTCGTAAATCGCATCCAGCTCAATCGCCGCCTTCAGTCTCGCCACCAGCTGCGGGCCAGCCGTTGGAGCGACGGAAATGCGCCAGACCGGCGTTGACCGCTTTGCAAAAAACGCCAGGTCGCGCACGTCTTTCCAGAGCTTGTCCGTCTCGTCCCGGTTCAGGCTCTCATGCGTGCCATAACCGCCCAACAGCTCCTTCAGGGTCTTCAGCCTGTAGTCGACCGAGGACTGGAAACCTTCAAGGCGCAATAAAGTTCTGCTGCGGTCACCCTCCACCCAGGACGGCAGGTGAGCCGCACCGGAGACCTCCGCCGAGGAGCCCATGGCTTCACACAACGCCTTGACGCCGTCCAGATCGTCCAGTCCCGTCAGAACGAAGGTGACCGCGGTTTCCGGCTTCGGATTGACCTTGAGCGTGACACTGGTGGCAACCGCAAGAGTGCCGTAGGAGCCACACAATGTCCGTGGCAGATCATACCCGGTGACGTTCTTGACCACCTTGCCGCCGGAGCGGAAGATTTCACCACGGCCCGAGACCGCTTCCATACCCAGGACATGGTCGCGCGCTGCCCCGGCCCTTATTCGCCTCGGACCGGACAGGTTTGCGGCAAGCACCCCACCGATCGTGCCCTTGCCGGCGGGCTTGCCGAAAAGCGGGCCGTAATCCATCGGCTCGAAGGACAGCTCCTGGCCGTTGTCGTCGACCAGTTTTTCCACCTCCGCAATCGGTGTGCCGGCCTTGACCGTCAACACCAGCTCAGCCGGCTCATAGCTTTCAACGCCGCTGAGCCCGGAAAGGTCCAGCACATGGGCAGACTGGACCGGCCGTCCGAGGTCCCGCTTGGAGCCTTGTCCGACGATTTCCAGCGGCTGATCTTCTGCCGCGGCCCAGCGGACAGCATCCTCGACATCTTGTGCGCTTTGCGGTTTCAGGGTCGCTTCCATGCCGCCTCCTCAGAACCGCGGAATATCTGGAAAGGGCAGCTGGCCCTTGTGCACATGCATCTTGCCGAGTTCGGCACAGCGATGCAGCACCGGAAAGACCTTGCCCGGGTTGAGCAGGTGCTTTTCATCAAACGCGCACTTGACCCGCTGCTGCTGCTTGAGATCGGCCTCGGAGAACATGTCCGTCATCAGGTCGCGCTTCTCGATGCCGACGCCGTGTTCACCGGTCAGGACACCGCCAACCTCGACACAGAGCCGCAGAATATCGGCGCCGAAGGCCTCAGCCGCATCCAGTTCTCCCGGTTTGTTCGCATCATAAAGGATCAGCGGATGCAGGTTGCCGTCACCTGCGTGAAAGACGTTGGCAACACCAAGGCCGTGCTTGTCTGCCAGTTCGCGCATGCGGGCCAGAACCTTTGGCAGCTCCCGGCGCGGTATGGTTCCGTCCATGCACAGATAGTCCGGAGAGATGCGGCCAACCGCAGGAAACGCTGCCTTGCGCCCCGCCCAGAAGGTCATGCGCTCCTCTTCGCTTTCCGAGACCCGCAGATGGCTGGCGGCATTGGCCCTGGCGATCTCCTCGACCCGCCCGATCAGGTAGTCGACCTCGCCTTCCGGACCGTCCAGCTCCACGATCAACAAGGCTTCAACGTCTC
The DNA here is from genome assembly GCF_965233565.1 of Roseibium sp. GTDB lineage: Bacteria > Pseudomonadota > Alphaproteobacteria > Rhizobiales > Stappiaceae > Roseibium. The sequence goes on along the minus strand of NZ_OZ247494.1, from coordinate 4,610,901 downwards.
TTGGATAGCCGGCATTGACGAAGTCTTCGGCTGCGTGAATGGCGGGTTTGTCCATCATTTCCATGCCGCCCGGGATGATACCGGCGGCAATGATGTCGGCGACACAGCGCCCACCGTCTTCGCTGGTCGGGAAGCCGATCAGGAGCGCGCGCGCCGTTTCCGGTTTCTGCAATATGCGTACGGTGACTTCCGTCACCACCCCCAGCAGGCCTTCGGATCCGGTCATCAGTGCCAGCAGGTCATACCCCTCGCTGTCGAGATGCTTGCCACCCAGGCGGATCACTTCGCCATTGATCAGTACCATTTCCAGGCCGAGCACATTGTTCGTGGTCAGACCGTATTTCAGGCAATGCACCCCGCCGGAGTTTTCGGCGATGTTGCCACCGATGGAACAGGCAATCTGGGACGAGGGGTCAGGCGCATAATAGAAGCCCTCGTGCTCGACCGCCCGCGTAATGCCAAGATTTGTCACGCCCGGCTGCACCACGACGGCCCGATTGGCATAGTCGATATCCAGAACGGAATTGAACTTCATCATCGACAGCAGAACGCCGTCTTCCAGCGGCAGAGCGCCACCGGACAGGGAGGTACCGGCTCCACGCGGCACGACCTTGACATCATTTTCATAGCAGTATTTGAGCACCTTGGAGACCTGCTCGACCGTCTCTGGCAGTACGACAATCAGCGGCAGCTGACGGTAGGCTGTCAGTGCATCCGTTTCATAGGCGCGCATTTCACGTTCGTCGTGGATCACTCCCTCGCCCGGAACGATCGCCTGCAGGGCGCTCAAAATCTCCTTGCGGCGGGCGATCACGGCCTGATCAGGAGCGGGCATCGCAATGGCTGTCACAAAGAGGACTCCTTCTACGAATTGTTACGTTGATCCAACAGACAGGTCCGACCGTAACATGTCTTGGTAGATCACAGGACCTGCCCAAGTGTGGCAAGTCCTGCGCCGAAGGAAAACGTTCGAACAAGAATAGATATCTTTCTGAGAGATTGAAAATGAGCAATCTGACGGACATGGAGATTTTCGCGAGAGTGGTCAGCGCAGGCAGCATGTCCGCTGCCGGACGCGAAATGAGCCTGTCTCCTGCTGTGGTGTCAAAGCGCATTCGACGGCTCGAGGAAAAACTTGGGACACGCCTTCTGCAAAGAACCACGCGCCAGATTGCCATGACGGAAGCCGGACAGGGCTTCTTCGAGCGCGTGGTCGCGATCCTCGCCTCCGTCGAAGAAGCCGAGTCTTTCGTCACGCGAGGATCGGCCAAGGCACGGGGCAATCTGAAAGTCGCCGTTCCGACTTCATTCGGACGGCTGCATATTGCTCCTCACCTCGGCACCTTCCTGACGAAAAATCCGGATCTGTCGGTCAATCTCGATCTGTCCGACGACTTTGTTGATATCGTTGGAGACGGCTACGACCTTGCAATCCGGATCGCGGAACTGTCGGATTCCAGCCTGGTTGCGCGGCGTCTTGCCCCGGTTCACCGGATCCTGTGCGCCAGCCCGGATTATGTCGCAAAACACGGCGAACCAACCAGCATCGAAGACCTCACGGCCAACCATGTCACACTTGCGGCGACCAATCAGGATCCATGGCGGCTGCTGGGACCAAGCGGGATCGAAACCGTTCGGACCCAGGCCCCGGTCAAGACAAACTCCAACGAAGTCGTGCGTGAGTGCCTTTTGGCCGGTGTGGGCATTGCCCTGCGATCGACCTGGGATGTCGGACCCGAATTGCGTGAGGGCAAGCTCCAGATTCTCTTGCCGCAATACAGAGCTTCCAAGGATGTGGGTCTTTATGCCGTCTACCCCAGCCGGCAGTTCCTGCCCGCAAAGGTACGGGTCTTCATTGACTTTCTGGCAGGCCTTTACGGGTCCTCCCCCTATTGGGATTCTGGGCTTGAAAGCTGGCTCAATCCGCCCAGGCAGGCCAGGGCCGTCTGAACTCCCGCAGATTTGACCGAGCCCGGTCGGTAGTATCCCGAGTGCGACGGTGCGTCGCTTGCATCTGTGCGGGACATCCTGTTCTGTTGGGGCGGGTTTCAACACACCCAGCATGAGGGAGAGACACATGCAGCGACTGCTGATGATCGCCGGAACCGCGCTTCTGGCCCTGACTGCCCAGGCCCACGCCGAGGGCGACCCGGAAAAGGGTGCCAAAGTCTTCAAGAAATGCGCCGCCTGCCACGCAGTCGGTGAAAAGGCCAAGAACAAGGTCGGCCCGACCCTGAACGGTGTCGTCGACGCGCCTTGGGGCCAGGTGGAAGGCTACAAGTACTCCAAGGCTCTTATCGAGATGAGCGACGGCAAGGTGTGGGACGAGGAAACGCTCACCGCGTACCTGACCAAGCCGAAAGACGTAATCCCGAAAGGCAAGATGGCCTTTGCCGGCCTGCGCAAGGAAGCCGATCTGCAAAACGTGATCGCCTATCTGGCACAGTACAACGCGGACGGCACCACGAAGTAACGTGCTTCAAGGTGAAACAACAAAGGCCGGGTCAGCCCGGCCTTTTTCATTTGAGAGATCCGTTTTGCTCCGTCAGTGCTCACCATGATGCTGACGGATGCGCCGAACAGTCCACCAGATCAACAGCACAACGACCGGAACCGCGAGACCTGTGGTCACGCTGGCATCGGGAACGGGCAGACCCGCGCTCTTGGCGGCCTTGGCCAGATAGGAAATCAGTCCGACCACGTAATAGCTGACCGCTGCGACCGACAGGCCTTCAACGGTCTGCTGCAAGCGCAGCTGCAGGCGGGCCCGCCTGTTCATCGACTTGAGCAGGTTCCGGTTCTGGTCTTCAAGCTCCACATCCACCCGTGTGCGCAAGAGGGTGGTTGCCCTCGCAAGTTTGCGTGAGAGCATGGCCTGCCGGTCCTCGATCGCCTGACAGGTACGCATCGCCGGAGCCAACCGGCGCGCCAGAAAAGACGCCATGGAAAGTTCCCCGGGCGCAGCTTCTTCCCTGAGCGCCTCCAGACGCGCCCGCACGATCTGGTCATAGGCGCGGCTTGCTCCAAACCGGAATGTGCTGGCTGTCGCCCCCGCTTCCAGCGCCGCCGCCAGCGCGCTGAGCTTGTCCAGAAGCTCCTGGTTTGCGCCAAGCGCGGACGCATCCTTCATCTGGCCGGTGAGATCGGCCAGCTCGAGTTCGAACCGCCTGATATCCGGCTGCAGGCTGGTCGCCTCAAACAGTCCGAGCATGGCCAGCGTGCGATAGGTCTCGACTTCCAGCAGGCGCTGAACGACAGAGCCGGACTGAACATCGCTCATTGTCCTGTTGCAAACGAGGATGCGCGTCAGACCGTCGCCATCCTGGCGGAAATCTGTCGCAACAAGGGCCGCGCCGTCTTCCAGTGTCGATACGGTCATGCTGCCGTCATCGAACTGGCTGCGCCATTCGATCGTGTCGTCCCCACCCCGCAGTTCGACGCGCACCGCCACCAGCAGATCGCCCGGTGCCCGGAACGCCGCGCCGAAGGGATGGTTGATCGGCACACTGCCGAAAATGGTCTTTTCATGCGCGGCACCATCCCAGGTATAGGTGGTGAACTCGGCATGCTGTTCCCAGCTCAGCGTACCGCCGCCGAAGGTCAACGTATGATGACGTGCGCCCGGCGTCGGTCCATGCCCACCCCGCGAAACACAGAATTCGGACAGCCATGCCTGATCGCGTGCCGCCTCTTCGGCATCGGTCAGAAAGGCGTAGTGGAGGATCGTACGCGGGCAAGTGAGCGCCCGAAAGGGACGCGCATGGACCTCGCCCAGAACCTTTTCCCGCAAGGGCGACGTCCGGAATTTGGGAAAGGACGACCCGTTTTCTGACCTCTGATCCAAGCTGCCGACCTCGACTAAAGTAGTGTGCCTCACACACCTTCCTTTAAGGCATCGGGAAAACCAACAGTCAATTTGTCACATGTCCGCTTTGTGCTGCGCAGCGTCGTATCCGCAACACTAATTGGACAAAAAAATTGACCAATTAAGGTTTTGCAGCTATTTTGCCATCAACAAGGAGATTGCCAGCCCCATGTTTCGGCCCGTCAACCATCAGAAAACGGCTCTTGCCGCAGTGGAACAGATCGAGGATCTGATCCTGAAAGGCGTGCTGCGCTCGGGCGACCGCCTGCCGGCGGAACGCGACCTGGCAGAACAACTGGCCGTATCCCGACCGGTGCTGCGCGATGCCCTGAAACTCCTGGAGGAACGGGAACTCATCGAGGCACGGCGCGGTGGCGGCACCTTCGTTGCCGACCTGATCGGCCCGATCTTCTCCGAAGCCATCATCCAGCTGATCTCCAGACATCCCTCGGCAAAGTCCGATTATTTCGAGTTCCGGCGGGGTATTGAAGGTCAGGCCGCCGCTCTGGCCGCCGACCGGGCAGCCCCTTCCGACGTGAAGCGCCTCGACGACATCATTTCTCAGATGAACGCTGCGCACGAGGCCGGTGACAGGAAGGCGGAAAGCCTTCTTGATGTGGCCTTTCACCATGCGGTCGGTGAGGCCGCCCACAATGTGGTGATGCTGCACACGCTGCGCTCCTGCTACCGGCTCCTGGAAAACGGCGTCTTCTATGACCGCGGCCGGCTGTACCATCAACCGACGGCGCGGGTCGACCTGCTCGCCCAGCATGCAGCGATCGCCGACGCCATCCGGTCCGGCAACGCGGAGGCCGCGCGCCGCGCCTCCGAAGATCACATCGACTATGTCCAGAAAGCGCTGGCGACTGCGGAAGATCTCGACCAGCGCGAATATCTTGCCGGCCTCAGAAAGCCCAAAACCGATTGACCGTAAACGCGGTCCCCAGCATCAGGAGAACCTCACATGCCGATTGTCACAGATGTCGCCGACATGCAGGCGCTGGCCCGCCGCCGGGTGCCGAAGATGTTCTATCAATATGCCGACACCGGCTCCTGGACCCAGAGCACCTATTGGGACAATGAGGCTGCCTTGCAGCGGCAGAAATTGCGCCAGCGGGTTGCCCGCAACATCGACAACCGTTCGGTCAAGACAACCATGATCGGCCAGGACGTTGCCATGCCGGTTGCCCTGGCACCTGTTGGCCTGACGGGCATGCAGCGCGCCGATGGTGAGATCCTGGCCGCCCAGGCCGCCGAAGAATTCGGAGTTCCCTTCACCCTGTCGACCATGAGCGTCTGTTCCATCGAGGATGTGGCCGAGAACACCAAAAACCCGTTCTGGTTCCAGCTCTATGTCATGCGTGATCGGGGTTTTTCCGAAAGCCTGATGCAGCGTGCCCACAAGGCCGGTTGCTCGGCCCTGGTGCTGACGCTCGATCTGCAGGTGCTCGGACAGCGGCACCAGGACATCAAGAACGGCCTGTCGACGCCGCCCAAACCGAAGCCGCATGTTCTGCTCGACCTCGCCTTCAAACCGCGCTGGTGCTGGCACATGCTACAGACCAGGCGTCGGGAATTCGGCAACATCCAGGGCCATGTCTCGGGTGTCGAGGACATGTCATCGCTCGCGGAGTGGACGGCCAGCCAGTTCGATCCGACCCTCGACTGGTCCTCTGTCGAGTGGGTCAAGAAACACTGGGACCGCAAACTGATCCTGAAAGGCATCAACGATGTCGAGGATGCCAAGATCGCGGCCAGTCTCGGTGCGGATGCCATTGTGGTGTCCAACCATGGCGGCCGGCAGCTGGACGGTGCCCTGGCGTCCTATGACGTTCTGCGGGAGATTGTCGACGCTGTGGGCGACAAGGTCGAAGTGCATTTCGACGGTGGCATTCGCTCCGGTCAGGACGTTTTCAAGGCCGTCGCCATGGGGGCCCACAGCACCTATATCGGCCGCGCCTTCATCTATGGGCTCGGCGCCATGGGCAAGGCCGGTGTCAGCAAGGTGCTGGAGATCATGCACAAGGAACTGGACGTCACCATGGGCCTGTGTGGAGAAACCGATATCACCAAGGCCGGACGTCACAACCTGGTGCTTTAGAGAAGTCCGAGCCGGTGCTGATGCCGGTTCTATATTTCAGCCGCTCTTGCCTGGCCGATCCAACCGGCCCGGCGAGATCCCGAAGCGTTTCCGGAAGAGAGAGGTCATGTGGCTTTGAGAGGAAAAGCCACAGGCCACCGCTATATCGGCCAAATCAGCTTCCGTTTCGCTGATCAGCCGGCGGGCGCGCTGGAGACGGCGGCTGACGATGTAGTCATAAGGCGACTGGCCACAGAAAGCCGAAAAGGCCCGGCTCAGAAAGCTTGGCGATACGCCAACACACCTTGCCAGCCCGTCAACCGTCAGCTCTGTGTCCAGATCTGCTTCGACGAGGTCGGTGATCCGCCGGAAGCGCATCGGTGTCATCCAGCGAGCGGCCTTCGGATCGGATTGCGGCCGCGATACCGCGGTGGTCAGCCGTGCCAGCCCGGCTTCCGCCAGCAGCGGATCCGGGGTCTTGCCCGTCAAAAACCACCGGCGCATCTCTGTCGCGACCGGCAAGGCAGCGGCAATCATGAGATTGGTTCGATAGGCCTCTCCCTCAAAGCTGATGCCGTCTCCGCTGAGCTGCAGATATTCACCGCCTGTGGCCGACCGGGACCTCACCTCGCAGCCCCTTGGTGTCAGCGCGACCGAATTGGGGCGGCGACGGAAGGGTTCGCTGCGGTCTGACGCGATGGCGTGACTGCCTGTCTGGCCATCAAAGGCAAAGCCGATCGTGTCCCGCGTGGCCACGAACGCGACGTCATAGGCCGAGGCCGACAACAGGACGAGCCTGTGCCCCGCAATGTCGATGCGGTCGGGTTGCGGTGGCATGGCTGATTGGAAAAACAGACGGCTCATGGCCGCCTAACCTGACCGAGCGGCCACCGGCATGCAAGCGAAATGCGGTTCAGGATCCTGAAAGACAAATGCACTCCGGCTTCGGCTATTCTCCGGCAATCGCCCCGACTGACAAACCACGGACGCCAGCAGACCCCGACATGACCCCGCTTTTTTCCCGTTCCGAGCTCGACGCCGCCTTTCCGATTGTCCGCCAGCTGGTGCCGGAAACGCCGGCCTATCTCTGGCCCCTGCTTGAAAAACGCTTCGGTTTCAAGATTGCCGTCAAGCATGAAAACCACACGCCCATCGGAGCGTTCAAGGCTCGCAGTTCGATCGTCTATATCCAGAAGCACATCGAGGCCCACGGCCGCCCGTCCGGTGTCGTTACCGCAACGCGCGGCAATCACGGTCAGTCAATGGCTCTGGCGGCCCGCACACTTGGGCTGCCGGCAACGATCGTCGTGCCTGAAGGCAATGCGGACGGCAAGAACCGGGCAATGCAGGCATTCGGCGCAACGCTCGTGATCGAAGGCCGGGATTTTGACATCTCCCGGCGCGCAGCGGAACGGATCGCGGAAGACAGCGGATTTCTCATGGTGCCGAGTTTTCACAAGAACATCGTCCTTGGCGTTGCCACCTATGCCCTGGAGTTTTTCACCGCCCAACCCGATCTCGATGTGGTCTATGTGCCGGTCGGCATGGGGTCGGGTGCCTGCGGTCTGATCACCGTGCGCGACCTCCTTGGCCTGAAGACCGAGATTGTCCCGGTGGTGACAGAAAACGCACCCGCCTACGGGCTCTCGTTTGAAACCGGCGCCATCGTCACCACCGAGACGGCCCGGACCTTCGCCGACGGCATGGCCTGCCGCGAACCGGTTCAGGCCGCCCTGGATATTCTGAAGGCCGGTGCAGAGCGCATCGTCTGCGTCACGGATGACGAGATTGCAGAGGCCGTCCGGGTCCTGTTTGCGGACACGCACAATCTTGCCGAAGGCGCGGGTGCTGCGGCTCTGGCCGCCTTGGCACGGGATGCTCAACGGCTGAAGGGCAAAAAGGCCGGCATAATTCTATCCGGCGGGAATCTGGACGAGACCATGATGCAGACCGTCCTGAGTGGTGGCACACCGATGGTTTGAGGCTCTCGCACAGTTTTCGTGAGAGCCGGAAAGTCCCGTCCAAACGTCTGCTTCAAAGCAAGTCCAGCCAAGCGCGCGCAATTGCGGCGCCCGTTTCATCAGCGCTTGCCGAGTGGCGTGCAGCTTCTGTGTCAAAGCGAACCGGCCAGTCCGGTGTATGTGCTTCAATCTCGCCGGCGAACTGCTGCGACCAGTTACGCACTTCCTGAAGACCCGTTTCGAAATGGAACTGAAGCGCATAAGTCGCCCGGCCCAGGCGAAAGGCCTGAATGGGTGTCATGGCGCTGGTTGCCAGGTGAACCGCGCCCTCCGGCAAGGTCATCGTGTCGGTGTGCCAATGAAACTGCGGTCTGCCGGTCTGGAGTTTCTGCAGCACAGGATCCAGTCGGCCCTCTTTCGTCGGCAACACTTCTCGCCAGCCGAATTCAACCGGCAGGCCGAGCAGATTTTTTGCCCCGAAAGCCCGCGCCACGAGCTGGCTTCCAAGGCAGATGCCCAGAACCGGCTTGTCCACTTCGTGAAACTTCAGGACAAGGTCGCAGACCTTTTGAAGGAACGGGTAGGCCTCATCGGCAAGTGCGTCCTGCGCGCCGCCCAGGACTACCAGGCCGGCATACGGATCAATCGTGGTCGGCAGGTCCTCACCGGCATAGGCTTCAACGCTGCGCCAGGTGTGTCCCTCTTCAAGAGCCACCCGCCCGAGTGTTCCCAGCTCTGTGTGTGGGTAGTTCTCAATGACAAGAAAATGCATACCGCCCCCGCAGAATGTCACCGCCCCTGAAATCACCTGAAAACCCTAATGCATCTGCTTGTTTGATGGAAACATCAAAAACAATCATTTGCGCTGAAGTATCCAGCGCCGCACATTAGCGGTCACTTCCGATAAAACTGGTTCAGTCATGAGTGTAGCCTCGCCCGCCCTGCGCCCCGGTTCAACCGGTTTCAGCGCCACCGATTACGGTCTTTATGCCGTTACCGTTCTGGCATGGGGCGTGAGCTGGATCGCCATGAAGGGACAGGTGGCAAGCGTCGCCCCGGAAGTTTCGGTGTTCTGGCGCTTCGTGCTGGCTGCTGCCATCATGATGGCCTGGGCCTGGTCCCGTGGGCACCAGCTGCGGTTTCCATTTCGGGATCATCTTCGGTTCGCAGGTCTCGGCGCGCTGATCTTCTCGACCAATTTCACGCTGTTCTATTACGGCGCCGCCAGTCTGCCTTCCGGCCTGCTTGCCGTTATTTTCTCCACTGCGTCCATCTTCAACCTGTTCCTGGGCCTGATCCTGTTCGGGCAACGACCGAACATGATGGCACTGGCAGCGGGACTTCTCGGTTTTGCCGGTATCGCGTTGATGTTCTGGCCGAAACTGGCCGGTGCGGAATTCAACACCGAGGCTGCAATCGGACTGGCCTTCTGTATTGGCGGCACCCTGTCCTTCTGCTTCGGCAACATGCTGTCGGCCGACACCCAGCGGCGAGGCATCGGCGTGACGCCTGCGACCGCCTGGGGCATGGTCTACGGCATGGTTTTTCTGGGCCTTTTCTCGGCGCTGCGAGGCCAGAGCTTTGCCATCGAATGGTCTGTCTACTATCTCGGCAGCCTCGTCTATCTCGCGATTGTCGCCTCGGTGATCGCATTTGCCTCCTATCTGACACTGCTCGGCCGTATCGGCTCTGCACGCGCGGGCTATGCAACGGTGATGTTTCCCGTTGTTGCGCTGACGCTGTCGACGATTTTCGAAGGCTATCAGTGGACCCCGCTGGCAGCGGCAGGCCTCGTCTGTGTACTGGGCGGCAACCTGATGATGTTGCGCGCCCGCTGAGGCGATATTCTCAACTTATCCTGGAAAAGCCTGGCGGACGACGGCCGATCTATTCGGCCGCCATCTGGCCAGCGCCGTTGCCGACATTGCCGATCGCGGCAACCAGGTGATTGCACAGCTTGTCATGCATGGCTTCACGCGCCCCATCTGACCGCAGCAAGGCTATGTCGCAGAACGGAAGCGAGGGAAATCCATCCTTCTCGTCCAGTATGCGCATGCCGTCGCGAATGGCACTTTCAGGAAATACGGTGATGGCAAGACCTGCCTGCACCGCCCCCACCAGAGCGGCCGCACTTGAACTGGTGTAGGAGACACGATATTGCCGCCCGGCCCTGTCCAGAGCCTCCATGGAGAGCCTTCGCCAGCCGCAGCTGGCCGGACCGAGTGCGAGGCGAATGACATCTTGCGTATGAGCGGAATGCTGGCTTGACGTCACCCAGTAAAGGGGTTCACGCCGGATTATCTCGCCGCGCAGTTCCATCGTGTCACCGGAGGTCGTGATGGCGACATCCAGGGCACCTTCCCGGATCGCGGCGGTCAGCTTGGCGCTGGAACAGCAGTCGACCTGCACATCAATCGACGGGTTGAGGCGGTTGAACGCCGCCAGGACCTGAGGCAGCAACCGGTCGGTATAGTCATCCGGCACACCGAGCTTGACGTGTCCAACTTCCTTCTGGCCGTTAAAGGCCGAGAGCGTCTCATCGTTCAGCAGGATCATGCGCCGGGCAAACTCGACAAGACGCAAACCGTCTTCGGTCAAACGCGACTGACGACCATCCTTGATGAAAATCGGCTGCCCGACCCGTTCCTCGAGGCGCCGCATCTGCATGGAGACGGCCGATTGGGTCTTGTGCACGGCCTCCCCGGCTTTCGTGAAGCTGCCGAGCTCTGCGATCGCTAAAAACGTTCGCAACTGATCAATATCTAGTGCGTGATTCATCAGGGACCCTATAAATCAGCCACGGACCAGCGGGGAATTCGAGATTCGAATTGATTGAAGCAAGATATATCACAATCTCTAACACTTCAACGCATTTTTCCAATTGAGCAAAAATGGCATTCGATCATAACCACTTGATTTTGTGTCAACAATTCGCGCGGATGGTCATTCTGCTGCCTGAGGAACGGAAAGATTGTCGAGGGAAGACAAGATATGCTCCACGAGAGCATCCGTCACGCGGGAGGTGGTGTGCCAGGACCGCATGATGCCGATTTCACACTCCGGCAGCCTTGGAAACCCGTCGGCTTCCGTCAATACGCGCATGCCCGAGCGCAGCGCCGATTCCGGCAGGACAGATATGGCGAGGCCCGCGAGCACGGCCGCTCCAACAGCTGTCGAGTTCCAGCTGGAATAGAGCAGTCTGTGTTCCCGCATCTGGTCGCCAAGGGCATTGATGGCAGCCTTGCGCCAGTCGCAGGTTGCCCGGCCGAGCGCAAGCGGCAGCGGTGATTCATTTTCCACTGCGTGCCGCGCGGACACCACCCAGAGCAAGGGCTCCCGGCGCACCACCTCGACATGCTTGCGGCCCTTTTTCTGAACGTGGGTGATGATCGCAACGTCCAGCTCCCCTTCCCCGATCATGTCCGCCAGGTTGGGCGTCGGGGCGCAGACGACGCTGACCTCAGCTTTTGGATTGGATCTTGAAAAGCGGGCCAGGATCTCCGGCAAGAACCTGTCCGCATAGTCGTCGGGCGTGCCGAGCCTGACAAGACCGGCCAGTTCGGTGTCGTCAAAGGCTGCCAGGGTCTCATCGTTCAGCTGCACAAGGCGGCGGGCATAATGCAAAAGGCGTTCGCCATGCTCGGTCAGCCGTGACTGTCGGCCAACCCTGACAAAAAGCGGTTTGCCGATCCGCTCCTCCAGCCGCCGCATCTGCATGGACACCGCCGACTGGGTCTTGTGCACGTTGTCTGCGGCACGAGTAAAACTGCCGCTTTCCGCGATGGCCACAAAGGTTCGGAGCTGATCCAGGTCGAGCATGAGCGCCTCATTTATAAGAGATGCTCATACTTAGCATGAAAACCATCTAGATCGAAAATGTTTCCGCACCTGGTCCGGCTGACAACATCAAAACGCCGGCCGCAGGTCAGGAAAGGGTCCCGGCGACCCAGAACTCATTCCGCCTGCGTTTGATCTCCGAGGCCAGATAGTCAACAAACAGGCGCACACGTGTCGTGTTGCGCAAGTCTCTGTGCAAGAGCAGCCACAGGTTTCGGTAAGGCAGCGGATGCTGAAAGGGAGCACGGATGAGTTCTGGGTGCCGGTCGCCGAGATTGCACGCAAGATAGGCCATGCCCAGACCGGAGGCCGCCAGGGAAATGAGCGGCACCAGCTCGGAGACCCTGTGTTTCAGGACAGCCTTGGGATAGCAACTTTGCTGGACCCATCTTGCGGTGGTGTCCTTCTCCGGTTCCTGCCAACCGATGAGATGAAGTCCTTCCCCGCCATTGTCGCGCACGCGTTTCGCATAGTCTTTGGAGCAGTAGGCGGCCTGCGACATCTGAACCAGCTTGCGGCCGACAACATCATCCGTCACTTCGTGCGCCACCCTCAGACTGACATCCGCCTCGCGCCTTGTCAGGTCCTCGACATTGTTTGTGAAGTTCATGTTGAGAGTGATTTCGGGGTAAATCTCCGCAAAGCGGGTCAGGTCATCCATGATCGATGTCAGGGCAAGACCATGTGGCATGGTGATGTAGATGGGGCCTGACGGGTGAGCGTCCCGCCCCACAATCACACGAGAGGCGGCGGCCATCTCTTCTTCGACGCGTTCGGCGATCGGCAAAAGATCCTCACCGAGCTGCGTCAGCACCAAACCGGTGTTGGATCTGTCAAACAAACGGCTTCCAACCTGTGCTTCCATGACCGACAGGCGGCGCGCGAGCGTGGTGTGGTTGGCCTGAATACTGTCGGCGCCGCCTCTGATCGTGCCTTTTCGGGCAACCGCCAGAAAGAACTTCAGGTCGTCCCAATTGAGGGTCTGGGCTTCTCGAAGAGACATATGTCACACTGGTTCATTTTTGAAACGCTGCGTCCAGTTTCGCCCATCTATATACCATTTTTCAACCACCCTATTTTGCGTCCATTCGCTTTTCAAGCAAAGGAACGCAACAATGAAATCCATCCAAACGGTTTTGATTACCGGGGCAAATGCGGGCTTGGGCCGGGAAACCGCACGCCAACTCGCTCAACAGGACTCGATCGAGAAAATTTACCTTGGCTGCCGCAACGCCGAAAAAGCCAAGGCTGCCAAAGCGGCACTGGAAACAGAAAGCAAGCGGGCCATCTTTGAGATCGTGCTTATGGATGTCTCAGACCCGAACTCCGTGCGCGGCGCGGTCTCCGGACTGGACGCACCCATCGATGCAGTCATCCTGAATGCCGGCGGCACGGGCGGCCGTCAGCCAAATGCCCTGACGGCCAACGGCGTTACCAACATCTTTGCGTCCAACGTCCTTGGACACGCGGTCCTGGTTGATGAACTCTTGAACCGTCAGCTCGTGACCTCGACCGTTCTTTATGCGGGCTCGGAAGCTGCACGCGGGATTCCAAAAATGGGCATGGCGCGGCCGGAACTGCGGACAAATTCGGTTGAAGAGTTCACCTCTATCGCCAATGGCAGCCGGTTCGGACCGGACGGCGACCCTCTGGAGGCGTATGCCAGTGTCAAACTGACAGCCACATTGTGGATGGCGGCAATGGCGCGCAAACACCCGCATATCCGCTTCATTACGATGAGCCCGGGTGGCACCACCGGCACGAACGGCATGGACGATCTGCCGTTCATGAAACGGATCTTTTTCAAACATGTCGGTGGCGTCCTGATGCCCCTTTTCGGGATGATGCACGGGGTGGAGACGGGCGCAAAGCGGTATGTGGACGGTCTTTTGAACCCAAAATTCAAGTCCGGCCGGTTCTACGCCAGTGCGGGTAGTTCGCCGACTGGTCCGGTCAGCGACCAATCCGGTTTCTTCTCCGTCTTCGACGATGTCACCTATCAGGACAGTGCCAGCCTGGCAGTCCAGCAATTCGCCTGACGCTTTCACTCCAAAATGGAACTTCACATGGAAACCGCACTGGAAATTCTTGTCGGCCTCGCAGCACTCATGCTTCTTGGCCTTGGCACGCTATCAATGTTCGCGCCTCTTAAAATGGTTGGCAACTTCGCCTTGCAGCCTGAAGGGATCCCCGGGCTGAGCACGATCCGCTCCGTGATGGGTGGCCTGTTCCTGGCAAGCGTCGCAATGCTCGCACTGGGTCTCGTCGGAGGCAAGACCGAGGCCTTCCTGCCCGTCGCCATGCTCATGGGCATGGTCGCAATCGGGCGACTTGTCGGCATTGTGGCAGATGGTTTCGACAAGGCTGTCCTGCCCCCACTGATCGTCGAACTCGTGATCATCGCCATTTTGCTTGGAGCCTACCATCAGCTCGGCAACTGACAACTCAGCATGATCGTTCTCAGGGAAGACCGTCGGCTCTGAATGAAGCCGGCGGTCTCCTGCCGTTCAGACATGGCAGTTCGTGATCCGGAAGCGGAAATTCCTGACATCACAGGAAGTGATTATTTCAATCACAAACATTCGTTGGATTAATGCAAACGGATGATCCATCTTGAGGATGTTCCCAACAAGGATAGCCAGCACTGGCTCGGAACAGGCTGCCGGAAATTCCTCCGGCCGCTCACAGGAGATTTATGCCATGACACATACTGCAAGCACCCCATTCTTCGCTCTCCTCGGGCAGACGGTTGCCCGTGCATGGCGTGTATTTATCAACCGGCGTCAGTTCGCAGAACTGAAGGACTGGTCCGATGAACAGCTGAAAGATGTCGGCCTGACGCGGAGCGACGTTCGACGGGCGCTGGCCCAGCCGTTCTATACCGACCCGACATCTCTGGTGAGCGCTGCCAAAGTGCAATCCAGCTGGCTTGACGTGCGACCGGCAAATACGCCGCTGGACCGCACCAGCCTGGCCATCATCGGAACCCGGCGTCCTGATCAGGACCAGCTGGCCGCCTGACCCCCGCGACCATCTTCTGGTCCGGCCTCCAAATTAGCAGCCCCTGTCGGCATGCCTTGCTGACGAAACTGACCCGCCACCTCCGGCGGGTCTTTTTTTATCAGGAAGGCCTTGCCGCCCTTACGTTTTCTTCACCAGTAACGCCGATGTTGAAGCTCTGAGATTTGCAACTTTTCCTTTAGGTCATTGTCATGAACGATCAGGTAGACACAGAGGCCCTGCTGACGGAATTCCGCCAGGAGACCGACGCCGAGCTGCGCCTGGAAATCGTCAACGCCATAATTGCGTCGCCGGACAAGACAGCGCGCCGGCAAGCGCTCGAAACGCTATTGCTCGAACCCTTGCCGGCAAAAGAATTCAGAGGGACGTACGGCCCTGACGGGCGCCCCCACGCGGGCATCTGGGTGCTAAACACTCCCTGGCATGCCCCCATCTGGCTCGCACTCGAAGGCGGTGTCTGGCGGGATTCCGACGCAAGAGACTTCTTCGGTCGCGCGATGAAGCAGAACCTGGACGAGGAGAGCCTGAGCCATTTCCTCGAAGAGTTCGGCTACCGCTTCGCGGGTCGGAAAAGACGGGGATACGCCGAGCTGCTGTTCAACGTTGCCTGTGACAAGTCGTATTCAGAAAACATTCGCGGCCGCGCTGCCCATCCGTTTCTGAGCGATTGCCGGAACAGCTCCGAATTCCGCCTTTACCGTGCAAAACTTGCGCTTGAGGCGTCTCAGCAAATCCGGAAGAAGGTCCTCGCAGCGACCCTGGGAGATCTCGCTGACGAATCTGATCGCCAGCAGCGCCTCTACCCACATGACGTCGACAAGATTGTCCCCGAAGTCGCTCAGGTTTCGGTCGCATTGCAGCGCTATGCTCTGGAGTTCGGCTTCGATCTCGACTGGACCGAGGTCCGCAACGCGGCAAAACTGGGACTTCTGGACACCGGTGTGTTCCCGCCAGAAACCGAACGCATCATCATTGACCAGATTGCGGAAACGCCGCTCGGCCTGGAATATGTCGCCGCCCAGCGCCCCGATGACGGGGAGCTGACCAAACGCTTGATGACATTGCTGACATCACCGAAATCGGATCCGCGCATGCGCCTTGCAGCAACGCGACGCATCGCGTTGAGAGGAATTCGAAGCAAGGAGTTAATGGACCGGCTCCGGGACGAAACGCCACAAATCCGCCGAGCGGCCTTTCAATATCTCCTTTGGGAACAGGCTGACGATCAGGATGCACTTCGGGAACTTGTTGCAGCGCTGCGCGACGAAACCGATTCAGCCGTTGCCAAAGACAAGATCATGCTGGTCTTCAATCCTTGGCCGATTGACTGGGCAGAGTGCCGCTGTCGTGAATTTGAGCGTTTCCGGACATTTGGATACGCGAGACACGCTTCCAACCGGATCATGAGTTCTCCCGGGTTTATCGACGCGCTGGAAGTGGCGGTTTCGCGGCATGTCGACAAGGAAGATCCGCAGCGAAGAGGTCTCTCCCGCGAAGGCGCTCAGGAACTCGTCGCCGCGTTGGAGAAGCTACGCGCCAACACCAAGAAGCGGCTCTGCTTCTACGAGGAAAAGGTCGTCGCGGACAAATTCGCCCACTATCTTTATTCCGTCGATCCGGCGCCAATCAAAATCTCTCTCGACGACCTCCTGAAATACAGTTTCGACCCTTCGGACCCTGCGTCAATCGCCTGGCACGTCTTCGGACAAAAGGATTATGTTCGAGGGGTCTCTGCTCCGCCACCAGGCGTGGTATTTGAAAAGAGGGTCCAGATCGAACGCGACGCAACCCCCGAGGAGGCAACTCGCTGGTTCGGTCTTCTGACCAGGATCGATACCACCTTGCGTCAGACGGCAGGCCTTCCGGCCCGCCTGGAAAACGCTTTAGACCTTGCGTTGATGCCGGTCGACGCTCTCTTTACCACCCTGACACGCCGGGACTTGAGATGGCCGCGCACGGACGTAGACCGTAACAAAGCTCTTGAATTCATCAGCGACTATCCGCAAAGAACGACACTCAGGCAGATGATCGAGCACTACCTGACGACGGTCTCAAGTGAACAGTTTCAATGGGCACCGGATTCAAAGGAACCCCTGTTTTCCGGCGCCCCGCTCTCAACCAGGGAAAGCGCCTGGGACGCCCTCGTGAAAGGGGTTGCGACGAAACCTGAACTCATCAAATTCGCCATGGCCCAGATGCGCAGACACGACGAACCTGAACCGGACGACAACAGGTTGGCCTGGCCCTGTTCCACCGGCTATGCAGAGAGTGCGAACAGATTTGCAGTCGAGGCTGGCTTTGCGCTGGCAGCCGCTTTCAAGGGAGACGAGACGATCGCGGGCGTGTTGTCAGGCTTTCGCGATCCTCCGGCATTTCTGCCAGTCATTTGCGGCCTGATGCGCAGGCACTTTCCCAACTCCCCGAAACTGCCCGCGGTGATCGAAGCGCGTTTGAAACAAGGTCCTGAGGCTCGAGAGAAATCCGCCCTGGCCGCGAGCATGATTCCGTTGCTGGAATACCGGCCCGACTTCTTTGATGCCATCGCCCGGATCTGGATGGAGGACGGTGTTGTTTACGAGTTCGCACAAGTCGCCGATCTCTGCGCACGGGCCGGCAACGACCCCCGCGTCCTGCCGCTTCTTCAAGGCCTCATTGACAGGCTGCCCGCGGGCTCTGACGGAACGCGGGACAGCGAGGATCTTCTTTCGCTCTATCTGAAGAAAGGCGGTTATGGCACTGAGCATGCAAAAGACGTGTGTGAGCACCTGATCCGGACGTCGAAGCTCAAGATTACAGCAATGTGCTGGTTGGCATCCATGGCGCCCACTGCAGCATCGACGCTGACCCTGATTGGAGAACAGTTAGAGCTTGGCCTTCACGCTTACGTGCGAAACAGTGCCTTTATTCTTTTGATGCTTATCAATGGTCAGGACCGGGAGACTGCGCAGCGGCTTTTTGAGCAGGCCCTGGTGGAAATCGACCCGCGAGCGCAAAAGAACATGAAAACGATGATTTCCGGAAACCTCAATTCCATCGATCATTGGCTGCTGCCCGGCCCGCCCCGTGAATACCTGGAGCGCCTTTACGGCGACCTCGACAAACGGCTGGAACGTCAGGCAGCCAACACGCGCAAATTGCTCGGTGACCCCACCGCGTAAACTCTCTTCCTTCGGGCCAGTCAGTCAGGCCGAAAGTCCTTGGCGGCCTTGTCAAAGAAACTGTCGAAGGCCTTGAACTGGCTCGACTGGAAATCTCGACCGGCGGACATCCAGTTGGACACCATCTCCTCGAATTCCGAGGTCTCAGGGGCTGGTTCTTCTTCGGGCTCAGGCGGCAGTTCTTCTTCTTCCGGCTCCGGTTCTGCCGGGTGTTCGACGATGCTCGCCGGCTGCAGGAATGCCCCCCAGAACGCCTGCATGGCATTGGCATAGCCCTGAAGATAATCGACCGGCGTCGGCTGGGGCTTGGGTCTGCCCCTTGCAAATCCGCGCAGGTAGGCGTCCAGCAGGTTGCGCGCCTCGCCATGAACGAAGGGGCGTGCGATCTGACCCATCGCAAGCGTAGCTGCCACAGGCATCATTTCCTGAATGGCGTCGCGTTGCAGTCCTGTCAGTCCCGAGATCTGGCCGGCCAGGGCCTGCTGCACGGCTTCCGGTCCGAAAAAGGGTGTCAGCGCGGCTTCGGAAGGGCTCTGAAACAGGCTCGAAAACCCCTGAAACGGCACATCGGCACCGCCGGACAAGGGGGTCGACCGGCCGAGAAACTCGGAAAACCCGGGCACGGTGCTGCCGAAATAGCGGAAGCCATTGAGCGCCGCCGGCATCAACTGTTCCATCACCTTGTTGAGGTCGTCATTCGACCAGCCGAAGCGGTCACGGACATCTTCCGACAAGGAAAAGATATCGAAGGGAGGAGCCGACGTTTCGCTGCCAGTCATTGCGCTGTTCCGGTCACGGTGTTGCAAGGCCTTGAGACAAAAGACCGTTCACGAACAGAGTGCCTCCTTGCGCGAGGAAGGTCAATTCGCCTTTCCAGCCGGATCCGGAACTCCCGGAGCTATCTCAGGTTTCGACTCATATTGACAACTCTTATGTCATTATGACAAACTAGTTGTCATTCATATTTTCGTTGCCGCTTCCCGGCGAGGACACTTGCCTTGTTCGGACAGATTCCAACCGTGGCAACTTGCGACATTGAAGGAAAACACATGAACTGGATTGCCACGAGCCTTGCCGGAGTGACAGGCCTTGTCTTGCTGGCCCTCGTGCTGGTGGTCACGGTAACCCTGTGGCCGCGGGAGAACCCGTTTCGCGCACAAGGACTTACCGCCAAGGAGCAGCGTGCCATCGAGCTCAAGAACGGCGTGGTTTTTGACCAGACCTATCCGTTCCGCGACACACATTTCGTGACAGGGGACGGCGCCAGAATTGCGGCCAGACTGTTCGGCTCCGATACGGCGGCAAACGTCATCGTTCTCGTCCACGGCATTGGCGCGGCCGGAGACCGCTGGAACAATCCTGCCGGATTGCTCGCCACCACGGCCAAGATCCAGGTGGTTGCGGTGGATCTCAGAGGGCACAACAATTCCAGCGGTGCGCGGTATGACGTTGATCACTTCGGTCAGTATGAAGACGATCTTGCAGAGGTCATCACGTTCCTTCGCACGGCCAGGCCCGATGCAAGGATCTGGTTGGCAGGACATTCCATGGGCGGAGGCATCGCACTGCGCTATGCCCTGAAACAGGATCGGCCGCGCCTGTCGGGCTACCTGTTGTTCGCCCCTTATTTTGGCCCGGGCCCGACCGAACCGAAAACGCCGCTGCCAGACTCACCGCTTCATATCGACCGCCTTCGGATCACCGGACTAATTGCCTTCAACGCGATGGGGCTGGAGGCGTTCAATCACCTGCACGTGGCTCATCTCAACATGCCGCCCGAATATCCCAGCTACACCTTTCGCGCCATTGCGTCCGGGCTGCCCATGCCACCACAGACAGCAGAAGACGGTCTCGCGGCCATGGAAGGCAACGTGATCATCGTAGCAGGTGATGAGGACGCAGCCGTCAACACGGCCGGCTACGCTGAGGTGGCCGCACCGTTTTCACATGTAGAGGTCAGGATCGTGCCCGGCCATGGTCATGACAGCTTTCTGAACGATCGGAAAACACATGATCTTGTCGCAGCTTTCGTGAAAGTGTCGCCGAACGCGGGCGACCGCCCCCCCCATGAAGCACAGGCAACCCATGGACCGGAAAAAGAAGCCCTGGCCGGAAACTGATTGTCCGGCCAGAGACCCGGGGCACCGGACCTAGAGCGTTTCGCGGTTATATTGAAAGTATACTGTTTGTCGTCCAGCGAAACGAATGCGCGGAGGGCTGTGAAACCCATAGCGGGCTATGGGTGAGCGGCACGACAAAGCAGACGTCCGCCGGACGTGAACCCGAAGGGCCGGGCCGGTTTGGCCCAATGCCGTCGGTCTTTGTCTCGTCCGTGCAGCCAGCACGGCCTTCGACAAAGACCTCGACCTTGAACCAAACCGACCTCGGCAGAATGTTTCTATCTAACCGTGAAACGCTCTAATAGGCGTATTCGCGGAAGACCTGGCTGATGTCGCCGTTCCAGGAGCCGTTGTAACGCTGCAGAAGCACGTCGGCCGGGCTCATGCCGGAGGCCAGCCCCTCTTCGATCGGTGCCAGGTGCACACGTTCGTCGAGATCGCCATCGCTCAAACGGTTTCGGCGCTTGAGGCCTTCCTGGGAGAGGGCAAGGACATCCTTGGCAACGCTCAGAAGCGTGCCATCCCGGAACGGTGTCTGAAGCGCGTGTTTCGGCACTTCACGGCGCAGCGTCGCGCGCTCTTCCTCGGTCCAGTCCTTGATCAGCTCATAGGCCTGATCCATCACGCCCTTGTCATAAAGCAGGCCGACCCAAAGCGCCGGCAGGGCACAGATACGGCGCCACGGGCCGCCATCGGCCCCGCGCATCTCGATATATTTCTTCAGCCGCACATCCGGGAACAGGGTCGACAGATGGTTGTTCCAGTCGCCAAGTGACGGCGTCGCGTCCGGCACGCGGCCTTCAAGCGCGCCATTCATGAACTGGCGGAAGGTGGTGTCAGTGACGTCGTAATAGGTGGTGCCGCGCTTGACGAAATACATCGGCACGTCGAGCGCCCAGTCGACATAGCGTTCAAAGCCGAAACCGTCTTCAAAGGCAAAGGGCATATCGCCGGTGCGATCGGCATCCGTGTCGGTCCAGATCTGCGCCCGGAACGATTTGAAGCCGTTCGGCTTGCCTTCGGTGAACGGAGAATTGGCAAAAATGGCCGTGGCGACCGGCTGCAGGGCAAGGCCAATGCGCATCTTCTTGACCATGTCGGCTTCGGACGAGAAGTCCAGGTTCACCTGGATCGTCGAGGTCCTGTACATCATGTCCAGGCCGAGCGAGCCGACCTTGGGCATGTAATTGGTCATGATGTCGTAGCGCGACTTCGGCATGCGCGGCATGTCGGCGCGCGACCAGGTCGGCGTCATGCCGATGCCAAGGAAGCCGACACCGAGCGGCTCGGCCACCTGGCGCACATGAGCCAAATGCTGGTTGGCCTCGCGGCAGGTCTGGTGCAGGTTG
Organism: Roseibium sp.; assembly: GCF_965233565.1. Lineage (GTDB taxonomy): Bacteria > Pseudomonadota > Alphaproteobacteria > Rhizobiales > Stappiaceae > Roseibium. Next base: position 4,589,510 of record NZ_OZ247494.1, on the reverse strand, counting down.
TCGAGCGGCGCGCCGGACAGTTCGAACTGGCCACCCGGCTCGATCGATATGGCGCCGCCGCCGTGATCGTCGGCAAGACCGATGATCTTGCCGGCATCCTCGATCCGCTCCCAGCCGATCAGCTTTTCCATGCCGGTGAGCACGGCTTCAACGCCATTGTCGCCCTCATAGGGGATCGGTGAAAGTTCCTTCAGGCAGAAACCGAACTTCTCGTGCTCGGTACCGATGCGGAACTGCTCTTCCGGCTTGGAACCCGCCTCAAGCGTTGCGGCGAGGTCCGCAACCGTTTCAATCGGGGTGGAATCGACCGTATCGCGGGCCATGAATGCGTCCTAATGCTGCGCGGCCCGTCAGGTTGCCCCCTGCCTACCGCAGTGATCCGGCGCGTTCCGCAGAAGAACGCTACAAAGCTTCGGTGATTTAGGAGTCCTGAAACAAGAATGCAAGCGGCGAAACGACACCGTCTGGATCTCACGCGATCCTGAAGACGGATAACGGCTCCGTGCGTCCACGCAGATGCACCGTTCCCAGGCTGGTTGCACTTGTCCCCTCCGGCAGGTGAGTCATGGTCTCGCCGCTGACCAGGGCGATCACCTTGGCGCCCGGGTCGACGGACTTGCCGTGTTCCTGCAGGCGGGCGGCGACATTCACGGCATCACCGATCACCGTGTAGTTCATCCGGGCCGCAGAACCGATGTCGCCGACCACGACCTTGCCGGTGTGGACGCCAATGCGCACGCGCATGTGGCCGTCCGGCATGGCGGCTATCCTGTCGGCAAGTGCCTTTACCGCGGCAATGGCCTTGGCCGCGTGGTCGGGCTGGTCCGACGGCGCGCCCCAGAACGCCATTACGCCGTCACCCAGGAACTTGTCGATCGTGCCTTCCCGTTCGGCAATCGCCTGCGACACCGTCTCGAAATAACCGTTGAGATAGGCCGCCGTTTCCGCCGCACTCATGTGAGAGGCCATATCCGTGAAGCCAACTAGATCGGTGAAGACGATGGTCATCTCCTTGATCTCGATGTTGCGTGCGCTGGTCATGCCCTCTTCAATCAATCGGGAGACCAGCTGCCGGGGCACGTATTTGGCAAAGGCGTTGAGTGCACCGATCGAGCCGTTGAAGGCCTGATTGACGTCGTCCAGCTCCGCAAGCCGGGATCTGGGCAAGCGCTCCGCCGCCTCGAAGTCAAGATTGCGCATCTCCACCGCCGTATGTGCGAGCCGTCCCAGAGGCCGGCCGAGCATCCGCCCGACAAGAAAGGACAGGACCGCGCCGACCACCAGCGCGACCAGCGCCGCATAGAGAACGATCTGGGTCTGGTCGAGCGCGGCGCCGAATTCGTCCGCCTGGTAGAGCGTGCCGACAATCCAGCCTTTTGCGGGGCCGGCCTTGACGTCGGTATAGATGGCCGTGAACATCCTGTGTTCGGCCGGGAAAACCCGGCCGTCGATGGAGCCGCCCATCGAGTGAGCTCTCTCCTGATCTTTCCAGATCAGATGCAGCGGCGAAGCTGTCAGGCTGGAGAGCACCGGCAACGGGCTTTCCGGGGTTGCGGCGAAGTCACTCTCCGGCAGACCCGCAACCACGATCGCCTTGTCGCGGCCGTGAAGAAGGAACACCTGTTGCCGGCCTTCCCACTCCATGGCTTCGGCCAGGGCAGAAAAGACCGGCTGCGGATAATGTCCTCGCAGGACCTGACCATTGTTCAGATTCACTTCCGCTGACTTGACCGCAGTGGCAAATCCGGTCTGAACATGAAAACCGGACCAGACGACAGACGGTGGCAGATCATCAGATGTCACCGCCGAGCCAGCCTGTGTCAGCTCCAGCCGCGCCCCCTTGGGCAGCAGGTCCTGATAGGCCACCAGACGGCTTTCGTTCAGCTTTTCGCCCGTCTCAGTCACATGAACGGCGATCGAACGGTAGAGCTGTTCCTGCTCCTTGAAAAAGGCTTCGAGCACCGCAACGTTGCCCTTTAAGACGGCGCTCCCCTGTTCATCCAGCAAACGGCCCGCGATGCGGCGGTCCGCGGACGTCATATAGGTGATGATGATGCCGCAAATGACGACAAGCAGCAGAGAAAACACCAGCCCAAGCGCAATTCCGACGGGCAGCCGGAACCGGAAATGACCCGCGGCGTCCAGCTGCCTCTTTCCGGGATCCGGTGCCGCCGGTTCACGCCCCCCGCTCGCAGCCGTGTCCGGAGGCAGGATCTCCTGGGACATGGCGCTACCTCCAGTCGCCGACCGTCGCCTGAATGACCGCCAGCGCGGCGACCGCAGCCGTGTCCGCCCTCAGGATGCGCGGTCCGAGCGGAATTGGCGTGACAAACTCGAGCTCGCGCAGCCGGTTCCTCTCCTCTTCCGAAAAACCGCCTTCCGGTCCGATCAGAACCGCGAGCGGCTGAGGACCGGCTTCCTTCAACTGCGCCAGGGTCAACAGCGGATTGTTGGTGCCTTCAGCCTCATCGCAGAACAGAAGCTTCCGGCTGGGCTGTGCTTCGGTCCAGACGTCCAGCACATCGTTCAGGGGCTGCGGAGCGAGAACTTCCGGGACGGACAGGACACCGCACTGTTCGGCGGCCTCAATCACGTTGGCTTCCATGCGCTCCAGATTGATCCGGCTGGCCTGGGTGTGCTGGGTCATGACCGGCTTCAGGCTGCCGGCCCCCATCTCCACCGCCTTTTGCACCATGTAGTCCAGCCTGGCATGCTTGAGCGGGGCGAACAGGTACATCAGGTCGTTGCGGCTGGTCTGTTCGCGCGTGCGCTCCATCAGCTGCAGGGCACAGTCGCGCCGGCCATTGCTGGAAATCTTGGCGAGCCATTCACCGTCATTGCCGTTGAAAACCAGCACATAGTCGCCGTCTTTCAGGCGCAACACATTCAGGAGGTAGTTCGCCTGACCGCGGTCGGCTTCGATGCGCGCCCCATCTGCAAGGATATGTCTCAAGAACAGTCGCTGCATGTTGAACTCATATTTGGCCATGGCCTGAACGTACGCTCGATTGTGAGGGTTTCAAGGCGGACGTTTCCACACGTCCATCTTGCAAGCCTAGACGATTCTCGCCCTGCCGCCCCAGCTCTATTGTTTTTCCGTCGAGCATTGATCACGATGTCCCGATTGCACAATCATTCGGGAACGCCGTTTGCCCCCCTCCAACGTGAAATCCTGGTGCCTTGCCGGCGTCCTACCCCTGACAAAACAGCAGGTTCCACGCGAAGTCCTTGCCGGCCTGACCCTGGCGGCCATCGCGATCCCGGAGGTGATGGGCTACACCAAGATTTCCGGCACGCCTGTCGTCACCGGGCTTTATACGCTGCTGGTCCCCATGGCGCTGTTTGCGCTATTCGCCTCCTCGCGCCATCTGGTGGTCGGGGCCGATTCGGCAACGGCGGCCATTCTGGCCACCAGCCTGGCGGGGCTCGCGGCGACAGGGTCCACCAACTATGTTGCCCTTGCCGGATTGTTGGCCCTGATGGTCGGGCTTCTGCTTCTTGTTGCGAGCCTCGCCCGGATCGGTTTCATGGCAGACTTTCTGTCGCGAACCGTCCTGACCGGGTTTCTGACAGGCGTTGGCCTGCAGGTCGCTTTGCATTCGGTTGGCGGCATGACCGGGGTTCATCTGCCTCATGCCAGCGGGCTCGACAGCCTTGCCCATCTGAGCGAAGTGTCCGCCCGGTTCAATCCGGCCGATGTCTTCGTCTCCATCGGTGTCCTTGCCGTCATTCTCGGCCTCAGAACTGTCTCGAAATCGATCCCGGGCCCCATCATCGCGCTGACGCTTGCCATTCTCGCCAGCTGGTTCTGGAGCCTCAAGGACAAGGTTGCCGTTGTGGGGAGTGTGCCCGGCGGCTTGCCGGATATCGCTCTGCCCGAAGTTGACCTGTCGATGTCCCTGATCTGGCAGCTCGGCCCGACCGCCCTGGCGATGCTGGTGGTGATCCTGGCGCAAAGCGCCGCCACCGCGCGGGCCTACGCAGCGAAATACCGGGACCACCACGACGAAAGCGCCGACTTGCGCGGGCTCGGTCTTGCCAATCTGGGTGCCGGCCTGACCGGCACTTTCGTCGTCAACGGCAGTCCGACCAAGAGCCAGATGGTCGAAAGCGCCGGTGGGCGCACACAGCTCTCGATGCTCGTGACCTCTGCCGTCGTCCTGCTGGTCTTGCTGTTCTTCACCGAACTGCTCGCGGATCTTCCAGAAGCTGCGCTGTCCGCGCTGGTGTTTCTGATCGGTGTCGATCTGATCGATCTGAAAGGCATGATGCGGATCTACCGGACGCGCAGGGCTGAATTCTGGGTCTCATTGGCGACCATCTGCGTGGTGGTCGGCGCAGGTGTCGGGCCTGGGATCATGCTCGCCATTGTGCTGTCCCTGATCGTGCATACGCGGCACGGCTACCGGCCGCTTAATGTGCTTCTGGCACAGGAACCCTCAGGCCTCTGGCAGGCAAAACCGCTCAGGTCTGCGGCAGAAGCCGTTGATGGCCTCATGGTCTACCGCTTCACCCACTCCCTGTATTATGCCAATGCGGACCGGATGGCGGCCGAGATCAGGACCCTGATCGACGGCAAGGAAGGCGGCTTGCACCTTTTCTGTATCGATTTTTCCTGCATGGACGACATTGACTACACCGCGCTGGAAACGTTGAAGGCACTGCAAGGCGAACTCCAGGACAAGGGCATGGAGCTGCTCTTTGCGCATATGCTCGACGATCCGGATGCACCGGTAAGAGATCAGCTGATCAAAGCATTCGGCAAGACACAGGTGTTCGCGACACTTGCGGAGCTGACCGCTTATGCAGGCAAGGTCGACAAGCGGTAACTTGCCGGAGCAGCCACTCTTGACCCACCGGTTGCGACACGCCAGTTTTCGGAGATCAGAAGGAATCACCTGTGAGCGAATCCCAGTCCAACGTCTCGGAATTCTCCGTTTCCGAAATTTCCTTTTCCATCAAACGAACGATGGAAGATGCGTTCGGCTATGTGCGCGTGCGCGGGGAATTGGGGCGGATCTCGCGGCCAGGATCGGGACATATCTACCTGGACCTGAAGGATGACCGGGCGGTTCTGTCCGGGGTGATCTGGCGCGGTGTCGCGTCCAAATTGAAGATCCAGCCTGAACAGGGACTGGAAGTGATTGCCACCGGCAAAATCACCACGTTTCCGGGCCAGTCCAAATACCAGATGGTGATCGACGCGCTGGAACCTGCCGGTGCCGGCGCCCTGATGGCGCTGTTGGAAGAACGCAAGAAAAAGCTTGCCGCCGAGGGCCTGTTTGCCGAAGAGCGCAAGCGCCGTCTGCCGCCGATGCCGAAAGTGATCGGCGTGGTCACCTCGCCGACCGGGGCCGTCATCCGCGATATCCTGCACCGGATTTCCGACCGGTTCCCGATTCATGTACTGGTCTGGCCGGTGCGCGTGCAGGGCGAAACTTCCGGAGCCGAAGTCGCCAACGGCATACGCGGCTTCAATGCGCTCGCCGAAGGTGGTCCGATCCCGCGGCCGGACCTGCTGATCGTCGCGCGCGGCGGAGGCAGCATCGAGGATCTTTGGGGCTTCAACGAAGAGACGGTGGTGCGCGCGGCGGCCGCCAGCGAGATCCCGCTGATCTCGGCCGTCGGCCACGAGACCGACTGGACGCTGATCGATCTGGCTGCAGACCTGCGCGCTCCGACGCCAACGGGCGCCGCCGAGATCGCCGTACCGGTGAAGGCCGAGCTGATGGCGATGCTCGACGACCGCTCCCGCCGGCTCAATTCCGGCCTGGTGCGCTTTGTCACCGGCCGGCGGACGGAACTGCGGGCCGCCAGCGCCGCCCTGCCGGCGCCGCAGGACCTCCTGGCCCTGCCGCGCCAGAAATTCGATAATCTTGCAAATGGCCTGGAACGGGCCCTGATCGTCAGCACGCGCACGCATCGGACCCATTTCCAGAACCTTGCCGGCCGGTTGTCACCGCTTCTTCTGTCACGTCTGAGCGGCAAGGCCAGACAGGATCTCGATCAGATCAGCGACCGTCAGCAGCGCGCCCTCAAGGTCGCGGTAGGCCAGAAGAGGCAGGCTTTTGCAGCTCAGGCCGCGCGGCTGACACCTTCGCGGCTTGTGCAACAGACAACGCTCGGCACCGAACGGCTCACCGGTCTCGCCGACCGGCTCAACCGCGCGTATCTTGCCCGGATCAGTCAGGAAACCGCGCGACTGGACGGCCTGCAAAAACTGCTGAAATCGCTCTCCTACAAGGACGTCCTGGCACGCGGGTATGCAGTGGTTCGCGACGACAGCGGCCAGCCGGTCCGGTCCGCCGCCAAAGTTGCCTCGGGCTCCGCCCTGTCGATCGAACTGACGGACGGAACTGTCGATGCGGTTGCCATGAGCGACAGCGCAGGCCCCAAACCGGCCAAGGCGAAGACGAAAAAACAGCCATCCGGGAAAACGCCACCTGTGGATCAAGGCAGCCTGTTCTAGTGAAATTGACAATCGGGCTCCTGCCAGATCAGCGTCTGTTTCACCATTGATAAAAATACAGTTTCATACAGTTTTAACTAAGTCCTTTACGCCGATCTTAAGATGCCTCGCGTAACGTAACCCCGTTCTGCAATTGATTTTCGGACGGGGGCACCGATGCCGACGCAACGTAAGCAGTTTGGAAGACGTGGAGTTGACCAGCAATTGACGCCGAGCTGGAGTGGCCAGCAGACGTCTGTGAATTCAGGTCCTGTAGCCCAGGCTTACGCCTCGCCTGGATATGGCGCATTGCCGGAAGACGAGGACAGTTTTTCCATACTCAAGGTGTTCGGTTTCGCGCTCGGCATGCTGTTCAGCTTTCAGGGCCGTATCGGACGGGCGGAATACTGGACTATCGGCCTCATTCGTTTCGTGATTTTCGTAGGTGCAGCGATCGCTTATGGCAGCACCCTTCAACCGGTTAATGGCGAACTGGACTCCCTGGTTTTCATGCGTGGTTTTGTGGAGTCCACGAGCGGCGTGATGTTCCTGCTCCTGTTCCTCGCCCTCACCGTGTGCCTTTATTCGCTGGAGGTCCGGCGTCTGCATGACCGCGACGCATCGGGCTTCTGGCTATTGATCATGTTCATTCCGATTGTCGGCGGCTTTTATGCGCTCTGGCTGTTCATCGCCAACGGCTTCTTTGCCGGAACGCCGGGTCATAACCGCTTCGACACCGGCCACAGCCAGGCCGCGGTGTTCGACTGACGGCTGCGGTTTCTCAAGATCGTTTCAGAACGTGTTCTGACAAAAACGCCGCGGTAGATTGTTCTGCCGCGGCGTTTTTCATGACGTGAGCGGAGACCGATCTATCCCATAAGGGTCGGCAGGATCGTGATGATCGACGGGAAGGCGAGCAGACCGGCGATGGTCAGCACGTCCGCGACAAAAAACGGGATACAGCCGCGGAAGACTTCCTGCACCGGGATGTCCGGGCGAACACCCGAGACCACGAAACAGTTCAGCCCGATGGGAGGTGTGATCAGACAGAGTTCCGCCATCTTGACCACCAGAATGCCGAACCAGATCGCGCAGGCCTCGCCCGACATGCCGAAGGCGCTGTCGGCCGCCGACACCCCTTCGCCGCCATTCAGCGCCATCACCGCCGGATAGACCACCGGCAAGGTCAGGATCAGCATACCGATCGCGTCCATGAACATGCCCAGGACCGCATAGGCCAGGAGAATGCAGATCAGGACAACCCAGGGCGAAAACTCCAACGCGACGATGAAGTCCTTGAAGGCCTCCGGCAGGCCGGCAAAACCCAGGAACCGCACATAGACCAGCACACCCCAGATCAGGGTGAAGATCATGACGGTGAGTTTTGCCGTTTCATGGAGCGCCTGACCGAGCTGCTTGGTCTTCATGCCCTTGGCAAAGGCGACCATCAGCACCACAAAGGCACCGAGCGCGCCTGCTTCCGTGGGCGTTGCCCAGCCGAAGAAGAACGAGCAGAAGATGATCGCAATCACGGCGATGATCGGCAACGTTCCCGGCACGCTCTCAATGCGCTCCATCCAGGTATAGCCCTTCACCGGCGGGGCGTCGCCGCGCCAGGCAGAGACTGCAACGATGATGCCGACATAGATCAGCGCCGAAAAGACTCCCGGCAGGAAACCCGCGATCAGCAGCTTGCCGACGGATTGCTCCACCAGGATGGCGTAGATCACGAGAATCGCCGATGGCGGGATCAGCGAGGCCAGTGTACCGCCGGCCGCAACCACGGCTGCAGACAGGCGCTTGGAATAGCCTGCATTGAGCATCTCCGGAATGGCGACCCGGGCAAAGACGGCGGCTGTGGCAACAGAAGCCCCCGAAACCGCGGCAAAGCCCGCTGTCGAGAACACCGTACCAACGGCCATGCCGCCCGGCAGCCAGCCGAGCCAGCGCTTGGCAGCTTCGAACAGCTGCTTGGTGAAACCGGCATAGAACGCCAGGAAACCGATCAGGATGAAGGTCGGCAGAACCGACAAGGCATAGGTGACCGACTTTGAATGCGGGATCGTGCCGGCCATCTGCAGGGCGACAAAGAACCCCCGTTCAAAGCCCATCTTCATGGAGAAATGGATGATCAGTCCGACCAGTCCGGTAAAGGCGGCGGCAAACGCAACGCGCACGCCCATGATGACAAGGACCAGCAACACGCCGGTCATCAGGAGGCCAACGTCAAACGGCGTCATTTGGCACCTCCCTTGTCGTCTTCTTCACCGAAGGCTTCTTCGATTTCATGTTTGGCGTGTTCTTCGACACCCTCGATCACCGGAACCGCGATCGGCTCCCGGTCCGGATGCGCGACGAGGCGTGCATAGCCATAGATCTGCATGAGAAGCCGCAGGAACAGAAGGCTGAGCGCGATTGTTACCATCAGTTTGGACGGCCAGGTCGGCAGCCGGATATCCATCGTGCTGTCGCCGATGTTGAGCGCCCGATCAAAGTGATACCAGGAGCCCCAGATCAGAAGGGCAACCGTGAAGGCAATCAGGATGACGCCGATCATCTCGAAGATGTAGAGCGTGCGCCCGCTGAGCTTGCCGAGCACGATCTCCATACGGATATGACCGCCGACCCGTTGGCAATAGGCAACGCCCGCGAAGGCGAAGATGGCCATGGCCTGTTCTGTGATGTCGATAAAGCCGGGAACCGGCGCGTTGAAGATCCGGCCAACGACCTGCGCTACCGCGAGCAGCATCAAGGCCAGGATCGAAAAGGCGGCGAACATGTTGAAGGCGTTTTCAACGTGGCCGAGCCAGCCATCGAAACGGATATAGGTAACCGGGCGTTCCGAGGGGGAACGTCCACCGGGATCAGTTGTCATCATGAGTTTCAGCCCCGAGCAGGGCCCTTCGGCACCGGGTGGGCTCCGGCGCCGAAAGGCAGTAACGTCAAGCCGGACGGCTTATTCGGCGATGGTCTTCTTGACCATGTCGAGCAGTTCCTGGGCCGGCAAGCCGTTGGCGGTCTGCTCTTCGATCCAGGCGTCATGGATCGGGCCGGCTTTTTCAGCAAAGGCGGCCAGTTCGTCATCGGAGAACTCGACCTGGGTGATGCCGCGGGCTTCCAGCTCCGGCCACCACTTGTCGTAGACCTTGGCGTAGGTGTCGAGGTAATGCGCGATTGCCGGATCGACCGACTCGTCAAGCGCTGCCTTGAAGTCATCCGGCAGGGCGTTGTAGGCGTCGACATTCACGACAACCGGGCAATGCACGGTGCCCGGGTTGAGATTCTTGGTCCACCAGTCGGCAACTTCCACCACCTTGAAGGACAGGTGGGCATGCGGTGCAAAACCGGCTGCCTGGACGGTGCCGCTGTCGATGGCCTGGTAGGTTTCGGACGCGGTCACGGAAGTCGGCACGGCGCCGGCGGCTTCCATCAGCTTGCCAAGGCCGCCCAGTGCGCGCACGCGCATACCGTCAAAGTCGGAAACGGAGCCCGGGACTTCGCCCTTGCCGGCGAAGTTGTACTGCGGCATCGGAGACGGCATCAGCAGCTTGGCGTTCCAGCGGCCGAGGTCTTTCTGAACAGCCGGATGGTCATAGAGTGCCTTGGAGACCTTCACTTCGGTTTCCAGATCGGAAACACCGAGGAACGGAAGTTCCAGAACGGTCAGGGTCGGGTTCTTGTCGGCGTGGTAAGAGGCACAGAACTGGGCCATTTCAAACGCGCCGAAGGAAATGCCGTCGAGATTCTCGCGAGACTTGGACAGCGCGCCGCCGTAGTGCAGCTTGATTTCGAACTTGCCGCCGGTCTTGTCGGAGACTTCCTGAGCCAGCTTTTCGACATGCTCGGTGAAAGCACGGCGCTTGCCCCAGAGCGACACGTTCCAGGTGACGTCAGCAGCAAGGGTTTCAGTGGCGAAAATGGCGGTCAGCGCGAACGCGGAAACAGCGGTCGCGGACTTGAGTGAAAAGAGCATGCAATCCTCCCAGATCATTTCAGGCCATCGCGGGCCCTGCTCATTTCCTTGGTCACTCACCCTGCGTGCTCCCCGCGCCACAGGCCCGGACCAAGTCGATGAGCCTGTAGCATGACCCGTGCCAAGTCACGTTGACAACACTTCATTGAAGGATTCTCGGGTCTTTCCGAGCAAGGTTCTCAAGATGCTGCACCGCACCTCGGCAAGATCTTGCCTATACCCCCGTCCGGTCGGCGGATTTTCGCCGAAACGCGTCACCGGGCCCCGAGGAAGCTCAGCTCTCCGCGGCGTCCGACTGGCCCACCTGCTCACGGCTCAATCCAAGGCGGGTCATCTTTTCGTTGAGCGTCCGGCGCGGCAGGTTCAGCTCGTTCATGACATCTGAAATCCGGCCGCCATGCCGGCGAAGCGCTCCTTCGATCAGATTGCGCTCATAGGCGTCCATGAGTTCCTTCAACCCGCCACCGGCAAGTGCCGCGGATGGATCGCGCTGACCCGTCACCAGCGTTTCCAGAGGCTGCGGGCTGACAGGTGCGTTGAGCACGAACCGTTCCGCGGCATTGCGCAGCTCGCGGACATTGCCCGGCCAGGAATAGGTCTGCAGGAAGGCTTCGTCGCGGGCGCTGGTCACCGGTGCTTCCAGGGCGTATTGAACGGCAAAACGGTTCAAAAACGTGTCGAACAAGAGCAGAGCATCCCGTCCCCGTTCGCGCAGCGGCGGCACGCGCAGTTCGATCGTGTTGAGGCGAAACAGCAAATCCTCTCGCAGACGTCCCGACTGAACCGCCTCTGCGGGCTCGATATTGGCGGCGCTGATCAGGCGGATATCGACCTCCACCGGCTTTGTGCCGCCGATCCGGTCGATCTTCTTTTCCTGAAGAACCCGCAGCAGTTTGGGCTGCAATGCGAGCGGCATCGACACGATCTCGTCCAGGAACAGGACACCACCGCTGGCGGCTTCTATCCGGCCGGTACGCTGGCGATCCGCGCCGGTAAACGCGCCCGCTTCATGCCCGAACAGTTCAGCTTCAACCATCGCTTCCGGCAAGGCCGCGGCATTGATCGCCATGAAGGGGCCCCCCTGCCGGGGTGAGAAGTCGTGCAGCGCCTGGGCAATGACCTCCTTGCCGGTGCCCGTCTCACCGGTGATCAGGACGGCAGCATCTGTTCTGGCGAAATGCAGGATCTGCTGGCGCAGTGCCTGCATCGCCGGACTTGCCCCGATCAGTCTGCTTTCCAGGCCCGCGCTTTCTTCCAGCTGCGTTCGCAAGGACCGGTTTTCCAGGATCAGGGTCCGCTTGTCGCAGGCCCTGCGTACGACTTCAGCAATGTGATCGGGATCGAACGGCTTTTCGACAAAATCATAGGCGCCGGCCCGCATGGCATCCACAGCCATCGGCACGTCGCCATGGCCGGTGATGAGGACGACGGGAAGGTCGGCGTCGAGATCCTTGATCCGGCGCAACAGGGACATGCCGTCCTCGCCTTCCAGCATGACGTCGGTCACAACGCAGCCTTCAAAGCCCGGGCGCAACTGTGCGATGGCCTGATCGGCGGTTGCCACCTCGCGGGTTTCAAACCCGGCCAGCCGGATCCATTGCCGCAGTGCCGCGCGCATGGACGGATCATCGTCAACGATCAGGACGGGAACGGGATCGGAGGTTTCTGTCATTCGGCAGCTTCGGGTTTTGCCTCTGGCAACAGGTCGCCGCCGGCAGCGTCATCCGTCAGCGCCGGCACATGAAGTTCGAACAGCGCTCCCTTAGGCGCATTCGCGCGCACTGACAAGTCACCACCCAGATCCTCGGCGAGCCGGATGGAGATCGCAAGACCGAGCCCCATGCCACCGGAACTGGCCTTGGTGGAGAAAAAAGGATCGAAAATCCGTTCGCGCAGATCTTCCGGAATACCGGGGCCATTGTCGGAAATCTGCATGATTACCTGCCCGTCCCTTTGTTGGGCGCACAGCGTAACCACACCTTGTTCCTCGCCAGCCGCCGCATCGGCACCATTGCGCAACAGGTTCACCAGGATCTGCTCGATCCGAAGCGGTGCGGTTTCGGCTTCAAGCGGCTCCTCGGGCAGGTCGAGATCGAGCATCACGTCTGTTTCCTCGAAGCGCGGCCGTACAATCTTTTCCGCGACCCGCACGCTTTCCCTCAAGTCGATCTTCTCGATCCGGCTTTCGCCCGGACGGGCAAAACGTTTCAGTTCCTGCGTCAGGCTCGCCATGCGCATCTGCAGGCTGTCGATCTCGTCCAGGTTTTCAGCGGCTGTCGATGTGTCCCCCTTCTCCAGAAACTTGCGTGTTCCGGCGACAAACATGCGCAGCGCAGACAGCGGCTGGCTGAGTTCGTGCACCACTGCAGCCGACATTTCGCCAACGGCCGCCAGGCGGCTGGAACGGGCAAGCCCCCGCTGTGCTTCCAGGAGCTCCCGTTCCACGCGGCGCCTTTCCTGGATTTCCTCCACAAGCCGCGTGTTCAACTCCTTCAGTCCGGCCGATTCCTGGCGCAGCAAGGCCGAAGCCTTGCGAAGCCTGCGGCCGCGCAGCACAAGCACGATGACCGCGTAAATCAGGCAGAGCGTGATCGTCACTGCCCAGATCGGCAACACGCTCCTGCGCGCCTCTTCCACCGGCACCAGAAAATGAAGCTGCCATCCCAAAAGGCCAACCTCGGCCGCATTGTGCCGGAAGGCCTTGCCATCGATGCTGATCTGCTGATGGGCGCGCAAGGACTGATCGCTGACCGGATTGAGCTCACGGCCCGCATATTGCCGGGTGGCCTCGATGGTGTCGCGCACCTCGTCCGGCAGTTCAAACAGCGTCCTGTAGCGCCAGTCCGGCTGGCTCGACAAGAAGATCACACCATTGGCATCAGACGCAAACACGGTTTCACCGCCTTCCGACCAGGCCTCTTCCAGTGGCCCCATGTCGACCTTGACAACGGCCACGCCGATCGGCGCGCCGGAGACCGGCGTCGGCCGTGCCAGAAACAGACCGGGCTCGTCGGATGTTGCCCCGATGGCAAAGAAACTGCCTTCCTCCCCCTGGATCGCGGATTTAAAATAGGGTCGGAAGCCGTAATTGCGCCCCACCAGCGAAAGCTCTTCACGCCAGTTGCTGGCTGCAAGCGTGGTGCCTTCCGAGTTCATGACGTAGAGCAATTCTACGCCCGAGTTCAGCGCCATTTCTTCCAGGAACCGGTTGGCGCTCTCCACCGGCTGTCCCAAACCCAACGCGGAGGTCGCGCGGGGATCCCGGGCGATCATGTAGGGAAGATAGCGATACTTCTGATATTCGCCGAGGATTGTCTGGCGATAGAGCGTCAGACGTTCGGCCGCCTTGCGGTCAATCGCGTCCTCATCCAGCTCCAGAAAGAGCTGAACCAGCACAAAGCCTGCCACCACAAGCAAAAATGGCGGTAGAGCCAGAAAGAGCCAACGTCTCGACATGCTGCCCATATTGCGCATTTTTTCGTTTCCCGCCACCCGGGTGCTCAGAGGTTTGATACGCGTCAAGGACTGTGGCGCCATCCGTCCTCTAGATTTTTGACAAGGCCGGTTCGACGAACCGCTACCGGCCACAGGAGGGAATGATGCCTATCAAAGATGTTTTGACCATTCTGGATCTGGCAGGAGATCAGCCGGCCGCCAAATATGCTCTGGAATTCGGCCGCAACTACGACGCGCATGTTACGGGGCTTGCGGTCTCTTTCGAGCCGGTTGTGCCCGCCTTTGCCGCCGCTCCGATGCCCGTGGACTATCTCCAGGCCGCGCATGAGCAGGCTGTCGCGGCAGCCAACGAGGCAAAAAAGGAATTTGACGAACTGGCCCGTCTGGCAGCCGTGAAAAACGAAAGCCGCGTGGCGGAGATCCTGACCGGCGGCCCGCTGGAGAACGTTCTGGTGCATTGCCGACCGACGGACCTTGTCGTTATCGGGCAGGCCAATCCGGACAAGCCTGAGCCCATGCGGGAACTGCTGATCGAAACGATCCTGTTCGAGAGCGGCGTGCCGGTGTTGCTGATCCCCTATATCGGCAGCAAGACCTTCCAGCCTCAGAACGTGCTGGTCGGCTGGGACGGCAGTTCAACAGCGACGCGCGCGATCCACGCGGCCCTGCCGGTTCTGGAAAAGGCGGAAAAAATCACGCTTCTGGTGATCGAGAAAAAGGCGACCACGGAAAACGGCCAGCCCGGCGCAGATGTCGCGAATTATCTCGCCCGCCACAACATGAATGTCACGATCGAAGTGGTCACCAATCCGCAGGCCGGTATTGCCGACACGGTGCTCAACCATGTCAGCGACAACAGCAATGACCTTGTGGTCATGGGCGGCTATGGCCACAGCCGCATGCGTGAATTTCTGTTCGGCGGCGCAACGCGGGAAATCCTGGAAGCCATGACGGTACCGGTTCTGATGGCGCACTGATCTAAAATTTTGCAGTGCAAAAGACCCGCGGACCTGACACAATCGGGTCCGCGGGTTTTCTGTTTTCATCTTGCGATGCCGGTCTCCATCTTTCCGGCGCCCGATAAAGGACTGCACAGGTGACCATTCGCAATCTGGAAGGTTTTTTCGAACCTGGATCCATCGCCGTCATCGGCCCCTGCCGGCATCCGGGCGTTCTCACCCAAAAGCTCGTTGCCTGCCTGCAGGAAATCGAAGCCGGCCACCCCGTCACCCTGGTCGGGATCGACGAAGATGTGCCGTTTCACGGCAAGAGTGTCCGCAGCGTCGACGCCTTGGAGGCGTGTCCCGATCTCGCAATCTATCTGGCAACAGCCGAGGCCGCACCGGAGACCATCGCCAAACTGGCGGCAGGCGGCACCAAGGCCGTCCTGATCCCCTCCCCCGGCTACGAGACCTGGCCGGAAGAGCTGATGCAGGCCTGCCGGGAGGCAGCGCAAACGTCAAATCTTCGCCTGATCGGACCGGGCACTCTTGGCCTGGCGGTGCCCGCACGGCGTCTCAACGCACTTTTGAGTGCCGAGGCTCCGGAAAAGGGCGAAGTCGCCTTCATTTCCCGATCCGGCGCTGTTCTCAATGCCACCTTGTCCTGGGCGAAGGCCCACCGGACAGGCTTTTCGGCAGTCGTTTCACTTGGCGCGCGCATGGATGTCGATATCGGCGACCTGATCGACTATTTCGCGCAGGACTACCGCACACGCGCCATTGTACTGCACCTGGAAGGCATCGCGGTGCCGCGGAAATTCATCTCCGCGGCCCGTGCCGCCGCCCGCAGCAAGCCTGTAATCGTGATCCGCTCGGGAAAGAGCCGCGATACCGGCGGCACCGGCCGCACCCATGCCGGGCGCCTGGCACGAACGGACCCCGTCTATGAGACCGTGTTCCGGAGAACCGGTCTGTTGCGGGTACACGATCTGGATGAAATGTTCGAAGCGCTCGAAACCTTGTCGCACATCCGCGTGCCACGATGTGAGAACCTCGCCGTGGTCGCCAACGGCCGCAGTCTCGCCAGCCTTGCCGTTGACCGGATGCTGGATCTTGGCGGGAAGTTTGCCGACCTTGGCGAGGAGACGCGTTCGGCGCTTTCCGATATCAGCCGGGCCTATGCCGATCTCGACGGCACGCCGGCTGCCAGCGGCTCCGTGATCCTCAAGGAAAGCGTCACGCCGGAAAACATCACCGACGCGATCACCACAGTCCTCAAGGATCCTCAGGTGGATGGTGCAATCGTGCTTCAGGCCGCCAGTGCGTTCCAGCCGCTGCAGGCCATCGCAAAGGCGATCAGCGACGCGGCGACGGCCGACCGCCGCCGGACCGGCCGGCGCAAGGCTCTCGTGGCCGGGCTGATCGGCGGTGACGGCGCGGTCCGGGCGGCCTTGTCGGATTCCAGAATACCGAATTATGCCAGCCCGGCGGAGGCTGCGCGCAGCCTGATGCACCTGGCCCATGACGCCCAGGCCCGCGAATTCCTGATGGCTGTTCCCCCGAGCCTGCCAAGCAGTTTCACACCGGATGTGCAGGCTGCCAGGGCGGTTGTCGAGGCCGCCCTGGAAGAAGGCCGCACGTGGCTCAGCCCTCCTGAGGTCGTGTCGGTTCTGACGGCCTATGACCTGCCGATCATGGCCACCGAAATGGCCGAGACACCGGATAGTGCCGCAGAGCTCTCCAGACGCTTTTTTGAAGAAACCGGCCATTGTGTCGCCAAACTCATCTCGCCTGACCTTCCCTTCAAGTCCCATATCGATGGCGTCCGGCTTGGACTGGAAAGCCCGGACGCGGTTCGGCACGCCGCCGCAGAACTGATCGAAAAGACCGGCCGCGCGTTCCCGGAGGCACGCATCGCCGGCATCTCCATTCACCCGATGCTGGAAGACCGGCACGGCATGGAACTTTACATGGGCCTGGCGGAAACGCGGGAATTCGGCCCGGTGCTTGTCTTCGGCCATGGCGGCACATCGATCGAGGAGAATATCGATATCGCGCTGGAACTGCCGCCGCTCGATCTCAATCTGGCCGAAGCCATGATCGGCCGCACGCGGGTTGCGCGTCTGCTTGAGGGAGGACCGGCACGGCCCGCCCTCGACAAGGCAGCCCTTGGTGCGGCGCTGGTCAAGCTTTCGCAGATCACCATCGATATTCCGGAAATCCAGGAGCTGGACATCAATCCGATGGTGTCGCTGCCCTCCGGTCTGATCGCGCTGGATGCGCGCATGACGCTGTGTCATCCGGAAAAGCGGCCGGGGCGGACCGGTGCGTCGCGCCTTGCCATTGCCCCCTACCCGCAGGAATGGGAACAGACCCTGACCTTGAAGGGGGACCGGGACGTTTTTGTCCGGCCGGTCCGGCCGGAGGACGAAGACCTCTTCAAGGCCTTTTTTGAAGCCGTCACACCGGAAGACCTCCGCCTCAGGTTCTTTGCGCCCGTGCGCGATTTCAGCCATCGTTTCCTGGCCCGCCTGACGCAACTCGACTATGCCCGCGCCATCGCCTTTGCCGCAATTGATCCGCAGGACGGCAAGTTGCTCGGCGTCGTCCGGCTGCATGCGGACCCGGACCACCAGACCGGTGAATATGCGGTGATGGTCCGGTCCGACCTGAAAGGTTTCGGCCTCGGCTGGGCGCTGATGAAGCTGATTATTCGCTATGCCAAGGCGGACGGGATTGAGACCATCAAGGGTGAAGTGCTGAAGGAAAACACCTCGATGATTTCCATGTGCCAGGCGCTCGGATTTACCGTGGGCACCTCATCGGACGATCCGGGCATTGCTCTGGTGACGCTGCCGGTGAAGGACGTGCCGGAAGAGGCGTGAGGGCTTGGGCAGCCGCCAGTTCTCGATTGTCATCCCGGGCGCAGTGATGCGGAGATCCGGGACCCGGTAACCACCGTCCCAGGGCTTCGTACCTAGTCACTGCGACATGGAATACTGTGTCCCGGTCTTGCCGCTGACGCGCCAAACCGGGATGACAATTCGAGATGCCCGACGTGCGCTTACTTCGCTTCCGCCGCTGCCCGGATCTGGCTGAGGCTTGCCGCCGGTGTGATCGCTTCCGGGTCGATCTTCAGATGCAGCATTGCCGGCAGGCCGGAGGCGCGGGCGCGTTCGAACGCCGGGCCGAACTGATCGGTGGTCTCGATCGTTTCGCCAAACGCCCCATAGCTTCTGGCCAGGGCTGCGAAGTCTGGATTGGACAGTTTGGTGGCCGACGGACGGCCCGGATAGGTCCGCTCCTGATGCATGCGGATCGTTCCATACATGCCGTTGTCGATCACCAGCACGATGATGTTGGCTCCGTCCTGACAGGCCGTGCCGAATTCCTGCATGGTCATCTGCAGGCAACCGTCGCCGGCAAAACAGACCACTTCGCGCTCCGGAAAGGCGAGCTTTGCCGCAACGGCCGCCGGCAGGCCATAGCCCATGGAGCCGGAGGTCGGCGCGGCCTGGGTGCCATAGCGGCGGAACCGGTGGAAGCGGTGCAGCCAGGTGGCGTAATTGCCGGCACCATTGGTGCAGATCGTGTCGTCGGCGAGATTGCTCTCCAGCCAGTCCATGACCCCAGCCATCTGCAAGGCGCCCGGTGTTTCAGGCCGGGCGCCGGACCAGTCGAGATAGTCTCGATGGGCCTTTGCGGCCTCCCCTGCGCCTTTCAGCTCAGCCGGAGGCTGAAGACCTTCTGCCGCCTTGCAGAAGGCTGTCGGGCTGGCGTGGATCGCGAGTGAAGGACGATAGACCCGTCCCAATTCTTCCGCGTCCGGATGCACATGAACCAGCTGTTGTGCCGGTGCCGGGATGTCGAGCAGCGAATAGGACTGGCTCGGCATTTCCGAGAGCCGCCCCCCGACCAGCAGGATCAGGTCGGACGCCTTGACGCGCGCCAGCAGCTTCGGGTTGATGCCAATGCCGACGTCACCGGCATAATTCTCATGCAGGTTGTCAAACAGCATCTGGCGGCGGAAGGAACAGGCCACCGGCAAGTCGAAACGCTCGGCAAAGCGGGTAAAGGCTGCAACGGCATCTTCCGACCAGCGGCTGCCGCCCAGGATCGCAATCGGCCGCTCGGCCGCCCAGAGGCGCTTTTGCAGATCTGCCATCTGGGTCAGCCCGGGATGGGTTTCGACCTGTTGCCAGGCCGGCGGCTGCGCAATGTCAGCCGTTTCAACCAGCATGTCTTCCGGCAGCGCCAGCACGACAGGACCGGGACGGCCGGACGTGGCGACATGATAGGCGCGCGAGAGGAACTCCGGCACGCGGTCCGAGTGATCGATCTCGGCCACCCATTTGGCGATACCGCCGAACATCTGACGATAGTCGACCTCCTGGAAGGCCTCGCGCTCGCGCATGCCGCGTTCGATCTGGCCGATAAACAGGATCATCGGCGTGGAATCCTGGGCCGCGATGTGAACACCGGCCGACGCGTTTGTTGCGCCCGGCCCGCGTGTGACCATGCAGATGCCAGGTTTTCCGGTCAGCTTGCCATAGGTGTCGGCCATCATCGCCGCGCCACCTTCCTGGCGGCAGACCGTGACTGGAATATCGGCGTCGTAAAGCGCATCCAGCACGGCCAGATAGCTTTCTCCGGGCACGCAGAACACCCGTTCCGCACCGTGGCGCTCCAGCGCCTCCACCAGCAACGCGCCGCCGGTCTTCTCAGCCATGGTCAAATTCCCGCTCAATAATGCCTGATCATTCTATAGCGTATGAAAGATGAGCCTGTCAGAGGCCAAAATCAGATTAATTGGCAATGAGATCATTCCAGAATGGAAGGAAGAAATGCTTTCCCTGGAGATTGTGACCTATCCTTCGAGACGCCCGGCGCTGCCGGGCTCCTCAAGATGAGACGGTGTGTCTGGCAAGACCTGGCGCCGATCATTCCTTCAGTTTCATCCTGGCGGGCTACGCAGATGTGTCTTGAAGGGGCTATCAACTGCCCCCGTCTTTCCGCGGCCAAGCGCTCCTCTGCAAAAAGAAAGGGCACCGGTTTCCCGGCGCCCAATCCTCTGGAAACAAAAGTGTCTGACGGTCGTCAGATCGACTGGACCGTCACGACCTGAAACGTGTGCAGGTCGCCGTCTTCGTCCTTGATGGAGACATACTCTCCCGGATTGAAGGCGTGCGTGCCGAAGCGGTAGCCCGCCTCGTCGTCGTCATCGCCGTCAATGTCATAGTGGAACGCCCAGGAACCGCCCGGCCGGTGAATCAGGTGACCGATTTCCTCAACTTCATCGCCCCAGAAACGGCGGACGCGGCAATGATCGCGCTCCTTTTTCCAGAGCCCCGCGTCGATATGGCCTGTCTCGTCCAACGGCGCGGTAAACTCGTAACCGTGGCGGGCCGAGCCTTGCGGATAGTCCTTGGTCCTGGCCAGGTTCAGCCTGATCTTCTTCAAACCCGGATGGTCGCTCATAAAGCCCTCCTTTGTCATTTTCCCGTTTGGCTTTGAGACCAAATATGTGCCACACCCGCGTTGCCGCACATTGAGCAGGATCAAACAGTTGGCTGGGTCCATGGGGCATGTTGGCGAGGTGGCAGGAAAAGGACGGAACATGGATCAGGCGCATTCCCAGGACGAAGCACTCGCGTTTCTCAGCAGCTTGCCGTCCGACGATCCGGAGCGCCCCGCCATCAAGCGGATCGATACCCACGCCAACATCGTTTTTCTGGTCGGTTCCAGAGCCTACAAGGTCAAGCGGGCGATCCGTTATCCGTTTCTCGATTATTCGACGCTTGCCCTGAGAGAAGACGCCTGCAAGGCCGAAATCACCTGCAACAAGCCCAATGCGCCCCGGATCTACCGTCAGGCCCTGCCGGTCACGCGGGCTGACGACGGATCGCTTTCACTGGACGGGACCGGCGAACCGATCGAGTGGGTGGTGGAGATGAACCGTTTCGAACGGCGGAACGAACTCGACGTCCTGGCGTCGAAGGGACCTTTCCAGGACACCCTGTCGGACGAACTGGCCGACATGATGGTGGCGGCTCATGACGCAGCTCCCTTGCGGGACGGCGCAGGTTTCTACAGTGAATTGGCCAGCTATGTCGACCAGAACGAAGCCGCCTTCCACGAACATCCCGAACTGTTTCCCGCCGAAGACGTGCGCCACCTGAGCGAGCAGTCGCGACGCGTATTGTCGTCGATCCACGAACTCATTCTGCGGCGGGGCGAGCAGGGCCTTGTCCGCCGCTGTCACGGCGATGCCCATCTGCGCAACATCGTCCTGATCGAAGGGGTGCCTGTTCTCTTTGACGCGGTCGAGTTTTCCGATGCCATCGCCACGGGCGATGTGCTTTACGATCTTGCCTTCCTGCTGATGGATCTCTGGGAACGCGGCCAACCCGGGTCTGCCAACAGGGTGTTCAACCGTTACCTGGACAAGACCCGGCTCGATACGCACCCGGAGGGCCTGGCCGCCCTGCCCTTCTACTTGATGATGCGCGCGGCGATCCGCTCCAAGATCGCGGCCAGCGCCGCCCTGGCGCAATCCGACCCGCAGCAGAAACAGGCGCAGCAGGACCAGGCCAAGGCCTATTTCCGCTATGCGCTTGCATTTCTGGAGCCGTCCCGGCCGCAGCTGCTGGCAATCGGCGGCCTTTCCGGCACCGGCAAGACGACACTTGCCTATGCGCTGGCGCCCGAGATCGGCCGGGCACCCGGCGCCCGCGTCCTGCGGACCGATGTCATGCGCAAGCGTCTTCTCAACATTTCAGAGACGGAACAGGCTCCGCCCGAGGCCTATTCGCTGGAGGCGTCGCAACGTGTCTATCAGGCTCTGGACGATGCCGTGCAGACCGTTCTGGCCGCCGGTCATTCCGCCATTTTCGATGCTGTTTTTGCCGCTGAAACCGAGCGCGATCACATTGCGAAGGTGGCCGCCAGGGTCGAGGCCGGGTTTACCGGGCTGTGGCTCTCCGCGCCAGCCAAGGTGCTGAAGGCGCGGATCGCTGCCCGTACCGACGACGCGTCCGATGCCACCGAAGAGGTGGTCGACATCCAGCAGGGCTACGAGACCGGCAGGATGAGCTGGACAGAAATCGATGCCAGTTCCGACAGGGCGACCACGCACGCACGCGCCCACGGCAGCTTGTCCCTATAGCCCTGCGGCCCGCAGGGCGGCGGCCGCCACGACCGCGCAGAATACGGCGACATATTCCTTGCGGAGCCGGACCTGAGCGGCAATTGCCACCACCAGGCACAACACCACGGCCAGGCCGCCCTGCAAGACGATCGGCAGGATGGTGGAGACGATGATTGCGCCCGGCAATGCCTCAAGTCCGCGCCGCACACGGGGGGTGATCGGCAGGCGCCCCATGACCCAGTAGCCGCCTGCGCGGAGCGCATACGTGACGGCGACCATGCCGAATACCGCGGTCACGAACATTGCATCGGCAGTGAAGAGCCCCTCAGTCATCCAGATAAGCTCCCGCAACTGCACCGGCAACGGCACCGGTGAAAATGCTCCAGTAACCGCCCACCAGATACCAGGTCAGACAGGCGACGCCACCGGCAACCAACCAGCTGTAGGTCTGGCGGTTTCCCTTCCAGAGCGGCACCAGGAGCGCCGCGAAGAACGCGGGCAGAACCACATCGAGGCCGAAAGCCTTCGGATCGGAAATCAGGCTGCCGGCAAAATAGCCGGGCACCACCGACAGCGACCAGATCGACCAGCAGAACAGGCCGCCGCCAAGATAGACACCCCAGTCTCGCGTGCCTTTTTCATATTCGGAAATTGCCAGCAGCCAGTTGAGATCGGTGAGGAAGAACAGCGCCGGATAGGTCTGCCAGGCCGGCACCTGACCGAGCCAGGGCCGAAGGCTCGCGCCGATGAGAAGCATGCGCATGTTGACCGCGGCCGTCACGCCGATCATGGCGATCACCAGCCCCCAGGTCAGCGGGCTGCCATACACTTCCATGGCCACGAACTGGCTGGCACCGGCAAAGACCAGCGAATTGATCATGATCGTTTCCAGAAAGGTCAGGCCCTTCTGTGCGGCAACCGTGCCGAACACCACGCTGAGCGCGATGATCCCGGGAGCCGCCGGAAAGCAAAGCGCGGCCCCCCGCACACAGCCCTCAAGGCTGATGGTGACATTCTTCTTCAGCATTTCATTCCAAGGGTTTCGGGTGCATTCATGTGCACCTTGTCAAGAACGGCGAGTATCGCTGATTGATCGGCCCCGCACCAATAAAACCTTTTGATCCACCTATCAGCGACGCTGTTCCGGTCGCACAGCCGTCCTGAAATCTCAGACCAGCACACCATAGATCATGCGCAGGCCCGTAAAGCCGAGGAACAGCGCAAACACCAGTTTCAGCTTGGACGGGTCGATCGTATGGGCGATTTTCGCGCCAAGCGGCGCTGCCAGGGTCGAAGCCGGGATGATCAGCAGAAAGCCGATGATGTTGACATAGCCGAGGGACAGGGGTGGCAGACCTTCGGCACCGAGCCCGAACCAGATCGACATCAGCGTGCCCGGAACGGCGATGATCAGGCCGATCGCGGCCGCCGTGCCAACAGCCTTGCGGATCGGATAGTTGAACAGCGTGAGCGTCGGCACACCGAGCGTGCCGCCACCAATGCCCATCATTACGGAAATGCCGCCAATCAGGAAACCGAGCACTTCCTTCACGGGCGAGCCGGGCAGCTTCTCGGCCAGATGCGATCCGTCCCTCCGGAACAGCATGTTGGCCGCGACGGCCAGCGCCACGACACCGAAGACAAGCGTCAGCGCACCGCCGGAGATGTTGCCGGCAAGGGTCGCACCGGCAATCACGCCAATGGCAATCGCCCACCACCAGCGTTTCAGCAGATCCATGTCGACACTGCCGCGTTTGTAGTGCGAGCGAGCGGATGAGGTTCCGGTTGCCAGGATCGTTGCCAGCGACGTGCCGACAGCCACATGCATCAGGACGGCCGGATCGATCTTCAGCGCGGTGAACATGTAGTAGAGCACCGGCACGATGACGATGCCGCCGCCAACGCCGAGCAGGCCGGCAATAATCCCTGCCACCACGCCGGTTGCCAGCAAGGCCGCCGCCAGAAGGCCGAGGGAGAATAGGCTGAGATCTTCCACGCGCGTCTCCTCAATCGTGCCGCTCTTGGCGGCGGTGTTCCCTGCGCTTAGACCAGGCTGGGGAAAAATGCCAGCCGGCTTGTCGGACAATCTGTTTTCTCACGGGCCTTCATCTTGAACTCGGCGGCAAATACCGACACAGTCTTGCTGACGTTTCTGGGAGGGGAGCGAGAATGAGCGGCCACTGGCTTGCGGTTTACGTGTTCGGACAGTTCCGCACCCGTGCGGACCATCCCGATGTCGAGATCTTTCACACGTCGGAGCCGGGTGTCTGGGCGGCGATGGAACGTTCGGAGGGCTTCATTGCGCGGTCCGGCTACGAGGACGAACCCGGACCGGACAGCTGGGGCGAGCAGGTCTATCCGAGATACTGGCAGGACAACGGTGACGGCTGGGCGCCCTCAATCATCTCTCTCTGGCAGGACCTTGAAACGGCCCTTGCCGCTATCTACCGGGGACCACATGCGGAGATCCTGAAAAAGGGGCCCGACTTCATGCAGGACCACACGGATTATCCGGCCTATGTCCTGTGGTGGGTGCCGGAGAACCATCGGCCGGACTGGGACGAAGCCGTTGACCGCTTTGAACTTCTTGGCGACGAAGGCCCGTCGCCGCACGCCTTCACGTTCAAGGTCGCTTTTGATCCTGCCGGGAACGCTGTGACAGCCAATGGCAACACCGCCCGCCAGATTGCGGAGCGGAACAGGCTTACCGCGGAGGCCCCCAAGTCTGTTCAATAGGATTGTTCAAAAATCGATGACTAATCGTCAAATTTTGACGGAATTGTAAATCAACTTGGTCGCGCCAATCTTAAACCCAACAGCGCATGGACGTCTCCGTGCCACCGAATTGGGAAAGGATTGAACCATGAACCAGATACTGCGTCCCTCCGAAGCTCGCGGCGATGCCGATTTTGGCTGGCTGAAAAGCAAGCACACCTTCTCCTTCGGCTCCTATTTCGACCCGAACTACATCGGCTTCGGTGCCCTGCGCGTCATCAACGAGGACCGGGTCGCGCCGAGCGCAGGTTTCCCGACCCACCCGCACCAGAACATGGAGATCATTTCCTATGTTGTCTCCGGCGGGCTGGAGCACAAGGATTCCATCGGAACCGGCTCGGTGATCCGCCCGGGTGAACTGCAGCGCATGAGTGCCGGCACCGGCGTCCGTCACAGCGAGTACAACCACTCCGACACGGAGCCGGTTCACTTCCTGCAGATCTGGATCGTGCCGGAACAGGACGGGCTTCAGCCAAGCTATGAGCAAAAGGCGTTTGCCGAAGACGAGCGGCAGAACGCCCTGCGCCTGATCGGTTCACGCGATGGCCGCAACGGCTCGGTTGTCATCCATCAGGATGTCGATCTCTATGCCTCGCTGCTCGGCGCCGACAAGAGCCTTGCCTATGACATCAGACCGGGCCGCAAGGTCTGGCTGCAGATCGTGAAAGGCAAGCTCAGCGTCAACAACCAGCAGCTCTCCGCCGGGGACGGGCTTGGCCTGCTGGACGCCGGCGCCATCTCGCTCGCCGCCCGGGAAAACGCGGAATTCCTGCTGTTCGACCTGGAGGCCTAGGAAAAAGGCTGGCGCCTGGAAACCCAGGCGCCCGGCTTCCTCATCGACGTCATCCTGAGGAGCGGCGTCACGAAGGATCGGATGCTTGCTCTTCAGCTTGTTGCCCGTCCTTCGAGACGGACCTGACGGTCCTCCTCAGGATGACGATGTTGAACCGGGCCCGCCCCGTGCCCGTAAAACACCAGGGCCAGGACCCATCAATTGACAGGAAGACTTTCCCATGTCCGATACACCGTCCCCGTCGATCACCCTGGAACAGGACGGCGCCAAGGGCCGATACGTTGCCAGGCTGGACGGGGTGACCGACCCGGCAGAGCTGACCTTCTCCATCGTCAACGATCATCTGATCATCGCCGACCACACCGGCGCACCCGACAGCATGCGCGGCATGGGCGTCGGCAAGGTCCTGGTGGAAAGACTGGTGGCGGACGCACGCAGGAAACAGGTCAGGATCATCCCGCTCTGTCCTTATGTGAAGGCGCAGTCTCAGAAACACCCTGAATGGGCGGACGTCTTCCAGGGGTAGAGTGCTTGCGTCGGCCGGCGGCCTGTCAGCTGGACGGGCCGTCGACCGGTTGCGGCACCTCGCAGCCCCTCAGGGCGAACAGGCTGCCGGTCAGCAGCTTGCCGGCCTGTTCGAATGCTGTCGTCGTGACATCCGGACCGACAGCACTCAGACCTTCGGCAGCCAGCCTGATCTGCGCCAGGTTGCCGTTCAGGTCTTTCAGCTGTTGGCTAACTTCCCAGTGATCGGAAAGATCCGGATTTTTCAACTGTTCCGAGAGCCCTGTAATCCGGCTGTCGAGCGTTTCCAGGCGCGTTTTGAACTCAGCCGGCGAAACCTCCAGTCGCGCCAGCGCTGCGTCGGTCACGGTCCCGGCAATGCGTTCACCTGCGGTATCGACCCGGTTGAGAACGACAATCACCAGCACGCAGGCGACAATCACCAACAGAGCGGTGGCATTGACCAGCGCCAGGAGCAACTGGCCCGGCAGACGCAACAGACGCGCCCCCAAACCCGGTCGATCAGTATAGGACATTGTGTGCTCCTTTGAAGCTCAACGACGTTCAGGGCCATTCAGCCTGAGTCCAAGGACGCAAACAATTCATCGGCAGCAGGAAACGCCACACATCAACTTGTTTTTCAGCATCCAACTAACGGCCGTAACCGGAAGCACTTGAGGCGCCACCCTGCAATGAACTTGTCCCACAGCAGACCTTCATCACGTAGGTGTTCCCCAGGGTGACGAAGCTGTCACTCGGGATAGCCCCTTCTCGTTTCAGCCCCTTGGTGAAATAGAGGGCCTGCTTTTTGTCGAACGGCTTGGCAATTGTCACGGCGTACCATCCGTTGGTCGCAAGGTAGACAGACAAGGGAAGATCTCTCGCTAATGCGTAGCCCACCGCCTCTTGAATGTTGTCGAAGCTCTTGATCTGAATGAGCCGGAGTTCACCCGGCGTGGCATCGAATTGATCAACTCGTATCCACGTGTGGTGCATGTACCCGGTCAGGCCCAATGCCTTCACGCGATACCAGCGATCCTCCTCATCAGTGATTTGCACAGCAACTCCATTGCTAAAGCGACGCAGGCTATGAGCTTTCGCGCTGGGTGCTGCTTTCAACAGGACAGAGCCCTTGGGGTGTCGGACACGCCCAGAGCGGGCGATTGGGACGGTCGTCCCGCTCGGCTCAACATAGCTCGGACTTGTCGACGCGGCTGGAGGAGGAGGAAGACTGGGTTTGAATTGGCCTGAAGGGGCGGTGAGCGCAGCCGTTTCCGTGCCTCCCTCAGTAAGGGTAACCCCATAGTCGACCATTTCCTGCCCGGAGAGATACCTTATGTCATTCGCTTCCGTCCTGAACGCGAGCTGCAAGAGAGCGGGTTTCACTCCCATCTCCACCATGTAACCGATGATGTCTGCAGTTACGTCCTGAACAGCTGAGACGGCTTCTTCCTTGTTGAAAGGCGCTGTTGGCGAGAACGATGACTTGTGCACCCCGATAGAACCCGGTTCGGCATATCGTGACCTGCCTCCCATGAACGCCAAGGCACAGGCGGACGCACATTCAAGCTTGCGCAGTTGGATCGTCGCCAGACCGTGCCGTCTGATTATCCGACCAAGCTCCATTGCCTTGAATATGTTTCCGCCCTCACTGTCAAAACCGATCACTTTGGGCCTGAAAGAGCGGATGGTTTTCTCGAAGTCGGACAGATCATCTCTGGGAGTGAAAGTCCCTTCAACGACAACAAACCTCAGACCATCGTCACCTTCACCTGAAATGTAGCTGAGCTCGGCATTCGTCACAGAAGGAAAGATGGTGACCAACATCATGATGAGAAGCCGGACGGTCATGGGCAATCACACTCAGGTACAATTTATTGACACCGCAATTCACTGTATTCGAGCAGCATGAGCTATTGCAACCCGGCTTCACGCAAGCCGGTATCAACGTTTCAAGTCTTGAGGCGATCGGGCAACAAGCACGGTGCCAGATTCGTTCAAGAAGCACTTTTCCGAGTAATGATATTCGAGCCCCAAACCTTTGCATGTAACAAAGGTCGCAAGAGTGTCTTGCGTATTAACAAGGTTTTGAATTTTGGGCTTTGAATGCAGGAATGGTACAGACGAGTGGATTCGAACCACCGACCTTCGGAGCCACAATCCGACGCTCTAACCAACTGAGCTACGTCTGCTAAGGTCGTCAAAGTGGCGCGGACATTACCTGTCCGGGGCGCCATTTGCAAGGGCGTCTTCTAACGCCATTTAGCGTAACCGGCAAGCGTGAATTTTCGGAAAATTCAGCCTGTTGAAAAGCAAATGCCCGGGGCCGTGCCCCGGGCATTCAATCCGTCTGCCGCAAAAGTGCGGCGAAACTCAGATTAGTTGACCTTCAGGTCCTTGAAGGACTTTTCCATGGCTTCCTTGACCGGAGCGGAAACGTCGGTGCCCAGCTTGGTGGCCAGTTCCTGCATTTCCTTGCTCTGGGTGCTGAGAGCGTCGAACTGGCTACGTGCGAACGTGGACTGCAGTTCGATGGCTTCGGCCAGGCTCTTCACGGACATGATGTCCTTGATGAAGGTGAAAGCAGCGTCAGCGTTGGCCTTGGCAGCGTCGACAGCCTTGTGGTTGAACTCGACAACGCCCTGGCGGGACGTTTCGAAAGTGTCTTCCATCAGGTCGGTCGCGTCTTCAGCAGCGGTCTTGACCTTGGCGTAGGCTTCACGAGCGTTCTCGATGCCTTTTTCCGTGGCTTCACGGAAGACAGCCGGAACTTCCATGTTCGGCATTGCAAATGCTTCAAAGTCCGGGAAAGCAACCCCAGCAGCTGCCGGAGCGGCTTTGGCTTTGGTGGTCCGGGTTTTCGGGGCCGATTTGGCCGATGCAGTGGTGGTGTCAGTCATGATCTCATCTCCTTGAGGCCGGATGCGATCACTGGTGAATTTTGTCTCCGCCGAACTGTCTGCCGGCGGACCCTGTCGTCATCCGCATCCCCTACATAGTGCAGCTCTTGTTGCATTGCAACATTTTTTTGCGCTGCACAATAAAATTTCCGAAGGGGAATGCTGGACTTTCCGAACCTGACAGGTCAGCTGGCCGCGTGCCGACGTTGCACAAGTGGTGTCTCAGCCTTGGGACCGGCCATCCATCTCAGAAAGAAACAACGGGCATGTGGGTAGTTTCAATGCAAGAAATACAACCAAAACACGCATATTGCAATGCGATACAATACGTAAGGATGCGGGACCAATGGATCCCGCACCGCCCCGCAACCGCTTATTTGTTCTGCACTGCCTTGGTGGCGTCCTGAACGGCCTTGGTCGCCGTGTTGGAAAACTCGCGCGTCTGCTCGCCAAGGGATTCCATCTGGCTGCGCAGATAGTCCTGTTGCAGCTTCATCATGTCTTCCACATTGCCGGCCTTGACCAGCTCCTGAGCGAATTTGAAAGCCGCGTTGACATGTTCTTCGGCATAAGTCAGCGCTTTTTTGTTGACGTCGGCTGCGCTGGCCTGCACGGCAGACGCGCTGTCTTCAACATTGCTGACGGCCTTGTGGGTTGCGCCCATGAAGTCGTCAAAGGCCTTGCGGGCCTGATCGACGCTCTTTTCGGCAAAATCACGCATCTGTTCGGGGACTTCGAAACCAGTCTTGTCTGTGCTCATGTCGGCGCTCCTCGGGTCGACGAAAGGTATCAGGCGGTATTCCTGAATTCCTTCCTTGCCAAAAATTCGTAACATGCAGATGGCAATCCGGCAAACCTGACCAGACAGATTAACCACGCCTTCACGTAACCCCTTTAGCAACCTTGCTTTACGTGGACGGCGTAAGCGTTTGCTTGTATTAACGGAGTGTTTACCAATGCAGGCAAACCCGGCGCCGCGCACCTGATCAATGAGGGGTCGCCGACCCGTTTGGAGCAGAGCCATGGACGAACAGACCCAATCCTTTCTGGACCTGTCTGCCAGGGAAGATCTGGTTCAGCTTGTTGCCGACAAGAAAGCTGCCTGGCTTTTTTCGGCCGACGGCGCGCGTGTACTGTGGGCGAACAGCGCCGGTGCCGCCTTTTTTGCGGCTCATTCGGTTCAGGACCTGATCCGACTGACGGCCCTTGAGCGGTCGCCCGCAAGGCCGCATATCGCGCGTATCGCCGAGGCAGGCCAGACGGACAAGTTCTCCATCGACAGGCTGCGCTTCTACCGTGGCCTCAGGGTCATGCTGCTGACCTGCCAGTGCAAACGTCTGGACCTGGAAACGGGCGAGGCCGCCGCATTGATCGTCTGCGGGGACAAGGGGCTGATCGCGTCAAAAGATCCGTTGACCGGATTTGCCCACTTGCTGGGGTCCGAAACATCGACGGTCTTTGTCAGCGCCGGTGGCATGGTTGTCGAACAGCTTGGTGCACTCACCGGAACGCCGGAAGACCTCGACCTGCCCGCCGACCAGTCGGCGCTGTTCGGACCGATCGAGCTGGAAGGGACCTATCACGAAGGGGTTGTGCTGAAAGTTTCCGAGCGGCAAAGGCTCATCGTGCTGGACAACAACGCCGTTGAAGACGCTGTCGCGGATGATGACCTTGCGGATCAACCTGCCCAAGCTGGCGCTGCCATGCTGGCTGGCGTCGCAGCGGATACCATAAGCGCGCCGACACTCGAGGAGACCAGCGAAGCGGAAACACTCAAGGTCGACGAAGAGAGCGCCTGGGTCCGGGCTGACGACGCAGAGCCGGAGCTCGATGCAGGCCCAGATCACCTGGATGGTGGCGTATCGGACTTGAATACTCCGCAGACTTCGGATCAGGCTGAGGAAGCGGAGCCGGAAGATGCCGCGCTTGAAGAGCCGGAGGCGGAAGAACTCCCTTCAGAGGTTGTCTCCAACGAAGACGACCTGCCGAACCGTCCAGAGCCTATTGAAGACGCGCCCCAAGAGGAAGACAGCCAGGCGTCTGCCGGATCGCAAGACATGGATGCGGATGCGGTCGCTCAGACGGATGAAGACGCGCCGGACGAAAGCCTTTCAGAGGCCGATGAAGCACCCGGGGCTGAGACGGCACCCCACGACGCTAGCGGCTTCGTCTTCCAGCCCCGCCGGCGCCCCGTGCGGTTTGCCTGGAAGATGGATATCGACCAGCGTTTCACTTTCCTCTCAGATGAATTTGCCGACGTGCTTGGTCCCGAGGCGACCGACATTGTCGGTCAGACCTGGGTGGAGGTCGCGGAACGGTTCGATCTAGACCCGCGCAGCCAGATTGCCAGGGCTCTTGACCGGCGGGACACCTGGAGCGGCAAGACCGTCGACTGGCCGGTAAGCGGCGCGGCACTTCGTGTTCCCGTTGACATGGCCGCCCTGCCCGCCTTCGACCGGAACCGCAAGTTTGAAGGATATCGCGGCTTTGGCGTTTGCCGCACGGCCGATGCGGTTCCGGATGCCGACAGTCAGACCGCTTCTACCGTGCCCGCCGCTGCAGCACTCGTTGCGGACCCTGTCGACGCAGAGCCGACGGATCAGGCTCCCTCCGACGAAGAAGCTTCGATCGAGCAGGAGACCCCAGAACTGGCCGAAGCGACCGAAGCCGTTTCAGAAACGGGCATTGAGGAGACCGGAGCCGACGGCTCCGGGGACCCGCTCGAGGCTCCACTCGAGACCCGGGCCGAAGAGACCGCGACCTTGGATGCGACCAGCGAGACAGTCGCAGATACGACTGCGGAAACGATTGAGAACGCTCCCGCGCCGAAAGCCGAGGCCTCTGTGGACGACCTCAAACCGGCACAGCCGGACTCGCTGGCCGGCAAGACCTTCCTCGGCGCAAGCGCTGCTGCCCTGGTCGGATCCCTTGCAAGATTCACCGGGAAGTCGCCACAAAAGCCGCAGGAACCGGCTGAACCGGAAACGCCACCCGCCGTTGCAGCCACCGAAGCGGAGGCCGAGGAGACGACAACCGATGAAGCACAGGCTGCCGCTTCCCCCGCTGAGACGCAAAGCGCAGATGCAGCAGCCGACTTGCCCGGAGCAGCGCTGGATTCCAAGCTGGAAGCCTTGCAGAGCGGCCGGCCGGAAACAGCAGATCTTGATGAGACGCTCGCCGACACTGACGAAGAGCCGGAGGCGACTGCAACCGAGGCTCAGGAAGACGTAGAAGACAAGGCAGATTCCGCTGACCTCAATACCGATACTTCCGTGACCGAGGCGGCGCCTTCGCAGCCCGAGGCAATCGAGGCTACTGACGAAACGTCCGAGACAGCCGAGGAGAGCGCCGAAGAAACCGTGGCAGAGATCACCGGGGACGCGGACGTTGAACCGGCGGCACCTTCGACGTCCAGCGAAGATGCACCATCCGGGATCTCCGGTCCGGCGACGCTTGCGCCCGCGGAGATCGAAAGCGCAGTCAAATCACTGGCAAAATCCTACAAGGCGGCAGAGAAGAAATCCCGCGACCTCTTTGACGAGGAAACACCTGCGCAGCAGGACATTGAAACCGCGCCGTCGGCCGAGCCCGAGATGTCGGCGGATGAGACTGCGGAACACCTTGCAGACGACGACACCGACGAGGACGCCGCGGCAACGGAAGACAGCGACCGTGCTCCGGAGGAGCGGGAGCTTCAGCAAGGTGCAACGGAAGAGAGCGCTGAGGCCGAAGACGACGCCATAGCGGCCACCACGGCAGAGCTGGACGACATCCTGCAGCCCGATGCTGCCGATGACGAAGACAGCATTGCGGCCGATGAGCGCGAGTTCTTCGAAGAGACCGCTGCCTTTGAAACGGAAGACCAGGCGGCAGACGCGCCCTCCGAAACAACGGAACCGGAGCGGCCGACGACCGGTGAAGTCATTCCGCTGGCAACCGTCAAGCCGCGCGTTGTCCCTGTCGACACATCAGGCCTCTCGCGGCCCGAAAGAGCGGCCTTCCGCAAGATCGCGGAGGCGCTCGGGGCACGGCTTGAGGGCGACCTGGAGGATTTCGACGAACCCGAACAGGCAGAAGACGAGCCGGAAGACGAGCTGCCGCCGGAGGTGCCGGAAGCCGGTCCGATCGATCCAAGCCTGCTTGACCGGCTGCCGATCGGCATCGCCATCGTGCACGACCGTGAAGTCCTTTATGCAAACAAGGCGTTGCTCGCCATGATCGGCTACAAGTCGATCGCCAAGCTGTCGCAGGTCGGCGGCCTGGAAGCGCTGTTCATCGACGACACGGAAGAACTGCCCGATGCCGCCGGCATGGACGGCGAGGTTGACGAGGCGATGAAACTGCGCCTGGCCGATGGTGGTGTTCTCACCGTGGATGCGCATATGCATTCGGTGCCCTGGAACGGCAGCCGGGGCCTGATGATCTCCATCACCGAGCGCAGGTCGCCGCCAACATCGTCTACGGCCGCGCCGGCTTCGCCCAACTTCTTTGCGGAAGTCCGGTCGGAACTGGACAATGCCCACAGCCAGATCGCCGAAATGGACACGATCCTGGAAACGGCGACCGACGGCGTCCTGGTGCTGGACCAGCACGGCACGATCCTGAAGGTGAACGGTTCGGCAGAAGCGCTTTTCAGCGCCAACAGGTCCGACATGATCGGTGCGCCCTTTACCGAGTTCCTGGCACCCGAAAGTCACCGGGCCGCGGCCGACTATCTGGACGGCCTGTCGCGCAACGGCGTGGCCAGCATCTTAAATGACGGCCGCGAAGTGCTGGGCTCTGTCCCGGCGGGCGGCCTGATCCCGCTGTTCATGACCATGGGCCGGATCAGCGGTGCGGAGGACGACGCCAAATATTGCGCTGTCCTGCGCGATATCACCCAGTGGAAGACGGCAGAGGAAGAACTCACCCAGGCCAAGCGCCAGGCAGAAGACGCGAGTTCGGCCAAGTCGGATTTCCTGGCCAAGATCAGTCACGAGATCCGTACGCCACTCAACGCCATTATCGGTTTTTCCGAAGTCATGATGGAAGAGCGTTTCGGGCCGATCGGCAACGATCGCTACAAGGACTATTTGAAGGACATCCGCACCTCCGGTTCGCACATCATGAGCCTGGTCAACGACCTTCTGGATCTGTCCAAGATCGAAGCCGGCAAGCTGGATCTCAAATTCTCTGCCGTATCGACGAGCGATGTCATCAATGAATGCGTGGCGCTGATGCAGCCGCAGGCGAACCGGGAACGGGTCATCATCCGGGCCAGCCTCCCGGAGGCGGTTCCCAATGTGGTTGCCGATCCGCGCTCGCTGCGCCAGATTGTACTCAATCTCCTGTCGAATGCCATCAAGTACAACCGGTCCGGAGGCCAGGTGATCCTGTCGACCGCCCTGGAAAGCAATGGCGAGGTTGCGCTCAGGGTACGGGACACCGGCACGGGCATGACAGCAAAACAGCTGACCGCTGCGCTCGAACCGTTCCGCCAGCTGCATACGGCCAGCCGCGGTGGTGGCACCGGCCTCGGCCTGCCTCTGACCAAGGCGCTGGTGGAAGCCAACAGGGCGAGCTTCCATATCGATTCCACGCCTGACCAGGGCACTCTGGTAGAGATTGTCTTCCCGACGCAAAGAGTGCTCGCAGAATAATGACAGGGGCCCCGATCCAGGTTGCCGATGACATCTGGATCCTGGAAGGAGAGACTGTCTCCTTTTATGGCTTTGCCTATCCGACCCGCTCTGTGATTGTCCGGCTGCCGGATGGGGATCTCTGGGTCTGGTCGCCAATCGCGCTGACAGACGACGTCAAACGGCAGGTCGAGGCCCTCGGCCGGCCGAGACACCTCGTCAGCCCCAACAAGATCCATCACCTCTTCCTGCAGGACTGGAAAAAAGCGTGGCCCGACGCGAAGCTCTGGGGCCCGCAAAGCACCATCGACAAACGCACGGATCTTGCGTTCGAGGCCGCACTAAAGGATGAGGCGCCGGCCGACTGGCAGGATGTCTTCAAGATGGTCCGGTTTTCCGGGTCTCCGGTCATGGACGAAGTCGTTTTCTTTCACCGGCCGTCGGCAACCGTTGTCCTGGCTGATCTCAGCGAGCATTTTTCGCAGGGCTTTCTGGAC
Organism: Roseibium sp.; assembly: GCF_965233565.1. Taxonomy (GTDB): domain Bacteria; phylum Pseudomonadota; class Alphaproteobacteria; order Rhizobiales; family Stappiaceae; genus Roseibium. The sequence goes on along the minus strand of NZ_OZ247494.1, from coordinate 4,554,458 downwards.
CGGCACTGGAAACCCTGGCAGCGCTGGATCGCCGGGCTGTGGGGCATCGTCGAAGGTAAGGGCTACGCGCCCCTGGAATGGCGGCTCAGTTTTTTCAACCGCCGCAAGGCGCGCGCCTGCAAATCCGAGATCCTCGCCTGGAACCCGGACAAGGTCATCATGGCCCATGGTGTCTGGCAGTCCAACGGTGGCAAGGCCTTTCTGGAAAAAGCCTTCGCCTGGGTGTGACCTTCCGCCTCACCTTGCCGGTAACACGTTCGTGATCGCGTTTCCTTCGACCTCCGCCTCTTTCCCCGCCCCTAAAGTCGAGTTTTAAACTCCTGTTTTTCTTCCAGTTTTTCCATCAATAGTGGAGTTTCAGTCTCCAGTTAGTTTTGAATCATTCTAAAGTATTGATTTTACTGACTTTATTGACTTCCAAGAGAGAGCGCGACATATTCCCGGCCAAGCACCGGGCCGATCCGTCCCGGGCGAGAACAACCAGTTGACTGGGAGACTTTCATGCGTGCCACGCTTAGCGCCCTCGCAGGTGCCGTTGCTCTGACCTCCGCATCCCTTGCGACGCCGGCAATCGCCGACGGCGAAGTGAACATCTATTCCTACCGCCAGCCATTCCTGATCCAGCCGCTGCTGGATGCATTCACGGCTGAAACCGGCGTCAAGGCAAACGTCGTCTTCGCCTCCAAGGGCCTGGGCGAGCGCATTGCAGCCGAAGGCGACAACTCCCCGGCCGACGTTCTTCTGACCGTCGACATCGGCCGCCTGGATGGCGCCAAGCAGCTCGGCATCACCCAGCCGGTCGTCTCCGACGTCGTCAACGAAAACATCCCGGCTCAGTACCGTGATCCGGAAGGTCACTGGATCGGCCTGACCAACCGTGCGCGCATCATCTATGCCTCCAGGGATCGCGTCGAACAAGACAGCATCACCTATGAAGAGCTGGCTGATCCGAAGTGGAAGGGTCGCCTGTGCACCCGTTCCGGTCAGCACGTCTACACCATCGGCCTGATCGCTTCCATGGTTGCCCATCACGGCGAGGAAAAGACCGAAGAGTGGCTGGCAGGCGTCCGTGACAACCTGGCCCGCAAGCCGGCCGGCAACGACCGCGCCCAGGTCAAGGCCATCTATGCCGGCGAGTGCGACATTTCCATCGGCAACACCTATTACATGGGCAAGATGGAAACCAACGACAAAGAGCCGGAACAGAAGGAATGGGCGAAATCCGTCCGCATCCTGTTCCCGAATGCAGCCGATCGCGGCACGCACGTGAACCTGGCCGGCATCGTTCTCGCCAAGAACGCCCCGAACAAGGACAACGCAGTCAAGCTGATCGAATTCCTGAGCTCCGCTGACGCCCAGAAGATCTACGCCGAGACCAATTTCGAATACCCGGTTACCCCGGGCGTGGAAGTCTCCGAGCGCGTTCAAAGCTGGGGCGACCTGACACCGGACAGCCTGTCGCTCGACGACATTGCCAAGAACCGCAAGACCGCCAGCGAGCTGGTCGACAAGGTCGGCTTCGACAATGGCCCGGCGTCCTAAGACAGGTCTCTGATCAACCACGTGAAAAGCGCCGCGCTCGCCGCGGCGCTTTTTGCATTTTTCAGGATTTGCCGCTAGAGCTTCCTGCGAACCATTCCCAACGAAAAGACCAGCCTTGCTGCGCACGCCCACCCAATCCATTGTTGACCGTTTCTGGCAGGTTGCAGCGCTTGTGATCGCGGCGTTCGTGCTGCTGCCAATCGGGGCAATCGTCTGGATCGCACTGACGCCGGCCACGGACGTTTGGGGTCACATGCTGGCGACCGTGCTACCCGGCGCCGTTCAGACAACCCTGCTGCTGATGCTGGGTGTGGGTCTGACGACTGGCGTTACGGGTGTGGCCACGGCCTGGCTTGTCACAATGTGCAATTTTCCCGGGCGACGCTTCATGGACTGGGCGTTGCTGGTCCCGCTGGCCGTTCCGACCTATATCGTCGCCTTCGCCTATGTTGAAGTGCTTGACTATACCGGCCCGGTCCAGAGCCTGATCCGGGATCTCTTCGGTTTCAAGACATCGCGGGACTACTGGTTCCCCGAAATCCGCTCTCTCGGCGGCGCCATCTTTGTTATGGGCGCTGTGCTTTACCCTTATGTCTATCTGACCACCCGGGCGAGCTTTCTGATCCAGTCGGCGTCGACGCTGGATGTTTCACGGACCCTTGGGGCGTCCCCCTATGGTCTTTTCTTCCGGGTCGCACTGCCGCTCGCCCGCCCGGCCATTGCCATCGGTGTATCTCTCGCCCTGATGGAATGCCTCAACGACATCGGTGCGGTCACGTTTTTCGGGGTCAAGACCCTGACTTTCTCCGTCTATGACACCTGGCTCAACCGGTCGAGCCTGGCCGGTGCGGCACAGCTTGCGCTCGCCATGCTGCTGATGGTGTTTCTGCTTTTGTGGCTGGAACGGTTCGGCCGTCGCAAGCAACGGTTTGACAGCGGCAGCTCCAAACAGCGTCCTCCCACCCGGTTCAACCTGAAACCCGTTCAAGCGGGCCTTGCGCTGTTTCTCTGCGGCACCCCGATTTTTGTCGGTTTCGTGGTTCCCGGCCTGTTGCTGGCCGACCGCGCCAGCCGGCGGCTCGATTTTGTTCTCTCCGAAGGTTTCCTGACAACCATCTGGAACAGTTTCAGCCTGGCTGCCGTCGCAGCGCTGCTGACAGTATTGATTTCCGTTTCCCTTGCCTATGCGCTGCGCCTTAACGCCAATGGCCCGCTCAAGAGCGCCGTGCGGCTGGCCTCGATCGGCTACGCCATCCCGGGCACCGTGCTGGCCATCGGCATCCTGACCCCTCTGGCAACGTTCGACAACTTCCTGGACGCGCGCATGGAGGCCTGGTTCGGCATCGACACCGGCCTGCTTCTCCTGGGCAGCGGCACCGGTCTTGTCTACGCTTATGTGGTCCGTTTCCTGGCCGTTTCCTATGGCCAGGTGGAAGGCGGTTTCGGACGCATCAGTCCGCATCTCGACATGGCCGCCCGCACCCTTGGCCGCAACACGGGCCAGACCCTGACCCAGGTTCATCTGCCGATCCTGAAACCGGTCCTGCTGTCTGCGGCCCTGCTCAGTTTCGTGGATTGCATGAAGGAGCTGCCGGCAACGATCCTGCTGCGCCCGTTCAATTTCGAAACGCTGGCAACGACAGTGTTCGAAGCCGCCTCCCGTGAAGCCTTCGAAGAAGCCGCCCTGCCGTCGCTGGCCATTGTCCTTGTCGGCCTGATCCCCGTGATCTATCTGGCGCGCACCAGCGCGTCGACATTCCGCACGCGCCTGTCAAAACGTCAGGCCGGTCCCGCGGTCTGAGTCTCGGCCTTTCGGCCCAGGCCGGTGAACATCTTGACAGCGCAACCTCACCCCGCCCCAATGGCTGCACATATTCGATCACAACCCGGACGGATTTCAGATGGACAAGAAACACCAGATCAATCTTTGGTACGCCTTCATCGCCATGATGCTGGTGCTGATGTTCCAGAGCTGGTGGACTACCTACAAAACCGTCGAACAGATCCCCTACAGCCAGTTCGAACAGTACCTCAAGGACAAGAAGATCGAAGAAATCGCGATCAAGGAAAATGTCATTGAGGGCAAGTTCAAGGAGCCGCTGAAGGACGGCAAACAGTATTTCGTGACAACGCGGGTGGAGGTTCCGCTGGCGGAGGAGCTCAGCAAATACGATGTGAAGTTCACCGGCGTGGTCCAGAGCACCTTCATCCGGGACATCCTGTCCTGGGTTCTGCCGGTGTTGCTGCTGTTCGGACTGTGGATGTTCTTCATTCGCAAGTTTGCGGAAAAGCAGGGCATCGGCGGCATGATGACCGTGGGCAAATCCAAGGCGAAAGTGTTCGTCGAAAAGGATGTCGAGGTACGTTTCAGCAATGTTGCCGGCGTCGACGAAGCCAAGCAGGAACTCAAGGAAGTGGTCGACTTCCTGCAGGACCCGACAGCCTATGGCCGGCTGGGCGCGCATGTGCCCAAGGGCATTCTGCTGGTCGGACCTCCCGGAACGGGCAAGACGCTGCTCGCCCGGGCTGTCGCCGGCGAGGCAGGTGTCCCGTTTTTCTCCATCTCGGGTTCCGAATTTGTCGAGATGTTTGTCGGTGTCGGTGCGGCGCGCGTGCGGGATCTCTTCGAACAGGCCCGTAAGGCAGCCCCCGCCATCATTTTCATCGATGAGCTGGACGCGCTTGGCCGGGCTCGCTCCAGCGGCCCGATGGGCACAAACGACGAAAAGGAACAGACGCTCAACCAGCTTCTGACGGAGCTCGACGGCTTTGATCCGTCCAGCGGCATCATCCTTCTGGCAGCGACCAACCGGCCCGAAATCCTGGATCCAGCGCTGCTTCGCGCCGGCCGTTTCGACAGACAAGTGCTGGTCGATCGCCCCGACAAGCCGGGCCGGCGCGCCATCCTTGACGTCCATGTGAAGAAGATCAAGCTCGACGCGGAGACCGATCTCGACCAGGTCGCGCAGCTGACGGCAGGGTTCTCCGGCGCCGATCTGGCAACGCTGGTCAATGAGGCTGCCCTGCTGGCGACCCGGCGCAATGCGGACGCCGTCACGCTGAAGGATTTCAACGAGGCGATCGAGCGGGTGATTGCCGGGCTGGAAAAGCGCAGCCGGATCCTGTCCGACAAGGAACGCAGGACCGTTGCCTTCCACGAAATGGGGCACGCGCTCGTCGCGGCAAACCTGGAAGGCTGCGATCCGGTGCACAAGATCTCGATCATTCCGCGCGGGGTCGGCGCTCTCGGCTACACCATGCAGCGGCCGACCGAAGACCGCTTTCTCCTGTCCACTCAGGACCTTGAGAACCGCATGGCCGTGCTGATGGGCGGCCGCGCCGCGGAAGACATCATCTTCGGCGAAATCTCCACCGGCGCTTCGGACGATTTGCAGAAGGTGACGGAAGTCGCCCGGGACATCGTCATGCGCTACGGCATGGAACAGGCCCTCGGCAACCGGGTCTATTCGGCGCAGCGGCAGAATTTCCTGGGCCAGCCTGCCGGCGATGTCGTCGAAGTTGCCAATGAAACCCAGCGGGAAATCGATCTTGCGATCAAGAGCCGGGTGGAAGGCGCTTTTGCGCGGGCAAAGGAGCTTCTTGAGGAACATCGCAAGGAGCTGGATCAGGGAGCAGAGCTGCTCTTGAGCAAGGAAACGCTGACGGACCAGGATTTCCCGGCGATCCGCCCGATCGCCGAACGCCAGGAACCCGCGGCTGCCGAATAATCCGGTCCGATCAGGCCGCGCTGATCGTGCCGTCTCGCGTGGTGATGCCGGAGGCCTGGCGCGAGCGGCCGGAAAACGCCTTTGCCCAGGCCTCGAAATGGTCGGCCGGCATCGGGCGGGCAAACAGGAACCCTTGCGCAGTGGTGCAGCCGTTTTCCATCAGGAAAGCCTGCTGCTCCAGCGTCTCGACACCTTCTGCGACCACTTCGTAATTCAGGCTCCTGGCCATCGCCAGGATCGTCTGTACGATCGACCGGCTGTGTTTGTCCGTGCCCAGACCGCTGACAAAACTGCGATCGATCTTGAACGTGTTGAACGGCAGGCGCTGCAGATGCGCGAGGCTGGAGTAGCCTGTGCCGAAATCGTCAATCGCAAAGGTGATGCCGGCTTCCAGCAAGGGCCTTGAGGCTTCGGAAACCCGCTCGGGGTCCGCCATCGCGACGGTTTCGGTCACCTCCAACTGAAGCAGTTCAGCAGGAAACCCGGACATTTCCAGAGTTTCCAGCACGCGCCTGTTGAAACCTGGTTTTTCAAGCTGGCGGATCGACACATTGACGGCCAGCGGCAGACGCTGGCCACGATCCAGCCAGACACGGCCCTGCTCGCAGGCGAGTTCCAGGACGCGGTCTCCCAGACGGGTGATCAGGTCGCTTTCTTCTGCGACATCGATAAAGGCCCCTGGCGAAAGCATGCCGCGTTCCGGATGGTCCCATCGCACCAGCACTTCAGCGCCGACCACTTTCATCGAGGTGCAATCGATCTTCGGCTGGAAGACGACGGCAAATTCATCCCGCAGCAAGGCGCGTTTCAGCTCCGCTTCAAGCCGAATGCGCTCGTGCGAACCCGAGTCCCGCTCTATTTCGCTGTAGAAACAGGCGCGATTGCCACCTGTTCGTTTCGCGGCGTACATGGCGATATCCGCGTTTTTCAGTATTTCCGTGTAGTCGCTGCCGTCGTCGGGATAGGTGGACACCCCGATGCTGGCGCCGACGGCCATGGTCAGCCCGTTGATTTCAAGTGGCTGCTCAACGCATTGCACCAGATCGTCTGCGAGCGTGTAGACGCTGCTCCTGGGCTTGTCCGTTGGCAGGATGACAGCGAATTCGTCGCCCCCCAGACGCGCCACAAGCGGCGCAAATTCGGCCTGGTCGCCCTCGCATCCCGCCTTTTGCAGCCCACTGTCGTTTCTGCAGGCGCAGCCGGACGCTTCCAGAAGACGTTGCAGCCGGGCGGCGACCTCCTTCAACAACGCATCACCATGATCATGGCCATAACTGTCGTTCACCCGCTTGAACCGGTCCAGATCAATGAACAGCACCGACATACGGTTGGGCTTGCCAACGCCGTCCAACATGTTGGCGTTGAAATGCTGCCGGAAACACTCACGGTTCGGCAGCCGGGTCACGGGGTCGACAAAGGCCAGCTCGTGAATGCGGGCCATGTTGGCGCGAATGGTCGCAACCATATCCCGATAGGCACGTGCCAGAACCCCGATCTCGTCCCTGCGGTCCACCGGAAAAGGGGCGTCGAAATTGCCGTCGCTTACCGTATGTGCGGTTTGGGTCAGTGCCTTGATCGGCCGGACGAAACTCTCCGCAAAATGAAAGGTCACCGGGACGCAGAAGACAAGAAGAACCAGCGTGATGACAATGTTGCGCCCCCAGATGGCAAACAGGGTGCCATTGACCGGAACCCGTTTCACCGCAACCAGAGCGACACCGAGAACCGTCTCCGATGCCATATCCCGAACCGGCAGCGCAATTTCGACACGCTCCTGGGTCTGTCGCAACTGATCCGCTCCGGTTGCCAATGCCCGGGCGACCAGCGGGTGCATCTCCATCTCGTCGAAGTAGCTGGTTGCGGGGTCGCTGTCGATGGTCACCGCGCGGCCCGGATCGTGGACCTGGGCCAGTTCGACGATTCCGCTCGAGGCAATGCTTTCCAGTTCCTGTTCCAGAATAAGGTAGTGATGGTTGGTCAGGTGCGGCACGGCCAGCCGGCTGACCGTGGCACCGATCGCCTTTGCGTCCGCGACCACCCGATGTTCCTCGTCGCGCAGATCGAGATAGCTGGCGACCATGATCATGACGACGGACAGGACCAGAAACAGCCCGGCAACCAGCAGCACGAAGCGCGAGCGCAGGCTGGGAAGCCAGGTCGACAGGATTTCAACCAGCTTTGCGACGGCCTTCGGTGTTCCAGGCACAACTTTCTCCCTGAGAATACCTGGCACTTATACCCGGGAAGTCTTGAAACCCGGTTCATCGGGTGACTGGTAAGACACTGAAATTCGTAAACTTTCCGGCATTGCTTTGCCAGTGAAGCAACTTGCGTTGATTTTGCGCACGAAGCCACATTATCCCGCACGCTTTTCAGGTCGCCGGCGCGGGTTCAATCCTTAACAAACAAGGAAAAATGCTTGTCAAAAATACAAAGGGTGCCGTTTCGGGACAGGTTCCTTCAACAAGTCGGCACCGAACCAAAAAGGGCGCCTGCGTCAAGCGCAGGCGCCCTGTCTTCTATCCGGCTTTGACAGACGATTACGACAGGATCGTCGCTTCCGTCTTTTCCTTGACCTCTTCCAGGGTCACGTCCGGTGCCAGTTCAACGACCTTCAGCCCGCCTTCGGCAACGTCGAAGACGCCGAAATTGGTGATCACGCGGTCGACGCACTGCACGCCGGTCAAAGGCAGCGAACACGCTTTCAGAAGCTTAGGATCGCCTGCCTTGGAGGTATGGTCCATGATCACCACGACGCGCTTGACGCCGGCGACAAGGTCCATCGCACCACCCATGCCCTTGACCATCTTGCCGGGGATCATCCAGTTGGCGAGATCACCATTCTCGGCAACTTCCATGGCGCCAAGGATCGACAGGTCGATGTGACCGCCGCGGATCATGCCGAAACTGTCTGCAGAGGAGAAATAGCTCGTCTGCGGCAGTTCGGTGATGGTCTGTTTACCGGCATTGATCAGGTCCGCATCAACCTCGTCATCGGTCGGGAACGGGCCCATGCCAAGCATGCCGTTTTCGGACTGCAGCGTCACATGAACGCCGTCCGGAATGTAGTTGGAAACAAGCGTCGGAATACCGATGCCGAGATTGACGTAAAAACCGTCTTCAAGCTCCTGCGCAGCGCGCTTAGCCATGTCATCACGTGTCCAGGCCATGATGTTTTCTCCCTCAGGCTGCGCGCGTTGTGCGCTTTTCGATGCGTTTTTCGTGGTTGCCGACAATGATCCGGTCGACAAAGATGCCGGCCGTGTGGATGTTGTCCGCGTCCAGCTCACCGACCTCGACCAGTTCTTCCACCTCGACAACACAGACCTTGCCGGCGGTTGCCATCATCGGATTGAAGTTCCGCGCGGTCTTCCGGTAAACGAGGTTGCCTTCCTTGTCGGCTTTCCAGGCCTTGACCAGCGACAGATCGGCCACCAGGCCGGTTTCCATGATGTAGGTCTCGCCGTTGAAGTCCTTGTGTTCCTTGCCTTCCGCAATCAGGGTGCCGACACCGGTCTTGGTGTAGAACCCCGGAATGCCAGCGCCGCCGGCTCGGATACGTTCGGCCAGGGTGCCCTGCGGATTGAACTCCAGCTCCAGCTCACCGTTCAGATACTGCTTTTCGAAAGTGGCGTTTTCGCCGACATAGGACGACACCATCTTCTTGATCTGACGGGTTTGCAGCAGCAGCCCGAGCCCAAAATCATCGACGCCCGCATTGTTGGAAATGGCGGTGATGTTCTGGGCTCCGGAATCCCGGAGCGCCACGATCAGATTTTCCGGAATGCCGCACAGGCCGAACCCGCCGGCCATGACCGTCATGCCGTCAAAGGTCAGGCCCTCGAGGGCCGCCTTCGCGTCCGGATAAATTTTGTTCATGTTTCACTCCCAGTTAAGACCGCAAGATGCGTGTGGCGCACATTCGCCGCTCGGCTCAATGCGGTCAAGTTCTCTTTGCCGCATTGCAGCGAAAAACATGAGCACCTCGTCACTTAATCGATTAATCGGCACAAACGCTGCATATTTGCTCGTTGGAAACCATTGGCGTCCCGGATTTCTGCCAAGTTGTTTATGGTTTGTAAATTCTTAAGAACAAGAATCCGGAAGCAGGTGCGTGGGTGTTGCAGCGTTCAATCTGCAAAACCGCATGCTCAGGACAACACACCGAAAGAAATCAGCTGCTGTGTACCCGCTTTTCTCGACAGTCTTCAAAATCGCAGTGTTTTCCCTGCTGGTCGGAGCGGGTCTGTCCTTTGTCAACATTTCCGCGGAAGACATCCTTGGCACAGTCGGACTCAGCCCGATACAGCTCTGGATATACCTGATCGAGTTCCGTGACTGGGCAATACCGAACATGATCCTCGGAGCGTTTATCGTGGTCCCAGTCTGGCTGGTGATCTACCTGATCCAGCCGCCGCGCTCCAGCTGACCGGGAAATGTTCTCAGGCCAAATCGGTTTTCAAGAACCCGGTGTCTGTTCCTGCTGTTCGAGCAGGGATTTCGCACGCAGCTTCGCATGGAGTGCTGTTGCGAAAACACGCCCCTTTACGGTCAAAGGCCGCAGCAGGCGGCGCGTTGGCAGCTCCTGGGCTCCGAAGCGTTTTTTGTAGTCCTGCAATCCCGTGCCGAAGCTGAAATTGCGAATGCCGTTTTCCCTGGCCCATTTCAACGATTGCACAACAAGGACAATCCCCGGCGACAGCCGGTGCCAGGCGACATCACCAATGGAGACCAGGATCCCGTTGGCGCTTTCGCCATGCACCATCAGGACAACGGAGGCGACAACTTCTTCGCCCTTCTTCAACGCAAGCATTTTGAAGGGACAGTCCTGCGCGTCTGCTGCCGAGATCGCCTTGTAGAAATCCGCCCGATTGCCGGTTTCGATCGAATTGTCCCGGTCGAGCGCTGCAAAACGGGTCTCTCTTTGCGCAAGAAGCGCTTCCAGCAACGCTTGCCGTGCTTCCGGATCCGTTACTTCAAGCAACTCAACACCTTGGCGCTGCAGTTTCCTGAATTTCGACCGGGCTTCCTTGAAAACCGACTTGCCGCCTGATGCGTCAATCGCAGCAAGTCCTTCCTCGCCAAAATAGTAGGTCCAACCGACATCGACCGTTTCCGACCTGTCGAACAACGGATTTGCCGCTGTGCCGATCAGCGGCCCCACCTTTGGTATGTCGAGAATATCCCCACCGCCAACAGCGTCCAGAAGAGCTTCACACGCCAAGCCTGCCAAATGAGGGTCTTCGACCAGCCACTTGCTCAGAACCGGAGCGTTCTGGTCGGCAAGGCCGAGATCAGGCATGGTCACCACTTTGACCGGGCCGCGCCTGACTGTCACAAGCGGAAGAAGGGCTGCCGGCGCCTCGCCTCCATTCGGCGTTGCAGACAAGAGGGTCAGCGGCCGCCTGCAGGTCGAGGGCGCGATGTGCTGATGAAAGGCCGTCAAAAACATCGGCATCTGGAAGGGCGAGGCAACCACGCCGCCTTCCAGACTGTTCCATAGGGTCTTCAGTTGCTTGAATGAAGGCCGCGCGTGCCGGGAAATCTGAAATTGCACCGCCCTGCCGCTGCCGTCCCTGGCCTGGCCGCCGCGATGTGTTTTGCCGGCCATCAGGCACTCGCCTTGTTTCGCCCCAGTGCGATCTGGAACAGCTCCTGAGCGGTGTGATGAGCATCCCTTGCGCGCAAAAACAGACGGCCACGCGCGCTGAGCGGTTTCAGCAGTCTACGGGTCTCCTGCGGACAGCCGCCAAATCTTTGCTTGTAATCCTGTTCCCCCGTTCCGAAAGCAAACCAGCGAAGTCCATTGTCGATCGCCCAGTCGATGGCCTTCGCAAACAGCACCATGCCGGGAGAGTAGCCGTGCCATTGTTCATCACCGATGGAAACAAGCACACCCGTTGCCTGGTCTCCGGCCCGCAACAGAACCATCGCGGCCACAATGTCCCCGCCCTGCTTAAGCGCCAGACCGGTATAGGGTGTGTCAGCCATCTGCAAACCGGCAAGACACCGATAGAAGGCTGTCCTTTCAGCACGCTGCAGACTGTCCACGCGGCCGAGTTGGTAAAAACGCTTCTTGCGCTGCGCGGCAAGAGCCGAGAACAGGGCAAGACGCTCTTCGGGCGTCGAGGCTTCCGACACGTCCACGCCCAGTTCGGCGAGCTTGCGAAACTTGGACCGTGCTTTCTTGTAAACAGACTTGCGCCGCCAATCGGTTTCTCCCGCGCCGGCCTGAAGATCGATGGTCAGTGTTTTGCTCTCAGGCACACATCCAGCCTGGCTGTAGAGCGGATTGTCCATCTTTCCGACATGCGGATGCAACTTGTTCACATCGACAAGGTCTGCGTCTTCTTGCATGGAAAAATAGGCATCAACGGCGTCAGACAGGCTCACGCGCGGCGCTTGGACCGCGGAGCTGATGACAGGCGCGTTCTGATCCGCCAGGCCAAAATCCGGCAAGCTGATCACGCGCAAAGGACCGCGCCGGTTCCGGACCAGAGGCAGCAGCATGAGCGGCGCACCATTGCCTTCGGCTTCGCTGAACCGGATGACCGACAGGGCAGCCTCCCCCGGTTTGCACTGGGTTTCCTGAAGAGCATGCAGAAACTGCGGCGTCTGGAACGGTGTCAGAACAGGCGCGGCAAGAGACGCATAAAGGTCTTCAAGTTCCGGCAGCGTGGGGGCTTCGAGCTCGCGAAAAATCAGGGCGGACGCAGGGTCACTTTGCAGAGGCAGTTTTTGCTCCGACCCAAGCCACGTCATCGACTGTTTTTCCCCATGCTAATTCCGGCGATGCCACAACCAAAATAAGTGCATCTTCGATATTACCATTTATGGCACGGGTTCGTTAAAAAACCGGTAGCAGCAGGCGGAATGTGTGTGATTGCAGGATCTTACCTATGGTCAACCTTCGGCACCGAAAGCTGCCCTTTCATCCCGTTCACGCTGAACCTGCTGCCGTTTGGTGGCGATGGAAGCTGCAATCACGCCAATCGTCACGAGACCGACCAGGATGGTACAGACGGCGTTGATCTCGGGCGTAACACCCAGCCGCACCTGCGAATAGATCTTCATCGGCAGCGTGGTTGCACCCGGACCTGTTGTGAAACTGGCTATGACCAGATCGTCGAGCGACAGTGTAAATGCCAGCATCCAGCCCGCAATCACACCCGGCAGGATAATCGGCAGTGTGATCAGGAAGAAGGTCTTGACCGGCGGGCAGCCAAGGTCCTCGGCTGCTTCCTCGATGGACTTGTCAAAGCCGACCAGACGCGATTGCACCACGACGGCGACATAACAGCTGGCAAAGGTCGTATGCGCCAGCATGACCGTCCAGAAGCCTCTTGCCGTGTCCATGGCCACGAACAGGAGCAGCAGAGACAGCCCGAGTATCACCTCCGGCATCACAAGCGGTGCGAAGATCATCCCGGAAAAGAGCGAGCGCCCGACAAACCGGCCTGAACGCACCAGGACCAGCGCGGCCATGGTGCCGATCACCGTTGCGACCGTCGCGGAGGTAAACGCGACCCGAAGCGTGACCCAGGCCGCGTCAAGAAGTTGCTCGTTCTGCAGCAGCGACGCATACCACTTGGTCGAAAAACCTCCCCAGACCGTCACCAGCCGGCTCTCGTTGAAGGAATAGATCACCAGAAGCAGGATGGGCAGATAGAGGAACGTGAAGCCTGCCACCAGGGACGTCACGTTGAACCATGTCGGACCGCGCGTCATCCGTTTTTCTCCGACATTTTCTGTTGCTGGTTCTGGAAGAGCACGATCGGGATGACCAGGATCAGCAGCAGGATCACGGCGACCGCGGACGACACCGGCCAATCCCGATTGTTGAAGAACTCAGACCACAGGGTCTTGCCGATCATCAGCGTGTCAGAGCCTCCCAGAAGATCAGGGATAACGAACTCGCCGACAGCCGGAATAAAGACCAGGAAACAGCCCGCAATCACACCCGGCAGCGACAATGGCACCGTGATTTTCCAGAAGGCTTTCCAGGGTGGACACCCGAGATCTTCCGCCGCTTCCAGCAGACTGCCATCCAGCCGCTCCAGGCTGGCATAGAGCGGCAACACCAGAAACGGCAGATAGGAATAGACGATACCGATATAGACGGCGATGTTGGTGTTGAGGATGGTCAGCGGCTCGCTGATCAGTCCGAGCGACAACAGCAGCTGGTTCAGAAGGCCTTCGTTCTTCAGGATCCCGATCCACGCATAGACCCGGATCAGGAAGCTGGTCCAGAAGGGCAGGATCACCAGCATCAGCAGCGTTGGCCGCCAGGATTGCGGACTGCGCGCCATGCCATAGGCAATCGGATAACCGATCAGCAAGGTCAGAAATGTTGAAATGCCGGCAATGACAACGGAGGAAACGTAGGATTTCCAGTAGAGATCATCCTCGGTCAGCCAGAGATAATTCTCAACCGAGAATTCGGAGAAACTGCCCCAAAATGCCTGCCAGCCCTCGGCCAGATCGAAGGTCGGCGTGTAGGGCGGAATGGCAATTGCGACTTGCGACAGCGAGATCTTGAAAACAATGAGGAATGGCGCCAGGAAGAAGATAAGCAACCAGAAATAGGGTGCTGCGATCAGCAGCCAGCCGCCTAGACTGCGTTTTGGGGGAGCGACTATTTGGTCCTCTGACATCTCGCTTACCCCTTCAGGATGACGCCGGCGTCCCGGTCAAAAGACAGAACAACTTCGTCGTCCCAGGTGATCGGATTCTCCACCATGCGCGAGACGTTGGCAAAGGTCGATCGCAGCGTGTCGTGATCCCCTTCGCCGATTTTTGCGTGAATGATGGAGACGTCTCCCAGATAGGCAATGTCCCAGACGATCCCGCCGGCCTGGTTGGCGATGCTCCTGTCGCGCTGGCCTTGCGCTATGCGCACCTTTTCCGGCCGAATGGCATACCAGACCTTGTCGCCGACACCGGCCTCCGTCACCTGTTCGCTGTCGATGGAGAAATCGCCAATGACGGCGTCAAGCTGTGTTCCGGTCTCCGATTTTCCGGTGACGGTCGCCTCAATCAGGTTCACGTCGCCAATAAAGTCGGCGACGAATTTCGAATTCGGTGCCTCGTATATCTCAGCCGGCGTCGCGACCTGGACCAGTTCGCCCTTGTCCATCACCGCGATCCGGTCGGCGACGGTCATCGCCTCCTCCTGGTCGTGGGTGACGATCAGGAAGGTCATTTTCAGGTCTTCCTGAAGGGCCATCAGTTCGAATTGGGTCTCTTCGCGCAGCTTGCGGTCCAGTGCACCGAGCGGCTCGTCAAGAAGCAGGACCTTCGGCCGTTTGGCCAATGAGCGGGCAAGCGCAACGCGTTGCCGCTGGCCGCCGGAAAGCTGGTGCGGCTTGCGCTTGGCAAATTGCTCCAGCTTGGTCAGCCGCAGCATCTCCGCAACCCGGTCCTTGATCTCGGCTTCCGGCAGCTTGTCCTGTTTCAGTCCGAAGGCGATGTTCTTTTCCACGCTCATGTGTGGAAACAGTGCATAGGACTGGAACATCATGTTGGACGGACGCTTGAAGGGCGGAATACCGGCAAGGTCCTGCCCATCCAGAAAAATCTGTCCGGAGGTCGGCGTCTCGAAACCGGCAAGCATGCGCATCAAGGTGGTCTTGCCGCAGCCAGATCCGCCGAGCAGCGCAAAAAACTCGCGCTCGTATATTTTCAGGGAGAGGTCTCTGACCGCTGTGAAGTCACCGAACTTCTTGGTGACATTGCGGAACTCGATGAAGGGAACCTGGCCGGGATCCTCCCAGGGCGTGAACTCCTTGCGCACCGGCCCGATCGATTTCTTTGCCAAAACAATCCCCCACCCCTAAGAGATTTCATTAAAAGCAGCAGCGCCGGGTCCGTTCCGAACCCGGCGCATCATGGCTTACTGACCGCTCTTCACGCCGGTCCAGGTGCGTGTCACCACGCGCTGCACCTTCGGCGGATACGGTGTGGTGGTGTAGAGGTTGCTGACGGTGGCCTCGTCCGGATAGATCGCCGTGTCACCGATCACGTCCTCGTTGAGGTGCTCCTGGGACGCCTTGTTGCCGTTGGCGTAGTAGACGTAGTTGGACGCCTTCGCCATCACTTCCGGCCGCATGATGTAGTTCAGGAATTCATGTGCTTCTTCCACATGCGGTGCATCGGCCGGAATGGCCATCTGGTCGAACCACATCTGCGCGCCTTCCTTTGGAATGGTGTATTCCACAGTCACGCCGTTGTCGGCTTCTGCGGCACGGTCGCGGGCCTGCAGCACGTCCCCGGACCAGCCGATGGCCACGCAGATATCCCCGTTGGCGAGCGCGTTGATATATTCCGACGAATGGAATTTCTGGATGCTCGGGCGGATCGTTTCAAGCAGCTCACCGGCCTTCTTGATTTCCGCCGGGTCCTTGCTGTCCGGATCCAGGCCAAGATATTTCAGCGCTGCCGGGATCATCTCAGCGGGAGCATCCAGCATGTGTACGCCGCATTCCTTCAGCTTCGCGATGTTTTCCGGCTTGAAGATAAGGTCCCAGCTGTCAACCGGCGCATCTTCGCCCAGGGCTGCTTTCACCTTTTCGACATTGTAGCCGATGCCGGTGGTGCCCCACATGTAGTTGATGGAATAGGCGTTGCCCGGGTCGTATTTCTCAACCCGCTCCTCAATGTCCTTCCACATGTTGGACAGGTTCGAGAGCTTGGATTTGTCGAGCGGAGCAAACACGCCGGCCTGGATCTGGCGGGCCAGGAAAGTGCCCGTCGGCACGACCACGTCATAGCCGGTGCCACCGGCCAGAAGCTTTGTTTCCAGAACCTCGTTGCTGTCAAAGACGTCATAGACGACCTTGATGCCGGTTTCCTTGGTGAAATCTTCCAGAATGGAATCGTCGATATAGTCCGACCAGTTATAGACATTCACCACCCGGTCCTGGGCAAGTGCAGCACCGCTCATCAGGCTGAGAACGGCGACACCGGTCAACATGGATTTCAACGTCATTTGAGAACTCCCCTCAGAGTGTGTTTCAGCCTGTTTTCAGGCCTAGTCCCTGATTGCAAACGGACATTCGCGCTGTTTTAAGTCTTGTCTGTCCAGCAGATTGGCCATGGCACCGGTTTTTGTCCAGCACCGATTTTGAGCGCCAATGCCTCACAAATAGGTCTGACGCTCGAGCGAGGAAATCTCCCGCCCGAACTCGTTCAGCTCCTCCCGTTTGATCTCCGTCAGAACCTTGTGCATTTCCGGTCCGACAGCCTGTTTCATCAGTTTCGAGGCCTCGAAGGCGTCAATCGCCTCATCCATCCACGGCGTCAGCCTCTTCTTGCGTTTTTCATAGGCATTTCCGGTGACGGGGGCCGGCGGATCCTTCTTTTGCCGCAAGCCTTCCATCATGCCTGCCAGGATACCGGTCAGGACCAGATAGGGATTGGCATCGGCTCCCGCGATGCGGTGCTCGACGCGCGCGGCCTCGGGACTGGATGCCGGTACGCGCAGGGCGACCGAGCGGTTGTCGTATCCCCAGCAGATCGAGGCCGGCGCATAGGAGCCCGGCTGCATCCGGCGGAAGCCGTTGAATGTGGAAATGAACAGCATGAGCGCTTCAGGCATGGTCTTCAAAAGGCCGTTGATGGCATATCCGAGCCGCTCCGGCCCCTTGTCCGGATCGGCAAACAGGTTGCCGTTCTCGTCCTCCATCGAAACATGCACATGCATGCCGTTGCCCGGCCATTCCACAAACGGCTTGGCCATGAATGACGCCTTGAGTTCATGCTTGCGGGCAACGCCGGCAACCAGGCGGCGCAGCAACACGACGTCGTCAGCAGCCAGCAGCGGATTGCGGCGGTGATGCAGATTGAGTTCGAATTGTCCAGGCGCTGCTTCGGACACCGCCGCATCGGCCGGAATGTCCTGGGCTTCACAGGCCTTTCTGAGATCGTCGACCACAGGCAAGAGCGCTTCCAGATCGGACAGGGCATACATGTTCTGGCGCGCGGGCCCGAGATGCGTGGAAAACAGCGGCTTGGGCTGTTCCGTCCAGTCGCCGTCGCTCTCCTCGAACAGATAGAATTCCAGCTCGAACGCGCAGGTGGCCGTCACGCCGAATTCGTCCTTCAGCCGGGCGACCATGTTTTCCAGGACATGGCGCGGATCGGCGAGGAACGGATCGCCGTCCCGGTCATACATGGACAAGAGCACCTGGGCCGTCTTGCGATCCGTCCAGGGCACAAGTTTCAAGGTTTCGGGGATCGGCCAGCAGACCCCATCCTTGTCGCCGGTTTCCAGATGCATGCCGGTGGCCTCGACCTCACGGCCCCAGACATCCAGCCCGAACAGGGAATAGGGAAAGGCAACGCCGCCCTCGAAGACCTTGGGCAGCGCCTTGCCGGGCAGCCACTTGCCGCGCAGGACGCCGTTGGTGTCCGGCAGGATCACCTCCAGCGTGTCCAGATCCGGATGTTCGGCCATGAAGGCATCGAAGTCGCGTTTCCAGCCGGGCTCGGCCGGATGTTCCAGGATCTGGTGGGGTAATTCGTTCATGTTGGCTTTTGTCTCGCCCCTGCCGCCTGCCGATCCGCCCTGTGTTTTATTACAAACCGGTCGACAGCTTTCATTTGCGTCCTTTTCAAAAATGTGATCACTTTCGGGAAACACTGTCAAGCAGGATCACAAAATTCGCGATCCTGACGCAGAAGGAGGACGTCCTTGCCTCTTCGGCGATCCGCCATGCAATCCGGTCCGGCCAAAGCCGAAGCGCCCCCCTCCTCATCCCGGGGCGCGACCCGTGAACAGGTCGACAGCGCCGTCCGCTCCGGCCTTCTGTCGGGGCGCTTCATTCCGGGGAAAGCCGTGACCATCAGAGGGCTTGCGGCAGAACTCGGGGTCAGCCCCATGCCTGTGCGCGAGGTGCTGCAAAGGCTTGCTGCCGAAAACGCTCTGGAGGTCAAACCCAACGGGCGCGTCCAGGTGCCTGACATGACACCAAGCCGTTTCGACGAAGTCCTGAAAGCGCGCCAGCTTCTGGAGCCTGAGCTTGCGGAACTGGCGCTTCCAAAGCTGTCAAAAGCCGATGCCGCAACCCTGAAGGCCATTGACGACGATATCGACGCGCGCCTGATCTCGGGGGATGCGGAAGCCTATATGCGGCTGAACCACGCCTTTCATTTTCATATCTACCGGGCCTCGTGCTCCGAGGTCCTGCTGCCGCTGATCGACAGTCTCTGGCTGCAATTCGCCCCTTTCATGCGCACCGTTTACGGCCGTGTCGGCACGGCCAGCCTTGAAGACCGGCACAAGGAAGCCATCCGCGCAATCGAACAATCCGATGCAACCGGTCTGCGCGCGGCCATCTCCGCCGACATCAGCGACGGCATGGGCCTGCTCGGGAAGGAAATCCTCTCGGACACATGACCCGGTTGATCCGATGCACAAGAAATGTCATTTTGTGATCACAAAATGACATGCCGATTTGACGGGGACCATGGACACGGGTCCGGACCCCAGGCAACACACCAACACTCTGGAGCCTCTCGTGACGTCCGAAACGCCCGACAGCGAAAGCACAAATCCGGTCGACAGCCTGCGCGGTGTGCCAAACATGGAGGCTGCCCGGGACTGGCTCAGCGCGCGTAACATCCAGGACATCGAATGCATCGTGCCAGATCTTGCAGGTGTTGCACGCGGCAAGATGATGCCGACGGAAAAATTCTTTTCCGGCCCGGTGATGACCATGCCGGCCTCGATCTTCGCCCAGACGATTTCGGGCGACTATCCCGATGACGATGACTGGTTCCAGCACAATCCCACCGATGGCGATCTTTATTTCAAGGCCGATTACAGCACGCTGACAACCGTTCCCTGGGAAAGCGATCCGACCGCTCAGCTCATCCATGATGCGCAGACCAGACAGGGCGATCCGGTTGAGACGGCACCGCGCAACGTCCTGAAGCGGATCCTGAAACTTTACGAGGACAAGGGCTGGGAGCCGGTCATCGCGCCGGAAATAGAATTTTACCTGGTGCGCCCAAACACCGATCCGGACTATCCGCTGGAACCGCCTCGCGGCCGATCCGGCCGGCCGGAAGTCGGCCGGCAGTCCTATTCCATTTCGGCTCTCAACGAGTTCGACGACCTGATCGACGACATCTACGACCTGTCGGAAAAACAGGGGCTGGAAATCGACACGCTGATCCACGAGGAAGGCGCGGCGCAGATGGAAATCAATCTGCGCCACGGCAATCCGCTGGCACTCGCCGACCAGGTATTCCTGTTCAAGCGCACCATCCGTGAGGCGGCCCTGCGCCATGACATGTACGCGACCTTCATGTCGAAACCGATGTCGAACCAGCCGGGCTCGGCGATGCACATCCACCAGTCGGTGGTCGACAAGGAGACCGGCCTCAACATCTTTGCCAGCGAAGACGGCGAGGAAACTCCGGATTTCCTGGCCTTTATCGCCGGGCATCAGAAATACCTGCCGAAGGTGACCTCCATCATGGCGCCTTTCGTGAATTCCTACCGGCGCTTCTCGAAGACCTCGACCTCACCGGTGAACGTCTACTGGGGCTATGACAATCGGACGGTGGGGCTGCGCGTTCCCTATTCCGACCCGCAGGCGCGGCGGCTGGAAAACCGGATCCCGGGCTCGGATGCCAATCCCTATCTTGCGATCGCGGCCAGTCTGGCCTGCGGCTATCTGGGCATCGTCAACGGACTGAAGCCGGGCAAGCCACGTGCCGACGATTGCACGGAGCTGGCAAAATCCCTGCCGCGCGGCCTGCCGGAAGCCGTCTCCCAACTCGAAAAATCCGAGGAAATGATCGAGCTCTTCGGCGAAAAATTCGTCGCCACCTACCGGGCGATCAAATACGAGGAATTCGAAACCTTCATGTCCGTGATCAGTCCCTGGGAGCGGGAATATCTCCTGCTCAATGTCTGACCCGAAATCCGATTATCCTTCTGGAGCGCATGCCATGACGGCCCATTCCAACATCTATCCGACCAAGGCCCTGCAGGAGCTGGACGCCGCCCATCACTGGCACCCTTTCTCGGACATGAAGAGCCTCAATGAAGAGGGCAGCCGGGTGATCACCAGCGCCGACGGCGTCTGGCTGACGGATTCGGACGGCAAGAAAATCATGGACGGCATGGCCGGTCTGTGGTGCGTCCAGGTCGGTCATGGCCGCAAGGAAATCGCGGATGCCGTCTACAAGCAAATGAACGAATTGTCCTATTACAACACGTTCTTCAAGACGACCCATCCTCCGGCAATCGCCCTATCGGAAAAACTCGCCCAGCTGGCTCCGGCGCACATGAACCGGGTGTTCTACTGTTCGTCCGGCTCGGAAGCCAACGACACCGTGTTCCGCATGGTGCGCACCTATTGGGACAAGGTTGGCAAGCCGGACAAGAAGGTGATCATCGGCCGCTGGAACGGCTATCACGGCTCGACGCTGGCCGGCACCAGCCTGGGCGGCATGAAGGCCATGCACAAACAGGGCGACCTGCCGGTCGCAGGCGTCCATCACATCGACCAGCCCTACTGGTTCGGCGAAGGCCAGGACATGAGCCCGGAGGACTTTGGCATTGCCGCGGCGCGCAAGCTGGAACAAGCGATCGATGAAATCGGCGAAGACAAGGTCGCCGCCTTCATCGCCGAGCCGATCCAGGGCGCCGGCGGTGTCATCATTCCGCCGAAGACCTACTGGCCGGAAATCCGGCGCATTCTGGAAGAGCGTGACATCCTGTTTGTCTCCGATGAGGTTATCTGTGGCTTCGGCCGGCTGGGCGAATGGTTCGGTGCGGACTATTACGGCATGAAGCCGGACCTGATGCCGATTGCCAAGGGCCTGACTTCCGGCTATCTGCCGATGGGCGGCGTTCTGGTGTCTGATCGGGTTGCCGAGGGCTTGATGCTGGCCGGTGACGATTTCAACCACGGCTACACCTATTCAGGCCATCCGGCCTGTGCGGCCGCCGCGCTTGCCAATCTGGAAATCATCGAACGGGAAGGCCTGGTCGACAGGGTCAAAAACGACATCGGCCCGTACCTCAAGGAACGCTGGCTGAAACTGGGCGAACATGAACTGGTCGGCGAAGCCCGCATGACCGGACTGGTCGGGGCGCTGGAACTGGTGCCGGACAAAGCCAATCCTGCCAAGCCGTTCAAGGATGTCGGCGTGCCGGGCCTGCTCTGCCGCGACATCTCCTTTGAACATGGCATGGTGATGCGCGCCGTCCGCGACAGCATGATCATCTCGCCGCCGCTGGTGCTGACGCACGAAGAGGCGGACCATCTGGTGGCAACGGCGGAAAAGACGCTCAATGACACTTACCGGATCCTGAAGCGGGACGGATGGCTGGGGTAAACCGTTGTCCTTTCAACCAATCGGCCTCGCCTTGCGCGGGGCCCTTTTTCTGCTCACCTGCCTCCGCAAAACTTACAGGCATTTTGATTTTCTTCCCCCTCGCTGTCGGCTAAGCTCATCGTCAATCGTTCCTCGGGCATCGACCTGAACGGAACTGGAGGACAATGATGCTTTTTTCCGTTTTGATTTACGCCAGCGAAGATTTCATCGACGCGCTTTCGCCGGAAGAACATTCCGCACTGCTCAAGAAACACGGCGCCTTTCATGAGCACACAAAGGCAAACCGGAACTTTGCCGCTGCGACCAAGCTGATGTCCACAGGCACCTCCGTAACTGTCAGCAAGGACAGCGAAGACTTTGTCGTGACCGACGGGCCGTTTGCCGAAACCAAGGAGCAGTTCATGGGCTTTTACCTGCTCGACTGCGCCACCCTGGAAGAGGCGATTGAAGCGGTCAAGATCCTGCCGCTCGATCACGGTCGCATTGAAATCCGGCCGGTAGAATTCTTCGAGGGAGCTGACTTCAAGAATGCCGAGCGCATGGTTATCAACGCATCTTAAGGCCGCGCGTCCACGTGTTCTGGCGGCGCTGAACCGGGTCTTCGGCGACATCGACCTGGCCGAGGACGCGTTCCAGGAGGCCTCGCTGAAAGCCCTGAAATCCTGGCAACCGGACGCGATGCCAGGCGACCCGGTCGCCTGGCTGATCGTTGCCGGACGCAATGCGGGCATCGACGTGATCCGGAAACGAAAGCGGGAGACACTGACGGCCCCAGAGGCGTTTGATCCGCTTTCCGACGGCCCGCATCCGGAAACGGGCCTGACGGAAGAACTCGACCGGTCCGCCTTTCGCGACGACATCCTGCGGCTGCTGTTCACCTGTTGTCATCCGGTCTTGCGGCGGGACCAGCAGATTGCCCTGGCGCTCAAGATTGTCGCGGGTCTCTCGGTAGAGGAGATCGCTAGGGCCTTTCTGGTGCAGGCCAAAACGATGGAGCAGCGCATCACCCGCGCCAAAAAGCGGCTGCAAGCCGCAAAGCTCTCCTACGAGGAGCCGGATGCAGCCGGCCGGGCCGCGCGGCTGTCAGCGGTTGCCAACGCCATCTATCTCGTTTTCAACGAGGGCTATTCCGCCTCGACAGGGCCTGACCTGATCCGGGAAACCCTGTGCGAGGAAGCCATCCGGCTTGCCAGGTTGACGGTTCGCCTGTTCCCGGAGGAACCGGAACTGCGCGGTCTTCTGGCGCTGTGTCTGATCCAGCATTCCAGGCGCAAGGCGCGCCTCGACCAGAAGGGGCTGGCCGTCACGCTGGAAGATCAGGACCGGCAGCTCTGGGATCGCAGACTGATCGCCGAAGGCAACATCTTGCTGGAAGCGGCCCTGCGCCGTGCAGCTCCGGGACCATTTCAGATCGAGGCGGCGATTGCGGCAACACATGCCCGCGCGGCCACTTTTACCGAGACCGAGTGGGGCGAAATCGACCGGCTTTACAGGGCACTGGAGCATATTCGGCCCTCTCCCGTCGTTTCGCTCAACCGCGCCGTGGTACTTGCAAGGCTGAACGGTCCAGCAGAGGCGCTGAAGCGCCTGGCACCACTGTCGGCAGCGCTTCAGCGATATGCCGGATACCACTCCGTTGTTGCTTCCCTGCTGATGGATCTGGGACAGACGGAAGAGGCGCACAATGCCTATCTCCGAGCTCTGGAGCATGCCGGAACGGATGTCGAGAGGCAGCATGTCCTCCACAAGATGGCAGATCTCGACATCCGCTAACCGCCGCTTTTTTCAGGCGCAGAAACAGTAGCCAGGCAAGTTTCTCGAAAAAAACCGGTGCGCCCTGTCGGGTCTGCTGCGCTCCTTCCGTCCTTTGATTACCTGGGCCGACCCAGGCAACTGATTTTCTGGATAGGACGACATCATGAGCAACCCCATGCAAACCCACGGAGCCTTCAGCTGGATGGAACTTCACAGCGGCGACAGCGGCAAGGCCAAGGATTTTTACACCAGCCTGCTCGGCTGGGGCACCGAAGAGATGGAAATGCCGGGCATGACGTACTCCGTGATTGCCAATGGCGAGGACAAGATCGGTGGTTTCCCGCAAGAAGCTTCCGACACGCCGCGCTGGCTGCCCTATGTCACCGTGGACGATGTCGATGCTCGTGTTGAAAAGGCAAAAGCGCTTGGTGCGACCATTGCCATGGAACCGTTCAGCGTCCCCTCCGTCGGCCGGATGGCGACCATTGTCGACCCCGTCGGCGGCGTGATCGCCCTGATCACCTACGAGGCCCCCTCGGAGTAACCGGTCCGGGCGGCCGGAAACGGGCCGCCCGAATTTTCAGCGAAAGGAGATTGTGATGGAGCTGATTTCAACACTGCCGGTCACACTGGTGTTCATCGCCATTTTCGCGTTGCTGCAGATCCCGATGACCATTGCCGTCGGGCTTCTCAGGGCGCAGACCGACATTCATTTCATGGACGGCGGCAATCCCGCCCTGCTGCAGCGCATGCGCGCGCATGGCAATTTCACCGAAACCGTTCCCATGAGCCTTCTTGCAATGGCGGCCGCCGAGCTGGCCGGAGCCCCTGCGCTGCTGCTCTGGGCAGTCGGAGGTTCACTCCTGCTCGGCCGCTTCCTGCACTACGGCACGCTCGTTACATCCGGCTTCGGCATCGGACGGGCAATCGGGATGGTCATGACTTTCGCACCGCTGCTGGTCTGTCCCGTTTATGTGCTTGTCTCACTGTTTCTGTAACCCGATAGCGGCCGGCAACACATGCCGGCCGGCCCTTCGACTTCTGCCAGTGCTGATCGACGCGGTCAGAACCGGTACCAGAGAAACAGGCCGCCATGGCCACTGACCGCTTCGCCGCGATCCTTGACGATCGGGCTGTCGGCCATGCTGCCGAGCAGAACCGAGCCGCCGGCCATACCGCCGACACCCCAGTTTTCGGTGACGGCGTAGCGGGAAGTCAGGTCGAGCGTGACATCGCGAAATCCGGCATCCGCATCGTATTTCGCAAGGCCGCTGGCATTCGATCCGGCCTGGGTCACCGAATAATAGGCGTCGGCATAGGCTCCATCCACGAAGGTCGTCGACAGGTCGACGCCGAAGGACAGTTGCTCCGTCGCGCTGATTTCATAACCCAGGCTGAAGGTTGCCGTCGTGCCGCTGTCACCCATGACATCATGAGCGATTTCGATATTGGCCCCAAGAGAATCCCGCTGCAGCAACAATCCGGCGTAACCGCCACCGACGACGCCACCAACCCAGAGTTCTTGGTCAACATCCGGCAGCTTGTCGACAACCTTGTCACTGACGTCCTTGCGCCCAAACCCGTAGCCGATCAGCGGACCGGCATAGAAACTCTCAAAGGGCAGAACGTTGGCAGTGGCCGTTAAGCCGTTGAACTTGACGAAATAGGGCCCCTTTTCAATGGAGCCGATGATGCCAGGCGCAAAACCATAGTCCTTTGACCCCAGATATTCCGGACCAAAAAACGCACCCGCACCAACCAGTACGCTCCAATCCTTTGTTTCCTGAGCAGAAACTTCCCCTGCGACAAGAACGGCGCTTGCAACGGCAGCGGCACGTACATAACACTTTGACAACATATGACCACTCTCAGCAATGCGACCCCAGCAATGTTGTCAGTGTCTACATCCGTCAGTTGTCACAGTCAACCGAAATGTTGACGGCGTCTATTTGTGGAGGGCTTCAGCCTGAGCACTGTGAAATATCATCATGGCAATCTTAAGGAGGCCCTGATTCAGGCCGGACTCGACATCCTGAACGAAGACGGGCTGGAAAGCCTGTCGCTGCGCGCCTGCGCAGCCCGGGCCGGTGTCTCGCATGGAGCTCCAAAGAACCACTTTGCCAACCTTGCCGTTCTCCAGGCAGCCATAGCCACGGAAGGGTTTCGCAAGTTTGCGGCCACCATGCGTGCGCATATGGAACAGGCACCCGGGGACGCGCGGTCCCAGATCATCGCGAGTGCCAAAGGTTATGTCGCCTTTGTAGAAGACAATCCGCATCTGTTTCGGTTGATGTTTTCCATGGAGCGCAAGCTTGATCTCTACCCGGACCTGTTGCCGGCCAGCCGGGAAGCCTATGCCGTTCTGCGGGAAGTGGCCTCAGGCCTGTCCCCTGACAATTGCGAGAACCCCGTGCACCAGACAACGACGGAAACCATGCTCTGGACCTTCATTCACGGCTACGCAAATCTGAAGGCCAACCGTCAATTCTACACGGCGAATGCCGAGACCGGCAAAGACCCCGCCCTGGAAGATATTTTTCCGAAATTCCTCTATACGGAGGAAAAATGAGCAATTCGGAAGCCGGTTGACGTTGCCAGACAAGAAACGGACAGCTGACCGCGCTCCTTCATTCAAGAAACAAGCGTAGAATTACTTAGTATCATTTGACAATTGCCACTTTCATCAGCTTTTAAAAGCTCTTTTTAACTCGTTAGCGTGGACAATAACGGCGCAGTTCGCAGCTGCTGACTGTTTCGGGACCAACAACGCGGCGGGTGTTTCATGATCAGACAGGGAATTGTCTTTCTGGCGCTGCTGGTTGGCACGGCAATGCCAATTCAGGCGGCAGACGGCACCAGTCAGAAAATTCTTGTCTCAAATGCTGCTCAAGACGCCGGCAGGCAGTTTCTGTCCGTCGCGGAGATCGAGAAAGCCGGCGTTCAGCAAGTGCGGGCATTCCATCCCTATGAAAAGCGCAGCAATGACTATCACGGCGTCTGGCTGGAGGATTTTGTCACGCATTTCGGGTCTTCAGACGTCTCCAAAGTTATCACCCGGGCCATCGACGACTACGAAATCACGTTCAGCAGAGATGAATGGCAGTCCATGCGCATCCTGATCGCGACCCGGGTGAATGACCGGCACGTCGACTTTGACGAGAAGGGACCGGTGTTCATCGTCTTTCCCGACTATGATGAAAAGAAAAAAGTTTACCGGGCAAATCTGCCCAAGTGGATCTGGATGATCACCGAAATCTCTATGGAGTGAAACTTGGTCTCACGGTCCGCCGCTATCCTTTCCGGAATACTTCTTGTGGCAGTGCTATTGTCCGGACTCTATCTGTACCAGGCCTTTGACCAGGCTCCGGCACGTGTTGAGCAATCAAGTGCAACAATGCGCATGACCGATTCCATGCGCCTGACCCTGAAGGTCGCCCTCCTGTCACAGCGCGGCCATCAGAGCTACCTGCTTGCTGTTCAACAGCAAGATACCAACCAGCTCATCCAGGCCCAGAACCTGACCAAGGCGTCCCTCGGATTTGTTTTCAGCGACTACATCGACAAGGCCGAGCTGGTGGAACGGATCTCGCCGCTGATCCGGGACAATATTGCCCTTATGACCATCGGCGGCATCGCCCCGTCCGATGAGGTGCTGCGCACGATCAACACGAACGCTCAGGAAATCAACCGGCTCTGCGAGCAGATCGAGAGAGGCATCTGGATTACCTTCCAGTCCGAGTTCATTGAATTCGAAACCAATGAAACAAGACTGTTGCTGCAATACCAGCTGATGATCGTGACGGCTGTCGTGGCGTCCTTCGTCCTGTTTGCCGTTTTCATCCGTCAACGAACGCTGAACCAGGAGCTGCAGCGCACAGACGCCGGCCTCAGGGAAAGCGAGCAGCTTCTGCGGGAAGCCCAGTCGCTTGCAAGGCTCGGCAACTGGGACCTGGATTTGCAGAACGGATCGGCACGCTGGTCCGACGAGGAATACCGGTTGCTCGGCTACCAGCCCGGAGAAGTCGAACCCTCGGAGGAGGCGTTCATGGCTGCGGTTCATCCCGAGGACCGGAAGAGCGTCGCCGACGAAATGCAGCGGTCGATCGATCCGGACGAAACCGCCCCCTACCGGATCTTGCACCGCGTCGCGACAGCAGGCGGAGACCGGTACCTGGAGCAGCGCGGACAGGTCGAGTTCTCGCCCGACCGCAAGCCGCTGCGCATGTTCGGCACCACGACGGACGTAACTGAACGCAGAAACCGCCAGCTGGAACTGGAGCATTATCGCGATCACCTTGAAAGCCTGGTCGAAGAGCGAACGCGCGACCTGGCCAAGGAAGTTTCCGACAGGCGCCACATCCAGGAAGAGCTGCGCAAGAGCGAAACACGCCTGCGCCAGATCCTCGACAGTTCCTCGGCTGGAATTTCAATACTTAGGATGAACCCGATCCGGCGCATTTATGCCAATCAGCGCTTTCTGGAATTCTTCCATGCAAGCTCCTCCGCACAACTGGATGAATTCGGTTTTGAAAACACCTTCGTTGTTCCGCGAGATCTGGAAATTGCCGGTGCCTGTGTCGAACGCGGCGACGGTTTCCAACGCTTCATCATGGAACGGCGCCGGGTTGACGACAGCACCTGGTGGGGATTGCATGACGCCATTCCCATCGAATTCGAGGACGCCCCGGCGACGATTGTCTGGCACTACGACATTACCGACCAGAAGCTGGCGGAAAAGGAACTTGTGCAAACTGAAAAGCTGGCGTCGCTCGGCGGGCTGGTGGCCGGGCTTGCCCACGAAGTCAACACGCCGATCGGGGTTGGCCTGACCGCAGCAACCTTTCTGGAAGAAAAGGTTGCCGATGTTTCCAGCCAGGTCACCCAGGAAAGCCTCACCCGGCGTGGCCTGGATGCCTTCCTTGACCAGGCCGGACAATCGTCCCGGATTATCGTCGGCAATCTTCATCGTGCATCAGATTTGGTGCGCAGTTTCAAACAGGTGGCCGTGGATCAGTCCAGCGACGAATTGCGAACCTTCAAGCTGGTTGATTATGTGGAAGAGACGCTGCTCAGCCTCCTTCCGCAAACGAAGAAAACGCCGCACGAGATTGTGGTCACGGGCAATCGCGACATCGTCCTGACCAGCTTTCCGGGCGCCCTGTCGCAGATCGTGACAAACCTGGTGATGAATTCCCTCACCCATGCCTTTGACGACGGCGAGACCGGCGAGATCCGGATCGACAGTTCCCTTACCGGGCAAAGCGCTCACATCCACTACAGCGACAACGGCAAGGGCGTCTCACCGGATGTGCTGAACCGCATTTTCGATCCGTTCTTCACAACCAAACGCGGCAGCGGTGGCAGCGGCCTCGGAATGCATATCGTCTACAATCTGGTCACCAGGAAACTTGGCGGCACGGTGGTTTGTGACAGTGTTCCAGAGGAAGGAATTTCGGTCCATATTACGGTTCCGTTGAAAGCGGCGCCCTCACAGGACGTTACATGAGCAACCAGAGTGAAAAGATCCTGTTTTCGGACGAGGCGGAGCCGACCCAGACCCAGGGCGCACCCTGGAAGGTCCTGTTGGTCGACGACGAGCAGGCGATCCATGATGTCACCTGTCTGGCCTTGAGCGATTTCACGTTTGACGGTCGACCGCTGGAATTCGTGTCAGCCTATTCCGCTGCCCAGGCCATGAATGCCATTCAGGAGCATCGCGACACAGCCCTGATCCTGCTGGACGTGGTGATGGAAAGTGAAACGGCTGGTCTGGACGTTGCCAGGTTCATTCGCGAAGACCTCGGCAATACGGCTGTGCGCATTGTCCTTCGGACGGGTCAGCCCGGCCAGGCACCGGAACGGGACGTGATCGCCAGATACGACATAAATGACTACAAGGAAAAGACCGAGCTGACGTCGCGCAAACTCACGACCCTGCTCTATGCCTCCCTGCGCTCCTATCGCGACATTATCGAGCTGGAAAGAAACAGGCGAGGCCTGGAAGCCGTCATCGAGGCCTCCGCGCGGATGTTCGAAATGCACACCAAGGAGAACCTTGCCGAGGTCGTTCTGCAGGAACTCAGCGGACTGGTTCAAAAGCAGTGCGTCTTGCCGGGATGCTCGACCAGTGCGTTCGCTGCCCAGGGGCATGGACAATCCCTGCAGATCGTGGCCGCTACCGGCCGCTACGAACCCTATGCCGGCAGGGATCTGACGAGTATTCAGGACCCTGCAATGATCAAGGATCTTGCCGCCGCGCTGACCTGCAGCCACAGCGAGATAACCTCAACGGACTATACGGCCGTCATCAAATGCCGGGATGGCCTGAAGCGGCTTTTGCATCTCACGGGGCTCTGCGGTGAACCCGGCGACCTGGACCGGTCGCTGCTGGGGCTGTTCGAGCGCAACGTCGCCATTGCCTGCGAGAATATGGATCTTCTTCACGAGATCGAACAGACCCAGATTGAGATGGTCGACATTCTCGGCGAGACCATCGAGACCCGATCGCTGGAGACCGGGCACCATGTGCAGCGCGTTGCCGAGATCAGCCAGCTGTTGGCGCTTGAATATGGCCTCGACGAAGAGGAAGCGGAAGTGATCCGGCTGGCCTCGCCACTTCATGACATTGGCAAGATCGGAATTCCGGACGCCATTTTGAGCAAGCCGGGCAAGCTGGATGACGCCGAATGGGAAGTGATGAAAACCCACGCCCGGCTTGGGTACGATATTCTGAAAACCTCGAGCCGGCGGGTATTGCAGGCCGGCGCAATCATCGCCCGGGATCATCACGAGAAATGGGACGGCAGTGGCTATCCGGCCGGCACCGGTGGCGAGGACATCCACCTTTATGGCCGGCTCACCGCCGTTGCCGACGTGTTCGAGGCCCTTGGGGCCGAACGCTGCTACAAGGACCCGTGGCCGCTTGACAAGATCATCGCCTTCATGCGTGAGCAGAGCGGCCGGCATTTCGAGCCCAGGCTGATCGACATTCTGCTTCAGAACATCGACAAGGTCACCGCGATCATCGAGACCAGCGACGAAACGTCTTCGGTGTGAGAAACAGGATTATTCCGCGGCGACAGCGATATCGCGCTGCGACCGGCGTGCCCAGGGGCGGGTTCCGACCGGGATCTCGTCCACGGTGCCGACTGGCTGCAGATATTTGGTGACTTCGGGCCATTCGCCCGCCTTCAGGGCCTTCAGAACTTCCGGCTTGGCGATCTCGAAGGACGACACGCCGCAGCGGCGGGCGAGCGGAACCTGATCGAGGATGTATTTGCCAACGGCGCGAATGTCGCCTTCATACCCGATCTGTTCGCGCAGAACGCGCGCTGCAGAGAACCCGCGGCCATCGGCGAAACTCGGGAAATCAACGGCGACCAGAGCCAGGCGCTCCAGATAGGGTTCGACCGGCTCGACATCATCACCTGCTTCGACGAGCACTGCCGTCTGACCGTCCCGGGCGAGATAGGCTTCCGCATCTCCCAGAAACAGCGAAAGCGGCACCAGCGCATCGCCCGTCACTGCCGTTGCCGTTTCTGCGTCAGCCGTTTCCCAGCTTTCCTCGACGAATTCGCCGTCCTTGTAGATCGTTGCCATCTTTGCGTCCTCAAATGTCGTCATGGACAGCGGTCAGATACCGCTGCCGTCAATTTCCTTGCCATGGGTCGGCCAGTGAATGCCGCATTCCGTCTTGTCCTGGCCGCGCCAGCGGCCCGCCCGCGGGTCTTCGCCCGGTGCGACCTTGTCCGTGCACGGCATGCAGCCGATTGACGGATACCCCTGGGCGACGAGCGGATGGGGTGGCAGATCGTGGGCCTTGGCATAGTCCAGGATGTCCGCCGCCGACCAATCCGCCAACGGGTTGACCTTCACGCGCCCCTGATCGATCTCGAACACTTCCAGGTTTGCACGTGACGCGCTCTGGAACCGTTTGCGGCCCGAGATCCAGGCCTCGAAGCCTGTCAGGATGCGCTCGAGCGGCGCCACCTTGCGGATATGACAGCAGGCGTCGGTGTCACTCATCCAGAGCATGCCGGCCGGGTCGTTGGCCTCCAGGTCCTCTTTCGACGGCTTGAAGGTGCGCACATCGCTCAGGCCCAGTTTCTCGACCAGTTCATCCCGGTAGAGCAGGGTCGCCGGGAACATCTTGATCGTGTCCCCGAACAGGACCGGCGTCGACGGATCGATCTGGGCAACCATATGCAGGAGCACGGCGCTGTCTGCGCCGAAACTCGAAACCAGCGCGATATCTCCGGCAAACTGGTGCCGGATCGCCGCCCTCAGGATTTCCTGGGCAGTCGCATCCTCGAACTGGGCATTCAGAGCGGCGACCTCCGCCTGCAGGCCCAGTTCCGGATCGACACCCAGGCTAAAGGTTTCATGCAGCGCCATAAAGGGCCTCCTTGAAAGGCGCCTCCCCGATCCGCCGATAGGCTTCCAGGAAGGTTTCCTCTTTGCCGGACCGCAGGCCGAGATAGGTGTCGACCAGTGTCTCGATGGCATCGACCACTTCTTCGGACGAGAAGCCGCGGCCGACGATTTCGCCGATGGATGCGTTTTCGTTGGCCGATCCACCGAGCGTCACCTGGTAGAATTCCTCGCCCTTCTTCTCCAGGCCAAGAATGCCGATGTGACCGACATGGTGGTGGCCGCAGGCGTTGATGCAACCGGAGATCTTGATCTTCAGCTCGCCGATTTCCGCCTGGCGTTCCGCCGCACCGAAGCGCTCGGAGATCCGCTGCGCCACCGGAATGGAGCGCGCCGTTGCCAGAGCGCAGTAGTCCATGCCCGGGCAGGCAATGATGTCGGTGATGAGACCGGCATTGCCTTCGGCGATTTCCGCTTCGACCAGACGGTCGAACAGTGCAGGCAGATCCTCCAGTTTCACATGCGGCAGGATCACGTTCTGCTCATGAGAAATACGCAGCTCATCATGACCGTACTGTTCGGCGAGATCCGCGATTACGTCCATCTGACGGTCGGACGCATCCCCCGGAATGCCACCGATCGGTTTCATCGACAGGGTCACAGAGGTGTAACCCGGCACACGGTGCGGATTGAGATTATGCGCTACAAACTGTGCGAAAGCCGCATCGCTTTCCTTGCGGGCTTCCACAGCAGTGGAAACGGCAGACCCGACTTCAAGCGGAGGCGGCGCAAAATAAGCCTCGATGCGGCGGACTTCCTCGTCCGGCAGGCGCAACACGCCGAAACGGATCTTTTCGAATTCGGCTTCGATATCCGCCTTCAGCTCTTCCAGGCCGGTTTCGTGAACCAGGATCTTGATGCGGGCCTTGTACTTGTTGTCACGGCGGCCATAGCGGTTATAGACGCGCAGGATCGCTTCCGAATAGGCCAGCAGATCCTCTTCCGGCAGGAAGTCGCGCACCTTGCGGCCGATCATCGGCGTACGGCCGAGACCGCCACCGACAAACACTTCAAAGCCGATCTCGCCAGCCTCATTGCGGGTCAGCTGCAGGCCGATGTCATGGACCTGCACCGCGGCACGGTCATTCGGCGCGCCGGTGATGGCGATCTTGAACTTGCGTGGCAGGAACGAGAATTCCGGATGCAGTGATGACCACTGACGCAGGATTTCCGCATAGGGACGCGGGTCGGCGATCTCGTCGGCGGCAGCGCCGGCGAAGTGATCGGCCGTCACGTTACGGATGCAGTTGCCGGATGTCTGGATCGCATGCATTTCGACTTCCGCCAGCTCTTCCAGGATGGCGGGCGTGTCTTCCAGCTTCGGCCAGTTGAACTGAATGTTCTGGCGCGTTGTGAAGTGGCCGTAGCCCTTGTCATAGGTCCGGGCGATATGTGCGAGCTTCTTCATCTGGCGGCTATTGAGCGTGCCATAGGGAATGGCGACACGCAGCATATAGGCGTGAAGCTGCAGATAAAGACCGTTCATCAGGCGCAGCGGCTTGAACTCGTCCTCGGACAGTTCACCCGCCAGGCGACGGCGCACCTGGTCCTTGAACTGCTCTGTGCGCTGATTGACAAAACTGGCGTCAAATTCGTCGTAACGGTACATCTTTGCTCTCCTTGCCGGGCGCTGCCATACACATTTCTGCGTTTTGGGCGCTGCCCTGACCTCTGTCGGTTGTCTTCAGGCGGAAACCGCCTGGGCCTGCTTGCCGAATTGCGGGTGGGTGGTCGGCCCGGCGGCGCGGATCTTTTCGCGCAGGCGCACCGGAACAATGACGCCATCCTCAACCGTGACATCCATCTCGTAGACGCCGACGACTTCCTGGTTCTTTTCGGCGGCAGCGCCTTCAGCGAGGCCCTCGGCCACGGCATCCTTGCCCTCGAAGGTCCTGGCCAGCGTGACCCGCTCGACCCAGGCGCCGCCTTCGGCGAGCCAGACAACGTCGCCGTTCAGGAGGCGGTTGGCGGTAATGACTTTCATGGTGTTCACTCTCACTTCGTCAGGCTGCCGCAACCCGGGCGGCCCTTTGCGGCGCCAGCGGCTCGGCATGTTCCAGGGCGGCGTGGCCTACGGCCTCGCCAATCACGATCAGGACCGGTCCGTCGATTTCCGCGCGGTTCGACAGGATCGCGAGGTCCGACAGGGTTCCGGCAAATTGCCGTTCACCCGGATGGGCAGCGTTTTCGATGACGGCTACCGGCGTTTCCGGCTTGAGACCGGCATTGATCATCTTGTCGGCCACGGCAGCAGCAACCGTCCGCCCCATATAGACAGCAACGGTTGCGCCCTTCAGCGCCAACCCGGCCCAGTCCGGCAATGTCTCGGACTTGGCATTGTGGCCGGTTGCAAAGACAAGGTTGGAAGCCACTCCGCGCAGCGTGAGCGGGATCTGCGCCGAAGCGGCCGCGGCGAAGGCTGCTGTCACGCCGGGGACGACCTCGAAACCGATCCCGCCTTCGCGGAGGGCCTCCATTTCTTCTGCCGCCCGGCCGAAGATCATCGGATCTCCGGCTTTCAGGCGGACAACCTTCAGGCCCTTGCGGCCAAGCTTCACCAGCAACTCGCAGATTTCGGACTGCGGCACGGAATGCGCGCCCTTGCGCTTGCCGACCGAAATGCGCTCCGCGTCCCTGCGCCCCATGGCGACAACGCCTGCCGGAACCAGAGCATCGTGAACAATGACGTCGGCTTCCTGCAACAGGCGCTGCGCGCGCAGCGTCAACAGATCTTCCGCACCAGGACCGGCGCCGACCAGCCAGACAAACCCCGGCTCATCCGCCATGGAATTCAAAAGCCGCTGCGCCTCGGCGCGGGCGACATCCGCCTTGCCGGCATAAAGATTGGTGGCAACGGATCCGGAGAAGAACCGAGCCCAGAAATTGCGGCGCAAGGCACCGTCGCGAATGACCTTCGTGGCCGCATCGCGGAAACTTTCGGCCAGGCGGGCAAGCTCACCGGTGGCACGTGGCAGCATCGCCTCGATGCGTGCACGGATATGACGGGACAGAACCGGACCGACGCCGGTGGAGGTGATGGCAACCGCGATCGGGGCCCGGTTGACCAGAGCGCCGGTGTAGAAATCGCACAGCTCCGGCTTGTCGACCGCGTTGACCGGCACGCCCAAAATACGGGCGGCATCGACAACGGCCTTGTCGAGATCCCAGTCCTCACGGGCGGAAAAGACAAGTGCCGCACCATTCAGATGTGCCGGCCGGAATGCCTCGGCGATATGCTCTGCCTCGAAAAGCTCAATGGCTTCCTGCAGATCGGCATCGACGGTTTCGCCGATGACGACGATTTTTGCGTTGGTTTCACCCAGGAGACGCACCTTGGCAGCAGCCTCGCCACCGTGACCAACAACAAGCACACGTTGACCGGCCACTTTCATAAAGGCCGGAAACACGTCGAGCCGATTTTCAGGCCGCTTCAGCGTTTTAGGTGTCTTGTCACGGCGCACAGCCATCTCAAGGGTCTCCAATCCCAGTGTGATGGATGTAATGTAATGAGACGCCTTGAAGAGCGCCGGGCACCGGTTTTCAAAGCTCGGACAAGAAGCGGAATAGATTTTTCTCAAAGCAGGATTTGACCGACTCCCATTCCCGGCACACACCATCCGGCGTTCCTGCGGAGAAGCATGGTTGTCAGAGAACCAAGTTCGTCGGCTGTTCTAAGGGGGTGACGCCGCCCCCCAGACCCGGTATGGAAAGCGCCGGACGCGTTCTCTCATGAAGACAAGACAAATGATACAGCACAGAACTAGTCTGCTTTTCGCGACCCTTCTCGCCCTTCCGCTTCTGTCAAAAACTGCCTATTCGCAGCAGGAAAACCAGGGAGACCTCTGGCAAACCCGTTGTGCCGGTGCTTCTCGAACTCCGGAAGCGCTTGTTTGCGATGCCTCGCAGAGCCTTCGCGTCAAGGAAAGTGGGCAGTTGCTGTTCAAGATTGACGTGATCTATCCCGCCAACCAGGGAAAGCCCGTCATCAACATGCAGGCCCCTCTCGGCTTTTATCTGCCCGGCAAGATCAAACTTGCCGTTGATGGTACGCCGCTTTCCGAACTTGAGGTGGGCACCTGCGATCAGCGCGGCTGTTTTTTGAGCACCGAGGCGACGCCTCAGATGATTGCCGCCATGAAGGCGGGCAGCAAGCTGCAAATCGACTTTGCTCCAGCAGCAGGCCGACGCCAGACCATCGACGTTCCGCTGACAGGCTTCACGCGCGCCATGGAAGCCATCCAATAGGCCAGACTTTCGAGCCGTCTTTGCGCTGACCATTCTTGATGCCGTAGCGGAATTCGCTTAGCCTTTCCAAATGGCTGGTGGATCTGACTGGTTACTCCGCCGCGGCATCAGGGGGGAAGGATGCGTCATATGAAACTGCTGGTTATAGCTTGCCTGACCTTGTTCGCGGGTCTGGCATCGGCAAAGGCCGCCATCGTCGAGAATTTCCGTCTCGGCGGCTGGAATGGCAGTGCGTTTACCGATGACCAGAGCGGCCGGTTCTCCACCTGCGTCGCCTCGGCCACCTACAAGAGCGGCATCACGCTCTATGTCCAGGTGGACACCAGCTATAACTGGGCGATCGGCTTTTCCGCGCCGCACTGGAACATGCCGGTCGGCTCCGACATTCCCCTGCAGTACCGCATCGACCGGGGTGGCTGGCAAAGCGGTGTCGCCAAGGCAACCTCCAAGGATCTTGCACGCATGCAGATGCCTGAGGGCGGCTACATCATCACCCGTTTTCGCAGGGGCCGCACGCTCTACGTCTATGACGGTGCCTATAATTACGAATTCCGCCTGACCGGCACCTCCCGGCTGATG
Organism: Roseibium sp.; assembly: GCF_965233565.1. Classification (GTDB taxonomy): domain Bacteria; phylum Pseudomonadota; class Alphaproteobacteria; order Rhizobiales; family Stappiaceae; genus Roseibium. The sequence goes on along the minus strand of NZ_OZ247494.1, from coordinate 4,517,826 downwards.
GCCCGGCTTGCCAAATGCGTCGAACAGAACACTGCCCGCTATGGCGTTGCACCCGGTGTCGCCAATGCCGCGCCCGCGCAAGGCGGCCTCGGCCAAACGGCCCCGGCCCAGTCGAACAACGCGTCCAGTACAGTGGGCGATCCACAACTCACCGTCGAGGCCACCCAGGCACTGTTCAACCTGATGGGAAATGCCGGAATTTCCGGCTTGCAGCTCAAGCCGGATGGTCAGCGCGAAGAAGACCTTAAAGGCCTGCATGCGGTTGCCGCCAATGAAGCCCGGACACTCGTTGCCCATATTTTCCCGGCCGGCAGCTACACGTCGGAAGAAGAACTGATGTCGCTATCGGTCGCCGACAGCCAGAAGAGCTGTGCCGAGGGCAGTTTTTCCTCCAGTACAGAACGCGTCAATCAGGGTGGCCGCGACCTCTATATCAGCCACGCCAATTGCGAAGCGGGCGATTTTCAGCTGATCGAGCGGGTGGCGATCCTGAAGCGGGCTGCGGGCGGTATCTTCGTCTATGGCGTTGCAGATACCTATGTCGGTGAAGGCGGCGGCGCCCCGGTCTCGCCACCGGAACTGACAGACGCGACCTTTTACAGCGCGGTGGCGGCCGCAGCGCAATAGCGCAGCTCCTCTGCTAATTGTCATCCCCGCGAGAGCTGGGATCCGGGAAACTATAACGGCCGCCGCATTGCCCTTTTCCACTTCCCCGGCGTCCTGTGTCCCGGATCTCCGCTGCGCTCCGCCCGGGAGGACAAACAGAAGGCGCCGAACGTCAGGACGCACGAGCAACGCTCTCCCAAACTTCTCTTCGTCATCCCATGGCTCGAACATGGGATCCATGCTCTTGGCTTTCCACTCATAGCGGCCTCGTTTGCGGCAACTGAACGGCATGGATTGCAGGGTCGAGCCCTGCAATGACGAAGGTGGTGGAAATGAGCCTCTGCCTCAGGGTGTCATCTCCGCGAAAGCGGAGACCCAGGACACTTCATCGGCTGCCACATTGCCCTCGTCTGCTTCCCCGGCGTCCTGGGTCCCGGATCTCCGTTGTGCACCGGCCGAGAGGACCAACAGAAGGCGCCGAACGTCAGGACGCACGAACGACGCTCGCCCACACTTTTCTTCGTCATCCCATGGCTCGACCATGGGATCCATGCCATGGGCGTTCCGCAAGGAGCGGCCTCGTTTGCGGCGACTAAACGGCATGGATTGCAGGGTCGAGCCCAGCAATGACGACAGAAACGAGATTTTGTGCCTCCGCGTTTCGTTCCCTGTTCCAGACGCCTGACGACAACGCGCCAATCTCGCCTGTCGCAGGAACGAGAAAGACTTCAATTCAACGTTGCCGCCAAAATGAGAGCGAGCCAAACGGTCGAGACACCGATCGCTGCACAATCAAAGACCAACATGGGTCTTGCGATCGCCCAGGGATGCGTCAACTGAGGAAACCTGAAGAACACCCAGGGAAGAGGTCCCTTCTCACTTTTCTTGAGTTGCTGGCGCAGTGCCCACCCAGAGCGAAGCGGAATTATCGAAACAACTGCACTCGCAAACGGAGAAGCATCTGACCAACCGTTTGAACTCAAAAACACGAGGGCTCCAATGAACAGGAACAGAGAGCAGAACATCAATGCAAACTGGCCAAAAATCGCAAGTCCCTCACCTTTCCGCCAGCAACCATATGATCGATAGAAAGGCAAAATGCCCATGGCCATTAGGATCGCAGCGGAGCAAAAGTTCGTAGACGCAAGATAAACAGCAAAAGAAATTCCCATAGTTTCCGATTTAAATCAGGGATTTGACTTCGTCCAGCAAACTGACGATCCATCAATGCATCAGGGTCAGCACTTCAACGCGATCAGGCCGCACTCATTGGAACAGTCCCCCGTTGTCATCTCCGCGAAAGCGGAGACCCAGGACACTTCATCGGCTGCCGCATTGCCCTCGTCTGCTTCCCCGGCGTCCTGGGTCCCGGATCTCCACTGTGCACCGCCCGGGAGGACAAACAGAAGGCGCTGAACGTCAGGACGCACGAACAACGCTCGCCCAAACTTCTCTTCGTCATCCCATGGCTCGACCATGGGATCCATGCCATGAGCGTTCCGCTCGGAGCGCTCTCGATTGCGGCAACTGAACGGCATGGATTGCAGGGTCGAGCCCTGCAATGACGAAGGTGGTGGAAATGAGCCTCTGCCTCAGGGTGTCATCTCCGCGAAAGCGGAGACCCAGGACACTTCATCGGCTGCCGCATTGCCCTCGTCTGCTTCCCCGGCGTCCTGGGTCCGGGATCTCCGCTGCGCTGCGTCCGGGATGACAAGGAGGGGAATGGTGCGGAGCACACAAAAAAGCCGGCGAGATCGCCGGCTTTTCTGGGCAACTGCGGAGGCGCGTTATTTCATTGGCTGCAGCACGGAGACGAAGTTGGCCACGGCCGCTCCGCCCATGTTGAAGATGCCGCCGAGTTCGGCGTTCCTGACCTGAATGTCGCCGGCGGTGCCGGTGAGCTGCATGGCGGTCAGGACATGCATGGAGACACCTGTGGCGCCGATCGGGTGACCTTTCGCCTTGAGGCCGCCCGACGGGTTGACCGGCAGCTTGCCGCCCATCTCGGTCCAGCCTTCCAGAACGGCACGGGCGCCCTCGCCTTCCTTGGTCAGGCCCATGGCCTCATACTCGATCAGCTCGGCAATAGTGAAACAGTCATGGGTCTCGACAAAGGAGAGGTCCTCAATTGCCAGGTTGGCATCACCAAGCGCTTCGCCCCAGGCTCTGGCGCAGCCTTCGAACTTCAGAATGTCGCGCCGGGACATCGGCAGAAAGTCCTGGACATGGGCCATGCCACGGAAGGCGACCGCCTTTTTCATGCCGAGCGCCGTTGCCGGATCGGTCAGGACCAGGGCCGCAGCGCCATCGGAAACCAGCGAACAGTCGGTGCGTTTCAGCGGACCAGCAACGAACGGATTCTTTTCGCTTTCCGCGCGGCAGAAGTCGAAACCGAGATCCTTGCGCATCTGGGCATAGGGATTGCCGACACCGTTCTTGTGGTTCTTTGCGGCGATCTTCGCCAGTGCGTCGGACTGGTCGCCGTGTTTCTGGAAATAGGCATCGGCGATCTTGCCGAAGACGCCGGCAAACCCGGCAGGTGTGTCGCCCTCTTCCTTCAGATAGGAGGCCTTCAGCAGGTTCTTGCCGATTTCCGGGCCAGGCGTGGTTGTCATCTGCTCAACGCCGACAACCAGTACGAAACGAGCCTCGCCGGAAGCAACCGCGCGCACCCCCTGATGCACGGCGGCAGAGCCGGTGGCACAGGCATTTTCAACGCGGGTCGCCGGCGTGAACCGCAGGGCCGGATCCGCCTGCAGCACCAGGGACGCCGTGAAATCCTGAAGGGAGAAACCGGCATTGAAGTGGCCCAGCAGGATCTCGTCGACATCTTCCGGAGCGATGCCGGCATCTTCGATGGCGTCCACCGCCACCTTGACGATCATGCTTTCAACCGTTTCTTCCGCATGTTTTCCGAAGGGCAAATGCGCCCATCCAACCATGGCTGCCGTCATGACACTTCCTCCAGATTATCCTTCACGAATTGGCGGCGCCGGACAGGGCGTCCAGGGCTGATTCTCTCCAATTCCAGTCTCTTGAAGCTTTTGCTGAGCCTGACAGTCCCAGCTTCCATGCTGCTTTGCAAGAAGAAATTGACCTTAACGTCATAACTTTATTTTTCTCTCTTTTATTTCAATTCTTTAAGCTCTCAGAATTCTTCACCTACCGGGCTGTCGATGAACCGCGTTTGGACCATCTCCCGCTTCACAATCCGCAGATTTCACGATCGTTAAGGTTTTGTTCACAAACCTGTCACGCACGCCTGTTATAAGAACAGTGTTCCGGACAAAATCGTGTTTCGAGACTTTTCATTTGCTCCACCGGTCCTGCCTCGTGCGGGGCCGGTTTTTGCTTGTGCCGCACCAAAACCTCCCATGCCTCTCCACCCGGTTTCCATTTAACCCTATCCACCATTGTCACGACTTTTTGCAGGCAGGTCTCTTGACCTGAAGAGCCGCCGGATATAGCCATTCAAAGCGCTTTGAAAACCTCAACACCGCCAGAGAAGCGGACGGAGACCGGCAATGTTCGAAGAAGCCGAAACGGGCATGGAGGCCGATGTGCCTGAAAACCTGATCAAAGACCCGGACTGGTGGAAAGGCGCGGTGATCTATCAGATCTATCCGCGTTCCTTCAACGACAGCAACAATGACGGCATCGGCGACCTCAACGGCGTCACCGAACGAATGGACTACATTGCCTCGCTCGGTGTCGACGCCATCTGGCTGTCGCCGTTCTTCACCTCGCCCATGGACGATTTCGGCTATGACGTCTCCGACTATGAGGATGTCGACCCGATGTTCGGCTCGCTGGCCGATTTCGATGCCATGCTGGCGGCCGCGCACAAGCGCGGGATGAAGGTCATCATCGATCTGGTGATTTCCCACACGTCCGACCAGCATGCCTGGTTCACCGAAAGCCGGTCCTCGAAAGACAATGCCAAGGCCGACTGGTTCGTCTGGGCGGATGCCAAGCCGGATGGCACGGTGCCCAACAACTGGCTCTCGATCTTCGGCGGTCCGGCCTGGGAGTGGGACAGTCGCCGCTGCCAGTATTACATGCATAATTTCCTGGCCAGCCAACCGGATCTCAACTTCCACAACGAAGACGTCCAGGACGCCGTCCTGGGCGCCGCGAAATTCTGGCTCGACCGGGGTGTCGACGGTTTCCGTCTCGACACGGTGAATTTCTACGTCCACGACCAGCAGCTGAGGGACAACCCGCCGCTCAGCGCGGACGAGGCACCGTCCACCGTCGATCCGACCAATCCTTATGGCTATCAGGACCATGTCTATGACAAGACGCGGCCGGAAAACCTCGTTTTCCTGAAAAAGCTGCGCGGCCTGCTCGACCAGTATCCCGGCACCACTTCGGTGGGCGAGATCGGCCATGACGGGCTCGCGGTCGAGCTCACCAAAGCCTACACGGAAGCGGGCGAGCGCATCCATATGGCCTACAGCTTCGACCTTCTGACGCCGCAGCACTCGGCCGCCTATATCCGCCGGATCGTTGAAGAAATGAACGAAGGCATCGGTTCGGGCTGGGCCAGCTGGGCGCTGTCCAACCATGATGTCCAGCGCGTTGGCAGCCGCTGGGGCGAAGGCCTCGACATCGGACGATTTGCACCGCTGGAAACCGCGCTTTGCGCTTCGCTGCGCGGCACGCCCTGCCTCTATCAGGGCGAGGAACTGGGACTGCCGCAGGCCGACGTGCCGTTCGACCAGTTGCAGGATCCCTACGGCATCCGCTTCTGGCCGGAATACAAGGGCCGCGACGGGTGCCGCACCCCCATGCCCTGGGCGAACAACAACAGGCATGGCGGTTTTTCCGACGCCGATCCCTGGCTGCCGATGGCCGACACCCATTTGCCGCTGGCGGTGGACATGCAGGAAAAGGACGAGACATCGATCCTGAACCGCAACAGGGCGTTTTATGCCTGGAGGAAAGAGTTCGAACCGCTGAAGAAGGGCGACATGCACTTCCTGGACAGCGCGGGCGAGACACTCGTCTTCACTCGCAGCCACCGGGGCGAAACAATCCTTTGCGCCTTCAATCTGGGCACGGAGCCGGCAAGTATCGAGGTTCCGGATCGCGTCCTGAAAGACCTCAGGGCACCGGGTTTCACCGGGCTTATCGAAGGCTCCACGATCACCCTGCAAGGGCTCGATGCGGCTTTCGCGAGCGTGAAATCCTGATTTAACCTTCAAATCCCCGTCCGGCGCGGCTAATACCTGAACGGTATCTGCCGGGCCGGTCCTGGTCCGGCGCCCAATCCGACCGGAGTGTCATGACCGAGCGCCTGCCCCTTTCCGCCTTCATCATTGCAAAAGACGAAGCCGACCGGATCCACAAGCCGATCGAAAGCGTCGTCGACTGGGTGGACGAGGTTATTGTCATCGACAGCGGTTCGACCGACGACACCGTTGCCGTTGCCGAAAAACTCGGGGCGCGGGTCATCCGGAATGACTGGCCCGGATACGGTCCGCAGAAGCGGTTCGGCGAAGACCGGTGCCGCAATGACTGGCTCCTCAATCTCGATGCCGATGAAGAGGTGACGCCGGATCTCGCCGCTGAAATTCGCGCGAAATTCGCCGATGGCAGCTACAAGAGTGCCGATGGCTGGCGGATCATGATCCGGGACATGTATGCCCATGAAAGCACGCCGGCGCCCTGGGCCTATGGCTATCACCAGATCCGGCTCTACGACCGGCAAAAGGGCCGCTTTTCGGCTTCGATCGTTCACGACACGGTGCGCCCGGAGCCCGGTGCCAGGATCGCCAATCTTGCAGGCATCATGGCGCATCGCTCGATCCGCTCACTCGATTTCCAGGTCGGCAAATACAACCGCTATTCCGGCATGCAGGTCGAGGACATGCGCGCCCGCGGCCGCAAACTGCCAAGGACCCGGCTCCTGACCGAATTCCCGGTCAGCTTCCTCAAGGCGTATTTCGTGCGCAAGTACCGCAAATACGGCTGGTGGGGCCTGATCCTGTCCATGAACTATGCCCATGCCCGCTTTCTGCGGGTGGCCAAGGCCTATGAGGCGGAGCTCATGGAGAAAACGGGCAAAGATTGAGACCACGGATCGTCCTGACGCACCGGCCTGCCGGACTTCAGCCCGCATCCCCCAGCAATTCCTCGACCACCTCGTGCCGCTCGACCCGGATCGGCTGACGCACGCCGGCAGTCTGGTGGAAATGCTCCAGCCGACGGATGGTGGTCGGCGTCAGAAGGTGCCCGCGCGAAAGGACCAGTTCGTGACTGCTTTCGGTCAAGGCGTCATCGACCAGGATGTCCCCCGGCCGCAGCGAGCGGATGTAACACTGGGCGACGTGCTTCCTGCGCGCTTCCGGGACATCGTCCATGAGCACGTTTCGCGCCAGCTCGAGCAGCTTGGGATCGTATTTGCGCCAGTTGATGGTCAGTGCCTCGAAAGAGGCCGCATCCGGTCCGCTTTCCGGACTGGCATACCAGAGATCCGTCAGCAGTTTTAGAATGCGTGAGACCAGCGGAATGTCCTGACCGGTCGGGCCGTCCTTGGGAAAGCCCGATCCGTCATAGCCACAGCCGGACAGGTAAAGATATTCGGAGACCTTCTCCAGCTGGGGAATGTTCTTCAGCAGTTCCCGCGATTGCGCGGGCGCCCTGTCGAGAACATCACGTTCCTGTTCGGTCAGACTGCGCGCTGCCCGGTAGCGCGCCAGGATCTGTTTCGGCAGCAACGCTTCGCCCAGCGGCGACAGCATGACTGCCATTTCCAGTTCCCAGGTTTTCTTCAGCCCGAGAGCCTTGGCCAGCTTCAAGGCCTGTTTGCGTACGATTGCCGTCCGCCGAAACGCTTCAGGGTGAAACAGAGCCAGCATGTCGATCAGAAGCTTCACCGACCCGGCCAGCGTGCGCTCCAGAAGGGCCCTGTCCTTGGCCAGCTGCCGGTGATGGGTCAGCGCCGTTTCCATGGCCGTCACCAGTTCGGTCGGCTGGCATGGTTTTTCCAGATACATGAAGGCATGGCCTTCATTCAGGGTCTTCTTGATGGCCTCTGCTGATTTTTCGCGGGTCAGCATGATCCGGGTTGCCTGGGGCGCGAGCGTCTCCGCAGCCCGCAGGAACGCCGTTCCTCCGCGGCCGGGCAGATTAAAACAGGAAAAGACCACCGATGTGCCCGGGTTCTGTTTCAAGAACAGCAGGGCCGGATCAGACTCCGAAAAACAGACCACATTCTTGTGGCTGCTGAACAGTCGCTGGAACCCTTTCTTCACATTTTCGTCGGGATCCGCAACAACGATGAGGTCCGTGGTCGTCTCCATACACGGTTCCTTTCTCCTGAAGAAAAGCCACCGCGAACAGTCAGCAGCGCTCAACTCCTGCGAGATCATCTCATGAGACAGATAACAAATACTTGCGGAAACATCTGGGATTTAATTCCGTGTCTTCATGGAATTCGCCAGTGGTTTTTTCGTGTTTCTGTGACTAAGAAGTCGGAATGCAAGATGTTTTGATTGTCGGGGCCGGTCCGGCCGGATTGTTTGCCGCTGAAAAACTGTCGGCAAAAGGCTTTTCCGTCACCATCGCCGAACGGATGCCTTCCCCTGCCCGCAAGTTCCTGATGGCCGGCCGGGGTGGCCTCAACCTGACCCATAGTGAGGACCTGCCGACGTTTGCGAACCGCTACAGGGAAGCGGAGCCCTTCCTCGCACCCATGATCCGGGCCTTTCCACCCGAGGCCCTTAGAGACTGGTGTCACGATCTGGGCGAGCAGACCTTTGTCGGCAGCAGCGGACGTGTTTTTCCTGTTGCCATGAAGGCCTCTCCCTTGCTCAGAGCCTGGTTGCGCCGCCTTGAAGACAAGAAGGTCCAGCTCTTGAGCCGGCATACCTGGAAAGGCTTTGCAAAAGATGGGTCCGCGCTGCTTGAAGATGGCGCTGGCAAGGTCGAGCCGTTTCCAGCCCGGGCCGTGCTCCTTGCCCTTGGTGGTGCCAGCTGGCCGAAACTCGGTTCTGATGCTGCCTGGGTGCCGCTGTTGGAAGCGAAAGGTATTGAAGTCCATCGGTTTCAGCCGGCGAATTGCGGTTTTCAGGTTGCCTGGAGCGCCTATCTGAAAGACAGGTTTGCAGGCAAACCGCTCAAGCGCATTGCGCTGTCGCATGCCGGCCGGCGGGTCAGCGGGGAAGCCATGCTGTCCGCCCAGGGCCTGGAAGGCGGCGGCATTTATGCGCTGTCAGCAGAGCTCCGTGAAGCAATCAATCAGTACGGCAAGGCAGAACTCTCGATCGATCTGCGGCCATCGCTGACCGTGGGAGATCTGACGAAGAAGCTGCAAAAACCGCGCAAGAAACAATCCCTGGCAACCTTCCTGAAAAAGGCCCTCAAACTGAAACCGGAAGAGCTGGCTCTCCTGCGCGAGGCAGGCGAACTGCCTTCAGATCCGGACGACCTCGCCCGCAGGATCAAGGCAGTTGCCATTTGTCTGACGGCTCCTTATGCCATCGACAGGGCCATATCATCGGCAGGCGGCATCGCGCTTGCCGAACTGGATGCCCATCTGATGCTGAAAAAACAGCCCGGCCTGTTTGCTGCCGGCGAAATGCTGGATTGGGAAGCGCCGACCGGCGGTTACCTGCTGCAAGCCTGTTTTGCCATGGGACACCGCGCTGCGTCCGGAATTGAAATCTACCTGTCGGAGGGACAGTGACATGACCGTGCTTTACGTGGACGCGGATGCCTGTCCGGTGAAAGACGAGGCCATCCGGGTCGGAGAACGGCACAAGGTGCCGATCAAGTTTGTCTCCAACAGCTGGATGCGCCTGCCGGAGGGCGATCTGATCGAACGGGTGATCGTTCCGGAAGGTCCGGACGAGGCCGACAACTGGATCGCGGAACGGGCTCAGACCGGCGATGTAGTGGTGACCGCGGATGTGCCGCTGGCGGCGCGCTGCGTCAAGACCGGCGCTCTTGTCATCGGCCCATCCGGCAAGCCTTTCAGCGAAGATGGCATCGGCATGCGTCTCGCCATGCGTGACCTCAAGACCCATCTGCGTGAAATCGGCGAAATCCGGGAAGGTGGACCGTCTTTCACCAAGCAGGACCGGTCCCGCTTTCTCAATCAGCTGGAGACCACCATGCGGGCGGCAAAACGACTGGCGGGCCAGGCCTGAACAAAAAACTCCCTGCAAGGCGGGGAGGAGCACCTTGCAGGGAGTGTGGCCGGATACCCTTTGGGGGGTGATTGCGCCCCGGCTCTTATGCTTTGCCTAAGCCCGTTCCTGGCGGTCGGGCGACGTTTAGCGGCAGAATTTGTACTGGCCGGAATAGGCCAGGAAGTAACCGGTGTTCGGGTTGAAGGACCGGTACTTGCGGCTGCAGTAATTGTACCAGGCCGGGCTCCACGGAGCCGGGCGATAAACGACAACCGGAGCCGGTGCCGGGTAATAGGCCGGCGGCGGCGCGACGTAGCGCGGCTGCGACAGGGCAGAGCCCAGGATCGCGCCTGCAGCAAGGCCACCGGCGATGCCGACACCCACCTGCCAGCCTTCAGCGGCGTTGGCGGATTGTGTCTGGGTGGTGAGGGCTGCACCGGCAACAAGAGCCAGCGCGACGGTGGTGGTAGCAACTTTCTTGAACATGACGGTGTCCCTTCTGGTTTGCGAGGCCTGTCCTGTTCGCCTCAGCTCATGACACCAACATAGGAAGGGAGCGGCGCGGTCGCTGTGACCGGAGTCACAGGCGGTCGCTTTCCGTAACGGACGCTGAAATTTTACAAGGAAATCAGCCTTTCCCCGTTTCTGACGCAAGTTTCACTTGCCGCGACTCCCAACGGCACCTACATTACCCGCCATCGGTACGCGTTGTGCCGTACGGGACTGACGAAAGACCCGGTGAGACTGACTTCGGTGGCTGCTCCATTAAGCGCTGCTCTGAATTGGCAAGCTTTCCGTTTCTTAGTGACTTCTCGTTTATCCGCGCCCTGCCGGAAACGGGACGGCGCATTCTACTTACGGAAAGGCTTCTCCATGCGCGAGAACGGCACTATCAAATTCTTCAACCACGACCGTGGCTTTGGCTTCATCACGCCGGAAAACGGCTCCAAGGATGTGTTCGTCCACATCACTGCTTTCGAGCAGGCCGGTATCGGAACACCCGTTGAAGGTGCGAAAATCTCCTTCGTTGCCGAAGACGACCGTCGTGGCCGCGGCAAGCAGGCTGCTCAGCTCGAGCTGCTCTAAGCTTTTGCAGCCGCCGTCGCGAGACGGCAGGCGCAGACAAATTCGGAAACGGGGCCTTTCGGCCCCGTTTTTGTTTGCGACTTGGCTATTTTTTCAAGCATTCAGGCATAATTGCCATCTCGTCCAAAAAAGCTAATTTGTGCATGTTTTGTATCGGAACGATTTTTACAAAAGGAATTTATCTTGGAAAATTACAAATCCCTGCTGAGCACTTATCGGACGGAAATCAAGACCGGCAGCTTTCGCGGACACCTGCTTCGTTTGATATTGCTCGCCCCGATCGGGGTGTTCCTGTTTGTCTGGTTTGAAGCTGCCCTCACAGAGACTTTGCAGACCCTGGTGATTGGGCTTGCGGCAGTTTATCTGGCAATGACCGCACCGTTCCTGTGGTTCTTGAACGGTGACGCCCCCTTCAGCGGCAACGCTGAAGAGAGCTCATCCCATTTTTCCTTTGGCTTTTTCAGCAGCAGCGACGACAGCTACTCCAGTCACAACGACACGTGCCACTCCTCCTCCGATTTCTCGGGCGGAGATTCCTGCGGCGGTTCCGACTGAGCCAAAACGATGTCCTGCGGCAGGGACACGCAAGGTCATATGGAAACGGGGCCCGCAGGCCCCGTTCTCTTGTCTTTTTCAATGCCGGCTCAGAGCATGCAGTCCAGCAGCTCGTTCTCGCCGATGACACCGACAATGGCGCCGTCCTTCTGAACGACGACAGGCTCCGAGCTGGACTTCTTCAGCCGGGCGACCTCGCGGATCGGCGTGTTGGCATCGCAGTTCAGTGCCGACGCCAGAGAGCCCGACAGGCTGCCTGGCGGCACCATGATGTCACGGGCCCGCAGGACGTTCAGCGGGTTCATGTGGCTGACAAAGTCCGCCACATACTCCGTTGCCGGCGTCTTGACGATCTCCTGCGGCGTGCCCAGCTGGATCACCCTGCCGCCTTCCATGATCGCGATGCGCGAGCCGATCTTGGCGGCTTCATCGAGATCGTGGCTGACGAAGATAATCGTCCGGTTGAGTTCCTTCTGCAGGTCGAGCAACTCATCCTGCAGCTTGTCGCGGATCAGCGGATCAAGCGCGGAAAAAGGCTCGTCCATCAGCAGGATCGGCGCGTCGGTGGCAAAGGCGCGGGCAAGACCCACGCGCTGCTGCATGCCGCCGGAGAGCTCGTGGACGTATTTCTCGCCCCAGCCGGTCAGGCCGACGAGCTTGAGCTGCTCCTCGACCTTGGCAGCGCGTTGCTTCTGCGGCATGCCGGCCAGCTCAAGGCCGAAGCCGACATTTTCGGCCACCGTGCGCCAGGGCAGAAGACCGAATTGCTGGAACACCATGCCGATGCGGTGCCGGCGCAATTCCCGGAGCTCGTTTTCTGAGCAGGTCTCCGGGTTGATGTAGCGGCTTCCATCATGCACCTGGACCTCGCCGCGGATCACCGGGTTGAGGCCGTTAACGGCCCGAAGCAGGGTCGACTTGCCCGAACCGGACAGCCCCATGAGTACGATGACCTCGCCCTCATGAATGTCGAAGCTTGCTCCTGCAACACCCAGGATCTGGCCCGTCTCCGCCTGGATTTCCTGGCGGGTCTTGCCGGCATCGATCAGTGGCAGCGCCGTTTCGGGCTTTTCGCCAAAAACGATATCGACATCCTTGAAGGAGACGATCGCGTTGTTTTGCATCTCGCTCATTTCTTGCCTCCTTCCGGCGTGCGGAAGAAGCGATCGAGCACGATCGCGATCAGAACGATACAAACGCCGGCTTCAAAGCCGAGCGCCACATTGGCGGTGTTCAGAGCCCGGAGCACGGGAACGCCGAGACCGTCTGCGGCCACGAGCGCGGCAATCACCACCATCGACAGCGACAACATGATCGTCTGGGTCAGGCCGGCCATGATCTGGGGCAGAGCGTAGGGCAGTTCGATCTTCCAGAGCAGTTGCCGCTTGGTGGCACCGAAAGCCTGCCCGGCTTCCAGCAACGAGGTCGGGGTCGAGGAGACGCCGAGCTGTGTCAGCCGGATTGGTGCGGGAATGGCAAAGATCACCGTCGCGATCAGCCCGGGCACCATGCCGAGGCCAAACAGGATCAGGGCGGGGATCAGGTAGACGAATGTCGGCAGCGTCTGCATCAGGTCGAGCACCGGACGCAATACCGCATAAAATCGCGGATTATGGGCCGCGAGAACCCCGACCGGCACCCCAATGGCCATACAGACCAGCGTGGACGCCATGACCAGAGCCAGCGTCTCTGTGGTCTCTTCCCAGTATCCCTGGTTGATAATGAGCAACAGCGAGGCTGCCACCAGGACCGAGAAGGTGATCGTGCGATGAACAAAATACGCCAGCCCCACAAAAACCGCGACCATCACCAGGGGCGGCGGCGCCTGTAGCAGCCAGAGGATCCCTTCGATAATTGTCAGAAGGAACGCGGAGATGCCGTCAAACAGCCAATAGGCGTTGTCGGTGAGCCAATCGACCCCGGCTTTCGCCCATTTGCCGATCGGAATCTTGTCTTCAGTCAGCCACTCCAAGTTCAGCCCCTTTGTGAAACCTGTTGCCAAGAAAAAAGGACGCCGTCGCGAACGACGGCGTCCAATCTGTCGGAGGGGTTAAAGGCCAAGAGCGCCCTTGACGGCGGCAAAGCTGTCGCCCCCGTCAAACGTCTTCACGCCGACCAGCCAGTTTTCGAACGTGGCCGGATGCTCCTTCAGCCAGGCAGCGGCCGCCTTGTTCGGGTCTTCACCGTCGATCAGGATCGCGCCCATGATCTCGTTTTCCATGGCGAGCGAGAACTCCAGGTTCTCAAGCAGCTTGCCGACATTCGGGCATTCGGTGGTGTAGCCGGCACGGACGTTGGTGTAGACCGTGGCACCGCCGTAGTTCGGACCAAAGATGTCGTCACCGCCTTCGAGATACGCCATCTTGAAGTTGGCATTCATCGGATGCGGTTCCCAGCCGAGAAAGACAATATCGTTTTCACGGCGGCCGGCGCGTGCAACCTGGGCCAGCATGCCCTGCTCGGAAGACTCAACCACTTCGAAGCCTTCCAGGCCGTAGAGGTTTTGATCGATCATGCCGATGATCAGACGGTTGCCGTCATTGCCCGGCTCGATGCCGTAGATCTTGCCGTCGAGTTCATCGCGGAACTTGGCGATATCCTGGAAGCTCTTCAGGCCCTTGTCATAGGTGTATTGCGGCACGGCCAGGGTGTATTTGGCACCTTCCAGGTTGGCCCGGACCGTCTCGACGGACCCGTCCTCGCGGTAAGACTTGATGTCGCCTTCCATGGTCGGCATCCAGTTGCCGAGGAAGATGTCGATGTCCTTGTTCTTCAGGGACGCATAGGTCACCGGCACGGACAGAAGCTTGACGTCCGGCTCATAGCCGAGCGCTTCCAGAACGACCGAGGTTGCGGCGGTGGTGGCGGTGATGTCGGTCCAGCCGACGTCGGAGAAGCGGACCGTCTTGCAGGCCTCGGGCTCACTGGCCAGTGCGGTGCCGGTCAGCAGAAATCCGAGCGCAATACCTCCAGCGAGTTTCGCTGCTACTTTCATGATATACCTCCTAAGGAAAGTCGAACTTTTTTGTTTTTCTGCAGGGCGGGGTTGCTTCGGTATAACGCCCTCCACATACGCTTCCCACAGCCTGCCCAATGTTGATCCAAACATCCACGGGAAAAATTTGCAAGTTTTCATTGATTGATTGATCAATTAAAAATAAGACCAAGAGACAGATGGAGGTCGAAATGCCCAAGGTCGGAATGGAAGCGGAGCGGCGCCGCAGCCTGATTGACGCAACGGTTGATGCAATTCACGAGCGCGGATACTCGGACGTAACCATGGCGCAGATCGCCAAACGTGCGGGTGTTTCCGGCGGCTTGGTGCATCATTATTTCGGCTCGAAAGATCAATTACTTGCCGCGACCATGCGGCACCTTCTGACCGAACTGGGCCGCGCCATCCGTGACGGCCTTGCCAAGGCCGAAACACCGCGCGAGCGCATCAGTGCCATCATTGCCGGCAACTTTGCCGTCGACCAGTTCCAGCCTGCCGTCATTGCCGCCTGGCTGGCCTTCTATGTCCAGTCACGGACGACGGACAGCAACAGCCGGCTGTTGAAAATCTATGCCGCCCGCCTTGCCTCCAACCTGACTTTCAACCTCAGGGCCTTCATGCCGCAGACCGAAGCCCGGCGCATTGCCGAAGGCACGGCCTCCATGATCGACGGGGTCTGGATTCGCCAGGCGCTGTCCGATGCGAAGACCGACCGGGACGCCGCAATTGCGATGGTCGAGGACTATGTGGAAACCCAGATTGCTGCGCATGCCGCGCGCGGCGCCAACGCCTGACCCGGCCGGAGACCTTCATGACCGACCAGTTCGATTTCATCATCGTCGGTGCCGGATCCGCCGGCTGCGCCCTTGCCTACCGGCTGTCGGAAGATCCGAAGAACCGCGTCCTTCTGCTTGAGTTCGGCGGCACGGATGTCGGCCCGCTGATCCAGATGCCGGCTGCTCTCTCCTATCCGATGAACATGCCGCTCTATGACTGGGGGTTCCAGAGCGAACCGGAGCCGCATCTGGGTGGACGCCGCCTGGCGACCCCGCGCGGCAAGGTGATCGGCGGCTCCTCGTCCATCAACGGCATGGTCTATGTGCGCGGCCACGCCTGCGACTTCGACACCTGGGAAGACATGGGCGCCTCCGGCTGGGGTTATCGCCATGTGCTGCCCTATTACAAGCGCCTGGAACACAGCCACGGCGGCCAGAGCGGCTGGCGCGGCACCGACGGCCCGCTCCATGTCCAGCGCGGCACCAAGTGGAACCCGCTGTTTCACGCCTTTCGCGATGCCGGTGCCCAGGCCGGTTACGGTGTGACCGAAGACTATAATGGCGAACGTCAGGAAGGCTTCGGCGACATGGAAATGACGGTCCACCGGGGCCGCCGCTGGTCCGCCGCCAATGCCTATCTGAAACCCGCCCTGAAACGCGGCAATCTCACGCTGATCAAGGGCGCTCTTGTCCGCAAGATCCTGATTCAGGACAAACGCGCGACAGGCGTGGAATTCGAAACCGGTGGCGAGATCCGAGAAGCCCGAGCCGCGCGGGAAGTCGTCCTCGCGGCCTCCTCGATCAACTCGCCGAAAATCCTGATGAATTCCGGTATCGGTCCGGCCGCCGATCTTTCGGCCCTCGGCATCGATGTCGTGGCCGACCGGCCCGGCGTCGGCGCCAACCTGCAGGATCACCTGGAGCTCTATCTGCAACAGGCCTGCAGCCAGCCGATCACGCTCTACAAACACTGGAACCTTATTTCCAAGGCTCTGATCGGCGCGCAATGGCTGTTCTTCAAGCAGGGTCTCGGTGCGTCCAACCAGTTCGAGAGCGCCGCCTTCATCCGCTCCAAGGCGGGTGTCAAATACCCCGATATCCAGTATCACTTCCTGCCCTTTGCCGTGCGCTATGACGGCCAGGCGGCTGCAGAAGGCCATGGTTTCCAGGCCCATGTCGGACCAATGCGCTCCAAGTCACGCGGCCATGTCAAACTGACCTCCGCCGACCCCCGTGAAAAACCGTCCATCCTCTTCAACTACATGTCCCACGAAGAGGACTGGGAAGATTTCCGCACCTGTATCCGGCTAACCCGCGAGATCTTCAGCCAGGAAGCCTTTGCGGACTATCGCGGCAAGGAAATCCAGCCGGGCGATCAGGTCCAGAGCGACGAGGACCTGAACAACTTCATTCGCGAACACGTGGAAAGCGCCTATCACCCCTGCGGCACCTGCCGGATGGGCGCCAAGGACGACCCGATGGCCGTGGTCGATCCGGAATGCCGCGTGATCGGGGTGGACGGTCTGCGTGTTGCCGACAGCTCGATCTTCCCGCAAATCACCAATGGCAATCTCAATGCCCCGTCGATTATGGTCGGGGAAAAGGCCACGGACCACATTCTCGGCAAGGATCCGCTGCCGGCTTCCAACCAGGAGCCTTGGATCCATCCGGACTGGGAAACCAGCCAGCGTTAAATTTCGCCGGTCTCAGGCCGGCACAAAAGACGATCAAGGACCAGACCCATGCGCGCCCAACCTCAAGCGTCCCACTATGTTGGCGGCTCTTATCTGGAGAGCCAGTCCGGCACTCCGTTCGATTCCCTTTATCCGGCAACCGGTGAAGTGATCGCCAGCCTCAAGTCGGCCGACGATGCCGTGATCGACGCGGCCATCGAGGCCGCAACAGCCGGCCAGAAAGTCTGGGCTGCCACAGCACCCGCCGAACGCGGACGGGTGCTGCGCCGGGCCGCTGAGATCCTGCGCGATAAGAACCACGAGCTGTCGGTCCTTGAAACCCTCGACACGGGCAAACCCTTGCAGGAAACCCTGATCGCGGATGCAGCCTCGGGTGCAGACTGCCTTGAGTATTTCGGCGGCCTGGCGGCGACGCTGACCGGCGAACATATCGATCTCGGCGATTCCTTCGCCTACACCAAGCGCGAACCGCTCGGCATCTGCTTCGGCATCGGCGCCTGGAACTACCCGATCCAGATCGCCTGCTGGAAGGCTGCGCCGGCGCTGGTCTGCGGCAACGCCATGATTTTCAAGCCGTCGGAAGTCACCCCGCTGAGCGCCCTGAAACTGGCCGAAGCCCTGACCGAAGCCGGTCTGCCGGACGGGGTCTTCAACGTGATCCAGGGTTTTGGCGATGTCGGCGCCAGAATGGTTGCGCATCCGGCAATCAGCAAGATCTCGCTGACCGGCTCCGTGCCGACCGGCGCCAAGGTTGCTGCTCTTGCCGGCGAACACCTGAAAAAGACCACCCTGGAACTTGGCGGCAAGTCGCCGCTGATCGTCTTTGACGACGCCGACATTGAAAATGCGGTCTCCGCGGCCATCAACGCCAACTTCTATTCCACCGGGCAGATCTGCTCCAACGGCACCCGTGTCTTCGTGCATACGGCGATCAAGGAAGCCTTCCTGGCGCGTCTGGCCGAACGCACCGGCAATGCCATCCTGGGCGACCCGCTGGAGGAAACCACCTCCATCGGCCCGCTGGTCTCGCGCCAGCAGTTCGACAAGGTCATGCACTACATGCAGGTCGGTCAGCGTGAAGGCGCCCGGCTGGTCTGCGGAGGCGGCGCTGCGACGGTCGACAGTTTCCCGGACGGCTATTTCGTTCAGCCGACCGTCTTTGCCGATGTCACCGACGACATGACCATCGCCCGCGAAGAAATCTTCGGGCCCGTCCTGAGCGTGCTTGATTTTGACGACGAAAACGACGTCATTGCCCGTGCCAATGACACGGAGTTTGGCCTTGCTGCCGGTGTCTTCACCAAGGACATTCAGCGGGCGCACCGGGTGATCGATCAGCTCCAGGCCGGCACCTGCTGGATCAACACCTACAATCTGACGCCGATCGAAATGCCATTCGGCGGCTACAAGAAATCGGGAATCGGCCGCGAGAACGGTCATGCGGCAATTGAGTATTACAGCCAGACAAAAAGCATATACGTGGAAATGGGCGGCGTCGAAGCGGCGTTCTAGGGTTTGTAGCGAGTGCGGCAGATTCTTTGAGACGGAGCTTTGCGGCTCCTCAGGATGACGCTGATTGTGTGGCGAGGTTTTCCAGCTACGCCGCCAATACAGGCGTCATCCTGAGGAGCGCGTTTGCGCGCGTCTCGAAGGATCGGCTACCTGCTCCATTCAGAGCCCTCGCCGCCTTTCTTGCCTTCTTCTCCTATTTTCAGATTGAACTTTGGGGCAACCCGCCCGAAATAATAGCGCGTGACAGACATCCGGAGTCCGCATGACCAAGACCGCGCTTGATCCTTCGCCCCGCAGCTATCCCGAGCATGTGCACCTGATCAACCGCTCCAGCCGCGGGCCTGATTGCGCACCTTCGGAACAAACGCTCGAAGACATCCACGACTGGCTTTTGCACGACGCGACACGCATCGACAACGTCATGCTGATGTTCGAGGAGTTCATGTGGCGTTGCCAGGCGACCGATCTCAGCGTCGACCGCTGCACGCTTCACATCGGCACATTGCACCCGCGGGTTATCGGCTTCTCCTGGTTCTGGACCGCCAGGGATCAGATCTGCGATGAAATCGCGGCCGATGCGCGCGCCGTCAGTGCTGACGCTTTCACGCGCAATCCGCTCTACAATGTCATCACCAATGGCCAGATGATCATTCTGGACCTGGAAACGGAAGAAGGCCGTCAGTCCGCCCCCCTGATGACGGAACTCGCCGAACAGGGCTACACCGCCTATGTTGCGCTGCCGCTCAGCGCTTCGGGCGAGACCCACAACGCCATGACATTCGCGACGACGCGGCCAGGCGGGTTTCCGGGTCGGCAGAAGGACCGGATCCGCGACCTGATCGATCTTCTGGCACTGCATGTCGAGCGCCACATCCTGCAGCGTATCGCGCGTAATGTCGCCGACACCTATCTCGGCCCGATCGCCGGCCAGCGTGTCCTGGACGGCGAGATCAAACGGGGGGATGGCGAGGCGATCGACGCGGTCGTTTTCATGTCGGACATGCGCGGCTTCACCCAGCTGGCCGACCGGCTCAGCGGCCCGGAAGTCACCGCCGTCCTAAATGCCTATTTCGACCGGATCTCGGAGGCTGTGCTTGGCCATGGCGGCGACATTCTGAAATTCATGGGCGACGGCATTCTGGCAGTGTTTGATCAGAAGGCGCTTGGGGAAGGTGCTGCTGCCAATGCGGCCGTAAAGGCCGCGAGGAGAGCGCTGGTCACTATCGATGAACTCAACCAGGCGCCACCGGAAGACCTGCCAGACCCGGCGCTGTGGCACCCGCTGAAGATCGGCATCGGACTGCATCGGGGCGAGGTGTTTTTCGGCAATGTCGGCGGTGAAGAACGTCTCGACTTCACCGTGATCGGCAGGGCGGTCAACGAAACCAGCCGCGTGGAATCGCTTTGCAAGCCGCTCGGACAGGAATTGCTGTTGACGGAACCGGTGCGCGACGCACTCACCGGAGATCTCAAGACCAACCTGAACGCAATGGGCGAGCATGCCCTGCGCGGTGTCGGCAAACCGGTCGCCATCTTCTCGGCGTAAGCTCTCGCGCTCTCAATTTGCCATCCCGACCCGCCGCTACGCTTCGGCCGGGACGACACATGCTGGGATCCAAAAGCTCACTTTGTCAGAATCAGCTTGCCCTGTTTGGTGATGGACAGGCGGTAGGTCTCGTCATTGTGGTGGATCTGAATCTGGCGCTGACCGCTGAAGAGTTCCTGCGTGTCGTAGTCCGATTTCAGCTCACGCACCTGTTTGCCTGCAAATGCCTGCCGCGCACGGCTGGCAGACCCGAGGGAAAGGCGTTGTTTCTGGCTGTTGGCTGTCAAAGTCATGGCGCGCAATCGGTCCTTGGCCTTTATCTTGCCCTGCCTTGCCCCGGGGAAATCCGAGCGTTGGCGGCGGAGCGTGATCGATGGAATTTAAAGATGAGTTTCTAACTCAACTTTATACTTGACACTCATACTCAAGTTTTCCTATCAAGGCAATGCCTGATCGAAACGGAACCGGAAATCGCGTCCTCTGGTTTTGGAAAAGACAGGACCTCCGGCAAGCCGGAGGTGTAAAATGCCAGGCCAGCCAACCGCCCTCTCCTCTCCCTCAGCGGCCAGCCAGCCCGGCCTTTTCCGGTGACAGACGCCGGTGATGACCTGACGTTGTTCCCCCAACTGCGCCTTCCTTGAAACTATGCTCAGCCAAATGACAGGACTCGCTTTTCGACGCTGCTAAGGTAAGGATCGCCCGACTCGATCCGGAAACGGCGACCGAGCCAGGGCCCCTTCAGATTCGAGACGGAAATTGCGAAGAGCGCACAAAAAAGGCGCCGACCTGTCGGTGGCGCCTCTCGCATTCCAGGGTCTTGTGACGCTTACGCGTTGGCGGCGATCGGCGCCTCGGCGACATCGATCTTGAGCAGATCCCGCATGCCGAACCGGTCTTCGGACAGATCCGCGATCGACTTGGTATCGAGCACCTCCATGAAGGCCTCGAGCGCTTCATGGAGAAGGCCGTTGAAGCCACAGGACATGATCAGCGGGCAATCCTTGCGGCCACTGTCGAAACATTCGGCCAGAAGGAAGCTTTCCTCTGCAGCGCGAACCACTTCGCCAACCGTGATCTGTTCCGCCGGACGGGCCAGCATCACACCGCCATTGCGGCCACGAATGGTCTTGATCAGATTGGCATCGACCAAGACCTTCATGATCTTGAACAGGTGGGTTTCGGACATGTCGAAGCTGGCCGCGATATCAGCGACTTTACTTGGCTTGTCCGGGTTGACGGCGCAGTACATCAGCGCGCGCACGGCATAGTTTGTCTGTTGGGTCAAACGCATGGTCTAGATATGCGTGCCACAATGCCAAACGTCAATTCAAAATTTGAGTGTTACAGGCGACTTTTCCAAAAAATCGCCTGAAAACCTTGCGGCAAAGGCCGATTGTTACAGGTTCCGGTAGCTGAAATAGTCGAAATCGGCGGGCAGGGCCTGACCGGAAACGTCCATCGCATGCATGCCGACAAAGGCGCCGGTGAAATTGGCATGGGCGCCACGCCCCGACTCGTCCGCCAGCAACGTGGCATCGAAGGCCGGGCCGATGCGCTGCCAGTCTTCTCCGTCGGTCCGGTACCAGAACCGCAGCGCCATGTCCTCAACGGTGACCTTCATTGCCACGGACCCGATCTCGGCGAGAGAAACGGGCGCATCCAGCGGAGCCGTCAGGAAAGCCCCCGGATAGTCACCCGGACAGGCGTGGATCGTCAGAACCCGGCCCATGCCTTCCCGCCAGGCAATCGCGAGATAGAAAAACTGATACCGGCCGTAATAGGCAATCAGCCCGGCCGTCTGCTGGGCGTTCTCCGGCAGGAAATCAACCAGGGTTTCCGCTTCGTAGTTGTAGTCGGTCTGTCGGCGGGCAACGAGTGACTGTTCAAAAAAGCTGCCGATGGATTCCCGTCCGTAGAGCCGAAGATGGCCAGGGCGTTCGCTCAAGGAGAACAGGCGCTCGGGATAGGGCGTGCGCAGCCACTGGAACGCCAGGGGCAGCTCGGGCCCGTCAAAGTCGTGCCGGACCGGTTCTTCGGCGAAAGGGTGTGACGGCAGATCGGGTGCCGTGACCTCTTCTTCGGGGGCAAGCCCGCCCGCTGCGAGGCGCAGCCAGCCGTCTTCGCCCCATACGCATTTCTGAATGGCGGTTTCCCGGCCCATCTGACACCGGTTCTGGCCGAGCCGGGGCCGCCCCATCAGATGTACCAGATAGGTCTCTCCCGACTGGGTCTCGACAATGTCGCCATGCCCGGCCCGCTGAACGGGATTGTCCGGATCGAACCGCGCCGTGACCACATGTTCCTCAGGATGCACTTCATAGGGGCCCTCGATCCGCCTGG
The DNA here is from genome assembly GCF_965233565.1 of Roseibium sp. GTDB lineage: Bacteria > Pseudomonadota > Alphaproteobacteria > Rhizobiales > Stappiaceae > Roseibium. The sequence goes on along the minus strand of NZ_OZ247494.1, from coordinate 4,495,579 downwards.
AGCGGGCGAGCGTCACTGCATGCGTATAGGCCGTGCCACCTTCCGCGGTCAGCAGATAGTACCAGCCATCGCGCTTATAAAGATGCGGTCCCTCCGTCAGGCCGAGAGGCGTTCCTTCGAAGATGTTGCGGATCGGACCGGTGAGCTTGTTGGCGACCGGATCAAACTCCTGCAGCGCGATGCCGGCAAAGGAATTGTAGCTGACCCGGTGATCCCAGATCATGTTCAGGTGCCATTTGCGGCCATCGTCGTCATGATAGAGGGACGGGTCGAACCCGGACGAATTGGTGTAGATCGGGTCGGACCAGGGACCATCAATCTCCGCCGCCGTGACGATGTAGTTATGCGTGTCCTTGAAAGACCCGTCGTAGCGTTTGACATCAGTGTAGACGAGCCAGAACAGGCCGTCGGCATGGGTCAGGCACGGTGCCCAGATACCGCAGGAATCCGGATTGCCGCGCATGTCGAGCTGTTCCGGACGGTTCAACGGACGCGTCACCAGGCGCCAGTTCTTCAGGTCTTTCGAATGGTGGATCTGCACTCCCGGATACCACTCGAACGTGGAGGTCGCGATGTAATAGTCGTCGCCGACCCGGCAAATGGATGGATCCGGGTTGAACCCCGGCAAAATGGGATTTCGAATTTTCTGAGGTGCGTTACTCATTCGTGATCTCCAAAAATCTTCTCCAAAAGGATTTGTCCGAAATCAGCTCACTTAACGGGTGGTCTGGCTATCGCTCATCTCAGCCAGGTCCGGCAGATTGTCTTTCAGGAACACATCAATGCCGATACGTTCCTGGCCTTCGATGATCGGGGCATTGTCGCACAGGGCTTTCAGAACCCGGACAGCGCTGCGGATCTCATGGCCCGGGTCCTGGGCGATCACCGCATCCAGTACACCCAACCGGAGGGCTTCATGGGTATAAGGCGTCAGCTCATGGCCGACGAAAACGATCTCCCCGGCACGACCCGACGCGCTCAGGGCAGCAATCGTGCCGCGATTGCCGGCGCCGATATTGTATAGCCCGGCCAGATCGGGATGTTCTTCAAGAAGCTTTTTCACCAGGTCTTCGTTGCGACTGTTGTCATCACGCCCTTCGCGCACCTTCAAAAGGGTCAGATGCGGGAAATCTGCCTCCAGGACCTGCCGGAGACCGGTATAACGGTCTGCATGGTCGCGCAGGCCGAGTGACCCGGCGATCAGGCCGATCTTGCCGGGAGACTTCGGCAGGAACCGGCCAAGAAGCCGCCCTGCGGTGCGTCCGGCCGCAAGATTGTCGATGCCGACAAAATGCTGGCGCGACGAAGACGGATGGTCGGAGACAAGCGTCACCACGGGAACGCCACGGTCCTGCAAACGGTCGATCGCCGCCTGGACTTCCGGAAAGGCCGGCGCAACCACCGCCACACCATCACATTGGGAGCGATCGAGCACTGCCAGGGTCCCGGCCACCCGGTGACCATCGAAGGCATCAATCGGTTCCACATGCACATGCATGCGGTCGCCGCTCAGGGTTTTCGCGTGGGACAGCGCTTCCCGGGTCAGATCCTCCATGAAGGCATTCGGTCCGTTGGGAAGCAGAAAATGAAGGCGATAGAGCCGCTTCTTGGCGAGCCCCGCGGCAAAGACGTCAGGCTTGTAGTTCAGGGCCTCGACTGCCTGGTTGACCTTCTCGATCGTGATCTTGCGCACGCCCGGGCGTCCGTTCAACACCCGGTCCACCGTTGCCAGGCTGACCCCGGCCGTCGCCGCCACGTCGTGAATGGTTACGCGCTTCATTCTTACCTCGTTTTCGCACCAGTATAGCGGCGAATGAGGAACGGTCATCAGAAATGTTTTGATGCGTATCTTTAGTTGTGCTTCAATACCAGCTCTATTTCTAATGTTGCGAATTTCGAAAAAATAGAGAGAAAAATGTCAAATTATTCCTGGAAGATTGAACTTGTCAGCCTATCAGATGAAGTAAAATCAGGATTTTCATTTCCCTTGGAAGACATACTTCCATTTCTATCCAGTTTGGTGTGGCCGTTTTTCTTTCTATTAATCGCCCTAATATTCAGAAAGAGTTTTAAAAGCCTATTTCTTGTTGCGTTAAAACGTTTCGAGACAGCGACAGAATTTGAACTCGGGGGCCTCAAAATTAAAGGAGCGATCGTAGATCAATCAGGAAAAATTATCAGGGGCAAAAAAGGTGAAAAAAGCAAAGTCTTCCTTGAGGAAGCAGATTTCGAAGATTCAAATTCAAGAAGAGAAAAGTATCTTGAGTCCAGAGACTTAATGCTCGTTCACACAATTAAACCTTTGGAGCCCGCAAAATATATCGAAGATCTTAGAGTTTTTGAAGTATCAATATACATCACCTCCCACCTAAACAACGGAAATCTCAACGATATAGAAAGGGTAAAATATTATCTTGGAAGTCGATGGGGCCGCGGTAAGTACGGATCAAAATACGTCGTCACAAGTTCAAATGATTGCTTCGCATTGACTGCAAGCATGTATGGCGCTTGCCTTTGTATCGCCGAAGTATTCTTCCACGATACAGAAAATCCGATAGTTCTCACCCGCTACCTCGATGTAGAAATGGCACCGGTCTATGGTATTCCAATTCAACGGGCGAGATTTGGCCCAAACCTTTAGTAGTCAGACAAACTGTCCGGCTGCATGCCCGGACGACCAGGCCCATTGAAAGTTGAAGCCGCCGAGATGGCCGGTGACGTCAACCACCTCGCCGATGAAATAAAGTCCCGGCACCTTGCTGCTTTCCATGGTCTTGGAGGACAGTTCCTTCGTGTCGACACCGCCAAGCGTGACTTCCGCGGTGCGATAGCCCTCCGTGCCGACCGGCGTCAGCTGCCATCGGTTGAGCTGCTCCGCAGCCCGGCGCAGCACCTTGTCCGACTGATCGGCCATCCGGCCCTTCAGGGCAAAGGCTCCTGCGAGTTCGTCTGCCAACCTGTTGGGCAACAGCAGGCCGAGAGCCGTCTTGAGATCCTGCTTCGGTGTGTCCTGCCGCGCCTGGCGCAACACCTCGAACACGTCCGCCTCCGGCGCCAGATTGACTGCAATTGGCCTGCCTTCCTGCCAATAGGACGAAATCTGCAGGATCGACGGACCGGACAGGCCGCGATGGGTGAACAGAAGGCCTTCGCGAAAGGTCGTTTTGCCGAAGGACACTTTTGCGTCCACCGACACGCCGGAAAGACGCCCGCACAGATCCTTGTTGGCATCTGAGAAGGTCAAAGGCACCAGCGCTGCACGCGGGCTGATCACCTTCAGACCGAATTGTTTCGCCAGGTCATATCCGAAACCCGTTGCCCCCATTTTGGGGATCGACGGTCCGCCGGTCGCCACCACCAGCGTTTTTGCACGCAAGGGCCCTTTGGAAGTCGCGACGGAAAAGCGCTCGTCAGGTTTGTCGACCGCCTTGATCTCCGTTTCCAGCTGCAGGCTTCCCCCAGAGGCTTCCAGCTCGTCCAGGAGCATCCTGATGATGTCCTTCGCGCTGTTGTCGCAAAAGAGCTGACCGAGCGTCTTCTCGTGCCAGGGAATTCGGTGTTTTTCGACAAGGCCCAGGAAATCCTGCTGGGTGTATCGCTTGAGTGCCGAGACACAGAACCGCGGATTTTCAGACAGGAAATTGGCCGGCGCGCAATGCAAGTTGGTGAAATTGCAACGACCGCCGCCTGAAATTCGGATCTTGTCTGCGGGACGCTTCGCATGGTCGACGACCAGCACCTTGCGACCGCGTTTTCCCGCTTCGATCGCACACATCAAACCGGCGGCCCCGCCACCAAGCACAAGAACATCCAGATCACGCATGGCGGCTGTATAGCCGGATTTTCTGGAGGGGGTAAGGGAACAATTGCGCTCCTCTCCACTTGTCCTCCCGGGCGCAGCACAGCGGAGACCCGGGACCCGGTAACCACCGGCGCATCGCGTAAGTCTCAGAGCTCGAAGTCTACTGGGTCCCGGTCTTGGCTGCGCCAAACCGGGAGGAAAACCATGAAGGTGGTGCGCCCAAACAAGGAAAACCGGCGGCCCTTTCGAGCCGCCGGTTCCTGAAAATCCCTTCTTTTCAGAAGGAGATCACTTCATTTCGGTAACAACCTCGAAACCGTCGGAGCCGACTTCCCACAGGGCATAGACACCCGGAACGTCGCCCTTGGCGTCGAAGTTGTGGTCGCCTGCAGCGCCCTTGTAGTCGATGGCGGTGCCGGCTGCGATCAGCTCTTTCGCCTTCTTCCACTCGCCCGGACGGATGGCTTCGCCGTCGCCGTTGGAGACTTCAACCATGGCAGCAGCCACACCTGCCTTGTCGCCGCCGGCCTTTTCGATGGCCAGGGCCAGCAGGAAGGCAGCGTCGTAGGAGGTGGTCACGAAGATCGCATCCGGATCGCCGCCGACGCCCTTGAAGGCTTCGTTGAACATGTCGAGGGATTCGGACTTTTCACCCACCGGAGAAGACGACACGAAAGTGCTGAGGTTTTCAGCGCCCAGCTCGTTGATCACGGCGTCGGACTTCATGCCGTCACCACCAACGAACTTCTCGAAGAAGCCGTTTTCCAGCGCCTGGCGCAGGATGGTCAGGCCGGTGCCGTCGCCATAATCGAAGATGACCAGCGTGTCGGCGCCGCCCTTGGCAAGCTCTGCCAGGTTGGAGCGATAGGACGCCTTGCCTTCTTCATGCGCTGCGAACTGGGTGATTTCGCCACCGAGTTCATCGACATATTCAGCCTTGAACGCGTTGGCGAGGCCGGTGCCGTAGTCGTTGTTGAGATAGGCAACAGCAACCTTGCCGTAGCCCTGCTCCTTCAGCGTACGCGCCAGCGCACGGCCCTGGTAGTCATCGGACGGCACGGTGCGGAACACGGTGCCATTGTCTTCCAGGTTGGAGATTTCCGGGGACGTACCGGACGGCGTGATCAGCGTGATGCCGGCCGGGATGGTCACGGAACCGGCGGCGGCCAGAACAGCGCCCGAGCAATGCGGGCCGACGACGCCGACAACGCCTTCGATGTTGACGGCCTTGGTGGCGGCGTCCGTACCGTTCTGCGGGTTACAGGCGCTGTCGCCGACAACACCGACCAGCTTGTCGTTGTCGCCGATGCCGCCCTGCTCGTTGACCTGCTGCACGGCCAGCTGGGCCGCGTCGATCATGGCCGGGGCCATGGCTGCGATCGGGCCGGACACACCACCGAGCAGGCCGATCTTGGTGTCAGCATGTGCCGGAGCGGATGCCAGCGCGGTTGCCGTCATCAGGCCGGCTGCGAGCGCGAGAATCTTGGTTTTCATAAAAGTACCTCCTCAATTATCCGGTCTTTGCCGGGTCTTTGGGTTTTCAGGCCCCACACGCTTGACGCGCGCTGTCACCTGAAGGAACGGGCCTAGTGGTCCGCTCCCGGTTTTGTACTCCGCTGGTCCCCTCTGAGAGGCTCCGGAAGGAGCCCTTCGGGCCGGAAACGCAGCACCAGCTGCAGCATCAGGCCGATCAAAAACAAGCGGATGTATTTTGCCTGAACCGCATATTCATGCGGAAGGCGATCAGTTGCAATCTCTGATACGGACCAAATGATCCAAACCACCGCCGCGCCCAGGATCGCGCCCCGGTTGTTGCCCGATCCGCCCAGGATCAACATGATCCAGACCAGGAAGGTCGCGACCATCGGGTCGATGGCTTCCGGTGTGATCGAGCGGTTGAAATGGGCAAACATCGCGCCGGCCAGCCCCATCAGGGCGGCCCCGAACACAAAGGCTTCCAGGCGGCGGAACTCGACGTCCTTACCCATGGCCTTGGCGGCGTTCTCGTTGTCGCGGATGGCGCGCATCATGCGGCCCCAGGGGGCGTTGAACTGACGCTCGACCAGGAAATAGGCCAGGATCAGCACAGCCACGACGATGGCCAGATAGGCCGCCTGGGACGCCAGATAGGCCAGTTCCTGGCTCAGTGTCGGAAACTCCGTCGCCGGGCGCGGGATGCTGGAAATGCCGCGCGCACCGTTGGTCAGGGCCGGTTCGGACTTGATCACGAGGCGGATGATTTCCGCAATGCCGATCGTGGCAATCGCCAGATAATCGGAACGGAAACGCAGACAGATCTTGCCGATGGGCCAGGCAATCAGGGCAGCTGCCACCATCGCGCCAAGCCAGCCGAAGATGAAATGCAGATCGAAGCCGCCGATCCGGGAGGCATCCGCCGCGGTGGTCAGGATCGCCGAGGTATACGCGCCCACCGCGAAGAAACCGGCGATCCCGGCGTTGAAGAGACCGGCGAAACCCCACTGAATGTTCAGCCCCAGCGCCAGCAGCGCATAGATGCCGATGAAGATCGCCATGAAGATCGCGTAATTGAGGAGACCCAGATATTCCATGTCCGCCTCCCCTTAAAGAACCTTGCCCTTGAGCAGCCCGGTCGGGCGCACAAGCAGCATGAACAACAGGATCGCAAAGGCCATCGCGGCCTTGTATTCGCTCGGGATAATCAGGACCGACATTTCCTCGGCAATGCCGACGATCAGCCCGCCGAGAACGGCGCCCTCCACCCTGCCGACACCGCCCAGGATGGCAGCGGCGAACATGGGCAAAAGCATGTGCCAGCCCATCATGGACTTCAGTTCCGTGTTGAGGCCGAGGAAGAAACCGGCTGCGGCACACAGGCCACCGGCGATCACCCAGGTCAGCATGACAACCTTCTTGTTGTCGATGCCGGACAAGAGCGCCAGGTTCGGGTTGTCGGACATGGCGCGCATGGCCTTGCCCCACTTGGAGCGTGTCAGGAAGAAATGCAGCCCGCCGACCAGAAGGATCATGGCAAAGACGGTGTAGAGTTCACGATCACGGATGCGCAGACCGAAATAGTCTTCCGGCCGCACGATGCCGCGTGTGTAGGTCTGTGTATCGACACCCCAGACCACCTGGATCACCGACCGCACCATCAGCGCGATGCCGAGCGAGGCCATCACGGTGACGATCTTGGGCCGTTCGCGCAGATGTTCGTAAAAGACCTTGTCGATGCCAACGGCCACACCCGCCGTTGCCAGAATGGCAACCGGCAACGCGACCAGCGGCGACACACCGAGGCTGGTGACAACAGCAAGGGCGATAAAGGCACCCAGTGTCGCCAGATCACCATGGGCCAGATGGGCGTAGCGCAGAATGGCGAAGATCAGCGTGATACCGACCGCCCCGAGCGCATAGATGGAGCCGAGCACAATGCCCGGAATGACGTAGAAATTCAGAAGCTCAAGCAAATCCATAACCGGTCAGCCTCCCAGGAACATTTCGGCGACTTCACGGTCGGCCAGCAGCTCGGCGCCGGTGCCTTCGTGACGGTTCTGACCGGCGGCCAGGACATAGCCCCGGTCGGAGAACGCCAAAGCCTGCTTGGCATGTTGTTCCACCAGAAGAATGGCGACACCCGTGTCGCGCACATCCCGGCAGATCTGGAAGATCTGTTCCATGTATTTCGGCGAGAGGCCGGCGGTCGGCTCGTCCAGCAACAGCAGCTTGGGATCAAGCATCAGGGCCCGGCCCATGGCCACCATCTGGCGCTGACCGCCCGACAGGCTGCCGGCCATGGTCTTGCGCCGCTCCTTCAGATCCGGAAACAGGGTGTAGACCCTGTCATAGGCCGCGCTGAGATCACCTTTTTTCAGGAACCCGCCCATTTCCAGGTTCTCGTGGATCGACATTTCCCGGAAGATATTGTCGACCTGCGGCACGTAGCAGATCCCGCGCTGGACGATCCGGTTCGGCGACCACTTGGTGATGTCGTCACCGTCAAACAGCATCTTGCCGCCGCGAATGGTCAGCATGCCGAAAACGGATTTCATCGCCGTGGATTTGCCGGCCCCGTTCGGGCCGACAATTGCCACGATCTCATCCGGAGCGACATGCATGGAGACATCCTTGAGGATGTCGGCGTCGCCATAGCCGCCGGTGATGTTTTCAATCGACAGGAGCGCAGTCATGCGGCGTCTCCCGTGGTCTCGCCGAGATAGGCTTCCAGCACCTGCGGATTGGAGCGAACCGTCTGGAAATCGCCCTCGATCAGCACCCGGCCCTCGGCCATGCAGACAACCGGCGCACAGAGTTTCTCGATCATTTCCATATCGTGTTCGATCAGGATGAACGTGTAACCGCGTTCCTTGTTGAGGATCTCGATCTTGCTTTCCAGCTTGCGCAACAAGGTCCGGTTGACCCCTGCCGCCGGCTCGTCCAGCAACACGAGCTTGGCATTGGTCATCATGGTGCGGCCGAGTTCCAGGAGCTTCTTCTGACCACCGGACAGGTTGCCCGCGCGCTCATGCGCCACGTGGGTCAGTTCCAGAAAGTCCAGTGTCTCGTAGGCCTTGGCTTCAACAGCCTGCTCGGCCGATTTGACCTTGCCCCAGGTGAACCAGTTGGAGAACAGGTTTTCGCCCGGCTGAGACGGCGGCACCATCATCAGGTTCTCAAGAGCCGTCAGCTTGTGGAATTCATGCGGGATCTGGAACGTGCGCACCAGCCCTTTATGAAACAGCTGGTGGCTGGCCAGCGGTGTGACGTCCTCGCCCAGAAAGCGGATCCGGCCGCTTGTCGGTTGCAAGGCACCGGCGATCAGATTGAACAGCGTCGTCTTGCCGGCCCCGTTGGGACCGATCAATCCGGTAATGCTGCCCTCCTCCACACGGAACGTGCAGCCATTCACCGCACGGAATCCGCCAAAATCCATTACGAGCTCATCAAGCTCCAGCATTCACGCTCCTCGCCGCCCCCACGGTCAGTCTTTTTGTCTTTGGCCGCGCCCCTCCCGTTTTCAGGATGGCTTCAGCAGGCGTGAAACGGCCTACTTCGGCGCAGCGTTCAGTCCTTCTAACTTCATTGGCAGAGCAATCAACTCATAATCTCCGGCTTCCACCGCAGAAAGGGCAAGATTTTCCCGTTTTTGCAGTTAAACGAAACATGCAATCTCAAATTTTGCCTATTTTTCGGAAGTTTTGGATCGGCGCAGTTCCAGTCTTGCCGATTGACTTCCAACAGCAGCAATCAAACCGGTCGCGCGACTGCGCCGGACATAGCGTTCCGGTTCTGCCACGTCAATTGCCCGTCTTCCCAACGCAGTGCGTATCGTAAGCACCTTTCAACAGCAAAACCCAGACATTTTGCGCGAATAGCCCATCGATACCGAACCTTGAGGAAAGACACCGGCACAGCTTTCGGGTTTGGTCGCGCCAGCACCGCAAACATGATTTTGCCGCGACACGAAAACCGCGACTGCCTACTTTGACATTGTCAGGGTTAACCGGGAACGACATGTGTCCGGCTAGGTCTCGTTAAGTCTCCTGAGGGTTTTTCCGATTTTGAATTGATTGAAATTTTTCCGGTCAGTACACTTCTGCCATGTACATTTTGTGTTCGCGCCACATATGCAAACAAAAGCTGGCGTTGCACACAAGGGCAGCTTAAACTTATCGTGGAGAGCGCCGCCGATACCAATGTCAGATTTCCCGGACAGACTTCACAACCATGAAGAGAATTCCTCTTCTCTGCCGCAGTCTATCGCGGACGGGCGGGTCGATCAGGAACTGGTGTTTTCCATATTCGACCGGCTTGATACCGGGGTCTGGATCTTTGACTTCGACCACAAGCGCATCTTGTGGGCCAATCGGAAAGCGCTCGAAATCACCGATTCGGCGACCCTTGAAGAGCTGCGATCGCGCGACATGGGCAAGGATATGTCCCATTCCGTGGAGCAGCGGCTGCGGCAATACCAGCAGGATTTCTGCAAACACGACGTGAGTTTTGCCGAGATCTGGACGCTTTATCCGAAAGGCACGGCTCAGGTCCTGCAAGTCGTGATGAGCGGTATCCGGTTGAACGACGGGCGCATGGCGCTGTTGTGCGAAGGCCGCCCGCATCATGAACAGCAGCCGGAAACCCTGCGCAGCGCCGAAGCCCTGATGCACACGACGGTGATGATTTCGCTGTTTGCAGAGGACGGCACCCCCCTTTACCGCAACACGGCCGCACGGGCCGCCTGCCCGAAACTCGAAACCCGGTTCGAGGACCAGTTTGTCGATCCGCATGAAGCCCGGCGACTTCTGGATCAGGTCGTTGAGGACCGCACTGCCAGGCTCGTGGCAAACATCGAGACACCGGCCGGAGCGCGTTGGCATGAACTGACCATCCGTGCGTGCCACGACGCCGTCTCGGGCCAGCCGGCCTATCTCGTCAGCGAAATCGACGTCACGGAGCTGCATGAAACCAAGGAACGCGCGCAGTATCTTGCAAGCCACGACACTCTGACAGGTCTCTCCAATCGCACCTATCTGAAAGAGCGCGTCACCCAGGTGCTGCAAACGGCGGCAGACAACAATCAACGGGCAACGCTTTATCTGGTCGATCTCGACGACTTCAAGATGGTCAACGATTCACTCGGGCATGCGGCGGGTGACGCCTTGCTGCAAATCGTGGCGCATACGCTGAAGGAACTTGCTGGTCCCGACGATATCGTTGCCAGGCTTGGCGGGGACGAGTTTCTGATCTGTCATCTTGAAGAACCGGATCACCATATTCCTGACTGGTTCGGTCAGGCTCTCCTGGCGAACTTCGCGACGTCCCAGCTCATTGACGGAAAACCCAGGCAGATCGGTCTCAGCATCGGCTACGCTCATTTCCCGGAGGATGGGAAATCCATCGACCAGTTGATGCGGAATGCCGACCTCGCCCTCTATCAGGCCAAGACGGACCCCAAATGCAAGTGCGTGCGCTACCGCGAACGCATGCGCCTCCTCAGAGACGAACACCATTCCATCAAAAAGGATCTGGAACGGGCCATTCGCGACAATGAATTTGTGCTGCATTTTCAGCCGATCGCCTGCACCAACACGGAACGTGTTGTCGGTGCAGAAGCGTTGATACGCTGGCATCATCCGATGAAGGGCCTTGTCCGACCTGACGAATTTGTACCGATTGCGGAAGAAACCGGACTGATCAACGACATTGGCGCCTGGGTTGGAAACCAGGTCGGAGCCTTGCAGGCGGACCTGGCAAAGGCAGGATTTTCCATCCCTCTTTCCATGAACGTTTCCCCCCGCCAGATGTCGGACCCGCACTTCATGACGCGGATGCAGGCCCTTGCCGATCTGACCGGTTGCCACCCCGGCATGATCTCGCTGGAAATCACCGAAAGCGTTCTTCTCGGGGACATCCCCAATGCCTTCGAGACGCTGACCGTACTGAAGGCTGCAGGCTACCGGATCGTCATTGACGATTTTGGCACCGGCTATTCCAACCTGGCCTATCTGCACAACTACCCGATCGACGGCATCAAGATCGACCGGATGTTCATGGAAGACATCGCAACAGGCGGTGCTATCGTGAAACTGATCCTGTCACTGGCCTCAGCCCTTGGCGCCGAAGTCGTCGCGGAGGGCGTGGAAACGGCCGAGCAGCGCACCTGGCTGTCGGAAAACGGCTGCAACCGTTTCCAGGGCTTTCTCTATTCAAAGCCGGTGCCGGAAGACGACTTTCGCGCCATGTTGCGGTCACAGGTGCGACTGGCGGTTATGTGACCTTGGCGCGGCTCTTGAACTCCGGCCGGTTCCAGCTTTCCGTTTCCAGGATATCGCGCAGGATGTCGACGGCGTCGACAACATCCTGGTGTGACAGGTAAAGCGGTGTGAAGCCGAAGCGCATGACGTCGGGTGCCCGGAAGTCGCCAATCACACCCCGCGCGATCAACGCCTGGACGACCGCATAGCCCTCACCGAACCGGAACGACACCTGGCTGCCGCGGCATTCCGGATCGCGCGGGCTGGCCAGTTCCAATTGCGGACACTTGGCTTCGACCTCTGAGATGAAAAGTTCGCTGAGCGAAACCGATTTGCGGCGGATGTCCGCCATATCAACATCTTCAAACACATCCAGTGCGGCATGAAGACTGGACAAGGCCAGGATGGCCGGGGTGCCGACCGTCATGCGGTTGATGCCGCTCACCGGCCGATAGTCGAGATCGAAGGCAAAGGGGGCTTCGTGCCCCATCCAGCCGGTCAATGGTGAGGTGACCTTCTCCTGGTGCTCGGGTGCCACGTAGAGAAAAGCCGGCGCGCCGGGGCCTCCATTCAGATATTTATAGCCGCAGCCGACAGCGAAGTCCGCCTTCGCGCCAGTGAGATCCACCGGGATGGCACCTGCCGAATGCGCCAGATCCCAGATCGCGAGCGCACCGGCGTCATGGGCAACCCGGGTCAGGTCCACCATGTCGTGCACCCGCCCCGTGCGGTAATCGACCTGGGTCAGCATGACCACGGCAACGGTCTCGTCGATGGCGGCGCGCACCTCCAGCGGATCGACGATCTTCAGTTCATGCCCCTTGTCGAGCAGCTGTTTCAGACCGGACGCCACATAAAGATCGGTCGGGAAATTGCCGTTGTCAGAGAGAATGACCTTGCGCTCGGGACGCAAGGACAGCGCCGCGGACAGAACCTTGAAGACATTCACCGAGGTGCTGTCACAGGCCACCACCGTGTCCTTGGGAGCCCCGATCAGCTTGCCGATCCGGTCGCCGGTGCGCCCCGGCAGATCGATCCAGCTATGCGTGTTCCAGGCGCGGATGAGGCTGGTGCCCCATTCCTCGGCAACCACATCGGCAATGCGAGCCGGCACATGTTTCGGCAGGACACCAAGCGAGTTCCCGTCCAGATAGATGACCCCCTCGGGGATCTGAAAGGCGTCCTTTTTGGAGGCCAGGACATCGGTCAGGTCTGCCGGGTGCTGGGAAGTCATCGGGTTCTCGTTCAGGATAGTTGCAAATGAAAGGAAGCGGCACGCTATCAAAGCGGATTGCTGCAAACAACTGTTTCTGAAGACCTATGAGACGGGGACCGGTTCGGTTGCCGTGCACTTTGGAACAGCCATGTCGCAAATAACACAAATTTGCCCGTTTGAATGGAGGAGGCCGACACGCTATCTGTTAGCCTCAGAAGCAAGAGCCGGTGAACCGGCGTTCCAGAACCATGCGGTCTCAGAGAAATGTTCATCAGTGTCTTTGACATTTTTAAAATCGGCATAGGCCCGTCCAGCTCCCACACCGTCGGCCCGATGGTGGCCGTTCACAGATACCTTGACCGCCTGCGCGGGCTTGCGGGCGCGGAGCAAAGGGCCACCCGTCTGACAGTCACCCTGCACGGATCGCTTGCCTTTACCGGCAAGGGGCACGCAACGGACAAGGCAGTCTGTCTGGGATTGCTCGGGGCCAGACCCGACACTCTTGACCCGGATCAGGTCGAGCCGATGCTGGAAGCGCTTGAGCGCTCCAAACGCCTTCAGATCTCAGGTCTTCCTGAACTCCACTTCTCGCCGGACAAGGATGTCATCTTCGACTACGGCCCGCCGCTGCCGCTGCATGCCAACGGCATGACCTTCCATCTTCTGGATGCTGCCGGCAGTGTGATCGACACGTTTGTCTACTACTCCATCGGTGGCGGGTTTGTCGTCAGTGAAGCAGAACTGCGCAAGACCACGAACGAACCGGTCAACGAACTGGCCACCCAGGACGTACCTTTCCCCTTTGCTTCGGCCAAACAGATGCTGGAAATGGGACAGGAGGCGGAGCTTTCCATCGCAGAGATGAAACTCCAGAACGAATGCGCCGACCTGCCGCGCGAGGACGTTGAAGCCGGGATCGACAAGCTCTGGTCCGCCATGGACAGCTGCATCAATCGTGGCATCTCCCAGTCCGGCATTCTGCCCGGCGGGCTCAAGGTCAAGCGCCGCGCCGCAGAGATCTATCAGAAACTCATCCGGGAAGGCCGCAGCAACCCGCCTTTCGAACATAATGTCGTCGACTGGCTCGGCGTCTATGCCATGGCGGTCAACGAGGAAAACGCTGCCGGCGGGCGCGTCGTGACAGCCCCGACCAATGGCGCTGCCGGGGTGATCCCCGCCGTCACGCGCTATTATCTCGACCATTGCCCGGGTGCCGATCAGGCCGGCATCCGTACCTTCCTACTGACTGCGGCGGCTGTCGGCGGCATCATCAAGGCCAATGCCTCGATTTCCGGTGCCGAGGTCGGCTGTCAGGGCGAAGTCGGTTCAGCCTCGGCCATGGCTGCAGCAGGTCTTTGTGCCGCGCTTGGCGGCACAAATGAGCAGATTGAAAACGCAGCCGAAATCGCCCTGGAGCACCACCTCGGCATGACCTGTGACCCGATTGCGGGGCTGGTTCAGGTGCCGTGTATCGAGCGCAACGCCCTCGGTGCGGTCAAGGCGGTGACGGCTGCCTCCCTGGCCCTGCGCGGCGACGGCTCCCATTTTGTCCCGCTGGACGGCTGCATCGAAACCATGCGCCAGACGGGCATGGACATGATGGAGCAATACAAGGAAACCTCCAAGGGTGGCCTTGCGGTGAACATCGTCGAGTGCTGATCCCGGCCTGTCCGTAAAAACCCGGTCCTACTTGTTCGGCTGTCCTCATCGCGCAATAGTTTGCGTGTTTGATTGACAGTTGAAACGCGAAATTGCAGCAGGACCGGGAGGCCGGGAATGGAGCTTCTTCAATGGCTGGCGACACAATCGTCGCTGGTATTCCTTTTTGTCGCCGTTGCACTTGGCTATTTCGCCGGCAAACTCAAGGTCGGAAACTTCGTTCTGGGCGGGATCGCCGGGACGCTGATCGTCGGGGTCATTCTTGGTCAGGTCGGGGTCACCATCGACACGGCGGTCAAGGATATCTTCTTTGCGCTCTTCATCTATGCGGTGGGTTATCAGGGCGGGCCGCAATTCTTCCGTGCCCTGTCGCTGAAATCCCTGAACCAGTTGCTGTCTGCGGCCGTGATGTGCCTGCTCGGGTTATTCACCGTGCTCGCCTTTGCCTGGGGGTTCGAACTCGACCGCGGCACGGCGGCCGGACTGGCGGCCGGCGGGCTGACACAGTCGGCCATTATCGGAACGGCCGGAGAAACGATCCAGAAACTGAGTGTCTCCACCGACCTGAAGTCGGTGATGGAGACCAACATCGCCGTTGGCTACGCGGTCTGTTACATTTTCGGCTCAATCGGCCCGATTATCATGATCACCTGGTTCTTTCCCACCATCATGCGCTGGGACATCAGGAAAGAAGCCATCAAACTGGCCGAACAGATGTCCGGCGGCGCGACCGAACTGGAGCCAGGTCAGTTCGACGCGGCCCGGCGCATCGACACCCGTTTCTACAGGCTTGCGATTGGAACCGACTGGATCGGCAAATCTCCGCAGGAACTGGACGCTGCCTTTGAAGAACTCGCCCTTGAGGCTGTCCTGAGGGCCGGTCAGGATCTAGACCTGACGCAGGAGACCCGGCTGCATTCCGGAGACATTGTCGCCTTTACCGGCCTGGTCAGCGCGTTGGAGACCCAACCCGAGACCTTTGCAGCTGAAGTTCCGGCGCCGGACGGTTACCGGCTGGTTCTGGAAAACCGTCACATCGTTCTGACCAATCCGGAAATCGCCGATCACAGGCTTCAGGGTCTGCATCACCACGTCAAGTCCAACGCGCTGCATGATGTGTTCGTGACCGGCGTCAAGCGGATGGGCCGCGACCTGCCCCTCCTGCCAAATTTGCAGATCCACAAGGGCGATGAACTTCAACTGACCGGGAGCCCGCACGACCTTGGCAAGGTCCAGGCATCGATCGGCTACCCGATCAGCGCGGCGGCGGTTACCGACTTCATCTTTTTCGGCATCGGCATGACGCTCGGTCTGCTGTTGGGCCTGATCGAATTCAAGCTGGGCGGTGTGCCTGTTTCGATCGGCAGCGGTGGTGGATGTTTATTGTCCGGACTTCTGTTCGGCTGGTTACGCAGCACGCATCCGCGATATGCCGCCTTGCCGACGGGTGCCGTCAATTTTCTGCGCGATTTCGGACTTGCCATCTTTGTCGGCGTCGTCGGCATCAGCGCAGGCCCCCAGGTTCTGACGACGTTGCAGGAACAGGGTGTCAGCCTGTTCCTGTTTGGCATCGGCGTCACACTGATCCCGCAGCTGATCGGCTTCTTTTTCTCCTATTACATCCTGCGCATTCAGAACCCGATCGAGGCGCTGGCCTGTGTTGCCGGGGGCCGCAGCGCCAATCCCGGCTTCGCCGCGCTGATGGGCAAGGCCGGCAACGCGACGCCCGTCGTGACGTTCACCGTGACCTATGCGGTCGCCAATGTGCTGCTGACTCTTTGGGGGCCTCTCATTGTCGGCCTTGTCGCGACCAACCCTTCCCCGTGAGTCTGACCTGTAATTCTGACCCTAGATTCTGGCCCTTGATTCTGGCCCGTGAAGTTTGGAGAGCAATCATGACGACGCGTGACTATTCGGAATTTCAGGACCTGAGCCCGTTTGAGCTCAAGGACAAGCTGATCGACATTGCCTCCTCGTCGGCGGACCGGATGATGCTGAATGCCGGTCGAGGCAATCCGAATTTTCTGGCAACCCAGCCCCGGCGGGCCTTTCTCCGCCTTGGCGATTTTGCCGTGGAAGAAGCCGAACGTTCCTATTCCTACCTCGATAGCGGCTTTGGCGGCCTTCCGGAGCAGGACGGCCTGCTGCAACGGTTCGAAAACTTCGTGCACAGGCATGAAGACCTCATTGGCACCACGTTCCTGAAAGCAACCTTGTCCTACGCCAAGGACCAGCTGGGCATCCATCGCCATGAACTGATCCATGAGATGGTCGCCGGTTTTCTTGGCTGCAATTATCCGGTGCCGCCGCGCATGTTGCGCCACACCGAGACGATTGTCGGCGCCTATCTTGCCAAGGAGATGTTCGGTAATGAACCCCGGCAGGGTTCCTTTGACGTCTTTGCGACGGAAGGCGGCACCGCGGCCATGACCTATATTTTTCAGACGCTGAAGGCCAACGGACTCGTCAAGCCGGGAGACAAGGTGGCGCTCGGCACCCCGATCTTCTCGCCCTATCTGGAGATCCCGCCGCTCCCGGATTATGACATGCCGGTGGTCGATATCCGTATGGAGGAAGGCGCGGACTGGCAGTTCAGCGACGAAGAACTGGCCAAGCTGGAAGACACCGATATCAAGGTGTTCTGCATCGTCAATCCCAGCAACCCGCCCTCCGTCAAACTGTCGCCGGACGATCTCGAACGGGTGGCCGCCGTCATCAACGAAAAGCGCCCGGATCTTTATGTTGTCACCGACGATGTCTATGGAACCTTCGCAGACGATTTCGTTTCGCTGTTCGCCAAAGCGCCGCGCAACACGCTGTGCGTCTATTCCTTTTCGAAATATTTCGGTGCCACCGGCTGGCGGCTCGGCGTCATCGCGCTCCATGACGACAATGTCTTCGACGACGCCCTCGCAGCCCTGCCGGAAACAACCAAGACCGGTCTGGACAAGCGTTATGCCTCACTGACAACCGCGCCACGCGCGATCAAGCTGATCGACCGCCTGGTCGCCGACAGCCGGGCGGTTGCGCTCAACCACACAGCCGGAGCCTCGACGCCGCAGCAGATCCAGATGATGCTGTTCGCCATGGCGGGACTGCTAGACCGGGATGATCACTATAAAAATGCTGCCAAGAGCCTGATCCGCAAGCGTTTCAACACGCTCGAACTCAATATGGGCGTGAAACCGCATCGCGAGCCGAACGATGTCAACTACTACACGCTGGTCAACCTGCAAAAACTGAGCGGTCAGCTCTATGGCGATGGCTTTGCCGAGTGGTTCGTTGCCAACAAGAAAGGATATGATTTCCTGTTCCGGCTGGCGGAGGAGACCGGCGTGGTGCTTCTGCCGGGCAAGGGATTTGAGGTGGTGGATGCATCCGCACGGGTATCGCTCGCCAACCTCACGGAGGCAGATTATGCCAGTATCGGCGCTTTTGCGCGGCAGGTGATCACGGAGTATTTTGACGAGTATTCCGCTCAGACAGCCGGGTGAACCGGCGTCCTGAACCGGCGTCCTGAACCGGCCTACGAATAAAGGAATGAGTCGGAAAGCTGAACCGGCATTCCGCCTCGCTCGTAATGACAAGTGCACGGAATTCCTGTTTTGATGGCTTGCCTGAACCGTTTCTCAGAGGGGGCTCATGAGCGTCATGATAACGCCAATCTTCGCCGGCTTGCTTGCGCTGCTTTACGTGGTGCTGACCATACGGGTGATCGCTGCCAGGCGCAGCGAACGGATCGGGCTCGGTGATCAGGGCAACAGGAAACTGATCCGCCGCATGCGCGCCCACAGCAATTGCGCCGAATATGCCCCCTTCGCCCTTCTGCTCCTTTTGATGCTGGAACTGATGAACGGTGCACCTCTGTTGCTTTGGGGCCTTGGAACGGTTCTCGTCGCAGGCCGCATCGCCCACGCGTATGGTTTCAGCCAGGAGCCTGAACTGGGCAACCTGCGCGTTGTCGGCATGGTCCTGACATTTGCCGTGATCGTCATCGCCGCCCTCGCCAACCTGGTGCTGGCGGTCAATGGGTCCTTTTTGAGCTGAGAGTGACCACCTTGCCCGGCTTGCAAAATCGTGCTCTGAAGACCTGATCACTTTGCCCGCACGTTGCTGGTGCACAACCGCAGTTGCCGGAGGGTTTCGTGGCAACATCTCTTCGGCACCGAAAGCTGCTCGACAAGATCCTCCAAATCACAGGGGCCTCCATCCTTGTCGGCGCATTGATCGGGGTCTTGCGAAGCGGCGGCGACACGGCGGCCTTCTTTGCCCTTCAGGGGAGCATCACTGGCGGCGTGATCGGCTGTGGATGTTCAACTGTGGAGTTCCTGATCTTTTCGAACTCCAGCCTGCGCAGGGTCAGGCGGCTGCCGCCAGTGATGCTCATGGCCTCCCGGGCCCTTGCATACAGTTTCTTTATCCTTTTGGGTCTCGCGGCGTCAGGTCTACTCACAATTGGCCTGCTGCCCTGGCAGCAACGCGACTTTCTGGAAGTCTTTCTGATTTCGGCCGCCGTTTCCTTCGCCTTCTCAACGGCCATTGAAATCAACCGGCTCCTTGGCGCTGAAGCGACTGCTGCACTGGTGACAGGACGCTACAGCCGCCCGCGCCTGGAAAAGCGGATCGTCCTGTTTGCGGACATCGTCGGCTCGACAGCCCTGGCGGAGAAGATCGGCGAGCTCGCGTTTCATAACTTTCTGCAGGAAGTTGCCCTTGATCTCGCAAGGCCGATAGATCAGTCGGCAGGCGATGTTTATCGCTATGTCGGCGATGCGGTCATTGTTACGTGGCCCTTGGCACGTGGTCTCAAGGACGCCAGGTGCCTGGAATGTGCCTTTCAGCTGCACAAGGTTCTGGAGCGCCGCAAGAAGGACTATCAAGCCAGCTTCGGGCACACGCCCCGCATCAGGGTCGCTCTGCATTGCGGGCAGGTCGCCACCGGCGAGATCGGCGACTGGAAGAAGGAAATCGCCTTGCTCGGCGATACGATGAACACAGCAGCAAGGATCGAGGGCGCTGCCAAGGTCCTCAACGAAGCAACGCTCCTGTCAAACGACATCGTCGGACGTCTGCCAGATTCCGCGACCAAACCGCTTCGTCGGCTGGAACCATATCAAGCGACAGGCAAGAGCTTGTCTCTGACCCTTTGGGCTGCAGATTGTCCGGACGAATGACACACCCCAACTGATGGCAAAAGCTGGCAGTCTTTTGCCGTTGGGATCGGGGCTACGTCATTGGCGCGCTCTAAATCTGCTGCAGGCGGGTCTTGTGCGCGTGGAAAATGTGAAGACGGGCGGCCGCCTCGGCGGTTTTGGCATCGCCCTTGGCGATGGCATCGACAATGGCCGCGTGCTCTTCCACGGCCGTCTCGCGCCGTTCGGGCGTGTCCAATGTGGTGCCGGCCATCAGGATCAGCGACAGGCGCAGGTGCTCGATCTGGTCAACGAGATAGCGGTTATGGGATGCCAGGCAAAGGCGCCGGTGAAACTCGCGATTGGAGCGGACCAGACTGTCCTTGTCGGCAATGCGCTTGCGGTCCGATGCGACCAGATCCTGCAGGATCTCGATCTCCGGTTTCGAGGCGTGTTTTGCGGCAAGACCCGCAGCTGTGCCTTCCAGCACCTCGCGCATGAAATAGACCTCGTTGATCTGACCGTGATCCAGCGTCGGCACGACCATGCCGCGATTGGGTTCGTGCGCCGCCAGGCCCTGGGCCTCCAGACGTTTCAAGCCTTCGCGGATCGGCGTTCTGGACACACCGAATTCCTCGGCAAGGTCTGCTTCGCGCAGACGGTCGCCGGGTTTCAGGACACGTTCCTCGATGAGCCCGATCAGCCGTTGGTAGATTTCAGATCCGTTCATGCATTCTGGTTAGCGGCTCGTTTCTGGCCGCGCAAGGGCGCGGCTCACGCAAATCGCAGCACGTGCTCACCTGAAATCAGCAATTTCTCAAACCGCTTCAGTGCAGCCGAACGCCCTGCCGTTTCAGTTCTGCCTGCAGCAGACTGATGTCCATCGCCTCAAGATCGATGCCGTGTTTTACCGAAATCGCGGCGGCAACACCGGCCCCCTGACCGGTCACCGTGCAGCACATCATGTTGCGCGTCGCCGCATGGCTGACCTTGTCCCCGCCGGTAGCCCTGCCGGCCACCAGCAGATTGCTGACGCCTCTCGGCAGCATGGTGCGGTAGGGCAGCTGGAAATAGCGTCCCGTCGTCGGCAGGATCAGGATGCCGTAGCCGTCGATGAATTCCGGGAAGATGCCGACGCTGTCGCCGAAGCGCCCCTGCTCTCTCACATCCTCGCCCGTCATGTTATAGGCCGCCAGGATCTTGCGGGTGTCGCGGATGCCGATGGTCATACCGAAATTGCGCAGCTTTGCCGCCTCGCAGCCGGGCTGGTAGCGCTTCAGCGCCTCGACCGCCATCATCGCCTGGCGGCGGCCCTCAATCTCGTTGCGGGTCATGGAGGCCGGGTCGGTGCCGTCACATTCCGGCAGATGCACCAGGTTCAGATAAGTGAGATCGCCGCTGTCATAAACAGCGCCCCAGGTGCCGGAAATCGTCTGCAGCGCCGGCGGGATGATCCCGCTGTCCATCGCCTTTTCGAACGGCTTGCGCAGGAAGGGCGAGAACATCTTGTCTTCCTTGCCCGTGGTTTCCACCGACCATTCACCGCTTTCCCAGTCCTTATAGGTCTGCGGGTCGGCCTTGATCGCCTCGATGAACTTCTTCTTGTCGACACCGTTCATGGAAAACATTACAGAGGCGGCCTGCATGTCCTCTACCGGTGTCTTGTGGGTTGCCGCGCCCGCGCGATAGGCAACATCCGCGTCGCCGGTCGCATCGATCACCTTTTTGGCAAGGATAGCTTCCCGGCCCGCCTTGCTTTCGGTGATGATGCCGCGGATTTCGTTCCCGTCCATGATCGGCGCTGCGAAGGCCCTGTGCAGCATCGGGTGAATGCCGGCTTCCTCAACCAGATTGTCGGCCACAAGCTTGAAGCCTTCGGCGTCGATTGCGTCGCTGTCGGACTGGGGTTCGGGCGTTGTTGCCCCGGCTTCGCGAGCACGGTTCTCAAATTCCCGGCCGACGCCTTCCGTGTCGACGGTCTGTTCGTGCCGATACCAGGCAAAGCCTTCCACACCTACGGCGGTGATATTGCCACCAAAACAGCCGAAGCGTTCCACCAGGGTCACTTCGACCCCGGCCCGGGCAGCGCCGAGAGCGGCCGCCAGACCGCCTGGCCCGGAGCCGACAACCAGAACATCGGTTTCATGGATCACGTCAATTTCGCGCGCAGGTTCGGTTATCTTTTTCACGCTTCCTCACAGAAGTCTCTTGATGGGATGAGGGTCAGGTCAGACGGAGGGACGGTACAGTCTGCCGCCAGAGACCGGATGGCCGACGCCCGTGGTCTCCGGATAGGTGGTCGGCAGTCCTGCCAAAAGGCGCGCGCCCAGAAAGGCCATCGCCTGGGCTTCAAGAGCGTCCCCGTCAATTTTGTATGTGTCGGCGGAGACCACGTCCCCTGAAAGCCTTTCAGACAGAAGCCGCATCAGGACGGGATTGTGCCGGCCGCCACCGCAGACAAGCCAGAGACGTGGCGTTGCCGGCAGCAAGGCTTCCGATCTGGCGATCGCCTCCACCGTGAAGGCAAGCAATGTCGCCGCGCCGTTTTCCAGGCCCAGGCCCTCGGCGAAATCCCCGGAAAAACTGTAGCGGTCGAGGGACTTCGGACCGGGCGCCGACAGGAACGGATGCTCAAGAGCTCCAGCCAGCCTTTCCGCGTCCACCTTGCCACGTGACGACAGCATCCCTCCGGCGTCATAGTCCCCAGCACCGTGCCCGCGCACCCAGTCATCCAGGAGTGCGTTGCCCGGGCCGATATCAAAGGCCAGGATCTCGTCGCCGCTGATGAAGGTCAGGTTGGAAACCCCACCGATATTGAGGAAACAGAGCGGCTCATGTTCTGCTCCGACCAGGGTTTTGGCGAGCGCCCGATGATAGGCCGGGACAAGCGGCGCCCCCTCACCGCCTTCCGCCATGTCGGCCAGACGAACATCTCCGATGATCTGGAGACCGAGTTCATCTGCCAGCGCCTGCGGGTTGCCAAGCTGCACCGTTTCACCCGCCTTCGGGTCGTGCCAGACCGTCTGTCCGTGAAAGACAATGGCGTCCGGCTGGAGGCCATGCGTCTGCAAAAAGGTTCGAATGACGGCGGCATGATCTGCCGTCACCGCAGCTGCAATCTCCGGCCAGGCCCCCCGGTCCGCACCCTTGCGCGCAGCTGCCGTCAGCACATCCTCTTTGGTCTTGGCGCGATAGCCCGCCGTCTCGGCCGGGCCGAACCGCGTCACCGTCCGGCCATCGGTGTTGATCTCGGCGAGATCAATACCGTCCGCCGAGGTGCCGCTGATCGTGCCGACAATCGACCAGCCGGTCATAGGCTGTCCTGAACGCTTTTCAGGCTGGCTTCGGCGATGTCGAACATATCATTGACCTGCGCCTCGCTGATGATCAAAGGAGGGCAGAAAGCCATGGCATCCAGCATGTTGCGCGAGATCAGCCCCTTGTCCAGGAAGACGGCATTGGTCTTGCCGCCCAGCGCGCCCGGCGTTGCGGCCAGCGCTTCGTGGTGCAGCTCCGCCGCGCCGATCAGGCCGATGCCGCGGGTCTCGATCACCAGCGGGTTAGCGCCAAGCTCCGCCAGTCGTTTCTGGAAAACCGGCGCAATCTCCCGCACATGCGCGACCAGCTCCCGCTCCTCGATGATCTTCAGATTTTCCAGCGCAACGGCCGAGGCCACCGGATGGCCGCTGCCGGTATAACCGTGCCCCAGCACACCGATCTTGTGACTCTCGTCTGCGATCGGCTGATAGACCTTGTCGTTGATCAGCAGAGCCGAGATCGGCTGGTAGGACGAGGACAATGCCTTGGACAGCGTCATGATGTCCGGCTGCAGCTTGTAGGTTTCCGTGCCGAACATGTTGCCAGTCCGGCCGAAGCCACAGATCACTTCGTCAGCCACAAACAGGATGTCGTATTTCTTCAGGACCGGCTGGACGGCCTCCCAATAGCCCTCGGGCGGCACGACCACACCGCCTGCGCCCATCACAGGTTCTGCGAAGAAGGCGGCAATGGTTTCCGGACCTTCCGCCAGGATCAGGTCTTCCAGATCCTGTGCGCAACGTTTGGCAAAACCGGCCTCGCTTTCGCCATCCCTTTTCTGGGTGCGGTAATGCGGGCAGGTCGTGTGCAGAACCTGCGGGATCGGCAGATCGAAGGACCGGTGATTGTTGGGAAGCCCTGTCAGGCTGGCCGAAGCGATGGTCACACCGTGATAGCCGCGGACACGGGAAATGATCTTCTTGCGCTCCGGCTGGCCCAGTGCGTTCGAGCGGTACCAGATCAGCTTGATCGCGGTGTCATTGGCCTCGGAGCCCGAATTGGTGAAATAGACCTTCGACATCGGCACGGGCGCCATTTCGATCAGCTTTTCGGCCAGCTCGATCGACGGTCCATGGGTCTTGTAGGTGAAGGTGTGATAATAGGGCAGCTTCTCCATCTGACGTGTCGCCGCCTCCACCAGACGTTTTTCTCCAAAGCCGACGGCCACGCTCCAGAGACCGGCCATGCCCTCGATGTAACGCTTGCCGTTGATGTCCTCGACATAGATGCCCTCGCCCTTGTCGATCACCAGCGCGCCGGTTTCCTCCTGCTGTCGGGCATTGGCATAGGAATGAAGCTGAAAGGCCGTATCGCGGGCTTCAAGGGAGTTGGGCAAGTGTGCCATCTGGTCTCTCGTTCAAAGGCGGCGGAAACAGGCTTTGCCGCGTCATGGACTCAGCTGCGGCAATTCCGTTGCGCACACGCTAATCCCGCCTGCGCCAAGGAGCAATTCCGTTCTGAAAATTTCCTGAGACCAATTGGCAGGCTTTGCCCGGTCTATGCAGCGCGCGGCTGCGGAACGCTGGTTTCGCCCACTGTTGCGTCGTCCTTAAAGGCTTCCGGGCTGAACAAAGGGCTGTTTGAGCATCTTTCCTTTCCACCAGGTCTCTCGGCTTCTCCTGGCAGGCAACAAAACTACCTTTGGGCGAAAAAAGATTGGAATCCGCCTTGTTTAAAACACTATTCCATCCTATCTGCGCTCCATCGATATTGCATGATGAACTTTGTGACTGCGCGGCTTACCGCGCCCCGAACGATCTTCCCTATCAATCTCGACTTCTCGCACCGTTTCGCATTCCGCGTGACGGGCAACACTCATGATCGATTGAAAGGTAATCGTTATGACCATTGGCACTGTAAAGTTCTTCAATTCCACCAAAGGCTTCGGCTTCATTCAGCCGGAAGACGGTGCAGCTGACGTGTTCGTTCACATCACCGCTGTCGAGCGTGCCGGCATGCCGCCGCTCGTCGAGGGCCAGAAGGTAAGCTTTGAAGTTGTCCAGGACCGCCGCACCGGCAAGTCCGCCGCAGACAACCTGCAGGCAGTATAAGGTCTCTTCCATAGCCCTGACCACGGATGTACTGGCAGGGACATGACAGACCAGACGAAAGGCCGGGAGAATTCCCGGTCTTTTTTATTGGCCCTTTGCATCTAAGCCAGTCGTAAGCGGCACCTGCCGGCAAGCCATATTGACTGCCGCTACTGGAAATAGATGTTGAACCTGTCGCGAATGGCCCGGTCTATCTCCGGGTCAACAACGTTTCCGGCCGCTGCCAGGATTTCGTTCTTGCGCGCAATCGCCGTGTCGAGCAGCACCGGTTTTTCCGCTTCCGCCCATTCCTTCGGGCTCATCCGGTTGGCAACACTGGGATAGACATATTCCGTCTGCATCAGGCCCAGCGTCTGGGCAGAACCAAGATAATGACCCGGCCCGTCAACGCAGATGTCCTTCATGACCTCGATGGACGTTGAATCCTCGGTCACCTCGATCCCCCGGACCAGGCGCATGGCCTGGCCGAGAAGATCGTCCCCCAGAACCAGGCTTTCCAGACAGAAGCCGAGCAGGGACGCATGAATGCCGACGGCCTCGTAACACATATTGAGGCCCGCAAGCCCGGCGAGCGCATTGGTCATGCCCTGCTCCCAGCCAGCCTGCATGTCGGGCAGCTTGGAATCGGAAATGCCGGATGCCGCGCCACCGGGAAGGTCGTAAAAGCGGTGCATCTGCGCACAGCCGGCCGTCAGCAGCGCCTGTTCCGCCGAACCGCCGGACATGGCCCCGGTTCTGAGATCCGAGACAAAGGGCCAGGTACCGAAGATGGCCGGCGCGCCCTTCCTGATCGCGTTCACATAGACCAGCCCTGCGAGACATTCGGCCACCGCCTGCACAATGGCGAGCGCGACCGGCGCCGGGGCCGTCGCCCCGGCCTGTCCGGCGGACAGAAGCAACATCGGCATGCCGCGCCGGACGCAATCCTCCAGCACCATGCAGCTTTCCGTCGCAAATTTCATCGGCGGCACGACAAAACAGTTGGAGTTGCTGACAAAGGGCCGCTCCAGCCATTTGTCCTCGCCACCGGCGACCATGTAGATCAGGTCGAAACAATCCGCGACATGGGCAGGATCGCTGAAGGATGTGCCGACATGTTTACGGGTCCCTGCCAGGCAGCCATAAAGCGTGTTGAGGTCCATCTCCTTGTTGTCGAGCACATCGCGGCAGACCATGGTGCGCTGGTAGAAATGGATATTGTCCAGGTTGTCGACCAGCCGGGCGGCATCATAGAGGTCCTGCGCGGTGGACTCCCGGTAGGCGAGCGTGACCGGGTCGACCACATGCACTGCTGCGCCAGCCGTACCGTAATGCACATTGGAGCCGGTCAGGTGGAGATCGTGTTTCGGATCGCGAGCATGAAGGGTGATGTTGCGGCCGGCAACAGCCAGCATGTCCTCGACCAGGGATCGCGGGAAACGGAGCCGCCCGTCGTCGCCCTGAACCGCGCCGGCCGCCGTCATGACCTCAACGCCAGATTCCGGGGCTTGCGACAGGCCGATGGTTTCCAGAGCTTCCAGTGCCGCCTGGTGAATGCGCGCAATACCTGCGTCCGTCAGCGGTTTGTAATGCCCTCCCGGCATGCCCGGACGGATCGGCCGGATATCTTCCGCAAGTGGTGCCATGCGGGCGGCCCGCCGCGCCTCGCGCCCGCCTGCCCGTCGTGACCGGCGGACCTCCAGATTGATAGCTTCTTCCGACATGGCGTCTCTCCCAAGACTTAAAAAGCTGCCTTCGCTTGTGTTTTTCTCGAAGGCCCGGTTCGCTCAGAGGCGGACCCGTTCCGATTTCGGGTCGTACATCGGTGCCAGCGAGGCATCGGCTTTCACGCGCTGCCCTGCGACCTCAATCTCATAGTGCGAGGCAAGCAGGCTGGACCCGTCTTCTCCCCTGGACGGCACGTAGCCCATGCCGATTGCCCCACCCAGGTGATGGCCATAGGCACCTGAACTCAGGTAACCAACGATCTTGCCATCCCGGAGGATCGGTTCGTTGTGGTAGACCATGCATTCCGGCTCGAGCAGCCTGAACTGCATCATGCGCCGTTGCAGGCCCTCATCCTTCTTGCGCAGGACGGCGTCCCGTCCGATGAAGGCAGGCTTTGCCGTCTTCACCGCAAACCCGAGCCCCGCCTCCAGAACATGATCCTCGCAGGTGATGTCATGGCCGAAATGACGGAAGGCCTTTTCGATGCGGCAACTGTCCATCATGTGCATGCCGCAGAGTTTCAAATCGACATCCGCTCCGGCCTCCCAGAGCGTTTCGAACACGTGGGCGGCCATGTCTGTAGAGACGTAGATTTCCCAGCCGAGTTCGCCCACATAGGAGACGCGGTGCACCCGGGCAAGGCCCATGCCGATCTCGATCTCCTGGGCGGTACCAAACGGATTGACCGCATTGGAAAAATCGTTCGGACTGACCGCCTGCAACAGTTTCCTGGAATTCGGGCCCATGACGGCAAGCACACCTTCTGCTGCCGTCACATCGGTCAGAACAACCTGATGGTCGCCGACATGGCGGCGCATCCAGGCCTGGTCCTTCGGCCGGGTGACCGCCGGGGTCACCACCAGATAGGCGGTCTCCGACAGACGGGTCACCGTCACATCTGCCTCGATGCCGCCTGCTTCGTTCAGGAACTGGGTGTAGACGATCTTGCCGGCGGCAACGGACATCTCCGCCCCGCAGATGTGATTGAGATAGGCTTCCGCATCCCGGCCCTCGACCCGGATCTTGCCGAAGGAAGACATGTCATAAAGGCCGACATTTGTGCGCACGGCCCGGTGTTCGGCCGCCTGGTTGGCAAACCAGTTCTGCGGGCCCCAGCTATACTGATATTCCCGTTCCTGACCATCATCGGCGAACCAGTTGGCGCGTTCCCATCCGCCGATTTCACCAAAGACGGCGCCGCGGGCCTCCAGATGGGCATGAAACGGCGTGCGCCTGACACCTCGGGCCGTTGCCTTCTGCCGGTAGGGATAGTGATCGGCATATAAAAGGCCGAGCGTCTCCTTGGAGCGTTCGAACAGATAATGACTGTTGCCCTGGAAGGGCTGGTTGCGCGCCACGTCGACATCGCCGAGGTCGAATGGTTTTTCGCCTGTATCCATCCAGGCCGCCAGCGCCATGCCGGCCCCGCCCGCAGACTGAATGCCGATCGAATTGAAACCCGCCGCCACCCAGTAATTGTCGACTTCCAGCGACAGGCCGAGATTATAGGCATCGTCCGGCG
Source organism: Roseibium sp. (assembly GCF_965233565.1). Lineage (GTDB taxonomy): Bacteria > Pseudomonadota > Alphaproteobacteria > Rhizobiales > Stappiaceae > Roseibium. The sequence continues at coordinate 4,467,439 of NZ_OZ247494.1, read as the reverse complement.
TGAAGCTTTCCGGTCCGTTGAAGAAGGTATGGATGCCGGCTTCCGCGAGCAGCGGCAGTCGATTGACCGCGCGCTCCAGGATCGGCTCGAAATGATCGATGTCCTCGGGCAGCTGGTCGAAGCAGAAATCCTCCGGGATCCCGTCCATGCCCCAGGGCTTGGCATTGGGTTCGAAGGCCCCGAGCAGGTACTTGCCGGCATCTTCCTTGTAATAGGCGCATTCATCGGGCACCCGCAGCACCGGCATCTGTGTGAGCTCCGGGATCGGCTCGGTGACGATGTAAAAATGCTCACAGGCGTGAAGCGGGACGTTCACACCGGCCATCCGGCCGATATCGCGCGCCCACATGCCTCCGCAATTGACCACGTGATCCGCTTCGATCTCGCCACTCTCGGCGCCCCTCTGCCAGGCGACGGAGCGGGCCCGGCGGCCCTCAACCCTGATGCCGGTGACTTTCACGCCTTCCACAACGAGACCACCTTGCTGGCGGGTCCCCTTGGCGAGAGCGAGCGCGATGTTGGCCGGATCGCCCTGCCCGTCCGTCGGCAGCCAGACGCCGGCCTTGACGCCCTCGATGTTCAGATGCGGATAACGCTCCTTCACCTCGGCGACCGTCATCTCCTCCACGGGAACCCCGAAGGCGCGCGCCATGGAGGCACTGCGGAAAAGTTCTTCCTTGCGCGCCTCGGTCAGGGCCACCGAAACGGATCCGACTTCCCGGAAACCGGTAGCAAGGCCCGTTTCCGTTTCAAGTCCGCGATAAAGGTCGGCGGAATATTTGGCGAGCTTGGTCATGTTGGCGCTGGCGCGCAGCTGACCGATCAGGCCCGCCGCGTGCCAGGTCGTGCCGCAGGTCAGCTGCTTGCGCTCCAAGAGCACCACATCGGTCCAGCCCAGCTTGGTCAGATGGTAGGCGACAGAGCAGCCGACAACACCACCGCCGATGATGACAACACGCGCTTTGGTGGGAAGGTTCGGCATCAGGGCAGTCTCCGACGGCAACGGGTTTCAAGGTCTCGGCACATCAGCATCATGCCCGGATCCGCTCGTTGTCCGGGTCCCAGAGCGGCCTGTCTTCCTGCACCACCGCGTGGCAGCGCTCGCCAAAGATCTCGACCTCGATTTCCGTGCCTGGAGCCGTCAGGTCGGCGCGCAGCATGCCGAGCGCGATCGACTTCCCGATCCGGTAGCCCCATCCGCCCGAGGTCACCTCGCCGACGACCTGTCCGTCATGCCAGAGCGTCGACATGTAAGGCGCGTCTGCGTCGCCCGCCGCCACGGTCAGGGTGACGAACCGCTTTGTCACGCCGCGCTGTTTTTCCGCCAGTAGCGCTGCCTTGCCCGGAAAATCCTGCGGCTTGTCGAACTTGATGAAACGCTCAAGCCCGCCTTCCAAAAGGCTGTAGTCGGTCGAGAGATCGCCCTTCCAGGTGCGGTAGCCTTTTTCCAGGCGCAGCGAGTTCAGTGCCCACATGCCGAAGGGCCTGGCGCCCGCCGCCAGAACGGCCTCGTAAATAGCAGGCATCTCCTCCGCCCGGGCGTGGATTTCCCAACCGAGCTCGCCGGCGAAACTGACCCGCGCCAGCAGTGTTTCCTTGCCGGCGACCGTCGCCGTCTGGATCGACAGCCAGGGCAAGGCAAGATCGGCGTCTGCAAGATCCTGGAACAACGCACGCGATTTCGGGCCGCAGACAATCAGCGTGTCGTAGTCGCGCGTGCGGTCGCTCAGCTCCAGCCCGTCCGGCAGAGCGTGTTGCAGCAGCTCCCAGTCATGCCATTGGGCCGTTGCGGCGGTGATCAAGGTGAACCGGTCTTCATCGTGCCTGAGGATCGACATTTCGGTCAGGATGCGGCCGCGGTTATCCGGGAAATAGCCGAGATTCATGCGGCCGACCTTCGGCAACGCTCCGGCGATCCTGCCGCGCAGCCAGTCCGCGGCACCTGCGCCGGAAAGGTCGAACCGCGAAAAACCGGGCAGGTTCAAGACACCGACACCGTCGCGCACGGATTCGCACTCTTCCCTGATCCGCTGCTCCCAGGGGCCGGACCGGTTCCAGGTATGGGTGCTTTCGTCTGACAGATCGTCTCCCGGCCGGGCGAACCAGTTGGCCCGCTCCCAGCCGTTATAGGCTCCCATCACGCCGCCTTCCGCCTTGACCCTGTCATGGACGGAGGAAAGCTTGCGGTCCGGTGCGGCGGGCCAGCGATGCCAGGGGAAATGCATGGCATATTCGTGGCCGTAGATTTCCTTGGCCTTGGCCACGCAATAGTCGTGATCGGTATAGTCGGTGTAGCGGCGCGGGTCGCAGGACCACATGTCCCATTCCGGCGCCCCTTCTGTAATCCACTCCGCAAGCACCTTGCCGGCCCCACCGCCCTGGGCGATGCCGAAGGTGAAGACGCAGGCCTCGAAGGCATTTGGCACGCCCGGCATCGGCCCGATCAGGGGATTGCCGTCCGGCGCATAGGGGATCGGACCGTTGATGACCTTGCTGAGACCCGTTGTGCCAAGCACCGGCACACGGGCAAGCGCATCCTCGATGTAAAATTCCAGACGCTCCAGGTCGTCGGGATAAAGCTGGAAGCTGAAATCCTCGGGCAGCGGATCGTCCGGGCTCACCCAATGCGCCCGGCAATTGCGCTCATAAGGGCCGAGGTTGAAACCGTTCTGTTCCTGCCGAAGATAATAGGACGTGTCGACATCGCGCAGGAGCGGCAGCTTGTGGCCGACTTTCTCGGACCAGTCCCTGACTTCTGCGACCTCTTCAAACAGCAGATACTGATGGCTCATGGTCGCCATCGGCACGGTGCGCCCACCAAAGGGCTTGAACCACTCGCCGACACGCTGCGCATAGTAGCCGGCGGCGTTCACGACGAATTCGCAACTGATATCGCCCTTCTCGGTATGCACGATCCAGGCGCCGTTTTCTCTTGAGACCCCCGTTGCCGGTGTGAAACGCAAGATCCTGGCACCCATCGCCCGGGCGCCCTTCGCCAGCGCCTGCGTCACCTGCGCCGGATCGATATCGCCGTCGGCCGGATCGTAAAGCGCACCGGCAAGGTCATGGGTTTCCAGGAAGGGGTACTTGTCCTTGATCTCGTCGACGCCGAGAATTTCCAGGTTCATGCCCTGGTAGAGGCCCATGCCCCTGGCGCGCTGAAACTCCTGCATGCGTTCCCTGGAATGGGCAAGACGGATCGATCCGGTGACATGATAGTTCATCGGATAGTCGACCTCTGCACCGAGGCGCGCATAAAGCTCGGTCGAATAGCGCTGCATGTTCATGATCGACCAGGACGTGGAGAAGGTTGGCACATTGCCGGCCGCATGCCAGGTCGATCCGGCCGTCAGTTCGTTTTTCTCCAGAAGCACGCAATCGGTCCAGCCGGCCTTGGCCAGGTGATAAAGCGCGGATGTGCCGACCACGCCACCTCCGATGATCACCACGCGTGCCGATGTTGGCATGCTGCTCATATCCGGTGCCTCCCTGCGTTCGAACACAAAGAGTGTTGATCCGGTTCTGCTTGTTTTCAAGTTGTCGGATGCTCCATTATTAATCGAAGAATCCGATTAGAAAGAGGTGCGCTCGCATGCTGATCGATCATATCGAGACGTTTCTGGATCTCTGCGAAACGCGGAATTTCAACCGCACCGCGGACAGGCTCGGCCTGACCCAGTCCACCGTCTCGGCACGCATATCCGCGCTTGAGAAAACCCTTGAAGCCAGGCTTTTCAACCGGTCTCGCTCCGGCACGGAGCTGACGACGGAGGGGCTCCGGTTCGAACCCCACGCCAGAGCGATGCGCCATGGCTGGGCGGAGGCCCGCAACGCTACCCGCTTTGCCGGTACCCGGGTGGTCTCGATCCGGATCGGCATTCAGCACGACCTGATCGACCGGCGCATCAGTGACCTGATCGCAAATTTCAGGGCTGCGCTCCCCGACACGGCTTTCTTCTTCGAGGCCGATTATTCCAACCAGATGTGCTCCGATCTCATTTCCGGCGCCGCGGACCTGGCGATCCTTTTTTCACCGCGCCAGCATCCGGACCTTCACTATGAGACCATCGGCGAGATCGCCTATCGGATGGTCACGACCGAGACAGACCAGCTGGTGGAGGTCACACCGGAGAGGTACATCCTGGCCAATTTTTCGCCTGCCTTCGCCCATGCCCATGCGGCGCTCCACCCGGGCCTAGCCGAAGCACCGCTCTCTATTGGTCAGAACGCGGCGATTGCCGGCATGCTGCTGTCGCTCGGCGGCACCGCCTACGTGTTGAAACAGGCAGCCGATGAGCTGGTTTCCGAGGGGAAATGCCGGTTCGTGCCGGACGCGCCACCGATCTCCCAGACCGTCTATGCCGCTATCAACATGCGCAACCGCCACCGCAATGCTTTCCGCCGCCTGATCCGCATCCTGCGCGACAGCTTCTTTCCGGCCCCGGGACGCCGGTGAACCGGGGCGCTGTCGCACTGCAACTTTCAGCATGTGCCCCATTCCCCGAGCAGGTAGAAGGCGCCCCAATCCCGATAAGCCGGATACAGCGTACGGGTCTTGCGCATCGCTGTACCGAAGGCGTCCCGGCGCTCCTTGTTCTCTGCAAGCAGTCGATAGAATTCCTCGAAGAAGGTCTGCGCCGCTCCCGACTCGACTTCCCACAAGGTGCCGACGATGCTTTCGGTACCCGCCAGCAGAAGTGCAGCCGGCAAGCCCCGGATATTGTCGCCGATGTCCACCCGCCCCAGTGCGCTCTCGCAGGCGCTGAGCCCGACAAGAGCCAGCCCTTCCAGATCATGCCGCAACAGTTCCCAGGCCTCGACCAGGCCATCATTTTCCTGATCCGGAAACAGATAGACAGCCTGGAAGGCCGGTGCGGCGACACGATGCCTGCCGTGGCTGGCAAGATGCAGGATGCGCGTAGACTTCAATGCTTCCACGAAGCTCGTCTCGGTTGCCTGCGAATCAACCAGCGCGTCCGTTCCGAAAATCCCGGCAACCTTACCGACTTCCTCCAGCGCCTTGGGCAATGGTGACAGGCCGTGCGGTTCTCCGTTTTCAAAACCAAGACCAAGCGCTGCGAATGGCTGCCGGCCGGCGGCCTTGCTGCCGACAGGCGCACGTGCACCGAGATGCCGCCGGAGCAGACAGAGATTTGGGAGCGCCGTCACGGCCCAGTCTTCCGCCAGCGGCCTGCCGTTGAGCGGCAAGAGATGGAACGGGAAGAAATGGAAGGCGGCATGCGGTGCAACAACAATGTGGTCCTTGCCCTTTTTCCGCAACTCCGTCAGATGCTCGGCCATCCCGCCACCAAGCAGCATTCTGCTTGCAACCCCAAGCGCCTCTTCCGCCTCGGGCGTCAGGTCGGCTGGCCCGGGTTCCGACAACAACTCCGAGCGCCAGGCGCTGACGCTCAAGCCGAACCAGTCCATGGTCGCGCTGTACCGGTCGTCCGACACTTCGATCGCCGCAGGTGGCAGCTGCCCTTTGCCGAGCGCAGCAAAACAGGTCTCGTCCGAAATGCAGATCGTGAACAGGGCATGTTCGCCGCCAGTGGTTTTGGCGTTGAGCTGAGCGATCAGCACCGCCCGCTTGTCCAGGCTTTTCTGCAGGTCCGAAAACTGCATGATGGTTTCAAGCGAGCGCGTTCGCGGGGTCAGCTCGCGCTCGATCCTGGCATCAAACGCCACCTGGAGATTTTCCAGGACTTCCTCTGCCGTGTTGCCCCCAAGTCCCTCCCCGGCACCGAGGAAAGACGACAGCAGCATGTGTTCATCCAGGCCGGTGTCGTCCGTCGCCTGGTCTGCAGGGACCACTTGCTTCCGCGTCTTCTGGATCCGATCAAGAAGCGCGCGTGCATCTGCGTCGAGGCCAACCGGTTTCCAATCATCCCAGGCGCTCGCAAACGCCCCGCCCTTGGCCCCTTGCAGGATCAGAGCAAGCAGCTCCGCATTAAGACGCCGTTCTCCCATTCCGAACACGCTGCCCGTAACTTCCGCCCATGCCCTGGCAACGACCTGCCTCGCCCCAACGCCACCGATCGATTCCAGCCCGACAGCGGTCTCGGCAAGCGACACGGCAAGCCGCAATCCGGTTTCGTTGTTGTCGGCGTCGAGAAGATCCAGGGCCTGGTTCAGCGCAGAGACCGCCTGCTCGGGTGCTTCCGCGGCCACAAAATACCGGAGCGCCTGCATGTAGTTCGTGATGGCATCGGCAGGCCGGCCGTCATTCAGGCAATTCACCGCCTCGTTGAAGGACAGATTGCCGAGCAGGATCAACAGGAAATCGTGTGACTTGCGTTCAAGCTCCGGGTCCCAGGCAATGGCCTTCTGAATGATGGCGTGACCGTGTTTTTCTAGGTCAAAATTGCTCGTCATCGCCGCCAGACCAATCAGCATCCTGGCCACGTCTTCCGGATCCGCACTGCCTTCGATTGCCTGTACTGCTGCTTCAGCGCCCCTTTGCGCCAACGTCTCCGCAATGCCTGGCACATTCGCCTCCAGGAGGCTGCTCAACACATTGGCCTTTGACACAGCAAGGGTTCGCCGATCAGCTTCCAGCTTGTGTTTGCGGGCCAGCGCGGCTGCTCGATCCAGAAGCAGCACCGCATCGCCATATCTCTTGCACCCATGCAGGTGGTTGGCAGCCTGTCCGAGTTCCGTCACACGCATGGCAGGCTTCCGGGCGTCATCCTCCGCGATGGCCTCCGGACCCAGCAGGGCCTCGACGGTCGGCGACACGTCGTCCGCATCCTCGTCGTCAACATAGGCGAGGATGTTTTTCAGCGCCACTTGCACGGCCTCGTTGCCGTCCTCCAGGACAAGAGCCAAGGCCCGGCGCGCCGTTGCTGCAACTTCTTTGCGCGCCTCGGCACCACCCGCAATTTCGCGCCACAACAGGGCCTCTGCGAGCGCTTTCAAGGTTCGGCCCTGTCTGTCTCCGACCAGCGCTTCTTCTGCCGCCCTGAAATAACCGATGGCAAGTTCCAGACCGTCGAGGACATCCGGCAACGTCCGCTCTTCAGGCGGCCCCCAGGAGGCTGAATCAAGGCCATATTCCGCGTCCAGCCGGCCAAACCAGGACTGGATCTGCATGTGAAATTGCGCGCTGGAACGTCCGCCGACATAAGGATCGAGGTGCAAGACACCCAGTTGATGCTGAAACCGGGCGGCACGCGCCGCGTCGTTCAGCCCCAACGCGTTCTCAATGATCGCCTCGCCGCGGCGCTTGGCGTCGAAAAAGATCCGGCCGTCGGGAATATCCGCCGTTGCTCTCGTCGCAACCTCAAGCCAAGCACTGACGGCCGCATCCTGCATCTGCGATCGGGCCAAAGCGTCAGTCCGGGCATCAAGTGCTGCAAGAAGCAGGCGCATGCGCTGAACGGCGCTTCGCCAGTCCCCACCATGGGCATCGTGCTCGGCATAGGCGCACAGGGTGTCAACATAGAGCGGCGCCAGGGCGTTCCCGGCATCGGCACTTGCGGCCTGCTTCAGGGCAAGCGTTTCGGAAATCTCGCCCGAATTCCATCGAAGCTGAAGGCGTTCAACCGGACCGTCACCGAGCGGAAATCCCTGCCGGGACTCCAGAATATGTTTGCCCAGTGACTGCGCCACGTGGAGCCTGTGCTCTGCAATTTGTCTTGCCTCTGGCGGCAGAGACGACACGGCAGCGGACAGGTCCGGTTCGGCGACGGCGTCGGTCAGGATCGGATGCGAGGTCAGGAAGGCATAGGCCTGATCCTTGTCTTCGATCCGGCAGAAGTCTTCAAAGAAAACCAATAGTGACATGCGCTCCTCCCCTCGGAGTGAGTGCCAATCACGCAGTCCCTAGCCGCTCAGATCAAAGGTGATCTCCGGCGGTGCTTCGGCGGCTTCGCTTGACGTCAGAAGGAAGTATCTTCGTTTCTGGACCATGGCACTCAGTTTCAGTGTCCCGCAGCCCCGCGTCCCCTTTTCACTGCGGGTAATCATGTGGAATCGGTAGGTTCCATCGATGTCAGCCGTGTCGGTTGACCGGAATTCCCAATAGGGATTGCTATGCTTTTCACGATAGGCGCGCAGGAAATAGGATTTGACGTCTGCCTTTTGCGCTGCCTCCAACCCGGAGGAGATCAGCTCGAATTTCGCCCCGATGCTGGCCTTGGCACTCTGTTCCACATCGTCCCAGGCGTCCTTCGGGCTCATGGACCAGGCAATCGGCGAAGGGTCCTGCCCCTGATCGCCGGTGAGTGTGGCCTCGAGCCAGGCCTTTTCGAATTTCTGCTTGTCTCCGGGACCGAAACTGCAATTGAAACTGACGTAGTGATAACTGTGGGTGTCGGCCTCACTGCGGTGAAAACTGGTCAGTTCGGCGTTGTCCTTCATCAACTCCGCGCTTAGCGGGATCACGGCAGCTTCGCTCAGCTCGATCCAGCCATGCAGTGATCGTTCCTGAACCGATTGCCCCCTGACCGCCCGGTTGCCCTGGACCAGCTGATAACGATGCGTTTCCGTTTTTTGCGGCTCCGGCAAGAGCATGGCGTTTCCATCATGTATTGAATTTGTGCAAGCACTCAACCCACACTAGTCCAGCTTTCCGGAAATTCAAAGCAAGCTATTCCGTTACGGAAGCCCACCCCAAGAGGCTTGCAACCGTTTCATGGAACAGAATCTGTTGCCTGCTGAGGGGCCTTCTCAATGCTGTAGTCAGCACACTTGAATGAAAACTGGCTGGCTTCTTCGTCAGACACGCGAAACCGCGTGTCTTCGAGCCCCCAACTCGCAATATTCTCTATGTTGATCAGGCAAGCCTCAAGGCCATTCATGTCCCCCACCACCAGATCGACAACCCTGTTGAACTGGATCAGGATTCCCGCTTCGGCGCTATCGTATCGTTCCTTCAGACAGATGTTGACGCTGCAGGAAGGACGGTTATCGGCTTCAATAACCTTCTGAATTTCAAACCTTTGAATATAGTGGAATCCAATCAAGGAGGGCATATCCCGCTGGTCCAGCGACTTGTTCATCATGTCCCTCCCAAAACCTGTTTGCACTGGAACCATCGGCGACATTTCGACAATTGGCAACGAGCCGACCGGGCGCGGTGAGTTGCCAGGCAGTTGTTGAGCCTCCCGGTCTCCGGGACACCAACACTGACAGTCGATCTGCCCTTATCTGAGACAGGGCGCATTTATTTGAACATTCTTCGCAAAAGCGTGCACAAGAAAACGGAAAGAACAAGAAACAAAGGCAAGAACGACGCGACAAATCCCCACGCCTTGCCACTAGGTGAATAATGCGGTGAATAATCATCAAAATAAATGAAGTAAATTTTATAACAAAGCACACTCAAGATAAGCAACAAAACAAAATAAACCGTTCCTTCCCCAGCTTCATCAAATTTCACGTCAATATCCCGCAAGGCTTTCTTAACTTCACCAAATCTGAAGATCCCTAGAAATGCCAACAGGAACAGACCGAGATGAGAAGTCAGATAAGCCAGATTGTCGTACACGGCATTTTCTGAATGTATGAGACCTTCAGGCTCAAGAAACGATTTGTCTGCAAAGACGGGTTGAAAAACTTGATAGTCTATATAGACCCTCACGAGCTCATATTGCTCTTCACCCAAGTAATATTGGCTAGAAGTAACAACAATAACATAAATCAGACTGATCAATAGGTAGAGTGTTATGATTGAATACATAATACTCGCGCTTTCCAAATTAGAATTGTTCCCTGAAAACGCCCCCATCACGATCACGACAGCCGGCAACAACAAGCCCGCAGGTCCAAGGACCCAGGCAAGCGCCACGCAGGCGCAACCGGCGAGAAACGCGCCGACAAGCCGCAGCAAAAAATTCATGAATTCAATCAGGTCCGAAACAAACAGAACAGGGATGAAACGCCAGGATCCAAACAGAACTGGCGCGCAGGAGACGGTTCAAAGCACCCGGCGCTCCGCGTGACGAACATGGCAGATGGAAATTAACCTCTGGTTGAGGAGACTCGTCAACCAGCCGGCTATCGTGCAGTCGTATTTTTCGGGAAATGGCGCACCGGGGAGGGTTCTTTTTCAATTTTTATCTATATTTTTCAATAGTTTATAACTAGCCCATATGAGCCTAAAAAGTGAAATTGCGGCAATCGTGTTTTAAACGTGTAGCAAGAATCTCAGTAAAAAACTTGATCAAATGGTCAAAAATATGAAACTTGCTCAAATCATATTTCTTGCGTAATTTGAGCAAGGAGGAATTGTCGAAATTTCAAAAAAATATAATAAAATCAAAAGTTTAGACAAATAATTGAATGTTAACTAATGGTTACATAAACTGAAGTTCGACAACTTTTGGTGCGTAAAGTGACCGTTGATAGCGAGCAAACCGTTCTGATAAGAGTTATTGGCACACACGAGTTTAATGACCGTGTGATTGCGAAGGTTTTTGCTCGCAAATTGTCCGCTTTAATTAGTGCAATAGAGGCAGCTGATAGAACCGAAAACGGCGGCAAAAGGCACGAATACCTAATAACCGACTTGTCTACCAACAGCCCGGCAACGGCGACGCTGATTGAACAACGAGTGTCCAAAGCTCCAATTAGAGCATCCGCGCGAGAAACGTTTGGCCGCTGCATTAGATCTCTCGATACAGGCGCGTACGACTTTGCAAGAAGGCATATGGAGTGTGTCCAACAAATTGCCCGGCTGGCTAAAGACGCAGAAGCTCAATTTGATCGTCAGGAAATTATTGTAGGTGGCTTTGATCCCGTAGTCATCGACAAGTCGTTCATGGAAAGAACCAATTCTTTCATTGAATCCGAATTGCAAGAGGAATTCAAAGAGAGCCTTTTCAAAGGCAGCGTATACGGTTCCTTTGACGGCTATATTCTGGAGACTGACCTTCGAGGGGACGTTCCAAAGGTGATACTTAGGCTCACTGCTGGGGGCAAAGAAATAGACTGTAGTTGCCCTGGTTTAGATGTTGAAGAAATCAGACAGGTCCTGAACAGGCGTGTAAGGTTGGAAGGCCAAGCTTTCTATGATGGAAAGAGTGGTTTACCGACTCGTATTGAAATACGCACTCCACCCAAACCTATTCGTGAAAAAGTTGACTTCACACGCTGGAAAGGTGCATTTGATAACATCAATCCAGAATTGTGGAGCGGAGATGATTGACGATTAGTATTTCCAATTTCTTTTGGGATTCCTGCGTGTTTATTCGCTATCTCGAAAACAACGCTGGTTCTGATTTTATCAACGATATTTCTCAATTCATTGCGGATGCACAATCTGGCTCTGCGAGAATTTATTACTCCACTCTCGCGATGGCGGAGATAAAACCAAGTCATCTTACTCTACGCGGATATGGCAATTTCAATGACTTTCTCGAAGATTTTGAAAGCGCTTTCCACGCTATAAGTCCAACACCAGATGTTATGGCCCAGGCTGGTTCAATCCGAGACTTCAAGTACCCAAACCCAAATGGTGGCTCAGATCGAATATTGGGTACAGCAGACGCCATACACCTTACCACCGCGATATACGTTCGAGACGTCTTAGGAATTGAAGATTTGGTGTTTCATACACTTGATGCAGGTAAGGGGAAAAACTGGGAAGGAAAATGTGTTCCATTGCTGGGATACGAAAAATGGACTGTAGGCGTCCCTAAGAACCCCTACGTCAAAAAGATTTGTGATCTTCCTAGACAGAAACCAGCCCATCCGAATCCTGAGCTTTTCTCACGCTAGCTTAAGATCAATGACTGAACTTTAGACAACTCGGCCAACAGGTACTTCTTGTCAAATCCAACACCGTATTGATCGCCAACATTTGCAGCGGCGTGCCCTTGAATTACGTCCCTGACATCTTTGCTAACGCCTGCATTTCTAAGACGATCTTTCATCGTGTGGCGCAGGCTATGGACGCAAAGCCGTTTTTCTTTGATTCCTGCTGATTGCCTCAGAAATTTCATCAAAGAGGCAGAAGCACGAGTGTTTCCTTTGTCGTCTCCGTACCCAGGGAAAAGTGCCGAATTTTCTTCGCTGGTATACCGTCTAGCGACAGCAGCCACGGCACCTTTTAACGCCAGGTCGATTAGCGGAACGTCCCTTTTACTGGAATGATTTTTTAAGCTTCTAATTCTGTTCGAGCGGATTTTCAGATAAGGGACTTCCCCTTGCTTCAGAACTACGTCACCCTTTTGAAGACCTGCGACTTCACTCAATCTGGCACCAGTATCCGTGAGTATAAAAAATATGTCGCGCAACTCATTGGAGACTCCGCTTTTCTCCAACAGAGAAACAATACGGAGCAGCTCACTGTGATTAAATGAGCCCCTCTTTTCCGACGGAGAAATACTCTCTGCTAATTTTAGTCCAGAAAATGGGTTGGTGCGAACCAGTTCTTTTTCTTTAAATGTCAGCTCAAAAATTGCATGACAATTTGCAATATATTTGTTGATTGTGCTTTCTGACTTCTCGAGACTAATAAGATGGCTTCGAAATTCCCTCGCGTCTGCTCTTGATAATTGAGATATGTCTTTGTTTCCAACGAGTGAAATCAGGAGCCGCATCACTCGCTCTCTTTCTAGACGAAAGCGTTTCCATGCGTTTCCCTGATCGTTTCCTAATGGCCGTTTTTCTTCCAGATACAGAGTGAGAGCATCTTCTAGTTTACAACAATTGGACGGCACGGCCTTACGCACTGACTTCTGCGTGGTTTCAGAGTTTGCCTCAACAGTTTTCGAGGCGTTTTTCTCTGATCCAATCGTTTCCTCGCGCTGCCTTTCCAACCCCTCATTGTACCTGGGCAAATGAGAAGAAACGAACGTCCCATGATGAAAACGAAAATTACTCAGTTCTAGTCTTTTTAGATCGCGCTGAAACTCTAGAAAAACACGCTTGGGCTGATCGCCTTCATCTAACAAGGCAATGAAAAGCGCCTCGACGCGCGCATTCATCATCCCTGTGCGCCTATGCGCCTCAAGCAGGTCTTTAGTACGCAAACTAAAAACAATTTCAGAACGATCGATCAGACTTCTCGCGAAGGCCGGCACTCTCCGCCTGTAGTGCAAACACTTCGACGTAGAATTCTTCGAAACATATTTCAGATTAAAACTAACCATCAACTTCAACGCAAAGACGGGCTCAAAAAAAGCCGAAAAATTTCACCCAACGCATAACGTCCCCGTCGACAAATTGTCGCGAGGCCGTGTATAGCACTTATATCCAATAATCGAGTTCTATTGAAAATCAATAGGTTACTTCGATTAATGGCGCACCGGGGAGGATTCGAACCCCCGACCCCCAGATTCGTAGTCTGGTGCTCTATCCAGCTGAGCTACCGGTGCTTTCAGGGCGAAGACCTTGCCGCCGGCCATATGGCGTTGAAGGGCGACTGTCTTGCGTCGTTCGGGGTTGTCGTGTGCCCCGGACAGGGCGCTTACCTACTGCGCCCCCGCGGGGAATGCAAGCGCCTTTTTGAACTTTTTTTCAAGGAACTGTCACACAACTCCGAAAGCGGCTGAATTCCTCAAGACTTATCCGTGCACAACCTGCCGGAAACCGTCTTCAAAAGGCCGTGTCAGGCGGTCCTGTCCGGCACTTCAAGGCAAAAGCAGGTGCCCGGCTTGGCATCGTCCAGATAGATGGTCCCGCCATGGGCCTTCAACAGCTCGGCGACGATCGCCAGGCCAAGACCGATACCGCCATGTTTGGAGCCGCTGTGAAAGGCCTTGAACAGCGCGTTTCTGATATTGCCCGGGATGCCCGGTCCGGTGTCGCTGACCTGCAGCTTGACGCAGGTCCCGTCCCGTTCCGCCACCAGCGTGATCCGGCGCACCAGCGTTTCGTCCTTTTCCGCCTCCAGCGCCTGAAGCGCGTTGCGCACCAGGTTGAGCAGCACACGGAAGATCTGTTCCGGATCGGCGTCGATCTCGATGTCTTCCGGCACTCTGTTGTCGAACTGGACCGTCTCGTGATCGACAAGCCCCAGAACGTCGGCGACATCATCACCCACCCGGCGCAGCGCCAGCAGGCGCCTTTGTGGTGCGCGCTCCTGGGCCTTGCCGTAAGACATCACCGCCTGGGTGTATCCGACGGCGCGATCGAGTGTGGCCAGGATCTTGGGGGCGAGCCGGCTGACCGTCGGATCCGGAACATGTTCCAGACGTTCCAGGAACAGCTGGGCGGAGGCCAGCAGGTTGCGCAGATCGTGGTTGATCTTGGACACAGCCAGGCCAAGATCGGCAAGCCTCTGTTTCTGGTGCAGGGCCCGCGACAGGGCTTCTTCCATGGCAGCAAGCCGGATCTCGGCATCGCCCAATTCATCCCGCCGGCCGGACACATTCATGATCCGGGAGGCATCTTCCGGGCTTTCGGCAAACCGTTCCATTGACCGTGTCAGCTGTCGCAGGGGCCGGATAAAGAGCGCGCGCAGCGTGATATAGACAAGGCTTGCGGTGATCACGGAGATGACCAGGGACAGCGCCAGAATGCGGCCGGAAAAGGCCAGCATGTCCTGCTGCAGCAGCGCGACCGGCAAAACCACATCGACCCGCTCGGTGTGCCCCATCTGCCCGGCGCCGACAACGCGCATCGCGCCGTCGCCGCGATAGGTCAGGATCTCGAAACTGCTGACGATCGACGTCCAGGGCGAGCCCTCTGCCATGTTGAAGACAAAGTCGACTTCCCCCGGGACATCGCTCATGGCAATCAGGCTGCGCTGAGAGCCCTGGTCCAGCGCGATCGCCAGCGCGCCGGTGGTGCTCAGCAGCTCTTCCTGCAGCCTCGGCGCGATGGTGTTGGTCTCGGCAAGAACCGAAGCGGCCACGCCTGCCGTTGTCAGCCTGTCCATCAGCCAGGTGTTGCGAAAATTGGCGATCGACGGCACGTAGATGAACACTTCCGCCAACATAACAAACAGAACGGTCATCAGCAGCAGCTTGCCGGACAGGCCGCCAAACCGGTGTCGGCCGAATCCGTCAAACGACTCGGTCGTGCCATTTGCAGTTTCCTGCGGGACTGCCGATCCTTGCGGCGCGCCCTCATGCTTCATGTCGATACTTCCTAAAGTCCTGTTTCCGGCCGCTTTCCGGCGGTCCGGCCCGGCAATCGATTATCCAAACTTGCGCAAGAATGCGATCACACGGCGCACCCAAACATTTTTAGGAGCTTCCGCATAGTAAGAAATTGCCGCACGCCGCACCAGCTCTCCCAGTGTCGGATAAGGCGCAATGAAACCTGCAAGGTCTTTCATGGTCATGTTTTTGCTGAGAGCCAGCGAAAGGAGATTGATGATTTCGCCGGCCTGTTCACCGGCAACTTCCGCCCCGAGCAGCCTGCCGCGCGGTCCGGCAAAGAGTTTCAGGCGGCCGATTGTCCTGCCTTCCGCCTGTGCCCGGTCGTTGCCGGCATAGTCAGCTGTCAGCACCCTGACCTTGTCACCAAAACGGGCGCGTGCCTGCTCTTCGGAAAGACCGACATGCCCGAGTTCCGGCGAGGTGTAGGTTACCCAGGGTACGATGTCGGCGTTCATCTTGATCGGCAGGCGAAACAGGATGGCGCGGATGACCAGACCGGCCTGGTAGCCCGCAACATGGGTGAACTGGAGACCGCCGGCCACATCGCCGATGGCGTAGACATTATTGTTGCTGGCGCGCAGTCCCTGATCCACCGCGATGCCTTTTCGATCAAAGGCAATGCCCGCCTTTTCCAGACCAAGACCTGCGACATTGGGCGCGCGGCCTGCGGCAACGAGGAGCTGGTCCGCCGTTATCGAGAGCACCGAGCCATCCTTGCCTTTCCCATGGACGGTGACCTTGCCGTCTGCCCCGTCCACCTTTTCGACGGCGGTTTCTTCCAGGATCTCGATGCCTTCCGCCCGTAACCGCTCCAGCACGATGGCGGCCATCTCCGGATCGTCCTTGCCAAGTGCCTTCTGCGCCTCGAACACGGTGACCTTCGCACCGAGCCGGCGATGCGCCTGGGCCATTTCAAGGCCGATGGGCCCGCCCCCGATAATTGCCAGATGCTCCGGCAGACGGCGCAGATCGAACAGCGATTCGTTGGTCAGGAACGGTACCTGATCCAGTCCCGGTATCGGAGGCACCAGCGCCGAGGACCCGGTGGCAATGACAAAACGCCTTGCTCTGATCTCCGTATCGCCGGCCTTGACCGTATCGGGGCCCGTGAATTCGGCGGGGCTGCGCAGAACGGTTACGCCAAGCCCTTCGAAACGCTCCTGGGAATCATGCGGCTCGATGGTGCCGATCACATGGCGGACATGATCATTCGCCCTGGCAAAGTCGATCTCAGGCTCCGGAGCACCAACGCCAAAACCGGCCGCTTTGCGGACATTATCTGCAGCCTTGGCGGCGGCGAGCAGTGCCTTGGACGGGACGCAGCCGTAGTTCAGACAATCACCGCCCATGAGCCCCTTTTCGATCAGCACCACGTCGACGCCAAAGGCCGCGGCGGCCGCTGCCACCGAAAGCCCGGCCGAACCGGCACCGATCACACAGATGTCAGGGGTCAGCAGCTTGGCCATAAGGTGCTCCGGAATTGCCTTGAGGGATGGGAATCAGCGCGCGCGCAGTTTTTTCAGCACCACCGGAATGAGACTGGCGATGCCTAGGGCAAAAAAAGCGGCCAGAAGCTGCGGCGTAACCAGCGCAGAAACGTCGATCTCGCAGGTTCCGGCGGCGGCGCATCCAGGACTGGCCGCTTCCTGAGCGGCGATCACGCTGTCGAGGCCCGAGCCGATAAAGGCAAAGGCAAAGGTCCCCGGGATGATGCCGACAAAAGTGGCCAGCGCGTAAGACGGCAGCGGCATGCGGAAGATCGCGGGAGCGATATTGACCAGCCAGAAAGGAAAGACCGGCGTCAGGCGCAGGAACAAGAGATAGTGAAAGGCATTCGCCCTGAAGCCTTCCGCCAGCCGCGACAGGAACGGTCCGGCCCGGCCGGTCAGGACTTCGCCGAAAGACGACCGCGCGACCAGAAACACCGCGCAGGCGCCGAGCGTTGCCCCAAACACGGTGCTGATGCCGCCGAGCCACCAACCGAACAGGAAGCCACCGGCGATGGTCAGCAGGGACGCGCCGGGAAAAGAGAGTGCAACGGCACAGGTGTAAAGCAGCAGATACGCTGCGACTGCGAGAAACAGGTTCTGGTCGACAAATCCGGCGAGATCCTGCCGCTGCATGATCAGGTTGGAGAGCGTCAGCTCCTTGTGCAGTCCCTGCGAGAAAGCAATTGCCATGAAGAGCACAAGAATCGCGAGCGGCAGCCACTTGCGGACGGCGCCGAATCTGGAGCGCTGCTGCGCGTCAACCGCAACCGGCTCCCTGTTCTCCGGCGATGTCATCGTATTGGCCTCTTCACGCAGCATTTCATGGTCCATCAGGTCTTGATTTGGTGCAGGCAGATGCCTGTCAGTCTCCTTCTGATAGCCAGATGTACCTTAATCCTTGTAAAAAGAACCGTGCTTCACTGATAAGTGACGCCCGGCCGTTTCCCGTTCACCTGTGCGTGATGAGAAGGAAATCGCAGAATCTTGGGTGCTTAAAGTTGACTTGGCGCGGCATGGCCCTTATAAGCGCGCCGATCGGGACATGCATTCGGACCCAGGCTTAAGGAGCCGCGCTCTTTGAAGCGCTTCGAGTGCTTCCTCCAAAGAATTTATAAGTAACAAGGGCCGCGCTCTAAGCCGCGCGGGGAAGAACAATGAAGCGTACGTATCAACCGAGCCGTCTTGTCCGCAAGCGCCGCCACGGCTTCCGCGCACGTATGGCCACCAAAAATGGCCGTCAGGTGCTTGCTCGCCGCCGCGCAAAGGGCCGCAAGAGCCTCAGCGCCTAATCGGCGACCAGCCCGCAGTGCGCCGGGTTGGCGGCGTCTGCCAACACCGTCTCGCTGTCATGGACACATTGAAAAAGCGCTCCGAATTCCTGGCGGTCGCCAAAGGCGGCCGGCTGGGCCGGCGCGCTTTCGTCGTTCAGGGTTTGAAGCGGGACACGCGCGAGGCTGCGCGGGTCGGCTACACCGTCACCAAGAAAACCGGCAATTCGGTCGCACGCAGTCGCATCAAACGGCGTCTGCGAGCGGCCGTTGCTGCGCTTTCACCTGAAGAAATTCCGGCGCAGGCGGATTTTGTTCTGGTCGCGCGCGACAGCGCGCTCACTCTTCCCTTTCAAAAGCTCGTTGAAGACCTTAAGTCTGGCCTACACCAGGTGCTGGACCCAAAGACGCCACGCGGACGGGGAAAACCGCGGCGGCCGTCCCGGCAGGCTGAAACGACATCGCGCAGAAAACAGGGGTAATTCCAGTTGATTTCTGAAAACCGCAATACGATTCTCGCAATCGTTCTATCCCTGATCATTCTGCTCGGATGGCAGTATTTCGTTGCAGGACCTCAGATCGAGCAGCAACAGGCCGAGCTTCTGGCCCAGCAGGAAGCCGCCCGACAGGCTGCCGGCGACAGCGCCAATCCGGATGCACCGCGACCAACAACGGCACAGGGCGACGCAGTCGCCCCTGCAGCCGGTCAACAGGGCATCTTCGCGAGCCGTGAACAGGCCGTGGCCGCCTCCAAACGCGTCACCATCGACACGCCGCGGCTGGAAGGCTCCGTCAATCTGACCGGTGGCCGGCTGGATGACCTGCGCCTGAAGGACTATCACGAGACTGTCGACAAGAGCAGTCCGACCATCGCGCTGTTCTCGCCGTCCGGCAGCCCGAATCCCTATTACACCGATTATGGCTGGGTTGCAGATCCGGGTGCCGATGTGGCCCTGCCGGGTCCGGAAACCGTCTGGTCCGCAGAGGGTAATGCCGAGCTGACGCCGACAACACCGCTGACTCTGACCTGGGACAACGGTTCCGGTCTCCTGTTCAAGCGCACCTACTCGGTCGACGACAACTATCTGTTCACAGTCGATCAGTCGGTCGAAAACACCGGCGCGGATGCCGTCACGCTCTATCCCTATGGCCTGATTGCGCGCAAGGGCATTCCCGAAACCAGCGGCATCTGGATCCTTCATGAAGGCCTGCTTGGTGTCTTTGGCGAGGAGGGCCTGCAGGAAATCGACTATTCCGACCTCGAAGAGGAAGGGGCCGTGCGCCCTGCCAAGACCGACAATGGCTGGCTCGGCATCACTGACAAGTACTGGGCCGCGACACTGATCCCGGTGCCGGGACAGGAAATCCAGCCCAGCTTCAGCCATAGCAACAAGAGCGGAAACTTTCAGGCGGATTTCCTTGGCAACGGCGTGACCGTGGCCGCCGGTTCGACCGGGGAAACCAGTTCCTATCTCTTTGCCGGAGCGAAAGAAACCAAGCTGATTGACAGCTACGAGGAGACCCTCGGCCTGAACCGGTTCGAACTGCTCATCGACTGGGGCTGGTTCTACTTCCTGACCAAGCCGATGTTCTTCGCCATCGACTATTTCTTCCACCTTCTGGGCAATTTCGGCGTCGCCATCCTGGTCGTCACCGTC
Source organism: Roseibium sp. (assembly GCF_965233565.1). Lineage (GTDB taxonomy): Bacteria > Pseudomonadota > Alphaproteobacteria > Rhizobiales > Stappiaceae > Roseibium. Next base: position 4,447,970 of record NZ_OZ247494.1, on the reverse strand, counting down.
CTCGTCAAGCTGGTCTTCTTCCCGCTGGCGAACAAGTCCTACGTCTCCATGAGCAAGATGAAGCTCGTGCAGCCGCAAATGACGGAAATCCGTGAAACCTACAAGGATGACCGGCAGAAGCAGCAGCAGGCGCTGATGGAGCTTTACAAGAAAGAGAAGATCAACCCACTGGCCGGCTGTCTGCCGATCCTGATCCAGATCCCGGTGTTCTTCGCGCTCTACAAGGTGCTGTTCGTCACCATCGAAATGCGTCACGCGCCCTTCTTCGGCTGGATCCAGGACCTGTCTGCACCGGATCCCACGTCCCTCTTCAACCTGTTCGGTCTGATCCCCTGGGACCCGCCGCAGCTCCTGATGATCGGCATCTGGCCGCTGCTGATGGGCATCACCATGTTCGTCCAGATGAAGATGAACCCGGCCCCGCCCGATCCGACCCAGCAGATGATCTTCACCTGGATGCCGATCGTGTTCACTTTCATGCTGGCATCTTTCCCGGCTGGTCTCGTGATCTACTGGGCATGGAACAACTTCCTGTCGATCACCCAGCAATATGTGATCATGCGCCGCCAGGGCGCCAAGGTGGAGCTCTGGGACAATCTCGGGGCGATGTTCAAACGAAAGAAGCCGGCGCCCGAGGACAAGAACTAGGGCACCGGCCAGACACAACGATTACCAGAAGGCCCCGTCACCAGCGGGGCCTTTTTTTGCCTGGTCTTGTCTGCGCGGTGACGGTCGTCACTCGGATCGAGACCTCTGACAGGCCAGATTTGACCAAGCGGCACCAACGAGCGGTCGCTGTCGGGCCCGCATCAAGTTTTGCGCACAAGGTCAATGGAGGACTGCAACATGACTGAGAGCTACATCGGCTTCAAACAGGAAATCGATCCGGTGGTCGACATCTACCGTCAGGACAATAAATGGGTGGGGGACTGGAACCCCTCCTGGAACGACGACGACGTCATGGAGATGTTCATCAAGTCGGCCTATCTCCTCTATCGTGTGACGTCAAAAAATGAGCTGAAGCTGACGGTTCTTGGTGGAACCGGCGTCCGAATGTTCAAGGAATTGCTTCTGAATTTCGGCGTCACCGGCGCCAATGGTATCCAGGATGACGAGACAGCGCTCGCGTTCAAAAAGAAGAAGCCTGGCCTCTGGAACAGGATGTTCTGCAAATCGCGCCTGCCGCAAAAGCCCAGCGCCAATCAGGTTGCAGGCGCTATCCTCAGCGAGAAGAACTGGACGCCCCTCCTCAACGATGCGCTGATCATCGGCGCCATCAGGTCAGGTCAGCAGTTTCACATCGCACTGGAACAGAACGAACGTGCTCTGTTTGCGGAATGCCGGAACGACCTCATGAAAGCCGAGCGCCGCCGGATGATCCAGGAGAACTACACGCTCGTCGAAGCTCACCGGGAACTCGGCCGTCTCGGTCTCAATCGCGACTACCAGAAAAAGCTCTGGCGGATGTTTTTGAACAGGAACCATTCCATGTTGTGGGATTCGAACAAGAACAACCCGCGTGTCCTGGCACGGGAGCTGCTTGGCTTGTCGTTCTTCGGCTACCAGCCTGTCTTCGACTACGACACCTTGAAATTCAAGCCGCCCCGCCATGCCATCAATCCGGCGTTCAACGCCTATGCCTACGGATTGCGGAACCTGAAGTTTCACGACAGCAGCGCGCGTAGAAACATCATGGAAACGCTGTCGGATTTCCTGTTTCAGGACAAGCGTGCCGTTGTGTATCCAGGTGACGAGCGTTTTCATACAAGCCAGGCCGCGTGAAGTGGTCGGGCCGCAAGCATGCTTGACCGATCCGACACGGGCATGTACGTAGCTCAGACCAAGGGCTACTTGGGCCCGAAAGAATTTCAAAGGAGTGCACGGACAGATGATCCACTAAAGCCCGACCTGATCCGCAAGGCGAAGCCGCTCACCGGCAGGTCATCCGCATGACATGCGTTTACCCCGTTCCCTTGTTTCCGGCTTTATGGAGGTCCCATGCACGGCCCCTCTCCCGATACCCTTCATCCGTTCAATGGCGAGCCGCATACGGTTTTCCTGAAAAACGTCATCACACGTCCGACCATCGAAATCGGCGACTACACCTATTACAACGACGAGCACCACGCCGCGGAGTTCGAAAACCGCAACGTGCGCTATCACTTCGACTTTGTCGGGGACCGTCTGACGATCGGCAAGTTCTGCGCGCTCGCCCAGGGCACCACGTTCATCATGAGCGGGGCCAACCATGCCATGACCGGTTTTTCGACCTACCCGTTCAACATCTATCAGAACGGCTGGGAAGAGGGTTTCGACCCGGCCACGATCTTCGATCACCTGAAGGGGGACACGCTGGTGGAAAACGATGTCTGGTTCGGCACCAATGCAACGGTGATGCCCGGGGTCACCATCTGTTCCGGTGCCGTCATCGGCGCGCATGCCGTGGTCGCCTCGGATGTACCGCCCTATGCCGTGGTGGTCGGCAATCCGGGGCGGGTGGTGAAGCTGCGTTTCGACGAAGCCACCATCGATCGCCTTCTGGAGATTTCCTGGTGGAACTGGCCGATCGAACGGATCAGCCGTCATCTCGACGCCATCCGGGGTGCGGACCTGGCCGTGCTGGAAGCGGCAGCGGCACACGACATGCCGCTCGACGTTGCGGACAAGGCGGGCTAAAAGGCGCTCATGAGCGAAGAAGACACATATACACCTGAAGACCTCGAAGCCGGTCGGCTGTTGTTCGCCCGACCGTGGGAGTTCCTGACCAGTGTCACCGACATGGCCAACCTGCCGGGAGCCACCGATACCGAGATCGCCTTTGCCGGCCGGTCCAATGTCGGCAAGTCCAGCCTGATCAACGCGCTGACGGGGCGCAAGGGCTTGGCCCGAACCTCCTCGACACCCGGACGCACGCAGATGCTGAACTTCTTCGTCGCACCGGACACGCCGCTGACCATCGTCGACATGCCTGGCTATGGCTATGCCCAGGCGCCAAAGGAACTCGTCGAAGCCTGGACCCAGCTGGTGTTTTCCTATCTGCGTGGTCGTCCCAACCTGCGCCGTGTGATTCTCCTGATCGACAGCCGCCACGGCATCAAGAAAAACGATCTTGAAACCATGGACCTCCTGGACAAGGCCGCCGTCGTCTACCAGGTGGTTCTGACCAAATCCGACAAGATCAAGCCGCCTGCCCTCACCCGTCTGATTGCCGACACGGAGGCGCTGCTTGCCAAACGCGTTGCAGCGCATCCGATCGTCCATGCCACCTCTTCGGAAAAAAACCGCGGCGTGGATGAGCTAAAGGCAGAGCTTTGCCTTCTTGCCAACCAGTAGCCGGATCCGGCAACCGATTGTGAAGGTTGACCAAACCCGCTATAGCAAGGAACTTTCCGCCGCCCTTTCGCAGCCAATTCGAGTGACACGCCGTCCATGACCACCCCTGAAACGTCCAGCCGCGCCGAAATCATCGCCCACGCCCTGCCTTACATGCAACGCTATGACAACAAGACGGTCGTGGTGAAGTATGGCGGTCACGCCATGGGGGATCCGGAGCTTGGCCAGGCTTTTGCCCGCGACATCACGCTGTTGCGCCAGTCGGGCGTCAATCCGGTGGTCGTTCACGGCGGCGGCCCGCAGATCGGCAAGATGCTGGAGCGGCTGAACATCGTCAGCGAGTTCAAGGCGGGCCTGAGGGTCACCGACCGGGCGACCGTCGAGGTCGTCGAGATGGTTCTGGCCGGCTCGATCAACAAGGAGATCGTGCAGCTGATCAATGCCGAAGGCGGCCGCGCGGTCGGTCTGTGCGGCAAGGACGGCAACCTGGTGACGGCCCGCAAGCTCACGCGCACCGTTGTCGATCCGGACAGCAACATTGAAAGTGTCGTCGATCTGGGTTTCGTCGGCGAGCCGGCCAGCGTCAATCCGACCGTCCTGAGCCTCGTGCTCAAGGAGGACATCATTCCGGTAATTGCACCAGTTGCCCCCGGAGAGGACGGCGAGACCTACAACATCAATGCGGACACGGCTGCCGGTGCCATTGCCGGTGCGCTGAACGCAACACGCCTTCTGTTCCTGACCGATGTTCCGGGCGTTCTGGACAAGGACGGCAAGCTGATCAAACAGCTGACGGTTGCCAAGGCCCGTGACCTGATCGCCGACGGCACTATATCCGGCGGCATGATACCGAAAGTCGAAACCTGCATCGAAGCTCTGGACCGCGGCGTTGAAGGCGTGGTCATCCTCAACGGCAAGGTCTCGCACGCCGTGCTGCTGGAACTGTTCACCGATGGCGGCGCCGGGACATTGATACGCCCGTGACCGGAAAACGTCCTTTGCCAAACGAGGGGCCACAGGCCCACCGCAACGACCTGCGCCTGTTCAAGGGGGTCGAAGCCTGGGTGTTTGACCTCGACAACACGCTTTATCCGCACGAGGCCGATCTGTTCTCTCAGATCAACGAACAGATCGCGCGCTACGTTCAAAAACTGCTTGACCTGTCGCGCGACGAGGCAATGGCGCACCAGAAAGAGCTCTACCACGAACATGGCACCACTCTGCGCGGCCTCATGACGACGCACAACATCGATCCGGACGACTATCTGCAGTTCGTGCATGACATCGACTATTCGGTGCTTGATCCCGATCCGGCTCTCGGCGCGGCCATCGCGGCCCTGCCGGGCAAGAAATTCATCTTCACCAATGGTGACACGCCGCATGCCGAACGCACGGCGGCCGCCCTTGGCATCTCGGAGCATTTCGAGGATATCTTCGACATCGTGTCGGCGGATCTCGTGCCCAAACCGAACCGGGAAACCTATGACAAGTTTCTCGGACGCACGGGCATTGCCCCCGCACGTGCCGCCATGTTCGAGGACCTTGCGAAGAACCTGCGCGTACCGCACGCGCTCGGCATGTGTACTGCGTTGATCGTTCCGGCCGGAACCCGCCCGGTATTCGAGGAAAACTGGGACCTTGAAGGGGACCCCTATCCGCATGTCGACTTCGTCACCGACGATCTCACCGGGTTCCTGAAGGCTGTTCTCGGAGTGATCCGCTAGAGCACTTCCGGTCAGATTGGCTCAGCCTGTTTGACGTCTGGCGAGATGATCTGCGCGGAGGGGGCTGAAGTCCATTCGGGGCCATGGGCAAGCGGCCCGACAAGGCAGGTATCCGCCAGACACGAACCCGGCGGGCCGGGCCGGGTTGCGCCAATGCCTGCGGAAGTTGCCTCGACCGTGGGGCCAGCAGGTTCTTCAAATACTGCGCGTTGCCTGCACGCGAATTGCACATTGGCAGCCGCATGGAAGAGTGGGGTCCGTTTCCGGATCCGACTTTCCTCTTCTTCAGACAGGTGCAGCCATGTTTTCAATCAGTCTTTTCCAACCTGTCCGCACCCATACCCGCGCGCGATCCAGGCCGGAAAAACTCATTCATCGATTTCTGGAACTCCTGCGCCCGGCGCTCGGTCGTGGTGGTTTCGGCATTGCGGTAACGGAGTTTCTCGCCTTCGGCCTGAAACAGGCCTATGCGTGCCTCTTCGGTGGTCTGCTGCTCGGATACATTCTTCTGACCCGCTACGTTTATCCCGAAGATGCATTGCTGAGCCGCTACGATTTCCTGTTCCTGTGTGCGCTTGGAACCCAGATCATCATGATCGCCACGCGTCTGGAGACCCTGGATGAAGCCCGGATCATCCTGATCTTTCATGTTGTCGGAACCGTGATGGAGATCTTCAAGACATCCGCAGGTTCCTGGATCTATCCGGAAGACAGCCTGCTGCGCCTTGGCGGGGTGCCGCTGTTCACAGGTTTCATGTACGCGTCAGTCGGCAGTTATCTTGCCCGGGTCGCCCGGGTCTTCGACTTTACCTATTCCGGCTATCCGCCGCGCTGGACGACCTGGCTGTTTGCGCTGGCGATCTACGTGAACTTCTTCTCCCATCACTTCATCGTCGATTTGCGGATCTGCCTGTTCGGGGTCCTGTTTTTGCTCTTTGGACGTACGCAGGTTCATTATACGGTCTTCCGCTACAGGCACAGGATGCCGCTGGTCCTTGGCTTCTTCCTGGTCGCGCTCTTCATCTGGATTGCGGAAAACATCGGCACGTTCGCCCGTGCCTGGCAGTATCCCGGTCAAAGTGACGGATGGACAGTCGTGTCATTTGCAAAACTCAATGCATGGGTGCTCCTCATGATTGTTTCCTTCGTTCTGGTGACTCTTGTGAACCGGCCGAAGAAGGAAGTCGCTGCCGACTTGGAGTGACCGGCGCTCGACATGCTCTCCGGACTTCATTATTGAAGATAATTCAACTGTCAGGAGATCACCCATGGCGTCCCTGCGCGCGCTTCATGCCTTTTCCCTGCTTGCCCGTCACGGCCGGGCCGCCCTTGCGGCGGAAAAACTGGGCGTGTCACCCTCAGCCCTGTCTCACCTGATGCGCAAATTGGAAAGTGAACTCGGGGCAACCCTCGTCAACAGGGACGGCCGCGGACTGACACTGACGGAAGAAGGCCAGCGCCTTGCGCTCAGCCTTGGCGATGCTTTCGACCGGATCGAGGAAGCTGTCGACAGTTTCAGGCGGCGCGGTCGCACGGAATTGCGGATCAGCACCGTGTCGACCTTTGCAACGCGCTGGCTGATCCCGCGCCTGCCCGCCTTTCAGGCCGAGCAGCCCGATGTCGAACTGCTGCTATCGGCCTCCACGCGCATGGTTGATCTTGACCGGGAAAACTACGACTGCGCCATCCGGCTCGGCACCGGCAACTGGGCGAGCGTTGAAAGCCATTTGCTCTGGAAGGAGCATCTGGCCGTTGCCATGGCACCTGCCCTGTTGCAGGGAAAAGACCCCGATGCCCCCGAGATCCTGAAGGACCTGCGCCTCCTGCACAGCGCGTCGCGCCGCAACGACTGGATCCAATGGCTGGAGGCCGCCGGTCTTGAGCATCCCGACACGAATTCCGGCACGGTGCTGCAAAGCCGCGACCTTGCCATTCAGGCGGCAATCGCCGGCATGGGAGCGATTGTCATCGACAGGCGGTTTGTCTCCCAGGAACTGGACGCCGGACACCTGATCACCCCGGACTGGGCCGTCGTGGAACTCGACACCGGCTACTGGTTCGTTCGCTCTCCCGCGCGCACGTTGACGCGTCCGGTCTCTGCCTTCCGGGACTGGCTGCAAACCGCTGCCTAGACGAAGGCCTCATACGACTTCCCTTGCGTTGCCACTGCAATTGACGTCATACTTGAAGAGGCTCGGTTTTCTGGTCCGCCATCGGGCGCACCAAAGGCCAGATCTCTTCTGGGGGGAAGTAGTATGCGTAAGGGGCTTATCGGCGCCATCCTTCTTGTTTTTTCGATGGTTTATTTCGGCGCGGCCACACAATCGGCCGAAGCCGGATCACTGCTCTGGCAGTTCGAGAGCAAGCATCCCAATGTGGTGAATGTCGAGCTTTATTCCGACACGCGCCGTGGCCATGTCTGGCCAGGAAACAACAGGGTCTATGTGCTGGACGACTACTCGGTCAAAACCATCAACATTTCCTGCCGGAACGGTGAGAAAATCTGCTACGGCGCCTGGGTCAAGAACCGCTCCAACCTCTATTGGGGCGTCGGCTACAAGAACCGCAACCGCTGTTCCAGCTGCTGCTGGACCTGTAACGGCGGCCAGACCAAGGTGATCGTGCTCAATCCGTGACGTAAGAGCTTGATTTACAATCCAGGCATTCCGATCAATACCTAGGTGGAGGCAGCGGAGTTCCTGCCTCTGACCACTCCAGCTTGAAAAGCAGATTTTGTATTGAACCCGCCGCGCAGATCTTAGGCATCGGCCAAGGTGCGTTCGAACAGGTCCACGTACTCACGGCGCCGATCAACCGGTGATAGATGAACGAGCACGACATCCTGCAACACCGGGACTGACTGCTCTGCCGCAAATTTGGCAAACCAGATGACCTCGGACAGAGGCTGGTCCTCTTGCCAGGTCGTCATGATCCGAGCCTCGTCCGGGATGTCGCCAAAATCATGCCGGTCCAGCATCGTTTCGTCGACGCAATCGTGAAAGATCTCACAGCCAATTCCCCAGGCCATCACATAAAAACAGCCAGATCCGACGAGCCAGTCGCAAACGGCATTTCGCCATTTCGGATCGAGCTCTTCCTCAATTGCGACAATCGCCTTGAACCTCGCGGGCACGCTTGTTTCACGCAACTGATCATCAGTGCCTGGGCGCAGATAATGAAAACGCACATCAAACTCCCAATCTGGCTTTTGCGGAGCTGAGGGATCGTTGATCTGGTCTCCGTCCCTTCTCGTTTGTCCCAAATGACCGTAACTTGCAAACTCGGCCTAAAGCAGTTCTTCTGGCATGCGGGGCGGTTAAGGTCCTGCTCCTAAGTGGCGGTAAATTCTGCATCTTGAATCGGCGAAAGCTCTATACCTTAGGCCGCGCCTTGCAGATAAATTTTGGCAATCAGCCACCTTGCATCAAACCGCGATCTTGTCCGGTTCCGGTGTCGGGACCGCAAGCCGCCGGCGGGCCGGATCGGGATTGGGCACCGCCGCCAGCAGCTGTCTTGTATAGGCGTGTTTGGGTTGCCGCAGCACCTCCTCGCAAGGTCCCGTCTCCACGACCCGCCCCTTGTACATCACTGCGATCCGGTGGCTGACACGCTCCACCACCGCAATATCGTGAGAAATGAACAGGAACGACAGGCCTTCACGTTTTTGCAGATCCAGCATGAGATCGGTGATCTGACGGGCGATGGACACATCAAGCGCCGAGACGGCTTCGTCGGCAACGATCAGCTTCGGCGAAACCGACAAGGCCCGGGCAATGCAGAGCCTTTGCCGCTGTCCGCCGGAAAACTGATGCGGGAACCTGTCGATAGCGTCTTCCTCAAGGCCAACCCTTACAACCAGTGACGCGGCGAAATCCCGGAGCCCACCGGCATTGGCCACCCCATGGATGCGCGCCGGTTCCGTCACCAGATCGCGCACGGGAAGACGCGGGTTCAAGCTGGCAAACGGATCCTGAAAGACCATCTGGGCATGTTTCCGGCTCGCGCGCAAAGCCTTCTGCGGCAGACCCGTCAGAACCTCACCACCGATTTCGACACGGCCGCATTCCGGCTCGATCAGGCGCAGGATCGACCGCGCCAGGGTCGACTTGCCGCACCCGCTTTCCCCGACAAGGCCAAGTGTTTCGCCTTTTCGAACGTGAAGCGACACATTGTCGACCGCAAGAACACCCGGATCGCGCTTGCCAAACAGGCGCGCCTTTGTCTGAAACCGGGTCGAAAGTCCCTCCACGGATAGAACCGTTTGCGCCTCTGCGGCACCTGTCCTGGAGCCGTCGCCCAGTTTGGGCGTTGCCGCCATGAGGCGCCTGGAATAGGGCGCCTCAGGCCGCTGAAAGAGGTCAAAAACATCTGCTTCCTCGACCTTCTCGCCGTCTTTCAGAACCACCACCCGGTCCGCGATTTCGGCAACAACACCCATGTCATGGGTGATGAACAGAACACCCATGCCAATCTCGTCCTGCAGCGTCTTGATCAGCTTCAGGATCTCCGCCTGGGTGGTGACATCGAGCGCGGTGGTCGGTTCATCGGCGATCAGAAGTTTCGGCCGGCAAGCAAGCGCCATGGCAATCATCACGCGCTGGCGCAGACCGCCGGAGAGTTCATGCGGGTACTGGCCAAGACGGCGGACCGGGTCTGGAATTCGCACTTCTTCCAGCGCCTGGGCCGAAGCCAGAAGCGCGTCCTTGCGGTTCATGGCCCGGTGCCGGATAAAAACCTCGGACACCTGGTCGCCAATTCTCAGAACCGGGTTGAGGGACGTCATCGGCTCCTGAAACACCATCGACACCTGATTGCCGCGCAGCCCGGTCAGCCGGTCCTCCGGCAAGCCGGCCAGATCCAGAAACCCGCCGTTTTGAGCCAGTTGGATTTCGCCGCCGGCAATGCATCCACCCTCGCGTTCAATCAGCCGCAGGATGGACAGCGCGGTCGCGGATTTTCCGGAGCCTGATTCTCCGACAAGCGCCAGTGTTTGCCGTTCAAGAACGTCAAAGGAAAGACCCTTTACGGCCTCGAAGCTCCCGAAGGCCACTTTGAGACCTGCCACCTTCAGGACTTCATCGTTCATGTCATCTGACCTTTCCGGCGCGCCGCAAATTCCGGGTGGCTCGAAAAATCGGGCATTGGCGGTGTCCATCTGGAGAGCACGGGTTTGAATGAAAATGTCATCGGGTCTCGGCCCTCTACACGCCAATCGACCGTCTCGCCGAGTTCGAGCAGCCCGAAGGCACCAGCCGGCTCGCCCTGGGTGGTGAAGCTTTCCGTCAGGGATTGCTGGGTCAGGTGGGTGATACCATCCACCGCCGTGACCGTGTTCCAGTGCACATGTCCAGCAAGGCAGACCACCGGATGATTTGCCTGGGCCAGCGCGGCCCGGGCCCGTTCCGCCATCGGGTAGGTCGAAGATGCGGGATTGTTCTGGAAATAGTAGTTTCCGGTCTGGGCATGGCCGGACACCGGCACATGACTGACAACCAGCAAAGGCCGGTCTGCCTTCTGAACAACACGGGACAACCACAGAAGGTCCGCCTCGCGCAGGACGAACCCGCTATGCTCCTCGGAACGCAGGATCTTGCTGTCGGCGCGCCACAGCGCAATGCGCCAGTCTCCGAGGTCGAACGTCTCGTTCTGCAGCGACTGACCGAGGATTTCCTCATTGTCGGAAACGTCCAGATGGTCGCGGTCGTGGTTGCCATTGATGTGATGAACAGGCGCATCGACCTGCTGAAAGGCCTCTGCAACGTCTCGCTCGAGGACGAGATCCGTCTCCCGGTTCTCGTCGGAGATCCTGTCGCCCAGATCGAGAACGAAGTCGGGCCGGGAAGCGTTGGAGAACTCGGCGAACTCTTTCAACAGCGACAAGGCCGTATCGCCACGTTTGGTGGCGGACGGCTTGCCGTGGTGAATATCGGCAACAACAGCAATACGGACAGACACGGCGGTTCCCCTGAGTCTTAAAAAGGAAAGCGCCGCCGGTGACCCGGCGGCGCCCAATTGGCTTAGTTGAAGGAGATCGAACCGGCGCGGAAATCGAGCACATAAGGGATGTGACCCTTTTTCGGAGCCCAGTTCACGGAGGATTTCATGCCCCAGCTCTCAAACGGACGGTAAAGCGGCAGAACCGGCGGATCCTGCTTGATCCGCTCCATCAGCTCCGCATAAGCGGCGTTGCGCAGCTCCACGTCGCCGTTGAAGCGGAACCGTTCCCACATCTCGGCATATTCTTCATCCGTGTTGAAACGGCCGGCCCCCTCGGACGGACCATCCGGTGCCCACATCACGCCGAAGGAGCCGAACGGATCGGCAAAATACATCGGGTTCGACCAGCTGCGCGCCATCATTTCCGGATCGTTGCCGGTCCATTTGTCGGTGACGTTCAGCTTGCCGTTGATGCCGGCTTCCGCCCACATCTCCATGATCGCCTGGGCGGCCAGAACACCGTTGGTGTAGTAGACCGGAAACGCGTCAAAGACGATTTCCTCGCCATTGTAGGAGCTTTCAGCCAGAAGCTTCTTGGCCTTGTCGAGGTCATATTCGAAGGTGACCAGGTCCGGCTGGTGCAGCTGACCCATCTCTTCCATCGTGTGCGACGACGGGACAACCGCCTTGCCGAGCCACAGAGCTTCATTCAAGAGGTCGCGGTCGATCGACAGAGACATTGCCTGGCGGATCTTCGGATCCTTCAGGTTCGGATGGTTCACATTCATGATCATGACGTGGAAGAGAGCTGTGGCAGAACCTTCGGTCTTCAGGTTCGGGTCCGCGTTGATCAGCTCCAGCTGGTCCGGTGCAATGTTGGTGACAATATCGGCTTCACCGGTTTTCAGGGCCGTGATGCGGGACGCTGTTTCCGGCATGCGGATCACGGTTGCCTTGTCGAGCGGCGCCTTATCGCCCCAGAAATCGTCGAAGCGTTCATAGACGACCTTCTGACCCGGCTGGAATTCGGCGATCTTGTAGGGACCGGTGCCGACAGGTGCCAGCGAGAAGGCTTCAAAGTCGCTGTCTTCGGCCACTTTCGGATCACCGGTCAGGCCCTTGGTGTAGTCTTCCGGGATGATCATGACCTGCTGCAGGTTCAGAAGCGTTTCCCAGAGCGGCTCAGGACGATTGACGCGGATCTGCACGGTGTGGTCATCCACCTTGATGGCTTCGGCGAAGTTGCCGAGGCGATCCTTTGAGCGGACAACATATGGCGGGAAAGTTGCCTGATACATGCGGTTCAGCGAGAAAACCACGTCGTCGGCCGTCAGGTCTTCACCGTTGTGGAACTTGACGCCGTCGCGCAGCTTGAGTTCCATCAGGGTCGGCTCGAGCAGTTTCCATTCGGTGGCAAGCGCCGGCCCCCATTCCAGGTCCAGCTTGTCGTGGTTCTTGCCAATCAGCGTGTCGAATGCGTTGTAGTAAAACTGGGATCCGACATTGGAGTGGTCCCGGCCCGGATCGAGATAGTCGGACACATTGGCTGCGCCGACCGTGATTTCAGCGGCGAAGGCACCTGTGGCCAGCAGCGATGCCAGCGCGGTTGTTGCAAGTAGTTTCGTCATGGCTATTACCTCCAAGGCAACAAGAGTTCTCATCAGGCCGTTCGGGCTTCTGGTTGTTAAAGCGGTTATCTCGAACGCAGCCGGACGTCGGCGCGGTCGCGCAGCCAGTCGCCAAGGATCTGGACTGCAAAGGTCAGGAGAAGAATGGTCATGGCCGGCGCCAGCACGATCCAGGGCGCTGTCGGCAGATAGTCGCGACCGGTCCCGACCATGGATCCTAGAGTGGCCGTCGGCGGCTGCACGCCGAGCCCCAGGAAAGACAGGGTCGATTCCAGAATGACGATGTTGGAAAAATTCAGAGTGAACTGAACCACGATCGGCGAGACAACATTGGGCAGGATATGCCGGGTTGCGATGCGCACGGGCGTTGCGCCTGCCGCTCGGGCTGCCTCGACAAAAGGCATTTGCTTCAGCTTCTTCACCTCTGCCCGCACAATCCGGGCAAACTGTTCCCAGCCGTAAATGCCGAGCACCAGGATCATGATGTCCAGAGACGATCCGAAGATCGCCAATATGAGCAAGGCGATCAGCGTGAAGGGGATCGCAATCTGGGCATCGACCAGACCCATGACCACATCTTCGAAAACACCACCGATGATCCCGGACAGCAGACCAAGCGTGCCGCCTATCAGCAGCCCGATAACAGCACCGACTAGTGCGAGGGCGAAGGTCAGGCGCAAGCCGTAAATGCAGCGGGAAAGGACGTCTCGCCCGAGTTCGTCAGTTCCAAGCAGGTAACCTTCCTTGTAGCGTTCGAAACCAATCGGCGGACGCAGCCGCGAAATGAGGCTCTGGTCGGTCGGATCGAACGGCGCAATCAGCGGTGCGGCAAGGGTCGCAAGAACCAGACCCAAACCGACAATGAGCGCAACCCGCAGGATCCAGTTGCCCTGTCGCCAGATACTTGCCCCCGGAAACCAGAACCTTGTTGCAGGACCGTTCGCCGCCACATCGGACATGGTCAGGTTCCCTTCGCTAGCCGGATGCGCGGATCGGCATAGGCGTAGGCCAGATCGACCAGCGCGTTGATAATGATGACGGCGATGGCAACGGCCAGAACACCGAATTGCAGCACCGGGTAGTCGCGCGTGATTGCAGACCGCACGAGCAACTCGCCAATGCCCGGCCAGGCAAAGATCGATTCCACGACCACCGACCCTGCTGCGGCCAGTCCGGCGATCTGCAGGCCGATCACCGAAAGCAGCGTGATGGAGGCATTGCGCAGGCCATGCTTCAGGATGACCAGCCGCTCGGGCAGCCCCTTGGCCCGTGCGGTGCGCATATAGTCCTGGCTGAGCACATCCAGCATGGCGTTGCGCGTGAAGCGGGTCAGGGCCGCGACAAGCACACCCGACATCACGAGGGTCGGCATGATGAAATGCAGTGCCGTTCCATCTCCCACCACAGGCAGCCAGTTGAGCCAGTACGCAAAGACCAGGATCAAAATGATTGCGAGTACAAAATTCGGAACCGCATACCCGAGGAAGGCAACCACCATGATGATGCTTCCGGCCGTGCGGGTCCGATAGATCGCAGCAGCGATCCCAAGTGGCACGGAAACAGAGACGGTGAGGACCAGCGTGCTCAAAAGCAACTTGAGCGACGGCCAGATACGCTCGGCGACAATCTCTGAAACGGGTCTACGTTCGAGAAAGGACAGACCAAATTCACCCGAGAGGATTGATCCCAGATAGTGCCAGTACTGGCTCCAGACCGACCCGTCGAGGCCGTAATATTCGATCAAGAGTTGCCGGTCTTCGTCCGTGATGCCTTCCCCGAGGACAAAATCGACCGGATTGCCCGACAGGCGCGTGGCAAAGAACACGAGACTGACGATCACAAACAGGGTGACCGCCATCTTGATGAGCGTGCGCAGCGTGTAGGCTAGCATGACACGCTCTCCACATTGCCTTGCCTCGGGGGCAGCTGCGAACCTTTGGTCGCGGGCAAACGTCTGATTTCGATGAAATCCAATCCCAACGTCTCTGCCGCGGCACCATCCGTTTCCGGGTTGTCGCCGACAAAAACGGCCTCAGCCGGATGCGCGCCGGCACGCCGCAACGCCTCCGTCAAAAGATGTGGAGCCGGCTTTCCGAAACATTCAAAATCGAGCCCGGGTAAACAGGCCTCGACGGCGGCGAGCCAGGCACCGGTCTCGGGCACCGGCGTCCCGGACTGGTCCGGATGGGTCCTGTCCGCATTGGCCAGCAAGAGCCGTGCACCGCTGTGCAGGTCGGCCACAGTATGTGTCAATTGCTCGAGATCGAAAGCGGCCATGCGGCCAAGCAGAACATAGTCGGTCAGCCCGGATCCCAGTTCAAAACCGTGCTCGGCTGCCTTTTCGGCAATCGGCTCGTCGGCAAGGCAGCGGAGCCGCGCGCCGGGGCTGGTTCGCTCCAGATATTCAACCGCCTGTTCACCTGCCAAAAGGATGCGGTTTTCCGGAACATTGAGCCCCAGGGTCTTCAACCGGGCCGCCAGGGTTTCGGCCGTATCGGAGGAATTGTTGGAGACGATCCAAAGCCGATCCAAAACGGTCTGAACAAAACCGGCTGCTCCGGGCAACAGCTTGCCACCGGCGATCAGGCATCCGTCCAGGTCACACAGGATAGCCCTGTATCCCTGAACCCGGTCGGCATCGAGGCCTGAAAGAACAGTCTGGTTTGGCATCATCATCCACATCGGCAATTTGCGGCAGAGCACCGGCATGTTCGGACAAGACAGCCGGCCGCGTGTTTCGACACCAAAATTTCGTGTAGCTGTGACGGCCGCGTTACAGACCAGACCTATGGTTTGAGCAACTCAAACCAGACGTCAGATCAGTCTGCGTCCTTGCCCGGGTTCGGTTGGATGTCTGTCACCTTGTCCAAAATCCGCGCCTTGAACGCTGTGGCGGAAGCCGGGTCCTATGCGGCTGCGGCGCGTTTGCTGAACATCAGTCAGCCGGCGGTCTCCAGGCAAGTGCGCGATCTTGAAACGGAATATGCGGTTCGTCTGTTCGACCGGAAAAATGGCCTGCTTCACCCAACGCCGCTCTGTGCTGAACTCTGTGACATTGCCGAACGGATGGCGGAGGCGGAACGTAATGCAGAAAAATTACTCCGCCGGCACAACACACTGGTCAACGGCAAGCTGACCGTCGGTCTGGGGAATTCCATGCCAGGAATGGCACTGATTGCTGCCTTTCACAAACGGTATCCAAGTGTGGAGATCGCCGTTGAAACGGGTTCCTTTGAAGACATCATCAGTGCGGTGATCACGCGGGAAGTTGATGTGGGTGTTTTGCCGGACGTCCCCAAAGACGGACGTTTCCGACGCGAGCTCTTGATGCAGCAGAGCGTCGTTGCGATCATTCATCCAGACCACCCGTTGAGCGGCACAGGACCTGTCACCTGCCGGCGATTGATGCTGGAACCCCTGATTTTTCGGACCAAGGGCTCGTCGACGCAACGCGTGGTCGACCGGGCTTTTCAGAGCACCGGCCTGGCGCCTTCACCGCTCTTGACACTGGACACGAGAGACGCCGTCTACGAGGCAGTCGCCAACGGCATGGGTATCGGCTTCATGTGGCGCAACGGCACAGGACGAACGGACATTGTCGAGCGCATGCCGGTGACGGAGATGCACAAGGCCTTCGAGGAAGTCGCCTTTTCATTGGCATCGGAAAACAGCCTGCTGGTGGAGGCTTTCTTTCTCTCCGTAGAAGGGTTTCGACAAGAGGCCCTGAACTGAAAGGGCGGGCAACACTCAGCCCGCCCAGTCCGTTCGAGATGTTTCACACAGCTTTCCATTCGGACGGGTTTCTCCGCGCGACGGGTCTTTTGTCAGTTTGCCTTGCCCCGGTGATCACACGCAGCATCGGGGCGAGTTGCCGGTGGCGGAATTCAAAGCCGGCCTTGAGTAGTTTGTCAGGCACGACCCGCTGGCCACCGAGCATGGTCTCCCGGCCCATGTCGCCGAGGAGAGCAGACAGCAGCCAGGCTGGCGCCCGCAGGAAAGCGGGGCGATGAAGGGCCTGCGCCAAAGCATGTGTGAACTCGGCATTGCGAACCGGCTCGGGCGCCGTGGCATTGACCGGGCCATGCAGGCGATCATCGGCGATCGCGCGCGCAATCACACGGACAAGATCGTCCCGCTCGATCCACGACATCCACTGATCACCGCTGCCCAGCCGGCACCCGCCACCGAACTCAAACGGGGTCAGCAACCGGGCCAGCATGCCGCCTTCAACGCCCATGACCAGCCCGATGCGCAGACGGACCGCCCGCACGCCCTCGGCCGCACTCTTTTCAGCTGCTTCTTCCCAGCGTGCACAGACGTCATGCACGAATGCAGGACCAGCCGCGGCGTCTTCCGTCAGCGTCTCGTCACCGCGCAAGCCGTACCAGCCAATGGCCGATCCATTTATGAGGGAGGACGGTTTGTGGGCGAGCCGTCTGATCAGCGCGTGAACAGCTTGGGTCGTGGCCACCCGGCTGTCGATGATGCGCGCGCGTTTTCTGGCCGTCCACAATCCGTTTGCAACCGGATCACCCGCCAGGTTCACGATCGTGTCGAAATGTTCCGTGTCGTGGATCTGATCCAGACTGGAAATCACACGAACCGGATGGGTCAGCATGTCGGCCTTGCGTGGATCACGGCTCAGAACCGTCACAAAGTGACCGCCCCGGACAAGCGCTTCCACCAGCCGCTGGCCGATGAAACCGGTGCCGCCGGTGACGAGTACAGTCTGACGCGGGTGGAGTTCGCTGACGAGATCTGCCGGTGCCGCCCCACCCAGACGCTCGCTGCGTGCAGCCGCCAGGAGGTCTCTTGCACTGAACAGCCCGACACCAAGAGCTGCGACCGTCGCCAGCACGCTCCACCAGCCATAGCTGACCGGATGCAACGCCGTCGGCTGCTGGCACCATTGCCAGAGGTAAGGCGCGAAGAGCGCCAGGATTGCTCCGTAGTTGAGCGCGAGCAGCGTGTGGTTGATGCGCTCGGTCCAGGGCAATTTGCGGGTCAGGTCCTCCTCGACGAAATCCCACAGGGTGATCAGCACTTCGGCGACAAGAATTGTCGTCAGTACCATGGCAAAGACGCCATGGGGCTCCAGCCAGCCGAAACACAGGAAGATCACGGCATAGAAGAAATTGCGCACGCCATGCAGCCGGAGCTCGGTCTTCTGCGAGGCACGCCAGGCCAGGCGCTCGGTGCCTTCGTGATGCACCAGCGTGTCGAAGGCTCCCATGAAGACCTGTATGGCGATTAAAACCCAAAGCCAGTCATTGTCCATGATCAATCTCCCTGGTCGTGAAAAAGCGCGTCCTGGCAAACAAGCTTGCCGAAGAGACCGCTTCTGAGTGAAAGCGAAAACAGGAAACGGGAGGCTCCCAGGTCCTTATGGCTGATCGTCAGCCTTCCGGGCTGGAGCCAGGCAGGCAGACGCAGGCGCCGCCCCGCGACCTGGAGGAAATAGTGATCGCTCCTGAAGGTCAGGCCACTGCCATTCGCGCTGACCTTCAGCGCAATACCGATGCCGAAACCGATATATTCCTCGATCCCCGTCGGTCCGGCGAAGCGTTTGGAACTATGGATCACCTGCGGAAAGCCGTTGGCCCGGCCATACTGGCGCAGCCAGAACTGGCCATCCCCGGCGCAATCTTCGGTCACCGACACAACAGCCGGCTGGTTCAGGGATGACAGGTCGTGTGGCAGGGGCGCCCCTAGCAGTCGCGCTATCTGGGCCAGGAAACGTCCCGCCATGTTCATGTGCATGGCAACCACCTGACCCTGATAGACAACACTTGCGCCACCCCTGAGGCGCTTGCCGAAACGACGGCGCACGGCCGCCGGCAATGCGGACCAGGCCTCTTCGCCCAGAAGCTTGCGAAATCTGTCATCTGTCATAACGGGAGGTCGTTGCAGCGCGTTTTCACTATGCATTCCACCCTCTCCTGTTAAATCAGTTGTTTCTGTATGAAGAGAAATAATTGTCCAAAAATTTTTTGGAGATCCTCCAGTCGGTGTCAACCGACCGGCCTCACCCCTTTTTCTTGCCGCCGATCTTGAGCAGACCCAGCACCTTGTCGCCCATGCTGATAAGAGTTGCGAGCTTGGATTTCGGAATGCCCAGCATCTGGTCCCACCAGCGGTCGGCCGTTGCCAGGAAGTCGTGCATCTCCTGCATGCGCGCCAGCGTGACCGGATGCAGTTGCGGTTCCTGTTTCGCCTGTCCGACACAGACATCGATGGCGCGAATTGCCGGATCGATTTCCCGCTCCTTGCGACCCTTGGCAATCAGCAATGCCATTTCCCAGACATCGGTCTCGGCGACAAAATGTTCGCGCCTGTCACCGGCCACCGGAACCCTCTGGATCAGGCGCCAGCCCACCAGTTCCTTCAGCGAGTTGGACACATTGGAGCGGGCGATACCAAGTTCCTCGGAAATTTGCTCCGCGTTGAGCGGGTCCGGGCTCAGATAAAGCAGCGCATGGATCTGGGCCACGGAGCGGTTGACACCCCACTGGCCACCCATATCGCCCCAGTAAAGGATGAACTGCGCCTTGGCGGAGGAGTCATTCTTGTCAGTAATTTCTGTCATGACAGAAATATCGGATTAAAACGAATAGGAGTCAAGAGCCATTCGACCGAAGGGATTCAGGAGGCTTTCCGCCAACGCTCCTCGCGCACGAATTCGATCAGTTTGTCGGACGGCATGGGCGGTGCGAAGGCATAGCCCTGCAAGGCGTCACAGCCGAGATCCCGCAAGATCCGGGCGTGTTCCATGGTCTCGACCCCTTCCGCCACGACCTTGATACCGAGCGACTGGCCGATCTCGATGATCGAGGCAACAAGCCGCCGCTGTCCTTCGGACTGGAGGATCGGCAGGATCAGCTGACGGTCGATCTTCAACCGCGATGGCCGCAGATGGATCAGGCTGACAATCGACGCATAGCCGGTACCGAAATCGTCGATCTCGATATCGATGCCCTTTTCTCTCAAGTGTTCGAAGTTGGTGGCAATACGGTCATTGCCGTCATCGAGAAAGATCGATTCAAGCAGTTCGAAAGAGAGTGTTCCCGGTTCGAAGGAAAGCCCGTCCAGGCTTTCCATGAGGCGTGCGTCATTGAGCCGGCCTGCTGACACATTGACCGACACTTTGGGAATGGTGAGACCGGCGGCTTTCCAGCGGGTCGACTGCCAGAGCGCCTGTTCCAGAATGGTGCGGTCGATCAGGGGAACGACATTGAGTTCATCCGCCGTTTTCATGAAGACATCCGGCGTCAGGATGCCTTCCTTTGGATGATCCCAGCGGGCAAGGGCTTCGACACCGGTGATCTTCAGATCCTGCGCGCAGAACTGCGGCTGGAAGAAGGGCAGAAACTGCTGATGCTCCAGGCCGGTGAGAATATCGTCGGCAACCTGCTTGTTGCGGATGATTTCCAGCTTCAGCGTATCGGAGAAGAATTCGAACCGGTTGCGGCCGTTGCTCTTGGCCCGGTAGAGCGCAATATCTGCATCGACCAGCAGATGTCTGCCAAAATCCTTCAGCGACGTGTCGGCCATGGCAATGCCGATGCTGACGCCGATCCGGCACTGATGGTTTTCATAGGGGATGGGCTGGCGCATCTGCTCGATGATGCGCTCTGCCTGAGCGGCAAGTTCCAGCTCATCGGTAGGTTCGGTGATGGCAATGACAAACTCGTCGCCGCCGACCCGCGCCACAAAGTCTGTCTTACCCGCCTCCTCCTTCAGGACACCCGCTGCATGGATCAACATGCTGTCACCGGCTGCATGGCCGAGCGTATCGTTGATGTGCTTGAAGCGGTCGAGATCGATATGCAGCAGTGCCGTCGGCTTGCGAGGTGCCTCCGGATCGAGCAGATGCTGATCCAGATAGCGCCGGTTCGGCAGCCCGGTGAGACTGTCATGCAGCGAATGATGCTCCATGAGCGCCCGTGCGTCTTCCAGGTCCCGGTTGCGGTCCTCGGCATTCTGCTTGGCCTTTTCCAGCCGGGTCTTGAGCCGGATGTCGCTGGAAACATCCCAATTGACGCCGAGAATGTAGCTCTGCCCGCGTGCATTGGTGTGCACGGCCCCGATTGCCCGGATCCACCGTGTGGAGCCATCCTGCAGGATCACGCGGAAATCGGAATGATACATGCCGCCGGCCGCGATCGCGTCCCAGTATTCTTTCTCGGCACGCCTGAGATCATCCGGGTGCAGGCTCTCCGACCAGACATCATACCTGGTCGCGTCACGCCCTTCAGGAACGTCATAAAGTTCGAGCATGCGCGCGTCCCAGGACAACTCGCCGGTATCGAGATTGAGTTCCCAGATGCCGATCTTGGATGTGTCCAGCGCGAGTTTCAGCCGCTGCGACAAATGCTCCATCTGATGCTGGCGGTGTTTCAGTTCGCGAATGTGAACGCGGCGCTGATCATAGAGCTGCCCTGCCACGAAGATCGGCAGCAGGATCAGCAGTGCCCCGGCAATCATCAGAAGCCGGATCTGCCAGGCGTTTTCAGGCATGTCCGACCAGCCACCGCGCGGGATCGCCGCGAGTTGCCAGCGTCCCGATGGCAGAACCACTTCGGACAGAATGGCGTTTTCAGAAAGAATGTCCTCGGACCCGAAAAAGACCTTGCCTGTCGACCCGGTCGCATCCGCACCCGCAATCGCAATCTCGATCGGCAGATCAGGATCGGTCAAACCGCTGTCTGCATAGAGCCGCTCGGCGTCGACGACAGCCGAGACAAGCCCCCACAGTTCCCGGGTCCCGTCTTCCTTGTCGATAAAGACGGGAAACCGGCCAATGAACCCGATCCCGCCCTGCAGCAGGTTGACAGGTCCGGCAAGAAGCATTTGGCCGGACTCAACTGCGCGCATGGCCGCATCGCGTTGCTGTTCGTTGGTTCTATAGTTGAGACCAATGGCCTTTTCGTTGCCGGCCATCGGATACATCAGGCTGACGACAAGGTCGGGTGCACCGGCAATGTTGCGCAGCTGGGAATGCTCGCCGACAAGGTAGCGCGAAATGCGGCCAAACTGCTCCTGATCGATGTCGGGCTGCGTGGCGATAAGGGCGACCAGGCCACGAACCAGCTGGAGATTGCTGTTGATGTTGCCTTCCAGACGGGCGCGCACCAGGCCCAGCTGCTCCCCCACATCTGCACGGGCGCTTTGGCGATGCACCGAGCGGTTCTGTATTTCCGCAAAGACACCAGCTGCGATTGTCACGGTCAGTGCAAGCCCGACAGCAATCATGCTGATCCAGCTCGGCCGCGACAAAATCTGACTGGTGTCAAATCTGGAAAAAAAGAACTTCGCCATTGAACCTTTCAATACCGGGAGCGTGCACCTTCCCACCCACTATGGGAGCCAGATCTTGGAATTAAATTCAGACTATCGTTAAAAACGAAACAATTGGCTAAAGATCGCTTTACCCAATTCGAACTTCCCCATCGGCAGAATGGCCTGTGTCTTTTTTCAAATCCGGCGACATCAGATCGAATGACATGGTAATTCTGTGCAAGGTCTTGGATCCTACCTTCCAACCTGCTGCAACGGATCTCACACCGGAACGAGGACCCACCTTTGAGAGTACAGGCACTTTGGCACTATCCGGTCAAATCGATCCTCGGCGAAGCGGTTCAACAGTTTGACCTCGACGAACGCGGTGTCGTTGGTGACAGGCTCCATGCGATTGTCGATGCCGATGGCAAGCTTGGAAGCGGCAAGACAACACGGCGCTTCACACGCATCGATCAACTTTTCGCCTTGCGGGCGACGGCGCAGGGCGGGTCTGTTCAAGTGGTGTTCCCTGATGGCCGCGTAACCGACGCCAGGTCGGAACACCTTAATAAAGAACTGTCTGACTTTCTGGACCAACCGGTCACATTGAAGCGCGAACAGGCGGTCCCCCATCATGACGACAGCGCAGTCCACCTGCTGCTCTCTTCAGAACTTGCCAGGCTGCAGGCGCTTCTTCCCGATGCCGGGATCGACCAACGCCGGTTCCGCGCAAATGTTGTCCTGCAAACCCCTCCCGAAATGACGGGCGACGATCTCCTGCAAAAGGAGTTGACGCTGGGAACCGTCCGGCTTCAGGTCACCCACAAAACGGAGCGGTGCCGGATGGTGACCCTTGCCCAGGAGAACCTGGGATACGAGCCGCGGGTGCTCAAGGTTGTTGCCAACACGTTCGGTGTCGATTTTGGCGTCTATGCCAAGGTTCTGAAACCGGGATCGATTTCGGTCGGGCAAGAAGTTCTCACCTCTTCCGACGCAATGGCACAACGACGGCGTGACGCGGCAGATCTTGGAATTTGAGCGACGTTGAACCCTTGGCAATGTCTCGCCTGAGGGCACTTTCCGACTGGAGAGGGCGCGGGAAAGAGCAAATTTCCACGCGCATCTCCGACCCCGTCAATCCGGCCGGCCGATTGCAGCGGCACGTCAGTGATTGACGAACTCTCGCAGACTGACCTGGTTATCGCCGTCCCGGTCAAGGAAGGCCAGGATTTCAGGTGCCCTTGCAGCTCCCTGCATGCCGATCGCTTCCCGGCAAGCGGCGCTCACCTTGACTTCGTCCGCCCGATAAGCGTCGGTCAGTTCCGTCAATGTCACGTAGCCGTTTGAATCAACATCTGCCTGCAGGAAATCATCCGCCCGCTTGCGCTCAAAGGCCGCAACCGTTTCTTCAAGGGTCAGCAGCCCATCCTTGTTCGCGTCGGCAAAGTCGAATTGACCATCCGCCAAGACCTCCGGCGAGAAGGTATATCTGCGCGCCAGTTCGGTGCCGTCACAGGCCGGTGGCAAATCAATCTCTGCCGCCTCCCTGGTCATCTCGGCAATCATCTCCCCGCGGTCGATGAAGCCATCGCCGTTTGCGTCCTTCGCCTTGAAGTTTCCCTTGAAATCGGTGCCGGCTTCGGCGCCCATCAGCGCGTAGGCCGTCACCATCACTCCGGCAAGGACAACGGGCGCAACGTAAAACCAAGTCTTTTTCAGCATGGATGCCTCCTTCGGATTGGAACAAGGCACTGCATCTTCGGCAATCATCCTGCGCATGGCTGCGCTCATGCTTTCGCCCCGTTCCGCCGAGCGGGAGGCGAAAGCCGTCTTTTCACTGTGGCTCAACCGAATTTCGAGCGTTTCGGATTTTTTCTCTTTGCGCATGTCGTCTAGGTCGTTGCTGTGTGCTGTGCCTGATCCCAGAAGGCCCAAGTGTTGGCTGAAATCTACCAAGATCCGCACGGGACAGAAGCATTTTCATGTCCGGACAACATGGTTTTCGCCGCTTTTGTGCAATTCTCAGAAAACAGGCTTCGCGAAGATCGTCGTCTCCGACGGCATGCATGGAGCGTTCGCTTGCGCGCAAGGCCCTGCACCGGGGCCCGTAACTGACCTGATTGCCGGTCAAAGGAGTTGCAGAATCGACTGACGCGTCTCCAGCAAAAGGTCTGCGAGATTTTGCTTCAGGTTCTCAAACCGGTGAGACGGCACGGGCACGGAGACGGCATAGATTTGTCCCATCGGGTCCTTGAAAGCGAAGCCGGCTGCGGAGATCCCGTCGGTGTGTTCGTTCAGATCCCAACCGATCCCGGTTTTCCGGATGTCCTCGATTTCCTTCAGAAACTCCGAAAGCGGCTTGGTGTCCTTCTCGTCGGATCTCAGCTCCGGCGCCGCAATTGCGACCAGAACGTCATCTTCCATGACGGAAAGCGCCGCCTTGCCATTGGCTGTGTCTGTCATGGGAAAAACTTCGCCGACGGCCGATACGGTACGCAGGCGGTGCGAGCCGACAACCTGATCGACAAAGACCATGTGATCGTCGCGGAAGACTGCCAGGTCAACTGTCTCCTTTGTCTCCTTTGAGAGCTCCGTCAGGATCGGGCGAACCAGTTCGGCAATGTTGATCCGCCCGGCCGCCGCCAGGGACTGGATTTCAGACCCCAACCGCAGGCCGCCCTCAGCGGCACTGGCCATGACGAGGCGTTCCGCGATCAGCGCATTGACGATCCGCTGTACCGTAGAGCGGGGCAGATGTACGCGCTCGGCGATCTGCCCGAGACTGAGCCCGGAATTGTCGTTCTTCAGAATTCGCAGAATTTCAGCGGCCCGGGAAATGACCTGAATGCCCTGATTGGACTGAGCTTTTCTTTCAGTATCCATGATATCCGCCGTTTTCCCCCAACTCACTTCGCCGTTTTCAGGCTCACTCCCGCTTGGCGCTGATCAAGCCATATAGGCAATGAAAAGCGATCTGTCGAGAAATCACTTGACCGCATTATGATACAATCGTACCGTAAAGCAATACAGCAATGCACTGACCCTTGGGAGGAACACATATGTCGGTGACCATTCGCGGGATCGATTTTCAGGGAAACCTGGACAACGACATGGGCGTGGAGTTCTACAATCTCTCGCACCGCTACGGCTTTCAGTGCCCCAACTGGCCATATTTCCAGGACGTCCAGATCGACCGGAAGCACTACATGGCAAAGTCCGGGGTCCTGTCGCAGACCATCACCACCACCATGCATGTGACGACGCATATCGATGCGCCCGCCCATGTGGTGCCGGGCACACCGTTTATCGACGAAGTGCCGCTGCCGCATTTCTTCGGCTCCGGCCTGGTCGTGTCGATCCCGAAGAAGAAGTGGGAACAGATCACGGGCGACGATCTTGAAAAGGCCTGCGGACATGCGATCCGGAAGAACGATGTCCTGATCATCAACACAGGCTGGCACAAGCAGTATGAGGATGGCGACTATTTCGCCTATTGCCCGGGCCTCGTCCCCTCCGCCGCCGACTGGATGGTGGAAAAGGGCGTCAAGGTGGTTGGCCATGACACGCAGGCGAACGATCACCCGCTGGCGACCGCCATCGGCCCTCAGCGCAACGGACCGATCCTGCCCCACCTGGAGGCGGAATATAAGGAATGGTCCGGCGGCCGGGGCTGGGAAGAAGACTTCCCGGAATGGGAACCGGTCCACAACAAGCTGTTTTCCAACGGCATTCTGGGCATCGAAAATGTCGGTGGCGACCTGGACGCCGTCACAGGCAAGCGCTGCACCTTTGCCTTCTTCCCCTGGAACTGGGACCGCGGCGACGGCTGCATCATCCGCCTGGTGGCGATGATCGACAAGGGCCAGAAGTACCGCATCGAAGCCGGCGAGAGCTTCTGACACCTGGAGGGCGCCGCCCCGCGGCGCCCACGTTGCAATGCATGGGAGGAAACCAATGCATGTGAAACGGTTTGAAGACGCCGCCCCTTACGAGGCGCCGAACCATCGCGGCGTGGTCGGCTTGAGACTGCAGGGTTTCGAGCCCGAAGGACCAACCAACCAGTGGGTCGGACTCAGCCAGTTTCTCCCAGGAGGTGGCGCTGGACCTGACTCCACGCCGTTCGAAAAGGTCTACGTGGTCCTGGACGGCGAAATGACCGTGATCATCGACGGCGAGGAGACCGTGCTTCGACGCTATGACAGCTGCACCATCCAGCCCAACGAAATCCGCACGCTTGAGAACCGCGCCAATCACACCTGCACCATGCTGGTGGTCATCCCCTATCCGCCGGAGGCCCTCTGATGACCGATAGTTGGACCAATCCGACGAGCCTGTTTGACGTTGCCGGCAAGGTTGCCCTGATCACCGGTGCCTCGGGCGCGTTCGGGGCCGTCGCGGCCCGCGCTCTTGCCGGAGCCGGTTGCAAGCTTGTGCTGGCAGCCGGCAATGCCGAAGCACTTGCCGAAACCGTGGCAGACTGCAAAGCCCATGGGGCGGAGGTCGTCTCCATGAGCATTCGCCCGTCGGACGAAACTGCGTGCGACAAGCTGGTGGAGCTGGCTGTCAGCCGCTTTGGCAAACTCGACATTCTGGTTGTGGCATCCGGAATGAACAAGGTCGCCAAGATCGATGAATTGACACCTGAACATTTCGCCAATGTCATGGACGCCAATGTCACCCAGTCCTGGCTTCTCGCGCGCGCTGCTGTCGTCCAGATGAAGCGCCAGGGGACAGGCGGCAAGGTTGTCCTGGTCTCCTCGGCGAGAGGGCTTCTCGGACATCCGGCGGGCTACACAGCCTATTGCGCCTCCAAGGCCGCCGTGGACGGCATGACAAAAGCGCTTGGCTGCGAACTCGGCGAGGACCACATCACCGTCAACGCCATCGCGCCGACGGTTTTCCGCTCGCCGCTGACGGCGTGGATGTTCGAGGAAGACGAGAAAGCCACCGGGTTCCGGGAAGGCTTCCTGGCCCGTGTGCCAAAGGGCCGTCTCGGAGAACCGGAAGACCTGATCGGTCCGCTTCTGTTTCTCGCTTCGAAGGCCTCCGATTTCTACACCGGGCATATTCTTTATGCCGACGGCGGCTATACGGCGGGATAGAGGATGGCTGAGACCTATACCATTGCCGCTCTCGGCGCCGGCCTGATGGGACACGGCATTGCCCTGACCTTCGCCAGAGCCGGACATGAGGTCCGTGTCCATGACCCGTTCCCGGCGAGCCTTGACGCTTTGCATAAACGCGTGCGGGCAAGCCTTGAGGCCATGGCCGTGCCGGATCCCGAAATCGCGGAAACACTGGAGCGCATCTCGCCGCAGCGCGACCTGCCCAGCGCGGTCGCGCAGGCCGACTTCGTCTTCGAGGCCGCCCCGGAAAAGCCGGACCTTAAGCGATCCCTGTTCCGGAGCGTGGAGGAGCATGCGCCGGCAACGGCGATCCTTGCTTCCAACACGTCCGTCATTCCGATCACCACCATCATGTCGGACCTCACGGACAGATCCCGCGCGCTCGGGACCCATTGGTGGAACCCGCCGCACATGATCCCGCTGGTAGAGGTCATCCGCACAGAGTGGACTGCCAAAGCAGCACTCGAAAAAACCGTGGCCTTGCTGGCGAGCGTCGGCAAGACACCGGTGCGGGTGGAAAAGGACGTTGCAGGTTTCATCGGCAACCGCCTGCAGCATGCCATGTGGCGGGAAGCGATCTTTCTGGTCGAAAGCGGGGTCTGCACGGCAGAAGCCGTCGACCAGGTGGTCAACGCAAGTTTCGGCCGCCGCCTGTCGGTGCTGGGTCCGCTGGCCAATGCCGATCTCGTCGGCACCGATCTCACACTCGACATCCATGAGAATGTTCTGGCCGATCTCGACAGCCGGCCGGCCCCTTCCCCCTATCTGCGTGCACTTGTTGAAGACGGCAAGCTCGGCATGAAGAGCGGGCAAGGGTTCAGGACCTGGACGCCGGAGGACATGGAGGATGTCCGCCAGCGTGTCGCGACACATCTGCGGAGGCTTGAAACGATCCTGGAAGACTAGACAGCCGCCGTATCAAGCGCATCTGGGAGGAGAAAAGATGACGCATCTTCGGAAGACAAACGGGATTTCCCGCCGCATGTTTCTGGCAGGCGCTTCAGCCGGCCTGGCCGCTCCGGCCATATTGACCCGAACGCGCGCCTATGCCGCCGACCCGGTCATCAAGATCGGTCATGTCAGCCCGCGCACCGGACCACTGGCGGGCTTTGCCGAGGCCGACGATTATGTCCTGGCAGGCATCCAGAAAGCGCTTGCCGGCGGCGTTGAGAACAACGGCAAGACCTATCAGGTCGAAATCATTTCCAAGGACAGCCAGTCGAACCCGAACCGGGCCGCAGAAGTGGCGTCCGAATTGCTGCTTGGCGACGAAGTCGACATCATCGTCGCCGCCTCCACCCCGGACACCACCAACCCGGTGTCGGACCAGGCGGAACTCAATGAAGTTCCCTGCATAACCACCGACTGCCCGTGGCAGCCTTATTTCTTCGGCCGCAACGGCGACCCGGCATCCGGCTTCGACTATACCTACCACTTCTTCTGGGGGCTTGAAGACGTCATCAATGCCTTCCTGGATCTCTGGCAGCAAAGCGGTGTGGCCAAGCAGGTCGGCGGCCTCTTTCCAAATGACGCGGATGGCAATGCCTGGGGCGACGAGATCCACGGCTTCCCGCCCGCTCTTGCCGGGCAGGGCTTTCAGTTGACAGACCCCGGTCGTTACCAGCCGCTCACGGATGATTTCTCTTCCCAGATTTCAGCTTTCAAGGAAGCCGGATGCGAGATCATCACGGGCAACATGATCCCACCGGACTTTGCCACCTTCTGGTCGCAGTCCGCACAACAGGGGTTCGCTCCAAAAGTGGTGACAATCGGCAAAGCCCTTCTGTTCCCGTCGGTGATAGAATCTCTCGGGGACCGCGGTGACGGCCTGACCTCGGAGATCTGGTGGTCGCCGAGCCATCCGTTCTCGTCTTCGCTGACAGGTGTCTCCGCAAGGGAACTGGCGGAAGGGTACATGGCTGCCTCGGGCCGTCCCTGGACCCAGCCGATCGGGTTCAAGCATGCCCTTTTTGAAGTCACCACCGACGTGATCCGGCGCAGTGCCGATCTCGATGACCCGAATGCAATCCTGGACGCCATCAAGGCGACCAGGCTGTCGACGGTTGTCGGTCCGGTCGACTGGAGCAACGGTCCTGTCCGCAACGTGACCAAGACCCCGCTTGTTGCAGGTCAGTGGCAAAAGGGCCCCAACGGGTTCGATCTGGTGATCACGGCCAATCGCAGCGCGCCCTTCATCGCCACCACCGGTGAATTGAAACTTCTGTCCTGATCCGGCACCGGCACGCAGCCGACCGGCTGCGTGCCGCCAACAGACGTGAAGGTTTTCATGACTGCTGTTCTCGAACTTTCCGGCGTTTCCAAGACCTATGGCGCGATCACTGTTGCCGACCAGCTGAGCTACCGGCTTGGCGAGGGTGAGGCGCTCGGCGTGATCGGACCAAACGGGGCGGGCAAGACATCGATGTTCAACCTGATCACCGGTACGATCCGCGCAGATAGCGGAGAGATCCGCCTCAGGGGCAACGACATCACGCGTTGGTCCGCGGCAAGACGATGCCGGGGCGGCATCGCGCGTTCCTTCCAGATCCCCCAGCCTTTTGCCGGCATGAGTGTCTTTGAAAACACGCTGGTCGCCGCCACGCATGGCGCGACGGGATCGCTGGCGGAGGCCAATGATCATTGTCTGGAAATGCTCGAACTCACAGGCCTCATCGACAAGGCCAACGAAACGGCCGGCAAACTGACCCTGCTCGGCCGCAAGCGGCTGGAACTGGCACGCGCGCTCTGCGCCCGGCCCAGGGTCCTGCTTCTCGACGAGATTGCCGGCGGCCTGACCGAACGCGAATGTCATGAGCTGGTCGCCACCATCAACACCATTCGCAAGACCGGCCTGTCGATCATCTGGATCGAACACATCGTGCATGCCCTCCTGTCGGTCGTCGACCGGCTGATCGTGATCGATTTCGGCCGCAAGATCGCCGACGGCGACCCGAAGGAAACAATGGCCAGTCAGGCGGTCCAGGAAATCTACATGGGGGTGGACGCCGATGCCTGAGCCGTTGCTTGCCACCCGCGGACTGGAGGCCCATTACGGAGACTTCCAGGCGCTGTTCGGGGTCTCCATCGACATTTTCCCGGAAGAGGTCGTCGCGATCATCGGCGCCAACGGCGCCGGCAAGACCACCCTGATGCGTTCCATCACCGGCCTGATCCGCAACAGGCCCGACATGGTGATCTGGAAAGAGCAGAGCATCGGCGCGCTGAGAGCCGACCAGGTGGCCCATCTCGGCATCGCCATGGTGCCGGAAGGGCGGCAGCTGTTCCAGTCCCTGTCGGTAGAGGAAAATCTTCTGATCGGCGGTCAGATGGGGCGGAAGGGCCCCTGGTCCCTGAATGCGGTCTGCGAACTGTTTCCGATCCTAAAGGAGCGCCGACACCATCCGGCCACGGCCCTGTCCGGCGGTCAGCAGCAGATGGTCGCCATCGGCCGCGCGCTGATGTCCAACCCGGACATTCTGCTGTTCGACGAAATCAGCCTCGGCCTCGCACCGATTGTCATCAAGTCCATTTACGAGGCCCTGCCCGCCATCATCGGCGAAGGCATGAGCGCGATCATCGTGGAACAGGACATTGCCAAGGCGGTGAGTGTCTCGGATCGGGTCTACTGCCTGCAGGAAGGCCGCATTTCGCTTCAAGGTCGCCCCGACGAACTCACCCGCGACGCTATCAGCGCAGCCTATTTCGGAGTTTAAGATGGACTGGATCAATGCCATCCTTCAGGGCGTTCTGCTCGGTGGGCTTTATGCGCTCTTCGCCGCCGGACTGTCGCTTATTTTCGGTGTCATGCGCCTGGTCAACATTGCCCATGGCGACTTCATCGTGCTGGCCGCCTTTCTCGGTCTGACAATCACGACCACCCTCGGTCTTTCCCCGCTGCTTGCCCTTGTTGTCGTCGTGCCGATCATGGCAGGGATCGGCTATGTGCTTCAGCGAGGCATCCTGAACCAGACCCTTGGCGACGACATCCTGCCGCCGCTGCTGGTGACCTTCGGGCTCTCCGTCATCATCCAGAACGGTCTGCTGGAAATCTACAGCGCCGACCCTCAAAAGATGAGTGCCGGTGCATTGGAAACCGCAAGCCTTGCAGTCCCGGGCGGCCTCAATGTCGGCGTGCTGCCGCTTCTGATGTTCGTAGTGGCTGTCGCCGTGATCGCCGGGCTGCAATGGATCTTTTATCGCTCGGCCCTCGGGCGGGCCTTCCGGGCCGTCTCCGACAAGCAGGACATCGCGCAGCTGATGGGGCTGAACAAGGCCCATGTGTTCGGCCTCGCCATGGCCCTATCGCTGGCAGTGGTTGGCCTTGCCGGTGTTTTCCTGGGCATCCGGACCAGTTTCGATCCTTCCATCGGCCCGGGCCGCCTCATCTTCGGGTTCGAAGCCGTGATCATCGGGGGGCTCGGTAATCTCTGGGGAACGCTGATCGGCGGCATCATTCTGGGTGTCAGCCAGAACATCGGTGCCCAGATCAATCCGGGATGGCAGCTCCTGGCCGGTCACATTGCCTTCCTCATCGTGCTCGCTGTCCGCCCGCGCGGCCTGTTTCCCAGGATCGACTGATGACCATCTCGCAGAAAACCTATTCCATCTCCCGCACCTCGAAGGCCAGCCGGACAGCCGCGCTTGTCGGAGCTCTTGTCCTGGTCGGCCTGATCGCGGCGCCCTGGTGGGCGGGCCGGGCCGACATGCGCCTGCTCAGCGAAATGTTCCTCTACCTGTCGCTGGCCTGTCTCTGGAACCTCCTGGCAGGATACGCAGGACTGGTCTCCGTCGGTCAGCAGGCCTTTGTCGGCTTCGGCGGGTACATGCTGTTCGCGCTTGCCATTTTTGCCGGCGTGTCTCCGCTGGTCGCCATACCGCTTGCCGGCGTTCTCGGTGTTGTCGTCGCGGTGCCGGTCGCACTGCTCATTTTCCGTTTGCGCGGGGCCTATTTTGCCATTGGCACCTGGGTCATTGCCGAGGTCTTCCGCCTGTCCTTTGCGCAAGTCTCGGCGCTTGGTGGCGGCTCCGGCACAAGCCTGCCGGTGACGATCGTGAAGGAAATGGCCTCCAGTCGATCCATGCGTGAAGCGACCACCTACTGGCTCGCCCTGGGCATGGCAGTCCTGGTCTTGTGCGTGATCTACGCCCTGCTGCGCTCCCGCAACGGCCTCGCCCTGACGGCCATCCGCGACAGCGAGCTGGCTTCGCAAAGTTTCGGCATCGACATCTGGCGGACCAAATTTGTGGTCTATGTCATCACTGCCGGTCTGACCGCGATGACCGGCGCCCTGATCTTCCTGCAAAAGCTGCGGATCTCACCGGATGCCGCCTTCAGCGTCAATGACTGGACGGCCTTTGTCATCTTCATCGTCGTGATTGGCGGCATCGGCACCCTGGAAGGTCCGATCATCGGCGTGATCCTGTTTTTCCTCTTGCGCGAAACGCTCTCCGACCTCGGCACGACCTACCTGCTGATCCTGGGCGTTGTGGCCATTGCGGTGATGCTGAAAGCGCCAAAAGGGCTTTGGGGCACCTTCCGGGAGCGCTCAGGACTGGAACTGTTCCCGCTGGCTCGGCGGGTCATCAAAAACAAGACTTGAAAATCGGGAGGCGGCCATGGCCCGCACACGCAACAAGACCATCATCACCTGCGCGGTCACCGGGGCCATTCACACCCCGACCATGTCAGATGCCTTGCCCTATACCTATGACGACATTGCCAGCCAGGCGATCGAAGCTGCCGAGGCCGGTGCGTCGATCCTGCACCTGCATGCCCGCAACAACGAGACCGGCGCGCCCTCGGTCGACCCGAACGATTTCGCCCCCTTCCTGCCGCGGATCAAACAGGCAAGTGATGCAGTCATCAACATATCGACCGGCGGCTCTCTGACCCTGTCGATCCAGGACCGCATTCGTCCGGCCGCCACGTTCAGCGCGGAAATGTGCTCGATGAACATGGGCAGCATGAACTTCTCGTTTCACCCGCTGGCAAAACGCTATGACGACTGGAAGTTCGACTGGGAAAAGGACTATGTCGCCAATTCCGATGGCAACATCTTCCGCAACACATTCAGGGACATTCGTGAAGCTGCCGAAACCCTCGCGCCGCACGACATCAAGTTCGAGCACGAGTGTTATGATGTCGGTCATCTCTACAATCTGAAATTCTGCATGGACACGGGCCTCTTCAAGGCACCGGTCTTCATCCAGTTCGTCATGGGGATCCTGGGCGGGATCGGGGCGGATATCGACAATCTGGTCTTCATGAAAAAAACCGCAGACAAGCTTTTTGGCGATGCCTATCGCTGGTCGGTGCTCGCAGCCGGCAACGTCCAGATCCCGCTGGCAACGACTGCCAGCCAGATGGGCGGCAACGTCCGCGTCGGGCTGGAGGACAGCCTTTTCATCAGCCGGGGGCAGCTTGCCGACTCCAACGCCCAGCAGGTCGCCAAGATCCGCCGGATCGTCGAAGAGCTCGGCAGCGAGGTGGCAACCCCTGACGAGGCGAGGGAAATCCTCGACCTGAAAGGCGGCGACCGGGTCGCCTTCTAGAACCGGCCTTGCAACGTCAACTGAGCAGGATCACCCCGATCACCGCCGCCACGATCAGCACGCATCCGAAGATTTCGGAGCGCACGATCACTTCCTTGAACACCAGCCAGGAGGCCAGGAAGGTGAAGACCAGTTCGATCTGGGCGAGCGCGCGCACATAGGCAACGTTTTGCAGGGTCATGGCGGTGAACCAGCCGATTGACCCTGCCACACCCGCGGCCCCGACCCAAATGGCAGCCCGCCAGGCCTTTAGGCTGGCACGCAGCTGATCCGGTTCACGGGCTGCCATCCAGCCGGCCATGACAATTGTCTGGAACAGCGTCGCATAGACCAGCGCATAGGCCGCCTGCATCGGCACGCCCGTCCCTTCCAGGGACAGCGTGGCTGTGCGATAGGCAACCGCCGACGCCCCGAAGGCGGCAGCCGAAGCCAGGCCGATCAGCGCCGGGCGGCCCATCAGCGACGATCTGATGGCCGATGCGCTGAGCGGGACCCGCGCCAGCGAGATCACAACGACGCCGATGATCCCGATCAGGATGAACAGGCCGGCAGCCAGTGTGATCTGCTCGCCCAGAACCACAAAGCCGAAGAGCGCTGCCTGGATCGGCTCGGTTTTCGAATAGGCGGTGCCGACCGCAAAATTGCGGAAGGAGAAAAGATGGATCAGCAGGAAAGTGCCCAGGATCTGCATCAGACCGCCAAAGGCTCCGGCGGCAACCATGCGCACATTCGGCTCCGGCAGCGCATATCCGAAGACCAGATGCAGCACCGCGGCATAGAGAAAGGCGAAGGGTACGCCATAGCCGAAACGGACAAAGGTCGCCCCTGTCGTTCCCAGCTGGCCCTTGAGATGTTTCTGCAAGGCCGAGCGCAGGTTCTGGCAAAAGGCTGCCGCAATGGTGATCGGGATCCACAGCTCCACCGGGACCACTCCTGTTTTTATTGATCTGACTTCATGCTTTCAGAAAACCATCCTTCAGAACACTGCTTAAACTGCATCTGACTGTTTATTTTTTCTCATCGGACGGAGACCGACAGCCCTGCCCCTCTCGCAAACGCTCCCTTGCGCGGTGACGGCTATGCGACAGCTGCCGGTCCTTGTGCGCTTGACAGGGCCGCGTCCGGCGGCTTAGGTCCGCGCCAGACAAGTTAACGCCTGGAGACCCTCTGTCAGATGACCCAAGATCTCGCTGCCCTGTCCAAGACCATCGATGCGGCTTTTGAAGACCGTGCCGCCATCGACACCAGCACCACCGGCGACGTCCGGGATGCGGTGGAAACAACGTTGAACCTCCTGGACCGGGGTGAGCTGCGCGTTGCCGAGAAAAAAGACGGCGACTGGGTCGTCAACCAATGGGCCAAGAAGGCCGTGCTTTTGTCCTTCCGTCTCAACCCGATGGACGTAATCAAGGGCGGACCCGGCGATGCCGTCTGGTGGGACAAGGTTCCATCCAAGTTTGACGGCTGGGGCGGTGTCAATTTCGAGGAAGCCGGTTTCCGCGCCGTGCCGAACTGCACCGTGCGCCGCTCGGCCTTTATCGGCAAGGGGGTGGTGCTGATGCCGTCTTTCGTCAATCTCGGCGCCTATGTCGATGAAGGCTCCATGGTCGACACATGGGCCACTGTCGGCTCCTGTGCACAGATCGGCAAGAACGTGCATCTCAGCGGCGGCGTCGGCATCGGCGGCGTTCTGGAACCGCTCCAGGCCGGTCCGGTGATCATCGAGGACAACTGCTTCATCGGTGCCCGCTCCGAAGTGGTCGAAGGCTGCATCGTGCGTGAAGGCTCGGTGCTCGGCATGGGCGTCTTCATCGGCCAGTCGACCCGGATCGTGAACCGGATGACTGGCGAAATTACCTATGGCGAAGTCCCGCCCTATTCTGTGGTTGTGGCCGGTTCCATGCCGACCGCCTCCAAGATGGGCAACGGCGAACCGGCTCCGAACCTTTACTGCGCCGTGATCGTGAAGACGGTCGACGAGAAAACCCGCTCCAAGACCGGCATCAACGAGTTGCTGCGCGACTGACGCACCACGACAGCTCGAATAAAAAACCCCGCCCAATCGGGCGAGGTTTTTGCTGTCTGGTGCAGCGTGCGTTTCACTCTGCAGCGTTGGTAATTCCCTGTCAGGTGCCCCACATCTGACCGACGATCTGGGCGATCACCAGGGTCAGAAGCACATCGAGCACAACGACGCCGACCGTGACACTCACGGTGGACTGCAGCGCGATGCGGGCCACCTGGTAGCGGTACCAGACCACAACGACGAGGCAGGTCAGCGACAGCAGAATGGTAATGCCCGGGCTGATGACGCCGAGCAGGAACAGAAGATAGGTGATCAGATAGGGTATGGAGGCCAGGAGGCTGGTCCAGTTGCGGGCAACGATGAAGGGCACATAGCGGTTCGACACCCCGATCGGAACCGCCACGATGGCCAGAAGCACCGGAAGTGCCAGCCAGTCGATCCCGAGCCCCACCGCTTGCGCAAACCAGAAACTGTCATTCGGAAAGGCGTCCGGATGAAAGAGATTCTCGCTGAAATAGAGTTTTTTCTCGGCCTGGCCACCGGCCAGAAAGACCGGCAGCAGCAGGAAGACCACCGCAAAGGATCGCCAGAAGCCCTGGATCGACTGATCGAAAAAGGCCATGCCCTCCGGTCGATTGCGAAGTAGCAGCCAGGACCCGTCAAGCGCTGCGCGGATTTCGCCCAAACTGATCAAATGCCGTTCGCTCCAGAAAAATAGCTGTCCAGGAACCGTCTGTAGATTGCCTTGAGTCGGTCCAGATCGGCAACCGCGACACATTCGTCAACCTTGTGCATGGTTTGACCGACCAGGCCGAACTCCACGACAGGGCAATAATTCTTGATGAAGCGCGCATCGGAGGTGCCGCCACCGGTCGAGAGTTCCGGCACACGGCCTGTCTCCTCGGCAACGGCGGCCGACAGCGCCCTGATCAGCGTCTCGTCCCTGGTGAGGAAGGATTCGCTGGCGTCACGCTTGAACTCCAGACCAAGCGTGAGCGCGCCCAGGTCAACCGCCTGCAGCGTCTCCGTAACCTTGTTCTTCAGGCTGTCCAGCGTCCACGCGTCATTATAGCGAATGTTGAACCGGGCTTCGCAGCGCGCGGGAATGACATTGAAGGCCGGATTGCCGACATCAACGGAAACCACTTCCAGGTTGGAGGGCTGGAACCGCTCGTTGCCGTCATCCAGCTTCAGCGCGTCCAGCGCCGCCAGCAGACGCACCAGCCCCGGGATCGGATTGTCGGCCAGATGCGGATAGGCCGCATGGCCCTGGACGCCTTCAACCGTGACCGTTCCCGAGAGCGAACCTCTGCGGCCGACCTTGATCGCATCACCCAGCGCGTCCGGATTGGTCGGTTCGCCGACGATACAGGCATCAAAGGTGTGCCCCTGCTTCTCGGCCCAGTCCAGCAGCTTGACCGTGCCGTTGACGGCCGGGCCTTCCTCGTCACCGGTGATCAGGAAGGAAATGGTGCCGCCAAAGCCGGTGCCCTTGTCACTGACGAAATCAAGCGCCGCCGCGGCGAAGGCGGCAACACCGCCCTTCATGTCGACCGCGCCCCGGCCGTAGAGCATGCCGTCCTCGATTTCGGCCTGGAACGGTCCGTGGCGCCAGTCAGCTTCGGCACCGGCCGGAACCACATCGGTGTGTCCGGCGAAGACAAAATGCGGCGCTCCGGAACCAATGGAGGCGAACAGGTTTTCAACGTCCGGCGTA
This sequence comes from Roseibium sp., assembly GCF_965233565.1. Taxonomy (GTDB): domain Bacteria; phylum Pseudomonadota; class Alphaproteobacteria; order Rhizobiales; family Stappiaceae; genus Roseibium. The sequence goes on along the minus strand of NZ_OZ247494.1, from coordinate 4,410,648 downwards.
TCGGTGTCCTGGAAGGTCACGCGCGACACGTCAAAGCCTGCCTTGCCCAGCAGCGTCTCAAGCGTTTGAAGCGCGCCGCCTTCTGCCGGCGTCACCGACGGGCAGCGGATCAGGTCCTGGGTAATCGAAACGGCGGAAGCGGTCATGGAGGGTCTCTTGTCTTGTTCCTGGGCGGGAGCCGGTGAAGTGCGTTAACGCCAGAAGCTGTTTGGCAGCGGACCGTGGCGGTTCGGCTGGGCCTGGCTCGGAGCGAACCCCAGGAAAATCAGCATGATGAATCCCAGAACGGGTACGAAAATCAGCAATGCGAAGAAGCCGCTGTGACCGATATCGTGCAGCCGCTTGATCAGCATTCCGAGCGGCAGCAACTCCAGTACAAAAAACGTAATGGCAAACATCGGATTGGACTGCAGCTGTTCCGCATTCATCGCGATTTCCAGACGCAGGGCCTCCGGGTCAAGCGTATCGGGCGTCACAGCCTGGGAGCCCAGGGAAGCCGAGAAGGCATCCAGCATCGGCGAGAACCAGTAATTGATCACAATGCCCGTCAACACCAGGATGAAGGCGAAACACAGCCAATAGGGTTCGCGGCCCATGCGGCCGAGTGGGCTCAACAGGGCCCAGACCGGACCCGGGGCAATATTCGCATCTCTTGGAGGGGTACTCATACATCCCGCTCTTTATAGTGGTTTCGGTCATGGAGGTAGACGCATAAGCGGGCCGGATCAAGCTTTGTCATGCACTTGTCATCACGACGGTCGCCTTCTGCAGGACTAACAGGGTGTTCAATTGCAACCCGGCGATTTTATAACGCTGGGTAATTTTTATGGATTTTGCATCAGAGGCAGGTCTATCCTGCGCACAACAGTTCACCACCATCGAGGGGCTCGCAGATGACCGGTGCCTGGAAGACAAGACTAATTACCTGTGCATACACTCTTTTTCTAAGCATCTTGCTGATTATCCCCCTGACCGCCCAGGCTCAGGACACCACCACCCAGCTGCCGCCGGAATTGCAACCGGAAGCTATGGAACAGCTGGTCTCCGATCTCGATCCGGAACAGGTCAAAGCCCTGACGGATCTGATGACCCTGCTGCAACAAGGGGCAGCGGCGCGAGGCGATTCCGGTGGCGTTGTTGTCGAGGGACCAGGCTTTCTCGCTCAGGTTCAGGAGGCCTTCAGCCGGTTCGTGACCATGATAGTCGGTCACTTCCTGAACTTGCCGACAATGTTCACCGGGATGTTTGCTGGTATCAGTGCCTTGATTGTGGGCAGCGTGGCCGGCCCCATTCATATTCTGCTGGTTTCCGTTGCCCTGATCCTCGCCGTCGGTTTTGCCGCCGAGTTTCTCGTCAATCGGGTTTTTGCCGCGAAACGGGACAAGATCCAGAGCCAGAAACCGGAAAACCTGTTTGAAACCGTCAAACTCGTTTCCACCCGCGCTGGATTGGATCTTGGTGGCTTGATCGTTTTCGCCATCGTCGCAGTAATCGTCGGGCGCATTGCCGTCATTGACCCAGTGACGCGATCCTTCGCTCTCCAGTCTGTCTTCTGGCTTGTCGTCATGCCGCGTCTGGTCGCTGCACTGTTGCGCTTTGCTCTCGCGCCGCACCGGCGCGAGTTGCGCCTTGTGACCGCGGACGACGCGACTGCAAAGTCGCTCTACCGGAGTTTCACCACTCTTTTTGCTGTGATCGGAGTGGCCTTTGTCCTGAACAGCATCATGATCGCCGCCGGAGACGGGTCCAATGGTGCATTTCGTTTTTTCGCGGGCCTCGCCATCAACGCTTGGATAATTGCCGTGATCTGGCGAGCGCGCCACGGTCTCACCAGTATCATTCTCGGCGACGAAAACGACCCTACGTCAGGGCTGGAACGTATGGCGCTGTTCTGGCCCTATTTTTCCATGGCCTTCATCGCCTTCAATTGGCTTTTGATCCAGATGACCGCCAGCATGGGCATTGAAGCCCTGACCGCCGGACGGTCGCTTGGCGTGATTGCACTGGTGGTGTTCGCACCGTTTCTGGACACGATGGTGCGCGGCATCGTTTCCCACATCGTGCCGCCGATGCAGGGCGAAGGCCCGGTTGCCGAGGCGGCTCACCTGCAGACCCGTCACAGCTATGTCCGCATCGCCCGTGTTGCGCTGCTTGCATTCCTTGTCTTGATGGTTGGTCGTATCTACGGTCTCAATCTTTTAGCGCTCGGCGCCGATGACGGCTCTGCCGTTGCTCGAAACTCGGTTGTTTTTCTCTTGATCCTCGCCGCCGGCTATCTGGCTTGGGAAGTCACCAATCTGTGGGTGTCGCACCAGCTCGCCAAGGATTCCCCACCCACACAGGCCCAAGATGACGACGCTGAAATGGGCGGCGCAGGCAAGTCACGTATGGCAACGATCCTGCCGCTGATCCGTGTTGTCCTGCAGATCACCATTCTCGTCTTGACTATATTGCTCGCGCTCAGTCAGCTCGGCGTCAACATCACGCCCCTTCTGGCAGGAGCCGGTGTGATTGGTCTGGCAGTCGGCTTCGGGGCTCAAACTCTGGTTCGAGATGTCGTCGCTGGGGTCTTTTTTCTGCTGGATGACGCTTTCCGGATGGGAGAATTCGTCAGTACCGGGGTCGCACAGGGCACAATCGAGAAAATTTCGATCCGCTCCCTGCAACTGCGTGGCACCAAGGGCGCCGTCCATATCGTCCCCTATGGTGAGATCTCAAATCTCACCAACCTCTCCCGTGACTGGGTGATCATGAAGCTGCAGTTCACCGTCCCATTCGACACCGATGTCGAGAAGGTGCGCAAGCTCTTCAAGAAGATCGGTCAGGAGATCATGGAGATGGAGGAGTTCCAGGACGACATTCTTGCGCCGTTCAAGGGTCAGGGTGTGACGGGCGTCGACGATGTCGGCATTCTGGTGCGCGGCAAGTTCACCACCAAGCCCGGCAAGCAGTTCGGCGTGCGCAAGGAGATCTACAAGCGGGTGCAGAAGGCCTTTGAGGAAAACGGCATCCAGTTTGCCCGCAAGGAGGTGCGCGTCAACATTCCGGACAACGTCACTCTCGACGACAAGCAGAAGGAAGCCGTCGCCGGTGCCGCAGCCGCGGCGGTTTCGGAGCCGAAACCGGCCGGAGGGTAAGGTTATTTCTCAGCTTGGTCATTGCCGGGCTTCACCCGGCAATGACGCCGTGACCCGACCAACCGCATGTCCTTTTGCGTGTTATCGCAAAGGCATGGATCCCATTGTCGCGCCGCGAATTGACGGCGTGGAAGGGATGCCTGCTCCGCTTCATGTAAGTCCTTCTCCCGATTGAGTCCGCCCCCCTTCCATGCCTAAGATTGCCTGTCTGCTTGAGGCAGACGGGCAATCTGGCTTTTGGGAGGAAGCTGCCTGATGAGTGACGAAACGTCCGCTCCGGAAACCACCGGAACACCGGCCAATGGCGGGCTGAAGCCCATGCCCAAGGTCAACAAGATCACGGCCAACGATGTTATTGATGCGCTGGCGGCCGGCCTTGCCGATTTCCGCAAGGCACCGGTCTATGGTCTCGTCATCGGCGGGCTGTTCGCCGCGGGTGGCCTGTTCGTGATCCTGAGCGCCGCCGCCCTGAAGATGAGCTATCTGTCCTATCCGGCAGCCGCAGGTTTCGTTCTGATCGGCCCCTTTGCAGCTGTTGGCCTCTATGAGGTCAGCCGGCGCCTTGCCAGCGGAGAAGACCTCAACTGGTCAACCATCCTTGGCACCATGTGGGCCCAGAAAGGCCGGGAGCTTTCCTGGATGGCCTTTGTGGTGCTCTTCATCCAGATCATGTGGATGTATCAGGTGCGCCTGCTGCTGGCGCTGTTTCTGGGCTTCCGCTCCTTCGCCTCCTTCGACGAATTCCTGACGGAGGTCGTCTCCACCCCGGAGGGCCTGATGTTCCTGGCCGTCGGACACGTGGTCGGCGCCATCCTGTCCCTGATCCTGTTTTCGCTGACCGTGATCTCCTTCCCGCTTCTGCTGGAAGAGGACCGGGACTTCATCACCGCCATGATCACCAGCGTGCGTGCGGTTGTGACCTCGCCGGTACCGATGATCGGCTGGGCGATTGTTGTCACCGCCGTCTTGATCGTGTCCATGGCCCCGGCCTTCCTCGGCCTGATCGTCACCCTGCCGATCCTCGGCCACACGACCTGGCATCTCTTCAAGAAATGCGTGGTGATCCCGGAGGAAGAGACGGCCAACTGAGGCAGACTGCCCTGGCGTTCCGGGCGGCGCTACCATGCTCGGAGCTTCCGGCCACAGCGGTGCTGCCCGTCAGAGTTCAGGTCCTGCCAGGAGGAAACGGCAGGTTTCCACCGGCGGGTCGTCGAGTGCCACGGCCCGCAGATCCCCGTGATCTTTGTCTTCGCGTTCGGCAACACGCGGCACCAGTATTGAGTTTATCAACATTCGCCGCCTAAACTTTGATCTCTGTCGATCAAACGAGTTGCGCGGTTCATGAGACTAGTCTGCCTGATAACGGCCCAGATCTGCATTGCCATGATGTGGGCTGCCAAAGGCCTCGCCGCGGACCGGATCCCCATCAACATTGCCGCCATCGACTGGTGCCCGCAAATCTGCCCTCAGGCCAGTGATCCCGGCTACATAATCGACATCGTCGAGGATGTCTTCAAATCGAGCCCCTACGAACCGGTGATCAGCATCTATCCCTGGTCCCGCGCCATCCAGTATGTCCGCAACGGCCGCGCCCACGCGCTGCTGTCGCCGGCCAAGGCCGAAGCGCCCGATCTTGTCTATCCGGACCAGGAAGTCGGCGTTCAGAGCATGTGTTTTTTCGTGCTGAAAGACAGTGCCTGGCAATTTGAGGGCGTTCCGTCGCTGGAAGGGCACCTGACGGGCCTGGCCTCGGACACGTCCATCGAGGAGTTGAACAACCTGATCGAGGACAGGGCCGATCTGTTCTTCGTCCAGCCTTATAGTGACGAATACATCCAGAACAGCGTCAACATGCTGCGCGCCGGGCGGGTCAACAGCTTCCTGTTCACCTACAACACCACCTTGCACATCCTTCGGACCATGGGAGCGGACAAGGAGGTGCGCTCTGCCGGTTGCGTCTCCAATGCGAAGATCTACATGGCCTTCTCACCGGCACCCGCTCTTGCCGAAGACGTTGACAAGATGGCGGCCTATTTCGACAGGACCATGGGCCAATTCAAGGCAGAGGGCGGCGTCACCGCAATCATGGCCCGTTACGGCCTGGCGGACTGGAGCGAAGAGGACGGCGCCGTGGAGCATCACACGGATTGATCGCACCTAAACCTCGCCGTCATCCACCGTCGACATCGCAGCCTTGCGCGCCTGCCAGTCTTTCCGAAGTTCAATGTCCATCTCCGCCGGGCGGTAGTCCACCCGCGTGAGATAGAGCCCGTCCGCAGGTGCGACGGGGCCGCAGGCCTTGCGGTCGCGCGCGGCCAGAGCCTTCGTGATGTCGCCCGGGCCCCACTTGCCCTCGCCCACGAGGCGCAGCGTGCCGACCATGGATCGAACCTGGTTGTGCAGGAAGGAGCGGGAGGAACATTCGGCAATGACGAATTCGCCGTCGCGGTAGACCCGGAAGTCTTCCAGCGTCTTTTCCGGGCTTTTCGCCTGGCAGCGGGAATGGCGGAACGTGGTGAAGTCGTGATGGCCGACAAATTCCTGCGCGGCCGCATGCATGGCCTCCGCGTCCAGGTCCGTCTTCACGTGCCAGGCAAGGCCGAGCTGGTGGGTCAGCGGCGGCAGACGGTTGTGAATGCGGTACCGGTAGGAGCGGCGAATGGCAGAAAAACGGGCATCGAAGCCTTCGTGCATTTCCTCAGCGTCAAGGATCACCACCGGGTCGGGCTGGCAATGAAAATTCATCGCCCCCATGACGGTTCTGGCCGGCCAGGGTTTCGACAGGTCGATGTGACAGACCTGACCGGTAGCGTGCACACCCGTGTCCGTACGGCCGGCCCCACCGATCGTTACTTCCTCCCCGGAGAAGGACTTGATGGCGCGCTCGATCACCGCCTGGACCGACGGGCCATTGGCCTGGCGCTGCCAGCCGCAGAACGGCCGGCCGTCATATTCCACCGTCAGCTTGTAGCGGGGCATTATTCGAAATCTTCAAACGGGGTGGCAAAGGCGACTTCGATGGGCAGATCGCGCAGACAATCCTCCGACAGGGCCAGCGCCATGAAGGCGCCGCCGGCATAGGGGCCCTGGACCTTTTTCGCCAGATCGGCGTCAAAACCAAAACGCGGAAAATAGGCGGGTGGCCCCAGCACAAGAACCAGCTCCTCGCCACACTCCTTCAGCTTTTCCAGGGAGTTGCGGGTGAGTGTCGTGCCGACACCCTTGTGCTGCAACTCCGGCCAGACGGACACCGGCGCCAGGCAGGCAATCTGCATGGCCTGACCGCGCCCGACGGCGGCCGGGGTCACCCGGCTATAGGCCACATGACCGACAATCCGCCCGCTCTCGTCAACCGCCACCTGCTCCAGTACCAGCGCGCCGCAATGGCGCAGCGTGTGCACCAGGCGGGCTTCCCGGTCAGAGGGAAACGCCGCGATGATCAGTTGCCTGACGGCATCTTGGTCTGCAGGTGCAAAATCGCGAACGGTGAGGTTCGGTACGGCGGTCACAGTCATTCTTCCTTGTCTCCTGCAGCCAGACTAGTCCAGAACCGTGCCGTCCGAAAGCGACGCACCGCGCAGGAAGTCCGCACCGCTCATCGGTTTTTTGCCGGCCCGCTGCACCTCAACGAGACGAACGGCACCGCCGCCACAGGCGATCACCGGCACATCCCCGGTCTCCAGCACGCTGCCGGGAGCGCCCTCGCCGTCTGCCAACGCGCTGCGCAGGATCTTGACCCGTTCCGCCTTGCCGCCAAGCGGCATCTCGCACCAGGCTCCCGGAAACGGCGACAGACCGCGAATGTGATTGTGAACCTCTCCGGCCGTTTGCGACCAGTCGATACGCGTCTCCTGCTTGGAGAGCTTCGCGGCATAGGTCACGCCCTCTTCGGCCTGGGGCTGCTCGCCGAGCGCGCCGCGCGAGAGGGCCGCCAGCGCGCGCACCATCAGGTCTCCGCCCAGAGGCGCCAGGCGGTCATGCAGTTCACCGGCGGTCATGTTCTCGCTGATGGCGAGCGTTTCGGACATGCAGACAGGGCCGGTGTCGAGCCCCTCTTCCATGCGCATCACCTGGACCGCCGTCTCCGTGTCACCGGCCATGATCGCCCGGTTGATCGGAGCTGCTCCGCGCCAGCGCGGCAGCATGGAGGCATGCAGGTTCAGACAGCCATATTCGGGGGCGTCCAGAACCGGCTTCGGCAACAACAGCCCGTAGGCGACCACCACGGCGACATCCGCCTCCAGTGCGGCGAAGGCAGCCTGTTCCTCTTCGCCCTTCAGGCTCTTGGGCGTGAAGACCGGAATGCCGAAGGATTCGGCGGCTTCATGCACAGGTGACTTCTTCAGGTCCATGCCGCGGCCCGCCGGCCGTGGCGGCTGCGAATAGCAGGCCACCACGTCATGGCCCTGGCCGACGATTTCCATCAGGGTCGGCACAGAGAAATCCGGGGTGCCCATGAAGATAACGCGTAAAGACATGTGGTTCCTGAAGGGTTCGGGAGATTTGGCCCCTTATTGCGTCTCGGGCGGCCGCTTGCAAGGGGATGATGCGGTTGATTGACGAAGACCGCTCAACAAACACAAACGTCATCCCGAGGAGGACCTTCAGGTCCGTCTCGAAGGATGGGCTTCAGACTTCAGAACAAGTGGCCCATCCCTGGAGACAGCGCTGGCGCGCTTCCTCAGGATGACGATTTTATTCAGCTTGCATGTTTCAAGCCAGACCGGGCAGCAGGACCTTGAGGCTGCTGGTCATCATTTCCATCGCGATGGCGGCCAGGATCATGCCCATCAGGCGGCTCATCACGCTGTTGGCAGTCTCACCGATGAAGCGCGACAGGAACGGTGCCGCGAAGAAGGTGCCGACAAGAAGCGCGATCGAGGCGGAGACACCGGCCACGTAGGCGACCTCCTGTTCGACATTGCTGACCTGCCCACGGAATATGATCATGGTCGAGATCGATCCCGGCCCCAGCAGGATCGGCACCGTCAGGGGGTAAATCGCAGGATTGTCCTGCGATTTCATGTTTTCCTTTTCCTTTGACGAGCCATGATGGGCCTGGGCCTTCTGACCCCGGATCAGGTCCAGCGCGATCAAAAGGATCAGGAAGCCGCCGGCCAGTCGAAAGGCATCCAGCGAGATGCCGAACACTTTCAGGATAATGTTTCCGGACAGGCCGACGATCACTGCGCCAACGCTGAGACTGATCATCAGCGTGAACGCCACCTTGCGTTCAAAGGCAGGACCCCGATCAGCCGTCAGCGACAGAAACACCGGCAGGTTGGCAATCGGGCTCATGATGGCAAAAAGCGCGGCGAAGATTTTCAGGAACAAGGCCTGATCCATGTCGTCCGCCCTTTTGTTATCGCCGGATCAGAGTTTGCCGGCGAGCTTCGCCTGTTTGGTGAATTTCTTGACCACCCGGTCGCGTTTCAGTTTCGACAGGTAGTCAATGAACAGCGTACCGTTCAGATGGTCAAGTTCATGCTGCACACAGGTTGCCAATAGGCCGTCGGCCTTGATTTCCTGTTCCGCACCCTCCCGGTTGAGGAACTTGACCGCGACTTCCGCCGGACGCTCGACATCCTCGAAATAGTCAGGGATCGACAGGCAACCTTCCTGATAGACCGACAGATCCTCGCTCGACCAGACGATCTCTGGGTTGATGAACACCATCGGTTCCTTGGGCGCGTCTTCCTTGGCGACATCCAGCACGAAGATGCGTTTCAGGATGCCGATCTGGCTGGCGGCCAGACCGATGCCCGGAGCGTCATACATGGTTTCCAGCATGTCGTCGGCCAGGGCGCGGATGTCGTCATTGACGGTATCGATCGGCGCGCAGGTCTCGCGCAGCACGGGATCGGGAATGGTGATGATCGAGCGTTTTGTCATGGGCCTGACATAGATAATCACGCGGCGCCGGTCAACGCGGAAATCGGCTGCCCGGCAGGCGTTTTCAACCGGCTGTCACTTGCGCGCGGATGGGCGCCCGCCCCGAATCGTTCTATGTTTGTTTCATGAATGAGATCCTGTTTGAGTTTGGCGGCCGCCCCGTCACGGTGCTGGAGACCGCGATCGCCGGCGGTCTGTTGCTGCTGGCGCTGATTGTCTGGCTGGTGCTGAAGACCATGCGCGAGATCCGCCTGCGGGCGGAAGCCGATACGGCGTCGGCAGAACGCATCCACGAACTGGAAAGCCACCTGTCTCAACTCCTGAAGAGCCAGGGCGAGATGACCGGTCGCATGCAGACCATGGCGGAAGTGTTCGGCTCGCGGCAATCGGACATGATGCGCGCGGTCAACGAGCGGCTCGACGGCATGGGCCACAAGCTGAACCTTTCCATGGCCGATACCAGCAAGCGCACCCAGGACGGCTTGCGTCATCTGCATGAACGGCTGGCGGTGATCGACCGGGCGCAGCGCACCATCACGGATCTGTCCGGTCAGGTCGGCCAGTTGCAGGCGATCCTTTCCAACAAGCAGACCCGCGGTGCCTTCGGCCAGGGCCGGATGGAGGCGATCATTCAGGACCAGATGGCGCCAAGCACCTATTCCTTCCAGGCGACCCTTTCCAACAACAGCCGCCCGGACTGTCTGATCCACATGCCGAACGGCGCCCCGTCGCTGGCCATCGATGCCAAGTTTCCGCTCGAGGCCTATAACCTGTTGCGCAATGCGGAGAGCGATGAGCAGCTGAAATATGCCCAGGCGCAGTTCCGCCGGGACTTCACCAAACACATCCAGGATATCGGCGAGAAATACCTGCTGCCCGGAGAAACCCAGGACACCGCCTTCCTATTCGTGCCGTCGGAAAGCATCTTTGCCGAGCTCAACGAGAATTTCGAAGACCTGGTGCAGAAGGCGCACCGGGCCCGGGTCGTGATCGTGTCTCCGTCGCTCTTGATGCTGTCGATCCAGGTGATCCAGTCCGTGCTGCGTGATGCGAAGATGCGCGAACAGGCGCACCTGATCCAGGCCGAGGTCGGCCATCTGATCACCGATGTCGGCCGCCTGAACGACCGGGTCGGCAAGCTGCAATCGCATTTTGCCCAGGCCAACAAGGATATCGACCAGATCCTGATTTCCACCGACAAGATCACCAAGCGCAGCCGCAAGATCGAGGACCTGGAACTCGGTGAAGTTCAGGGTTCGATCGAAGACGGCAGCGGTGAGCCGCAACTGGCGCTAACGCCTAAGGGGTGAGGCATTTTCTCGCTCAATCAGCCGTGTTTGCTTTTCAAAAAACAGCGTCATCCTGAGGAAGCGCGCAGCGCTGTCTCGAAGGATCGACCCCTTGCTTCGGAACGTGCAGCCGATCCTTCGAGACGGACCTGACGGCCCTCCTCAGGATGACGCTTCATATGTGGAAAGCTGACGAAATCGACGCGCTTTATGTCAGCCGACGCGCCCTGGTAACCGCGCCCCATTCCGTCGCCGCGATGCGCTCAAGCGCCTGGTCGAGCGGTTCATAGGCAACCGTCATGGTGAAGCCATTTGCGTGCAGGAGCGTGTTCGGGCCGGTGATGACGCCGACATGACCTTTCCAGAAGACGAGATCGCCGCGCTCCCAAGCCGACGGATCGTCATGCGGGATCTCATCGCCGGCTTCGGCTTCCTGCATGTCGCTGTCGCGCGGAACATCAATGCCCCCCGCCTGCGCAGCCAGCTGGATCAGGGCCGAACAGTCGAGCCCGAGGCTGGAGCGACCGCCCCAGAGGTAAGGTGTGCCGAGGAACTCTTCGGCGACTGCCACCCAGTCTCCTACGCGATCCTCGACCGGCACCAGATGTTTGGCGACAACGGCCGAACCGTCGCTCAAAAGTGCATATGTCAGCCCGCGCGTTTCCGCCTCTCCGGTGACCGTCACCTGCGCACCCATGGTCAGCATGCCGAGTGGCGGAAACTTGAGATCCGCGCCGGGATAACGGTAGGTGCGCAGGGCCCGGACACGATGCGTGGCCGGCGTCACGGGCCCCAGGCCATCGGAAGGCAGCCAGCCTACATACCCGTCCGTATCAAGCTGGCCCCATGCCCAACCTTCGGGCGTCTGCTCGTAGACCGTGAACCACTCACCGCGCAGCACTTCCGTGTCGATCGAGCGGTCCGGCCGCGGTTCGGGGCGCAGCGCCAGACGGTCGGCGATCACCTGCAGCACCTCGCCTTCGACGAAGCGGTCCGCTTCGGCGCGACCTTCATATTCGAGTGCTGCCAGGTCGTGACGAACAGGATGGCGGCGGCGGTCAAAGGACTGGGACATCAAAGAAGCATTCCGAAAATGAGTGAAATCAGCGCGGCAGTTCCCTGGCCTTTTCGACCACGAGGTCTCCAAGCTGCTCCAAATAGAGCGCGCCGTCCACCGTGCGCGTGATGATCACGTTGCGCTTGTCGGCATCGTCGCGTTTGCGCGACAGAAGCCGCATGCCACCGAGCGTGTCGAGCGCCCTTGTGATCGCCGGTTTGGTGACCTTGAGCTTGGCCGCAAGCCCCCGCACCGTATGGGGGGGCGGCTCCAGATAGACGGTGAGCAGGATGGTCAACTGGCGCGCGGACAGGTCCTGTTCGCTGTCGCGAACCAGCGCCAGGTTGACTTCATGCATCAGTTTCAGCGCCTGGGAGGCGCGCAATTCGACGGCCATTTACGATCGGGTTCCCATCCTCATCGATGGCCATCGAACCACAAAAACGTTTCGGAGCCGTTATTGTGCGTTCGTGAAACGCTCCGAGATCAGGTCGAACAGGCAGCGAATGCCCTGGGCCTCACCACCGGCCGGTTTCCCGGGCTTTTCCATCGGCGTCCAGCCGAAAATGTCGAAATGAACCCAGCTCTCGGCGTTTTCGACAAAGCGGGACAGGAACAGGGCCGCCGTGACGGATCCGGCAAAACCACCGCCAACCGTGTTGATGTGGTTGATGTCGGCGATCTTGCTGTCGAGATATTTCATGTAGGGCTGCCAGAGCGGCAGGCGCCAGAGCGGGTCAGCGGCAGCTTCCGCCATGACCTCTATGTCCTCGGCCAGGGCCTCGTCATCGGTGAAGAAGGGCGGCAGGTCCGGGCCGAGCGCGACGCGCGCGGCACCGGTGAGCGTTGCCATGTCGACCACCAGCGCCGGGCTTTCCTCGTCCGCCAGTGTGAGCGCGTCGGCCAGCACCAGCCGGCCTTCGGCGTCGGTGTTGCCGATTTCAACTGTCAGGCCCTTGCGGCTCGGCAGGATGTCGCCGGGACGGAAGGCATTGCCGGCAACCGCGTTTTCAACACAGGGGATCAGCACACGCAGCCGCACCGGCAGCTTTGCCGCCATGATCATGGAGGCCAGCCCCAGCACGTTGGCTGCCCCGCCCATGTCCTTTTTCATCAGGGCCATGGAGGAACCCGGCTTCAGGTTAAGGCCGCCTGTGTCGAAAATGACGCCCTTGCCGACCAGGGTGACCTTCGGCGCGTCTTCCGCGCCCCAGCTGAAATCGGCCAGCCGTGGTGCCCGCGAACTGGCCCGGCCGACGGCATGGACCATTGGAAAGTTCTCTTCCAGCAGATCCTCGCCAATCACGATCCGGCCCGTGCCGCCATGGATCTTGAAGAGATTTGCCGCCGCCTGCGAGAGCTCTTCCGGCCCCATGTCATTTGCCGGCGTGTTGATGAGGTCACGCGCCAGCCCGACGCCGTCGAGAATGATGCCGAGCCGGTCGAGATCGACATCGTCGGTCAGAGCCAGACGCCGCGTCTTGCCGGTGTTTTTCCGATAGCGGTCAAAGACATAGGCAGAGAGCGCAAAACCGAGCGCCGCCTGTTCCTTGTCCGGAAATCCTTCGGCCAGATGGTAGTCGCCGGCCGGCAGCTGGTTGACGATCCCGCCAAGTGCCAGCGGATGGGACAGACCACCGGCTTCCACGCCAAACAACACGGCAGCTTCGGTACCGTCCGCGCCGGGCACGACCTGAACGGTTGCCGCCTTGCCCGTGAAATCGTTGCGCGCGCTCCACGCCTGCGCGGCACTTCCAAGTCCTGCCAGAACATCTGGCAGCGTCGCTTCGGTCACGGCGATGATGGGTGTCGAAGAGGAAACATCGCTGTTGCGGACAAGACATTCGCGCACGGGGCAACTCCGTTGGAAGAGGAAACTGGAGCCCTAGACCTATGCTGCCGCGCCCGGCAGCGCAATATGCCTTGCTGACGAAGATGCATTCGCAAATCGCAAGCCGGCTTAACCAACCATTAGGGTTAATTATCTATTTCTGTTGGGAGAAAGCAGAGCGAGTCCTGCAGGCAGAACGCCCTCGCCCTGACCGGCTGCGGACAACAAGGATGTTGAAAATGCAAGCGCCCAGAGACCGAACCGTTTCCCGTCGCGCCAGATTCGTCTCGACTGTGATGGCCATGACGGCAATGGCCCTTGTTGCAGGCTGCGCCTCGAACAAATCGAATACCGGCACCCATTCGCCGGCGAGCGGCTACACCACGCCGGGATCGTCGCAGGCGCTTGCCCAGGTGTCCAGATGGTCCAAGGCCTATGAGCGGGACCGCAAGGACAAGACCGCGATCCTGTCTTACTCCGAAGCCCTGACCCTGAACGGCCAGATGCCGCAGGCCATGGCCGTGTTGCGCGCCGGCGTGATCACCCATCCGAAAGACCGGGACATTTCCTCCGCCTATGGCAAGGTCCTGGCCATGAATGGCCGTTTTGAAGAAGCGCTCAACGTGCTTCAGCGCGTGCAGCGGCCTGACACGCCGGACTGGCGATTGATGTCCGCGGAGGCTGCCATCTATGACCAGACCGGCAATCATGCCAAGGCGCGAAGCCTTTACAAGCAGGCTCTGAAAATCGCGCCTGACGATCCGAGCCTGTTGAACAATCTGGGCCTGTCCTATCTGCTCTCCAACGATCTGCCAGATGCCGAATATACCCTGCGCAGAGCCGCAAGCCTGCCGGGTGCCGACAGCCGCGTCCGCCAGAACCTTGCCCTGGTGCTCGGCATCCAGGGAAAATATGACGAAGCGATCCAGGTCGCCCAGGCTGAAATCGATCCGCAGCAGGCCAAGGCCAACATCGATTATCTGCGCGCGATGATGGAGAAGCGGCGCGGATAAGTCGCCGCTCACTGGACCCCATGTTTTCAAACGGAATGTCTTGGCTTCCATTTGATGCATGGGTTTGGGCTCGGCACAGAATATCCGGCTTCAGGCTTCATATCTTCAGTTTGTAGAACTGACGGGCCGTCCTTGAGAAAAGCATCCGCTTCTCATTATCGGAGAGATCTTCTGCCAGTGTTTGGGCTGTCTTGAACCAGGAGACATAATCCCCTGCCAGATCCAGCACAGGCCAGTCGCTTCCCCACATGATCCGCTCGGCACCAAAGACCGAGACAACATGTTCAAAAACCGGACGTAGCTGGTCGGCCGACCAGCCAGGTCCGTGTTCGTTGGCAAGGCCTGACAGTTTGCAGAAAACCTGCGGACAGGACGCAAGCCGGGCCATTTCCCGGCGCCAGGTGTCTCCCGGGTCCGCCCCGTTGAAGACCGGTTTGGCGCAGTGATCGATAACGATCCCGAGACGCGGGACGGTTTCTGCAACTTGGGCAATCGCAGGAAAATGCCGCGGTGTGATCAAGGCGTCGAGGGTCAGGCCCATCTCGGCGGCGATTGCAAGGTTGGACAGAACGGCAGGTTTCAGGATCCAGTCGGTGTCCGCGATGTCCTGAAGCATGGGCCGGACGCCCTTGAAATGCGGATCGGCTGAAAGCCTGCGCAGATCGTCAACAGCCTTTTGCGCTTCCAGATCCACCCAGCCAACAACACCGGCGACCAGGGGATTGCCACCGGCCAGCTGCAGCAGGAACTCCGTCTCGGCGACCGTCGGGGCCGCCTGCACCGCAATGGTTGCGCGAACGTCACAGGCCCTGGCCAGCGGGGCAAGATCCGAAGGCAGAATGTCGTGGCGGATCGCGGCAACGCTGTCATCCATCCAGCCGTAGTCCCCCCGGTCGATTTTCCAGAAATGCTGATGCGCATCGACAATCATTCCGGTCCTTCCTCCCCGCACCGGCACAAACCGGTTGACGTGAAAATGTTTGTAATTATAAAAAACAAATTATTGAGTGGGAGGCACCATGTCAACAACACCGATCGTTCAGTTTGGAACCAGCCGTTTCCTTCAGGCCCATGCGGACCTTTTTGTCGCCGAGGCGATGGAACGCGGACAAGCGGCAGGTCCGATTGCCGTGGTTCAAAGCAGCGGACATTCGGCCCGCGCGCATCGACTGCAGGCCCTCGCTGATCCGAACGGTTTTCCGGTCCGGATCAGAGGTATCAAGGATGGCGGCCTTGTCGATACGAGCCGAACCGTTCGCAGCATCACCAGCGGTTTTTCTCTGCCGGGCGATCATGACGCGGTGCGGCGGTTGATCAAGCAAGACGCAGAAATCATTCTCTCCAACACCGCGGATGCCGGCTATGCCCCCCGGGAGGCGGACAGCACGACAGAGTTTTCTGTCGCCATGTCCTACCCGGCGAAGCTGACCTGGTATCTCCACAAGCGCTTCGAAGCGGGCTGCGCGCCAATCCAGATCATGCCGTGTGAGCTCATTCCAAAGAATGGAGAGGTCCTTCGCGATCTGGTGCTAGCGCTCGCGGATCGCTACCCGGCCCCGTTTCGTGACTGGCTGGGCGCGCAGGTCCTGTGGGTGAATTCCCTTGTCGACCGCATCGTGTCGGAACCGCTGGAACCCGCCGGCGCCGTCGCCGAACCCTACGCCCTCTGGGCGATCGAGAACCAGCCCGGCCTCAGGCTTCCCTGCAGCCATCCCGCCATTCAGGTCGTTGAGGACCTGGAAGCGGTTGAAACGCTCAAGCTGTTCATCCTCAATCTCGGGCACACCTATCTCGTGGCTCGCTGGCTGACGAAGCTAAAGACCATGCCCGACAGGAAACAATTCGTGCGCGACGTCATGGCGGATCCCGAGGATCTTGCCGACCTGAAGGATCTTTACCAGCGCGAAGTCGTGCCCGGCTTTGCCGCACATGGACGCCGGTCAGAGGCGGAAACCTATGTGTCGACAACGCTGGACCGGTTCAAAAATCCGTTCCTGGATCACAGGCTGGCCGATATCGCCCAAAATCACGCTGAAAAGGTCCGCAGGCGCATTTCAGCCTTCCTGACCTGGGCCCGGAAAGCTGACGCAGCGCTGGTCATGCCGCGCCTGGACGCCTTGGCAGAGGCACACGCAACAGGAGAACGGTGTGAAGCGTAACAGGATCGGCCGGACCGATGTCGAGGTCACAGACATTTCCTTCGGTACATCCGGCATCGGCAATCTCGGCCGGGAGGTCACCGATGCGGAGGCAATGGAAGTTTTCCACCATGCCTGGCAAGGCGGGATCCGATACTTCGACAGCGCACCGCACTATGGCCGTGGCCTTGCCGAACAGCGGCTTGGAACATTTGTGAAGCCCCTCGCCCGCGAACAGTTCGTCGTTTCAACCAAGGTCGGACGTGTGCTCACACCGGGAAAGGACCTCGCCGAGGCCGATGGTTTCGTCCGCCCGCTGCCCAACGCCGTGCATTACGACTATTCCGGCGATGGTATCGAGGCTGCGCTGGAAGGCAGTCTGCAGCGGCTGCAGACCCGGCACATCGACATCGTCTTTGTGCACGATATCGGCTGTTACACCCATGGCGGCGACAACGAGGGGCACCGGGCCGCGCTGCTCGGTTCGGGAATGGACAGGCTGCAGAAACTCAAGGACAAGGGCACGATCCGCGCCTATGGGCTGGGCGTCAACGAAACCGGGATCTGCCTGGACCTCCTGAGGGAAACGGAGATGGATGTCATTCTCCTGGCCGGGCGGCTGACACTGCTTGACCGGAGTGCGGAGAACGAGCTTGTTAGCGAATGCCGGAAGCGGTCCGTGAGCCTGGTCCTTGGCGGGATCTTCAATTCCGGCATCCTGGCAACAGGTCCCGTTGACGGTGCCTGGTTCGACTATGCACCTGCCTCCAGCGACATCCTGCAAAAGGTGCGAGCTCTCAAGGCGCAAACAGACGCCGCCGGTGTTCCGCTGGCGTCGGCCGCGCTTCATTTTGCACGCAGCCACCCTGCAGCTGCTTCCATCCTTCTTGGAACCGCCCGCCGGTCATCCCTTCAACGAAATCTGGAGGCGCTGGCAACACCGCTGCCGCCCGAATGCCAGACGCTCATTCAAGCCGGCCAGCATGCTCTCAGACGTGCCGGTGAACCTTGAGCGAGGATTGAAGGGTTTCCTTTGAACGACGCAGATGCCGCTGTGCCGCGGCAATCGAGCGCTCCGGATTCCGGGCCAGCATCGCATCGATCCATTCCAGATGTTCGCTGATCGCCGCGGTGTTGCGTTCCTGCTCGTCCCGCTTGTCCCACATGTAGTGATAGTGAAAAATCAGCGTGATGACCTTCTGCGCTTCCAGGACAAACCGGTTTTTGACCACACTGTTGATGGTGGTGTGGAACCGCTCGTCCAGCATGGAAAAATCGTGGAAACGGCTATCGATGTCATCCTGCAAGGCGACATGCTCCTGCCGCAGGTCTTTCAGCGTCTGCCAGATGTCATGATCTTCCGGCAGTTGCAGCAACTGGCGAACTGCATTGAGCTCAAGCAGCATTCTGAAATCGGACAGCTCAACGGCAAAGTCCTGGGTGAAGCCAAGGAGTGTCCAGCCTCCCTTCTGCCGGCGCTCAACCAGGCCAAACCGGCTCAGCCCTGACAGGAACTCCTGAAGGCTGTGTGCAGGCACCCCGAATTGCCGCGACAGCTGAGCCACATTGAGCGTGGTGCCCGCAGGCACGTCAAATCTCAGGATCCATTCCAGAAACCTCTGTTCAAGTTCCTCGGTCGACACATATGTGTCGGCCGACTCCAGCCGATGGCTGTCTTCAGGGATCTGAATGAGCGTTTTGCTGCGCCCTTCCCAGCGGACGATTTTTTCGTCGTCCAACCGCTGCAACGCATTTCTGACAATCGTCCGGCTGACCTCCATTCGATCGGCCAGAGCCGTCTCCGGCGGCAGCTGGTCGCCGGGCTGCATGGCGCTGCAAATGTCCAGCAACTTGTTATACGCGCTTCTGAATCGGTCGTCGGTTCTTGCCATGAATGCAGTTTAACCCGTCAGAATCAAAGAGCAATTTCTGTATTTTGTATAATTTAATAAAAAACAATTGACGTCAACAGCCTTCGTAACCATGATTGTTTTTAATAATTAAATTCAAAACTCTGTCACGGGAGGTGACATGACAGATCTTGACCGGAGCGGTGTGCCGGCTCACGGAGCCCTGAAAATCTCGCCTGTTTCGTTTCACAAACTGTCGGCTGTCCTGACGCTGACCGCGCTTGTTTTCGCCTTCTCCTTTGGCAATGACGCTTTCCTGACCGTCAACAACGGCCTGACAGTCCTGCTTCAGACATCCGTCATCGGCCTTCTGGGCATCGGCATGACCCTGGTCATCATAACCGGCGGCATCGACCTGAGTGTGGGATCCGTTCTGGCCTTGTCGGGTGTTGTTACGGGTCTGTCGATCAAGGCGGGCGTCCCTGTCGGACCTGCGATGGCCCTTGGTGTATCCGCTGGTGCTGCCTGTGGGGCCTTTAACGGCTTCGTCATCACGAAGATGCGGATCACCCCCTTCGTGGCAACGCTCGGCATGATGCTGATCGCACGTGGCCTTGCCTTGCAGCTGACCGGAGCTGCCCCGATCTCCCGGCTCGGCGAGGCCTTTGGCGCCCTTGGCAACGGCTCTCTCTTTCGCATTGTCGAAGACACTGGCGGCATCTTTCCCAAGGTGGTTTTTCCCGGCATTCCCTACCCGGTGATCCTGCTGGCGCTTGTGGCACTGGCGGCCGCCTATCTTCTCAATCGGCGACAGACAGGTCGCCACATCTACGCCACCGGCTCCAATGAAGAGGCCGCCAGGCTGTCAGGTGTCCTGGTCGACCGTACCAAGATCTTTGCCTACACGCTCTCCGGCGCCCTGGCCGGTCTGGCAGGCAATGTGCTGATGTCCCGCCTTGTCACCGTTCAGCCGAACGAAGGTGTCATGTACGAACTCGACGCGATCGCCGCGGCCGTGATCGGCGGCGCGTCCCTGATGGGTGGTGTCGGCAACATCTCCGGCACCATGATCGGGGCGTTCATCATCGGCGTTCTGCGCAATGGCCTGAACATGG
Source organism: Roseibium sp. (assembly GCF_965233565.1). Lineage (GTDB taxonomy): Bacteria > Pseudomonadota > Alphaproteobacteria > Rhizobiales > Stappiaceae > Roseibium. Next base: position 4,391,326 of record NZ_OZ247494.1, on the reverse strand, counting down.
CCGGTGTTTCCGCCTTCATCCAGCAAATCGTGATCGGCTTCATCGTCATTCTCGCGGTCTTCGTCGATCAGATCCGAAACCGGCGCTGACGCGCCTTGTCATCCACCAGCGCATCTTCAAACGGAGGAGAAAACATGAAGAAGCTGATTACGACCGCAATGATGGTAAGCGCGCTTGCGCTGTCCGGTGTGGCGGCTCAGGCAGGTGAAATTGCCGTCATCGTGAAGACGACCAACTCGAACTTCTGGCAGAACGTCAACAAGGGCGCGTCCGCTGCAATCGAAGGCGCTGACGGCCATACCATGACCTTTAACGGCCCGGCTTCTGAATCCGCCGTCGCCGATCAGGTCAACCTCGTTGAAAACGCGGTCAACCGCGGCGTCAAGGGAATCGTGCTTGCCCCATCCGACCCGGAAGCCCTGGTCCCGGCTGTCAAGAAAGCCTATGAGGCCCAGATCCCTGTTGTCATCATCGACAGCGGGCTGGCTGAAAACGGCAAGGACTACTTCCAGGCCTTCCTCTCGACCGACAATTGCGCCGCCGGCGAACTGGTCGCCGACAAGATGATTTCTGAAGTCGGCACCAAAGGTAAAGTCGCCGTCATGTCCTATGTCGCCGGAGTCGGTTCGGAAATTGGCCGCGTCGGCTGTTTCGTCAAGCGCATCAACGACAAGTCCAGCATCGAGATCGTCGGCCCCTACTACTCCCAGTCTCAGATGGCGACAGCCCTGAACCAGACGACCGACGTTCTGGCCGCAAATGATGATCTTGTCGGCATTTTCGGTGCCAATGAGCCCACAGCCATCGGTATGGCGCGCGCCATCGTGCAGGCGGGCAAGGCCGGCAGCGTTACGGCGCTCGGCTTTGACGGCAACAAGGATCTTCAGGATTTTGTCAGCGACGGAACGCTTGCCGGCACCGCCGTTCAAGGCTCGTTCCAGATGGGCGAACTTGGAGTCCAGGCTATCCTGCAGCTCTTGAACGGCGAGGAAGTGCCGAGCTTCATCGACACCGGCGTTGTCCTGGCCACCAAGGACAATATCGACGAGCCGGCCGTTCAAAACGTTCTCTACTGAGCCACCTGGGCCGGAAACCTTCCAACCCTGGGTTTCCGGCTCCCTTCCAGATTTCGATCAGGACCGTTTCATGACACCGCATACGCAGTCTGCTCTCTTTCCCCTGGTGCAGATGACAGGTATCGAAAAACACTTTGGTGGCATCCGCGCCGTCAACAATGTCTCTCTGGACCTGTTTCCAGGCGAAGTCGTCGGCGTGCTCGGCCACAATGGCGCAGGCAAGTCCTGCCTGATGCGGATACTGTCCGGTGCGATGGCGCCAAACAACGGTACCATCAAGGTCAACGGGCAGGCAGCTGAGATCCGGTCTCCCCAGGTTGCCAGAGAGTTTGGCATCGAGACCATTTACCAGACGCTCGCCCTGGCGGATCATCTCAACACACCGGCAAATCTCTTCCTCGGACGGGAGCTCAAGACCCGGTTCGGCAATCTGGACGATGCACGCATGATGTCGGAGGCCGCGCGTGTGCTGAGACGGCTGAACCCGAATTTCAAGAATTTTTCCGATCCGGTCAGCAGCCTCTCCGGTGGTCAGCGGCAGGTCATTGCCATTGCCCGCGCGATCTATTTCGAAGCGAAAATCCTGATCATGGACGAGCCGACCGCAGCGCTCGGGCCTTCGGAAACGGCCCTGGTCGGCGAATTGATCCAGCAGTTGCGGGCAGAGGGAATTGGCATTCTTCTGGTGAGCCACGACATGCACGATGTCTTTGAATTATGCGACCGTGTTGTCGTGATGAACAAGGGCCGGGTCGTCGGCGCGCACGCCATCGACGAAGTCACGAAAGACGACGTTCTCAGCCTCATCATCAAGGGAGAGCTGCCCGCCGACTGGTCCGCCAGGAACCTGGAGGCCATGGCATGATGGACGCAAGAACGGATGTCATGAATTGTCTGGTCTGCGTCGAGCCCGGCCAGATGGCTCTGGAACCCCGCCCGCTGCCCGTTCATGCCCCGGAAGGCTGGGTTCTGGTCGACATTGCGGCGATCGGACTATGTGGCACGGATTACCACATTTTCGAAGGCAAACACCCCTTTCTGGACTATCCGCGCGTGATTGGCCATGAGCTGTCCGGCCACATTGCGGAAGGTCCGGACGCCGGCAAACTGGTGGTCATCAATCCCTATGTCTCGTGTGGCTCCTGCAGGGCCTGCCGGCGCGGCAAACCCAATTGCTGCAGCCGGATCCAGGTGCTTGGCGTTCATCGCGACGGCGGCATGTGTTCGCGTCTGGCGGTCCCGGCCGAAAACCTCTATCAGGCGGACGGCCTGACGGCAGAGCAGGCTGCCATGGTTGAATTCCTTGCCATTGGTGCGCACGCCGTTGCCCGCTCCGGCGTGGGCAGCGAGGACCTGGTGCTCGTCACCGGCGCCGGGCCGATTGGTCTCGGTACTGCTCTTTTTGCCCGGCTGGCGGGCGCCGAGGTACATCTGCTGGATGTCAGCCAGACCCGCCTCGAGCTGGCACGAGACCTTTTCGGCTTCGAACTCGGGCACCGTCCCGGTGAGGATCTGCTTCAGGGCCACCTGAAGGAAGGATTCGATGCGGTTTTCGATGCGACCGGAAACGCAAAGGCCATCGAAGCCGGCTTTCCTTATCTGGCCCATGGCGGCAGCGCCGTTCTTGTGAGTGTCGTCAAGGATGACATCACCTTCAACGATGCAGAGTTTCACAAGAGAGAGGCGCGGATCATCGGATCGCGCAATGCGCTGAAAGCCGACTTCTACCGGGTCATGGACGCAATACGCTCGGGTCAAATTCCGACCGGTGCGATTGCCTCGAAAAAACTGAGCCTTGCCGAGTTGCCAGAACGCTTTCAAGGCCTTGCCAGGGATCGCGGGCACCTTGTGAAGGTGCTTGTGACACCCTGATCGCCACCACCAAGACGGTCGCGGTGAGTGCTGTCGTCAACCGGAAAGCGTTGGCTCATGCACCAGGCCAGAGGATGAAACGGGCATTAGACCGCTTTTCCCGGTTTCATGAAAAAAAACGCCGGGCATCGAACCCGGCGTTTTTGCAATTCATTGGCGAAGAACAGGTGCCAGGATCAGGACCCTAACTGCCGAATTGTTCAAACACCTGCATGACGGCCGGGCTCATGATGATGAAGAACAGAACCGGCAGGAAAAACAGGATCATCGGCACGGTCAGCTTCGGTGGCAGGGAAGCCGCCTTCTGTTCGGCAAGCTGCATGCGCATCTCGCGCGTATCGTCGGCCATGGTGCGGATGGCGGTCCCGACAGGGGTACCGTATCGCTCGGCCTGGATGAGCGCCATCATCACGTTCTTCACACCATCCACGCCCGTCCGCTTGGCCAGATTCTCATAGGCCACGCGTCTTTCGCTCAGATAGGAAAGCTCCGCGGTCGTCAGGGACAGTTCTTCGGCCAGTTCGACGGACTGAACCCCGATTTCCTCGGCAACGCGCTGGAACGCGCCTTCGATCGACATGCCCGATTCCACACAGATCAGCATCAGGTCGAGGGCGTCCGGCCAGGCCCGCTGGATCGTTATCTTGCGCTTGTCGATCTTGTTCTTCAGATAGATATTCGGCAGAAACGCGCCAACACCCGCAATGGCAAGACAGAAGCAGACCTTTGACAGCGCCGGGATCGTCGCCGGCAGGATCAGGAACGCATAGGCGATCGCAAAAACGAAGATGACACCCGGCAGGGCAATCCTGGCCGTGAGGAAATAGTAAAGCGGAGCCGACCCTCGATAGCCGGCCATGCGCAGGCGCTCGACGGTCGTTTCATCAGAGAGCATTTCCTTCAGGTTGAGCCTGTCGACGAAGCTTTTCATCTTCGCCTTGGGCTGATTGCGCACCGAGGCACGTGCATCGGCCTGGCCAGCCTGAAGGCGCGCCCGCTCCTTGGCCCGCAGCTTGTCCCGCTCAAGAGCCACGGTCTTCATCCGCGATTTCAAGGTATCGCGGGACAAGAGCGGCAACACCAGCGAGAAAATGGTGCCTGTCACAGCCACCATGGCCAGAACGGCCGCCAGGAACTGGCTCGATACGATGGTCTCGAGATCCATGACGTGAGCCTCCCTAGAAATCGAAGTTGATCATCTGGCGCATCACCATGACACCTACGAACATCCACAGCAGACAGCCTGCAATGATGATGTTGCCGGTGGTCGTGACAAATAGCGTCATGATGTAATCCGGCGCGATCAGGAACATGATGCCGCCAACCGCAAAGGGCATGGCGCCGATGATCCCTGCGGAGGATTTTGCCTCGGCGCTGAGCGCCTTGATCTTCCGCTTCATGGCCTTGCGACCACGCAGAACCTTCGACAGGTTTCCGAGCGCCTCGGCGAGACCACCACCGGCCTTTTGCTGAATGGAGACCACGATTGCAAAAAAGTTGGCTTCCGGAACCGGAACGCGGTCAGGCAGTCGTGCAACGGCTTCAGCCAGGGAAATACCCATCACCTGGGTCTCGGTGATCTTGCGAAATTCCGTCGCGACCGGCTCCCGCGCTTCGCGCGCAACCACCTTGATACAGTCTCCCAGAGGCAGGCCGGCCTTCACACCACGCACAATGATGTCGACCCCATTCGGCAATTCGTCGAGAAAGGCGTTGAACCGGCGCTTGCGCTTGCTGGCGACGTACCAGCGCGGAAAACCAACGCTGCCGGCAAAGGCCAGGGCAAGGGCAATCAGAAGGTTGCCGCTGCTGATGATAAACCCGATCACCAGGAAGATCAGGCCGCAAATGACACTGAAGATGATGAAATGCTTCATCTCCCATTCCAGACCGGCCTGTTCCATCTTGGTCTTGAGATTGACCTTCTGCTGCTTGTCGTGCTTGGCCCGCTGACGTTCCTCAAAATCCTTCAGCTGGTCCTGGATCGACTTCTTGCGCCTGTCGACATCCCGCAGTGCCTTGCGCTGCTTTTCTGATTGCGGGCGCGCGGCAACCGCCTCCATACGCTGGTCGCGGCGCTTGGTTCCCGACAGGGTTGGCGCGAAGATGCTGAAAATGACACCGCCGACGGCCAGCATGACCAGAAGGGCCACGGCAATGCCGGTGATTTCGGGCGTCAGAAACTCTTCCAATCCGGACATGAGACTCAATCCGTTCCTTAGTCGGGCAGCTCGGCGGCATCGAGCGCCTGCGCCAGACGCGATTCCTCGCCGAAATATCGTGCGCGTTCCCAGAATTTCGGACGTCCGATGCCGGTGGACCGGTGACGACCGATGATATTGCCGTTGGGATCCTCACCAACAATGTCGTAGAGGAAAATATCCTGTGTGGTGATGATGTCGCCTTCCATGCCCATCACTTCCGTGACGTGTGTGATGCGGCGAGAGCCATCACGCAAACGGGCGGCCTGAACGACAACGTCGATGGACGAAACGATCATCTCGCGCAGAGTGCGCGAAGGCAGAGAAAATCCGCCCATCGTGATCATGGATTCAAGACGGGACAGGGCCTCGCGCGGCGAGTTGGCGTGCAGCGTGCCCATGGATCCGTCGTGACCGGTGTTCATGGCCTGCAGCAGATCGAACGCTTCAGGTCCACGCACCTCGCCCACGATAATGCGTTCCGGACGCATACGCAGACAGTTCTTGACCAGGTCGCGCATGGTGATTTCACCCTCCCCTTCCAGGTTGGGTGGCCGGGTTTCGAGGCGCACAACGTGAGGCTGCTGCAGCTGAAGTTCAGCACTGTCTTCGCAGGTGATGATGCGCTCGGTGTTTTCGATATAGGCCGTCAGACAGTTCAGGAGCGTCGTCTTGCCCGAACCGGTACCACCGGAAATCAGGACGTTACAGCGAGAGCGGCCGATGATCTGCAGGATCGTCGCACCTTCCGGTGTGATCGAGTTGAATTTCGTCAACTGATCGAGGGTCAGCTTGTCGCGTTTGAATTTACGGATGGTCAGGGCCGGCCCGTCGATCGCCAATGGCGGGGCGATCACGTTGACACGAGATCCATCGGGAAGGCGAGCGTCACAGATCGGGCTTGAATCGTCCACCCGTCGACCGACCTGGCTCACGATACGCTGACAGATATTCATCAGCTGCGCATTGTCCCGGAAGGTAACGCCGGTCTGTTCAACCTTGCCCGAGGTCTCGATATAGACCGTGTGGGCACCGTTCACCATGATATCGGCGATGTCGTCGCGCGCCAGCAGCGGCTCCAGCGGGCCATAGCCAAGCACGTCATTACAGATATCTTCCAGCAGGTCTTCCTGCTCGGAAATCGACATGACAACGTTTTTCAGGGCGATGATGTCATTCACGACATCGCGGATTTCGTCCCTGGCATCTTCCGCATCCAGACGCGCCAGCTGCGACAGGTCAATAGCCTCGACCAGCGCGTTGAAGATCTGGGCCTTGGTCTCGTAATACTCGCTGCCCTTCTTGCGCGGTGACGGTGCACTTGCAGCAGGTTCAGGTGCGGGCGGCGGAGATGTCGCAGGTTGCGCAGGTTCGGTCTGGATCTTCTGCGGCGCAGGCGGCTCGGGCGCCGGGGCCGGTGCTGACGGCGCAGGCATGTCCTGCAGCCCGGGAACGCCTCCCGGCCGGATGGTCTGGGGACCAGACGATGAACTGCCACGTCTTCCAAACATAACGACTTATCTGCTCCGCTGTGGGACCGGTCAGCCGGCCTTCCGCTTAAATTTCGAGAACAACCCGCCAAGGCCGGGCCGCGCCGACTTGGTCGGCTGGGCTTTTCCGGACACGGACTGCGCCAGATCTTCAAACATGCGCGCGATGGCGTGTTTGTTGTCTATCTCACCGATCATCTGGCCGTTGTTGGCGGCCGTTCCAAAGAGCTGCGGCTCGAAGGGAATGGCAGCCTGAACGGTCAACCCAAGAGCGCTGGCAAACTCATCCGGCTTGATCTCCGGACGTTTCGGCACATTCACCTTGTTCATCACCAGGTGAGGCGGCCGGTCGTTCGGGCGCAGCTGCTTGAGCATGTCAACGGTGTTCTTCGCGTTGCGCAAATTGGCCAGATCCGGCTCGGCAACCATCACGATCTCGTCCACGCTCAGAAGCGTTTGCTTGACCCAGGCGCTCCAGGCATGCGGCACGTCAAGAACCACCTGCGGAACGCTGGTCCTCATGGTCTCGATCAACTGCTCGAACGACTTTTCACCCTGGTCATAGGTGCGCTCGAGGGTCGCCGGGGCCGCCAGAAGACTGAGGTGATCGTTACATTTCGACAGGATCCGGTCGAGATAGGTCTCGTCCAGGCGTTCCGGCGCTGAAATGGCTTCAAAAACACCCTGGAGCGGGTCCTGATTGTAGTCCAATCCTGCCGTGCCAAAGGCCAGATCCATATCGGCGACGACAACTTCGGCCTGGAAGCTCCGGGCCAGGGACCAGGCACCGTTATGGGCAACCGTCGACGCACCACAACCACCCTTGACCCCAAAAAATGCGATCGTGCGGCCGAGCGGTTCGGCATCCGGGTCTGCATAGAGTTCACCAATCGCTCCGATCAGCTGGAACACGCTGACAGGGGTAACCAGATACTCGCTGACCCCGCGCGAAATCAGGTCGCGGTAGAGGGTCACGTCGTTGACGTCGCCAATGACGATCACCTTGGTGCCGGCGTCGCAATACTCGGCGAGATGATCGAGGCTGGAGACAAGATCCTCGCGATTTCCCGAGGTTTCCACCACGATCAGATTCGGGGTCGGTGCTTGTTCAAAGGTCTCGATCGCAGCCGGTATGCCCCCCATGTCGAGCTTCAGATGCGCTTTGGACATCCGGCGATCTTCCATGGCAGCTTCCGCCGTGCGCATGGTGCCGTCCGTCAGGCAGAACCCATGAATGGTGATGCGCGGGACAGCCCCAATATGCATGCCCTCATCGCTGCCGCCGTAAGACTGCTGAGACGGCTCGGATATGGGGTCCATGTAACCGGACATATTTTTCAAGTCTGGGTTGGCACTCATATTATCACCTAGTCTTCTGCGATCTCGGCACCGACACCTTCTTCGTAGTCGGAGGCTGTCACGTCGCCTTTCCGGTAATTCTCCAGGACCACGGCACGGCGTGCCTGGTCGGCGGGTGTGGAAGCCCGCGGCGTCAGCAGATCGGACGGATTGGAGACCATGGCCGCCAGGTTCGCCTGTGTGGCGCAGCCGTAGTTTTCGTAGTCTTCATTCCTGTTGAAGTGCCCGCCGATATTCTGGGGCCAGGAACCGCACTCGCCGGCGGTTGCCTTCATCTTCGGGTAGGACAGCCTGATCGGTGCATCGGCCGTCGCATCCTGAACGGGGTAGGTGCGCGTGCTGATCCGGGACCTGGAGACACCGCCCTGCTGCAGGGCCTTGCGGATCTGCGGCGTCACCGCGTGCACTGCAGCTTCGTTGGCTCCGCCCGACGGTACCAGTATTTCCACTGCGCCGTTGCCATGCTGCCGGGAGTCGACACCAAAGGAACTGATGGTTCCCACAATCGGTCCGCTCAGTCGTCGCGTACTTCGGCCAAGCGGCAGATCCAGGGTCTCCGGCGCTTCGGTCACCACGATCGGATGCCTCAGCTGATAGTCATTGGAGGCAAGCAGGTCGGCCGGCTGTTGCGACTGACTTTGGCACCCCATCACTGCCAGGCATCCGGTCAGGACAAGTGCGGTTCTGGGCGCAATCGCGAACCGGATCATCTTTTTCGTCTTCATCCGTCCGTCCTCACTTGTAAATGAATCCGACCTGGCCGTGATACGTGCCTTCGGCGGTCCCGCTGGGGCTAAAGATCTTGTTCAACCGGTTCAGGAAGACTGTCTCGGCGTCCGTCGGAATGATGAAATTCTTGTCCGGGCGCTGGAGTTTGCTCGCTGCGACCGGCTGCACCACGTAAGGCGTGACGAAGACCACCAGTTCGGATTGCTGCCGAAGGAAGTCGCGGCTCTTGAACAGGCTGCCGAGAATCGGCACCTGCATCAGGCCGGGAACACCATCCACCGCCTGCTGGTAACGTTCCTTCAGCAGGCCGGCCATCACAAGTGTTCCGCCTGAGGGCAGTTCCATCGTTGATTCCGCGCGCCGTACCTTCAGCGCAGAGATCGTGATGTTGGAGAAGGTGACAGCCCCCTCGTTGCTGAGCTCACTGACCTCGGTCTTGACACGCAGGCTGATGCGTCCGCCAGAAAGAACCACCGGTGTAAAGTCGAGGCCAACACCGAATTTCTTGAATTCAACGGTCACTTCGTTGTTGTCCTGAGAAATCGGGATCGGGAATTCACCACCAGCGAGGAAGCTCGCATTTTCACCCGAGATGGCTGTCAGCGTCGGTTCCGCCAGCGTCCGGATCACGCCATCGCGCTGCAACGCGTCGATCTGTGCGGTGATTGAGGTTGCGCCCCGTGCGAACTGCATACCGCCAACGGCCTGGTTGACGACGTTCGGGTTCACCGAAAAGTTCGGCAGATTCTGAAAGAAGGGGGTGAAGTTACCTGTTCCGACCGTACCGGAGAATTGCACGCCGAGCTGCTTGATGATCGACCGCTCGACTTCGGCGACCGTCACTTTCAGATGCACCTGGTCCTTGCCTTCGACAGCGATCAGATTGACGACTTGCGATCCGCTTTCTGCGCCTTCGAACTTGGCGGCTATATCTGCGGCCTGCTGCGCTTCCAGCGTGCTCTTGGCGGAGCCGCTCAGAATGACACTTCCATTGACGGATTCAGCGTGAATTCGAGTGCCGGGAATGAGTTTGCGAATGATGCGGGTCAGGTCGGACGTGTCTTTTTCGACCCGGACATCAAAACTGGCCAGCTCCCGGCCGCTGCGGCTGAAGAGCACCAGACGCGATTGGCCGGCGGTGTTGCCTATGACAAAAATCCGACGGGGTGTTCTGAGGACCGCATCCGCGATTTCCGGGTTCGACACCAGCACGTCGGCGGCGTCTTCCGCGAGATTGATCACCACCGAGCGGCCAACCCCCACATTCAGAATGCGACCGATGGCTCGTTCACCAGCGGCAACATGGACCTGGCTTGGAAAATTGCCTTCGGCCACCGCCGCAGGAACCGACCCTGCCAGAAGCGTTCCGGCAAGCATTGCCGTGGCTGCAATCTGTTTCAGAAAGTGTTTCATCGCGCCCCTCACGCTGGACGTTCTCTTGTAAACCTGTGTCATTGCGAACCTGCCTGGCTGGTCACGCCAAATTTTACGTAACTGACGCCGCGCCGGCGGGTGTCTTCCGCCACAGCATCATCGGCGGAATCCTGCGCGCTACGCAGGGCCAGATCGATAGTGCCGACTTTCTGGGCCTGGGCCACGACTTCGGACTGCGACAGTGTCAGCTCGAGTGTCGCGGTTTTCTTCGGGTTCAGGCTTTTCTTGTCCTGTTCGCCGGCGGTTGTCGTGTCGATCGCCAGAACCCGCACATTTTCAAGAATGGTTTCGCTGATCGCACCGGTGTCAGATTTGCGCGTAAGAATGAGATCAACCTTGTCGCCCGGCAGGATGAAACCACCTGCGGTCGTTTCCGGTTCCACGCTCACCGCGATGGCCCGCTTGCCCTTTGGCAGAATGGCAGCCATGAAGCCCTTGTCCGTGTTGATCAGACGCTCGGGACGGATCGGCTCGCCAGCGAAGATCGGAGCCTTGGCGATTCGGCCCGTATAGTCCTCCTCGGCGCCCGGATTGACCGCCTTGCTGACCACCCCGAGAGGTATGGCATCCTCGGGCCAATCCGCCCAGGTCATGTCTTCGGCCGAGAGCTTTCCGCCAAGCTGAATGTCTTTCTTGGCGACCAGAACCTGTGCTTTCTTCTGTTCCGGTGCCTCGGTAACGACCACCTGTTCAGGCTTGCCTCCAGACAGCATCACCATTCTGAAGGCGATGATGCCAGCGGCGACGGCGATTGCCAGAACGAAAATTCGAGCGATTTTCATGACCTAAACCCAATATTCCTGTGCAGACTCGCACTGTTCATTTCGTAGAATGAGGGGTAATTGGTCAAAACATGGTTAATCAGATGTAGATGTTTTCAGTTAATATCCGTTAACTTTACTGAAGGCTTTCTTAAATTTTTCTCAATCTGCGAGAAAATGGACCGCCTCTAGCGCATAACTCTGCGGAGAATGACCCTTTTTCGGGTGGCAATTCTGCGGTGTAAACATCCGTTCAAGACACCCGGAAAGAATGATCATAGACAACTGAAGCGTCTTGCGGATCCGGCTGCAGCAACGATCAGGCGGTCCCACGAACACAAAAAACCCGCCGGAGGGCGGGTTTCAATCGAGAACCAGGGCTGGAAATTCTGCGAGGAATAGTTCCTCAGCTAACTGAAATGAGCGAACCAGACGGTTGACGGATAGACCTGAAGAGCGGCGACCGCAATTGAAATGCCGTAGGGAATGCCACTCTTGGCGTCATGCAAACGTGCAAACCAGTCTTGCCGGGCAAGCGCATTGGGCACCAGAACCACGCGACGCATCAAAAGAAGACCGATCGTCAACATGGCACCATAAAGTGCGACCAGCAGGGTGAACTCCGCCAGTTGGGGTGTAAAGCCGATCCAAAGCGCGATTGCACTGATGAACTTTACGTCACCTCCTCCCATCCAGCCTGCGGCGAAGAAGCCGAAACAAACCAGAAAGACCGGCAACAGCCCGAGCAAATGCAGGCCCCAACCTGCCAGGGGAAGCCCGGTTACAAGGGCGACCATTGCGAAACCAGCCAGCAACATCAGGGCAACCCTGTTCTGGATGGTCATGGTCAGGAGATCCGATGCGCCGCCAAAGGCAACCAGCATCGGAAAAATCACCAGGATCGCAGCTTCGATCATAGGTCCTTCACTCGGCTGATGGTCAGTGACCGCAATCGTATCGGGAGACAGTTAACGTTTCGCAGCCATTCGGCCATAAAACGCAAAAACGGGCAGAAATCTGCCCGTTTCGCGTCGTTTGCGCTTGTGCGCTAAACGTAGACTTAGCTGCCGCCGATCGCTGCAGAGTCGAGCGAGTCCTGAATTGCAGTGAAGACGCCTTCCAGAGACGTACCGGTGAGCTGCAGAGCGCCGATGATGACGATGGACAGCAGGCCGGCAATCAGGCCGTATTCAATTGCAGTTGCGCCGGATTCGTCTTTTACGAAACGGTTGATAAGATTTTTCATGTGTTTGCTCCAAGTACCACTGAGTTGACAGCTTCAAAGTTCGACGGATCTTTTTTTGTCCGTTCGAACATGAGCTCACCCTAGGACAGAGAGCTTTCCAACCAGTTAAATTTACCATCCATCTTTGAAAAAATGCTGGCAAATATGACTATAGTTAACAACAGGTATAGATAAAATTGGGTTAAAGCAATACAAAAACTTTAAAATAAAAGCCGATATTCAAGTATTACTCCATTTTTCAAACTTTGCATACTCAAAATCGCCATAAGGTCGGAGACTTTTCATTCAGGTTTTATTAATAAATGCATCAAGGGGAAATATTTCTACTCGAATGAGTGTGATAGAATTTCACTCAAGTCGCATCAACCGCGATCCTGCTCGTTCGAATACAGAAAGTGGGCTGCGCTCAACGGCAGGCGCCGCACTGCGCCGGTTTACACTTCTTGAGTTGCGCCGTTAGCAGATCGTTCACCACGTTTGCTGCATGCTGTCGCAGGAACGAATTCATATGGAGTACCCATAAGCATGTTTACGAACATACTGAAATGGACAGGCGTGCTTGTGTTAGCGCTTCAGGCTGGAGCGGTGGCAGCACAGGATGGACCTGTCATGGTCACGGTGGATCGCGCGAAGATCTTTCGCATCGACGACGGCGCCTCGGCGGTCATTGTCGGCAACCCTTTTATCGCAGACGTTGCCATGTTCGATCAGAACACCGTTGTGATCACCGGAAAAAGCTACGGAACCACCAATCTCGTCATCCTCGACGCAAACAACACCCCCATCGTCGACGAAGTCATAACCGTGAGGGCTTCGGAAGAAGATGTTGTTCAGGTCTATCGCAAGACCGCCCGCGCGACCATGTCATGCAATCCGGTTTGCGAACCAACCCTTCGCCTCGGCGACTCCGAAGTTGCGTTCCAGGCGGCTGCCGATCAGGCCACCAACCGCAATGCGTTGTCTGTTGAAGCAGCGGGCGGGAAAAACTAGTCCTGTTGTCGAATTCGGAGCTCGTATCGCATGTACCGGAAAATTCGGCTTTTCTTGTCCGGAACAGGACAAAAAGGAAAGGATCTGGCAAAAGACCGCGACGGCGTTACCGCCGTTGAGTTTGCGCTGGTTGCCTTGCCGTTTTTCACTCTGGCGTTCGGCATCATAGAAATTGGCCTCGCCCATTTCGCCAACCGGCTGGTCGACAACGCCGTTGTGGAGGCGTCCCGGCTGATCCGGACAGGACAGGCACATAATGGCAACCTGACAGCGGCCGGCTTCAAGACCGCTGTGTGCGAGTCCATGCCCAGCTTCATGTGCGACGAGGACCGCATTTTCCTCGAAATCAGATCAATCGACGACTTCGCCGACGCTTCATCGCTTGACGATCTCTACGACGACGAAGGCAATCTGCGGGAAGACACGGCATACGAAATCGGTGATCAGACTTCAATCGTCGTGGTGAACGTGATCTACAAGTGGCCCATGGCGACTTCCATCCTGAAGTTTGACAGCACAGATAATGGCTATGAGCGCCACCTGACCTCAACCATGGTGTTTCGCAATGAACCCTTCAACTGATTTCAATCCCAACGGCCGTAGCCGTCGGAGTGGTTCTTGCGGCACGATCTGGAAAGACACGCGTGCGGTCGCGGCAACGGAGTTCGCGCTCATTTTGCCGGTCATGTTCCTTCTTCTCATCGGAATGGCGGAAGTCACCGGGGCGATGAACCAGGATCGCAAGGTGGCCCGCATCTCGAATGCAGTGACCGACCTGGTGGCACAGGCTGAAACGGTCACTGAAGCCGAACTGCTGGGTGTGCTCGATCTCGGCGAGCAGGTTCTTGCACCCTACCCGGCCGACGAGCTCGACATTATCGTCGCAAGTGTTTCCTTTGACGAGGACGGTGACGCAGAAGTTGATTGGAGTTTCAATTCCGGCGGAGACAATCCGTGGACGGAGGGTGCGGAACCCCCGATCACCCTGCCGGACACCATTGCCGCTCCCAACACGTCCATCGTCGTCGGGGTGACGACCTTGAATTATTCCCCGCCTTTCGCCGGCATCTTCACAGACTTCTTCACGCGGAAGGACGCACTGGAGCTTTCTCATACCTACTATCTGCGTCCACGGTTGACCGACACTGTCCAGTGCTCGGATTGTTAGGAAACGCCATTTCCGGCGCTCTTGCGCGGTTCTTTTCTCAGGATCGTTTCGGCCCTACATGTTCTCCCGTATTTCTACCGTCGCATTCTAAGGGTACTCTCCCGCGAATTGCTGCGCTGCAATATGTATTTCAGGACGGGATTACGGGAAAATGGCAACCAACAGGACATATGATCAGATCAAGATAGGCGACAGCGCAGAAATCGTGCGCGAGTGCTCCTCGAACGATCTCCTGGTCTTTGCGCACGCGTCGGGCAATCGCAACCCCATTCATCTCCCGGATACGGACTGGACCGGCGATGGCGTCGTTGACAAGCCGACAGCGCCTGCCATGTGGGTGGGCGGCCTGGCCTCGGCTGTGCTTGGCAACATTCTTCCCGGGCCCGGAACGGTTTACAAAGCCCAGTCCTTCCGATTTCTCGGCCGCGCTGCCGTAGGCGACAAACTCACGGTCAAGGTCGTTGCCACCGAGAAAAAGGACAACAACATCGTTCTGTTCGAATTGAGCGTGACCCGGGGTGACGGCGTCCGCTTGGTCGAGGGTGTCGCCGAGGTCACCGCCCCGACGGAAACCATCGAATTCGATTCCAGCGAGATCCCGGCACTGCTCGTGCAGCGGCACAGGCACTTCAACCGGATGATTGAGCTGGCAAAAACCCTGCCGGCCCTGCCAACCGCCGTCGCGGCTCCGGATGATCCGAATTCGCTTGAAGGTGCGCTCATGGCGGCTCGCGAAGGACTGATCGACCCTGTCCTGATCGGCGCGAAAGACAGGATAGATGCCGCCGCCAAAGAACTGGGCGAGGATATCAGCGGCTACGAACTGATCGACATCGAAGACGAGATGGAAGCTGCCGGGCGCGCTGTCGCCATGGTGCATGAAGGCCGGGTCAAGGCGGTCATGAAGGGGCATCTGCACACGGACCACCTGCTGCATCACGTCGTGAAACGCGACGGCGGCCTGCGCACCAAGCGGCGTATCAGTCATGTCTTCGTCATGGACATTCCCGGCCGCAAGACACCCGTTCTGATTTCCGATGCCGCCATCAACATTTCGCCGGATCTCAACACCAAGGTCGACATCACGCAGAATGCGATCGACGCCGCCCGTGCGCTCGGCCTCGAGATGCCGCGCGTTGGCGTTCTGTCGGCAATCGAGACCGTCAATCCCGCCATACCCTCCAGCCTGGACGCGGCGGTTCTGTCCAAGATGGCCGAGCGCGGTCAGATCACCGGCGCCGTGGTCGATGGCCCCCTGGCGATGGACAATGCCATCGATGTCCAGGCCGCCCGCACCAAGGGCATCACCTCGCTGGTGGCCGGACATGCCGAAGTGCTGATCGTGCCCAATCTGGAATCCGGCAATATGCTGGCCAAGGAGCTGACCTTCATCGCCCATGCAGAAGCCGCCGGCCTTGTCATCGGTGCAAAAGTTCCCGTCATGCTGACCAGCCGCGCCGATGACGGCCGGGCACGCCTCGCGTCCTGCGCGCTCGCCCTGCTTTATACGCACTGGCAGGCCAATGGCGCGCCGGCCGGCATTCTCGACCGCGAGGAAGACTGACCATGGAACAGGTCATCCTGGTTCTGAATTCCGGCTCGTCCTCCATCAAGTTCACGCTTTTTGCCGGAGCGCGGGAATTGCTGTCCGGACAAATTTCGGGTCTCGGGGCGACGCCGCATATCAAGCTCGCTTCCAAAGTGACGGATACCAGGATCGATCGTCCGCTCAATGCCGAAGAAGGCCGAAGCCATGGGTCCGCCATGGGCACCCTGTTGCCTCTGCTGGAGGCCGAACTGGGCGGGCGTCCCGTCGACGCGGTCGGACACCGGGTTGTTCATGGCGGTGTTGTTCACGCAGAACCACTGCGGATCACACCCGAAATACTGAGCGATCTTCGCTCTCTGGAACCGCTTGCCCCGTTGCACCAGCCTCATAATCTTGCCGGCATTGAGGCAGCCACGAAGGCCTTCCCGGACGCCTTGCAGACGGCCTGTTTCGATACGGCGTTTCACCGCAAGCATCCCTGGGTCAACGACACCTTCGCCCTGCCCCGGCCGTTTTACGAGGAAGGCGTGCGGCGTTACGGCTTTCATGGCCTGTCTTACGAGTATATCTGCAGTTATCTGAAGTCGGCCCGCCCGGATGTCTATGCGGGCCGGGTGATCGTCGCCCATCTGGGCAATGGTGCCTCCATGTGCGCGATCCGCGATGGCCAGAGCATCGGGTCCACCATGGGCTTTACCGCGCTGGACGGCCTGCCCATGGGCACTCGCTGCGGCCAGCTGGATCCGGGCGTCGTGCTTTATCTTCTGACCACCAAGGGCATGTCGCCGGAGGAAGTTTCGGACCTTCTTTACAAGGGCTCCGGCCTGAAGGGTCTGTCCGGTATCAGCCAGGACATGCGCACGCTCACCGAGAGCAACGATCCAAAAGCTGCCGAAGCCATCGATTATTTTGTGTTCCGCATCCGCCGGGAGCTTGGCGCGATGGCAGCTGTTCTTGGCGGTCTCGATACGATCGTCTTTACCGGTGGTATCGGTGAAAACGCGGCACTGATCCGGGAAAGAGTCTGCGCCGACCAGGACTGGCTCGGCCTTGCCATTGACAAGGCCAGGAACGAGGTGCGCGAAGAGGACATTTCCGCGCCAGGCTCGAGCATCAAGGTGCTGGTCATCCCCACAAATGAAGAGGAAATGATCCGTCGGCATACGGAAAATCTGCTGAACGAAGAGACAGTCGCAGCCTAGCGTCCTTGCGGGTTCAACAGGGTCACATATTCCTCTTCGAAGGTGCGCAGGACCGGCCGGAAATCGCCGTGGACCACCGGCTCGAAACCGCCGGGCAGATCCGGCTCGATCGCCAGATAGGCATCGGGTGCTTCACGGCGCAGATCCATCAGACCAGCCCGGATGCGCCGTTTCAGTTCGTCAGGCAGGTCCTTGCGCAGACTGTGGGCGGAATAGGGGATCGGCGGTGACCGCCAGACAATCTCAAGATCGTTGAAACCACGGCCGCCAGCGACATAAAAATCGTTGAGCGTGCCGGCGGTATAGCCGTTCTTGGCTTCGCCGGCCAGGGTCGACCAGGCAAGACTCGCCTGCACGCGGCCATCCAGGATCGCACGCAGACCTTCAACGGGGTCCTGAACCTCCACCAGCGCACTGAAATGAGCCCGCGCGTTGATGCCGTCAGCGGCCAGGTTGGTGAGTGGAACCCGGTACCCGGTCACCGCATGGGTACCACCGACGGCCAATCGGGTGCCCTTCAAGTCTGCCAATGTGTTTTTTTCGCCGTTTCGTTTGGCGACAAGGATGGCATAAAACCGTGCTGGAAAATCGTCGGGGGCGGCCGTCACCAGAGGCTCGATACAGGCGCAGAGCTGGTGCACGGCGGCATAGCCGGACGGAGACAGCCTGGCATAGTCGATGCGGTCGGCGGCAAGCGCCTCGATGGCATCGGCCATCGTGTCCATGAGGAACAGGTCGACCGGCATGTCGGCGACATCCTCCAGCGCCAGACGGAAAGGCTCGACACGCTCGCGCGCCGCTTCATCCGCAGCGACGACCACGCCAAGGCGCAACCGGTCCGGCATGCCGCTTTCCTGCTGTGCCTGCGCCAAAGTGGCCAAAAAGGACAGCAACAATGGCAGGACCGCGAGAACCAGGATCTTGGCAGGCATCACATTCCGGACATAAGGTTTTGATGTAACGTACAAAATATTGTCCTGCCCAGGCATGGAACATTCTCACTTACTTCGGACCGGCCCGCATGAGCGACCCTATCACGACTGTTGTCTTCGATATAGGAAATGTCCTGATCGAATGGAATCCCGAACACCTCTATTCCAGGCTCATTCCCGACGAAAAAGAGCGCAGGCATTTTCTGGAATCGGTGTGCTCGATGGACTGGAACCTGGAACAGGATCTCGGCCGGTCCTGGGAGGAAGCTGTCTACGCCCTGTCGCAGCAGCACCCCGACAAGGTCGATCTGATTGCAGCCTATTCCAGGCATTGGCATGAGATGGTTCCAGGAGAAGTCCCGGGCACGCTTTCCCTGCTTGAAGCCCTGAAGGCGTCGGGCACGCCGCTTTATGCCATCACCAATTTTTCAAACGAGAAATTCGCCGAGTGTCAGTCCCGGTTCCCGTTTCTCAAATCCAGCTTCCTGGACATCGTCATTTCCGCGGAAGAACGGTTGATCAAACCCGATCCGGCTATTTATCAGCGCCTGTTTGATCGCAATGGTCTTGATCCGAAGACCTGCCTCTTCATCGATGACAGCGAGCAGAACATTGCCACCGCGCGGCAGCTGGGCATGAAAGGGCATCACTTCAAGGAGGCCGAGCGTCTCAGACAGGATCTGCTTGAACTTGGATTGCTGCCTGCCTGACGAGGCTATTCTTCAAATCCCTCTAGAACGTTGACACAGTTGGTGCCAAGCGCATCGACCGCGTAACCGCCTTCCATAACGAAGATGGTCGGGACGCCGACCTTCTTGAGTCGTTGGCCGAGACGCAGAAAATCATCGCTGGTGAATTTGAAGCCGGAGATCGGGTCGTGCTCATAGCAGTCCATGCCAAGTGACACGATCAGCGCTTCCGGTTTGTAGACAAGAAGCCAGCGGCAGGCTTCTTCCAGCGCGGGCGTGTATCCGTCCCAGTCGGTGCCGAGCGGCAGGGGCCAGTTCCGTGTGAAGCCGGTCCCGGCATGTTCACCCGTCTCGTCCGCATATCCCAGGAAATAGGGATATTCTTCCTTGGGGTCGGCATGAATGGACAGGAACAGAATGTCAGGCCGGTCGTAGAAGAGAGCCTGCGTCCCGTTGCCGTGATGGTAGTCGACGTCGAGGATCGCGATCCGGTGAAGGCCGTAGTCCCGCAGATACTGAGCTGCCACGGCGGCGTTGTTGAAAAAGCAGTAGCCACCGAAGAAATCGAACCCGGCATGGTGGCCGGGCGGCCGGCACAGGGCAAAGACCGATTGCGCCCCGTCCAGAACCATCTTTGCCGCGGTCAACGCAGTGTCGACCGATGCACGGGCAGCCCCATAAGTGTGTTCGCCAACGGGCGTGCCGGCATCCATGGAATATCGGCCCAGCAGACCATCGATATGTGTAACGGACACATCCTGCCTGAGGCTGCGGATGGGCCAGACAAACGGAAATGCTTCCTTGGTGCGGCCCGCTGCCGTCCATTGTTCCCAGAACCCTTCCAGAAAGGAAACATAGTCGGGAGAGTGCACCCGTTGCAGCGGCCGGATTGGAAACTCCTCCGGTGCGAGGATGTCACCGACATTCCTGTCACGGACGGTTTTAAGCACGATTTCTGCGCGACTCGGGATCTCGACGGCCGGTTTCAACTCGCCGTCGGAAATCTCCTGAGCCGGCGCATGCGCAAGCTGGGTGTCTGAAAAAACCGTCTTCACAAGCTGCCCCCGGTTCCCTTGCCATGACCTTAGCCGATGCGGGTAATGTAACCCAAATCAGGAAAAACGGAATTCCGTAACGTGACTATAAGTCTCTGAGGGCCGTAACAAAACACTCGTGAACCCGTCCTGGTTGACGCTGTCCGGCCAACGCTGAGCCTCCAGGCAGAGACCGGCATGCGGACCGTAGCGTTTTCCTTCCAGTCCCGGCACCTTTACGTCGATCCCGCCGGCATCAAAAAGCTGCAGGCCAGGCTCCGTTGTCCAGACTTCCATGCGCCTGTCTCCCGACGAATCCTCAAGCGCCGCCGCAAATTCGACGCTCTCGCGCGACGCGTCGGAGAGGCAGAAATTGTGATCGAAGACAACGGTCTCCTCGCCGGCCCGCCGCCGCAGCTTGCGTCCATCCTGAAAGTCGTAAGGCGTCCAGGCCACCTTGCGCACTTCACCGGTCGGGATCAGATCCTCATCGACAGGCAAGTAGCTGTCCGCAGCAATTTCAAGGGTGTGATCAAGGATCGTGGCGCTGCCATCCAGATTGAAATAGCTGTGCTGGGTCAGATTGACGGGCGTGGTCCTGTCCGTGGTCGCCGTGATCTTCATGCGCAGCGCGCCAGTGCCGGTCAATGTATAGCGCAACAGCACGTCGACGCGTCCCGGATAGCCCATGTCGCCGTCTTCAGAGACAAGTTTGAGCAGCACGCTGGCCTTGTCGCTCTGCTCCAGTTGCCAGACACGCCGTGAAAAGCCACGAGCGCCGCCATGCAACTGGTGGCGCCCCCTCTCATTGACATCCAGCCTGTGCTCCTGACCGTCGATCGTCATCCGGGCGCCGGCAATGCGATTGGCACAGCGACCGGCAACAGCTCCGAAATAGGGCGAATGGTCCAGGTAGCTCTGTAGGTCTTCAAAGCCAAGGACAACGGTTTGCCCGTCAACCTTGAGGTCCCGGATGATTGCCCCCAAGGTCAAGACAGAGGCCTGGAGTGCGCCTTTCCTGAGTGAAATCTCGTGAACGACCTCGCCGTCAGGCAAGACACCAAATTCCCTGATCATCATTCACTCCGGCAGCAGGTCGTCAGCAGAAGCTGACCAAGAAGGACGGCCGCTGACAATTGCCGCCGTCCGTCCATCGATCAAATGGTCTGGTTGTATTCACCGACTTCCGGGTTCTCACGCAGGACACCGTCAACAGCCTTGAACATGGCGTGCAGACGTTCTTCGGAGACCGGACTTTCCACCACAACGACCAGCTCCGGCTTGTTGGACGAGGCGCGAACCAGACCCCAGGTACCATCCTCGCTCACGACGCGGACACCGTTGACGGTAATAAGATCGGTGATCGCCTGTCCGGCAACCGTCTCGCCCTTCACTTTCATGTCCTGGAACCGCGCGACAACCCGGTCGACGACGTCATATTTGATCTCGTCGGCGCATTTCGGTGACATGGTCGGCGAGCCCCAGGTCTTGGGCAGGTCCCGGCGCAGATCCGCCATGGTCTTGTCCGGGTTGCGGTCCAGCATGTCCAGGATCGCAATCGCGGAGACCAGACCATCGTCATAGCCGCGGCCAATCGGCTTGTTGAAGAAGTAATGGCCGGACTTTTCAAAGCCGACGACGGCATTCAGTTCGGTCACTCGGCGCTTGATATAGGAATGCCCGGTCTTAAAATAATCCGTCTTGGCGCCGTTGGCCTGCAGCACCGGATCGGTGTTGAACAGACCGGTCGACTTGACGTCGACGACGAACTGGCTGTTCGGGTGCAACGCCGAAATGTCCCTGGCCAGCATGACACCGACCTTATCGGCGAAGATCTCCTCGCCTTCGTTGTCGACCACACCGCACCGGTCGCCATCGCCGTCAAAGCCGAGACCGACCTCCGCACCGACTTCCAGGACCTTGTCCCGGAGCGCATGCAGCATTTTCATGTCTTCCGGATTGGGATTGTAGCGCGGGAAGGTGTGGTCAAGTTCCGCGTCAAGCGGAATGACCTCGGCGCCAATCGCCTCCAGGATCTTCGGGGCGAACGCGCCGGCCGTGCCATTGCCACAGGCCGCAACCACCTTGATCGGACGCTTCAGCTTGGCCCGCTCCGTCAGGTCCTTGAAATAGACGTCCGGGAACCCGTCCACGAAACGGTAGCTGCCGCCTCCCTTCAGGTCGAACGCGGCTTCCAGAACGATTTCCTTCAAGCGCCCCATTTCGTCCGGACCAAACGTCAGGGGCCGGTCGATGCCCATCTTCACGCCCGTCCAGCCATTGTCGTTGTGAGACGCCGTGATCATCGCAACAGCGGGCACGTCCAGCGCAAATTGCGCGAAATAGGCCATCGGCGACAGGGCAAGACCAATGTCGTGAACATTGATGCCAGCCGCCATCAGGCCATTCACAACCGCCATCTTGATGGTTGAAGAATAACTGCGAAAATCATGACCGACGACGATGTCCGGCCGGACGCCCCGCTCGTGGATGAGCGTGCCGATCCCCATGCCGAGCGCCTGCATGCCCATCAGGTTGATTTCTTTTTCGAACAGCCAGCGGGCATCGTATTCGCGAAACCCGGTCGGCTTCACCATGGGAAGAGATTCATACTCAAGCGTGTTGGGCTTCAAACTCGGGAGAGGTTTCGGAAACATCAATGCCTCACAATGGCGGAGAATAGAAACAGACGGGTCAAGCCGCGCATGCGGCGGGGCAGATTACTGAACCAGTACTAGCGTGCCGCCCGACATGTCAAACCGTTCCAACTGGTTGAGGACCGACATGCCAAGCAGGGGCTGCCCCAGACTGTCGTCTTTCAGGACAAGCGCGTCGATGTCGTCCAGGCGAATGTCGCCAAGCCGCAAGCCGTCGATGACAGTTCGTGCACCGCGGGCCGTGCCGTTTGCTGTTCGGATCGGGACGGTAAAATCGGCTTCGCTCAAAAAGATGCCAATGTCCTCCGCCACGGATTCCGGCAGTACGGTCACCGTCGCTCCCGTATCGACCAGCATGTCGACAAAGGTGCCGTTCAAGCGGGCTTCGGCAACGAAATGCCCGGACCTGTTTCTTGTAATGCGATAGATCCGCTCGCCTGTATCCGTTCCGTCGCCGTTCTCAATGCCGGTGTCCGCCCTATGCGTGTCCGCCGACCCCAATCTCTTTTCAACGAGGATCGGAACCAGGGGCGCAAGGGCGAGAAAAACCAGTAAGATGACGGCAAACCGTATCATGCCAAGCCTATAAGTTCAGGATCGCCTCTCCCTATCACGGTTTCCTTAGCAGGCTGTAAAACCGGGATGCTGCACCGTCAGACAATCTGATCAGCCAGGTGCGCAATGTCCTTTTGGTGAGGCGCGCTGGATTGCGCACCGGTTACGGTGCAGGCGAGCGCGCCGGCGGCAATGCCTTCCTTGAGCGCACGGTCGAAGGCAGCATTCCGATCCAGTGCCGAGGCAACAGCGCCGCAAAACGCATCGCCGGCGCCGGTCGTGTCCACTGCAGTGATTTGAGGCGACCTGTAGCGGTAGCGCGTCTTTTCGGTGCGCGCCAGAACGCCGTCAGCCCCGAGCGTGACGACGATCGAGCGCTCGGACGTCGCCAGCCGTTCCGTAAAGGATTCTGGATCTCCCGGAATACCCAGGCGATCCGCGATTGCGACTGCTTCGCTCGTGTTGACCACAACGATACTGGCCATTTCGAAACAGGTGCGCAGATCCCCTTCCGGCACCGGGGCCGGGTTCCAGAACACAGGGGCACCAGCCTCCCTGGCCAGCAGACTGGCCCTTGCGGCCTGCGCGAACGGCACTTCTCCCTGGATCAGCAACATGTCGCTGGAAGAAAACCCACCCTCAAGCCAGCCCGCATCAACCCGGGCGTTGGTGCCGCTGGCGACGATGATCTGGTTCTCGCCGGATGGGTCGATGCCGATAAAGGCCAGACCGGTCGATCCGGCAAGCGACCGGATACCGGACAGATCAACGCCGGATGCACGCAGGTTTTCCAGCGCCAGTTCGGCAAAACTGTCCTGTCCGACAGCGCCCACCATGCGAACCTGCGCCCCCGCTCGCTGCGCCGCCAGCGCCTGGTTCGCGCCCTTGCCGCCCGGAAAGGTCTGGTGGTCGCGGCCGTTCACCGTTTCACCGGCCGTCGGCAGGCGGGGGACAGCAACAACCAGGTCCAGGTTGATGGAGCCGAATACCGTGATCATGCTGCCTCCCCTTTTGTCGAGAGGTTAGACCGAAAACACCTGCAAGTCGCCACGGGAATTCTGGCGATATTCTGCCAGAACGTCATCCTGACCCTAGGCTCAAACAAAAAGCCCGCCGGATGGCGGGCTTCAGATCGATTACATCACTTGGTGCCGTACATGCGGTCGCCGGCATCCCCGAGGCCCGGGACGATATAGCCTTTCTCATTGAGCTTCTCGTCGATGGAGGCTGTGAAGATCGGCACGTCCGGGTGCATCTCGTTGAACTTGGCGACGCCTTCGGGCGCGGCCAGCAGGCACAGGAACCGGATGTTGTTGGCGCCGCGCTCCTTCAATTTCTGAACCGCAGCAATCGCGGAATTGGCGGTTGCCAGCATCGGATCGACCACGATGACCAGGCGCTCGTTCAGGTCTTCCGGCGCCTTGAAATAGTATTCCACCGGCTGCAGCGTCTCGGGATCGCGGTAAAGGCCGACATGGGCCACGCGCGCGGACGGCACCAGATCCAGCATGCCTTCCAGCAGCCCGTTGCCGGCGCGAAGCACGGACGCAAACACCAGCTTCTTGCCGGCCAGTGTCGGCGCCTGCATTTCGGCGAGCGGCGTTTCGATGGTCTGGCGGACGAGCGGCAGGTCTCTCGTAACCTCGTAGCACAGCAGTGTCGAAATCTCGCGCAGCAGACGCCGGAATCCCTGTGTGGAAGTTCCCTTGTCGCGCATGATGCTCAGTTTGTGCTGGACCAGCGGGTGGCTGATGACATTGGCTCCGGACATATCTGCCTCTCTTGCGTTTTGAACCCACAGGTGGCGGGCTCATTTCATTTCGTCATTGTTCAGGAGCTATGCCCCGAACGGCAACCAAAAAACAGCCCCCGGATTGAGGATTTTACCCAGATCGCGCAGGTTTTCCGGAGCTTGTTCAAGAATACGGTTCCCTGCCCGGTCCGTGCCGCCTTCCAGAATGCAGGTAAAGGGCACCTGGTCGAGGTTCATCCCAAGGCCGCTGGCCAGCCGTTCGGCCAGCTTGTCGGTGAGCGCGATGGTGAGCGCACGGATTTCGATCATGCGATCGCGGATGGCCTCCGGCGTAAGCGTGCCGTTGCTGTCCTTCAGTGCGAGAACACCGGATTTCACGAACAATACCGCATGTGTCAGATCGGCCGGCGCGGTCAACTTTTCCAGGCCGGTGACCTCAAAACCGGCCCAGGCAAACGGTTCGACCAGTGAGTAGACCATCTGCTGCGCGGCCAGATGAAACGGCATGATTGCGTGGACGTCATTGCCCGGCAAGGCCGAATGCACAAAAGCATCGCCCAACCAGATATCCCCCGACGTGGCCCCGCCTTCCCAGACCGGGGCCAGGGCCTCCAGGATCCGGTCGAGAACGTCGCCCGCATCGATGGTACCATTGCAATCCGTCGCCAGTTGGACCGCCAGGAGCCCCGGCCGGGTGGCCTCACCTTCGCCGAACAGGTCCGGCCGCAGCGCCAGGGCCTCCCCCATGCGCTTCAGGTGCCTCTGCATGGCCTTCAGGTGATCCGCGTCGTCGCGGTCGTCCCATTGCAGGCCGGCGGCAAGCTCAATCAGATCCATGGAGACCAGAGCGCCGGCGTCAACCCGATAGGGATCGGTCATGTCGGAGGAGAACGACCCGGAGGCAAACATGTGAAAGGCCGCGAGCGCCGACGCCTGAGCACCACCGACCGTCGTTTCGGTCATGCGGTCTTCATACTGCCAGCCCGACGGATGCAGTGTTGTCATGGCGATGCCGAGAAGAGCCAGGTCAGCGGCAGCTGCCAGCATCTCCTCTGCGGTCTCGAACCCGCGCGCGCTGGCCATGGCCTGCCAGCGATCGATGCCACCTGCCTCGAACCCCCGCCAGATGCCATAGGGCGGGATCTGAAAATCGGGATAGTTTTCCTTTGTGGTTTCCAGCACCGTTGCCACGGCGGCGTCGAGACGGTCCAGATCAACACCGACATGGGCAAGACCGCCTTCGGCCGCCAGATCGAGCAGCATATGCGCCTTGCGGCGGACTTCTTCGGGTTGGAACAGCGTCAGCGCCGGATTGGTGTCGTTCATTTGAAAAATCTGCCTTATTGGAAAACCTGAACTCGCCTATTTGCCTACCCTAACCTTGTCAAACCGGTTCGGGTATCTAATTCATCCCTTGCTCTTCGGCCATTTTGGACAAGTAC
The DNA here is from genome assembly GCF_965233565.1 of Roseibium sp. Lineage (GTDB taxonomy): Bacteria > Pseudomonadota > Alphaproteobacteria > Rhizobiales > Stappiaceae > Roseibium. The sequence continues at coordinate 4,365,187 of NZ_OZ247494.1, read as the reverse complement.
GGCAATGGTGTCCGGCGGCAGTCCCAAGGCGCATATCACCACTCCGAAACCTGTCACGCCCCACCTTCGCCAGGAAGTGGACGAGACCGGCCAGCATATTTGAGTGAGACCTTCCAATACGGCCGTAGCCAGTCACTCAGGAGTCGCTTTAGCGGTTCCTCAGGATGGTGCCTTTTGCCTCGATAGTCGGCACTCTGCCGCGCCTATGCCTGTTTCGCGCTGTCCAGTCTCACCAGCAACCGGTTGCGGGTGGCGTCGTCGCAGAAGGCGGCTTCGATGGCTGTGCGCGTGACCGCCATCTGATCGTCGAAACTCCAGCCGAAGGTCTCGGAGACCGATGCATATTCCTTGCCGAGCGTCGTGCCGAAAAAGGGCGGGTCGTCGGAATTGAGTGTGATCTTCACTCCCTCGTTGCGCAGCCGGTTCACCGGGTGAAAACGCAGATGGGAATAAACACCAAGCGCAGTGTTGGACCCCGGACAGACCTCAAGCACGATGTCTTCATCGGCAAGCCGCTTGACCAGATCCGGATCTTCAATGGCGCGCACACCATGACCGAGGCGCTTGACCCTCAGAAACTCGAGCGCGGCGACCACGCTTTCCGGCCCGCCGAACTCGCCGGCATGGGCCGTTGTGCCAAGGCCTTCATCCGCGGCCATGCGGAACGCCTTGGAAAAATTCGCCGGATGGCCGGCACGTTCATCGCCGGCAAGGCCGAAGCCGGTGACCAGCGGATGCGGATTGCCGATGACCTCCTTGACCACCCGCTCCACCGAGGCAGACCCGAAATGACGCACACCGATGGCGATCATGCGGCCTTCGATGGCGGTGTCGGTCTTGGCGCGTTCGATCCCGGCCGCCAGACCTTCCACATAGGACGCGTAGGACAAGCCAGCCGCCTGGGCATGGTCCGGAGAAATGAAGATCTCGCCATAGATCGCGCCTTCCGCCGCCAGCATACGGAAATAGGTTTCCGACAAAAGCGCATAGTCGGCCGGCGTCTTGAACACCGCGCTGGCAACGTCATAGGCCTTCAGAAACGTGGTGAAGTCCGACCAGACATATTTGCCATTGCCATCCAGAGCACTTGAAACATCCATGCCGTGATGGTCGGCCAGGCGGGCCACCAGGGTCGGTGGTGCCGCGCCTTCGATATGGCAATGGAGCTCAGCCTTCGGGACCTGAATGGCATCGGGCATCTTTGGCGGATCCTCGGTTCTCGTTTCGCTTCAGAGACAGCAGATTACAGGAAACTGCTGCCATTGGGGCCAATTGCAATGCCCAGGTGGTCGGCAACGCTTTCGCCAATATCCGCATAGGTCTTGCGGCCGCCGACGCTGCGCCCGGCAATGCCGGGGCCAGTGGCGATCACCGGCACGTGCTCGCGGGTGTGATCGGTGCCCTTCCAGGTCGGGTCGCAGCCGTGATCCGCGGTCAGGATCAACAGGTCGCCTTCCCGCATCCTTGCAATCATTTCCGGCAGGCGGCGGTCGAAATGCTCAAGCGCTGCTGCATAGCCCGGCACATCGCGGCGGTGACCGTAGAGACTGTCGAAATCGATGAAATTGGCAAAGATCATGTCGCCATCTTCTGCAAGATCCATTGCCTCTAGGGTCTTGTCGAAGAGCTGGTCGTTGCCGGCGCCCTTCAGCACCTTGGCGACGCCCTGATGAGCGAAGATGTCCGAGATCTTGCCAATGCCATAGACCGTACGGCCGTCGGCGGTCAGCCGGTCAAGCAGCGTCGGTTCCGGCGGCAGCACCGAATAGTCGCGCCTGTTGGCGGTGCGCTCAAAGGTCTCTGATGACCCGCCGACAAAGGGCCGCGCGATGACACGGCCGATATTGTAGGGATCGGCCAGCTCGCGGGTGATCTCGCAAAGCTCATAGAGCTTGTCGAGACCGTAGTGCTCCTCATGGGCGGCGATCTGGATGACGGAATCCGCCGACGTATAGAAGATCGGTTTTCCTGTCTTCACGTGCTCTTCGCCGAGCTCGGCAATGATGACGGTTCCGGAGGCATGCTTGTTGCCCAGAATGCCGTCCAGCCCCGCCTTCTCGCTGATCTTTGCGATCAGCTCATCCGGAAAGGTCGGAATGGTTTCCGGGAAATAGCCCCAGTCGAAACGCACCGGCACACCCGCAATTTCCCAGTGGCCCGATGGCGTATCCTTGCCGTTGGACACCTCGGCGGCATAGCCCCAGAGCCCTTCCGGTTCGCCGGCAAAATCGAGACCCGGAACATCCTTGCCGGTCGACAATTTGCCCGCGGCCCCAAGGCCGAGCCGGTCCATGTTGGGAACGGTCAGCGGACCGCTGCGCAGGCCTTCCCTGTCGCCTTTGCCTTCGGCGCAATGCGCCGCGATATGACCCAGGGTGTCGGACCCGGCATCGCCGAAGTCAGCCGCATCCGCGGCACCGCCGATGCCAAAACTGTCCAGAACGCACAGAATTGCACGAGGCATGGGCATCTCCTCATTTATCATTGCCGGTTCCACCCGAACCGGAGGGGCGCCGGAAGGATATTCTCCCGGCGATATCAGTTTTTACGGCGCGATCCGGTCGACCACGCTCGGCCGGTCCTGAACGTCGGCAGCTGTACCGACCGTATAGGCCTTGCGCAGCGCGATCGCGGCTTCTTCCGCCTCGGCCTCGGTTTTTGCGTGCACGATGGCAAGAGGTGCATCCGCATCGACCGTGTTGCCGACACCTGCCAGATCGGTGAGACCGACCGACGGATCGATCACATCCGCCGCAGCACGGCGACCGCCCCCAAGGGCCACCACCGCGACCCCGACAGCTCTTGCATCGACGCCCGTCACGACACCGTCCTGCTCGGCATAGACAGGTGCCTGCACAGGTGCTTTTGCAAGGTAGAGCTCGCATTTCTCCATGAAGTCGGCCGGGCCGCCAAGGGCATGGACCATCTGCGCGAACTTTTCTGCGGCCTTGCCGCTCTGGAAGGCTTCGCGCATCATGTCCATACCGGCGTCCGCGGTTGCCGCGATACCGCCGGAGGCAAGCAGTTCACCGCCTTGCGCGACGGTGACATCCCAGAGCCGGTTGTCGATGGCCGTGCCCTTCAGGAAGTCGACCGCATTCTGCATTTCAACAGCATTGCCGGCGGCCGACGCCAGCGGCTCGTTCATGTCGGTGAGAAGCGCCGTGGTTTTGAGGCCCGCGCCATTTGCGACAAGCACCAGACTCTCCGCAAGCGCCCGTGCCTCATCGAGCGACCCCATGAAGGCGCCGGTGCCCCATTTGACATCGAGCACCAGCCCCTGAAGGCCGGCAGCCAGTTTCTTGGACAGGATCGAAGCGGTGATGAGATCGATGCTTTCAACGGTCCCGGTCACATCCCGGATAGCATAAAAACGCTTGTCGGCAGGGGCCAGGTTGCCGGTCTGGCCGATGACCGCGCAGCCGATTTCCTTGACCACCTTCTTGAACAGAAGATTGTCCGGCTGGGTCTGGTAGCCCGGGATGCTGTCGAACTTGTCCAGCGTGCCGCCGGTATGGCCGAGGCCCCGCCCGGAAATCATTGGCACTGCCGCGCCGCAGGCTGCAAGCGCTGGCGCCAGCATCAGCGAGACGTTGTCGCCGACCCCACCGGTGGAGTGTTTGTCCAGGATCGGTGCGTCAATGCCGGACCAGTCCATGACATCGCCGCTGTCGCGCATGGCCAGCGTCAGGGCGACCCGTTCGTCAACGGTCAGGCCCTTGAAGAAGACCGCCATGGCAAGCGCGGAGACCTGGCCTTCCGTGACAGATCCGTCTGCGAGACCTTTCACGAAGAAAGCGATTTCCTCCGCGTCGAGTGTGCCCCCGTCGCGTTTTTTTCTGATGATTTCCTGCGGCAGCATTTCTTATGCCCTTCTTGAAGCTGTCTCAGTAGCCGTGATGGGAATGGTCGACGATTTCCTGACCCTCGATGGTGGAAATCAGGGAATCCAGCAGGCCGCTCGCGCCAAAACGGAACGTGTGCGCGGAGACCCAGTTGTGGCCCATGATCTTGTCGGCAAGCGCCAGATAGGCCGCCGCATCTTCCGCGGTCTTGATGCCGCCGGCCGGCTTGAACCCGATCACGCGCTCCGCATCGTCGCGGCGTGCTTCCTCGATGGCGGTCAGCATGATTTCGGCCGCCTCCAGGGTGGCGTTGATCGCGACCTTGCCGGTGGAGGTCTTGATGAAGTCCGCACCTGCCCCGATTGCCACGTTCGAGGCGGCATGGATCAGGAGCGGATCCTTGATCTCACCGGTCTCCAGAATGACTTTCAGGATCGCCGGAGCCGGAATCGCCGCCTTGACGCGGATGATCTGCTCCTCGGCAAACCCCTTGCGGCCATCGCAAAAGGCCTTGTAGGGCATGACCAAGTCGATCTCGTCGGCGCCGTCTTCAAGCGCCTTCCTGGTTTCGGTGATCACCGCGTCGGTGTCTTCACCGCCGGCCGGGAAATTGACTACGGTGGCGACCTTCACGCCTGTACCCGTCAACTCCTTGGCCGCCTGGGCGACAAAACGCGGCCAGACACACACCGCGGCCACGGACCCGTGATCGGTCACCGTGCGGCCTGTCAGCTTGGTAATATCCTCTGCCGTGCAATCATCGTTGAGATTGGTCAGATCCACGAGCCCGAGGGCGCGTATTGCAATTTCGATCATATCGCTCATTCGCCGATCTCCTTCACAAATGCCCGCACCAGCTCTTTCATGCGTTCCATGCCCTGAAGGGCAACTGCTTTTGTTTCGTCGTGACTGAGCGCATGGGTCTGCATGCCCGCGCCGTAATTGGTGATGATGGACATGGCCGCCACGCGCATCCCCAGGAACCGTGCCATGATCACTTCCGGCACGGTGGACATGCCGACGGCGTCCGCGCCCAGCAGCTTCGCCATGCGTATTTCGGCCGGCGTCTCGAAGGACGGGCCGGAGAACCACATGTAGACGCCCTCCGCGATCGCATCGCCTGTTTCCTCGGCGACCTTCTTCATGGCATCGCGCAGACCCGGATCATAGGCCGTGCTCATGTCGAGAAAACGCTTTTCGTCTTCCTCTCCGATCAGCGGGTTCTTGCCGGACCAGTTGATGTGATCGGAAATGAGCATCGGCGAACCGGGTGCGACCTCCTCGCGCAGGGACCCTGCCGCGTTGGTCGCCAGCAAGATCTCGCAGCCAAGCTCTTTCAGCGTTTCGACCGGCGTGCGCATGACGGATGGATCACCGCCTTCGTAGTAATGCGCGCGACCGGACAGGATCACCACAGGAACACCAGCCAGCGCTCCTGCGACCAGTTCACTGGAATGGGAGGTCACAGTGGAGACCGGAAACCCCGCCAGGCGCGAATAGGGAATGCGCACCGCGTCTTCGATTTCCTCGGCAAGCGCCCCGAGGCCGGAGCCCAGGATCATGCCAATCTTGTAGGAGCCCGTACGGGCAGCGCGGACGATGTCCGCGCATTCACGGCCGTAACCACTCATTGAGGGTCAGTCCTTCTTGTCTTCGAGTTCAAAGGCGGCGGGCAGCAGTTCATCCATGGTGAAACTGCGCCGGATGCCGTCCAAGTTCGCGACATGGACGACCAGGTCGTCCGTGCCGAATTCCTTCAGCCGCTGTCGGCACATGCCGCAGGGTGTGCAAAGCGCCGCATCCCCGATCACGACCACTTCCGCAATCTCGCGATGGCCGGCGGCGATCATGGCGCCAACGGCCCCGCCCTCGGCACAGACGCTCACCGGATAGGAAGCGTTTTCGACGTTGCAGCCTGTAAAGACCGTGCCATCGGGCGTGCGCAGGGCAGCCCCTACCAGGAAGTTCGAGTAAGGCGCATAGGCCTTTTCCCGAACCGCCTTGGCCGCTTCAAAGAGATCGTCCAGCGCGCTCATGAGCGTTCCTTCAAATATGGAATGCCGGCTGCCTTGGGCGGAATGGCCTTGCCGATGAAGCCCGCCAGCAGGATCACGGTGAGGACGTAAGGCAATGCCTGGAACACCTGCAGCGGCAGCTCACCGATGACCGGAAATTCCACGCCCTGCATCCTTGTTCCTGCTGCATCGAGGAAGCCGAACAGAAGACAGGCGAACATGGCGTTGACCGGCTTCCACTTGGCGAAGATCAGCGCCGCAAGGGCCATGAATCCCTGCCCGGCCGTCATGTTGACACCGAAGCCGGAGCCGGCGGCAACCGACAGATAGGAGCCTGCAAAGCCGCAAAGGATACCGCAGGCAATCACCGCCCGGTAGCGCAGCCACGTGACCGAAATGCCGGCTGTATCGACGGCCGCCGGGTTTTCCCCGACCGCACGCAAACGAAGGCCGAAGCGGCTGCGGAACAGCACCCACCAGGTCAGCGGCACCGCCAGAAACGCGGCGTAGACCAGAATATTGTGTCCCGACAGAAGTTCGCTGTAGATCGGACCGATCACCGGCACACCGCGGATTTCTTCGGCAAACGGCCAGACAATCTCGCGAAACCGTCCGCCATCGGGCAGTGACGGGGTCCGTCCGCCCTGGCGAAACCAGGTCTGGCCGAGCAGGGCCGTCAGGCCCGCCGCCAGGAAGTTGATGGCGACACCGGAGACGATCTGGTTGCCGCGATTGGAAATCGAGGCAAAGCCATGCAGCAGGCCGAGCGCAACCGCGACACCGATCCCGGACAGGAGACCAAGCCAGGCATTGGCCGTCAGATAGGCAACCGCACCCGCCCCGAAGGCCGCTCCGAGCATCTTGCCTTCCAGGCCGATGTCGACAATGCCGGACCGTTCGGAATAAAGCCCTGCCAGGCAGGCGAGCAGCAACGGCGTTGACACGCGCAAGGTGGAATCGAACGTGAGGATGATGAGTTCAAACATGATCACGCCTCCTTCGCGGCAAGGGCCCGGGAGGGCGTGAAGATCCGGACGATTGTTGGCCGGAACATGTGTTCCAGCGCCCCGGCAAACAGGATTACAAGACCCTGGATGACGATGATCATGTCACGGGTGATGTTCGGCATTTCAAACGAAAGTTCCGCGCCGCCCTGATAAAGCATGCCGAACAGGATCGCCGCCAGCACTATGCCGACCGGATGCGCGCGGCCCATCAGGGCCACAGCAATGCCGACGAAACCATATCCGGTCACGAAGTCGACCAGCAGCCGATGCTGCGATCCCATGATTTCGTTGATCGCCATCATGCCGGCCAGTCCGCCGGAAATCAGCATGGTGATGATGATGGTGCGCACCGGTGAGATCCCGGCATAGACCGCCGCCGTGGCATTGGCGCCGAAGGAGCGGATTTCGAAGCCGAGCCTCGTGCGGAAGATCAGGAGCCAGACAAGCACACAGGCTGCCAGCGCGATGAACAGCGACAGGTTCACCGGCGAATAGCCGAAACCGAGCGACGGGAACAGGTCGTTCAACATCGGCAACCTGCCGCCCTCTTCGAAGGTGCGGGTCTCAGTCTGCATCGATCCCTTTTCCTTCAGCACGTTGACGAGCAGATAGACCATCAGGGAATAGGAGATGTAGTTGAACATGATCGTCGTGATCACGACGTGACTGCCGCGCTTGGCCTGCAGCCAGGCCGGGATAAAGGCCCAGGCCGCGCCTGTCGCTGCCGAGCAGATGATGGCAAAGGGCAGCGTGACGTACCACGGCACATACTGGTCCAGCGCCAGACAGGCGATGGCAACACCAAGCCCGCCGAGATAGGCCTGGCCCTCGCCGCCGATGTTGAAAAGCCCGGCGTGGAAGGCGACGGCCACCGCCAGGCCTGTAAAGATGAAGTTGGTGGCATAGAACAGCGTGAAGCCGAAGCCCTCGGCATAGCCCATGGACCCCCAGAGCAGGACCTGAACCGCCTTGAGCGGATTTTCCCCGATCAGAATCACCACCAGGCCGGAGACGAGAAACGCCGCGGCAAGGTTCAGGAACGGGATGAGGCCGTAATCGACCCAACGTGGAAGCTGACCGGCACTCATTGGGCCCCTCCCTCAGCGGCAGTCTTGTTGCTGTCTTCGACACCGGCCATCAGGAGGCCCAGTTCGCCTTCTTCGGCATTGGCACCGCGTTCGCCGACGATGCGGCCGTCAAACATGACCAGGACCCGGTCGGAAAGCGCCCGGATCTCGTCGAGTTCGACCGAGACAAGCACAATGCCCTTGCCCTGGTCGCGCAGTTCGACGATGCGGCGATGGATGAATTCAATCGCACCGATATCGACGCCGCGGGTCGGCTGACCGATCAGGAGAACTTCCGGATCGCGCTCGATCTCGCGGGCCAGCACGATCTTCTGCTGGTTTCCGCCGGAGAAATTTGCGGTTTTCAGCATCGGGCTTGGCGGGCGAATATCGTATTTCTCGATCTCGGCAATCGCGTTTTTCTTGATGGCTGCCAGGTCCAAGAGCCAGCCCTTGGAATAGGCCGGGTCGCGGTGATAGCCGAGAATGGAGTTCTCGTATTCGGCGAAACTGTTGATCAGACCCATGCGGTGCCGGTCTTCCGGCACGTGGCCCATGTTCTTGTCGCGCATGTCGGCAGCGTCGAGCATGCTGGTGCCGAGATTGATGGTTTCACCATTGATCTTGAGCGTGCCGCGCGTTGCCCGGCGAATGCCGGACAGGGTTTCGAGCAGTTCCGACTGGCCATTGCCGGAGACACCGGCAATCCCGACGATCTCGCCGGCCCGGACCTCGAATGACACATCCTTGACCACCTGGACACCCCGGCTGTCGGTGACGGTCAGGTTCTCGACCTCCATCACCGGGGCCTTGGGTTCGGCCGGTTTCTTGTCGACCCGCAGGAGAACGCTGCGGCCGACCATCAATTCGGCGAGTTCTTCCATGGAGGTGTTCTTTGTTTCGCGCGTCGCCACCATCTCGCCGCGGCGCATGACGGAAACCGCGTCGGTCGCCTTCATGATCTCGCGCAGTTTGTGGGTGATCAGCAGAACCGTCTTGCCCTCGTTTTTCAGGACATCGAGGATCTTGAACAGGTGATCGGCCTCTGCCGGCGTCAGGACGCCGGTCGGCTCGTCCAGGATCAAGACCTCGGCGCTGCGATAGAGCGCCTTGAGGATTTCCACCCGCTGCTGCAATCCGACCGGCAGATCCTGAATCAGCGCATCCGGATCGACGCGCAGCTCATATTCTTCTTCCAGGCGCTTCAGTTCGGTGCGGGCGCGGGACAATCCGCCTGCCAGCATCTGGCTGTCCTCGGCGCCGAGGACCACGTTTTCCAGAACCGAGAAATTGTCGACCAGCATGAAATGCTGGTGCACCATGCCGACGCCAAGGCCGATCGCCGCCTTGGAATCGGGGATCGACACCTTGTTTCCATTCACCAGAATGTCGCCGTCATCAGCCTGATAGAAGCCGTAGAGGATCGACATCAGCGTGGACTTGCCCGCGCCGTTTTCGCCGATGATCCCATGGATGGACCCCTTTTTCACCACAAGGTCGATATCCTTGTTGGCGTGAACGGGTCCAAAGCGCTTGTTGATCTTGCGCAGTTCAATTGCCGGCGTGTCGCTCATGCGCTCCCCCAGGCCAGACTGATTGTCGTTGTCATTATTATTGCCCCTTCACCGATGTTGTCCCTGAAGACCGCCCCTTAGAAAGGGCACGCGCCTTCGGTGACGACATCATGAACCTTGATGGTTCCCGCGGAGATCCCTTGCACCGCAGCGTCTGCCGCCGCCTGCATCTCCGCCGTGATCAGTTCGCGGTTGTTGTCATCCAGAACCCAGTCCATGCCCCCCTCGGCAAGACCAAGCACCTGAATGCCGGGTTCGAACGTGCCATTGGCTGCGGACTGGAAACTGTCGAAGACCGCATTGTCGACGCGCTTGCGAATGGAGGTCAGCACCTTGCCAGGGTGCAGGCCGTTCTGGTTGCTGTCGGTCCCCATGCCGAGCACGCCTGCGTCGGCAGCGGCCTGCAGCACGCCGAGCCCGGTTCCGCCGGCTGCCTGGATGATGACATCGGCGCCGCGCTTGATCTGGCCGGTCGCCAGTTCTCCGCCGCGCACGGGATTGGCAAAGGCGGCCGGCGTGTCGCCGGTCATGTTGAACAGGACTTGCACATCCGGATCCGCCGCGAGCGCCCCCTGCTTGTAGCCGCACAGGAAGCGCTGAATAATCGGAATGTCCATGCCGCCGACAAAGCCGACCGTGCCGCTTTTGGATGCCATGGCCGCCAGGAGGCCGCCAATATAGGCGCCTTCGTGCTCCTTGAAGACATAAGAGCGCACATTCGGCTGATCGACCACCATGTCGACAATCGCAAAATCCGTCTCGGGAAAGTCGGGCGCCACCTGCGACAGGGCGTTGGCCTGGTTGAAGCCGATGGCGACAACTGGGGCATTGCCACGGCTGGCAAAGTTGCGCAGCGCCTGCAGGCTCTGGGAATCGCGTTCAAGTGCAAACTCGCGGACAGTGCTGCCGGTTTCCTCCTGAAACCGGGTCACGCCGCCAAAGGCGCTTTCATTGAACGAACCGTCGAACTTGCCACCGACCGAGTAGACGATGGCAGGCTCCGCCTGGGCCGCTGCAGCACCGAACGCTGCGGCAACCAGGGCAGCCGAAAACAGGATTTTGAAGCGGATCATGACAGGCCCCGCAAGGTGACTGGCGGAAAACTTCGGGAAAGTGACCTCCGCGCGAGGCGCGGAGGTCGGTATCGAGACTTAGCCCGGGCAGGATTCGTCGCTCATGTAGTCATGAACAACGATTTCGCCGGAGATGATCTTCTGGGTCGCTTCTTCGACCTTGGCTCTCATCTCGTCATTGACCAGCTCGGCATTGTTGTCGTCGAGGGCCCAGTCGACACCACCTTCCTTCAGGCCGAGAACCTCGAAGCCGGAAGACCAGGCGTCGTTTTCAGCGTCTTCGAATGCCTGGTAGACGGCAATGTCGACGCGCTTCAGCATGGAGCTGAGAACGGATCCCGGATGCAGGGCGTTCTGGTTGCTGTCCACGCCGATGCCGAGCTTGCCGGCGTCGGCAGCTGCCTGGAGCACACCGATGCCGGTGCCGCCGGCTGCGTGATAGACGACGTCCGCACCGCGGTCGAACTGGGACTTGGCCAGCTCACCACCCTTGACCGGGTCGTTCCAGGCTGCGCCGGTGGTACCGGTCATGTTTTCGAAGACTTCCGCGTCGCCATTGGTGGCCATGACGCCCTGCTTGTAGCCGCAGGCAAACTTGCGGATCAGCGGGATGTCCATGCCGCCGACAAAACCGACCTTGCCGGTTTCGGACGCCATCGCGGCAAGCATGCCGACGATGTAGGAGCCTTCATGCTCCTTGAACAGGATGGAGCGCACGTTCGGCAGATCGACAACCATGTCGACGATGGCGAACTGCGTGTCCGGAAATTCCTTGGCGACTTTCTCAACAGCGTTGGCCTGGGAGAAGCCGATGGCAACGATCGGGTTCATGCCGCGCTTTGCGAAGTTGCGCAGGGCCTGTTCACGCTGGCTGTCGTTCTGGATTTCGAAGTCGCGGTATTCGATGCCGTAGTCTTCTTTGAACTTTTCGGCGCCGGTATAGGCGGCTTCGTTGAACGACTTGTCGAAACGGCCGCCCAGATCATAAAGAACGGCGGGTTTGGTGTCCGCTGCGGCTACTGCGGCCGAGAAGGCCAAACCGGCAAGTGCCGTACCGATGGTTAGAAACTTTTTCACGTAGATGTCCTCCGACATAATGCGGGGGCTTGCCTTAGCGGCCTGCCCGTTTCCCCTCGTGACCCAGCCGCGTCATGCGGTCTGCGCCAACTGCAACCCGGCCCGTGCACTCAGAGCCCTCGCAAGGGTCTCATCCGTCACCAGGTCGGTAATGACACCGGTGCGCAGAGCAGCCAGGGTGGCTTCCACCTTGCTCTCTCCGCCCACCAGCGCAATCACGCGGCGCCCGCGCACTTCATCAAAGTGCAATCCGACGGCGCAATCGCCGAGCGGATCGGGTGCCAGATTTCCTTCCAGCGTCAGGAACCGGCCCATCAAATCACAGACCGCGCCGCCCGACAGCAATTCTTCCTGTTCTTTCTTCGAAATCATGCCGCGTTGAACGAGATGGCCTTCGTTTTCGACCGAGCCGATGCCGATCAGGAACGCATCGGACTGCCGCGCGCGGTCCATTAGATCCTGAACACTGCGCTGGGTCAGGAACATCGCCTTCTCGTCCTGGTTCTCGGCAAAATAGGGCACGGGCAGGTAGTAGCCGATGCCACCGGTCCGCTCCTGCATTTTCTGGACGATGTCATAGGGGTTGGCAGCGAGTGTTCTGGTCAGGGAGCCGCAGATCGACATGATTTCAAGATCGGTCCGCGCAAACTTCGGCAGCGCCTCGACCGCTGCTGTCAGTGTCCGCCCCATGCCAACGCCCAGCCGGGTAACGCTTGCCCCACTCAAAAGCCCGCCGAGAAACTGGGCTGCAGAAACTGCAACGGCCCGGAGCGCCGTATCGTCGTCGCCGCCACCGAGATCCGGCGCAATGATGCAATTGGTGAGACCGAAATGCTGAGTCAGTTCCTTTTCCAGTTCCAGGCATTCCATAGGACGGCCGTCGATCTGGAATTTTACAAAGCCGGATTTCTGGGCATGGGCGATCAGGCGGTGCACCTTGGCCGGCGACACACCCAGCTGGGACGCAATCTCTCCCTGCGTGCGGCCGCCCACAAAGGACAGCCATGCCGCACGGATGGCCATATAGGATGTCCAGTCGTCGTCGCGCGCCTGCATGCTGCGTGGCACCTTCCCCTCTTCCGAAGCACCGTATTTTCCGGCACGATCGGCAATACCTCAGCCCTCTTGCGGGGCCTCCAGATTTCGGCTCCTCCCGGGAGATCCGAAAAATTCTTCACCAAGTGAGAATTTCTTCAGATCATGACGAGCCTTGTCGTCGCCGTCAACTAAAAAAACTGCCGACTTTCTGGCCGGTTGCTGCATTTCTAGGCAGCAACATTGTGCACTCACCACTTCTACGCGGCGGCAAATTCTGCCTGAATTCCCTCCGGAATCGAGCCCAAGCGGCAAAAACTGCCTAGCCCATCGGCAAAAACGACCGGGCTGCTTGCATCCTGCATGCCCGCCAGGCACTGCACTGAGTGCGCATTTGATGCATTCCTTTTTGAAATGTTGATCCCGCCAGACGGCTCGCGTCCGATGCCCAGGCACTCCTCCTCAAGCCGCGCAGCCTTGTTTCAACAAATATTGAAATGCCTCCTGAGGCCGATTTCAGGCGCAAAAACACACCCTTACGCAGACGTAAGGATTCGTTAACCCGCCGCGCCAGACGAAACCTCTGGCATTTACCCAAGGGAAACACCATCTGTGGATATAATACGCACTCCGTGCACTTTCCTTTTGCCGTGCAAGAGGATCTGAGCTACTTTTGGCATGTAGCTTGCTAAGTAAATTCGCAAGCTGAAGCAAGGCATTCGCCAGTGCCTAGGTAGGAATCACGAGAAACGAAAAGATAAGGAATTCAACAACAAAATAAAACGGGGAGACGTGGCAACGCAGCCGAATGGCTCGCATAAGGAGAAACCCATGCGTCTCGACATAACAAAGAACTACTGTGCACCGACAGTTACAACGATACTGTCTCTCTTCTGTGCGGCTCTCCTTTTCGCCGCACCAGCTTCAAGCCGGGACTTCCGGCCGATGACATTCGCCTCGGCGCAATACAGCTACGATCCGGCCAACGAGGTCGATGTCGAGCTTGTCCTGGCGGTCGACATTTCCCAGTCCATGGATACCGAAGAGCAGGAAGTCCAGCGCGCCGGCTATGTGGCCGCTTTGACCTCCCGCGAATTCCTTGATGCCATCCAGGTCGGTCCGATCGGCCGGGTTGCCGTCACCTATATGGAATGGGGCGGTGTCGATGAACACTTCATCGTTGCCGACTGGACCGTGATCCAGGACGAGGCCTCCGCCGCTCACTTCGCTTCGAAAATCGCCGAAGCTCCGCTGCGCCAGGTCCAGCGAACCTCCATCGCCTCGGCCCTCCAGAAATCCGTGCAGCTGGTACAGAACAACCAGTTCATGGGTCTGCGCCGCGTGATCGACATTTCCGGCGACGGACCGAACAACCAGGGTGGTTCCGTCACCGAGATGCGGGACCGGATGGTTGCCGCCGGTGTGACCATCAACGGCCTTCCCTTGATGATGAAATCAAACAAGAACACCTGGCAGGCCATGCTCAATCTCGACCACTATTATGAGGATTGCGTGATCGGCGGCCCGGGCTCCTTCGCAATTCCGGTGCGCAGCCAGGAAGGCTTTGCCGATGCGATCCGCATGAAGCTGGTCATGGAAATCGCCGGACTGCACCTGCCTGAGCCGGACGCCTATTTCCAGCGTGCTTCCGGGCGCGAACCGATCCGCTGCAATCTGTTCGACTGACGCCACGTTTCCTTATGTGATGACTGAGCCGCGCCTTGAAAAAGAGCGCGGCTTTTTCTTTTCTGCACTGACCGGCCTGCCTTATGGACAGGTTCTGCATTCCGCTTTTGCATCTCCCTTTGCCTAAAGCGCTTTGAGCGGCTAAACACATGCGGCTCACAGTTGCCGCCGCCAAAGAGGATTGTTGATGACAGCCACGCCCACCCTTGCGCTTGTCGCTCATGACGCCAAGAAGGATGTCATGGTGGAGTTTGCCCTGCGACATCGGGAGAAGCTGGCCGATTTCAATCTTGTCGGCACCGGAACGACCGGCGGCCGGATTCTGGAAGCCTGTCCGGAGCTGAAACTGACCCGGCTGAAAAGCGGCCCGCTCGGCGGCGACCAGCAAATCGGCGCGATGATTGCGGAAGGCGAGCTTCAGGGTCTGATCTTCTTTGTCGATCCCCTGTCGCCCATGCCGCACGATGTCGACGTCAAGGCTTTGATGCGGCTTGCGCTTGTCTATGACATGCCGATGGCCCTCAATCCGTCGACCGCTGACATCCTGCTGCGTTCCGCGCGCCTGCAGGGACTCAGAACCACTTCAGAGACACCCGAAGTCGGTGCCGTTTCCTCATGAGTTTTTCGACCCGTTCCAAAGCCTTTGCCTATCCGGTCCTTGTTGCCGACATCGGCGGCACCAACGCCCGTTTCGCCCTTGTGGATGACGCAAGTGCCCCCACGCGCATGTGCGGCAAGACCGCGACCGCCGGTCATCCCGACATATCCTCTGCCATCCGCGAAGTGGTGATGAACGGGGCCGGCCCGACGCCTCGCACCGCGATCATCGCCGTGGCCGGCCCGGTCACCGGCGACCGGATCCCGCTGACCAATGCGGCCTGGGTCATCGAACCCCTTAAGATGATCGCAGATCTCGGTCTAGAAGAAGTCATCGTGCTCAACGATTTCGAGGCCCAGGCTCTCGCCCTGCCGGGGTATCGCGGTGAAGATGTCGAACAGGTCGGCTCCGGCGCTATCCGGAAGGAAAGCGCCAAATTCGTCTTGGGTCCGGGAACCGGCCTCGGCGCCGCGGCCATGATCTATGCGTCCAACACCTGGATTCCGGTACCGGGCGAAGGCGGGCACGTGGAGCTCGGGCCCGTCACGGCCGAGGACATGGACCTCTGGCCGCATATTGAACGGGTCGGGGAACGCCTGGGCGCCGAACAGATCCTGAGCGGCACCGGCCTGCCGCGCCTGGCGCGCGGCGTTGCGGCCCACCTGAAGGCCGATCGCAGTTTTGCCACCGCCGCCGACATTACCGCGGCCGCGGAAAACAACGATCCGGTCGCCGTCAAAACCCTTGAGGTGTTTGCCCGCGCGCTTGGCCGCGTTGCCGGCGACTTCGCGCTGACCGTGCTTGCCCGCGGCGGCGTCTACCTGACCGGCGGCGTCACGCCACGGATCACCCGTTTCCTGACAGATGGCGGCTTCCGGGAAGCGTTCGAAGCCAAGGCACCGCACGAGGCGCTGATGGCCAAGATCCCGACCTTCATCGTGCGCCATCCGGATCCCGCGCTTGAGGGCCTTGCGTCCTTTGCCCGCACGCCGGACGCCTTTGCCGTCGACATGCAGGGCCGGCAGTGGATGAACGGGGCCGCCTGACGACATTATGACCCTTGTCCCGACCTTCGGGGCACCGCTGCCGATTGACGGTGTCCTGCCGGAACTGCTGGAGGCGCTTGACGCCGGCAACAATGCCGTGCTTGTCGCCGAGCCCGGTGCGGGCAAGACCACGCGCGTTCCCCTGGCCCTCCTGAGGGCCGGCTGGCGCGGTGACGGCAAGATCCTGGTCCTGGAACCGCGCCGTCTGGCCGCACGCGCTGCTGCCCGGCGCATGGCCGGCGAACTTGGCGAAAAGCCGGGCGAAACGGTCGGCTACCGGGTCCGTATGGAAACCAGGGTCAGTGCCAGAACCCGGATCGAGGTGATCACCGAAGGGGTTTTCACCCGCCTCATCCTGGACGATCCGGAACTCACCGGCGTCGCCGCGATCCTGTTCGACGAATTCCACGAACGGTCTCTCGATGGTGACCTCGGACTTGCGCTCGCATTGGACGTGCAATCCGCGCTCCGTGACGACCTCCGCCTTCTCCCCATGTCCGCGACGCTGGATGCTGCCGGCATTTCAAAGCTCCTGGGCGATGCACCGGTCATTGAAAGCAAGGGCCGCAGCTTCCCGGTCGAAACACGCTATCTCGGCAAGTCACCAAACGAACGCATCGAACCCCAGGTCGTCCGGGCCATCCGTCAGGCCATCACCGAGGAAACCGGCTCGGTGCTTGTCTTCCTGCCGGGACAGGGTGAAATCCGGCGAACCGCCGACATGCTGGACGGCAAGCTCCCCGCCCATTGCCAGGTGGCACCGCTCTATGGCGGCCTCGACGCCAGGTCACAGGACGCGGCCATCCGGCCGGCCGCCGGCGGCCAACGCAAGATCGTGCTCGCGAGCGCGATTGCCCAGACCTCACTGACGATTGAAGGCGTGCGGGTCGTGATCGACAGTGGTCTCGCACGGGTACCGAAATACGAACCGCAGACAGGACTGACCCGTCTTGAAACCGTGCGGGCGTCGCGCGCCTCGGCCGACCAGCGCCGTGGCCGTGCCGGGCGAACGGAGCCCGGCGTCTGTTACCGGCTCTGGGACGATGCCCAGACTGCCGCCCTGCCCCGGGCCGAAGCACCGGAAATCCTGGAGGCGGACCTCACCAGTCTGGTCCTGGATCTGGCTGCCTGGGGCACGTTCGATCCGGCCGCCCTCACCTTTGCCGATCCACCGCCGCAAGCCGCCTGGCAAGAGGCCAGAACCCTGCTTCAGGACCTTCACGCCCTGGATGCCGGCGGGCGGCTGACCGGCGACGGCAAGACACTTGCAAATCTGCCGCTGCATCCGCGTCTGGCACATATGGTAATCGAGGGATCGGTCCGCGGTCTTGGCCGCACTGCTGCGCTGATCGCATTGATCCTGTCAGAACCCGGTCTTGGCGGACGCGATCCGGATCTGCGCGTGCGCCTGCAAAACCTGAAAAACGACAAGTGCCCGAAAGCGAAGGACGGCCGGCTGCTGGCCGAACGCTGGTTGAAACAGGCAGGCGGCAGCGACACAGACTTTGACACGGAAAGCGCCGGATTGCTACTGGCACTCGCCTATCCGGACCGGGTTGCCCAGCAACGCGGCCAGACAGGCCGGTTCCGGCTTGCCAATGGAAGAGGCGCCGAACTGGAGCCTGAGCATGGTCTTGCCCGCCAGCCGTTCCTGACCGTCGCCGACATCCAGGGCAAGGCGGCCAGAGGCCGCATCCAGCTCTGCGCACCGATTGCAGAAGACGAGATCGAGGATTTGTTTGCCGCCGACATTGTTGAAGAGGACGAGGTGCAGCTGACCGGTGACGGGGCGCTGAAAGCAAGACGGGTCAAGCGCTACAAGGCGGTCGAGCTGAAATCCGTGCAGATCCGGTCGGCGGACCCTGACGCCGTCGAGCGTGCCCTGATTGCCGAAATCCGGCGGCGCGGCGTGACGCGACTGGCCTGGAGCAAGGACCAGCAGCGACTGAAGAAACGCGTGACCTATGCGCGGGAGAACGGCGCGGAGGACATGCCGGATCTCTCCGACAGCGCGTTGACGGACAGTCTTGAGACGTGGCTGCAGCCGTTCCTGGCAGGCTGCACCAGCCTTGCCGCCATCGATGCTGCGCTTTTAGGAAACGCGCTGGCGGCGCTCCTGCCCTATGACACGGCCGCCCGGCTGGACGCGCTTGCCCCGTCCCATTTCACGGCACCGACGGGCAGCAAGGTTCCGATCGACTATGGTGCGGCGGCCGGGCCGACCCTGTCGATCAGGGTCCAGGAACTGTTCGGGTTGAAGGACCATCCAAACGTCTGCGACGGCAGATTACCGTTGATCCTGGAGCTGCTGTCGCCGGCACAGCGGCCCATCCAGATCACGAAGGACCTGCCCGGTTTCTGGGCCGGTTCCTGGGCCGACGTGAAGGCCGACATGAAGGGCCGCTACCCCAAACACCCCTGGCCGGACGATCCGACGGAAGCCGAGGCGACCAGGCGGGCGAAGCCGCGGGGGACGTGACCTGATTTGTGTTACCGGGCACTTGCGGTCAGTCCTTCGAGACGGCGCTGACGCGCCTGCTCAGGATGAGGCTGAAGTAAGCGGCAATGATCGTTGGAGACAGGGCTAAACCGCCACCTCTGCATGAGGATGTCGGATCTTGCACTGACTGAAACCTCACCACCATTTCCGCTTATTTTAGCCTCATCCTGAGGAGGGCCAAAGCCCCGTCTCGAAGGATCAGCAGCAAATCGCAGCCGGATCCGCCTGCCCTGCTGGACGTACGGACCGAGGCGTTTATGGACACTAAATGTGTTCAGGTTGGCGGCTGCGGCGCTCACCCTCACCCTTGATCCCTCCCCACAAGGAGAAGGGGTTAAGGGGTGGGGTATTTTGCTTGCCGCAGCCTTGCCGCCTTGCGGTGCTCCCCTCAGTCGTCCGACGCGGCCACCAGGCTGGCATTGCCGCCGGCTGCCGCCGTGTTGATCGAGACGACCTGTTCCAGCGCGAACCTTGTCAGATAGGACGGGCCGCCCGCCTTCGGACCGGTGCCGGAAAGGCCGGAACCGCCGAAGGGCTGGGTGCCGACCACCGCGCCGATGGTGTTGCGGTTGACATAGACATTGCCGACGGAGAGCCGGTCGACAACCTTCTTCACCGTCGCATCGATGCGGCTGTGCACCCCGAGCGTCAGGCCGTAGCCGGTGCCGGCGATCTGGTCGAGCACCTTGTCGAGATCACTGGCCTTGTAACGCACAACATGCAGCACCGGTCCGAAGACTTCCCGCGTCAGCGCCTCGGCCTTGTCGAGCTCGATGATGTGCGGCGCCACCCAGGAACCGTTGGCGAGTTTGCCCTGCGGAGTGACACCAGCAAAGCGCAGCTTCTGGCTTTCCTTCATGTCATCGACATGTGCCCGGATGTTGTCGCGGGCCTCGTCGTCGATGACCGGGCCGATATCGGTTGACGGCAGGCGCGGATCGCCGAGGCTGAGCTCCTTCGCCGCGCCTTCCAGCATGGCCAGCAGGCTGTCGGCGACATCTTCCTGGACATAGAGCAGACGCAGGGCCGAGCAGCGCTGACCGGCGGAGCGGAAGGCCGACATCATGACATCGTCGCAGACCTGTTCGGGCAGGGCCGTTGCGTCAACGATCATGGCGTTGATGCCGCCGGTTTCGGCAATCAGCGGCACGATCGGGCCGCGTTTGGTCGCCAGCGTGCCGTTGATCGCCCAGGCGGTTTCGGTGGAGCCCGTAAAGGCCACACCTGCCACGGCCGGATGGGAGGTCAGCGCCGCGCCGACATCGCCTTCACCGGGCAGCAGGTAGAAGGCATCTTCCGGCACGCCGGCCTGATACATCAGCTTCGCGGTTTCAAAGGCAATCAGCGGCGTCTGTTCCGCCGGCTTGGCGACAACGGCATTGCCGGCCAGAAGTGCGGCGCTGATCTGGCCAAGGAAGATCGCCAGCGGGAAGTTCCAGGGCGAGATGCAGACGAAGACGCCGCGGCCGCGGTAGCGGTAGCGGTTTTCCTCGCCGGTCGGTCCGGGCATCAGCCGGCCTTCGCCAAATTGCGCGCGCGCCTCGGCCGCATAATAACGGCAGAAATCGACCGCCTCGCGGATTTCGGCAATGCCGTCCGTCAGGCATTTCCCGGCTTCCATGGAGAGGATCATCATCAACCGGTCGCGATGTTCTTCCAGGAGATCACCGACCTTGTCGAGCGCCGCCGCCCGCTCTTCAACCGGGCGCCTGGACCAGGCCTCGAACCCCTTTTGCGCGTTCATGATGGCCTTTTGCGCCGTTTCCCTGTCGGCAAAGCGGACCGTGCCGACCCTGGTGCTGCCATCCATCGGCGCAAAGACGGGATGGGTGTCCCCTGCCGCCGTCAACCCTGCGCCGAGCGGGCCCGCTTCGGTGAAGGGGGCCGTGGTTTTGGCCATGCCGCTGGTCAGAAGATTGCGCTCAGCAGCCCAGCCGAACTCGATGCCATCGGAATTGTCACGGCTGGCGCCATAGAGCTCCTTTGGCAACGGGATCGAGCGGTTGACCGCGTGGTGGCCATGGTCAAGCAGCTGCTCGGGCCGTTTCAGAAGATCTTCGGTCGGCACATTGGCGTCGCCGACAATGGTGACGAAGGAAGAATTGGCACCGTTTTCCAGAAGCCGGCGCACAAGATAGGCCAGGAGATCCTTGTGACCGCCGACCGGGGCGTAGATCCGGCAGGGAAAGCCGTCCCGCTCGACAACCGACTTGTAGAGGCTTTCACCCATGCCATGGAGGCGCTGGAACTCGTAGCCTTCGGCCTTGCCGCCGGCCAGTTCGATGATCTGGGCAACGGTCAACGCGTTATGTGTGGCAAATTGCGGGTAAAGCACGTCGCGCGCGGCCAGCATACGCTTGGCGCAGCACAGATAGGACAGGTCGGTTGCCGCCTTACGGGTGAAGACCGGGTAGCCCTCGGCGCCGCCTTCCTGGGCGTGCTTGATCTCCGTATCCCAGTAGGCGCCCTTGACGAGGCGTACCATCAGCTTGCGGTTGGTCTTGCGCGCGGCCCTGACCAGCCAGTCGATCACTTCCACGCCGCGTTTCTGATAGGCCTGCACCGCAAGGCCAAAGCCGTCCCAGCCTTCGGTAACCGGGTCATTCAACAGCATGGCAATGACGTCGAGGGAGATCTCCAGGCGATCGGCTTCTTCGGCATCGACGGTGAAGTTGAGATTGCGGTCCTTGGCCATCTGGACCAGTTCGCGCAGTTTCGGCAGGAGTTCATCGCGCACACGCTCGCCATTGACGGCCTCATAGCGCGGATGCAGCGCCGACAGTTTCACCGAAATGCCCGGCCGCTCCGGCAGATCCTTGTTGCCGGCGGACTTGCCAATGGCTTCAATGGCATTGGCATAGGACTGGAAGTAGCGTTCGGCATCCTTAGCGGTGCGTGCGCCCTCACCCAGCATGTCATAGGAATAGCGGTACCCCTTGGCTTCCTGTGCCTTGGCCCGTTCCAGCGCCTTCTGGATGGTTTCTCCAAGCACGAACTGGTGCCCGAGCAGCTGCATGGCCTTGCGGGTCGCCACCCGCACGGTCGGCATGCCCATGCGTTTCACCAGACTTGAGAGGATCGATTGCGGCGTGTCGCCCGGGTGCAGCAGGCGTGAGGTGACGCCCAGCGCCCAGGAAGAGGCCGACACCAGCCAGGTGTCGGATTTCGGGCCGGAGGGGTCGTCGAATTTGGCAGCCGCCAGCTTGTCCTCGATCAGCTTGTCGGCGGTCTGGGCGTCCGGCACACGCAGCAGCGCCTCCGCCAGCACCATCATGGCGAGGCCCTCGCGCGTCGTCAGGCCGAACTCGCGCATGAAGTCCTCGACCCCACCAAGGCCGACCTGGACGGAGCGCATGTCTTCAATGTAGCCGCGGGCGCGCTGGTCGATCAGTTTTTCAACCACCGGATCGCCCTTCGCCTCTTTCAAGAGGGCTTCGACAAGCGGCTTGTCGTCCGGGGCATAGGCCGCGCGGAACGGTTCGATATCAGTGTTTTCAAAAGTCGTCATGGCTGCAGACTGTGCGGTCATGAGTGCCTCCCAAAGGGCCCCTCCAGGGCCAGGTCATTAGATTTCCCTAAAATACCTGATCTCAATGGCCGGTTTTCTCTGTTTTTCAGCCCACTTTCCGTGTTAATTTTGGTTGAATAGAAATTTTTAGAGAAATTCACTATGCTTGATGCGATAGACCGGCGTATTCTGAAGGTTCTTCAGGAAGATGCCCGCATAACCAACACGGATCTGTCCGAGCGGATCAGCCTGTCGGCCACCGCAACAGCCGAGCGCATGAAGCGGTTGGTGCGTGACGGCTACATCGAACGGTTCTCCGCCAGTCTCGATCCGAAGAAGATCGATCGCGGCCTGCTGGTCTTTGTCGAGATCCGGCTGGAGCGCACCTCGCCGGAGATTTTCGATGCGTTCAAGACCGCCGTCGAGCGCGCTCCCGACATCCTGGAGTGTCACATGGTGGCCGGTGGCTTCGACTACCTGATGAAGAGCCGCGTCAAGGACATGGAAGCCTATCGCGCTTTCCTGTCGGATGTTGTGCTGACCCTTCCCGGTGTACGCGAGACCCACACCTATGCGGTCATGGAGGAAATCAAGGACACGCACATCCTGCCGGTCTGAGACGCTCTCAAGTTGTTCACAAAGCCTTGTCTTGACCGTGCCATACCCGTTGCGCGAGGGATCGGCGAAGAGATGCCCTATGTGGAACGAATCTTGAGGACTATCTGATGAAACGACTGTTTGCCGCAACGCTTGGTCTTCTGGGCACGCTGCTGGTGTCCCAGACGTCGTTCGCTCAGGACGCCGACCCTGCGCAGTCTCCAGAATGGCAGGCCGTTCTGGAGGAAGCCAGAGGCCAGACCGTCTACTTCCACGCCTGGGGCGGTGAACCGCGCATCAATGCCTATGTCGGCTGGGCCGCACGCGAAGTCGCGCGCCTTTATGATCTCCGCGTTCTTCATGTGAAGGTCAGCGACACGGCTACGGTCGTTTCCCAGGTGCTTGCCGAAAAATCCGTCGGCAAGAGCTCCGGGGGGGCGGTCGATCTTATCTGGATCAACGGTGAGAATTTCGCTGCCATGAAGGACCAGGGCCTGCTTGCCGACAAGGGCTGGGCCGAGACGCTGCCCAACTGGCGCTACGTCGATGTGGAGAACAAGCCGACCGTGACGATTGATTTCACGGTGCCGACCGACGGTCAGGAAAGCCCCTGGGGCATGGCCAAGCTGGTGTTCATGTATGACAGCGCCCGTCTTAAAACGCCTCCCGCTTCACTTGAGGAACTCCTGAGTTTTGCAAAGGCCAATCCGGGCCGTTTCGCCTACCCGCAACCACCGAATTTCTATGGCACGACGTTTCTGAAACAGGTGCTTGTCGACACCGCGCCCGACAGGGGTGCCCTCGGCAGACCCGTCGACCCGGCCCGGTTCGAGGAAATGACGGCACCGTTGTTTGCCTATCTCGACGCGCTGCATGGCGCGCTCTGGCGGCAGGGGCAGGCCTTCCCGAAAAATGCTGCCCATATGCGCCAGCTGCTGGCGGACGGTGAACTGGACATCGCCTTTTCGTTCAACCCGGGCGACGCCTCCGGTGCGATCGCCAATGGCGAACTGCCGCCCAGCGTGCGGACTTTCGTGCTGGAGGGTGGCACGATCGGCAACACCCATTTTGTCGCCATTCCCTTCAACAGCTCCGCCAAGGCCGGTGCCAGGGTATTTGCCGACTTCCTGCTGACGCCAATGGCCCAGACCCGCAAGCAGGATCCGGACATCTGGGGCGATCCGACGGTCCTCAATGTCAGTGCCTTGCCCGCCAATGAAAAAGCGCTGTTCGATACGATGGATCTGGGTCCGGCGACCCTCTCACCAGAGGAGCTCGGCCCTGTGTTGCCCGAGCCGCACCCCAGCTGGGTCGCGGCGCTTGAGGAAGCCTGGTTGAAACGCTACGGCGCGGAATGAACGGACAGGTGTCTTGAGTGACAGGCAGCAGGCGCGAACCGACCTTCCAACCGTCCTGATTGTTATCCTGCTGGCAGGTCCGGTCCTTGCCGGGCTGGCCGGCACGTTTCTGCCGGCCTTCGGTTATCTGCCTGTCCTCGGATTTGACAGCTTCTCGCTGGAACCGTTCCGGAACCTGCTTGACATGCCGGGACTGTTTCGATCCGCGTTGCTCAGTTTGGCAACGGGTCTCGCCGCCTCGTTGCTCTCGCTGGGTATCGTTCTGGTCTTTGCCGCCGGCTGGTCAGGGACAGCAACCTTCCAACGGCTGTCGCGTTTCCTGTCTCCCCTGCTGTCGGTGCCGCATGCGGCGGCGGCAATCGGCCTGGCCTTCCTGATCGCGCCCTCCGGGTTTCTGGTTCGCGCGCTTTCTCCATGGGCGACCGGCTGGACCCGGCCGCCAGATCTCCTCATCCTGAATGATCCGCTCGGGCTCAGCCTCACCGCCGGCCTTGTCGCCAAGGAAGTTCCGTTCCTGTTTCTGATGACGCTGGCCGCGCTGAACCGGCCCCATATTCGGGACTATTTCCGGGCCGGCACCAGCCTTGGCTACGGACGCATGGCAACTTTCTTCAAGCTCGTGCTGCCGCAAATCTACCCCCTGATCCGCCTGCCCATGCTGGCCGTCATTGCCTACGCGACCTCGGTCGTCGACGTCGCCGTGATCCTCGGGCCAACGACACCGCCCCCCCTCGCTCCCCGTCTGGTGACCTGGATGAACGATCCGGACCTGTCGCTTCGGCTGACAGCGTCCGCCGGAGCCGTGTTGCAACTCGTCGTGACCGCTTTGGCTCTTGCGACATACCTGATGCTGGAACGGGTGTTGACGTCTTTGCTGCGCGGCCGGCTGGTGAGTGGACGGCGTCACAGGCGAGATCACCTGACCCGAATTGGCGGGCTCCTGCCGATGCTAGCAGTGATCGGTGCGATGGCTGCCTCCCTGCTTGTTCTGGTGCTCTGGTCCTTTGCCCGGTCCTGGTGGTTTCCGTCGCTTTTGCCGCAGAGATGGGACCTGATGCGGATCACGGACGCGCTTGCCATGGGTGCACCGGCACTGACGGCAACCCTTGCCCTGGCCACTGCTGCGGCAATGCTTGCCACGGCGCTGACCTTGTGGTTGCTCGAGGCACGCAGTGCGCATCGCGCACCATTGGGATCCAGGTTGAAAGTCCTGGTGTTTCTGCCACTTCTGCTGCCGCAGATCAGTTTCCTCTTTGGCCTGCAGCTGCTGTTTCTGGTGCTTGATTTCAGCGGCAGTTTTTTCTCCGTGTTGCTGGCGCACCTGGTGTTCGTCATTCCCTATGCCGTACTGGCCCTGAGCGATCCCTTGGCCCGGCTGGACCCGCGCTTTGAAAAGGCTGCGGCGTCCATCGGCGCGTCACGCGGACGCATTTTCTGGCAGATCCGCCTGCCGCTGTTGCTGCGGCCGGTTCTTGTCACCTTCGCCGTCGCGGCAGCGGTCTCCGTCGGGCAATACCTGCCAACGCTTTTGATCGGTGCCGGGCGCATCGTGACGGTGACGACGGAAAGTGTCGCTCTTGCGAGCGGCGGCGACCGGTCGGCTGCAGCGCTTTACGCCCTGCTGCAGCTGCTGATCCCGCTCGCCGGGTTTATGCTGGCGGCCTTGATCCCCGCGGTCATGCACCGCAATCGTCAGGCCATGCGTCTGCAAGAAGGATGATCCCCTTGAGTGTTGCCGACACATTGCCCGGTCTTGTCCTTGAAGGTGTGAGCCTTCGGCTGGACGACCGTCTTCTCCTGTCGATCGACTGCCGGATCGCACCTGGCGAGGTTCTGACCATCATGGGGGAAAGCGGAAGCGGCAAATCCAGTCTGCTGGATTTTATTGCGGGTTTCCTGCGGCCGGACTTTTCGGCAACGGGACGCGTGTTGCTGAATGATCGGGACCTGACCGGCTTGCCCGCTCAGGACCGTCACATCGGCCTGATGTTCCAGTCGCCGCTGTTGTTCCCGCATATGTCGGTGCTGCAAAACCTGATGTTCGCCATCCCCGCTGACATCCGGCGGCGTGCGATGCGCCGCGACATGGCGGAACAGGCCCTTGCCGACGTTGGCCTGGCAGGGTTCGCCAATCGTGATCCGGCAACCCTTTCCGGCGGGCAGCAGACCCGGGTCGCGCTCATGCGGACGCTTCTTGCCAACCCGAAGGCGCTGCTACTGGATGAACCGTTTTCCAGTCTGGACACCGCGCGGCGTGCCGACATCCGTGCGCAGGTCTTCGATCTGGCGAAGGAAAAGTCCCTGCCTGTCCTGCTGGTCAGCCATGATGAAGAAGACGCAAAGGCTGCCGGTGGCAAGGTTCTGCACCTGGGCCAACTCTGAAGGCTGCGCGGATCGTTGATCTGCGCCGCTGAGTGGACCGGCCCCGGGATAACCGGGGCCGGTCGGAAGCTGTTATTCCGCCTGGTCTGCGGAATTTGCCTGCAGCATCGCGTAGTTGTCGATGCCGATCTGCTCGATCAGACCAAGCTGGGTTTCCAGGAAGTCGATGTGGCCTTCCTCATCGCCGAGCAGACGCTCGAACATGGCCATCGTGACATAGTCACCAAGCTCACGGCAGACTTCACGCGCTTCCTTGTAGAGCGCGCGCGCAACATACTCGGCTGCCAGATCGCCTTCCAGGCACTCCTTCAGGGACTGGCCAATGCGCAACGGGTCAAGGGTCTGCAGGTTCGGCAGGCCCTCCAGGAAGATGATGCGGTCCATCAGTTCCTGGGCGTGCTGACGCTCTTCGTCCGCTTCTTCCAGTTCCTTGGCAGCAAGCTTGCTGTAGCCCCAGTCTTCCAAAAGGCGGGCATGAACCCAGAACTGATTGACTACCGTCAGCTCATGGCGCAGGGATTTGTTCAGATATTCGATAACGCGCGCGTCGCCCTTCATCGGCCCTCTCCTGATTTACCGGCTGACCGCGCGTTTTTCGCGCAGCCGCACCGGTTTCGATTCCTCACCCTCTTCAGAGCTTTTTTCGTGAATAATGTCAATCACCGCCGGAAAACATCCACCGCAGCGCGGGCGGCAGCCAAGATGCCGGAAAACCGCACCAGGCGTCGGCACCTTGCCGTTCGGATCTGCGCGCATTTCCGCCGCGGCTTCGCGAAGCTGCTTGTCAGACAGGACATTACAGGAGCATATGATCATTGCAGGATCCGGCGCGCGTCCTCATATGCGGACAGGTTGGTCATTGCGGTCAGTTGACGACATATTGTCATTGACGAATTCCAGCGCAATATCGAAACTCGACCATGAGAGTCAACTTTTTCCGGACCCTCGACACGCTAACAAGGGAATGACATGAACGGCAAGCCCATGCTGGATGACCGGCCAACTCTCGTCCTGACCGGCGCCAGCCGGGGGATCGGCCACGCAACCGTCAAGCGGTTTTCCGCTGAAGGCTGGCGGGTGATCACATGCTCCCGGCAGGCGTTTTCTGACAAGTGCCCCTGGCCGATGGGCCCGGAAGACCACATCCAGGTCGATCTGTCGGATCCGGAAAATCTGGGCTTTGCGGTTCAGGAGATCCGCAAGCGGCTTGAGGCGAATGGCTCCCGCCTCAGCGCGCTGGTCAACAATGCCGGCATCAGCCCGAAAGGTGGGGAAGGCGAACGGCTCGATTCCCTGACGACAGCAATGCATGAGTGGCGCACCGTGTTTCAGGTGAATTTCTTCGCGCCTATCCTGCTTGGGCGTGGACTGTTCCAGGAGCTCAAGAACGCGGCCGGGTCCGTGGTCAACGTGACCTCCATTGCCGGAATGCGTGTTCACCCCTTTGCCGGCACGGCCTATGCAACGTCGAAAGCTGCCCTTGCTTCCCTCACCCGGGAAATGGCTGCCGATTTCGGACCTCATGGCATCCGGGTCAACGCCATTGCCCCTGGAGAAATCGACACGGCCATTCTGTCCCCCGGCACCGAAAAGATGATCGACGATATTCCGCTGCGACGCCTCGGTCTTCCGGCTGAGGTCGCGGATACAATCTATTACCTGTGCTCCAACAAATCCTCGTATGTCAGCGGGTCGGAAATCCACATCAACGGCGGCCAGCATGTGTAACGAGAGAATACAACCATAAATTTATTGTTTGAGTTTATTTAATTACTCACCAAAAGTTAAACTCCGTTAACATGTAATAAGAAATAAAATTACGTAGTACCTGAAGAGAATTTTCAATATTTACCTAATCTTCATCGCCCTCCGCAATAATAACAGCGAAATGCCTTGATTCCGGCTGTGCGGGGACGAAATGAAGAGACTATTGAAGGTTCTGACCGACTTGAAATTCGGGTTTAAAGTCGGTGGCGGTTTTTTGGCCGTGTTGCTGTTGACGGCAGTGGTTGGCGGCGTCGGTTTCCTGGCAATACACAGCCTCGCCTCGCGTTTCGATGTGGCTGACCAGGCTGCCAAGGTAGCCGCGCAAGTGTCCGCGACCTCGCTGCAGCGGGAGGACTATCTCAACAATCCGAGCGCAGACCTCAGCAAAGCCGTTGGCGACGAGATTGCCAAGCTCAAGGACGAGCTGGCAACTCTGGGGTCGGGTGTCACCGGCGATGAAACCTCGGAAGCACAGGTCTCCGGTGCCAACGAAGCCGTGAACGAGTTTGAGCAGACTTTCGCGGAAGTGGTCTCACAGACCGAACAGCAAGTCGAGCGGCTTGCCACGCTGCAGCAGAGCACGGCCGATCTGGAAGCACTGGCCACCAGCATCAGCGATGCCGTTGCAGCGGAAGAAAAGAAAATCAGTTCAGAGGCGTTTTCCGCCAACAGCCGCCTGGATGATGCCAATCAGCTGCAGTTCAGCGTCTTTCAGCTGAAGGATGAAGTCGTTCGGGTGAAACTGCTCTATCTGGAAGGCAACGGCAATATCGACGGTGACAATCTGACTGTCGCCATCGACATCGCCCGCGACCTTGTCAGCACAACCAAGCAGATGGGCTACAAGCAGATTGACGGCATCAAGAAGAAATCCCTCGGGCAGCTGAAGAAACAGGCCGGCTTGCTTAACAAGGCCCTGGAGAGACTCACCACGGACCTCGGCTTCTCCGAAGCCTACGAGGCGCGCCTTGCGGTCGGCACGGCGATTGAAGGTGTCGACACGTATACCAAGGAGATTCTCGGCCAGGTCAATCCGGTCGTCTCCAAGGCCAAGACGGACGCGTTGACGGCGTCTACACGGCTGGCAACCGTCCGGTCGATTGCGGCAAAGGCGACCAAGCTCAACGAGCTGGCCCTGGCAGCCCGCGCGGAAACCCTTTTCCTGTTCGGTGCATTTGGCTCCTCTGACATTACCAAGGTCGAAAAAAGCATCGCCGCCCTGGCAAACCTTGAAAAGGATATGGTGAAATACGCCATGATCCTGCCGTCCGCAGGCGATGCGATCAAGGCGATCCCGGTCTCCGTTGCCTCGCTCGACCATTCCTTCAAGGACATGGTGAAAACCAAGAAGGACCTGACGGACAAGCGCGCCCAGCTCGACGACCTGACCCGTCGGGTCAACGCAGACATCACCGCGATTTCCGACGCCCAGTCGAAAGCGGCCAACGCCGCCTCGAGCTCTGCGGAGCTGCAAATCGCAACGACCATCCTGCTGGCCATTCTTGGCGGCATCGGCCTGGCCTTCGTGCTCAACCTGGCCATCACCCGCCCGATCCGCACCATCACCAACGTGATGGACCGCCTGGCCAATGGCGACAATGAAGTCGAAATTCCTGGCCGCGACCGGGGTGACGAAATCGGCGACATGAGCCGGACGGTCCAGGTGTTCCGCGACAACGCCATCGAGCGCGCCCAGCTTCAGGAGCAAAACGCACAGGAAGAAGCGGCCCGCCAGCAACGCCAGGAACGCATCGATGCGATGATCCAGTCCTTCCGCTCAACCGCCGAAGAAGCCCTCGGCTCCGTGGAAACGACTGCCGGCAGCCTGGACTCCACCGCTCAGGCCCTGACCGAGATTGCCCGCGACAGCGCCGGCTATGCCAGCGAGACGCAGGCCTCCTCGAACGAGACCACCAACAACGTTCAGACCGTGGCAAGTGCTGCAGAAGAGCTGGCGGCCTCCATCGGCGAGATTTCAAGGCAGGTTGCCCAGACCACCGAAATCGTCGATCGGGCCAACACAGGCACCCGGATCACCAACGAGAAGGTCGAGGGGCTTGCGGAAGCGGCCACCAAGATCGGCGAAGTGGTCACGCTCATCCAGGCCATTGCCGAACAGACCAACCTCCTGGCCCTGAACGCCACCATCGAGGCGGCGCGTGCAGGTGAAGCCGGCAAGGGCTTTGCGGTTGTTGCCGCGGAGGTGAAGGAGCTTGCAACCCAGACCTCCAAGGCAACCGAAGAGATCTCCTCGCAGATCACCGAGATCCAGAACGCCACCAAGGAATCCGTGGTTGCGATCGGCGAAATCGCGGAAACCATGACGGAAGTGAACTCCTACACCACCGCCATTGCCTCGGCAGTCGAACAGCAGGGCGCCGCAACTGCGGAAATTTCGCAGAATGTCCAGCGGGCCGCGGAAGGCACGGGAGCCGTCTCCTCGTCCATGACGCAGCTGTCCCAGGCCGTCGACCAGACCTCGTCTTCAGCGGACATGGTTCTGTCCGCCTCCGGCGAACTGACCCAGAAGACCGACGAATTGAAACAGGAAGTCGAGCAGTTCCTCTCCGAGGTGGCAGCCGCCTGATCTGAGGTCCTTGCAACAATCGGGCGGGAGAGCTTCGGCTCCCCGCCCTTTTCTTTGCCTTTTCGAGTGCAAAACGTTGACCTCAAGGCGCATGCCGACTAGAGCGGAACCAATTTCCAAAACTCAGACAAACGAGAGAAACACGTGGCGGACCAGACCAGCGCCCCCTCCTTTGCTCCTTCCGGCAAGCCGCCCGTTCAGTCGTGGCCGGTGATCCTGGAGACAAAGGGCTGGAAAGACTATCGGCTGCTTGACATGGGCGAAGGTCAGAAGCTGGAGCGCTATGGCCGCTTCACCATCGTGCGCCCGGAACCCCAGGCGATGGGGACAAGACGTCAGAAGGAAAGCGTCTGGAACCGGGCCGACGCTGTCTTTTCGGGCGATACGGAAGAGGAAGGCCCCGGCCGCTGGAAGTTTTCCGGCAACGTGCCGGAAACCTGGCCGATGTCCTACGGTCCTGCTCGCTACAACGGCCGCTTCATGTCGTTCCGCCATGTCGGCGTCTTTCCCGAGCAGGCCGCCCACTGGGACTGGGTCAACGGCAAGATCCGCGCAGAGCGTGAACGCAATCCGGACAAGCCGCTGAAGATCCTGAACCTCTTCGGCTATACCGGTCTTGCCTCGCTGCTACCGGCGACCGAGGGCGCCCAGGTCACCCATGTCGATGCCTCCAAGAAGGCCATCGGTTATGCCAGGGAAAACCAGGCCATGTCGGGGCTTGAGGATCTGCCGATCCGCTGGATCTGCGAAGACGCCTCCAAGTTTGTCGCCAGGGAGGTCCGCCGCGGCAACACCTATGACGGCATTATCCTGGATCCGCCGAAATACGGCCGCGGTCCAAAGGGCGAAGTCTGGGACATCTATACCAGCCTTCCCGGCATGCTGGCCGATCTGCAGAAGCTCCTGGCAAAGGACGCGCTGTTCATGATCCTGACGGCCTATGCCATCCGCTCCAGTTTCGTCTCCATTCACGAGCTGATGGCCGAAACGCTGCATCAACAGGGCGGGTTGCTGGAATCCGGTGAGCTGGTCATTCGCGAGGAGAACAGCACCAGGGCCTTGTCCACCTCGCTGTTTTCCCGCTGGAGCAGCCGGTAGGGGATTAATCCGTCATCTTCTGAATGACACCCCTTCTTCGGGCCTCTTCCTGAAGAACTTTTTGCTTCAGCCTTGAGGTCGCCAGATTTTCCCCGATCTACGTCATCCTTGGCTCGACCATGAGATCCATGCCATGACGTCTCAAACTACAAGGTTCATGTGGAAGCTAAAGCCATGGCATGGATTGCCGGATCGGGCCCGGCAATGACGACCGAACAGAACGGCGGAAAACGCAGACGTCACTCCGCTGCCACCGCCGTTTCAAGATTGTCGTTGCTCCACCTCTCTTGCCTTTCTGGCTCCTGCACAATGTCCTCTTTGGTCTTCTTCCCCCTCGCATAAACAAGCGCGAACATGGGCGGCGCGAAATAGAACGAGATCACCGTGGACAGCAGCACACCCCCGGCGATCGACATTGCAAAGGGTGGCCAGAAGCCGCCGCCGCCCAGGATCAGCGGCAGGAAGCCGCCGAAGGTTGTCAGCGTTGTGGAGATGATGTGACGGCTGGAGCGCATCACCACGTCCACCATAGCATTTCGGTCCCCGGCGGCTGCCGCCGTGTCCGCCTGCATCCCTGTCAGGATGATGATGGCGGCGTTGATCGAGACGCCTATCGAACCGATCACGCCGATAATGGCGTTTATGCCAAAGGGATACTGGAACACGGCCAGTGCCAGGATGCTCAAGCCTGCAGACAGCAGTGCGACGACAAAAGTCACGGCCGAGAGCCGGAAGGAGTTGAAGGTCAGGACAACGGCGGCAATCGACAAGGGCACGATCAAGCCGAGGGAACCGATCAGGTTCTTGAGCGTGTCGCCCCTAGCATCGGAATCGCCACCGGTTTCAATGCGGTATCCGTCGGGCAGCACAAAGCCGGTCTCCTCGATCCGGTGCTGAAGCTTCTTCAAGGCTTCCTCGGGCAGGACACCATATTGAACGAATGCCTGCACGGTGTTTGTGCGCTCGCCGTTGCGCCGGTTGATCTCGCCTTTCGAGGGCTCCAGCCGTATATCGGCAATGGCCGACAGGGGCACGCCCTCATAGCTCGCGCGATCCCGGCTTCCGGACGGTGGAAGCAGCGGCAAGCTGGCAATTGCGGACAGGTCACCACGGATCGCCTCCGCGACGCGCACACGGATCGGCAATTCCTCGGTGCCCTCGACAAGGCTGCCACCCGTTGCCCCTTCCAGCGTTGCTTCCAGTTGGCGTGCCACTTCTCCAAGGCTCAGTCCGACCAGCCGCGCCTTGTCCTCATTGACAGCAAAACGCAGCTTCGGCGGCCCCGCATCAAGTGTGGTTCGCGCGACCGTCACTTCCTCGATGCCGCTGGCGATCTGGCGCAAGGCGTCACCGCGCTCGCGCAAGACGTCCAGGGACGGCCCGACCAGCCGCAACTCCACCGGCGCATCGACCGGTGGCCCCTGCACCAGGTCCCGGACCAGGATCCGTGCCTCCGGAAACCGCCGGGCAAGATCCGATTGCAGCTCCGGGACGAGCAAGGCGGTTGCGGCGGGCGAAGCCGTTGTCACCAGGGCCTGGGCAAAGGCCGGCGCCCGGTCGCGGCTGCCGACGATGTTATAGTAGAAGGCCGGCGCGCTTTTGCCGATCACCCAGGCGACCTGTTCCACCCCGTCCCGCGCAGCAAGGTAGCGATCAATGGCCAGAGCCGTTTCAGAAGTCTCCGAAATTGCGGTGCCATCCGCCAGCTCCACCTCGATGTGAAACTGATCCCGGTCGACCCCCGGAAAGAATTGTGCCGTCAGCGTCGGCATGCTCAGGAAACCGATCATCGGCAGAACCAGGGCATAGGCCACGGCGCTCGCCGGATTGCGCATGGCCAGTTTCAGCGACAGGCGGAAGGGCACGGAAACGAGAGACTGCAAACGCCTCCCGGTGCGCTTGTCATGTGCCTTTCGGGCCGGCAACAGCCAGCCGGCAACGGCCGCCGTCAGGGTGATGGCCACCACGAAAGACCAGAGCAGCATCACGATCACGGCGATGGCGATCGCCCCCACAAAATCACCAGGCGGTCCCGGCAGCAGGACCATCGGCATGAAGGAAAGAGCCGTCGTGACCGTGGACGCGAGGAGGGGCGCAAACAGGCGCCGTACCGCCTTGCCGACCGCTTCCCTGCGGCTCAAGCCGCTTCCAAGCGCCTGGCCGATTTCATCGGTCATCACGATGCCGGCGTCGACAAGCAGACCAAGCGCGACGATCATGCCGGTCAGCGACATCTGGTGCAGGGGCAGCCCGATCAGGCTCATCGTGGCAAAGGACGCCAAAGTCACCACAGGCAACACCATGGCAACGATCAGCGCCGAGCGCAGTCCCATGGTCACCAGCAGCACGATCACCACCAGCCCCATGCCGATGGCAATGTTGAGACCGACATTCGACAGCCGGTCAATCGTGTAGGTGCTCTGGTCAAAGACCAGCCTGTGCTCGATGGAATGAGGCAGTTCGGCTTCAAAGGTCGCAATGCGCGCCTCGACCCGGTCCATCCAGGCATCGACCTGCAGACCGTCGGCGATCTTTGCCGCTACCAGAATGGCCGTGCGGCCATCTGCAAATGCCAGTTCCTCTGCCGGCTGCCGGACCCCTTTGGTGACCGTCGCAACATCTCCGACGCGGGTCACAAGACCGGTCTCGGCCGTCGTCAACGGGATTTGCCGGATGCGGTCAAGCGCTTCGATCTCTCCATCGACCTCGACCAGCAGCTCCCGATCCGGGCTGCGCAGCCGCCCGGCCTGCACCTTGGCATCGGCACTCCGGATGGCATCGGACACCTGGTCCGCCGTCAGCGACAGGGACGTCAGCACGACCGGATCGATCCGGACCAGAATCTCTTCGTCCAGGCCGCCGAAAATCTCGACCTGTTTCGTGCCGGGCACATTGCGCAAGGTGTCGGAAAGCGCTTCGGCGTAACGAAGCAGAACGGCATCGGACACGCTTTCATGCTTCGGCACAAGCGCGCTGATCGACGCAAAGGCACCTGCCCCCTCGGTGTCGAACTCCGGCTCCCCTGCCCCTGGCGGAAACGCGCGGGCAGCGTCGGCGAGCTTGTCCCGGATCTCCGACCAGGCCTGTTCGATGACATCTTCCCCAAGCGTATCAAGAAGCTCGATCTGAACGATGGAGATGGAAGAGGCCGAGGTGGATTCAATCGTATCGATTTCCTCCACCTCGCGCAGCTGTTCCTCGATCTTTTCCGTGACCAGCGCCTCGACCCTTGCCGGGTCGGCACCGGGATAAACGGTCGTCACGCTGGCGAAGATGTTTGTGATCGTCGGATCTTCCTGGCGCCCGATCCCGATCAGGGCCGAGAACCCGGCAGCCAGAATGACCAGCACCATCAGTGCCGCAAGCCGCGGCTGGCGGAAAAACAGAGTCGCCATCGATCAGCTCCCGGTCTCGGCCAATTGCACATGTTGCCCGGCAACGACCCGATGAATGCCGCCGGCGACAATGCGGGTCCCGGCCGTGATCGTGCCGCGGACAAACGCACGGGTCTCATCGGTCTGGAGCACTTCCACCGCTTCCCGCACGATCACCAGACCGGAGCTTTGCGCAGGCGCGGTTCCCGCCTCTGCGTCAGCAATCGCAAGTACGGTCCAGAGCCCGCGCGGGCCTTCTTTCAGCGCTGCCATCGGCACCCAGTAGCCGTCGGCCTCGATCCATTCCTCCAGGGTCAGCTCCGCAAGATCGCCGAAACCCGGCAGTCTGGTATCGTCCTGAACCTGGAACAGGGCTTCAATGGTGCGTGTGCGTGTCTGAAGGTCGGGGCGCAGTCCAAGAAACACGGCCTGCAAGCTCCTTGAGCCAAGGCGGATATCGAAGGTCCGGTTCCGCTCAAGCCGGGCGGCCACCCGTGGCGGCAGACCGATGCGAACCTGCGGCCGCGCGCTCTCAAGAAGCGTGAGGGCGGGCTGTCCGGGGGCAACGGTTGCTCCCTCATCGAGCGCGCGCGCCCCAACCCGTCCCGCAAAAGGAGCCCGCAGGACTGACTTGTCGAGGTTGATCTCGATAGTTTCGATTGCCGCGTCGATCTGCGCCAGTGTCGCGTCGAGGCGGTTCAGCGCCAGGCGCGCCCGATCCAGTGTTTCCGTACTGGCATGGCCGGCTTCCTGCAGCTTCTGCCGCCTGTTGAGCGTCAGCTCGGCCAGTTCCCGGTCGCTCTCCACCGCCAGCCGGTTCGCCAGTTGACGGCGGCGTTCCGCCTCCAGCGACCTTGTGTCCAGCCGGGCGATGACGTCGCCCCGGGCGACCGGATCGCCTTCATCAACCGCGATCTCGAGCACGGTACCTGAAAGTTCAAAGGCAAGATCCGTCTGGCGGGCGGGTTCGATCCGCCCGGCGAAGGTCCTTTGAACTGCATATCCGCCTTGGCGGTCCGGCACGAAGACCTGAACTTCAGCAAGTGGCGAGGCATCGACCCGCGGTTTCTCCTCGGCCCGCATCTGGATGGTGGTCACCCCGACAATCACGGCAGCCGCCGCCAGACCGACATTGACGGAAAAACTGGTCAGGCTGACCACCCCTCTGCCAAGACGTTTCAGTCTGGAACTCCGGCTTGTCCCGGATCGGTGATCGGTCTTGTTGTCCTGCATTGCCGTGCCCTCACGCCTGGTCTGGCTGCCATAGCCGATGAGCCCGGACCGTTGCCCGATGTAAACAGCTCTAACTATGTTACTATTGCTAACATATGTTAGAAGAATTAACTTTCGCAAGAGACTCACATCAAAAAAGTCGGATCAACCGATGACCAAACCCAAAGTTCAGAAGAAGAGCGGCTATCACCACGGCAACCTGCGCGGCCAGCTGACCACGGCTGCGCGCCAGTTGATCGAGGAGCAGGGACCGGATGGTTTTTCCATGTCCGACGCCTGCCGTCTGGCCGGCGTCAGCACCGCCGCCCCCTACCGCCACTTCAAGTCGAAAGAGGACC
Organism: Roseibium sp.; assembly: GCF_965233565.1. Lineage (GTDB taxonomy): Bacteria > Pseudomonadota > Alphaproteobacteria > Rhizobiales > Stappiaceae > Roseibium. The sequence continues at coordinate 4,328,422 of NZ_OZ247494.1, read as the reverse complement.
TCCTGACCGAGGTCGCGATGGACGGGCTTGCCCGGCTTGGCGCGGACATGGAAAAAAACGCTTCCGGCTTTCCGCGCGGCTCAGTCGAATCCATTGCCGCCATCGGGCGGGCCTATGTGCAATTCGCCATCCGCGAACAGCACACTTTCCGCCTGATGTTCAGCACCAAGTCTCATGCAGGCCGGATCGAGGACCTGAAGAGTGTCGGGCGCAACTCCTATGGCGTGCTGTTGCAGGAAGTGGCGCGCTATCTCGGCGAGGACGGTATCACCGAAGAAGTGATGCGGGCGTCCTTCCCGCTCTGGACCCAGGTCCACGGGCTGTCGTTCCTCGCCATTGACGGCAAGCTGGATGTGACCGACTTTCCGGTCGATATCGACCAGTCGATCCTGCTGGCGTCCGAACGGCTGCTGCCGCCACGTCCTGCACCGCAAGGCTCTTGACCCCGCCCTGTCCAGCGCCTAAGCCAGCAAAACACGTATGACCCCTTATCCCGGCTCCCGTGAGAGCGCCCGGAGCATCCAATGCCGCAACAGCGCACCGGCGCGGTGAAGCAGATCACCAGCCACGCCAATCCGATCGTCAAGGAAATCAAGGGGCTGGTCGCGCAGCGCAAGCACCGCAGCCAGTCAGGACTGTTTGTCGCAGAAGGCCTGAAACTGGCGACCGATGCACTGGAAGCCGGCTGGGGTGTCCGGTACCTCGCCCTTGGTCCGGAGGCGCGAGACAATCCGGTTGCCCAGAAGGCGGCCGCCACGGCAAAGGCGCGCGGCGCGCTGATCCTGGAAGTCTCGACCGCAGTCATGTCGGCCATGACCCGCAAGGACAATCCGCAGATGGTTGTCGGCGTCTACGAGCAGCAGATCCTCGGAGCCCGAGATATCGAGCCCACGGGCACAACGCTCTGGGTGGCGCTCGACCGGGTGCGTGATCCGGGCAATCTCGGCACCATCATCCGCACCGTCGATGCTGTCGGCGGCACCGGCGTCATGCTGGTCGGCGATTGCACCGATCCGTTTGCCGTTGAAGCGGTACGCGCCACCATGGGGTCGCTGTTTCATGTCCCGCTGGCAAAACTCAGCAAGGACGAGTTCAAGACGCTGGCCGGCAAATGGCCGGGCACGGTCGCTGCAACCCATCTGAAGGGATCGGTGGACTACCGCACACCGGACTATGCCGATCCGGTCCTTCTGGTTATGGGCAACGAACAAAAGGGCCTGGAGGACGACATGGCGGCGGCCTGCGGCACCCTGATCCGCATTCCCCAGGTTGGCCAGGCGGACAGCCTCAATCTGGCGGTCGCCACCGGCATCGCGCTTTATGAAATCCGCCGCAAGCATCTGGAGCTTTGAGCCTTGAAACTGTTTGTGTTTGGTGTCGGTTTTTCCTCCAGGGCCTTTATCGATGAAGCCAGAGAGCAGTTCGACTGGGTCGGCGGAACGACACGATCCGCCGAGAAGGCCGAGGCCCTGAAAGACATGGGTGTCGAGCCGTTCCTGTTTGATGGCACCACCAAGGGGGCCGGCATTGCCGAGGCCCTTCAAGCCGCGACCCATATTCTTGTGTCGATTGCCCCGAACGAGACCGGTGATCCGGTTCTGCTGCAGCATGGCAACGATCTAGCGGCCGGCAAGCCACAATGGATCGGTTACCTGTCCACCGTCGGCGTCTATGGCAATCATGATGGTGCCTGGGTTGACGAGGACACCGAGTGCAGGCCGGTCTCCAGGCGGTCCGTTCAGCGGGTTGCGGCGGAAACGGCCTGGCTGGATTTTGCGACCGCGACAGATGTTCCGGTGCAGATTTTCCGCCTGTCGGGTATTTACGGTCCGGGCCGCAATGCCTTTGAGAACTTCAAGAAGGGCAAGGCCCGCCGGCTGGTGAAACCCGGCCAGGTGTTCAACCGCATTCATGTTTCCGATATCGCCGGAGCGGTAAACGCTGCGATGTCCAGCCCGACCACCCGCATCTTCAATGTCACCGACGACGAGCCCGCCCCGCCACAGGACGTGGTCGCCTTTGCAGCGGACCTTCTGGGCGTCGAGCCGCCGGCCGAGATCCCGTTCGAGACAGCCGACCTGACGCCGATGGCCCGCTCCTTTTACGGCGAAAACAAGCGCGTTTCGAACAGGCGCGTCAAGGACGAGCTCGGTTACACCTTCCGCTTTCCGAATTACCGGGTCGCGCTGCAGGATCTGCTCTCCTATATTTAGGTAGATTTGTCAGCACCCCCGGCTCGAGGAAGACGGTCTCATGCGCATCGCCTGGAAGATTTTCGGGATTTCCCTGATCGTCTTTTTTGTCATGGCAGCAGCCGCCGCCTTCTCGATCTTCAAGATTTTCGAGATCAACAAGGAACTGCACCTGATCTCGAACGTCTATTCACCGCTCCGGCATGAAGTCACCCAGGTCGAGGTGATCGCGCTCGAAGAGGAACTCGATCTGGAGCGCGCGGAAAAATACCTGGCAGAGCTGCGTGCAGACCGGCTTGAAGTGCTCAGCTACGACAAGAGCCCGGAAGAAATTGACGCGCTGCTTCAGGACCATCCGGCGCTTCAGGCCCGGATCAAGCGCCTGGAGGAACGGCTGGAGCAGGATCTTCTGGCGTTTGAAGAACATGCGCGCAAAGTGACAGAACTGCTGAAATCAGCCGAAGAACGGGTGGCCGCCGCGCAAGATGCTGCCACCTCGATACACGACCGGCTGGAACTTGCGGCTCTTTACCCGACCCTGGTCGCGATAGAGACCCAGCACGACAATTTCCATGCCCATGCGCTGCATCTCGTGCAGTCGGTGGATATTCCGGCCGCGACAAGGGAACGGCTGGAGACCCAGCTGGAGGAAGAAGAGACCAAGCTGTCCGCCCGTCTCGACCAGCTGCGCGAACATGTCACCCGCTTCACCGACCAGTCGATCGAAACGGCCGCCCTGCACGAACAGCAGGCGCTCTATGCGAGCATCGCGGCGACCGCAGCCAGCGGTGCTCTGGCACTGCTTTTATCGTCACTGGTCATCGCCGGCATCCTGCGCCCCATGAAGGCGCTGACCAGCGGAGCAAGGCGTGTGGAAGAAGGTGATTTTGCCGTTCAGCTGCAGCCGCGCTCAAGCGATGAGATCGGCACCCTGACCCGAAGCTTCAACACGATGGTGGAAGGGTTGCGCTCGACGCAGAAGATCAAGGACACGTTTGGCCAGTATCTCGACCCCCGCGTCGTTTCCGGCCTGATTGCCGACCATGAGGACGCGACGGCCGGCGAAAAGAAGGTGGTCACCGCCTATTTCTCCGATCTGGCCGATTTCACCACGATTTCAGAACAGTTCACGCCGGCCGGGCTGGTGCGGGTGCTGAACCGCTATCTGGACCTGATGTCGTCCGAGATCACGGATCGCCAGGGCGTGATCGACAAATATATCGGCGATGCGATCATGGCCTTCTGGGCGCAGCCCTTTTGCGATGATGGCGGCCAGGCAACGCTGGCGGTCGAAAGCGCCCTGCGCAATATCGAGCATATGCGCGATTTCCAGCACGAATTGCCGGACCTCACGGGACTGCAGAAAAACCTGCCCCAGCTCAAACAGAGGATCGGCATTGCCACCGGCGACGCGGTCATCGGGTCGATCGGGTCAGAGAAAACCAAGAATTACACGATCATGGGTGACACCGTAAACCTCGGCGCGCGGCTCGAAGGGGCCAACAAGGTCTATGGCACACAGCTGCTGGTCTGCCAGCGCACGCGTGACACGGCCTCCGGGATCGAATTCCGGGCCGTCGACAAGATCCAGGTGAAGGGCAAGACCGAACCGACCAGCGTCTATACGGCGCTGGCCCGCGAAAACGACATGACCGAAGAACTGGCCGCTTTGCAGGCCGGTTCGGAGGAGGCGCTGCACGCCTTTGCCGAGGCCAGGTGGACCGATGCCCGCTCCCTGTTTGAGACCATCCTCCAGCAACATCCCGACGATCAGATTGCGCGTGTTTTCCTGAACCGCCTGAAGCTGATCGAAGCTCAGGGCGCTCCGGAAAACTGGGACGGGGTCTGGCACCTGACGTCAAAATAAAGGAAACTGTCGCGCGAGGCCTCACCCGGCGCAGGATCTGAATTACCGATAAATATCAGGCAACAACGCCCCTGATGGTCTTGACGGAACGCAACTTCCTCCCCAGCTTCGAACCAGGTTTCAGTGCCAAGAGTCACTGACTTCAAGAGCATTCAAGGGAGGAACACATGGACACCTGGCGCGTATATTTATCCGGCGAGATTCATACCGACTGGCGCGAACGGATCATGGACGGATCGAAAGCCCTCGGGCTGCCGGTTGCCTTTTCAGCCCCGGTCACCGATCACGACGCCAGTGACGATTGCGGCGCGACCATCCTGGGCGGTGAGGACCAGAAGTTCTGGTATGACCACAAGGGCGCAAAGATGAACGCGATCCGCACCCGCAGCCTGATCGAAAAGGCAGACATCGTCGTGGTGCGTTTCGGCGACAAGTACAAGCAGTGGAATGCTGCTTTCGACGCAGGGTATGCCTCCGCACTCGGCAAATCGGTGATCGTCTTGCACGACCCTTCCCTGACCCACCCCTTGAAGGAAGTTGACGCAGCTGCACTTGCGGTCGCCGAGACCTCGGAACAAGTGGTAGATATCCTCAAATATGTGATTACCGGCCAGCTCGACAGAGGGCCCGGGTCTTGAAATTAACAAATTCATTACCATACTAGGGAATACTGTGTTAAAGTTCTGGCTTGTTCGCCAGGCAACAGATCTCAGCTTTACAGGAACTGCACTTCGGAGTGTCGCAGTCCGCTTAGACTGCGCGCGAGGGCATTTATTTCCGACCGAGATCCGGCAAGTACTTTAGTATTATCATCAACACTGTCATCAAGGCGTTGAAAAATACCGCTATCTGTAGCGGTCACATGCCTTGAGGCGAAAAATTGGAAAGAAGACTCCATGCTGCATGGAAACGTAAAATGGTTTGATCAGGGCCGAGGTATCGGCACGATCGAACCGCAGGACGGCGAGGATATTCTCGTCGACATCACGGCCCTGCGCCGGTCCGGCATCGACACCTTGAGAGAAGGCCAGCTTGTGGCGTTCGATCTGGAGTGGCGCCGCGGTCAGAAGGTGGCTGAAGACCTGAAAGTGCTGTAACGTAACAGCGTCTTTCCGGCGACAAGGGCGGTTCGACCGCCCTTTTTTATTGGGAGATGCGCTATGGAGGTCGATGCCAGGCTGCAGGAAGGGATCAACGCCCATCGCAGCGGCAATCTGGAAGCTGCGCTCGCCGCTTACAAGGACGTTCTCACGAACGATCCGGATCACGCCGACGGATTGCATTTTCTGGGGCTCCTGCATTTCGATGCGGGCAAGCCCGACAACGCCGTGACCCTGATCCGCAAATCCCTGGATCAGAACAGCCGCAATGCGGCGGCTTACAACAATCTCGGCAATATCCTGAAACTGTCGGAGAAGCAGGACGAGGCGCTTGAAGCCTATGTCCGGGCCGTGGAGATCGAGCCGCGCCACGAGGAGGCCTGGAACAACATCAACCTGATGCTGGAAGGCGCCACCAACAATGACGACCTGCTGCCGATCCTCAAGGAAATTGTCCGGCTTGATCCCGACAATCCCAATGCCTGGCACAATTACGGCATGTCGCTGATGCTGTCCGGCCACCGGGACGAGGCCGCCGACGCACTGGAACGCTGCCTGGAATTCGGCGCCGACGTCTGGTCGGACCCGATCTGGCATGCCCGGGTCCTCTGTGCCCTGGGCCGCCGCGACCGGGCGGTGGAGCATCTGGAAAGCCTGCTCAAGGCCGATCCGGACAATACCATCGTGCGGTATCAGCTGGCCGCCGTGCGCGGCGACGATCTGGACCAGGCGCCGGAAGATTATGTCAAAACCCATTTCGACAGTTTTTCCGACAGTTTCGACGAGGTTCTGAAAAATCTGGGCTACCGGGCTCCGGAACTTGTCGCCGAAGAGGTCGTCCGTCTTGCCGAGACCCGGCAGGGCCCGTTTCCGGACGTTGTCGATCTCGGCTGCGGCACCGGCCTGTGCGGCCCTCTGATCCGCGCCCGGTGCGGCAAACTCACCGGCATCGACCTGTCACCGGGCATGCTGCGCAAGGCCGCTGCGCTGGAAGTTTATGACTTCCTCCTGGAAGTCGAGCTGGTCGGCTTTCTGAACTCGGATCTGCCAACACAATTCGACCTGGCGGTCTGCGTGGATACACTGTGTTACATCGGCGATCTCACGCCCTTCATGGAAGCGCTCTGCCGCGCCCTGAAACCTGGCGGGCTGCTGGTGGCGAGCGTCGAACACCTGGATGAAGCAGACGGCCCGGATTACCGGGTCGACGCAACCGGTCGTTACCTGCACAATCCGGCCTATCTCAAGCGGAGCGCCGAGGCGGCGGGGCTTTCTTATGAAGCGGAGAAATTCGTTGCTCTGCGGCAGGAACTCGGCAAGGACGTCCAGGGCCTGGTTTTTCGCCTCAGCAAGCCTGACACCACCTCCACGTGACAATATGCCAGCCGTCACGTCTGCCTCTATTTCTGTCACGCCGTTTTAAGCGGTTGTGCCTGCGGCCAAAGTTGATACGGTGTCGCCACTGGGGGTGAGCGTCCGTCTGGAGGGACCGTGCATGTCGCAATGCAATGTTTTGTTGGTGTATCCGCGTTTTAATTCCGGCTCTTTCTGGAATTACGGCGCCACCTGCGAACTGGTAGGAGCGAAGTACCCGGCACCGCCCCTTGGGCTGATCACGGTTGCCGCCATGCTGCCGGACGACTGGTCCGTCCGGCTGGTCGACCGGAACACCGGCTCGCTCACCAGCGACGACCTTGCCTGGGCGGACATGATCATGACCGGCGGCATGCTGCCGCAGCAGGCCGACTGCCTGGCCGTGATACGGCGCGCGCAGGACAAGGGCATACCGGTCGTCGTCGGTGGTCCCGACGCAACGTCTTCACCCGAAGTTTATGAAGCTGCGGATTTTCTGGTCCTGGGCGAAGCCGAAGGTATTCTGGAAACCTTTGTCTCGGCCTGGAACGAGGGCGCGCGCAACGGTCGCTTCACAGCGGAAAAGTTCAAGGCCGACGTAAGCTCTAGCCCGATCCCGCGTTTCGACCTGCTGAAATTCGACGATTATGTCCAGATCGGTGTGCAGTATTCTCGCGGTTGTCCGTTCACCTGCGAGTTCTGCGACATTATCGAACTCTATGGCCGGGTTCCGCGCACCAAGACCAACGCGCAGATGCTTGCCGAACTCGACCGTCTCTATGAACTCGGTTATCGCGGCCATGTCGATTTTGTTGACGACAACCTGATCGGCAACAAGAAGGCCGTGAAGATGTTCCTGCCGGAGCTGGCCGCCTGGCAGAAGGACAAGAGCTATCCGTTCGAAATGTCCACTGAGGCGTCCCTGAACCTGGCGGATGACGAAGCCCTTCTGAAGATGATGCAGGATGCGGGCTACTTCTCGGTTTTCATCGGCATCGAGAGCCCGGATCCGGACGTTCTGGTCGCAACGCGCAAGAAACAGAATACAAGGCGCAACATCGCCGAGAGTGTTCACAAGATCTATGACGCGGGCATTTTTGTGCTGGCCGGTTTCATCGTCGGCTTCGACGAGGAAAGCGACAAGGTTGCCGACGAGATCTCGGCCCTGATCGAGGAAGCGGCAATCCCGGTCGCCATGACCGGTCTGCTCTACGCTCTGCCGAACACCCAGCTGACCCGGCGCCTTGCCAAGGAGGGCAGGCTGCACGCGGATTTCGGAACCGACGATCCGGATACAGAACACGGTGACCAGTGCACCGCCGGCCTCAATTTCACGACCGTGCGGCCGCGCGACCAAATTCTCAACGATTTCAAGCAGGTGATCGATCGGGTCTACAGTCCGGAGGCCTATTTCGGCCGGGTTCGGAAAGTGGCATCCATGCTCAAGATGAACGGGGCCAACGGTGCCGTTTTCGGGGCAGGTTTCATGCACGACATCAAGCAGGTCAGCCAGCTGCTCTGGGGGATCACGTTCAAGGATACCACGTATCGCTGGCAGATCTGGAAAACCATTCTCAGAACGGCCTTCACCAACTTCCGGGCGCTCAAGCCGGTGCTGATGATGCTGGCACTTTATGTGCATCTCGGACCGTTCTCACGTTTCGTGGTCGCCCAGATCGACAAGCAGATCGTCGAGATCGAAAAAGGCCAATGGGAACAGCCGGCTCTGGTGGCCGCGGAGTAGGTGCGCTAAGAGACTGAGGAAAAGGCGCGCCTGCGCGCCCGCCCGGTATCGCACGCAACTCGGAAAATCTGCTTGCCAACAGGTCTGTCCAAACGCGCCGCCCTCGGCTTCATCCTGGTCACGCTGACCCTGAACTCCATGGGCATCGGCCTGATGATGCCGGTGATGCCGTCGCTCCTGACGGAACTGACCTCCCTGCCGGTCAGCGACGCCGCACGCTGGGGCGGAGCCCTGGCCGTGGTCTATGCCCTGATGCAATTCCTGTTCGGTCCGACGCTCGGCAATCTCTCCGACCGTTACGGCCGACGGCCAGTGTTGCTTGTGTCCATGTTCGCCATGGCCATCGACTATCTGATCATGGCGCTGTCCTGGAACCTGGCGATCCTGTTCGTGGGCCGAACGCTGGCCGGTGTGTCCGGGGCGACCTTCTCCGCCGCCTCGGCCTATATTGCCGATGTGTCGTCGAAGGAAGACCGGGCCAAGAATTTTGGTCTCGTCGGCGCAGGGTTCGGCATCGGGTTTGTGCTCGGTCCCATGATCGGCGGCTTTCTGGGCGAATATGGCCCGCGTGCCCCCTTCTACGCTGCTGCGGCACTGTCCTTCGTCAATTTCCTGTTTGGCTGCTTCGTGTTGCCGGAAACCCTGAGAGCTGAAAACCGTCGCAGTTTCGACTGGCGGCGCGCCAACCCGCTGGGCGCCCTGAAACAGCTGGCGGCCTACCCGGCCGTCAGAACATTGCTGCTGGCAGTGTTCCTGTTCGACATCGCCCACTACGTCTATCCCGCGGTCTGGAGCTACTACTCGGAAGAGGTGTTCGGCTGGACCCCGCGTGACATCGGCTTGTCGCTCGCCTTTGTCGGGATCGGTTTTGCCTTCGTCCAGGGCTACCTGATCCGGGTACTGGAACCCAAGCTCGGGCCGGGCCGGACGCTGCTCGCGGGACTTGTCGCCAACCTGATAGCCTTTGCAGGGCTCGCGGTGGCCGATAGCGGTGCAATGGCCTATGCCCTGATCTGCTTTGCCGCCCTTGGCGCGCTGGCGACACCGGCCTTTACCGGCCTCATGGCCAATCGTGTGCCGGACAATGCGCAAGGCGAGCTGCAGGGCATGATTGCCAGCGCGGCGGGGCTGTCCATGGTGGTCAGCCCCTTCGTCATGACCCAGATCTTTGCCGCGTTTTCCGGCCCGGAGGCCGATGTCACGTTCCCCGGCGCGCCCTTTGCGCTTGCCGGTGTGCTGATCCTGGCGTCTCTCCTGATTGCCCTGCCCTTCATCCGGCAGGCTGCCGGGCAGCGCCCCCCAGACTCAGGACAATCCCAGTCGGCGGCAGAATGATATGACAGGCAACCCCACCTCGCCGCCGCTTGACGGCCCCCGCCTTGCGCCGGCCTCCGGCAATGCGGCGCGCCAGCTCATCGTGATCCTGCACGGGTATGGTGCGGATGGCGCGGACCTGATCGATCTCGGCCGTGCCTGGCAGGGTCAGCTCCCCGATGCCGCATTCATCGCACCCGATGCGCCAGAACCGCTTCCCTTCGAAGCTCTGGGTGGACGGCAATGGTTTCCCCTGGAAGATCGTTCCCCGCAGGAATACCGGATTGGAGCGGAGGCGGCACAGGCGGTCCTGGACCGGTTTCTCGACCGGGAACTCGCCGCCCTCGGCCTGGATGAGCGTGCGCTTGCCCTGGTTGGCTTCAGCCAGGGCGCCATGATGACTTTCCAGTCCGGCCTGCGCCGCAAGACGCCGCCTGCGGCCCTTCTCGGCTATTCCGGATTGTTGCCGGGAACCGACCGGCTGACCGGCATCCATACCGGCAGTCCGGTGCTGATCGTCCACGGGGAAGAGGACGACGTGGTCCCGGTCTATCACGGCGACGCCGCACAGGCCGCCTTGAGCGGAGCCGGCGTTCCCACCACACTTCATCGGCTCACGGGGCTCGGCCACTCCATCGACGAACGGGGCATGGTTCTGGGCGGGCGGTTCCTGGAAAAGGCATTCGCACGCACCTGAACGGGTGGCCGGGTCCGGCATTTGGTTAATGGCCTGTTAAGTCTTTTGCAGGATGCTTGAGGACTGTGCCGGACCAGGAAGGGCCGGACGAAGCGGGACTTTAGGCCATGCAGATTTCCATCGAGACCACTACTCAGAGCACGAGCCTCCTTTCGGCATCGTTTTCAAGTGGCGGCATCAATGCGTCCGAAAAGGGCCCACGGAATCCCGCCAGCCCGGATGAAGAAGCAAAAGCCCCCGCACTCAGCGTTCTGGAAGCGGCCAGCAAGAAGGCCGAAGAAGACGCCGTGGTAATTGCCGCTTTGCGCGACGCGGTCGAAAAGGGCAAGGGCTCGGACGAGGAAGACGACAAGGACGGCGCACTTGCCACTGTCGAGGACTATCAGAAGACGGCAGGCCAGCTGAAGGCCGCTCTTGGTGAGGAAGACACCGGTCCTTCCGCCAACATCGCCTATGAAAGCGCCACGGTCTCGACCACCACCATTGAAGCCGAAATCGGCGGCGAAACGATTTCAGCGCAATTCGTTTCTTTCGAACGCGTCTCCTATGACAGCGAAACCGGCTTCTCCGCCCGCAGCGCCAGCGCCTCTACGATCGAGGGCGACTTCAGCAACGGCTCGTTCAGCCACCAAAGCGCGTCCGTAAGCGAGCTCTATGCCGGCACCGGCGAGCAGGTCTCGAACCTGCTTGGACTGGTGGCCTGAGTCGCCTTTAATCCAGTTCCATTCACTCCGTCATTGCAAGGCTTGACCTTGCAATCCATCCCGTGAATCCGCCACCGGCAACACCCGCAACCTTGAAAACGAAACGGCATGGATACCATGGTCAAGCCATGGCATGACGAAGTTGGGGACACATTTGGCAGGGCGACTATCCGCCCTGCCCTGATCATCCGACTCAGGCCTTTTTCAGATACGCCACCAGAATGTCCAGCGCGGCCTGAAGGTCGGTCTTGTGGATCATCTCCGTGACCGTGTGGATGTAGCGCGTGCCGACGACGATGCCGACAGCCTTGGCACCGGCTGCGGCCTGCTGGGCGGCGGCGCCGTCCTGGCCACCGGCGGCCAGCATGGTGCGCTGGAACGGGATCTTTTCCTTTTCGGCAATCGCCTCGATTTCCTTCACCAGCTCCCGGTCGGCAATGAAGCTTGAATCCTTGACATGAAGACCGAAGCCCTCGCCCTGCACCGTGGTGCGGTCCTGTTCCGGAACGCCCGGCGTGTCGCAGGCAAGCGTGGTGTCCACACCAAGCCCGATATCCGGCTTGATGGCAAAGGACGCCGTGCGTGCGCCGCGCAGACCGACTTCCTCCTGACAGGTGAACGCGACGTGGATCTCGCAGCCATGCTTGGCCTTTCCGAGACCCTTGATGGCCTCGATGCCGAGCCAGCAGGCGATGCGGTTGTCGAGCGCCTTGGAGACGACCTTGTCGCCGATCTCGATCAATGGTTCGTCCATGGTGACCATGTCACCGACCTTGACGATCTCCTTGGTCTTTTCGCCAAGTCCCAGATCAATGACAAATTCCTTCGGCTCCGGAACCTTCTTGCGTTCCTCGGGTGAGGAGATGTGGATCGGCTTGCCGCCCGGGTTCATCACACCCTTGAAGTCGCCGTCGTCGGTCGACACCAGAACGCGGCGCGAGAAGAGGTTGCGCGCGTCGAAGCCGCCGACCGGCTGCACATGGGCAAACCCCTTGTCGGTCACATGCGACACAAGAAAGCCGATCTCGTCCATGTGACAGAGCAGCATGACCTTTTTCGGCGCGCCCTTCTTGGTGGTCTTGCGGGCATCCCGGCGGCACAGAAGCGAGCCCATCGGGTCGACGGTGACCTCGTCGAAAAGACCCTCGATTTCCGCCTGGATCAACTCACGGACACGGTGTTCGTGACCCGGCACTCCGGGGGTTTCGCAAAGGCGGCGCAGCAGATCGATATTCATGGAATGTCCTGTTGGGGAATTTGAAAACGCCGCGATCCTAGAGCGTTTCCCGGATAAATTGAACCGTCTGATCGTTCCGATCTTTCACGGACGCCTTAACCACTTGCTCGCCATTTTCAAAAAAGCAGCCGCGATTTGACGCTTTGCCATTGCAGTGTCGCAATTGATGACAACATTCTGAAGGAAATAAAAAGCGTCTCTCGCCTGAAACGGGAAGGCGCTGCCCCTTCCTTTCGACCATTCCGGGGACGCATCATGGCCCAGACAAAGCGATTCATTCTTTCCATTGACGGCGGCGGTGTGCGCGGCCTCATTCCCGTGCGCATTCTGGAGACGCTGGAAAGCCGGCTCAGCCAGCGCGGCGTTGCAGCTCCGTTTCACCAGATCTTCGACCTGATGGCCGGAACCTCGACCGGCGGTCTGATTGCAGCCGGCCTCAGCGCTCCGCGCCCCGGCGGCACGGCCGGCGAAGCAGCAACCACCATCGCCGAGCTGCGCAACTTCTACGAACGGGAAAGCCGGGACATTTTCCAGTCCTCGATCTCGGGCCGCCTGGCGCGTGCCGTCAGCAATCCGCTCGGCCTGTTTGACGAAAGCTACGACGCCCGCCCGCTGGAAAAACTCCTGAAAGAACGGTTCGGCTGGACGTCGATGGCCAGCGGCCTGACCAGGCTGGTGCTGACCGCCTATGACATTGAAAAGCGCAAGGCCGTCTTCATGACCAACGGTCTTGAGGAAAATGGCGGTCGCCCGGACGACTACTATTTCTGGCAAGCCGTGCGCGCAACCACCGCTGCTCCCTCCTATTTCGAACCGGCACGGGTGGAAAATCTCACCCGCCGCGGGGAAGAGGCGCTGGTTGATGGCGGTGTCTTCATGAACGACCCGACCATGGCAGCCTATCTGGAAGCCCGCAAACTCGGCTGGGATGCGGACGAGATCGTCATCCTGTCGCTCGGCACCGGCCGCGCGCCGGAACGGTCGTTTGCCTATCAGGATGCCATCGGCTGGGGCGCCCTCGGATGGATGCAGCCCTCCAAGGGCGTGCCAATCCTGTCGATCTTTGCGGACGGGCAGACGCAGACGGCCGCCTACCAGGCCGAACGGCTCTTTGCTGAACTTTCGGGCGTCAGCTACTTCCGTCTGGAAGCAGACCTGCCGCCGGAAGCCGAAGACTTCGACAATGCCCGTCCGGGCAACATCATTGCCCTCAATGGCGCCGCCGACCGGGTGATCCGGGACAACACCGTCTTCCTCGACGAATTCGCTGACATGTTGACATCCCATGTGAACGCTGCGGAAACGGGTGCGGTCGAAGCCGATTTGGTGCATGCTGCCTGAAGAGACGCACGGCCTCGGGTTCGCCGGATGCAACATGGATGAACTCTGAAGCCGGCAAACCGACTGGCGCATGAGGGTTCAACGTGAGCAAGGCAATCGTCCCGGCCGAACAACCGACACGCTTCAGATGGCAATTGCCGCTGGCCGGACTGACCGGCGCGGCGGTTGCCCTCGGACTGGTAACGGCAGCTCATGCCGCCGTTCCCGTCCCGGCTCCGAAACCCGGCGGAGCCGTGGTTACCGATTATACGCCGAGCGTCCGGATCGTTGCCGGAACACCGATCCCGATCAAGAAGCGCTCGGTTCCCGACGGCTATGTCGCCAGCAAACCAAAACTCGTCCTCTATTCCGATTTTCCGGCCAAGGACTATTTCGGCACGACGGACGGCCCTGCCCCCCTGAAAGCCCGCGCCATTGGCTCCTATGCCAAGGGATGTCTTGCCGGCGGCACCTCGCTGGAGCCGGACGGCCCCACCTGGCAGGCCATGCGGCTTTCGCGAAACCGCAATTGGGGTCATCCGGAGCTGATCGACTACCTGAAGGATCTTGCCACCGACGCGCCCAAGGTCGGCTGGAACGGTCTCCTGGTCGGGGATCTGGCACAGCCGCGCGGTGGGCCGATGCTCTCCGGCCATGCCAGCCACCAGATCGGACTGGACGCCGACATCTGGCTGACGGAAATGCCCAACAGGCGCCTGAGCCGGGAAGAACGGGAAAACATCTCGGCCATCTCGATGCTGATCGGCCCGCTCAACGTCAAAGGAGCCGACCGGCGCGTTGATCCGAAGAAATGGACAGATACCCATGCCAGGCTGATCCGGCGGGCAGCGTCCGACAGGCGCGTGGCGCGGATCTTCGTCAACCCGACCATCAAGAAGGCGCTGTGCGACTTTGAGAAGAGCAAGGACCGCGCCTGGCTGCGCAAGGTCCGGCCCTGGTGGGGACATCACTACCATTTCCATGTCCGGCTTTCCTGCCCGGCGGGCAGTGCCGGCTGCAAGAACCAGAACCCGCCGCCTCCCGGCGACGGCTGCGGCTCGCACCTGACCTATTGGCTGTCGGACGAACCGTGGGTGCCGAAAAACCCGCCCAAGCCGGGCGAAAAGCCGAAGGTGGTCAAGAAACGGCCGATGGCGCTCGCCGCCCTGCCGAATGCCTGCCGCACGGTGCTGACGGCGCAGTAAGGCGGGACAGTTCCCCTATTTGTCCTCCCGGGCGCAGCGCAGCGAAGATCCGGGATCCAGGACTGCCGGGCGATCACTTTTTGAGAGGTCTCAAGTTATGGGTTGTCCTAGGTCTCCGCTTACGCGGGGATGACACCAGGACGTTCAGCCCGCTGCCCTCACCCCATCGGCGCGTCGCTCTCTTTCAGAACTTTCGTCAAGAACACAAGATCCAGCCAGCTGCCGAATTTGGTGCCGGTCTGGGGAAGGCGGCCGCTGACTTCGAAACCAAGGGATTCATGCAGAGCGATGGAAGCGCCATTGTTGCCGTCGACCCCGCCCACCAGCACATGAATGCCATTTGCCTCGGCAAGCTCCATCAGGCGTTTCAGGAGTGTCCGGCCGATCCCCTGCCGATGCCGGTCCGGATCGACATAGACGGTGTGCTCGGCGGTGAACCGGTAGCCTTCCTTTGCCCGGAAGGCCCCGTAACTGGCAAAGCCGGCAACGTCATCGGCTGCATCCACCGCGACGATCACCGGCAGTCCCTGGCTCTTGCGCCCCTCGAACCAGGTCAGCCGGTCGTCCAGCGTCTCTTCCTGGCCGGTCCAGGCTGCCGTGGTCTCGCGAACCGCGTGGTTGTAGAGCGCCAGGATGGCAGGAACGTCTTTTGCTTCGGCATTGCGGATCAGCATGGATTGTCTTTCGTGCGGCATTCGATACGCAGTTTTTACAGGTTAAATCTCACTTTGAAGTTGATATGCCATGACTCAAATCATCTTCATCATACGTCATTTGCCTGAGGAAGCCCGGGCTTGCCCGCTGCTGTAGAAATTGACCGGCCGCTTTGCCTTCAAAAAACCACCGGATTTCAGCCCTCTGGCGCGTCATTCCTCTGGTCGAAAGCGAATTGCGATGGTAAAGGGGCGGCCATGACGACGCAGAAGCTTTCCAACATCCGCAACTTTTCCATCGTGGCGCATATCGATCACGGCAAGTCGACGCTGGCCGACCGCCTGATCCAGATGACCGGCACGCTGACCGACCGTGAGATGACCGAACAGGTACTCGACTCGATGGATATCGAGCGCGAGCGCGGCATCACGATCAAGGCCCAGACCGTGCGCCTGATCTACAATGCCAAGGACGGCGAACAGTATACGCTGAACCTGATCGACACGCCGGGCCATGTCGACTTTGCCTATGAGGTGTCCCGTTCGCTCGCGGCCTGCGAGGGCTCGCTGCTGGTGGTCGATGCCTCGCAGGGCGTGGAAGCGCAGACGCTTGCCAATGTCTATCAGGCGATCGAGAACGACCACGAGATCGTCACGGTCCTCAACAAGATCGACCTGCCGGCCGCCGAACCGGACCGGATCAAGGAACAGATCGAGGATGTGATCGGCATCGACGCGTCCGAGGCCTGCATGATCTCGGCCAAGACCGGCATGGGCGTCGACGACGTGCTGGAGGCGATCGTCAAACACCTGCCGGCCCCGGAAGGCGATCCGGACGACACGCTGAAGGCCATGCTGGTCGACAGCTGGTACGACACCTATCTCGGCGTGATGGTGCTGGTGCGCGTGATCAACGGCTCGCTCAAGAAGGGCCAGAAGATCAAGATGATGGGCACGGGCGCGTCCTACGACATCGACCGTGTCGGCGTCATGACCCCGAAATTCATCCAGGTGGACGAGCTGCGCGCCGGCGAGATCGGCGTCATCACCGGCTCGATCAAGGAAGTGGCCGATACCCGTGTCGGCGACACGATCACGCTCGACAAGAAACCCTGCGCCGAACCGCTGCCGGGCTTCAAACCGGCCCAGCCTGTCGTCTTCTGCGGTCTCTTCCCGGTTGATGCCAACGACTTTGAAGACCTGCGCTCGGCCATGGGCAAGCTGCGCCTGAACGATGCCAGCTTCTCCTACGAGATGGAAACGTCCGCCGCGCTCGGCTTCGGTTTCCGCTGCGGCTTCCTCGGCCTGCTGCATCTGGAAATCATTCAGGAGCGTCTGTCGCGCGAGTTCGATCTCGACCTGATCGCCACCGCGCCGTCCGTTGTCTATCAGATGACGCTGACCGACGGATCGGAAGTCGACCTGCACAACCCGGCCGACATGCCGGATGTGGTCAAGATCTCCGAGATCCGCGAACCTTGGATCCGGGCGACGATCATGACGCCGGACGAGTATCTGGGCGGCATCCTGAAGCTCTGCCAGGAACGGCGCGGCATCCAGGTGGATCTCAGCTATGTCGGCACGCGCGCCATGGTCTCCTACGACCTGCCGCTCAACGAGGTCGTGTTCGATTTCTACGACCGGCTGAAGTCGATCTCCAAGGGCTACGCCTCCTTCGACTACCAGATCTCCGACTACCGGGCCGGCGACCTCGTCA
The DNA here is from genome assembly GCF_965233565.1 of Roseibium sp. GTDB lineage: Bacteria > Pseudomonadota > Alphaproteobacteria > Rhizobiales > Stappiaceae > Roseibium. The sequence continues at coordinate 4,311,319 of NZ_OZ247494.1, read as the reverse complement.
AGATGTCCATCCTGGTGAACGAAGAGCCGGTGGATGCGCTTTCGGTTCTGGTGCACCGCAGCCAGGCGGAACGCCGTGGCCGCGCCATGTGCGAGAAGCTGAAGGACCTGATCCCGCGGCACATGTTCAAGATCCCGATCCAGGCGGCCATTGGCGGCCGGGTGATCGCCCGCGAAACCATCGCCGCCCTGCGCAAGGACGTGACCGCCAAATGTTACGGCGGCGACGCCACCCGCAAGCGCAAGCTTCTCGAAAAGCAGAAGGCGGGTAAAAAGAAGATGCGCCAGTTCGGCAAGGTCGAAATCCCCCAGGATGCCTTCATCCAGGCCCTGAAGATGGATGAGTGAGCCCCGGTCGCGCTTCGCGTGATCGATTGATCCAGTGGATCAATCGAAGGGGCGAACGCCCGTAAGGGTAAGGTGCGCAGCACCGTCGAGCGGGCCAGCGGTCAGGCCAGGCATTCCCCTCTCCGTTGTCATTCCGGACGAAGCGCAGCGAAGATCCGGAACCCAGTAGCCCCTGTGGCAGCAAGGCTCACCAACGCCTGCGTTTACTGGATCCCGGTCTTGGCTGCGCCAAACCGGGATGACAAACACATGGATCGAGGTCTCTAACGGACCTCCCGAAACGCCTGCACAATCGCGGCTATCACCGGGGCTTCTTCCCGGCTGAACAGCGTCATTTTCGTTTTCGGCAGATCCGGCAATCTATAGGCCTCACCGACATCCCGGCAGTCTTCCGGCATGTTCCGTCTGTCGAGACAGGCAATGCCGAGACCGGCCGCCGTGGCCGCCTGGACCGCACTGACGCCGGTGCCCGTGAAGATATCCTCATAGGCGATGCCGGCCTCCTTCAACATGGCCGTTGCCAACTTCCGCAGCGCGCAGCTGCCGCTGAGCGCGACCAGAGGCAGAGGCCGCTCGGCCAGCCAGCTGAAATCCCGCGCCGCGGTCCAGACCAGCTCTTCCTCGAACACGATCCGCCCATTCGCCTCGACGTCTTCGGAGCGGATCAGCGCGGCACCCAAAAGCCCCGCCTTGTAGTCCCGGAAAAGGTCGTCGGAGAGACCGACCGTGACATGCCAACGACATTGTGGCAGGTCCCGGCTCAGGGCCGAGATGATCTCCGGCAGCCTCTGCCCGGCGGCATGGTCGCTGATGCCGAGCCGAACCTGTCTCGGGGCGTCACTGCCGCTGATACGTGCCGTGATGCGGTCGTGCATCGCGATCAAATCGCGGGCATCGCCCAGGAACCTTGCACCGAACGGGGTCAGCTGCACCGACCGCGGCGACCGGGCCAGCAAGGCATCGCCAAGCCGGTCTTCCAGTTTCCTGATCTTCACGCTGACGGCCGACTGGCTGGCACCAAGCTGCTGCCCGGCGCGAGTGAAACTGCCGGTCTCGGCAACACGTGCAAAGGCGCGCAGGAGGTCCATGTCGAGATCGTTCATGCTTTCATTCTAAAATCGAATTTTTGAAATATCAAAGATTTGTTTTATTAATTTATGGCGTCAGTCTAGCCTCGTCTCATCGCTTTCAGACACGGAGACCGACATGCCATTCACACAGATTTCCATTCTCAAGGGGTCAAAAACCGAAGCCCAGAAGACAACGCTGTTCAACGAGATCTACCAGGCCATGCGCGAAACCTTTGACGTCCCGGAGGACGACAGGTTCATGACCTTGAGCGAGCATCGGCCCGAAGATTTTGTCTTCGGCCGGTATTATATGGACATTGCCCGCTCCGACGACCTGATCCTGATCCAGCTGACCGTCAGCGACACGCGGACCACGGAGAAGAAACAGGCCCTGTTCCGGCGCATTGCGCAAGGACTGGTCAGGGAACTCGGCGTCCGGCCGGAGGATGTTTTCATCAACCTGGTGGAGACAAAAATGGAAAACTGGTCTTTCGGACACGGCATCGCGCAACACGCGAAGAAAGCACCGGTTCCGTCCTGACGGTCAACAGACCCCACGCTCTCTTTGCAGCGCCTTTCTTCCATTGTACTCTCTGTTCAGTTTGGCGGAGAATTCCATGGCACCCAAGACACCCGTTTCCGTATCGGTGGACCCACGATTGGTAAAGCAGGCTGGAGATCTGAAGCTCGACGTGAGCAAGGCAGCAGAAAATGGCCTGACGCGCGCGGTTCAGGCTGAACGGGAACGGCTGTGGCGTCTTGAGAACGCGGCAGCCATTGAAGCCGCCAACACATTTGTCGCCGAGAACGGCCTGCCTTTCGACCGCCACCGGCAGTTTTGATGGCACGGTTCGACGTCCATCGCCTGAAAACTCGAGCTATCTGGCGCTGGAACTGCAGTCCGATCTGCTGGACGGCTTCAATACACGGGTCGTCGCGCCGCTGATTCCCAAGGAGACAATCGGCAGCCATGTGTCGCGGCTGAACCCGGTCTTCACCATCAACGGGATTGTTTTTGTACTGTTCACCCAACACCTGGCCGCTGTCCCTGTGACAGAACTTGGCGATGTCATCTGCAATCTCGGCAGGCACCAGGACGATATTACTGCAGCGACGGATTTCCTGTTTCAGGGATTTTGATCACCGCTTCAAAACAGAAACGGCGCCGGGCCGAAGCCCAGGCGCCGTTTTCTGGTCCTGGTTCTGTCCAATCGGCCAGCCATTCGGGGGCCGATCAGAATTTTCAAACGACCGGCGGTCTTGCCGATCGCAGATCCCACATTGGGACCTTAGCGCCGGTTGAGCGGCAGGTCGGCCAGTTCGCGCTGGCTCATGCGGGTGATGGCCGGATGGGAGAACGGGTCGGTCCGGTCGTAAGCGGAAGCCGGGGTTGCTCTGAACTGGCGGCGCATAAACAGTTTCATCATGAGTTTTAATCTCCTTATTGTTGTTGTTTTCATCGCCAAATTCCTTTTCTTGAATTTAGCTATGCTGACTATATACGTGCATTTTCCGCCTAAAAAAATCGACTTCTTCTGCGTTTCGATTTAGAATTCCTAAAATGAAAAACTTAAACCGCATTCACCTTTCGGGCCTCAGGGCCGTTGAAGCCGTCGGCCGGCTCGGCTCCGTCAAAGCGGCTGCGGCGGAGCTCGGCGTGACAGTGGGCGCCGTCAGCCAGCAGGTGCAGAAGACCGAGGCCCAACTCGGCGTGCAACTGTTCGAACGGCAGAACCGGGCGCTGCTGCCCACCGCTCATGTGCTTGCCATGCTGCCGCATCTGACCAGCGCCATGTCTTCGCTGTCGACCGCCGTCGCCACGACCGAGCGCGGCCGGGAAGATGCACTGACCATTTCCGTCGCCCCTGTCTTTGCCGGGAAGTGGCTGGTCTGGCACCTGAAGGAATTCAACAAGGCGCAGCCGGGCATCCGGGTCCGGGTTGAGGCAACGGTCGATCTGGTCGATCCGGACACAAGCGACGTCGATCTGTGTATCCGCGTCGGTCACGGCCCTTATCCGGGGCTCAATGCAGAAAAGCTCCTGAACCAGCGGGTCTTTCCGGTGTGCAGCCCCGCGCTTGCAAAAGACATCAGGGAGCCGAAGGACATCGGAAATCTGCCAATCATCCATGACCCTGGCCAGATGTTCACCTGGAAGACCTGGCTTGATCTCTTCGGCCTCGACGAAAGCATCCTTCAGGACGGCCCGACTTTTTCCGACGGGTCTCTCTGCCTCGACGCTGCGATTGCCGGCCAGGGTGTCTTTCTCGCCTGGGAAACACTCGCCGTTTATGCGGTCAAGTCCGGCCAGGTGATCGCACCTTTCCCGGAGCGCCCGGCCACCGGGCTCGGCTATTGGCTGATCAGCGGCAAGACGGCACCGCGCACCAGAGCCAAAAAGGCTTTCGGCGACTGGTTGAAGGACGAGCTGCAAACGTCGATCGGAAGACCGAAGGGAGCCGATGCAGTGGAGGGTTGACAGTTACCATCCACCTCCCTCCCAATCTCCTTTTCTTACGCCGCGACGTCATCCTGAGGAGCACCGTCAGGTCTGTCTCGAAGGATCGGCGGCACTCTTGGAAGATAACGGCCCATCCTTCGAGACAGCGCCGCCGCGCCTCTGTGGGCCAGTCATTGAGGATGATGTGGGCGGGTGCTGGAGACGCGCGGTGACGACCCGGCGACGGGGCAGTTCCCGCAAACAATTGTTCCCTTTTCCTCTTGCCATCCCTCCGGCTTTCAGTAGAGTGGCGCCCATGAGCAAGCGCAGCACAGATATCCGCCGCACTGGCGATATGACGGGCCTCCCCGGCCTGACGACCGCAGCTGCGCGCTTCATTGAGTTGCAGGGCCCCGCCTGCGGACGATTTATGCGCTAACGCGCTTTTTTCCGGCGCTTTTTTCTTCACCTGGGTGTCACGCAATAATGCTCTCGGAGCCGTGGCCTTCTGCGCCATTATTCGCTAAAAGACCCCGACTTTCTGTTTCGACTTCAAGCGCGCACCGCGCGCGAACCGGTACCTGAGCACGCATGTCCAATCTCGATACACTTGAATCCGAACTCCTGACCGCTATTTCAGGCGCGGAAACGGAAACCGCCCTGGAAGACGTCCGGGTCCACGCCCTGGGCAAGAAGGGAAAGATCTCCGAGCAGATGAAAACGCTCGGCAGAATGACCCCGGAAGAACGCCAGGTCATGGGGCCTGCGCTGAACGGCCTTAAGGCCAAGATCACCGACGCCATCTCCGCCCGCAAGGACGTCCTGGCCGAGGCAGCCCTGGAAGCCCGCCTTGCAAGCGAAACCGTCGATGTGACCCTGCCGCTGCGCCCTGCCTCCACAGAGACCGGCCGCATTCATCCGGTCAGCCAGGTCGTTGACGAACTGACCGCGATCTTCGCCGACATGGGCTTTTCCATCGCCGAAGGTCCGGATATCGAAACCGACGAACTGAACTTCACCGTGTTGAACTTTCCTGAGGGTCATCCGGCACGCGAAATGCACGACACCTTCTTCTTCAACGAGAAGGAAGACGGTGAACGCCTGCTTCTGCGCACACACACCTCACCGGTTCAGATCCGCACCATGCGCAGCCAGGAGCCGCCGATCCGCGTGATCATGCCGGGCCGGACCTATCGTTGCGACAGCGACCAGACCCACACGCCAATGTTCCACCAGGTGGAAGGTCTCGTCATCGACAAGGAAAGCCATTTCGGACACTTGAAGTGGGTTCTGCAGGAGTTCTGCAAGTCCTTCTTTGAAATCGACGACATCAAGATGCGGTTCCGGCCGAGCTTTTTCCCGTTCACCGAGCCGTCCATGGAAGTCGACTTCCAGTGCGACCGGTCCGGCGGCGAAGTCAAGATCGGCGAGGGCGACGACTGGCTTGAAATTCTCGGCTGCGGCATGGTCCACCCGAACGTGATCCGCAATTGCGGCCTTGACCCGGATGTCTACCAGGGCTTTGCCTGGGGCATGGGCATCGACCGCATCGCCATGTTGAAATACGGCACGCCGGACCTGCGCGCCTTCTTTGATGCGGATGTGCGCTGGATCCAGCATTACGGCTTCCGCCCGCTCGACCTGCCGACACTGTTCGGCGGTCTGTCCAGTTAACATCCAGAGGGGGCGAGATCATGTCACTGTTGACCCGCTTGTTTGTTGTTTTTGCCCTGTGCCTTGCCACGATCCTGCCGGCAATGGCCCAGACAGCAGACCAGGATGTCCGCGTGCCGACGCCAACGTCCTTCCTGGAAGCCTGCGCCGAAAAGAGCGAGGCGCGCGGTCGCCTGCGCTTTTGCGGTGAATATTTTCAGGACAAGCTCGGCGCTGAAGCCGATGCGCTGCTTTACCTGCGCGACCGCCTGACCCGGTTGCGCGCTTCGCATGAAGCCAGCTCCTCGGAGAAGTACCAGAGCTTTCTGCAGGCGATCTATATCGTCGCCTTTCTGACCATCGCATCGATCGTCCTGATCGCCAGCGATCGCCGCATCGGCGGCACCGCCAAATGGGCGGGCCTGACCTCGACGGCGGCTCTTCTGGTGATGGTGGTCATCGTCGCCATGGGCTGGCTCGGCAAGTACCGGGCTGAATATGCGGCCCAGGTCGAGATCGGCATCCTGCGCGACCGAATCGAAACGGAAGCAGCCCAGGCGATTGCCACCGGCCAGCAGATCACACCAGAGATGGTGAGCCGCTGGACTGCCGACTTCTCTGAGATCGGCCGCCGGTTTGCGGAGAATTACGGCGAAGCGACCATCCTTCCGGAGGTGGACCGGCTCGGAAACTGAGACGTCCCCCAGCCTTTTGCCCGGAACACCCGGCGCACGACATTTGAAGAGACTGAAAAATGAAATTCACACTCTCCTGGCTCAAGGAGTACCTTGAGACCAACGCCAGCCTGGACGAGATCGTCGAGCGCCTCACCATGATCGGCCTCGAGGTCGAGGAGGTCACCAACAAGGCCGACCGTCTGAAGCCGTTCCATATTGCCAAGGTGCTTGAAGCAGAACAGCATCCGAACGCGGACAGGCTAAGGGTCCTCAAGGTCGACACCGGCTCCGGCGAGCCGATCCAGATCGTTTGCGGCGCTCCCAACGCGCGCGCTGGCCTGGTCGGCGTGCTTGGAAAGCCGGGCGACTATATCCCCGGCCTCGACGTGACGCTGTCCGTGGGCAAGATCCGCGACGTGGAAAGTTTCGGCATGATGTGTTCGGAGCGCGAGCTGGAGCTGTCCGACGAGCATGACGGCATCATTGATCTGCCGGCCGATGCCCCTGTCGGTGCCAGTTATGCCGAATGGGCCGGCCTCGACGAACCTGTCATCGAGATTGGCCTGACGCCGAACCGTCCGGACTGTACCGGCGTTTACGGCATTGCCCGGGATCTGGCTGCCGCCGGCCTCGGTACGCTGAAGGAACGCAGCCACGAGCAGATCCGCGGCAGTTATCGCTGCCCGGTTTCCGTCACGCTCGACTTTGGCGACACCAAGCCGATGTGCAAGGCCTTCGGCCTGCGCATGGTCAAGGGTGTGAAAAATGGCCCTTCACCGAAATGGCTGCAGGACCGGCTGACGGCGATCGGCCTCAGGCCCATCAACATCCTGGTGGACATCACCAACTACATGACGTTCGACCAGGGCCGTCCGCTGCACGTCTTTGACGCTGACAAGGTTCACGGCAATCTGGTGGTTCGCCGCGGCAAGGCCGGTGAAAAGATCGACGGCCTCAACGGCAAGTCCTACGATATCGACGATACGGTCTGCGTGATTTCCGATGACAATGGCGTGGAAAGCCTCGGCGGCATTCTCGGCGGGGAACCATCCGGCTGCACCGAAGAGACCGTCAATGTGCTGATTGAATCCGCTCTCTGGGATGAAGACGATATTGCAGCAACCGGTCGCAAGCTGGGCGTCAACACGGACGCACGTTACCGTTTCGAGCGGGGTGTCGATCCCAATTACATGATGCCTGGCCTGGAAGCTGCCACCCGTATGGTGCTGGACCTGTGCGGCGGTGAGCCGTCAGAAGCCATTCAGGCCGGTGAAGTACCGGACAGCAGCAACATCATCGAATTTCCCTATTCGGAGATCAAACGCCTCTCCGGCATTGACGTGCTGCCGGCCGAAGCAAATGTAACCTTGAAATCACTTGGCTTCTGGGTGTCCGGGTCCGGAGAAACCGTCAAGGTGGCGGCGCCGAGCTGGCGTCCGGACATCGGAGGAAAAGCAGATCTGGTGGAAGAAGTGGTGCGCATCATTGGTCTCGACCGAGTGCCGTTGACGCCACTACCACCCACCGGCACTGTTGGGCAAAAAGTGCTGACGACCGGGCAGATCCGGCGCGGCAAGGTACGCCGAGCGCTGGCGGTCCGCGGTTTCAACGAAGCCGTGACCTGGTCATTCATCGCCAAGGATCAGGCCGAGCTGTTCGGCGGCGGCAGCCCCGCGCTTTCACTGGCCAACCCGATCTCCAGCGAAATGTCCGACATGCGCCCAAGTCTGCTGCCCAGCCTTCTGGTCGCCGCCCAGCGCAATGCGGACCGTGGGTATGGCGATGTAGCCCTGTTCGAGGTTGGCCAGGTATTTGCCGATGATACGCCGGAAGGCCAGAAAATGGTCGCCGCTGGTGTCCGTCGCGGCACCGCCAAGATGACCGGCTCCGGACGTCACTGGTCGGGCACTGCCGGCAGCGTGGATGTATTCGACGCCAAGGCTGACGCCGAAGCGGCGCTGGCGGCCATCGGGGCCCCCGTTGAGAAACTCCAGATCTACAAGGACGCACCGGCTACATTCCATCCGGGCCGTTCAGGCTGCCTGAAGCTTGGTCCGAAAAACACCCTGGCGGTGTTCGGTGAAGTGCATCCGCGGACCCTGCAGAAGCTGGACATCGAAGGGCCGCTGGTGGCGTTCGAGATCTATCTAGAGGCCTTGCCACAGCCAAAAGGCAAGGCCAGCCGGTCTAAAGGCGCGCTCAATGCCAGCGACCTGATGCCGGTGCGCCGTGACTTCGCCTTCGTGATGGGCAAGGACGTCAGTGCGGAAACGCTGCTCAAGGCCGCCCGCGGCGCGGACAAAAACCTGATCCAGGACGTGACCCTGTTCGATATTTATCAGGGCACCGGCGTTCCGGAAGGACAGAAATCCGTTGCCATCGACGTCCTGTTGCAACCGCGCCAGAAAACGCTGACAGATGAAGAGATCGACGCAGTCGCCAAGAAACTCATCGCCAATGTCGAAAAAGCGACCGGCGGTACGTTACGGGGCTAAAGAGTTCCAGTGACATTTGAGCCGCGCGGCCCCGGCTGCGCGGCTTTTTGCGCCTTGGCGGTGCTGTCCGTTAGGGGCTGATCAGTTGTTCCGCTGACCGACTTCCGCGCAAATCAGCACAGAACATTTTTTGCTGTCCTTGGTCGGCACAAAGGTCGTCGTCACGGATTGGCCTGCGAAACAGTGATTGCGACCCGTGACGTAACGGTCGAACTTGAACTGACCGGACTTTAAATTGATGCCGCCATACCTTTCGATCAGGTCATGGGTCTGCGCGCAGGTCAGTTTTGTGGTGTCGGGCTGCCGCCGCGTCTGTGAATTTGCCGGAAGAGCCAGAAGAAAGACACTGCAAAAAAGCAGGCTTGCCTTAGTTGCGCGGCCCGCAATTACCAGTTGCTTATTTGTATTCTTCCCGTGCATCACAAGGCCTTTCCTGACTTTTCAGGCGTATTATTTATTAAATGGGCGTGATTTCCAGAAATAGGAATTCCTTATTTCATATTTGTGAAGCGGTTTTGAAATGCAACAGGTGTTTGCATCCGCCCCCCATCAGAAATAACAGGAAAATCCTGAGAGGCAGTAAAAACAACTAGGGAATCCCGGAACCGAATGTGTGTTCAGCGCACCCGGATGTTTTGGTGGCACCTGAAACCGACCGCGCATTTCGGATCGTCCCTGGTCGGCGCAAAATTCGCCCGCACCTGATTGGTGATCGGCCGGCAATAGCTGGCATCGGCGATGAACCGTTCAAACGTTGTCGCGCCCGTCGTCATCACGACGCTTCCGCGTTGCTTTACCAGAGCCTGCGCTTGCGCGCAGGTCATCTGGCGTGTGTCCGGGCGCCCCGATTGAGCCGACGTCGCCGACACCGTCAACAGCAATACCGCCACCGCGGCCGGCACGGTCTTCAGACCGGTCGCACCACAGAAAGAAGACAATCCATCAGCCATGCCGGGTCTCCGTTTGCTATCGGCTCGATCAGCGCTTCAATGCGCGTCTCAGTTTATGCGCCAGGGTTGCGGATTGACGCAGCGCTGCACGTAACAGCGGTTGTTGTCCTTGGTCGGAACATAATCGCGGCGCAGGATCTCGCCATGCTGGCAAGAATTTCGGTTCGACACGTAGCGGTCGAACGTGTGCTGCCCGGTGCTCAGAACCACCGCTCCTCGCTGGTTGATCATGGACTGAACCTGGCCGCAGGTCATTGCGGTCGAGTTCGGTCGGCGCGACTGGGCCTCCGCAATCGGAAGACTTGCCAGGGTCACGCTCCCGCCAGCGACAACAAAAAGGGCGAATTTGAAAAACAATCTGGTCATGGGGCCGTCCTTCAAGAGGTCTGGATACGATGATGGCGTTGCCCGGCGAGCTGTCAAGACACCGAGAGGTGACCAGACCGGCTGCCATTATCAACGACCTGCCCAGCGCGGTGCTCGACATTCCGTGTCCCGCAGGCAACCGCTTCCCCACCTGGCAGAATCGGATAGGCTGGCTTTTCTCTGGAAAGGACCCGACGATGGTCAGTGAAACGCTTCCCCTTGCAGATACGGCAGTTACCGATGACAGACAGAGGCTCGGCGATCCTTATGCCTCAAGCGAAACGGAGCGCATGGCCCGTCTGGAACAGATCCTGAGGACAGCGCCGCATGTCATGACCATTCTTGAAACAATACGCGCGCTGGAACTGCCGGATGCGTGGCTGGTGTCAGGCGGGATCTATCAGACCGCCTGGAATGTTCTGACAGACCGGGCGCTGATGCACGGCATCAAAGATTTCGACATTGTCTATTTCGACGGCAAGGACCTGTCCTACGAGGCCGAAGACCGGATCATCCACCGGGTCAATACCGCCCTGCCCGAGCTTGCCAAACTGCTCGAAGTCCGAAACCAGGCGCGTGTCCATCTCTGGTATGAAAAGCGCTTCGGCCGCCCCTATCGGCCTCTGCATTGTGCTATGGATTCGCTGACCACCTATGCCGCTCGGACCCATGCTGTCGCCGCACGGCTGACCGCCGCCGGAGAGCTGGTGCTTCACGCGCCCTTTGGTCTTGCCAATCTTTTCGCCATGCATCTGGTGCCAAATTACGTGCAACCGAACGAACAGACCTATGTGGAAAAGGCCGAACGCATGAAGGTGCTGTGGCCGGAACTGTCGGTTGCACCCTGGGGAACGGATATCTGAATCTGCCACCCACTTGCGACCCGGCATGTGCTTGGCAACAAGGCCAGTTTGCGACCGGTTCGCTGTCTAGCGGTGAAAATTACTCAGCATAGACTGTGAATTACAAATATTTGTCAGAATATTTAAGTATTATAGAACCCCAACACGAACACACCTACCCACAACTCTTGGGCGAGTAAATATTGCGATAACATAAATTTTACTGATCATACATTTTCGATCCCAACCTCGTTAAATCACAAATAATGTTCCTTATTTACTTTTTGAAACACTGACGTTTAAACTCATAGGCAACGCTGGCTTTAGGCGTGCTGAGCGCGGTTGGACGGAACCTGAACATGGCAAATTCCAAATCCGGCAAAGGGTTTGCGAAAGGCTTACTGCTTTGGCTGGCAGCGGTTGTGGCTGCCTGTCCGCTCATGTTCAATGTGCCGGCAGTTCACGCCGAAACCGACTTTCCGCAGCTCAGTCTTCTGACCGAAGAATGGAAACCCTACCATTATCTCGAAGACGGTGAGGTGAAGGGGCAGACAGCCGATCTGCTGGTCGAGATCTTGCAAAAGGTCGGCTCAACACAGGGCCGCGAAGATATTGTTGTCCTGCCCTGGGCCCGCGCCTACCGGCAGGCCCAGGCTGAACCGAACACGGTGCTGTTCTCAACCAGTCGAACACCCGAACGGGAAAGCCTGTTCAAATGGGCTGGCCCTATCCTCAAATTCGAGTCCTATTTCATCGGCAAAAAAGCGAGAAACTTCAATATCGAGACTTCCGAAGACCTGCATGACTACAAGGTCGGTGTCATCATCGACAGCGCCAGTGCCCTGTTGGCAAAACGGCACGGAATTCCGGAAGAAAACACGACCGTCAACAGCGAAGGCATCATCAACGTCAGAATGCTGGACGCCGGTCGTATCGATTTCATCCCGATCCAGTGGGAGAACTTTGCACGACTGGCCACCAATGCGGGCGTCGATCCGTCGGAATACGAACCGGTGTTTCTTGCGTCCACCGTGCAGCTGAATTTTGCCTTCAACCTGGAAACACCAGACTGGGTGGTGGACCGGTTTCAGACCGCTTTTGAGGACATACTTGCATCAAGGGACCAGGAAGACGGTTCCGGAGAGACCGTTCGCGAAGTCAACTAGAGCACTTCCCGGTTAGCCTGCTCCACTGATCAATGTCTCAATATACCGGCCGAAATCCGCATCCTGCAGCACCCAGTTGCCGTCGATCTTGTGAATGATGTGTTTGCGGCGAAGTGTTCTCGTGGCTCCCGAGACCCTGCCGGGAGCAACGCTCTCCTCGCCAGTGGCCAGGCCCAGCCGCTTGCGGGCCGCGTTGGAGGTCAGGGCAGTTTCACCCTTCACAATCTCCACAAGCACGGCCTGCGCAAGTGCATTCAGATCCGACCAGAGCGCCGGGAAACCCTGCCGCTCGGCAAGCTCCTCCCGGATCCGTCTGGCGGCGGTATCAAAATCGTAATCCGGATTGAGCGCCATCCGCTCCAGCACGTTACGCATCATGTAGGGCGACCGGTCGACCTGGAGGAAGAAGGCCATGGCCCCGTCGAACGCAACGTCGCGGCTGGTGGCCGTCTTGTGGGCTTTCAGCATGTGGCGGACGAAGTCCTCGCCGAGTGGCGGCAGTTCGATATTGCTGCCGAAGTGAAAAAAGGGTGCCTGCCGGTTGGAGAACATCGCTCGCAGACCATCCACACTGGAGCCAGTGAATATCGTTCGCACGGTGTCGCGACGCTTGTCGAGACAGGTCCGCAAGGCGGCCACAAATGCACCATGTTCCGGCGAAGCGAGCCCCTGAACCTCGTCCAGCATGAACAGAACCGGCGCCTTTGTCGTTGCCGGCAACTGGCCGATCCTGTCATCCAGCATCAGCAACGGATCCTTCTGAGCAACCGCTTTCGGCGTTCCGGACAGGTCAACCTCACCGCCGATGCCCATCGGCGCGATCCGGATCTTGGGTTTCATGCCGGTCAGGGCCGACTGTGCCCTTTGCCAGAAACCCGGCTTTTCCATCGCGCCGTCGATGGCATGCAGCAGCGTGTCGACCGGGGTATCCGCAGTCTGCCAGAAACTGGCATAGACAACGGTGCATTTGAGCCGTTCCGCCGCAGGCGCCAGATCCTGGATCAGGAACTGGGTCTTTCCCGTCCGACGTGGTGCAAACAGCGTCAGCGCCGTTGACCCGCCCGAAATGAATGACTGCATCACCCGTTCCGCAAACTCGGTGCGCGGAAAGTGCCAGGGAGAGTTCGACATGATTCGACGCCTCTGTAGAAGTTCTACATATAGGTAGATCAATGTAGAACTTTCAGCAAGGCGAAGTTGCGATGCTGCACTATGCACGATTCAGGCGTGAGGCGGTTCTGACTAGACGGCCCGTCGCTCGACCGCCAGGCCCGTCACCACAGGTTTCGGTGTCGGGACTTCCGCTTGTTGCGACAGAACCCTTGCCCGCACAAGGCCACGCACCGAGTTGCCCAGCAGGATCTCGTCGGCCGAGACCAGATCCGCCCGGGTCAGATCGGCCTCTGTGGCAAGACCACATTCCAGAAGGCCTGCCCGAAAGGTTCCCGGCAACAGCCCGTGTTTCAAGGCCGGTGTCAGCAACTTTCCGTTCTTCCGCAAGAAGAGCGTCATGTAGCTGCCTTCGGTCAGGTAGCCGTTTTCGTTTTCAAACAACACTTCCTGGCAGCCGGTCTCCGCCTGGTAGCGGCTGCGGGTGTCGTCGTAGAAGGCCCGGTTGGTGGTCTTGTGGTAAAGGAACCGGTTGCCGGAATGGGTTCTTTCCGACGTCAGCGCCAGATTGAACACCGTTGCGCCGTCGACGGGTGTCAGATCCGTTGCGGTGAGCGACACCTCGCCGTCTGCATTCACTAGCAACCGGACACGCTGCGCACCGACATAATTGGCGGCCGCCGTTTCCAGTGCCGTCCGGATGTCCTGCTCCTGAAACGCAAATCCGAAATAGATCGCCGATTGCTGCAGGCGCTGCATATGCCGCTCCAGCAGCAGATACCCCTCGGCCGGATCGAAGGCCAGTGTTTCGATCAGCTCGAATTCCGGCACGTTCTCGGACAGAAATCTGAGTTTCAACGCGCATTCATCATATTCGGGTGCCGCCCCGCTGTCGAAGACAACACCGGAACCGGCGCCCGCTTCCCCCATACCGTTCTGGCGCAGCACCAGCGTTCGGATGGCGACATTCAGGCGGAAATCACCACCAGGTGCCAGATAGCCGATCGAGCCGGTGTAGACGCCCCGGGGCCCCGTTTCCAGGTCATGGGCAATCTGCATGGCGCTGAGTTTCGGTGCGCCGGTGATCGAACCACACGGAAAAAGGTTTTCGATCACGGCCGAGAAGCCTGTGCCGGCCGGAAGTTCGGCCTCGACGGTCGAGGTCATCTGGTGCAGGCTCTGATAGCGTTCGACCTCGCAGAGCTGCGTCACGCGGACCGTCCCGGTCTTTGCAATGCGCGACAAGTCATTTCGCATCAGGTCGACGATCATGGTGTTTTCGGCGCGCTGCTTCGGGTCCTCTGCAAGGTCTCGAGCAATGCGCCTGTCTTCGGAGACACTTCGCCCGCGCGGCGCAGTGCCTTTCATCGGACGTGTGCGCAGCAGCTTTCCCTGTCGTTCCAGAAACAGTTCCGGAGACAGCGACAGCACGGTGCGGCCCGGCAAGCACAAATAGGCGGCAAACTCGACCGGTTGCCGGCGCATCAGGTCGAGAAACAGCTGCTCCGGCGCGCCCTGGTGCGCAAAACCCGCGCGCATGGTCAGATTGACCTGGTAGATGTCGCCCTTTGCCAGATGGTCCTGGACTGCGGCAAATGCCTCACCATAGGCGGACCGGTCCATGTCGAACTTTGGAGCGCCGGTCGACGCCGGAGATCCGTCCGCGCTCGCCGCCAGCAGGTGCCGTGCTGCACTCAGGTCCAGCTCTTCCGGCGCATCGTAAAGACCGAACCAGAGAAGCGGCTCGCCCTTGTCCTCAAACCGGCAGCGCAGCTTGTTCTCAAAGGCATATCCCAGCTCGTAAGCAAGATACCCTGCTGCAAACAGCCCGCTCTCCTGGGCCTCATCCAGACGGGAGAGGCACGACGCGACCTCGTCCAGCCGCGTACAGGTAACGATCTCGCGCGGGCGCTCAAACAGCAACGCGGAGCGCTGCTTCAAAAGATCCAGCAACAGGATCGATCCGGTCTTTAGGGCGCGCTCAGACATCGGGCTCTGCAGGTCTTCAGGTCCAGAACAGGGGTCGTTGTGCGCCATGATGCGCCAACATCACCGGTTCATGTGGCTTGTAAGGAGCGGCTCATGGCATTCATGCGACATCCGGTCAAGTCTGCTGTCGAATCCGGTTGCAAAAAACGAAAAGACCGGCCGCATTCGGCCGGTCTTTCAAATCGGAACCAGAGAGGTGTCAGGCAGCAACATCCTTCAGGAACGTGTCGATAGCCCGGCGCATCTCCTCCGTCTCGCTTTCCAGCATTTGCGAGGCCCCGCTCATGCCTTCGACAGAGCGGTTGGTGCGCTCGACGGATTCCCGGACACCGCCGATATTGGCCGCGACCCGCCCGGTGCCGTTGGCCGCTTCGGCGACATTTCGCGAGATCTCCTGGGTAGCGGATCCCTGCTCGTCGACAGCCGCGGCAATGGCCGCCGTGTAGCTGTTGACCTCGTCCATGATGGCGGCAATCGCACCGATGGATTCCACTGCACCCTTGGTTTCCGCCTGGATCGCGGAAATCTGGGACCCGATTTCTTCCGTCGCCTTCGAGGTCTGGGTCGCAAGCTCCTTGACCTCGGCCGCAACCACGGCAAAGCCCTTGCCGGCCTCACCGGCCCGGGCCGCCTCAATGGTTGCATTCAACGCAAGCAGATTGGTCTGTTCAGCGATTGCCTGAATGAGGGTCACCACCTCACCGATGCGATTGGCGGCTTCCGCGAGACCGGCGACCTTCTGATTGGAGGTCTGGGCGTTGGCGGTCGCCTGATCGACGATACCCGTGGTCTGTTCCACCTGGCGCGAAATCTCCGAGATGGAAGAGGACAGTTCTTCGGCGGCAGACGCCACCATCTGGACATTGGACGACGCCGTTTCGGACGCGTCCGAGACCGAGGCCGCCTGTCCCGTCGTGTCCTGGGCAACTGCTCCCAGTTCCTCGGCCGCCCCACGCATTTCGCGCACTTTCAGGCCAACACTGTCCAGCTTGCTGGAGATTTCGGCCTGGAAAGTGGCAATACGATCGTTGACGGCCTGTTGCTTGTCCTGTTCCAGCTGGTCGTGCTCGGCTGTCTGGGCCTGCAGCTGCATGGCCTCCTGGCGCGCGCCCTCCGCTTCGTGCCGGGCGTTGTCAGATGCAACGAATGCCTGCTCCAAACTGGTCGTCACCCACCACAGCGCCGCCACTTCCGCGATTACGATCACCGCGTGGAAAACAACGCGGCCGAAATCCGCGCCATCCGGAAAGACGGCCCAGGGCAAAGTGAAATTCAGGACAAGGTGATGCACGGCGACCACGGCCGCATAGGCAACCAGCGCACGCCAATCGACCCAACCGGCCAGGATGGCCAGCACTGCAAAGAAATACATGTGGCCGTCGAGCTGGTATCCGACCTGTCCCTCCGGCACGGCCAGGGCCGCAACGAACAGGGCCACCAGACCGGCAAGCGACATCGAGGTCGCCAGTCTTGTCTCCAGACCGGCGCCGAACTTCATCCAGGTGGCAGTGGCTGCAGCTCCAAGCAGCAGGGCCGCGCCGCACACCGCGACCAGCGAGACGTGCCCGACCCAGAAGGCGGTTGCCATGACCAGGAAAACGTTGAACCAGGTGAAATGCACCACCCCTTTTGCAAACCGCTCCCGGAACGCTTCCAGCCCGGCGCCTTGCTCAACTGCTTCACTCATAAATCTCTCTCCATTGGCGTCCCGATCCAGCTTGCGCAGGCCTTTGCAACCACGGTTGACGCGACAAAACCGGCTCCGGACCGGTACAGTCTGGCAACAAGTTCCGGGTCCGTCTGATCCGTGACGGCGACCCAGCGCGTGTTGCCCACATGAACGATCCGGCCTTCGGCTCTTGCGATGACTTCCAGCGCAGACGCCCCAAAGGGACTGGCAAAGACTGCCAACGGACCACTGCCGGACGGCATCACCGCCGCCAGCGAGACCAGAAGACTGCAGGCCAGGAAATAGGTCGTGGCAAAAAGGCTTGCCCTGCCGAACACCGAATCACTCCCAAACGCGGATACGCATTGAGGTTAAGGATTGCAGGGCAGATTTAATAAAGCTTGAAGTAACGCTGGACAGCGCCGCAATTGGAAAAGAAAAAACCTCCGGCGTTCCTAGCCGGAGGTTCTTTTCTGCCGCGCTTTGCGCAGCGGAAGAGGTAGTTGGCCCAGGCTATTTCAGCTGCCTTGACCAAGGCCGACCGGACAGGCAACGCCTGTTCCACCTATGCCGCAATATCCGGCCGGATTTTTGGCGAGATATTGCTGGTGATAGTCTTCGGCGAAGTAGAAATCATCCAGCTTGCGGATCTCCGTGGTAATCGTGGACATGACGCCCCCTGCTTTCAGGGCTTCCTGGTAAGCTGCCTTCGACTGCTCCGCCAGTGCCAGATCCTCGTCCGAACCGGCATAGATCGCGGACCGGTATTGTGTGCCTGTGTCGTTGCCCTGGCGCATGCCCTGGGTTGGATCGTGGTTTTCCCAGAACACCTTGAAGATGTCCGCCAGAGACACTTCTTCCGGATCGTAGACCACAAGGACCGCCTCGGTGTGGCCGGTGCGACCCGTGCAGGTCTCGTGATAGGTCGGATTGGGCGTATGCCCGCCGGCATAGCCGACGGCCGTGACATAGACGCCCGGCAATTGCCAGAACAGCCGTTCCGCTCCCCAGAAGCAGCCCATGCCGACCAGAACGCTTTTCAATCCGTCCGGATAAGGCCCTTCCAAGGGCCGGCCATTGACAAAATGGGGCTCCGTCGGCCGGATCGCCTCGCCCCGCCCCGGAAGGGCGTCCGCTTTTTCAGGCAGCGAGAATTTCTTTGTCAGCATGGTCATGAATGACATGGCGGGTCTCCTTGCACGGACATGACCACCTATGGCGGACCAAAGGCGGCCAGATCGGCTGATAATGTCAGACCTTAATGTGGCGCAGCCGCCAGGCCTTTCCAAGAGCCTTCACAAACCGGTGTGCGAATGTGAGACGGCAGCGGCAAAGGGCAGCGGGAGGGCCAAGCCAGTGCATCAGGCATATTGCACACGCTGCCGACGGCGTTTGGAGCCGACAAACAGCAGGATCAGACCGAGAGGGGCAAATACCGCCCAGACCGGCCAGGTCAGATCGGTCTTAAGCTCGGGAGTCCAAAGAGCCGGGTCGACATATTGCTGCAGGGTCTCCTGCGCGAGCGCGAGGGTTTCGGGCGACACGTCGAACCAAACCTGTCCGAGCGGCGCCAAATGGAACTGGGAAAGGGCAATGGAGGAGCTTGCATCGGAAATGCCGGCAATAATTGCGACGGCCAAAAAGCCGTAGCCGAGGAGGCGGAATATAAACTTCAAGACACTGAACATCGCTTCACTTCAAACCTTGTGATCGTAATACGCGAGATGCCCATTTCCAGTTTGGCCTTAAAAGGGTAGCCGCAGGTTCTTGAGCATTCCTTTAGGGTAATAATGTTCATTCTCCTCGCAAGATATGATCTGCAACACATTCCTGTGACTTTTGCGGAGCGCTCTCTTCGGAATCGATCACTCGCGCCTGATAAATCTGCTTGAAACAGGGCCGGAATCCACAGCTTCGTCGACGCATAAAAAAAAATCTTTCAAGTGCTTGCGCTTGTCCGGTTCATGGGTATATTGCGCCCCACTCAAGCGGATGACGCTTTGAACGGACAGGTGGCCGAGTGGCTGAAGGCGCACGCCTGGAACGCGTGTATACGGGCAACCGTATCGAGGGTTCGAATCCCTCTCTGTCCGCCATTTTTCCTGATAAGTTGTTGAGTTTTGGACACGCGTTCCCGGAACGGGTCTTCAACCCATTCGCGCGGCGACCTTTCCGCAATTTGTCACGATTGAATTCAAGCCGCACAAAACCTGTTGCGGCTCAGATCAAGCCGCTTGGCGCCTGCACCTTGAGTTGTTACCGGAAGCTTCCCCTCACGCTCACGCCGAACCAATGCGCAGGAAGTGCGTGCTCCTCCAACCGACCCGATTGACGGGCCAACGTGGAGGCAGGCATGTCCGGGCGACGGCAGCGCGATCTTTTTTCCCTCGCATCAGATACTCAGAACAACTCGCCGCAACAGCAAGGCAGCACAGTTGAGACGGCTCGGAATTTTTGCTCCTGAATGAGACAAGACCAACAAGCCGCGCGGGGGAGAATTCCGCGCAGGTTCTTTCAGAACGCGTTCACCTGAACGTTGAAGACGTGGCCGCCTTGTTCGGTGTCGGCGTCACCACAGTTTGGCGATCAGAAAGCTTTTGGGACCGTACTGAATTTGCGCAATTGCCGAAAATCGGGAGTCAAGATTTGCGGCCGGGCAATCTGGAACCGGATGAGAGCGCAATCGGGTCCCAAGAAACACGCATCGGATCTTCCAGACCATTGCAGCTCGATTTACGAAGATCGGCGGTATGAGCAAGGTTCAACATCCGGAACCAATTGACATCCATGCGTCGCTTGACTGCCTGCCAGGTCCAGTTTCGGTCACACGACATACGTTTCCAACGGCGGAAACCCGTTAAATCCCACAGACGCATAGGTGGCTGTGTAGGCCCCGGTTCCTTCAATCAGGACATGGTCACCGATCTTGAGGCCCCTGGGCAGGTGGCAAGGTTTTAACTCGTAGAGCACGTCAACGGAATCGCATGTGGGGCCGGCGAGGATAAAGGGAATTGTTTCCGCATTGCCATATGCCGTTGCGAGCGGGTAACGGATCGCTTCGTCCATGGTTTCCGCCAGACCACCAAACTTGCCAATGTCCAGAAAGACCCAGGGCAAGGAGGCCGCAGACGCCTTTCTGGAAATCAGCACCACTTCCGACTTGATCAGACCGGCATTGCCCACCAGGCCGCGTCCCGGCTCAATGACGATATCCGGCATCGCGTTGCCGAACTGTGCCCGAAGAGCGCGCATGATCTCACAGCCATAGTCCGCCGAGCGGGGAACGTCCTTCAGGTAGCGGGCCGGAAAGCCGCCACCCAGAGTGAGACATCTGATGATGATCCCTTCTTCGGCCAGCTTCTGAAGGACGCCAGCGGCCTCTTTCAGGGCGCGGTACCAGGCGGACGGATCGGTCTGCTGAGAGCCGACGTGAAAAGACAATCCGAAGGGATCAAGACCGGACCGCCAGCTCTGACGCAAGACGTCGACCGCCACGTCCGGCTCGCAGCCGAATTTGCGCGACAGCGGCCAGTCCGCTCCTGCGCCGTCGGTGAGTAACCGGCAGAATACCCGGGACCCGGGTGCAGCAGCGGCGACCTTGTCGACTTCCGCGTGGCTATCGACCGCAAACTGGCGCACACCCAGTGCATAGGCCCGTTCGATGTCACGCGCTTTCTTGATGGTGTTGCCATAGGATATGCGGTTTGAGCACACTCCTGCCGCGAGAACCGCTTCCACTTCGGGCACAGAGGCAACGTCGAAGGAGGCGCCGAGACCTGCAAGCAAGGTCAGGATTTGCGGTGCCGGATTGGCCTTGACGGCATAGAAGATCGCGGCTTGAGGGAGCGCACGGCCAAACTGGCCATACGTTTCCCGGATGACATCAAGATCCATGACAAGGCAGGGAGTCTCGGGGCGGCTGTGTTCGAGAAAGTCGTGTATTTTCCGCGTGGTCATGGAGCACTCCTTCGCGCCGGAAAACACCCGGCGCCGTCAAGTCTCCCTCGTTTGTTCAGGCGCCCGGACATGACAAGTCCGGGCGTTGCAGCCCTTCGTCAACGATCGTTGAGATGATCGAAAAACGTGCTGCCCCGATAATTCTCCCGGAAAAGCCCCAGATCGCTGAGCGCCGGAACGACCTGCTCCAGGAAAAGGCTCACAGACCCGACAGACCCACCAGGAAACGCAACAAAGCCGTCAATGGCACCGGCCTTCGCCCAGTCCCTGATGGTGCCAACGGCATCCGCTGGTGTGCCGACCACAAGCCAATGCGCGGATCCGATGACTTCCGGGCGTTTCAGCAGCTCTTCGACGCTTGGTTCATCCCGTTCGATCATGCGGCGCAACAGGTCGGAATGGGTTCGGCTGCGCACCTTTTCCGGCGGCGCCGGGAGGTCGGTTGCGGCAATTTTCCGATCCGCCGGCCAGTCCGAGAGATCAAGTCCGGTCATTTCCAGAACAGTGTCAAGGCTGCGTTGCCGGCTGACGCGGGCATTCGTTTCCGCATAGAGTTCCTTGGCCTCCGCCGCTGTCGGTGCGAGAAACAGGCTGAGCCCAGGCAAGACGCGGATGTCATCTTCGTTGCGCCCACCCGCTCTTGCCCGGCTGCGCAGGTCTGTTCTGAGATCGAGGGCAGCGGCCCGGTCGGGTGTCGATGCGAAGATTGCATCGGCCACTGACGCCGCGAAGGCGCGCCCCGCCTCAGAGGCCCCTGCCTGGATGAGTGGAATCCGGGCCTTGTCGTAACAGGGCAGGTTAAGCGGCCCTTTGACCTTGAAATATGTCCCGTCATGGTCAATGGACTTGATCTTTGCCGGGTCAGCGTAGAGGCCGCTCGTCCGATCAAACTGGAGCGACTCCTGAGGAAAACTCTGCCAGAGGCGACGGACAATGTCCGTGAATTCGGCAGCCCTCGCATACCGTTCCTCGGGACTGGGCATTTCGGAAAGGCCAAAATTGTCATTGCCATCCAGCGCCGTCACAATGTTCCAGCCGGCACGGCCCTTGCTGAGCCAATTGAGCGACTGAATCTGACGCGCGACGATGTAGGGCGGAAAAAAGGTCGTCGAGGCAGTGGACAGCAAACCGATCTTTGAGGTTCTGCCGGCGATCGATGCCTGCAGAAGCGTTGGATCGAGGCTGGCAAAACCAGCTGCAGTTTCCAGAACACCGGTGTTGAGAAAAAGCGAATCCGGCAGAAAGGCAAAGTCGAGTTTTGCCTCTTCGGCACGTTGGGCGATGTCGAGATAAAAATCGCAGGTAAACAGGTTTTCGACACCGCTATCCGGCCGGCGCCAGGCGTCGCCGCTGAGCCATGTCGGCGCAAGCGACATGCCAATATTCAGTTTTTTTGTCGGGGTCATCAAATCCGCTCTTGATTGAACTGGCAACGCTTGGAGTGCTGGCTTTGGATTTGCTGGCGCGTTTCGGATGGTATAAAGACTTCCGCAATGCAGAAGGTCAAGAGGTCGAATTTGCTGAACGCACAGCACGTATCTGCGGCATATGGAAAACTGGACGTATTGCGCGACGTGACCATCGCGTTTCAGCCGGGTCGCTTCACTGCAATCGCGGGGCCGAATGGCTGCGGAAAATCCAGCCTTTTAAAGGCCATCATGGGTTTCCTGCCTCTCAGCAAGGGCGAGATACTTCTTGAGGGAAAGCCGATCTTGGGCATTGGCAAAAAAGCACTGGCCCGCAGGATTGCCTATTTGCCGCAGGAGTGTTTCTGCCCGGACTACATGACCCTAGGCGAATTGATCGAGCTGGCCGGCCATTCCCGTTACGGGCTGATCGGCGGTCCATCAGAACGTGACCGAGCGCTTTATGCCCAGGTCTTGAAAACCGTCGGTCTGAGTGACCGGGCCGGCTTCCCGGTCAACAAACTCTCCGGAGGGCAACGCCAGCGTGCCTGGATCGCCATGGTGCTTGCGCAGGACACAGACATCATCCTGATGGATGAACCGGTCAACCACCTCGACGTCACGTATCAATTCTCCGTTCTCGAACTTGTCCGCGAACTTGTGGAGCACCACGGAAAGACCGTTGTCGCGGTCCTCCACGACTTGAATCTTACGACGGCCTTCGCTGACGACGTTGTCCTGATGCGGGCCGGTGAATGCCTGACCGCCGGGGTGGTGGCCCAGACAATCACGCCCGAAAACATCGCGAAGGTGTTCGATCTGAAGACCCAGGTGTTCGAGCGGGATGGCCGCCTTGTCTGTTTTCCGGAGCGGTCGAAACAGGCCGTGAGTTGTTGATGAGACACCGCGCCACAGGTCTGTGGGGGATGCTGGCGCTGCTCCCACTCACGCTTGCACTGCATCTGTTTTTCGGCACGAACCTGCAGGACTTGCCGCCGCGTCTCTATGCCTTGTTCCATCTCGAAGCCCGGAATTACGAAGAGGCGGTGCTGCTTTACCAGCGGGTGCCGCGCACGCTGATTGCCATCTATGTGGGTGGTGTGACAGCGACCTGCGGTCTTGTCCTGCAAAGCCTGGTGCGCAATCCGCTGGCTTCGCCGACAACGCTTGGTGTCAATGCGGGCGCCGCGCTTTTCATGGTGGCCGGGGTTCTGGTCTTCAACGTGAGTACGGCACTTCAGGGCGTTGCGGCGCTCGCCGGTGCACTGGCCGGTTTTCTCGCCTCGCTTGCCATGGCGCGGGCGGCGGGCCGGAAAAACGATCCACGCGGATTGTCGCTGATCCTGTCCGGTGCCCTTGTTGCGATGTTTTGCACCGGGCTGACCAATGCCCTGCTCCTGTCGGACCCGGCACGTCGCTCGGATCTGCTGAGTTGGGTGATCGGCACCATAAATCACGCCTATTTCGACCGGCTTTTGTTGTTCTGGTGGGTGGGCGTCATTGCTCTTGTCGTGCTTCTGGGTCTCGCGAGGCCCCTTACCCTGATCCTGTTCGGAGCGGAAAAAGCGGCATCGACCGGCGTGAATGTCCCATTCGTCTCACATGTCGCGATCCTGGCAGCCGTTCTCGGGGCTGGTTCTGCGGTGGCCATATGTGGCCCCATCGGGTTCGTCGGGCTCGTCGTGCCGCATATCGTGCGTCCCCTGGTCGGGAACAACCTTGTTGTTGCCCTGCCCGCCGCTGTGCTTGCAGGGGCGATCGTCTGCCTGTTGGCCGATCTTGTTGCCCGAGAAGCGCTTTATCCGTTCACGCTCAGTACGGGGCTGGTGACCGATCTGGTTGGCGGCGTGGTTTTTGTTGTCATTGTGAAACGCTTTTATCTCTCGCCCGGCGCCCGGCAGGAGGCCGCATGATCCGCTTCAGCACTGCGACGGATGGCAGACCCGTTCTTCGGTTGGCCAACGGGCTTCAGATCAGGACAGACAACCTCCTTGCCGGGGCGGGTCTCCTTGCGGTGGGGCTGATCCTGGCAATCACATCGGCCGGGCTTGGCACCGAGGATACCGGCATTGGCGACCTCTGGGCCGCGTTGATCGGCGACTTTGTGCCGGATGCCAAATCCTATGCGCTGCTGGATGTGAGGTTGCCGCGTATCTTGCTCGGTTTCATGGTCGGCTGGGCTGTGGCCCTGTCCGGGGCCGTGCTGCAATCGCTGGCGCGCAATCCCCTCGCTGACCCTGGTCTGTTCGGGTTCAGTCAGGGCTCGATGATCATGATCATGCTTCTGATGCTCCTCCTGCCACTGGCCCCCAAGAGCCTGATTGCGGTTGCGGCCGTTGTCGGCGGGCTTGGTGTCGCCGGACTGTTGCTCTGGCTGGTCGGCGGAGCGCGCACGACCGGTCTTGCGATCGTTCTGATGGGGATCGCCATCGAAACTGTTTTGTCCTCTTTTGGGGCGTTGCTGCTCCTGTATCTGCCGACAGAGACCTCGATTGTGCTCTCGGAATGGCTCGCCGGATCGCTGTTCCAGGCCAGCTGGACGCTGGTAACCGCCTTCATGCCGTTGTTCCTGCTCAGCCTTGCGGGGGTATTGTTCTTTGGACGTGCACTCGCCGCCTATGACCTTGGCGGGGACATGGCCATGGCGATCGGCGAACCGGTGGCCAGATCGCGACCGCTGCTGCTTCTCTTCGCCGTTATCTTGAGTGCGGCGGCTGTAACCGCTGTCGGCCCACTCATGTTTCTCGGTGTCCTCGCCCCGCAAATCGCCGGTTTTTTGTCTCCCGCGACTGGCCGGTCACGATTGCTGCTGTCCGGGCTGATGGGAGGCATTCTCGTGGTGGCAGCCGACGCACTGACACGCAGCCTTGCCGCAGGCGTGCCGTTGCCGCTTGGCCTCAGCATCACCCTGATCGGCGTTCCGCTCTTCATTCTGGCGCTTCGTTTTCAGGCGCTGCGAAAACTCCAGTCACATTGAAAGGTGTCCCATGCGATTTCCGGTTCTGTGCGCCCTCTCGGTAGTGCTTGCTGCAAGCTCCGGCTTTGCGGCCGAACGTCTCCTCACCGACGATACCGGTCGTGAAATAGCGATTCCTGACCAGCCCGACAGGATCGTGGTGATGCATGAACCGTTGCTGGGCATCCCTTTGATGGATCTGGGTATCGAGATTACAGGAAGTTATGGCCGAACGGATGAGGGTGGCTTTGTGATCGCGGTCGATTTCATCGATACGGTTCTTGGAACGGGCAGATCAAAACCCAAAGGCTTCGGACCGTTCGGCCAGCCGGACCTGGAAAAGCTGAGCGCTCTTGAACCCGACCTGATCGTGGCAACGGAACTGGATGCCGGAAAGTTGGAACAGCTGTCCACCGTGGCGCCGGTCTACCTGCAGATTGTCGGTCACACCAAGGTGCGCGGCATTGAAATCCAGGAAGACCTGGCTGCCCTTGTTGGTCAGACGGACAGTTTCGAGGATCGAAAATCCGCCTATCTGGAACGTGTCTCGAACCTGCGCGACACATTGCCAACCGATCCGGCAGGCCAGACATTCCTGCCGATATTCCTGACGGATCAGCTGAATGTTGTCGGAGATGCCTCCGGCATGGTGCAGGCCCTCGAGGACCTGGGCTTCACCCGGCTGGAGGTGAGCGGGGCGAGTGACCTCTCAGCTGGTGGAGGCTCCATGATGCTGATGCCGCTCAGCGCTGAAGCCTTTGGCAAGATGGATCCGGACCTGCTGGTTCTTTTGAACAGTTACATGGAGCCAGACCGGGATGAAGCCGGCACACGCGCAAAACTCGACCGGATCGTGCCCGGCTGGGACCGGTTCATGAAACCGGCCCTGGAGAACCGCATTCTGGTCGTTGATCCGGCGAAGGTGATCACACCCTCACTCGCTAGCGCGGGTCATATGCTGGACGCAGTTGACGCCTGGAACCGGAAAAAATTGCACTGAGCTGACCGGTCCCCGTTTTCGCCTCGATCAGGGCACGCGGCCTCCGCCAGAAACAGAAAATATGAGTTTTTGATACAAGTTTAATTGCACCAGAAGAGTGCAGCTGATAAATCTGCAACTGCCACAGATCCAATGCCTTGGATCTCGTGCGAACGCCATGGTTTGCAAACAGATCCTGCTTTGTCAGGCCTTTCAAAGCTGCGCAGCCATCAGCAGAAATCTTTATCAGGAGACAGCAATGACCGGAGGTTTCGACCGCCTGTTGACGGAATCCGAGTTTGACCGTTTCGATCAGGTTCTCAGATCCTATGAAAAAAATGACCTGACAACCGTTTCAAACGTCGCCCCTGAAGGAGATGCAACGGCGTTTGAAACGCTGTCCGTGACCCGGCACCAGGAACGCGTCTGGCTTGCACAACAGCAGGATCCGGCCCGGGTGCTGCGACAGGCCGTGGCCTATCGGCTTGGCGGCATTCCAGATGTCGCCCGATTGACACGGGCCTTGGATCAAGCGGTCGTGTCAGTACCGGAGCTGACCATGCGTTACAGGTTCAGCGAAGACGGCGAGCTTCAGAAATATGCGGCAGGGACGAGTGACGGAACATTGGGTATCGTTCATGTCGAGTCGCGTCAGGAAGCCATCGACTTGATCCTCGCGCGTCAACAAACGACTTGGGTTTCCGAAACAGAAGCCCCATTCAATGCATTGATCATATTCTGTCTGGATGAGGTCATCCTGGCGCTGTTATTCCATCGAATTGTCGGAGAATTCTGCGGACCGGAAGACTTCCTGACAAATATTGCATTTGCCTATGACCGCATGGCGCTGCAAGAGCCCCCACGTAAAGAAGCCGCGGAGCTGGAGCTGGATCCGCCAAGGCACGCAGCCATTGGCTGGCTACGCCGCCAGGACCAGGCAACACAAAGGACCATGTTGGATTTTGGCAATCCGGCGCGGTTTGCCACTCAAAAACAGCGGTTAGCGCAACGTCACGGGATCTGCCTCGAAACTGTGCCGCTGCCGATGTTCCAGGACGGCAGCACCGACGAACTCGCAGCCCTTTCGTTTTTTGGAACCCGGTTTGCGCGGTTTCTGTGCAGATTGGGTGGACACGATCGGTTGGAAGCCAGATTTCCGGTCAGTCCTCAAGACCGATTGGGAGACAATTGCCAAGGCCTTGCCCAGAAGAACGTGGTCAATGTTCCAGTGTCGCGAGACGGTGACCTGAAGGAAACGGACGCGGAGATTCTTGCTCAACTTTCCGCTTCCGCGAAAGGCGTGCCGCTGAACGTGCAAAACTCTGGTCTGCCGTCGGTATCGATCCGGTGGCTCACGGATCCGCATCGCTTTTTCCCGGCCCAGACCGTCACATTGCAGCGCCTGCCGTTGCCAACAGCTGAAGTTCAGCCGGACTTCAGTCTTGCGGTCGGTCAGGATGCGGAAGGACACACCCTACTCGAACTTGTCACGGGGCAAGCCCTCAGCCGCTATGCCGGCCCGCTTGTTCTGGATCTGTTTGCAGCCGAGCTGGAAGCGGAGCAAGCCGGTGGCGAGGAACCGAAAGGTCAGCTGAGCCAATGGGCCCCATTCGCCGGTGACACGACGATGGAAGAACAGGATCAGACCGATGAGCTGGACAATGCCGGCGACCTCGCCGCTATACAGTCTGCGATCCTGATGGAGTTCCGCGACGCGCTTGCAACGCCTGATCTCAAGGCCGACGACGACTTCTTTGACTTTGGAGGCCATTCGCTGGTTGCGACCAGGATCATCGGCCGTCTGCTGCACAATCACGGCATTGAGGTCCGGTTCAACGATCTCTTCGGCAATCCGACCGCCGCCGCCCTTGCACGGCATGCTCACGTCATCGCAGACGCGAAAAAGACTGTCGGCAACGGCTCGGTCGAGATTACCACAGGCCAATCCAACGCGGCCGTGACGCCGCTCGCGCTGGCCCAGATGTCACTCTGGAAGATCTATTCAGCCTTTGGTTACAGCGAGATTTTCAATCTGCCGTTCGCGCTCGACTTTCTGGACGTGGTTGAGGAAGACGTCTTTGAGGCAGCCTTCCGCGATCTGATGGAGCGCCACGAGGCGCTTCGAACACTCTATGTCGAGAGCGAAAATGGCGAGGTGCTGCAAAAGGTCGTCCCCGCATCCGAGCTGGAAAGCTACAAGTGGTTCTGGCGCAGCGGGGAAAGCAAAGACACCGATCGACACACCGAAGCCGGATATTGCTTCGATCTGGAACGCGAGTTGCCGGTCAGGCTCAGGTTCCTGACGGATCCCGAAACGGGACGGCAGATCCTGTCTTTCCTGTTCCATCACCTGGCTCTGGACGAATGGTCCGTCAATCTGATCATGGACGAGCTGGTCGAGGCCTACAGGGCCAGGTCTGCGAAGGAAGACCCCGTCTTCTCCGGAGCACCTGTGCCCTTTCATGATTTTGCGCGCAAACAGGTGCAAGCCGGCGTCAACTCTGACCACCTTGGCTACTGGACCGATATGCTCCATGACGCGCCGCGAGAGCTGGTCTTGTTTTCCAGCAACACGGCGACGCCTGAAGACGTCGAGGCAAATTCAGCTGCAGGCGGCTGGGTGGAGATGCGGCTCGCGCACGAGACCTCCGAAGGACTATATGCGCTCGCCAAGGAAAACAGCGCTTCGCTGTTCAACGTTGTCTATGCAGCGATATCGGCAGCCCTGCAAAAGCTCGGCGACTTGAAGGACCTTGTGATCGGAACGTCCGCCTCCGGACGTACTGACGCGGATTTCTTCGATACGGTCGGCTATTTCACAACCGTGGTCGCCCACAGGGTCCGGTTCGGGGCGGAGCCCACCGTCGGCGGCTTGATCAGAGATGTAAAGGAACTGATCAATGGCTCGCTGCCCTACACGGACATTCCGATTGATCTGGTTGAAACCGCGCTCGGCATGACCCCGGGCAAGGACCACCTGTTCGATGTCTTCATCCAGATCCATGCCCAGAACAAGCTGAACGGCAATCTGCCGGCACCGGATGGCGGCCGGATCGCGTTCCGCCAGGTTGATCCCGACAAGCATGACTCGCATCTGGCGCTGCAGTTCGAAGTGATGGAAGAGGTGATCGATGGAGAGCGTTCGATACGGGTGCTGATGAGCTACCAGGCCAAACGATATTCGGCGGCACAGGTGGAGACCATCCAGGAAACCGTCACTGCAATGTTTGAGCATTTCGCTGACGACGGTGCGTCTTTAAAATCCCTGTCCTGACACGAACACAAACAAAAAAGCCGCCCTCGACCGAAACGGACGAGGGCGGCTTTTTCTGGCCTTCAAGTTTCAGTAGGGGAACCGTTGTGCGGCCGCTTCCAGAAATGCAGCAGACCGGTTTTCACCGATGACGTTTCGAAGCGGTTGCTGGAGGTTTTCCGGTTTCAGCAAACGGGACAGGAAGGCCGGCAACTCGGTCATGTGACGCTCGAACTCATCACGTCCCGTCATGGACGGGTCCGCGTCAATGCCAAGGCTCATTCCACTGGCGTCATCCTCACCCCGGAACGTAAGATTGAAGCCGTCGGCCGGGCCACTGTCGAGGATGTTGCGCTGTGTCTTGCAGTCGGCAAAAGCAGGAGACTTGAACGGAAGCACATTGATCAGGGGTGAGAAGAAGTACCGGCTTCCCTCCGCCAGGCCCTGGTCTTTTGCGATCTGTTCGATGCGGAAGCGGCTATGGCGCCGTTGCCGTTTCAGTTCATCGGCCGACCGGGTGAGGAAGTCCTCGAGCCTTTCGGATCTGTGCACCTTCATCTCGAAGGGCAGAATATTGACCAGAAGTGCCGGCAGATTTGCACCAACGCTGCCCCATCGGCTCATGAAGGGCAACCAGAGCGTCACTGTGCTGCTGTCCTGATTGCGCGCAGCCGGAACGGCGTCGAATATATAGAGACCGGACAACAAGGTGAGCAGGTCCGGCCACCCGAGATCAGCAGCCTTGGCGCTGGCGAGAAGGGCTTTGCTGAAGTCCTGCGGAAGCGCTGCGGTCTGATGAAACCCGGGTTCGCCATAGTCTTCATCGCCGCGCTCCAGCACTTCGATACCACCGGCGCTGGCAAAATAGTCGGCCCAATAGGCCCTGTCCTTCTGCCATCTGGAGCTCTTCTGATAGTGGTCTTCTTCGGTCAGAAACCCTGAAAAGGGATGAAAGGGTGTTCCGGCATCTGCACGACCCAGGAAATGATTGTAAAGCTCCGCGCAACGCTGTTCGATCAGGGCAAGGCCGTATCCATCCACGATGATGTGATGCGCACGGATGTACCAAAGATACCGTGACCGGCCGACACGATAGAGAATATGGGCTGACAGCCGGTCGCGCCTGAGGTCCAGCGGCGCCGTGAGATCCCGTTTCATATGGTCTTTGGCGGCCGAAATTGGATCCGGCTGGTTCTTCAGATCGACAATCGACAATACCGGAACAAAGTCCGGATCGCAGATCTGTCTGGGCGCGTCGCTTTCTTCTGGCGCGTGAAACCTTGCCGACAGAATATCGGCTTCGCGAATGGTTTGACCGATCGCGCGTTTGAGCGCATCGACATCCACATCGCCATCGATGTCAATGAAATGCGCAACGGTGGAGACCGGCTGATCCGGGTGAAAGGTGAATTCCTCCCAGAAATCGAGCTGCGGCAGGGTGAGCGGCATCCAACCGCCATTGGGATCAATGTCGGGCATGAACAGTCCTCTTTGAAGCGTTTGAAATCGGGCGTGGCGTCCGTGGAAGTTTCGGTCAGGCTAGCGTCGGCTGGTGCTCACGAGCTGATGCACCTGGTCGGCATTGCGGCAGCCAACAAGCTGCTTCGGCAGTAGGGTCACCCCGAATTCCGCACTCAACCGGGCGGAGATCGGCTTGAGATGGGAGGGCAACAAACCCATGGTAAGAAACTCGGTCGTTCCGGTGACGGGTTTGCCTTGAGCCCTTCCAACGACATCCAGGTAAATGTCGAGCACTCGGCGGCTTGCCGGCTCAGGCGGCCTGATCTGATCGGTTCGCAACCTGTCAGGCGCGGTCTCCTCGAAAAGTCGGCGCGCCGTTCTGCGGTCCGGCTTGCCATTGGCGGAAAGCGGGATGCTGTCGACCCTCAGCATGCGGGACGGCACATGGGATTCCTGCAAGTGTTGCCTTGCGAAACCGCGCAGGTCGGCGTCTGTCAAATGACTGCCTGTCACCGGTTCATAAAGGGCGCCCAGCTCGGTTTCGCCGCGCCGCTCGTCTCCGAGGTCCGTCAGCAAGACCCGGGAGACTTCCGGGTGTTTCACGAGTTCGTTTTCCACGTCGGGGATCGAGATGCGAACACCCCGCACCTTGATGTAGCCCTGGACGCGGCTGTCGAACAGAATGACTCCGTCGCGGCGATATTTGCCGCGGTCCCCGGATCTGAAAGCGCGAAGCGGAAGGCCGTGTTCATCCTTGATGGTGACGAAATCATGCTGGTGCAGGACACCGTCTTCCAGATAGCCGAGCGCCGTGTTGACGCCCGACGAATGAATCCGGCCGACAACACCGGGGGGGCAATGCTCCCCGGCATCGTTCAGGATGAAATACCGGTTGGCGGGCAGCGGGCGGCCATAAGGGATATTTCCCGTGTCCTCCGGCTGGACCCTGTGCCAGATGCTCCAGATAGTGGTTTCGGTCGGTCCGCCGATTGAGCTGAGCTGCGCGTCGGGATTGGTCTGCCGCAATTCGGCGATAACCGCCGGCTTCAGATAATCGCCACCCTGATTGATCAGCCGCAGGCTTTTCAGCGCATCGCCCTGGCGGCAGGACAACAGCATTTCGAAAATGGTCGGTACCGAAGACCAGATGGTCACGCCATGTTCGGAAACCAGCTGGTTCCAGCGCATGGCATCCTTTTCCTCGCCCTCGACAGGCTGGATCAGGGTTGCTCCGGCGGTCAGGCAGCCAAAAATCTCATAGACCGACATGTCATGGTGCAACGGGCTGACAGAGAGGAAGACATCGTTTGATGTTATCTCCCAGGCTGCATTTGTACTGCCAACGACATTGTCCGTAGAGTGGTTGGAGAGCACGACGCATTTCGGCTTGCCGGTCGTGCCGGACGTATAGAGGTAATAGGCAGCGTCCGTGCTGGCGGAGAGATCTTCAAGCGGTAGCATCAGATCCAGTGGATCGCCTGCAGCTTCTTCGTTAAGTGCGGTATCAATCGGAACCACGGTGTGGCCCTCGATGCTGGCCGCCCCGATCACCAGGTCCGGCTTGCAGTTATCGTAGAGAAACCTCAGGCGGTCAGGCGGAGCACAGGCGTCGACAGGAACCCAGACAATACCCCTGAAGGCACAGGCCAGTGTCAGCATCGTCTGTTCCGGACCACGTGGCAACGCCAGAACGACAACATGGCTCTTTTTCAGGTTCTTCTTGTCGAGAAATGTCAGAGCCCGGTGCACACCCCGGCCGAGCTCTTCGTAAGTCACCCGACGGTTTCCATAGACAAGAGCAACCTTGTCCGTGCCGGTCTTGAACAGATTGTCGGCGACCCTGGCCAGATACCCGGCGCTACTGTAATCCTCTTCAGGTGCATTCAGCTGGTAGTGGCCGAAATTCAGTATGTCCTGGCTTGCGAAGGCCAGGTTTTCGCTCTCACAGACCTTTGTGACGGCACGGTCGATGGCCGCGAGCATCTCGCCGACCATTTCGTCCTCGACGGCTTCGACCGCATAATCGATGTCGATTTTGAGGCTGCCACGTTCTCCTGAGGAAAGTCGGATGTCGATCGCGACCTGAGGGGTCTGCGTCAGGCCGTCCTCCTGGCGAACAGCATGACCTTCGGACAGGACCGGCCAGGAGAGCCCGTTGGTGAGCACGACCGGTAAGGCGACGCCATCGGCTCCGCTTTGCTCCATGAGGAACCTGTTGATCTCGACACCGGAGAAAGACAGATGGCCCAGACCTTCCAGAACGTCCTTTTGCAATGCCTGAGCATTTTCGGCGAAATCCGATCCTGCAGCGCCCTCCCATTTTACGGCGAAAAAAGTAGACCTGTTGGCAAAGGCCTCACCTGCATGCGGTGCGGCGGGAATACCGACGTGGAGCACGCCGTCATTCAGCCAGTGCGACAGCACCTGGAAGATGAGGCCGGTCAGAGCTGTGTTCCTGAATAGCCCGTTCCTGGCCCCAAGGCGTGACAGTTTCTTGAATCTGTCTCTGTCAACGACAAGGCTCCGTCGTTCGTATCTTGAAGTTTTTATGGTCTCCAGCGGGCCGCGCCACGGAAAACGTGGCGCGCCCTCATAGCCGGCCAGCTTGGTTTTCCAGTAGGCGGCGTCCCGCTCCGCCTTGGTTCGATCAGGAGCTGGAACAGGAGACGTCGCGACCTTGTCCTCCAGCCGTACGTCCTCGAACAGTTCGACCATCAGAGCGGCAATGGAATATCCGTCGAGGATCAAGGCATCGAAGCGGAAGAAGACAGCACAAGTATCGCCGCCGGGCTCCGGGCTTTCCGGCAGCTGGAACGCGACGGCTCTCCAGGGCGGAGACGCCAGGTCAAAAAGCTGATGCGAGAAATCCTGTTTCAGCTCCGTGATCCGCGCATCGGCTTCCTCCTGATCAAGGCCGGACAGATCGACGGAAACGAAATCGACGACGGTTGTGTCCAGGACGTGTTTGGAAAAGTCTTTTCGGTCGATGACCGTTCGCAGGCTGTCGTGGCGTTCTGCAAGCAGCTTCAAGCGCCGTTCCAGCAGTGCCAGGTCGAAATGGCCGCGATATTCGCGAAACTCCTGCATCGCCACACCGCCGAGCGGGACATAGTCGCTGCGGCCCAGGAGATAGGCGCGTTGCAGGGAGGTCAGTTCGGTTTTCATGAAAACTCCAGAGACGTTATTCGGCGGGTTGCGCATGGCGCTGATCGGTTTTCTCGGGCGCGATTGAGGAGAGATAAGCACGAGCGACTTTCTCAGAACGTCCGCCGGACCGGTGCCCTATGAGGCTGGCCGCAGTGTCGATGGTGCTGTCGGGGGCGAGATCGTCTTTGGTCAAGTTGGCCGCCGGAACATAGCGATTGAGGAATGTCATCAAGTCCGCCAGGTCATCATGCGAAAGCCCGATTTCCCGGAATCTGGCGTGTTCACCTGGGACCGTTCCAGGAGCGAGGCGCTCAACAAGCGCCTGCAACATCTGCGTGGTTTCCGTGTATTGCGGCGAATGCGGGCTTTGCTGCACTTTATGAGCGAAAACGCGACCCTTGAGCGTCTCAGGGTCTTCGGCGAGCCTTGAGACAAGCGTTACATATTTGCCGAACACAGCCTTGATCCAGGCCTCTGGCAGGGCGTCAAGACGGATGTCCCAATTGATCAGCAGTCCGCCGTCCAGCCCGGCGACTTGAGCATCCAACGCAACCTGCGGCCCTTGTGAAACGGCCCAGATCATCGGACCAAAGAGACGGGTCACCCGTTCGGAAAAGAGATCCCCGCCGGGCACATCCAGGCCGGAGGTGAAGACGATCGGGGCTGATTGCAGGGATTGCTTCTGCCGGGAAAGGTCCCGCATCACGCTGACACCGGGATAGGTGGAATGTGCCAACAGGTCACGCATCTGTTCTGCAATGTGCTCACAGAACGTTCCCAGTTCCAATTCGGACGGCGGGTCGACAGACAGGATCAGGATATTTGAGAAGTCTCCGACGATCCTGTCGACGTCGAGGTCAAAGGGCGTGCGCCAGAACATCGGCACATTCAGGCGGAAGCGTTCATCTCCCGTTGCTTCGCCGATCACTGCGGCAAACAGTCCCAGCATCAGCGCGGACGGCGTGATTTTGAGGACGCGCGCCCGCCGTTCCAAAGACTGACGCTGCTCCGGAGACAACACCGTTGCGAGCCGGCTGCTGTGCACCGGTTGGTTTGGAGTGGTTTGAGGCAGATTCGGTGCCGGCGCTATGTCTGCCAGTCGCGCCTGCCACCAGCGTTTGTCGTTGGATTGGCGGTCCGCAAGATCACTGTCCGCAGCCTTCCGGGTCAGCCAGTCGAAATACCGGGATTGGTCCTTGTCGGGCTGCAAATCAGGATCTTCATAAAGCTGCGCAAGGTCTTCCATCAGAAGACAGAAACTGGGCGGGTCGATTGCGACCATGTCCGTGTCGACATGCATTCGGGCGCCCCCGCCAGGCAGGAGCGTTAGTCCGAAGGCGGAAGTCTGACCGGCTTCCAGGTCAAGCGTTCGGCCCGTCCACTCCTGGCGTTTCGTTTCCAGACGTCGGACGACTGCGTCTGATTCGAGACCTGTCAGATCCTCCACCTGATAGGAGATGCTTTTTTCTGCATTTCCAATAACTTGATGCCCATCTGAGGAGATCTTCACGCGCATCATGTCATGCGCCGAATAGAGTTTTTCCAGGGCTGCGCCAAACCGACGCGGATCGATCGGTCCACACTCGAATTCCACATAAAGATGCGCGGAGACATTTCCAAGGAAGCCCTTGGCTTGCCGGCCCGTCCAGTAGGCCGCCTGCATTGGTGTAAGATTTTTCATTGCGACTTTTGGTATTGACAAAACATGAGTATCATACTCAGGTATTAGGGCAGGTCAACCTCAGATATAGGAGATGCTCCATGACAATCGGAGCGCGTACAGAGTGCCATGAGGACATGGCCATCCTGCCTGATACAAGAGAGAGATTTCTGTTCACGTCAGGTGGCAACGAGCTGCACGCCGAAGGCATTCGGGAGCGAATCACAGTGCCCGTTCGCAGCGGTGGAGCTGCAGGCGGGCTGTTTCAACAAGCCGTCGGCGAGGCTTTGGAGCGAGCCCGCAGGGCCGGTCAGGACAACCCCGTTGTTGTCG
This sequence comes from Roseibium sp., assembly GCF_965233565.1. Lineage (GTDB taxonomy): Bacteria > Pseudomonadota > Alphaproteobacteria > Rhizobiales > Stappiaceae > Roseibium. The sequence goes on along the minus strand of NZ_OZ247494.1, from coordinate 4,275,393 downwards.
GTGCGATCCCCTTCGATCTTGGCGAGGGCTCATGTCTTTATGTGCCGGAAGACCATGAATGGCGCACCGGACCAGTCCCCGCCGGACGGCCGGAGGCAACAGAGGGCATGCCGGTCCTGCTCGGACAGCGCAGCGTCCCGGACGAGCGCGGTTTCAAACATGCGGTCCAGCATGCGATCGTGAACTTCCAGCACAGCGACGTGCGCAAGGCCGTTCTCTCGGTGATGCGGGAACTGCAATTCGCAGCACCGGTCAATGTGGACAATCTGCTCCGCATGTTGCGGGCGCAGAACAAGGATGGATATCAGTTCCAGGTGCCCCTGCCAGAAGGCGGGTCTCTCGTCGGTGTGAGCCCGGAACTGCTCCTTCGCAAAACGGGTGTGGACTTCCTTTCCAATCCGCTCGCCGGGTCCACAAAACGGCTTGTTGATGCCACCGCAGACCGCGAGACCGGCGAACGGTTGCTGACCTCGGAGAAAGATCGATTCGAGCACCGGCTTGTGGTTGAGGACATCAAGCGCATCCTGGAGCCGCTTTGCACTGACCTTGACGTCCCGGACGGCCCGGAACTTCTGAGTACCGCAGCCCTGTGGCACCTCTCGACCCGGATTACCGGCGCCTTGAAAGATCCGTCGGTGACGGCGCTACAGCTTGCCTGCCTGCTCCACCCGACCCCGGCGGTCTGCGGTTATCCGACGGAACTGGCCCACAGGCTCATTCGGTTCGTTGAACCCTTCGAACGCGGCCTGTTTACGGGCATGGTCGGCTGGTGTGACGGGCATGGCAACGGCGAATGGGTGATCACCATCCGCTGTGGCATTGTCGAACGCGAAACAATCCGGCTTTTTGCCGGCGCAGGGATAGTCGAAGCCTCGCAACCCGATTCCGAATGGGCAGAAGTCCAGACCAAGTTGGGCACCATGCTCAGTGCCTGCGGTGTCGCCGCTTAAATCCAGGGCATCCTTCAAAACACAGGTAAATCCCATGAACGTGGACTTTCAGCGCTGGCCGGAAGAGCTGGCAGCGCGCTACCGTGAGCGCGGCTACTGGACCGATGAGCCGCTCTCCAACATCTTGCAGACACAGAGCGACGCACGCCCAACCGCGACCGCGATCCTCTGCGGTGAGCGGGCCATCAGCTACGAGAAACTTGACCGGCTCTCGACCAACCTGGCGATCCGGTTGGCCGCACGCGGCCTTGGGCACGGTGACACGGCTCTGGTGCAGCTGCCCAATGTTGCGGAGTTCTACATCGTCTTCTTTGCCCTGCTGAAGATCGGGGTAGCGCCGGTCAACGCGCTTTACAGCCACCGTCGTCACGAGATGACAGCCTATGCGCGGCAGATCAGGCCGAAGCTTCTGATAGCAAGTCGCCAGCATGACCTGTTTCGTGATGATGACTTCCTCCAGGAACTGCGCGGCATGCTTGATGAGCCTCTGGCGGTGCTGCTCCTGGAGGAGGAGGCGCCAGGCTCCAGTCTGTCTTCCTGGATCCACACGGAACCGGAAACTGCAGAACCTGCATTTGCACCGACCGATGCAGGCAATGTTGCCTTCTTCCAGCTCTCCGGTGGCAGCACGGGCACGCCGAAGCTCATTCCCCGCACACATAACGACTACTTCTACAGCGTGCGTGCCAGCGCGGAGATCTGCGCACTGACCGCTGAAACACGTTTCTTGTGCGCCTTGCCGGCCGGGCACAATTTTCTGATGAGCTCACCCGGTTCGCTGGGCGTGTTTCACGCGGGCGGCTGTGTCGTCCTGGCCCAGAGCCCCGAACCACTCAGCTGTTTTGCGCTGATGCGCCGGCATGCCGTGACAATGGCGGCTCTGGTGCCTTCCGCTGTCAGTCTCTGGCTTCAATCGGCCCCCGATCATCGCAGTGCACTGAGCAGCCTGAAACTTCTGCAGGTCGGCGGTGCGCATTTCCCCGAATCCCACGCCCGCCTGGTCCCGCGTGTGCTCGGCTGCAATCTGCAGCAGGTCTTCGGCATGGCAGAAGGGCTGGTCAATTACACCCGTCTGGATGATCCGGAGGACCTTGTCTTCACCACTCAGGGCCGGCCGATCAGTCCTGATGACGAGGTCAAGGTTGTCGATGAAGACGGCCACCCCGTTGCCGACGGTGAGGCCGGCAGGCTCGCAACCCGGGGGCCTTACACGTTCCGCGGCTACTACCAGAGCCCGGAGCACAATCGCGAAGTCTTTGACAGCGAGGGATTTTACTATTCGGGAGATCTCGTTTGCCGCACGGCAGGTGGTTATCTGAGCGTCGTCGGGCGCGTGAAGGACCAGATCAACCGCGGCGGTGAAAAGATCGCGGCGGAAGAGGTGGAGAGCCTGCTGCTGCTGCATCCCGACGTTCGCGCGGCCGCTCTGGTCGCGATCAAGGACCCGGATCTTGGTGAAAAAAGCTGCGCCGTGATCGTCCTGAACAACTCCTGCACAAAACCGCTCACGCTTCGCAGACATCTGATGTCGCTCGGCGTGGCCGACTACAAGATCCCCGACCGGTTCAAGTTCACAGACGCCATTCCCCTGACAGCCTTCGGCAAGCCCGACAAGAAGAAATTGCGGGCAGACCTTGCCGACAATTCCACCCCCGCACTAACCGCCTAAAGGTGCCCTATGACCATTCCGACAATTGCGGACTACGCCATGCCGCGCGAGCTGCCCGTCAACAAGACGTCCTGGAAACCGGATGCCGCACGCGCGGTTCTGCTCATTCATGACATGCAGAACTACTTCCTTCGCTTTTATGGCGAAGACGGAGAGCTGCGCCGGAAGCTGATCCAGAACCTGGAACGTGTCCGGGCCTGGGCCTATGACAACAAGGTTCCGGTGATCTACACCGCGCAGCCTCATGACCAGGCACCGGAAGACCGGGCGCTCCTGAATGACATGTGGGGCCCTGGCCTGACGGTGGCTGACCCGGTCTTGCAGCAGGTCGTCAGGGAACTTGTGCCGGGCGAAGACGATATCGTTCTGACCAAGTGGCGCTACAGTGCGTTTCAGCGGTCCGACCTGAAGGAACGGATGGCAGCCATGGGCCGCGACCAGCTGATCGTCGGCGGCATTTACGCCCATATCGGCTGTCTGATGACGGTTGCCGATGCCTTCATGAACGACATCCAGGCTTTTCTGATCGCCGATGCTGTCGCCGATTTCTCGGAAGCAGAACACCGGATGGCCTTGACCTATGTGGCAACGCGTTGCGGTGCTGTGACAGATACGGCCAGCCTGACCGGAACTGCGCCAGCGGATGTAGCGACACGGGATTGGCTGCAGGCACGGGTTCTGGAGCTGATAGAGGACGAAGACGAACTCGATCCGGAAGAGAACCTGATCTTTTACGGTCTTGATTCGATACAGGTCATGAAACTGGCCAGCGAACTGAAGGAACGCGGCGTCGTGGTCGGGTTCGACGAACTGGCCAAGGTGCCGACACTGAATGGCTGGTGGTCGCTGATCGAAAGCAAGCAGCTCGCGGCCTGACGCAATGACAGAGAACAGCGTGACAAACCGGCAGTTTGCCGGCAAGCGGGTTCTGGTGACCGGGGCGGCTCGAGGGATCGGCCGCCGCATCGCCGAACGATTTGTGGAAACCGGTGCCGATGTGACAGGGCTGGATCGGCTTGCAGACGACCAAGGCCTGAGCTTCCGGATCGTACAGATGGACCTTGCCGATGCCGCGCAGGTGGAAACGGTGTGCCAGGATCTCAAGGCAGAAAACAACCGGCTGGACATTCTTGTAAACGCAGCCGGAGTTCTGAGGACAGGTCAGGCCGAGGCCCTCACACCGGAAGACTGGTCCGCCTGCCTCTCCGTCAATGCCAGCGGGCCGTTTTACCTGCTGCGGCAATGGATCCCCGTGTTCAAGGCCCAGCGATCAGGTGCCATCGTGAACATTGCCTCCAATGCAGCTCATGTGCCACGGACGGGCATGACGGCCTATTGTGCCTCCAAGGCGGCCATGGCCAGCCTCAGCCACTGTGTCGGGCTGGAACTTGCGCCATACGGTGTTCGCTGCAACATCGTTTCGCCGGGTTCGACGGACACGCCGATGCTGAGCGAAATGGTGGGTGGCACCGGAGGATACCAGAAACTGGTCACCGGCCTGCCGGACCAGTTCAAACTCGGCATCCCACTGGGCAAGGTCGCGAAGACCGACGACATTGCCGAAACAGCACTGTTCCTGGCCTCCGATCTGGCCGGGCATATCACGCTCCAGGACATCGTGGTGGATGGAGGAGCGACCCTTGGTGCCTGAAGCTTCCTGCCGTGGCTCAAGGCATGCTCCCTCCTCAGATCTGCTGGCCAGCGCGCGCAATGACAGTGTTGAAGCGGGCCCGCAGTTGATCTGGCCATGGTCAACCGGGGCAGACGATTGTTGTTGCTTTGCAGTGCCGATTTCCGACGCCGCGAGCCAATTGCGAGCCAATGACGTTTGTGGGATCCGAATTCCGCCCCAGCTGAAACATGCTTCCGAGAAGCGCAAGGCGGAATTTCTGGCCGGCCGCAGATGTGCTGGCATGGCTCTCAAACATCTGGGCGGCAAGACGGACTTTCCGGGAATTTCCAGCGACCGATCTCCGCACTGGCCGGTTGGCTATACCGGATCGATCTCACACACGCGGAACATGGCCGTGTCGCTCGTGGGTCGGTCTGAGAAATACCCTGGTCTTGGCGTCGATCTTGAGAAGATCCTGACCGGGAATGAAGCCGAAAAACTGGCGGACCTTATCATGAAACCTCAGGAAAGACGGTGCATTGCCGGGTTGGATTTTGCCCTGCTGACGACGCTGGTTTTCTCAGCCAAGGAGAGCCTTTTCAAGGCGCTTTATCCAGCCGTGAAACATATCTGCGCCTTTGGTGCCTCGGAGTTCACCGGCTGGGATGATTGCGGTTTTGCCCGATTGCGACTGGCCACAGATCTTTCACCTTGCTGGTCAAGTGGGCACGTCTTCACCATTCAGTTCAGCGTCCTTGGCGACCACCTTCTGACCATGGTGGCGCTTCCGGCAAGACCGGCAAAACCGTCCCCCCCATATGCCGAGCCTGCAAGAAATAGATCGTTTGAGAGATCACCAAATTCGGTAGCGCCGGCAGTCTTGTCCTTTTCTCGTTGTTTGAACCCAACACACACGAACCGCTGCGGCTGATGCCTGCGGCCACCTGAGCCACTGAGTGCAATAGGAGCACAATGCCATGACAGCGAACACCCAGGCTGCATCCTCACAGGAGACCGGCCTGCCCCCCCTGAAACTGATCAAGCAGATCACGGCCTACCGCACGTCCCAATGCATCCGGGTTCTTGTGGAGTTGGGCATACCCGAGATGCTGCTGGCCGGACCCAAGCCGGTGGCAGACCTTGCTGCATCGGTCAGTGTGCAGGCGGACCGTCTTGAGCGCGTACTCGATCACCTGGTCAATGAAGAGGTGATTGGCCGCGACCAGGACGGATCTTATGTGGCCACGGAAGCCACACGGTTTCTGGCAACCGGACATGATCATTCGCTGGCGAGCTGGGTCTCGTTCGAGTACAGCCCGATCCTGTGGCGTCCGTGGGAGCACATGGTCGATCAATTGCGCTCTGAAAAACCTGCTTTTGACCTCGTCCACGGCGCACCGTTTTTTGACGTGTTGGCCAGGGATGCCGTTGCTCAAAAACAGTTTGACGACCAGATGCGTGACGCAGCTCTCGGGATCGGAAGCCTGATCGCACCCCTCCTGTCCTTTCCTGCCGGAACGACGATCGTGGATGTGGGCGGCGGCAACGGTGCGTTTCTTGGCCTTTTGCTGGATCGAAACGCGGATACAAAAGGGGTCCTGTTCGAATTGGCCCGCTCCGAAGAAGAGTTCAATCCGACTTTCCGGAAAATGCTGTCCTGCGATCGGGCATCTGTTCAACGCGGTTCGTTTTTCGAAACCTTTCCAACAGGCGGAGATGTCTATCTCTTCAGCCGGGTCTTCCATGATTTCGATGATGCGTCAGCTGCCGCAATCCTCAAAAATGCGCGAAAGGCCATGCAGGGCCAGGAGCGGCTTCTGCTGATCGATATCGTTGCAGACGAAGCCGACGCCCGGCATCGCGGATCCAGCCAGGACATCTTCATGCTGACCCAACTTGGCGGACGCGAAAGAACGGCCGGAGAGTTTTCCAGGCTTCTCGCCGACACCGGCTTCACGACAGTTTCCCTCACACCTACGGCGGGTCCCGTGAGCATTCTGGAGTTTCAGCCTGCGGCGTAAGTCTGCAATCAGACGACGCGCGTTTCCGGAAGGCTTGCGGGTGAATTGGTGTCCATAGCGCCAGCGCACAGCTGGTTCCGTTCCAAGGAGAAAACAGGAACAGATGAAAAAGAACGTCCTTATCATCGGCGCCGGTGGTGTCGCCCAGGTGGTGGCGCATAAATGTGCGCAGAACAACGATGTCCTCGGGGACATTCACATTGCCTCGCGCACGGGCTCCAAATGCGACGAGATCATCAAGACCGTTCATGACAAGAATGCCCTGAAGCAGCCGGGCGTTCTGGAAGGCCATGAACTCAACGCACTCGACATCGACGCGACCGCAGACCTGATCCGGAGCACCAAATCCGAGATCGTCATCAATGTCGGCACCGCGTTCCTGAACATGTCCGTGCTCAGCGCCTGCCTCAAGACCGGTGCCGCCTATATCGATACGGCCATTCACGAAGAGCCGGGCAAGATCTGCGAAACCCCGCCCTGGTATGCCAACTATGAATGGAAGCGGGCCGAGGAATGCGAAAAGGCCGGTGTGACGGCCATTCTCGGGGCCGGCTTCGACCCGGGCGTCGTCAATGCCTATGCCCGTCTGGCCAAGGACGACTATCTCGACAAGGTCACCGATGTCGACATTGTCGACATCAATGCCGGCAGCCACAGCCGCTACTTTGCCACCAACTTCGATCCGGAGATCAATTTCCGCGAGTTCACCGGCACCGTCTATTCCTGGCAGAAGGGCGAATGGCAGTCGAACAAGATGTTCGAGATCGGCAAGGAATACGACCTGCCTGTGGTCGGCAAGCGCATGGCCTATCTGTGCGGTCATGACGAAGTGCATTCACTGGCCAAAAATATGGACGGCGCGGATGTCCGCTTCTGGATGGGCTTCGGCGAGCACTACATCAATGTCTTCACCGTCCTGAAGAACATCGGCCTGCTCTCCGAACAGCCGGTCACCACGGCGGAAGGGCTGGAGGTCGTGCCGCTGAAAGTGGTCAAGGCCTGCCTGCCGGACCCGTCCTCGCTGGCGCCGGAATATGAAGGCAAGACCTGCATCGGCGATTTCGTGAAAGGGATCAAGGACGGCAAGGAGCACGAGGTGTTCATCTACAATGTTGCCGACCACAAGGAAGCCTATGAGGAAGTCGGCAGCCAGGGCATTTCCTATACCGCCGGCGTGCCGCCGGTGGCCGCGGCCATGCTGATTGCGACCGGCGAATGGGACGTGAAGAAGATGGCCAATGTAGAAGAACTGCCGCCGCACCCGTTCCTCGGCATCCTCAACCGGATCGGCCTGCCGACCCGCATCAAGGACGCCGATGGCGACCGGGCCATCGAATTCTAAGTCTTGCGCAGACACTGAAAGCAAAAGGCCGGCGGCATGGTGTCATGCCGCCGGCCTTTCTTTGATCTGGAGCCTGGTTCAGAACGTCGCCTTGGCACCGATCCCGAACATGCGCGGTGCGGACATCACCGCAAAATTGGCGACGTCGCGCCGGTTCTCTTTCCAGGTGGGAACCCGCTCGTCGAAAATGTTGTTCACGTAACCAAAGATCTGGAAATGTTCATGCACCTGATAGGTCGCCCGCGCATTGGCGATCGTATAGGGATCGATTTGCAGCGACTGGCTGTTGAAGTCGTCGGAATAATATCCGTCGAAATGCTCCACGTTGGCCGACAGCATCAGGTTTTCCAGAACGTGCCATTCGACACCGGCACCGACCGTGTAGCCAGGTGCCTTGCTGAATTCGTTGCCTTCAACAGAGGGCAAGGCACTGAACTCGGTGATCTCGCTTTTCAGGATGCCTGCATTGGCCGACACACGCAGTTTGTCGAGAACCTGATACCCCATCGCGAATTCGACACCATAAGCATGCGAACGCTCCGCATTCAGGGTCACGATCTGGTTGATGGTGCTGCCGGGCAGCGTGGTCTGGAAGTAGCGCTGCGCGTCGTGATAGTCGGAATAGAACACGTTGGCCGACACCGTCAGCCTGTCATCAAACAGATTGGCGCGGCCGAAAATCTCGTAGTTCCAGACCGTTTCCTCTTCGAACGGCGTTGCGGTGCCATAGACAAAGTCGACGGATACACCACCGGGATTGAAGCCGCGGTTGATCAGGCCCCCGACCGTGATGTCGGGCGTCACCGCATAGGCGAGTGCGACCTTCGGCAGAAGCGCATTGAAAGTCTCGTCATAGTCCAGATCGATGGCGGCGCCGCGCCCGACAATCGCGGAGGTCGACTGACCCGTCCTCTGGATCCGGTCGCTTTCGAAACGCAGACCACCGGTCAGGGTCCAGGCGTCATTGATCCGGTAGTCGATCTCGGTGAAGAGGCCGACATTGTCCTTGGTATCTTCGAACACCGGGTCGCCGCTATAGGAAAGCAACAAGGTTTCGTCCGATGTTGTCCTTGATGCATAGAGGCCGACAACACCGCTCAGCATGCTGGTGTCGTCGCCGAAATTCACCAGAAACTCGTTTGACAGGTTCTGCTGGTCAACAGTGGCGCCACCCTGGCTGTTATCCTCAAGGTCGCGGTCGACGGACAGGTCTGTGAACTGGGTCGTGTTGCTCAGCGTTACACCGTTTTCAAACTCGTAGTTCAGGTCGAATATGCCGGTATTGGTCCGCTGATAAAAGCTGGGAACACTGGTCTGGGTGTTGTCCAGATCGCTGAAGGGCTCGACAGTTGCAGCTTCAAAGGTCGGCTGATTGTTTTGCGTCGAAACATAGGTTGCCTTGGCCGTCAGGCCCGGAATGGCATCCGGCACATAGAGCAGCTTTGCACGCCCGGTGAACGACATGATGTCGAGATTGGTGTTGTTGTCGGTGAAACTGGAATTGATGTAGTCGATGAACGTATCGCGGCCGTAGTAATCAAGCGCCACCCTTGCCGCCAGCTGACTGCTCAGCGGACCGGACAACATCCCTGAGACCCGGTGCGTATTGTAGTTGCCATATTCAACCTGCAAGGCACCTTCGGGCGTGAAGGTCGGGTCTTTGGTCTTGACGATAATGGCCCCGGCGATGCTGTTGGAGCCTTGCGAGGTGGTTTGAGGTCCCCGGAAAACCTCCACCTGATCGATGTCCCAGATCGACGTCGCGCCATAGACCGTTTCGTAATAGGTCTGGTATTGGCCATCGATGTTGATGGAAGCCCGGGGAACCGTGCCGGAATAAAAGGCGATCGCCCCCGTATTCGGCCCCTGAGTGTCCTGCCCGCGGATAATCGGCGCCACACCGACGGTGCCGGGATAATAGACGTTGGGAACGTCCTGCACGGCGCTCTGGACGCTCTGCTCCTCGGGACGGGTTTCCTGGTCTTCACTTGTAATGATGAAGATTGAGCTGGCCGTATCCTGAACGGTTCGGCCTACCTTTTCACCGCTGACCAAGATCGTATCGAGCACAATCTCGTCCACAGGGACATCTGCTCCATTGTCCTGCGCTTCTGCGGAACTGAAAACCAGCTGTGAAACTGTAAACACAGCTGTGCTGCCCAGCAATTTCGCAATCCGAGTCGGTTTCATCTTATTACCCTGATGATGATTGAGGTGCGCAAGCTGGCGAAATCTTGCCTGCAACACATTTCGGAAAAAAAGATCAAGTGTCAGATGCTGCCCGTACTTGCCCCGGCCCCTGATGCTTGGATCTGTTAAATTTCACTATACAGAATTGATTACGCATTTCAACATGAGTTAAAAACTCATGAATTAAAGTTGCGCTGCAGCAACACACCAACCCAACAAGCTGAAATTGAAAGGTAATTTCGGCATTGTGCGGATTGTATTTGCGACAAGTGAGCACTAGGCTGGAGTGGAACGGGAGGACGCGAATGCAAAAATTGACAATGATGAGTTTTGCCGTGAACCCCGGTTCAGCGCTTCTTCAGGACATTCATTCATGACTGAAGAGGACAACAAGGACGGTCCCGAAACCACCACCAAGCGGTCCGGCAATATTCAATCCGTTTCCATCGCAACCCGCTTCCTGAACGTGCTTTCCAATGCAACCGGCCCGTTGCCGCTTGGGGTGATCGCGCGGGAAGCCGGCACGGGCAGTCCGACGGCGCACCGTTACCTGCAGAGCCTTGTAAAAGAGGACCTGGTCCAGCAGGACCCGCATTCTGGCCACTACGATCTTGGACCTGCTGCGCTGCGTATCGGCATCAGCGCGCTCAGGCGCATCGACCCGATCGAGATCGCCGCCAGACACATGAAAGATCTGGCCAATGACCATGCCCTGAGCGCCGGCGTCGCAATCTGGACGGAACGGGGACCGACTGTCGTGCGCTGGTATCGCAGCGCCTATTTTGCTATCAACACCATCAGCCTCGGCGACGTGCTTCCACTGGACAACACGGCCTGTGGCTTGCTCTTCCAGGCCTATTTGTCGGAGGACCACGCAGACGTCGCCCGCAAGCTGCAACCGGCCGGTTACCGCGGCAAAAAGCCGACGAAACGCGAACTGAAGGAGATGCGCGAGACCTGCTGGGCCGAGCTCACGGGGCACCTGTCTCCCGGAATTACGGGGCAGGCCGTTCCCGTATTCGACGCCCAACAGGAACTGGCCTGTGTCATGACGACCGTCACGAATCTCGGCCTGATGGAAGCACCGGAAGATCGCTGGGCGCTGTTTGAATGCGCCAAGAAAGCCGTTCAGGAAACGGGCGGAACCGACAGGTTTCCTGTGGAGTAGATGCCGGCTGTACGCGTTGACGGGACCAGGTGTTTCTTATCGATCCAATCTCCTGTCCCTTACTTCGTCCGGCTCAGGGCTGGCCAGAAATCGACGGTCCAGGCCAGAAACGCTGAGGCCCACAAGACGGCCGCAAGACCGTGGAGCGGTCCGGGCAGATCAATCCCGAAGGCCGGTGCGACACGCAGCAAAGCGGCCAGGCAGAGACAGATGGCGCCACACCTCACCATGCGGGACTGACCGAGCGACTGACCCGTATGAAGCTTGCCGGCAATGCAGAAAACCGCATAGACGCCAAGGCCCAAACCTCCGAGATAGGCCAGATGAAGTCCCGAGAGAGTGTCCCAGGGCGCCCCGAGGCGCGCGGTGCCGGCCAGCATGAGACCGCAACCGGCGAAGAAAGACGAGCCGGCCAGCATCAGGATCTCCGCCTGGAATGCTTCTTGGCCGATAAAGGCCTCAGCCACCCTGTCCATGAATGCCGCACCGGCAGCAATCAGCAAAAAACCGGAGACGGCCGGGCTGAGCCCCGCGATCTCACCGAGCATTGCGATCACGACCAGGCCGGAAGCGAGATTGAGACGTCCGGGATGCGGCCGGAATGGGGACGTCGCTTCGCTCGGATCGAGCACGAGATTGGTGACCGGAACGGTGATCCGCCCAAGCGCCAGCCCAAGCAGCCCCAGAAAGCTCAACCCGGCCAGATGCAGGGCCAGAGAGGCAAGAGCCAGATCTCCGGTCCAGAAGCCGATATGGGTTGTTGCCAGACACAGGATCAGAGCCGCGATCCAGGCCGCGAAAGCCAACAGCCGATCTGTCCGCCTCCTCCAGGACAAGACCAGCAGATAGCCAAGCAGAAAACACAGCCATGCCAGATCGGCAACTGCGCCTAAAAGAGACAGATCGTCTGATCCGAGAATTCCAACACACCGCCCGAGCGCCCAAAGACCTGCCAGGCCCCAAAGCGCTCGCCCGCGCAAGGGCTCGGTATCGGTCCACTCGGGGGCAGCAGTGGTCAGGAAGCCGATAAGCGCAGCACCAAAGACACCAATCAGCATTTCATGGGCGTGCCAGAGAGACGGCGGAATGTCACTTGCCAATGGCAGGTCAAAGGAAAATGCAAACACCCAAATCAGGAGCCAAAGCGCTGCATAAAGCGCTCCCAGTGGAAAAAACAGACGAAAGCCCTCGTCCGACAGTACCGTCGGGAGTGTGGAAGGCAGGTCGTTTCTGGTCGCCTGCTGCGTTGGTCCGCAACTCATGCGATCTGCCTTTCGTCGACATCGTGAATATGTCTGAACAACAGATCGTCCCGCAACGCGGCTTCTACCCAACCGAATATCTGGTCGTTGCTCCGCTCCAGTGGCGACCCGGGCACCGGGCGAACGCCCCGGATTCCCTTGCCATGGCTGTCGAGAACGGCAATCCGGTCGGCAAGCCGAGCCGCTTCCTGCAGATCATGGGTAATGAACAGGCCGGACAGCCCACTCCCGACGCAAGTCTCAAGGAGCAGATCCTGCATCCGTCGGCGCAGTGCGACGTCAAGCGCGGTGAAAGGTTCATCGAAATAGACAAAGTCGGGATCGATCACCAGCGCCCTGGCAATGGCAACACGCTGTTTCATGCCACCGGACAGTTCCACCGGATACTTTGTCAGATCCTCAGGCATCAGCGCGACGCTGGTCGCGGCGGCCTTGACGCGCTCCCTCCGGTTTTGGCGCGGCGCACCGGCGAGTTTCAGCGAAAAGGCGATGTTGTCGAAAGCGGTGGCCCAGGGCAGCAGGCCAGGTTCCTGAAAGATCATGGCCTGGCGGCGATAAAGACGCTCGATTCGCCCGGCCCGCGCCTCCAGAAGGCCAGCAGCAATTTGGGCCAATGTGGACTTGCCGCAACCGGACGGTCCAACCAGCGCGAGGATCTCGCCGCTCCCGATGTCGAGACTGACGTCGTCCAGCACGGTTCGACCAAGATAGGCATGGCCAACCCCTTTGAGCCGTAGCACCGTCATCGCTTGATCCCCCAGGGTTGCGCGGCCCGCCTCCAGCGATCGATCTCCCCCTTGACCGGATGCACAAGCGCATATTCGACCAGGATCAGCAGGACCACCGAGATCACGACCCAGGCCAGCGCGTTGGCAATATCAAGATTTGTGCGGGCGTCGGCCAAGGCACCGCCAATGCCACCTGCATTCGCCAACAACTCAGCCATGACTGCGACCTTGAAACTGGTTCCCAACGCAAGTGCCAGTGCAGGGAATAGCGTCGTCGTGGTCTGGCGCAACCCGACTGAAAAGAAACGGCGGATGGGTCCGGCTCCGAAGGCCTGTGCCATCCGGTCGAGGCCGCGGTCGCGCGTGGCTATGCCACGCGCCGCGCCCAGAAAGACGACCGGCAGGGCAGCAACAAGAATGACGGTTCTGACCGTGGCGTCAGAGCCGCCGAACCAGATCATCGCCAGGACGATCCAGGCGATGGGCGGCACACCAAGTAGAACCGTGACAAGGGGAGATGCCACCCGCATGGATGCCGGCGAATAGCCGGCCACCAGCCCCAGGCAACCGCCAACGCCTGTCACCAACAGAAAACCTGTAATGGCCCGCTGCAAGGTTGTCAGGGCCACTGACCAGGCCTCCTGGCTTATTGCCAGCACTCCGATCGCCCGCAGTGTTTCAACGGGCGAGGTCAGAATGAACGGCCCATAGGCTTCATGCCCCGCCTGCCAGGCAGCTGCGAAAAGGCAAAGCGCTGCAGCACCGGCCCAGCCTGACCAGAGGAACTCAAGCACCCGGCCAAGCCGGTCCATAAATTGTCGATGCAACACGCTTTGCATGCCATCCATCATGAGCTGCGGCACCGGGCGGCCATCCGCCCGGTGCGATCCCGATCAGAGATAAAACGCGTCGTCAGGCAACTTGCCGCCAATCCTGGCAAAATCATCGCCAGCCATCGCCGTCAGCATACGTTCGATATCGCCCCTCGCTGCATTTGCGGGACGCGCAACAAGATTGCTGTAGGGGACGGACGCCGCCAGAAGAGGCACAGGTAAACCAAGCGCTTCCGTTGAATTTGCGGCCACCTTGTTCGGATCTGCATTGACTTCGTCAGTCGCCTTGACCAGCACTTCCAGAATGCCTGGCAAAACGTCACCGTTCTGATTGAGGAAACTTTTTGTGACGGCAAGTCCTGCCTGCGGCAGCACGGGGGCAGCGCCGGTCATATCGCCCCAGGCTTTCTGGATGTTCACGACGCGGGAGACACTTTTGCCGGCCATTTTTCCCTTGAGGATCCCGGCCGTCGTCGCGGGCTCTGCCGTCAGAGCTGCATCGACCTTTCCGGCCAGGAGAAGCTGCATGGCTTCGATTGGCGAGCCGGCATAGGTGATTGACACATCGCTTTTCGCATCTAGCCCATTATGGGCAAGCAGCTGCCCAAAGATGATTTCCGGTGTGTCACCCCGGAACGGAACGGCAATGCTGTGACCCTTGAGGTCGGCGATTGTCTTGATGTCAGCGTCCTCGCTGATGATGTAAAGCAGACCGTTGGTCATGATATTGGCAAGACGGATCGGAAAGCCGCGATTGTAGAGATTGGCGGCGGCCTGCACCGGCACAACCGACAGGCCGATTTCGCCTGAGGTCAGGCCAGCGCGCAACTCGTCGGGATTGCGCCAGGCCTTAAATGTCGCATTGGCTGCAAGATCCGAAAAACCGCCGCTGGCCACGGCATAAGACAAAGTGACGGACGGGCCTGCCGGCGGGCCGTAAAGAGCCACGGTCTCGATCTGTCCGGCAAAAGCGGGTTTTGGCAAGGCCGGCATCGCAACACCGGCAGCCAGCAGCGTGAGCGCGGAACGGCGCGTCAGATGGGTCTTGTTGGTCATTTCATTTGCTCCTGAATGCCTGGAACTGGCGTTTCATCGTCAAGGACGATCAACTGGATGCGGACAGGTCCGCTCCTGGCGGCGAGCCAGTGGTTCTCACCTGCGGGTATCGTCAGAACACTGCCTTGCGGATAGATGCGCTCTTTCTCGGGATCGGCGATGGTGCCATCCCCCCAGGACATGTCTCCCTGAAGCACGGTGAGCAGCCGCACACCGCTTTTGGTGGCGTGAGGTGGAACTTCGACGCCCTTGTCGAGATCCAGCAGCACAACTGCCGGAGCGCCATCGGCATCGATGACAAGCGGTGTCAGCTGAGCGACGTCGTGAACCTGTTTGGATGGCAGCTTTCCCAGATCTATGTGAGTTGTTTCTGCTGCCGCTGCAGTCGCCAAAAAGGCGAGCAGAAATGGTGTCAGGACCGATTTCATACGGGTACCTTTCATCGTTTTCTCAATGGCTTGAGAGGTTTTTCGCTTGCGTTGAGCTGGCTTTTGGATCTGTCGGCCCATTGGGCCGGCTCAGGATGAATGTGGCTGCGGCCGCCATGCAGACAGCTTGAACGAGAAGCACGTACGCCGAAGCTGACATTGCAACGCTGACCGGGAAGACGGCGACCATCATTGCGAGCGCTACCCGTTTGAAGCGCGGCGCGATCGCGCCGTGGCTACGCCAGTCGACAATCATCGGCCCGAAAACAGCATTGGCCTCCAGATAATCCTGCAGTCTGGGCGAGCTTTTGCCGAAAGCGAAGGCGGCCAGGATAACAAAGGGTGTTGTAGGCAACAGGGGCAGCATCGCCCCAAGAGCACCCAAAATGAGGGACAAAAACCCGGCGAAGAACCAGAAGGCACGCGCCGGGGTTTCGATCAAAGCTGAAATGGTCCTGAACATCTGAGGCAACTCTTAACTGGAGTTTGATACTCAGGTTTTAGTCCTCCAGAGCGGCACCTGTCTTGACTTTCGTCAAACAGACGCGTCGATTTGCGAACAAATCGCAACTTCACCGAATTTACGCAGGCAAAGGCACAGCGCGCCCACCGAAAAGAGCGCAATCCCCGGCAAAAGATACGTGCCGCACCTTGCATTCAGGGCGACGTCGCAGACGCCTTTTGCCCTCCGGACCCTTCAAGACCTCGGAGACCGGGTTTCCGCACCAGATGATCCGTGACACAGCGTCCGATTTGAAATCGTCACCGGAGGTACGCGTGCCCTCAGGACTTTCCTGCCCCTGAACTTGAAGGGAAGCCGTCTACAAACAAACGGCCTATTCGAATGGAATTTCAAACGCCGTTTGAAATTCCCTTTCAAAGGGGCTAAGTCATCCTCACACTGCGAGGAGGCGACATGGACCCGGAAACAACACAGCAGCGCCTGTTGAAGAATGCTGAACGGCTGATGGCCGAAAAAGGCATCGCGGCAACGTCGGTGCGCGAGATCACCGAGGCCTCGGAAGCGAATGTCGCCGCAGTGAACTACTATTTTGGCGGCAAATCCGCGCTGTTGCTGGAGCTCCTCAAACAAAGGTTCCTGCAACTGGATGCCCAATTGCTGACCCGGATCGAAGCGACGGTCTCTGAAGGCCAGAACTCTCTGCCGCAGGTCAGTGATCTTGTCCTGGCCTATTTTGACGCCCTGGCCTTTCTCGGTTTCAACTCCGAAACAGGCCAGCTTGACCCCTTCATCCTCCTGATCCAGCGCGCATCAGCCGAACAGGAAGCGGTTCTGTCACAAGCACAGGATTATGCCGCACCGGGCATTTCCCGTCTGATCGGTCTGTTGTCCAGGACGGTGGTTGAAGAGCGCCGGTCCGACATCAACACACCGGTTTTGCTCGGCATCATGTTCACGGCGTCGGTGAGTGCCATGCCGTTCATGAAGACGGAAACAAACGATCCGGTCCAGGTAGAAGCAATCAAGGCCTGCCTTGTCGCCGGCGTCGATGCCTATCTTCGACAAATTGCCGCAAAGGATGTGGCCTGACCCTATTGAAATGGGTGACGTCATTTGGCATCACCTCAACAGCTTTTCACGCGCCTCGCTTGCGAGGCCTACCGCACAGCGCTCAGCCAATCCGATGGAACAGCCAGGCGTCCACACTTGGAGACGACCATGCGTGCTATCCGTCGGGCAACTCTTGCCCTCGCCCTCAGCATCACAAGCCAGGCAGCCCTGGCAGATACCGTGTCTGTCGACACCTATGCCGGCCAGGTCGACGTTCCCGCCCAGCCGGAAACCGTCGCAGTTTTTGACATTTCCGCGCTCGATACACTGAACGCCCTCGGTGTGCCCATCGCGGCGACCCCGGAACGGGTCTATGTTGATTATCTGGAAGACCTCGCCAGGGGTGCTGAAAAAGTCGGCTCTCTGTTCGAACCGGATTTCGAAGCCGTCAATGCGTTGCAGCCGGACCTGATCGTGGCTGGTGGGCGCTCTTCAAAACAGGCCGGAGCCCTGTCGGAGTTCGCCCCGACGATCGACATGACCATCTGGGGGGATGATCTGCTCGGTCAGGTGACGGCACGCCTTCATGCTTATGGCAAAATTTTCGGCAAGGAGGCTGAAGCGAAGGCCCTCGAAACCGAGCTCATGAACGCGATTGGCCGCGTCAAGGAGAGTGCCAACGGGGCCGGCAATGCCCTGATTGTTCTCACCAACGGCCCGAAGTTGAGTGTTTATGGCGAAGGCTCCCGATTTGGCTGGCTGCATTCCATTCTTGGCATTGAACCGGCCATCAACAACGTGAAAGCCTCGACCCATGGCGAGGCGGTATCCTTCGAATTCATCCGCGATACCGACCCGGACTGGCTGATCGTGATCGACCGGGCCGCAGCCATCGGTCAGGACGCCGCGCTCGCCTCTGAGACGCTGGACAACAAGCTGGTCGGTGAAACCAAGGCCTGGAAATCCGGACAAGTGATTTATCTGGATGCAGCGAAAGTCTACATCGCCGCTGGTGGCCATCAATCGCTGATGGGCACTCTGGAAGAGCTGGAAACGGCCTTCGGAAAAACCCGGTAGTCAGCGGGCTCTTTTTTGAAACAGGCGACAGCATCGAGAGCGTCGGCAGCTTGGCTTGCACCGACCGTAATTTTCCTGGGCCTTCTGGTTCTGGTCGCGGCGAGCCTTGCCGTCGGTGCGGCCGGTATCGGTCTCCTCAGCCTGTTTCAAAGCGGGCCGAACGGCGATCTGCTTGCTGTTAGCAGATTACCGCGCACCCTGGCGGCCATGCTCGCCGGGGCCACATTGGCGGTCGCGGGCGTAATCATGCAAATGCTTGTTCGCAACCGCTTCGTTGAACCGCTCACGACCGGCACCGGAGAATGGGCGGCTCTCGGTCTCCTGATCATGACGCTCTTTTTTCCTGCCGCCCCCATCTTTGCGAAAATGGCGGTTTCCAGCCTAGCGGCCTTTGCCGGGACCACACTCTTTCTCGCACTCGTGCAACGTCTACCTGCAACCCAGCCGTTGCTGGTGCCTCTGACCGGCATCGTTTATGGCGGCATCATTGCTGCAATAACCACATTCATCGCCTATGAGTTTGATCTGCTGCAGTATCTGGCGGTCTGGATGAACGGCGAATTTTCAGGCGTGCTTCAGGGCCGATACGAGCTGTTATGGGGAGCCGGGCTTGTTGCGGTCGTTGCCTATCTCTACGCGGACCAGTTCACGGTGGCCGGCTTCGGCCGGGACGCGGCGATCGGACTTGGGCTGAACTATCGCGCCGTGATGATTGCCGGTCTCAGCATCGTTTCGCTGATCGTTTCCTTCACGGTTCTGACGGTCGGACTGCTGCCCTTTGTCGGCCTTGTGGTCCCGAACATCATTCGCCGGTTCCGGGGCGACAATGCGCGTGCAACGCTGCCACTTGTCGCCATGACCGGCGCCGTTCTGGTCCTTGCCAGCGATTTGGCGGGACGGTTGATCCGGTATCCCTACGAAATACCCGCCGGCACCATTTTCGGTGTTCTCGGCACCGGCGTTTTTCTGTGGCTGCTGTTCACGAGGCCTTCGCGACGTGACTAGACCGCTTATTGGCCTTTCGGTTTTATGCAACCTTGCCATGATCGCATTCATGACGCTCGGCGCGCGAGGCAACTGGGACTTCATCCTCAGTTTTCGCGGCACCAAGCTGATTGCCCTGGTGATCGTCGCGATTGCCATTGCGGTGGCAACGATCGTCTTTCAGACACTGACCAGCAACCGTATTCTAACTCCTTCGATCATGGGCTTCGATTCTCTCTATGTGCTGCTTCAGACCGGCCTGCTGTTCCTGCTTGGCGGAATGGATTACGTTTTGCTGGCGCCCGGCACAAAGTTTCTGCTTGAACTGCTCCTCCTCGCCTCCGCCGCACTTCTTCTGTTTGGCAGCCTGCTGGGGCATGGTGTTCAGGACCTGTTTCGAATGCTGCTGGTCGGGGTCATTTTCGGGGTCCTGTTCCGCAGCCTGACAGGTCTTTTGCAACGGCTGATCGATCCGAGTGAATTTGCGGTTCTGCAGGGGTCACTCTTTGCCAGCTTCAACAAGATCGACACATCGCTGCTCACCTTTGCCGCACCGGTCATCCTGATTTCCCTGGCGCTCGTCTGGTGGAAACGCAATACCTTCGATGTCATGGCGCTTGGCCGCGAACAGGCCATCAGTCTGGGTCTCAACTACCGCCGCGAACTCTTCACCGGGCTGACATTGGTCACGTCGCTGGTTGCCGTCTCCACCGCCCTGGTCGGACCAGTAACCTTCTTCGGGCTCCTGGTGAGCGCCCTCAGTTATGAGCTGGTCAAAACACATCGGCACGGACCGCTGCTGGTGGCCGCCTCGCTGATAGCCGTTACGGTCCTCGTTGGCGGCCAGGCCATTTTCGAACGCGTGCTTGGCATGGGGGCCACCTTGAGCGTTGTCATCGAGTTTGTCGGGGGACTGGTGTTCCTGTTTCTGATCTTGAGAAAGGTGCGGGCGTGATTGAAATCGAAAACGTCTCATTTCGACATGGCAAGACGCCGGTGCTCAGGGACATCTCGTTGCGGATCGAGCGCGGAGGCCTGACGGCACTGATCGGCCCGAACGGCGCCGGAAAGTCAACTTTGTTCGCACTGATGGCGCGGCTCCTGCCGCTGCAAAGCGGTTACATCCGGTTCGACGGCATGGATGTCGGCAACGCGCCTTCCAGGGACCTGGCCAGAAAACTGGCGATCCTGCGTCAGGACACCAGTACAGCCTCTCGTATCTCCGTGCTCGACATGGTCGGTTTCGGCCGGTTCCCCCATCACAGGGGCCGGCCCACGCCAGACGATCATGCGAAGGTGGAAGTCGCCCTTGAGACCTTCGAGTTGAAGGCTATCGCCGACCGCTTCATCGACGAGCTGTCTGGCGGCCAGCGTCAGCGCGTTCTTGTTGCCATGGCCTTTGCCCAGGACACGGACTATCTGTTGCTCGACGAGCCGCTCAACAATCTCGACATGCATTTCGCGCGCGACCTGATGCGCCAGCTGAGGTCCCTGTCCGACGATCACGGCAAGACGGTTGTCGTGGTGCTGCACGAGATCAATTACGCGGCAAGCCACGCGGACAGGATCATCGCGCTCAAGAACGGCGCCCTCGCCGCCACTGCCAGCCCGCAAGATTTCATGACCCCGGAAACGCTGTCGAAGATCTACGACATGGAGGTTGCGGTCAGAACCATAGATGGCCGGAAAGTCGCTCTTCATCACGCCTGATGCAGAAACACCGGCGCAAGGGCGCCGGTGTCGGTTTTCTCAGGTCTTCTTTTAAACCCCGGATCAGTAACGCAGACGTGCCGACAGGCGGAAAGAGCGGCCCGGCTCGTAGAGCGGCGTCACGCTGTCATATTCCTGGCCGTAAGTGGCGCGGTCCGCATAGGTTTCGTCGAAGAGGTTGAGCGCATCCAGGCGCAGACTCAGATATTCAAACTGCTTCGGCTTGTATTCGGCATAGGCATTGACAACCGTATAGGCATCGAGCGGATCGTATCCGGCGGAGACATAGCCGTCATATTCGAGCGCCGCATCAACTGTTGCACCGACTGTCAGATCGATTGTGTCGAATGTCTGGGCAACTTCTGCCGCAATCTTCTGACCGACGCCTGCGCCGATATTGATCAGGTAATAGGATTCAAGCTGATTGTTCGAGACGCTCAGCCGGATGTCCGAGTAGGCCAGTTTTAAAAAGCCGCTGCCCCAGTTGTAGCCACCACCGACATTGTAGCCCCAGCTGCTGAAGTCGACATTCTGATCGCCGTCACGATAGTTGCTGAACTGGGTGTTGAAGACATTGCCTTCCGCGAACCAGCCGCCCTGCTCGAATTTCACACCAGCCGTCACATTCTCCGCACGAACCGGTTTCAGATTGTCATAGTCCCAGGAGCGCCAGTATTCGAAGGTCTCCTCCAGATCAATGCCGCCAAAGACGTTGGAGTAGCCTGCATTGACCGAAAAACCGCCGTAAACATCAACTTCGGCAAAAGCGTTGCCGCTGAGCCCGTAGTTGGTCAGCGTCGTATCATCCTTGCCTTCGAACCGGTTGGCATCCGCGCGCCCGCCGAAGGACAGGCGAATCCGTTCGATCGGCGTCAGGCGGGCCTGAACATAGGCACCGGTGTTGGTGACGCTTTCCTGATAAGATTCCGCCGGGTCGGTATAGTCGCCGACTTGCGAGAGCAGATCGACACCGGTTGTCAGCGTGTTGCCTTCGCTGAACTGGAAGACGTTCTCGATTTTTGCATTCCAGGTGCCGCCTGAGCCTTCACTACCATAGGGCTCCGGAACCCGATAATCGTTGCCGCTGTATCCCACGAGGAGTTCAGGGTTCCAAAGACCTTCGGTCTCGGCGCGATTGACATTGAAAGAGAAATTGGTGCGCTTGATGTCGTATCTTCGTGTTGTATAGACACCGTTGATGGCACCGATATTGGCGCGATACGGACGCAGCGTGTCGTCGCTGACCTGTTGTGCGGTCAACTCGATCCGGTATCCGTTGTCGGCTTCATAAGCTGCCTTGCCGAGCAGGCTGTAGAAATCAGCGGAAGACCCGACCACCGTGTTGCCGTCGCCATCCTTGTAATCCTCGCCATTGGCGAGCTTGCCATAAGCGAGCAGTTCAAATCCGCCATGCCGACCATAGGCAGACCCGGTTTCGGTAAAGGTCTTTCCGTTCGTTTCGTAGCTGACATCGGCAAATGCGCCGAAATTTCGATCGCCGATCAAAAGATCCTGCACGTCGACTGTTTCGTAGACAATCGATCCGCCAAGAGCGCTGAAACCCGCATCGGCCGGTGCAACGCCCGGGTCGACACGCGCGGCCTTCAGCAGCGAAGGATCGATGTAGTTTGTGTTGACGTGATGGAAAATCCGGTTGCCCTGCTGCACGCCGTCGATCGTCACCGCCAGATTGTTTTCATCAATGCCGTTGACAAAAACCTTCTGGGTCACAGGGATGGCGCCACCAACGGAGATCGAAGGATCTACCGCGAAAAGATCCTTCAGATCCAGCGGGTTGGTCCGCTCGATGTCTTCACGTGATACGTAGATTGCATTTGCTCTGTCGGCCGCACCCTGGTGGGTGTCATGGGCATCCGGCGCATTGGACCGCACCAGGATTGTGTCCAATACGGAAGCACTGCCTTCCAGCGCTGTTTCAGACGCATCCTGTGCTGCAGCCCCGCCTGCCAGAATTGCCGATTGTAAAACTGTTCCCGTAAACAGCAGCGAAAGACGCACGCGATCAAGCATGGTCAGTTCCTTTACTCTTGATTGTCCTGAAATCCGCTGATTTCGACCGGTGAGCCGAAGTTGGCTTTAGCCTGCCCCTGCATGCTGCGTCAGCATATACATGAGAAAAATACTCATGTAAAACAGTGTTTGAAATGATGTTTATCAAAGTGCCAAATTAGCAACACCGGAGCGTTCACAAGGCTCTCTCCGGTGCCGTTATTATGTATTTTTCTGAGAGATAGACCCGGTCAGTCGAACCTGACCGGCACTTGCAACTTCATTCTGGCAAGCCGGATATCACTTGGAAATTTCGGCATGGGAGACGCGCGTCGCACCATGTCGAGGGCCGCCTGGTCCAGAATAGCGTGACCGGACGAGCGGGAAATACGGATGCCCGACACGGATCCGTTTTGTGCAATGGTGAAGGCAATCCGCACCGTCCCCGTCAGGCGGGCGCGTTTGGCGGCCCTCGGGTACCTCTTGGCCCGGCGCAGCTTGGCAACGACCTTGCCCTTGTAGTTCGACGCCGCCTTGGTGCCACCGTCCTTGGTTTTGGCATCAGCGCGACCATTGGCGTTGGAACGGGCTGTCTTGCTGGTGACCTGTTCCCCGCCTTTGCGGGAGTTGGTTGCACCACCCTTCTTCTGTTGACGCTTGGCCTGTTGCTTCTTCGGTTTCTTTTTCTTGACCGGTTCTGCCTTCTTAACCGGCGGTTTCGGCTTCGCCACCGGTGTCCTGACCGTTTCCGGCACAGCTTGCAGCTGTTCAGTCTCCGGACGCACGGCCTCCTGAACGGGTTGCACTTCCGGCTGAACCGCCAGCGCCATCTGAACCGGCTTTTGAGGTGTCACCTCCACAGGTTTGGCGGCGGTTGTTTCCGCCGTGACCTGTTCGACAGTTTCCGTCTGCTCCCTGACCGGTTTTGCCTCTTGTGGAACAACGTCGGCAGCCTCGACAGGCTCAGTCACCTTTTCTGTCGTCGTGACACCTTCAACAACCGGAACCGCAGCAGCCGTTGTCACGGACTTGACAACCTTGGTCGGCTGGCTGACCGGTTTGACAGGATCTAGCGCGGCAATTTCAACCGGCGCTTCCACTTCGACCGGCTTTACCTCGGCAGGCTCGACAACCGGCTGAACAACCTCTTCCACCGGTTTCAACGGCTCAATTTCAACGGGTTCCTGGACCGGTTCGACAATTTCCTCAAGCGGCTCCACTTCGTCGACCGGCTTTTCCGCCTCTACCGCCTCAACCTTTGCACCGGCGACCATGTCCTCGATCGAGCCGATCACCGACACGGCGCCGCCTTGCGAGGCCGCAACGGAAACGTCATCCGGGTCCTTTGCAAAATAGGCCGAGCCCACCCCGTGCAACAGCAACGAGATCCCGAGACCGGCAATCAGAACACGCGCTCCCTTCATTGCGCGCCCCGACGCGTGATCAGGACGATGTCGGAGCGCCCAGCGGCCTTCAGCTCGGCGAGGATCTTCTCAAGTTCATTCGCCTTGAGGGTTCCATCGGCCGCAACCTTGAGCGGACCTCCTTCGTCCTCTTCAGCCGCTTCTTTACGCTCCAGCCAATCGGTCACGCTGGTTTCGTCTTCCCCATAAAAGGTCTTGCCATCGGGAGTGAGGATCAGCGCACCGGTGGAGCGGATGGTTTCGTCTTCCAGAATGTTCAGCGGCGGCTCGATCTTGCGGGCATCGTCCTTTGCGATCGATCCGGCAAACAGGAAAAAAATCAGCATCAGGAAAACAACATTGATGAGCGGAATGGTGTTTTCCGGTGGCTCCCGACGCTGCTGCATTTTCATACGCATGACAGATCTTACTTTCCGGTCACAAGAACGGTCTTCAGCCCGCTCTGACGAGCCGCAGACATCACATCCACAATGTCCTGAACCGCGGCCTCCGGCCCCGACCAGATCGCAACCACAAGCCCTTCGGTTCCGCCAAGGCCGGCAAACCGCGCCGCCATCTCGGCCTTCGCAAGCGGCAAGCCGTTCAGATCGATGCGGTCAGATGCATGGATCCGCAAATAGGCGGGCTTGATTTCCGCCCCGCCTCCTTCTCCTCCGCTCGACAGGTCAAGCGACTGATAACGTGTGAAACTGGAGGCAAGCATGAAGAAAAGCAAAAGCAGGAAGATGACGTCAATCAGTGACGTCAAACCAACCGCGCGCCGTTTTTCCCTGGCCTTAAACTGCATGCCTCGGCTCCGAAACCGGCATGGCAACGACCCGGGCCGCTCCGCGTTCCGCCACAGCGCCGGTGAAGAAGGCCGTGACCAGCGCTTCCATTTCGGACTGCTCCGCCTCGATCCGACTATCGAGCCAACCGACAATCGCC
Organism: Roseibium sp.; assembly: GCF_965233565.1. Taxonomy (GTDB): domain Bacteria; phylum Pseudomonadota; class Alphaproteobacteria; order Rhizobiales; family Stappiaceae; genus Roseibium. The sequence goes on along the minus strand of NZ_OZ247494.1, from coordinate 4,250,489 downwards.
GAAACGGGAATGGCAACGGCAAGCCCCACGGCGGTGGTCAGGAGTGCCACCCAGATACCACCGGCCAGAACGGACGGATCCACGGCGGCGCCGGCGCCCTGCATGGCCTGGAACGCCTCGATCATGCCGAGAACCGTTCCGAGAAGACCGATCAGTGGAGCAGTCTGCGCAATCATGTCGAGCGGACGCAGATAGGCTCTCAGACCATTGATGCGCTGAACGCAGATCCGCTCGATGTCTTCTTTCAGTAGCTCCCGATCGGCAGCCGGTTCGCTCGCTCCCTTGGTCAGCTTGAGCATGATGTCTGCCAAAACGGAGGTGCTGCGGGCGGCTGCCACCTGCGCCTCCTGCGGGCGCCCATCCAGCCAGAGATGCAGCGCTTTTCGAGCTGCGCCATGGCGGCCAACGCCCGACAAGGTGAACTGGATCACCTTGGCCGCGATCAGCGCCACGGCAACAATCGACAAGACCAGAAGCAGCAGGACCACCGGTCCACCCTGGTCGACAAGGCCTGTGAGAGGAGACAGAAAGGCTGGCAAGAAGGCTGAGAATTCAAGAGGCATCGGGAACCACTACAGAATGAAATCAATTTCGGAACGGGACGTGATCGCCAGCTTGCCCAGACAATCTGCAGCTACTGCTCCGGCCATCTCGCAGGTCCGCACCTCGTTCAGGAGCACCCTGGAAATCGTGGAACAGGCGCCCTTGCCGACATCGTACTGACGCACCACGGTCTTGCCGGCAGGCATGGCGCCGAAATCGACAGCCGCATACCCGGAAACACCTTCCGACTGGTCGAACATCACCAGATCCAGACCAAGGGCGTCGACCGGGTAGTCCAACTGATTACGGATGACGAAGGTCAACCTGCAGGCTTCACCGGCTGTTTCGGCAGTGTTGAGCTGGATGGTGACAGCGTCAGGCGACTGGGCGAGCGCCGGATGACACATCAGCCCTGCAGCAAGTAAGGACGAGGCCATACGTTTCAGCATGTGTGTTCTCCCTGATTGATCCTGAGAACCGGCCAGCCCACCCTTCCGGTATCATCGGACCGCCATTGAAGTTTCAGCTCCCTGCGCCAGGCATACAGCTCAAGATGATCGTCAAGCACGGTCCTCACACGTCTCATCTTCGGTGCGTCCCCGGCTTTGCAGTGGATCATCCGGCAAGTGCCGCTCGCTTCCATTTGGCGCTTGCCGAATGGAAATGACACTTCCCCGGGGTTCGCGTCCCGTTCGGCAGAAACCTTGTGGGCAAAATGTTTGCAGAGTTGCTGGAGAAATTTTGAGGCTGAGGCGGTCTGCGTCGTTGACGTGGCAGTGTTCATGGCCCTGGCTATCCGTTCCTTACACCAAAAGTGTGAGCCGGGGAAACCGGCACGCACAAAAAATATGAGTATTTGTTGCAGGATTTTTTGGCCTGCAGGAAATCCTCCTGCCTGCTTAGTGACCGGGCCGCTCAGGATCGGCACCAAGCTCGTCACGTGTGGCCGCATTGAAGTCGAACCGCCTCATGAGCTGACCGCAAATGGAGGCCCGGTCGGCATCTGCGCTGAGTTCGGCGAGCCTGGCCTGCTGCCGCAGCGTGTTGCGCAAGGCGACACGTTTGAGACGGGTACCCGGCTCGCTCAAGGAATCCGGGTCCGCAGCGTCGAGTGCTGCCAACACCTGCGTTTTCGTGACGAGATAGTCCGGCAGCCCGTACGATGTCAGCAGCGCCTGAAAACCGGCGAAGCGGTCGCGCTGAAAAGGAATATCTTCGCCGCGGTTTCCCATGACAGGGCTTGCCGGATGAAGGTTTGCACATGGAACAAGGCCTTCGGGGATCGGTGTATTGGCCGAGTGGGTTCGCCCAGTGCGCAACAAATTGGGCAGGACATGGGTGTGCGGACCGTCCGGCGACACACCGTCCGTATCCGGACCACCGATCTTCTGATAGACCTCGACGCGTCCTAACGGCGAAAGTACGGCCCTGGCCGGGTGCGCCTTCAGAATTGCCGCCATCGCCGGGTTATCGGGTTCGAACAAGGATCGTCCTGTTTCCGCCCGCAGCACCTTGAGCAGTTCCGGTTCGGAGGTTCGAATGCAGAAGTCGATCTGCGGTTGACCAAGCCCCATGTCGAACAGGATCTGCGTTTGCCCCGCGGGATGCAACGCTTGCGCATCGCGGCCGATTTCAGTCAGTGCGGAGCGTTTTGATCCCATCGCCTTTTGTTTCGGCAGGCAGAGCGCAAGACCCTGCCCCCACCTTTCGGGACGTGGACTTAAAGTCTCGAATGCGATTGGCGTAACTTCATCAAGCCGATCGATTTCGAGCCTGATTGCTCCCTTTTCGGTCACCCGCGTGAGCCTTTCCGGCGCATCGACCAGCAAAGTGTCTGATGGGCGCTGATGAAATTCACCGATTGCGCCGAAAGAGCCGATGCTCCAGCCCGCATCGATATCACTCAGATGGTTGCGCAAAACGGTCGTGAGGTCTGCAGTCATTTGCTGGTCTCCCCTGCATGGCCAGTTGTTTCGTTTCCTGCGCCAGCAGCAGCGCCGCGCAAGGCCGCGGGAACAATCGTTGTCCGGCTTTCAAGCGTGATGGGCGATGTCCTGATGCCGTAAATGTCCTCGATCAGACCCGACGCAAACAAAATGTCCGGCTGTTCGTCAGCCCTGAGCTCCCCTTTCTCGAGCAACAGCAGGCGGTCGCACCAGCACCCGGCCAGGGTCAGATCGTGCAAGGCAACGAACACCAGGTGTCCGCTTCGTGCCAGCCCCTGAAAGGTCTGCATCAAGCCAATCTGATGGCCAGGGTCGAGGCCGTTTACAGGTTCGTCTGCAATCAGACAGGCTGTGTCCTGTGCCAGCATCCGTGCGATCAGGACCCGCGCCTGTTCGCCGCCAGACAAAGTGTCGAAGGCTCGTTCCGCAAAGCTTTCGACGTCCATGCGGTGCATCGCGGACCGGGCCAGGTCGCGATCTTCAGCTGACGTTGCAGCAAACCGCGCGCGGTGCGGCTGACGCCCCAACAGCACGAGATCAAGACAGTCCATGGGCCAGTGAACCATACGCTCTTGGGGCATGTAGGCGATCTGAAGCGCCCGTTCTGCGGATGTCATGGCCGAAACGTTCCGACCGTTCCAACGCGTCTCACCCTGATGAGATCTCAAACCTGCCATGGCACGCATCAAGGTGGACTTGCCTGCGCCATTCGGTCCGATCACGCCGATCAATTCACCGGCCTTGGCGGAAAACGAGATTTGGCGAAGCAACGTCGCCGAACGCGTCTGGACACTGAGGTCACTGCAGCAAAACTCCGTCATGCGCTGCGCCTCCGCAGCGAGATCAGCAGCCAGAGGAAAAACGGTGCCCCGAGGATCGCCGTCACCACGCCAAGTTTGAGGTCCCGATCCGGCATGACGATGCGCACCAGAATATCGGCAGCCAGCAGAAAGACCGCGCCGCCAAGCGCACTTGCGGGCAAGAGACGGCTCGGTTTCTGACCGACCAAGGGGCGCAGCAGATGGGGGACGATCAGCCCGACGAAACCGATGGCACCGCTCACCGCCGTGGCAGCTCCGACACCGATCGCGGTTCCCAAAATGGCCAGAACCCGGGTACGGCTTATCGAGATGCCCAGGCTCTGTGCCACATCAGCGCCGAGACTGAGCGCATCCAGCGCTCTTCCGGTCATGAGAAGCAGACCTGCACCACCAAGAATAAAAGGGGCTGACAGACCCACATGCACCATGCTGCGGTCCGCCAGGGAGCCGAGCATCCAGAAAACGATCTCCAGGGCGGCGAAGGGATTTGAAGACAGATTCAGGACCAGAGACGTGAGCGCCGCAGCAAGGGACGACAATGCGACACCGGCAAGGATCACGGTCAGCACATCGCTGGTGCGCCCGGCCAGTATCAGAAGCAACAGAACAGCGATCAACGCACCACCAAGCGCACAGAGTGGAAGGGCATAGGGGTGCATGGCGGTGAGTCCGGCATAGATTGCGACAACGGCTCCGAACGACGCGGTGGCCGAAATTCCGAGAAGGCCGGGTTCCGCCAGTGGATTTCGCAAGAACCCTTGCAGCACAGCGCCTGACAATCCGAGGATCGCACCGATGAGCAGCGCCAACAAGGCGCGGGGCAATCGGATCTCGGCCAGAATGATCGCCTCGGCGCTTTCCGGATCGGCCCGTGATCCGGTCAGCAGAAGCGGATCAATCCAGACCTGCCCCAGCCCGAGCGACAGGAGGAACAGCGCTGCGATCCCTAGACCGAGACAGCACAGCAGCAACGGGTAATGACGGCGCATGCTCATTGCCCCTTGCTGCCTGCCCTGGCATTTCTGAGGAGACGGATCGCATCGACCGTCAGTGGAGTGCCGCAGATCCAATAACGTGTATCAGCACTCAGGCGGCGCTCCTCTCCAAAACGCGCATCAAGGGCCGGATGAGACAAAACGGCTGCCGCGCGCGATCTGTTTTTGAGATCACGCTTCCAGATCATGAGATAGTCCGGATTTGCCAGGATCAAGGCTTCCAGCGGAAGCCGGGTCGTTCCCTTGATGCCGATCTCATCCCCCAGGTGACGGAACCCCGTCTTGTCCACTATGTCGCTTTCCAATGTTCCCGATCCGGACGTGTAACTGCTGGAGCCATAGGATCCGAGAACAGGGCGCTCAACATCGTCTTGCACCGACTGCAAGGCCTTCAGATCAAGGTGCATGTCACGCACCAATCGATCTGCAACTTCCTCACGCCCGAGAAGCGCTCCCATGCGCAAAGTGTTCTCCGCGATTTCGTCGAAACTGTTGGCGGGATCGAATTCCTCCACCCGTTTGCCCAGTCGCCTCAGCAGGTTCACAGTGGCCCGGGTCGTGTATTTCCCGGCGACAACCAGGTCCGGGTCGAGCCTGAATATCTCTTCGGCAAGACCATGGTTGATTGTCAGCCCGTCTGTCTCCGACCTCATCAGGGAAACGGTCGGATCGGCAGCTAGGTGGGATACGGATACCAGCTGTCCGGGCCTTGCCAGGAGCATCGCCAGCTGGTCCGTACACAGGTTGACGGACACCACGCGTTCAGGTGCGGCAACGGCAGACGAGGCCCAGGTCAAACCGAGGGCAAGCCCTGCGATGATTGTTTTCAAAAGAACGGACTCAGGCCTCACGAAAGCCACTCCCTTCCCAATCCAACAACAGGTTCTTGTTCAAGCTCATGCGTAAATGAGGTCTCCAACCTATCATTTGCCAATAGACCGGTCTGTTCGAACGCCACGCATCATGCGCACCGTTCGAGAGCGCGCAGAAACAACTGTGAGATGTCACAGATGGCTGGTGTCGCTGACCGTTTCGTCGCCGGACAGACAAGCGGACTGCGGGGCGCTGTTTCAAAAGGTCGCCTTGAAGCCGGCAAAGGCCGTGACGCCTTGCGTGTTGAAACCATAGACTTCCTCATAATCCTGATCGAGCAGATTTTCGACGCGCCCGAAGAACTGAAAAGTGTCCGTCAATTGGTAATCCGCACCGGCATTCACCATGATGTAGTCGCTGAGAGTAACCCGGCGTGTCGGCGACACGGAGAAGTCGAAATCCTTCATCTCGCCGTTGTAGACAGCATCGACAAAGACGGTACCTCGGTTCTGGTGAAACCCATAGGTCAGGCCCAGGGAGCCGGAATGCGGCGGGCGCCGTATTTCTTCTTCACCGCCCGGCTCCTTTGCGTCCAGATAAGTGTAGGACGCCTTGACAACCACGTCCTTGAACAGCTCAAGACCCAGAGAGACTTCGATGCCCTGGCGCTTGCTGGTGCCATCCAGGTTGACGGGAGTTGACGAATAGCTAGGCAGGAACCGGGTCTGGATCTCGTCCTGCAAACGCTCGTTGAAGTAAGTGATGTCGATGACGCCACGATCCTGCCAGAAGCGCTGCTCAATTCCGATGTCCCAGCCGAAATTGGTCTCCGGTTTCAGGTCCGGATTGCCGATGAAGCTGGAGGGCACAAATCCGAATTGTTCAAAAAAGGTCGGATTGGTCGAACCTGTGCCGAGCGACGCATGCAAGCGTGTTCCGGTTTGCGCAAACAGATAGGCTGCGCTGGCGCTGTAGGTGAGCGTGTCTTCGAACGCGTTGTTCTGATCGAAGCGGAGGGCTCCGGTCACGAAAGCGCGGTCGAAAAACTCTCCACGGTATTCAGCGACGTATCCGAGAAGGTCCCGCCGCTGCGCCGTTTGGGATGCACTTGAGGGAAAAACGTTCTTGTAGGTTTCCCGTTCCCATTCAACCGCACCGGTCAGACTGTGCGCACTGTCCCAAAGCTGCGGCGTTTCGAAGACCCAGCTGCCCTGATAGCTGATGTGATAGCGGGTCCCGTCATTGCCATAATGTCCGCTGTTGTTCCGACCGCGATTCTGCAGGTCAGAGACTTCACCGCGTAGCTTTTGCACAAAACGGTCTTCGAACAGATCCCAGGTCAGACCGCCGCCACCAAACAGTTCCCTGGTCTCCACCTTGCTCGGCGTATCGATCACCTCTGCGTAAGTTGACGATCCCCATGTGAAGTCCTGGTCATCGGTGTCGGATTCCCGGTCGACGAGACGCAAGCTTCCGTCAAAATGAAGATCTTCGGTCAAGTCCCAGCGGGCGTTGCCGTTGAGCGTAACATTGCGGTCACCGTCCTTTTCAGATCCGTAACCGGAGATGTTGAAGCCTTCCGTTCCGCGCACAGCGCCGGAAAGGGCAACATCAAATGTCTCTCCGCCTCCCTGAACCAGGACGTTTCCGAGCAGTGTCTTGTCGGTTCCCACTTCGGAACGCGTCGTGACCTTGAAACCATTGCGGATGCCGCCCTTGGTGATGATCTGGATGACACCCGACGCCGCGTTTGATCCGTAGAGCGCGCTTTGCGGTCCCCGGATCACCTCGATCCGCTCGATGTCGGCAACCTGCAGACTGCCAAAATCGAATTCCCCATTCGAGGTGCCGGCGACTTCAACCCCGTCGATGAGCACAAGAACGTGGTTGGCTTCGGACCCGCGGAGCCGGATCTGGGTCAATCCGCCGAACGACCCGGTCCTGGAAACCGAAACGCCCGGTACCCGGCGCAAGGCATCGGCCACATATCTCGTCTGGGTTTTCTCCAGCTCCTCTCCGGTGAGGACCGTGTTGGCGCGACCAACCTTTTCGGCTGCAACCGGATTTCGACCAGCTGTGACGACGACCTCTTCCAGGTCGGAATAGGCCTCTTCCTCCTGCGCCATCGCACCAGGGACAAGGCAACCACCGGCCAGGACACCGGAAAGAAAAAATGAATGAACGGCCGATAGAACTCGGCGTTTCGCAATGGTCGACAAGACACACCCCACCTGTCCGTCCGGCCGCCATTCAAACGCCCGGACGCTGCAATACAAACAAGTCCGGACGCACTCGCTCGGCCGATGCCGTAACGGCACCGGTCTGCAAGCCATCAGGCTCAGTTTCGGGTGTCACCTCAACGGAAAGCCGCACCTTGACACGCCCCGTATCAAAGGTCGGGTGACCGACAAGCGGCAGGTCTCCTGGCTCACGGGTCGCGGCAGATGCTCACCTTCCCAACACCAGGCTGGCTGGCGTCAGTGGCTTGCAAAGAACATCCACTCTCCGTTCACAGTTGCGGGGGCAGCCACGGTTTCGGTCCCTGATGGGTACGCCTCACCGTGTTCCCTTTTCATCCATGAAACATGGAACCACTGTCAGCCGCCAAAAAGGCATATGCACGTCATGATTGTCAATCCTGCCGATAAGACATCGGCTCGATTTTCCGCTGGATATCAATCGGCTCGACGAATGCAGGTTTCTTTTTTGGGAAATAGGTGGACTTAAAGCCGCTCAGACTGCCACGCCGTGAACGCCGGCGGCCACGACCATCAAGACGCGAGCCGGAAAATCCGACTCACGCCTTTGATGGTTCGCACAAAGATCAGAATTTGGCGGTGGCGGTCAGCATGAAGCTCCGGCCCGGCGAATTGACGGGCGTGACGCGACTGGTCGCCGGAAAAGTGCCACGGCTGTAATAGGTTTCATCGAACAGGTTGTTGACTTCACCGCGCAGTTTGAACTCCGTCTCGCCGAGCTTCGGAGCCCACTCTGCGAAGACATTGACCACCTCATACCCCTTGAGCGGATTTTCGTAACCATTGTCCGCGAGATCCTGGTTGGAGTATTCGAATGCAATCTCTGCATTGGCGCCAACGGTCAGATCCCAATCGGTAAAGGTATAACCGCCACCAAGTGTCAGCATGTCGCCGACTGGAACCGCGTTGTTGTAGTCACTGAAAATGGCGATGCGATCACCGTATTCGACATTCGTATGGGTGAAGGCGGCCGATACATAGGCATTCGACCAGTCGAACCTGGCACTCAGATCGAAGCCCTGGGACACAAGTTCATCGCCGTTTACGCGGGTCGCGGAGGTGAAACCGGGCCCATATTCATAGGCCACGGTGTCGAACATCTTGATATAGAACAGCACCGCCCCGAGCGTGAGACCATGCTTGCGATAGGTCAGGCCAACCTTTGCATTATGCGCCGTCGTCGGATTGAGATCGTCCGCGTAGGTGTAATCGATCGCATGGAACAAAGCCGCCTCTGACTGCTCGATGCCACCAAAGACATAGGAATAACCGGCGTTGGCCGTCAGCCCGTCGATGATTTCATAGCCAATGTTGATGTTCGGCGAGAGACCAAATTTATCGAAGGTCTGGTTGTCGACCGAGTGATAACTCTGGAAATCGGCCCGCAGACCGGTTGAGAGGTCGAGCCTGTCCATCGGGGTCAGCCGCGCCTGAACATAACCGCCCACATTGGTGATGGTCTCGTCGGCGTCGGTCGAGAAGTAAAAGCGCTCGATGTCGACATGGTCGTGGTAGAAATCAACACCGGCCGTGACCGTGCCCATCTGCAAGTGAAACCGGTTCTGAATGTGACCGCCGATGGATTTCAGATCCGAATTGAAATCGCCACTTGCCCGGCCGTAGGTGCCATTCGGCCGCTCCAATTTGTTCTGGTTGTAATAGACAAACACTTCCGGGTCGAAATTGCCGTCCGCGCCTTCCAGCGTGTATTTGAATGTGGTGGTCAAACGCTCATAAAGATTGTCGTTGAAGGCTGTGTTGACGACACCCATGTTGGTGCGCAGACGCCGGTAACCATCGTCGCGATAGTATTCGCCGGAAGCTTCGATCCGGTGCCCCTCCGCGCTTTGATAGGCTACCTTGCCTAGACCGTTCCAGAGATCAGCCGCCGTCCCCAGTTCGGTGAAACCGGAGCCGTCGTCGTAATCCTGGCCTTCGGCGCGTGTCAGGGTGGTGAGATATTCAAAACCGTCTGTCGCGCCATATGCGGCTCCGGTTCCGGTATAGGTCATGGAGTTGGTGTCGTAGCCGAAAGACACCAGCGCTCCCAGCTTCTGTCCTTCGCGGAGCAAGTCCATTGCATCCACGGTTTCAAACCGCGCGCTGCCGCCCAGCGCGCCAGGACCGTGATCCGCCGGCGCCACTCCGTCATTGATATCGACCGCTTTCAGAAACATCGGGTCAAGGCCCAGATTGCCATTGTGGTGCCAGACATTGTTTTTCTGGCGCGCACCATCGACGGTGATGTTGAGCTTCGACTGGTCGATGCCATGCACATAGAATTTCTGGGAGGCGGTGCTGCCTCCGGCCGTCACGATCGACGGTTCACTCTGAAACAGCTGTTTCAGGTCAACCGGCTGCCGGTTGACGATATCCTGACGCGTGATCTGGACACTGGTCTCAAGGGTCTCGAATTTCTCGGCTTCACCGTCCTTGACGACGATGGTTTCCAGTTCCTGCCCGTCTTGCGCCTGTGCCGGCGCAACCGCGAAAACCACCATGCTGACTGACGCCAGAAAGCCTGCCCGACTTGCAAATGCCCACTTCATATTCAACCCCAAACACGCCGTGACCCCCACGGTCAGGGAGACCGTGTGGCAGGCTTTAAACTTGACTTAAAAGTTCAGGTATTTGATAAGTGGGCAGCTGCGATTGAACAATTCCGAAGGCGTTTGTCAGTCACTCAAACTCTTTTGCGGAATCGATCCTGATGCCAGTCCCAGTCTGTATCGCGATGGAGGACGAGCCGAACAGGGCGTGCAGTAACACCCTCAAGCACAAGACACCGGCCCGGCATGTTCGTTCCAACCGACCACCACAGACACTACGTCACCAAGGAAGACCTCATCGACCAGGCTGAAGCACGGCCAGTTCGCTGGCTTGGGCCCGCGTTGCAAACCCAGGACGACGTGCTGCGGGGTGCCATTGGCTTCGTGAATGTCGAACAGGGGCTTGCGGTCCATTTCTCGAATGCGGAAGACCTGCACGATCTGAGCATTGAAACGGAATGCGGCCCAAGGCTCTGCCTTGCGCTGTTTCTGGAAGGGGCAGTTGAGGCCAGCATCGGTGACTTTCAGATTCCGATGCCGGTATATGACGCGGATAAACATCGTTGGACACCGGTTGCAACCGTATATGCGCAGTCCCGGACCGAAAAATTCAATCGTCAGGCCCGCAGGGGCGTCCGACTCAAGAAGGTCACGATTTCGATTTCCCGCGACTGGCTGTTCAGCCGGCTCGAACTCAATGATCCCGAATTCGCCAGGCTTAAGGAATTCGCCGACAGTCACCTGGCAAATGTCAGTTGGCACCCGAGTTCTCACGCCATGTCGCTGGTAGAGCAGATCATTGCCGCTCCGACGAAATCCCCTTTCCAGCAAAGGCTCTATATCGCGGCGCGTGTTTATGCCCTTCTTGACGAGGCATTCGATCAGTTCTCCGATCACCACGCAGAACCCGTCGGAATTTCGTGCAATACGGGTCAGGACAAGCAGAAGCTGACCAACGTCGAACGCTATCTGCGCGAGCAGAGCGGCCACTGGGTCACAGCCGAGGAACTTGCTCATAACTGCGGCATGAGCCGCGTCTCCCTTCAGCGCCTGCTGACGCGGACCTTCGGACTGTCGACGGCCCGGTTCATTCGCCGTTTCATGCTGGAAAAAGCCCGTGAAGCCCTGGAGCGCGATGCGGTTTCGATCGCGGAGGCTGCATATCAGGCCGGCTATTCCACCCCGGCCAATTTTTCCACCGCCTTCAAACGGGAGTTCGGATTGTCTCCCAAGCAAGTGACGTAAGCACATCATCTCAATCTTGCGGCCTTTTGGTCCGCCCAGCGAACAAGGAAAAATCGTGGGGAACGAAGACAAAAGCGGGCATGAGAGGGCACGCCAGCCTCATCACACCATTCAAGACCGTATTACCGTTGCAGAGGCCGGACTGACCCACGACGAAGTCAGTGTCCTGACCGTTCTCCGGCTGTTCTGTACGACTTACGCAAATCCTGAAAGCCAGGCCTGGGAAAACGGCTTCGACTGCGCATTATCCAGTTTTGGCCCGAACCACGGTCCGATTCTGGGACCCGCGATCATGAATGTGATGCGGTCCCTGCGTTGTACACGCAAATCGAACTTCCGGTTCACCAATCCTGGCTGTCCCTGTTGCCGGGCAACCCTGTCCGACCATGAGCTTCACATGATGAGGCTGCTCAAGGCCGAGAGGCGTGGTGACGGCCCGACCCGTCAAACCTGCGCGGTGATCTTGTGCGAAGGCGAGGACCCCGGTCTCTTTCTGGCTTCCATCTCGGAACTTGCCGGCAGACTGAACGCGTTTGCGCCGCAGACACCTTCGGCAAGAAAGAACTCCAAGTCCCGTCGTCTCAATTTCTTCTATCGCTGACGATGTCTCGCACACTGCGGAGACAATAGAAGACCGCGCCTCACATATGCTCACAGATCTTGTCGAGCCATCCTTTGCGATACGCACTTTGGTAAGCGGGATTGGCATCAAGCATGAAGGCCGACTTGCACTTGTACTTCCTTGCCAGCCGTTGGCATTCTTCAAACGTCCAGTCGATCCGGGTGGTGTCCATATGATCACAAACCCGGTTCAGCCAGCCATAGCGTGTGGCTGCGCTATAGGCTTGCGGTGCGCCCAGGCGAAAGTCTTTTCGGCTTTGGTAATGGCTCGCGCTCTCGCGAACCTTGTCAAACGACCATTTACGCTGACCTGCCATCTCAGTTCTTCTGGATACCGGTGGGACATGAGGGCCTGAAAATATTGCAACGCAAGAACTTCGTCCAGCGGCAACACCTTACAATCCGAAAGTCAGTCCTTTTCGTCAGTGCGCTCTGGTTGTTCCCCCTGAACTCAAAACGAACAGCCACCATTGGCTTCGTTTGGATCAATCCGACATTCATTCCGCCGCGCCTTGCGCACACACCTTCGCCTGCCCCATGACCTGCGACCACGTGTGTCCCGTCTGTTTCAACCCTGGCAAAACACTTTTCATCCACCTGTCGCGTTTGACGGACCAGGTTGAGGATTGCGTATTCTGACGGCAGCGCGCGGCCATTGCAGTCCTGCAAGGGTTTAGCGTGCCAGCTTCCGGGCCCGACTTGAATGGCTCTCACAAACATCGCTTCAGAAACGCCAGGCGCCTGTCTTCAAAATCAGGCACCACGGCTACACTGATCGTTCACATCGGCCCAGCGCAAAACGCCCGACGCACAGTACGAAATAGAATACTGCACTCAAACTTGATTTTTCTATATAGAAATAACGACAGGAACTGCCAGCAACCCAATTTGTCACAATAAATACAAAAATATTCAATAAATTCGACTATCTTGATTTATAAGAAGAGGAATTTTCATTTCAATTTCATGGAGTTTAATTTCTCATCGAACTAAAACCACCTGAAGGTGCGATCACTATAAGTCGGATGGGTTTATTTTGCTCTCATCAAACACTAATTGATTGCTCTTCTTTCAGTTATCAACCATTGATTACATTCATCTTTGAAACCACTCCATACAGTCGAACCAATCCGACAAGACACGGAAATGAGGATACCTTATGGGCGTATTGAGGCGACCTACGCGCGAACTCTTGCCAGATTATTCGGATGCGCTGCAGCGCGGTTGGTCACCCGACAACATTCGACCTGAAACGGCTCTGAAGCAACTTGCAGCTATCGAGAACGACCCGGATGCGTTCATAGCTTCGCTTGAAGACCGGGAAGCGAAGGGACCACCGGTGAAATTGCCGGATGGAAGCACCATCAACCGGCTGCCGAGTTTTCGCCGGTGGATCTGGAAGGACGGCTTTGCAGGCACTGTCGGCTTGCGCTGGCAGCCAGGGACCGATGATCTTCCGCCAATGATACACGGGCATATAGGCTATGCGGTTGTGCCCTGGCGGAGGCGTGAAGGCCTGGCGACCGAAGGCTTGCGAGAGATGCTGTCAGAAGCACGCGCCGTAGGATTAACGCGCGTCGACCTGACGACAGACCAGGAAAACACAGCCTCCATCGGCGTGATCGAAAAACTCGGCGGTGTTCGCGTCACACATGCCGAACGCCCGGCGGCCGCCGGAGAAGGAAGTGAGCTTCTCTACCGTATTCGGATCCTAAATCAATGACAGACATCAAAACGAATGACGTGAGCCAACACGGCCGCATCTCCCGCATTCTCCTCCTTGGCGCAAGCGGGCAACTTGGACGCGGTCTGTCACGCCTCTACGGCCGGCGGAACGACGTTACGCTGATTGAGGCCCATCGGAACCATCGAGAAGCGTCTCAGCGTCTCGACATCACCGATGTGGAGGCGATTTGCAGCGCGATTGCCGAACTGAAACCGGACGTGGTGATCAACGCGGCCGCATGTGCCAATGTCGACAGGTGCGAGGTGGAACCGAATGAGACTGAACGCGCAAATGTAGAGGGCGCGGCAGCCGTCGCTCTGGCCTGTGAACGTCAGCGCGCCTGGTGTGTCCATTTCTCGACCGACTATGTTTTCAACGGTGAGGACGGGCCCTACCGCAGCACTGATCCCGTCGCCCCGCTCAATGCCTATGGACGACAGAAGGCGCGTGCCGAGCAAGAGGTTTTGGAACGCTGCTCAAACGCGATCGTCTTGCGCGTCAGCCAGGTCTATGATGGCCCCGCCCATCCCGTAGGCTTTGTCAAACGGCTTCTGGAAGCAGATGAGAAGAGCGAAACCCTCGTTGTCTCCAGATCGCTTTTTTGCACGCCCGTGCACGTCGCCGATATCCTGCAAAGAATCGACCAGCTTCTTGGCAGCGGCACGCGAGGTCTCTTTCACGTCGCAGGTCCCGATCATGTGAGCCGGTTCGAAGCACTTCTGCTTGCAAAAAAGGCGCTCGGCCTGTCGCGCGTGCGTCTTCAGCCAATTGACAAAACCCCTGAACAACGCGCTCCCCGTCCCGCCTTGGCAGGCCTCGTCGATGATCCTACTGGACCTGATGCAGCGGCTCCGAGGTCAATCGAGATGCATCTCTCAGGGCAAGCCAACGGGATTGATTGAGTGAGGCAAAGCAAGCTCCTCAACCAGGGACAGCAGACCGAAGTCGCTGTACCAGGGCCCGACCAGTTGCATTGAGACCGGCACCTTTTCAAAGGTGACGGGGGTTGGAAACGAAACCACGGGATGCCCTGACATATTGAATGGAAACGCGTTGGCATACCAGGTTGTCTGAAGGTCGCGAACGATCGCGTGGTCTTTCTTGTAGAAGTCATGCGGCGGAGGCGGATGGCGCAGGGTCGGAACAAGAAGTCCATGACGTCCACGCAAGGCTTCGTCGATCTTGGCGAAGATTCTCGGCCGATCCGCTTCGGCAAAGGCGATATCACTCGCGGTCAGGTCATGCGCGGCTGCAAGCAGCGACAGGATAAAGGGGTCCACCTTGTCCTCGTTGCTGCGCAACAGGCGAGACAGCCTGAGAAGCGGCGCCAATATCATGAGTACTTCGAATGATTGCGCGAATGGTCTCAGGTCCAGATCAACGACATCCACCTTTGCGCCCTGCATCTTCAGAAAGGCGACCGTTTCATCGAAGGCTGCATCCGCAGACGCGTGGTTGTCTCCGAACCCCAGATACCGCGCACAGGCGATGTTTGCTTCCTGCAAAACAGGACCGCGAAAATCGCGCACCGCTTCTCCCAGCCTGGACAGTGGAAAATCGAGGTGGCCGCGCGTCAGTTGCTCCAGTCCGAGTCTCAGGTCATCGGGGTGGCGCGCTATCAGACCGGTCGCGACCTGGTTTGTAAAAGTATCGACCTGATTGCCCGAGGCAACTGTTCCATAGGTCGTCTTCAGCCCGTAGATCCCGGTACACGCTGCCGGGATCCGCGACGAGCCGCCACCATCGGTCACAAGCGAAAACGAGCTGACCCCCACCGCGATCGACGCGGCACTTCCGCCGCTCGATCCGCCAACCGTCAGATCCGGGTTGACCGGATTTCGCGTGACCCCGCAGGCCGGACTTTCGGTGAGCGACTTGAGGCCGAATTCGGAAGACGTTGTCTTGCCGATCAGGATTGCTCCTGCCTCCCTGTGCGCAGCAACCGGGATGGCGTCGATGCGAGGCGCATATCGCGAGAAAAACGCGGTCCCCATCCCGGTCGGCATATCTTTCGTCGCGATGGTGTCCTTAACGGTGAAGGGAATACCATGTAGCAACGAGCGCCGAAGACCACGTTCAAGCTCGGATTGACGGCTGTTCGCATCAATCAGCGCTTGTTCCTCATTGATCGCGACAAACGCGTTCAAGCCTGGCTGGCTTGCCTTGGCCTTGTCCAGATGTGTCCGGACCAGGTCGACGACAGACAGGCGGCGTTCCGAAAGGGAGGCCGCCAGTTGCCGAATTGTCAGAGCGGGATCATCCATGCCGGTCGGGTTCAGTCGTAAAGTCTCAGCCACGCGAATTCCTTCGGCGGGAGAGATGCGAAACGCCTCCGGTTGAAACAGGCCAGAGAGTGCCGGCGAAGAAAGTCGCGAAGGTCCTCACCAACCCCGTCGAGATCCGAGCTTGCGGTCTTTTCGGTAAGGTCGAACAGCATCAGTCCCGAGTGCTCGTCCTCCCGCAATTTGCCGCTATTCAGGGTCACGGCGATCTGCCGGTCTCCGGTCCCGGGCACGCGGCCCGCATCGAGCGCGTAACATAGAACGACTGAGTAGGTTCGCTCATCGAAGCCGATCTCGTAGCGCATGTCCGGCCCGCCCTCGATTGTTTCCCGGTGAACGGTAACGCTGCCTTTTGTCTCAAGATCGGCAATCCAGCGATCCATGATGTCGCTGGCCATCCGGATTTGCTGATCTTCGGCGGCAGGTGTGTCGCGCAGGTCCTTCTTTCGGACGGCCGGCACGCCGGCGGCGAGAATGTCGGACTGGAGATCGCGCAGAACGACGCTGTTGGACGCGATAATCGTGTTCCGGCCAACATGGACACCGGGCATCACAAGCGTCCGCATGCCGAACCAGACGTTGTCATCAACGACGATCGGCTCGTAAGACAGCGGGTAGCCCAAAAGCACCGAATGACTGTGGTGCAGACCGTGGGTCAGAAAGTAGACATCGTCGGACGTGCCCACGCGATTGCCCAGTGTAATCGGCGCGCTGGTGTTCAACACGTTCCGCGAGCTGACCGCGACCTGATTCCCGATCTTCAGATCGGATGCCCGACCAAAACGGCCGCCGAAACCGATAGCCGAACCTTCGCCGAAGAAGAATTCATCGCCAATATCGCAATTGCGTGTTTCGATCACGCTGTTTCGATCCACGCGTCCGGCAGCACCAATGGAAAAGTTTTCCGGACATAGAACACGGGCCCCGTCGGCAAACAACGTGTGTTCGCCGATACTTATGGACGACGCGCGGATATCCGTATTCACACCGAAAACTGCGGAATCACCGATGTTCACCGTTGGCGACACAATCCGCGATTTTCCGCCGAACGTGACGTTTTCCCCCATGGAAAAATCATTGGCATAAATCTTGATGTCTTTTTCGGCATCGTGAAATTGAAGTTTCAGGTCCATTACCATCTCGCTTGCAATAGGTTCAGTGTCTCGGCATAGCCGCAGGATGCTCGGCTTCCGCAATAACGGGCGAAGTCCCTCACCAGTCGCAGATCGAGTTCCTTGTAGGATTTTCCGTCAAAATTGTGGGTGTCGATCGCCTGCATCTTCTGATCGATGTGGTCCGATACATCGACAAGAACGTTTCCATGAAAGCCGGCATTCAGGCAGGACCGGTGTTCGTTCGGTGGAAACACCGCGATGGTTCCCGAGTACCGTCGGCTGCAGGATATGACGGCCCGTCCAGTCGCAATGTGATCCTCATGGCTGTCTTCTGGATGATGTGTCAGAATGAGATCGGGTGCGTAATCCGCGATGACCCTGTCCAGTCCGGAAACGAGGACACTTTGTTTTTCGTCCGTGACCTGCTTTAGCGCCCCGTCTCTGTAGTAGCTGACACTGGCCCCAAGGATGGCCGCAGATGCTTCTGCCGCCTTCAGGCGCAGGGCGCTTTCCCCGGCCGTGTTCCCGCTGGACGTCAGGATGAAAATTCGGACCTCGGCGCCTGCTGCGGCAAGCTTGGCAATGGTCCCTCCGACCGCAAGCTCCGCATCGTCAGGATGCGCCGTGACCACGAGGCATTTTCGAATGGACAGGAGGTTCATGCCGCACACTCTCTCAGGAAGGACAGCGAACGCTGGAGCGACCGGACACCTGCGGACGTCGCTGCATTTCCCGCTTCGTGCACAAGGATGAGGTCACGGTTTGCAGCGAGCAGCCGCGTCGTGATGTCGCCAAGGGACGCACCGAAAAAGGTTTCGTCCGGCGTGACAAAACATTCGTGGAAGTAGTTCGAACCATCGCGTCGGTAATCATAGAGGTGACAGCTCGTCAGCCGCGGCCCCATCAGGTCGACAAAGCCAAAGGATGCCTCCAGTCCGCCCGCCTGAAACGCGTGACCGACATCGAGGCAGAAAGAGATTCGGTCGTAACTGCCGAGTGCTTCGAGGTAGTGCCGTGCGGACCAGAACCGGGGATTGGTGCTCAGGTTCTCGATGGCTATCTGCAGGTTCGCCGTTTCCGCGGCGACGGTAACCGCGTTGAGAAAAGCTGAGGCGGCCCGCTCATCCAGCACATGGTTTTCGCTGCGGTCGATCGCATTGGCATTCGGAAAGTGCATCACGACATGGGTCGCTCCGCTACAGGACCAGTAGGCAAGCGTTTCCAGAGTGATATCGAGACTTTCTCGGGCAAACTGCACAGAGGCTGTGGCCGGGCTGAAGTGTCTGACCCGTTCATCAGAGTGTTTCGGGCAGGGAATATGAACCGAATAGCTCCAGCCGCGTCGCACGCAGAGTTCGACGAATTCCGCAGAGCGCGACCTGTCCTCGAACCCGATTTCAAGGTGGTTTATGTCGAATTCGGGTACCTCGGAAACGCGAAGCTCCTGAAACACGAAGCTTGGCAACCCAATCCGAATGTTGTGTCCGCTGCCTGTCGCCATGTCAGCCCACCACTGCCAGGGGTGAGGGGATGCGGTCGACCTTTCCGGCCTGACCGGTCGAGAACGCGGGCCGGAAGGCTTCAATCGCCTCGGCAAGATCGGGTATGACAGTGCAACAGATGTCGGCTTCGGACAGGGCTTTCACAACGGACGGGCCGCTTTCGCGCAGTGCTTGAGCGATATGGTCAATCTGCTGCTTCGGATCGGAAGGCAATGATCCAGGGGCAACAGACAGAAGATCCAGAAATCTGGTCCAGAAATGATCCTCAACAGCCGCCACGGCCAGCCAGTGGCCGTCACCCGTCTGATAAATGTTGTACCGCGGTGAAGCCCCCCAATAGGGGAAGGACCGGTGTTCGGCATTTGCGTCGGAGCATTGCAACACCGGCCAGAGCATGAATGGAACCAGGCCGTCGCGCATCGTCAACTCCAGGTACCCGCCCTTTCCAGTGCGCGACCGTTGAAACAGTGCGTATGCGACATTCATCATGATCGGGTAGGTCGCCCCAGCCACGTCCGCCAGCAGGGTGTGCGGCAGAACCGGCGCTCCGTTGCCCTCCGCCGTAAGGGCGAGCAATCCCAGTTCGGCTGCGATATTCAGGTCATGCTTGGCTTTGCGAGGGTCTTCGTCCTGCCGGGCGCGGCCGGCACCAACTTCGACCGTGATCAGCGCCGGGAGCTCCCTTTCCAGTGTTTCACGTCCGAACCCCGCTTCGTGCAGACGCCCCGGGCGTATCTGATGGATGAAGACATCGGCGCTCTGCAGGAGAGCCCACAGGTCCTTCCGGTCTTCTTCGGATCTCAGGTCGCAGCTGTGCCTGGACTTCTCCGCATTCAAGGTTGCATAGAGATCCCCGCCCGTGACATCGAGCGAGAGGTCGGTCAGGAGCGGGTCTTTCCTTATGGGGTGCTCGACACGGGTCACCCGCGCGCCGAGCTGCTGCATCCAGTAGGAGGCAAGCGGGGTTGGCACATAGTGTGCGAACTCCACGACGTGAAGTCCGGCAAGCGTATTCTGGTCGAACATGGCCATCCCTAATGCGTTTCCCCAAGCGCGAAACCGTCCTCGGCGCGCCAGACGCGTTTGGCCTTCAATCCGGCTTTTGGCAGACGTCCGGGATCCACAAGGCGAACCGGAATGGTGCAGGTCAGATCACGCCGCAGGGCCTCCGCCAGTTGTGCAGCCACCTCCGGTACGTCCTGCTGCCATTCGACGAAGAGCGTGTAACTGCTCTCCGCCCCCTGTTGCACCATCGCAAAGGGCGAAGGTGTTCCGAGCGTTTCAGAGATCAATCGTTCCACATCGACGGGCAGAAACTTCACGCCCCGGTGAATGATCAAATCGTCAAGCCGTCCCCTCAGACCGCCGACGATACGTCTATAGGGCCGCCCGCATGCGCATGGAGCACTTGTTGCAATTCCCAGATCGCCTGACCAAAATCGCAACAAAGGCATCGCCTGCCGGTCCAGCGGCGTGTAGACGAGGATGCCCTCTTCGCCTTCCGGCACCAAACGTGTCGGGTCGTCCGGGTCAACGATCTCCGTGTAGATGATATCGTCGTAAATGTGCATTCCGTCCGACTGTCCGCAGCCCATATTCGAACAGGGGTGAACTTCAGCGGTGTTGCCGAAATCTATGGCGCGCACGCCAAGACCGGTTTCAATTCTGTTGCGAAATTCAGGTACCCCCAAGCCCGGCTCGCCACCAAGAAAGGCTAGGCGCAAAGGCGATGCAGCCAGGTCGAGACCGAGGCCTTCGGCAAGGCGGACCAGATGCAAGGCGTAGGACGGCGTCGAAACGAGCGCGGTTGCGTCGGTTTCCAGCATGATTTCCAGCTGTTTCTCGGGGTGCAGGCCGCCCACCGTTAGAACGGTGGCCCCCAAAGTCTCGGCGGCGCCAACCAATCCCCAGCCCCCGACAAAAAGGTGAAGCGGCATCGTGATCGCCAATCGATCCGAGCTGGTCAGGCCTGCATTCGCGCAGATGCGCGCCGTTGCTGCACTTGCGTTTTCCCAATCGTCCCGCGAGAAACACAACAAGGTCGATCGGCCGGTCGTTCCAGATGTTCCCTGGATCCGCGCGATCTCGTTCTCGGAGATGCAAAGATTTGATCCAAAAGGAGGAAATGCGCTCTGGTCTGCGCGCAACTCCTGTTTTGTCGTGACGGGAACCTTTTTCGCAAAATCATCGAGGCCGTCAAATGGACCAAGCACGATGCCAAGTTTTGCCCTGTAGAACTTCGAACGCTCCCGGACATAGGCGAATTGCCGATTGAGCCGGTCCACCAGGCCGGGCGCTCGCTCTTCCGGTGGCAACACGGTTGCGATCTCACTCGGAAATGTCATGGGTGACGCCTGAACTTACACTTCTGCTCCTTGATCTCTTCCGGGGCGTCGTCGCCATAGACCGACGGACAGACGACGCAGCCGAAACTGGCGAGCTTGTCAGGCATCTTGGCTCTAACATCACAGCGCAGGCAATGCATGTCACCGAGCTCTGCAACGATCGCTTCGTATTCGACAGGTACCATGCGGTCCGGAGAATCCACGGGCTTGTGCGGAGATCCGACCGCCAGAATGACATGGTCGGTAATCGCGCCGACGCCATGCGGAACGCCTCCATCGAGCAGATAGACCTGCCCTGCCCGGGTCGGATAGACCGACCCGTCGTACGAAATCGTTCCTTCGCCGGCGACAATGATCAGAAGATGATCTCCCGGGTGCGTATGAGGTACGAAGCCATCACCGGCGCCCAGCCGGATCAGATCGACACCCAGTTCGCCATTCGACACGAGCCCCTGGCCGGTCGCGACGCTGTGCTGCATTGCGTCGGCAAGGGCCGACGTGTCGATCGCAAGCAGTTGTTCCTTGTCCTTCACGCCGAGGTTCTTCGCCCAGTCCACGATCCGGAGCGTGCCGTCCAGGTTAAGGTAGGTTTTTTGTCCCGAACCCTGATTGTAACCACACATAATAAAAGTCCTTGTCTCTATGCTTATTCCGCCTTCTGACAGTCGAGCTCGACCACCAGATCGCAGAGATTTTGTATGGTGCGGACGTTGTCACTCAGGGCGGTGTTGTCCGGGATACGGATCCCGAACTCTTCTTCGAGGCCTATTACGAAATCCACGATCGAGAGCGAGTCGAACCCAAGCTCGTCAAGCTGCGTGGAAAGCGAGATTTCGTTGAAGAATGTGAACTGCGTCTTGCCCTTGGTGTAGGCCAGGATGCGCTGCTCGTAATTGGTGTCCACGATTGTCATATTATGCGTCACTTTCAATAGATACGCCGTCCAGGAAGACCGGGCGCAGGTTCGAGAGGATCGCCGAGGAGACTTTGGAAAAGCGCTGACCGACCTGACGTCTCTGGATTTTCCCGGTCGCCGTCTTCGGGATCGGTTCACTTGAGATCAGGACAGCGGTCGGGCGCTGTTTCGGTGCAATTTCCTCCAACGCCTGGCGGATACGCTTCTGCACGGCCGGCGAACCGGCAGTTTCCACGTAGAGCCCAATTTCTTCCCCCGCGAAGTCGTTCGCAAAGCCGGCGACGGCGAATGGAAAACTCTCTGCAAGCGCGCGCAATTCCCACTCGATGCTAAGGGGAGAGAAGTTCTCGCCGTGCTTGATGATGATTTCCTTCACGCGCCCTGAGATGAAAAAGAACTTCCGTCCTGCAACCTGCCTGTACCAGCCGAGATCGCCTGTCCGGAGCCAACCGTCGACAACCGTCTCGCGGGTCGCCAGTTCGTTGTCCCAGTAGCCCGTCATAAGGCTTGGACCGCGGATGACGACTTCGCCCTCCTCCCGTTCACCAAGATGCCGGCCGGCTGCATCGACAATATCCAGTTCCATTTCAGGCAGCGCAGGGCCTATGGAAGGCTGGGCTTCTCGATGCATCACATCGTCATAAGTCGCAGCATCCAGATCGTAGGGCATGGTCGCCGCGAAATTCGTGCACTCGGACAGGCCGTAGCCCTGGTGGATCCTGATGCCAGTCTTCTCGTAAAAACTTAGCGCAATGTCGCTCCTGAGAGGCGCAGCGGCCGAAACCACGTGATGCAGCGACGGGACACGCGCTTGCACGAAGGGCCTTTGGGAAATCAGCCGGATCATCGAAGGTACAAGGCTGATGATTTCGACCTCGTTCTCCGCGATCACACGCTCTAGCGACATCAGCGGCAACCCGTCGCTGAGGATCATGGTTGCCCCTGCGCGGAACCCGGCCCAGAACGAAAAGCCAAATGCATTGGCGTGAAACAGCGGCAGAACGCAGAGCAGTTTGCGGTGGCGGTCAAGCCTGTGGCGCTGAATCAACCCCTCCGAATTGGCGTCGAGACTGGATCGCGGCAGGCAGACACCCTTTGACCTTTGCGTCGTACCGGAAGTCGACAGGATCACCACGGGCCAGTCGGAAGGTGCATCGAAGGGCGCGTTGTCGACGGCATCGGCCGGGACGTCCGTTTCGGAAAGAGCAAGGTGATGCAAATCCACCAGCCGCGGCGGAGTCGCGCCTTCAAATGCCCTTTGAATATGCCGGGACCCCGTGCCTTCCCCGTTTACCACACACAGACCTGGTGTCGTCAGGTCCCACAGATGACGAAGATCAGACGGTTGAGCAGCCGGATCGGCGGGCACGATCACTGCTCCGACGAACAGGCAAGCCAGATAGCAGATCACCAGTTCCGGGCAATTTGACGAGAGGCACATGACCCGATCACCAGGCGCCACGCCGTGATCCGCGGACAGAGCTCTTGCTGCCGCTCGCGACGCATTCAACAGAGCCCCATAACTCAGGCGGCGCTGGACATTTCCTTCCACGGTCCAGATCAGGGCGTCGGTACCTGGCGGGATCTCGGCAAGACGAGACCACAGCCCTTGCGTCACATCGATGCCCAGCCGTGTCACCGCGTCAGGGTCGTCTGCCAGATATGTGGCGTCCCATGTCATGCGCGGCCCGCCTTCTCATAGGCCATCACGCCGCCCAGCGAGGCGTCGGAATAGAAGGCAATGTCGTGTCTCGGGACTGGGCTGAACCCCCGGGAGGCGAAAACGCGCGGCCAGTAGTCCGGTTCATAGAAGCCGGAATACGCGCCTTTCTCCTCAGTGCGTGCCGACCACTGATCGAGGAAGGCAAAAACCAGTTCGCCCGGCCAGACATGGTCGGCCGGTGGAGCACCTTCCGAAACGATGATCCGCCCGCCGTCGGCGAGCAACTCGGCGAGCCAGCCGATGGACCGCGCCGGGTCATCAAGGACATGAAGCACATTGGTTGCAATGACAATGTCGAATGACGCCGGTTTGAAACCCTGCTCGACAGCGGGCTTGTTGAGATCGAAGAGCCTCAGATCGACCGTTCCCTGACCCGCGACATCCTGCATCCGGGTCAGGAAGTAGGAACTGACATCGGTGAAGGAATATCGCGACAGCCGTTGAAAGGCGGAACCAGCCAGGATCCGCCTGGTCGTTGCCCCAACGCCACCACCGACTTCAAGCACCCGGTCACCGTCCCTTGCAAGAGCTTCGAAGGCGCTAGCAGCCTGCGCCGAATAGTGCTGGAGGAGACCGCTTTTCTTCTGACTGGCCTCCCAAATGTCGCGTCCGTGACCTGCGAAGAGCGCCTGGATTCCGGACCTGTCCCCCTTGAGAAATTGCGGGGCACTCTGATGGCAATGGGCAACGAGCGGGAAGAATGTCTCATCGGGATGAGAAGCCATGCAGTATTCAAGGACCTCCTGGAAGGGAGGTGTCTCGGCCTCCTCTCCAGCGACGATGGCTTTCAAAACGGACATCAGGTAGTCAGCCTGGGGCGCAGGCTGGCGATCGGCCGGAACGGTTGCCAGAATGTCTGAAGCAAAGCTCCGCGCCAGCTGCCGTGCTGCGTTATAGACGGGTTGCTCCTGCAGCCGGAGGCCTTGAACCGCGCGTTGCGGCCGGCCAGGGTGAAAATACCTGACCTTCGTTGCGTTCTCGAGCGAAACGGCAGCACCATCGTGATCGACGATAGCGACCGGCCGATCACGCAACGCCAACTGATCCCGCAGCAACGCATCTGGCCAGTGCGCGCTTTGATGGGCGATGATGACCGCATCGGCGTTACGGACCGCGTCACCGAGTTCCGAGATCGGGCAGAGCTGGGCGAAGTGGTCTTCTCCCAGTGCGCCATCCGGCATCATCGGCTCGAACACCTTCACCGACCAGCCTTTGTCGTGCAGCAAGCGCGCGCACCGCTCCGAGGCACTGCAAGAGAACCCTCGCACATCCGCCCGATAGGACAGCCCAAGAACCACAAGTTCTCCCCTGTCCGGCTCACTTGTCTCGGCGGCCCCCGAGATGAATTCAACAACCGTTCGATAGACGTTTTGCTGAACATCTTCGCAAGCCGACAGGATCTTCGAACGAGTGACCGTGCGGTTCAGATCGGGGTCGAATTCGAGATATTTCGGCGATAGCGGAATACAGTAACCGCCGACACCTATACCGGGTTGATACTCCTCAACATTCCACTTGGTGCCGGCGAGTTTGAGAGCGGTTCTAATCTGAAAGTCAGGAAACAGGGTCGCCAGTTCGTTGGCAAAGGAAATGCCGATGAAACGAAAGCAATTCTCGATGGCCTTGACCAGTTCCGCAGTGTCGAGGCTGTCGGCAAAGATCAGGTTAGGTGTGTTCGGGGACAGAAGGCTCGTCAAACGCTCCTCAATGTCCGGACTGGACGTTCCCACGATGCGGAACTGTTCGTTCATCGCGAAGTAGCGCCCACCAAAGACATCCCGGCGGGGCGAGATTGCCACATGAAAGTCACGCCCGAGTTTCAGCCCGGTTCGTTCGAGAGGCGCAATGATCTCACGCTGTGTGATACCGCGCGAAATCGTGGATTCGCACAACAGTATGACCGGCCTCTCATCGTCTGATCTGGGCGAAAGGATCTTGGCAAGATCGGCGACGACAGCGGAAAGGGCCGAGTAATCGACTGCGTCACCTTTTTCGGTCGGAACGTCGATGAAATGTGCCGAGACCGAATGCGTCGGCACATCCGACAGGTTGTCGACGATCGATACGGCGCGCTTCATCAACGCGTCGCGTGAACACCCCGGCACCTGCTCTAGCGCACCGGGAAAAACGACTTTGCCCTCTTTCAACGCTGCCACGTGACGGGAATTCGGATCGTATCCGTACACATCGTGCTCGTCGCTGCCTGTAATGGTGAGGAAGCTCGTCAATCCGATATATCCAAGGCCCCAGATAAGAACGGTCTCCCGCTCCTGCGTAAAACGGTTCGTACTCATCCGAGCGCGACCTCCTGTCGTCTCAATATTACGGTGTAAGAAAAGATGATCAGCCAGACACAGACGTATCCGGTCAGCTCCGATGCGTTCGGGTATTGAATTCCCAGTTTCGCGGAGAGCAATATCGCCAGCGGAAACCTGAGCAGCTCCATAATGAGCAGCAGCCGGAAATTCATACGCCCGTGGCAGTGGAGAATGCAGTAGTTCGCCAGATACGAGAGCACAGCGACGATAAGCATGTTTCTGCCGACAAAAACGATGTTCTCGAGCTGCCCGGAGAGTGCAGCAATTGCCAGAAAAAGCAGGCACATTCCGAACGTCCCGGAGAACGCGAATGCGGGCGTCGCCATTCTGGCGGGGCTCAGCCTGCAAAGAGCGATTGCGCAAGCCGAGCAGAAGGCTGCTGTAAGAACGGATAGCAGCACCACAAAGCCATCAGTTCCGGCGATCCTTTCAATGAGGACAAGTGAAACAGCAATGATGATCGCCAGTTCCGCAACCCTGCCAGGCATCGTCCGGAATGCCAGAAGGCTGGCAACCAACGTCAGCATGATGGGCTGGAACAGGTAGGTCAGGGATGCCGAGGAGGGCCCTCCCAGCTCAATGACATGCAGCAGGAGGAGCGTATTCGCCGCGAGGAAACCCACACGGACAATATGCGCTCGCCAGGATATCGAAAGGCTCGACAAGACATTCGGTTGCGAGAAGCAAACGAAGAAAGCGATCGGCGTCGCAAACAGGTACCTGCAAAAGGCGACAATCGCACTGTTGTCGTCCAGTGTCAGGAAAATCACGGTGTCTGACGAGGCATATAGCAAGGTGCCCAGCAAAAAGGTGCCCGACAACGCTATCTGCCGTACTGCAACTGGCTCGTCATGCATATTTCACGGAAGCCCTGAACGACGGCAACCCGAAATACAGGTTCTCGATCGGGTAGGAGTCGAAGCCTTCCAGATACGAGAACTCATATCGGCGTTGTGAGCGCGAGTTGCTGAAGCTGTCGCCCAGATACACGGGCAGAAAATCGTAGTCGAAACTTCTTTCCTCGCGTTCGATCTCTCCTTCAACCGAGAAGGCTGCCGACGAACGGGGGAACAGTGCGAAGTCGAACTCCAACGCCTCCAGAAGGACCGTGCGCTGCTCAGTGGGCAGGTCTGCGTGGAATTCCTCTTCGAGATATTGGCGGATGGCGTCGAGCAGGCCGGTTCGGTCAGCGCGCAACAGCTTCCAGGTTTCCGCCAGGCTTTGCCGGTGAAGAGACAGGGGAAAGCGGAAGAACTTTACAAATGGCCGGACGGTTTCGTTGCGCCCGCTCATCACCCAATCCGGGAAGCGCTCGATTGTTTGAGCGTAACCGACACCCGTCAGGTCGCGCAGGACGCGCGGGTAAACATAAAAAATCCCCAACGCGATCCTGAGGATGTTGTTCGAAACGATGAACCTGAGCCCACGCTCGAAGTCAGCCTGCCCCATGTCCGCATGCTCGATGCAGTACTCGTAGACCGAGTCGACTTCGACCCGTTTGGTCTTGATCTTGTACCGCTCGATATTGCGGTGATACTCGGTGTTGGGAAGGATGTAGAGCGGGTAGACCGACAGGGTGTCGGTGTAATAGGCGAGATCGTCATAGGACTTGAGAAACGTTTCGTAGTTTTCGCCCGGCAGACCCCAGATCAATTCGCCTTTCGGAACCACGCCGCTTGCGCGGCACAGCCGGGCGATTTCCTCAATCTTGTTGACGGACATGTTCTTGCGGTTGGCAAGATCGAGCGTGTGCGGATCCGTACTTTGCAGCGCGAGTGTATAGCTTGAGTGGATGCCGGCCTTGTTCAGGCGCGAGCAAATTTCAACGATGCGTTCGTTCGAATTCTTGGCCCAGTTGGTGTTGACGACGCGCGGGAACCCATAGGTCTGGCGAAGTTCAATGATCTTATCGGTAAGCTCAAGATCTCGCTTCAGGATTCCGAAATTCGCGTCGCAGATGAACCAAGTGTCGATGCCCGCCTTCGCAAGAAGTTCGAACTCTGCGAACAGCCGCTCCATCGAAAAGCGCCGTACCTTGCTTTGCACCGCCGCTCCCCAATAGCAGAACGAGCAGTGATACGGACATCCCCGGTTCGTCTCGATCAACGCCGACGTTGTCCGGTTCGCGTCCAGAGAGACAACGCCGGTCAGATAGGGTGACGGTATCTCGTCGATATCCTCGATCCGTGGACGGGAACCGGTGTCCACGATGCGACCATCCTCGGCGCGAAAGCTGAGACCTGCGATCTCTGACAGGTGCTCGGTGGTATCCAGCGTCAGGAAACTCTTCAGCAGGTCGCGAAAGGTGAATTCGCCTTCGCCGTGAACGAGGATATCGACATGTTCTCGTCCCTCGAAAAAGCCCGGTGACTGGTTCGACACATGGTTGCCACCGAACATGATGATGCAGTCGGGTAATGCGGCAGCCAACTTGCCAGCAAGCGCGTCGGCCCTGAGGATCGCCCAACCCTGGCAGGAAAAAGCAATGATGTCGGGCTTGTAGAGCAAACACTCTTCGAGAACTTCTTCGAATGGCTGGTTGTAGACATCGAACTGCAATTTGAAATCGTAGGCAGCATCGACGTCCGGGCAGCCCTGGGCAGCGGCAACAAGATAGGCCGCGGCGATGGGCAGGTAACCTTTCATTCCCGGCGGCTCAACCAGTAAAACCCTTTGCTTGTCGCCTTTGCGCCGAGCGCACACTTTCTTCGCTATCGATTTTGCCATTTGCCTATCCGGGTGGTTTTTACTTCAGGCGTTCTGAATGCGGAGTTCGACCGCTTCATTCAGGGTGTGCTCCCGGCATTCCGCCGGGCACCCGCCACAGGCCGCTCGCTGGTCGAGTTCCTCGACAACGGTGCGACGCGTCCGGCCGCTCCATACGTCTTCGAAACGGCGATCATGAATGTTGCCAATCGCGTAGGTCTGGTCGCCGACGGTCGGCGTACAGGCGAACACGCTGCCATTGGGGTCAATGCATGCGAAAAGGCCGCCGCGGTTGGCCCAGCATCGTGCGGTCGCCACCGGTGGAACGGAGAGCGATTTCACGAACCGTTGCAGCCACGGCGATCTGGAGTCCGGGGTGGTCAGCTCGTCGATCTTGAGGCGCAACGTTTCGTTGTCCGCCTTGATCTTGTCGACCTTCCGCTGCTCGAACGCCTTGAATTGCTTGTAGTAGATCCCGTCCACGCCGATGGCAGCCAGCGTCTCGTCGATCTTGCCGATATTTTTGATGTTCTGCCTGGTGACGACCACGACAGCGTAGATGTTCAGACGCTCGAAAGACCTGCGCGCCTTCAACTCGACCAGACCCGACAACATGGCGTGTGCTTCCGGCCACGTGTTGCCGCCCACAACCTGCTTGCGCCACTCGTCTTCGTCGACATCGGGAATATTGAGAAACATTTCGGAAAGGTGCGGCAGCAGACGGCCGGCCGACGGGTCCAATGCACCGGCTTCTCGATCCCAAAGCTGATCGCCGCTGCTGACGAGTGCAACACGCGAAAACCTGTCTGCGAGAGCGATCGACCGTTCGATCCGCTCTAGGCCCCAGTGCAACGGCTCACCGCCGCCAGAGAAGATCACACGGCCGATCCGCATTTGCCGGAATTCCTCGAGCAAACCGGCAACTTCTGCCTCGGACAACTCACGTCCGCCTTTGTTGCGCGCGATGTGCGAACAGAAGGTGCAGACACGATGGCAATTCGCCGTCGGTTGTATCTCCACGGACATGGGTGCCTGGTCGGGCAAGTATCCTGCGGCTGAAAAATCGACAGATGACAAACCTGAAAGGCGGTCCAAGTCCAGCTTTCTGTCAACCACTACGTGCATATCATCAAATTGCAGATTCACTTAGCCGTCCTGAATAATTCAATCAAAAATTGCGGGCACTTCTCGTTTCGCACAATCAATAGCTGCGTAAGTTTGGTAATTCAGTCAGGTGACAGTTTTATGACACGATTTTTTCAAAAACTTTTCGGAAGTTTCAAATCAACATTCAAAAATGGTGATCATTTTCATGGCTTTAGTTTATTATTTGATATCTTTAAACTTGATTTTGAAGCTGAAAATCAATTCTTGAAAGTATTCATATCAACTCGAACCGCCAAGGATGCCAACTCTCCCTGTTCGGGGTCATGAATTTGCAACAAACCTTTTGGCAAAAAAAACAAGTTTTACGTGCTTTTTTCTTTCTTGTTATCAATGACTGTAGCGAAAAATGCGGACCAGCCCCAGCCAATCCGACGGGAGACACAAGGCGACTGACGCCAATATCGGAAACGCTGTCAGCACCAAGGCCCCAACGAGAAGCTGCAAAAGCCCCCCCCTGCCACGATTAGCCGGAAGGCACTTTAAAAGAAGGTAATTTAAAGAGTTTTCGACCTTTCGCGCGGCAGCCACACAACAAAAACATGGGTAAAGACGCGATGCCTGAACTGAAAATTACCACCCCTATAGGTGGAATTATGATCCAGAACACTCGCAAAAATACACAAATATTTCAAAAAACATTCACAATTTTGTAGAGCAAAAATATCTTATTGCACCAAAATATTGAAATTCTAGAGGCCCTTGCGAACGATGCCTTCATTTTCCCAATCAAGACACACTGCTACACAACAGGATCGTTTCAATCTTTCAGATCTTTAATCAGAATATCAATAACTAAAGGAAAGTTTAGTGAACACTTTTTCTAGCTTTTATTTTCGACTTAATTCACTAATTCGATCAAATGAGACTCTTCATACATTAGATGTATCAAAAGAGACCCTTGGCCAGTGAAATCACACTCATTCGTTTCAATTTAACTTCTTTGCAATCAGGGTATAGTTACGTGACTTCCGACAAGATTATCGAAGAATGGCGCAAGGCACCGCGTCTGAATTCGTTTGCGTCCTTCTTCAACAACACGGCCGCAGGCAAAGCTGGCTCACCCGACCTGAAGGAACCGGCCCCAGATCAACATCTTCTTCAAAATGACCTGGATTGTCTTGTGTTTTGGGACAGCCATCGTCGGCTCTGGGGTCATTTTGATCGTCATTACTTCGCCAGCATTCCGTTTCGACTGGAAGAGGAATGCCGTCTTGGGGCTGCCATCCTTGCATATGGTCAAAGGGTTTGGGCCCGCAGCGAACGCGCTGCAACAATTTACACGCTTGGCGCCGGGGAAGGAACGTTCGTCCGCACACTTGCCAAGCTGGGCGACGGCCGGCTTAAAACCCTTTGCTGCAGCCCAACCGCTGGAAATCGCGATTGTTTCTATGCCAAGCGGGGGAGCGGAGACGCGCATTTCTTTCATGGCCCGTTTTTCGAATTGACCGAAAAACGCTACGCTGAGGATTTGGAGCTGCAACCCTTTCAGGATGGTTTCGACGTATTGCTCGAAGACACGACCTTTCAGATGTACGGCTCAGATCGGGAAAACCAGTTTGCGTTCGTCGCACCGAGAATTCGAGCGGATGGAGTTTTTGTACAAATTGAAAAAATCTCACATCCAGACCTGGAAGAATACGACCGGCGCGAGGTGCAAAAAGACGAGACGTTCAAGGCCAAATATTTTCTACACGGTCAAGTCAAAGCAAAAAAACGCGAAATCCTGGAAACCATGACAGACTGTGAGGTTTGCCTCAATAAAACAATATCAGCTTTAAGTAAACACTTCAGATACTCTGCAGCCACGTGGAATAGTGGAAATTTTTACACAATCGTTTCTTCTAATTCAAAAGACTCCCTAAGAGACTTTGTGACGATGATGATTCGACCCGCAATACCCCCCGAGTTTTGCTACGAAAAACTTCCGCTCACTCTGCTGTATGCCGAGAATGGCTCAGACTTGGTTGACTGGTCATGGAGAGACCCAAAATCAGTCGAGACAACCATGCTTGAAAGAACCAGAACTTACTCGAAAGCATTTGCGTAAATGACGCGTCAGATACGTGGCCTTTTCCTCTCAAGCATGTTTGTTTCCAGTATAAGTCGAAACGCATTCTTTGTATCGACTGCATGGATAATGCTGGTAACAACAAATAGCGTGAGATCGGTTGCGCTTCTTTTGATTGTCGGCACAATCACCGAATTCGCGATCAGCGGTCCGGCCGGATTTCTGGCGGATCGGTTCAAAAGGCAAACGGTTTGCATCATTGCCGATCTGGCAAGGGTGCTGATTGCACTGGCTTTGGGATTATCACTCGCCGCCTGGAGCAGTCCTGTTGCCCTATTTCTGGCGGTCATCTTCTACTTTGCAGCCGATCGTATTTACATCACCGCAATCCAATCCATGGTCCCCTCGGTTTGCCAGTATGGCCGGCTCGTTTCATTCAATGCCTGGTTCTATGTGGGCATGCAGGCTGGCAATCTGGTTGGTGCCTTTGCCATCGGAATACTTCTGGAGACCGTCTCGCAACGCGACGCACTTTTTGCCATCGCTGCCTGCTTCGTCGCGTCAACGCTGTTGATGCTTGGACTTTCAATGTTTTTTCGAACAGCGTCCCCTCGGCACCGAACTGAGGCATCAACAGAAACACCCCTGCAAACGGCAAGCATCACCTTGCTCTGGCGACAAACCCGATTGCGAAAGCTGACGATTATCTATGCGCAGATCTACACGACAGGCATGCTCAT
Organism: Roseibium sp.; assembly: GCF_965233565.1. GTDB lineage: Bacteria > Pseudomonadota > Alphaproteobacteria > Rhizobiales > Stappiaceae > Roseibium. Next base: position 4,218,150 of record NZ_OZ247494.1, on the reverse strand, counting down.
CAACATTCTTCTGTCTGGCTATGTATTGCGCGAGTTGCATGGGACCTCGATCGAATTCGGCTACCTCGAGGCAGCCTGGGCGGTCGGATCGGTTGTTGCCAGTGTCGTCCTCACGACCACTTTTTTCGGCAACCCGGCGAAAAGTTCAATCTACTATGCACTTTTCGCGTCCGGGATGTGTATGGCCGCGTTCTTTGTCGTCCCGACCTTCTTTCCCGCAATGGTCCAGCTGGCATTTCTCGGCGCAATTTACAACATTGCCAGGATCCTGATCGACGTCGAGATACAAAGATGCGTCAACGACTCTCATCTGGGCCGGGTCAAAGGCGTCATTCAGACCGCCTGCCTTGGATTTGGTCTGGTTGTTTACCTTTTGATCGTGGCATTTGGCGACTCGATGCTCCCATCCACAATCTTTGCAAACTATGGAGTTTGCATGCTGATCACGTCCCTGTTGCTGCTTCTGAATGGGCTTCGACAAGCGCGTCAGGCCAATACCGGCAAACGAACGACCCTGATGTGACACTTCCGCAGAATGCAGCGGCCTAGCGACAAAACCTGTTTCTGACGCAGCGCTTCAGTTGCTAGCGAAAGAGACCGGCTGCGTCAGCGCCAATCAGGGCCTGTCCGCCGGCCAGAGGCCAAGCCGTCGAAGTCCTATCATGCGGTACGGCCACCGCCCTTTGTCCGTCGCACTTACTGCCACTCAAGCCGCTCTTGACTGTCTTGCCAGCTGACACTGGTTCCAGAGCGAATGCAGGGCAACGATCAGCCGGTCGATATCGCCACAGGAATGGACCGGTGACGGGGTGATCCGGAGCCGTTCGGTGCCCTTGGGAACCGTTGGATAGTTGATCGGCTGGATGTAAATGCCAAAATCATTAAGCAATGTGTCTGACAGGAATTTGCATTTTGCCGGATTGCCGACAATGACCGGGATGATGTGGCTCGGATTGTCGACATGGGGAATGCCGAGCGTGTCGAGACGCTTGCGGACTTTGGCGACGATCTCCTTCTGTGCCTTGCGTTCCCGGTCACTTTCCTTCAGATGCCTGATCGAGGCCGTGGCGGCGGCCGCGACAGCCGGTGGCAAGGCGGTCGTGAAAATGAAGCCGCTGGCAAAGCTGCGCACGAAGTCACACAGCTCGGCGCTGGCCGCGATATATCCGCCGACCACACCGAAGGCCTTGCCGAGCGTGCCTTCGATCACCGTCAGCCGGTCCATCAGCCCTTCCTGTTCGGCAATCCCGCCGCCGCGCGGCCCATAAAGCCCGACGGCATGGACTTCATCGAGGTAGGTCATGGCGCCATAGGCATCGGCCAGATCGCAGATCTCCTTGATCGGTGCGATATCGCCATCCATGGAATAGACGCTCTCGAAGGCAATCAGCTTCGGCTTCGCCGGGTCGGCCGCCTTGAGCTTTTGTTCCAGGTCGTCCAGATCGTTGTGGCTCCAGATGACCTTCTCGGCCCGCGAATGGCGGATGCCCTCGATCATGGAGGCGTGATTGAGACTGTCCGAAAAGACAATGCAGCCGGGGATCTTCGACGCCAGCGTGCCGAGCGCAGCCCAGTTCGAGACATAGCCGGAGGTGAACACCAGGGCGGCTTCCTTGCCGTGCAGGTCGGCCAGCTCCTCTTCCAGCAGCACATGGTCGTGGGTGGTTCCGGAGATGTTGCGGGTGCCGCCGGCGCCAACGCCGCAGCGATCGATGGCCTCATGCATCGCGGCCACGACCTTGGGATGCTGGCCCATGCCAAGATAGTCGTTGGAACACCAGATGGTGACGTCGTCCTGGCCCCTCGTGTGGGTCCGGACCGCTTCGGGAAACGTGCCGCATTTGCGCTGCAGGTCGATAAAGACCCGATAGTTTCCCTCCTGCTTGAGGTCTGCGAGCTGATTTCGGAAGAAGGCTTGATAGTCCATGACATCCCCGCTTTCTCGTCTGTTCCGGCAAGACTAGGCGCGGAGAAACCCCGTTGACATGACATCGGTCAATTTCCCGGACGGGAATCCCTGCCATATCCGCAATTCAACAGAGGTGACCCCTGCCGGGGATTGTGTAAAATCCCAATGAGACGAGGAGGGGCAGGTTCGTCGGGGAACCTGACAAGGAACAACACATGCCGAATGAACGACGCAAGAAAATTGCGCAGAACTCGCTGTTGTTGCAGAGTTTTCCGCAAGACACCCAGGACATGGTGCTGTCCATGTCGAGCTGGCGCGAATATGACCGCGGCGAGACGCTGTTTCTGCAGGGCGAGACCGCCAAGGCCATTCACATCGTGACCGATGGCTGGGTCAAACTTTACCGCATCGCGCCCAATGGCGGCGAGGCCGTGGTGAATGTCTTTGCCAAGGGCCAGAGCTTCGGTGAAGCCGTCGCCTTTCGCGGTCATCCCTATCCCGTCTCCGCAGAAGCCGTCACCAATTGCGAAGTCATGCGCATCCCGAGTGTCGCGTTGCTGGAAGCCATGCGCAAGGAGCCTGAGATCGCCGTTGCGGTGCTTGCGTCCACCTTCATGCATCTGCATTCACTGGTTTCCCAGCTCGAACAGCTCAAGGCCCAGACCGGCCCGCAACGGGTGGCGGAATTCCTTTTGGAACTTTGCGAACAGGAGAGCGGCAGCTGCGTCGTCACCCTGCCCTACGACAAGTTCCTGATCGCCGGACGTCTCGGCATGAAGCCGGAGAGCCTGTCCCGGTCCTTCGCGCGGTTGAAGGCCGCCGGAGTTCATATCAAACGCAATCATGCGGCGATCGAGGATATCGACCGCCTGCGCGAATATTCTGAAAGCGATCCGGTCGAGGCCTGGCACAAAGCGCAATGACACATCTGACCCAAGCCCTTGCGGCGATCGATCAAGCCAATTCCGCCGATCCCAACCTGGAAGACGGCGCGCCTGCGGCCCGGCTCTACGGTGAACGCATGAGCGCGGAGCTGGACCGGCTGTTCCCGGAGGCCAACGATCCGCTGAAGATCGCCGCCCGCGGCCAGCATATCGAACGCTGGACCGTTCCGCGCGCCACCTATCCGGACGGAAAAGCCGGCTATCATGCCTGGCGGCGCGACCTGGCCGGCCATCACGCGGAACGGGTGAGCGAGATCATGGCCCAGGCCGGTTACGGCGACGATGACGTTGCTGCTGCTGCCCGCATGCTGCGCAAGGAAGGCATCAAACGCCATGCCGATGTGCAGGCCCTCGAAGACACGATCTGCTTTGTTTTTCTGAAATGGTACTTCGCTCCCTTCGCCGCCAAACACACGGATGACAAGGTGCTCGGCATTGTCCAGAAAACGGCTCGGAAAATGTCGGACGCAGGCCGCCAGCGCGTTCTTGCGGAATTCGATCTGCCCGAGCAGCTTGCGGCAGCCTTCAGGGACTGAGAACTGACACCCTGGCGCTCCCACTCCTTTGGCTCGCCACCAGCAACAACATCAAATCCGGGGTTTCCGCAAGGCATCGCATAGCCCCCTCTTGAACGGCCTGAATTGGCTGCCCCGAAGATCCATGCAATTTCTCCAGTGTCAGTGCCCCGGCTGCAGCGCAGCGGAGAGCTGGTGCCCATTCGCGAAGCCGCTTGTTGAAAGCGTTCCCGAAATGCAGAGAAATACAGCCATCCCCTTCTGAAAATCCGACTGCTCTGGAAGCGAGTAGGCCCCGGGTCTCGCATAGCTCGCCCGGGGTGACACGTGAAGATATGCCGACCTCTCCAATGGCAGTTGGAATTAAGGGCGCGATAGCAGGTTAGTGCGCCCCAACTCTTCGTCTTCTTTGCAGCTCCATTCCCCCAATGTCACCCCGGCCGAAGCGAAGCGGAGAGCCGGGGCCTACTCGCAGATCCGCTTGCCAAGGGGGAGCAAGAAATGCAGAGAAGCGCAGCCACTCCCTTCTGAAGATCCAAATGCTCTGGCAACGAGTGGGCCCCGGGTCTCGCAAAGCTCGCCCGGGGTGACACTGAGACAAGGCAAAGAAAAACCGCCCGGTCGCAGAACCGGGCGGTTTGAGCCGGCAGGAGGGGCACCCTGTCCGACAGGTGGGCTGCGTTGCAGGTCGCAGCCCGGAGGCGTTTTGGTCTTAGGTGACCGGGCTTAGGTGACTGGGGCGCGGTAGTCGTCGGAGGCGCTGGTGCCGGCCTTTTCGTGGGTCCAGTCACACTTGCGGTAGGTGAAGGACCACTTGTCGGTGTCGCCGCGGGACGCGTTGGCTTCGTCATTGACATCCGGCAGGATCGTCTTGCCTTCCACCAGAACCGCGTCCTCGAACTTGATCGTGTAGTAGTGTTCCTGAACACCGGCAGTCGAGGTGCGCCAGAACTGGACTTCGATTTCCAGGCTCTCGCCGGTGGCCAGGGCCTGCCACAGGAGCGGCGTGGCCTTGTCGACCGGCTTCATGAAGGTGGTCGGCATGTGGCGGCGGGTGGCGATGATCGAACCGGACTGCGGGTCACGGGGCACGATGGCGTTCTGTTCGAAGGCATAGACGAGGGATTCGCCTTCATGGCCTTCCTGCCACAGGTTGCCGATGCTGTCGGCGGTGGTTGCGTCGGACGTCATGTCGCCCTGGGTTGCGCCTTTGATGGTGATGTAAGCGATGTTGGACATTTTGAAATCTCCTGCCTGGCTGTGCGTTCAGTGAGTGTCTGTTCTTGTTGTTGACTTCCGGGGCTCGTTGTCTGGAGCCGATGGGGAGAGAATTGCAACGGGTGTGCCAACTTGCGTAATTTTCGTGATGTGATTGTTTTCGCAGCGAAAATTCTCTCCTCAGCGAAAGTGTTAAAATATGGAACTGTGCAGTTTTCTGCACAGTCGCCTCCGGACTGCGAAGAAACACGCGCAGGCAAAGTGTGACGAACATCACAAAATGCGGTTCTGGAGGGGCAAGTGAGGGAGAATGGGCGTGGAATGTCGCGGTATTGGACAAGTGGTTTGAGCCACTTGCAGCACTTTTTTGCAGTCGAGTGCGCAGAATCGCTCCGTCTAGTGCCAACTGTTCCGCTTTTCCTTTGAGGTTCTTGCAAACCCCGGTGTCACCCCGGCCGCAGCGCAGCGGAGAGCCGGGGCCTACTCGCAGAGCGCCTTGCTGTAGCGCAGGGCATTCAAATTTTTGCGGATCCGCTGTGCGAGAGGATCAGGTTCTCTGGAAACGAGTAGGCCCCGGGTCTCGCGCAGCTCGCCCGGGGTGACACCGAAGGAGACGGCGTGGCGAAGTAGGACCGGCAAAATCAGGCCACTTTTCAGCTCTGCTTTAGGTGGGCCGGCCTTCGCAGCTGTGTCACCCCGGCCGAAGCGCAGCGCAGAGCCGGGGCCTACTCGCCGGGCCGCTTTGCTGAAGCGCAAGACACCAAGAATTCTGCGGAGGCTCCCCGCGAAAAGACCGGGCGCTCTGGAAATAAGTAGGCCCTGGATCTCGCGAAGCTCGCCCGGGGCGACACTAGGAAATGCGGAAAGGCAAGGCAAAGGCCCTCGCCCCTCCTTCCTGTCCTGGATCACGAGCCCTGGGGTTTTGTCACCGAAAGGCTGGCACCAGATAGAGCAACAGCAGCAGCAGGCAGAACAGGCCGAGCACCAGATTGAACCCGCTGCGCCAGGCCGGTGCCTGGGCAAGCCCCAGATAGCTCGACAGGATGACACGGGCTTTCAGCCAGGCCAGCAGCAGCACCAGCGAGCCTGTCAGGGCGACACCGGCGCTCTCTACCAGTCCTGTCGCCAGGAGAACCGACGCCGCGCTTAGGAGCAAAAGCTGAAACCAGGCCTGTGAGATGCTGTTGACTGTCATCGATCCTCACGCCAGCAGATAAATCACCGGAAACAGCAGCACCCAGACAAGGTCGACCATGTGCCAGAAGGCCGTGCCGACTTCCATGTTGCGCGGCGTGTCCTTCCAGGCAACCAGCGCAAGAATGAGGATGCCGGCAAGGACGTGGACAGCGTGAAATCCGGTCAGAAGATAGTAGAAAGTGAAAAACGGGTGGGTTTCGGTGGAGAAGCCCTGACCGGCCAAATCGACATATTCATAGGTCTTGATGGCTACGAAAACACAGCCGAGCGCCATCGCGGCCACAAGACACCAACGCGCGGCGCGGCGGCGCTCCAGGAGGCGCAGCGCAACCGCCCTGGCAGCGAAAAAACCGCTCGTGATCAGCACGATGGTATTGGTGCCGGCAAGCGCCGGATGCAATACCGCTTTTGCTTCGGCAAAGCCGACAGGGTCGGTGATCCGTACGGCGAGAAAGGCGGCAAGTCCGGCGCCAAACACCAGCAGCTCGCTCACGATCAGGACCCACATCATCAGGTCGCCCGGCAGGTCGTCCAGACCACCGGACCGGGACTGGGCACTGTTCCTGCTCATTCCTATCCGCCTACCAGTTGCCGGTAGATCTGCGGCAGGGCCTGGGTCAGGCGGTCCGGATGTGGAATGACGGCAAAGCCCCCCTGACCGAAGAGCCGCGGGAACCAGGACTTGCCGGTCTTGTCGATGGTGACACCAAAGAGCGACTGGCCTGCGCGTCGGGCCTCGCGGACCGCCATGCGCGTGTCCTCAATCCCATGCCGGCCTTCATAGTGGTCGAGATCGTTCGGCTTGCCGTCGGTGATCACCAGGAGCAGCTTGCGTTTGCGCGATTGCTCCGCCAGCTCCGCCGAGCAATGCCGCATGGCAGCGCCCAGACGGGTGTAGAAGCCTGGCCTGAGGCCGCTGATCCGGTGTTCCACGGTTGCCGACATCGGTTCGTCGAAGCGCTTGCAGCTTTGCAGGTAAACGCGCTGGCGCTTCAGCGAGGAAAAGGCGGTAATGGCAAAATCATCACCGCAGGCATTGAGCCCCCAGGCAAGCGCCGTCAGTGCCTCGCGTTCAATGTCGATCACCGCCCGGCCGGTCACCGCGCTTTCCGTGGAGCGGGACACATCGAGCAGGATCGAAACGGCGAGATCACGGGCTTCCGGTCTGGTCTGCAGCCAGATCCGGTCATTGCCGCTGCCGCTGGCAATGCGTTCGACTTCGGACCGCACGGCCGTGTCCATATCCAGCCGGTCGCCTTCCAAGTGGCCGCGCGTTGTCACCCGGCCAGGACGCAAGGCTTCGAACTGTTTCTTGACCGACCGGATCCGGCGCGCGGCGCGCGGATCCTGCTCGGCAATGGTCCTGTCCGGATCGGCCTCCGCAACGCTGGTCAGCACGCAGACGTGATCCTGCAGGTACTTGCCCGAGCGGGTGTCCCATTCCGGATAAAGCACCTTGCCGGAGAGCCGTTCCCGGTCGACATCCTCCGGAGCGAGATCCAGATGCAGCTTCAGCCGTGTCGCCGGAGCCTTGGAGATCTGGCCGAGGCCGATTTCGTCCTGATCGTCCGCGGCCTTCTTGGCGTTGTCATTGTCGTCATCATCGACGCGGCGATTGAGATTGAGGAATTCCGCCCAGCTCAGGATCGCTTCGAACTTGTGCAGGATCAGGCTGTCCTTGCGCTCGGCCTGATCGGCCTGGCGCCGGCGCGCACGCACCGTCTTGTCACCTGCCTCTTCCGGCGTGCCGTCGGTTTCCCGGTTTTCGACCATGTCACCTGCGGAAAACACCACTTCACGCAAGTCCGGCCAGACAGGAACCGGCCGGAACGGCCGGTAGCCACGCGGCGCCGTGAATTCGTCCAGAGTCCCGCTGTCGATCTTGTCCTTCAGTGCCAGCTCTTTTTCGGAGAGCTCTGCCGGATCACCGAGCATATGGCGCAACACGGCCTCGACCCGGGCTTCCATTCCGGAGACAGAAGCCTTTGGTCTTTGATGAAGAGACCCGTGGCAAAGCGCTGTGTAGAGCTCGGCCAGTCCGGGCGCCTGATCGAGGGTCCTGCGAACCATCCGGGAGACGGCGCACAGAAGTTTCAAATCCGTCCGCAAGGGATCGTCATCCGGCTCGTGGTCCGGCGCATAGGCGGCAAGCGCCGTGAGCCAGATATAGAGCGCGGCATTGGCGTCTCTTGACGGGAACACGGCAAGCGAGGCCGGCAGGCGCAGCACCTCACCGTCGAAACTGGCTCTTGGAACGGTTTCGACTTCCGTGCCGAGGCGCCTCAGAAAGCTCAGCCGGTGGCGGGAAATCTCCTCCGAGACCGGACGGATTTCCACGGAATGGCTCCCGCCGAGGCCCCGGAAAAGAACTGCAAGCCGCCCGCCGACCTCGGAGAGGCCGACCGCGGCTCCGTGATGCACCTCAGGTGCATCGAGGCGGCTTGCAAAAGCGTGCCACAGTTTCCCGACCGTTTCTTCGGGTTCCCATGGCTCGATGTCGATCTTGCCCATCGGTCTGGCCTCACCCAAACACGGCCGTGACAAGATCTTGGAGCCCGCGTTTCACGTCTGAATCATCCGTCAGCGGTTCAATCATGGCCGTCAGGACAGCCCGCTCCACCGGCATGCCCTGGGCAATCAGGGTGGCGGCATAGACCACCAGGCGGGTTGAAACCCCTTCTTCCAGATCCTGGCCCTTCAAAGCGCGCAGCTTGCCGGCAAGACGCACGAGCGCCTCGACCCGGGACCGGTCCAGACCGCTTTCTTCCGCGACAACATCGGCTTCCAGCTCAGGAGCGGGAAAATCGAATTCCAGCGACAGGAAACGTTGACGGGTGGAGGGTTTCAGGGTTTTCAGGATGTTCTGGTAACCGGGATTGTAGGAGGCCACCAGCATGAAGCCGGGCGCGGCCACCAGCTCCTCGCCGGTGCGGTCGATCGGCAGGGTGCGCCGGTCATCCGTCAACGGGTGCAGGACGACAGTAACGTCCTTTCGGGCTTCCACCACCTCGTCGAGATAACAGATCGCCCCTTCCCGTACGGCCCTGGTCAGCGGACCGTCCACCCAGACCGTTTCCCCGCCCTTCAGAAGATAGCGTCCGATCAGATCGGCCGCCGCCAGGTCATCGTGACAGGCAACGGTATAGAGCCTGCGCCCGAGTGCTGCCGCCATATGAGCGACGAAGCGGGTCTTGCCGCAGCCCGTCGGACCTTTCAGCAGGACCGGCAGGCCGTTTTTATAGGCCGCTTCGAAGACCGAGCATTCGTCTCCCTGGGGCAGGTAGAAGGGGGCGGATGCCGCCCCCTTGGCCAAGGATACACTTCCTTCCATTGCGCTTACTCCGCTGGAACTTCGGCGCTTGGGCCGGATTCGATGACTTCACGCTTGGGAACGGCAACCGCATAGATGAACAGGAGAGCCCCGATCACAAAGGCGGCGCCGGCGCCGAAGCGCATCCAGTAGAACAGGGCCAGCTGGTCCTGGACGTCCATGAAGTAGTCGCCATTGACCCGTTGCAGGTGGGTCTGGATGGTGCCGGCAAAGGTCAGGACGAAGGTCATGAAAGCCATGCCACCGGACATCAGCCAGAACGAGGCCATATTGAGCACCTGGTTGTAGGGATCGCGTCCCCTGAGGATCGGCATGGCGTAGGTGATGATGGCCAGGTTCAGCGACACGTAGGCGCCGAAGAAGGCCAGGTGACCGTGAGCTGCCGTGATCTGCGTGCCGTGGGTGTAGTAGTTGACCCCGTGCAGCGTATGCAGGAAGCCCCAGACACCGGCGCCGAAGAAGGCAAGCGTGGCGCAACCGAGCGACCACAACAGGGCAGCCTTGTTCGGATGATCACGACGCCCCTTCCAGACCATGACGAAGGCAAAGGCCATCATTGCGAAGAACGGGATCACCTCCAGCGAGGAGAAGATCGACCCGATCCACTGCCAGTAGCTGGGTGTGCCGATCCAGTAATAGTGGTGACCCGTGCCGAGGATGCCGGAGAAGAGGGCTGCTGCAACAATGACATAGAGCCATTTCTCGACCACTTCCCGGTCAACGCCGGTCAGTTTCAGCATCAGGTAGGCCAGGATCGAGGCCATGATCAGTTCCCAGACACCTTCAACCCACAGGTGAACGATGTACCACCAGTATTGCTTGTCGAGCGCCAGGTTGTGCGGATTGTAGAAGCTGAACAGGAACAGCAAGGCCAGACCCCACAGGCCGAGCAGCAGGATGTTGGTGATCGCGGTCTTCTTGCCCTTCAGCACCGTCATGGTGACGTTGTAGAGGAACATCAGCGCAGCGACGACGATGCCGACCTTGACCCATTTGGGCTGTTCGATGAACTCGCGGCCTTCCTTGCCGAGCAGCCAGTTGCCTTCAAACAGGTTGAAGACATAGGTGACGACGACACCCAGCGTGCCGAGCACCAGGATGGCCAGCTGCAGATAGGCCAGCTTGGGTGAATGGATCTCGCGTTCCGCTTCCTCGGGAATGAGGAAATAGGCGGCCCCGAAGAAACCGAGCAGGAGCCAGACGATCAGGCTGTTGGTATGCAGCATCCGGATGATGTTGAAGGGCAGGAGCTCGGACAGGAAGGTCGGTTGGACATAGACCCAGCCGGCCAGCAGGCCGCCGAGAACCTGGACGGCAAAAAGAGCCAGGGCGACACCGAAATACGCCAGGGCAATCTTTTGAGATTGATATTTCATTGTTCGTTCCTCTTGCTCTCGGATCAGCCGGCGTCGTTCGGCGGCCAGTCCTGGGCGTCGATCTTGTCGGTCCAGATCAGGAAGTCCGCGAGGTTGCGGATTTCCTCGTCCGTGAGGTTGAAATTGGGCATCTGGCGGCGGCCCTCGATGCCGGTCGGCATGGACTCCATCCAGCCTTTCAGCGTGTCAAAGGCGGCGTCCGGGTCGTCAAGGACACCCCAGCGGGTCATCACATTGGCAACTTCGGGAGCGTAATAGGCGCCCTCGCCCAAAATGGTGTGGCAGTTGATGCAGGCATTGTCTTCCCAGACCTTCTTGCCCGCGGCCACGCTCTCCGTGATGCCGGCATGGTCGGTCGACGTGCCGGTAATGTAGAAATGGCTGTGTATCGACAGCCCCACGAAGATAACGATGAAGAACAGCGACCCGCCATAGAATATGTTTCGGGCCATGCTTTTGGTCATGACTTCGCGCATCGCGCGCTCCTTTCCCCCGAGTTGATCCGAGGGTACGGACGCATAAAATCGTGCATTCAGGTCTCAAGTTGCCTGTCAAAGGCACCCGACCAAGGCCTGAATGGACTCTTTTATGGGTCCGTACCCTAGTCTCGAGGGTGGCAGCACGGCGCGCTGTTTCCTTAACCAAAGTCAAGCAGATAACGAAGTCGGCACGAACAGCCCATTCGCTGTATTCAGGCGACCCTTGAAAAGAAGCTCCCGCATACGGAACTTTACTTAGTCTACTAAGGAAAAATTCAAGGAATACGCACGCTTTGGTCACCCTGCGCCATCGATGACTGCCAGACCAGATAAAATTCCGTCTGATCATCTTAACGAAAGTCAAGGAAGCGGGGGGGTGATTGCTCAAGTCTCGCGAATGCCTCACCAGCATTTGGAGTTTGAAAATGTCACATCCAAGACTGAAGACAAGGACAGGACCCGCGTTAGCGGCCGGTCTCGCGCTGTTGTTGGGCAGCGCGGCGGTGCCTGCCTTTGCAGAGGGCCCAACGTTAAGCGAGGAGGCCTTTGAAAGTTCCAAGCAGCTCTATTTCGAAAGATGCGCGGGCTGCCACGGCGTGCTGCGCAAGGGCGCAACCGGCAAGAACCTGGAACCGAAATGGAAGAAGACCGCAGCTGACGGCACAGTGACCGAAGGTGGCACACTGAAGCTTGGTCAGGAGCGTCTGGAAAAGATCATTTCCTGGGGTACCGAAGGCGGCATGAACAACTTCTCGGACATCATGACCGAGCAGGAAATCAAGGACATGGCCACCTACATCATGATGGATGCGCCGAAGCCGCCGGAAATGTCGCTGGCGCAGATGGAGGCCACCCGCAAGGTCTATGTCGAGCCCAAGGACTATCCGACCGAACCGCTGCACGGCCGGAACTGGGAAAACTTCTTCGTCGTCATCGAGCGTGACGTCGGCAAGGTCGCGGTTATCGATGGTGACACCAAGGAAGTGCTGGCGCATATCCCGACCGGCTATGCGGTCCACGTCCTGAAAGCCTCCGAGCACCACAAGCTGGAAGAACCGGAACATCCGGGCCGCTTCTGGTACACGATGGGCCGCGACGGCAAGATGACCAAGATCGATCTCTGGCAGAACCCGGAGAACATGCTGGTTGCCGAAGTGAAGATCGCCTATGACGCCCGCGATGTGGCGGTTTCCGGCGACGGCAAATACGTGATCGGTGGGGGCTACTGGCCGCCGCATTTCGCCATCGTCGATGCCGAAACGATGGAGCCGAAAAAGGTCGTCTCCACACGTGGTGTCAATGTCGACGGCGACTATGTGGAAGAAAGCCGCGTGGCGGCGATCTACACCACGCCGAACGAGCCGACCTGGATCGTTGCTGTCAAGGAACTCGGTCAGCTCTGGCAAGTGGACTACACCGACCTGGACAACCTGCGGATCGACAAGATCAACTCGGCCAAGTTCCTGCATGACGGGTTCTTCGACCCGAGCGGACGGTACTTCCAGATCGCGGCAAACGCCTCGAACAAGATGGTCGTTGTGGACACGGAAACCCACAAACTGGAAGCCATGATCGATACGGCCCCGCTGCCACACCCTGGCCCGGGCGCGAACTGGAACGACCCGAATTGCGGTCCGGTTGCCGGAACGACCCACCTGGGCGAAGGCACCGTGACGGTCTGGGGCAATGACCCTGAAAACCGTCCGGACGATGCCTGGAAGGTCTGCTACGAAGTGGAAACCGACGGCGCGGGCCTGTTCATCCGGACCCACCCGACCTCGGACTACATCTGGGCCGACCAGACCAAACATCCGGAGCCGGAAGTTCAGCAGTCGGTGCAGGTCATCTCCAAGGAGACCGGCGAGATCGTGAAGACCATCCAGATCACGGATGAAGAAGGGAACGTCGCCGTTCACTTCGAATTCAACCAGGATGGTTCGGAAGTGTGGGTTTCCAAGTGGAACCGGTCGACCTCGAAAGAGCCGAATGGTGAGATCGTGATCTTCGATGCGAAGACGCTCGAGGAAAAAGCCAGGGTCAAGGGCCTCTTCGCCCCGACCGGCAAGTTCAACGTCTACAACCGTTCGAACCACGTCACCTGACGACAACAGCCAAGCGTCTGAAGGGCGGGCAATCTGCCCGCCCTTCTTTTTTGCCAGCGGTGTCGGGACTGCATCGAGAGATGGTCACAAGGAAATACGGAGCCGTTCCCTGCGCCAGCATTGCGATCGCTGCCTGCTCATGATCGGGCACGGTGGAGAAACATGAACATGGAGCCTGGACATGACCGAGAGCAGCCAAGGTGACAAGAAGAAGCCGATCTGGCGCAGATACATAATCTGGGGCATGCCGATCGGAGGGGCCACGGCCGCCTTTGTCGCCGGTATCATTTTCTGGGGTGGCTTCAACACTGCGATGGAAGCCACCAATACCAAGGAATTCTGCATCTCCTGCCACGAGATGCGCGACTACGTTTATGAGGAATACAAGGGCACGATTCACGACGTGAACCGCTCGGGCGTCGGCGCCATGTGTTCCGACTGCCACGTGCCGAAAGACTGGACCCACAAGATCATCCGCAAGGTCCAGGCCTCCAAGGAATTGTGGGGCAAGATGGTCGGCACCATCAACACGCCTGAAAAATTCGAGGCCAAGCGTCTGGCCCTTGCCCAGAACGAATGGGAGCGCATGAAGGCCAACGATTCGCGCGAATGCCGGAACTGTCACGACTTCAACTCGATGATGCCGGAATTCCAGAAACCACGTGCGCGCCAGCAGCACCTGAACGCGATGGAAGCCGGACAGACCTGTATCGACTGCCACAAGGGCATTGCCCATTCGGATCTGCGCGACCGGGCGGAAGAGGAATATCTGGAAGAACTCGAAGCTCCGAACCCCGCGTTCAAGCGCGAGATTCCGGCAGCCTACATCGCCAGCCTGGAGCGTATCGTCAACAAGGAAGCGGAAGAAGCGGCCGCTGCCAAGGCGGCGCAGAAAGCCCAGCAGGAAGCCGTTCAGGCGCAGATCGCTGCGGCCGTGGACGCTGCCGTTGCAGAGGAACGAGCCAAGGCCGATGGCGCAACAGGCGATGCGGCAAGCACGGGCGGGGCAACCGGCACCGTCGCGGCCAATGTCGACTGGGCGTCGGTTCCGGCGACCGACATGACGCTGTTTTATCCAGGTCAGGCCTCCTTTGAATGGGTACAGAATGGCAAGACCCATGGCGGTGCCCGACCCCTCACCAAGGGCGGCGATGCCTGTACCACCTGTCACGCGGCCGAGCTCGAAGCCATCGGCAACAAGATCGTCGCGGGCGGCGATCTCGAGCCGACACCGATCCCGGGCAAGCGCGGTCTCATCAATGCAACGGTCCAGGCCGCCCATGACGACGACACTCTCTATGTGCGTCTTCAGTGGCCCGATGCCGGTCACAACCCGGCTCCGTTTGTCGATGGCGGCAAGATGGATCCGGACAACCAGATCAAGGTGGCCATGATGATCACGGGCACCGGGATCGAACTGGGCGAAACCACCGGCTGCTGGGCCTCCTGTCATGCCGACAACACCTATATGCCCTTTGATCCGGGTGCAGAGGCGATTGCCGCCAACGCGGATGTTGCCGGTCAGCTGGAAGCATCCGGGACCATCACCAAGTACCTGACCGAAAGCCGGACCAAGGTCGAGGTGAAGGGCCGGCGCGGCAAGGCGCAGGGTGGCTGGGACAAGCTGAAAGGCGCTGACGAGATCAGCCAGCTGTTTCAGGATGGCACCTATCTTGATCTCCTGAGGGTCTATGCGGACGGCACCGCCAGCAATGGTTACCTGCTGGAGCGCCGGGTGGTGAATGACGGTGAAATGGCGGCGGAAGCCAACCTGTCAGCCGGTGTCTGGACCGTGATCTTTTCACGGCCGCTGAACTCCGGTGCTCCGGGCGATGTCCCGCTGGAGCCGGGCAAGACCTACACGGTCGGGTTCGCGATTCATGACGACTATGCCGCTGCGCGGTTCCACCACGTGACGCTCAACACGAGCCTCGCGCTGGATGACGACACGGCACAGATCAACGTCGCCAAACAATAAGCACAAGGGGCGGCGGGCAACTGCCGCCCCTTTCAAACGAGCGAGGGAGAAGCAAGATGCGTTTTGTTCAACTGATAGGTCCCGCGGTTCTGCTGTCGCTTGCAGTCTCAAGCCCTGTCCTCGCCGGAGAGGAAGACCTGATAGCGCTGTGCGCGGAAGCTGAAGAGCGCTATGCCGACATGTTCGGTCACCCGTCCGCGGACGAAGAGGGGGTGACCGTGGTCAAGATGTACAAGTATCGCTTTTGTCCCCAGGCGCTGACCGTCCCCGTCGGCACCACCGTGCGCTGGGTCAATGTCGACAAGCGCACCAGTCATTCGATCGTGCTGAAGGATGAAGGCGTTCCGGAAACCGACCGGCTTTTTCCCGAAGAGGTCTTCGAATTCACGTTCCTGACCCCCGGGGACCAGACCTACCTGTGCGGCCCACATTGGGAAACCCAGGAAATGATCGGCATGATCTCCGTAAGCCAATGAATTCAAACAACTAAATTGTTCAAATTCGAACCGGATCAGCTTGACTATTGTCAATCAATCCACGCCTGAAACAGGCAATCATGGTTCCGCGAAGCGCCGTACAAAAAACTGTCGTTGCCGTGCCAACGCGTCCTTATCGACAAACGACAGCGCCCCGGCGCTTCGCACCGGACGGTCGACTGATTTCAGCAGAAGCGAGGTCCCCATGACTGGAAAAGTCTTTCTTATCGGTGCAGGCCCGGGCGACCCGGAACTTCTGACCCTCAGGGCCATGCGCATGCTGCAGGAAGCCGACGTGGTGGTCTATGACCGTCTGGTCTCCCCCGAAATTCTCGCCCTCGCTCCGGCCGGCGTTCAAATGGTACCGGTCGGCAAATCACCCGACAACCATCCGGTGCCGCAGGAGAGGATCAACGAGATCCTCGCCGAACTGGCTCTGGACGGCCAGACGGTTGCGCGCCTCAAGGGTGGCGACCCGCTGATCTTCGGCCGGGGTTCGGAAGAAGCCGCTCATCTGCAGGCAAACGGCATCATTGTTGAATATGCCCCCGGTATCACCGCCGCCCAGGGCGCGGCGGCTGCCTCCGGGGTGCCACTGACTCATCGGGGTCTTGCGACCGGCGTGCGCTATGTGACCGGACACCGTCAGGCCAACGGCATGCTCGACCTCGACTGGAAAAGCTTAGCCAGCGAAGAAACGACTCTGGTCGTCTATATGGGCGTTGCCAATATCGGCCAGATCGCCATGCGGCTGGTGGCCGAGGGCCTGAGCGAAACCACACCCGTCATGGCGATCGCCAATGCAACAACCCCTCGGGAAAACCGGTTGTTCTCCCGTCTTGGGCAGGTTGCGATCGATGTCCGCGATGCCGGCCTGAAGGCCCCGGTTCTGTTCGTGATCGGTCAGGTCGTGACCTTGTGCGAAGAATGGCCCGCTGCGGCGACGGACCTAATCCACGCGGTGGAAGCGACTGCCGCGGGGCAGCGCGCCCATGCTTAGGCTGGCGGTTCTTTTCTGTTTTTTGTGCAGCCCTGCTTTCGCCGGTGGCACGGCAGACCCGAGTGCCCTGAAAAACCTGGTGCACCAGGATTGCGGATCCTGCCACGGCCTGACCCTCAAGGGAGGGCTCGGCCCCGATATCCGCCCCGATGCCCTGTCCCACTATGACATCGACACCCTGTCCGAAGTCGTTCTGGACGGCATTCCGGGAACGGCCATGCCGCCCTGGCGGCCGCTGATGAGCGAAGCGGACGCAAAGAACATCGCCGAATATCTGCTGCAGGGAGAAGACAAATGAAATGGCTCGCCAGCGCCGCTCTGGCGCTTCTGATGACAGGCAGCGTTCATGCTGAAACGATCCTTGCAACAGGCGATCTTGGCCTCGTGGTTGAACGGGCCACCGGTTCGCTGCTTCTGGTCGATCAGTCCGAGAGGGCTTCGCTGACCCGGATCTCCGGCCTTGGCGACCTCTCCCATGCCAGCCTGGTCTATTCGCCGGACCAGCGATACGCCTATGTGTTCGGACGGGATGGCGGCCTGACCAAGGTCGATATTGTGGAACGCAGAATTGCCGACCGGGTCGTCCAGTCCGGCAATGCCATTGGCGGCGCGATTTCCGACGACGGGTCTCTGGTGGCCGTTTCCAACTACGAGCCCGGCGGCGTCCGGATTTTTGATGCCGACACGCTTGAGATGGTCGCGGACATTCCGACAGGGTCCAAAACCATCGGTCTCGTCGATGCGCCCGGCAAACGCTTCGTCTTCTCGCTCTGGGACGATGGCGAGACCTGGATTGCGGACATGTCCTCCGGCACCCCGGAGATCACCAGGATCCCGGATATCGGCACCAATCCCTACGACGCGCTGGTTACCGATGACGGCCGGCTCTACATCACCGGGCTTTTCGGTGAGGACGGTCTGACGGCGATCGATCTCTGGGACGAGGATCCCAAGCCGATCCGGGTACTGCCGGAATATGGCCGGGGCCAACAGGAGCTGCCCGTCTACAAGATGCCCCACCTTGAAGGTTGGGCCCGTGCCGGCCGCGAGTTCGTGCTGCCCGCGGTCGGCCATCATCAGGTGCTCTGGATCAATGCCGAGGACCTGACCGAAACCGGTCGCACCGACACCCATGGCCAGCCCGTCTTTGCCATGGCCCGCCCCGACGGACGCCAGGTCTGGGTGAATTTCGCCCATCCCCTGAACGATACCATCCAGGTGATCGACACTCCGAGCAAGGACGTGGTCCATGAATTCAAGCCAGGTCCCGCCGTGCTGCATATGGAGTTCACACCCCGCGGTCACGAAGTCTGGGTCTCCGTCCGCGATGCCGGCAAGGTGATGATCTACGACACGCACAGCTTTGAGAAGCTCGCGGAAATCGAAGCTGACAGCCCGTCGGGCATCTTCTTCACCTCCCGCGCACACAAGACGGGGCTTTGAGCAATGGAACGGATCGGCGATGCCATTGATCTCAGGCTGCTGGATGACTGGCAGCGGGATTTCCCGCTCGACCCGCGCCCCTTTGCCGTGATCGGTGAAGCCGTGGGCTGCTCCGAGGCAGATGCCATCCGGCGCATTTCCGCCTTGTCGGCCTCTGGCCGGATCACACGGGTCGGAGCGACATGCGCACCCAACACGGTGTCGGCCAGCACACTCGCCGCCCTGTCCGCGCCGGATGACCGCCAGGAAGAGGTCGCAGAGATTGTCGGCCGTCAGCCGGGCGTCAATCACTCCTATCTGAGGGAGGATCACTGGAACCTCTGGTTTGTCGCAACCGGGCCGGACCGGGACCATGTGAACACTTCCCTGGAGACCATCAGGCAGGAAACCGGCCTCACGGTTCTCGACCTGCCGCTTGTCCGCCCGTTCAATGTCGATCTGGGCTTCCGCTTGCGCGGTTCGTCGCAGCGGACACCGCTTGCACGCCCCGTGGATCTGACGCGCCTCCGCGACGGGGACAGGGATATCCTGCAGGCGCTGACGACCGGCATGTCGCTATGCAACAGGCCTTTCGCGGAAATCGGCAAGCCCCTGAACCGCAGCGAAAAGGACATTCTGGACAGGGTGTCGGATCTTCAGGCCGGCGGCATCATCTCCCGCCTCGGCGTTATCGTGCGCCACCGCGCCCTCGGCTGGCGGTCAAACGCCATGGTGGTCTGGGACATACCGTCTGACCGGATTGACCAGGCAGGACCAGCTCTTGCAGCACATCCCGGCGTGACCCTCTGTTATGAACGCCGGCCGGCGCCTGGCGTCTGGCCGTACCGGCTCTACTGCATGATCCACGCACAAAGCCGCCGTGCAGCCCTTGAGACCCTGACGGCAGCAAGCCGTCTGCCGGAGCTGGAACGGGTTCCGTTCAAGACCCTCTTTTCCAATCGGTGCTTCAAGCAGACCGGAGCGATGATTGCCCGGCAGGGAGCCGCGGCATGACCGGCACACTCACGGATCTGGACCGCACCCTGATCAACCGGCTTCAGGACGACCTGCCGCTCACAGCCCGCCCGTTCCAGTCGCTCGCCGAGGAATTCGGCATGGACGAGGACGCGCTGGTCGACCGGATCAGACAGCTGCGTGACGACGGGATTCTGACCCGGTTTGGACCGTTTTTTGACGCGGAAGCACTTGGCGGGGCCTTTTGCCTGTGCGCCATGGCCGTTCCTTCCGAGCGCTTCGACGAGGTCTTAACCAAAGTCAATGCCCATGCGGAGGTCGCGCATAATTATGAGCGCACCCACAAGCTGAACATGTGGTTCGTGCTGGCAACGGAAAGCCCGTCAGCCATTCAGGAAACGACTGCGATCATCGAGCGGGAAACCGGTCTCAAGGTCCTGCAGTTTCCGAAAGAGCGCGAGTTTTTCATCGGATTTCGGGTGAACGCATGACCTTGTCATCAACCGATCGCGCCATCGTTGAAGCGACCCAGGCAGGCCTGCCGCTGGTTCCGGCCCCCTATGCCGTCATCGCCGAAACGCTCGGTCTCACGGAAGCCGATGTCCTGGACCGGCTCGCGCGGCTGAAGGCAGAAGGCATCATCCGCCGGATCGGAGCGGCCCCCAATCACTACCGGCTCGGCATGACCGCCAATGGCATGACCGTCTGGGATGTGGACGATGCCCGGGTCGACGCAATCGGTGAAAAGGTCGGAGCGCTCGACTTTGTCACGCACAGCTACCGGCGTCCGCGGGCACTGCCTGACTGGCCCTATAACCTGTTTGCCATGGTCCATGGCGCCAGCAAGGACGAAGTCCTGCAAAAACGCCGGCAGATTGTCGATCTGCTCGGCGATGCCTGCCGGGCAAGCGACATCCTGTTTTCGACCCGCATCCTGAAAAAGACCGGCATGCGGCTGCGCAGGAAGGAAGGCTGAGACATGTTTCGTCTTTCGGAATACATGCACCAGATCAAGGAACCGACCCCTGTCAGAACCCGGCGTGGATCAGGTCCGGTGAAACCGGTCGTGATCTGGAACCTGACACGGCGCTGCAACTTAAGATGCCGCCACTGCTACACGGTCTCCGCCGATGTCGATTTTCCCGGCGAGCTGACCCGTGAGCAGGCCATGGAAACACTGGAGGATCTTGGCCGCTTCCGCATTCCGGCGCTGATCCTGTCAGGCGGTGAACCGCTCGACCGGCGCGACCTTTTCGAGATTGCCGCACGTGCACGCCAGCTTGTGCGCATGCTGGCGCTGTCCACCAACGGTACCAAACTCCATGGCGATGCCGCCGACCGGGTCGCGGAGATCGGCTTTGACTATGTCGGCATTTCCATCGACGGCATCGGCAAGACCAATGACTGGTTCCGCGGCGTCGATGGTGCCTTTTCGGACGCCCTGCGCGGAGTGCGTGAATGCAAGGCACGTGGCATCAAGGTGGGCCTGCGCTTCACCCTGACAGAGGGCAACCACACCAGCCTTGCCGACATCCTGAAGCTTTGCGATGACGAAGGCGTCGACAAATTCTACCTGTCGCATCTGGTCTATGCCGGCCGCGGTGACAAGAACCGCGGTGAAGACGCGGAACACAAGCGCTCCCGCTGGGCGATGGACCTGTTGCTTGACCGGGCCTGGCAGGGCGTTGACGGCGGCCGTCCGCTCGATATCGTTACCGGCAACAATGACGCGGACGCGGTCTATTTTCTGAACTGGGTCGAAACCAGGTTCGGTGCGGAAACGGCGGCCCATATCCGGGCACATCTGGCCGCCTGGGGCGGCAATTCTTCTGGTCTGGGCGTTGCCAATATCGATACGCTCGGCAATGTGCACCCGGACACCTACTGGTCCGACTACACGATCGGCAGTGTGAAATCGGCCCCCTTTTCCGAATTGTGGACCGGTGACGATCCCATGCTGGCGCAACTCAGAACCCGGCCCCGTCCCCTGAAGGGACGCTGCGGTGCCTGCGCCTTCAAGACCGAATGCGGCGGCAACACCCGTATTCGCGCGCTTCAGGTCACAGGCGATCCCTGGGCGGAAGACCCGGCCTGTTACCTGAGCGACAGTGAAATCGGCATCGACGGCGTCGACTACGAGCGCCTGACGGTGACCCCATTCCGAGGAAAACGCCATGATCCGGCTCATCGTTTCGCTTAGCGCCCTGGCGCTGGCAGTCACCGCACCGCTGGCGGACCCGGTGCAGGACTATGCCGACAATTGCCAAGAATGCCACGGCGCTGGACGGCTGGGCGGATTGGGACCGGCCCTGATCCCGCAGACGCTGGGTCGTATGCGCGGTCCCAATCTCGTCTCGGTCATCCGCGACGGCCGCGAAGCCACGCAGATGCCGGCATTCGACGAGATCCTCTCAGCAGAGCAGATCGATGCGCTTGCAGCCTATCTGAAAGAACCGCTTGCCGACGTTCCGCCCTGGGGCGAAGCCGAAATCATGGCCAGCCGGCTGATGAATGAAGACTATACACCGGCCGAAAAACCGACCTGGTCCTCCGACCCGATGAACATCACGCTCGCGGTGGAAACCGGCGATCACCACGTCAGTGTCCTGGACGGCGATACGTTCGAGACGCTTGACCGGTTTGCAACGCCGTTTGCGGTCCATGGCGGGCCGAAATTCTCGCCCGAAGGCCGCTTTGTTTTCATCATGTCGCGCGACGGCTGGGTGCAGAAATACGATCTTTATGCACTGCAGGAAGTGGGCCGCATCCGAGCCGGTCTCAACAGCCGCAACATAGCCATCAGCCATGACGGCAAGTGGTTGGCCGTCGCCAATTACCTGCCCAACACGCTGACCATCCTGTCGACGGACGACCTGAGTGTCGCCAAGGTCAGGGAAGTGAAAGGCAAGGACGGGACGCCGAGCCGGATTTCGGCGGTCTATCAGGCCCCGCCGCGCGAAAGCTTCGTGCTGGCCCTGAAGGACGTTCCGGAGATCTGGGAAGTCTTCTACGGCAAAAATCCGCCCGAGATGGGTTTTGCCCATGACTGGCGCACCGAAGGACCGGTCAAAAACGAAGACCCTTTCCCGATCCGCAAGATCACGACGCCGGATTATCTGGACGATTTCTTTTTCGACCAGAGCTATGAATATGTCATGGGCGCGTCGCGCAGTGGCAATGGCGGCCAGGTAATCGATCTGGTGATCGGCCAGAAAACGGCGGATCTCGATCTGCCCGGCATGCCACATCTGGGCTCTGGTATCACCTGGAAATACGGCGATACCACCGTTATGGCGACGCCTCACCTGAAAGACGGCGCGGTGACCGTGATCGACATGTCGACCTGGCAGACCGTGAAACGGATCGAGACACTCGGTCCCGGATTTTTCATGCGCAGTCACGAGAATTCGCCCTATGTCTGGGTGGATGTGTTCTTCGGCCCGAACAAGGACGTCATGCATGTGATCGACAAGGAAAGCCTTGAGATCGTCAAGACACTCCGGCCGGTTGAAGGCGCGACGGTGGCCCATGTGGAATTCACGCGAGACGGCCGCCATGCGCTTGTCTCCGTCTGGGAGGATGACGGCGCGGTGATCGTCTATGACGCGGCAACTTTGGAGGAAGTCCGCCGCCTGCCGATGCGCAAACCTTCAGGGAAATACAATGTCTGGAACAAGATCACCTTCTCCGAAGGCACCAGCCACTGAGGCGATCCTCGTCGCGCATGGCCAGCCCTCCCAGCCCGAGGCCGGCGAAGACGAGCTGAAAGCCCTGGCGGCGCAGATCCAGCTGCTTTTGCCGGACTGGACTATCCGGTCCGCCACGCTGGCAGCACCGGGAGCACTGGAGGCCGTGCTGGACACATCCGAAGGTGCACCATTCATCTATCCCATGTTCATGGCGGATGGCTGGTTTACCAAGACGGCGCTTCCAGGGCGTCTCGGAGACCGCAAGGTGCATCAGCTTGCCCCGTTCGGCACCCATCCGGGTCTGCCGCATCAGACCCTCAAGCTTCTGAAGCGGGAAGCAGACCAGCTTGGCTGGTCCTTCAATTCCTGCGACATCATGATCGCCGCCCATGGCTCGTCTTCCGGACCTGCGGCGGGAGACTGCGCGCTCTATTTTGCAAGGCGACTGCGCCGGTTGACGCCCTTCAAAAAGGCAATCCACACCGGCTTCCTGGCCCAGGAACCGTTCCTGGCGGATATGGCCTGGCGGAGCTCCTCCCGGACCCTGATGCTGCCGTTTCTGGCCGGAACAGGAACGCATCTGACGGACGATATTCCACAGGCCGTGGAAGAAGGCCGCTTCCAGGGCGTGCTGCTGCCCGCCATTGGCTCGGCCTCTTTTGTGCCCGACCTGATCGCGCAAAGCCTTAAAAGCGCAAGGCAGCGCGCGATGCGTTTCGACCCGATGGACGCGGACCGCCTGGCCGTCAGCCTGTCGCCGCCGCCGCCGATCCGCGTTAGCGAGCCGATCAGACCGGGCGCCAGTGACCCAGGCGACACCCCAGTACCGACACGCAGGGGGCCGGGAAAACTTCGAGACGTAGCAGCGGCGATCGCGTGGATTTTCCGATCGGTGATCAGTCGTGTCTCTGGCCGGATATCAATTGACCAGTCGACCAGGCATGGGAGCCATCGGAAGACCGGCATGGCCAATGCCCACCAGTCCTGAACATGAAATGTACAGCCAGGAAACCGGGAAAGGCCAGGAACAGATGACAACGACAGAGACAACGTGGCCGGTCAAAAAACTCGCGATCGTGCTTTATCCGTTCACCGCGGCAGCCGTTGCCATCAACCTGTTCCTGCTCAGCCTTATGGGCATCGCTCTTGGCCTGCCTGCCCTGTCACCGCTTACCTGCATCTGGCTCAGCATCCCGCTCGGCATTCCGGCAACCTGGGCTGCGGCCAGATGGGTACGCGGGCTGATGGACGAGGCGGAAGGACGAAAGGCACCCGACGCTTAACATCTGCCGACCTGCAATCGCGCGCTCGGTTCAAAGAGAGATCGAGGGCTACTTAAAGGCATTTCCAGTTTCAACGGTGAAGGTGCACTCGCTGTTGATTTCCTTGATTTCAGTGCGAAAAACCTTGTTTTCTGAGTCAATCACGTAATCGCAGTCCGTTTCGTCAAACACAAAATACTCGATATAGTGCCCTGCCTCTTCGAACCTGGAGGAGTAGGTCAAGGTTTTGCCGTCGTAGGACACATGTATCCCGATTGGCAGGTCTTCCACCGGCGCTTTCCGGGTGTTTCGAAGGACCTTCTCCCATGTCCCGGGAGTGCCAGAAATCGGACGATATCGCTCAATTGCTTCGTCGATTATATAGAAGCCGAGCGTGTTGGTGCGCATGCTGGTCCAAAGACACTTCTCGCTGACAGTACTACACTCCTTGAAACGATATCTCTGGTCTACCACGATCGATAAACCGGCATCCTTGTCGTCGCTTCCAGACGTTTTTTCTTCCGATTGAGCGGAAACAGAAATCATCGTCACCGTCATCGAGAGAAAGAAAAGGAAAATAATCTTCAATTTATTCATTGCCGTCCGTCAAAAATCTGAGCATTCGAATGATCATCATCAACATGGCAACGGCAATTGCAAGCCACTCGAATTCAAGCACAACCTGTACGTTGACGTAACGTCTGCTCCATCATCTTCCAGTCTGGTGGAAAAGCATGAAATGTTCAGTGTTGGGCGGCGTGCGTCCTAGAGCCAGGCCGACGATCCGCTCTCCCGGACAATAAAGGCACAGGCGCCAGGGATTTCCGAAAGCATGGCCGCCAGGCCTCGTTCTCCGGTCACCAGCGCGGCCGTCGACAATCCGTCTGCAAGCGCCGCAGTCGGTGCCAGTACGCTGGCACCAAGGAGATCGTTTGCCACGGGCAGGCCCGATCTCGGATCCAGGATGTGCGATCTTGCCCCCGCCTGGTCGAAGGTGGTTCCAAGTCTTGCGGAACTCGCAACCGCCATGTTGTTGAGATGCACGTCTGCCTGCTGGTCCGGCTGTCCCGGATCCGGGCGCAGGGTGACCGGCCAGCCGGCCGTGACCGGTCCGCTTTCCGGTGGTGCAGTTCCTGTCGCTGAAATCTCTCCAAGGTCGACAAGCGTATTCAGGCAACCGGCGGCCGTGAGCAATGTGGCGACACGATCGGTGATGTAACCCTGAGCGATGCCGTTCAGCGTTATGGCCATGCCAGGGTCGCGAAAGCGGATGCCGGCCGCTTCGACGACAATCCGGTCGAAGCCGGTTCTGGAGAGGGCATCGTCGAAGGCTGCGGGTTGCTCAGCGTCGCTGGATGCCTGAGCGGTTTGCCGCGCGTGCAGCTCCCAAAGCCGTTGAACCGTCGGGTCGAAGGCTCCTTCTGTCAGCTCGAACAGCCGTCTCGAAAGGCCGAGCAGTTCGACCAGCTCCTGGGACGGGGCTGCTAGGTGGCCGTCGCGGTTCAGGCGGCTGAGTTCACTGTCGGTGCGGTAAAGACTGAAGATGGCTTCCAGGCGCCGGATCTCCGCCTCGATCCGCTTGAACAGATACTCCGCTTCTTCTGCACTCTTCAGAACCAGATTGATTTCGGCCCGTGCCCCAAGGGCAACCCCCGTCCAGCGATGCAGTTTGGCTCCGGCGGCGGATGCGGTCGAAGGCAGGGCCAGCCCCGCCGTTGCGGCGGCACATATGCGGATAAAGCGTCTGCGGGTCAGAGGTGCGGTGGCATTGCTGCTCATGGCCGTGCCTCGTCCTGTTCGCTGGAGCTCAGCTGTTCGGCGGCAGAGAGTTCGACCGGCGCCAGAACGTAGTCAGCCGGGATATCATCGAGGCGAAGGACGCTGCCTCCGTGTGCCGCCGCGAAGTCTTCTGCGCCTTTTTCAGTACCGAACGGGATCGCTTCGGGCGCCCCCATCCCCCCGGCCTGCTGGCTGCCAATGACATACCAGGCCGTGTCGGCTTCGATCCAGTTGTCAAATCCAGGCTCCTCCCAGCTCTGGGCCTTGTCCATGTCGTTCACATAAATGGCCGCGATGTTCTTGGGTTCTTCGGGCGACAGTTTGAAAGCCACCGCATCCCGCACCTGCGTGAACCAAAACGGAAAAGGCATTCCTGTCAAATGGATCTGCGCCTTGGGACCCGTGTGTTCCAGAACCGTCATCTGGCAATAGTGGCCGGCCGCTTCCGGCGTCAGGTTCAGCGGATCAGGTTTGGCAATCTGCACGTCGTCCTGGCAGGCCCCGAGAAGACCTGCGGCGAAGACGGCAATCAGGATTTTCCTCATGGCATTATCCTCCGGATAAGCATGGTCGACAGGCTGAGCATCAACCCGGCAAAGGCGGCCAGGGACACAAGCGCCATCAAGGGCGGAAAGGGCAGTGTCTCAGCGACACCGGCCATGCCACCGACCAGTTCGCTGGCGCCGAGCGCGGCCAGGTTGAACAGGCGGAAGGCGTCGGCCGGATTGGCCAGTACAGCGTAGGGAAAGACATCCGAAGCAAAGGCACCGCTCGGATTGGCGACCAGGGCGCCCAGCAAGGCCAGATCATAGAGCACCACCAGGATCAGCCAGGCCGCAATGGCAGCGGCGGCCGCCGTGCCGGACTGCCGGGTCAGCGAACTCAGGACATAGCCGATGGCCAGGAAACACACCCCGAGCAGAACAGACGTCGCGATCAGCCTTGCGAAATCGATCAGGCCGCTGACGGAGCCCGATCCGAGTGCAACAAGCAGACCTGCGGTGAGGCCGTAGCCAATCACCAGGGCGAAACTCAGCACCAGCGTGTGGCCAAACGCCTTGCCTGCCAGAAACTCCGTGCGGGAAATCGGACAAGACAGCGTCATCAGCAGCGTGCCACGTTCAATCTCGCCACAGACCGCGTCAAAGGCCAACAGAAGGGCAATTAGGGGCACCAGATAGACGGAGAGGCTGGCAAGCGAGGCGACGGTGATCGTCAGCCGGTCGACCCCAAGTGTCCCGGCCGGCGCCGAGCCGAGCAACGCCAGGGCCAGCGAAAACACGGCCAGGATCAGTGTCGCCAGCAGGATCCAGCGATTGCGGATGCCGATCCGGATTTCCTGTGCCGCGACGGTCCAGATTCTGGAGAACATGGCTCAGACCTCCTTCTCGGCAGTGTTGGAAAAATGGCGATAAACGTCATCAAGGCTTGGTGCATGCACGTCGACATCCTCGACGAGATTGCCGAGCGCGCTGATGGCGGAGAGCGCCTTCACCTTGCCGTCCAGATCGCAGTCGAATTCCACCGAGCGGCCGTTCATGCGCCCGCCACCAAGCTGGTCGGCGACAGCCTGAACATTGCCTGGACGGGTCCAGACCTTGAGCCGGATCGGCAGCCCCGCCTGTTCGCGCAACCTGCCCAAAACGTCATCGGCTACAAGTTTGCCTTTTGAGAGGATCAGGATCCGGTCGGTGCGGGCTTCCAGCTCTGTCAGCGCATGGGACGACAGCAGCACCGTTGCCCCCTGCTCCGCAATCTCGCCGATGAGTTCGTAAACCGTCTGGCGGGAGATCGGATCGAGTCCGGTTGTCGGTTCGTCGAGAAGCACCATTCGCGGCCGCCCGATCAGGGCCTGGGCCAGGCCGAGGCGCTGACGCATGCCCTTGGAATAGGTGCCGACCTTGCGCCTTGCGGCTTCCATAAGACCGACCTTGTCCAGAAGTGGGAGCGCTTTCGAAGGCTTCTCACCTTTCAGCCTTGCATAAAAACTCAGGACCTCTTCACCCGTCAGGCTTGCCGGAAACGCGACGGATTCCGGCAGGTAGGCCATGGCTTTTCGGGCTGCGGAACTGCCGGGGGCAGCGCCCAGAACCGAGACCTCACCGCCGTCGCGCTTGAGAAAACCCAGAATGATCTTGAACAGGGTCGTTTTGCCGGCGCCGTTATGGCCGAGCAGGGCCACCCTTTCGCCTGGCTGCAAGGTAAAGGAGACGTCGTCCACGGCCTTGAAGGCAGCGAAGCGCTTGCTGACCTTGTCGATGGAAAGGCTTGTTGTGCTCATCCCTGAACTCCAGAAAGGGGCATGGGCCGGTCCGGCGGATGCATGAGAGGGGCGTTGTCGACAATGCCGCCCGGCAACAGCGCCGGGAACTGGGACTGGGTCCAGCGCAACAGCTGCACGGCAGGGCTGCCGATCAAAAGCTTCGCGGAAGGCTGGGTCCAGAGCACCTGGTCGACCATGTCGTTGGGCCGGTAGGCCGTGTCGGCAAGGCCGTCGCCGTTCATGTCGAAGGCGGCGTGGTCACTCCAGTAGTTGCCCCTGCCCTCGCTGCTCCAGTCGAGCATGCGGCTGCCGACATATTTGACCTGGGTCCGGTTGCCGATAAAGGCATTGCCCTGAAAGCTGTTCCTGGAGGAACCGGCCGTGAAATGCACACCGATCGGACAGCCCTGAAAGCTGTTCTCACGGACCGTGTTCTTGTTGGCGTTGTACATGAAGAGGCACTTTTCACCGCCGCCTTCCACCTGGTTGCCGACGATCTCGGCCCGGTTGGCATAGTTCAGCATCAGGCCGTGATTGCGGTCGCCGATGGAGACATTGCCGCGCACCGTCAGCCGGTCGGAGAACATCAGCGCATAGCCGATGTCGTTGCCGGTCGAGACGTTGCTCTCGATGATGCCCCTGTTGCCATGCATGTAATGGATCGCGAAACGCAGATCCTCGAAACGGTTATGGCGGAACGTGTCCTTGTGGCTGGTGTTGACGAAGACGCCGTCCCGGCCGTAGCGGATGGTGTTGAATTCGGCGAGAAGATCCGGTGCGTTCCAGACATAGATGCCGTTGCCGCGCTCGTTCATGCGCAGGTCTTTCCGGCCCTCAATCAGATTGTTGGACACAACCGCATTGCGGGCGCCGTGCACGTCGACACCGGTCAGGTTGTTGAGGATCCGGTTGTCCCGGACCTCGGACCCGTGCGCCGTCTTGGTGAGTTTGACACCCGCATCAAGCGTTTGATGGGACAGTCCGGAGCCCGTCAGTGTCAGGCCAAGGACCTTGCTGTCCGGTGCTGTCACCGTCACGACACTGCCCGTGCCGTTGCCGATAATTGATGCCTTGCCGCCGCCATCCAGTGTCAGCGGCTCGGTGAGGGTGATGGGGCCGGCATGCTTGCCGGGGGCAAGCCGGAGCGTGTCCCCGGCCTGCGCCTGGTCCAGTATGGATTGCAAGGCGCCCTGCTCGGCGGGAACCAGCCAATCCCTGGCAGCCAGTTGGCCGGTGGCCAGCAGGCTGACAAGGGAGACTGCCAGGCCTCGCGTCAGGATGTGCAGGGCGCGTTGCATGGTTAGGCGTTCCTTGGTTCGACGAACATACGGCCGCGCATTTCCATATGGAGCGCGTGGCAGAACCACTGGCAATAGAACCAGTGCACGCCCGGCCGTTCGGCGATGAAGGTCACGGATGCGGTGGCCTGCGGGCCGACTTCCATGGCAATGCCGTAGTTGGACAGGCAGAAGCCGTGGGTCAGGTCATCGATATCGTCGATATTGGTGACATAGACCGTGACTTCGTCGCCCTGCTTCACCGTGAATTTTTCAAGGCTGAAGGTCGGCGCGACCGAGTGCATGTAGACCCGGACCTTATTGCCGTCGCGGATGACATCGGCTGCATATTCCAGATCGACACCGTCGGCCTCGGCCTGTTTCTTGGCCTCGTCGAAAGACGGATCGTTGCGATCCCACACGATGGCCGGGCTCAGCTTGGAGCGGTGCACGATGATGCTGTCATGGGGCTCGGCAAAGGTCGGGCCGTCATGCACCACCGCCATCTCGTCACTGGAAATGTCGATGAGCTGCTCGTTCTCCGGTTTCAGCGGACCGACATTCAAGAAACGGTCCTTGGAGAACTTGTTCATGGACACGAGCCACTTGCCATCCGCTTCCGCGGTTTCCCCCATGGAGGTGGAGTTGTGGCCCGGCTGGTAATGCACATCGACCTTGGAGATGATCGGATCGACATCTTCCCCGGCATAAGCACGCAGCGCCTTGTCCATGTTCCATTTCACCACCTGGCTGTCCAGGAACAGCGTGGTGAAGGCGTTGCCCTTGCCGTCGAAGGCGGTGTGCAGCGGTCCGAGACCCAGTTGCGGCTCGCCGACGATTGCAGACCGCGGATCGGCATTGTCGCTGAACAGGGCATCCACCTTGGTCACATCGATGATCGAGACGGTCGGCGACAGCTTGCCGTTGATGACAATGTGCTGCTTGTCCGGCGCCGCGTTACAGCCATGCGGGCTGTTCGGGATCGGGATGTAGCGGGTGAACTGGGACTTGGCTTCCTTGCGGCCATCGACCACCGGAACGCCGTTCATTTCCTGATAATTGCCGGCGGCAACAGCGTCCTCGATCGCCTTGATGTTGAAGACGACGCAGTGATCCAGCTCGTTCTCGGTCATCTCAGCCAGATTGGTGCCCATTTCCGAGTTGTAGCTGGTCGAGAAAGCGTATTTGCCCTGGTAGTCGGCGTCGGTGTTGTCCAGGTTGCCCGAGACGATCACCTGCCAGGCCACCTTCATTTCATCGCCGTCAATGGCGGTGAAAATGCAGGCATATTGCGACGGATCGTCGAGGATCTTGCCGTCATTGACCAGCGGTGCTTCATGCTCGCCATTGGCAAAGATGTAGCCGGTGCGCGGATATTTCTGCGGTCGCATGCCGTGGATGTCATGCGCGTTCGGGATCTCGATGATCTTGTCGCATTTCATCGTCTTGCAGTCGATGCGGGCCACACGCGTGTTGGCCTTGTCGTTGGCAAAGATGTAGCGGCCGTCATAGGTCCCGTCGGTGAAGGACATATGCGGGTGGTGCAGGTCGCCATTGTCATAGGTGACCTTGCCCTGAGCAGCGAGATAGGCCTTGGTTTCCGGTAGCAAGCCTTCGGTCAGGATCTTCAGCGATTCGTTGGTCTGGCCCCAGCCGGTGGCCGAGCAGCGGTTGAACACCGGAATGCGCATCAGTTCACGCATGGACGGCACGCCGAGAATGCGGACTTCGCCGGTCTGGCCGGAGGACCAGATGCCGTAATATTCGTCCAGTTCACCCGGCGCCATTTCGAATTTCTGGTGCCCGTCCTGTGCCAGGGCCGGCGATGCGCTGCTGGCGGCGACGGCGCCCATTCCGGCGACGACGGCGGTCTTGGCGGTTCCCCCCAAAAGATCCCGGCGGGACATACCCAGATGGTTTTCCTTCTCCTTCATGGCTGATCTCCTTGTTTGCCCATTGAAGGTCATTTGGCCGGAACCGGGGCACCCGTGTCGGTGCCGGTCTCCGGTTTGCGAAGCCCGGTCTGCTCCTCGAAGCGCTTTCTCTTGGCAAGCTTCTTGATGCAGACGGGACATTTCTGATCGTGCTGATACAGCACCTGGCAATGCAGGCAGTTCAGGCACTCGTTTGGATTGATGTTGCCTTCCGGATGGATGGCCTGGACCATGCATTCCTTGGCGCAGCGATGGCACGGGTTGCCGCATTCGCGGTACCGTTTCAGCCAGTCGAACATTCTGAGCCGGGCCGGGATCGCCAGCGCTGCTCCAAGCGGGCACAGGTAGCGGCAATAGAAGCGCTCGATGAAGAGGCCGGCGACGAGCAGCGCAACGGCGAAGAGCACAAACGGCCAGGCCCGCTGGAACTTCAGGATGATGGCCGTCTTGAACGGCTCCACCTCGGCATAGTGCTCGGCGACATCCAGCGAGTAGAGCGACAGGCCGAACAGTCCGAGGAAGATCATGTATTTCAGCGGCCAGAGCCGTTCGTGCAGGCCCCAGGGCACCTCGAATTGCGGCACGCGGCAGACCTTGGCGATCCGGTTGGTCAGTTCCTGCAGGGCGCCGAACGGGCACAACCAGCCGCAATAGGCGCCCCGGCCCCAGAACAGCAGAGCCGCGGCAACGGAGAACCACAGCAGGAAAACCAGCGGGTCCATCAGGAAGGCGTCCCAGCTGAACTCGCTCGTCAGCGAGGAGAAGAAGGCCATCACGTTGACGACCGACAGCTGCGCGTTTTCCATCCAGCCGAGCCAGACCAGCGTGAAGGTCAGGAAGCCGATGCGGAACCAGAAGGTGAAGCGCTCGTGTTTCGTCACCTGCATCTGGAAGAAGAAGACCAGGGTCAGAAGCGCGATTGCCGAACCGAGCACCACGATATCCACCTGGCGGTCGCGCCAGATCCGTTGCCACAGCGCCTGGACAGCGGCGGCATCCTCGGCGGCTGCATCCGTGCCGTTCGCTGGCGCTGCCGCTGCCACAACGGCTTCGGTCTTGAGATACTGGTCCGGCAGCTGGTAGCCGAGATCGAAGGTCAGGAAGACCTTGTCGATCGGACCGATCGCCCGCTGGACCAGGAGCTGCAGACGGAAATCCTTGGCCGGATCGAAGCCGATATCCGCCGGAATGATGAAGAGATCCATTTCGGTGAAGGCAGGGGCACCGTCAGCGGCGATTTCGCCGACACGCGCCTGTTGCTTGTCGAAGAACCTGGCCGAGATGTCATGCTGGATCATCTGGATGCGGTCGAAGATGCCGCCGCGCACATAGCCGGACCCCTTGAAGGAGTAGCGGCCGCGGCCCATGACGATCAGCGCGTGTTCGCCGTCCTTCAGGCGATTTTTCAGATTGGTGTATTCGGCTTCGCCCAACAGCGACAGACCGATTGTCGGCACATCTGCAAGGGCCAGATAGAGGTCGATGAAAGTATCCGTGTCCGGACCGGCTTCCGGCCGGGCAATCGCCTTCGGATCGCCCTGACGGACAAAGGCTTCGTTGATCTGGGCGACATCGAGCGAGAGACGCCGGACAGAACCATCCCCCGTCAGGCTCAACCAGTCGCGGGTCTCCTGTAGGCCGGTATTGATGCTCTTTTTCGGTCCCTGATCGACAATCTCGGGCGCTAGACCGCCAAGGCCGAGCAAGCGGGCCACCTTCAGGCCGGAGCGCACGATAGAATCGTCGATCACCATGATGGTGACGGTGGCGCCGGAGATGATGTCGAGCTCGTGAGCCGAACCGCCCTTGTCAGCTTCCGCCTTGAGATCCAGGCCCGCGTAGCCTTCGGTCACTGCGCGGATCTTTGATTCCGGGATACCGATCAGGACGATGGGTTCGGAATGCTTGACCAGCCGCACCCCGGTGACGATGGCGTCGGTGTCGACGCCCACCAGCGTGTGGATCGGCTTGCCCGAATAACCCGTGGTCGAAACGAAATCTGAAGTCAGGAACACCCAGCCGACCGTCTCGCCGTTCCGGAGCGCCGGAACAACCGGAACATCGTCCCGCAAGGCGCCAAACGCGTCGGCGGTGGGCACGAGCTCGGAAACCTCGACCTTGTCGAGAAACCGGGTCACGAGCGCATCAGCCGCCGCACCGGTCGTCGCCTGAAGAAAGGCAACAAGAAACGCGAGGCAGATCAGTCTGACGTGAAGAGTGTTTTTGAGCGGACGCACGATTAAGCGCTCCAGCGCTTGCCTTGTTTAATTGCCCGCCAATAATCGGATCAGCCGGCAGCCGAGTTCTTGACGATCGTCAAGTTCCGGAAAATTGTTTGGAGCAAGGCATTTACTTACCCGGCTAACTATGTGCCCTGGGGGTCGTCAGGATCGGGAAAAACACCCAGCTGTAGAGCCCGAAGGCAAGCAGCCAGAGCCCACCGGACAACAGCATCACCGAATAATAGTCGAGGGCGAAGGTTCCGAATGTGCGCACCAGGGCCGCCGCAATGACGGCAAGATAGGCGATGGTGATGGCAGACGGCACTTTCAGAGCCCGGCCGCTGTGGCCGAGCGAGGCCCTTGTCATCATCGCCAACGTCATGCAGCCGATGGCACCAACAGCAACCAGGTGCAGCGCCGCAGTCTCCGACAGAAGCTCGAACACCAGACTGCCGCCATAGACCAGATACCCCAGCGCAAGCAGCAGAAAAGCAAGATGCAGGATCCAGAGGATCGGGTTCTGGCGCGTGTCGGCTCCCTTCCAGCCGGCGAGACGGCAGAAATTGACCGCCCCGGCCGCCAGGCACAACCAGCCGAGGACAGGCATTGGAACAAACGGAAGGCAGGCCAGCGTGGTCGCCAGAGCCAGGAGAATACCGGCGCGGTCCAGCCAGGGATGCGATTGCGGCAGCGTTCCGGCATGCCCTTCCTTGTTCAAGGCATTGCGCGTGAAGGCCGGTACGACGCGACCGCCGATGATGGTGATCATGGCGGCGCTTGCAAAGATGCCGAGGCGGACACCGGCCTCTGCATCGCCCCCCGGCCAGCCGAGCCAGTCCAGATGCATCAGCAGGTTGCCGATCAGAAGCGCACTGAGCAGGAACAGGAAGATCAGGTTGCGCAGCTGGGACTTTTGCGTCAGGCGTCCGAGAATTGCAGTGGACAGGACGGGAATGAAGGCCAGATCCACAACAGCAACCAGAAGCGGATCAAAAACGCCGGAAAACCAGATCATCAAGCGGCCCAGCAACCAGGTGAAGCCGCTGATGGCAACAAAGCGTCTGCCCGCTTCCTTCGTGCCCGTCCAGTTGGGAACCGCGGTGACGAAAAAACCGGCCATGACAGCAGCCGTGTAACCGAACATCATTTCATGGGCATGCCAGAGATGCGGTGCCATGCCGATCGCCAGGAACGGCAGGCCGTTACCGGCAGCCGCCATGCCCAGCCAGAATTCCCAGGCGAGCATTGCCAGAACCGCAAAAAGCCCCGCCGACAGAAAAAAGAACCGGAAACCAGCCGACAGGACGGTTTGAAGCCGGCCTGGTATGTCGGCGTTCTGCGGGGAAAGAGATGCGGCCATGAACCTGCCTCTATAAAGAAACCAGCAATCCCACCGGTCGCCGGTTTCAAGACCGGTTCGGTGAGCCCGCATGGTTTCAGCGTTGGCGGCAGAATGTCTTGACGATTGTCAATTCGCGAGGTGAAACCTGAAGATAGAAGTCAGGAATAATCGGGCACTTCGGACCCTGCCGCGACGGGCAGATTGACGGGTGGGAACAGGACAAACATGATTGCTGGTGGCTGGTTCAATTACATCGCCGCGTTCGCGGTATTCTTCCTGTCTCACATGGTGCTTGTCCGGCCGCCCGTTCGGCCCTGGCTGGTACACCACCTGACACAACACGGCTTCACGCTGGCCTATTCGGCCTTGTCGGTGGTAATTCTGTGGTGGCTGATCAAGGCCGCCAAAACCGCCCCATATGTGGCACTCTGGACCTATGCTCCCTGGCAGAACTGGGTTCCGATCCTGCTCATGCTGCCTGTTTGCCTGATCCTGTCCTTCGGGCTCGGCCGGCCCAACCCGCTCTCCTTCGGCGGCTGGCAAAACGACCGCTTCGATCCGCACAAACCCGGGCTTGTCAAATGGATGAGGCATCCAATCCTGGCCGCTCTGTTTCTGTGGTCCGCGTCTCACCTGGTCCCCAATGGCGACCTGGCGCATGTCCTCTTGTTCGGCTCCTTTGCGCTGTT
This sequence comes from Roseibium sp., assembly GCF_965233565.1. Lineage (GTDB taxonomy): Bacteria > Pseudomonadota > Alphaproteobacteria > Rhizobiales > Stappiaceae > Roseibium. The sequence goes on along the minus strand of NZ_OZ247494.1, from coordinate 4,182,771 downwards.
TTCCATTCTGGGAATGAAGCTGATCGACAGGCGGCGGCAGCGAGAACTGGGCGACAGATGGCAGGGCATCGTTGCAACGATCAGAAGCGCGCCCGGACTGGCCCCCGCTCAGATCCCTGCGTTTCTGGCCCGCTTCATTGCCGGGCTCGGTCTCTACGCCGTCCTGGCAGCGCTGCACCCCTGGTTTGCAGGTGTGGATCCGCTGGCCGCGCTGTAGAGGCTCAAGGACGTCATTCCTGTCCGGTAACCCGGCTGAGTTCGTTCAGGCGCCTTGCGCATCTGTCCGCCGTGTCCGCCAGGAACTTCAGGCTCTCGGCATGGTCCTGCATCTCGTCAGGTGACAGGGTGTTGCCACCGATCCGGGCAAGGTCCCCCAGAAAGGAGAGGCCGGAGAGCAGCTGCCCGTAATCTGCCTCTATTGCGCTCGCCAGGTCCTTGCGCAGCTTCAGGCGCTGCCAGACCTCAATGGCGACAATTGTCTGATCAAGCTGGTCCTTGCAGGCGCAGGGCATGTCCAGTCGTTCCAGTTCTCGGTGTATCTGCTCAATGAGATCAGGTGCGCCGTCTGACGCACGCACCTTTCCGGGTTGTTGGCCAGGTCTCAGGCCGGAAGGGCCACGTTCTTCCATCCTGCGTCTCCCATGAGATAGGCGTTGCACAAGGGGCCGGGCAATTCGAGTGCTTCCAGCCGCCCGGCCAGATCGCCTGCGTCCAGGTCCTGATCCAGAAAACCCCGGAACAGCCTGCTGACCGCGACCATGTCCGTTGTATGCGGCGACAGGCGCAAACGGCGTATGCCCATCACCTCGAGCTGACCGGCCGTGACGCCCGAATAGTGCACCGCATCCGACAGCGTCTGGATGCCGTTTGCTGCCAGAAACCGGCGCCCGTCCAACGTGGCGACATCCATGCCGTCCGGGTCCTGCTCGCAGACGAACTGGCAGGAATCCTTGCGCAAGCCATGCGCTCTTGCGTGGTAACACCTTGACGACAATGCAAGCGGCAGCCGGCCGAACGCAAACAGCTCGACCTCGACCTCCGGCACCAGAGCCGCAATGGTCTGGATGGAGGCCAGGGGCAATTCCACCGGCGGGCACCAGGCTGTCGCACCCCGGTTCGCGAGCAAGGCAAGAGACGTCTCGTTATAGACATTGAGAAACGGGCCCGCCGTGAAGGCTTTGCCGGAGCGCGCCGCCACCATGGACATGTCGTTGATTTCGACAGGCATGTCATAGCCGGCCTGCTGGGTCAGTATGCTCCGCTCCCGGTTGTTGACCGGCTGCGCCAGGCAGGACAAAACGACCTGCTTGCCGCTTGCGACCAGGGTTTCGATAATTTCGGGCCAGGCAGCATCGGTAAACGGCATGCGCTTGCCGCAGACGACTTCACCGAGATAAACCCGGTCAATCGGGGCTTCTTCGGCAATATGACGGTAAAACGCCGTCAGTTGTTCCGCAGGCCAGTTGTAGAAGCAGGGGCCAAGCGCGAGTTCGATCGGTGAGATATTCGCCATGACCTACCGCCAGGTTTTCTTGTAGGAGCCGGCCGTCTGTTGACCGCCTTCGGAAAAGGCCTTCAGCGCGGCGATGGCCGCCGTCGGATCTGCCCTGCCTGAAAGACTGTCAACGGCCTGCCGGAACGCCTTGACGACGCCGGAGATGTAGGCTTTGCCGCGCTGACGCCCCTCGATCTTGAGGGCGGTGACACCGGCCCTGGAGAGGTCGCTGAGAAGCTCGAACGCGTTCAGGCTCACCGGATCTTCGAACAGGTAGCCGGATTTGCCCATGGCCGAGAATTGCCCCTTGCAAAGGGTCGGGTAACCGGCAGCCTGACCGGGCTCGAACTGGTCGATGGTAAAACCGCCCAGTCGCGCCTGCAGGCGGCCAGCCGGATCCTCGCTGTAATCGACATGATCGGGCGGCGAGCAGACCCCCGTCAGGTTGGGTGACTTGCCGGTCGCGTAGGACGAGAGCGCGCAGCGCCCTTCCGTCATCACACAAAGACCGCCAAAGACAAAGACTTCCGTCTCAACGTCGATCTCCTTGTTCAGGGCCGCGATTTCCGGCACGGACAACACACGCGGCAGAACCACACGCCTGACGCCGAAGGTCTCTGCATAAAAGCGGATGGCTTCCGGCGTGTTCGCCGCCGCCTGAACGGACAGGTGAAGGCGAAGATCCGGGTGGTTTGCAGCGGCGTGATCCAGCACGGCGAGATCGGCTGCGATCACGGCATCGGCGCCGCACCTTGCCGCGTCATCCACCGCATCTTGCCAGAGAGCGGTCTGCCCAGCCCGCGCAAACGTATTGATGGCCACCAGAACCTTTGCACCGCGCTGCTGGGCATAGGCGATCCCGGTGGCCAGTTCGTCTGGCGAGAAGTTCAGGCCGGGGAAATTGCGGGCGTTGGTTTCATTGGCAAAGCCGCAATAGATGGCATCCGCACCGGCATCGGCCGCCGCGCGCAGGGCCGCCGGCGTGCCGGCAGGGCAGACAAGTTCCATGGAGCCTGACGCGGTCAATGCCGACCTCCGCTCACCATGGCCCTTTCATGCGACCTGGCGGCGACTTGTCTTGCCCTGCTCAGCATATGTCCGCCCGCCTCGTTGACCCATCGCGCCGGTGTCCCGGTAAAGCCGACAAATTCGGCAGGTGTCAATTCGGCGTCTTCAAGCGTGTTGCGCAGAGCCAGCACATATTCGGTTTTTCCCTCAACGCGCAGATCCCGGGAAAAGAACAGGGCATCGCCATCATAAGTGCCATCGAGCACCCCCAGCAGATCAAGCAGCGGCGCGCGGACAACAGCGTCTGCTTGCGGCAAACAGGCCTTGTCGCAGAGCTTCACGCTCGGCCGGTCCGGGTTCAGCGAAATCACGAAAGCATGGGGCAAATCATCCGGCACCACCGCTATCGGAACATTGACCACGGCACCAAGCCTGCGCAACAGGTCGGGCCGCCGGGCGACGAGACGCCTGATCAACTCGGACAATAGCAGCTCGATCGGCAGGCGCGGCAAGGGCGCTACGAGGTCGGACACGATTGGGGGCAGGTTGTGGGCGGACATGGGCTTTGGCATCTCGGTCTCACTTTCGATGCCAGACCGTATGGCCATCCCGAAGCATTCGGACTTGATCAATGTCAAGAACCGAATAGCGGGGTCAGCAGTCGACAGGTGTTCAGGTCATCTGCCGGCGGCCTTGTGCCCGATCGATACATCGCTCACGCCAATTGGACAAACCATTGGCTTCAATGTTCTCTCGTCAAAAATCATTGGAATTGCTCTATCCGGCCCGGGGACCCAGCTTACCAGGCATTGAATTCAAGCGCACAGCAGGCCCCACTTGCCAGCTCTGCGCGCCGGAAAATTTGGCAACGTCAATCTCACGCTACAAATTGACGCGCAACAATCGATCTCCTGCCTGGACGCAGCCTATTCGCAATCCCGACCTGTAGTAAGTCAACGCAACGGCAGCGCAGCATTGATTAAGAGTAGCGGATCTTGATTCTATGCGCGCTATGGGAGAGTATTATATAAGATTTGATGTATTTTTTTTATTTTCAGCTTAAGGCGGTGTGGGGTGCGCAGCTTTTTTGGGCAGATTTTTCGGCTTGTTGTTCCGATGCTTGTCGCTTCGGTACTATCGACAATTGTTGCGGCTGACAGTTTTGCCGGTGAGATTACCTGGACAATTGAAGTTGAGCCCTATGGGTCCGACAATGTGCTGATAGTTGGGCCGGCAAAGGATATCGTCACGACCAGCAACGACCCGCAAAGAGATATTGAGCGACTGAAAGAAATCACAGATAATGCGATTGAGGCCGAGTATGAGTACTTCGGATACCGAAGTACTCTGGAGTCGAGTTTTAGAAAAATATTCAACTCGAAAGTCGAATTATTTCCAAAGACGCCAATTCTTCTTAGCCCCCACCTTGAGCTGCGCTTAACCTATGAAGAGCCGAAGATTAAGTCGATCATTCTTAACCTGATCACGCTCGACGCGGACAATTCTGGTTCTCACAACGATTTCAAGGGAAAAACATCCCTAGCAAGTGTGATCGCCCAAAAGCGCTATGACCTGGCTCCTGGCCCGCTCGGACCCGACATTCAGAAATGGGGTGAACGCCTGTCTTACCAGACGCTTTACGCCACAAGCGATCTACAGCGCATGCGCGCGGCGCTGCCGGGCAGTACATCCGAAGAAGCGGCGCAGGAATTGCAACGCCAATTGGATATGTTTGCAACCATGGTCCTGTTGCAGTTTTCGGAAAACGACGTTGTTCCCGGCGCTGATTATGAGGCCGAAAGCATTGAGCAAGCCGTCAGCCAAAGCGTGGATACTCTTGGGCCAATCGTGCACAAAATTATCCCTTCCCTGAGTGGCGACAATTTGTTGAAGGTGCGCGTTGTACTTAAACAACTGCCTGACGACGTGCTGATCAAAGTTGCAGGTAATCAACGCGTGGAAAACCGGCTCAACAGGCATTACCGGCCGGACGGGTCGGGCGATCCACACAAATTTGTCTCCAGCCGTTCCAGATACTCAGATCAGCGTGCGAGGGATGCGGATGTGGCCTATTTAAGCCGTCATCCCGATGTCGCTGTGATCCGCCACCGCCTTGAGGACAAAACGCTCGTTTTCGAAGTGACACCGCGCGCGACCGAGCAACGCCAATTGAGCGTGGCAGGTGGAGTTGAGGTCACCCCGGAAAAAGGAGCAACAGCGACAGCTTCCATTGAACTCGCGGCCATTCCGGGAATGCCGGAAACAGTCGATACGTTCAAATTCACCGTCAAGGGCGGCAACCAGTCGCTCACCGGAGAGGGTGAAATCGTTTTGGAGCCGTTCGCCCCGAGACCCGGGGGCGGCCGCGGGACAAGATGGCAAGTGTTTCTGCGCGCCGACACCGATGAAGTGAAGGATGTCTATGCGGGCAACATCGAGCGCGGCGCGTTTACAGAACGAAGTGCCACGGTCGAAACCGGTGCGCGCTTTCTGCATGACACATTGAGCCATCATCAGCGTTTCAAGGCCGAAAACCCGTTTGAACGGATCGACAGAACCTGGCGGTTGCTGTCGAACATCGATATGGGGCTTCGGTTTCGCAATGTGGAAAATTCAGGACGAGCCAATAGTGTTGCGCTGCTCGATGAAGGTTTTACCGCCGGTCCCTATGTCAAGGGCGACGTGCTTTGGACCCGATTTGCTCCCCTCTCGCTTACCGGAAGGGGGCTGACCCACCTTGATTGGGAAAACCACTTTGACCTGTCGACAGGGTTTCAGGCGCTGGGTGCGGAGGAGGATTACTTGCGGGCCGTCGTGGCGTCGGGCCCGCGCTTGGCCCTTACCTTCGGAGCTGGCATTCCCGGATATGTGCGGACGCGTGCCACGGCTGGCTGGGTCAGCGGTGGCGCACCGACTTACGCACTTTTGGCAGCGGGAGATCCACTCTTCGTGCGCGGCCTGGCGCGCGACGAGTTCATCGGTCACAGCTATGTCGGTCTTCAAACCGAACTGGGCGTAAATCTTTTTAATCTCTGGGCACGCCTGGTACCGGCTGCAAACAACGACAACGCCAAACCTGGCACGAACAAAAATGAGAAACCCGACACCGCATTGACCAAGGCCTTTCAGCAGCTCAATGGCGCGGTATTCGCGGATTTTGGATGGTTGTCGGACCGCATTCAGGACGGCGTCGGCGTCGACGATACCAAAGCACTACAAGGGTTCGGGCTGCTGTTGTCCATCCGGCAACAGGACCGGAACCTGGGTCTGTCGGATTTCGTCATTGGCTACGGCTATTCCCCGCAGTCTGAACGTCGGGACTCCGGCACCGTATTCGCCCGCGCAAATTTCATCTTCTAGGGTCCGGCATCTTTGTGACGGACTTTCACGCTTAACCCGAGATTGGATTGGAAACCGTCAAATGCTTGAATTTGTTCATGACGACGTCACTTATAAACTGCTTGCGGACGGGAGCCTTTCAGGCACTTCAGCGGCAGGAAACCTCACGGGCACCTGGTCGGCAAGCTCGACCAGTCAATCCAATGAGTTAACGCTTTCCCCGAACGGGATGGCGACAGTTACCGTCCCCGTGAATTATGATTTCTTTTCCGGATTGCACAACGGAAGAACCTACCGCAACGCATTGCGCATCGAAGTTGCGTCTGCAGGCGGCAATGTTTTTGCCCTACTCGGCGGCAAAATTGTCATCGACAACGCACAGGACATCGAATTTCACCTCCCGGAAGATGGCGCCAAGTTCATTCTTTATGGTTCGCTTGCATTTGAAGAGGGATACAAAAAACTTACAATTAATCTGAATGGCGGCGGGAAAGCCGTTATGAAGGTCATCATCCAGTTGAGTGGAAACTCCGACAATGCGCCGGGTGAAAGAGATATTCTAAAAGCAGATGTGTTGACGGTCTGGCCGAACCTCGTCACCGGTGCTACGGATAGCCTTGACGGGATAATTGAACTCTCTGGCAAATTCGAACCTCAAAACGGTGAAATCGTATTTCTCGGGTCAATCGACGGAACGCAGACCTTCGACGTGACGATTGCAGCCAAGAGTTTCAAGGTTTTTCAAGGTGGCTTGCGGCTTTATTCCGAAGAAGGTCAGACCGGTTTTGAGTTGGACTTGCGCAGCCAGTTCAACTTCAACGGCAGGGACGGTACATTTGGGGTCGCACTCGGTTACTCCGCGACAGAGGGCCTGGAAGCTGAAGTTCAGTTTGCCTTCGGGGATCTGGAGACGGACGAAGAGGGCAGAACCGGCCTTAAAGCAACAAGTACATTCAATCTTATCGGCCAGAACGACGGCAATCTGGACGTCGAATTCGACCTGGAAGGCCGGTTCGAGGTGGGAGAACACAGCCGGCTGGTAACCTTCAAGCTGGATGCGGACTATTCTAACAACGCTCTTTCCCTCGATTTCTCCGGTACAGTCGAGGTCGATGCAAACAAACAGCTGACCTATAAAATAAATTACGACGATGGAGACGTTCAGGTCGGGCTGAAGTTCGAGGACACAGAACGCGACTTCTGGATTGCAATTCTCGCGGGCAGCAGCGGATTCAGTTTGAATTTTTTCGTCACCTTCACCTTCCCGTCTGCGGGCGAACCGCTCACAGCCAGTGAAGCACAGGAGCTTACAGCCAGCGATGGGGCGCCGGCAGGTCTGATCTCATAGGCATCAATAGGGCGGGAATCAGGTCATCCAGATCTTTGCCGATCGGTATTGTCTAAATCGAAACAGCGGGACAGGACCGGGAGGCCGCCGGCCGATGTAAGATTGTAGCGTCAGCAGGTTTATTGCGCTTCCCGCGGCGAAGCCGTATTAACTTGACCGTCGTCAAGGCGCCAGTGCCTGCCTTGGGAAAGGTAAGACCGGTCCTGGCCAGGCTGGCCAAGGCTGTCTTTCTGAAACCAGCTCCCAAGCGTCATGACCGGCCGTGATCTTCCTCCCTTTCAAGACTTGAAGGATTTCCTTGCCTTTTTAAGGAGTTCCGGTGAACTGCAGCAGCTGGTTGAACCGGTCGATGTGCATCTCGAGGCGACCGCCCTGCACCGGAAAGTCATCGCGCGCGGCGGCCCTGCTCTTCGGATCGCCGCGCCTTGCCGCGGCGGCGAGGCAAAGTTTGCATTCCCGCTGCTGCTGAACCTCTTCGGCACCCGCAAACGGGTTGCCGCCGGTCTGGGCTTGGCGCCTGAGTCGCTGCCGGAGCTGGGCCAGTTTCTTACCGCCCTGCGCTCTCCCCAGCCGCCGGGATCGTTTCGCGACGTGCTCAAGCTTGGACCGGTGGCAAAGGCCGGACTGAATGCGCGGCCCAAGCGTCAAAACTCCAACAAGGCGCTGATCGACAAAGAACCGGACCTGACGCAACTGCCTGTCCAGACCTGCTGGCCGGGGGACGCAGGACCACTGATCACCTGGGCCGTCGTCCTCACGCGCCCCCCCGGCGCCGATGACCCGCGCTCCTACAATCTCGGCGTCTACCGGATGCAGGTGCTCGGAGCGGACCAGGCCATTTTGCGATGGCTGCCCTTTCGCGGCGGAGCCGAGCATTACCGGCAATGGCAGAAGGAAGGCAAGGCAATGCCTGTCGCCGTCATGATCGGCTGCGATCCGGCGACGCTCCTGTCGGCGGTTCTGCCGGCCCCCGGTCATGTCAGCGAACTCGCGCTCGCCGGGATATTCAACAAGAGCCCCAGCCGGCTGTCGCCCTGCAAGTCTGTCGACATGCATGTGCCGCTCAGCGCGGAAATCGTTCTGGAAGGGACTGTTGCACCAGGGGAAACCGCAATCGAAGGACCGTTCGGCGACCACACCGGCTATTACAATGACGCAGCTCCCTATCCGCTCTTCCGGCTGAGTGCCCTTCGCTGTCGCAAGGATGCGGTTTATCTATCCACCTTCACCGGCCGCGCTCCGGATGAACCCGCGGTGATCGGCGAAGCGATGACCGATGTCTTTCGCCCGGTCCTGCAACAGGCGGTACCGGAAATCGTCGATGTCCATCTGCCGCCGGCAACCTGTTCCTACCGCTTTGCAATCCTGAAGATCGACAAGAGCTATCCGGGGCAGGCACGCCGGGCAATGCTGGCCTTCTGGTCGCTGCTGCCGCAATTCTCCATGACCAAATATGTCATCGCCGTCGACAGGGACATCGATATCGGCAGCTGGGACGACGTGATGTGGGCGGTGGCGACACGGTCGGATCCGGAACGGGATCTGGTTGTCCTTGAAGGCACCCCCGTCGATCAACTTGATTTTGCAAGCCCGAGGGTCGGCCTCGGCGGCAAACTCGGCATTGACGCTACCCTCAAGATCGGTGCCGAGACACAGCGTGCCTTTGCAGACAGGCTGACCATGCCGCAAGATGTGGAAACACGTGCCGAAACGCTGTTTGCCGCGTTGGAAAGGCAGGACTCATGACCCGGGCCGAACGCGTAATTGTCGGCATTTCCGGAGCATCCGGCGCCTGCCTTGCGCTTGAAATCTTGCGGATGCTGAAGGCGCTCGAAATCGAGCGTCATGTTGTCGTGACCGCGGCCGCCGAGACCACCATCCGGCACGAACTCGGGCCGGACGCCCGCACGGAGATCCACTCCCTGGCCAGTCACGCGCATGCGGTGGAGGACCTCGCCGCCCCGATCGCGAGTGGTTCCTTTCCAGTCGATGCCATGCTTGTGGCGCCCTGCTCGATGCGCAGCCTCGCCTCGATTGCCTATGGAACAGGCGAAGGTCTGCTCGTGCGCGCGGCCGACGTTGCCCTCAAGGAAAGGCAGCGCCTCGTCCTGCTTGCCCGCGAGGCTCCACTACATGAGGGGCACCTGGAAGCGATGCTCAAGGTGACGCGCATGGGGGCGATTATCCTGCCGCCAGTGCCGCCCTTTTACGCGGGATTGGCGTCGATTGAAGACATGCGCAAGCAGATCGCGGCGCGGGCGCTGGCAACAGCAGGCGTCGACCCAGGTCCGTTTCTGTCCCGGTGGCAGGGGCTTGCCGACCGACCTTGCGTACCAAATTCAGGTTCCTCGGAGTGAGTGACTTTGTCCAGGCGCCAGAAGCCGACATCAATCCAACGAAGATGTCCGACGGCACGATACCGATCTTCACGCCATGAAGGCCGTCAACGAATTCAGCAGACTGAACCGAAACCAACGATCGACCAACTTGAGATATCAGCTTCACAATTTTTTCGCCAAGACGCCTTGGAGCTCCAACACTTTTTAGGTGGCGCGCAAGTTGGGCTATGTTATTTTTACACCTACACAGCCAACTTTCGTAAAAATTAGTAAAGCATTAAAAAAACATTAAAATTTATTGCTTTTCGACAGGAAACTTGAAAACAAACTTCTGTGTTCAATAGCACATACACTAGAACACATCATTTGATATCTTTATTATGTCATCGCGCCATTTAGTTGGAAGGTTTGGTTTGACCTGAGGGTTTTATTCACGCCCCACTTCTTTCGCCAAATGGCCTGGGTCGGACAAAGTCCGCGGAACGAGGAATTGACAGATGTGCATGCTTTGCCAAGCGACAGGACGGACAGAAGACTTTCCCGTTGTGGCAGGGTTTAGTTGCAACCAGGCTGTTGAAACGACGGCGAACACCGTCAACGCAGCGACGCCGGTGTTTTCGAATGATCAGATCGCTTACCAGCTTACCAACACGTTTTGGGGCGGCTCCGACCGGTCGTTCAATGTCGGCGTCGGCGGGACCATCTCCGTCAACATTTCGGCCCTGACGTCAGCAGGTCAGACACTTGCCCGGCAGGCACTCGAATTGTGGACCGACACCACGGGCCTTTCCTTCAGTTTCACTGCCGGCAGCGCCAACATAACCTTCGACGATTCAGACGCCTGGAGTGCCTGGAACTGGTCTTCGACGGGCGGCGGAACAATCTATTCCAGCAACACCAATGTCGGCACAAGCTGGATCGGCTATTACGGCACCGGCATCAATACCTACTCGCTGCAAACCTATGTGCACGAGATCGGCCACGCCTTGGGCCTCGGTCATGCAGGCAACTACAACGGCTCAGCGACTTACGGCACGGACAACCATTATGCCAACGATTCCTGGCAAGCCTCGGTGATGTCCTATTTCAGCCAGCCGGAAAACACCTACATCAACGCCAGTTACACATACGCCATCACTCCGATGGTCGCAGATATCATCGCGATCAGAAATCTTTATGGCACCACCGGCACGACCCGCACCGGCAACACCACCTATGGCGACAACGCCAATTCCGGCGACATCATGCAGACGATCAGCAGCATGAACAGCTATATCAGCTACACGGTCGTGGATGACGGCGGCACAGACACGCTGGATTACAGTTCTTCCAGCGCAAACCAGACGATCGACCTGCGCGAGGAAGCTATTTCCAACGTCAGGGGCTATACCGGCAATCTTGTGATTGCCCGGGGCTCAATTATCGAGAACGCTGTCAGCGGGAGTGGCAATGATACCCTGGTCGGGAATGATGCCGACAACTCGTTATCCGGCGGCAACGGCGACGATGTGCTCTATGGCCGGTCCGGCAACGACATACTGATCGGAGGCGCGGGCAGAGACAAGTTCTCCGGAGCCGCTGGAAATGACACGATCTACTTTTCAAACGAAGACTATCTGGTCGAAAACGGACGCACCATCGACGCAGGCGGCTCCGGCTACGATACGATCGTGGTCGCCGCAGGGTCGCAATTGCTCACCAGAGCACTTTCAAACTACGGCTTCGAACGATTTTTGGGTGCTGAGCAGAACGACAGCGTTTCAGGGAACCTGGATACGGTCAATTATTACCTCGATGGTGGAGCCGGCAATGACCGCCTCGCAGGCGCGGGTGGAGATGATACAATCCACGGCGGCTCGGGCAACGATGTCCTTGTTGGAAATGGCGGCAGCGACCGTTTCTACGGCGGAAGCGGAAACGATACAATTTACTTCGACAACAACGACATCCTTTCGGATGGTGGCTCACCGATCAATGCGGGTGGCTCGGGCACCGACACTATTCGCGTGGTAGCAGGATCCCAGCTTCTGACATCCAACCTTGCCCTGTATGGGTTCGAGATTTTTTTTGGCGCTGACCTCTATGACAGCGTCACAGGTGGTGACGATTCAATTCAATACTATTTGGACGGCGGAGGCGGCGGTGATCGTTTGGTCGGCGCAGGAAACGACGACACCCTGCTCGGGGGTGCGGGCAACGACACCTTGCAAGGCGGCAATGGACGAGATCTGTTCTATGGCGGGTCCGGAAATGACACTGTTTATTTCTCCAACAACGACTACCTGACGCTTGGCTCAACACCTGTGAATGCAGGCGGTTCAGGATATGACACCATCATCGTTGAATCAGGTTCCCAACTTCTGACAAAGGCACTTTCCAATTATGGCTTTGAACGCTTTCTGGGCGCTGAGCTGAGCGATCGTGTCGTCGGCAACCTTAATTCCGTGAACTACTATATGGATGGCGGTGCCGGAGACGACCGACTTGAAGGAGCCGGTGGCGACGACAATTTGCATGGCGGCAGCGGCAACGACGTTCTCAAGGGCAACGGAGGCGCCGACAGGTATTACGGCAGTGCCGGTGACGATACGATTTATTATTCGAATGAAGACTACCTGACGATCAACGGAGTTCCCATGAACTCCGGCGGATCTGGCACCGATACGATTATCGTTGAAGTTGGTTCTCAGCTGCTCACAAGAACCCTTTCCGCCTATGGGTTTGAACGCTTTTTTGGCGCAGACCGCTATGACAGCGTTACCGGAAACGACGATTCCGTAAACTATTATCTCGACGGCGGTGGAGCGGGCGACAAGCTCGTCGGCGCTGGCGGCAATGACACGATTATTGGTGGCAGCGGAAATGATGATCTGAGAGGCGGCGCTGGCAACGACAGCCTGACGGGCGGTGCCGGCAGTGATCGCTATTCGGCCGGTGCCGGCGACGATACCATCTATTTTGACAGCGACGACTATCTGACTGACGGCGGCACACCGATAGACGCTGGCGGCACCGGAATAGACACACTGATCGTCGAAACCGGCTCGCAACTCCTGACAAAAGCATTGTCGAATTTTGGACTTGAAAGATTTTACGGAGCTGACCTGTACGACAGCGTGACTGGCAACCTGGACACTGTCGACTATTACCTCGACGGTGGCGGCGCGGGCGACAGGTTATCCGGCGCAGGCGGTGATGATACGCTTGTTGGCGGAAGTGGAAGTGACATTCTGACAGGTGGCACCGGGAGCGACACGTTCATATTCAACGTGAGCAATGACGCGGACACCATCACGGACTTTGAAGATGGGATTGACCTGATCCAGATCGACTTGGGCTTGTCGTCCTTTTCCGATCTGATTGTAACAGACCAAGGTCTCGACACCTTGATAACCTACGCGACCAGTACAATTTTACTGGAAAATTTTGACCATACGCTCGTATCGGCAGGAGACTTCAACTTTATTTAGCCACGCAACGTGTCTTTAATTTTCGATTTTTGGTCGGAATCTCTGATCTTTTTGACTAGATGCCCTGAAACACCTTCAGCGCTGCGTTTGATACGTGCAACCTCTGCATCGTAACGATGACTGCGTGTGTGGTCACACGCACATCGGAGAAGTCGTTTCCCTGCGATTCCACCTGACTATGGCAGCGCAAAGACAAGTCCCTGCGCCTGGAGCAAGGCGCCTAGTAAAACGTGTAGAGAAAAGGGCTCTGCGAGGAACGAAATGACGGTTTGCTTCGACCCTTGTGTGCCCCATTGTTCGCGATGGTTGACCTCAACAACGCGGCTACTTCTTCTCGGCTTTGTTCACGCTCCAGCTTGCTGGTCACGTATTCAATGATGTGCTCGTGATCGGCATCAAATGCATGTCGGGTTTCCCGGGCACAAGCGCCTTTGGATGGTGCATAAGGTTTGATTTTTGAGATCCGCGCAACTTCTTGGGCAAGATCGCGGTCTTTGTCTCTGTTGACAAATGCGGAGTTGGCCATCTGGGTAAAGTCGTGATCCTTCTGGTCCCGCAATACAGGGACCTTCGCCGAATTCATGAGAATGCTCTTCCCAAAACTATTGGCCAAAATCTCATTGCCCTGGGCATTCGGATGGACAGCATCGCTGAAACAGCTCAGATCGGAACTGACGAGATTGAAGACTTCAATGAAGTCAATATACACAAGGTTCAGCTCATCTAGTGAAGCACAGCGGCGTCTGCAGGCTTTATAAGCGAACTCGATGCTGCGTTCACGCAGTTCCACCAACCGGCGGTTCTTGTAGGTTTTGACGATATCAATTTCTCGCTGAGGCGGTTTCTTCCTGAAGTTGTGAAACGGTTGCTGCGCCCAGATGAAAAAGCTGCCGTCGCTGGTAGCCAGTCGCGCAAATTGCTCTTTTTTGTTGATGTACGCACGAATGATGTCGATCGGGTGCGCCTTCTGGAAATCCGGCCGCGGATTGTGATCCAAAGTTCCGGCCAAACCCTGCAGGACTTTTGGGACATCCAGCCGATCAATCCGGAAGAGGTAGTCATGTTCAAGCAAAAACTCTTTCGGGATGCTCTCTCCCGCTTTCAAGTCATTCCAGCCATCCAGGAGAATTGTCACGTCTGGCCGGTCGTCCGGATTGGAAAGGTGCAGAAGATAGTCCGCGAGGGAGTCTGAAAGCAGCGCTCCCTCTTTTCCGTAGTTCCTGACCCGTGCCTTCAGCCTGACACCATGCTCTTCGAACACGGCATTGAGTTTTTCTTGCAACTGGTATGGTGAGGTATTGTGCGTCAGCTGCGGCGAACCAAAAACGCCTGAACCGCCAAACACAGCGATCTTCAGCTCAGGTATGTCTCGCGAGGCCGGTCTTTCCAACGACTTCCGGAAACTAGAGGGATCAATTGGGCCAAACTGCTGACTACCTATCGTGTATCCGTAGGGAGAGACCGTCGAAGACCTGCCGAGATGGTAAGAATTATCGCCAAAGAAACTGTCTCTCATATCGCGGCCAAACGGATCAAATGCAATCCTGTTCCCAAATCCGGAAACCTTCAAATCCCGGTCGATTACAAGACAATTCTCTTTGAAATCCTCTGCCCAATGCTCCGGCCATTCGGCCGTCGCAACAAAGAAGACGCTTCCCTCTGCTTCGATTTCCTCGACTATTGCCAAATTGAGCACTTGTCTCACTTCGTCCGAGTAGCGACCGATACAGTCTCTTGGCGCGGCAAATACGAGGGTGTTGTACTCCGAAAAAGCACAACAAATCTTTTCGATAATTAAAAACAGAGTGTCTTCTGCAATCGGGTTTCCGGGTAGAACAACGGTATAAGTATTCTTTTCGGACATAATTGAACCTTTTCTACTTCTTTGCCCGCAGTTCTTCGATCAATTTTGCTATTCTGTCTCGGCTCAAGTCCGCAAACGCGCCCTCGGGAGGAGCCGTGAAACCAGCACGCCTCCGGTTTACGCTTGCGCTTCGGCGCCTATCGGCGATTTTGTCAAGCGCACCATGCGAAGTATGAATGTCGCGGATCATTTGCGTGCAGACTTCCGAAACCAGTCCAGCGCCATGAGGCGTCAGGTTCTGGGGATCGTAAAAACAGTCCTCAAACCGCCACTGGCCGGTTTCAAAATAGTCGATCAAATCGACGCTCAATTCAGGTCCTGACTTGTCAACATGTCCCTTGCGGGCGACGTCCAGGGTGCGGCCAACGCTCTTCAGGTTAGCGTCTACCGCTTGGCCGTTCTTAAAGCATTCTGCCCCGAGGTTCCCGCTCCAAGGTTCGCGAACGGAAACAGCGTCAATACCGTGTCTACGGAGCGTCGACAAAAACTGACGAAGACGAACTGAGTAAGCTCGGGCCACTTCAGTAGGGTGCGGACGTGCCCGTGAGGCTTTGGCAGGGACATAGTCCAGGTTCCACTGAAGAAAAGCATTTCCCCATTCGAAATATTCATCGCGATGCAATATAGATTTTTCTTCCAATTCATACGTGCCGGAGTCTCGATAGAAGTGAATATCATCAAATCCGTGCATCAGAATGACGCAGTCAAATGCAGTCAAATCCTCAAACAGAAAAAGCCGTATCAAATTTTCCAGGATGCCAGAATTGGGGTATCCAAGGTTACGGACAGAATATTCCACGCTGTTGGACTTTGCCCAATCGGTGCTGTTTAGTCTCTTTTCGACTTGAGCGGAGACGGTTTCATCGTCAAACAGATAGGAACCGAAAAGGATTGAACCTCCCACAACGGCAACCGAAACAGACCTTGCTCCAGGAGCCTTTGTCGGATTTCGATTAGAGTCACGAAATCCGAGAGGCGTGGTTGCTCCAAATGCAGGCTGCGCCTCGCCGATATCATGAGGACGAAAATACGGGCCTTCAGTTTTTGTTCCGCTTGCAGCCCTGAACCAGTCTGCCGGGAAGTGCGATTTCAAAGGATAAAGTTGCCCTCCCTCTTCCAGCTGCCATTGTTTGTGCGGAAAGGCCGCTGTCCAATTGTGTGCCTGCGCCCTGTGCACAAGCCAGACAAATTCTGTCTCTGAATTCAAGTAAGCACTTCTGAGTTCTTCTGAAGTCAGGCAAATTATCTCGTCTTCAGAAAGACGCAAATCCCAGTATTTATGGTCTTCCGGGAAAGCGGACAACACGAAGTCTTTTCCGGAAAAATGTTCCTTTGCAAACAATACTTGACTGTCGACGCTGTCGCCTCGTTCTGAGTTTGGCAAGATGCCGACAATCATAAGCGATAATCCCTGTTTATGATGCAATTATCGATCACCAGAAAATCCAGATCGGAATAGATGAACGTTGCAATCGCATCCTTGGCAGTGTTCACGATCGGCTCATCCTTCAGGTTGAAGGACGTGTTCAAGAGCACTGGCACACCGGTCTGAGTGCCAAATTGCTGAATCAACTGCCAATAGACAGGATTTCGTTGTTCCGAAACGACTTGAATGCGCGCCGAGCCGTCAACATGCGTGACAGCCGCGATACGATCCACGGCTTCAGGGCGGACAGGATGCACGGCCAGCATATAAGTCTCGGTGTCGTGATCGAGAATCGGTCCTGGCAAGTCAAAGAAAGTGTTTGCAGCTTCAACAGTCACGGAAGGTGCAAAGGGGCGGAACGATTCGCGAAACTTGATGCGTGAATTGACGACATCGACCGTGTTTCTGGAACGAGGGTCAGCCAGAATGCTGCGGCGTCCGAGTGCACGGGGCCCCCACTCAAACCGCCCCTGGACCCAACCGCAAATCTCTCCGTTGGCGAGTCTCCGTGCGACTTCGCTCGTCAGCGTCGACTGGTCATCGAATTTTTGCCAATCAGCGATGCCATACCTTGAGATCGCGGACTCAAGTTCTTCCCGATCGATTGAAAGCCCCAGATAAGGCGTGGAAAATTTCGGGACGGGCAACTCGGTGTTCTTCGCATGGAAGTCGAGCGCTGCACCAAGAGCAGAGCCCGCGTCACCGGCGTTTGGTTGGACGAAGAGAGGCCAGGGGCGTTCGCGCTTTAGTCTGCCATTCGCGACCGAATTGAGAGCCACGCCGCCAGCCATGCAAAGCTTTTTCTTGCCAGTCAGCTGAATTGCACGATCCGCGACCGCCAAAATCACTTCTTCCGTGCATCTTTGCACACTGGCGGCGATGTCTGCATAAATCTCATCGCCGTCAAAATCTCTGTTTTCTCGATTGTCCTGCTCGAACAACTTCCAAATATCTTTTGACCAACGCGTGTTCTTGTTCGGACTGCGGGGAGGACCGAAGCGTTTGACCAGTTCGTTGGAATAGGCGGCAATCTTAGGAGTGAAGAAATTGAAATACTTCTGATCCAGAGTGAAGGTGCCGTCATCTTCGAAATGAAACCAGGAAAACATTTCCTCCCAATACTTGGGAATTCCATAACCGGAAAAACCCATTACTTTATATTCGCCGTCGTTCACCTTGAAGCCGAGAAAGGAGGTGAAAGCACTATAGAACAGCCCCAAAGAATGAGGAAAAGGCTGAGTCTTTAG
This sequence comes from Roseibium sp., assembly GCF_965233565.1. Classification (GTDB taxonomy): domain Bacteria; phylum Pseudomonadota; class Alphaproteobacteria; order Rhizobiales; family Stappiaceae; genus Roseibium. The sequence continues at coordinate 4,165,235 of NZ_OZ247494.1, read as the reverse complement.
CCTTGAAATGGTTCGGCCCTCGGCGGCACCTATGGCGCCGCAGTCGTATTCTCCCAACCCGTCGAGCGAAATGATTGTCGCCTCTTCGAACCCCGAGCAATAATAGGCACTCGCCAGGTGACTGTCATGGTGGTTTACTTGAAAGATACGGTTTTCAGGAATTCCGAGCGTTTCTGCGAGTCGCTCTTGAGGATAGAGTTTCCCGAGCGCAATCCACTCTGAAGACGCCATCTCAAGCCACTCTTTGTCCTCACGGTCTTCTCCCATTGCAGACCAGACAATTCTTGAAAATCGTTCAAGTGCGTTTTCATAGAAAACAACAGCATCAATTTGCTGGGCATCAAGTCCAGCAAGCTCAAAACAAGCATTGATGGCATTTACAGGCAACGAGGGGTCATTTTTCACTCGACTCAAGCGTTCTTCGTCGATCGCGGCAATGATCTCACCATCAACAATCAACGCTGCAGCAGAGTTGTGGTAGTCGAAGGATAGTCCCAGTATTTTCATGCATCAAAAACCTTGGCTTGCACGTTTCGTGCGAGTGCGAGAGTACACTTTCAACATCAAAATGTTTTGTCAGATCAGTTCGACCGAGATGTCATTTGTATATTTTTCTGGAACGTTGGTGGACGAGAAGATCCTTACATCGATACTAGTCCTTTCCTCAGCATTCTCCATGATCTGGCTTCTGTGCAGCACGTCGCCAGAAAAAATCATGCAGTCGCCCAACTGAAGTTTTGGAGCCCAAGCACTTTCGCCATATGTCTTCATGACCCAGTCATCACCAGGGCCACGAATTCTCCCCTTGGGACCGCGGTAGCCACTTTCATCATTATCGTCTTCAAGTACCACATCAAGCGGTACCGGAATGATTTCCAAACCCGGCCGATTATCCCCGACATCACACATTGGTATCCAGCAGGTCAGCACGCGGGGTGTAATCGTCGATGGGCTCCTGGCGTCCTGATGAAAAGGTAGCAAGAAGGATTCTTTGCCCTCCTTCTTCCGAATGGTTGTTCTGGAAATGTTGATTCTCGGTCCGCCCGACAGGAGATCAGAAATGATCTGAACGGCTTCCGGTCTGAAGTTTCCATTCACCCAGCCATCAAGCGCGAGGTCTACTTCGTGACCGTTGTGAGCCGACAAATCATGAAGGGAGAGTTGCTGTTTCTTGATCGAATTTTTTTCCGCCTCTGTTCTTTTCGAGGCTTCCTTTTGCGCATAGGAAGAAAGTATATCTTTTATTTTCTCGCGTGTATTGATGAGACGGCTACTATCCCTAAATGCATTTCTCAAAACAATCACATGATGTTTCTCAAAAGCTTCAGTTGCGCGCTCTACTTCCTTAAGTTCACTTGCGTTTAGATCTATCGTTTGGTGAAAAGAAGTACTTTTGTCAGACATCTAAACCGCCCTTTCGAATACACGCTTGACGCAAAGCCCGTTTTGCAGCCTCCCGTAAGGCCTAAATTGCTCAAATGCCTTAGACTAGATCGCACATATGTTCAAATGAGAATCGTCACTGTTGACCTGAGGCACGAGACCTCCTCCGGTCTGGTGTCGAGGCCGTCGCAATCAGGAAACGGACGGAACGAAGCGTGATGCTGTATAGAAGCACAGGGCACGGACTTAATCAGGAGCAGGAGAGCAGACAGAAGACGCCGAAGTTGCGGGCACGCGGCAACCGGGTAACCGTTTTCTGAGTAGCAACGCAAATCCGGCAAAGCGTGTGTGTCCGCTGCCCGCGAGCTAAAGCCTCTTGCAGACGATAACGAGACGCTCAAGGTCCTTGTCGGGCATGGCGGTGCTCAACAACGATATATTGGAGGTAGTCGCTCAAATCGGGAACGCCAATGCATAGGGCCTGCTGCGGCTCTCCTGTGCAGTGCGACGGCTTGAGCCTGCGCCGGGCGCGTACGGTCCTGGAAATCGATCCAACGCGTGTTCGGTATAGCAGTCTTTGGCAGGATGATGCCGATCTGCGTCAAACCGGAAGAAAGTTGCCGCTGGACGCCAGTGTTCCAGCTCAAGGCGCAATCACCCGATCTTAAACCATCAGGGCATCCGGGTGACCAGACGAAGTTGTTTCGCCTTCCCCCGACGAAAACTGTAAATCAACAAACAGGATGACCGAATTAGTTGGCCATCTGTTCTTTAATTCTTGAATCTACAATCTTCTCGAAAACATCATCGAAATTCTCAATAGAATCTCGACATGTTGGTGCATTCTCCTTCTTCCTCGTGGTCACAAAGTCGTCTGCCTGATCGCTTGATCCCAGACAGGTGGCCAGCTTCCGGACATACTCCGGATTGAGGCATTGGCCTGACCCGAGGTGATCAACATCCGAAAAGAGGTTTTCGTATTCAAAAGACGCAAATCTCGTCTCTGGCAGTTTCAGACCGGAGATCCGTCTCGTGTAAAGCTCTGTTTCGCGAATTCTGTTCAACACCCCTTTTTCGAAGTCCTGAACGTTTTCAACCTTCAACTTCCTGGCTGTCTGACCTTCCTTGCGCGTTTGGGCCAGAAGCAAGTCCGAAACATAACCTTTTACGGCATTGCTGCGAACCAGATGAATGATGAAGCAGTTGCTGCTTCCAATCATGTCAAACAGGCTGCCGCACTGACTGAACTGGTAATACTTGATGTCGAAACCGGCGCGATCGGCGGGATAGACTTCAGCCTCCCGGTCCATGAACTCCAGCATCAGGCGATGCCGGTTCGCGGCATAGAGGTTTTCAGGCTCCTCAAGCACCGACTGGTGCCAGAAATGGTAGAAATTCTTTGGGTTTGCTACAACTGGCCGAAAGACCTCGTGATTACCTTCAAAATAGTAGTCGCCCGAGTTTCTAAGCATATCCTTTAGAACAGTAGTTCCGGATCGTCGATGCGCGATCAGTACAACAACGTTCTTGGCAAAGACATGGGCCATTCAGATTTTGCCTCAATGTTACAAGCAGACCAAGCTGCATACGGTCGACAGATGAAAAGCCGATACCTTAATAGCCAAAACTTCTCTCGGAGTCTGGCCTGTTGAAGTCTGCATCATGGAGATCGCCAAGGACTTTGGTCAGATCCTCCGGCAGGGGACCTGCGCCGACATCCTGGATAAGTCCATCCAGGTGCTCCGGCCGCCCGATCCCGAAAATAACAGTGTCGATGGCGGGAGAGTGCAACAGGAAGCGCCGCGCTGCAGAAGGAACATCAATGCGGCAGGAAGGACTTCACGAATGGCATCGACCCTGGCCACCAGGGATTCAAGGCGGGTGCCCTTCAGCCAGCCCGACCTGTGATCATCAGGCGGGAAAACGCTTGCCGTGGACAGTTTCCCGGACAGTATTCCTGTCGCAAGTGGCGAACGTGCGAAAAACTTCCGGAACTTGGGCTGAGCCGACTTCGCCTCTTTCAGGTAAAGCAGGTTGGCGTCTTGCTGAAAAAAGTCAAACACGCCATCGGGCACTACTGAATAGTCATACCCCTTGGCGCCGCTGATGCCGATATTGGCCAGGATTCCGTCATTCTTGAGTTTGGAGAGCGTCTCAATAACAGGCCCGTAGTCGGCAATTTCCGCTCTCGGATTGTGAAGAAATACGCCTTCGATCCTGTCACGGCGCAGACGTTTCAGGGACTGCTCGATACTCTGCTCCAGAGCCGCCGGCGAAAAATCCTTGCCTTTGAACGGATGGTTTCCGCATTTTGTAATGATCTTGACCGAGGTGTCCCCGGCCAACACGGCGCCCAGGGCACTTTCCATGAAACCAAGCCCATAATTCGGCGCGGTATCAAAGGTTTTAAAACCGGCGTCGACCGCTTTTTGAATGCTTTCCTCGATGGAACGCAGCGAACGAACACCAAAGTCGCCACTGAGCGGCCATGTTCCAATGGCCACTTTGCTCGATACAGACATGTTTTTTCCCTTAAACCGCGGCTTGGGCCAAGCCTTGTTGCGCCTGTTGCTTGGCTTGCTCAGCGAAGTATTCTTCCTTCAGCTGGTCAAGGTTGGAGAGGCCTTCCCGTACAAGACGCGCGAACCTTGCCTTGTAGAAGCAGAGCGTTTCTGCATCGACAAGAGTGTCGCGGCTGACTGTGCGCAGTTGCCCGTCCACGTGGAACTCGTACTCGTCAAAGTACCCCAGTTCGTTGCCTTTTTGCTGCTGTGCCGTTCCCTGATACGGTGAATAAAACGCCACGGTCGTGTTGTCCGGCGCGATCAGGCGATTGAACTCGATTGTCGCCTGAATGGACTCCTCGTCCTGTTCCGGAAGTCCGATGATGTTGTAGGACGTTCGTTTAATGCCCGCTTCACCGAGCAGCTTGAACGCCCGAATGATTTTTTCCTGAGAGGCGAACCGTCTCAGCTTGTCTTCGCGAAAGTCCTGCGTTGCGAGCTCAACACCCATGCCAACACCGTCGACCTTCAACCGCTTTAGCAATTCGATGGAGCTATCCGTCACGCCTTCCGGGCGCGTTTCGATATACAGCATCACGTCGAGATCGGCCTTGTCCATCAGGTCGGCCAGACCGTTGAGCGTGTCTTTCTTGATCGTCAGGAAGTTGGTGTCCTGACAGCGAAGCAAACGGACGCCAAATTCTTCCCTTAAACGGCGCATTTCCTCAAGGATCCGTTCAGGAGATTTGCTGCGCAGATAATCCGGGGCGCGCCGGATCGCGCCGGACCGGGTGGTTTCGTTGAAACCGTAATATTCCTGAATGACCGTCTCTACGCAGTATTCACAAGCATAGATGCAGCCTCGCGACAGCTCGTAGTCAGCAGCGTTCAACACTTCTCCGTTGTACGCTCGAAAGAAGACCTGAGGCTCGAAGATCGAGTAGTCATAAGCAGGAATATCGTCGAGGTTCTGCAGAATTGGCTGAGGAGGTGTTGTCTTGACTTCAGCATCGTCGTTCTTGAAAGCCAGACCCCGAATGTGCTTGATCTCCGATTTCTGATCGACAGCATTTGCAATGTCCAGCAACCCAAATTCGGATTCGCCCCGGATCAGAACATCGATGTTGGGCATTCTCTTGAAGACGTCGTGAGGTGAAGCCGTCGCTTGCAAGCCGCCCGTCACCAAAAGAGCGCCAGTGTCCTGCAGTTTTTCAGCCAGCTCATATCCATACTGGATATTGACATATTCGCCTTCGCCATGGATATGCGAAGAAATTGCCGACCAGAACACAATATCTGGTTTGAATTCCCCTGCTTTCGCCTTCAGCTCTTCAAAAATCGGCTTGTCGTTATACTTGATATAATCTTTATAACCGGCAGGCTTGTACTGCCCATTCTCCGTGTTATAGCCAATCTCATCCACAGTCCACTGAGTGAAAAATGTCGCGTCGAACAATTCCACCTCGTGGCCCTGGCTGCGCAACAATGCTGCGTGGGCAGGAATCCAGATAGCAGTAATGCCGCGTCCCCATTTATTAGGGTTTATGAGCAGTACCTTAGCCAAAACTCGTCTCCAATTCTCAGATCAGGCGGCCGCGCCAACATTTCATCGTGTTTCGAGCCTGTATCATGCCCGTCGTTTGCTTGCTGCCTCTAGGCCTTCAGAACGCCGTCTAACGTCTCGATAAACTTCGCGCTGGAGACATAGTCCTGAACAGCCTTGAAGTTTGTCAGTGGATCCGTCTGATCGCCTAGAGCACCTTGAATTGTTTCCAATGCGATTTCCGGAGTGCGCTCGACCACAATGCCACTTCCCTTCAGGTCACGTATGACTTCGCAAACACCCGAATTTTGCCCACTTACAACGGGGATACCCCAGCTCAATGCCTCAATGCAAGAGAGCGGAAATGGATCGTCATGGGAGCTCAGAAAGAACAGGTCGGCCGAGCGCATCGCGTCTGTCAGCTCCTTGCCTTCCCTGTACCCCTGCCATTCTACATTTTTTGACAATTGTTCAATCGGTTCCGTCTGGTGGCCGATCCATACGAACCTGTAGGGCAGATTGCGTTCTTTGGCCAGATCGGCAACCTGGCTGAAGAGGTCCGGACCTTTCCGCTTCTGGATTGTCCCGACCATCAAGATGGTCTTGATACCGTCAGCAGCTCCAGCCCCGGTGGAAATTGCGTCAATGTTGGTGTTGCCGGCATCGGTTACATTGTAGACAACATGAGTGCTTTTTGGTGCGAACGTCTGTTCGATATAGCTTCTTTGAAGTTCGGAAACACAAAGCACCGGGAAGGTCTGGATTGCTTTCGTAATGCGCTGATACAGAACAATGTCGTCGGTTCTGATCTTGTCGAAAATCCAACCCATCTCATGCAGATAAAGAAAGACGTTCCGGCGCTGATAAATGGATGAATTGACCTCATCCCAGCCCAGAGCGGCGATTGAATTTATTATGGTGACCTGGGCTTCCGGCACCTTAAAGGATCTGTTCTTTGGCTTCTTTTCGCCAATGAGGTCCATCAGACGGTTGTTTTCACCATTCCTCTGAGTGGCCTCGATATAGCTCTTGATCGGCCGGTAGCCGCCCGTTTTGGAATGTGCTTCGTGAGAAATGGCCAGGACGTTGTATTTCTCGGCCGAGCCGGCGGCGCCATTTTTCTTTTTCTTAGAAACATGACGTTTCAAGCCCAGGCTTTTTCCGAGGACATTGATGGGACCAGACAGGTTTGCAATGCGCCTGATGTTCTGGGCTATGGCCGGCGCATTTGCGACTAGGCCATTTTCAGGAGCAATGTCCTTGTAACCCGTGATGATCGGTTTCTTGCCGTTCACCAGAGCCTCTGTCGCAGTCTGACTTGAATTCTTGTGCTGGTCAGAAACCTGAATCGCTTTCCCGTGCATCAACGGGGAATCCGGCAAGACATCCTTCAAGGGAGAAACGCTGGAGGCATTGTAGATCTTGGCATCAGGAAAACACTTCATCAGATGCGCCAGAAAAGCCAGGTCACGCCGCTCGGTATGCGCCTTGTCCTCGTAGCCCGGCGCCCTGTGCTTGATGTCCAGCTTTGACTTGATATCCTCCGAATAGGAATGGGCGTATCTCTCGCCCTTGTTCTGGTACATGTCGATCCCGACGAGATGTATCTCGCGGTAACCGAGTATCAGCCCTGTGGCCAAAGCCTGAAAAGTCTGCGTCGGCAAGGGTCTCAACAGCATGTTGCGCACGACATCTGGATGGTTTCCGATAAGCCACCAGTGGTCGTAGCGAGGCCTGAGAACTTCCTTGACCTTCTTGGCAACCTCTTTACCGGTCGGACGTTCCGGCTTGATTTCATTGGGTGTGAAGAAGAGTTTGTAGTCGTAGACGTTGTTTTGGAATGTCGACAACATCAGTTCATACATGACGTCCAGGTCGTTTGCCCAGAAATAGCCATCCACGCGCTTGCCGAACCGTGGCGTCGGTTCGGCAAAGAACATGTTCATCCGAAAGCGGATGACTTCGTCGGGTATGTTGCCTGGATCGATGTCGTTCAAGGACGGGCCAGGGCCGATAATCGCAAGCGGGAGATTATTGTTTTCCGCCAAATAGGAGATAGGGCCCCGCAGCAATTGTGAGGGCAATCCAGGCCATTTCATTTTAATTTCCTATGCTTTCTACCTACTTAGCTTCAGGCAGCCAGAGGTGCTCCCGTTGTTCAGGATGCTTGTCGAAGTAGTTGTCCTGGCCGGTCGAAAGCATCAAATTCTCGTCTTTGAGCTGCTTAACCAGATCATCATTCATCGGTTTGATGTTGAATGCTCTTTCGCGATTGAAGTAGGCGAAGAAACGATAGGAATGAGGATTGTCGGCCCCGTAAGTGTATGACAGGAAAGATTTGTCACCAGGAATGCTCTTAGTGAACTTACCTGTCTTGGGGTCGATCAAACGGCCACAATGGTACAGCCGCTGATCAAAAACCAGCGCATCTCCCGGCTTCACGCGAACGAGATAGGGCTTGTTTTCAAGTTTCGTATCCGCCGTCTGCTGGATCGGCTCAAGCAGAACAAAGTTATCCCGATCAGGCTTGATCTGTGTGCGGTCTATGTCACGCTTGTGCGTTTCGGGATAAACCGCCATGGCGAAATCCCGGCAATCCAGGTAGAGGATGATTTTTGCGACCTTGTAAGGGTCCTGGCTCTCGTCCCAGTCATGGCCGATACCGAACTGGCGGAACGGTCCGTCACGGTGCCACGGAAACGACATGTGGTTTAACTGATAGGTCGCCCACTGCAGGAATTTGATATCGTCACCCAAGCAGTTCCTTACTGCTGCAAGCACGCGGGGATCAAAGGCATAGTCGCGCCCTTCTTTATGAACCGCCGCGATGTCAAAGGTGGTGTGTCCCTCGTCCGGAACATTCTCATGGATAAGATCGGACTTGAATTTCCCCGACATCCCACGAGCTTCCTCACTCGGAATAACATCCTGAATAAGTGCAAACCCATTGTTTTCATAGAACTTCTGAACATCTTCCCGATTTTCAGAAATCTTTTTTACACGTTTTGCCTTCTGCGCCTCGCTCTCTACGACCGGGCGGGGTTTTGCGTCCAACTTCTTGCTCCCCTGAAAGAATTTCAGCGGGGAGGTTAAAAATGTACCGAGACGAAACGCCGTAGATTTTTCCATTGCCTCAACTCTCTTCAACAGATCCTGATATTCTCGATTTTTTGACTTTAATTCGCCTTGATGCTTGGCACGCTCGCCTTGAAATTTCTTCTCTTTTTCTTCAGCCTTCCTCAGAAGGTCTTTCTTTTCACGAGTGTCTGCCTCGACGCGCTCGGTCAACTTGCCATTTGCCTGAACTGCCTGCTTCAATGTCTTAGCATTGTCGAGGGCCTCACGGCGTGCTTTCTCTGACAGGAAAAACAGTTTCTGCAGGTTACCCTTTTCCAGACCAATGACAGCTTCGGCGGAGGGCACCGGTTCCGAAACAATGCCTTGCAGTTCTTTATATGCCTTTCTTGACCATTTTACTGCATCTCGTTCGTATGTGCAGCGCAAATAGAGCCATTCGAGCACCGTGTCAGCCAGATCCGTATCCTTCTTGCGCGATTTTGGCTCAACAGCTGAGCCATCACTTTGCAGAAGCGCTCGCAGCCAGATCCCATTTCCGGAATTGGAAATACCAAATTCCATCTCGATCTGGCGCTTGTAGAATGCAATCTTGTCAACACCGCATTGAACCGTTTCAGCCACTCGGTAACCGCTGCACTCCTCCAGCAGTTTTCGCACCGTGCCGAGTTCAAAATGAAAGATGTGCCCCAATCCTGGCTCCGCGGCTTCCACTTGCAGACGCAGAACCGTTTCATCCTCGGTGGGCACCTCAATGAAAAGATACCCGCCAGGCTTCAGACGCGATTGCAGGCGTTCCAGCTCCAGAACCGGATCCTTGAGATGTTCCAGAACGTGCGACACGATGATCAGGTCGAAAAACTGCCCGAAGTCCTCGCTCTCAAGTTCGGCTGGGCCAAGGAGGTTTACACCTTCTGCGGCCTTGAGTTTTTCAAGGGCCTGAGGATCGACCTCGTAAAGGTACTTGTTCGATTGGGGGAATGCCTCAAGCGCACCGCCGAAGCCGCCTCCGAAGTCCAGCACATTTTCAAATTGCGTGGTTCCCGAGACCGCTTCTACGAAGGCCTTCTGGTCTTCGCCTCGCCTGGCCGCTGTTTTCAGATAGCCTTCTGAGACATGCATCAGGCGCGCATCAGAATACTCACCTGCATAGTATTTATTTAGAAAACTTTCGGAAATGCGCCCCGTTTGCAATAGTCCACAGCCGTCACATCGAAAGATTGGCAGACCAAATTCGATATTTGTTTGAACATTCGAACATTTTTCCGAGCACAAATAACACGAGTACTGTTTCAATTGCCCACCTATATTCCCATTCATGCTCACTACCGACACAGCCAAATGGCTCGTCCGACGGCCAATAGATCCGAATTTTCTTAGCGCTCCCTTGTCTAGAAACAGCGCACAAAAATATCAAGCACATCGCAGAAGTTTTTGCAGGCAAGTCCTTCACCGGACACCATTCAGCCGGCCGCGAAAACCAGACACTTTTACCCGCTCTTCGGCTCCGGTCTGCAAACTCGAAATCAGCAGTACCGGCATGCAGACACCGCCCCGAGAATTCGCTCTGTAAAGACGCGCGGTGCCGATTTGACTTGTTTCGATGAATCCCATAGGCCTTGCCGTAAATCTGTTTGTTGTCTGGATGCGAAAATGCCACTTTTTGTGAAGTCTGAGGCTGCTCTCAAGGAGCGGCGTGCACTCGGCACGTCATTCGGGCGATCCGAAAAAGTCCACAACCCGGAACGCACTGCTGATATTGTCTATTTCCTGCACATCCCGAAATGCGGGGGCACATCTGTGGCACATCTGTGGCGGCAAACCTATCCAGGTTGCGTGATCCAGCCGCGGCTTAAGGTCAAGAGCGACATCAAGCATTGCAGGCTGGATGATGTCGCAGATGATTATGACTTGTCCTTCTCTTGTGTACGAAATCCCATCACCTGGTATGAGTCCTGGTGGCGGTATCTCCTGAGCCCAAAAGTGACCGACCGGACTGAAACGCTTGACCAGGCGGGAAAGCCGAATTTCGATACCTGGATAGGTGAAGGTGTGTGGCATCCGCTCAGGGAAATTGCCCCCTGCCACGACCGCGATTTCGCCAAGTTCATCGATAACGTGATTGATCACGCGCCCGGTTTTGTTTCGCAAATGTACCAAACCTATCTTGGTTCCGATAGCGAACGACCTTTGGTCGACCGGGTTCTGAAAATTGAAACGATAGATTCCGACTACAAATCTTTATGCAATGACTTCGGGTTCGCCTATCCGAATGTTAGCAAACGAGAAAATGTCTCATCCAGGGAAAATGTTGCCAACTGGCAGCCAAATCAACTTGAGAAAATGAAGCAACTTGAGAACGACGCCTTCAAACGCTTCGGCTATAGTTGATTTCTGGATGAACCACGCTCATCGTTTGGATTTGGGCCCGTCATGCTCTGAGCCATGAATAGCCATGAGCATTCTGGTCACGAAGTTGTCTTCACTGATCAGTTCTTCGACTGCAGCACGATCAATGGCAAAGCTCTCGCGATCGCGCAACACCTCGTTCAGGCACGCATAGGCCTGTTCCGGTTGATACGAATGGAAGACAGCCCCGAACTTTTTGTCTTCGACGAATTTGGCAAATCCCGTGTTCTCGTAAAGAACACAGGGTTTTTTCATCCAGAGAGCCTCGCCCACGCTTAGCGGGAAGGGATCGTCGACCGAACTGAGAAAAAAGACATCCACTTCGGCCAGCCACTCTGCAATCTTGTTCTCGCTGACATGACCGACCCAATTGACGTTCTTTGAACGATACATGTTGGCCGAGTGGTTCCTGCCTGCGCCAAGCCAGGTGAAGTTCCATGGGTCACCTCGAGAGGCGGCAATGTCGGCAACACGTGAAAAAAGCTCGACCCCTTTTCGCGGCTGCTGGCTTCCGACCATGACGATGTTCGGGGGACCTGACACTTGCAAGTGCTCAAAGCCGGCAAGCTTGTGTCTGGAAATGCAATTGTAGACAACTGTGATGCTTCGGCTGCCGAATTGCTGTAGCCAATCCGATTGCGCTTCACTGACCGCAAGTACATGTGCTTTCGGCAGAACATGTTCTACGAACAAACTTGTTTTTTTAGGATACTTTTGCGCCAAATTTGAATAGGCAAAATCTGTTTCATGACAGTAGAAGTATAACTTCTTTCCGCTGCTCTCAAAAATCCTCCCCAGTTTCTTAATCGTGCTCTCTTTGAGAACTCGCAGAATATCGAAGGAATTGAGGACAATTATATCCGCGGTTGCCAATCTCTCCAGGAATGTGCCGTCCATCTTCGGCAAAACCAATTGGAGTTTCAGTTTGCTTTGCTGATCTCTTATATTTCTAAAGTATTCTCGAACAGGTTTCCCGACACCAATGTGACTTCCAAAAGAAGTTCCAAAAACGACCACCGAACTCTGTCTGAAACGATCGGAATCCAAGATCCGCTGCGGAAGCCTATCCGGGTCTATCCTGCGGCCCCGAACCAGTTTGATCTCATCAAGCGCTGCGCTCAGACGAAATTCAAAATTGTCCTGCTGTTGAGCGTCTGCAGAGACAACTTTCGACACTTCAATTGTCGCATCACTAAAGCTCCGCAAGTTCAGTAGCTTTTGCTTCGTTTCGCAATCAGGAACTATCAGCTTTTCTGGCGCAGTACTCCCCCATTTTTCACTGACCGAACAAGCTTTTTCGGAACCGCTCTGACGCGGGAGACATGATTTTGCGACCAGCAAGCGCGGGATCGACAGATTTCGGCAGACCGTAGCCACGGATTTCGCACGTGGATGACTGTCATCCAGCTGCACGACAACTGTCTCGACGGCTTCAATGTGCTCAGAAAAGAATTGTACGATACTGTTTGTTAGTCTGTTCTTCGCGCCGAACTTGAAGAATTTTCGAAACAAGTTCCGTGGTTCAGTAGGATAGATATTGTCGAATGGAATTCGCGCGGCGTTTTCGCGAAGCTGGGAAGCATATTTTCGTTCTTCTCCGCGGGTCTCGGCAAAGAAAAGAATTCTTGTTCCAGACCCCTTCGCGGCCCGGAGTCTTTCTGCAAGGTCAATACACCATGGGAGTTCTGACGGATGTGAACAAAATAAAAAAATGTTCATTTCGTGCGCACTCACACCGTCTTATCGCAAACGCCCATTGAAGAGACGTCTTTTATACAGCGCGATCCTGTCGCTAACGGATTTGTACTCAAAGCTACGGCGGAGATACTTGGACACTCCTAGGTTTTCGACAAGTTCAATTGCAAACGACCGGGAAGCTTGAGAGACAGCGCCATCTCTCAGGTTACGCCTTCGATCCATTTGCATTGCCTCGGATACCAGCTGCTCAATGTTGTCGTATGGATCGGCAGTGTACCGTTTCAGCCAATCCGAATTGGGGCGGGCACCTTCAAGCGAGAAATCGTCAAAGGTTCTCAGCAGCCCGGAGCCATAAAAATACTGAAGCCCATAATCATCATGAGCACCAAAATCTGAAACAATAGTGAGAGGTACACCCGCCTGCAGACACTCCACAGCGACCGTGGAAGAAACCGTCAGGCAATGGGAGGCTCTCGCAATCAGACTGCCCGTCTTTTCGTCTGTCAGGCTAACATTGTCCGGCACGCCTTCGGCAGACGCCCGGATCTCATCAAAGATGTTTTCAATCGGGTACCAGGTTCGGTGCAGGGTGGCCTTTTTGCCGGGTGCGCGCGCCTTCAGCAAAAAGCTTCTCTCGGGAAACCTGCGTGCCAAATCACAAAACCTTTTGACGAGGTAGTATCTTTCGTCGAAGTAGCGGGGAATGACAGCCTGCTCAAAGAATACCACCGGTCCAGACTGTTCGGCTGCCGGTTGTCTTGCAATGCGTTCAAGGAGGGAGCCACTCCCGAACAAACGTCCGTTTGACGGGTCAATTCCAAATGAGGTTGCCATTTCACGATAGGCTTCCAGATCTCTCAGGCAGTTCAGCCACAGCAGATCCGCGGGCGCTCGCATCGAAAACCCGTCATAGGCATATCGCAGCACCAAACCAGGATAGACACATATTACCAGCGGCCGCGCGTCTCCAAGTTCCTCGAGATAGTGGAACAGGTGACGCGTTGACATCCCTTCAAGGCACGACAGGACAATGTCGTAGGACTGGATGTCACCGCTCTGACAGAGGTCCTTGATCTTTACGGCGGGGATTGGCTTGCTGAAACCCATTTCAGCAATTTGTTCAGCGCTTATCTGCTTTCTTTTTCGGGCGCTGATCAGGGCGAAATCGACCAACGCACCCTGTTTTTCGAAATGCGGCGCTATGAGCCGAACCGTATTCAGAAAGGAATCGTATCCAGCTAGAGCGAGCACACGCATTGACTTTACTCCACGTAGCCGGCCGCGATCAGATAGTCGCACATTTCCCGAACCGCGCCCTTCCCGCCTTCAGCATTCAAGACATGATCGGCCACATCCAGCGCAGAAGGATGAGCGTCCGCCGGCGCAAAGGACAGCCCGCAAGTCCGCATGCAATCGATATCGTTCACATCATTTCCGATATAGACAATTTCAGACCACTCAAGCCCCTGCTCCTGACGCCAGGTATCCAGAACGGACAGTTTGTCATCGATCTGGTTCATTACCGGCATCTGCAGCTTGGCAGCCCTCGCCCGGACGACCGGATTGGCCTCCTTGGAGAGGATCATCAGCTTAACGTCCCGCTTGCGCATGAGTTCCAGGCCGAGGCCGTCCCTGCGGCTGCAGGTGACGGCTTCCCGGCCGTCCTGGTCCACGATCACACGGTCATCGGTATGGACACCGTCGAAATCCGTGATGACGGCCTTGATCTTGCGCGTCTGAACCGCCGGCTGCGCGGAACGGTTGCGCGCATTCAGGTAAGCCTCGACAACATCCCAGTCTTCCTGGCTGTCGATCTCGACGGTCGGGCCATCGACAGGGACAAGAACAGTCGGTCCGCAGAAACGTTCCCTTTGTGCGAGAAAGGACGGCACATGCATGGCATAAATCGCACCGTTTTCGCGAAATCTCGGTTTCATGTCCTGTCGGCGCTGACGCGGCTTACTCTCATCGTGCGTGATGCCTTGGGCAAAACCATCGTCGTCTTCGTGCCAGATGAAACCGTGATCCTCCACAGCGGAGAACGCTGCTTTGGCGCCTTTGCCGATCATGGTTTCCAGGACAAGGTCAATATCTTCCGGACGGGTGAAGGCAGACGTGCACTGCAGGAAGACAAGATAGTCCGGCAAGCTCCTCCCCTGTCCCTCAAGCCACTCAAGTGCATGAAGAAGTGCGGCTTCGGAACTCGCAGTGCTGTTGCTCAGTGCCTCCGGACGCCGAATGACGGTTGCGCCTGCGTCCGCGGAAATCCGCAGAATATCGTCGTCGTTGCTGGTGACGAAGACTTCATTCAGCGATCTGGCCCGCAACGCGGTTTGGACCGTGCGGGCCACAAGCGGCACACCGAGAAGCGGACGAACATTCTTGCCGGGGAGACCAACGGACCCTCCCCGCGCAGGAATAACGGCAATTACGTCCATGACACTTAAGACACTTGGCGGATGTTCGCCCCGTGCTTTTCCTCGCGCCACTTCAGCTTGTCACGCTGAACTTTCTCGACGTCCAGGAGATCCGACTTCTTGAATTCGAGCGCCTTTGCAACGTTCCGCAGGTCGCGGCACATGCGGCGGAGCCCATCCGGCTCCAGGCTGGCAGCGTGGTCGGTGCCTTTCCATGTCCGGTCAAGCGTGAAGTGGCGTTCGATATACTCGAACTTGCCTTTGCCGTAGCGCTCGTAGCCTGCAGCTCCGAGGGCCATAGCGGCAACATCGGCTGCGATACCGAGATGGTGGCCGGAAAAACCGATGGACTTCACGCGGTCGCCGTACTTTTCCTGAAGGGTGTTGATTTCCATCAGGCAAAGGTCTTCAAACGCGACCGGATAGCCGGACGTGCAGGCATAGACCACGAGGTCCTTGGCACGGCCATGCTTTTCGTAGAAGGCAATAACCTTTTCAATTTCGTCGCGGGTGGTCATACCGGTCGAAACGTGGATTTCACCATCATAGTTCTTGCAGAGGAATTCCTGCAAAACGAAGTGCTGATTGGTTGCCGACGGCAACTTGATCAGGTTCGGTTTCAACGAGGCAATTTCCTGGGCGGAGGTCAAATCCCAGACCGAGGTGGAGTAGTCGATGCCGGCAAGACGGCACTCTTCCTGCAACTCTTTGTGCTGACCAACAGAAAACTCGAGATACTCGCGGTGCGCGCCATAGGTCGGACCATAGGCGTTTTCTGGCACGGGATGCGGCGTGTCGTACTCGTCTACGGTTAGAAGCTCACGATTGTGGCGTTTCTGGAACTTGGCAATATGTGCACCGCACACTTTACTTGCGACCTGGATAAGTTCCTTGGCGATATCCATATCGCCCTTGTGATTGCACCCGATCTCGGCAATTACCTTAACATCAACCATCTTGAGCCTTTAACCTACATCACAGATAAATACGGGCTTGTAGCTTTTCCGTGTGAATGGGCAGCGCCTATTTCTGCCACTCACGGCGGCCACTGTTTCCCACATCTGTGGTTACAAAACAAGTCCCTGTCGTTCGAAGAGTGTCGACAGTTCCTGAAGACCGCAGCCTATTTCTCGTGGTTCAGACCTGAGTTAAGAGCCCGTTTGGAGATGAGCATTTCAACTCCTTCCTCAACACTCATGAGACTGTTGTTTTCATGGTCTATGAATTTGCTGTAGTCGAAATAGAGCGCGGAAACAAAGGCCTCCAGACTTGCCGAGCCGCGTGAAACAGCCAAACGGTCTTGCGTTAGGCCCCAACCGCTGTAGAAAGCACATCCAAAGGTATGGACTTCGCATCCCGCCATAAGTCCTTCAAAGCCAAGTTGGCTTGAAACACAATAAATCCGGCTGCAAGCCTCAAGTAAGCTCCAGCAGTTTATCGGCTCGGAAACAAATCTGATCCTGTTGTCCGCAAGCGGTTTCTCGAGCCGGGTGTTCTGGGAAACCGTCCCCTTCGTCAGGTAGCCCTTCTTACGGCCGTTTGCCGCTTCCGGGTGCGTCTTGACGATGACTTCGCAACCTGGATTTTCTTCGACCGCACACAAGAGCATGTCGCCAAAGGTGCTGGCCGTGGCTCTGGCGCCAGGAATGGAAGCGTCCCCTGCGGTCTGGTCAATCACCAGCACTCTGTCTCTTGCGTGATTTGAGGACAGGTTCAATCTGGACAGATCATGAATAGTCGCATTGTTGTATTTTGAAAGCCGCTTGTCTCTCAGAAGATCGATCAAATTCCTTGCACGATTTCCTTCGCGATTGGATTGAGCCCTCTTTCTGACAAACGGCTCGAGATCACTCGGCTGTCTCGAATCGTAATAGATACCTGTGCGGTCGACGACCATCGACAGCGGAAGTTCTTCGTTTCCCGGGCTCAACGAACGCAAAAAGCCGTCTTCAAAAGCTATGTAGGGCAATCCCGCCGACCGGGCCCGTTTGCGGGCACGATCACTGGTCGGTTTATGCCCCCAACCCGCAATCGCATCGACCCTCAAAGCCGACAACGTTTTCCTGGGCCTTGCTTGAACAAGAAGCTCGACTGCCTTCCGGAGCTTCCAGAGCCCGGAGGTCGCAATACCGATATTCATTTGGGCATGCTGTGGCTTCAGGCCGAAGTATGAGCTGGAGCCCACCTCATCAACCTTCTAGGATCTGTCGCGTACATTGTAGTAGAGCAACACTGCCACAAGCCAGAAACCTGCAAGCATGAAAAACACCGCGAGCGAGTACATCAGGCGATTTGGATACTGAGCGTCCTCAGACAAGGTAGGCGGAATAAATGTCGCCAAATACAGACTTTTGTTGTCGGCCTCCTGCCGGGCTTTTTCCAGGCTTGCCAACGAAGTCACATAAAGCTGCTGCGCGAACTCTTCCTCTACCGCCAAGTCTGAATAGTCAGCCAGCCTGAACGAGACACTGTTCGAGTTGTCACCGCTTCCGGAAGCCGATGTTCCCGACCCCAAACGCTTGCGCACGGTAGCGATTTCACTTTCAAGAGCCAATATCTGCTGATCCAGCATCCGGATTCGAGGCGAATCCTCATCCAGATAACTCATCAAGGTCGTTTTTTCAGCTTCTCTCGTGGCACGTTCCTGATCGAGCCCCGCGATCATTTCTGCAGCGATTTCGGCATTTGCCTCCGGATTCACTTCCTGGGTTTCTTCCCGGTAGGCCAGCAGCTGCTTCCGAATGGCCTTCAACCGCGCCTCGGCGCGTGCTACCGCCTCCTCCGCATAACGTACGGATTGTCGCCGGTTGGATTCAGAGAGCTTGTTCACCAGGATATCACTGCGCTCCAGCACAAGGCTGGCAATCGAAACAGAGTCTTCCGGTTTGAAGGAGCGAACTTCCAGATAAATAACGCCCGACGTTGAGTCATAGCTCACATCGACCATTCCATTCCAATAGCTGAGCTTGTCCTCAATCGGAAGGTCTTCGCCCATTCTGAACAGCCAGTCAGCCCCTTCTCGGTTGAACACGCCCGTCAGATCGACTTCGTCTGCAATATCTTCCAGGATTGCCTGGCTTTGAATGTAGTCTGTAACGATATAGCTGTTGGAGGTCGTTGAGTCAGACGAGCCACTCCCCATCACCATGCCGAGGACTTCTGTTGCCGCGACAGGGTTGGAGCTTCGAACAGCAAAGGCGGTGGTGCTATGAAACTGATCGCTGGCCCAGAAGAACATGTATGCCGAGAACGCCGCCGACGGTAGCGCAACCAACAGGAAAAATCCGACCAAGATAAGCTTGTGCCGAAATTTCGTCACCGACTTGGCCGTTGAGGACGGGAGTGCCAGATCAAGCAGCTTTTGTGGATCCAGTCCCTTGCGCTTCAGCCGCTCGACGAGTGAAGAGTCCCTTGCGACCTTGGACGGAACGATGTCCGATTTTTTTTGAGGCAGTTCAAGAACCGCACCGCGCGAACTGGCATTCTTGCTGGCTTCAGTCGCCTTTTTTGCAGATGACATAGAGTAACCTTAAGTTCCTGATACCGTGAACTAGCGCCGAGCCATGTTCGCATCATGCATTGCAATAGCATCATCAATGTTAGAGAAAAACGTTAATCCGCCATCCTCGAGCACAATTCCCGTCGTACAATAGTCCTTCAACGCTCCGTTGGAGTGTGAAACCATAATGATATCTGAGCTCTGGAGCTTCTCCTCGAACACCCGCTTGCATTTCTTTTTAAAATTTGAATCGCCCACGGCGGTAATTTCGTCAACCAGGTAGTAATCGAAATCGATTCCCATACTGACACCGAAAGCCAGTCTTGCCCGCATGCCCGATGAATAGCTTTTCACGGGCATGAAATACGAATTTCCAAGCTCCGCAAAGTCCTGAACATATTCGACAAGCTTTTCCGTGTCATGACCATAAATGCGTGCAACGAAGCGAACATTCTGCTCGCCGGTCAGTGAACCATTGAAACTTCCCTGAAAACCCAGGGGAAAGGAAACATTCGCCATCCGGATGATCCGGCCGGATGTCGGTTTGATAGTACCTGCGATCAGTTTCAGCAAGGTGGATTTCCCTGCGCCATTTCGTCCAAGCAAACCAATACTCTCACCTCGAGGAATGGTGAACGAAACGTCCTTGGCAATGTAGCGCGTTTCACCCTTCAGTCTGAAACTTTTATATACGCGATCCAATCTGATCATTTTGGCTCCCGCAGTTTGGCGTCAAACAACCATACGAGAAACATTCCGAACGCAAGCGAGAATATCGACAACCCCAAGACATACGGCAAGTTGACAAATTCCGCACGGTAAGTCGGATAGAAGCCGGTTCGGAATATCCCGATCACATGCACCAACGGATTCCAGAGCAATATGCTCTGGAAGGGCTGCGGCACAGTTTCGGGAATAAAGAATACGCCGGACACAATAAATGCTGGACGGTTAATGATTCCCCAGACTTGCTGATAGGTACTGCTTAAGTGAAACCAAACAATGTTTGCTGCACCAACACCCGCCCCGAGGGTAATTGCGATTATTGATGCGAAAAAAATTGGGGCCAAGTCTATTTTTTCAAAAGGCACCATAAAGTAAAGACTTCCAAACAGCAGCATATTTACAACAAAAAGTGTTATAATCTGCAGTATGACTCTGCTAATGATGGTGTCATATGGCATTACCACAGGATAGTTCAACAATGCTCGATTGGCCTCGACCGCAGAACTCACCTGGTCAGAGGTTGAGCGGTACATATAGAATGCGGCGTAACCTGTGGCAAAGAAAAGCGCGAAGCTTCGACCAAGAGGCGGCACATGAGCAACCGCTGAGAAGACCGTCGTCAAGATCGCAATCGTCAGCACTGGATCGAGAACAGCCCACATGTACCCGCCGATCTTGTTGCCGTAGCGGGTCGTCATTTCGCGGACGATCAGCGCGAATGTGATCGCAAACTGCCGTTTTAGGCTCTTGTGGAGCGGCTCCGAGTACATAAAATCAACCGTGGTTATCCATCAGTACATAGATCGAGTGTTCAATTTCGTCCTAACCGGTTGACCCTGCAAGGCGAAATCCGGCATCTCTTCAGCTCGAATCCGCAACCGCCACACCCTTAACATAGTCCAACAAGCCTTCACAAGAATGCGGTTCTGGGCTTTGCGCTGGAGTGTTGCCCCCGCCTGTAATATTGCCGGTCCCCGAGGAGATTGAATATATACCGCCCACTCACAGCAATCTCCTCTCTGACAACGCTGCTTCCATTTTGATATCAGGGAATAGTGTCCCTCAATGGGCAGCCTCGTTTGTCGCCGACCTCCAAGCATTCATTTAGTCCAAGGAACTACTCGATGCCCCGTACAATCGGCCTTGATTTTGGCACGTCCAACACGGTTGCCGTCCTCGCAAATGGTGCAGCAGCGACTGCGCCTGTGCATTTCCAGGACGGCAATGACGCCTTCACCTCCCTGCCGACCGTGCTGAGTTTTCTGGATCGGGGCGCGGCACGGGCGCTCAATGCGGAGGTCGGACCCTGGGCGATCCGGCAATTCCTGGAAAGCCTGGGCGATGTCCGCTTCATCCAGTCGCTGAAGACATTTGCCGCAAGCCGGGCCTTCAAGGGCACGGGCGTGTTCGGTGTCCGGTTTGAATTCGAGGACCTGATGGCCACGTTCCTGTCGCTCGCCTTCGAACGTTCAGGCGGTCATTTCGACCCGTCCTCCACGCGTCTCGTGGTCGGCCGCCCGGTGGAGTTCGCCGGCCATAATCCGGACGAGTCGCTGGCGATGGAACGGTATCGCAAGGCCTTTTACAAGGTCGGGTTTGAAGACATCCTCTTCGTGATGGAGCCTGTCGGGGCCGCCTTCTCCTTCGCCCAGTCGCTTGAGAAGGACACCACCATTCTGGTTGCCGATCTCGGCGGCGGCACCACCGACTATTCGCTGATGCGGTTCGAGACCCGGGCCGGACATCTGACGGCAACACCTCTGGGGCGCGGCGGCATCGGCGTTGCCGGCGACACGCTCGACTACCGCATCATCGACAATGTCATCCTGCCGAAACTCGGCAAGGGCTCAAGCTACAAGAGCATGGGCAAGGTGCTCGACATGCCGCCCAACCTGTTTTCCAACTTTGCCCGCTGGCACATGTTGTCGATCTTCAAGACCTCGGAAGATTTCAAGGAAATGAAGAAGCTTCTGCGCTACTGCCTGGAACCGGACAAGATCGAGCTGTTCATCGACCTGGTGGAGGAAGACCAGGGCTATCCGCTTTACAAATCCGTCTCCGAAACCAAGGCGCTCCTGTCGACGCAGGACGAAGCCGAGCTGACCTTTGCCCCGCTCGGCAAGGATTTCAGGGCCGATGTCAGACGCGCCGATTTCGATCGCTGGATCGCGCCCGATCTTCAAAAGATGAACAAGGCGCTCGACGTTACCCTGGAAAAGGCCGGGCTTCCGGAAACGGACATCGACCGGGTGTTCATGACCGGCGGCACCTCCTTCGTGCCGGCCGTCCGGCATATGTTCAGTGAGCGTTTCGGCTCGGAGAAGGTCTCCGGCGGCAACGAGCTGACCTCGGTCGCGAACGGTCTGGCGCTCATCGGCGCCCGAGAGGATGCCAGCGACTGGGCACTGGCAGCTTAGAGGCGTGTCAGGCAGACCTGGTCTGGCTTACAGGAAATAGCAAGGTTAAACGGAAAAAAGACGCTCTCCTGGCAGAAATCCTTTCACCACCCGTCTTCTGTCATGTCCCGTCTATCAAGAGCCTGGGCGCTCGCAGCCAGCGGGCGGTGTCGCAGACCTTCAAAGGCGAGACTTCGCAGATCAGACCGTGATCATTGTCGATCACGGCTGCCGCATGTTGAGAAAACGCATCCGTAGGAGGCAAGACATCGTACCCGTCTGCTATGCCAGCACACCATCTTCGCGCAGCCGAGCTTCGTAGGCCGCAAGTTTCCCCGTTTCAAATTCTTTTCTGACAAACTCCCGAAGGCTGGAATCCTCCGCAAATTGAAACGCAAGAATATCGATCGCGAGCCTTGAGGTCTCGTCCCGGTTCTGGTCGGCAATCGCAACGAGGTGCGATTTGATCGACAGGACCTCTTTACGGCAGAGCGCCGCGATGTCGTCCGTTTCGTCCTGCCCTGCAGCCAGTTCAAAAAGAAGATCCAGTGCCTCCACGGTCACCTGCATGGGACTGAATCTGATCGCCGCACACAAAACAGACACGATCTCATTCGACGCCGGGTAGAGGTAGCCCTGAACCACAATGTTGTTTTCCAGCTTGCCATGCCCGGCCTTGCGCAAGGCCGGGTCCGGAGAAAAGAGGTTCAGGAAGGCCGCTCGAAGATCATGAGGTTCTTCTCGCGGAGCGTATTTCGTCTGACACGTTTCCAGCGACCGCCAGTTGACCGGGTCCAAATGCGTTTCGATGAATGAACTGTCGAACATCAGCTTCAAAATCCCGGCGGCGCGAGCAGCTGCAAAGACACCGACGCCGTGTCTCCGGCGGCTATTTTTTCCCTCTTGCGCACTGCTGCCTTGACCGGCAGCAGGAAGGAACCGGAGGTCTTGTCGGGCCAGATGGTGGTTTGCCATGTGGATGCACCGATGCGCGCGCTGACCTTGATCATGCCCCAGGCGCGACCTTTTTTACTGCCGGTGTAGAAACGGATCTGGTCGGCACAATCCTGCGGCAGGGTGACGAAGGTCCAGCCTCCGGGCCCTGCATGCAGCCACAGCTTTCCGTCAAACTCCATCTGGTCCAGCATGCCGGAAAATGTGTCTCCAATGAACGGTTCAGACGGTCTGATCTTCCTAGTCGGACGCTGACTTGTAGCCACCTGGGTTTTTTCTCACCCAGTTCCACGTATCTGAACACATGTCATCCAAGTCGCGTTCCGCCGACCAGGCGAGGAACTCGGTTGCCTTTTGGGTATCTGCATAGAATTCCGACACATCGCCCTCGCGCCGGGCTACAATCTCGAACGGAATTGGCTGGTTCGCCCCCCGCTCGAATGCCCTGATCATCTCGAGAACACTGTACCCATTTCCCGTACCCAGATTGACGGAAAAGCAGTTCTCTGAAGAGCCTAATGCAGACAATTTCTCATATGCGCGAAGATGCCCCTCAACCAGATCGACAACATGGATGTAATCGCGCACGCCGGTACCATCTCTTGTCGGGTAGTCGCCGCCAAAGACACTTAACTGCTTCCGTCGCCCGACGGCTACCTGGGCGATAAATGGCATCAGGTTGTTGGGCACCCCCTGTGGGTCCTCCCCCAGCAAACCGCTACTGTGTGCACCAACCGGGTTGAAATAACGCAGAACACCAACGCGCCAGGCTGGATTGCTGGCCGCCAGGTCACGCAGCATATCTTCAACAATCAGCTTCGTGCGCCCATAGGGGTTCACCGGGTTTAGGGAATGTTCTTCAGTCAGGGGAAGTGATTTCGGCTCTCCGTAAACCGTCGCGGAGGACGAAAAGATGAGACGATGGGTCCCAACCGCGGACATCGCGCTCAGCAGACGGTGCGTACCAATGACATTGTTGTCGTAATAGGACAAAGGATCTTGAGAGGATTCACCAACCGCTTTCAATCCCGCAAAGTGAATAACCCCATCGCAATCATGACGCTTTAGAACGGTTTCAAGGGCTGCTTGATCCCGAACATCGCCTTGCTCAAACTTGGGCATTTTGCCGGTGATAGCTTCGATCCGCCGAAGCGCTTCAGGGTTTGAATTGCGAAGATTGTCGAAAACAACAACATCATACCCCCGTTCAATAAAGGACACACAACAATGTGAGCCGAGGTACCCGGCGCCGCCGGTAATCAGAATCGACATCGCGACAAATTCCACCTTGAACTTTCAGTCGGATCGCGTTCGCCTTTCCTCGCGCCCTTTACAAGTGACTTCGCACTCGCGCAAAGCCGCAGGTGCCGACGATTCGCATCCCAAGATATTAGCGCCATATGCTTGTCTCACAGATGGCCCATCATGTGAACGAGGTTCCGCGACTGCCTCGCCAACCGGTCAGTCAACCAGATTGACGTCCGCCATCAGGTCTCCTGCCGTTTCCTGCAGCGCATCGGACAGGTCAGACGGATCGAGGCCGACCGGAAGGCGCAGATCGGCCCTTGCCTTGAACATGGCTTCGCCCTGCATGGAGCCCGCCGCGACCTCGGTTTCGAGATGTTCGATGCTGACGCCCTTTTCGCTGAGCACATGCGTGATATCACGCAGGATGCCCGGATGGTCCTGCGACACGAGATCGAGACGGGCCGATGCCCCGGCAGGTGTCTCGTCGCCATCCTTGTCGGAGCGCAGGGTGATGTCGATCCCGTCGGCAGAAAGCGCCTCCAGCTGGCCGACCAGTTCCTTCGATTTATCCCCGGCAATGGCAACCCGGACAATGCCGGCAAACTCGCCGCCGAGCCGCGCCATGGAGCTTTCAATCCAGTTGCCGCCCAGGCCGGCGATCACTTCCGCCATTCGCTCCACAAGACCGGGCCGGTCCTTGGCGATCACCGTGAATACAAGATGCGTTTGCATGCCGCCTCACTCTCTGGTCAAACCGAATGGGATCACTAGACAATTTCCACGTGTTCAACACAAGACAGGAATTTGTCGCTTCCGTCTGTGGCCGAAGCGTCGTACATCCGACATAATAACGACACTCACCCGGCCTCAAATAAGTTCCGGTGGCGGCTCAAGGGTTTGGTCGGTCAGGTTATGACTTTCAGGATATCGAATGCAGCAGATTGAACGGCGCCGTGTGGACAGGTTCTGGCTCAAACTCATCGAACGTCCCGCGGTATTTCTACTTCTGGTCGTAATCGGCCTCGGCATGCTGCCGGTCGCCGTGTGGATGGACCTGCGCGCAATTTCCGACGCCTCCTTGAAATCGCAGGCCATCGATCTTGACGTCGCCATCAGCCGGATCCGGACATATTATTCGCAAAATGTCGTTGGCCGCGTTCTGGACTCGGACGGCGACATCACGCCGACCCACGAATATCACCAGATGCCGGGTGGCATTCCCATCCCCGCGACCCTGTCGATCGAGCTTGGTGAAGTGATCGGCGGCGATACGCGTAACCTGAGCTATCGCTTCGTCTCGGACCTGCCCTTCGAGGAACGCGCCGATCATCAGCTGACCGATTTCGAAAAGACCGCGCTTGCCGATTTCCGTGTGACGCGTGATCCGAAGGACATCGTCATCGGTTATGAGGGCTCGATCTTTGACCGCCGGATCCAGATTGCCTCGCCGGTCATGCTGGGCGAGTCATGCGTCTCATGTCACAACTCCCATCCGGAGAGCCCGAAAAAGGACTGGAGTGAGGGCGACGTACGCGGCATCCAGGCCATCACCATCAGCCAGCCGATTGCGGCAAATCTCTGGTCCTTCAAGTATCTGCTGCTCTATTTCGCCGGTGCCGGGGCCATCGGCGCGGCCGTGACCGCGCTGCAGTGGCACCAGGCGACCCGCTATCACAAGATGAACATCGACCTTGGACAGGCCAACACCGAAATTGCGCATCTGAACGAGCAGCTGAAATCGGAGAACCTGCGCCTGGGAGCCGAGATCGAGGTTGCCCGGCAGATCCAGATGATGGTTTTGCCGACCAAGGATGAACTGGGTGGCATTCACCAGCTGGAAATCGCCGCTTTCATGGAGCCGGCCGACGAAGTCGGCGGCGACTATTACGACGTCTTGCAGCTGGATGACAGGGTCAAGGTCGGCATCGGCGACGTGACTGGTCACGGGCTGGAAAGCGGTGTGCTGATGCTGATGGTGCAATCCGTCGCCGTCGCGCTTCAGGAACGCGGACCGACTGATCCGCGCCAGTTCCTCGCAGCGCTCAACAGCGCGATCTGCCGCAATATCAAGCGCACCAAGACCGACAAGCACCTGACCCTTTCGTTCCTCGATTTCGAACCGGACAAGGTGACCCTCTCGGGCCAGCACGAGGAGCTGATTGTCCTGAAAGCGGATGGCAGCTGCGAGGTGATCGACACGGTCGATCTGGGCTTCCCGATCGGTCTCGACGACGATATCGCGCCATTTATCGAAACCAGGGAACTGGCCTTCGCCCAGGGCGACATCATCGTGCTCTATACGGATGGCGTGACGGAAGCCGAAAGCCCGGAGGGAGACCTCTTCGGGCTGGATCGCCTGATCAAGAGCGCCTGCAGCCACAACACGCCCAGCGCCACGCGCGTGCTGGAAGGCATCCTTGCCGACCTGAAATCCCATATAGGTACGCAGGTTGTCCATGATGACATCACACTGCTGGTCATCCGGCATACGTGAGGCTTCAGGAGCAGATGCTTGAGGCTACCAGTCGGGGTGGCCTTTGTAGCAAAATGTGTGTCACCCCGGACAAGCGAAGCGCAGATCCTTGACCTGCTCGCAAGGCCACTTGCTGACGCTGCCGGCACCCAATTCAAAGACTGCTGCAATACACAGCCACTATGGACGTGCGTGGTGCCCGGCTCTCCGCTGCGCTGCGGCCGGGGTGACACAGAGGAAGAACGCGCGCCATTTATGACAGAACTAAACCGCTGTCCCTACGCTGCCGGTCCCGCCTCGCCACGCCGCTTCATTCAGTCAGTATCATCAACGCAATGAGTTGATGACACTGGTGTTTGCTGCACACCTGGCGACCAGGTCAGGCGTTCGAAGGATCCGGGCGCCGCATGCAGCGCCCGGGTTATTCTCGTTACCCCAGAGCCCGGCGCAGCAACGGCACCCGCTTGACGATCAGATAGTCCAGCGCCAGCACGGTCAGAAGCGTGATCCCGACCAGCGGAAAGGCCAGCGACAGGAACAGCATCAGGATCATGGCCCCGCGCCAGTGCGGCAGGTCCTCCGGTGACTTCGGAGCAAAGATGCGCAAGGCAGCGCCCTTCGGACGGCGCAGCCACCACATCACCAGTCCGCTGACACACAGGAAGATCACCGACAGGCAGAACACCGTGTTCAGCACGATGTTCCAGAGCCCCATGTCGCCTTCGTGAAAGGCGATGCCCACGGCCATGCCCTTGGCGGCAAGCGAATAATCGGCAAAACCGACATCAGCCAGGATCTTGCCGGTATATTGGTCGAGATGCACGGTGCGGTCGACCATCGGGTTTTCAGAATCGTTGCTCATGGAATCCTGATTGATCGTCCAGACGCCCGTGTCGCCGCTCGGGAAACTCACCCGGAACCGGCCTTCATAACCGATGGCGCGGCCGAAGGCGGCAACGCTGTCGAGATTGACCGCAATGCCTTCCGGGATTGCATCCAGACCGGCATCGGACCCGGAGGCAGGCATCAGGGTCTGTTCAAGTCCCCAGGGCACATCCTTGATGGCACCGTGGTTCATGGACGCATGGGTTTCATCGGACAGCGGAACGTTGGACCATTTTTCTGCCGGGAACGTGCTCCAGGCCTGGACGAATTTTTCCCCCCAGATACCTGCCCAGGCCAGCCCGCTGACCAGAAACACCAGCAGGACCAGAGCCACATAGGCACCGACGACCTTGTGCAGGCTTTTCCAGAGATCACGGCCCCGCGCCCTGAGTTCCGGCACGAAGGACGATCCGCTGCCGGCGCGCGGCCACCACAGATAAAGGCCGGTGACGATCAGAACGATGCTCAGCCCGGCCGCAACCTCGATGAGCCGGTCACCCGTTGTCCCGATCAGCAAGGTCCCGTGAATGTCGTTGAAAAGATCGTACCAGCCGTCGCGGCGGTTCCAGGTCTCGATGACAGTCCCGGCGTAAGGGTCGACGGCCACCATGGTGTTGGTGCCGGCCTCGTTGACGCGAAAGACGTTTGCGCCTTCGTTGCTTTTCGCTCCAATCCACTCGACCAGCCTGGCCTCGTCACCAAAGCCGGCAAGGGCCGCCTCTGACTGCGCCGACAGGCTGACCGGATCACCGCTGGCGGTCACGCTGATTTTTTCACCGTCGCGGCCATCAAAGACGGCGATATACATCATGCCGAGGCCGGTGACGGCCAGCATGATGAGGAAGGGAACAACATAGATGCCTGCGTAGAAGTGCCAGCGCCAGGCGGCAAGATAAAAACGGCTTTTGCCGGACGCAACTTCGACGTCCGAGGGAAGTGTGCTCATGGGATCTCCAGACCGGCGCAGCACCGTGCCCGTCAGGCAGGCGTGCTTTCCGGTTCAACTGAATTCGAAAATTGGATGACGGAATTCAGGTGGGGGCCGGTGGCGCTCTTGCACCGAGCCGGCTGGAGAAGGCGTGAAGACGCAGGCCGGGGGCACGAATGTTCGAAAGCCGTGTCGCCGCGGTGGCAATATCCGGCAGATCCGGACCGGGCTGCAGCAGGGCAAGGACCGAGGAACTTGCGAAGATACAATGTCCGGCGCGCGGATCGTCCTCGTCAACCGGGCCGTCCGGAACTTCATTGCCACTGGCATCCAGCGTGACGGTGCGCAGGCCATCGGTTGTACAGAGCGTGACGGTGAAGGTGCCGTCTTCTGCGACGGAGGGCATATAGCCCTGGGGCAAGAGGGCGGCCAGAAGGAACGGCAACAGCAGCAGTGTTGCCACCACCTGCCTCATGTCCGTCTTTGCCTTTTGAATGCGCCGCACGCCCCTGCCCTCGTTGTGCCAACCGCTCTCTAGTCCAGTTCTTCGGGAAACACAATTTGGTTTGCCTGAAAAATCGGGAAAATTGACGGTGCATTGCCGAATGGGAATAGCGGGCATGTGGGCAAATGGACTAATGCATGTCGCTTTCCTGCTTGATCCGGCAAAGGGCCTCTCATAAGGTTGCCGCCACCTGACGGCGTCCCTTTTTATGGGACTGAAAGCGATTCCGGATGCGGTTGACCCAAACAGGGGACCTAGGCCGGAGCTGTCCACGGCATAAACGGACGTGCGGTTGTCGAACCGCATGCCGCATGTGTTTGCTTTCACCCCTGGTCGCCGACGCCAAAGATTGCCGTTTCCGGCACCTGCCACCTGGGGGAGAGACATGACCCGATATCTGACATTTGCCGGCCTTGGCGCCGTTCTGCTGCCGACTTCCGCCCACGCCCATGCCGGGCACCTGGGCGAACTTGCCGGTCATGCCCATTGGGTCGGCGCTGCCGCGCTCGCCGGCGCGGCCCTGGTTGCGGGTGTCATCGCCCTGAAGGACCGCAAGAAAAAACAGGACGAAGCTGACGCCGAGGCGAAGGCCGACGAAGCGGAACCCGCCGGAGAAGCCGCACAATGAGTGAAAAACTCGGACTGATGATCTGCGGCCATGGCAGCCGCAACAAGGGTGCGGTCAAACAGTTTGCACAGCTGGCGGAAGGCCTGAAGGCCAGGTTCCCGGACTGGCCGGTGGAATACGGCTATCTGGAATTCGCCAACCCGGTGATCCATGACGGCCTGAACAAGCTGCGGGAAGCCGGCTGTACCCGCGTGCTTGCCGTGCCCGGCATGCTGTTTGCCGCCGGTCATGCCAAGAACGACATCCCCTCGGTGCTCAACACCTATCAGGCGATGCATCCTGAAATGACCATCTCCTACGGCCGGGAACTGGCCGTCGACACGCGCATGGTCAAGGCCGCTGCAGCACGCATCCAGGAGGCGATCGACGCTGCCGACAGCGACGTACCGCTGCACGAAACCCTGCTGATGGTGGTCGGGCGCGGTGCTTCCGATCCGGATGCCAATTCCAACGTCACCAAGATCACCCGCCTTTTGTGGGAAGGCTTCGGTTTCGGCTGGGCCGAGACCTGCTACTCCGGCGTGACCTTCCCGCTGGTCGGACCCGGCCTCGAACACGCGGCCAAGCTTGGCTACAAGCGCGTCATCGTGTTCCCGTATTTCCTTTTCACCGGCGTCCTGGTGCAACGGATCTATGGCACGACGGATGAAGTTGCCGCCAATCATCCGGAAATCGAGTTCCTGAAGGCCGGTTACCTGAACGACCATCCGCAGGTGATCGATACCATGGCCGACCGGGTGCAGGAGATCCTGCAAGGCGCCAACCTGATGAACTGCCAGATGTGCAAGTACCGGGAACAGGTGCTCGGCTTCGAGGCCGAAGTTGGTCTCGCCCAGGAAAGCCACCACCACCATGTGGAAGGTCTCGGAGCGGAAGCCGAGTGCCAGCTTTGCGAGGAGTTCTGCACCGGCGCCTGCGAGAAGCAGGTTCGCGCAGGTGGTCATCATCATCATCATGACCATTCCCACGATCACGGCCATTCCCATGATCACAGTCACGGACATGGGCATCACCATCATGACCACGGGCATGAACATGATCACGGGCATGCCCATGATCATCACCATCATCCCTATCCGCATGCGGACCATCCGCACGGACCGAAATCGCTGAACCGGGAAGGTTAGGCGCGCCGTGAGCACCGACCCGATGCCGTCCTACGACTATGAAAAGGACCCGGCGGCGATCTACCGTCAGTCCTTTTCGATCGTGCGGTCGGAAGCACAGCTGTCGCATCTGCCGGATGGGCTCAAACCTGTTGCGGTGCGGTTGATCCATGCCTGCGGCATGACCGATCTTCCGCAGGACCTCATGTGGTCGGACGATGTTGTCGATGCGGCCCAAGCCGCGTTTGCCGGTGGTGCCGCCGTGTTGTGCGACGTTGAGATGGTTGCCCATGGCATCATCCGCTCCCGTCTGCCAGAGACCAGCGAGGTCATCTGTACGCTGAACGACCCGCAGGTGCCGGTGCTTGCCGAAAAACTCGGCACAACACGCTCTGCAGCGGCCATCGAACTCTGGCGGGATCGGCTGGACGGTGCGGTTGTCGCTGTCGGAAATGCCCCGACAGCACTCTATCATCTCCTGGAAATGGTCGCGGCAGGCGGCCCGAGACCGGCTGTCGTGCTCGGTTTTCCGGTCGGCTTTGTCGGCGCTGCGGAATCCAAGGACGCACTTGCCAAAAACCCGTTCAGCCTCCCTTATCTTGCCGTACGCGGTCGCCGGGGCGGCTCCGCCATGGCAGCCGCTGCGGTCAACGCCCTTGCCGCCGGCCTTCCTGAGGAGCGCTGAGGTGGCAGACAGGACCCCGAAAAAGCCGTTCAAGTCGGTTGCCGGCAACAAACCCATGCGCTCGCGCGGGTTTCTCTCCGCGCCAGGTGGACAATCTGCGGCCTCGACCGCAGACGCCGGCAATTCGGCAGAGGTCCAGACGCACCACCGCTCCAGAGGCGCACGCCAGGTGTCAGTCTCAACCGACGGCAAGCCCAGGGACCTTTCGGTGAAGCCGGTGATCCGGCCCTACACGCTGGAGGACACATGAGCGCGCCCTGGCTGACCCTTGTCGGCATCGGTGAGGATGGCGTTCTTGCACCCGGCGGCGCAGACGCGCTGGCCCGTGCCGAGATCGTCTATGGCGGCACGCGTCATCTGGAGCTGGCCGGTGAAATTACCGCTGAAAAACGCACATGGCCAAGCCCGTTTGCCACGGTCTTTGCCGATCTCGCGGCACTCAAGGACAAACGGGTTGCGGTTCTGGCGACGGGCGATCCAATGTGGTTCGGGATCGGCGCATCCCTGCTGAAACACTTCCCGGCCGAGGACTTGCGCGTTCTGCCCTCGCCGTCTGCCTTCCAGCTGGCGGCCGGTCGCATGGGCTGGGCCTTGCAGGACACGGAGTGCCTGTCTGTTCACGGCCGCCCGGTCGACCTGCTGCGCGCCGCGCTTTACCCCGGTGCGCGCCTGCTGGTGCTGACCAGCAATGGCGAAACGCCGCGTCAGGTGGCCGACCTGCTGGCTGACGAAGGTTATGGCCGCACGCGCATGACGGCGCTTGAGCATCTTGGCGGTTCGCGCGAGCGACGCATTGGCGGCACGGCCGAAGACTGGTCGCAGGACGTTGCCGACTTTCATACGCTGGCGCTGGAGGTTATCGCCGATCCCGGCATCCACTTCCGCGCGCGCACCCCTGGCCTTGCCGACGAGGCCTTTCGCCATGACGGCAAGATGACCAAGCAGGACATCCGGGCCGTGACGCTTGGCGAGCTGAAACCCTATCCGGGCGCCCTCATGTGGGACGTCGGTGCAGGCTGTGGATCGGTTGCCATTGAATGGCTGCGCGCTGCCCCGCGCACGCGAGCGATTGGCCTTGAACCTCACTCGGAGCGCCGCCAGATGGCCGCGGAAAACGCCGTCGCGCTCGGTGTGCCGCATCTGGAGCTGAAAGACACAACGGCCCCGGCCGGCCTTGAGGGACTGCCCACACCGGACGCGATTTTCATCGGCGGCGGCCTGACCGCTGACGGTCTTGTTGATGGTTGCCTGAAAGCTCTGAAATCCGGTGGCCGCCTCGTCGCCAATGCCGTAACGCTGGAAAGCGAAGCCGTCCTGCTCGCTGCCTATCAGCACCTTGGCGGTGATTTGAAAAAACTATCCGTCCACCGGGCCAGTGCCGTCGGTGGACTGACCGGTTGGCGGCCGCTGATGCCCGTCACCCAATGGAGCTATACCAAGCCATGAGCGGCACCCTTTTTGGCATCGGTCTCGGCCCCGGCGACCCGGAGCTGATGACCCTGAAGGCCCATCGCCTGATTTCCTCTGCCAGGGTCATTGCCTATCCGGCGCCCGACAGCGGCGAGAGTTTCGCCCGTTCGATCGCCGCAGATGTGATCCCGGCCGACGCCAGGGAAATCCCGATTGTCGTGCCGATGCGCGTCGACCGGTTTCCGGCACAGGAGATCTACGACAAGGCGGCGAGCGAGATTGCCGCCGTTCTGGAGACCGGTCAGGACGTCATCACGCTGTGTGAAGGCGACCCGTTTTTCTTCGGCTCCTTCATGTATCTGTTCGAGCGTCTGTCGGACCGTTTCACCATCGAGATCGTGCCGGGCGTGACGTCGCTCACCGCCTGTGCCGCCCAGTTGCGGCGGCCGCTGACGGCGCGCAACGATGTTCTGACCGTCATTCCCGGCCCGCTGCCGGATGTCGACATTTCGCAGAAGATCGAAGAAGCCCAGGCAGTGGCCATCATGAAGGTCGGCCGTCACCTGACGCGTCTGAAGGCCCTTCTGGGCCGGATGGGCCTCCTGGAACGGGCCGGTTATGTCGAACGGGCCAGCCTGCCGGAACAAAAGGTTTATCGCCTCATTGACGTCGAGGCAGACACCGCCCCTTACTTTTCCATGATCCTCATCTACAAGGGAGACGAAGCGTGGACGCTTCCCCCATCCTACTCGTCCTGAACGAGGCCGGCCTCGGCGCCGCAGAAGAAATCGCCAAACGCTTTTCCACGGCCCGCATCCACGGGCTGGCCGGGCGCGTGCCGACGGCGGACACGCAGTTCAACGAGACCATCGACCATATCCAGCTGCTGTTCCAGGCGGGGCACCCGATCGTCGGCTTCTGCGCCAGCGGCATCCTGATCCGCGCGCTTGCTCCGCTGCTGTCCGACAAGACCACCGAACCGCCGGTGATCGCGGTCTCCGAAGACGGCTCCAGCATCGTGCCGCTGCTCGGCGGCCATCGCGGCGCCAACGAGCTGGCCAGGCTTCTGGCCAAGGCGCTTGGCGGCCACGCCGCTGTGACCACCGCCGGCGACACCAAGCTGGGCATCGCGCTGGACGAACC
This sequence comes from Roseibium sp., assembly GCF_965233565.1. Classification (GTDB taxonomy): domain Bacteria; phylum Pseudomonadota; class Alphaproteobacteria; order Rhizobiales; family Stappiaceae; genus Roseibium. The sequence goes on along the minus strand of NZ_OZ247494.1, from coordinate 4,131,620 downwards.
GCCCAAGGGCTGGCGTCTTGCCAACCGTGAGGATGCCAAGCCGGTCATGGCCGAGCTGCTGTCCGGCGCTTCCGTGCGCATCGAGGGTCGGGCCGACTGGCTGCGCGAGGCAAAGCTGAAAGAAGAAGACGAGGCCGCGATTTCCCTTGTGGCCGCCGAAGAACCGGACGAAGGCGGCCCGACCCGGCTTGTCTACCATCCGCAGCGCTATGCTGTCGGTGTCGGCAGTGCCCGTGGCTGCGAGCCGCAGGAACTGATCGATCTGGTCGAAGCCCAGCTGCTTGACGCCGGTATCGCGCCTGGGGCCGTTGCCGTGGTCGCCACCATCGATCTGAAGGCCGACGAAGCAGCTGTCAATGCGCTGGCGGACCATCTCAATGTGCCCTTGCGGATCTTCACCGCCGAGGAATTGCAGCGAGAAACTCCGCGCCTGAAAAACCCCTCTCCCGTCGTCTTCAAGGAAGTCGGCTGCTATGGCGTCTCGGAAGGGGCCGCGCTTGCCGCGGCCGGGCCCTTCGCAACGCTGAAGGTGGAAAAACAGAAGACCGAAAACGCCACCTGTGCCATCACACGCTCACCAAAGACCATCGATGTCTCGATGGCAGGCCGCGCACGCGGTCATCTTTCCGTCATCGGCATCGGTCCGGGCAAGGACGACTGGCGCACACCTGAGGCAACGAAGCTGCTGGCCGAGGCAACCGATGTGGTCGGTTATTCGCTTTACCTGGACCTGGTCGAAAACCACATCACCGGCAAGAAGCACCACAATTTTCCGCTCGGTGCGGAAGAGGACCGCGTCCGATTTGCCCTGGAGGAAGCCGGAAAGGGCAAGAATGTCGCTCTGATTTCTTCGGGCGATGCCGGCATCTACGCCATGGGTGCCCTTGTCTATGAACTTCTGCACCGGAACGAGGAATATGGCGGTGTATCGGATGCCGCCAAAAGGGTCAGCGTCACCAATGCACCTGGCATTTCCGCGCTGCAGGCCTGTTCGGCCCGCATCGGCGCGCCGCTCGGCCATGACTTCTGCGCCATTTCGCTCTCCGACCTTTTGACCCCCTGGGAAGTCATCGAGAAGCGATTGAAGGCTGCGGCCGAAGGTGACTTTGTGATTGCGTTCTACAATCCGGTCTCCAAGCGCCGCCGGACACAATTGGCAGCGGCCAAGGAAATCCTGCTGGAACACAGGTCCGCGGCGACACCCGTCATTCTCGGAGTGAATCTGGGCCGGCCGGAGGAAACCATCCGGGTGACCAATCTGCACGCTCTCAGCGTCGATGATGTCGACATGCTGACGACGGTGCTGATCGGTTCGACCAACACTCGCACCGTGATGCGCGGCGACGGCCAGCCCTTCGTTTACACCCCGCGCGGTTATGCCAAGCGGATCGATGCGCCGCGTCCGGAAAGCGTGGAGCCTGAAACCGCGCCGGCGGAGACCGCAGAAGACGTTGCCGCGGAAGACGCCCCCAAAACGGAAGAAACAACATGACCGTCCATTTCATCGGCGCCGGCCCGGGCGATCCGGATCTCATCACCGTGCGCGGCCTGAAGTTGATCCAGTCCTGCCCGGTCTGCCTTTATGCCGGATCGCTGGTGCCCGAACAGATTGTTGCCGCGGCGCCGGACGACGCCCGTGTGATCGACACCGCCCCGATGACGCTCGATGAGATCATCGGGGAGATCAAGGCGGCCCATGACAAGGGGCTGGATGTGGCCCGGGTGCATTCCGGCGACCCGTCCATCTATGGCGCGACAGCAGAACAGATGCGCCGGCTCAACGAGCTCGGCATCGACTATGATGTCACCCCTGGTGTGCCGGCCTTTGCCGCGGCGGCGGCAGCGCTGAAGAAAGAGCTGACGATCCCCGAAGTCGCGCAAAGCATCATTGTCACCCGCACGGCGATGAAATCGTCCGCAATGCCGAACAACGAGGACCTGGACACGTTCGGCAAGAGCGGCGCCACCCTTGCCATTCACCTTTCGATCCGCAATCTGCGCGAAGTCGAACGCCAGCTGACACCGCATTACGGCGCGGACTGTCCGGTGATTGTCGCCTACCGGGTCGGCTGGCCGGACGAGGCGTTCATTCACGGCACCCTGTCAACGATTGCCGACAAGGTGCGCGCCTCGAAGATCACCCGCACCGCATTGATCTTTGTCGGCCATGCGCTGGAACCTGACGCTGACTTCCGCGACAGCGCTCTATACGATGCAGACCACGTGCATGTGCTCAGGCCGAAGAAGAAGGCAAAGGGGTAAGCAGGCGGTGTCCCGTTGACAGGCTGCCGGTTCATTCGGCAGCCCCATTTTATCAACGGTGACATCCGTGCCGGTCGCGTGGCGGTTGTTGCGATCAATGATGGCCGCCGTGGTCATGACCGCTTCCCGTGTCGTAGCCGCGCAGCCTCGCATAAAGCATCTTCTGGTGCCGTGTCAGCAATGGCGCGGTTTCCAGATGCGCTTCAAGATGTGTCAGCCGCAGCTGCGCACGCAAGGCTTCGGCATCGGCCAGCAACCGCTTCAGGGCCTCCGGCTCGGCGGACTTGTCCGAGAACGCATTTTCAAGCTGCAGTTCGGCCTCGATGTAAAGCGCGCCCAATCGGCGGGCTTCGGCGTTCATGGCGTTGAAAATGGCCTCCACCCGGGCCCTTGTTTCCGGCGACAACTGAAGGTCTTCGGCCGCTTCCAACACATGGGCGGGCCCCGGATATCCATTCAGTTCGGCCGGTTTGGCAAGTCCCCAGCCGCGACCGGCCCGCAGGTCCTCGACATCCTTTTCGGACAGGGACTTGATCTGGCGGGTCTCTTCTCCCGCGTAGGGCTGAAGAAGGGCGGCGCCCTGAGCGTAAGAAAAATGCGGGAAACAGAGGCACATGCCAATTATGGCGAAAGCCTTTTGTGGGATTATCGGCGCCATGCATGCTTCCCGCAGGTCGATAGGGCTTTGTAGGACAAGTGTGGCAAAGTTCGAGGCGATCTCATATGATCCGGATCATATGTTTGAGGCTTGATCCACATCTGGTGCCCATGGAGACCTTCACGGATATTCTGAAACGGGCCGGGCTTGAGGCGCAGCATCTTTCTCTTCCCTCAGGCGAGCACCTCTTCTGGACCGGCGACCGCATCACCCGCCTGTATTTTGTTCTGGGCGGGTTGCTGACGATGGTGCGCACCCTCGAAACCGGCCAGGAAGTTGTGGTTCAGCGCGCCGGCACCGGGGAGCTTTTTGCCGAAGCCTCGCTGTTCGCCGAGCGCTATCATTGCGACGCCATCTGTGAAACCGACGTCGACTGCGCCGTTTATGACAAGCAGGCCCTGCTCGCGGCCCTTGCCCGTCCGGACGTGTCACTGGCCATCCTGAAAATCTATTCCAGATCGATCCGGGACCTCAGATCCCAGATCGAGCTGCGCAACATCAAGCGGGCCGACGATCGGGTCCTTGCCTATTTGTCGCTGTTGCCGGCTGGTGAAGATGGGTGGCGAGACCCGGGACTGGCCTGGAAGGATATCGGCCGAACGCTCGGCCTCACCCATGAGGCCATCTACCGGGCCCTGGCCTCGCTGGCGAAGTCTGGCCGGATCGAGCGGGGGAACAACCGGATCAGATTGCAGCGAGGGGTTTGATTGCTGCAAGCCGCTCGCCTAATCTGCCATCCGGACCACCGCAATCGGAGACCTTCATGCCTGACGAAAACCCTCTCTTGAAACAGGCAACCCTGCTGGGTGGTGACCCCGATGCGATCCGGGAATTTTACGAGAACTGGTCGGAGCATTACGACACGGATCTGCTTCTGAGCATGGGCTATGTCGGGCCGGAAATCGCCGCTGAGGCCCTGGTCAGCCACGTCTCCGACACGGCGCTCATCCTGGATGCCGGCTGCGGCACCGGTCTGGTCGGCATTGAGCTCATCAAGCGCAAGTGGGATCTGACCATCGACGGCATCGATCTGACACCCGCGATGCTGGAGCAGTCCCGGTCCAAGGGCGCTTACCGCAAGCTCAACCAGGCCGACATGGCCGGACCGCTTTTCGAGATCGGTGACGATATCTATGACGGGGTCGTCTGTGCGGGTGTCTTCACCGCCGGACATGTCGGTCCCGCCGGCATTGACGAACTCATCCGCGTTGCCAAGCCGGGCGCCCCCGTCGTGCTGACCGTGCGCGACATTGCCTGGGAAGCGGACGGCTTCAAGGACAAGATCGAAACGCTGGAACAAGAGGGCAAGACCCGTGTGGTTTCAGTGACCGAGAGCCCCTACCACACCAAGGAAAACATCTTCTGTCAGCTGGTGGTGCTGGAGGTGGTTTAAGGTGCCCTGGCAATCACATGGGCATAGGAGCCCATGACGGACCCGGCGCGCAATCCCATGTCGGCCAGCCGATTGCTCTCCGCATCTTCCGCCGCGAACAAGCGCTCAGCAGCCCCCTCCGAGACGATCGAGGCATAGTGGAACTCATGCGCCGACAAGGCGCATGACCAAGGCAGGCGCGCGAGCGGGCGAAGCTTCCGATAGCCGAGATGGCGCTTGCGCGCCTGGAACGAGGTCACCAGCGGCAAAAGGCCGAGCATCTCGTGCCTATGCCCGTCCGCATCGATGAGACCGGTGCCAAGCGTCATGTAACCTCCGCACTCGCCATAGATCAGCGTCCCCGCCTCCGCTGCACCTTTCAGACCGGCCTTGAAGCGCTCCGCCCGTGCGAGGCGCCCCGCTTGAAGTTCCGGATAGCCGCCCGGCAGATATATCGCGTCTGCATCCGCTGCAGGCGCCTCGTCGGCAAGCGGTGAAAAGAAAGAGATCTCGGCCCCGTCTTGCCGCCAGGTTTCCAGAAGATGCGGGTAGGAAAAGGCAAAGGCAGTGTCCCGGGCAACGGCGACCTTCTGTCCGAGCGGGGCAGGCAGATGCTTCTTGCCGGTTCCTTGCGGACCAAGGCTTGCTGCAATCTTCTGCAGTCGCCCCAGGTCGACATGATCGCGGCAAAGGCGGGCCGCTCCGTCCAGAAACCTCTCCAGATCCGGATGTTCGCCGGCCTGAACCAGTCCCAGATGGCGCTCGGGCAAAACCAGGTCCTTTGAACGCGGCAGGGCGCCCAGCACCTCGATGTCCTGCGGCGCCAGGGCCTGCCGCAACATGGCCTCATGCCGGGCGCTGCCGACCCGGTTCAAAAGGACACCGGCCACAGAAACATCGTCCCGGAAGATCCGAAAGCCATGAACCAGTGCGGCAACGGACTGGGCCTGCTTGGCGCAATCCACCACAAGAACGACCGGCAGGCCCAATGTTGAAGCCAGATCGGCCGCCGAGCCCTTGCCATTCGCCGCCCCGTCAAAGAGCCCCATGGCTCCCTCGACCAGAAGCAGGTCCTGCCCTTGCGCACGATCCCGCGCCAAGGACCTGAGCGTTTCCGGTGTCATCGCCCAGGCATCCAGATTGATGCAGGCGGTGCCACTTGCGGCTTCATGAAAGCGGGGATCGATATAATCGGGACCTGATTTTCCCGAGGCGACTGTGAGACCCACGTGCTTCAAGGCTCTAAGCAGTGCCAGGGTCAGAGTTGTCTTGCCCGCACCGGACGACGGCGCTGCAATCAGGAAACCGCCGGGAGAAAACGTAGCAGGATCAGCCGGCATCGACCGAACGGCGGTCCTGCCGCAGTCCCAGCGGATCGCTTTCCAGAACCCTGCCCGACAGCGCCCCAAGCCAGTCCAGTCCGCTGCGCAGGCGCACCACCTCGCCGACACAGACGATGGCCGGCGGCTCGATATTCGCGGCTCTGGCATCCGCGAAACACCGGCCGAGCGTGGTTTCCAGAACCTCTTGCCCGGCTAAGGAAGCGTTGCACACGATGCCCACAGGCTCGTCCACAGACCGTCCACCGGTTATCAGTTTGCCGGCTATCGTCTCAAGATGTTTCATCGCCATATACATGACGATCACGGGCGAGCCCTTGGCGATCCCTTCCCAGTTTACGGCGTCCGGCGTCAGGCCGGTCTGGTCATGGCCGGTCAGGAAGGTGACCGCCTGGTTGCAGTCGCGGTGCGTCGCGGGAATGCCGGCATAGGCCAGACCGCCGATCCCGGCGGTGATGCCCGGAATGATCCGGAAGGGCACGCCGGCTTCCACCAGACCGAGCGCCTCCTCGCCACCGCGGCCAAAGACAAACGGATCGCCGCCCTTCAACCGCAGCACCCTTTTGCCTGCACGGGCGTAGTCGATCAGTTTCAGCGTGATGTCACGTTGCTTCGGGCTCGGCTTGCCGCCGCGTTTGCCGGCATAGTCCGTTATGGCACCCGGTTTCACCCAGTCCAGAATGCTCTGGTCGACCAGGGCGTCGTAAACAACCACGTCCGCCTGGCGCAGGCCGTTCAGCGCATGCAGCGTCAACAGGCCCGGATCGCCCGGTCCCGCACCTGCAAGCCATACCCAGCCCGGTTCAAACACCGGCAACCCCTTCGGCAGACTGTTGTTCTCTGTAGTGCCCGTCATATGTCCTGTTTACCTGCGCAAACAAAGGCAGCCAAGCAAAACCGCGATCAAAAACAAAAGGATTACGACATTTTATCGCGCAGGTGCTCCCAGGGGCAGAAAAGCGGAAATGCATCGGATATAGAAACCTGATGTCGAAAACTGAGCCAAAAGAATTGCGACGCGGCTGGACGACCGGCGCCTGTGCGACGGCGGCGGCCAAGGCCGCCTATTCGGCTCTTCTGACCGGGACGTTTCCCGACCCGGTCGATATCACCCTGCCGCGCGGCGGAACCGCCGCCTTTGCCCTGACCCGGCACGATCTGTCGAACGGCAGGGCAATGGCAACCATCACCAAGGATGCCGGCGACGATCCGGATGTCACCCATGGGGCGCTGATCACCTCCGCCGTGCGGCTGTTGCCGGAAGGATCCGGTGTCCGCTTCAAGGCCGGGGACGGCGTCGGCACGGTCACAAGACCCGGCCTGCCGATCCCGCCGGGAGAACCGGCGATCAACCCGGTGCCGCGCCAGATGATGGAAACGGCCATTTCCGAAATTGCGTCCCGCCATGGCGCACCGGGCGATGTGGAAATCGAGGTCTCGATCGGCGGTGGCGCCGAGCTTGCCCTGAAGACCATGAACCCCAGGCTCGGCATTGTCGGCGGCTTGTCCGTTCTGGGCACCACGGGCATCGTCCGCCCGTTTTCCTGCGCGGCCTGGATCGCCTCCATCCACCGGGGCATCGATGTCGCACGCGCCGTCGGCCTCACCCATGTTGTCGGAGCGACCGGCAGCGCCTCGGAAGACGCGGTCAGACACCGCTATGACCTCGACGAGACCGCCTTTCTCGACATGGGAGACTTTGCCGGCGGGCTCCTGAAATATCTGCGCAGTCATCCGGTGGAGAAACTCACGCTGTCCGGCGGGTTTGCCAAATTCACCAAGCTGGCCCAGGGCGCGCTCGATCTGCATTCCGCCAGAAGCTCCGTCGATTTCGGATATTTGCAGGATCTGCTGGTGGAAACCGGCGCGCCCGGGGACCAGGTCGCGGATGCCCTTGAGGCCAACACGGCCAAGGAAGTGCTCGACCGCGCGCTCACCGCCGGTGTCGACCTGAGCACGCCGCTGGCACGGCGCGCGAAGGCCGCAGTGCGCGACATTCTGAGAGATGCGCCGATCTCTGTTGAAGTCCTGATCACCGACAGATCCGGCAATGTGATCGGCGAATGCGGATTTGACGATGGCACATGACCATATCCTGCTTCTGGCCGGCACCCATGAAGCCCGTCAGCTGGCACGCGCGCTTTCCAAAACCTTTCCCGAGACCCGGCTGACGGCCTCGTTTGCCGGCGCTGTCTCTGATCTGCCGGACCTCGGCATACCGACCCGGGTCGGCGGCTTTGGCGGGATCGATGGCTTGCGCGCCTATCTGGAAGCAGAGGCTGTCACGATCATGGTGGATGCGACACATCCTTTCGCGGCACAGATGAGCCGCAATGCAGCCGCTGCCACCCGCCTCACCCAAGTGCCCCTGTTGCGCCTTGACCGGCCCGGCTGGACAGTGGAAACCGACGACACCTGGCAGTCGCTTGATACTCTCAGCGATGCCGCCTCTGCCTTGCCAACAGGGGCGAGGGTTTTCCTGTCGGTCGGGCGCAAAGACATCGGACTTTTCACACATCGCACGGATCTTTTCGGCCTGGCGCGCATGATCGAGCCGCCCTCCGAGCCATTGCCGCCTCATTGGCAGCTGATCCTGGCACGCCCGCCGCAGGCGGTCGAAGAAGAGCTCTCGTTGATGGAAACACACCGGATCACGCATCTGGTGACCAAGAACAGCGGCGGCACCCGTGCCTTTGCCAAGATCGCAGCCGCCCGCAGACTGTCGCTACCCGTCTTCATGATCAGCAGGCCGGATTTGCCCAAGGCCGAAACGGCGGGCTCCGTTGACGAAATGATCGCGCTGGTGAAGGGCCATTTAAGCCCGGTTGCAGATTAGGCGCTTTTTTCGGACCGGCCGTATTTGAACCTGGCCACCGCGAAGAGGAAACGCGGAATTCCGATCACATAACGATGAAACAGTCGGCGCGGTTCCTGCAGCAAGCGGAACAACCACTCCAGTCCGGCCTTGCGCACGAAAGCCGGTGCGCGGACGACGGCACCGGACATGAAATCGAAGAGGGCGCCGACACCAACAGCCACCGGTACGTTCAGCTGCGCGCGGTTCCGGGCGATGAAAAACTCCTGGCGCGGGTTGCCCATGGCGACCAGAAGCAGATCCGGCCTGGTGGCGTTGATCTCTGCACAAAGACCTGCAACGTCCTCTTCCCGAAAGAAGCCGTCCCGGCAGCCGACCACCTGATGGTCGGGGTATCTCGCCTCAATATGCTGTTTCGCTCCGCGCACCTGCTCCTCCCGGGCGCCGAGCAGGTAGATCCTCATCGGAATACCGACACCCGCCAGGATGTTTGGCACAAGATCCGTGCCGTTCAGGTTTGCCGGAAACGGGCGCCCGTCAAGCAGCCGGCTGGCCAGATTGATGCCGATACCGTCGTTCAGGAGCGTCATCTTCTGCAAGGTGTTTGCGTAGTCGGGATTGTCCAGGGCAGTCAGGACGGTGTGGGCATTGCAGATGGCGATATCCAGCTGCTCGCGTTGCTGAACAGATGTCCGGACCAGAGAAACGGCGTCCCGAAGGTTCAGACGTGCAATGGCAAACGGCCCGATCCGGGCCATGTCGGCACCGCCGGTCGGCGTCTCGCCTTGTTTGCCATTCGCTAACATTCCAACTCCAGCCCTTGCTGCCTGCGGTCCGTTCCGGTCCCCGGCAGATTGTTCGTTCTTGTTGTTGCGCGCGCCTCTCAGGTAGGCACGCCGCCCCGTCGGATCTAGCCCCAATCCCGGAGACAGTCAGGTTTTTCAGGCCGTTATTAACGCACCTGAGCGTTCAGTCCGCGGTTTCCAGTCTCTCCCGCCAGCCGCGTTGCGGCACATCGTTTCGTTCGAACCTGCCACGTTCCTTGAGCGGCCTGGCCGGATTGCCTGCAAAAACCGTCCAGGGTGCCAGATCTTTCGCGGTCACACCGCGCGCTCCCAGGACAGCCCCTTCGCCGACTGTCACGCCCGGACCAACAAAGGCCTCCGCTGCAACCCAGCTATAGGCTTCGAGCGTCACCGGTTTTGCGATCAGCAGAAACCTGTCGTCGTTGATGTCATGCGAGCCGGCACAAAGATGCGCGCGTTTGGAGACGACCGCGTATTTGCCGATAGTGACCGGTGCCATGTTGTAGATGTCGGCTTCATCGGCAATCGCCGCGAAATCTTCCAGCACAAGATTGCCCGGATGCCAGATCCGTGCGGATGGCGCAACATAGACACCCTCGCCGACTTTGGCTCCGAACTGACGCAGCAGGAAACGGCGCCAGCCATGCAGGGGTTGCGACCAGGACGCCAGCAGGAACCAGGTCACACCCCAGAGAATGCGAAACAGGCGGTTCTTGAGGCCAAAACTCTTTGCCCCAAGCTCCTGCGCATTCCGGTCAGGATCACTGATGTCCGTCATTCAAGTTGTCTCCATGGCAGGATACCGCACCGCAAGGCCCGCAGTGGCCGCCTTTGCAGGCGTAATGTGCAGGCCGGACCTTTAGACTTGGTTATTTTTGCCAACGACCGTTATCGGGTAATGTCCGAAATTCGATCCCTCCACAAGGCCCGGTTTTCGCCAAAAGCGCAACGCCATTCACCTTTTCTTGAAACGTCTTGATGGATGGTCGCCGCAATTGCTTCCCAAATGCGCTGATGATTGCGGCCCCCCTTGTCCGGCGGCAACCAGAGGGAGGTCGAGAATGGAGGAGACTGCCGACGTGACCGAGGCTGAAGAAGGCGAACCGCTTGTCCTGCATCTGAGCGCCGATTATCCAGACGATCACCGCGGCCACCGCAAGACCACGGCCATAGAGCGTCTCGTCACGGGTGCAGGATATGGGGAACATGTGGTCTTTTCGCTCGACCGGACCAGCCTGCCCTGGAAGACCCATTTCTTCGATTGCGGCATGGTCAACGGAGCCCGGCTTTATGCCTACCGGTATTTCGGCTTGCCGGCAGGTCTCGGCCTAGCGCGCTCCATGCGCAGCGTTGCCGGGCGCGTTGCCAGGGTGATGGCACAGAACCACCGCCGCCCGGATCTCATACACGCGCACAAGTTCTCGTTTGAAGGCATTGCCGGACTGAAACTGACCGAAGACTATGGCCCGAAGACACGGTTTTTCGTTTCGGTGCGCGGCGAGTCGGAGCGAAAGGTCCTGCTCTACAAGCCGACCTATCGGTCCCTGATGCGGCGCATTGCCGAACGGGCGGACCAGATTTATCACGTCTCCGCCTGGTTCTGTAAGATCTTCCACCAATATGTGCCGGAGCAACCGGTCAAGGAGCGCCTCCTGCCGAATATCGTCGGCAATACCAGCAGAGACCTGCCCCAATCCGAACCGGACAACCGTTTTGTCAGCGTGTTCGACCTGAATTACAGCAAGCGAAAGGGGCTGACGGACCTGTTGAAGGGCTACAGCCTCTTCCGGCAAAGCCATCCCGACACGGGACTGGACCTGATCGGGCCCGGGAGCGAGGCGTCCATCGCGGCTGCAAAGAGGGAAATTGCCGACCTGGGTCTGGAAGATCATGTGCGTCTGCTGGGGCCGATGAAGCCCGACGCGCTTTTTGCCGCCCTGCCCCATTATCTCGGCATGGCCCTGATCAGCTACAACGAGACCTTCGGCATGGTCTATCTGGAGGCCCTGTTTGCCGGGCTTCCGATTGTTTACGGCAAGAACACCGGCATTGACGGGTACCTGGACGACGTCAAGGCGGGTGTGGGCGTGACACCGGGCGACACCGACGGCATTGCGTCGGCTCTGGCAGAACTCGCTGAAAACAACAGCAGCTATCGCGCGGCCATCAAATCCTCTGCGCGGGTTCTTCACGACCGGTTCAACCCCGACAGTATCCTTGAAGGCTACCGGTCGGACATGCAACGTTTGCTGATGACCGACCAACCCCGGAGACAGTCTGCCTGATGCGCGCCGCCCCGCCCTGCCCGATCCTGTCCGTCTTTCGATCGCTCTGCCTCGTCGCTGCCGTGTTCAGTGTCTTCCTGCTGACGGCCCTGCACGGGACCCCCAACGGCTTGCGCGCCGAGACGACAGGAGCGTCCTCCGGTGCCTATCCCGTCTTCAAGCGCGGCATCAACCTGTCGCGCCTGCAGAACTTCTCCCGCAGCGATCCGAACCGGCCCGGCAAATACATGTGGCCACCCTTTCAGGGGGCCCTGTCGCAGGTGTCGGATGGAGAGCTTGACCGGCTGCGGGCACTCGGCTTCGATTTCGTTCGCCTGCCCGTCGACACGGGGCCATTCCTGGCGGGGACGGATCCTGAGCGGCGCCTGCTGCTCGACGGGTTGAAGACCCTCACGATCCGGTTGATCGACAAGGGTTTTACCGTCCTCGTCGATATGCATCCGGCCAGCTACAATTCCGTCTGGACGCCCAAGGACATTCTGGCGGACCCGCATGGACCGGCGTTTCAGGCCTATACCGATCTCCTGGTTCAGGTGGCGAAACGCATCAGGGACCTGCCGTCGTCAAAGGTCGCGTTCGAACTCTTCAACGAACCGCAGCCCGTCTGCCGGCGCACGGATGCCGAAGATTGGACCGTGACGCAAAAACGTCTTTATGACGAGGTCCGGAAGGCCGCACCGGATTTGCCGATCATGCTGTCCGGCCCCTGCTGGTCGTCGATCGACGGCATCACGCGGCTCGATCCGGGACAATATGACGACAGGACGCTGTTTGATGCCCATTTCTACAGCCCCCATGATTTCACACACCAGTCGATCGTCTGGTCGTCGCCACCCTGGCGTTACATCGCCGGGCTGAGCTATCCCTGGGACAGGGGCAGCGTGGAGAACACCGAGCGGATAACGCGCCAGTATCTGGAGATCCTGCGCACCGGACCGAACCCGCCGCCGGACGATGCGTTCGACCAGGCCCGGAAGGGCATCCGGGACTACTATGACAAGAAACCGGATCTTTCCTATATCGAGCAACGCTTCGACAGGCTGGCAGACTGGGCTGCCGATCATGGTGTTGCGCCTGACCGGATCGTCATCGGCGAATTCAGTGCCTGGCGGCCGCCAAACGGCCTGGAAGACGATGGCAGCCGCAAGGCCTGGATCGAGGATGTCCGCAAAACAGCAGAAAGCCACGGCTTCGGCTGGGCCCTCTGGGACTATTACGAAGGCTTCGGCCTGATGACCGACAATCAGGCCAGGACCATCGACCCAGACACCGTCGAAGCCCTTGGTCTCGACCTGAACGCGTTGACGGCCGGAACCGGACAATAAAGCGCAAGGCCAGCAGCCGGATGCCGACGGCTGCGCCCCACTTGCAAGCATCCTGGGGACGGCGACCGTGTGCGTTTTGCCTTGTTCTTTGCAGAAATGATATGATTGTCGGGGTTGCACCCCGTTCCGGAGCCAAGGATTTGACAGACACGCCCGCCGCGAATACCGCGCTTAACAGCCCCGCACCGAGGACCGGCCTCCTCGATCGGGTCTTTAACGCGATCCCGGCTCTGATCCTGGCCTATCCGGTCCTGATCTCTCCGTTCCTACTGGACTATTCGGGCGGTGACGGCGCGGACAACAACCTGGCCGCCTCCAAGTCGAATGCGGTCAACCAGCTGTTCTGGATCGGGATCTTCGGCTTGACCGTCCTGACAGCCGGGCGGCGCCTCAAACGCAGTTTTTCCGTTCTGCGCAACCCGGTGGTCTGGGTGCTACTGGCCTATCTCGGGCTTGCGCTTTGCAGCGTGCTCTGGTCGCCCGCCCCAGACATTGCCTTCCGCCGGCTGGTGCAACAGGCAATCATCGTTCTTTCCCTGGTCATTTGCGTGTCGTTCACGGACGATCCCAAGGCCCTTCTCGGCAAACTCGTTACGCTCATGACCACCGTCGTGATCCTGAACACGGTTGCCGTGGCGGTCCTGCCGCCAACACCGCTCGGGCACGCGGGCATCTATTCCCACAAGAACGGTCTTGGCGCGGTGATGGCCCTTGCCTTCATGATCAATCTGTACGGCATGATGGTGACCAAGGGGCTGTTGAAACGGGCCGGCATGCTGGTGATTTCCGGCCTTGCCTTCGGCCTCCTGGTGCTGAGCCAGTCCAAGACATCGCTCGGCCTGTCCGTGCTCATGCCCATCATTGCCTATTGCCTGGTCGGCATGGCCTGGCTGTTCCGCATGAACGCCGCCATCCTGCTGCTGTTTTCCATGGCCACCGGGATCGTGCTGTGGTTTTTCGTGTCCGCTGTCACCCGGTTCGGCTTTTCCGAGTTGTCGCTCTTCCTGTTCAATGACGAAACCTATACCGGCCGCACCGTGATCTGGGTCTTTGTCCTGGAGGTGATCTCCCGCGCCCCCTTCTTCGGTCAGGGCTATTCCTCCTTCTGGGCCATCGGATCGGATTCCATCGTGTTTCGCGAAGCACCCGGCTTCGTCGTCTCCCTGCTTCAGGCGCATAACGGCTATCTCGATGTCATGATCGAGACCGGGATGGTCGGGTTTACCGTCCTGATCCTGATGGTCCTGGTCGCCCTGTTTTCGACCGCCCGGGCCGTCCCTCTCAACCGGCAGATCGCCTTCCTGTGTTATTCGCTGATGCTGTTCGTCATCTGTCACAACATGCTGGAAAGCAGCTGGTTCCGCGGCTACTCGCTGAACTGGCTGATTTTCCTGATTGCGGCACTGCTTCCGGGAACCCTGTCGCGGCGTCGTGATTAGGGCGTGCTCCGGCGATCTGGTAAATTCCCATTCTCGCCCCAAATTAGCAGTTCACTAACCATACAAGTTTACATCTGGTTGGAAGTGTGCAGCCGGACAGATGGCCGAATTTCCTGGAGCGCGAAAACGTCGCCGACATGACTTATTCCGATCAACCCTCTCAAGGTACCAATGACCTTGCGCTTGACTTGCTTGGGATCATAGGCGTCCTGCGCCGGCGAATCCTGTTCGTGCTGCTGATTGCCTTTGTGTTCGTTGCCGGAACCGTCTCCTGGTCGCTCACCCTGACACCGATCTTTCAGGCCACGTCCCAGGTGCTGTATGACCCGACGGTACGTCAGCCGTTCGACGACCCGAACCGCCCGAGCCGGTTCGGTCAGGGGGCTGAAGTAATCGACAGCCAGATCTCCGTCATCCATTCCGACACGGTGCTCCGCCCGGTGGTGCGCAACAACAATCTGGTCAGCGATCCCGTTTTCAATACCGAGGCATCCCCCGGACTTGTCGGTCAGATCGTCGGCATGGTGCGCGGGTCAAAACCGCCGAGCGAGGAGACCATGGCGGCGGCGGAGACGGCGGCGCTTGAAAAGCTCTCCGATGCCCTGAGCGTCAAACGTGTTGGCCAGACCTATGTCATCAACGTCTCCGTCGAATCGCCCAGTCCGACCCAGGCCGCCGTTCTCGCCAACGCGATTGCGGAAAGCTATCTGAACGACCAGAGCCGGCAAGTGGGCCAGGCCTCGCAGGAAGCCGCCTATCAGATCGACGACCGGCTGGTGAGCCTGCGCGAACGGCTGCGCCAGGCGGAATCCGACATTCAGAAGTTTCGCGCCGAAAACAAGCTGCAAAGCGCCAATCAGGGCCTCCTGCTCAACGAGCAGGAACTCTCCGGCCTGAACTCGCAGTTGATTGATGCCCGGGCGGCTCTCGCGGAAGCAACCGCAAAGAACAGCGAGATCCAGCGCGTTCTGCAAAATGGTGTCGATGCGGAAGCGATCGGCGATGTGGTCAATTCCGGAACGATCACCCGGCTGCGCGAGCAATTTGCCCAGGCGGCCCGTACGGAAGCGGACCTCCTGGCAGACTTGCTGCCGTCCCATCCTTCCGTCATCCGCGCCAGATCGCAGCTGCAGCGGATCCGCGGCCTCATCCGCGAGGAAGTCAGCCGGATCGCCGAATCCACCCAGATCGACCTCAAGGTCAACCAGGAACGCGTCAGCAAGCTGGAAGAGCAGATCGATGCCTCCCGAAACCTGAACAACGCGGACAGCGCGGCCTCGATCAAGCTGCGCGAACTGGAAACCGAAGCCCAGGCGACCCGCTCGCTCTACGAGATCGCCCTTGCCCGGGCAAAGCAGATCAGCGAGCTCGATCAGGTGGTTCTGCCCAATGCGCGGATCATCACGCCCGCCGTCGCACCCGACAGCCCGGTCTGGCCCAAAAAGAAAATCATGGTGATCCTGGCTGGCATTCTCGGCGTTCTGGTCGGCACGGCCCTGGCCGTCGGCGCGGAAGCCATCCGGATTGCAAAGAAACACCTGATGGCCGCAATTGCGCCCGGAGCAATGCAATCTGCGGTGCCCGCCACCGCGGTCGCGGCACCTGCGCCCCCTGTAGCACGAGACCCGGACTGGGATCGCGACCCCAGGCCGGCGCACTCGACCGGTTCCCTCCAGGCGGCCGTCAAGGCGATCCGGCGCGTTCCTCAACAACGCGCCCGCAGCCTGAAAGTCATCAGCGACCTTCCCTGGCTCTCCGGGTCGGATGAGCGCGGCGCGCTCCGTCCGCTGGATGCGGATGTCGTCACGGCCGTTCAGGACGCAATCGACCAGTTCTACGCCAATCACAACGGACCGGGGCGTCCATTCGGCCAGAGCGTCGACAGGATCGTTACCGAGATCGAACGCATGCCCTCGGGCGGCCCCAGCCAGATCGTCTTCCTGACCTCACCCGCCCTCGGTCATGGCCAGACGGTCAGCGCGCTGGCACTGGCCCTTGCCGCTGCCCAGCGCGACCTCGACGTTCTGCTTGCCGACGGCGAGCCGAAGCAACGCATGCTCAGCCACGATCTCAGCCTCGACGAAGACGCCCCCGGCGGGCCTATGCGGGACCGCGTCGTCGCTTACGACGAGCTCGGCATCTCCTTCCTTTCGCTTGTCTCCGGACTGCCGAAATACAAACATCACCGCATGAACATCCGGGAAGCTTTCGAATTTGCCGACGTTGCGCGTGATTATGATCTCGTCATCATCGACGGAGTGGCGCTGCCGCAGCTCGCGGAAGACGATCCGCTGGCGGGTCTGGCAACCAGTTTTCTGGTCACGGTTGCCGAGCGGGAAGAACAGCAGATCTCGATGCCGATCCTGTCCCGGGACCTTCTGACGATCGCCGATGGGCGTCCGGCCGGGCTTGTGCGCACCATGACCGGCAACAGCGCTCCGCCGCGCCGGAAATACGCGCGCTAGGCCCTGATCACCCGTCCCTGGAAAACCGGCTCGCCTCTCCGGTAACAAAATCCAGCAGCTGCGCCCGGGTTGCCTCCCGCGCCTGAAACGGTGTCAGATTGTGATCGGCATCGGCCAGAAACCGGATCGTCAGGTTCGGATAGTCCTTAAGCCGCTTGCGGCCATCGCCGAACCAGGTATCGAGTTCACTCACGCCGCGATCGTTTTCACTGTAGAGCAGGAAAACGGGAACGCCGCGCTGCTTCAGTGCCCCGAGCCGCTTGTGCAGGACCGAGGACAGCCGGTGATGCGTTGAAAGCCGCCGCAGGACCGGAGCAAGAACCCGGTCGGATTTTCGTGCAAACGCCGTTGTGACCTTCCGGGCCGCGGACCAAAGGTTGATATCGCCGCTGACGACGCGCTGCAGGGTTTCCCTGTTGAGCGCCTTGCGGCCATAGGTTTCCAGGGTCTGGATCGGTTCCCGGATCGCCAGGTCGACATCTTCAGCCGGGTTCCAGACCAGCCGGCGCGGATTGATCAGGAAGGTTGCGGTCACACGATCGTCTTCCGCAGTCGCCAGAAGCGCCAGGTAAGCGCCGCTGCAGCGGCCGCTGAGAATGATGTTTTCAGCGCCCAGAGTGCCGGTCAGGTAATCGATCGCGGCGCGGACGTCTTCGACCTGCTTGTCGGAGTAAAGCACCTGACTTTGCTGGCCCGGCCAATATCGGCTTTCGCCAATGCCGGCGAGATCCATGCGCAGCACTGCGGCCCCTTCAGCTGCCAGCGCCCGGGCAAACCCGACATTCATGCGCGCCCAGCCGATGGAATGATCGTAGCCCGAATTCAGGAGAATGACCGCGGTGTTCGCAGTGCCGTTTTTGGGCCGCGTCAACGCACCGAAAAACATGCTCTCATGGCCGAAGCGCACCAGGTCTTCCCTGAGACCGGGCGCGGGCTCAAGCGCTGTCTGCGGCAGGTCCGCCCCGCAACCTGCCGATACCTCCGCAACGGGGAACGTGTTTCCAACCCAGCCAACAATGGCGTCCAGCGTCGCTTCGGGCGCGATGGAGAGCGTCGGGTCGGAGACGTAGTCGACATAGCCCTCAAACGCCAAACGCTCCAGGGGAACGCCGGCGGCGGTATAGTGTTCGGCCAGCTTGTCATCCCCGGGATGGTCCTTGCGGTCCACCAGCAATGTCGGGATCGACGCGGGTGGTTCCATCTTGAAGAGATTGAGGGCCTTGATCTCCTCGGCAGTTGCCCTGGACAGGACAAAGCCGCCGGCCATCAGTCCGCCTTCGGGCCCATCGGAGGCACTGACCAGAAAGGTCGGCCGGGTCATCGCCGTCCAGGCCGCAAGTTCGCGCAGATAGGCCCGGCCCTGCGCAACAGGCGCCAGCAGCAGCAGTCCCGCGACGGCTTCGCTTTGCGCAAGATCTGCAGCGAGGGCTGCGCCGATACCCTGACCGGCCACCAGAACACGGTCAGCGCCGCTGCAGGCTTTCAACTGCGCAAGTGCGCTTCTGGCCGCACGCCTCCAGGCGCTGGTGTCTTCCTGCTCTGCAGCGGTTCCGCTGGAATGACCGGTCGCCGGAAAATCGAAGCGCAGACAGGGATAGCCGGCCGCAGCCAGTTTCTCGCCCAGCATCCGGTAGCTCTTGCGGGAACAGAGTTCTTCATACCCCCAGGGACTGAGCAGCAAGACGGCGGTCGATCCGCGGGCGGGATGAAAGTAGCCGGCCAGCCCGTCAAAGAAGAAGGGTTGCGCAGGTATCTCGCTTCCGCAGTGCAAGGCTGCTGACTGGCTGGTGGTCACGTGCTGGTCCATTGCGGGGAAACGCTCCGGTTGCCTTGTTGTTCTTGTCTGTCTGGATCGGAACACATGTACAGCGTCCCGCACGCCTGAGCTATTTTTAATATTGCCGCAGGGATCTTTGGTGCATACCAAAGCACAACGCGTCTCAAGACACTCTTAATCCGGACCGGAGCCCTCTTTCCATGATCAAAGCATCCGTGGCCATTGCCAGTATCGGCCGTGAGACCCTGATCGACACGCTGACGTCGATCGCCAAGGTCACGAGGCCGGCTGGTGTGGAGCTGGATGTTCTGATTGCCGACGATTCCCGCGATGGTGCGGCGACGAAACTGGTCGCCAGCCATCCGGTCAAGGGACTGGACATCACCTGCCTCTCGGTTGCCAGCGGCAATATTTCAACCGCACGCAACGCGTTGCTTGATGCAGCAACCGGCGACTGGCTGATCTTTGTCGATGATGATGAATGGGTGGAGACCGACTGGCTGGAAAGGCTGTTTGCCTGCCAGGCGGATTTCCAGGCCGATGTGGTCATCGGTCCGGTGCACCCGGACTATCCGGAAGATACGCCGGCCTGGCTCAGGGCGGCCAATCCGCTTTTCATGAACTGGGGCCATCGCGGCAAACGGATCTATACCGGGCGTGGCGGCAACACGCTGGTCAACATGGCGCTCATCCGGGCGCTTGAGCTTCGGTTCGATGAAGCCTATGGCCGAACCGGTGGCGAGGACACGATCTTTTTCGGTCAGGCGGCTGAAAGAGGCGCGCGCATTTTTGTCACCGACGATGCGATTGCCCGTGAACATGTTCCAGCCGAGCGCCTGACGCAAAGCTATATCCTGAGCCGGGCGGTACGGTCCGGCCAGTCCTATGGCCAGATGCGGCTGGCGCGCCACCCCGACCCGCTCTGGCATATCGTCTTTGCGCTGGCGGCCTTTGCCAAATGCCTCGCTGCAGGGCTGATGGCCATTGCTTTGCGACTAGTCGACAGGCCGCGCGCTTTCCGCATGCGCCAGAAATATTCCCAGAACAGGGGCAAACTCCGCGCCGTCTTCAGCCTGCCGCTTGCCGAACTCTACAAGGCGCCAGAGTAGAAGCCGCCGCGCCGCGCCCTTTGCACAGATGACCGCGTTGCCCCGATCTCAAAACCGGTAGCGTGCACGCCGTGCGATCGCGTAAAGTGAGCTTCGGACTTTCTGTTTCAGGCTCAGCCTTGGCAGGATGTCCCTATCGGGATCAAACGTGTCCATCACCGACCAGCGCGGGCAGAACCAGGCGCTGTCATAGGCAAGGCCGAAATTGCTGGTGTAGATGCGGCTGTAGCCGGCCTCCCGCAATTTGCGCAGCACCTGCCGGTCGAATGCGCCAAACGGAATGGCGGCCTCGGTCACCGGCGCCCCGAGCACATCCTCGATTTTCCGCCGGGCATCAACAAGCTCCCTCTGAAACCCGGCCTCGTCGAGCTTGCGCCAGTCAACATGGTCTTGACCGTGGCATCCGATCGTGGAACCGGCCGAGTGGATTTCGCGGATCTGCTCTGCGCTCAGATAGCCGGTCTCGCCAATGCGGCCAGCCAGCACGAAGAACCGGCCGGAGCGCCCTGCTTCGACCAGGGCAGGCAGGCCAATGGTGAAATCTGAGAGATTGCCGTCGTCGAAGGTAACCTCCATGCGGACACCGTGACGCTGCTCCAGGCCGGTCAGACCGGCGATGGTCCTTCGATAGACCTCCGGCGAGACAAAATAGCGCTGCGCATCCGGCGAGATCGGCACCACTGGCTCGCCGATGCCGTGAAACGTGAGAACCTGTGTCCTGGCCAACATGGATGCGCTGCCTTGTCGCTTGTGCAAGGCCGGCGGAGAAACTCCACGGCCTCGCTGAAGAATGTGTTACGGGATCAATAAAACCAACTTCTTGAAAAAAACGTCACCGGGTCAGAATGTTAACCGGTCAGGTGGTATGGCTCGCCGAACCAAGGCGTTCTTTCCGCGCGCCGCTGAAACCATAGAGCCATTCAAGCCGATGCCAAGCCCTGCCCCTATCCTGCCCGATACCAGCCGCGAGGATCGACGGTGAGCGACAAGGAGCAACAGGAGACGCAAGAACCTCAAGGTGCGATGGGCAAGCTGCGCGAGATCAGCAGCCGTCCCGTCGTGCGCAACACGTTCTATTACGGCATCAATTTCAGCCTCCAGATCATCACCCAGTTCGGGTATTTCGCACTGATCAGCCGGGCGCTCGGCCCGGGCGGCTACGGTATCTTCGCCAGCGTCTCGGCGATCGCCCTGATGGTCAGCGTGTTTGTCGGGCTTGGCAGCGATCATCTGCTGATCCAAAGGCTGGCGGTCAATCGCGATGCCTTCGCACAGTATTTTGGCCGGGCGCTTGCCATGATGCTGATGACCTTCGTGCCCGCCATCGCCTTCGCCTTCATCATATTCCATTTTCTCGACACCGGTGCGTTCAGCCTGCTCGGGCTGTTCTACATCCTGGCCGCGGAATGCATCTTCCGGAAGGTCTCCTTCCTGTGTTCCGCCACCTACATGGCCCATGACAGGGCCGGCAAACAGTTCGCGGTCGACAATGCCATCATGATCCTGCGCTTCCTGGCGGTTGCAGCGCTCACCCTGACGGCTGAGGACGTGGATCTGGACACCTGGGCGCTCTGGTATGTCGGCGCCAGCCTCGTTGCCTCCGGCGTGTCACTGATGATGGTGCTGAAGGATTACGGCCTGCCGCGTCCGGTGTTTTCGGGCTTCGAGTTCCGGCAGGGCTTCCTGCTCAGCCTGGAATTCACCTCGGCGTCCGGCATGCGTGATCTCGACAAGCCTGTGGTGCTTCAGTTGCTGGGGCCGGTCCAGGCCGGTATCTATACAGCCGCATTCCGCATCATTGATGCGGCCTCAACGCCGGTCAAGGCCGCGCTCTATGCCACCTACACACGCTATTTCCGCCATGCCGACAAAGGCGCGGAACACGGTATCGCCTTTGGCCTGCGTGTGTTGCCGGTGATTTCCGGACTGGGTCTCCTGGTGGCGGTCTTCGTCTTCCTGATTGCCGGTTACGTGCCGCTGCTGCTCGGCTCGGACTATGAAGAAGCCGTCGGACTGATCCGTATCCTGGCCATCTACCCGCTGCTCCTGGGAGCGGCCGGCATCGGCGCAGACATCATGCGCTCCATCGGCATGCAGGGCACCCGCGTGGTGCTGGTGTTCCTGTCGAATTTCGTGATTGTCGGTGTGGTCTGGGTCGGCTGCGACCTGGGCGGCCTCGAAGGGGCGGTGCTCTCGCGCATGGCCCTTCAGGCCGGGATCGTGGCCCTCACCTGGGGCCTGATCGGGCGCAAGAACACAAAGGTCAAGAACGCACAAGGCTCGGACGCCTAAAACCGGAAAGCCTCCTCAGGAGGCTTTCAGGCGGGCGGTCCAATAGGTCACGAAGTCCTTGAAGCGGCGCTTCATCCGCTGGTGGCGCGCATGCTGCTGACGCGCTTCGGAGAGATCGAACAGGCTGTCATTGATATCGTAGTCGCCGCGTTGGCCATCGGGGATATCGCCGCGTTCCACCCGGTCGATCAGCCCGGGCAGGGCCGCATGAAACGCGGGATAGTGGAACGGCGGGTGCAGCGAATAGAGCCCGTCGCCAGCCCCGGCGAAACACATGTTGCCGAGCCCGTGTTTCTGGAGGGTCAGGCTGAGCACCTGTTCCGCACTCAGCGCCTTGATCGGATTTCCAAGAAGCAGGCCGCGCAGACGGTAGCTCAACCGTGGCGTATCGAGATCCAGCGTGCCGACGCGTTCCTTGAAGCGTTTCATGTCCATCAGGAAGATGCGCGTCGAGACAAAGTGGAAGCGATAGGCGACCCGGCCATCGACCTCGTCTTCGTCAAAGGCATGGTCAGCACCGTCGTGTTTGCCCTTGAGCCCACCCGGGTGGGGCGGCCCGGGCAGCGGGCTGGCAAAGAGCAGGTCGTCCCGCTCCTGCAGGAGCGCGATGGCCTCGTCGACCCAGGTCTGGCTCATGCCCCCATAGAGCATGTCTGCATCCATGTGCAGGACATAGTCGCTGTCGGCATCAAGAATGCCCTGGAAGTAGCAGTAGAACGGGCCACCGTCCCAGGCCTTGTCCGGCATTTCTTCGGAACCGAGGAAGTAGTCCGAGACGGCTCGCTTTTCCGCGGCGCTGTAATCGACCTCGTGAAAAGAAAGATTGTCGTACTGGCTTTCCAGGACGGGATAGAGCGCGCGGAAGGTCTCCAGGCTCTGCATGTAGCGATTGGCCTTCGGATCGCCCTTGTAGCGGCCCGACTGCGGCGGCCGGACGTCAACGGTCACGATGGTGCGGTCCACCTGCGAGCCGAAGGCCCGCATCTTGTGGGCCAGTGTGGCTTCGAAATGCGGCAGATCGAGCGGATAGGTGTTGATCTGCATGGTGACCCGATGGGGCGCCTTGGGCGAAGAGGTCATTCTGTCGTGGTTCCCGGTCACTCGGTGTCTGTGGGTTTGAGAGCCAACTGCCGGCCCAGGTTGATCGCCCGGAGCGTACCCGTCGGGCTTAGCGCTTCCTCGGACGGAACACAACGTTTCAGCCTGATACGCTTTTTGGCGCCGGGGGCCAGGTGAAACCAGTTGTCTTCCGGCAGGTATCCCGGCACCGACAGCGACACCGATTGCAGGAAGCGCCGGGCGGTCAGATCGAGCTGCCAGCTGCCATCCGGCTCGGGCCGCAATTCGCAGTCCGGCAGATCAAAATGGGGTGGCGCAAGCTCACCCCCGGTCCGATGGAAGGCGTCGGCCAACAGTTCCCCGCTCGCGGTATCTGTCAGCTGCACCACTGTCACGTCGTGCGACAGCGGGCCGAACCGATAGGCGTAGGTCATGTCGAAAAAGGCACCGATCAGGTCGACAGCGTTGAGGGTCTGTGCGCTCTGCGGGGCCAGCGTCAGATCGGTCTTGCCGGAAACCACCGGCAGCTGACCGTCGCGCAGGCAGCTGAGCGACAGGGTCACGGCCACCTCTTCCGGTCCGTCATTGATCGCGTGGATCGCAAGTCCGTTGGTGCCTTCATCGGTTACGCTCACCTGGAGCGGACGGAAGGCGCGTTTCAGGCCGTAATAGGCCGGCTTCGGCTGTCCGGCAGCGTCGACCACCCCCCAGCCGGCGCCGAGCGCCAGATCCTGAAAAGTCCAGACCAGCGCACCCTGACAGGGCGATCCGGGGCGTCGCCATTCGGCAAAAGTCCGTTCCATGACCTCACCTGTCACCAGACGGCCGAAGTCCAGATACCGGTCAGGATCGCCATACCGCAGCTCGGCCGGGTCGACCCCGTAAAGGGTTTTCAGATAGTGGTCGCGCACATCTTCAAAATCCCAGCCGGCGCCGCGGTCGCGCGGCACGCGCGCTTTCCAGCGCGGATCGTGGCCGGGTTTGACGGGCAAGCCGTCAGCAAGGCTTTCCGGGGAAGGAATATTGGAAAAGGCCAGGCATTCACCGGCAAAGCGAACCTCTGCCCGCCGGGCATCTTCCAGCGGCCGCAGATAGGCGCCGACGCCGTAATAATGTGCGACGCCCTCATTCGGCGAAAAGGGCAAGGTGCCGCCACAAGGCGAATTCGGAACGTAAGGCACATCAGGCCGCAAGCCGATGGTGAATGACGGCAGGATGTCCTCGCAGAGCGGTCCTTTCCAGCGGCTTTCCGGCAACCCCATCATGGCGCCCTGCTGGTAGATCTCGCTGCCACCGCACAAAACGGCGAGCGACGGACACCCCATGCTGACAGCAAGCTGGTCCCGGACCTCCGCCCGGACCTCCTCGACAAAGGCATCGTCCTTTACCGGGTAATCGTAATTGGCAAACTGGAAATCCTGCCAGACCAGAAGACCGAGCTCATCGCACAGCTCGAAAAACGCCCTGGTCTCGTAAAGCATGGTGCCGCCAATGCGCAGCATGTTCATGCCGGCATCCCGGGCCTGCTCCAGAAGCGGACGATAGGTTTCCTCATCCCCGGCAAGGCTCAGGAGCTCGGCACTGGTCCAGACTGCACCGCGGCAGAAAACCGGAACACCGTTGATCTTGAGACCAAAGCCCTTGCCGTCGGCACCCTGATCAGCCTCCACGCGCCGGAAGCCGGTTTTTCCGAGCGCAAATGTCTGATCGGCCGCGTGCACCGTAACATCGTAAAGCGCCGGTGTGCCATGGGTGTGCGGCATCCAAGGCGTTATGGTTTCAGGGCGCAGCGTTGCCGCGTAGGAGCCGTCCTCCTGAAGATCCATTTCCGCCGTGCTGCCCGCACAGCTCAGAACCGGGACCGCGTCGGAGTTTTCCAACCGCAGGGCAACCGTGAGCGCCGCGCTGCCGTCAGGCGCCAGGTCCGCCAGGACATGCTGATTGCTGATCCTGGGCCTATCGGCCGGTTCGATCCTGATCGGCCGGTAGGGGCCAACGGCATGAATTTCGGGACACCAGCCGGGCATGTGTCCCAGGAGGGTTGTGCGGACCAGGCGCAATCCCTGGGACGTTGCCAGCTGCGGCTTCCAGCGCGCCCGCGGCCCCTTGGCCTCCAGATGCGGCGTCAGCGCGCGAAAACACAGTTTCAGAACATTGCGCGTGTCCAGCGTGACCGGAACCTCATGACGGCGGAACATGTTCCGGCTGTCGAGCGCCAGCGTGTCGTTGAGATAGACTTCGGCGATGGTCGCCAGACCCTCGAAGCAGAGGCGATAGTCACCGGGCTCGGCATCAAACCAGCCCTCGTACCAGACGTCCTTGTCGTGCAGCGGCGCCGGGTAGTCCGGGTCGTAGCGCCCCGCCTCGGCAAGAGCCGCTGCGACGGTTCCCGGGACTTTCGCAGGGACGATATCCCACTGATGGCCCGTCACGAGCGGCGAGGTAAAAGCCCCGGCTTCGGTCACCGACAGCGTCCAGCTTATTCCGGACAGATCGATCATCCGGGTCCTTTCAGTCTGCTCAGGCACGTCTCGGTCCAGTCCCTGGCCTTTCAGCCGTTCTTGTCACTTTTTTGGATCTCGCCCCGACCCGAAACGTCTTCTCAGGATAACGCTGCGGTTGAAGCGCGTCCGTTTTGATCCCGACAAACGCGGCTCACGCTCCGGCGGCGCTGCTGACGGGTTCGAAACGAGAGCTCTCTGCAGCGCCATATTGCGCGTCGAGCAGCGTCATCAGGCTGTCCCAGGCGTCGATTGCGGGCGCCAGTCCCTCTTCCAGACCCTGGAATTTCTTGCGCATTACGGCGCGGGCCAGTTTGAACTGCACCATCTTGGCCGTCGAGGAGATGGACTTCGCCAGCGCAATACCATCGGCCACTTGCGGGCGATCCTGCGCTGCCAGCCACTCCAGATAGGAGGAAAGCAGTTCGAAATTCGCACCGACCTGGCGAAGGGTGTTGAAGGCGTAGAGATGGAAGAAGTCGAATTCGCGTTCGCTGACCTTTTCCACCTGCGCCGGAAACACCTTTGCAAAGGCCGCAATCGGGTTTGTCGCCGGACGCCGCTTGAGGTGGTGCCGCAGGAGCGCCTCCGACACTGCCAGAATGTGCTCCGGGGTCGGCGGAACCTCCGGGAACTTCACGAACTCGGTATAGGGCAGAAACGGGGTTGGCTTGGCATGATCACCGCGCTGGAAGATGCCATCGAAATCGTCGCCCTCAAGCCGGTGCAGGCCGAGACCATGGAAATACTCCATGGTCCGCGTGTCGAAATCCATCCAGTTGGCGACAATCGTGGTCTTGCCGTGTGCCTGGTGATAGCCGATACCGTGGGTGTCGGGCAGGAAATAGCTGTCGACTTCAACCAGCGATGCCCGGCCGCGCTCGATCTGCTGCTGAATGTGGTATTCGACCCGGTCGTAGATGGCCAGTTCGGTGACTTTCAGCCCGTAAAGCGCTTCCAGATCTTCCAGCGGAACCTTGAAGAACGTGAACTGGTCACCCTCGAAATCCTGGGTCACCGAGTAGGCAAGGCATGCTTCCGGCGGCAGTCCGAGCGAGGGCAGCAGCTCGATCCAGATGTCCAGATAACAGTTCGTCTCAGGCCAGTCCCGGTCCTGGGCATGGAGCGGGCTGCGCTGATAGGTGGCCGCGCTGAGACGGTCAAAGACAGCTTCGGTCATTGATGCCGTTTCCCTTCAGATCGACAAGGCAGTGCCAGAGCCGACCTGACCGCCGGCCCTGATAAGGCAGCTTCCACGTCCAGTATCATCCAAGCAGGCTGGTGTCTTGCTTGTTGACCAGAAGCATGGTCGACGTGTTGCCGAGAATGCGGTCGTTGGAAATCATCAGCTGCGCCGAGTGGGCATCGCGCAGATGGCGGCCAAGGCTGAACGGCGTGCCGTTCTTGTAGCCGGCAATTCCGCAGATCAGCATGCAGTGATTGATGATCTCCAGGATCGTCTGGGACGTGCCGATCTTGATGTTGTTCATGGCCACGGAAAAGCTCATGGCATTAAGCGCATCGCTGTCGCCCTTGCAGCCTTCGAACTGCTTCAGGCCGGCGACCACGTTGGCCTTGACCAGCTGCAACAGGCTGGACGCCTCGGCAAGGCGCAGGGCACCCGGAGGCACCTGTCCGGGCGACTTGCGCGCAGCCGCCTTGACGAAGCTCTGCCCGCGGGCAACGGCGTCGGCGGCAATGCCGTACCAGAGCGATCCCCACAGAAGATGCGACACGGCCAGCATGGACTGCGCCGCGATCTCGGCGAAGGGCCGCGGCAGGATCTGCTCGGCAGGCGCTTCGGCCTTGAAAATGTATCCGTCGGAGCAGGTGCCGCGCATGCCGAGCGTGTCCCACTTGCTGGTCTGCTCGAGCGTGTACTGGTCCTTGGAAAAGATCGTCGCCACCTGATCGGAATGCGCGGCGTCCGGATGACGGCGCGAGGTGACCATGATGGCATCCGCGTCGGCGCCATAGGAAATCACGGTCGCGTCTTTCGTCAGGCGGGCCGTGTCGCCATCGACCTCGATCGCACACAGGGAATTGCGCAGATTGCCGCCAATGCCGGCTTCACTGGTCGCAGAGGCGATCAGCAGCTGTTCGGCACAGATACGCCGCTGGAACGCCTCATGCCAGGCACTGCCGACGGCATAATCGGCCAGGCTGGCAATCTGGATCTGGTGCATGGCATAGGTCATGGCTGTCGCCGAACAGGCCTGGCCGAGAATGGCGCAGATGTCGGCAACCTCTGTGAGGGTGGCCCCTTCGCCGCCAAGCTCCGGCCGGATCATGATGCCCATCAGCCGCTCGGCTTTCAGGGCATTCATGCCTTCGGCGGGAAACCGGCCTTCAATATCCACCTGATCGGCAAATTCGGCGGCCACCTTGGCGGCACGCTTCGCACGGTCGGCCAGTGCCATGGCCGTGATCTTGGCTGCTGCAGTCATGGGTCAGGCTGCCTGGTCTTCGAGAATTTCGGTCAGAGCCGCATTGATTTCGTCCACGGAGGAGAAGGACTTGCGGTTCAACAGGTGTTCCGGGAACTCGATATCGAATTCTTCTTCCAACGCCAGCATCACCTGAACGGACGCAAAGGAGGACAGGCCCGCGTCGTAAAGATCCGCTGCGTCGGCGATCTCTTCAACGGCGACCGGCATGTTGCCGTGCTTTGCCAGGAGGGTCCGGATGGTCTGTTTCATGATTGTCCTTGCCATGTCTGTCGGTTCATCGCGAACCTGTGCCTGTGTACCGATGCGTCATTTAGGGCAAAAAAGAATAAACTGCACTTAAAGCGCATGGTAAAAAATTACAAAACAGCACTGATTAAATTTTCTTAAGTTAATCCTTCTTTAATACTCTCAATCTCGATCAAAGAGCAATAAACTTAAGGTATGCGTGACCCGGTCGGTTTACACCATGCGGCTCAACACGCCATCCCGGCGAATGAAACCATGATATAACGCTGCGGCAATATGCATCAGAACCGCCAAGGTGAACAGCAAACCGAGGATCAGGTGGATCTGGAACAGCTGTTCGGACAATGCCCTGTCCTTGGCAACGATCGCCGGCATCGTGAACAGGCCGAACACCGAGATTTTCGCGCCGTAGGCCGATGTCGCCACCCAGCCGAGGAACGGGTTGATCAGCAGGAAGCCGTAGAGAAAGACATGGGTTGCAGAGGCGGCCAGTTTCTGCCAACCCGGCATGCTGTCGGGCAACGGTGCCGGTTTGTGCGTCAGCCTGTAGGCCAGCCGGAACACCGTCAGGATCATCAGAACGATGCCGACCGAGCGATGGAAGTCGAACAACTGGTTCTGCAGGGCACCGCCATCGATCCGGATCATGACGAGACCTGCCGGCACCATGGTCAGCACCATCAGGGCTGTCAGCCAGTGGATCGCCCGCGCAACCAGGCTGTAACGTTCCTCTGACCTTGCCATCGCGAAAGCTCCTCTCCCGTTTCGGTCATCGTAGGCAGGCTCTGCAATTTAGACAAGAACCGCTATGCCGTTACAAGAGCCTCAGGGAAGCGCGACAAAATCGATGTGGCCCACGGTCATGGCAAGGGTTCCGGAATTGATCCGTTCCTTTCGGTCCTGCCACCAGCTATCCAGCAGGTCATCCGGCAAGTTCAGCTCCTTGCCGACGCGCAGCCAGCCTCCAAGGAACTCCAGCAGAAACGCAGATGCCTTTGGCGAGATCTGCCAGTCGGAGCGGCCCGAAACAACCTGAAACCCCCGGTCTTCAAACAGCGAAACAGCCGTTGTGGCCGCATCTGGCCCAAGAGCCGGACCAAAGCCCTTGTCCGACTTCTGGTGCCGGTTGAGCGTCTCCAGCAGCTCCGCGTCCGTGGGGTGACCCGGATCAAAATCCGAGCGGCCATCATAGGTCAGGCTGGCAAGGAAGGGTTTGCCGGTCGCAACGACCTTATCGGCAAGACGCTCCAGAAAGTCTTGTGACGCCAGATCCAGAAAAGCGGATGTCGTCACTGCCTCCACTTCGTCAAACGGCAATTGTTCCAGGTCGGCCTGAAGATCGATCTGGCGAATATGGATGCTTTCCGGCCAGCGCTCCCGGGCCACCTGCAGCAGTGCCGGGTCATAGTCGGTCAGCTGCCAGGTCACCGGTCGATCCAACAAGGACGAGAGGGCCTCAACGGTGGAACCGGTTCCGCTGGCAAGATCCAGAAGGCGCAACGCACCTTTCGGCAACGCTTCGATAAACGCCGTTTCAACGGCCCGGCTTCGCGCCGCCAGATCGAGTGGTGCGCGCAAGGCCAGCCATTCAGATGAAAAACCGCTCATGATCCGATCTCGCTCAAGGTTCTGGCAAACAGGCCTGCCATGTCCGACCAGTCCGGCAGGTCCCGCGCGGCAATGCGCGCTGCCTGTTCCAGTCTGCCCCGCTCGGAGGCATCAAAAATCAACCGCTCCAGGGCCTCGCCGAGAGCCGCAACATCCTCTGTGCCACAATAGATCGATGCCCCGTCGGGCAGCGTGTCGCGCACAGCGCCGCCGCCACTGCCAATCACGGGCAGGCCATGGGCAAGCGCTTCGGTATACGCCATGCCGTACCCTTCGTACCGGCTGGCCAGAACAAAGACATTGGCCGCACGATAGAAGGCTTCAAGATCGTCGCCCGGAACGGCTCCGTGGAAGATAATGCGGTCGGCCAGCCCCAGGTCGGTTGCCTGCCTTTTCAGAGCCGCATAACAAGCCGGGTCCGAGGTCAGTCCGCCGACGATATCAAGATGCCACTTTGCATCCTCATGTCCTTTCAGCCCGGCGAGAGCTGAAAACAACAGGTCATAGCCCTTGCGCGGCACGACGGTGCCGACCGACAGCAGCTTGACCACGTCACCTTGAGGGCGCGGATAAGGCAGCGGCTTTTCGGTTCCGGGCAGCACCGTCGTCACCCGGCTGCCTTCAATTCCGAATAGCTCCTGCACCTGAACCGACGTTGCCGGGCTGGTGACGATAACATGCCGCGCATGCTGCAAGGCCTCCCTTTCCCCCTCAAGCAGAGCGTGTTTCTGCGCAGTGTCGAGCCCGTTTTCCTGGCACAACGGGTGGTGCACCAGTGCAACCAGGGTCAAATGATCGGCAATCCTTGCGGCCACCTCGCCCAGGGCGCCGAAGGCGAGACCATCAGCCACGACAAGAGTTCCGTCTGGCAACGCCGCCAGTTTGTCGGATGCATGGTTGATCATCGCCTGCGACGGAAAGGGAAATCCGTCGCCGAGCGGAAGAAGCGTGACCTGCCAGCCCAGCGACCGCAGACCGGCAAGGATCTGCCGGTCATACCCGTAACCGCCGGTCGGTGTATTGAGGTCACCTGGATAAGCAAAAACGAGATCGGGCATTTGAGACCTAGATCGACGTTTCGTACCAGGCGCGCGCGACGTGGCTTTCGGAGATTGTCACCCGGATCGCGGCAAGTTCGCCCCCCGGCCGGCCCAGCCGATTGTCGCGCGCGGCACGGGCGAGATGATCATGAACATGCTTGGTCAGAAACTCGGTGGTCGTGTTGATGCCGGCAAATTCCGGAACCTCGTCCAGGTTCTTGTAGTTGAGCGGTTCCAGCACTTCTTTCAATGCCTCGTGCGCGCGGCCGATATCGATCACCACGCCGTTTGCATCAAGACTTTCGGCCAGGAACGCCGCATCAATGACAAAGGTGGCTCCATGAAGCGCCTGGGCCGGGCCAAACAGCTCACCCCTGAAGGAATGGGCAATCATCACGTGGTCGCGTACTTCGACTGCAAACATGTCTATCGTCCTGAAAAATCGTGTTTATCGGTCTTGGGATGGGAAACTCAGTTGATGCCGCCGTCATACTGGACAACGGCCGCCAGAACATCTGACGTCTTGTTCAACACTTCGGGAACACGGCCGGCAAGGCTTTGAAACGGCAGCCGGTGGCTGATCAGCCGATCAAGCACCGGATCGTCGAGCAGGGTCAGCGCGGTTTCCAGGCGGCGCCGATAGGTCCAGCGCGCCTGCCGTTCCAGCGGAATGGTACCGACCTGGCTGGATACCAGCTTCAGACGGCGGCAATGAAAGTCAGCCCCCAGAGGGGCCTGTACCTGATGGGCGCCATACCAGCTCAATTCCACCACCGAAGTCCCGTCGCCTGCGGCGGCCAGGGCCGTTGCCAGGCCTGCGGATGTTGCACTGGTGTGAAAAACGAGATCCTGGTCGCGGGGGGCGTCTTCCGGCAAGGCAAAGTCGAGGCCGAACGCGTCGGCGATGCCGGCCCGCGCCGGATTTGTGTCGACCAGTGTCACCCGTGATCCGGGCAAGCGCGCGGCAACGTATGCGGTCAAGAGGCCGACAACACCACCGCCGACCACGCAGATGTGATCCCCAGGTGATGGTTTTCCGTCCCATAAAGCATTAAGTGCCGTTTCCATATTCGCTGCCAAAACAGCGCGTTCGGCTGGAATGCCGTCCGGGACCGGAACGCAGGACGCTGACGGGAGAGCAAAGACGCTTTGATGCGGAAAGAGCGAAAAAACAACACGCCCTTCAAGATCCGGGTCCCCTTCGAGGACACGACCGACATTGGCGTAACCGTATTTCACCGGGAAGGGAAAACTGCCCTCCTGAAAAGGCGCGCGCATGCGCTGCCATTCGCTCATCGGAACCTCACCGCGGAACACAAGACCTTCCGTGCCGCGGCTGATACCGCTGAAAATAGACCGGACGACAACATCGCCGGCCCCGCTCACAACAGTCGCAGGCTCGAGACGGCACTCCTGCTTTCCCGTGTACCACAGCGCCTGCGCATTGCCTGTGTCGCGCGTCACCGGTCCGTCGGCGGCCATGTTTTACCCTCTCCGGTCATCAACCCTGGTTCTGTCAAGTTTAGGACATTTTGACATGCGCACTATTGCGATGATTGCCGTGAATGGAAGTCAAAAAAATGTTTCGGGTCTTTGACATGTCACTTTTAAAACACTCCAGGACTGCCATGACCGCACGTCGCCTCCTCTTCGTCACCCTGCTCGCGATCAGTTTCGCAGGACTGTCCGCCCTGATGGCGGTGACGCTGTCGCCCGGAGGCTATTCGGCGCTCGACCTCTTCATTCTGTTCTGTTTCATGGTCACACTGCCGTGGACCATCATCGGCTTCTGGAACGCGGTGATCGGCCTGCTGATCATGCGGCTGACAAGAAACCCGGTGGAAGCTGTCTGCCCGATCGACCACGACATTACCGACCGCCCGCTGACCAGCAGCACGGCGCTCCTTTCCTGTGTACGCAACGAAGACACGGAGAGCCTGGAAACCAACCTCACCGCCATGGTGTCGCATCTTGTGCGGGCCGGCGATGCCGAACACTTCAAGCTCTTTGTGCTCAGCGACACCGATATGGACGACGTCGCGCTCAACGAGCAACAGATGACGGCCCGGCTACAGGAACGGTTCGCGGGCCAGGTGGAGATCGTCTATCGCCGGCGCACCGACAATCACGGCTTCAAGGCCGGCAATGTCGAGGATTTCTGCGATCGCTGGGGCGACCAGCACGACTTCATGCTGGTGCTCGACGCGGACAGCTACATGTCCACCGAGGCCATCACCGGTCTTGTCCGGCGCATGGAAGCCAATCCCCAGGTGGGCATCCTGCAAAGTCTGGTTGTCGGCCTGCCCACGGACAGCGCCTTTGCCCGTGTCTTCCAGTTCGGCATGCGGCTGGGCATGCGCTCCTACACGATTGGCAGCGCCTGGTGGCAGGGCGATTGCGGCCCTTACTGGGGGCACAACGCCATTATTCGCATCGCCCCGTTCAAGGACCATTGCCGACTGCCGGAACTGCCGGGCAAGGGCCCGCTCTCCGGCACGATCCTGTCGCATGACCAGGTGGAAGCCGTTCTGATGCGCCGGGCCGGCTACGAAGTCCGTGTGCTGCCTTTGGAAACCGGCAGCTACGAGGCCAATCCGCCCCATCTTCTTGAGTTCATCCGCCGGGATCTGCGCTGGTGTCAGGGCAACCTGCAATACCGCCGCTTGCTCGCCATGCCGGACCTGAAGCCTGTCAGCCGCGCGCAGCTATTCCTGGCGATTCTCATGTTCCTGGGGTCCCCTGCCTGGATCGGTTTCATGACGGCTGCCGCCGTGCTCGGCGCGGTTTCCGACCAGATGCCTTACAGGCCGGATACGGGCGCAATCCTGTTCTTCACCGTCCTGACCATGGTGTTCGCCCCCAAGCTGGCAACCGTCGCGGACGTCCTGGTCCGCAAGGACCTGCGCCGCGCCTTTGGCGGACCGATCCGCGTGGTCCTGAGCGTGGGTGCGGAAATTCTCTACTCGGCCATGCTGGCGCCGATCATGGCCGTTGCGCACACCCTGTTCATGGGTGGGCTGATCTTCGGCAAAACCATCGGCTGGGGCGCACAGGCCCGGGGCGTTCAGCGACTGCCCATCAAGCTGGCCCTGCAGAAACTCTGGCCGCAAACCCTGTTCGGACTTGCCGGCCTCGTCTGGTTGACGGGTCAGCCGATCGGGCTGGTCTGGCCGGTCATTCCTGTGGCTGTCGGGCCACTGCTGGCCTCGATCATTGCGGTGACCACCTCCACCCGGACGCTTGGCGAGATTGCCATCCGCTCGACCCTGTGGCGCATACCGGAAGAAAGCGCGCCACCGGAAGAGCTTCTGGACCTGCACCTGCCGGCGCTGACAAAGGGCCGCCTGCCCGCTGCGGACCAACCGGACCTGGTCCAGGGCGACGCCAAACCGGCCGAAGCCTAGGCAAGGATGCACATCGAGCGACTTGCACGAAGACCGGCCTGAAGGCCGGTCTTGTCTTGGGCCCGGATCCCACACGATTTCGGTTACAAAGACAGATTGAATTTCAGCATGGCAAGGCGTGGATTGTTCTCCGCGATGCCCGCATCTATAGCCTCCCGCATCACAGCATTCGCAGCTTCTTTGTCTGCCACCAGCGCCAGAATGCGCAAGGAATCATATGTGTGATTGATGGGCAGCGTGCCGGAATTCAATTCTTCCAGAACTGAACTCTTCAAATCTGAATAGTGTCTGATCTGCCTGACCATTGAGATGTCAAGCGTTCCAGCCTTGTCGCCGAGGAAATCGAAGACAGTGCTCGGCAATTCCGACTTGAAGGTTTTGCGCAGCGCCTTTTTCCAGTCTTCAGGTGCAATGACACCGATGAGACTTGCCGGGCACTCCAAACCGGCCGTGACCAATCGTTTTGCAAGGACTTTTCTTGCCTCAATGTCCCCGGTTCTCGGAAAGAGCTTGAAGACATTCCCCTTGAAGTCTTCGAGAGAGACATTGCTCACCAGTTCCATGGACGACACGCCGAGCACCCTGGCCAAGGCGTCGAGGTCGGTACTCCAGCAGTGTTGGATAAGATTGGCCTCCGGAAATTCCGGCGCAATGAAGAGATCCCCATTCTCACCGATCGTAAAATGATGCGCTATCGCTTTCGCATGGGCTTCCCTGGTATCCAGCCCCCATGTGCTTTCCAGTTTTCTCTCGACCAGGCCCCTGACCTTTTTGGAAGGGTCATTCAGGAATTTTTGGAGAACCGGAACATCTGTCGGATAAATGCCGGCAAACCCGCCACCAGCGTCGATTTGGGACAGCAACTCGAAGCGCACCTGCGCATTTTTCCTGGCTCCGACCGAGAGCAGCAAATCATATGCGGCTGACCGGTCCGCACGGAGCAGGTTCCGGAATGCTGCACAGCGTGTTCTTGCGCTATAACCATCGAAATTACCTTCGGTCAGCGCGACGCCTTCAAAGAAGGGGATGTGACCGTTTTCTGCCAGCCAATTGACCATTGGCTGATAGATTGCCGGAAACCGGTTATCGCCTCTGAAAGTCGGTATCCAGTCGGCTGGATGGGCGTAGTAACCGCGCGCTGCGGCAAACAGCAAAACATCCTTCATGCATCCATTGGAAACAGGCCGCTCGTGCGCCATGACGTCGCGCAGTGCAGCTCTCGCCGCATCCGGCATATAGGGCAATTCCGGTTTCGGAACCTCGTTTGCAAAAGCCTCGTCGAGGCTCATGTGCATTTCTGTGCCGTCCAACCAGCGGAACCTGGTTACCTGAACATGTTCGTAATTTTTTCCAGAAAATTGAAAGGCCACCTAAATCGCCCCTGTGTCCGACCACCTGAAATAGAAGGAAGACAATAAGCGTAACCTAAATCAAAGCGTGTGACGCGCGCGGAGTTTCTGTTTTGGGTCTTCGCAACGCATTTTTTGAGATGTGCCTCAAGGGGCCTGCACTAAGCAAAAGAGAAAACCGCGATGCGCCCATGACCTGGCCCGTCAATGGGGACGAAGGGAATGTGACAACCAAAAAAGACCGGCTTCAGGCCGGTCTTGCCTCGTCGGAGTTCTTTAAACGATTAAGCGGCGTTGGACGACGCGAGCGGCTGGGTCAGGAGCTCGTAGATCTCCTGCGTGTCCGACGAAGCGCGCAGTTCCTCGGTGACAGACGCATCACGCAATTGACGCGCGATCCGGGCAAGTGCCTTCAGGTGATCGGCGCCGGCACCTTCCGGAGCAAGCAGCAGAAACACCAGATCCACCGGCTGGTCATCGAGAGAATCGAAGTCGACGGGTTTGTCCAGCTTGGCAAACAGGCCGATGAGCTTGTCCAGACGGGTCAGTTTGCCGTGCGGGATGGCGATGCCGTGACCGACGCCGGTCGATCCCAGGCGCTCTCGCTGAAGCAGCGTATCGAAGATTTCCCGCTCCGACAGGCCGGTCAGTTCAGCCGCCTTGCCCGCAAGTTCCTGGATTGCCTGTTTTTTGCTTTTGGCCTTGAGGCCGGCAATCACTGCGTCTTTACCCAGAAGATCACTAAGATCCATTCGTTTGCCTACTAATTTCAGAAGCCGGCTTCCAGGGGGAAGCCGGCCCCATCCGCATCATTACTCGGCAGCTTCGATAGCCGCCAATGCTGGGTCTATCCAGCCTATATTGCCATCGGCTCTGCGATAAACAACATTGACACCGCCATTTGCCGCATTTTTGAACATCACGACAGGCGCTTCGGTCAGATCCAGCTCCATGACCGCCATACCGACAGTCATCGTTTTAACCTTGGCGGAAGTCTCGGCAATGACCAGCGGGTTGAAATCCGCCGGCACTTCCTCGTCTTCCTCTGGTGAGGCGAGCACATAGGACGCCGCCTCGAAGGCCTCGCGGTCGGAACCGTTGTGGCCGTGATGATCCTTCAGTTTGCGCTTGTAGCGCCGCAACCGCTTTTCGATCTTGTCAGCAGCCTTATCGAAGCTGTTGCGCGGGTCCTGGTCCTGCGATGACACCTGAAGCACAATTCCGGTGTTCAAATGCAGGCTGCACTCCGACTTGAAGCCAGTGCCCTCCCTGCTGAGCGTAACGTGGCCTGTGAAGCCGCCTGTAAAATATTTTTCCAGAGCGTCTTCGATTCGGTCTGTGATGTGTTCGCGCAGAGCGTCGCCTACATCGACATTCTTACCCGAAATCCGCAAAGCCATGGGGACCTCTTCTTTTTCTATTGACCGACGGGTCACCGGCTTTCAACCGGTGCTGAAACGCGAAACGTTTCAAGCCTACAGAATGGACCAGTCAGCGCCGAAGCGCCATCCCCTCATTACGTCACGAGGGCGGTGCTATAATTGCGCCGGATCAAAGAGTCAATTGATTATGAAATATCGTAACAATCTTCAGAAAGCTCCGTGTAATTCCAAGGTATTGTTTCAGTGGAAATCTCGGAAACTTTAATAAAATTGCGCAAGCGGCCGCACATGCGCCTTGTCTGTTCGGGCCTATAGCCGGGCGTTTTTCTCCCGGCGCCGCTGAACCGAAGAGCCGATTTTCATGGCTTCACGGTATTTTGCGACCGTTCTGCGGGCGATATCCACCCCATCATCCTTCAGAATTTTGACAATCGTGTCATCTGACAGAATGGCCTTCGGATCTTCCGCATCGATCATCTGCTTGATCCTGTGGCGAACGGATTCTGCGGAATGTGCATCTCCCCCTACGGTCGCCGAAATGGCGGAGGAAAAGAAATACTTCAATTCATAGATCCCGCGCGGCGTCGCCATGAACTTGTTCGACGTCACCCGGCTCACGGTCGATTCGTGCATGCCGATGGCTTCGGCAACCGTTTTCAGATTGAGCGGCCTGAGATGGGCGATGCCGTAGGTCAGGAAGCCGTCCTGCTGGCGCACGATCTCCGTCGAGACTTTCAGGATCGTCTTGGCGCGCTGGTCGAGGCTCTTGGCCAGCCAGTTGGCGGTCTGCAGGGAATCGGTGAGATATTCCTTTTCCGTCTCGTTGCGCGCCGTCTTGATGACTTTGGCAAAATAGGTCTGGTTGACCAGCACTTTCGGCAGGGTGTCCGAATTCAGCTCAACCGCCCAGGTGCCGTCATTGGCCGGCCGGACAAACACGTCCGGAACAACCGGCTGCACCAGCGACGAGCCAAAAACGCTGCCAGGCTTGGGGTCGAGCGCACGGATTTCGGAAATCATCTCGACCAGGTCTTCCTCGTCCACGCCGCAGACCTTTCTGAGCGTGGACAGGTCCCGTTTTGCCAGGAGTTCTATATTGTCGATCAACGCTTCCATGGCCGGATCGAACCGGTTCTTGTCGATCAATTGCAGTTTCAGACACTCGGCAAGGCCCCTTGCGAAGACGCCCGCCGGCTCGAAGGTCTGCAGCACCGCCAGCACGCCTTCGACACGTTCCAGCTCAACGCCGAGCTGTTCCGCGGCCTCGCCGAGATCGGCATAAAGATAGCCATTCTCATCCAGGGAGTTGATCAGATGGCCGGCGATGAGCTTGTCGGCCGGGTGTTCGACAGCAAGATGCATCTGCTCTTCCAGGGACGCGCCCAGAGAGGTTTCATCGGCCACGAACGCTTCCAGATTGTAGTCCTCTGAGGCGCCCCCGCTGGAGATATTCTTGTAGCTGTCACCCGCCTTGAGGATTGCAGGATCCGGCGATGCCGGAACGCCGGGTTCATCGGGAAAGACGTTGCCGAGATCCGTGTCCATTCGGGAGGCGATGGCCTCGGACCCGGTTTCCAGGTCGTTCTGCATCCAGTCGCCCGACCCGGGTTCGTCGGTACCGGATGCAGACAGTGCCTCGGACGCCTCCGGCGCCTGTTCTGCCTGCGCGTCGGAACCGGCGCCGTTTTCCGGTGCGGCGTCTGCCGCGTCGCTCTTTTCCAGAAGCGGGTTGCGCTCCAGCTCGGCCTCGACATAGGACACCAGATCAAGATTGGACATCTGCAGGAGTTTGATCGCCTGCATCAATTGCGGCGTCATCACCAGCGACTGGCTCTGCCGCATCTCCAGCTTTGTTGAAATGGCCATCTGTTTCTAAGGCGCCCGATCTACCCAGTTGGTCTGCTTCTTGCTTATTCGTTGCAGACCGAGTGTATAGCCTAGCACGGCACCTGTCATCAGAGGGTAAACTGTTCACCCAGATATAGCCGGCGCACGTCCGGGTTGGTGACAATTTCCTGCGGCAGGCCTTCGGTGAGCACTTCCCCGGCCGCAATGATGTAGGCGCGGTCGATCAGCCCAAGGGTCTCGCGCACATTGTGGTCGGTGATCAGAACACCGATGCCACGCTGGGTCAGATGGCGCACAAGCTGCTGAATATCGCCAACCGCGATCGGGTCAATGCCCGCAAAGGGTTCGTCGAGCAGCATGAAGGACGGCCGGCTGGCGAGCGCCCGCGCAATTTCCACACGCCGGCGCTCCCCCCCTGAGAGGGCGATGCTCGGTGACTTGCGCAAGTGGGTCAGACCAAATTCGGCCAGGAGCGAATCAAGCTCCTCGCGGCGCTTTTGCCGGTTCGGTTCGATCACTTCGAGCACGGCACGGATGTTTTCTTCCACAGTGAGCCCGCGAAAGATCGACGCTTCCTGCGGCAGATAACCGATGCCGAGCCGGGCACGGCGATACATCGGCATGCGGGTGATGTTGAAGCCTTCCAGGGTGATCTGGCCCTGATCCGGACGGATCAGGCCGGTGATCATGTAGAAAGTGGTGGTCTTGCCGGCCCCGTTCGGGCCCAGCAGACCGACGGCTTCCCCAGGTTTCACGGTCAGGCTGACATATTTCACAACCTGACGGCGGCCGTAGGTCTTGCCGATCCCTTCAACCACCAGCGCCTGGGACAGGTCTTCGGCTTCGGCGGCCGCGCCCGGGAAACTTCCCTGCAAACTGTTATAGTCAGGCGGAATTCTGTTCACTGATGCCTAGTCCATGCATTCGTTGCCGCGGCTTCACATAAGGTCTGCGGACCCGGCTGTCGAGTCAGTCAGGCAAAACTAAACTACACCAACCGGAGTTAATTAGTTTCCGTTTTGAACGCTGTTGGGCTGAATGCGGACTTTCACGCGGCCGCCGCCATTGCCCTGGCCGGAGACTTTGCCGCTGCCCGCGGTCAGGTTGGCCTGCCCGGTCTTCAGGTTCACAGTGAGCTTGTTGCCGACCACGACATTCGGCCCCTGGCTCAGGACAACCTCCTTGCCGGTCATCACCATGACTTCACGGTTCATGTCGAAACTGGCCGCATCGCCGCGCGCGGTCTGGTCCTTGGAGGAGATATAGACGCCACCTGCCGCCTCGAGCCTCGAAATGCGCTGCTGCACAGCGCTTTCCTGGGTCTGCTGGCTGGCACCGGAACCGACATAAAAGACCTTGAGGCGCTGCGTCTTCAGGCTGGTTTCTCCCTGGGTGACGACAACATCACCGACAAAGGTCGCCGTATTGTTGCCGTCCTCGACGCGCAATTCACTGGCCTCGATGTCGATCGGCTCACCGTCATTCGATCCGAACCCGGCAAAGGCATCGGAGAAGGTCTGCGCCTGCGCGGCTCCAGCG
This sequence comes from Roseibium sp., assembly GCF_965233565.1. Lineage (GTDB taxonomy): Bacteria > Pseudomonadota > Alphaproteobacteria > Rhizobiales > Stappiaceae > Roseibium. The sequence continues at coordinate 4,091,249 of NZ_OZ247494.1, read as the reverse complement.
ATGAGAATTGCCGCTGCCGCGATCATCAAGCGTTTGAAAGAAGTCATTGCCTATTGTCCTTGCACAGCCGGGTTCAGTGTCATTTTGACGCCGTCGGAGAAACGCACGAGACCCTTTGCCTGATCATAGTCGAGTTTGCCGGCGCGCACATGCCCCTGGTCCGACCGGATGGACACCGGTTCGGATGTGGACAAAGCGCCATTGTTCAGATCGACTTCCACTTCCACAAGATCCACCTTGTAGCCTTCGCTCCATTCAAGCTGGATGCCCTCGTAAAGCCTCAGGGTTTCGGCCGCATTGTTGTAGATGCCTTTCAGCGCGATGATCTCGGCGCTCTGGTCCTCGCTCAACACGATATCGGCCCGTATGGTTTCCAGGTCGATGATGCGCGGATCGCTGAGCCGCTGGATCGCGCGGGTGGCCGTGACCTTGTAGGACCGTTCGCCGTCATGACCGGAAAGCTCCGGCTGATCCATGACCAGACCCTCGCTGGTCAGCATCATGTTGGAGGCCCCGAAGCCGCTCAGGACATTGAACAGCACAACAAGGCCGATCATGCCGGCCAGGATCAGCAGGCCGATGCCCGGAAACAGCCAGCGCATGATGCGCACCAGCACGCTGTGCCGGCGCGCGGTTCGCTGCGCCCGGCTCAGGGACCGCCTGGAGGCTGTCCCTCCGGAAAAATCAGTCGCTGCGCTCAACAGGGTCTCCGATATGCCTTACCGCGTCAGGCCGGCCGTCCATCCGCAGATGTCACGAATGGGCAAAAATGTCGTTTTCTTCCCAGCCCTTCAGATCGAGCTCGGCGCGCGTGGGAAGAAACGCGAAACATGCGTCGGCAATATGGCCACGTTCTTCACGCGCAAGCATGAATTCCAGTTTTTCCTTCAGCGCGTGCAGATGAAGCACGTCTGACGCCGCATAGGCCAGTTGCGCATCGCTCAGGGTTTCCGCTGCCCAGTCGGAGCTCTGCTGCTGCTTGGACAGCTCAACACCGAGCAACTCACGCGTAATGTCCTTCAATCCGTGCCGGTCGGTGTAGGTGCGCACCAGCTTGGAGGCGATCTTCGTGCACCAGACCGGCGTGACCTGAATTCCCAGATAGTGCCTGAGCACGGCAACATCAAACCGGGCGAAGTGGAAAATCTTCGGCTTCGAGGGATCTTCGAACAGCGCCTTCAGGTTCGGCGCGTCGCCCTGCCCCTTGGCAATCTGCACCACATCGGCCGTTCCGTCACCGGAAGAGAGCTGCACCACGCAGAGCCGGTCGCGATGCGGATTGAGGCCAAGCGTCTCGCTGTCGACCGCCACCGCCTGCGCATTCTCGTAACTGGCAAGATCCGGCAGATCGCCCTTGTGATAGCGGATGGTCATGACGTCTGGTCTCCTTGGGCCGCCCCGGCCCGGTCAGCACTCAAATGGAATTGACCGTGAGGTAAATCATGCTGACCGATGAGGCAAGCGTCATGCGCAAGCGAAACAACCGGAATGCCACCACAAATAGGCCGCTACTTTTTCACCCGGAAGGATTCATGGCAATCCTTACAGGTCCCGGCCAGCGTGCCGAAGGCGGCGGATAGCTCCTGCTTACCCGCACCATCATCCGCGAGGTCCTTCAGCGTTAGCGCGGAGGCCTGGAGATCGCCGGCATAGGCCTCGAACTTCGTCCAGTCCGTCCAGATCGCCGGTGTTGCTTCTGTCGGCTTGTCGAGGCTGCCTTCCGGGAAAAGCTTGATCAGCGCGTCACCGCCGTGTCCCGCAATGACGCCGGCCGCGGCAGAGAGCCTTGTTTCGTCGACACTGCCCCCTTTCAGCATCTGACCGATGATCTTCATCTGGTCGCCGATCGCCGACATGGCGTCCATGCGTTCCTTGACGATGCCGGTGGCACCGCCATGTGCCAGAGCGCCACCCGCGACCAACACACCTGCAATCAGAACAGCTGTTCCCCGTTTCGTGATCATGCTGCTTTCCCCTCCTTCAGAAAATGCCGTTTGCGCGCTGCAATTCCCGCACATACAAAATGATGCTTTCCATATCGTTCATGGAAACCGTTGCCACCGGCGGCATGTTCCCGAACGGCCAGTGGTGCGCTCGAACCCCCTGTTTCGCCGCCAGATAGAACGCACCGTCGGCGTGATGTCCGGGCTCATAGATCTTGTGCACCAGCGGCGGCCCGATGCCGTCACGACCGGCGGCATTGCCGCCATGGCAGGCAACGCAATTCTCGTCAAAAAGCCGCTCTCCCCGGCGTGCCTGAACCGACAGGTCCGGCACGATCACCTGAACCAGCGGCTGCCCGGCCGCGGATTGCGAAGGTGTATCCTTGCGGGTCACTCCCCAGAGCAGCACGATCAGAACCGTCAGCGACAGGGCCGCCGTGAGCCCCAGAAATCCCCTGTGCATCACGGCTTTGCCTTCGACTGTTCTCGCGTTTCATGAGACCCCGCCAGATCGTCGATGATCGGACAATCCGGCCGGTTGTCGCCGTGACAGGCCGTTGAAAGATCCGTGAGCACCTTTTTCAAGGATTTCAACTCAGCGATCTTGCGGTCTATTTCCGTAATTTTCGCCCGGGTGATCTCTTTCACATCCGCACTGGCACGGTTGCGATCCTCATAAAGCGACAGGAGTTCCCGGCACTCTTCAATCGAAAACCCCAGACTGCGCGAGCGCTGCAGGAATTTCAGGCGCTGCAGGTCCTGATCCAGGAATTCGCGGTAGCCGTTTTCACTGCGTGCCGGACGGACGAGACCGATTTCCTCGTAATAACGAATGGTCTTGACCGGCAGCCCTGATCGTTCGGAAGCCTGGCCGATATTCATGAGGTGCTGTCCTTTCCGGGGCCGGTCGGCGCGGGTGCGGGTGCGGTCCTATGTCGATCACCGGCACCGATGGCAGGGCAATGGCCGCCGCGCCGTTGCTGATGTTGCGGCCGGGCTCCCTGCCGGGTCGCGCTGTCTCTGCCCATCTTGTTGTCTTTCTCGTGAAACCCCAGTTAGGGCTTCCAGTCGCTGGAAGGTCAAGCCGGAAATGGTCTTCGGCAATTGGGACCCACACGCGGTTCCGGTGCAACTTGGCCGGTCTCCTGGCATCTGATGCGAATTGGCCTGCGTAGACCTGTTTCCACCGGTCACTTCCTGCGAGCCTCACCATGGACCTGCCGACTGAAAACGTTCAGACCTATCCACGCCCGCCCCGCCTGGAGCCTGTGCCGCATCGGGTTCGTGTGCGATTTGCCGACCGAACGATCGTCGACACCCGGGGCGCCTTTCGCGTCCTGGAGACCCATCATCCTCCGACTTACTACATTCCACCAGAAAACTGTGACTGCGAGTTTCGTCCGGTCGCGGGCCACGCGATGTGCGAATGGAAAGGCGCCGCGTCGTATTTTGACGTCCTCGCAGGCGGGCGGACCGCGCGCCGCGCTGCCTGGTGCTACAACAATCCGACCTCCGGCTTCCGCGAGATAACCGGATTTCTAGCCTTTTATGCCGCGTACATGGACGCCTGTGATGTCGCAGGTGTGCCCGTTTTGCCTCAGGCCGGTCCGTTCTATGGCGGCTGGTTGACGCCGAACCTCACCGGCATCGCCAAGGGGGCGCCCGGAACCGAGCACTGGTAGGCTTCTGTTCCGTATCGACTGCTGCCGCGAACCGTTGCCGCCCATCTCACCTGTCGGGCGGCTGCCAGCCGGCCTGGCTCAAAGCACTTGTCAGCTGCTCTGCATGTAACGGATCGTCAAAGAGTTTCAGGAAAAGCCGATCAAGCGGCAGATCCGGCCATGTCGCCATCAGTTGTTCGGCCTTGCGTGCCGCCTTGCCGCTTATGCCGAGTTGTTCATAGCCCGCGGCCTGATAGGCAAGGGTCAACGGGCCAGCCGGACCGCCCGCAGCCACAACCGCTTCGAAGGTGTCAACGCTGCGCCGGGGATCACCTTCATGAAAATAGGCGGCACCGAGCGCATTGCCGAAGACTGTGCCCACAGGAAAGCGCTCCTGGGCTTGAAGCGCGGTGACGGTTTCGATGACCTCCTCGAATGCCCCGGCATAAAGGGCAATCAAGGCATGAAACTCGAGCAGGTGTAGATCGTCTGGTGCCAGCGACAGCGCGACTGTGGACGTGGCAACGGCTTCATCGAAACGGCGATTGGCCCAGTCAACGGAGGCTCGGGCGGAGTGGGTCCAGGCCGCATCCGGCCCCAGTCTCTCCGCGTCCAGAAGGTTGTTTTCCGCATCGACAAGAAGACTGTCTGCACGGTCTTTGTCCATGGCCAGCAGGGACTGGATCACCAGAACCTGCGCGGCGCCGGCATGACCGCCAAAATAGCCTTCATCCGCCTCGATTGCCGCTTCGAAAATGGCAAGCGCCGCGCGGAGGCGATGAGGATCCACCGCCGGGAAGATTACGTCCCGCCCAGTCGCGGCAAGATTGACAGCCAGCAAACGCGCCGGCGAAGCCTCATACGTCGCTACTCGTTTCCGTGCCAGCTCCGTAGCACCTGGCTGTGCGCCCTGCGGCACAGGAGGCTGCGCGTTCCAGACTGCAAATCCTGTGACGCACAGCAGGGAAAGTGCGAACGCGGATACCAGAACACCCCGTCGTCGTTGCCCTGCGGGCGTTTTGGATGCGGCTGGAAACCCGTCCAGGCCCGCAGTCGGCTCAACTGACGGTCGTACCGCCTTGAAGGACGGCGCATAGGATCCCTTCGGCAGGCTGATCACGACTGGGTCTGCGCAGCCTTCGCCCGCATAATATTCCTCCAGGCGGCGACGCAATCTGCCCGCGTCCACCCTGACCGCCGTCTCTCGATCGGCAATTTCGTCAACCGAATAGCCGTAGACGTCAAGCGCAATCGACTTGGCCCGGATGCTGTCCGCATCCCCCCGGAGACTCTGTTCGACCACATACTGCAGGATTTGACGAGGACGGCCAGCCGTTTGAAAACCCTGCGATGCCAGAATGCGGGTCAAGGCCTCGCGAATATCGTGACTGTCCGGTTCAGGTCGCTCGCTCAAACCAACCTCCCATGGGCCAAGTTCTTGTTTTACATACCCTTCGCCCGATCGCGCTACCGTAGCATACGCCTTGATACGATCCTAGGACCCGTGCGGATGACCTAGTCTTTCCGCTACGGGAGATACCGCGGCAAGGTGCCAACAGCTTCCCCAAGCTCTTGAAGCCCGGCAAAGCCGCCTGTCCGTGTCAAACGGGAGGGATCAGATGAAAAAGCTATTTGGGTTGGCCGCGGCCCTGTCATTTCTCATTGGCGAGAGCGTTGCGCAGGACCAGATCGTTCATGATGGCGAATTTGCCTTTCTTCTCGCACAGAAGGGCGAGGCCTGGGCGCAGCAGGATGGCCGCCTGGATGCAAGACTTGCCGAGCTTAAGGACGCCAATGGCGGTAAACCGCCCAACATTCTCTACATCCTGATCGACGACGTCAGCTTCGGGCAAATGGGTAGCCGGAAGATGAACTACGTCATGGGCATCGATACGCCGAATATCAACCAGCTCGCCGCAGACGGCCTGTCGCTCATGCGCATGTATACCGAGCCGTCCTGCACACCGACACGCACAGCGTTTCTGACCGGCCGTCATCCGATCCGGGCAGGTGTCGAGGAAGTCAAAGTTGCACTTGTCGGCGAGGGCTTGTCCAAGGACGAAGTCACGCTTCCCGAAGTCCTGAAACAGGAAGGCTACAACACCGCTCATGTCGGCAAGTGGCACCAGGGAGACATCGAGGAAGCTTACCCCCACAATCAGGGTTTTGACTGGGCTGCCTTTCCTCTTCATCAGCAGGTGCAGCTTAGCCTGATGACCCGCGAAGCCATGCAAGCCAACAACATGCTCGGTTACCACGCTTCCGGTCAGAGCAGCTCATTCGCGATCGATCAGCGCTTCAAACCCTATGGCCTGGTGACGGGTGTAGAAGCAACCGCCGGCGGGCCCGCTCGGGAGGTCGACATGGCTCCCGGCGAAGAATGGACCCAGGCGAAATACGAAGAAATGAACGAGCGCTACCAGCGCCAGATCCTTGAGCAACTGGAACGCCTCGCGGGTGAGGGCCAGCCTTTTTTCCTGCAATACTGGCCGCTTTATCCGCTCAACTTTGTCTATCCCGACGAGGCGCTTTCCAGAAACGGTGGCTTTCATGCGGATAAATTGCAGCTGCTGGACGGCTGGATCGGGGAGCTGCTGGCAAAGGTCGACGCGCTGGGGCTCCGGGACAACACGATTGTCGTTCTGATGGCCGACAACGGCCTCATGTATCACTACGAAGGCACATCTGGCCTCAATCAGCTCATCTATCGGGGCGGCAAGACCCAGCACCTGGAAGGTGGCGTGCGCACGGATGCCTTTATCCGCTGGCCGGGGGCGATCGAAGCCGGCAGTGCAGCCGGTGACATCGTGCATGTCTCGGATCTCTTCACCACGCTTGCGCGGATAGCCGGAGCGACGGCACACATCCCCCGTGACCGGGTGATTGACGGTGTCGACCAGACCGCCCTGCTGCTGGAAGGCGAAGGCAATTCCAGGCGCGATTACGTTTATGTCTACGAGGGCCCGGTGCTGCGCTCAGTCGTAAAACAGGAATTCAAGATGCATCTGCCCGCCCCGGGCCAGCCAGGCGCAGCGGCAAATGTCTTCAACATCTACAGAGACCCACGGGAAGAGTTTCCTCTGGTCGGCTATTCGCTCTGGTCCGGCGCGTCCTTCCAGGACATGGTCAAGCGGCATCAGAAGACCATTGCCAAATACCCTCATCTGCCGCTCGGCAAGAACACGCCCTATGAGGGAATTGAAAACCTGAGGCCGGAAACCGAACTCACCCGGGATGTGTTCAAGAGCTGGCAGTGATGCTGGTGATCGGCTCGGAAGCCCTGAACAGGGCCGCGGGAGCGCTGCATCGCAGCAAAGGCATGTGCGACCTTGGCGCCCCGCTATTGGGCCAGCGTATGAGACGGCAACTCGCCGAACAGGCTGCGATACTCCTGTGCGAAGCGGCCGACATGGGTGAGACCAACCTTGTCCATGACGTCACCAACAGTGCGGTCGATACTGCTTGCCGCCGTCAGGTCGCGATAGGCCTGGCAGAGACGCATGCGTTTGAGAAAGGCGGATGGCGAAACTCCGAACCGTTCCCGAAAGGTCAGCTCCAGGGCCCGCCTGGAGATGTTTCCGGCAACGCACAGGTCCGAGATCCGAAGGTCCCTGACGTCCCCCTCCGACACACGCTCCAGAAAGGCATCGACAACCCGTCCGGATGCGCTGGGATCCGTTCTACGCGGGCGGAGACCGGCCTGGCTCAGCCAGCTGCACACCAGGCCCTCCGCCAGGATATCGAGATCACAGAACGCGAAGGGGCCTGGACCGGCGCCAAGTCCTGCCAGCACCCGTCGCGCCCGCCGCAGATGAGCAACCGGCAGTTTGAAAACGCTTGGCAGCCGGGCCTTTGCAGGCACCTCGAGACCACGCCGCTCCGCATAGGCTGCAAGGTCTTCCGGTGTGATCGAAATCAGGTGAACCTCAAAATCGGGGCCGGAGAAGGAAGCCAGCTCCGTGGACGGCGAGAAGACCAGGATATCCTGGGCACCAGTCGTCTGTCCGCGCCACCAGAGCTGGCCCAGCGACGATCCTGGAATGGTGAACGTGAATTTGCCGGCCGGTGGCGCCCCGCGCTGGTCGAGCCCTACCAGAAAGCGGGCATAGGAATAATCGATCCGCCGCGCCCGGCCCTGCAACATCCTGGCAAGGGCTCCGGGCCCGGCCGGCGCCGCCAGGGGCCGGAAACTGAGATCCCAGTGCCGGGCGTTCGCGCACAGCTGGTCAACGTCCGTAAATTCGGCCGCAATCAATGTCTGGAACCCGCTGCCTTCCAAATCAGCGCCCTCGTTTCGCAATTTGGATCATGCGATCACGCAGGGGCAGGTATTGTCAATTTGCTTTTCGGAGAAATTCATGACGCATCCGTACCTTACCCTGTGCGATCCAAAATCGGTTTCCAGCTCCAAACGTTGCTTGCCCCTCCGCTGCCACATCATCCGCCAGGCGGCAATTGACGTAACGACAACATTGAGCACACTGTTGGACACCACGCTTTCCAGCGGCGCGTCCGGGACCGCACGGGCCGAGGTCCTGCAAGGGCCACCCGCGGAATAGTTCCGCCGAACCAAGCTTGGAGAACCGGAAGTCATGTCCCTCGTTGCCAATCTGCTGTTCTATGCCGGACTTGTCGTCGCCCTGGGCATTGGCGGCCTTTATTTCCGTGATCTCGGCGACGTGACCCAGATGTTCCTGAAGGTGAAGCGGGAGAACATGGCCCGGTTCATCCGAAACGAGTACCGGCTGGTTGCGCTTGGTGTGACCGGACTGGTGATCATGACCGCGGCGCATTTCCTGCTCGGGGGCGGGCCCTTCTGGCTGTGGCTGATTGCGTTCCTTCTTGGCGCCGTGCTGCTGGTCTTTCCCTATGTCTGGGTGCATGTCGGCCTGCGCAACCAGAAATCCAGCGCGCAATACTTTCCCATCAGGGAAGCGTCGGAATGGGTCAGTCCGTCCAGCCCGGTCATTGTCATTGAAAACAACGGCATCGCCCGTGCTCACCCGGATGCCCAGATCATGCGGCCGCATCTGGCCGGCAACAAGGACGGCCTTGATGGCGAGAATGTCATCATGACCTACTGCGCGATGGCCAATCTGGGGGTCGGTTATACACCGACCGTGGCCGGCGAAGCGCTGGATCTTGAAGTCCTGGCCCAGCACGGCAACAACCTGATCCTGCGTGACAACAGGACCGGCGAACCCATCCAGCAGATCTTCGGCTTTCGCGACCGGGATGCCGGTGCCACTGCGGAAGGCACCAGCTGTCCGGTCAAACCGGAACTGGCGATGAAGCCCTGGCCCACTTTTCGCATGACCATGCGCGGGTTTTCCAAGGCCTATCCGGACGGCACGGTGTTCATCAACAAACCCTCGTCCAATCCGCTTTTGCGCCTGTTCGATCTGGCCATTGAAACCATCTTCTCTTCCGAGATCGCCCGACAGCACCGGGTCAGGGAGCCGATCATCCAGAACATGTCCCGCAGCGATGACCGGCTGCACAACAAGACCTATGTCTGGGGTGTCGTGATCAACGGCGACGTGGTGTGCTGGACCGATGATTTCGTGGTCGAACAGGGAAATGTCGTCAATGCGAGCGTGGGCGGCCGCGACCTTGTTGTTGCCTGGGACCCGAAATTCGAGAGCCTTGGCATCTGGTACAATGATACCGGCGCTCCGGTCACGGACGTGGATGTCTTCGGCAAGACGCCGGCCGGACAGCTGACCCGGGTCGAGACTGTGCGCCCGGGCATGTTCTGGCATGTCTGGGCCGATTTTTTCCCGCACACGGACATCAATCGCATCGGTAGTTCCGTCCGGTCGGAAAGCCCTGAGACGACTGGAACCGCGGCTTCGGAGGCGGCCCAGTGAGCGTAGATGTGTGCACGCATCGCACCTTTCCGGACTTGCAAGACCAAGCAGATTTTTGAGGTGGAGTACGGCATGAAGAGACTTCTGACGGCCCTGGCGTCCCTGGTGATCACACTTCCGGCGCAAGCTCAGGACAGCATCGTGCATGACGCGGAGTACTATATTCTTCAGGCACAGCATGCTGAAAAATGGGCGACCGAGGACGAAAGCCTGAATGCCGCTCTGGCCGAATTCAGGGAGCAGAACGGCGGCAAGCCTCCCAATATTTTCTACATCCTGATCGATGACATCGGCTTTGGAGATCTCGGCAGCGAGACCTTGAATGCCATTCGCGGATACAGGACCCCGGCGATCAACGAAATCGCCAACCAAGGCATGCGCCTGGCACGCATGTACACCGAACCCTCCTGCACACCGACCCGCGTCGCCTTCATGACCGGCCGGCAGCCGCACCGCAACGGCATGGGCAATACGCAGGTCGAGCTCTCCGGCTACGGTCTGGCCGACAAGGAAGTGACCCTGGCCGAAGTCCTGTCGGAAGCCGGCTACAACACGTCCCATGTCGGCAAGTGGCATATGGGCGACGTGCAACAGTCCTGGCCCAATTTCCAGGGCTTCGACTACGCGGCCTTCCCGATCCACCAGCAAGGCCAGCTGACCATCTATCACGACGATGCCGCCGATGAAGAGGTGTCGATCGGCATCGGGTCAAACAATTACGACGACCGCTTTACCCTGGACACCTGGTTCCGCACGGATGCCTCGCGTCTGGTGACCGGCGTCGAAGGGCTCCGCAACGAGCCTGTTCGTGAAGTCGACATGGAACCGGGCGAGCGCTGGACGGAAGCCAAATACCACGAGATGAATGTCCGGTATCAGACCCAGGCCATGGAGCAGCTGCGCGAGCTGGCTGCGGCGGACGAGCCGTTCTTTCTGCAATACTGGCCGCTTTATCCACTGACAGGACCGCGCACCACGACGGACACCTACACAACGCCGAATGGTGGACACTACGTGGAAAAGATGAAGCTGGTGGACAGCTGGATCGGTGAGCTGATGGCGGAGATGGAGACGCTCGGGGTGAAGGACAACACCATTGTCATCGTCATGGGCGACAACGGCCATTTCACCAAATATTCCTCGCAGTCAGGCTACACGCCGATGATCTTCCGCGGTGGCAAGGGGGACACCACGGAAGGCGGCGTACGCGTCGATGCGTTTGTCCGCTGGCCAGGCGTGATCGAGCCAAGTTCCGTCGTCGGCGACATGGTCCATGTCAGCGACCTTTTCACGACCCTGGCCCGGCTCGGCGGCGCGCTCGACAAGGTGCCGACGGACCGGATCATTGATGGAATCGACCAGACTTCCCTGCTGCTCAACGGAGAGACATTCGGTCGGCGCGACTACGTTTTCCTTTACAACATCAACAAGCTGGAAGCAGTGATCAAGGAACAGTTCAAGCTGTCGATCCCGGGCGGCGGTATCGAAAACGCCATCCTGGCCGATTTCTACGACCTCTTCCGAGACCCGCAGGAGCGCTACCCCGTGTCGACAGAGATCGGCGCCTGGGGAAGTGCTAAATTTGTCAATATGCTTCAGCGCCACATGATGCGAAAAAAGAAATACCCTGACGAGCAGCCGGGCTTCGGCATGCCTTATGAGGGTATCGAAAACCTTAGACCCGAGACCAAGGCGATGGTCGAGGAATATCTGTTCATGCGCCAGGTGCCGGAGCGCTAGGCTTTGCGCGCAAAATTGGGATTGAAAAGGGGAACACACCGCATGAACAAGTGTCTCAAACCATCATTGACGCGCGGCGCTGCCGTTTTGATGAGCCTACTATTGCCGTCCCTGGCCGGCGCGGCGGATCTGGCCTATGAACCGGCCCCCGTGACAGAGCCGGTCAACCAGCGCATCGACAAGACCTGGGAGTTCCTTGTGGCGCCCTATTTTGTCGCCGCAAACATAACCGGCACGTCCCAGGTCGGCCGGCTGCCCAACACCGACATCGACATCGGCACGGACGACATTCTGGAAAACCTGCGCTTTGGCGGCATGATCCGAACGGAGCTGATTTACCAGCAGAAAGTCGGCGCCATGCTGGATGTTGCCTACATGAATCTCGGCGGCGCCAACGACACCCCGCGCGGAGGCGGCAGGATTCGCGTCGGCGTCAGCCAGTTGATCCTGGAGGGGATGGGGTTCTACCGGGCCTATGCGACACCGCAGACTTCCATCGATATCTATGCCGGCGGGCGTTACTGGGACATTGATCTTGATCTGAACGCCACCGGTACGTTTGCCGGCAATTTCACCATCAGCCGAGGCGACAACTGGATCGATCCGGTCATCGGTCTGCGCGCCTTTCACATGATCAACGACAAATGGTCGGTCAACGCGCGCGGTGACATTGGCGGCTTCGGGGCCGCGTCCGACTTTACCTGGAACGTCCAGGCCGGCGCCGGCTACCATTTCAACAAGACCTGGTCCGCCCACCTGCAATACAAGGCGCTCGGCGTCGATTACGACAACGGCAAGTCCGGAACGGCCCGTTTTGCCTATGACACCATCACCCACGGGCCACTCCTGGGGATTGCAGCCCGGTTCTAGGACGATCCCGACGGATCGGCTTCCGAATTCCTGAGCAAACCAGCCCCGGCCGGCTCAGGTTTTCGCCGGCGATAGATTAGACCTGTCGTCATCGGTGTTTTTGACAGGTGCCCTTTCATCCCTTGTTAACCATAAGTAGCAATAAACTGATACACCTTTAACGCGAATCTACGCTTTTTTCCAAAGACGGTGTTTCAGTGATGAAAAGAGATTTTCTGTCGCTGCCGGCCGGCCTGTGCCTGCTGGCTTGCGTGACAAACCCGGCCGTTGCGGCCGATCCCTATCCGGCGAGCGGCCAGCTCTACCAGACGTCGGCTCTGCGCGGCAGCATCGGCTTGCGTTACTGGTACAGCCAGTCGCGCTCCGATCTCGACAATTCGAGTTTTCTCGGGTCCGGTTTCGACCTGTCTTCCACCGACAATGTCAGGTCCCATACGGCCGAGCTGGTCGGAACGCTGGAAGACACCAGCGAAGGCGCCTTCATGCGGGCCTATGTCGGGCTTGGCCGCAATGTCAGCGGCAACGCGGAGCTGCTCGGTGTCGAGATGGACCAGAAGGACCAGACCACGCTCAGTTATGTGGTGGTCGACGGCGGCTGGCAGATAGCGCAGCTGGCCGGCAATCAGGCCCGGCTGAAAGGTTTTGTCGGTTATCAGTATCTCTCCGACGACCTGTCCATGCGCCGCAATTCCAGAACCTATGAACAGTCGCGCGACTGGCACGCGATCCGCGTCGGGGTCAGCACCGAGGGCGACTTCAACCAGCGCTTCGGCTGGACCGTGGATGTTGCCGGTGTGCCCTGGGCCCACAACAAGATCCAGAGCTGGGAAAGCAACTGGTCCTATGGTGTGGAAGCCGATGCCATGCTGACGGCCAACCTGACGCCGAACTGGCAACTTGGCGTCGGCGGCCGGTACTGGTGGCTGAAATCCAACTTCGACCGGCGCTACGCCGTCACCGGAGAAAAGGTGGTCTTCGACCAGAACTATCACCGCTATGGCCTGCTTTTGGAAAGCTCCTACAAGTTCTGATGCCAGAGCATGTTCCGGTTAGATTGGCTCACTCCGCCGGGCCTGTTCGCAAGGCTCAGCGACATATTCCGGCCATTGATCCGACATGCCGCAGAGGCTGCGCTCCAGACTGTCCTGGAGCCTCACAGAAGCTTCTTCTGGTCCAGCAGCACGCGGGCATCGATCGCGTCGATATGAAGCGTGCGGTAACCTTCCGGTGACGGCGCCGCGGCGGCGTCTTCATCTGCAATCAATCGAAACACCCAAGTATAGGCCCGGCCCTTCTGGTCCTTGAAGACAGCCGGGCAGTCATAGAGGCGTTCGCGGGCCCCGCGCCAGCCAAATTCCAGACGCGCCGCGGCAGAGCGGGCGCAGGAAAACCTCGTGACTTCGCCAAACGCTGCATCCGCCGGAAGGCGGCCAAAGGCGCCGCTTTCGTCGAACACGCGTTGACGCCGCTCGAATGCCTGGCTGACGTAAAATTCGGCATCGCGCGGCGGCTCCGCTTGCCAGGACGTGAGATATCCCGGCAACAGCAGGACCAGCGTCGTGATGGCAAAGGCGCTCACCGCCAGCCGGATCACTCTTCTGGAACGCCCGCTCGGTCTGTCCATGCCGCTCTCCTGACAGCAGCCCGGTACCGGGAAACTGCTTGCCTTTCCGCCCCGGCCCGGTCAGTGCTCATCGGACCCGTTTTCGCAACAGACCGCAAGAGACCAGACCATGCCCGCCCATCCGCTTCTCAGCCCTGCCGCCACCTATCTCTTCCTGGCTGCTGCGATTGTCGCCGAAGTCATCGCAACCTCGGCCCTGGCGAAAACGGAAAACTTCACCCGGCTGGTACCGTCCGCGATCACGATCGTCGGTTACGCCCTGTCCTTCTGGCTGCTCTCCTACCCGATCCGCGTCCTGCCCACCGGCATCGTCTACGCCGTCTGGTCCGGCGCCGGCATCGTCCTGATCACCCTGGTCGCCTGGCTGGTCTTCAAACAGACACTCGACTGGCCGGCCATTCTCGGCCTCGGCCTGATCATCGCCGGAGTGGTGGTGATCAACGTGTTTTCCAAGGCGGTGGGACATTGAGGGGAACAAGGCACTTAACTGGAATGCAGCCGAAACTGTTCCAGTGTGCCCACCGCAATGCCGTCCGTTTCTCCGCAAATAACGCGAAGCAGCCCACATGATTGCTCTTGGACCACGGTGTCCGGTCTGCGGGAAAAGGACCTGGGTTTCCAAAGTCGTTGCGCCCCTATATCTGAGCGGAGTGAGCGTCGAAGATAAACTTGACTGGCTCAAGGCCCCATTTCCCTGCCGTGCATGCAAGACGCGTCTACAGGTCTACGGCGGGCCCGCGCCGGTTATGGCACTTAAAGGCTTCGCCGTTGTTATATTTGTCTGTCTCCTGGTTCTGGTTTACGGCGACCCCCGGATCGGTTTCAACAGTGGAGCGCCCAAGGCACTCTATGTCTTTGCGTTGCCCATTCTTTATGTTTTGCCCGGATTCTTGTTGACCTTTTTCTTGTCACTGGAAGCCGTCCCGGATGAAGGGGAACAAAAACAGGAAAAACCTGTCCCCTCAGATGAAAACTCAAACTCTGAGGCCGGTAAAGTGTAAAGCAGGTTCGCTTGTTTCGCAGTTGTGGTTCAAGATTCCAGACACAAAAAAAGCCCCGGCGAACCGGAGCTTTTTTGCGAGTGTTTCGATCGATGGTAGTCGATCCGAAACCGGAATTTGGTGCCCAGGAGAGGACTCGAACCTCCACGCCCTTGCGAGCACTAGCACCTGAAGCTAGCGCGTCTACCAATTCCGCCACCTGGGCTGTGAGGGGGGCTTGTAAGGGTGGTGTTGCCCCTTGTCAATCACTCTGTGCGACTTTTTTTCTTCATTCACAGCCCGCCCTTCACAGACCCTCGTCAAGGGGGTAAGAAACTCCCTGACAGAGTCGGCCAAAATCTTGGGCCGCCTCCCCTTTTGGACGCGACAGAAGGCATTTTGACAATGTCCACAGCACTCAACGGCAAACTCGTCACGGTCTTTGGCGGATCGGGCTTTCTCGGCCGCCACATCGTTCAGGCGCTGGCAAGGCGCGGCTACCGGGTGCGCGCTGCCGTGCGCCGGCCGGATCTCGCCACACACCTGCAGCCGCTCGGCGCGCCGGGACAGATCATGCCGGTGCAGGCGAACCTGCGCTACCGCTGGTCCGTCGACCGTGCCGTGATCGGTGCCGATGCCGTGGTCAACTGCGTCGGCATCCTGGCGCCCACCGGCAAGCAGAGCTTCGATGCGGTGCAGGCCTTCGGCCCGCGCGCCATCTCGGAAGCCGCCCGCGGCGCCGGCCTTTCCCGCGTGACCCATATCTCGGCCATCGGCGCAGATGCAGACAGCACTTCCGCCTATGCCCGGTCAAAGGCGGCCGGCGAAGCCGGCGTTCTGGAAACCCTGCCGGACAGTGTCATCCTGCGTCCGTCAATCGTGTTTGGTCCGGAAGACGAGTTCTTTAACAAGTTTGCCGATATGGCCCGCTTTGCCCCGGCCCTGCCGCTGCTCGGCGGCGGCGACAGCAAGTTCCAGCCGGTCTATGTCTGCGATGTTGCCGAAGCCGTTGCCCGGGCCGTCGACGGTGACCTGAACCCCGGCGTCTATGAGCTCGGCGGACCGGAAGTCAAAAGCTTCCGCGACTGCCTCAGCGACATGCTGGAGATCACCCGCCGCTCCCGCGTCTTGCTGCCGATTCCGTTCCCGGTCGCGTCCGCCATGGGCAAGGTGTTCCAGATGTTCCCGATGGCGCCGTTCACCGCCGACCAGGTCGAGCTGCTCAAGACCGACAATGTCGTCTCGGACAGCGCCCAAAAAGACGGCCGCACGCTGGAAGGCATCGGCATTTCACCGGCGACCCTGGCAGCGGTCCTGCCGACCTATCTGGACCGGTACCGCGAGCACGGCCAGTACGACGCCCACCGGCCGGCATAAGGTCTCCGGCGTTTCTGCATTCAAAGGCGGGTCCTCTGGCCCGCCCAATTTGTATTCGGCCATCGCAGCGCCGCCTGTTCAGCTCCCGTGCGGCGGATCCTTCGAGACGCCGCTCACGCGGCTCCTCAGGATGAGGCCGTTTGTGTGGCAGCCCTCCTTGACCCTGCCACTTCCAGTGCCTCATCCTGAGGAGCCCGGCAAAGCCGGGTGTCTCGAAGGATCCGGCCCCAGCTTCGGCAGGCGGGAAGCACCTTCTTGTTGCGGCTGCGGAGCGCCCTCGAACAAATGATACCCAGCGTTCCGGAACGGCATGAAGCGCCACTGCCCTTGCCCGGAACGCCGGATGGCGGGTCCGGCCCGTTTCACCTTTTGATTGCCGCCTTCTGCCTCTTCGCCTACCGTTGGGAGATCGACACGGGATCGGGAGGGGCTTCATGTCGTTTTTTGCCAAGGTCACGCTGCTGTTCGTGGTGTTTGTCGACCTGCTCGGCCAGGGGCTTGTGTTTCCGATCCTCAACAGCCTGATCATGGAGCCCGGCACCGGGCTTTTGCCCAAGGACACCTCCGAGGCCGCCCGTCATTTCGACTATGGTCTGATCATCGGTGTCTTTTTCCTGTGCTGGTTTTTCGGCGCGCCCTATATCTCCAAACTCTCCGATGTGATCGGGCGCAAGAAGGCGATCCTGATCTGCCTGTTCGGTGCGCTGGTCGGCTACGGGCTGACCATCGTCGCGCTTTATCTCAACAGTTTCCTCCTGATGATCCTCGGCCGCGCGATCACCGGCCTGACGGCCGGCAACCAGCCGATCGCCCAGGCGGCGATGATCGATGGCAGCGTCGATGACGAGGACCGCAACCGCAACATGGGCTACATCATCACGGGCGTCAGTTTCGGCCTGGTCGGCGGACCGCTGATCGGCGGGCTTTTGTCCGATCCCGTGCTGATCGGCAGCATCGCCAGCGTCAAGCTGCCGTTTTATGCCTGTTTCGTGCTGGTGCTGATTGCGATTGTGCTCGTCATCACGTCGTTCAAGGATCAGCACGATGCGGAGGAGACCGGCACATTCGTGTTCCGCCCGGCGGAGATTTTCGAGCTGCTCCTGCGCATCGGCAAATACCCGCTGGTGCTGCGGCTGACGATCGTGTTCTTCTTCTTCCACATCGCCAATCTGTCGTTCTACATCTTTGTCGACAATTACCTGACCAGCCGCTTCGGCTACGGCACGCTTGGCGGGTCCATGGTGATGCTGACGATCGGCGCAGCGCTCGCCTTTTCCAGCACGTTCCTGGTGGTGCCGGCACAAAAGCGTTTCAGCAAGGAAGCCATCCTGGGCATCACCTTCACGGTCTGGGCCGTGTCTGCCGGCGCCTTTGTCGCCGCGCCTGCGGCCTGGATGACCTATCTCCCGATCTTCTGCTTCTATTTTGTCTTCGGCATCGCCTATCCCACGTTCCTCGGCCTTTATTCGGCCGCGGTCAGCGACGAGGAGCAGGGTTGGGTGATGGGCGTCACCATTGCCGTTTTCACGCTGGTGGCCGGCGTCATCTCGCTGCTGGGCGGCGAGCTGATCGGGCTCGATCTGGATCTGCCGTTCTACGGCGTCATCATCGCGGCGGTGGTCGCACTGGTGGTCATGTTCCTGGCCTGGAACAAACCGGAGATCAAGGCGCTGACGCGACGCAACGCCGGCTAGAGGCAAACCGCCCGTCCCAGGGGCAGGACGGGCGGTTTTGTTCCGGTGCGGGGCGGGGCAAATGAAAGGCTGCCACTTGGCGGCGGGGATCAGCCCTTCCAGCACCCCGGACCGAAACGGTCACTGCGCAGCTCGCGATAGCCATCCGGCGTGCGCATCAGGCCGATGTCGCGCAGATCATCGTCATTCAGGTAAGACAAGGCCCGGTCAGTTGCCCGGCGATTGAAATAATCGCGGACGCCTTCGGCACATGCACGAAGGGCAGATAGCAGAAGGCTGCGGCTATGGGCACGGCTGCGAAAAATGGTGTCGATCTCAAGGCTCATCTCACTTCTCCAAGGGGCATTGACGCGTCCGGTTCGCGGGGACTTGCGCATCCGGTTCGCTGGGGACGGGGAGAGAATGACAAAGCAATCCTGACAGCTGTGAGTCATGTTTGATCCCGTTCTGTTCACGGGGTATGATTTTTTTTGATTCAACCGCCTTTGAGACCCAATTCATGAACCCGATCGAACGCGCCCTCGGTATCCTGCTGCTGCTGACCGGGGGCAGACTGGTGCCGGCAACGGCCCTTGCCGAGCGCTTCAAGGTGTCGCTCAGAACCATCTACCGGGACATTGACCGGCTGATCGCGCTTGGTGTTCCTGTCGATGCCGAGCGCGGTGCGGAAGGCGGCTATCGGCTGGCCAGCGGCTATCTGCAACCGCCTGTGGCGCTGACCCGCAACGAGACGGCCGCCCTGCTGGCGGCCATGGCACTGGTGCGCTCCAGCCGCACGGTGCCGCTGGCCGCCGAACTGGACGCGGCGGAAAAGAAGCTGCTTGCCTCCCTGCCGAAGACGGTGCACGGGCTGCTGAAGGACGCCGACCGCATCGTTGGAATCGAGCCGATCCCGCCGGACATCTTTCATTCCGGCACCAAGGCCCAGCCGACCGAAGACTGGCAGGCGGCTCTGGACGGGTTCATGGCCGGTATCCTGGATGGCAAGCGGGTGCGCTTCGACCATGTCAATCCGGTACGACAAACCGTCAAGGCCCATGATGTGGAACCCTACGGCGTCATGTTCGACCGGGACCTGTGGTATCTTGCCGGCCGCTGCGTCGACACGAATGTCCTGAAGGTCTATCGCGCCGACCGGGTGCGGGACCTGGAAATCAGCGGCATGTTCTTTCGCCCCAACAAGGAGTTCTCGATCCAGAGCCTGCTCGGCGGTGCCTGGCTGTCCAGCGCCATGCGCCGCTGGGAACAGGAGGAGGCCATCGCCGAAATCCTGATCACGCCGGCCCAGGCCAAGAAACTCAGCGCCGACTGGTACTACCGCCACGCGGTGTTCACACCGGCGAAGGACGGGCGGGTGCTGATCAGCATTCCGTCCACCGAACGCGCCCGCATCCTGCCGCTGGTCAGATGGCTCGGCCCGGGCGCGGAGCTGGTCGGACCGATCAATCTGAGAGAGGAACTGGCAGCCGAGCTGGAAGAGCTGGCGGCGCTTTATGCAACTCAGCTAGAAGTGATTGAAAAGTAACCCCGCAAAGAAAAACCTCCGAAAAATCACGAAAAACTCTACTTCATTGAATTTAAATAGATTTTTTCACAAATACAATTGCTGTATTTCAAAAAATTGATCTTCATTTGCAAACGCGTTTACACTAGGTAATATGTTAAATTAAACCATAGGTTGATTACCCACTTTCTATTCATATTGTTACCTCATCGAGAGATTTTATATGGCCAAAAAAGTTAACTCCAAGACGAAGAAGCTTCAACGTCGCAAAAGAACGCTACAGATCGGGAATTATTTCCTATTTGGTTCGAGTTTTCTGACGTTGACGATTATTCCCTGGCTCGCAGAAATGCTCAATGTGACAATTGAGGATGGGATTCGACTATCTGTCGCTCTACTTGCGGCCATTACAGGACTTGTGATTCAGCAATATTTGAACAAGGAAGACATTGCTGGAGCAATCGAAAACATCAAAAACGACACGAAAATCGAATATGCAGGGCCATCCACTGAGGTCCTTCCTCGAATTGCAAGAAAGATGAAACACGCTGTTGATGTCAAAAATACTTTTGTTGGAATAGATGAATACGACTATGACGAGAGAAACGGAGCGGAAATCTCTCAAATCTATACATCATGGCTAGAGAATGGAAAAGAAGGCACGTGGACAGACATCGTTGGCCCCGCGCAGCTTTTTTCGGGGCGCTACGAGCAGATTAGTGTAAGAAAGAAGAAAATTCACGGGACGCACGAGATTAAGATTTTACGTCACAGTACACCAATAGTAAATTTTACGATTATTGAATATGAAGAAGATGACACGGAAGTATTTTTCGGATGGATGGCAGGCTCCAGAAACTCAAATATATTTTTGTCTTCCGACCGCCATGCAGTCAAGATTTTTAGCAAGTATTTCGAAAAACTGGAAAATCATCGACTTTGGGGGCCACCCATTGAGGTCAACTACAGCGCACAAAAACACAAGAGACTAAGGCGAAATGACCTAGTAGATAAAATCGGAAATTGGATGACAATTTCCATTCGAGAGGGAACAATTGTTACCTATGGTTTTTTTACCATCGAGATAACAAAAAAACCAACGTCCATGGGTCGAAGCGGCATTGTTTTTATTGACGGATTGCTGCTCGACCGTTCTTTAAATTTCATTGAAGACATCAATCACGGACAGGAACACATATCTCACTATACGAACAAAATGTTCATTGAATACGGCAATTCAAACACTGGAAGGAAAGGGTTCTGCTTCTACGAATTTGAACAAGGCATAAACAATCCGGCTCCAGAACCAGATCCAGAAAGCGGGTACGTCGCCGGTTTCTTTATTGACCAGGGTTCATCAATTCGAAACGATATCCTGGGTTTTAAAACGACTCTTTTCAGCCCTACTTCTGATCCGTTTCCAAAGTTTGAGGCAGCAATATACACGTTAGAAACACTTAGAAAGCAGTCCCGGATTACCGAAGCACAATACCTTGACGCTTATTCCAAAATCGAAGCTGCAAAAGAGACTGAACCAACCTGAAGCCCTAAACTGTTGTTCTCTGCGGTTCCGTTCTCCGCAGTTCTGGGAACTTGATTGAAAATCCTTGATTTTCATCTGCCTTTGCATGTCCCGGACGACGCAAACGCCCTCAGCCCAGAAAATAGAGCCCGGCAAACCCTGCCAGACCGACAAAAATTCGCCACCAGGCAAAGGGCGCAAAACCGTGTTTGGAGACGAAATCCAGAAGCCCCTTGACCACGAAGACACCGGCGATGAAGGAGGCGACAAAACCGATTGTGATGATCACGACGTCATCGGCGGAGAGCACATGACGGTTCTTGAAAAGATCATAGGTAAAGGCGCCGGCCATGGTCGGCATGGCCAGGAAGAACGAAAACTCCGCCGCAGAGCGCTTGTCCGTGCCCATCAGAAGGGCGCCGGCAATGGTGGCGCCGGAGCGCGAAACCCCCGGCACCATGGCCAGACACTGGCAGAAGCCGATCTTCAAACAGAGCGACAGCGGATAGTCCATCACATTGGTGTAGCGCGGCTTGAGCGGCAGCCGGTCGATCCAGAGCAGGATGACGCCACCGACCAGCAACGTGGTACAGATCAGCGCCGGTGTTTCAAACAAGACTTCCTTGATGAAGCTGTGCAGCATCACGCCGATAAAGGCGGCCGGCAGGAACGCGATCAGAATGCCGAAGACGAAGCGCCGGCTGGTGGGGTCGTTCGGCAGCGCCTTTGCCAATTGCCACAGCCGGCCGAAATAGACCGACAGGATCGCCAGAATGGCGCCCAGCTGAATCAGCACCTCGAAGGTTTTTCCCGTGCTTTCAAAGCCCAGAAAGTGACCGAGCAGCAGAATATGGCCGGTGGAGGAGACGGGTATGAATTCGGTCAGCCCTTCGACGATCCCCAAAATCAGAGCATTTACAATCGTTTGGCCGTCCATTGTGTATCTTGTCTCCAAATCGCTTGATGCGGGTAAGCCTGACCAAGTATCTGTCGCGCGTCGGGGCACGACCGGAACCGCCGCTTATTTGACGGAGCGAAGGGGCGCCGTCAAACCCTTGATAACCATATTCAGGGCAAACTCGCGTTAACGCGTCTTTTGATAAGGCCACTGCCGCTGACGTCGTCTTGCCACAATTCAGGCTCTTAACCGCTCAATGCTGACCCTTTACCACCATCCGTTTTCCCCCTCCTCGCGCTTCATCCGCCTCATTCTGAGCGAGTATGGCGCCGCCTTCGAGGAGCAGCACGTCAATCCCTGGGAGCGGCCGCAGGAGCTGTTGTTGCTGAACGCCGCCGGCACGGTTCCGGTGATCGTGGAAAATGACGGACCCGCCATTTGCGGACCAGGACCGATCATGGAGTATCTGGACGAGACACGTGGCTACGCGGTTGCCGACAAGCGGCTGATGCCGGACCATCCGGAAGCCCGCGCCGAGACGCGGCGCCTTGTCGACTGGTGCCTCGACAAGTTCGACCGGGAAGTGATCGGTCATCTGGTGCGCGAGCGCATCTACAAGCAGATCATGCCGAAATCCGCCGGTGGCGGAGAACCGGACTCAGCGGCCTTGAGAGTCGCCCGTGCCAACATCCATCATCATCTGAAATATTTCGGCTATCTGGTCGCCTCGCGCCGCTGGCTGGCAGGCGACCGGCTGACCTTTGCCGACTTCGCCCTGGCGGCAGGTCTTTCCTGTGCCGATTATCTCGGCGAAGTGCCCTGGAGCGGCGAAGAGGACATCAAGACCTGGTATGCGCGGGTCAAGTCACGGCCGTCGATGCGTCCGCTTCTGGGTGAAAAGGTGCTGGGCATGCCGCCAGCGCCCACCTATACCGATCTTGATTTCTAAGAGGGCTCACGTTCGGATGGGCCGCGCGCGAAGAGGGAGCCGGTCGGCTGAGGGCGTTGCATACGAAACCGGAAAAACTGCTGAAAGCCTTTCAGGAGAAAGCTGCGACGCTTGGCTTTGACGGTGTTCGCGTGGCTGCGGCCGACAGCATCCCGCAGGCAGGTGCGCGCCTGAAGGAATTTCTTGACAAGGGCCATCACGGAACCATGGGCTGGATGGCGGAGACCGCGGAGCGCCGCGCGGCGCCGGCCTCCCTGTGGCCGGACGTGCGTTCCGTCATCATGCTGGCAATGAATTACGGCCCAGACGATGCGCCGGAAAACCATCCCCTGGCGCATCTCGAAGACCCTGGTTCCGGGGGCATCTCGGTCTATGCCCGTCACCGGGACTATCACGACATCATCAAGGGGCGGCTGAAAGAGCTGGCAAGCCTGCTGGTGTCGCGCGGAGGTGGCGACGTGAAAGTGTTCGTCGACACTGCGCCGGTGATGGAAAAGCCGCTCGGGGAAGCTGCCGGGCTTGGCTGGCAGGGCAAACACACCAATCTGGTCTCGCGCGAGCTCGGCTCGTGGTTCTTTCTCGGTGCCATCTTCACGACACTGGAGCTGCCCCCGAGCGGAGCGGAGCGCGATCATTGCGGCTCCTGCCGGGCCTGCCTCGACGCCTGCCCGACCGATGCCTTTCCGGCGCCCTACCAGCTGGATGCAAGGCGTTGCATCTCGTATCTCACGATCGAACATTCAGGCCCGATCCCGGCGGAGTTCCGCGATGCCATCGGCAATCGCATCTATGGTTGCGACGACTGCCTGGCCGCCTGCCCCTGGAACAAGTTCGCTGAAACCGCACGGGAGGCGAAGCTGATCGCGCGCAAGGATCTTGTCTCGCCACGCCTGGTGGATCTGCTCCAGCTGGACGACGCAGCCTTCCGCACATTCTTTTCCGGATCCCCAATCAAGCGGATCGGCCGCAACCGCTTTTTGCGCAACGTTCTGACTGCCGCTGGCAACAGCGGCGACAAGTCTTTGCTTGAAGAGGTGCGAAACCACCTTGCAGACCCGGACGAGACTGTCAGGAGTACGGCTGTCTGGGCCTTCGGAAAGCTGGCGCCGGCGACGCAGTTCCAGGCCGAAAAAGCCAAGGCAATTCCTGGTGAAAACAACGACCAGGTGCGCAACGAATGGCTGGCGGTAACTTCCTGAAATAGGCGCTGTGAGTCGACCTTGGCATGAGAATGGGCCATAGTCATGGAATGGCCTAAGACATACCCCTATATCGGGTTCGACCTTCGTCGTTTCCGATCATATCATTGGAGCCAAAACATTGATTTTCCAGACAACACCTGCTCCCTTTCCGACATCAGCCAAGACGCGCGCCAGGTTCCTGACCCTCAGCACCGCGCTGGCGCTGATTTCCGCTCCCGCGCTGGCACAGGACACGGGCACGGCTGCATTCGATGCCTATGTCGACGGCCTCAAAGCCCTCGGCCTGGACGTCGAAAACGGCAATGTCAGCTATGATGCCGGCAGCGATACGCTCACCGTCACCGACAGCACGCTGTCTCTGGAAGGCACGATCAGCGGTCTTCCGTCCGAGGACGGAGACGCGGACGACAAGACCGATCTAAGCTACGAGATTACGTTTTCAAGCGGAACAGTGACGGTCAACGGGCTGACCCATGAGGACGGCGATTTCCAGGCAGCGAGCTGGATCTATTCGGATGACAGCGAATTCACCATTTCCGGCTCCGCCGAAGGGAAAGGCCGACTTGAACTTGACGGCCGGATGACCGGCGTGTCCGCAACCGATTACAGATTCACCATGCCCGAGCTTCCGGCCGAAGACCCGGAGCGCCAGGCCAGCCGCTGGCTGCCGTTCCTGAAGGCGTCTCTGCTCGCGTCCTATGAAGAGATCAAGGTCGACAGCACGGCCGTCACCATCGAGGCGTTTGCGACGGAGGACGGCAAGGAAGTGCAGGTTGTTACCGGCACCATGCAAATGGATGGCTACCGGTTGAGCGACGCTGCGGACGGGCGTGTTGGCGAATACTCGATCGACAGCATGACACAGACGCTGCAGACGGCTTCGCCTGACGGCAACGGCATGCTGACGCAGACAACCAGCCAGGGCAAAACCGTCTATTCCGACATGGATGTCGCAGCCTTTATCGACCTGCTCGACCCGGCCGTTCCCGAGAGCGATACGGAAATTGTAATAGTCCGGGAAGGGTCTGCGGTCGATTACACGTCGCAGCAAGAGCTCCCTGACGGCATGTCCATGGATATGACAATCGACCGGGCCGCCATCGGTGAGGTCACCTTCCTCAAACGGGAGAACAATCTTCTTGGCCTCTTCGATGACCTGCTGGCCAAGAAGGAACCTGTTCCGGAAGAACTGATCACCGGGGTGTTCCAGTTCTACCGTTCCTTTGGCATCACGGACGCCCGCATCAGTGGCATCAATGTCCAGGCGCCGTCGCCGACGCCAGGAGAAAACGTCACTGTCGCCATCAAGGAAATGGCGATGACCGACGTCAACTCCGACGGCATCGGCGAAATGATGCTGGTCGGCCTCGACGCACCGTCCTTGCCGGACGGGGCCTCCCTCAAGCTCGACTGGGCGGCCATCGGCGACATCGAATTTGCCGACTACACGCCGATGCGCGCCATGATCAGCACGCTGATGGCCGATCCCGATTTTGGCGAAGACCACCCGCTGGACGTTGCCCGGGCCTTCATGCCGCTGTCCTTCGGCTACGAGATCAAGGGACTGGACGTCGTCACGCCGGACAAGGACCAGGTGAAGATCGGCGCTGCGGAAATGACCGTTTCGACAACGGTGTCTCCGATCCCGACCAATGTCTTTGTGCGCAACGAAGGCATCCAGGTTCCTGTCAGGGCCATCGACGATCCCGAGGCGGAGGCCCTCTTCACAGCGCTTGGCCTGGAAAACGTTGTCTGGTCGGATGAAACCCGTCTCTACTGGGACGAGGCGACCCTTGAACTCCGCCTTGAAAAATTCATGGTCGAGATTGAGGGCCTCGGCCGCGCCGAACTGTCGGCCCGCTTTGCCAATGTGCCCAAATCCCTGTTCGAGGATCCGGAAGGACAGGGTCAGATGGCGCTGATTGTCGCGCAGTTCGTCGATGCCTCGCTGACCTTCCGCGACGACGGCCTTGCTTCCAAGGGCATTGCCCATATCGCCGAAGAACAGGGCATTCCGGAGAATGTCTTCCGCGAGGCGCTGGTTGCCCAGGCGGCCCAGGCCACCGCGCCGGTCCAGAACGAGGCCTTCACCAAGATGGTGAGCGACGCGGCCTCCAAGTTTCTGGAAAACCCGGGCGAGCTGAAAGTGACCCTGACACCTGCGGCCGCAGTGCCACTGGCGCAGATCCTCGGCAGCATGGCGGCCCCGCAAACCCTGCCGGACCTGCTGGCGGTGAAGATCGAGGCGAAATAGGCCCAACACTCATCCATCATCGAAAGGGCGGCCCAGGCCGCCCTTTTTGTTGAGGCTGACGGGGCTGTCCTGAGAGTTGTATTGATAAATTTTACAATAACTCGTATGGAAGATCAGACAGGTCTGCGGTTCTGGTCTGCGGCCCTTTTCTGAACATCGAAGGCAAGCCGCCCTTAGAATGCTCTCGTCGAGTCGGACCGGCGGGTGTCGGCGGTTCACCTATCTGCCGCCCTAATCAAGCTTCCGCGATGGAGCCCCACGCCAGCCAAAGAAGCACCTGCAAGTAGCCCTTTGAGACACCTTTCGGTCCGCGGTCCGGATCCTGGCTGAGGTTGACAGTCAAAGCGGCCAACAAGCGCACAGGATCAACATTGTGACGATCAAGATCCTTGTCATGAGAATGGGCCATGGCCGTGGAATGACCGACGACCTACGCCTATATCGAAGACGCCCCACCTCGTTTCCGATCATTTCCTTGGAGCCAAAAAATTGACATTTCCCGCCACTCCCGCACGTAAACCATCCTCTTTGAAGGCTCGTACCCACTGGCTGACACTGGGCACCGCGCTGGCTCTGACTTCCGGCACCGCCTTTGCGCAAGAGAGCGGAACAGCTGCTCTCGACACCTATTTTGACCATCTGCAAAAACTCGGATTGCAGGTCAAGAACGGCGATGTCCGTTACGATGCCGGCAGTGATACGCTGACGCTGACGGACAGCACCGTCTCGCTCAGCGGCACGGTCGAGGATGCACCGGACGGTCTTGCAAAAAACGGTGCCAAGCCGGCCTATGACCTGTCCATGTCGAGCAGCCAGATCAAGATCAGCGGGCTTTCCTTTGACGACGGCGTGTTCAAGGCGGAAAGCTGGGTCTATTCGGACGATACCCAGATAAACCTCACCGCTCAGCGCGAAGGCAAGGGCCACCTGAAGATCGACGTGCGCCTGTCCGGCCTGTCGGCAACCGACTACAGCTTCTCCCTTCCGGACCTGCCCGCAGCAGATCCAACCAAGCCGGTCACCCGCTGGCTGCCCTTTCTGCGAGCCAGCTTGCTGACTTCCTTTGAGGAAATCAGGGTCGATTCAACCGGTTTCACGTTCGAAGTGGTCGAAAGCAAGGATGATCAGGAACGCGCCGTGCTGTCCGGCACGATCCAGATGGACGGGTATCTGATGAGCGATTCCGTCGACGGCAGGATCGCTTCGATGTCCGTCGACAACATCACGCAGACTTTCCAGGGGAGCGTCCCGGAGGACAATCCGCCGAACATAACCGCCCGCCAGGGCAAGACCGTCTACAAAGATTTCAATTTCGCAGCCTATCTCGACATGCTCGATCCGGATGTGCCGGAAACCGGCGAGCCGCAAACGTTCATCGGTTCCCTATCCGCCGAGGATTTTTCGTTTACCCAGACACTGGAACAGGGAGTTGGGGTCGAGTTCACCGCCGACAGGGCCAGCATGGACTCCTTCACGCTGACCAAGCGGGAAGGCAGCCTGCTCGCGATCTATGACGATCTCATGAGCCCGTCGGACCTGGCGCCAGAGAAGATGATCACCAGTGTGTTTCAGCTTTACCGGTCCTACGGACTCGCCGACGCCCGCCTCGGAGGCATTAAAGTCAAGATCCCGACTCCCGAGCTGGAGCAGGATACTGAGGTGACCATTGAAGAAATCGCCATGACGGGCGTCAACTCCAACGGCATTGAAGAAATGATGCTTGCAGGCCTGATCGCCCCGAAACTCCCGGACGGCGCTTCGCTCAAGCTCGACAAGGCTGCGATCGGCGGTATTCAATTCGCCGATTATGAGCCGATGCGCGCCATGATCAGCACGCTGATGGCCGATCCGAATTTTGGTGAGGACCACCCGTTTGACGTTGCCCGCGCCTTCCTGCCGCTGTCTTTCAGCTACGAGGTCAAGGGGCTCGAGGCCGTTGCCCCGGACAGGCAGAAGGCCAAGATCGGCGCTGCGGAAATGACCGTCTCCACAACGGTGTCACCGATCCCGACAAGTGTCTTCATGCGCAGCGAGGGCCTCCAGGTGCCGGTCAGCTCTGTTGAAGATCCGGAAATGGAGGCGCTGTTCCGTGCGCTCGGCCTGGAGAATGTTGTCTGGTCGGACGAAACACGCCTGCATTGGGACGAAAACACCCTCGAGTTGCATCTGGAAAAATTCATGGCCGAGATCGAGGGTCTCGGTCGTGCGGAGATTTCCGCCCGTTTTGCCAATGTGCCGAAAGCCCTGTTCGAAGATCCGGAAGGTCAGGGTCAGATGGCCCTGATTGTAGCCCAGTTCGTCGAGGCCTCGGCGACATTCCGTGATGCCGGCCTTGCGTCGAAGGGCATTGCCCATTTCGCCGAGACCCAAGGCATCCCGGAGAATGTTTTCCGCGAGGCGCTGGTTGCCCAGGCGGCCCAGGCCACCGCGCCGGTCCAGAACGAGGCCTTCACAAAGATGGTGAGCGACGCGGCTTCCAAGTTTCTGGAAAGCCCGGGCGAGCTGAAAATTACCCTGACGCCTTCGGCCGCGGTGCCGCTGGCCCAGATCCTCGGCAGCTTGGCCGCGCCGCAATCCCTGCCGGATCTGCTGGCCGTCAAGATCGAAGCCAACTGAGCTTCCCCAGAACGGCACCATAAAAGGGCGGCCAGTGGCCGCCCTTTCTTTTTCGGCGGCGCGGTTCCTGCCGGGACTCATTGATAAATTTTACAGTAATTCGTATGGGAGACGGTACAGATCTGCAGGATTTGGTCTGTCCCAGTTTTTCTGAACACAAATTTGGAGCTTGCAATTGAAAGCCTTTGTCGAGCCTGGCCGGATGTTCCTTTCAACTATCCGTCAGTTTGCCGTGGCCAGCGTGGTCGTGCTGCTGTCCTGGTCCACGTCGCAGGCCCAAACCACCGGCAAAGCCGCCTTTGATGCCTATCTGGATACACTCACAGACCTTGGGCTGACCCTTTCCGTCGAAGCAATCGACTATGACCAGGACGCAGATGTCCTGACAGTCAAGGAGCTCGTCGTCTCCGGCGGTGGACAGCTTCTCAACGATTTCCGCCAAGACGACGGCGAGACTCCCTCTCCGGCCGCATTCTCATTCAAGATCCGGGCAGACCTTTGCAAGCTGGAAGGCTTCGCGCAGGAGGACAGGACGTTCAGCGCAAGCCTCTACAGCTGCTCCGGCTCCAACGGCTTATCGGGCAGCGTGACATTTGACGAGGCCTTGCGCGCGCAACTCTGGCATTTCACGGATAATTTCGAGGCGCTGAACTATCGCGTGTCGCTTCCGGTAATCGACAACAAAGCCGAAGCACGTTCGTTTCGGGAATGGCGCCCCCTTGTCCACGCGCTGCTGCTGCCTTCGTTCGATTTGATGACGGCCGACAGGGAGCACTCTGACCTGTTCGTCAACCGTCTGGACGGCGAGGATGAGGAACTCATTCTCAATCAGCGTGTGATGCGCAAGCAGCTGCGCATTCAGAATTCGCGCGACGGCTATTGGGAGCGGATGGAATTCGAATTAGGCAGCACCGAAGTTCTCGCGGCTGTGGACGAAAGCGTGTCCGAGGGGGGCTACAGTCAGGGGCGTTCGGAGCTGCTGGGGGTCAATTTCAGCGCCTACCTGGATGTGCTGGCCGGTGACCGGATTCCAGCTGGACAAGACGTGCAACTGGTTGAAACAGCCGTCGAGCGGAACGTCAGAACGACACTGCCGATTGACGAGGGCCTCGAGATGGACATTTCCATCGATAAGGCCGAAACCCGTGGAGTGTCTCTTCGCGCGCGAAGCTTTGACCTCTTCAAACTGGCGACCGGAATGATGGTTCCGCGGAACTGGCAAACCGAGACGGCGTTGTTCGACTACCTGCTGTCAGAATCGTTCCAGTTTGCGAGAATATTTTCCTATGGCGGGCTTGACTATTCGGGATTGAAACTGGACATCGCCGATACTTCCGGACGCAATGAATTCTCCATTTTTGTCGATTCGGTGACCCTGTCTGATCTGAGTTCAAATGGCGTTGATGACCTGACGGTTTCGGGGATCCGTATTCCCGACATTCCGGGAGGCGGCAGTGCAAGGGTCGACCGGGCAAGCCTGTTCAACATCGAATTTGCGGAATACGAGCCCATGATACCGGTGCTCAAGGCACTGCTATCCGACATCGACTCCGCTGGTGCAGATCCCGTTGGGATGTTTCGGGCGGTGTTGCCCCGGTCGCTGGCCTACACCGTGGAGGGTGCTGATCTTGACCTTCCAGGTGCCGATGACATGTCGATCGGCAAGGCCCACTTCAGCGCGGCGACGTCGGTTCCGCCGCTTCCGACCCGGATTGATATAGATTACCGGGACATCAGGCACCCCCTTGAGATGGTGTCCGAAGGTCAGGTCAAAACCCTGCTGAAGACGCTTGGCTTTTCCGAAATCGTCTGGTCCAGCCAGACCCGGCTCCACTGGGACGAAGAGACCCTTGATCTGCAGCTTGAGAAGCTGAAGGTGTCCATCGAAGGTCTCGGCGCTCTGGAAATCGATGCCCGGTTTGCAAATGTGTCTCGGGCGCTGTTCGAGGATCCGCTGGGACAGGGCGAGCTCGCCTTGGCGATGGCCCAGTTCGTCAATGCGTCGGTCAGCTTTCGAGATGCCGGACTGGTCGCCGGTGGCCTCGGCAAGATCGCGGCGACCCAGGGCATGCCGGAGGCCGTCTTTCGAGAGGCGCTGCTCAAGCAGATTGATGAAGCAGCAGCCCAGGTCCAGAACAAGACCTTCTCCGAAATGGTGAATGACGCAGCCTCCACGTTTCTGGAAACCCCGGGTGAACTGAAGGCGACGCTGACACCCAGGACGCCTGTGCCGCTGACCCATATCCTCGGTAGCATGGCCGCGCCGCAAACCCTGCCGGATCTGCTGGCCGTCAAGATCGAAGCCAACTGAAGGTCTTAAACGACACAAAAAAGGGGCGGCCACTGGCCGCCCCTTTGTTATGACCCTCGATCTTCTCGATTTTTATTACTCGGCCGCCTCGCGCTGTTGTGCAGCGCCGACCCGTGCCGCACAGAACTTGAATTCCGGGATCTTGCCGAACGGGTCGAGTTGAGGGTTGGTCAGGAAGTTTGCCGGCGCTTCGAAGAAGCAGAACGGGATGAACATCATGCCGGTCGAGACGTCCCGGTCGGCGCGCAGGGTCAGGGTGATAGCGCCGCGGCGGGTTTCGACTGTGACCTGCTGACCGATCTCCAGCCCCTGGAGCTTGATGTCGCGCGGGTTCATGGAGACAACCGGTTCCGGCTCGATGGCATTGAGCACTTCGGCACGCCGGGTCATTGCGCCCGTGTGCCAGTGTTCCAGCATGCGGCCCGTGGTCAGCACCATCGGGTAGTCCTCGTCCGGCACCTCGTTGGGCGGCACCAGTTCGGTGGGCACGATCTTGCCGCGGCCATCGGCCGTCGGGAAAGACTGGCCGAACAGGATCTCGTTGCCCGGCTTGTCCGGCGCGTCGGCCGGATAGGTGACCGTGCCATCGCGCTCCAGCCGCTCCCAGGAGATGTTCTGGAGCGAAGCCATATGCGAGCGCATTTCCTCGTAGATTGCCGGAACGCCGTCATAGGACCAGCCAAGACCCAGCCGGTTGGCCAGCTCGATCAGGATTTCCCAGTCGGCGCGGGCCTCTCCCGGCATCGGCACGCAGGGCCGGCCGATCTGGACCTGGCGGTTGGTGTTGGTGAAGGTGCCGAGCTTTTCCGCGTGGGCGGAGGCCGGCAGGATCACGTCCGCATGCCAGGCTGTTTCGGTCAGGAAAATGTCCTGTACCACCAGATGCTTCAGGCTCGCCAGCGCCTTGCGCGCGTGGTTCTGATCCGGGTCGGACATGGCCGGGTTTTCGCCCTGGATGAACATCGCCTCAATGCCACCTTCCAGAATGTCGTCCATGATCTCAACAACGGTCAGACCACGCACAGGGTCGAGCGTGCGGCCCCAGGCATCTTCAAATTCGGAGCGGATGTCTGCGTTTTCTACGGAGCGGTAGTCCGGAAACACCATCGGGATCAGGCCGGCATCAGACGCGCCCTGGACGTTGTTCTGACCGCGCAGCGGATGCAGGCCCGTCCCCGGGCGGCCGATCTGGCCGGTGGTCAGCGCCATTGCGATCAGGCAGCGGACATTGTCCGTGCCGTGCACATGCTGGGAAACGCCCATGCCCCAGAAGATGATCGACTTCTGGCTGGTGGCGTAAAGCCTTGCGACTTCGCGCAGGGTTTGCGCATCAATGCCGCAGACCGGCTCCATGGCTTCGGGTGTGAAGTCCCTGATCTTCTCCTTCAGCGCCTCGAAGCCGTCGACATGGGCCGCGATATACTGGCTGTCATAAAGCTCCTCAGTGATGATCACGTTGAGGAGCGCGTTCAGCATGGCGACATCCGTGCCCGGCTTGAACTTCAGGCCGTATTCGGCGTAGCGCATCAGGTCCTGACCGCGCGGGTCCATCACGATCAGCTTGGTGCCCTTTTTGGCGGCCTGTTTGATATAGGTGGCTGCTACGGGATGGTTCTGGGCCGGGCGCGCTCCGATGACGATCATGCAATCGGCATCCTCGGCGGCATTGAACGGCGCGGTGACCGCACCAGAGCCGATGCCTTCCATGAGCGCTGCCACGGACGAGGCATGACACAGACGCGTACAGTGATCGACATTGTTGGTCTGGAAGCCCTGGCGGATCAGCTTCTGGAAAAGATAGGCCTCTTCGTTGGAGCCCTTGGCGGACCCGAATCCGGCAATGCCCGCTCCGCCCTTGGCCTCGAACGCTGCCTTCAGGCCGCTTGCCGCCCTGTCCAGCGCTTCCTCCCAGGTTGCCTCGCGGAAATAATCGAGATGGTTCTCCAGCGTCATGGAGATATCACGGCCTTTCGGGGCATCGTCCCGGCGGATCAGAGGTCTGGTCAGGCGCTGCGGGCTGGAGACATAGTCAAAGCCGAAGCGGCCCTTGACGCAGAGCCTGTTTTCGTTCGCCGGGCCGTTCCGACCCTCAACGCTGACGATCTTGCCGTCCTTGACGGAAACGGATGTCAGGCAGCCAACCCCGCAAAACGGGCAAACGCTGTCGACGGTCTCTTCTGCAAAGACTTCCCGCTTTGTGGCCGTCGCATCAAGGAGGCTCTTTTCCATGAGCGCACCGGTCGGGCACGCAGAAACGCATTCACCGCAGGCCACACAGGTGGACAGGCCCATTGGATCGGCCAGATCGAAGACCGGCACCGTGTGCGCGCCCCGGTCGGCCATGCCGATGACGTCATTGACCTGAACCTCGCGGCAGGCGCGTTCGCACAGGTTGCAGGCGATACAGGCATCGAGATTGACCGCAATGGCCGGGTGCGAAATGTCCTGGGCCGGTTTTTCACATGGTGCATACCGGCTGGAGGTTACCCCGATCGCATCGGACCATTTCCAGAAGTCGCTTTCCGGATCCGGGTGATGGTCGCGGGACGGCTGGTCGGCGGCCAGCAGTTCGAAGACCATCTCACGGGCCTTTTCGGCGCGTTCGGTCGCGGTCTTGACGACCATGCCTTCCGACGGTGTCCGGATACAGGAGGCGGCGAGCACACGCTCGCCTTCAATATCGACCATGCAGGCCCGGCAATTGCCGTCGGAGCGGTAACCGGGCGCATCCTTGTGGCAAAGGTGCGGAATGGCGACGCCTTCGCGTTTGGCCACCTGCCAGATGGTTTCGCCTTCACCGGCGGTGACGTTCTTGCCATCAAGAGAGAAGGTGATCTGGCTCATTTGCCGAACTCCTCAGGAAAGAATTTCAGAACCGAGGCGACCGGGTTGCTGGCCGCCTGGCCGAGACCGCAGATGGACGCGGACCGCATCACCGCGTCGAGATCGGCGATCTTTGCCTCGTCCCAGTCGCCTTCAGCCAGAAGATGTTCCATCTTTTCCGTACCAGACCGGCACGGCGTGCACTGGCCGCAGCTTTCGTGCTTGAAGAAACGCATCAGGTTGAGGGCCACATCGCGCATGTCGTCCTGGTCGGAAAAGACCACGATGGCGTGACTGCCGATGAAGCAGCCGTGCTTGTCGAGTGTGCCGAAATCGAGCGGCTCATCGGCGAGCGAGGCCGGCAGAATGCCGCCGGACGCGCCACCCGGCAGGTAGCCCTTGAAGCTGTGGCCGTCTTCCATGCCGCCGCAGAATTCGTTCAGCAGTTCATTCATGGTGACGCCGGCCGG
Source organism: Roseibium sp. (assembly GCF_965233565.1). Classification (GTDB taxonomy): domain Bacteria; phylum Pseudomonadota; class Alphaproteobacteria; order Rhizobiales; family Stappiaceae; genus Roseibium. The sequence goes on along the minus strand of NZ_OZ247494.1, from coordinate 4,056,941 downwards.
TGCCAGCTTGACCCCCGGCTCCTTGACCCGGCCGGAAACCGAGAAAGACCGGAAGCCTTTCTTGTCCCGCCGGCCTTGGGCAGCAAACCATTCCGGCCCCTTTTCGACGATGTCGCGGATCCAGAACAGGGTCTCGACATTGTGATTGAGGGTCGGGCGGCCGAACAGGCCGACCTGGGCGATGAAGGGCGGACGGTGGCGCGGCAGGCCGCGCTTGCCTTCTATCGACTCGATCATCGCGCTTTCCTCGCCGCAGATATAGGCCCCGGCACCACGGCGCAGCTCGATGTCGATGGAGGTGATGATGCCTGCCGTGCGCAGGGCTTCGATTTCCGCCTTCAGGATCTCCAGCACCGCCGGGTATTCGTCGCGCATATAAAGGTAGATGCGGTCCGCGGAGATAGCGTGGGCAGCGATCAGGGCTCCTTCCAGAAGCCGGTGCGGATCGCGCTCCAGATGATAGCGGTCCTTGAAGGTGCCGGGCTCACCTTCGTCGCCGTTGATGGTCAGGTATTTCGGGCCGGGCAGATCGTTGACGATCTTCCACTTGGTGCCGGTTGGAAAGCCGGCCCCGCCCAGACCGCGCAAGCCTGCCTCAAGGGCCATGTCGGCAATCGCCGCCGCGTCCAGCTCGCCTGCCCGGACACGATCCAGCAGCTTGTAACCACCGCCCGTACGATAGGCGTCGAGTTTGACGTGATCCGGGATCTCCGCGGCTGTTTCCCCTTCAAAGAGAACGGCGCGTACGGAGAGTTCAGACGCATTGTCGACGGCACGTTTACCGACTTGAACGGCCGGCGCTCCGGCACAGCGGCCAATGCAGGGCACTTTCTGGATACGAACCTTGGCCGGGTCAACACCGCCTTCCAGTGCAGCTGCCAGCGCATCTGCCCCTTTTTGGGCGCAAGCAACACTGTCACAAACGCGAATCGTCAAAGGCGCCGGTTTGGCGTCCCCTTCGCGCACGATGTCGAAATGGTGGTAGAAGCTGGCGACCTCGTAAATCTCGGCCTGCGACAGCTTCATCTCGTCTGCCAGCGCCTTGAGGTGGCGTGCTTCCAGGCATCCAAAAGCATCCTGGATCTTGTGCAGGTGTTCGATCAACAGATCGCGGCGACGCGGCTCATCGCCCAGAATCGCCTGCACCTCGGCCAGTGCCGCATCTTCCAATTGACGCCCTTTCGTCTGGGACGGCTTGCGTGAAAGCCCCTTGCCGAAAGACATTGGCGTTCCTCCCAATTCCTCATGAGCGCGCGTTGGATGTCGCGTCCGCGCTCGCCTCGTGCCTGTTGCAGCCCCAGCCGATCCTGTGTACCAGGCGACCGGTGAGCCCTTGAATTGGCGCGATGTTAGCGATGCGGATGCCGTCTGTCTGTTTGAAAAACGACAATCGGCCTTCAAATGCTGACGCTTTGACGATGGCGTCTGCGGCAGGTGCCTCAGGCGGTCAGATGTGAAAACGCGGCAATCACCCGCTCATAGACCGGCCGTTTGAACGGAACGATCAGCTCCGGCAACCGGCTGGCCTCTTCCCAGCGCCACTCCGAAAACTCCGCCGAATGGCCGTCCGGCGGTGTCAGAATATTGATTTCGTCGTCGGACCCGTCGAATCGATAGGCGATCCAGCGCTGCGCCTGTCCCCGGTGCTTGCCCTTGCGCGATTTTTTGACGACATCCGGCGGATAGTCATAGGCAAACCACTCAGGCGCTTCCTCCAAAAGGGTCACGGACCTGATCGAGGTTTCCTCGTAGAGTTCCCTTCGAGCCGCGGGCTCGGGAGCTTCGCCCTTGTCGATACCACCCTGCGGCATCTGCCAGCTGTACTCGTAGTTCGAGGAACTGCCGCCATCGTCGCGGCTTCCGATCCAGACCAGACCGTCCCTGTTGATCAGCATGATGCCGACACATGGGCGATAGGGAAGCCCCTCAGAAGGTGCCGGAAATCCCGGTCCGAGTTCAAGCTTCGTCACGATGTCACCTGTTTCAAAAAGATCAAAAACTACCGGTCGATAGTGGCGCTGATCGGCACCAGCTGGAGACCGCGCTCTTCCAGATCCTGTACCCATTTTTGCAGCTGGCGTACAGTCACGGGAAGCGCCGACCCGGCGGCCACGGCGATCCCTCGGGAGCGGGCGATGCCTTCCAGCTGCAACAGCTTGGCGTCGATATTGTCGTCCCTTGGCACCTCGTCCAGAACCACATCCACGCCGCTGAACGGCAGGCGCTTGTCCGTGGACATCTCGGCCGCGATCGACCGGGACGACGTTCCGTTGTCGACAAACATCAGGCCACGGGATTTCAGTTTTTCAAACAGATATTCCATGGACGGCTTGGTCGAAGTGAACCGCGCACCCATTTCAGGAATCGTTCCGACATAATTGGTTGCGCGTGTCAGAAGATAGGCCAGCCGGTCGAGCATTTCAGCGGGCCTGAGACTGACCAGGAGCGTGTGTGGTCCCGGGTCATTGTCCGGAAAATCAAAAGGTTCGAGCGGCAGCTGCAGCAACAGTTCGTGGCCCTTGGTGCGGGCCTGTTGCATCCACAGATCCAGATCCTCGCCATAGGGTGCCAGCGCGAAGGTGACTTCCGGTGGCAGGCTGGAGATGGCGTTCTGGGTGCCGGTCTCGCTGAGCCCCAGACCCGTGACAACCACGGCAATTTTCGGGATCGACTTGAACTCGTTCACGACCGGCCGGGAATAGGCATCCAACGGGCGCACGCCCGCTTCGCTCACCTTGGGCAGGAAGCCATAGTCGGACCGTTCGCTGACACGGCTGTCCGGATTGATCGACAGGCTGGTGACGGGTGCCTCGGGGCCCAGACCGTCGGGTCGCAGGATCATGTCATAGCGCGGCCCCATCAGGTCCTTGGCGCTTTCCGGCCGCAGATTTGGGCCGAGATCGTCGCCTATACCCGGACGGATTTCGACGACTTCAATATCCTGGGACGTGACGCCTTCCACAACAGCGTCCAGCGGCAGGACCGCAACCGGCTCGCCGCCGAGCGGATCGTCCACGACCGCGATCCAGATCAGCGTAGTCGTGAAGATGACGCTCAAGATGCCGACGCCGATCAGACCGAACGGCAGCCTGACGAGCCGCCGTTTGCCCATACCTAGGGGAGCTGTGAGATCTTCGCTCGACATTACCGTCCTGAGTCAATTGTCCGGCCGCCGGCCGGAGACGTGTTGTTGTTGGAATACGCAGAACGAAAACGAAAGAGACCGGCGCGCCGCCACACGGCGGCGCGCCTCGTTGGCATCAGTTCTTGACGGCAGCGCTGTCGGAGACAGGCGGGAAGGCACTGTTGACCTGTACGCCGCGCAGAAGATCGAGCGCCAGCTTGAGCTGGGTGTCCTCGTCCGGATCCGACGGCACATAGGCCTGGCTGCCGGACTGCTCTTCACCATCGGCCTCAAGGTGGCCACGCAGGCCCGCTTCGCCCTTGGTGTCGACGCGGCCGACCAGCTCTTCAGGAAGATCCTGCAGCGCCTCGATATCCGGCACGATTCCCTTGGCCTGGATGGAGGTGCCGGAGGGCGTGTAATAGCGCGCCGTGGTCAGGCGGATGGCACCGTTTGCGCCCAGCGGGATGATCGTCTGGACGGAGCCCTTGCCGAAGGACCGTGTGCCCAAAATGGTCGCGCGGCGGTGGTCCTGCAGGGCGCCGGCAACGATCTCGGACGCAGAGGCCGACCCGCCGTTCACCAGGATGATGACCGGCTTGCCATCGGTCAGATCGCCCGCACGGGCATTGTAGCGCTGCGTCTCGTCGGCTTCACGGCCACGGGTCGAGACAATCTCGCCGCGGTCCAGGAAGGCATCGGAAACGGCAATCGCCTGGTCAAGAAGACCGCCCGGGTTGTTGCGCAGATCGACAATGAAGCCCTTCAGCTTGTCGTCGCCAATCTTCTCCGACATTTCCTCAATGCCCTTCTTGAGGCCATCGAAAGTCTGTTCGTTGAACTGGGTGACGCGGACATAACCGACATCATCCTCTTCGCGCCAGCGCACGGAGCGGATGCGAATGATATCGCGGGTGATGGTGATGTCGAACGGCTCGGCACGGCCCTTGCGGCGCACGGTCACGACAATGTCGGTGTTGACCGGGCCACGCATCTTTTCAACCGCTTCGTTCAGGGTGAGGCCCTGAACCTGCTCGCCGTCGATATAGGTGATCAGGTCACCCGCCAGGACACCGGCCTTGGCTGCCGGCGTGTCATCGATCGGAGACACGACCTTGACGAGGCCTTCTTCCATGGTGACCTCGATGCCGAGGCCGCCGAACTCACCGCGGGTCTGCACCTGCATGTCGCGGAAGCTCTTGGGGGACATGTAGCTGGAATGGGGATCCAGCGAAGTCAGCATGCCGTTGATGGCGCTTTCGATCAGCTGAGCATCGTCCGGCACTTCCACATAGTCGGAGCGGACCCGCTCGAACACGTCGCCGAAGAGGTTCAGTTGCCGATACGTGTCGGTGGCCGCGGCGTTGGCGGCTCCCGAAACATTGAGCGGCATCTGGGACAGTGTCGTAACCGCTGCCGCTCCCATCAGGGCACCCACCAGCAGCAAGGAAGTTTTCCGTATCATCCGCGAGCCTTTTCTTCTTCTGTGCGTGCCCACCAAGGCGTGGGATCGATCGCACGGCCGTCCTTCCGAAATTCAACATATAGGATCGGTTGGGTCGAGCCCAAGCCGAATGTCGAAGCGCTCGCCCATTGGGTCGCGCCCATCACACCAACCGGTTCCCCGGTCAAAACAAACTGCCCCAATTCCGCATCGATCCGATCCATGCCGGCCAGGAGCACATGGTAGCCGTCGCCCGTGTTCAGGATCAAGAGCTGACCGAAAGAACGGAAAGGTCCTGAATAAACCACCCATCCGTCCGCCGGCGCCGTGACATTAGAGCCCGGCCTTGTGGCAATAGATTGACCTTCCGTCACACCGCCAAAATCATCTTCCTGGCCGAAATCCTTCAACAGGGTGCCGGACACGGGCTGCGGCAATTTCCCGCGCGTTTCCTGGAACGGCACCGCCGGTGCGAGCCGGCCGGGATCGCTGAACGGATCGAAACTGCGTTTGCCTTGCCGTTTCGCATCCAGGGCCGCCTGGCGGGATTTTTCCGCTGCTTCGCGCGCGCTCTCGATTTCCTGCTCGAGGCTCGCGATCAGTTCCTGCAGCGATCCCGCCTTGTTTGCAAGTTCGGCCGCGCGTTCCTTTTCCTCTCTCAGGACTCGAACCGATTTCTGATGTTCCTGCCTTTTTGCGCTGAGCAGAAGCTCCAGCCGCGACTTTTCCTCAGCCAATCGCATGGCGTCACCGCGCAGACGGTTCTTTTCCTCCGCTATCACCGCTTTCAGGCGGTGAAGTTCCTCCAGATCGGCTGCCAGCGCTTCCGTCTCGACCTTCAGTTCCGGCATCACGGCGTTCAACAGAATCGCACTGCGGACCGCCGAAAGAGCGTCGCTCGGACGCACGGCGAGCGCCGGAGGCGGCCGCTTGCCGATCCGCTGCAGCGCCGCCAGCACTTCGGCCAGGATGTCCCGCCGCGCAATCAGCGACAGCCGGACGGCATCCTCGTTTTCGCCAAGCGCGCGCAGGCGCCGCTCGGTGTCGCTCAGCCTGGTTTCCAGCCCCCTGATCGTGTCGGACGTGCCGATGATCTTGGCGTTGAGCGTTTCGCGATCCCTGTCGAGCGCCCGGATCTCGCGGGCAATTGCTGCCTGCCTGTCCGTCGATACATCAATATCGCGTGAGAGGGCCGCCAATTCCTGTTCCCGCGCCTTTTTGCGCTCCAGGGCAGCGCTGACTTCAGGAGCAACCGCCGGCTTCTCGACCGTCGTCTCATCCACGCTTTCGGAGGCAAGGACCGGTGTCACCGGCAAAAGCATGCTCAGAACAAGGCCGCTCAAGAACGGTCGCCACTGCCACCGTTTCTCAAGATCTGGACGCATATGCGTGATGCGATCCGGTTTCAACCTGCCTCAGCTCCCAAAGGTTATCCTTCTCTTGCGATACACAGTCTGCGTTAACGAAGCGTTTACCCTGATGACCGGCCTGTTAACAAACTCTCCACGCGTGCACCGCTTTCGACCTAACCTTGTCTTTCCGGTAATCGAAAAGCGATACGGTCCGAATGCGGCGAGATACGGGCAGAGTGCCCATTTCCGGCCATTTTCAAAGTTAAACTTCCGTCATCTGACGCAGAGGAACAGATTTCGGCCGTCTTCGGACTGCCAGTTCCCCTGTCAGGGGCCGAAATGACGGTAGACAAGGTCGCGCGGATCCGTCCTTGGAGCGTCCGGGTCGAGCACCGCCCCCAGACGCTCGGCAAGCCGCGCCGACCGGATGTTGTCAGGGTCCATGTAGCTCACCAGCGCCGGCAGTTTTCGCGTGTCGGCCGCCCAGTCCCGAAAGGCCTTTGCCGCCTCGAACGCGTAGCCCCGTCCTTCGGCATGCTCATAGACATACCAGCCGAGCTCATGCTCGGGAAAAAGCGGCCCGTGATTGATGCCGACCTGGCCGAGACAGCGCCCGGTCTCCCGGTGGTCTATCATCAAGGCGCCATGCCCCATCAGCGACCATTGTGCCACGTCGTGGCAGAACATGCCCCAGGCTGCAAATTCGGAGAGCGGCCCGCCCATGAAGCGGGACCGCTCGGACCGCATCAACTGCCAGTAGTCCGGCCAGTCTTCCATGTTCATGGGGCGCAGGATAAGGCGCTCGGTTTCCAGGGTCGGTGCCAACAGGTTTCTCTCTTCTGTCCCGGACAATCACACGCGGTGATAGGGGTGGCCGGATTGAATGGTCATCGCCCGGTAGATCTGCTCCGCCAGGAGAATGCGTGCGATCTGGTGCGGCCAGGTCATCGACCCGAGCGCAAGTTTCAGATCCGCCCTGGCAAGGGCTTCCTGGCCATGGCCATCAGCTCCGCCGATCGCAAACACGACCTCCGGAACCCCTTCATCTTTCCAGGCTTCCAGTTTCTGACTGAAGGCCGGGCTGGTCAGGTTCTTGCCGTTTTCATCCAGAACCACCAGACGCGCGCCGGTGCCCAGCCCCTGAATCAGGGTCCTGGCTTCGTCCGCCTTGCGGTCGTCCGGCCGCTGGGCGCGGCTTTCCGGTGTTTCCTGAAGAGCGACCTCTGTGACACCCAGCCCGCGCCCGGTCTTTCGCGCACGGTCCAGATAGCGGTCGAAAAGTTCTTTGTCCGCACCGGCCTTCATCTTGCCAATGCAGAAAAGCGTAAAGCGCATAAAGTCCTCGCCGGATGTTGATCCGGTCCAAAATATCAGACGGTGATCCAGGCCCCTTTCGGGACCCCAGATCTCCTCAGCCGATAAACTGCGGCGCGTCGTCCGTCTCGGGCGCCCACATCTTTTCCAGATTGTAGAAGCCGCGGACTTCAGGACGGAAAATGTGAATGATCACATCGCCAGCGTCAATCAGTACCCAATCACAGGTGTTCAGGCCCTCAACCGTTGCCTTGCCGGCACCGGCCGCTTTCAGGTCCTTCAGCAAATGATCCGCAATCGCGCCCACATGACGATGGGAGCGCCCGGACGCGATCACCATGTGATCGGCCAGCGAACTCTTGCCTGCGATGTCGAGAGTTACCAGGTCCTCGGCTTTCGAGTCGTCAAGACTGGAGAGGACCGTATCGAGGAGGTCTGCCGCAAGATCTGCGCTTACGGAAGCCGTCATAGGAGTGGACATGTCAGCCCGCTCGCTTTCAAAGGTCATGGTCAGGTGTTGTGCCTTTCGCCGTTTGTGCCGTCCTGAGCCCAACGTCGTCACGAACAGAAACGTTCGTCTTCATACGTCACCCGTTTTGGGAACAGGACCGGTTGACCGTACCTCGGCCGCGCTCGTCGCGACCGTCCCTATAATACCGCTTCCCGTTTGGCATTTTCAAGACAGCCCGGAATTCTCGGTAAATCTGCTGATCATTTTGATGCGCCGCGCCGCAGGTCCGTCGATGACGTCTGGTCGAGCGGTGTATGCAAAAACGTCCATATCGGTGCCTGCATATCCGGCAGCAATGCCGCGTCTTCCTCCGGAAGCCTATATTTTTCATAAGCTTTTGCCATTGGAGACGACAACACGGACAAGGAGGCCCCGGGGCGGTCGACAATCGCAATCGGCACCGAACCGACGATGTCACGCCAATCCTGCCAATAATGAAAGCCGGCTAAATTGTCAGCACCCATGACCCAAACGAATCGCACCGCCGGGCGCATCGCCTGCAGGGCCACCAAGGTCCTTGCGGTATAGGGCGTGCCCAGAACCTGCTCGAAGGCGGTGACCTTCATGCGCGGGTGGTCCGCCAGGTCGCTGGTCAGACGCAGGCGCCGTTCCAGAGGCGCCAGGTCGGAATGGCTCTTCAGCGGATTGCCCGGCGTCACCAGCCACCAGACCTGATCGAGCCCCAGCCGCTTCAACACGGTCGCGGCGACCAGCCTGTGACCCGAATGCGGCGGATTGAACGAACCGCCGAAGATGCCGATGCGGTTGCCCGCTTCGGCATGCGGCAGTTTCAGCCAGTCCCTGTCGAGCTCCGCCCCCAGACTAAGCGGGCTCATGCCGGTTGCCTTTTGCCATTGAACTCACGAATGCAGGGAAAGGTCACGGACGGGTCTGACCCGTGCCATGCACCTTGTATTTGAAACTGGTCAGCTGCTCGACGCCCACGGGACCGCGCGCATGCATGCGGCCGGTGGCAATGCCGATTTCCGCGCCCATGCCAAATTCGCCGCCATCGGCGAACTGCGTCGAGGCATTGTGCAGCACGATGGCCGAATCCACTTCGGCCTGAAACCGGTCCGCAACCGCCTGGTCTTCGGTCAGGATGCAATCGGTGTGGTTGGAACCGTATGTGGCGATATGGTCCATCGCCGCGTCCAGATCCGCAACGACCTTCACCGACAGGATCGTGTCGAGATATTCGGTTGACCAGTCTTCCTCGCTGGCAGGAACGATGTTCTCGCAGATATCACGCACCACAGCGTCGCCGCGCACTTCGCAGCCCTTGTCCTGCAGTGCCTTGACGATCACCGGCAGATGGCTGTGCGCCACCGCCTCGTGCACCAGCAGCGTCTCCAGGGCGCCGCAGATGCCCGTGCGGCGCAGCTTGGAGTTGACGACCACGTCCACGGCCGCGGCAAGGTCGGCCGCCTTGTCGACAAAGATATGCACCAGGCCTTCCAGATGGGCGAAGACCGGCACGCGGGCTTCCGTCTGCACCCGTTCGACCAGGCTGCGGCCGCCGCGCGGCACGATGACATCGAGATTGCCGTTCAGACCACGCAGCATTTCACCGACCGCAGCCCGATCCGTTACCGGAACGATCTGGATGGCGTCCTCCGGCAAACCCGCAGCCGCCAGGCCTTTTTGCAGGGCGGCATGGATCGCCCGGTTGGACTGGATGGTGTCGGAGCCGCCACGCAGGACCACCGCATTGCCGGCTTTCAGACAGAGGGCGCCGGCATCGGCCGTCACATTCGGGCGGCTTTCATAGATCACACCGATCACGCCAAGCGGCGTGCGCACCCGCTGGATCTTCAGGCCGTTGGGGCGGTCCCAGGCCGCCATGACGCTGCCGACCGGATCGTCCAGCGCGACGATGTCCTCAAGAGCCCCGGCAATCGCCTCGATCCGCTCTTCGTTGAGCGTGCCGCGATCCAGAAAGGCGGCCGTCTGGCCATTGGCCGTCATGGTTTCAACGTCGACGCGGTTGCCGGCCAGGATCTGCGGTGTGGCTGCCCTGACGGCGGCGGCCATTTCCTTCAGGGCCCGGTCTTTCTGCTCTGCTGGGGCCGTGGCAAGGACCCGGCCGGCGGCACGGGCACGCTGCCCGATCTCCGCCATCAGTTCCTCGGTCGACTGTGCCTCGACGACTTCCAGCATCTTCTCCAACTCCCATACTCGCGGCCGCAACGGCAAGCCGCTCATTCAAACGCGTTTTAGCGCGTTCCTGATAAAAAGGCATCCTCCAGGACAAGATCGTCCCGGTGGATCATTTCCGCGCGCCCCGGATAGCCGACGATGGCCTCGATTTCCTTGCTGTTGCGCCCGGCAATCAGCTGTGCCTCGTCCGCGTCATAAGCGATCAGGCCCCGCCCGATCGTGCGGCCGGCCTTGTCTGTCAGAATAACGGCATCGCCCCTGCCGAAACTGCCGGAAACATCCGCGACGCCTGCCGGCAGAAGGCTTTTGCCGGAGGTCATGGCCTTTACGGCGCCATCGTCCAGCGTGACCCGGCCACGTGGTTCCAGATGACCGCCGATCCAGGCCTTGCGGGCACTTGCCGGAGAGCTGAGCGCCGGAAACCAGGTGCCGCGCGCGCCCTCTTCCAGGCGCTGCAGCGGATTGAGTTCCTTGCCGGAGGTGATCACCATCGAGGTTCCGGCGGCCGTGGCAATCTTGCCCGCATCGATCTTGGTCTTCATGCCACCGCGCGACAGCTCCGAGCCGGCGCTGCCCGCCATCGCCTCGATCTCGGCGGTGATCCGCGGGACTTCGGGCAGGAACACCGCATCCGGGTTCTGCGCGGGCGGGGCCGTATAAAGCCCGTCAATATCGGACAGGAGCACAAGACAGTCGGCGCTTGCCATGGTCGCCACGCGTGCCGCCAGCCGGTCGTTGTCGCCGTAGCGGATCTCGGAGGTGGCGACAGAGTCGTTTTCATTGATGATCGGCACGGCGCCGAGCTTGAGCAGCGTGCCGATGGTTGCCCGGGCATTGAGATAGCGCCGGCGCTCTTCCGTGTCGCCGAGGGTCAGAAGGATCTGACCCGCCTTCTTGCCATGGGCACCAAGCGCATCCGCATAGGCCTGGGCAAGTGCGATCTGCCCGGCAGCGGCCGCCGCCTGGCTTTCCTCAAGTTTCAGCGGCCCCTTGGGCAGACCCAGGATACCGCGCCCGAGCGCGATCGAACCGGAGGAGACGATCAGCACGTCCGCGCCGCTCTTGGCGAGGCCTGCCAGATCCGAAATCAGCGCATCCAGCCAGGCGCGTTTCAGTTCGCCGCGCTCGACCAGAAGAGCGGATCCGATCTTGACGACAATCCGGCTGAAACTTTTCAGGCTGCGGGTCATTACGGGTGCCAGCCCTCCTGCTCGGGAGCAGGCACCTGGTTGGCAGCGTCTTCCTTGTCCTTGTCGATGGTGCGCACGATCATGCGCAGCGCCCGGTCGACATTCAACCCGCTGGCCGAGGACAGGATCAGCGGCTTCTGACCGCAGGCAGCCTCCAGGCTCGCAGCCTGTTCGGCAATCAGTTCCTCGTTGAGCGCGTCGCATTTGGACAGCGCCACGATTTCGGGCTTCTCCGTCAGGCCCGCGCCATAAGCTTCGAGTTCACCGCGCACGACACGGTAGGCTTCGCCCGGATCTTCCTCGCCGGACCCGTCGACCAGATGCAGCAGCACGCGTGTGCGTTCCACATGGCCCAGGAACCGGTCTCCAAGGCCGGTGCCTTCATGCGCGCCTTCGATCAGACCCGGAATATCGGCCATGGCAAAGCTGTTGCCGTCGATCTGAACGATGCCGAGATTGGGGTGGAGCGTCGTGAAGGGATAGTCCGCGATTTTCGGCTTGGCGGCGGAGACCGTCGCCAGGAAGGTTGATTTACCGGCATTGGGCAGACCAACAAGACCGGCATCGGCGATCAGCTTCAGGCGCAGCCAGATCCATTTTTCCTCGCCTTCCAGGCCCGGATTGGCCCGGCGCGGCGCCTGGTTGACCGAGGATTTGAAGTGGGCGTTGCCGAAGCCACCATTGCCGCCCTTCAAAAGCAGAACCTTCTGACCCAGCTCGGTCAGATCGGCAATCAGGGTCTCGTTGTCTTCCTCGAAGATCTGCGTGCCGACCGGCACCTGAAGGACGACATCATCACCATGGGCCCCTGTGCGGTTGCGGCCCATGCCGTGAATGCCGGTGGCCGCCTTGAAGTGCTGTTTGTAGCGGTAGTCGATCAATGTGTTGAGGCCATCGACACATTCGACGATGACGTCGCCGCCCTTGCCGCCGTCGCCGCCATCCGGACCGCCATATTCGATGTATTTTTCGCGCCGGAACGACACACAGCCCGCGCCGCCATTGCCGGAGCGCACATAGATCTTGGCCTGATCGAGGAATTTCATTGTTGTTCTCTTTATCTTGTCCTGCTGTCAGGCCTTGATCCGCTTCCCGGTCAGTGGCCGTTCAGAAATTCGGTTCGTGTGACTTCCATGCGAAGGGCGGGGATTGTGGTCCCGCGCGAAACGCTTTTGCAACCGACCTCGCCCACCAGCCGGAAGCCGAGTTTTTCGAGCACTTTCAGAGAACCGGAATTCTCTGTCATGGCCTCGCCGGCCAGTCGCTCGTGCCCGGTGTTCTGGAACAGCCAGGTCACGGCGGCCTCGACCGCTTCGCTCATAAACCCCTTGCCCCAATAGGGGCGCCCCAGCCAATAGCCGATCTCGGGGGTTTCCTGCAACTTTTTGAAGCCCATGCCGCCGATCATTCGGCCATTATGATCAATGTGAAGCCCGAGTTCATCAGCGGTTTCAATATCCCGCCAACGCTCGACGGAGCGGCTGAGATAGGCTTTGCCGGCGTCCAGATCATATGGATAAGGAACGCGCGAGAGCATCTTGGCCACTTCGTAGTCGCCAAGCAGCTCCGCACAGCTTTGAAGATCCTCCGGACAAGGTGCACGCAATTGCAAGCGGTCCGTTTTCAGATTGATCGCAGTCATGACAGGACAGGTTCCTCTGCCTGGAAGGCTTCAAGGGTCAACCGGAATTTCGTCGCCGGCAAATCCTCCCCCCGAGCCCGGATCGGCAAGAGAATTGCGTGAGGATCGTCAAACCCGAGTTTGCGCAAGACGTTGAGCGAGGCCGGGTTTTCGTTGAGGGCACCGCTCGTGACCGTCGTTTCAGGGCTTTCGCCGAAATGCCAGGTCAGCACCGCGCGCGCCGCCTCGCTCATGAACCCCCTGCCCCAGTAGGGCTTGCCGAGCCAATAGCCGAAATCCGGCTCCGGACCTGCCCGCCCCACCGAAATCGCGCCAATCAGGCCGCTGCCATCGTCGATCGCAAAGGCGCGTTCTCCGTCTTCATCAAAGGCGGCGGTCTGATTGATCCACCAGACCGCATCTTCTCGGCTGTAAGGATGCGGCACGACGGAGAGCATCTTTGAGACGTCATAGTCGCCCACCAGCGCCCGCACCCGGTCCGCATCCTCAAGCGTGAGCGGACGGAGCGTCAGCCGCTCGGTCTTGAGCACAGGGAGGCTCATGCCGCTTTCCGCCCGGCTTCGAAATCGGCCCGCGACAAGCGCACGACAACGTTCGACACCCGCCGATCCAGCGCCTTGGAAAAACGCTCGGTCATGGAATAGGGCTTGAACCCCAGCTTGCGCAGAAGGCCTCGCGAGCGGAAGTTCTCCTCAAAGGCGCGCGCCGCGATTGCCTCGGTGTGAAACGCCTCGAAAGCCCAGGCCAGGGCCGCCTCCACAGCCTCACTGGCATACCCATGACCCTGGAAGGCGCGGCCGAGCCAATAGCCAAGCGTCGGCAGGTCGGCGAGATCTTCCAGGTCGCCCGGAGGCTCGATGGCAACAACACCGATGAACACGCCACCCAGCGTGATCGCAAACAGGGCCTCGGTCTCGAACGGATCCTTGCCAACCACCGTTTTGAGAAAGCTTTCCGCCGCTCCGTCCTCATAGGGCCAGGTAAAGGATGTCAGCCAGCGGGCAACTTCAAAATCCTTGCCTGCAAGCGCCACCATGGCCTCGGCGTCGCTCATGGCGATCGGCCGCAGAACCAGACGTCGGGTTTTCAGTTCCGGTAACATGCTCATCGTCCTTGCCCCCATCCTTTCAACGACTTCCAGACAGCGTGTTCCAGCGTGTAGCGTTCGATCGGCACCGAGCCGCCCGCCCCAACGGAGCGGATCATGGCCTGGTCCCGGAACTGGAACCCTGATTTCACCAGAACCCTGCGCGAAGCCGGATTGGTGACGCGGCAGGAGCCCTGCAGTTCTTCAATGTCGTGATAGGTAAAGGCGTGGTCGACCAGCGCATGCACCGCCTCGGTTGCAAAGCCCTGCCCCCAGAAGGGTTCGCCCAGCCAGTAGCCGACATGGATCGGGCCGCCCGGCTCGACATTGGCATAGCGAGCCACGCCGATCAGCCGGCCGGTGCTCTTCAGCCGGATGGCAAAGGTCGCGGATTGGGGTTTTGCCTGATGCGCCTTGGCAATCAGCGCCCGGCCATCTTCCAGCGAGAACGGATGGGGCATTGTGGCGAGGTTCGCCGCCACGATCTTGTTGTTGGCCAAAAACACCAGATCGGCCAGGTCGTCCGCCCGCGGCTGGTCGAGCCGCACACGAACCGCGTCCTGCGGCAACGGGGCCGCGACCAAACTGCTCTCGTCTAACAGACCATCACTTTCAACAACCATCATTTCCTCCAGCCAAAACAAATCAAGGGAGAGATGGCGCCCCATCTCCCCCTTGGAATTCTGACTGGCCGGTTGTTGGCCTCATCTCGAATTGCCGGGGTCGAATGGGACGCCGGCGTTTCGAAACTTCACGTCGGCTTTACTCCGCTGCTTCCGCTACCGGGAGCACGTTAATGTAGGTTCGCTTGTTGGCTTTCGCCTGGAACTCTACCTTGCCTTCCACGGTCGCGAAGATGGTATGGTCCTTGCCCATACCAACGCCGGTGCCCGGGTGCCAGGTGGTGCCGCGCTGACGCGCGATGATGTTGCCGGGAATCACTGCTTCCCCGCCATATTTCTTGATGCCGAGACGGCGGCCAGCTGAGTCGCGGCCGTTGCGGGACGAACCGCCTGCCTTTTTATGTGCCATCGTGAGAACTCCTCGTTCTTCGAATTCTTAAATCTAACGGACCTGAAACGGCGGCTTAGTTGCCTGCCAGTTCCTTGGCCTGTTCAACCCAGTTACCGCGCTCGAACTTGCCTTTCAGGCCGGTTTCTTCTTCAACGCGGGCGACATCGTCGGCGGTCAGAGCTGCGATCTGAGCGAAGGTGGTGATGCCTGCCTCGTTCAGTTTTTTTACAGCTGCCGGACCGGCGCCGTCCAGTTTCTTCAGGTCGTCTGCAGCAGCCGGTGCGGCTTCTGCAGCGGCCGGAGCCGCTTCAGCGGTTTCTTCAGCCTTCGGCGCAGCCTTTTTCGGCGCTGCCTTCTTGGCCGGCTTTGCACCACCGGTCAGAATGTCGGTCACCTTGACGAGGGTGAAGGACTGACGGTGGCCGTTGCGGCGGCGGGAATTCTGACGCCGGCGCTTCTTGAAAATGATGACCTTGCGGTTACGGCCCTGTTCGACCACTTCCGCAACAACGCTGGCACCTTCAACGGTCGGTGCGCCAACGGTGGTGTCGGTGCCGTTGCCAACCATGAGCACTTCGTCAAAGGTGACGGAGCTGCCGGCTTCGGCGTCCAGTTTTTCGACCTTCAGGAGGTCGTCTGCGGCGACGGTATACTGCTTGCCGCCGGTCTTGATCACTGCGAACATGTCTCGCACGTCCTTCTTTTCGTTTTTGACACACCAGAGGCGAGCGTATAGCACCGCAACCGGCTGTTTTCTCGGTCGAACACGAGGCGCCTGTCTCTCCGGCAAATCCGGCTGACAGGTCTTTGTGACGGGGTTGAGCGTGAAGCTTTGAAAGCCCGGCAGGCCTGGAACGACAAACAAAACCCGAAAAAGCGAACCTTTTCGAGCCCGCGCAATATAGTCGGCCAGCTCCCGATGTCAAACGGAAATATACCTCCGGGTCCAGGAAGGGCCTTGTCTTTGAATCTATTGGCCGGATGGTTTGAGCCGACACCCGCTTGTTTGCACCATGGTATCACACATGAGAGATATGTGCCTGTGATGGCGTTGCTGACGCTGCCGGTGTGGATCGTTTCAAGGTGCGCCGTTCAGGCACGGTTCCGCCGACGGTTGAGGCCGAGATCCGGGCAAGACCGCATCCAGCATGCAACCGCCCGTGCACTGCCTTCAATCACTCGGCAGACATGGCTAATTCGGTCAAATCCACACCCTGAAATTTTCCTCAATTCCGGTCTTGCGATAGCGGCGCAGTCTGTCTATGTTCCGCGCCACTTGAGACCCGTTTTTCTCATAGTGCCGCGGAGAGGTGCCGGAGTGGTCGAACGGGGCGGTCTCGAAAACCGTTGAGCGCGCAAGCGTTCCGAGGGTTCGAATCCCTCTCTCTCCGCCATTCTTCTTGATAAGATACTGTATCTTAATCGCTAATCCTTGATGCGATTCTCTGGCTTGTCATCAGTCCCGGCAAAACGGTGCTCTGCCCGCAACTTGTTCCGACTGATTTCAATCTGCACAAAATCCGTTGCAACTGGATCCTGCCGACTTGCGCTTGCAGCGTGCCTTGGGATCCGGAGATCCTGCTCTTTCTAACAGCAATCAGTGCAACGGTTCGTGCCGCAAACTGGCGGAATCCTGCGGCCTCAGGTTACGCGGTTCCTGAGACGCGCCACAACTGCGGGATATCATGCAAATTGGCAGACGCTATTATCGCGCCTGCCAACTGTGTTGCACCAGCCTGTACTGTCTCAGTTACACAAAACGGAAATCGTCCGCGTGCAGATCGGAGACGACGACCCCTTCCAGCATCAGGATGTCGCCACCGGACAGGTCGATCGAGGTGTCCGAGCCATCATCGGACGCCGCGGCCAGAACCGACGCGAAATCGGCGAACAGGGTCGACCCGAACTCCAGGACGTCGCCAGCGCCTTCTCCGGCGGCAAAATCGGTGATGGTGTCGGAGCCGTTTGATGTGTCGGTAAAGACAAATGTATCACTCCCCGAACCGCCGGTGAGCATGTCGTTACCGGCTTCACCGTTGAGTGTGTCATTGCCCTTACCGCCCTGCACCGTGTCATTACCACCGCTGGCCGACAGAACATCATCTCCATTGAAGCCGATCAGGGTGTCGTCGTTTTCCGTTCCCTGCGACATCATCAGACGCAGATCGTCATGCGACCAGGTTGTTCCGTCGTCAAAGACGATTTCCTCCACACCTGCCTGTTTCCGGTTGAAGGAGTCGTAAAACTGTTCGTCCAGGATAATGGAGCCACCATCGGCAAAGAGAAGGGTCACGTCATCGTCGTCACTGGACGACATTTGAATCCCGACCTGCGAAGCAAGAATACCTGCCCCAAGTTCAAGTCTGTCACCGGCCCCGTTGTTGTAGGTCTCAATGATCTTGTCGTTGCCATCGCCTAGCTCGTAGATATAGACATCGTCTCCGGCACCGCCATGAATTTCGTCGTTGCCCAGGCCACCGGTGATCACATCGGCACCAGCATACGTGGTGATGAGATCGTCGCCGTCGCCTGTGTCGATCACATCATCGCCTTTGTTGAACCCAATGACCGTATCGTTTCCTGCGCTGATGGCATTATCGAAGTAATGCGACATGATGTCGGCAGCACCCCAGACGGTTCCGCCGGCAAAGGCGATCTGTTCCACACCCGCCTGTTTCCGGTTGAAGGCGTCGTAGAAGTGTTCATCGAGGAAAATGGAGCCGCCGTCAGTGAAATGAAGGGTGATGTCATCCTTGTCACTGGCACTGCGAGTGATCGTAACATCAGCCGCATTAATCCCGGCTCCTAACTCAAGTCTGTCACCAGACCCGTTGTTGTAGGTCTCAACGATCTTGTCATTGCCGTCACCGAGGTCATAGAAATAGACGTCGTCTCCGGCACCGCCATGGATTTCGTCGTTGCCCAGGCCACCGGTGATCACATCGGCTCCGGCATAGGTGGTGATGAGATCGTCGCCAGCGCCTGTGTCGATCACGTCATCGCCCTGGTTGAACCCAATGACCGTATCGTTTCCCGCGCTGATGGCATTGCCGAAGTAATGCGACATGATGTCGGCAGCACCCCAGACGGTTCCGCCGGCAAAGACGATCTGTTCCACACCCGCCTGTTTCCGGTTGAAGGCGTCGTAGAAGTGTTCATCGAAGAAGATGGAGCCACCGTCAGTGAAATGAAGGGTGATGTCATCCTTGTCACTGGCACTGCGTGTGATCGTAACATCAGCCGCATTAATCCCGGCTCCTAACTCAAGTCTGTCACCAGACCCGTTGTTGTAGGTCTCAACGATCGTGTCATTGCCGTCACCGAGATTGTAGAAATAGACGTCGTCTCCGGCACCGCCATGGATTTCGTCGTTGCCCAGGCCACCGGTGATCACATCGGCTCCGGCATAGGTGGTGATAAGATCGTCGCCAGCGCCTGTATCGATCACGTCATCGGCTTGATTGAACCCAATGACCGTATCGTTTCCTGCGCTGATGGCATTGTCGAAATAATGCGACATGATGTCGGCAGCACCCCAGACGGTTCCATCGGCAAAGGCGATCTGTTCCACACCCGCGTGTTGCCGGTTGTAGGCGTCGTAGAAGTGCTCATTGAGGAAAATGGAGCCACCGTCAGTGAAATGAAGGGTGATGTCATCCTTGTCGCTGGCACTGCGTGTCGCCGTCACTTCTGAAGCAAGGATTCCACTGCCCAGTTCCAGGCGATCGGCACTGCCCTTTGAATAGGTCTCCGTGATCGTGTCGGCCCCGTCGCCCAGACGATAGATGTAAGTGTCGTTGCCACTGCTGCCGTTGAGATTATCATCCCCCTCGCCGCCATCGAGCGTGTCATCGCCCGCGCCGCCATTTATGGTGTCGTTACCCGCAAGGCCAGCAATCACTTCATCAGCCGACGTCCCGTCAAGGGTATCGGCATCTGCGGTGCCCAGAATATCTGCTTCAGTCGAGCTGTCCGCCTCAATCTCCAGGTTGAAGACATCTTCAGCGGAGACAGAGCCGTCGGATGCGATAATCCTGAGCGCGAGCGTACCTGCCGTCCCTGCCGGCGGGCTGCCGGAGAACGTCCGGGTGGCCGCATCGAAGCTCAGCCAGGACGGCAAAGCCGAGCCGTCCTCAAGCGTTGCACTGTAACTCAGGGCATCGCCATCGATATCGGTGAAGGCATCCGCAGGAACCGTGAAGCTCCAGGTCGCATTTTCCACCGCGCCCTGGTCATTCACAGGGACTGCAAGGACCGGAGCGTCATTCACAGAGTTGACCACGATATCGAAGAATTCCTCGGTACTGTCCGTACCGTCGGACCCGATCAGCTTCAGTGACAATGTGCCATGGTAGTTCTGTGGCGGTGTTCCCGAAAACTGGCCGTTGCCGGGATTGAAATTCAACCAGGACGGCAGCGGTGACCCGTCGGCCAGTGCCGCCGTCACCGTGATTTGATCGCCTTCCGGGTCCGAGAACGGGAACTCCGGAATGGTGTAGGACCAGGCCGTATCCTCCTCCAGGGACAAGTCCGGCACATCATAGACAACAACCGGCGCGTCATTGACCGGGTCGATCACCAGATCAAAGACATCCTCGGCCGTCTCCGCGCCGTCAGAGGCCACAATCTTCAGGGTGATCGTGCCGTTGAAGTCCTGCGGCGGGGTGCCGGAGAAGGTCCGCGTGGCCGCATCGAAGCTCAACCAGGCCGGCAAAGCCGAACCATCGCCAAGCGTTGCACTGTAAGTGAGGGAGTCCCCGTCGGCATCGGAGAACGCATCGGCCGCAACCGAGAAGCTCCACGCCGTATCTTCACCAATGGACTGGTCCGAAATGGAGCCTGAAACAACCGGGGCAGAGTTGGGTGAATCGACCACGTCGAGCGTATCGTCGAGGACCCAGTGGACCAGCTTCGGCTCGCCGCCTCCGGTGGAGATGACCGTGTTGGCAAGCTTGCTGCCTTCGGTATAGAGCGACATGTGCGCATGCAGCGGTGTCGAGACGTCAACCGTCGTCGAACTGGTGTAAAACACCGAACCGTTCTTCAGATATTGCAGGCTACCATCCGCCAGACGCTCGATCGCAAACGTGTCGCCATCGGAATAGCCGCCGAAAGTGGCCACGACAGAACCGTTTTCCTTGATGCGGACCTCGTTGCCGCCCCTCAGCCAGATGTAATAGTCAATCGACGTATCATCCTGGCTGCCGGCAATCGACGCGCCGATATCTAGATGTGCACTGGCATCGACAGCCGTCGACTGGATGTAGCCGGCACCCGTCAGGCTTTCCATGGAGGCAGCCAAGCCGTTGTACCAGTCATCACCACCAGAGACCTTCTCGATGGTGTTTCCGGCCATGGTGGCCCGCTCCGCCAGCATGGCAAAATCCCACGTCTCGCCATTGGCAAAACGAAGCTGATCGAACCGGGAGCCCGTGTTGTCGCTGCCCAGCTGATCCGTCAGCGTGATCACCTCGCCGGTGGACGTGATCGTGATCGTGATGTGGTTTGTCCAGTCCGGATCGACGCCGAGAGCGACCTCGCCCTGAGTGACATCCACCAGGAAGATCTCGTCAATGTCACCGGCATCCGCCGATACGCCGAACGTGTCATTGCCATCGCCCTTGCGCCACAGGAACGTGTCGCTGCCCTTGGCGCTGTTGATGTCGTCATCGCCTTTGCCGGCATCGATGACATCATCCGCATCCGTCAACCAGAGTTGGTCAACGCCATCCGTACCGGTCCAGGTCGGGGTCGGCACCGGAACCGTGTCCAAAATCACCAGGGTCGGGTCAAGCTGCCAGTTGACCAGCTGCGGTGCACCGCCACCGGTCGAAATGCCTGTGTCAGCCAGCACTGTGCCTTCATCGTAAAGCGACATATGGGCATGAAGCGCAATCGATGGATCGACCTTCGTGCTGCTGGTGTAGAGCACCGTGCCGTTCTTCAGGTACTGCAGCGTACCATCCTCAAGACGTTCGATCGCAAAGGTGTCGCCATCGGCATAGCTGCCGACTGTGGCAACGACCGAACCGTTTTCCTTGATGCGGATCTCGCTGCCCGTCAGCCAGATGTAAAAATCAATCGAGGTATCGTTCTGGCTGCCGGCAACCGACGCACCGATGTCGACCTTCTTGCCGGCATCCACCGCTGTCGACTGGATATAGCCGGCGCCAACAAGAGCCTCCACCGAGGCTGCCAAACCGTTGTACCAGTCGGAGCCACCCGATACTTTTTCGATCGTGTTGCTGGTGACTTCACCAGACACAGCAATCACCAGATCAAAAACATCTTCCGCAGACGCCGAGCCGTCAGAAGCGATCACCTTCAGAGACAGTGTCCCCACAGCCTCCTGCGGCGGTGTTCCGGAGAAAGTCCGCGTCGAAGCATCAAAGGACAGCCAGACCGGAAGCGCTGAGCCATCAGCAAGCGTCGCGCTGTAAGTCAGCGCATCGCCATCCGCGTCGGTGAAGGCATCGGCCGGAACAGTGTAGCTCCAGGCCTCACTCTCCGTTCCTATCTGATCGACAATCGAGGCAGCAACAATTGGGGCAGAGTTGCCATTGTCTCCCACCACGTCGAGCGTATCGTCGAGGACCCAGTGGACCAGCTGCGGCTCGCCGCCTCCGGTGGAGATGACCGTATTGGCAAGCTTGCTGCCTTCGGTATAGAGCGACATGTGCGCATGCAGCGGTGTCGAGACGTCAACCGTCGTCGAGCTGGTGTAAAACACCGAACCGTTCTTCAGATATTGCAGGCTACCATCCGCCAGACGCTCGATCGCAAACGTGTCGCCATCGGAATAGCCGCCGAAAGTGGCCACAACAGAACCGTTTTCCTTGATGCGGACCTCGTTGCCGCCCCTCAGCCAGATGTAATAGTCAATCGACGTATCATCCTGGCTGCCGGCAATCGACGCGCCGATATCTAGATGTGCACTGGCATCGACAGCCGTCGACTGGATGTAGCCGGCACCCGTCAGGCTTTCCATGGAGGCAGCCAAGCCGTTGTACCAGTCATCACCACCAGAGATCTTCTCGATGGTGTTTCCGGCCATGGTGGCCCGCTCCGCCAGCATGGCAAAATCCCACGTCTCGCCATTGGCAAAACGAAGCTGATCGAACCGGGAGCCCGTGTTGTCGCTGCCCAGCTGATCCGTCAGCGTGATCACCTCGCCGGTGGACGTGATCGTGATCGTGATGTGGTTTGTCCAGTCCGGATCGACGCCGAGAGCGACCTCGCCCTGAGTGACATCCACCAGGAAGATCTCGTCAATGTCACCGGCATCCGCCGATACGCCGAACGTGTCATTGCCATCGCCCTTGCGCCACAGGAACGTGTCGCTGCCCTTGGCGCTGTTGATGTCGTCATCGCCTTTGCCGGCATCGATGACATCATCCGCATCCGTCAACCAGAGTTGGTCAACGCCATCCGTACCGGTCCAGGTCGGGGTCGGCACCGGAACCGTGTCCAAAATCACCAGGGTCGGGTCAAGCTGCCAGTTGACCAGCTGCGGTGCACCGCCACCGGTCGAAATGCCTGTGTCAGCCAGAACCGTGCCTTCATCGTAAAGCGACATATGGGCATGAAGCGCAATCGATGGATCGACCTTCGTGCTGCTGGTGTAGAGCACCGTGCCGTTCTTCAGGTACTGCAGCGTACCATCCTCAAGACGTTCGATCGCAAAGGTGTCGCCATCGGCATAGCTGCCGACTGTGGCAACGACCGAACCGTTTTCCTTGATGCGGATCTCGCTGCCCGTCAGCCAGATGTAAAAATCAATCGAGGTATCGTTCTGGCTGCCGGCAACCGACGCACCGATGTCGACCTTCTTGCCGGCATCCACTGCTGTCGACTGGATATAGCCGGCGCCAACAAGAGCCTCCACCGAGGCTGCCAAACCGTTGTACCAGTCGGAGCCACCCGATACTTTTTCGATCGTGTTGCTGGTGACTTCACCAGACACAGCAATCACCAGATCAAAAACATCTTCCGCAGACGCCGAGCCGTCAGAAGCGATTACCTTCAGAGACAGTGTCCCCACAGCCTCCTGCGGCGGTATTCCGGAGAAAGTCCGCGTCGAAGCATCAAACGACAGCCAGACCGGAAGCGCTGAGCCATCGGCAAGCGTCGCGCTGTAAGTCAGCGCATCGCCATCCGCGTCGGTGAAGGCATCGGCCGGAACAGTGTAGCTCCAGGCCTCACTCTCCGTTCCAACCTGATCGATAATCGAGGCAGCAACAATTGGGGCAGAGTTGACCGGGGTGATCACCAGGTCAAAGATGTCCTCACCCGTCTCCGTGCCGTCAGAGGCCACAACCTTCAACGAAACAGTGCCGTTGAAGTCCTGCGGCGGCGTGCCGGAGAAGGTCCGCGTGGCGGCATCGAAGCTCAGCCACGACGGCAAGGTCGAGCCGTCGCCGAGCGTTGCACTATAGGTGAGCGCGTCGCCATCGGCATCGGTGAACGTACCCTCGGGAACCGTGAAGCTCCAAGCGGTGTCTTCGTCAACGGACTGGTCCGCAATGGCGCTGGCAACGACAGGCGCGTCATTGACCCGGTCGATCACCAGGTCGAACGTGTCTTCCGCCGAGGCTTCACCGTCGCTGGCCACAACCTTCAGCGAGAGTGTTCCCGCGCCATCTTGCGGCGGGGTGCCGGAGAAGGTCCGGGTGGCCGCATCGAAGCTCAGCCAGGACGGCAAAGCCGAGCCGTCCCCCAGCGTTGCACTGTAGGTCAGGGCATCGCCGTCAATATCGGCGAAGGCATCCGCCGGGACCGTGAAGCTCCAGGCTACGTCTTCCGCCGCGCTCTGATCTGCAATTTCCGCTTCCAGCTCCGGCGCATCGTTGACCGGGTTGATCACCAGATCAAAGACGTCCTCTCCCGTCTCAGTGCCGTCGGAGGCTACAACCCTCAATGAAACAGTGCCGTTGAAGTCTTGCGGCGGCGTGCCGGAGAAGGTCCGGGTGGCCGCATCGAAGCTCAGCCAGGACGGCAGGGCAGAGCCGTCGCCGAGCGTAGCGCTGTAGGTGAGCGCGTCGCCATCGGCATCGGTGAACGTGCCCTCGGGAACCGTGAAGCTCCACGAGGTGTCCTCGTCAACGGACTGGTTTGAAATGGCGCTGGAAACAACAGGCGCGTCATTGACCCGGCCGATCACCAGATCGAACGTGTCTTCCACCGAGGCTTCACTGTCACTGGCCACAACCTTCAGCGAAAGCGTTCCCGCGCCGTCTTGTGGCGGGGTGCCGGAGAAGGTCCGGGTGGCCGCATCGAAGCTCAGCCAGGACGGCAAAGCCGAGCCGTCCTCAAGCGTTGCACTGTAGGTCAGGACATCGCCATCCACGTCCTGGAAGGTGTTTTCCGGAAGCGTAAAGGTCCAGGCACTGTCTTCCGCAGCAGCCAGATCAGCGATTGCTGTTTCCAGCTCCGGCGCATCGTTGACCGGGTTGATCACCAGATCAAAGACGTCCTCTCCCGTCTCAGTGCCGTCAGAGGCCACAACCTTCAATGAAACGGTACCGTTGAAGTCTTGCGGCGGCGTACCGGAGAAGGTCCGCGCGGTGGCATCGAAGCTCAGCCAGGACGGCAGGGCAGAGCCGTCGCCGAGCGTAGCGCTGTAGGTGAGCGCGTCGCCATCGGCATCGGTGAACGTGCCCTCGGGAACCGTAAAGCTCCAAGCGGTGTCTTCGTCAACGGACTGGTTTGCAATGGCATTGGAAACAACAGGCGCGTCATTGACCCGGCCGATCACCAGATCGAACGTGTCTTCCACCGAGGCTTCACCGTCACTGGCCACAACCTTCAGCGAAAGCGTTCCCGCGCCGTCTTGCGGCGGCGTGCCGGAGAAGGTTCGTGTGGCCGCGTCGAAGCTCAGCCAGGACGGCAGGGCAGAGCCGTCTACCAGCGTTGCACTGTAGGTCAGGGCATCGCCATCCACGTCCAGGAAGGTGTTTTCCGGAAGCGTAAAGGTCCAGGCGCTGTCTTCCGCAGCAGCCTGATCAGCGATTGCTGTTTGCAGCTCCGGCGCATCATTGACCGGGTTGATCACCAGGTCAAAGATCTCTTCGGCCGAGGCCTCGCCGTCGCTTGCAATCACCTTCAATGAAAGGGTGCCATTGAAGTCCTGCGGCGGCGTGCCGGAGAACACCCGCGTCTCAGGGTCAAAGGTCAGCCACGCAGGCAGCGGGCTCCCGTCGGAAAGCGCTGCGCTATATGTCAACACGTCACCATCCGCGTCATGGAACGTGGCCTGTGGCACGGTCAGGAGGACCGTGTTGTCTTCATCGATCGTGTGGGCACCCATTGGCGTGACAACGATGGGAGCATCGTTTGCATCGCCAAGCACCTCAACGACCACCGTAGCCGTTGCGGTGCCGCCACGGCCGTCGGAGACGGTATAGTCAAAAGAAGTTGAGCCGACGAAATTCGCGTTCGGAACGAACCGGATGTTTCCGTGCGGATCAAGCTCCACAATGCCGTTCTGAGCGGCGCCGACAGACTGGATGCCGATGGCATCACCGTCGAGATCGGTATCGTTTGCAAGCAATTCGGCCGCCGAGACGATCAAGGCAGCGCCCTGAAGGACGCTCAAGCCGTCATCGTCCGTGGCAATTGGAGATGTGTTGACAAAGTCGCCGATCCGAACCGTAACCGTCGCTTCAGCGGTCTGAAGGCCGTCACTGACGGTATAGGTGAACGTGACATCGCCTGTCCCAAACCCGGCTTCGTCGCCAAGCAGGATGCCTCCAAATTCGTCGAACGCCACCGTGCCTTGCGACACGGTTCCGAACGACTGAATGAATAGGATATCACCATCCGCATCCGTGTCGTTGATCAGCAGACTTTGAATGTCAATCGACAGCCATTGAGCCCCCGGCGCTCGGTAGAGCACATCATCGGCAGCGACCGGAGCCGCCAGTTGAGTGCCGTCTGACAAGCGAAGCAGAGCGTCATAGTTCCAGACAGTGCCGTCATCGAAGGATACAAGGTCAACCCCTGCCGTTCCCGAAACAAGACGGTCCTCCAGTGTGATCTGGTCACCGCCGTCTCCTACTTTCAGGATCAGGTCGTTGCCGTCGGCAGACCGTTCGACCGTGACGTCGGTCGTCCTGATCCCGCCCGTCAGATACAATGTGTCATATTCTTCGAGATCGGCGCCCTGATCATTGATGGTGTCCGCACCGTCGCCGACACTGAACCTGTAGGCATCCGTACCAGCCCCTCCGCTCAGGACATCGTCGCCGGTGCCGCCAATCAGAAGGTCCTCACCCTCGCCGCCCGTGAGGGTGTCGTTGCCCGCACCGCCCTGCAGTTGATCATCGCCCCTGGCACCGTCGATTTCGTCCTGTCCGCCAAGTCCGTTCAGGACATCATCCGCGCCACTGCCGAGAACCTGATCGTCTCCCGCCGTCAACGCTTCAACGGTTTCAAGGATCTGGCCGCGGTTCAGGATCGTGCCGTCAGAGAATTCGATTTCTTCCAGCCCCTGCGTGGCGTCGACGAACTGATCGCGAATAGTAAGGCTGCCTTCGCCGGCACCGATATTGATCAGGAGGTCTTCACCACCATTGACTCTGGAAAAGGTGACATCGCCCAACAGGATGTTCGGCCCGAGCACAAGGCGGTCAACCACCTGAAGGTCGCTGCTGTTTTCGTTGATGACGTCGTCACCAAAGTCCCTGGAGATGTAGTACGTGTCCGCCTCGGACGAACCGTTGATGGTTTCACTGGTGGTCGGGTTCCCTGTCAGAACCGCCTGGGACTTGATGTCGTGACGAGACAGGAAACTGCCGTCATCAAAAACAATTGCCTCGAGCCCCTCGTACTTGTCGAAGCGCGTGCGTTCGCCGTTATGCGTCTTGGAGTAGGTTCCGTATTCGAACTGGTCGTCGACCTGGATATAGTCGCTGCTTCCCTCGAAAAGAATATAGAGGTCGTCGCCGTTCCGCCCGAGCCTCACCTCATCGGCAGCGAACCCTTCAAGGCACAGCACATCCGTCTCGAACACGGAGCTGCCGCTGTCGTGGATCCTATCCGTGCCGTCACCGCGTCGATAGATGATCGTATCGCTGCCTGAGGAGGACTTGATGTAGTCGTCGCCCGCGCCGCCGGTAATCACTTCATCTGCAGATGTGCCGGAAATCGTCTCGGAGGCGGAAGTGCCGTCAATGATGGTGTCGCCATCTTGATGCAGGCCGTTTTCAAGCTGATGTCGCGTAATCAGTTCGCTGTGATAGACCTTCTCGCCATCATCAAAGGTGAAGACCCAGGTGTGCGAGATGTGGGCACTGTCATCCATGTTGAAAGTCAAGACATCGCCGGTGCCGTCAATGCTTGCCTGCCAGGTGTCCGACGCATCATCGAAGGTGAAAGTCAGATCGTCGAATCTCAGACCATCCTTGAACTGAACTGTCGTAACGTTCGGCGTGTTCCAGATATTTCTGTTGTCGGCGTGGATCGTATCGCTGCCATACCCCGTTCCGAAGATATAGGTATCGTCGCCCCCATAACCCTCCAGCCTGTCGTCGCCGGCACCGCCATCCAGAATATCGTTTTCGTATTCCAGACCTGTCAGGTGATCGTCGCCTGAAGTCCCTTCGAGCATCAGGTCGACGATATTCTGATAGGTCAGAACCTCGCCGTTGCCGAACACGATCTCGTCGATCGGTTTTTCGTAAAAACCCTTGGTGTTCAGCGTGAAGAAGGAGTTCAGCCGGATGACCTCACCAGTCGGGAGGATCTCGACATCAAGGCTGAGCCAGCTGGCCCGGACAAACTTCACATCGTCGATGTTGATGCCGCTGCCGAACTCCAACCGGTCGAAACTCAGTGCCTCGTTGTCGTCGCGAATGCTGTCGTTGCCATCGCCCAGCTCGTAAACGAACGTGTCATTTCCGGCACCGCCTTCCAGCGTGTCGTCACCGGCACCACCGTCAAAGGTGGTGTCGCCAAACGCCGCGCGAAGGGTGTCTTCACCGGACGTGCCAACGGCAAGGCCGCCGCCATTTCCTCCGGAGACAAGCGGAACCAGTTCGTTAAGCAGATAGACCGAGCCGTCCTGGAACTTGAACCCGCTGATGCCGTCGTCGGTGAAACCGGTCTTGAACTGGTTCACCACAACGAAACCGGCGCTGCCATCGGCCAGCCCGATATACATTTCGTAGGGATTCAGGTCGACACCGGCGGGAATTGGCAGAAGGTCGCTGCTGTCCAGATTGCCGTAGATGACCAGGTCGGCCGGAGTGATGCCCTCGCCAAAACTTATGTAGTTGGTATCCGATCTCTTGGAATCCGCCAGAATGGTGTCGATGCCATCTCCGAGCGTAAGGATATAGGTGTCGTCGCCGCTGCCGCCGTCCAGCGTATCGGTGCCTTCGCCACCATGTAGTTCGTCATCTCCATAAGAGCCCGACAACGCATCATCGCCCTTGCCTCCGGCAATAACATTGTCGAAACCGTCACCCAGCAACGTGTCGGCCTGGTCGGTGGCAGTGGTAAAGCGGGCGATAACATCCGCATCCGTCCAGACTGTGCCATCGGCAAATTCGAAACGGGTGATGACGTTTTTGCTTTCGCCCAGAGATCCGAACTGATCCAGGACCGTCAGCGTTTCGCCGGTTGCAGTGATCGTGATCACAAGATCGGTCAGGTTGTCGTTGGAACCGGTCCGGGTGATGACAATGTCGTCTGCAGCCAGACCTCCGGTGAACCGCACGATGTCGCCTACGCTGTCGGCGGAATAGACCGGCACATCCGGATCGATCGTGTCATTTCCGGAGCCCGGCCCGAAGAGGAAGGTGTCCTTGCCGTAGGAGCCTTGCAGCAGATCGTTTCCGGCGCCACCGTCGATCACGTCAGGACCGAAAGTTGCAACCAGTTCGTCATCGCCGTCGGTGCCCGTTACCGTGGTGCCGGGATTGTCATCATAAATCGAGATTTCAAAGTTGACCGACGCCGAAGCCCCGAGCGCATCGGTTGCCGTGACCTTGACGGTGTAAACGCGGGTTCCTTCATAGAGATCCAGGAGAGAGGCAGGCGGATCCGCCTGGAAGGTCCGGGTCGCCGGGTCATATGTCATCCAGTCCGGCAACGGCTCACCATTTTCCAGCGAGAGCGTGAGCGCATGACCTGTATTGTCCGCGTCCTCGAACAGCGCTTCCGGCAACACGAAACTGATCGTGTCGTCCTCATGCAGGCTCTGGTCGTCGATCGTCCCAACGGCGACCGGTGCGTCGTTGACCGGAGAAACGACCATGTAGAATGACTGCTGTGCGGTCGCGCCGCTGCCATCGGTGGCTACGACCGTAAGTGCAAGGATACCGGTATCGCCGTCTTCCGGCGTACCTGTGAAGGCCTGACCGTCGAAGCTGAGCCAGTCCGGCAAGGGAGCGCCGCCAAACAGGGTCGCGCTGTATGTGAGCTGGTCGCCCTGGTCCTGATCAGAAAAGATGCCGTAGTCCGGCGACCAGCTCAGCAATTCACCTTCGGTGGCAACGTGGGCTTCCCAGGTTCCCGTGACCGTCGGCGCATCGTTGGTATCGGTCACCGTCAGCAGGAAACTGGTCGAAACGGTGTTGCCTGCCAAATCCGTCGCTGTCACTTCGATGTTAAGTGCACCGACATCTTCGTTGGCAGGGGTGCCGCTGAAAGTGGCCGTCGCGTCATCAAAGCTCAGCCAGTCCGGCAAAGCTGAACCGTCCGCAAGTCTGGCCGATACAGTCAGGACATCATTCTGCGTCGCGTCCGCAAACACGTCCGCCGGCAGTGTGAAAGTGAAGGCACCGTCTTCCGCCGTCGCCAGGTCCGCCGGCGCATTTGCCACAACCGGCGCCTCGCTGTCCGCCCCGGTCACGAAATGCAGTGGTACTGTGAGAACTGCATCGCCATCGGACGCCAGCAGATGCACGGTGAGGATGCCGTCGGCATCGGCCGGAACGGTTCCGGAGAAGGTCAGGGTCTGCGCATCGAAGGATAGCCATGCAGGCAGGTCCGACCCGTCGGCGAGCTTGGCCGAAAAGTCAAGCGGGTCGGCCTCCGGATCAGACACCTGTGCCGCGTCGAACACATAAGTCAACGCCTGCCCCGCCCCCGCGTCCACAGGTGCCGGTGTTGCAACAAGCTCAGGTGTGGAATTGACGTTCTCGATCTCGAGCCGGAAGGCGGATTCCGCCTGTTTGCCCGACGCATCCGTTGCAACGACGACGATGTCGAGCGTGCCGACATCGGCATTGCCGGGCGTCCCGGTGAAACGGCCGTCTGCAAATGTCAACCAGGCAGGCAGCTGCGAACCGTCCGCCAACCGCGCAGAAAGCTGAAGCGAGCCGTCTTCTGCATCGCTGAACAGTCCCTCAGGAAGATCAAGCACAAAGGCGCCATCCTCGTCGACCGTCTGGTCCAGGACGCTGCCGTTTGCCTGAGGAGCCGTGTCCACGGCCCTTTCCAGAATATCGGAGACCAACCAGACCGTACCGTCATCAAAGGCGAACGTGGTGAGCGTTCCGACCACGACGGGAGCCGCTCCGCTAACGTCGAAATAGTCTTTCACAGTCAGCGCGTCCGTCGTGCCGGTGATCGCCACAAGCAAGTCGGACCCGACAACAGACAGGACAATGTCACGAGGTGCGACACCGGACTTCAGCAGCAGCGTGTCCGCGGACGTGTCCGCGACCGGAGAGGACACCCGATCCTGACCGTCACTGCGCCCGAATTCGATAACATCCGCGCCGGCACCCAGGTGGATCTCGTCATTGCCGGCACCGGCATCGATCCAGTCATTGCCGTCCGTGCCGACGACATAATCGTCAGCATCGCTTTGGGAACCTTCCAGAACGCGTTGCGCAATGCCGGCCGCATCAATGACCTTGCCGTCGGCAAAGACAATGCGCTCGATGGCGGTGTTGGCAAACTGGTCGTTCACACGAACATTGGCCCCCGAGGCAAAGGAGAGCACCAGGTCGTCCGGCTGTGCCGGATCGCGCCAGAAGCGTATGTCCGCTTCGCTGATCCCGTCGAGCACCATCAGCTGGTCCGTGCCCGTTGAACCGGTTTCCTCAATGGTGTCGTTCCCGGCGCCGACCAGATAAGTGTCGCCACCCTCACCGCCGATCAGCGTGTTCTGCCCGGCGCCGCCGGAAAGCGTCTCACCGGACGCCGTCCCGATCACTGTGTCGTCGCCGGTGTTGCCGGATGCATCCAGGATCTGGCTGCGAATGAAATCACCCGTCAGCACATCGCCATTTGCAAAGGTGATCTGTTCGATGCCCTTGCCAGTGCCGGTCATCTGATCGACCAGGGTAATGGTGTTGCCGTCCGCGAGCGTTACAACAACATCATCGTCTGCGGTGCCGGACCTGGCGAACGAGACATCCTGGACACGAATGCCGGCACCGAAACTCAGGCTGTCCGTCGCACTGGAGGTCGAGGCGTCGATGATCACGTCGGAGCCGTCGCCCAGCTCGTACCGATAGGTATCGGTGTTCTTGCTGCCGATCAGCGTGTCGTTGCCTTCGCCGCCTTTCAGTTCGGTCGCGAAATCTCCGTAAGTGCCGGTTGCCGAGGTTTCGATGACATCATCGCCGGCTGTTGTCTGTTGCGTGACGAGCAGCTGGCGCAGCTGGCTGCGGGTCAGTGTTTCACCACTTCCGAACGAGATTGAATCGACACCCCACTGATTGAGTTCGGTGAGCTGGTCGGACAAGAGGATTTCGTCGTCGGCGCCGTCGAAGCGGATCCGGACACTTTCCCCATCCTGAATGAATTGCGCATCGGTTCGGTCAAAGCCGATGATGAGCAATTCATGGGTCTCGCCGATCACGACCCCTTCCTTGGCCAGGACCTGGTCCTGACCGTCGCCTTTCACGAAGACGAAGGTGTTCCTGGAGACATTGTCGTTTTCAACGAGCAGGTCGTTGCCCTTGCCGCCCGTGATGATCGTCTGCTGATCGGCATTCGGCAGGTCGCGCGTGTCTTCATTGGCGTCCGTTGCACCGGTGAGCGTGGCCAGGACTTCACGGGCTGTTGCCGTGGACCCGTCCGCAAACTGAAGATGAAGATAGCCTTTGCCGAGATAGTCTTCGACCGTCACGCGGTCGAAACTGCCGTTCAGGAAATCGATCACAAGATCGGTGCCGTCCAGGGAGTAGGTCACGACGGTCTGGGAGATGCCCTGATTGAAAACCAGCGTGTCCAGCGCCGCACCGCCGTCGGATTGCGCACGAATGACATCCTGACCGTCGCCACGCGAGAAATAATAGGTGTCGGCGCCTGCCCCACCTTCAAGCACATCGTTGCCGCTACCGCCAGCGAGATGATCGTCGCCCGCGCCGCCGTTCAGCGTGTCGCTGCCTGCCCCGCCGGAAAGCGTGTCGTTGCCGGCTCCCCCCAGGACGATGTCGTCGCCGTCGCCACCTGCAAGCGTATCGGTACCCGCATTGCCGAAAAGAAGATCGTCGCCCGCGCCGCCATTCAGCGTGTCACTGCCGCTGCCGCCGATCAAGGCGTCAGCACCCTCGCCGCCTTTCAGCGTGTCATCACCGCCGCCGCCGTTCAGGAGATCGGATCCCGTTCCTCCGGACAGGCTTTCCCCGGCGCTCGTGCCCACGGTCGAGATGTCGGCGGTTCCGGCGATCTGTGCCAGTTTGGCAATCTCAGCAATGCCAACGGTCTCGCCGTCGGCAAATTCATACAGGGTGACAAAGTCGCTCTTGTCGGCGACATCCAGGATCGACGGGTGATTGACGATATCCAGCCTGTCATCTGCGCCGATGACCTGAAACGTCAAGGTTCCCTTGTCTGCATCGTCGGGGTCTGGCGTGAAGGTGAGTTCGAAATCGGCAAGCGTGTGAGCGGTAAAGACCACAGTTTCGCGCCCGCCATTGTCGCCAATCGTGTTCTGTGTGGCGAAATCCGTCAGGATCCGGTCCCGTCCGAACCCGGCATCAAAAACATAGCGGTTGTTGCCAAAACCGCCGAAGAGCGTGTCGTTGCCGGCGCCACCGTTCAGCGTGTCGCCACCGTCGGTGTACTTGCTATGGCTGGTGATGAAATCGTTCTCATCATAGCCATGCAGGACATCATCGCCTTCTCCGCCAAGAAGCGTGTCGCTGCCGCCGCCGCCATAAAGGGTATCGTTGCCGCCCCCGCCATTGATCACATCACCATAGCCGCTGCCGAACACTGTGTCGGCCGTTGCCCCGACCTGGCCGTCCAGGGCCAGATCGGCCAGGTAAGCAGCATCCCAGATGGTGCCGTCCTCGAAGGCAATCGTGTCGATGCCCTCGCCGGCTTCCTTCATCAGGTTGCTGAGATAGACCGAACCGCCATCCGGCCCGGCAATAGTGATTTTCAGATCGTGTTTGGCGGTGTTCAGGCCGTCGGCCGTCTCGATAAACTTGAGCACCTCCACCGAAATGTCGGACGGCTCGATATCCGGGCCGAAAACCAGACGGTCGAAGCCGCTGCTGTCAGTGATGGTGTCGTCGCCGCTGCCGCGGACCCAGAAATAGCTGTCATTGCCGCTGCCGCCGGCCAGCAAATCGTTGCCGGACGTCGCCGCAAGTGCGTCGTCGCTGTCTTCAAAGCCGATCAGGGTGTCATCGCCGGCCGTCGTCTGCTGCTCAAGGAACACGTCCTTGATGCGCGCCCGGTCCCAGACCTCGCCATCGGCGAAACGGACAAAGTCCAGCCCGTCGGTGAAATTGCCGACCGGATCGAACTGGTTCGTGACGGTGATGGCGTCGCCGTTGTCGCCGATCAGGAAGGTGATCGCCAGCGGGTCATCGGCCGAGCGCACCAGCCGGATGTCACTTGCCGAGATACCTTCGCCGAAGATCAGCGTATCGGTCTGCTCCCCGTTGGAGAAGTAACCGGTGGTGTCGTTGACCGTAACGATGTCCTGACCGTCACCGGAATTGAAATAGATGTTGGAGCCTCCATCGCCGGCAATGATCCGGTCGTTGCCGCGCCCGCCGGTGATTTCGTCAAATCCGGCGCCACTGTCGATGTAATCGTCATTGGCACCGCCGAAGAGGCTGTCGTCGCCGTCATGGCCGAACAGGCGATCGTTGCCTGCCCCACCCAGGATACGGTCATTGCCGTCATTGCCGAAGATCTGGTCGTTGCCCCCCGCACCGACCAGCGTGTCATTGCCGCCATTGCCGGTGATGAGGTCTTCCTTGGCCCCCCCGTCAATGATGTCGTCCTCTGCACCGCCGGTGAGCTCGTTCGGATATTCCACCAGATTGGGCAGGTCGTCTTCATTGTCCGGGGTCTGAGCCGGCGAGGTCAGCGTCTCGACGGTCCACGCATCGCGCGCGGCCTGGTCCAGGGTCGACCAGTTCTTGATCAGAACTGTGTCGCCGTCGCCAAAGGTGATCTGGCGGTCCGTGACGCCTTCCGTGTCACCTGCGACATCCGCATAGGCGAGTGTTGCCGTGTCGATATCGACGAATTTCAGGATGTTGCCCGACGCGGACGCGTCGAAAATGACATTGGCACCGTCACCGCGCGCAAAGATGTAAGTATCGACCCCTTCACCACCGCTCAGCGTGTCATTGCCCTGTCCGCCATTGAACTGATCGTCGCCGCTGGACCCGGTCAGCGTGTTGTCGCCGGAATTGCCGTTGCGCTGGAGGGGGATGTCCTCGATTGCCGGCGCTTCGTCAGCTGCCGCTGCAGCCCCTTCAACAGGTCCCTCGGCCGAAGCCGGCTCGGGGCTCGCTGCTGCGGCCGCCATGGCCATCGCTTCGACCGGAGCGCCACCCTCTTCCTGAGTTTCCTCAATCGGGTCCGCGGACGGTGGTATCAGATTGAGGCTGGCAAGTGTTGCCTGGATCTGGGCGTTTTCCTTAGGCCCCTCGATCGGATCGAAGTTCCCGTTTCGATTCGTGCCCGTTTCGTAACCGTTCTCCCAGCCGTCTGCCCGCAACTTGATGCCGAAGTCGCCCTGGCGCCAGTTCTCCACCACCATGGTTTGCGGAGCTGCAAAATCGTCCCCCTTGAAGGAAATCTCGAGCCTGTAAACGCCGTCGCCGGTGACCTCAAAAGCGCGTTTTCCGGTTTCCTGATCAAAGACACGGTAGATCTCGCCATGCGCACCGATAATTTCCTGGGAATAGGCGTTGACCCACTTGTTGTCCCAGCGCATCGCCTCTTCCACAGCGACGTTGCCGAAAAACAGCGGCAGGCCGAGTCCTGCGCCAAATCCGGTGCCAGGCGTACCCAAGCCAATTCCCGGGTCGATCAAGTCACTGGCAATGCCAAAAAGATACCCGACATTCTCGACTTTTGCCTCGAACCAGTCGGAGATCAGCAACACAGGCTGATACTGCTGATCACCCAGGAGCGGCGAATAGGCCTCAAAATCCCCGGTGTGTTTTTCATAGCGGTTGAAGTCAAACGCGGCACCGCCAACGATCTGTTTGCCGTTGAAGGTCAGAACACCATTGGAAGCAATCGCCCGGTCCAGGTCGGCATTGCCGACAATATGCTGGGTCTGCTTTTCCGTCGCGTTTTCGAGATCGAAGTCAATTCGAGTGATGGCGGACGGATCGCTAGGCTGACCGCCATCATCGGTCACGACAACTTTGTTGTCGCCAAGTCCCATGGCAAAGGTTGTGCCGTCTCCCAGGGCAGGAATTTCTACCCGGTCGTCCTCGTCGGTGAGGATGATCGTCTCAAAGTCTGTAAATTCTGCGTTTGTGCCCTCAACCACTCCGTCCCGGAACGTGATGCTTTCACTGATCCGCGAGAAGTCGAGGATGTCGCCTTTGCCCTCGTCATCCAGGGCATCGACCTCAAACCGCGTGTCATTCCGCAAAGTCTCAAGATCAGTGACGATGTACCGATCCTGCTGGAAAGTCCCGAGAATCGCCTCAAAGTTGGTGAACCGGGCATTTGTGCCCTCAAGCACGCCGTCACGCAGCGTAATTCCCTCGTCCAGGTCAGAAAAGTCGAGGAAATCTCCTGTCTGTCCATCGCCACCACCATCGACCTCCAGTTCTTTAACAACACGTAAAAAACCAAGATCTTTGACGAAGTAGGTGTCTTCAAAGTTTGTAAGTACAAGTTTCTCCGCAGCATAAATTTTTGTATTTACATCGTAATCACTGTAATGAACTTTAATAGCCCCAGGTTCACCACCTACAATTTCTTCATGTTCGGCATTCAGGCCGTGCTGGAGGTTTTCGAAACTGACGGTATCAAATTCCGTGTCCGTGACTTGATCAACGTCGCCGCCCCAGATTTCGTCCGCCCCGGTCCCACCGTAGAAGGTATCGCTGCCGATACCGCCCGAAAGGACGTTGTCCCCGTCATGGCCGTGTAACTCATCATCTCCCTTGTTGCCTCGCAGGGTGACCTGTTTGTCTGCGCCGTTCAGTTCGGTGGCGTGAATGACATCGTCGGAGACAGTTCCAATGACAGTTTCAAAGTTCTTGAACTGCAATTCGTCGGTTGATGAAGTTTTGATTTTGCCATCTTTGAGCGTAATGCCAGACGGAGTCATAAGACTGAAATCAAGGACATCCCCCTCGTCCCCAGCCTCATCACCGCCATCAATCATCTTTAGAACTGAATTCGTAAGACTTCCGCCAGTTACGGGAACAAAACGATCATTTTCATTTGAAAGAATAATATTCTCAACAGCGTGGAGTTTGGTATCTACCTTTCCATCATTGTCTATACTTACCACATGGGAAAAACCGGGATTGCCGTTCACAAGAACCTTGAGGCCGCCGTCACCTACGTTCGAAAAATTGGCGGTATCATCTTCGCTATCTGTTTCCTGTTTGATGTCTCCGCCCCAAATGACGTCTTTGCCGAGGCCGCCGATAAACGTGTCTTTTCCGCTGCCACCCACCATGATGTCGACATGTTCACCCTCACCGCCGTCGAGCGTGTCGGTGCCTTCGTCGCCGAACAGGTGGTCGGCATCGTCCCCGCCAAAAAGATGGTCGCTGCCCTTGCCACCAAAGAGGTAATCATTGCCACCATTGCCATAGAGGGTGTCGGATCCAGACACATCGGAATCAGCTCTCAGGCCATCGCCATGCAGGTAGTCAACACCTGAGGTTCCCTTGAGCGTCTGACTGCCATAACCGCCAAAAACGATGGACCCATCACCGTCCTTGATGATCAAGCGGGCGCCACCATCATCAGACTTGAAAGACAAAGCGGAAGCGGAAACAGCTTTAAATGCGACGGTCGCAGCACTGCCCTCTTGGTAGACCCGATGCTGGATCGAGACCTCTTCGCCTTCTAGCGCAAGTGTAAATCCGTCTTGATTGCCTGGTTTGTAAAATGCGAGATGATCTTTGTTTTTGGCATCTCCCACCGACCAGTTTTTAATTTCGCTGGAAGAGTACCCAAACAACATCGCCATTTCAAAATAGGGATCGGTGTTGTGATGCTCCCCCGTCAAGAACTTAACGGTGTGCTTTAACTCGTCCGCTTCATAAATTTGAATTCTTGTCGCGATATCCGGCTGACCCAGCTCGCCCCTGCGTTCGGCTTCGCGGAGCAGATCCACGACAGCCTCCATGGGAGTGCCATCCAAGTTGTCCTTGTATTTCGCGCCACCAAGCAACTTCCCAGCTTGAGTAAGCTCAACACGCACATCTTGCGTGCCCCAGAGATCATCCCAAACATCTTCCACGTAATCAGAGGCAAACAATTCGTACAAGACAGTAGTAACACCAATCGCAACAGCTCCCACAACAATACTTGCTGTACTACCTGCAGCGATAGGCACACCCACCGCGCCAATTAAACCTACGGCCAGACCTCTTAGCGCTATAGAAGCAGCAGCTATACCCTCTTTTTCAATAGAGTACCGACTTCCAGCAACCCAAATATTTTCACCATCCTGCCAAACATTAACAGCTTCATAAAAATCACCTGCCCTACCTACAATCTTGGCCACTACGCCGAATTGTTGCGTTTGCTCGTGCTTACCTTCAACGAGAGCTGTAACGAAAGCTATTGCGGAACTTGTAAAACTATCCAATAATTTATTATTTTCTTCTTCAGGAAAATAATATTCGCTAGCAGCGCCCATTTTCAAACATCCCTATTCAGCATTTTCTATTTGCAATTCTTAATTCGGCACTCTTTCAGAGGCCTCTTTTTCTTAGCGTCGGACTTCACCAACTCTGTCAGCAAGGCTCCATTGACTTAATCGCCCCAGGGCGGGCTTTGCGAGCGACACACCTGGCAAGAAAAAAAGGTCTGTCTTGACTGCATTTTGACCACCATTAACCGTTCACGACACTTCTTCATTAATAGACTACTCGCTATACGAGCAAAATTACCTAGGATCATAAAAATAAACATCATCAAATTCATTTAGACATAAATTATTCAATAGTATTCTTAGGGTTGATTTATTTCATCTATTCTTCTGATATTTTTATTTTCAAAAGTAGGCATTAAATCTTCGACAAGAAACGGAAAAGCGTGTCAGGGACATGCGCATTTCAACTTCCGGGACTCCAACCGCCGGGCTTCGGTCAACACATAGATGAACCTGAAAGAAACGCGAATCCTCGTGACCACCGCTCATAAATATCTGATTTGCCTCATGAAACATTGACTTTGCCCCACGGTTTTCAGCTCAGGCGGAAGCCCACGACGCCCATTGGCAAAAACCGCCCCAACCTTAATAGTTAAGCGCAATCTGACATGCCGTTTACTGGTTGTAAATATATTCAATTCGTTCTCAGAGTGTAATATTTCTGTTAAAAA
Organism: Roseibium sp.; assembly: GCF_965233565.1. GTDB lineage: Bacteria > Pseudomonadota > Alphaproteobacteria > Rhizobiales > Stappiaceae > Roseibium. The sequence continues at coordinate 4,018,361 of NZ_OZ247494.1, read as the reverse complement.
CAAGACTGTTTTTGGAATATAACGCTGCGGATTCCGGAGCTTGCGCGTTGCTCGCGACATCCATTTGCGACATTGAAACACATGCATTTTCCACACCTGATACCGCCCAATGCACAAGGCCTGCGAAGACGTTCGCCGTCATTTCGCGCAATAGCTTTTCATCGCCAATTGCCTCCCCTTTTAAGGTGCTCACCCGACAAGCCCCCCGTTCAAGACGCAATTCCGGCGCATCATTGGCAGGCACGTCGGCTGGACCACGCTTGCCACCTTCGTTTTCGATGCTTTGGAGCAAGCACGATGTGGCCGGCGCCCCGATCATGGGTATGACCTCGTCGGCCACTCGCAAGTAACGTCCGATACAAGACAAGCAGGCATTCGGTGCGATTGGCCAAGTTGGGCATTGCGCCCCCGGTCGGCAGTGTTGGAGCGGCCACGACACTGCGCTCGCCAGAACGACCAGCGGGCTTTCAAAAATGCCGTGGGCATTCATCGGCGTGAACCATGTCACAGGCTAAAGATGGCAGGCGTGTTTGCTGCGATCCGGGTGCGACCCTCAAAACCCCGTTTCGGCCTTGAGCGCCTGTGTTCCCTCCCTTTCGGAGGCGACCTTCCTCAAGCTCCGGCCACAACGAGTGGGCACGTCTCCAAACGTTTCAGACCTCGCGCCGGCACAGCAACAGCGAGCGCTCATGTTCCTTCACATACTCACGCGGCGGCGGCAGCGTTCCGACATTTCCCGTCGGCTGGAACCCCGCCCGCTCATAGAGCGCGATCGCCGGGCGATTGTCGTCGGCGACGTCAAGGACCAGGACTTCAAATTCAGCGGATTTGGCCCAGTCGACCACGCTCAACACGAGCGCCTTTCCAACACCGCGGTGACGCGCTTCCGGGGCCACCCACATGCCGAACAGGCCTGCCGTCTTGTGGCGGCCATCCCAGGCGCCACCGGTCACCAGTCCAACATCCTCATCGCCCAAAACTGCGACAAATGTTTTTGCACCGGAGGTCAGGCGCCGGCGCCAGTCCGCTTCGGGAAAGGCTGTTTCTTCCGCAAGCGTCCGTGCGAATGCGTCTGGTGTGTCCGCCAGAGCGCGGAGCCGAACAGCGCGAAATCTCCGCCAATGCTCTTCGCTGAACGGCTCTATCCTCATGCGTTCCTCCGCCGGCCTGCTTTTTGCCTAACAGGTGGCAAGAAACGGCAAAATGCAAGCCGGCCAATGATTGGATTGCGCAACCAGGATCAAGGGGGGGCCGCGAAGCAAAGAGCTTTCTGTCGACCGGAACTCGGTTCCGTCCGCAACACAGCTCGCAGCTGCCGGCCCTTTTCCAACATGCGCTGAAACATGGCGCCGATGGCGCATATGTGCGGTCCCTCTTCCGAAGGTTCCGGCAGCTACGCCCCGCCTCTCAGGGCCGATCCACCAGAATGCCGTCTTCCAAGCGCTCGGCGCGTGTGCCAAGCCGTCCGCGGAAGTCCGCGTCATGGGAGACGATGATCATGGCCTGGGGCAAGCCCTGCAGGATCTCGATCAGCCGCGCTTCGTTCTTTTCATCAAGGGCGTTGGTCGGCTCGTCCAGGAGCAGGACATCCGGCGCCATCGCCAGGACCGTGGCCAGGCTCACCAGCCGTTTTTCACCACCGGAGAGCTTGTATGTGATGCGGTCTTTCAGAACCATCAGGTCCAGATCGCGCAGAACCGTGTCGACAATCTCGGTCGCCTCGTCCCGGCTCTTGCCCAGATTGAGCGGACCGAAGGCTATGTCTTCCGCAACGGTCGGGCAGAAAAGCTGATCATCCGGGTCCTGGAACACGAACCCCGCCCGGCGCCGCACGGTCTGGAAATCCGATTCCGTCCGGCACGCCTTGCCGAATGCGGTAACCGTTCCCCGGTCCGGCTTCAACAGGCCGACCACCATGCGCAAGAGCGTGCTCTTGCCGGCACCGTTGTGACCGCTGATGGCAAGGCGTTCCCCTTCTGCAAGTCGGAGAGAGGCACCGCGCAGGACCGGGTCATGGCCCGGATAGCCGAAATGCAGATCGGTCAGTTCAATAAGAGGCGCCAATCTTCCACTCCAGACCAAGCAGCGTTGCCGCAGCCATCAGCACAAGACCCGCAAACCAGGCGTCGCGGCCGGTGAACCGCATTGTATCAAGCAGGGGAATAGTCCCGTTGAACCCGCGACATTTCATTGCCGAGAGGATGCGCTCCGACCGGTCGATAGACCGCACCAGCATCATGCCGACGAGATAACCGATCGACTTGTAGGTATGCAGCGAGTTGCGCAGCCGGAAGGAGCGCACCTTCATGGCACTGCGCAGTCGCAGATATTCCTGGTGCAGCACGCTGATGTAGCGCACCGTGAACATCAAAAGATGCACCAGCGTTTCCGGGGTCTTCAGCCGATGCAGCGCGTGTCCGAGCGTGACCGGTTCAAGTGTGCCCACCAGCACCATCAGCATCAGAATGACCGCATTCGCCTTCAGGGCGATCTCGACCGCACGCAGCAGGCCCTCCACCGAGAAACCGAAGCCGAAGACGGAGAACAGCGGTGTGCCTGGAACGGTAAAGGGCAGAAGTGCGAGCATGAACAGAATGAAACCGTCCATCGCCGCCATGCGGCGCAGGGTTGCCTTCAGCGGAAGGCGTGTCGCCAGCAGGACCGCAATGGACAGGCCGAAGCCGAGCGCCAGCACCGGCAGGCTTTTCAGACTGACAATCACAATGGCGAAACAGATCGCGGCCAGGACGCGGCTTCTCGGATCCAGCCGATCGAGCGTGCGGTTGGACCTGGCGCTGTCGGCGCTGATGAGGACCCTTGGTCCGGAGGAGACGAGATGCCCCATGCCTTATCCACCAGCCAGTTTGCGCCGGGCGGCAAGGTAGAAGAAAAGACCAAACAGCCCGAAGATGTATCCGATCCCGCCCAGGATCGTCTGAAGGTCGTTCTTTTCCTTGTAGGCCGCAAGTTCGCGGCGCAGAGGTGTGACCTCACGGTGAATCATCTCGCGCAGCATTTCACGGTTTTGCTCAAGGGCCGCCGCGATCATCGGGGCCGCAGCGACGGCAGCGGTCTCGTTTTCATGGACATTGCCGGCCACGCTCGTGTCGACAACAGGAGTGCTGTCCGCCCCAGTAGCGGGCTGGGGCCCCCCTGGAATGTCGGGCAGTTCCTCCAGTTCCATGCGTACTTCAGCCACATGCCCGGAACCGAGATTGGCCCTGAACACATGCACAACGCGCTGCGACGGTCTGAACGAAAAGAAGCCGTCGCTGTCGGTTGTGACCTCGCCGAGCTTGTTGCCATCCCCGTCGAACACTTCAACCAGCGTATCGGTTGCCATGTCGCCGTTGGAAAAGCCGATTTCGCCTTCGATTGTCTCGCCGCTGGCGAAGACGGAGACGATGACCTTGTGCGCCAGGGCGGGGTGTCCGGCTAACGTGACCAAAAACAGGAGCGCTGTGCCGAGGATCTTTGCGTATTTCATCGCACGCCTCCGGAAGAGGGTTCCGAGCTCAAGAACAGCTCGGGTTTGACCTTGCGGGCCAGATAAACCGCGAAGCCCGTCAAAAGGCCCTCGATCGCCATGACCGGCATGTGGGTGACAAAGACAAGCTTGGCGGCCGGAACAAATTCTTCACCGCTGAAGGCCAGCGAGAGGCCGACCATCACGGTTGTCAGCACGATGGAGAGCGCACCGCCGATGCCGCCCCAGATCGCGGCTGCAACGTCCGATTTCGAGGCGACGCCATAGCGGCAGAGGTAATAGACCGCGACTGCCGGCAGGGCGATGTTCAGCGTGTTCACGCCGAGCACCGTGACACCACCGAAGCCGAAGAACACGGCCTGCAGCAGCAATCCGACAAAAAGCGCGGGAAAGGCGGCCCAGCCGAGCACGAGCCCGGCAAGGCCATTCAGGATCAGGTGGACGCTGGACGGACCGATCGGCACATGAATGAGCGAGGCCACGAAGAAGGTCGCGCTGAGAATGCCTGCCGCGGGGATCCTTTCCATCGGCAGCTTGCGCAGCCCGAGCGCGACACCGCCCACGGCCAGGATCGACCCGGCAAGGACGACTTCAGTCGACAAGGCGCCGTCGACAATATGCATCGGCTCTCCCTCCGTCCGGTTCCGTCCTATTCGACGTCGTAGGCGCGGACCCAGATGACCGCATCCTGGCTGAGTTCCTTGCCCTCATATTCCTTTTGAGGACCGGCACCAAGTGCAGCAAAACCCCAGAAACCGGCCTTCGGGATGCCGAAGGTAAAATAGCCGTTTTCATCGGAAATCGCGACGACAGCACCGCCTGGCATTGGAGATGCAGTGGCTTCCTGCGGCTTGTTTTCCTCCATGTCCGGTTCGGCCGCCATGTATTCGATTTCGATCTCGGCACCGGCAACGGGCTTGCCCTCGGCCAGAACACGGCCGGTGAAGGTCGAGCCGGCAACGATGTTGGTCGGGCGGTTCAACGGCAGGATTTCGGTCGCAAGCCCTTGTGGCTCCATCCAGTCGGTCGGAATTTCGTTCCGGTTCACATAGGACTTGGTGATCTGCTGGATGTAGATGTCTTCGCTCTCTTCGTAATAGGGAGCCGGCTCGACGACGAGCACATAGTCGCCGCTGCGTTTCACCGGCAGTGTCGCGTCAAAGGCGGCCGCCTCGTTCTCCTGACCGGTGAAAGTGATCGGCTTGAGCGTGCCTTTCAGGTCGTATCTCTCGCCGCGATGCACGGCGTAAAATTCGAGCGGGGTTTCCATGTCCATGACATGGCCGTTTTCAAACGGATGCCAGAAGATGAGCTTCAGCGGCAGGTCGCCGGCCTTTTCCAGGTTGACCTCTGGCGTATAGGCCAGAAGGAAATGCGCCTGGGCTGCGAAGGGGTTTAGGATCGTTGCTGCGCAAAGGGCTCCAAGGCCGAGCTTGCGAAGTGTCATATGTCGTCTCTCTCAATGGGCCACCGGCAGGTGCCGGTTGGGTCGACTGAAAGACGGTCGGGGACGGAAGCGGGAAGCGATTGAGGAGTGAACCTGGCGCTTGTCCGCGTGACGCTCACCCCGGCGTCCGGTTGCGGTGTCAGGGCGCTGCTCCTGGCAGGCCATGACGATCAGCGGCAGGTCTCCTGGCTCGCGGGTCTTTGCCTGAACCGGCCTTCCCGGCGCTTGCAGCGCCAGTGGCATAGTCGGTCCCGGCTCTCCGCCTACAGTTGCGGGGGCAGCCACGGTTTTGGTCCCTACTGGGTACGCCTCACCGTGTTCCCTTTTAATCCCAAGGCCAGTCCTGGCCCCGAGAACCGATAACGCTGCTTATTGGACCCGATTGATCTCGCTTGTCAATCTCTCCGGTGGTCGGATACCGGCGCCAACTGATGCAAATCCGCTCGCTTGTGCCACACCCGGCCGATGGAACAGCGGACAGGTTACGAAAAACCGCGTCCTGACCTTCGTTCTCGGTACGCAATCCAAGCCCAGCGCACAAACGGGGACCGCCCGTGCAGGGATCCTGTTTCGTCGCGTCGAGCGCAGACCGGTCCGGGAACAAACTGCCCCGGCCACATCCCTGATTGCTGGTGCGTATGACCCGTCCGTGCGTGCCTTGTTTCGACAATCTGTCCTGTTTGCAAAACGGAAAAGCGTTTGCGTTTTCAAAAAGACACAGCACCTCAAAGAGCAAGTTCACGCTTCAAACTATTGAATTTGTTACTTTAATTTTTCCTCATATTTCAACGCATCATGGCGCCCACCTTGCAACGCTCCGGCTGGATTGCGCAATCGCGCATCAGCAAGGGAGTATAAAAATGGCAAGTTTGCCCGCAACACGTCCCATGATCGGGACAAATGAAGATGACGTGCTGAATGGCACAAGACACTCTGACGTCATGTCCGGCCGTTTCGGCGATGACCTGATGATGGGCCACAACGGAAACGACGAGGTCTGGGGAGGCACTGGCGACGATACGCTCTATGGCAACAATGGTGATGACACGCTTTATGGGTCCGGTGGTCCGAACCTGGTGCAGATAACCTCCGTCGCCATTGCCGACGATCATCCGGTCTCCGTTGTCTTCGAAGGCGAAACCGCCGGGTACCGAAACACCTTCGGTTACTACAAGGTCGCCGAGGACGGCACGATCACCGACGTGAAATTCATCTGGGAGAACGCCTCGCTGCAGGGCAGCGGCGGCAACCTTATTCAGGGTCAGTCCCGCGAGTTTCTCGACGTTCAGTCCGGAGACCAGATCGCGTTTTTCATCATCTCCAACGGCTACAGCCGCAATGGCGGCTATTCCGGTCTCGACCTTGAAAACGGATCCCTGGAGTTTCAGGAGGCTGACGGAACCGTCGCAACCCTGAACAGCACCGCCCCGCGCCTTTATCACATTGCGCCGGACGGAACGCGAACCATGATCAAAACCGATCCCTACCACACGTCGGCCTATGGCGACACGGTCGGGCTCAATCCGGACGGCATCCTGCACACGACCGGCGTTCTGAAGACCGATGCCGGTACCATCACGCTCGGCTTCGAGGACCTGTTCAACGGCGGCGACCGGGATTTTGACGACAGCGTCTTCACCGTTGACATCGGCATCGCCAACGCACTGCTGCTGAATGCCCATTATCAGCAGCAGACCGGTGGCACCGATCCGGCTCCCGGGCCGGGCGACGATACACCGGTGATCATCCGCAGCGATAACGACGTGCTTTACGGAGGAGACGGTGCGGATGAACTGCATGGCCGGTCCGGCAATGACCAGCTCTATGGCGGCAACGGTCATGACGACCTGCACGGCGGCAGTGACAACGATGCCCTTTATGGCGGGTCGGGCTCGGACAAGCTCTACGGCAATTCCGGAGACGATACGCTGTATGGCGGCCAGCAGGGTGACACGCTCAATGGCAACAACGGCGATGATGTTCTCTATGGTGAAAGCGGTGAAGACACGCTGAATGGAGGCACAGGCAATGATACGCTTGATGGCGGTCTGGATGACGACACGCTGATTGGTGGATCCGGTGACGACATTCTCATCGGTGGTTACGGCGAAGATGTCCTGAAAGGCGGTGCCGGCAATGACCAGCTCCGCGGCGGTCACCAAGACGACCAGCTTTATGGTGGCCATGATGACGACACCTTCTTTGGTGACGCCGGCAACGACATGATGCATGGCGGCCGGGGCAATGACACCGTCGACTACACCGACTTCGATGTCGACCTGTCCATCTCGCTTCACAACAAGCGAGCACATGGACAGGAAATCGGCACCGACACGCTGAAATTCATCGACAACATCAAGTCCGGTGGTGGCGATGACATCCTGAAGGGTTCAAAAGGTGTCAATGTCATTGACGGCGGTGCCGGCGACGATCAGATCCGAAGCCTGCAGGGTGCCGACACGCTCACTGGTGGCGAGGGAAACGACACGTTCGTCTTCCGCAGCTACGACCTGTCGGGGACCGATGTCATTACCGACTTCGAGATCGGGATCGACCTGCTCGACTTCAGCCACCTGGCCGGATCACTGGATGACGAGAGTTTCCTCGGTCGTCTCCTTGCGGTTGCCGATGGCGATGACACGACACTGTCGGTCGATTTGAACGGTAATGGTTCCTACAAGGAAGTCTGCACGCTGAACGATGTCGGCTCCCAGAGCATCACGTCGCTCAACGACAGCAACTGCTTCCTCTTCTGAGCCACAGACCGGGTTCGCGTTTTCAAAACACGAACCCGGTCTCTCTTTCTTCACCCGCAAGCGTTTTGCATTTTCGAAAACATCAACCGGCCTCAAAACGTCTTTCTCACTTCCCATTTTGCAAAGCCCTGTTTTCAACCCAACAAAATATATATAAATTCAATAACTTATCATTCTCCCCCTTCTCCTGGCGCCGTCCTTCCAAGATGGCCCACTGCTTGCAAAACATCGGCGTCGACACTTTTTGGGAAAGCGCGCCGGTGGAAATCATTCACGAAAGACCCAGCCAGAGGCTGCACTACAGGGTAACAGCGCCCATGCGCGTTACGCTGGACGGTGCGACCTTCGACGCTGTCGACTGGGGTCTTGGCGGCTGCCGTCTCCGGATGCCGGAGAATGACCTTCCCGAAAAAGGCTCAGAACACACGCTGTTCTGCACGCTTCCCTTCCAGGGTTTCAACATCACGCTGAAAGCCGAGGCTTCGGTTGTCAGATGCGAGACCAGTGGTGACATTGCCTTCCGCTTCACGCAGCTCGGTGAACGCGAAAACGCGTTGATGCAGCATTTCATCGAGGATCTGGTCCGTGGCAAGATGACCGATGTGGCCGACACGATCGTGCGCATCGACACACCGGTGACCCCGGTGCCGACCAAACCTGACCCCAACCCGGTCGATGTGATGCCGGTCCGGCGCTGGCCGATCAAGCAGATCGTGATGACGCTGTTCTATTTTGCCCTGGGGGCATTCGTATTCGGCTATGTCGGCGTCTACATCTTCGCCACGCTGTTCCGGCTGGAAGTGCCGTCCGCGGTGGTGGCCGCAGAACGGATTACACTTACCGCCCCGGTCACCGGGATGGTAACGGACACAAGCGTTCGCCCCGGAGACACTGTCCGCGCCGGTGAGCTGATCGCGACACTGAAAGACACCGGCGTCGAGACGGATTTGCGCCGCGCGCAGGCTGTTCTGGCCTCCACGATTGCTGAACTCGCTGAAACACAGACCCTCCTGGTTGAGGAAAAGCGCAAGGCCGAAGGCTATGCGCTGGTGGCCCGCAACAATGTCCGCCAGGCGGAATCCCAGCTCGTCGGGATGAAACTTGCCAAAGAAAATGCGGCATTGAAGGTCGAGCGGATGCGCGACCTCTCCGCAAAGGGCCTGGTGCGTGCGGACGATGTTGAAGCTGCGGCGCTCGAACTGGAATCCGTCATCTCCGACCTGGAACGCAAGAAGATCCACATAACGGAACTGAAGGAATTGATTGCCGGTGGCGACAGCATTCGCCTTTTCACCGGCAATGCCTTTGCCGGAAGGCTTGCGGAGATGGACGCACGGGTGGCTCGCCTGCGGGCTGAAAAGGCGCATCAGGAAACGGTGGTCGCCAGTCTGCAGGCCAAGTCAACGACCAGGACGGTGACCGCGCCGGTTTCCGGGCGGTTGATCGAAACCACGCAGGTTGCGGGCGCCGCCATCAAACAGGGCGAGCCGCTTTATATTCTCGAAGAAGTCGGCGCTGAAACAGTGCAGGCCTTCCTGACCCAGGAAGAAGTGCTGCAGGTGCGGACCGGTACCCCCGCCAGGCTTTATCTTCCGGCGGAGGGACGCTGGATCGAAGCCGAAGTCAGCGCCATCGACCGGACAGCCGGTTTTGTCGACGAAGTGTCCGAGACCTACCGTTTCCGGGCGCCCGATGCACGGTCGGCCAAGGTTGAGCTGACACCCGTGGGCGAAGCCCTGCCGCTGAGCGGCACACCGGTCGTGGTCTATTTCGAACGCCACCGGAACAACCTGGTCTGGCGCACGACCCAGCAGCTTCTGGAGGCCTTCTGATGGAGCCGACAGGCAAGTCGTTTACCTATGATGTCGATGAAATCACGCATCAGCCAAAAGGCTGGGCGAAATGGACACCCTTTGCGCTGTTCCAGATCACCCTCTATTTCGGTGTCTGTTTCATCGGCCTGACCACTGTCGAAAACGTCTTCTTCAGCCCGGCCACGCGGGAGATCACGCTCGTGATCGGGATCCTGGGAATCTGGCGCTATGGCTGGTGGTTCACCCACGCCGTGCGCGCGTGGATCTACGGCAGGTTCGTCTACCCGTCCATGCGCGATGCCGGCAAGAAGGTCTGGGAAGACGGCTGGCGGCCCCGGCATCTCCACTTCATGATGACCACCTACAAGGAACATCGCGACATCACGGAAAAGGTCATTCGTTCGATCTGCCGTGAGATCCGCGACGCCGGCGTGCCGGGCACGATCTGGCTCGGGTCAGGCGACCGCTATGACGAAGAGCTGATATCCAATCTGCTGATCCGCGAATGGTCGGATCTCGACGTGACGCTGCATGTCGTGCGCCAGAACCAACCCGGCAAACGTCTTGCCATCGGTCTCGTGCTTAGGGCGATGAGCCGGGGAGAGGTCGAGGATGACGACCTGATCATCTTCATGGACGGCGATTTCATCCTCGCAAAGAACGCCGTGGGTGCCTGTCTGCCGTTGTTCAAGCTTTACCCGGACCTGCAGGCCTGCACGACGGACGAGGAAGTGCTGTGCATCGGTCCGCGCTGGATCGCGAACTGGCTGACGATGCGCTTTGCGCAGCGCCGCCTCGCCATGCAGTCCCATTCGCTTTCCGGCCGCGTGCTGACGCTGACAGGCCGCATGTCCGTGTTCCGGGCCAATCACCTGACCAAGTTGAAATTCATCCGTCTTCTGGAGGCCGACCATCTGGAGCACTGGCTCTGGGGCAAGTTCCGGTTTCTGTCCGGAGACGACAAGAGCACCTGGTACTACATGCTGCAATCCGGCTGCCGCATGCTCTATGTGCCGGATGCCATGGGCTACACGGTCGAGGTGATCGAAGGCTCCGGCATGGATCGGATGGTGCAGAATTTCCGTCGCTGGTCGGGCAACATGCTGCGCAACGGGTCGCGTGCGTTGGCACTCGGTCCAGGACGCATGCCGTTCTTCATCTGGTGGTGCCTTCTGGATCAACGCGTTTCCATGTGGACCATGCTGGTCAGTCCGGTGCTGGCCGTCTCCACCTCGGTGCTGCTCGATCCCTATTACGTGTTCGGCTATGTCGTCTTCATCTGCATCACGCGCATGTTGCTGTCGCTGTTCCTCTATCAATACGCGCGCAAGGTCGATCTCAGCTATCCGTTCATTCTCTATTTCAACCAGCTCATCAACGCTTCGGTGAAGGTCTATTGCATCTTCCGCCTGTCCAAGCAGCGCTGGTCCAATCGTGGCGACCAGCGTGCCGGGGAAGGCGACGGATTGATCGCCACACTTCAGAACTGGATGGCCAGCTATCTGACGCTGCTCTACGTGACCATGCTGTTTCTGGGCGTCTGTCTGATGGCCGGTCTGATCGAGCCGCCCAGCGCACGTCTGGTTTCACACGTGCTCGGCCTGTCCGCCTGAGCCGCGGCGCTATCTTCCCATTTTGCAAAACCGAAATTCCGAATTCTGGAAACGGACACCCTTCGCATTTCGAAAATCCCTTAATAACCAATTGTTTTGATTGATTTTTTCCAATATGCGACAGTTGGTCCGTTTCTTGTTCCCTTGTTCGCAACGCATGTTTTTCAAGGGGCTACCCGATGAGACTGAAACCGAAATTCTATACGGCCGCCATCGCTTTAACCGCCCTGGCAGCCCTTGCGCCAATCGCCTTCAATCTCGTGGTCGATGCCTATGACCACAATCAGCTGGTCGACCTGGATCTCAATAAACAAGAGATCAGCGTCAAGGCGCACTACCCGCTTTACAAGATGATCGAGTATCCGCGCATCAAGGCGCCGACGGTCATTCTCGGTGACAGCCGTGCCCGGGCCCTGCAGGACAAGTACTGGCAGGAACTCGGCCGTGACGACGTCTACAATTTCGCCTATGGCGGCGCCACGGTTTACGAGATCTACGACACATTCAAGTACCTGCAGGATACGGTCGAGCTCGACACGCTGATCGTGAGCCTGCCGCTCAGGTCCATGGACGCCCGTTTCAAGGGCGGCATGAACCGGGTGCCGGAAGCCATCGCGCTCGCGGACGATCCGTTCGGCTATTACACGAACTGGTTCGTGGCCAAAACCGGTTGGAGCTTGCTGGAAGACCGCTACCCGGCGCTGGCAGATGTGTTCAAGAACCTTTCCTTCCAGCCGGTGCAAAGCGCCAGGGCGGCTGACTTCACCGGCGTTACGAACATGTCGGTCGAAGCCTTGCTCGATCCGAGCCTGTGCGACGAATGCGCCCTGAAAACACCGCAGGGCACGCTTCTTCTTCCATCCGTCTATCACGGTCACGGCCTTGGCCTGGGGCGCTGGGCGGGGTACTGGCCGGAAATCACCATTGACCGCGACCTGCCGCAGCTGTTTGCCAAACAGGTCGGCACCAATGGTGCTGCCGACTGGCGGCGGTTCAAGCAATCCGACGAACTCTGGGCAATGGTGGAAGAGATCGCCGCCTGGTGCGCTGAAAACGATGTCGAGCTGATCTTCCTGATCCCGCCGACCATCTCCGAAATGCAACGGCGCATCTCCGATTTCGGGCTGACCGCTGCAAACCACAAGTTCCGTGAGCGGCTGTCCACACTCGCACCGGTGGTCGACCTCGATTACGACACCGCCTTCACACGGGATCTCGACAACTTCACGGACGCCTATCACTTCGGCTCGAACCCTGCGCGAAAGATTGTCGGCGAGTTGCAGCAGCTGATCGATCCGTCCTCAAACGAGACTGACCTTGCCCGCAAACGGCGTGGACCGCTCGCTTGCCCGGCCGTCGAACAGGACATCACCCAAACCCACAGGGAAGGCACACTCGAGCTGATCGAGGGCACGTCCTGCAGAATCTGGAGACACAGCCATGGTTAAGCGCGGCTTCAAACTCGAGGAAGTCCTGATCTGCCTGACCGGCTTTCTCATGGGTGCCCTCGTCGCCTCTGCGGTCATCGGTCTGACACCAGCTCCCAAGACCGAGCTTCAGAAAATCAAATGGCGGTACCAGACCGACGATGCGCTGACCGGCTTTCTTGCCGACGGTGCCGATAGAAACCAGCCGGAAAGGGAGATGCTGAGATGAAAACCAGAAAGTCCACATTGCGTCCCTGGAAGTACCTGCTGCTTGGCGCCGTCTTCAGCGCCGCCGGCGCGGTTGCCCTGAGCGCCGACGGCCCGGCCAAAACGGCAAAATCGGAACGGATCGACCCCACCATCGAAGAGATGATCAAACAGGCACGCGGTCTTCAGAAGGTCGGCCGCTGGGAAGCGGCTGCCGACATTCTGACCCAGCTGGCCAATGACGGTCATCCGGTCGCCCTTTATCATCTCGGGCGGGCCTACAAGAACGGCTGGGGCGTCGAGGCCGACCTGGATCAGGCCCGCCTGATCTTCATGGAAGCCGTCCGCTATTCCTTCGCCTATCGGGGCGAAACCGCGTATGAACTCGGGCGCCTTTTTCAGCGGTCTTCCGGCGAGAAATGCGCCGGGATCGCATTGCAATGGTTCCAGAAGGCGCTCGCCTGGGACTACCCCAAGGCACACGTTCAGCTGGCCAAGCATTACGAGCGCGGCATCGGCACCGAGCGGGACCTCACCGCCGCCTTTCATCACTATGAGCGCGCCGCCATTGCCGGCTACCCGTCCTCTACGATCAACTATGCCCGCATTCTCCTGACCGGACGGTATGGCCTTGCCCCCAATCCCGACGAAGCCCGTTTCTGGGCGGAACGAGCCATTGCCGGTCTGGAAAAGAAGGCCCGCGACGGCTCTGCAAGCGCCGCCAAGACGCTCGGCCGCATTCATCGCGACGGCGAATTCATGGCGGCGGACAGCGCGCTTGCCCGCGACTGGTTCCTGCGGTCCGCTGACCTCGGCGATGCAGGCGCCATGCACGATCTCGCCCGCATGGTTCTTGCCGGTTCACCGGATGAGGCCGAGGTCGAAGACGCCTTGAACTGGCTCCGCCTGGCCGCGAAAGCGGACCATGGCGGAGCACTCACGGCGCTTGGCCGCATTCACCTCAAGGGCGAGTACGGTCTGGAGCCGAAGGACGCGATCGATTTCCTGAAGCGAGGCGTCGAGACCGGCCACCCGGGTTCCATGGAAGAACTCGGCCGTCTTTACGCCGAAGGCAAACTGGTCAAGCAGGACCGGACCCGTGCCATCGAGCTTGCCCGCAAGGGGGCCGACCGGGGGCATCAGGGCAGTGCGAGCCTTCTGAAAGACCTGCAGCAGCAGGACGAGGCAAATCTCACCATCATCGAGCGGGAAAAACCGCTCCAGACCCCGTCAAAGGAGGGCTGAGTCATGGTTTTCAGTTCCCTGGAATTCATCTACCTGTTCATGCCGCCGGTTCTGATCGGCTATCTCCTGCTGCGCCACTGGGGCTGGGAAAACGGTATCATCTGGTGGCTGACGATTGCCTCCCTGGTGTTCTACGCCTGGTGGACGCCGGTCTACCTGCCGCTGCTTCTCGGTTCCGTCGTGATCAACTACGGCTTCCACCGGGTGCTGCGTCAGGTCCGCGACAAGTTCATCCTGATCATGGGGATTGTCTTCAACCTCAGCCTGATCGCCGTCTTCAAATATGCCGACTTCTTCATCGGCAACGCCAACCTGATCGCCGGTGCGGATATTCCGCTGCTGCATCTGGTGCTGCCGCTGGCGATCTCCTTCTTCACGTTCCAGCAGATCTCGTTCCTGATCGACACCTACAAAGGGGACATCGAGCACTGCGATTTCGCACGCTACATGCTGTTCGTCGTGTTTTTCCCGCAGCTGATCGCCGGCCCGATCGTGATGCAGAAGGAAACCATTCCGCAATTCCGCCTGCCTGTCTTCAGGAACAAGCTGGTCCTGAATCTGGCTGTCGGCGGCACCCTGTTCGCGATTGGCCTTTTCAAGAAGATCGTGCTGGCGGACGGCATCGCACCTTACGCCAACGGGGTCTTCAACCTGGCGGAAACCACCTCCGGCGTGCCGTTTGAAGCGGCCTGGATCGGGGCTCTTGCCTATTCGTTCCAGCTCTATTTCGACTTCTCGGGCTATTGCGACATGGCCTTGGGGCTCGCCCGCCTGTTCGGCATCCGCCTGCCGGTGAACTTCAACTCGCCCTACAAGGCCACCAGCATCTCCGATTTCTGGCGTCGCTGGCACATTACCCTGTCCCATTTTCTCAGGGACTACCTCTACATCCCGCTGGGCGGCAACCGCTCCGGCCCGGTGCGCCGGTATGCCAATCTGATGATCACCATGCTGCTTGGTGGACTATGGCACGGTGCCAGCTGGACCTTCGTCTTCTGGGGCGGTCTGCACGGAGCCTATCTGGCCATCAATCACGGCTGGTCGGCGCTGGTCGAGCGAGGCTACGTGCCGTCGCTGCTGCCGCCGGTTGCTGCCAGCTTCCTGGCGCGCATCCTGACCCTTCTTGCGGTGGTCGTTGCCTGGGTATTCTTCCGTGCCGAAAGCTTTTCCGGGGCCAGCAACATTCTGGCCGGCATGACGGGACTGTCTACGGTCTATGAGCCCCGCCTCTGGGAAAGTCTCCTGAGCGGAACCGCACCTGTCTGGGCCGCCATGGTCTGCCTTGCCGCCATCGTGTTCCTGCTGCCGAACGCCATCGAGTTCACCGAGAAGTACAATCCGGTGCTCGGCCTGAAGAAGCTGGTCAAACAGCGCAAGTCGGACGGGTTCCTGCCCGTGCGTTGGCAGCCGACAGCCGGCTGGGCCGCGGCGGTCTCCGTGATCTTCGCCGTTGCGCTTGTACAGACCTACCGTCTCGCCGAACTCACCGAGTTCATCTACTTCAACTTCTGAGCGGACCAGGTCCCATGAACCGACTTTTTCCGGTCCTCTTCGTCGCCTCAGCCGGCCTGTTTCAACAAGTCCCGGCGGAGGCGGCCGACAATACATCCGATCAGCTCCTGCTCCCCGCGCAGGCAACCACCATCGATCTCAAGTCCGGCCTCGTTCGCAAGAAAGGCGTTTCAGGCCAGTGCGTCGAAAAGGTTTCCAGGGCCGGGTCTAACACGCTGGTGATTTCGAAGTCGCCGGGAGACGACACGCCGCTGGTCAGCCTGAACGGCGCGCCCCGGAACATCGGCATGGAGACGGGATCCGGAGCGCGCCTTGGAACCATCCAGGCCAGCCGGGACGGTGCGCTGTTCTGGTTGCGGCAGTGGAAAACAGGCGACAAGCAGACGGAACTTTTGCAAGACGGCAGGATCTTGAGAAGCTGGCCGGCCGGAAGCGTGGTCCGCTTGCTGCGGGTTACCGAAAGCGAACTTCTCCTGCTGGTGGATGAACGTGGCACATCTCCACAACTGCAGACCATCTCCAGGCAAGAGCTTGCGGACGGTGCGCCACTCGCCGCCGTCCTGATCGACTTTGAAGCCTGCGTTCCGGAAAGGCTCCGGCTCGGCAAAACCCATGTCTGGGCGCAGTTGGCCTGCGAAGATGAGCGCGGTGCCGGAATCTTCCGAATCCCGCTCGACAACGGATCCATCGGCCATCCCGATATTCGCTCCAACAGCAGCGAATTCGTCGTCCTTCCGAAGAGCCCGGAACGCACCGGGAAACTCGCTGTCGCTTCGGTCAGCGGCTCAGAAGCTGCCCTGCAGTTTTACTTCGCGGTCAAGGGTCTTCTGCTCGGGCAAAGTGGCGAAGTGCGCGCCTGTTCATCCGATGCGGAGGGGCTGCAGAGCTGGAACCAGAGCTACCGGCTGCGCAGCCTGGCAACCCTGTATGAGAAGACAGGCGTGCAAGCGTTTGCGGATCTCGCCGTCAAATCCATGAAGCTGACCCTTGCCGCGCAGGATGGTCTGCAGGGGCGCACCGGACCGAACATCCCGGCCTGTGGCTGGAGTTCAAAGATCTATTCAAGTGAGAGCGGCGACCGCCTCAGCCTGATGATCAATCAGGCCGTGATTGCCAATTCGCTGACAGAGGGATGCCAGAGCCTTGGCCAAGCCTGCCCGCCGGAACTTCAAGCGCAGATCAGCGAAACGGCCAGTTGTCTGGCGTCTTCCTTTGAAGCGGACTTTGATGAGAGGGCTGGGCTTTACCGCATCCGCGACGGCCTGGAATTCCGGTTCGCCGGTGCCGTCGCACCCTGGAACTGGCAACTTTCCTTCGCAGCTCTCCTAAAAGGCTTGTCCGACAAAACTCTGCAGGCTCGTGCCAGCACCATCGTCGAAACCTTCCTGCGCGAAATCGAGCAAGCTCCCGAGGGCGGTCTATGGCGCTACTGGCCCAAGACCTATTACCTGGAAAAGGGCCTCGATCCGTCAGCCATTCAGAAACAGCGCTTTGAAGACACCGGGCATGCCGGGATCAGTCTGATGGGGCTGGCGGATATGGAAGATGTGTTCGGTGTGGCGTTCACCGAAAGTGTTTCCGAGCGTGCCGCGTATCTTCTGGACTTCGGGCCGGAAACGCCCCGCGATCTGGATGGCAGTGGACCGCGCAGCCCGAAGTGGTTTCCGGCCGGTGGCTGGGCCTCTGCTGCACCTGGCGTCCTGACCGCCGCCTATGCAGGCCAGGTTCCCGGCGCAAGCGCGGCAGACACGCTTTTTGCCTATGCCAGTTTGTTTGATCCAGAGGCTGGTTTCGACCTGACGCTCGACCTTCAGCTGTGTGGCGAAATCTGCCAACCCTACCGAAGCCTTACCTATGACAGCTGGCAGGCTTTCCTGGACAACAATCCGTTTTTCGAGCTTCGGCGAGCTGCTTCACCGCAACCAAAACCGGAAAACGGACTTTCCACGCAACCGAAATCGGCAAATCCTAACAAATGAGCAAGCAAATGCGTCGAAACTCCCTCAAGGGAACCCCACCGACTGCCGTTTCAGGAAAAGGAAGGTCCATGCGCGCCTGGCTTCGTCACCTTACCCATGACGCCACCTTCTGGCTTGTGCTGGTCTTTGTGACCGCTTCCGCACTGGCGGCCTATGTGCTGGCTGTGGATTTCGGCCAGAAGGCACGCACGGCGGACCTGTCTGCTGCAGCGCAGGCCCAATCGGACCTCTTGACCGCGTCCCGGTCCTTCTATTCCCGCGAGGTCGTTGACAAGCTCTATTCGTCTAACGACGTTCAGGTGTCGCACGAATATCACGACAAGGAGCTGACGGTTCCGGCACCGGTCTCCATGACCCTTGCGCTGGAAGAGGAATTGAAAGCGCAAGGCTCCGAAAGCAGCATTCGCATGCTGTCGGAACATCCCTGGCCTTGGCGGAAAGACCGCAAGCTCGACGACTATGAAAGAGAGGCTCTTCAGGCGCTCCAGCAGAATCCGGACCAGCCTTACGAGCGCCTCGAACAGAGGGACGACGGCAGTTACTTCCGCAGCGCCACCGCTGTCATCATGGAAGGCAGCTGCGTTGCCTGTCACAACACGCATCCAGACTCTCCAAAACAGGATTGGGAAGTCGGCGACATCCGGGGCATCCAGGAGGTCGTCATCCCGGCAAGCAGTCTTTATGGAACCGGGTTTACCTCGCTCAACAATCTGATCTTCATGCTCGCGCTGGCCTTTCTCGCCGCAGCTGCCCTGACGCTGGTCCTGTCCCGGCAAAGACAAAAAGCCACAAGCCGGCTGGCTGCCCTGGCCGAAGCCGAGCGCGAGAAAAACGAGGCTCTGGTCGCCGCGACCCGAAGGGCGGAAGCAGGAGAGGCCCAGGTCGGCGCCATTCTGGAAACCATGCTGGATGGCGTGTTGACCCTTTCTCCAGACGGAAAAGTCCTCAGCGCTAATCCCTCGGCGCTGAAGATGTTCGGCGCTCAGTCAATAGACGACCTCTCTTCGCGGGAATTGAACGACCTCCTCCCGGAGACCGGGTCACCGGAGCAGGTTCTTGAAGGGTTTGACAAGCACACCGGTTCGGGAGGCCTCTCCGAAACAGGTCAGCGTGTTGAAACGATCGGTCAACGTCTTGATGCAAGCAAATACCCGGTTGAACTTTCGCTGTCCAAATCTGCTGTCGGCGGAACCGATACCTATACCGCCATCCTGCGCGACCTGACCCAGCGAAAATCCGATGCGCTGAAACTGCAACAGGCCGAGACCCGGCTGGTCGACGCCATTGAATCGCTTCCAGACGGCTTTGTGCTGTATGACGCCGACGACCGGCTGGTGATGTGCAACAGCAAGTACCGGGAGTTCTATTCCAGCAGTTCGGACCTCATTCAGGTAGGCGAGAAATTCGAGGATATCATCCGCCGGGGCGCGCGGCGTGGACAGTACCAATTGTCGGGCAATGCGCTGGAAGACTGGATCGAGCTGCGCATGGAGCATCATCGCAATCCCGGCGCGCACATGGAACAGCACCTCGATGACGGCCGCTGGCTCAGGGTGATTGAAACGCGCACCAGCGAAGGTGGCATGGTCGGTTTCCGTGTCGATATCACGGAACTCAAACACCGCGAACAGGAACTGGTCCGCAGCCAGAACCTGATGCGCAGCGTGGTCTCGGCCTCCTTCGACGGCATCATCGTCATGGATGGCAAGGGCATCGTGCTCGATTACAGCCCGGCGGCCGAAGAAGTGTTCGGCTGGAAGGCCGGCGAAATCGTAGGCGAAAAAATGTCGGACTTCATCATTCCGGAAAAATACCGGGAGCTGCATGACAAGGGGTTGGAAAACTTCCTGATCACCGGTGAAGGCCCGGTGCTGGGCAAACGCATCGAAATCGAGGGCAAGCACAAGGATGGTCACGAGATCATCGTCGAACTGGCGATCCGGCATACGCGCGGCGAACATGGCCCGCTGTTCCTCGGTTATGTGCGCGACATCACCGAACGCAAGGCCGCGGACGCTGCCTTGAGAGATGCCAAGGAACGTGCGGAAGCAGCCAACGAGGCCAAGGCGAAGTTCCTGGCCATGATGAGCCACGAAATCCGGACCCCGATGAACGGTGTTCTCGGCATCCTGAGCCTTTTGCGCGACACCAATCTGGACGCCGCCCAGGCGGACTATGTCAAAACCGCCCGGGAATCCGGCCGGTCCCTGCTTGAACTGATCAACGACATCCTGGATTTTTCCAAGCTCGAAGCCGGCCGGATGGAACTCGACAGCGCGCCGTTCCGGCTAAAAACAGTGGTCAAAAGCATCGTCGACCTGTTCCTGCCCATCGCCCAGGAGAAGGATCTGGGCCTTTTCCTGAACTATGGCGAGAACATTCCGGAGGCCGTTGTCGGCGACGCCGGCAGATTACGGCAGGTGCTGTTGAACCTCGTGTCAAACGCCATCAAATTCACCGAACTGGGCTCAGTCGAAATCACGGTCGCCATCGAAAAACAGGACCCGGTCCGGCCGACCTTCCGCTTTTCGGTCAAGGATACCGGCATCGGTATTCCGAAGGACAAGCATGAGGCGTTGTTCGGGGATTTCGTCACCGTAGACAGCAGCTATACCAAGAAACAGGGCGGGACCGGTCTGGGGCTTGCCATCTGCAAGCAGATTGCAGGTCTCATGGACGGCGAGATTTCCGTTGAAAGCCTGCCCGCTGCCGGCAGCACCTTCCATTTTTTCGTCCCGATCATCCTGGCCGATGACCAGACGTATATCGAAGAGGTGACAAGCGAGGAGATCAAGGAAGCTCTTCCCGAAGGGCTCATCATTCTGGTGGCCGAAGACAATGCCACCAATCAGATCGTCGTCAGCCATGCCCTGGACCGGGCCGGATGCGATGTCGACATCGCCAACAATGGCCGGGAGGCCGTGCAACTGGCCCAAAGGCGCGATTATGACTGCATCCTGATGGATATTTCCATGCCGGAAATGGACGGTCTGGAAGCGACCGGAAAGATCAAGGCCGGCGGGCGCAATGCAACAACGCCGGTCATTGCCCTTACCGCCTATTCTCTGCGTGGCGACAGGGAACGTTTCCTGGCGGCCGGGATGGAGGATTTTCTCGCCAAGCCGGTGGAAAAAGAGGAGCTGCTTGCTTGCATTGCGCGCAACGTTCATCAGGCGGCCGCCTCCAGGCCAGCCGCCGCCGACCCGGTCGCTACTGCGTCCCTGGCGGCGGCACGCGACATCCTCGCCACCATGCCGACAGAGCTGAAACAGAAGCTGCTGCAACAATTCATCGATGACACCAGTCAGCGCCGCGAAGCTGTGCTGGAGGCTTTCGATACCGGAGACATCAACAAGCTCGAACGGGCAACACATGCCTTGAAAAGCGTTGCCGGGACCTTCGGCGCGGTGGAATTGACCAACACGGCTGCTGCGGTCAACGGGCTTGCACGGGACGGCAAGTCCAGCCAGGCGATGGCCAAGGCGGTCGAACTTGCAGAGCTTTGCAATCAGACGTTAGGAGAAGTGAAACATCTCGCCGATGAGATAGGGGTCGACATTTCGCTCAAGGCCTGATTGCCTTCGCGGAAGCCTGGAGGAACCAGATTTGAAAGTTCTCATCGTAGAAGACGCATTGCCACTTGCAACGGTCTATGGCCATCACCTGGGACGTGCCGGAATTGACACGCTCCACGTCGAGACCGGCCGGGAAGCCCTTGGCCGCATCCGGAAAGGTGGCGTCAGCGTCGTTCTGCTGGACCTGCAACTGCCGGACATGAACGGCATGGAAGTCCTGGAGGTGATCCGTGAAGAACAGCTGCCGGTCACGGTCGTCGTCGTGACCAGTTCCGGGTCGATCAAGACCGCGGTGGACGCCATGCAGGCCGGGGCCTACGACTTCATCGTCAAGCCGGTCGCCGAAGAACGCCTGGTCACCACGACCCGAAATGCCCTGGAACGGGAAACACTGACGGAAGTGGTCGCGGAAGTTCAAAAGCCGACCACTGCGAAGGCAACCACCGGCTTTGTCGGCTCATCGCTGCCGATGACTGCGGTCTACAAGATGATCGAAAGCGTCGCACGATCCAACGCGTCGGTGTTCATCACAGGCGAGAGCGGTACCGGCAAGGAGGTCTGCGCGGAGGCCATTCACAAGTCCAGCCCGCGTGCCAAGCGCCCGTTCGTTCCGCTCAATTGCGCCGCCATTCCGAAGGACCTGATCGAGTCGGAAATCTTCGGTCATGTCAAAGGCGCCTTTACCGGCGCGACCTCCGACCGGGACGGGGCAGCTGCCCGTGCCGACGGCGGCACGCTGTTTCTGGACGAGATCTGCGAACTGGAACTCAATCTGCAAGCCAAGCTGCTGCGCTTCTTGCAAAGCGGAACCGTTCAGAAGGTCGGCAGCGACAGTCTCAAGAAGGTGGATGTGCGCATTGTCTGTGCCACCAACCGGGACCCGCTGGAAGAGGTCGAGGCCGGCCGGTTCCGCGAAGACCTTTATTACCGGCTGCATGTCCTGCCGATCGGTCTGCCCCCCCTGCGCGCGCGCGGTGCAGACATTCTCGAACTGGCGCGCCATTTCCTGACCCAGTTTGCGCTTGAGGAAGGCAAGGCCTTCGAGGGCTTTTCCGTCGAAGCGGAAGAAATGCTGATGGCCCATGGCTGGCCGGGCAATGTGCGCGAAATGCAGAACACCATCCGCAATCTGGTCGTGCTGAATGAGGGCCCGATCGTGGAAGCAGACATGTTGACGACCCTGCAGGGCCGTGTGCCTGCGCCCAGGCGCGAGGCCGGAGTGGTTCCGCTGCAGGTGCCCGTGTCCCAGACGGCCCCGCGGTCCTCGGTTGCCCCCGGCCCGGATGGCTGGCCGGTCATCTCACTGACCCTTGGTCAGCCTTACGAGACACTGGAAAAGCAAATCATCGAGGCAACCATTGAAGCCTGCGGTGGCAGCCTGCCGAAGACGGCTCGAACGCTGCAGGTCAGCCCGTCCACGCTCTACCGAAAGAAAGAAATCTGGGCAGCTCAGGACGAAGCCGATGAAGCCCCGGCAGCCGAAAACGAAACCGAAGAAGTTCAGTAACTTCCCCGGAAGAAAAAGGGATCACAGGACGCATCACGAGGATGCGTCCAGCAGCATTTCGGCGATGCCGACCGTGGCGACATGAGAAGTGATCGGCAGATCTCCCAACAGGGCTGCCCGCCTGACGGTGTCCCTTGGCTGCCTGATCAGCGTTGCGTCTTCAAGATCGCCCGAATTGGCCTCGGCCAGCTTGATGACATGCCGGGCGACAAAGATATGTGCCGAGGCGATACGCTGATTGCCATGAAGAACAAGCGACGGTCCGGCAAGCCAGCGTCCGCCGCCATATCCGGTCTCTTCCAGGAGCTCGCGCCGGGCTGAAAACTCAGCGTCCTCACCAGGATCGACCTGGCCACCCGGCAAGGTCAGGCAAACCCTGCCAATACCGTGCTTGTATTGACGCAAAAGCAGAACCTCATCGTCTTCAGTCACCGCATAAATAGACGCGAAAGAGGGCAAGTCGATCTGATAATAGTCGTCCACCAGCCGGTTGTCGGGAAGGCAGATCGTCTGACGCAGGACCCGCAGACGTTCACCCGCCTCGAACACTTTTCTGCTCTCAACCAGTGACCAATGATCGTCTGGTCTGTCCTGCTTGGCTGATACCGTACTCACCTCGTCATGCCTCCACCAATGCGCCAACCGGCAAGGTCACGGGAAATTCGGCACCGGACAGATGCCGCATCTCGTAGCTCAGCAACTGGCTGACATCGCTCGGGGCGGTCACTTCTGACAGTACATCGCTGCTCAGGAGGGCTTCGCAAAGGGGCGCCGCATAACTTGCGGCACTTTGCGGCGCGAGGTAGCTGATCAGGCGTGCTGTCTTGTGGCGTTTCAGAATGTGGCTGCGCACCAGAGCGGTCGAGAAACTAGCCGGCATGATCAGCAAGCTGGTGTCGCTGTCGCGGTAGACCCGGTGATCGGGAAACCGGACCTGAAACTCTTTCATGATTGCCGGCAGTTCCTGGTGTTGCCGTTCCCAGGCGAGGTAGGTCTTGCGCTGATTGGCGGTGCTGCGCGTACCGGCCAGCTGCATGCGAATTGTGGCTGATCCATTGTCCAGCACCGGCGAGCACTTGTCCGGGAACGCACTGGTTTGCACGACCTTCACCAGAAATTCGTAGAGGTCGTCGGAAAAGTCATGATCATGCCGGACGAGCACATCCTGCTTGCCCCAGAGCTCCGTGCCGGCGGACGCAAAGACGCCCGCAAACGCGTTTCGCACTTGCGACGGCAAGCGGGTCATGACGTCGGTGTAGTTGGAATTCGTGAGCAGGTAACAGGACCTCTGTTCGGCGAATTTGGTCAGGTAACGAGCGAATTCGTCGTCCATGCGTCCAAACGGGGACGGCACAAGCGCATCCAGATCGAACAGGAAAACATCTGCCCGGCTATCTGCGCCAGCGCCAGTGACAGGACCGGTGACCTTGCCAACGGAGGTGATTTTCGAATGCGGCAACATGGCTTTCTCCTTCACAACATCGAAGTTTGAACCAGGTGTTGCAAACGGGCGGCCAACCGTGCCAGTTCTTGAGAAAACTAGAAAAACATTAATAAAACAAATGCTTATTTAATATCCGGGAGCCCGGCATCTCGACCAATTGCGCAAACAAATTGCGAAACGAAAACCGGATTGTTCGAAAATCGCAAACCACACAAGGCGTGGCTAAGCAGGGCAGACACCTTATTTATAAGGCCGTCTGCGCCTCGCGGTTTGCGCACCACCTCACGGATCCTCTCAAGCACTTCCGGAAAGCGGATTTTGCAATTGCCTGATTGTTCAATATTCGGAAGATTTCATTCGATTTCGCGAATGTCGCCTTGAAGGTCATCAGATCAAGATTTTTTAAGCATCTGAATTTATTTAACTTTTATAACCCGACACCGTTTGGCATGGCGTTTGTAACTCCTTCCGCAGATCAAGCATCTACGGGAGTTGTCACATGAACATGTATGTTGGAAATCTGGAAACCGCCCGCGACCTCAACGTCATCGACTTCAAACTGTTTGAGCAAAAAGACGCCATCAGCGTTATCGGGCTCGGCTATGTCGGTGCGGTGTCGCTGGCCTGTCTCAGTTCACTCGGGCACCGTGTTGTCGGTGCAGACATTGATGCACGCAAGGTTGAGACGATTGGCTGGGGTCAAAGCCCGATCGTGGAAGACCGTCTTGGCGATCTCCTGACCGAAGGGGTCGCCGGGGAGCTGCTGACGACCACCACTGACGTCAAACGCGCCGTCCTGGAAACGGACATCACCTTCGTTTCGGTCGGCACGCCCACCAGCGAAGACGGCGGCTGCGACACAAGGGCGATCAAGGCTGTTGCCCGCAGCATTGGCACGGCGCTGAAGGAGAAAGACGCCTTCCATGTGGTGGTGCTGCGCTGCTCGGTTCCCCCCGGCACCACCTTGAAGGTCATGCTGCCCGAGATCGAGAAAGTCTCCGGCAAGATTGCAGGTGCGGAATTCGGCATCTGTTTCAATCCGGAATTCCTGCGCGAAGGCACGGCCGTTGCCGACTTCCATGCACCGCCCAAAACCGTGATCGGTGTGACCGATCCGCGGACAGCGGCAATCATTGCCAAGCTCTATGCGCCGGTCGACGCAAACCCGATTGTCACGACGATCGAAGTGGCGGAACTGGTGAAATATGTCGACAATGTCTGGCATGCCACCAAGGTCTGTTTCGGCAACGAAGTCGGCCGGTTGTGCAAGCCTCTCGGCATCGACAGCCATGCGGTCATGGACATTTTCGTCCAGGACACAAAGCTCAACCTGTCGCCTTACTACCTGAAGCCGGGCTTTGCCTTCGGCGGCTCATGCCTTCCGAAAGAAGTGCGGGCTGTCACCCATCTGGCCGGCGAACTTGGTGTCGACGTTCCGATGATCGATGCGCTCATTCCCTCCAACCGGGAACAGGTGGACCAGGCGGTACGACTTGTTCGCGAGACATCGGCAAAGAAGGTCGCGATCCTGGGTGTTGCCTTCAAGCCTGGAACGGACGATCTGCGCGAAAGCCCGGTGCTCGACCTGATTGCGGAATTGATGAAGGACGGCATCGAAATAAGCGCCTATGACCCTGCCATCCAGCCGGGACCGCATATTGCACAGCAGTTTGAATACATGCGCTACGCGGCTCCGCATCTGAAAGAGGTCGTCGATGCACTGCCCGGCATCCTCAAGGCATCGCCGGTAGAAGCGATGACCGAGGCCGGTACCGTCGTCGTCTCACAAAACCAGCCCGCCATTCGGAGTGCGTTGGCGTCCAAGGAGCAAGAGGCAGCGGTTGTGGACCTGGTCCGCATCCCGACAACAGCCCGGGCCTCTGCAAACTATATCGGCATAGGCTGGTAGGACGTCGCACTCCCGTCCGCCCTCTCCCTACCCATCGACCCCACCGGGAGAGGGCGGACATCCGGTTCACAAGAGTTGCGGCGCGCAGATCGAGCTCCTGGCAAGAGCCGTCAGCGTGCTGAAGCCAGTTTTTTCACCAGACCATGATCGCAAACGAAATCTTCATTGCCCTGTTTTACCGGCCGCGCCAGATCGCATGTTCCGGTGATGTGCCCGAGGACCCCCGCTTCGCCCTGGAACCCCGGATATCGCTGGTCGTTCGTCTCGATGGAGAGCGCGAACAGTGGCGCGATTTCGTCTCCATAGACCGCATGCACAATCTTCACACCGCGCAAGGGACCCAGTTCAAACCGGCCAAGACTGTCGGTTCGTGTCGTCACATTTTGCACGCCGTCTGCTGATTGTGACGCATTCGCGGAAAAGGGAACCACCGCCAGCACGATCTTCGCGTCCGCAACAGGTTCACCATTTTCCAGGAGGACGCCCGACACTTTCGGCGCGAGCCTATGCGGTGCCGGAAACACGACACAGGCGGCCGTTGCAAGGCCCAGAAAACCTGCGACGACCGGTCGAAATTTTGCCATTCGCACCTGCTCCATGCTTCTCGGGGAAAGCCAGCCTCCCGGCTTGTGATGAACCTTATGGTTGCGCTGGATTACGGCGGCAACAAGGTCCAACGTGACCGGCACTCGCCAGTTTGCGTTGTCAGGAGGAAACGCCGACCGGAAAACGGGATTTCTGTGATCGTGGTCACGCGGCGGCATTGCAACTTGCAGTATTCTTCAACCAGATCGGTGGCGGCAATTTACAGCTGCCAAGGCCGATCAAGTGGGCTGGAGTTACCGCGACCTGGAAAGGACCGGCCAATGATTACGATTTCTTCGCCCTCAATGGTGTTCAACGACAACCGCTCGAACCGGCTGTTCACGATGGATGTCACGGAAGCCGTGGCCGCGACGGATACGCAACGCGCCCTCGTCAACAAGGTGGTGGCAGCCGCGGCCCGGGCCACCGGAAACCGCCTCGACAACCTGATCCTCAACGCTCATGGCACGCCGGGCAGCTTCCAGATCGGCACGGGGCTGAATATTAATACGATGGCCCCCTGGGCGGATGTGAAGAACAAGGTGTTCAAGATCTGGTTTCGTGGCTGCCTTGTCGCCCGCATTGCCGGAGCGCACACAGCGCGTCACGGCGATGGTGCGGCCCTACGGGCCTACGGCGTCAATTCCGGCAATGGTCACGCCTTTATCAGCGCCTTTGCCCGACTGACGGGCTGCTATGTTGTGGCCCCAACAGAAATGCAAAGCGCCGCCCGGCAGCGCTCGAGCTATCCGCGCGGCCAGCTGGACAGCTATGAAGGCCTGCTCCTGAGCTACGATCCGCAAGGCAATATCAGCTGGCAGCACCGCTATCCATCGCTGTATGGCCACGACACGACCGCTCGGACAGCCAGAGTGCCGAACCGCGAATAGACCTTTTGAGCGCCCCTCAGCCAGCGGCGGTTTTGCGATAGCCCTGCTCGATTTCGATCAGCCGCTGCTTGCGCCACAGCCCGCCACCATAACGGGTCAACGATCCGTCGGTACCAATGATGCCGCGGCACGGCACCACCAGCGCGAGCTGGTCGGCGCCGTTGGCGCGGGTGACAGAGCGTTCCGCTAACGGGAGATTGCGGTCAAGCGACACAGATCACATGCGTCAGTCGCTGGACGTCTCGTGGTCGTCCTGCCAGCTCCCTGCAGCTACTGACTGCCGTTACAAAGGTTGCCCTCGGCGTGACCACCATGCCGGCCATGGCCGAGCGTGACTTTACCTGCTCACAGCTGGTTGGGTTTTCATGCCCTGCCAGCACCCAGACCGACCGGTCTCAATAAACTATGCGAACCGGACGTTCCCCTGTCATTTTTGCTGTTAACAATGCATGCTACTTCTCAATAACTGAATCAACTAAAGTATAGAAGTTTTTTACAATTGAAAACATAAACTTTATTTCATATCGTCGAATTGAAATTAACTTACTCGACCAACAATATTTGGGACAGCCCTCTATCCCAAGATCTTTCCGCGCGTAAATTAACCCTCTCTTCACTTACTACTACTGGATGAAAAATGTGTACTTGAAACCCGTCTTTTGCCACTTTGTTTTACTTGGCGCTCAGGGAGAAGTGATCTGAGTTTCGGCAAGGGTTGTGAACTGCTTCAGGCAATCTTGCCGTGATCGGGCATATGGGTTGCCGTCGCAGACAGGCCCGTGTCCCTAAGTCCATTTTGGCAAAGAAGGGCACAAACGTCACACCGGTTCAGACCAGGGACAACTGCGGAATGTCCCGTATGAGCCAATCACTGGAGACACGACGCGTTCAACACAAACCGAGGCGGTGAAACATGAACACGGCAACTTTAGACATCGCAGCCTTCGCATCCATCTTGCTGCTTTGCGCTTCAGCATATGCTGTGATGCGGCGAAGTCTTGCCCCAATTGCCAATGGTCTTTTTGCCTGCACACTTGTGATTGTGCCGCTGGCCCCAGTCCAGGCACAAAGCTGCTCGATCAAGATACAGGCGGCGGATAGTTACCGGCCCTTCAGCTACATCAACAAAACCGGCGCCTATGACGGGATTGATGTCCAACTCGTCACGCGTGTGCTCCAGTCTGTCGGCTGCCAGCCCGAGTTTATCGACATTCCCTTTCCAAGAGGCCTCTCTGAATTGTCCAAAGGTGGCATCGATATGATGATGTTTGCCTCAAAGACGGCAGAGCGGGAGCAATACGCTCATTTTTCGCACGCGTACCGAAACGAAACTGCCGGGTTTATCATCCGCTCCGAAGACAGGGGCGCTTACGACATTAAATCGGTCGACGATATTGCTTCACTCAACCTGTTCATCAGCTATGAGCCCAAAAACTACTACGGCAAAGCCTTTCGCGCCTTCGCAAAAAAGCCGGGTTCACGGAAACATCTCATTGAAATCGACAGTGGCGATGAAAGCTTGCGGATGCTCATGAACAAGCGCATCAACATGATTGTCGACATTCCGGAGGCGATTCTGTTGACAGCGGAACAACAGGGCATCGCCGACCAGGTCGAAGCGCACCCTTTCCTGCTGTTGAGAGATCCTGTCTATTTCATGTTCAGCCGCATCACGATCGAGGACGCATTCGTATCCAAGGTCAATTCCGCGCTCGCCAAAGAACTTGAAACAGCGGAATACCGGGAGGCGTTCGGCACCATGAGCCTCAGTGTTGAAGAAAACGAAGAGCCGCTTTCCAACTAGTCCCCGACCCGAGCGCCGATGCCGTCTTCAAAGGGCCAGATGGGAGCAATCTGCTTCAGCAAGGATATCACCGGTACGAGCGTCCTCTGGCGCCCCTCAGCCAGCGGCGGTTTTGCGATAGCCCTGCTCGATTTCGATCAGCCGCTGCTTGCGCCATAACCCGCCACCATAACCGGTCAACGATCCGTCGGCGCCAATAATGCGGTGGCACGGCACCACCAGAGCGAGCTGGTTGGCACCATTGGCGCGGGCGACGGCGCGCACCGCTTCCGGACGGCCAAGCGCGCGGGCAAGTTCTGAATAGCTGCGCGTCTCGCCCGCTCCTATCGTCAGGAGCTCCCGCCAGACATCCCGTGTGAACGCACTGCCGTGCAAGGCAAGTTTCGTTTCGAACGTACCGCCCTCCCCCTTGAAAAACCGGTTCAGTTCTTCCTGGATCTGGTCTGTCACTTCGGTTCGGCCAAAACCGATCTGCCCCTTCGCGAAAGTGTTCAGTTTCCGAAACTCCGCAGGTAGCGCCTTGCGATCCAGAAACTCCAGAAGATGAAGCTGTGTACGATCAGTGATGGCGACGAGCGGGCCAAGCGGCGAGCTTACCCAATCGGCATACAGCAAGGGCTCGGAGGCAAAGCCTCCCGGCGCCTGTCCCAGGACCTTTGCGAAGGCTTCGCGAAAGGCACTGGCCGATTCAAATCCCGCGGTGATCTGCGCATCAATCACGCGCCCCCCTTCGGCCAGCGTCGAAAACCCTTCCTGCAGCCGCCGCTGACGGGCCATTTCCAGAAAGGTCATGCCGAAGTGACGTTTGAACGCACGGCGAACGGTCGACGGGTCCAGTCCCATACGAATGATGTCGGGTTCTCCCCACCGGTAGCCAGGCCGTTTTTCAAGGGCCTCGATCAACGGTTTGACCACCGGATCGGCGCTGGCTTCGGGCGTTGTCGGCCGGCAGCGCTTGCAAGGCCGAAACCCGGCCTCGATACACTCGGCAACGGTTTCGTGGAAGCTGCAATTCTCCGGCTTCGGCTTGCGCGCCGGACAGGTCAGGCGACAGAAGATGCCGGTCGAGGCAACGCAGACAAACATGCGTCCGTCATAGGACGGATCGCGATTGAGCAGCGCTTCATAAAGGGTATCAAAACCAGGTCGTGTCATCAGCATGACCCGACCATACGCGGTCACACCTGTGATTTCAGCCGGAAATCGGGCGCCTATTCTTATCGGCACGCTCGAGGCGCGAGTATCCCGTTCCCCATGCTCCCTAACGCAACGCTGACGCCTTGTTCGCCTCCACCAATGCCTGCAGAGACGCCCCTGCGTTCCGTTCGGCGAAATAGCCGTCGATGATCGCCTGATATTCACCGGTGGCGATCATGTCTTCCAGCACCTTGTCCAACCGGTCACGCAGCGCGGTGAGGCCTCTCACCTTGGAGAACGCCAGATAGGAAGGCTCGGAGGAGACCGCCGGTGTCAGTTCTACCACCCGTTTCAGTCCATTGTGTTTCAGCAGATGATGAATGGCGCCATATTTGTTCATGATGATCGCGTCGGTGCGGCCATGGAGCAATTTCTTCACATTTTGTGCGCTGACCGGGGCGTAGTCGAGCAGGCGCAAACGGCCGGTCCGGATGGCTTCATCAACCTTCGCGCCATAGGAAATATCGTCAACCAGTCCGATCGAGGTGTCACCAAGACTGTCCAGACTGCCATCATAGGCAATGTCGGCAGTCCGCAAGGCCCAGACCGAGAGCACCTGCGGCATCAGGACGACGCGTGAATAATCCAGAAAACGCAGGCGGTCCTTGGTCCGATAGGCGGTAAAGATCCCGTCCGCCTGCCCAATGCGAACCATGTGCAAGGCCCGTTTCCAGGGCAGGACGTGAATGACGAGATCTTCGCCAAGGTGATCGAATGCCCTTTCCACGATGCGAACGACAATGCCGTCAGCGCCGTTTCCAGTCGCATATTCGTAAGGCGGGTAGGCAAAGGTAACCAGCTTGACCGCCTTTGCGTGCGTGCTCGATGTGGCCAGCAACAGAGGGGTCAGGAGGCAGAGGTGCAACAGCATCGTTTTCATGAACGCCTCCATTTTCTTTCAATTTCTATTATTTATTATAAAGAAAATCCTCATCAATCGCACATTCAAATAAACTAACGAATCTCATAAATATATTTTTGAAAACAAGCCAATTTTTGTTATCGAAAACTTAAATTCTGCAGAAATCGTTGTTGCTGCATTTGGCACAGAAAAGCCCGGCTTCCGGGTTGGTTCGGAAGCCGGGCGCTTTGCTGACTGAGTGATTTATCCGGGAGGGCGGTCCGGACGGGGTTCACTCATTCAGCAAAATAGGCGTCGATGATGGACTGGTATTCGCCCGAAGCGATCATTTCCTGCAGCACGCCATCCAGCTCATCGCGCATGCCCGCCAGATTGTTGGCCTTTGAAAACGCGATATAAGACGGTACGGAGGAGATTTCCGGCTCCAGCTCAACCACCTGGTCGAGACCGTTCTGCTGTTTCAGATGATGCATCGCGCCGTACTTGTTCATGATCACCGCATCGATGCGCCCGCCCATCAGTTTCTTGATGTTGTTGGAGCTTTCCGGTGCGTAGTCGAGTGATTTCAGGGTTCCGGCCTTGATCGCATCGTCGACCGTTGAACCGTAGCTGATGCCATCGACCAGACCGATATCGGCGGTCGCAAGGCTGTCCATAGACCCGTCAAATGCGACGTCGCTGCCCTTCTTGACCCAGACGGACAGAACCTGCGGCATCAGGACTGTTTCCGAATAGTCCAGAAACTTGACCCGCTCATCGTTCTTGTAGGCGGTGAAAATGGCGTCGGCTTCGCCGGTCTTGGTCATATGAAGCGCGCGTTTCCAGGGCAGAACCTGGATACTGACATCCTTGCCCATCTTCTTGAAGGCTTCTTCAACGATGCGCACGGCAATGCCGTCGGCCTTGCCGCCGGCCTGATACTCATATGGTGGATATTCCAGCGTGACGAGTTTCACCGCCTCCGCCCGTGCCGCAACGGACAGAAGGATGACTGCGATTCCAATTCCGAGAGTTCTTGCGAGATTGAGCATGGATGCCTCCTCTGGATAGCGAGAATTGTCCCCGATCACCAAAAGGCTAACCAACACCTATTAGAAAATCACATCAAAAATATCTTCCATACCCAATAAATTGCCTTTATATGAAAGAAAACTTACCCGCAAATTGCATAAAAACTCAATAAATCGCAATGAATATCATCGTAATTACTTTCATTAATCAAACGTATACAGATCCACTCCCTGCTATGAATGCTCAAAATTGATCAGAAATCCTGCTCAGGCAACGCCTCAAGGTAGTAATTGTCGACGATTTTCTTGTAGTCGCCCGACTCGATCATGGCTTGCATCACTTCGTCGAACTGATCGCGCAACCCGCTCAGATGACGTTTCTTCGAAAAGCCGACATAGGACGGGACAGCAGACACTTCAGGCCGCAATTCCTCGACCTTGTCAAAACCGTCCTGAAGCCGGAGATGATAAATGGCGCCATAGCGGTTCATGATCACGGCGTCGGTCCGTCCTGCCAGCAGCTTCTTGATGTTGTGAGAGCTGTTGGGCGCATAGTCGAGCTTGCCGAGGGTGCCGTCCTCGATGGCCTTGTCCGCCTTGTCGCCGTAGCTGACACCATGAACCACACCGATCGACACATCGCTCAGGCTCTCCATGGTTCCGTCATAGGGAATATTGCTTCCCCGAAGGGCCCAGATCGACACGACCTGCGGCATGACTACCGTTTCCGAATAATCCAGGAACTTGAGCCGTTCTTCGGTTTTATAGACCGTGAAGATGCCGTCCACACTTCCCTGACGAGCCATCAGCAAAGCCCGTTTCCACGGCAGGACCTCGATTTCAAGATCATGCCCAAGGCGCCCGAAAGCCTCCCGCAGCAACCGCACGACAATGCCCTCGACCTTGTCGCCCTCCATGTATTCGTAGGGCGGGTAACTGAGTGTCACGAGCTTGAGCGTATCCGCCCTTGTTCCGACCGTGCCAACGGCAAGCCAAAGACCCAGGAGCAGCACGGACGTCAGGAGCTTCATGTGCGCTTCCCCACTCGATCCGCGGCCGGCAGGGTTCCTACTGGGGAGCTCCATAGGCTGCGGAAACATCGAATGCCTTTCCGGAAAGCAAGTCGCTTCGAACAGGCCATGAGATTTTGAACTATTATTTATTAAAAATGTCCGACCCCAACACTCAACCCAGTTCAACGCTCTGGTTTTATCTGCAAAACGGGATCGCCGACCTACCCTGGGGATAGGACTTCTTCCTTTCTTCTAGGAAAGATTGCAGATCCCACAAACTTCCTATCGGTAAACCTGCTCATCTCCCGGGAAAGAGCGGTCCTTGACGTCGTCGGCATAGGCCTTCACCGCCGCTTCGATCTGACCGCCAAGATCGCCATAGACCTTGACGAATTTTGGCGGGGTCGGGTTGAGGCCGAGCATGTCCTCCAGCACCAGGATCTGACCGTCACATTCGGCCGAAGCACCAATGCCGATGGTCGGGATCGGGATCTCCTTCGTGATCTGGGCGGCGAGCGGCTCGACCATGCCCTCCAATACGACCGAGAAAGCGCCTGCTTCGGTGACGGCCTTGGCATCCTC
The DNA here is from genome assembly GCF_965233565.1 of Roseibium sp. GTDB lineage: Bacteria > Pseudomonadota > Alphaproteobacteria > Rhizobiales > Stappiaceae > Roseibium. Next base: position 3,984,496 of record NZ_OZ247494.1, on the reverse strand, counting down.
GAAATGCTGATCCCAGTCGGTCTCCTTGCGCCCCTGGGTCTTGAAGCCGCCCATGACATGCACCGATTGCGGTGTCAGGCCGATATGGGCCATCACCGGCACGCCGCGTTCGGTCAGAAACCGGATCGTCTCGGCCATGCGCACGCCGCCTTCCAGCTTGACGGCTCCGCACTGGGTTTCCTTCATCACGCGGGCTGCGTTGCGGAAGGCTTCCGCCGGGCTTTCTTCATAGGTGCCGAAGGGCATGTCGACGACAACCAGCGCCCGCTCCGTTCCGCGCACCACGGCCTTGCCATGCATGATCATCAGGTCGAGGGACACGCCAACGGTCGATTCCATGCCATGCATGACCATGCCGAGACTGTCGCCGACCAGAATGAAATCGGCATATTTGTCGACAATTGCCGCCGTATGCGCGTGATAGGAGGTCAGCGACACGATCGGATCGCCTCCCTTGCGCCGGGTGATCTGAGGCGCTGTGATGCGGCGGACTTTGGATTGGGTGCTCATGCGGCATCCTTTCTGATGACATATGACATGGCGGATCAGGCGTCTTGAACAGCCGTTGGCGCAACAACGCGCTGGTCGATCAGGAGAACGGCGCCGAACCGCACGGCGAGCAGAACGACGGCAGGACGAATGAGGGGACCGGAAAGCTCGGCCAGTGTCTCCGCGTCGCGGATATCGACGCTTTTCACGTCAGCGGACGGTGCGGTGGCGAGCTCTGCCCAGATGGCCGCTTCCAGATCCGCCAGCAATGGGCCGGTCTTTGCCAGCTCCTCTGCCCGGTCTAGCGAGCGGGACAGCGCCAACGCTTCCTGGCGATGGCCCGGAGTGAGCCGCACATTGCGGGAGGACATGGCCAGACCGTCGGCCTCGCGCACGGTTGGATGGGCAAGGATCTCCAGCGGCATGTCCAGATCCCGGACCATCTGCCTGATCAGCGTCAGCTGCTGATAGTCTTTCTCGCCAAAAATCGCGAAATCGGGCGTTGCAATGTTGAACAGCTTGGTGACGACGGTGGCGACGCCACGGAAATGACCAGGCCTTAGCGCGCCCTGCAGAATGCCGGCAAGACCCGGCACGTCGACAAAGGTGTCGCCGCCGGCGCCGTACATCTCCTCAACGCTCGGCAGGAAGACCGCGTCGACACCTTCGGCTTCCAGCAGCGCCTGGTCGCGCACTTCGTCGCGCGGATAGGTGTCGAGATCCTCGTTCGGGCCGAACTGGGTCGGATTGACAAAGATGGTGGTGATGACCCGGCCGGCCTTCCGACGCGCAAGACGTACCAGCCCAAGATGACCTTCATGGAGATAGCCCATGGTCGGCACGAGGCCTACCGTTTCGCCCGCGCGCTTCCAGTCCCGCACAAGCGCGCGCAGCTCCGCCCTGGTCCGGCAGATTTTCATGATGCATTTCCTCCCGCGGCCGTTGTTCCCGCATCGGCCGTTCTTTTCGCAGGTGCAGCATAATGGGGGCGGCGCAAAAGTCCAGTGCTCGAGCGCCCCGGCCAGCTTGAGGCCCACGTTCACGAGCGCAGTGCAGCGAAGGCCGCTCAACGCCAAACGCAGGGTTTTGCTGGTCACAAAACCGACATCAACCGGCATTGCAACCTTTACACAAGCGATTTTGGCGCGCTTTAATTTGCGACAGATGCATCGACCTTGAGGGGAGAGACAAGGACATGCAAGCCACAGACGCGGCGAACCCGGAATATTTCCATAAGGTCGTCGACTGCCAGTATGCCTGCCCGGCACACACTCCGGTGCCTGCCTATATCCGCCTGATTGCCCAGCAACGCTATACCGATGCCTATCTGATCAACTGGGAAAGCAACGTCTTTCCCGGCGTGCTGGGCCGGACCTGCGACCGCCCTTGCGAACCCGCTTGCCGGCGCGGGCGCGTCGAGGCCGAACCCGTCGCCATCTGCCGGCTGAAACGTGTGGCCGCCGACTTCAAGGACGAAGTTGCCGACATGCTGCCCAAGGCCGGACCGCGCAACGGCAAGAAAGTCGCCCTGATCGGAGCCGGTCCCGCCTCGCTGACGGTCGCCCGGGATCTCGCCCCGCTTGGTTACGAGTTGCATCTATATGACGAACAGGCCAAGGGCGGCGGCTTCATGCGCAGCCAGATCCCGTCCTTCAGGCTACCGGAAAGCGTGCTCGACGAAGAGATCGGTTACATCCTCGACATGGGTATCACGACCGTCTTCGACACCTATGTCGACAGCATGGCCGAGATGCTGACCAAGGGTTACGACGCGGTCTTTGTCGGCTCCGGGGCCCCGCGTGGACGTGACCTGCCGAAACTGCCCGGGCGCCAGGAGGCCGACGCCAATATCCATATCGGCATCAACTGGCTGGCCAGCGTTGCCTTTGAGCATATCAAGGAGATCGGCAAGCGGGTGATCGTGCTCGGCGGCGGCAATACCGCCATGGATTGCTGCCGCACCTCACGCCGTCTCGGCGGTGAGGATGTGAAGGTGATCGTGCGCAGTCCCTTCGCCGACATGAAGGCGTCTCCCTGGGAGAAGGAAGACGCGATGCATGAAGGCATTCCGATCCTCGACAATCATGTGCCGCGCGAATTCGTGGTCGAGAACGGCAAGCTCACCGGCATGACCTTCCACAAGGTGACGGCGGTCTATCACGACGATGGCCGGAGAGAGCTGGTCTCGACCGGCGAGGAGCCCGAATTCGTGCCCTGCGATGACGTCATCATCGCGATTGGCCAGGAAAACGCCTTTCCCTGGATCGAGAAGGAAACCGGCATTCGCTTCACCAGCTGGGGCACGCCGATCATCAATGACGACGAAACGTTCCAGTCGACCCGCAAGGAAGTGTTTTTTGGCGGCGATTCCGCGTTCGGCCCCTCCAACATCATCACCGCCGTTGCCCATGGCCACAAGGCGGCCGTTTCCATCGATCTCTATTGCCAGGGCAAGGACCTGTCCCAGCGGCCACCGCCCCATGTGACCCTGATCGGGCAGAAGATGGGCATTCACGAATGGAGCTACGACTCCATTCCCATCACCGATGAACGCAAGATCGTGCCGCTGGAAGATCTCAAGAAATCGCTCAGTGACCGCATGGTCGAGGTGGAGCTCGGCTTTGATGCGGAGACGGCCTTCATTGAGGCAGAGCGCTGTCTCAACTGCGACGCCCAGACGGTGTTCACCGATTCCAATTGCATCGAGTGCGATGCCTGTTCCGATATCTGCCCGACGAGCTGCATCACCTTTACCGGCAATGCACCGGAGCCGGAGCTGCGCACCAAGCTGATGGTGCCGGCGGAGAATCTCGAGCAGGATCTCTACGTTTCCGGCACGCTGCCGACGGGCCGCGTGATGGTGAAGGACGAGGACATGTGCCTTCATTGCGGGCTCTGCGCCGAGCGCTGTCCGACAGCTGCCTGGGACATGCAGATGTTCTTCTACAACATGGCCAAGGCCACGCCCAACCTGGTGAATGTCAAATGAAACAGATCAAGGGCGTCAACGATTTCGTCGTGAAGTTCGCCAATGTGAACGGCACCGGCTCGGCCTCCGCCAACCACCTCTTTGCCAAGGCGATCTTCCGGATGGGCATTCCGGTGAGCCCGCGCAATATCTTCCCCTCCAACATCCAGGGCCTGCCGACCTGGTACGAGGTCCGGGTCAGTTCCAAGGGCTATCTCGGCCGCCGCGGCGGTGTCGACCTGATGCTCTGCGTCAATCCGCAGACCATGGAAGACGACATCGCCAGTGTCGGTCCCGGCGGCTATTTCGTCTATGATTCCACCCGGCCGCTGGCCCCGCATCTGCACCGCGACGATATCAGCTATTTCGGCATTCCCCTGACCGAAATGTGCATGAAGGAATTCAAGGTCGCGCGGCTGCAGCAACTCCTGAAAAACGTCGTTTATGTCGGCGCCCTCGCGGCGCTGCTCGACGTCAAGTTCTCGATCCTGAAGGACCTTTTGAACGACCAGTTCAAGGGCAAGGAAAAGCTGATCTCGCCCAACGTGCATGCACTGGAGATGGGCTATCAATATGCTCAGGACAATTTCGACTGCCCGCTGCCGATCCGGCTCGACCCGAGCATCAATGATGCGCCGCATATCCGCGAGAGCCAGCATATCCTGATGAACGGCAACACGGCCGCCGCCCTTGGCGCAATCTATGGCGGGGCAACGGTCGCCGCCTGGTATCCGATCACGCCGTCGACATCGGTCGTCGATGCCTTTTCCAAATATGCCGAACGCATGCGGATCGATCCGGGCACTGGCAAGCGGAATTTCGCAATCCTGCAGGCAGAAGACGAACTGGCGGCGATGGGCATTGTCGTCGGCGCCAGCTGGAACGGAGCGCGCGCCTTTACCGCCACCTCAGGACCGGGCCTGTCGCTGATGAGCGAGTTCCTGGGCCTTGCCTATTTCGCGGAGCTGCCCGTCGTGCTGATCGACGTGCAGCGCTCCGGCCCCTCCACCGGCATGCCGACCCGCAGCCAGCAGTCGGACATTCTGGCGGCCGCCTATGCCAGCCACGGCGACACCAAACATGTGCTGCTGTTCCCTGCGACACCGCGCGAATGTTTCGACATGACCGTGCAGGCCTTTGACCTTGCCGAACAGCTGCAGACACCGGTGATCATGATGTCGGATCTCGATCTCGGCATGAATGACTGGATGTCGCCGCCGCTGGAGTGGGACGACAGTTACGAGATGAGCCGCGGCAAGGTTCTGGATGCCGACGCGCTGGAAGAAGCGGAAGGGTGGGGCCGCTACCGTGATGTTGACGGCGACGGCATCTGTTATCGCACCCTGCCCGGCACCCATCCGGACAAGGGCGCCTTCTTCACGCGCGGTTCATCGAAAAACGAAATGGCGGTCTATTCGGAAAAGGGTGACGACTATGTGCTCAACGTCGACCGTCTCCTGCGCAAGTTCGAGACCGCCAAGTCCTATGTACCGAAACCCAAGGTGCACGATCCGATCCCCGTAAAGAAACCGAAAACCAAGCTGAAGCTCGGCGCCCTGTTTTTCGGCACCTCCGCCTCACCGTCTTATGAGGCGGTCGAGATCCTGGCAGCCGAAGGCTATCCGATCGACGTCATGCGCATTCGTGCTTTCCCCTTCCACGAAAGCCTGGATACCTTCGTGCATGAGCATGACCTGGTCTTCGTGATCGAGCAGAACCGGGATGGCCAGATGCGCCAGCTGATCATGAACGAGTGCCATATCGCGCCAGACAAGCTGACTTCGGTCCTGAATTACTCCGGGACGCCAATCACCGCCCGCACCATAGCCCGCCAGATCCGGCAGGCGCTGAAAACCTCCAGCGCCGACATCGTCAAGCTGCATCCGGAGACCGCCTGATGTCTTACTACAAGCCGAAGTTCCAGCATCCGAGCCTGCCGAAGAACGAACTTGGTTATACGGTCACCGATTATGACGGTTCGATTTCCACGCTCTGTGCCGGCTGCGGCCATGACAGCATTTCCGCGGCCATCCGCAATGCCTGTTACCTCTCCGCCATTCCTCCGCACAGGATCGCCAAGCTCTCCGGCATCGGCTGTTCATCAAAGATGCCGACCTACTTCCTCGGCAAGAGCCACGGCTTCAACTCCGTGCATGGGCGCATGCCTTCGGTCGCGACAGGAGCAAGTGTCGCCAACCGGGACCTGATCTATCTGGGTGTTTCAGGTGACGGCGACACGGCGTCCATCGGTATGGGCCAGTTCCTGCATCTGATCCGGCGCAACGTCAACATGACTTATATCGTTGCCAATAACGGTTGTTACGGCCTCACCAAGGGCCAGGACAGCGCCACTGCCGATCTGGGCTCTGTGGGCAAATCCGGGGTGACCAACCTTTTCGACGGCATTGATCTTGCCTCTCTCGCCGTCCTGCAGGGCGCCAGCTTTGTGGCGCGCAGCTTTTCCGGCGACAAGGAACAGCTGGTGCCGCTGGTCCGCGCCGCCATGGCGCATCGCGGCTTTGCCTTCATCGATGTGGTGTCGCCCTGCGTGACCTTCGCCAACAATGTCGGCTCCACCAAGAGCTATGCAGCGACCCGGGAGAACCTGGAAGCAATGCCGGTGGATTTCGTGCCGATGCGCGAGGAAATCCGCACCCAGTACAAGGAGGGCACCAGCCAGGCGGTCACGCTCCATGACGGGTCGATCATCAACCTGCACAAGGCGCGCGAGGACCAGCGCGCCGACAGCCGCGAAGACGCCCTGATGACGCTCCAGACCGCGCACAGCCAGGGCAAGGTCCTGACCGGGCTGTTCTATCTGGACCCGGAATCCCAGGACCTCAACCACACGCTCAACCTGGCCACCAAACCGCTCAACAGCCTCGGCAAGGACGAACTCTGCCCCGGCAGCCGGGTGCTCAACAGCATCAATGAAGGCTTGCGGTAGGAACAGCCGATTGGACCATCTGATCGTTTTCAGGCACCCTTGTGTCCCCGACACCGGACACAGGACCTGATGTGCCGCCATCTGCCACCTTGGACGTCCAGGATATCCTCTCCTGGCTGATGCGCGAAGGGCCACGACTGGCTTCACCGGCTGCGCTACTGGAAAGATACAGCGCGAAACTGCGTGAGGCCGGACTTCAAGTCGACAGGTCAACCCTCGGCGCGCCGGTCCTGCACCCGGTCGCCCGGTCCTCCTTCGTATTCTGGGAACTGGAAACAGGCTCCGAGCAGCGCTGGTTCATCTATTCGCCCGAGCAACTGAAACTTCTTGAGGCGAGCCCGATCCAGCGGATCTACACGCAAGGTGAAGCCACGTCATTGCGGCTCGACCTACCGGAGGAGCGGGACCGCTTTCCGATCGGAGAAGACCTATGGAGTGAGGGCTATCATCAGTATGAGGCGCTGCCGCTGGAATTCTCAGACGGAACCTTCAAGGTGCTGACACTGGCGACAAAATCGCCGGCGGGTTTCGACACCGGTCAGTTGGAACTGGTTCGAACGACATTGCCCGCTCTCACACTGGTGTTTGAAGGCCATATCGCCCGCAACACCGCCAAAACGCTCATGGAAACCTATGTCGGCACCCGCGCGGGCCTGAGGGTCCTGAACGGTGAAATTGCCCGCGGCGACGGCAGCCCGATCGATGCCGTGATCTGGTTTTCCGACCTGCGCGGCTTCACCTCACTGGCGCAATCGCGTGGCGAAGCAGAGCTCCTGCAGCTGCTGAACAGCTACTTTGGCGCAGTTACCGATGCCATCGAGGCCCAGTCCGGCGAGGTTCTCAAATTCATCGGTGACGCCGTGCTTGCGATTTTTCCCTTTGAGGGCGACCTTCACTCCGCCGTTCATCGGGCGGAAACGGCCGCGTTGCAGCTTCTTCAGTCGACCTCTCTTGAAAGCGGTCTCTCCTTCGGAATTGCCCTTCACCCCGGCCGGGTCTTTTACGGCAACATCGGCGGCGGCACGCGGCTCGATTTCACGGTGATCGGCGCGTCGGTCAATCTGGCCAGCCGCATCGAAGGCCTGTGTGCCCTCCTTGATCATCCGCTTCTGGCGTCGGCAGACTTTGTCAATGCCTCGTCCCTGACGTGGCTGTCCAAAGGGCGACACAGACTGAAAGGCGTCGCCGAACCGGTGGAAGTGTTTGCACCGGTTCAACCGACATTGCGGACAGCGACCTAGTCCCAACCCAGGTTTTTGCCGAAAACCGCACGGTGACGGTCAAAGCTCTGCTGACCGAAAAGATCGGCTGCCAGGTATCGTGCCAGCTTGATGACATTCGCCCGGGCACTTTGCGAAGAGTGTTGGTAGCATTCCAGAGCGGACACATCACCGGCTTCGAGCCGCCTGCCCGTCGCTTCAAAGACAGCCTGATGCTCGTCGGCAAGTTCCAGGAGCAACTTCGTACAGGTTTCCTTCAGCCCCGGGATCTCGCGGTATGGATGGACCTGCCAGCCGAGGGCTTCGGCGCTGCGGTCATCCGCCGGCATCAGGAACATGTTCCAGGGTTCGGCGGGAAACATCTTGCAGGAAATGGTCAGAAAAAGAGCCACCCTTCCTTCCCAGACACTCCAGGGGATCATCGCCCAGGGCACAACCGTTACGCCCGGAAGCTGCCCCTGAAGGCTCTCATTGATTTCTGCCATGAACCGCTTCTGTGCCTCATGCGCCTGATCGGCTCTGGCTTCGAGAAGTCCGGGGTTTTGCGGCAGCATGTTGCTCGGATCATCCGGCTGAAATCCCAGTTCACGCAGCATAGTCCCATGCTCGCCCTCCCACATTTCCTTCGGAATGGCGCGGAACACGCCGTCCGCGTCCGGCGCGGTGCGTGTGAAGGGACTTGTCCCCGGCTCAGAAAGCGGCGCGCCAGGTCTTACTTTACGTTTTCCAAACATTGCAAAACTCCCCGAAATAATTGCAAGAGTTAACAGAGACGCCTTAAAATTGTATTTCCGGACAAACTCGCCTTGTCTTCAAATCCGGGTCCATGCAGGCTTGAATGACCTAGCGTCACCTTTGGAAACCGGCTATCCTGAATAAACATTTGAATGATTGCGCTCGAAGACTTTATGAGGCGGCAAATATTATGGCTTGGACCGTTCAGCAAAAGATTGATGCCCAACTCAAACTGCACAAAAGCAACCTGAAAATGTTTGAAGATGACCTGAAGGACTTCAATCGGGTCATGACGGCATCGGCGATCTGCCAGGAAATCGGCATTCAGGCCGCTTTCGCGGCTGCCACCATGGGGGCTGCCACCTGGTTGAGCGGAACAAGGGCCGCGACCGCGGCCGGCGGTCGTCTCGTGATGCTGGGCGGAGAAGGCTCACGCATCAGTGGGTTCATGCACGGCGTTGCAAAAGTGGCCGGGTTTTCCTCCATGGGGGCCGAAGGCTGGACTGCCGGCAAGGCAATGGGCGGTTTTCTGGCGCGCTTGTCGGCGGGGTTCGGCGTTTTGCTCATTCGCCGCATGTCCGGGGATTTCGGCATGAAAAAACCCATGAATTTCGAAGGCATGGGCTCGGCGGTGTTTTTCACCGTGCTGTTTTCCTTCCTTGGCTCTCCCGGCCCCAAAAACCCACCCGGCGTCAAGGACGCCAGCAAGTGGCTGATGGAAAAGTTTGCGCATTTCGACAAGTCCCCGGTCCTGAAGATGCTTGCCAAGGCGCCGGAACTCGCGAGCGTCGCCGGGCAGACCACCAAGATCTCAGCACAGACGGGAACGCAGATATTCGGCCTGTGCCAGAAGGGGTATAACGAGTTGACCAAGGATCCGGTCGGCAAGGAAGTCCTAGCCTATCTCAGGACCAACAAGAGCGAATACGACAAGCGCGTCCAGGATATTTTCAACGATCAGGGCGAAGCTCTGGTGACCTGGGGACTGGGCGCCCAGCACCATATTGCCAAGGAAATCGAACGCAAGGCAGAACAGGTCGACTACTCGGCCAAACTGCCCTTCTTCGCCAGGCATTTCGATTTCGTCGGCAATGCGGAAGCGCTGAAGATCATGTCCACCAACGCCGCCAAGTCACAAGCGTTCGTCAACCTCTGGGAAGCCATCCGCGACACCTTGAACAAGGACGCCGCGCCGTCGTTCCAAAACGCGAAGGACCTCGTGCGTTGATCGGTGGCGCCTCCTGCATTCACAACGCATTGGTGATTTTTCACGGATAGCAGAACCCTGTTCTCGGCAGGCCCAACAGCTTCACTGTGACTTGTGTCAGATACCTTTTGCGCAGTTGGAACAAGGCCAACTCAGGTTTTAAGACCTTGGCGAACGCAAACTGCTGCCGGAATGGGCCTGAAGGTTGACTTTCTCGCGGCACCTTCCCGCGCGCGCAACCCAGATGTCCATATAAACGGACAAGAACACGCCGTCTGCAGCCGGCACGCTGCAAGTGTGCTTGTCTACCGATGGGTCTTCATGCGCCGCGCCGCACCATGCCTGGGTCCGGGATTCCCAGATATAACGACACTAGAACAGGTGTTTGATCTGGTTGGGCCAATGTCGACCTGTATTGTCGAAGTGGCTTGTTTTTTTGCTTTGGTAAGACCGATGGGATCGGGCTGTTCGCAATCCTGGCCGCGGCATCCCCTCCATGGTGCCAAGGAATAGTTTCGGCACATCCCCTTGATCGCAACAGGTCACAAACCATCAGCAAAAGTAGCAATACCTGATTGACAATTAACGCCATAGCCGTTTCAAAGAACGGGATGGTTCCCGCGGGTCGATCAAAGAACGCGGGATGAAAAGGGAACACGGTCAGGTGTAGCCACCAGGCGCCAAACCCGTGACTGCCCCCGCAACTGTAGGCGGAGAGCGAACCTTGTAGAGCCACTGGGCCTGGCATCCGCCAAGCGCCCGGGAAGGGAGAGGAGAGCTTAGACCCGCGAGTCAGGAGACCTGCCATCTTGGGCGCTTTGCGCCGTATCAGTCATTCAACCGGGCGGGGTGCCCCGGAAGGAGAACCGAGATGGAAAATTGGGCCCAGGCCTTTGACATGACCGGATCCCGCATGCCCCGCAAACTTGTGCGGAGGACAGTGTGGACCTGCCCGTTTCCCTGAAAACAGTCGAGGCTTCCGCCGGTCAGACAGGCGCCGTTCTCTTTGTTGTCTCGGCCTATACACTGAGCAGGGGCGCCCTTAGCCGACTGGAGGACGCCGTCACCACTACGTGCCAGGTGCCGTCGCGGCTGATCAGGTTGGAAGAGACCGGGCCAAGCCTCATCAATGCGCTTGACGAGATGCGTTCAGAAGGTCACCGGGCCATCCGCGTCCAGCCTTTCGGTTTTCCCTTTCCTGAGAGCCTGATGACGTGGCTTCCCGGTGTCATGGCGGACTGGCGCGCCCGCGGAAAGAATGCCGACACCGAACTCGTTCTGGGCCTGGACGCGTCAAGAGATCCGGACGCGCTTGCAGCTCAGGCGAGAGCCGCTCTGTCACACCCCGTCCCGGCCAAATCCGTTGCCTCGGTCAAGCCAAGCCTTGGCAAACCCGGCTGGAACCTGCCACCCGATTTCGACTTCCACCTGCTGGTCTGCACTGGTCCGCGCTGTGCGATCCACGGGGCAGCCTCTTTTACGCATATGTTGAAAGAAGAGCTTGCAGCCGCCGGCCTTTCGGATCGCTGTCTGACCACACGAACCGGCTGCATCTATCCCTGCAACAAGGGCCCGGTTCTGGCGCTTTATCCGCAAGGCGACTGGTACCGCCTACCGGACCTAACCGCAACACGTCGCTTTGTGCGGGAGGTGCTCGTGGAGGGCGGGACTGCCAACGATCTCAAGTTTCACACAGCACGGCTTGCCCGCGCAGATGCTTCACACGGAAAGGATTTTTCATGATTATCAGATCCCTTGCGCTTGCCGGCGCGTTGGCGGTTACCGCTGTCCCGGCTGTTGCGGACGATATTATCAACATGGCCACCAGCTTCCAGATCCGCTCGATGGATCCGGTCAAGCAGGGCTTCTGGATGCAGGAATTCGGTCAAGGCGAACTTCTGATGAAATTCCAGCCGGATGGCAGTATCACACCCTGGCTTGCTGAAAGCCTGGTGCGCAAGGACGACACCACCTGGATCATCACCATTCGCGACGGTGTCACTTTTCAAAATGGCAAGGTCATGGATGTTCCGGCCGTTCTGGCTGCGATCAAATACCATCGCGATCTGAACAGCGGCACCCAGTCGGTTCTGCCGGCAGAAACCGAATTTGCCCAAACCGGCGAGCGTGAGATCACCGTTACCACCGGCGTGCCGGTCCCCGAACTGCCGAATATCCTGGCGCATGAAAGCCGCCTGATGATCATCGATGTGGACCCCGTTCTGGCAGCGGGTGAAAACTTCGAGGCTCTTGAAGGAGCTGGCATCCACACCGGTCCCTTTAAACTCATCAGCCTCGACGACCAGCGCATGGTCGCCGAGCGCTACGACAATTACTGGCAAGGCAAACCGGTCATGGCGGGGGTCGAGCTGCGTTTTGTTACGGATGCCAATGCCCGCATCCTGGCAGTGCAAAACGGGGAAGTCGACATTGCGCTCTACCCACCGATTGCGGCGGCGCCGGTGTTCAAGGCCACGCCGAATCTCAATCTTGCGCTTGGTCCTCTCTCAACCGGTGGCTTTGTCGGTTTCATGGACGTGACCAACGGCACATTTGAAGAAAAGGCCGTTCGGCGCGCAGTCATGCTGGCAATGAACTACGAGGAAATCGCCAACGCTGTCTTCCACGGTGCCAAAGCACCCGCGACTGGGCTTTACAATCCGAACTTCCCCTATGCCTTGAAAAACTATCGATATGACGTGGATGAAGCCAATCAGCTTCTGGACGCAGCCGGTTGGGTGCGTGACGGCGATAGCCGCACCCGCGATGGCGAAACGCTCTCGGTCACCATCATGATCTACCCGCAGCAGCCGGATCTTGTACCGCTGTCCAACGCCATGCAGTCCTATCTCGCCCGAATTGGTGTCGCTTCGAACATTGTTTCCGTCGACAGCGTCCGTGAAGCAGCGATGAATGACCTGGTCGAATGGGATCTGGCCCTGTCTGCGACAGGCACCGCAACAGTCGGATCTGTCAGCGGCTTCCTCAACCGCTATGTCGCCTGTGACGGAGACCGGAACTATGGCGGCTATTGCAATGACACGGTTCAGGAGCTCATCACGAAACTTGATGTCACCGTAGATGAGGAGCGGCGCTACGACATGCTGCGTCAAATCCAGACCATCGTTGCAGAAGACGATCCTTACATCTTCAACCTGACGATCCTGAAAGAGCGCGCTCTCGTCAGCGACGCCTGGACCAACTATGTCCCAGCGGTTGCATGGAACCACATCAAGTGGGACACGGCGCCGAACAAGTGATCGGCAGGTTCATACTCCTCGGACGTGGCAGCCTTCTGGCTGCCGCGTTCTCGAGGATCGCCCAGGCGCTGGTAACCGCATTCGCGGCGACCGTCATCGTCTGGGCGTTGTTACCGCTTGCGCCCGGCGATACCGCCACACGGGTCTTGCTAGCGCGCGGTGTCGACCACCCGACGGCAGCGGAAATCGCGTCAACACGGGAAGAGCTTGGGCTCAACAATCCACTTCATATCCAGTTTGTGGACTGGTTCTCAGACGTGCTTCAAGGTGATCTCGGTCAGAGTTTTACCAGCCGGGCGCCGGTGACCCAGGAAATCCTGGAACGACTTCCGGCGACTCTGCTGCTGCTCGGCCTGGCGCTGGTTTTCTCCGCTGGCCTATCTCTCCTTTTCGCGCTGATTTCCGCTGATAACCGGGACCGCTGGCCCGATCGACTCATTCAGCTCTATACCCAGGTCGGCGCTGCTCTGCCGACTTTCGTTTTCGCCCTGCTTGCCCTGACCTTTGTTGTCGTCGGGTTCCAGATGGGGCAAGTGCTCGCGAATGCCACGTGGCAAGCCGCCTTGATCCCGGCCTTCATTATCGGGCTAGATCGCGCAGCCAGCTGGACACAGCTTTTGCGCGCAGGACTGCTGGAAGCCATGGCAAGCGGCTATGCCAATGTAGCCAGGGCGCGCGGTGCATCCGAACGCCGGATACTGATCCGCCATGCCCTTCCCAATGCGTTTCTGCCGTTCTTGACTGCGATCGGCATCAGCGTCGGCGCCCTGATCGGCGGCGCTCCCCTGATTGAAGCAATTTTCACCTGGCCAGGCCTTGGCGCCTTTCTGCTCGAGGCGCTGTCGGCACGGAACTACCCCGTCATTCAGGCGTATGTGTTAATTGCCGCGCTCTCCTACGTCACGGCCTCGCTGCTGATTGACCTGATCGCGATCCTGATCGATCCCAGGCTACGACGGCAAGCCTCATGAACATGCTCAATATCACCCGCCCCGCTCTGGAAAATCGAACCACGGACCGGCGCCTGCTCACCCGCTTGTGGCGCCATCACTCGGGCCGCACGGGTCTGCTGATCGGTCTTGCGCTGATCGTCTTCGCGAGCCTTGGTGTGGTCTGGACGCCTCATGCGCCGGATGTACCAGATTATCTCCAGGCGCTGCACCCGCCCAGTCTCGAAAACCCGTTTGGAACGGATGCGACCGGACGCGATCTTCTCAGCCGGGCCATGGACGGTGCGCATCGCTCCATCGGGGCAGCCGCCCTTGTGCTCGGTGCTGTGTTCCTGATCGGACTTGGTGTTGGTTGCCTTGCGGGTCTTGCAGGCGGTTTCACCGATACGCTTCTGATGCGCCTGACAGATATTGCCATGACCCTGCCGGGACTGGTTCTGGCCTTTGCTGTTCTCGGGTTGCTTGGCCCCGGCTTCGTCAATCTCCTGATTGCACTCATCATCGCCGATTGGGCCTGGTATGCCCGGCTGTCCCGCTCGCTTGCACTGTCGGCCAGAAAGAAGCCGCATGTAATCGCGGCGCAGATGGCCGGCATTCCCCGCTGGCGCATCATCACCGGACATATTCTGCCCGGTGTCGCGCTTCAGGTCGGCATCGTTGCCAGCCTTGCCCTTGGTGGCATGATCGGTGCCATTTCCGGGTTCTCCTTCCTGGGTCTTGGCGTTCAGCCCCCCCACGCCGAATGGGGAGCCCTGCTGGCCGAATCCCGGCTCTATTTCTCACTCGCGCCCTGGCTTCTGATTGCTCCTGCAGGACTGATTTTCCTGTCAGTCCTTTCAGCCAATCTGGTTGGCAACGCCTTGAGGGACCTCTCGGCGACCGGGGGCGACAAATGACCCCAGTGCTCTCTTGTGAGAATCTCAGCGTGACCTACCCGGACGGTGCGACCCCGGTGAGGGACATCTCCTTTGCCATTCAGCCGGGCACCTGTTTAGCGCTACTGGGTAGGTCCGGGACAGGCAAATCCACCATCGCCCAGGCTCTGATGGGGCTCCATGGGCGCAGCACACGAGTTTCGGGAAAGCTGATGCTCGGCGCCCGGGACATGTCTGCTGCCACGGCTGAAGACTGGCGCCGCATTCGCGGTCGTGATCTTGGCTTTGTCGCCCAGGACCCCTGGTCGACCTGTGACCCTTTGCGGCCCGTACGCGACCATGTCGCCGAGGCCTGGCGCAGTCATGGGCTGGCCACAAGCTGGCACGACATCGGCACGCGCCTCACGGCCCTCGGCGTGCCGGAAGCGACCAGGAAGATGGCGCAGCATCCGCACACCTGGAGCGGCGGCATGCTGCAACGGGCCAGCATCGCAGCTGCCAGCGGGCTTGCGCCGCCCCTGATCATTGCCGACGAACCGACCAGCGCGCTAGACGCCGACCGCGCCCAGTCCGTGCTCGATCGCCTGAAGGCCCTTGGCTGCGCCATTCTATTGATCAGCCACGACATAGGCCTCGCCCTGAAAAATGCCGATGAAGTGGCGGTGCTGCTGGACGGGCAGATTGTCGAAAGAGGAACACCGAATACCTTAAAAGACAACGCTCGCCACCCGGAAACCAAGCGTTTGCTGGAGGCTCTCACCCCACTGCCCCGACGCCAAAAGCAGACATCGGCGAAACGCCTGCTGACCGCCAAAGCTGTCTCCATGCGATATGACCGCGACAAGGTGAACGCGCTGACCTCGGCCGGCCTTGAGATTGGCGTAGGCGAGATTGTTGGCCTGCAAGGTCCGTCCGGCTGCGGCAAATCCACCTTGCTGCGGCTGGTGATGGGCCTTGAGTTGCCGACCGGTGGCAGCATCTGGCGGTCGGAGGTACTCCAACCACCTGGCGCGATCCTGCCGATTTTCCAGGACCCAGTCGGCAGCCTCGTGCCCCACTGGCCCCTCTGGCGATCCATTGCCGAACCACTTACGGCGCCGGGTGGTGTCAGACTTTCCAAAGCGGCCCGCCGCCAGAAAGCCATCGCGGCCATGGCCTCTGTCGGCCTCGGCGACTGCGACCCGGACGCCCGTCCGTCGGAACTCTCCGTCGGCCAGTGCCAGCGCGTTGCCATTGCCCGCGCCACGCTCAGGTCTCCACCCCTCATCGTTGCCGATGAACCCACCAGCGCCCTCGACAGCCTCTCCACCTGGCGCGTCAGCACGCTCCTGCGCACAGCCGCCGACGCCGGTTCCGCCGTCCTCATCGTCAGCCACGACAGCGCCTTTCTTGCACGGTTGGCGGACCGGGTTATCGAGATGCGCGAGGGAAGAACGCTGGGTGTGTGAGGAGAGAAACAGTCGAGAGCGCCTTCAGCTCCGATTCAGATTGCCGTTCTAGGTCCAACGCAAATTGCAGAAGGAACTGGATATGGCACAGCAGGAACTGTCCATCATTATCATCACGTTGAATGAACAACACACGCTTCCCCGCCTGTTGGGAGATCTGAAAAGCCAAAGCTGGAAAGACTTCGAAATTATCCATGTCGACAGTCGCAGCAAGGATGAGACTGTCTCGGTTTCGAGGGCAGCATCCGGGGAGTTCAAGCACTTCCACATCATTGAGATGAAACACAGGGGCGTGAGCCTTGGCAGAAATGTGGGCGCTGCAGCCGCCCGTGGCAAACGTCTTTTGTTTCTGGATGCCGATACGCGCCTTCACCCGGAGTTTCTGGCCCGTTCGGTGGCAGAGTTGGAAGACCGTGAACTGGCCGTTGCCGGTGTCTGCATGGATGGAACCGGATTGCCGATGTTGATGCGGCTTGGATACAGATTGTGCAACATCTGCATTCGGACAAGCGCTCGGTTTTTCCCGACGGCCGTCGGAGCCTGCCTGTTTTCCACGCCTGAAATGCATCGCAGGACAGGCGGCTTCGATGAGGCGCTAAGCCTTTGCGAAGACTGCAACTACGTGCTCAAGGCCTATAAGGAAAACTCGAGCGCATACGGTGTGCTGAAGGAGAGTTTTACCTTTGATCCGCGCCGGCTGCAGCAAGACGGCCTATTTTCCACCGGCCTGATTTATGTGAAGGCCAATCTCAGGCGCTTCTTTGTTGGCGAACTTACCCGAAACGAGATTGCCTACCCGTTTGGCCATTACAAACAGGATGCACCGAGGTAAGCCATGGAAGGCGTGATCGCTTTTGCTCAAGGGCCGTTCGGGTTGATCAGCCTTGCCCTTCTTGCCTTTGGAGACGCGTTGATCGGCATCGGTTTTTTTGTCCCCGGAGAACCCGCTTTTCTCGCAGCAGGGTTCTTGTGGGCGACAAGCGGGGACAGTTTTCCTGCCATCGTCGTCCTGGTCAGTGCCTGGTTGGCTGATCAAGCCAGTTTCTGGATCGGGCGCCGCTATGGAACAAAGGCAGCACTCTACTGGCTTGCGCCTTTACGCCGCCGCAGGCACTGGCGAAAAGCAAGTGGCTTCCTGAGGCAGCACGGCGCAAAAGCAGTCATTCTGTCGCGTGTCCTAGGCCCCATTGCCTGGGTCACACCGTTTCTGGCTGGCGCGTCCAGGCTGCCTGTTAGCACTTTTTTGTGGTCATCGGGGTTCGGCGTCGTGATTGGTGTCGGACAGTTTTTCATTTACGGCAGTTTGCTTACCGCTGGCCTGCAAAGCGTGGGTTCCATTCTAGGGCCCGTTTTGGACTTTGCTGTGAGCCACTGGGTAGCGGTCGCGGTTGTAACGGCGATTTTTGTTGCCGGCGTGGTCACCTGGCGCTTGTTGCCGAACCGGTTCACCCTCAGACTGTGTCTGTCCTTCTGCAGCGCAATGACGGTGCTGGCGGCCATTAACGCTGTGTACTTCTTCGGGACCGGAGCACACGCGGTCACAGTTCCGCCCTCTCCCCGACCCGAGTTGCACTCGGTTTGTGCCCTGAAGGATCTGCCGTTTCTGGTCAAGCCGGGTCAAACCTCCCTACACAGGTCTCAGCCAATCAATGTTGTCTTGCTCTCCGACACTTCACCGAGGCCCCTAATGGCCGCGCTCGGCTGGCTGCAGAACAAGACCTACAGCCAGGACAACATCACGCTGGTCGATTTTGTTGTGTCCCTTTTCACGAAAGAGTTGCCTGTTTCAGAACTCTACTGGATGGATCGTCCCGCCGACAGCGCCTTTCAGCTGCCTGGCAGCTTGAGTGAACGCGTTCATATACGCTGGTGGAAAGCCGGAACAATTGAGGGGCAGTCGCTCTATGTCGCCTCCGTGAGCCGGGATGAAGAGATTGCCATCAAGTATTACAAACATATTCCAACGTTGCTGCACGACATCGCGCGAAACGTCGATGAGGAACGGGAGCGATTGCGTGCTGACATTCAAGACATCGCGCAGATCGCCTCAAACACGGATCACACCGTTCTCGGAACATTTCCCTTGGGCGAAGCAGTCAGGGCGACTGAAAATAGCGAGTATTTCACGGACGGTGGCGTGCTGTTCGTTCACAGCGCATCGCAAGCGAGGCAAATTGGTTCCGCGAATTGCCTGTCGAGCGGCACGCAGGAAACAAGAAACGGGACATTCCATGCGCATTTTGCTGGTTGAAGATGAGTATCTGATCGCTGACGCGATCAAGGCCAGTCTTGAAAGGCAGGCTCATCATGTCGACTGGGTTAAGGATGGCCGCAGTGCCCAGGACGCCCTGGCGGCAGACCGCTTCGATCTAACTGTCCTGGATCTGGGCTTGCCGCACAAAGACGGGATGGATGTCCTGAGAGATCTGCGACGCTCAGGAGACAAGACACCCGTGCTCATCCTTACCGCAAGAGATGCTGTCCAGAACCGGATTGAAGGACTTGATCTCGGTGCAGATGACTATCTGGCAAAACCATTCGATATGGATGAACTTGTCGCCAGGTGCCGCGCCCTCATTCGACGCTCCAACCAAAATGCCGACCCGGTCTTAAAGCACGGCGATGTCGAGTTGGACACGGCCAGTCAAAGTGTGCGTTACAAAAGCCAAAAAATTGAGTTGCCCCCCCTGGCTTACCAGACCCTGCAGGTCTTGCTGGAACGGCAGGGGCGCGTCGTTTCCAAGAACGATCTTTCCGCGACCCTCTATGGCTGGGAGCCGGAAGCGGAAAGCAATGTGATCGAGGTGTATATTTCCCAGATCCGGAAGAAGACCCGCAATGACCTGATCAGAACTATCCGCGGTGTCGGATACATCATCGACACCGAAACGGTGTGAGGAGGCGACATGTTTTTTTCCTCTATCCGATCCCGCCTCCAATGGGTGCTCTCACCCTTGCTTCTGCTGACGCTCGTGATTACGGCCACGTTTGTCTATTTCTCGTCGCGCTCCGAACTGAGAGATGCACTCAATGCGCAGCTCGACCTTCTGTCCGAGGCCGCGGCGGAGGTCAGAGGTGAAGCGTTGCTCGCCTTGCCGAGTGAAAAGGATGACTACGAGGAAAATTGGACGACCAAGAAGTTCGACTATCTCGGAGACTTCCTTCTGGTGATCCGGGACCAAAACGGCTCTGTTCTCTACAATTCCATGCCGGAGCTTTCTGTCCCCTCCGAGCTTGAACCTGGAGACCATCGCATCACGCTGGATGGACAGGCCTGGCATATTGTCGTGCGACGGACCACCAATGCCGATCGGCTCTATGTGTCCGGACGGATCGAAGAGGAAGCCCGCGATGTTGCGTTGCAGCTGGTTGGCACAGCAGTGCTCCCCCTGTCGCTGGTTTTCGGGCTGGCACTCCTGGTCAGCATCGTGTCCGTTCAGGCTGGCCTGTCGCCCCTTCTGAAACTGTCGCAACATCTGGAAACCCGTCCGGCGAAAAATCTCGATGTCATCGATCCTTCGGATCAGCCAAGCGAGATCAAACCCATCGTTGACGCCCTGAATAACCTCTTCAAGCGCATCGAACAGTTCCTGCGGCGCGAACGGCAATTCGTTGACGACGCGGCACATGAAATCCGTACCCCGCTTACCGTCATCAAGGCACAGGCGCAGGCCTTGAATCCCACTGGCATGGACGAAAGCAATCGCAGACGGGTCAATAACATCATAGCCGGGACCGACCGGGTTGCACGACTGAGCAATCAACTTCTGCAACAGGCCCACGCGGAAAAGGAAAAAGCCGGGACAGACACGATTGACTTGCGGCAGATGATCATTGCCCTTGCTACAGAATTCGACGCTCTTGCGCGTCAGCGGGACGTGACACTTGAACTCAAGGACAAGAACCAAACGGAATTTCTGTGCCTTGCCAATCGGGACGATCTTTGGACCATCCTGAGAAACCTGATTGAAAATGCCATCCGATATTCCGGATCACCCGGCCAGGTTCTGATCGCTCTGACAGAACGGGCCGACGGCCATCTGGACGTCTCCATCGCCGACAACGGGACTGGAATACCGCAAGAGGAAAGGACGAAGGTCTTTCAGAGGTTTTATCGGGGCACTCAAGTCAAGGACAACGACGGTGGTATAGCTCAGGAGGGAGCGGGTCTTGGACTGTCGATCGTTCTGGCTCTGGCGGAGCGCAACAATATCGACGTTTCCGTTGCTCGCAGTGAAAGACTTGGTGGCGCTGATTTCCGGGTCAGCGTGTTGCTGACGCGCCAAAAAACACCTGGGTGAACTGCTCTTCAGCTGGGATTCAGATTGGTGACTAGGGTGACCTCAAACAGATAGTTAGAGGTCACGCCTAGATGCCACGCACCATCAATCGCAGAAACTTTCTTTTCGGCAGCGCGCTCACCGGCGTCGGTCTTGGTACGGCGTCCCTTTTCGGAAGGGCGACCGACGCAAGAGCCGCAGGGCCGGCCCTGCCGCTGATCCCGATGATGGACCTGACGGAGATCGAAGGTCCTGCTGTTGATCTTCCCCTGCTCAAATCCGCCCATTCGTTCGGGACGGGTAACAAACAAGCCACATTCGGTATCGGAGCTCCTTACCTCGGTCCAATGCTGCGCGTGAGCTCCGGACAGGACATACGTTTTCACGTCAAAAACATGATCGACGAGGTAACAACCCTTCACTGGCATGGGCTGCATATACCAGGGGATGTGGATGGCGGGCCGCATCAGGAAATCCAGCCGCAAGATGTCTGGGCGCCAATTGTCCCAATACGCCAACGCTCCTCTTTGAACTGGTTTCACGCCCACACGCATGGCAAGACAGCCCGCCAAACCTATCTGGGCCTGGCAGGCGTCATGCAGATTGAGGATTCCGACAGCCTTTCCGCAGACCTCCCCAAAACCTACGGCATCGATGACTTTGTCCTGGTTCTGCAAGACAAGCAGTTCGATAGCGATGGCCAACTTGTCTATCAGCTCACCGGTGAAGTCTTTGAAGAGGGCTTTACGGGGAACCGCATGGTCATCAACGGTCATGTCGCACCGGTCACGCAACCCGTTCCTAAAGGGCTCGTCCGGCTGCGGCTGCTCAACGCCTGCAATGCGCGCTTTCTCGACCTGTCCTGGTCCGACAACCGCCCCGTCCATGTGATCGCGTCTGATGGAGGCTTCCTGTCGAGACGTGAGGCTGTACAAAGCCTTACGATGACACCGGGTGAACGCTATGAAATCCTCGTCGACATGCGCCAACAGAGTGAAGCGCTGCTGCAGGTTTCCGATTCAGATGGCGGCGGCGAGGCGGAAGAAATGCTTGGTTGGATGACCAACGCTCTGATGGGCCCGGAACCGTCAAACTTTTCGACGACACCGGTCCTGACCCTCATCCAGAACAACAGCCTGCCGGCATATGACGGCGTCTTGCCTGACACGTTGGGCCAGTTGGCTTCGCCCGACACGGAGCAAGTTATCCGGAGACGGCAATTTGAGCTGAATATGGGAGATGGCGAAGATCTGGCCGCGCTCGCTGCAGCCTGGGGCAATCTGTGTGGAAATGGCAGCATGTCCATCAACGGGCGACCGATGAATATGGACATCGTCAATGAAGAAGTCGCGATCGGAGAAACTGAGATCTGGGAAATCAGTGCAGACGATCAGGACCACCCGTTTCACATTCACGGCTGCTCATTCAGGATTCTCAAACAGCAGGGAGACGTCCCACCGGCCTATGCATCCGGCTGGAAGGACATGGTAACGGTCGGTGAAGGCACTTCTGAAGTGCTGGTCCGCTTCGATCACAAGGCGACCAAAGACGCTCCTTACATGTATCACTGCCACATATTGGAGCATGAAGATTGCGGAATGATGGGGCAATTCACTGTGACCTGAAGCCGATGGGCCACGGACCGCAGGACCCTTCAATGCGTTGAAAACGGGTTTCAATGCCCGCCACAAGCGGCGGCAGTCCAAAAGAAAATGCCCTTACCCATCTATCGAACCGTTCAACTCCAAAAGCGATCAGGCTGATCTCCGGCTCTACTGGCTTAGACGCCAGCGCGTGTGTGCCCCAATTGATGGCAGCTGCTACGTGCTAAATTTTTGAAAGGCGAAATTGCATGAATGAATTTAGTCGCGTTCCGGAACAAGGTTCGTTTTCAAGAGCCCTGACATTCGGTCGCGAATGGGTCCGAGCGCCCCTTCGCGTGGGTGCCGTCTCGCCGTCAGGTCCCGCATTGGCAAAAGCCATTACCAAAGGGATTTCAGCCACATCCTCTCCGGTGATCGAACTGGGACCAGGCACAGGTGTCTTTACAGCCGCCTTGCGTGAACGTGGTGTATCGGACGACAAGATTGCATTGATTGAAGCCAGCGCACCTTTTGCCAACACCCTGGCGACACGGTTTCCCAACATTAAGGTTTTGAACGCAGATGCCAGCCGCATCCATCATGTGAGCCCATTCGGAAAGACGGGGACAGGAACGATTGTCTGCGGATTGCCTCTTTTATCGATGCCATCGGCCAAGGTTTACCGCATCGTGCGTGGCAGCTTCGCGACCTTGCGCACAGACGGAACAATTCGGCTGTTTTCCTACACACCGATCTGTCCGGTTCCGACCGGTATTCTTGATCATCTAGGCGTCGCCGTTCACAGGGAGTCTTTCGTCGCAGCGAACCTGCCACCTGCCTTCGTGTTCACACTGGCGAAGGAATAAAACCTTCCCAACGTCTAAATGTACAGCTTTGCGTGACACTCGTTTTGTCTTCGCAAGTCGCCTTCCAGGCCAAGGCCGACGCCCACTTCTGGTCGCCCTGCTCCAGCTGCCCCATCAACCCGGGAAGCCATCAGCGATGCATTTGCGATGGTTGCAAAGCAGGCCCCGGCGCCCTTCCGCCGGTTCTGCCATCCACCTTGGCTCCGACCGATCCTAACCAAAACCTAACCTGGTCCAAATCGGCCCAAAACCCTGGACCGCTATACCCGGTGTCCTGGGAAGAGAGCACGTGAGCGCCCTTTCCATTGAGTTTGCCGAAACCAGACATCCAGGGACAGAACCAATGAAGACCTTCGGAAAGACTATTGCAGCGGTATCCATGGCCATGGCCATCAGCGTCGTGGCCCAGCAGGCGCAAGCCGTCGACGAGCATTTCATCGATGGCGGTGCCGTCGTCGGGGGGACCGACGTTGTCGCTTATCACACCGTTGGCGCGCCGACGCCCGGATCGGCCGAGTTTGCCTCCGAATATCAGGGCGCGACATGGCATTTTTCCTCCGCGGAGAACAAGGCTCTCTTTGACGCCAACCCGGCGAAATATGCACCCGCCTATGGCGGATGGTGTTCGGCGGGCGCCAGCAAGGGCAAGAAAGTGCCGACCGTGCCTGACCTCTGGGCCATCGTTGACGGCCAGCTTTACCTCAACAGCAGCCCTGCCGCCCACAACAAGCTCTTCCTCGCCGACACGGACACCGTGATTTCCAAGGGCGAATCCAACTGGAAGGTGATTTTCGCGACCTCGCGCGAGGCGCTTCTGGCGCAATAACGCAACAGCTTCTGCGCCGCCGCCACAGGTGGCGGCGCGGGGCCGATCAACTTCTCGTCTCCAGATCGTTATTGGACGCGTTATGCAGTTAAAGGCACGCTTTATCCCGTCGGAAAATTTCTCCGGGGAGACGGGTGAAATCGCTGCCAGAGCCAAAATCCTTGTGGTCGAAGACGATGAGAACATTCTCAATCTTCTGAGCGCCTATCTTGAAAGCGCGGGCCATGAGGTCGTGGCGCTTCAGGACGGGCTGGCGGGCTGCAAGGCGGCCCTGACGGACACATTCGACATCTGCATCTTCGACGTCATGCTGCCGCACCGGTCCGGAACGGAAATTGTCGAGGCCATGCGCCTGCAGGGCAGCGTGACACCGGTCCTGTTCCTGACGGCGCTGGGTGCGGAAAGCAACGTGCTCAAGGGGTTTGCCGCAGGCGCGGATGATTATGTCGTCAAGCCGTTTTCACCGCGCGAACTGATGGTCCGCATCAAGGCGATCCTGCGCCGCAGTCAGATGGCACCCGCCGCTCACACCGAGAGGTTGGAAGTCGGTCCGCTGAATTTGGACCTCGACCAGCCAACCTGCCACCTCTCCGGAGAGGCCATTCCGCTGACACCCTATGAACACAAGATCTTGAGGCGCCTCGTGGAGCAGCCCATGAGGGTCCTGTCCCGGGGTCAGCTGATCGCCCTGCTTTACGGCAACGACGTTGCGGTCGGGCCGAAGGCAATCGATGTGCATGTCCACAACCTCAGAACCAAGCTGGGGGACGAAACCGGTTCGCTGATCGAGACGGTGCGCGGCTTTGGCTACCGGTTCTCCGCACCCGGGCCCGCGGGGCGCATGATATCGTGACCCACCGCCTGCACCGGTTGCCATGGCTGACGTTCCAGATGATCGCGGCCAATATCACGATTGTCCTGACGCTGGGTGTTGCCTGGTACTGGCTGTTTCTGGGCCAGAGCACGACCTATTCCGATCGTCTCATGGCCACCTTCAACATCGAACCGGGCCAGGTGCATGCCATGTTTGTGGACGAAGTCGAGCGTCAACTCTGGACCAGCATTTCGGTCGGCCTGGTATTCGCTGTCGTAGCCTCCATCGGGGTCACGCTCCTGATTGTCCGGCCGCTCGGCGTCCTCGCCCGGACGACCGACCGGCTGCGACAGGGTGACTATAGCGTGCGGGCAAGACCCCAATCGGGCGAAGTCGGCAGACTGGCCGATACGGTCAATGCCCTGGCCGCGGCCCTGGAACGGGAAGAGAGCCGCCGGGCCCGCTACCTCGCCGATCTCGGGCACGAATTGCGGACGCCGCTTACCAGCCTGCGCGGTTACACCGAGGGTCTGGAGGATGGTGTTTTCCAGCCAGACGCCAGGTTCTTTTCGCTCATGTCGGATGAACTCAACCATCTGACTGCGTTGACCCATTCCATCGAGGTCTTGGAGCTCTCGCCGGAGGAGAACGATCGGAGCCTTCCCGGTCTCGAGCCGCAAATCCTTCTGGACGACATCAAGCGCCGATGGGACAGTCAGTTTCGGGCAAAGGGCCTGCAGCTGGCCCTGAGCCTCGATGTGGCCCTGACCGACGGACGGATTGCGCTGAAGGACAAATCCGTGCGGCACATCATCGACAATCTGATGTCAAACATGCTGAGATACGCCGATCCGTACACTGTCTGCCACATCGGCTTTTCCCGGCATGGGCCACAGGGGGCCGAACTGATCTTCAGCAACTGTGCGAAGGACCTGCCCGTTGCGTCGGTCCCTCTGCTGTTTGACCGATTCTTTCGCGTCTCCCACAGCCGGACCCGGGAAGGCAGCGAGCATTCAAGCGGGCTCGGCCTGTCAATCGTGAAGCAGTTCTGCCTCGCCAGTGGCGGGTCCGTTCACGCCGACCTGCAGAACGGCGTTCTAAGCGTTTTCGTCCGGCTGCCTCTTTTGGAGGTGGCTCGGATAAAGAAACGGACGGCCTTGCAAGAAAATGTCTGATTTCAAACGCCTACATGCAAGACGGAACCATCCTTGCCGTCGCAACGCGCCCTACGCGCCCTAAAACCCGACCCTTCCGACCATCGGCAGCTTGATCGAGAGATCCTTCACATCGACGCCATAGGTCAGTCCGAGCAGGTTGATCTCCAGGCCTTCCTCCCAGGCCACCAGAACGCCCAGAAGGCCAGAGAGGGAAAGCTGATAACCGGTGCCGCTCGGGGCTCTGGCCCAAAGGCCGGTATCGAGAAAATCCTTGCCGACGGCGGTTGGTGGCAGATCCAGTTTCAGTTCAGGGGCAACCCGGCCGAGATGGGCGATGAAGGTGTTCGAATTGGGACCGGGCCAGACCGTATATTCATCGTTGTGGCGGTAGTCCTGGATCGCCGCCAGCAGTCTTGGAATGGCGACTTCTGCCTCTTCCCCGCGAAACTCGGCAAGCAGTCGCGGTTCCGAGCCGAACCAGCGGCTGTCCGGTGCACGGCGAGAAGCGGACACCGCCTGCCCGCCATGACGGACTCGCCATCCGATGACTTCATAGGTGGTGAAATGCTCCGCCTCCGGCGGCTTGATGGATATCCAGCTGTGAACGCCGAAATAGCCGCGCCAGCTGAAGGCCCGCGCGGCATAGACCTGGATGATGGCCTGGCGTTCAATCTGCGGATCAGGCGCAATTCCGAGCGGCGCCCGGCTGGCACTGCTCCAATGCCCGGAGGCTGTGTGAATGCCCCCGAACACCACAAACAGGCCAAGCCCGAAATTGAAAAGCAAAAAACCTGTGGTCCAGATCAAGATCCGCCGCATTGCCGCTCCCGTGGTCCGGTCTTTCTCTATATCAGCTGTAAATAGGAGCCGATCCGGCGTTTCCAAAGCCAATCACTTTCCCGCGACGGGTCAGGTTGACGCACCTGCGGGCGGCACAGCTTCGTGCTGTCTGACGGGTGTGGCACAATTCACACGTGCAGCAGCCGTTGTTCCGGTCCGCGGCACTTTCGGCTTGATCCTGACGGCTCAAACGCTAGGGTGACAGGGCTGGATGACAGCTACCTTTGGCGCGTCCGGCAGCCTTCGCACCTACGAACCACCATAACTCCAGAGATCCTTATGCGCCCACTCGGTCCAAACTAGGCCGACACGCAGACCATATTCGGTTCCCGTGTCGGTATCAGTCTTTTCATCCGTACCGCCCGCGACCCGAACTCTTTTTGAGCCTCTCCGTGCCGGTACGATTCCCTTTTTCGAATCCCAAAGCCAAACGGAGCACCGGACCGATGAACACGGTCTTTTCTTACCTTGAAAACATTGTCTCGCCCTTCAAGCCCCATGACGGCACGCCACCGCCCTCGGAGCTGAATGCATTTTACTGGCATTTCATCCGCCAGATCTGGAAACCTCTGGCCTGGCTGATGGCGTTCGGGTTTGTCGTCTCGATTATCGAAGTCGCCCTCTTTGATTATCTCGGGCGGATCATCGACTATCTGAACACGACCGGTCCCGACCAACTTCTGGCCGATCACGGCGGCGAACTGATCTGGATGCTGGTGGTGGTCGTGCTGCTGCGTCCGTTGTTCGGTGCCGGGCACACGATGATCAAGTTCCAGATCATCGAACCGGCCATGACCAACCTCATCCGCTGGCAGACGCATAAACACGTTCTCGGTCAGTCGCTGACCTACTTCAACAATGATTTTGCCGGGCGGATTGCCAACAAGATCATTCAGACGGGGCCCTCCCTGCGCGGGTCGGTCGTCTCCCTGATCGATGCCATCTGGTTCGTGCTGATCTATGTGGCAGCGGCCATTTACCTGTTCCTCGGCGTCGATGCCTGGCTGATCCTGCCGCTGGCCGGATGGCTGGTCATCTATGTGACGCTGCTGGTCTATTTCGTGCCGAAGATCAAGGAGCTGTCTGCGATCATGTCCGAGGCGCGATCGAGCCTGACCGGACGGATCGTGGACAGCTACACCAACATCCTGACCGTCAAACTGTTCGCGGCAGGCAGGCGGGAAGAAGGCTATACGCGCGAAGCGCTGGAGGACCATACACGGAAGTTCTACGAAATCCTGCGGCCGGTGTCGCTGATGGTCATCCTGCTCTGGGCCGTCAACGGTGTCTTCATCGCGACCTTGAGCGCACTCGGCATCGGCCTGTGGCAGAACGGACTTGTTTCTGTCGGATCGCTGACACTTGCGATTACCTTGTCGGTGCGCATCGTCAATATGTCCGCCTGGATCATGTGGATCACAACCGACATCTTCGAGAATGTCGGCACCGTTCAGGAAGGCATGCAGACCATCTCGCAGCCTCATGCGCTGGTGGATCGCGCGGATGCCAAGCCGCTTGCCGTCTCAAGTGGCGAGATTGTCTATGAGGGCATCCGGTTCCACTACGGCAAGGACAAGGGCGTCATTGAAGACCTCTCTCTTCGCATCGCCCCTGGCGAGAAAGTGGGCCTGGTCGGACGATCCGGAGCCGGCAAGTCGACCCTGGTCAATCTGCTGCTGCGCTTCTACGACCTGGAGGGTGGGCGCATCCTGATCGATGGCCAGGACATCGGCGCCATTACGCAGGACAGCCTCAGGGCGCAGATCGGCATGGTCACGCAGGACACGTCCCTGCTGCACCGGTCGGTGCTGGACAATATCGTCTACGGCCGCTCCGGCGCCAGCCGGGAGGAAGCGAAGCGGGCTGCGGAAAAGGCACACGCCATGTCCTTCATCCCCGATCTGGAGGATTTCAGGGGCCGGCGCGGGCTTGATGCGCATGTCGGAGAACGCGGCGTGAAACTCTCCGGCGGCCAGAGGCAGCGGATCGCCATTGCCAGGGTGCTCTTGAAAGACGCGCCGATCCTGGTTCTGGACGAGGCGACCTCGGCCCTCGATTCCGAAGTCGAGGCCGCCATCCAGGAGAGCCTGTTCGACCTGATGCAGGGCAAGACGGTGATTGCCATTGCCCACCGCCTGTCGACCATTGCCGCGATGGACCGGTTGATCATCATGGATCAGGGCCGGATCATCGAGGAAGGCTCGCATCAGGCGCTGTTGCAGAAGGGCGGGGTCTATGCCCAGCTCTGGAACAGGCAGTCGGGCGGTTTCCTGGATCCGGCAGCGGTGGCGTAACGAACCTGTTCCGTGAAGGCGACCGCCTTCACGGGATCGGGTCGAAGGACACCCTGGGCCGAAATGCAAGAACCAGGATCCCGATTGCGCAAGCTATTGCCAACTGCCAGCGGCGTGCGCGTTTTTTGCAAACGCGGCAAAACTTCCGGGTTCGCGTCCCAACGCACGCTGAAGCCCATCCGATGTGCTGGCGTTTTTCCCGTCGAGGATCTCCGCGACAAGTGTTGCAACAAACTGCGCATCAGGTTCCGGAAACCCTTCTGCGATCAACGTGCTTTCAAACTCTCCGGGTGTGACTGTTCTATAGGAAACCTCTCTCCCGGTGACATCCGCAACAAGGGAGACCGCCTCCTGCCATGTCAGCAGTTCCGGGCCGGTGATTTCATAGACTTCTCCCGTGTGCCCTTCGTCCAGCAACGCCGCGACAGCGATGTCTGCCACGTCTTCAAGATCAACCCAAGGTTCCGGAAAGCCGGAGTCGGGGGCAGACACTTCCCCACTCATCACGCCGTCGAGAAAACCTCCCTCGCTGAAGTTCTGCATGAACCAGCTCGGCCGCAGCACGGTCCATTCGAGCGAAGAGTTCATGATCAACTGCTCGCAAGCTTGCGCACGCGCTTCGTTTCGCTCCGACAGGAGCACGACACGACGCAAGCCGCTTTGTTCTGCGGCTTGAACGAACTCCGCAATGACGGAATGTGCAGAGGGCACCGCCAGGTCCGGAGAATAGGCGACATATGCGGTTTTGATGTCCTGCAGCGACGCTGCCCAGGTCTCGGGTCTTTCCCAATCAAACGGTATGTCGCTGCGGCGGGTTCCGTGCCGTACCGGCACACCGCGATTTTCCAGGCGTTGTGTGACTCTCCTTCCTGTTTTACCGGTTGACCCGATAACGAGAATATCTGGTTGCATGATCATGCCCTTGTACTTGTCGTTCGCGTTTTGAAAAATTGAACCGCTTTCACACTTTGCTCAGGCCGAAGTGCGCCAACGCACGCTCGGCTATCAACGCCCCACCCGTTTCCTGTACAAAATGGCCACCCTCCGGGATTTCCAGTGGCTCCGGGCAGCCCTTTATGACGGTCCGCATGACGTTCATGACGTCAGGTCCCAACATCTTGTCTTTCATGCCGATTGCCATGAAGCTTTCCCCGTCCCATTCGTTCGACCAGAAGCGGGCAGCGCGTTTCGACGTTTCAACGCCGGGCGTTTCTTCCGTTGTTGCGATCAGATGAGGGAATTTCCGAACACCGGCCTTGTATCGTTGATCCGGAAAGGGGGCTTCGTAAGCTGCTGCCTCCCGGTCGGAAATCACGGGTTCGTTCTTCTGCATGATGAATCGGACCGGGACATCGGGATCGGAATCGATATCGGCCTTCCACTCGTCAAATGCCGGGCTGTTCACAGGGCCAGCCATCAGACCGGTATTCATGATTAAAAGGCGTTTGAAGCGGTCCTTCATGTCCATCGGCAATGTCAGTCCGAGAACACCGCCCCAGTCCTGAACAACAAGCGTGATGTTCTGCAGGTCCAGATGCTCAATCAGGGCCAGCATGTAATTGCGATGGAAGTGGAAGGAATAGACCTCATCGCTGACGGGTTTGTCAGAGCGCCCGAAACCGAGCCAATCCGGCGCGATCACCCGCACGCCGGCTCCGGCAAAGACGGGGATCATCTTTCGATACAGATAGCTCCAGCTCGGCTCGCCATGCAGGAGCAGGAACACCTCTTCGGCACTCCGATCGCCTTCATCAAGGTAGTGACCACGAAGGCCTTCATATCCCTTGAGATCTTCCACGTAGTTCGGCGCAAAGGGAAAGTCCGGCAGGCCTTCAAAACGGAAGTCCGGCGTACGCAATGCATCGGTCATGGTTGCTTCCCATCTGCAATTTGGTCACTTGACCAATATTTAGGTCGCTTGACCAAAATCGTCAATCCCTTATTTTGTTTGTTCCTTGAAACAGAAAGAGCCATAGTCGCTGAAAATCAGAAAAGTCGAAGAGGAACAGCCTATTACCGCCCAATCCCGATCACCCAAGGAACTGCTGATCCTTGATTGCGCGCTGAAACTGTTGATCGAAACGGGGGATGCCGGACTGACACTTCGCAAGCTCGCGGACACCGCCGGCATGCGGCTCAGCAATGTGCAGTATTACTTTTCATCGCGGGATGAGGTTCTAGCAGCGATGGTTTCGCGCTACTTCGACGAATGCACCGCGAGCCTGGTAACGCTGACACAGCAGAGCGAGGCTGCGACCGCAGAAGAACGGGTCCGTTTTCTTGTTCGCACCGGTCTCAGCCACGGCCAGGAAATTTCCGACATGTGCCGTGCGTTTCGCGAGATCTGGGCGATTTCCAGCAGAAACTCCGTGATCGACCAATGCCTGATGGACTACTACAGGAACTTTTCGGATGTGATGACGGATTTCGCCTTTCCAGGTGGCCTTGACGCGCAGGTTCGCAAGCAGCTGCAAGCCTTGCTCATTCCGTTTTTTGAAGGCTATTCGATCACAGCGCGGTCGCTGCCGCTGACCACGGAAGAAGCGGCAGAGATGCTCACGGCGCTGACGCTGTCCATCGTCGAAGGACAAAATCGGCAATAGCTGTCATGCCGCGCTAGATCGCCCCATCATAGGCCCGGCGCTCGATGCGGCAGGCGAGCAGGGTAAATCCGTCGCGGGCCAAAGCGGCTTCGGCCTCGGACTTGAGCGTCGCCGCGTCCTCCACCCAAACACCGTGCCCCCCATAGGCGTTAGCGACGGCTGGAAAGTCGGTTTCGCCGAAATCGACGCCGACATTCGGGCGCTGGCTGTTGCGCTGTTTCAGCTCGATCAGCGCAAGGCTGGTATCGACCAGCACACAGATGATCACCGGGATTTTCAGATCGCGCAGGGTGGAGAGTTCGCCGAGGCACATTTCAAGACCGGCGTCGCCCACAAAGGCGATCACCGGTGCCTCGCCGTCGACCAGTCGATGTCCCATGGCGAGCGGCACGGCGCAGCCCATCGTGCAGAGCGCGGAAGATTGAAGCATCTGGCGCGGCCCAGGACAGCGCCAGATCTGGCTGACGAGAATGCGGTGCGCACCGCTGTCGGCGGTTGCCACCGTGTTGCCGGGCAATGCGTTGCGCAGGGTATGGAACACGGTTGCCGGGCCCCAGCCGCCACCTTCCGGTGCAAAGGCACCTTCCAGCGCCTTGCGGGTTTTTGCAGGCTCCCCGCCAGGCCAGGAGACCTTGCCCGGATCGCGCACTTCGCTCATCAGTTTCAACACAGGCGCAACGTCACCACGCAGCGTGGCAGAAACCGCATGCATGCCGTGCGTCCTGAGCACCGGGGTGACATCGACCACCGGTGCATCGTCGCTCCATGGATTGCGCCAGTTGATGCGCATTTCGATCGGATCGTAGCCAAGCAGCAGGATGCAGTCGCTCTGGTTGATCAGCGGCAGCAGGTGGCTGTCCGCCTTGGGAGACAGGCCGGCCCCGCCAAGGGCCAGAGGGTGGGTCTCGTCCAGAAGACCCTTGCCCTTGTAGCTTGTGACCAGCGGGACCCGGTAGGTTTCGCAGAACTGGGTGATCGCCGCGGACGCGCCTTCATTGACCGCATCGACACCGGCAATCGCTATCGGACGCTCGGCCTTTGCGATCAGCTCCAGCGCGGTT
Source organism: Roseibium sp. (assembly GCF_965233565.1). Classification (GTDB taxonomy): domain Bacteria; phylum Pseudomonadota; class Alphaproteobacteria; order Rhizobiales; family Stappiaceae; genus Roseibium. The sequence goes on along the minus strand of NZ_OZ247494.1, from coordinate 3,952,073 downwards.
TCCAGGTCCTTGCCCGGCAAGGGCTGCGTGGCAACGGGAGCTGCCTGAAAGACCTTGGTCCAGGCTTCGCCGGTTTCGCTTTCGGCAACCTTGATCGGAACATCGATATGGACCGGACCCGGCTGGCCGTCGAGCGCGATGGCCAGCGCCTTTTCCATCATCACGTCGAGCGCGCCAAGCCGGGCGGAGAAGCTCGCCTTGACGATCGGACGCAGGAGCTGCTGATGGTCGAAGACCTGGTGGGTGTAGCTTTCGGCTTCGGCCTGGTCGACGCAGCCTGTCAGGAAAATCAGCGGCACCCGATCCTGCCAGGCATTGGCCACCACGTTGATGGCGTTGGTAACGCCCGGCCCGAGGGTCGCGAGGAGAACGCCCGGTCCGCCATCGGCATGCCAGCCACCTTCAGCCATGAAGCCGCCGGCGTTTTCATGCTTCACCAGGACAAAATTCAGCCCGGCCTCATCGAGCGCCTGCATCAGGGCGAGCACCTCGCCGCCTGGTATGCCGAAGGCATGACGGCATCCTGCTGCATAAAGTTTGCCTGCAATGATATCGGCACCGGTCGTCATGCGTTTGTCTCTTCCTTGAGGGGCGTTTGAAAGCCGAGAATGCCGCGCTCGGCAAGCTCTGTCAGGGTTTCGGGGTGCAAACCGAGATGACGCGTCAACACGCCCTGCGTATCCGCCCCGAGGAGTGGCGGCGCGTTGCGATAGGCCACCGGCGTCTTTTCCAGATTGATGGGCGAACCGATCAGATCAACGCTGCCGCTGAATGGATGGGGCAGCGTGATACGCATGTCACGGGCCTGCACCTGCGGATCGTCAAAGACCTGGCCAAGATCGTTGACCGGGCCGCAGGGCACCCCGGCCGCTTCCAGTTCCGCGATCCAGTCGGCAGCGGATTTTTCGATGGTGAGCCGACGGATCTTCGGCACCAGATCCTTGCGGTTGCGTACCCGGTCGGCGTTCTTGGCAAACAGAGGGTCCTGCGCCAGCTCCGGCGCACCTGCAACGGTGCAAAATTTCTGGAACTGGCTGTCATTGCCCACGGCCAGAATGAAGGACTGGTCGCTTGCCGGGAAGGTCTCGTAAGGCACGATGGTCGGATGACCATTGCCGAGCCGGCCCGGCACCTTGCCGGACACCAGATAACCGGTACCCTGGTTGATCAGCCAGGAGACCTGCGCATCCAGCAGCGAGATGTCGATATGCTGCCCTTCACCGGATTTGTGACGATGATTGAGGGCTGCAAGGATCGAGACCGTCGCGTACATGCCGCACATGACATCGGCAATGCCGACACCGCATTTGGTTTCCGTGCCACCATCCTCATCGGCAAATCCGGTGAGCGACATGATCCCGCCCATGCCCTGGATCAGGAAATCATAGCCGGCCCGATGCGCATAAGGTCCGGTCTGGCCGAAACCCGAGATCGAGCAATAGATCAGCTGCGGATTGCGGACCTTCAGTGTCTCATAGTCGAGGCCGCGCCGCTTCAGATCGCCGACCTTGAAATTCTCCACCAGAATGTCGGCTCCGGCGGCAAGATCCGCAATCAGTTTTTGCCCTTCCGCGCTCGCCAGATCAATGGCGACGGACGCCTTGTTGCGGTTGGACGACAGATAATAGGCACTCTCGGCGGTCTCATTGCCTTGCCGGTCTTTCAGAAACGGAGGACCCCAGCCCCGCGTGTCGTCTCCCCTGCCCGGCCGCTCGATCTTGATCACCTCAGCGCCGAGATCTCCGAGGATCTGGGTGCAGGTCGGCCCGGCGAGAATGCGGGACAAATCAAGGACTACGAGGCCGGACAAGGCGCCGGGAGCAAGGTCGGACTGGGACACGGGGGACCTGACTGACTAGACAATGGGGTTCCTAGCCGGAAATGGGCACAGGGGACGAGGGAGGTCAACACCGCTGTTCAGCGCCGCCGAACAAGCCGGCTCACATTCTTGTCATTTGGGAATGGGCGGCTTCGCACCCGCCCCACCCGCAGTCATCCCTTCTGGGTCCAGCCCTTCATTTCACCAAGTTCCGTCCAGGCGCGGCGGATGAAACCGGCTTCGACACTGTGGCCGCCATCGTGAAGACAGAGTTCCAGGAGGCCTGTAGCAGGTTGCCAGCGTTCGCAGGACAGCTTTCCGTCGGTGAAGGTCTGCGGCTCGGTGTCGGCCAGATCGTTCTGGCGGCGCCAAATGTCGAAGCTTTCGAAGACGTCGCCCTGTTTCCACTGGCCACCGCCCAGCCAGCGCCCTTCCAGCGGCACCACTGTGTCGGCCGTGCCGTGGACATGGAACAGATAGGGCGGTTCGCTCGGGCATTCCTGCGGCAGGGGTTCCCAGAAGGCACCGGCAATCGGCGCGTAACCACCGAACCGGTCCGCTTTCTCGCAGGCAAGATACCAGGTCATGAAGCCGCCGGAGGAAAAGCCGGACAGAAGCGTGCGGGCACGGTCGACCCCGAACCTGCCTGAAAGATCCTCAAGCACGTCTTCGAAAAAAACGGTCTCATCGCGCAGGTTGCGCGGTGCGGTCGGAAAGGACCAAGTGCCGTTGACACCCTGGACGGCCACAAAAGCCACACCGAGCTCATCGGCCATCTTCTGGAAACTCTTGTTGCGGATCGCGTTGACCGCCTTGCCGCGATGGCCGTGCAGATAGAAGATCGCGCCGAGCGGCTCATCTGCCTCATGGTTTTCCGGAAGGTGAATGTAATACTCGCCGTTTTCGAGCTCGCAGGGCCTTTCCTCGCCGCATCCTTCGGACGCGAAAGCCGTCCCCGTACCAAGCCCGCCTGACGAGACAAGCGACAGGGCGAGGGCACCGAAAAGGGATGTTTTCATAATCAAAACCGCTCCAGCGACTGCTTCACAAGGCACTTGTGCGACGGCCGACGGGCCCTGCACCGGAGCTAGAGAATGGCGTCGGTTGCACGAGAGTCCAGCCGGCGGCGATCACAAGTCAGAGAGAGAGAGGAGACAACCGCACGCCGAAAGCGGCTATTCCCAGGTGCCTTCTGTGGGGATGTTGATGGTGCGGCCACAGTGTTTGCAGTGAACCGCATCCGGATCATGGCGGTTGAGCCCGCAATCTGGGCAGGCATAATTCACCTTGGCTGGGCGGAAGATCGTCTGCACCAGACGCAGGAACAGGGCGACACCGAAGATCATGATGAGCACGGTCATCAGCCGGCCGACACTGTCGGTCATGGTGATGTCGCCAAAGCCAGTCGTGGTCAGCGTGGTTACGGTGAAATAGAGCGCATCGAGATAATTGTTGATGTTCTCGTTGCGGTCATCCTCGACCACGAAGACGATGGCGGTGACCACGAAAATGAACACCATCAGGTTGACGGCCGATTGCAGGATGTCCTCGTTGCGCCGGAACCAGGCAGACGCATCGCGCAGTTCCTTCAGCAAATGATAGGAGCGCATCAGCCGCAGCATGCGCACCACCCGAAGGAAGGCGAAGTTTTCCAGGAAGGCCGGCGCGATCAGTGAGGCGATGACCACCACATCGGCAAAAGAGGTAAAGCTGATCAGGTAACGGGACGGGCGCGCCGCCGCGATCAGCCGGGCGACGTAGTCCAACAGCAGCACCGCGGCGATGACATAGTCCAGCTCATGATGGTGACGCGCCGGATCAAGCACGGACGAAACGATAAAATAGCCGATCGTGATCAGGTCAAAGGCGATCAGGAAATAGCGAAAGACCCGCGCTTGAACGCTATGGCCGAAATACATCTGGCGCAGGAAGGTCCGTATCGCCGATTTTTCCGCCGCCATCCGGTCAGCCCCTCAATTCGCATTTTCAGTCTTTGCGTTCAAACCACTAGAGGCAGCGGCAAAAGTCAATTAGCTAAGACCCTTACGCATTCGTGCAGAAGCTGCAGGACGCTCCTGCATGCAGGCTGTTTATTCCTTGATGTCACCGCATTAAGGTCCGCAGAACAAGAAGACGGCCACGAGGGCCGGACACAGCAGGGGACGTTACATGTTTGATCTGTCAGGACAAGTTGCTCTGGTCACCGGTGCAAGCCGCGGTATCGGTGAAGCCGCCGCCAGGAGCCTTGTCAAATACGGCGCCAAGGTGGTGCTGGCCGCACGCTCGGGCAAGGACATCGAACGTATCGCCGCGGAGATCAACGCGGCCGGTGGCAGCGCGAGGGCGGTAACCTGCGATGTCTCCGACTTCGATGACGTGGTGAAGGCCGTTGAGACCTGCATCGAGACCTATGGCGGCATCGACATTCTGGTCAACAACGCCGGCGTCATCGAACCGATTGCCCGCATCGAGGAGTCCGACCCGGCGGCCTGGGGCAAGGTCATCGATATCAACGTGAAGGGCGTCTATTACGGCCTGCGCGCGGTTGCACCGCATATGCTCTCCAAGGGATCCGGTACGGTTGTCAATATCAGCTCGGGCGCCGCGACGGGCGCGCTCGAAGGCTGGAGCCAGTATTGCGCCTCCAAGGCTGCGGCCCTGTCATTGACCCGCTGCGGTGACAAGGAATTCGGCGACAAGGGACTGCGCATCGTCGGCCTCAGCCCGGGCACCGTGGCCACCCAGATGCAGGTCGACATCAAGGCGTCTGGCATCAACCCGGTCAGCCAGCTCGACCCGGCCGTGCATATCCCTGCCGCATGGGTTGGCGAAGCGATCTGCTGGCTGTGCACGGATGCGGGTGATGCCTATCGCGGCGTCGACTGCTCGCTGCGGGATGAAGATGTGCGCAAGTCGGTCGGGCTGGTGTAACAGCCTTCTGGCTTGGCGCAGAGAACGCAGCACAAGACAAAAACGGCGGCCAGGGGCCGCCGTCAGTTTGTTAACTCGCCCTGTCTGTCATTCCGGACAAGTGCAGTGTGACTGCGCGCCGATCCGGAACCCAGCGTATCTGCGCGAGCGTTAGCGAGCACAAATTCAGTTCAGTGCCTGATGTTTGGACTAAAGACGCGCCTGCAGCGCGAAATATTCGCTGGGTTCCGGATCTGGCCATGCAGCTGCGCTGCAGACCGTCCGGAATGACGGAGTAATTTTGTCAGCAATCTAGCGGCGGCCAGTGGCCGCCGTTTTCGTTGTTGGAGCTCCGGTCCTTACGCGAGCAAGGCGTCGTTCTGGCTGCCCAGATCGAGGCCGATGATCACCGGATCGTGGTCGGACGAGGCAAAGGGATCAGCGCTAAAGAAACCCGGATCGTTGAAGTCCTGGTCGTAGTTCAGCAGATCCGGCTCATCGGCATTGATGTGCCATTCGGTGAGACCGGTCACCTGGTTCGCCAGGCTGCTCGTGGCAAGCGCCTGATCGAGCGTGCCCTGCTGGCCGTCAAAGACGAAGCTGTAGGCATCCTCCTGGCTGATGAACTGGTCAATCAGGTCGATGTAGCCGGCGTCATCCCGCACCGTCTGAACCGGGTCTTCCTCCGCATAGGCATTGAAGTCGCCCATCAGCAGATAGTCGGCATCAATGATGCCCTGTCCCGCCAGGTCTGCCGCGTAGGTGCTGTCCAGGTAGGCGGCCAGTTCTCCGGCCGCATCGGCACGAACCTGGTTCCAGTACGCCTGACCGTTGCCCTGGTCAAAGTTCGGATCGGCAATCAGCGCCGCCAGGGCCGCGGTGACGGCAGCCACTTCACCGGCGGGCACCGAGCCGCTGTCCAGAGCAGACTGGACGCCCTCGGCCAGATCCTGCAGGTTGCTGTCGCCCTTCGACTTGAAGTGACTGGAGGCGACCGTGAAGACTTCACCATTGGCATCTTCGAACGTTGCAATGGTGGTCGGGCGGTTACGCTGGAAATCCCCCACCTGATCGCCCGAGGAGACGTAGCTGTTGAGGAAGTCCGCAATTGCAAACGTGTCGGCCGCCGAAGCCTCGTTGAAGACAAGACCGTCTGCATGGACCAGCGTCAGTTTTGTGGTGTCATAGACCATGCCGGTCATGATGGCATCGGTGCCCAGGAACCCGTCGCCGCCCAGCGGATTGACATAGGCGTAAACTGCACCTGTTCCCTCGGCAAGGGCCTTGGCATTGAGGGCATCGACCAGGGCGGCAATGGCAGAGGCATCACCGAAACCGTTATTCTCGATTTCCTGAAGCGCAAAGACTTCAGCACCCGTCTTGATCATTGCCTCGACGATCTTGGTGGTCTGGCGGTCGAATTCTTCCTGGCTGTCGGCCCCGCGCGGATTGAGATCGCCATTCGGCCCTGTGCCGCCGGAGAAGGTGGTGAAGTAGTTCAGCACGTTAAAGCTGGCGACCTGGATCTCGCCGCCGACATCGTCCGGCGTGTCCTGCCGTGCCCCGGAGTTTGTCGCCTCGTCGATGTCGAGCGTGCCGTCGACCAGCACCTTGAATTCACCGAATTCATAGGTCAGCACACCTTCGATCGCCGAGTTCATTTCCGCGCCGAGACGCAGCGTCGGGCCTTCCGCCGTGAAGTCGTCTCCGGCGCTGAGAATACCGTCGCCATCGTCACCGGCCGAGGTGTTCGCCACATAGCCATAGCTGTCTGGATTCTGGCTGGAGGTGCCGTCGGTAATCACCAGGCGGTTGTTCATGTTGCCTTCGATATGGTCGGCGATCTCGTCCGCCTGGGTCTGGGCATCATAAAGCTGGGTTGCCTGGGTCTGTGTCCCGGCGCTGACGGTGATGTCGCCAAAGCGGTCGAAGTTGAAGTTTTCGATTATGGTCACCCGCTCGTTTTCGATGCCGGAAGTGACCGAAATGCGCATACCTTCATATTGTTCGTAATTGGTCGCGGTCCGGGACAACTGGATCTCGGCCGCTGTCGGCAAGGTCGTGGTGCCGGTCTTGGTCACCTCGACGCTCCCTCCGAGCTGGGTCATGCCGAAGAACTCCTCGACTGTCCCCGCGACATCGACCGTGTCGCCGGACACCACCGACGGTTCTCCGCCTGTGAAAACGAAGATGCCTTCGGACGTCAGCGCATCGCCATCCGCATCCGCGTCTTCTTCCTGCAGGAAGAAGCCGTTGCTTGTGGTGTAGGTGACAACGGCAGAGACCAATACATAATTGCCAATGAGCAGGCTGGCCGACCCGGAGCCCTGGATTTCGGAAATGAAGCGGGCTGTCGGTTCGCCGCCACCGCCACCGTCATTGGCTTCGCCGCGCGTCTCGTCGGCCGGCGCATTCCAGCTGCCATCGTCATTGCGTTGCAGGGACTGGCCAACCGGGGTCGAATTGCTTTCGGAAACACCGATATCGGTGGAGGTGACTTCCGTGCCCGCGATCGTTGCCGTGATGGTGCCTTCGTAGCTCAGGAATTCGACGACTTCGGTTCCGTTGACAAGCGCAATACCGTCCGGAGCCCCGTTCTGGATGCCATTGGAAGGCAGTTCCCAGACGTAATAATCATAGGTGCCGTCCGAGGTTCGCACCAGCGACGACAGGTCCGCGCTGTTGTAGCTGGAGCCGCCATTGCCATTGATCAGCTGCACCTGCACGCCGGTGACGTCGGCATCGGCGTTGACACGGATTTCCACGAATTCGCCAGTGTCCGTGCCGTCGTTGTCATAGTGAATTTCGTTGATCCGGGCTTCGACCAGCGGACCGGTACCACCGCTGTTTTCCGCGCCCTTGGTCTCGGCCGCAGCCTCGTTCCAGGAGCCGTCCTCGTTGCGCTGGAGGGACTCGCCGACGGCCGTTGCACTGCTCTCGGCGACGCCGACATCCGTGGAGGTCACTTCAACACCGGCAATCGTGGTGGTGATGCTGCCCTCATAGGAGAGGAACTCGACCACTTCGCCGTCATTCACAAGCGCGATGCCGTCCGGTGCACCGTTCTGCAGGCCATTCGCCGGCAGATCCCAGACATAATAGTCGTAGGTGCCGTCAGTGGTCATGGTCAGGCCGGCGACCGCTGCAAGATTGTATTCAGCACCGCCGTTGCCGTTGATCAACCGCACATCCAGCGCGGAGACATCGGCACCGGCATTGACACGGATTTCGATGAACTCACCCGTATCCGTACCGGCATTGTCGTAGTGGAATTCATTGATCCGGGCATTGAGTTCCACACCAGGAGCTTCGTTGGCGGCGCCCTTGGTCTCGTCGGCCGCCTCGTTCCAGCTGCCGTCGTCGTTGCGCTGTAGCGACTGACCGGCCTCCGTGCTGCCGCTTTCGGCAACGCCGACATCAGTCGAGGTTACGGTCTGACCGTCGATCGTCGTCTCGATCCCGCCCTCATAGCTGACAAATTCCAGCACTGCGCCGCCGTTGACCAGCGCGATGCCATCGGGAGATCCGTTCTGAAGACCGTTTGTCGGGAGGGCCCAGACGTAATAGTCGTAGGTGCCGTCGGTGGTCATGGTCAGGCCGGAAACATCGACGCGGTTGTATTCGGAGCCGTTGGAGCCGTTGATCAGGACGATCTGCAGGAAGGAGACGTCGTCTCCCGCTGCCGTACGGATCTCGACAAACTCGCCCGTGTCGGTGCCGGCATTGTCGTAGTGGAACTCGTTGATCCGGGCATCGATCTCCGGAATTTCCAGAACATCCGTCACGTTGACGGTCAGAGCCTGGCTGTCGGTCGCGCCTTCGGTGTCGGTCGCGGTGACAATCAGATCATAGGTGTTGTCACCGTTTGAATCAGCGGGCGTTTCGTAATCGGGAGCAGACCGGAACCGGATTTCGCCGGTGTCTTCGTCAATCGTGAACAGCGCCGCATCCGTACCGGAGAGTGAGAAGGTCACGCCATCGCTGTCAACGTCGCTGGCCTCGGCATCGGCGACAACGTCCGTGCCGTTTTCGGCATAATCAAGGCTGGACGCGAGCTGGAGCTCCGGAGCATCATTCGTGCCGGTGATCGTCACACTGACCGTCGCCGTGGTGCTGCCACCACGGCCGTCATTCACCGTGTAAGTGAAAGTGTCGGTGATGGTTTCACCTTCTTTCAGGGCATCGAAGGAACCCGCCGGGTTGTAGATGACCTGTCCGTCAACAACCGAAATGACCGCACCCAAACTGCTCAGGGCGTCGACCTGGGTGATCGACAGCGTGTCGCCGTCGAAATCCGTGTCATTGGCCAGAAGCGCATCGAAGGACAGCGTCAGTGCCGTGTCTTCATTGGTCGCTGCAAGGTCGTCGAGCGCCAAAACCTGATTGTTCCGCCCGTCGATATAGAGCGTGTAGTCTTCTTCGGCGAAATACAGTGCCTCGACGTTCTTCAGATAGTCGACTTCCACGGGTCGGCCGTCATCGCCGAAGCGGGTGACAATGGCTGTGGTGGAGAACCAGCTCCGGCAGAGAGACACGTCATAGTCGAAGATCGAACCGTCAAAAGCGGCGGTGTCGAAGCCCCGGCCGCCATTGATATAGTCGTTCCCGGACCCGCCATGGATCCAGTCATTGCCGCGTCCGGCAAAGATGGTGTCATTGCCGCCCCTGCCGTAGATCTCGTCATTGCCGCCGAAGCCGAATATGAAATCGGACCAGTTGCTGCCCTCAAGGAGATTGGACCGATGATCGCCAAAAACGAACCCGAAGCGGAAATGCCAAGTCATGATGTGTCTTCCCCAAACAACAGTACAAATCTGGGGCGCTAGGTAGTCCACGCCCCATGTCAGAACCGTGTCAGTTTTCTGACTTTTGACCATTTGGCAAAGGGAAATTTAGTCGCCTAAATAATGACTTGGTTGTATTTTTGACTTGAAAATTCAAGTGACTGGCTGATGCGATTTTGCAAAAGACCGGCTTAAATTATTCAGGGAACAGCGCTTTTCGTGGCTCCGCATTTATGCGTAGATTAAAACGACTTTAGGTTTAATAAACAAAATCAATACAACCAACTTGAAAAACTTTTTGTGGGACGTGGTTTTCAAAGGCGCGGAATCAAAAGAGGGCCGCAATGCGGCCCTCCCATGAGATCGACGTGACACAGGGTCCGGATCAAATCCCAGCGAAACCGGTCAATACCAGAGGCTGCTCCAGCACCGTTCGATTCCGCCCAGAAACCTGGGCCACGTTCAGATACTCATTAGACATGGGCACACCTCCTTTCAGTTGTTGACGACACTTTTAATGTGAGGCCGCGCAGGGCGTTTCACAAGCCCAAAATCCGGACTTGGCTGCCCGCAAATTGCGCAAACCACCAACCTGTTACCGAGCGGCAACAGCCCCCTCGGCGATGGACAGGAAAACAAGGTCAAGTTCTGCGGCCAGTGTTTCCAGGGCCTCGCCGCCATCGTCGAAATAAGGCGCGAATACGAAACTCGGCGTCTTCCAGGAAAGTGTTGCCGTTCCGTCGCTGTTTTCCGTGACGTAGAACCGGATCGGCGCCTCGATGCCGGCGGCGACCGAGGCCTCCAGCATGCGCACCGCATAGTCATTGCGGTAAACGCCGATAACCCGGTTGCCCGGGATCGTCAAGCCACGTCCCTTTGCACCGGCAGAGGCACTTGCCTGGGTGACCAGCAACATCTCATGCGCCTTGATCGAGGTTTTCAGGTCATCGACCAGCGCCTGATAGGTCTTGTCCGTCGGGGCGACCTGCCAGCCTTTCCGGTCCGGAACGCTGTCGGCGAGGCTCGAGCTCAAAGACAGAAACAGGGAAACAACAAATACCAGGGCCAGGCGCATGATCGGAACTCCAGAGGCAAGACGGTTGTCGGAGCCAACCTAGCCGTTTGCGTTTCACATGCCGCTCACATTCCGGTGTGGCCGATGGTCTCCTGACAAAACGTGGTCACCCCATGCCGAGCCGCAATCGCAGGCGCGTCCCGGCAAGGCTGCCAAGGAAGCCGAACGCCAGCCAAAGCCAGCCGTGCAGGGAGCCGGATACGAGCCCACCGAGATAGGCGCCGATGTTGCAGCCATAGGCGAGGCGCGCGCCATAGCCCATCAACAGTCCGCCGGCGATCGCCGTCAGAACGTCGCGGCGGCTAAGCTTCCAGACCGGCGCAAACCGGCCAGCCAGGGCCGCCGCCGCCATGGCACCGAGGATCACGCCAAAATCCATCACGGAGGTGGTATCCCGCAGGACCGAATTCTCCAGAGCGCTGCGCTGCCACGTCCAGTAGGGCCAGGTGTCGACCGGAATGCCAATGGCGTGAAAGATCTTGCCGCCCCAGAGCGCAAAAGCCGAGGTGATCCCCCAGGGCCGGCCGACAACGATAAAGGTCGCGATGCCGACGACGGCCAGCATGATCGCCCCCAGCATCGGTGACCACGGCCCTTTCAGCAGCGATTGCGTCGGGCGCGCGGCTGCAATGTCGCCATGGGCCTTGCGTTCGATCCCCACCGTAAGCAGTGCCAGGCCACCCAACACCAGCGCTGTCAGCAGAAAGGCACCATGCGGCCCGAATTCCCTGATGAGAGACACCGCCGGAAGTTTTGGCAAACGGCCCCAAAGATGCAGATGGGCGGTGGCCAGAACCGATCCCAGCACGAAGGCGGCGAGCGTGATCATCATCCGGGTGGAACCGCCACCGGCCGTGAACAGCGTACCGGAGCCGCAGCCGCCACCGAGCTGCATGCCCGCGCCAAACATGAAGGCTCCAAGCGCGGCGGCGATGCCGAAAGGGAACACAAAACCGCCCGTTGGCCAGCCAAGTGTGCTGCCCCAGGCAATCAGCGGAAAGGACACCGCACTGGTGAGCAGGATAAGCACAAACTGCGCGCGCAGGCCGCCACCGCGCTTTTCCGTCACGATCCGCCGCCAGGCCGCGGTGAAACCGAAGCTGGCATGATAGAGCGACAGGCCTGCAAGCCCCCCGATCAGCACGGCAATGGCCTGCCGTCCACCAGCTTCGCCATAGGCTCCCAGCGCAACAAACGCCAAAAGCAAGGCCGCGATACCGGCAACAATTACCTGAGATCTTTGCACTGTCGTTGACATTAATGCGCGCTCCTTTACCCGCGCCGGCAAGATTACCTGAAAGAAGGCTTTAAACTCGCATTTACGGCCATAATTTCGCAACGAAGGTCGCTTTTGATCAGCTACACATTGCCAACACCTTTTTGTGTTTTGCAGTTCAAGTGAAGCCTGCTGATTTTTAGCGGTAGCGATTCATCAGCCGGATGTGCGCCAAGTTCTGCTTTTGTGCAAGACCCCGCGCCCCGGCGAGAGAGACAAAAAGGCCAGCTATGCGTCTGAGCGATCAATTCGGATATGACCTCACCTTGTCGGACAGGGATGCTCTGGCGGCCTGGAACGACACCGTGCGGGCCTTTCTTGCCCACGGCAAGACCACCCCGCAGCATCTTGAAACCTGTCTCGGCCTTGCGCCGGATTTCGCCCTTGGTCATGCCGCTCGCGGCCTGTTCTGTCTGCTGCTCGGGCGGCGGGAGCTTTACGCGACCGCCGGCGAGTGCCTGTCGATCGCACGCAACTCGGCGCGACAGGTGCCTCTGACAGCACGAGAGACAGCCGTTGTCGACGCGCTTGACACCTGGCTGCAGGGCTTTCCGAGCCGCTCCGCCGACCTTCTGGATGCCGAACTGGTCAAGGTTCCCGAAGATGCCCTGATGATGAAACTGGTGCATGCCATCCGTTTTGTGCTTGGCGATGCAGTCGGCATGCGGCAGTCCATCGAGCGGATCCAGTCAGCTTATAATGAAAACCACCCGGCCTATGGCTATCTGCTGGGCTGCCGGGCCTTCTCCCTGGAAGAAACCGGCGACTACCGTCAGGCTGAGGCGTCAGGCCGCAGGGGCCTGGAATTTGCCCGCGATGACGCCTGGGGCCTGCATGCCGTTGCCCATGTCCATGACATGACCGGCCGCTCCGAGGAAGGCGCTGGCTGGCTGGAAAACCATCCGGACGGCTGGGCCCATTGCAACAATTTCGGCTATCACGTGTGGTGGCACCTGGCGCTGATGTATCTTGACCAGGGCAATGCCGACCGGGCGCTGGCGCTCTACGATACGGATATCCGCAAGGACAAGACCGACGATTACCGCGACATTTCCAACGCCGCTTCGCTGCTGGTGCGGCTGGAGCTGGAAGGGGTCGATACGGGATCCCGCTGGGACGAGCTTGCCCTTCTGTCAGATAAACGCGCGGAAGACGGCTGCAATGTCTTCGCCGATCTGCACTACCTGCTGGCGCTGTTGAATGGCGGTCGCCGCATGGGTGCCGACCGACTCCTGGCCGGCCTCAAACAGCGCGCCCAGAGCGAAACGGATATTGGCAGGATCACCGCCGAAACGGGTCTTCCGACGGGCCTGGGGCTGGAACAGTACCGAAAAGGCAACTACGCCTCCGCCTTCACGCTTCTGACCTCCGCGCGGGACAACCTCTATCTGGTCGGCGGTTCGCATGCGCAGCGCGACGTCTTTGAGCGCATCACCATTGATGCCGCGCTTCGGGCCGGATTGCCGGATGATGCCGAACGGCTTATCAAGGACCGCACCCACAAGCGCGGCGCCCTGGACCGGTTTGCCGAGCAGCGTCTTGAAACCTGCGAGAAGATGCACCGCGCCCAACAGGTGATGGAAGACGAAAAACTCCGGGCCCGATTCTCGGTCTGACCACTTTCCCGCCCGGACAGCGACTATTTTTGGAAACGACGTGAACGCGCACCCTCAGACGAAACGCCCCCGGGACCCGCGGCTCGACTTTTTCCGCGGCATCGGCATGTTCATCATCTACATTGCCCATCTGCCCTGGAACTGGTGGACGCTCTGGATTCCCGCCCGCTTCGGTTTTTCCGACGCCACGGAGATCTTTGTTTTCTGCTCCGGCATGGCCTCTGCCCTTGCCTTCGGCAAGATCTTCGACCTTCACGGCTGGGGCATGGGCGCTGCCCGTATCCTGCATCGCATGTGGCAGGTCTACTGGGCCCATATTGGCCAGTTTCTGGTGATCGCGGTCGGTCTCGTGATGATCCACGAGAGCAATTTCCTGAATGATTGCTGCGGCCTGACCCAGGATTATGTTGCCTCGCTCAATCTCTGGCATCTCTACAACAAGACGGAAGTGTCGCTTCCCGGCCTGATGACGCTAACCTGGGTGCCCAACTATTTCGACATCCTGCCGATGTATATCGTGATCCTGGCCCTGATCCCGGTGATCATGCTGGCGGCACGCTATTCGGTTCCGGCCGCATTCGCCGTCTCCATCGGCCTCTGGCTCGCCTCGCAATTCGACCTGCTCAGCCTGCCGGCCGAGCCCTGGTCCGACCGGGAATGGTTCTTCAATCCCTTTGCCTGGCAAATGCTTTTCTTTACCGGCTTTGCCTTCATGCGCGGCTGGATCCCGGCACCGCCGGTCAACCGGAAACTGATCCTCCTGTGTGCGACCGTCGTCATCGTCACGATCCCCTTCGCCTATTTCCGGGTCTATAGCGAACACCAGTGGGACGTGGCCTGGGCGCGGGACATTCGCGAAGCCATCCGGCCGCTCTGGATCAAGACCGAGTTCGGCCTGTTCCGGTATCTGCATTTTCTGGCGCTGGCTTATCTGGCCTGGATCGCCGCCGGCGAACACGGCAGGCACCTTCTGGGCCACGGCGCTCTCTGGGGCCGGTTCGTCAAGGTGGTTCAGAAAGTCGGCCAGCAGTCGCTGCCGGTGTTTATGGCCAGCCTCGTGATCGCCCAGGCCGCCGGCCTGCTGCGCGACATGGTCTGGGGCCGTGGCGACTGGCTGCCGCAGATCCTGTCCAATCTTCTGGGCTTTGCAGCCCTGATCGCCGTTGCCTATGTTGCCGGCTGGTACAAGAGCCAGCCCTGGCGCAAACCTCCGGCAACGTCGACACCCGGGCCATCCGACCGGCCAAAATCACCTCCGGCCGAGGACACTGACCAGCATGCAAGGTCGGCTTCAGACGAACGCAAACCTGTGCTGACCTGACCAACTTCCATGCGAACAGGGAGCGGCGTAACTATTAGCCGCTCCTGATACTACCGATCCTTTAGCTCATTGGCTCAGTTGCTCACCTGCCGCAGTTCGGCTTCGGGTTCGCAGACCGTGCGATCCCTGCCGGCATCCTTGGCCTTGAGCAGCGCCACATCCGCTCGTGTGCGCAGAGAGGACAGAGGCCCGCCATCCGGCGTGCTGGCCACGCCAATGGAGACGGTGACAGGTGCCAGCACTGCGCCGCGATGTGTGAGCGTCATCCGCGCCGCCTGCCTGCGGATCTCTTCGGCAAGGGCAAAAGCCTCGTCGCGGGGCAGGTTCGGCAGGAGAATGACAAATTCCTCACCACCGAAGCGATAGCAGGTGCCCCGCTTGCCCACGGATTCCATCAGGATCCCGGCAAAGGACTGCATCACCAGATCCCCGGCGTCATGGCCGAACTCGTCGTTGAAACGCTTGAAGTGATCAATGTCGAGCATCATGCAGGTCAGCCGGCCGGTCGCGTTTTCGCGGGCCCTGTCGCTCATGGTCTGGTCGAGCGACCTGCGGTTCTGCAAACCGGTCAGGGCGTCGCGCACGGCCAGCTGTGTCAACCGGTCGCGCAGCTGCAGATTGGCAACGGCGAGCGCGACATTTTCCGCAATCATCTCCAGATAGAGCTGTGCCTCCTGGATCGTGTCCTCGCCGTCCGAGAGATCCTTGAAACTGAGCAGACCGATGATATCGCCTTGCGCGGTCAGCGGCACGCATAGCGCTGAAGAGGAGGTGTCCGCCAGATGCTGACAGTTCACATCCTCCTTGCCATTGTGGCTGACATGCGCACGTCCCCGGCGCAGGCCCCAGCAATCATCCGGACTGAAACTGGCCAGTGAAGGCTGCGGCGTTTTCCAGGCCCCGGCCCGCCTCAACGCGGTTCGCTGATCGTTGAGCACATAGAGCCCGCCCGCCAGTTCCGGAAAGATCTGTGGTGCAAACCGGCTGACCACGTCGCTGAGTTCGTCCAGTTTCTGGCACGCCTGCAGACGGTGCATCATCTGCAGGATCAGGTCCTTCATCTTCAGGTCACGCCGCCGTTCCGCATCGAGCCGCTCTCGCTCCAGGCCGTTTTGCCGGAAGATATGGATTGCGGCATTCAGCTCGCCAATTTCGTCCTGACGGCCGTCAAGCGGCACCTCGACTTCGTAGTCCTGGGTCGCCAGGCGCTTGACGATCCCGGTCATGCGCGTCAACGGCAGGGCCACACGCCGCCGCAGCACAAAATAGAGCACTGCGAGGAACAATGCCGCCGTCAGCCCGAGCATGATGCGCGCCGTCAGTCCGAACCAGTCGCTGCGCAGCTTGGCAAGCTCAAGTTCCACACTTGTGCGTGCGCCCACCATTTCGCGAAACTTCTCGACATCCTTCACCAACTGGATGTGGTGCTGGTAATGCTCCTCTCCGAAAAGCAGGTCCTGAGCGGCTTGCGCGTCGCCGGCCTGATAGGCCTTGATCGCCTTCAGTTCGATAGCTTCCAGCGTGTCGGCCTGCTTGTTGATCTCCAGAAGCAACGCAAGTTCGTCGCTGGTCGCCCCGAATTCCTCGGCATGGCGCGCCTTTTCCTCCAGTCGGTGTTCCTCGGCGTTGTAGACTTCGAACGCCGCGAGGTGAGCGGCATCCCCACGCATCACATAGAGCCTGGCCTCGTCCGTCCTGAGTTCGGCGTCGATTTCAAGCTGCTCGCCAAGTTCGTTCAACACCAGGTGGACTTCGACGGCCTTGCGTTCATCGTGGGCACTGTCAACGGAAAGGATAAAGGCGATACCGGACAGGACGGTCAGTAAAACGGTGACGCCATAGGCCCAGTTTGTGATTGTGCTGATTTTCATGCGCTGTCCCGAATGCCCGCTTATTGCACCGGAGGAAGCCGGTGCATCTGTTTGTTTCTTCCGTCAATCCGCCCGCGACTGAAGGAACCGCCCCCTCGGGATACCCGCATATCCCCTGGGCCGATAATCCTGCCGGTTGAAGCGCCTGGTATTGCACCACGTTCATCCGACTCGCGCAGCGTAAGATGTACGACGAAAGGATAATCTCAACAACGTGGTTAACCAAAATCGAGCAATAATGCATGCATTATTTTCACGTGCAGGCTGAGAAGAAATGCGGGGCCTGACCAAACCACAAAAAAACACCGGCCATGAAACATGACCGGTGTTTTTCTCTCGAATTCCAGATCTGGCTTTGCGTCAGTGCAGAGAAGCCATTTCCAGATCGGCCTCAAAGGCATTGGCAACAGCAGCTTCCCGGCTGTCGGCCAGAAGGATCGGCGTACCGTCGGCATTCAGCAACGCATAGAGCGTCATGTTGTCGTGCAAAGGCGGTACGTCCGGAAACATCTCGTGAAGGTCGCGTGCCTTGATCGGTTTGATATAGGCAACATCGCCGGTGCCCAGCTCGGTCAGTTCATCAACCGACATATATTCGGACAAGTCGACGGGCGGTGCCCCGAAGGGGCTATTGGGATTGTGCATCAGTCTTCTCCATCTGTTGGTCGACGAGGGTCTATTCGCCGCTGGAGATTTCTATTTTTCTTATGACACGCTCCGGTTCCGGGCGGGCCAGGTCGATGGACAGAAGTCCATCTTTCAGGTCGGCTCCGAGGATCTCGATCCCCTCGGCCAGGACAAAGGCCCGCTGAAACTGGCGGGCGGCAATGCCGCGATGCAGGTACTGGCGGGTCTTGTCGTCGACCTGCCGGCCGCGGATCACCAGCTGGCTCTCCTCAACAGAGACGTCAAGCTGGTCTCTTGTGAACCCGGCCACGGCAAGCGTGATCCGGATGATATCGCCCTGACCTTCGCTTTTCGGAAGTCTTTCGATGTTGTAGGGCGGGTAACCGTCATTGGCGGCCTTGGAGACGCGATCGAGCACACGCTCGATATCGTCGAACCCGAGCATAAACGGGCTAGAAAACGCTGACATGCGCGACATCCTCAAAGTCCTTGTCGAAGCGACCTTGCACCCGGACCCTTTCTTAGGCATCCAGGCCGGAACCAGCCGGTTCCGTTCACCATTAAATATGGAGCTTCGTTAATTTTGATTCAAGGAGCCGCACCTTCAGCGTCATTGCCTGTCAACCTTCTGTGAATTGTTCAATCAACTGATGTCAAAACAGGGTTTTCTTTCAAGACCTTCGCGAGCGCTGAGATCGCCCGGCGCAATTCAGGCTGATGGCGTTCATCCTGGTGCATCACCAGCCAGCGTTCCGTCTGCAGTTCCTCGATCGGGTTCGAGAAACGCCTGAGATCTGAAAACGCATCGCCGACAAAAGTGGGCAACAACATGCGGACCTGGCCCTTGCGCACCAGGGACAGCGCAAGGGAGGCCTTGTTCACGGTGATGGTCACGTCGTCCGCATGGTGTTCCTTGATCCAGAGGCCGGTTGGAAACAGCGCCTCGTTCTCGACCGGTCCGACCCAGCCGAGCTGCATATCCGCTGGAACGTCCTGCGACTGGTAGACGGCAAACTCCACAATGCCGACCTTGCGGCCGGCGAGCCATTCCTGCTTGGGGCGCTTGTTACGCACACCGATGTCGATCTGCCGCCGGGCCACATCCCGGTTGCGCGGGTCGGCCAGAAACTCCGGAAGCCAGTCGGCATCGGGCGACCAGAACCGGTCGACATGATCGATCAACAGGCGCATGGTCCACTCGCCTGCCGAGATCCGGACCCGGCGCCGCGCCTGACCGCTGTCCCGCCAGGCGCCGATCGCCTGGGCGATCTGGTCCATTTCCTCAAGCTGCAACAACAGGTTCCGTCCCGCAGCCGTCAACTGGTAGCCGCGCGGTTCACGCTCCACCAGGCGCACATTGAGACTCTTTTCGAGGGCGGCAACCCGGCGCCCAAGTGTTGCCGCGCTGACACCGGTTCGGGTGGCAGCACCGGCCAGCCCTTCCGCGTTTGCCACCGCCAGAAACAGCCTCAGATCTTCCCAATCCAGATTTCGTTTCATTTTTGAAATCTCAATTTCACATAGAAAACATGGAAATACGCCAACTCCATGAGATTATCTGCTTGTTACCTCAAAATATCAAACATTCCTGAAGGGAGCTGCAGATGCTCATTCCCTATTCCCTCCCCTTGGAGAAAAAGGATTGTTCCCGGACCGGACGCACCTGGGACGACCCGGTCAGGGCACTTTATCCCCATCACGCGGAACTCTGGCCGGCAGAGATGCCGGAACACCACCAGCTGATGGCCCTGCACCTGCGCCTGGCGCGCAAGCGGCGGCGGCTGAAGGTTCTGAAATTCATCAGGTGGTGTCTGGGCGGCCCTTCCAGGCGGCGCCTTGAACCGGCTCGGCCGGCAACGGCCGCCAATGATGGATGTGCAACCGCCCGGCCTCCGGCACATCCGCCGAAAACCGAGACGATCGTGGCTTTCTACAATCCGCTGAAACGGCCCCCGGCCGCGCCCGAAACATGTACGCGGCCGGACGATGTCACTCCGCCGAAGTCAGCAGTCGGTTGCCATAGGGATTGTCGATGACCATCTTCCAGCTGCCATCCGCCTGGCGGCGCAGAACGGCGACCGAAAGTCCTTCTCCTTCAACCTGATTGCCTTCGGGATCGGTACCGGTCATCTGCCAGGGAGCAATGTGAACGGCAATGTCTCCCTCAACGATGACCTCATGTCCGGAATAGCTGAAATCCGGATTCAATGCCCGGAACTGCTCGAACATCTGTCGGGACTGCGCGCTGTCTGAGACCGGAGACCCGGGTTCGAAGGCGATGCTCTGATCGGCTTCGTAGGTTGCCATAACCGCATCGATGTCGCCCTTTTCGAACGATCTGGTCATGGTCTGAATGAGGGCGAGAACGTCTTTCTGGTCATTGGTCATGCTGTTGGTTCCTTCTGCAAAGACCGGGTTTGAAGTTGTCGTGACGAGGACTGCCGCCACGAGGAAGGATGTCTTGAAAACGCGCATGGCTGTGCTTTCGGTCGGGCAAAGCGGTGCCAGTCCCGCTTGGTGCCAAGTGGGTCAAAAGAGAAATGTCTGGCAGATCTGCCGGCCGGCTTGTCGGCGTTAGGCCGGCGACAGAATTTCGATAAGCTTTGTTCGGATTTCGGCCGGGCAGCGCTGCTCCGGCACCGCCCGTTGCAACTCGAAGGCCTTCAGGCTGTCGATCACGGCACCGATGCGTTCACGAACTTGCGCGAAATTTTCACGCGCGCCTGCCGAATTGGGCGCCTGCCCTGGAATTATCCGACCGGCCTTGATTGCTGCCGGCAGGCGGCGTGGGCAAAGGCATTTTGCCGAGCTGCCGACCAGGCCGCAGTGGCTTGACGTAAACCCCATGACATCGCTGCGGGCCCTGGAAAGCCGTTTGCGGTAGGTCGCCGGTGTCAGTTCCAGGATTTCCGAGGCTTCTCCGTGCTCCAGTTCCAGGATGTCACCCAGCACATAGGCCAGGCGCAGTTCCAGGCTCAGGCAAAGCAGCATGGCCATGGTGCAGGAGACACGCAGTTCGTTCACGAGCAAAGCCTCATCCGGAGCCGCCGGAGGATCGGCAACAAGACCGGTTTCCAGATCCGCCGCAAAGGCGTCAAAGGTGAGCCCGAGGTCCCGGTCCCGGATATTCCTGGCGCTGAGAAGATAGCGGACCGCGACCCGGTAGACCCAGGTGGAAAAGGCGCTGTCCCCCCGGAACGTCGACAGTTTGGTCAGCACCAGGATCAGGATCTCCTGGGTAGCCTCGCTGGCATCGTCCGGGTTCACCAGAATGCGCCGTGCGAGCTGATGTATCTGGTCCTGAACGCCGGAAAGGACGTCTTCCAGTGCCTCCCGGTCACCTTCCTGCGCTGCCGCGACTTGCTCTGATGATACCGTAATGGCCGTCATTCGTGTCATCCCTTTGCGATGGTTTCATAAGGTTAGAGGCGGCAGCCCCGCAATGTGTGACATGTTTTTTTGATCAGAGGTGTTCTTGCACGATCTGAAGCAAACGGTCATCTTGGCGCCCTTGCCCATTCGGTCCCCGATTCAAATGAGCCTTTCCATGACCCGTGACGAGTTTGATGCCTTTTGCGGCCAGCTGCCTGCAACCACCCACGTCATCCAGTGGGGCAACGCATCCGTCTGGAAGGTCGGCGGCAAGATCTTTGCCGTCTGTTCAAATTGGGGGGAAGGCAGTCATCCCAAATTCAGCTTCAAATGCTCCGATATGTCCTATTCGCTCCTGCCCCAGCAGGACGGCCTGATCCCGGCCCCCTATCTGGCTCGGGCCAAGTGGGTTCAGATGGAGAAGGAAGGCGCGCTGTCTGACGAGGATCTGAAGGCTTATATCGTTGCCGCCCACAAGATCATCGCGGCCAAACTCACCAAGAAGCAGCAGAAAGACCTCGGCCTTGCCGACTGACTTTCACGGAAAGTGGCGCTCGCTCAGCCTGCTGATGCTGGCCGAGATCGCCGGGATGAGCCTCTGGTTCATGTCGGCGGCCATCTTGCCCGATCTGACCCGCGAATTCGCCATATCCGACTTCGCCCAGGCAGCCCTCTCCAGCGTCGTCCAGATCGGCTTTGTGGTCGGCGCCGTTGTCTCGGCCCTGTTCGGCCTCGCCGACCGTTTCGACCCGAGACGCGTGTTTGCCATCTGCGCGATTCTCGCAGCCCTGTTCAATTCAAGCCTGCTCGTGTTTGAACCGGGCGGCCCCGTCACGATCTTCGCCCGGTTTGCCACCGGCGTCCTGCTGGCTGGGGTCTATCCGGTCGGCATGAAAATCGCCGTCGGCTGGGGACAGAAGGACCGGGGCCTGCTGGTCGGCACTCTGGTCGGCGCACTCACTTTCGGTTCGGCCGCGCCACACCTGCTTGCCCTCCTCGGCGGAGCCGACTGGCGCTGGAGCCTGACTGTTGCCTCTATTGCCTCGGCCGGCGGCGGTGTCCTGTGCCTCTTTGTCGGCCTTGGCCCGTTCCACGCAAAGGCACCCCGGATGAAAATCAAGGCGATTTTCACAGCCTGGACCAACCGGAAGATCCGATACGCCTATGCAGGCTATCTCGGCCACATGTGGGAACTCTATGCCATGTGGGCCTGGATCGGCGTCGCGCTCGCCGTCTCCTTCTCGGACCACATGCCGCAGGAAAACGCTCTGTCGCTTGCCCGTCTGATCGCCTTCCTGACCATCGCAGCAGGAGGTGTTGCCAGTATCCTCGCCGGGCTTGCAGCCGACCGGGTCGGCAAGGCCAATATCGCGATCCTTGCCATGGCCGTCAGCGGCTCTGCGGCGCTTGCCTCGGCCGTCTCCTTCGGCGGCCCGGTCTGGCTGACGGTATTCTGCGTGCTGGTCTGGGGCGCCGCCATCCTGCCCGATTCCGCGCAGTTTTCAGCGCTCGTTGCCGATTATGCCGAACCGGATCAGGCCGGCAGCCTGATGAGTTTTCAGACCGCCCTCGGGTTTGCACTGACCTTCTTTACCGTCCAGCTGACACCGCTCGGTGCCGAGTTGATCGGCTGGCCGGGCGTCTTTGCGCTGATGGCCATAGGCCCGGCGCTCGGCATTCTGGGCATGATGCGGTTGCGCCGGCTGTGAGGCCCTGAACGATCGGGGCTGCCCGAAGCCTTGCCCCGGTTGCTCGCTGCCTCAGAACGGCTGCTCGCGCACCAGAAAGGCGCAGGACCTAGCATGGTCGATGAAATTGGCTTCATCCTTCAACAGAGCCTCGGCAAGCGCCTGACCTTCCGCCGCGCTCATCGCCTCCATCAGATCTTCTTCTGACTCAAACCAGACCTCGGCGACACCATCGAATTCCTCGGCCATGCCACGCGACTGGCGAAAGGCATCGTTCATCGGAGAGGAAAGCGTCTGGTCCTGGACATATTTACGCGCCCGCATGACCGGCGCGTTTTCCATGAAAAACGGGCCATGTTTGTTCTGCCAATAGTCCAGAAACTCCTCGCGGGTCAGATCGGAGCGGCGATGCAGGCACATGATCAGCTTGATCATCATTGGTCCTCCTCGGGAATGCGGCGACGATTTAACCCTAACACGGTTTTTTGGAGGTCCGGCATCGATCCAGCCCTGCTGCCCAAACGTATGTCCGGGACACTTCAGCTCGGTCGGGTTGCAGTTACTGCAGTCAATTGATCGGTCTTTCAGGAAACGGAAACATGGCACAATCAGGCACAACAGACGGCACGGGCGGTCCGAAAGACGGCTCTTCTGTCCCCATCGCAGCGCGATGGCTGGGAGGAACCGGAGCTCTGCCCTTTGTTGCCTTGCTTGCTATGACAGTCTTTGGGGCATCTGACTGGACCGAGTGGGCCGGCCGTGCACTCGCTCTCTACGGTGCTGTCATCCTGTCGTTTCTGGGCGGAATTCAGTGGGGTCTTGCCATTGCAAACCCCTCCGAGCCGGAGGAAGAACGCGGCCCCCGCCTTGCGATCAGCGTGGTTCCGTCACTGATCGGCTGGGCGGCGCTTCTTCTTCCGCTTGAGATCGGCCTCTATGTTCTGGCAGCCGCCTATGCCCTGGTGCTCTTTCTGGATGCTCAGGCGACGATGAAAGGCGAAGCACCGGCCTGGTACCCGAAGCTTCGCCTGCCGCTGACCGCGGTCGTCATGGCCAGCCTGGTGGTCGGAGCGCTTTTTACCGCAATCTGACCGGCACGAAGAATTCAAGCGACCGCGTATTGGCGGATCATGTGGCCCCCATCGACATCGAGCACCATGCCGGTCGTGAAGCTGTTGCCCATCAGATAGAGGGCGGCACCTGCGGCCTCCTCCACGGTGCCAACCCGCTTCAACGGCAGGGACTGGCCGGTTTCCCGGTACATCGTCTCGCGTGTTTCTTGCTCAAGCCCCTGATAGGCCTCTGACCGGATCATCCCCGGAGAAACGCAATTCACCCGAAGCCCTGGACCGAGTTCCAGCGCCAGGCCGCGCGTCAGGCTTTCAACAGCACCGTTGACGGCCCCCAGTCCGCTGCAATTCCGGCCCGGGCGCCGGGACAAGACACCGCTGAAGAAGGTGATCGAGCCTCCCTCACGGAACTTGTCCAGAACAGCCTGGGCCGTTCTGTAGGGACCGAAAAACTTTGCATCGAACATGGTTTGCAGACTGTCTGTCTTCAGCTCGGCAAACGGCCCATGCACTGCGCTTGAGGCTGTAATCACCAGATGATCAATCTCGTCGATCTGCGCCGCCCAGGCCTCGACGGACCAGGCGTCTGTCATGTCCAGAGCGACGGACCGAACGCGCGGAACGCTGCCGGCGACTGCCGCAAGCCTTTCCGTGTTGCGACTGGAGATGACGATATCGGCTCCCGCCTCTGACGCCGCATCGACAACCGCTCGCCCGATCCCGGATGCACCGCCCACCACCACCACTTTCCTGTTCCTGAGTGCCTTCATGCGACCCTCCTCATCGGTCCGCTTCAGCGGACCGCTTTGACTTCCGGCTGGATGAAATTGAAGATCGTCTGCGGATCGCGCCCTGCAAACAGGAACTTGATGACAATCGCTGCGGCGGCTTCCAGCTGATAGGCATGGGCATTGCTGCCGAGACGCTGCGGCAACGCGCCAACGTCGCGGATCAGCTGCGCAATGATTTCGTCGGCTGCTTCATCCGCCGTGTAAAGCGTCACCATCTGCCGGCCATCATAGGTCATGTCCGGATCTGCCCAGACCGCAACCTGCGCCATGTTGAAGGCCTTGCCGACATGCGCGCCCGGCAGATAGTCGGAAATGGCCTCAGTCAGCGACCGGGCGTCATCCCGTGTGGTCAGGAAGGTCTCGATGCTGACCGGATTGTTGATATCGACCACGATCTTGCCTTTGAAGGCCTCCGGCCCCCCTGCGCTGTCGATGCCGGAAAAGACATCTTCCCAGCGGGTGGCCAGAACAACCACTTCGCCGAAACTGGCAGCCTCTTCCGCGCTTCCGGCCTGAACGCCGATCTCGTCCGCAATGCTTTTGGCCTTCGCAAGGTCGCGGCCTGACAACATGACTTCATGCTGCGCAGCCCATTTACCGGCAAGCGCCCTGGCCATTCCACCTGATCCGATTAGTCCGATTTTCATGATCGTCTCCTGTCTCTGATGACTTGAAATTAGGAGCGCGCTATTCATAATTGAAATTTCAAATCTGGATGCCAGGTATAATTTAAATGGATATTAAACAGGGAGATTTCGGACTGCTGTTGGCGCTGGATGCGTTGCTGGAGGAAGAAAGTGTGTCCCGCGCAGCCAGCCGCCTTGGCATCAGCCAGCCGGCCATGTCCGCACAATTGAAACGCCTGCGCCACCTCTTCAACGACCCATTGCTGACGCCCTCCGGGCGGCATCTTGTTGCGACCAGCCGGGCGCTGTCGCTGCAGGCCGATCTCAGACGGCAACTGCAGGATCTTGACGCGCTCGTGCGCGAAAACAGCGCTTTCGATGCGGCAACCACCCAGAAGACCTTCCGGCTGGTCGGCACCGACTACGTGCAGGCCGTCGTGGCTGCCGAGCTGGAAAACAGGATCCGCCGGGCCGCGCCGGGTGCAAAACTTGCCTTTCTTCCTTTCGAGCCCACAACGCTCTGGCAGTCCCTGGAAGACGACAAGGTTGACCTTGCGCTGGCTACCGGCATGGCCCTTCCTGAAGCCCGAACCCGAACCGCGCTCAGCGAAGTGTTTCGTGTCATCTTGCGCCGCGGACATCCGCTGTTGGCGGAGGAACTGACCCTGGAGGCCTTTTGCGCGGCACGGCACATTCTGATTTCCCCTGAAGGGGGCGGCTTTGTCGGCATCGCCGACAAGGTACTGAAGAAACACGGCCTGAGCCGTTCGGTCTCCGCGTCGATTCCGAGTTTTCTGCTGGCGCCGGCCTTTGTGGCCAATTCCGACGCCCTGTGTCTGGTGCCGGCCCGGCTTGCATCTCTTTACGCCGACACCGTGGCTTCCTGTACACCGCCTTTGGAGCTGCCGGGTTTTGATGTCGACATGCTCTGGCACCCGCGCCGGCACAACGATCCGGCGCACCGCTGGTTTCGCCAACAGGTTCTGGAGCTGACGCGGCAGATCTGATCGGACACATGCCGGGTGTGGTCGGCTTCAGTCCGCGCTTGTCTCAGGTGACCACGCGTACCGGGTATCGAGTTCATTCTGTTCGACGACATCGAAGCCGCAGGATTGGTAGAACCGGTTCGCGTCACTGACATTCAGTGCCATGAGCCGTACCGGAATACCCAGCCTTCGGGCTTGCTGTTGGACAAGACCGACGATTTTCCGGCCTGCGCCCCGGCCTTGGTGTTCCGGTGCCAGGTAAAGGTGATCGAGATAAAGATGGTCCTCACGAGCGCGCAGCACATAAAATCCCGCGAGCTGACCTTCGGCGCTCAGAACGTAGGTCTCGTCCGGTTCAAACGTATCCAGAAATCGAGCCCGCGCACGCGCCGGATCGAAGCGCCCGGCCGCTTCCAGGCTCGGTCGCATCGCCTCGATCCTCAAGGCCGCAAGCCGTTCCGCGTCTTCCGCTTTTGCAGATTCGATCTCAAATACCAGTTCGTCCATGAAAACTCCTGACGGGAGGAAGGCCGCCGGTGCGCGGCCCCAAAATCGAAAGAGGCATAACAAACAGCGCGTCAAGTGCCAAACCGGTCGCCCGCCTCCCAGCACGCCCCCTGTGTGACAGCCTGCTTCGGCACCGATATACTGCCCGGCAGAGGAGGTTGCCTTGGAACTGATGATCCTCTGCGCCGGATCCGGTGCGAAGGTCTGGCACGGTGAGGAAGCTGAACGACCGCTGCGCACAAAAGGCAAGCGGCAGGCCCAGAAGATCGGTGCCTGGCTTGGCCAGAATCGCAGGCGGCCGGATTGTATCCTCACCGACGATTCTGCCCGTGCCAAAGCAACAGCGGCAAAGGCCCTCAAAGCCGCCGGCTGGACAGCACGTGGCCTGACGGCGTCTGAGGCGCTTTCTTCAGGGAGACTGCCGGATCTTGAAGGCGCCGAACGCCCGCTTCTGGTCGCCCGGCCGGAAACTCTAACCCTTCTGCTGTTGCAGCTGGCGCTTGAAGTCGACACGGGGCCAGCGACGCTGTGCTGCCTGGAACTGCGCGGGACACATGCCGGTCTGCGAGACGTGACAAGGCCGAAGGAACTGCCGGATCTCTTCCCCTTTCCGGCGCCTGACGGGCCGGAGCTTCGCCCACGCCCGGCCTATTACTATCGCCAGTCCGCCGTGATCCCTTTTCGCCGAACCGCAGCCGGTACACAGATCCTGATTGTCGGGTCGTCGAGCGGACGTCACTGGACCGTGCCCAAGGGCATTGTCGAACCGGGCCTGAGCGCAGCTGCCTCCGCCCGGATCGAAGCGCGCGAGGAAGCCGGGGTCGAAGGCACCATCGGGCGCAACCCGCTCGGCAGCTTCACCTATGAAAAGTGGGGGGCAACCTGCGATGTCACCGTCTACCCGATGGCGGTGCGCAAGGTGCTGACCGGGTCTGGCTGGGAGGAAAACCACCGGACCCGGCAATGGGTCTCCGGGCCCGAGTCGATCAACCTCCTGAAACAGCCTGCCTTCGCCCTGCTGGCGGCAAAGATCTGAAGCTCACGCGTTGACGTCTTGCAGGTCTCAGTCGTCTGCGCGCTCATTCAGCTCCAGGTGGCCTTTCTTGTTGGAAAAGACCCGGCGCAGCATGGGCTCGAAGAATTCAAGAGGCTTGCTTTCGTAGTCCGGATCAAACGCGGCTTGGTCATAGGTGTGGCAGAAATACCGGCAGTCTTCGTAATAGGGACTGTCCTTGTATTTCTCGCGCGCGTTGCGGTCGCCGCCCAGATGGTGGTTGTAATAATAGCCTTGAAAAACGCAGTGATGTTCAATGATCCAGCGGGTCTTTTCGCTTACGTAGGGCCGGACCATGGCCGCTGCCAGTTCGCCATGGTTATAGGGCGAGAGGATATCACCGATGTCATGGATCAGCGCGGCAACGACGATCTCCTCCTCGGCGCCGTCCTCATAGGCACGGGTGGCAGACTGCAACGAATGCTCATAGCGATTGATCGGATAAGGCGTCCAGTCCTCGTCGAGCGACTTGAGCATACCAATGATGCGGTCCACGAGGCCGGCATTGAACGCTTCTTCGTAGTCCATCACCGCCAGAAAATCGTCCTTGCTGGCCTCTTCCATCCGGGTCCAGGTGGGCTTGCGGGTTCTGTCGAGCATGAAAACCTCCGTCATCGATCTGCCAGAACGCTAGCAAGAACGTTTTGATTAGAAAAACTGATTGTTTTTATCATTTCGATAGAAAATACTTTTCACTATGGACTTGAAGCTTCTGACCACCTTCCAGGCCGTCGCCGACACCGGCAGTTTTCACCGGGCCGCCGAGCGGTTGAACATCACGCAGGCGGCTGTCTCGAGCCGCATTCGTGCGCTAGAGGGCGAACTTGACGCGGAGCTGTTCCTGCGCGGCGTTGGCGGCACACGGCTCAGCGAGGCGGGCGCGCATTTGCGACCGCTCGCCGAACAGATGCTCGCCAACTGGCAGCAGATCTCGGGCAGCATCGGCCGCCGTTATTCCAATCGGCTGGCGCTGCGGATCGGATGTCAGCTGTCGATCTGGGACGACCTCCTGGTCGAACTGGCCATCTGGACCGAACAGACCCTCGGCAAATTGCCGCTGACACTGAATTTTGATCACGAACACAATGCCATAGACCTGGTTCGCCGGCAGACACTCGACCTCACCATCACCCACGAAAGGGCCCACGGCACAAAGCTTGAGACCTTGCCGCTACCACCGGACCATATTGTGCTGGTGGCCGACCGGCCCTGCGCAATCCAGGACCCGGATCTGCCGCTGTTTCTCAATTTCCAGCTCGGGCCTCACTATGACGCAGCGACGTCCGATCTCCTTAAGAACCGGTCCGGGCATTTCTTCCTCAGCAACGCAACGATGGGCATTGCCTATCTGAAGCGCCGCGGCGGCATGGCCTATTGCCCTGAGCGCCTTGTTGCTGATGACCTGGAGGAGAAACAGCTGCACGAGGTCGCGGGCGCCGAAGCCTTCGACCTTGACCGGTTCGCCGTTTACGATCCGGCCGGACCGTCAGCAGCGCTGGTCGAGCAGGTCCTGCCCGGGCTTGCTGAATGTGCCCGGGCCAAGGCTTTAACCTGACAAGGACGCCTATCCGGCGAGGCGGGAAAAGGTCATCGTCCAGTTGGTTTCCCAACTTTCCCCGCCATCCGCGGAAAACGCCTGTTCCCAACGCGGTTCCGCCCCCCGGATCCAGAGGAAGCGGACCTTGATCGGACGCCCTTCCAGGAAGTCGTCGGCAAGAAAAGCGCCGGTTTCGTGCTCAAACCTGCCCTTGACAGGCGTATCCAGCTGATGGGGCGCCCGACCGTCCAGCCACCAGATGGACCACAGGCCACTTGCTTCATCAAAGCTGCGCAGGGCGACGGCTCTGTAGGCGCCGCCCGGCAAGTGAATGTGATTGTCCTCGAGATTGCCGGTGCCGCCGAGGATCGGACGGGTTTCCGAAACACCCTCGAACCGCTCCCATTCCTGACAGTCGACGAGGCGGTTCTTGAGCCGCCGGTGAAGCACGGACCACCGCCCGAACATGAAGTCGAAGTCTTCGTTTGGCGCGATGAGCCCGGCTGAAGCAGTTGAGTGCTGCATGGCACTTCCCTCAATTGAATGCGTGACGCCGGCAAGCTAATCGAGATAACATGACATCAAATGTCATATATTTTGGTCTCCCATGAAATCTTCCCGACTTCTTTCCATCCTGATGCTTCTGCAGGTGCGCGGCCGGATGACCGCCGAGGCGCTGGCGGCAGAATTCGAGGTTTCGGTACGCACCATTCACCGGGATATCGACCAGCTGAGCTATGCTGGCGTCCCCGTCTATGCAGAGCGCGGCCGCCTGGGTGGGTTTCGGCTGCTTGACGGGTATCAGACCCGGCTGACAGGCCTCAACGAGGACGAAGCCGGCGCCTTGCTCCTGTCCGGCCTGGGGACTGCGCTTGATGATCTCGGCCTGCTTCCTGCGGCAACCCGCTCGGAACAGAAGATCCTGGCAGCGCTCCCGGAAGAAACCCGCGAAAAGGCGGCCCTCGTCTCGGATCGGTTTCTGCTCGATCCGCAAAGCTGGTACCGGAGCAGAGAAGCGACGCCGTTTCTGGGTCAGGTTGCAACAGCGGTCTGGACCGGGCGGAAATTGGCTCTTCGTTATTCTGCCTGGAAGGGAGAGGTTGAGCGGTTGGTCTCGCCACTGGCGATCGTCTTGAAAGCCGGGACCTGGTACCTGGTGGCCGAGGCTGAAACGATACGTGTCTACCGCATCGCCAATATCCAGTATCTCGACTTGCTGGAGGACGGGTTCAGCCGTCCGGAAGGTTTTGATCTCAGATCCTTCTGGCACGATTGGCGGGCGGATTTCGAAACCCGGTTGAAATCGCAACTGGTCACCTTGAAGGTCACGCCGGAGGGCCTCCAGCGCCTCGGCGAAACCGGATTGCGCCCGGTAGCCACACCGGTCTTTGAAGGGCCGATGGCCACCGTCTCCCTGGCGATGGAGGACAGCCCTTTTGCGGTCAGGATGCTGCTGTCGCTTGGAAGCGAGGCAGAAATCGTTGCACCGGCCGGTCTCAGGGAGACGGTCCTGACAGAGCTGCAGCAGATGCTCGGCCGGTATGCCTGATCAAGCGGTGGCCTGAGACATGCCCCTGCGGCCGGGGAGAACGCCGTTTCGCAAAGCATTTGATCAATGGAGCAATCTCGAATAGAGAAAGTTGCAAATGTAACTGATTGCAGAGCCGGAGGCAGCGGCACACGCGACCAAGGGTGGGGAGACAAGCCAGAATGTCCGACAAGAGCTATACCTATCAGTCCATCGCCCAGGCGGTACAGGACCAGGGCATCGACACCATGTTCGGGCTGATGGGTGACGCCAACCTGTTCATGGTCGATCATTATGTGCGCGCGTGCGGCGCGACCTTCGTGCCAGTCTCCTATGAAGGCAGCGCGGTGCTGATGGCGCTGGCCTATTCGCATGTCTCGGGCAAGATGGGCGTGGCCACGGTGACCCACGGCCCCGCCCTGACTAACTGCGTCACGGCGCTGACCGAGGGCGCCCGAGGGCACATTCCCATGGTCCTACTGGCCGGCGATACGCCGGTGATGAACCCGCAGAACCTCCAGAACATCGACCAGCGCGAGTTGGTCAAGGTGACCGGTGCGGGCTTTGAACAAGTGCGGTCTCCGGAAACCGCCGCCCATGACGTGGCGCATGCCTTTTATCGGGCCCGGGTCGAGAAGCGGCCGATCGTGCTCAACATGCCGGCCGATTTCATGTGGCAGGAAGTCGGCCATGAAAAAACGGTGTTCAAGGCCTTCGGTGCGCCGGCCTATGTGCCGGAGGGCGACGATCTTGATGCCGCTGTCGGTATGGTCGCGTCCGCAAAGCGCCCAGTGATCCTGGCCGGAGGCGGGGCGATCGATGCCCGCGACAAGCTGATCAAGCTGGCCGACCGGCTGGAAGCCCCCCTGGCAACGACCCTGAAGGCCAAGGGCCTCTTCAACGGCCACGCCTACAACATGGACATTTTCGGCACGTTGAGCACCCCGGCCGCCTATGAGGTGATCGACAAGGCGGACTGCATCGTCTGCTTTGGCGCCAGCCTGCACCATTTCACCACCGATAAGGGTGCCCTGATGAAGGGCAAGCGCGTCGTGCAGGTGAATGACACCGTGGCCGAGGTCAGCAAGAATTATCATGCCGATGCGGCCCTGGTCGCCGACGCCGGGCTGACGGCGGACAACTTCCTCTATTGGCTGGACGAGGCGGAAATTCCGCCGAGCGGTTTCACCGGGGAACTCGACATGGCGGCCCTCACCGCGCACCCACCGGCGAAGGCCAAGGACACCGGTGACGGCTATGTCAATTTCGTGCATGCGCTTGAACGGCTGGAAGAGGTGTTGCCTAAGGACCGGATCCTGACGACCGATGGCGGTCGCTTCATGACAGAGGTCTGGTGCCGCATTTCCGCTCCCGATCCGCGCAGCTTTATCGTCACGGCCAATTTCGGCTCGATCGGCCTGGGTCTTCAGGAAGCCATTGGCGCCGGTTTCGCAGCACCGGACCGACCGGTGGTGCTGTTCACCGGTGACGGCGGTTTCATGATGGGCGGTATCAACGAATTCAACACTGCTGTCCGCATGAAACAGGATCTGATCGTCATCGTCGCCAATGACAGCGCCTATGGCGCAGAACATATCCAGTTCCTCGACCGCTCGATGGATCCGGGCCTGTCCATGTTCGACTGGCCCTCCTTCGCCGATGTCGCGACCGCACTCGGCGGCAAGGGCGTCGCCGTCACGTCCGCCGAGGAGCTGGAACAGGCGATCACGGCCATCGAGACCCGCGACGCGCCGCTCTTGATCGAGCTGCGCCTCGATCCGAACGACGTGCCGCGCATGCGGATCTGACTCGCTTGTAAGAGCGGTCGGAAGCGCAACGCTATTGCAACAGCTCCCGGCCGGCGAAGACGATCAGCAGCAATCCGGCCAGGGCATTCAATCCGCGTGTCACGCGCGCGATGGCGGCTCCGCGCCGCATTGCGAGCGCCAGAAAGCCCTGCCGGCCGGCGACCGCGGCCAGCGCGACAAGTCCGAGCGTGAGCGCAATTCCGGCAAGCATGGCCAGGGCAAATATGAGCCCGGCCTCCGGCACGCCGCGCGCCAGAGCCGACACCACAACGAACAAGGTCAAGGGACACGGCACCAGCCCGGTCGCCAATGCAACACCCAGACCCTCTCTTTTCTCCGGACCCTGTTGATGGGCGCGGGGCCAGAGTGCGCGCAGCAGCAACCAGAGGCCGAAACCAAGCAGAATTGTCCGGCTAAGAATTTCAAGGGTGGGTGCGCGGCCGCCGCCTACAAAAGTGCGCTCCATCAAATGGGCGGCGAAGAAGGCAATCAGAACGGCCGTGAGGACGTGGGTCGCGGCAAGCAGCGTTGACAGCGAAAGAGCTCGACCAAAACCGCTTTTCGAGCCGGCCAGCCAGGACGCGAGTATGGTCTTGCCATGACCGGGTGTCAGGGCGTGCAGAGCACCGAACATCACGCCGGTTCCGGCCATTCCGACGAGCAGCCAGACGTTGCCGGATTGTTCAAATGTCAGGATCTCGCTCCGCACGCCTTCATAGATCCAACGCTGGAGAGCGGCGAGCCAGTCCATCAAGGTTGCCGGTCCGGCCAGGAGGAATGCAGGCTGTCGATGACAAAGGCATGTGCGTGCCGCTTGCCATGTCCTCCGGCAAGATGCGGGTGATCCGGCGGCAGATCCGGATGATCATGGGCCAGGACGGATCTGTCCCCTTCCGGCCACAGATGGCGCGCAGTCAGCACTCCGGTCACCGCAAGAACAGCCAGGACGGTCATGGTCCACCCCGGCGCAGCGACGCTGCCGAGCCAGCCGGCAAGAGGATACGCGATCAGCCAGCACCCGTGCGACAGTGCAAATTGCGCCGCAAAGATTAGCGGCCGGTCTTCGGCATGCGCGGAATTCTTCAAGAGCCGCCCTGAGGGAACCAGAACGGCGGACATGCCTGCCCCCATCAGCGCCCAAACGATCAGAAGAGACGGCCAGACAAGGGGTACCGGCAACACGGTCAACAGGAGTGCGAAGCCGAACAGCAGGACCGGAAGCGCGGCAGCGCCTGCGAGCATCACGGTCCGGTCCGGTATTTTGCTGAGTACGCGTGGCAGCAACAAGGCCATCACCATGGAGCCGCCGCCATAGGCGGCCATGGAAAGGGCAAGGTCTGTATCCGTCAGACCAAGCCATGCCTTTACCAGGACAACGCTGTTGACGATCACCATCGAGCCGGAGGCCGCGACCGCCAGGTTCAAGGCCAGGAGGCCTTTCAGCCGCGGTGTCTTCAGATAGATCTGCAACCCCTTCAGTGTCCGCTGCAATGGCGGCTCGCGCCGCGACAATTGGGCCGCGGGAAGGGTTACGCTGACGACCAGCAGGGCAGATACCAGAAATCCTGCGACGGTCCCGCCGAAGAGCCAGTGAAAGCCCAGAAGCCCAACAAGAACCGCAGCAATCATCGGGCTCAGAAGGTTTTCCAGATCATAGGCCATGCGTGAGAGCGACAGGGCATTCGTATATTCATCCTCGTCCGGGAGGATGTCCGGAATGGTTGCCTGAAAGGTCGGGGTGAAGGTCGCAGAGGCCAATTGCAGGACTGCGATCAAAAGGTAGATCTGCCAGATCGCATCAACAAAGGGCAGCGCCAGCGCGGTGGCCGCGCGTACCAGGTCAAGGGCAACCAGCAGAGCTCTGCGCGGCAGATGCGCGGCAAACCCAATGGCAAGCGGGCTGACGAAAACATAGATCACCATCTTGATCGCCAGCGCCGTGCCCAGGACGACACCGGCATTGTCACCGGCAAGCTCGAAGGCAAGCAAAGCCAGCCCGACCGTCATCAGGCCGGTACCGAAAAGCGCGATCACCTGCGCGCAGAAAAGGTGTCGATAGTCTCTGTGTTTCAGGACGGAAAGCAAGGAAGACCCGTTGTTTGACGGAATTGGAGAAATTCCCTTACCAGCAGAAACAGAAACAGAAAAGGACCTCTCCGGCAAGCGCTGTCCGACACGCTTGCCGCTTTTGGTTTTGTTGCCGGTCCAGAGGGTCTCAGCGGTTCGAAACAGCCCAGGGCAAGACCCATTCATTTGAATGAAATGGTCCTGCCCCTAGAGGAATTCGACCTTTCCGGTTCCGATATCATAGACCGCGGCCACGGAGCGAAGGCTGTTCTGGTCGTGCATTTCGGCCAGGATCGGGCCTGATGCTGTCGCCTTGCCCGCATTCAAGCGTGCATTTTGTGCAATCGCCGCTTCAAGAATGTCGGCCGGTTTTTCCGGCAAGACATCATAGACGGCAGGGCGTATGGCTTCCACGAGGCTGGGCAGATGTCCGGGTGGGAGTTCCCTGTTTTCAACGGACTTGATGGTTGCGTCAACGGCCCCGCAGCCGGAATGTCCCAGCACCACAATGACCTTAACCCCCAGGACAGCTGCGCCGAATTCCAGACTCGCCAGACCGTCTTCATTGATGAAGTTCCCGGCGACGCGCACCACGAAGAGATCTCCCAGCCCCTGATCGAACAGGATTTCCGGCGCGACCCGGGAATCGGAGCAGGCGACAACAGCTGCAAAAGGTTGCTGGCCTTCGGCGCGTGCGGCTCTGCCAACCGAATGGTCCGTGTTGATCGGGGTGTTCGCAACATAACGCGCATTGCCTTCGATCAGGCGCTGCAACGCTTCTTCAGGCGACGCCGGCGCAGGTGCCGATCGAGACGCCGCTGTCTCTGCCAAGGCGGGTGTTGCGGCGACTCCCGCGGCACTCACCAGACCACCGACCATCAATCCACGCCGGCTGAATTTCGGCACTTTGTCAGACTGGCACATCGTTCCTCCTTTGTGCCCACGGCACATCAACGACCGTTCCCGGATTGGGACCCGGCTTTGAGTTTCCTGCAAAGTGAGACCTGTCACATCACCCCTGATCTGCGCCCTGCATATGGGAATGAGGAACAGAGCGGCCCAATTAAACTTTGTCCATATCGCCTTGCAGCCTTCGAGCTGAGCGATGCGCCTTGTGTTCGGATCGGCCCGGAGCGCGCAGGACCTCCTCCTGCACCCGTCGTTCACAGCAGCGCATGATTGCCCCAGCCCCGGGACCCAAACGTGAACTTCTTCGGCCGGCAGATACAATTGACACATTATGGCGGGCTTTTGATACCCGAACCTCTCTGCCGTCCAAGGCGCCGTGATGCTAGTCTTTCTGATGTAGGGGCACCTGATCTCGGGCGGCGCTTTGGCGCTGTCCGTAACCTGTTGCAAAGGAAGGACAGAGCATGGCTGAATCCTTTTTCCTGCCGTTCAATTATGTCGACCACCTGACGAGCCCGGGCCTGCCAACCAGCGCAGGTCCGGTCAAGCTGAACCAGTATCTGTGCAAGGACCGCGGCAATGGCGGCAATGACAGTGCCACCAGCTTTTTCAAGAATTTCCGCTGGATCAAGGACAAGGACGGCTTGACGCTGAACCAGCATGTCGGCGGCCGCGCGATCGATCTTGCGCTCAAGGGTCAGGGCAACGACAAGACCTTCGTCAAGATCTGGAACTTCATGCTGAAGAACAAGGAACTCCTCGACAAATACAAGGTCGAGGTCTGCGGACGGGCCAAGAAGGACGGCTCCAAGGATGTCGAGGAGAAAGGCAAGATCAAGAAGATCTATTTCGACAAGATGTCCGACCGGGCCGCCCTGCAGGAGATGGTCCAGGACCGGTTCTTCGGCATGGACTGTATCGGTTTCCTCGCCAATTTCCTGATCTATTGCGGTGAATGGGACAAGTATTACGGCGTCTCGCCGAAAAACTATCCAAAGCATGTCGCCAAGATCAACATCGACGACATCAAGGACGTCAAGCCGCTCGACTTCATGGTCTGGAACGGCCATGTCGCCATGGTCGACTGGGTCTGGGACCAGATCGACGACAACAGCGCACGGATAGACATGTGCCAGAGTTCCAGCGGCGGCCCGCAATGCAATGAATATGTCACGTTGAAACAGACCAACGGCAAGGGCCTGCACGGTGGCCGGGAATTCACTATCTGGGGCGGCACTCCGACCCCGCCGGTGAAAGGCCATCTGACCATCTGGCGGCGGGAGGGCTTCTGGTATTGAGGTGCGGCCGGCACCAGTCCGGCTGCACCTCATGGTACCGTCACGTATTCGGCATGGCTTTCATGCTGTTTTGGGCCGCCACCAGGCCTTCAATCATTTTCGGATTGGCCGGTTTCAACTCGCGCTCCGGCCTCCCGTCTAGAATGGCCCTGATATCCGCCAGGATCATGTCACCGATCAACTGGCGCCCGCCGGGAACAGCGGCTGCCCGGTGGGGTGACAGGATCACATTCCGGGCCTGTCGCAGGGGATCTGCCGGGTGAAGCGGTTCATCGGGAAAGACGTCAGTTGCAACGCAGATCCGTCCGGTTTCGGCCGCGGCCATCAGGGCCGGAAAATCCGCGCACCAGGCCCGGCTGATCAGGACAACCAGGGCTCCTGGCTGCAACTTGTCGATCAATGCCTTGCTGAGCAGGCCTCTGGTCTCTTCGGAGGGAACGGCTGCGACGACGACGACACGTGAGTGGCTTACCAGCGTGTCCAGATCGCACAGGGCAGCACCAAGAGACTGTTCGTCCAGGAACGGGTCATAAGCCAGCACCCTGGGCTCGAACGGGGCCATCAGCCGGTGGGTCTCGCGGGCGATCTGGCCATAGCCAATAAAGCCGACGGTCTGGCCATAGAGCGTGAAATCGGTGCCCTCGCGATCATCCAGCCAGCGCTCGGCTCCGCGCCGAAAGGCTTCGTGTTCGGCTACGAGCCCACGCCCGCCCGCCAGGATCATGCCCAGGGCCATCTCTGCAACTGATGTGCGGAAGCCCGGCGAGCAGGACAGAATCTCAAGTCCCCTGTCGAAACAGGCATTGTAGTCGAGCCCTTCCCTGAAGGCCCCCGACACTTCGATGGTGGCACGCAGTTTCGGGGCTGCGGCAAGATCGGCTGCCGTCAGCTCCGGCCTGGCAGCGACATAAAACATTGCCTCGGGCAAGAGGCTCTCGATCCTCGAGCGGGGCATCGGCCAATTGCGTCCACCTTCCACTTCGCACAGGCTGCAAAGCGCTTCGAACGCCAAGGGACTGAAGAGTTCTTCCAGTTTGCGGAAATGCTGATCCAGAATAAGCAACGGTTTCATGGTCAAGCGGCGTCCTGCAACTGTTCGGTTTCCGGCGCGAAGAGATGGGCATGATCAGGATCGAAACCGAGTTCGATCGCTTCGCCCGGTTCAAAGATACGGTCCTCGGCCAGCGAGACAAGCAAACGGGTGCCGTCCTTCAAGGCAATGTCAACGACGGTCTCGATGCCGAGCCGTTCGGCCAGCGTGACGGTCCCGGACAGGACACCGTCCTTTTCGACGGTCTGAAGATCCTGCGGCCGGATGCCGAGGGTCGCCCGGCCGGATGACGGAACACCTTCCCGCCAGACCGGTGCGGCAAATTCCGCAACAAGTTCGGAGCGTACACGCGCCCTGTCTCCCTCACGCGAGACAATATCGACGCCCAGAAAATTCATGGAAGGCGCGCCAATGAAGCCGGCAACGAACCGGTTGACCGGCCGGTGATAGAGATCCATCGGCGCACCGATCTGCTGGACGAAACCGTCTTTCAGAACGACGATCTTGTCGGCCAGGGTCATCGCCTCGACCTGATCATGGGTGACATAGACCATGGTGGCGCCGAGCGACTTGTGCAGCTTGCCAATCTCGATGCGCATGTCGAGACGCAGCGCTGCATCCAGGTTGGAGAGCGGTTCGTCGAACAGGAACACTTCCGGCTTGCGCACAATGGCGCGCCCGATGGCCACGCGCTGGCGCTGGCCGCCGGACAACTGGCTCGGGCGGCGGTCGAGCAGATGTTCCATCTGCAAAATCCGCGCGGCCTCGGCCACCTTCGCTTCCTTCTCGGCCTTGGACGCACCGGCAACCGTCAGGCCGAATGCCACGTTTTCGCGCACCGTCATGTGCGGAAAGATGGCGTAGGACTGGAACACCATGGCAATGCCGCGTTCGGAGGCCTGGATGTCGTTGAC
This sequence comes from Roseibium sp., assembly GCF_965233565.1. Classification (GTDB taxonomy): domain Bacteria; phylum Pseudomonadota; class Alphaproteobacteria; order Rhizobiales; family Stappiaceae; genus Roseibium. The sequence continues at coordinate 3,913,568 of NZ_OZ247494.1, read as the reverse complement.
CACCCGGCCACCGATATCGAGCGTGCCGCCGCTGATGTCTTCCAGCCCGGCAATCATCCGCAGCAACGTGGATTTGCCACAGCCTGACGGACCGACAAAGACGACAAACTCACCGTCCTTGATGTCGATATCGACCCCCTTGATCACTTCAACCGGGCCATAACTCTTGCGAATGCCCTTCAGCAATACGTCAGCCATCTGTCCCTTCCTCCAAAGCCGTCCCGGCAAGAACCAGGTGATTGTCCGGTGTGGCCATGACGACCACGGGGTCGTCGATGGTTCCGGCAAACACTCCGGTTTGCCGATTGCGCATCAGAAACCCCATGAGTTTCATCTGCCCCTCATGATCGATGATGCGGGCGGCGTAACGCCGGCCCGGATCCGCGGCGTCCAGCATGGGCCCCGGGGCAATGCGCCAGGGGCCGCGCGGCCCGTCTGCGATGAGATAATGTGTTCCTGTTGCCGGCTTGCCGATAATGGCCTCTGCCCTTTCCGAGCAGAACCGGTCCCACGTGCTGAACAGGCAGTACCAGTGGCCGTTGCGCTCGAACACCTGCGGCACTTCCAGCTCGCCGAAGCCACCACTGAAGACCGGATCTTGCAGAGACCAGCTATAGAGATCCGGCGACGTTGCAAAACCGATCGCACCGGCTTCCAGCGTGTTGTCCGCATTCGGATCGCGGGCCGTGAAATAGAGGAGCCATCCACTTCCGTCCGGATCAGGCATCACCCACGGATCGCGAAACGCCCGGTCATGCCAGCGCTCCGGACAATAGTCCTCGTAGCGCTCGTCCCGGTCGAGGATCAGCCCGTCGCCGACACGCTGCCAGGTGTGCAGGTCCTGCGAGACCGCATGCCCCAGTTTCTGGTGCTTGCCGTTATCAGCCCGGCTGGTGCCCGTGTAAAACAGGTGCCATGTGCCGTCGTCACCCTGCACCACCGACCCGGTCCAGGTGGTGTAGTCGTCCCAGGCAGAGCCTTCGGCAGGTCCGAAGCAGGTGCCGAGCTGGGTCCAGGAGCGCAGGTCCCGGCTGGTGGCGTGCCCGTGGGACACATGCCAGTGACGCAGCTCCGGGTCGCCAAGGCTTTTCGGCGCCTGCAGGAAGAAACAGTGCCAAAGACCACCTTCCTCCACATACCAGCTGTCCCAGACCCATTTGTCGTCAAGTGCCAGCACCATCAGCCCTTGACCCCGGTGGATGCGACGGAAGCGATGAACACCCGCTGCAGCGACAGATAGAAAGCCAGAACCGGGATCGTGATGACGGTCAGATAAGCCATCACCTCGCCCCAGGGCACGTTGAGCTGATCGGTGAAATAGCCGAGACCGACCATGACCGGGCGGATTTCCTCGGCCTGCACGACCATCAGGGGCCACAGATACTGATTGTACATGAACAGGAATTTCAGGATCGCGGCCGTGGCGACGACGGGCCCGGACAGGGGCATGACCACGCGCCGGTAGATGAACCACCAGCTGGCGCCCTCCACCCTGCTTGCCTCGATCAGCTCCTTGGGCAGATCCTTGAAATATTGCACAAAGAGGAAGATCGACAGGCCGTCCGCGATAAAGGGGATAATCTGCACCCGGTAGGTGTTGAGCCAGCCAACCTCCAGCCCCTCGGTGCCGATCCAGGGCAGCTGCGAGGCCATCAGCAGCAGCGGTATGAAGATCGTCTCATAAGGGATGATCAGCGTTGCCAGAAGGATCGAGAAAATCACGCCCCGGCCCGTCCAGTTCAGGAACACAAAGGCAAAGGCGGCCAGAGAGCAGACCAGGATGGTCAGGAGAACGGTCACACCGGTGACCAGCACCGAGTTGAACACAAAGACGCCGATCGGGGCCCTGTCGAAGGCTGCAAAGTAGTTGTCGAAGGAGATATCCCCGACCGGCAGGAAGGCCCGCAGACTGTCCGTGTCGGCCAGAAGCTGCTGGTCCGGTTTCAGGGACGACATGGCCATGAACAGAAGCGGAAAGATGAAGATCACCGCGACCAGCCCCAGCGCCGCATAGCGGGCGACCAGCCTGAGACCACGATTTTCAGCGGATACAGCAGCCATCAGGTTTTCTCCCGTGTCAGCCAGCGTTGCAGCAGCGAAATGCCGAGCACGATGAGGAACAGAAGGACGGAAATGGTCGACCCACCGGAAATGTCCTGTTTGCCGTAGCCGCGTTCAACGGCCTGGAAGACCAGCACCTGGGTGCTGTCGAGCGGACCGCCCTGGGTCATCACGTCGATCTGCGCGAACAGGGCGAAGGCCTGCATGGTGATCACGATCAGGATGAGCACAGCGGTGTTGCGCAGGCCGGGCCAGGTGACATAGCGAAAGGCCTGCCATTTGCTCGCCCCTTCGATCTGCGCGGCCTCATAGAGCGTCGGCGAGATCGTCTGCAGGCCGGCCAGCCAGATCACCATGTGAAAACCAACACCTTGCCAGATCGACATCGCAATGATCGAGCCGAGCGCCGTCGACGTGTTGCCGAGCCAGTCGACCGGAGCAAACGCGCCGAAGGTCAATCCCGACAGGGTGTTGTTGAGGAGACCGTCTCCCGGTGAATAGATGAACCGCCAGAGCAATGACACGACCACGATAGAGACCACCACCGGCATGAAGTAGACCGCGCGGAAGAGGCTGATGCCCTTCAGTTTCTGATTGATCAGAAGGGCCAGGATCAGCGCCAGACCGGCCTGCACCGGAGCCACCACCAGAACGAAGGTGATCGTGTTGACCAGCGCCTTCATGAAGACGACGTCGGAGGCCAGCACCACCTGCCTGTTCTCGCCCGACTGCCAGCTGAACCACTCACGCATGCCCTTCAGGTGTGGGTAGTCTGGGTTGTTGCGGGTGAAGCTGCGCAGGCGCGGATATTTCAGGTCTCCATCGGCCTTGCGCACCGCATTGCCAGCCTCGTCACGCTCCGGTTCCAGCGTGAAATAAGCAAGACCCAGCAGCTCCCGGTAATTTTCAAAACCCACATATTCCGTCGGGTTCGGCGATGCCAGTCGCTGATTGGTCAGCGAAAAGGCAAAAGCCAGAAAGAACGGCAGGATGATGAAGGCGGCGATCAGGGCCGTACCGGGAAAGGCCATGAGCCAGCCGGCGCGGTTGGACCGCGTCAGTTTCGACGCCATGGGTCGATCTCCTTGGGCGACGGACCGCCCGGCCGAAGCCGGACGGCCGTGGGAGGAAGGCTGAACGCGTCCTAGTGGCCGTAGCCGCCATTGCGCTCGATATCGTCGTTGATCTCGTCAACAGCCGCGTCGAGCGTGTCGGCGACATCTGCGCCATTGGCGATATCGGCAAGCGCTTTTTCGAACACCTTGGCCTGGACGATGTAGCCGGGTGTCACAGGGCGCAGCACGGCCTGGGCTTTGGAGAGGCCATAGAACACTTCCAGCGGACCGCCGGCATTGTAGTTCTTGGTGTCCTTGGCTGCCTCCGCTGTCACCGGGATCAGGCCGGTTCCATCGGAAAAGGCCGCGAACCAGCGGTCCTGCAGCGCAAACTCAATGAAGGCCCGTGCGCCGTCCGGATGTTCCGAGGTGGCGGAAATGCCGAACTGCCAGGAGGCCGCGCCGATTTTCGAGCCGCTGCCGAAATCGGGCGCCGGCAGGAAGAGGGCATCTTCGCCGAAGGCTTCCACCACCGGCAAGGCCGCCCAGTTGCCGTTCCAGGACATGGCGTATTTGCCTTCAAGAAGGCCATTTTCGCGATCGGCCGCGTCCTGGCTGGTGCCCGGCACATAGCCTTTTTCGAACAGCGACTGCCACCAGTCCCCGAAGGCGAGCGCCTCGTCCCCGTTGAGCGCGCCTTCCGCTGTCTGATAGGCCTCGCGATCAACAATGTCGCCGCCAAAGCTCTGCAGGAACGGCGAGAAGGCATAGGGGTACCATTCGCCCTTCCAGGCCATGCCGAGATCAAGCGGATGCTCGTAGTCACCGGAGGCCTTCAGGGTTTCCAGCGCCCCATTGAATTCATCCAGGCTCCAGGGCTCTTCCAGAGACGGCACGCGAATTCCGTGCTTCTCCAGAATCGAGCGGCGGGTCGTCAACGCGACCGCAGCGTCCCACAGGCCGACGGAATAGACCTCACCGTTCCAGCGGCCGATCGAGCCGGGCAGGTAGCTTTCCAGCTTGGCTTCGTCGATGCCAAGCGGCTGCATATAGCCGGCCCAGGCCCAGTTGGGCATCACCGGACCGTCGACATCGAGAATGTCGGGAAGCTTGCCGGCCAGCGCAGCGGCGCCGACGGCATCGTTATAGGCAAGCTGCGGGAAGGTTTCGATGACCACTTTCCAGTCTGACTGGCTGGCGTTGAATTCCTCGACAAGCTGATTGACGAGGGCTTCTTCCGCATTGGCGCTGCCGGCGCCGTGGTACCACAGGCTCAGTTCTGTTTCTGCAAGGGCGGGAGCGCTCAAGCTCCCGGCAATCAGGCAACTTAATATCAGCGTCCGGTTCATTTCTCAGTCCTCCCTTTGAGATGAATGACGTTGTTGTCGTTCTGGCGCGGCACGACCAGCGAACCGCGCTGCTGCAGCTGGCCACCAACCAGGATCGGTACTTCAGGCACCTCCATTGCCGGATCGGCCAGCAGATCCAGCAACAGCTGCGCGCCGCGCGCGCCCATGGCCCGGTAGGGCAGTTCGGCGGTGGTGAGCGCCGGATAAAGCGTTTCGGAAATCAGGCGGTGGTCGTCATAGCCGACGACGGAGACGTCCTCGGGAACGGCAATGCCGCGCTTGCGCAAAATGCCGTAGACGGCCAGAGCCAATCGGTCGTTGCCACAGCAGATGGCCGTGGGTGGATCATCGAGCGTGAAGAACTTGTCGAGCGCGTCCCAGATCAGCTGGTGTTCCCCCGGCGCCCCGAAGAGATCGGTCGGCTGCACCAAGGTCGGGTCATAGGCGATGCCTGCTTCCTCCAACGCCTTCCGATACCCGGTCAGACGCAGCTGCGTCACCTGGAGTGCGGAGGCCAGCGTGAGATAAGCGATTTTCCTGTGACCGGCCTGTGTGACCGCCTTTGTCACCGCGTATTGACCGGCCTCATCGTCAGGAATGATCGCAGGCGTTCCTGCTTCGTCGTAACAGTTGATCAGAACCGTGCGAATGCCCGTTTCCGGCAAGGCAATGTCGAGTGGTTTGTGAAAGTCGGCAACGTAGAGAATACCCTCCACGCGGTGTTCCTGGAACGTGCGCATCAGGCCGGGAACCCGGTCCAGCCGGCCGCCGGTATCGGAAATCAGCAGGGTCTTGTGCGACTGTTCGACAACGGCCTGTGCGCCCTGGACGATAAACAGTTCGGGCAAACCGGCGGCTCGGGCAACTTCATCCGCATTGCTGATGGCGCCGGTGATCAAACCAATCAGGCCGGACCGGTTCGACTTGATGGAACGGGCAGCGTGAGACGGAACATAGCCGAGCGCGTTCATCGCCTCGGTCACCGCCTTGCGGGTCTTTTCCGAAACCGGTGCATCACCGTTCAGTACGCGGCTGACCGTTTTGGGCGAGACCTTCGCCCGCGCGGCCACATCGTAAATCGTTGCCACCGACCCGCCTCCTCGCGCTTTGTGACCATCTCTTATGACACCGATGTCATGACACCGGTGTCATTGTCAAGACTTTTTGGTGCCTTAGCGGAAATTCAGGTTGGCGGACTGGAGGCTTTCAGGAGGAACAACGGCTGCTGTGACACATGTTTTCAGCGCCGGAGCGCACCCGGCAAGCCAGCGGTGCGAGCCGGATTTTCATCTCTTTTTCTGAAAACAATGGGAAACGGAATGTCAGTCGAGCGGCACATCCAGCCCTGTCTTGACGCGGCTGACGACCACATTGGAATGAAAGCGCCGGATGTTGGCGTTCTCGGTGAAAACGCGTCGGCTGAACTCCTCATAGGCCGTCATGTCGACCGCGGTCACGACCAGAATGAAATCCGTGTGTCCGGTGACGTAATAGCATTGCTGGACATCTTCCAGAGCCAGCATGGAGCGGCGGAAATCGTCGAGAAGGTCCGTGCGCTCGCGTTCCAGCTCGACCTCGACAATGAAGGTCATGGAGCGTCCGACCGCCTTGGGCGACAGCACCGAGATATCCGCCTCGATGATGCCCTCCTCCCGGAACCGCTTCAAACGGCGCTGCACCGAAGACCGCGACGTGCCGACATGGTCGCCAAGTTCATCGGCCGTCAGCCGGTTGTTCTTCTGCAGCAGGGTCAACAGCCGCTTGTCGACATCATCAAGACTGATTGGCATTTCGCGCGCTCCTGCGACCGATTTTGACCGCCCTTGCCCGCTTCCCAGGCAAAGAACGGGCACAATACCCAAAGTTCAGATCTAGCCTTTCATCAGACGCACATTCTGGTCAAGAGGAAGCCAACCATGCGCAAATTGCCCGAACTATCGACGGTGTACCAGGACCCGCACCGCTATCCGCAGGGAATTGCCTATCAGGACGGCCAATATCTGCCGGTCGCTGAGGCAAAAGTGTCGGTGCTTGACTACGGCTTTCTCCATTCCGACGCGACCTATGACGTCGCCCATGTCTGGGAGGGGGCCTTCTTCCGGCTGGACGATCATCTGGATCGGTTCTTTCGCGGCATGGCCGAATTGCACATGTCGATCTCCCTGAGCAAAGCCGAGATCGCAGACATCCTGCACACATGCGTTGCCCTTTCCGGACTGAAAAACGCCTATGTGGAGTTCATTTGCACCCGTGGCACATCGCCTTCTTTCAGCCGCGATCCGCGTGATGCCGAAAACCGGTTTCTCGCCTTCGTGATCCCGTTCGGCTCCGTCGCCAATCCGGACCAGTTGAAGCGCGGACTGAACCTCGCTGTCACCGATATCCTGCGCATTCCCCCAGGCTCGGTGGACCCCACGGTGAAAAACTATCACTGGCTGGACATGGTCAAGGGCCTCTACCAGGCCTATGGACGCGGTGCCGAGACGGCCGTTCTCCAGGACGGCGCCGGGCACATTGCGGAGGGCCCGGGCTTCAACGTTTTCGCCATCAAGGACGGCGCTGTCACCACGCCGCCCACCGGCGTCCTGCTCGGCATTACCCGGCAGACGGTTTTCGACATTTGTGCCCGCCTGTCACTGCCCTGCGAAGCCGCCCACGTTCCTGCCGCCGCCCTGAGAGCGGCAGACGAGGTCTTCATCACCTCCACGGCCGGCGGCGTGATGCCGGTCGGTCGGATCGACGGCAAGCCGGTCGGTGCCGGTGGTATCGGGCCACTGACTGCACGGATCAAGGAGATTTATTGGCAGATGCACGGGGAAGAGGGATACCGGCACGAAGTCGACTATGGAGAATAAAGGGACAAAAACCGCCTCGCCGCCGGGCAGAAAGATCTTCAATGCCGGGAGGACTCATGCAGTAACTTTCCGGCATGCGCAAAACAAACAGGTTTCTGGAAGATTTCTGCAACATACACGTCAGTTTTACCGACGCGGCCTGCACTTAAAACTTGTATTTCAACAATAATGGAGAATTTTATACGATTCGCCGACCGTTAACCTGTTGGCCGCACAACGAATTTAACGATAGGCTAAGGTCTTGACGCTCCACTGTGCGCGTGATGACGAGAGACCTTTTTATGATACCGCCGCAGATTATCGACCAGATCAGCGACAGAAGCTCCGAAGGCCTGGCCCTTGCGCTCGCAAGTGACGAAGACGGCGCAATCATGGAACTGCAGTGGTGCAACAAGGCCTTCACCCGGATTACCGGGTATGACAACAGAGAAATATTCGGTCAGCGCGGTACCATCCTGATCGGTACCAGCATGGCGCAGGGCGACCACCTGCTCATCATCGAAAAGCTGATGAACTGGGAACACTTCTCGGTAAAAGTCCGCACCAACAGGAAGTCGGGCGAGGAATACTGGCAGAAGATGAGCTGGACGCCCTTGTCGGATCCCTCAACGGGTGACAGGTGGTGGCTCTGTTCGTTGATCGAGCTGGACGAAACCCCGCACAATCCGGTCGTGCACTCGGCGCTTGCCACAACAAATTCCAATCAGGAGCTGCTGGCCGACTACGCGGAAAAAATCGAGCGACTGGAAAAGGAAAACTCGCGTCTTTTCGAAATGGCCAAGACGGTTGCAAAGGAGTCCAAGGAAGACCCGCTGACCGGCCTGTCCAATCGCCGGCATTTTGAAGTCGAGCTGAAATCCTGGATCCAGAAGCTGCAGAATGGTGGGACGGAATTTGCGGTTTTTTATGTCGATCTCGATCGCTTCAAGTCGGTCAATGACACATTGGGACATGACGCCGGCGACCGGTTGCTGTTGTCCGTTGCAAAGATGCTGCGCCGACTGACCGGCGAGACGGATCTGATTGCACGCATCGGCGGTGACGAATTTGTCATCCTGAGACCATTGGGAAACAGTGCGCTGGACATCAGCAGCCTTGCGGATGCGATCGTGCAGGAAATGCATGCCCCTTTTGCCTTTGAGGGCAAGTCCACCTTCTGCAGCGCAAGCGTTGGCGTCGCCATTGCAACGGCAGGCATGGATATTCCGGAACAGGTGGTGACCGATGCGGATATGGCGCTTTACCACGCAAAGACGAACGGCCGGGGGCGTTGGTCGTTTTTCACCGAAGAAATGCATGCCGATGCGCTTGCGACAAAGCGGCTTGTGTCCGACCTGCTGATCGCCTGCGAAAAGCGCGAATTTGTTCCGTATTTTCAGCCGCTGATCGACGCCAGTACCGGCAAGATCGTCAGTGCAGAGGTTCTTGTAAGGTGGGCACATCCGAAAATGGGATTGCTGCCGCCCGGTGCCTTTCTGGAGACGGCCGCGAGCATGGGGATCCTGAAGCGGATCGACGAAATCACCTTCAGCACACTTCCCGAAACGCTGGGGGCGTTCGACAAGGCAGGCATCGATCTTCCACGCATTTCAATCAATGTCTCCGCAGGGCGCCTGGCGGACCCGACCCTTATTCACGACATCAAACGTTCGGGTATTGCGCCGGAAAGACTGACCATTGAGATCCTGGAATCGGTCTACCTGGAACGTATCGGCGACGTGGTGCACTGGACCCTTGGCGAACTGAAAGAGCTGGGTGTCACCATTGCCCTGGACGACTTCGGAACCGGACATGCGTCTGTCCAGGGGCTTTTGAAGATCAACCCGACCATCCTCAAGATCGACCGTCAGTTCATTCAGCCAATCGTGGAAGACGAAACGTCTCGGGCTCTCGTTCATTCCATTATCGGGATCGGCAAGAGCCTCGGCATGCGCATTGTGGCCGAAGGGGTGGAGACGGAACAACATGCGCTCTTCGCCGGCCGCATGGGCTGCGACTATCTGCAAGGGTTCCATTTCGGCAAACCTGTTTCCGCCTCCGACCTGCAGCAAAAGCTGCTGGAAACCAATGGCCAATTCTGGTTCCCGGCAGAAACCGACATTGCGACGCTCCGGCCCGAGCTGCCTTGCTAGAGCACTTTCAGCGGACGGGACGACCTGCGTGTCAGATCCGGCCCTGCAGCTGTTCGGCAATTCCCCTGACCGCACCAAGATCTTCACCGCCGATCACCAGGAACCCATAGCCGTCCTCAATCCAGTGTGCTGAGGCAAGGCCGGCCAGCATTTCGGCCTTCGGACCGTAGGCCGACGCGTCAACCCGGGTGATGCAGATGGCAACAGGATCGTTTTCGCCGGAGAGATAGGCAATCTGAACCAGCGGATTGCCATCCAGCCCCAGCATCTGGGCCCTGCGGTAATTCAATCCGTCGACGCTGGCTGCGGCCGAAAGATTGCGCCCCAGATCGGCCGAGAGAGCTGTCAGCTGGTCAACTGCCTTTTCCAGCTCAGGCGTTTTACCCGGCAGCGTGGCCGGAACGTAAAGGACCTGATAGTTGGCCACTGCCATTTTCCAGTCGGTGTCGAGCCACGGACGCTGCCACGGCGACCAGAGAGCGCCGAGCAGAATGCCGGCGGCAACCAGACCGGCAGCGGCTGCGCGCGGGGCCCAGCCCGGGCTGCGTTTTTCATCCTTCGGTGCCTGGTAGGCCGGCGCCTGATCCAGCAGGTTGTCGAAGGCTTCCCTGACGGACTCGATTGGCACCGCCAGAGCTTCCAGACGATCGACCAGCGCTGGATCGTTCTTCAGTGCAGTCTCGACCCGGCGCTGCTCGTCTTCGGTGAGCTCACCGTCGAGATAGGCGGTCAGGGTCTCGTCGCTGACGCGAAAACTCATTTCGTTCCGGCCTTTCGCTGGTCAGGAGCGGTCTGTAACTTCTGGCGCGCAGCGGCCAGGCGGCTCATCACGGTACCGATCGGGATCTCCAGGACCGCCGCGGCTTCCTTGTAAGTGTGGCCTTCCACATAGACCAGCAGCACCGTTGCTCGCTGGGCCTCCGGCAATGCCATTACCCTGGTCAACACTTCACGCGCCATTCTATTCGTTTCCACGTCCGGATTTTGTGCCGGAAGGTCAATCTGCTCGATGGGGACCAGGGTTCCGGTCCCCCGAATGCGCTCGGCGCGTTTTTCGTTGAGCCAAATGCGCCGGGCCATGGTAAAGAGCCACGCAGACAGGGAGGTCCCGGCCTGATATTTCGCAGCCTGTTCAAGGGCCCGCGCCGCCGTTGCCTGGGCAAGGTCATCCGCGCCTGCGCGCTCGCCGGTCAAGGACAAGGCAAAACGCCAAAGTCGCGGGTAGAGCTCCGGCAATCCGGCCCTCACTTCCGCCTCCCCGGACGAGCTGGCAAAAAACTTTCGAATAATTTGCTCCGATCCCGTGTTTCTCCCCCGTGGGCATCAGGCTGCACGAACATCGGAGGAAGTCAAACATGAAGAAATTCGCCCTTGCCACCGCACTCACCGCAACGCTTGCGATCGCGGCTCTCACCGGTCCTGCCATCGCCGACGATCACCTCGCCTGGCCGGCAACGGAAGGCGCCTATGTCTATTTCATAAACCTGGAGGACGGGGCCAAGGTCAAATCACCTGTTCTTGTCCAGATGGGGGTGAGCGGAATGGGTGTTGCACCTGCCGGCACTGAAAAGGAAGGCACCGGCCATCATCATATCCTGATCGATCGCGCGCCACTCGGAGAGGGTGAGGACGGCGCCGACGAGTGGCTCTACAACCTGCCGGCGGATGAAAATCACAAACATTTCGGGGGCGGCCAAACCGAAGTCAGTCTCGACCTGCCAGCCGGCACTCATACGCTGCAGATGGTTTTTGGCGACATGAACCACGTACCCTTCGGGCCGCAGATGGCCTCCGACGTGATCACCATCACCGTTGAATAACGCGTCTGAATCCGGCCGCGCGGTTCCAGTTGGCCGGCCTCCTGCCGGCCAACGTCATCTGGCTTTGAAATCCGGATTTCCACCGCGCCCTGCCAGCGCTTCCGCAGTGACGGGCAGTTTGCGTCCCTAACCGGACAGTTCCTGCTCGATCGCGTGTCCCGCAAGACGCGCCGTGGCGAGGAGGCGCTCGAGGCTATGGCCGTTGCGCGCCATGGACGACAGGCCGGCCAGGGTGGTCCCGACGAAATCTGCAAGGTGCCTTGCGTCGTCAGGGCGCCGCTCCGCGATATAGCTGTTCAGCAAGCTGTCCGCACTGGCCTGCATCCCGCGAGCGGCATCTCGTGCGTCCGTGTCGAGACAGTGAAGTCCCTCCAGCACCATACATCCGCTCATCTCGGGATCGGCCGCAAAGCGCCGGGCTCCGTCTTCCAGCACGGCCGTCAGCGCCTCGGCGAGTGGGCGGTCGGATCGCAGCAGATCTGCAAGCGGAATGGCACCGGTCTGCGCATAGCGTTCCAGCACACGGATATAAAGCTCCGCCTTGCTGCCGAAGGCGGCATAAAAACTCGGCGGTTTGATGCCAAGCGCGTCGGTCAGATCGGAAACGCTGACCGCGTCATAGCCGCGTGCATGGAAGAGCTGCTGAGCGGTTTCAATCGCCTGATCGGGATCGAAGCTGCGTGGCCGTCCGCGTGGACGCAATTTATTTTTAGTAGTCACTACAAAAATCCTTGAATGCCACCTCACCGCCATTATGTAGCGCCTGTTACATTATTCAGCAAGGAGAGCCTGATGTCTGACTTCAAAGATAAATCCGTTCTGGTGCTCGGTGGCAGCCGGGGGATTGGCGCGGCGATCGTGCGGCGCTTCAAGAATGAAGGCGCAAACGTCACCTTCACTTATGCCGGATCTCCCGAAGCCGCCGAAGAGCTGGCCACCGAAACAGGCAGCACGGCTGTCTTCACCGACAGCGCTGACCGCGATGCACTTATCGCCACAGTCCGGGACCAGGGACCTCTGGACGTGCTGGTGGTCAATGCCGGGATTGCCGTGGTCGGAGACCCGCTCGAGCAGGATCCCGACGAGATCGACCGGTTGTTCCGGGTCAACATGCATGCACCCTACCATGCCGCGGTCGAGGCGGCGCGCCAGATGCCCGAGGGCGGCCGGATCATCGTGATCGGATCTGTGAATGGCGACCGGATGCCCATCGCCGGTCTGGCGTCTTATGCCTTGAGCAAGTCCGCGCTGCAGGGTCTTGCGCGCGGCCTTGCCCGAGATCTCGGCCCGCGTGGCATTACCGTCAACATCGTTCAGCCGGGACCGATCAACACCGACCTCAACCCGGAAGACGGCCCGATGAAGGAGATGATGCACAGCTTCCTGGCCATTAAGCGTCACGGACGCCCTGAGGAAGTCGCCGGAATGGTCGCCTGGCTCTCCGGCCCCGAGGCCGGTTTTGTCACCGGGGCCATGCACACCATCGACGGTGCCTTTGGCGCTTGATCAACGCAGCGCGGGAGCAAGCTCGGTGCGCTTGCTCCCGAACCGGTTTGCCCATCAGATTGACCGACAATGGCATGTCTTTGCCTGGTACCTGCGACCAGGCCCCTTGGAAGGCCGTCAATAGACGACCGGGTACAACGTGATATCAGCCGGATCGCCCGGCCTGACCTTGGCAGTGCCACGGGCCAGCAACCAGCCGTCGGACCGTTCCAGGCTGGCGACCAGCAAAAGGACAGGGACTGTTTCAGCAGCCTCCGGCAGCGGCAGGGCAAAAGAGAGCCGGTCTGTTTTGCCGTCACTTTCGACAATGGCGACCGCCGGGACCTGTTGAGCACCCTCCGAACCGGACAAGCCTTCAAAATGAAAACGCAGATTGCCCTTCGGCAGAACGGCGCCTTCCGCGAAGCGCACCGTGCCACGGAGCTGCTGGTCGTCTGCCATTGCCTTTCCTGTTGTTGCAATGCCTGAAGCCGCACCCGCAGCAACAAGGCCGGCAATCAACAGGTTACGGCGAGAGGTCAGGTGTTTCATGTCAGTCCCAAAAATCGAAAGCCCTCCGGTCCACGCCGAGGGGGCGGGCGTGGCCGGAGGAAACTGGCCGGGCGCCTGAGCGCCCTGGCCGATCTCATCAGATGACGAAGAAATCATCCGCTGACAGGTTCAGGTTCGTCGACAGCTGCGCGAACTGAATGGCGGCGATGTCTCCGGATCCGTCGGCATCATAGGACAGCGTGCCGTCATTGCTGTCGTAGATGATCCGGTCGAATGCATCCTGTGCCGTGCCCGAGGCGCTTTTGTGGAACGCGGTAAAGTCCAGCAGGCCTTCGTCCAGTTCGGTGAAAATCGCACTGTCGAGCAGGATCGTATCATCCTGGACATTGAAATCCTTGATCCTGTCGACATTGCCATTGCCGAGCTCCGTGGTGAAGCGGAAGGAATCTTCGCCCTGGCCACCGGACAGGATGTCTGCCCCAAGACCGCCATCGAGCAGATCGTTGCCTTTGCCACCATAGAGCTTGTCGTTGCCCGCTTCACCCGGCTGAACCGGCTCCGGCGGGAATTCCACCGAGACATTGAGCGTGTAGGTCGACCCTTCCGGCACGGCTTCGGTCCAGCCACCCGGAGCGTCGGGTGTCCAGCTGCCTTCCAGAATGTAGTAGGTGCCGGTTTCCTGGACGACAAAGACCGTGCTGGAGTCCCGGTTCGACGTGGAGCCCGGGTCACCGCCGCCATCATCGTTTTCGGTGACCACATTGCCATTGCCGTCGAGCAGACGCACCCAGCTGTCATGGACATTCGGATCGGCAATGCCGTCTATGTCGATGGTCAGGATCGTGCCTGCTGCCAGAGTGATGCTGTAATACCCGCCAAGGCCATTCCCGGTGGCGTTGACCGTCGTGTGCAGCACCGTGGTGCTGTCAAAGATGTTCGGATCTTCCGTCAGCGAGAAGTTGTTGGAGATGTCGAAGGCGGTCGCGATCGAGTTGTTGGTCGCGTCCGGGCCGAGAGTGGCGTAGCCCGTGCCCATGCCGGGCCGCGGAATGGCGTCGGCCTGGTCTCCGAAGTCGCCGAACAGAACATCATCGCCGCGCCCGCCCTTCAGGACGTCATTGCCGCCCTGACCGGTCAGCACGTTGTCCTTGCGGTCCCCCTTGATACGGTCGTTGAAACCGGACCCGGACAGGTTTTCGATGGAGATGTATCTGTCGCCTTGGGACTTGCCGCGCGCCAGGTTGAGATTGACGCCATTTTCTGAGGTGGAATAGTCCGCCGTGTCCGATCCGGAGCCGCCGTTCAGGACATCGCGGCCCAACCCGCCGGTCAGGATATCGTTGCCGGCACCACTGGACAGTTCGTTCCTGCCATCCGTACCGATCAGGTGGTCGTCGTGGTAGGAGCCGACGGCGTTTTCAACATCGACGATGATGTCGTGGCGGATGGCCGTGCCGCGGCCGACGATCTGCACAGGACCGGTGGCGTCGCCGCCGCTGGCCGTGCCGTTGCCGAGATCGACGGTGACACCGGCGTCGCTGCCGGAATAGACCACCGTGTCGATGCCCTCGCCACCGTCGAGATAATCCTGGCCGGCGCCGCCGATCAGCGTGTCATCGCCTTCATCTCCATAAAGGATGTCGCCGTCCCGGCCGCCATCGAGAATGTCGTTGCCGCCGCCGCCATTGAAGACGTCGCCGCCGCCGCGGCCCCAGAAATGATTGTCATCATCGGTGCCGATGAAACGATCGACGCGGTCATCCGATCCGATCAGGTTCTCGATACTGTCGAACGTGTCACCGGAGGCCGTCCCGCCGCTGGCGATGTTGGTCTGAAGATTGACCAGAAGCTGGAACGGGCTTTCGTTGGAGTAATCGACCGTATCGACACCCGCGCCGCCGCGGAACGTGTCGGCCCCGGCCTGGCCCATCAGCACATCGTCGCCGTCGCCGCCATCGAGAATATCGTCACCCGCGCCACCCAGAATGGTGTCGTTGCCAGCCCCGCCATAAAGCGCATCAGCGCCATCGTCGGTCTCGGTCTGATCGTCCAGGTCTGCGATGGGGATCGTGTTGTTGATGTCGCGGCTGGCGAGCGTGTCCCGACCGCCGACGATGTAATCGTCGCCGTCTAGGCCGAAGATCGTATCGCCGCCGGCACCACCGATCAGCTCGTTGTTCCCCTCGTCGCCGACGATGATGTTGGTCAGCGATCCGGCCGCATTTCCCGCGTCGTCGTCGTTGCTGTCATACGCCGGCGGTTGGGCTGTGCCGCCGACATAAATGATGTTTTCGACATTGGCGACGTCGCCGAGATCGATACCGCTGCCGATCACGTAGATCGTGTCGTTGCCGCCGTCTTCTTCCTCGCGAACGATGTCATCGGCGGAATCGACGAAATAGATGTCATCGCCGCCATTGCCGGCCATGCGGTCGGCGCCGCCGCGGCCGTCGAGGATGTTGTTGCCGTCATTGCCGATCAGGACATCGTCATGGTCGCTGCCGATGCCGTTCTCGATGTAGTATTCGGACTGGTCTTCGTTGTGACCGGCAAAGATCGAGACGTTGTTGGAATGACCGTTGACGCTGGAAAACTGCCCGGCGCGCAGATCCAGAATGGTGCCCGCGGTGGACCCGGAAAAGTCGATCGTGTCCTCACCGCCAGTGTCGTGGATCACGAAGCCGATGTCGTGCTGCATGCCCTCCGACGTCAGTTCATAGCCGTATTCGGTGCTGTTGAAACCGTAGACATTGTCGCCGGTGTTCAGATCGATCGTCTGGTAGGTGCGCTCGCCGGTCTCTTCGTCAACGGTTGAGAAAAACCGGCGGATGGTCGCTTCGACATCGGCCATCATCGGTGTGACCGACGACCAGCGCGTTGTTTCGCCGACATCGATGCCATTGAAATAGGACATCATGCTGTATTGCTGGCGGTCATAGGTCCAGGTCGCGTTGTTGAGATAATTGATCTGGACGCCACCGGGGCCGGAATAGTTGTAGAGCCCGGGGTGATTCAGGCCGAATTCATGACCGAGCTCATGGATGAAGGTGCTGAAAACATAGCCGCCAACATCGGTTTTGTTGGGGTCGGTATCATGAAACCTCTGGCCCACACTGATAAAGCGGTTGCTGGAAAAGGCGCTGCCATCGTTCTGCTCGCCGATCTCGGGGCTGACGATCTGCATCCAGTGAGCATCCGGATCATAGGGGGCGTCGTCGACGACTTCGAACTGGAGCGGGGTTGTGGCCGACCACATTTGCAAGGCGCCGATCACCGCTTCCTTGTATTCGGGGTGATCGTTGAGTTCGGTGACATTGATCACCAGTGGCTGCGCCGCCATTTCAGGTGTCAGACTGCGCGGCAGGGCGCCGAGATAGTCCAGATAGGCTTCATAGTCTTCGCTCTTGCCGAACGGATTGTCCGGCGTCTGATCGTTGATCCACCATTCGTCACTTGGCTGTGGTGTCGTAGGCATCGTGAGGTCTCCCTTATGTTCTGGCCTCTGTTGGTGAGCATTGTGATTCTGGTGTCGAGACGACCTGCCCGGTCCTGTCCGGGTCCGGCGAACTCAGGTCGACAGGGGGCCGCGACTGCAGTGGAAGCGGGAAAGGTCGGAAGGCCCAAACGGGCAGGCCCCGCAGGCGCTCCGAAGCAGGCCGGAGCCCGGCCATGACCGGCAACCTTTTTTGGCCTCAATTCCCTTTCAAGTATGTAGACCGGTCTCGTAGGGGCCGTTGACGCCAGTGCGTCTTTTTTATCCTCCGTTTTCAACCGAAGACAAAAAAGCCTCATCGTTACAAGACCTTACCTTGCACAACTTTTAATAAGCGATTCCCATTTTCACCGCCTCTAATTGCACCTTGTTACGATGCTGGCAAGAACATTTTCTGCAACCAGATCCGCAACCCGACCATGCACAAGCCGCCCAAACCGGCGGTCATTTGCCGTGTCAATGGAACGGATCCATCAGGCTCATGAAGTCAAAAAACGGCTGAAGTCCGCGACGTCTTCGGTGTCGCAGGACGGGCGTCCCAGAGGGCGCACGAAGGGAGTTTCAGGCCGGCATCCCACCGGGCTGAGACGCTAAAAAAAATTTTAGTAACCTGGTGAGGGATGCGCTCTTCGGATCACTGCCGCGGCGTCAGGACCGCCTGCTGGTGAAGATCTTCAGGTCCAGCACCACCTTGAGCGTTACGGCCACAACTGCGATGCTGAGCAACATCTTGGTGGCACTTTCCATGGTGCCTTCAATCAGCAGGGCGTGCACCACACAGCCGACCACGACCGTCAAGGCCAGCGCGGCGTGAGCAAGGCGCCAGTTGCGTGGCAAAAGAGGAAGGCGCCGCCGGAAAACGGCCAGAAGAGCGGCCAGAAAGACCGCCCACATGGCGACCACGCCCCAGATGGAAAAAGGGGTCGGCGAGCGAAACAGAAGGACGTCGATGACATCCGGCGGGCTGGTGATCCAGAGGCCGGCCACATGGAGCGTGACTGCAGTCACCAGCAAGACACCCGTCCAGCGATGCAGGCGTCTGGCGCGTAGTCCTTGCAGACCGGGCAAAAGACCTCCGGCGAGAAGCGGTTGCAGGAGGAGCAGCGACATGGCGAAAATGCCGGCAAATCCGGCCGCAATATAGACCGGCTGACGCCATTGCAGCAGCGGACTGAACGCTGCCAACAGCAGAGGCAACAGGATCGCAGCAAGAACAGCCGACCAGATCAACAGCGTGCGGAGCGGGATCTGAGACAATCGGCGCCTCTTGTCAGGCATCGTCCGGTTCAGGCCGGCTGCAACACAAAATGTGCCTCCAGGCTGGTGTCACCGGAACTCTTCATCACCGGACGCAGAAAGACGGTCTCGAAGTCTCCGCTGTCATAGGCCAGATGCCCGTGCGGCTGACCAAAGGCCGGCACGATCTGGGGCATTTCCAGCCGGAAGACACCATTTGCGTCCGTCAGGGTTGCGCCGTGACTGCGCTGGTCGCGTTCATGGCCTTCCGTGGTATGGGCCCAGATCTGGATGCGCTGGCCTGCCAGCGGAGCGCCGTCGCCCGCGCGGCGAACAGTGCCCGACATCCAGAAGCCGCCGCCCCCGATCCGGTTCACGATCGGTGCGCCGGGCCTGTAATTGTTGGATCCACCGCGCATCGACCGCGTGGGAGCCAGACCTTTTGCTTGCGCCGGAACCAGCAGACGGGCGCTCCCGGTCACGAGAGCTGCGCCGCCCAGGACACTGCCGGCAGCAAGAAGCGTGCGGCGGGAGATGAGGTCAATCGTCATCAAGATCACTCCAGTCGAACGGGTACCCGGACTGGTTCCGGGCGTGCTTGTTGTCAAACTATAGGGCGTTTGTGGCCATTTCCGAGTTCTCCGCTTTTTCGGGGCTGAAATTCTTGCTCACGCTTGCGTGATCCCTTCGACGTCCCGTCGCAAGAACACGTCAGTCACCGGAATGTTGATTGAATGTCAGCGGGCGCCAGAACACATTTCAGGCGGGGCTTCAGCCGAACGAGGGTGACATGATCAATCGCAGAAATTTGCTCGGGCTATCGCTGGCAACCGCCGGATTTGCAGTCCTGGCCACCTCAGCCGGGCCATCCTTTGCCAAGAGCCCCCTGGCGCTCACCGGATATGATCCCGTCAGCTATTTTTCCGGAAACAGGCCCTCCATGGGCAAATCGCAATTCACCGCCCAGTATCGCGGCCTGACCTATCAGTTTTCGTCTGCTCAGAACCGCGACGCCTTTGTTGCCAGCCCGGCGCGCTACGCGCCGCAATTTGACGGCTATTGCGCTTACGGTGTCTCGCGCGGTTACAAGGTCGGCGTCAACCCACTCGCCTACAAGGTCGTGTCCGGCAAGCTTTACGTGAACTATTCCAAGTCCGTGCAGCGCACCTGGAGCCGGGATATCCCGGGCTATATCGCCAAGGCGAACAGGAACTGGCCGGGGCTGAAGTGATTGCGCCGGGCCAGTCCCTGCACAAGGCCTCCTAAAGGCCGTCGACCGGTGCGGACAGCGCGTAGTACTCCACGAGATTGCCATCCGGATCCCTGAACTTGAACAGGCTCAGAGGGCCTTCGCGGATGATACCGGGCGCCTGAAGAGCCTCCGGAGCGATTTCGGTGAGATGAGCAAGGGCGGCGTCAATGTCCG
The DNA here is from genome assembly GCF_965233565.1 of Roseibium sp. Taxonomy (GTDB): domain Bacteria; phylum Pseudomonadota; class Alphaproteobacteria; order Rhizobiales; family Stappiaceae; genus Roseibium. Next base: position 3,894,143 of record NZ_OZ247494.1, on the reverse strand, counting down.
TCACCTTGAGATAGGGAACGGTGCTGCCCCCGAGCCTGGCCTCCGGTGCAAACGCCTCTTTCGACACGACGGCAAACAGGCCGCCTGCAATGTTGAAGCCAACAAAAACCTCGGTTTGAAAGACAGGGTCAGCCCCAAAGAGCGTGCGATAAAACGTGCCGGACCGTTCCATGTCGCTTGAAAGGACATAGACCCCCAGGCGCTCCAGATTGTCTTGGCGGCTTGCTTGCATGGCGGTTTCCTGTGCGTTCGCGGTGGTGAAAGATGTGAGGAAAAAGAGAGTGATCCCGGCTGCAAGGCGCCTGAACATCGTCGTTGTCATTCTGTCCCGTCCTTTCCAAGGTGTTCCGGCAGTTTTATAAATCCCCCCTGTTGCCACCGTGGTGGCAACATCGAACCAGCCAAGGGACGACATGCGCAAAGCGGACAGGTTGTTTGAAATCATCCAGATCCTGCGGCGGACACGCAGGCCGATCTCCGCCCGCGATATCGCGGAGGAGCTGGAGGTTTCCCGGCGTTCGGTCTATCGCGACATTACGACCTTGATCGCACAGCGCGTTCCGATCCGCGGTGAACCGGGCCTCGGTTATGTTCTGGAAGACGGTTTTGACATGCCGCCCCTGATGCTGACTGCAGACGAAATTGATGCAGCGGTTCTCGGCGCCCTTTGGGTCGCAACCCGCGGCGAACCGGACCTTGCCCGGGCAGCAGAAAACCTGATGGCGAAGATCGAGGCGATCACACCCGACCCGTTGCGCCGGCACATTCTTGCCTCGCCCATGAGTGTTCGCCCCGTCAGTCCGGCAGCAGCAGAGTGCGTCGATGCCGGCATGCTGCGTCAGGCGATCCTGGACGGCAAAAAGGTGCAGATCGGCTATCGCGACGATAAAGGCCGCACCAGCGAACGCTGCGTCTGGCCGGTCCTTCTGGGTTACCGGGATGAAGGCAGGATCCTGGCGGCCTGGTGCGAATTGCGGGAAGGTTTCCGCTATTTCCGGACGGACCGCATGACCTTTGCGAACCTCCTGGATGACCGTTTTCCGGAGCGGCCTGCCGCCTTGAAAAACCGCTGGCAGGCGGAGATGGACGCGGAGCGCGAGCGATATTCACTGCAAGACAAGGACGCTTCGAACCCGTAACACCTATCGGATCGGGCCCGCTTTGCCTGTGGCAAACCCCTTCCACAGATTGTCCGTCCCCTTCCTGCCGCATACACTTCCGCAATGACGCGCATTCTGGAAACCGAGCTCTACGCACCGGTCAAGACCTTCCTGGAAGGACAGGGATATGAGGTCAAGGCCGAAGTCGGCGCAGCGGATCTGGTCGCTTGCCGGGGCGACGAGGAGCCGGTGATCGTTGAACTGAAAACCGGCTTCACCTTGAGCCTGTTTCATCAGGCCATCGACCGGCAGGCGATCACGGATCTGGTCTATGTCGCGGTCGCCCGCGGCAAGGGCAAACGGTTTCTGGGCGCCTTGAAGAGCAACCTGAAACTTGCCCGGCGGCTTGGTCTCGGGCTGATCACCGTGCGTCTGCCGGACGGACATGTGGAAGTGCATCACGACCCAGCCCCGTTCACGCCACGCAAGTCGAAACCCCGCAAGACCAGAATGCTTCGGGAATTCGCCCGCCGCGTCGGCGATCCGAACACGGGCGGCTCGACCCGCGTGACGCTTGTCACGGCCTACCGGCAGGACGCGATCCGCTGCGCGGAGCATCTGGCGGAAAGTGGCCCCAGCCGCGGCGCCGATGTTGCCAAGGCCACCGGCGTTGCGCGTGCGACCCGCATGATGGCGGACGATCACTATGGCTGGTTCGAACGGCTCGAGCGGGGTGTCTACGGCCTGACCCCGAAGGGTCTGGGCGCGCTCAGCGACCCGAAGGAAGCCGCCGCGACCGGTCAGGCGGAGCCCGGCAGGCTCTAGCGGGGCATTCCGAACATTGCTGCCCAGTTTTCCGCTGTCATGCCGGCGCGATAATCCTCTTGCATTGATCTGTCCAGAAGCTCCACCAGCAGCCGGTTTTCCAGCCAGATCTCGACACAGTCAAACGGACCGCGATGACAGATCCGCGCCGTCCAGCCTTTCGCCGCCGCGCGCTCCAGCAAGCTGTCCCGAGGCAGAACCGACGCGAGCGCCACATGGACAAATGTCGGCGTGTTGTCCGGTTCCCGGACTTCGCAGGCGATCTGGTCAGGTCCCGCGGTCAGGACATGGGTGAGCGGATAGACTTCGATGGCGGTGCCATCGTCTTCTCTGGAAAAGGCGATCCAGCAGTCCGGAAAGGGCGGAAACGGCATTGCCTTGCCGCCCATGACCTCTGCCAGAAACCCGGCAACGCCTTCAGGGTGTTCAGCACTGATGGAAAGATGCAGCAGGGGCACGGAACCGCTCACGCCTCCCTGGACGTCAGGGCTCCGTCAACATGCCAGCCGCCGGACAGGTCGACGTGGCGAATGGAGCAATGCGCGATCATCTCTTCATAACCGGGTGGTAGAAAGGACTGCTGCCAGGTTTCGCCAAAATGAGCCTTGATCGCATCCAGGTTGGCCCAGACAGAGACGAACATCACCTTGTCGCCCTCCGCTTCGATCTCCCGACCGAAGAAATATCCCTGATTGCCGGGCCTGCCCATAACGACGGCGGCAGACGTTGTCGCAAAACTGTCCAGCAGCTTGGCCGCACAGCCCGGTTTGGTCTGAACCTCGAACAGTCTCAGGATCGGTCCGGTCTGATCCATCATCGCTCACTCCTGTTGGCGGCCCGCCAAACGTGTAAACCGCACCCGTCCCTGGCGCTGCTGCGTGGTCACAACATCGCGGCATCAAGACAGGCAAACAGCCGGATCCGCTTGAAAACCGGTTCGTCGCACATACACTAAGGGCATGCCAGATGTGGTTTCAACCCGAACGGTCCTGCCTGCGGGCGGCGGTGCCTATGCGCTGCCGTCCCTGACCCTTGGCATCTTTTTGAACGACCAGCCCGGCCATCGACTGGCGCACGGATCTTCTCAGGCGGCCCATCGACCGCTGTCAAAAAATCAGGGCTGGATCCTGCCGGCCGGCAGCGAAGGGCTGTGTGAATATGATGCAGAGCTCGAATTTGTCAGCGTCAGCCTGAGCCACACTCTCCTGGAAGAATTCGGGATTGGGCGGTCCTTCGAATTCGAAGCCGTGGTCGGTGCGCTCGACCCGCTGCTTTTGAGCCTCAGTCTGAGCGCAGACAGTTTCGAGGGCAATGGAGCGCTCTACCGGGATACGATGCAAAGAGCGCTGGCCGCTCAACTCATTCAGTCGGTCAAACCCCTGCCCGCCTGGAATGCCGGTATCGAGGATGCCCGGCTCAGACGGGTTCTGGACCATATCCATGACAATCTGGCGAAAGACCTGAGCCTCACGGCCATGGCCGAGCTTGCCGCAATGAGCAGCACACATTTCTCGAAAGCCTTCAAGAAAGCACTCGGCCAGTCGCCCCTGCAATATGTGATCAAGGCCCGCCTGGAGCGGGCCTCCGTTCTGCTCAAGACAACACAGCTGAGCGTTGCGGAGGTTGCCTGGCGCTGCGGCTATCAGGATCTCAGCCGGTTCGGGCAGCATTTCAAACGTCTCTACGGTGCGACACCGGCGGTGTTCCGGTCCGGTTGACCGGGGTCGACACAATCCCATGACCACCGATGTCGCTGCACCACCATCGGCGCCTGCTCAGTTGCCACCGGCCGCGCGCTCTCCAGCCTTGGCCACGAGACCACGGTCACCCGTTTCCCAGAGGGCCGTCATGGTCATGGACGTGACTTTCCAGCGGTCGTCGCTGCGCTCCAGCTCATAAGAATACCGCCCGCCCAGGGTCCAGAGCCCGTCCCCGATGCGATGGGTTGCGGTGAAATCGGCTTCCGCCGTTGCGGACGTGCCAGTTTCGGACATGACCGTGTGATTGGTGACCATGTGGTGCGTGCTGTCGAAGCCCGGCAGAAAGGCCGACCAGCCGGCAACCAGCTCATCGGCCGGCTGCGTCACGGGGTCTCCGCCCCAGAGACTGGTATAATCGGTGGTGACCGTATCGGCGAAAGCCTCCCGTACACGCTGCCAGTCATGCCGGTCCGCGCCGGCAGCGATGTCGGTGAGCGTTGCGGTGATCTCTGTCTGGTCTGCCATGGCGGCACCTCCAAGGAGCGGGGCAGCAAGCATGGCTGCAAGAACGGCTCGTTTCATGGGTCTGGTTCCTTATTGATGAAAGGGAAGCGCCGCCGGAACGGCGCTCTGCAAGATCAACCGGTTCAGTTACCGGCAGGCGCTCCGGCCCGGAAATGGGCGGCAACGGTGTTGGCCGCGCGGGTGACGTCTTCCGGGTTGTCGTAGAAATCGAACTGGGTCACGTCTTCCAGCCATTCCATGGTCGCGTCGCCGGCAAAGCCGCCGAGGAAACTGCGCACGCCCTCGGGGATCGCCGCGCTTTCGGAATGGACGACGGCCAGCGGCTTGTCGAGACGCTCCGGATTGTTGGCCGGGTGGTAGGTCAGCCAGCCTTCCCAGCCGGCATTGTTCCACTGATTGTCATATTCGGGGATCGCGCCACGATCGGCCTCGTAATAATAGCCGCCAATCGGCATCAGAACGCCTTCGGCCCCTTCCGGACCTGCGGCGGGAATGATCTGCCCGCCGGCGGCTTCGGCTGCCCGCGACATCTCGATCAGGCCGGCGACACCGTCCTTGCCGCCATAGACCGCTTCGACGATGTCCTCGTTCTGCAGCCAGGGCGCCACCAGTGCGAGCCGATTGACGTTCGGATTGCCGGACACCGCGTCGACCATGTAGCCGGCGGAGGCACAGATACCGAGGCCGTTCACGTCAGCCGCATCCACTTCCGGCAGGGTCGCGACATAGTCGATCGCCGCGCGGATATCGGAGGTCTTGGCGTCCGGGCTTTCGACGTAACGTACATTCCCCGGCAAATCGTTGGACTTGCCCCAGCCGCGGAAATCGAAGGTGAAGGCGGCAAAACCGCGGCCGGCCATTTCCCGGGCATAATTGGCAGGCATCTGCTCTTCAACCGAGGTCCAGGCACCGGTGACGACCACCGCCGGCAGCGGAGCACCGTCATGGGTTTCGGGCAGGTAGAGCGTGCCATGCAAGGTGGCACCGTCGTTTTCGAACGTCACCGAACGGGTTTTGACGTCGGCAAGTGCGGTGGAGGCCATCAGCATGGCGGCGGTGGTAACGATTGTGCGTGTCATCTCTGTCTCCATTGTCGACCTTGATGGATCGTGATGAGACAAAGATGGCGGTCAGGCGCCCGGTTGTGAGGCGCGATTCCTGTGCTTTGATATGCGATTTCTGGGTTTTGGCGCCGCTGCCGGTCTGGTGCGATGCCCAGCCGAGACCCGACATCCCGTCAGATAGAACGCGCGATTTCCTCAATGTGAATGCTCGCGCAGTCGACAAGCGGAAACGTCGCCACGTCCTCGTTCAGGATTGCATTCAGGTCCGTGCCGCCCAAGAGGACGGCCTCCGCGCCGCGGGCCACAAGTGCGTTGCCCGCCTCCAGAAAGACGTCCCGCAAGGCGTCCGTCGGCTGACCCGATTGGGCCAGGGTGACATAGGCCTCATGCACTTTCTGCAGGTTGTCCCCTTCCGGCGCCAGAACCTCGACGGGCTCAAGTTTGCCATACATGCCGGTGCGCATGACGGTGTCCGTTCCCATGATACCGACCCGCCGAAAGCCCTTGTCCTGCAGCCAACGTGTCAGAACCCTGGTGAGGTCAATCACGGGAAGGAGCGACATGGCCGTGAACCGGTCGATGCAGAAATGACCGGCAATGGAGGTGACGACCACATTTTCCGCCCCGGCGGCCACAAGCCGGTCGGTCAGCCTTGAGTAGATCGCACATTGCTCTGCCTCACGGCCGCCCGCCAGGTTCGCCAGCAACGTCGCGGTATCGGCATGCACCATTGTCAGATCGAGATCACGACCGCTTTCCTTCGCCGCCGTGATGAGCTTGCGATAATAGAAATCCGTGGCCGCCGGCCCGATGCCGCCAATCAAACCAATATGCATGTGGCCGTTCCTCCTCTCAGCAATACCGCTCAGGTCCGATCGATTGCGCTTCCGAATAGCGGTCGCCATGGGCCCAACCGACGGGAAGCACAGCCTCGATCCGCTCCAGATCCGATGCCGTGAGATTGAGGGCCGCGCCCGAAATGCATTCGCGCAGATGGTCAACCGACCGGGTTCCCGGGATCGGGATCACATGTGGCCCGCGACTCAAAAGCCAGGCATTCGCCAGCCCTGCCGCTGTCGTGCCCATCTCCGCCGCAAGCTTGCGGAAGCCTTCCAGGATGCGCAGGTTTTCCGTCAGGTTCGGCTCCATGAAGCGCGGGTTCGAGCTGAGGAACGGCAGGTCGGCGATCCGCTCGCGCGGGATCGGATTGTCGGTCAGCAGCGACCGGCCGACGGGCGAAAAGGCCACCATGGCAACGCCGAGCTCTGCGCAGGCCTGCACCAGTCCGAGATCGGGCGCGCGCGTGGAGAGCGAATATTCCGATTGAACGGCGGCGACAGGGAAGACTTTCATGGCGCGGCGCAGGGTCGACGGCGCGACTTCCGACAGGCCGATGGCGCGGGTTTTGCCCTTTTCGACCAGCCGGCCGAGATTGGCCGCCATTTCTTCCGGGGTGAAACGCGGATCGCGGCGATGGGCATAAAAAAGGTCCACGCAGTCGAGGCCAAGCCGCTCAAGCGACTTGTCGAGCTCCGCTTCCAGGTGCCCCGCCGAATTGTCAAAGCAACGGTTGCCGTCCTGATCGCTGGTGATCGAGGCCTTGGTTGCGATGATAAAGTCGCTGCGCGCGCCCGGATCGGCTTTCAGATAGGTGCCGATCGCGGTTTCCGATTTGCCCATGCCGTAGACATTGGCCGTGTCCAGATGCGTGACACCGAGATCCCGGCAGGCATTGAGGACAGCGTGGCTTTCCGCCTGGTTCGTCGGCCCGTACATGTCGGAAAAGGACATCGCGCCATAGCCGATCGCGCCGACTTCCGGCCCACCCGCGCCCAATCTGCGTTTTTCCATCCTGTCCCCTCTGTGCGCTCAAGAAAGCTGAATGGTTCTTTCTTAAGCGATTGGTGTGAGTGCTGAAAGGGCGAATGAGGGTCTCATGTGCCGGAGTCGCCCAGCCTCTTCCGGGGCGTTTTTTGAAAGGTGGGGAGTACCTGACGCTGCCCGGATGACATATATTGGTTTGGAAGACCGAGTGACCGAACAGAAACCGGAGACTGATGTGTCATCAGGCAAGGGGCGCGTTGAAAGACTGATCGATGCGATCGGCGCAGAGTACCAGGCGCATCTTATCGACTTGTGGAACACCTCCACGGTCTTTGATATTCAGGACGGCGCCGTTCAAAAGATGATCTCCCGCGAAGCGCCATTCGGCGTCATCGGCATCAAGATCCTGATGCGTCATCCGGGAGAGACGGATCGTCTTTTTGAACACCAATGGAATTTCAGCATCGGGCTCATCGGATGTGAATTCAAGCTTCTGGATGTCGATTACCAGAACGACGTCTGGATCGGTGATGTGAATTCCGCCGAGTTCGCAGGGCATGAACATATTGCCTATAAATCCGTTGAACAGATGATTGCCTTTCACGGCGATGATTTCGGCGTCGGAAAAGTCTTCATCGAAAAAATCGGGGCCCTCTGCCCCAGCCTGCTTGAAAAACCGCCTTTGTTCTTTCGACTGCCGCGCAGAGCGCCGCCCGCCTACAGGTTCACGGCCGCCTCCCCGGCCATTCGCAAGGAGGTTGGCCTGTCCCCTGACGACCGCATGGTTCTGATCGAGGCGATGATCAAGGAACACGGCATTGCCCCCTATACGATCCTTCTGTCCTGCCAGTCCGATGATAACTTCTGGCTGGCCGATCTCCCCGAAACGCTTGTCGACCATTACCAGCATGGCCTGATTGACCCAAGCCTTGGTGAACACCATTCCAATCTCGAGGTCGGGGTCTCCATTACCGCAGAGGCTCTGAGGAACAGGGTCCGGCAGAAATCAACCAGCGCCGAGCGCGACAACGGCGTCTTTTTCTCCATGTCCGGAAGCGGTTCTGCGTCAGGCTATTTGAACGGACTGAACTGATGGGCGTTGGCTCGGCTGCACCAGGTTGCGGACCGAGCATGGTCGGTTCAGAGGACAGTCACCTGCTTGGGTCCAGAAGCTGACATTCGTTCAACATGCGGCAATTGGCCGAATGAGGCCCAGCCTGCTAATCGCTCTTGCACTGAATGTCGAGCGAGCGCGTATATGCCTTGCTAAAGAAAGGCAGAAACCTCTGTATGCTGTCAGACAATGCAGGATCAGGATCAGGATCTGCCGAGCCTGCGAGCAGTTCGATCAGCTCGTGGACTATGCGATTTGCACTGTCGGGATCGATGACCGGGCCATCATAGAACTCTTCCCAGAGCTTTGTAAGTTCAGGATATTTTTCAGGCTCTTGATATGCCGATTGCAGGATGTACTCCTCGGTGTGATTGATGCTCAAGAGCAAATCACCTGCGTGCATAGCGAAGGCCATAAAGTTCCAATCCTGGTTCGGGCCGAAAGTTTAGCAGTCAGTTTGCCAGTTTCTGGATTTTGTAGCTGTCAACGAGGGCGTGGCTTTCCCTCTTGTTCACCGGCCCGAACATCTCGGAAAAAACATCGCCCCATAGCCGATGGCGCCGACCTCCGACCTCCCGTTAGAGACCGAGTTCAAGCGTCCTGAGCAGGCGGAAGCGGGTCTTGCCCGTGTTGCCCTTCAGCGAAATCACGAAGGGCACCAGGCCGTATTTGGAGGTGTTCACATATCCCGCCAGGGCCTTCACACCCGGGATCGTGCCCGTCTTGTAGCGGGACCCGGCCCGGGTCTTGGGCAGCAGGTCCGCATGCGGCGCAAACTGCTGCAGCACCCTGGCGAGGCTTTGGGGGGAGAAAAGGTTGTCGGGGCTGATGCCCGAGCCTTCCTTGAGGACCAGCCCCTCGGTGATGCCGTGTTCGGCCAGGATCTCCGCAACGACCTGCTGCGACTTTTCCAGGCTGACCGGCCCGCCGAGACGGTGTGCGCCAATCTCCAGAAAGATCTGGTTGGCGATATAGTTGTTCGACCCGATCATCAGCAGGGTCAGGATCTCCGAAAGGGGGCGGGACTGGTGGTGCACATGGACAGGCTCGAGACCCGAAGGCACGGGCCCGGTTGAGATGTCGCCGTCAACACGCCCTCCGGCCCGCTCGATAAAGGCGGCGAGCAGCTCGCCGGCATAGCGCACGCCTATGGCAGGATCTTCCTGGGCGAGGCTAATGCGGCCGCGCCCCTTTGGGCCGCGCTCCCGGAACTGGCTCACCGCCAGGGGAGTGATCGGGGTCTGCTTTTCCGCGGAACGGACGGTGTTTCCCTTTCTGACGGCATGGATCGTGTTGAAGTTGACCGCAAGGGCCGCGTTCAGGGCGTCATAGGCCGCACCGGTGTCTTCGATGCCCGGGATACGAAGACTGGCCGGGTAATAGCTTGCGTCCAGAACAAGGCCCGCGAACGGTTCCTTGCCGGTCGCGGCGAGAAGCTTGGGCGCGAGCAGTGCAAGCTCCTCGGAGACCAGGAACGGATCGCCGCCGCCGCGCACATAAAGCACCCTGTTCTCATCCAGGTAAAAGCTTGTCTTGAAGCGGTAATCTTCCCCCAAAACCTCCAGCGCCAACCAGGCGGTGACGAGCTTGGCGACGGACGCCGGGACGAAGGACCGGCCGGCGTTTTGCGCCACCAGCTCGTTGCCCTTCTCATCCAGCACCAGCACGACCCCCGACGGCGCCGCGGCCGCGACCTTGTCTTCCACACCGGCCAGAGCCGGGCCGCAAAGGAGAAACAGGGCAAGAGTGAGAGCAAGCAGGCGCATGGTGGCTCCAGTCAGCCGCTGTTCCTGCGGCTGGTGACCTTGGGTGTTGCCGGGGACACCATGTGAGCCGGTCAGAGGGGACAAATCAACCGGAACTTCGGGTGAGGGTGGATGTGGATTGGTGGATGTGGGCTTTTCCCAATATCCACCTGCCTAATTGATGCCGCAGCGCAAACTGCCGAACCGACCATTCGTTGCACAGTCGAAGATCATTGCCGCAAAATGACGGCTGTGCAGACATTTTGACTGTTCAATAATAGAGAGAGGCGAACAAAACGCATGCTGAGAGTGACGATGAATATCGCATTTATAGTGTACGTAAGATAACTGGTCTTGTTACGGCCTCGTCAACAGCTTTGGCCAAAAGTAAATATTCGTGTCAGAATAAACGCCGCGCCGAAGCTTTCTAGGATCAAAAGTCTAGAATTAACCAGAAAGGTATTCCAATAGTTCCGCAGTCGCAGCGTTTTTCATTAATCTAGCACGAACAGGGCCGACCCGGTATAGTTGGTCAATCAAATCCTCTTCACTGTTCTGGTGAAGCTGTTCGATCGTTTTTATATTTGCATCCTTCAACTTCCCTTTTTGCCAGGAGGTAAGCAAAGGAAGAACATCCACTGACTTTGAAAGCATGGCATTCAATGCAACTAAATACTGTTGGTCATTAACTTGAGTAGCCTCAATGTCATTAATATCGAAATAGGCTGCATGATTTTTGCCAAATTCTGGAAACTTCTTAAGGGAAAGGCTCTCAAAAAAGTCTTTTGACTGAGTAACTGGGTTTCCCTCACTCGCGAGCACACACCCATACTTCACCTCGTATCGTGTACCCAATTCACGTCTTGTGGCTCTTACAGATGCATCAATTTTTCTAATTATTCCCGTATAAGACAACAGACGCAGCGCTTCCTTCACCGAAGCGGGGCAGTCTTTATGAACCCAAAAATAGATTGTAGCCTCATTCTGATTTCGCTCTTTTCTTTGGCTGTTATATGCCTCGATTGCTGGGATGACATATTGTTCAAGAAAATCTCTTCCCCAATCCACGATCACCTTGTGGCCGCCGTACTTCTCACCTAGCTCGGTGTGTTCAGCCCAAATTTGACCGCGATAGAATGCTTTCAACACTGCATTTGCTGACGCAGTGTTCACCTTATCAAGATCTTGAATGGTTCGAAGCAAGATTCTTGGATTACCTCCACTTGCAAGGGCCAATGAATTAAAGATGTTTGTTTGGGCGTCTAGAGTTTTCTTGAGATTGTCATCGGCTTGCTTATCTACGATCGCCCGAAAATATTGAAGATAGTCAGCGTCCGAAATGTTGCGTTCTATTCGGCGATAAATGCAGTCGTGATTTGGCTCAAAAGAGTCCCCAAAATATGTCACTCCAGGATAAATTGCAGCGTTACAAGTTATGAAAGGTGATCTCAGATCTTTGAAAAGACTAAAAAATTGACGTTGTTGATCTGGTCGAAATACATGTGCCGCTTCATCGAAAAAAATATATATCCGATCGAGCCCATTTTCAGAACAAATCTCTTCTATCGCTTCCTTGACATCTTCAATATCCGGCAGGCTTGAGATGCAGATTTTTTCTTTACTGCGATAAGATTCTTCGAATCTCTTGACAATCTCTCGAAGGTCTTTCTCCACATCAGCTTGCTTATTGGATTCGTCATTGCTCAAAAGGCCAGCTGCAAATGGTGAAACTGAAAGCCCTCTTTTCCGTAACCTGTTGATCAGAGTTTTTAGAGTCTTGGCAAGCATCCAATGGTAGAATTGGAGTGGGTCATCCGTGGTAACCAAAGAGCTAATGTTGAATGAAACAAACACGGTGAGAGCGGCTGCCTCTTGTTTTTCTAGTTGACCTTCGGCCACTCTCATCAAGAATGATTTTCCAGTGCCTCGGGATCCCTCCACCAAACAAGGCTCAGCCGATTTCAACGCCGCAATAGTTTGATTGTCTGCGTGATTTAAGACAGATAGATCGACAATCTCATCTGCTTTGATGCTTTCGGTTCTAAGATAAAATGCCATTCTAGAAATCCTCCGGCCCGCCGAAGACCTTTCGTATTGGACCTAAGTGGCTGAATTCATCTTTGATGAAGTCAACTTCGTCACGCTTTTCTTCGCCTAAATCTTTAAGATATCGGCAACAAAGGGTGAATAGGATGATTTCGAAAGCTTCCTTACACTTGTCATGATAGCGTTGATACACAGCGGTATTGAAGGAAATCGCGAGACCGTTATCTACCCAGGTTTCATAGTTGCCGTGGACGAACTCTGAAAGCTCGCGATACAGTGACTTCGCATTATCAGCAAACTGTTGGGTTTCTTTTGTCAGCTCCGGAAAGAATGCCTTAGCAACGCGAGGTGACAGAGCTCCCCTGTCCTCATCGATCAATTTGCTCCAGCTAATATCTCCGCGACCATCAAGCCATTCACTTAATTCTAGTCTATGTACTGAAAAATAACTAGCTCCCAGCCCCAGCTCTAGAGCAAGGCGTAAGGCTGAAAAAGCTTGTCGATATAGACCAAAGGAAGCGAACAACGTCGCACTCTCCAACTGCGCGGCAACGGTTTTTATTAGGTTCGTAATCGCATGATCTTCAAGCTGCTGGCCAAGCTCGAAGAGGCATGTTGCATAGTAGTGCGAATTGCCAGTGAGCTGCCCATTCGCAATTGTTTCATCGAACACGCTATTTAAGCGTCTCCGAAGCGTTTCCAGATGTTCCGTTGCATCCATTCAACTACCCTTGTGAACTCTTACCCTAAGGAGTGGGGTCTGAAGGCGACTAAGAAAATTTCTAATTTTGAGTCCATTCGCTTGGTTAGCTGATTTCAGCTTTGGGTTGAAGTGATTTTATACAAACACCTTTAGAAATCACTGAATTAAGGATCCAATGCCGCACTTGAAAGTTGTTTTTAGTGTTGAAAATACAAATGACTTTGACACTTCAGATATTCTGAGAACAACGAATAAGGCCAAGGGCTAGCTATTAATTTCTTGTGGTGTTTCATCGCTTCTGCAGCAAACTCCCACTCTCCACCACTCCTAACATCCCCCTCAATGAAAATCCCGGCTCGGAAACAGCCGCTTCGCCTGTTCCCGCGGATGCATCGCCCGTGTCTTCTGGGCGTCCGATTTCAGATGCACCGGGACGTCGTCGGTCTTGGGGCCCATCTCACCCAGCACGTTGTCGCTCGGATGGCCGAGGAGGGAGAGGTCGCGGGAGCGGTCTTCGATGTGGTCGGCGATGAGATGAACCACCATGCCCTCGCGCTCCAGCCGGCCGGTGACCTTCAGGAGCCGCCCGCCCAGGACGGCGGGGCGGAATTTTTCGTACATCTTCGGCCAGACGACCACGTTGGAGACGCCTGTCTCGTCTTCGAGCGTCAGGAAGATGACACCGGAGGCCGTGCCGGGACGCTGGCGGGTGATGACAAGGCCGCAGACGGAGACCCGGCGCGCCTCGCGCGGGGTCAGCGCGGCGAGCCGGTCATGCGGGGTCAGATGCGGGATATGCGGGCGTAACAGCTCCATCGGATGAGCGCGGAGCGTCAGCCGGGTCGAGAGATAATCCTCGACCACCTCCTGGCCGAGATGCATGGCCGGCAGATGCACCTCCGGCTCGAAGATCGCCTCGCCGTCGATCGGGTCGTTGAAGAGCGGCAGGGGTTTGGGGCTGCGGATGGTCTTGACCTGCCAGAGCGCAGCACGGCGATTGAGGCCCATGCCGGCAAAGGCATCGGCTTCGGCCAGCCGCTCCAGGGTGGCCGGCGGCACGCCGGTGCGGAGCCAGAGGGTTTCGGTGTCCGGATAACCATTGCCGCGCGCGGCGACGATCCAGGCGGCGTCTTCCTCGCGCAGGCCCTTGATCTGGCGGAAGCCGAGCCGCAGCGCCAGCGCGCCGTCGCTGCGCCGCTCCAGGATGTTGTCCCATTCGCTGGTGTTGACGCAGACCGGGCGGACCTCGACCTGGTGCTCGCGGGCATCGCGCACGATCTGCGCCGGGGCGTAAAAGCCCATCGGCTGGGCGTTCAAAAGCGCGCAGGCGAATTCGGCCGGGTAATGGCATTTGAGGTAAGCCGAGACATAGGCGAGCATGGCAAAGGCGGCAGCGTGGCTTTCGGGAAAGCCGTATTCGCCGAAGCCCTCGATCTGGCCGAAACAGTTCTGGGCAAACTCCAGCTCGTAACCGCGGCTCAGCATGCCGGAGATGAACTTCTCCTTCAGCTGACCGATCGTGCCCATGCGCCGGAAGGTCGCCATGGAGCGGCGGAGCTTGTCCGCCTCCGACGGGGTGAAACCGGCGGCGACGACCGCGATCTGCATGGCCTGTTCCTGGAACAGCGGCACGCCGAGCGTCTTGCCGAGCACCTCCTCAAGTTCCCTGGACGGGAAGGTCACCTTCTCCTTGCCCTGGCGGCGGTTGATATAGGGGTGCACCATGCCGCCCTGGATCGGGCCGGGGCGCACAATCGCGACCTCGATGACAAGGTCATAGAACTCGCGCGGGCGCATGCGCGGCAGGAAGTTCATCTGCGCCCGGCTTTCCACCTGGAAGACACCGATGGCATCGGCCACGCACAGCATGTCATAGGTCTTTTTATCCGCCTGGGGCACGGTGCCGAGCGTCAGCTGGTCGCCGTGATGCGTGTCGATCAGCTGAAAACACTTGCGGATGCAAGTGAGCATGCCGAGGCTGAGCATATCGACCTTCAGGATGCCAAGCGCGTCGATATCGTCCTTGTCCCATTCAATGACGGTGCGGTTTTCCATGGCGGCATTCTCGATCGGGCAAAGCGCGTCGAGCCGGCCTTGCGTGATCACGAAACCGCCGACATGCTGGCTCAGATGTCTTGGAAAGCCGATGATCTCCCGGATCAACTCGATGGTCTGCCGGACGCGCGGGTTGGTAAGATCGAGACCGATTTCCCGGACCCGCGTTTCCTCCGGCCCCTTGTTGGAGCTGCCCCAGATCTGGCCGGCGAGCGCCGCGGTGACATCCGCATTCAGCCCCATCACCTTGCCGACCTCGCGGATCGCGGCGCGAGTGCGGAAATGGATCACCGTGGCGCAGAGCCCGGCGCGGTGACGGCCGTATTTCTCGTAAACATACTGGATCACCTCCTCGCGCCGCTCATGCTCGAAATCGACATCAATGTCAGGCGGTTCGCCGCGATGCTCTGAGATGAAACGCTCGGAGACCATGGTGATGGTTTCCGGGCCGACATCCGTGATGCCGAGCGCATAACAGATGATCGAATTGGCTGCCGACCCGCGCCCCTGACACAGGATGTGGCGGCTTCTGGCAAAGCCGATAATGTCATGCACGGTCAGGAAATAGGCCGCGAATTTGAGCTTGGCGATCAGCGTCAGCTCCTTCGCCGCCAGCTTGAGCGCATGGTCCGGAACGCCCGCCGGATAGCGGTGTTCCAGCCCCTCATAGGTCAGCCGTTCCAGCCGGGCCTGCGGGTCCTCCCCGCCCATGATCTCGTCCGGATATTCATAAGACAGTTCGGAAAGATCGAAGCTGCAGCGGGTGGCGATTTCCAGCGTGCGGCGGAACGCGGCCGGGTGATGGCGGAAAAGGCGCGCCATGTCGTCCGGGGCTTTCAGCCGCCGCTCGCCATTGGGCAGCGCCCTGGTGCCGATCTCGTCGATGGTGCAGCCCTCGCGCAGGCAGGTCAGCACATCGGCCAGCCGGCGGCGGCCGGCATGATGCATCATGACATCACCGACAGCCACCATCGGCGCGGCGAGCGAATGCGCGGCCTGGGCACAGGTCCGGAACCAGGCCTGGTCGGTGCCGTCATAGCGGGGCGCCGCGCCCAGAAAGACATGGCCCGGCAGCTCCTGGCGCAGCCGGCGGATGTGATCGCAGGTGGTGGCGCAGAGGCCCGTCTGCGCGGACGCCCCCTGGGGCAGGGCGATCAGGATCAGGCCCTTTGTGGCGCTCAGGAGATCTTCCAGATTCAAGTGGCAGTCGCCCTTTTCCGCGCGGCGCTTGCCCAGCGTCAGCAGCTGGCTGAGCCGTTCGTAGGCGGCGCGGTCTGTGGGCAGTGCCACCCAGTCGACCGGGCTGTCCTGCAGCACCAGCCGCGCGCCGACAATCAGCCGCGGCAGTTTCAACGTCTCCGGCAGGGCCAGCGGCGGACTGGTGTTGGTCTCCTGGCGCGAGGATGAATCGATCTGCGAATGGGAGCGGATCTGCACGCCTTCTTCGGCCGCGGCGCGCTTGATCTCCTTCAGCGCCGAAAAGGCCCGCACCACCCCGGCCAGCGAATTGCGGTCGGTGATCGCAATCGCCTCAAGGCCAAGCGCGGCGGCCCGCGTCACCAGCTCTTCCGGGTGAGACGCGCCGGTGAGGAACGAGAAATTGGACGTGACCGCAAGCTCCGCATAACGGGCCGGTTCCAGGCGGAAACTGTCGGCGGAGGGCTCACGGCTCATGGACGGAGCTCCCGAGATCCTCCTCCGGCGTCATTCCGGGCGGATGTGTCCAAGGCTGTTTTCGGCCCATGGCGTGCCTGGGTCCCCGCTTTCGCGGGGATGACAGCCTGGGCACATCCCGAAGTGCCCCAGACCTCGCCACCTTTCCCCCCGGGGGGAAGAGGCGGAACAAGCGGTGGGGGCGAGACCATTGCGGGAGCTGAAAGCCGTGCTCCTTCCTTCCCGTGTCCTCCCGGCCAAGCGCCAGCGCAGAGCCGGGACCCACTCGCCTCGCCGCTTGTCGAAGCGAAGGTGATGTGCCCTGCCCCCAAGGCTCTGCAAGCGAGTAGGCCCCGGATCTCGCTTTGCTCGTCCGGGGTGACACGGAGGGGAGGAAAGGTCTTCCGTCTTCGGCGAGATCAGGTAGGTGCTGGAACACCCGCTCCTGAACCCGGCACAGCCCCGCCCCTTGCGCCCCTCTCCCCCCTGGAGGGGGAGATGTCCGGGAACCGGACAGAGGGGGGGACCGGCGGTGCCGAGATCCACGGAAGGGGCGGTCCCTGCCGAAAGGCCGCGCCCCTCTGTCAGAAGATGGTGACCTCTCCCCCTCAAGGGGGGAGAGAGGGCGTCTGCGGTGAAGCTCAAATCCATCAGGGAAACAAAAGCCAGACGCATCTTTCGGTGTCATCCCGGCCAAGCGCCAGCGCAGAGCCGGGACCCACTCGCCTCGCCGCTTGCCGAAGCGAAGGTGATGTGCCCTGGTCCCAAGGCTCTGCAAACGAGTAGGCCCCGGATCTCGCTTGGCTCGTCCGGGGTGACACGGAGGGGAGGAAAGGTCTTTCGTTCGCGGCAAGATCAGGTAGGTGCTGAGAAACGAACTCCCGAAACCGGCACAGCCCCGCCCCTTGCGCCCCTCTCCCCCCTTGCGGGGGAGATGTCCGGGAACCGGACAGAGGGGGGGACCGGCGGTGCAATGATCCACGGAAGGGACGGTTCCTGTCGAAAGGCCGCGCCCCCCTCTGTCAGAAGATGGTGACCTCTCCCCCTCAAGGGGGGAGAGAGGGCGTTTGCGGTGAAGCTCAAATCCATCAGGGACACAAGAGCCAGATACATCGTTCGGTGTCATCCCGGCCAAGCGCCAGCGCAGAGCCGGGACCCACTCGCCTGACCGCTGGCTGAAGCGAAGGTGATGTGCCCTGGTCCCAAGGCTCTGCAAGCGAGTGGGCCCCGGATCTCGCTTTGCTCGTCCGGGGTGACACGGAAAGAAACCGTGGCTGGAGAGACAGCGGCCAAAAACCATCAGCCGAACTCCCCTTGCACGAACCAGGCCGGCTCCTGGGGTGTGTGGAACAGCCACAGGCGCTGGCCCTCGCCGGTGCCGACGCGCCAATAGTCGCGCAGGCCCTTGGACCAGCTGTCATCCTGTTCCCACCAGGCCGGCGTGATCCGCTCCGGCCCCTCGGCCTCCAGGACGGTGCGCATGCGGCCGCGCCAGCGGAAGCGTCTGGGCGGTTCAAAGCCGGACCCCAGAATGGGTTCGGGCGCAAACAGGCGGATCGGCCGCGGACGGTGGGAGGGCCAGTCGGGCGCCGGGCGGCTATAGGCGGCGGGCACCAGCTTGAAACTGCGCTCGGGGATATGGCTGTCGACCGGCTGAAAACGCTGGATGTTTTCAAGGCCGACCCGGTTGCCGAGCTGGGTGATCAGATCATCAAGACTGTCTTTTGCCAGACCCTCGGAGCGGTCCAGCTGGCGCAGGCCGAGCGGCTCCACCTCCAGCGCTTCCAGGCGGATCATGTCGATGCCGAACCCCGCATCGACCGCGCTGACGCCGCGCTCGAACAGGGCCAGGAGGCGTTTGCCGTCGCGCATCGGCCGGGCGAGCTTCAGTTCCACCGACTGGTTTTCCTGATCGACCCGCCGGAAGGTCAGTTTCAGCCGCCGGGCGCCCTGCTGGGCCTCGTCGAGGCGCCGGCAAAGATGGACGGTAAGACGCCGGGCGGCGGCCATGACATCGTCCAGAAGCCCGATCGGATCGGGCAGGGTCATGCGCACGGCAAAGACCTTTTCCTCTCCCAGCGGCGAGATCTGTTCCGGCAGATTGCCGAGCGCCTGGTCGAGCCGTGCCAGCACCTCCCGGTCATAGCGCCGGGCCACGGTTGCCCGCGGCAGATTGTAGAGCTCGGACACCGTGGCAATGCCGAGCCGCTCCAGGCTGGTGCAGGTCTGGTCGGTCAGGCGCAGGGCCGGCAGCGGCAGGGGGCCGATCCGGGTGAGCGTCTCGCCCGGTGTGGCAATGCCTTCGGAAAAATGCGCCAGCGCCCAGGCCGTGCCGGGCGTGTCGGCCAGTCCCAGCCGGGCGGTGAGACCCGCCCGGGCAAGACGCGCGCGCATGTCGTCAAGCAGAGGTTCTTCGCCGCCCAGCAAATGCGCCGAGCCGGTGATGTCGAGGAAAAGCCCGTCATTGCCGTCCAGCCCGACCCATGGACAATAGCGGGTTGCCCAGCGGGCCAGGAGACGCAAAAAGCGCTGATCGGCAGCCGGATCGGCCGGACGGGTCAGCAATTCGGGGCAGAAACTGCGGGCATGCACCAGCGTCATGCCACGATTGAGGCCGAAGCTTTCGGCGCGTGCGCACAGGTCGTAAAGGCGTTCGGAATTGCGGTCGAACAGGCTTAAGGCAAACGGCGCGTCGACGGGCCGGGCACGTAAAACGCGCTCAGCCGCCAGCCTCGGAAACCACAATGACACGACGCGACGCTGCATCCCAACGCACAATCCATTCTGATAATGTTCCTATTTTGTTCTTTATAAGTGCCCAGCGCCAATGAGTCGAGTCATGGCTGTTTTGACGAGGGGCCGAAGCGTGCCCGGAGAGGGCCGGAACCCCGGCGCAGCGCCAGCGGGTTTCGGCCGCATTGCTGCCCGCGCCCTCCGGAATCAGGAGAATGGCGGTGGTGCCGCCGGCCTCGGCCGCCAGCTGCAGCCGCCGGCCTTCCGTCAGGCCGATCGCTCCGGAAACCTCGGCCACCACCAGCCCGGCAGCGCCGGAGCGCAGCGCCGTTTCCGCGCTGGCCAGAACGTTGAGCTGGCTGTCGGCCCGGGTGAGCAACAACCTGCCCGGATCGCAATAAGGTGCCAGCCCCTCCGGGTTGACGGTCGGCTTCCAGCTTTCGGAAATCCAGACAACCGCTCCCTTTGCTGAGCCAGCCGCAATCGCGGCAAAGGCCAGCGCACCATCACCGCAGATCTCATGGGCGCGGGCCTGTTTCAACGGGTAGACGGAGGAAAAGCTCAGGGACATGCAAGGATCGTTTTCTGCAATCGAATCCGGCTAAGACTAGCGGATAGAGAGCGCTTGCGGAACCGGGTCAGCTCTCGTTCCCCGCCCCTCCGTCATGTCATGCCGTTGCGCACCCCTCCCGCAAAGCCCTGTTTGCATGCAACGGCACGGCATGGATTGCCGGATCACGTCCGGCAATGACGACAAATGAGGTTGCCGCCTCTCCCGTCTCCAAACAGCCGTTGCCGCCGGACCTCCCGATTGCTATACGCCCCGGCACAACAGTCGGGAAAACACAATGACGCGCAGCCTTCTGGACGGGCGGACCCTCAAGACCATCGCCATTGTCGGCAACGGCCCGGTATCGGCAGTCGATGCACCGGAAATCGACAAGGCCGACATGGTGCTGCGCTTCAACAGTGCGCCCTCCCTCGGGGCTGCCGGACAGCGGGTCGACGTTCTGATGCTCAACCGGGCAAGGGTCTATATGTCCAAGCGGATCAATCCGCTGGCGCTGCACCGGTCACCGGAAGTCTGGGTCAACGACATCCAGGACAACGGCCAGGTCGACTGGCTGTTCGCACGGGAATGCAGACCGACCTATCTGGGCTTCGGTCCCAAGGACAAGGCCCGGCAGCATCTGAAAAAATTCGACCCCTTCGACACCAGCCAGCCAACATCCGGCGCCTCGATCATCGCCGAGTTTCTGGAGATCGCGCCGGACGTGAAAATCCATCTCTTCGGCTTTACCCACCAGGGCAAGCAGCACACCCATGACTGGAGTGCGGAAAAGGAGTGGGTTCAGCAGCTTGTCGAGGAGGGGCGTATCGTCCGGCACCTCACTCCCGGCCCGAAACCGGCCAGAAGCTTTGCTGGCAAACTGGAATACGGATTTCGCTGGCTGGAGAAGCGGACCAAACACTACCTCTACAACAAGATATTGCACTCCAGCGCGAGCACCAAGCAGCGGATCTTCGGCCAGGACGCCTGACACGGTCTTTTGCCGACCGGACAGACGCTCTGTTTTCTACCGCAACGTCAAGCGTTTGCAACGATCTTCGGAATCACCCGAAGGATCGCTGTCATCGCACGTTCATATGAACGACGTCCGCATTTCACATGAGCCGACTAAACTAATTTGCAAGAAACGACAAACCGGGACTATCGTAAGGGAAAGGACGCGTAAAATCGCGGCAAGCCTTGGTTTTTTGAGCCGCGGCCCCTTGCGAAAATGCAGGCGCTTTCATGACGCCCGGTCGCAGAATGCTGATTTTACTCCGTAGCCTCTTGCGGACGCGGCTTTGGCGTCTTTTAATGTTCATATGAGCGTCATATAACGTTCATATGAAAACAATACGAAACGCAGGCGTTATCGTTTCTGGTGCCGATGAAGCCATTTCGGCACCTTGAAAAACCAACTGCTGACCGGGGCAACAGCCCTTCTAGATGGGAGCAAATGAACATGGCTTATCGTAAGACAGTCGCCAGCTTTGTTGCTGCGGCCGCCCTCCTGGGCACCTCTTCCGCTTCTTATGCGGCAACCGACATTTCCTGGTGGCACGCCATGGGTGGCCGTCTGGGCGAAGTCGTCGTCGACATCGCCAACGGCTACAACGAATCCCAGGACGCTTGTCAGATCACTCCGGTCTTCAAGGGCACCTACGAAGAGACCCTGACCGCCGGTATCGCCGCTTTCCGCGCCGGTGAGCAGCCGAACATCCTGCAGGTCTTCGACGCCGGCGCCGCCACCATCATCGGTGCAAAGGGTGCTGTCATCCCGGCCCAGGACATCCTGGAAAACGCCGGCGCTGCCTTCGACATCGAAGACTATATCGACGGTGTCCGCTACTTCTACGCCGACAGCGACGGCAAGATGATCGGCATGCCGTTCAACTCTTCCACGCCGATCCTCTACACCAACGAAGACGCCCTGAAAAAGGCTGGTGTCGAAGCTCCGAAAACCTGGGAAGAGTTCCAGGAAATCGCTCCGAAGCTGAAAGAAGCCGGTTACGTGCCGCTCGCTCAGTCCCACCTGCCGTGGATCTTCACCGAGAACTTCAAGTCCCGTCATAACCTGCAGTTCGCAACCAACAACAACGGTTACGACGGCGCGAAAGACACCAAGCTGGTCTTCGGCGAGCCGATCAAGAACCACTTCACCGCCGTCAAGGGTTGGCTGGATGATGGCCTGTTCGGTTACTACGGCACCGGCTGGGGCGACAACCAGACCCCGTTCAACGAAGGCAAGGTTGCCATGTGGCTCGGTTCTTCGGGTTCCTTCGGCGGCATCTCCAAGACCGTCGAGTTCCCGTTCTCCGCAACCTACCTGCCTTACTGGGATGCTGTTGACGGCGCCGGCACCGGTACCTTCATCGGTGGTGCAGCTCTCTTCGCCATGTCCGGCAAGCCGGACGAGGAAAACAAGTGCGTTGCCTCCTTCTACGAGTACCTGACCTCACCGGAAGTCCAGTACATGTGGCACAAGGAAACCGGTTATGTGCCGATCACCAACGCTGCCTATGAGCTGGCCAAGAAAGACGGCTACTACAACGAAGCACCGGCTGCCGAAATCGGCATCAAGCAGCTGACCCTGCCGGGTGGCGAGTGGACCAAGGGCTACCGCATGGGCTTTTACGTCCAGATCCGCGACGTCATGAACCGCGAATACGGTAAGATCATGTCCGGTGAAACCTCCGTTGAAGACGCTTTTGCCACCATCGAAGCGGAAGGCAACAAGCTTCTGGAGCGCTTCGCAAAGACCACCGGCAACTAAGCTGGCTTTGACCTGACATGGGACGGGGGCGCCTGGCGCCCCTGTCCTCGCATAAGCAAAGCGGGTTGGCCGGATCTCTGGTGACCCGCTTTGCCCGTTCCCGGTGGTCGAGACACATCCCTATGAAAAAAGTCCAGTTCAAGTCCCCGTGGCTGCCCTATATGCTGCTTCTGCCGCAGCTCGCCATCGTGACGATCTTCTTCCTCTGGCCCGCGGCCGAGGCAGTTCAATCCTCCTTCTATCTTGAAGACCCGTTCGGTTTCGGTTCCACCTTCGTGGGGCTCGACAACTTCACCGACACGCTGACCTCGTCCGACTATGGACGTGTGGCGCGGTTCACGGCGGTCTTCACCTTCTTCGTGACCTTCCTGTCGCTCGGCATCGCCCTGCTTCTGGCGGTGAAGGCCGACAAGGTCCTGCGCGGTGCGTCGAGCTACAAGACCCTGCTGATGTGGGTCTATGCGGTCGCGCCTCCGGTCGCCGGCCTGATCGGCGTCCTGCTGTTCGACCAGCATGTCGGTCCGATGGTCGATTTCTTTGCGCTCTTCGGCTGGAAGATGCAGATCGGTGTCGACTATTTCGACACAAGCTTCGCCATGCTGACAACGGCGGTCTGGAAACAGGTGCCGGTCAACTTCATCTTCTTCCTGTCCGGTCTTCAGGGCATCTCCAAGTCGGTCCAGGAAGCGGCCAGCATCGATTGCCGGTCCGGCATGCGCCGCTTCTGGACGGTCACCTTCCCGCTGCTGGCGCCGACAGGCTTCTTCCTGCTGATCATCAACATCACCTACGCCTTCTTCGACACGTTCGGTATCGTCGACGTCATCGTGAAGAACGAGCCGGGCAACAACCCGGTGACCCTGGTCTACAAGGTCTATCTCGATGGTTTCCGCGGCAACGATCTCGGTGGTTCGTCCGCCCAGTCGGTGATCCTGATGGCGATGGTGTTCATCCTGACAATCATTCAGTTCCGCCTCATCGAGCGGCGCGTGCATTACACGTAAGGGGGCGGTGATGAGAAAATCACAGATCTGGGATCACGTGATCCTGCTCGCCGGTGTCTTCTTCATGGTCACGCCCGTGGTCCTGGCCTTCCTGACCAGTACCCACGACGCGATCACGATCTACAAGGAAGGCATCCAGTTCACGCCGGGCGGCAAGTTCTTCGAGAACTACGAAACGGTGCTGTTCCAGGCCGGTGGCTTCACCAAGGAAGTCGACGGCTTCGTGATGCTGAAAAACTCGCTGATCCTCGGCCTCGGCTTTGCGATCGGCAAGATCATCATCTCGATGCTCGCGGCCTATGCCATTGTCTATTTCCGTTTTCCGATGGCCTCGCTCTGCTTCTGGGTCATCTTCGCAACCCTGCTGCTTCCCCTGGAAGTGCGCATCCTGCCGTCCTACGAGATCGTGCAGTCGCTTGGCATGGTGAACACCTATACCGGCCTGATCGTGCCCCTGATTGCCTCGGCGACAGGCACGTTCTTCTTCCGTCAGTTCTTCATGTCCGTGCCGGATGAACTCCTGGAGGCCGCCCGCATCGACGGTGCCGGCCCGTGGAAGTTCTTCAAGGATATCCTGGTGCCGCTGTCCCAGACGATGATCGCGGCCATCTTCATCATCATGTTCGTTTACGGCTGGAACCAGTATCTCTGGCCGACCCTGATCACCACCGATGAAAGCCTGTTCACCCTGGTGCGCGGCATCAAGCAGATCCTGCAGGTCTGGGTGGGCGCCCAGATCCCGGCCTTCAACGAGGCCATGGCGCTGGCGATCCTCGCCATCGTGCCGCCGGTCCTGATCGTGGTGATCTTCCAGAGCTGGTTCGTCAAAGGGCTCGTCGAGAGCGATAAGTGAGGTTTTGAATGTCAACGATTACTCTCGACACGGTCCGCAAGGTCTATGCGGGCAATGTGGAAGCGGTCAAAGGTGTCTCCATCGACATCGCCGACGGCGAATTCATCGTGCTGGTCGGCCCGTCAGGCTGTGGCAAGTCGACCCTGCTGCGCATGATTGCCGGCCTGGAAGCGATCACCACGGGTGAGGTCAAGATCGGCGACCGGCTGGTCAATGATGTCGACCCGGCAGACCGGGACATCGCCATGGTGTTCCAGAACTATGCGCTTTATCCGCATATGTCGGTCTACAACAACCTGGCCTATGGCCTCAAAAACCGGGGCATGGACAAGGGCGAGATCGACCGCCGGGTGAAGGAAGCCGCGCGCATCCTGGAAATCGGCGACTATCTCGACCGCAAGCCGCGCCAGCTCTCCGGTGGCCAGCGCCAGCGCGTCGCCATGGGCCGCGCCATCGTGCGTGAACCGGCCGCCTTCCTGTTCGACGAACCGCTGTCGAACCTTGACGCCAAGCTGCGTGTGCAGATGCGCGTGGAGATCAAGCGCCTGCAACGCTCGCTCGGCACCACCAGCGTCTATGTTACCCACGACCAGCTGGAAGCCATGACGCTGGCGGACCGGCTGGTGGTTCTGAACGGCGGCAATATCGAGCAGATCGGCGCTCCGATCGAAGTCTATGACAAGCCGGCTTCCACGTTCGTCGCCAGCTTCATCGGCTCTCCGGCCATGAACCTTCTCGATGTGAAGGCGGACGATGCCGGACTGTCGCTGGCGAGCAGCGGCGGCCTCAGCGGTGCCAACACCAAGGGCAAGGACCGTTACACCATCGGCATCCGGCCGGAGCACATGGAAGAAGTTGACGGACCGAAGGACGGTGACGGCATTCTTCTGGAGGCCACCGTCAACGTGCTCGAGCCGGTCGGTGCGGAAAGCTACATCTATGCCAGCCTCGGCGATGGTGGCCCGGAAATCGTCGTGCGTGTTTCCAGCCACGCCCGTCACGAAGCCGGCGAAAAGCTCTACCTCCGTGTCGCCCCGGAAAACATTCATCACTTCGATGCGGACACCGGCAAACGGATCGACTGATCCGCCCCCCTTCAGGCGAGGCGGTTTAACGAGGGCCGCCGAACCCGAACCAGCCACCCCGGGCAACCGGGGTGGTTTTTTCATGGGCCAATGACATCCAGGTTTTTCAGCGTCTCGTCGAACTGCTCGATCCCGATGACCTTGAACCTTTGGTCCTGCAACTGCGCTGCCTCGATCCGGTCGCACCGGAACGTCCGTATGGAACCTCTTAAGTGATCGAATGCCAGCACATACCAGACCGGGCTGTGCAGGAGCAGGTAGTGCGGTTCGATGAGACGCTGCGTGGTCCGGCCTTCGATGGACCTGTAGGAGATCTCAAGCAGGTGCCGGGTCACGAAGGCCTGGTGGAGTTCCTCGACCACCGTCTGGGCCGGTGCGGAAAATGCGGACAGAACCATGGGCGACGCTGCTTCGCCGACCCGGATCCTCGACTTGATATCGGAAATATCGTTCTTCAGCCTGGGCGAGAAGGACGCCAGCAGCTTGCGCCGGATGGGGGCCAGCTCGGCCATGAAGAAGGGCGACTTCATCTGCTCCGCGATTGCCAGGCTCACAAGGAGGTCGATCGCCTCCGAATAGCTGAAATTGACCCGCCCGATGCCCCAGCTGCTGTGCAGCCGGATGCCGCCGCCCCGGCCGCGGTCGGCCTCGACCGGCAGGCCCTGATCTCGAAGGATCTGGATATCCCGGGACAGCGTGCGGCTGCTGACGCCGAATTCTTCCGACAGGCCGGCAACCGTCAGCGCTTCGTCTGACTTCAGCCTGGCCGTGATGAGCTCCAGGCGTTTCATGCGTTCCGTGGTGGTGCTTCTGGGCATGGAACAAATAAGACATAAAATGTCGTATTTATCCATATGGTTCCGCCATCGACAACTTCAGGAGACACATATGTCGGACCCAATCACCGTCCTCGCCCCGATCAAACTCGCGCCCGGCAAGACCGAAGCAGACCTGCTCGCGGCTTCCAGCCGGTTTCAGGAAAATTTCGTCAGCCATCAGAAAGGCGTATTGCGGCGCGAACTCGTCCGCACCGCGGAAGGCGAATATCTCGATATCGTTCAGTTCCGCAGCGCCGATGACGCGGAAAAGGTCATGGAAGCGGAAAGATCATCGCCGGACTGCATGGAGTTCTTTTCCATGATGGACCTGAGCGACGTGGACATGGACGCCGAGATGCCGATGTACCGGTCCCTCGCAACCTATTGCTGACCGGCACGAGGTCTGTGATGACCGGTGAAGCCGGCTCCGCCCCGCCACCCCGGACACCCGGGGTGGCTTTTTTGTTTTGGGGACCGACAGTTTCGGCGAAGGATCTCCCTCCTCCTGTTCGTCATTGCAGGGCTAGACCCACTGGTGTCCGGTTTAAGTCGACCCAGTTTCAACAGATCATTGATTCATCGTCGATATTTACGCTTCTTCCAATCTTGGATACGCAGTGCCTTACCGCTTGTTCCAGTCTCCCCCCTGGAGGGGGAGATGTCCGGGAACCGGACAGAGGGGGGGCACATCGGTTCCTCGAATTCGGAAAAGGCCTTGTTTGCGGGGAGGTCGAGCCCCCCCTCTGTCTCCTGACGGAGACATCTCCCCCTCCAGGGGGGAGACTGGAACAAGCGGCGAAGCCTATATGCGGTCAGATGCATCTGCTTAACCGGACAGCAGTGGGTCAAGCCATGGCATGACGAAGATGGAGAGTGTTTGCCTTTCCTCTCGGGACCTCTCCTGACGGTGCTTGTCAGGAACTTGCCGGCAAGGCTCTGGCCCCAAAGGCGCTGCTCTGGCACATGAGAGAGCAACACAACAAGGGAGCATCAGTTGGAACCGTTCAAGAACAATATCTCGCCCGATCTGGTGCGTTGCCTCGCCGGCCACCTCGACAAGCAGCTGAACGGTTTTGACAAGGCAGGTTTTGAGGCCGACATCCTGGATCGGCTCGAAGCACTTGAGCTGAAGGAACGGGCCAGGCACATCGCCGATGTTCTGGACCGGCACCTGCCGGATGATCTTTCTGAGCGATACGCCGTTCTGGAAGCCATTCTGCACCCGATGACGGAAGTCGCCTTTGACCGGGGCAGCGACGAGCATGGCATGCGCGGCTGGGGCATGATGCCCCTCGGCATGGTGGTGTCCGACAGCGGTCTGGAGAATTTTGAAGCGTCCTTTGCGCTCCTGAAGGAAATGACCAAACGGGCAACGGCCGAATTCGATGTGCGCCCCTTTCTGGACAAGGATCAGGACAAGGCTCTGACGATCATGGCGCCCTGGGTCAGGGACGACAGCGTGCATGTGCGCCGGCTGGTTTCGGAAGGTACACGCCCGCGCCTGCCCTGGGGTCTTCGCCTGAAGCAACTCGTTGCGGATCCCTCGCCGACCCTGCCCTTGCTCGAAGCGCTGAAGGACGACCCGGAAGAGTATGTCCGCCGCTCGGTTGCCAATCACCTCAATGATATTGCCAAGGACCATCCGGACCTGGTGGCCGAGATCGCAACGCGCTGGCTGAAAGGCGCTGACAAGCACCGCGAAAAGCTCGTCCGCCACGCCTGCCGCTCGCTGATCAAGCAGGGGCATTCCGCAACGCTTTCCGCCTTTGGCCTGAACCCGCCGGAGATCCAGGTGGACGGTCCGGCCATCACGACAGAAAAGGTCGACTACGGCTCCGCGCTCGGCTTCGCCATCAAGCTGACGTCAACGGCGCAACAGCCACAGGATCTGGTCCTCGACTATCTGGTGCATTTCAAGAAGGCCAACGGCACGCTCGCGCCTAAGGTTTTCAAATGGACGAAGCTGACCCTTGAGCCGGGCGAGACAGTATCGCTCGCCCGCGAGCATGCGATCCGGCCGATCACGACCCGGGTCTATTACAGCGGCACCCAGGCGGTCAGCCTCAGGATCAATGGACAGGATTTCGGGTTTTCGGAGTTTGAGCTGGTGATGGACCCTTGAGGTCTTGAACAGACCTCACCGCGTCAGTCTTCCAAAATCACATGCGGCACGAAGCGTGACATATCCTGAGTCACCGGCTGCTTGTCCTCGCGCAGACAGATGCCGGAGGCCTGACCGCCGATGATCCAGGAACCGATCATGACATAGTCGTCGCCGAATTTCGGTGGCTTGGCATAGCCCTGCAGGATATGCCCTTCGGCGCCGTAATCGCCCGGCGTGGTGATCTCCTCGTCACCGAGCCCGCGCACGGTGATATTGGCGCCTTCCCGGCTAAAGAGCGGCTTCTTCACATGAGGCAATGACAGGAAACTCTCCGGCGCTTCGCCGTCAAAAAAGGACGGTAAAAGATTTGGGTGGTCCGGGAACATTTCCCAGAGCAGCGGCAGGATCGCCTTGTTGGAAAGGATGGCCTTCCAGGGCGGTTCGAGCAGCTGGATCGGCGCACCGGGCAGGTAGGGTCCGTAGTCCTCGCGGAACATGTCCTCATAAGGATAAAGCTTGAACAGTGCGTCGATGACAAAGCTGTCAGTGTCCGCAAACCGGCCGTCCTCATCGACGCCGATCTCTTCCACGGCAACAAAATGCGGAATGAGGCCAGCCTGCTTGGCGCAGTCCTCCAGATAGCGCACCGTCGCCCGGTCTTCGTCGTGATCTTTCGAAGAGGCAAAATGGATGTGATAGCCGGGACCGAACATGGCCGCGAACCGATCGATCAGCCGGTCCTGCACGGAATTGAACTGATCCGCCGTCTCCGGTAGCACACCGGCAGCCATTTGCTGCTCCAGCCAGACCCATTGGAAAAAGCCGGTTTCATAGAGCGCCGTCGGCGTATCGGCATTGAATTCCAGAAGTTTCGCCGGGCCGCTGCCGTCATAGAAAAAGTCGAACCGGCCGTAGAGCGAAGGATCCTGGTTGGTCCAGGATTTCCGGATCCAGTCGCGATAGTCCTTCGGAATCGCGAATTTCTGAAGCAATGCGTCGTCATGGACCACCCGGTCGACAAGATCCAGGCACATGCCATAGAGCGCCTGACTCGGATCCTCGATGTCGTCCTCGATTTCCCGTAAGGAGAACTGATAGGCCCGGCTCTCGTCCCAGTAGGGCGCGCCATACATGGTGTGAAAACCGAACCCAAGCTCCTCCGCCTGTTCCTTCCAGCCCGGCCGTTCGGGAATGTCGATCCGTTTCATCTATTTGGCCTTGGTCAAAACAAAAATTCAGGACGCGGGATCAAGATAACAGGCACACCGCCTCTCCAAGAGTTCAATGAGCCTTCTCGCTTTGCCTCACGAAATAAGGACAAGGTGCCGAAGCGCTTCTCGCCATGCTTCCTTGCCGGCAACCGGCGACCGGTGTCATTCCGGCCAAGCGAAGCGCGAGCCGGGACCTACTCGCATTGCTGCTTGGTTATGCGTGTCTTTCCTGGCCGCGCAGAGCTTCATCTTTCGGCTCTGCGAACGAGTGGGCCCCGGGTCTCACTTCGTTCGCCCGGGGTGACACAGGAAGCTACGGCGCGGCACCCGAAGTTTACGCGTTCAACACAACAGGCGGACGGCGCATTGCCAAGCTCTGTCAACGCAGCGCAGAGCACTTGCCGCAACACACCACAGCCCGCGAACAGTTAGAGCTTCGCCAGCAGCGCCTGGACGTCGTTGCGGCCCGGGTTTTCGAGGGCCTTGATCTTGGCTTCCAGATCCGCACCGCTTTCCAGGCGGGCGTCTTCTTCGGCGGCTTCCAGCATCGCCTGCTGTTCGGCCTGACGCTGTTCCAGGCGGGCCAGGCTGTCAACGGCGCTGGCGAGCCGGCCGTCGGAAGCGGTCGTGTTGGTGGAGGCTGCCTTTTGCGCCTTGATCAGCGCTTCGTTGGCCTTGGCGCTTTCCATCTTGCGCTGCAGGGTCTCGATCTTGTTCTGAGACTGGCGGATGGTGGCATCCATGCGCTCTTCGGTGGTCTTGTACTGATCGAACAGCGCCTGATCGGCTTCCGCCTTGTCGCGCAGCTTCAGGATGCTCTCGATGATCTCGACAGCCAGCGGCTCGTCCCCATTGGCCTTAGCCGTGCGGGCTGCTTCGGTGCGCCGCTCGATCTCGGTCATCAGCTCCTCGACGGAACGCTCCTTCAGGCGCCGGTTCGCAGACATGCGCGCCTTTTCGTCCTTAGCGTTGGCAATGGCCTGCTTGGCCTCGCGCACTTCCTGCTCCAGGATCGTCATCAGGTTGGCGTCCTGAACGGATTCGGCGGCATCGTGGGCATGGCCCTTGAACGCCGTGATCAATTTGCCCCAAACACTCATGGTCAGATGTCCTTGCTTAATCTACGGCGGGTTCAGGCAGCGGCTTTCGGGCCGACATCGGCAGCCAGTTCCAGCGCGCTGTTGGCGATGGTGCGCAACTCGGTCTCAACAGAATCGAGCGTTGAGCGCACGGACATGGCGCCAAACAGCTCATAATATTCCCGCCCATCAACATCATCGATGGAAAGCGCGCAGAGTGGCAGCAGCTTCTTGTGGTTGCGCAGCATCATTGCCTCAAATGCCGCCGGATCGTCCTGGGCGTCGCGCGGCCACAGCACCGTGGAGGTGAGGATCTGGGTCTCACCGACATTCATGTAGAGGATGATCTCACCGGCAGAGTGCAGCTGCACTTCCAGAACGTCGGGCTGGTCCGGGCTGACGGTGCAGGTGATCTCGCCGTCGGAAAAGCTTGAGGACTGTTCCAGGGCGGACTTCAGATCCTGAAGAGTCCAGGCGGTTTGCGGTGCGTTCATTCCGGGCCTCCCATTACGGCCGGGGTCCTTCCCGGCTCCGAACAAGTAGAAGTCAAACCAGAGTGTTTCAAGCGATTTTTCAGGACGCCAGCCGATTTGACAAGGCGGCTGGGGCTGGTCACAGTACGTCGCGATTCAAACCGTGGCAGATTCAGCTGTGCCCATTTTACAACTCATCATTTCCAGGCTGTACCAGCATGTGATCGAGCTCAAGCTCTGGCTGCTGCTGTCACTGATCTGTGCCTATCTGTTCATCTCGTGGCTGCTGTTCTGGTTGGCCGGAGAAGGCGGGCTGACCGACAACCCGCTGACCTTCATCTATTTTGCGGCAACAACCGCTTCCACGGTCGGGTATGGTGACCTGTCGCCGGAAACGGAAGCCGGGCGCATGGTTGCCGCCTTCTGGTTCTTTCCCGGAGCCCTGCTGATTTTTTCCGCGGTTCTGGGCCGGCTGACAGGTGTGCTTGTGGAAGGAGTAAGACGTATGGCGGACGGCAACGGCAATTACGAACGCGTCCAGAACGCCACAGTCATCGTTGGCTATCACCGCGACAAGACACCCTTGATGGTCGAAAATCTGGTTGCCGGCCAGGATGGCGACGACAAGATCATTCTCCTGGCCTCTTCCAAGAATGTCGAAGTTCCCGAAGGGGTGCGGCTGATCCGTGCCGAACGGCTCGACGCGCTGCAATCGTTGCGCCGCGCGGCCATACCCGGCGCCCAGAAAGTCCTGGTCTATGCCGCGACGGACGCAGAGACCTTCAACACCTGTCTGGCCATTCGCGAACTCAACGAAGACGTCCACATCGCTGCCTATTTCGAAGACCGGGACACCGCAAGGCGGGCCGGCAAGCTGGCCGGCATCGAACCGGTTGTGTCCAATGCCTGCGAGTCTCTGGTTCGTGCTGCACAGGACCCCGGCGCCGGCCAGATCCTGATGGCCCTGTCGACGGCTGGTCTCGGCGCCACCGTCTATTCGGCCATTGTCGAGGCAGACAGCACCACCGACACTTCGGCCCTGGAAAAATCCCTTTCCGGTGCGGACGGCACGCTGATTGCCGTTTCCCAGCCGGACAATGACGACTTCCTGTTCCGCCCCTTCCCCAAGGCGCTGAAATCCGGCGGTTCGATCTACTATCTTGCCAGCAAGCGCCTGAGCGCAAACCAGATCACAGACGGACTGGAGGGCGACGATGTTCGGGTCACTGTTTAACAAGAAACCGAAGGGCTGGCTGCCGCCGGAAATTCTTGGCCTGACCATCGGACGGGGCATCACCTTCGACAAGATCGCCTTGAAGCTTCTGCCGGCAGACAGCCTGATCGAACATCCCGACAGCACCTTGATGATCACGGCCCAGGGCCACTGTGACCTTGGTGAACAGTCACACATGCACCGCTTCTATCCGGACGATGACCGGTTCCTGGTCCAGTTTCAGGGCGGGGACGGTGTTGAGGACGAGCGGGTCGACGAGATCATGCTCTGGTATTTCTACGACGTGCAATATCCGTCCGGCACAGGCGAATGGAACCAGATGAAAGAGGCCATTCGTCAAACAAGCTTCAATCTGCCGACCGAGGATGGATTGCAACGATTCGACCGTGCCTGGTTCGACACCTCCTCGTCACCGGAAGACCCGATGACCTACTGGGAGGAAGTCTGCGACACGCGCGAAGGCGGCGGCCGGCGCAAGATATTCCAGACAGCCATGCTGTTTGCCCGTACGCTGAAGGACGGGCGGGACGAAATGCTGCTGGTCAACATGGAAGAAGCGGACAGCGGAGAGAAAAGCATTGCCTTCATGGTCGGCTTTCCGCTCGAACGACACAATTTTTCAGTCTAATTCACATCCGGGGAGACAATCATGGACGTTCTTCTGGCATCCCTTTCAGGCATCATTCCCTTCGCGCTCTATTTCGCAGCCGCCATCGCCATGCTGCTGATCTTCATGAAGATCTACATGATCATGACGCCCCACGACGAAATGGCCCTGATCAAGGAAAACAACGTCGCCGCCTCTCTTGTGCTGAGCGGCGCCTTTCTCGGCTTCTCCCTGCCGCTGGCCAGCGCCGCGGCCAACTCGCTCAGCATCGTCGACTTCATCGTCTGGGGCATCATTGCCTGCATCGCGCAGCTGATCGTCTACCAGATCTTCCGCCGCTTCTACCCCAAGATCACCAGCCGGATCGAAAGCGGCGAGATGGCGATCAGCACCAAGCTTGCGACCATCTCCGTGACGGTCGGTCTGCTCAACGCCGCCTGCATCACCTATTGACGGACCACTCGCTCGAAGAACCGCGATTTAGATCAGACCTTTGAGAGGTCGGGAGAAATTTCATGAAACGCTCCAAATCGATCAAGCTGGTGGTCATGGCGACAACATCGGTGTCCCTGGCCGGCTGTTCCCAGGAACCGGATCTGGAGGGCCAGGTCTACCGCACGGAGGCCGAGTGTATTTCCGGCAACTTCGTGCCCGACGAGGTCTGTGCCGAGGCGCTCGCCGTCGGCAAAGATATCCACGAGAAAACCGGGCCGCGCTACAACACGGTCAACCTGTGTGTCGACCAGCACGGCAACAATGTCTGTCTCTACGACACGTCAAACGAGGGCTCGTATTACACGCCGACACCTGTCGGCTATTTCCTGACCGGTGCCCTTGCCGGCGGCGTGACCAGCCAGCTTCTGCGGGACAACGTCCGCCCGGTCTATTCGGAACGCGGCAGCCGACGCTACTACACGTCCCACGGTTACTATGTCGGAAATTACGGCGGTACCAGCTGGCGCACCTATAATGATGCGGTCAAGACCACGCCGAAGCCCGCCAAGGTGCAGACCCGGACCTCCGTTGCCTCGCGCGGCGGTTTCGGCGCAAGGTCGAGCTCCGGTTTCCGGGGCGGCTGACATTCGGCGCTTGCGGCAAGCCAAAACTCACCATTTGAGGTGAACCGCTGACGGGTTCCCTTGCGTATCAGGCGCAGCAACGGGAGCCCGTCACATGAAACGCATTGCAGCCGCATTATTCGGATTGGCCGTTCCCCTGGGAGCGGCACAGGCAGAAACCGCATCGGCCTCCACGACCAGCGCGCATGACTTCAGTTTCGAGATGCCGCATGGCAATCCGCTGATGCTGAAGGAGTTCGAGGGCAAGGCGGTGCTGGTCGTCAATACGGCGACCGAATGCGGTTTCAGCGGTCAACTGTCCGGTCTGCAGCAGCTGCAAGAGACCTATGGCGACAAGGGCCTCGTGGTGCTCGGCGTGCCGTCCAATGATTTTGGCGGCCAGGAACCACGCGATGACGGTGAAATTGCAAAATTCTGCGAGGCCCGTTACGGCGCGACGTTCCCCATGACCGCCAAGACATCGGTCAAGGGCCGGAACGCGCACCCCTTTTACCAATGGGCTGCCGAAACGCTCGGCCCGGCCGCCCGGCCCTACTGGAACTTCCACAAGTATCTGATCGGCCCGGACGGCAGCATCGTTGCCTGGTTTGCCACGCCGACCTCGCCAACCTCGAACAGGGTCACGAGCGAGATCGAGACCGTTCTGGCGCGCCTGGCCGAAAGTTGAGCTGGCCTGTGGCCCTGGAAGGCTAGCTGTCAAGGACGGCTTCAAAGCCCTCGAACTGCGGATGACCGACATACATGCCCTTGTTGTCACCGGCGTTCTTGTGGGCCTGGCGAAAATGCTCGGATTTGGTCCAGTTGATGAAGTCGTCGCGGCTCGCCCAGATCGTGTGCGAAGCGTAGAGCGTGGTGCCGTTGTCTTCGTCCTGCGGTCCTTTCATCAGGTGAAAGCTCTTGAAGCCCGGCACATCTTCCAGCCTGGAGTCGCGATCGCGCCAGACGGTTTCAAAGGCCGCTTCCTGGCCGTTCTTGATGGTGAACCGGTTCATGGCAAGGAACATGTCTTCTGGACTCCGTTTCTGTGGCGATCGATTTGATCACCATCGGTCATATAAGTTGATTTTTATATTCAGGTATTTCGCATTTCAAGCCGGAAACCTTCTCCCAAACAATCGCACGTAAGGTGCCAAGAGACCTTCCGCCAGCTCTCCTTGAGCCACGTCAACGCCTGTCCACGCAAGCGCGCCTACGCTCCAACGATATCATCCTTGAACGACAGGAGCCGGATATGGCCGTCACCGACTGGGAAGCCTTCGTCACACAGACCGATCAACGCATGGGGGAAGTCCGCAAGGGCATGCCGGAGGTTGCCAAGGGCTTTGGAGCACTGGCCAAGGCGGCAACGGCACCCGGAGCGCTTGACGCCAAGACCAAGGAACTGATCGCTCTGGCCATCGGCATCACGGCACGGTGTGATGGCTGCCTTGCCTATCACGCCAGGGCCGCAGCCCGGCTTGGCGCAAGCCGCGACGAGATCCTCGAGGTGATTGGTGTCTCGGTCTATATGGGTGGCGGACCGTCCATGATCTACGGGGCCGAGGCTCTTGCGGCCTATGACGGGCTGGGCGACGACGGCTGATGCCACTCAACCGGTTCGATCCAGCTTCTCCTGCGACATCAGCCGGCTGATCTCGGCATCGGGAATAGCCTCATCCGCATAGGCAAACGTGCCGCTTGTCCTGACTTCGGTTGCTGCCCGGAGCAGCGCCCCGACAGCGGCCCGTGCGAAGGAGCCCCCGACACTGATCCGGCACACGCCGGCGGCAGCCAGGTCGGCCACCGAGTAGCGCGGGCCGGTCAGCCCCATGACCACATTGACCGGTTTGTCCACGGCATCGCAAACCGTGCGGATCGCGTTCAGGTCCGGAAGGCCCGGCGCATAAAGCACATCGGCCCCCGCTTTCGAGAAAGCCTGCAACCGCTCGATAGTGTCGTCGAGATCGGCACGCTGCCAGAGGAAGTTCTCCGCACGAGCCGTCAGGAGAAACGGCAGTTCCCGCGCAGCTTCAGCCGCAGCCTGGACCCGTTCAACCGCAAGGTTGAACGGGTGGATCGGTGCCTCCGGGTCGCCGGTCGCGTCCTCAATGGAGCCGCCAACGAGGCCGGCCGCCGACGCCCGGCGTATGGTTTCGGCACAAGTCTCCGGTTCGGGTCCGAAGCCGTCCTCCAGATCGGCAATCACCGGAAGCGGCGTCGCTGCGACAATTTCGGCTGCATTGTCGAGGATTTCCTGCCGGGACAAGCTGGCAAAGGAGTCCCGCTTGCCTTTGGAGATTGCATAGCCGGCGCTGGTGGTGGCAAGCGCTTCAAATCCCAGACTGGTGAGCAGCCTTGCAGACCCGGCATCCCAGGGATTGGGGATCACGAAGGCACCGGCCCGCTGATGCAACGCTTTCAGGCGCTCAAACTTCTCGATCTGCTGCGACACGACACCCTCCCCTTACCGTCTCTGCTGGACATAGGGATAAATGCGGGCGCTTGTAACCCTTGTGCGTGGCAGGTGCGAGGCAGCAGTCGTTTTAAGCCGTGTTTTCTGTAAGAGCTTCTGCAAGTGCCTCGCAAGGAGCGCTGGTTGCCGTCTTGCCGCGCACCAGGATGATGTCGAGCGCCTCGACCACGGGTAGTCCCTGTTCCCTTCCAAGCCGCATCACAGACGTCGGCACGGCCATCTGAACAACGGAGGCCACTGCAAGATCCGCTTCGACCAGGGTGACAAGCGCCGAATGGCTGAAGCTGGAATAGGCGGACCGATAACTTCGACCGCTGCGGTTGAGCGCGGCCAAAGTCTCCGTGCGGGCCTGACTGCCGGGTTCATAGAGCGCGACCGGCAAGGGTGTGCGCTCCAGGGCCTGACCTTCCCTTGATCCGATCCAGACCATTGGTTCGCGCCGGATCAGGCGCCCTTCCGTGCCTCCCGTGCGCGTGACAATCGCCATGTCGATCTCTCCCGCCTGGACCTGCGGCAGAAGCGCCGTCGACTGGGCACAGACCACGTTGAGTTCAACGCGCGGAAACAGAGCCGCGAACCGCTTCAGGACGTCCGGCAACATAGCCGAGATATAGTCATCCGGTGCGCCAATGGTGACCTTGCCCTCCATCTCCGGACGGCTGAAGGCGGCGGCTGCCTCATCATGCAATCGCAGGATCCGCCTTGCATAGCCCTCCAGTTCCTCGCCGGCCCGGGTCAGCGCCAGATTACGCGTGTCCCGCACGAACAGACGCTTGCCGATCTGTTCTTCCAGACGCTGGATCTGCATGGAAACGGTTGCCGGAGACTTGTGCACACGCGTCGCCGCCCGTGAGAAGCTCATGGCATCAACACAGGCCAGAAAGGTTCGAAGAAGCGTGTGATCAAGTTGCATTTCTTCAAAATTCCTGAATAGTTTCTTCAAACTATATTGCTTGCCTGAATAATGAAAGTCCTTCCAATCTGGCTGCAACAAAGAGGTTTCCGCCATCACCGGCAGAGCATGCCTCTTTCCCGCCAGCGCAGGACAGGATCCATGACAAGACAGACAGAAGGCATACTCGGGGTGGTCTTTGCCCAGACCCTGCTTGGCACGCTTGGCCTGTGCGTTCTGGAAAGCGGTGCAGGCCCCGTCAGCGTTGCCTTCTATCGCTGCCTGATCGGAGCGCTGGCTCTGACCCTCTTCTGCCTCTGGCGCGGCGACCTTGAGCGCCTCTCTGCAGTATCAGGGAAAGCACTGGTCCTTTCGGTGGCAAGCGGGGTGCTGATGGCCGGAAACTGGGTGCTGTTTTTCGAAGGCATCCGGCGGACCGGCATCGCGGTCGCCACCATCACCTTTCACATCCAGCCCTTCCTGGTGGTTGGCTTCGGTGTGCTGCTGTTCAAGGAACGTCTTCACGCCATCACACTGTTCTGGATCGGGCTGGCGCTCGTCGGCTTGGCGCTTGCCACCGGCCTGACCGGGGCGAGTGTCAACATTGAAACGTCCTACCTTCTCGGCCTGGGCGCGACGCTGGCGGCTGCGCTTCTTTATGCCGGCGTGACGGTCATCGCCAAGGGTCTCACCGGTCTGTCGGCGCCCCTGCTGGCCGCAATCCAGTTTCTGACCGGCATGGTGATGCTGGTTTTCTTTTCACCCGCCGCTCCCGGTTCCCTTGCATCTGACCAGTGGATCTGGCTTGCCATCATCGGTCTGGTCCATACGGGTGGTGTTTATGTCGTGCTCTACAAGGCGCTGCCGAAGCTGACCACCCCGGTGATCGCGGTGCTCCTGTTTCTCTATCCGGCGAGCGCAATCGCCGTCGACGCTGCCGCTTACGGACGGCTGATCAGCATCGTCCAGATGGCTGGACTGAGCCTGATTGTGCTGGCCAGTCTCGCAGTGACGTTGAATTGGGGACGACGTTCAAACCCGGTGTTTCACTCTAAGCCGACCGCGTCGTGCCGCGCTGCACGAGGCTGATATCACATTCGCGGATCTGTTGCGGCAGGTCGGGGTTTTCCAGGCGCTGCATCAAGAGGTCCAGCGTGATCTCGCACAGTTCCTTGCGGCTTTGCAGGATGGTGGTGAGATCGTACGCCTTCCAGGATGCCTGCGCGATGTCATCATACCCGATGACCTGAATGTCCTCCGGCACGCGCAGGCCATGTTCATGGCGCAGGCCATCCAGAACGCCGAGCGCAAGATAGTCCGCGGTGCAAAAGATGCCGTCTATCTCCGATTTCACCCTGTTGACGAATTCTGCAGCGGCAAGCCCACCGTCATAAGACTGCGTGCCCCAGGCGATCCGGGTCACCGCTACACCGCCAGCATTGGCGGCCTGTTCAAAGGACAGTGCCCGGCCATTGATGGAATAGGAGGAGTTTTCGGGCGTCACGACCGCGAGTTTCTTGCAGCCGCAGGACACGAGATGGTCATAGGCCATACGGCCGCCGGCTTCGAAGGCCGTGACCACCCGGTCGACCGGCGCACCGGGGTCCCGTTTGTTGACGACGACCAGCGGCACACCGTTGTCGAGACATTCCCGGCAGATCGATTCCGGTGGCGTATCGGAGGTGACGATCACGCCTGCTACGCTGTATTGCAATAGCGAGCCGATCAGATCGGCGACATCGGCAGACGGTTCTCCCCGGATCAGGATTGGCCGGAAACCGCGCTCCAAAAGACCCTGTGTCAGGAGATCGATCTGCTCGGCCCGGAAGGGATTGTCGAGATCGGCGGCCACCACGCCGACCAGATCCGACTTCTGCTTGTGGAGCGAGCGTGCCAGGACGTTAACGCGGTAGCCAAGTTCACGCGCAGCTGCAATCACCTTGTCCCGCGTTTCCTTGGAGACGCTGGCCCCGTCGGTGAAGGTCCGCGAGACGGCGGACCGCGAAACGCC
This sequence comes from Roseibium sp., assembly GCF_965233565.1. Classification (GTDB taxonomy): domain Bacteria; phylum Pseudomonadota; class Alphaproteobacteria; order Rhizobiales; family Stappiaceae; genus Roseibium. Next base: position 3,854,831 of record NZ_OZ247494.1, on the reverse strand, counting down.
TGCCAACCTGGCGACATCAAAGGAATTCACCGTTTTCTTGGGGCCCGTGGCGTCAGACATCCTGTTTCCTTCTTCGGGTCTTCAAAACCCTGGTTTCCCTGCAGCCAGCTGTCGCGCAACCCGGAACGGTTCGTTGACGTTAAAGAGGTCCGGTTCAAGCAGCAACAACCGGTCGATCTCTTCCGGATCATTTCCCATGTAGGCGATCATGACCTTGCGGCCCGAACGCCGCACCGCCGCGATGGCTTCTGCCTCTGCATTGCCGGCGTTGAATTCGATGATGTCCGCGTCGAATGCGGTGAGGCAGTCTTGCAGGCTGTCAAAATCTTCCGGCCGCGCCATCAACCGCGCTTCCGGAAAGGCATCCCGGATCTGGCATAGCCAGTCCAGGTTCCAGGACCAGAAAAAGACACCATCCGGTGCAAGCTGCTTCAGAACAGTCTCGGCCGTGCGGATCGGATCCGCCTGCTTGAGTTCGACATAGAGCCTGCCGCCTCTTTTTGCGGCAACACCTGTCACCTCGTCGAGCAACGGCAGGCTGGTTTCCTCAAAAAAGGCATCGAACCAGGATCCCGCATCAAGGGATCGGAGCTCTTTCAACGTCTTTTTGGAGACTGGACCGGTCGCGTCTGTCGTGCGGCCCAGATCGCTGTCGTGAAGTACCACAAGATCCCCGTCAGAGGTCTGCCGAACATCAATCTCGACATAGTCGAAGCCGGCCGACCAGGCCGCCGTCGCTGCCGGCAGCGTGTTTTCCGGTGCAATCTTGCGGGCGCCTCGATGGCAGACGATTTCCGGATGGTTTGGCCGCGGGGACCGGTACCGGCTGACCATTTCCGGTTGGTCGGAACAGATACCAAGGACCGGCAACCCAACCAAGGCGTCGACAACCTCGGGGCGCTCTTCATGCCAGGTGACCACCGGCAGTCCGCGTTTGCCTGCCTCGTCAAAGAATCTTTTATCCAGAAGCTTGTCCGGCCGGTCGCCAGCCCGCTCCCAGCAGGGATGGATGATCTCCGCCCCGCACGCGTCCGCGATTGCGAAAGGGTCCTTGTTCAGGCCGACCAGGATCGACACCGGATAGGGAACCCCGCGTTCAAGCAGCTCAGCACAATAGTCGGGTGTGTTCGCCCCGACGATGCATTTCGCAATCCCGTGCCCTTGAAGGATGTCGATCGCCTTGGTGGCCGCATCCGCTTCCTTGGCATCCAGGTAAATACCGGCGCCGAGAGACGCAGCCAGCGATGCGACTTCGGCAAAGAGCGGGGCGGACCGCCCTGCGGCCGACGTGAGATCCTGCAGCTCGCGCGCGGTGAGTTCCGAGACCGGTCGGTCGATATTGCAGGCCTTCTTGAGGTCGGCGTCGTGGAACGCAACCGGGATCCCGTCCGCCGTCAGGCGAACGTCCACTTCCCACATGTCAGCGCCAAGCTCATGGGCAACTTGAAAAGCCCGCAAGGTGTTGTCGAAGGCATAGGCGCTTGCCCCGCGATGCGCGATGGCAAGAGGCGGTCCCTCATGTGCCTTGACCCAGTCTCGGTCCAATGGTGCCCTGGTCATGCAAACACCATCAAAGCCTGTTGCCATCCGGACCGAAGGCCAGGATGCGGTCTTGCGCAATGCCCCAGGTGACCTGCTGCCCCATCTGAAATCCACCACCCTGAGACTGGATCGACCGCAGCACGGCACCGTTTTCCAGTGTCACGTCGTAGAGCTCTTCCCTGCCCTGCGTTTCGACAAAGCTGATTTTGCCCGTCACTTTCAGATCATTGCCAGGCTGGAAGAATTCGGGCCGGATGCCAAAACGCATCGGCGCTCCATTATCCGGCAACCGGATGCTGGAAGGCACCGGCAACGTGAATTCGGAATTGGCCAGACGCAAGGTCTCTCCCTGGACGGTTCCGTCCAGAAAGGCGATCGGTGGATTGCCCAGAAAACCGGCGACAAAGTCCGATGCCGGGTTTTCATACATGTCGCGCGGGGCGGACAGCTGAACGATCTTGCCCTTGTCCATTATCGCGATCCGGTCGCACATGGACATCGCCTCGACCTGGTCATGTGTCACCAGCACGGCGGTAATGCCGGTCGCCAGCTGAATGCGTCGAATTTCAGAGCGCATCTCGAGCCGCAGCTTGGCATCAAGGTTGGCAAGCGGCTCGTCGAGCAGAAGAATGTCCGGCTTGCGCACCAGAGCCCTTGCAAGCGCAACACGTTGCTGCTGGCCACCGGAAAGCTGGGCCGGTTTGCGCTTCAACAGTTCGCCGATGTGGACCAGCCCGGCGATCTCTTCTACCTGCCGTTCGATCTCCGCGCGGCTGTCCTTGCGCACCTTCAGCGGGAAGGCGATGTTGTCGAAGACATTCATGTGCGGATAAAGCGCATAGTTCTGAAAGACGACGCCGACATTGCGCTTCTGGGAAGACAGTGTGGTGACATCCCTCTCGCCGAACATAAGGCGTCCCCCGTTCATCCGGTGAATGCCGCAAATCGCAAACAGCGTCGTCGACTTGCCGCAGCCCGACGGACCAAGCAAGGCCATCATCTCGCCGCTCTTGATCTCCAGCGACATGTCCTTGATGACGGTGGTGTCGCCGAAGGTCTTGGTGAAGTTTTCGATGGAAATACGCATCAGCCCTTCGTGCCTCCGCCATAGATGTTCATGAGCTTCTTGTTGAAGATCAGGTAGATGAGAATGACCGGCAGCGCGTAGAAAACGCCGACCGTCTTGAAGAGATTGAAGTCCGGTTTGACGTCGTCGATGATCAGGTTCTGCAGGTAAACACCAAGCACCTGGGCATTGGCGCCGGGCGCCAGGATCTGGGGCAGGATGAACTCGCTCCAACCGGACAGAAACGCGAAAATACCGAGGGCGGTCAGACCGGGCTGAACCTGTGGCAGCACCAGCTTCCACCAGACAGTGAAGCGGCTGGCGCCGTCCTGAAGCCCGGCCATCTCGATCTCCCAGGGCACGTTGTCGTAGAACCCTTTCATGATCCAGATCCCAAAGGGCAGCTCGAGTGCTGCCTTGACCAGGATCACGCCGACAAGCGTGTCGTAAAGGCCAATCATCTGCAGGATCAGGAAGATGGCGATGATCAGGGTAATCGTCGGGAAGGCGTGCAGGATGATAAGACCGGCCAGGAACATGCCGCGAAAGGGCATGTTGAGGCGGGAAAGCGCATAGCCGGATGTCAGCGACACCGACAGGACCAGAAGCGTTGACGCGCAGGCGAAGATGAAGGTGTTGAGCGTGACGGGCCAGACAGACGCCCGGCCTGTACCCGGTGCGTCCCACAGGAAACGCCAGTGCTCCAGGGAGAAGTCGGTCGGGATCAGCGAGCCGGCCGGACTGACCGTGACCGTGTCCAGAACCAGGTAGACATACATGATCACCAGCGGCATCGATGTCAGGCCAAGCGCCAGCAGGATCGGCCAGGTCTTGAAATTGTTGCTCATGGCGGTTCCTAGTTCTCGATCCGCGGTTTGCTGATCATGGTCTTGAAATCGAACAGGCGGAGATAGAGCAGCGACGCGATGATCCCGATCACCACCAGCACCATGGCCAATGCGGCGCCATAGCCGTATTCCAGATTGCCGCCATAATTGTTGAGCGCGATGGAGAAGGCGTAGAACGCCCAGACGCTTGTCGCGCTGCCAGGCCCCCCGTCGGTCGACAGATAGATGTATTCAAACGAAGTCAGCAGCGAGAGCGTCTGGTAGGCGGTCGTGAAGAGGATCGGCCAGCGCAGCTGAGGCAGAATGATGTACCAGACCTGCTGCATCCGGCTGGCGCCATCGACCTCGCTGGCATAGAGCATGGACGACGGGATCGCCCGGATCGCACTTGAGAACAGGATCATGCCCATGGATGCCCCGACAAAGCCGTTGATCAGGATCACCACGATCCAGGCGTGATAGGCGGTGTCGAGCATCAGGTTGCGTGCCGGCACACCAAAGAAACTCAGAAGGGTCGATAGAAACCCGGTGTCCCAGGTGAGCCACTTCCACATCAGCACATAAAGCACCGGCGGCAGAATGCGCGGCAGGAACCAGATGGTGCGGAACGCAGCCGCCTGCGCCGATGGCAAATAGAAGGTCGCGATCGCCAGGAAAAGCCCAAAGCCGATGTTGAAGGCCAGAGTGAAGCCGACATAGATCGCCGTGTTGGTGGCCGCGCGGTATGTCGACGGCAGCGACGCCATCCGGTCGTAATTCTCGTTGGTCCAGACCCAGCCGGTATAGGCTTCGCGCGTGATTTCTTCCCGTTGCTCCGGGCTAAGGGACAGGCCGAGCCCGTCCAGGTTCTCAAGAAACACCGTTTCACTGTCGAACCGTGTGTTGAGCAGCGAGCGTTTGAAGAGATCGGCGGCCTTTTTCAGGTCCCGGGTTGAGCGCGGGCGCGATTTCAGCTTTTTCAGGTCCCGCTCAAGGCTGCGGCGGCCATCATAAGTCTTGCCGAAATAGGCCTTGGCGATTTCGCCTGCAAAAGCCTTGCCATAGTCCTTTTCAACGGCTGCCAGTCCGGCGTCGTCAATCTTGAAGAGGTCGGCCTCGAGCCGATTGACTGCTTTTTCGTCAAATCCGGACTGTTTCAGGTCCCGCACCATCTCGGGCGTGACCTCGTAAGCGCCACCGGTGATGCCGGTGGCCGTGCTCATGGACGTGAAGGAGAACACCCCGGTCAGGATCACCGGCACCAGGAAAAACAGGATGGAAAGGATCAGCGCCGGTGCCATGAAACACAGGCCGAACAAGTCTGCGCGCCGCATCATCTGCCTCTTGAGGAAAGAAAATGGCCGGGCGAAAAGGGAGTGAAAAGCCGCCCGGCCAAGATGGTTCGCTTAGCGGACGATCAGGTCGTCGCCGAGGGTTGCCTTCATTTCGGCTTCCACTTCAGCCACAGCTTCTGCCGGGGTCTTGGTACCGGTCCAGGCGGTTTCCAGGCCCTTGAACATCAGTTCGGAGAACTGGCCGTACTTGATGTGGTTCGGCTGGGCATTGGCATGCGGCAGCAGGCGCTCGGTGGCTTCGGCCGCCCAACGGTCGTTAGCATAGAACTCGATGTTCGACTGTTCCCTGGAAATGCCAAGGTGGGCCGACTTGATCGCATGCAGGGAGTTGATGCGCGGCTCGGAAGCGATCTTGATCAGCTGGGCAGCGATCTCGACGGCTTCTTCATCCTGCTGCTGGGTCAGAAGATAGGCCAGCGGGTGCGTGATGGTGTTGGCACGGCCGTTTTCATTGCCGGCCGGGATCAGCGTGAACTGGATGTTGCCGAAGAAATCGTCCAGGCCTTCCTTGCCGGTGTAACGGGCATAGTGCCAGGTGCCACCATGCCACAGAGCCGCCTTGCCGGAAGCCACTTCGGAATACCACTGGGCCCAGTCCGTGCCGATGTGGTTCTTGCGGGTGACGCCGGCTTCAACGGCATCGACGAAGAACTGGTAGAAATCGGTCATGGCCTTTTTGTCGAGAACCAGTTTGCCGGTCTCGCTGTCGATCAGTTCACCACCGAAAGACTGATAGAACTGGGCATAGTCCGGGCCGTTGGAAACGCGCGGATAGAAACCGTAGCCCTGTTCCACCAGTTCCATGTCGACGGCCTTCTTGGCGTCTTCCAGAACGTTGGCAAGCGTGTATTCACCTGCTTCAACCTTGGCCGGCAACGCGTCGATCTCTTCGTCGGAATAACCGATCTTCTTCATGGTGTCTTTCCAGAAGAAGAAAGGACGGCTTTCGGCGTCCTGCGGCAGGCCGACAACCTGGCCGTTGTAGGACGTGATCTCAACGAGGTTTTCGTAGAGGTTGTTGAGCGGCCAGGCGTCGAGATCGACATAGTCCTCGACCGGCACGATCAGGCCTGCGGAGCTCCACGGTGCGATGTCGAGGTGGCTGGTGACAACAATGTTCGGCGCTGTACCGGCTTCAGCGGCCAGGGTAACGGCCTGCTTGAACTCGGCCCAGCCGGCAAAATCGCGTTTGCCTTCCACGGTGATGTTCAGCTCTTCACCGGCCAGCTCGTATTCGCGCTCGAGCATGTCGGCCGCCATAGCGATGGCGTCGATGCGGTAGTGATCGCTGTCGTTGGAGCCGCCGGCCCAAACGGTGATGGTCAGGTCTTTTGCAACGGCTTCGCCGGCAACGGTCGCAGCTGTCAGAGCCAGAACGGCAGCTGCCGTGGACTGGCGCAATTTGGAAAGAAGAGTGGTCATCTGGTCTCGCCTGCTGTCTGTTCAGCGCCCTCTCCTTCAACGGGATCCAGGCGCGGGTAGGACGTTTGCACACGTGTGCAATGCGCGTTTTACAGAGGCGGTGTTACGGCCATGTGACAGCCGAAAATTTTCAATGGAGACCGGACTGACCTGTCTGATCTTCAGGATATCGGCAAATGATGACAGTTTGAGATGACGCCGGAGCCACAGCGATATCAGTCCAGCCGCGCCTCCAGTTCCCGACGTTCGAAGGGAACCGTCTTGCCCTCCGCCGTCAGCTGGCAGATGCGTGTCGGGGCACCGGTTTCATCGAGTTCCACAAGCCCGATCCCGGACGCATTCAAAATGCGCTGTCCGTGAGGCGTACCGACAGGTTTGCGTGGAATGACCTTCATGCCGCGGCGCTTGGTGAACCAGTTGAGCGGCGACCTTGGCGCAAAGGCCCAGCGGTTGCCGAAATCGAGTGTCCGGATCAGTTTTTCCGGCCAGGTGTTCTTGATGCCGGAACTGCAAACCTGCCAGATCTCGGGGCCGTTCGCGAGTTCACCGCTCAGATCCGGCTGCCCGTGGCGCAGTTCAACGTCATAGACGAAGGAATAGTGCACATCGCCGGACAGGATCACGAAGTGACGCGGTGTGTTGCGGTGGCGAAAGACATTCAGGATCGCCCCTGCCGTCCCTGGATGCGCCATCCAGTATTCGGCGTCGACCATCAGCGGCTTGCCGATGACCGTAAAGAATTTCTGGATTGCCTCGATCAGCTTGACGCCGAAGATCGGTGCAGCGGACACCAGCAGAACAGCGTCCTTGCCGCGCAGCTGCGCCTGCAGGTCCGTTGCCGCCTCCCAGTCGAGCAGCCCTGAAGGGTAATGAGAATTACGCTCCGAGCGCCAGCGGCGGGTGCGCGTGTCCAGCACGATCAAGGGCGGGTCCGTCGGCCACTGGAAATCCCAGGCCTCGAAGGCCAGAATCGCGTCGATGGCTGCATCGTGGCGGTCGGTACCCGGTGCCTCCAGCGCGTCGCGGACAGGTGCTTCCAGGTCGGCCCGGAAACTCTCCGGCCGATTGCCCCAGCCCTGGTTGACCGCATAGGCCAGGATGGCGTTGCCGATCACCCTCTTGGCAAGCGGATGACCATAGGCGGCCTGCTCCCAGGCCAGCGACAGGTTCCAGTCGTCGGTGACGTCATGATCGTCAAAGATCATGGCCGTCGGCAGATGCGCCATCAGGCGCCTGGCGGCCGGCAGGTCCTCGACAAAGGTCTTCAGTGCCTCCGTCTCCTGCACATACATGGCCTGCTCGTCTTCGCTCAAACCGTCCGGCATCTGGAATTCGGGCATGTCCGACCAGAGGGCCGGCGACCAGACGAGCAGATACATGGCCAGCATTTCGGCCAGTGTGATCAGATGATTGCGGGCATGCTGGGAGGTGAAGATCGGCTTGGCGGTGCCGCCGAAGAGCACGTCGAACACCTTTGCATTCTGGTCGATTTTCGGCAGAAGCCGGTCTCGGCGATACAGCATGTCACCCACTGCGTGCAGGGCATGCCCGGAGGCCGGCAGATCGGTTTCAAGCCCGGCCAGCGTTTCATCGCGCAAGCCGAGCCTCTCGCAGATGTCGCCGATGGCCTGCACCATGGGTCCGGCGACATCATCCACATAGACCTGGTCACCGCTCATCACCAGCAGCGAGGGCCAGCCCTCCTCGTTGATCCCGGGCGTGTCCCGGCCCGGCAGCCGGTCCGCCAGATGCCGGTCGGCCGCCACCAACCCGTCACGCGCCTTGGCATGCGGCTTGCGGCAAGATCCGTGCAGCAACGATTTGATGCGCAGCGGCACCATGAAGCCGGGCCTCTCCGCACCGGAATAGGTGAGATCGGGGGCCCAGACGGTATGGTCCTGCCATCCACCTTCCGGGTCGTCCTCGAACATCAGGTTCAGCCTGTAGCTGATCCAGGTTTCCGGCGGCAGCGGTGTATCGACGGCCACATCGATCAGGAGATAGTGGAGATACACACCAGCGCTGAGACACGCCAGCTCCTCTGTCCCGGGTTCCAGCACATATTCGCGGGATGCTTCCGCTTCCGGCTGCAATTCCAACCTGACCTTTGCAGGCGCCCTCACCGCCATCCAGATCGTGACGCGGTCCGAGGTGACCTTGCGCAAAATCGGACCGGCCAGGACCGCAGGCAGACCCGCCTCATGCTGCATGTTCGTCTCCGTCTTTCCTGATCATCTCGCACAGGTGTGAATGGTCGGACACCACCTGATCGGCATATGCACGCGCGGCATCGACCAGGTCTTCGGCCTTGTCCGCAAGTGCGTCGGCCATGACCCGTTCAAAGCGCACCGACCGGCGGTCGCCGCGGGAATGGGTGCGGGCCAGCGCCACGCCGCAGGCCTTGGCGTAATCCTTCAAGGCCATTGCAGGCTTGTCAGCTTCCAGAAGATCTTCCGGATCGACTGCCAACCTGGCGTGATGGCGTGAGCGCACCAGCCAGTGCACACCGTTCCAGACCGCTTCATCCAGCACCAGGTCGGGTCGGCGCATCATGCGTCGCTGGCAATCGACCGTCAGGTGTGCCGGGTTCATCCGGTTGACAGGCGACAGGTTTGCAAAATGGTGGATCAGCGCAGCTTCGCGCTGCTGCTTGATTTCCACCACATGGGTCTCCCGAAACGCTTCACCATCCGTCGCCCCGGCCGGGCCGACCAGAAAATAGAAGCGCTCGACACTGAGCGAACCGGTCCCGGCGCCAAGGCGGCGAGACACGTCAAGGACCGAATCATCCAGATGTGGCCGGAACACGTCTTCCAGTTCATCAGCCAGGGCAGGTTCAACCGGGGCAAGCTTGCTGTTCTCCGGATCGAACCTGAAGCCGCCTCTTGTCCGCACAGCCAGCTTGGCGATCGAGGACTTCTTCTCGAAATGCTTGCCGGCCGGAGCCCTTGCCTTCGCCTTGTCCAGCGGCTTTCTGAGAAAATGATCCTTGTCGAACCGTTTGACCGCATCGTCCCTCTTCTCCGGATCCAATGCGATCTTCTTCAAGGCCTTGCGATAGGACCCCAGGAAGCCTTCAGCTGCCTTTGCTGCGTCCTTTTTCCCTGGCGGTTTCTGAACCTTGAAAGCCTCCGCACTGCGGTAGCGTCCAGCCCCGAGGCCTTCCAGATAGTCCGCAACCAGGAACAGGGACACACAAAAGCGCGCCAGATCAAATGCCGCATGGCCCTCGGCGGCGTCGTCATAATCGTTGGGAGCCCAGATCACCGTGTCGCCGTAGCTGCCTTCCTCTGTCAGGAAGCCGAAATTGGCCAGGTGACAATCGCCGACAATCCGCGTCAACGGTGCCTGAAGAAGCTGCTCGGGCAGTTTCAGGCTGCCGGCAGCAAGATCCGCATAGAAGATCTGCGCCGAGCCACGCAGGAACTGAAACGGCGAACGAGCCATCTTCTGGTGCTTGTCGAGGACGGGGTGGGTTTCAGGCGCTGCGCCGTCGACGCGCTTCAGTTCCGCGGAAATCAGCCCCTGTCGTTTCTTGTCCGCGCTCATGCCCTGCCTCTATAGCCGCCTTGATGGGAGATCCGGTCCATACATTGCCGCTTCCCTGTCTTCAGGCACTTTCACATATGACGCTGACCGGGAGCCTGCAACCGGTCGGTTACATTCCGCGACAAACAGCCGGGATTTCGCCCCGAATTCCAGTTCACAGAGATTGCAGGGCGACTGTTGTAGCGCATACCCCCAATGGATCCCGCCCGCAGCACGGCCACGCGCTTTACATTTCTTTACATAGAAGAAGAACGCCAGAAAACGAGACAGCTTATCTCTTCCTTGCAGAGAGGGGCACTTTCCCCAACCCGTCGCCGGCCCTGGCGGATGCCCGGCGACCCAACGCAAGGAACAAACCCATGTCACGCAATTCCCAGCCGACCAGAACGCGCCGGCTGATCGCCGGAAGTCTTCTGGCGCTCGGTCTGGCATTCGCATCGACAGCCGTCCTCGCGCAGCCGCGCATGACACCGCCGCCCGTGAAGGAAATGGCAGCCGCACTCGAATTGTCCGACGACCAGGAAGTCGCCTTCACGCGAATTTTCGAGGCCCATATCGCGAAAACCAAGGCCCTGATGGTCAAACACGGCATCGATCCGGATGGCGGGCGTCCGTCCTATCGAACCCGGCGGGCCATGAAAGGCGAGCTGGACCAGAACCGCGAAGTGCTCGAGGCCGAGCTCGCCACCGTTCTGACAGCCGATCAGCTCGCCCAGCTCAGAGAGATTGGACCGCGGAACCTCCGACCGTGAGGTTTCGCCCTGAGACCGGATTAGCCGCCTGCGCCGATCCGGTCTCCGTTCCGCGACTTCTGTTTCCTTGGGTGCAGGTTGTCGCAAACAACCGAGGAGACAGGACATGTTGCACAAACTGGAGAACAAACGCTTGAAATCCAACAACAGCAAATTCAGCCGTCTTGCCACCGCCTGCATCGTCAGCACAGGGATCCTGGCCGGCAGCGTTCTGACCGTAAACGGCGCCCCACAGGTGTCCGGCCCGGCCTCGGAGATCCTGAAGGCACAAAGCGCCGTCACTGCCTCGGACGACTCCGGCCTTCAGTTTATCGGCTGGCGTCGCGGCGGCAAGTTTCAGGAGATGAGCGATGAAGACATCGAAAAGCGGGTCTCCCGGTTCGTACAGCATGTCGCCATTGAAATTGATGCAACGCCGGAGCAGATCGACCAGATCGTCGCCATCCTGACGCCTGCGGCCATCGAGATGAAGGCCGTGCATAAGGATCTCGCGTCGACCGGCAAGGATCTGCACGAACTGATCCTTGCGGATAATGTCGACCGGTCTGCCGTCGAGGCCTTGCGCGCCGAGAAACTCGCGCTGGCGGACGAAGTCAGCCGGAGACTGACCAGCGTGATGATCGATGTCGCCGAAGTCCTGACGCCGGAGCAGCGCGCCACACTGGATGAAAGAATCGAGGAGTTTCGCGGCAAACGCTTCGGTTGGCGCCGTCACTAGTCATACTGCGGTGGGTTCGCGCGATGCCGGGGCAGCAAAACATTTGAAGCGGCCGCCGTTTGGCTGTTCAATCATTGCCGATTGAACAGCCTTTCTCCAGGCCTCGACACCAACAGGACCCATGCCCCAGCAGATTCTCCTGATCGAAGACGACGCCCGGCTCGCCACGATGGTCCAGGACTATCTCGGCGGGTCCGGATTTCAGGTCACCGTTGCCGGAACCGGTCAGAAAGGCCTCGACCTGCACCGGCAACGGCAGTTCGACGCCATCCTGCTTGATCTGATGTTGCCGGATTTCGACGGTCTTGATCTCTGCAAGACGATACGGGCGGACAACGCCACGCCCATCGTGATGCTGACGGCCAAGGGCGAACCGATGGATCGCATCATCGGCCTGGAACTGGGGGCGGACGACTACCTGCCCAAACCCTTTGAACCCAGGGAATTGCTCGCCCGGCTCAAGGCCGTCCTCCGGCGCGGCACCACCGAACCATCACACCGGATCCTGCGCTTCGGCCGCCTGGAAATCGACCCGGATGCCATGGAGGCACGCGTCGGCGACCGGGTCTGCGATCTGACGGCGCACCAGTTCAATCTGCTGGAAATCCTGGCCAACAGGGCTGGCCGCGTATTGAGCCGTGACACCATCATGAATGCCCTGAAGGGCGAGAACCTGGCCTCCTTCGACCGGTCCATCGACGTACATGTCTCGCGGATCCGGGCGGAAATCGAGGACGACCCGAACAAGCCGCGCCGGTTGATCACCGTGCGCGGTGCCGGCTACGTCTTTGCCCGGTCACAGGACTGAGCCAGATGATCCATCCGTTTCGCAAGCTGTTTGCTCCGTTCCTGATGCGACGGCTCTACCTGCAGATCTACGGCGTCATGCTGGCCAGCCTGCTCCTGGTGGTAATCCTGTCTGCCCTCTTGTGGGAGGTATACGGCCGCGACCGGGTCAACCGCGATGTGCTCGATTCCATCAGCCGCTTCGTGGCACTGACTCTGCCACCGCCCGGCGCCAGCATTGCGACTCAACAGGCGACGATCGAGAGATTGGGCCAGGATCTCGAGCTGGAACTGAAAATGTTCGACGCGTCGGGCCGCCTGATCGCCAAGTGGGGCGACCCGGACATGCCCGATGACCGGTTCCACGGCCAGACCGGCTGGTTTCGCGCGGACGGAGGCCCGGTTGTCGCCCTGTCCCTTCCGGACGGGCGCTGGCTCGTGGCAGATGCGGAACGACGTCCGGGCGCGGCGCCGGTCGTCAATCTCCTGGCCGCCCTCGCCCTGATCGGTCTTTGTGTCGGTGTTGGCGTCTATCCGATTGCGCGCCGGCTGACCAAACGCCTGGAACAATTGCAGGAAGGGGTGGAGCGGATCGGTGCCGGCGACCTGAAGGCGCGTGTCGACGTCAAGGGCCTGGATGAGGTGTCGCAGCTGGCACGCAGTTTCAACGCCTCCGCCGACAAGATAGACAAACTGGTCACGGCACATCGCCTGCTCCTCGCAAATGCCAGCCACGAGCTGCGGACACCGCTGGCCCGCATCAAGCTGGGCCTGGAGATGGAACAGGACCAACCCTCGCCAAAACGCCAGGAAGCCCTGAAACAGGACATTGCCGACCTCAATGCGCTGATCGAGGAGATCCTGATGATGAGCCGGCTGGACGCGGCGATGCCGCTCGACAGCCGTGAGCCGGTCGACCTCCTTGCGTTGATTGCGGAGGAATGCGCCAGGTTCGAAGGCTGCTCCTTTTCCGGAACCGCTCCGGAGATCGAGGGCGATCCCCGTCTCTTGCACCGATTGCTCGCCAATCTGCTTGAAAACGGTCTTAAACACGGGATCCCGCCGGTCACAGTGACGCTGAGCTCCTCTGCGAACGTCGTCACGCTGGATGTTTGCGACCAGGGCCCGGGCATTTCGATGGCCGAACGCGCGACGGTTTTCCAGCCTTTCTACCGCGGCCCGGATCGACAGAACATCGACGGCTACGGCCTCGGCCTGCCTTTGGTGCGCAAGATCGCACAAGCCCATGGAGGCTGGGCGGATGTCGTTGCTGTTACGGGCGGGAAGACCGGTGTTCGCGTGACCTTGCCATCCAGCCCCTAAGCTCGAAACGCCAATCAGGACCTTTGCGATCCTCCAGATCGTGGCGACGGTTTCAGGCTTTTTTCGACAGGAGGAGCACGAAGGGATCAATTGTTCCGGCGAGGCCCGCCTCTTCGCCTTCATGGGTGTGCGTGACCTGAAAACCTGCCGCTTCCAGATGCTTCGTCAACTCGCTGGTTTGATAAAAGACATAGAACCGTCCGAAACGGTCACGCTGTTCTCCGCTGCCCCGCTTCATGCCCAGGTGAAGAATGGCGCCAGGCAGAAGCGCTTCGTGAAGCTGCCTTAAATGCCCCGGCAGCGCAGCACGTGACGCATGCAGCAGGCTGAAATTGACCCATGCGCCATCATAGTGCGCAGATGGCAACGGATCGCTGAAGGTTGCGCAGCGCGCATTCAGTCCGAATTGAGTGCGCGCAAGAGCCACCATTTCCGGGGAAGCATCCACGGGATCCGGGTCGAACCCCGCGTCCTGCATATGCGCCGACGCTGTCGCAGGTCCACAGCCCCAGTCGAGAACCCGTGCGCGCACGGGCAGCAGCGCCATGAATGCCTGCAGGGAGCCGCTCGGACTGCTGCTGGCAAACCGCGCAGCATAGTCACCGGCCTTTTCGTCATAGATGCGGATCGTTTCGCTGTCGGACATGCGCAGGCGCCCCTTTGTTGATCCGGGCGTACTTCGTCCAAGCTGAAGCGTCTTGTCCAGCAACGCCCCGTTCAATTCTTACCCGTTCGGCGTGCGAGGCTTTCAGATTCTCATCTCACAAGCCAGTGCGGCCCGATGGAAAGGGATCCGTCACGACGCCAACGCCCATTAGTCCTGGCGAAAGGTGGAAACCCCCGTAGACCGGCAACCGCATGAGGACATGCATTTCCAGAGAAGGTCAAATCTGAATTGTCGGAAGAGAAGAAATGGTGGAGCCAAGGGGAATCGAACCCCTGACCTCTTCGCTGCCAGCGAAGCGCTCTCCCAGCTGAGCTATGGCCCCTTGTCCATTTGGTGCCGGTTTGGGTCTCCGGCGTTGATGGAGGCGGGTTATAGTCACACCTCCGCACAAGATCAAGCAGAAAATCGCGCTAATTTTCGCCAGGCTTGTGGAAAAGATCAGGCAGAGCAAAAACTCTGCCTGATCAATAGCTTACTGATCCGGGTCTTCGTCGATCTCGACGCGGATACCCGGCACGTTGTCTTCGTCTTCGTCCTCGTCGTCGATGAAGACGTCGTCGTCCGAGCTGTCGTCATCGTCCAGCTCGACATCATCGTCTCCGTCGATGTCCGGCACGTCGTCGCCGCCCTCGGCTTCCGCGTCCGCTTCTTCGAGCGTGACGATTTCCGGAGCCGCTGCGTCGTCCTCGTCCTCATCTTCCTCAGGCTTTTCTTCAGCCTTGGCCGCCTTGGCGGCACGGGAGGTCATGACGGTCTCGAAGATCGTACCGCATTTCGGGCACGTGATCGGGTCCCGGTTGAGGTCGTAGTATTTCGCGCCGCAGCTCGGGCACAGCCGCTTGGTGCCAAGTTCAGGTTTTGCCACTGTGCTCACCCTTCGTAGTTATTGGACGACTTGAATTAGTGGGCAGCCCCATAGCCTCAAGAGGTTTCCCTGTCAAAGGCTAATCGGGAGAAATTCGTTACTTCGCCCATTGTTCTGCACGTTGCGGGTTAAATTTCAACCACCAGACCGGTTTATCCCACGCTTGCCCACTATGCATCGAACTTTCCTCGCCCGGAGAAATGCAGCCTGAGAAGATGACGAAGCCGCATCTGCGTGATAGGACGTGACACCTTTTGACAACCGACAAGGGTCCAGACCCTGAAATTGCGGACATTCGAAAATGTCACATGCTTCCACGCCCACGCCACTCACCTCGAGCATGGGCACTCCCCTTACCGGCACGATCCGCGTGCCCGGCGACAAATCCATTTCCCACCGCTCGCTGATGTTCGGCGCCCTTGCCGTCGGCCGCACCACCGTCAACGGCCTGCTTGAATCCGAAGACGTTCTGGCAACCGCAGACGCCATGCGCGCCGTCGGCGCCACGATCGAGAAACACGATGACGGCAGCTACACCGTCGACGGCATCGGTCTCGGCAGCCTGCTGGAGCCGGACCATGTCATCGATTTCGGCAATGCCGGGACCGGCGTGCGCCTGACCATGGGCATTTTCGGCAGCCACAACATTGCCGCCACGTTTGTCGGCGACGCGTCGCTCTCCGGACGGCCGATGGGCCGGGTGCTCGATCCGCTGCGCGACATGGGCACAAACGTGATCGCCCGTGACGGCGACCGCCTACCGGCCTCGATCCGCGGACCGGAACAGGCCCTGCCTCTGACCTACCGCGTGCCTATGCCCTCCGCCCAGGTGAAATCCGCCGTGCTTCTGGCCGGCCTCAACGCGCCGGGCGTGACCACCGTGATCGAACCGATCGCGACCCGGGATCACACGGAGAAGATGCTGAAGGGTTTTGGCGCCGAGATTTCCGTTTCTCTGAACGACGCCGGCGAGCGGGTCATTCGCCTGCAAGGCCAGCCGGAGCTGAAACCGCAGGACATCGATGTGCCCGGCGACCCGTCTTCCGCCGGGTTCCCGCTGGTGGCGGCGCTGATCACACCGGGATCCGACATCATGATTGAAAACGTGCTTCTGAACGAGCATCGCACCGGACTGATCACGACGCTGATCGACATGGGCGGCGACATCGAGATCGTCAACCGGCGCGAAACAGGCGGTGAAGAAGTCGGCGACCTGCGCGTGAAGGCCAGCAGGCTGAAAGGCATCACCGTGCCGGCAAGCCGCGCACCGTCCATGATCGACGAGTATCCGGTGCTGGCCGTGGCCGCGGCCTTTGCCGAGGGCGACACTTTCATGCCGGGCCTGGACGAACTCCGGGTCAAGGAATCCGACCGGCTTGCCGCCGTTGCCCGGGGCCTGGAAGCCAATGGCATCCCTTGCGTTGAAACCGAGGACACGCTCACGGTGACCGGCGGTGCCAACGATATCGGCGGCGGAACGGTCGTCACACATCTCGATCACCGCATCGCCATGTCCTTCCTGGTGCTCGGCATGGCTGCCCACAAGCCGGTGACCGTTGACGATGGTGCGGTCATCGCCACCAGCTTCCCGACCTTCACGACGCTGTTTGAAGGCCTCGGCGCCCGGATTTCCGCCCAACCCAGCGAGGCTGCATGATCATTGCAATCGACGGTCCGGCCGCGTCCGGCAAAGGCACACTCTCCCGGCGGCTGGCGGATCATTTCGGCCTGCGCCACCTGGACACCGGCCTGACCTACCGGGCCGTCGCCGCGGCCCTGCTGGCAAAGGGTCTGCCGCTTGGCGACGAACCGATCGCCATCGAGATCGCGCAGAACCTGGACCTTGCCCAGATGGACAAGAGCGTTCTGTCCGCGCATGAGATCGGTGAAGCCGCCTCGCGCATTGCCGTTCTCGGCGGCCTGCGGGAGGAGCTGGTCAACCTGCAAAGGCGCTTTGCCGAAACGCCGCCGGGCGCTGTCCTGGACGGACGCGACATCGGGACCGTGGTCTGCCCGCATGCAACCGTCAAACTGTTCGTCACCGCCTCGCCCGAGGCGCGCGCCAGGCGGCGGACCGACGAGATGATCTCCAAGGGACAGGAGGCGGTTTACGCCTCGGTTCTGGATGATCTGAAGCGCCGGGACGAGCGCGACAGCCAAAGAACAGTGGCTCCGATGAAACAAGCGGACGATGCGGTCTTGCTTGATACGACAGAAATGGATATAGAGACCGCGTTCCAGGCGGCTGTGGATATCGTTTCGCGCGCCAGGGATGCCTAGAGGACGTGGGGCTCACCCTTGGTGTGCCCCTGTTCGTGCATCCGGAGCAAAGTGGCCTCAGGGCCGCTGGTTCTTGATTTAAGAACAAAACTCAATTTCGGCAGGACGCCGCCAACTGGCGCCCTGTGACGAGACCGGATTTTCCGGCTCCCGCCCCGCCGGCCCGCTTTTTGAGCGGAAGGATCAGCGAAACGCGATCCCGGGAGACAGACGATCCGGAGTGCAACACCAACCCGCCGGCGGCGCGCCAAAAGGCGCCAGGAGAACGACTTGACTGATTTTAATCCCTCCACTGAGGATTTTGCGGCTCTTCTCGAAGAGTCCTTCGTCCAGAACGACCTTTACGAAGGTGCTGTTGTCAAAGGCACCGTCGTTGCCATCGAAAAAGACCTCGCCGTCATCGACGTCGGCCTGAAGGTCGAAGGCCGCGTGCCGCTGAAGGAATTCGGCGCGAAAGGCCGCGACGGCGAAATGGGTGTCGGCGACGAAGTTGAAGTTTACCTGGAGCGTGTCGAAAACGCTCTCGGCGAAGCTGTTCTGTCGCGCGAAAAAGCACGCCGCGAAGAAAGCTGGGTTCGCCTCGAAGCTGCTTTCGAAGCCAACGAAAAAGTCAACGGCCAGATCTTCAACCAGGTCAAGGGCGGCTTCACCGTCGATCTGGATGGCGCCGTTGCCTTCCTGCCGCGCTCGCAGGTGGACATCCGTCCGGTGCGCGACGTGACCCCGCTGATGCACACCCCGCAGCCGTTCCAGATCCTGAAGATGGACAAGCGCCGCGGCAACATCGTCGTGTCCCGCCGTGTTGTTCTGGAAGAAACCCGCGCCGAACAGCGTTCGGAACTGGTCCAGAGCCTGGAAGAAGGTCATACCGTGGAAGGTGTGGTCAAGAACATCACCGATTACGGTGCGTTCGTCGACCTCGGCGGTATCGATGGCCTGCTGCACGTCACCGACATCGCGTGGCGCCGCATCAACCATCCGTCGGAAGTTCTCACCATCGGCCAGACCGTCAAGGTGCAGATCATCCGCGTCAACCAGGAAACGCATCGCATCAGCCTCGGCATGAAGCAGCTTGAAACCGATCCGTGGGATGGCATCGAAGCCAAATACCCGATCGAAGCCAAGTTCTCTGGCCGCGTGACCAACATCACGGACTATGGTGCATTCGTTGAACTGGAGCCGGGCATCGAAGGCCTGATCCACGTTTCTGAAATGTCCTGGACCAAGAAGAACGTCCATCCGGGCAAGATCGTTTCCACTTCCCAGGAAGTCGAAGTGATGATCCTGGAAGTCGATCCGGTCAAGCGCCGCATCTCCCTGGGCCTCAAGCAGACCCTGCAGAACCCGTGGGATGCGTTCGCCGAACAGTTCCCGATCGGCACCGAAGTCGAAGGCGAAGTCAAGAACAAGACCGAATTCGGCCTGTTCATCGGCCTCGACGGCGACGTGGACGGCATGGTTCACCTGTCCGATCTCGACTGGAACCGTCCGGGCGAGCAGGTCATCGAAGAGTTCAAGAAGGGCGACATGGTCAAGGCCGTCGTTCTGGACGTTGACGTCGACAAGGAGCGTATCTCCCTCGGCATCAAGCAGCTCTCCGGTGATCCGATGGAATCCGGTGCAGCCGGCGAACTTCGCAAGAACTCTGTTGTCACCTGTGAAGTCGTCGAAATCAAAGACGGTGGCCTGGACGTCAAGATCGCAGACAGCGACCTGACCGCGTTCATCCGTCGTGCCGACCTCTCCCGTGACCGCGAAGAACAGCGCCCGGAAAAATACTCCGTTGGCGACAAGTTCGACGCCCGTATCACCCAGTTCGACAAGAAGACCCGCCGGGTCACCGTGTCGATCAAGGCCCTGGAAATCGCCGAAGAGAAGGAAGCTGTCGCTCAGTATGGCTCCTCCGACAGCGGCGCCTCCCTCGGCGACATCCTGGGTGCGGCTCTGAAGCAGCAGTCCGACGACTAAGTCTTCCGGTCTCATCGAGATCTGAAAACGGAAAAGCCCGGCAGCGATGCCGGGCTTTTTGTTTGTCGGATAGCAGTGCCGGGGATTGTCTTGAGCAGATCCAGCCCGGCCCAGACCGTCGGTTCAGGCTGACTTTATGCCGTAATTTGCCACAGCGCCGAGAACTTCGTCGATCTCGCCCGCTGACAGGATATGAGGCGTGCCGATAGTGCGGCTGAGAATATAGGCGCGTGCCAGCACTTCCAGCTCTTCCAGGCGCCAAAGCCCCTTCTCCAGCGTTTCGCCCGTCACCACGGCGCCGTGATTGGCCATCAGGCAGCCGCTTCGATCCGTCATGGCCTCGACAACGGCCTCTGCCAGCCGGTCGCTTCCGAACAGCGCGTAGTCTGCCAGGGGCACCGTGTTGCCGCCGAAAAGCGCGATCATGTAGTGGCAGGCCGGGATTTCCTCCCGGTTGATGGAGAGTGCCGTGCAGTGAACCGGATGGGCATGGACGACGGCATGCATCTCCGGTTTTGCCTTCAGCAGCGCCAGGTGGAACTGCCATTCGGTCGAGGGCGGATACGGTCCCTCTGCTGGCCCGTCATCATCCAGGGGCAGTGAGGCCAGCATGTCCGGTGTCATGCGGTCATAGGGAATGCCGGACGGCGTGATCACCATCCGGTTTCCGGCGCGTGCGGAAATATTGCCGGAGGTCCCCTGATTGACGCCGCGCCGGTTCATCTCCAGGCAGGCATCGATGATGGCCTGACGCAGGTCGAGCGTGTCGTCGTAAGGTGGTTTCAACATGTGTGTCACGCGAGATTGAGCATTTCTGCAGCGGTTCTGGAACAGGTCGCGACATGGGTGGCGTAACCGCCGCGAATGGCAGCCAGCATCGGCCTTGCCCGGTTTTCGCCGGCACCGACCAATAGTCCCATATCCTTGCCGCGCATCTGTTCCAGGGTGACCGCAATCATGCGATCCTCGATCTCCCGGTCGAGACCCTTGCCGTCCTGATCGATGAGCCGCCCGCAAATCACGCCGGTCGCTCCTTTCGAGGCACATGCCTCAACGTCGGAGGGATCCAGGAGCCCCGTGTGCACCACGTGACTGTCCGCGGTGCAGGTGCCGCAGGCAAAGAGGGTCTTGTTGCAGTCGGCAACGGCGTCGAGCTGCATCCGGATCACCGGCTCCTGCTTGAGGCGTTCGGCGAGATCACGCTCCGACAGCAGCAACGGCACATGCAGGTTGACGCAATGCGCTCCGTAGCGGCGCGCCAGGGTCGCCGAACAGGTCTCCGCCGCAAAGCCGAGTGCCGCCGGACGGGACCCGACCAGCTGCACTACGGTCAGGTCTTCCACAGTGGTTCTGGGGGCGGCTTCGGCCACCCGGTAGACGGTCTCGCCCCAGGCAACGCCAAGCCGGTCCCCAGGCTCCAGCAGGCTGGGCAGCCAGTCCGCCACCACCCGTGTCACCCGGTCGAGCGACGGGTCCGGCTCTCCGGGCGCTGACGGCACCACGATGGCGTCCTGCAGCCCGAAACGGTCAACGAGCGCGCGTGCCAGCTCCTGGTTCCGGAAGATATACGTATCGAGACTGATGCGCACATAATCGCGCCGGCGCGCCTCGGACAGATAGTTGACGACCGTCGCCCGCGAAATGCCCAGACGCTCGGCGATCTCGTTCTGGTTCATGCCTTCCTGGTAGTAGCACCAGGTGACTTCGATGATCGCCTCGTCCTGGGATCTTGCGCGAATGGCCGCCTTTCCCTCCGGCGACCTGGATTTGGCGCCGCCGCCCGTCATGCGCTCTCTTTGAACTTGCTGAGATCGGGAAACAGTTCGGCGAGCCCATCCGCGCTTGCCTGACAGATGCCACGTTCCGTGATCAGTCCGGTCACCAGATGGTTCGGCGTTACGTCGAAGGCCGGGTTGCCGCCGGGCGTACCGACCGGCGTCACCTGCACCTGCGCGATCTCGCCGGCCTCTGTCAGCCCCTGGACATGGGTCACTTCGCGCTCAAGGCGTTCCTCGATCGGGATTTCTGCGACGCCATTATCCACCGTCCAGTCGATGGTCGGCGACGGCAGGGCGACATAGAAGGGAACATTGTTGGCCCTGGCCGCCAGGGCTTTCAGATAGGTGCCGATCTTGTTGCACACATCTCCCCGGCGCGTGGTGCGGTCGGTTCCGACGATCACGAGGTCGACCTGGCCGTGCTGCATCAGATGTCCGCCGGCATTGTCGGTGATGTAGGTATGCGGAATGCCGTGACTGCCCAGCTCCCAGGAGGTCAGGGCGCCCTGATTGCGCGGCCGGGTTTCGTCGACCCAGACATGGATCGGGATGCCGGCGTCATGGGCCTGATACATGGGGCTGGTCGCGGTTCCCCAATCAACCGTTGCAATCCAGCCGGCGTTGCAATGGGTCAGGATCCGGACCGGTTCACCGTTCTTTTTCCTGGCAGCAATCTCCCGGATGATCTCCAGCCCGTTCAGGCCGATGTTGCGATTGATTTCAACGTCTTCATCGGAAATCTCATGGGCCAGTTTCAACGCGGCCTCCGCGCGATCAGCCTCGGCAAGCGTCTTCAGATACGTCCTGCTGCGCGTGAGGGCCCACCGCAGATTGATTGCCGTCGGGCGGGTCTTGTCGAGAAACGCGAAGGCTTCGTCCAGATGTGCATCCGAGGGGTCAAGCCGGGCCGCCAGGGCCATGCCATAAGCCGCCGTCGCGCCGATCAGCGGCGCACCGCGCACACGCATTTCAACAATCGCGTCGGCAAAATCCTGCAATGTGTCGACCTGCTGGATGCGAAACTCATGCGGCAGCCACCGCTGATCGATGATCTGCAAGGCCCCCTTGTCCGCGTCCCACCAGAGCGAGCGGTAATGTGTGCCGTTGACCTTCATAGGACGTCCTTTGCGTTATAGAGGCGGGCAAGATCGAGAAGTTCTTTTGTGTTGCCGAGCGTTTCGGCAGTGCGGATGAGGTCCGCCCCCATGGCGAGATTGCGCGCTTCCAGGCGGCGTTTCAGACCCGTGTCTTCGATATCCTCAAAGTCGGCATTGTGCGCAAGTGAGAGCGTGCGCCGGTGCATCTCGATCCCGCAGAAACCAAGGGCCTCGGCGCGAATTTCGGCAAGCAGAGCGGCACAGGCCTCATGGGACGCGTGTCCCTGGTCTTCAAACAGGCTCGCAGGGTAGAGCATGCCGGTACGCTCAGTGTCCCAGAGGCGCCGGAACTCGGCATCAAACTCGGCCAGGGTTTCCTCAACGACCGCGAGGATCCAGTCCTGATAGCTCTCCAACTCCCCAGCGCTGCGATGCGCGGGCTGACTGAAATAGGCCATCAGGAAATTGGCAGTCAGCATGCCGAGGTCGAAACCCATCGGGCCGTATTGTACGAATTCCGGATCGATGACCCGGCTGTCGCTGTCCGTCGACATGATTGAGCCGCTGTGCAGATCGCCATGCACCATGGTTTCGGTGTTCGACGCGAATTTCATCAAGAGACGCTGGACGCGCGCCTTCAGCTGTGCATCGGACCGCAGCTGTTCCACCACGGGATCAAGCCCTTCCGTGTGGTGGTTCATTTCCGCGCCGAAATAGGGATCGGTGAAGACCAGCGCTTCGGTAATGGCCGGGATCTCCACGTTGCCCGAAAACAGGCCGACATCCTGTTTCTTGTCTGCGCTTTTCATGGAGAGTTCGGACCCGCGAAAGGCCGTGCGTGCGCAAAAGCGACCCAGAAAGCCCCCCAGCCCGTCAACGGTCTCGCCGTCGATCAGCTTGCGCCGCAGGATCTTGTGCGGCGCCAGAAATTCCATGACGATCAGGGCCTGGACCTCGTCAAAATGGTAGATCTCGGGCACCGCGCCCGGATCGCGCTCGGCCTGACGCACAAGGGCATGATTTTCGTAATAGGCGCGATAGAGCGGCAGGGGCCAGCTGTCACCGACCAGACGGACATAGGGCAGCGCCTGCTTGACGATCACCGTGCCCAGTGGACCTTCGACGATAAACACCAGGTTCAGATTGCCGTCGCCGACCTCCTGCACCTTCCAGTTCGCCGGGTCGGCCCCAACCCTCTCAGCAATGGCGGGAACCGCGGCCAGGCGCGCCCCGAGTTCCTCGGGCGTCAGCGCCCGATACTGATCTGGCTTGTCCATCTTTTTGCTCTTTCCTCCCGATTTGCCCCGACTAAAAGGTAGTTTTATTCAAAAGTCAACGCTGTTGACAAATGACTATTTTGCATGCTGTAACGGTTTCAAGCGAGAGCCATGCTCGCCTGGAATTGGGAGGAAAGGTGGTAGAGGTCACCTGCAAACTGAGCGGACTGGAGAAGTCCTTCGGGCAGAATCACGTGCTGCGCGGCATCGATCTGGAGCTGCGCGCCGGCGAGGTCACGGCCCTGATGGGCGCCAATGGCGCCGGCAAGTCCACGCTCGTGAAAATTCTCTGCGGCTATCATTTCGCGGACGCCGGGAACCTCGTTCTCAACGGCTCGCACTATGAGCCTGCCGATCCGGCTGACGCCATCTCGAAGGGCGTCGTGACAGTGCACCAGTCCATCGACGACGGTGTCATTCCGGACCTTGATGTGGCGACCAACCTGACGCTGGACCGCCTGACGGAACCCGGCGCCGGCCTGTTCGTGAACGACCGCAAACTGCGCCAGCAGGCGCGCGAAATTGCCCGCAGCATGGGCCTCGACATGGATGTGCGCACGCGGGTCGCGGACCTCGATGTCGCCGACCGTCAGATGATTGCGATTGCCCGCGCCATGGCCCGGGCTCCGAAACTGCTCATTCTGGACGAGCCCACCTCCTCCCTCTCGGCCTCGGAGGCAGAACGCCTCTTCTCGCTGATCGACAGGCTGCGGGCGGAAGGCGTCGCCATTCTCTACATTTCCCACCGCATGTCCGATATCCGCCGCGTCGCCGACCGGATCGTGTCCATGCGCGACGGGGCGATTTCCGGCCTGTTCGAGACAGAGCCGCTCGATTATGTCGGTGCGGTCAATGCAATGCTCGGCCATCAGATGACCGAGGTCGACATCACCCCGGTCCAGGGTGGGGCCCCGGTCCTTGAAATCAGCGGGTTGCGTCTTTTTGAGGGCAGTCCGGCGATCAACCTCACTGCGTGCGAAGGCGAGGTCATCGCCGTCACCGGCCTTCTGGGCAGCGGCACCACCGAGCTCGCCGAAGTCATTTTCGGCCGGTCAGCGCCTGCCGCCGGCGGCCTGAAGCTGGATGGTCGACCGTATCGGCCCAAGGGGGCGGCAGATGCCGTGTCGCAAGGGGTCTTCATGTCTCCCAAGGACCGCTCCGTGAATGCCGTGATCGCGGATTTCGACATCGCCAACAATATGACCCTGCCGTTCCTGGGGGCGTTCAGCCGGTTCTCGTTCCTGAGCGATCGCGCTCAGAGACGGGCTGCGAGCGACATGATCGACAGGCTGGGCGTGGTGTGTCAGAGCGACCGCGACGACATCTCCACCCTGTCGGGCGGAAACCAGCAGAAGGTGATGATCGGCCGCTGGCTGCTCAAGGCTTCACGCGTCCTGCTTCTGGACGAGCCTTTCCAGGGGGTCGACATCGGCGCCCGCCGCGATATCGGGCGGTACATCCGGCAGAGCGCCGCCGATCGCACCACACTCGTCTTCGTCGCCGAAATCGACGAGGCCCTCGAAATCGCGGACCGGATCATCGTTCTGCACGAGGCCGAGATTTCCGGCGAATACCTCAATGAAAATGTCGATCTGAACAGTCTGGTTGCCGATGTCTCCGGCCCGGACCAGACCCAGACACAAGCCCTGGCGGGATAAACAAAAGCTCATGAACAAGAACGCACTCGAACTCGCCATCCGATACGGTTTTCTCGTCCTTCTCTTCGGGCTGGCCGTGTTCTTCAGCCTTTATGCGAGCGGATTTGCCAGCCCGCGCTCTGCGGTCTTCATCTTTCAGTCCGTCGCCATCACCGGCATTCTCGCGCTCGGCGTGACCTGCACCCTGGTCGTCGGCGGTTTCGACCTGTCGATCGGCTCCGTCGCCACCTCCGCCCTGATGCTGTCCGCCTATTCCATGGTGATCCTGGAGCAGCCTGCCATTGTCGCCGTCGGCCTGTGCCTTGCCATGGGGGCGCTCGTCGGCCTGGTCAACGGTCTGCTGATCGTCAAGATGCGTGTCCCCGACCTGCTTGCCACGCTCGGCATGATGTTCCTTCTGATCGGTCTTCAGCGCATTCCGACCCAGGGCAATTCCATCGCCACCGGCATGAGCCTTCCGGACGGATCTGTTGCGGAAGGTACCTTTTCCGCCGCCTTTCTCTGGCTTGGCCGGCACCGGTTCGATCTGTTTCTCGACAGGCTTCTGCCGGTCCCGGTGGTCGTCTTCCTGCTGATCGCCCTCTTCATCTGGCTGTTCCTCGGCTACACCCGCCACGGCAGGCTGATGTATGCCATCGGCTCGAATGAACGCGCGGCCGGCCTCGTCGGCACGAATGTCCAGCGCTACAAGATCATCGCCTACATGATCTCCGGCATGCTGGCCTCGGTCGGCGGCATCCTTTTGGCCGCACGCCTCGGCCGCGGCGACATTGCCTCCGGCAACAATCTGCTTCTGGACAGTGTTGCGGCCGCCCTGATCGGGTTCGCCGTTCTGGGCGCTGCCCGTCCAAACGCCTTCGGAACCGCCGCCGGTGCACTGTTCGTCGGCATTCTTCTTCAGGGGCTCACCATGATGAACGCCCCCTACTACATGCAGGATTTCGTCAAGGGCGCCGTTCTGGTCGCCGCCCTTGTCTTCACATTCTACCTGTCGTCGCGCCGCGGCGGCAGGAGAACAACGTGACGCCCTAAAGGCGCCGCTCTGATAGGGAGGAAGCAATATGTTGAGAAGAGAATTCATCAAGCTCGCGGTCGCAGCCGGTGTGGCGATGACCGGAGGAAGTGCGTTCGCAGCCGACATGCCGGCCCCGTTCGACAAGCCGGAAGACGTCAAGATCGCGCTTGTGCGCTACCTGTCGACCGGCGACTTCTTCCAGTCCTACCTTGCCGGTGTCGAGCGCCAGGCAGAAGCACTCGGCGTCGATCTGCGCGTCTTCGACAGCCGCCAGGACGCCGCGCTTCAGGCCGACATGGTGGACCAGGCCATTGCTCTGGAAGTCGACGGCATCATCATTCAGCACGGCCTGACGGAGTCCATGAAGGCCGCAGCGCAGCGCGCCGTCGATGCAGGCATCAAGGTGGTTGCCTTTGACGTCAATGTCGAGAACGAGGCCATTCCGCAGATCGAGCAGTCGGATTACCTCCTTGGCAAGCTGGCCCTGGAACAGGCCATCAAGGACAATGGCGACAGCTTTACTGCCGGCTATGTCTATGTGCCCGGTATCGCACCGCTCGACCGCCGGGATGTCGCCTGGAAGGAAGTGAAGGAAGCCAATCCGGGCATCAAGGAAGCGGCCATGTTCGGCACGCTCGACAACCCGATCGCCAACTCCGTGGCCAACCAGGCCCGGTCCGTGCTGCAGGCAAACCCGACGATCAATGTGGTCTTCGCTCCCTATGACGAGTTCGCCAAGGGTGTGAAGATCGCTGTTGACGAAGCCGGTCTCAATCAGGACATCTCGATCTACTCCGCGGACGTCTCCACCGCCGATATTTCGGCAATGCGCGAACCGGATTCCGCCTGGAAGGCAACCGTTGCGACCAACCCGGCCGTTGTCGGTGAAGTCAGCGTCCGGAGCCTTGCCCTGATGCTTGCCGGCAACAATCCGGGGGCGCAGGTCATCGTGCCGCCGACGCTCATCACACAGGATTTCCTGAACGAGCAGGACGTCAAGAACATGGATGATCTCGGCAAGAAAATGCCGCAGTTCCAGCACGCTGATGTGGCAGTCGCCGAATGGATCCCGCTTCCCGCGCGGTGAAATCCGGTGAGGTGGACGGATTGATCCACCGTCGCGACAAAGCCCGGCAAATTGCCGGGCTTTCAGGATTTTAACAAAGTCACTCCGTCATTCCGGACGGTCTGCAGCGTAGCTGCATAGCCAGATCCGGAACCCAGCGAACACTTCGCGCTGCAGGCGCGACTTTATCAATAAAGTCAGACGCTTGATTGGTTTTGTGCTCGCTTCCACTCGCGCTGATCCGCTGGGTTCCGGATCGGCGCGCAGCCACGCTGCACTTGTCCGGAATGACGCGCTGAGGGTTTGTCAGCAGTTTGAAAGCCCGGCAAGTTGCCGGGCTTTTTCAGTTCCGATGCAAAAGCACCCGATCGAAAAAGGCAGACAGCGCGGCATGCGCCTCCAACGGCAGGACCTCGGCGACGTACTGGTCGGGGCGCACGATCACCAGGCAGCCGGCGTTGCGGTCGATGCCGCGCAGATCGAAGATGTCCGGACCGTCCTTCAGATCCGGGCAGAAGACCTTTTCATAGTCCTTGAGACCATAGCCTCCCTTTTCCGGCAGCAGAAAAGCATGCATTTTTTCAAGCGCGAGGTCGCGATGTCCCTGCTGAAAGACAGCGCGCACATCTAGGATGGAGTCCGGATCCTCCCCCGTCCTCGTATGTCGCAGCACCGGAGAAGCCGGATCGGACTGCAGAAAATCGCAAAGCTGCCGAACGGCGCAGTCTGTCCCCCCCGGATCCGTGTGACCACCAAAGGCGAAAATCCGCCAACGGCCATCCGCCTCAACCACATGCCCCAGATGAACCGGTTTGGCATCGGCCAGGCGAATGACCGGCGCCGAATGAAACCGCATGCCGGTGACAAAGCCCCTGGCCAGGTGCTGGTGCGTGCCATCACCGGTCAGAACGGACGGCTGATACAAGGTGGCCGTGCCCGCCGTATAACGGCCGTGCTGGACAAAGTATTTCTGCACGTCCGCCGGATCGACCCCATCCGGATTTTGCTCCGACTTCACGGGCGCACTGACCAGACGCGCCCAGTCACGGTCGAAATCGATCAGCGTCTGTGCAATCGCCCGCCGTTCGGCCGAGTAGGTTGAGAGCAGATCCGGTCCGCTCCGGCCGGTCAGCACATGGGCCAGTTTCCAGCCGAGATTGAATGTGTCCTGCATGGAGACATTCATGCCCTGCCCGGCCTTGGGGCTGTGTGTGTGACAGGCATCGCCTGCAATGAAGACCCGCGGCAGGCGCTCCCTCACCTGATCCTGAGGCACATCGTCGAACGCATCGCAGATCCGCTGGCCGATCTCGTAAACCGACCACCAGGCGACTTCCTTCACCTCCAGTGTATGTGGCGCCAATATGCGGCGAGCGGCCTCAATCAGGTAGCCAACCGTGATGTTCCGGTTGGCAACGCGCTCATCCGGCTTCAGCTTGTCGAGTTCCACATAGATGCGCACGAGATAACCGCCCTCGCGCGGAATGATCAGGATGCTGCCTTCGGCCGCGGACTGCACCAGCGCCTTGTAGCGGATATCCGGGAAGTCGGTGACCGCAAGCACGTCCATGACACCCCAGGCCTGGTTGGCGCTGTCGCCCTTGAGCTCTCCACCCAACAATTTGCGCACAACGCTGCGTGCACCGTCGCAGCCGACAACATATCTGGCGCGGACGGTTTCAACCTCACCCTCGTGGCCCGGGTCCGTTCGTTCAAGACGCACTGTCACGGGATGGTCTTCTGCCGAGGGCGCCGGGTCGATCTCAAGGCTTGTCAGCTTGCGGTGGTAATCCGGCTCCAGGCGGTTGGGCGCGTTCTTCATGATTCCCAGAAAATGGTCATGCACACGGGCCTGGTTCAGGATCACATGGGGGAACTCCGAAAGGCCGTCCTCGACATCCTGAACCCGGCCGCTGCGTGCTATCCGGGAGGGCTCTTCCGGGTCCGGTTTCCAGAACACGGTCTCATTGACCCAGTAGGCCTCCCTTTCGACCCGTTCGGCAAATCCAAAGGCGTTGAACATTTCCATGGTCCGGCACGCGATCCCGTCCGCCTGTCCCAGCTTCAATGGCCCGGGTTTTTGTTCGACGATCCGAGTTTGGATCTCCGGGAACGCGGCAAGTTGAGCCGCCAGGGTCAGGCCTGCCGGGCCACAACCGACGATCAGGACATCAACTTCCTCCGGAACGTTTTCCGAACGCGCAGGACTTCCGGTTCTCTCTGAGATCGCCGGGTCCCCTGCCTTGAAACCGTTCAGATGAAACTGCATGACGCGATGTCCTCCCAATTCGGATCCGGGTTCTGAATGTGCCGACTTCACGCTGCTTTCAGCGGCTTCCCGACCGCGTACCAACCGGCGAGGCCACACCCTTCAAGACCTCCCTTCGTGGCAGATCCCTCGACGCATTCAATTTAATCAGTATACTGACTAAATAGAGGGCGTCAAATTTAATCAGTATACTGATCTTTTAATCCCGGAGACGAATGTGACCCACCTGAATGACATGCCCGGACACCTGATCCGGCGACTGCAACAAATCGCGGTGGCCGTGTTTCACGCGGAAGTCGAGGCAGCGGGTATCGACCTGACACCGGTGCAATATGCGGCGCTCGTCACGATCGCAGCCAAGCCCGGCATCGACCAGATCACCCTGGCCGGGCTGATTGCCTATGACCGGACCACGATCGCAGGTGTGGTCGATCGCCTGGTGCAGAAGGGCTTTCTTTCACGCGAGGTGAGCGAAAAAGACCGTCGTGCGCGCGTCCTGCATATGACGCCAGAGGGCCACGCCGCTCTTGAAACACTCACTCCAGCCGTCGCAACAGCGCAAGATGTGATGCTCAGCGGCCTGGAAAAAGAAGAAGCCGAGACCTTTTTGCACTTGCTGCGCAAGGCGACCGACGCCGTCAACGATCTCAGCCGCGCGCCATTGCGCGGCCATCGGAAAAACGGTTCCTGATGCCCAAAACGAGCGAACACGGCAGACAAAAAGTTTAACCAATGCGAGCATTGCTTTTCTGACGCAATTTATAGAATAGTTGCCACGGCTGTCCCTCTCCTGCTGCAGCAGATTTGGGCTGCCGGTTGGCGGAACGGCGCCGATCTATCGGGGGAGCATTGGCGTGACGGACAGCACAAGTGAACCAGACGTTTCGAGCGAACCGTTCGAGCGCGACAAGGACGGTCATCCGGTTTTTGTTATCGGCTTGACCATGGCCGGCGCAGTCTCTGCCGGAGCCTATACCGCCGGTGTGCTCGACTATCTGTTTCGGGCGGTCGATGCCCACAACGACCTGGTGGAAAAACACAGAGACGACGGCAGCAGCGCCGCTCCCCGGCACAAGGTAGTCATCAAATCCATGACCGGCGCCTCGGCAGGGGGCATGTGCATCGGCCTTGCCATCGCAAGCCTCATCAAGGCCCGAATGGACAACCCGGGCCGTTTGCAGGCAGGTTATTCCTTCCCTTACAAGACCGCGCCTACCGAGACTGCTGGGGCCGCCGAAAGAGCAAGTCAGCAACCAGCAAAATGCCACTACGTGCTGGCGCCGATCTTCGACGCCTGGGTCAAGAACATCACGCTTTGGGAGCAAAAAGCCGGAAGCCAGACCTTCGAAGGCTTCCTTGGAACGGTTGATCTCGACGATCCGGACAAGCTTCTGATCGGCCAGCCTGCCAAACCCGAAACACCCTATGTCCGTTCCGTTCTCGACAGCACCCATATCGATGAAGCCGCCAGTCCTTGCCTTGATGGCATCAATGCCCTGGCCGACGGAATGCGCTACGATTTTCTGGCAGCCGATCTCGATATATTCATCACCAATACGAGCCTGAACGGCGTTGTCTACGAAGTCCAGTTTTCCGGCAAGAACGACAGTTACTGGATGCAGAAGCATGATGCGGTTCGCCATTTCCGGATCCAGGACCTGGGTACAACTGCTTTCCCTTCGCCGTGGCTGATCCGGTGGCGGGACAAAGGCATAACACTCGACCCGAGAGAACGAGACCCGGCCGGGCATGTGCCCTTCCTGTCGGACAAAAAGTCCTCCTGGTACGCGCTGACGGTGTCCTCGATTGCGTCGGGTGCCTTTCCCCTTGGCCTGGCCCCACGATATGTGGATGCAACCGCGCTCCAACTCGGATCCCTTGATCCGGACAAACGCTATTCAGAAGGTGGAGCTCTTCCGCTGGAGCTGCCGGAGCCTTTTTTGAGCCCGTTGCCACGTCCCAACTTTGGCAACGAAACCAAGAAAGCTGACGACAAGACCCCGTATATCTCCGTTGACGGTGGCGTCATCAACAATGAACCCTTTGAACTTGCACGCTTTGCCATTCGCCGCTCAGCCAAATCCGGCGAAGCCAGGCTGCTTGACAATCCACGCGAGGGCGACCGTGCCGATCGGGCTGTCATTATGATCGATCCGTTTCCCGAAGGCGCGCACTATCAGCCCATGACGGAAAAGGCCGCTGAAAAGCTCAGTTCCCTCCTGATCAGCGTCGGCAGACTGTTGCCGACCTTGATCAGCCAGGCACGCTTCAAACAAAGCGAACTTCTGAACGCTCAGGAAGACAGCGTCTATTCCAGATTTCTGATTGCTCCCAGCCGGAAAGATCCGCGCGACAACAACAAAAACCTGCGCGGTGCCGATGCCATCGCCTGCGGCACCCTGAGCGGCTTCAGCGGCTTTTTCGACGAAAGCTTTCGCGCACACGATTTTGTTCTGGGGCAGCGCAACTGCCAGAGATTTCTGGAAAAGGCCTTTCTGCTGGATGCCGACAATCCTGTCTTGCAGCTGGGCAACGACCACCCCGATGCCGCAGAAGCCCGCGCCAAACGCAAGGATGGCAAGACTCACCTGATCAGGACCCAGGACAATCTAACGCGACGGATTGTAAATCTGGCTCCGGTTGCCGGTGGCGGGCAGGATCCGCTTGTCGACCCGATTCATGAACCGCTTTGGCCCGTCATGTCGCCCGCCGCGCTCATGCGCCTGAAAAAACAGGCCGAAATCCGCTTCGACAAGGTCGCCGGACACCTGGTCAATCTGCGCGCTGCCGGCTGGGTGCAGCGCCTGTTTTTCCGGATTCTCTGGAATGGGCTACCCTGGTTTTTTGCCGGGCCACGCAAATGGCTGATGGAAGCCGTCAGCAGAATTGTCCTGCAAACCTTCACCGAACGGGCTCAGATACAGATCTATGCCAGCTTCGCCGACGACGTTCGCGATGCGCTGGCCTATATGTTCGCCAAGTCAGAGGCCCTGTCGGCAGCCTCGGTGATAAAGGCGATGAAAGAGGACAAGGAAAACGAAGCGCTTGCCAAGGGCGTCAGGATCCCGGCGGTGGCGGATCTGGAAAAAGCGCTGAAGAAGCTTGAACAGGATGGCCTGGCCAAACGAACATTTCTGAGCCTTTACGGTGTCCCGAAATACACGCTCAAGCTTGGCTGAGGGCTCCCTGTTTACCCCGGTATAGTCCGGGTGAAGCCGACGCAGTCCGGCGGGTTTTGCCCGCCTGCGCACGTTCACAGCCCGTCCCTTTACATTTGGCGCCGCTTCTTTAGGCTTGCCCCTACGACGAGTACCTGCTGACGCGGCCTCAAAACTCACCCCGAGACAGAATTGCGAAACGCATCATGACCGAAGCCAAAGCCGGCGACACGGTTCAACTTCACTACAAGGGCACCCTGGATGACGGGTCCGTCTTCGACAGTTCCGAAGGCCGGGAGCCTCTGGAATTCACCGTCGGCTCCGGCCAGATCATCCCGGGCCTCGACCGGGCCATTCCAGGCATGAAGGTGGGTGACGAAAAGACGGTGCGCATCGAGCCGGATGACGCCTATGGCCCCCACAATCCGGCTGCACGCCAGGCCGTACCGCGGTCGAATATTCCGGAAAACGTGCCACTGCAGATCGGCATGCAGCTGCAGGCCCAGACAGATAACGGCCAGATGATGACCGTTACCGTCGTTGAGATTTCCGACGACGAGGTTGTGCTGGACGCCAATCATCCCCTGGCAGGCAAGGTCCTGATCTTCGAAATCCAGATCACCGGGATCAACTGAGCCGGAAGTTAGTGCCGGTTCTTTTCTGTCCTTGCCTCGCTCTCCCGGTTCGCACAGTGACCAGGATGACGAGTTTGGGGCTCTACTGAATATTGAAAAACCCCGCAGTTGCCTGCGGGGCTTTGTTTCAGGCAGCAGGATTTCAGCTGGCGCTTAGTCCATATAGACGCTGCCGTTGGCCTTTTCGACTTCCGCCTTGAAGCTCGCCAGAAGCTCGTTGGCCTTGCCGTCCAGGTTTTCCGCAATGTGGGTTTCGAAAGCCGGCTGCGTTGCAGCTGCCATGGCTGCGCGCTGATCGGCGCTCAGGGCGGTGACTTCCATCTTGTCCATCAGGCCCGCAAGTCCCCGGTCCGACGCCTCGATGATACGCGACAGGCCGCGGCTGGCGGCAACGCAGCTTTCAGCCGCATAGCGAAGCGTTTCCTGCTGATCTTCCGTCAGACCTTCAAAGAAGTCGCGGTTGACCATGAAGGTGTAGGGCGAGAACAGGTGGTTGGTCAGGGTGAGATACTTCTGTACTTCGGAGAACTTGGCAAAGGAAATGATCGGCACCGGGTTCATCTGACCGTCGATCACGCCGGTCTGCAGACCGGAATAGACCTCGCCCCAGGAGAGCGGATAGGCCTGGGCGCCAAGCGCCTGGATGATGGTCTGATGCGAGGGCAAAGTCATCGTCCGGATGCGGATGCCGTCAAAGTCGTCGAGCGACGCGATCGGCTGCTTGGAGTTGGTGACCGCGAAGAAACCGCCCGTGTCCGGGAAACCAAGAACCACGACATCGCCAAGTGTTTCCTCGATATCGGCGGCAAGGGCCTTGCCGAAGTCACCGTCGAAGACTTCGTAGGTGGCCGCGTTGTCGGCAAAGGCAAATGGCAGGTTCAGAACGTCGACGCGCGGATAGTAGCTGGCAAGCGCCCCGGTGGAGGTAAGCGTCGCCTGCAAGACGCCATCACGCACGTGCTGGACGTGTTCGGCGGCCGAGCCGAGCTGGTTGGAACCGAAGACTTCCACTTCGACCGCGCCATTGGTGTCTGCTGCCACGATGTTCGAGAAGACGGCGGTGCACGCATGCGCCGGGTTCTCGAACGGGTCTGTCTTGTTGTCGTGACCGAATTTCAGCACCTTGCCGTCGGCAAGTGCGCTGCCGGCCATCAGGGATGTGACAAGGCCGACGGCCAGTCCTTTTGCGAGCGCTTTCATCATTCTCTCCACTTCTCTTTCAGGTGTTTTGTCAGGTTTTTTGGCAGGTTTTTGCCGTTCTTGTTTTTTGCTACGGGGCGAACCCGAAGGCGCGCGGCAGGAACAGGGCCGCGCTTTCCCAGAAGGCAAACAGGAACAGGACCGCCACCTCGGCGACCAGGAACGGTGCGAGCTTGATGGCGATGCGTTCCAGTTTTTCTCCGGTAACTGAGGACAGG
The DNA here is from genome assembly GCF_965233565.1 of Roseibium sp. Taxonomy (GTDB): domain Bacteria; phylum Pseudomonadota; class Alphaproteobacteria; order Rhizobiales; family Stappiaceae; genus Roseibium. Next base: position 3,820,340 of record NZ_OZ247494.1, on the reverse strand, counting down.
ACGAACAGGCAGGCGCCGACGGGTGGCGTCATCAGCGAGATATTGAGGGCAAGCACGAAGATGATGCCCGCATGGATCGGTGACAGGCCGACCTGGGCCGTCAGCGGCACCAGCACCGGCGCCAGGATGATCAGGATGGCCGTGATATCCATGACCATGCCGACGATCAGCAGGAAGCCGATGATGATGGCGATCACAAGATAACGATTGTCCGCCATGCCCAGGATCGTTTCCGCGAGCAGCTGCGGAATGCGCTCGAAGCTCATCCACCAGCCGAGAATGCCGGCAAAGGCGATGATCACGAAGATGACCCCGGTGATCCGTGCGGTGCGCACCAGCATGGTGTAAAGCGCCTTCACGGTCAGGGTCCGGTAGACGAACGCCCCGATGAAAAGCGCATAGGCGACAGCGATCGAGGCGGCTTCGGTCGGCGTGACCACCCCGCCCAGGATGCCGCCCAGGATGATCAGCGGCATCAGAAGCGCCGTCAGCGAGGACACGAAGACGTCCCAGATTTCCCGCAGGTTCGCGCGCCGCTCCGCCTTGGGCAGGCTGTTTCGCGTGGCGCCAACCGCAATCACACCCATGCAGACCAGGCAGATGATCAGGCCCGGCAGAATACCGGCCGCGAAGAGCCCGCCGATGGAGACCCCCATCAGCGATCCATAGACCACCATCAGGCCGGAGGGCGGAATGGTCGGGCCGATGATGGAGCCTGCGGCCGTCACCGCACAGGCATAGTCACGCTTGTAGCCTTCCTTGACCATGGCCGGCACCAGCGTGCGGCCGAAGGCGGCGGCATCCGCCGTTGCCGAGCCCGTCAGGCCCGCGAAAAAGACCGAGGCAAGCATGTTGGTATGGGCAAGGCCACCGCGGAAGTGTCCGACCAGCACCTGGGCAAGGCGCACCAGCCGATCGGTGATGCCGGTGTGATTCATGATTTCGCCGGCCAGAATGAAGAACGGCATGGCCAGGAACGGAAAGATGTTCAGGCCGTTGAAGATCCGGCTTGGACCGATGGCGAGGAACTGGTCGCCACCCATGTGGATCAGACCGATGACCCCGGCTGCTCCGATGGCAAAACCGATGGGCATGCCAAGCAGGACGAAGCCGATAAAGACAAGCGCGACAATCATGCGGACGCCTCCTGAAACGGAGGATTGTCGAGATGGGTACCCGTATCCCGGATCATGACCAGCACGGTCTGGATCACCGCAAGCGCGGCGGCCGTCGGGATAGCTGCGTAAAAGGGCTGCAGGCTGACGCCGAAGATCATGGCCTGGCGTTTGGCACCGCTTTCGGCAAAACCGAGTCCATACCAGAAGACATAGAGGAACAGGGCGAGGATACAGAGGTCTATGGCGATCAACACACCCCGGCGCAAGCCTTGCGGCACCTGCATGATTGCTGCGGTCAGGCCAATGTGATCCCGCCGCGCGATCCCGGAGGACACTGCCAGCATGGCAGCCCAGATCATCAGGTAACGCGCGATAATCTCCGGCCACGGCAATTGCCAGTGAAAGAAATAGCGGTCGACGACACCGAGCCAGACATCCAGCACCAGAAGCGCCATCAGTAAGGCCACAACCGCTTCCACCCCCTTGTTCAGTCTCGCGCTGGTCTTGGCTGCCCAGTCTCGCATGTTCCCCCCAACTCCAAAAATGTACCTTAATTACATTTTCAAAGCAGATTAAGGCATCAGTCAAGCATTTTTTGTTTTTTAGTTACACTTTGGGAGCGATTTGGGCTAGTTTGAAACCCTCATTGACGCGTTTCTGTAATCAAATTACAAATCCTGCAACCAGGGAGATCCATGTGCAGGCAAAAATCAAAACCCCATCCGGCGACAGTTCCAGCGGTCAGGCGGCCATCGATTTGATCTCTGCGCTGCGCGATCACGACGGACGGTTTCCTGCACGAGAGCAGAAGGTGGCCACTTACGTTCAGGCGCACCTGGCCGACATCTCCGACATGACCATTGCCCAGCTCGCCAAGGCTGTCGGTGTCAGCACACCGACGGTTGTGCGCTTCTGCAGAACACTCGGTTGTGACGGGTTCCGGGAATTCAAGCTGCGTCTCGCCCAGAACCTGGCCGTCAGCCTGCAATATATTTCACCGCCGCCGGCCAGCGAACAGGTGGCCAGCGACACCGCCGTCGACCGGGTGCTCGGGGCACTCTATGCAACGGCGAATGTCATGCGTGGCCAGGTCGACCCCGATATCCTGGAAACGGCCGTCTCGGAGATTTCCAACTGCCGGCAGCTGGTGGCCGCTGGCATTGGCGGTGGCTCTTCCATGGTTGCCACCGAAGCTGCCAACCGGTTCTTCCGGCTGGGCATTCCGGCCGTCGCGCTGGAGGACAGCTATCTCCTGCAGATGCGCGCAGCAACGCTTGGCCCGGAGGATGTGCTGTTGTGCATCTCGGCGAGCGGTGAAGCAGAGGAACTGGTCAGCGCGGCGGAAATTGCCGGCGGCTATGGCGCCATGACCATCGCGATTGCTCCAAAGGGGTCGCGGCTTGCGCAGATCTCGAAGGTCTCCCTGCTCATCGATCTGCCCGAGGACCCGGACATCTACAAGCCGACAGCCTCCCGCTATGCCCATCTGATCATTGTCGATGCGATCGCCATGACCGTGGCCCAGGTCCGGTCCACAACCACTGCGGAGAACCTGCGCCGCATCAGGGCCTCCCTGACCGCATTCCATGGCCGAACCGGCCCTCAGCCACTTGGGGACTGACACTGCAAGAAAATTCTGAGGTCAGGGCAATGGCCGCCGCTAGCTGGCCGGCGCGGTCGCCGCCTTCCCCCCCTGGTCACGCACCAGCGTTTCTTCCATGAAAAAGAAGAACAGGACCAGGCCGAGCGTAGCCGTTCCGGCAAGGCTCAGGAACCCGACCGTGTAGCTGGTGAATTCAACTATGTATTCGGCAACAATGTTGCTGAGCGACGCGCCAATGCCGATCAGCATGGCAAGCACGCCCTGGGCAAAGTTGAAGCGTCCCGTGCCGTTGGTGATATCTGCCAGAATCAGCAGGAACACCATGGCAAAGATGCCGTTGGCGACGCCGTCAAGCGCCTGGATCGCGACAAGCGCATAGGTGTTGTCGAATTGGGAAAACAGCACTCCGCGCACCGGTAAAACCAGAAATGCGATCAGAAGCAGCGGCTTGCGCCCCCACACATCCGCCTTCTTGCCGCAGAATATTGCCATGCCGATCATCACCAGCTGAGCGGCCACGATACAGGCAGAGGTAAAGGCAATGCCGTGTTCCGCATCGCTGCTTGAAGAAAGCTTCTGACTGACCAGCGGCAGCATGGCCGCATTCGAGGCGTGGAACAGGAAAATGCATATGGCAAATACCAGCAGGCGGCGGTCCTCGAACAGGCTCAGGATGCCCTCCGGCTTCGATCCGCCCGCCTTCGTTTCGTCGACGCCTCCCCTGGCAAGCTCGTGATCGATGTCAGCCTTGTTGATCAGCGTCGTGCAGAAGATCATGCCGCAAGCCATCGCCGCCACCAGCCAGAACACACCAAGCGGCGACCAGGTAAGCGCCAGGATGGCGGCCAGGATCGCCGCACACATGTTGCCCGCGTGGTTCCAGGCCTGATTTGCACTGGTTTGTTTTGTGAACATTGACCGCCCAACCAGGCCAAGCGTGACCGCAGCAATCGCCGGTCCGAGAAAGGCCGATGCCGAACCGATCAAGATCTGTGCGGAAAAAACGGCAAAACTGTCCTTGAACACGAGAATGCCGATCGTGCTGGCCGCGATCGCTGCAGCGCACCCGATCAGAAGCAACCTCTTCCATTTAACAGCATCGATGATGGCCCCTGCCGGGGTCTGCATCACAACCGTTGCAATGCTGCCCGCGGCGAGCGCAATGCCAATGGTCCCGGGCGACCAATGCTGCAGCGACAGAAGGTAGATCGCAAGATAGGGTCCGATCCCTCCCGCCACATCTCCGGCAAAAAAATTGACTCCCAGCAAGGGCTTGTTCAACTGCATGAAATCCGCCTTAAAACCTGCAAATACCAGCCAACCTATACAGGTTATACTGCCAGGATATTTACCCTAAATTCCATATTCCATTCTTGAGAATAATAGTCTACCAATTAATTCCACAACTCACTCAAAGGCAAATTTCGTGTCTTTAAGTTTAATTGTATCTATTTTCGTATTTTTATTTATTGCTATTCGGCAATGGCTGCCGGACTGGGTCAAAATATGGCAAATCATGACCGCGGGGGCCGTTCTCCTGCTTGTGACGGCAAGAATATCGCCCACCGAAGCCTTACAGGCCATCGACTGGAACGTGATCGCCTACCTCTTCGGGGTCTTCGCCATTTCTCACGCGCTGTTCGCTTCCGGAATCTCCGAACGGGTCAGCAACCGGATCTGTGCAGACATGCAATCGCTGCCGCGTGTGCTGTTCCTGTTTTTCTGTTTTGTGACGGTTGTTTCGGCCGTGCTGACAAATGACGCGGCTGCTGCAATCGGGACACCGCTGGCCATCGCCATCGCCGCCAATCTCGGCATCCGGGCAGCCTTGCCGCTGATCGCCCTGTGCGTTGCCGTCACCGTCGGCAGCATGTTTTCGCCAGTCGGCAACCCGCAGAACCTACTGATCGTGGCGGACGGTCATTTCAAGAACCCGGTCGGCACGTTCCTGGTATGGCTCGCGGTCCCGGGCCTGATCTCGCTCGGCTTTGCCCTGTTCTGGTTCTGGTTTTGCCTGGCGCGAGAACCGAAGGGCGGCGCTCCGGAGCATGTCACCCCGGATGCACAGACGATGCGTGCCTGGCCGGCCCTGGCCGCTACCGGCCTGCTGTGCGTTCTCGTCGTAACTGACAGCTTTGCCCATGGCAGTTCCTGGATGCCTGATCTTCCTCTTGGCGCGCTGAGCCTGATTGCGGCCGTACCTCTTTTCCTGTTTTCAAACCAAAGACTGCAGCTCGTGAAGGAAGTGGACTGGCACACGCTGGTTTTCTTCGTGTCGATGTTCATCGTCACCGGCGCGGTTCTCAAATCCGGCGTGCTGCAGACCTGGCTCTCCCCCTGGCACGACCAGCTCGACGAGCGGGCCCTTGTCACGACGATCGCCTTTTTTGGCAGTCAGGTGTTTTCCAATGTGCCTCTGGTCGAGATCTATCTCAATCTGCTGAAAGACCACGACACGGCCACTCTCATGCTGCTGTCGGGGATCTCGACGCTGGCCGGCAATCTGTTCATTCTCAGCGCCGCGAGCAACGTCATCATTGTACAGCAGACGGAAAAACACGGCGTTGAACCTTTTCAGTTCTGGCAGTTTACGCGTTACGTTCTGCCCGTGACCATCGTGTCCTTGATCGCCTGTTATGCATGGGTGGCCCTGATGACTTCCATCATCCGGTGACAAAGTTTTTCCGTTCCGTGCCGCAATCTGCCGCATTCCGATGCGAAAACGACATAAGCCGATTGCATTTTCTGCGTAGGTCACCCTATGTAGGTTATTGGTTTTCAAAGCGCTTGCCGGAGACACTGAATTCATGTCGGTTGATATTGACGCCCTGGTTGATAGACGGCGCCTGAGGCGCAAAGTGACCTTCTGGCGGGTTGCGACCTTCGTCGTTATCGCCGCGGCGCTTGTCACCGGCATCCTGCTGGCTTCCGGTGCGTCCGGGCTGTCCAAGCGATCTGCCCACGTGGCGCGTATCCCGATCGAAGGTCTTATCGTCGAAGACCGCAAGACGCTGAAAATGATCGAGAAGATCGGCAAATCGACGGCCGTCAAGGGCGTGGTCATCTCGATCAATTCACCCGGTGGCAGCACCACCGGCGGCGAAGCGCTTTACCAAGCTCTCCGCGAATTGTCGGAGAAGAAGCCCGTTGTCGCCGAAATCCGCACGATCGGCACGTCTGCCGGCTACATGGTTGCCTTGTCGGCCGACCATATCGTCGCCCGCTACAACACAATCACCGGTTCGATCGGCGTGCTCTTCCAGTTCGGCAACATCGAAAAGCTCCTGGAAACGGTCGGCGTTGAAATGGAAGCGGTGAAAAGCGCGCCGCTCAAGGCGGAACCTGATTTCTATTCTCAAGTCAGCCCCGAGGCCCGGGCCATGCTGCAGAGCCTGGTCACGGATTCCTATGACTGGTTTGTCGGACTGGTCGCAGAACGCCGTTCGCTCGATGCCACCAAGGCGCGTCAGCTGGCGGATGGCCGTATTCTGACCGGTCACGAAGCGATGTCTGAGAAGCTGGTGGATGCCATCGGCGGCGAAAAAGCCGCGATCTCCTGGCTTGAGACTGAGAAGGGTGTTGCAAAGGATCTGCCGGTCGTTACCTGGAGCACAAAAGAGAACCTGGAGGAGCTGCCATTCTCCTCTCGCGTGTCCCGAGAATTCGGAAAAGGTATCGGTTCCGCGCTTCTGGACCCGATTAATGACGCTAAGGGGCTGATTCCACGGGGTCTTACGCTTGACGGGCTCGTGTCCGTTTGGCAGGCTTCTGACGCGGCAGACAATAATCGCTAAGCGAGGGGGCTCTTCATGATCAAATCTGAGCTTGTTCAGCATATTGCCGAACAAAATCCGCATCTCTATCAGCGGGACGTTGAGAACATCGTCAACGCCATCTTGGACGAGATCACTGAGGCACTCATGCGGGGCGACCGTGTCGAGCTGCGTGGCTTCGGAGCCTTCTCCGTGAAGAACCGGCCCGCCCGGATCGGCCGCAATCCAAGAACCGGCCAGAAGGTGGAAGTGGACGAGAAACACGTCCCGTTTTTCAAGACCGGCAAGGAAATGCGGCTCCGGTTGAACGATGGTGTGGATCACGGCGACGACTGATTGCGCTGCACACGTGACACCATCTAAAATGAAACCGTGATCTGGAAAGTTCCGGGAGAAGGCAGTGACCAGCTTCATCAAGAACGCGATTTTGTTCACCGTGGCGGTGGTGCTTATCCCGCTGTCGGTTGCAAACCGGCACACGGTCTCGCTGTCCCTGAACCCGTTCGATCCCCAGGACCCACGGCTGACCGTCCCTGACATTCCCCTGTTCTGGGTGATTTTTGCCAGCCTCGGCGTCGGCATTGTTGTCGGCGGTATCGCCGTCTGGGCCAAGCAGGGCCGCTGGCGCAAGGAAGCCAGGTCCAAGCGCCGGGAAGCTGCCAAGTGGCACAAGGAGGCAGATCAATTGCGCGAGATGCAGACGACGTCTCAGCCTGCCGGCGGTGTCAAGGGGCTGACCGGACCGGGCAGCCGCACAGCCGCCTGATCGGCGCTCCCTGATGCGGATCATTTCCAGCGACGAGATTGACGCCTGTCTTGACGACCGGTCCGTTCTTGAAACGCTGCGCCGGGCCTACAGATCAAATACGGTTGCACCAGAAACCAGCACGTTGACGATTGACCGGATCAATCAACTGACTGGCGCGCTGTCTTTTCAACCCGCCTGGACGGATTTCGCCGCTCAGGGCGATGTCTCCCGTGGCTATATCGGATGTGCGCTTGCTCTCGATCTGCCGGAACAACCCGGACCGGCCGCCAGCCTCTATCTCCTATTCTCCGGCACTGCCGGCCAGCCGATCGCGCTCCTGGACGGCATGCGCCTGACTGTCTGGCGAACATCCGCCATGCACGCCCTGGCGGCCAGCTATCTGTCGCGCGAAGACACGTCCAGGCTGCTGATTATCGGCGATGATCCGCGTCTTCCCCGCCTGATTTCCGCTTATGCAGATGTCAGAAATCTGACCTCGATCCTGCTTTGCGGGACGGCGCCGGACACTCAGAAAAGGATCTCCGGACTGACGACGCTGAAGGGGGTGCAAGTCGGTGTGACCGGAGAGATTCACTCGGCGCAGGAAGGCGCCGACATGATCCTGATCGCCGGGCCCGATGCCGGAACGGGCACCCATCACATGCTGACCTATCTCGATCCGCCGGCCGGCTGTCATATAGACGTGCTTGACGTCGAGGCGCAGTTGCCGACTGACCTTCAGGAAGAAGCCCGCCTGTTCACATCCGACATGAGCGCGCCGCCGAGCCTGGAACTGGAATGGGCGGCGGATCTGAAAGAGCTGACCCAGGGCAACAAGGCGGGCCGCCGCTATTACGGCCAAAGAACCCTGTTTCTGCCCAGTGCACGCACCGGGCTTGCCGACTATGCGCTTGCCGCACACATTTTTTTGAGAACGTGATCTCTGGAACTCGGCACGACAGGCACCACATTTTAAGCAGCAGGGGGTAGACCCGGGAGTAGGACTGTCAAACGCGCCGGAGAACCGGCGGTTGCATGACGGCCATGTTTCCGGAATGTCGACTGCAAAGGAGCACGTCATGTTGACGACACTTGCCTATTCGGCAAGCCTTCCAGCAATCGCGATCGGGCTGATTTTTTACGTCTCGGCGACGACAGGGCTGGTTTACTAAAGCATCGGCTGCAGCATGCCGAACCGACCTGCTGCAGTCATCGCTCAAAGGCGCAAAAGCCGGTTCCTTCAGGACCGGCTTTTTTGTGTTTCGACCCTTTGATCCCTGGCTGTCAGCCGGCCATCTCGGCGGGTGTCATCCAGCCCTGAACCGCGCCACCGACATCCTTCAGGATAGCGATGCGGCCGACACCGGGTACATCAAAGGGTGGACGCATGACCTCGGCGCCATGGGCCTTTGCAAGCTCCAGGCGCTCGTCGATGTTGTCGACGGCAATGTATGACATCCAGTGTTCCGGAATGCCGTCGAAATGGGGCGCATTCATCGGAAAGAAACCACCAACCGGCTTGTCCTTGAGGTTGGCCATCACATAGGTGCCGTCTTCCATCGGCATTTCGGTGAATGTCCATCCGAGTGTCTTGCCATAAAAGTCCTTGGCTTTCTGGGTGTCGCGGGTCATCAGCTCATTCCAGTAGAAAATACCGTGTTCGGCCATGCTCTCCTCCATTTGTGAAATTGCACCCTGAGGCTGTGGTGATCCTAATGTGGACCGATGGACAGACCTGTGACATAGCGCAATTTCATCGCGATTTTTGTCAATATCGAGACGCCCTGCCAATTAGCTGTTCTTGCCGGCGCGATAGCCGGGCAAAGTCCATCCCCGCAAGATGGCCCCGCCGCGCAGAACCAGCGCGATCGCACCGGCCAGAAGCGCACAGGCGACTTGCGGCAGGTCCAGCTGCACCAGCAGGACATAACTTCCAGCGCCGGCGAATGCAGCGCTGACATAAATCTCGGACTTGACGATGGAGGAGGGTTCACGTGCAATCGTGTCCCTTAGGACGCCCCCGAATGTTGCCGTCGCAACTCCCATCAGGACCGCCACCAGAATGGTGTCGCCAACCGAAAGAGCCTTGGCAGCCCCCATGACGGAATAGGCGGCAATCCCGACTGCGTCCGCCCAGCGAAGCGGCTTGTTCAAAGACTCGATCCAGTCGGCAAAGAACCAGACGAAAACGCTGATCGCAAGACAGACAAGCAGATAGGTTTCGTTCTCGACCCAGAACACAGGCACGCCAAGAAGCAGATCGCGGAGCGTGCCACCGCCAATGCCGGTCAGGGTGGCAAAGAACAGAAACGCGATGAAATCGAGCTGCTTGCGCGACGCCATGATGCCGCCTGTGACAGCAAAAACGGCAACGCCGAGATAATCCAGCATCTGCAGCAGCATGGTGTCCCTTTTCACTCGTTGGACCGCCAGACCAAGTTCGGGTCAGCCTGCTTTCCGGATTGCCGTCCCCCATGACTTGATCATGAGAGCCTGACCGTTCTTCCCCGATGGAAAAACCCGTTGTAGCTCACGTTCAGGGCATGGACTACCGACACAGGCCCAACGATGGCGAAGCTTACCAACTCCGGCCGAAAAAAAACCACTCCCGCGATCGGCGGAAGTGGCTTCTATCAATAAAGGTCGCTGGCGCGATCAGGCGCTCTTGTCGACGGTTTGACCGGCTTCACCAGCGGTGTCCGCCGGCGCCTGGGCAACGTCCTTCGGCCCGCCCTTGGAGACGCCGACCATGGCCGGGCGCAAGACGCGTTCACCGATGACATAGCCGGCCTGCATAACCTGAACCACGGTGTTGTTCGGCACTTCCGTGTTCGGCACCTCGAACATGGCCTGATGAAAATTCGGGTCGAATTTCTGGCCTTCCGGGTTGAGCTTCTTGACGCCGTTCTTTTCCAGCTGGTTGAGCAGATCACGCTCGATCATCTCAACACCTTCGATCAGCGAGGCAACGCCGGCATCGGCGTTCTTGCGATCGTCTTCCGGCAGGGCTTCCAGCGCCCGGCGCAGATTGTCGGAAACGGTCAGCATGTCGCGGGCAAATCCGGAGACCGCATATTGGCGGGCGTCCTTGATTTCCTTCTCCGTGCGGCGGCGCAGGTTTTCCATCTCGGCCATGGTACGGAGCGCCCGGTCCTTGAGGTCGGCATTTTCCGTCTGCAGCAGTTCGAGGGGATCCATGCCGGTCGCGTCAGCACCGGTTTCACCGGCCGCGGCTTCGGTTTCCGGCGTCACGTCTGCCGGCTGTTCTTCCGGGGATTTGTTCTCGTCACTCATGAATGGTCCGTCTGGCTAAAATCCAATGCGGCTGCTTTATACCAATTGCCGGCCATTTCAAAGAGGATCGGCGGATAAGCTGTCGCATATCCGCCGGCCGCGCTCATATGGCCTGCCGCCGGTCGGCCGCAGGAAGATCAATTCTTAAAGGGCGCTCTTGATCCAGTCGGACAGCTTGCCTTTCGGCGCAGCACCGATCTGTTGCGCCATCGGCTCACCACCCTTGAACAGGATCAGCATGGGGATGGAGCGGACGCCATATTTCATGGCCATGTCCTGGTTCTCGTCAATGTTCAGCTTGGTGATCTTCACCTGGCCGTCCATCTCTTCGGAGATTTCCTCAAGTGCCGGAGCGATCATCTTACAGGGGCCGCACCATTCGGCCCAGAAGTCGACGACGACCGGAGCGTCGGAATTCAGAACTTCCGCCTCGAAGGAGGCATCGGTGACTTGCGTGGTTGCCATAACTAGATCTCGTAGGTCTGGGGGTCACGCCTACACTATGTAAGCGCGTCAGTTGGCACGAACGTAGGAAGCAAGAGGCGCGGCGTCAAGCCGCTGTGCCGTCAGGCCGCAGTCCGGCAAAGGTCTCGTCGAGCATTGCAGCCGGGATTTCCATCAGGGAAGGGCCGGAGGTCCACAGAAGACAGGCGGAAATGTCCCGGCCAGGATAAATCTGCTTCAGCATTTCCCTGTAAACACAAAGCTGTGCGCGATATTCGAGGGGAACTTCCGAAACCTCTTCCGGTAGATGAAAATTCGTCTTGTAATCCACAATCACAACCCGGTTATCCTCAACCAGAAGCCGGTCGATCTGCCCGGAGATTTCGACCTCCGTGCCATCGGCAATGCGAATCGTGCCAACGACAGGCACCTCGGCCCTTGCCCGGGCCGCAAACAGCGGCGCGAATTCGGGATCGTCCAGAATGCGCGCGACCTCTTCCAGCAAGCGCTCGCGGCGGGAGATGAATTCCGGGCGCAGCGCCTGATCGAGATAGTTTTCCGCAGCCTGCATCCGCTCGCCCTCCGCAAGATCGGGCAAAAGCTCCAACAGGCGGTGAACCAGCCGACCCCGTTCCAGCGGCCAGGAGGCCGGGTCCCGTCCCGCCTGAAGCCTGGAAACCGCCGGCACGGGATCAATCCCCTCTTTCTCCTCCATCGCCTCGAAGGCTCTTGAAGGCTGCAAGCGCTTCTTTTTCGGCAGCGGCCGTACCGGTTCCAACAGCCACGCGGGCAGTGGCGGCGCTGTCTCTTCGGGCGCGTCAGGGGTTTTGGAGACAGTCCCGGGGGCCGATTGTGTGCCCATCCCGCCCTTCTGCCAGCGCCAGCCCGAAACCGCACCGTCCGGACCGAACAGTTCCTGCGCTGCGGGTTTCAGGGACCGCGACACCATGGAATACCAGCAGTTTTCATGGGCACCGCGCTTCGGTTCCCAGCCACAGACGATCAGCCGGTCTTCGGCCCGTGTCAGCGCCACGTATAAAAGCCGCCGATATTCCTCTTCCTGGGCCGCCCGCAACGCGTCAACGGTCTCGTCGTGCCAGCTTGTGCGATCAGCCTTTGGCGGCAGCCACACAAGCGCCGGCGGCAAAAGATCATTGTTCAGACGCGGATGCGGCAGAAAAGACGGATCATGGATCGCACTGACCGGCGCAGCGCCCGGATCCACCAGAATGACGATCCGCGCCTCAAGCCCCTTGGACCCGTGCACGGTCATGATCCGGACCATGCCCTTGGTGTTGGTCAGCTCACGCTTGATCTCCGTCGGAGCCGCCGCCATCCAGGCAAGGAACCCTTCAAGACCAGGCGTGCCGGCCTGTTCATAGGCCATGGTCAGTGCCAGGAACTCGTCGAGAACGTCATCGACTTCAACCCCGAGCCGGGACCGGAAGGCCTTTCGCCCCCCATCGGCCCCCAGCAGGCGGGCATAAAATTCATAGGGCGGCACGAAGTCGGCCCGGGCGCGCCAATCCTCAAGCCTTGCCCGGACCAGTTTCCAGGTCTCGCTGGTTTCGGACCGCTTGACCAGCATCTGCCAGAGCGTGCCCGGCCGGATCTTGTCCGGCGTCTCCCGGGCGACCTGGAAGAGATCTTCGTCTCCCAAGCCGAAGAGCGGGCTTTTCAATACGCAGGCCAGCGACAGATCGTCTTCCGGCAGCAGCAGGAACCGGCCAAGCGCGGCCAGATCCTTGACCGCGATATGGTCCGTCAACACCAGCCGGTCGCTGCCGGCAGCCGGAATGTCGCGTTCCTTCAGTTCCCGGTTGAGCGCCTCGACAAAGGGACCGCGCTTGCGAACCAGGATCATGACGTCGCCGGGATCGGCCACGCCGTCCCGCATCCAGTCGGCGATTTCCCCGGCAATGCGTTTGGCGACCTTGATCATCGGACTGCCGGAACCGACATGGTCGATCGGCTGCCGCCAGTCGTCCGGCTCCTCGATTTCCGCTTCCGCTTCCAGCGGCCAGATATCGACAATGCCGGGGTCGCGGCGGATCGCCTCGTGCACCGGCGCCTTCACATCCTGGGAAAGGCCCCTGTGGGCACTTTCTTCGCGGAACACTTCATCGACAGCGCCCAGCACATCCGGCGTCGACCTGAAAGACAGCTGCAGATTGACGGAATGAAATTCCCGTTCTGCTTCACCTGCCCTTTGCGCAAATTCCCGGCGCATGGCGTCGAAATAGGCCGGAACAGCTCCCTGAAACGAGTAGATCGACTGCTTTTCGTCGCCGACCGCAAACAGGGTCCGCACCCTGTCATGTCCGCCTTCACCTGAAAAGAACTCTGCGGCGAGCGCCGTCACCACGTCCCATTGGCGCGGGCTGGTGTCCTGGGCCTCATCCACCAGGATATGGTCAAGCCCCTGGTCGAGCTTGTATTGCACCCAGAGGGCCGCATCCGACTTCTGCAGAAGCGATGCGGTCTTGACGACCAGGTCCTCGAAATCCAGATACCCGCGCGCCGTCTTTGCGCGCTCGTAATGGCGGATCACCGCGTCGGCCAGATGCAGGAGCGACGCCGTGCCTTCATAGGTGGCAACCTTGCGGCGTTCGTCCAGCAGCGACAACAGCCGGTCCTGCTCGGCGCCCAGAGCGTCCAGCATCTGCGGGAAGTCCGCAACAATCTTCTTGGTGGCGAGCGATTTGCGCGGTTCGAGCCTGGCCGTCAGGAAGATGGACTGCCAGGCCTCTCGGAAAGCCGTCAGGTCCGCCAGGCTTGCGGCTTCGACCAGCGCATCGCCGCGGGCCTGATCGGTTTTTGAACCGGTCCCGAGCGCTTCGGCATATGCGCGGCAGGTATTGAGATCGAGGGGACACTCCGCCTTGAACCGCCGATCGAACTCTGCCAGCCGCAGCGACGGGTCCACATCGAGCAAACCCGCCAGCTCTTCAAGCGCGGGCAAAAGCCCGTCCGCATCATTGGTCCAGCGGCGGAAGGCATCCCGGCTCTGGATAAGTTCATCCAGAGCCTTCTGGGCGCCGCCATCGCTCATCAGATCGATCACCGAGGCAAGGGCCCGACCATAGGTGCTCGCCGGGTCGGTCTCGGCGGCATGAAGCACGGTAGCGCGGGATTCGGCCATCAATTCAGCTGCGATGCGATCATCCAGCACCGCAAAATGCCCGGCCACGTTGGCCTCCAGCGGGAACTGGTGCAGCAGCGCTTCGCAGAAGCCGTGGATGGTCTGGATCTTCAGTCCACCGGGGGTCTCAAGCGCTCGGGCAAAGAGCCTGCGTGCCATGGCAAGACGCGCGGCATCCGGTCTCCGCCCCTCGATATCCTGCAGCTCCCGGGACAGCGCTTCATCGTCCCTGGTCACCCAGTCGCCCAGGATCCGGAAAACACGGGTCGCCATTTCGGCAGCAGCGGCCTTGGTAAAGGTAAGCGCGAGGATGCGGGACGGGTCCGTGCCATCCAGCAGGAGCCGCACAACCCGGCGCGACAGGACAAAGGTCTTGCCGGACCCGGCATTGGCACTCACCCAGGCCGAGGCACGCGGGCGCGAGGCAAGATCCTGACGTTCACGGGTCAGCTCCGGGATCTGGAACCCGCTCATGACGGCTCCTCCCCGCCAAGAGCCCATTCCTGGGTCCTGGCCAGATGGTCGTAGTCGCCATCCATCTGCCGCTCGCGCATAACGCGGGCGCGCGACAGATACCCGGTCTCGGGCCTGGCATAATGGGCGATCAATTGCTCCAGCCGCGCCCAGGCATCTTCGATCAGGCCTTCCAGCGGAACATCCTTGGGGTTTCGCACCGCCTCGATGACCGGTTCCGTGCCGCCCTTCAGCTGCAGGTAGACCAGTTCCGAAACCTCGGCATCCGCCGGCACGTCCTTGAAGCCGAACCGTTTGATCATTGCCGCTTCCAGAGGCAGTTGCGGCGACAGCAACGCGTCGACCTGTTTTTGCGACGGCACCTGCCCCGTCTTGTAATCGATCACCGCGAGGGAGCCCCCCTGCAGCTGATCGATACGGTCAGCCCGGCCGCGCAGTCGGAAATCAAATCCGGGCAGAGCCAGCGCAACACCGCCGCCGATCTCCAGATGCCGCGTGTCGATGGAAGCGGATCTTTTGCCCTCATAGGCCACAAATCCGGCTGCAATCTTCTGGAACCTTGGCCACCAGAGCGCCCGGATCGCCGGAAAGGCATCGAGCGGTTCAAACAGCTCTTCGCCAATTCCGATCAGCGCGTCGACTGCGCTGTCGTCGAAGGGGCCCTGCCAGGTCATCAGAAATTGCGCCAGGGCGTCATGAATGAGATTGCCCTTGTCAGCTGCCCCCGGCTCGCCGCCGATTGGCTCAACCGGCTGCAGCTCCAGAACGTGGCGCGCGTAGATCGCATAGGGATCGCGGATGAGCCGCTCGATCTCGGTGATGGACAATGAAGCCGGCCGGGCCGCCAGCGGAGGCAGAGGCGCCGGACGCTTGGCCGGACGCACCGCGCCTTCGGACCGGTCTAGCTGGGAGGCCAGTTCCGGGTAGACCGCCCCGCGTGCCTCAAGGTCCCTTGTGAGTTCAGGCCCCGCAAGCGTGGTCAGCCGCTGCAGCCAGCGCGAGGCCACGGTGGGCGCGCCATCACTTCGGGCCGCACGCGACAACAACACGCGTCTTGTGCCGAAACCTTGCGCAAAATCATGTGCGGCGGCCCCCAGCCGCCGTTCGGGCGGCTCCAGTCCCATGTCCCGTTTCATCGGCCGGTTCAGCCACGGGTCATTGCGGGTGCGCTGCGGCCAGACGCCTTCATTCAGACCACCCAGGATCATGAAGTCGAAACTCTGCAGCCGCGCTTCCATGGGACCGAGGATCTGTATGCGCGTGTCGCCCGGCAGACGGCGGCGGACAGCGTGACCAGACATCAGCGCAGGCAGGACGGACGGCCACTCGCCTGGTGGAATGTCGAGCCCGCTGGAGCCGGCTTCCAGGAGGCCGGTGAAGAATTCCGCGAGGGCCTCCCCCGCCTCGCCGGCATAGAGTTCCGCGACCGAGCCTGTTTCGTCCCCCGCAATTGCCTCGATCACCTCGATGTGCCGCCGCGCCAGATCCATCAGATCCAGCGGTTCACTGGAAGATGCCAGGTCTTCCAGGGGTTTCAGCGCTGCTGCCAGCCGCTCGACAAGATCCGCGATCACGTCCCAGTCGGCGTCGTGAACCTTTTTCCAGCGCGGCGTGTGCGCCTTGCCCGCTTCCTCGCAGCTCGCCTCGACGGCCAGTTTCAGACCCGCCGTACCGGCGCGTGCCCGCGGGCCGCGAACGACCCCGCGTTCAAGCGCGCGTGCGGCCGAACGAATGTCCTTGACGGGCAACCCGAGCCGGGCAAGCGGATGTTTGAGGAGTGAAAGAAGGTCGATCGGTTCGCAGCCATTGAGAGCCAGCTTGGCGGCCAGAAGCGAAAGAATGGCCGGTGCGGTCTGATCCAACGGCCGGCCGGCACTGTCATCAACCTGGACGTTCCAGCGGGCAAGTTCGGCGGCAACCCGCCGCGTCAGCATCCGGTCGGCGGAGACAAGGGCCGCGTTTTCGCCCCGTTCAACCGCCTCGCGCAAGGCAATGGCCACACTCAGGGCTTCATCTGCCTCGTTGCGCGCCGTCATGATCGCAACGCTCTCCAGGGCTCTGGAGCGTTCCTCCTCCGACCGCCTTTCCAGAAAGCCGGTCCAGCCATCGGAAGTCTCGGCGGGACGCAAGACCTCGGACACAAGCTCTTCGCGCAACAGCATATCCGGGGCCGGTGCCGGTCCGAGGGTGCCAATGTCCTGTCGTGTGACCGCCAGGCGGTCCAGCAACTGCTTCAGCGAGTATTGCGGATGTGAAGGCAAGGTCTGGGGCGCAGGTGTCGTTCCGGCCCTGGAGAGGTTCTTGCCGACCTCACGCTGACCGAGAACCTGCCAGGAACGATCCTCCATGAAACGGTCCAGCCCGGGCAGCACGATGGCGCCTTCCGGGAGCCGGGCCACCACTTTCAGGAGTTCCGCCGTAGCCGGAACCGACCCCGTGACGCCCGCCACGATGACCGGGCCACGCGGCGGTGACGCTTTCAGACGGGCGGCTTCCCGGCGGATCAGTGCCGAGCGGCGGGCCTTGGGATCCATCTGGCCGCACTCAACAAGGTGCGCCGGCCAGGCCTCACGAACGATCTGCAGAAAATCGAGCGTGATCTGCCAGTAGCGCGCATAATCGTCCGGCACCAGTCCGGTCAGTCCGGACCAGTCGGCTTCCTCCGTTTCAACCTCGTCCATCAGAGCCAGAAGATCACCAGCGAGCCAGGCTGCATCGGCCGTCGATGCCGGCAAACCCAGCGGTTCGTCGGAGCGCAGGCTGAGCGCTTCCCGGCGCAACATGCCCTTCCAGGCCTTCACCAGTCGCGTCATCGCCAGATGACGCTGCATCAAGGGCATGGCCGGCGGCAGCGGCTCCAGATCCGCATCACCCGTGAGGCTTTGCAGGTCCTCGTCGGCATCGCCGACAGGGCGGATCACCGGCAACAGTACAGGACGGCCACCAAAGCGTTTCTGGAACAGGTCTGGCAGCAGGCGCGCGGCGCGGCGGGTTGGCAGGTAAAGCGTGACATCAGCCAGCCGGAGCGGATCGTCCAGTGGCCGGAAGCCGGGCACAAGCGTGCCGTCGACAAGCGTGTCGACCAGGGTTTCCAGGAAGGGAACGGATGGCGGGATGGACCAGAGACGCGAGCTCTCCGTCATCCTCAGGCAGCACTCTCACGCACGGCATATTCAGCGGCTGGTATGGCCTCCGGCGTCCCGATATGCAGCCAGACACCTTCCATCTGCACGCCGAACAGCCGATCGTTTTCAATGGCCTTGTCAAACAGGTGGTTCATGGAGAACGGCCCCTCTGGCGCCCCGTCGAAGAAGCGTGGATGCAACAGGGCCGCGCCTGCATAGGCAAAGGGCGTCACACCTTTTTCAGGCCGCCGCGACAGCGATCCGTCGCGCGCCATCTCGAAATCGCCACGGCCGGAATACCCAATCGCCTTCACGGTCTCGGCGACCAGCAGCAAGGCATCCATGCGGCTGTCGTCCCAGGCTTCGATCATGTGCTCCAGGTTGGGCTTCACGCCCTCGATCCAGTAACTGGTGTCCGAATTGAGCTGGAAAAAGGGCTCCTCCCCCAGCAGCGGAAGCGCCTTTTTGATGCCGCCTCCCGTATCCAGCAGCTGATCACGCTCGTCGGAGATGATGATCTCCATGTCCTTGCGGTGCCGGACATGAACTTCCACCAGGTCGGCGAGATAATGCACGTTGACGACACAGGACCTGACCCCGGCCGCGGCCAGCCGATCCATGCCATGGTCGATCAGCGCCTGGCCATTGACCTCGATCAGCGGCTTCGGTGTGGTCGCCGTCAGCGGGCGCATGCGTTTGCCGAGGCCTGCGGCCAGGATCATGGCGTTGATGGGACGGAACCGCGTATCAGTCATCTCTTGTCTCAAATGTGGTTCCGGCTGAACCCGAAAACTTCAGAGCCGGAAACGGTTGTACCAGTCTTTCAAATCCGACAGGCCCGGCCTGTCAAGCACCCGGTCGAGATAGCCTAACATGCGCGGCAAATGGCTCAAATAAGCCGGCTTACCATCCCTTCTGGCCAGACGCACAAAGATCCCGAGGATCTTGGACACCCGTTGGGCACCCATCACGCCGTATGCCTTTGTGAAGGACGCCCTGTCGAAGCCGGAAGCCTGTTTTTCCCTTGTCGAAACATAGGTTTCGAAGAGGGCCGTTTCCAGATCCCGTGACACGTCCACCCTGGCATCCAGCAACAGGGACGCCACGTCATAGGCGACCGGTCCAATGACCGTATCCTGCAGATCGATCAGGCCAACGCGGTTCTTGCCGGATGCACCTTCCTGCCACAGAAGATTCGGCGAATGATAGTCGCGCAGCACCCAGCCCGTCTGCGCATCGGTGATCGCGTCCAGCGCCTTTTGCCAAAGATCCTCAAAGTCCCGACGCATTGCTTCGTCGGCATTCCGGTCGGTGACATGGGGGACATACCAGTCCAGGAACAGCGCAGCTTCGGCGGTCAGGGCAGCCCGGGAATAGATCGGAACGGAATGAACACTGCCGCCCTCCAGCGTCACCGCCTCCGGCCAGGACTGGCCGTGCATCTCAGCCAGAAGCTCCGTCGCCACACGGTAACGCTCAGGGTCGGGTCTGCCGTCCCTGACGATGGTCTCGCGGCCAAGGTCCTGGGAGAGAATGAAACCGCTCTCCAGATCCGCCGCATAGATTTCCGGCGCCAGAAAGCCGCGGCGGCGCAGTTCGGAGTTGATCGCGACAACAGCCCTGCTGTCCTGCGCCAGATGAACCGTCTGCATATAGGTCCGGACGGCATCCGGAACAGCATCACCCTGGAACGGCCAGCGCATCAGAACCGCGGTCGCTTCATCCGATATGACCGTTTCGAAGCTGCGCAAAGAAGCATCACCAGCCAGAAAATGACGCTCTGCTGTCCCCAGTTTGATGGATGCCAGGAACCGGCGTGTGTGGAGGGATTGTTCCATCCTCGAACGCCAATCCGGGCTTTCCGAAAAAAAGCTGAAACGGCGCTTGTCCGCCTCTTCCTCGGGCTGCGTGATCTGCACCCAGAGTGCGTCGGCCGGCAGCAGCTCTTCCGCCTTTTCCGGCCACTCGATCAGTGCCGCCCCTGCTTCAACCAGATCGTCCAATCCGAGTTCTTCCAGTTCCTCGGGGTCTTCAAGCCGATAGAGATCGAAATGGGACAGGTCGAACCGGTCAAGCTCATAGGTCTGGACCAGCGTGAAGGTCGGGCTCGGGACTTCAAGCTCGGGATCTCCGGCAAAGGATCGAAGCAAGGCGCGGGTGAAGGTGGATTTGCCGGCGCCCAGATCGCCTGACAGGCAGACAATGTCGCCAGGCTTCAGGACAAGCGCCAGATCGTTGGCAAGGCGCCGTGTCTCCGCTTCATCGATGACTTCCAGTGACAGGAACGGCGCCGGCAGCTGCCTCAGGTCATGATCCGGCATTTTCAGCACCCTTTGGCATTACTCCGCCGCAGCGGTGTCCGCCATTTCAGGCCGGGCCGGGAAGGTACAGGTGACGGTCGTGCCCTTGCCTTCTGCGGACTGGATGTCGACCGTCCCGCCATGAAGTTCGACAAAGCTCTTGACGATGGCAAGGCCCAGACCTGCGCCCTGACGGCGGGCACCGGTATCATGGCCGACAAAACGGTTGAAAACCTGGGTCAGGATCTCGGCGGGAATGCCGAAGCCATGATCCTTGACCACGAACGTGATGTTGCCGTCATTGCGGCTGCAGCTGACATCCACAACACCTTCGGCTTCCGAATAGCGCACGGCGTTGGAAATCAGGTTGAACAGGACCTGGCGCAGGCGGGTTTCGT
This sequence comes from Roseibium sp., assembly GCF_965233565.1. Taxonomy (GTDB): domain Bacteria; phylum Pseudomonadota; class Alphaproteobacteria; order Rhizobiales; family Stappiaceae; genus Roseibium. Next base: position 3,799,921 of record NZ_OZ247494.1, on the reverse strand, counting down.
CGGCAACCATGACACCGATATCGTCCGGGACGTGGGTGCGCAGGCTGATCTTGGTCTCCGCGAGCCGGTCCTTCAGGCCCTCCACGGCGGCCGCGACCGTGGCAGCCACATCGACCTCACCGAGATCCAGTTCCATGATGCCGGCATCGAGCGTTGCCAGATCAAGAATGTCGTTGATGATGGCCAGCAGGGAAGACGAGGACGACTGGATGTAGTCGGCATATTCGCTTTGCTTGTCCGACAGTTCGCCGAATTTCGGATCGGCCAGAAGCTGCGCGAAGCCGATGATGTTGGTCAGCGGTGAGCGGAGCTCGTAGGACACGTGCTGGATGAAGGCGTTCTTGATCTGGTCGGCCTGTTCCAGCGCCTCGTTCTTTTCCAGAAGAGCGCGCTCGACATTGACGCTGTCCGTCACGTCGACAAAGGTCACCAGCGTGCCGCCATCGGGCAACGGCACGGTGGCATAGTCGAGCACGTCGCCGTTGTGACGTTCCAGCCGGCTGACATTCTGGGTGCGGTTGTCGAGCAGTCCTGTGACATTGCCCGCGAGCAGTTCCCAGGCCTCGCGTTCCAGATCGCTGAGCGTACAGGCGGAAACCACTTCCTTGACATGCGGAAGTTCGGAGAGCTGATCCTCGTCGAGCCCCCAGATGCGGCCGAAGGCCGGGTTCCAGAGCCGAAGGCGGCCATCGGAGCCGAACACGGCAACAGCTTCGGAGAGATTGTCCAGCGTTTCGCCCTGAACACGGGTCAGTGCATTGTACCGGCTTTCCAGATCGAGCTGCTCGGTGACGTTTTCATAGATATAGGTGACGCCGCCCTGTGGGTGCGGGTTGGCGATGACCCGGAGCGTGCGGCCATCCGGCAGGTGCCACCAGCTCTCGCGCGCCTCGAGGGACTGGTAGCTGTCGAGCATCTTGTTGCGCCAGACCCGGTAGTCGGCCTGTTCGGGCAACTTGCGCGCCGCGCGCAAAGCGTCGAGCACGGCGCCATCTTCCGGACGGCTTTCCAGGAACAGCGGATCGAGATCCCAGAGCTGCTTGAAAGCGGCATTATAGAACTGAAGCTTGCGGTCGGCACTATAGATCGCAACGGCTGCGGCCAGCTGATCGAGAGTCCGGCCGTGAAAATCTTCAGCCCGGCCGAGCTCCTTCTTGGCCTGTTCAAGTTCGCTGATGTCCACGGCAATGCCGGCGCCGCCGACATTCGCGTTGACATCGGTGATCTCGAACACACGGCGCTCGCTGGAGGCAACGATCGGGATCCGGGCGTTGAAGCAGCCGTCCTCGTCGCGCTGCACCGCCATCGCCGTCCGTGCAGCAGCGTCGAGGAAGGTGGCCCCGTCGCGCACGGCGCTGTCGGCATCCGGCATTTCCACCGCTTCCGCGTAGGCCTCGTTGGCCCAGATGAGGTTGCCTTCCGCATCCCGCTGCCAGGCGGGGGCCGGCATGGCATCCAGCAGGGAATGCAGCATGTGCAGCTCGCCGGAGATCTTGGCGTTGCGCGCGGCCAGTTCCGCCTGCATCTGGCGTTCGCCGGTCAGGTCACGCAGACGCAGCACCACCGCGCCGCCGGTCGTGCGGCCAAGCGCTTCGACATAGCTGCCGGTGCGCGTTTTCAGCGTGGTCGTGAAGGACTCCCCGGTGCGAAACAGACTGTCGAGATGCCGCTCAAGATCGCCCGCGCATTTGGCGGTCAACCAGCTGCCGAAGGCAAGCAGTTGCGCCGGCGGACGCGGCACGCCGGATTTTTCCGGCAGGACGCCCCAGATCTGCGGCACGGCGCCATTGCCTGTCCACACGATCACGCGCTGCTCGTCGGTGTTGAGCATGGCTTCGAGGCGGTCGACACGGAATTTCAGGTCACTCTTTTCCTTTTCCAGCGTACCGGTCAGCTGGGCTGACTGCTTGCGATGGCGGACAAGAGCGATGGCAGCGGTCACGGCAAAGGCGCACATGCCGCCTAACGCGCCGAACAGAATCATGGTATCGGGAGAAATGGCAGCGGTGGTGTCGGCGAGCATGTCGGCAGCGGCCGAACCGGTGAACAGGCTGAGGCCCGCCAGCGCGGTCCCGCCAAGCTTCACCGATTTCAGACTCCGATCTCGCCACGTCGCGCGTGGCCGCGCGCCGTTTGTGCTGCCTTTCGGCATATTGTGATCCCCTTAACGCCGCCTTGTCCCGCTTTCCGCGGGGTGCAGCCCCCGGTTTCTGGGAGCAAATCAAAGACATCCGCCTTCTGGCCTTTGATTCGTCTAAACCATAACCTTTTTGAGAATCACGCAGAAGAGTCCGTTATTGAAAAGTTAACAGGACCCTTAAAATTCAAGGGTCCTGCATTTTTTTGTTCACAGAACCGAATCAGGGCGAAAACTACATCTAGTATCCGCCCTGCTCAGGATCAGTATTTGTAGTGTTCCGACTTGAACGGACCAGCCTTATTAATCCCCAGATATTGAGATTGTTCGTCCGTCAATTCAGTTAACGTCACGCCCAGCTTGGCGAGATGGAGGCGTGCGACCTTCTCGTCCAGGTGCTTCGGCAGAACGTAGACTTCGTTCTCGTACTGATCGCCCTTGGAGTAGAGCTCGATCTGGGCCAGAACCTGGTTGGTGAAGCTGGCGGACATCACGAAGCTCGGGTGGCCGGTGGCGTTACCCAGGTTCACAAGACGGCCCTGGGACAGAAGGATCATGCGCTTGCCGTCCGGGAACTCGTACATGTCGACCTGGTCCTTGACCGGGCGCAGTTTGGTGTTCTTCAGAGCAGCAACCTGGATTTCGTTGTCGAAGTGACCGATGTTGCAGACGATCGCCATGTCCTTCATGCCACGCATATGGTCGAAGGTGATGATGTCCTTGTTGCCGGTCGCGGTGACATAGATGTCGCCTTCCGGAAGAGCCTGCTCCATGGTCTTGACCTCGAAGCCGTCCATGGACGCCTGCAGGGCGCAGATCGGGTCGATCTCGGTGACAATGACGCGTGCGCCAGCGCCGGCCAGAGACTGGGCGGAGCCTTTGCCGACATCGCCGTAACCACAGACGACGGCAACCTTGCCGGACATCATCACGTCCGTGCCGCGGCGAATACCGTCGACCAGGGACTCACGGCAGCCGTAACGGTTGTCGAACTTGGACTTGGTGACGCTGTCATTGACGTTGATCGCCGGGAACGGCAGCGCGCCCTTCTTCTGCATTTCATAAAGACGCAGAACACCGGTGGTGGTCTCTTCGGAGACGCCCTTGATCAGCTCTTTCTGCTTGGTGAACCAGCCCGGATTGGCGGCCATGCGCTTCTTGATCTGCGCGAACAAGCACTCTTCTTCTTCGGAAGTCGGGTTCTCGATGAGATCCGTTTCGCCGGCTTCAACGCGCGCACCCATCAGGATGTAGAGCGTGGCGTCGCCGCCATCGTCGAGGATCATGTTGGCGCCTTCGGGGAAATCGAAGATCTTGTCTGCGTAGTCCCAGTATTCTTCCAGGGTTTCGCCCTTGACGGCGAAGACCGGCACACCGGAAGCGGCAATGGCGGCGGCAGCCTGATCCTGGGTGGAGTAGATGTTGCAGGAAGCCCAGCGGACTTCGGCGCCAAGCGCGACCAGCGTCTCGATCAGGACGGCGGTCTGAATGGTCATGTGCAGGGAACCGGCAATCCGGGCGCCCTTGAGCGGTTTGCTCTCGCCGAATTCTTCGCGGCAGGCCATCAGACCCGGCATTTCATGCTCGGCGATCTCGATTTCGGTACGGCCCCAGTCTGCGAGCCCTATGTCTTTGATGATATAGTCGGTCATGAAAATGTCCTGCTTTTTGAGCCAGCGTCACTGCCAGATCAGGATGTGGCCGTCGGACATACAAACGCTTCTGCCCGAATTCGACCGGCGATGTTGCTGATCGCCGAAGACACGTCCGGCAATCCTGCGGCGGGTTATAACGCCGTCGCGCACATGACGCAATAAAGATATAAAGAAATCTTTATATCCTCTCTCAACTGCCTCGGATCAGGGTTAAGGAAGTTCTTCCAGCAGCTCCCAGGTCACTGACAGATCATCATCTGCCAGCGCAGACACATAGACCACGATTGCATCTTTTCCAGACGAATAGCGTATGTCCGCGGAAAAACCGGTATCGCCGCCTGAATGACCAAAGACGGCCCCGAGATCCGGCTGCGTCTCCAGCTCGATCCCCATGCCATAGCCCTCGCCCAGGGGGTCGTCGAGCAACCGTTCCAGCGTGTCCTGTTCCAGCAGGGTCTTGTCGATCAGCAGTGCCTTGTAAAATGCGGCCACGTCTGCCGCTGAAGATACCAGTCCGCCATCACCGAAACCGTATCCGGTCAGATAGGCATCAACCGGCTCCAGCCCCCTGCCGAAATCCTCAAAGCCCTGAACGAATTCAGAAGGAGGAGTGTCGTAGCCCAGAAGGCCCGTCGCCCCAAGTCCGGCTGGTGCAAGTATGCGGGTCTTGAAAATCTCGTTCATCGGCCTCGCGGCCGCGTTCTCCAGAACAAGCTGGGCCAGCAGATAGTTGGTGTTCGAATAGTCAAACGCCGTTCCCGGTTCAAACAGGCGCGGCTCTGCTGCAACACTTCGAGCCGCTTTTGTCAAAATGTCGTGGTCCGACAGACCTGCCTTTGCATCTGCAACGCTGGACAGAAAGAACGCATCGTCGAGATAGTCCGGCAGTCCGCTGGTCATGGTCAGCAGCATCGCGATGGTGATGCCGTCAAGGCCGTCATACGCTTGAACGACATCTGACGGCAGCCATCTCGACACCTCGTCTTCGATGTCGAGCGTGCCTTCCTCGTGCAGCTGCAGGATGGCAACGGCAAGATAGAGCTTGGAGACAGAGGCAATCAGAAACCGGCTGTGCGCCTGGGCGCGCTTGCCGCCTTCCCGTTCGGTGCCACAGGCGATGGCGGCCGTTTCAGTGGACGTCTGAAGGAAGAGCACAGAGGCCGGGCCGTCCGGAAGGCAGTCTGCACCAGCAAACTCGTCCAAAAGAGCCGTCAACTTGCCGGCAATTGCCGGGCCAGATGTGCCCGCGACAATTGCTGAAAGGACAATTGTCAAACACGCTGCAGCCGGTCCACGCATCACTGACCTCCTTCGTGACAAGTCTTTGGCCGAGGTGATCAGACTATGCCGCAGTTCCCGCTCAGAAGGAAAACTAGAAGGTGGCGAGGGCCCTGTCTCTAGCGATAGAGATCCGCGCGCGATGGCGGCATGCCGGAGGCCCCCTTCGTGCGCCGGGTCGCAACGGTCTGGAAGATCCCGATCGAGCCGCGTTCGAAGCCGAGAGAGACGCCGATCAGGTAGGCCAGCCAGAGCCGGTATTTCTGTTCGCCAATCTCCGCGATCGCCTCATCCTTCACCTTCATGAGGTTTTCCGCCCAGAGCCGGGTGGTGCGGGCGTAGTGTTCCCGCCAGGCTTCCACATCGTGAACCTCGAACCCGTGCGCTTCGAGATTGGTCAGTGTCCAGCCGATATGATCGACCTCCCCACCCGGGAAGATGTATCGCACCAGTGCCTGGTATTCCGGCTTCTTTCGGCGGAACGCTTTCAGGTCCTTCTTGCCGCGGCGGGTGATCGCATGATGCAGATAGACCCCCCTGGGCTTGAGCAAACGGTTCACGCTCTGGAAGTAATTGTCGTAGTTGTCGAGCCCGACGGCCTCGAACATACCGATCGAGGAAATCTTGTCGAACTTGCCCTTCATGTCACGATAGTCGATCAATTCGACGCTGACCTTGTCCTCCAGACCGCGTTCGGCAATGCGCTCGCGCGCCAGCTTCAGTTGCTCTTCGGCCAGGGTCACGCCGACGGCGGTGACGCCATAATGTTCGGCAGCATGACAAATCAAAGCACCCCAGCCACAACCGATATCCAGCATACGCTCACCCGGTTTCAGGCGGAGCTTTCGGCAAATCATGTCGAGCTTGTCTTTCTGCGCCGTTGCCAGGTCATTCGACCAGTCTGAAAAATAGGCGCAGGTATAGACCATCTCCGGGTCCAGGAACCGCCGGTAGAAGTCATTGGAGACGTCATAGTGAAACGCAATGTCGTCCTTGCGGCTACCCGATCCGCGATTGGCTGCTTCGCCCGCGTCGAGACCGTCTTCCGCCCGCGCAACCGACTTGCCTCGTCCGCCCCAGAACAGTGGCCAGGCGCTTTTTAGCAACAGCCCCTTGTTCAGGCGCCTGCGGATCTCCCGGCCTTTGACAGAGGGTCGTTTTTCGGCAAAGTCGAAGATGCTGCCACCACGCGGATCGAGATCACCGGCGGCATAAAGATCAATGACGGTCTTGATTTTCGGGCGGCGCAGCAAGCGGGTCAATGCGGTCTCGGACAGGGCCAGGCGCAAGCCGTCCGCCGGAGCATCCGCCGGAACACGCGTGCCATCCCAGAGCTCAAACGCAAATTCAAGTTCCAGGGCTTCGTGGATGTGAGTCAGGGCCGTGCGGGCAGCAGATAATGTACGGTCCTCGAATTGGCTCGGCATTGCGCTCCCCTGAAATTTCTTCTGAAAATGGTGGGCGAACAAACAGATGGCCACTGCTCAGGAGCAGTGCGCCTGGTGCCTGTTACCAAATTCAATCCTCTTCACCAAAGCCACTTTCGACCAGCTCGGAGATCGCAGAAAGCGCTGCATCTGCATCAGAACCGCTAACGCTGACCTTTATGCAGCAACCGGGGCTGGCAGCCAGCATCATCAGGCCCATGATCGAGGTGCCGCCGACGGTCTGACCGTCCTTCGAGACGATGACTTCGGCCTCGAAGGTTTCCACCAGCTTGACCAGCTTGGCGGAAGCGCGCGCATGGAGCCCGCGGCGGTTGACGATCGTGAGGTCTTTTTCCAGGTCGCTCTGTGTTGTCATTAGTTCTTTTAGTTTTGTCCCGACAACACCTGGCTGGCGACGGAAATGTATTTCTGGCCAGCCTGACGGGCCTCGTCGACCGCGTCGGCCAGTTCCCGGTCCGTGCGAACGCTGGCCAGCTTGATCAGCATGGGCAAATTGACACCTGCAACCACTTCCACGGATTTGCTGTCCATGACCGAAATCGCAAGATTGGAAGGCGTGCCGCCGAACATGTCGGTCAGCAGAACAACACCCTTGCCGGAATTGGCTGCTTCGACGGCAGCAAGTATGTCCTGACGCCGTTGTTCCATATCGTCATCGGGGCCGATGGAGATGGTCTCGACTTGCTCCTGAGGACCGACAACATGTTCGAGCGCCGCCTTGAATTCTTCAGCAAGGCGTCCGTGCGTCACAAGTACAAGTCCAATCATGCGTCGTATTGCCTGACTATCGGGTTTCAATGGCTCAGGACCCCGAATGGGATCCGAATGGAGCCGGGCGTTTACCAGTCTGTTGCACTCTCTTCAACCGCTTCACCAGTTGCAAGCAAAAAACACCGGCTGTGCTCTAAATATAGTCGGTGCCGACCGGTGTCAGGCGGCGCAGGGCCCAGCGGATCAGCCGCACTGCAAGCACGGGGTCATTTTCCGGGCAAAAAAGCTGTGGCAGTTGCACAGTTTCCAGGCGCACGGTACCGAGCGGAACTTCCGGCAGCCGCTCCATATCCTCTACCGGCTCCAGGTCGATGACCAGATCAATGTGAGCCTCAGGCGCAAAGGCAGTCTCTGCCAACCCAAATCCGCGCACTTCCATCTTTCCCGAAATCGTTTCAGGTGCGCACGCAATCAATGCCCCGTCTCGACTTGCCAGATGCACATAGTCATCTGAAACCAGGAGACCCAAGTTGCCCCTGGCCTTTGCCGTCTCGACCAGGAAATCGGTCAGCACCGTTTTGCCGCTGCCGCTTTCTCCACGCAGGAGCAGTCCAGCAGTTCCAACAATCAGGCAGTTGGCGTGAATGGCCGGCTGGCTCACTTGCTCTGTCCAAGCGGCAGGTAGATGAGGAAACGCGCTCCGGCAATTTTCTGGCTGCCGTCAGCCTGCAGTTCAAGACGGTTGGTTGCGGAGATTGTCCCACCATGGGCTTCAATGATCTGACGTGAGATCGACAGTCCGAGACCGGAATTGTTGCCGAAGCCTTCGCCATCAGGGCGGTCCGTGTAGAACCGTTCAAAGATGCGTTCGGTGTTCTCGGCTCGAATACCCGGTCCGTCATCATCCACGGTGATCTTGATCCACTGGCCTTCCCGCCCGAGATCCACATGAACAATTCCGTCCGCAGGCGAAAAGGAGCGGGCATTGTCCAAAAGGTTGCTGATCACCTGGCCGAGACGAATGTCGTGACCTTGTATCAGGTAGGGCCTGGTTCCTTGCGCGTCTGCCACAGTCAGCTTGACGCCGGCCTCCACCGAGCCCGCGCGCTGGTTGGCAGCATCGGCCATGTTGCGCAGAAGTTCAGCAATGTCGATCGTCTCGGATTGAATGCGCGCCAGCTCCGCGTCGAGCCGGGAGGCATCGGAGATGTCACTGATCAACCGGTCGAGCCTTCGGACATCGTGCTGGATCACCTCCATCAGCCGGTCCTGGGACTCCTTGTTGCGGGCCAGCGGCAGCGTTTCCACGGCACTGCGCAGAGACGTCAGCGGGTTTTTAAGTTCATGCGCCACATCGGCCGCGAACTGCTCGATCGCGTCGATCTTGTTGTAGAGCGCGTTCGTCATTTCGCGGAACGCACGGGCGAGGTGGCCGATTTCATCCTGGCGATCCGAGAAGTCTGGGATTTCCTCACGCGAGTTCGAGCCTCTGCGCACCCTGTCGGCCGCAGCCGCCAGCCGCCTGACCGGGCCGGCAATGGTACCGGCCAGCAGGATCGAAAGCAAAATGGTCACCGTTGCGGCAAACAGGAACACACGAATGATCGCGATGCGTTCCGCGCGCACGATGGCGTCGATGTCACCGCCCTGTGTTGACAGCAACAAGGACCCCAGTACGGCCCGGAAGCGCTGGATCGGCACGGCAACAGAAACAATCAGCTCTCCCCGCTGGGAGATCCGTGTCACGCTTGCAGGTGATCCGGCCAGTGCCGCCTCGACTTCCGGATAGGCACGTCCGTCACCGCCGCCAACTTCCTGGTAGATCGGCAAGTCACCCTGACGCAACCAGCGTTTGGTCCATTGCCAGAGCGCATCCCAAAAGCCTTCCTCTTCCGCATTCGGCGGAGGCAGATCGAACCGGAGGATCTGGGCACTCGTGTAAAGATGACGGCTGTCCAGGATCAGGATGCCTTCCGGATCATAAATCCGGGCGCGGGTTTTGGTCGGCGAGATCAGGCGACGCAGCACCGGACCGACGCGCTCCGGATTGATCGGAAAGTCGAGGCTTTCCAGATCTTCCTGGGTCGGCGTGATGCTTTCGCCCGCCTGCAGCTCCAAAAGGCGTTCGGGATCGACGGTGATCGTGCCGGTGTCAACGGTCGCGGACGCCGCAATTGCGCCGGCAATGATCTCGCCCTGCGTCAGCAGACTTTGAACACGCGCATCGATCAGACCGGCGCGAAACTGGTTCAGGTAGAGAATGCCAATGACAAGTGCGAGCAGGCCAACAAGGTTGATCGCGATGATCCGCCGGGTCAGAGACGACAACACATAGGTGCCGAAGATGCGGCCGAGCTGGCTCAGAAGACGGCGACGAATCCGCTTGTTGCCAAGCCGGCGCAGCCGGGAGCGCTCCGAGCCGTTTTGCGGTTCGGAGGCGGCAATCTCGTCTGCGTGCTCACTGTCGACCGCCATCTATAGCCCGTGCGCGTCTTCCGGTCAGACCTCTCGGAACCGGTACCCGACCCCGTAAAGGGTTTCGATCATGTCGAAGTCGTCGTCAACCACCTTGAACTTCTTGCGCAGGCGCTTGATGTGGCTGTCGATGGTGCGGTCGTCGACATAGACCTGATCGTCATAGGCCGCATCCATGAGCGCGTTCCGGCTCTTGACCACACCCGGGCGATGCGCCAGCGCCGACAGGATCAGGAACTCTGTCACGGTCAGCGTCACCGGTTTGTTGTTCCAGGTGCAGGTGTGCCGCTCCTGGTCCATGACCAGTTGCCCGCGTTCCAGCAGTTTGTCCGCGTCGTCGCGCGGAGCCGATGCATCCCGTGGCTGTGCCCGGCGCAGAACCGCACGTACGCGCTCCACAAGGAGGCGTTGCGAAAAAGGTTTCCGGATGAAGTCGTCCGCGCCCATCTTGAGGCCGAACAACTCATCGATCTCGTCGTCTTTCGACGTCAGGAAAATCACCGGCAGATCCGAATTCTGACGTAAGCGGCGCAGCAGCTCCATCCCATCCATGCGCGGCATCTTGATGTCGAAGATCGCCAGTTCCGGCGGATCGCTTTGAAGACCGTCCAGCGCTGACGTTCCGTCGGTGTAGGTCTGGACGCGATAGCCTTCAGCTTCCAGCGCGATCGAAACGGACGTCAGAATGTTGCGGTCATCATCGACCAGAGCAATTGTTGGCATGCTTTGTTTTTCCATTTCCGGCAGCGCCTGTCGGCGCGCGTCGGTTATTCAGCATAAATGTAACACACAGCCTTTGGCCTGCTAAATGCGCATAAATTAAGGCAAACCCTCATGAGAAACGCGCGAGGACCGCAAAGACCTTCCGGGCGGCAGAATTGGTGGGGATTGGACGACATGATTTCAAGAGAACATCTTTCTGTCACCTTTGGGCAAGGAATGTCCAGCCCGGTTTTGCACACCTGCCCCACAAGCGCGATATTAACGCGTTTTCTTTCGCTTCATTCAGCAAAATGAACATATCGAAGGTTTCGTTTATTAGTTTGCCCTCCAAATTAATCATCCAAAATTTAATGTAGATTTTTAATCGATTAAACAATGACATAGCTCCTTTGGTAGTCTTGCTGCCCCATGGGCATTCCACTACGTTCGCAGCCCTTAACGCCGGATTCAGCTTTTCTTAACTTTTCCGGCGACGACAAAAGCCCACATCACGAGGACTGCGGGAAGATGCAAGAAGTAGGTGTCAGGAATCCCTCCATTGGCTGCGAAACCTTTGGCTTCAAGGGGCTGAAGGCGCTCTATTGGAACCAGAACGAGCCTGCGCTTTACGAGTATTCCCTGTCCCGCGGCGAAACGAAGCTGGCTGCCGGCGGCGCGATCGTCGCAGAAACCGGTATTCACACCGGCCGCTCCCCCAAGGACAAGTTCGTTGTCCTCGATGATGAAACCAGGGACACGGTCTGGTGGGACAACAACGCGCAGATGCCGAAGAACAAGTTCGATCTGCTGCTTGCCGATTTCCTGGCTCATGCGGAAGGCATGGAACTGTTCGCACAGGATCTTTACGGCGGTGCGGACGCCACGCACCGGCTGCCGGTCCGGGTCTATACCGAATTCGCCTGGCATTCGCTTTTCATCCGCAATCTTCTGCTGCGGCCGGAGGTGAGCGAACTTGAAGCGTTTGCACCGGACATGACCATCATCGATCTGCCGAGTTTCAAGGCGGATCCGGCGCGGCACGGTTGCCGCACCGAAACGGTGATCGCCGTCGACCTGACCCGCAAGATCGTGTTGATCGGCGGCACGTCCTATGCCGGCGAGATGAAGAAATCCGTCTTCACCATGCTCAATCACCTGTTGCCGGCCAAAGGCGTCATGTCGATGCACTGCTCGGCCAATGTCGGCGATGATGGCGACACCGCTGTCTTCTTCGGTCTCTCCGGCACCGGCAAGACCACCCTGTCGGCAGACCCGGCCCGCACGCTGATCGGCGATGACGAGCATGGCTGGTCGGAGAGCGGTGTCTTCAATTTCGAGGGCGGCTGTTACGCCAAGACGATCAAGCTCAGCGCCGAGGCCGAACCGGAAATCCATTCCACGACCCAGCGTTTCGGCACGGTCCTGGAAAATGTGGTTCTCGACGACCAGCGTGTACCGGACTTCAACGACGGTTCGAAGACCGAAAATACGCGCGCAGCCTACCCGATCCACTTCATTTCCAATGCCAGCGACACCGGCTGCGCACCGATGCCGAAGACGATCATCATGCTGACCGCCGATGCCTTTGGCGTGATGCCACCGATTGCGCGGCTGACACCGGCCCAGGCCATGTATCACTTCCTGTCCGGTTACACGGCGAAGGTGGCCGGTACCGAAAAGGGTGTCACCGAGCCGCAGGCGACCTTTTCCACCTGCTTCGGCGCACCGTTCCTGCCGCGGCATCCGTCAGAATACGGGAACCTGCTGAAGGACCTGATCGCCAAGCACAATGTCGATTGCTGGCTGGTCAATACCGGCTGGACCGGCGGCGCCTACGGCACCGGCAACCGCATGCCGATCAAGGCAACCCGCACGCTGCTGACCGCTGCTCTCAACGGCAGCCTGAAGGATGCGGACTTCCGCACCGACGCCAATTTCGGTTTTGAGGTCCCGGTCTCCGTGGACGGGGTCGACGACACGATCCTGACACCGCGCGACACCTGGGTCGATAAGGCAGCCTATGACGTTCAAGCCGCCAAGCTGGTCGACATGTTCGTCAGCAATTTCGAGGCATTCGAGGATCATGTCGACGGCGCGGTCAAAAGCGCTGCCCCCGCCTGCAGGTTGGCGGCGGAATAACTGACAGCAAAATCCATCAGATCCGGAACGGCACCTGGCCTCCACGCCAGGTGCCGTTTCTGCATTCTTCCGTCTTTCTTCGCCTGCGGAAAGTCCTATATTGAGGGCTTGATCTGAGGGGACGCTCATGCTTGCCACCGACACTTCACCCGTCGCCGATGTGTTAAAAACCGCCGAAGACTGGCGCGGCGCCGGTCGCGCTGTCGCACTTGCCACGGTGGTTGAAACCTGGGGTTCCGCACCGCGTCCGGTTGGCTCTCATCTGGTGATCGATTCCGACGGCAATTTCGAAGGCTCGGTTTCCGGCGGCTGTGTCGAGGGCGCGGTGGTTGCCGAAGCGGTCGATGTGATCGATAGTGGTGTTCCCACCACCCTGGAATTCGGTGTGGCCGACGAGACCGCCTGGCGGGTTGGTCTGTCCTGCGGCGGCCGGATCAGGGTTTACGTCGAACCCGTTTCCTGACCCGGACGCCCCTTTATGAGCACTGAAACCCTCCTCGCCTTTCTGGCCGCCACCGCCCTCTTTGCTTATATGCCGGGCCCTGCGCTTCTCTACACCGCCGCCCAAACCATCTCGCGCGGCCGGCGCGCCGGTCTTCTGGCAACGGCCGGCATTCACGTGGGCTGCTATGCCCACGTTTTTGCGGCGGCGTTTGGCCTGTCGGCCATTTTCAGTGCCGTGCCGACCCTTTACATGGTGTTGAAACTGGTTGGCGGCGCTTATCTGGTGTTTCTCGGTGTACAGATGATCCGCACGCGCGTTGCCGCCGGCCCGATGCCGGACCTGCCGCAAAAATCCACGCGCCGCGCCTTTGTCGACAGCGTTCTTGTGGAAGTGCTCAACCCGAAGGTAGCTGTCTTCTTCATCGCCTTCCTGCCGCAATTCGTAAGCCCAGACGCCGGTTTGCCGATCTGGATGCAGTTCCTGATCCTCGGCACCATCGTCAACTGCGCCTTTACATCCGCCGATCTTGTGACTGTCTTCTTCGCGTCCGAAGTGAAGAAGCGGCTGACCAGGTCGTCCAGGGCGCAGGATCTGACGCGCTGGCTGGGTGGCTCCCTGCTGGTCGGCCTCGGCTTCAAACTTGCCACGGACCGTGCCTGATCCATGGATCTGTTCCTTTTAAAGGCTCTGAATGCCGATCGCTCCGAACGCCGCGCCGCCATTCTGGTGACCGATATGGCCAATGGCAGCCAGCGGCTGATCCGCGGACAGGACGACTATTCCGCTGATCCTCTCGCCGAAGAACTCGGCAAGCGGTTTCGCTCGGGAAAATCCGGGATGGTGGCGCTTGAGGCCGGCGAGCACTTCCTGAATGTGTCGCTGCCGTCGCCGCGACTGGTGATTATCGGTGCGGTCCACATCAGCCAGGCCCTTGTGCCGATGGCCCGGATTGCCGGTCTCGACGTGACGGTGATCGACCCGCGCACCGCATTTGCGACGGAAGACCGTTTTCCAGGCAGCAGCCTCAAGGCGGAGTGGCCGGAGGACGTTCTAAATGATGCGCCGCTGGATGCCTTCACGGCGGTTGCGGCCGTCACGCATGATCCGAAAATCGACGATTTTCCGCTAATCGAAGGCTTGAAAGCCGGGTGTTTTTATGTCGGCGCACTGGGCAGCCGCAAGACGCACGGGAAACGTCTTGATCGGTTTGCCGAGGCCGGTCTGGATCCTGCCTTGTTCGACCGTATCGATGCACCGATCGGGCTCGATATCGGCGCAGCCTCACCGGAGGAAATTGCCGTTGCAGTCCTTGGCTCGGTAATCCGGGCCCTGCGCAAGGCGCCGGGGGCCGGGTTGTGAAGTTCGGCCCCTGTCCGGTGGTCCAGGCGGCCGGCTGCATACTGGCGCACAAGACCAAACTGCCCGGCCGTGTCCTGAAAAAGGGACACCACCTAACACAGGAAGATTGTGACGAGCTGGCCGCGCAGGGCATCGACAGCCTCGTGATTGCCAGACTGGATCCACAGGACATCGGTGAAGATGCAGCCGCCGAAAGACTCGCGCAGTCCGCCATGGGGCCGGGTGTCAGCCCGGACGATGCCTTTACCGGACGTATGAATCTATATGCTGACCGGGATGGCGTACTGGTGGTGGATGCAGCTGCAATTACCGCCGCCAACCGCATCGATCCCGCTATCACGTTTGCCACCTTGCCCAATCACAGCAAGGTCGGTGCCGGGCGCATGGTTGCCACGGCAAAGATCATCTCGTTTGCCCTGCCGGAGGACAAGGTGTCCGCGGCCGAAGCAGCATTGGCGAACACCGTCAGGATCGCCTCCTTCGCACCGCGGAAAGTCGGCCTTGTCGCGACACGTCTGCCTCATTTGAAAGAGGCGACGATGGACAAGACCCGCAGGGTTCTGGAGGACCGTCTGAAGCCTTCGGGCAGTTCCGTTGTCGGCGAATTGCGCGTCGGACACGAAGAAGGGGCGGTTGCCGCCGCCATGCGAGACCTGATTGATCAGGGCTCGGAGTTCCTGATCCTGTTTGGTGCCTCAGCCGTTGTCGATCGGCAGGACGTTCTGCCCGCCGCGCTGGATCTCGCTGGCGGCACCGTGCACCATCTCGGCATGCCGGTCGACCCGGGCAATCTGCTGATGCTCGGAGAGCTGACCGGGTGTCCGGTTCTTGGCGCACCGGGCTGCGCCCGCAGCCCAAAAGAAAACGGCTTTGACTGGGTGCTCGACCGCCTGCTCGCCGGACTGGACGTCCGTCCGGATGACATCACTGCAATGGGTGTGGGAGGCCTGTTGATGGAAATCGGCACCCGGCCGCAGCCGAGGGAACAGAAACGCCAGGGCAAGGACCCGAAGGTCGCCGCGATCATCCTTGCCGCCGGCAAATCCTCACGTATGGGAGGCCCGAACAAACTTCTTGCCCGTTTGGATGACAAGGCGCTGATCCGCCATGCCGCCGAGGCTGCCAGCGAGGCGTCTCTGGCGCAAACCATCGTGGTCACCGGTCATCTCGGTGAGGCCGTTGCGGCGGAAGTCGAGGGACTGGACATCACGCTGGTACATAACCCGGACTTTGCAGACGGTATGGCCGGCTCCATCCGGACGGGCATGAACGCGCTCGCAGGCGATATCGATGCCGTCATCATCATGCTTGGAGATATGCCGCGCATCGATGCGGCGGCGCTCGGCAAGCTGCTGGCTACCTATCGCCAGGACGAAACCAGCCTGATTGTTACGGCGACCGCTGAAGGCAAGCGCGGCAACCCGGTCCTCTGGGACAGGCGCTATTTTGGTGCCCTGAAAGCCTTGAGCGGTGATGTCGGTGCACGGCATATCATCGCCGAAAACTCGGGTTTTGTGGCGGAAGTCGAATTGGGAACCGCAGCACGGCTGGATCTCGACACACCGGAAGCTTTGCTGGCGGCCGGGGGCACGTTTCCCGAAGACTCTTCTTAGCCAATGACTTGAATACAATTGTCTGGTAAGAGGCCGTAAAGTGTAAAAGCACATTAACCCGGTATGCGTCCAGTGCAGCCCGGAAATGCCAGCTCATCTATTGCATTTTTGTGACATGCCGCTTATGTAATGCCTGCGCTTGCTGCAGGGCACCCTTTGGGTTGGACAACGCATGATGTCCCGAGCGCCGATAAAATCCGATTTATGACAAAAGCTGTTCGGATCCTCTCCTCCCGAGGATGCTCGAGCGCTTTTGTCGCTTGGTTAGAAGAATAAAGGAAATCAACATGGCTGACTTGTCTCTTCCGCGTCCGGGCTGCTGCAAATGGGCAGAAGGCGATGCCGGCAACTACGTCTTCCCGTGCAACAACCGGGTTGAGCCGGGCGTTTCTTACTGCACCGAGCATAGCGCCATCGTCTACATTCCGCCGGAAGAGCGCCGTCGCAACCGGTCCGGTGGCGGCATGAGCCTGTCCTTCCGCCGCGCGGCCTAACTGTTTCAAGCTGCTTAGAACAAGAGCAGTTCTCCGCGGAATTTCCCGCGTACCTTCGAACCCGGTCTCAGGACCGGGTTTTTTGTTGTCTGCGCTTCTAACCTTGTCCGGCCGGTTCCAACCAGGCTCACATTCGATCAAGTAATTTGCCCTACAAATACAATAAAAAGTCACGAGCGCTCAATTGAATGCGCGTTTTGGTTTCATATTGGCTCCGAAATCGCGCAGTCACCTCCGAATGCTTTGTGTTTTCACTGCAGAGTACACCATCCTCTACGGCAACAACCCTGTATTTATGGACAATTTGTCACAAATTACGGAGATTAATCATTTATTGCAGTTCTCTAACTAAGCTTGAAAGCTAGTATGGCATAAATGCCAATGTATTTTCCTTCGGGAGACGCAGCACACGATGGAATTTGTGCGGGGGCATAATGAAGAAGAACGCCTGAGCGCGCTGCACGACCTTCGAATTCTCGAGGCCGAGAGCCTGCCTGAAATCGAAGCGCTTGTTGCTGCGCTCGCTGCGGTTTTCGAAGCCCCGATGGCGTTTCTGTCATTCGTCGGAAAGGAAGACCTTCTGTTCAGGGCTGGCTACGGTGTCACAACCCGCAGCACGCCGCGAGAAGGAACCTTTTGTGAACAGGCCATTCTGTCAGATGATCTGACCGTCGTCCGGGATGCCCTGGAAGATGAACGATTTCGAAACAGCGCGCTCGTCTCCAAAGGTCCGAAAACCCGCTTCTATGCCGGCTACCCCCTGTCGCTGGACGGCAGAAACACCATCGGAACCCTTTGTGTCGTTGATACAAGACCTCGAGATCCAAGCACGGAACAGCTTGAGCAATTGCGGAGGCTGGGCACGGTCGTCCTTGGATTGCTGAGATCCCATCTTGCCCAAAATCAGGCGGATCGGGCCCGCAGTGATGCTGAACAAGAGCACCTCCTGGTGGAACGCAAAAGCGACCTGCTGGAGGAAATCACGCAAGCCTCGGGTGTCGGCGGCTGGGAATATGATGTCGACAGCGACACCGTGACCTGGACCGACAAGACACGCGAAATCCACGAGGTCGGTGCGGATTTCAAACCAACCGTCCAGATGGCCTTGTCCTTCTATGCATCGGACTGCCGGCGTCAGATTTCCGAAGCCGTTGCCAAGGCGATCAAGAAAGGTGAAGCCTGGGACCTCGAACTGCCCTTCGTTACGGCCAAAGGCCGAGACATCTGGGTGCGCAGCGCAGGGCGCGCGGTTGTGGAAGATGGCCGCACGGCCCGGCTGGTCGGTGCGTTTCAGGACATCACCGAACGCAAACGGTCGGAACAACTGGTCCGCCAGGCCGAGGCCGTGCAGCGCACAACACTGGAGACGTTGCGGGAGGGCATTCTGGTTCTCAGCCGTTCCGGCCGGATCCAGTCATTTAATACCGCCGCAGCCGCCCTGCTTGGCTATGCCGGAGAAAACCTGAAGGGTCGCAAGGTTCAAGACCTGAAAGTCCAATGTTACACCGAAGAGGGTGACCTGGACCCGGACCTGCTGCACCGTGCCGCGAGAGCCCCGGAGACGGTCAACAATCACACTGCCAGATTTCTCCTGAGCGACCAGGAACATCCGGTCTGGCTGCGCATTGATGCCAACGCAACAGACGGCGCCAGCGCGATGGGTCTGGACGCATCCATTATCTCCCTGGCGGACATTTCCGAAACCAAGCGCCAGGCGGAGACGCTGCAAGCTGTTCTGGATAATCTGCCAGGAGGTCTGGTCTATTACGATGAGGACCGCCACCTCTCCGTTTGCAACGACGAATATATCGACCTGATGAAACTGCCACGGGAGCTGGTCGACAAGCGCCCTCATATACGGGACATGTTCACCTATCTCGCCAATCGCGGCGATTACGGACCTGGCGATGCCGAAGAACAGGTTTCGCAGCGTCTCAGCAATTTTGAGAATCCCGAACCTCACACCTATGAACGCGCAGCACCGGACGGACGCATTGTCGAGGTGCGCGGCGTGCCACTCCCCAACGGCGCTCTCGTCGCCAGTTTTCTCGATATTTCGGAGCGAAAGCAGTCCGAGTTGATCATCCAGCACTCGGAAGCCGTACACCGGACCACGCTGGCCTCGCTCAGCGAAGGCATTCTGCTGCTGACAAGATCCGGCGAAATCAAGTCTGCCAATCCGGCGGCCGTCGACCTGCTGGGCATGTCAGACCGCGAATTGGTTGGCAACAAGGTCGCTGATATCGAATTTGGAATCGCCTGTGAAATCGAGGGCATCGGCGCCTGCAATGAGCCTCTGGTTCGCGCAACGCGAGATCCTTCGAGCCTGGAAAACATCATTGCCAGGATGGTCCCAACCGACGGACGCCCGGCGCGCTGGCTTCGTCTCAGAGCCCGCCAGATCGACGAAGATCAGGAACTCGGCATTGACGGTGTCGTAGTGTCGCTGACCGACATCACCGAAACCAAGCAGCAGGCAGACAAGCTGCAAACCATTTTTGACAATTTCCCCGGCGGCATCGTTCACTACGACGAGACCATGCGGCTAGCCTCCTGCAATGAGGAATTCAAACGGCTGCTCGATTTTCCAGATGAGCTCATTCAAGACAAACCCAGTCTTTACGACTTCCTGCGGTTCAATGCGCAACGTGGCGACTATGGTACAGGAAACCCGGAAGCGCTCGCTCTTGAACGTTACCGGAACTTCGATCTGAAAAGTCCTCAGGTCTTCGAACGCGAAACGCCCAGTGGCAAATTCATCGAAACACGCAGCACACCGCTTCCGGACGGCGGCTTGATTCATAACTTCTATGACATCACGGAGCGAAAGCGGACTGAACAGGCGGTTCACGTCGCCGAGTTGATACAGCGCTCAACCCTGGAAGCCCTGAACGAAGGTGTGCTGCTGCTGGACCGCAACGGCAGGATCCTGTCCTGCAATCCCGCCGCCTCAGACATGCTCGGATATGCCTCCAATGACCTTGTTGGCTCCCGTCCGGAAGATCTGGAGCTCGAAATCGACCATGAAATCGATGGGCGGCAGATTGATCCCTTCTTGCTGACGGTCCAGGATCCGGAACTTGTGACAGACCTGACGGTCAAGCTCACCCCCTACGGCCAGACAACCGATCGTTGGCTTCGTTTCAATGCCCGCCTGGTGGATCAGAGCGATGACCAGCATCTCGACATCGTCGTCCTGTCTCTCGTCGATGTCACCGAGACCAAGAACCAGTCAGACCGGTTGCGTATCATTTTTGAAAATGTGCCCGGTGGCTTCGTCTATTTCGACTCCAGCCTTCAGCTTTCCTTCTACAACGACGAAACCGTCGACATCATCAAGGTTCCGAGGGATGTCCTGGATCAGAAACTCCACTTGCTGGATTACCTGAAATACAATGCCGAGCGGGGCGACTACGGGCCTGGCGACCCCGAGAAGCTCGCTCTGGAGCGAATGAAACAACTCCCCCCCGATCAGCCGCATGCCTTCGTGAGAGCGACGGCGGACGGGCGATACCTGGACTTTCGGAGCACGCCCCTGCCCGGAGGCGGTTTCATCTACAATTTTTTCGATGTCACCGAGCGCAGACAGATGGAAGAGCAGCTTGCCGAGAACGAACGGCTTGCCCGCTACCGCACGGCGGAGCTTGAGACCATTCTGGCGAACATGCGCCAGGGCGTCAGCGTATTCGACAAACGCGGTCGCCTCACCTTGTGGAACAAGCAATATATCGAGATTTTCGGCAAACCGGACGGGGATGTCCGTGAAGGGGTAACCCTGATCGAGCTGATCGAAGCCGAGAAGCGGCGGGGCGAGTTCGAGGGCGACGTTCAGGAACACGTCATGGATCTGATGATCCGTCTGTCCTCAGGTGAAGTCGTCCGCTCGAAATTCAGGCATCCGAACGGCAGGATCATCAGCGCGGTGCACGCGCCGATGCCCGATGGCGGCTGGATCGGCACCCATGAGGACGTCACGCAACGCGAGGAAGCTGCCGAGAAGATCCAGTATGCCGCCCACCACGATACGCTCACCGGTCTTGGCAACAGAACGCTTTTCAACACCAAGCTTGAAGAGGCGGTAGCCAAGGCCGATACCGAGGGCACCTATGCTGACCTGTTGCTGCTTGACCTTGATAAGTTCAAGCCCGTCAACGACACCTACGGTCACGACGCGGGCGATGAACTCTTGAAGATGGTCGCCGACAGATTGCGCGATTGCGTCCGGTCCTCCGACCTGATCGCCCGTCTGGGCGGAGATGAATTCGGCATCATTCTGGGTGGTACCGGGCCTTCAAATGATCGGACGGCAGAAATTGCGGACCGCATCGTCCGCAAGCTTCAGGCACCGTTTCCGGTCTTCGATCACCTGGTCTCGATCGGGGTCAGCGTCGGCATTTCACCGATCACAGGCGACATCCAGGATCCGAGCGCGATCATCAAGCGGGCCGACCTGGCTCTTTATGCGGTCAAACACAGCGGCCGCAACGCCTTCCGGTTCTATGAGGAAGACACCATGCCGCCGACTGCTGCGAGAGTTTAAAGTATCCCGCGTCGCCGCACATTTTACCCCGACCTGAAAACAAAAAGGCGGCCCGTTTCCGGACCGCGCTAATCTCTTGCGAAGCTGGCTGAAAAGATCAGGCCTTGTTCAGTGCCTCGACCACGTCCTTCAGCTGAGCCAGCGTCATTTCAGCTTTCTGCTTGGCATCGTCGTCCTTGGCGTCAGCGACGTCTTCCTCGGCATTCTGAATTGCCTGATCAAGCTGCTCGCGGCTGATTTCGCCAACCGGCACCGCCTGTTCGGCCAGAACGGTCAGACCGCCCGCCGCCACATCGGCAAACCCGCCACGGACGAAATACTCGTCGAAACCGTTCGCATCATTGCGGACCTTCAGGATGCCCGACATGATCGTGCTGATGAACGGGGCATGGTCTTTCAGAACGCCAAACTCGCCTTCGGAACCGGGTACAACGACCTCGGCGACCTGTTTGGAGAGCAGCTGGCGCTCCGGCGAGACCAACTCAAACTGGAAAAGTTCAGCCATTTGGCGTCTTCCTTGTCAGTCTTAAACTCTGATGGCGGAGCCATCATATCTGGAGGAACCGGGCGCCCCGGCGGGCGCCCGATCTGATCCAACCTTAAGCGGCTTCTGCAGCCAGCTTCTGGGCTTTCTCGATGGCTTCCTCGATGGAACCGACCATGTAGAAAGCAGCTTCCGGCAGGTGGTCGTACTCGCCATCGACCAGGCCTTTGAAGCCCTTGATGGTGTCTTCGAGAGCAACCAGCTTGCCCGGGGAACCGGTGAAGACCTCGGCCACGAAGAACGGCTGGGACAGGAAGCGCTCGATCTTACGGGCACGTGCCACGGTGAGCTTGTCTTCTTCAGACAGTTCGTCCATGCCCAGGATGGCGATAATGTCCTGCAGAGCCTTGTAACGCTGCAACGTCACCTGAACGGCATAGGCCGTGTTGTAGTGCTCATCACCAATGATGCGGGCATCCAGCATACGGGAGGAGGAATCCAGCGGATCCACAGCCGGGTAGATGCCTTTTTCAGCGATGGAACGGTTCAGAACCGTGGTCGCGTCCAAGTGAGCAAAGGTCGAAGCAGGCGCCGGGTCGGTCAAGTCATCGGCAGGGACGTAAACGGCCTGCACCGAGGTGATCGAACCCTTGGTCGTCGTGGTGATGCGCTCCTGCATCGAGCCCATGTCGGTCGCAAGTGTCGGCTGGTAGCCCACAGCAGACGGGATACGGCCGAGAAGCGCGGACACTTCGGAACCGGCCTGGGTGAAGCGGAAGATGTTGTCGACGAAGAACAGAACGTCCTGGCCTTCATCACGGAAATGTTCCGCAACCGTCAGACCGGTCAGAGCAACACGTGCGCGGGCTCCGGGAGGTTCGTTCATCTGACCGTAAACGAGGGCCGCTTTGGAGCCTTCTCCACCGCCTTCCTTGTTCACGCCGGATTCGATCATTTCCCAGTAAAGGTCGTTGCCTTCACGGGTCCGCTCGCCAACACCGGCGAACACGGAGTAACCGCCGTGCGCCTTAGCGATGTTGTTGATCAGTTCCATGATGAGAACGGTTTTACCAACGCCGGCGCCGCCGAACAGGCCGATCTTACCACCCTTTGCATACGGTGCGAGAAGGTCAACAACCTTGATGCCCGTCACAAGGATTTCAGCTTCGGTGGACTGCTCGATGAATTCCGGAGCGTCCTGGTGAATGGCGCGCTTTGCTTCGTGCGCGATGTCACCGGCTTCGTCCACCGGCTCACCGATCACGTTCATGATGCGGCCGAGTGTGCCGTCGCCAACCGGAACAGCAATCGCGCTTCCGGTATCGACCACTTCCTGGCCGCGAACCAGACCCTCGGTGGAGTCCATCGCGATGGTGCGTACAGTGTTCTCGCCAAGGTGCTGAGCAACCTCAAGCACCAGACGCGTGCCCTGGTTGTCAACTTCAAGAGCGTTCAGGATCAACGGCAGGTGGTCATCGAACTTGACGTCGACAACGGCGCCGATGACCTGGGTAATCCGTCCGACCTGTTTGTCAGCCATATCCCTAATCCTCGTCTAGATCCCGTTAGAGCGCTTCCGCGCCCGAGATAATTTCAATCAGTTCCGTCGTAATCTGTGCCTGGCGCTGGCGGTTGTAGCTGATCGTCAGTTTGTCGATCATCTCGCCGGCGTTGCGGGTCGCGTTGTCCATGGCGGACATACGTGCACCCTGCTCAGATGCAGCATTCTCCAGGAGCGCCCGGAAAATCTGAACGGAGATGTTTCGTGGCAGCAGATCCGCAAGGATCTCTGTTTCTTCCGGCTCATATTCGTAGACCGCGTTGGCGCCGGCACCGGCGTCTTCTTCCGAGGTCTCGAACTTGGCCGGGATCAGCTGCTGTTCGGTCGGCTCCTGCGCGATTACCGACTTGAAGGTCGAGTAAAACAGGGTGCAAACATCGAACTCGCCATCATCGAACATCGACATGATCTTGCGTCCGATTTCGTCCGCATTCCCAAAGCCGACACTCTTGACGCTCCGCAGGTCAACCGTCTCGATCACGTGTTGGCCGAGCTCGCGCTTGAGCGCGTCATAACCCTTTTTGCCGACACAGATGATCTTGACCGTCTTGCCCTGCTTGATCAGGCTGCGGGCCTTTTCACGCGCCAGTTTGGCAATATTGGTGTTGAAGCCCCCGCAAAGCCCGCGTTCGGCGGTCGCAACGAGCAGGAGATGAACCTGATCGTTGCCCGTACCGGACATGAGCTTCGGCGCGTCGTCGCGCCCTTCGAAGGCGACCGCGAGATTGGCCAGCACCGCGCCCATGCGTTCCGCATAGGGACGTGCAGCCTCCGCAGCTTCCTGAGCACGACGCAGTTTCGCCGCGGCCACCATCTGCATGGCCTTGGTGATTTTCTGCGTCGCCTTCACGGAAGCGATGCGGTTTCGTAAGTCCTTCAGGCTCGGCATGGCCGCCCCTGCTCCTTATCCCAGCGTGACGTCTTAAGCGAAGTTCTTGGCGAACGCGTCGACAGCAGCTTTCAGCTTGCCGGTCAGCTCGTCGTCCAGAGCCTTCTTCTCCCAGATCGCATTCAGCAGATCCTGGTGCTCACCACGCAGGAACAGCAGCAGGCCTTCTTCGAAGTCCTTCACGCGGTCGACCGGGTGCGTATCGAGATAGCCGTTCACGCCGGCATAGATGACTGCAACCTGCTCTTCGGTTTTCAGCGGCGAGAACTGCGGCTGCTTCAGCAGCTCGGTCAGACGCGCACCGCGGTTCAGAAGACGCTGGGTGGTGGCGTCGAGGTCGGAGCCGAACTGGGCAAAGGCCGCCATTTCGCGGTACTGAGCCAGTTCACCCTTAATCGGGCCGGCAACCTGTTTCATCGCCTTGATCTGAGCCGAAGACCCCACGCGGGACACCGACAGACCGACGTTCACGGCCGGGCGGATACCCTGGTAGAAGAGGTCCGTTTCCAGGAAGATCTGACCATCGGTGATCGAGATCACGTTGGTCGGAATAAACGCGGACACGTCGTTGCCCTGGGTTTCGATGACCGGAAGAGCCGTCAGGGAACCGCTGCCGTGGTCTTCGTTCAGCTTCGCCGACCGCTCGAGCAGACGGGAGTGCAGGTAGAAGACGTCGCCCGGGAATGCTTCACGTCCCGGCGGGCGGCGCAGAAGCAGGGACATCTGACGATAGGCAACAGCCTGTTTGGTCAGATCGTCGTAACCGATCACGGCGTGCATGGAGTTGTCGCGGAAGAACTCGCCCATGGCGCAGCCGGCAAACGGTGCCAGGAACTGCAGCGGTGCAGCGTCGGAAGCCGTCGCGGCAACAACGATGGAGTATTCCATCGCGCCGGAGTCTTCCAGGGTCTTCACGAACTGGGCAACGGTGGAGCGCTTCTGACCGACCGCAACGTAGATGCAGTACAGTTTGGCGTCTTCATCATCGCCAGAATGCAGCGGCTTCTGGTTCAGGAAGGTGTCGAGAATGATCGCGGTCTTACCGGTCTGACGGTCACCGATGACGAGCTCGCGCTGACCACGGCCAACCGGGATCAGGGCGTCAATGGCCTTGAGGCCAGTTGACATCGGCTCATGCACCGACTTACGCGGCAGAATGCCAGGCGCCTTGACGTCGACCCGGCGCTTTTCGGTCGCCTCGATCGGGCCCTTGCCGTCGAGCGGGTTGCCGAGCGGATCGACAACGCGGCCCAGCAGGCCCTTGCCAACCGGCACTTCCACGATGGCGCCGGTCCGCTTGACGGTGTCGCCTTCTTTAATGTCACGGTCGGAACCGAACAGAACGACGCCGACATTGTCGCTTTCCAGGTTCAGGGCCATGCCCTTAATTCCACCCGGGAATTCAACCATTTCACCAGCCTGAACCTTGTCCAGACCATACACACGGGCGATACCGTCACCGACGGAGAGCACCTGACCGACTTCAGAAACTTCGGCTTCCTGGCCGAAGCTCTTAATCTGGTCCTTGAGGATTGCGGAGATTTCCGCGGCCCGAATATCCATCAGCCGACCTCTTTCATCGCGAACTTGAGTGAATTGAGCTTGGTACGCAGCGACGTGTCGATCATGCGGGAGCCGACCTTGACCACAAGGCCACCGATCAGTGCAGGATCAACATTTGCCACGATGTTTACGGATTTGCCCGTGGAAGCGGCCAGCGCCTCTTTCAGGGCAGCGACATGCTCGTCGGACAGAGCGGCTGCGGATGTCACCTCAGCCGTTTCCTCGCCCCGCTTTTCAGCAAGCAGGGCCCGGAATGCCTTGATCATGTCGGGAAGGACGAAGAGGCGCCGGTTGCGGGCGGCCAGCTTCACGAAGTTTGCGGCAAGGCCTTTGATGCCAGCCTTGTCGAGAAGTGCGGTAAGCGCTGCAAGCTGCTCCTCCACACTGAATACCGGGCTTTTCACCAGGCGGACGAGATCGTCGCTTTCGGCAATCATGCCTTCGAAAGCGGTCAGATCCCGTTCCACGTCCGCAGTTGCACCTTCGGCCTCTGCGAGGTCGAGAAGGGCGGCCGCATAACGCTGTGCCACGCCGGATACGAGAGATACGTTGTCAGTCACCAGGTCCGTGCTCTCTGACGTTTTTCATGCCCGCAAGACGGCTAGCGTCCGCAAGGCATTGAAAAAATGAATGATTTCAAGGTCAGAAGGTATGACGGTTAAACCGCTGCCCCCAAAGCCGCGCCTCAATTAGCACAGGGTTTCCCGCTGTGCAACTTCACCTAAAGACTGTTCGTGCGGATTCCTTGGTGTTTTTTGCGGGGCGGCCGCAAAAAGCCTTTCCAATCAAGGCTTCGGTGGCTCTCTAAACCTTTAGACGGTTTTGTGTGGCACTGCCGAATTCGGGCCTTGGGACCGTTTTCTGCCCACTTCCACGGCCCTTTGCCTGGCAAAGGCGCCCTCAGCGCTCGATCAACGGCTCAAAGCCGCCAAAAATCATGCGCTTCAAACTGAAGACCTCTGAGGCATTCGGCATGGCCTCTTCCCAGCGTGGATCGCTTTCCATCGTTGCGATGCAAGCATCGGCCGTGGCCTTGTCCGGCCACAGGATCCAGGAAAAGACCACCGTCTCGTCCGCCTCCTTCCTGACCGCCAGCGGGAAGGACGTCACTTCCCCGTCCGGCACATCCGTGCCCCATCCCTCGCAACAGCCGATCGCACCGTATTCCTGGAACAGCGCCCAGGATTTTTCGGCTATTTCTGTATATTCCGCCTTTTTTGCCGTTTTCACCGGCGCCAGGAACCCTTGAATGTATGTCATCGACAATCCCTCCCGGGTAAGAAACGGTGAAAGGGTGCCACGGCGTGGAAGAACGGGCAATCGCGGGCTGCAATCGAACACGCTGAATGCGGACAACAACAGGCGACCTTGAGGCGGCAGAACGATCGAGCCTTTCTTTCATTCGTCATCCGATGGCTTGACCACGGGATCCACGCCATTTCCCATCCCGAATTGGAGAACGTTCAACGGCATGGATTGCAGGGTCAGGCCCTGCAATGACAAAGGTGGTTGGCAGGAAGCTCAGGCGATCTGCCCCGCTCCCTCACAGAAAATGCTGCGGGTCGATGTCCACCTGCAGGCGCAGCCCCTTCGTGGGTCTGGGGCCAGCATCGAGCCATTGGCGCAGGTAGGATTGCAGGTCGAATTGGCGCGGGGCCATGGCAAGGAGGCGGAAGCGGTAGCGCCCGCGAACCATGGCCAGCGCCGCCTCCGCCGGGCCGAGCAGGGTCACGGCCGTGTCTTCGGGCGCCGCGCGGGCGAGCGCGCGGGCATACCCTTCGGCAAAGGTCCGGTCCGGCCCCGAAATGATGACAGCGGCCAATCGGCCGAAAGGCGGCAGGCCGGCAGCCCGACGGGCATCGATCTCGGCCTGGTAGAACGCCGTCTTGTCGCTGGCCAGCAGCGCCCGGATCACCGGATGATCGGCGTTGTAGGTCTGCAGGATGCCCTTGCCGCCACCGGTCACCCGTCCCGCGCGGCCCGTCACCTGGGCGAGCAGCTGAAAGGTTTTCTCTGCCGCACGCGGGTCGCCATGAGCCAGGCCCAGATCCGCATCAACCACGCCAACCAGCTTCATCTTCGGAAAATTATGGCCCTTGGCGACCAACTGCGTGCCAATGACAATGTCGGCGCCGCCCTCCTCGACGATTTTCATTTCCCGCTTGAGCCGTTCCTGCCCGCCCGCCATGTCGGAAGACAGAACCAGCGTGCGGGCGTCCGGGAAGAGATCGGAGACTTCCTCTGCGATTCGCTCCACACCGGGCCCACATGCAACCAGGCTGTCCGTGCTCTGGCAGGACGGGCAGGCTTGCGGTACCGGTTCGGTGTGGCCGCAATGGTGACAGACCAGCTTTTTCTGAAACCGGTGCTCCACCAGCCAGGTGCTGCAATGGGCGCACTGGAACCGATGACCGCAGGTCCGGCACAGGGTGAGCGGTGCATAGCCGCGCCGGTTCAGGAACAGAAGTGACTGACCGCCGTCGTTGAAGGTGTCCTTGATGGCATGAACCAGTTCGGGCGCCAGCCAGCGTCCCCGTTCCGGGCCGTCCTGGCGCATATCGACCGCGCTGAGATCCGGCAGGGCCGCACCGGATGCCCGTTCCGGCAACTCGAACAGGCGGTAGCGGCCAAGATCCGCATTGACCATGCTTTCGACCGAAGGTGTCGCCGAGGCGAGCACAACCGGAAACCCCGAGAGATGCCCGCGGACGACGGCCATGTCGCGGGCGCTGTAGGGCACCCGGTCATCCTGCTTGAAGGCCGCGTCATGTTCCTCGTCGACAATGATCAGGCCGAGTTCCTTGAAGGGCAGAAAGAGCGACGAGCGGGCGCCGATCACAACGCGAACATCGCCACTGGAAACCCCACGCCAGACCCGGGACCTGTTCTTCACCGTGATCTGCGAATGCCACTCGGCCGGGTAGACGCCAAATCTTTGCTCGAAGCGGCGCAGGAACTGCTCGGTCAGCGCGATTTCCGGCAACAACACCAGCGCCTGTTTGCCTCGCCGAAGCGCCTCCGCAATTGCCTCGAAATAGACCTCCGTCTTGCCTGAACCGGTCACACCGTCGATCAGAGCAACAGTGCCGCCCTTGTCAAAACAGGACACCAACCCTTCTGCGGCAGTCTGTTGTGCGCTGGTCAGGTCCTTTTGCGCATAGTCGAGCTGGGGTTTCGGCGGTGGCGGCGCGGCCGGCATCATCACGGTCTCCAGCACCTCCTGTTTCAGCAATCCGTCGATAACGGAAGAGGACACACCTGCCGCGTGGGCCAGACCGCTCCTGGTCCAGGCAAAACCATCCTCCAGCGTTGCCAGCACCCGGCCGCGGGCCGGTGTCATGCGATCGGGTTCCGCCCCCTCGATCCGGCGCACGCCCGGAACCGGGGCTTCCGGTTCCAGCGCCTCTTCTGAACGCAGAACCATGCGCAGCACCATGCCCGGCGCGCCCAGGGTCCAGCCGGCGACCCAGTCGACAAACCGGCGCAGGGCGGCATCGAGCGGCGGCGTCTCCTCATAGACATGCGTGATGGATTTCAGTTTCTTCGGATTGATCGCGGCGTCCGGCTCTCCGTCCCAGACGGCGCCGACAACCTCACGCGGGCCGAGCGGCACCCGCACAATGGTGCCCGGCACCACCGTCTTGCCTGGCGGCACCTTGTAGGTATAGGCCCTGGGCACGGCGACCGGCACCAGCACGCTGGCAATCGTCTCCTGGAAGTCCGGGTCGTCAAACAGCACGGAGAATCAGGTCCTCGCCCTCGTTGCAAAATGCCCAAGCGGATGGGGTCCCGCGCCACTCGGCCAGCGCAGGACTTTGCCGGATATCAGCCACGGTTCAAGGCCTGTAATTTCTGAGGTACGTACCACAAAAAATTCCTCCACCGGAGAATCAGGGGTTCTTCTTGTCATCATCCTAGGGTAAAGAGAGCGCGGCTGACCATTCAATCGTTTAGCCCCGATCGCCGACGACGAGGTCCGGCGACCGGCTTGAAGCCGGGAAACGGGGCCCCCATAGGGAGACAATCGCATGAAATTCTTCGTCGACACGGCTGACACCGCCGAAATCAAGGAACTGGAATCCACCGGTCTTCTGGACGGTGTTACCACCAACCCGTCCCTGATCGCCAAGTCCGGCCGCGACTTCAAGGAAGTCATCGCCGAGATCTGCGCCATCACCGAAGGCGACGTGTCCGCCGAAGTCGCTGCGACCGACTTCGACACCATGATCAAGGAAGCCCATGTCCTGCGCGCCATTGCAGACAACGTGGTCATCAAGCTGCCGCTGACCTTTGACGGCCTGAAAGCCTGCAAGCAGCTGACCGAAGAAGGCACAAAGACCAACGTCACGCTGTGCTTTTCCGCCAACCAGGCGCTGCTCGCCGCCAAGGCCGGCGCGACCTATATCTCGCCGTTCATCGGTCGTCTCGACGACATCCATGCCGATGGTCTGGAGCTGATCCGCGAGATCCGCGTGATCTATGACAATTACGGCTTCGAGACGGAAATCCTGGCTGCTTCGATCCGCACCGCAAACCACGTTAAGGACTGCGCCATCATCGGTGCCGACGTCGCCACCGTGCCGCCGGCAACTCTGAAGGCACTGGTCAAACATCCGCTGACAGACAAGGGTCTGGATGCCTTCCTGGCCGATTGGCAGAAGACCGGTCAGAGCATTCTCTGACGTTACAGGTCCTCCGACATCCGAACGGCCCGGTTTTTCCGGGCCGTTTTCTTTTTGCGTACAGGCCCTTTTGGTCCTTCCAGATTTTTCTGGCACCAATTTGTGGCTTGCGGAATCGAAATTCGCTGAATACCTTGCCGCAAGGCCTTGGGCGGGGCCTCCGGTCCGCGGAAAGGTTTCCACGCCCTGATACCTGAGCGCCATCGCGCTCCCTTTATCCGACACCCGCTCGATCCGGAGATGCGGACGCTGGACAGAACCGAGTCCGGGAGTCCTCATGACCGACCAAATGCGCGACGCGCAAACCCTTCCCCTGTTGAGTTCCAACGATCTGGCACTGGATCTTGAGCGCCAGAAGCGCCTGGCCAAAAGCTTGCGCGATACGGCTCGCGCCGGCGAGCCGGACGCTGTTTCCAGAATGAAGGCCCATCATCCGAGATTCGCGTCCCTCGACCTGACCACACTCAAGCTGACCGATGCCCAACTGACCGTTGCCCGGGAAGCCGGATTGTCCAGCTGGCCTGCGTTAAAACGGCATGTCGACCAGATGACCGCCGCCAGAAGCGCCATTGAATCCGGCGAAGCAGCCCCTGATGCCGATCTGCCGACCCTGCATATCCGGTGCGGCAACGATATCGAAGCTCCCCTGAAGCGGGCCGGCTTTGATGGCGATTTTCTGATGTTCGCCGATCCCGTCTGTCAGGGCCCCATCACCGGCGGCGCACACGCGCTGGAAACACGGGCGCAGTTCATCGCCACGGAGTATCCCGGTGAAACCTATGCCGATACGATTGACGTCTTGCGACAGGCCGAAGAGCGTCTTGCAAAGGCAGGCGACTATGGCCGGATCGTGCTTTGGTTCGAGCATGACCCCTACGACCAGTGTCTCCTGGTCAAGCTGCTTTGCGCCCTCTACGCTTCCGGTGCCTATAAGCGGAAAGTCGAGCTGATCAGTCTCGACAGGTTTCCGGGCATCTCGAAATTTATCGGGATCGGCCAGCTGTCGCCCACGGCGCTCCGGCACATGTTTGACCAGCGCCGGACCGTGCCGACAGCCGCCTATAGTCTTGCGGTCGATGCCTGGCAGGCTTTTGGCGGAACCTCACCTCAATCACTGTTCGAGCTTGCGGGGCGAAGCGGCGCGCTGCCTTATCTGAGAGGCTCCATCCTGCGTTACCTGGCTGAACTGCCCTCCGCCAGCAACGGGCTTGCCTGCACCGAACAGGCCATTCTGGAGATACTTGAAGACGGGCCCAGGCCATGGGGAAAGATCTTCCGGGAATTCCTGATGGAACGCGATCCTCTGCCCTATCACGGCGATCTGATGTTCCTCGGCACGATGCTGCGCTTGCGTGACGCCGGTGAACCGGCTGTTGAATGCGACACGACCGGCTTTGACGAGAGCAACTGGGGCAAGTCCGTTTTCAGTCTGACGGCTGTGGGCCGATCGCTTCTTGAGGGCCGGAGGGACTGGAAGACCTGCGCACCCCGAACCCGCGCTCATGGTGGTGTGACCTGTTTTGCGGACCCGGACTGGCGGTGGGATACCGCGGCTGAGCGACCGGTCGCGCTGTAAACGCGGGTCGACCTTCTCTCTGTCACGAACAAAAAAGAACCGCCCGGCGTGTGGTCCGGGCGGTTCCAGCCGGCGGGAGGGGCATCCTTCCGGCTGTCATGAGCCACGTTGCAGGTCGTGGCTCATTGGCGGCTTTTCGTCTTAGGTGACCGGGCTTAGGTGACCGGTGCGCGGTAGTCGTCGGAGGCGCTGGTGCCGGCCTTTTCGTGGGTCCAGTCGCACTTGCGGTAGGTGAAGGACCACTTGTCGGTGTCGCCGCGGGACGCGTTGGCTTCGTCATTGACGTCCGGCAGGATCGT
This sequence comes from Roseibium sp., assembly GCF_965233565.1. Classification (GTDB taxonomy): domain Bacteria; phylum Pseudomonadota; class Alphaproteobacteria; order Rhizobiales; family Stappiaceae; genus Roseibium. Next base: position 3,767,871 of record NZ_OZ247494.1, on the reverse strand, counting down.
CTTGCCTTCCACCAGAACCGCGTCCTCGAACTTGATCGTGTAGTAGTGTTCCTGAACACCGGCAGTCGAGGTGCGCCAGAACTGGACTTCGATTTCCAGGCTCTCGCCGGTGGCCAGGGCCTGCCACAGCAATGGCGTGGCCTTGTCGACCGGCTTCATGAAGGTGGTCGGCATGTGGCGGCGGGTGGCGATGATCGAACCGGACTGCGGATCGCGGGGCACGATGGCGTTCTGTTCGAAGGCATAGACGAGGGATTCGCCTTCATGACCTTCCTGCCACAGGTTGCCGATGCTGTCGGCGGTGGTTGCGTCGGACGTCATGTCGCCCTGGGTTGCGCCTTTGATGGTGATGTAAGCGATGTTGGACATTTTTCTGTCTCCTGCTTGGCTGTGCGTTCAGTGAGTGTGTGTTCTTGTTGTTGACTTCCGGGGCTCGTTGTCTGGAGCCGATGGGGAGAGAATTGCAACGGGTGTGCCAACTTGGGTAATTTTCGTGATGTGATTGTTTTCGCAGCGAAAATTCTCTCGCCAGCGAAAGTGTTAAAATATGGAACTGTGCAGTTTTCTGCACAGTCGCCTCCGGACTGCGAAGAAACACGCGCAGGCAAAGTGTGACGAACATCACAAAATGCGGTTCAGGAGGGGCAAGTGAGGGGGAATGGGCGTGGAATATCGCGGGATTGGGCTGGCGGTTTGAGCCACATGCAGCTCTTTTAGCGGTCAAGTGCGCAGTATCGCTCCGTCTAGTTCCAACTGTTCCGCTTTTCCCTTGATGCTCTTGCAAACCCCGGTGTCACCCCGGCCGCAGCGCAGCGAAGAGCCGGGACCTACTCGCAGGGGCCCTTGCTGAAGTGCAGGGCATTCAAATTTTTGCGGATCCGCTGTGCGAAGTGACCCGGCTCTCTGCAAACGAGTAGGCCCCGGGTCTCGCGGAGCTCGCCCGGGGTGACACTGGAGGGGTGGGCCAGTAGGCTGCGATACACTCAATGGGTGTAACTTGACTTACTACGTTTACATTCTCGCAAGCCGGTTGAGCGGGACACTCTATGTTGGGGTCACCAATGACCTAGAAAGACGTGTCGAACAACATCGTAACGGCGAGGCGGGAAGCTTCACGAGAAAACACGGTGTCGGGCGGCTCGTCTACGCAGAAGGGTTCGAAGATATCAATGAAGCCATTTCGATGGAAAAGCGCCTGAAGAAATGGCGCAGATCTTGGAAGGTCCAGTTGATCGAGAGATCGAATCCCTGTTGGCAAGATCTGTTGCCCCCTTAACCATCGGTGTCACCCCGGCCGCAGCGCAGCGGAGAGCCGGGGTCTACTCGCAGAGCCCCTTGCTGAAGCGCAAGGCATTCAAATTTTAGCGGATCCGCTGTGCGAGAGGATCAGATTCTCTGGAAGTGAGTAGGCCCCGGGTCTCGCGAAGCTCGCCCGGGGTGACACTGGAGGAGACGGCAGAACGAAATGTGCGGTGTCTTGCACAATCTGCTCAGCGTTAACGGAACTGTTGCAGCCCGGCAGGCAAAGTGGCGCCATGAGTGCCGCATCGTCCCAGACCGACCGTCTTCTCGTAACCGCCCAGCCGGATCTCAACCGGCGCGTGGATCAGTGGCTCGATCATTTGTCCGACGAACGCCGTCTCGCCGACAAGACACTGATTGCTTATGAGCGGGACCTGCGCCAGTTTTTGCGCTTCCTGACAGATCACCTGGGCGGCGCACCCGGTATCAAGGATGTTGCAGGTTTAAAGCCGGCAGACTTCCGCGGTTTCCTGGCGAATCGCCGCCGCCAGGGCGTGCAAAGCCGCTCGCTGGCCCGCGGCCTTGCCGGCATCAGGTCCTTCCTCAAGTTCCTGGAACGCCGCGGCGAGGTCAATGCGGCCGCCTCTTCTGCCATCAGACCGCCGCGCCAGGCCCGATCCCTGCCCAAGCCCGTTTCTTCCGGCGATGCGATGGACATCACCAGTGGTGACCTTGCTATGGAAACCGACCCCTGGATCGAGGCCCGCAACGCTGCGGTGCTGACCCTGCTTTATGGTTGCGGCCTCCGGATCTCCGAAGCCTTATCCTTGACGGGGGCCATGGCGCCGAAGACGGGTACCCGAACCCTTCGCATCGTGGGCAAGGGCGGCAAGGAGCGGATCGTACCGATCCTGCCGGCCGTCTGCGAGGCAACGGAACTCTATCTGAAACTTTGCCCCTATGCGGTTACACCGGACGGGCCGCTGTTTCTCGGTGCTAGAGGCGGGCCGCTCAATCCGCGTATGATCCAGCTGGCCATGGCGAAACTGCGTGGCGCCCTGGGCCTGCCGGACAGCGCCACACCGCATGCTTTGCGCCATTCCTTTGCCACGCATTTGCTGGCCGGAGGCGGGGACCTTCGAACCATCCAGGAACTGCTCGGCCATGCCAGTCTGGCCTCGACGCAGATCTATACGGAAATCGACAGCGCCCATTTGCTGGCCGCCTATGACAAGGCCCATCCCCGGCGCTAGGGCAAGCTGTAGACCGTCCGCTCCAGACCGTCGGGAAACAGTTCGCGGGCAATCGGTTCACCGCCCAGTTTGCGCACCAGGCCCTTTGCTGCCCTGTTGTCGTCGTTCATGTGGGTCTCCACCAGTGGCCATCCGTAGGTTTCGTAAGCGTGCCGGATCGCAGCTTTCGAGACCTCTAGCGCCGCGCCCGTGCCGCGCGCGGCGGGCATCAACCACCAGGTCAGTTCCCGGCGCGGCCAGCCTTCCGGCCAGACAAAGCCACAGCCGCCGATGATCGCTCCGCCCTCGAGCGGCTCGATGGCCCAGACCCCGAATTCCCGCAATTGCCAGTGCCCGAGATGACCGGCCAGGACACGCCAGGCCTGGTCCTGCCGTAAGGGACCGCCATAGAAGCGGGAGGCATCGCCATCCTCAAAAAATGCCCGGTAGACCGGGAAATCCCGTTGTTCAGGCAGGCGCAGCAAAAACCGGTCGGTCGTCAGAGAAGTCATGAGATCATTCATTTAGGTGAGGGACCTTGCGCGAATCGCGCGGGAGCAACAACCCGTTGTGGCAGCTCGCGCATCAATCGGCTAGGCTGACGAGGCATGGATCGGTCGTACACCGGCCGGTATCCGGACCAAGTCCCTTCTGGAGAACACGAATGCGCCTGCTCCTCCTTGCAGCCGGTTTCCTTCTTGCCTCCGCCGCGCCTTCGCTGGCACAGCGCATTTATTGCCCGATCCCCGAAGACGGGGTCTGGGTCAACCCGGATGCCAATCCCAAGGAAATCTCGCGGATTGAAGTGGAAAGCCGCTGCGAGGACGATCAGGTCCATGTTCGCGTGCGGGCCTTTACCTCCTGCATTCCGCGGGACTGCAAATGGGGTTGGACCAAGGCCGAGATGCGTTCCGACGGTGTGATCCAGGTTCTGCTGATCGGTTTCCTGAGCAGCAAGCAGATCTCGTTGAAGGCCTTTGGCGACCTGTTGGACACACGGGTGATCAACATCGTCAACGACTTGTCGGAACCGCGCACGGACAGGACCTATAACCTGCAAAGAAAGTAGGTTCTTCCCGATCTTAACGCTGACAACAATCAACTGCCGGTTTTTCCTTGCCTGTTCGCGGATTTGCCTTACCCTACGGTAGACGCGGCGTTACGCCGCATCCATAGGATGGAGGGATAGCATGCGTTTCCTGAGCACCGGCGTTGCCGCCCTTGCCCTCACCGCTTTCGCCATTGTGCCGGCACAGGCCTGTTCCTGGAACAAGTCCGCGAAGGCTGAAGACAAGATGACTGTTGCAGAAACCCTGACGGCGCCGCAGATCGATGCGGATGTCGCGGTTGCCACCAACGACTTGAGCGATCAGGTCCTGAGCGAACAGATCCTCCTGCCACAACCGGCAGAAAAGCCGTCGGAATAGACGGTTTAAACAGAATTGCTCCAAGTTGATGCCCGTTGCCTCGCAACGGGCTTTTTTTGTCTGCACAAAATCTCCTGAAACCTGCCTTGTTCAGGCCGTAGCCATGGTTCATGAAGCGGTTTTACGTCACCGTCAAACCGTTCAGGACACCAGGCTTGATGATTTCCAGACGCCGCTTCCTGCAAGGACTGGGCCTTGCCACCCTCGGAGCCCTTTCCGCTCCGGCCTATGCGGTGGGCATCGAACCGTTCCGGTTACGCGTTCAGCGTTACCATTTGACACCTCCGCACTGGCCGAAAGACCTGAAATTGCGCGCGGCGCTGATCGCCGACCCGCATATCTGCGACCCCTGGATGGGGCTTGATCGTGTCCGTTCGATCGTGGCCCAGACAAATGCGCTCAAGCCCGATATCATTCTGATGCTCGGAGATTATGTGGCCAGCCACAAATGGCAATATGCCCCGATTCCACCGCAGGCCTGGGCGGATCTCTTTGCAGAATTCTCGGCCCCGCTCGGCACCCATGCGATCCTCGGCAATCACGACTGGTGGGACGACCACGAGGCGCAGAAGGCCGGTGGCGGTGAAACCAAGTATGGCCGCGCCCTGATTCGGGCCGGCATTCCGCTCTACCAGAACCGCGCGGTCCGTCTGGAAAAAGACGGCAAGGCCTTCTGGCTGGCCGGGCTTGAGGACCAGATTGCGCTCGCGCCGTTCCGCAAATACAAGCGGCAGCGCTGGCAGGGGCTTGATGATCTTCCTGCAACCCTTGCCCAGGTGACGGATGATGCCCCGATCCTCCTGATGGCACATGAACCCGACATAATCGGCGAGGTACCGGCGCGGGTCAGTCTGACGGTGAGCGGCCACACACATGGCGGTCAGATCAACGTTTTCGGCTACAAACCCGCCTATTCGAAGAAGCACCACAAAACCCCGGTCTATGGACATATTGTCGAAACGGAGGGGACGACCCTGATGCGTCACGTGGGTTTGAGTACGGAACCCAGGCACATGATCGTGTCCGGCGGACTGGGCTGCTCGATCCTGCCAGTGCGGTTTGGCGTGCCGCCGGAAATCACGATGGTGCACCTGGGCGAATCAGGCGGTTTGACCACCGCCTGAGCCTGGACAGAAGGGTTATTCGCCTGCGACGGCGTGTTCCGTCTTGTGCCGGTATTCGCGAATGGCCTGACTGAGAATCTGGACCGCGGAACTGACAAAGAGGCTCGCCATCAGGCCCGCCACAATCAGGTCCGGCCAGGCGGTTGCCGTGCCCCAGACACCCAGGGCCGCCAGCATCACGGCGACATTGCCGATGGCATCATTGCGCGAACACAGCCAGACCGACCGGACATTGGCGTCCCCATCCTTGTAGCGCACGAGCAGCATCACGCTGGCCAGGTTAACCGCCAGCGCCAGAAACCCGACCGAGCCCATGACGGCGGCCTGGGGCACGCCGAGCACAAACACCTGATAGAGCGTCGAGCCGGCGACCCAGATCCCCATCAACAAGAGGCTGGTGCCCTTGGCCAGCGCCGCCAGCGCCCGAGTTTTCAGGGAAGCGCCGATCACTGCCAGCGAGATGCCATAGGTGACGGCATCGCCAAAAAAGTCCAGCGCATCCGCCTGCAACGCCTTGGAACCTGCTGCCTGGCCGGCCGCCATCTCGACCACAAACATGCCGGCATTCAGCGCAATCACCAGCCACAGCCGGCGCCGGTAGTCTTGTGACATCCCATCAAAGGCGGAATTGGACTGGCCACAACAGGCACCCATGGAAAACTCCGTGTCTCGGATCTTGATTTTTGTGTCGATGCCCTTTGTAATTGCTATAGCGACTAGAGCTTCAAGAGGGTTTTGATGGATTTTTCAATCGGCGAGTTGTCCAAGCGAACGGGCGTCAAGGTGCCGACCATCCGCTACTATGAAAAGGAGGGGCTGCTGAACGCGCCGATCCGAACGGAAGGCAACCAGCGGCGCTTTCTGCAAGCAGACCTGGAACGGCTCGGTTTCATCAAGCATTGCCGGGACCTCGGCCTGCCCATGCCCGCCATCCGCGATCTGATTGACCTCAGCCAGCATCCCGACAGACCGTGCCAGCAAGCCGACAGGATCGCAGCGGACCAGCTGAAAGCCGTGCGTCAGCGCATTGCCCATCTGAAGAAGCTGGAAACCGAATTGAAACGCATTGCGTCCTGCTGCGGGGACGACCACACGGTCGCAGACTGCAACGTGCTCAAGGCCTTTGGCGATCACAGCCTTTGCCGCGATGAGCACTGAACACGGTCGCCTGGCCTTGCCGGCTTGCCCAGAGCGACTGCGGAGGAACCGATGCTGACATTCAACGCGCGCACCGCGAAAATCCTGGAAGAGGCCTATCTCGGAGCCGACTTCACCCGGCGGCGGCGCGCCTCCTTTGATGCGCTGGTGCCGGGTCCCGGTGACCATGTTGCCGATATTGGCTGCGGCAACGGGCTCTTAACACTGGAGCTGGCACGCACGCTTGGCGAGACCGGGCACGTGACAGGCATCGACCCAAGCGAGGACATGCGTTCTGCCGCGGTCAAACGATGCGCGGGCCATTCGAATGTCGACATTGTGGATGCAACGGCAACAGAAACGACACTCGAAAGCGGTTCGATCGACAAGGCCGTGTCGCTACAGGTCTTTGAATATCTCGACGACCTTCCTGCTGCCTGCGCCGAAATTCACCGCATTCTGAAGACAAACGGCCGGCTCGTGGTCGGCGACATGCATTGGGACACGCTGACCTGGTTTAGCGATGACCCGATGCGCATGTTGAAAATGCAGAAGGCGTGGGATCAGCATCTGGTCGAGCGATGCATTCCGGCCGTCCTGCCCCCGATCCTGCGCGCAGGTGGATTTGCAATCGAAGCGGTGACAGCCGTTCCCTTCAGTGCGACGGTGCTGCATCCGGACGGGCTCGCCAACATGATGATCCACCTGATGGAGCCCTATGTCGTGAAGAAGGGGCTGGTGTCTGCCGAGGACGCTCGGGACTGGGCCAGAGAGCAGCAGAGCCTGTCGGTTGAAGGCAGGTTTTTCTTTTCCATCACCCACTTTGTGATCGTGGCCCGCAAGACCACTCCATGCACAGCCTGATCTAAGGTCAGGCCCCCTCCAACAATCGCGGTGGCGCTCCCGAGCCAAGTTCCTCCACGAAGACCTCGCCATCCTTGCGCTCCAGGCGCATCATGGTCCAGCGAGCCGCGGGCAGGTTGCAGGCGTGACGTCCGAAAAGGCACTGGATTTGCGGGACACGCCGGTAATCCGGCTCCGACCAGATCGACCTTGCAACGGCATGATACCCTCTCAGGTATCCACGCAGCGTGTATTCGCTGACATACCAGACGTCGCCATCGGCCAGGTCAATGAGACCGGTCGGGCGGCCTTTTGGAAATGTCCCGCCCCAGGTCCAGGACAAGGCACCGTCCGTTTTCTGCTCCAGGAAGTGATGCGCCATGACCTCATCAACGAACACCCTGTGACCGTCTTGAAGATCCTGACGATAGGTGGACAGAACCGCTTCCTGGTTGCCGGCTTCCCTGGAAAACACATAGAAGCTTGCGAAATTGACGGTCAGAACCAGAAACACCGTTGCAAACAGACCGGCCTTGAACACCTGCCAGCGCATGTTCAACACGGCATCGGCAGCCATCAGAAACACCATCGTGGCGGCCAGATTGCGGATCAAGGCCTTGTCATGGAGAAAGGCGCCAAGGCCTTGCCCAGCCGCCAGAGCCAGGCAATAGGCCGCCGCCAGCGGCGCCTTGCACCGAAACAGAACCCCGGCCACGGCAGCAAATATCAACGCGCGGAAGATCGCTTCATCATTGACGCCGCCACCGGTCGACCGGCTGGCGTGGTAGGTGAACTGTTCCAGAAACGCAGCGAACTCGAATTCGACGGAGACCGCGAACACCGCCAGCGCGAGCAGCAATGCGCAGCTGCCTTCCATGAAGATGCGCAGGAAAGAGGCCTGACGGTACCAGAGGCGCAGCCCTTCAATCACAGCAATGGCGCCGAGGCTCCAGGCAAAAACGGCAGGAGCCGCCAGAGGGGCGCAGCCGAGAAGAGCCATGCCGAGGATGTTGCAGCCTGTCTCAAAGTGGCCTTGTGCCCTTTCCCCCTGGACAGTTTTTCGCATCAGCGGCAACAGCAGCAAAAGTCCGGATAGGAACAAGACGGCCCCGGTCAGCTCCAGCCGGAACCCGGCGACGGCATAGGACGGGGCAAACATCAGCGGGGCAAACAAGGCCGCCAGACGCAGGTTGAGACGAAAGCTGAGCGACACGAACAGGAAGCTGGCCAGCGCGTAACAGAGAAACTCAAAAACAACCACTGTGGTTGTGTTCGCCCCGGCGAGGGCGAAAAACCAGCCGGCGAAGATCAGGTGCAGACGCGGTTGCAGGTGATAGGTTTCCAGCCCAGGAAATTGAACCGCAAGAAGCGGGTTCCAATGACGGCCGGTTTCAGCAAGTTCCATCGCCCAGGGAATGAAGAACAGGTCATCCACATTCGGCAAGGTCCGCGCAGGCCAGAAGAAAAACAGACCGCAGACAAGCGTCATCACCACCGCTGCCGCAAAGATAACCGGGCCTGACAGTGCTGGACCGATCCCCACATTTGATTTCGCGTCTTGTAACAAGCTGAACCTATTCCTGGCCGGGCCGTCCCCAAAAAGAAACCGGAAGCTCTTATTGCTCAAGAGCTCCCGGCTTCCAACTGTTTTCAATCCGTGCGGCCAATTGTGCCGCAGGAATTTCCTAGGAATGAATCGGCTTGGCAAAGGCGCCGAGCGCAGCTTCCTTGACGGCTTCCGACATGGTCGGATGCGCGTGGCAGGTGCGGGCCAGATCTTCCGAGGATCCGCCGAATTCCATCAGGACCGCCGCCTCGTGGATCATCTCGCCGCCGCCGAAACCGACAATGTGAACTCCCAGAACCCGGTCGGTCTTGGCATCGGCCAGGACCTTGGCAAAACCATCGGTCTTGTTCATGGCGCGGGCACGGCCGTTGGCGGTGAAGGCAAACTTGCCGACCTTGTAATCGATACCGGCGGCCTTGAGTTCCTCTTCGGTCTTGCCAACAGAGGCCACTTCCGGCTGGGTGTAAACAACACCCGGAATGACATCATAGTTCACATGACCGGCCTGACCGGCCAGGATCTCGGCAACGGCAACGCCTTCATCCTCGGCCTTGTGCGCCAGCATCGGGCCGACCACCACATCACCGATGGCATAGATGCCTTCGACATTGGTCTTGTAATGGGCATCGATCTGAACCCGGCCGCGCTCGTCCAGCGCAACGCCGGCCGTGTCGAGACCCAGGCCTTCGGTGTAGGGACGACGACCAATGGCAACGAGCACGATGTCGGCTTCGATAACCTCAGCGTCACCGCCCTTGGCCGGCTCGACCGATACCGCAAGGCCCTTGCCTTTCTTTTCAACGCCCGTGACCTTGGACGACAGCTTGAAGGCCATGCCCTGCTTTTTCAGCATGCGCTGGAAGTTCTTGGAAACGTCGCCATCCATCGGGCCGAGGATCTTGTCCATGAACTCGACCACTGTGACGTCCGAACCGAGACGGTTCCAGACCGACCCGAGCTCCAGTCCGATGACGCCGCCGCCGACGACCACCATCTTGCCGGGCACCTTGTCCAGCTCGAGTGCACCGGTGGAAGACACGATCTGCTTTTCGTCGATCTCGACACCTGGCAGCGGCATGACATCGGAGCCGGTGGCAATGACAACGTTCCTGGTTTCCAGAATAGTGGCCTTGCCGTCATCGGCCGTGACTTCGACCTTGCCCTGACCAAGCAGCTTGCCGGTGCCGGTATGAACGTCGATCTTGTTCTTCTTCATCAGGAAGGCGATGCCGTTGACATTGGCATCCACGACGTCGGACTTGTGTTTCATCATGCCTGGCAGGTCGAGCTTCGGCTTGTTGACCTTGATACCGATTTTCTCAAACCCGTGGCCGGCTTCCTCGAACATCTCCGAGGCGTGCAGCAGGGCCTTGGACGGGATACAGCCGATGTTGAGGCAGGTGCCGCCAAGCGTTGCGCGTTTCTCGACGACGGCGGTCTTCAGACCGAGCTGAGCCGCCTTGATGGCGCAAACATAGCCGCCTGGGCCGGTACCGATGACGACAAGATCATATTGGGACATTGTGGTCGCCTTTGTCTCTTTCACTTCTGGTTAGACTTCAAATTCATGGCAGGATCGCGCGTCCCCCGGAAACATCCAGGATGGCGCCAGTGGTGTAGCTGGATTGGTCGGACAGGAGCCAGAGGATGGCGTCCGCCACCTCGTCGGCGGAGCCCGCGCGTTTCATTGGCAGCCGCGACTGCAACTGTGCAACGCGATCCGGAATGCCGCCGGAGGCATGAATGTCCGTGTCGATGATACCGGGGCGGACGCCGTTCACACGAATGCCTTCATCGGCAACTTCCAGTGCGAGCCCGACGGTCATCGTGTCGATCGCGCCCTTGGAGGCAGCGTAGTCGACATACTGACCGGGCGAACCGATTTTCGAGGCGGCCGACCCGAGATTGACGATGACACCGCCAGAGCCGCCGTGTTTGGTGGACATGCGCTTGACAGCTTCGCGGGCACAGAGAAACGAACCGATGACGTTAATGGAAAACATCCGGGTCAGACGTTCCAGTGACATTTCATCGACCCGCTGAGACAGGTCGACGACACCCGCGTTGTTCACAAGACCCGCCAGGCGTCCAAGCTTGTCAGCTTCTGCAAAGAGATGCAGGACATCGGCTTCGTTCTGCACATCCGCCTTAACGGCAACCGCCTTGCCGCCTGCCGCTTCGACCTCCGCAACCGTTTGCGCCGCAGCGGCTTCATTGCCGGCATAGTTGACCACGACCACTCTGCCGGGTGCGGCAAGCTTGCGGCAGATGCTGGCACCTATGCCCCGGCTCCCGCCAGTGATGATGTAAACGTCTTCGGACATGTTGTCTCCGGATGAGACTGATGGGTCGGGTTAGCGGATGGGTCGAAGCGTCTCGGAAGCTCGCCCGGCGGCCCAGGTGCCGTTGAGCGTGCCGTCGGCATTGATCTGGTAAATCACCGGGTCGGCTTCGCCCCAGTCGATCACCAGCGTATTGCCGGTCAGTGGCCCCTGGCCGTGAAAGGTCTGGCCCGCGATGTCCCAACGGAAGAAGGCCGTGTTTTCCTTGACCGTAATCGTGACCCGTCCCTCGTAACGGCTGCCGTTGGGATTGAGGCCCTGCACCTGATAGGCACCTTCGATCTGCGGCGCATAGACGGCTTTGGGAGCGGCTGGCGCCGGTGTCGTCAGCGTTGCGACCAACGGCATGGCCAGCACCATGAGACACATTGCAGTTCCAAGCCGTTTGATGAGCGGTAACAGAGACGCTTTTGGTGTCCGGATCGCCATCGCAAGTCTCCCCGTCAGATCACTGTTCCGCCAGCGCCAGGCGCAGTCCGAACCCGGCAAAGGTTGCGGCAACCGTGCGGCGCATCCACACCATGACCGTGTCACTACGCAGGACCTTCTCGCCGACCAGGGCTGCGAAAAGGCCGTAGACCACGAAGACCGCGAAAGTCATCGCCATGAAGACACCACCGAGCAGCAGCATGTCCAAAGTCGGGTTGACGGCGGCCGGGTCAACGAATTGCGGCAGGAAAGCCAGGAAGAAAACCGTCAGTTTCGGATTGAGGATGTTGATCAGAAAGCCGGTGCGCGCGGTCGCAAGGAAACTCTTGCGCGCACTCTTGTCAGCTTTCAGATCCAACGGCCCGCTGTCCTTCAGCGTCTGCCAGGCCAGGTAGAGCAGATAGGCAACGCCGGCATATTTGACGGCGGTGAACACCAGGGCACTTGTGTGCATCAGGGCGGCGATGCCGACCACCGACGCAAGGATCGCCGGTATGATGCCGAGCGTGCAGCCGAAGGCAGCGGCAATCGATGCCTTCCGGCCCTTGCCGAGACCAACGGCCACCGTGTAGACGACCCCGGTTCCGGGGACCAGCACCACGATCAGGGCGGTAATCAGAAATTCCAGGCTCATGATGCGGTCCTCCAGGGTCGTTTCAGGTGACTGGCCCGGATCAGAGATCCAGAACCAGGCGCTGCGGGTCTTCCAGGCTTTCCTTGACGCGCACCAGGAAGGTCACGGCTTCCTTGCCGTCAACGATCCGGTGATCATAGGAAAGCGCCAGATACATCATCGGGCGGATCACCACCTGGCCGTTCACGGCCATCGGGCGTTCCTGGATCTTGTGCATGCCCAGGATGCCCGACTGCGGCGCATTCAGGATCGGCGAGGACATCAGCGAGCCGTAGACACCGCCATTGGAGATGGTGAAGGTACCGCCGGACATGTCCGCCATGCCGAGCTTGCCGTCCCGAGCCTTGCGGCCGAGATTGCCGATTTCCTTTTCGATTTCGGCAATGGACATCTCGTCGGCATCACGCACCACCGGAACCACCAGCCCCTTGTCGGTGCCAACGGCAACGCCGATGTGACAGAAGTTCTTGTAGATAATGTCGGTGCCGTCGATCTCGGCGTTGACGGCCGGGATCTCCTTCAGCGCGTGGGTCACGGCCTTGGTGAAGAAACCCATGAAGCCAAGCTTGACGCCATGTTTCTTCTCAAAGAGGTCCTTGTACTGCTTGCGCAATTCCATGACCGGGCCCATGTCGACCTCGTTATAGGTCGTCAGCATGGCCGCGGTGTTCTGGGCATCTTTCAGGCGGCGCGCAATGGTCTGGCGCAGCTTTGTCATGCGAACACGCTCTTCGCGCACCTCATCCTGGGCGTTGACCGGACCGCGCGGAATGGCTGCCGGAGCCGGAGCGGCTGAGGCGGTTGCACCGGAGGCGATGGCGTTGATGACGTCTTCCTTCAACACCTGGCCACGCTTGCCGGAACCGGCCACCTGGTCGGCGCTGAGGTTGTTTTCAGCCATCATCTTCTGGGCGGACGGCGCTGCCGGCATCGAGGTGCCAGTGACGGCAGCCGGAGCCGGAGCCGGAGCCGATGCAGCGGCGGCCGGAGCCGCGGCAGCGCCCGCACCGGACGGATCGATCTGGCAGAGCAGGACACCCGGCTCGACTGTGGTGCCGGTTTCAGCGGCGATCTTGACGACCGTGCCGGCAACCGGTGCCGGAACTTCCTGGGCAGCCTTGTCGGTTTCCAGTTCGACCAGCGTGTCGTCGGCCTTGACGGTGTCACCGACCTTCACGCTCCATTCACCGACTTCGGCTTCGGTGACGGATTCGCCGGCGCTCGGCGTGACCACGTCGACCAGCTCGGTTTTTGTTGCCGCTTTGGCCTGCGGTTCGTTGTCCTGCCTGGCGGGAGCGGCGGCGGCTGCGCCTGTGCCTTCGGCGATCTGGCCCAGAAGCGCGCCGACCTCGACGGTGTCGCCTTCCTTGACCACGATGCTTTCCAGGACCCCTGCGGCAGGGGCCGGAACTTCAACCGTCACCTTGTCGGTTTCCAGTTCGACAAGCGGCTCGTCCTGGGCAATAGCGTCGCCCGGTTTTTTGAACCATTGTGCGATGGTTGCTTCAGAAACGGATTCACCCAGCGTGGGCACGCGAATTTCGGTTGCCATGGTCGCCTTCTCTTAAAATTACCTGGCCAAATTTTGAGAAGAGGGCCCGAAGGCCCTCTCAAGGATTAGTCTCCGAGCGCTTCTTCGAGGAACGCCTGCAGCTGCGCCAGATGCGCGGACATCAGACCGGTCGCGGTCGAGGCCATTGCGTTGCGGCCGGCATAGCGCGGGCGCTGGTGCTTGGCGTCGATCTGACCCAGGACCCACTCGATATACGGCTCGACGAAGAACCAGCTGCCCATGTTTTTCGGCTCTTCCTGACACCAGACCATCTCGGCCTGCGGGAAGCGCGCCAGTTCAAGCATGAGCGCCTTTTTCGGGAACGGGTACAGCTGCTCGACACGCATCAGGTAGACGTCGTTGATGCCGCGCTTCTCGCGCTCTTCGAAGAGGTCGTAATAGACCTTGCCCGAACACATCACGACCCGCCGGATCTTGTCGTCCGCAACCAGCTTGCCGTCGGCATTGAGGTTGTGACCCCAATCGTCCCAAAGCAGCCGGTGGAAGGTTGAATCCGGACCGAGTTCCTCGATCTTCGATACCGCCTTCTTGTGGCGCAGAAGCGATTTCGGCGTCATCAGGATCAGCGGCTTGCGGATGTCGCGGCGCAGCTGACGGCGCAGGATGTGGAAGTAGTTGGCCGGTGTCGAACAGTTCGCCACCTGCATGTTGTCTTCCGCGCAGAGTTGAAGGAACCGCTCCAGGCGGGCGGAGGAGTGTTCCGGACCCTGGCCCTCGTAGCCATGCGGCAGCAGGCAGACGAGACCGGACATGCGCAACCACTTGCGTTCGCCCGACGAGATGAACTGGTCGAACAGAACCTGCGCGCCATTGGCAAAGTCGCCGAACTGGGCTTCCCACATGGTCAGCGCCCGCGGCTCGGCCAGCGAGTAGCCGTATTCAAAGCCAAGCACAGCCTCTTCCGACAGCATCGAGTTGATGACCTCGTAGCGCTGCTGGTTGGGCGAAATGTGGTTCAGCGGAATGTAACGGCTTTCGTCTTCCTGGTCGTAGAGCACGGAGTGGCGCTGCGAGAAGGTGCCGCGTTCGCAGTCCTGACCGGACAGGCGGATCGGATGGCCTTCCTTCAGAAGCGACGCGAATGCGAGCGCTTCGGCGGTGGCCCAATCGATGCCCTCTCCGGTCTCGACCATGCGCTCCCGGTGGTTCATGAAGCGCGCAATCGTGCGGTGAATGTTGAAGCCATCCGGCACATGGGTCAGCGCCCGGCCGATTTCCTTCAATTCGTCAACCGGAAGACCGGTTTCGCCGCGGCGCGGATCTTCTTCGTCATCGGCCCGTTTCAGGCCGGACCACTTGCCGTCCAGCCAGTCGGCCTTGTTCGGCTTGAAGGCCTGGCCGCTGTCGAACTCGATGTCCAGATGCTTGCGCCAGTCGGCTTTCATCCGGTCGACTTCTTCCTGGCTCAGAACGCCTTCATTGACCAGGCGCTCGGAATAGAGCTGAAGCGTCGTCGCGTGCTTGCGGATCTTGCGGTACATGATCGGCTGCGTGAACGCCGGCTCGTCGCCCTCGTTGTGGCCGAAGCGGCGGTAGCAGATCATGTCGATGACGACGGGGCGGTGGAACGTCTGGCGGAACTCGATCGCGATCTTGGCCGCGAAGACAACCGCTTCCGGATCATCCGCATTGACGTGGAAGATCGGCGATTCAATCACCTTCGCCATGTCCGACGGATAGGGCGAGGAACGCGAGAAACGCGGGTTGGTGGTGAAGCCGATCTGGTTGTTGATGATCACATGGATCGAACCACCGGTGCGGTGCCCGCGCAGGGCGGACAGACCGAAACACTCGGCCACGACACCCTGGCCGGCAAAGGCCGCATCGCCGTGCAGCAGCAGCGGCAGAACCGTGCCGCGATCGACTTCGGTCGTCTCGATGAAGTTGCCGTTTTCGTCCGCTGCGAGCTGATCCTGCTTGGCGCGGGACTTGCCGAGGACGACCGGGTTCACGATTTCCAGGTGCGACGGGTTCGCCGTCAGCGACAGGTGAACGTTGTTGTCGTCGAAGGTCCGGTCGGAGGACGCACCGAGGTGGTACTTCACGTCGCCGGAGCCTTCCACTTCGTCCGGGGCGTAGGACCCGCCCTTGAACTCGTGGAAAATGGCGCGATGCGGTTTACCCATCACCTGGGACAGCACGTTCAGACGGCCGCGGTGGGCCATGCCGAGCACGATGTCCTTCAGACCCATCTGGCCGCCGCGCTTGATGATCTGCTCAAGCGCCGGGATCAGGGCCTCGCCGCCATCCAGGCCGAAACGCTTGGTGCCGGTGTATTTGACATCCAGGAACTTTTCGAAGCCCTCGGCCTCGACCAGCTTGTTCAGGATCGCCTTCTTGCCTTCCGAGGTGAAGGCCACCTGCTTGTCCGGGCCCTCGATGCGCTCCTGGATCCAGGCCTTGGCGGCCGGATCGGAAATGTGCATGAACTCGACGCCGAGGGTCGAGCAATAAGTCCGCTTCAGAATTTCCAGCATCTCGCGGATGGTGGCGTATTCGAGGCCGAGTACGTGATCGATGAAGATCTTGCGGTCCCAGTCGGCTTCGACAAAGCCGTAAGAAGACGGGTGCAGTTCTTCGTGGTCGCCCTTGCCGGCCAGCCCGAGCGGGTCGAGATCGGCGTGCAGGTGACCGCGCATGCGGTAGGCACGGATCATCATCAGGGCGCGCACGGAGTCGCGGGTCGCCTGATGGACCTCGGTGTCGGAAATCGGCGCGCCCTTGGCTTCCGCCTTCTTCTTCAGCTTGTCGCCGATCTTCTGTTCGATCGGACCCCAGTTGCCGTCAAAGGCATTGACCAGGTCGCCATTGGCCTCGATCGGCCAGTCCTTGCGTTTCCAGGTTGCCCCGCGTGCTTCCTTCAGGACGGCGTCTTTCTCGTCCTGGAAGGCAGCAAAGAAGTCCCGCCACTCGGCATCGACCGAGTTCGGATCTGTCTTGTACTGTGCGTAGAGGTCTTCGATATAGGCTGCGTTGGCGCCGTAAAGCAACGACGTCAGTGCGAATACGTTGTTCGCTTCCTGCCGTGCCATGTCCTTTAGCGGAGGGCTGCTCCGCCCTTTTTGTTTAGGCGGGCCGAAAATATGACCCGCGGCCGGTTCCCTAACATGACCGGTGCCAGGTTCCCCTGTTTCACCAGCCCCTCGAATATTGGGCGCGGCACAATCGGCGCCGCAACCCACCTTTCACCATGCAGCAGAAAACGTAAACAGTTTCCGCCTCCTGCCACAGATAATCCTGGTTTTTAGCCCTTCAAGACTTCGAGAAGCGTCTCGCCGAGCTTTGCCGGAGACGGCGACACCTTGATGCCGGCCTCTTCCATGGCCGCGATCTTGTCTTCCGCGCCGCCCTTGCCGCCGGAAATCACCGCGCCGGCGTGGCCCATGGTGCGGCCCGGAGGCGCCGTGCGGCCTGCGATGAAGCCGGCCATCGGCTTCGAACGGCCCTTCCTGGCTTCGTCCTTCAGGAACTGCGCGGCTTCCTCTTCGGCCGAACCACCGATCTCGCCGATCATGATGATCGACTGGGTCTCGTCATCGGCCAGGAACATTTCCAGGACGTCGATGAACTCGGTGCCCTTGACCGGGTCGCCGCCGATGCCGACAGCCGTGGTCTGACCGAGGCCGGCATTGGTGGTCTGGAAGACCGCCTCATAAGTCAGCGTGCCGGAGCGGGACACCACCCCGACGGAGCCCTTCTTGAAGATGGAGCCCGGCATGATGCCGATCTTGCACTCTTCCGGGGTCAGGATGCCCGGGCAGTTCGGGCCGAGCAGCCGCGAGTTGGACTTGTCCAGCTTGGCCTTGACCTTGACCATGTCGGCCACCGGGATGCCTTCGGTGATGCAGACGATGAACGGAATTTCCGCTTCGATCGCCTCGATGATCGCAGCGCCCGCGCCTGCCGGCGGGACATAGATCACGGAGGCGTCCGCACCGGTGGCTTCCCTGGCTTCGCCAACGGAAGCAAAGATCGGCAGCTGAGCAGCGCTTTCCACGCTGCCCCAGGTCTCGCCACCCTTTTTCGGATGAACGCCGGCCACCATCTTGGTGCCGTAATATTCCAGTGCCTGTTCCGTGTGGAACGTGCCGGTCTTACCGGTCAGGCCCTGAACGATGATTTTCGTGTCTTTATTAACGAGGATGGACATTTACGCGCCCCCCTTCACGGCTTTCACGATTTTCTGGGCGGCGTCGTCGAGATCATCGGCAGCGATCACGTTCAGACCGCTTTCGTTGATGATCTTCTTGCCGAGTTCCACGTTGGTGCCTTCCAGGCGGACAACGAGCGGAACCTGCAGGCCGACTTCCCTGACGGCTGCCACCACGCCTTCCGCGATCACGTCGCAGCGCATGATGCCGCCGAAGATGTTGACCAGAATGCCCTTCACGTTCGGATCGGAGGTGATGATCTTGAACGCGGCCGTCACCTTCTCTTTCGAAGCGCCACCACCCACATCGAGGAAGTTGGCCGGCTCGGCACCGTAGAGCTTGATGATGTCCATGGTCGCCATGGCAAGGCCGGCGCCATTGACCATGCAGCCGATGTCGCCATCGAGGGCGACATACGCCAGATCGTGCTTGGAGGCTTCGATTTCCTTGGCGTCTTCCTCGGTGACGTCGCGCAGCGCCATGATGTCGTCGTGGCGGAAGAGCGCGTTGCCGTCGAAGGAGACCTTGGCGTCGAGAACGCGCAGGCGGCCGTCCTTCATGACGATCAGCGGGTTCACTTCCAGAAGGCTCATGTCCTTTTCGACAAAGGCCTTGTGCAGGATCGGGAACAGGGTCATGCCGTCTTCGCGGGCCGCACCGGAGAGTTCCAGAGCATCGCAAAGCTTGCCGGCGTCTGCCTCGGTGACGCCGGTCTCCGGGTCGATCGGCAGGGTGATGATCTTTTCAGGGGTCTCTTCGGCAACCGCCTCGATGTCCATGCCGCCCTCGGTGGAGACGACAAACGCCGGACGGCCGACGGTACGGTCCACCAGGATGGAGAGGTAAAGCTCGCGCTCGATGTCGGCGCCGTCTTCAATATAGAGACGGTTGACCACCTTGCCGGCCGGACCGGTCTGCTTGGTGACCAGCGTGTTGCCAAGCATTTCCTTGGCATGCGCGGTGACTTCGTCCAGCGAGAAGGCCAGGCGAACGCCGCCCTTGGCGTCTTCGGAAAGTTCCTTGAACTTGCCCTTGCCGCGGCCGCCGGCATGGATCTGGGTCTTGACCACCCAGAGCGGGCCCGGCAGCTGCTTCGCGGCTGCTTCAGCTTCGTCGGCCGAGAAAATGGCGACGCCCTCAGCCACCGGTGCGCCGAACTCCTTCAGCACGGCCTTGGCCTGATATTCATGAATGTTCATGGTGTTCCCCCGTGATCGGCAGACCGCCCCGGCTTGACACCGGGCGCAGCCCTAACGGTTTCAGGTCAGTGCCGCTTGTTAAGCGAGCGCCGGCTGAATTTTCTTACAGGCTTCGACCAGGCCGTCGACGGACGCGACCGACTTGTCGAAATTGGCTTTCTCGTCGCCCTGCAGGTCGATCTCGATGACGCGCTCGACACCTTCGGAACCGATCACGACCGGAACACCCACATAGGTGTCCTTCAGGCCATACTGGCCGTCGAGGGCAGCAGCACAAGGCAGAACGCGCTTCTTGTCCTTCAGGTAGCTCTCGGCCATGGAGATGGCGGAGGAAGCCGGAGCGTAGAACGCGGAGCCGGTTTTCAGAAGGCCGACGATTTCCGCGCCGCCGTCCCGGGTGCGCTGGACGATCTCTTCCAGACGCTCGGCCGTGCACCAGCCCATCTTGACCAGGTCGGTCAGCGGAATACCGGCGACGGTGGAGTAACGGGTCAGCGGAACCATGGTGTCGCCATGGCCGCCCAGAACGAAGGCGGTGACGTCTTCAACGGAAACGTTGAACTCGTCCGCCAGAAAGTAGCGGAAGCGGGCGCTGTCGAGCACGCCGGCCATGCCGACAACCTTGTTTTTCGGCAGGCCGGAGAATTTCTGCAGAGCCCAGACCATGGCGTCGAGCGGGTTGGTGATGCAGATGACAAACGCGTTCGGGGCGTATTTCGCGATACCGGCGCCGACCTGCTCCATGACCTTCAGGTTGATTTCCAGAAGATCGTCACGGCTCATGCCGGGCTTGCGCGGAACACCTGCGGTGACGATGACAACGTCGGAGCCTTCGATGGCTTCGTAGGTGTTGGCACCTGCCAGCTTGGCATCAAAGCCGTCGACCGGGGAGGATTCTGCGAGATCGAGCGCCTTGCCCTGAGGCATGCCTTCCGCGATGTCGAAGAGTACGATGTCTCCCAGTTCCTTCAAACCTGCCAGATGAGCGAGCGTGCCGCCGATCTGACCCGAGCCGATCAAGGCAATCTTGTTCCGCGTCATATCGAAAGTTTCCCTTTACGTAAGATGGAACTCTATGCCATCCTGTGATGACTGAGGATGGCCTACTCCCTTTGCTTCGGGCGCGCAACCTCGCCAAAAGAATATTGCGCAAACCAAGGCAAAATTTCTCAAATCTTCCCGCCTGCATAATTCCCCTATACGGAATGCAGACTTATGCGTGTGCTGCCCTGTTTTCTCCCGCAAGATACGCCTCGGACCGCATTTCGATCAATCTGGACGCCGTACGGTCGAACTCAAAGGCCTCCGTGCCGTCTTCACCGACATAAAGATCCTGGGGTTCGGCCTCTGCCGAGACGACAAGCTTGATGCCGTTATCGTAAAGTGTGTCAATCAGGTTGATGAACCGCTTGGCCTCGTTGCGGCGCGCCCTCGACAACACCGGTACATTGTCCAGAAACACCGTGCTGTAGGCATTTGCAATTCGCAGATAGTCGCTGGCGCCGAGCGGCTGCATGCACAGATCGTCAAAGGTAAAGCGCGCCGCGCCGGAGGCGACAACGGGCACCGGGATCTTGCGGCCCTTGTTCTCCAGCTCCTCGGCATGCGGCTTCATGCCGTGCGTCAGCTTGGTGAACAGCGCATCCATCTGTGCCGTCGATGCTTCCCCGAGCGGGGTGACGTAGATCGGCGCGCCGGCCAGCTTTTCCAGGCGGTAGTCCGTCGGCGAATCCAGATGCAGGATTTCCACTTTCGAGGACAGCATCTGGATGAAGGGCACGAACAGCTGCCGGTTGAGGCCATCCTTGTAAAGCTTTGACGGCTCCACATTCGACGTTGCCACCACAATCACGCCGCGCTCGAACAGCTGCGTGAACAGCCTTCCAAGGATCATCGCGTCGGCGATGTCGGTGACGGAGAACTCATCGAAGAGCAGAAGCCGTGTCTCGTCGGCGATCTGGACAGCCACCGGAGGAATCGGATCGTCACCCTTGACCTCGCCGCGCTTGTGCGCCTGGCGGTGTTCGTGGATCCGCTCGTGCACATCGGTCATGAACTCGTGGAAATGCACGCGGCGTTTGCGGCGGATCACCGTGACCTCGTAAAAGAGATCCATCAGCATGGTCTTGCCGCGACCGACCCCGCCCCACATGTAGAGCCCCTGAACAGAGGCCCAGAGCTGGTTCTTCTTGTTTGCAAAGAGCCAGCCGAGTGAACTCTTCTTGGAGGCGAGCCTGGTTTCGGCGAGGCGGGTGTTGAGGAGATCGAGCTGGCGCACCGCCTCCCGTTGAACGGGGTCTTCCGAAATCTCGCCAGACGCGACAAGGGCGTCATAACGAGCGCTCAGGGCGCGGTTGACCGGCAGTTCCATCTTCAAGGGTGCTGCTCCCTCCATGAGACTTCATGGGGTTAGGTTGTCACCACAACCCGGGACGTGATCTTGGCGCGGGATTAAGGTCAAAACGTCGCAGATGCAAGTCACGAAATGCGTTGAAAATGATACATGAATTCACACACATGTCATTTAACCGATTGAAACAGGCCGCCTTTCGGCAAGCTGACGCAGGTGGCGCGCTTACAACTCCGCCGACCCGAAAGCCATCCCACCCTGCAGTGCAATTGCACCCGGCAACGGAAAGTGCCCGGCACACAAAGCATGCGCAGATGATGCTCTTCGTTTCAAAAGGATCTGAAATTCCGGAAGGCAAGTAAAACCAAAACACCCGCAGCCTTGGTGGGAGTGCTGCGGGTGCAGGGCACGGGAGGGCTTGCCCCGTGCGGGAGGAACCGGTCCGTCAAACGTCGGCCGTGGTCAGCGGCCAGCAAATTGGCTTACATGTGCTGCGCTCGTTGAACGCAGATGACCGGATCTCTCCTTTTGAAGCGACCAACCGCCGGCCATTTAACAGGAGCCAGCTGATCAGTCTCTGATCTAGCGCAACAGCAAGGTCGCCTTGCGACCGCTCTGGATCTCCTGAAGATAAAGCAGCTGGGCGACCAGATAGCATTCCGACTGGTCGTCCATGTTGGCCTTCCGGCCACGGCCATCGGTCAAGAGCCAGGCATTTCCGGACTTGACGACGTCACATTCAATTGGCGATTTCGGGTCCAGCCCAATCTTTTCACAAAGATCGTGCCCAACCTGACTGTCCGTATCGTTGTCGAGACCCTTCATTTCCATACGCAGGCTGCGATAGGCCTTGTGCACGGACAATGTAGCGACGACAGCAGTCGTAACTTCGTCGCCGTTCATCGACGCAAAGCGCAGAACGCCGCCTTCCTGAGGGATGCTGTTGCTTGAACAGGGGGTCCGTTGAACGTCGCCCAGCGTCGTCCACTCGGACCGCAACGTGACCGTTGCCGGTTGGCGGAGCGCCAGCATTTCCTTTGCCAGACGTTTTTCAGCAGCTTTCTGAGGGGCTCTGGCCGGTCGTTCCGCACGGCTGGCCGCCGCAGCGACCGTTCCGCCGATCCTCAGACGCCGGAACACGATGACATCGCGCATCAGATCCGTGCGTTCGACACGCCAGCCTGCGTCGAGCCAGGCATTTTGATGCACCAAGCTTCCGCCGGAGTTTGCCCACCAGGTCCGGTGTTCCCGTGCGCTTCTTGGAAGCGTCGACCCGATGATATCTTCAACTTCGTTCAGCTTGGCAGCCCAGACCACATCTTCCAGACGCGCCAGGTGTTCCCGCAATGGTTCGTATTTTGACATTCGCACAGCCTTTCCGGTAGCCATGCAAATATACACCTATAACGCGTATTGTCCAGCATTAATACGGAGACCGTTTAACGGAACAGCGAGATGGGCTGTCCGGAAGAGGTTTGACCGTTAAACTGCCCGGAAGCGCTGGAGTAAAGCTGTGCGACGATCAGGCCCGCACCGTCCTTCAACACCACCTGGTTGCCGTTCAGATCCCAGGCGGAGATCCCGGACAGCACAGGGCTGTTACAACCTCTGGTATTTGCCCGGTAGCCGCCCGACCAGGTGGTCAGGGTCATGAAGGCCATGCAGCTATCTCCGGCAGACGTCAGCTTCCAACCGCCCAGAAGATCGGTACGGCCGACTTCCTTGGCACCCGCGGGAGCGGCAACGGGGTTGCTGGCCAGATCGGTCGGTTGTGCCGACGGATCGTTCAGGCCCGCCCCCGATGCATTCGGGTCAAGCGGGGTCAGCGTGCCTGCATCTACCGGCGTCGTGGGTGTCGCAGGCAGCGGCGCTGCGTAGTTAGGGCTTCTGGAAAAGCGCTGGCAGCCTGCGGCCAGGATTACCAACCCGACGACCAATACCAATTTTCCCGCGCGCATCATGACGAATCATTCCCTCACCATCGTCCCAATATGGGAGCATCTCTTAGCCTAGAATTTGGCGAAAATCCAAAAACCTGGCCACATTGCCCGTCTTCAGAGGCAGATCTCCCGCTAGGCAGCGGGTGTGGCAACCGAAATCGACGGGCTGATCAGCTCATCCACCGCCACCGCAATCCGGTCGAAGTAGATTGAACAGGCGCTGAAACTCTGCGGAAAAGGCGGCTTTTCTGCGATGCTCCACCAATGGCTGGACGTTGTTGTCTTCCAATGGAGCGGGTAAGCGATCTGCGTCTGATCGGAAAGATAGATCACCCTGTCGGGCACCTCCGCATGCGGCATCAAAAATATGTCAACCGGCTTCGGCGCAAGACCTCGCGCCTTAACGCCGACGGCAGAAAGCAGCCGTTTCACATGTCGGTTCAAGTCCGCCGCCGGGTCGATACCCGCTGAAAAGGCACGTATCAGGCCATGTCCCCTGTCATTCAGATAGGCTTCTGCGAGAGGTGACAAAAGGCTGTTGTCCGGACATATGAACAAGACGGTGGTTTTCGGCACGGCGGGATCCCTCAAGACGTATCGTGGACCGAACAGCTGCCGGTCGGCGATGTCCCCCTAGCGTTCCGCCGGGAAAACTTTATGACAAAAAGGCACTGCGGCGGAAATTCATGAGGATATCTTTTCCCGGCCTGCTACAACGGCGCTTCTAACGCCGCAATTCGTCACGACCTGCCTTCAAGATGCCGGCAGCACCAGCCGGACAACCACATGGAGTGCCCGAATGCCCATCGCCCTTTGGTGTGTCCTCGTTGCCGCCATCCTGCCGATCCTGTCGGCGTTTCCCGCCAAGCTCGACAAACAGTTCAACAATGCAAAACCGCGCGATCCGAACTACTGGCGCGAAGGCTTTCGCGCGCGGGCCCAGGGCGCGCAGGCCAATGGTTTCGAGGCCTTTCCCCTGTTTGCCGTCGCCGTCTTTGTCGGCCTCAGCCAGGGTGGCGACCCGGAATGGATCGACCGGCTCGCGGTTCTTTTTATTTTGCTACGGCTGATTTACGTGTTCTGCTACTGGATGGACAGGGCGACGCCGCGCTCCATTTCCTGGTTCGCGGGGTTCCTGACCTGCATGGGACTTTTCACCAGCTCCCTGTGGAGCTGAGCCGCGTTGGCAACTGGCCTGAAAAGCAAATTGTTCAACGAGCATTTGCACCAAGAGGCTGATTTCGCTAACGATGCAGGAAAGTATCGCAGGGTTCCGAAGGGCAGAGGTGCATTGTGCGGACAACCGACCAGACGACTGACACCTTGCCGGCGCGCCGCCAGGCGGCGGCCCAGAAGCCGATTGCCGAGAAGCATATAGTCGACGTCCTGATCGCCGAGCGTGGCAAGCTCGTGATGGCCAGCCCCTGGTGGCCGATCATAAAACCCTTTGCGCACAAGATATTACGCTATTCTTCCGCCGTAGACATGGCCGACACGATCGCGGCCATGGAGGCTCAGGACGTGTTTGCGCATCTGAGCCGGCTTTTGACCCTCGACGTGACCACTCTTGGTCTGGACCGGGTTCCGGCAGAGGGGCCGGTCGTGCTTGTCTCAAATCACCCGACCGGTATTGCCGATGGCATCGTACTTTATGACGCCATCAAGTCTCGGCGTGCCGATCTGTCGATTTTTGCCAATCGCGACGCGATCCGTATCAATCCGCGCCTCGCAGACATGATCGTTCCGGTCGAATGGCGCGCAGATTTCAAGAGTCAGGAGAAGTCCAAGGAAACCCTGAAAATCGCCAGAGCGGCTTTTTCAAAGGAACGAGTGGTTGTTCTGTTTCCCTCCGGCCGCCTGGCCTACTGGAACGACGGCAAGCTGACCGAACGTCCCTGGATGACCTCCGCGCTTGCCCTGGCGCGCAAGAACAAGGCGCCGATCATCCCGATGCATATGGGCGGGCGAAACTCTGGCCTGTTCTATTTCCTGGCGCGTGTTTCCACCGAGCTGCGCGACATGACCGTCTTCAATGAGCTGCTCAACAAGAAGAGCGCCAAATTCAACGTGCATTTCGGCAAACCGATCCGTCCGGAACGGCTGAAGGGTGATCTCGGCCAACTGACCGAACAGATGCGGATCCACTGCGCCGAAACCCTGGCCGAAGACCCCGACGCCGAATTCTGATAATCCGCGCAGACTTCCACACAATGGTCATCCACAGGGTGCGCGTGAGCTTGATTGCCCTGGGACGGCGAATAAGACATGGTGCGGGAAAGCAAAGGAACCTGCCGGCCCATGTCCGCTTCGCCTGCAATCACCGCGGATGAACTCCCATCCCCCGTCTCGCATTCTGCTCCGCCCGTCCATGCGGACCCGAAACCGCTCGCGGTTCTGCAACAGGTTTTTGGTTATGGCAGTTTCCGGGGCAAACAACAGGCCGTCATCGAGACGCTGGTTGCCGGCAACGACGCGGTGGTGCTGTTCCCCACCGGAGCGGGCAAATCGCTCTGCTACCAGATCCCGGCGCTTTGCCGCCGCGGTGTCGGCATCGTAGTCTCGCCGCTGATTGCGTTGATGAAAGACCAGGTCGGAGCCCTCACGGCCGCCGGGGTCAAGGCCGCCGCCTTCAATTCCACCCTGTCGCAGGACGAACAGTTTTCGCTGCGCGACGCCTTGCGCCGCGGCGAAATCGACCTTCTCTATGTCACGCCGGAACGGCTTGGCATCGAAAGTTTCCGGTGCTTCCTGGACACGCTGGACATCGCCCTGTTTGCCATCGACGAGGCCCATTGTGTCAGCCAGTGGGGGCATGATTTCCGCCCCGAATACCTGTCGCTTTCCTGCCTGAAGGAACGTTATCCGGGCGTGCCAAGGGTCGCGCTGACAGCAACGGCCGATCCGCATACACAACAGGACATTCTGGCCCGTCTGCAGCTGGAAGACGCGGAAGTGTTCTCCACGAGTTTCGACCGGCCGAACATCCGCTACGAAATCGTCGAGCGCACCAATCAGCGTCAGCAGCTTCTGGATTTCCTGAAGAAGCACGAGGGAGAAAGCGGCATTGTCTATTGCCTCAGCCGGGCGAAGGTTGAAGACATTGCCGACTGGCTGACATCAAAGGGCGTCAAGGCACTGCCCTATCACGCCGGCTTGCCGGCGGAGCGGCGTGCAGCCAATCAGGATGCCTTTTTGCTGGAAGAAGGTTTATGCCTGGTGGCAACGGTTGCCTTCGGCATGGGCATCGACAAACCGGATGTGCGCTATGTCGCCCATCTGGATCTGCCGTCTTCGGTGGAAGCCTACTACCAGGAAACAGGCCGGGCGGGACGCGACGGCGCACCCTCCGAAGCCTTCATGGCTTATGGCATGGCCGATCTTGTTCAGCGCCGCCGCATGATTGCGGAAGGCGATGCACCGGACGAGGTCAAACGGGCAGAAAATGCCAAGCTGAATGCGCTGTTGGGCATCTGCGAGACGGCTGGATGCCGGCGCCAGGCGCTTCTGGCGCATTTCGGCGAAACCTATCCCGAGCCCTGCGGCAATTGCGATACCTGTCTGTCACCGGTAGAGACCTGGGACGGCACCGAGGCCGCGCAGAAACTGATGTCCGCCATCTACCGGACCGGCCAAAGGTTCGGCGCCGGTCATGTCATCGATGTCCTGCTGGGAAAAAGCAACGAAAAGACAACCCGTTTCGGACATGAGAACCTCTCCGTCTTCGGCATCGGGGAGGATGTTCCGCAAAAGACCTGGCAGTCCATCGCAAGGCAATTGGTGGCCGCCGGCTTTGTCGATGTCGACCACGCCCATTTCGGCGCCCTGATCCTGACCGAGAAGGCCCGGTCGGTGTTGCGCGGAGATGAAAGACTGGCCCTGCGCAAGGACCGCAGCGCAGCGGGACTGAAGAAGACCCGCACCTCGCGAACCGCCTCGATTGCGGACGAACTCGATCATGACGACAAGCTTCTGTTCGAGCGGCTGCGCCGACTCAGAACCCAGATTGCCAGAGATCAGAGCGTGCCGCCTTACGTGGTGTTTCCGGATGCAACACTTGCCGGTATCGCGGCGGCCAGACCGATCACGCCGGAAGCCATGCTTGCCGTTTCCGGCGTCGGACAATCCAAACTCGAGAAGTATGGTGAAACATTTCTCGATGTGGTCGAAGCGTTTGAAGCCGGTGTATGATTTTGTTTACCTTAACGATTAATTGACAGTTTTCACGAGATAAAACCCTCATTGGTTGCATTTGGGGGTTTTCTACATGCGGAATTTTTCACTGATTTCCGTTCTTTCGATGTTGCTGTCGGCATCGGCCTACGCCGCCGATCCTTCGGCGTCTCCGGCGCAGGATTTTGGTACCGTTGCGGATCTGCGGCTCCAGCGAAGCGACTGGTCCGGCTTCAACGCCGTTGTCTTCGGTGGCGGCGGTTTTCTTTCGGGATCAGACAGCCTGGGGAATAACAGTTTCTTCCGCTCCGGATTGGTTGGCGGTTCCCTCGGTGTCGACCAGCAGTTCGATCGGATTGTTTTTGGCGTCAGCGTGGAAGGTGCCCTGACAAACTTCCAGGGAAGCTCCGCGTCCGGAAATACCAGACAGACCTCAAACTGGGTTGGATCTGCAACCGCTCGCCTTGGATACGATGCAGGCCGGTTCATGCCTTACGTCACTGCAGGCATGGGTTTCGGAAACTACAAGATTGAGCGCAAGAGCAACGGCGCTTCCGACGAGAACACCTTTGTTGGCCTGGTAGCCGGCGCTGGCGCCGAAGCGCGGATCACAGACGGCCTGTTCGCGAAATTCGACTACAAGCATTACGCATTCGGCGAAAAAACCTATAACGTCTCCGGCCTGAACTCCTTCACGGTCGACGGAAAATCCGATTTGTTTTACCTAGGCATCGGATATCGTTTCTGATGTCCCTCACCCGGAAAAAGGCCACCGTAGCTCAGGCTTCAGGCTGAAGGCACATCTGGTAGAGCGTTGCGAGGTCCTGGAGTTCTTCTGCATCCGGGTGGGACAGAAACTCTTCGACAATCTCTCCAAGTGCGAGATGCATCTGCCGGTGCTGGCGCAGGCGGCGATAGGAAGAGCCGAGCTTGTAGACCTGGTCGATTTCTTCACGCGAGAATAGGTCAAGCCCGGCTATGCCGAGCACAATGCCGAGGTCTGCGTTGGTCCGGCGGCTCAATTTATGCGCCACGATAAATCCGAACAGTCCCGTCACGAACCGGTTTTCAAAACTCAGGCTCTCGAACCGCCGGCCGGCCGCATTCAAGACCAGTTTCATGATCGCTACCGTGGCAGCCGCGGCAAACTCGGTTGGCGTGTTCGTGTCACGAATTTCCAGACCGGCATCTTCCAGCATGCCGGTCAGGTTTTTTCTGAGGCGGTCTTCCGTTTCAACGGCCCGCAGTTCTGAAATGAATTCTGGCTCTTCCTGTAAACGACTTCCAAACAAACTAAGCATGACACCGGCCTCATGTGACGCAAGAACAAGGCGTATTGATCAAGCCTGCCCGAAAAATGTAGAGCAGAAGTTACGCTACGGCAAACACTGTCATTCTATTTCGTTTCCCAGTTCCTAATCGTGATCGAGAACACTTTTTGGCCGGTTCTCAGGAACCGGCCTTCGGCAATCCCTTGTAAGCCTCATTACCCCAGACGGCATTGACGCGTGCATCGCGGCCGCAGCCCTTGCGATATCCCTTGTAGGCGTCTGCACGCGTGACATAGCCAAACCGGGTCAACGTCCGCACCGGACTCTTGTAATAGCTCTGGTGATAGTCTTCCGCCGGCCAGAACACCGCCGGACCCTCGACCGGTGTGACGACCTTGCCACCAAGCGCCTTGTCGGCCTTTGCGATTTCGGCTTTCGCCTGCTTGGCCTGGGCCTCATCCAGGGGATAGATCGCTGAAGAATAGCCAAATCCACGATCACAGAACTGACCACCTGCATCCGTCACATCGATGGTCCGAAGGAAGACGCCGACAAGGTCGGCGTAGCTGATCTTTGTTTCATCGAAATCCACCTTGACCACTTCGCGATGACCACCGCGCTCGTAGTTCTTGTAAGTCGGATTCTGGGTATTTCCACCGGCGTAGCCCGACACCACGTCGCGAACCCCTGGCAGTTTTTCCAGATCCGCTTCCACACACCAGAAACAGCCTCCTGCCAGAATGGCGGTTTCAGCCTTGGCAGTTGTAATCGCGGCCACTCCGGCAAGAAGGGCGGCAAGAGATAGCGGCAGCATGCGCTTCATGATAGATCCTCCAATCGCTGCTGACAGAGGTAACGCATCTCGGCTTGGCGGCAACTCAACTCAGCAGTCCAAATCCGCACATGACCGTGAGGCCGCCGTGATGGCTCCGTTACGCCAAGAAATTCCGCTCCATATTGTCATTTGTGGTTCCATGTCGGCGCTTGAGGTGATGGAGGATCTTGCGGCCCAGCTCCGACAGGAGGGGTACACCGTTTCCACACCGGTGCCGGAAGAAGCCGGATTTGACTGGGCAACGCTCTCTCCGGAAGAGGCTGCCGCGCGCAAAAAAGTGTTTCTCAGCGACTATTTCGAAGTGATCCGGAACGGCGATGTGGTGTTGATCGCCAACACGAAAAAGCATGGTATCCCAGGCTATATAGGGGCCAATACGCTCATGGAGGCAGCCTGTGGATATGCGCTGCACAGGCCGGTCCTGTTCCTTCACCCGATCGGTGATCAGCCCTGCCGAATTGAAGCTTCTGCCGTTTCGAGCGGCACCTTGAACGGCAATCTCAACAAATTGGCCGACCTGCTTCCAGCTCAAAGCCGGTCGTGAACGATCCCGTAGGCCAGCGATGTGAAACCGGCATCAAAGCGAGGCAAATCGTATCTCGGGCCGGACAATTTCTGTGATCCTCTGCCCCGTATTGACGGCACTGTAGATCGATCTCGGCGGCCGTGCGGCGCTGTTGACGCTACGCTGCACCCAATCGCGCTCCTCCATCGACTTCAGCGCCTGCGATAGCGCACGATCCGTGATTGTCAGCAGGTCTTTCTTGATGTCGCAGAAATGGCGCGGCCGTCGAAGCGACGACAAAACCGGCAAAGTCCAGGACCTGCGGAGCAGGATCGGGTCGTCGCCCACCGCTGTCTCCTGGATCCGGTAGGCAAGCGCTGCCGCCTTGATGCCCACAGGTGTCAGCCTGAATTCGGGCCGCAACGGGTGGCCGTGGCCGGGATTGCGCTCCAGCAGATTAAGACTGACCAGGTGTTGCATGCTTTGGGAAAAGGCTGTCCTGCCGGCTCCAGTGGCTGTCAGCAATGCCGCCTGCCGACCGGGAACACCTGCGTGCAGGTTCGACAGGATGGCAAGCGACCACGCTTTGGACGTGAGGTTGACAAACAGCTTTATGTCCATAAAGTATAGTTAGTATATTTTCTGCAAAAAGAAAATGACCCACTGTGCATTTCAACAAGAGAATTCTCTGCCGGTAACAGCTGCGAAGGGTTTGCAATCCGGGACCACAATCAACCGGACAAAGGCCCCTCATCGGTGATGGCGGTCTTATGAAAGGAACTTGCACATGCGCCTGCTCACTTTGTCTTCACTCGCTTTTTTCGCCCTTACGTCAGTCGCCCGGGCAGACCCCTTCCAGGAAATCACTGTCGGTGTGCCCGTGCCGTCGCTCAGCGAAGCCGAGCGCTGGTATGCGAAATTCTTCGGAACAGACACAGAGGTGATCAGACCGGCTCCCGGTGTGGTCGAATTCAAGGTCGCGCCAGGGGTCTGGTTTCAGCTGTTTGAGGCGGACGCCCAACAATCACAAGGAGCCGTGGTCAGATATCAGGTCGATGACATGGCGGCGGCTCAAACTGCGCGTGCCGATGCCGGTATCACGACGGGCGAAGCCATCGAAATTCCGGGTGTCGTGACGTATTCGGAGTTTTCCGACCCTTTCGGAAACGCACTTGGGTTCTACGCACTTCCCAAGGCTGGGCCCCAACAATAACTTGCGTGAAAGGAAGGAGATGAATTTGTTCGGACATGCGGCGCAAAGCTGCAGGAAACCGTCCGGTTTCCAAAGATTTGCATCGACGTCGCCGGGCAAATTCATCTTATCCCGAAGGGATGCAAAAACAGCTTTGACCGGCTCACAAGGCGCATGACAATTTATTGGCGGTCTATGTCCAGGCCTTCGCTGCCTCGTCGAAACCGGGCAGCTGTGGTTTGACAACACAGAAACGATGACCGCTGGCGGCTTCCATGACCGTCCAGCCTGCAAGCTGCGACACGACGCTTGCACCAAGCTTTTCCAGCCGCGCAACTTCTTTCTCCGGGTCATCGGTCTCGATATCAAGATGCACCCGGGAGGGATGCTCAACCGCCTGCAGCAGGATGCCGATCTCGCCGTCCCTGCCGATCAGGCGCCGGTAGCGCGGGTTCTTCGGCGCGGCCTCGACGTCCCGGCCGAGGGCGCCTGCCCAGAACACCGCGTGATCATCGATGTCACCACCTTCGCAATCAATGACCAGATCTCCCAAACGGCTTCTATGCATGTCTGTCTCCTTCAAAAAAATACGAGAACAAATATCGAACAAATCAAGGCGGGCCGCAAGCCCGCCTTGACATTCTTTGGGATCAAACCGACCAGCTTACGCCGCAGCTGCAGTCTTCGCAGTCTCCGTCTCGCCTTGTCCGGTCCAGTCGATCTTCTGGGTGACAAACATTGTGACTGCCAACGCCAGGAAGGCGATTACCGACCCGATCAGGAGCGCATAATCCTGTTCGCGCATCAGGGCGAACAACACGGCAAAAATGGTTGCCAGTACCGCAAACATCACCGCCCCGGCTGATCGGCTTTTCAAGGAGGTGCCGACATAGGCGGCATTCAGGACGGTTGCTGCAGACGCCGCCCCGAGATAGGCAAGGCCGTAGCCGACATGTTCCGCCAGAGCGAGCAGCATCACGTAGAATATGATCAGGGCCAGTCCGACCAACCCATACTGGATCCAGTGGAAGCGCCAGCCGGAGCGCATCTCCAGAACAAACACGGCCAGAAAACTCAGACTGATGAAGCCGATGGCATATTTGAGGGACCGGGAAATGGTCTGGTAGAAATTGACGGGTTCAACGAACTTCACCCCCAGCAGCTTGGACTGCAGCGGCAATTGGTTCGTGACCAGCGTCTTCGGGATGCCGCGGGCAAGATAGGGGATGGACCAGTTGGCCTCAAACCCCGTATCCGCGATCGTGCGCTCGTCCGGCAGAAACGCTCCGGTGAAACCGGGATGAGGCCAGTTGGAAGACAGGTTGACGGCCGTGCTCTGACCGGCCGGTGCCACATAGACCGCAGTCGATCCGTTCAGGTCCAGCGGGACCTGAAAGGCAAACCCCTTGCGCCATTTGAGCGGCGGGACCGCTGCATTGATGCCGGACGAAGCGGAGACGGGAGCGGCTTTGAACTGGCCGGTGGAGACGGTCATCGGACCGGGACCGGGCTCGAACGGGATGGGAGCGTTGCCATCCAGCGTCAGAGAGACCTCGTTCTTGAGCGCGCGGACGTCACCTATGCCGACCACCAGCAGGGCCTTGTCGGCGGCAATATCGACGGTGCCGCCCTGTTGCGGTTCGAACATGTTCGAAGGAGGTGCGCCAAACCGGCCGCTCAACTGCACGGCCCCGGAGTATACCGGCAGCGAATAGATCGATTTCCGGCGTTCCTCGACCTGCAGGTCCCCCGAGACATCCAGCTTTTCGGGAAAGAGGACCGCCGTGTGCCAATGCACTTCGGTCCTGCCCCGATCGCCGGTGCCGATCGTCACGGTTTCGCTGAAAGGCACGACCAGATACGGCCCGTTGATTTCCTGAGTACCGCCCCAGGACCCGGCGATGTCCCTGGCGACCTCCCTGGCGCGGTCGGCCCGTTCCTCGACCAGGATCCACACAAACAGGCTCGGCACCATGAGCATGACGGTCAAAATGCCGATCAGAACAAATTTGACACCGGGTGAGTTCAGGAATGCGCGCGGCCGGAAAGGCGGAGGCCCGTTTGCCGCGCTGCCCGTTGTCGCATCCGTGTCGCTAACATCTGTCATTCAATCAATCCTTTGCAACGAGCGCATCTGAAACAGGCTTCGGGGGACCTCGGCCGCGGCGTTTGAAGTGGGACGCTCTTTCAACGCGGTGACCTTGACCGGACAGCAAGGAGAGAACCGGGCAATGATGCCGGTCTTTTCAGCATTGTTTTTGCAGAAACCGTGCAGACGCCTTCCGGTCATCGATTGTCCGGGAAATTAGTTGCCCTATTTTCTCAACCGGGGCTTGTTCTGAGCAGTCTTTGAGTGTCAGAATGGCATGACCATCGGAAATTATACCAATGAATACACTGCCAGAAACGACTTTTCGGGCTCAGCCCACCTATGCTCGCCGCGCGGATTATCTGCCGGCGCTCGTCAGGCGGCTGGATCTTGCCCGGAGCGAGCAGCATCGCTTCCTGATGGTTGCCCATCTTTTCGACGACACCATGCGCATGATCGATGCGCTGGCCGGGGTCATGGATTTCGACGCGATCATCGGGGTCCCCTATTCCTCCGGCAGCGATGCAACCCGGCTGAAATGGCAATCGCGTTACGGCGACAGGGTTCAGTGCCCGAAGACGGAAACGGAGTTCCGCCAGGTGCTTGCCAGCGCTCTTCAGAAAAGCCTTCTTGCCTGCCGGAGTTCCGGGCAGAAGCTGGTGATCCAGGAGGTTGGCGGGTATGTGGTCGAGCTGCTGCACGAACGGTTTCAGGATCAGCTCGACCTGGTCGAAGGCGTGGTTGAAATCACCAAGCAAGGCGTCTGGCGCGCGGACCAGCTAGCTCTGAAAATTCCTGTCCTGCATTGTGCAGACAGCGAGCTGAAGCGGCTGGAAGCCGCCCGTTGCGGCGAGACCATCGCCCGCTGCCTGGACGGTCTGATGCGCGATCTCGGCAATACTCTCGCCGGACGCCACGCGACCGTCTTTGGGGCCGGCTGGATCGGCTTTGGTGTCGCCAGGGCGCTCCGGAGGCTCGATGTCCAGCCCGTTCTTGTCGATCTCAACCCGCTGAAGGTTGCCGAGGCGCGCCTGTCCGGTTTCGACGCAACACTTTCACCCGGAGATCTCGGCCGGGCCGACCTCGTGGTCGGTGCCGCAGGGCGCCTGTCGGTCACGTCCGATGTGCTGCGCCAGTTGCGCAGTGGCTGCCTCGTGGCAAGCGCAAGTTCGCGCCGGATCGAAATCGACGTCGAGTTTCTGGAAGCAGCGCCCGGATATGACATTCACCCATCCATTCGCGCCTATCACTTTGCCGACGGGCCGGCAGGGCAGGACCGGCAGGTCTGTCTGGTCAATGACGGGTATCCGGCCAATTTCATCCCCGGTTCGGGCAGTGTCGCGGATGAAATCGTCGAACTGATCCTGGGGGAACTGATCGTGCTGATGGCCGATCTGACCACCTACACATACGAGCCCGGCATTCACCGTCTGGATTCTGAAGGAGAGGCAGCGTGCACCCAACTCTGGATCGAGCAAAGAGACGGGATGTAACGGACGCGCCCGAAGAGGTTGCCGTTCATTCCGAGTATCTGGTCAAGAAGCTCAGCAATGCGCAGCGAAACCTTTACGGCACGGTGAAATTCGACGTCGTGTCCCGGCAGATCCGGGACTGGGCCGCAGAGCTCGACCGGCCGCCGCGCATTCTCGACATCGGCTGCTCCACCTCGATTTCCAGGGACTATCTGGCCGAGACGGGACTGGAATTCGACTATTGCGGCGCCGATTACGAAGCCGCGTTCGAGCCGGACATCGTGCTGGATGCCACACGGCTGTCGGAGCACCGGAACGAACTGCCCTGGCGCCCCGATGTGATTACCCTCCTGGATGTGCTGGAACATCTGCCCGGCCAGGGCCCCGCGATTGAATCGGTAATGCGCCAATGCGGGGAGGTGGTCGCACCCGGTGGCCTGATCCTGGCTGTGGTGCCGCAGCTCTACCGTCTCGACCGGCTCAAACTGAAACACCTGCATTATCCCGAACACCATGTGCGCATGACGCTTGCCGAATGGTCGGGCATCATTGCCCGCGCCGTCACGATCGAGGCCGTTCACGGCGTCGGCTATCTCTCCTGCCTGCCCTATCTGCCGATGTTCAGCCCCTGGTATGAGGAACACAATCGCCACGGCAAGCTGTTCCATCATCTGCGCGGCAAGACCTTCGAATGGGGTCCGCTGAAGCCACTGGAAAAAGGCCTCACGCGCTCCCTTGGCCGCCTGCCGGGCTTCCGGGGCTGGTGCAACAGTTCACTGCTGGTGTGCCGGGCGAAGGGGTGAGAAGGGAAATCAGCTACCTATGGATCGTCATCCCGGTTTGGCACTTCAGCGGCAAGACCGGGATGACAAATGGAGCGAGGCTTTCAATCGTAAACGACCACAGGTCAGAACCGGATGATCGACTGGTCCACCAGCTCCTGGCTCATGTGCCCTTCATCCGGATATCCGATCGATACGTTGCGTAACTCTGTCCGGCCACGCTTTGCAGCAAATACCTTGTGCGTGTGCCCGAAAAACCAGAACTCCGGTTGATGCTGCAAAATCAGGTCGCCCAGATCAGACGCATAACAACAGCTCAGCCCGTCTTCCTGGCCGGCAGCTTCCGGAAGTGGTGCATGATGGGTGACGACGGCCGTCGGTCCCGGCCAGTGAGCGCCGAGCTCCGCAGCCAGCCAGGCCTTGTGATCAACGTGAACGCGCCTCGTGTCCTCTGGACCAATCTTCCGATAGGCGGCGGACGCCAGACGGATATGACGATAGTCGTTCATCTGAAGCCGTGCAGCCTGGGTGTTCGCCCAATAGTCGCCGCCACATTCAAAATCCGTCCACAACGTGCACAGCAGAAGCCGCAGGTCACCGATCGCCATGTGCCTCTTCTGGGCGAAATGAACACCGGCCGACTGCGCCAGCTCGCTCAGGCGTACGTCGCCATCGAGCCGGAAATTGTAATAGTCATGATTTCCCGGAACGATGACGATCCTGTCCCGGTCGATGAACCGGGCGAGGACCTCAATGGCCCACGGCCAGCGAACCTTTGGCTTGTTGGTGAGATCGCCGGCAACGATCAGCGCGTCCAGTCCACCCAGGTCAACGTTGCCGAAGGGCGACAGACCTGACGCATGCCAGAAATCGAGATGCAGATCTCCCAGAACCAGAATGCGGCCAGTGTGACGTGTCAGGCGCAGCATGGTTTCACCCAGGTGGATACAAAGCCGGAACTATAGCCTATCTCGGGCACAGTTCAGCGGACCAATGACGCCAGAAAGTATCGATCTCGGCTCGATTTTCGTCGCCCGGCGGCTCGGCTTTCGCCCAGGGTTCGAACCGCTCGTAAAGGGTCAGGATAAAGGCTGACAACACGGGATCCAGCCGTTCTGCGCCCATTTCGGAACTTTCCGCCTTTTGTGCCAAGAGGCGGTCGATTGCCTCCAAGACCGATTCGGGAAAATCGACATCCCGGCGCATGTCCAGAAAGTTCATCGGCGCTACCGCCTTGTCCGGATGCTCTGACAACCACATCAAGGCGGTCAGTGGCCTCAAGGCATAGAGCGTCTTCTTCAATGATACATCGCCCTTGAAATGGTCCAGTCTCTGGATCTGCGCCTTGGCGAGGTGATAATAATGCTTACCGATGAGCGCCCGGTCACAGACCGCTTCCGCCAGCTCCAGCGCTGCGTCCCGAAAAGGCACATGCAGCTGATAGGCAAACACCGATTTCAGCCATTCGACGATCACTGCGTTGCCGGAATGCATGAGGCGCAGTGCCTTCGCCAGATCCCAGCCGTTGATGTCGAACACCGGCGTGAGCGGCTCCTCGATGACGTCACGCACCGGGAACAGCGTGACTGTTTTTTCGCGCGCGCGCACATAGACAAAACGGCAATCATAGTCGCTGTCCGGCGACGGAAATCCCCAGGCGCGGCTACCGCTTTCAATGGCCAGCGGAATGGTGATGGTTTCCCGCGTCTCCAGCGCCTTCAGCCGGCTGCGGATTTCTGCAACGATATTCGGATCCATGATCAATGACTTTTTCAAAAACAAGGGGCCACCCGATGGGCGGCCCCTGCAGATAGCAAGTCCGGGGAAAAAATCAAACCCGGCGTTCGACCATCATCTTCTTGATCTCGGCAATTGCCTTGGCCGGATTGAGGCCTTTCGGGCAGGCCTGGGAGCAGCCACTTCATCCCGAGACGAGCCATCATGGTCTGTCAGGATCTCGTCGACCATGATCTTCAAATCATTGAAGTGGTCAGTCAGGAGGCAGTTGCGTACAGGGGCTGAATCCTGCGCGAAGGCACTATAGATTGTGTTTTAAATAACTCATGAACTTGTTGCCGAACCCTACGCGCAGTTTCCGCAAGATGGAATGAGCATCATCACGATCAATCTTGCCATAAACGTCATTCAGGCAACGCGCCAAGCACTCCGCGAGAAGTTCGTGGTCTTCCTGGTTTTCCAAGAGTTCATGGTAGTGGTGCCGTTTTTCAGCGTATGGAACCGGGCCCGAGTTGACCAGCAAACGGGCTTTTGCCTGTTTGCCGGGAGTAGCGCCCATCAAACCATTCCAGGCTTTTGCAGAGATTGCCTGGTTTTCGAAAAAGTCGACCCAGAGCACATATTCTATTGCTTCACGGTACGGCCGGTCGTGATGCTCGAGCGCTTGTAACATCTGTTGCCATAGATAGACTTCTGCCGTGGCACTTAAATCGCTCATGTACAATCGTGGTAGCAAGGAAGCTGTCGGGTAGCAGGGCCATAGCTGAATAACCTCGAACACTTGCCCAAGTTTATCCTGGTCTGTCAGAGCTCCCCATCGCTCTTTGAGGATGCCCTCGCATAAGTCGTCGATCAGTTCCCAATATTGATCTTCAAGAACATCCCCGCTGTTGACCCTAATCGACGCCGATATGTCATCGACATGCACTCCGTGATCGCCAAGATCGTCCAACATCTGTTGTATCGTAAGTTCCGATTTCATGAGGCCTCGGCTTTCAATCTTTGTACAATCGCAAGAACGGTGTTTTTTTTGAAATCCCGAGGTCACGGGCTATCCATCGGTAGGGACGGCCTTCTTCGATCAAAGCCATGACCTTGGCTGCGAGACGGCCTGATTTTGGCCGTGGTGCCGCAGCTCTATCGGCTCGACCGGCTAAAGTTTAAGCACCTTCATTATCCAGAACACCATGTGCGCATGACCTTGGCGGGATGGCCGGAGATCATCGGCCGGGCGGTCATCATCGAGACCGTTCACGGCATCGGTTATCTCTCCTGCCTGCCCTAGTTGCCGATGCTGAGCCCCTAGTAAAAGGAGCACAACCGCCACGGCAGGCTGTTCCACCATCTGCGCGGCAAGACGTTTGAATGGGAACCGCTCAAGCCGATAGAAAAGGCGATGACACGCACCCTTGGCCGCCTGCCGGGCTTCCGTGGCTGGTGCAACAGCTGGCTGCTGGTGTGCAGGACGAAGGGGTGAGGAAGGAAATCCGCTACCCATCGGTCGTCACCGGGCCTATGGATTGTCATCCCGGTTTGGCGCTTCGCGCCAAGACCGGGACCCAGTATTCTGTGTGTCCGTCGCGGAAACACAGGTCGGAAACCTGTGAGTACTGGATCCCGGATCTCCGCTGCGCTCCGTCCGGGATGACAAGGTGGGAGTGTTAGCCTCTTCAAAAAAGGCCGCCCCGAGGGACGGCCTTTCCAAATTCCGGAACATCAGAATACTCAAACCCGGCGTTCGACCATCATCTTCTTGATCTCGGCGATTGCCTTGGCCGGGTTGAGGCCCTTCGGGCAAGCCTGGGAGCAGTTCATGATGGTGTGGCAGCGGTAGAGCCGGAACGGGTCTTCCAGATTGTCCAGGCGCTCGCCGGTGGCCTCGTCGCGGCTGTCGATCAGCCAGCGATAGGCCTGAAGCAGGATGGCCGGGCCGAGATAGCGGTCGCCGTTCCACCAGTAGCTCGGGCAGGAGGTCGAGCAGCAGGCGCAGAGAATGCACTCATATAGCCCATCCAGCTTGACGCGGTCCTCATGGGACTGGCGCCATTCCTTTTCCGGCGCCGGGGACACCGTCTTGAGCCAGGGCTCAATGGAGCGGTGCTGGGCATAGAAGCGGGTCAGGTCCGGCACCAGGTCCTTGACGACGGCCATATGCGGCAGCGGGTAGATCTTGACGACGTCACCGGCGATCTCGTCCGTACCCTTGGTACAGGCGAGCGTGTTGGTGCCGTCAATGTTCATCGCGCAGGACCCGCAGATGCCTTCGCGGCAGGACCGGCGGAAGGTCAGGGTCGGGTCGATCTTGTTCTTGATGTAGATGAGACCGTCCAGCACCATCGGGCCGCAATTGTCTGCATCCACGAAATAAGTGTCCACCCGCGGGTTGCGGCCGTCATCCGGGTTCCAGCGGTAGATCCGGTATTCGCGCAAGTTTGTGGCGCCTTCCGGCTTGTCCCACACCTTGCCTTCCGTCACCGTGGAGTTCCGGGGAAGCGTCAGCTGAACCATTTGTTACTGCTCCGCGTTGGGCCCAAGTTTCGCGTCCGGGCCATAATGTGTTCGAACTCAGGCAGCGAGCTCGAAGATCATGTTGTCATTCGTTCGGCCGGTGATCTTGTAGGCCCGGTTTGCCAGTTCAGGCAGGCAATCCTCGCTCCAGTAAGGCCGGCAATTGGTTTCCAGAAGGATCACGCGGGGCCAGAGGCTCTTCTCCGCGTGCCTCAAAAAGGGCAGCACCACACGGTCCTCAAACCCTTCCACATCCACTTTCAAGACATCGATCCTGGTCAGGCCCTGATCATCGGCAATCGCGGTCAAGGGCCGCATCTTAACGAAGGAAGAGGTCCAGTCACCCGCCCATTCACCGGTCGTCAGGTCTTCCACGAAGGTCGCGAAGCCGCAATTGCTCGGTTCCTGGAAGAACGGCATCGTGTCTTCGCGCGGACCAACCGCGGAATTGACGATCCGGACGCTGTCCAGCTCGTTCGCCTTGACGTTGAAGCTCAGCTTTGTTGCCGTCTGCGGGTTGGCCTCGATCGCCAGCACGTCTGCACCGCATTTGGCGGCAAAGATCGAATAGGAGCCGATATTGGCGCCGACATCGACAAATACCGTGCCTTCACCCAGATGCGGCTCCAGAAGCTTGTGCTCGGCCCGTTCCGGAAGGCGGCCCTTGGCCAGAATCTTGCGGTCGTCATAGTTCTCGCCCGGATAGATCCGGAACTTCAGACCTTCGGCCTCAAGATCGTAAGGTCCCTTGAAGAACCGGGCCACGAGCGCACGAATGCGCCGGCGCAGGCCCTTGGAGAGGTCGTGCCGGTCGGCGAGACGCCAGGCAGCCCGGACCATCCGCTCGGCAGGGTAAGTGCCGAACGGGCTTCTGATATCCGGAAGGGATGCCACCTGGCTCACCGCATGCGCTCCTTAGTAGACGCGCGCTTTTGGCGCGATCTTCTTCGGATCAATACCGCCTTCGTCGAAGGTGGTCAGCGGATCGAGCACCACCGGACGGTAGTCCAGCTTGACGTTGCCCGCATCATCGACCCAGGCCAGCGTGTGCTTGCGCCAGTTCTCGTCGTCGCGGCCGGCAAACGGACCATCCTTGTAGTCTTCACGCGCATGCGCACCGCGGCTTTCCTTGCGGGCTTCCGCGCCATAGACCGTAGTGATGGCGTTGGCCATCAGGTTCTCAAGCTCCAGCGTTTCCACCAGATCGGAGTTCCAGATCATCGAACGGTCGGACACCTTCAGGTCACCCATTTCGCCCCAGATGGCAGACAGGCGCTTGCAGCCCGCCTCCAGGCTTTCCTGGGTGCGGAAGACGGCCGCGTCTTCCTGCATGGCGGCCTGCATCTTGTCGCGCAGATCCGCGGTCGGGACGGCCCCGTCGGCGTGACGCAGCTTGTCGAAGCGGTCCATGATCTTCTCACAGGAGGCTTCACTCGGCGTCGGCACGGCTTCCTTCGGATCGACCACCTGGCCGGCCTTGATGGCAGCGGCCCGGCCGAAGACCACGAGATCGATCAGCGAGTTGGAGCCCAGACGGTTGGCGCCGTGCACCGAGGCGCAGCCGGCTTCCCCGACGGCCATCAGGCCTTCCTGGATCCGGTTCGGGTTGTCACCGTCCGCATTGAGCACCTCACCCCAATAGTTGGTCGGGATGCCGCCCATGTTGTAGTGAACCGTCGGCAGAACCGGGATCGGGTCCTTGGTAACGTCGACGCCGGCAAAGATGCGGGCCGATTCGGAAATACCCGGCAGGCGCTCCGCCAGCAGCGCCGGATCGAGGTGATCCAGGTGCAGGAAGATGTGATCGCCACTCTTGCCGACACCGCGGCCTTCCCGGATTTCCATGGTCATGCAACGCGAGACAACGTCGCGGGATGCCAGGTCCTTGGCCGACGGGGCGTAGCGCTCCATGAAACGCTCGCCCTCGGAATTGACCAGATAGCCGCCTTCGCCGCGGGCACCTTCGGTGATCAGACAGCCGGAGCCGTAGATGCCGGTCGGGTGGAACTGGACGAATTCCATATCCTGCAGCGGCAGGCCAGCACGCGCCACCATGCCGCCGCCGTCACCGGTGCAGGTGTGGGCAGAGGTTGCCGAGAAATAGGCGCGGCCATAGCCGCCGGTCGCCAAGACGACCATCTTGGCCGCGAAGCGGTGGATGGTGCCGTCATCAAGGTTCCAGGCGATCACGCCCTGGCAGACGCCATCGTCGGACATGATCAGGTCGAGCGCAAAATACTCGATGTAGAATTCGGCATTGTTGCGCAGGGACTGGCCGTAAAGCGTGTGCAGAATGGCATGACCGGTCCGGTCGGCCGCCGCACAGGTGCGCTGCACGGGAGGGCCTTCGCCGTAATTCTGCATGTGGCCGCCGAACGGGCGCTGATAGATCTTGCCTTCCTCGGTCCGGGAAAACGGCACGCCGTAATGTTCCAGCTCATAGACCGCCTTCGGCGCTTCACGGGCCAGATACTCCATGGCATCGGTGTCGCCGAGCCAGTCGGAGCCCTTGACCGTGTCGTACATGTGCCATTCCCAGCAGTCCGGCGTCATGTTCTTCAGGGACGCGGCAATGCCGCCCTGGGCTGCAACGGTGTGCGAGCGGGTCGGGAACACCTTGGTGATACAGGCGGTGCGAAGCCCCTGTTCGGCCATGCCGAGGGTTGCCCGCAGGCCGGCCCCGCCGGCGCCAACCACGACCACGTCATAGGTGTGATCGACGAATTCGTAACTTTTGGCCATTCGGGTCAGCCTCCAAAGCCAATCTTGAGCACTGCGAAAACGCAGCCGAAACCGATAAAGGCACAGAAGAAGGTGTTCGCCATCAAGGTCAGGAACTTGATGCCTTCACCGTGCACATAGTCCTCGATGATCACCTGCATGCCGAGCTTCATGTGATAGACGCCGGAGAGGATCACCAGGAGCAGGATGATGGAAACGAGAGGGTTCTTCAGGGTCTCGATCACATCGCCATGGGTCGAACCCTGCATGGAGATGACAAGGATCACGAAAAAGGAGATCAGGAAGACGTTGGCCACAGCGGTCAGACGCTGCTTCCAGAAGTGATCCGTGCCTTCCTTGGCCGACCCGAGCCCGCGAACCTTGTTCAGGGGTGTGCGCATATCGCTCATGACACTCTCCTCAGCGAACCATGTAGCCGATGATCCAGAGGATCAACGTCAGGGAGACAGAACCGATGATGGTCGCCTTGGCGAGCCACTCGCGGGCGTCCTTGCCGAAGCCGGCACCCATGTCCCAGATGAAGTGGCGCAGGCCGCCGAGCATGTGATGCACAAGCGCCCAGGTGAAGCCGAACAGAATCAGGCGACCGATGATCGAGCCGTAGATGTCGTTGACGAAATCGAAATAGGCCGGGCCTGCCGCGGCGGCGATCAGCCACCAGGCCAGCAGGATTGTCCCAAAGTAAAGGGCTGCTCCGGTGATACGGTGCAGAATGGACATGACCATCGTCAGAATGGGTTTATAAATCTGAAGATGGGGCGACAGCGGGCGGTTGCCCCGCAGATCGGCGTTCGGCATGGATTTCCTCTCCCGTGCGACGCTAGAGCGGTATGAGCTCAAAACGAGCAGATTTTGACCTGTAACCGCAATGCTCGGCAAGAGCCCGGTTCAAGGCCGTGGTCAAACTCATTCTCAGCTCATCTCGCCCAAGTTACGTTTACGCAAGCGTAAGCATATCAAGGCGTTATCTAGATGGGTTCTAGCGCTAACACCTCAAAAGGTCAAAATATCCTATAGGCCTAATTGTCGCGAAACCACTTTTGAATCGGTTGAAAGTGACACGCGATCCTCTCGGCTGCAGAAAAGTGATCGGCGCAACCCGAAAGCTTCCCTAAACGTCAATCTCGCGACCCGGATGCGGAACGCCAAAAACCGACCATCCGGTTCGATGCGCGAAGAGTTCCATAGCTTCCGTGCCGAGCTTGGAATTGCCATAGCGGTTGAGCCCCGGCGACCAGACCGCAATCGCTGCCCGGCCCGGCGAAATCACGAGGATGCCGCCACCAACGCCGCTTTTTCCCGGCATGCCGACCCGAAAGGCGAAATCTCCCGAGCCGTCATAATGGCCACAGGTCATCATCAGTGCATTGATGCGGCGACGGCGTTCGATCGAGACCAGACCTGGCATTGCCGGGGCATCGACCAGGAACCGCCCGGCAAGCGCCAGTTGGCGGCAGGTCATTTCCACGGCGCATTGATGACAATAGGTACCGAGCACCTTGTCGACGGAGGCCCTCATGTTGCCGTGAGAGGTCAGATAATGTGCCAGCGAGAAGTTCCGGTGTCCGGTCGCGATCTCCGACTTCGCCACTTTCTCGTTCATGTGAATGCTGTCGTCGTCGGCCGCTGCCCGGACAAAGCGCAGCAACTCGCCGAGCGCTTCGCGCGGGCTGGACCCGGACAGATAGGTGTCGGTGGTGACAAGGGCGCCGGCATTGATAAACGGATTGCGCGGGATCCCGTTCTCCCGTTCCAGAAGCAGGATCGAATCAAAGGAGAGACCGGAGGGTTCACGGCCGACCCTTTGCCAGATTTCATCGCCCACCCGGCCCAGCGCCAGAGCCAGCGCGAAGACCTTGGATACGGACTGGATCGAAAAGGGCACATCCGCATCGCCTGCGGAAAAGACACGGCCATCGGCCATCGCAATTGCGATGCCGAACTGGTCCGGATCGATGTTGGCGAGTTCTGGAATGTAACTCGCGACCTTGCCCTTGTCCGGATTGGCCGACGCGGCTTCGGCGATCTCGCTCAACAGATTCTGCATGCACTCCTCCATGACGGAGGGGCACTTGGTCAGATCGCAGCCACAGATGCAAGGCCTGTCGCGGGCTGATCAGGGCATTCTTTGTTCTTGCATGCCAACCGTGCGCTGCCGCTCTGCCGCCAGCATCTTGAACAGGTGCAGCATGAAGATCGTTGCAAATATTGGCGTGACCAGGTTGAGGATCGGCACAGCCAACAGGCAGG
Organism: Roseibium sp.; assembly: GCF_965233565.1. Taxonomy (GTDB): domain Bacteria; phylum Pseudomonadota; class Alphaproteobacteria; order Rhizobiales; family Stappiaceae; genus Roseibium. The sequence goes on along the minus strand of NZ_OZ247494.1, from coordinate 3,723,128 downwards.
CGATGATCAGGCCGGCCATGAACACGGTGCCGCCGCGCGCCTTGCGGAAAGCTTTGGCCTCGGCCGGCGGCATGAACCGCATGGCGGCAAATTCGAAGAATTCACGGCCGAGCAGATAGCCGTTGACCATGAAAAACGCGACCAGGTTGATCCCCGGAATCAGAAGAAGGAACAGGGCGAACAGGTTGCCGAGAATGACCACGCCGGTGAACTTGATGGTCTGGCCGATAGACTGCGCAAATGGCAGTGCCGTGCCCGGGCGGTCGCCCGGATAGTCCTTCTGATCGACAATATCGGCAATCTCGTCCTGGAACAGGCCCGCAAACAGCGCAGAAATCGGCGCAATCAGAAAGCCTAGCGCAAAGACGGCGCCAATCCCGGTCAGGATCGAGATCGACCATTCAATCCAGCCGACCCAGCTGGCACCGTCGCCATATTCGGTCGCCGCAACACCGAGAAAATGTGTCACCAGCCACTGCAGCCCAATCCAGATCACCACCAGGATGGCGAGCGTGAAACCGAGCATCTTCCAGAAAATAGCCCGAAAGGGCTGTTCGAAAACTTCGGACATGGCTCGGGATGCGGCTTGAAACATGACACCTTCGTTATCTGGAGTACGACCGCCTCGACATAAGGGTGCTGACAGGGGAGCGCAAGAGCACCACGCAAACCAGACGCGTTCCACGCAGGGATCTAAACTTAATGTTGTGGCGAGCCGGAACTGAAACTAGCCTTTACCCAGACGATTCCGATCTTGTTGGATCGACCCCCTTGCGGAGGCCCAATGCTGCATCTTCATTTCAATCCGGAAACGGATATCTCCAAGGTTCTGGCGCCCGAAGCGCTCAAGATGTTCCAGTATGAATGGGGCATCTATCACAAGCTGGTTCGCTCCAATGAGATGCAGCACCGGGAAATCGGCACCCTCATCCGGACCGAGATCGATCTCCGGTTCGACCACCCCTTCAGCTTCCTTGACCTTGCCTGCGGGGATTCCAGTCTCGCCCACAAGATTCTCGCCGGAACGCAGATAAGCCGGTATGAGGGGCTAGACCTGTCGCGCCCTGCCCTGGAATGCGCCGCCGAGGTCATGAAGGACGCCCCCTATGAGGTCACGCTTGGCGAGGAAGACATGGTCTCGGGCGTCAAGGAGCGGCCGGAAGGTGCCGATGTCATCTGGTGCGGGTTTTCTATCCATCACCTTCAAAGGGAACAGAAACTGGAGATGCTTGGCGCGGTGCGCTCAGCGCTCAAGCCAGGCGGGATATTCGTGACCGCCGAGCCGGTCTGCCGGTCCGGGGAAAGCCGGGACCACTATGTCAAGCGCTGGCATGACGAATTGCGCCAGCGCTTCCAGTCCCTGTCACAGGATGAATTCGACCATATCTGGCAGCATATCAGCACCTATGATTTTGCCGAGCCGCCCGAAGACTGGGTCGAGATGGGCGTGAAGGCCGGTTTCTCGTCCAGCAGACTGATTTATGCGTTTCCGGAGGATTTCTTCTGCGGGGCGTTTCTGTTCGAACGCTAGGGTCCTGACCCTAGACCCTGGTGCGCGCCTTGAGGGCCTGGGCAAGCGTGCCCTCGTCGAGATAGTCCAGTTCGCCGCCGACCGGGACACCGTGGGCAAGCTTGGTGACGCTGACGTCCAGATGCGACAGCTGATCCATGATGTAATGGGCCGTGGTCTGACCCTCGACCGTTGCGCTGATCGCCAGGATGACCTCCGAAAGGGCCTCAGAGCCGCAGCGATCGATCAGGCTGGCCAGATTGAGTTCTTCCGGGCCGATGCCGTCGAGCGGCGACAGGGTACCGCCGAGGACGTGATAGCGCGCATTGACGGCGCCCGCGCGCTCAAGCGCCCAGAGATCGGCAACGTCTTCCACGACGACCAGAACGGAAGGATCGCGTTTCGGATCGGAGCAGATGGTGCAGGGATCGGAGGTGTCGACCGTGCCGCAGGTCGAACAGATGCCGATGTCGCGGACGGCAACGCCCATGGCCTCTGCCAGCGGTACCAGCAGCTGGTCCTTTTTCTTGATCAGGTGCAGCGCGGCCCTGCGGGCAGAGCGCGGGCCAAGCCCCGGCAGCTTGGCCAGAAGCTGGATCAGCCGCTCGATTTCCGGTCCTGCAACCGATTTCTGCCCCATCTAACCGCGCCCCGATCTACTGCCTAGAACGGCAGCTTCATGTCGGCCGGCAGGCCGAGGCCGCCCATCATTTCCTGGGTCTTTTCCGCAATGGCCTGTTCCGCCTTGGCGCGGGCTTCGGTGTGTGCGGCAATGATCAGGTCTTCCAGGATTTCCTTTTCCTCTTCCTTCAGCAGCGACGGGTCGATGGAGAGGTTTTTCAGGTCACCCTTGCCATTCAGCGTCACGCGCACGAGACCCGCACCGGCCGTGCCTTCCACTTCGATCTCGACCATCTGTTCCTGCAGCGAGCCCATCTGCTCCTGCATCTGCTTGGCCTGCTTCATCATCTTCAGGAAATCCATGGGATCTCTCCTTCGTTTTCTCCCGGCGGCCCCGCCAGCCGAGTGTCACACAATCTTCTGCCCTGCATGTAGAAGAACACCCGGTGAATTACCAGCCCATAAGCCGGATCGAGCGCATCATTTGGTGCTCAGATAGAAGACCCTGATCGCGAAATAGAGGCCGACAAAGAACAGCCCGCAGACGATGGAAATGACGGTCAGAAGTTTCGTGTACTCGTCAATTGCCATCAGCGAGACCGCATACATGGCCAGACAGGCAACAATGGTGGTTGCGAAAAACAGGATGATATTCGTCTTGATCTTCTTGTCTTTCATCGCCTTCGATACATCCCGGCTCACTCGTCTTCATCGTCGCCAAGCGCTTCGCTCAGCAACGGGTCGCTGACCATCGGGTCCGCCATGGCCGCCTCGGCCTCTTCTGTCACCTGAACGGTGACATCGACCACCTTGGCCCCGGGAAAAGCGGCCAGCAGCGCCGCCACGGTCGGATGCGACCTTGCATCGGACAGGAGCTGTTGCTGGTTGGCTTCCTGTTCTTCGTGAATGGTCGGCCGGCCCTGGTTGCGCGAGACAACGACGAACCAGCGCTGGCCGGTCCATTCGGTCAGTTTGCGGCCGAATTCGCCGGCAATGTCGGCAGGCGCATCGTCCGTCGGCTGGATCTCGATCTTGCCCGGTTCGAACTTCACAAGCCGCATCTGCCGCTGGATCGCCACCTTCATCGGAATGTCGCGCTTTTCCGAGGCCAGGGCGACGCAGTCATGCAGGTTGTTCAGGTTATAGGCCGGCGCCGCCGGTGCTTCCGGCTGCGGCGCGGGCTGGGAAACCGTTTGGGCTGCGGGCTGGGCAGACGGCAGTCCACCCTGGATCGCAGACAGTTGCGGACGTGCCGAAACCTGCATGGTCGGGCCGTTGCCCGAACCACCGCCCGGATGGCCCATGCCAACGGCCATGGCCTGACCGCCGCCACCTGAAGGTGCCGCCCCCCCGCCACCGCCCTGCGATGGGCCGCCCAGCGGGTTCTGACCGTTCCTGATCTGCGCCATCAATTCACCCGGATCCGGCAGATCCGCGGCATAGGCAAGCCGCACCAGAACCATGTCGGCGGCGGCCAGAGGTTTCGAGGCGGCCTGCACTTCCTGAACGCCTTTCAACAGGATCTGCCAGGCGCGGGACAAAAGCCGCACGGACAATTGCTCGGCAAATTCACGGCCGCGCGCCCGTTCCGCCTCGGTCACCGAACTCTCGTCGGCCGATTTCGGAGCGACTTTCATCCGTGTGACGAGGTGGGTGAAATCGGCAAGATCCGTCAATATGATCGCCGGATCGGCCCCGACCTCATATTGCGCCTGCAACTCGCCCAGCGCGTCTTCGATACGGCCGGCCATCAGGTGACCGAAGAGGTCAATCACGCGCGCCCGGTCCGCAAGACCGAGCATCTGGCGCAGATCTTCCGCTTCGATCGCACCTGTGCCATGGGCCATCGCCTGGTCGAGCAGGGACAGCGAATCGCGTGCCGAGCCTTCACCGGCGCGGGCAATCAGCATCAGGGCTTCATCCGAAATCCGGATACCCTCGGCATCGGAAATCCGGCGCAGCAGGCCGATCAGCTTGGCTTGTTCGATCCGGCGCAGGTCGAAGCGCTGGCAGCGCGACAGGACCGTGATCGGTACTTTCCGGATCTCGGTCGTTGCGAAGATGAATTTCACATGCTCCGGCGGTTCCTCGAGCGTTTTCAGCAACCCGTTGAAGGCCGCATTGGAGAGCATGTGTACTTCGTCGATGATATAGACCTTGTAGCGCGCCGTTGCCGGACGATAGCGGGCCGCATCGATGATCTCGCGAATGTCGTTGATGCCGGTATGCGAGGCGGCGTCCATCTCGATGACATCAACATGGCGGCCTTCCATGATCGCCTTGCAGTGGGTGCCTTCGCGGGTCAGCTTCACCGTCGGCTTGTCCGCTTCGCCCGGAACTTCGTAGTTCAGGCCGCGGGCGAGAATACGGGCAGTTGTGGTCTTGCCGACCCCGCGCACTCCGGTCAGCATCCATGCCTGGGCAATACGGCCGGTATCGAAGGCGTTTTCCAGGGTCTGAACCATTGGCTCCTGGCCAACCAGATCCTCAAAGGTCTTGGGCCGATACTTGCGCGCGAGAACGCGATAAGCACCATCGCTTGCCGCGGAAGTCTCCGCGCCACCGCTCGTCAGTCCGGGCGCGCCAGATGCGCCCTCTTCGGGAAAACCAGTCTCATCCATGAGCCGCACCATAGCGATTTTTTCAGCAAGTGGGACGGGCCAGGAGAAGTTTTTCTGTGTGGAAGATGTGGACGGCCCCGGGCCGGCCGGAAAAACAAAAAGCACCGCGGATCTCCGGCGGTGCTTCCATCAAAGCAGATTGCTTTTGGGTGGGAGGCTGGCACGGCGACCCGTGCCGAGGCTCGTTAGGGCTGCTTCCTTCCGGACCTGACCCGGTTGGCGAGTGGCTCGTCCACCACCAACCTCCCGAGCGCCTTATATCAGATCCCCCCCGGGGCTTGGCAAGGGGGCTCCGAGCTTTTTTGTTTGCCGGTAAATTTCGCCCCTCAGGGCCGCAAGGTTGCCAGTTTGAGCCCGAAACCCATGAAGACGAGGCCGGTCACGCCCTTCAGCCAGCGCTGAAACGAAGGGCTCCGTGCCGCCCGGCTGACCCGCGCCAGCAAAACAATCATCGCGCCGAACCAGACCGCGTTGATCACGGAGTGCAGGGCCACCAGACCAAAGGCGGCCGAGACCGCTCCCTCACCTGCCGGAATGAACTGCGGAAAGGCGGCGAGATAGAACATGGAGACCTTGGGGTTGAGGGCGTTGGTCAGGAACCCTTCGCCAAAAGCCTTTGCAAGGGTCCGTTTGCGCCTCGCCGGGGCAACTTCAGGCGCCAGTGCACCGCCTTTCATTGCTTCGCGAAGCGCTTTCAGGCCGATCCAGAAGAGATAGGCGGCACCAAGCATCTTGACCACGAAGAAGGCCTCTGCCGAATGCACCAGGATCACGGATATGCCGAGTACCGACAATGCGCCATGCAGAAAGAAGGCGGTCACGAAGCCACCGATATTGGACACGGCCGCCAGCCGGCCGGATGTTGGCACGGTCTTGGCGATCAGGACGCCGTTCGGTCCCGGCGACATGACAAGCAGGCTGGCGACGAGCAGAAAGCTCAGAACCGTTTCGAGGGACATGGCAAGGTTTCCGCGACAGGAGAAAAGGATGGCAGGCAGATGTGAATACGGGTTCACAGTGGCCCAACTCTAGACATATGCTTGGCAAAAGCAAACCGCCTTTGACACAGGCGCGTCCCTCCAGCAGCGGGATATGCCCCATGACGTTTTTCAATCTCAATCCCCGCCTGGAAGGCGACAGCTATCCTGTCGCCGACCTGAAACTTTGCACCGTGCGGCTGATGAAGGACGCCAATTACCCTTGGCTTCTCCTGATCCCGCGCAAGCCCGATCTGGTGGAGATCATCGACCTGGAGGAAGAAGACCAGCTGCAGCTGATGCGCGAAATTGCCCAGGCCAGCCAGGCGCTCCGACAGGTCACGGATTGTGAGAAGCTGAATGTCGCCGCCCTCGGCAACCAGGTCTCGCAGCTGCATGTGCATGTCATTGCACGGTTTCGCGAAGACCAGGCCTGGCCCGGCCCTGTGTGGGGTGTGGTGCCCGGTGAGGCCTATGACCCGGAGAAAGCCGAAACGCTTATCGAGCAATTGCGCGACGTCCTGTTGGAGGGGGATGACCTGAGAACCGGTTGACTTATTTTGCATCGAGAGTTGATCGCCCCCTTGCCTGAAGACGCTTTCGCGGTCGCCCCCCTTCCACTAGTCTCCAACCCCGCTGCTTGCACACCAGATTGAAAATCAAGGATGTTCCCCATGCGCGCCACCACCGCCGGCCTCCAGGCGATGGAGATGAGTTTTCTCGGCAACACGCTCGACCGGCAATCAACCAGGCGCGGCGACACAGCTTATCTTGAGGAGTTGCTGGCAAAGCCGGATACGGAGATCGTCCTGTCGACGGCCCGAACGCTGGTGTTCCAGGATCGCGAGCCCTTGCAACCCGGTCATGATCTCGCCTCTGCCAGGGCACTCGGCGCCGACCCGAAGGAACTCGTGTTTCTCGGATTGCGGGCGGAAAGCGGTGGGGCGGTGTTCGCGACAACACTCCCGCAAGACGACGAGGACCTGGCCGACCAAGGTGGTCTCAAACTGATCGATCTGCGCACTTTGGCGCTTCAAAAGGCTTTCAATCCGGAAGATCTCGGCGCCCTGGCGCAGGCGCGCGCCCTGATCCACTGGCACCGGACCCATCGGCACTGTTCCCGCTGCGGGGAAAAGACCGTCATGGCGGAGGCCGGCTACCGGCGTGACTGCCCCGCCTGCGAAAGTCCGCATTTTCCGCGTACCGACCCCTGCGTCATCATGCTGATCACCGATAAGTCCGGAGACCGGGCCCTGCTCGGCCGACCCGCCCGGCTGCCGGAGGGCATTTACACCACCCTTGCCGGTTTCATGGAACCGGGTGAAACCATTGAACAGGCCGTCCGGCGGGAGACGCTGGAGGAATCCGGGATCAGGGTCGGCAACGTCCGGCTGATCTCCAATCAACCCTGGCCGTTTCCCGCCAACCTGATGCTCGGCTGCATCGGAGAGGCGACCTCGTTCGAGATTGAAATCGAAGATGACGAACTGGAAGCCTGCAAATGGTGCGACCGGGAGGAAGTTCGTCAGATGGTCGCGGGAACCCACCCGGAAGGCCACCTCATCCCTCCGTCGATTTCCATTGCGTTTGAACTCATCACTGGCTGGCTGGAGCGGAAAATCTGATGACCTGGTGCATCTACCTGACCCACCCCGAGGTTGTTGTTGATCCGGAGGTTCCGGTGCCGGACTGGGGACTGTCGGATCTTGGCCGCGAACGCGCCGTAAAGGCGACGGAGCTTCCCTTCGCCGACGAGATCAGGCAGGTCATTTCCAGCGCCGAGAAAAAAGCGACTGAAACGGCCCAGGTGTTTTCCGGCCGCAAGAACGTCTTTCAGCGGGTGCTGCCCTTCCTTCATGAAAACGATCGCAGTGCGACCGGGTTCCTGCCACCGGAAGAGTTTGAAAAAACCGCGGATGCCTTTTTCGCAGATCCCCATCGGTCCATACGGGGCTGGGAACGGGCCATCGATGCCCAGAACCGGGTCGTCACCGGGATCAGCAGCGCTCTGCGCCACATTCCGGACGAACAGCCGGTTCTGTTCACAGGCCACGGTGCGGTCGGTACTCTGTTGATGTGTCACCTGATGGCGGTGCCGATCTCAAGAGAGCACGACCAGACCCGTGGTGGCAGCTGGTACCGCTTCGACAAGGCGTGGCTTACGACACAAGCAGGCCGGAATTTGAGTTGGATAGAACTCTGAAGCCGGTCGGCCCGCGCAACACTTCATGCTAGGTTTATCGTTAACGCGGCTCTCATGAGTTGGCGCTTGATGTCCTTCTGGAAGCGGAATGGGCCACGTAAAAGTTTCGGCCTCATCCTGAGGAGAGCCTTCGGGCTATCTCGAAGGATCAGTGACACAAGCCGAAGCAAGTGGCCCGACCTTCTAGACAGCGCGTCGCGCGTCCTCAAAGTTAGGGCACGTTTGAAGCCGTTGCTTGAGCCGGGAGCGTACCGTGATCCGAATTCTGCTGAATCTTGTGCTTACAACAATCGCTGTCGCAGCGTTCACGCCCTCGGCGCAAGCCGGCAAATATGATGCCCAGTTCCGCCAGTTTCTGGCCTCGGAGATCGCACCGGCCGCCCGCAAAGCCGGCGTTTCACAAGCCGTGATCGACCGGGAGCTGAACGGTCTCACCCCAGATACGTCGCTGCCCGGACTGGTCGGCCCCGGCGGCAAGGGAACGCCGCCCAAAATCAATTTCCAGGCCGAGTTCCGGTCACCAGCGCGATATTTCCGTGCCGGCCAGTTCAATGCTCTGGTTCCTCGCGGCCGCAACCTGATGCAGAAGCATGCGGCCACGCTGCAACGGATCGAGGCGCGTTATGGCGTTCCCAAGCGGATCATTCTGGCGATCTGGGCGCGGGAATCAGGATATGGCGGCGCCAAGATCCCGCACGATGCCCTGCGGGTTGTCGCCACCCAGGCCTTCATGGGCCAGCGCGCCGACTTCTTCAAAGGCGAGGTCGTCGCAGCGCTGCAAATCCTGCAAAATGGCGACATCAGCCGCAAGGCGATGAAAAGCTCCTGGGGCGGCGCGATGGGACAACCGCAATTCCTGCCTTCCTCCTATCTGAAATACGCGGTCGATTTCGACGGCGACGGCCGGCGCAATATCTGGACCTCGGAAGCCGACACCATGGCCTCGATTGCGCATTACCTGGCCGAGCACGGCTGGCAGAAGGGGCGCGACTGGGGCTATGAGGTGGTGCTGCCGGAAAACGTCTCTTGCACCCGGGAAGGCCCGGACAACCGGCAGAAGATTTCCGAGTTCGTGCGTGAAGGGGTGAAACGCGTGAGCGGCCGACCGTTCCCCGACCACGAGATCAACCGGCCCGGCAACATACTGGTGCCAGCGGGCCGCTATGGTCCGGCCTTCATTGCCACGGAAAATTTCTACGTCATCAAGAAATACAACGAAAGTGATGCCTATGCGCTCTTCGTCGGTCATCTCGCGGACCGTTATGGCAACAACAAGGCCTTTGCCGGTGCCTGGAAACCAATGAAGGAAACCACCCGCGGCGCTGTCAGAAATCTGCAGTTGCGCCTCGAAGGCCTCGGTCACGATGTTGGCGGTGCCGATGGCCTGATCGGTTTCAAGACCCGACGCTCCATCGGCAAGGACCAGGAGAAAAACGGCTATTTTGCCACCTGTTGGGTCGGCTGAAACCGTTTCCTGCCCCTGAAAACCTGAACTGAAATCACGAGGAAAATCAGCCGGAACCGCAGGCACTCAAGCGCCCGCGGAGAGTGTTTTCGCGCCTGCCACATTATTTTCACTTTTATTTTTTATTGTTTTACGATAATTAATCGCTGCTTTCTTAGATGGAGATTCAAATGTTTGGACCTGCACTCCGCCGGACTCGGCCGTTTCTGCGCGTAAATTCCCTTTGGCTTGTCCTTGTTCTGACCCTGCCCACGGCCCCTGCCGTGTTCGCGTCCGATCTCGACAGTTTCAACCCTGCAACCACGGACCCGGCAAAATTCCGCATTGCGGTTCGTCACTCTGAGCGTCTGGCTGTGCCTCAGGGCGGCGCACGTGTGAAAATCCTGATGACCGATCGGCAGACCGGCCAGGTGCTCCGCGAAAAGGAAGTGCTCCTGAAAAAAGCAGTGCAGCCCAACCGGCTGGAAAGCGTGCTGTCAGAGCGTCGCACAGACGAACAGGTTTCTGTCTATCGGATTCCGGAGCAGGAGGTTGCCGAACTGCGGGCCCTGCAGGCCAAGTATCTCTCCTTGCCGCAAAATCAGAAAGACAACATGGCCGGGTCGCTCACCATTGACGTCGCCGGATGCAAGCTCGACCCGAAGGACAACGGCCGGATGCTGATCTCGACCTATCTGAAAACGTCCGAATTTCAGGACTATGTGCCCCTGGAAACGGACTTTGACCTGCGCAATGTTCCAGACACCGGCAAGACCGGGCGCCGGGACCCCGTCCAGCCCTGCCAGGTGATGAACTGACCCGGACAGGATCGATGAGAACAGTCTTTGCCTGGTGCAGGCACAACGGCGCTGCAAATTTGCTGGTCGCCGCGGTTCTTGCCTGGTGTGTTGCGGCCTGCAGCCATGTACCGCTGACCACCATGGTGAAACTCAGCCGGTTTGATCTCCTGAAAACCGCACCGGACGGTCTTCGGATTGCCGTCAAATATCCCGACAGCATCCGGATCCCCGACGGCGGCGCCCAAATGCGGCTGATCGTCACTGAAAAATCCAGCGGCGAGGTGCAACTGAAGGAAGAGTTCGCCTTCACCCGCGTGGACACGGCCGCCGAGAAAGCCGAACTGGCCGGCGAGTTGCAAACGGGCTGGCGCGTCGAAGTCTATCGGCTGCCTGCAGGCAGGGTCGCCGCGTTCAAGGCGTTTCAATCGCACCTGACGGACATGAGAAAGGGAGACCGCGAGAAAGTTGATGGCAGCATGGAAATCAGTGTCGACGCCTGTCTTCTCTCGGAGAACAGGCCGGACAGGATCGTCGTCAGCACCTTTCTCAAGGCGTCGGAACTAGGTGGCTTTGTGCCGTTGCTCAAGGACGCCAACCTCCAGCAACTGATGGCCGCTGAAGACATGGACGGTGACGCTGCACCGTTGGGTCCTTGTCCTGAAGCCGAAAAAGGCGGTTTTTAATCCTGTCCCGGGTCAAGATCCTAGACGTTCACGACACCTTCCGGCGCCGCCTCCAGCCGGAAGGCGGCGGCCATCAGCGCTTTGGTGTAATCGGTCTGCGGAGCATCAAAAATCTGCTCTGCAGGCCCCTGTTCCACCACCTTGCCCTGACGCATGACAACGACCTCGTTGGCAAGCGCCCGAACGACCTTCAGGTCGTGCGAGATGAACAGATAGGCCAGTCCGTGCGCCTTCTGCAGGTCGCGCAGGAGATCGACCACCTGGGCCTGAACGCTCATGTCCAATGCCGAGGTCGGTTCGTCCAGCATGACGAATTTCGGCTCCAGCACCATGGCCCTGGCAATGGAAATCCGCTGTCGCTGGCCGCCGGAAAACTCGTGCGGATAACGATGACGGGTCGAGGCATCAAGCCCGACTTCCTCCAGAGCCTTGGCGACTTTGCGGTCGCGCTCTTCAGCGGAGATGCCCGGGAAATGCACCTGCAGGCCCTCCCCGACGATATCAGACACGGACATGCGTGGGCTGAGTGCACCGAAGGGGTCCTGGAAGACGATCTGCATGTCCCTTCGCAGCGGCCGCATCTCCTTCCAGGAATTCCCCTGGATCTCCTTGCCATCAAAGGCGATCCGTCCCGTTGAGGAGATCATGCGCAGGATCGCCAGACCGAGCGTCGTCTTGCCCGACCCGCTTTCCCCGACGATGCCGAGAGTTTGCCCCTCCCGCACTTCAACGTCGATGCCGTCGACCGCCTTGATGTGGTCGACGGTGCGGCGCAGGAGGCCGCGTTTGACCGGAAACCAGACCTTCAGATCGTCCGCCTGCACAACGATTGGCTTGTCCTTATCGGTTGCCGGCGGCGCACCCTTCGGCTCTGCGGCCAGAAGATGTTTGGTATAGGCATGCTGCGGCCGCTCGAAAATCTCCGCCACCGGGCCCTGCTCGACGATCTTGCCGTCGGTCATGACACAGACCCGGTCGGCAAATTTGCGCACGATGCCGAGATCGTGGGTAATGAACAGCATGGCCATGCCCTGCTGTTTCTGCAGCACCTTCAACAGTTCCAGGATCTGGGCCTGCACGGTCACGTCAAGTGCGGTGGTCGGCTCGTCGGCAATCAAGAGGTCCGGCTGATTGGCCAGCGCCATGGCAATCATCACCCGCTGCCGCTGCCCTCCGGAGAGCTGGTGCGGATAGGACTTCAGCCGTTTTTCCGGATCGCGAATGCCGACCTGATTGAGCAGTTCCAGAACGCGCTCCCGGGCCTGGCTCTCGCCCATACCACGGTGGATCGTCAGGATTTCGGAGATCTGCTTTTCCACCACATGGAGCGGGTTCAGCGAGGTCATCGGTTCCTGGAAGATCATCGAGACGTCGTTGCCGCGCACCTTGCGCATCTCGTTGTCGCTGACGGTGAGCAGGTCCTTGCCGTTCATCAGGATCCGGCCAGACGGATGCGAGGCAGCCGGATAGGGCAGCAATTTGAGAACCGAAAGTGCGGATACCGACTTGCCGGAGCCGCTTTCACCGACAAGCGCAACGGTTTCGCCCTTGTTGATCTCGAAGGAGATCCGGTCGACAGCCAGGTTCTTGTTGTCGCCCTGGGCAAAAGCGACGGACAGGTCCTGGACGGACAGGAGAGGGTCTTTTGTCATTTTGTTGTCCTCACCCCAGACTCTTGCGTGGATCAAAGGCATCCCGCACGGCTTCGCCGATGAAGATCAGCAGGCTGAGCATCAGCGAGATCACCACAAAACCGGTAATGCCAAGCCAGGGAGCCTGAAGATTGTTCTTGCCCTGGGCGAGCAGCTCCCCAAGAGATGCAGAGCCCGGCGGCAATCCGAAACCCAGGAAGTCCAGCGCCGTCAGGGTCGAGATCGAGCCATTCAGGATGAAGGGCATGAAGGTCAGCGTTGCCACCATGGCGTTGGGCAAAAGATGGCGCCACATGATCACCTTGTTGGAGACGCCCAGCGCCCTTGCCGCGGAGATATACTCAAAGTTCCTGCCGCGCAGGAACTCCGCGCGCACGACCCCGACCAGGGACACCCAGGAAAAGGCCAGCAGGATCGAGAACAGCGTCCAGAACCCGGGCACCAGGAACGAGGACACGATCAGGATCAGGTAGAGCGTTGGAACGGCTGTCCAGATTTCGATGAAGCGCTGGAACAGGAGATCGGTCCAGCCACCATAGTAACCCTGCACCGCGCCGGCGGCGATACCGATCACGGAAGACGCCAATGTCAGGGCAAGGCCGAACAGGACGGAAATGCGGAAGCCGTAGAGCAGCCGGGCAAAGACGTCACGGGCCTGGTCGTCTGTGCCGAGCCAGTTCCAGTTGCCCATGATGCAGCCCGGATCGTTGGCCCCTTCCGGATAGCGCACGCAGCGTTCCTCCTTGGAGAGCATCCAGGACGGTTGTGAGGGCACCGGCGTCGGCGGGTTCAGATTACGTGATGTGTAGGAATAGCGGACCGGCGGCCAGAGCATCCAGCCATGTTCGTTGATTTCCTCCCGAATGAAGGAATCCTTGTAGTTGGTCACCGCAAGGAAACCACCGAACTTTTCCTCCGGGTAATCGACCAGAACCGGCATCAGCAACTCGCCCTTGTAGGACACCAGGATCGGCCGGTCATTGGCGATGAATTCGGCAAACATGGCCAACACAAACAGGACAAGGAAGATCCAGAGGGACCAGTAGCCACGCCTGTTGGCCTTGAAGTTGGCGAGACGGCGCTGGTTGATGGGCGACAGGCGCATTTTCTTCGGCGGCGGCGCCGTTTCCTCCGGAAGCGGGTTGAGCAGGTCGTATCCGGCCGCTTCCATGTCTTTGCTCAGTCGGGAATCCATTGTCTCAGACCTCCCGGCTTTCGAAATCGATCCTGGGATCGATCCAGGTGTAGGTCAGATCGGATATCAGGCTGACCAGGAGGCCCATAAGCCCGAAGATGTAAACGGTCGCGAAGACCACTGCGTAGTCCCGGTTGATCACCGATTCAAAGCCGAGCAGACCGAGGCCGTCGAGAGAGAATATCGTCTCGATCAGCAATGCACCGGCGAAGAAGGAGGAGATGAAGGCGCCCGGGAAACCGGCGACAACGATCAGCATGGCATTGCGGAAGACATGACCATAAAGCACCTGGCGTTCGTTCAGTCCCTTGGCCCTGGCCGTGATCACATATTGCTTCCGGATCTCGTCCAGGAACGAGTTTTTCGTCAGCAGTGTCGTGGTGGCGAAGGCGGAAAGCACCATGGCCGTCAGAGGCAGGGTCATGTGCCAGAAATAGTCGGCAATCCGGGCCGGCCAGGAGAGTTCCTCCCAGTTGTCGGAGACGAGGCCACGCAAGGGGAAGATGTCCCAGAAGGAACCGCCGGCAAAAAGAACGATCAGCAGAACCGCGAACAGAAACCCCGGGATGGCATAGGCAACCACGATCACGCCGGAGGTCCAGACATCAAACCGGGAGCCATCCGACACCGCCTTGCGGATCCCGAGCGGGATCGACACCACGTAGGAAATCAGTGTCATCCAGAGGCCGAGTGAAATCGAGACCGGCAGTTTCTCCTTGATCAGATCGATGATCTTGATGTCCCTGAAGTAACTCTCACCGAAATCGAAACGGGCATAGTCGCCAAGCATTTTCAGGAACCGTTCCAGCGGCGGCTTGTCAAAGCCGAACTGGGCTTCCAGCTCCTTGATGAATTCCGGGTCGAGGCCCTGGGCGCCGCGATACTTGGAGGTGACGCTGTCCGCCGACGCCGCGCCGCTGCCGCCAGAGGCGTCGTTGCCGGCCCCCAGCATGTCGCCGCCGCCGCCGCTGATCCGTGACGTTGCAGAGACATCCGTTCCCTGCAGCTGCGCAATCACGCGCTCCACCGGTCCGCCAGGGGCAAATTGGATGATGACGAAATTGATGGCCATGATCCCGACCAGGGTCGGTATCATCAACAGCAAGCGGCGAAGAATATAGGCGCCCATGGAGTTCGTGCATTCCCTTTATTGTCTGGCCTTCTGTTGCGGGCCGAAGGTGTCGCTTTTGGGACCGTCGCGATTCAAGTTACCCGGCTTTGCCGAGTTTTTCCGCCTTTTCGGCGTCTATCCACCAGAGTTCTTCGACGGGGAAGAAATAGCGCGGCGTTTCCTGCGGGTAGCCATAGACATCCCAAAGGGCAACCGTGTGAATATTTTTGTACCATTGCGGGATCCAGTAATAGCCGGCCCGCAGCACCCGATCGAGTGCCCGCGCGGCGGTGTTCATTTCCTCGCGCGTTTCCGCCGCAATCGCCTTGTCGATCAGGGCATCAACCACGGGACTGGAAATGCCCGCCGTGTTGTAGGTGCCGGGTGTCGCTGCTGCTTTCGAGCCCCACATCTGCCGGATTACATCCGACAGTGTCGGTGACAGTGAGTACCGGCGACTGGCAATGTCGAAGTCATAGTCGTTTAGGCGTGCCTGATACTGGGCCGGATCGACAATGCGCAAGCTCGCCTGAATGCCAAGACGTTCCAGGTTCTTAATGAAAGGATTGACGATTTTTTCAAAGGCAACAGTGTTGTTCAAAAACTCGATGACCAGCGGTTTGCCGTCCGGTCCGACGAGCTGGGTTCCCTCTCGCTTGTAGCCGGCAGCAGCCAGAAGTTCATTGGCCCTGCTCAAAAGCTTGCGATCGTTGCCAGACCCGTCGCTGACCGGAGGGAGTATCGCCTCCCCAAAGACGGCTTCCGGCAGGTCTTCGCGGAACGGTTCCAGAAGCGCCAGCTCCGCTGCTGATGGCAAGCCCTCCGCTTTCATGTCGGAGTTTTCGAAGAAGGAGGTGGTGCGTTCATAAAGACCGTAGAACAGGGTCTTGTTGGACCATTCGAAATCGAATGCATATCCCAGGGCTTCGCGGACCCGCGGATCCTTGAACTTGTCCCGGCGCGTATTGATGAACCAGCCCTGCGCCCCCGATGGCTGACCATCCGGGAACTCTTGCCGCACGACACGCCCATCCTCGACTGCCGGGAAGTTGTATTCCGTCGCCCAGTTCTTGGAGGTGAACTCTTCGCGGTAATAGACGTTGCCCTTCTTGAAGGCCTCAAACGCAATTTGTCGGTCCCGGAAAAATTCCACCCGCACCGATGCGAAGTTGAACCGCCCCCTGGCGACGGCGAGGTCCTTTGCCCAGTAGTTCTCCACCCGATGATATTCGACATAGCGGCCGACGGCATGTTTGCCGACCTTGTAGGGGCCGGAGGACAGCGGCGGGGTCAATGTGGATTGTTTGAAGTCGTAGGCGGTGTAATACCGCTTGGAGAAAATCGGATAACCGGCGGCGACGGAAAGCGGGAAATTGCGGGCCTGGTTTCCGTCGAAATGCAGCGCAACACGGTATTCTCCGAGCACCACCACGTCTTTCAGGACAGCCAGTGGCTGGCTCAGCAGCGGGTGACCGTCCGCCTTGAGCAGCAGGATGGAGAAAGCGACATCTTCCGCCGTCAGCTTGGAGCCGTCGTGAAACCGGGCCTCCGGCCGCAGATTGAAGGTGAAGACATTGCCATCTTCCGAAACCTCGACGGTCTCGGCGACAAGGCCGTAAACCGCATCGGCCTCGTCCCAGGCGCGCACCATCAGCGTGTCGAAACACAGTTCCATGCGCGGCGGCGCGTCGCCCTTCAAAATGAAGGAATTGAAGGTGTTGTAGGTCTGGACGTTCTGATTGAAATACCAGTAAGGCGCCTGGAAGGAGAATGTGCCGCCCTTGGGCGCCTCCGGATTGACATAGTCGAAATGGGAAAAATCCGGAGCGTATTTCAGATCACCGAAAACCGACAGACCATGGCGTGCATCCGGAGCCTCCTGGGCAAAACCGGGACGCGGCAGCCCGGGAACCGATGCGGCAAGTGCTGCCGCTCCGCTCAGCTTAAGGACCTGCCTGCGGGAGGGCGACACAAGCTTGCTCATTTGATCGCCTCCGTTGCAGCGGCCTTGTCGGCGTCATACCACCAGATCGTCGGGAAACCGGTGCTGTATTCCGGCATCTCTTCCGGATGGCCGAAGCGGTTCCAACGTGCTGTGCGTGTCTCGTCGACATAGAATTGCGGCACCACGTAATGGTTCCACAAGAGCACCCGGTCGAGCGCATGGGTGGCCGCCACAAGTGTCTCGCGATCTTCGGCAAAGATCACCTTGTCGATCAGCTTGTCGATGGCCGGGTTATTGATGCCGGCATAATTGGCGGAGCTGGCATTGTCGGCTGCCTCGGAACCCCAGTATTCGCGTTGCTCATTGCCCGGTGACAGGCTTTGTCCGATGGCGAGCACAGTGGTGTCGAAATCCCTGCTGCGGATCCGGTTGATGAATTGCGAGGTATCGACAAGGCGCAGCACGGGTTTGATACCGATGGCTTCCAGGTTCTTGGAATAGGGCAGCAAGGTCCGTTCGCTGGCCTTGTCCCGATAGAGAAATTCAATTGTGAACTGTTCGCCGGTCTTCGGATCGATCATCTTGCGATCCTTCAGCTCAAAGCCCGCCTGACGCAGCAGTTTCACCGCCTCGCGCAGGTTGGCACGCACATTTTCCGGCGACCCCCCGATCGGGTTGGTGTATTCCTCGGTGAAGACTTCCGGCGGCACGAGGTCACGCACTTCCTCGAGAATTTCAAGTTCCTTGCCTTCTGGCAAACCGGATGAGGCGAGCTCCGTACCGGAGAAATAGGAATTGACCCTTTTCAGAAGATTGGCCGAGACAATCTCGTTGGTGGTCTCGAAGTCATAGGCATAATTCAACGCCCGGCGGACCAGGGGATCCTGGAACTTGTCGCGGCGCAGGTTCAGGAAGAAGCCCTGCATTACGCCCCGTGATCTATCCGGGAAAATCTCCTTGACCACACGGCCATCTTTCACAGCCGGGAAATCGTACCGTTTGGCCCACTGGCTCGAGCTGCGCTCGGTGTGGAAATCATATTGATCCCCCTTGAAGGCCTCGAACTGGACGGCATCATCCAGGAACGACACATAGCGGATTTCATCAATGTTGTTGGTGCCGACCCGGATCGGCAGATCCTTGCCCCAATAGTCCTCGACCCGCTCGTAAACGACCTGGCGGTTGGGGGAAAAACTCTTGAGACGGTAAGGCCCGGAGCCAAGCGGGGGTTCGAGTGTCGTGCTGGAGATGTCGCGCGGCTTGCCGGCATCGTCCGTGCCTTCCCACCAGTGTTTCGGCAGGACCTGCAATTGCCCCATGATCTTGGGCAGCTCCCGGTTGCCACTGACGTCAAAGGTGAAGCGGACGGTCCGGTCGCCGACAATCTCGCTCTTGACGACGTTCTGGAAATAGAATTTGCGCTGCGGATCAAGCTCGATCGATTTTTCAAAAGACCAGATCACGTCTTCAGCGGTGACGGGCTTGCCGTCATGCCATTTGGCGTCAGGATTCAATCGGTACTCCACCCAGGAATAGTCTTCCGGATAACGGATGCCATCGGCAAGCACACCATAGGCTGCACTGATGGTTTCTTCGTCCAGCGACGCCTCCATGAGGCTTTCATAGATCAGCCCGATGCCGGGTGCGATGCTGCCCTTCGGCGGCAGGAAGTTGAACGTGTCGAACCCGCCGCTGTCTGCAAGGCGAACAGAACCGCCCTTGGGAGCTGCCGGGTTCACATAGTCGAAGTGTTCGACGTCGGGACCGTATTTGGGTGTTCCGTTCAGCGCGGAGGCGTGTCGCCATTCAGGTTCATCGGCCTGAACCGGAGCGAGGGCCGCTCCCGTTGTCGACACAAGACCTGCCAGCAGGAGGCCGGCTGTCGCCTGCCTGCAAAAACGCCATGTGAACACCATCGGCTTCTCCGTCCCTTCCGGTTCCAGTGCCCCAAATCAGCGGGCTATAAGGAAACAGTGTAGGGACGAGGTGGGCTCGCGTCACCTGCTGGTTGTCGAGATGACAGAAATTTAACCCGTCTGGGGAAGACCTTTGGAAGGAAGTTCCTGTGAATTCTGCTTAGACTTTGCCTTCTGGGCATACATTCTGCCGTCTGCAACCCTGAGCAAATCCTCCACAGATGCGGCATCACCCGGATAACTGGCCGAACCGATACTGGCTTTCACGTCAATGCGGGCACCGGAATACTCAAATACCTGGGCAACCTTCTCGCCCAGCCGATGCAAAAACGTTTCCTTTTCCTGGCGCCGCATGTTGCCTGGCGTCAGTACGATGAATTCGTCTCCGCCGACGCGGGCAACCGTGTCGGTCTGCCGGACCTGGTTCTGGAGCCGCTGCCCGACCTCGATCAGCAGCTGGTCGCCAACCGCATGTCCGTAATTGTCGTTGACCGGCTTGAAGGCATCCAGATCAACGTAGAAAATCTCAAATCCCGCTCCGGAGCGTTCGCACATGGCAGCCAGCTGGTGCATGCGGTCTTCCAGCAGACGCCGGTTTGCCAGACCTGTCAGCGGATCGTGCAGGGCCATCGACCGGACCTTGTAAACCTCACTGATCAGCAGAAAGGCCATCGCGCCGAAGACGAGTGAAATCAGGCTGCCGACCAGTTGCGTGATCCAGACCTGGTTGCCTGCGCTGGACCAGCCGGTTTCCGGATAGCCGATCAGGTCCCAGTCCAGACCGCCCGGCAGGTGCAACGGCAGGGACACATGATCCTTGTTGAACAGCGAGGCGCTGCCCATGATCAGCTTGTCGTTGTCGACCGTGTTCTTGTTGACCACACCGATCCGGATGCCGTTGATGACATCCGTGATGCCCGCCGACGTCATCATGCCCTGCTGATCCAGGACCAGCGTTGCCACCCCCCAATAGCTGCGCTCTTCGATCGGCTGTCCGGGAATGGTGGCCGTGAAGATCGGAATGCGGATCAGAAGCGCCTGGCCACCCTGAACAAGTTCCAGCGGTCCTGCGATCACGACTTCCCGGCTCATCATCGCCTCGCGGATCGCCGGCCACTGGGCCGTGTTCATCCGGTAGTTCAGGCCGATGGCAGACTGGTTGGGTTCAAACGGAAAGACGGCGCGCAGGATGTTGTTGGGCGCCAGCCCGATCGAGCGGATGGAAGGGTTTTCCTCGATCAGCTCCGTCGCAATCCCCTGATAGTCATCCATGTTGAACGGGGCATCGACAAACTGAGTGACATAGGACCGGATGCCCAGCCCGTGTGCCACGGTGCGGCTGATTTCGCCTTCCAGACGTGCCCGCGTCTCGGACAGGCTGGCGATAGCCTCGCGTTTGTGTTGGGAAATCAGTTCGTTGCGAACCAGCTGCCCGACATGGGCGGTCACGGCGATGCCAGCCAGGAAACAGACGGCAGCGACAACGGACGCGACCCACGTTCCATTCGACTTTGAAAATGCACTCCGCGACAGATTGATGCCCATACGGCCCTAGCCCGACCTTGCCCGCATTCGTCGATACTACGTAGCGTAAGATTTGTTAATTTTTCTTATAAATCAAATAAAAAAGCCGGGTTTTTCACCCGGCTTCTCTACAATTCAAATGTCTGGCGCTATTTACGGCGACTTATTCTGCCGGTAGCGGCTTCGGTGCGGCAGACTGCTCCCGGAGATAAGCAATCAGGTCAGCACGTTCTTGCGGCTTCCGAATTCCGGCAAAGCCCATTGTGGTACCGGGAAGATATTTCTTCGGAGCTGCAAGGAAGTTGTCCAGGCTCTCATAGGTCCACTCCGGGTTTTCGTCACCGTAAGCGGTCATGGCGCTGGAATAGCCGAAGCCATCGTGGCCACCCGGCTTGCGGCCGACGATGTCATAAAGGGCCGGGCCGACCTTGTTGGCGCCACCTGCATCAAAGGTGTGACATGCCGCGCATTTCTTGGCCGCCTTTTCGCCGTCAGAGGCGGCGGCTGCGAGCAGGCGCTCGGAAATCGGAACCACATCCGGCTCGGCCTGCACTGTAGACGTGCTGTCTTCAGCGGAGGCAACGACGATTTCATAGCCCGGTTTGCCGGGGATCGTCGGGTGAAAGATGATGTCGGACATCCAAGCGACACCCATCACCAAAATAAGAACCCCAAGGACCGCACCTGCGATCTTGTTCAACGTGAACGAATCCATTCTCTCCGGCTCCAAGCTCATACGCGTCCGGGCCCGCAGAACTGCTGCAGGCCCTATCAGCTTTTCGAAATTTGCCGGAACCTACAAATTTTTTGACCTTGCTGTCCATAGCTTTAAAAGGGCATCTGATACGACAAACGGACGCGGCAGGTGTTTTTTTCGTTCCGGCAGCTCCGTTCAGCCTTAGGGAGGCCTCGTTGGCGGCAAATCCAACGGTGCGACCGGGCACAGACGCATTGCCCTTTATGAGGGCGATTCGCCCGATTGACGGGTGGTGTTTGTGCCTGAACGCACCGCGCCGAGTAACGGGACGTCCCGACAACAATGAATTGCCGCAGGGCGGAAGACACAATGAGCGATAGAAAAAGAATTGTATTTCAGGGCGAAACCGGGGCCAATTCGCATATGGCCTGCCGGAGCGTCTATCCCGACTATGAAGCCATTCCCTGCGCGACCTTCGAAGACTGCTTTTCAGCGATGGCGGACGGGACGGCCGACCTCGCCATGATCCCGATCGAAAACTCGGTCGCGGGCCGCGTCGCCGACATCCATCACCTTCTGCCGAAGTCCGGCCTGCATATTATCGGCGAATACTTCATGCCGATCCGGTTTCAGCTGATGGCCCCCAGCGGCGCGACCGTGGAAGGACTGAAAACGGTCCAGAGCCACGTCCATGCGCTCGGCCAGTGCCGAAACGTTATTCGAGAGCTCGGCCTGACGGCCGTTGTTGGCGGTGACACGGCCGGGTCTGCAAGACAGGTCGCGGAGTTGGGGGATGCCAGCGTCGCCGCCCTTGCGCCGGAAATGGCCGCTGAAATCTACGGTCTCGATATCCTGCGACGGGATGTGGAAGATGAAGCGCACAACACGACACGCTTTGTTATCCTCTCGCGCGATAAGATGGAGGCCGCGCACAATGGTCAGCCGGTCATCACCACCTTCATCTTCCGGGTCCGCAACGTTCCGGCCGCGCTCTACAAGGCTCTTGGAGGATTTGCGACCAATGGGGTGAACATGACTAAACTGGAGTCCTACCAGCTGGAAGGCCAGTTTTTCGCCTCCATGTTCTATGCCGATGTCGAGGGGCACCCTGAAGACCCGGCCGTTGGTCTCGCGCTCGAGGAACTGGCCTTTTTCTGTGCCGAACTGAACATGCTTGGTGTCTACCGGGCGAGCCCCTTCCGGGACAAGATCAAGGAACCGGAAGCCAACCGCGCCCTGCGCCCGAACCCGCATTCCTGACGCCGCCAGCCATAAGGCGAAACCAGAGGATCTCATGACAGAAACCAGATTTGACGCCCTTTGCATCGGCAACGCCATCTGCGATGTGTTTGCCCATGTGGAAGAGGATTTCCTGCTTCAGGAAAACCTGATCAAAGGGTCCATGCGCCTGATCGAAACCGATGAAGCCGTCCGCCTGTTCAACAAGATGGGTCAGACGGTTCGCGTCTCGGGCGGCAGCGCGGGCAATACAGCCGCCGGCATAGCGTCCCTTGGCGGCCGGCCGGCCTATTTCGGCAAGGTGGCCGAGGACGAACTCGGCGACAGCTACTATCACGACATGAATGGCACCGGCGTCTACTTCAACACCCCCCGGCTGCGGGAGTGGAAGCCGACGGCACGGTCGATGATCCTGATCACGCCGGACGGCGAGCGCACCATGAACACCTATCTTGGCGCCTGCACCGAATTCAGCCCTTCGGACGTGGATGAAGACGTCGTGGCCGCCGCCGCCGTCACCTACATGGAAGGCTATCTGTGGGATCCGGAAGAAGCCAAGAAAGCCTTCCTGAAAGCAGCGGAGATCGCGCATCTGAACAATCGCAAGGTGGCGATCACCTTGTCCGATTCCTTCTGCGTCGACCGCTACCGCAGCGAATTCCAGTCCATGCTCACGGATGGCGTCGTCGATCTCATGTTCGCCAATGAACACGAGCTCCGGGCGCTCTACGAAACGGCCGACCTGGACACGGCTGTCGCCGCCGCTCGCGAAACCGGCGCCCTGACAGCACTGACGCTCGGCAAGGAGGGCGCGATGGTGATCAACGGGGAAGAGACATATACCGTTCCCGCACAGGTCGTGGATAACGTCGTCGACCTGACCGGAGCAGGTGACCTGTTTGCCTCCGGCTTCCTGTTTGGGCTGGCGCGCGACTACTCACTTTCGGAATCCGCTGCCCTCGGCTGCCTGTGTGCTTCCAACGTTATCAGCCATGTCGGCGCTCGCCCCGAACGGCCGCTGAAGAACCTGGCCGAGCAAAATGGCTACAAGGTCTGATCAACCGCTCCTGATCAAACGCAAAGGGCGGCCGAATGGCCGCCCTTTATCTTTCACGTATGGCAAGCGGGTTCAGGCTGCCGCGACATCCGACAGGAACCGGTCAACTTCGCTGCGCAGTTCCTTGGTACGTTTGCCGAGTTCACCAGAGGCTCGCACGACGTGTTCGGCAGATGACGCGGTCTGTTCCACGGCACCGGAAAGATCGGTGATGTTGGTGCTCACGATTTCCGTTCCCTGCGCCGCCTGTTCCACGTTCCGGGAGATTTCGTTTGTCGCAGCCCCTTGCTGCGAAACCGCGGTGGCAATCGCGCCAGTGTAGGCATTCACTTCATCCATTGTCCGTGTGATGCCCGAAATCGCGTCGGCAGAATCCCTGGTCGCCGACTGGATGGCGGCAATCTGGCTGGAAATTTCCTCAGTTGCCTTCGAGGTCTGGGTTGCAAGCTCCTTCACCTCAGCTGCCACCACGGCAAAACCGCGACCGGCCTCACCCGCCCGGGCCGCCTCGATTGTCGCGTTCAGAGCCAGGAGGTTGGTCTGTTCCGCGATTGCCTGAATGAGCGTCACCACTTCTCCGATCTTGCCCGCGGATTCGGCAAGGCCTGCGACCTTCTCGTTGGTCACACGGGTGCCCTCGGTTGCCTGCGCAACCACTTCGGTCGTCCGTTCGACCTGACTGCCGATTTCCCGGATGGAAGAGGCCAGCTCCTCCGCAGCAGAGGCGACCGTGCCGACGTTGCGGCTTGCAACCCCGGACGCCCCTTGCGTTTCGTCTGCCTTCTGTGCGCTGTGGCGGGCCGTATCCGTCAGGGTCTTTGCCGTATCGTCCAGGCCCAGGGCGGTTTCGCCGACGGCACCAAGCTGTTCCTGCACCGTTTCACGAAACGACCTGATCAGAGCCTCGATCGTCTGCTGCCTCTCGTTGCGTGCCGCCTCCTCGGCACGGCGCTCCTCGCGCAACCGTTCGCGTTCAACAGCATTGTCCCGGAACACGCGTACCGTGCGTGACATCTCCCCAATTTCGTCACCGCGGTCGAGACCGGCAATCGCGACATCATTGCTGCCGTCTGCCAGTGTGCCCATGACGGACGTCAGCGCCCGGATTGGACGGGTTATAGCCACATTGAGAAGCGCGGCCAGACCAATGCCCAAGGAGATGGCCACAGTGACGGCTGTCAGAATGATCATCAGGGCTGTCTTGCCGGCCTGCTGCATGTCTGCACTCTGTTCAGAAGAAATCTCCGCAACCTGCGCGCCTGCGCTTGCAGCTGCTCGCTCAAGGCTGTGCTCCAGGCCGGACATGTCCCGCCGTGTTCTGGCGATCGCGGAGAAGGCTTTCTCGAACTGCGCCACGGTCTCGGCAATGCTCCCTGTCTTTGCAAGAATGTCACCAAGTTCAGGCCGTGCATCCAGGGCGCGCGCAGCATCGCCCAACCTGGCTACGCGTGTTTCAATCTCGCCGGAATCCTGCGCGAGATCGGCAACAAACGCCAGCGTTCCGGATTGTGCTGCTGAGGCCTCATTGGCAAGATCGATGGCAAGCTGTCCGAGTTCAATCAGGTCGATCAGATCTTTTTGAGACTGTGTTGCCAGGGCGAGTTCCTGATCAAGCGCAGCACCTGCAGCGGACTGGAGGGTGATTGCCCCCTCTTCGACACGTGCAAGGAGATCCGCAACCGTCTTCTTCTTTCCCATGCGATTGAAGAGATTGGTCTCTGCCAGGAGATCGGGCAAAGCTACGACAAGCGTCTCGGCATCACCGGACACGTTCGTGACAACCTCCCGGGCGACGCTCGAAACCGATGTTGCCTTGATAACAGCAGCGGCCTTGGACATTTCGGCCAGCGCCAGATCGATCTCGCTCCGGATTTGGTCCGTCATATCCTTCTGCTTGAATTTCGCGCCCAGTCCGAATTTCGGCATCAGCACGACCGCAAGCTTATGCAGCTGCTCGGCCTGGAACGTCATTTCCCGGGCCGCGGCCTGCCTTTTGGCGGCCGCCTTCGCTTCCTCGATGGTTCTGGACCGCACGTCGCGGACGATGTTGCTGATCTCGACGGTCAATCCGGCAAGATCGTTTCCGGTCTGTGTCAGCGTGTCCAGCCGTTCCGCCTGTTGCCAGGTCTTTTCTGTCAACTCTGCAAAAACCTCGTCAAATGCGTTCAGCTGGCCAATCGACGCATCGATCCCGCTCCGCAAACTGTCGCCCTGCTGCGCGAATGCGCCGATCGTCTGGAGTTGCTTGACGAGACCTTGCGTATTCAACGCGACCTGCTCAGCTGTGGCCGGAGACGGATCTGACAGAAACGTCTCCTTCGACTGATCGAGCGTCTTGAGAAGCGCCATTGCGTCCACAGCCGCGCCGCTGATCCGGGACCGTTCGGACAGATCCGAAATCGTCACGGTCGCCGTGGCCCCAACCGCTGCTGTGAGGACCAGAATGGCAGCAAAGCCGCCCCAGACCTTGACCCCGAATTTGATGTTCTGAAAATGCCGGAAGAACACGGCTTCACTCCTGGTTGCCCGTCTGACGACCGCACACACTCGGTCGCCTTCGCGCAAAAATTGAAGCGAACCACTAAACTAGAAGTAAACATGAGCCAGCACAACAACACATTACAGTTGTATGACAAGGCAAATTTATTGTTAAAATTACCAATAATACCGATGAATGAAAGAAGATTTCATGCGTGCTTGTATCAGATGCGCAAAATTGCCCATGCCTTGCCCATTCGGACACATCCGTGAACGGCCACGTTTTTTTAATTCGCCTGCTAACTTCTGAAAAAAAATGCGTTTTTGGAAAAAAAAGAGGGGCATATTGCCCCTCATCTGGTCTCGTAACTCTTTGGTCGACGGAATCAGTCCGCCAGATCCTGCACGCTTAGGACACCGCCATTCTCGTCGAGCCTGTAGATGATGGGCGTGCCGGTGCCCAGCTCTCGCTTCAGGATCTGCTCCGGGCTCAGGCCTTCCAGTTCCATGATCAGCGAACGAAGGGAATTGCCGTGAGCGGCCACAATGGTCCGCTTGCCGGACAGCACTTTCGGCAGGATTTCAGCCTTGTAATAAGGCAGAACACGCTCAGCGGTCATTTTCAGGCTTTCGCCCCCCGGAGGCGGCACGTCGAAGGACCGGCGCCAGATGTGAACCTGTTCTTCGCCGAACTGCTGACGTGCCTCGTCCTTATTCATGCCGGTCAGATCGCCATAGTCCCGCTCGTTCAGAGCCTGATCCTTGGCGGTTTCCAGGCCGGTCTGACCCAGCTCCTCCAGGATGATGTCGAGCGTCTTCTGCGCGCGTGACAGCACGGAGGTAAACGCCAGATCGAAAGTCAGCTTCAGATCCTTGAGCTGCTGTCCCGCCTTGTGTGCTTCCGCAACACCCTGTTCGGTCAGGCCCGGATCTTTCCAGCCCGTGAACAGGTTCTTCAAATTCCATTCGCTTTGCCCGTGACGGACAAGCACAAGAAGGCGATCCATGCCATTCTCCTCAAGCTATGCAGGTGTAAGGTCACGACGTCAGGCCGAGAACATCGGCCATCGAATAAAAGCCCGGCTTCTGATCAAAGCCCCACAGAGCGGCCTTGACCGCGCCGCGCGCAAACAGTTGCCGGTCCTCGGCGCGATGAGTCAGCTCGATCCGTTCGCCTTCTCCGGCAAAGATGACCGAATGTTCGCCAATGACCGAGCCGCCGCGCAGCGTTGCAAAGCCGATATCGCCGCTCCTGCGCGGGTCCGAGATGCCGTCTCGAGAGCGAACCGAGTGGGCGGCAAGATCGATCCCACGGCCTTCTGCCGCGGCTTCCCCAAGCAGCAGTGCCGTCCCCGACGGCGCATCCACCTTGTGCTTGTGGTGCATCTCCAGCACTTCAATGTCGAAATCCGCGTCCAGCGCAGCCGCTGCCTGACGCACCAGACTGGCGAGCAGATTGACGCCAAGGCTCATGTTTCCGGATTTGATGACACGGGCATGCCGTGCCGCCGCCTTGAGCGGAGCATCTTCGCCCTCACTCCAGCCCGTCGTTCCGATGACATGCACGATGCGGGCCTGGGCAGCCAGTTCCGCAAACCAAAGGCTTGCCGCAGGCGCCGTGAAATCCAGCACACCGTCCGCCTTGGCAAAGGCGCTCAGCGGGTCGTCGGTCAGGGGAATGTCCAACGCCCCGACGCCTGCCAGCTCACCGGCGTCCTGGCCAAGAAGGTCGGATCCCTCGCGTTCGATTGCGAAAGCGACGGTCGCTCCGGGCGTTTCTGTGACAGCCCGCGTCAGGGCACGGCCCATGCGCCCCCCCGCTCCCACGACAACCAAGCGCATTTGCCCCATCGACGGTCCCTCAATTCACCATTCGGCAGCGGGTATAACAGTTTCACCCCGCAAGGCAAATGCCTGAGTTTCACCGGGAAACATCAGGACTGATAACTTCGATCCTGTAAAATATTACCATGCATTACCCGTCAAGTTTATGATAAATGACAAGTTAATTTCAAAATGATTCATGTCTTTTTCATCAAGGTAGTTCACTAAAGATAAACCCGAGCGCGGTACAGTTTTCGTCACAATTGTTTATTCTTACAATTGCGCACTCGAACCAAGGTTTCATGATAGGATGTTCGACGTCAGCCCGGCCCGATACACTTTGAATGGTTTCGCAGGAGTTGAAGTTCAGCGGCTATGCACGTTTCAAACATCGGCCCTAAAACCGCGCCCCGCAGACAGCGATTGGAGATTGGAGCGAGCTCAAGCCGTCTTCAACCTCGGACCTCTGTTGCAGTGATCGACTGCCTGGGAGCGCTTCGTTGAAAGCCCGTTTCGCCATACCCTTCAGCCGGCTTGTAATGGCTTTGTTTGCCTTCGGCCTGATCGGCACGGCGATCGCCCTGTTCTGGATTACCTATCTCGGCTCCCTGTCCATCGCCGAATACGAAATTGCCCGCAGTGCCAAATCCAAGGCAACTCTCACACGGCTGGTGTTCACGCAGCATCTGGATCAGCTTGAAACACAGATCCGCATGATCGCCGCGGATCCGAATATTCGCGAAGCCCTCAAGACCAACGACAAGGCCGCAGCCAAGGAAATCATGGACCGGGCCTCCGAAGGTCTGACCAGCGCAGTGCTCGACATTTTGCTGATCGACCATCCGGATGAACCCGGTTGGGTCAATGGCAGCCTTGGCCTGATCGATATCCGGAACCAGCTGCCCTACAATATCCGCTCCGCCATGCCGCCGGATATCTGGGTGAACTATGCCGAGCACGATTCAGACCCGATTGAAGTGACCGCTGCCCTGTCGACGCCGGTCCTTGATCCGGAGACCGGGCAGGCACTTGGGAAAATCTATGGCGGAACGTCCGTCACGGATTCTTACACCTTGCCGGGTGTGCTGGCCAAAATCCTGAAAGTGGACGACCTTGCCATCTATCATGACGACCACGTGATTGCGGGCCTGGGCGACCTGACAACGGAAGCTCTACCAGAGCAACTCACCGTGACGCCGGACACGGTCAGCTATGTTCTCAAGGACAATCACCTTTATGTTCTGGCACCGCTGATGCACGGCCTCGACGGGCACATGATGGCTGCGATCGTCAAGCAGCCTGTCGATACGATGCAAAAGGTCGAAGAGACCTACACCCAGCTGTTCACGCCGTTCCTGCTCTATACCGGTGTCCTTGCGATTGTCGCTGCGCTTCTGGTGAACCGGATCACAACCGCGGGGCTCGGCCGACTGCTGAACTACGCCATGAGCCTCAGACAGGACCGGCTGGTGTCCCCTCCGACGCCGGGGCTGATTTCCGAGTTCAACAAACTGTCCTCCATGTTTCAGGCCGCTTTTGAATCGGTGCGCAATCGCGACGCCCAGTTCAAGGACATGATCGATGGATCATTGCACGGCGTTCTGGTGCATGCCAATCACCGGATCCTCTATGTCAACGACGCCCTGCTGCAGATGCTGGGCTATGAAAACGGAGACCCGAAGCAGCTGGTCGATTCGCCAACCCTGGTGATCTTCGCGCCTGAAGAACACAGCCGCCTGCGCAGCTACTACAATCTGCGTGAAAGCGGCGGAGCGCCCAGGGCCTATGAAGTCAAAGGCATCCGCAAGGACGGACAGATCGTCTGGTTCGAGCAACATGTGCGTTTGACGGAGTGGCGCGGGGAACGTGCCTATTACGCCACCATCACCGATATCAGCGAGCGCAAGCACCAGGAAGAACTGGCGACCAAGAATGCCAATTTCGACATCCTGACCGGACTGCCGAACCGGCGCCTCCTGATGGACAGGCTCCACCAGGCCGTTCAGCGCTGCAAACATCATGGCGAAAGGATCGCCCTGATGATCCTGGACCTCGACCGGTTCAAGACCGTCAACGAGACCTACGGCCCCAAGGCCGGTGATCTCGTCATCGAATCCATCGCCGCACGGCTGACGCATCTGCTCGGACCGGACCAGACCGTTGCCCGCATGGGCGGGGACGAGTTTGCCATCATCCTGACCGATCAGGAAGACCGCTGGCAGATCGAACAGGTCGCCCGTGACATCCTGAAAGTGGTGGGTGAACCCATTGACCTGGAAAACGGTCTGCAGGCCGTCATGGCCGGCAGCCTCGGCATCACGGTGGCCCCCAATGACGGCGATGACGACGAAGCGTTGCTGTTGCAGGCCGACACAAGCATGTACCAGGCCAAGGCAGACAGCGGGTCCACCTATCGTTTCTTTGCCACACGCATGAACGAGCAGACAGCGCGAGCCGGACAGATCGAGGTGTCTCTGCGCCGCGCCATCGAAAACGGCGAACTGCACCTGAATTACCAGCCGATTGTCGACTATTCCAAAAAACGGGTCGTCAGCTGCGAGAGCCTGGCGCGCTGGACCGACCCCCACCTGGGCACGGTGCCGCCCTCAGAATTCATCAAGGTCGCAGAAGACTGCGGCCTGATCGTTCCGCTTGGTGAATGGGTCCTGAGGGAAGCCTGCACCTTCTTCCATTCCTGCAACCGCAACGGCCTGCAGCTGGACGGCATCAGCGTGAACATTTCACCGCGCCAATGCCGGGATAACAGTTTTGTAGGCCGTGTCACGGCGATCCTGGAAGAAATGGAAATGGACCCGACCCGGTTGCAGCTCGAAGTCACCGAAAGCGTGATGTTCGAAGACCAGCGCGTCGACCCGATCGAGATCCTGGACTCCATCAGCTCTCTGGGCGTGAAAATCTCGCTGGACGACTTCGGCACCGGCTACTCGTCGCTCAGCTACCTGAAACGTCTGCCGATTGACACACTGAAGATCGACAGGTCCTTCATCATGGGTCTGGAACGCGATCAGGACGGCCAGGCCCTGGTCAAGGCAATCATCTCGATGGCAGCATCGCTCGGGATTGATGTTGTCTGCGAGGGCGCGGAAACCCCGGAACAGTGCGATCTGATCCACTCATTCGGCTGCGCCCTGATACAGGGCTACAGCCTCGGCAAACCGATGTCCGGTGTCGACTTCCACCGGTTTCTCGCCAATATGAACGGCGTCGACGCCGTGGCAGCCCAGGCCGGCTGACAGAACCCCAAGCCCAGAAACAAAAAACGGGGCCACCAGGGCCCCGTTTCCGGTTTTCAAGCAACGCGCGCTTATTCAGCGTCTTCGCGTTCCTTCTTTTCGATTTCCTGGCCGGTCTCCTGATCGATGACCTTCATGGACAGGCGTACCTTGCCACGCTCGTCGAAGCCCATCAGCTTGACCCAGACCTTGTCGCCTTCCTTGACCACGTCGGTGACCTTGGCCACCTTGCGCGGAGCGAGCTGGGAAATGTGGACCAGACCGTCCTTGGCACCGAAGAAGTTCACGAACGCGCCGAAATCAACGCATTTCACGACCGTGCCTTCGTAGATCACACCCACTTCCGGTTCAGCGGCAATGGAGTTGATCCAGTTGACGGCGGCCTTGATGGCCTTGCCGTCGGAAGAGGCGATCTTGACGGTGCCGTCGTCTTCGATGTTGACCTTGGCGCCGGTCTTTTCGACGATTTCGCGAATGACCTTGCCGCCGGAACCGATGACTTCACGGATCTTGTCGACCGGGATTTTCATCATTTCGATGCGCGGCGCATGTTCGCCAAGCTCGGACCGTGCCTCGGTGATGGCATTGGCCATTTCACCCAGAATGTGGATCCGGCCGTCCTTGGCCTGGCCGAGAGCAACCTTCATGATCTCTTCGGTGATACCGTCGATCTTGATGTCCATCTGCAGCGCGGTGATGCCGTTTTCGGAACCTGCCACCTTGAAGTCCATGTCGCCGAGGTGATCTTCGTCACCCAGGATGTCGGACAGGACGGCGAAGCGGTCGCCTTCCTTGATCAGACCCATGGCGATACCGGCCACCGGCGACTTCAGCGGCACACCGGCATCCATCAGCGCCAGCGAGGTGCCGCAGACGGTCGCCATGGAAGACGAGCCGTTGGATTCGGTGATCTCGGAGACAACGCGGACGGTATACGGGAACTCGTGATGCGCCGGCATCATCGGGTTGATCGCACGCCAGGCCAGCTTGCCGTGGCCGATCTCGCGACGTCCCGGGGAGCCCATGCGGCCGGTTTCACCGACGGAGTAGGGCGGGAAGTTGTAGTGCAGCATGAAGTGCGCCTTGACGGTGCCTTCAAGCAGGTCGACGAACTGCTCGTCTTCGCCGGTGCCCAGCGTGGAGACGACCAGACCCTGGGTCTCACCGCGGGTGAACAGGGAAGAACCGTGGGCGCGCGGCAGAATGCCGACTTCGGACGTGATCGCACGAACGGTGGACAGGTCGCGGCCATCGATGCGGGAACCGGTGTCCAGGATGCTGCCACGGACGATTTCCGCTTCCAGCTTCTTGAACTGCTCGCCCAGAACGTTGGCTTCGACCGCTTCGCCTTCAGCGGCGTTGGTGATCAGGGCTTCGACAACCTTGGCCTTGGCCGCATCAACCGCGTTCTTGCGCTCGGTCTTGGACGTGATCTTGTAGGCCTCGGCAACTTCACCGGCGACCATGTCCTTGATCTTGGCAAAGAGGGCGGAGTGATCCGGCAGGACCAGTTCACGCGGTTCCTTGGCAGCGGTCTCGGCCAGCTTGATGATGGCGTCGATCACCGGCTGGAAACCCTTGTGGCCGAACATCACCGCGCCGAGCATGGTGTCTTCGTCCAGTTCCTTGGCTTCCGATTCGACCATCAGAACGGCGTCGGTGGTGCCGGCAACAACCAGATCCAGAGAGGATTCCTGCATGTCGTCAACCAGCGGGTTCAGGACATATTCGCCGTTGATGTAACCGACGCGGGCGCCGCCGATCGGGCCCATGAACGGAACGCCGGACAGGGTCAGGGCCGCGGAAGACGCAACCATGGCCAGGATGTCCGGTGCGTTCTCCAGATCGTGGGAGAGAACGGTGATGACCACCTGGGTGTCGTTCTTGTAGCCATCGGCAAAGAGCGGACGGATCGGACGGTCGATCAGGCGGGAGGTCAGCGTCTCGTGCTCGGACGGACGGCCTTCACGCTTGAAAAAGCCTCCCGGAATCTTACCGGCGGCATAGGCCTTTTCCTGGTAGTTCACGGTCAGCGGGAAGAAATCCTGGCCTGGCCTCGGTTCCTTTGCGGAGACAACCGTTGCCAGCACTTTGGTTTCGCCATAGGTCGCCATGACGGCGCCATCGGCTTGGCGGGCAACCTTGCCCGTTTCGAGAATGAGCGGACGCCCGCCCCACTCGACTTCTACACGATGAATGTCAAACATCATCTGTCCTTACAGCTTTGCCCGGACTGGCCGCTTTCGGTACGGCTTGGTGATCGGGCACATTCCCGGTCGGCCCCGGATGGGCCGGTTACCGGCGGACAGGTCACGGGCAAGACAACAAGCTGCTTTCCAAAAAACAATTGAAAGAAGCTGGCAATCCTGCCCCATGACATGTCACGAGGCTTCTATAGAGCGTTTGCTTCCAAATGGAAACGCTCCAGTTCGGAATTACGCTGCGAAACGAGTGTTCGGGTTCGCGAAGCGTCTTCCCAAAGAAAAACGCGGCGGGACAGGCCCACCGCGTTTTGAAGGTCTGCGATCTTAGCGGCGAATGCCAAGACGTTCGATGAGCGTCTTGTAACGCTCTTCGCTCTTGCCGCGCGTGTAGTCCAGAAGGGACCGGCGCTGCGCAACCATCTTCAGGAGACCGCGGCGGGAGTGGTTGTCCTTGCCGTGACCCTTGAAGTGTTCGGTCAGGTTGTTGATGCGCTCGGTCAGGATCGCGATCTGGACTTCCGGAGAGCCGGTGTCGCCTTCTTTGGTCGCGTATTCCTTGATGAGCTCAGCTTTCCGCTCTGCAGTAATCGACATCGCTCTTTCCTTTCAAAGAGTGAAGGTCCGTTGACCGGACGCGTTGAACTGCCCGAAGGCCTGATCCGGATGTCTCCAGAGCCGAGATGTCGGTCAGCAAAGGATCTTTCCGGACGAATTGGGCCTTAGTACCCAATGGCGGCGGTATATGGCAGAAAACGCAGCGAAAATCCAGCGGATTCTCGGGCTTTCGCGCCCCGCCATTCTTTCAAAGATGAAACACGCGGCTCGGCTGGAACCGGCCCCTGTCAATTGAACCGATGGCGACGGGCACATCGGCGTGGCTGGCAAAGGCCACATCCGTGTTGAGGGGCGCGTCCCGGCCGCGAAGCAACACAGCCATCCCCTTGCGGATCTTCGCCGCATCATCGAGCGAGACCGGCACTTCGACCAGCGCGTCCATGGCATCGCGCACGGGAAGGATGAATTCGGAGACCAGCGCCTCTACGCCTGCTCCCTCTTCCTGCTCCTGCTCCTGCGCTGCGTCCACCAGGTCCTCGAATTCGACCAGATCTTCCTCACCAAACGGGCCGACCAGCAGACGGCGAAGCTCTGTTACGTGACCACAGGTGCCGAGACGGCGGCCAAGGTCACGGGCAAGGGCCCGCACATAGGTCCCCTTGCCGCATTCGGCTTCAAAAACAGCACGGTTTTCGTCCGGACATTCCACCAGATCCAGCCGGTGCACGTCGATGGGCCGCGCTTCCAGCTCGACTTCTTCACCGTCACGGGCAAGATCATAAGCCCGTTCACCGGCGATCTTGATGGCGGAGAATTTCGGCGGCACCTGCATGATCGTGCCGACAAACTCGCCAAGCACGCCGGAAATGGACGGTGCATCCGGACGCACATCCGAGGTCGCAATAACCTCTCCTTCTGTGTCGTCGGTGTTGGTTTCGGTACCCCAGGTCACCTCGAAGCGGTAGACCTTGCGGCCATCCATGACAAAAGGAACGGTTTTGGTGGCCTCGCCAAAGGCCACCGGCAGCAGCCCCGAGGCGCGCGGATCAAGCGTACCGGCATGCCCGACCTTTTGCGGCGAGAAGATCCGCTTGATCTTGCCGAGGGCCTCGTTGGACGTGATGCCATAGGGCTTGTCCAGCACCAGCCAGCCATTGATGGCGTTTTTCTTGCGTTTGACCTGTTTCTGCCGTGCCATGTGATGTCCGTCTGGATCTCAATTACGATGGTTGGGCCAACTAAAAGGACCCGACGCCTTCGTCATTGCCGGACTTGATCCGGCAATCCATGCCGTTTCCTTGCCTCAGACAAAGCTGATCGAAAGGAAACGCATTGGCATGGATCCCATGGTCAAGCCATGGGATGACGTCAATTGGATATGCCCGAGTGGCCTCGCGGCCCCTAGTCCTCTTCGTCCGCGTCCAGGTCGCGGGCAACTTCCGGAGAATGCAGCAGGGTGCCGATGCGGTCGTCATCGTCGAAACGGGTGTCGAGCACGAAACGCAGGTCGGGCATGTATTTCATGGTCAGGCGACGGGACACCTGGCCACGCAGATATTTGGCGCTGCGGTTGAGTGCCTTTTCCACCTTCTCCGCGTCCTTGCCGCCGAGCGGCATCACCAGACAGGTGGCAAGACGCAGATCCGGCGTCATGCGCACTTCGGGGATCGTGATAATGACCCCGTCCAGATCCGGATCGGAAAACCGGCCGCGTGTCAGAATGTCGGACAGCTCCTTGCGGACCGTTTCGCCAACCTTGAGCTGGCGCTGCGACGGACCACGGCTGTCCTGTCCGTGATGTTTTGCCATTGTTGTTGTCCTTTGACCGCCGTCAATTCCGGATAAGTGCAGCGCAAGCTGCAAACAGATCCGGACCCCAGCGTATCATGCCGCGCAAACAGCGCGTCCAATTAGAAAAAGAGCGCGCTTTCGCGCGCCCTCATATCTGGTTTCCGAACCTGTGTGCGGCTGTGCCGCATGCAGGTTCGAAATGACGTAAGCAGGCCGAGTCGTCAGAGCGTTCTTGCAATCTGCTCGACGCGGAAACACTCGATGATGTCGCCCGGACGCATGTCCTGGTACTTGACGAAGTTCATGCCGCATTCCTGACCGGATTCGACGGACTTGACCTCGTCCTTGAAGCGCTTGAGCGTGCCCAGTTCGCCTTCGTGGATGACCACGTCGTCGCGAATGAGGCGCACATTGGCACCGCGTTCGACAACACCTTCGGTGACCAGACAGCCTGCAACCTTGCCGACCTTGGAGATGTGGAAGATTTCCTTGATCTCCGCATTGCCGAGGAAGGTCTCGCGACGCTCCGGCGACAGAAGGCCGGACATGGCCGACTTGATGTCGTCCACGAGGTCATAGATCACGTTGTAGTAACGGATCTCGATACCGTCGCGGCTGGCTGCCTCACGCGCCTGCTTGTTGGCACGTACGTTGAAGCCAAGGATCGGCGCATTGGAGGCCGATGCCAGGGTGATGTCGCTCTCGGTGATGCCACCGACACCCGACAGCAGGATGCGTGCACCAACTTCCTCGTTGCCGAGTTCGTTAAGCGCATGGGCGATGGCTTCCGCCGAGCCCTGCACGTCCGCTTTCAGAACCAGCGGGAATTCCTTCCGGCCCGTGTTCTGCGCGCTCATCATCATCTGCTCGAGGGATCCCCGTGCTGCAGAGGCAACCACAGAGGCCTTTTCGCGGATCTGACGCTGGCGGTAGTCGGTGATTTCACGGGCGCGGGCTTCGTTTTCCACGACCGCAACCAGGTCGCCTGCAGCCGGAGTGCCCTGGAAGCCCAGAACCTCGACCGGCTTGGACGGACCGGCTTCCTTCACCTGTTCGCCGTTCTCGTCGAGCATGGCGCGGACACGGCCCCATTCGGAACCGGCCACCAGGATGTCACCCGGCTTCAGCGTGCCCTTCTGCACCAGTACGGTCGCAACCGGACCACGGCCACGGTCGAGCTGGGCCTCAATGACAACACCTTCCGCAGTGCGGTCCGGATTGGCCTGAAGCTCAAGAACCTCGGACTGCAGCAGGATCATTTCCAGCAGCTTGTCCAGGTTGGTGCCGTTCAGGGCCGAAACCTCGACATCGATGATGTCGCCGCCCATGGATTCGACAACAAGTTCTTCGCTCAGGAGCTCGGTGCGGACCCGGTTCGGATCTGCGCCCGGCTTGTCGATCTTGTTGATCGCCACGATGATCGGCGCATCGGCCGCCTTGGCGTGGGCAATCGCTTCCTTGGTCTGCGGCATGACGCCGTCATCGGCAGCCACCACGAGGATCACGATATCGGTCGACTTGGCACCGCGGGCACGCATCTGCGAGAAGGCCGCGTGGCCCGGTGTATCGATGAAGGTGATCTTCTGACCATCCTGATCGACCTGATAGGCGCCGATATGCTGGGTGATGCCGCCGGCTTCGCCGGTGACAACCTTGGACTTGCGGATCGAGTCGAGCAGCGAGGTCTTGCCGTGGTCGACATGGCCCATGATGGTCACGACCGGCGGCCGCGGCTTCAAGGTGCCTTCGTCATCTTCGGTGGTGAACAGGCCTTCTTCAACATCGGCTTCGGAAACACGCTTGACCGTGTGGCCCATTTCTTCGGCGATCAGCTCGGCCGTGTCGGCGTCGATGACGTCGTTGATCTTGAGCATCTGGCCCTGCTTCATCAGCAGCTTGATCACATCAACAGCGCGCTCGGCCATACGGTTGGCGAGTTCCTGAATGGTGATCGCTTCCGGCAGCGTGACTTCACGGGAAATTTTCTCGCGAACCACCTGCTGCTGACCGCGCTTGGCCTTCTCCTGGCGGCGGCGCATGGAGGCAAGCGAGCGTGCCCGCTGGCCGTCATCACCACCGGTAGCAGCAGAAATCGTAAGCTTGGACCGGCGCCGGTCGTCGCCGCCACGCGGACGCGTGGTCGGGGCCGGGGCCTGTTTCGGCCGCTTGACAGCACGAAGGCCACCCTTGTTGCGATCGTCCTCGGACGTGGCCCCCTCGCGGGTTTCCGGCTTCGGACGGGCCGGAGCAGGGGTTTCCTTGCGCTTGCCCATGTTGTCGAGGCTCGGCGGGCGGCCGCCATCGGCATGCGCAGGCTTGCGGATGGCCGGTTTCCTGCTCTCCTGGCGTTGAGGCGCAGCCGCCTTGGCAGCCGGTGCGGCTTCGGCCGGAGCCTTGGCTTCC
Organism: Roseibium sp.; assembly: GCF_965233565.1. Lineage (GTDB taxonomy): Bacteria > Pseudomonadota > Alphaproteobacteria > Rhizobiales > Stappiaceae > Roseibium. Next base: position 3,685,424 of record NZ_OZ247494.1, on the reverse strand, counting down.
TCTGCAGCCGGGGCCGCTTTCGCGGCTTCGGCAGCTGCCTTGGCTTCTTCCGCCTCACGCTTGGCACGCTCTTCGGCTTCTACCTTGGCACGGGCCTCTTCTTCGGCCTGACGCTGAGCAGCTTCGGCGGCCCGGCGCTTTTCTTCTTCCGCCCGGCGAACGCGGTCTTCCTCGTCGCGGACCTTTGCCATCTGAAGAGCCGCTGCGCGGGCAGCCGCTTCTTCCTTGGTCAGGGTTCTCAGAACGTTGCCATTGCCCTTCTGACGCTGGCCCGACGCGGAGCGGCGTGCCTGCTTGGCAGCCTGCGGATCAGGCTGGTGCGGTTTGCGCGGAGCTTCAGCCGGCCGTTCCAGACGCTGGGTCGTCGGTGCGGGAGCTTCCGGTTTCGGCTCCTGTCCCGGGATCACGACACGGCGCTTTTTCTTTTCCACGACGACGGCCTTCGACCGGCCATGCGAAAACGACTGCCGAACAGTTCCCTGATCGCCACCGCCCCGCTTGAGGCCAAGCGTCTTGCCACGCTCAACGCTGATTGTCTTGTCGCCTGGATTCTTCGTATCGCTCATATTGCCTTCAGTCCTGCGCAACCACCTTGTCAGGCGTTGCCTTTGTCGCCGTGTGCTCCGGATAGCCCTCGAAAACGCTCCAGGTCACGCACCCGTGACAGAAAGTTTTCGCTGGCCTGCCCCGCAAGCAGTGCAGCATGTATCACATTTGACCGGCCCAATGCCAAATCCAATTGGTCCGAATCGAACAAACGGACGATTTGGCATCCGTTTGCCAGTTCCTCTGTGCCGGCAACGACAGCTGCCAGCTTCCTTACCCCGTCCTCTGCAGCGTCCGAGGCATGGATCAGCCCGGCGACGGTGTCCCGCCGCAGAGCCGCTTCAACCTTCGCGTGACCGGTGACCAGTTCACCGGCCTTTCGCGTCATGGAGAGCGCCTGAAGCGCAGATCGTTCCATGAGCGCATCGACCCGCTCCGCCAGTCCAGGCTCGACATGGGCTTCTGTCTTAAACCCTCTGCCGAACACCTTCTTCCGGTCTTTCTCGGCCACGACCACGACATCTTTCGCAGCCGTCACCCAGACACCGCGCCCCGGAAGCACCCGCTTCAGATCCGGAACCACCTGACCTTCAGGGTCAAGCACAAACCGGATCAGCGAGCTGACGGGTTGAACCTCCCTCGTCACGGCACATTGCCGTTCGGTCGGCTCGTTCTTCCTCGGCACGCTGCCACTCCTTCGGACCACCGGCCGCCCTGATTTATGCAGGACGGCTGCGGTATTGGCCTAACGCACTTGCCGGAGCTACTTTTTCCGCGAGTGCGGAAGTTGGCGCCCACGGGCCTGCACGTCTTACTTATCCGTTCAGGATCGCACCAGCCGGCGCGTCTTCCTCGACAACTTCTACGACCTCAACGTCGTCCTCGTCGCCTTCCAGCTCGGCCGCCTGAGCGGCAAGTTCTTCTTCCGTGATCCAGCCGGCGGCCAGACGCGCGGCCATCACCACGTTTTCCGCCTCGGCACGGGACATGTCGAAATCCGACAGGGCCCCTTCAAAGCGTTTGGTCTCGCCGTCCTTGCGCTCGGTCCAGCCGACAAGGTCGTCCGCTGCACAGCCAGCCAGGTCTTCCATCGACTTGATGTCGTCCTTGCCAAGCGCCACAAGCATAGCCGTGGTCAGCCCGTCAATCGAGCGAAGATCGTCGGAGACGCCAAGTTCGATGCGTTCCTCGTCGAGCTTCGCTTCCAGTTCGCTCAGGTAGTCGCGGGCGCGGGCCTGGATCTCGACAGCGGTGTCGTCGTCGAAGCCCTCGATCATCGAGATTTCCTCGATCTCGACATAGGCGACTTCCTCGACAGAGGTGAAGCCCTCGGTCGCCAGAAGCTGACCGACCATCTCGTCGACGTTGAGCGCTTCCATGAACAGCTGCGAACGGTCCAGGAATTCCTTCTGACGACGCTCGGATTCCTCCTGCTCGGTCATGATGTCGATGGCCCAGCCAGTCAGCTGAGACGCCAGACGCACATTCTGGCCACGGCGGCCGATCGCAAGCGACAACTGGTCGTCCGGAACAACGACTTCAATACGCTCAGCATCCTCGTCGAGAACCACCTTGGCAACCTCGGCCGGCTGCAATGCGTTGACGATGAAGGTCGCCGCTTCGTCATTCCACGGAATGATGTCGATCTTCTCGCCCTGCAGCTCGCCGACAACAGCCTGGACGCGGCTGCCGCGCATGCCGACACAGGCACCGACCGGATCGATGGAGCTGTCCTTGGAAATCACGGCAATCTTTGCGCGGGACCCTGGATCGCGGGCAACAGACTTGATCTCGATGACGCCGTCATAGATTTCTGGAACTTCCTGGGCAAAGAGCTTGGCCATGAACTGCGGATGCGTTCGCGACAGAAAGATCTGCGGACCGCGCTGTTCGCGGCGCACGTCATAGATGAAGGCACGGATACGGTCACCGGTGCGGAAGATTTCGCGCGGGATCAGTTCGTCCCGGCGCACGATGCCTTCGCCGCGGCCGAGATCGACAATGACATTGCCGTATTCGGCGCGCTTGACGACACCGTTGATGACTTCGCCAACGCGATCCTTGAATTCTTCGTACTGGCGATCACGCTCGGCTTCGCGCACCTTCTGCACGATGACCTGCTTGGCAGACTGGGCTGCAATACGGCCAAAATCGAGCGGCGGCAGCGGTTCCGCGATGAAGTCGCCGAGACCGGCCTCCGGATTGCGCGTCTGCGCGTCGGTGAGGGAAATCTCGGTCGAGATGTTTTCAACGTGTTCGACAACCTGCAAGAGGCGCTGCAGCCGGATCTCGCCGGTTTTCGGATTGATCTCGGCCCGAACCTCGGTCTCCGTGCCGTAGCGGGAGCGGGCCGCTTTCTGGATCGCGTCTTCCATCGCGTTGATGACGATCATCCGGTCGATCGATTTCTCGCGTGCGACCGCGTCAGCGATTTGCAGCAGTTCCAGCCGGTTCGCGCTGATTGCCATATTCCACTCCTCTTGCGCCAAGGGTCACGTCAGTCGTTCGTGGCGCGTTTCTTCCTTTGCCGCCGAGCAAAGAGCTCAGTTGGGCTTGTTGTCCTGCAGCAGCTCGTCTCCGCTTTCGCGCGCGGCCAGTGCCGCCTTTTCCGCCTGAAGAGCTGCTGTTATCAAATCGTCCGTCAGTACCAGCCTGGCTTCGCCTATATCGTGAAGTGGCAGGTCGACGGTGTCGTCCTCACCTTCCTTGACATCCGGCAGGCGCAGTTTCGCCGCGCCGTCTTCCGCGCCAAGCAAGGTACCCCGGAACCGCTTGCGGCCATCCTGCATAACGGTCATCTCGACCTTCAGCTCGTGGCCTGACCAACGGTTGAAGTCGCCGGCGCGCACCAGCGGCCGGTCAATCCCGGGAGAGGAAACTTCCAGATGATACGCCCGGTTGATCGGATCCTCAACGTCAAGCGCCGGAGAGACCGCCCGGGAAATCGTTTCACAGTCCTCGACGGTCATGGTGCCATCGGGACGTTCTGCCATGATCTGCAGCGTGCAGCCGTTTGCCGCGCTGATCTTCGTACGCACAAGCCGGTAGCCGAGGTCCTCGATGACCGGCTCCACAATCGCGGCAACACGGGCGTCAAGGCCCTGTTCCGTCACAATTCTCGGTTCGTGTGCGCTCACACTTGGCTCCTGGTTCAGCCGTTGCCGGCTTTGAGCATCAGATGTGCCTGATCAACGATTTACATAGGGCAATCCTGCTCGAGGTTGTTTGTTTCCGGCCATGCCCTAAACAAAAAAGAGCGGGTCCCCGGCGGGCCCACTCTCAACTGCTTGGTAAGCCGTATGAGGTGAAACACCGGCTGTATAACGCCAAAGCGGTCAAAAACGCAAGAGCCCGTGCCGAATTCCCGAAAAAAGATATGCGTTCGCGCCGGGAAAGGATTGGCAACCGCTGCCAGACTGACGGGATCAGACCCGCCTGAACGTCAGATAACGGCCGATACGCCCTTCCCGGAAGGCCTTGGCTTCATACCTTGTGCCAGGCCACCCTTCCCAGGGCGTCTTCCAGTCCGAAGCCGTTTCCGCCATCCATTCGAACGCGGCATGCGCACGGCAATGGCGCAGCGTCCAGTCAATATAGGTGTCGATGTCGCTGGCGAACCGGAATTCACACCCCGGCCTGATCGCCCGGGCGTAGCGGTCGAGGTTCTGCTCGTTGATGAACCGCCGCTTCCAGTGACGTTTCTTGGGCCAGGGATCCGGATAGAGCTGATAGGCGAGATCGAGGCTTGCCCCGGGCAGCCAGTCGAGCACGTTGACAGCGTCATCGTCGTAAAGGCGCACATTCGTGAGACCTTCCTCGACGACGGCCGTCACCGCCTTGGCCATGCTGCCGACAAAAGGCTCGATGCCGATGAACCCGACCTTGGGAGAGGTTCTTGCCCGGTGCAGCAGATGCTCGCCGCCACCAAAGCCGACTTCCAGGCAAACGGTCTCGACCTCGGCCTCGAACAGGTCTTTGAGATCCGCCGGCGCGGGAACAGTCAGGTCCAGGCCGAGACGCGGCAATTCTGTTTCCATCAGCGCTTCGCGGCGCGGGCTGAGCGGCTTGCCCTTGCGGCGGCCGAAAAAGGAACCTTCGTAACGGTCAGTCATCTAGAGCATTTCCGCTCAATCTAGTTCAAAACAAAAGATCGCCGGCGCTGAGCCGACGATCTGACTTTTACGGGAACAGCGTTCTGAAGCCGAGCTTATCCCGCAAGCGGGCGCAGCTCGTCAACCAGGTCGATCTTTTCCCAGGTGAAACCACCGTCGGCATCCGGCTCTCGGCCGAAGTGGCCATAGGCAGCCGTGCGCTCATAGATCGGATTGTTGAGCTTCAGGTGCTCGCGGATGCCGCGCGGGCTCAGGCCCATGACGTCGCGCAGCGCTGCTTCCAGCTTGGCTTCGTCGCAGCGGCCCGTGCCGTGCAGGTCGACATAGACCGACAGCGGGTCGGAAACGCCAATCGCGTAGCTGAGCTGGATGGTGCAGCGGTCGGCAAGATCCGCAGCAACGACATTTTTCGCAAGATAGCGTGCAGCATAGGCTGCAGAGCGGTCCACCTTGGTCGGGTCCTTGCCGGAGAAGGCACCGCCGCCATGGGGCGCAGCACCGCCATAGGTGTCGACGATGATCTTGCGGCCGGTCAGGCCGGCATCGCCGTCCGGGCCACCGATGACAAAGGCGCCGGTCGGGTTGACGTGCCACACGGTCTCGTCGTTGATCCAGCCGTCCGGCAGTGCGTCGGTGATGTAGGGCGCGACGATCTTGCGAACATCTTCGGAGGTCAGCGCCGGATCAAGGTGCTGGGTCGACAGCACGATCGATGTCGCCGCGACCGGCTTGCCGTCCTCATAGCGGACGGTGACCTGGCTTTTCGCGTCAGGGCCAAGCACCGGCTCCTTGCCGGATTTGCGGGCTTCGGCGAGCAGGCGCAGAATCTTGTGAGAATAGAGAATCGGAGCCGGCATCAGCTCTTCGGTTTCGCGGCAGGCATAACCGAACATGATGCCCTGGTCGCCAGCACCTTCATCCTTGTTGCCACCGGCATCCACACCCTGCGCGATGTGAGCGGACTGGGCGTGCAGGTGAACCGCGATATCGCAGTTCTCCCAATGGAACCCGTCCTGCTCATAACCGATGTCCTTGATGGCCATACGGGCAAGATGGGCGAGATATTCATTTGTAATATTGGCCGGGCCGCGGGTTTCGCCGGCGATGACGATGCGGTTGGTGGTTGCCAGTGTTTCACAGGCAACACGCGCTTCCGGCATCTCGCGAAGATAAGCATCAACAACAGCATCGGAGATGCGGTCGCAAACTTTATCCGGGTGTCCTTCGGAAACAGACTCGGATGTGAACAGGTAATTCTGACGTGCCATTGGCGATCGTCCTTCTGGGAATGAATATGACAGAAGCGGCGAATGACATCGCCGCTTCTGGTGCATCAATCTTAGAAGTTATTCGCCACGTCAAGCTTGGGACGCGTTTTTTATCACTCGTCTCCGGCCAGAGAGCGCACAAGGTCGACGATACGGCGACGGACCTTGGGGTCTTCAATGCGCACAAAGGCCTTGTTGAGGGACAGGCCCTCGGAGGAGGAAAGGAAGTCGACGACGTAAGACGTCGGCTGGGTTTCGCCAAATCCTTCCGCTTCTTCTGGCGTTCCCGGCGCGTCTTCGAAAAAGAAGGAGACCGGCACCTTGAGGATCGTCGCGATGTGCTGCAACCGGCTGGCACCGATGCGGTTGGTGCCTTTTTCGTATTTCTGGATCTGCTGGAAGGTGATGCCCGGGGCTTCGCCGAGCTTTTCCTGACTCATGCCGAGCATCATGCGCCGCAACCGAACGCGGCTGCCGACGTGAATGTCAATTGGATTCGGTGACTTTTTACTGGGCATCTGCGTCGCTCTTTCTTTTTGTGGCGGCGAAAGTCCGCTCGTTTTTGTTAGTACAAGCTCCCCTGAAATCTCCCACAGGCTCAGGAAATCGAAGTGCGCCCGCAACCCTTCACTTGTACACGTGATAACCTTCAATCGGCTATTTCACGGTTGTATCACACTTCCTTCACTCAACTCAAATAAAAAAACTCAATTTTTGCGCGAATCGCGGTTGTATCGCTCAATACTGGCAAATACTACAAGGATGATCGAAACAATCAGCACAGGCAGATCGCCTGTAATGCTGTAGAGAGTATTGCCTAACCTCTGCGGAAGTCGGCCGTCGATCAGTCCCGTTTCAAAAACACCAAGGCGCGCCACAACGGAGCCCCGGCCGTCAATAATCGCGGAAATGCCCGTGTTTGCGGCCCTGATCAACGGCAATCCGGTTTCGATGGCCCTCAGGCGGGCCTGACTGAAATGCTGGTACGGACCCGGTGTTTGCCCAAACCAGGCATCGTTGGTGACGTTCAGAAGAAAGGATGGCTCCTCTCCGGCGATACCTGGCAAGCCCGGAAAAATCGCCTCGTAACAGATCATGGGTAGAAAACTAAAACTTTCAGAGGTGCTCAGCACACGCGACTGATAACCAGCCTCAAACCCATCCAGAGGACCCGCAAGATTTGTAATCCCGAGCGTTTCCAGCAGAGGTTTAAAGGGGACGTATTCCCCGAAAGGAACCAGGCGCACCTTGTCGTATATTCCCCGAACCGTACCGTCGCTGCCCAGAACATAGACGCTGTTGTAATAGGACGTTCCCACCGCACCGGGTTCGCTGCGCACGGCCCCCGTGACAAGCTCTGAAGAACTGCCGAGCGCCTTGCCGATGCGAAACAGCGCACCCGGCTCCTGAGTCAGCAGGAAGGGCACCGCCGATTCCGGCCAGACGATCAATCGCTTCTGGCCGACACGCGCCTCTCCACCCAGGGGGGCCTCCGACATGTCCAGCAACGTCTGAAAAATCTCATCCCGCAAGTCCGGCCGCCACTTGTCCTCCTGGGCGATGGCCGGCTGAACGATGCGAATGTCAAGGTCGGTTGCCGGCGGAGCAGGCTGCCAAAGCCGCACCGTGCCAAAGACAGCCATCGCACACAGCACGAGGACGGCGCTGACGACCGCCTTCAGGCGTTGGTGCAATGGCCTGACATCGGCAAGAAGGGCAGGGGTCGAGGCAATTGCGACGGTCAGAAAACTGAGACCATAAAGACCGACAAGACTGGCGCTTTGTGACAGCGCCTCAGAGCCTGCAATCCCATAACCGAAGCTGTTCCAGGGAAAACCGGTCAGGACATGGCCACGCACCCAGTCCGCAAGCATCAGGCAGGACGCCAGCAGCAGGACCCGCCGGAACCTGTCCGACCAGAACAGGGCGGCAAGCGCGGTGCCGATACCGGTGAAAAGGGCAAGACCCAGGGGCATGGCCAGGACAGCAAACGGCATCAGCCAGGCAAACCGATCCGCCTCGACGAGGAAGGCGGCACCAATCCACCACAGGCCGGCCAGAAAATATCCAAAGCCGAAAAGCCAGCCGATGGCAAACCCGCGACGCAGCTTGCCAAGCCTGGTGGCGCCCGGTTCAAGGGCACCATCCAGCAACCAGACAAGGCCAGGGAAACTCAGCAACAGCACAAAGGAAGCCTCGACCGGCGGCAGGGCCAGAGCCGCCAGAGCACCGCAAAGCACACTCAGTCCCCTGCGTTGCCACCCCCAGGCCAACAGGAAGGTGTTAGGCAGGGCCGACAGGCGGTGTGACAACCAGTGCATATGTGAGCTTTCCCGTTCCCGATCATTTGCGGACAGGAGATTTGTCGGCTCGCACCGGCACGGTCAAGATCAAAATTGTTTCGCTATCCGCCAAGGTGGCGCTGCTCAACCGGTCCCGCCTGATGCTGCGACCTTGGCTGAGGGCGCTTCCGGGTCTTGCTTTGCATCGTCCTGCGCCGCCGGCTCCGGCCGTTTTGTCCGCCTGCGCAGTTCCTGCGGCCGCACTTCGGTGCGACGGCGCCGGATCTTGAGACGCTTGATGCGCCTCGGGTCTGCATCCAGGACTTCAAACTCGAAACCAGGGACCTCTTCCGGGACGAACAGCAACTCGCCGCGAACCGGCACACGACCGACCGAGACATAAAGCAAACCGCCCAACGTATCGACATCTTCCGAAATTTCGCCGCCTGTCAGGCGCGTGCCGAGCACCGTGTCGAGATCTTCCAACGGCAGGCGCGGATCGGCGATCCAGACCCCTTCCCCGTCTGCGACGAGCATGGCTTCCTCGTCTTCGTCATGTTCGTCTTCAATGTCACCGACGACTTCCTCGACAAGGTCTTCCAGAGATACCAATCCGTCCGTGCCGCCATATTCGTCGATTACAAGCGCCATCTGGATCCGGTCGGCCTTCATCTTGGTCATCAGATCGGTTGCCGGCATCGATGGGGGCACGAACAGCAGATTTCTGACCAGGTCGGTCTCCTCCAGCGTCACCGACAGGTCAACACAGGACAGATCCAGATCCGGCTGGTTGTGACCGTTACGGGCCGTGCCGTTGTGAGAGCCTGGTTGCAATTCGGTTGCATCGGCCGCGTTTTCCACAGCAGTTGCAGGCCGGCGGGACGCACCTCTTTCGGCAATGAAAGCCATCAAGTCCTTGATGTGAACCATACCACGCGGGTCGTCCAGAGTTTCCTCATAGACCGGCATGCGGGAATGACCGCTTTTTTGAAAGAGCTCCATCACCCGGCTGAGACTGGTGTCCAGATCGACCGCATCAATGTCGGCCCGCGGGATCATGACGTCATCCACCCTGAGTTCACGAAGTCTCAGAATGTTCCCTAGCAACATGCGTTCTTCAGGAGAAAACGCGGCATCGCCGCCTTCGCGGGCGAGTTCGTCCTCGAGATTTTCGCGCAGGCTCGACGATTGTCGCCCCAAGCGCAGCACACGTTTGAGCTGGTTCAGAAACGCCGCAGATCGCTGCGGCTTCATCTGTTGCGGGTCTTCCCCGTCCTGGGATTGTCCGGGTTCAGCGGCCTTTTCGCCACTTGCCGGACTTTGCGGTTCAACTGCGCTCATCATCCATCAATCAAGAACGTCTCGTTCAATCATGCCACTTAATGCTCGTCCGCCACAAGAGGCCGGTCCGCATAAGGGTCCTCTATGCCTATAGAGGCCAATATGGCTTTCTCAAGGCTTTCCATCAGTTCTGCTTCATCATTCTCCTGATGATCATAGTCAAAAAGATGAAGCAATCCATGAACAATCAAATGGGAAAGGTGATCGGAGAAATCAATTCCCATATCCTCTGCTTCGCGGACAACGGTTTCATAGGCAAAAACGATGTCCCCCAAAAGCGGACCATAAACATCTCCGTCCGGGTCGGACCCTGGAAAGGAGAGAACATTTGTCGGCTTGTCCTTGTCGCGCCACTGCGCATTCAGCTTCCTGATCGAAGCATCGTCGGTAAACAGCAACGAGACTTCGGTGTTCTCCAGAACCTTCAGGTCGGCGGCCGAAAAGGCCGCCGAGACGGTGCGCTCCGACAGCACCATCAGAACAGCTTCGTCCCAGTCTCCGGCCTCGATCGACAGATCGATCTGGAACCCGTCCGGCAGGATGTCAGGCATGGTCTCCGACCCCTGTTACGAAACCGCTCTTTCGCGGCCGCGAGGCGAAGCCTCTTCCAGGTCCGCATTGCGCTGGCGTTCGTTGAACCGCCGCTCCCGGGCGACAGCCTCTTCACGCGAGGCATTGTCATAGGCGGTGACGATCCGGCCGACCAGTTCGTGACGGACAACATCCGTCTCCGTGAAACGGATGTGAGACACGTCCTGAATGTCGGTCAACAGACCAAGCGCTTCCCGCAGACCGGATTTCTGGCCGGACGGCAGGTCGATCTGGCTCGGATCGCCGGTGACGATCATCTTCGATCCTTCACCAAGGCGGGTCAGGAACATCTTCATCTGCATAGAGGTGGTGTTCTGTGCCTCATCAAGCAGAACGACCGCATTTGACAGTGTCCGGCCACGCATGAAGGCGAGCGGCGCGACCTCGATCATGCCGGACTGCAGGCCCCGATCGACCTTTTCCGCCGGCATCATCTCGTAAAGCGCGTCATAAATCGGCCTCAGATACGGATCGACCTTGTCCTTCATTTCACCCGGCAAAAAGCCTAGGCGCTCACCGGCTTCCACCGCCGGTCGCGACAGGATCAGCCGCGCAACGTCGCCGCGTTCCAGAAGCGCTGCGGCATAGGCCACAGCCAGGAAGGTCTTACCGGTACCGGCAGGTCCGGTGCCGAAAATGAGATCCGCCCGGTCCATTGCCCGGATATAGGCGTCCTGGGTCGGCGTGCGCGCAACAATCGTCTTGCGGCGCGTTGCGATCTGGGCGAAGGCCAGCCGGGACTTCGGCTCGAGCGTCGGCAACGGCAGCTGCGCCTCGGCGGCGGCGGCCATGCGCAGGGCGCCGTCCACGTCGCCCGGGTGAATTTCATGCCCTTGCAGAAGACGCTGATAAAGCCCCTCCAGCGCGGTCCGCGCCTGGGCGCAGCCGGCCTGGGACCCTTTCAGCGTGACCTGGTTGCCACGCGCTATGGCGTCGACCCCCAGGCGCTGCTCAATCAGTGCCAGGTTCTGATCGAACTGACCGAACAGGTCACCAATCAGCCGGTTGTCTTCAAAGGCAAGGACGATATGTGTCATGTCGGTGGCCGAATTGGCCGCAGGAGATTGATCCGAAGGCTTGCGGGAAGAAGATTGGCTGTCGCGCGTCAAATGACGTCTCCTGTACTCAACCGGCCTGGCTTTCGAGAGCCGCCGCGGCTCCGGCCGTGTCGATAGTATCTTGCCCCGCATTCAGCCGTCCGAACAGCGAATTGGACCCGATGTCAACGATTTCCACCGCTTGTATGGTACCGATCAGGCTTTCCGGCGCGTCCAGCTGGACGGGCTGCAACCAGGGCGATTTACCGACCAGCTGACCCGGATTGCGACCTGTCTTTTCCAGAAGGACATCGCAGACCATGCCAAGGCGCGACGCGTTGAACGCCTTCTGCTGTGCGCTGACAAGCGCCTGCAGCTCCGCAAGACGGGCGGATTTCACGTCTTCCGGCACCTGGTCCTCCATGGTCGCGCCGGGGGTGCCCGGGCGCTGACTGTACTTGAAGGAGAAGGCGGAGCCGTATTCCACGCGGCGGATCAGATCCATCGTGTCTTCGAAATCCTGGTCCGTTTCGCCCGGGAAACCGACAATGAAATCGCCGGAGAGGGCAAGGTCCGGGGCAGCGGCGCGAATGCGGTCGAGCAGGCGGAAATAATCGTCACGGGTATGGCGACGATTCATGGCCTTCAGGATCTTGTCCGATCCCGACTGCACCGGCAGGTGCAGATAGGGCATCAGGCTTTTCAGCTCCGCATGGGCGGCTATGAGATCGTCGTCCATGTCGCGCGGATGGCTCGTGGTGTAGCGCAGCCGGTCCAGACCGTCGATGTCCGCAAGACGGCGCAACAGCCTGCCAAGCCCCCAGGTCGCCCCATCCGCAGCCTCGCCGTGATAGGCGTTGACGTTCTGACCAAGCAGCGTAACTTCGCGCACGCCTGCCGCCGCCATGCGTTCGGCTTCTTCGACGATCTGCTGAACAGAGCGGGACACTTCCGCACCGCGCGTATAGGGCACAACGCAGAAGGTGCAGAACTTGTCGCAGCCTTCCTGAACCGTCAGGAACGCGGACGGCGCCCGCTTCATTGCCGGCTTTTCGGTACGCTCCGACAGATGATCGAATTTGGCGTCGATGTCGAACTCGGTCTCGACGACCTTCTTGCCCTGGCGTGCCTTTTCCAGAAGCGACGGCAGCTGGTGATAGCTTTGCGGGCCGACGACCATGTCGACGATCGGTGCCCGGCGGGAAATCTCCTCGCCCTCGGCCTGGGCCACGCAGCCGGCCACGCCAACCATCATGTCCTTGCCTGATTTCGCCCGCTCTTCCTTCACCTTGCGGATCCGGCCAAGCTCCGAATAGACCTTTTCGGCAGCCTTTTCACGAATGTGACAGGTGTTCAGAATAACCAGATCCGCGTCTTCCAGGTCCTCGGTGGTCTCGAACCCTTCCGGCGCCAGTACATCGGTCATGCGCTCGCTGTCATAGACATTCATCTGGCAGCCATAGGTGCGCACGAACACCTTGCGCTGGTTGCCCGTGGCCTCAGGCGTCTCGGCAGATGGGGTCACGGCAATTTGGTCTTCCGGGCGGCTTGTCATTCGCTCCTCATGGCCGTTGTCACCGGCCGGCATGTCTTGGGTCATGGTGCAAGGGTCGGAAATCGTCTGTCCGACGCGCCTTGTCACCCGCTCTTCCGTTCAAACGGGAGGCACCTGAAAAATCAGGCGCCAGCTTTAGCGGTTTTTTCCGCGTTTGAGAAGAAGCCGAACGGTTCCAGATCGCTGATTTCTTGGCTTTCGACGGGCTTTTGCATCAGCGAAGCCACCGTCATGGCCCGGACGTCGGCCTCCAGCTGCCGGGTCAGGGCCTTCCGATCAGTGCTGCCATCGACCAGAACCGGCTCGCCCCAACGCACCACGACGTCCAGAGCGCCCCTTGAAAAGATGCCCCAGAGATGGCCGGCAAGCTCCATGTCGCCATACCAGGCGACGTGCGGGCGATGTGCACGGCCCATGGGCAGACCATAGAACCCCTGATAGGCAACGGACAACGGTTGGACCCAGACATCACCTGTGTCGCCGTCGCCCACGGCGCGGGTGGCCGCGCCCAGAAGCGCCGATCGAAAAGGCAAAACGCAATTGCCATCGTTGGAGGTGCCTTCGGCAAACAGCACCATGGCATCACCCTCCGCCATCCGTCCGGCGATGGCATCGGCTACCTGCGCGGTTTCCGAGCGCCGGGTCCGGTTGACGAAGACCGTGCGCTGGAGCTTGGCGAAGAGACCGAAAATGGGCCAGCCTGACACTTCGGACTTTGCGATGAAACTGAGCGGCATCAGGGCACCGATCACGGTGATGTCGACCCAGGAGGCGTGATTGGCGGTGATCAGCAGCGGCCGGTCGCTTGCGGGCGCCCCAATCTGGCTGATCTTGATACCGACAAGCCGGGTGGCGATCCGGTGCCAGAGGTGCGGCAGATGCTTGCGCATCGGCAATTTGAATTTCACCGCCAGCCATTGCAGCGGGATCAGAACCAGCGAGACAAGTGTCAGGACAAAGATGATCAGTCCGGCCTTGATCTCAGCCATTGCCGTCTTCGTCCTTTGCATCCTCCAGGGGAACGCCATAAAGCTCCAGCCTGTGGTCGACCAGCTTGTAGCCGAGCTTGCGCGCAATGAATTCCTGCAGGGCTTCGATGTCCTCGTTGCGGAACTCGATCACCTGACCCGAGCGGAGGTCGATCAGATGGTCATGGTGCTCGTCGGGCACGGTTTCGTAGCGCGAGCGGCCATCCCGGAAATCGTGGCGCTCGATCATGCCGGCATCTTCGAACAGCTTCACCGTGCGGTAGACGGTGGAGATGGAAATGCCCGGATCGATGGCGACGGAACGGCGGTAGAGCTCTTCCACATCCGGATGCTCCTCGGATGCGTCCTCAATGACGGAGGCGATGACGCGGCGCTGTTCGGTCATGCGCATGCCCTTGGCAATGCACATATCCGCAAGCGTCGATAGTTTGTCTTCCGCCATCTGGATGCCGTCCGTTTCCCGTGTGTCTTTCTCCGGCTATGCGCTTAACGAAGATCGACCCGCATGACAAGCGCCGTGCCGTCTCCTCCACTGTCGCCATAATAGCCCTTGCGCTGCCCGACTTCCTTGAAACCAAGACCGCGATAGAGCAGCAAGGCCGACTCGTTGGCCGCATCAACCTCGAGAAACAGGGATTTGCATCTCTCGCCATAGAGCCGGAACAGGCCGGCCTCCATCAACTGCTTGCCAATCCCGCGGCCACGTTGGCGCGGATGAACGGCAATGGTTATGACTTCTGCCTCATCTGCCGCCGTTCTCAGGATGAGGAAGCCGAGTGGTGCACGCGTACCATAGGGGCTTGCCCGCCGGGCAACCAGGATAGTTGTTCCCGATTGCGCTTTCATGCGGGCGAATTCTTCAATATTCCAGTTGTGCCTGAACGAAGCGTCGTGGATTTCGGCAACCTTGGGCAGATCCTCGTCCAGCGCCTCTTCAATGACCGGCGGCTGGGTCCAGAACCACCAAAAACTCATTGCCGTTCAATCCTTCCCTTGCGCTGCGGCGTTGCATCCGGCGGCCGCAGATAAAGCGGCGACGGCGACGAAACCACCGGATCGGCGGTCAGCCCGAGTTCTGCCACATCCCGGATGCCGGGAAAACCACTGGTCGACAGAATTCTGTCTGCTGGCAAGCCCAGCACGCCCGCCAGCTTTTCAGCCGCCGATCCGGCCAATCTTATGTCTTCGGGCAAGGAGGCTGCAAGTTCGGACAGGGTGCGGACACCGGCTTCGCTCAATGGCCAGCCGCCGTCGTCAAACTGCTGGCAATAGACCTCGTCGCCCTTGCCCGTCAGCGCCACCAGTACGGGCCCCCGACCATCCTCGCGCGCTGCCGCCCGGGCGATTGCCGCCAACGTGGTGATGCCCACCACCGGCTTGCCAAGCACAAGGCCGAAGCCGCGCGCGACCGACAACCCGACCCGGAGCCCGGTGAAACTGCCCGGCCCGACCGTGACCACGACGCGGTCGAGATCGGAAAACGCGGTTGACGTTTCCGCCATGACTTCGCCGATCATGTCCATCAGCCGCTCGGCGTGACCGCGGCCGATTTCCTCGCCGAAGGCACCGAAACAGGCGGTCTCCGCGCCGTTATCGAGGACAGCGGCGGCACAATTGGCAAGGGCGGTATCGATGGCAAGAACGCGCATTCGGTCTCGGCTCAAACGGTTTTTCTCCCCTTTGCCAGTACCTTGCCGGACGTCATGAGTCGAGCGGGGCTTTGGACCTAAGCCCAAAGGCGGGCTTGCCTTCCACAGGGAATGAGAGTCGGAAATATTAATGTTCTGTCTCGGCCAGAGACCCTTCCCGAACTCTCAACGGTCATCCCGGCCCTGCGAAACGCGAGCGGCGACCAGGGAGCCCAGATGTCGTGGAATTTTGTTGTTTTCCTGGATCAAGCCCTGCTTCCCCGCTCCCGGATCTTCGCTGCGTTGTATTCGGGATAGCGACTTGACGGGGCCGGAAAACAAAAGAACCCGGCCAGTTGGCCGGGCTCCTAAACCTCGTTCACGGCGAGTTGCCTCAGATCGGCCGGACTTCTTCGACTTCCGGGACAAAATGGCGCAACAGGTTCTGGATGCCGTGCTGAAGTGTCGCCGTCGAGGACGGGCAGCCTGCACAGGCGCCGCGCATGGACAGATAGACCACGCCTTCCTTGAAGCCCTTGAAGGTGATGTCGCCACCATCCTGGGCAACGGCCGGACGCACGCGGGTTTCAAGAAGCTCCTTGATCGTGTCGACGGTCTGCTGATCGCCTTCCTCGAAGAACTCGCCTTCTTCAGTGTCTTCCGCGCCACCTGATGTCATCACCGGCTGACCGGACATGAACTGTTCCATGATCACGCCGAGAATGGCCGGCTTCATGTGTTGCCAGTCGGTGTCGTCCTTGGTGACCGTGACAAAGTCATGGCCGAAGAAGACGGCGGCAACACCCGGCACGTCGAACAGCTTTTCGGCGAGCGGCGAAACGCCGGCATCCGCCTTGGAGCGGAAATCATAAGTGCCTTCCGGCAGGACGACCCGTCCGGGCAGGAATTTCAGCGTGGCCGGGTTCGGCGTGGCTTCGGTTTGAATGAACATTGCTTTTGTCCTTGCGCTTTTCTCGCGCCCAGTTGTCCGCAGTGCCTTGCGCCTCTCCATTAATCGCAAAACACCGATGAGTCCTTCTAGACCATCTTACCGCAGTTTGGAACCTTTAAAAACTAGATAGGTACATATCCTGACCGATCAAGCGCGAAAAGGCGCAATCCGGAGGAGGATACACGCACCTGGGGTCAATGGCCGGTGCTATGCGAGGGCAGATATGGAATCGTCATCCAGATTGCCCGGCACGATCGTGACCGGTATCGGAAAGGTATCTGCCGACTTCCCCGCAATCGAGGAAACAAGCGGTCCAGGTCCTTCCGAACCGGTGCTGGCTGCCAGGATCATGATGGCAATGTCCGCATCGGTCTCGATCAGATCCATGATTTCTTCCGACTTGGAGCCCTCGCGAACAACGGTTTCCGGTTCGGTCCGGGCAACGGACCGCACCCGTTCTGCAGCCTTGGCCAGCGCGGCCTCGGCCTCTTCCTGGGCTTCGGCACGCATGATGTCCTCAACCCCCAGCCAGTGCTGGAAATCGCCCGGCGCTATGATGAAGACAAGTGTCACCACACCACCGGTGCGCGCCGCGCGCTTGGCGGCATAAACGATCGCCCGGTCGCATTCGGGCGTTTCGTCGACCACAACCAGAAACTTCCGGCGGTGGCCCTCCTCGTTGCTTTTTCTGATGGCTACCATGCGCGCATGCTGCCACCGGTCCGGGCACATCGCAAGCGGTGATATCACCGCTTGCACGTCTTGCTGACAGGGCCCTTGCCCCTTGTGCCTCTACAGGATGAACTTCGACAGATCGACATTCTTGGCGAGGTCGCCGATGTTCTCCTTGACGAAATCGGCCGTGATCTCGACCTCTTCCCCCGACCGGTCGGGCGCAGTGAAGGAGATTTCGTCGAGGATCCGCTCCATCACTGTCTGAAGACGGCGCGCTCCGATGTTCTCCACGGACGCATTGAGATCCACCGCCACGGAGGCGATTTCCTCAATGGCATCTTCGCTGAAGGACAGAGTGACGTTTTCGGTCTCCATCAGGGCCACATATTGCTTGATCAGGCTGGCTTCCGGTTCGGTCAGGATCGCGCGAAAGTCTTCTTTGTTAAGCGCCCGCAGCTCCACGCGGATCGGCAGACGGCCCTGAAGTTCCGGCAATAGGTCGGACGGCTTGGCGACATGGAACGCGCCGGAGGCAATGAACAGGATGTGGTCGGTCTTGACTGGTCCGTGCTTGGTGGACACCACCGTGCCCTCGATCAGGGGCAGAAGGTCACGTTGCACACCCTCGCGGGACACATCGGCCCCGGCCCGGCCTTCGCGGGCGCAGATCTTGTCGATCTCGTCCAGGAAGACGATGCCGGAATTTTCCACCAGTGAAATGGCCTCTTCGACCACCTTGTCCTCGTCAAGCAGCTTGTCCGATTCCTCGTTGACCAGGAGATCGTGGCTGTCGCGGACCGTTGTGCGCTTGGTCTTGGTCTGACCGCCAAAGGCCTTGCCGAGCAGGTCGGACATGTTCATGACGCCGACGCTGGCGCCGGGCATGCCAGGCAGCTCGAAGCTTGGCATCTGGGCCTGGGCCCGCACCTCGACCTCGATTTCCTTGTCGTCCATCTCGCCGTTGCGCAGCTTTGTGCGGAAACTGTCGCGGGTCGCCGGGCTGGCATTCTTGCCAACGAGCGCATCGAGCACGCGCTCTTCGGCCAGTACATGCGCCTTGGCCTTAACCTCTTCGCGCTTTTTGTCGCGCACCAGCGTGATGCCCGCTTCCACAAGGTCGCGGACAATCTGCTCCACGTCGCGGCCGACATAGCCGACCTCGGTGAACTTGGTCGCCTCCACCTTGGTGAAGGGCGCGTTGGCCAGCCTGGCCAGACGCCGGGAAATCTCGGTCTTGCCGACGCCGGTCGGACCGATCATCAGGATATTCTTCGGCAGCACCTCTTCACGCATCTGCCCCTGAAGTTGCTGGCGGCGCCAGCGATTGCGCAGCGCGATGGCAACCGCGCGCTTGGCATCCTTCTGGCCGACAATGTAGCGGTCGAGTTCTGAGACGATCTCACGCGGAGAAAAATCGGACATTTTTTAAGACACGCCTTCCGTCACTTTGTGTTCCATCAGCAGGCTGTCGCCCGTGCGGCCCAGGAGATCATCCATCTCCCTGAAGCCCGCCTTCCTGTAGGCCTTCACGGCGCGCAGGTTGGCCGGATCCGGATCGATCAGGATCCTTTTATGGCCATCCTGCTGCAATTTGCGAACAAATGCCTGCAATACCTTCGTTCCAAGTCCCCTGGAGAGGCTGTCGCCATCGGCAATCGAGAGGTCAACTCCAACTGCGTCCAGCGGCAGCAGAACCACCCAGGGATATTCAGAGACGACCTCGGGGCCCTGCTGGTCCTTCACGAACCAGACCTGAATATAGCCCGTCTCGCGGCCGTCAATTTCAAAGATGAAAGGCTGCGTCGTGTCGCGCCCTTCGATCATGTCGCGGATGTAGCCAAGCTCCGTCTCGGGGTCTCCCCACCACTCACGCCAGTGCGGACGTGCCATCCAATCCGCCAGGAGCGGCAGATCTTCAGCTGAAACGGGGCGAAACGACACCATGGAGGATTACTCGGCCGTGTCCAGGGATTCCACTGTCACACTGGCATTGGTGTAGACACAGATTTCCGCTGCAACCGCCATGGCCTTGCGGGCAATGGTTTCGGCATCAAAATCCGTATCCGCCAGAGCCCGTCCCGCGGCCAGCGCATAATTGCCGCCAGAGCCGATGCCCATGACGCCGCCTTCGGGCTCAAGCACGTCTCCGGTGCCGGTCAGGACCAGGGAGACATTCTTGTCCGCGACCAGCATCATCGCTTCCAGCCGGCGCAGGTACCGGTCCGTGCGCCAGTCCTTGGCCAGCTCCACGCAGGCGCGCATCAACTGGCCCGGATATTGTTCCAGCTTGGCCTCAAGGCGCTCGAACAGGGTGAAAGCATCGGCGGTCGCCCCGGCAAAGCCGGCGATCACCTCGCCCTTTGCCAGCAGGCGTACCTTGCGCGCGGAGTGTTTGATCACCGTCTGGCCCAGGGAAACCTGGCCGTCGCCGGCGATCACCACCTTGCCGCCCTTGCGCACCATCATGATCGTCGTCCCGTGCCACTGGGCCGGTTCGCGCCTCTCGCTCATGCAGTCCTCACAACAGTTTTCTTTGCTGCCGCCCTATGTAAGCGGCAATCACGGCTTTTCCAAGCGGTCAAAAGAGAGATGGCTGTCCGGCCCGGTGCAACGGCCCGCTATCCGGTCGTCATCTCGATGCGCGTTGCCCGCATCAGCGCATCGACCAGCTTGTCCAGCTGACCGGCCACGCGTTCGTCGGTCAGATCACCCTTGTCATCAAATGCGTTGGAGGCCCTTTGGACCGAAACCATCTGCGGCAGGACCATCGCCCCAAGCCCGACTTCCAGGATCGTGCGCATGCCGATCAGGCCGCGCATGCCGCCGAACCCGCCCGGAGAGGCGGCCCCAAGTGCAAATACCTTGTTCCTGTAGGGGTCCCCGGGCTCCTTTACCCGGCTGATCCAGTCGAGTGTGTTTTTCAAGAGCGGGGTAATGCCCGCATTGTATTCCGGGCAGGTAAGGAAAATGCCATCCTGCGCCTGGAAATGCTTGTGAAGCTTGCGTGCATTTTCCGGCGTTCCGTCAGCGTCTTCCAGGTCGCCGTCATAGATCGGCAAGGGATAGTCCTTCAGCGACAGATGCGTGATCTCGGCGTCGAGGATCGCAAGTTTCTTTGCAGCCAGCGCTGCCAGTTTTGCATTCAAAGATGCACTCCGGCTCGAGCCGGAACAGACAAGAATTTTCGGTGTAAGCATGGATAGTCTCTAACCAGGGATTCGTGCGAAGAAACCTAGTGCAGACAGCGCGTGCAGAAAAGGTGTCGCACACCAATGGCATCAGAACGCATCAGGCCGGGCAGACCCCATCATGAAACGACTTGCTACTCCCCTTCTTTTTCTGAATATCGTCGGCGCGGCCTGGGCCCAGCAGGCCTACAGTCCACAGGAGTTGCGGCAAGTTGCTGAAATGGCGGTTCTGGCGACCTATTGCGGCATGCCGGATGCAAGGCGGACAATAGACCGTTATGCGAAGGGCATTCCCGGCTACGACCGCGTCGTTGCAAACATGTCAGCGGAACTTGCTTCCGGCAGAAAACCTGACAGCGGCGCCTGCGCACTCGGGCAGAATATCATGCCTGGTGTCTTGCGCGGCCTGAAGGCCAATCCGCCTCTGCGCTAATCCGGAGAACCGGTCTCAGTGCCCCTTGCGGTAGACCCAGACCCTGGCCGGCGGCAGGTTCTTCCAGACCCATTCGGAGCTGTAGACAGATATGCCCCGGCCCGCCGGTTTGACCGGAGCGACCAGCCCGTAGGAAAACTGGATGAACGGCGCACCGGGTTTCAGCAGTTCGAGAGCTTCGGCAAGCAACGCCTTGCGGGCCGGCTCAGGCCGGGTCAGCAAGGGCAGTGACGACACGATGCCATCAAGGGAATGGCGGCCGTCCGACTTTCCTTCCGGAAGCCGGTTTGCGGCAGACAGCGTCCCCCGCAGTGCATAGGCATCGCCCTGCACCACATTCAGGCCCGGATAGCGGCGCGTCAGGAGATCACAGAATTCCGGGCAATATTCGATGAGTGTCAGCTGCGAATGGGCATAGCCCCGGTCAAACAGCGCCTTGGTGACGACGCCGGTTCCCGGTCCAAGTTCCACGACCGATGCATTCGGCCGCGGTGCCAAGTAGGAGGCCATTTTCGCCGCAAGTTCCGGTCCGGACGGTGTGACCGCGCCTGTCCTGAGTGGGTTCTGCGCCCAGGAGCGGATGAATTTCACTTCATCCAGAACCTTCGCCCGCACGGCATTGGCCTTTTCGAACTTCTCCCAAAGGGCATCCCGACGGCTGAAATTGCGCTTCTGCATCTGTCCTCACTCACCCATGAGCTGGGAATATAGGAACGATTGCAAGGAGATGCTATGGGCAAGCGCACACAATGCGTGCCTTTACCCTGCTAAATTGCACAAGGTTCAGTGAAGACACCGTGACCAATCAGGCCCCGAGATTGTCGATGAAGTCCTTGACCTTCGAAAAGAAGCCTGCGGATTCCGGATGATTTTCACCGGAAGATTCCTTTTCGAACTCCGCCAGCAACTCCCGCTGGCGACGGGTCAGGTTGGTCGGCGTTTCCACGGTCACCTGAATATACATGTCACCGTGCTGGCTGGAGCGCATGATCGGCATGCCCTTGCCGCGCAGCCGGAACTGTTTGCCGGTCTGCGTGCCTTCCGGCACCTTGACCCGGCTGGTGGCCCCCTCGACGGTCGGAACGTCGAACTGGCCGCCAAGCGTTGCTGTCGACATGGAAATCGGCACGCGGCAATAAAGATCGGCGCCATCGCGCTGGAAAAGATCGTGCGGCCTGATCGACAGGAAGATGTAAAGGTCGCCGGCCGGACCGCCGCGTACACCCGCTTCCCCTTCCCCGGCCAGCCGGATACGGGTGCCGTCTTCGATACCGGCCGGAATGTTGACGGAGAGCGTGCGCTCCTGCGTCTTGCGTCCGGCACCACCACAATCCTCGCAAGGGTCGGTGATCACCTGACCACGCCCCTGACAACTCGGACAGGTGCGCTCCAGCGTGAAAAAGCCCTGGGCTGCACGCACTCGGCCGGAGCCGCCACAGGTGCGGCAAGTGGTCGGGCTGGTACCGGGCTTGGCACCGGAGCCGGTGCAAGTGTCGCAGATGACACTGGTCGGAACTTCGATTTCCACCGTCTTGCCGGCGAAAGCGTCTTCCAGGGTAATGTCGAGATTGTAGCGCAGGTCAGCCCCACGCTCGCGGCCACCGGACCGGCGGCCGCCACCGCCCATGCCGAAGAACTCTTCGAAGATGTCCGACATGGTGGAGGAGAAATCATGAGCGCCTGCGCCGCCACCGCCACCAAAGCCGCCGTTTTCAAAGGCTGCATGGCCAAAACGGTCATAGGCGGCACGCTTCTGGCCGTCCTTCAGCGTGTCATAGGCTTCGTTGACTTCCTTGAACCGGGCTTCGGCTTCCGCATCGCCCGGATTGCGGTCCGGGTGGTATTGCATGGCCATTTTACGGTAGGCGCTTTTCAGCGCCTTTTCGTCCGCTTCGCGCGAAACACCCAGCACCTCGTAGAAATCGCGTTTCGACATCAAGATCTCTCGGTCTTGTTGTTGCACCGCTGGCAGCCCTGCCTGAGCCGGCGCCAATTACGGCGAAGGCGCCGGGCACTTGTGCCCTTGTCATCAGGCAATCAGCAGCCGGCGCCGGGATAAGGACAGCCAGCCGGAAACCGGCTGGCTGAAGGTTTGTTATGCGGACTTCTTGTCGTCGTCTTCCTTGACTTCCTCGAAGTCGGCATCGACGACATCGTCGTCTTCCTTCTTGGCTTCGGCCTCTTCACCGCCTTCAGCTTCCGCGTCGGCCTGAGCCGCCTGATACATGGCTTCGCCAAGTTTCATGGAGGCTTCTGCCAGAGCCTGGGTCTTGGCCTTGATGTCCTCAAGGTCTTCGCCTTCAAGCGCGGACTTCAAAGCTTCCAGAGCGCTCTCGATCGCGGACTTGTCGTCTTCGGTGACCTTGTCACCATAGTCCTTGAGCGATTTCTCGGTGGAATGGACCAGGGATTCACCCTGGTTCTTGGCTTCCACCAGCTCTTTACGCTTCTTGTCCTCATCGGCGTGGGATTCAGCGTCCTTGATCATCTGGTCGATGTCGTTGTCGCTGAGGCCACCGGAGGCCTGGATGCGGATCTGCTGTTCCTTGCCCGTGCCCTTGTCTTTCGCCGACACATTGACGATGCCGTTGGCATCGATGTCGAAGGTGACTTCGATCTGCGGCACACCGCGCGGTGCAGGCGGCAGGCCGACCAGGTCGAACTGACCAAGAACCTTGTTGTCCGCAGCCATTTCACGCTCGCCCTGGAAGACACGGATGGTCACGGCCGTCTGATTGTCTTCAGCGGTCGAGAACACCTGGCTCTTCTTGGTCGGGATCGTCGTGTTGCGGTCGATCAGGCGGGTGAAGACACCACCGAGGGTCTCGATGCCGAGCGACAGCGGGGTCACGTCGAGCAGGAGAACGTCCTTGACGTCGCCCTGCAGAACGCCGGCCTGGATCGCAGCACCCATGGCCACGACTTCATCCGGGTTCACACCCTTATGCGACTCCTTGCCGAAGAACGTGTTCACGGTTTCCTGGATCTTCGGCATGCGGGTCATGCCGCCGACCAGAACCACTTCGTCGATATCTCCGGCGGTAAGGCCGGCATCCTTCAGAGCGGCCTTCATCGGCGCGATGGTGCGCTTGACCAGATCCTCGACCAGCGATTCGAACTTCGCACGGGTCAGTTTCAGGGTCAGGTGCTTCGGACCGGAGGCATCCGCCGTGATGAACGGCAGGTTGATCTCGGTCTGGGACGAAGACGACAGTTCGATCTTTGCTTTTTCAGCAGCCTCTTTCAGGCGCTGAAGTGCAAGCTTGTCGTTCTTCAGATCAATGCCCTGGTCCTTCTTGAATTCGGACGCCAGGTAGTCGACCAGAACCATGTCGAAGTCTTCACCACCGAGGAAGGTGTCGCCGTTGGTGGACTTCACTTCGAAGACACCGTCGCCGATTTCCAGGACGGACACGTCGAAGGTACCGCCGCCAAGGTCGTAGACCGCGATGGTCTTGCCGTCGTTCTTGTCGAGGCCGTATGCCAACGCTGCCGCGGTCGGCTCGTTGATGATACGCAGGACTTCAAGACCAGCGATCTTGCCGGCGTCCTTGGTCGCCTGCCGCTGAGCATCGTTGAAGTAGGCCGGAACGGTGATGACCGCCTGGGTCACGCTCTCGCCAAGATAGCTTTCAGCGGTTTCCTTCATTTTCTGAAGGATGAACGCGGAAACCTGCGACGGGGAGTATTTTTCACCGTTGGCTTCCACCCATGCATCGCCATTGTCCGCCTTGACGATTTCGAACGGAACCAGTTTCTGGTCCTTCGCAACGGTCGGATCGTCGAACCGGCGGCCGATCAGGCGCTTGACTGCAAAAAGGGTGTTGGTCGGGTTCGTGACCGCCTGGCGTTTTGCCGGCTGGCCAACAAGACGCTCTCCATCGTCGGAGAATGCCACCATGGATGGGGTGGTGCGGGCGCCTTCTGCGTTTTCGATAACTTTGGAATCTTTACCGTCCATGACGGCGACGCACGAGTTCGTCGTGCCGAGGTCGATACCAATGACCTTTGCCATATCTGCCTCTCTTTCTAGCAAACCGGAGGGACCCATGAAGGCGTCAATCCGGCTCCTCTCACTTGGGTTCCGGGAGCTGCCCGGACATCGCGCCGGAGGTTGCCCTCAGGATTTGGCGCGAAGCTTGACCGCTATATAGGTGGAGGAAACTTTGCCTGCAAGCCATCTCTGGCCCACGGAACGCAATCAGAGCGTTTCTTCGAAAGTTCTTTGGAAATGGTTACCGGCACCAGGCCTTTCCACAAGCCGGTGAACACAGCGGACCAATCCGTTTCGCATTTCGGAAAGGCTTTGCCGGTAGCCTTCAAGTTCCTATCAATCGACACCCAGACCGAGGAGGCTGTTTTGAAAGAGCCCGCGTTGTGGAGCCGGATCGCGGCATGTCATCCGGACGACGTTGACGCTGATCTTCCCTTCTCGCACCGGCTAGCCCGCGACAATGGCTGGACGGTGCCGTTCGCGCAGCAGGTAATCACCGAATATCAGCGCTTTGCCTATTTAAGCCAGCTCGGGCAAGGCATGGTCACGCCCAGTGATGAAGTCGATCAGGCCTGGCATCTGCACCTGACCTACACCCGGCACTACTGGGGGCCTTTCAAGGACGCGCTTGGTGGCGCTCTGCATCACATGCCCACCAAGGGCGGGCCGGACCAGGCAAGACTGTTCAGACAGACTTACGCACAGACGCTCGATCTCTACCGGGCCGAATTCGGCGAGCCGCCAGAAGACATCTGGCCCGACGAAACAATCCGCTTCGGCCGTGCACCGCATTTCAGGCGGGTGAATGTCCGGGAGGTCTGGCTGCTGCCGAAACCTGGAAGGCCCGTTTTCGCCAGGGCTGGACTGCGACGACTGGCAAAGATTCCCGTGCGGGTTTATGGAGCGGTTCTTGCGCTTGCCGCCGCCCTGTTCGGCACGGGACTGGCGATGGCGCATGGCACTCCGGAAGGCGATACCTATCTTGAAATGGCCAACAGTATGGTCTGGCACTGGGCGCTTGAACACACTTTCTGGTTCGCCGTTGGTGTCTTCATTATCGCAGCCGTTCTGGCCGCCCTCCTCAACAAGGCCGCCGGCAAGTCTTCCGGTTGCGGATCAGGGTGCGGCGGCGGTGGAGATGGCGGGTCAGGGTGCGGGTCCGGCTGCGGGGGCTGCGGCAGCTGAACATTCGCGCTACAAGGCCTGATGCAGGACATCACGTTCAACGACCATTCCGGTCTTCGCTATCTGCCGGAATATTTCGACCGGGCTTCCCAGGAAGCGCTTCTTGAAGCTGTGCGATCGGTCGTTGCCGAGGCGCCGCTCTATCAACCCGTCATGCCGCGGACGGGCAAGCCGTTTTCGGTAAAGATGAGCAATTGCGGCCCACTCGGATGGGTGTCGGACATCAAAGGCTACCGCTACCAGCCGCTGCATCCGGATACCGGTCGTGCCTGGCCTGCCATGCCGGATCAGCTGAAAGACCTCTGGTCGTCCGTGGCGCCGGACGCTCCGCCGGCCGAAGCCTGCCTGATCAATTTTTACCAAGCCGGCGCCCGCATGGGCCTGCACCAGGACCGCGACGAGGACATGTTCGACGCACCGGTGATTTCCGTCTCACTCGGCGACACCGCGACATTCCGCGTCGGCGGCACCACACGCAAGGACCCCACACGGTCGTTCCGGCTGAACTCCGGCGACGTGGTCGTGCTTGGCGGTGAGGCCCGTCTAGCCTATCACGGCATCGACCGGGTGCTTGCCGGCACGTCCACGCTCTTGAAAAACGGCGGCCGGATCAATTTGACATTGCGGCGCGTGACAGCGGCCTGAGGCCAGATCCACCTGCGAGCCATCCTCAGATCATCGCCAGGATCGCGGCGCTTGCAATCACGATGTTGGACAGCAGGCAAAGCACAAAAGCCATGGTCCTCGGGCCACCTGCCACCCGTCCGACGCCGGAATAATAGACCGCCCAGAAGACCAGCCGCGCGACCAGATAGACTGCTGCAGCAGCATTGATGACCAGGGGCGAAGCTCCTCCGGCTATTGCAACCAGCGTCGCTGCAATGAAGGCCGGGAAACTCTCGGCGGAGTTTTGGTAGGTTCTAACGGCCCTGAAGCTCAGCTTCGAATGATCGTGCCGCAATGGCAAACCCGGGACCTGCTCCTCCTTGGCGTAGGCCAGGGGAGCGGTCAGAAAGTTCTGAACCAGAATGACCATCGACAGGATGGCAATCACCAAAAACGCGGGTTGGTAAGCTCCCAGATAGGGAACAGCTTTAAACAGGTTTTCCATCTTTCAATCCGCTCTTTGACAAAACTCCTGCCTTTCATGCCACGCATCTATTTATGTTAAAGAACATATTTTGAGATCGGATAAGCTGTCCGTATCAGCTGATGGAGCAAGCATTGCCTTATAGCGCCGACCACAAATCAAGAACGCGGAAACGGATCGTCGAGCAGGCCAGGATCCTGTTTAACCGTCACGGGTTCAGCGAAGTCTCCATCGACACGATCATGGCAGAGGCCGGCCTGACGCGCGGCGGGTTCTACAATCACTTCAGGAACAAGGAGGACCTCTATGCCGAAGCCGTTGCCTCGTTTCTCAATGGCCGCGGCAAGACCTGGCGTGATGAAGCCGGTGTGGATCCGGTCAATGGCGGTCCGCAATCCGTCAAGGACATGATCGACAGCTATCTGTCCGCCGAGCACCTCGGCGACCTGGAAGGCCAGTGCCCGATGATTGCCCTGCCTTCGGATGTTGCACGGGCAACCACGCAGGTGCGCTGTGCGTATCAGTCGCTGCTGCGGGCGATGATCTGGCTGTTTGAAAACAATCTGGGTGACGAGGAAGGCAAGCGCGACAAGGCCATTGGCCTTGCCGCCCTGTGCATCGGCGGCATGGTTTTGTCCCGCACCATTGACGATGAAGACCTGGCGGATGAAATCCGAACCGTCGCCCGCCAAACCGCGTTGACCCAGGTCGACGAAACCCTGTCTTAAGATGCCGAAACGACAAGATTGAGAAGGATTTCGTTGAAAGGCGATGGCATCATGGCTCTATCAACGCGGCGGCGTTTCACCGCAGCGCAGGCCCTGCTGCAAACGGTCATTGCTCGACATATGTCGCCTCAAAACGCACCGGAAAATTCACGGACCGGGCGATGAAGCAGACCTTGTGAATCTCTTGATGGATGGCGTCGGCCCTGGCCAGGTCGGTCCCGGCGGGTACCGTGATCGTCGGCTTCAGCACAGCGTTCAAGAACCGTCCGGCGCCCGATTGTTCCGTCTCGCCGATGCCGACCGGCCGGTCTTCATAAGACTGAACGGCAATGCCGGCGGTGCTGGCAAGGTGCAGGTACCAGAGCATGTGACAGCTGGAAAGTGCGGCCAGCAACAGGTCTTCCGGATTGTGAAGCGCCGGATCGCCACCAAGCAATGGATCGTTGGAACAGGCGACCGGAGGTTTGCCGGGTGTCCGGATCTCCCAGGTCCGGTCGTAACCGCGATAGGTTTTCGTGCCCTCACCGCGGTTGCCGGTCCAGGTGATCTGAGAGGTGTAGCTGTGTTCGGCCGTCATTGCAGTCTCCAAAATGTATACATTTATACATTTTTCATTTGCACGCTCCTGTCAAGCCGCTTATAGCCGGATGGGGAAGGAACCCTCATGTCCGCAGAGATCATCGCCGCCGCCGTCGAGGCGGATATCCTGAACGGCGTCTTCAAGCCCGGCGAAGACCTGAAGCAGGGAGACATCGCCGCACGGTTTGCCGTCAGCCGGATCCCGGTGCGCGATGCACTGCAGCTGCTGGCCTCAAGAGGACTGATCGAGCATGTCCCCAACCGGCGCGCACGGATCATTTGCCTGAACCGGAATGAGATTGACGAGGTTTTCGATCTGCGCCTGCTTCTGGAGACCGACTGCCTGAAACAGGCCATCGGCCGCCTCACACCGGCTGAACTGGACCGCATTGACGCGGCCCTTGCGCATTCCAATGTCGATGCGGGCGGAAGCAGCTGGGCACAGGGCGACTGGGCCTTTCACCGGACGCTTTATTTGCCGGCCGGGCGGATGCGGCAGCTTGCCATGATTGAGGATTTGCGCCGCACGTGCCGCATTCACATTGCCGGTTACGGCGTCCTGCCGTCGCGGACAGGGAAATGGCTGCAGGACCACGAGGAGATTGTCGCTGCCTGTCACGCAGGATCGGCCGATACCGCTGTGGCGGTGCTGTCAGACCATATCGAAGGCGCACGCCAGACACTTGTGGCAGCCCTGCCCGGAGACCCCGGCACCTGACTGTGACGCGCCGTCTCCTGGGCCGGACACGACCCGGTCCGGCCAGATCCTCGTCAGGCCAGCAGGTAGACCGAGGCAACCGCGCAAGCTGCGATCACCCACAAGGCCAGTCGTCCGGACCGGCTGTGATGCGCTTCCGCCTTGCCGATGGCTTCGGCCGTCTGCGCGTCGAAGCGAAGGCCGCTCATCGTCATCTTTTCAAGCTCTTCTGACATGCGGCCGATGCGGTCGGCGAAAAACGGCAGGTCGTTGGCAATCCGGGCCAATGCCCCCAGCGCGTCTCCGGCGTCGCGCAGCTTGCCAACCGGGCCGAGATTGTCCTTGATCCAAGACCCGACAACCGGCTCGGCTGTCTTCCACATATCGAGGTTCGGATTGAGCGAGCGCGCGACACCCTCGACCACCACCATGGTCTTCTGCAGCATGATCAGCTGGGTCTGGGTGCGCATTTCAAAGAGTTCTGTGACTTCGAACAACTGGGTCAGCAGACGCGCCATGGAGATTTCGCTGGCATCGTGACCGTGGATCGGCTCTCCGATCGCGCGGATGGCCTGGGCAAACATGTCGACGTCCTGATCAGCCGGTACGTAACCGGCCTCGAAATGCACTTCTGCGACGCGTTTGTAGTTGCGGGTGATGAAGCCGAACAGGATCTCGGCCAGGAACCGGCGTTCGCGGGTGTTCAGCCGGCCGGTGATGCCGAAGTCGACGGCCACAAGCGTTCCGTCAGGCTCGACGAACAGATTGCCCTGGTGCATGTCGGCATGAAAGAAGCCGTCCCGGAGCGTGTGCCGCAGGAAGCTCTGAATGACGGCGGCGCCAAGCGCCTCCAGATCATGACCGTCGGCTTCCAGGCCCTCGACGTCGGACATCTTCCGGCCGTCGACCCATTCCATGGTAAGCACGCCCTTGGAGGTGCGGACCCAGTCGACTTGCGGGACGCGGAACCCGGGATCCTCGGCGATGTTCTCACCCATCTCCGAAAGAGCGGCCGCCTCGAGCCGGAAATCCATTTCAATTGCGACGGACTGGGCCAGCGTGTCGACCACGGCGACCGGGCGCAGCCGCCGCGAAGGCGGATGGAACCGTTCGGCTAGCCGCGCAACCAGGTAATAGCTTTCAAGATCGCGCTTGAACCGGCGTGACACGCCGGGCCGCAAAACCTTGACCGCGACCTTGTGCTCGTTGCCGTCCCGGTCGCGCACGACCGCCGGATGCACCTGGGCAATGGAGGCGGCGGCCACGGCTTCGCCAAACTCGACAAAGATCTCGTCCACCGGCCGGCCCAACTGCTCTGCCACCGCCGCCCTGGCGGCCTCGTGGTCGAACGCCGGCAGCCGGTCCTGCAGGGCGGACAGTTCACGCGCGGCCTCCTTGCCAACCACGTCCGCCCGGGTTGCCAGGAACTGGCCCAGCTTGACGTAGGAGGGCCCCAACTTGTTGAGCGCGTCGGAGAGACGCAGATCAGCACTCTTGGCCTTGACCGACCGACGCTCAAGAAGGCGGGCCATGGCAATCGCCATGCGCGGTGCGGCCGGCAGATCCGGCAGATGCACCAGGCCGAACACACCCTCGCGTGCCATGACGAAACCCGCCCGGACGAGGCGGAGAAAAGGCATCACCGGAAGGGCCATCGATCAGAACTTCCAACCGTAATGCAGGGCGGCAATGCCGCCGGAGTAATTTCTGAAGCCAACCCGCTCAAATCCGGCCTCGCGGATCATGTCGGCAAAGCGTTCCTGGTTCGGAAACTTGCGGATCGATTCCACCAGGTACTGGTAAGGGTCGCCGTCCCCGGTGACCCAGCGGCCCATGGCCGGGATCGCATTGAAGGAAAACGTGTCATAGACCTTGTCCAGCACCGGCACGTCGACCTCGGAAAACTCCAGGCACAGGAACCGGCCGCCACGTTTCAGAACCCGGCGCGCTTCGCGCAGGGCTTTCGGAATGTCCGGGACATTTCGAATGCCGAAGGCGATCGTGTAGGCATCAAAGCTCTTGTCGGGAAAGGGCAGCTCTTCGGCATTTCCTTGCGAGAAGGTGATCAGGTCCGACAATCCGGCCTTTTCGGCACGGTCGCGCCCCACCTGAAGCATGGAATTGTTGATGTCGCAGACCGTTGCCTTCACGGTATCGCCGGAGCGATTGACGACACGTGTCGCAATGTCACCGGTGCCACCGGCGACGTCCAGCAGTCTCCAATCGGAGGCCGGGGCTTTCGGTGGCGCCAGGAACGACACCATCGCGTCCTTCCACACCCGGTGGAAGCCGCCCGACATCATGTCGTTCATCAGGTCATAGCGCTCTGCCACCTTGTGAAAGACATCGTCCACCAAGGCCTGTTTCCGCCCTTCGGCAACCTTGGTGAAGCCAAAGCTGGTCGGCATGTCCTCAGGTGCCCGACCGGCCGTGCCCGATTGTCCCTGCGCCTGCTGCGTCATCAATGTGTCTCCGGATCCCGCCACCTTGAACCGGCTGCACGGGTCATCGTGAATATCTGTCGTTAAAGTGGCCGGACCATAGTACAAGCGCCCGGCGAGCGCTATCTTTGCCGGCGACCAAAACCTATATGCCGCAGGCCTATAGCCTGCCCCAAGCGCGGATACCAGATCTCAGATGCCCGAATTGCCGGAAGTTGAAACCGTCAGGCGCGGCCTGGCCCCGACCTTTGAAGGTGCCCTGATCACCCGGGTGGACCAGAACCGGGCGGATCTCCGCTTCCCTTTTCCGGAAAACTTCGTGGATCGCCTGACAGGCCGCAGGCTGACCGCGCTGTCCCGTCGGTCCAAATATCTGCTCGGCGATATCGATAGCGGCGACGTGCTGGTGATGCATCTGGGCATGTCCGGCTCCTTCCGGATCGAAAGCGGAGAGCTGGCAGAGGTCCCAGGCAACTTCACGCATGATCGCAGCAAGGATCCCAAACACGATCATGTCGTGTTCCATCTGGAACCGGAAAACGGCACACAGGCCCGCATACTCTACAATGACCCCCGCCGCTTCGGCTTCATGGATCTGATTGCCCGGCCTTCCCTCGCGGAGCACCCGTTCTTTCGCGACCTTGGCATGGAACCACTCGGCAATGACCTTAGTGGCCAGACGCTGGCCAACCTTTTTGCCGGACGCAAGAGCAACCTGAAGGCGGCGCTTCTCAATCAGAAACTGATCGCGGGCCTGGGCAATATATATGTCTGTGAAGCGCTCTGGCGCACCGGGCTCAGCCCGGAGCGTGCGGCCGGGTCCCTGGTCACCAAATCGGGCCGGCCGACAAAAAAGGCCGAGGCCCTTGCCGACAACATCCGGGAAACGCTGCAGGACGCCATCCGCGCAGGTGGATCCTCCTTGCGCGACCACACCCAGGCGGACGGTACGCTCGGCTATTTCCAGCATTCCTTTGCGGTTTACGACCGGGAAGGCGAACCATGCCGCACGCCTGGATGTGGCGGCACGATCCAGCGTCTGGTCCAGTCCAACCGGTCGACCTTCCACTGCCCCGACTGCCAGACCTGACCGTTCGGCCAAGCTTGCGGACCTGCCGCTGGTCGGCTAGGCATGACGCGTCAAATTCAGTTATTCGGGGACCTCACCGGGTCACGTCCGCATTCTGCGGTCCTGATGGTCCAAGGGTCCCACTATTGGGAGCGGGCAAATGGGATATGAGAACATCCGTGTTGAAAAGCGCGGCAAAGTCGGACTGATCACGCTGGACCGGCCAAAGGCCCTGAATGCGCTGAACTCGGACCTGATTGCCGAGCTCGGCACGGCCCTTGACGGCTTCGACGCGGATGACCGGATCGGCTGCGTGGTGATCACCGGTTCGGAAAAGGCCTTTGCCGCGGGCGCCGACATCAAGGAGATGCAGCCCCATAATTTCGCCACCGCCTACCAGACCGACCTGATCACGCCGTTTGACCGGGTGTCGCGCAACCGCAAGCCGATCATTGCCGCTGTTGCCGGTTATGCACTTGGCGGTGGCTGCGAGCTGGCCATGCTTTGCGATTTCATCATCGCTGCGGACACGGCCAAGTTCGGCCAGCCGGAGATTACGCTCGGTGTTATTCCGGGTGCGGGCGGCACGCAGCGGCTGACCCGTTTTGTCGGCAAGTCCAAAGCCATGGAAATGGTTCTGACCGGGCGCATGATGGATGCCGAAGAAGCCGAGCGCAGCGGGCTCGTCAGCCGGATCGTTCCCGCGGACGATCTGCTGGAAGAAGCCCTCAAGGCAGCGGACAAGATCGCCGATTTCTCGCTTCCGGTCGTCATGATGGCCAAGGAGAGCGTCGACAGGGCCTATGAAACGACCCTTGCCGAGGGTGTCCGCTTCGAGCGGCGCGTCTTCCAGGCCCTGTTTGCGCTGGAAGATCAGAATGAAGGCATGACCGCGTTTACCGAGAAGCGTTCCCCGGATTTCCGGAACAAATAATATCGGTCAAACAGCGACAAAGCCGTTGACGACAGGCGCAGGCGCGATTATAAGCAGCGCCCAATCGGTGGCGGATTTCCGCCGCCGTTGTTTTTTGATCGGGTCTTGCTGCCCTCGTGCCTTGGTCCCGATCGCCACCGGACACTAGTCCCAATTACCGATCAGGATTGAGCCCATGGCCAACACACCATCGGCCAAGAAGGCGGCCCGCAAGATTGCCCGCCAGACGGCCACGAACAAAAACCGCCGCAGCCGCGTGCGCACCTATCTGCGCAAGGTTGAAGAGGCGATTGCCTCGGGCGACCAGGCTGTTGCCAATGAAGCCTTCAAGGCTGCACAGCCGGAGATCATGCGCGCTGCCTCCAAGGGCGTGATGCATGCAAACACGGCGTCCCGGAAGGTTTCCCGTCTCAATGCCCGTATCAAGGCACTTGGCGCGTAACCCAACCGTCACATGAGCGTTAAAAAGACCCGGCCAGCGTGCCGGGTTTTTTTTAGCCACGCAATTTTGTGGATGATCAAATTCGACAACCAAAACGAGCAATATCGCGATTTCTACCGAGTATTATGCTGTCATGGAAACCGTATTCTTTTCAATAACTTACAAACATGTAGGTTTGGGGAAAGCCGATCGAACCGGATTCGATACGAGTCAAGGTATCTGTTCCGAAATTTTTTTTGAAATCGTCGTTTTCTAATTGTGACAAAGCCGCTGAGGGCAAAAAGTCATTGCCGTAAAAAGCATTTGCTCTTTCGTCGCACGGGAGGCAAAACGCCTCAACAAGGGCACCAAAACCGCCACTTCCCGGCAATCGCCAAAACACGCGGTTGCCCCGTCGGTCGCGGTCTGTATATTAACAATACGGCTGGCGCGAAAGACCAGCGGACAACCTAAAAACGGTGCTTGGAACAAAATGAATAAGTTTAATCGAAAAATAGCTGAGCACATGGCATACAGACCGTGGGATGAATACATTGACGTATTCATTTCTGACGGTGCCTAGCATCCCGCTAGACTGAATTTTTCTTCCCGAAAACTTGATAACTATTATTCGACAATAGCGCTTCGCTATTGTAGGGGGCGGCTGTGCAAATCGACGGTGGATACGCTGGTAATGTGACCGCGCAGGAGGCTTTCGAGAAGCTTTCCGGGCAGGAACTCTCTGTTCTTGTCGATGTGCGGACCCAGGCGGAATGGGCCTTTGTCGGACTTCCGGACCTGCGTCCGGTCGACAAGGAACCGATGCTTGTGGAATGGCAGAGCTTTCCGTCTTCCGGCCCAAATCCGGAATTTGCAAAGTCCGTTTCGGACCTGTTGGTCAAAAAAGGACTTGACCAGAGCGCGCCGATCTATTTTCTGTGCCGCTCCGGAGCGCGGAGTCAGGCGGCAGCGATCGCCCTGACACAGGCCGGCTTCGAAAAGTGCTTTAATATCTCAGACGGTTTCGAAGGCCCCCTCGACGAGGCGGGCCACCGTGGAACCCGGTCCGGTTGGAAGGCCGCCGGACTGCCTTGGATTCAAAGTTAGTTTCCCCGCAATAAAAGCGGGGCAGGCAATGGGACCACTCCCTTTGCCAACCCAATAACCGTCCCAAAAGGGACATTATAATGCTGCAAAAGCAGCAAGGCGTCGAAGAACGGCTGTGGCGGACTGTTCTTCACATGTACAGGAGGCAGATGACATGCAGGTTCAGGAGGCAGGCGGCTCCGAACAATGGAAACGGGTCAAGAAACAGCTTCGCGCGGAGCTGGGCGACGATGTTTTTACCAGCTGGTTCGCACGCGTCGATCTGGAAGAACATCAGGACGGCACAGTGCGTCTTTCCGTTCCGACCCGGTTTTTGAAGCAGTGGATCCAGAACAATTACAATGACCAGCTGATGGGTCTTTGGCAGCGCGAATGCGACAATGTTCACCGCATCGAGTTGACCGTTCGCGGTGCGATCCGTCCGCGTCAGGCACCGGTGGCAAAACCGAGCCTTGCCGGCCCGGACGGCGCGAAGGCAGCTGCTGACGAGGTCCAGCGCGAAACGCTGGCAGACGCGGCTCATGTGACCCGCGCCCAGGCGGCGACTGCCGCTGTCGCCCTCGGCCGCGGCGATGCCGGCTCCGACAGCACCCGGGATGTGCTGCAAGGTGCCGCACTCGATCCGAAATATACGTTCGACACGTTTGTTGAAGGGGAATCCAACAACCTGGCCCTGGCCGCTGCCCGTCAGGTCGCAGCCGGCGGCGCGGTAACGTTCAACCCGCTTTACCTGCACGCGTCCGTGGGTCTCGGCAAAACCCATCTGATGCAGGCCGTTGCCTCGAAAGCCCGCGCGAGCGGCCGCAAGGTGCTCTACCTGACGGCTGAGCACTTCATGTACAAGTTCGTGACGGCGCTGAAGTCCCAGTCCGCGCTTGCTTTCAAGGAAAACCTTCGGACCATCGACCTGCTGCTGATCGACGACATGCAGTTTCTGCACGGCAAACAGGTGCAGCAGGAATTCTGCCATACGCTGAATGCGCTGATCGACGGCGCGCGCCAGGTGATCGTTGCAGCCGACCGGGCTCCGTCCGAACTGGACACCCTGGACGACCGGGTCCGGTCGCGTCTGTCCGGCGGTCTCGTGGTCGGCATCCAGGAACCGGATTTCGTGCTTCGGCGCAATATCCTGGTGTCCCGCGTGGAAGCTGCCCGCAAAGCCTATCCTCAGTTCGACGTGCCAGACAGCGTGCTCGACTATGTTGCCCGCCACGTTGCTTCCTCCGGTCGTGACCTGGAAGGCGCCCTCAACCGCCTGATCGCACACAATCAGCTGACCAATCAGCCGATCACCCAGGAAATGGCGGAAATGACCCTGCGCGACCTGGTTCGATCCAGCGAACCGCGCCGGGTCAAGATCGAGGACATCCAGCGGGTGGTGTCGAAACACTACAACGTCACCAAGGCCGATCTCCTGTCAGCACGGCGCACCCGCACCATCGTGCGTCCGCGTCAGATTGCCATGTATCTCGCCAAGGTGATGACCCCACGCTCGCTGCCGGAAATCGGCCGCCGCTTCGGCAACAGGGATCACACGACAGTGTTGCACGCGGTGCGGAAAATCGAGGAAATGGCCCGCGCAGACTATTCTCTGGCGCAGGAGCTCGAACTGCTGAAACGCATGCTCGACGCCTAAGGGTTAAATTCCCCGATATTCAACTTAAATTGGGGGCGTTCCGGCGGAACGCCCCCTTGCTTTTGCACCAAGTTAAGGGCAGTGTCTTCCCCCCGCTCCTCACCGGAGCCAGCAAATCCAGTTACGCCGGACCGTCCGTCCGGCTCTTCATGAGTACGGAACGAGTGAATGAAAGCGACCCTCGAGCGGACCGACCTCCTCAAGTCCTTGACCCATGTTCACCGGGTGGTCGAGCGCCGAAACACCATTCCCATCCTGTCCAACGTCCTGCTGCGGGCTGACGGCGGCGCCATCAATCTGAAGGCAACCGACCTCGACCTCGAAATCGTCGAAACCGTGCCCGCCATGATCGAAATGCCGGGCGCCACCACGGTACCGGCGCACATGTTCTACGACATTGTCCGCAAACTGCCCGAAGGCTCGCAGGTGGTCCTGGAGACCACGGGCGACAACGCAACCCTGGAAATCCGGGCCGGACGCTCGAAATTCACGTTGCAGATGCTGCCGGAAGCGGACTTCCCGGACCTGACGGCCGGCGATTTCAGTCATGGCTTTGCCCTGACGGCCGCCGATATCCGCAAGCTGATCGACACGACCCAGTTCGCCATCTCGACCGAAGAAACCCGCTATTACCTGAACGGGATCTACCTGCACACGGTCGACGCGGCCAATGGCCAGCAATTCCGTGCCGTTGCCACCGACGGCCACCGCCTGGCCCAGGCTGAAGTGCCTGCCCCGTCAGGGTCTGCCGGCATGCCGGGCATCATCGTGCCGCGCAAGACGGTTGGTGAAATCCAGAAATTGCTGGAAGACCCGGAAGCCAACGTTCAGATCGAACTGTCCGACACCAAGATCCGGTTGACCACCGGCTCCGTGATCCTGACATCAAAACTGATCGACGGCACATTCCCGGATTACGGCCGGGTGATCCCCCAGGGCAACGACAAGGAAATGCGCGTTGACCGGGACGAGTTCAAGGAAGCCGTCGACCGCGTCTCGACAATTTCCTCCGAGCGCGGCCGGGCCGTGAAAATCTCCCTGAGCGATGGCCGCATGGTGCTCACCGTGAACAACCCGGATTCGGGCAGCGCAACGGAAGAACTGGCCGTCGAGTATGACGCGGAAGACCTGGAAATCGGCTTCAACTCGCGGTACCTGCTCGATATTGCCAATCAGCTGTCGAGCGATACGGCGCTGTTCCGTCTGGCCGACAGCGGCTCGCCGACCCTGATCCAGGACAACACCGTCGATGACTGCCTGTTTGTTCTGATGCCGATGCGGGTCTGACCCGGATCGACGACATTCTGAAGACGGAAACACGGTCATGACAGAATTCCGGACGGCGCGGCTGACCCGTCTGTCCCTGACCGGTTTCCGCAATTACGAGACCCTTTCACTGGCGCTCTCGGCCAAGCTCGTTGCCTTTGTCGGAGCCAACGGCGCCGGCAAGACCAATATCCTGGAAGCCATCTCGTTCCTGACGGCCGGGCGCGGCCTGCGCCGGGCGACACTTGCCGACATCGCCCGCAAGGAGGGTGACGGCAGCTGGAGCGTGGCTGCCACCGTGCTGCTGGACGGGCTGGAAACCAGAATCGGAACCGGGCTGGCCACCGGTGGCACTGGCCGCAAGGTGCGGATCGACGGCGAAGACGTACGCGGCTCAGAGAGCCTGCTCGACTATATGCGGGTGCTCTGGCTGGTGCCGTCCATGGATGGCCTTTTCACCGGCGCGGCCTCCGACAGGCGCCGGTTTCTCGACCGGCTGACGCTGGCCATCGACCCGGCACACGGGCGCCGGGTCAGCGATTTTGAAAACGCGCTGCGCCAACGCAACCGGTTGCTCGACCAGGGCGGCGGCGACGCCTTCCTGTCCGCACTCGAATTGC
The DNA here is from genome assembly GCF_965233565.1 of Roseibium sp. GTDB lineage: Bacteria > Pseudomonadota > Alphaproteobacteria > Rhizobiales > Stappiaceae > Roseibium. The sequence goes on along the minus strand of NZ_OZ247494.1, from coordinate 3,647,060 downwards.
AGGTCGCAGAACTCGGCACAGCGGTCTCCATCGCGCGTGGCGACACGGTCGGCCTGCTCACCGGCATGATTGCAGAACAGGCCGCGCAGGGCTTGCCCTTTCCGCATGCCGGCATCGCGCTCGAAGGCGCCTTTGAAGCCGAAACTCTCGGCCTCAGTGCGTCGGACCGGGAAGACCATTACCGGCTGCTCTTGAAGGAAGGCCGCCCGCGCGACCGCGCCGCCGGCCGGACCCTGAACGGTCCGCACCTGAGCGATCTGAAAGTGACCCATGCGGCCAAATCGATGCCTGCGGCACAATCCTCCACCGGTGAACAGAAGGCGCTTCTGATCGGCCTGGTTCTGGCGCATGCCGAGCTGACGTCCAAGGTCTCCGGAATGACCCCGGTCCTCTTGCTCGACGAAGTCGCCGCTCACCTGGATCCGGACCGCCGGGCGGCACTGTTCGCCAAGCTGAATTCCTTAGGCGGACAAGTTTTCATGACCGGTACGGACGAGGGTCTTTTCAGCGCTCTGCCCGAGGAGGCGCAGGTGTTTGAAATCCAGGGCCATCATGGCCATCTTCTAAAGGGACCGGCAGGCCCTTAAATCCGCCGAAATCTTATGGTTTTCCACCATTATCCCTTCGCTGGCTTGTCAGCGGCTCCGGCGTGGTTGAACCCCCGCCGGAACCCCGTATAACGGGGTTAGAAAAGATAAAATGACTGGTGATTGATTCGCATGAGCGACACGTCCACTTCCGAGCCGATTGAGACCCCCGAAAATGAAGGCGGTGCCGAATATGGCGCTGACAGCATCAAGGTCCTGAAAGGCCTCGACGCCGTCCGTAAACGGCCCGGCATGTATATCGGCGACACGGATGACGGTTCCGGTCTGCACCACATGGTCTATGAGGTCGTGGACAACGCGATCGACGAAGCCCTGGCAGGCCACGCCGACCATGTCACCGTGACGCTGAACCCGGATGGCTCCGTGACCGTCTCCGACAATGGCCGTGGCATTCCGACGGACCTGCACCCGGAGGAAGGTGTTTCCGCCGCCGAGGTCATCATGACCCAGCTGCATGCGGGCGGGAAGTTCGACCAGAATTCCTACAAGGTGTCCGGCGGCCTGCACGGCGTCGGTGTCTCTGTGGTGAATGCCCTGTCGACCAAGCTGGAGCTGCGCATCTGGCGGAACGACCAGGAACACCACATGACCTTTGCGCATGGGGATTCCCAGGGGCCCCTGGAAGTGGTCGGCCCGGCCAACGGCCAGAAGGGCACCGAAGTCACCTTCCTGCCGTCACCGGAAACCTTCAGCAAGACCGAGTTTGATTTCAACACGCTGGAACACCGCCTGCGGGAGCTCGCCTTCCTCAATTCCGGCGTGCGCATCATCCTGACCGACAAGCGCGGCGTGGAAGATGTTGTCGAAGAACTCTACTACGAAGGCGGCCTTGAAGCTTTCGTGCGCTATCTGGACCGCGCCAAGCATCCGCTGATCGAAGACCCGGTCACGATGAGCGCAGAGAAAGACGGCATCACGGTCGAGGCGGCCATGTGGTGGAACGACAGCTATCATGAGCATGTGCTGTGTTTCACCAACAACATCCCTCAGCGGGATGGCGGCACGCACCTCGCCGGCTTCCGGGCAGCCCTGACCCGTCAGGTGACCGGCTATGCCGAAGCCACGGGCCTGATGAAAAAGGAAAAGGTTTCGCTTTCCGGCGACGATTGCCGCGAAGGCCTGACCTGCGTTCTGTCGGTCAAGGTGCCGGATCCGAAATTCTCCTCCCAGACCAAGGACAAGCTGGTCTCCTCCGAGGTGCGCCCGGTTGTCGAGAACCTGATTTCCCAGACCTTGAGCGAATGGCTGGAAGAGAACCCGGCGCCCGCCAAGGCCATCGTCTCCAAGGTGGTGGAAGCAGCTTCTGCCCGCGAAGCTGCCCGCAAGGCGCGTGAGCTGACCCGGCGCAAGGGCGCGCTGGATATCGCCTCGCTGCCCGGCAAGCTTGCAGACTGCCAGGAACGCGATGCCTCCAAGGCCGAACTCTTCCTGGTGGAGGGCGATTCCGCAGGTGGCTCGGCCAAACAGGGCCGTCACCGGGAGAACCAGGCCGTGCTGCCGCTGCGCGGCAAGATCCTGAACGTGGAACGGGCCCGGTTCGACAAGATGCTGTCTTCCAACGAGATCGGCACCCTGATCACCGCACTCGGCACCGGGATCGGCAAGGAAGAATTCAACATCGAGAAGCTGCGCTACCACAAGATCATCATCATGACCGATGCTGACGTGGACGGCGCCCACATCCGGACCCTGCTTCTGACCTTCTTCTTCCGGCAGATGCCGGAGCTGATTGAAAACGGCTATGTCTATATCGCGCAGCCGCCACTCTACAAGGTCAAGCGCGGTCAGTCAGAACAATACCTGAAGGACCAGCTGGCGCTGGAAGACTATCTGATCGGCCAAGGCCTCGGAGACACCACGCTTGAGCTGGCGAATGGCGAGGTTCGATCCGGCCAGGACCTGCTCACGGTGGTGGAAACGGCCAGGACCATCTCTGACATTTTCGACGGCCTGCATTCGCGCTACAACCGCGATGTGGTCGAACAGGCGGCCATTGCCGGCGCGCTCAACACCGACATCCTGGAAGATCGTGCCAAGGCTGAAGAGGCCGCGGCCTATATCGCCCGGCGCATGGACATTCTGGCGGACGAATTCGAACGCGGCTGGACCGGCGAGGCCCGGGAAGACGGTAGTCTGGTGTTCAAGCGCACCGTTCGCGGCGTTGAAGAAGCCGCCACGATCGATCCGGCTCTGCTCGGATCCACGGATGCCCGCCGGTTGGCCGCCCATGCGGCCCATTTGAATGAAGTCTATGGAAAAGCGGCCCTGCTGCGCCGCAAGGACGTTCCGACTGAAATCCGCGGTCCGCGTGCGTTGCTGGCCAATGTCTACGCCCTGGGGCAAAAAGGCATTTCGCTGCAGCGCTACAAGGGCCTCGGCGAGATGAACCCGGAACAGCTCTGGGAAACGACACTCGATCCGAATGTCCGCTCCCTGCTGCAGGTCAAGGTGAAAGAGGCGGACGACGCCGATGACATCTTCACCAAGCTGATGGGTGATGAAGTCGATCCGCGGCGCGAGTTCATTCAGGACAACGCGCTCGCCGTGGCGAATCTCGACATCTGATGGATTGTGCAAGGAAGCGCAGAAAAATCCGCAAAGCGCTGGACCAGAATCCATCTTAAGTTACAACTACTTAGGTGGAAAGCACTATTCTGTCTGAGTTGCCAAAATATGGGCCCATATCGCACCGAAACGGACTTTCGGATTTCCAGGCGATCCGGAAAATCAAGCTGTTGCCCTTGCCCATCATTCGCTGAGCAGGGGTCATTTTAGGCTAGAAGTGGCCATACATGCACCGTGCAACGAAAGTCCGTTAGGAGCCTAAAGCGGTCAACATTTCGTGGACTACTTTGGTTCAGACTTCGTCGAGTATTTCGAACCATCTGGCGACCAAAAAACCAAGCCGGAAACATCCTCGTTTAGACGAGAATCAATGCCTTCGGCTTTTAATTGTTCAAGGATTCCGGCTACTCCGGTTTCTGAATTTATGAGAAGCTCATCTGTTATCGTTTCTCGATAATGCTTCAGAGTATTCTGGCTCGCGATTTCAATTAGCGCGTCGCGCGTCTTTCCTCGGCGGTCAATTTGATAGACATGTACGTCTTCATCTACCGCAAAGGTCCTAATGCGCCACATCATATCTTCCCGAATTACCCACTGAACAGTATCGCCGTAGCCGTCTACTGTGGTCTCTGAAGCTTGGATGTAGCTGCTTTCAATGTTTAGGAAGAATATTAATATCGTAATTTTCAAATTAAATGCTCCTTCCTCGAAATTTTTTCTTCGCCTTATCCCTAATTTACCCACAACGCAACGATAAAGACTCCAGATAGAATATCTTTCGCCACTAATATTATATAAAAAGGCAATTTCTCCGGTATTAGCTTTATGCCCGAGTGCATTACTTTTGGTAGAGTTTTGCACTGACATTAAACCTTGTAATTCTCCAATTGTCAGGTGATCCCATGAGGTTCATTCGGATCAATCAAAACGGTTTCCCGTGCCTGCATTGCCACTCTACACTCCAAAGTCACACGCTATGGAATATCAACTAAATCTTGATCAGAATCCAATCCAAGAACTGGCAAATTTTCAAGAATAACAATGACCTTTGCTGAAGAGTCGGCGAACTCAAACTTCCCGAATACCGGAAACGAGGCACCCATTATTTCAGTAGGTTTTACTTTGATGAACATTAATAGATTCCAGTTAAGATCGAAGTGTAGAGATTAGCATCTATGAGGAAATCAACCGGCCGTGCAATGCTTTAGGGCCATGACTTATAGTCTTCCCAATCCACAACTCGTACCTTGACATGCTAGTCTCACCATTCCGGCAGGTACTGTATCCGGTGGTCTATGTCACCGCCCGGAAAACATCGAACGAATTATCTGGTCCCGTCTGACTTCGCGTACGATCTCAATGCCCATGAGTTCGTGCGGCCCAGATCGCTATCCATTGCGCGGTTAGCTAATTTTAAATGTTGCGGCGGGACAGTCCAACTGACGCAGACCATGGCTTCAACGCCGTGGCGCGCCAATGATGGCCACAACACTTTCGAGCAGAAATCCGGGAAATGCGGGTCAGGAGCGAAAAGGAAAAATGGGCGCAGGTCGTGCTCGTCTCCGCTGCATCCGTGTTGGTGTCGCTGGTGGCCACGCATTTTGTGTCGCCGGCCGGCCTCAACTGGGTCAGCGTGTGGCCCGCAACACTCGTACCCCTGATGATCGCTCCCTTTGCGTCGCTCTGGGCCGGCAACATGATACTGGCGCTGCACCGTTCCAACCTCCGGCTCGAACACCTGCTGCTTCATGACAGCATGACCGGCCTCTTGAACCGGACAGCGTTCTTCGACCTGTTCGAAGCCGGCCATCAGAATGTCGGCGGAACCGTGTTGATGCTGGATATCGACAGTTTCAAATCGATCAACGACACATACGGTCACCAGGTTGGCGATTCCGTCATCAGGCTGGTGACGGACGTCATGTCGGAGACAGCCAGACCCTTTGGCGAAATCGCAAGGCTCGGCGGCGAGGAATTCGCCATGTTCTTTCCGAACCTTCCTGTCACAAAAGGGCGTGATCTTGCGGAGACCATACGCTGCGCGATCGAAAAGACCGCGCTTGATGCCGGCCCCGATACGATCAGCTGCACCATTTCGATCGGCGCCGGCTATCGTCACGACAACGAGCCGATTGATGCTGCGCTGAACCGGGCAGACAAGGCGCTTTACCGCGCCAAAAGCAAGGGCCGGAACCGCGTCGAGGTCAGCGAAACACAGCCGTCCGAGCCAGCCTCATGACCTGTGTCAGCAGTGCCTGAAAGCAACTGGCATCGGCGAGACTGCCGGTTTGTCTAGTTCGCTGTCAGGCGCCGGCAAATGCCGTCACCTTCTGCTTCAGACCCTCCCAGTCGGTGAATTCCTTCGTGCCGCTGAGGTCTTCGTCAAGATGGGCTGCCAGATCGCCTTCGAGGAGGGCTGACTGCTGAAACCAGTCATAGATGCCCGGCTTCACCGCACCGGCAACCAGGACGGTCAGCGTCGGTTGCCACTGTGCGACCTCCAGCAACGCGCCGACATAACCCCTGGCTTCTTCAGCGGTATCCGGAAATGCCGCTGCGAGACTGACAGACACCAGCAGGCCGGGCATGTCATTGAGCCGTTCCCGGTTTGCAAAGACAAACAGCTGAAGGTCGGATTGGTGTTTTCCCGAATGCACGGATCCGGCGACAATCACCTTGTCATAGTCACTGACAGTGAGCCTGCCGGAGGGGTCACTGACATTGTGTAACTGAACCTGATGACCGCCTTCCTCCAGGATTCCTTCGATGAATTTGGCGATCTTTTGCGTCTGCCCCTCAGTGGTCGCATAGGCAATCAGAACATTCATACGTGACCCCACCTGCATTCACTCGATGAGGCCACGCTAGCACAGGACTTTCCTGTCATTCGTCCGCATTTCCACGTGTTATACTTGTCGGAATTCGGAAAACGACTGATTTCCTTGCCTATTATTTGGTCACATGGTGCTGTAGCCCAGAACCGTAAAAAAGGGCTCTGTCCGGGCACCGGCACGTCCACGCCACAGGGTTTTCCAGGTGCAGCGCGCGCACCAGTTGATCTCTATCGTCACTTGATCCAGTCAGATGATCGCGTTGGCGGAACTCTCATTGACCAGGCCCTGCGGCTGGATTTACCAAGCGCTGCCAAATTGCCTGGGCGACAACACCCTTCGCGCTTTCCCTGAGTCGCATGGCGTAATGGGCAATCTCAACGGGGGCATAGCTCTCCACTCTCAATGCGATCAGGTCGCCATTTTCGAGATCGTCCCGGACCATGTGGTCCGGCATACCGCCCCAACCCATTCCGGCAAGCAGGATTTCACGTTTTGCGGCAAAGTCAGAAACTGTCCAGCGCAAACTTCCCGGCAGAAGGCCGCGATTCTGTTTGTTGGCCGTGCTGCTGTCGGAGACAACAACCTGAACATGGGACTGCATCTCCACATCCGAACGCACGTCGGTCTCGCGCAGCGGCAGAAACGTCGGGCTACAGACCGGCAGAATGGTGACAGATTCGAGTGGCACCGCCTCCACCCTGTCCTGCGGCGCATCGTGCAGCGTCGAAATGGCGATCTGCGCCTCACCACTGAGAAGCTTTTCAAGAGATCCACCCATATTGTCGCGCGATAGCCGGATATGGGTCGCCGCATAGGCGGCAGTCATGTCACCGATCAGGCCCAGTACCGGCTTGAGCGGATAGGTTGTCGTCACGTTCAAAAGGACTTCTGCCTCCTGCTCGGAATTGAGCGTTCGGCCGATGGTCTTCAGTTCCTGCACATGCTGCAGCACCCGCAGGGAATACCGATGAAAAACTTCCCCTTTTTCTGTCAGGACGGGACGGTAACTGGCGCGGGAAAGGAGCGCGAAGCCAAGCTCACCTTCCAGCTTTTTCACACTGTGACTGATGGCGGATTGCGCCTTGTTGAGGTGATCGGCCGCGGCCCGAAACGTGCCGTGTTCCACAATCGCATTCAGGCAGACGAGTTGATCGAACGTCATGAAGGACCTCATTTAATTCGTTCAATTTTTTAGATCGTTTTCTTGAAAAGACAATATTTTCTTTTCATCAAACCACTCTCTACATTCGGCTCAACAGCGAACAGGCGAGAGCAATGAAGGACGGTAGGTCACAGCAGCCAAGCGCAGGCAATCCGGTTGCGTGAGCGCCTTCAGCTTTCACCTTGTTCTGATTTCAAACACAGAAACACCTTGTAAAACCGAGGAGTACCCCGAATGAAGATCGTTGCCTTTGGTGCCAGCATCAGCAAAAAATCCATCAATAAAACGCTGGCGACCTATGTCGCCAACCTGGTGACGGATGCCGAAATCGACGTCGTGGATCTCGCTGAATTTGAGTTGCCGCTCTTTAGCGTCGACACGGAAGAAGTGATTGGCCAACCGCAAGCGGCCAAGGACTTTCTCGCCCGGATCGCGGCCGCCGATGCCCTGGTCATCTCTTTTGCCGAGCACAACGCCTCCTACACCGCGGGTTACAAGAACCTGTTCGACTGGGCGTCGCGGATCGATCTCAAGGTCTTTCAGGGAAAACCGGCAATCTATCTGTCCGCCTCTCCCGGCAAGGGCGGAGCCGCAAATGTCCTTGCCGCAGCCAAGGGATCAGCCGCCTATTTCGGTGCGGATCTGAAGGCCTCTGTCTCAATTCCGAGCTTCCACGATGTCTTCGATTTTGAAACCAACCGGATAACCGACCCAAAGATACAACACTCACTCGAAGACGCCGCTGGCGCTTTGACCGCCTAAACGAGGAGGCCCAAATGATGAACCCGTCGGATCAACTTCACCGCCTTGTCACCTCTGTCGTAATGTCAGGTTTCATGTCCATTGCGCTGTCGGGCGTTTTCACCTTCCTTGAGTTCGGAATGGGCTTGGCCTGGTTGACCGCCTGGGGCGCAAGCATCCTGATTGCCTGGCCGCTGGCAATAGGGCTGGATCTCGTTTTCGGAGCTTCGGTCAGGGCCCTTGCAGGCCTGATATCGAAAACACTCAACGCCCGACGACCGGCCACTCAATCCTGATACCATCGGATAACCTTTGGATGAGGCCGGTACGTCAAGGAGGCATAAAAAGAGCGCCGGGCTGGCAGCAAACATTGGCACGGCCGTTTCTCAATCGCGGGTAAGAAAGAACGCCAATACACCGACCACATCGACAAGACGACGAGGTTTGAGGGCAGAGCCGCCGGGACCCCGAAGACAAGGCTGGGTACCCTGCCTCCCAAAGAAAAGAGCGGCTCCCCGGCCGCTCTTTTTTGATGTTGATGTGCCTTTATCCACCCGGCCAGGGCTCGGGCCGGCCAAAATAGAAGCCTTGCGCCGCTTCAATGTTCAGTTCGCGCAGCAGCTTGGCTTCCTCGGCCGTTTCCACGTGCTTCGCGATCACCTTGATGCCGAGTTCATGCGCCGCCCGTACCAGGCCGTTCAGGATGGCCGCCTTGGCCGGCTCCTCGACAACTTGCTGTGTCAGACCGGCTTCCAGTTTCAGCCACTCCACCCGCAGGCTGGTCAGGCGCGAGAGCACCGGCCAGTGTCCGGCGAAATCGTCGATTGCCGTCTGGCAACCCAGCTCGGTGACGAATTTGAAAAAGGATTCCACCGTTGCCGGTTCGCGCAGGTAATCCCGTTCGGCAATTTCCAGGCAGAGTTTCGACGCCAGAAGCGGATTGACCGAAAGACGATGATAAAGACCGTCACGGAAATTCGGATCTCGCGCCGATTCCGCAGAGACATTCATGGTCAGGATCGACCGTCCCGGATTGCGCTCGGCGGCATCCAGCACCTTGTCCAGTGTCCAGGCATCGACCTGGGCAATGAATCCGGACCGCTCCGCGGCGGAAATCCAGGCCCTGGACGACAGGCCGCGCGCCCGGTCTCCCTGGAGACGCAGCAGCACCTCAGACCCGCAGATCTTCTTGCGCTTGAGACACATGATCGGCATGGCATAGAGCGTCAGTTCATTGCCCCGGAAACTGCCCGGCTCGGGCAACTCGACTTTTTCAACGCCGGTTGACTGACATTCCGTCGATTCCACACAGTGGATCTGCACCGAGCTGCCACCGAACCGTTTGCCGCGAAGACAGGCCCTGTCCGCCAAACCGAGCAGAACAGCAGCGTCGGCATCGCGCAGGGACAGGCCACTTTCAACAAAGGCGACACCAATGGACCCGCCGATGGTGAAAACCCGGTCGCCGACTTCCAGCCGGATCCGGTCGAAGCCTTCCAGGATCTTCTCGGCAATATCCAGGGCGCCTTCTTCGTTGGCAGCCGGAACCATGCCGGCAAATTCGTCTCCACCAATCCGTGCGGCGGTTCCGAACTCACCCAGTGTCAGCCTGAGGCAAGCTGCCACGCGCAGAAGCATGTCGTCACCGGCGTCATGGCCACCGAGGTCATTGACCTTCTTGAACTCGTCGAGATCGATGTAATAGACCGCAAGCCCGGTTTCCTTGTCGGAGGCCAGACGGCCGAGTTCCAGCTTCAAGGCCCTGGTGAAGGCCCGCCGGTTTTCCAGTCCGGTCAACGGATCGAGATAGGCAAGCCGCCGGTTTTCAGCAACTTCCTGCGGGCAATCCACATTGCGGCGAATGATCGCCATCGTCGCCCCGCTCACTGCCTCAGCCGACGTACCTTCTGGAAGTGGCACGAGCCGGACTTCACACATCTGCCGGTCAGCGGCATAGCCAGCCGTCTCAAGGCTTCGATTTTCCGGGATGAACAGGCTTTGCGCGCCTTCGGTATCGATCGTCTGCAGGGCGTCGACCAACAGCCCGATATCGTAGTCGCTGTTGATTGTCTCAAGCAGCCTGATTGCCTTTTGCTCTGCGCTGTCCACGCCGTCGAACACCAGAACGTCGTCCGGAAAATGTTCCAGAAACCCAGCCTCGCCTTCCGAACGGGCCGGCTTCCTGGCCGCTGGCACGGGCGAGGGAATTTTGGCAAGCGCATCTTGTGCGCTGTCTTCCATGTCGAACTGGACCAGAACAGCCTGACGCTCGCCCGAGAGGGAAACGAAGGACGTGCAGATCATGTGGTGACAAAAGGGTGTGCCGGAGCGCAGCAGGATCGTTCCGCTGGCCTGGGCCGGCACGCCGCTGAACGCGGCCGACAGCACCGCCTCGCAGCGTTTCCAGCTGCCTTCGGTCAACAGGTCCTGCAGGCCTCCCGGCACAGGAAACACGCCCTTTGCAGCGCAGCTGGTTTTCATGTGTTTGTTATGCACGAGGATGCTGCCATCCTGTGCGACGTAAGCAGCAGCATGCGGTAGCACTTCCAGCAGGGAAGTGTGAAATCCCGTGAGCGTATTGTTTTCTGCACGACCGGATTGCTCCAGCCGGTCATCAATAAACCGTTGGCTGACTTGCACCAGACCGCCCTTTCAGTATTGCCGTTCCAATGGCGCAAACTCAAACACACACTGCGCCGCCCCTGTGTGAAAATTACTAGCACAGTTCAGTTCTCAAAACTGAAACAGAAAAAATACTCACAACTCTTAGAATTTTTATAGTAAATGAAATGTTTATGATCTGCATTCAAAACTATTTAAAATTTTATTCTTATTTTATATTAATGCCGATGACCTGCTGAAAAGGCGCCACAATTTCATCACGCCCTCGACGCAAAGGTGCCGCAACGGAATGCTATCGCCCCCTGCGCGGCGGCGACGCTAAATTCTGTCGAAAATGTGGCAAGAACATCGGAAAATCCCTCATGACGCGCACTTTCTTTAGAACTCCTCTTTTACGTGCATCTCTTTTGGTGCTGTTTCCGGTGCTGGCATTGCCACTTTCGGAACCGGCGCAGGCCGACGGCTTCAAACAATGCGGCAAGGCCTCCTGGTACAAGTTGGGCGGAAAGACGGCCAGCGGTGAGAAGGCCGATCCGAACGGCCTGACAGCTGCCCATCGCACGCTGCCTTTTGGCACGATCGTCGAGGTCACGAATCTGTCGAATGGCAAGTCTGTTAAGGTGCGGATCAATGATCGTGGACCGTTTGCCAAGGGACGCGTGATCGACGTCACGCTGGCAGCCGCCAGGGAGCTTGGCTTCGTCAATAAGGGCGTTACACGTGTCGAAGTCTCTGGCACAAGCCCGGATCAGCGGACAATAAATAAGCATAATTGCCAATAACGCTGCGGAATGCATACGTGCATTCCAGACCTGCGCGCAACGATCAAGGATTGTATGACAATTCTAAAATGCTGAATCTAGACAATGAATCGATATGTTACATTGTTTCACGAATGACTCAGTATGAATAACGATCAGTCGCATAAAGGTGAATCAAAAAATAAAATATTTTACGGTAATGACAATCGCGAAAGATGTCGCTAGAGTTGCCGCCGTGGTCGATGGGGCCACGTGCACAGTAACTTTATTCGCGCAGTCTTACCGGCTGCGCGTTTTTTTTAAGTCCCTGAAAATGCTGAGGCAAAGCGGCTCAGGCCTGACCGGCACATGAGGCCTGGTGCCCGCATAACGAAAACGGAAGGCCTAGACCCTTTCGTTTGCGGCAAGCTTGCGCCGGATTTCCGCTGCGTGGTGCCGCATCGCACCCTGTTTCTCCGTGTCCATTCGCCTCCAGCTGGAATAAGGCTGCGCCAGTCGCGGGTTTGAAGAAAGCACGTCTGCGTTGCGGTCCAGAAAATCCCAATAGAGCGCATTGAAGGGGCAGGCCTTGTCCCCGGTCCGTTGTCGGACGTCGTAGCTGCATGCGCCGCAGTAGTCGGACATCTTGTTGATATAGTTGCCGCTCGACATATAAGGCTTGGACCCCAGAAGGCCGCCATCCGCAAACTGGCTCATTCCAAGCGTGTTGGGCAACTCGACCCATTCATAGGCATCGGCATAGACCGCCAGGTACCATTCGTGCACTTCGGCCGGATCAACTCCCGCCAGCAGCGCAAAGTTGCCCGTGATCATCAGGCGCTGAATGTGATGGGCATAGGCCTCGTCGATGGTCTGGCCGACCGCCTCGGAAAGGCATAACATGTCGGTCTCGCCGGTCCAGTAGAATGCCGGTAACGGTGCGGCTGCCCCAAGCGCGTTCTCCGTGACATAGCCCGGCATCTTCAGCCAATAAATTCCCCGCACATATTCGCGCCAGCCCAGGATCTGCCGGATGAACCCTTCCGCTGCATTCAATGGCGCACGCCCCTCGCTGTAGGCGGTTTCCACCTTCCGGCACAAATCCAGCGGGTCGAGCAGGCCGGCATTGAGATAGGCCGACAGAACCGAATGAAAGAGAAATTTCTCGCCGCGCAGCATTGCGTCCTGATAGGTGCCGAAACCTGCGAGGGCGGCTTCCAGAAAATGGTCGCAAGCGTCCTGTGCCTCTGACCGGGTAACGGCAAACCAGAACGGCTCAAGCGTGCCGATATTGTCGGGGAAGGACCTGCCGACCAGGTCCAGTACCTCTTGCGTGATCCGGTCGGGCGCAAACCGTTTCGGGCTGGGCATGAAGAGATCCGGTTTGGCCGGCTTGCGATTGTCTGCGTCAAAGTTCCACTTGCCGCCTGCCGGCGTGTCCCCCTCCATGAGCAGGCCTGTCTTGCGGCGCATCTCGCGGTAGAAATATTCCATGCGCAGCTGCTTGCGGCCCGAGGCCCAGGCGCGGAAGGTTGCAGGGTCGCACAGGAAGCGCGTCTCGGTGAGAATATCGACCGGCACCGCCAGCACGCGCGCCCAGTCTTTCATGTCGTCCAGAACCCGCCATTCACCGGGCTCTGTGACGACGACCCGAGCGGGACGCAGATGCTCCACTGCGCGCGCAACCTCGCCCCGGAAGCTGCCCGAATTGCCAGCTGCATCAAGGGTCACATAGTCAACCGTCCAGCCTGCTTCGCGCAGGTCTTCGGCGAAGTGACGCATGGCGGAGAACAGGAAGGCGATCTTCTTCTTGTGGTGGCGCACATAGCTGGCCTCGTCCATCACCTCGACCATCAGAACCCGGTCACGTTCAGGGTCCGACCTGACAAGACTGGAAAGCCCGGGCGTTAACTGGTCCCCAAGGACCAGAACAAGATTGCGGCATGTCGTTTTTGCGGTCATCGGTCACTGTCTTCAAGGCGGTGTTGCTCCTCTCTACGCAGCAGGTGCGGGGGCCTATCACTTTCGACTGCAATTTTGTCTGGTGTGTCCTGTGGCCTCGTGCCACCGGCCACGCCGCCTGTCGGTTTCCCGCAATGCCTCATGCACCCGCATCCACGTCGTTGGCTCTCCTGAGTACCTTGCAGGACGTCCCGGCCATGTGGTGGCAGACAACGCCGGACCGGCGCAAATCACACGGCTTCGCAACTTTTCAGGCGGACGCACCGCGACACTGAAACAGCCTCACCTGCTTCGACGATCACCGCCTGGCCAGCGCCGCACGGCCTGCCGCGGCCGATTTGCTGTTCGCTGCCATATCTTGTCCAAATTTTCAGAAAGCCATTGCCGAGACCGGCCGGATCTAGTATCAGACCCCTCTATCCGCCGCGCGGGCTTCCTGCGCCGGCCAAAAGCACCCGTAGCTCAGCTGGATAGAGCGCTGCCCTCCGAAGGCAGAGGCCAGAGGTTCGAATCCTCTCGGGTGCGCCAAAAACTTCAATAATTTCAGCTAGTTACGAAACGCCCTCAAAAAGAGACGTTCAGGCGCTGCAAATTTTCGCGAGTGTTTTCCGGCCGTTTGCAAGTTGCGCTCATAAAGTTCGCGTACAGTGCTTTTCAAGAGATGGCGTGTCACAGGTACGCGCCCGGCCAGCCTCCCGGCATGGAGGCCAGCATGAGCGGGCGCCGTCCATTCCGGGAAGTGAAGCTTCAGTGGCTGCGTCTGCTGAGCTGTGATGCCAGCATTAATGACACGGTGGCAAGGTTTGCGGGCAGCAAGCGTCCAGTGCAGCTGGCCGAGAGGCTCACTGCCTCTTGTACTTGATGACCGGCATACTCTGTTTTTCTGTTTTTGTTTCGGTTTCGTCAGCGGTCTCACTGTTGCTTTCCGTGTCCGAGTTCGGCTGTACCGCCGTGCCGGTTTCCGATTGCCCGTTGTCATTTGCCGGTGTCTGCGGCGATCCGGACGCTGCGTTTGACTGTTCCGTCGCTTGTCCACCGCCGGAAACCGTTTCCCCTTGTGGCGGAGTTTCTTGCTCGTGAGCGCTTTCACCCGTCCCCGGTTGAGGCGTCGGGGACAGTGGTTGCTCTTGATCGCCGGACCCCGAAGCCGCTCCGTCTTTCTGGTCTGTGCTTTCCGGATCTTCTTCGAGCAGGTCGTCGGTCTTGACCCACAGGTTGACCACCCGAAGGAGGGTTGTGGCAATCTGCTTGTGGGTCGCGTCGTAGGTTTTGCCGAAGACGGTCACATCCAGGGTGCCGCCGAGTATCTTTTCCGAAACCAGACCCGTGGTCGACAGCGCTTCGATGCTTCCCAAAGCGCAATTGGCGCTGGCGATCGCCCCCTTGCTGTATTCGCCGTTGCTGAGCTTCTCGAAGGACGACAGGCATTTGTCTGTGGTCTTGATGAGATTGCTGCCGACTTTGAAGGCGCTTTTCAGGAAACCGCCGGCCTTGCTCGCGTTTGCAGGATTTGCGACGATCGCTACCACGTCTGCCGTGAGAGTCGTTCCCTGCCAGAGAATGACCATGCCTTCGCCCCAGGCTTCCGGGTTCTCAACGCCGATCAGCTTGCCGACACCTTCTCCGGTCGCGCGGAAGACAGAATTTCCGATACCCTCGAATTTTGCCAGATTCTCATTGCCAGTCAGTCGGCCAACATTGCGCACCGTCGCGGAAATCAGCGAGTCGGCGGTGTTGATGACGGAAACTGTACCGGCAATTGCCAGCAGCGGAATGGGATTCCCGGAATGTTCGACCTCCACGCCGAGGCGCGCGTCCACTGTTGCAGTGACAAGGGCAAGGATGCCCACATCCGGGTTGGGCCGGCGGGTAACGGCCAGGTTGTCACTAAAAGCGCCTTGCAGGTTCGGACCGACAAGCTGGGCAGGCAGCGTCGCGCTCGACGGCAGTTCGGACAGTGGCAGGTCCGGTTTGAGGGACTTGTTGAGGCGTATATAGGAGCGAAACAGGTGGAACCGCTTTGGCGTGCCTTCTGACCGGATCGTGCCGCGATGCTCGCTGACCGCGGCATACAGCCTGGTGTAATCCTGCGACAGAACCGCATATCCACGGCTTGTCAGCCGGAGGCCGACCGCGCCGAGGCTGACCTCGGTGCTGGCGGTTTCGTAGGTTAGCAAGGCGAGATTTTCGCCGCCTCGGCGGAAAGGGGTGACCGAAACGCGAACCGGTGTCTCCAGATCCAGGTACGGAATGCTGATCCGTGCCAGGTCTTCGGATGCTGTTGAAAGCGGCCTGCGCCCGCGCTGGCCGATGGCGTCATTGACCATCGCTACGGCCGGAGGTTCCGGCAGCGGGCGGCGCCAGTTAATCTGTCCGTTCGCGGCAACCGAGGCCACCGCCAGAGCCGGATCGTCGGCCTGATAGACGGCCCCGATCGTACCGAAATCCGTTGATTTTACCAGTAGGGAGACCGGGGCGTAGGTATGTTCCACAGAGGCATCGGCCAGAACAGCTTTCCGGTGCCTGATCAGTGACAGCGTTTCCCGGGCGTGCAGCTCGTCCTCATCCGTGATCTGGATGCGTTCAGCATACTGCAGCAGCGACACTTCCGTATCGGCCTGTTGCGCAAAGGCGCTCGTCTGCAGGCCAAGCAGCACGCTTAAGGCAAGAAGCCAGCAGTCGAGAAAAGCCCGGACGCTGTTAGCTGGAGGTTGATGCAATCCCTGGAACATTGGTCAAACCTCTAGATTTTGCCAGAGCGGCAGCGTCGCGCGCGAAGCTGACCTGATTTCCGGTCGGCTGGCAAAGCGGTCCGGTATCGGCCGGATCGTAGGCCGAGGCTGTCTTTCCGAAAATCTCTTTGAAGACAAAATGGCCGTCCTCGCCGACACTCTGTACTTCGGCAGCGGAGACGACACCGCGCCGCCCGCCTATACGTTGAACCTGCAAGACAATGTCCACCGCAGAGGAGATCTGACCACGCAGGGCGCGCTGGGGCAGGTCCACTTCGCTCATCAACGCCATGGTCTCGAGGCGGTTCAGCGCGTCGAGCGGGCTGTCCGCGTGCAAGGTCGTCATGCTGCCGCTGTGACCTGAAGTCATGGCCTGGATCATGTCCAGGGCCTCGCCGCTTCGGCATTCGCCCACCATGATCCGGTCCGGACGCATGCGCAGCGAAGCCTTGAACAACTCGCGAATGGTAATGCCTCCCTTGCCGAAACGGTCCGGCTTTTGCGCTTCGAAATAGAGCGTGTGCGGCGGTTGAATTTCCAGTTCGTTGACATCCTCGATGACGATGACCCGGTCTGTTTCATCCATGAATTCCGACAGTGCATTCAAGATGGTTGTCTTGCCGGTACTGGTCCCGCCGGAAACGACGATATTCTTCTTCAACGCGAGGCAAACCTGCAGAAAATCGGCAAGTTCCGGGGTCAGAGTACCGTTCTGCAAAAGGTTTCCAACGGAATGATGCGCCTTTGAGAACCGGCGGATGGCAATGCTGAGCCCGTTGCGGGCCGCCGGTGGCTGGACAATATGCACACGGGACTTGTCATGAAGCCTGGCTTCGAGACTCGGTTCGTCCGGTGTCATGAGACGGCCGGAATATTGAGCGATCGCGCGTGCAGCAGCTTCCAGATGCTGCGCACTTTCGAAGACGGCTTCTATCTTTTCAACCTTCGCACGGTCGCGGAACTCGCCGGACGGCAATTCTTCGCGCACGCGGCGCTCGACATAAATCTCCCGATGGCCGTTGATCATGATTTCCGAGATCTTCGGATCGTTAAGGGCCTCGCGAACGGGGTCGAGCAGCCGTTTGAGCGTTCCCTCGAAGATCTGTTGGCGCCGGTCTTCCAGGCCGATGACACTGTCGTCGGTCATGGCCAGGGTGTTCCCGTCATTGAAGAAGACATCCTGAACAGCGCGAACAGCGCCTCAATCAGCTCAGGTATGTAGCCAATGGCCGGCACAGCGATGAGCGCGGCAAAGAGCACATATGTCGCTGGACCGTTCATGCCGCTGCCGGGGCCATGTCTTTTTGGACGGACGCAGACGACTTGGAACGCCCAAGGATCAGATCGACCGGAAGCGTCGATCGGGTCAGGGAGATTTGCAGAAGCGTCGCAGCGGTGAAGACGATGCCGAGAAGGGCGGTCACCACACCAGACATCACCACGCTGTTTATGATGTCCCAGACGCGGTGCCAGGAGCCTCCCTGGCTTGTGTCGATCGGTATCAGCCTCGGGTCGATCAGTCCAAACCGTTCTGTGGCGGTCTGCGCGGCTTCCGAAGTTTCAAAGAAGCTTTCCAGTCCCGAGACAAGCAGCAGCAACAGGCCGAACGCGAGCAGCATGGCGACAATCACGGCGAGCGCGATCTGCAAAAAAGCGCCGAGATAGATTGACCACCACGGCATCCCCCGCGCCAGCAGCAACCCATAGGTCTTTCTCCTGCTGCTGAAGATTGGATGGATTTGCAGAAACAAGACGACAGACAGGGTTATCGCACCGAGAACCAGCGTCGCCGTGCCGAGATACTGCAGTACCTTTTTGGCGAAATCCATCCGCTGGAGCGCGTCGCGATAGGTTTCGGGGATGAGAAAAACCGTGCCTCTTGAATCGCCGAAACTCAGGATGGTTTCGACGCTGGCAATGGTGTCCATATGCGAGGGGATGAACACCAGGCCCGTGCGGAAATAGGGCACGGGTGTGAAGGTCAGCTTCGCGGCGTCGTCGCGGCAGGCTGCCGCGGGGTGTTTGGAGACTTCGCTTGGACGGATGTCCCGGCAGGCGGCTGTCACGAAACGGCCCTCGACAGACCAATCCGGATAGAAATTGAAATTGGGAAGCATCTCGGGATAGTTCGACAGACCGGCTTCGGACAAACAGGTTTTTGCGCTTTCCCAGCTCAGGATGGCGTCCAGCGTTATGGTCACGTTCGCATCCGTTGACGTGCTGTGCGCGCTGCCGCCCAGACAGCCGACAAGCGTTTCGAGACCTTTCAACTGGCCGTTCTGGTCGAGATACGCGCTGTCGTCGATTCCCCGGAACTCAATGCTGTGCAGGATCGATCCGGGATCACCATAGTCGTCGATATCCGTTGCTGTCAGCAACTTCAGGTTCGGGTTCTCGCGCACGGCTCTTGACCTGACGACGGCCTCGTACGGGATCAGCATGGAGATCTTTTGCAGGGCCGGCAGACTGTCTGCCCAGATAACCTCGAAGGGCAAAAGACGATTCCGACTGGTCTCGAATGGCACTTCAAGGAAGAGCGTTTTCAGGTCCGTGACGTTGGCAAGGCTTTCAGGAACAGTCGCCAGGGTCGGTCGGTCGAGCGTTTCCACCAATGCCGCGCGGTATTTTTCAAAATCGAAGTGCTTTTCAAACAGCGACCGGTTCAGAACGATAGTTTTGGAGACGCCGGTTTCGGGGGCGTTCGCGCGCCAGATCGGGTTCTGGGGGTCAAGTGCCCATCCCCTGAAGGAGACTTCGTCAGCACCCGGTGTCGGGGCGGAGTTCCAGGCATCGAGGGCGGGCAACCGGACGTGAGCGTCATTGTGTTCAATTTCAGACACCGGATGGAACTGCAGCTGGGACAGCATCGGCTGCGCTGCCATTGCGTCAGCCGGCGCGCTGTCAGCCGTCTGACTGAACAGGGCATCGCCATTCTGGAACGCTGCCAGGACTTCCTGATCCAGTCCCTGCCGGTTGACGTTGCCGAACACCCATATCGGCGTACCCGCACCGGAGATGTGACCAAGCATAATCTGGGTGATGTTTCTGGAAACGGACTGGCCGGCGGTGATGGCGAACGCGGCCAGCGTGATGATGACCGCGAACAAAAGGGTGATTGCCAGCAGTTCACGGCCTGAGGTGGTGACAGGTGTGCCGGTGAGCCGAGACAAGCCGAACAGGCCGGTGCCGCGGGAGAATTCCTTGAGGGCAAGCTGCAATCCGGAAGTCAGGGCACTCATGCGCGTACCCTGTCATTTGCAGCCTGATAGGAGACCTCGCGGCGCGCATTGAACATATCGCTGCTTGCGCGCGTGTGCAGCCGCGTGAACCCGTCACCGTGCTTGTCGAGAAACAGGAGATAGGGCGCGTATTCGAATTCGACGGAATCCCTGTGATGGGTGATCCAGACATAGACCCGGTCCTGGTTTTCCTCCAGCCAGCGGTTGATCACTGTTGTGATCTCCTTGCGGGTATCGGGGTCCAGGCTGCCAGTCGGTTCGTCTGAGAACAGCACTGCCGGGTCGGTTGCCAATGCCTGGGCCAGGGCAATACGCTGTCTTTGCCCTCCCGAAAGTGTTTCCGGAAACTGATTTTTCAGGACATGAATGGCTTCGCTGCCGATCAGCACTTTTGAGAGCACCGAGAGGGCAAGCTCGTTGACGGCGGGTCCCCGCACCCCCTTGAGCTTCAGCGGCAGGGCGATGTTCTCGAGAACTGTCAGATAGGGCACCAGCATGGAATCTTGAAACGCGAAACTGAATATCCGCGATCTCAGCTCGGTCGCATTGCGGCCAGAGATCTCCGGGGTGATATGGATCGGCATGTCCAGTGCCGACAGGTGCCAGGCGATGGAGCCGCTCATGGGTGCAGATTGCATGGAGATCGAATAAAGCAGCGTGGTCTTGCCGATGCCCGTTCGCCCGATAATAGGCACACGGCGGTTGAACTTGAGAAGGTCGATTTCAAGATTCAGACCCTCGGCAATGACTTTCTGTCCCCATCCGATCGACAGGTTGTGCAGCTTCAGCAATTGGCAGCGCGTGGTCATGATTGCCTTCTCATGGAAGATACTCGTGTGGAACCCAGTAGATTGTCTCGCCGAGATGGTCTTTCCCGAGCGTATAGTTCCGGGTGTCGTTCTCGTTGGGCGGACGGGAAGTCATTTTGCCGGCTATGTATTTGATCCGTTTCCCGTTTTCAGTCATGCCGACGCATTCTCTCGCCTTGCCCGGCTCGTAGTAGCTCAGTTCGTTGCTCCGGAGCACGTTCTCGAGCATCCGCTGGCTGGTGGTGATCCACTGCCGCAGGCGGTCGAGCTCGCAGGCCGGCATCTGGTCGGGACGGGAGATCTGATTGAATGTGTAGCCCAGGAACGGTGTCTTGATCGGTCCGGGCAGGAAGCCCCCCCTCTGCAGGTATTTGTCGATGGTTTCGTCCAGCATTTCCGGCGGCGGCATTTTGAGGACCGTCGCCATTGAATTCCGAAGCGCCATCGACATCGCTTCCCGTTCCTTTTTCCGACCTGACACATCTGCGACGTCTTCGAGATGGTCGAGCAGTTCAACCCATTCGTCGAGGCGGTTGTAGTTCATCCAGGCTTCCAGAACCGGCTTCTCCGTTTTCGGCACATACATGTCGAAGACGCCGTCATAGATCCGCTGCCGGCAGGTTTCCTCGCTGTCCTGGCAGGCCGTTCGGCGCAGCATGTTCCAATAGAGGACCGGTACATCCTCATTCTCGCGCTGCAACCGCTTGATGATGTTCTCAAGAGCGGCCCCGCCGCGCAGATCGATCAGGATGTCGTTGACGATCTCGGGCCGCGCGACGGACTTGATGCTGCCGATGATTTTGTCGAGCATGTTTTCAATGGAGGACGAGCCACCGCCGATGTCGAAGAAATAGTCCGACATGCGCGGCCTGGGTGAATTGCTGTCGTGATCCCTGGCTAGAACCTCGCTGATAAGGTATTCGCCATACAGCCGGTATTCTTCCCAGGATTCATGATATTTTTCAAAGGACCGGTCGCTCTTGAACTCCCGCCTCGGACGCTTGGGGGTCCGAAGGAAATAAAGGGTGACTTTGTCGAGTCCCAGGAGCTTGGAGAGGACTTCGTCCGGATAGAGCGGTTCATGCCCGCGCTTTGCCTGCACCTCGGGATCGTAACCGGCATCGCTGATGACAAAGATCAGTTTCTGGCGATTAGGACAACCGATAATGTCTCTGGCCGCTGTCTTCAGGCCGCCGAGCAGGTTTTCGTCGAAGTCATCCTTGTCATCCACGGTGGTCTGAATGCTCTCCAGACGACGCTCGAACCTTTCGCGTTCCCGCCGCCTGACTTCCTTGTTGTCGCTGTCGCATTCGGTATTGCCGAGCTTGTAGGATTCGTCGATCCCAGCCGCACCACCCTTCTTGGAATCGCGGAACACCCGGAAACCAACACGAATGCTTGAGCCGC
Organism: Roseibium sp.; assembly: GCF_965233565.1. Lineage (GTDB taxonomy): Bacteria > Pseudomonadota > Alphaproteobacteria > Rhizobiales > Stappiaceae > Roseibium. The sequence continues at coordinate 3,625,639 of NZ_OZ247494.1, read as the reverse complement.
TCCGACGCTCCTCGATTTCGCGAACGATTGTTCGGATGACGCCGGGGCGGGATGCGGTCCCGCGGATGCCGTCGATGAACGGCCCCATGCTCTTGGTGCCGTCGATCAGGAAAAAGACATCGATCTGGTTGAAGGACCGGATCTTTTCCTCGTCAATGCCCTCCGTCTCACTCGGATTGATTGAGAGGCTCGAAAGGGCCTGTCGAGAAATCCGCAGCTTGCCGTCCTCGCCCACTTCACCGGCGATGCCGGAGGCTGCACCGGCGACCTTGTAATGGGTGTCCGTCACCTCAAGCACCGGCAGGCGAAGGTTGCTCTTGAACCAGGAATTGCCGCCAAGGATGGGAATGCACTCGGCGCCGGGTTGGAGACTGTCATACCCGCAGATGCTGCCGACGGACCCGTCGCCGTTTTTCAGATTCTCGTTCGGCCTGAGGCCGATGGCCCAGTTCCAGTTCAGCACGTTCTTCTTGTCGACCCAGCCGACCAGCTTCTTCTCGGAATTGGACAGGTTGAAATGCTCGCCCAACAAGAAGGCGTTGGGTGCTTCGCCGTAGATCAGATAGGTCCGGAAGCGGGACAGCTTGCGCTCGCTGGTGCCCGGGGTTTCTTTCAGTTCAGGTGTGCGAAACGCCGTGATCGCCTGCACGACGCCGTCCTGCCGCTCAGTGGTCTTGGTCCGGATAAGGGCCTTGCGTTCCAACCTGGTGGTTTCGTCGATCAGCGGATAGCGCTGGCAGTGAAGATCGGTCCGGTCCATCCAGTAGGCGTTCTGATCGTTGCCGAAAATGAAGCTGACCGAGACCCGTTCTTCCGGAAGCTCATCCAGGGTTTCAACTTCGACAACATTGGCAAAATCGGAGAACGCCGCTTCGAAAACCACCTCCTGCCCGCTCTGGTTCCGATAGACGGGTGCATTGTGCCGCAAGATGCGCACGGCATGACCATCCTCCAGATATTCAACCTTCGTCTGGCCGCCGAACTTCTCGATGAAGCTGAAGTCCCGGCAGTCGCCGGTCACGGTAACTTTTCCGGCGGACGCAGCCTGACCGGATAAAAGAACACTTGCGAAAATAGCCCCTATGATCGCGGAAAATTTCATCCCTGCACCATCCAGCTTTATTGGTTCGACATTTGCTTGCTCGGCGCGCTGATTGATTCAACCAACTGCGCCTTGGCGTTGTCGCCGTCTTCCCTGATCTCACGGCATTGAAATAGGTTGCCGCCAAACCACTCGTCCCATTGCCGGCACTTGCCCAACGAAACGACATTGATCTGAAGCTTCTTGTTTTTCAGCAAGGCGAAAATGCCGCCTGTGTCTTCGACGTAAAACCGCTCCCGGCTGCTGTCGACGAGATAAATGAACTGCTGCAGTTCCTCGTGTTCATTGAGTTCACGATAGAGTTTGTTGACGTCGGCCGTCGGCCGCATCGAGCTGACCTCGAACTGAAACCGGTTGACGATTTTGTTCACTTCCCGGACACGCCGTTCCTCGCCGAGAGCGGCAAGACTGCGCCAGGTGCTGTTTTCCAGAATGTGAGAAAGATTGCGGTTGCCATCCAGATAGGCGACTTCGAGTTTCGGCAACGGCGATTGTGTGGCCGCCTGCGTGATCCACTCCCGCAAGGCGCGCTTGATCCGGTTGCCCACCTTGCGGTCCTGAAATCCGCGGGACGGCGAGATAACCAGCAGTTGCTGCTCGCCGGCCTGTTCGAACACCCTGTAGGAATACAGCAGCTGTTTCTGATCGGCACTTGCAAGCTCTAATCGTGCCCTCGTGCAGGGCGAGATCGGATAGCCGTCCCGCATCAGTTGCGTGACCGCGGTTTCCGGAAGCGTTGCCGGATTTTTCTTTTGAAACTGGTAGGAAACCGGCGTGGCGGTTGCACCCTCGCCGAGAACAGAGGTTTCGCAGTCTTCCATGGATGAAAAAACGGCGGTCTGCACACCATCCGGCGAGAACCCGGCTGTTTCAATCAGGTTGAACGACGGATATTGGACGACAGGTGCGGGCGGTGCCGCATCCGCCGCTGCCCCTTCCGGGGGAGCCGTGTTTTGATCCACCGGCGTGCCGCCGGCCTCAACCTCCTCTGGCGGAGGCTGGCGCGCCATTGCAAGTTGTTGTTCGCCGGTTTCCGGCGTTCCGTTGGCGCGGTCAGTGGCTTGCGCGACGGCATTGCTGGGCTGCTGGTCCCTGTTGAGGTCCCAACCGCCGCCCTCCTGCGTAGACCCGGTTGTTTCGGTGCCTTGCTGCCGGTCTGCAATAAACTGCTCTTTCGCCCGTTCTTCCGCCCGTTCTTCCAGCCCTCGTTGGAGTTGTTCAAATTGGAGCCGTGTCATTCCGACACGGTCTTGCTCGGAGTAAGTTGGCCCATAGGCGTCTATCTGGTCTTCCCTAATCTGGTCCAACTCGACTTGTTTTTGACGATCTGGATCCAGCGCCTCCGCTTCGCGCCCCTTGTCCGTTGGTTTTGTGCGGGGGAACACAGCGTGAGGCGGCAGATAAAGGACCCTCGCGTGCCAGTCATCGTCGACCGCGGCAAAATCAAATTGGGTGAACGGTTCGGAAACCGCATCGTCCGGAAACTTGAATGGGATAACCAGAGGTGGGCTGAAAAAACCGGTGAGTGTCTTCTGGTGAAGCCGGAAACTCTTGTCATTGCGAAACGATGCAAAAGGATTGATTTCAATACCAATTTCACTCAAGTCACGAGTTGGAAGGTTTGCAATTGAACCGCTTCTGGCTGTGCAGGGATCTTGTTTTGTCTGGAGGGCGGACTTGATCGGGTCACAAATCCAGGGCGCTATGAACCGGAAACGCGTTGGCGTGTTACGTGTCGGGAGTAAACCTGAGGTATTGCTTGGACTACCGTCCGCGTTCTCGACATCCAGCGCTATGCCAATCTGCGACCACCAGCTGTCGACACCTGCGGAAAGGGCAGCTTCGATCTTCGCTCTGATTTTTTCGTTGCGTGCGGACCAGAGGGCACGGGCAATGAAATAAGCCGAGACGGTTTTATCGCTGCCGGGAGTGTTAATGTCTTCGTTCACGTAGCGAAGATTGGAAGAGCCCTTCAGAGCCAATTCAAATGATGGAAGAAACGCCTGTTTCGGAACGGTTCCCGAAAGCGTTTTGGTTTCATTTTCTGCAATTGATGCCGCAAGGTCTATTTCGTCACAGCGTGGCCGGATTTCGATCCTGGATTGCTCCGATGTCGAATTGGGTTGACCCGCAGCCAGCGCCCAATATTGCGGCTCGGTGTTGTCCTGACCGTCTAGCAGGACGACAGCAGGGTAATACCTCCAGGAAAAATGGAAAACTTTCGCGTTTTGACTTTTTGTGAACGACATGGCCTCGAATTCGGAGCCAGGTTGCTGGTTGGCGTCCAATCTACGCGAAGACGTGTTGGCGCCGAAAATAGCAAAACCGATCTGTTGCTTTCTATTACCTTTGAGGTTCTGGAACGCATCAAAGCGCTCTACTTTAAGGAATTCACTCTCGTTCGTTTTGTAAAAACAATGATTTAAGTCTATTGGCTGATCGAGCGCGACGAAGGTTTCAACATAGCGTTCATTGATGTCGACGCTGGACGATGAATATTGCTGCTCTTCAGCCGAGCAACCGCCGACGCCTGCACCAAAAATACCGACCAAAAAAACTGTTCGAAGACATGGCCGTAAAGCGGCGTGACTGCATGACCTCAGGAATGCACGTTTAGATTCATGTAAATAGGTTTTACAAGACATTGAAATTGTCTTGTCTAAAAACGCGCGCAAATTATTAACGATGCATGTAAACATGTCAATATTTTAGACTTTGTTCCTGGTTATCCGCCCATGAAAGTTGCGAGCCAAAATGTCATTAAAATGCAATAAAGAAAATAAGCCCCAACTCGCGTAAAACTCTACACGTGCTTTTGCAATGTCGCAAGCTGAATCAGATTCTTTCTTGCTTGCCATAATTTTAATTGAAAATGTGGCGAAGGATATATAATGTCCCTCTCGGTAATTTTCGTATTTGCTTGAATTGTGGCGAAGCTGTCACATTTCTTCTTGTGGGGGTTGCGTATAATGCGTTCTTTCAAGACTCTTTTGATGAGTATTCACCGGGATCAGGCTGGCCTATCGACCGCAGAGCTGATGATGCTCGCCGCATTTGTTCTCATACCGGTGATCATTGCCGCCGGCGTGTTTGGAAGCGATATCCTGGAAGCGCTCAGCGGCGGTGTCGGTGATGCCGATGATGCGAGCGGAAAAATTGAATACAAGCGAGGCTAGTCAGGTCTGGTTGAACTCCGGCGTCCAGTGAGAAGGAGCTCGTCGTGAGGGGGCAGGCATTGATGAAGTGCGTCCGCCGATTTTTGCGTGACCAGCGTGGCATGGAGGTTCCGACCTTGATCATGCTGATGGCATTTGTGGGGATTCCGCTGATTATCGCACTGACCCAGTTTTCCGAGGACATTCTCGGGATCCTCAGCAGTGCCGTGGACCGGCTCCGGCCGGGCGATTGACCCGCCTGGAAAATGCCAGGGAAGTGATTGGGAAGTCAGCCTTAGCAGGGTCGGCCCCACGGTTGACCGGTTCTTCGGGAATGCGTTTCGGCAGGGCGCGTAGTGAAATTGTCTCCTGCCAGGTGGGATGAAGTGGAAGATGTTTGTGCAGGGTTTGGGCCTACAGGTTGATGCGGCACTGGTCGTCTGTCTGGCGGTGGCTATCGCTGCCGCGATCACGGACTTGCTGACAGGTCGCATTCCCAACCTGCTGACCTATCCGGCCATTCTGATTGGGCTGGGCCTGGCCGCCTGGCAGGGTGCGCCTGTTTTCTTGGGCCATCTGGCGGCGGGGCTGATTGCGGCGATACCGTTTCTGCTTGCCTTCCTCTATGGCGGCGGTGGTGGTGGTGATGTGAAAATCATGGCCGCCGTCGGCGCGCTGATCGGGTTTCCGGGCATTCTTCCCGTCATGGCCCATGCGCTCCTGGTAGGGGCTGTCATGGCGGTGATCGATGTTGTGGTTCAGGGCCGGTTCAAGGCCGTGCTGCAAAAGGCCAGGCTGTCGCTTTTGTTGCTGCCCTTTGGGCCACGGCAGGCGCTTGGACTGAACCCGGTGGACTTGTCCGAAGCTGCAGGCACTGAAGTTGTCCCGGAACGGGCAAAAGGCGGCGTCAGATTTGGCATCGCCGTTGCACTTGGCCTGATTTGGACCTGCCTGCCGGTCCGCTGGCACCTGCCGGGCGTTTAGGAGGGCTGCGATGACCGCCGTTCTGCCGTCGACCGGAAACGCCTTTGTCGAGGCTCTGCTGCGTTCACCGACCTTCCTGCCACAATTGGCGACCTTGAGCGTACCCGTCTTGGCCCTGATCGTTGCCTTTGGCGGCCTGCTTGTCATGCGGCGTCGCCGGGCCGGGACCCGGCCGCTGGCCCGTCTGCATCGCGAGACGGAAGGGGTGGCACTGGCGGCTGATCTGGTTCTGGTCATGGCGCCGTTCATGGTGCTGGTCATGGTGCTGCTGCAGACCATGTGGATGATGCGGGAGACCGTGCTTGTCCACTACGCGGCCTACACGGCTGCCCGCAGCGCTCGTGCCCATGCCTGCCCGCCGCTCCCGGAAAACGGCCAGGTCTTTCTCCTTGAACGGCTCGGGCGCCTCGGTTGCACGAACGACTGGAACCGAGCGGAGACGGCCGCCCGTTATTCGCTGATAAGCGCGTCACCGGCCTGGGGCATCCCTTGTCAGGGCGCTTGCAGGATTCCCGAACAGGTGCTTTCGGCGATTTCCGGACCGACTGGCGTCAGTGCGCAGCTTCCGGCCTTGCTGGACCAGGCCCGCTATGCGTTCGACAGCGACAATGTCCGGCTGGATGTGGGGTTCGACCCCAAATACCTGCTGATTGGTGCGCGACGGGGCAGCGTCCCGCCGATAAGGGCGCGGGTAACTTTCCGCCACTATGTCCTGTACGGCCTTGGTCCGGCGATCGGAACACGTCGGCCGGACGGTTATTTTTATCGTGAATCGGAAGCGGAGGTGACGCTGTTGTGACCTCTGCATTCCCCGGCATCCGTTCATTGCATCAGGATCGCACTGCGGCGCTGGCGCCGCTCTACGGTTTTATTCTCTTGTTTTTCGCCTGGGGCATGGCGACGACCCTGAACACGGGCGAAGTCGCCTACGACAAGATCCGGACCCAGAATGCGGCGGATGCGCTGGCGCTTGCCCACGCGGAACAGGCAGCCCGCGACCTGAACGTTATGTCGATGAACAACATGGCGCTGGTCCAGATGCTGACCGTGAGTGCCGTCACCTTCACCCTTATGGAAACCCTGGCAGACATTCAGCTGCGTGCGGCGACGGCCCAGGTAAAGATTGTCCGGTCAGCGGCCAGCAAGTGCGGCATCAATCCCTATTGCTGGGCTCTTCACGCGGCGATCTCCATGCAGGTTCTGACCACGCAGATCAAAGCCTTGCAGGTGTATTTGCGGTATCGGCCGGAGAAAGGCTTTTCGACGTCGCAGCGCATGATCGACGGCCTCAACCGGATGAACGACCATCTTGTGCAGTCCTTCCCGCGCCGGTCCGGGGAGATCATGAAGCTGCTCATGAAAGAAAACCGGATCGACAGCGTTTTCACTTATCCACCCTGCCGGCGCGGTGGCGGTAGCGATTGCCGCGGCGGCGTGGATGAAGGCGGCGATCTGCCTGTAGAACGCGGCGCGGTTCAATCCGTTGCCGCACATATGGAAATTTGTCGTGGCGCTGAAAAAGGCGCGGATGGTGATCACCGGCAGGATTACACCGTACACGGATATCCGCGCGGAAAAGGGCCTTACACGGCCGGCGGCAGCAGCGGAAAACCGCATTTGCGCGATCACGTGGAAGCCGAAACCGGCCTGTCGTGGATGTTGCCCTTCTTCGGCGAGGCAACCCTGCGGTTCTGGGATCCCCTGATCCGGTTTGGCAGCACCAAGTACCGCCAGCGGCAAAAGGCGCGGGACAATGATTTTACCCGCCGGATGAACCGCAACTGGACAGCGGTCTGCGGTGGAATGGGCGGTGTGACCTCAAGCGTGCTCGGAGCCGTTTTCAAGTTTCCGAAGCCCTATTGGCTCAAGGGCCGTCCCGAGGCGACCGTGCTGGCACCCGTTCTCGGGCCGATGGCTCAGGACACCGACAAGCTGGCCTTTCTGATCTTGGCCGCCAAGGAACGCGGCCCGCGCTTCAACCCGGAGGAATTTGGCGAGCGCAGCCACCCCTACCACGCCTATGCGCAGGCGATGGTCTACAATCCCGTGTCCTACGACCTGTTCACATCAAGGTGGAAGGCGCGTCTCGTGCCGGCGAAATTCATGGATCAGCCGGGCCAGGTGGCGGATGCCCTGCGCAACAGCACGGGCGCGGGACAGTTCCGGATTGTCTCGGAAATCATCCTGCGTGCACGCGGTTCCCGGCAATGGAGCCAGGTCAATGCGCATTAACAGGCTTCACTCAGACGATCGCGGCTTTGTCGCGTCAGCAGAACTGATCCTGGCGGCACCGCTGTTTTTACTCTTCTGGGTGCTCATGTGGGACCTGGGCATCCTGCAAAGCGCAAAGCTGAACCTGGTGGTGTCCAACAGGACAGCGACCTTCATGAAGGCGCAGCATGACTATTGCCTCCCGTCCGGAACGCCGCAGGCGGCTGTTTCCGGCAAGACGGACGTCGCCTTTCCTGCCTGCCGCCGGCGCAGCTGGTCCGGCGCCGATGCGTTCTGGTCCGAATTGGACCGCGCCGGCAGACAGAACATTACGCGGGATGTGCGCCGCGCCACGGCCCCGGGCCTGATTGAAAGCCGCCAAACCGCGCTGTTCCGGTTTCATCCGGAACTGGAGTGGGGGCGGTACCGCATCCCCGACCGGTTCGCCGTGATGGAACCGGTGACCTACACCAACGAGGATCCCGCCCTGGCAGGAGGCTATGACCGCGTCCTGAAAGACCGCCTGTCCAGCGGTCATGGAAGCCTGATCAGACTTTTCCCTGGACTGTTTCCGGGGGCGAACCGATGAAGCCGATCAGATTTGTCCTGGCGCTTGGCGCGTTTTTCATTCTTGCGGTAACGGCCGGCCACGGCCTGTCCCTGTTGAACGGTCAGATCGTCGAGAAGGAAACGGCGGGTGTTGCGGGGGGCTTTTCGCAAAGCGCCTGGGTACAGGAACTCGCTGCGGCCTTGCCGGACGATCATGCCAGGGATCTTGCGTTTGGCGGTTACGAGGTGGCCGAGACCCGATGGACCGAAAGCGGCCGGCGGCCTCAGGTCGCGGCACTCATCGAGAAGGGCCTGAGCGGGAAGCTGGCAACCTGGCAGGCGGCACGGCTGGAAGCCTTCGACGGCGCCGCCGATCTTCTGCTGGACGACCTTGCAAAGCCGTTCCGGCTGGACGGTCCGGACTGGAGCGTTGTCGGCGTCTCCATGGTTCCGCGCGGGTTCGAAGACACCGCCTTCGAGACGTTCACCGATCTGGCACAACGGCCGATGACGGCGACCGCGGTCGTTTACACCCTGACGGATGGAGATCTTGGCAAGACCAGCGTCACACTGAGCCGGTTCGACCTGTCCGTCCCGCTGGAGAGGCCGGACTTGCCGGCGGAAAGCGGCGGTTTGCAGCTGCTGGCGGGGCAGGCGGAACTCTATCGCTACCAGGAGCCCGGGCAGGCGGAAAACAGGCAGGTCATCGTTCGCATCAGTCCGGACACCTTTGAACGGGTGCGGGCAGACCGAAGCCGGGCTTTGAGCGCCGCCGGAAGTGCTTTCCGCTCGCAGGACGAACTGCCCGGACAGCAATGGGCGGTCACCCTGGCCGAAGATGCCGGGGTCACCCGGCGCACGCGCCTGGTGGCATCCCCGGATACCGGGATGACCCTGGAGATTTTGGAAATTTTAAGAGCTGCAAGCAAAGTAGGTGACCTATGAGCGTCCTGAGATGGGGAGCTGTGATTTTCCTGGCAGTGCTGACGTCACTGTCCGCCTGGTTTTGGACAAGTCAATACAAGGCCGACCTGACCTCGGCGCGCTTTTTGAAACTGAAGAACAACGTTGCCCTGATTGCCGGTGAAACCGTGCTCGAGGACGACATGATCGAGGTGGCCGAACTCCCGAAGAAATTCGCCTCGGACCTGTCCGCTTTCGCCATACCGGTCACCTATCGCAAATCGATCGTCGGATTGCGGGCCATTGACGACGTTCAACCGGGTTCGCTTCTGTTCTACCAGTCCTTTTCACCCGAAAACGGCACGGATTTGACCGATCAGCTCGCACCGGGCAAGCGCGCCCTGACGCTTGCGGTCAATGTCGAGAGCACGGTGGGCTATTTTGTTCGCCCGGGCAGCCGGGTCGATCTGCTGGGAACATTCGTCGTGCCGTCGGAAGACCCGCGCGATGTGCTCGATCCGCGCCTTGCCATGCAGACCCGCGTGCTTCTTGAGAATATCAAGGTCCTGGCCGTCGGCTCCGCGAGGGACTTCCCGGAATACCAGCGGATTTCCTCAAGGGGCTACGGTTCCGTGACCTTCGAACTGACGCCGAAACAAGCCAACCTGGTGACCTTTGCCCAGCAGCAGATGACGGCGCCGCTCACGATGGTGCTGCGCCGGGACGATGACACCGCGCTGGTGGACCTCAACACGACAATTGTCGACTGGGAGGTCTTCAACGACAAGCCGGTGGAGCAGTAGCATGGGGCACGGCTGCTCACTCTTGATCCAATACACTTCGGACCGGGCTGCAGAGTCGTTTCAGCTGGAGCGCAAACGCTATGCCGTTGGATCGCGTTTCAGCGAACTCGATCTGGAGCGGGGCGAGATTCCGCTATACGGACGGGATATCTCGGCAATCCAGTTCTACCTGGACGCGGATGAGCAATCGGATAGCTGGTTTATCGAACCGATTGGCACGACGGAAACCTTTCTGGGCAGTCTCCCGATCGGCGGGGGGCAAGACGACGAACGCATAGAAATCAAGGACGGTCAGCACGTCCAGGTGCCCGGCGCCCGCATTCAGTTCAGATCTATCGGAAGCCTGGAGAACCTGTCTGGGCAGGCGGCGATCGACGCCTGTATCCAGATCCAGGACCGGATCCATGACGAAGTCTTTCAGGAGCTTGCGCTCGAACCGGCAAGCCACGAAAACGGCGAGGAGACCGTGGAAACCAGGTTGCGTCTCCTGAAGGCCGTGACCCGCAAGACCGAACAGGTGCTGGCAAATGCTCCCGAAGAAGTCCAGAAAGCGGCTGTCGCGTCGGCTTTGCGTTTCTCGCTGCTGCGCGCCATAGCGGGCTCCTCGATCGAAATGGCAGCGGTTTCCAGATATGACGAAGGCCCGCCACGGCCCGGTCAGTTGAAATCCCGGACTGCGGATCTCAAGCGCCAGCTCAACCTGACGCTGACCGAAGCATCGGCGGAAGAGGACACGCTCAAGTTGGACGACGGTTTCGCCATGGCCATGGAGCGGGAGTTCCTGTCGATGCCGGTCGGCGACAGGCGCGCCATCGCGCAATGGTTCATGGCCTCGAACATCTGGAACTCGATCTTCCACTTCGGTCCGGTGACCGAACTGATGGAACTCGATATCGTCTCCGAGGTCATGGTGGTCCGCTACGACCGGATCTATATCGAACGCTTCGACAAGCTTGAACGCTATCCCTACAGCTTCTCCACGCCGGAAAAGCTGATGGTGATCCTGAAACGCCTGGTGAACAGGGACGGCCGGGAAATCGACCGCACCAATGCGATGGTCGATTTCAAGTTGCAGGACGGTTCGCGCGTCAACGCGATTATCGACCCCCTGTCCAGAAACGGGCCCTGCGTCACGATCCGCCGTCACCGCAAGCAGCAGGTCATGAACCTTGAGGTGTTGAGTGAAATCAAAAAAAGTCTTAGCCCGGGCATGGCGCGGTTTCTTGGCAGCAGCGTCCTGAGCCGGAAAAACATCATTGTTTCCGGAGGGACGGGTAGCGGCAAGACCACTCTTCTGAATGCGCTGTCGGCCTATGTCCCGAACGGTCAGCGCGTCGTTACCATTGAAGACACGGCGGAATTGTCGCTGGCCAACCAGCATGTCGTGTCCCTGGAATCCCGGCCTGCAAATGCGGAGGGAGAAGGGGAAGTGGACATCCGCAAGCTGGTCAAGAACGCGCTTCGCATGCGCCCGGACCGGATCATCGTCGGTGAATGCCGCGGCGGCGAGGCCGTCGATATGCTTCAGGCGCTCAACACCGGCCATTCCGGGTCGATGACCACCGCGCATGCCAACGGGACCGCCGAAATGCTGATGCGCCTGGAAGTCATGGTTCTTCAGGGCGAGCCGAACCTGCCCATTCGCGCGATCCGGAACCAGATCGTCAGCGCGGTCGATATCATCGTCCAGCTGGAGAAGGTCCGTTTGCCGAGCGATCCCGAGCGCAGCAAGAAAATCGTCACCGAGATTGCCGAAGTCGTGGATATTCACCCGGTTACGGGAGAGATCATCGTCGAGCCCATTTTTTTGTTCGACGGCTTTTTGAACGGGGATGTTCCAAAGTTCCGGTTTTCTGGATACCTGCCTTCATTTGTCGAAGAAATAGACGATGCGGTCAGGTCCTATTCGGAATCCGGAAGCATTGGGCAGGATCTGGACCTTGAAGACATCTTTGCCCTGGAGTCCGGACGATGAACGATATCAGCTTGTGGGTCTTTGTGCTTGGCTGCGGCCTGACAATTGTCGCGGGCGCCTACGCGCTGGCGACCGGTGCCGAAGATTCCGAAGACGTCGTGGTGCTCATCTCCCGCTCGAAACGGTTCGGTTTGATCGGCGAGTGGCTGGGCATTTCCGCCGTTCTGGCTCTATGGGCCTATCTTGCCGTCCAGATTGTGGTGCCACTCGTCTTCCTGTTGTGGCGGCCACCTTTCGCGGTGATGCTGTTCATCCTGGTCCTCGTTGCCTTTGTGACACTGCCGGGCTGGCTGAAAGCCATCCTGCACAAGCGCAAGCTGAAACTGTTCGAAGAGCAATTGCCGCCGTTCACGGACCAGCTGGTGTCTTCCGTTCGCGGCGACGTCCCCCTGCTGGTGTCGATCGAGACCGTTGCCCCGAGCCTCAACGAGCCTCTTCGGACGGAAATCGCGAAACTCGCGGAAGAGGCGAACAAGGGCCGTGGCGGCGTCGATCTTGCGATTGAAAATGCGCGCAAGCGCTACAGGAGCAGCAATTACTCGCTCATTCTGTCCGTCATCCATGTGTTCTCGCGGCGCGGCGGCGACCTGATTGAGCCGATGCAAAAGATGTCCGTGTCCTTCAAGGAGATTTTTCGCCTTGAGAAGAAGCTCGAAACGGCCATCGCGGCTGCACGGAATTCCTTTTGGATCATGAACTTCGGGCTCTTCGCGATCATTGTCATCATTTCGTTCGCGAAACCGGAAATCATTGATGAGATTTTTGAATCCGCCCTCGGGATTTTGCTCTTCTTCGTAGGAATCTGCGTCTACGGATTGGGGGTCTTCATTCTCCGCGAAATGACAAAGGTGGAAGTGTGATGGAGACAGTATTTGTCCTGTGCGCGGGCCTGACCGGGGGCCTTCTGGCCTGGACCGTCCTGTCGGTCGATTTCCGAAAGGCCATGACCGGCGACTTGAAATCTGAAAATCCGGTCGACCGTTTCCCGCTGAGCCGCCCGATTGTCAACTCCCTGGCTCCGCTGCTGCGGAGACTGCTACCGGAATCCATGGCGCGCCTAGAACGGCACATGGTGCTCGCCGGCAGGCCCTATGGAGGCGTCGGCGCCGCCGAGTTCCTGTCGCTCGGCATTCTGCTGTCGCTGGTCTCTGTGATTGTGTTCGGCGCGATGATGAGCATCTCCGACATTGGTACGGGCACCAAGCAGCTGCTTCTCCTCATGAGCCTTGTGCTGCCGCTGCTCTGGGCCATCACGTCGATCCGGACCGCCTATGTCAAACGGACCCGGGACCTCGACAACCAGTTTCCGTATTTTCTCGACTTTCTGGTAATGATGAAGGAGGCCGGTGACACGCTCCCCTCCGCGCTCGAACTTTATGTCGCCGCCTCGCCGAAAATGGCGCTCAGCGATGCGATTTCAGTGGTGGTCCGAGGCACGAATGCCCACAAGGAGGGACTGCACGGCGCTATTCGGGATTTCATCGACACGTGTCCGTCCGAGATCGGCCGTTCGACGCTGCAATCGATCCTGCGGTCGGAGAACATGGGCGCGCGCAGCACGGCGATGCTGCGTGACATCTCCCGGGATCTCAGGGAAAAGCGCTACGAGAAGGCGGAAAAAGCGGCGGAGGCGCTGAAGGCGCGGTCCATGTTCCCGATGGTCATCATGTTCGCGGGAACCTTCCTGATCATCCTGTCGGGAAGTCTCGGCAAGATGTTCACCGGATTGCCGGGGTGAGATGCGGCATGTTTCAATCCCAAAAACCTTCTGTTTCCTGCGTCACGCCGTCCGGCAAGACCATCGCGGCCCGGATTAAGGGCGAATTCTTTGTCATCGGCTCGTCCAGCGAGGCGGACCTTCGGATCAATGCTCCTGACGTCGCTGACCGGCACGCGCTCATTCGGCGTGTCGACGGACGATGGGTCGTCCAAGTCGAGGGGCTGAATCCCGTTTCCATCGACGGTGAATTGCTTACCGGCCGGGACAGGATTTTATCGTCGGGCGACAAGCTTGGCATTGCCAATCTGGAAATAGAATTCACCGATCCGGTGGAGGTAGCCGCGCGAGAGAAGGCAAGAAAAAAAGTCACCGACGAGGCCCGGAACCAGGAAAAGCCGACCACCGAACGTCCGATCTACCTTCTCCCCATGGCCTTCGGGTCGGCCACCGTCAGCTTGCTTTTGCTCCTAGCTCTCGCCTTGAAGGATCCGGACACAAAGACAGTTGATTTCGGCAAGATTTCGACCGGATCCATCGAGGCGGCAGTCAGCGAATTGCCGGCCTGTCTTGCGGCCGCTGCCGAACGCCGCGCCGGGACCCCGGGGCAAAGGGAACTCGATCTGCGCAGCCCCTACAGCCTGCTTTCCAGAGAGCTTCAGGCCACGGGGCAAGACGGCAGTCCGAAGGACATTTCCGCCTTCCAGGCAACGGTCCGGCGGAAACTGGACGAAGGCATGCGGGCGGAAACCGAACTGAACGACAAACCCATGGCGCGCGACGCCTACCAGCAGGTCCGGGAGCTTGTTCCGGATCTCCGATGCCCGGCCAACCTGCTGGCGTCGTCGCGGCTGGCCGAATTGGGCGGTTAGCCCTGACCGAGGAATTGAACGATGACCAATGACGACAACAACGGGAACGGCTCCGTCAACGAAACCGGTACAACCGGCGGTGCGGTGCCGCATCTGACGATGGGCCTGGAACAGCGGTTCAGGAACAAGGTCAAGGCGCCCTACCAGACCCCCAATTTCTTTGTTCACCTGGTCGAGGACACGGGTGGCCATCGTCATGTCGTTTATCAGTCTCTTCCAAAATTGACCCGGCAGTCGGGTCTCCTGCAAACCATCCAGGCCAATCAGACGGCGGCGCGTCAGGCAAAGGACGAATATATCCACCAGAAGCTGGAGATCGTGGAGCCCGAGCTTGAAGGTGCTCCGTTTTATCTGGTGGAGTCGCTTGAAGGCGAGTCGCTTGGCGACCTGATCGAGCAGGAAGATCTGGATCAGGCAGGTGTCGTCGAGATTGTCGCCAGTCTGCTCAAGGCCCTGAAATCGGTTCACAATGCCGGTCTCGTCTACGGCTGCATGGACATCGATCAGATCCGGGTGATCAAATCCAACAACGGAAGATATGTGAAGCTCGGCGGTCTTTACCGGATCCACACACCTGACAACCCTGTCCGGCTGGGTTTCAATCCGGAATTCAACGCTCCCAACGCCCCCGAGGGAGAACCGTTCTGGCTGCCGGAGGACGACATCTATGTCGTAGGCTTTATCGCCTACCGGATGTTTGTCGGGCGCGTTGCCTATCAACACAGTTTCCAGTCGGCCCTGGAAGCGTCTCCGGAAAACCGCATTGATGCCTGGCAGACCATTCACGACAGCAAGGGGCAGATCGATCTGCCGCAGGACGTCAAGCCGGACCTGGCCACGCAATACCAGGACTGGTGCCGAACCGCGCTCATGTTCGACCGCGACCAACGGTTCGAAAATGCCTCCGACGCACTGGATAAACTCGAGGAAGCCACCAAGAACTATGAGGAAGAACAAAGGCTTGGAAATTTCCGGCGCTCCACCGGAGCCTTTGGGGGAGGCGGCCGCGACGGTGAACTTGTCTCCACCAAGAAAGACAGAGTTCCCAGATGGGCCTTCTATGCAGGGGCCGTAGCTTCGGTGGCGGCCTCCTCGCTCCTGCTGATGTTTGTCTTTCGCGGCCCGAGCACCGAACAGATGCAGGTAATGGACGCGCAGCGCGCCGCTGTGCGCGCGGTCATCGACCAGAACCTGGCGGATTTTCTGAAGCTGCAAAACACGAGCCCGCTGGCGGAGCGGTTCTTTCAGGGCATCGAAACGTTCAACAAGGCCCAAGACAGCTATCCGCCGTCGCGGGAGGACTATGACGCCGTCCATGCAATCTATGAACAGGCGGGCGCGCAGACCGAAGAAGCGCTTGCCGATTATGCCGCCTTGCAGAAAACGGTATCCGAGGGCGCTGAAACCGTTTCTGATGGCTTGAGCCGGCTGCGGGAGCTGCTTACGGACGCCGCTCCGCAGCTCATCGAACTCGAGGCGCGCAAGCAGCTTACGGACGAGTTGCGCGGAAACGGCCAGTTTGTGCGCGCTTCCATGGCGCTGGAGCCGCTGGCGGAGGATATCGATGCGCTGGTATCGGATCAGCAAATGCGCAGGGACGAAACCCTCGCGGCTCTGACCGCGTCCCACAGCCGCAGGGATGAACTGCTTCAGGCCGGTATCGATCAATTGGCCGGCGACAACAGTCTCTACGTGAAATTTCGAAGTGCGACCGGCGTGATTGACGCCGCGGAGGATCTGATCTCCCAACGCAAGTGGACCGATGGCCTGTCACAGCTTGCAATGTCCCAGGAACAGCTGGAAGGCGTTCTGGAAGGCATGGCTGCGCTCCGCGGTACTGTTGTGGAGCTTTCGGAAACGGCTCGGGCTGAGCTTGACACGGGCCTGGCCCTTTCGGTGGAGGCAGCGCCTGAGGCCGCCGACTTTAGCGCCCGGTTTGAGGACGCGCTGGAGCAGACCGCCGGGTACAAGCTGGACGCGGCCCAGCAGACGCTTACTGACCTGATCAATGGTCTGAGCATCTATAATTCGCAGCGTCTGATGTTGCGCGATACGGCCAAGGACGTCCTGACACGCGCTGCGGAAGTCGCAAAGAATGTCGGCCCTCTGGCGCGGCCTGACGAGAATGCGCCGGTAACGACGGCGATGCTCAAACTTGCCTCCGCCGAGAAGGCCCTCGCCGAACGGAGATTTGCCGATGCCGAAACGCTTGGTGCCGGCGCCGAAGCGGATCTGCGCGCTATCCTGAAGACCTTGAGGCAGCTGCAGACTGACGCCCTGAAACTGCAGGAGGAGCTGGCTGCCGCGCGAAAGGCCCCCGGCCTGACCGCGGCGGAGGCGCTTTCGGAAGGTCATCGCTTGCGCGCGCAGCTGGCCGTTGTGGCCGAACACGACAGCCGCGCGCGCGCCAACCTGGAAAACCTGCGCTGGGCAGAGGCTGCCGCCGATTTTCAGCGAGCCCTCGGCGAAACCGGGAAGATCATGGATGGGGTCCAGGAACTGAAGTCCCGCACGGCGACACTGCTTTCTGATTTCAGCAAGAATATCAAATCATTGCGGGATGCGAACGGTATTTCGGATAGTCGCGCGTCGGACTTAAGGAACACATTGGGGGCGATCGAAAAATTGTCCGGGCAGAACAAGTACGATCTCGCTCTGGAAGGTCTTGAGGGCGTGCGCGAGGACATTGCGGCCCTGCAATCCCAGTTGCCGAAAAATTTGGAAACGCTTGAGCGGCTCGGGACGCAGCTTGCGCAGTCCAGGGACAAGCTGTTGCCCATCGCCCTTGCATTTGGCGAGGACACCCCGGTGCGCCGCAACGCGGAGCAGATCCGGCAGGACATTGCGGCTCTTCGCGACGGAGCCGCCGCCATGACGGTGGGGGCGCAGATCGCCGCTACGACAACGGTGATCGACGCTTTTGGCGAACTTGACAAGGCCATCGAAACCGTTCGCGGCGACGCGGAACAAAATCTTGCCAGGCTGGACACGGCCATCGCCGATGCGCGCGGCTACCTTCCGGAAGCGGACGGCGCCTTGCAGCGTGCCATGGCCTCTCGCGCGGAAGGAGGCCGCGCCCTGGACGCCTTCCGCTATGACGTGATCGTCGATCAGGTCCAGTCCGTGCAAAGAGACCTTGCCGCAGCGATCGAGGAGGCCAAACGAAACGCAGCGGATTTCAATAGTCTGAACCGGAAAATGGTGGAAGACATCTCCGACACGACCAGAGAGTTCGGCGAATGGGTCCTTGAACTCGACTCCTATGAAACCGTGAAGTCGCTGGCCCGAGCGGCCGAGAAGGCTGAACAGATACGGGATTTCAAGGTCGCGGCCGCACAGGCACGCGACGGTGTGGCAGCCGTGGGTATCTGGATCGAGGCGATTGCCGCTGTGCGGACCGACATGAACGCCGCGGCTGAAGCCAGCGCGGATGCCCGGCTGCGAGCGGAAGAGGCAAGCGCGGTCGACACCAAATCCTATCAGGAGGCGTTGCTTGCGCTTGACCTTGCGACCGCGGCCCGCGAGGAAGGGCGCTTCCTGCCGGCGCAAAAGAACTTCAGGCGCAGCGCGGCTGCGTTTCTGGCGTCCGTTTCCGAACAGCAGGACAATGCGGCCGAAGTCGGTCGCATCCGGGCGTTGCTGACCAACAATCTTGAACCAGCGCGCGCGCTCATGCCGGACAACGACACCCTGATTGCCGAAGTCGAGCAGGCCCTCACCCAATCCAACGACCCGATCAAGGATGGATCGCTGACCCGCCGGAGGGAATTCAAGACGCTCGAGGACCGGTTCGTCAGCCGATTCAACGAAGTTCACGCGCAAAGCAAGCGCTATACGGACAACCTGGCGGGTCTCTTGAGCCGCTACCAGGCTCTGGAACGCGCCGGAGGCAAGGCCAGCTCGAAATTCGAGGCCATCGAACAACAGCTGACCACGGCAAGTGGCTATTCGGAGCAACGGCGCTGGATCGAGGCCCTCGACGCCCAGAGCCGTGCGGACCTGGCGTTGCGGGAAATAGAAACAGCCATCAAGGAAGGGCGCGTGCTGGCCTGTCCGGGGCCGGACGCGGATACCGGCACCCGGTTGGTTCCGGCTGAAACCTACAAGATCCGGGCAAATTCGATTGTCGGGCGCATTGCCAAGCATGCTGTCGACTATGCGCTTGAATCTATGCCGACGCCTCTGACCGCGACGGTCTCAAATCCCTATTGTATCTCGATGCGCCAGGTCACCGTTGCCGAGTTCAACACTTTCGTGGACGAAACCGGCTGGTCCACCGAAGACCGGGACCTTGTCATGAGCAGTTTCAAGACGTCGCTGCCGTCGGATGGCGATGAAGTCAGCTATGTCAGTTACGACGACGCAGAGGCCTATGCGGCCTGGTATCGCGAGAAAACGGGCAAGAACTATCAGCTGCCAACGGTGAAGCAGACGCTGGCAGCGGCTGCCTTCGCAATGAAATCAGAGCCGCGGATTCATGAAATCGTCAATGGTATCGGCGACGAGGCCCGGGAATGGACGCGTGAAATCTGCCGCGGCAACAGCTTGGTGGTCACGGGCGTGGTTGGCAGCGGCAACAACCGGCGCTTCGCCCAATGCCTGGAACGTGGCGAACGTATCAGCAATATCGGCTTCCGTCTGGTCATCGTCGAGGATTAGGTCACGTTGCACGTGCCCGTCGGCACCAACCGGCCGGAACCGGAAAGTGGAAAGCGAGGCAGGAGATGACATTCGGAAGAAGCGCGGCTCTGAAGGCAGGCACGACAACACTCGCGGTGCTGCTTGTCACCCCGATTGCCGTTGTTGCCGCGTCCCTGACGGATCGGCAGGGCGAACGGACAGGAGAACAGGTGCGGGAGCCGGCCGGCGCCGAACGCCGTTTTGCGCAGAGTGAACCCTTCAAGACGTTCCACCGTTACGAGAATTTCGATCTTACATCTTCCCCTTTCCGGCAAATCGACCTGGCCACCTATGATGAATGCGAGCAAGCCTGTTCCGAGGCCTCTTCCTGCACGGCTTATACGTTTGACGAATGGAACAGGCTTTGTTTTCTAAAAGATCAGGCCGGCGATTTACTGCTCAATGCGCGCAGCGTGAGCGGGGTGTTAGAACAAGAGGATCAGCCGAGTCGTTCCAATCGGGTGGTAGAGGTGGAAATCTTCCGGAACCGGTCCTTCGCCGACACCGGTTACGTTGCGAGACCAGCGGGCAGTTACAAGCAATGTATCGCCGTTTGCGAAGCGGATGAATACTGTTTCACCTTCACCCATGTGTCCTCGAAAAACGAATGCCGCATGTATGAGCGATCCGGCGAGTATTATCCGCGAAAAGGTTACATTAGCGGCGCCAAGAGGCAGAACTAGCCACCAGGAGAGTACCGCAAAGTGCGGGGCAATCAGGCAGCAATGGGCGTTTCATCTTGGGGTCAAAATCAGTCACTGACTGTCTTCCCGGTATTGTGTGAAGTCGTCAGCTTATCATTTTGTCTACAGGTAGCGGTTTCCTTCGGCAATCGGGCGGCAAGCTATGACTTGCCGGTCTGCTCACGGCCCCATTTCAGTCGTTCCAAAACCTGGACACGAGGGCAGATCATCGCCAGCACATTAGCTCGCGGACACCTCTAAAACCCTCTTTTTCACCGCCGCTCACAAAAACAGGCTACATAGATGACTTTTGAATTGTATGTTTATCTTCTACTTGTTGGCGCTGTCTTAAGCCATGTTCTTCGATCGCACTGAATTCTAGAAACATTCGGAATTCTGCCAAAACTTCTTATTAAAACACATATAATTCAACGGCTTGTCTGGATACTTGATCACAACCTTGCACAAATTCGGACGGGATTTGATATTCGGCGATAACTTTGGATATGCTTTAGGATAACTGAGAAATTTCACCTTTTTTTGGAATTAGGTAGGACGGCAAGATAGAGAAAGTACGGCACTTTCTGAATGCAGAACTCGTATAACACATTCATTTTGCAGATTTATTCACCTCTGGTTCAACGCGGCAATCTCCGTCACGAGAGGTTTGACCCGGCTTCAAGCATCAGTCTATGCTTGTGCCCTCCCCTAGATAGACAGAATTAAAGATGTACAACCAAGTCTTTGGATCGTAAAACAGGCCCTGTTAGCAGCTCCGACGGCCCTTATGTGGAAGTCAGGACCGTGCGAGCCTAGCGAACACCAAACCCGTCCTTTGACCGATCCGGGCGTCGCCAATACGATCTGACCAATGGCATTTCAGGACCAGGACCGTCAGGCCACCAAGGCAAAGGGTCCAATCAACCCAACCACGTTTATGCCGGGCTCTCAAGGTACGGCATTCGACCGGCAGGACTATCCGTGATGCGCTTTGAGGTCTGCGGGCGGCAGTCGCAGGGAGGACGGGAATACCAGGAGGATTCCTGGCTGATATCGACACCGGACACCGGTGCGGTCCTGAACGACAACGAGGGGGCTCCGCGCGAGACAGGCACGCCGTTGCTGGTGGTGCTGTCCGACGGGATCGGGTCAGGGGGACACGGCGACGTTGCCAGCCAACTCATCGTGACCAGTTTTCGGAACCATCTGAAGGACACCCGTTCCGTTTCAGCCGAGAGCCTTCACGCAGCGATCACCAGAACGGACAAGGATCTCGGCCGCCTCAAGAAGGACAAGGGATATGGCCGCTCCATGGGCGGCACCCTTGTCGCCGGCTGTTTCGACGGACACTCCCTGACCTTTCTGTCTGTCGGCGACTCTCATCTGTTCCGGTTCAGGGACGATGAAATCCACTACATGAACGAAAAACACCGTTTTGGCAGCGAGCAGGACGAACTTGCCGGTCTCGGCCGGAAAACCTGGCCGGACGCCTTGCGGCAATACGGGCGCTCCAGCATCACCTCGGCCGTCATCGGGAGCGGTATCGAGGTCTGCCAGATTGCCACGCGCGATGTGCGGCCTGGCGATCTTTACATCTTCGCCAGCGACGGCGTGGACACGATCGACGGAGAGCTGCTGCGGCGCCTGGTTTCGTCTTTTCGGGGCGCCAGCCAACCGGAAGCGCTCGACGCGCTCCTCAAGGCCGTCGATGAAACCGGCAAGATCACAGAAGGCGGTGAACATGACAATACCACGCTGGTCATGGTTCGCTGTGAGACCAGCGCGGCGGAATCCCGTGAAAACCGCTCCCCCGGATCAGCACTGACCGAGCAAACGGGTGCACCAGTGACCGACAATCGCGCGGCCTGGGCCTTTCGCCTGCCCGGTTTCGCGCTTCTTGTTGCCGTTATTCTGTTTGCTCTGCTCAGCCTTTCCTTCTGGCCTTCCATTCCGTTGTAAGGCGACCAGAAAAGGCAAGGCACGCGCAGCCTGACATGCAGTCATCACCAATGCCAATCAGCCGGTGTGCATCCGCCAGGTCAGGCAACCGGGGTGGGCAGCCAGGTTGGACAGCCAGGCTGGACGGGAAGTCAGAGTGCCAGTGGCCCGGGACTATTTGATGAGGGCTTCGCAGTTCGCCTTGATGGTGGCGATGTCGCCATTTTCATCCTGGACTTCAATCCGCAGGATCTTGCCTTCCGCGCTTGTCAGAATGGCCAGATTACAGGTGTCGGTTTTTGGCCTGACGATCTTGGAATAGGTCTTGGTGTTGGTCGAGGACCAGTAATAGACGAGGCGCTTGGGATCGGTCTGCTTGACGATCTTGCCGGTCGAATCCTTTTTCATCTTCTGTTCGAGACCGATCACCTGCTCCGGAGGACCGTAGGCTTCAAAAAAAGCCGCGGAACTCTGGCCGATATACTGGCTGTTCAGTTTCGGATTCTGACTGGATGACTGACAGGAAGCTGCAATGAGGGCTAGCACAAACGGCGAGCAGCGCCGTCCGAAGGTTCGGCAAAAAGAGGCAAGGCCACCTGTCACGGGCCCGTCCCACCTGTCACAAATGCCGCGCGTAGCCAGCCCTCCCAGGCGTCAGGAAATGGTCAGTTCCAGCGCCGGATGCAGGCGCTGCAGGTTGCGGAGCGATTTCGACTGCCAGGGAATGGACTTGGACCCCAGAACCCTGACGCCGATGTCCGGCTGCTTTCTGATTTCGATGGTGAATTTCGCGAGCAGGTTGATCCCTGAGCTGTTGAGAAATTCAAGACCGGTCAGATCCAGCGTGATGACTTCCGGCTTGGCTTCCAGAACCCCGTGCATGATTTCCAGGATCGGTGCATATGCATCCGTCCCGGACAGCCGCATGGTTCCTTCGTAGTGGATGTTGGATCCTTCAGTCCAAACGCGGTAATCGTTCGTGCTGATTTCCATTTTGGTCTCTTCCTTCGGAATATGTCAGCGATCAGGACAGTCGCAAAGAAGCATAGGTCGTTAACTCAACGCCTTCACTTACACGCTCGGACGCGAAAGACCAGCCCAATTTGGCACCGTAGTCACTCATAAGTGTGAGCAGGCCTAGTCCGGAACCTGAAGAATCCGGGTTAAGTGCGTTTTCCTCAATGCGTTCCAGCAGCAACTCTCCCGGCTCGCGGTCCAGCAATTCTTTCAAGTGCGCCTGAAACCGTTTGGCCGTTTCCGGATCAACGCGGTTCATGATCTGGATTTCAAACATGTCGGCATCGAGACTACTGTTGATCTCAATGTCGCCGCCGTAGCGGAACTTGATGGCATTTTCCAGAATTTCATTGATCATGTAGCTGATACTGTGGCGCGCATCGACTGCGTCAATATTCCGGCCGCAGGAGCGGCTGAAATATTCTCCAATGAAATCGGACGTGACGCCGCAATGATGCCAGCTCAGCTCCAGCGGTTCTGCCATTAACGTGAGGCCAAACCGCATTGCATTGCCACCATTGGCGGCGGCCGTCTCTCCAAAATCCTCGACCATGCCCTACCTATGCTTCAAGACAACGAGCGTGATATCGTCAAATACTTTGTAGTCCCCGATATGGGACTTCACATCATTTATGACCGCCTCGGCAATACCCTTGGCCGACTTCTCACGATTATCGTGCGCGCTCTGGCTCAATCGGTCGAGACCATACATCTCGCCCTTGTTGTTTTCCGCTTCCGTGATGCCGTCGGTGTGCAGGATGAGCACATCGTCCGGACCAAAAGCGAGATCCATCGTCGCGACAAACGGAGAAATATCGGCCTCCAGCCCGACCGGGAAGCCCAGATCCATCGTGTCGATCCGTTCGGTGTCGCCATTGGCCCGGATGATCAGAACTTCCTCGTGCTGACCGGACAAGGTGACATTGCCGTCCTCGTAATCCACGAAGGCAAGCGTCAGGTGCTTGTCCGACTTGGTTCGGGTGATGTTCTTGTAGACCGCACGGTTCAGGACATCGAGGAAGGCGATCGGGTCGCGGTCGCCTTTTTCCTGCAATGCGCGGGCGACCGACTGCACCATCAGCATCAGGACGCCGCTCTCCAGGCCGTGGCCGGTCACGTCGCCGATCCCCACCTTGATGCGATCGCCGTCGAACAGTACGTCGTAATAGTCGCCGCCAACCTCGTCCGCCGGCTCCATGAAGGCCGCGATCTCGACCTGCGGAATACCCTCCAGTTCGCTCCGCCGCGGCAGCACCATTTCCTGGATGCGCTTGGCGACGTCCAGTTCGGCGCCCAGACGAAGGTTCTCCGACTTCAGACGCTTGTTGAGCGCGACGATTTCCCGGTTTGCCGTCTCCAGTTTGGAGGTCCGCTCCTCGACGAGGTTTTCCAGGTTTTCCGTGTGGTAGCTGATTTCCTCGGCCATGTTGTTGAAGGCCAGCCCCACGGCTGCGACCTCGTCGCGGGTCGGGATGGCAACCCGGACCGAATAGTCCTTGCGCTGAAGCGCCCGTGCAGCACTTGCAAGTTCGGACAGGCCCTTGGTGATCCGTCCCGACACGGCATAGACCGCCAAGGTCACGATCACGAGACTGATGAGCAGGGCCGCGATCTGCCAGTAGACAATCCGTTCCGTCGCCTCGGAAAGCTCCTGGCGAACCTCTTCGAGCGGGGCATAGATCTCGTCGGTCGCGACCATGAAGCCAAGCGTCAGGTTTTCCGCGACAATCGTCTCACCGTCCCAGAGATTGATCGGCGCCAGCTCTTTCAGGACGACTATATAGCCTTCGTTGACCGCACCGTCGCCGCCGTGTTGTTCCGGCCCGAGCTCGATCGTGTCGACAACCGTTCCGGTGTCATGCGGCAGCTGCATGTTGGCAACTGCGGGAAACCGGCTTTGGGCAAGATACCTGTTGATCCCCGTCACGCCCTGGCCTTCGCCGCCAACGGACACAAGGCCGAGCGCTTGTGCACCTGCCTCGCTCACCGCCAGCACGTTGCCGTTTGAAGAGGTCAGGAACCCGAAACCCGTCTCGGCGATCTTGACGTTTTCAACGAGGCTGGACAGCTGATCGAGCGTGATGTCGACGGCTGTCATGCCGGCAACGTCGGTCCGTTCTTCGTTCCAGAGCGGATAGAAGAAGCTGACGATCTTGGCGCCGGTAATCGCGTCGATATAGGGCGCGGTGCCGACAATGTCCCGAGGCACCGGCCGATTGGCGGGATCAGCCAGCCAGCTCTGCCAGCCTTCATAGACGCCCGGGAAAAAGAAATCCCAGAAATTGTCTTCGTTGTGACCCGGGTAAAGCTTGTCGAACGTCTGCGCCTGCTCCGTATAGGGGGTCGTGCGCATGATCGGCCGGTCTTTCGGACCGACATAATAAAGCTGCAGCTTGGGCGAGCCCGTCTTCATCATGCCGGGCGCGATCAGATTGAAAGCGGAACTGTCCGCGATCTGGTCAGCCACCTCCGGCAGCGGATTGCCTTCGTCATCCAGAAGATAGCCCCAGACGCTGACGACTGACTCTCCGGGAGAGTTCTGCGACCAGCCGGCCTCGGGATTGTAAACCAGCTTGTCGCCGAGCTTGGGGTCTTCTTCCACCACAAGACCGACCCGGTTACCGGTGTTGGGATTGTCGATCAGGGTCTGCATGGAGGAGCCGAGCGCCTCCACTTCCGAGAACACCTGGTCCAGCAACAACTCGGTCCGCAGGCCGGTGGTTTCGATATAGGTGCGCAGATATTCTTCCGTCGCATCCGTCAGACCGGTTTCCACCTTCTGGGTGGCATCCTTGGACAGGCGCTGCACGTTCCAGATGGCAACACCGCCGGCCAGCATCAGGTCGAACAGCACGGCCGCACTGACGACCGCAATGAACTTGGCCCGGAAACTGTGCCTGGAGAACCGGCCGATCCGTTCGGGTGCCTGCTCCTGAGGCGGTTCTGAGTTGACGTGCGTTACACTCATTTCGGTTTCCGTCCCGAGGCGACCCAAATCGGCCAGCCCGCATATCCCTTGGGATGCAGCGCTGCGAAAATGTGGTCCTGAAAGCCCTGGCGGAACTCACGGATCTGGTCTTCGCTGTCGCCGCGATCCACCGCCATTTTTCCTGCATAGACATCTTCCCAGGATTGGACGATGTCTGCGAAATCCTGGGGATTCCCGTCCAGATTGGTCACCATGAAGGATTCCATCTGGATGTCTTCCAAGCCGGCCTCGATGAGATATCGGCGGCTTTTCGGGCCCAGTTCGATGTCCATGTTGAAATGGGCCCAGAGCCGGGCCACTTCCGTGTAGGTCTTCTGGATCGACTCGGACCTCGGCTCACCCAGGCAATGCGAGTTTTTCTCGTTGGTAATGTAGATCCGGCCGCCCGGCTTACAGATCCGCATCAACTCCTTCAGGATCAGCTCCGGCCGGTCAAAAACCTGCAGGGAATGGCGGCAGGTGACAAAATCGAACTGATCGCTTTCCAGGAGCATGTCAGACGCGTCGCCGAACACATAGTCGATGCCGCGCACACCGAAATCGGCCGCCACCTTGCGCGCGTAATCCAGGCTGGAACGGCTGTGATCAAGGGCAACGATGCGGTCGGGCTTGTATTCCTTTTGCATCAGCACCGCGAAGTCACCGATACCGCAGCAGATATCCGCAACCTGCATGCCCGGCTCCAGGCCGTGCCGTGCCAGGATGGTGCGCTCATGGCGCCAGGTCAGTTTTGTCTGTGTCCTGAGGATCGGAATGAAACCGCCTTCTTCCAGGAACGTCTGCCCGGGGTAGAATTCACTGTCATATTCACTGACCGTGACCTTGTCCGACATCGTCTCCAGAACAGCGAATTTCCGGGTCGCCCAGCCGACGACGCTTGACGTCGTCACATGGACCTTCAGATCAGGCCGGGCCCGCACGAGGTCGAGAATCTTGCAGCCGATTGCATGGAAAGCGACGTTGTTCATGCGCACGAGACGACGCACGTTGACATAGAAAAGGCCACTGACGCTGGCGACAGATTGTTCAAGTGCCGCGATACAGTTGTGCAGCTCATCGGCGCGCTGCGGCCTCAGGCTGCCATGCAACGAGAACTCCTGATCGTTCTCGTTGTAGGTCCACTGAAACGCCTGGGTCATGTTGTCCGCTATCATTCTTTTTCTTCCTCAAGCGCAAGATCAGCAACCAGACGCATCCGTCCGTCTTCGCATCTCTCGACGGCCAACCGTGCCCCATAATCCACGCACAGCTCCAGAAGGCCCAGGCTCGCCTCCGGCTCTCCATCGGCAAACAAAGCTTCCAGATAGAGGGCTTCCGCGTTTTCGCCACCCGCCTTGTCAATCGCATCACGGTAAATGCCGAAGGTGGCATCATCCGCTGGAAATGTCAGCACGATCCGGTCAAGACGGCCCTGGCGCTGAACCGCACATTCCAGCTTGCCGTCATCGCCATGCGTGCGATAGACGGCCTCCAGAAGCTCGTTCAGAGCCGAGGAGTACAGGTTGGAAAACAGCAGCGAATCCAGCCGGTTATGACTTACCATGCGGGCGACGTACCCGGACATGAGATCGCAATGCGTCCAGTCGGAGCAGAAGTCCTTGATATCCAGGTCCAGGTGAATCATCTGAGGCAAATCGGAATTGGGTGACAAACCTTCAGCAGCTGCCTGCATTTCTATTCCCCCGTTGGCGTAATCCATCGCACCTTGGTTGCGGTGTCCCACAGTAATACAAAGAATACGGAGATTGCGGCCGATATCACTCGTGTCATCGATATTTCATGTATTTAACAATACGGTGTCGCTCATTAACAAGATTATATCAACAGCGATTGCCGCATTGTTTTGCGTTGCATTAAGTTGCACACCCATTCTTAATCTTGGGTTTCCTCCGCGCGCCCGTAAGGGCATCATGAGCACACCATGACCAATAACAACACATTCGGCGCGGCAGCAGCCGCGCAAAACGCCGACGAGGACCTTGCCAATGTGCGCAAGGAACTTGAAGACCTGCGTGCCGAACACGAGGACCTCAAGCTTCTCTATGAGGCCACGATCGAACACGGCGAAGCTGTGGAAGACCAGCTGGCGGAGTACAACATCCTGCTGCAGCGGACGCAGGAGCGGCTTGAGTCAGAACTGCGCGACGCCGGCAATTATGTGCATTCCATACTACCCCACAAGCGTCCGGCCGCCCCGCAGGCCGACTGGCTGCTGGTGCCGTCGACCGAACTGGGCGGCGATTCCTTCGGCTACCACGACCTGGATGA
Source organism: Roseibium sp. (assembly GCF_965233565.1). Classification (GTDB taxonomy): domain Bacteria; phylum Pseudomonadota; class Alphaproteobacteria; order Rhizobiales; family Stappiaceae; genus Roseibium. The sequence continues at coordinate 3,597,793 of NZ_OZ247494.1, read as the reverse complement.
CGATCATTTCGTGATCTACCTGATCGATGTGTGTGGCCACGGGGTCGGTGCCGCGCTGTTGTCGGTTGCCATCATCAACGTGCTGCGCGCCAATGCCCTGGCCGGAGCGGATTTCCGCAATCCTTCGGATGTGCTGGCCAAACTCAACAATGCCTTTCCCATGGAACGGCAGAACAACATGTTCTTCACGATCTGGTACGGCGTTTTCGAACGCTCGTCAGACATTCTGTCTTATGCTTCCGGTGGGCACCCCGCGGCCATTCACCTGCGCCCCGCGGGAGACCAACTCGAGGTGACCAGCCTTGGAACGCCCGACGGCATGGTGATTGGCGCCATGGAGGACATGCCCTTCGACGGCGGCACGTATCAGATGCAACCCGGTGACAAACTCCTCGTCATCAGTGACGGAACTTATGAGATTGAAGACGAAACCGGCGCAACACTGACCTGGGCGCAGCTCGCCGACAAGGCCCGCTCCTGTGAGGCCCCCATACCGCAGGCGATCTATGACTGGCTTTCGGGGTTTCAGAAAGACGCACCGCTGCCCGACGACTTTTCAATGATGGAATTCACGTTCTAGGGGCCAGCCGAACGTGAGGATGGGTCAGGCTCATTCCGCCTCGCCGTCATGGTCGAGGGCGATGAGGATGACCGTGCGGTTGGTATCGCCCTCACGCTCATGACTGACCTTCTTGGCCAGTTGGTGCACCAGGAACAGGCCCAGACCCCCGATATCCCTGTCCTCCACGCTCGCTTCGATATCCGGGTCCCCCGCCACCTCACTGTCGAAGGGAACAGCCTTGTCTATCAACATCAGCTCGACATGGTCCGGACCAAGCCTGACGGAAACTCCAATCTCGTCCTCATCGCCATCCGGATATCCATAGGAGACAGTGTTGCTGAAAAGCTCCTCGACAATCAGCAAGAGCGTCCGGCGCACAGGGTCCGGCAAGTCGGTCGCAGCAGCGAACGCTTCCAGCGCCGCATAGACCGCTGGCAGATCCGCCAGGTCGTTCCGAACCGTTGCTGTTTCGGCATGGGCCACGTTCAGATGCCTCATGGGTCGAGTGTCAGCGGACAAGGCAAAAGACCGCTCAGCCCGCTTGTCCTGCGAATTCCATTGCCGCATCAAGCGTGTCCTGAACGGTCAGGATTTTCAGGAAACCGGAGATTTTCAGCACATCCAGCACGGACGGGTTCACCTGAAACAGAACCAGCTTGTCCCCGGAGGGGGCCAGCAGCTTGGCGATGATGAGAAGGGACCTCAGTCCGAAACTCGTGACGTAGTCGACTTTTTCCATATCGACCAGAAGCGTGCCGGCCTTCTGGTCGACCAGGTCCTTCAGGTAGGCTTCAAAGGACTTTGCGCTGATCGTGTCGAGTTTTCCCACCGGCCGCACGATCGTAAAGGTGCCGTCGGTTTCGTGGTCGATCGTGATGTCTGCAGCTTCTGCGGTCATGGCAAGGTCCCGGATAGGCACAGGTGCGTTGATGGCGGAAATACACCGTGCTCAGTATGAATTACGCGAATCGGCTTGTAGATGACTAAAATCGTTCTGAATCCTGTACATTTTATAAAGCTGTCACACCTGAAACGCTACGGGATTGCGAATCAGTTTAGATATCGGTTCACAGTGATCGGATACCGTCACACCCGTCCCCTCGATCCGGAGTGCCCTGATGGCCGACGAAGACCCATTGGCAACGCTCGACGACCCCAGAGCAGAGGTCGGCAAGGCCGCGCTGGAAAACCCCGACGCTCAGGAAGAGTTTCGCGATTCCCCTGAGTTTGAGGAACTGGAAGCCGAGTTCCGCAAACTGGAAACAGGCGGCCCGAACGCGGTCAACTGGAAGCAGCTCAACGACGAGACGGTCAAGGTTCTGCAGACAACTTCCAAAGATCTTGTGCTGGCGACACGCCTTGCATTCGGGCTGTTTGTCGAGGAAGGCTACGCTGGACTGGCGACCGGGCTGGTGATCTTGCGGGACCTGACCGAAACCCACTGGGAGACCATGGTTCCGCCCTTGCGCCGCGAACGCGGCCGCGCAGGAGCCTATGACTGGCTTGCGGAAAAACTCGCCCCGATGGTCGAGGCAAAAAATCCCGAAGGCAGTTACAACGGCGAAATCTACATTGCCCACGACGCGCTTCTGGAACTGGACAATGCTCTTGAACAGAAGATGACAAAGTCGCAGGTGGCCCTGGGCCCGCTGGTCAGGGCGCTGCGCCCCTATGCCAGGGATGCCAAGGCCGCCCTGGAAGAAGCCAGGAAAGCTGCGGAGGCTGCAGCTGCTGCCCCTGCCGAGGCAGAAACGCCGGCCGCCGAGACCGCCACGACCGAAGCATCACCGGCCGCCCCTGCCGAGCCGCCCACACCGGCCCCTGCGCCGCAAGCCGCCGCCCCCGCGCCCAAGCCTGCGGCCGCTCCTGCGGCACCCGTAGCGGAAATCGCGGTCGATACGACCAACACGACAGCGGCCATGCAGGCGGTCCTGAATGCAGCTTCCAAGGCGGCCACGGCCATCCGACAGCAAGCCCCGGCAGATGCACGGGGTTACTATGCCGCCCGGTTTGCCCTTTGGGGTCGGGTCCAGGAGCTCCCGCCGAGCAATGACGGCAAGACCGCGCTGCCTCCCCCCCAGAAGGCAAAGGTCACGGAACTGGCCGCGCTCAAGGGGGCGGGCAACAATGAAGGCCTGATCAAGTCTGCCGAATCAGCCTTTGTGGCTTCGCCCTTCTGGCTGGATGCGCAATTTCACCTTGCATCGGCCATGGAGGCGGCCGGAGAGAGCTATGACGCGGCCAGACGGCTCGTGATCGGCGAGTTGTCCTCTTTCACAAAACGGTTTCCGAATGTTTCTGACCTGTCTTTCAGTGACGGCACCCCGTTTGCCAGTGTCGAGACGAAAGACTGGATCAGCGCGGAGGTCAGCGCAGGCGGCTCGGGAGGCGGCGGCGGAGGCAGTTCGGAACTGGACCGGGCCTTTTCCGAGGCCGTGCAGCTGGCTCTGGCCGGCAAGACCATGGCGGGCCTTGCCTCGTTGAAAAGCTTTCTTTCGGCACGCGGGTCGGGCCGCGACTGGTTTCAAACCCAGTTGAAAATCGGCGAATTTTGCTTGCAATTTGAATTGATTCAGCCGCTTTTTGCACTGCTCAGTTCGCTGCGGACTATCGCAGCGGAACGCGATCTGGCACACTGGGACCCGGAGCTTGCGGTCGCGCTTGCGCGGCTCTCGTGGCAGAGCCTTGGGCATAAAAATGCGAAACAGTTCCTGCCGGACGCTGACGCTTTGCAGGTAAGGGCCAGCGTGATGGAGACGCTTTCGCTGCTGGACGTCGGTGCTGCAGCAGAGCTAACGGGTCGAAAGTAGTCTTAACGTATCCTTAAGTTGATGCACCAAAATTCTCAGCCATCTAAACAGAACTGACACAGAGTCAAAGTAGGAACTGAACGGGAATCAACTGATCTCGAGGCCATGAGCGCAAACAGGTTTCTACCCAGCGCTTTTTAGCCGGTCTGACCACGGGGGACATTATGTCAAAAGAAGCTACGGTCGCACCCAAGGAACGGGTGAACATCAAATACAAGCCGGCAACAGGTGATGCCAAAGAGGAAGTCGAGCTGCCGCTGAAAATGGTCATGCTCGGCGACTACACCTTGCGCCCAGATGACACGCCGGTCGAAGACCGCACGCTCATCAACATCAACAAGGACAATTTCAACGAGGTCATGAAAAGCCATGATCTCAAGCTGGATCTGGCAACGGAAAACAAGCTGGTCGAGCCCGAGGAAGGCGAAGAAGCGAGCAACCTGTCGGTGTCGCTGAATTTCCAGAACCTGAGCGATTTCACACCGGAATCGATCGTTCGTCAGACGCCGGAACTCAACAAGCTGCTGGAACTCCGCGAGGCGCTGGTCGCTCTCAAGGGCCCGCTGGGCAACGTTCCGGCGTTCCGGAAAGCCATTCAGGGCGTTCTGGGCGACGAAGCGGCGCGGGACAAGCTTCTGGCCGAGCTGACAAACGCGACCGGCGGCGAAGACAAGTCCGAGTGACGGTCCACAGGACCCTTGCCGCCTATTCCGATTTTCTAGCTGACGAGATTGAAACATGACAGACACAGACGCACAGCAAGGCGCGGCCCAGACCGAAGAGCTCGACGCGTCCCTTCTGGATCAGATCCTTCAGGAGACCAAGCTCACGCCCGCCGACGAAGGCTATGACGTTGCCCGCAAAGGCGTGGCCGCTTTCATTTCCGAGCTGCTCAAGCCGTCGGCCGATGGTCAGGTCAACGGTGCTGCCGTCGACATGATGATCGCCGAAATCGATCAGAAACTGTCCAAGCAGGTTGACCAGATCCTGCATCACGACGATTTCAAGAAACTGGAATCAGCGTGGCGCAGCCTGAAGTTCGTGATCGACCGGACCGATTTCCGCCAGAACATCAAAGTCGAGATGATGAGCGTCTCGAAAGACGAGCTTCTGGAAGATTTCGAAGACAGCCCGGAAGTCGTCAAATCCGGTCTCTACAAGCACATCTACACCGCTGAATATGGCCAGTTCGGCGGCCAGCCGGTCGGTGCTGTTGTCACCAACTACGATTTCGGTCCGAATGCACCGGATATCAAGCTGGCTCAGTATTGCGCCAGCGTTGGCTCCATGTCCCATGCGCCGTTCATCGCGGCTGCGGCACCGTCCATGTTCGGTGTGGACAGTTTCGAAGAGATTCCGAACCTGAAGGACATGGAATCCATCTTCGAGGGTCCGAAATACGCCAAGTGGAATTCCTTCCGCGAATCGGAAGACAGCCGCTATTTCGCCCTGGCCATGCCCCGCTTCATGCTGCGCACGCCCTACGGTCCGGAAACCGCTCCGGTCAAGGCGTTCAACTATGAAGAGGAAGCCGAGGGCAAGAGCGACAACTACCTGTGGGGCAATGCCTCCTTCGCTCTGGCAACCAAGCTGACCGACAGTTTCGCCAAGTACCGCTGGTGCCCGAACATCATTGGCCCGCAATCCGGCGGTGCCGTCGAGGACCTGCCGGTGCACACGTTCGAATCCATGGGCCAGCTGCAGTCCAAGATCCCGACGGAAGTCCTGGTGTCCGACCGCAAGGAATACGAGCTGGCCGAGCAGGGCTTCATCTCGCTGACCATGCGCAAGGGCAGTGACAATGCTGCGTTCTTCTCTGCCAACTCGGTGCAGAAGCCGAAATTCTTCGGCAACTCGCCGGAAGGCAAGGATGCGGAACTGAACTACAAGCTGGGCACCCAGCTGCCTTACATGATGATCATCAACCGCCTGGCGCATTACATCAAGGTGCTGCAGCGCGAGAACATCGGCAGCTGGAAGGACCGCGGCGAGCTGGAATCCGAGCTCAACAAGTGGATCCGGCAGTATGTCTCCGACCAGGACAACCCGTCCGCCGACGTGCGCTCGCGCCGGCCGCTCCGCAAGGCCGAAATCAACGTTTCGGATGTTGAGGGCGAACCGGGCTGGTACAGCGTTTCCATGGCCGTGCAGCCGCACTTCAAATATATGGGCGCGGACTTCACGCTGTCCCTGAAGGGCAAGCTGGACAAGTCCTGATCCTGACCGGATCACGGAAACGAAACTCTGACAGGTGCCGGCCGGGAATTTTCTCGGAACCGGCACTTGTTCTGCTCAGATGGGGAGCCTTGCCGGATGGCTGTAAGCCTGTTCCAGCGACTTGAGAACGACGTCACCGGCACGCACTACCGGAATGTCGACGAATTCGAGGCCGCGGTCCTGGAAAGCGTGCTGGAAGACCTGCGCATTCTGCTCAACAGCACCGCAGGCTGCTGCGAGACCTGCCCGGATTTCGGACTGACCGACTTCAACTCGATCTCCCGCTCTCATCAGGACACGGCGACCGAAATCTGCCGCAACATCGAGCGCCAGATCCGGGATTACGAACCGAGACTGCGCAATCCGATCGTGCGTGCCGTCGAGGACACCGAACGGCCGCTTGACTTCATCTTCAACGTGGAAGCGGAGCTCGACCTGGGTGGCAGCCGCAAACGGATCCGTTTCGATTCCATTCTCGACAACAGTGGACAGATCAGGGTCAGTGCGTGATCCGCACTGACGGCACCAAGGGCACATAGCGGGCATGGCGATCAATTCCTATTATCGCGACGAACTGAATTATCTGAAGGAAATGGGCCGGGTATTTGCCAAGGCCAACCCGCGCCTGTCGAAATTCCTGTCCGAAGATCCGCTTGACCCGGATGTCGAGCGGTTGATGGAAGGCTTTGCGTTTCTGGTCGGGCGCCTGCGGCAGCGCCTTGACGCGGAAATGCCGGAAGTCGCGCTCAATCTCCTGAAACTTGTCTGGCCGCATTATCTGAGACCCGTGCCGCCGATCACGCATGTCACGTTCAAGCCGGTTGCCGAATCCTCGGAGCTGTCGACCGTCGTACCGCGCGGAACCTTCGTCCAGACAAGTCCGCTTGATGGCACGGCCGTCAAGTTTCAGACCCGGTGCGACTTGACTGTTTTGCCGATCGAACTGGCGTCTTCGGACCTGGAAAACCGGCGCGACAGTTCCAAGCTGACCCTCGGGTTCCGGAAAGTAGCCGGAAACAATCTGAAAGCCTTGGCGGAAGCCCCCCTGCAGCTGTTTCTGGGGGCAAGCAACGACGTCAACATGGCCCGGCAGCTTTACCTGCAGCTGTGCGACCGGCTTGCGTCGGTGGATTTCATACCGGCAAAGGGCCAACCCATTCGCTCTGCCATCCGCGTCGAACCGATCGGCTTTGCCCGCGATCAGGCCACGTTGCCCTATCCGGACGGGTCCTTCGACGGCTTCCGCATCATGCAGGAGTATTTCGCCTGCCCGGACAAGTTCATGTATGTGCGTCTGCATGGGCTGGAGGCTTTTGCGGACCAGCCCGTTGACGAATTTGAGCTGGTCTTCAATTTCCGGCAGAAATTCGTCAACCAGGACCGCATCACAAGGGATGCCATTGCCCTCAATACAGTTCCGGTCATCAACCTGTTCGAAACCGAAGGACAGGCGCTTCACGTTGCCCATGACCGGACGGAATATCCGGTGCGCGCCTCCGGCAACCGCTCGATGTTCAGCGTGCATCATGTCACCGGCGTCACTGGCTGGGTGCAGGGATCGAACCGGAAGATCAATTATCAGGCCTTTGAAACCTTTTCCCACGACAGTGCGTCGCAAGAAGAGGACAAGCTGTATTACCGGACCGGAATTCGCCCGTCGGTGCTTGGAAACGGGGTCGATCACTATGTTTCCTTCGTCACCCGGCTGAATGAAACCGGCCTGCCGCCAACGGAAACCGTTTCGCTGCAGCTTCTGTGTTCCAACGGCGAGCATGCCTCCCGGTTCGGGCTTGGTACGGTCAATCAACCGACCTCCTCCACGCCGGCCAAGCTGGAATTCCGCAACATCACGCCGATCCTGTCCGAAGTTCCGCCTCCGCTCGACAATCAGGTGCTGTGGACCCTGATCGCCAACCTGTCGCGCAACTATGCTTCGCTGATCGATGTGGAGGCCCTGAAAACCGTCGTCGGTGCCTATGATTTCAGAGCCTATGTCGACAAGCAGGCTTCACTGCAGCGGGAGCTGCTGCTGCAGAACTTCCAGAAATTCGAGCGGCGCGCCGTCGATATCTTCCGGCATGGGCGACCGACGAGAGCCTACGAGATCGTGTTGTCGCTTTCCGAGACCGCCCTTGGCGGCGAAGCCGAGATCTACCTTTTTGGTACGGTGCTTGACCGGTTCCTGAAGTCCTATGCCAGCATCAACAGCCTGCACCAGCTGACCGTGATCGGAACGGATGCCAATGTCATTCACCGGTGGAAGCCGTCCTCAGGGGATGCGCATCTGGTATGAGCGACGAAGCCCACCCGACCCCGGATCAGCCTTCCCCGGACGCAGCGCTTGTCGACAAGCTGTCGCGCACGCAGTTTTTTCAGGCGCTTTACCTGATCAGCCTGCTGCATCCCGAGGTCCGCAAGATGGGGCCGGGTCACGACCCTGAGCAGGAAGTGCTGCGTTTTCGCGCCACCCGGTCGCTCAGCTTCGGTCCGAGCGACGTTTCCAGCATAGATTATGACGAAGCGACGGGACGCTATGACGTAAGGGTCAATTTCTTCGGCCTTTACGGACCGGCGTCGCCGCTGCCACCCTATGTGACGGAACGCATCATCGAGCGCGACGAGACGCCATCGTCGCTGGAAGACCTTCTTGACCTGTTCAACCACCGGTTCATCACCCTGCTCTACAGCATGTGGCAGAAGTCCCGGCATTTCGTGCGTTTCGAGGAACACGGACTGGATGCCACGTCCCAGTGTTTCCTGGCCTTGTGCGGCTTCCCGGTCGATGACCGGACGGAGCTCGGCAAGGTGCCGCGCACGGCCATCCTGCCCCATGTCGGGCTGATGTCGCATTATTCGAATTCGCCGGACGCCATAGCCGCCATGCTGTCCAGCTATTTCGACCTGCCTTTCGAGATCATCGAATTTGTCTCGCGCACCGTCGACATCCCGCCTGAGTCCCGGATGGAACTCGGCATCGAGAACACACTGCTGGGCGGCGACATGGTGCTGGGTGAGCAGGTTGAAGACGATCTTGGCAAGTTTCGCCTGCGGATCGGCCCGGCGCCTTACGACATTTTGCAGAATTTCCTGCCTGGCGGTGCGAATCACGGTGTGCTGGTCGACCTGCTGGCCATGATTGTGCGCGATCCGATCGACTGGGACCTGGAATTCAGCTACCAGCAGGAGACGATTGAGGCCGGTCAGTTGGGTTCAGCAAGATTGGGAAACAATCTTTGGCTTTCAGATGGTGAAAACGGCAAACTTGAAAACAATGTCCACTTGGCGCCGGCGCAGCCAAGCGGTACCGTCCCTGATGAAAATCAGGTATTTGTAACACCGGTGGATTTGGGCGGCCTTGCCGGTGCTTCTGTTGTTGAAGCGGCGGCGTCCTCAGGCAAGACATCAGTTTCGGCATGACGGCTTCGTTAATCCTAGTTTGTGAGGCGATCGGGTCCCGGCACCAGTTCGGACCAGGGGGCGGTGCGTTCGGCCGGTCGCGCAAATGCGACTGGGTTCTGCCGGACCAGGACCGGCATCTGTCGTCCGTTCATGCCCGCATCGTCTACCAGAACGATACATTTATCCTGGTCGACGAAAGCACCAACGGCACCTTTCTGGAGGGGCAGTCCGCAGCGATCGGCCGTGGCAAGGCGGTCAGCCTGTCCGCCGGCATGACACTGCTGGCGGGCCCCTACCAGATCCGGGTAGAGAGCGCCGAAAGCAGTCCGGCCACCAGCACAAACCCCTTTTCCGGGACGCAAGGGACCGCTTCAAACCGTTCGACGGGAATGGCGACACCGTTGAGGATTGATACCTCCGGGGCAAGCCTGCCGCAGAACACATCGCTGGACCCGCTCGATCACCTCGGTGGCGCGCCGGAAACGCTGACACCGGTGGCAACGGTTCAGACACCGCAAAACGTCATTCCGGAACCCGTTGCCTTTTCCGCGCCGGCAGGTGCGGTATCGGCACACGAGACAACCAGGTTCCAGGGGGGGCCGGCCGCCTCCCATCCTGCTGTGTCGCAACCGCAGATGCCGGTGGACACAACCACGGTGATGCCTTCGCCCGTGCAAGAGGCTGCCGTCCCGCCGGTTGAGACGAACCCGGCCGTCTCGACGCCTGTTCAGGCTGCCCCTCAAACACCGGCCGCCACGCCTTCCACCACGGCAGCGTCCGCAGGCGCAGCCGTTTCGCCACCTCCCTCCCAACCAACCAGTTCCGGCAATCTTATCCCGGAAGACTTCCTGGCCGGTCTGGGAACAGCGCCGACGGAAAGCCAACCGGCACCGTCCGTACAACCATCAACCGGCCTGCCGGACCTGTCGGGGCTGATGCCAACACCATCGGCAGGTGCCAGTCCGCCGGCCGCTCAAGGGCAAACGCCCGCCTCGACCATTCCCGACAACATCGATTTTGGCCTTGGCGCTCCGGTTTCCGGCAGCAAACCGGCAACCGGCACCACTCAGAACGCAGCCTCGCCCGTCACGGCGGCACCTGCGTCGAGTCCCGTTCAGCCTCCTCTGCCGACATCCGGTGCGGTGGTGACGCCAGCCGGAGCGGCACCTGCAACACCAACGCCGTCTTCAGGAGCTGCGCTCAACCCGCTTGACGCCTTGAAAAAGCGCCGGGCGCAGCGCGAGGCAGAGCTGGCACAAAAGGCAAAATCCCGCGCCGATTCGTCACTTGCTGGCAAAAGGGCGGGGACTGTTCCGCCTGCCCTGAAACCCGCCTCTCCTGTCGCACCGGTCACACCGCCTGTCGTGCTTCCGAACATGCCGGCCGCAACGCCGGTGTCCTCGCCTCACGTGAGCTCCTCAACTTCCACGCCGCAACCGTCCGCAACGCAGGTGTCCAACACCCCGGCAACAGGCACTCCCGCTGGAACAGCCTCACCTGCAGCCGCAGCCACGCCGGGTGCCGCAGATACACAGATCAGTCCGGAAGTCTTTGAAGCGCTGCTGTCGGGCCTGGGATTTTCCGATGCCGACGTGCCTCCGGAGGAACAGGCGGAGATTGCCAAGGCTTCAGGAGAAATGGTGCGTGAGCTCGCCAACGGTCTGATCGCTCTGTTGAAGGCAAGGAAGACGCTTAAAACCGAGTTCCGGATGTACGAAACCCGCATCCAGCCGGAAGAAAACAACCCCTTCAAGCATTTTAACGTTGGTGAGCTGGCCATCGACGAGATGCTGTTTGCCCGCAAAGGCGGCTTCCTGGCGCCACCCGAGGCAGCCCGGGAGGCATTCAAGGACCTGCAGAGCCACACCATGCTGACGGTGGCCGCAACGCAGCGCGCCATGCGGCTCCTGTTCGAGAGCCTGTCGCCGGAAACCCTGGCGGGGGAAGAAGACGACGGTGGCCTTCGCTTGCGCGGCCTTGGCTCCAAACGCGGCAAGTTTGAAGCGGCCAAGGAACGTCACGACAAGCTGCGGGCAGACTTCGACGCGGTGGTCCGACAGACCATTGCGGAAGCTTTTGTCCAGGTCGAGGAAGAACAGGCGCGCCAGCAGTCCAAATCATTCTGGGAGAACAGAAAAAAATGAGAATATCCCGGCGGCATTTTCTTGAAGTTTCGGGCCTGGGCCTGCTGGCAAGCCTCGCGGCCTGCTCAAGAACGCCTCCGCCGACCCCGATCAAGGTTCAGCTGCAGGCAGACGAATACACCAACCCGAACGAAAACGGCGAGCCTTCACCTGTCGTCGTGCGCGTCTACCAGCTGAAGGAAGTGACCGCCTTTCAGAATGCCGAGTATTTCGACCTTGCCGACAATGACAAGAAGGTTCTGGGCGGGGACCTGATCGGCGTCCAGGAATACGAAATGACCCCCGGCAAAAGCCAAGACTACAACCGGGATGTCTCTTCCGAGGCAACCCATATCGGTGTCATTGCAAGTTTCAGGGACATTGAGTCCGCTCAGTGGCGTGACACGATCGAACTGCAGCAAGAAAAGAAGAACGAGTTTGTCATTTATCTGACAAGTCTTGCCGTACGAATACAGAAGCTTCGCAACCGGCGGCTCGGTGTATTCTAACGGCAATAACGTCACCACGGCTTGCAAGATCGAAAATTGTGCTACCAATTGCGATGCAATTGGCAGATTGCAGTGGATGCCGAATGATGATTCGTCAGTTTTCAGCGGAGATTGGCCTTGAATGAGAGCCTGAAACCACTCTGGCTTGAGGGAATGTTTCTCCGGCCACAGCATTTGCAACAGCATGACCGCTGGGTCGAAGCTACGCTGGAGCAGCGTGTCCAGGATCTGGAGCCCTATTCCTGGGGACTGCGCAGCGTCGAGATCGACACCGATGCGCTCGCTGTCGGTCAGTTCCAGGTGACGGCCATCGAGGCAGTTCTGCCGGACGGCACGGTGTTTTCGACCGCCAGGAACGGCCTGGTCGCCAAGGCCCGTCAGATCACTGTCGACGACCAGGGCAAGAAAGTCTTTCTTGCCCTGCCTCTCCGTTCCGCCGGCCAGATCGAACTTGGCGACAGCGAGAGCGACCTGCGCCGCTACTCAAGGCGCGCCACGAACGTGCGTAACACCAACGAAGCCGACAAGCCGGAAGCCAGTATTGGCGTCGGTGCCCTGACCGGCCGTCTGCTCCTGGAAGGCGAGAGCCTGGATGAAACCGCCCATCTGCCGATTGCGGAAATCGACACCGTGTCGACCCAGGGCGAGATCAAGCTGTCGGACACGTTCATTCCACCGCTGCTGACGGCCGGCGCCAATGCGCATCTGATTTCGCAGGTCGACCAGGTGCGCAGCCTCCTGCGCAAACGTGGAGAGATGCTGGCCTCCAACACGTCCGGACAAGGAGAAAGCACCCGGTCAGGGATTGTCGACCTGATGGCGCTCAGCGTCACCAATCACTATGAAGTGCTGTTTGGCCATATCGCAGCCTCCGGGCGCCACGCACCTGAACAGGTTTACCGGGATTTCATCGGCCTCATTGGCGCTTTTGCCGCCTTCGGCGCCGACAACCGCCGGCCACCGGAGCTGCCGGCTTACGATCACCTGGACCTGCGGCTGACCTTCCAGAAACTGGTCACCATTCTGGAAGGCCTCTTGAGCTTCGTGGTTGAACAGAACGCCATCAGTATTCCGCTGTCGAAGCGCGACTACGGCGTCTGGCTCGGCGAGACCACCAACAAGATGGTCTATTCCGAAGGTCGCAGCTTCGTCCTGATCGCCCATGCCAATGTCAGCCTGGAAGTGCTTCGCACGCAAATGCCGATCCAGATCAAGGTCGGCCCGGTCGAGAAAATCCGCGAACTCGTCAACCTGCAGCTGCCGGGTGTCGCTATCAAGCCGCTGTCGGTCGCACCCCGGCAAATCCCCTATGTTCAAAATGCCGTTTATTTTGAACTCGATGTTGAGAATGAACTCTGGCCGCAAATGCAGAGTTCGGCCGCCTTTGCATTGCACCTAAGCGGGGATTATCCGGGTCTCGGCCTTGAATTGTGGGCCGTTCACAAAGGACAATAATCCGAATCATGACGGATGATGACCTTGACCAGCCGACCGTCGCTCAAAGATTGAGCCCCAGAGCCCGGACCTCCATGGCCGAGGCACAGGGTACGGCTGGCCATGAGGAAGACGAACCGACGGTCGCCTTCGTTTCGCCGGCGAGCGGACCGGCTGTGTCGGCAGCAACACCAAAACCGCAGAACGGCGCCAATCTTCAGTCTGCTTCCGGTATAGTCCGGAAGCTGGAAGCCGATCCAGAGCGGGTCATTGTCCGGGCAGCCACACCGCTGCTTCTGATCATCTCTCAGCTGCGCAACTCCATCGAACAGGCCGACGTGCATGCCCTGCGACAGGAAGTCGTCGATGAAATCGACCGTTTCGAGCAACTGGCGCAGCGCAACGGCGTCCAGGCCGGCGACATCATCGCCGCGCGTTACATCCTCTGTTCAACCATCGACGAGACCGTGCTGATGACGCCCTGGGGCAGCCGCAGCGAATGGAGCTCGAATTCGCTTTTGAACCAGTTTCACAACGAAACCTGGGGCGGCGAGAAGGTCTTCAGCATCCTCGACCGCATCCGTGGTGACGCCATCAACAAACTGCCGCTGCTGATCCTGGTGCATACCTGCCTGATGTTGGGCTTCGAGGGGCGCTACCGGGTGCTGGAAGGTGGCCGCAACCAGCTTGAAGACCTGCGTAACGAGTTGTCGCGCCTGATCCGCCGAAGCAGCCGCCTGCAGGCCGACGAACCCCTGTCCAGGAATGCCAAGGGGGCGGAGAAGGGCAAGAATGTCCGGACATTGCCGCCGTTCTGGCTTTGGATGCTGGTGTTGTTCCTGCTGGCCTTTGTTGTCCGCGCCGGGCTCGATTTCTGGCTGAGCGGCGAACTTGAGCCGGCGTTGATCGCCATTGAATCTCTCAACAGGTCCTAGGAGGCGGGATGTTTCGAACCTATTTCGCGTCTCTGTTAAGACCGGCACCGATCATCATCCTGCTGCTCTTCATCGCCATCGGCGCCCTGGTCATTTTCCTGGGCCCTATGCTCACGATCAACGGCGTCACTCCGTTTGAAGGCCTGACAGTGCGTGTGCTCGTCGCGGCCACGCCGATCGTGTTGTTTTTTGTTTTCACCTTCCTGCGGCATCTGCTGACCCGGCGCGCCAATGCCAAGCTGATCAACTCCATGCTGGCCAATGACGAGCTGGTCTCCATGGGCGGCGACATGTCCGCGGATGAAGTCGAGCTGATCCGGGAGCGGTTCGAGGACGCGCTGAAAACACTGCGCGACAACCCGGTCGAGGGTGCCGGATCCAAGAACTACCTGTTCGAACTGCCCTGGTACATCATCATCGGGCCGCCGGGCACCGGCAAAACCACCATCCTGCGCAATTCCGGCCTCGACTTTCCGCTGGCCGAAGGCGGACATGAAGCCATTCAGGGCGTGGGCGGCACGCGCAATTGCGACTGGTGGATTTCCAACGAAGCCGTGATGATCGACACGGCCGGCCGCTACACCACACAGGATGTCAATCAGGGCATCGATTCCGCCGCCTGGAGCGGTTTCCTCGAGCTCCTCCTGAAACACCGTCAGCGGCGGCCGATCAACGGCGTTCTTCTGGCGGTCAGTATTGAGGAAGTCGCGCTTGCCAGTGAGGCGGAGCGCAAGCAGCAGGCAGAGATCTTGCGCCAGAGGCTGCGCGAATTACACCGCGCCTTCGGCCTGCGCCTGCCGGTCTATCTGATGTTCACCAAATGTGACCTGATTGCCGGCTTCGACGAGTATTTCGACATGCTGCGCGAAGCCGAAAGGCAGCAGGTCTGGGGCGTGACCTTCCCGTATGATTCCCAGCAGGTCACCGTCGGTCCGACTTTCGAGACAGGGTTTGTCGATCTGGTTGCCCGGCTTGAGCGCCACCTGCCGGAGAAGCTCGCCGAAGAACGCAACAATGGCCGCCGCTGCCGCATTTTCGGCTTTCCGCATGAATTCGGCAGCCTCGGCAATGTGCTGCGCGACTTCCTGACCGACGTGTTCCGCCCGACGCGCTATGAAGCCCAGCCGCTGTTGCGCGGGGTCTATTTCACCTCCGGCACGCAGGAAGGCACACCTTTCGACCGACTGCTCGGCGCGATGGGACGCAGCTTTTCGCTTGCCGCCAGCCAGCAACCGGCACTCAGTGGCCAGTCGAAGGCCTATTTCATCAAGAAGCTGCTGACGGATATCGTTTTTCCTGAACAGAATCTCGTCGGCAAGAACCGCCGCCTCGAACGCCGTCTGGCGGCCGTCTATGGCGGGGCCCTTGCCGCGCTGATCGCCTTTGTCTGTGTGATGATGCTTTATTGGGTGGCCGGCTACGACCATGCAGTCGACATGGCGGAGCAGACGACCACCAATGCGGACCAGGTCCGCTTGCTCAAGACCGAAGCCGACCGCAACCGTTCGCTGGTCAGCCTGCTGCCGACACTCGATGCCGCGGAGAAGATGCGCGACGACATCACCCAGGAAAGCAACTGGCTGTCTTCGCCATTCCTGTTCGGGCTCGATGCACAATCCGTTCTCTACCCGCCGGCGAACCGGACCTACGACAATCTCCTGACCGAATATCTTCTGCCGTCGATCAGAGCCCAGCTGACGGCACAACTTCAACTGGTTCAATCTGCATCCGGCAGTGACAGCAGCCTCGTCAGAGAGCAGCTGGGACCGATGTTAATGCTGGCCACAGGAGACAATTACGACGCCAGCAAGGTGCGCAGCACCCTGACGGAAATGTCCAACATGGCCTTCATCACGGATCCGAGCGAAAGCCGGCAGATGCAGGGCCACATGAACAACCTGATGAAGCTGTTGCCCATCAAGGGCACGCTGTCGCCAACGGAACAGTCGATTGTACAAGGGGCCAGGAACAGTGTTCAAAAGGCACCGCAATCGACAGACATCTACACGCGCATGGTCCGCGACGCGGCGCAGCGCTACCGGTTGCCGCCGATCAACCTGGTGCGAACGCTCGGCTCGACGACGCTTTATGTCGACACGGCCACGTCGGGCGGCCGGTCGATCATTCCGGGGCTCTACACCAAGAACGGCTTCTACAATTTCTTCCTGGCCCGTCTGCCGGAATATGTTCGCGATTCCATGGGCAGCGACTGGGTGATGGGCAGTTCGGTCAACCGGACCACCTACAACCAGATCGCCAACAAGGTCGTCAAGCAATACACCGATGACTACATCAAGATCTGGAAGGAAGGCACTGCGCATATCAAGGTGGTTGAAATCGGCTCGCTTGGCCGGGCGCAAACCGTGCTGGAACAGCTGTCGGCACCGGATTCGCCGCTGACCAACATTCTCAACATCGTCAGCGAGAACACACAGCTGCCACTGCCCGGCGACGAACAGAGCCAGGCTGCCGCGGGCGCGGCCAATGCCGCAGCCGGAGCGGCCGCCAATGCTGCCGGTGCCTCTGGCGCTCAAGCCGCCGGACCGGTCGGCGGACTGGTCGCTTCCGCCCAGCAAGCCTCTGCGAAGGCTGCCGTCCAGGCCGCCTTCGGCGACAGCCCGTGGCCGGGTGTCGCCATCGGGGACGCCTTCAAGCCGCTCAACAGTCTTGTCGATCCCAACAGCCAGAATTCGATCGACCGGGTGCTGCAGCTGTTCGGCGATCTTTACGGCAATGTTGCCGGGATCAATTCCGCGCCCGATCCCAACAAGGCCGCCTTCGACTACGTGAAGAAACGTGCGCAGGATCCGCAGAGCGACAGTTTCTCGGCCCTGCAGGCGGAAGCGGCCACCAAGCCGGAACCGGTGCGCTCGCTGGTTCTGTCGACAGTCACGAATACACGCGACCTGCTGAACAAGTCCGCCTATGTCTATATCAACCGGACCTGGCAGAACGAAGTGGTGCCGGCCTGCACCAGCATCATGGCGCAGCGCTATCCGTTCTTCCAGGAGTCCGAAGACGACATCTCCCTGCAGGACTTTACCGACCTGCTCGGCCCAGCCGGGGTCGTCGACGCCTTCTTCACGGATTATATTTCGGCCTTCGTCAACAAGCGCGGCCGGCAGCTGGTTGAAATCGACAATCAGGGCACCAATCTCGGCCTGTCGCAGGAAGGTCTTGCCCAACTGGCAACGGCGCAGACGATCCGTGATGCCTTCTTCCCCAAGGGCGCGTCGAGCCCGACGGCCAAGTTCACCATCCGGCCGAGCCTGCTTGACCCGGGCGCGCTCAAATCGACGCTGAAGATCGACGCCGACACCACCGTCTACCGGCACGGTCCGGTGCGCGGAAAAGACTTCACCTGGCCCAGCCAGGCCGATGGCAGCAGCGCGGAACTTTCGATCACGCTGCTGGACAACTCGACCAGCACCGAAAAAACAAGCGGGACCTGGGCCATTTTCCGGCTTCTGACCAAATCCGGATTATCGGCAGTGCGCGGACGGGACCAGTTCGACTTCGGCATTTCCAAAGACAAGGTGAAAGCCCGCTACGCCCTGAACGCCGGCAGCATCACCAATCCGTTCAACCTGGGTCTTTACACGGCCTTCCGCTGTCCGCCATCGCTCTAGGAAACATAATGGAGCCTTGCGGATATTTCGGAAAAAGACCGCACGAGCGCGACTTCGTCTATGACGGTCTCGCAGCCGGCATGACGGATGCCTGGGCCGGACTGATGTCCGACTGGTTGCACAATGTGCGGACCGTCTTGCCGCAGTCCTGGCAGCAGCTTTATTTCGAGGCTCCTGCCTGGCGATTTGCCATCTCCCCCGGCCTGCTTGGGCCGACCGGATGGTGCGGACTTCTGTCTGCCTCGGCCGATGCCGTCGGCCGCTGCTTTCCGCTCGCGGTCCTGATCCCGCTGGAAGGTGCCGTCGATCACCTTGTTTTTCGGGCTGCGGTCGAAATCACGCTGGACACGATCGAAATCCAGACCATGGCCTTCATCGAAGGCCATCTGTCCCGCGAAGACTTCATAAGCGCCGTCACTGCGCAGAGCCACACGCTGACGCGCCTGGCAAAGGGTGCAAGCGCCCGGCCGGCAATGGAACTTGGCCCAGGGGACAAGGCCCTCAGGATCAGTTTTGCCCGCACCGACGGTGAAGCGATCATTCCCGATGACCCGCTCAGCTGCCCTGCGGCGCAAACCCCGGCACCGGAGATACCCTTGTCCTATTGGTGGCAGGATGGCGGTTCGACGCGTCCGCCCGAATTGTGCCTCTGGAGAGGCTTGCCAAAGGGGCTGGAAACTGGTGGATTCTTTTCCGGAGAATGGGGCCGTTTCGGCTGGCAGGGCAGCCAGATCGACCCGAACCTGATATTGAGGCCCTGAGCGCGCCCGCTTGTGCGCACATGACCCCAACGCCCTTCCAGGGAGACATGCTTGGACACGTTCACCGCTGCCACCGCCATACCGCTGTTGCGCTGCGAGGCTGTCACCCGGCAGGGGCCGAACCACCCGGTGAACCAGGACAGCTTTTTTGCCGATCCTGCCTGTGGCCTGTTCACGGTCGCGGACGGCATGGGCGGACACAGGGACGGAGACCAGGCCAGCAAGGCAACGGTTCAGGCGGTTGCTCAACTCGTCAACCAGCCCGCGGTCAGCCATGACAGCCAGCTTGTCGAGCTGGAAGCCGCCGTTGCCGGCGTGAACCGCGAGCTGTTTGCCGGATATCTGGCCGCTCCGGAAAACGACATCTCCGGCACGACCAGCCTCAGCCTTGTCATCAGCGGTCCTTACGCCAGCTGCGTCTGGGCCGGTGACTCCCGGCTTTATCTGCTGCGCCAGCATCATCTGTTCCTGATTTCCGAAGATCACGCGGACGAAGCCGGCCGGCTGACAGCAGCGGTCGGCATCGACGAGACCGTCGGTTTCGGGCGCAGAACACTGGAACTGATCCCGGGCGATGTCTTCATCCTGTGCACTGACGGTCTCATGAAAGGCATGGATGAAACCGCGCTCGCCAACATGGCGGCCGAAGGCACTTTCGGCCTGGCGGACCGGTTGATCGCCCGGGCCGTTGCCGGTGGCTCTTCCGACGACATCACCGTAATCACGGTCTGGGCTGAGGCACATGGACAAGGCGGCTGATATCCAGAGCGAGCAACCGTCTGACGGCGGGCGAGAGGCAAACGGCTCTGTTGAACTCAAGGCGGGGACGGTGCTCAAGGACCGATTTCTGCTCTTGAAGGAAATCGGCAAGGGCGGCCTGTCGACCGTTTACAAGGCGCGTGACCTCGTGGCCGCCAAGGCGGGCCTCGCCGACCCGAACGTCGCCATCAAGACCATTCGCGCCGCGCCGAATGTCGACGCGGACGTGATTGCCTTGATGCACCGCGAAGCAAGACGCCTGCGCGACCTGGTCCATCCCAATATCGTTCGTGTCTATGACATGGACCGTCAGGGTGACGTCCATTTCATGGTGATGGAGCTTCTGGAAGGGCAGACCCTGGCACAGCTGCTGCGCAAGGCTCCGGACCGCCGCCTGCCTGCAGCCCAGCTCTACCGCCTGATCACGGACCTTGCCGCGGCGCTCTGTCATGCCCATGCAAGCGGTATCATTCATGCCGACCTGAAGCCCGGCAACGTGTTTATCCAGAACAACGGCATTGCCAAGCTGATCGACTTCAACATCGCCTTCCCGATTGCACGACCGATCAAGACCCGGGAGGAGGACACGGTTGTCATTCTTGCGCGGTTTGGCGCGGTGACCCCGGCTTACGCTTCGCCGCAACGTCTCACGGGTGCAGAACCCTGCGAAGGCGACGATGTCTTTTCGCTGGCCATGATCGCCTACCTCGCCTCCTGCGGTTCACGTCCATTCGGCAAGATGAATGCCCTTGAAGCGCAAAGGGATGACCATAAGCCGGGCCGTCCGGACGGGCTGTCCTTCCTGCGCTGGCAAGCGCTCAAGGCCGGTCTCACTCTGGATGACGTCGGGCGTACGGCATCGGTCCGGCGCTTTGCCGAGACGTTCTGCACGCCTGACCCGCTGTCCTTCGCCCGGCACCTGATCAGCGACTATCTGAACGCGCCGGAAGAGGCCCGCCCGCAGGTTTCAAATACAGAGCCACCGCAGGAGACACCCGAACCGGCTCAAGCAGAGGTTTCACAGAACGAGGCGGGCGAAGACCTTGTGAACGACGCCGCGCCGCCTGAGCAAAAACCGGAAACCCGGACTTCAGGCGATCAGCCGTCGGAGGCCGGTAAATAGAACGAATGCTGCTGTCCGGTTGCCCAGCCGGAGCGGATCACGGCCGTCACGCCAATCAGGTCCTGATCCTCCGCCGTTACGCGCCGGATTTCGAAGGCAACCTGGCCGGACAGCGCCGCGCTCAGCTCGTTCAGCTTTCGTGTCACGGCGGCCTCCCTGTCTTCCGCGCTCTGACCGCCCGTAACAGCGCCGCCCAGCGCTTCCTGGAACAGGGAGAACAGGCGGGACACGAGCAGTGCCTGATCAAGGGAGCCGCGGCCCTCCTTGCCGGGCTTCACGGTTACGCCCCGGCGGAACACCAGGTCGGTGCGGTTGGCAACACCTTCCAGGACATTGATGCCGCATTGGGCGAGCGACGGGGCAAGACCATGCCCGGTGATGAACCGGGCTGCCGTCGCCACCACGCGCCCTTTTGACTGGCCTTCGGCGACCTCTAGAGCGTCAAAATCAACCGGCGTGCCGACCGGAAGCTTCGGGAAGGCCTCGCTCTGGAGCTGCGTCAGGACCATGGCCAGGGCAACCCAGGCACCGGCAGCATGAAGAGCAGGATAGCCATCGCCCGGCGCGCTGAGCCGGGCCTCATTCCAGAACAGTGCCAGATGAGACGCCTGTTCGCTCTCCCGCAGGCCTTCAAAGCCTTCATAGCCGGGCGTGTCCAGGAACTGGTGCGCGGCATCCAGGCCGCCGAGCTCTTCGCCTGGCATTCCGGCAAAATCCGGCGTCAGGTTGAGCAGGCCGACCGTGTCGCTGTCGGCGCAGGCATTGGTCAGAACCTTGACCTTCGCGGCCTCCCTGCCAGCGATACCGGTCAGATCGGCAAAGAGCACAATGTCATACAGCTCGGCCTGAAGGGCACCGGACGGGCCGTCCAGGAGGCTGTTCAGCCCGTCCGCATCCAGGTCATGATCGACCTGCAACAGGTGCAGTTCCAGCGGCAGATCGGTTTCAAGCTCGCTCAGAAGCAGTTTCAGACTGTGCCAGTTCTGCAGGACGGTGCTCAGTTTTGCGTCGGCAAAAAACAGGGCTGACTGGCCAAGCTGAAGACCCACGGCCGGCGTGGTCTCGGCGGCGGTGGAGGAGGCCCGCTGAACAGCGCCTTCTTCACGCAACGTGTCCTGGATGAAGGCGTCGACGGCGGCCTTGGCAAGACTGCTGCTGTCTTTCGGCTCATCCTTGCCGCCGGACATGTCGATCATGGAAAACAGGGAGTCCAGACCATCGGTTCCAGGCCCGGTCGGCTTTTGCTCAGCCGGGCCGTCGTCATAGCTCGGCAGAGGCGATGAGGGCTCCATGTCAGCGGTTGTGCTGCCGCCAGTACGCAGGGCCTCCGCGGCCTTGTCGTAAAGCTGTCCGCTTGCGGCAAGCCGGTCCGGATCGCCCGCCGCCGCTTCCAGGTCCCGGGTAAAGCGGAAGCCGCTCAGGATTTTCGCGGGGCGCAAGTCCTTCAGGCTGGCAAACCGGATTTCTTCTTCCAGCTGCGCCGGATGGGAGCCGAGCAGATTGTCCACGGTGACGGAGAAAGCCGGTGCGTTGGGTTCCAGGATTTCCGCAATGTCCAGACCGGTAATGTTGAGCACAGAGCGGGTCGCCTTCAGACCGAAATCTCCGGCAATCAGCACACGGAAGGGAGGAGCGGGCGAAATTGGTACCGCCTGGGGGCCGCTGTTGCCAAGGCCAATGGAGAAACTTGCAATTCCACCCTTGTTGTCGTCCTGCCCGCTCATACCGCTTACCCCCTGTTGAGTACGGTTAGGTCCGCTTCGATCGACAGGAACGCCAGCGTGGCCCTGTCGATCACCACCTTGCCGTCCACTTCGTATCCGGTCTTTCGGTCAGCCGCGTGTCCGGAAACACCGAACACAAGCGCGCTGCGCGAATTGATGGTGGCCAGTCCGACCGGCGTCACCGTCAGGTCGATTGTCAATGGCTCGCCATTGCACATGGTCTCCTGGGAACGCCCGAGACGCGTCGCCGTGTTATTGCCCTCCGCATAGACCTGCGGCGACCGCGTCCTGAGATAGTCATAGACGCAGCTGCGCAGCGCATCGGGTTCCCGCTGTGCCGGTTTCCAGGTTGCCATTCCTGCCCTCTTCATTCCACGAACCGCGGCTCAGCCGGCGGTTTCTTGCCCCGTTGGGCTGGCGGATCTGCCAGACCCGCCAGCCCTTGATGCTGTCTTTTCGTTTACACCGATCCGTCGCTGATCTGGAACACGATCCCCGATGCGGTTTTCGTGCGATGGGCGACATTCTGGTTGGTCGACGTCACCGGGTTCATCTGTTCCCCGTTGGACACCGCGCCCAGGACCACCGGACGATCCGGATCGCCCTGCAGGAAGCCAAGCAGCACTTCAGTGCCCTTCAGCAAGGTGGAATGGGAACCGTATCCGTCACCGCCGCCATAAGGTTCCATCTTGCGGACCTCGTGACTGGCTTTCCCGTTGAGCAGACCACTTTCTTCATCGACGATCCTGACCTTGTACCGACCGTAGTCGTCGAGTTCGGCGCGGCTGCCGTCCGATTCGCCGTCGATAAAGGCGACCATGTAGCCGGAAATGACCGGTTTCGGTGTCATCACCGGAGGACGATATCCCTTGTCGAAGGGCACACAGACAAACCTGTTGGTGTAGGGCACCGGTTCCTTGTTGGAGGAACTGAATCCGATCGGTGTCGACACGGTGCAGGCATGTTCCACGGCGATGATTGTGTAAAGCCCATCGAGATCGGAGATCGGGTGATCCTTCAGACGGAAGAACAGACCTGGCCGGAGATTGGGAACGTTGCTCTCGCCGACGAATTGCAGCCGCTGGCCCTCCACCTGGTCGACCCGGCGCTTGGCAATGAATTGCCCGTCGGAGACCGTCGGATAGTTTTCGCCATAGAGCGTGGTGACACCCTGGCCAGTGAAAGAAGCGTTTTCGGAAACGGACAAATCCACCTTGGGCGTGATCTCGTTGTACTCGCGCAAAGCAACCGTACCACTCTGGGTCTCATACTGCGCGTTGAAGGACCAGACGCCGAAACTGTCGGAGCCAAGCACCTGGTTCTTGCTGCGATACGGCAACTCGTCGGTGATCTGGCTGCCACTCAGCTTCGTGAAATGCTCTTTCCGATCGCCGAAGATGACTTTTTCCCGGTCACTGGAATGGTCGAAGGCGAAGTAGATGCCGAAACGCTCGCACATGCGGCAGATGAAATTCAGATCTGACTCGCAGTATTGATAGACAAAGTCCAGCTTGGGATAGTCCGAGGCGGAGACCAGCAGGTTGGAATCGATCTGACGTGCCACCCGGTCTGACGACGTATTGGAGCTCGACTTGTTGGCATCGGACAATTCGCCCTGGATGATGTCGACCACCGTCACGTCCTTGTCGGTGCCGTAGACCTGGTTCTGTGCGCTGTGCCTCAGCATCGCCAGTTCCGGCTCCAGGATCACCGAGTAGCTGAATTCACGGTTCGGCGTCGGATCACCAGTCCGCGCGCCGCCGATGACACCTGCGATCTCCAGTTTCTCACCGGCGCGCTCCAGAGTGAGCTTGGCGGATTTGCCGAGCAGGTTTTCGAGGTCGATCGTCTTTTTGGAAAGAAGCGAAATGTCAAACCGGTAGGTCTGACCGAGAGCCTCCTGGCCGGTCATGCTCTCAACATAAATCTCCTCACCCGGGTCTCCGGGCAACTTGATCGTCATGTGGCCTTGCGATGTATCAGCACTCATTGAGAATTCCTCCTGGGCTGGCCTGACCGGACTGCTCAAGGCAGTTTAGCGAAGTTGCCGGAAAAATGTGACGCTTCGGCAAATTTAGCTGCAGGTCGTTCAAGTATCGTGAAATTGGGTGGCCCGACCGACCGGGTCAATTCTCCAGATTCTTCACAGCAGCGCGTTAACGACCCGGATTTCGAGGAATTTTCCTTCGATTCGGACCAGTTTTGCCCGCGCTTGCCTGCCAGAGGGGTGTATTTGTGATGCAGATCACAAAATCGCTCGGCAGTCTTTTGCGCACTCGCCGCTGAAGTGTGAAGTTTTTTGCACAGTGTCACATTTCATGGACGTCGGCCTTAACCAAGCAAAATTCTGATTTCCTTGATATTTCAATGGAAAACGTTAATTGGCACGCTGTTTGCCACTAGAGGGACAACCCGTCGCGGTCCGCGCCGGTGGGTCGGAAACCAGATTATTTTATAGTGAGGTTCTCATGTCCAACATCGCTTACATCACCATCAAGGGCGCAACCCAGGGCGATATCACGTCCGACGCAACCACCGCCGACAGCATCGGCAACCTGTGGCAGGAAGGCCACGAAGGTGAGTCTCTCGTCTATCACTTCGAGCAAAACGCCGTCGTGCCGCGCGACCCGCAGTCCGGTTCCATCATTGCCACCCGCCGCCACATGCCGACCACCTTCATGAAGCCGGTCGACAAGGCCACCCCGCTCCTGTGGCAGGCTCTGGCCACCGGTGAAGCTCTGGAAATCGAAGTCCAGTTCTGGCGCACGTCGACCACCGGCGTCCAGGAACATTACTTCACCATCGAGTTCACCGATGCCGTACTGGTCGAAGGCAAGACAATCCTGCCGGACGTCAATGACGAAGCCAACGCTTCCCGCGGCGACACCGACAAGTGGTCCTTCACTTTCCGCAAGGCTGTCTGGACCCATGAAGTCGCCGGCACCAATGCATCCGACGACTACCGCAAGCCGGTCACCTGATCACGATAACCTGTTGAAATCAGAACCGTTCCGGGCAACCGGGGCGGTTCGTTTCATTTTTATCAAGGATTTTCAGGCAAACGAGAGACCTGAAGACAAAGCATTCCCGTCATGCATCTGGCCACGCCAGATCATGCCGGACAAACATAAGTCAAGCAGTGGGGTGGCCTCTTGATTGATCTCGATCTCCGTCGTCTGATCGGACGGTTGAACACGTATTCCCGGCGGTCTCTTGAAGGCGCAGCCGGTCTGGCAGTCACCCGGGGACATTTCGAGGTCACAATCGAGCACCTGCTGCATGTTTTCGCCGAAGACAGCCAGCATGACCTGCAGAGCGCCTGCCGCCATTTCGAGATCGATCCTGCCTCGCTCAAAAAAGCAATCGATTCAACCCTAGAGAGCCTGAAACGCGGCAACCAGGGGCGGCCGGCCTTCTCGCCGCTCCTGATCGAGTGGATTTCCGATGCCTGGCTGGTCAGTTCCGTTGAACTGGATCTCGATCAGGTCCGCTCCGGCAGCCTCCTGGCAACGGTCTTTGCCAAGCCCAACCGTTTCGGCGACGAGCGCTGGCTCAGCCAGCTCGACGCCATGTCCTTCACAGAGCTCAAGAAGAACTTCAAGGACATCGTCAGCCAGTCGGAAGAAACCACCGCGGGCGTCGCGTCCCGGCCCACTGCCGCAGGCGAAACGCCGGCTGAAGGCCGTTCGGTGGCACCCGGCATGGATCCGGACAGTGCGCTCGCCCGGTTCTGTACCAACTTCACCCAACTCGCCCGCGACGGCAAAATCGATCAGGTGTTCTGCCGGGACCGTGAAATCCAGCAGATGATCGACGTATTGGGCCGCCGCCGGAAGAACAACCCGATCTGTGTCGGCGAGCCGGGTGTCGGCAAAACCGCGGTCGTGGAAGGCCTCGCGCGCAAGATCGCCGAAAACGATGTGCCGGACCTTCTGAAAAATGTCGAGTTGATCGGTCTCGATCTCGGCATGCTGCAGGCCGGCGCCGGCGTCAAAGGCGAGTTCGAAAACCGCCTCAAGGGCATCATCGACGAGGTCAAGGGATCGGCCAAGCCAATCATCCTGTTCATCGACGAAGCTCATATGCTCATCGGTGCAGGTGGATCTGCCGGCGGTGCGGATGCCGCCAACCTCCTGAAGCCGGCGCTTGCCCGCGGCGAGCTGCGCACAATCGCGGCCACCACATGGAGCGAATACAAGAAATACATCGAAAAGGATCCGGCCCTGGAGCGACGCTTCCAGCTCATCAAGCTGGACGAGCCGAGCCCTGACCAGGCGATCACCATCATGCGCGGCCTGCGCGGCGCCTATGAGAAGAACCACGGTGTTTACATTCGCGACAACGCCGTGGTCGCGGCCGCCAAGCTGTCGGCCCGGTACATTTCCGGCCGCCAGCTGCCGGACAAGGCGGTCGATGTGCTCGACACGGCCTGTGCCCGTGTGAAACTTTCCCTTTCCTCCAAGCCGTTTGTCATCGAGCTGAAAGAAAAACGCCTCGGCGAGCTGCAGCGGGCGCTTGAGTCGCTCAAGCGGGACCACAAGGCCGACTTTGCTTCCAGCGAACTGGAAGTTTCGGAAATCGAGGCGGAAGTCGCCTCCGAGGAAGCGGCCATTGCAGAGCTGACCGACCGCTGGAACCGTGAAAAGGAGCTGGTGGACCAGCTTCTGAAGATCCGGCACGACCTCGGACTCAGTCTGGCGGACGACCGGGCGCCGGAAACGGACGAGGCTACCCCTGACGCGAATGAGGGCGATGCCGCAGCAGCAGAAGATGCCTCCGAGGGTAGCGCAGCCGATGCCGATATCGCAGAGATCTCACCGGAGGACTACGCCAAGATCGCGGCCGATCTCAAAGCCGTGCAGGCGGGCGATCCGCTGATTTCCTTCGAGGTTACCGAAGAGGCCATCGGCCAGGTGATTTCCGACTGGACCGGCGTGCCGCTCGGCCGGATGGTGCAGGACGACGCGGAAAGCATTCTTGCCCTGGGCAACAACCTGAAAGGCCGGGTAATCGGCCAGGATCATGCCATTGATGCAGTCGACCAGGCGCTCCGGACCGCCAAGGCTGGTGTCCAGAACCCGGATGCGCCGATGGGTGTTTTCCTGTTTGTCGGCCCGAGCGGCGTCGGCAAAACCGAGCTGGCAACCGCAATCGCGGACCAGCTCTTCGGCGGTGAACGGTTCCTGATCTCGATCAACATGTCGGAATTCCAGGAGAAGCACACGGTCTCCAAGCTGGTGGGATCGCCTCCGGGTTATGTCGGTTATGGCGAGGGCGGCGTCCTGACGGAAGCCGTGCGCCAGCGGCCCTATTCAGTGGTGCTTCTGGATGAGGTCGAGAAAGCCGATCTGGAAGTGATGAACCTGTTCTACCAGGTCTTCGACAAGGGCGTCCTGTCGGATGGTGAAGGCCGCCAGATCGATTTCAAGAACACCATCGTTGTTCTGACCAGCAACCTGGCGACGGATGTCATCACGGAGATGGGCAGCCTGCCGGAGAAACCCGGCACCGACGAAATGATTGCCGGCTGCCGGCCGATCCTGAGCGCGCATTTCAAGCCGGCCCTTTTGGCACGCATGCAGATCGTGCCATTCTATCCGTTGATCGGTGACCCGCTTGAGAAGATCGTGCGCCTGAAACTGAAAAAGATCGGCAAACGGCTGGTGGAGAACCAGAAACTGGAACTCGGTTACTCCGACGAAGTGGTCGCTTCGATCGCAGCACGCTGCACGGAGGTGGAAACCGGCGCGCGCAACATCGATCACATTATCAACCGGACGGTTTTGCCGGAACTGTCCACCGAACTGCTCACCCAGATGGGTGCGGAAGACACCGACTTCACACGGGTCGATATTGGGATGGGAGAAGGCGGTACATTCAGTTACGCTCTCTCCTGATCAGCGCAGGGCACAATCGCGGTTCGTCCGGCAAACCAGCCGGCCGGCCTCCAGGTGACGTCCAACAAAGACGGGTGCGGACGCTATGATTTTGGGCGATTTGATAGAACTGGCAAAAGCCATGACGGCGGGTGCCAAGGTTGAGGCGGTGATGGACCAGGTCATTGAGGCTGCCCTCAATCTGACCGGCGCCGAAGAAGCCTCCATCTTCATGCTGGACACTTTCGGCCAGACGCTTCACCGCGCCTGTTCCCGCCACCGGGGGTACATCAAGGCGATGCCGGCCGGCAAGCAGGTCGTGCTTTACGGCGCCGACATGTTGCCCAACCTGAAAGAGCCTGCGGCGTTTGTGGTCTCGACCGGTACCACGCTCAATTTCGGCGATATCGACAAGGTGATCGGCTACGATTTCGAGCGGGTTCGGGAAGAAGACAAGTATGGCGGGCTGACCACACGGGCGCTGGTTATCCTGCCGCTGACGATCCAGTCCAATCGCACCATCGGCATCCTGCAGATCATCAATCCGGGCGCGTCGCAAAAAGCCATCGCCGCGCTTTCCGAAGAGACGGTGGTCGAACTGCAAACCCTCGCCGGACTGGTCGCGCAGTATATGTGGAACGCCCGTCTCTATGAGGACAATGTCCGCCTGAAGCGCCAGTTCGACCGGCATCTTGCGGAGCTGCCAAAACAGATCCGCAAGAGCCAACCGAAAAAGGAAGCCGTTCCGCAGCGACCGAAGGGCCTGATCGGCGAAAGCCCGCCGATCGAACACGCCATCAAGCTGGTTGGCAAGGCAGCCTGGTCGAATGTTCCGATTCTCGTGCGCGGCGAGACCGGAACCGGCAAGGAAATGATGGCGGCGTTCATTCACATGTCGAGTGATCGCGCCAACAAACCCTTTGTGGTTCAGAACTGCGCGGCCTTGCCGGAAGCGCTTCTGGAAAGCGAACTTTTCGGCCATGTGAAAGGTGCCTTCACCGGTGCCAACACCACCAAGCTCGGCCTCGCGCATGAGGCCAATGGCGGCACACTGTTCCTGGACGAGATCGGCGACATGCCGTTGGCCTTGCAGGCCAAGGTTCTGCGCCTGCTGCAGGAAGGCGAAGTCCGGCGCGTCGGCTCGACCAAGACCGAGAAGGTCGACGTACGCATTGTCGGAGCAACCAACATCAACCTGGAGGAAAAGATCTCTGCCGGCGAGTTCCGCCAGGATCTGTTCTACCGGCTGAACGTTTTTCCGATCAACCTGCCCCCTCTGCGCGAACGTCCGTCCGACATTCCGCTTCTGATCGACTTTTTCCTGCGTGCGGCCGCCGAAAAGTCGGGGCAACAGGTGCCGGTGCTGGCATCCGACGCGCTCGACGCGCTGATGTGCTGGGGCTATCCGGGCAATGTCCGGGAACTCAAGAACATCCTGGATCGGGCGCGTCTGATGGCGGAAGACGGCTATCCGATCGAACTCGACCACCTGCCGCCCGAAATTACCGGCGCGCAGCACGACCCGAGCAACCGGATGCCCTCGCTGATCCCGGAAGGCGACCTGAAGACCATTGTTGGTCTATATGAGGCGATGGTGATCGAAGCAAAAATGCGCGAAGCCAACTGGAACAAAACAAATGCAGCGCGCATACTGAATGTTAGTCGCCGGACCATTATAGATAAACTCAACCGGTACAATATCACACGGCCCGACGGCATGGACCGCCCCTGATCCGATCGAGGGCTGACAAGGCCGCCGGCTGAGGAACAAGGGCCCCGCAGACTTGCCGACCGAAATGTCCGCTGCCGCGCATGCACTGATCACCGACTTCGTGTCGGGACGGCTGTCCTATGACAAGTTGTCCAAGGATCTGCGCGCAGAGGCCCAGACGTCCGGCAATTCAGCGCTGGCTGCACGCCAGACCATCCATGACTTCGTCGAGGCCGGCCGGCTGCCTCCGGATCTCGGCCAGATCCTGCTGGCTCAACTGCCTGACGCCAGGGACCTCCCGCAAGCTGACGACGCGGGCGAGATGGATCCCGATCCGACAGAGCCCGGTCACCTGAATACCGAAGCCGGGGAAGATACCGAAGAGTTCGAAGAACCGACGCTGCCGCATGCCCTCCAGCCTGCCTGGGCAGGTTCCGACGGCCAGGCACCAGACGCAGCGGTTGCTGTTGAAACGCCGCCGGATGCCATCTCCGCCCAATCTCCCAACCTGCCGCCACTGCCTTTTCTCGAGCAGCCGGTGGCCGGACCCGTCGACGACACCCAGGGCAAGGTTGACGATGCAATCCTGACCTCGCTTGTCTCCGGCTATACCGACTATCGCAGCCGGCGGACGGACAATTCGGACGCCCCCGGCCACGATGCCGAGAGTGGCAAGCTGGACAAGTTCCTGACCGATTTCAAAAGTGCACGGTTCCGGTCCGATGCCCGCAAGGTCTCCGGTGGAGGACAGCGGGACGGGCTTGATCTCAACAAGCTGTCCTCGCCGCATACCAAGCGCGCAGGTGTCGGCTCCATCCTTCGGGACCGCTTCATTCTCGATGCGGAAATCGGGCGTGGCGGCATGGGTTATGTCTATTCCGCCGTCGACCGCCGTCGCCTGGAAGCCGGGCACGATCAGCCCTATGTGGCCGTGAAGCTGCTGAATGAGAGTTTCCAGAACGACTCCGAAGCCCTTCGGCTTCTGGAGGCGGAAGCGCGCAAGTCGCAGACCCTCGCCCATCCCAACATCACCACTGTCTATGATTTCGACCGGGACAAGGCCGATGTCTTCATCGTCATGGAGCTCTTGAAGGGGGTCGGCCTCGACCGGCGCCTCGGCCAGACAATGGGCCAGCCACTTTCGCCCGGGGAATGCGCCCGCATCCTGAAAGGCACCTGCGCCGGGCTCAGCTATGCGCACAGCCGGGGCGTGGTGCATTCGGATCTGAAACCGGGCAACATCTACCTTCTGTCGGACGGCACGATCAAGCTTCTGGATTTTGGTCTTGCGGCTGCCGCCAGCGCCAGCTCCGATCACCCGATCCAGGACAGTCTGACGGCTGCCTATGCCAGCCCGGAACAGTTTCAGCGCGCCGAACGCGACCCGCGCGACGACATCTTCGCTCTGGGCTGCATTGCCTATCAGGTTCTGACCGGCCGGCATCCGTTTCAATCGCAGCCGATCGACCAGGCCGCACGCGACGGCCTCAAGCCCGAGCCTATCGAAGGACTCGAGCAGCAAGGCTGGGAGACGGTCAGGAAAGCACTCGATTTAGAGCGTTCAAACCGTCTTGAGAGCGTCGACACATTCCTGTCGGGCCTGTTCGAAGACGCGGGTTAGGGCGCGTTGCCTCAAGCGCCTTTTGAAGCAAACTCCGAACAATCGCATCTTTTCAATGCGCCATCCTCAGGATGACGTCGAAGGGGAGTCTGATTGAGGAGACATGGTACTCGCGGCGGCGCCAGACTCACTCGATCGAATCGACAATCGATTCAATCGCCAGGGTGAAACTGTGCTCCGGCTGCAGCGTGCGGATCAGGCCGGTGCTGCCAATCTGGATCAGATCTGTCGACAGCGGCAAGACAGCTGCCACCGGCGTCCGGTAGTTGGAGAAGATCCGCTGGGCCAGCTCGGTGAAGTCGAAGGTTTCCAGCGCCTTGTTGACCACCAGGAACAATTGCGGCACCTCCAGCTTGCGCGCCAGCTCCAAGGTCACCGCCGTGCCCTGGTAGTCCTGGATATCCGGTCTCAGGATCAAAAGCAGCGTGTCTGAAATGGCAATCGACAGCAGCGTCTCCTCGTTGACGCCCGGATGGGTGTCAATCAGGAGATAATCCAGCTCCAACTCCTGGCACAGGTCGATAAAGCCGCGATTGAGGTCCTCGACATCGTATTTTTCCTTCAGGATCCGGGCAATTTCACCGGTCTTGATGGAAGACGGCACCAGGAAGACCTTGCCGTTTTCCGGCACCATCGACTGCCCCGAGGCATCGACCACATTCGCGGTCACGTCGAGTGCCGTCTCGCCAACCTTGCAATGGCCCCAGAGATAATTGTTCAGGGTCTGGCTGACAGTGTTGAGGTCAACCTTGAACAGCGTGTGGATGCCGGGCGACTGGATGTCGGTGTCGACAATGCCGACCCGGTGGCCGCGCAGCGCCAGCGCCGAAGCCAGATTCGCGGTGACATTGGATTTGCCGGTGCCGCCGCGATAGGAGTGGGTGGAGATGATTTTTGTCACGTATTATCTCGGCTCGTCAGGTCAGCGGGTCAGGACTTGTAGCGGGATCTGAGATCCTTGGCACGCGATTGCAGGGATCGGAAATAGTCTGTATCGCTGACCTCTTCAATCTCCTGACGGGCCTGTTCCTCGTCATACGTGACTTCGAATTTGTCCAGCCGCGTTTTCAGCTCCGCGTTTTCCTTGCGCAATTTGGCTTCGGCGGCCTCGAGCTGGCGCTTGGTTTCGGTCAGTTCGGCAATCAGCTGACTGGAGTGAAACTCCCTGGCTTCCACCTGCACCACCATCCCGGAAAAGGTCTCCGCCAGGGCCCGGATGTCCTCTTCCACGGATGTATCCGTGATCACCTGGAAAAGATCTTCGACATCATCGAAACGGCCGTTGGCAATCGCTTCGCAGGTCCGCGCCAGACTGGCCAGGGCGGGCTTCATCGTGTCGGGTGAACTCATTTCCGGCCTCCCCATGCCATTAAACACACCACTTACCGTTCCCCAAGCAATTTGTGTCTGTCAGCCCAGGGAAGTGCATCAGCTGTCAATTTAGATCCTTCAATTCGAGACAGTGGTTTGCAGCGGATTGGTCTGCGTCAGATATCGGCTGGAGATCCAGCCCATGCGGCCCGTGTCGACATCTCGGGCATGCACCCAGCCCCCTTCCACCTCGGTCTGCCGAACGGTTCTGCCGCGGTCAAACCGGTCGATCACGCTTTGCTGCAGATCTGGGCCCGTCCTGAACGCGACACGGTTCCCGCTGACATAGAGCAGCGGGCCCTGCGCTTGCTGAGGAGGTGGCAGAATGACCCGGGAAGGTGCCGGTGGCGGATTGGCGGCGCGCGCAAGATCGTCCAGATAGGACCGGTCGCGGAACTGGAGAAAAACCAGCGCAATCAGAAACACAGCGGTGATCACCACATAGGGAACGAATTTCTTCATCGTTTGCGTTCCGGTTCGAAAGTCACTTCGTCTCCTGCCTGCGAATCACTGCCACCTTTGTTCAACGGCAACCGGCGACAACACTGGCTGTTTGCCTTTCCGGGCACCCGTCTGACGTGCCGTGATTTCCTAACGGTACCACATGTTTGTTGATGGTCCGATAAGACAGCGGCGTGCGGTTTAGGTAATTTATCTGGCAGCGGTCGCCCGGGACGCTGCGTCACGCTCAGGCCGGCCAGGAAATCTCAGGCCGCCTGAACACCGGTCATTTCCGCAAGCTTGTCCGAAAGCCTCCCGGTGAAGTGCTCCATCGGTTCCGCCCAGGGCCGCTCAAGCACCTGCACGGAAGGATACCAGTGTGAGCGGCCTTCCGGTGCATACCAGTACCATTGCTTGTCAGGTGTGGCCAAAACGATGGTCGGGATACCAAGCGCGCCGGCTATATGGGTCACGAGACCGTCCGGCCCAACCACAAGATCGAGTTTACCGACAAGATCGACCAGCATCTCCAGCGATTTCAGATGCGCACCGGCATCAATGATTTTCCTGTTGCCCTCCAGCTCTGCCCGCTGGTCGTCCCACATCAGGCTGAGCACCGCACCTGGCCAGTCCGCCAGGCCGGCTTGCACATGGTGCAGCAGGGGCGCCGGAGCGTGTTTCCCCCAGGTGACACCAACCAGCGGTCCCTTCAATTGCGCGAGTGACCCGCGCCAGAAGTCATCGGCACGCGGATCCGTTTTCAAATAGGGCCTGAAACCGGCCGGATCATAATCCGCAACTTCCGGCCTTGCGGAAAAACTGGCCATGAAACAGGCGTTGCCGGTTTCCGCGATTTCAAAGAGGTTCTTGCCCTCAAGGGGCTCCAGACGGAAGCTGAGATCCATGCGTTGCAGCAGCGGAACAAGGGGCTCATGCGCATAGACAATCCGCTCGGCTGCGTCCCCGGTCTCACCAGCCCCGGACAGGAACCGCGCAAACAGGATGGCCTCCAGCGGCTTGGTTTCCAGCGGGATGATCACCTTTTCAAGCGCACCGGCCAGGCCACCGTTCAGACCGGCAGTGCCAAGCCGGACCTGAGCAGCCAGCTCGCGTGCCTCGGCAAACTTGCCCTGATGAAACAGGCCCTGCCGGACCAGGGCCAGACCATTGGCGCCGGTTGTGATGTCCTTGAGCGCGGGCTGTGCCAGCGTCACGCTTTCGGCGTGTTTGCCGGCCCGCGACATCGCGGTGGCCAGCAAAAGGCAGAGATGCGGATTGTCCTTCTGCGTTTTCAGGAGCGCCGCCAGTTTGGCGAGCCCGCGATCCGGGTCGCCGCGATAGGCCGAAACCAGGGCGTATTCCTCGAGCGCGTTGACCATGTCGGGGGCAATCTTGAGTGCCAGGTCCAGGAGATCCGCCGCCCGGTCCAGCTCCCCGACCAGCGCAAGAGAACGCGCAAAGGCCGACAGCACCATCGGTTCCCGGGGCCGTTTCAGGTAAAGCGCTTCCGTCAGCTCCAGGGCTCTTCCCGTATCGCCCTGGTCCTGGAGAATATGCGCCAGCTGAATGGCCACGGGGCCGTTTTCGGGCTGAAGCGCCAGCACCTGTTCGAAATATCTGCGGGCATCGTAGTAGGCGCCGATCTGCGCCAGCACGGACCCCAGATTGGACATCACGTTCGGATCATCCGGTTTCAGCTCCTGGGCGATCAGAAGATGGCGCAGGGAATCCTCGATCTCGCCCTTGAAGGCATGCACCGTTGCCATGGCCTCGTGAAAGGTCGGGTTTTCCGGATCAAGGCTCAGCGCCCGTTCGAAATTGACGCAGGCAAGGTCGAGATTGCCCTGCGCATTATGCGCCAGAGCGAGGTTGTAACTGGCCGAGGCATCTTGCGGATCCATCTGCAGCACAAATTCGAAACTCTTGATCGCGGCCTCCAGATCGCCGGTCGCGATCTGGCATCTGCCATAGGTCTTGAGCGCGCGAATGGAGCTGGGCGCGCGGCTGAGGGCCTGCCGGCAAAGCTCTTCCGCGTCCTCGATCGAACCGTTTTCCAGATGCTGATTGGCCGCATCAAGCAGCGCGTTCAAATTCGACATGATGACCAGTTACCTACCGGTGAGCGTGAAACAACGCCTTGAGATCAATGGCGGCGATGCGCTGTTGGCCGATCCGGTCAGCCGACATTGATCCGCTCGGCATTCAGACGGATATCGGTTTTTGCCGTGACCACGGCCGCATGTGCACTCTGGGTCATTGCGCTTTCAATGTTCTGGCTGAACACACCCGCCTTGTGCACATCCGCGCCTTCGATGATGGACACCCGTTGATGCGCGCTGACCGAAGAGGATTCCGCGATCATCTCATCAGTTCCCGACACCCGCTTGGAAGTCCGGAACAGGCTGTTGAAAGCGTTGCCGACCAGATTGGCGGCTTCCGTTACAAGATCAAAGACGCCGGCTTTGATGGAGACCCGCTTCGCCGAGACAACCAGCTCACCCGGCGTTTCGATCGAAAGCGGTGCTTCGATGTTCTGCCGTTCCAGAACGGCAAGGACATAAAGGCGTCCTTCGACCTCCGCAGTCAGAACGCTGTCGCCGCTCACCGGCTCGATCAGGCAGCTGACGGCACGCCGGGCAGCGGTCCGTGCACCGTCCGCGCTGAACAGGAACAGCTTGCCCTCGTCGCAGGTGTGAACGGTCAGGACACGGGACGGTGCCGCCAGGCCCGGTTGCCTTTCGACCGGCACATTGCTCTCTTCTGCTGCGCCGGAATTGCTGCTTGTCTTAGTCATGAAATCCGTCCGTTGTCGTGCGGGCACGAAAGCCGCGTCAGCATTGCACTTCCAGGCCGCCGTCGAGTGCGGCTGCCCTTGTTCTCGTGCCGATGACGGCGCCCTCGGAATCGACCACCTGCGCATCGGATGCCGCAAGCTTGGTGATGCGCTCATAGACCTTGAGTTCGTTCTTGTAATACTCGTATTCCTCGTGCAGCCAGACGATCTGCAGCGCGAAGATGGTGAAGCCGAACTTGATGCCGAGCACGTCCTTGTAGGTGTTGCCGTTCAAGGACAACGAAACGCCCGTGGCGCTGCAGGTGATTTCCTTGACGCCGACGGTGAAGGTCTTGAGGCTCAGTCCGATGTGGGAATAAGTGCCGATATTGGCGCCTGCATAGAGTTTGAAAACGATCCCGATATTGGTCTTGTGCGTGAACCCGTTGACCGTCGTCTCCTTGTAGGTGTCGACGAACTTGGCGTAGCCGGCTTGCTGGAAATAGAGATCGTGGTTCTTGGCCTGGATCAGGATGGAGTCGCTGTCCGTATCGCCGTGAGAGGATTTCAGGCGGATCTTGCCCTCGGCCTCGATCACCACTTCGCCGTCCTTTTCCTCAATCGTGTAATTGCCTGTCGTGTTGGTATAGGCATAGCCGCCGGACTTGACCGTCCGCTCCACATGGGTGCCGATCTCCTCATAGGCATTGCCCGTATTTGCGGTTTTCAGCGTGTATTTGCCGTCGGTGTAGAAATAGAGCCCTTGCGCATGGCCGCTTGGGTCCTGGATGTTGGCACTGCCCGGTTCCCATCGGCT
Source organism: Roseibium sp. (assembly GCF_965233565.1). Lineage (GTDB taxonomy): Bacteria > Pseudomonadota > Alphaproteobacteria > Rhizobiales > Stappiaceae > Roseibium. The sequence goes on along the minus strand of NZ_OZ247494.1, from coordinate 3,561,198 downwards.
TTCATATGTACCGAGGCGCAGGTAATGACCATCGGTGAAGGTGTTCGTGCCGCCCGCGGGGCTCCAGTAGTAGAGATAAGCCATGTCGCCCTCGCTATGCCGGCATCTTGGATTCAATGCCGATATGCGCCTCGACACTGCTGGTATATTGCGATTGGGCGAGAGCTGTCTTCATCTTGGCCGTGCTGAAGAAATCCGACCAGCCCTTCAGATCGTTCTTCTTCACGGCATATTCGAGCTGGATACCGCGCTTTTTGTAGTAGAGGATCGAATAGCCCATATCGTGGGTGATGACGTTGTTGCTCAGATAAACGAACCCAAGCTTGATGCCTCCGGAGGAGATCTTCAGATCGGTCTCGCTCGCATCGAACACTTTCAGGTTCATCGAGCACATTTTCCAGCCGACCGCGCCTGACAGATAAACGGGCAGCACAAGCGCCAGGCTGACATTCGTGCTTTCTTTCTGGATGATCTTCTTCGTCGATCCGACGACCTGCTTCAGATAGGCTCCGAAGGTGTGGTTGTAGATCGCATCACCCTTGCTGGAGACCTTGCCGTCCGGCGCCTCAATGAAGATCCCGTCGACATGATGGGAAGTGACATTGAATTTTGAATTGCCCCGAGCCGTCAGCGAAAAGCCCTTGGTGTCGGTCGTGATCGTGACGTCGCCGGCTTCAACGGTCGTGTTGCGATGGCCGTCCCTGTTCTTCTGGGTCAGGCTGCCGCCGATCTCGATATGGCCTTCCTTGCTCGCTTCAACGATGTAGGAACCGGCCGTGGTGATGAAAATGCCGTCGCTCGCCGCCAGGCCGCCGGAATAGACCGACGTCGGCAAGTGGCTGGCCTCGTCGACTTCCGACGGATCGCTCACATAGGAGCCGAGGCGAATATAGACCCCGTTTTCAATGCCGAGCGTGTCGTCGCTTGCCGGTGAGACACCCATGTAAAGAGTCGTCATGTGGCTATCCTCCCGCGCCGGCTAGAACTTGATCCGCTGGAAAACACCGCAACCGGCCATTTTCGAGCGCATCTCGGCGGCATAGGTTTCCGTCACACCGCCCTTGATCTTCGATTTGACGATGTCGTTCTGGCTCTTCAGCATCTCGACGTAGATCTGCAAAACGGTCATCTTGTTGTAGAGAACCATCGTCTTTCTGTAGTTCTGCGCCATCTTGAAAGACAGGACCTGCAGGATGTTGAAACAGGCGTAGTAGCCGGAATATTTCTGGAAAATGATCTTCAGGGACGTGATCGACGCCTTGGCTTCCGCCAGTTTGAAATAGGCATCGCCCACCACGTTGAGACTGAACGAGAACGCCGATCTGTCCGTGATCGATGCGCCGAACACGGACGAATATTCGAACAGCTGCACGTAGGTGACCTTCTTGGACGAGCTTTCCTTGATGTCCCGGCTGTCCGACGTGGTGCACTTGCCCCAGACCGCATAAAGATGAAGATCGTGGCCTTCCGACTGCAGCGTGATGTTGGCGTCTGCCGTGGTATTCCTGGCTTCAATGGTGATCGAGCCGTCTTTCGCCTTCAGTTTCCAGTCGCCCTTGTCGACTGTCACCGTGTGATCGCCGCCCAGCACCTTTTCGGTCAGCGCCTTGCCGAAGGTTTCCACCTTCTTCTGATCCGCATTGAGAAGGAAGACGCCGTTGGCGGACATCGAAATGCCGGTCAGGCCACCCGCCGACACGGAAGAGGGCAGATGGCTGTCCTCATTGGTGCCGATATATTCTTCCAAACGCAGATACTGGCCGCTGAACTCGTCAGCGTTGCCGGTGAGCGGCACGGCAAAATAGATATGCGCCGAAGTCCGGTCGTCTGCTGATGGTTTGGTCGTGGCCATGATTGTGGACCCTTCCTAGCCGACCGGGTTGATCAGGGTGCATTGACCCGGTGAAGAAATGCCGACGGAATTGACGGTGAGGCCGTTTTCGAGCGGCGGATCCATCAGCGCCCGACCGGCCGGCTGGCCCTGAATGAGCAGTCTGGCGGAGCCCTTGCCGGACTTGCTGGCGCTCATCGGCAGTCCCGAGATCACGCCCGGGCCCGGACCGGCGACACAGGAAGCAATCATCGAGAGCATCGTGTGAAAAAAGAAACAGATGGAGAAAAAGGAGAACTGGCTGGGGATGGTCATCATCCGGAACCCGACCGCTGGCATGACCGCGGGAACCGGCGGCACTGACGGCATGATGAACGGATCGACGGGAGAGACGTCGAAACTGGGTATCGGTCCGGATGCATTCACTGTCGGCATCGTTTCTTCCTTTGTCGGCACCTGAAAACTGAACTTTTCAGGTGCACACGGTGCATATTGTGATTGTCACAATCAACGATATTTCGGCTCAATTTCCCGAACGGAACGGGAAACTACAATTCTGTGTCGAGGATCACATTTTGTGGGTTATAGGCCTGCGCGATCAGCCGCCTGTCATCGGTCGGAACGGTCGATCCCGCCGAGCCGTCGAGCAGTGCGCCCTTCAGATTGGCGCCGTGGAACCTGGTGATGTTGAACCTGGCATTGGCGAAATTCCCGGCCTGGCAATTGGCGTTGGTGAAGTCGCCATATTGAAGGTCGCAGCCCTCGAAACGGGCCGCCCCGCAATTGGCGTTGTCGAACACGGCCATCTGCATCTGCGATCCGGCAAAGGACACTGCTGAAACATCCGCATTCGCAAACACGCCGTTGGTCAGGGTCGTGCGCTCGAACTTCGATCCCGCCAGGATGGAACCGGCCAGCATCGCCTGCGGCATGTTCGCTTCACAAAAATCGCTGAGACGCATGTTGCAATTGACGAAGGAGGTCTGGGTCAGTTCCGAACCGCGAAACGCCACTTTCTGGAGGTCCGCGTCGACCATGGTGCATTCCCGGAACGTGTGACCGGAGAGATCCCGGTTTGAGAGGTTGCCATCAACCAGCAACACCTGATGGAAGATCGCTCCGTCCAGGAAGGCCGTCCGCAGATCGGCCCTGGAGATCATCGTGCGGTAGATATGCGCCCTGGCGAAGTCGACACGGTCAAGCGTGTTTTCAAGCAGCCCGACTTTCTCGAAAGACGTTTCGCAGAACCGCGCCTCCGTCAGATCGTTGCAGAGCAGCCCGGTGTCGTAGAGGCGGGCGTGAGAGAAATCGGCTCCCTGCAGTTTGCCTTGCAGGAAACCCGTCGTCTCGAAGGCGCACCCCGGGAAGGCCGCGCCTTCGAAGCGCCCCATCATCAACTGGCTGCCGGCAAAAGTGCAGTCTTCGAACCGCGCACCGCGGAAATCGCACCGGATCAGCATGCTCTTGTCGAAATTGCACCGGACAAAACGTGCGCCGCCGAAATCGCACATGACGAAGTTGGCCGACCTGAAGGTCGCGTCCGAAAAGGTGCGCCTGGAGAAATCCCGGTCGGAGATTGTCTGGCTGTATTCTATTGCGTGATAGATTTCCTCAAGCGTCATTGGACGGCAGCTCCAGGATTGTCTGGCCGAGATTGGCCCGGCTGAAATCCGTCCACTTCACGTCGGCATCCATGAAATTGGCGGCGTAAAGATTGGCGTCCCTGAAACTGGTGTAACGGGCATCGCACTGGCTGAGATGCGCTTCCATCAGATCGGCGGCAAAGAAGTCGGAATGGACGAGACTCGACTCGTTGAAGACGGCCTTGCGAGCGCGAGCGGCCCGAAAATCAACAGCCGTCATCTCGCAATTCAAAAACAGGCATTCGCGGACTTGTGCCCGCATGAAGCAGGTCTCGTCGAGATTGGCCTCCAGGAAACTGGAATAGTGGCCGCGCACGCCATCGAAATAGCTTCCCTTCAGGTCGGACTTCCCGACGAAGGTGGACTTGCTGAAACTGGCGTTGCTCCAGCGACTGTCCTGCGCAACGACCTTGGTCATTAATTGGCGATCGAATTGCGCGCCGGACCAGTCGGAATAGGACAGGTCGCCCTCGACCACCATGGTTTTTTCAAACCGTGCCTTGCGGAGTGCGGCTCCCCGGAAGTCGCACTTCAGGAACAGGCAGTTGGTGAATTGCGCGGCTTCGAAGTCCGTTCCGGAAAAATCGCATTCCAGAAAGGTCATCGTATCGAAGACCGCCCCACGAAAGGTCGAGCCGCTGAAATGCGACTTCGACCAGGTGCGTTCGGAAAACCGGGTCTGGTTCAGGATGGCCCGTTCAGCAATCACGCCGGAGAGCGTGGTGCGGGAAAAGTCGGTTCCGGTGGCATCGGCGCCCGTCAGCACGGCCTCCGCCATGCCCGCCGCCGAGAAGTCTGCGTTCCGGAGCCTCGCGCCGGTCAGATTGGCCTTTTCCAGGAACACGCCATTCATGTCGAGATGAGACAGGTCGGCGCCGGCGAGATACGCATCGGCAATGTCCCTGCGGGCAAAGCTCTCCCCCCTTGCCACCTCGTCAACGACCAGTTCGCCGAGCTTGCGCCGGATGCCGGGCGTATAGGTTTCGATCGGGTGGACAGCTTCCAGTGCCGCCGAACGGGCATGCTCCTTGTCCAGCATGAATTCCCGGGCCTCTTCGTCCAGATTGCTGAAGAACGTGTCGGCGTCCATCGACGTTGCCTCTTCGGCCTTCGCGATGATGTCATCGATGGATTTCACATCCAGTTCGGGAACGGGGATCTTCTCCACTTCCCGCGCCAGCGCCAGGCTCGGCGGCAGGTCCTGGTCCGCCGTTTTCGGAAGCCTTTCCGCCAGCATGGCTTCCATCTTGTCGAGATTGGCCCTGTTCTTGTCAGGCATGGTGGCAAGTTCGGCAAGCACCGCGTCGAAGTCGGTTGGCGTCGGGTCTTTCAGATGAGCGCCGCTTAGCGCGTCTTCGATGGTGACCATCTCGCCGGATTTGGGACGGCCGCTGGTCTCCTTCAGATCCCTGGCCATGGCTTCCAGGTTCTGTTTCATCTCGTAGAACGGATCGGCTTCGGGGAGCGCAAGGGCACGCGCCCGCACCAGCGTCCAAAGCTCTTCCTCGCCGCCGGCGCCGGCGCCGGCGCCGGCGCCGTCCAGTTTGCCGACAATTGCGTCGATTTTTGCAAGTGCCGCGTCAAGTTCACCCGGCATGACGTCTTCAACCGGCGGTGTCAGTCCATCCGTCGTCCTATTGCCGAGGTCCACGGTGGCCTTGGCAAACTTGGAAAAATCATCGGTTACCGACTTGGTCTTTGCCACGTCTTTCAAGACATTGGCCGCGCCGGGATCTCCCGCCTTGATCGCCGTTTTCATTGTGTCGTGAAGCGCAAACAGATCGTCCGGCAATGGCATTCCCGCCGCCTTGTGCCGGGCGATGGCCGCCGCGGGCCCCTTCATCAGGTCGGCTTCCAGCTGGTCGCCGGCCGAGGCCAGCTTCCTGAACATGGCGGCGATGTCGACATTGCCGGCAATGATGTCTTCCGGGGCCGGCAAGGGCAGGCGCGGGATCGGCGGAAGGCTTGTATCCGGCCGCATCATGGCGGGCATGTTCGCCTTCCTGAGCAGGTCGGCATGTTCGAACTGGATCTTCTTCTCGAATTTCTGCGCGATTTCCTCGCTATAGGCCTGTGAGCGTGCCTCCATCGCCTCGACCTCGGCATCCGGCAGGTCCGGCATCAACTGGCTGTCGTTCAGCGTGTGCATGGCGCCTTCGGTCGGATGCGTTCGCAGCCGGTAGATTTCCGCGTAATAGGAGGCCGGACGCGGCGCATCGGTCATGCGCTCGGCGCCGAAGATAAGGGCCACCACGTCCGAAGCCTTTTCATCTGCCAGTTTCAGAATACCGCGATGATAGATGCCGCCGATCTCGGAGGAACCAAAGACCCAGACGGTCTCGATCCGTGTGGTGATCTCGGTCAGGCGCTCGGCCTTTTGGTCATGGATGGCAAACAGCCGGACGCGCAAACCCGGCAGGTGCGACCGGATCACGGGGTGGCGCGCCGACATGCCCCAGACGGAGATCGCCTCGTTGCCTTCCGGAGCCGAGGCAAATCGCTGATCCGTCGGGGCCACATTAAAATAGGCGCTGTCGAAACCCGGAGGGGGCTCCGGAAACGTCGTCCTGATCCAGTCCCAGCTCGGCTGGCCAACCTTTGTCTTGCGCGACGGGTGATCGTGGCTCAAGGGACCGAACAGGATCGGGTCCGGCTGATCGGTCAGGGTCTTGATCAATGCGTCCGGGTTTTCGACATTCGGAAGCTGCGCGTAACCGAAATGCTCCAGGACATGGTGCGGGTTGCAGCCCCTGCCTTCCGGATTGACCGGATGGGTCTCGTTGCCAAAAGCCTGGTCGGGCGTCAGCGGCATGGTCTCGTAGGGAACGGCATGGGAAAGCCGGATGTCGTTGTGGCTGTCCTTGACCCAGTGGCGGTCGCCGAAAACCACGGCCCGCTTCGTCACCGGTCCGACGGCAACACCTACCTCCTGCGCCTGAACGCTGCCGCCTTCCGGCGCGCGGGCTTCACCGGCAATCAGCACTTCCGCCTGCACCTTTGGAAATCCCATGTCGAGAAACCCGCCCATGGGCAGGTTCGACATGGCCGTCTCCGTATAGACCGCTTCACTCAGGATCGCTTCCGGGTCGGTCAGGTCGAAGCCATAGAACACGGTTGCGTAGAGGTAATTCTGACCGCCAATGGCCTGAATATTTTGAATGCAGGATAATTTGTGCGGTTTATACAGGTCAGGCATGACGGTCCCCGAAGTTCCGCCAATATAGATGTCGACTATGTTTCAGCAGGATGACATCTTGCGAACGCTGCACCGCAAATGTGCGTGCGCTCTGTTTCTGCACATGTCTCTGTTTGTCTCAGCCCCCACGTCCGGTCTCAGCCACTCGTCCCGGTTCGGAGGGATCAAAGTCTTTTTCTGACTTCGCGGCCAAAGTCGAAATTCAGTCAATGGTTCAATAACTTGACGTTCTGATGAAGCCGCCAAGCACGATAGGGCCAGGCCTCTCGGACCTTCGCGCCTCGTCCGCGGCCAGCAGGTGAATGGCCGCGCCGTTGTGTGACGGGCCGGCACATAGTGGCCGCCCCGTCCCTTCCCGTTTCGTTTCGCCGTCTCAGCGCTTCGGGATGATATTGTGCTCCGGACCGAAGGGGAAACCGGTGATGTTGTCGGCACCGGTTTCCGTCACGATCAGGATGTCGTGCTCGCGGTAACCGCCCGCTCCCGCTTCTCCTTCCGGGATCATGATCATCGGTTCCATGGACACCACCATGCCCGGCTCCAGAACCGTTTCGACATCCTCGCGCAATTCGACCGAGGCTTCGCGGCCGTAATAATGGCTGAGCACGCCGAAGGAGTGGCCGTAGCCGAAGCTGCGATACTTGAGCAGGTCGTGGCTGCGATAGATGTCGTTGAGTTCCGTAGCGATATCGCAGCAGCGCGCGCCCGGTTTGATCAGCTTCAGGCCCTCCCGGTGGACATGGCAGTTGATCTCCCACAGGCGCAGATGTTCATCGGAGGCATGTTCGCAAAAGAGCGTGCGCTCGAGGGCGGTGTAATAGCCGAAGATCATCGGAAAACAATTGAGGCTGAGGATATCGCCGGCCTCGACGACCTTGTTGGTGACCGGATTATGCGCACCATCGGTGTTGATGCCGGACTGAAACCAGGTCCAGGTGTCCATCAGCTCCACGAACGGGAAGGATTTCGCGATCTCCCGGATCATCGCATTGGTTGAGGCAATGGCAACTTCGTGTTCCGTGACACCTGCCTGAACCGCCTCGACGAGCGCCGCGCCTCCGGCATCACAAATGCGGGCACCTTCCCGGATCAGGACATGCTCTTCCGCGCTCTTGATGGTTCGCTGCGCCATCGCGTCAGCGGCAATATCGACCAGTTCCACACCCGGCAGCGCATCCTCCAGCTGTTTCTTCAGATCGAGCGACACATGGTCGAACTCGATGCCGATCCGCTTGATGGCGGGGTTCGGCATATCCAAGAGGGACTGGATGGCGTGGAAATAGTTGTCCCGGCGCCAGTCGGTATAGATGACCGTGTCGCCATGGGTGCGGCGCCACGGCTGGCCGCCATCGATGCCGGCCGCAATCGTCGTTGCCTTGTCCTGGGTGACCAGGAAGCCGTATTTGCGGCCGAAGTAGCAATAAAGGAAGCCGGAGTAGTAGCAGATGTTGTGATAGGAGGTGAACAGCGCCGCGTCGATGCCGCGATCCGCCATCAGCTTGCGCAACCTGTTCTGCCGGCTGTCCATTTCCCCGGCCGAGAAGGGTGAAAACGCCTTTTCACCATTGTTCATTTCGTAAATGCGGATCATGTCGCTGCTCATGTCATGGTCTCCTTTCAGATCCAGATGTTTCAAAGTCCGGGGCCTGAAACGCAAAACGGGCCGGCTTCCTGAAAGAAGCCGGCCCGCCAGGCCCAATGTCTGATTGTCTTGCTACCGGGAGATCCGGATCCGGTCTCCACCCGGCGACTGGCGTTCCGCCACCGGTTCACATCGAAAGCAGCTCTGGCCGGATCAGCCCGGCGTCATACCTCTCAAGCGTTCCGACCGGCGGCGCAGCAGCTCCAGAACCGTCAGGAGGCAGATCGAGATTGCCACCATCAGCGAAGCCACCGCCAGGATGGTCGGTGAAATCTGTTCGCGCAGGCCGGTGAACATCTGCCACGGCAGGGTCTTCTGACCAGCAGAGCCCAAGAATAGCACCACCACGACCTCGTCGAAAGACGTGATAAAGGCAAACAATGCTCCGGAAACGACACCCGGGATGATGAGTGGCATCTGCACCTTGAAGAAGGTTGTCACCGGATTGGCGCCGAGGCTTGCCGCTGCGCGCACCAGCGAACGGTCAAAGCCGACCAGGGTCGCCGTGACCGTGATGATCACGAAAGGCGTGCCGAGCGCGGCATGGGCCAGTACCACACCCCAGTAGGTGCCCTGCAGGCCAATGCGCGAATAGAAGAAATACATGCCGGCGGCCGAGATGATCAGTGGCACGATCATCGGCGAGATAAGGACCGCCATGATAGCGGACTTGTAGGGCACGTGAGACTGGGACAGGCCGATAGCGGCAAGCGTGCCAAAGCCTGTTGCCAGGATGGTGGCCACGGGGGCAATCAGCACCGAGTTGGTCAGAGCCTGCTGCCAGTCCGGGTTGGTGAAGAAGTCGTTGTAGTGTTTGAAGGAATAGCCGGCCGGATCCAGCGCCAGCATTTCCTTGGTGAAGGTGAAGAAGTCCTGTGCGTTGAAGCTCAGCGGCAGGATCACCAGGATCGGAAAGATCAGGAAGAAGAAGATCAGTCCGCAAATGATCCGGAAGGAGTAGAACCAGGTCCGCTGCAAGGGGGACGCATATGGGGGAAGTGCGCTCATATCGTCCTCCTATCCGAGCTTCACGTTGTCGATGCCGACAATCTTGTCATAGACCACGAAGAGCATCAGGACGGCGACCAGGAGCAGGGTCCCGAGGGCAGCCGCAAGGCCCCAGTTGAGCGACGACGAGATGTGATAGGCGATCCGGTTTGAAATGAAGATGCCCGACGTACCGCCAACCAGTTCCGGCGTGATGTAGTAACCGATCGACAGGATGAAGACGAGCACCGCGCCCGCGCCGATGCCCGGCACCGATTGCGGGAAATAGACCCGCCAGAACGCAATCCAGTCATTGGCTCCGAGGCTCTTGGCCGCACGCACGTAAGAAGGCGAGATGGTCTTCATCACCGAATAGAGCGGCAGGATCATGAAGGGCAGCAGAATGTGCGTCATGGCGATGATCGTGCCGGTCTGGTTGTTGATCATCACGAGACGCCCGGCCTCGCTGACAATGCCCGTCCAGACAAGGAAATCGTTGATCACCCCCTGTTGCTGGAGCAGCACCTTCCAGGCAGAGGTGCGCACCAGAAGCGACGTCCAGAAGGGCAGCAGCACGAGGATCATCAAGAGGTTCGATGTGCGCAGCGGCAGCGCGGCCAGCAGGAAGGCAATCGGATAACCGAGCAGCAGACAGGACACGGTGATCACGATCGACAGGAACAGGGTTCGGCCGAACAGGAACATGTAGATTCGTTCGTCTGCCGGTTTCATTTCAATGCCATCTGAGGTGCGATGGGCATCGAAGGAATTCAGGAAGTATCCGTCTGTGATGGTCGGCGAAAAGCGCTTCAGCACCTGCCAGGTTTCGATCTGGCCCCATTTCTTGTCCGCGTCGAGGAACTGATCCTTGAAGGGACCGCCCTCATCCATGCGCTTGATGCGCCGGCCGGTCTTGCGGAACAGGCTGGAAATACCGCTCTGTTCGTAGTTGAGGCGCGATCCAAGACGGGTGTGCGTCTTTGCATCCACCGCGACGACCATGTCGTCATAAAGCGCAGCGAAGACAACTTCATCCGGCACCTCGCCGGAGTCGGGATCCCAGGCTTCCAGAGCGACGACGGTCTTGGGCAGCGTTTCGGAAACGATGCCGTTTTCCACGGACCGGAACAGCATGTCCACGATCGGGGCGACGAAGGTGATCAGCACAAAGATCAGCAGCGGCGCAATCAGCATCAGGGCGCGCAGCTTTTCCCGGCGCAGGGCCTTTGCCAGCGCAGCCTTCAGCGGCTTGCCGTCCTGCGTCGTCAGGACCTGACCGTCTTGGGTGGTGTCGCTCATAAATGTCTTCCGAAAATCAGAGAGAAGGTCCGGGTGAGGCGATGCCCCACCCGGTCCAAAGCGTGCCGTTAAGGCTTACTGCGCGAGCCAGGCCTGGAACTTGGCGTCGATGTCGTCGCGGTAATCCGCCCACCACTCGTAGTTATAGAGGAAGGTGTTCTTGGCGTTGTTCGGATCGGTCGGCATGTGCGGAGCCATGTCGATGCCGAGGGTCGCGTGCTGACCGACCAGCGGAGCAGACGACTTACGGGCCGGACCGTAGGAGATGAACTTGGCCTGATCCGCCAGACGCTGGGTGTCGGTGGCGTATTTGACCAGTTTCTTCACTTCAGCCAGACGATCTTCCGGCAGACCTGCCGGGATGATCCAGCCGTCCAGATCGAACACCTGGGCGTCCCAGAGCATTTTCACCGGCTGCTTCTGCTCTTCGATCAAAGCGAACAGGCGACCGTTATAGGTGGAGCCGATCACGACTTCGCTGTCCGCCAGAAGCTGCGGGGTTTCCGCACCGGCCGACCACCAGATCACGTTGTCCTTGATGGTGTCGAGCTTGGCGAATGCCTGGTTCTGACCTTCTTCGGTTTCCAGAACGTCATAGACGTCTTCCTTGGCAACGCCGTCGCACAGAAGAGCCCATTCCATGTTGTTGATCGGACGCTTTTCCAGCGAGCGCTTGCCCGGGAACGTTTCCAGATCGAACACATCACAGATGTCGTCCGGCTCCTTGCCACCCCAGTCGGCAACGTCGGTGCGGTAGCCGAAGGTGGTGGAATAGACGATCTGCGGAATGAAGCACTCGGAAACGAGCAGATCACCGAAGTCTTCAGACGCCGGCGTTCCGTCCGGAGCAGCCGCCAGGTCGGCGTCCGCATCGATTTCCATGGCCAGGCCTTCGTCACACAGACGGATGGCGTCGGAAGCAACCACATCGACCAGGTCCCAGGTGATGTTGCCGGCTTCGTTCATGGCGCGCAGCTTGGCCACAGCCTCAGCGGAGGACTCATCCCAGATCACGTTGATGCCCGGGTTCTCGGCCATATACGGATCGGTATAGGCATTCTTCTGGGACGCCTGGTAGGCGCCGCCCCAGGAGACGAGCGTCAGGTCTGTTGCAAGAGCCGTGCTGCCGGCAAATGCCAGAGCGGTGCCTGCAAGAATAACAGTCTTGAGCTTCATGTGAGTTAGCTCCCTCTTTTAGGATGTAACGGATTGCTTCCGTTGTTGTCGCTGGCGGCCGCGACCCGGCCGCCGTGCGATTTCAGACAACAGCGTCGAGCGCTTTGCAGTCATTCAGTGCCCAGCCCACAGGGACCGTTTCACCGACATGGAGCTTGCGCTTCTCTCCGCGGTTGCGAACCTTGACGATGAACTCGTCATTGCCGGCCACATTCATGCGCACACGAATGTGGTCGCCAAGATAGATGAGTTCCTCAATCCGGCCATCGACCAGATTGTCCATCGCATCATGGGTGTCGAATTCGACACGTTCCGGCCGAAGCGACAGAGTGGTCCTGTCTCAGACGGCAGCGACATTGACCTTGTCGGCCTTCAGCTTGGTGCCATCGTCGAGTTCAACCAGGCACTCCTCGCCCTGGATGTCGACGACCTTGCCGCTCAGCTTGTTGTTCTCGCCGATAAACTGGGCCACGAAGGAATTCTGCGGATCTTCATAGAGGTCATCGGGTGTCGACAGCTGCTGGATGACGCCGTCGTTGAACACGGCCACCCGGTCCGACATGGTCAGGGCCTCGGTCTGATCGTGGGTCACGTAGACCACCGTGACGCCCAGATTCTCGTGGATGTGCTTGATTTCATACTGCATCTGCTCACGCAGCTGCTTGTCGAGCGCACCAAGCGGCTCATCCATCAGAACGAGTTCCGGGTCGAACACGAGGGCGCGGGCAACGGCGACGCGCTGCTGCTGGCCACCGGAGAGCTGTGCCGGGCGGCGATTGCCGAAGCTGCCGAGCTCGACCATCTCCAGTGCACGCTGCACCTTTGCCTGCTGGTCCGCCTTGTTCACATTGCGGACCTGAAGCGGAAACGCGAGGTTTTCCGCGACCGTCATGTGCGGAAACAGGGCGTAGTTCTGGAACACCATGCCGATGCCACGCTTGTGCGGCGGCACGTTGTTGATCGGGCGATCGTTGAGATAGATCTCACCGTGGGTGGCGGGCTCAAACCCCGCCAGCATCATCAGGCAGGTTGTCTTGCCGGATCCGGACGGCCCCAGCATGGTCAGGAATTCGCCCGGCGGGATATCGAGATTGAGGTTCTTTACGACCAGGCTTTCGCCGTCATAGCTCTTTTGAACGCTGTCATACTTAACAGCAGCGCCCCGTGTGTTCGCCATTTTGTCCCCAAATCTGGTTCATTATTATTCAGCGTCCAACCAGTTACCGCCCAGGAAGCCTTCGCCTCGTCGAGCAGTCGGTCAGCGCAGTTGTCGATAGAAAAACAAAATTGCCTGCTCATGGAAAGGGGGCAATGCAAAAAAATGTATATTTTTTAGTCAGCTACCGGCTTAATATTTTGCAATGCGGCATGGGAGGGAAATTTTTACTCAACACAAACGCCTCGGGGAAAAGATTATCTTCCCCAAGGCGCAGTAACTTTCGTGCACAGTTTCATTCACATTTGCCTAGACCAAAAAGAGTGTCGCAGTTTAACAGCGCGTTGTTGCGCCGTTGCGTCACATACTTGAGTCGTTACGTCACCTACGGATCGCCTTGTCCCCGGACCGTGCAGCATTGATCTTGTCCTGAAGCGCGCACCTCCGCTAAGTTCACGCCAAACGGCAGGACACATGTTGAAGCACTCAGATCCCAACCAGCCCAAGTTCCTGACCACCAAGGAGGTGGCCGACCTGCTCCGGGTCAAGGAGCGCAAGGTCTATGACCTGGCGGCGGCCGACGAAATTCCCCACAGACGCATCACCGGCAAACTGCTGTTTCCTTCCGACGAGATCGAAGCCTGGCTGGAAGGCACGCCACTGCCCACGCAGGACACCCTGCCGGACGTTCTCGTCGGCTCCCACGATCCGCTGCTGGACTGGGCGATCCACGCATCGGGCTGCGGGCTCGCCGTCCTGTGCAATGGCAGCGGCGACGGGCTGACGCGATTTCAGGAGGCGACAGCGGCACTTGCCGGCCTGCACCTTCCCGAAGACGGTGGCTGGAACGTAGACACTGTTCAAAAGACCGGCGTGCAAAATGCCGTTCTGCTCGCCTTTGCGACGCGCAAGCGCGGCCTTCTGATCTCCGATGACGCTGCCGGTGAGATCCGGTCAGTTGCCGATCTGAAGGGCAAACGTGTTGCCCTGCGCCAGCCCGGCGCCGGCGCCGCACTCCTGTTTTCCAGATTGCTTGAAGACGCCGGCCTGACGGAGAATGACCTTGTCTGCGCCCAAAGCCCGGCCCATAGCGAGAATGATGCAGCTGTTGCGGTCGCGGCCGGCGAAGCGGATGCCGCGCTTGGGATCGAAGCCATGGCAAAGCCGTTCAAGCTGACATTTCTGCCGCTTGCCGACGAGCGTTTCGATTTGCTGGTCAACCGGCGCGCCTATTTCACCGAACCGTTGCAGACGCTTTTTGAATTTGCGCGCTCTACCGCTTTCAAGGACAAGGCCGCTGCACTCGGCGGCTACGATCTCAGCGATCACGGCACCGTTCGCTGGCTGTCTACCTGAAAAACACCACCGCAGGATCAAACCGCAGGACCAAGATGAGCGATATTCGCCCGCACGAAGTTCAGATTTCCGTTCCCGAACCGAAGGACGCCCGGCTTTATTTCATAGGCCGCATCCGGACCCCTTGGACAGATCGCAAAGCCTGTCCACGTCAGGGAAAAGAGGACGGACCGGACTGCCAGGTCGAGATCTTCGAGCCCTGGGTCCCGGCGCTACAGGGCATCGAGGACTACGCCCGGATCGAACTGCTTTACTGGCTGAACCAGGCCCGGCGCGACCTGGTGATCCAGAATCCGGGGCATAATGACGGCACGTTCGGCACGTTTGCGCTGCGCTCGCCTGTGCGTCCCAATCCGATCGGAACATCCCTTGTCAAACTTGTCTCTGTCGACGGACCGGTTCTGACGGTGCGCGGACTCGACTGCCTGGATGGCACGCCGCTTGTCGATGTGAAACCGGATCGCTGTTCCTTCACGCCGAAGGCACCACCAAAGGATTGACGAACGCAACTTGCGCTTTTGGGACAGCTTGACAAGCCCTCCTTACAATTGACAATCCGGGCACGAATCCGCTCATCCGAAGCGGCCTGGGAGGAACTCAATGCACTCTGGAATGCCGACGGGCACGTCCGCCATCAACGATGTCGTTTCCATCGAGATCATCGGCAACACCGGCCTGATCGCCCTTGACAATCCGCCGGTCAACGCTGCCTCGCACGCGGTCCGTACGGGATTGTGGCAAGCGCTCGAAACCCTGCAGCAGGATGACAGCGTTCAGGTGATCGCGCTTTACGGCAAGGGCCGGACCTTCATTGCCGGTGCGGACATTCGCGAATTCGGCAAGCCGCCGCAGGATCCTTGGCTGCCGGACCTGTGCAACTTCATCGAGGGCACAGAAAAGCCCATTGTCTGCGTCCTGCACGGCACGACATTAGGCGGCGGGCTGGAAGTTGCCATGTCCTGCCACGCCCGCGTCGCAATCCCGGGCACCAGGGTGGGACTGCCTGAAGTCACACTCGGCATTCTGCCCGGCGCCGGCGGCACCCAACGTGCGCCGCGCCTTGCCGGCGTCGCCTTTGCCCTCGACATGATCACCTCCGGCAAGCCGGTTTCCACAGAAGTTGCGCTCGAAAACGGCCTGATTGACCGGATAGGAGAAGGCGAACCGCGCGAGGTTGCCTTGCAGGCAGCGCAGGATCTTGTGTCCGGAGCGTTGCCCCGCCGCAAGACCGGCGAACTTGTCGCCTCGCCCGATCAGGCCGCAATCGATGAGATGCGGACGAAACTTGCAAAGACCCAGGCACAGTTGTTCTCGCCCCATAAATGCGTCGACGCTGTCGAAGCCTGTCACCTGCCGATCAGGGACGGCATGGCGGAGGAACGCCGGCTTTACACCGCCTGCATGGAAAGCCCGCAACGCGCCGGCCTGATCCACGCCTTCTTCTCCGAACGGGCAGTCACAAAGGTTCCCGAAGCTGCGGCGGAGCCACGCGAGATCCGGTCTGTCGGCGTCATCGGCGGCGGCACCATGGGCTCCGGTATCGCGACCGCGCTGCTGCTTGCGGGGCTGCCGGTGACCCTGACCGAGCGCGACCAGGCGGGTCTGGAGCGTGGCACCGAAACGATAGCCAGGAACCTGGATGGCGCAGTCAAACGCGGCAAATTGAGCGCCGAGGGGCGCGAAAAGATCCTGAGTGACACACTGAGCACCTCAACAGATCTGAAAGCCCTGGCCGATGTCGACCTGGTGATCGAGGCGGTTTTCGAGGAGATGAGCGTCAAACGCGACATCTTCGGCACCCTCGACACGGTCTGCAAGCCGGGTGCCGTGCTGGCCTCCAACACATCCTATCTCGACATCAACGACATCGCCGCGACCACCGAGCGGCCGGAAGACGTGATCGGTCTGCACTTCTTTTCCCCTGCCCATGTGATGCGGCTTCTGGAAGTGGTGGTCGCCGAAAAGACCTCCCCGGAGGTGGTTGCCACAGGCTTTGCACTGGCCAAGAAGCTGAAAAAGATCGCCGTGCGCTCCGGCGTCTGCGACGGTTTTATCGGCAACCGGATCATGACCTTCTACAAGAAGGCCGCCGATTACATGATGATGGACGGCGCGTCGCCAGAGGAGATCGACACGGCGATGCGCGGCTTCGGCTTTGCCATGGGCCCCTACCAGGTTGCCGATCTGGCCGGTCTCGACATCAGCTGGGCCGCCAACAAGCGCCGGGCGGCAACAAGGCCCAAAGAAGAGCGCTACATCCCGATTGCCGACCGGATCTGCGAGAATGGCTGGTTCGGCCGCAAGACCGGTCAGGGTTTCTACATCTATGACGACAACGGCTCCCGGCCCAATCCGGACGCCCTTTCCATCATTGACGCGGAACGGGAAAACGCCGGAGTGACACCGCGCAGTTTTACATCTGAAGAGATTGTCGAGCGCTTCATGACGGCAATGATCTCGGAAGGCGTCCGTGTGCTGGAGGAAGGCATCGCCCTCAGGCCCATCGACATCGACGCCGTCTTCCTGAACGGCTACGGCTTCCCGCGCTTCCGCGGCGGCCCGATGCACACAGCGGATGTGATTGGAGCAGGCGAGCTGGTCCGGCGGATCGAGGCGTACGCGCAGGAAGACAGCTATTACTGGCAGGTTCCCGAGCTCCTGCGGAAGATGGCTGCAAGCGGCGAGGCCTTTGCGGAGATGAATGCGCGAGGGTGAAGTGCGGCGAAAGCCAGTTTTCGTCAGTGTTAATCGTCAGCTCCGCCCGATTGTCATCCCGGTTTGGCGCATCGCGCCAAGACCGGGATCCAGTACGCCACAGTGTCAGGGCGTATTTTTCGAACGCCGGTGACCACTGGGTCCCGGATCTGCGCTTCGCCCGGGATGACAATCGAGTGGGCTTTCCGGATTGCGGCGTTTTGGGGCAAAGCATCTTGGATGGTGTCACCCCGGACGGAGCAAAGCGACGATCCGGGGTGACACCTAGAGCGTGTCGCGTTGAACAAGATCCAACGATCCTCGGTTTTTGCATTGAAATCTTTGATTTCAGGCAGCGAAAACCAAGTCCGGTTAAACGCGATCTGCTCTAAGACCAACTGTTACCCTTTTTCGCCGCCTCCAGCCCGCCGGCCGCATAGTCCGGCACGCTCGCGCCCAGCTTCAGTCCGAGCTCCGGATTGGAGGCATTGCCGTTAAGGGCGCGTTTCTTGACGCCCTGCAGGATCGCGCCCATCCGGAAGAAGGCAAAGGCGAGAAAGAAGCCGAAGCCCGGAATGCCGGGAAGGCCCATTCGGCTGCAATAGGCGTCGATGAAGGCCTGATCCTCCGGAATGCCAAGCGAATTCCGGTCGACACCGGCAAGCCCCCGACCCTCGGCACCGGTCGGGCGCTGCCACTGCATGATGAGTGCGGCGAGATCGGCAAAAGGATGACCGATGGTGGAAAGCTCCCAGTCGAGCACGGCAACGCAGGCCGGCCCGTCCTCGGCAAAGAGCAGGTTGTCGATGCGGTAGTCGCCATGGACCAGCGTGCGCCGGCCATCGTCCTCCGGCACATTGCCGTCGAGCCACGTAATCAGCTCGTCCATGGCCGGAATGGTCCCGGTTTCGCTGGCCCGGTATTGCCTGGTCCAGCGGTCAATCTGGCGGCGGTAATAGTTCCCTGACGGTCCGAAGTCCGCGAGGTCGCGCGCGCCCAAGTCAATGGCATGGATTGCTGCAAGCACCCGGTTCATCTCGTCATAAAGACCGCGTCTCGCGTCGGTATCGACACCCGGCACGCGCGGGTCATCAAAGTTGCGCCCCCTGACAAGCTGCATGATGTAGAAGGCCGAGCCGATGACGCTGTCATCCTCGCACAGCACATGCATCTGCGCGACCGGCACCTCTGACCCTGCGAGCGCCTGTTGTACCCGGAATTCCCGGTCGACGGCATGGGCGGATTTCAGAAGCACGCCCGGCGGCTTGCGCCTGAGCACATAGTCGCCGGAGGAAGCCCTCAACCGGAAGGTCGGGTTGGACTGGCCGCGGTTGAATTTTTCTGCATCAAGCGGGCCTTCAAAGCCGGGCAGGTGTGTTGCCAGCCAGGTGGCAAGCGATGTGAGGTCAAGATCCTGTAGAGGGGTGTTCATGGGCGCAGACCTTCGTTGCCGGCCCCACGATCAAACTCCATCTGGAGGCCTCCCCACCCACAGACCTCGTTCTGAGGAAGCACGGAGCGCTGTCTAGAAGGAACGACAGCAAACTCCCGCACACACTGTCGATCCTTCGAGACGCCGCTAACGCGGCTCCTCAGGATGAGGGCTGTGGGTGAGGCGAGGCCGCCCTGATGCAAGGTATGGCCGGCTTGGTGTGCTCGTGCGGCCACCTTCAAAGTTTCCCGTTGGCATATTTCCGCAGCTCCGTGCGCGCCACCTGGCGCCGATGCACGGCATCCGGACCGTCGGCGAACCGCAGTGTCCTCAAATGCGTCCACATGGCAGCCAATGGAAAATCCTGGCTGATGCCGGCCGCGCCGTGGACCTGCATGGCCTCGTCGACGACTTTCAATGCCATCAAAGGCGCGATCACCTTGATCTGGCTGATCCAGGACTGGGCGGCGCGCGTGCCTTGCGTATCCATGACCCAGGCGGCCTTCAGGCAGAGCAGCCGGGCCATCTCGATTTCCATGCGCGCATTGGCAATGATGTCGTAATTGGCCCCGAGATCCATGAGTTTCCTGCCGAAGGCCTCGCGCGACATGGCCCGCTGACACAGCATTTCCAGCGCCTTTTCGGCCTGGCCGATGGCGCGCATGCAATGATGGATGCGGCCCGGACCAAGCCGTCCCTGGGCAACTTCAAAGCCGCGACCTTCGCCCAACACCAGATCTTCGGCCGGCACTCGGACATCCGTGAAGCGGATATGCATGTGGCCGTGGGGGGCATCGTCGGCGCCAAACACATGCATCGGCCGGAGCACCTCGATGCCCGGTGCGTCGGCTGGCACCAGGAACATGGAATGGCGGCTGTGTTTGTGCGCCTCCGGGTCCGTTGCGGCCATGACGATGTAAAGCGCGCAGCGCGGGTCACCGGCGCCTGTCGCCCACCATTTGTCGCCGTTGAGGACCCAGTCGGCACCGTCCTTTCCGGCCGTGAGCGCGATGTTGGTCGCATCCGAAGAGGCGACATCAGGTTCGGTCATCAGATACGCGGACCGGATGTCTCCGTTCAGAAGCGGTTTCAACCAGCGTTGTTTGTGGGCCTCGGTGCCATAGCGCTCCAGAACTTCCATGTTGCCGGTATCGGGCGCATTGCAGTTGAAAACCTCGGCGGCAATGCCGACCTTGCCCATTTCCTCCGCCAGATAGGCGTATTCGACCGTTGTCAGGCCGAACCCTTTCTCGCTGTCCGTCAGCCAGAAATTCCAGAGACCACGTTCCTTTGCCCTGGCCTTCAGACTGTCCAGGATCTCAAGCTGGCGGGCCGTCATCTGAAACCGGTCACCGGAAGGATGCCGCCCGACCTCTTCGTGATACTCCCTGTCGAGCGGCGCGATCTCCGTTTCCACCATCTGGCGCACCTCGGCGATCAACGGTGCAACCTTTTCGGAAATTCCAAGATCCATCAGTTCCCCCTAGCAGATGTCGTCGCGCAGGCGCTTTATGGCGGTGCGGTATTCCGTTTCCAGGCGATCGACCACATGGGCCGCCGGGCCAACGGATTTGATCGCACCAATGCCCTGGCCGGCTCCCCAGATCTCGCGCCAGGCCTTGGGCTTCGGGCTGTCGTCGGGCATGACGCTGACATCCCAGTCCGCTGGCAGATCATTGGGATCCAGCCCAACCTTGGCAATCGAGCCTTTCAGGTAGTTGGCCGGGTGCCCCGTAAAGAGCGACGAGGTCAGTACATCTTCCGCGCCACCGGCCACCATCATGTCCTTGTAGGCGCGATCCGCATTCGCCTCTTCGGTGGCCACGAAGGGCGAACCGACATAACCGAAATCGGCACCGAGCACCCGCGCGGCCAGCAGCGCTTCGCCGGTGGAGACTGCCCCGCCGAGAAGCAGGGGCCCGTCGAACCATTCGCGGATCTCGCGCACCAGGGCAAAGGGTGATTGCGGGCCACCATGACCGCCGGCACCTGCCGCGACCGCAATCAGCCCGTCGGCGCCTTTTTCGACCGCTTTCCTGGCATAGGTGTTGTTGATGACATCATGCAGCGCGATGCCGCCGCAGGCATGAGCGGCCTCGTTCACCTCCACCCGGGCGCCCATGGAGGTGATCCAGATCGGCACCCTCCAGCGCGCACAGATCTCGATGTCGCGTTCCAGGCGCTCGTTGGAACGATGCACGATCTGGTTGACCGCAAAGGGCGCGGCCGGGCTGTCGGGATTCGCCTGGTTGTGCCGGTCGAGCGCTTCGGTGATCTGCTGCAGCCAGGCTTCCAGCAAGACCGGACCACCTGGCTCGTCCCGGGCGTTGAGCGCCGGAAAGCTGCCGATGATACCGGCTTTGCACTGGGCAATCACGAGATCCGGACAGGAGACGATGAAAAGCGGGGCGGCGACCGCCGGCAGTCTCAGACCCTGCAGCGCCTTCGGCAATGGGCGTGCCTTGAGCATCAGGTTTGCTCCCCTTCGTTCAGATAAAAACGGTTCAGCCAGTCGGCAGCGAGCGCGGGCCGCTTGCCACCGTCGATCTCGATGGTCGAGGCCCAGGTGATGTCGACCTCCTTCGGTCCGGGTTGCGACAGGGCCGCCAGCGTGAACCGGCCACGTACCCTGTCCCCGGCCTTGACCGGCGCCAGGAAGCGCACCTTGTCGAAACCGTAATTGATGCCCATTTCAGCCCCGGCAATTTTCGGCTGCGCCTCCAGTGCCAGTGCCGACAGCAGCGACAGGGTCAGAAACCCGTGCGCAATGGTGCCGCCAAAAGGCGTTTGTGCGGCCCGGACCGGGTCAACATGGATAAACTGGTGATCACCGGTGACGTCGGCAAAGGCGTCGATCCGGGCCTGGTCCACCAGAACCCAGGACGACACACCGACCTCGGTGCCAATCATCGCTTTCAACGTGTCGAAGGTGACCGGTCCGGGCGAAGCCTCAACAGACACTCAGTAAGCCTCCTGGAAAAGATCCGGCCCGGTCTCGACATTGATGCCGCCGCTGATCGGCAGGATCGCGCCCGTGACATAGGCACCGCCATAGCCGCACAGGAACTGCATTGCAGCGGCAATGTCCTCCGGCCTGCCGACCCGTCCGAGCGGCACCTGGGCGCCGACACGAGAGCGGATATCCTCATCCGCCGTTGCAAAGGCGGTCATGTTGCTGACGAAGGGTCCAGGCGCCAGCGCGTTCACCGTGATCCGCTTTTCGGCCAGCTCCTTGGCGAGGATCCGGGTCAGGTGATGGACTGCCGCCTTGGAAGCGGCATAACTGTAGGCGCGGTCGCCATGGGCGGTTTCGCCCATCACCGAGCCGACATTGACCACCCGTGCCGGGTCGTCATCACTGGCAGCCGCTTCCAGACGCGGCAGAAGGGATTGGGTCAGCTGGAACAGGCCGGTGACGTTGACGCGCATGACCCGCTCCCAGGCATGATAGGGAAAGGACCCCAGCGGCATGCCCCAGCTGGTGCCGGCGTTGTTCATCAGGATGGCGAGCTTTTCCGTGCGTCGGCCTACCTCCTCGGCAAGCGCAGCCACACCCTCTTCAGTGGAAACGTCGCCGGCAAAGCCGTCAGCCTTGCCGGGGAACCCTAAGCCATTGAGCTCCTCTGCTGCCGCCTTGCAAGCGTCCGCCTTCCGGCTGGCGATCAGGACATGGGCACCCGCCGCGATGAGCCCCTCAGCAGCCATGCGGCCGACACCGGTGGCGCCGCCTGTCACAAGAGCGGTTTTACCGGCAAGACCGAACAGTTTTTCCGGCGTCATTCGGCGCCCTCCGAATAACTTTTTCTGAGCGTGAGTTTCGAGACCTTGCCGGTTGCCGTCAGCGGCAGGGCATCCACGAAGACAACGTCATCCGGTACCTGCCACTTGGCAACGCGCTCGGCCAGAAGCCCAAGGAGCTCTTCCTTCTGCGGCTGGGCATCGTCCCGTGCCTGTACGATCAGCAGCGGACGCTCGTCCCATTTTTCGTCGGGCACCGCGATCACGGCGCACGCTGCGACGCCCGGATGCGACATGACGATGTTTTCCAGATCGAGTGAGCTGATCCATTCGCCGCCCGACTTGATCAGATCCTTCGACCTGTCGGTGATCGTCAAGAACCCGTCGGCGCTGATGGTGGCGATGTCGCCGGTACAGAACCAGCCCTCGGCATCAAACACCGGTTTTGAAGCGTCTTCGTCCTCGAAATAGCCTGCGGTGATCGCATTGCCGCGCACATAAAGATGCCCCGGGGTCTTGCCATCGTGAGGCAGACGCTGACCTGCGTCATTCACCACTTTCATGTCGACACCGAAGACACGGCGCCCCTGGGACTGCTTGCGGTCGACACGGTCCTCAAACGGCAAATCCGCCATATCGGGGGGCAGATTGCACTGGGTTCCGAGCGGGCTCATTTCCGTCATGCCCCAGGCGTGGCAGACATTGACCCCTTCCTTTTCGAAACCTTCGATAAGGGAACGGGAGGCCGCTGAACCGCCGACGACAATGTCGCCAAACCCCTCCGGCAAGCGGCCACGCTGCCGAATTTCATTCATCAACCCCATCCAGACCGTCGGCACGCCCCAGGCGGAAAAAACCTTCTCCCGGTCCATCAGGTCGAACAGGCTGGCGCCGTCCAGCGCGCCACCCGGGAAGATCAGGCTCGATCCGGACAGCGGTGCGGCATAGGGCAAACCCCAGGCATTGACATGAAACAGCGGCACCACCGGCAGGATGCGGGAGCCTTCCTGAAGAACCTTCGGAATGGTGACACACAGGCTGTAGGCATGGAGCACCGTGGAGCGGTGCGAATAGAGCGTGCCCTTGGGATTGCCCGTCGTGCCGGACGTGTAACACAGCCCGGCGGCGGTCTCCTCGGGAAAGTCTGGCCAGTCCATCTCTTCGGATTGGCCTTCGAGGATCTCCTCATAACAAAGAGCGCCTTCAAGTGTCGTTTCGGGCATGTGCGCCCGGTCGGTCATGATGACGACCCGAAGACCCGCTGGAAAATGCGGTCTCAATTTTTCCAGGATTGGAACGAAGGTGACGTCGGTGAAGAGGAGCCGGTCCTGGGCGTGATTGACGATGTAGATCATCTGCTCCGCTGACAGGCGCGGATTGATCGTATGGCAGACGGCCCCGATCCCGGAGATGGCGTAATAAAGCTCAAAATGGCGGTAGCCGTTCCAGGCAAGGGTCGCGATGCGATCTCCTTCCTGAACGCCGAGCCGCCGCAGTCCGTGAGCGAGCTGGGCGATCCGTCCGGCTGTTTCCCGGTAGGTCGCCCGGTGGACATCGCCTTCGGTGCGGACAGAAACGAGTTCGCTTGTGGGATAGGTGTCGCGCGCAAACGTGATGAGGTCCGCGATTTTCAGCGGACGGTGCATCATCAATCCCTTCATGTGGTTCCTCCCAGAACACGGCCGTTGTTACGGTCCTTTTTGAGGGTCGAACCAAAAACCTAACGCGCGCGTCACACGCTGGAAAGGTCAATCTGCTCAATCTGTTCGTGCGGGTTGTCCCTGGAGAGGCAGGAAACCCTTTGACAGCGGCGGGCTCTTGCGCCAAACCCTGCCCAGCCGAATGGAAGGATTGAGATCCCCGCATGACCCAGAAACTGGTCATCGCCGTCTGCACCGCGCAGCGGCCGAAGATGCTGCAGGCTTGCCTGGAAAGCCTCGACAACCTGATCGAACCCGACAATATGGAAATGTCGATCGTGGTTGTGGAAAATGATCCGGAGCCGCATTTCACCGGCGAAGCGGCTGCAGCCGTCAAGGATCGCCTGTCCCTGCCCGTCTTCTTCCATCACGAAAAGCGCCGCGGCATTCCCTTTGCCCGCAACACCGCCCTGGAAGCCGCCCTTGAACACAGGCCGGACTGGATCGCGCTGATCGACGACGATGAACGTGCTGAACCCGACTGGATCGAAAAACTTATTTCGGCCTGCCGCGACCACAAGGCCGAGGTCGGCAATGGTCCCGTGCGCCGGATCTACGAAAAACCGGCACCGCATTGGTGGAAGTCGCAGCTGCTCAAACCCCGCCCGACGGGAACGGTGATCACCGAAGCGCCGACCAACAATGTGATCCTGAGCGGCCGGATCGTCGCAAGGGACGGCCTTGGCATGCGCTTCGACGAACGGCTGACCTTCGGCAGCGAAGACATCGACTTCTTCCGCCGCACCCATGCAGCAGGCGCCAAAATGATCTGGGTCGATGATGCCATTGTCGAGGAAGACATCCCGGCGACGCGCGTGACCACAGGCCGCTTGCTCAGCCGCATGCACATGGCGGCAACCTCCGGCGCCTTCAACATCGTGTTGCGTGAGGGCCGGCTCAAGGCAGCGCTGCATTTCATTCCCAAGAGCTTCCGGCGCATGTTTTTCGGCGCGCTGGCAACGATCATCGGCTTTGTGCTGAAGCCATTCGCCCGCAAACGCGGCGAGAAACTCTACTATTACGGCCTGATCCGCCTGATGAAAGGTTCCGGCAACCTGCGCGGCCTGATGGGACGCGCCCATAATTACTACGACGTGATCGATGGCAACTGATCAGCCGATGCAGCTGAAAAAGCTGGCGCATATTCACCTGGGCGTGGATGGCGGCGCGGAGAAGTTCTTCGTGCGCCTTGCCGGCGCGCTCGCCCGCAAGGGCGTGGACCAGATCGCCTTCATCCGTCCGGACCGGCCCTGGCGGGACGAATTGGCCAAACACTGCGACGTGCGGGAGTTGCGCTTCAGCCGGTCCCACCTGAAACGCCATTTCGTGCGCTGGGGTATTTCCCGGGAGATCCGCAAATTCGGCGCCACCGCGACCATGGGCTGGATGAGCCCGGCCAGCAAGTGGCTGCCGGCACCGGGACCGGAGATGCGCACGTTCCTGCGTCTCGGCGACTGGCCGGACGGGTTTCACACATATGGCAATGTTCAGGACCTGATCGGCAACACCCCGGACATCATCCACCAGGCCGTCGAAATGGGCTGGCCCGAAGCCCGGGCCCATGTCATCAGCAATTTCGTCGATCCGCTTCCCACAGATCTGACCCCGGTCAACCGGGCCGATTTCGACACCCCGGAAGACGCCACCGTGCTGATCCATCTGGGACGCTTTGTCAGGCGCAAGCGCTTCGACCTGGCCGTTCAGGCGGTGGCAGGGCTGCCGGACAACGTTCACGCCTGGCTCATCGGCGACGGAGAGCTCTTGGAAGAGACCAAGGCCCTCGCCCGGTCGCTCGGTGTTTCAGACCGGGTCCACTTTCTCGGCTGGCAGCGCGATCCTTCGCCGTTCCTGAAAGCGGCCGACATCCTGCTCTGTCCCACAGACGAAGAACCGCTCGGCAACATCGTGCTGGAAGGCTGGAACGCAGACCTGCCCGTGGTGGCAGCAGCCTCACCGGGCCCGAGCTGGCTCATCGATGACGGTGTCAACGGATTGCTGTCGCCATGTGGGGATGTGGATGCGTTGACTGCTTCGATCTCCCGGATCCTTGCAAGTCCGGACCTGAAGCAGGCTCTGGTGCAAGGTGGTACGGCAAAACTGGCGGACCAATATTCTGAGGCCGGCGTCGTGAAAGCCTATGATGGCCTTCTCTCAAGCCCGACAGCGCGTTAGGGCCCTGGCAGAGACTTAAGATTTGGCGTTCCTGCGCCAGGTTTTCAGCAGCTGGCTTTCGCGCATCAGGCCACAGGCCAGCAAGGACCGGTCCCCTTCAAATCGCTGGCTTTCCTCAAAGGACAATCCCTGCGCCTGAAGCGTTTCGAGTTGCTTGTGGTAGTCCAGGTAGTGGCCCGAATTGTCCGTGTGCTGTTTTCGCTCCAGCGCCTCGGCAACCTTCAATGCGTAGTCGTTCAGGTATTTGAAATGCAACAGGGCCGCCCAGTCGGGTGCCAGTTCAAGATTCTGGCGCACATTGTGAACGCTGCCGGAAAACTTCAGCCCCTTTTTCCATTTGAGGAACTGGACCTTGCTCTGAACCGCGGCAGGATCCGGCAGTGAATTCTTGATCAGCTTGAGAACCAGCCGGTCCAGCTTGCGCCGAAAGCCGGTTGCCGGCGCCTTTGAGCGAATGGAGAAGAAGAGGCGAATGATCAGGTTGTCCAGCGCGGTCCTGCTGCGCTTGGCTTCGGTGTGAAAGATGCGTTCACGCGTCCCGCCGAAGACATGGCGCACCGGCGTCTCGAACCTCTTGCCATGACTGCCCTTCAGCGGATTGAAGCGATATCCGTTCGGATCAAAATTGGGACAAGCCTCGATCAGGTCATCCCCTGAAGCATAGTTCATTTCCGAAAGGCCCCCTTCGGCATACATGTCCACCATGGTCGTGAACAGAGCCTCGAACCCGTGTCCCTGGAGATACTCGACCAGTTCCGGCACACTCAGGTCCGGCCACCCGGGATAGACCAGCAGCTCGTCCGCATCCGGAAACAGAACCCAATGTCCTGCAAGATACGTGTCGGCGATGAGCTCTCGTCCCGTCGACTTGTAGCTTTTGAAAGGCTTCTGCGTGGATATCAGGACCACATCCGCCTGGGCTTTCAGATAGTCCGCGGTGCCATCCACCGAGGCGTTGTCGACAAAAATGAATTTTTCAATCCCAATGTTTCGATAGTGTTTCAAAAACGCCGGAAGCCGCAGCATCTCGTTGTAGACCAGGACCACGACGACGACCTGACCTGGCTCGACCTGGACGGCGGGAGGGGCGGACAAGCCAAACGTGGACAAAAAATCGGCTTCACCTGTCGTCATTACTAGACCTTGAGTGCACTTTCGTTGATGAGGTTCGTTTTGGCGGAACGCCCCGGTTCGGCGCTCTTATATCACTCGACTTTTCGGGACAATAGCGTCTAAAAGGACGCTGAATTCTGAACCGGCAGAAACGTGGGCGGGCCGCAAGACGTCAGGACAATGCGCGGCAGAGCAGTTCGTTTCCTCCAAATATCTCAAGGTGTCCCTGTGCAAAAAGCAAAAGTTGCCGTGGTTTTTCCGATCTACAACGGTGCGAAGACCATGAGGGAAAGCCTGGACTGCATCGCCAGACAGGACCTTGCCGATTTCAAGGCCATCATCGTCGACAACAAGTCCACGGATGAGACCAACCAGATCGCACAGGACTATTGCGCGAAAGACAGCCGTTTTGAATTGCTCAGCAACGAAAAGCATCTGTCCGCCGTCGAGAATTTTCTGCATTGCATGGATATCGGAAAGACCAGAGCGGAGTATTTTTGCCTTCGCGCCTGTGACGATTTCTCCAGCGAGAATTTCCTTTCCGCGCTGACCGCCGCTCTGGACGCCCATCCCGAAAAACTGCTCGCGGGACCGACCGTTCGCCGTGTGAACGGCGAAAGCAGCAGGTTGCTGCACCCTGATCCGATCATCTTCGAGTATTCAAAGAGCCTGTCTGACGGCGTGGTCCCGAGAAGCTTGGCATTTCCTGCAGAGTGGTGTTACGGACTGTTTCGCTCTGAAGGTGGCGCGGACATCATGATTCAGAGGTGGAACGAGTATCCGTTTGCCTGGTGCGTTGCTTCCTACGCCGTTGCCGAACTGGTCATGCGGGACAAGGCGGTCTGGGCCGAAGACGCCGAATATATCTTCATTGAAGGGTCCGGTTCATTCGAAAAATACGGCGCCAAGAGCTTGTACAACAAGTTCCGCCAGAGATTCAGCTATACCTATGGCTGCTACAAGGTCGTCAAAAAGATCCCCGGCGTTTCGCGCTCAACCAGAATCAAGCTGTTTCGCAGGCTCTGGCGGGATTCCCGCGTCAAGACGCGTTACGACCTGGAAGATCATATCTTGCGGCGGCTCAGAATTCGCAAATGACCGCAGGTTCCTCAGACTGCTTCCGCGCCAAATAGCGTGTTTCTTGTCGCCATCCTGTCAAAATCAAATCCGAAGGTGGCAACATCCGCTTCGTACCAGTCTGCGACAACCTGGATTGTTCTGTCGGTGTAAAAGTCCTTGTAATTCATTCTCGGACCCTTGGTGACATTTACTTTTTCGAGCTCGTCCCTGAGATCGAAAAACCTCTTCACGTCCTCTGACAGAACTTCCTGGCGCAATATGTTCGGAATGATGTCACCATCGTCAGTCCGCAAATAATCCACTTGCTGGTGCCAGCCTCTGACTGCCCTGTGCCAGGCGAAATCCATGTCGCCCCAGGTATGACGTTCCTCCAGAAACGCCTCGAAGCCGGCCTTGTTGCAAGTCTCCTCGAAGTCCCAATTCCGTGTCTGAATGGCAAACATGAAGCGCGAAAAAACACGAGACCACGGGTTTCTGACGATCGCGAACGGAATGTGCGACCGAAGAACCCAGGTGTTGATATCCTTCAGTCGTGCATGTTCAAATCCAGGGTGGGCTCTGGCTTCCGACATGGTCTTTCGCAGCATGTCGGCATATTTTTTCGATTTCAGGCGATGACGGTTCGCAATTGTAATCCTGCCTTCCAACTGCGCCGCGTGGCGAATGGACATGCCGCCGTTCTTGGGAATGTGGACAAAGAGGTATTTCTTCGGGCGTATCCCGACGAGTTGAGGGAAATACTTCAAGCAATTGCGTAGGTCGTATTCATCCATGCTTATTCGAACGCCAACTTGAACCCTGTTTTGCCTGATACGCTCAACGACGCCGTTCCAATGCCGGCGCAAGGTATCAAGACCAATTTCTGGGTCACCCACATATCTTCCGCTTTTGACCCAGGCAACAATTTGTTCTGCCCAAACGCCGCGCCAACCGGTCGAATTACCTCATTGCAGCCCACTTTCGCACGCCCCTGACCGACCCCGTTCACTGGACCTTTTTAAGACGGCTTCCGGGGATGTTTCTCCGGCTCGGGCAGCAGATCCAAATTGAATTCTGTTTGCAGACTGGTCGGCCTTTGCTAGATAGACGCCGAAACAACAAGACATGGCGACAAACGTGTTCCGGGAAACGGCGCCTCAATCGCTATAACAGCTTGATGCAATCGTTTCTGTTCAAGGAAGCCGGCAGCCGCCACTCAGATCCGATCCCGTCGAGCCATTCAGGTGTGTAGTATGAAAGCAGTCATTCTGGCAGGCGGGCTCGGGACCCGGATCAGCGAAGAGTCCCACCTGAAACCCAAGCCGATGATCGAGATCGGCGGCCGGCCCATTCTCTGGCACATCATGAAGATTTATGCCGCCAACGGGATCACCGAATTTGTCATTTGCTGCGGCTACAAGGGCTATGTGATCAAGGAATATTTCGCCAACTATTTCCTGCACATGTCCGACGTCACCTTCCACATGGACGAAAACAGGATGGAAGTGCACCGCCAGCAGGCCGAGCCCTGGAAAGTGACCCTTGTGGATACAGGCGAGGCCACCATGACGGGCGGTCGCATCAAGCGCGTGGCTGACTATATCGACGACACCTTCTGTCTGACCTATGGCGACGGGGTTGCCAATGTGCGGATCGAAGAACTGGTGAAACAGCACAGGGCCAGCGGGCTGGAAGCCACTGTCACGGCCATTCAGCCACCAGGACGGTACGGTGCGCTGGCAATCGAGGATGGTCAGGTAACCCGCTTCCTTGAAAAGCCCCAGGGCGACGGCCAGTGGATCAACGGCGGCTATTTTGTATGTGAACCATCCGTCCTTTCACGCATTGATGGAGACGACATGCCCTGGGAATCCGACCCGCTGGAAAGCCTGGCCAGGGACGGCCAGCTTGGCGTTTACCAGCATGACGGCTTCTGGGCAGCCATGGATACACTCAGGGACAAGAACCAGCTGGAGAAACTCTGGCAGTCTGGCACCGCACCCTGGAAGATCTGGTAGGGCGCAATGGGGTTCTGGCATGGCAAAAGGGTCCTGATCACGGGCCACACAGGTTTCAAGGGCTCATGGCTCAGCGAGTTGCTGATGGCCCGTGGCGCAGAGATTTTCGGCATTGCTCTGCCGCCAGAGGGCGATCGAAACCTCTTCCAGCAATTAAAGCTCGATCAGCGCATGCAAGGTGCCTTTGTCGACATCCGGGATGCCGCGGCACTCGCCGCTGAAATCAGATCCTTTGCCCCGGAAATCGTTCTTCATCTTGCTGCCCAGCCGCTTGTGCGCCGGTCTTATCGCGATCCGGTCGGTAACTGGTCAACCAATGTCATGGGCACCGTGCATCTGCTCGACGCCCTGCGGCAGCTGGACAGGCCCGTCACGGCCGTGGTCGTAACCACCGACAAGGTCTATGAGAACAACGAATGGGACTATGCCTATCGCGAGACTGATCCTCTGGGGGGTCACGATCCCTATTCCGCGTCAAAGGCAGCCTGCGAGCTGGTCTCCGCCAGCTGGCGCAGGTCTTTTGGTGGTAATCACCTGAAGATCGCAACAGCGCGCGCCGGTAACGTCATCGGTGGTGGCGACTGGGCGGAGGATCGCCTGGTACCGGACATCATCCGTGCACTCAGAGACGGCAAGACCATCGAGATTCGCAACCCGGCCTCTATCCGCCCCTGGCAACACGTTCTGGATCCCCTTGAAGGCTATCTGACTCTTGCCAAGAAAGTTGATCGGGCTACAGATGGCGCTTTCCAGTCAGGGTATAATTTCGGGCCGGACCCGGCCGATATTCATGCTGTTGGAAGCCTGGCCGATGCTATTGTCCGCCATTGGCCCGGAAACTGGATCGATGCATCCGACCCTGACGCGGTGCACGAGGCAGGACGCCTCAGTTTGTCCATCGACAGGGCCCGTAGCGAGCTTGACTGGGCCCCGGTCTGGCGGTTCGAGGACACGATCGAAAAGACAGTCCACTGGTATCACCAGGTTGAAATTGGCGCCGACCCGATTGAAATGACGCAAACTCAGATCGCAGCCTTCGAGGCCGCCAAATGATCTTCACGCCACTTTCGCTCAACGGCGCCTATCTTATCGACCTGGAACGCCGCGGCGATCATCGCGGATCTTTCGCGCGTCTGTTCTGCCAGGAAGAGTTCCGCCAGCACGGGCTCACGGACATCTGGTCGCAGTGCAACGTCTCCCACAGCGTGCAAAAAGGAACGCTTCGCGGCATGCACTTTCAACGACCACCCAAGGCCGATGCCAAGCTGGTCAAGTGCATGGCCGGGTCCGTCTTCGACGTGATCGTCGATCTGCGTGAGAACTCCGAAACCTACGGACAATGGGTTTCGGTCACGCTGACAGCAGATGGCGGTGGGATGATCTATGTCCCGCAAGGATTCGCTCACGGTTTCCAGACCCTGTCGGAGAATGCGCAGCTGCTTTATTTTCACTCCGACAGCTACAGCCCGGAACATGAGGGCGGTTTCCATCACGCCGATCCCGCAGTCGGCATAGCCTGGCCGCTGGAAATCGCGAGCCTGTCCGACCGCGACAACAACATGCCGCCCCTTGCCAAGCTAGAGCCGATTTCATGATTCAGACCTGCCGCCATTGCGGAGCCGAACTGTCCCGGCAATTCCTAGATCTCGGCTATGCCCCGCCATCCAACGCCTATCTTGTGGCCGAGGATCTGACCGCACCCGAGATCACCTACCCGCTGCGCCTCATGGTCTGCGACGGCTGTTTCCTGGTTCAGACACAGGATTACACGGCGGCCGACAGCCTGTTCGACAAGGATTACGCCTATTTTTCATCCACATCAAAAGGATGGCTTGCGCACGCGTCCACCTATACGGAGATGATCCGGCAGCGGCTTGGCCTGACGCAAGAAAGTTTTGTCGTCGAAGTGGCGTCGAATGACGGCTACCTCCTGAGGAACTTTGTCGAGGCCGGCATTCCCTGTCTGGGTGTTGAACCGACGGCTTCCACCGCGGCAGCGGCTGAAGCGCTTGGCGTGCCGGTCCTGCAGGAATTCTACAGCGAAACCCTGGCCAAAAAACTTGCCGGGAGCGGACAGTCTGCCGATCTGATCATCGGCAACAATGTCTATGCGCATGTGCCCGACATCAATGATTTCACGCGCGGGCTTGCGAAGCTGCTAAAGCCGGAAGGCGTGGTCACGCTGGAATTTCCGCATCTGATGCGCCTGGTCGAATTCTGCCAGTTCGACACGGTCTATCACGAACATTTTTCCTATCTGTCTCTCGGAACCGTAAAACGCATTTTTGAAATTGCCGGCCTCAGGGTCTTCGATGTCGAAGAACTGCCGACCCATGGCGGCAGCCTTCGGATCTATGGGTCTCGGGTGGACAGCAGTCACACGGAGCAGGCATCCGTCGCTACTCTGCTTGCCGAGGAAAAAAGCCGCGGCATGGAAACGCCGGAATTTTATGCCGATTTCCAGCGACGCGCCGAAGACATCAAGAACCAGTTTCTGAGATTTCTTCTGGACGCCAGGCGGGATGGAAAAACAGTTGCCGGCTATGGGGCCGCTGCAAAGGGCAACACGCTGTTGAATTTCGCCGGTGTGGGGCCTGATCTTCTGCCCTTCGTCTGCGATGCGGCCAAGGCCAAGCAGGACAAGTTGCTTCCCGGGAGCCATATTCCCGTATTGCCACCGGTAGTTCTTGGCGACAACAGGCCGGATTACCTGATCATTCTGCCCTGGAACATCGCCGAGGAAGTCCGCAAGCAGAATGCATCGCTCGCTGCTGACGGTACACAGTTCGTGACGTTTGTTCCGGAGATGTCGATCTCATGAATTCCAGAATTGCTTACACCAAGCCATCCATAACTGACTTGGAAGTTGGATATGCAACTGATGCCGCTCAAAATGGTTGGGGGGAACAGTGCTATGACTATATTCACAAATTCGAGACTGCCTTTGCGCAACATCTCGGCGTTTCTCACGCGATATCGACCTCAAGTTGTACTGGTGCAATCCACATGGGATTAGCAGCCTTGGGTGTAGGTCCCGGCGACGAAATTATTCTTGCCGATACGAACTGGATCGCATCTGTCGCGCCAATAGTCCATCTTGGAGCGACACCAGTATTCGTTGACATTGATCCCATAAGCTGGTGCCTAGATCCGGAACGAGTAGAAGAAGCAATAACGCCAAACACAAAAGCGATTCTTGCCGTGCATCTTTACGGAAATCTCTGTGAAATGGATCGCCTTGGGCAGATTGCCGCTTCAAACGATTTAATGTTAATTGAAGATGCGGCCGAAGCCATCGGCAGTCAGTATAAGGGCCTGCACGCAGGCTCTATTGGGATTTTCGGGTCATTTTCATTTCACGGAACGAAGACGCTTACAACGGGCGAAGGCGGCATGTTTGTAACTTCCGACCCCAACCTATATGAAAAGGTCCTGACGCTCTCCAATCACGGTCGTGCGCGAGTCCAAAACAAGCAGTTTTGGCCTGATGAGCTTGGCTTTAAATATAAGATGTCTAACATTCAAGCGGCAATCGGATTGGGTCAGCTTGAGCGCATTGACGTTTTAGTCGAACGTAAAAGAGAAATTCTTGCCATCTACCGATCGCTTCTCAAAGGGCAACATCAACTCGCTTTGAACCCGGAACCTGAACATGTAGTCAATGGCGCTTGGATGCCAAACGTCGTGTTCGATCGAGAGGTCAAGGTTACGCGGGAAACCTTACTGGACGCCTTCGCAAGCGAGAACATTGATGCAAGAGTCTTTTTTCATCCGCTATCCTCGCTGCCAATGTTTTCGCCAATCCCTTCTAATGAAAATGCATGGGACATCCCAAATAGGGCCATAAACTTACCTAGTTTTCATGACCTTACCGCGGCAGAAATGGAACGTGTCGTAAAAGTCCTAATCTCATGCCAGCGCTAGACCAACTTCAAAAAAACGCGGTCATTTGGGGCTCGAAGGGACACGCAAAAGTACTTTGCGAACTGCTTCAGTTGACCGGCTATGAACCGATCGCGTTGTTCGACAATGATACGGCGGCGCAGCCTGCGCTTTCAAACCTGCCGCTGCACTATGGAAGAAATGGTTTTGAAACCTTCCTACACAAACGTCCTGGCGGTAGTCTTTACGGATTTGTCGCAATCGGAGGCGGTCATGGGCGCATCCGAACGGAGATTCTCAAATTATTCAATCAACATGGGATCCGAACACCAGCCGTAGTTCACCCAGACGCGACGGTCTCCACAACTGCCCAGATCGGTGCTGGGAGCCAGGTATTCGCGCAGGCTGTAGTCGCCAGTGAAGCCTGTATCGGATATGGCTGTATTCTCAATCACGGAGCAATCGTCGATCACGAAACGAGAATTGGAGACGGAGTTCATCTCGCTCCCTCAGCCACCCTGTGTGGCGAAATCGTTGTAGAAGATTACTGCTTCATTGCGACAGGCGCTACGGTTTTGCCTCGTATACTGATTGGTACTGGCGCCACGGTCGCCGCGGGCGCCGTCGTGACAAAGAACGTGTCAGAAGGCACGACAGTTGTTGGTATACCAGCGTCTCCAAAAGATCCGGGCACTTGAAGCCCCATCCAACGCTTGTCATGCGATTACATACAAGATAAGGGAAAAGTCACGTGGATGAGAATTACCTCAAGTTCAAATCGGAATGCCAACAAGAGATCAAGGGCATGGGCGAGAATTCCGAACTCATCCTTTGCTCGTTGGATTGGCTAAAAAAAGCAAATTTTGCTAAATACTCCTACCATTTCGAATGGCTAGGTCGGCCAATCATACAATATCCGCAGGACATGGTCGCCTTTCAAGAGGTTGTCTGGGATGTCAAACCTGATCTCATCATCGAAACAGGGATTGCACATGGTGGATCGCTGATCCTGAGCGCTTCTTTACTTGCCATGCTTGACTATTGCGATGCGGTGGAAACCGGCGGTGTGGTCGACCCAAAAAACCCAAAGCGGCGCGTGCTGGGTGTCGACATCGATATTCGAGAACATAACCGGGCAGCAATCGAAGCGCATCCGATGTCGTCCCGCATCGACATGATTCAGGGTTCCTCAATTGATTCCGCCATCATATCGCAGGTGCACGAAGCAGCCCAAAAACATGAGAAGATTCTCGTCTGTCTTGACAGCAACCACACGCATGATCACGTCCTGGCAGAACTGAATGCTTATGCGTCCCTTGCGAGCAAAGGCAGCTACTGCGTTGTCTTCGACACAGTTATCGAAGATCTGCCAGCAGAAATGTTCCCCGATCGGCCTTGGGGTCCAGGAGACAATGCCAAAACGGCAGTCCACGAGTTCCTGAAATCAAATCCGCAGTTTGAGATAGACAAGACAATCGACCATAAACTTCAGATTTCCGTTGCCCCCGACGGCTGGTTGAAACGCATCTGCTGACGGTTTTCAAGCCTCACCGCTTCATGTCGATCTGATGCTGGCGGATGCCGATCTGCCAGGAGGTTCCGGTTATCGGCTCGCCGTCCAGATTGAACTGCACCTGGTCCGCCGTCTCGATGGTCAGATTGCGGACCTTGCGCTGGATGATGTGGTCGTTGAGACCATCAACCCCGCTCTCCAGCAACGTCGACAGCAGATCGATCGCCTTGCCCTTTTCGGGAGAGGGAACGATGGTCAGATCGAGGAAACCGTCGTCGAGCTTGGCCCGCGGGCAAAGCCTGATGCCGCCGCCGGCCCGTCGGCCATTGCCGACGGCGAGGGCCAGGAACTGCCCCTGCCAGGAAAACCCTTCTGCCTCCACGCGTGCTTCACAGGCCGCGAGTTCCGAAAACCGGTGCAGGCCTGTGAACAGATAGGCGGCGCCCCCCAGAACCTTCTTCAGGTTGGGATCGGTCTGGGCGGTGACCTGGGTGCCGAAGCCACCGGTCGCCATATTGACGAAAATGCAGCCATTGACCTCACCGACATCCATCGGCTTGGCCGTCGCCCTTGCGGCGAAGCGAAGGCAGCCCGGAATGTCATTCGGATCCAGACGAATGTGCCGGGCAAAATCGTTGGCGGTACCGAGCGGCAGGACGGCGAAAGAAAAGGGAGGCCGGTCTCCTGCGGGCACGTGCTGAAGTACCGCGTCAACCACTTCATGCAAGGTCCCGTCGCCGCCGGCACTGACCAGCGTGTCGATCCGGAACTCCGCCTGGTCGGCCAGGGCTTCGGCGACAATTCGGCCAACATCTCCGGCTTCGTAGGTTACCCGGACAGAGACGTCATGTCCCATGCCGCGAACCGCATCGACCGCAGCACGGACATCTCTTCTGGAGGCGGATTTGCCATTCAGGATCAGGCGCAGATGCTGCTTTTCCAAAGTCGTGTCCTCAAGATCTTTTAGCCCGGCAACATGGTCTCGCGGCCGGCACGGGCCGTGCGGGCCTCTTCCATCAACCACTGACGAAAGGCTGCCACGACCGGCCGCATGGTCCGGCCTTCCGGATAAACGAAGTAATAGGCGGTCTGCTGTGCCAGAGACAGGTCGAACAGGCGCACCAGCCGTCCAGAGGCAAGTTCCGCCTCGATGAAGAGCCGAGGGATCAGGGCCGCACCCGCATGATGGATGGCTGCTTCGGATATCATTACGAACTGCTCGAACCGCGCCCCCTGAAAAGCCGAATCCGTTTCCACGCCGGCAGCATCAAACCATTGCCGCCACGCCAGAGGCCGGGTGGCGAGCTGCAGGCGCGGCACCCGGGCGAGATCGGCGGGCTTTCGGATCTGGTGTCGGTCGCGAAAGACCCGCGAGGCCACCGGGATGACTTCCTCGTCGAAAAGCTGCTCGGCAATCGCGCCCGCCCACACAGGGTCGCCATGGTGGATGGCGCCGTCAAAGGGTTCCTCGTCGAAGTCAAAGGGTTGCAGCCGCACACTCAGGTTCAGGCCGGCATCCGGATACCGGCGGCCGAACTCCGCCAGCCGCGGCGCCAGCCAGCGCGTGCCGAAGGTGGGCAGCACTGCGAGGTTCAGAACATCGGCGCTGCCGGCATAGGACATGACCTGGCGTGTCGCCGCCGTCATCTGTTCCAGAGCGCCCCGAATGTCATGCAGATAGAGACGGCCCGCGTCGGTGAGCACAATGCGCTGCCGGACACGGCGAAACAGCTCCACGCCCAGCCTGTCCTCCAGGTGGCGCACCTGTTTGGAAACGGCCCCTTGTGTCAGATGCAGTTCTTCGGCGGCCCGTGTGAAGGACAGGTGCCGGGCAGCACATTCAAAGGCGATCAGCGTATCGGCCGGCGGGACAAAGGCGCGTCTCATAGACTTCTTTCAGTTCATTCCATTTCGTCATGAATGATGGAAGAGGTTTCGCTTTTCTGCAAACAAAATTGCGGCGACATTGGAAGAAACAGAATGACCTGCGGCCATTTGGGCTGCAATCCAAGAGCCTGGATCGGATAAGGCTTCGGGAGACAAGATCATGAATGCACCCGCCAATATCAAGTCCGCGCCTGCCGGCGGCGGCACGTTCGACTGGCAGGATCCGTTTCACCTGCGCGACCAGCTGGGCGAAGACGAGCAACTGATCCAGGACACGGCCCGCGCCTATGCCCAGGACAAGCTGCTGCCGCGCATTATCGAAGCCTACCGGGAAGAAAAGACCGAACGCTCGATCTTCAACGAGATGGGCGAACTCGGTCTGCTCGGCGTCACGTTGCCGGAAGAGTATGGCTGCGCCGGGGCTTCTTATGTGTCCTACGGTGTGGTCGCGCGCGAAATCGAGCGTGTCGACAGTGGCTATCGCTCCATGATGAGCGTCCAGTCCTCGCTGGTCATGTATCCGATCTATGCCTATGGCTCGGAAGAACAGCGCCAGAAATACCTGCCGAAGCTGGCGACCGGCGAATTTGTCGGCTGCTTCGGCCTGACCGAACCCGATGCAGGCTCCGACCCGGCCGGCATGCGCACCCGCGCAGAAAAGATCGACGGCGGTTACCGGTTGACCGGCTCGAAAATGTGGATCTCCAACTCGCCGATCGCGGATGTTTTCGTGGTCTGGGCGAAGTCCGAAGCGCATGACGGCGCCATTCGCGGTTTCGTGCTCGACAAGGGCACCAAAGGCCTTACCGCCCCCAAGGTCGGCGGCAAGCTGTCACTGCGCGCCTCCATCACCGGTGAAATCGTCATGGACGGCGTGGAAGTCGGCGAAGAGGCTCTGCTGCCAAACGTCTCCGGCCTGAAGGGCCCGTTCGGCTGCCTCAACCGCGCCCGCTACGGCATTGCCTGGGGCTCGATGGGTGCTGCCGAGGACTGCTGGACCCGCGCGCGCCAATATGGTCTCGACCGGGAACAGTTCGGCCGGCCGCTGGCCCAGACCCAGCTGTTCCAGAAGAAGCTGGCCGACATGCAGACCGAAATCACACTCGGCCTTCAGGCCGCGCTCCGGGTCGGTCAGCTGTTCGATGCCGGCAAGGTGGCGCCGGAAATGATTTCGCTGATCAAGCGCAACAATTGCGGCAAGGCCCTGGACATTGCCCGCCAGGCCCGCGACATGCATGGCGGTAACGGCATCCAGGAGGAATATCACGTGATGCGGCACGCCCAGAACCTGGAAACGGTCAATACTTACGAGGGCACGCATGACGTTCACGCGCTGATCCTCGGCCGCGCCCAGACCGGCCTGCAGGCGTTTTTCTGAAACGACGGCACATGAGACTCGTTGCGGGCGGTTTGACCGCCCGTACTTGATTCAGAGCGCGATTTCAACACCTGGGAGGTGGCATGTCGGACCGGACTGCGGATGTTGTCATTATCGGAGGCGCCGTCATGGGCTCCGCCGTTGCCTGCCACCTGGCCATGCGCGACGACTTTGACGGCCGTATCGTTGTCATCGAGGCCGACCCCGCCTATGAGACCTGCGCCTCCGCCCGGTCTGCCGCCTCGATCCGCCAGCAGTTCTCCAGCGCGATCAATATCGAGATTTCGCTCTATGGCATCGGTTTCTTAAGAGACATCGGCGCGACGCTAGCCGTCGATACCGACCGTCCGGTGATCGACCTTCACGAAGGCGGGTACCTGTTTCTGGCCACGCCGGACAAGCTCGAGATCCTTCAGGAGAACCATCAGCTCCAGCAGGACCTCGGGGCGGATATCGGTTACCTGGATGCAAGCGAGCTGAAAGCCAAGTTTCCCTGGCTGGACGTAACGGACCTTGCCGCCGGCTGCCACGGCCTGACCGGTGAGGGCTGGTTCGACGGCTACGGCCTGATGCAGGCCTTCCGCAAGAAGGCCCGTTCCCTTGGGGTCGACTATCTGGCCGACCGGGCCTCGGTGCGCCGGACCGGTGAGGACTGGCAGGTGCAGCTTTCAACCGGAGACACGTTCAGCGCGCCTGTTGTCGTCAATTGCGCCGGGGCGTCCGGCGGAGCCGAACTTTGCCGCCAGGCAGGCCTCGACGTGCCGGTCGTCTCCAGAAAACGCTGCGTCTTTACCTTCGAATGCCGGGACCAACTCGAGCGCTTCCCACTGCTGATCGACCCGACCGGGACTTATGTGCGCCCGGAAGGGACGGGCTATATCTGCGGTTCGGCGCCCCCAGCGGACAGGGACCCGGACTGCTCTGATTTCGACGTCGATTACAGTCTCTTCGAAGACCACATCTGGCCGACCCTGGCGGCGCGGGTTCCGGCCTTCGAGGCGATCAAGCCGGGCGCGGCCTGGGCGGGCAGTTACGACATGAACCTTTTTGATCACAACGCTTTCATCGGGCCGGTGCCGGACCTTCCCGGGTTCCATCTTGCACTCGGTTTTTCCGGTCATGGATTGCAGCAGTCCCCTGCGGTCGGAAGAGGCCTTGCCGAAATGATCGCGACCGGCCGTTACCAGACCCTGGACCTGTCGCCCTTGTCCATCGAACGGCTGTCGGCAGGCAGGCCAATCATCGAAAAGAATGTCGTTTGATGAAGCCGCGGCCCGCGGCTTTGCTAAGCCTTGGAATTATTCGGCAACGAGCAGCGGCGTCACAGGGCCATCCTCGACCTTGCCCGTCTGGGACTGGCTGACCCTGGTCAGCGTCATCGGATCAACCGGAATAATCTCCGCCTTTTCGACGTCGTCGGCGGTCGCGGAAGTGGTATCCAGCTGTTCAGGAGGTGAGGCCTCCTCACCCTGAGAAGCCTTCTCTGTGGGTTCTTCCAATGGCGCTTCTTTTCCCGACGAATCCGGCTCAATGGGACCAGCGCCGCCCATGCCCGTCCAGTCCACCAGACGGGTCATGGCCTCCACCAGCACGGCGCGCAGCCGCGTGAGGCGGGTCTTGTCCGGCTCGAAAGGTGGCGATTCATGGCGCAGGTAGGATCGCTGCGCCAGCAACACCGAGACCGCATGCAGACCGCGATCCGGCCGGCCGAAGCTCTGGCTGATGAAACCGCCCCGCATCTGTTCATCGACGCTGACCGTGTAGCCCTGCTGCCCCTTGAACGACCCGACCAGGGTGTTGCGCAGGTCCGGATCACACGAACTTCCACCCAGGGTGCCGATGCTGACAAGCGGCAGGCCATTTTCCGTCACGCCCTTGATGTGGGAGCGCATGGACTGGCAGTCGAGAATGATGACATTGCGATGCTGCCGCTGCAGACGGTCAACCTGGCGCCGCAACGCCTTGTGAAACGGTGCATGAAACAGCAGCGTGCGCTGCTCGATCTCCGTCGGTCCGGGCTCTTCGCCGTCCTGGTAGATGCGCTTGCCGTCGAGCGTTGTCGCTGGACACAGCGCCTCCGCCGGGTTCATCGCCCTGTCGACCGGCGTCTCCGGATCGCGGTCCAGATCGATCACATAACGCGAAACAGACGACCGCAGCACGGTCACATCGAGCTCTTTGTGAAAATCAAAGACACGCTCGAGACGCCAGGCGAGATCGGCCTGCAGGCGGCCGGTCGCATTCAGGCGCTTTTCGACAGCGTTCGGCAGGTCCGTGCCACTGTGAGGCAGGCACAGAACAATCGGGCTTTGACCTTCTTCAACCAGGATCATGCAGCAACGCCTAAACGACGAGATCTGATTTCTAACTTGGAGAATTTACTTAACGGAAACAAGACATTTTCTTTGCAGCTGTGAGACAGGGCAGACCGCCGCAACCCATATGCAATCGCAAATTTCAGAGTTTCCAACGACTTGGCCAACCTTACCGTCGCGCGCAAATGCCTGGCAATTGCCGTGGCTCGCCAAGTTCGAGAAATCACCAGTTATTCGAGATTGCCCCCCGCCCCTGGCGTTCACAGAAAGTCAACTACCGTTGCGGCGGCTTGACGAACGTGGAATTGCGGGCAATTTTCGATCTGACCCTGCCCTGGGTCATCCTCTTCCGGCCACCGGCCCTTCACGCACCGCCCTTCAAACGAGGACCCGCCATGACGCTGCGCAATGGCAAAGAATTTCTGATGATCCCCGGCCCGACCAACGTTCCGGAAGAAGTTCTGCGGGCCATGCACAAGCCGGCCATCGACATCTATGACGGGCCGCTGCTGGAGACGACGGACTATTGCCTGACGCGGCTGAAACACCTCTTCCGCACAGAGGGCAAAACCTACATCTACGCTGCCAACGGCCATGGCGCCTGGGATGCCGCGCTCTCCAACACTCTGAAGCGGGGCGACAAGATCCTTGTGCTGGAATCCGGGCTTTTCGCCACCGGTTGGGGGGAAGCGGCCGGTGTCATGGGTCTTGAAGCCGAAGTTCTGCCGGGCGGCTATGACAAGGCGGTCGACCCGGCCGCTCTCGAAGCCCGGCTGAGGGCGGACACGGCGCACGAAATCACCGCCATCCTGGTTGTGCAGATCGACACGGCCTCGGGCGTCTGGAACGACATTGCCGCCCTGCGCAAGGCGATCGACGCGGCCGGCCATCCCGCCCTCTTCATGGTCGACACGATCGCTTCACTCGGCTGTGTGCCGTTCGAAATGGATGCCTGGGGCGTCGACCTCGCCCTGACCGGGTCCCAAAAGGGCCTGATGTGCCCGCCGGGTCTTTCCTTCATCGCGGCCGGCCCGAAGGCCGACAAGGCCCATGAAACCGCCAACCTGAAGACCCATTATACCGACTGGACCTTCCGCCAGGGCGAAGTGCATTACCAGAAATATTGCGGCACGCCGCCCGAACATATGCTGTTCGCCTTTAAAAAGGCGATGGAACTGCTGTTCGACGAAGGCCTCGAAAAAGCCTGGCACCGGCACGCCCTGCTGGCCGAAGCCACACGGCGCGCGGTCGCCGTCTGGGCCGAGGGCGGCGCGCTCCGCTTCAACATCACCGACCCGCATGCCCGCTCCAACAGTGTCACCGTGGCGCTGTTTGACGGCAACGAGGCAGAAGCCTTGCGCGCCTTCACCAAGGAAACCTGCGGCGTCACCATCGGCGGCACCATTGGCGGGCTGCAAGGCAAAGGCATCCGCATCGCCCATATGGGTCATGTCAACGCGGTGATGCTGCTTGGCACCTTGTCGTCGATCGAGCTGGGTCTCACGAAGCTTGACATTCCCCATGGCAAGGGCGGAGTTCAGGCGGCGATGGATTTTCTGGCGGGGGTGGTGTGAGGGGGCGGAGCAAGGTCGACAAGAAAGCTTAGAAAAATTACCAACGTCGCCAATTTGTGGAGCGGTCAAAAATTTCCCGTACTTCGCTCTGGAAACTTCCCGAATTCCTAAATTCAACTGGGAACCTCTCGTAGCCTTTTTCTTTCACCAGATTAAACAGAGCATTCGGCATGAAGTGGTGTGCTTCAATTAAGTTTTGCGGACCGGTCAAGAGCCCGAGGCACCCTTTTTGTCGAAGAGAAATCATAACGGGATTGTTGTAGTCGGCTTTCAGTGTTTTCGTTCCCTCTTGTGTCATGGCCCAAAGAACACAGAGCTCTTCCAAGTTTAGTGAATAAAAGGCGTCCTCATTCCGCTTTCGCCTTGCTAAAGCGCGAAATGGCGCCCTGACAAGCGAAAACAAATCCAACGAAAATTTGCGTCTGATAGTCTTTGGTAAATTGAGGCTGAGAAATTCCAACCCAATCAAAAGGAGCAAATAACAGAAACCCACTGAATACAGCCAAGACCAAAGCCGTGCGAGGCGACTTTAGGGCTTGAAAAAATTGCGTAACGATCTCCATTTCTTCAAAAACCCTCCAAATGCAAATTCCTTTTCGAGGAGTACTTAAATGAGGAGCTGTGGTCCTTATTTCGGGACCTGCC
Organism: Roseibium sp.; assembly: GCF_965233565.1. Taxonomy (GTDB): domain Bacteria; phylum Pseudomonadota; class Alphaproteobacteria; order Rhizobiales; family Stappiaceae; genus Roseibium. Next base: position 3,517,792 of record NZ_OZ247494.1, on the reverse strand, counting down.
GGTTTTTTTCGAGTTGTGGGCACGACGACGGGACTTGAACCCGTATCTCCTCACTACTACTCTCCAAGCGCGACCAAGGATTTCATCAGACAGCGAGGGCTCTATCCATTGAGCTACATCGTGGAACTATGCAGAGTTGGTTTCGACCTTTCTCTGCCTAATTTTCTTCTGCTCAGCGACTTTCCTGAATTCTGGCTCAATCGCTTTGAGCTTCTCAACTAGACCATCAAGCGAATATGCGTTCGCTATTTGCGCATTCTTCCCGGAAAAGCGCTCAATCCGCTTGATGAAACCGGCGTCTTCCAGCTTTGTCAGATACCGTTGCACCTGACGGGGACTTAAGCCCATACGACGCGCAATCGTATCCTTGGCAGGGTAGGGGTCTTTATCAGCATCCCACCAATGGAACACGAGCTGCACCAGAACATTGAATTCAGCATGGCTAATCTCCAATCGTCCCTGCGCCTGCAACAGCAAATTAGGGAGCATCGTATAACCATGCTTCATCACTTGAGTGCCGAACTTATCTTCAGCTCGCCGCTTTTCCTTCCGCGTCACCGGAAGTTGCACTACCTTGGCGCTCGTTGATGATTTGTCTGTTTGCTTTGTCATGGTTCGAATATGCGCAGTCTGTTTCGAATTCACAAGACGCCAAACGGCGCCCATGGGGAGACAAATATGTCCAGGACGTCTACGTAGTGCTGTGTGCTAATAGACCTGTTCGTGCTAAATGAACTGAATGTCTAGTTCGTAAGACACTCCTGACTTCCCTGCCATAGACATTTTCGTCTCCGCCCCCGGCGTCAGATTTGTCTCCCTCAATTTTAGATTTTGGGCCCTTTTTTAGGCTTGACGCCGTTATGACAGGCGTCGAGGAACCAGCACCTCTGACAATATCTCTTTGTCGGCGTCCATTACAAACAGGTAGCCTATGTTTAGGGATATTGGCGTTTTATCCTTCCAAAGTTCACCGACTACGCGAGTTTCCCTTTGGCCAACATACAGGGCTGCACCCAAGTCATGAAGCTCTGCAATCTTTTCATCAAATAGCTCATACATCTCCGTTTTGTCTGAAAATGACATCACATCAATGCAATCGCCATAATCGCGGAGACAATCAAAAAGCTCTGCAGCTTTTCTAATGGCTTCCTTGCTTAGATCCGCATCAGGTTCATTAAAGTACGCCTCGCACTCACATAGATTTCCTATCTGGATGCCTAAGGTTACTTTCTCCACTTTTACTAAAACATGGTTGGGGAACTTCTGCCTAAACTCCTCTTCATTCTGTGAGACAATCTCTTTTTGCAGCTCATTAATCAGCTTCCTTGAGTTGACCAACCACATCGGATTATCAAAAACATTTTCCTCATAGCCGAGCGCCTTTGCCAAAGCAGCTTTCGTCGTAACGCTTGCTCGTTTACCCGCCTCAATTCTCTGAATAGTGCGAACATCAATGCTGCTAGTTTCCGCCAATGCTTCTTGCGACCACTTCAATGTGTCCCGACAACAACGAACCCAAAACCCGATAAATTCATCATCATTAAGTTCTGTCTTTGGCTCCATTTTTCCGCTCCTAAGTGCTTCAAGATGGAATTGTGGTACCGAATACCAACGCTGGAAGACACGACAGCATCACGTCACTAACCCGACACTTGCCGCTTGCAATTTTAGAACGACGCCGAAAGCATTAGTTCAATACTTGTGCCGAAGGCGATTGTCAGGCCCCCCCCTAAAGCACCTCCTCCAACCGCTCACAGATCGTCTTCAGCACTTTCACCCGGGCATGGCGCTTGTCCTCTGACGACACCAGTGTCCAGGGCGCATAGTGCGTCGAGGTGCGGTCGACCATGTCGCCGGCGGCGATGGCGTATTGGTCCCATTTGAGGCGGTTGCGCCAGTCCTCGTCGGTGATCTTGTGCTGCTTGTAGGCCGTGTCCTCGCGGGCCTTGAACCGGCGCAGCTGTTCCTCTTCGGAAATCGCCAGCCAGAACTTGCAGACGATGAAGCCGAAATCCGTCAGTTCCTGTTCGAATTCGTTGATCTCGTTATAGGCGCGCAGCCAGTCCTCGTGGCCGGCAAAGCCTTCGACCCGTTCGACCAGCACCCGCTCGTACCAGGAGCGGTCGAAGATGGCGAAATGGCCCTTGCGTGGCAGCCGCCGCCAGAAGCGCCAGAGATAGGGGCGGGCCTTTTCTTCGTCCGTCGGCGCGGAGATCGGATGCACCTTGTAAATGCGCGGGTCAAGCGGCCGGATGACCCGGCGGATCGCGCCGCCCTTGCCGGCCGCATCATTGCCCTGGAACACCAGCACCACACCGGTTTTTGTCATCGCCTTGCGGTCGGACAGCTCGGACAGCTGGTGCTGATACTGATCCCGGAGCGCGTGATAGTCTTCCTTTTCCAGCGTCTCGGTGAGATCGATCGCATCGACCGCGGTTTCCCGTTTGAGGCCGCCAACCACTGGCGGGGCGGCGATCGATTGCGGTTCGCCATCCTCCAGCTTGAGTTTCATGGCGCTGGCAACCGTCTGCGCAAGGGCTGAATCCCGGTATTCCGGATCCTGAGACGGGATCACGAACCAGGGCGCGTGGCCCTTGCTGGTTTCCAGGATGATCTTCTCACCGGCCTCGCTGGCCTTCTTGTGGTGTTTCAGCGCCGCCCAGTCGGCCAGGACGTGCCGGGCGGCGTTTTTCTTCTGGATGTGGGCCAGGCGCTTTTCCTGTTCCTTCTTGGGCAGGTAGAACCAGAATTTCAGGATCAGGACATCCTCGTTGGCCAGCATCTCCTCAAACCGGCGGATGCGCGTCAGTGCCTTTTCAAAGGCGTCGTCGTCGATCTTCTTGTAGATCCAGTCCCGGAGCACGAACTGGTACCAGCTGCCGAAAACGATCGCCGTTTCGCCCTTGGCCGGCAAATCCCGCCAGTAGCGCCAGAGCGGGGGCCGCAAACGGGCTTCATCCATCGGATCGCCATAGGCGTTGCAGACCAGATGGCGCGCGTCCATCCAGCCGTAAAGCCGGGCCACCGCCTCGCCCTTGCCGGCGCCATCCAGGCCATCGACCAGAATGAGGGTTGAAAAGGGCTGCTTCTCGACCACGGGCAACTGCGCCTCCAGCAGCGATTCCCGCAACTTGGGCTCCAGTTTCTTGAAGTCTTTCTTGGTCATTTTCTGCGGCAGGCGGGCGGATTCGAACACGGAAGATCTCCTCGGAAAAGGCGCGCTGGGTGCATCTTGAAACAGCTCAATCGAAAAAGCCATCGTTACGGTTTGTTCGCGGCTGGCAGGAGAAAGTACAATTTGGCTGTTGGATGAAAGACGACACGCTTATATGAAGCGGTATCCGACTCATCCAATTGGCAATGCCAACCGGAGACGAGGTCTTGATTAGCGCCTTTTCAGAAACGACCAGACGACGTTCGTGACAGACTTTCTTGACCCCGTCCTGACCTTCATTGCCGAAAACCCGTCCCTTGCCGGGCTGATCTGTTTTCTCGCCGCCATGGGCGAGGCTCTGTTCATCATCGGCCTGTTCGTGCCGACCACGGTGGTTCTGGTGGGCGCGGGCACGCTGGTCGGGCTCGGCAAACTGGATCCGGTCCCGCTGTTCATCTGGACGACGCTCGGGGCAACGGCCGGCGACGCCATCTCCTACTGGATCGGCTGGCGCTTCAAGGACAAGATCAAGACCATGTGGCCGCTCAACAAATATGCCCACCTGGTGGAGGCCGGCGAGCAGTTCTTCCAGAAACACGGCGGCAAAAGCGTTTTCATCGGCCGGTTCGTGCCCGGTGTGAAATCGGTCGTTCCGGGTATTGCCGGCATGGCCGGCATGAATTTCACCCGCTTTTCGGTGGTCAACGTCACCTCCGCCTTCGCCTGGACCATCGTCCATATCGCTCCCGGCATCATTGCGGGATCCGCACTCGGGGCCATTGGCCAGATCAGCGGCCGGCTGGCGCTTGTGCTGGGGGCGCTGCTCTTCGTGGTGTTCCTGATTGTCATGCTCGGCCGCTGGCTGATCCTCATCGTTCTGCCCCTCTTCCCGAACACCCATGCGGCCATCGTGCGCGGCTTTGCCAGGCGCGAGGACCGGGTGTCACAATGGATCGCGCGCAATTTCGATCCGGCCCATCCCCGGTCCACGGGCATGCTGGCCTCCGCGCTGCTGCTCCTGATCACCATGCCGCTGTTCTTCTGGATCGTTGGCGAGGTGGCCCCGGGCGAGCCGATGGTGCGGGCAGATCTGGCCATCCTGAACCTCTTTGACAGTCTGCGCACACCTGTCGGCGACAAGATCATGGTGTTCATGACGTCGCTCGGCGATGGCGTCGTCGTCACGGCCGTCACGGTGGCCGTCGCAGCTTACCTGTTTGGCCGCAAGGCCTGGCGGCGCGGCACCGGGTTCATCATCGCGATGGCCGGCACAGCCCTGTTCGTACCGCTGTTCAAACTGATGCTGCACCGCTCGCGGCCGATCGAGCTCTATGCCGGTGCCGACGCCTACAGCTTCCCCAGCGGCCATGCCACGCTGACGGCGGTCCTGTTCGGGATCTGCGCCGTTCTGATCGCCCATGATCTCAATCGCTGGGCCAAGGCCAGCATCTTCACCATTGCCGCCAGTTTCGTCATCACCATCGGCTTCTCGCGGGTCTATCTCGGCGCGCACTGGATGTCGGACGTTCTGGCCGGGCTTCTCTTCGGCACGGCCATGGTGTCCGCCTTCGCCTTCGTCTTCGGGCCGATCCACAATGAAAAAATTGGACGCGCAACCGTGGCCGGCATCGTTGTGGCAACCCTTGCCGTGTTCGGTGGCTGGCATATCTCAAGCACATTCGACAAGGCGCTTCTGACCTACGAACCGCGCTCGAACACCGAAGTGCTGACGGCGTCCGGCTGGCGCCAGAGCGGCTGGCAGAGCCTGCCGGCGCGGCGGATCGAACTGAATGGAGACCGCGAGGAGCCCCTGGTCATCCAGTATTCCGGTTCGCTCGAGCACTTTGCCCACACGGCCGAAAAAGCCGGCTGGCAGTTGCCGCCGAAATGGTCGCTGACGACAGCGGGCGGTTTTGTGGAAGGCAAGACCCCGCCCGATTCCCTGCCGATCCTGCCGCGCAGCCAGAATGGCCGCCAACCCGATCTGGTGCTGATCCGCAAGGACACCGACGAAGCCGGTGGCCGCTGGGTGCTGAGGCTCTGGCCAAGCCGTTACGAGATCCTGGAGGGCGGCAACCTTCGAGCGCTCTATCTCGGCAGCGTCGTTCATGAGGATATTCTGAGACCCATGGGCGAATTCTCGGGTCCGCGAACAGATGTGCATGTGCCCGACCCCGCCGACAACCCGGCCCTGTTGCTGCCCGGGGCGGAAACCCGTCAGCGCGCCGACGGCATAAAGGTGGTGCTTGCCATCGGGCCGGAAGTAAAGGTCCAGACCGGCGGCGCCGACCAGCTTAATAAGACTGGTAGATAAGAGGCCACTCCTTGGGGGCCATTTCGATCCCGTCACAGTCGGTTTTTTCCCGGTATTCCAGGAGTTCCAGCTCCAGAACCTCTCCGGGTCCGTCGATCAGCCGGTGAACCCGGTACCGGCCACAATCTCCGACACCGCGGCTGAGCGCGGTGGTGCGGATCAGTCCCTTGGGACCGAGTATATCGGCATTCATGGCCTGGTAGTCTTCACCGGAAATGCCGGGTGGGTTCGGCAGGGTGAGAAGGTTGCCCCAACCCCGTGGCGGGTTCTCGGTGACGGCCAGGACGCTGGCCGCCTGATAGGCCGCCGAGATGCAGGGCACTTCCCAAAGCAGATAATAGTCGTTGATGACATACCGCGCGCCGCCCCAGGCATGGTAGCCGTCGACATCGCATTCATCGCCGGTCTGTTCGCGCATCAGCTGAACCAGAACGGGCGGCAGTTCGGACACGTCGTTCAGAAGCGTTTGCCGCCCGATCGGAATGCCGTTGGGCAGGCCGGGGGCTCGCGCATCAGGCTGATAGGCCGGTGCCGCTGACGCCGTTTGCTGCCCCCCACAACCGAGAACGCCCTTGGCCACCGCCACAAACGGCACTTTGCCCTTCTGGATCACGGTCATCACCGCGTCTTCAATCAGATTGTCTTCTCCGCTCTGGTCAGCGCTCCGGATTTCAATGTGAACCCGCACCTCCCGGTCATCGCTTGCATAAAGATAATGGCCGGCGACTTCGTTCGAGGCCGCGCCGCCGGCAGCGAGTTCAAAGAGCTGATGCACGGTGTCGCCAATCTTCACCCGCGCCGGACCGGCATAGCCCCGATCGCCGGAATTGACGTGAAACAGATAGGCATAGCGATCCGTCTCGGGGTCACGGTCGTCCTGCCAAAGCGAGAACCGGCAGGTGCCGAGGTCGCGTTCAATGTCCTGTTTGCCGAACAGTTTCAGGGCTATTTTCGTGTCATCTTCCGCGGCGCGCACCGCCGGGTTGCCGCCGAGCAAAAGAGCCATCGCCCCGATCAGCCCGGCAAGTGCAGTCAATGCTTTCATATGTCCCCCCAACATCCAGGCGCACATGACGGCTGCCCTGTCTTCCAGAAAGTGCCGCAAAAGAGGCCCTGGTGCCAGCCTGTTGTTTTTGACCAAACCTGCCGTCATTCGATCCCGGGCCTCTTGATCTTTGTCCATTATATTCATATATTCGAATATATCGAAAGAATGAGCGCAACATGACTGACTTCACACCGTTTCTAAGTTTTCTTGGCGGAACCATGATCGGTCTGGCCGCCGTGGCCCTGATGGCGGTTCACGGACGTATCGCAGGCATCAACGGCATCGTCAGCGGTTTCCTGACGACTGAGCTCAGCCAGGACTGGTCCTGGCGCGCGGCCTTTCTGGCCGGTATGGTCGTCAGTCCGCTGGTCCTGTTGGGGTTCACCGGCCAGCTGCCGGAAATCTCCGTACCGTCTTCCCCCTTGTTTCTGGTGGCGGGCGGCTTTCTGACCGGGGTCGGAACGACCTTCGGGTCGGGCTGCACCAGCGGTCATGGCGTATGCGGCATGTCCCGCCTGTCCGCGCGGTCAATCGCCGCGACCATGACCTTCATGGCCACTGCGGTGCTCACCGTTTTCCTGACCCGGCACGTGTTTGGAGGCTAAGATCATGAGACTTCTGACGGCTTTCGGCTTTGGCCTCCTCTTTGGTTGCGGTATTCTGATTTCCGGCATGGGCAACCCGGCCAAGGTTCTGAACTTCTTCGACTTTGCAGGAACCTGGGATCCGAGCCTGGCCTTCGTGATGGGCGGCGCGCTTCTGGTCACAGCCATCGGCTACCGTCTGGCCTTCCGGATGCAGAAGCCGCTGCTTGGCCAGGCTTTCAGCCTGCCGACCAAAACCGATCTCGACAGGAAACTGATCGGCGGCTCTGCGGTTTTTGGGATAGGCTGGGGCCTTAGCGGATTCTGTCCGGGTGGATTGATTCCGGTGATCGGTCTTGGCATCGAACCCGTTATAACGGCCCTTGCCATCGCGGCTGGCATCGTGACCGCCCGCTGGATGAACACACAGGGCCACCGTCACAAACCGGCAAAAGCCTGACGGTGCAGGCAGGAATTGGGAGATTGAGATGAGCAACTCGAACTATCCGGTCGACATGGCCGTTGCGCCGGAGGTCACGGGCTTTTTCGATCCGGCGACCAATACGATCAGCTACGTCGTCAAGGACCCTGCCTCGAAGGCCTGTGCGGTCGTCGACAGCGTGATGGACATCGATTATGCGGCCGGCCGGATCACCTATGATCACGCCGACGAGATCATTGCCCATATCCGGGACAACGACCTGGACCTGGAATGGCTGATCGAGACCCATGTTCATGCCGACCATCTGTCGGCCGCGCCCTATATCCAGCAGCAGCTTGGCGGCAAGCTCGGCATTGGCGACAAGATCACCGTGATCCAGGAGACCTTCGGCAAGATCTTCAATGAAGGCACGGAATTCCAGCGGGACGGCAGCCAGTTCGACAAGCTGTTCCAGGATGGCGATACCTACCAGATCGGCGAAATGACCGCCTTTGCCATGTACACGCCCGGTCATACGCCGGCCTGCATGGCGCATGTCATGGGCAATTCGGCTTTCGCAGGCGACACGCTGTTCATGCCGGATGGCGGCTCTGCCCGCGCGGACTTTCCGGGCGGCGATGCGGCAACCCTTTACGACAGCATCCAGAAGGTGCTCGCGCTGCCCGACGACATGCGCCTGTTCATGTGCCATGACTATGGTCCGAACGGCCGCAACATCGAATGGGAAACCACGGTCGGCGCTGAAAAGGAACACAATATCCATGTCGGCGGCGGCAAGACCAAGGCAGAGTTCGTCAAGTTCCGCACCGAACGCGACGCCCAGCTGGACATGCCGAAGCTGATCATACCCTCCCTGCAGGTCAACATGCGTGCAGGCAAGCTGCCGCCGGCAGACGATGACGGCAAGATCTTTTTGAAAGTGCCGGTCAACGCCCTTTGATCATTGAGGAAAAAGTCAGTCTGCAGTTTCAATTTGACGGTCCGCGTACCAGCCTGAAACTGTCTCTTTTTGCTCAGACCAGTTGAGAGTTCTCATGAAAGCAGTCAATCCAGACCTGTCGGTTGCCCCACAGATCCAGCCGGAAGATGTCGCCGTGCTTGCCGCACAGGGCTTCAAATCCCTGATCTGCAACCGCCCGGACGGAGAAGCCCCGGACCAGCCTGAATTCGAAGCCATGAAGACGGCAGCGGCGGAGCAGGGCCTGGAAATTCGCTATCTGCCGATTGTCGGGGGCAATTTCGGCGCCGATGACATCGAGACCTTTACACAAATGATGACGGACCTGCCGAAACCGGTGCTTGCCTATTGCCGGAGCGGCACCCGTTCGATCGCGCTCTGGGCCCTTTCTGAAGCGCGAAGCCGGCCTGTCGCAGACGTCCTGGCCGATACCAGCGCCGCTGGCTACAACATCGCCGGCCTGTTTCCGCCGCAGCCCGGTTCCTGAGGCCACCGAACTCGTTCGGGCCCTCGAACGCCTGAAACGAACCGCAACACTGCCCGGTGTTGCGGCCACAATGACCTTGTCCCGCTTGCAGCCTGCCGCGCGGTGACGGAAGCCGGATAGAACACGATGAAGCGGTTGCAGCGCTATCTGCCCATCCTCGACTGGGGCAAACGCTATGACACGGAAACGGCCACCAGCGACCTTGTGGCCGCGGTGATCGTCACCATCATGCTGATCCCCCAGTCGCTGGCCTATGCGCTGCTTGCCGGCCTGCCGCCCGAAGTCGGACTTTATGCCTCGATCCTGCCGCTGGTCGCCTATGCGCTGTTCGGCACCAGCCGGGCGCTGGCCGTCGGCCCGGTGGCTGTCGTCTCATTGATGACGGCTTCGGCTGTCGGCGAACTGGCCCAGCAGGGAACACCGGAATATCTGGGGGCCGCAATCGTGCTGGCCCTGCTGTCCGGACTGATGCTGATCACCATGGGGCTCTTTCGACTCGGCTTTTTGGCCAACCTGCTCAGCCATCCGGTGATTTCGGGTTTCATCACCGCCTCCGGCCTGTTGATCGCTTCCAGCCAGCTGAAACACATTCTTGGCGTACCGGCCCAGGGTCACACGCTCTACGACATTCTCCTGTCCATTGCCGGCCACCTAGGCGACATCAACTGGATCACGCTGACGATCGGCGTTGCCGCAACCGGGTTTTTATTCTGGACACGCAAGGGCCTGAAGAAACAGCTGCTCGGATTGGGACTGAAACCGTTTCTGGCCGATATCCTGACCAAGGCGGGTCCGGTGGCAGCCGTTGCGGTCACCACGTTCCTCGCCGCAGCGTTCAACCTTGGCGACGAGGGCGTCAGGCTCGTCGGTGACATCCCCTCGGGCCTGCCGATGCCACACCTGCCCGCCTTCGACAGCGAGCTCTGGCTGGCTCTGGCCGGCCCGGCACTGCTGATCTCGGTGATCGGCTTTGTGGAATCGGTGTCCGTCGCCCAGACGCTGGCAGCCAAGAAACGGCAGCGGATCGAACCGGACCAGGAACTGATCGGGCTCGGAGCCTCGAACGTCGCCTCGGCAATCTCCGGCGGTTATCCGGTGACCGGTGGCTTTGCCCGGTCCGTCGTGAATTTTGATGCCGGCGCGGCAACACCTGCCGCCGGCGCCTTTACCGCCGTCGGCATCGCCCTCGCCACCTTGTTCCTGACACCGCTTCTGACCTTTTTGCCCCAGGCAACGCTGGCGGCGACGATCATTGTTGCGGTTCTCTCCCTGGTGGATCTTGGCGCAATCAAACGCACCTTCAACTATTCCAGGAGCGATTTCGCCGCCATGGCGGCCACCATCCTGGTCACCCTGTTTTTCGGGGTCGAGCCGGGTGTCGTGACCGGGGTTGCGCTGTCCATCGCGCTTTATCTTTTCCGCAGCAGCCGCCCCCATACGGCCATTGTCGGCATCGTTCCGGGCACGGAGCATTTCCGGAACATCGACCGCCACAAGGTGGTGACCGGTGACCGGGTGCTGACGCTCAGGGTCGACGAAAGCCTGTTTTTCGCCAATTCCCGTTTCCTGGAAGACAGGATCTACGCTTTGGTCGCGGACAAGACCGACATCGAGCATGTGGTCCTGATGTGCCCGGCGGTCAACGAGATCGATGCCAGCGCTCTGGAGAGCCTTGAAGAAATCAACCACCGCCTGGAAGACAGCGGTGTCCTGTTTCACTTGTCGGAGGTGAAGGGACCGGTGATGGATCGGTTGAAGAGGACCGACTTCCTGAAGCATCTGACCGGGCAGATCTTCCTCAGCCAATATGACGCCCTGTGCACGCTCGATCCGCTGACGGCGCATATTTCGGAAAGCCGGACGCCGAAAAAGGCCGCGCGCTCCGATGTATGGTCAGGGCCGGAGATCTAGGGTCAGGACTCAATAACGACTGGCAGCGCTGTCCTATTGCAGGATCGGCGTGATCTTTTCGCAAAAGCGGAAATGAACCGGCGGCTTTTCCCCTTCCTGGACAACAAGTCCCTGCGTGCCGCGGGGCATGACAGTGACCAGTTCGATCGCTTCACCGCCATCCGTCAGCAGGCAATTGAGCGCCGCCCGCTGCGTTTGCTTGCCCGCCTTTTCCGCCCCATAGACCTGGCAGATCCGGCCTGGCGTCTCGAAGAGGCCCCGGTAAATGGCCAGCGTCGACCCCGGGCTGCTGCGGTCGATCCGGGCTGCCGGACATTGGTTCAGGTCCTTAACCCAGATCCCTTGTGCGAATTCGGCAAATCTCAGATCCAGCATCTTGCCCTGAAGCAGGGGAGCGGATTTGGGAACCTCGAACATCAGGTCGCCCTTGCCTGCACCGGCGGTGCTGCATGCGACTGCCAGCATTGCTGCTGCCAGAGCTGTTTGACTGAAAATGCGCAACCGTTCCCCCTTGCCGATTGACATGATGCTCCCTGGATTATGCAATCTGCGGCGAAAAAGGCAATTCAGCAAGTTTTTACAACCTTCACGATTCGGCTGCTTGCATTTTTCGAACAAAGATGGAACAAAACTGGAATGAATAACGATAGTCAGCAATCGTCGGGACGTATTCAGCTGGATGACCCGCTGAAGGACGGCCGCCAGTCGGACACGGCGCTGAAAGTCTGGCGCGGAACGGCGCGGCTCTTGCGCCAGTTCGACTTTGCCTGCCTGTCGGAAGTCACGCTTGCATCAGCGCGGCGGGCCGATCTTCTGGCCATCGGACCCAAGCACGAGCTCTGGATTGTCGAGGTGAAGTCTTCGGTGGCCGACTTTCGCGCTGACAACAAGTGGCCGGACTATCGTCAGCACTGCGACCGGCTCTATTTCGCCACCCACCCGGATGTGCCGCTGGATATCTTTCCCGAAGAGGCCGGCCTGATTGTCTCGGACGGGTTCGGCGCGGAAATCCTGCGCAATGCGCCGGAACACAAGCTGAGCGCGGCCACCCGCAAGGCGGTCACCCTGCGCTTTGCCCGCCACGCCGCCCACCGGCTGCACAATCTGGCCGACCCGGACGGTATGCAGCTGTTCGATCGGTTCTGACCAGTCCCACTCCCGGCCCTCTTTCCGAGTTTCAATTGCTTGTTTTCTCGGCGAAGCGGTGCGTGAGCTGCAACCCAGGGCACCGTTTGGCCGCTCCGGAACTCCCGCGCATTCACAAGGTTTCTGGCACAAGGTTTCCGGCACAAGGTTCCCGGCACAAGGTTCCCGGCTCTCTGCTTTCGCGAGTATGGCAACTGAGATGCCGTTGTCCCTCTTTGCTCTCATCCTTGCCCAAACGCGATGCTGCGACACCTGCTGAAGCAATCCAAATCGGTCCCTGGACGTAAAAAGAGCCGTCGCCCACAGGAAGGAGCTAGGCTCGGGTGCAAGACCCCTTACACATCGTCTGGTTCAAGAAGGACTTGCGGGTCCAGGATCATGCACCGCTGAAACGCGCTTCGTTGCATGGCCCGGTTTTGCCGCTTTATGTGGTCGAACCGGAGCTGTGGCAGCAGCCGGACATGTCGGGCAGGCACTTCGAGTTTCTCACCGAATGTCTGGCATCCTTGCGACAGGACCTGGCGGTGCTTGGCCAACCCCTGATCGTCCGGACCGGCCGGGTTACGGAAATCCTCGCCGAGCTTGCCGGCCGTTTTGTGATCGGCGGTCTGTGGTCGCACGAGGAAACCGGCAACGACTGGACCTATCGGCGAGACCGTGCCGTCGCCGCCTGGTGCCGCGAGAGGGGCATTGCCTGGACCGAGTGCCGTCAGACCGGCGTGATCCGCCAGCTGACATCCCGGGACGGCTGGGCCGGGCAATGGGACCGCTTCATGGCAAAGCCAGGCATAGATCCGCCGCGTTTGCCCCCGCTAGGCGGGTTGGAGAATGACGTTATTCCCACGGCGAAAGAACTCGCGATTGCGCCGGATCCCTGTCCCGACCGGCAGCGCGGCGGCCGGAAGGCAGCAATGGAGACGCTTCAGAGTTTCCTGTTCCGGCGTGGCAAACCGTATCGGGCGGCGATGGCAACGCCGGTCAGGGCCTTCGATGCCTGCTCGCGGCTGTCGCCGCATCTTGCCTTCGGCGCGTTGTCCCTGCGCGAGGTGGCCCAGGCCACCTGGGCCCGCCAGCGCGAACTCAAGGACCAGGACTTTCAGGGCCGAACCACCTGGCAGGGGGCAATACGTTCCTTTTCCGGACGTCTTCACTGGCACTGCCATTTCATGCAGAAGCTGGAGGATGAACCAAGGCTGGAGTTTGAAAACCTGCACCGGGCCTATGACGGGCTCAGACCGAGAGACCCTGACAAAATGCGCCTTCAGGCCTGGCAGAACGGCGAAACCGGCCTTCCCTTCGTCGATGCCTGCATGCGGGCGCTCAAGGCCACGGGCTGGATGAATTTCCGGATGCGCGCCATGCTGATGGCCGTCGCCAGCTATCATTTCTGGCTGGACTGGCGGGCTCCCGGCCTGCATCTCGCCCGGCAGTTCACCGATTATGAGCCGGGCATCCACTGGCCGCAGGTCCAGATGCAATCGGGCACCACCGGGATCAACACGGTCCGGATCTACAATCCGGTCAAACAGGGTCTCGATCAGGACCCTTACGGAGCGTTCGTGCGCCGCTGGGTGCCGGAGCTGACAGCGATTGACGACGCGCATCTCCATGAGCCCTGGAAAGCGGACAGTGCCGGCAAGGTGCTCGGCAAGGTCTATCCCTTTCCCATCGTCGACCACCTGGGTGCCGCAAAAGAGGCCCGGGAAAAGGTATGGGCGGTGCGCAAGGGGCAAGCCTTTCGCGGCACGGCCGCCGACATCCAGTCGAAACACGGCAGCCGCAAGAGCGGCCTTCCGATGCGTGGGCGGGAAAAACGGCGTCGTGGCGGTAAGGCCGTCGATCCGAATCAGTCTGATCTCTTCAGGAGCCCGTCATGAGGATGTGCAAGAAGGCCGACTTGCCGCAAAAGACCTGCAAAGGCTGCGGCCGGCCCTTCACCTGGCGCAGGAAGTGGGAGAGAGACTGGGACCAGGTCCGCTATTGCTCGGACAAGTGCAGGCGGCAGCGCGACGGGGCTAAAGCCGTAACAACCTGAGAACCTTGCCTAAATCTCTCCTTGTCATCCCGGCCGCAGCGCAGCGGAGAGCCGGCAGCTGTGTCATTGAAATTTGTATTCGGTTTTGTTCCTGAGTACAGCGTTCAGGCGAACGAGGAGTTTTCGTACTGCTGCAACGAGCGCAGTTTTTCGAGCCTTCACATTTTGAGTGATGCGATCGGCGAATGCCTTGAGGTCCGGACAGGGGCTCCTTTCCTCCATTGTCGTCATTGCAGGGCTCGACCCTGCAATCCATGCCGTTCCGTCGCCTCAAGCGCAGCCCTGTTCGCGGAAAGCCCATGGTATGGATCCCATGGTCAAGCCATGGGATGACGACGAGAAGTGTGGGCGAGCGTTACTCTTGCGCCCTGACGTTCAGCGCCTTCTGTTTGTCATCCCGGCCGCAGCGCAGCGGAGAGCCGGGACCCCTGACTCCCTGTGGCTGGAGTGGGAACACCCACCCTTGTCAGATGGTTACTGGGTGCCCGCCTATGCGGGGAAGACAAATGAGAGATTGGTACCTCTCGTTGGGCGAACATCTGAATTCGCGAAAAAGCCGGCCCGGCATTACCGGGCCGGCACGTCAGTTTGCGAGACCCTCTCACACAAACAGGTTGACCAGGCTTTCCAGGTATTCCTGCTTGCCGGATTTCGGCTGCGGCTCAAGGTCGGCGCCGTGGACACGCTCGGCCAGTTCCTCCAGCGACGACCCGCCCTGCAGGATCGCGGCGTTTTCCGGTTTCTGCCATCCGGCATACCGATCGTCGACAAAGCCCTTCAGGCGGCCGTCCTCGATCATGGCAGCAGCAGCCTTCAAGCCCCGGGCGATGGCGTCGGCAGAGCCGACATGCGCCTGGATCAGGTCGACCGGATCCAGCGACTGACGGCGGAGCTTGGCGTCGAAATTGGTACCGCCGGTGGTGAAACCGCCATCCATCAGGATCTCGTAGTAGGCCAGGGCCAGTTCCGGCACGTTCATGCCGAAGTGATCCGTGTCCCAACCGCACTGATAGTCGTTGCGGTTCATGTCGACCGAACCGAGGATGCCGAAGGACCGGGCCATGTGCAGTTCGTGCTCGAACGAATGGCCGGCCAGGATCGCGTGGCCCTGCTCGATGTTCATCTTGACGTCGTTCTCAAGACCGTAAGCCTTCAGGAACCCGTAAACGGTGCCGACGTCGTAGTCATACTGGTGCTTGGACGGTTCCTGCGGCTTCGGCTCGATCAGGATCGTGCCCGGGAAACCGATCTTGTGCTTGTATTCGACCACCATGTTGAGGAAACGCCCGAGCTGGTCGAGTTCCTGTTTGACGTTGGTGTTGAGCAGGGTCTCATAGCCTTCGCGGCCACCCCAGAGCACATAGTTGGCTCCGCCAAGGCGGTGAGTGGCGTCCATAGCGTTTTTCACCTGGGCCGCGGCGTAGGCAAAGACATCCGGGTCCGGATTGGTGGCCGCGCCCGACATGAAGCGCCGGTTGGAGAACATGTTGGCCGTGCCCCAGAGCAGCTTGATGCCGGTGTCCGCCATCTTCTTCTCGAAGATATCGGCGATGGCGTTCACATTGGCGTTGCTCTCTGCCAGTGTCTTGCCCTCCGGGGCGATGTCCCGGTCGTGGAAGGTGAAAAAGGGCATGCCCAGGATCTGGAACATTTCGAAGGCAACGTCGGCCTTCAACCGGGCCTGGTCCATCGGGTCGCCGCCTTCGGCCATCCAGGAGCGCATGAAGGTCTCGCCGCCGAACGGATCGGACCCCGGCCAGCAGAAATTGTGCCAGTAACAGACAGCAAGCCGCAGATGGTCTTCCATCCGCTTGCCCAGCACCACTTCGTCCTTGTTGTAATGGCGATAGGTGAGCGGATCGGTGCTGTCGGGGCCTGCGAACGGGATCGGCTGCAGCTCGCCAAAAAAGCCTGTGCTCATGAATTTGTCTCCTTAAGGAAAATCAGAAACCGGCCTGCTTCAGCGCCGGATAGAGGTTGCGCCAGCGGCCATAGGCCTCGGCATAGGGTGCGATGAGTTGGGGAACGGGATCGATGCTGGTCTTCAGCGCGGGTCTGGTAAAGATGCCGTCAGTGGAGCCCTGGGCCGCCGCCTGGCCGAGACGCGCAGCGCCGAGCGATGCACCGAAATCGCCGTCGACAGGAACATCGACGGTGACGTTCAGAAGGCTGGCAATGATCTCAAGCCAGGTCGTTGAGCGCGAACCGCCTCCGACCGCAAGCACCCGATCGATGCGCGTGCCGGCAACGCTGAGGGCTTCAAGACAGTCCTTCAGGGCAAAGGCCACTCCATCGAGCACGGCATGTGTGAGCACGCGGTCGTCGGTTTCGTGTGAGATGCCGGCGAAGGCGGCACGGATTTCGACATCATTGTGCGGTGTGCGTTCGCCGCCGAGATAAGGCAGGAACGAGACAGGGGACGGGCCGTCGACGCGCCCGAGTGCCGCCGTCAGATCGCCGGGGGACGCCTTCAAGGTGCGGCCGAGCCAGTTGAGACAGTCCGAGGCCGAAAGCATCACGCCCATCTGGTGCCAGGTGTCCGGCACGGCATGGCAGAAAGCATGCACGGCACTGTCGACATTGGGCGAAAATCGGTCGTTGGTCACAAACAACACGCCCGACGTGCCGAGCGAGACAAAGGCGGAGCCCGGATCCACCGCGCCGACGCCACAGGCTGACGCCGCATTGTCACCGCCACCGCCGGCAACGACCGGCGCCGTGTCAAAGCCCCAGCGGGCACAGAGGTCGGATTTCAAGAACCCGGAGGCCGCAGAGCCTTCGACAAGGCGTGGCATGTGCTCGCGGGTAAGGCCGGTCGCCACCAGGAGATCGTCGCTCCAGTCCCGCTTTGCCACATCCAGCCAGAGCGTGCCGGCGCTGTCGGACATGTCGCCGACATAGTCACCGGTCAGGCAGAAGCGGACGTAATCCTTCGGCAGCAGAACCATCCTGGTTTTTGCAAAGATCTCAGGCTCGTTTTCGCGGACCCATTGCAGTTTGGGGGCCGTGAAACCCGGCATGACGCGGTTGCCGCCCAGCTTCAGAAACTTTGGCTCGGCTGCTTCCAGGTCCCGGCACTGTTTGCCCGAGCGCCCGTCGTTCCAGAGGATGCAGGGCCGCAGCGGCCGGCCGGCATCATCCAGCAAGGTAGCGCCATGCATATGGCCGGAGAGGCCGATGCCCTTGACGGCCGCAAGCTCAGCCGGGGCCTTCGCCTTCAACGCATCCAGCACGGTCTCGCAGGCCGTCCACCAGCTGTCCGGGTCCTGCTCCGACCAGCCCGGATGCGGGCGTTCAACGCTCAGATCCGCCGAGGCTGATGCGATCAGGGACTGGTCGTCTCCCAACAATATGGCTTTGACCGAACTTGTGCCGATATCGAGACCGATATACATGAGGTGCGTTCCTCAAAAAAATCCAAAAAGAATGCCGACGCCCCGTTTTCAAGGTCCGGCAAAACACTCATGACCAGGACGCAGCGATGACTGTCCGTTCAAATCATGAAGCGCGTCCGCGGACAAGGGCCCGCGGACGCGAATGGGTCAGCCGACGACGGTATCGTCGACCAGCGCGCCCGGTCCGGGCGTTGCACCTTCCGGGCACTTGCCCAGAATGATCATGCCGAGCACATCGTCATCCGTGACGTCGGTGGTCTTGGCCGTGCCGACCAGCTGGCCGTTCTTCATCACGGCAATCCGGTCACAAAGCTGGAAGACATCATGGATGTCGTGGCTGATCAGGAAGATGCCAAGGCCCTGCTTCTTCAACTCCTGGATCAGCTCCGCCACCATCTGGGTCTCGTGGACCCCGAGCGCGGCCGTGGGCTCATCCATGATCAGGATCTTGGCGTTGAAATAGACCGCACGTGCAATGGCGACCGACTGGCGCTGACCACCCGACAGGGCTTTCACCGGCGCGTGGAACTTCTTGAAGTTCGGATTGAGCCGGCCCATGATCTTGCGGGTTTCCGCTTCCATGGCATCGTCATCGACAAAGCCGAGCGGCGTGGTCAGTTCCCTGCCGAGAAACAGGTTGGAGGCTGCATCGAGATTATCGGCCAGCGCGAGTGTCTGGTAGATGGTCTCGATGTTGTAGGCCCGGGCATCGCGCGGCGAGTGAATGTGGACTTCCTCGCCATTGATGCGGATTTCACCGCTGTCGGACTTGTAGGCACCCGACAGGATCTTGATCAAAGTCGACTTGCCGGCCCCGTTGTGGCCCAGAAGACCGACCACTTCACCCGGGTAAAGATCGACAGTGACGTGATCCACGGCCTGCACCCCGCCAAAGGAGATGCACATGTCTTTCATTTCTACGAGAGGCGCGTCCATCACTCAGTCTCCCGTGCGCTTGCGATAGATGATGTCGACCAGAACGGCGAGTACGAGAACCGTACCGACGACAATGTTCTGGAGCGGCGCGTCCACGCCAACCATGGCCATGCCGGACTGCAGCGACTGCATGATCAGGGCCCCCAGGATGGCGCCGTAGATCGTGCCGACACCACCGGCCAGTGCCGTTCCGCCGATGACGGCAGCCGCAATAACCCGAAGTTCGTCGAGCGTGCCGATGTCGTTGGTGGAAAAGCCGAGACGGGCTGCAGCGACGGCGGCGGCGAGCGCGGACAGGCCACCCATGATCGCAAACACCTTGACCGTCAGGAAGCGGGTGTTGATGCCCGAAAGCTCCGCCGCATCCGGATTGCCGCCGGTTGCGAAGATGTAGCGGCCAAGGCGTGTCCGCTGGGCCACCAGGGTCATGATGACGGCAACAACGATCAAGAGCAGCACGGAATAGGGAATGCCGTAGCCCATGGTCAGGCCTTCCGGCAGGGTTTCACCGCTGGCTTCGAAGATCCGCTTCAGCCGCGCCTTCGGAATGTCATAGGAGTTCAGGATCCAGACAAAACCAAGGATCGCAACCGTGGTGATGGCAGCCATCGTGGCTTCTGCCCATGCCGGCTTGACTGGAAAGCCATGGGACGACTTGCGCCTGCGGGAGGCGACCTGCATCCAGAGCGCTGCTGCAACGGCCAGGACGCCGAAGACCCAGGAACCGGTTTCGCCCATCGTGCCACCGATACCGCCGATCTTTGTGAAGGTTTCGTCGAGCGGACCGATCGTCTGACCGCTGGTGATGAACCAGGCGACGTTTCGCCAGACCAGCAGGCCACCGAGGGTCACGATGAAAGCCGGAATGCCGAGATAGCCGATCATCCAGCCCTGAAAGGCGCCAATGGTCACGCCGACAACAACGCCAGCGAGAATCGCAATCAGCCAGATGCCGGGATGCCCGAGGCCCATGAATTGCGGCAGGATGTCGGTTTGAACCACCGCCATGACGGCGGCAACCGTTGCCAGAACGGACCCCACCGACAGATCGATATGGCGGGTGACGATGACGAAGACCATGCCGGTTGCCATGATCGCGACAGACACGGTCTGGATCGTCAGGTTGAAGATGTTGCGCGGTGTCAGGAACCGGCCATCGGTGAACACATTGAAGATCAGGCACAGAACGACAAACGCCCCGATCATGCCCAAAAGCCGCGTATCGAGCTGCAGTGCGGCAAAGAGATTTCGTGCTGTCGGGTTTTTCGACCCTGACAGTGCCGTGTCGGACATAGAGGTTACTCCTGCTTGGAGACCAGCATGCTTTCGCATCGGGTGGCCCATCCCGGGGAACGGCTTTGGCAAGCGGTCCCTGTTTTAAGGCCCCGGTTAACAGTAACCGGGGCCGCGCTTATCGCGTATTGGTATTAGTTACAGGGAGCCGGGCCGTTTTCGACGCCCTGGCACAGGTCTTCCTTGGAGATCCAGCCGGCGTCAACGACGGCAGACAGGTTGTCCTTGGTGACCGGGAGCGGCGCCAGGAACTTGGCGGTCAGCTCGGTGCCGCCCGGAGACGTCCAGGCCGCAGCGCCGTCAACAGCGGACATCTCGTCGCCATTGGCCAGGGCAACGGCGATTTCACCGGCTGCCTTGCCGAGCTCACGAGCGTCCTTCCAGACGGACACGGTCTGCGTGCCCTTGGCAACGCGGTTCAGAGCGGCGTGATCACCGTCCTGACCGGAAACCGGGATGCCGTCCATGCCCTGAGCGGTCAGGGCAGCGACAACACCGCCGGCAGTGCCGTCGTTGGACGCTACAACGGCGTCAACCTTGTTGTCGTTGGCCGTCAGGATCTGTTCCATGTTGCGCTGTGCGTTCGCCGGCAGCCAGCCATCGGTGTAGGCTTCGCCAACGATCTTGATCGCCCCGCTGTCGAGCGCTTCCTGCAGGACTTCCTGCTGACCGCCGCGCAGGAAGTCTGCATTCGGGTCGGTCGGTGAGCCCTTGATCATCACATAGTTGCCGGTCGGCTGGGCAGCCAGCACGGCAGCAGCCTGCATGCGGCCGACTTCGACGTTGTCGAAGGTCAGGTAGAAGGCGCGCGGATCGTCGATCAGACGGTCGTAGCCAACAACCGGGATGCCTTCGTCAGCGGCAGCCTGCACAGCCGGACCGATGGCCTGGGCGTCCTGAGCCAGGATGATCAGGGCCGTTGCGCCTTGCGCGATCAGCGCTTCCACATCGGAAAGCTGCTTGGCGGACGAGCTCTGCGCGTCAGCGGAGATGTATTTTGCACCGGCAGCTTCGAGAGCGCCCTTGATGGCGGCTTCGTCGGTTTTCCAGCGCTCTTCCTGGAAGTTGGACCAGCTGACGCCGACAACGATGTCTTCCGCCTGAGCGGCGGTGATGGCAGTTGCGGACAGCAGGGCGCCGGCCAGCAAAGTGGTGATCTTACGCATTGCGATGTTTCCTCCAGTTGGCACAACCCACGTCGAACGGCAGTGCCTAAAATGCGTCTATGGTGAAGCGCCTTCTTGAGGTGCTTTCAGAAAGGACAGCCTTATTGTTATTTTTTTTGGTGTCCGAAAAAAAGTTGCAGGAAAGCGCAGCTCCTGTCAACATGGTTTTGCAAAACTCTGCTCCGACGGGTTCAAAAATCCGGAACGAGGGCGGAAAAACCGGGAGAAACCCGGGACAGAGGAAACACCTTGGGAAGAGCTTCGCGAGCATGACACGCAAGGCGGACCGGGATCAGATCCGGCGGCAAAACAGAAGTATTGTTCTACAGGCCCTGCGCCGGAGCGGTCCGATGGCACGGATCGATCTCGGCCAGATCACCCGGCTCAGTCCGGCAACCGTGACGGCAATCACGTCCGATCTGCTCGACCAGGGGTTGATCATCAGCCTGGAAAGCGAAGAGCCCAAAGCGCCTCAGGCACGCGGGCGTCCACGCACCCTCCTGAAGCTCAATCCGGAGGCGGTCTACACCATTGGCGTGCGCCTCGCGGTGAATGCAATCGACCTGTCGCTGGTGAATTTCGCAGGCGAGGTCATCAAGGAAGCGCGCAGCCGGTTCGATACAGCAACCGCGGATGCAACAAGTTTTCCGGCTACGTTGATCAATGCGATCCGGGAGTTTCTCCAGGAGGCGGGTGTCAGCGTCAGCCGCGTGCGCGAGATCGGTGTCGCTGCACAGGGTGTCGTGGAGACGGAAACCGGTATGGTTGCCTGGAGCCCTGCCTTTGCGGGGCGCAAGATACCGATCGTCGGACCGCTGCACGATGCCTTCGGGGCCGAGTGCTACATCTCCAACGACACCAACATGATCACCGAGGCCCTGCACTGGTCGGACCCGAACCGCTACAGCGGCACCTTCGCGGTGATCATGCTCGATTATGGTGTCGGCATGGGGCTCTATCTCAACAACCAGCTGTTTTCCGGCGCCAGCGGCACCGCAGCCGAATTCGGACACGCCAATCACATTCCTGGCGGCGCCTTGTGTCGTTGCGGCAAACGCGGTTGTCTGGAAGCCTATCTTGCCGACTACGCGCTGGTCCGCGCGGCCTCACACCTGCCGGAAGACACCAATCCGATCACGATCCGGGCCGGGGTCAGCGGTCTCGGCCGATTGATCGAGCTTGCGGGCTCGGGGGACGACGCCGCCTGCAAGGCCTTTCACGACGCCGGACGGGTGCTCGGCTACGGTCTTGCCCGTGTCATTGCCATGATCGACCCGAAGCGTGTTGTCCTGACGGGTGCTGCCATGCGTGCCTTTGCCTTCATGGAAAAGGGCATGTGGGAAGGCCTCGAAGAGGCACTCGTCGCCGATCTCAGAAACAATTTCTCGCTCGACGTGATGCCCTGGAACGAGAATTTTATCCGAAGCGGCCTGATCGCCCAGTCCATGGAACGGCTGGACAAGGACTTTCTCGGGGCAGCCTCCGAGGCGTCGCCAAAGCCCGGGCCAGAGAAGGAGACGGTATGACCAGGCAATTTTTTTTGCGCCCCTCTCTCCTCCTGGCCCTGTTGCTGTTTCCCGGCACGGCAGTGGCCGATCCGGATCTTCCGCCCTGGAGCGAACGTGTTCTGACCGAAGATGTTGATCTTGAAGCGCTTGCCGCCTCCAGCGACGATCCGATTGCCAGACTTCAGCCGCTTGGCGAAGAGCTGTTCAAGGCAAAATTCACCACGCTGGACGGCGCGGGCCGCCCCGACGCGACCGGGGCCATCGTGCCGACCAAGGTACGCCGGAAATCTCATCTGACGTTTCAGCGGCTGGCCGGCCTCGATGCCAATGCCTGCGCGTCCTGCCACAACGAACCGGTGACCGGCGGTGCAGGATCCTTTACCGCGAACGTGTTCGTCTCCGAGGGTTTTGAAAGCGCGGATTTCGACACGATCGATCCGCAGTTTTCCAACGAACGCAACACCAATGCCCTTCAAGGCGCCGGCCTGATCGAATTGCTTGCCCGTGAAATGACCACGGACTTGCGCGCACAGCGGAAGGCCCTTCTGAAAAAAGCCCGTGCCAACGGCCAGCCCGAAAAGGCAACCCTTGAAAGCAAGGGGGTCTCCTTCGGGTCGCTGACGGCAGCTCCCGACGGCACGCTCGATGTCTCGAAGCTCGACGGCATCGACGATGACCTGACGCTTCGACCCTTCAGCCAGAAGGGTGTCTTCGCCTCGCTGCGCCAGTTCACGGTCAACGCCATGAACGCCCATCACGGTATCCAGCCAAGTGAACGGTTTGGTTCCGTTTGGAGCGGCAGTGACGATTTTGATGGCGATGGACATGTCGATGAAATGAGCCCCGGGCAGGTTTCCGCCCTCGTCGCCTTCCAGGCTACGCTGCCGGCACCGACACGCAAACAGGACCTGCCAGAGGTCTGGCAGGCGGCCGCCGAGGCGGGCGAAACCCTGTTTTCGGAAATCGGCTGCAGTACCTGCCATGTCCCGTCTCTGCCACTTGAAAGCCTCCTGTTCCAGGATCCGGGACCGTTCGACACGGCCGGAACGTTGCGCCAGAGCGATGTGGACACGCCGCTGGTTTATGACCTCGGCACACTCGACTGGGTGAAGGCCTTGCCACGCGATGACCAGGGCCGTGTGCTGGTGCCGCTCTTTGGTGATCTCAAACGCCACAAGATCGCCGACGCACAGAACGACACGTTCGGCAATGAGCTGCTGGCACAACGCTTTGTAGCCAGAGATGTCTTCATCACCGCGGAACTCTGGGGCATCGGCAGCACGGCGCCTTATGGTCATCGCGGCGATCTGACCACGCTGAACGAGGTCATCCTGGCTCATGGCGGCGAGGCCGCGGACAGCCGCAAGGCCTACGAAGGGCTTCCCGAGACCGAGCGCCAGTCCATCATAGCCTTCCTGCGCAGCCTGGAGATTGCGGAATGATGCGTTCTCGTCAAAGAAACGCAGCACTTGGCAGGAAAGCCATTGCTGGCGACGTTGTCACTCCGGTCGACCGCAGGGAGAACCGGGGCCCACTCGCTTCCAGAGGGCCGGATTCTTTTACCCTGACCGAAGTCGAGACAAACGTCACGTCAGCAAGTGGCCCTGCGAGTAGGCGCCGGATCTGCGCTGCGCTTGTCCGGGGTGACACCGCGTGGGGCACACGCCGGAAAGAGCTCACAACCGAACCTGCACAGCTCCCTGGAGGCGGCGCAACTTCCCGGAGTAAAGTCTGGAGCCTGCTAAGTGCAGCGGTCTTGAGCCTGTTCACGCCGGCTTTGGCAACGGCGCAGGACGAAGCGCCAAATTCTTTCGCACCAGTGCCCTCGTTTGCCGAGGAAGCGCAGGCAGCCGGGCTCAACCACAGCTATGACGGAGCCTGGGAGTTTTTTGTTGGCGGTGGTGCGGCCATCTTCGATTGCAACGGCGACAGGCGGCCCGATCTTTTCCTGGCGGGGGGAAAGAACCCCGCGCAGCTCTATCGCAACATCAGCCCGACCGGCGGCGCCCTGGCTTTTCAGCCGGTCGATACCGGGCTCACCGACAAGCAGGCAACACGCGTTCTGGGAGCCTATCCGCTCGACTTCGACAACGACGATGTGCTGGATCTGGCAATCCTGCGTCTGGGCGAGAACCTGCTTTTAAAGGGAAAGGGCGACTGCACCTTCGATGTCGCCAACCGGACGCTCGGATTTGACGGCGGCCGCGAATGGACCACCGCCTTTTCGGCAACTTTCGAACCTGACCTTGACTACCCCACGCTGGCCTTTGGCAACTATGTCGATCGCTCCGCGCCCGGCTCTCCCTGGGGCACCTGCCACGACAATTTCCTGTTCCGGCCGGAAAAAACCGACAGCGGCGTGACCTATCCCGAAGCCAGCCGGCTGTCGCCCGGCTATTGCGCGCTGTCGATCCTGTTTACCGACTGGAACCGGTCGGGCGAGGCTGCACTGCGGGTCTCCAACGACCGCCACTACTACCGGGGTGGCCAGGAGCAGCTTTGGGCCGTGCCTCCCGGACGCCCACCCCGGCCCTATCGCAAGTCCGACGGCTGGCAACATCTGAAGATCTGGGGCATGGGCATTGCGTCGATCGATCTCGATGTCGATGGTTTTCCCGAATATGCTCTGACCTCGATGGGCGACACCAAGCTGCAGAAGCTGGATATCGAAACGGATGAAACCGTGCCGGTCTATCAGGACATTGCCTTCGACCTTGGCGTGACGGCCCACCGTCCCTACCAGGGCGAGGACCTGAAACCGTCCACCGGTTGGCACTCGGAGTTTCAGGACGTCAACAATGACGGTCTCTGGGATCTCTACATCGCCAAGGGCAACGTCGAAGCCATGCCGGATTTTGCGGCATTCGATCCGGACAACCTTCTGATCGGGCAATGGAACGGCAGCTTTTCCGAAGCCGGCGGCACGGCCGGGATCGGTCTTGACCGCCGTGGCCGGGGCGCAGGGCTGGCCGACTTCAATTCGGATGGCCTTCTGGACCTGGTGGTCGTCAATCGCGCGGCCCCGGTCAGCCTGTTTCGCAACCTTGGGCAGGGCAGCGCCGTCATTCCAAAGCCGCTCGGCAACTGGATTGCAGTCGATATCCGTCAGCCGGGCCAGCCGAACAGCCGCGCAGTCGGTGCAAAGATCAGCGTCAAGACCGGCAACCACACCCGCGTCAAGGACATCCAGATCGGAGCAGGACACGCTTCCGGCCAGATGGGTTTTGTCCATTTCGGTCTTGGCGTTGCCGAACGGGCCAATATCCGGATCAAGTGGCCGGATGGCGACTGGAGTCACTCCTACCGGGTCTTCGCCAACAGCCACGTCATCATCGAGCGTGGGTCTGAAAAAGCGCGACTCTGGTACCCGGAGTAGCGCCAGGATGCGGCAGGCAAAAACCGGCCGGTTTCAAGCCTTGCCGCGAGTTTTGTCGAGATATCCCCTGTCCCTCCACAGATGAAAACCGGCCGCCACCTTTAGCTACCTGAAATCGCACTGGCCTTATTTACACCAAAAACATGACCTGAGATGGTGTCGGTAGGTCATCGCGGTTGGGCTCGGGATGCGATGTCGGGTAGTCAAAGGTGGGCAAGCAGCATGGTTATTGCGTTCTTCGTCGGGGTCGTGCTCTACGGCGCCGTTACGCTTGTGTTTCTGATCGTCTCTTCAGCTGAGCTTCTGGACAGTGGCCTCAGCACCGCTTCGGGCCTTGCCAGCGTCTTGCTGACTTCCGTCTTCTGGCCTGTGACGCTGATTGCTCTCAGCCTGCTGGTCCTGTTCCGAAGCCGGTTGTTCACCTTGACGCGCGAGCGTGGTGCGCCTGCTCCCAGACTGGTTTATCGCTCCAACTGATCCGGCGGCCCAGGGTCTGCTCGGCACGTCAATTCGGGTTGCGCCGTCCCGGTTGCCCGTTGTTGCGCCGCTTAAAACCGGATTTTGAGCCGGAATCAGCGCCATGCAAAAAATTTCATCACATGCGAATTTTCGAGCTAAATTGCTGGAATATCGGCAATTTAATTGCTGATATTTTTCCTCAAGTTTATAATCGTTCCAAAAAAAATTTGACTAACTGTTCAAATTTTCTTCCAATGTCATGGTGAGCTTCCTCGCCGAATGAAGGAGGCCGCGTTTGAAAACGATCGCCAACCTTCCGGAGATCTCCATGACCCAGACGAAAGCCGGCCCGGATATTGCCGCCGGGCGCTTGCCTGAGGACGTATACGCCGAGAATTTCAGCGACCTGCATCCGCTGCTGGAACCGCATGAGGCGCAGGTCGAAGCTGACCGCTGCTACTTCTGCTATGACGCGCCCTGCATGCAGGCCTGCCCGACCAGCATCGACATACCGCAATTCATCCGCCAGATCTCGACCGGCAACCCGACCGGATCTGCCAAGACCATCTTCGAGCAGAACATCCTGGGCGGCATGTGCGCCCGAGTCTGCCCGACCGAGACCTTGTGCGAGCAGGTCTGTGTGCGTGAAGTCGCTGAAGGCAAGCCGGTGAAGATCGGCCAGCTGCAGCGCTACGCAACCGACCACTACATGTCGGAAAATGACACGACACCGTTCACCCGGGCCGCTTCCACCGGCATGAAGATTGCCGTTGTCGGCGCAGGCCCGGCCGGCCTGTCCTGCGCCCACCGGCTCGCCGTCCACGGGCACGACGTCACGCTGTTCGATGCCAAGGAAAAGGCAGGCGGCCTCAACGAGTTCGGCATTGCCTCCTATAAGTCGGTCGACAATTTTGCGGCCCGCGAGGTCGAGTTCATCCTGTCGATTGGCGGCATCGAGCTGAAGACCGGCATGCGTCTCGGCGACAATCTGGACCTGTCCTCCCTGCGTGCGGATTTCGACGCGGTCTTCCTCAGCATCGGCCTTGGCGGCGTCAATGCCCTCGGGCTTGACGGCGAAGACAAGAGCGGCTCGCTCGACGCGGTCGACTACATTGCCGATCTGCGCCAGGCACAGGACCTGTCCAAACTGCCGGTCGGCCGGCGGGTCGTGGTGATTGGCGGCGGCATGACCGCGGTCGATATCGCCGTCCAGACCAAGCTTCTGGGCGCAGAAGATGTCACCATTGCCTATCGGCGCAGCCAGGAGCGGATGAACGCTTCGGAATACGAGCAGCACCTGGCACAGACCTCCGGCGTGAAGATCATGACCTGGGCCCAGCCCAAGTCCCTGGTCGGTGCCAATGGTGCGATCACCGGCATCGAGCTGGAACGCACCGAGGACAACAACGGGTCCCTGACCGGCACAGGTGAAACCGTCACCTTGCCTGCCGACATGGTGTTCAAGGCCGTTGGCCAGACACTGGTTCAGGCCGACCTTGGTGACGGCCTCAGCCTGGAGAAGGGCCGGATCGTGGTCGACGCGGACCGCAAGACCAGCCTTGCCGATGTCTGGGCCGGCGGCGACTGCGTGCTTGGCGGCGAGGACCTGACGGTCACCGCCGTGGAAGACGGCAAGATCGCCGCTGAAAGCATCAACGCCGCCCTGAGCGCCTGAGGGCGCCCGGCGTCACCAATTTGAGGGAGAGGTCCCATGGCTGACTTGCGTACAGATTTCATCGGCATCAAATCGCCGAACCCGTTCTGGCTGGCCTCCGCGCCGCCAACCGACAAGGAATACAACGTTGTCCGCGCCTTCAAGGCCGGCTGGGGCGGCGTTGTCTGGAAGACGCTCGGGGAAGACCCGGCCGTCGTCAATGTCAACGGCCCGCGCTACGGCGCGATCCATGGCAAGGACCGGCAACTGATCGGTCTTAACAATATCGAACTGATCACCGACCGGCCGCTGGAAGTGAACCTGCGTGAAATCAAGCAGGTCAAGCGTGACTGGCCCGACCGGGCTCTCGTCGTTTCGTTGATGGTGCCGTGTGAAGAGCAGAACTGGATCGACATCCTCCGCCGTGTCGAAGAGACCGAAGCCGATGGTGTCGAACTCAATTTCGGCTGCCCGCATGGCATGAGCGAACGCGGCATGGGCTCCGCCGTCGGTCAGGTGCCGGAATATATCGAGATGGTCACCCGCTGGGTGAAGCAGCATTCGCGCATGCCCTGCATCGTCAAGCTGACCCCGAACATCACCGACGTGCGCAAGCCGGCCCAGGCCGCCAAGGCGGGCGGTGCGGATGCGGTCTCCCTGATCAACACGATCAACTCGATCATGGGCGTCGATCTCGACATCATGTCGCCATCGCCTTCGGTGGACGGCAAGGGGGCCCATGGCGGCTATTGCGGCCCGGCGGTGAAGCCGATTGCGCTGAACATGGTCGCCGAAATCGCCCGCGATCCGGCAACCCATGGCCTGCCGATCTCTGGCATCGGCGGCGTGACCACCTGGCGCGACGCGGCCGAGTTCATGGCGCTCGGCGCCGGATCGGTGCAGGTCTGTACGGCAGCCATGACCTATGGCTTTAAAGTGGTCGAGGACATGATCGACGGCCTCAGCGACTGGATGGACCAGAAGGGTTACACCTCTGTCGACCAGTTCGTCGGCAGCGCCGTGCCGAACGTCTCCGACTGGCAGTATCTGAACCTCAACTACATCGCCAAGGCCAAGATCGACCAGGATCTCTGCATCCAGTGTGGCCGCTGCCACATCGCCTGTGAGGACACATCCCACCAGGCGATCACCAACATGGTCAATGGCGAGCGCAAGTTCGAGGTGATCGACGAGGAATGCGTCGGCTGCAACCTGTGCGTCAATGTCTGCCCGGTGGAGAACTGCATCACCATGGAAGCCATGGAACCCGGCAGCACCGACCCGCGCACCAAGAAGCCGGTCGAAAAGGACTACGCCAACTGGACGACGCACCCGAACAATCCGATGGCCGTCAAGGAAGCCGCTGAATAAGCCACTCCCTGAAGGCAAAAAGACGCAGGCAAGATCCTCCCTTGCCTGCGTTTTTCTTTTTCAGGACGTGGCGAGCCTACCCGGTACCCGACTTTTTCGATTGCGCACTTTGAGTGGATTCCAAAGGCTCCGGTTTGCCATACAGGAACCCTTGCAAGTGACCGCAACCGGCCCTGACGAGAAAATCTCTCTGCTCCTTCGTCTCGACCCCTTCAGCGACGGTCTCCATGCCCATCACCTTGGCAAGACCGATCAGGGAACGCACAAGAACGTCGGCTTCTGCATCCTGGCCGATGCGCCAGATGAAACTCCGGTCGATCTTCATCTTGTCGAAGCGAAACTTGTGCAGATAACTCAGGCTGGAATAACCGGTGCCGAAATCATCAATCGCGAGCTCAATCCCGAGCCCGCGCAACTGATCAAAAACTTCCTGTGTGACCGGATTGGCATCCAGCATCAGCTCTTCGGTGATCTCCAGGATCAGACGATGCGGCGGGTAATTGTACTTTCGCAAAAGCGCATCGACCTGCTGGGCAAAACCCGGCTTTTCGATCTGGCTCGTGCAGACGTTGACCGAGACACCGGCGGTCTCCCAGTTGCTGGCATCCCGCAAGGATCGTTCAAGGACCCAATGTCCGATTTGCGGCATCAGGCCCGCGTCCTGGGCGACCGGCAGAAACAGGCCGGGTGAAACGAGGCCACGCTTGGGATGGCGCCAGCGCACAAGCGCCTCGTAGAAGGCAATTTTCTGAGACCGCGCCTCGATAACGGGTTGGTAGAAGACCTCGAGTTCCTCATCCTGCAGCGCCTGGTCAAGCTCGATGCGTATCTCCCGTTTTTCACGCAGGCTCTGGTCCATTTGTTCGTCGTAGAGACGAAACACCGCCTTGCGCTCGCGCTTGCTTTCCTGCAAGGCAATGTCCGCTGCGCGAACAAGCGCAGGCAATGCCTGGCCGTGGTCCGGGAAATGCGCAATTCCGGCGCTCACCGATGTTTCAAGTCGCTTGCCGTCACACTCGACGGGTTGCAGCACCTCCTCGCGCAGACGGTCTATCTGATGGTGCAACTCGTCTTCTGTCTGCCAGTCTTCGGCCAGAATCAGGAATTCGTCGCCACCGATCCGCCCGATGAGGTCAGCCCGGCCCAACAGCTCCCGAACCCGGCCGGCCTGGCAGCCGATCAGGCTGTCTCCGACCGTGTGCCCATGGATGTCGTTGACCTGCTTCAGATTGTCCAGATCGAGATAAATGAGACAGGCGCGCTTGTTCTGGGCCGCCAGGACCTTCAGGCGCTCGGCCGCGACCGCATGAAAGTAGCCTCGCGTGAAACAGCCCGTCATTGAATCGTGGCTTGCGGCAAAGCGCGCTTCCTGCTCCTGACGCGCGAGGTCACGCTTCACTTTCGCGTTCTGGCGTAGCGCAATCAGCGCGACGACAAGGATGATCAACAATGCGATCGACAGGATCGGCAGGGAAGACAAGATGATCGACGACGCGCGGCTCATCGGATGCCATGTCAGGTAGCCAAGCACGGTTCCTGTTTCAGTCTTCAGGGGCACACCGATCATGCCGTCCGGCACCTTGCCTGCGAAGGTCAGATTGTCCAGCGACAGACTGGCCAGCAGGCCACGAAGGTGGTTGTCGTCGACGGCATATGTGGTGACGAGAATACTGGGCGGCGCATTCACCATGTCAATGCCGCCGGGATCGGGGACGATGGCCATGGCGGCGGCAATATGCGGTTCGCCATCCAGATCAACGACTTCGACGCCGGACACGTCGTCAATCCTGCCGGCGAAGCGAATAGCGCCGGTGTCCGTTATCGTCAGGGCGTTGATGTAATTTCGGCGTATTCTTTGAAGGGTTCCGGCAATCTGCGGCTCGACGTCCTCTTCAAAGTGACTGTCGGTGTTTTTTACGCCAATTTCCAGGGCCAGAAGCAGATCCTGGTTTCGACCGATCAGGGCGGTGAAATCATGTTCAAAGCTCAGTGCCATATCGACACCGAAGCGGCGCTTGATCCAGTCGTCCGACCTGTCTGTCTCGATGTTCTGATAGGCGGCGTTCGATGCGGCGTAGCGCTCCATTTCCTTGAGCAGGAAAAGCTTGTGATTGTCGAACACGCGGGTCACGGAGCCGATTTCGCGCTGCGCGGCCTGGCGTTCCGCAATCAGGATTTTCGACAATACAGCGCCGAAGGCAAAGATGACGGCGCAGAACATCAACAGGATCAGGATACCGGACGGGACACCCAGGATCGTTGATCTGGTGGGGCGCAGATCCGTTGCGCCCGGTTCGCCGGTCGTATTCACAGTTTCGGGTTCGCTGCGGATATCTGACAGATCGCGCATGTGCCGGCCATTCCCATCGGTTCGTCAGCCAACAATCCTGCATTGAAACGCTTAATATTTTCTACAAGAGAGGCCGGAAGGCGTCACACCGGTTCGGCCTTGGCAGAATCGGCTGTCAATGTCCTCGGGAAGCGGTCTATGCTCCAGATCAGGATTGACCGTGGAGGGTTTGATTTCATGCAGGGTTCGAAGGTTTTGCTGGCGACCTCAATCGGCCTCTGTGCCGTGATCGGCATATGGGGTGTCGCCGACCCGGCCGGCCTTCAGGCCTTCGCCAGCGCCATTGTCGATCAGTATTTCATCAGCCGTGGCTGGGCGGTCATGCTGTCGGTCACCATCATGCTCTTGTTCTGCCTGGGCCTGACCCTGACGAAATTCGGCGATATCCGCCTCGGCGCCGACACCGACAGGCCCGAATATTCCACACCGACCTGGATCGCGATGCTGTTTGCGGCCGGCATGGGGGTTGGCCTCCTGTTCTGGGCCGTTGCAGAACCGCTGACGCACTATCATTTTGCGAGCCAGTTCCTGCCGGCCCCGATTGCCGCGGAGCAGGCCCTTCTGGGCGCCAATTTCAACTGGGGCATCCACGCCTGGGCGATCTATGGCACCACGGCGCTGGCAATTGCCTATTTCAGCTACCGGCGCGGCACGCCGATGCTGGTCAGTGCCCCCTTGAAGAACCTGTTTCCGGGTGAGACCTGGGCCAGTGTCATTGGCTGGTTCTCCGATTTCATGGCAATTGCCGCCATCGCCATCGGGGTTGCCGGGTCCGTCGCCATGGGGGTTTTCCAGGTGGCTGACGGCGTCACGGTGCTGCTGGGCAACGAGGAAACCACTTCCTTGCTGATTGGCATTGTCTTCGCGCTGATGATCGCCGCCTATATCCCGCCGCTGCTGGTCGATCTCGGCGCCGGTATGGCGAAACTCTCCAATCTCGCCATGGCGCTGGCGATCGGGCTGGTCGTCTACACGATCATCCTCGGGCCGTCGGAATATCTGCTCAATTCCATCGTCAGCGGCATCGGCAGTTACGTCGCGGTCGTCATTCCAAGAGGGCTTGAAACCTTCACCTTCTATGGCGACGAAGCCACGAAATGGTTCCGCGACTGGACCCTGACCTACATGGTCTGGTGGATCGCCTGGGGCCCGTTTGTCGGTGTCTTTGTCGCCCGCATCTCGAAAGGCCGCACGATCCGGGAGTTCGTGCTTGGCGTCCTGATCGGACCGACGCTGTTCTCCACCATCTGGTTCGGGGCCTTTGGCGGCATCGGTATATTCGACGCCCTCAACGGTAATGGCGACCTTCTGGCCCTGACCCAGACCAATGTCGAACGCATGACCTTTGCGCTTCTTGACC
Organism: Roseibium sp.; assembly: GCF_965233565.1. Classification (GTDB taxonomy): domain Bacteria; phylum Pseudomonadota; class Alphaproteobacteria; order Rhizobiales; family Stappiaceae; genus Roseibium. The sequence goes on along the minus strand of NZ_OZ247494.1, from coordinate 3,484,845 downwards.
GGCTGCCGCTGTCGACGCTGACAACTCTGGCAACCGTGCTGGCGGCGTTCCTGTTCATTGTCACCAGTGTCGTCAGTGCCGCTTTTGTACTCGGCACTTTTTCGACTGGCGGCAACCCCAACCCAAGCGCGAAGATCCGGGTCGTCTGGGGTGGCCTTCTGGGTGTGCTCGGCGCGGCGATGATCCTGTCCGGCTCGATGTCAGCCGTCAGAACGCTTATCGCACTCGGCGCACTGCCCTTTGTCTTCATCACCGTGATCCTGCTGGCCTGTCTCATCCGGGCCTTGTTGCAGGATGCCAGAAAGGAGCCGAGCCATGCTGATCGGTGATCCCGTCGACACACTCATGAATATCGGCACCTTCGCCTTTATCGGCTTTGTGGTCTGGATCGTGATGCGCAAGGAACCGGGCGGGTCTGATGACTGAAATAAGGCCCTAGAGCGGCAGGTCGGGTTTGGTCAGCATCAGCCAGATGATGGCAAGTACTGCAAAAAATGCCGGGAACCCAAAGGCAAACCAGATCCGGTAGAGCCGGTGATAAGCGTCAGGTAATGCCGTGCCGGCCTCTGCGGCCGCAAGCGCCAACCGGCGCATCCGGATCTGAATCCAGACCACCGGCAGCCAGAACAGACCGACAAACACATAAAGACAAAGCGAAACCAGAACCCAGCCTTCCAGCAGCGGCCAGCCGACTTCCCGCGTCAGGAGGTAGCCCGTCACCGGCTGGGCAATTGCCGCTGTTGCCGTAAACACCGTGTCGGCCAGGACGACAATGCCCGCAACATGGGCGATCAGACGCGGGTCCTTGGAACGGTTCGAGATTACCATGAAAAAGGCGATCCCGGCGCCCGTGCCGAGAAGAACACAAGCGCCGATCACATGAGCAAAGCGCAGAAACTCATACCACATCAGCGCTTCTCCAGAAGCAGGGAGACCAGCAAAGCCAGAACGATTGCCGGCAGAACCTTGACGAAAGGTCCAAGCGGATCTGCCCAAAGGTCTGCCGCCAGCAAGGTTCCAAAAGCGAGATAGGCCGCGGAGACGGCGATCATGCCGAGACAGGCCAGACGCGTCCAGCGCCGGACCAGGACCCCAGCCCCGAGAACCATATCGACAGCTGCTCCGCCAATCACCGCCACCGAGGCAAAGGCTGCAGAGCCGCCGCGGTCGGTCAGCACCGCTTTGGCCTCGGAGAAGGACAGGAGACCGATTACCCCGGACAGAAGCCAGAACAGCGACAGGGTGGCGATGGCGAGAGGCAGAAGCAGATAGAGGCGGGCAAAGGCCCGCTCCTGGGCCGTTGCCGGCATCGCGGCCAACGTTGCATCGAGACTTTTGATTTCAATGCCGCCGCGCTCCCGCCACGGGGCGGGATCGCCCTTGATGCCGTTTTCGAGCGACACCAGCGCATTGATGCGCAAGGGAGAGCGCCACCCAAGCCATCCGAGCAGATCCGCTCCCCTGCCGACGGTTTTCAGCAACCAGCCAGGAAGAGGGATTTCGAAGGTCCAGTCGGGGTAGCCCAGCCAGGTTCTCAGATGACGGGTCAGGGCGTGGAAGGAATGACTGTTGTCTTCTGTCAGATCAGCAACAAATTGCGAGCCGATCTCCCCTCTGGCGCTTTGCACGACCGCCTGAGCCAGATCCGCGACATGGATGGTCTGAATCTGCGCTTGCGGAAAGGCGCGTGCGCCGATCCAGGGCGTGGCCGCTGCCGCGCGCAGCAGGGCCGATCCACCATAAGCGTCCGACCCCAGTACCAGCGCCGGGCGCAGCACGACCCAGTCGATGGAAGACGCCGTGACCAGCGCGTCGCCTCTGGCCTTGGTGCGGAAGAAGGCCGTTGGCGCGTCTTCCGAGACACCAGCCGCCGATATCTGGATAAACCTGGCGCGCGTACCCTTCAGCGCTTCAAGCATCTGTGTGAGCGCGGTCTCGTGGATGGCCGTCAGATTGTCCCGGGCGCCGTCCTGCAGCGCCCCGGAGGCGTTCACCACCACATCCGCATCCGCAAGGATGTCCTTCCAGTCTTCGACCTGCGTCGCGGCAATGTCCCGGATGATCCAGACCAAATCGGGAAAGGTCCGTTGCGCGGTCTCCAGCGAGCGTCCGACGCCGAGAACGGCAAAGCCACCTGCTTGCAGCGCGCGCACGCAGGCCGCACCGATAAATCCGTATGCGCCGAGGACGACCGCCTTCTTCATGCCAATGCCTTTTCAATCCTGCTGCGCGTTTTAGGCCCTGGGGAAGGGCTCGCACAACCGAAAAGCGGCGGTCTGTTCAGCGCTTGCCGTAATAAAGACCGACAACATGTTCGGCTTCGGCAAAAAACAGCCAGCGGGAGGCAAATGTGCCAGCCAGGTAGACAAGGGCGGCGAGACCAATGGTCACAATGCCGGCCGGCAACACAGCGAGGATCAGGATCGGAAACAGGCAGTTCATGAGAAAGGCGATCACACGCAGTTTTTGTGCGTGTTTGCGGCCGACGACATAGACCATTTCCTTCAAGAGATAGTTGGTGCCCGTATGCGGTGGTTCGAAGAGACGCACGCTGCCCCTGTCCCCGAGACCCGTTGCCGTTTCGATCGTGTGGCCGCGTTCGCCGAACCGCCGATCGCCAAGGACCCAATAGAGAACCTGCAATCCACCGGCCACGGCCAGCAACAGCAAGGCGGCGAGCACCTGCCCGGCAAGGACAGCGCCGCCGGCCAGCGCCAGCGACAGCAAATGCGCCGGCGTCAGCCAGTGGTTCCAGCGCGGCACGGTTGCCAGCTGGGCATAGATCATGCTGGTGGCAAAGACGGTTGCGACGCTGAGCACGGCGCCGAGATAGCCGACCGGCGCCAGCAAGGTGTCGAAGAAGACAGCGGCAAAGCCGTAAACCGCCATCACGCAGAGCGCCAGAACGGACAGCCAGCCTTCCCGCGACAGCCAGCTCGTTCGCCACTGTGTAAAGGCCTTCAGGGCCCGTTGCGGGTTTCCAAGGTGAAATGTCGACGCGAGCAATCCGCCAACGGCTAGGGCGAATGCCACCAGGTACGCAAAAAACGCGGTCCAACCAGTGGCCGCAGGCAAGCCAATGCCGAGCCAGGCGAGATAGCCGAAGCCGAGGCCGGACAGAACTGTAAAGACGATGACGGAAGGCGCCGGATGCATCAGAGTGCCTCCAGGGTCTTGTCGAGCCAGGCCAGGAAGCCCTTGGGTGTCTCGGCCACCGGTTTCATTTGCGGGTCTGATTCCATCATGTCCACCAGACGGTCCTTGGGCCGGGGTGGCAGATACTTGTTGACCGGCTGCGTGCCCTGCTCCGGCATCAGGTCAATGCCTCCCCGTTCGGCCACAAGCCTGGAAACATTGCTGTCAGGATCAGCAAAGTCACCGAAATGGCGTGCGCCGGCCGGGCAGGTCCGGACGCAGGCCGGCACCCGGTCCACCTCTTCCAGGTTCTCGTTGTAAATGCGGTCGATGCAAAGCGTGCACTTCTTCATGACACCGGCGGTCTGATCCAGCTCCCTGGCCCCATAAGGACAGGCCCAGGCGCACAGTCCGCAGCCGATACAGGCGTCCTCGTTGACCAGGACAATGCCGTCTTCAGAGCGCTTGTAGCTGGCTCCTGTCGGACAGACCGTAACGCAAGGGGCGTTGTCGCAATGCAGGCAGGATTTCGGGAAATGGATCGTCTGGGACGTGCCACCGGCGGGCTGAACCTCGTAGGAATGAACCCGGTTGAGAAAGGTTCCGACCGGGTCACCGCCATAGGCATCGATGTCGCTGAGCGGCGCACCATAATTCTCGGTGTTCCAGCCCTTGCAGGAAATGACACAGGCGTGGCAGCCGACACAGGTGTCGAGATCGATGGCAAGGCCAAGCTTTTTTTCGGTGCGATCAGGCAACTGGGTCATGGACGCACCTTTTGAAGCACCTTGTCGGGTCCCTGGCCGACCGGTGACTGCTGCGGGTCAATGGAGGGTTGGGCTTCATCCGGTGGCGGGCTTTTTTCAATGCGCACACGCAGATCGAACCAGGCAGCCTGCCCGGTGACCGGGTCGGAATTCGACCAGCGCAAGCCGTCCCCCTTGGGTGGCAGCAACTCGTGGATCAGGTGGTTCAGAAGGAAGCCTTTGGTGGCTTCCGGCGCATCTTCCTCAAGGGCCCAGGCGCCTTTGCGCTTGCCGATGGCGTTCCAGGTCCAGACTGTGTTTTCGTTCAATCCCGCCATATGCGCCACAGGTACGATGATCTCGCCGTGCGGCGACGTCACCCTGGCCCAGTCACCTTCCGCAAAACCATGCGTCTGCCAGATCCGCGTCGGCAGATAGAGCGGATTGCGGCCATGGATCTGGCGCAACCAGGCATTCTGGCTGCCCCAGGAATGATACATGGCCATCGGCCGTTGGGTCAGCGCCCGCACGGGATAGGTTTTTGTGTCGACTTCCGTCTCTTCCAGCGGCGGATACCAGATCGGCAGGGGATCGAAGGTTTTTCTGATGCGCTCCCGAAGATGTTCCGGCGGTTGCCGTTCTCCCTGTCCCTCCGCCGCCAGCTGAAACCGGCGCAGGGGTTCTGAATAGAGTTCGAAGAGATAGGGCTGGGGCTTGTCGAAAAAGCCGAGACCGACCGCCCAATCCTGATAGGCCGTGTTCCAGGGTTTGTAGAAAGCGGCTTCTTCCGGCACATGTTCGACGAAGAAACCGCCGTTTTCGATATAGCGGCCAAGCTGATCCGGATTGGCCGCTCCACGGCCTGTTTCCGTGCCATTGCCCCTGAACCCGGCCAGCGGACCGATACCCGGCCGGCGCTCGTGGCGAACCATATAGTCTGCGTAATCCTTGTATTTTGCGCTGCCGTCTTCGTTGATGAATCCGGGCAGATCCAGACGCGCGCCGAGATCCACCAGCACGGATTGAAAACCGCGCACGTCGCGATCCGGCTCGATCACCGGCCAGCGAATGGCGTCGGCAGCCGCATCGGCCTCGCAGATCGGCCGGTCGAGCAGGCTGATACAATCATGACGCTCCAGATAGGTGGCATCCGGCAGGATCAGATCGGCATAGGCGACCATCTCGGAAGAATAGGCATCGGAATAAATGATCCGCGGGATGACATAGTCACCGTTCTCATCCTTGTCCGTCAGCATCTCCATGACCCCACGAGTGTTCATGGAGGAGTTCCAGGACATGTTGGCCATGTAGAGAAACAGCGTGTCGATCCTGTAGGGATCACCAGCATGAGCGTTCGAAATCACCATATGCATCAGGCCGTGGGCCGACATCGGGTTTTCCCAGGAAAAGGCCTTGTCGATGCGCGCCGGCGTGCCGTCGTCCTTGAGCGCCAGATCCTGCGGACCACGCACAAAGCCGAGATTCGGCCCGTCCAGCGGGCAGTCCGGCTTGGAGTGACAATGCGGCGTCGGGTGGGCTGAAACAGGCTTCGGATAGGGCGGTTTGAAACGAAAGCCCCCCGGAACCTCCACCGTGCCCAGCAGGATCTGCAAAAGATGCAGGGATCGACAGGTCTGGAATCCGTTGGAATGAGCCGAAATGCCGCGCATGGCATGAAAGCTGACCGGGCGCCCGGGCATCTTGTCGTGCCGGTCTCCCCGGAAATCGGTCCAGGGCTGGTCCAGTTCGAAGGCTTCGTCAAAGGCTACACGGGCGATTTCCGCAGCAACCGCCCGAATGCGACCGGCTGTAACGCCGCATTTTTCGGCAACAGCCTCCGGGCTGTGGCTTTCATCCAGGTAGCGTTCAGCCAGGATCTGGAACACGGTGCGATGCGTGTAGCCGTGCTGGTCGAAGCGGGCCGCAAGATCCGGCTGGACGCCCTTCTGATCGAAAGGCACCGGTTTGCCGCTGGCCCGGTCGATCACCAGCAGCTTGCCGTCAGTGTCACGCAGCAACAGGCCGAAGTCGGCCGAAGCCGGATCATTGTTGACCAGGCAGGGTGCATTGGTGAAGCGGGCAAGATAATTGAGATCGATCTTGCCGGCCTTCAGAAGCACATGCACCAAGGCCAGGATGAACAGGCCATCGGTGCCCGGCGTGATGCCGACCCATTCGTCCGCAATGGCGTTGTAGCCGGAGCGGATGGGATTGATGCCGATGACCTTGCCGCCCTTGGCCTTCAGCTTGCCCAATCCCATCTTGATCGGATTGGAATCGTGGTCTTCCGCCACGCCGAAGAGCAGGAACAGTCTGGTGCGTTCCCAATCCGGCTGACCGAACTCCCAGAAGGCGCCCCCCATCGTGTAGATGCCGCCGGCTGCCATGTTGACGGAGCAGAAACCACCATGCGCGGCGTAGTTCGGAGTGCCGAAATTCTGCGCCCAGAAGCTTGTGAAGCTTTGCGACTGGTCGCGGCCGGTGAAGAAGGCAAGCTTTTCGGGCGCGGATTTGCGGATCGGCGCCAGCCAACCGGTGGCAATCTCCAGCGCCTCGTCCCAGCTGATTTCCTGAAACTCACCGGACCCGCGCGGCCCGACCCGTTTCAAAGGTGCGCGGAGCCTTGAGGGCGCATTCACCTGCATGATGCCGGCCGATCCCTTGGCGCAGAGCACGCCCTTGTTGACCGGGTGGTCGCGATTGCCCTCGATATAGGCAACCTTGCCGTCTTTCAGATGCACGTTGATGCCACAGCGGCAGGCGCACATGTAACAGGTTGTCCGGCGTATTTCGTCAGAGACAGGCGGAGACGTCTCCACGTCCGGCTGCTGGTGTTTGCCCACGTCCCCTCCTCGCATTGTTAGAAATTGATTCCACAATTTCCACAATCTCAGCAAACATTGTTCTTCTGAATTTGTATTTATAGGATCAGTTGTCGTCAATACACGATGCCGGTACGGCAGTTCGTATCGGAAATTCGGCGCCAAACAGCAATTGGCTGGAAATTGGGCGCTTGATATCCCTCCACCTGGCAACCCACCAACTTCATTCTCGGGGAGGTGCGCGAGGGCTAACGCGCAGCCAACTTGGTGCCTGGGCACAAATGAAAAGGGCCGCCCGGCGGGCGGCCCTTCTCAATTGCCTGTGCGATTGCCTGACTCAGAGCTTGTCGGTCACCGCCGTGGAAGTTGCTCCTTCCGGGAACTTGGTGATGACCGGTGCGGAGCCGCCGCTCAAAAGCGACTTCACCGTCCGCTCATAAGCGTCCAAGTCCAGCTTGCCGTCAGAGCCGTCGACCAGCTTGACGATTTCACCGACCATGCGGATCTGGTGCTTTTCGGTCTGGGCGCCGGTGGCGTCGTTTTCCAGAACGATCTCGGCAGCTTCTTCCGGGTTCTCGGCTGCATAGGCCCAGCCCTTCATGGAAGCCCTGACGAAACGCGCCAGCTTGTCGACCATCGCCGGATCTTCCAGGCTGGATTCCAGCACGTAAAGACCATCCTCGAGCGTTGCAACGCCCTGGTCCTCATATTTGAAGACGACGAGGTCCTCTTCCGGAATACCGGCATCGATGACCTGCCAGTATTCGTTATAGGTCATGGTGGAGATGCAGTCGGCCTGTTTCTGCAGCAGCGGATCGACGTTGAAGCCCTGCTTCAGAACCGTGACGCCATCAGCGCCGCCTTCGGTCGGAATGCCGAGCTGGCTCATCCAGGACAGGAACGGATATTCGTTGCCGAAGAACCAGACACCGAGGGTCTTGCCCTTGAGATCCGGCGGAATGGAAATGCCGGTTTCCTTGCGGCAGGTCAGCATCATGCCGGACTTCTTGAACGGCTGGGCAATGTTGACCAGCGGCACGCCCTTTTCGCGGGAGGCAAGGGCGGACGGCATCCAGTCGATGATCACGTCTGCACCGCCACCGGCGATCACCTGTGGCGGAGCAATGTCCGGACCACCCGGCTTGATGGTGACGTCCAGGTCTTCTTCTTCGTAAAAGCCCTTGTCCTTGGCCACGTAATAGCCAGCGAACTGGCCCTGGGTGACCCATTTCAACTGGAGTGTCAGCTCGTCGGCGGCCTGAGCCGCGCCGGAGGCAAGGCCTGCACCCAAAACGGATGCGAGCGCCAGACGTTTCAATGCCTTCATTGCCATTCCCCTACTGGTTATGGATCTTGCACCTGTGGCAAAACCCGTCTCTGGAACTTTGATACCGGTTGCCAGGGTGACCGCAACAGGACGGCTCCCACACGTCCACAGCACCTTGGCAATTTGGCCACAGCAGGGCACCGGGGCATGTTTGCCTTCCTGACGCACCACACTGACCAATTGGTCAAGAAAATCTAGAAAGCTGCCCTGTCACTGGTCAAGGTTATTTTTTCAGCAAGCCGAAATGAAGCTGTTGCAGCAGCTTATGCGACCGCCTTGAGGTTGCAAATCCTCTATTCTAGATTTTTGGTTGCCTGCCGCACCGTTATTCAGCGCATACTTTCGCGACCTGGGAGGAGGACCGGTGGAGTTGTGACCTCAGCTTCCGCCCGTCAGTGAAGAAGGGAAAACAGATGATTTCGAAATCGGCCCTGACCTATCAACCGCTGCCGCTTCCCGATCGGCGCGACTTCGACACGAAGGAGATGCTGGCACGGGCAGAAGAGTTCTATGAAGACGTGCGCACACGCCACACCGTGCGTCAATTCTCGGATCAGCCGGTGGACCGGTCTGTCATCGAGGCTTGTATTCGTGCGGCCGGCACGGCGCCGAGCGGCGCCAACCAGCAGCCCTGGCATTTTGTCGCCATTTCCGAACCGAAACTCAAGAACCGGATCCGGCTGGCTGCCGAAGAAGAAGAACAGCGTTTTTATGATGGCGGCGCCGGCGACGAATGGATCAAGGCGCTCGAACCGATCGGAACGGATGCCGAGAAGCCGCATCTCGACATTGCGCCCTGGTTGATCGTGATTTTCGCTCAGCGCTGGGGCACCTATGACGACGGCAGCCGATACAAGCACTATTATGTGCCTGAAAGCGTTGGCATCGCCACCGGGCTTCTGATCACCGCCCTGCACCATGCGGGCCTGTCCACACTGACCCATACGCCGAATCCGATGAAATTCCTGAACGAGATCCTGGACCGGCCGGAGGCGGAAAAACCGATCATGATCCTGGCGGTGGGGCACCCGGCCGAAGACGCAACGGTTCCGGCAGTGGCCAAGAAGAAGAAGCCGCTGGAAGAGATCCTGAGCGTTTTTGAGGGATAACTGGGCGTCGTTCGACGAACCGGCGCAACAAAAATAGCGTCATCCTGAGGAGGACCGTCAGGTCCGTCTCGAAGGATCGGTCCCCTGTTCCGGAGCATGCAGCCGATCCTTCGAGACGCGCGCAAGCGCGCTCCTCAGGATGAGGCTGGAGTTTGGAGACAGGCTGTCTCGACGAGGCCTAGAGTTGTGGCTCGGCCTCTGGCCGAGACGCCTCAGCCCGTCACATGCGTCGGTGCGGCGCCAACATTGGCGGAAATCTTCGCCAGGAGGTCCTTGCGGTCCTGACTGCCATCGGCGGAATAGTTGAGGTTCTTGAAGAGCGAGGTCTGCTCGGTGAAGAACTTCCGTACTGCGTCCTTGTCCTCGAAGGCGAAATCCGTGTTGGCGATCTTGTAGACAAGATCGAAGGTCTCCTGCTGGCGGGCAAGTGGCGCCGACACGTCGACATCGTCAAAGGCGTCCTGCTGCAGATAGACCATGTCGAGAAAGAGCGCCTTTTGCTGAAGCACAAAGTCCTCGGTCGACACCCCTTCCTCGCCGGTGACCTGCATCATGCGCGTGATCTCGTCGCCCTTGGCGAGCAGATCAATCATCTCCTCGACGCGCGGCACCCAGTTGGGGCCGATATTGTCCGCGTACCAGTCACCGAGCTGGGTGTGATAACGCGACCAGGACAGAAGCGGATCAACCGCCGGATAAAAACGCTTGTAGGCCCGCTCGGAGGAGAGACCGAGGAAGGTCTTGACCGTGCCGAGAGTGGACTGGGTGACAGGTTCCTCGAAATTGCCGCCGGCAGGAGACACGGTGCCGATCATGGTGAGGCTGCCGGTGTCGCCGGTGGCCGTACGAAGCACGCCGGCCCGCTCGTAAACGCCCTTGATCGCCGAATCCAGATAGGCCGGAAAGGCTTCTTCGCCCGGAATTTCCTCAAGCCGTCCGGAGGTTTCCCGCATGGCCTGGGCCCAGCGGGACGTGCTGTCCGCGATCAGCAGCACGTCATAGCCCATCTGGCGGTAATATTCGCCAAGCGTGATGCCGGTATAGATCGAGGCCTCGCGGGCCGCGACCGGCATCGACGAGGTGTTGCAGATGATCACCGTGCGGTCCATCAGCGTGCCGTCACCGGAGGGGTCCGGCTGGTGCGGGAATTCGGTGATGGTCTCCACCACCTCGCCGGCGCGTTCGCCGCAGGCGACCACGATCACGATGTTGACCGCCGAAAAACGCGAGATCAGCGATTGCAGGACCGTCTTGCCGGCGCCGAAGGGCCCGGGAATGCAGCCCATGCCACCGCGGGCAATCGGAAAAAACGTATCGATCAGGCGAAGCGTCGTGATCAGCGGCTCGCTCGGATAGAGCCGCTCGCTCTGGCCGGTCTTGACCAGGCCCTCGGGGATTGCCCGGCGCACGGGCCAGTGCTGCACCATGGTGAGATCGCGCGTTTCACCGCGATCGTTTTTCAGCGTCGCAACGACTTCGTTGATGGTGAAAGTGCCTTCGCGGATCCGGTCGACCGTCCAGGTGCCGGTCATTGAGAATGGCGCCATGATCTTGTGTTCGAACCGGCCTTCCGGAACGGTGCCGAGGGTCTCGCCCGCTTTCAGTGTGTCTCCGGATTTGACTTTGGGTTCAAAGGACCATTTCCGGTTCTGGTCGAGCGCGTTGGTCAGAACGCCGCGCGGCAGGAAAAAGCCGTGCTCGGCGGCAATATCGGCGAGCGGGTTCTGCAGCCCGTCAAACACCGTGCTCAGCAATCCGGGGCCAAGCGCCACAGACAGCATCTCGCCGCTCTGGATCACCTTGTCACCGACCCGAACGCCATGGGTGCTTTCAAACACCTGGGCTTCGGCGGATGTGCCGCGCACGCGCAGAACCTCTGCTTTCAGATATTCCCGCGGCTTGCCTTCCCGCTCCGGCCCATGCGGAATGATATAGACCACCTCGTTCTTGATCAGTGGAGCGGTCCCGAGAGGCGACAGTGTGACTAGATCGTCCTGAACGGCAATGATTTCAGCCGTCGGTTCCGGAAGCTGGACATGGCTCGTCATGAAAGGGCTCCCTCAAGAGCAGAATTGGTATCGGTGAGTATGTCCCCGGGCACGGATTCAGGATCAACGTCCTGTGTCTGTCCCAGGGCCGAGGCGACCAGACGTTCCAGCCGCGCCGCGGCATCATCCGCGTTGTAGCGCGACCAGCGTTCGACGATCACCCAGCGCAGCACATAGATGGCGACGGCTTCGAAATCGAACTCGTGTAAGGCGTTGTAGTGATCCAGCTGCTGAAACACCTGGGTCAGCGCCAGCCGTTCCATGGCGATCTCGTCGCCGGTCTGCATCAGTCTGTGAGCGTCGGCGATCCAGGGCATGAAATGGCCAAGTCCGAAGGCAGGGTCGCTCCAGTTCGCCTGGATCTGGCCGCACCAGCGGCCAAATCCCCAGGTCTGGATATCGCCGGCTGTTTCCTGACCAGCACGGCGTCGACGCAATGCGGCGATCAGTGTGCGCGTTTCCATGCGCGCGCCGACCAGATGCTGCAGGTCCGGATAGTCTTTCAGATCCGCAATCACCTGGTTGGCCCGGCGGATCACATCCTTGTCGTTGCTATATTTGGCCACACCTGCCCAGGCGGTGATTTCGACGATCTCCTTGAGCACGTTGCGATGTTCCGGTTCCAGCATCGACAGGCGCTGCTTCAACCGGTACTCGGAAATCGGCACCTCCTTGCGCGTGAACAGCTTGCCCAGATGGGGCAGACTGGTCACCAGGGCGATATATTGGTGCGGCCGGCTCATGATCAGCGCAGAACCCCTTCCATCACGGCCCGCAGACGCGGCTGCAGGTGACGCTTCAGGAGCGTTGCAATCGCTTCTTCGGTGAGGTCGATGGAGACATTCCGGTCGGTCAGCTTGATCTTGATGCCGTCAAACCCCGGCGCAGTGGAGAAGGTCACGCCGTCCCGCAAAGCCTGTCCCGCCAGCGCAATGACAAAATGGGTCAATGTGCCCGGCTCAACCGCTTCCGGCGACTGCTTCAGCTCTTCGAAAGTGACGACCTTTTCCGGCAGCACGACTTCCATCGGCTCTGCGTCATTGACGGAAGCGTTGTCCTTGGCGTTGGCGGCCATGGCCAGGATCAGCTTCTGCAGGAAAGCCTCGTCGGCCAGAGTGGTTGCCACCAGACGCCCCGCCTCCTGCTGGATACGGTCACCCAGTTCGTTGCGCATGCTGAGAACCAGGTCCCGTGCGGCGACCTTGAGCCCGTCTTCGGTAGCCGCCTTTTCCCTGGCTGCTTCGGCGCGCGCATTCGCAAGCATCGCGTCCGCCTTCGACTGCGCCTCGGCCAGAATGTCATCCGCCTTGGCCCTGGCCTTGGCGAGGATCTCCTCGCCTTCCGCCTGGCCAGCAGTGACACCTTCCGATTTCAGACGTTCAATCAGCGCCTGAACACCTGCACCGGCGGCATTCTCGAGCTCATTCGAGGAATCGTGCTTCGACATCTCAGCCTCCTAGCTCGGAATGGAGCCGGCCAGGACCAGCGCGAAGACAAGCGCGAACACCGAGAAACCTTCAAGCACGGCCGCTGGAGCCAGCGAGATACCGAAGATTTCAGGCTTGGCCTTGGAGGCGTGAATGGCCGAGGCCAGCACCTCGCCCTGGCGGATGCCGGTGAAGAGCATGGTGAAGCCGGACAGGACACCAATACCGAACAGGGCTGCACCATTGGCCGCATCGACCTGGGCCTGCTGCAGCGAGAACATGATCACGATGCCGTAGATCACCTGGGAAGACGGCATCAGCGACACACCGATGAAACGGCCATAGCCGCCGTCACTGTCCAGCATCGCACCAATCGCGGCGCTGCCGCCCAGCGCACAGCCCCAGGCGCTGCCGATGGCACCAAGCGCAACCGGCGCGTAAAGTCCAAACCAACCGAGAGCCACAACGAATTCGTTCACAGGCGTGTCTCCTCTTTCTTGAACGGACGGAAGGGCGTGCCCTCGTCTTTCAAACCCCAATTAAAAAATTCAATGACATTCAGACGCAGGCCATGCACGCAGCCCGCAATCAGACCAAGGCCGATATTGATGGCATGGCCAATGACCAGAACGGTGATCGCGATCAGAAGCCCGACCCCCGGCACTGCATGGTTGAGCTGACCGGAGAGCGAGTTGATGGTTTCCGCCAGCGAAGCTGCCGCAAGGCCCAGTGCAAACAGCCGCATGTAGCTGAGCACATCGGAGAAGATGTTGACGATGCGGGCCAGCGCGGCAAGACCGTCGAAGATGCGCATGCCGCCGGACGTGACGCTGTCGACCTTGCGGTCGCTGCCGAAGAAACCGACGGTCAGCAGCCCGAGCACGACGCTGACGGGTCCCGCCGTGCCGAACAGGGTCCCCTGACCGAGGAAGGTCGCCAAACCGCCCAGCGCCACCAGACACCAGCCGATGGGCTGAAACCGTCCGCTTGGGGTCTTTTCGTGCCAGGCCCGCATCAGGTTGGCGAGCACGATATGGACAACGCCAATCGTCAGCGTGATCTTCATCATGGTGTCGACATCCTTCAGATGCAGCACCTTGAGATGTCCAAGGAAACTGTCTTCCGGCGGCGCCACGCCGAAATAGCTGCCGGTGGCCACGCCGAAAGCCGTGGTCGACACCATCAGCCAGACCGACATGCGGAACATCCGGCGGCCCAGCGCCGACCCTTCAAACCGCTTGCGGAACAGGAACAGAAGCAGCAGCATCAAGAGCCCATAGCCGGCATCGGTCATGATCATGCCGAAGAAGATCACGAAGGACACATAAACGATGGCCGACGGGTCCCAGTCCCGATAGCCGGGTGTCTGGTAGAATTCGACCAGATCTTCTCCCGCTTCCATCGCCTTCCGGTTTTCCAGAAGCGTCGGCGGCCGGTCCTTGTCGGATACCTCGTCAAACAGGGTTGCAACACCAAGACCTGCCGCCAGTTCCTCTATCTCGGCCACCTGGTCGGTCCGCGCCCAGGCCTGCAGGACAAAAACGCGATCGGCGTCTGCGGTTTCCAGGGACGCGCGATGGCGGGCGGAGAGGTCGCGCGCGGCCGCCAGGTTCTGCGCCAGCACGAAACGCCACTTGGTCAGGACCTGGCGTTGCAGCTCAAGCTCCTCAAGCTCGATCGCGGCAAGCTCGTATTGATGCTTCAGCTTTGACAGCGCCTCGGTCCCGACATGGGTCCGCGGCACCGGCATTGCATCGGCAGGCGGCTCGTCGGGCGACAAAAGCACGATGTAGCTGCGGTACTTGTCCCGATGCACCACTTCCAGGATCTTGCCATCGGGGTTGACCTGAGACAGTTTTCCCGCCGGAACCACATAGAACCAGAGGCGGTAGTCGCCGATCTCGGCCAGATCCGAAAAGTTGAACTCGCCCCAGGGCTCGACATCGCGGATCCGCCTGTCCAGCCGGGCAAGGCGGTCTTCGCATTCCTTCAAGGCTTTCTTGTTTTCCAGCGCGCTGGCCACAACCTGATCCAGCTGAAAGCCGTCCGGGTGGGTCATCGGCCGGCGCTGCGCAGCACTGTTGACCAGCCAGCGCAGGGCTTCCGTTGCTTCGCGGCCGCGCCCGGCCGGAACCGCTTCCAGTTCCTTTTGCGCCGAGGTCAGGGGAATAAGGTGAAGGGCTCCGAATTCCTGGGTTGCCTGCAGAACCTTGTCCTTGTCGTCCAGAATGCCGACAAGGTTGACCTTGACGAGCGGTACGATGCTCATATCTCGGCCACCCTTGTCTCGGCGCCGCGGGCGGCCGTCTTGCGCTTGGAGATCTTGGCCCGGACAACGGCATCGCGCTCCGCGTCGGCCAACGCCATGCGGATCTTCTTGATGTTGCGTTCCGCCTGCGGAATCAGAACCTTCTCGAAGAGATTGACCCGGCGCGAGATCACGGCCTCCGCCTCGACCAGACGATCGATGCGTTCACGGGCAACGTCGCGCTCCAGATTGAGCCGCAACAGCTTCTGCATGCCCTCAACATAGGCATCCACCCAGTGCGGGCGCGCCAGAAGCGAATAAGGTTCCGTCTCAACCTCGATGTCTTCCAGAGTAGGCAGTCTGGTCCCGGAGAGATTCTGTTCTCCCCGGACGACATCCTTCAGGCTGACCAGTCCGTCCAGCGGCACCTGCTTGTTGGCCAGCATCGGCAAGGCATGTGCAAGCCCCCTGAACTCTTCGGCATATTCGCGATCC
The DNA here is from genome assembly GCF_965233565.1 of Roseibium sp. Taxonomy (GTDB): domain Bacteria; phylum Pseudomonadota; class Alphaproteobacteria; order Rhizobiales; family Stappiaceae; genus Roseibium. The sequence goes on along the minus strand of NZ_OZ247494.1, from coordinate 3,469,488 downwards.
AGGCGCGAGGCGGTCTCCCTGGCCTTGGCGCGCTCCGCCATGATCTGCAGGCGCTTCAGCTCCAGTGAGGGCAGAAAGCGCTTGTATTCGGCCAGCTGCGCGCTCTCTTTCGCCAATGAAGACTTGTTGAGGGCCAGCTTGGCAGCCATCAGGCGGCCTCCTCGTCAGAGGATTTGGCGGGCTGTTTCTGTTTCGGGAAATACTTGTCGATCAGCCCCTGTTTCATCAGCAGCTGCTCCGGCTCGAAACACTCCGCCAGGGTCTGCCAGCACAGGTCGAGCGCCTCCTCCAGCGGTTTCGACACTTCGATGTCCATGAACCGTTCCCGGAACAGGGCGCCGAATTTCAGGAGCTGACGGTCATAGTCCGACAGCTCGAACGCCATGGACTGTTTCTGTTCGGCGTCGCGCGCTCCGGAATAAAACCGGATCATGGTGTTCATGATCTGGTTGTGATCCTCGCGTGTCACCTTGCCGATGACATGCTGCTTCAGGCGCGACAGCGAACCGAACGGGTCCAGAACACCGGAATGCAGGTAGAACTGGCCTTCCGTGATGTAGCCGGTGTTGTCCGGCACCGGGTGGGTCACATCATTGCCGGGCATGGTGGTGACCGTCAGAATGGTGACCGAGCCGGAACCTTTGAAGTCGCAGGCCTTTTCGTAGCGACGCGCCAGTTGCGAATAGAGATCCCCCGGATAGCCGCGGTTGGCGGGTACCCGTTCCATGGCAATGGAGACCTCCTTCATGGCATCGGCGAAAGCGGTCATGTCGGTGAGGAGCACGAGCACGCGTTTGCCTTCTTCAACGGCGAATTTTTCGGCAACCGCGAGGGCCATGTCCGGCACCTGCAGCCGTTCGACCACCGGGTCCGACGCCTGGTTGATGAACATCACCGTGCGCGGAAAGACGCCGGCATCCTCGAACTGCTTCCTGAAGAATGCATAATCGTCGAAGATCAGACCAAGCCCGCCAAAGACCACGATGTCGGCATCCGCCTGAATGCCGATACGGGCGAGGAACGGATTGTAAGGTTCGCCCGAGACCGAAAAGATCGGGATCTTCTGGCTCTCCACCAGGCAATTGAAGATATCGATCATCGGCACGTCGGTGCGGATCATGCGCGAGGCCAGAACGCGTTTCATCGGGTTTGCCGACGGACCACCGATCGGCACATCCGGATCGCTGGACAGGTCCGGTCCCTGGTCGATCGGGTGGCCGGCGCCGTCAAAGACGCGGCCGAGAATATTATCGGAATAGGTCACTTTGGCCGGTTCGCCGAGAAACCGGACCGATGCGTTATTCGCCAGGCCCTTGGTCCCGGAATTCACCTGCAGCGATACCATGTCATGGTCGATATTGATGACCTGCGCCAGCGAGGTCATGCCGTCGCCAGCCTCGACCAGGGCCAGATCGCCCAGACACGGACGCCCTTCGGATTCCGATTTCGTCGAAGACACCTGAATGCGGATGATATCTCCGACGATGTCGACAATTCTTGTGTGGGAGACCAGCATCAACGCCCCCTAGGCAATGGACCAAATCGCTTCAATGCGCTTTCCATGCTCGAAAAAATCGGGTCGAGCGAAAACGCCGATAAATCATCTTAGGCGGGTTTTACGGCTGCGCACAACTGTTCAGACCGTTGCGTTGAACCCCTCAAGACTGAACTGGAAAGAAGTTAAGAGAGAAACCATTACGCGCGTATGACCTGGATCAAGGGATCGGTTTCAATCGCTCCTTGGCAAGCAAAGTCTGCAGAGCTAGGGTGCATCGCACAAGCCTTCGATTGTTCCGGTTGACATGACTTTTTCATCCAAGTTTCGCGCTTTTTTGCTGGGCGCCGCCACCTGCTTTGCCGTGTTCTCTACCGGAGGAAGCGCCACGCTGGCCGCGTCCGGCGACAGCAACCACGTTGCGGCTACCGACCGGCTGGTCGATGCAATTTCCGGAAAACTCGAGGCCTCTGGCCTTTCGGTCATCGTCGGCCTTGGTCGGATCGGCGAGACGCGGCATTTTCGCGAGTTCGGCGCCTTCAGGGACGACAGCCTGGCGCCTGAAGAGACGTTGGTCGACCTGGGGTCGAACACCAAGGCGGCAACTGCGGCCGTGGTTCTGAAACATGTCGAAAACAGAACGCTCAGGCTGGATGACACGCTTGATACTCTGCTGGACGGCGTTCCGGAGGACAAGAAGTCCATCACACTTCGTCAGCTGCTGACACACAGGGCCGGATTGCCGGATGCCGTTGGTTCGGACGAGGAAAGGATCGGGCGCGAAGATTATCTGGCCCGCGTGTTTCGAACGCCTCTGCTGAACCGGCCCGGCACGTCCTATGCCTATTCGAATGTCGGCTATGCCCTGCTGGCGGCGATCCTGGAAAGAAAAACCGGCGAGGCCTTCGAGCCCCTGATGGCAAAGACACTCTTCCCGGACGCAGAAATTCCCGCAATCGGTTATGAAACGACCTATCGCGAAGACGCCTCGGCCATCAGCGGCCGGGTCTGGCTGACCCTTTATCGCAAACTGCCCATTCACCGGGCCAGTTGGGGCGGTCCAACAGTTGGATGGAATCTTCTGGGTAATGGCGGCGCCGTCGCCACACCGCCCGACGCCATGACCTTTTATGAAGATCTGGTTGGCGGCCGCATCGTCGACCCGGCGCTGTGGCAGGGGGGCTTTACGCATGGCGGCGAGGTTCCAACACCCAAGTCTTACGGCTTTGGCGTCGTCCGGCTTCAGTCTTCCGACGGAACGATTGTCTACACCCATTCCGGTGCGAACATCGTCTTTTCGGTCGATTGGCGATACGACCCGAACTCGGGATTGAACATCTTCATTGCCGGTCTGGGAGACGAAGCAGGCGATGCCATGGATATCGTGATGGATCAGGTCAGCGCCATCCAGCTCCGCTGAACCAAGGGACGCACCATTTCCGGTGATCGACATAGGCAGAAGGCGATATTTTCCAGCCTGCCGCAAATGTATTCGCCGAACCTTCGGCCATTTGCGAACCCTGGACAGTTTCGCTCGTTTAATCGGCAGTTAATCGCCTTCGAAAGCCACGAACGCGCTATTCGAATCGTTGCCTGACAAAATACCACTACCAAATCTTCTTTGATTATTACGCTACGTAATGCATTAATGCATGCATTATTACGCAAGGATAGGTTTAATCTAAGTTGTATTGCTTAAATTTGCTTCACTTTTGATGAAAAATGGGTTTTTTTAGCCTCGCCTTTTCGCGTTATATTAACATCTGGTTGCAACGCCCGTTGCGCAAACCTGTTCGCGAATCCTGATCCTGGAGGGGAAGTTGACGGACCAAGTGACTGAGCACGCACTCGAGCTGACGCCTGCTCCCAAATCCGCCGACGGTTCTGCAAAACGGCAACCAGACAAGCAAACACGGGCTTCGGCGCGAAGGCCGGATGACAAGGCCCCGCTGGTCCGCAGCGATATCGGAACGATCCTGCTGCACTGGACACTCGTTGTTGCCATTGTCGCCAGCCTGGTGACCGGCCTGAGACTGTCGACCGACGCCGAACATGCCTGGTTCTCCAAGCTGTTTGAACCGATCCTGCCACAGGGCGAGATCTGGACCTGGCACTATCTTTCCGCAATCTTCGTCCTGGCGCTGATCTTCGCCTATGCGGCGTATATGTCCCTGGCCCGTCTGAAGCGGCGGGTTTCTTCCAAGAAAATGGTGGTTCTGACCCTGCCGGCCAGCACCAAGCTGCGCCTGTCGGCTGTCAATGTGATTGCCTACTGGATCCTGTTTGCAGCCGTGCTGACACTGACTGCCACCGGGGTCTGGCTCTATCTCGGCCATGGCGGCATCTGGGTGACGGTTCACTATACCTCTGCCCTGGTCGTGCTGGGCTACATCGTTGCCCATGTGGTCCTGCATTATGCCTATGGCGGTGTCGCACAGCTGCTGCGGTTATTCCGGCCGCAGAAATTGCGCCGGTTTTCCGGCATGGCGGCGCACCCTCTCGCCATTTCTCTTGGCATCGGTGCGGTTGTTCTTGCCGGCGCGGTGGCGCTCGATTCCATCACTCGGGAAGACCTGGTGGTATCCCAGGCGACCGATTTGCCCGTTCTGGACGGCGAACTGTCGGATGCCGCGTGGCAGGCCGCGCGGCCGGTTTTCGTGGAAACACAGCAGGGAACCGGCCTTGATGGCACCGGCGCCTCGACCGTGGAGGTACGCGCGGCCCAGATCGGCGACAAAATCGCCTTTGCCTTTCGCTGGGAAGATCCAAACCGGTCGCTCAAGCGCCACCCGCTGATCAAGCGGGAAGACGGCTGGTACATGCTCAACAACCGGGCCGATCTCTCCGACGAAACCGCCTATTACGAAGACAAGTTTTCCGTGGCGTTTTCGGCAACGGATGCCTTCGGTGGCGGCGATTCGACCCATATGGGCCCGAAGCCGCTTGGCGACAAACCGGCAGCCTTTCACGGGCGCGGCCTGCATTACACCACCGATGGCAGCCTGATCGACGTCTGGCAATGGAAAGCCTCGCGCGGCGGAATGCTCGGCCGTGTGGACGACATGTATTTCAGCACACCGAAGGCACCGAATGAGGCCCAGGCTGCCGGCAAGGGGCGCTACAGCGCCGGCTATGCCGCCGATGAGGGCACGTCATTCTACGTCTACAATTACAAGAAAAAGGCAGGGTCCGATTATCACGGTACCGTCGATGTCCGGCGCCTTCCCGTCGACTACAGCGACATCTCCGCCAAAATGGGTGCGATCGATCTTGCCATTGAAGCGACCGACGATCCTGGCTCCCAGTGGTGGCTGTTTGAAGCTGAAAGCGTTCCATATTCGCCCGAGAAGGACGCTGAATACCCGGTCGGTGCGATCATTCCCGGCGTTCTGATCCAGGGCGAATACACCGGCAGCCGCGCCGACCTTCTGGGTGGTTCCAAATGGGAGGACGGTTACTGGACGCTCGAAATCATCCGCGACATGGACACCGGCAACGACCAGGACCTGGCCATGACGGACGGTCTTTTTGTCTGGGTATCCGTGTTCGATCACAACCAGACCCGGCACACGCGCCATTCGCGGCCCGTGCGTCTGACCTTCAACTGACCCTTCTAGCGTTTCAAGAAAACGGACCCGGCCATGTCGAAAAGCAGCTGCACCGTCACAATCAACGGCAAGAAGATCAAGGCGAATGTCGGCGACACCCTGATCGATGCGGGTCTGGGGGGGCGTCTCGTCATTCCGCATGATTGCTGTTCCGGCCAGTGCGAAACCTGCCGCGTCAGGGTTCTCAGTGGTGCGGTCGACGATCTGGGCACGCGGGAAAAGGACACGGTGCTGGGCTGCCTTGCCGTTCTGGAAGGCGATGCCGAGATTTCCTATGATCCGGTGCCTATCGTGAAGACGATCAAGGGAACCGTTGAAAGCATCCGGACCATCAAGGAAGACTATCTTGAAGTCCGCGTCCGGACCGTCCGCCCGGTGACCTGGCTCGCGGGCCAATATCTGAGAGCGACTTTTACCGGCTATCCGCCGCGAGACTACAGCCCGACGACGCCACTCAATCTCGATGCCGAGGAGGGCGTCATCGTCTTCCACATCAAGGTCTATGAAAACAGCATCGTCTCGTCGAAACTCGGCAAGGAAATCTCAGTCGGCCATGCGGTGAAGCTGCGCGGCCCGTTCGGCAATGCCTTCCTGCGCCGTCAACCCGAACCGATCCTGCTGACCTCGACCGGAACGGGGTTTGCACCAATCTGGTCGATCGCCGTTGCCGCGAGCATGGGTCAACCGGGCCGCGAGATCCGGGTGATTGCCGGCGCCCGCACCCGGGACGGCCTTTATATGCGAGATGCCGTGCGCTGGCTGCAGAACCATGGAATTCCGATCACGCTGACTGCGAGCGATGGCGACAGTGAAACCGTTCTGCGCGACCGCCCCCAGGACCTGGTCGGCCCGCTGACGGCGGATCATGTGGTGTATTCCGCCGGCGCCCCGGCCCATGTCGAAGCCATGCGGGAGATCGCGCTCAGTTCGGGCGCAACCTTTTACGCCGATCCGTTTTATGTCGCGGAAGAAGACAAGGGACTGACGGCCTTTGCCGGCAATCTGCTGCGAAAGGCGGTGGCGCCGTTCGGAACGGCATCGGCCGGTCGCTGACAGGGATCTATTGAGCCGCGGTGGTGATGGCTTCCTGGCCGGACAGGATCAGTTCAGCCGCGCCATCAACCGGCATCGGGCGACCCAGATAATACCCTTGAGCGTCCGTACAACCGATGTCAGCGAGCATGTCGAGCAGCTCTCGCGTTTCGACACCCTCTGCCGTGGTGGTCATCTTCAGGTTCTTGGCCAGTTCGATCACGGCCTTCACGATTGACACGGATTCCTCAGAATAGGCCATGGACCGCACGAAAGACTGATCGATCTTGATCTTGTCAAACGGGAAGCGGCGCAGGTAACTGAGCGAGGAATATCCCGTGCCGAAGTCGTCCATGGAGACCTTCACACCCAGGGTCTTGGCCTGGTGAAGCGCGTCCAGAACTTCTTCTGAATCGGTCAGAAGCACCGTTTCGGTCACTTCCAGCTCCAGCCGGTCCGCGCGAAGGCCCGAACTCGTCAGCGCATTGATCAGAACTGGTCCAAAAGCGTGCCCACGCAACTGGCGGGGTGACAGATTGACCGCGATGCGCAGATCGTCAGGCCAGCCCGCGGCAATCCGGCAGGCTTCGTTCAAGACCCACTCGCCCACCTGCAGGATCAGGCCGGTGTCCTCGGCGATTGGGATGAAATCGCCCGGCGGCACCATGCCGCGCTTCGGGTGTTTCCAGCGCAGCAAAGCCTCGAACCCGGAAATCCGCAGGTCTTGCATCGCATATTGAGGTTGGAAATAGAGCTCCAGCTCGCCATTTGCGACCGCGCTGCGCAGATCCGTAATCAATTCGCGGCGATCGTTGACGGCGATGCCCATATCCGTCTGGAAGAACCGGTGCGTGTTGCGCCCTTCTTCCTTGGCCCGGTAGAGGGCGAGATCGGCCTGCTTGAACAACTCGTCTCCGGCGATGTCGTCGCCTTTTGCGACTGAAATGCCGATGCTGACACCGATGACGATCTCATGGTCGGCGATCAGGAAAGGCTGGGACAGTTTCCAGGTCACCAGCTCGGCCAGCTCTTCAATCTGTGCGATCCGGACAGGCATGCGCGTCAAGATGGCAAATTCATCACCGCCGAGCCGCACGACCAAATCGCCAACATCGCAGAGGTCGCGCAGCCGATCCGCCACCTGGCGCAGCAACTCGTCACCGATCGGATGACCCAGGGAATCGTTGACCGTCTTGAACTCGTCCAGATCCAGGCAAAGGATGGCGAATTCGCCTCCCACCTCCTGCTGACGGCGCAGGCGATTGTCCATCTCATCCCGGAATTCGATCCGGTTCGGCAATTGGGTCAGAATATCGTGGCGCGCGAGGAAGGCCAGCCGGTCACGCGCTTCCTGGCGTTCGGTAATATCTTCCGAAATGGCGACATAACCGCCATCTGCCAGAGGTTGTCGCGTGGTCAGAACAATTCGGCCCGTGCCGGTTTTTTCCATTTTGGTGCTTTGGACCGGGGCTCCGGCCCGCTGCCCGACGGTACGGCCGTCGGCACGGGTCAAACTGTCGGATTCGAGCAACTCGGCGTTCAATAGCGCAGAAAGCTGTTCCTCCCTGAGCCCGGACTTGAGCGTGTCGGCCTTCAGCCCGAAGAGCTCGGCAAACCGCTGGTTGGACACAATCAGGCAGCCATTGCGGTCGAACATGCACAGCCCGTGGGACATGTTGTTGAGCGCGGCGTCGAACAGGATGTTCTGTTCGCGCAGCTGCGCTTCCTGGGAGCGCAATATCGTGTTCTTTTCATGAACCCGCGTGCGCAGGGCGTCGCGCTCTTTCACCGACCGCTGCAGGGACACAACCGAACGGGCAATGTCGCCAACCTCGTCGAGCCGCTCGGTGCCGGCCACCTGGCTTTCAAAGTCGCCCGCGGCAATACCGCTCAGCACCCGGGTGATCTTGGTCAAGGGCCGGGTGATCTGCCTGGACAGCAGATAGGCAACGGTAGCAAACGCAACCAGCGCCAGCAATCCGAACAGGAACAGCCACTTGAGCAACTTGGTCTCTTCTTCGGTACCGATCCTGGTCAGTTTGGCCTGGATCGACGTCAGCTCCTCGATTGGAAGCATGGCGCAGATGGTGATGGGCGAGATCGGCCCGCCGCACGCAATCACCCGGGCGCCGTTGTAGCTAATGTTCGGTTCCGTCGGCGAGATTTCGAGGTCCGCAAGACCACCTTCGAAGTTGGCCCTGGATATCACCTTGTTATCGACGAGGATGGCCAGTTCAAAGGAATTAATTTCGGCGAGATCTGCAAGCAGCGGCTCTTCAGAGCGCAACCAGCGCTGCGCCAGAAGTCCGCCGATCACATATCCGAAGTCGTCGAATACCGGGACAAAGATCACCTGCGAGACAGAATTCAGATTGTCACCGGGGACGAATATGCTGGTCTCCCTAAGCGGAAGCAGGCTTGAATAGGTCAGCCGCTGTCCCGGATAGCTGCTTTTCAGCGACTGGTCGATATCCTCATAGAAACTGAACCGGCGGATGGTGTTGTTGAGCCCGACAAGATCCGCCGAGTAGGAGGACGCGCCAATGACACGGCCCTTGTCGTCAAGAACCACCAGGCTGTCGACATCCGCCTGCCTGGCCGCAGGCCCGAGGAGTTCCGACATGGCGACATTGTTGCGCGATTCAATGGCTTTTACCGTGTCGACGCGTTCCGATATGGCTCTGACGCGCCGCAGCCTGTCCTCAAGCAGATAGTCCAGCCGGGTCCCGGCCAGTTCGACATCCGCTGTCAGCGTTTCAAGCAAACGGGCATGCGAGAGTTGCAACAACTCCGTTTCCTGCCGCGTCATGCTGTTTTCAAGCTGATACGCCACCAGGCCGATCAGGCCGGCAAAGGCACATACGGCGGTGAAGACCGCGCCGTATGTGTAATGCCAAAGAAGGGAGGAATGACGTATCATGGGGCCGAGAACGCTAGTTGCCGACGGGCACACCGCCGAAGTTTCGGATCAAGTCCCGCGCCTGGTCCGACTGGCTGTAGGCAATGAAGGCCTGCATGTCGTCCTCAAGCGTTCCGTCCTTGTAGATCAGGGCCAGTGTCACCGCGCTCGGATAGCTGTCATCCGTCGGGTGATGGCCGTCGATTTTCAAAACGGACAAGCCGTTTTCCAGCGAGCTGGAGTAGGGGCCGAAGGCAATCGCGCCCTCGACGTCCCGGGCCGTCTCGATCGCTTCCTGTGTCGTCAGGGCTGTTTTAGATCTTGGCGAAAACGTCAGCGCATCCCAACCCGGCATCGTCGCTTTCAGGACCTGCAGCGTACTGTCGGCATCTTCCCGCCGGACCAGCCGCACCCGCAGGTCGGCGCCGCCCACGTCCGCCCAGTTTGTGATCTCACCGGAATAGAGTTTGACAAGGTCTTCACTGGTCAGACCGTCCACACCAGTCGACGGATGCGTGAAAACCGCGCTCGGGATCTTGGCGAAGGGCAGATAAACAAGTCCGTATTCCACTTCGCTGTCCGTGAGCGGGCGGGCAACCCTGCCCATGCGCTCCGCCCCCGTTCCGACGGCGGCAATGCCCCCGCCCGACCCGATGCTAGGTGGTATGTCCAGCGCTATGTCCGGATGCGTCCTGGAAAAACCGGCCCCGATTTCACGAAGCATTTCCAGACCGTCCCCGGTCCCGACGACCTTGAGACCCGTTTGTGCCGACAGGGGAACGCTTTGAACGAAGAGAGAGCAGAGGAACAATGCCAAGCCAGAGGCCAAAACACGCATTTTTACCACCAATATTTGACTGTATGATCTAGAATGGCATATTCAAGTTAACTAAACACTAATGTACTGGAACAAATTACAATAAATATGTATTCAAGATTTTTCTTTGAAATAAAAAGAAACAATTCCTCTAATTTATCGCAAAAAAGTAGATAGGCAATATTTACCTGTAGGGCAAATTTTGCCGCCCCTCGGTTGAGTGAAGGTTGTAAAATTGGATCTATTTCTGTATTTGTTGAAATTTTTTGAGAATATACATTTGAATTTGCGTTATTCCAAAATTCGATCAGCCTCTCTCTAAGATTAGCTGCGCTTTACCTTATGGGAAGATCAAAACGTGTAGATCTCTGGTGAGTGACCTGCTGAATTACACTTGTGTTCGAGGTGGCGGACCAGCGCTGGCCCGCACAACCAGCTCGACATCAACCATGACAGGTTCAGGCCCGTTTGATTGCGGCAACGGCCCCGATTGCATGCAATCCAGGAGCAATGTCGAAGCGTTTGTTCCCAGGGCGTGTCGATCCTGGCGGATGGTTGTCAGCGCGGGCACATAGAATTCAGACAACTCAATGTCGTCAAAACCGATCACCGACATATCTTCCGGCACGCGCATTCCATGGGCCGTCAGTGTCGACATCAGGCCAAACGCCACCTGGTCCGATGCACAGAAAACCGCAGTCGGCCGGTCCTGCATCTCCAGGAGGCGCACCCCCGCCGCGCGGCCGGATTCCAGCGAAAAATCGCCACGAACGATCCATTCGTTGCGGACAGGCAGACCAAGCGCGGCGCGCTCTGCAACCATGCCTTCCCGCCGGACATGGGTCAGAACATTGTCCTGCGGACCGGTCACATGGGCAATCTTGCGATGACCAAGTTCATAAAGGTGACGGATGGCCAGGCGCGCGCCTTGTCCGTTGTCGCTGCGCACGGACGGAAGAGCAACGCCCTGCTTCCATTCACAGGCAAAAACCAGCCGTCCCGAGACATCATTTTCCTCAAGCAATTGCAACTCCTCGTCCGGCAGGGCACCATCGAGGCAGATCAGACCGTCAATCTGGGAATCGAGGAAATAGTCGACCAGCCGCTTGCCGGACAGGCGATTGTCCCTTGTGTCGGCAATCAGAACAGATGTGTCCTGATCGCCAAAGGTCTCGCTGATGCCGGCCAGGATCTTGGAGAAGAACGGATTGCCGAGATTTGGCACCAGGACGAGCACAGCACCGGCCTTGCGTGTTCGCAAACTTCGCGCCGCCCTGTTAACCCGGTAACCTGTCGCCCGGATCGCCGCAAAGACCTGTTCCCGGGTGCTCTCTGACAGCAACTCCGGATTGCTCAGAGCGCGACTGACGGTCGCCGTTGATACGCCTGCTTCCCTAGCGACATCCCGGATACGTGCGTTTTTTTGAGCCAAGGTCGTCTCCGAAGATCCTGATAGTTATCATGTTTTTGGCGCGGCACCGGCCACGAACTGCACTGCACCAACATTCCGGGTTGACACAAGTCCGTTTCACGAGAATGATGATCAATGTAATCGATTACACGCAGATTACAACAAGATGTAATCGATTACAGCTAATGCGGTGGAGGCCGCATCGTGAGGACACCCGAACATTCCGTTCGATGGGAGGACAGAATGAAATCACTACGCGCAGTATTCGTGGCAACCACTGCTCTTTGTGCAGCCGGCGCCGCCAACGCAACCGATCTTGAAGTGACGCATTGGTGGACATCCGGCGGTGAAGCCGCTGCCGTTGCCGAGTTTGCCAAGGCCTTTGACGCAACAGGCAACAAGTGGGTCGATGGCGCCATTGCAGGCTCCGGTGGCACAGCCCGCCCGATCATGATCAGCCGCATCACCGGCGGTGACCCGATGGGAGCCACACAGTTCAACCACGGCCGCCAGGCCGAAGAGCTGGTCGAAGCGGGCCTGATGCGGGACCTGACAGACATCGCCGAGGAAGGAAACTGGGCCGAAGTCGTGTTCCCGCCTTCCCTGCTTGAAAGCTGCACGCTGGATGGCAAGATCTACTGCGTTCCGGTGAACATCCACTCTCCGCAATGGCTGTGGCTCAACAATGCCGTCTTCACCGACAACGGCCTTGCCGTACCGACCAACTGGGACGAATTCGTTGCCGCCGCTCCGAAGCTCCAGGAAGCCGGAATTGTGCCGCTCGCCATGGGCCAGCAGCCCTGGCAGACAACGCTTGCCTTCCAGACGCTACTGACAGCACTGGCCGGCCCGGAGACCTATACCAAGGTATTCGGCGACAAGGACAGCGATCTCGCGGCCGGTCCGGAACTGGCCAAGGTCTTCGAAGCCGCAGCGGTTGCCCGTGACCTCGCCAAGGATTCCAACGTGCAGAACTGGAACGACGCCACCAACATGGTCATCACCGGCAAGGCCGGCGGCCAGATCATGGGCGACTGGGCCCAGGGTGAATTCCAGGTCGCCAATCAGGTTGCCGGTGAGGACTACACCTGTCTGCCGGGTCTTGGCGTCAATGAAGTCATCCAGACCGGTGGTGATGCCTTCTATTTCCCGAAAGTAGATGATGAAGCCATCACCGCTGCGCAGGGTGAACTGGCCAAGGTTATGATGGCTCCTGCGACCCAGGTGGCCTTCAACCTGAAAAAAGGCTCTCTGCCGGTGCGCGGCGATGTCGATCTGTCGGCCGCCAATGACTGCATGAAGAAGGGTCTCGCGATCCTTGCCAAGGGCAACATCATCCCGGGCACCGACCAGCTGATGTCGGCAGACAGCAACCAGCAGGTCAACGACCTCTTTGTCGAGTTCTTCAACAACCCGTCAATGTCGGCCGAAGACGCCCAGAAGCTGTTTGCCTCGATCATCGCGAACGCCGACTGATCCGGCCGTTGAGCTCCGCCGCCCTTCGTTAAGGGAGCATGCCTGAAGGGCGGCGTCCTCCAGCCCTGCGCGCGGCACTGCGCGCAGGGTCCTTTGATCCTTTCCGGACCCCTGACTGCGATGAGGAAGACTGGCATGGCCGCAACGCGCCCGGCTCTCTGGCACCGCAACCTGAATGCAAAGGTGGCCGCCATTCCGATGATCGTCACCGCTCTGGTGGTGTTTATCGGCGGCACCGCCTGGACGGTGGTTTACTCCTTCACCAATTCCAAGCTGCTGCCGCGTGAAAAATTCGTCGGCTTCGACCAGTACGAGCGGCTCTGGAACAGCAACAAGTGGCTGATCTCGATCGAGAACCTAGCCATATATGGCGGATTTTCGCTGGTTTTTTCCCTGCTCATCGGATTTGTTCTGGCGGCGTTGCTCGATCAGAAAATCCGTTTCGAGGACACGTTCCGGACCATTCTGCTCTATCCGTTCGCACTCAGCTTCATCGTGACCGGTCTTGCCTGGCAATGGATCCTCAACCCCGATTTCGGCGTCCAGCAGGTGGTGCGCAATCTCGGCTGGGAAAGCTTCACCTTCGACCCGCTCTACAACCCGGACATCGTGATCTACGGCATCCTGATCGCCGGTCTCTGGCAAGGTACAGGGCTGATCATGTGCCTGATGCTGGCCGGCCTGCGCGGGATCGACGAAGACATCTGGAAGGCGGCGCGGGTCGACGGTATCCCGATGTGGAAGACCTATCTCTTCATCGTCATTCCGATGATGCGCGGTATCTTCATCACCGCAATCGTCCTGATCGCCTCCGGCATTATCAAGGTCTATGACCTTGTGGTTGCCCAGACCGGCGGCGGTCCCGGGATCGCCTCCGAAGTTCCCGCCAAATACGTTTATGACGCGATGTTCCTGTCGCAGAATCTCGGCCAGGGCTTTGCCGCCTCCACCATGATGCTGCTGACGGTTGCGATCATCGTCGTGCCCTGGGCCTATCTCGAATTCGGAGGCAAGCGCCGTGGCTGACCTGTCTGCCAACTCCACCGCCATGCCGTCCGGCAACCGGATAGTTGAAGGCCCTGCCGGCCGCAAGCCGCGCAAGATGCTCTCGCGCCGGAACATCATGATCTACGGCACGCTGATCGTCGTCTGTCTCTACTATCTGCTGCCGCTCTACGTGATGATCGTGACGTCGCTCAAAGGCATGCCGGAAATCCGGCTCGGCAACATCTTTTCGCCGCCGGTCGAGGTCACGTTCCAGCCCTGGGTCAAGGCGTGGGCAGAAGCCTGTACCGGTCTCAATTGCGACGGCCTCTCCCGCGGCTTCTTCAACTCGGTAAAGATCCTCGTGCCCTCGGTGATCCTCTCGATCATCATCGCGTCGATCAATGGCTACGCGCTGGCGAACTGGCGTTTCAAGGGGTCGGAAACCTTCTTCACCATCCTGATTGTCGGGGCTTTCATTCCCTACCAGGTGATGATCTATCCGATCGTGATCATGCTGCGTGAGGTCGGTCTTTACGGCAGCCTGACGGGCCTTGTCATCGTGCACACGATCTTCGGCATGCCGATCCTGACGCTGCTCTTCCGCAACTACTTTGCGTCGGTCCCTCAGGAGCTGTTCAAGGCGGCCCGGGTCGATGGGGCCGGTTTCTGGGGCATCTATTTCCAGATCATGGTGCCTATGAGCCTGCCGATCTTTGTGGTTGCGATGATCCTCCAGGTGACCGGCATCTGGAACGACTTCCTGTTCGGCGTGATCTACACCAAGCCTGACCTTTATCCGATGACGGTCCAGCTGAACAACATCGTCAACTCCACCCAAGGAGTGAAGGAATACAACGTCAACATGGCCGCCACGATCCTGACCGGCCTCGTTCCTCTGACCATCTACTTCATTTCCGGAAAACTCTTCGTCCGCGGCATTGCCGCAGGTGCGGTGAAAGGCTGAGAACAACAATGGAAACAAGCATCTCAATCAACAACCTTTCCCTGAGCTTCGGAAACCTTGAAGTCCTGAAGGACCTCAATCTGGATGTCGGAAAGGGCGAATTCCTGGTCCTGCTCGGCTCATCGGGCTGCGGCAAGTCAACGCTGCTCAACTGCATCGCCGGGCTTCTGGATGTCACGGGCGGCCAGATCTTCATCGGCGGCAACAACGTGACCTGGGAAGAACCGTCCAAACGCGGCATCGGCATGGTGTTCCAGTCCTATGCGCTCTATCCGCAGATGACCGTTGCGGGCAACCTCAGCTTCGGCCTGAAAAATGCCGGTCTGCCGAAGGCGGAGATCGAGGAACGGGTCAACCGGGCCGCAAAAATCCTGCAGATCGAACCGCTTCTGAAACGCAAACCCGCCGCCCTGTCCGGCGGTCAGCGCCAGCGCGCCGCCATCGGACGCGCCTTGGTGCGGGATGCAGATGTTTTCCTGTTCGACGAGCCGCTCTCCAATCTGGACGCCAAACTCCGGGCCGACCTCAGGGTCGAGATCAAGCAGCTTCACCAGAAGCTGCACAACACGATGATCTACGTCACACACGACCAGATCGAGGCGATGACGCTTGCCGACCGGATCGCGATCATGCGCGGAGGCAGGATCCTGCAGCTGGCCTCACCACACGAGATCTACAATCGCCCGGCCAGCAAATACGTGGCGGAATTCATTGGCTCTCCAACGATGAACTTCTTCGAAGGCGAGATCGTCGAGGCCGGTGGCAGCTACAGCTTCAAGACCGGTGAGACCGCCTTTCCGCTCGATGGTTATGCCTTTCAGGACGGTCCCCCGGCAGGGGGCGCGGCCTGGTTCGGCATCCGGCCGGAACATATGGTCAGCGGGGCGGACACCGCCTCTGCGCCGGTTCAGCTTGAGGGCCAGGTGGAACTGGTGGAACCGCTCGGCTCAGACACGCTTGCCCGCGTGTCGATCTCGGATCGCACCTTGTGGGTGCGCCTGGACGGCCAGGCGGCAATCGCTCACGGCGACGCCATCAAGGTCGGTTTCGACCCCGCGCGCGCCAATCTTTTCGACAAATCAACCGAAAACCGGATCTGATCCGGCCTCTCATATTCAGGACGATGATGATGGATGTTTCTTTCCAGCTCTATTCCGCGCGCGAATTCACACCTTTTGACGGTGTGCTGAAGCGCCTTGCCGAACTCGGCTACACCCAGGTTGAGGGCTTCGGCGGCAACTACGACGACCCGGCCGCCTTCCGTGCCCTGCTCGACGCCAACGGCCTTGCCATGCCGTCCGGGCATTTCTTTCCGATGGAACAGTTCGAGAGTGATCTCGGCAAGGTCATCGAGACCGCGCACACGCTTGGCATGAAACGGCTGTTCGTGCCGGCCCTGCCGCCGGAACAGCGCGGACCTGATGCTGCACACTGGCAGTCGGTCGGCGCTCGCCTGGAAACCATCGGCGAAGGCATCCGCGACGCAGGTCTGCGCTTCGGCTGGCACAACCACGATTTCGAGTTCGTTCCCTGCGCCGATGGCCGGCTGCCGATGGACATCCTGCTGGAAGCCGCTCCCTCCATCGAATGGGAAGCGGACATTGCCTGGATCGTGCGGGGCGGACAGGACCCGCTGGCCTGGATCGAGAAATACGCAGATCGCATCACGACGGCCCATGTCAAGGACATCGCTCCGGATGGCGAGTGCGAGGATGAGGACGGCTGGGCCGATGTCGGTCAGGGCACCATGGACTGGAAAGGCATCATGGCCGCCTTGCGCGGCGTCGGTGTCGACCTTTTCGTAATGGAGCACGACAAGCCCTCCGACTTCGACCGTTTTGCCAGCCGTTCGATCGACGCCTTCCGCACTTTTTGAGGATTTGACATGACTAAGACACTTGGAATCGGCATCCTCGGATGCGGAAACATTTCGGCCGCCTACATGCGCCTTGCCCCGCTCTTCAAGGGCATTGAAGTCCGGGCCTGCGCAGATCTCAACGAGGCCGCCGCAAAGGCCAGGGCAGAGGAGTTCGGCCTGCGCGCAGAAAGCATTGACGGATTGCTCGGTGCCGATGACATCGACATCATCGTCAACCTGACCGTACCCGCCGCCCATTTCGAGGTGTCCAGGAAGGTTCTGGAAGCCGGCAAACATGTCTACTCGGAAAAGCCCTTTGTGCTCAGCGTCGAAGAGGGCAAGACCCTCGCGGACATCGCCGCGTCAAAAGGCCTCCGCGTCGGTTCCGCACCGGACACGTTCATGGGCGGGGCTCATCAGCTTGCCCGGCACCTGGTCGATGAAGGCGCCGTCGGCAAGGTGACGTCCGGCACCTGCTTCGTGCAGAGCCCGGGCATGGAAATGTGGCATCCGAACCCGGACTTCTTCTTCCAGCCGGGGGGTGGGCCGATCCTCGATCTCGGCCCCTACTACATTTCCAATCTGGTGCAGCTGCTCGGCCCGGTAAAGCGGGTCTGCGCAATGAGCTCGTCCGGGTCCGAATATCGCACCATCACCTCGCAGCCGCGCCATGGCGACAAGATCAAGGTCGAGACCCCGACCACGATCCATGCCGTGATGCAGTTCCACTCAGGCGCCCAGATCACCTATTGCGCCAGCTGGGATGTCTGGCAGCACGGCCATTCCAACATGGAACTCTATGGCCAGGGCGGTACGTTGCATGTGCCGGATCCGAACTTCTTCGGTGGTGAAGTCCGCATGACCGACAAGGGCAGCTTCGTCAGCCTGTCGGAAGCCTGGGACCATCCGTTCTCCAGGGCCAATGACGGCGGCAATGCGAATTACCGCACCGCGGGCCTTGCCGATATGGCGCAGGCGATCCTGGAAAACCGTCCGCACCGTTGCTCTTTGGAATTCTCTCTGCATGCTGTCGACGTGATGACATCGATTCTCGCCTCCGGCGAGACCGGTCAATTCATCGATATCGGCACGACCTGCGAGCGACCGGCCGCCCTGGATCCGCAAGCTGCGCAGGCGCTTTTGACCTGATTTGGAGACAGAATGACCTGGACGGCTGCGGCAACGCGCTACGACACCATGGAATACCGCCGCTGCGGGAGATCCGGCCTGAAACTGCCGGTGATCTCGCTCGGCCTCTGGCATAATTTCGGCGAGGACACGCCACATCAGTTGAAACGGGACATTGCCCGGGCCGCTTTTGATCTCGGCATCACCCATTTCGATCTCGCCAACAATTACGGCCCGAGGCCGGGCGCGGCGGAACAAGCGTTCGGCGAACTGCTGCGGACGGATTTCGCGCCTTACCGGGACGAGATGATCATCTCGTCCAAGGCGGGCTATGAAATGTGGCCCGGCCCCTATGGCGAATGGGGCAGCCGGAAATACCTGATTGCGTCCTGCGACCAGTCGCTGAAACGGATGGGTCTCGACTATGTCGATATCTTCTACTCCCATCGCTTCGATCCGGACACGCCGCTTGAAGAAACCATGATGGCGCTCGACCATATCGTCCGGTCCGGCCGGGCGCTCTATGTCGGCATCTCGTCCTACAACTCAAAAAGGACACGGGAAGCCGCCGCCATCCTGAAGGATCTCGGCACGCCGTGCCTTATCCACCAGCCGAGCTATTCCATGATCAACCGATGGGTCGAGGAAGACGGTCTGCTCGACACGCTGGACGATCTCGGCATCGGTTCCATCGCCTTTTCGCCGCTTGCGCAGGGCATGCTGACGAACAAATACCTGAAGGGCATACCGGAAGGCAGCCGGGCCACCCAGGGCAAGTCGCTTCGGGACCAGTTCCTGAGCGAGGACAACCTGGCAACGATCCGGGCGCTCAATGCCATCGCCGAACGGCGCGGACAGAGCCTCGCCCAGATGGCGCTTGCCTGGGTGCTCCGCAAGGGACGTGTCACCACCGCGCTGATCGGTGCAAGCCGTCCCGGTCAGGTGGAGGACTGCGTCGGTGCGGTGGCCAATCTGGAGTTCACGGACGCGGAGCTTCGCGAGATCGAAGAGACCACGCGGGAAGCAGATATCAATCTCTGGGCCGCCTCGGCGGAACGCAAAGGGCCGGCCCGCAAGAAGAAATAGCGCGCACCCGGCGCTGATACAGAAGGAGGAAGCCATGGCCGGACTGATCAAGGGACCTGCAATTTTCCTGGCACAATTCGGCGGGGACGACGCCCCGTTCAACTCGTTGCCAGCCATTGCAAACTGGGCTGCCGACCTTGGCTACAAGGGTATCCAGATCCCGACCTTTGACGGCCGTCTGTTCGACCTGAACAAGGCAGCTGAAAGCCAGACCTATTGCGACGAGGTCAAGGGCATCTGTTCCGATGCCGGTGTCGAGATCACGGAGCTCTCCACCCACTTGCAAGGTCAGCTTGTGGCCGTGCATCCGGCCTATGATCTTGCCTTTGACGGCTTTGCACCACCGGAAGTGCATGGCAACCCGCAGGCCCGGCAGGACTGGGCGGTCGATCAGATGAAAAAGGCCGCCATCGCTAGCCGCAATCTCGGCCTGACCGCTTCTGTGAGCTTCACCGGCTCCCTGGCTTTCCCCTATCTTTATCCGTGGCCGCAACGCCCGGCAGGCTTGATCGACGAAGCCTTCAAGGAGCTCGCCAAACGCTGGAAACCGATCCTCGACGTCTATGAGGACAACGGCGTCGATGTCGGCTACGAAATCCACCCGGGCGAAGATGTCTTTGACGGCGCAACCTTCGAGATGTTCCTGGAGGCCCTTGGCGGGCACAAGCGCTGCCAGATCAACTACGACCCGTCGCATTTCCTGCTGCAACAGCTCGACTATCTCAGCTTCATCGACATCTATCACGAGCGCATCTGCGCCTATCACGTGAAGGATGCCGAGTTCAATCCGGACGGCCGCCAGGGCGTCTATTCCGGATATCAGGGCTGGGTCAACCGGGCCGGGCGCTTCCGGTCCCTCGGCGACGGGCAGGTCGATTTTTCCGGCATCTTTTCCAAGCTCGCCCAATATGGCTATGACAGCTGGGCGGTGCTGGAATGGGAATGCTGCCTGAAGTCCCCGGAGCAGGGTGCCGCAGAAGGCGCTCCCTTCATCGAAAGTCACATCATCGAAGTCACCGACAAGGCCTTTGACGACTTCGCCGGCGGTGACACCGACCAGGACCAGATCCGGAAGATGCTGGGACTGTAGCAGCCTGGTCTGTGCGCAGGTTGAAACCGCTTTCGGAAGGTCCGCCCTCTGAGATAAGCAGAAAAGGCTAGGGGATGGCGAAACTCCCCCATTCCCTCGCCTGTAAAGAAAACATCTGTCAGCGCATCTGACGGTGCGCTCGAAGCGGGGGCGCTATCGCGCCGCCATCAACCGGGCCATGTCGATCATGCGGGCGGAAAAGCCCCATTCATTATCGTACCAGCCGAAGAGACGCACCTGGCGGGCATTGGCCTCCAGCGTTTCAGGCAGATGCAGGACCAGCGATTCCGGACGCGTGCGCATGTCGGTCGAGACCACGCGGTCTCGGACGAAGCCGATCACCGGACTGTCTTTGAATATTTCCAGAAGTCGGGCGTTAAAGGGCGCCTCGACAGGCTCCGTCAGCGTTACCGTCAGGTCGACGGCGGAGACGCTGATGGTCGGCACGCGCACGGCTGCGCCACTGACCTTGCCGGCAAGCTGGGGCAGCACGGTGCCCACCAGCTTGGTCGCGCTGGTCGTCGTCGGGACCATGGAGACGCCACCGGCCCGGCTGCGTTCCAGCGGACCGCGCGGGGCATCCACCATGGGCTGGCTGCCGGTGTAACAGTGGATCGTGGTCATGTGGCCACTCTGGATGCCGATTGCATCGTCTAGCCCACGCAGCAGCGGAGCAAGCGCGTTGGTCGTGCAAGAGCCGTTGGAGACGATCCTGAAATCGCCGAGTTTTTCCTCGTTGGCACCCAGGACCAGCGTGATATCCGCAGCCTTGGACGGGCCGGAGATCAGCACATTGGCGGCCCCGGCCTTCAGGCCGCGTTCGGCGACGTCCCGTGTGTCTGCGCGCCCGGTACATTCCATGACGACATCGACATTGCTGAGATCTAGCTGCGAAAGATCGGCTTCTGCCGAAAAGGGGATCCTTTGCCCATCGATCGTCAGTGAGGTCTCGTCAGCGCTCACCTCGCCGGGCCAGGGACCGAAGACGCTGTCATACTTGAAGAGATAGGCGCAGGTTTCCAGGGGCGCGATGTCGTTGATGCGCACCACTTCAATCGCCTCCGACGCCGGGAGGGCCAGCACCTGGCGCAGGACGGTCCGGCCGATGCGGCCGAACCCGTTGATGACTATCCGCATTCCTCAAGGTCCGGGTTTAGAAGTCCACCTGAACGGCGACACCCTTCTGAACTGCAAGCTCAACGGCGGCAGAGGCCACCGCGAGATCCTGAAGGCCGACGCCCGTCCCGTCGAACAGCGTGATGTCGTCGTCCGAGGTCCGGCCTTGATGCGTAGCATTAATCACGGCACCGATCTCAATTATATTGTCCTCAGAGACAATTCCGGCAGCAACGGCATGCTGGCATTCACCAATCGTGGCGGACTGGGCGACCTCGTCGGTAAACAGTCTGGCCTTGCCGACCAGGTCCGTTTCGACCTCCTGCTTGCCCTTGGTGTCGGTGCCCATGCAGGCAATATGCGTGCCCGGGGTGACCTGTGCGGCCTTGAGGATCGGCTCGAAACTGGAGGTGATCGAGATGATCACATCGGCTTCGGCCCCGAGCCGGTCGAGATCGACGGATTCGTAAGGAAGGCCAAGCTCGTTGGCGGTCTCCTCCAGCCGCACCAGCATTTCCGGATGCAGGTTCCAGCCGATCACTTTTTCAAAGTCACGCTGTTCGACAGCGGCGCGCATCTGGAAGGCGGATTGATGGCCGGCACCGATCATGCCGAGCACCTTGGCGTCCTTGCGGGCGAGATGCTTGATCGAAACGGCAGATGCGGCAGCGGTGCGAAGCGCCGTCAGGAGATTGCCGCCGACAACGGCTTTCGCCTGGCCGGTATCGGCATCGAACAGGAACACGGTCGACTGGTGGTTTGTCAGTCCCTTGGCCATGTTGCCGGGCCAGTACCCGCCGGACTTCAGACCGAGGGCCAGGGAAGAACGGTCGAAGCCGGACTTGAAGCCGTAAAGTGCATCTGCGTGGCCGATGGCCTCGCGGATCACCGGAAAATTATAGGCTGCCCCGCTCGACATGGCGGCGAAGGTTCTTTCAACCGCGTCAAAGGCGTCCTGTCTGCCGATCAGGCCGGCAATTTCCCTTTCAGGAACGATGATCATGAGGGTCTCCTGAGAAGTTGTCTCAATTTCAGACCTCATCCTGAAGAGGGCCAATGGCCCGTCTCGAAGGATCGACGCGCACTTTGAAGTGGATGCCGACCCTTCGAGACGGCACTGGCGCGCCTCCTCAGGATGAGGCTGGAGTAAAACGGTGTGACACAGCTCTACCGTCGTCATGCCATGGCTTGACCATGGCATCCATGCCGTTTCCCATCAGCGCGAATGAGATCCGAGCAGAGAGGTCGCGGCATGGATTGCCGGGACAAGCCCGGCAATGACGAACAGCAGGGAGCTGCGTATCAGTAAGCCTTGCCGCGGGCAGAGACCGGCCAGACGGTTTCGACCTTGCCGTTTCGTACGCCGACGTACCAGTCGTGAACATTGGCGGTCGGGTCGCAATGGCCCGGAACCAGCTTGAGTTTCTCACCCACGTTGAGGACGCCCTCCGGGTCGGCGATGACGCCGTGTTCGTCGGAGCATTTGACATATTCGACATCGTCACGGCCGTAGATGAACGGCAGGCCGCTGTCGACCGACTGGGCCTTCAGGCCTGCATCGCAAATCGCCTTGTCAGCCTTGGCGTGGCTCATCACCTGGGTGAGGATGAAAAACGCGTTTTCCCACTCGCCCTGATCGATCCGTTTGCCGTCCTGATCAAGAATCCGGCCGTAATCGGCGTCCATGAAGGCGTAGGAACCGCATTGCAGTTCGTTGTAGACGCCGGAATTGGATTCAAAATAATAGGAGCCCGTGCCACCGCCGGAGACGAGCTCCGGCTCCAGGCCGGCTGCTTTCAGGGCCTCGACCGCGTCCTGGACCATGGCAATGGCAATGTCGAGCTTCTCCTTGCGCGCTTCAAAGCTGTCGAGATGCTGCATGGCGCCCTGATAGGCCTGAATGCCGGTGAATTTCAGGTTGTCTGCCGCGTCAACCGCTTTGGCAATGGAAACGACATCGTCGCTGGTGGTGACCCCGCAGCGCCCGGCACCGCAATCGATTTCGACAAAGACTTCCAGCTCGGTGCCATGCTTGACCGCCGCCGCCGACAGATCGGCAACATTCTCAATGTCGTCGACGCAGACAAGGGTGCGCGCGCCGAATTTCGGCAGCCGCGCCAGCCGGTCGATCTTTTGCGGATCGCGCACCTGGTTGGAGACCAGAACATCCTTGATGCCGCCTCTTGCGAAAACCTCGGCTTCGGACACTTTCTGGCAGCATACACCGACGGCGCCGCCGAGGCGTTCCTGCAATTTGGCGACATCAACCGACTTGTGCATCTTGCCGTGCACCCGGTGGCGCATGCCGTGGGCCTTGGCATAATCGCCCATCTTCTTGATGTTGCGCTCCAGTGCATCGAGATCGAGCACCAGGCACGGGGTCTGGATATCGGCCTCGTCCATGCCGGGAAGGGCCGGGACATCGTAGCCGACTTCGAGTTTTTCAAATCCGGTTTGTGCGTTCATTGTTGGTCTCCAAGTGGCTCTTTAACTGTTGTTCCAGGGCAGTTTGCCGAGATCGACATTGCCGCCGGTGATGATCACGCCGACGCGTTTGCCCGCGAAGACGTCCCTGTTCTTCAAGATGGTGGCCAGAGGCACGGCCGAGGACGGCTCCATCACGATCTTCAGCCGCGCCCAGATCAGGCGCATGGCGTCAACGATTTCCTGTTCCGACGCGGTCAGGATGTCGGTGACGTGGTTGGAGACGAAATGCCAGGTCAGTTCCTTGAGCGGCACCTTCAGCCCATCGGCCACGGTCACCGGCGCATCGTCTGCAATGATGTGGCCGGCCCGGAAGCTGCGCGCCGCATCGTCTGCCTGCTCCGGCTCGGCCGCGTAGATCCTGACTTCCGGCGCCAGACTGCTGAGCGTCAGGCAGGTGCCGGAGACCATGCCGCCGCCGCCGATCGGCGCAATGACGGCATCGAGCCCGTCCGTCTGTTCCATCAATTCCTTGGAGCAGGTGCCCTGGCCGGCTATGACGCGCGGATCGTTGTAGGGATGCACGAATTCCGCACCGGTCTTCTGCTGGACTTCCGCAAAAACGGCTTCGCGGCTGGAGGTTGACGGTTCGCACTCGGTGATGATCCCGCCATAACCGCGCACGGCGTCCTTCTTGGCCTGCGGGGCCGTTTTCGGCATGACCACGTGACAGGGAATGCCACGGCGGCCGGCCGCATAGGAGAGGCTCAGCGCGTGGTTGCCGGAGGAGTGCGTCGCGACACCCGCCCTGGCGGTCTCCTCGTCGAGACCGAAGACGGCGTTGGACGCCCCGCGCACCTTGAAGGCGCCGGCCTTCTGGAAGTTCTCGCACTTGAAGAACAGCTCCGCGCCGGTCAGCTCGTTGAGAAACGAGGAGGTCAGCACAGGCGTGCGGTGAATATGAGGCTTGATGCGCTCATGCGCGACCAGCATGTCTTCCAGCGTCGGGATATACTGGGTCAGGGCGTCGGTTTTCATGCGGCTTCCTTTGCAGCGACGGCGGTTTCACGGCGGTAATGCTCTTGTGCGGCGGCGACGCCGGAGCCGAGCTGGATGGGAAGGCCAAGATCGGCCATGACCATTTCGGCGGTCGCAAGCCCCGACAGGGCCATGACGTCCGTGAGGCTGCCCAAATGACCGATGCGGAACACCTTGCCCGCAACCTCCCCGAGGCCAACACCAAACGCGACGCCGTATTTCCCGGCTGCATGGGTGACGATGTCGGTGGCGTTGAAACCCTCGGGGGTGCGGATCGCGCTGACGCTGTCCGAATAGACATCCGGCGTCTGAGCGCAGAGCTCCAGGCCCCAGGCACGGACGGCGGCACGGACACCTTCGGCGATGCGGTGGTGACGGGCAAAAACGTTCTCAAGCCCTTCGGCGAGCAGCATGTCGCAGCTTTGCTTGAGCCCGTTCAGAAGACCGACAGCCGGCGTATAGGGATAGGCGTTGCCGGCATAGGCCTTCATCATGTCGCGTACGTCGAAGAAGGTGCGCGGCAGCTTCGCCGTCTCCATGGCAGCCTGCGCCTTTGGCGACAGGGCGACGATGGCAAGACCTGGCGGCAACATGAAGCCCTTCTGGGAACCGGTGACCGCCGCGTCAACGCCCCATTCTTCCATGCGGAAATCCATGGAAGCGATCGAGCTGACACCGTCAACAAACAGCATCGCCGGGTGATTTGCGGCATTGAGCGCGCGGCGAACCGCGGCAATATCGGACTTGACGCCGGTTGCCGTCTCGTTGTGGGTCGCCAGAACCGCCTTGATCTCGTGGCCCGTGTCCCTTGCCAGGATCTCCTCATAGCGGTCCGCCGGCAGGCCGGTGCCCCAGGCAGCTTCGACAACCTCGACCTTCAGGCCGTGGCGCTGGCACATGTCGATCCAGCGATGGCTGAACATGCCGTTGCGTGCCGCCAGGATCTTGTCGCCTGGGCTCAATGTGTTGGTGATCGTGGTTTCCCAGCCGCCGGTGCCCGTGGACGGGAACACGAAGACCTCAGCCGTTTCGCTCTTCAGTACTTTTTTGACGCCCGCGAGCGCCGGCTGCAGGATCTCGCCGAACAGCGGAGACCGGTGGTCCAGGGTCGGCATGTCGCAAGCCCGGCGCAGATGCTCCGGCATGTTGGTGGGGCCCGGAATGAAAACAGGGTTCTGGAAGCTCATGGCCGTTTCCTCTTATCGATTTGAGGAAACCGTACCGGAGGGGCATCAGGACTCGCAATTTTTTTAAAATATTTTTTCAAAACCTAAGATTGGTAAAAAGTGCTGACTTGTCAGTATCTTGTATTTTTCATATGATGAACTCGTTTTTCAAAAAAACAGAAGAGCAATTCATGGCAGCGCCAAAAACCGATCCCGCCACCTCCCGTCGCGCCCGTGGACGCCCTCGTGCCTGGGACGACAAGAGCGAACAGAACACCATCAAGTCGCTCGATCGGGCGATGGCCGTGTTCGAGCACCTGAGCACCCAGTCGGGCGTCTCGCTGTCCGCCCTCTCCGAGCAGCTGGGCGAGTCGACCGCGACGCTTTACCGGATCCTGTTCACGCTGGAAACACGTGGACTGGTGGAATTCGACCAGGCGCAACAGCTCTGGCACATCGGGCCGGGCGCGTTCATCGTCGGGGCGCGATTCTTGAGGCGCACGAGCCTGGTTGAACGGGCGCGGCCGATCCTCCGGTCGCTGATGGAAGAGACCGGAGAAACCGCGAACCTGGGTGTTGCCCGGGCTGACCAGGTGCTGTTTGTCAGTCAGGTGGAAACCCATGAAAGCATCCGGGCGTTCTTTCCTCCCGGCACACTGTCGCCGCTGCATGCTTCCGGCATCGGCAAGGCGTTGCTCGCCTTCATGGACCCGGCCCAGTGCGTGCGCATACTGGCACAGACGGGCCGGGAGCGGTTCACGGAGCACACGCTTTGCGATGCAGGTCTTTTGAAAGAGAACCTGGATCTGATCCGCGCGCGCGGCTTTTCGATTGACGGCGAAGAAAAGAACCTCGGCATGCGCTGTATCGCGGCGCCCGTTTTCGACCATTACGGCGAGGCGGTCGCCGGCGTGTCGGTCTCGGGGCCGACCAGCCGGGTCAGTTCGGACAAGGTGGAGACACTGGCGAAAGCAGTGAAGATTGCAGCCGCCAATCTGACGGCGGCGTTGGGGGGAGAGACGGCGCTTCTGCAGGCACAACCTCCAACCTGACTTTCCCCACCAGAAAACCTCATCCTGAGGAGGACCGCCAGGTCCGTCTCGAAGGATAGGCCACACACATTGGAGCAAGTAGCCGATCCTTCGAGACGCGCGCTAGCGCGCTCCTCAGGATGACGTAGTAGTAGGTTGAAGCATGGTCAGAAACATCACTCAGCCGCGCGTTTGAAGCCCTGCTGGATCCCTGCCTCGAACCGGCCCGCCGGCTGCAGTTTCATGTGCCGGTTGACGTCCTTGTAGAGCAGATAGCGGAACGGACCGGGGCCTCCGGCATAACAGGCCTGCGGGCAGAAGGCGCGCAGCCACATGTAGTCGCCGGCTTCCACCTCCACCCAGTCCTGGTTGAGCCGGTAGACCGCCTTGCCCTCCAGCACATAAAGACCGTGTTCCATGACATGGGTTTCGGCAAAGGGAATGACCGCTCCCGGCTGGAAGGTGACGATGTTGACATGCATGTCATGGCGCACGTCTTCCGGATCGACAAAGCGGGTGGTCGCCCATTTGCCGTCCGTGCCCGGCATCGGCCGTGGATCGATCTCGTCTTCATGGGTAACGAACAGCTCGGGCCAGTCGAGGCCGTCGACCGGCTCATAGGCCTTGCGGACCCAATGAAAACGCACCGGCGCGCTGCCGGTGTTCCTGAACGTCCAGTCGCTCTGCGGCGGCAGAAACGCATAGCTGCCGGGTCGCAGGTCATGGCTTTCACCGTTGGCGATAAGCGTCGCCTCGCCTTCGACCACAAAAAGCACGCCTTCGGCCATCGGGTCGGTCTCCGGCCGCTCCGATCCACCACCGGGTTGCACTTCCATGATGTATTGCGAAAAGGTTTCGGCAAATCCGGAAAGCGGCCTGGACAATACCCAGAGCCGGGTTTTCTCCCAGAACGGCAGGAAACTGGTGACGATGTCCCGCACCGTGCCCTTCGGAATGACCGCATAGGCCTCGGTGAAGACAGCGCGGTCGGTCAAAAGCGTTTCCTGGCCCGGGTGGCCTCCGGTCGGCGCGTAATAGGAGCGGGGTCCGTTGGGTTTGCTCACGGGAAACCTTTCTCGATCAAGACACGTTTCCCAAGACTATGCCCCGGCTTCCGGTTTTGCACCAGCCGACTGTTACAAGAGCACCTTTTGGAAAAACAAGATAATCAGCCCTTGATTTTCAGGCTTCTCGAGGCAATCAGCACCCGGTTATGACGGCTCGATGGCAGGCCCTACCGCCGAAGACGCCGTGCAAAGATCTCTTTTGACATCTCGCTGGCGGGCGCAATCGCGCTTTGAAGACTGAGTTCCTCATCCCAGTCAACGTCGAGATTCGAGGCGGATTTCAAGCTCTCCAGGAAAGGACTGGATCCCGAAGCCGCATCGCCTACCAGTTTCTTGGCTTCGGCGCGTGGAACGCCGTGTCTTGCCAGAACGAAACTGGCCGTTTCCGCCATCAGTTCCGGATGAGCCTCCAGTGTCCTGTCGAGACCCGTTTCGTTGGAAACAAGTGTCTCTGCAAGCAATTGCGCATGGGTCAGCGCCGCCCCGACCGCAATCATTATCTGTGGCAGGAAGTGCCACTCCAGGGGCCAGACCGACCCGTCGCGTTCTTCCAGCGGACTTCCAGCCGAGACCAGGCCTGCCTGTGCCGCAATAACAATCCTATTGAGCGCCAATATGGTCTCGGACTGCACGGGATTGGCCTTTTGCGGCATGGTCGAGGACCCACCGCCCGTGCCGCTGGAGAGTTCTGCGATCTCGGACCGGCCGAGCAGAACCAGGTCCCCGGCCATCTTGGCAAGCCCGCTGGAGACCTGCTGCAGCCAGGCCGCTATCGCCAGCACCGGTGTGCGATTGACATGCCAGGAGGGGCCTGCCTCGAGATCCAGTTCCCTGGCAAGCGCCTCTGCGACGGCCGGTCCGTTCGGAGCGATGGCCGTATTGATGCCGGAGGCCCCGCCGAACTGGACGCGCAACGCCGTGCGCCGAAGCTCGGGGAGAGCGGCCTCCGCATCGATCAACGGGTGGGCCCATTGCGCAATCCGGTAGCCGAGTGTGATCGGGGTCGAGACCTGGCTGCGGGTGCGTCCGGCCATGAGGCGCGTCGCCAACCGTTCGCTTTGCCGTTCCAGCGTGTCGATCAATTTTTCAAGTCTTGCGGACTGGAGACCTAGGGCCGCCTTCACCTGCAGGATCATCGCCGTGTCGATGATGTCCTGGCTGGTTGCGCCCCAATGAATCCAGTTCGCGGCCGTGCCACCGACCCGCTTGCGCAGCTCAGAAACAAGTGCCGGCACCGGAACACCTGCGGATCTGGTGCCTTCGGCCAGATCGGTCGGCTCGATCCGCAGGTTCTGAAGCGTCTCGGCAATCGCGTGTGCTGCGTCAGCCGGGATGATCTCCAGGTTCCCTTCAACAATCGCCAGGGCGCGCTCGACCTGGACCATATGCGCCACGTCGCTGGCGTCGCCAAACAGACGGGCAAGGTCGTCGTCGGCAAAAAGCGGAGAGTGGATCGAGCTGGAAAAAAGGGAAACGGGCATGGGACTCAGTGTTCTGGCAGGATCTTGCCATTGAGGGGCAGGATCCTGCCTGGGTCAAGCGGCCTTCACCGGAAGGTCCAGGATCTCGCGCGCCTCTTGCCAGGTGGCGACGCGGCGCTCGTATTTGTCACAAAGCTCAGCCGCCCGCCGGACCAGCGCGGCATTGGAGGGGGCCAGCGTGTCACGGTCGAGGCGGATATTGTCCTCGAGGCCCGTGCGGGTGTGACCGCCTGAGGAAATGCACCACTCGTTCAAGGTCAGCTGATGGCGCCCGATGCCGGCTGCACACCATTCAGCCTCCGGCGCCAGCCGTTTAACGGTTTGGATGTAATAGTCGAAGACATCCCGGTCGACGGGCATGGCGTTTTTCACGCCCATGACGAACTGGACATAGAGTTTGCCGGGGATGCGGCCGTCCCTGTTCATGGCCACGGCCTGATGGATGTGGCTGAGATCGAACGCCTCGATCTCCGGCTTGACCTGGTGGGTCCGCATCTCGCTCGCCAGCCAGTCGACCAGATCCGGCGGGTTCTCGTAGACCCGTGTCGGGAAATTATTCGAACCGACGGACAGCGACGCCATGTCCGGTTGCAGCGGCAGCATGCCGCCGCGTTCCTGACCGGCACCGGACCGGCCACCGGTCGAGAACTGGATGATCATGCCGGGGCAGTGTTTTTCCAGGCCTTCCTTGAGCCTTGCGAACTTTTCCGGATCAGAAGACGGGGACTGGTCGTCGTTGCGCACATGGGCATGACAGATGGTGGCGCCGGCCTCGAAGGCTTCCTGCGTGCTTTCAACCTGCTCGGCAACCGTCACGGGGACCGCCGGATTGTTTTCCTTTTTCGGCAACGACCCGGTGATCGCGACGCAGATGATGCAGGGTTTTGTCATAGGTTTCTCGAGTGTTTCAAGACGTTGCTTTTACCAAGACCTCATCCTGAGGAGGGCCGGCAGGCCCGTCTCGAAGGACCGGCAACATCAAGAAGACAAGTGGCCGATCCTTCGAGACGCCTGGCGTTGCCAGGCTCCTCAGGATGAGGGTGCAGGTGTGGATGTGATCCTATCAAACATCAAAAAAGACCGTTTCATCCTGCCCCTGAAGCTTGATGTCGAACCGGTAGACCGTCTGGCCGTCGCGTTCTGTCCGTTTGGCGATCAGGGTCGCGCGGCGGCGCTCCCATTCGATCAGGTTCAGGACCGGGTCCTTGGCATTGGCCTCGCTTTCGTCCTCGAAATACATGCGTGTGTTGAGGCCGATATTGATGCCGCGCGCGACGATCCAGAGGTTGAGATGAGGCGCCTGCGGACCGACATTGCGGCCGGGACAGGAGCCCGGCTTGACGGTGTCGAACCCCCACTCGCCGGTCTCGAAATCGGTGATCACCCGACCCCAGCCGCGAAAACCGTCCTCGACAGGGCCGCCACCTTCCGGATGGGCATAGTGACCGTCCGCATTGGCCTGCCAGACTTCCAGGAGAACATCCTTGATCGGAGACCCGGTGCCATCCATGACAATGCCTTCGACGCGGATGCGTTCTCCCTTGGCGTTCGGGCCTGCAATGTCCCAGCCGAGTTCCTGCTTGTAGATGTCGAACCCGGCCGCACCCGGCGCCAGGCCGATATGGACGTAAGGCCCGGCCGTCTGGGACGCTGTTTCCTGCAGATAATCGAGTTTCTGCGGCATGACTCAGTTTCCTTCCAGACGGTTTTCGAACAGCGTCGAGCGGCGTCCACGCAGGACAATGTCGAACTTGTAGGCAATCGTGTCGAGCGGGATCGTTGCATTGAGATCGAGCGCTGCGACCAGCTGCTGGATGGCCTCCGGATCCGGAATGGTGTTGACGATCGGGCATTTCGGGATCAGCGGATCGCCTTCGAAATAACACTGGGTGATCAGGCGCTGGCAAAAAGCCGAGCCGAAGACCGACATGTGGATATGAGCCGGCCGCCAGTTGTTGACCCAATTGCGCCAGGGATAGGCCCCGGGTTTTACGGTGCGGAAATAGTAGTAGCCGTTCACGTCGGTCAGCGTGCGGCCACAGCCGCCGAAATTCGGATCGATCGGTGCAAGATAAGTGTCTTTCTTGTGCCGGTAGCGGCCGCCCGCATTGGCTTGCCAGATCTCCACCAGCGTGTTGGGTACCGGTCTTGCATTTTCTTCCAGCACCCTGCCATGCAGGATGATGCGCTCACCAATCGCGCTTTCACCCGGCTTGGCGTAGTTGTGCAGAAGGTCGCGGTCGAGCGGGTCGATGTCGTTCTGCCCGAAAACAGGCCCGGTGACTTCGGACACCGAGTTCTGCAGGCTGATCAGCGAGTATTGCGGTGATCGCGACACGCTAGTCTTGTAGTCGCGGGACAAGGCAGGCGGCTGACGTTCCCGGTCGCGCTGATAATATTCACCCTGTTTGAGCATGTTTCCTCTCCTCCCCGGCACAGATGGGGGTTAAGCGCCGTCAGGCCTTGCCGGCCTCCATTTCCGCATAGGTCTGTTTCGCCAGCTTCAGCGCCTGGTTGGCGCGGGGAACGCCGGCATAGATGGCCACGTGCTGAAACGCTTCCAGCACATCCTGCTTGCTGGCGCCCGTATTGGCGGTTGCCCGGATATGCATCGGAATTTCCTCGAAATTGCCGAGGGCGGCCAGCAGCGCAAGCGTCAGCATCGACCGCTCCCGGTCGCTGATGCCATCCGAGGCCCAGACATTGCCCCAGGCGGTCTCGGTGATCAGGGTCTGGAACGGTTCGTCCAGTGCGGTCTTGGCGTCTTCGGCACGATCAACATGGGCATCGCCCAGGACCGCCCGGCGAACCTTCATGCCAGTCTCAAACCGGTCAGACATGGAGATGCTCCTTTAGAAACGGGACCAGATGACCGGCAAAGACATCCGGCTGTTCGACACAGGGGAGATGACCGGCCTTTTCGATTTCGACAAACCGGCTCCCGCCCACAAGATCCGTGGTCGCCCGGACAAGGTCCGACGGGCTGGCCAGGTCGTCCGAGCCGCCAATCCCGAGCACAGGCAGCTCCAACTCCGAGGTGGAGGCCGTCAGGTCGGCCGCTGCAATGGCTTCACAGCAACCGATATAACCCTCGGCCGGCGTCCGGGTCAGCATGTGCCGCCAGCCGAGGCTTTCCGGGCTCTGGCGGAACCTTTCAGCGAACCATCGCTCCAGAACGGCGTCGGCGATACTGTCCATGCCATTTGCGCGGATCTTTAAGATCCGGCTTTGCCACATGGCAGGCTCTCCCATCTTCACCGCGGTGTTGGACAGGACGAGGGCCTTGACCCGCTCCGGCTGCCGGCTGGCCAGCAACTGGCCGATCATGCCGCCGATGGAAAGCCCGACAAAAACGCAGGACCGAACCTCGAGAATGTCCAAGAGCTGCTCCGTGTCCTGGACCAGGGCTTCCAGCGAATACGGAGCCGGTGAACAAGAGGAGAGGCCATGGCCGCGCTTGTCGAAGCGGACCAGATGGAGCCCCAGTCCCGAGACCCGATTGACCACCTTGTCCCAGAGACGCAGGTCGGTGCCGAGGGAATTGGCGAAAACAACGGTCGCACCAGTCGGGTCGCCATCCGCGCGCCAGTGAATGTCTGCACCATCAAGACGAGCGATGTTCATCAGTAAGGCAACCCGACATAGTTCTGCGCGAACCATTTCTGCGCGATTTCATTGTAGTGCAGGGACTCGATCTCCGCGCGCTGCATCTTCAGGTCAAAGTCGGTCTGGTCCGGGAACCGGTGCAGCATGTTGGTGGTCGCCCAGCTGAAGCGTTCGGCTTTCCAGATCCGGGCCAGGGCCTTCTCCGAATAGCGGTCGATGCCTTCGCTGTCCTTGTCCTGATAGAACTGCACAAGGCCTTCAAAGAGGTAATGGACATCCGAAGCCGCCGTATTGAGCCCCTTGGCGCCGGTGGGCGGGACGATGTGAGCAGCGTCACCGCACAGAAACAGCCGTCCCCAGCGCATCGGCTCACAGACAAAGGACCGCAGGGGTGCGATGGACTTCTCGATGGAGGCGCCGGTCACCAGTCGGGCCGCGACTGCCTCCGGCAGACGTCGTTTTAACTCGTCCCAGAACCGGTCATCCGTCCATTCGTGGATGTCGTCGTCGAGATTGCACTGGACGTAGTAGCGCGACAGATTTTCGTTGCGCATCGAACAAAGCGCAAATCCGCGCGAGGAATTGGCATAGATCAGCTCCTCGTGGACAGGCGGTGTTTCGGAAAGGACGCCGAGCCAGCCGAAGGGATAGACCTTTTCATATTCCTTCAGAACCGTGTCCGGGATCGTCTTCCGGCTGACGCCGTGAAATCCGTCGCAGCCGGCCACGAAGTCGCAATCGATCCGCCTGGCGCTGCCGTCTTCCAGGAAAGTCACATAAGGCGCATCCGTGTCGGCATCGCGGATCTCCACGCCCTCGACTTCAAAAATGGTCCGGGCACCAGTCGCATCGCGGGCGTCATAGAGATCTCGCGTGACCTCGGTCTGGCCGTAGACGACGACATTTTCGCCGATCAACTTCTGGAAATTGATGT
Organism: Roseibium sp.; assembly: GCF_965233565.1. Lineage (GTDB taxonomy): Bacteria > Pseudomonadota > Alphaproteobacteria > Rhizobiales > Stappiaceae > Roseibium. The sequence continues at coordinate 3,435,774 of NZ_OZ247494.1, read as the reverse complement.
CGAACATCTCGTTTTCATAGGAGATGCAGGTGCCATGGTGGACAAAGCACTCCTTGTCCATGCGCCTTGCCACACCGGCCTCGCGCATCATGTTGACCAGTCCGGTCTCCAGGATGCCGGCACGAATGCGGCCAAGCACGTAGTCGCGCGTCTTGCGCTCCAGAATGATCGTTTCGATGCCTTTCAAGTGCAGCAGCTGGCCGAGCAACAGCCCCGACGGCCCGCCGCCGACAATGACAACCTGAGTGCGCATCCTGTCCTCCCTGATTGATTTGATATTGAATGATCAAAATCGGGAAGTAAAATGAGATATGAGGCCTCTTTCTTTCCAAAAAGAATAAGTAAATGATCGACCGGCGTATCAAGTTCAGGCATATCCAGTGTTTCGTAGAGATTGCCAGGGAGCGCAGCCTGAAACTGGCGGCAGACAAGCTGCACCTGACCCAGCCTGCCATTTCAAAGACCCTGAAGGAGCTGGAGGAGATCATCGGCGCCAGCCTGATGAGCCGGAACCGCGCGGGAATTCAGCTCACCCGGCAGGGCAAGGTGTTCCTGCACTTCGCGCAGATCTCATTGGCCAGCCTGCAGCAGGGGCTCGACGGGGTGGAGCGCGAGGGAGGAAGTGCCCGGGAGACGCTGAAGGTCGGGGCGCTGCCGACGGTCGCAGCCAGTTTCATGCCGCCTGTTGTCCGGGAATTCGCCGCCATGGCGCCAGATGTGATGCTGCAGATCATGGACGGGCCGCATGGCTACCTGATCGAACGGCTGAAACTCGGCGAGCTTGATCTCGTCATTGGCCGGCTCGGGCGCCCGGACGCCATGGAGGGCGTGTCCTTTACCCAGCTCTATTCCGAACAGGTTGACCTGATCGTGCGCGCCGGTCATCCGCTTCTTGATAATCCGGACATCAAGAAAGTCATCGACTGGCCGGTGATCTATCCCCCCGAAGGCGCCGCGATCCGGCCGCTGGTCGAACGGTTGATGATTGCCAACGGCGTCGGCGAAATTCCCAACAAGATCGAGACGGTTTCCGGTGCTTTCGGGCGGATCTATACGCGCAACACGGATGCGGTCTGGATCATCTCTTCCGGTGTGGTGCAGAACGAAACCGCCGACGGTCATCTGGTGCGGCTGCCCTTTGAGACCGACATCACGAAGGGACCAGTGGGCCTGATGACCCGCCCGGACACGCAGCCAGGTGCGGCCGAGCAACTGTTCCGCCTTGCTGTCCAGTCGGTGATTGAAGACCAGGGGCTGACGTCCTGATCCCTAGGCTGACATTCGCGCAGCACAGCCGCTGAGGGCCGCGAAATCATCGTCGAGCAATTGCACCGGAATGCCGGACACAAGTTGCCGCTGACGACCCTTGGCACAGAAAGCACTCAGGAATTCAGGCTCCTGCAGGAATTTCGCCAGGCTCCGGGTCACGCCACCGGTCAGAACGATGCCGCCCAGTGACAGGAAGACAAGGGCGAGGTCGCCGATGACCCGGCCGAGAAAGGTCACCCATTGCCGCGCGGCGCTCTCGCAGCACCGGTCACCGCCGGAATTGGCCAGCGACGCGATCTCCGCCGGCCCCAGCGTGTCCGGAGCCCGCCCATCCTCCAGACAGGTCCATTCGTAGATTTCCCGCAGACCGTTGCCGGACAGCGCGCGCTCGATGGAGGCCCGGCCCCGGTTTCGCGCAAGGTAGGACCAGAGCCGCAGTTCGGCTTCGGTTTCCACGGCCAGCGTGCTGTGACCGCATTCCCCTGTGCCGACCTGAAGGCCGTGCAGGTTCTGATAAAGGGCGGCCGCGTTGAAGCCTGTTCCGGCCCCGACAACAAGGCGTGTGGCTTTCTCCCGAACCGGCAGGCCAGGGTCGTATACGTTCGTGAGGCGGTTCGGCGCGATGCGGTCGAGGGAATAGCCCAGCGCCTCGAAATCATTGAGAAACGTGACCGGAACCCCTCCCAGCACCTTGCCGATGCCTTCGGCGTCAAACATCCAGGGATGGTTGGTCATGCGAATGGCCTTGCCCTCGATGGGGGCCGCAATTGCAATGACGGCCGATTTGCATCTGGGGCGGCCGGTATCGGCAAGATAGCTGTCGATCGCTTCTTCCGGGCTGCCGAATTCGCGGTTTCGATAACGCGCGATGGTTTCCTCGCGCACCCGGCCGTTTTCCACCAGCGCAAGACGCGTGTTCGTGCCGCCGATATCCGCCGCAAGGCCTTGAGAAAAAGTCATAAACGGGTTCCTGAGGCAATGTCGAAATAGGAGATCCTGGAGAGGTCGAAGGCAATCCGGGTGATGTCGCCGGCCGTCACCTGTGCATCGGCAGAGAGCCGGGCGACGGCTTCTGTTCCACCCAGGTTGATAACTGCATAGGTGTCGGCACCGGCCGGTTCGACCACGTCGAGCAGGCAATCGGCGGTCTGGACGGCGCGATCGTTGAGCGCTCCGTTCATGTGGGCGGCATCCTTCATGGCCTCCGGGCGCAATCCGACCAGCACATCGCCTGGATCGGCGGGCAAACGGTCCGGCGCCGTGCCATAGTCGAACAGCTCCACGGGCGCGCCATTGGCGACCGGGATCTCGATGCGGATTCGATCTCCGTCCCGCGCTGCCTTTGCCGTCATCAGGTTCATGGCGGGCGACCCCATAAAATCGGCGACAAATGCGTTGACCGGCGCGTTGTAGATGTCCTGCGGCGTGCCGATCTGCTGTACCACGCCGTCCTTCATGACGACGATCCGGCTTGCGAGCGTCATGGCCTCGATCTGGTCATGGGTAACATAAACAATGGAAGCGCCCGTCGTCTGGTGGATGCGCTTGATCTCGGTGCGCATGGTAACGCGGAGCTTGGCGTCCAGATTGGACAGCGGCTCGTCGAACAGGAACAGTTTCGGATCACGCACGAGCGCCCGTCCCATGGCGACGCGCTGACGCTGGCCGCCGGACAGTTCAGCCGGTCTCCGGTCAAGCAAGTGACTGATCTTCAGGAGCTCTGCGACTTCGGCCACCTTCCGGGTCTTCTCCGCCTCTGCGACCTTGCGCACTTCCAGGCCGAACCCGATGTTGCGGGCGACACTCATGTTCGGAAACAACGCGTAGGACTGGAACACCATGGCGATGTCCCGGTCGGCCGGCTCGTCATGGGTGCGATCCTTGCCGGCAATGTGAATGGCGCCGGAGGAGACTTCGGTCAGGCCGGAGATACAGCTCAAAAGCGTCGATTTTCCGCAGCCGGACGGACCGACAAGCACCAGGAATTCGCCGGGGTCCATGGCAAGGTCAATGTCTTTCAGGACATGAACGTCGCCATAGCGCTTCTGAAGGCTGCTGACTGTCAGGATGGGGTCTTGCGACATGAAGCGGGATCCTTGTTCTCTCCGGCAGGTTCAGCCCTTGACCGAACCGGCAACCAGTCCGGAGACGATGAATTTCTGAAAAGCAATGGCGAGGATGGCCGGCGGCAGAGTGGCCAGCACACCGACCGAGGCAATGACGCCGTAGTCGGTGACACGGCCTGCGGAGAAGTCGGCAATGGCGACGGGTAGGGTCTTCGAGCTGAGATCGTTGGTGAAGATCAGCGCATAGAAGAATTCGTCCCAGGCAACGAGGAAGGACAGCATTGCGGTCGCCGCAATCGCCGGCAGGGCAAGAGGCAGGACCACCTCGCGGATGGTGTAGGCTGTTCCGGCGCCCTCCATGAAGGCGGCCTGCTCCACTTCCAGCGGCAGAACGTCGATATTGGCCTTCATCAGCCAGGTCGCAAACGGCAGCAGCATGGCGGTATAGACGATCACCAGCGTGACTGTGTGATTGAGCAGACCAAAGGCGCTGAAGGTGGAATAAAGCGGCAGGATATAGGTGATCGGCGGCATCATGATGGTCGCCAGAAAGGCAAAGAGCAGCACCATGGAGGCGCGCCGCCTGGAAAAGGCGTAGGCCGCCGGAATGGCCAGGAGAAGCGCGGCTGTCGTCGCGCCGCCTGCCGTCAGGATGGAGTTCCGGAGCGCGCTCAGGAAACGCTCGCCGTTGCCACCCTCCAGGCTGAGCAGACTGGCATACCGGCTGAAATCGACCTCCGAAGGGATCCAGCGCAGGGGCACTTCGGTGAGATCGGTCGGGGCGCTGATACTCATCACCACCAGCCACAGCAGCGGACCCGCCGTAAAGGCGGCCAGCAGCAGGGCGCAGCCATAAACAATCAGGCTCTGTGAAAAAGACCGCCTCATGCGACCGCTCCCTGCGCTTGCCGCCTGGAAGCGGAGTAATAGACCAGGATCAGGACCGCGCTGATGCCGGCAACAAGTACGGCATAAGACGCACCGCTGCCGCTTCTCAGGTAGTTGAAATACTCCTGGTAGACATAGAAACTTGCTGTCTTGGTGCTGTCGGCGGGACCACCGCCGGTCATCACGTAGACGATGTCGAAAACCCGGAAGGCCTCGATGGTCCGCAGCACCATGACCACCATCAGCGGGCCGGCGATCCAGGGCAGCGTGATGGAGACAAAGCGTTTCCAGGGTCCGGCGCCCTCGACGGCCGCCGCCCTGGTGAGGTCACCGGGAACGGTCTGCAGTGCGGCCAGGGCCACATAGGCAACCAGCGGGAAGTTCTTCCAGACATCGGCGAGGATGACCATGTTCATGGCCGTTGCCGGATCACCGATCCAGCTTCGGTAGTCGGAGATCAACCCGAGCTGGAAGAGGAGCGAATTCAGCGCGCCGTAATCCGGATGGTAGATCAGCCGCCAGGCGACTGCATTGACGATAGTCGGCACGGCCCAGGGCAGGATGATCAGCGCCCGCAGCACAAGCCGTCCCTTGAATTCCTGGTTCAGGAGAACGGCGACAGCGACCCCCAGAATGCCTTCAAGCCCAACCGAGACGATCGTGAAATAGAGCGTGCGATGGAGCGCAGACTGAAAGTCCGGATCGGTCAGCGCATAGACGTAATTCTCAAGGCCGATGAAATTGACCGGCACGGGCAGGGCCGAGATCTTGGTGTCGGTGAAACTCAGCCACAGTGTATTGGCCAGCGGGATCAGGGTGATCAGCGCAAGCACGAGCATGGCCGGCGCCAGGAGGGTCCATTTTTCTCTTGTCTGGCGTCGGCCATGCATAAGTCTGTCTCCTTCAGGTCAGGCCGGATCAGCGGATCCGCTTGACGCGGTCAGCGGCTGCCTGAAGGCCTTCTTCCACCCCGACCTGGTCGAGCAGGACCTGGTGGATGTTTTTCTGAAGAATGTCGGAGACTTCCGTGTAGGACGGCACCAGCGGACGCGGATACATGACGGCGATCGACTGCTTGGCCGCCGCGATCAGGTCCTCCTGACCTTCGGCCACTTTCGGGCTGTCATAGGACGCTTTCCAGATCGGCAGGCTGAGCTTGGCGTAATCTTCCTGAATGTCCTTCTGGGTCAGGAAAGAGATATAGGCCCAGGCTTCGTCCGCATGCGGGCTGTTGGCGGGAATGCCGAGACCCATGGAGCCATTGACGCTGGAGGCCGTGGTCTTGCCGGCAACACCCGGAGCCGGGGCAACCTTCACCTTGCCGGCAACCTTGCTTTCGGCCGGATCATTGGCGAGTGCGTTCATGTAGGTCCAGTTGAGGGCAAAAGCTGCCTCGCCATTGGAGAACACCCGGCGGACATCTTCTTCAAAATATTCCCGCGAAGACGGGTTGGTCAGACCGTCGTCGAGGCTTGCCTTCATGAAGGTCACGGCATCCTTGGCGCCGCCAACGGTGAAGGCCGGTTGCCCTTCCTCGAAGAAGGCGCCGTTATTGGCAGCCGTCAGCGTGGTGAAGTCGCAGATCATGGCCTCGGACTGGGACCAGCTCCAGACCAGCGGGTATTCGACAATGCCCTTGTCCTTGATCTGTTTGGCCTGGGCAACCAGCTCGCCCCAGGTCTTTGGCGGCTCTGAAATGCCGGCTTCTTCGAGCATTTCCGCGTTGTAGAACAGATACTTGGTATCGAGGATCCAGGGCATGCCGTAGCGCTTGCCGCCATATTCGACCGTGGTCCAGGCACCGTCGAAAACCTGATCGGTATAGTCGGCCGGGATACGGTCCGTAACATCGGTCAGAAAGCCGCGTGTTGCGAATTCCGCCGGCCAGATGACGTCGAAGAGCACGACGTCATATCCGTCGTCGCCCGCGCCGGCGGCCGCGACGATCTTGTCATGCAAAGCCTCGTAGGGGACGAATTCCAGGTCGACCGTGACGCCTGGATTGGCCGCCTCGAACTTGGCGGTCATCGACTTGATGTCGTCCTCGCTATAGGCCGCCTGGCTCATGAAAAGTGCATTGAGTGTGGTGTCGGCCAGCGCGGTGGACGCCATGGCCAAGGTCGCGATGGCGGACCCCATAATCAGTTTTCCAAACGTATTCATTCTGCCCTCCGGTTCTTGTGTGAGCGAGCGCATCCTAAGCGTGGTTTTTTTATTTTGTCAAATTGATAGAAAAAATAAAATCTGCTGTATTCGATGCATGAACGACAGCACACCGATCCCCACGTCCTTCCGAACCAGCGGAACGAACCTGACGCGCGCCAAGACCCACAATCACCGGGTCGTGCTCGAGGTCATACGAACAAGAGGGCCGATCGGCCGGACGGAAATATCTGAAATCACGTCGCTTTCCAGGCAAACGGTTCAGAACATCGTTGGCGAGTTGCAAAGCCGCGGCGTCGTGGAAATGAAGGCCCAGAAGGCCCGTGGCCGGGGTCACCCCGGCATGACGGTGCAGCTCAAGGCGGATCACGCTTTCAGCCTCGGCTTTCATGTCGACCGACTGTCGGTAACGGCCACCGCCTGTGATCTGCTGGGTCAGATCGTCTGGCAATCGACCGGCACTCTAGAGGCAGCGACACCGGCCTCCGCGAATGCCAGGATCATCACCATGACCGATGACTTCCGGGCAGCGGAACCAGTTCTTTCGGCGCGCCTTTTCGGCGTCGGACTCGCGGCGCCCGGCCCCTTTGACAGCACCGAAGCGCCAGACGCCCGCGCCGATGCCACAACCTTCTCCGAATTCGGGTCAACGGCCAATCTGGACGCATTGCAGAAGGCCCTCGGGCTGCCGGTCGTCCTGCAGAACGATGCGTCTGCCGCGGCACTCGGGGAACATGTCTATGGCATCGGACGCAGCTTCAACAATTTTGCCTTTGTCCAGTTCGGCATGGGGCTTGGTGCCGGCTTTGTCCTGAATGGAGCCCTCTATCCGGGCGCCTCCAAAAACGCGGGCGAAATCGGTCACGTGATCATCAACCCGGATGGACCCCGCTGCAGCTGTGGCAACCCCGGCTGCCTAGAGCGCTATCTTTCGCTCCACGCTTTATGCGCGCGTCTGGAGCTTGAGCCGACCGCGCATGCCTCCGTCAGCCGGATCGAAACCCTGTTCGAGGCGGGTGACCGCGATGTCCTGGGATGGATGGAAGAGGTAGCCCCCTACATGCGCCAGATGATCAATCTGGTCGACATGATGCTGGACCCGGAAGCGATCGTGCTGGGTGGCATCATCCAGCCGGACTTTCTGGCGGCACTGCTCGAACGGGCGGCCCCCCTGCCACGCCGCCTCGACGGTTCACCGCTGACGGAACGGATCCACATTGGCACATCGGGTGCCACCACAGTTGCCCTCGGCGCAACAGCCGCCGCCGTGGACGCGCTCTATGCGCCCTCTGTGTCGCATTTGTTGCTGTAACCGGTTCTCCAGCCGCCACGATCGGGCCGGCAAATCCCCGCAGTCATGAAATCGCTGGCTGGCATATGACAAAAAGGGCCGCTTGCGCGGCCCTTCTGTCTCGTTCTGCCTGGAGCTGATCAGGCCGTCTCTTCCTTGGGCAGAGAACCGTGGCCATGTCCTGACAATCCGCCAGACACTTCTTCGGTGGATTCCTCGGTGAGCTCGTCCGGCAAAACCAGGTTCAGCACGATCGCAATCGCAGCTGCCGGCAAGAGACCACTGGTCAGCAGGATCCGCGCCGTGTCGCCCAGATGCTGCAGGGCGTCCGGCACCTGCTGCAGGCCGAGGCCGATGGACAGCGAGACGGCGAAGATCACCATATTGCGCCGGTTCCAGTTGACGTCGGACAACATCGAAATGCCTGCGGCCACCACCATGCCGAACATCACGATCACACCACCGCCGAGCACTTCAATCGGAACCGTACGGATGATGGCACCGACTTTCGGGATCAGGCCGCAGACGATCAGGAAAATCGCACCGATGGTCACGACGTGGCGGCTCATGACACCGGTCATGGCAATCAGGCCGACATTCTGGCTGAAGGAAGTATTGGGGAACCCTCCAAAAAAACCGGCAATGGCAGACCCGACACCGTCGGCATAGGTGGCTCCGGCGATTTCCTTGTCGGTCGCCTCGCGACCTGCGCCGCCCTTGGCGATCCCGGACACGTCACCAACGGTTTCAACCGCAGAAACGAAGGCCATGAGACAGAAGCCGATCACGGCCGCGAGGGAGAACTCGAACCCGTATTTGAACGGCTGCGGCAGCGCGAAGGCGGCGGCCTTGTCCCAGGATCCGGCAATCGCACCGAAGGACAGCATGCCGGTGGCCAGCGCGAAAATGTAACCTGCGATCAGTCCCAGGAGCACCGCGGAGACGGAAAGCATGCCGCGTGCGAAGAATTTGAGCCCGAGGGTCACGACGATCACGACAAGCGCGGCCGACCAGTTCAGGAGCGAGCCGAATTCTTCTGTGCCGATGGCCGGCACGCCGCCGGCGGCATACTGAATGCCGACCTTGACCAGCAACAGGCCGATCAGGGTGACGACGAGGCCGGTGACCAGAGGTGGCAGGGCAAAGCGGATCTTGCCGATGAAAAGTCCCAGAACGGCATGAAACAGGCCGCCGATGATGACGCCGCCAAAGAGCGCCGCCAGACCGTCGACCCCCTTGCCGGCAACAAGCGGGATCATGATCGGCAGAAAGGCAAAGGATGTGCCCTGCACGATTGGCAGACCTGCCCCGACCGGACCAAGCGTCATGGTCTGAAACAGGGTCGCAACACCTGCAAACACCATCGACATCTGGATGAGATAGAGAAGTTCGGGAAAGTCCGGCGAATTGGACCCGAAACCGAAGCCGGCAGCACCGGCCACGATGATGGCCGGGGTCACATTTGAGACGAACATCGCCAGAACGTGCTGGATGCCCAGGGGGATCGCCTTCATCAAAGGCGGCGTGTAGTTGGGATCGCGGAGCTGCTCCGGCGACCCGATCGATGCGTTAGACATTTTTGCTCCTCTGAAGGTCGAGGGACGCCGCCGCCTCATTTCGCGGGCAGCGATCGTCCGAAAAGGGAGGCTCAGTCCGGTGCGGGAGCCTCCACAGTCCAGGGGTCGGAAAACCAATGTTCCTCAAGATTGGAACCGTCCCCAATGCGGTCCACGACCGCGTAGCGGCCCGCCTTGCCAAGCGGGGCCAAAACACCGTGCCAGGTGCCACGGTGAAGATTGATCGACTGGCCGGGCTGGCTGATGAACGCCGCCAGGTTGACCGGTGCGCCGTCCTGATCGTCCGCGACCACCACGATCATCGGCACACCATCAAGCGGAATGAAGGCCTGGCTTCCCTCCGGATGGCGTTCGACCATGTCGACCACATAGGGAAACGCCCGTGCCTTGGCGTCAAACAGGCTGATGCCGGCGCGGCCGGTGCCGAAATCGAGTTTTGCCAGGTCATGATGCCGGCCGCACATGCCCTGATTGATGATCTTGTCCGGACTTCCTGCAACCTCAAGCACATCGCCGTAAGCCGCGAAGGCCTCTGACGTCAGCGGCAACGGGGTCAGGATCCGGCTCACGGCAGCAGATCCTTCAGCCGGAACTGGGCGATCCGCTCCACCTGACGGCAGGCCTCATCAAATTCGGTGGCCCGGTCATTGTCGATCCGGCGATGAAACGCCTCCATGATCGACGCCTTGTTATGGTCGCGCACGGCAATGATGAAGGGAAAACCGTGCTTGTCGACATAGGCCGTGTTGAGCTGCGTGAAGGTCTCCCGCTCCTCGTCGGTCAGCATGTCGAGCCCGGCGCTCGCCTGTTCGCTGGTGCTTTCGGCCGTCAGACGACCGGCGGCTGCCAGTTTTCCGGCGAGGTCCGGGTGTGCGGTCAGAACGCTGAGACGTTCTTCCTCGCTGGCGGACCGGAACATGCGGCACAGCGCATTATGGACACCGGCGGCACAGTCATGGGCCGGGCCGAGTTCCAGCTCGAAGGCCCGCTCGGCAATCCACGGCGAGTGTTCGAAAATGCCGCCAAAGGTCTCGACGAATTCCGCCTTGTCCATTCGGCTTGGCCGCATGCCCTTCTGAGGCGGATGGGTTTTTGCCCAATGCTCCGCGATCTCGATCCGGCGCGGGCACCAGACACCCTCATGTGTCTGGATATGCTCGATGAATTTCTTCAGCGCCGCGATCTTGCCGGGCCGGCCGACCAGTCGGCAATGGAGGCCGATGGACATCATTTTCGGCGTGTCCGCCGTGCCTTCCTCGTAAAGGGCGTCAAAGGCGTTGCGCAGGTAATTGTAGAAATCCTCGCCGTCGCTCCAGCCGGGCGCCACCGCGAAACGCATGTCGTTGGCTTCAAGCGTATAGGGAATGATCAGCTGATCACGATCGCCCACTTCCAGCCAATAGGGCAGGTCGTCGTCATAGGTGTCGGAGACATAGGCAAACCCGCCTTCTTCAGCAATGAGCCGCACCGTGTTTTCCGAGCAGCGCCCTGTGTACCAGCCGCGCGGACGTTCTCCGACCACTTCGGTGTGCAGGCGGATTGTCTCGGCGATGACAGCGCGTTCTTCCGCTTCGGGCATGTCCTTGTGCTCGACCCATTTCAGGCCGTGGCTGGCGATTTCCCAACCCGCGTCCTTCATGGCCTGGACCTGCTCCGGGCTGCGCGCCAGGGAGGTCGCAACTCCGTAGATTGTCAGCGGAATATTTGCCCGGGTGAACAGGCGATGAAGGCGCCAGAAACCGGCCCGCGCGCCATATTCATAGATGGACTCCATGTTCCAGTGGCGCTGGCCCTGCCACTGGGCGGCACCTGGAATGTCGGACAGAAACGCCTCGGAGGCGGCATCCCCATGGAGAACGCAATTCTCGCCGCCTTCTTCGTAGTTGAGCACAAACTGAACCGCGACCTTCGCCCCGTCCGGCCATTGCGGGTCCGGTGGGGTCTGGCCATAGCCACGCATGTTCCGGGAATAACGATTCAAGACGGGACCTCCTCGTGATACCAATGATTTGAAACAGGCTGAGACTATGCCCTATTCAACGATTGGTATGCTGTCTTCTTATAAATCAGAACAATCCCGATGACTTTCTTGACTTTTTAGAAAGTGCTTTCGGAGAACCACGGGTGCCCTGCCCCTTCGGCTCGGCTCATCATGTGCCAAACATATTTTCTGGAAGGAGGCCCACATGGCCGGATTTCTGACGACCCACGTCCTTGACACGGCCCAGGGCTGTCCTGGCAAGGGCATCAAGATCGATCTCTATGCAATTTCGGGCGACACCCGCACCTATCTGCGCAGCCTCGTGACCAATGACGACGGCCGCACCGACAGCCACATCCTGCCGCAGGACGAGTTCAAGACCGGCAGCTACGAGCTGGTCTTTCATGTCGGCGCCTATTTTGATGCCGCAGGCATCGACCTGCCGGAGCCGAAGTTCCTCGACACGGTGCCCCTGCGCTTCGGCATGTCGGAAGAGGCGCATTACCACGTGCCGCTGCTGGTTTCGCCCTACAGCTTCTCGACCTATCGGGGGAGTTAGTGGGAGTGCCTTGGAGCTCTTCCATCACACACCACAGGCGCTCACGACACACTCAGCTTCATCCTCAGGAGGGCCAGAGGCCCGTCTCGAAGGATCGACAACAGCACCTCGGTGCACGCACCCGATCCTTCGAGACGCCGCTACTCGGCTCCTCAGGATGACGTCGCTGGTTGAGCTGAGTTTTCAGCCTCGTCCAGCGTCTGCCGAAATCTGTCGGCCCACTCCGCGCTGACGGCGTCCGCCAGTTTGGCGACACCCGGTGTCACCCCAGCGGCTTTTTCCGCATCAAGGCCGAGCCTCGTCAGAACCCTTGCCAACTCCCGTTGCGGATGCCCAGACAGGTCCTCGTAGGTGATCCGAAGCGGTTGAATGCGCTGGTGTTCGAACCAGGTCAGCCAATCCCGATCAAACGCGATAAAACGGTCATAGGAGGCTTCGATCGCCTTAAAGTCATATTCCGGCTCTTTCGGTTCGGAGAGACGTTCCAGCTCGGTGCCATCCGGCGCCTTGTGCCAAAGCCCGGATTGTTCGGCCTTCACATAAGACACCGCCTGTTCCACCTTGTCCTGCCGGGTGAGGTGAATGAACAGGGTTTTGCCAAAGGCCTTGTCCAGACGCTCAAGGTCTGTCGCCGAACCACTAAAAAGAACGGCCAGCTTCTTCATGAAAAAATCAAAGCTGTGCCGCTGCAACCGCAGACCATAGAGATCCGTCCCGTTGCGCCCCTTATGGATCGCCGCGGCAAAAACGCGTCGCAGAGTGACCGGCTCCGCTTCCCCGGCAACAACCGGCAGCCCGAAATATGCCAGCCAGGCCTCCAGAGAAGGTTCGTGGAAATGAGAGCCCGGATGACCGGCGACACCGGTCGCCGACAGCAGCTTGCAAAGCAGCGTGCTGCCGCTTCGAGGGGACGTGCAGAGGATATAGGAACGGTAGGTAGACATGGACCGGGAGACAGCTCTACGGGATCGAGACAACAGCAATCAGTATCATTTGGCTGCAATGGTATATCCCGGTCGCAAGACGGTTTTAAGTCCGTGCTAAGGCCTCAGGTTTTTGCCGCATAGGGTCAGGGACGTGCCTTCACCCGAAGCTGGCTTGCCAGCAGAACTGCTAGCAGCGCCAGCAGCGCAAGGGCCATGAAAGACACCCGCAGGCTCGAAATCTGAGCAATGAAGCCGACGACTGGCGGGCCGAGCAGCATGCCGCCATAACTCAGGGTCGCGACGCTCGCGATGGCCGGCCCCGGGCGAATGACCGGATCGGCGGCGGCGCGGGAAAAGACGAGCGGCATCACCACGGCATATCCGACGCCCACGAGGGCAAATCCCGACAGCGCAATCCAAAAGGACTGGGTGACGACAATGATCATCAGACCTGCAAATGCCGTGGCACCGCTGAGGCGGGTCGTCACCACCGACCCGAGGCGCTCCACGAGAACACCGCCGCTGAACCGGGTCAGCACCATCGCGGCACTGAACGCTGCGTAGCCGAGCGCCGCCTGTGCTTCCAACGCATCGATGACGGCATGCAGAAAAACCGCGCTCCAGTCGGCCATGGCGCCTTCGCCGATCGCCACGGAAAAGGCGATCAGCCCAACCAGGCATAAGGCGCCCGAAGGTAAGGACAGCAGGGATTTCGAACCACCCTCTGGACCAGCCGGCGGCGCCTTGGTCTGTACCGGAACCATGAAGAGCAGCGCCGCACCGCCGCCAAAGGCGGCAATGGCGGTGAAATGCGCCAGGGGACCGAAACCGAAATTCACCGCCATAAAGCCGCTCGCTGCACCGAGCCCGGCCCCGAGACTGAACATTGCGTGAAACACGGACATCGTGCTTCGCCGCAAGCGGGTCTCGACCCGGGCGCCCCAGCCGTTCATCGCAACATCCATGGCACCGTGAAGCGCACCGAACAGAAACAGTGCCGCGCCAAGGAGAAACACGTCGGGCGCAAGCGCAATGCCGATGAGCGCAGGCCCGTATGCCAAAGCACTGCGCACGGTGAGCCGGTCCGCCCCCCAACGTTCCGACAGGCTGCCGGCAAATGGGAAAGACACAATCGCCCCGGCGGCAAGCGCCAGCAGCAACAGGCCGAGCGTTCCCGCGCTGAGCTCAAAGTGAGCTTTGAATGTCGGAACTCTGGCCGCCCAGGCGCCGAACAGAAGGCCGTTGAATGCGAAAGCGGCAACAACTGCCCGCCACTCGGCATCCGCACGAAGAGGCCCGAACCCGGTTGTCCGGCCGGTAACAAAATCAGACACAGGTCACCTCGACACCAGCGGCCCGGAATGCATCCAGCTTGTCGGAAGAACCGTTTGTGACGAGACCGTCGATCTCGTTCAATTCCAGAACCCGATACCGGCCGCGCCGTTCCAGCTTCGCAGACGACGTCACAACAATCGCGCGGGCGGCTGCCATTGCCATGGCCCGTTTGACACCGGCTTCCGCGCCGTTTTCCGCGCTTAGCCCGAAATCCGGCCACAATCCGCAGGCGCCGAGCAGACAGAGATCGGCTGAAAATGCGCTGACGGCCCGTTCCGCCGCTCCGCCGGTCGCCATTGCACCTTCCGGGCAAAGCTCTCCCCCGATGAGCTGCACTCTGGCGCCGCGGTTGAGCGCCGCCAACGCAACGGAAGGCGCCGGTGTCACCACAAGCCCTGAAAACGCCTCCGGCAACTGCACCGCAACGGCATTCATGGTCGTTCCCGCGTCGAGAAAGAGAGTCGCTTCGTTTTCGATCAGCCCAGCCGCCTTCGCAGCAAGCTGCGTGATACCGGGATCCGGTGCCTCTGCCCGTTCGGCATATGACGGCGAGGAACGGGTGACCGGGATCGCCCCGCCGCGCACGCGTCGCACCAGTCCGGTCTCTTCCATGGCGATCAGGTCCCTGCGGATCGTATCGACCGAGATGCCGAGCTCTTCCGCAAGCGCGGCCGCGACGAGTGGTGTTCCCAGATCGAGGCGCTCGCGCAGCATTTTTTGGCGGGTATGGGGATTGTTCAGATCTAGCATTGCTTTAGATTGCATGATTCTGCAGAAAATTGCAAATTCCTGCATCAATTTGCAAAATAGATTACCTAGCGCGGCCGAAACGACGCACCTGTCTTCATGCCGGCAAACGCATCAAGCATCTGGTTTCAATTGTCTTTGACTGTTTTGTAAAAGCGTCGGACCAGCAGCTTTGCCTACCGCCCTGGCATCTCAGACAGCGCCCTCTGAATCTGGGCAACCATGAAATCCAGAAACAGGCGCACCTTCGGATCCTGACGGCGGCGGTGGGTGTAAAGGCACGCCATCTGGACAGGGATGGGCGGCTCGTTTTCAAGGACGGGGACCAACCGGCCATTGGCGAGATGATCGGCGACTTCGAACACCGGCTTCAAGACAATCCCGTGGCCCTCCAGCGCCCAGCCGGTCAGAACGTCGCCATGGTCGGATTCAAACGGCCCCGAAACCGCGACGCGCTTGACACCGGCTTCGGTCTGCAGCGGCCACTGGAATTCTGGTGCGCCGGGATAACGCATGTTGAGACAGTCATGCCGGCCGGAAGCCAGATCCTCGCTGGTTTGCGGCATGCCCTTGCGGGCAAGATAGTCCGGAGAGGCACACAGGATACGGCTGCAATCCGCGATCTTGCGGATCTTCAGGTTGGAGTCTTCCGGCGTCCCCAGAAAGAAGGCCGCATCCAGGCCTTCCCCGGTCAGGTCCACCTTGCGGTCCGAAAGGCGCAGGCGGATATCGATCAGCGGATTGGCCTTCTTGAAGGTTGGGATTGCCGGCGCGATCAGGCGCTGGCCCATGCCGATCGGCGCGGCCACGAACAGCGTGCCGCGCGGCGATCGGGTAACATTGCTGATCTCCGCTTCGGCCTCTTCCACGGCCTCGATGATTTTTGTTGCACCGCGATAGAACAAATTGCCATGTTCGGTCGGGCTGAGCGCACGCGTGGTGCGCTGGAACAGGCGCACATTCAGGTGCTCTTCCAGCTGCGACACACGGGACGAGGCCACGGCCGATGAGATCCGCAAGTCACGGGCGGCAGCCGACATGTTGCCGAGTTCATAGACGCGCAGAAAGGTGCGAATGTTTTCTAAGTAAGCCATGCGAGGGCCACTCTAGCCGGTTTATTGTTCGGTTTTTTTTGAAACTGCTCGGAATTATCCCGAGATACCAGATAATCCGGTCCTGCGCTAGGTTGGGCGAAACGTTTTTGGAGGAGTTGCAATGCTGGACATTGCCATCATTTGGGACTGGATCGCCTTTGCCGTGCGCTGGCTGCACGTGATCACGGCGATGGCCTGGATCGGGTCGTCCTTTTATTTTGTCGCGCTGGACCTTGGCCTGAAGAAGGCCCCCGACCTGCCCAAGGGCGCCCATGGCGAGGAATGGCAGGTGCATGGCGGCGGTTTCTATCATATCCGCAAGTTCCTGGTCGCCCCGGAAAACATGCCGGAACACCTGGTCTGGTTCAAATGGGAGAGCTACACGACCTGGCTCTCCGGCGCGGCGCTGCTGATGATCGTCTACTGGGTGGGCGGCGAACTCTACCTGATCGATCCGACCAAGGCCGATCTCTCCCTGTGGCAGGGCATCCTGATTTCTGGCGGCTCCCTTGCGATTGGCTGGGTCATCTATGACCGGCTGTGCAAGTCCAGGCTCGGCGAAAGCCCGACCGTTCTGATGGTACTGCTCTTCGTTCTGCTGGTGGCCATGGGCTACGGCTACAACGAGATCTTCACCGGCCGGGCGACGATGCTGCATCTGGGCGCCTTCACCGCCACGATCATGACCGCGAATGTGTTTTTCATCATCATTCCGAACCAGAAGATCGTTGTTGCGGACTTGAAGGCCGGGCGCACGCCGGACGCCAAATACGGCAAGATCGCCAAGCTGCGCTCCACCCACAACAACTACCTGACCCTGCCGGTCGTGTTCCTGATGCTGAGCAACCACTATCCGCTCGCCTTTGCGTCCGAATACAACTGGCTGATTGCTGCGCTGGTGTTCCTGATGGGTGTCACCATCCGGCACTATTTCAACACCAAGCACACCGGCGCACCGGCCCCGACCTGGACCTGGCTCGCCACCGCGATTCTCTTCGTCGCGATCATCCAGCTTTCCATGGCGCCGCTGCAGCAAAGCAGCTGGGAAGCCTCCGAGGCGCGGGAGCTGACACCGACCGAACAGGTCTTTGCCAAGGCCGACGGGTTTGAGGACGTGATGGCCATTGTCCCGGGCCGCTGCGGCATGTGCCATGCCCGCGAACCCTTCTACGAGGGCATTCGCTGGGCGCCGAAGAACGTTCTTCTGGAAACCGAAGCCGACGTGGTGCGGGCTGCCAAGGAGATCTATCTCCAGTCCGGCGTCACCAACGCCATGCCACCGGCCAATGTCTCCTACATGGAGGAGGAGGAGCGGCAGAAGATCATCCAGTGGTACAAGAATGCGCAGGCACAGCTGCCGTTCGGAGTGGCCGTCTCGCAGTGAACACGGGCACCGATGTGATTGGAAACGCTCCTCCTTGCGGGGAGCGTTTTTTGGTTTGGCAACCTCTCGCTTGTCATCCCGGTTTGGCGCAAGGCGACAAGACCGGGATCCAGTACGCCGCAGCTTTCGAGACTTGCTCGCCAGCGGAAGAGGTTACTGGGTCCCGGATCTTCGCTTTGCTGCGTCCGGGATGACAAGCGAGAGGTAGTGCTCGAAACCTTGGTTCGGCAAGCTGGGGCGCGACCCGGGTCTCTTTCCGTTCGCCCGGGGCGACACCGAGTTTTGGCTGCCAGCTTTGTTCCGTTATCAACATCCGCGTCCCGCTTCGCCTCGCTTGTCGAAAAAAAACAGCACCTTTCATCGTCATCCCATGGCTCGACCCTGGGATCCATGCCGTTTCCTTTCCAAGCAGAAAGGCCTCACGTTAGGCACTGTCACGGCATGGATTGCAGGGTCGAGCCCTGCAATGACGACTACGGCTGGTTCTGCAACTTCACCTATCCGCCCACATCCGCGTGCCGTTTCGCCTCATTCGTCCAGAAAAAAGCACCTATCAACGTCATCCCATGGCTCGACCATGGGATCCAAGCCGTTTCATTTCCAAGCAGAAAGGCCTTACGTCAGGCACTGCCACGGCATGGATTGCAGGGTCGAGCCCTGCAATGACGACTACGGCTGGTTCTGCAACTTCACCTATCCGCCCACATCCGCGTTCTCGATCACGAAATCCACGAAATGGCGGATCTTCGGGTCCTGCAGGCGTCGGTGGGGATAGAGGCAGCCGAAGATGGTTGGCGGCGGCGGCGTCTCAGTCAGGATCTCGACCAGGCGCCCGCTCTCCAGATGGGCGGCAACGTCGAAGCGCGGCTTGTTGACGATGCCGTGGCCGGCAAGCGCCCAGTCGGTCAGGACATCGCCGTGGTCGGCATCCATGTTGCCGGAGACCTGCAGCTTGCGCGGGCCATCAGCTGTGTCCAGAACCCAGAAATATTCCGGCGAGCGCGGATAGCGCAGCAAAAGACAATTGTGGTCGTCGGACAGAAGGTCGTCCGGTGTTTTCGGCGTGCCGTGCCGTTTCAGATAGTCCGGTGCCGCGCAAAGAACCCTCGGGCAATCGGAAATCTTGCGCAGTTTCAGGTTGGAATCCTGCGGCGTGCCGATGAAAAAGGCGACATCCAGCCCATCGGAGAGTATGTCGACCTTGCGGTCCGAAAGTCGCATGTGGACTTCCGTTGCCGGAAACCGCTCGACGAAACGCGGCACCAAAGGCGCAATGATGCGGCGCCCCGCGCCAAGCGGTGCAGTCACTCTGATCACGCCGCGCGGGGTATCGGAAAAGCTGGCGACGGCCGCCTCCGCGTCCTCGATCGATTCCAGCGCCTTGACCGCGTAATCGTAGAACACCTTGCCGACCTCGGTCGGTGTCAGAGAGCGCGTGGTGCGGTTGAAGAGGCGCACACCCAGGTGCTTTTCCAGCTCCTTGATGCGTTTGCTGGCGACCGCCGGCGTCAGGCGCAGGTCCCGTCCGCCTGAGGTGATGCTGCCCAGCTCGACAACGCGCGTGAACACGCGCAAGGATTCCAGATAGGACATGAACCGGCTCCCTCATTTGAATTCCTGTGCCTTTGCAGCAGCTTGACTGGGTCTCCGACTTTCGTCGCATTCCCCGTTGGACAGTATCGCATAGCGATTTTCAATGATCTGTTGAAAGTATTTCCGGAATCACCGGATTTTTCGCAAGGGTCTCGCAGCGTAGCGTTCCGGGCTGAGAGAGAAAACTTTCCCGAGGACGCAATGACCCACCGCCCGGACATCCGGTTTCTGCTGAATGGTGCCGACATTTCCGTCAGCAACGTTGAAGCTGACAAGACCCTGCTTGACTTCCTGCGCCTGGAGCGCCGCCTGACCGGCTCCAAGGAAGGCTGCGCCGAAGGGGATTGCGGCGCCTGCACCGTGATGGTCGGCCGTCTGGCTAATGGCGTTCTCAAATACGAAACCGTCAATGCCTGCATCCGGTTTCTGGCATCGCTCGACGGCTGCCACGTTGTCACCATCGAACATCTCAGAGGTGAAAACGGCGGCCTGCATCCGATCCAGCAGGCGATGGTCGATTACCACGGCAGCCAATGCGGTTTCTGCACACCGGGCTTTGTCATGTCGCTCTATGCGCTGTGGATGGAAAATCCGGAGCCGAGCGAAACCGAAGTCGAGACCGCGATCCAGGGCAACCTCTGCCGCTGCACCGGCTACCAGCCGATTGTTGCAGCTGCCATGGCGGCCAACCAGTATGGCTCACCGGCACGCGACTTCCTGGAACTGGAACGCGTCGACATTGCCGAGCGCTTGACTGCGCTTCAGGACGGCAAGCGGGTGGTTACAGGCCCGGCGGACAATCAGGCGATCCTGCCGGCGAGCGTTGCAGACTTTGCAACCGTTCTGGAAGAACAGCCGAACGCGACGATTGTCGCCGGATCGACCGATGTCGGTCTCTGGGTCACCAAGTTCATGCGCCCCATCGGCCCGGCCGTCTTCATCAGCCACCTGGAAGAGCTGAAATCGGTCACTCTTACCGACACCGCCCTCGAAATCGGCGCCGGTGTCACCTATTCGGAAGCCCAGCACGTCCTGTGCGAGGCCTTCCCGCACCTGAAAGCCTATTGGGACCGGATCGCCGGGCAGCAGGTGCGCAACATGGGCACCATCGGCGGCAACATTGCCAACGGCTCGCCCATCGGCGATACGCCCCCCGTCCTGATCGCGCTCGGCGCGCAGATTGTCCTGCGCAAGGGCACGGCCCAGCGCAGCCTGCCGCTTGAAGACTTCTTCATCGAATATGGCAAACAGGATCGGGCCCCGGGCGAGTTCGTGGAAAGCATTTTGATCCCTCTGTCGCGTAAGGGCCGGATGCACGCCGCCTACAAGATCTCCAAGCGCCGTGACGAAGACATTTCCTCCGTGGCCGCAGGGTTTTCGGTCTCGGTGGCCGATGGACGCATCACCGACTGCCGGCTGGCCTTCGGCGGCATGGCCGGAACGCCGAAACGCGCCGAAAAGGCAGAAGCCGCGCTGCGTGGCCAGCCCTGGTGCCAGGCATCGTTCCAGGCTGCCGCTCTGGCCCTCGGCGCCGACTTCACGCCGCTCAGCGACTGGCGCGCCTCGGCCGATTACCGGCTGACCGTCGCCCGTAACCTGCTGCAACGTTTTTTCCTGACCCATGACGATCAGTCCGCCGAGCCGGTCGATCTTCTGTCCGCGTAACTGGAGCACACACGATGAAACACGACGTCATCCAGCACGCGAAGAAGACCATCAGCGGCGGTGTCCACACCGACAGGCGCCATGACAGCGCCGAAAAACACGTCACCGGCCGCGCCGATTATTGCGACGACATTGCCGAACCGCAGGGCACGCTGCACGCTTATCTCGGCGTTTCCAGCGTTGCCCATGGCCTGATCACCTCGATGGACCTTGCCGACGTCCTGGCGGCGCCCGGCGTTGTCGGCGTCCTGACGGCCGACGACATTCCAGGCCACAACGACATCAGCCCGACCGGCAAACAGGACGAACCGGTCTTTCCAACCGAAAAAACCGAATTTCACGGCCAGCCGCTGTTTGCCGTTGTCGCCGAAAGCCGCGACGCCGCACGGCGTGCCGCCGAATTGGCAAAGATCGGCTATGACGTGCTGCCGCACGCGCTGGATCCGGTTGCAGCGCAGGAAGCGGAATACCCGCTGATCACCGATCCTCTCAAACTGGAACGCGGCGACATCGCGCCCGCATTTGAGACGGCAGACAACCGGATCAAGGGCCGGATCACCATTGGCGGTCAGGATCACATGTATCTGGAAGGCCAGATCGCCTTTGCCATACCGGGCGAAGACGATGATGTTGCCGTTCACTGCTCCACCCAGCATCCAAGCGAAGCCCAGCATATGGTGGCCCATGTTCTGGGCGTGCCGTCGAATGCGGTCACCGTCAATGTGCGCCGCATGGGCGGAGGCTTCGGCGGCAAGGAAAGCCAGATGAACCTCTTCTGCGCCGTGGCCGCCCTGGCCGCGAAGAAGTGGAACCGCCCGGTGAAGATCCGCCCGGACCGCGACCAGGACATGACCGCCACCGGCAAACGCCACGATTTCGTGGTCGACTATGACGTCGCCTTTGACGACGCCGGCCGCATCCAGGCGGTCGACAGCGTGTTTGCCGCGCGTTGCGGCTATTCCTCGGACCTCTCCGGCCCGGTCACGGACCGTGCGCTGTTTCACGCCGACAATGCCTATTTCTACCCGAATGTCCGCCTCAAAAGCCGGCCGATGAAGACCAACACGGTCTCCAACACCGCCTTTCGCGGCTTCGGCGGACCGCAGGGTGTGGTTGCGGCGGAGCGCATGATCGAGGAGATCGCCTATGCGCTCGGCAAGGACCCGCTGGAGATCCGCAAGGCCAATTTTTATGGCGACCGCACCGACGGCCGCTGCCTCACCCCCTATCACCAGGAGGTCGAGGACAACATCTTGCCGCGCCTGATCGGTGAGCTCGAAAGCTCCTCCGAGTACCAGGCCCGCCGCGAGGCGATCCTTCAGTTCAATGCCCGTTCCTCAATTCTCAAGCGGGGCATTGCGCTGACACCGGTCAAGTTCGGCATTTCTTTTACAGCCACCTGGTACAATCAGGCCGGCGCACTGATCCACATCTACAATGATGGCTCGATCCACCTGAACCACGGTGGCACCGAAATGGGCCAGGGGCTCAACACCAAGGTGGCGCAGGTTGTCGCCGACGCATTTCAGGTCGATTTCGAGCGCATCAAGATCACGAAGACCACGACGGAAAAAGTGCCGAACACTTCGGCCACCGCGGCCTCTTCCGGGACGGATCTCAATGGCATGGCCGCGCTCAATGCTGCCGAGCAGCTGAAAGAACGCCTGACCGCTTTTGCCGCGGAGACCTATGGCGTTGCCCAGGATGATGTCCGGTTTGCAAACAACATGGTTCAGGCCGGCCAGGAGCTGATCCCGTTCAACGACCTGGTGCGCCAGGCCTATATGGCGCGGGTGCATCTGTCGGCCGCCGGCTTCTACAAGACGCCGAAGATCCATTGGGACCGCGCCGCCGGCAAGGGACGGCCCTTCTATTATTATTCCTATGGCGCCGCCTGTTCGGAGGTCGTGGTCGACACGCTCACCGGGGAATACCGGATCGAACGCACGGACATCCTGCATGACGTCGGCAAGTCGCTGAACCCGATCCTCGACAAGGGCCAGGTGGAAGGCGCCTTCATCCAGGGCATGGGCTGGCTGACCACCGAAGAACTCTGGTGGGACGGTGCCGGACGGCTGCGGACCCATGCCCCGTCCACCTACAAGATCCCGCTTGCCTCGGACCGGCCGCGGCAGTTCAACGTCAACCTCGCGGACTGGTCGGAAAACAAGGAACGCACGATCAAACGGTCCAAGGCCGTTGGCGAACCGCCCTTCATGCTCGGCATTTCGGTCTTCGAGGCCCTCTCCATGGCTGTCGCCAGTGTCGCCGACTACCGCGAATGCCCGCGTCTTGACGCGCCGGCGACGCCGGAGCGGGTTCTGATGGCAATCGAGCGCCTGCGGGCCGGAGGCTGACCCATGTCCTTTAGCGTCCGCCAGGCCGAAACCTTCTTCAGCGCTTCAAAGCCGCTGATCCGGATCGAGCTGACCCGCGTTTGGGGGTCGTCTCCCCGGGAAGCCGGCACCGAGATGTTTGTCGGTCTTGAGACGCTTTTCGGAACGATTGGCGGCGGTCAGCTGGAGCATATCGCCATTACCCAGGCGCGCACCATGCTGGTGGAAGGCACGCTCGCCGGCCAGCTCGATCTGCCGCTAGGACCGGAAATCGGACAATGCTGCGGTGGGCGCGTGGAACTGCAGCTGACGCGGATGCGCCGTGCCGATCGGCAGGATGCGCTTTACCGCCTCCGGCGCGAGGAAAAGACCCTGCCGCATGTCTATGTACTTGGGGCAGGCCATGTCGGCCGGGCTATTGCCAATGTGCTTCAGCACGCCCCGGTCAATTGCATTCTGGTCGACATGCGCAAGGAAGAACTGGCCCAGTGCTCGGCAGAAGTCGACATGCGCCTGCGCGCCATTCCCGAAGTCGAAATCTACAATGCCCCCGAAGGCAGCGCCTTCGTGGTGCTGACCCATGATCACGGTCTCGATTTCCTGCTGACCTCAGCGGCCCTCGAGCTCGGTCATGCGGCCTATGTCGGCATGATCGGTTCTGCCACCAAACGCGCCAAGCTGCGCTCCTGGTGCGACAGCCATTGCAATGGCCTGTCGATCGACCAGCTCACCTGTCCGATCGGCGCAACAGGCAGCCCCGATAAACGCCCCGAAATCATTGCCGCCTTTGTGGCGTCCGAAGTGCTCACCGCCCTGACGGCGGGGGTCCGGGCGGTCGGCGGCAGGGAGGAGACTGCGCCGCTTCAAGCCGCGCAGTAAACACCGGCCGGTCCCGCCTGCGGGAGAGGGTGCGACCTGGCCTTTTTACCTGAAAGGAGACCCGACATGCGGGTTGGGAGGTACGACTACAAACTGTTCTCGAGAGGGGATTTCAGCGCTTTCTGGGCTCTGTTCACCGACAATCTCGTGAATCTCATGGTGCTCTCGGGCATCTGTCAATTCGTGTTCCAGATGCCGGCGGAGATCGTCTATGGCCGGATCGTTCCAGGCGCCGCCATTGCCATCCTGGCCGGTGTCGCGATCTATGTTCTCCTGGCAAAGCGGGCTGCCGCGCAACACGGCCGGGACGTCACCGCACTGCCCTACGGCATATCCACGCCGGTGATGTTCGTCTATCTCTTCGGCGTGATCGGTCCGATCTACTGGGCAACCAACGATCCGGTGCTCGCCTGGCAGGTCGGCATCGGCGCCGGTTTCATGGGCGGCATCGTTGCCGGGCTTGGCGCCATTGTCGGCCCCTGGCTGAAGAAGGTGACCCCGCGCGCCGGCATGCTCGGCACGCTTTGCGGCATCGCCCTGGTTTTCATCGGCACCGTGCCTCTGGCCACTGTCTTTGAAAACCCGTTCATCGGCTTTGCCTCGATGATCATCATCCTGTGGGGTTTGGTCGGCCGGTTCCGGCTGCCGTTCAATATCCCGGCCGGTCTTCTGGCGCTTGCCGTCGGCACCGTGGTGGCGCTCGCCATCGGCCAGTCCAAGATCAGCTTCGACGGGGTCGGTTTCTATCCGCCGGTGCCCTATTTCGGCGACCTGATCGCGGGCATCCAGCACCTTTTCGCCAATCCGGAACTGTTCTTGGTTCTGGTGCCGGTACAGATCTACAACTTCATCGAAACGATGAACAACGTGGAGAGCGCGGAAGCCGCCGGCGACCATTATCCGGTCGCGACCTGCCAGATCACGGACGGTGCCGGCACCATGATCGGTGCGCTGTTCGGCTCGCCTTTCCCGACCACCGCCTATATCGGTCATCCGGCCTACAAGCGCATGGGCGCCCATTCCGGATATGTGATCGGCGTCGGTCTGGTCATTCCGCTGGCCGCGTTCCTGGGGCTTCTGGCCTTCCTCAACAACCTGATCCCCGTGGCGGCGGCCGCGCCGGTGCTGGTCTTCGTGGCGCTCAGCCTGATCACCAACACGGCGCATGCGGTCAAGACCGATCACATGGCAGCTGTCACCATCGCCATGATGCCGCATGTCTCCAGCTTCCTGATCATCAAGTGGGGCTCGCTGATCGGTGCGCTCGGGGCAACCGGGGCCGCCGGCATGCTGGCCCTCGGCGACCCGAAGCTGACCGCAGCCATGCTGCAGCAGGGCGCGCATTATGAGGGCCACCTTGCGCTCAGCCAGGGCGCCATCCTGACCGGTCTGATCTGGGGGGCGATCGTGGCCAGCGTCATCGACGGCAAGTTCCGGATCGCAGGCGGGTTTGCAGCCGCCGCCTTCCTGATGGCCTCCGTCGGCATCATCCATTCGGCAACGCTGCACTGGCCGGACTTCTCCACCGTCAGCCTCGGCTACCTGATCGCGGCCGCGTTCCTTTTCATCTATCCGGTGTTCCACCGGGAGGAAGCAATCGTTCCGGAAGCCGAACACGTTGAAAACGCACACCCGACACCGGGCGAATAACAGACACTTGAAACACCTTCGGGGCGGACCTTCCGCCCCGAAACTCTGACCAACTGGAGTTTTTCCGATGCAATCCGACCGCCTGCTCCTGCGCGGACGCCTGTTGACCTTCAAGGCCGAGCCGCAAACGCCGGATGATACGGCCGCCTTCGACTATATCGAAGACGGCGCGCTTCTGATCGAGAACGGATTGATCCTGCGCCATGGCACTTACACCGACGTGGTGACTGATGCCGGATCTGCGGACATCATCGACCATCGGCCGCATCTGCTGACAGCCGGTTTCATCGACACCCATATCCATTTCCCGCAAGTGCAGATCGTGGCCTCCTGGGGCGCGCAGCTGCTCGACTGGCTCAACACCTACACGTTTCCCGAAGAAACCCGGTTCGCCGAGGAAGACCACGCCGCCGCGATGGCCTGTCGCTTCTTCGATCTCCTGACAAATCACGGCACGACGACAGCTGTCGCCTATTGCTCGGTTCACAAGGGTTCGGCCGAAGCCTATTTCGAGGAAGCCGAACAGCGCAACATGCGCATGATCGGCGGCAAGGTGCTGATGGACCGCAACGCACCGGATGGTCTGCGCGACACGCCGTTATCCGGTTATGACGACACCAAGGCCCTGATTGAAAAATGGCATGGCCGCGGCCGTGCGCACTATGCGATCACACCGCGTTTCGCGATCACTTCGACGCCGGCTCAGATGGAGATGGCCGGCGCGCTGGTCACTGAGCATCCCGATTGTTTCGTCCAGACCCATCTGTCTGAAAACAGGAACGAAATCGCCTACACGCTGGAACTCTATCCGGAGGCTCGCGACTATCTCGATGTCTACCAGAGCTACGGCCTTTTGTCGGACAAGATGCTGCTCGGCCACTCGATCCATCTGGAACAGCGCGAGATCGATGCCCTCGCCGAGACTGGCGCCCGGCCGGTCTTCTGCCCGACGTCCAATCTCTTTCTTGGCAGCGGCCTGTTCGATGATGCAGGCCTGAAATCCAGGGGCATCGTCAACGCGATTGCCACCGATATCGGTGCGGGCACCAGCTACTCCATGCTGCAGACCCTGAACGAGGGCTACAAGATCCTGCAGCTGCAGGACCAGAAGCTGCACCCGTTTCGCGCCTTCCACTGGATCACCCGCGGCAACGCTGTGGCGCTCGGCCTGGAAGACAGGATCGGCACGCTCGACGAAGGCACGGAAGCCGATATCGTGGTGCTGAACGCGCGCGCCACCGAGGCCATGGCCTTGCGCATGGAGCGGGCCGAGACGCTGGCGGAAGAACTCTTCGTCCTGCAGATGCTTGGCGACGACCGCTCGATTGACGAGGTCTACGTGGCCGGCAAGGCGCAAAAAGGCAAGGCACCTGTGATGGCCGGACAAAGACCCTCTTCCCGGTCGCGTGCAAGTCGGGAAAAAGAACTGGTTCTGAGCTGAGAAGATTCAACCTCTCGGTTGTCACCCCGGGCGACGCGCAGCGCAGACCCGGGATCCAGTAACCACCGCCGTCTGCGATAAAGACAAAGCGCTGCGGCCTACTGGGTCCCGGTCTTGCCGCTACGCGCCAAACCGGGATGACAAAAGAGGGGTGACTGGGGAAAAAGGCGCTGTTTGCGAACACCAATGCTCCCTCCACCCACTGGTGTCATCCCGGGCGAGCAACGCGAGACCCGGGACCCACTCGTTTGCAGAGCCTCCATTCGGCACAGCTGCGTTTCGGCAAATTCCTCCCCGCTTCAGCCAGCTGAACCGCGAGTAGGCCCCGGATCTGCGCGCTGCTTGTCCGGGGTGACACGGAAGGGTTTGAGCGCTCTCCTTTCTCCGCGGCCGTAGGCTAATGCCTCAACATTCCTTCGCATCGCACATACTCCCCTTGCCAATTCAGGGCCGAATAGGTGTATCTATGCGCATTGCGTGTCCGGGAGGGTTTGATGGCAAAAGACATTGTTTTTTATGATTACTGGCGGTCTTCCGCGAGCTACCGGGTGCGTATCGCGCTCAACCTGCTTGGCCTTGAAGCCGATTACCGCCCGGTCAACCTGCTGACACGCGCGCATCTGGAAGACGACTATCTGAAGCTCAATCCGCAAGGGCTGCTGCCGGCCGTGATCATCGACGGCAAGACACTGACCCAGTCGCTGGCCATCATCGAATATCTGGACGCCATCGTCCCGGATTCAGATCTGCTGCCGGATGACATTGACGGCCAGTACCGGGTCCGACAGCTCTCCTACGCCATCGCCATGGAAATCCACCCGGTCTGCAATCTCAGTGTGGTCAAGCATGTCAGCGACCTGACAGGCGGCGGTGACGAGACCAAGGTGGCCTGGATGCGGCATTTCATCGGCAAAGGGCTCGCTGCCTTTGAAGATCTTCTGGATGAAAACGGTCCCTTCTGCCATGGCAACAGCCCGACCATGGCCGACTGCTGCCTGATCCCGCAGCTCTACAATGCCGAGCGCTGGGGTGTGGACCTTTCAGATTTCACGAAAACCCGCCGCGTGGCCGAGGCCTGTCAGGCGCTCGAAGCCTTCAGGGACGCTCATCCGGACGCCGTTGGCGCGCCACCGGCCTGACGCCCGGTCCTGGCTCTAGAGCATCATGGATGCGGCGGCGATGGCTGCCTGTCCGAGGCAAAGGCCGCCGTCATTGACAGGCAGTTGCCGCGGCTGCAGGACTTTCATCCCTGCCGCCCCTAGCTGCATGGCCAGCCCGTCAGCCAGGATCGCGTTCTGCATGACACCGCCGGACAGGATGATCCGGTTCAGACCTCTGCGTCTGGCAATATCCAGGCTTGTTTGGGTCAGTGTTTCGATGAGAGCCAGATGAAACCGCGCGGCGATCCGTTCCGGCTCGACACCCCGGCTCAAATCGGCAATCAGGGCGCTCCAGAGCGGGGCCCAGGAGAAGACAAGGGCGTCCTCCTCAAGGACATGAACCGGATAACCGCTTTCGGATTTGAGACAGGGCCGGGCAAACGCCTCGAGCCTTGCACCGGTTTCCCCCTCATAGCTCTGTTTTCCTGCGCAGATACCAAGCGCAGCTGCAACCGCGTCAAACAGCCGGCCTGCAGATGAAGACAAAGGCGCATTCAAGCCCTTGCGGATCATCTGGTCCATCACGCCAAGGTTTTTGTCTTCAAAGCCCGGGATCGACCTTGCAAGCCGCTTAGCCTTTTCAGGGCCAAAGGCAGCATGCAAATGCGCAAACAGGTTGCGCCAGGGTTCGCGGACCGCCGCGGTTCCCCCCGGCAGGGCTACCGGAAGGAAATGGCCAACCCGTTCGAATTCACGGTAACCGCCGACAAGCAGTTCACCGCCCCAGATCGTGCCATCGCTTCCAAGGCCCGATCCGTCGAGCAGGATTGCAAGGCAGTCTTCCTCGTCCCGTTCAACGCCGTGTTCTGCGAGGCATGCGGCCAGATGGGCGTGGTGATGCTGCACCTCGACGAGATCCGCGTCCAACGCGCTGGCCAATTGCCGCCCCAGCTGTGTCGACAGGTAGTCCGGATGGCTATCGACAGCGATCACTTCGGGTTCAAAACCATGGCTCTGCCGGTAAAGGTCCAGGTTTTTCTTCAGGTCTTCCAGGGCCAGCCTGTTTTCAAGGTCGCCCAAGTGCTGTGAGACAACGGCCTCTCCTGAACGCAGCAGACAGAAGGTCGATTTCAACGCGCCACCCATCGCCAGGACACGTGGGGCCGTCTCAAAGGAGGCCGGAAAGCGCAGCGGCGTCGGCGCATATCCCCTGGCCCGGCGAAGGACCACCGGACCCGCACGAGACAACCGCACAACACTGTCGTCGAGCCGGTTCACAATAGCCCGGTCATGCATCAGAAAGCCGTCGGCTATGGGCTTGAGTTTCCGTCGCGCCTCTTCGTTGTCGATCACCTGCGGCTCTTCGGAAAGATTGCCGGACGTCAGCACGACCGGTCCGTCCAGCCTGGCCATCAGGAGATGATGCAGAGGTGAATAGGGCAGCATCACGCCCAGTCGGTCCATGCCGGGTGCCAAGAGCTCCGGCAGGCCGGTCGCCGAAATCTTCTCCAGAAGCACAATGGGGGCCGCGCGATCTGCCAGAAGGACCGCTTCCTCATCGCTGACACGGCAGAACTCCCGGATCTGAGCGATGTCCCGCGCCATCAGGGCAAGCGGTTTGGACGGCCTGGCCTTGCGTGCGCGCAGCGTTTCGACAGCCGCCGCATCGCCCGCGTCAACGGCCAGATGAAAGCCGCCAATGCCCTTGATTGCCAGAATGACGCCGTCCGTCAGTTGCTGCGCGGCCCACTCGATCGGATCGGTGGTTTCGAAACGCCTGCCCTGCTGCTCGGCCCAGACCGTCGGGCCACACTCAGGACAGGCATTGGGCTGGGCATGGAACCTGCGATCGGCGGGATTGTCGTATTCGGCCTGACAGGCCTCGCACATGGCAAAGGCGGCCATCGACGTTGTGGCGCGATCATAGGGAATGGCTGTGACAATCGAGAGCCTCGGCCCGCAATGGGTACAGTTGGTGAATGCGTAGCCAAAGCGCCGGTCGGACGGGTCAAGGATCTCCCGCAGGCAGTCCGGGCAGGTCGCCGCATCCGGTACGATGCCGGTTGTAATCTCGCCTGGTGCACTGGCAATGATGTGAAACCCCGCAGGCAGCGCCTCTGAAGGCTGGGCAATCATCCGCTTCGCGATTGTATCGATGCGGGCCAGTGGTGGCTGTTCACCGCGCAGGCGGTCCAAAAACCGGTCAATCGCTGTGGCAGTCCCCCGGACCTCGATCAGCACGCCTTCCGCGTCGTTCAGAACATGACCGTCAAGCCGTTCCTCCTGCGCCAGGCGCCAGACAAAGGGCCGGAACCCGACCCCCTGGACCTGTCCCTTGACCCGAACCTGCAATGCGCCTTGCTCTGACGGCATTGGCGCGGTCATGAGACAGTACCCGTCCGTTGCCGAACAGCATTACGGCCGGAACGGTGAGTTGCAAGCGTCAGCGGCGTGCGCGATTTCGCAACCTTGCGGACAAAATTGTACCGGGCAACATGATAGCTCGGATCAAAGCCGAAGAAATTCCGGCGCATGCGGGCAAGTTCGGCCTCGCGGTAATCTGCAAGCGGTTTTGCACGCTCGTCCCGCTCACGCTGCACCGCCTTTGCGGTCAGTCGTGCGGTCAGGTCCTGGTCTGCCAGTCCGGAGGCCGCCTCCCGGACCTTATCGGCAAATGACGCCTGGTCGGCCTCAAAGACCCGGTTAGCGAGCCCAAGTTCGAGTGCTTCTGCCGCTCCCATCGGCCAGCGGGCCCTGGCAATCCGGTCTGCATTTTCCGGGCCGGCATGTTTCGGCAGAAGATAGGTCCAGTATTCTGAGCCATAGAGATTGCCCATGTCCTTGTAATGCGGGTTGAGCACGGTCGCGGACCGGATCCAGACCTCATCCGCGGCTCTGGCGAGAAAGACCCCGCCTGCACCGGCGTTGCCGCCCATGGCGGAAATGACCCATTTGCCGGTGGTCCGGATGATCGTCTCGGCAAGGTCGTCGATCGCCAGGATGTTGTTCCAGCTTTCTTCCGCCGGACTGTCCGCCGCCTCGATCAGGTTGAGATTGAGGCCGTTCGACCAGTGGTCACCCCCACCGGTAAGCACAAGGACCTGCACGGAACTTTGCGTGGCCGCCTCAAACGCGGCAAGCATCCGGCGGCAGGCGTCCGTGCCCATGGCGCCGTTATAGAAATCGAAATGCAGGTATCCGACCCCTGCAATCTCTTCAAAGGCAATCTCCCGATAGGCACCGGGAACGTCCTGAAGCTCGTCAGCTTCTGCCGCGAAAACCGCAGTCGCCGGCAGCTTGATCGCCTTGGCGGATTTCCGCCTGACGTGACCGATCCAGACCACGCCATCAACGGTCCTGACCGCCAGCGCCGGGCCAGACCGGCCAATGACGGTGCCCGGTTCTGCCTCCGGTCTGAACGAGGTTTTGCAGGGGCGGGCGTCAAAGAGGTAGGTTTCTGTTCCGAAAAGCTCGCTCAAGAGCCCCGGCATGCCGTCTGCGGAGCGGATCTTTTGCAGGATGGTCTCACTACGGTCCCGGGCCCAGTCGAGGGACCGGTCTGCCTGCTGCGGCGCAGAACGCCAAAGGGACGCTTCCCTTTCGACCGGCCTCGGGCTTTCTCCCGCGACATATTTATCCAGCGCCTCGAACACCGCAGAGACCGCCGCCTCGGTCACTTCATGCCGGTACAGGCTGGACTTGCTTGCCTGACGGAGTGCAAAAGACCGGCTCGCCCAGACCGGTCCGGCGTCCAGCTCGGCAACCGCCTGCAGAACGGTGACACCCCATGTCTTTTTACCTTCGAGTATGGCCCAATCGAGCGCTGCCGGCCCGCGGTCTCCGAGAGGCCCCGGATGAACGACAAGGCAGGGAAGCGCCTCAAACACGGATGCCGGAATGGCACGCTTCAGAAAGGGCGCAATCAGGAGGTCAGGCTGGAAAAGATCGACCGCTTCCTCTGTCACCGCATCGTTGATGTCGAATTCCACCGACACCTCGTGCCCCTTTGAACGGAGCTCGCAATGCAATCGCTGCGTCAGTGCGTTGAACGCGTGGCAGAGAAGCAGGATCCTCACGCTCAGCAGATCCTCGGCAACTGTTCTCCGGACAGCCAGTCGACGACACGCAGACCGCCAATGTCCGTTTCCATCTCGACAAGGCCGGCGGCGTCTTCCGTCACCTCACCGATAATTGCGGCCTCCTTGCCGAGCGGGTGCGCCTTCATGACGGCAAGCAGACGTTCCGCGTCACCCTGATCGCACAGGCAGATCAGCTTGCCTTCATTGGCGACATAGAGCGGATCAAGCCCAAGCAATTCACACGCCGCAGCGACATCCCGCTTCACGGGAATGGCGCGCTCGCGAAGATGCATGCCGACACCTGCGGTGCGGGTGATCTCGTTCAGCGTTGCTGCCAGGCCGCCGCGCGTCGGGTCGCGAAGGACGGCGATCCCGGGCACTTCGGCGATCATGTCGGCCACGAGCGTGTGCAGCGCGGCGCTGTCGGAGAGAAGTTCCGTCTCGAATTCAAGGTTTTCCCGCCTGGAAAGGATGGCGACGCCATGGTCGCCGATCGAACCGGAGAGAAGGATGGCCTGGCCCGGACGGGCATTTCCTGCAGACACATGAACCCCGTCAGGCACGACACCAAGACCGGTCGTCGTGATGAAGACCCCGTCTCCCTTTCCCTTTTCGACCACCTTGGTGTCTCCGGTGACGACGGGAACACCCGCTTCCCGGGCTGCAAGTGCCATGGAAACGACGATGCGCTCCAGATCGGCCAGCGGATATCCTTCTTCCAGGATGAAGCCTGCCGTCAGATAGAGCGGCCTTGCGCCGGCCATCGCCACATCATTCAAGGTGCCGTGAACCGACAGGGAACCGATGTCGCCGCCCGGGAAGAACAGCGGCGAGATGACATGACCATCGGTTGACATGACAAGCCGGCCCGTCGGCGCGGCCAGCAGGGCGGCATCATTGCCCTGATCCAGGATCGGATTGCCCAGATGCCGCTGAAACAGGTCCTGGATCAGATCCGCCATGGCACGGCCGCCGCCACCATGGGCCATATCGACGGCGCCTTTGCGCTTGCCGATTTCCGGTGTCACCGCATTCATGCAGCCGCCTCCTTCCGGCGCGTGCTGGCTGCCTGCCGGTGGCGGCCATAGGTCCAGTAAGCGGCGCAGGCCCCTTCTGAGGACACCATGCAGGATCCCATCGGCGTGTCCGGCGTGCAGACGGTGCCAAAGAGCTTGCAATCTGTCGGTTTCTTGACGCCGCGCAGGATGGCCGGGCACTCGCAGGACTTGACTTCCCGTGACTGCTTTTCGGTCACGGCAAAGCGTTTTTCGGCATCAAAAGCTTCAAAGCGCTCCCGGATCTTCAGGGCGCTATAAGGAACCGTTCCAAGCCCGCGCCACTCGAAACTCTTGCGCAGTTCAAAAATCTTCGAGACAAGCGCCTGGGCTTTCAGGTTGCCGTCGCGGGTGACCACGCGGGTGTATTCATTTTCCACCTCATGCCGGCCCTCGTTGATCTGCCGGATCAGCATCAGGGTAGACTGCATCACATCCAGGGGTTCAAACCCGGCAATGACAACCGGCTTGCCGAATTCTTCGGCAAAGAACGCGTAGGGCTCGGATCCGATGACTGAACTGACATGTGAGGGACCCAGAAATCCGTCGATCCGCACTGTGCCGAGGTCCCGCACTTCCGGCGATTCCAGAATATGGCCAATGGCGGACGGCGTCAGAACGTGGTTGCAGAAGACGGAGAAATTCCGGAGGCCTTCCTTCCAGGCCTGCCGGATGGCAACCGCCGTCGGCGGTGTCGTCGTTTCAAAACCGATGGCAAAGAACACTACCTGACGATCGGGATTGGACCGCGCAATGTTGAGTGCATCCAGGGTCGAATAGACCATGCGGATATCCGCGCCATCCGCCTTGGCCCTGATCAGGCTGCGCTGCCTGGTGCCCGGCACCCGCATCATGTCCCCATAGGTGCACAGGATCACATCGTGGCGTTCGGCAATCTCCACAGCGTCATCCAGGCGCCTGACAGGCAACACGCAGACGGGACACCCTGGCCCATGAACGAAATGCACGTTTTCCGGCATCAAGTCCTTGACGCCATAGCGGAAAATGGCGTGCGTATGCCCGCCGCAAAATTCCATCAGGTTGTAGCTGCGAGTGGGATCGGCCTCCTGCCGGATCGCCTCTGCAATCGTTTTCGCAAGGTCCCGGTCGCGAAACTCGTCGACATATTTCATTGGGACGTCTCCGCGATTTCCTGAAGCTCTTCCTGCAACACGCCGGCCTCGGCCATGAGCGACAGGGTCCGGCTTGCCTCTTCCGGACTGACCTTGTGGAGCGCGTAGCCCACGTGAACGAGCACATAGTCGCCGACCGAGAGGTCCTCCACCAGGGCGGTCGAGATCTTCTTCTTGATCCCTTCCAGGGCAACCACGGCCATGGAGTCGTCAAGAAGCTCGGTGACTTTCGCCGGGATAGCCAGACACATGGACCGCTCCTATTCCGCTGCGCCGAGGACCGGATGCCCGGCCAGTCGCATGGCGCGGGCCGCCTCGATCCAGCCAAGCCACTGATCGAGGCCTTCGCCTGTTTTGGCCGAGACCGTCAGGATGGTGATGTCCGGATTGATCCTGAGAGCATTTTCCCTGGCCGCTTCCACGTCGAAATCGAGATGCGGCAGAAGGTCGGACTTGTTCAACAACATGAGATCGGCCGCAGCGAACATGTCCGGGTATTTGAGTGGCTTGTCCTCTCCTTCCGTGACCGAAAGGATCGCGACCTTGTGGGCTTCGCCCAGATCGAATGCCGCCGGGCACACGAGATTGCCGACGTTTTCAATGAAGATCAGACTTCCGTCCCGCGGCGCCAGATCGTCTACCGCGTGTCCGATCATGTGGCCATCGAGATGACAACCCTTGCCGGTGTTGATCTGGATTGCACTGACACCCGTCTCGCGGATCCGGTCGGCGTCATTGCTGGTCTGCTGGTCGCCCTCAATGACATAGCAATCACTGCCCTTTTTCAATCTCTTCAGCGTTTCCACCAGCAAGGCTGTCTTGCCGGAGCCCGGACTGGACACAAGATTGAGCGCGAAGATCGACCGCTCGGCAAAAAAACGGCGGTTGGCATCGGCATAGGAATTATTCTTGGACAATATGTCCTGTTCCAGCTGGATCATCCGGGTTTGGCTCATGCCAGGAACAGAGGCGCCGGCGTCGCCGGTTCCGTAATGATGATGGTGGGCGCCGCCATGCACAGGCGCATGGTGATGATGACCGGCTTCATGCGCCGACACCGGCTTCTCGGACCCTTCCAGCCTGGCTTCGCCGGCGCCGCATCCGCAGACAGTACACATCAGGACACCTCCATTTCCTTGATCCGCAATTCACCGCCGCTGGTGATCTGCAGGTTGACCGCCCCGCAAGCGGGGCAGGGATCGTATCGTTCGACGATGGAAACCGTTTTGTTGCAAGACGCGCACCAGGCGGCGACTTCCGGGCAGATGATGTCAAGCCTGGCCTTTTCCGCAACACTGCCGCGCATGACAACGTCAAACCCGAAACGAAGCGCTTCAACCTCAACGCCGGACAGGGGGCCGACTTCAAGACGCACCAGATCCACTTTGGAAAAGGCCTGCTGATCCGCCTGGGCGTTTATGATTTCAAGGATGTTTTCGCATAATGACATTTCATGCATGAAGCGGTTCCTGGACAAGCTCTTAAACCGTTTCAATCACGATAGGACAGAAGCTGTGAGGCACGCTTTGAGATTTATCATTGGCGTGAACCACCAGGTGCACGGAGCCTGATGACTTTTGGTCCGCGCAAAGATTAGCTGGCGTGTTTTCAGGGATTTTCCCGTTTAACGCCTAGAAGTCGGCTGTGCTGAACCGAGCAGGCTTTTTTCGCCTTCTGCGTCGGGTTTTGTGCTGCTTGCGAGGGTCTGTCAGGTACCAATCGCCGCCCCCTTGCAACAAAAAACCCGGCACTTGGCCGGGTTATTTGTTGGTTTTGTGAGCAGTCTTTTCTGTTTGCTTTGCTTGATTGGGCCTTTGGGCTTGTCGCTTGTGGTGAACCGGCAATCAGGCCTTTTTGGCGCGTTTTGCCAGGTCCGCTTCGTGTTTTTCGCTGAGCGAATACGACAACAGCCCCACCCCTTACGGGATGAGGCTGTTATCGAATTTGGTTGGGGGAGCAGGATTTGAGGAGTTTTCTGCCCCGTTGCGTCGGACTTGCGTCCTCCTTGCGGGGCCCCCGTCAGGTGCAAATCGACGACCCCTTCCAACAAAAAACCCGGCTTGTGGCCGGGTTATTTGTTGGTTGCGGGAGCAGGATTTTATGTTCGCGTTGCTCCATTGCGCCTTCGGGCTTCGCCCTTGTCGTGAACCGCAAAACGGGCCTATTCGGCCCGTTTTGCAAGGTCCGCCTCCTGTCTCCACTGACCGAATACGACAACAGCCCCACCCCTGACGGGATGAGGCTGTTATCGAATTTGGTTGCGGGAGCAGGATTTGAACCTGCGACCTTCAGGTTATGAGCCTGACGAGCTACCGGGCTGCTCCATCCCGCGTTATTTTTTGGTTCCGGGTTACCGAAGTATCCTCGGTGGGCTTTTTTTTGCCCGGACATTTTTGCTTTGTTTGTCCTCGGCTTTCGCCTTCTGGCAAACGGGGCTGCTCCATGGTGCCGGCACCCTGGTGCGTTGAGCTATGAGGTGCTGGGATCCGGATTGACCGGCAAGAGGTTTCATCGTTGAGCAACAAACTGCGATTTGCAGGCCTGGCGGCGACCTACTCTCCCACACCTTAAGATGCAGTACCATTGGCGCTGGGGAGTTTCACGGCCGAGTTCGGGATGGGATCGGGTGGGGGCTCCCCGCAGTGGCCACCAGGCCGGCGAAGCGCAGTTTGTTTTCGTGAACTGGTCTTGTTTGGTTTTGATTATCTTAAACGCGCTCAAGTAGTCCAAAGGACGATAGCGCACTTAAAATGATCTGGGATTGTACGGCAGGGCCAAACCGAAGGTTTGGCGGATATGCCGGACGATTTCAGATGAACATTGATTAATGAGAGCGATCAAGCCGAACGAGCTATTAGTAAAGCTAAGCTTCATGTGTTGCCACACTTCCACACGCTTCCTATCGACGTGGTGGTCTTCCACGGCTCTTCAGGGAGAACTGGTTTTGAGGTGGGTTTCCCGCTTAGATGCTTTCAGCGGTTATCCCTTCCGTACATAGCTACCCTGCAATGCGGCTGGCGCCACAACAGGTCCACCAGAGGTACGTCCATCCCGGTCCTCTCGTACTAGGGACAGATCCTCTCAATTCTCCTACACCCACGGCAGATAGGGACCGAACTGTCTCGCGACGTTCTGAACCCAACTCACGTACCACTTTAATTGGCGAACAGCCAAACCCTTGGGACCTGCTCCAGCCCCAGGATGTGATGAGTCGACATCGAGGTGCCAAACAATGCCGTCGATATGGACTCTTGGGCATCATCAGCCTGTTATCCCCGGCGTACCTTTTATCCGTTGAGCGATGGCCCTTCCACGAGGGACCACCGGATCACTATGGCCGTCTTTCGACTCTGCTCGACTTGTCAGTCTCGCAGTCAGGCAGGCTTATGCCATTGCACTCAACGAGCGATTTCCGACCGCTCTGAGCCCACCTTCGCGCGCCTCCGTTACCATTTGGGAGGCGACCGCCCCAGTCAAACTACCCGCCACACACGGTCCCGGATATTGTTGTACCGCGGTTAGATATCCATGACGACAAGGGTGGTATTTCAAGGGTGACTCCACAAGAGCTGGCGCCCTTGCTTCGACGTCTACCACCTATCCTACACATGTCGTGACGAATACCAGTGTGAAGCTGTAGTAAAGGTGCACGGGGTCTTTCCGTCTGACCGCAGGAACCCCGCATCTTCACGGGGAATTCAATTTCACTGAGTCTATGCTGGAGACAGCGGGGAAGTCGTTACGCCATTCGTGCAGGTCGGAACTTACCCGACAAGGAATTTCGCTACCTTAGGACCGTTATAGTTACGGCCGCCGTTTACTGGGGCTTCAATTCGGTGCTTGCACACCTCCTCTTAACCTTCCAGCACCGGGCAGGCGTCAGACCCTATACGTCGTCTTGCGACTTCGCAGAGCCCTGTGTTTTTGATAAACAGTCGCCACCCCCTGGTCTGTGCCACCCCAATCCGGTTGCCCGAACTGAGGTCTCCCTTCTCGCGAACTTACGGGAGCATTTTGCCGAGTTCCTTCAGCATAGTTCTCTCAAGCGCCTTGGTATGCTCTA
>NZ_OZ247494.1:2732500-3392500 GCF_965233565.1 Roseibium sp. | reverse complement strand
AGAACGGTCTTTCGGGTCAGCGGTCTGGTGAACCCGTCCCTGTCCGGCGCCCCGGCGTCCGGGCGAACCAATCTTTTGCCAATTGCCGGCATCGCTGCATCGGCCTTGCTATGCGATGTGACGGCAAAATCCGCCTGGGCGGTCCGCGCGACACCAAGCCGGTCAGCGAGACAGGCAGCAGCCTCCGTCAGATCCGGATCACCAAAGGGGGGAGGTGCAAAGGACGGCCGGTCATAAGCAACCGGGCGACCTTCAGCTGTTTCCGGGCGGTGCATGCGGATCGGCGCCCGGCTGAAACTTTCAGCTCCTCCGGCCAAGACGCACTCAGCGGCACCGGATTCAATCATGCGCGCGCCCTGAAGAATGGCATCCAGGCCGGAGCAGCATTGCGTATCGATGGTCATGGCGGGCACGGAAGCAGGCAAACCGGCTCTGAGTGCGGCAAGGCGAGCCGGGTTGCCGCCGCCATAAAGCGCATTGCCGAGCAGCACCTGGTCAACGGCGTCGGGCGCAAGATCGGCATCTGAAAGCAGTTGCCGCAAAACCGGCGCAGCCAGTTCATCCGCCTGCAGATGCGCCAGAGCCCCGCCCCGAGGACAAACGGCCGTGCGTCTTGCCGCCACGATGACGGCCCGCCGTACCGGCCTTTTGTCCGGGCTCATACTCGGGCTCCAGGGCTCGTCAGGTCCGCGACGAGCTGCTGAATATCGGGTTTGCCACCGGCCGTCATCGGCAGGGTCTCCTTGACATGAAAAGCACGCGGCACCTTTCCGGGTGCCAGCCTGTCCCGGCAAAAGCGTGTGAGCTCCATGGCCGTCTCTTCCGTCGCCGCCGTCATTTTCACCACAGCTTCCAGCCGCTCGCCGCGCACGGGATCGGCCAGACCGATCACGACCGCTTCCAGAACATTCGGATGGCTGGCCAGAACCGTTTCCACTTCCTCCGGATAAACATTCAGGCCGGATGTCACAATCATCCGGTTCTCGCGCCCCGTCAGAAACAGGAAGCCATCAGCATCAAGCCGGCCGTGATCACCAACCGTCAACCAGCCATCCTGCCAGCGGGTCACTTGCGATGCCCCGGTCAGATAGCCGTGAAAGAGGAGACTGCTCCTGACCCAAACAGGTCCGGC
Source organism: Roseibium sp. (assembly GCF_965233565.1). GTDB lineage: Bacteria > Pseudomonadota > Alphaproteobacteria > Rhizobiales > Stappiaceae > Roseibium. The sequence continues at coordinate 3,391,368 of NZ_OZ247494.1, read as the reverse complement.
CTGTCCGGTTGGTGCCGGGTTCCGCGGCTCACCAATGAGAATGTCGACCCCTTTGGCCGCGCGCCCCACCGAGCCCTCGGGCATCCGGTCTTCAGGTCCGGAAATCGTGATGAAGCTGGTCTCGGAGGCTCCGTAAAATTCAAACAGCTGCGCTTCCGGGAAAACTGCGCGAAGCGCTTTCCGGTCTGCGTCATGCCATTTTGCGCCGCTGGCAAGCACCTGCCTGACGTTTTCGACCGGCCCCGAATGCCGCGCTGCCTCGGCAATCAGATGCAACTGGGTGGGCGTTGCATAAAGGACGGCGCCGGTCTTCGAACCGGACAGGGCGCCAAGCACCGAGCGCGGATCAAAGCGCGGTACAATGGCAACTTCCTGACCGCCGGCGAGACCGCAGACAGCTCCGTAAAGATGCAGCGAGTGGGTCAGCTGCCCGGGAATGACGACACGGCTGTCCGGTGCAATGCCAAAGCTTGTCGAGGATAATTCAAAACTGTCCAGCCAGGAGCCGTGAGACCGCACATAGGCCTTGGGCTGTCCGCTGGAACCGGACGTGAAACCCGCATAGAACAGATTTTCTGCCCCGGGCCGCACCAGCGTGCCCACGTCGGGCGAGGAGGCCACAAGCTCCGAATAGGTCCGGTCGGTCACCACAAGGTCAGGAGACACCGCAGCCAGGGTGGAACCGGCCTGTGCGTCCGGCCAGTCCGGATCCATCACCACGGCAATCCTGCCTGTACGCGCACAGGCAAAAAAGCCCAGGAGCAGGGCGACCGGATCTCTCAGGCGCAGGACGACCCGGCCAGTGTCACCGGTTCGCGGCAGCAAAGCGCGTTCCAAGCTATCCAGCGCACGGACAAGGTCTCGCCGCGACAAACGTTTCGGGCCGCATGTCAGTGCGGCCCGTTCGGGAAAATCGGTTGCAAACTGGTCAAGCCGGTCGCCGACAAAAGCCATGACCTGCGTTACCCGCCACAGTCTTAGATTTTGGGGCCGGCGCCGCGTGACAGAACAGCGCCCGGCAGACCTCGCGCAACGGTTTGCACAATGATCGCCGTCAAGACGACCTTGACCAGATCACCCGGGATGTAGATCGCGCTGCCCAGAGCGGCTTTCGGCAGGGAGAGGCCCGCCATGATGGCAACGCCGGGAATGCCGAATGCATAAACCACCAGAATGCCGCCCACGGCGGCTGCAAGAGCGGCCGAGACAAGGATGTTCATGTCACGGGTCGAACGCATGACAAGACCGGCAGCAAACGCACCGATCGGCCAGCCGATCAGGAAGCCGACGGACGGGCCCATGAAGACCCCGAGGCCACCGCGTCCACCAGCCAGAAGCGGCGCGCCCAGCGCGACGAGGAACAAAAACAGCAGAACGGCCAACGCGCCGCGGACCGGACCGAGCATCACCCCTGCAAGCATGACACCAAGCGTCTGCGCCGTGATCGGAACACCGCCGAGGAAAGCGATTGCCACGGGCGGAACAAGCCCCAAGGCCGCGATGAGCGCAGCATAGAAGGCGACATGCACCAAAGACCGGTCATTCATGTTATATACCCTGTTTTGTTTGTCGAGCGTTCCACCGCTCTAAGTTGAACTTATCAATTTCTTGAGCGCGACGCTGCGTTTCCTGTTGGCGAGATAACCCAAATTCTTGGCAAACTCCAGTCGCATTAGTCTTTTTTCTTAGGTTATCTTGACAATCCTTCTGAACCGCCACGCGCCTTCAGCGCTTCAGCGACATGGTCCGACATGCGCAGGGACTGGATCGCGAAAGGAGCCAGCAGCCTCCAGGAGTTTTTCGACCCTGTGCGCGCCTGCCAGGCCTCGCGCAACACGCCGTAGATCAGGAGAAGGTGCGGCGCAAACCGCAGCACAAGCGCAACACCAAGGGCCGGCTTGCGGGCGGACAGACCGAACGCCCTGAGCGGCCAGAACAGGGGTTCTACGGCGGCCAGCATGTCGTCCAGCCGGGTCGTGACCGATACGAAATTCGCCGCAAGGATCATCACCACCAGCCGGAGACTGATAACCATGCCCTCGATCAATGTTCCGGAAAGCCAGTGCAACAGCAGCAGGAACAGCACCAGGATGCTCAGGCCGCGCAACAGTCTGAGTTGCTCAAGTCCCTGTTTTCCGAGCGAGGCATAACACAGCAGGACACCGGCCAGGCAGGCAAGAAACACGCGCCAGTCGGCGACCTGAAACAACACCAGACTGGCAAGTGCAACGGTGAGCAGTTTCAGGCCTGCGGGCAATCGGTGGGCCCAGCTGTTGCCCTGTAGATAGATCGGGATCATAGGCCTGCCAACTCCGTTTCACCGCCGAGCCGCAGCTGAATGTCCTCCCGGTAGGCCTCCAGTATGTCAGCTGGGGCGCCATCCATGCGCAGCCGTCCGTCTTCCAGCCAGACCAGACGGTCAAAGCCGGAAAAATGGTCCAGGTCGTGGCTGACCATGACGATTTTCTGCGGCAATGACAGGATCTTGTCCCGGATCCTCCGCGTGACCAGCGCATCGAGGCTTGTCATCGGCTCGTCCAGAACCAGGAGGCGCGGCTCCATCACGAGAACTGCCAAAATGCAGACCAGCTGTTTCTGGCCTTCGGAAAGCTCGGTAATCGGCTTGCCGGCCAGCGCTTCGCAGCCATGCAACGCCAGAAAAGCGCGGGCACGGCTGCGGCTTTCGGCCTTGCCTTCGCCCAGCTGCGTGAGACCAAAGGCGATTTCCTCTTCGACCGTCGGGAAAATCGCCTGGTGATCCGGGTTCTGGAACACGAAGCCGACATGACGCGGAAGTTCCGGTTCGGCCTCACGCGCCGGTGCACCGAACAAGGTCAGCGCCCCGCTCGTGGGCATGCGCAATCCGTTCAGCATGCGCACCAGCGAGCTCTTGCCGGACCCGTTCAGACCGATCACGCCAATCCTGTCTTCCTCCAGCGACAGGCTGATGTCCTCGAGGATCTTTTTGCCGCCGATCTCCAGCCCCACGCTGTCAAACACCGCAAAGGGTGTCGCTTCGGGATTGCAGACCGGATCAGCCTTGTTGTTGTTTTTCTTTTTGGGCCAGAGAGCCATATCACCTCGTCACGGGCCGCTTCTTGGGTGCCCGGTCCTTCGCTTTGCGCCGCTTATCAGCCGGAATCTGGCGTTTGTCAAAACCGGTAAATGTTTCGCTTGGCACGGGCGAAGCGTTTCTCCGGGTCGGTCCTAGCCTACCGGGCGGGTGAGTTGCGGCAAGTCGGCCAATTGGCTGATCGTCGACTTGATGCGCTTCAGCGCCCAAAGGAACCGGTCATCGGCCTCCTCGGACCCGAAGGTCAAGCGCAGGAAAGGGGCCGGCACGTGATCCTTGACCTGGAAATAGCGTGACGACAAAACAGCGATGCCCTGATGCGCAAGGGCTGCCTGGAGCGCATCGGGATCGACCCCCTCCGGCAGGCGCAGCCAGCCAAAGACCTTGTTGACGTCCCCTTGCAGGAAATGCGGCGCCAGTTGATCGCGCGCGAAGAGAAAGCGCTGGCGGTTGGCCTTGCGCTTCAGACGCAGCGTCTTGAACAGATGCCCTTCGCGCACCCAGCCGGCGATCAGTTCCGCCGTGATCGGTGAGGCCATCCAGGTGCTTTCACCGATCTTGTTGCGAATGCTGTCGCCGAAGGCTTCCGGCACGTGGACGAAGCCGATCCGGCTTCCCGGCGAACACACCTTCGAGATACTGGCAATGGACGCCGTTCGCTCCGGCGCCAGGGCACCAAAAGCCGGCAAGGTCTCCGCAAGAAAAGGGGTGTAAGGGTCGTCTTCGACAATCTTCAGGTCCGATTGCCGCGCCACTCGGACTAGATCCTCGCGCTCGGTGAGAGACATGGTGTGCGTGGTCGGGTTCTGCATGTTCGGCATCAGGAAAACGCCACGCACATTATGTGTTTCCGCCGCCCGGACCAGTGCCTCGGGATCCATGGCCCCGAACCCGCCATCCTCGCGGATGAGCGCAGGCACAGGCACGGGTTTCAGACCAAGACTGGCCAGCGAAGAGAAGATCGAAGGATAAGTGAACCGGTCGACAGCCACCGCGTCACCTGTCCGGAACAGGGCCTGGCACGTCACCTGAATGCCGTGTTGGGCGCCACAGGTGACCGCAACGCGCGCCGGGTCCGCCTCAAGACCGTAATCCTTGAACACCAGCACGCCGGTTTCGCGGTGCGTTTTCAGCCCTTCGGACGGGACAAAGCCGTTCAGCCGGTCGATGCCTGCCGTACGCGCCATCCGCACCAGCCCTTCCGACAGGCTGGGATTAAGATGCGGATAGGCGAAATTTCGCGCCAGATCGCAACTGTCGGGCTCGTCTTCCTTGGGAACCAATGGCGAGACTTTCTGGGTTTCGGAGGCAATATAGGTGCCGCGGCCGGTTTCGCCCTTCACCAGGCGCCGCCGCTCGGCCTCACCATAGGCACGGGTGATCGTGCCGAGGGTGACACCCAACTGGTAGGCAAGCTCGCGCTGCGGCGGCAAGCGATCCCCCTGGGCCAGCGCACCGGCCTTGATGTCCTGTTCCAGGGCATCGGCGATCGCCAGATAAATCGGCCCAGACGCGGCCTCGATGTTCGGCACCCACATTGTCATGAGAACAATGTTATCATTGACCGATACAATTCCTCAAGTGCATTTATGTCTTCCCGATTTTGTATCGATTGTATCGATATGCATTCACATTGCCTGGAGACGCTCATGGATCTCGCAACGCTATTTGCCTTTGCGGTGTTTGTCATCGTGATGACCGGAACGCCTGGCCCGGGCAATCTCACATTCCTGGCGATTGGAGCCTCGTCAGGTTATCGAACCGCCTTCCCGGTCATTCTGGCCTCCCAGGTGGGATCGCTCGCGCTGAACCTGAGCGTTGCGCTCGGTCTTGGTCATGTCATGGCGAGCGGCGGGCCGGTTGTCACCATCTTCAAGGGCCTGAGCATGGCCTACATGACCTATCTCGCCTGGCGCATCATTTCGCTCAGCGTGAAGCCAAAGGGCGAAGTCGCCCTGCCGAGTTTCTGGGAAGGTGTCCTGATCCACCCGCTCAGCCCGAAGACATGGGCCATGAGCCTGGTCGCCTTCTCGACCTTTCTGGCCGGCAATGGGCTGAGCGTTCCGGAAAACGCCCTGATCCTGATGATCGGCTTCACCCTTGGCGGCATGGTGTTTCACTCGCTCTGGGCCCTGGTCGGCGTTTCCATTCTCGCACTGATTGGGGATGGACCCCTGATGCGGGTCATCACGGTCGCGATGGCCATAGCCATGCTGGCAGCAACGGTTTGGGCGCTATTGATTTAGCCCTAAAACCGGCAACACAAGACCATACCACCATAAGTAAGTCATTGGGCGAAATACACTTAATGTAATCGCGCAAGGATTTTCTTACCACTTGCTGCTATGATCTGGTCTGTCGTCGGTCTCAACACGAATGCCAGGCTTCCTATTCATGAAAAGGCCTCGTGTCATTCTATGCCTTTACTGCCTGATGCTGATATTCGGCGTCGGCCGGTCAGTGCTCGCAGACCCGCGCGAACCGGTGACCATCCTGGCGGTCAACTATCCCCCCTTCGAGATGGATGTACCGGTCGACGGTTTGCATGGTTTCGATCATGAAACCGTAGTCGAGGCCTTTCACCGCGTCGGGGTCGAAGCCCGGATCATCTATGTGCCCTGGACACGGGCCGTCAGTGATACCAGGAACGGCCTGTCACCGGCCTTGCTGTCCTGCGCCAGAAATGCCGAACGCGAACGGGACTTTCTGTTCAGCGCACCGATCAGCCAGGACACCTACGGCCTCTACTACCGAAAAGACTTCAAACCACCCGAGATCCGAAAGCTGGAAGATGTTATCGGGCAAAGCGTCGCGTCGGTCTCCGGCTACGCGTCCCTTGCCAAGCTGATCGAGATCGGCGCGAACCCTGTCGAAGTGCAGTCCGAAACCATGGGCTTCAAGATGCTTGCCCTCGGTCGTTTCGACTTTCTCTATAGCGGCAAACAATCGACCGATTTTCAGATCATGCAACTTGGCATGACCGATCAGTTCGGCTTCGTGGTGACCGAGAACTGGGACTATCATCTGTGTTTTTCCAGGCGGCATCCCCTGTCAGAGACACTCTTGCCCCTGTTCGACAAGGGCCTTGCCGAAATCCGCGCAGACGGCACGTACAAGAAGATCCACGACCGCTATCGCTAGAGCAATTCAATACAGGAACGGAATGAATTTCCGTGTCCTGGCGGCATAAGCGTCAAAGTCGGAACCATATCGCTCTGCCAGATAGGCATCCAGCGCCGGAATATGGAAGAAAACGAATGACATCGCCATGAAGGCCGGCACGCTGAAGGCGAAGAGACTTTGGGTCAGCATTGCCCAGCCGGTGAACAGCACTGTATCGCCAAAATAGTTGATGTGCATCGACCAGCCGAACAGGCCGCCCGTATAGCAACGGCCGCGATGGACCGGGTCCTGCTTCCACCATTTTCGCTGAAGCTCCGACCAGGTGTTCAGGTAGGAACCAGCAAGCACCAGGCCGATCGCCACTCCGTCCAGCCAGCCCAGGGGAACCGGCGAATCGCGCAAGGCCCCAGCACCCAGCAGCAGGAAGCCGATCTCAAAGACGGCAATGAATGCCGAAAGGCCGATCACCTCGGACAGGGCGACCTTTCGGGTCAGCAGCACGAACAGGGTCACGAGGTGGCGGCCAAAATAGAGAAGGGCACAGGCAAGCAGCAGCAGTCCCCGTTCGGGGTCGGCCAGCGAAAGGGCCGGCCCGATCACATCCCCGAGGCTTTGCCAGCCTCCAAACAGGAGCCAGGCACACAGGGCGACACTTGTCAGGTGCAATCCGGCGAACAGGGTTTTCTCAGCGATTGATCTGCCATGAGTGCGGCTCACACCGCCCGATTTACTCATCCGGTTCTCCTTGACGCGGAGGTATGGTCATCTTCACCGCTACCCAAAACCTTTATCGACCGACTGGACGAAATAGAGATCTAGACGCCGCTTCGGGTGTTGGTCAATATGTTCTCGACCAGATGGACGAAATAAATGCCAAAACAGATCGATCACGACGCACATCGCAGGGATATCGCCCAAAGAGCTGCCCCGCTGTTCTCCGAAATGGGCTATTCCGGCCTGGGCATGCGCCGCATCGCCGAGGAACTCGGCCTCTCCAAAAGCGCGCTCTACCACTACTTCCCAACCAAGAAGAGCCTGTTTCTGGCCTGTACCGAAGCCGTTATGACGTATGTACAGACCGAGGAGGTGCCGGAGCAGACGGATGACGGTGCGGCCGATGCCCTGATCGCCTTTGCCAGGAAGCTTGAACCCGGTTTTGCCAGGGAAATGGCCTTGCTGTTCGACTATCTGCGCGGCAAGTCTGCGAATGACATCGCCGCCGACCCGGCAATGCGTCTTGCCAATGGGCGCCTGCGTCAACAGGTGGAGAAAATATCCGGTACGGCTGACCCTGATGCCGTGATGTGCCTGATGATGGGCACCTTGCTCATGCGTCATTTTACCGGCGGGGAATTGTCCTATGAGACACTCCGGCCGCTCCTGGACAACATGCGTTGAAGGGGACAGGTCCTGCGAACTCCTTGCAGGACCTGTCAGTCGGGATGCAGGGGAGACCGCATCCGGTGTGAAAAAACGGCCATCACCGCGTCAAACACTTCAGTTCCTCTTGCCACCTGGCCTCGAACGAGCCGGTCGCTCCATCAGGATCAAGGCCGATATCGTGGCGCAAGCTGGCCGGCAGGTCGGCAGTGCTGCGCAGGACGCGGCGGCTGGACCGTTGCCTTCCCATGAACAGAGCGACCAGTTTCAGGATAATTTGACCTAAACCCTGCTGATGGATTTCTCGGTTGGATTGGCATTGCGATGACGGGGACATTTTTCTAACTCCTTGTTGTTAGGAGCTAGATATCGGCGTGTCCGGCTTGTGTTACCAACGAAATGTCACTAGCTATGCATAAGGGAGATTTATGCATGCCAACCAACCTGCCACCCTTGTCCGCCATTCGCGCTTTCGAAGCCGCCAGTCGCCACCTGAGTTTTACCAAGGCCGGAGACGAACTTGGCATGACCCAGGCAGCCGTCAGCTACCAGATCAAGCTTCTGGAAGAGAGACTCGGTTTTCAGCTGTTCACGCGCAAGGCCCGCAAGATCGAACTGACCGACCACGGCGCGCAGCTGGCCGCCCGTGTTGTCGATGCCTTTTCGGCACTGCGCAGCGCCTTTGAAGATGTCAGCGAACTGAACGCCGCGCAGCTTGTCGTTTCCAGCAACACCACCTTTGCCGTCAATTGGCTCGCCAGCCGGCTGTTTCACTTTCAGATGCAGAACCCGGACGTTGGCGTGCGCATTGTCCCCTACGGCCCCAAGGCCGATCCCGATTTCAGCGAGTCGGACATCGTCGTGTCCGCCTGCAAGGCGCCGCCAAAGGGCTGGGTTGCCCATGAAATTGTCCAGGCAGATTTCACACCCATGTTGAGCCCCGGCCTTGCGGAGAGCATCGGCGGCATCAAGACCCCGGAAGACCTCCTGAAGCTTCCGCTTGTCGACCCTCAGGACCCCTGGTGGCCGATGTGGTTCGAGGCCGCCGGGCTTGAAGACGTCGATTTGAGCGGACATCCAAGCTCACGCATGGGGTCCCAGGCGCTGGAGGCCAACCGGGCCATTGCCGGGCAGGGTGTCGCCATCCTGACACCCTATTTCTGCAAGATGGCCCTGGAAAACGGGCAGCTGATCCAGCCGTTCGATCTGACCTGCCGCGCGGACAGTGAAAGCTGGTATCTGAGCTATCCGCCGGCGCTCCGCACCAGTCGGAAGGTCAGACTGTTTCGGGACTGGGTCACTTCGGAACTCGAACGGGACGGCATGCCGATTCACGGCAAGATGGCCGTGGTGGCCTGACGTTCCGGGTCAGGCACTCGCTGCCCGCATCAGGCCATCGCCTTCCAGCGCTGACACAAGGTCACGGACTCGCTCCGCATTGTCGGCCGCAACCGCGCCGTCGGCGTTCCAGAGGCTGTTTTCGAACCCAATCCGGGCCTTGCCACCTCTTCGAACCGCCTCAACGAGACACGCGGTCTCCTGGTGTCCGAAGGCACAGACCGCCCAGTCCAGGTCCAGATCGCCGCGCCGCCCTTGCAGCGTGTCCAGAAACGGTTCCAGGTCGGACGGGTCACTTTGCTGGCCAACAGCATAACGCCCGAGGACAAACAGCAGTTGATGACGGTTTCCGGGTAGAACGCCAGCAGCGGTGAGGTCAAAAAACCGGTCGAGATCAGCGGCGTCATAAACAATATGCTGCACCGCACAGCCCCGGCTATGAAGCAGGGTATAAAAAGCCTGCGCAGCGGCCACGTCATCGGTCGGGATCATTTCCCGGAGTGCAATGGAAACCGCGTCCGGCAAAACGTCCCGAACCAGGGCCCGCTGCTCTCCAGGCGAATACCGCCCGACGGCTTCGGTCGTGATCTGTGCCAGCATGCCAGGCACTGCCGATCTCATTTCCGCGAGCAGCTCCCTGTAAAGACCTGCATCAAGGACATGAGCCCCGGTCGCGTCCCGGACATGGGCATGAAGCGCGCCGGCACCGGCTTCAAAACAGGCCTTTGCCGTCGCCACCGTTTCCGCGATCGTGACAGGCAGGGCCGGGTGATCGGCCTTCGTCCGGCGCGCGCCGTTTGGCGCCACCATGATGAGCGGCAATGGCGACATCAAATCACTCTGGCTCATGGTCAGAATACGGCCCGAAAGGCGGTGTCGAGCTTGCCGGTGATTTCATCGACCTGCGCGTCCTCAAGAATGAACGGCGGCGCCAACAGGATATGATCACCGGTTACGCCGTCAATCGTGCCCCCCATCGGGTAACAGATGAGGCCTGCCTCGAAGGCCGCCTTTTTCAGCGCCTTGTTGACACCGCGTTTGGGATCGAACGGCGCTTTGGTCGCCCGGTCTTCGACGATTTCCAGGCCACGGAAGAGGCCACGCCCCCGAATATCGCCGACATGGGGATGCTGGCCAAACGCCTCGCCGAGCGCTGCCTGCAGCTTTTCACCCATTGGTTTGACGCGATCTGCAACGCCGCCGGTCAGCTTCCTGAAAACGGCCAGGGCTGCCGCGCAGGCGGTCGGGTGGCCGATATAGGTGTGGCCGTGCTGGAAGAAGCCCGAACCGTCTTCAATGGCCTGATAGATGTCGGATGTACACAGCATGGCGCCAATCGGCTGGTAGCCGGCGCCGAGCCCCTTGGCGATACACAGAATGTCCGGTGCAACGCCGTCCTGTTCACAGGCGAACAAGGTCCCTGTGCGGCCCATGCCGCACATGACTTCATCCAGGATCAGCAAAATACCGTGCTTGTCGCAAATCTCGCGAATGCGCTTGAAATACCCCTCGACCGGCGGCACCGCACCGGCCGTCGCACCGACCACAGGCTCGGCGACAAATGCCATGACGTTTTCTGCGCCTAGCCGCTCGATTTCCGCGTCAAGTTCATTGGCCACCCGCTGACCATAGTCGAAGGCCGTCTCATCCTCCCTGCGCCCGCGATACTCGTAACACGGGGCAATGTGAGAGGTTTCGATCATCAGGGGCGAGAAGGGCTCCCGGCGCCACTGGTTGCCACCGGTTGCCAGCGCACCCAGCGTATTGCCGTGATAGCTCTGTCTGCGGGCGATCACCCGATGCCGGGAAGTCTCGCCTTTTTCCAGGAAATACTGACGCGCAAGCTTCAGCGCCGCTTCCATGGCTTCCGACCCGCCGGAAACGAAATAAACCCTGTCGAGGCCGCCGGGCGCATGTTCGATCAGAAGATCCGCCAATTCCTCAGCCGGATCGGTGGTGAAGAAGCCAGTATGCGCAAAGGCGATGTTGTCGATCTGGTTCTTGATGGCCTGCGTGACGTCCGCGTCGGAATGCCCGAGACAGGACACGGCGGCTCCGCCAGACCCGTCGAAGTATTTTTTCCCTGACTTGTCAATGATGTAACAACCATCACCACTTGCCGCGACAGGAAGCGTGGCCTTGGTGTGACGTGGAAAGACGTGTGACATTGCGCTGAAAACCTGATGTTTGCGGCAGTGGCCCGGACGGGCTTGAGACATTTGTATCAGAAATTTGCAAAAGCTGAAACATTTGTTTCGGGCCCGCGTGCCACGCATGGACCGCATCAAACCCCGGCACCGGAGCGTAATCCGTTAACCACGTTTTTCATTACAATTTTAATCAAATTGCAGGAGCATTTGTGCGGGGGACGACATCGCAAACACTTTCTGACAAGGCTTGCCTCTCATGCGTCAGCGCCTCATCGCCTGGATCGTTTTTATCGGACTGACCGTTGCCCTGGCCGGGTGCGGCACGGTGGCAGGCGTCACGGGCATGGGCTGGATGACAGGTTCCCACAATTCCATTGACTACAACGACACGTCCTGGTGTGTGCCGCGCAAGCTGAAAAAGGTGCTGAACCGGGTTGCCCGGCGCTACGGCAAGGTGACTGTGCATTCCACCAAACGCTGGTGGCTGGAGAATTGGTGGAAGGGTGGCGCCAGGGACAGCTATCACCTGAATTGCCAGGCCGTGGATTTCTCCGTCGCCGGCAATCCGTCCTCGGTCATCGCCTTCCTGAAGGCACAAAAAGAAGTCGGCGGCTACAAACATTATTCGTCCGGCCACTATCACATCGACACAGGTCCGCGCCGGACCTGGTAACGAGCCCGCCGCGTTCCGTCAGAAGAAAATCTCGTTCATTTCCAACAGGTCCTCGTCTTCAAGATCCGAGTAGGTCCATATGGGCAAGTCGGAACGCAGACTTTCGAATTCCTGGAGAAAGGTGAACCGGGGACAGCCCATGACATCGGCCGGTACCGGATTCATCCGGTCCAAAAGGTTCCGCCGCACTTCAGGAAAGGCACCCGTTCGCTGGGAGCGGAATTTTCCCTTAAGCCATTCTCGTTCGAGCAACTCCAGAAAATGCCATCCCTCCAGCCAGATCTCGCCCCATTTTTCGACAACCTCTTCGGACGTATTCAATCCGCTGAAATCTCTCGGCTCGGCGGCATAAGCAATCTCAAGTGCCGCAACCTTGTCGACGTCGTAGGTTTCGAAAAGCCAATGCAGAAACTCCATACCCTCGTCCCAGTTGTAACGCTTGGCCGCGAGCGCTAAACGGAGGGGAGACGGGTCCTTTTTCACCCATACGACTATCTCGGGATTGATCGACTGAGACATGGAAGCGGTTCCTTCGAAGCGTTTCAGCAAGGCCGAAACCAAAGCCGGCTCGCGCACTGAATCTCGCTGCGTCTCAAGCACAGGCTGTTCAGTGCCCCAGCTCCACCAATCCTGGTATAGCCATTCAGGAATTATTTCAATTCGCCAAGTTCCAAAGCCATTTCCCAGGCGACGGCATCAAAGCCAATGAAGTTCTTGGCTTCGCCTTCGACGATCGGCCGCTTGATCACGGAGGGGTTATCGATCATGACATCGATCGCGCTTTTGGCGTCGACCACGCCGACCTGCGTGGCCTCGTCCAGCCGGCGCCAGGTCGTGCCGCGCTTGTTCAAAACGGCTTCCCAACCAAATTCACCGACGAACCGGGCGAGTTTGTCGCCATCGACACCGTCCTTCTTGTAGTCGTGAAAATCGTAGGAGACACCAGCCTCCTCTAGAAACTTCCGCGCCTTCTTGACCGTGTCGCAGTTCTTGATGCCGTAAACCTTCATCGTCTCTTTCCAGCTGTTTCATGCCCGGAGCGGACTGTGCCGACTGCGGCGGAACAATCAAGAGGCCCTATCCGAGTTTCTGGTCGTCTGGGGAAAACCACCGCCCTCATGCCGCCGCGTCATCTTGTGCCGGCTATCACAGCTTCCTGCGGTTTTTGCCGGTAGTCTGTTTTAGTCTTAGTCGGATGGAGATCAGCAAATGCCCGGTGGAGCCATTGGAGGTCAGGTCGCCAAGGCGTCAGCCAAGGAACTGGCGAAAAAAGGCATTAAGTCGCTGATCAATATCGCGCTGCGATCAGCTGTCAAATCCCAGTCCAGGCAGTTTGCCCGCAATGCGATGGACCGGGACATTGGTAAGGATACACAGAGCCTTGAATTGACCAAAAAAGGCGATCTCCTGCTGAAAGCCTATGAAAAAGAGGCCGACAAACCGGTAACCGGCCTGCCATTTTCGCTTGCCGTCGCCCAGGTCTTTACCGAAGCCAACGCCTTTTCCACGCTGGACGGCAACGCCCTTCTCGACACCCTGATGGAGATGATCCCGATCATCGACCTGAAGGTGGATCGCAAATACCAAAGATATCTGGAGAAAGTGAACAGGTCCGCCGACACGGCCGTTCTCAATTTCATGTCGACGGCCGCTGGTGTCGCGGAAGGCTGGTATGAATGTGTGTCCTGGACCAACACCTACAAAAACCTTCGAACCAAGTTGCGGAGCAAGCTGCAGGCCAAGGAAGACAGGCAAAAGGCCCTTGTAAAAAAGCTGATCGGCCTGGAGGCACAGAATACGCAACTGATCGGCCAGCTGGAACGCGCCATCAGCGAACTCAAGGTGATGATCGGAAAATTCGTGAAAGTCGACCGCCGCGCGGACAACATCGAGATCGAACTGAGCAAGACATCGAAGGTCCTCACAGCCTCCAGCAACAATTTCGATATGGTCATGGGTCAGTATGAACGGCTTCTGGAGAAGGGTCTCGCGACATGGCAGGGCAAGATCTATCACCGCAAGGACCGCGAAGCCCTGCAGAATGTCCTTTGGGGCTATGAAAAAAAGAAGAAAGCCGCGCAGGCGCGTCATGACAAACTCGATACCCGTCACGACAAGCTGGAAAACTGGGAAGATGCCTATGAAAAACATCTTTACAGGAAACTGGCTGACATTCGCGAGCTGCACTGGAAACTCTGGACCGTGCGTGAGGAACTGAACCTTCAGAATGGCAGGAAGCCGGACCGCAAGGCAAAGGTGCCACGGCTTGAAATTCCCTGGCGCATGGGAGATGGCTATCCCAAGCTCCGTACGGAATGCTATCCGTTCACCCTGCGCGTTCCCAAAACACACAACAGTGTGCACCACTAAGACCACCCGGCGCTTGACCTCTCCGGCCTCGCAGGCTTGAAGTGAACCGACGACCCTTCGGCTGCGACCATGCCGGAGGCGCACCGGAGGTTCGGCATAGATGGCTGAAAAGACAGAGGCCACATCCCGTCGGGGCAGGGCAGCGGTGAAACCCATGGTGGCGACAAATGCAGACCATGGCAAACGGCGCGGCATGATGGGCCACGGCAACTGGCGCCAGCGCCTGCGTCTCTGGAGCGGACTGATCCTGTTCGCCTTCTGCCTGAGCCACTTCACCAACCACGCCCTTGGCATCGTTTCTCTGGAAGCCATGGACCAGGCGTCGGTCTGGCACTACTGGATATGGCGCAGCGTGCCCGGTGAAGCGCTGTTGACCCTGGCAGCCCTCACGCATGTCTTTCTTGCCCTCTGGCGCACAGGCAAGCGTCGCACCTTCAAGATGTCCCGCTGGGAGTTTTTGCAGCTGGCACTGGGCCTTTACATACCCTGGCAGCTGATCCCTCACATCGCCACAACGATGGGTCTCGCGAAAGAGTTCGGCTTCTCACCGGTCTATGAGCAAATGCTGACCATCCTCTGGCCCAGGCACGCTTTCGACCAGTCGCTGCTGCTGCTCGTCGTCTGGATCCATGCCATGATCGGCCTGCATTTCTGGCTTCGGCTTTATCCGCTTTACCAGCGACTGCGCCCCCTCGCCGCGACATTTGCAGTCGCTCTACCGGTAGCCGCTCTTTGGGGATGGATCGAAGCCGCCCGGCGACTGGCCCTGACGTCCGATGTTGAGGTCAAGATCACTGAAGACCAGCGACTTTGGGCACACGAGGTTGTTGTCCAGTTCCAGGCGGTGGTCTTTGGCCTGATCGCTGTCAGCCTGCTGGCGGTCCTTATCCGGTATCTGCTCGGCCTTCGCGCCCGAAGCCTGTCCATTACCTATCCGGGAGGCTTGGCCATCAAGGCCCAGCCCGGTGCTACACTTCTGGAAATCAGCCGGATGAATGACGTTCCGATCGCTTCGGTCTGCGGCGGGCGTGCACGTTGCTCCACCTGCCGGGTCAAGGTGCTGGAAGGCGCTGACGCGCTGGCAAAGCCGGGCACAGCGGAAACCGCGGTGCTTTCACGGATCGGTGCAGGCGGAGATGTCCGATTGGCCTGCCAGATCCGGCCCGACCACAGTCTTGCCGTTCAGCCCCTGGTTCCGGTCAAGGCCAGTCTGACCAACAGTGAACACATCAAGGATGCCTATTACTGGGGTGTCGAACAGGATGTGGTCGTGATGTTCGTCGATCTGCGCAACTTCACCGGCATCACCGAGAGCCAGCTTGCCTATGACGTCGTCTATCTTCTGAACAGCTATCTCGACCAGGCCTCTTCGGCCATCCGTGCGGAAGGCGGATATGTCGACAAGTTTATCGGCGATGGCATCATGGCGATCTTCGGAATGGATTCCAGTCCGGAAACCGGGGCCCGCCAGGCACTGGCTGCCTGCAAGCGCATCGAGGCGGTGATGAAGTCTCTGGACGCGGAGAAGGGGCCGCAATTTCAGGACCCGATCCGGCTCGGAATCGGGCTGCATCTCGGTCCTGCCATTCTCGGGCGGATCGGCGCCGCTGGAACGGCCGGCAGCCAGGGCGGCCTGACCGCACTCGGGGATGTGGTCAACACGGCCAGCCGTCTGGAGACGGAAAACAAAACTCATGACAGTTTTTTGGTGGTTTCCAAGGCCGTGATTGACGCAGCGGCCGCCCGGGTCGACGGCGCCGAGACAGCGGAAATCAAGATCCGGGGTAAAGAAAAGCCCTTGCAAATCTTTGCTTTGAGCAGCTTAGATACGCTCTTTCTGGCAGCAAGTGAGCCCGCCGGAAACCGTTGATGCGATGCCAGGAGGGGCCGTGGGGCGCACATATACACCGCAAGAGATGCTGACAAAACTGATCGGCTTCAACACGGTTTCCGATCGCAGCAATCTCGACCTGATTGCCTTTGTCGAAGACTATCTCCACGGCTGGGGTGTCCGCACGCAGCGCGTTCCGGACCCGACCGGCGAAAAGGCAAGCCTCTATGCGCTGATCGGTCCGGACACGGACGGCGGCACGGTCCTGTCCGCACATACCGACGTCGTACCGGTCGAGGGCCAGGCCTGGTCCCGCGATCCTTTCCAGGCCTGGGAAGACAATGGCCGCCTCTACGGGCGCGGGGCGGCCGACATGAAAGGCTTTGCCGCGACTGTTCTTGCCAAGGTACCCGACTTCCTGAAAGCGGAGTTGCGCGCACCGATCCATATCGCTCTGTCCTACGACGAGGAAACCGGCTGCGACGGTGCGCGGCGGTTGATCCCGGACATGCTCGACAACGGCCCGCGTCCGGCGCGGGTCATCGTCGGCGAACCGACCAGCATGAAAGTGGTGACAGGGCACAAGGGCATCACGGTCCTGAAAACCCGCATCACCGGCCATCCGGTTCATTCAAGCCAGTTGCATCGCGGGTTGTCCGCTATTTCTGTCGCAGCAAGACTGATTGGCTGGCTGGACGGAAAAACGGCGGAAAATCGGGCAAAAGCCGATCCGGATTGCCCTTTTGAGCCACCTTATACGACGCTCCATTGCGGCACGATTTCCGGTGGTCAAGCGCACAATATCACGGCACCAAGCTGCGAATTCGTCACCGACATCCGCATGCTGCCCGGTGAGACGCCGGAGCAATGGATCGCAGCCTATCGCAGTTTTGTCGAAACCGAGATCCTGCCGGACATGAAGGCTGTTTCGGCGCTATGCGATGTGGAAATAACCGAGCTTGCCAACGTGCCGGGACTTGGCGAGGAAGAAGACGGTCTTGCCGAAGTCACAGCGCGCCGCCTGACCGGAGACAATGCCCGCAACGTGGTTGTCTATGCGACTGAAGGCGGCCTGTTTCAGTCTCACGGGCTCTCAACCGTGATCTGCGGCCCGGGTTCCATCGACCAGGCACACCAGCCCGATGAATTCATCGAGCTGGCTCAACTGGACCGCTGCGCATCTTTCCTGAGTGAGCTGACTGACAGAATGTCGCAATTTGACAGCTAAACAGGTTTGAACACAGAGAGTTACGGTGTCATAGTTAGGTTTGACAAGATGGCGCCAAGCCCCGAAAGGGGCACTAAGACCATGAAAGACTTCCGGAAACCGGAAACAATGAGGGGATGATGAAAAAGACAAGTATCGCAATCACTGCTGCGCTTCTCGTGGCGGGATCGGTTTCGACTTCGCAGGCCGAAACACTCAAATTCGCTTTTCAGGGCACTTTGAACGCGCTGGATCCTTACAGCCTCAACGAAACTTTCACGCTGTCCTCGCTGGGCAACACCTATGAAGGTCTCACCCGGCGCGGCGCGGACCTGGCCATCGAACCGGCCCTTGCAGAACGCTGGGAAATCATCGAACCGAACCGCTGGCGCTTCTATCTGCGCAAGGACGTCAAGTTCCACAACGGCAGCGATTTCACGGCTGAAGACGTCGCATTTTCCGTCGACCGCGTCCGCTCCGAAGGTTCCGACCTGACCACTCGCGTCGGCGCCGACGTTAAGGTGGAAATCGTAGACGATCACACCGTTGACTTTGTCCTGCCCGGTCCGAACCCGATCCTGCACTACGAGTGGGACACGTTCTACATCATGGACAAGGAGTGGACGACCGAGAACGATGCGGTCAAGGTCACGTCTGCGTCCGACACATCCCCGAACTACGCCTCTCTTCACGCCAACGGCACCGGTCCGTTCAAGATCCTCAGCCATGAAGCTGGTGTGAAAACCGTCTACGAGAAATTCGACGGCTGGTGGGACGAAGCGAAACACAATCTCGACACCGTCGAGTTCACGCCGATCGGATCCGACGCTACCCGCGTTGCGGCACTCCTGTCCGGCGAGCTGGACATGGTCTATCCGATCCCGGTTCAGGACATCAAACGCATCAACGACAATGCCGGCACCGTGGCCCTGACCGGCCCGGAACTGAGGACCATCTTCCTCGGCATGGACCAGATGCGCGATGAGCTGCTCTATTCGGACGTCAAGGGCAAGAACCCGTTCAAGGACGCAAAAGTCCGCCAGGCGTTCTATCAGGCGATCGACATCGAGGCGATCAAGAAGAAAGTGATGCGGGATCTCTCGACCCCGTCCGCGATCATGATCTCTCCGTTCCTGTTCTCCAAGGGCAGCGAGTTCGAGCGCTACGCCTACGATCCGGAAAACGCCAAGAAACTCCTGGCCGAAGCCGGTTATGCCGATGGCTTCAGCGTCGGCATGGACTGCCCGAACGACCGCTACGTCAATGACGAAGCAATCTGCCAGGCTGTGGCTGCCATGCTGGCACGCGTCGGCGTGAAGGTTGACCTCAATGCCCAGCCGAAAGCGAAGTATTTCGCCAAGGTGCTGGCATCCGGCGGCTTTGACACGTCCTTCTATCTGCTTGGCTGGACCCCTGGCTCGCTCGACAGCTGGAACGTTCTGTCCAACCTGATGAACTGCCGTGACGAGGCCGGCAAGGGCTCGCCGTTCAACCTCGGCGGTTTCTGCGACGCGAAAATCGACAGCCTGACCAAGGAAGTGCTGGTCGAAATCGATCCGGACAAGCGCGACAAGCTGATTGCCGAAGCCTATCAGATCAGCCACGACAACGCCTATTACATCCCGCTGCACCAGCAGGGCCTGGCGTGGGGTGTAGCTGACGATGTGGATCTCGTGCAACGTGCCGACAACCAGTTCAAGTTCCGCTTCGTAACCAAGAAGTGACCTGAATAACCCGACACCGCGCTCCCGGCCCCGGCCGGGAGCGTCTTTTCATATATAGACCTAAAGAGCCGAAATGATTGGTTTTGCAGCGCGTCGCCTGTTTCAGGCGATGATTGTCATGCTGGTGGTGGCGCTTCTCGCCTTTACCATGTTCCGTTTTGTCGGAGATCCCATCAACCAGATGGTCGGGATCGAGACATCCATCGAAGAACGCGAAGCCCTCAGGGAACGGCTCGGCCTCAACGACCCCATCCCGGTCCAGTTCGCACGCTTCGTCGGCAATGCGGCCCAATTCGACTTCGGCACCTCCTACCAGTTCAAGCAACCGGTCTCCGAGCTGTTTGCGCGGCGGATTCCAGCGACCCTTGAACTCAGCTTCGCCTCTGCGCTGTTTGCGCTGGTGGTCGGGATACCCATGGGGATCTATGCAGGCCTCAACCGGGAATCGGCCATTTCGAAACTGTTCCTGTCCGTCTCACTCATCGGCATCTCGCTGCCGACCTTCTTTATCGGCATCCTGCTGATCTTCCTCTTCTCCGTGACCTTGCAGTGGCTGCCCAGTTTCGGGCGCGGCGAGGTGGTGCAAGTCGGCTCCTGGTGGACCACCGGCTTCCTGACGGTGTCCGGCCTGAAGGCACTGATCCTGCCGTCGATCACCCTCGGTCTGTACCAGATGACGCTGATCATGCGGTTGATCCGGGCCGAGATGCTCGAGGTCATCCGGACCGACTACATCAAGTTCGCCCGCGCCCGCGGTTTGCCGGACCGTCTGGTTCATTTCCGGCACGCCCTGAAAAACACGCTCGTCCCCGTGATCACGATTACCGGTCTGCAACTCGGCGCCATCATCGCCTTTGCGACCATTACCGAAACCGTGTTCCAGTGGCCCGGTATGGGCCTGATGTTCCTGCAGGCCGTGCAGAACGTCGATATCCCGATCATGTCGGCCTATCTGCTGCTGACCGCCTTCCTGTTCGTGGCGATCAACTTCATCGTCGACATTCTCTATTTCCTCATCGACCCGCGCCTGCGCGTCGGCCGGCCATAAGGGAGACATGAACCCATGCCTTACGTCTCCAACGAAGAAGCTAAAACCGCGGTTCAGGACAGGGCCGGCGTGCCCCAGAACCAGGGCAGCGTTGCCAAGCTGCTGGACAGCGACCTGTTTCACTCCTTCCTGCGTTCGAAGGTCACCGTGGTTGCCGCCTGCGGGACGCTGATCCTGTTCCTGCTGGCCTTCCTGGCCCCCTGGGTCGCCCCCCACAATCCGTTCGACCTGGCCTCCATCTCGATCCTGGATGCAAGGGTGCCGCCCGTCTGGATGGAATATGCGGATCCCCGTTTCATCCTGGGGACCGACGACCAGGGACGTGACCTGCTTTCAGGCATTTTCTACGGCATGCGGATTTCGCTGATCGTCGGCTTCTGCTCGGTCATTGCGGCGGCCATACTCGGCATTACGCTCGGGCTTGTGGCGGGCTATGTGGGAGGGCGCACGGATGCCGTCATCATGCGGATCGCCGATGTTCAGCTGACCTTCCCGGCCATCCTGATCGCGCTTCTGATCGACGGTGTCGCCGCCGGTGTCTTCGGCTCGCTCGATCGGGAGATCTTCGCTTTCTACATCCTGATCGTGTCGCTGGCCCTGTCTTTCTGGGTGCAATATGCGCGCACTGTCCGCGGCTCCACCATGGTGGAGAAGAACAAGGAGTATGTTCAGGCCGCCCGGGTGATCGGCATTCCGGCCTTCATCATCATGGCGCGCCACATCCTGCCGAATGTCATGGGACCCGTGATGGTCATCGCCACGATCAACCTGGCCCTGGCGATCGTCACCGAAGCAACGCTGTCGTTCCTCGGGGTCGGCATGCCGCCCACCCAGCCGTCGCTCGGCACCCTGATCGCCATCGGCAATGACTTCCTTTATTCCGGCGAATGGTGGATTGCCATTTTCCCGGGCCTGGCACTGGCACTGCTGGTTCTCAACGTCAATCTCCTGGGCGACTGGCTGCGCGACGCCCTCAACCCGAAACTGCGGTGAGGGCGCCATGTCAGTTCTTGATATCAAAAACCTGACCGTCGAGTTCCCGGGTCGAAAATCGGTCTTTGTCGCCGTCAATGGCGTCGACATGAGTGTCGAAGCCGGCAAGGTGCTGGGTGTTGTCGGGGAATCCGGGGCCGGCAAGTCCACGGTCGGCAATGCCGTCATCGGTCTCCTGCAGGAGCCGGGTCACATTGCCGGCGGCGAGATCTTTCTGCACGGCAAACGCATCGACGAGCTGCCCTACAAGGAAAAACGCCTGCTGCGCGGACGCAAGATCGGCATGATCTTCCAGGATCCGCTGACCAGCCTTGATCCGCTGCAGACCGTTGAATCCCAGCTCGTCGAGACGATCCGCACCCACCTGCCGCTGTCGGCCAAGGAGGCCCAGCAACGGGCGGTGGAACTGATCGATGCCGTTGGCATCCCCAATCCGGCCGAACGCGTCAAACAGTATCCGCACCAGTTTTCCGGCGGCATGCGCCAGCGTGTCGTGATTGCGCTGGCGCTCTGCGCGGAGCCGGAACTGGTCATCGCCGACGAACCGACCACCGCGCTTGACGTCTCGATCCAGGCCCAGATCCTGGACCTCATGAAAAACCTCTGCGCCGAGCGCAACGTGGCCATGCTGGTGATCACCCACGACATGGGCGTCATCGCAGATATCACCGACCATGTGGCCGTGATGTATCACGGCGACCTGGTGGAATTCGGAGACACAAAACAGGTGCTCGGGGCGCCGAAGCACCCCTATACGCAAAGCCTGATTTCCGCCGTGCCGCGCCCCGACATCCGGGTCGAACGGTTTCCAGTGGTCAACTACATCGAGAAAGCCGGTACGCCGCAAAAGCATATCGACATCTCCACACACTGGCTGGGCAAGGCACGCGACTATGAAAAGGTCACCGGCCCGCTTGTCCAGATCCGGGACCTCGACATGCGGTTTGAAACCCGTGGCTCGATCTTTCCGTCCAGGCGCAAGTATTTCCAGGCCGTCAAGAAGGTCAGTTTCGACATTCAGGAAGGCGAAACCTTTGGCCTCGTGGGCGAAAGCGGATCAGGCAAGTCGACCATCGCGCGTCTGATCACGGGTCTCTATCATCCGACCGGTGGTTCGATCCTGTTCGGCAAGACCGAACTGACCTCGTTGAAGAATCGCCGCGACGTTCTGGCCATGCGCCGGCAGATGCAGATGATCTTCCAGGATCCGTATTCCTCGCTGAATGCCCGCATGCGGGTGAGCGACATCATCGCCGAGCCGATCAAGTTCCACAAGCTGGCCTCCAGCAATGCGGAAGTCCGGCAGATCGTTGACGATCTTCTCGATCACGTCGGCCTCGGT
The DNA here is from genome assembly GCF_965233565.1 of Roseibium sp. GTDB lineage: Bacteria > Pseudomonadota > Alphaproteobacteria > Rhizobiales > Stappiaceae > Roseibium. Next base: position 3,369,116 of record NZ_OZ247494.1, on the reverse strand, counting down.
GCGGCGTCCGGCAAGAAATTCCCGCATGAGTTTTCCGGCGGGCAACGGCAGCGAATCTCGATCGCGCGGGCTCTGGCGACGCGGCCCCGGTTCCTGATCTGCGACGAACCGACCTCCGCGCTCGATGTATCGATCCAGGCCCAGATCCTGAACCTCCTGAAGGACCTTCAGGAGGAACTCGGCCTGACCATGTTGTTCATCAGTCACGACCTCGCGGTGATCCGGCAAATGTGTAACCGCATCGGCGTCATGCGCAATGGTGAACTATGCGAAGTCTCAGACTGCGACCAGCTGTTCGAGGCGCCGCAACACGCCTATACGCGTGAATTGCTGTCCCTGATGCCGTCGCTGGACCTGTTGTCGACCGCCAACCTGGATACGGTGGAGCAACCCGGCACCTGACGGCCATAAACCCGAAGCCGGCTGGGCCGGTGCATTTGCACCGGCCAAGTCTCTGGAATTGAGTCTTTTTTCAGATTCGGGCGAGTCGCGGTCTTGACTCACCGAGCCTCCCTGATTCCTTCAGCAGAGCCTGCCAGTAACCACAAACCAGTCCGCACCGGGCAGTTTTTGCCGGGTCCTGACCCTATCGTTTTTTTCGGACAGTTAAGCTTCGTTCCGATTGGGAACGATTGACTTCCTAATGAAGTGTTAATCTGTATTTCCTTGCATGAAAGTGGCAACAATGGGCTTTTCCCATAAAAATGGGAGGGCCCAACAGCCCTCCCGCGAATATACCACACCCAAAAAATAAGGTTGCTTACTCAGACAACCATTGCATGACCCTTAAATACATCGGGTCTTCTGAAATACCTTCGAAATAATTCTACGTCAGCCACCTCTCACAGCAAGCATTGCCTCGCACAAATGCTCGGCAGAATTGGCAGGCTTGCGCCCGTGAACGAGGCAATCTGCCTGTTTGGGGACCAAAGCGGCATTGCCTGGGCACTCGGGCTCCCGCATTTTTTAACGGCCTCCCGGGCGCCCTGAATGTGTCTCTTGTCCACCGCCCAAACAGCCCAAATCCGTTCGCCCGTCACGAAAGACACACGGCCATGCCGACAAATCGCATAAATTCAATAACTTGGATCTTGTCCCTGGGATTCGCCACCGCATTCCTGGCGCTTGCCTGCCTCGTTCACGGCGAGGGCGTTATCGCCGGGCATTCCAGTTTGATGGTGTTCGGCACGCACAGTGCCCTGATTTTCAGCATGTTTGCTGCGATTTTTGCGCTTTTGTCCCTTTCCTTTTCCCTGAACTCCGAAATCGGACGGTCCCTCACGCTCTTCACGTCCGCCGTGAGCACTGTCCTGCTGGCAAGCGCCTTTCTGATCCAGCAGGGAGGCCTTCCCATGGGCGCATCAGGCTCTCTTGCCCTTGCCGCCGCCTTTTTGATGGTCCTTCGCGCCTATGGCGTTGCCATCCTGCCTCCCCGCGGCGACCACAGCGGCCTGCGTGAGGCCACTTTCTCACTCCTGCTTGCCGTTGTCGGTGCATCGCTCTGGTGGGGCCTTGCAGGCCCGATGCATGCACCCGCCATCCTGGCGGCAACCCTCCTTCTGTCCTGGCCGCATCTGATCGACGGCATCAATGCCTTCGCCGACAAGGTTTTCCACCAGGCCGCCCTCAATGCCGGCACCCGCGTTCTTGAACCCGGCGCCTTCAGCAAGATTGCACGCGCACGCGACATCCTGATCGACAAGATGGCGGTCATGTCCGGACCGGATCTGATCGTCACCAACGTCATGGCTTTCAACAATGAACCGCGAACCCTGCTTGCGGTTGCCGCCTCCGCGGAGGCGCAAAGCAGTCACCCCGTGGCACAGGCCCTGCGTCAACTTGCCGAGCAATGGCATGTGGCCTTGAAACACCCGGACCGCTTCGAACCGGCCCCGGGCCTCGGGGTCGTTGCTCTCCTGGGGGGGCAGACCGTCGTGATCGGCACCACGGACCTTCTGAAACGGCTCAAGATCGACAGCTTCACCGCGGATGCCATTGCCCGATCCCTGGAAGCCGACGGCAAGACCGCTCTTCGCGTCGCAGTCGGCGGGCGCGTCGTCGGTGTTCTGGGGCTGGAAGGCACATTGAGACAGGACGCCGGCGTCGCAGGCATGGCCTTGCGCCGGGAGGGTCTGATCCCCTGGCTGTTCAGCGGCGACAGCCCGAAAACCCGCGAAGCGCTGGCCGGCTTGCTTGGCCTGGAACATCTCGATGATCCCGAGCCCGGTGAAAGCGCGCAACAGGCTGCGGCCCGGATCTTTCCCGGAGGCGCCCCGCTGGTCCTGTCGCTCTCGGAGGACAGGTTGTCGCTCGAACTGCGCGAGGGCCATGAGGCAGGGTCAAACGACCGCGACCGGCCAGACCCGATTGCAGTCAGCGACACGGACGATATCGGCGCCTTTCCGGCCCTGAAAGCGCTTGCCATGCGCCGCACGCTCCTGGCCGTGCATGCCCGCCGCCTTCTGACCGGTCTCTGGCTTTTTGCAGGACTATGTGGCGGCGCTGCCCTTGTGCCCCTTTTTGCAGCTCCCATGCTGTTTGCCGTCTGTCTTGCGATCCTGTGGGCCTTTGCCCGTTTTTCCGTTGCCGATACCTTGAAGTCGATCGACTAGGGGTTTCGCAGGCTTGCAGGACCAGCGGCAATCTCACATGGTGGAACCAATCCCGCTTTACAGTACCCTGACGCTGGTGTTTATCGGCCCTCAACAGGTCTGTACGCGATGAGGGACGAGGCGCCATGAGTGACATGAAAACACCAAAACTGCGGTCCGCCGCCTGGTTCAACAACCCGGACAATCCGGGCATGACGGCACTTTATATCGAGCGTTACCTCAATTTCGGCATCACACGGGAAGAGCTGCAATCGGGCAAACCGATCATCGGAATTGCCCAGACCGGTTCCGATCTGTCGCCCTGCAACCGCCATCACCTGGAACTGGCAAAACGCGTGCGCGAGGGCATCCGGGACGCCGGCGGCATTGCCTTTGAATTTCCGGTCCACCCCATTCAGGAAACCGGCAAACGGCCGACCGCTACCCTCGACCGGAACCTGGCCTATCTTGGCCTTGTCGAACTGCTCTACGGCTATCCGATTGACGGCGTGGTGCTGACAATCGGCTGTGACAAGACCACCCCTGCCTGCCTGATGGCCGCGGCAACCGTCAATATTCCGGCGATCGCGCTGTCCGTCGGGCCGATGCTGAACGGCTGGCACAAGGGTGAGCGCACCGGTTCGGGCACAATTGTCTGGAAGGCCCGGCAGATGCTGGCCGCGGGCGAAATCGACTATGAAGGCTTCATGGATCTGGTGGCCTCCTCCGCCCCGTCCGTCGGCTACTGCAACACCATGGGCACTGCAACGACCATGAATTCGCTGGCCGAGGCGCTTGGCATGCAGCTGCCCGGGTCCGCAGCCATTCCGGCGCCCTACCGCGAGCGCGGTGCCATTTCCTATGAAACCGGCAAGCGCATCGTCGACATGGTGCATGAGGACATGAAGCCGTCCGACATCATGACACGCGAAGCCTTCGAGAACGCTATTGTCGTCAATTCGGCAATCGGCGGCTCGACCAACGCACCGATCCATCTCAATGGCATTGCCCGCCATCTGGGCGTTGACCTGACCAATGACGACTGGCAGGCCATCGGTCTGGACGTGCCGCTTTTGGTGAATCTGCAGCCCGCCGGTGACTATCTTGGCGAAGACTATTTTCATGCCGGTGGTGTACCGGCCGTCATTGCCGAACTGATGCGCCACGGAAAGTTGCCGCATCCAGGAGCGGTTACCGCCAACGGCAGATCCATGGCCGAGAATTGTGAAGGCATCACCACGGACCTGCCGGACGTGATCAAGCCGTTTGACGCGCCCATGAAGGAAAGGGCCGGGTTCCTGAACCTGAAGGGCAACCTCTTTGACAGCGCGATCATGAAGACCAGCGTGATCTCCGAGGAATTCCGGGACCGCTATCTCTCAAATCCGGACGATCTGAACGCCTTTGAAGGCCGGGCGATCGTGTTTGAGGGTCCGGAAGACTACCATCACCGGATCGATGATCCGGAGCTGGCCATCGACGAGAGTTGCCTGCTGTTCATTCGCGGTACCGGGCCGATCGGTTATCCCGGCGGCGCTGAAGTGGTGAACATGCAACCGCCGGCCGAACTGATCAAACGCGGCATCACGGCCCTGCCCTGTATCGGCGACGGCCGCCAGTCGGGAACCTCCGGCTCACCCTCCATCCTGAACGCGTCGCCGGAAGCTGCCGCAATGGGCGGGCTTGCGCTGCTGCAAACCGGAGACCGCGTGCGCATCGACCTCAACAAGGGGACAGCCAATATCCTGATCCCTGACGAGGAACTGGCGCAACGCCGCAAGGACCTTGAGGCAGCCGGTGGTTTCAGGATCGTCGACAGCCAGACCCCCTGGCAGGAGATCCAGCGCTCGATGATCGGCCAGTTCGACAAGGGCATGGTGCTTGAACCGGCCGTCAAATATCAGGACGTTGCTCACAAGGGCCTGCCGCGGGACAATCACTGATGTTTCCGGGTCCGGAAGCTGTAAGCCACCGGTCTAGTTGACCCGCTGAAGATAGTCTTTCTGAATGCGGGCCAGCTCGCCCTCTTCTCGAAGCTCGGTTATGGCTGCATCAAGCCGGACCAGCAGGTCTTCGGCATTTGGAAAGTCTTTCCTGATGCCGATCTTGAAGGTGAAACCGTCACCGAAGAACGGCAGGTCGACGTGAGCAAACTCCATCCCGAGCCGGTTGATCTGGTATTGCCCCAGCAGATAAGGGGTGATGTGGGCGTCGGCGCGATGCCGTTTGAGCAGCCTGAAAACCGTTTCCAGATCCGCCACCTTTTGAGGTTCGAATTCTGACAGGTTCGCCTCGCCCCACCCATCGCCGATGAAATCGATCAGCAGGATGTCTTCCAGATCCTTTTTTTCCCGAATGTCCCGGATACGGCCCGCATGCGGATTGTCGGCATCATAAAAGGCGACAGGAAGCGGGTCCCAGACCGCCTCGGATCCAAAATACGTGTAATCCAGCCTTGCGGGTGTCGGAACCGTGCAAAATGCGTCAAGACGCCCGGCCGCGACCATCTTCTGCGCACGTGCCCATGGGTAGCCGTAGAACGCGGCGGAATATCCATCCACGCGGCTGAAAATTTCCTTGAGGGATTCCACCAGTATTCCCTGGACATCGGCGCCATCACCATGGGTCATGGGCGGATAGCCGTTGTAATGACCGAACCTGACGATCGTGTCTTCGGCCTGCCCGTCGTCCGGGACCAGCCAAAGAAACAGGAGGAGGAGAGCAGTCCGAAACGATATGTGCACTTTCAAGTCCCTTCAGATGCTCTTCTCTTTCCCTGCATCTTAAGACAGGTTTCCCGATTTCAGAAAAATGCCACGGACCCGCCGCTGAATAACCCGCATAATTCAAACGGCGGGCGTAGTCTGGGTCGTCCGAAGATCAACGTGAATTGAGTTCCCGCGATAGTGCCAATCAATTTTCCTTCTTGACGATTACGTAAACGGCATGCTTCAAGAAGGCAACGAGCGTTCAGGCTCACATCAAATGGGAGAAGACCAAATGTCCTTGGAACAGCTGACTGACGGCGTGCGCGGCAAAGTGGCCGATGGTGGCATCGAAGAAAGCGTCAAGTTCGATCTCGGTGAATCCGGTATCATCTTCCTGCAGGGCTCCACTGTCTCCAATGAGGACAGCGACGCCGACTGCACGATCAAGATGTCCGCCGACGATCTCGCCGACCTGCTGTCCGGTGATCTCAATCCGACCGCAGCCTTCATGGGTGGCAAGATGCAGGTGGAAGGCGACATGAGTGTCGCCATGAAACTGGGCAGCATCGTCTAATCCCACAAGGGAAATCGAATTCGGTCTTGCAGCAAGACCTTGCCTGCCGGTCCTCACCAGGACCGGCTTTTTTTTGCAGAGCGCGAACAAGCCCCTTCATTCCCTGACAAGCCGATCAAGCAATCGTTTCGAATATTCCTTGGCAGTTTTGTCAATGAAACGGTTTTTCAAAGTTTAGGCGGCACTCTCTCGGCAACTGAGTCTTGTAGAGAGTAGTGATCTTGGTCAGTCAAAACAGTGATCGCGCCGCCAAAGCTGTGCCGGAAGCCGATGTGGCGGACCAGGACCGCTTTGCCGACAACAAGACCTACCCCCCTCAGGAAGACACCGCTTATTCGCCTTTCGAAGAGGCCGAAAGCCCGCATGTCGATGATGGTCCGGAGGTCGGCCCCGGGCGGCGCGCGACGGACCTGCCGGTGTCGGCACCGGCAAAGTCACTGCAACACATGGCGGTCGCCGGGCTTGTCATCGGTCTTGTTGCCGGGTTTCTCCTGGTGTCGACCGACGGCATCAACCGGTATTTCGGCCTTGGGCTGGTGTTTTTTGCTGGCGGTCTTGCCGTCTGGAGGCTCTTTGCCGACGACATGCACCGTGCCATCCAGGCGGTGCAACTGAAGGACGACAAGATCAGGCGCCTCATGGCGCGCTGCGAGGAACTTGAGGACCGCGCCTGGGAACTTGGCGAATCCGACGAACGTCACGCCAGCATTCTGGCGACCCTGGGCGATGTCGTCATCCGACGGGACCAGGACGGGCTCGTTACCTATGTCAATTCGGCGGCCACCGACGTATTTGGCGCTGACCATCACTTGCAACCCGGAGAACCGATGACCTTGCCACTGGCGGCAAGCGGATCGGGAGCGCGGAACGACAGCGTTCCGGAAGCAAACGGTTCCAGCGGCATGGGCTTTCAGGACCTGCATCTTGAAACGGCACAAGGCCATCGCTGGTTCTCCCGGATCGACATTCCGGTGCGCGACACGACGACGGATCGCCAGCTGGTGCAGACCGTTCTGCGCGATGTGACCGAACGCCGTCTGATCGAAGAGGAATTGCTCGCCGCCCGCCATTCGGCAGAGAGTTCCAACGAGGCAAAGTCCCGGTTCCTGGCCACGGTCAGCCACGAGATCCGCACCCCCCTCAACGGCGTTCTCGGCATGGCTGCGCTGTTGCGCGACACCCGGCTCACCAAGGAGCAAAGCGCCTATATCGAAGCACTGGAGACCTCCGGGGAAACCTTGCTGCTCCTGATTGACGAAGTGCTCGATTTCTCCAAGGTGGAAGCCGGCAAGCTGGACATCCAGGCCTCACCGGTCCGCGTCGGCGCGCTGGTGGAAAGCGTTGTCGAACTTCTGGCTCCCAAGGCGCATGCCAAAAAGCTGGAAATCGGCGCCATGCTCGATCCGAGCCTGCCGGAACAGGTCACGCTTGACGCCACCCGTGTCCGCCAGATCCTGTTCAACCTGATCGGTAACGGGGTCAAGTTCACCGATGAAGGCGGCGTTGCAATCGAACTGTCCGGCCGCCCGGCACCCGACGGCGGCAGCTTTCTCGATATCGATGTCCGCGACACGGGAATCGGCTTTGACCAGGAAGAAGCCGAACGGCTGTTCCAGGAATTCGAACAGGTAGATCACGGCCCGGCGCGCAAGTTCGGTGGAACGGGTCTTGGCCTGGCAATCGCGCAACGGCTTGCCGGCCTGATGGGCGGCAGGATCTCCGCCAGCCCGTCCGGCGAGGGCGGTGCCCTCTTTCGCGTCTCCCTGCCAATCCCCGAGGCACTGTCGGAAAACCAGGACCCGCGTCTCGACAAGGTTTCCGGGCGAAAGGTCATCTTTGTCAGCAACAGTCAGATCGAATGCCCGCTGCTGGCGGAGCGTTTGCGGCGTCACCAGGCGGATGTCGCCGTGCTTGCACCGGGGCACCCGGAGCTTGACGCCCGCCTTGCAACCGCTGACCTGCTGATCGTCGACAACGCCGCCCTGTCAGACAGCGGCGGCTGGCTGGCGACGGTACGGCTGACAGGATGCCAGGCACCTGCCATCGTCATGATTGCACCGCCGGAGCGTGAGCGCCTGGAACACCTGCGCGAAGCCGGCTATGCCGCCTACCTGATCCGCCCGGTTCGCATCGAGACGCTGGCCCAGATCCTGGCGGGCCTTCTCGACGATGCGGGCGAGGCCCATGCGTGGGATGTGAGCGCCGAGCCGGTCAGCAACGGCTTTCTGTCCAGCCGGCACAAGATGCCTGCCCGCCCCTTGCGCCTCCTGGTCGCCGAAGACAACGATATCAACCGGCTCCTGAGCGAAGCGATGCTGCGCAAGCTCGGGCACGTCCCCGTCATGGTTGTCGACGGTGAAAAGGCCGTGGAAGAGGCTTCCAACGGTTCCTACGATGCCATTCTCATGGACCTGCACATGCCGGGCCTGGATGGCTTTCAGGCCATCCGCAAGATCAGGAGCGACGAAGCTGCGAGCGGCCGGCAACCCGTTCCGGTGCTGATCGTCACTGCAGACGTGATGAAAGACGCCCGGGACAAGGCCGCGGAAGTCGGCGCAGCCGGCTACCTCACCAAGCCTCTTTCCGTTGAAGCGATCTCGGACGCCCTCTCTGAAATCGGCCGACAATAACAGCGATTTCTACCTGTGATTTAGATACTCACCAGAAAACACGCTTTGCGGTGATCGTTAAAATTCACAAAGCGCCCGGACTGGAGTATCCTGTGGCCAGATAAACCCGGAAACAAACCGGGTGTCATCCAGTTGTCGGAATTGTATGTTCTACGGCAGGGTCAAAGCACAGTTACTTTCGAACGGGTTCTTGTTCCGGCGAAGGTAAATCTGTCGGTGAAACAGCCTCTAACCTGTGAAACCGGCAGCTTGGCCAAAAGGAATACAAGAGGGTGGAATGTCCATAATGCGGCAAGGGTTGTTTTCTCCGCGAAAACTGGTTCGCAAATTCACACCGTCGATGCGTCCGCGCACTGCCATGGCAACCGCGACACGCTCCGATCCTTCTCTCCGTTTGCCGGTCAAGACAGGTGAAACACTCGGCCGCATCGGCTCCCTGGAAGTCCGCATGGCGCGCAATTTCAAGGAAGTCAAAAAGGCGCAACGCCTGCGTTACGAGGTCTTTTACGAGGAAATGTCGGCCATTGCCGATGCTCATACGCTGGCGACGCGCCGCGATGCCGACCCGTTCGACGCCTATTGCGATCATCTCCTGGTCGTCGATCATGCCTCGCTGAAACGCAACAAACTCGGGCGACTCAAGCCGGAAATTGTCGGCACCTATCGCATTCTGCGACAGGAAATTGCCAACCAGCACGGCGGTTTCTACACCGCTGCCGAATATGACATCCAGTCGCTGATCGACGCCAATCCGGACAAGCGCTTCATGGAGCTCGGCCGGTCCTGCGTGCTCAAACCCTATCGCAACAAGAAGACCGTCGAACTGCTCTGGCATGGCATCTGGTCCTATGTGCTGCGGCACAAGATCGACGTCATGCTCGGCTGCGCCTCCATTGAAGGCACCAATCCGGATGCGCTTGCGGGCCAGCTGTCCTTCCTGCACCACAACGCAAGAGCGCCCGAAGAGTGGCGCGTGCGCGCGGTCGATGACCGGTACGTTGAGATGAACCGGCAGACTGCCGAGGAGCTCAACGCCAAGGAAGCGCTGCGCGCCCTGCCGCCGCTGGTCAAGGGCTATCTGCGCCTCGGCGCATTCATCGGCGACGGGGCCGTGGTCGATCAGCAGTTCGGCACCACGGACGTCCTGATCATCATGCCGGTTTCCGAACTCAACACACGATACGTCAACTATTACGGCGCCGACGCCAGCCGCTACTCCAGTTAGCCGGATTGACGCGGGCCCGTCGCGGCACAGCATCCCCCCGGACAAACGCCGGTCCGGGGTCGGTGTGGTCGCCTCTTGCCCTCGACGCCCTGACATCAAGACCTGGTGCCTCATCGATCCCAAATTTTCGCTGAGTTACGTCCGGAAGAACGATCAATCGAATCGCCGGGTTCACCACTTGCGAAAAGCCGTCGCTTTTCCCGCAAAGTCCCAAAGCCTTAACGCCCCCTTAAATTGCCGCAATCTAGGATCATCACCGGGGAAACCGGTGTTTGGCCGGCATCAAAAAGGGATAGGGATCAATGGCGCCTCGGGCGAAACGCCAGCCGCGTATTGAACCGACATTTGGAGAGAGCGAAAGCAGCCTGCTGAACCTGCGACTGAGCCCGCAGGATCGCACCGCCGCGCCTTCCGGCAAGTCCACAACCAAGACCAAATCCAGGAAAACCGCCTCCTCGGGAACGCGCAAAAAGGCACCGGCCAAGAAAAGCACAGCCACACGCCGCAAGACCAAGAGTTCGGGCGGCGGCAAAGCCAGAGGCGGCCGCTCCGGTGCCAAAAGACGTTCCACCAAACGCAAGAACCGCTTCCAGGCACCGACATTCTTCGGGCGCCTGCTGAAGCGCGGGCTTTACTGGAGCATGGTGCTCGGCATCTGGGGTACGATCGCGGTGGTCTGCGTGATCGGCTATTACGCGGCCTTCCTGCCGCCAACGTCCGAATGGCAGGTGCCGGCCCGGCCACCCAACGTGAAAATCGTTGCCGGCAACGGCGCGCTGATCGCCAATCGCGGCGATACGGGCGGAGAGGCTGTCCGCCTCGAGCAATTGCCGCCCTATCTGCCCAACGCGGTGATTGCCATCGAGGATCGCCGGTTCCGCTCGCATTTCGGTGTCGACCCGATCGGCCTGGCCCGCGCGATGTTCACCAACCTGACGTCCGGACGGCTGCAGCAGGGCGGGTCGACCCTGACCCAGCAGCTGGCCAAGAATCTTTTCCTGGAGCCGGACCGCACCATCAAGCGCAAGATCCAGGAACTGGTGCTCGCCTTCTGGCTGGAGGCCGAATATTCCAAGGACGAGATCCTCGAGATGTATCTCAACCGGGTCTATCTCGGATCGGGGGCCTACGGGGTCGATGCCGCGGCCCGGCGCTATTTCGGCAAGTCCGCGCGTCTGATGACCATCCCCGAGGCCGCAACGATCGCAGGTCTCCTGAAAGCGCCTTCCCGCTATTCCCCGGCGCGCAACCCGCGCCTTGCCGAAGACCGCGCCCAGCTGGTGCTCGCGGCAATGAACGAAGAAGGCTACATCAGCGACGATGAGGCCAAGAACGCACTCGCAGCGCCCGCAAAGGTGGTGCGCCGCTACACAACGGCCAGCGAAAATTACGCCGCGGACTGGGTCATGGATGTGCTGCCGCATTTTGTCGGCTCGATCGAGAAGGATATCATTGTCGACACGACCATCGATCCGAAGATGCAGCAGGCTGCGGAGCAGGCCCTGCGCAATGCCTTGAAGGACAACAGACAGACATTCGGTGTCACCCAGGGCGCAATCGTCACGCTTGATACGGCCGGCGCCGTCAAGGCCCTTGTCGGCGGTGCCGACTATTCCAAGAGCCAGTTCAACCGTGCGGTTTATGCCAAACGTCAGCCCGGTTCGTCCTTCAAGCCGTTTGTCTATCTGGCAGCGCTTGAGAACGGCCTCAGCCCGCAGAGCGTGCGGCAGGACCGGCCGGTCAAATACGGCAACTGGTCGCCGAAGAACTACACCAAGGAACATTATGGCCCCGTCACGCTGACGCGGGCGCTGAGCCTGTCACTGAACACGGTTGCAGCACAGCTTGCTCATGAAGTTGGCGCCGGCACTGTGGCGAACACCGCGAAACGGCTCGGCATCAGCTCGGATATGAAACGGAACCTGTCGCTGTCGCTTGGCACGTCGGAGGTGACGCCAATCGAGATAGCCGGCGCTTACGTGCCGCTCTCCAATGGCGGATATGGCGTCCTGCCGCACATCATCCGCAGGATCCGGACCGTGGATGGCAAAACGCTCTATTCCCGGTCGGGCGACGGCCGCGGCCGGGTGGTGGAGCGGCGCCATGTGGGTGAGATGAACCTGATGATGTCCGAAACGCTGATGACCGGGACCGGTCGCAAGGCGCGGCTGGAAAGCGGCCGGCCCGCCGGTGGCAAGACCGGTACCAGCCAGGATTTCCGCGACGCCTGGTTCATCGGCTACACCGGCAACCTGACCACCGCCGTCTGGTTCGGCAATGACGACAATTCCCCGACAAAGAAGGCAACAGGTGGCGGATTGCCTGCCGAAGTCTGGAAAAGCGTCATGGATGCTGCCCACGAAGGTTTGCCGGTGGCGGACCTTCCCGGGGTCCCGAACCTGCCTGCGACAGTGGCGGCGCCGCGCAAACCCGTGCCAACCCAGAATGTCGGCTCCGGAAGCGAGCCGCTGCCCCCGGCCCCGATCGGCGGAAGCGAAACCACCGGCGAACGCCGCGGCCCGCTCAATCTGCTCCGGAACATCTTCGGCGGCGGCGGATAGGTCTGGCGCAGCTCACATGTGGTACAGAGGATGATTTGACAAAGAGCCCCGGTATCGTGGAGTAAAACCACCAAATACTTGTCGGTTACGTGTAGCCGACAAACGAGGTCAAGGGCCGTCAACCAATCGGACTAGCGTCAAGTCGTAGTTGCTATGCACCCACGTGATGGCCGCACCCTTACGTATGTGACTGGCTCGGAAGCCGAAGTCGTCAAGCTTGTTGCTGCCAAGGTCAAACACGGTTCCACCGTCCATGCTGACGAAGCATCCCATTGGGACAAGTTCGCTGCCTACTTCCCGATAAAGCGTATCAACCACAAGGAAGCTTACTCCAAGGACGGCGCCTGCACCAATCAGGCTGAGAGCTTCTTTCCCGCCTCCGCCGCGCTGAAATCGGCATTCATCACAAGATTGCCGGTCGTTACCTCGACCCATACGCCGTTGAAATGGCTTGACGCGAGGATTGCCGCCGTGAATCAAACGGCACCCAGTACACGATGGTAATGGGTGCCGTGTCGATTGCTCCGAAGTCCGACTGCTCGTGCGGCTATTGGCAGCGTAGAGGCAATCAGTGCTGAGTTTTCTCAGGCAACATCGACTTGATTTGTTGCAGCCGAGTAATCAACTGCTCCAAATCTTGCTGGTTGTCGATAATAGTGTTGATACTGACTGTCTCGAAATCGAATAGCGGTTTCGTAACATTCATTTGGTTCAAATCTTTATCTGGAGGCAATTTTGACGTAGCGCCCTTTTCGCCAACGGCTTTCTGTCGTTCTGGCATGGCAGTGCCTCCCTCCTCGTCATTGTCACTCGGGTCTGCCGAATCATACGAATCACCGAGATCCGATACAAGGTCATAGGTTTCGTAAAATGCGCGAGCTACGTTTTCCACAGAGTTCAAATTGAACCCTTTTTTGACAAGGTAAGCTTTTAAGCTCTCTAGCGACGGTCGATTCTCCCATCGATCAAAAAATTCATTGAAAAGGGACGGCTCACGAGCGGCATCAAACAAAGCTTTGTGCTTTGCATCCGGATGATCTGGATCAGGGAATAAAATTGCAATTGCTCGTGGGCTTACTCGAAGTCCGCTCTCGCTTGCTTTGTCCAAAAAACCATATTTAATCAATGCGCTTAGTGCTTTTAGCGCTCGACCATTTTCACTTGTGTACCCCATATGCCGGATTACCACGCTACGGGGTTCCGGTGTTGTCTGCTGTAGCTCGTAGACCTTGCGCACCATCTCAACAGCATCAGGCAGGCTGAGGGCTGGATAAGCAGGACTTCTTACACGGGCCATAGTAGCGCTCCTTGGTGGGTACGCGACTTATAGCCCGCCACTGGATAAAAGTCAATTTTAGCCAAAACGACTTGCGAATGAGCTATAGATATGCATGATGCGATTCACCGAGGGTAGCAGCCCTCGGTGTCGCAACATTCGGAGAATGAAGAAATGGAGCCCATATAGTTTCCGCTTCCTGGTCTAACGAGGTCTAGCACACCTGGTTAGGTCAGCAGTCGCCGAATGGGCGGCAGGGGTCGGGGCTCTGCCCCGGCTCCACACTGGTTAGGAAATAGTTCCGGACCAGAACAACAGACCGGGAAACCAGCCTATCACAAGCCAACTGACTATGATTCATATGGGAATCTGCGTCAACCGGTTTCTCGGTCTTATCATGCGAAAGGTTAAAAGCATGCAAGACCGTAAACTCACACCGGACATGGTGCCGGTGATCAAACTGGCCCGGAGCCTGAAATACAACTACGCTCGGATCGCAGCGTATTTTCAGATCAATCAGGGTCGCATCGCAGACGTTATGAAGGGACGCAGGTTCCCCGAAATTCCGGCTGCGAAACAGCTTCCGGCGGATTTCCCGACCGCGTAAGCAGACTGGGGGGCGGCTTCACAGGTCGCCCCCTTTTGGTTTCCACAGCTTGTACGGCCATTCTCGTCGTGATCTTTGGTCAAGCCACATTCCTCGACAAGCCCCTGATTTACGCAGCTCTTTATCCAAGCGCCGATACGAAAACCCTCAACACTGGTGACTGTAGGTGAAGACCAGCGTATCCGTCGTGAACCGGCCTGTCGGGCGGCAGCGGTTGTAGACCTCGCGGGTGCCCGTAACGGTCACCTGCAGCTGGTCGCCGCGCACCGGCCCTTCGACATAATATTCCAGCGGCGACCCAGGGCAGTATTTGGAGAAGACCCGCGCCGTGCCGGAATACCAGTTGCCGTTCTTCACACCATTGAACAGCAGCGTTCCGGAACGCACGCCGGCATTGCGCAGAACGCTGCGCGGCCGCTCGTAGGAAAGCCAGCGCTGATTGCCCTGGGCCTGAAGGCGCATCAGCGACCCATTGTGGTTCCAGCAACTGTCGGCCATCGCTGTGCTGGCCGGCAGCACACTCAGACCGGCGCAAAATGCAAGGCCTGCGGCGGCCGCCGATAGTCTTTTCAATAAATTCATGAATGCCCTCCCAACTCACGTTGGGAAAGCCAATCACATTTCCAGATTTATGCAATTGCAAATTCGGACAGGATCAGACGGCGAACGCAGCACAAGCCTTAACCAAAGCCGTGCAGACGCTGGCCATTTTTCTTCAGCCAGATCCGTGCACGCGGCGTTTGCGGTGCCAGGTCTTCGCACAGGCGCCAGAACCTTGCGGAGTGATTCATTTCCCGAAGATGGGCGACTTCGTGGGCCGCGACATAATCAAGAATGTCCGGCGGGGCCAGGATCAGGCGCCAGGAAAAGGACAATCGGCCATTCGAGGCGCAGGAGCCCCAGCGGCTTCTCGTGTCGCGGATGCTGATCGCCGCGATCTTCTTGCCAATGGTCTGGGCGTGCAGCGTGGCCTGCCGGGTAATGTCTGAGCGCGCCTCTTCCTTCAGCCAGGCCGTCACTTTGCGCGGTATGTGATCGTCCGCACCGGGAACCTGCAAGGCCGGAAACCCGTCTTCGGTTGCGCCGACAGTGACGAGACCGCGCAGTTTGCCGGTCGGCACGATGACATGGTCCTCGCCGCGGAGCGGCACGATATCGCCGGGAGAAAAGGCAACATGGTCGGGCCGGTCCTGAAGCCGTTCCAACAGCCAGTCGATGTGCTGACGGGCAAAATGCTCTGCGCGTGCCAGGTTGCCGCCCTTGGGGACCGTCAGCACGGGGCCGGAACTGTCCGCGGGCAGACGCAGCAGGTACCGCTGTGCACGCGGATTGGCCTTGAGGCGGATACGCACGGCGCCGTCGCCGGCATCAATCTCGATGTGGTCCGGTAGGGAGGATCTGCGGGCGCGCGAAAACATCAAATGGTGTGTTCCAGGGGAATCTGTCCAAGCGAATCAGTTGACCCAGTTTACTGACTTTGCCGGACGGGAGCGCGGCCAAATTTCAGGCTGAGGTCCGGTGGAAAACGACCGCGGCACGATCGTCAATTCAAAATGACGAAAGCGGCGCTTTTCAGGGCGCCGCTCTCGGTCTGGCCGTCCAGGGACGGGTCTGGGAGGAGATTTACAGCGGAGCAGGGTCGCTGCTGCTGCTCCGGCCCCGGTTGGCCATGAAGCGGTCGAACTCTTCCTGGTCGCGTGCACGGCGCAGCTCCCGCAGGAAGTCGTCGAAATCGGCACGCATGGTGTCGAGCTTGGCGCGCTCTTCTTCCAGGCGCTTCAGTTCACGCTCACGATAATCGTCGAAAGCGACATTGCCCGTACGCGCATAACCGGTCGTATTTGACATCTGATCGAATGCTCCCTTCAGCGGGCTGCCCCGCCATTGATCACGCGCATCGCGCGCCATGCTTTCAAAGCGGTCGCCCCACAAAATATAGGCAAGCATGGCGAGGCCCAGCGGCCAGAAGGCCACGAAACCCAGCACCATCAGGCCGATAGTGACAGGCGTCCAGGCAGGTTTAATCATGCAACTTTTGGTCGTCGTCATCGTCCTATCCATTTAAGACATCCACGTTTTCCAAGTGGGGATTGGCGGGCCTGCCTTCAAGGATTCGTGATGGAGATCACAGTGAAACGGATGCAAAAAACCCGGCGACACTGGTAGTTCGCCGGGTCTATTCCATTGTTTTCTATGACAAATGAAGCTTCGTTCAGTCGAACGGCCCATCAATCACATGTTGTGCGGAATAATTGGCCAGGAGCTTTTCCCGATGCCATTCAGCGGCCATTGGGGCGTTGGCATATTCATGAAAGCAGGGCGTGCCGAGCGTGAAATGCAACAGCTTGGCATCCGGGTTCGGACCGAGTTCGTCCGGCAGCCAGTTCCATTCGATCGGCAATTCGCCGATCAGCTCGTCTTCCAGCCAGGTGAAACGATGCAGCTGCGCCCCGGTGCCGTTCATGACGAAATCGGGCGTGACCACCTTGTTGGCGGGATGGGCGCAGTTCCACAGAACTACACTCGACCAGTTCTTGCGCGGATAGTTCTCGTTCTTGGAACCGAGATACTTGGTGGTCTGCCGGGTCTTGTAGTCGTGGTGAACGCACATGACCGCCTTGCTTTCGTCGCGGAGCGCAAACAGCTTGGCAATATCGTCCCGAACGATCATGTCGCCGTCCATGAACAGCGCCCAACCGTTGTAATTCATCAGGTGCGGGATCAGAAACCGGGTGTAGATGAAGTGGTTGGACCCGTCTGTATGGGTCTCGTTATAGGTTTTCAGATTGTGCAGCGACAGTGGCGTGATCGCCAGAACGTCGCTCGACTGCCGTGTCAGGCTGTTGGCGCAGACGTGATAGGCGACCGCTTCGCGCGGATCGAAACCGATGAAAATATTGAGCACTACAGAAACCTCCGGCGTCTCTTACTGACCGGACCTTGTATTGCTCCAAATGCGGCAGATCAATAGCGGTGGCCGGGAGGTTCGTAAAAAACCGGACTATTTGAGGCAAGTTATGGGTGCTTCAAACGAAGCACCCATGAACCTTGTGTGCAAGCCAGTCGTTCAGCTGACCGTTTCGGACAGTTCGCGAGCCTGCTTGATCCAGTTGTCGCGCGCAATCCGGCCGCGGAAATCGAGCTTGCCATCAAGGGCCTCGATCTGTTCTGCGGTCAGGCCGGCGATCTGCCAGTAGTGGAAAATCCCCGCCTCGTTGAGCGCGGATTCAAGCTTCGGCCCGACACCGCTGATGGCCTTCAGATCGTCCGCCGCACCATCCGGTTTTGCCAGAAGGATGCTCTCGAGCGGACTGCTTGCCTTTGCCGCGGGCTTTTTCGATTTCACCTCTGGAGCCGCCGGAGCCGTTTTCCTGGCTTGTGGCTTGGAAACAGGCTTGTTTTTCTGCAGATCCGGGCGGTTCGAGCGAATGAAATCCATCACGCGCGGCGCGATCTCGGACCGCCAGCGCGAGCCGTTGAACACGCCGTAGTGGCCGACATTCGGCTGCTCGTAATGCGCCTTCATGTCGTCCGGCAGGTTGACGCACAGATCATGCGCTGCCCGGGTCTGGCCACGGCCGGTAATGTCGTCCTTCTCACCTTCCACGGTCAGCAGAGCGGTGCGGGTGATCTTGCTGCAGTCGACCAGCCGGCCGTTATGCATCATGGTGCCGTTGGGCAACGCATGGTCGATGAACACCGTTTCGACGGTCTGCAGATAAAATTCCGCGGTCAGGTCCATGACGGCAAGATATTCGTCATAGAACTCGCGATGTTTCTCCGCGCTGTCGCCGTCCCCTTCCACCAGATGCTGGAAGAACTCCCGGTGTGCCGTCACGTGCCGGTCGAGGTTCATGCTCATGAAACCCGACAGCTGCAGGAAGCCTGGATAAACGTCGCGCATGAAACCGGCATGCGGGAACGGCACCTTCATGATGACATTCTTGCGGAACCAGTCGATGCCCTTCGAAACGGCAAGATCGTTCACGGCAGTCGGTGCGACCCGCGTGTCGATCGGGCCACCCATCAGCGTCATGCTGGCCGGAATGTAGGGATCATCGCGATCTTCCATGACGGCAACTGCTGCCAGAACCGGAACGGACGGCTGGCAGACGCCGAGCACATGGGTGTCCGGCCCCAGGAAATGCAGGATCGAGATAATATAATCGATGTAATCGTCGAGATCGAACTTGCCGTCCTGGATCGGCACCATGCGCGCATCGATCCAGTCGGTGATGTAAACATCCGCGTTCGGCATCAGCGCTTCAACGGTGCCGCGCAGCAAGGTCGCATAGTGACCGGACATCGGCGAAACGATCAGGATTTTCGGGTCGTTGCGGTGCGAAGTGACGCCGCGCTCAAACCGGATCAGGTCGCAGAACGGCCGGTTCCAGACACAGGTTTCGCGCACCGGCACCCGAACGCCGCTGACGGTGGTTTCCTTCAGGCCGAATTCCGGTTTGCCATATCTGCGTGTGGTCCGTTCCAGAACCTCACAGCTTGCGGCGATGGAACGGCCATAGCTGGTATGAGTCAACGGGTTGAGCGGATTCTGGAAGTAAAGCCGGGTCATGTCTGCCATCGCCCGGAACGGCGCCATGGCAGCGTGATTGAGCTCATAAAGGTGATAGAACGGCAAAGGCGCATCTCCTTTGTTGAACAAGCTGCTGCCAGCCCCCTCGGCAAATTTTGTGAACATTTTTTTGCAGCTCGTTTGTTATTGCACCATCTATTGCATCGCAGCAGGATAGCTAGGCCTGTTGCAGGCCGCAATACTGCTATTTGTTATGTGAAACAGTGGCAAACCATTCGAAAACACACAGAAAGACAGTTTGACAGCAAATCACTGTGCGCCGCACAAGTGCAGAT
Organism: Roseibium sp.; assembly: GCF_965233565.1. Taxonomy (GTDB): domain Bacteria; phylum Pseudomonadota; class Alphaproteobacteria; order Rhizobiales; family Stappiaceae; genus Roseibium. The sequence goes on along the minus strand of NZ_OZ247494.1, from coordinate 3,350,075 downwards.
AAGACATTTAAATCAATTTGGTAGCTTTATTTATTGCAGCAAAAGGTGCTGCATCAGGCAGCCAGATCCGCCACGACTGCGTCGAGCACAAAAAAACCGTCACGCGTCGCCCGAACCCGATTTTCCCCGATCTTTTCCACCATGCCATGCTCCAGAAGCGCTGCCAGGCGGCGTGGATCGATGGACCGGTGGGAAAATCGTTCGTACCGTTTCAGGTCGATGCCCTCGGTGAGCCGCAGGCCCATGAGCAGAAACTCGTCGCCTTGCTCCTCCTCGGTCAGGCCGGCATTCTCGATCATGGCGTGCCCATGGCTTTCAACGTTTTCCAGCCAGGTTTCCGGGTGCCGCTCCGTTGCGGTGGCGAGGCGGTTGACGCCGACCGTCAGCCGTCCATGGGCACCGGGGCCAACGCCGACATAATCGCCATAGCGCCAATAGACCAGATTGTGGCGGCACTCCGCGCCCGGCCGGGCATGGTTGGACACCTCATAGGCCGGCAGGCCCGCGTCGGCCGTGACCTCCTGGGTGAGCTCGTAGAAAGCAGCGCCAAGCTCCTGGTCCGGCATTTTCAGCTTGCCGGCATGATAGAGTGTATAGAACGGCGTGCCTTCCTCGATGGTCAGCTGATAAAGCGACAGGTGATCGGCCGCGAGCGCGATGGCTTCGTTCAATTCGTCGGCCCATCCTGCAGGCGTCTGGCCTGGACGGGCGTAGATCAGGTCGAACGAAAGACGCGGGAAGGTCGCCCGCGCGGTTTCGATCGCCTTTCGCGCCGTCTGGGCGTCATGAAGACGTCCGAGGAGCTTCAGATCGGTGTCGATCAGGGACTGAACGCCAAGCGACACCCGGTTGACGCCGGCCGCCCGGTAACCGCGGAACCGTTCCGCCTCGACCGAGGACGGATTGGCTTCCATGGAGATCTCGACATCGGCATCCATCGCCCAGTGGCCGGAGATCGCGTCAAGAATACGTTCGACGGTCGCCGGCTCCATGAGCGACGGCGTGCCGCCGCCCAGAAACACCGACTGAACGGTCTTGCCTTTGGTCAGATCCGCAAAATGGGCGAGTTCCCGCTCGAAGGCCGCAGCGAACCGGGCCTGGTCAACCGGCTGGTGACGAACATGGGAATTGAAGTCGCAATAAGGGCATTTGGCCGCACAGAACGGCCAGTGCACATAAATGCCGAATCCGCCTTCGTTTGCCCCTTGCGTCGTCAAATCACTTCCCTTCCAGACAGCCGGCCTTGAACAGCTCAAACGCCCGGGCACGGTGAGACAACGCGGGCAAACCCGGGCTGCCGCCGTGTTTTTCCTCCGAGGTCATTTCAGCGAAGGTGCGGTCATGGCCATCGGGCTGAAATATCGGATCGTAGCCGAAGCCCTGCGTTCCGCGCGGGGGCCAGACAACCTGCCCCTCAACCTCGCCCCGGAAATATTCTTCATGCCCGTCCGGCCAGGCGAGGCACAGAACCGCCACGAAGGAGCCGCGGCGCATGTCGTCCGCGGTGGCGCCGGCCGATTGCAGCTTTTCCTCAATGGTGCGCATGGCCATGGCAAAGTCCTTGTCAGGACCGGCCCAGCGCGCCGAATAAATGCCGGGATCGCCACCCAGCGCCGCAACACAGAAGCCGCTGTCATCGGCAAGAGACGGGAAGCCGGACGCCCGGGCCGCCGCCTGCGCCTTCAGCGAGGCATTGGCCTCGAAGGTCAGGCCGGTTTCTTCCGGCTCCGGCAGATCGAGATCGCCAGCGGACACCACGTCGAAGCCGTAAGGCTGCAACAACTCGTTGATCTCGCGGAGCTTGCCCTTGTTGTGGCTGGCCACGACAAGTTTTCCCGGCTCCAGCTGGCGAAGGCTCATGGGTCGTCTCCGTTAGAGAATGGCCATTTTCTGCAAGTCGACCAGACGGCCGATCCCGGCCTTGGCAAGACCAAGAAGCTGACCGAATTCGTCTTCGGAGAAGGGGGCGCCTTCTGCCGTGCCCTGGATCTCGACAATGCCACCGGAACCGGTCATGACGAAGTTGGCATCGGTTTCCGCGGTGCTGTCTTCGGCATAGTCCAGATCGAGTACCGGATTGCCTTCATAGATGCCGCAGGAAATCGCCGCGATATGGTCTTTCAGCACCTCGCCGCTGACCATGTCCCTAGCCTTCATCCATTCAATGCAATCGCGCAGCGCCACCCAGGCACCGGTGATGGCCGCTGTGCGTGTGCCGCCATCGGCCTGGATGACGTCGCAGTCGATGGAGATCTGGGCTTCGCCAAGGGCTTCCAGATTGACAACAGCACGCAGGGAGCGGCCGATCAGGCGCTGGATTTCCTGGGTTCGACCGGATTGCTTGCCGGCGCTGGCCTCGCGGCGCATACGGTCGCCCGTCGCGCGCGGCAACATGCCGTATTCGGCGGTGACCCAGCCCCGGTTCTGGCCCCGCAGCCACGGCGGAACACGCTCTTCCAGGCTCGCGGTACACAGAACATGCGTGTCGCCGAACTTGACCAGGCAGGAGCCCTCGGCATGTTTGGAAACACCTCGTTCCAGGGTGACGGCACGCAGTTCGTCGGCGGCGCGTTTGGACGGACGCATTGATATCCCTTTCGAGCTTTGCGGTTTCGGGAAATCACTGGTTCCCCGACGTATTCGTTGAGGCCTTGTAGACCTCAAGATCCGTCTGCGTAAAGAGCTGGCAACGGGATACTTCACGTCAGCCCCAATTTGCGCCTATATCTTGAGGGAAACACACGTTGATGACCGAGTTGGTCCGTCCCTGGAGAACATGCCTTGAGCCTGAGCGACCTCGACAAGAGATCTAGAGAAATCTTCCGCTCGATCGTCGAAACTTACCTGGAGACCGGCGAGCCGGTCGGGTCCCGCAATGTTTCGCGCAATCTCAGCGTTTCGCTGTCGCCCGCGTCCGTGCGCAATGTCATGTCGGACCTGGAGCATATGGGCCTCCTGCATGCCCCGCATACCAGTGCCGGCCGGCTGCCGACCGAAATCGGCCTGAGGTTCTTCGTCGACGCGCTTCTGGAAGTGGGCGATCTGACCCAGGAAGAGCGGCAGCAGATCGATGTACAGGTGAAGGCCTCGCAACGGGCCAATTCCGCTGAACAGGTTCTCACCGAAGCCAGCCAGATGCTGTCAGGCCTTTCCATGGGGGCCGGGGTGGTGCTGACCCACAAGACCGACATGCGGCTCAAACATATCGAATTCGTGCGGATCGAACCGCAAAAGGCGCTGGTGGTGCTGGTCAGCGACGATGGTTCGGTGGAAAATCGGGTGGTCAACCTGCCGCCAAATCTGCCGGCGTCCGCGCTTGTTGAAGCCACCAATTATCTCAATGCCCAGATCCAGGGCAAAACTCTTGCCGAGATCCGCACCGACCTGGAAAAGGTGCGCGATGCGGATCAGGCAGAGCTCGACTTGCTCAGCCAGAAGGTGATCGACGCCGGTCTGGCGCTTTGGGGCGGTGAGGGGGCCAACGATCCCGGTACGCTGATCGTGCGCGGCCGTTCCAACCTTTTGACCGACCTAGAAGCTGCCGAAGATCTGGAGCGCATCCGTCTTCTCTTCGACGACCTGGAAAACAAGAAGGACCTGATCCAGCTGCTCGGCCTTGCGGAAAAGGGAGACGGCGTCAGGATCTTCATTGGATCGGAAAACAATCTCTTTTCACTGTCCGGTTCGTCGCTGGTGGTGTCCCCCTACCGGGACAGCAACCAGCGCATTGTCGGCGTTCTCGGCGTGATCGGCCCGACACGGCTCAACTATGCAAGGGTGATTCCGATGGTGGACTACACGGCTCGTCTCGTCAGCCGGGTGCTGGGCTGAGCCAGACAACCATCCTTTCCAAACAAGAAGCGAACACAGGCAAACAGGATCTCGAATGCTCTCCCCAGCCGAACTGGAACGTTACGCCCGCCACATCGTCATGCAGGAAATTGGTGGTGCCGGACAGCAGAAGCTGAAGAACGCCCGGGTTCTGGTAATTGGCGCCGGCGGTCTCGGCGCACCGGTGCTGCAGTATCTGGCCGCGGCCGGTGTCGGCACGCTTGGAGTTGTCGACGATGACACCGTGTCGCTTTCCAACCTGCAGCGCCAGGTGATCCACGACACCGATCAGCTCGGTGAACCGAAAGTCGCCAGTGCGGCCGAAGCTATCGCCCGGCTCAATCCGAATGTCACCGTCGAACCGCATCCGACCCGGATCGCCGGTCACAACGCGATGGCGCTGATCTCGGACTATGATCTGGTGGTTGATGGGTCTGACAATTTCGACACGCGCTACCTCGTTTCCGATGCCTGTTTCTTTGCAAAAAAACCATTGGTGACGGCGGCTGTCGGCCAGTTCGACGGCTCGATCACCACGCTGAAACCCTTTGAGGCCGATGCCGACGGCGCCAAGAACCCGACCTATCGCTGTCTGTTCCCGCAAAAACCGCGGGACGGCCTGTTGCCGACCTGCGAGCAGGCTGGTGTGCTTGGCGCGCTCACCGGGATTATCGGCGCCATGCAGGCAATGGAAGTGATCAAGGAATTCACCGGGACCGGCGAGACCCTGGTCGGCCGCATGATCCTGTTTGATGCCCGCACCTTCCGGATGGAAACCATCCGCTACAAGCGCTCGCCCAAAAATCCGCTGAACGGCGACGCGCCGATGAGCTGGGCGGAGCTTCTGGAAGCGGAGTAGGGGATCGCAAGTCACATCCGGGACGTCCGGGAAGGCTTCCGTTTTGTCATCCCGGACGCAGCGCAGCGAAGATCCGGGACCAAGTACCCCCTATCGCCTGTATCGAAAACAAGACAATCACCGTGGCGTACTGGATCCCGGTCTTGCCACGTTGTGGCAAACCGGGATGACAAAGGAGGTGTTGAGGGCTCTGTAGAGTCAGATACAGACGGCGTTTGAAAACCCCTGTCTCCCCCTCTGGACATTCGCCGACCCGCACCGCATATCTGGACCAATCGTTCCAATCCCAATGGCACATGACACGTGCCGCCCGCCGGGAGCTGCCTCATGGCTTTGAAAGTTGCGGTCCAGATGGACCATATCTCGACCATCAACATTGCCGGCGACAGCGCCTTTGCGATGATGCTGGAGGCGCAGGCGCGCGGCCATCAGCTCTATCACTATACGCCTGACCGTCTGGCCCTGCGCGGCGACGATGTTTTCTGCTGGCTGGAACCGGTTGAAGTCCGCGACGAAAAAGGCAATCATTTCACACTAGGCGAGCGCCAGCGCGTCAACATGCGCGAGATGGACGTCGTGCTGATGCGCCAGGACCCGCCGTTCGATCTGTCCTATATTGCCGCAACACATATCCTGGAAAAAATCCATCCGGACACGCTGGTGGTGAACGATCCGGCCGAGGTGCGCAACGCGCCTGAAAAACTGTTTGTCACGGAATTCCCCGACCTGATGCCGGCGACCCTGATCACCAAGGACCGGGCGGAGATCGACCTGTTCCGGGAGGAATATGGCGACATCGTCATGAAGCCGCTGTTCGGCCATGGCGGCGCGGCCGTTTTCCGGATTACCCAGGACGATCTCAACTACGGCTCGCTCTATGATTTCTTCGCCGCCACCTTCCGCGAGCCCTGGGTGATCCAGCAGTTCCTGCCGAATGTGAAACACGGCGACAAGCGCATTCTGCTGGTCGATGGTGAATTCGCCGGCGCGGTCAACCGGGTGCCGGCGGCCGGAGATCTCCGCTCCAACATGGTGCGCGGCGGCGCCCCGACCGACAGCGACCTGACAGAACGCGAACGCGAGATCTGTGCCCGTCTCGGTCCTTCGCTGAAGGAAAAAGGCCTCATTCTGGTCGGCATCGATGTCATTGACGGCCTGCTGACGGAAATCAACGTCACCGCCCCGACCGGCATCCGCGCCATCCGCAATCTCGGCGGTCCGGATGTGGCAAAAATGGTCTGGGACGTGCTGGAAGCCAAGAGGAACGGCTGAGCTGACAAACGGCCAAAAAAAACCTCCGCATGGGGGTGCGGAGGTGTAAGAAGTTTGTGCTTAGACAATGCAACAGAGGGCCTCTCGGCAGCCTCTGTCAGTAAAACCCTTGCCCCACAAACTTCTTCCTTAACGGGATGAAAATAAGTTCGAAGAATCTTACCCAACGTATTGTCGGACTGGAAAAGCGAAGACAATTCAATCCGTTACTGAAGCGAGAAAACGTAATCTTTTTTACGGATTGTCGCGAAAAGGCTGGCTGAAAAGGCTGTTTTACCGTGCGTTTCAGCCGGATGGACACGGCATCGCAGCCAACTCGGGCTCAAGCTGCCCTTAAGCCGGGTCACGCGCCGCGCCGCTTGCGCAAACCCTGGAATGAATGCCTCGCGAGCTTCGGCGTCAAGATTTCTGCTCTGCAAACGGGTGGGTCCCAGGTGGCGCTGCGCTTGCCTTTGATGACAGCTGAATAAGGCGGAGGCGCCCCGTTTCCGGCAATCCAGTACCCCAAAAAGGATCAAGGCCGCTCCTCCTTTTGGAAAAGCGGCCTTCCAAAGCAACCGGCAAGTGGGATTACTCGGCGGCTTCAGTCTTGAGCACCCCGCGTCGGATCTGATCTTCCTCGATCGATTCAAACAGGGCGCGGAAATTGCCTTCCCCAAAGCCTTCATCGCCCTTGCGCTGAATGAATTCGAAGAAGATCGGACCGATCACGGTCTTGGAGAAAATCTGCAGCAGGATCTTGGTCATGCCGCCATCAATGACGCCTTCGCCATCGATCAGGATGCCGTGACGCTTCATGCGCTCGATCGGCTCGCTGTGGCCGTTGACCCGCTTGTGGGAGCGTTCGTAATAGGTGTCCGGCGGGCCGGGCATGAATTTCAGCTCGTTCTCGGCCAGCCTGTCAGTGCTGGCATAGATATCGTCCGTGCCAACGGCGATGTGCTGGATGCCTTCGCCATTGTATTTCTTCAGATATTCCTCGATCTGGCTGGTGTCGTCCTTGGACTCGTTCAGCGGAATGCGGATCTTGCCGCAGGGGCTGGTGATTGCCCGGCTGACCAGGCCCGTGATGCGGCCGTCAATGTCGAAGAAGTGGATCTGCTTGAAGTTGAAGAGGTCCCGGTAGAAATCCCACCACTTGTCCATGTTGCCGCGATAGACGTTGTGGGTCAGGTGGTCGAGATAATAGAAACCGACGCCTTCCGGCTTCGGATCGAATTCCCGCAGCCAGTTGAAATCTTTCGAATAGGCCGATCCCTTTTCGCCGTAGGTGTCGACAAAATAGAGCAGTGAACCGCCGATGCCGACAATGGCCGGGACATCCATGGATTTGTCGTCGCCTTCATACGGCGTCGCGCCTTTGGCAACCGCATGGTCAAACGCTTTTTGCGCATCCACCACGCGCCAGGCCATGGAGGGCGCGCAAGGTCCGTGCGTGTCAACGAACTTCATGCCGTGGCTGCCGGGTTCGGCATTCAGCACATAGGTGACGTCGCCCTGGCGGTAGAGCGTGATGTTCTTGGTCTTGTGTTTGGCAACCGGCACGTAGCCCATCTTGCGAAAGAGCACGTCCAGCTTCTCCGGCTCCGGATGGGCGAATTCGACAAATTCAAATCCGTCCGTACCGGCCGGGTTTTCCGGCGTGATTTCGGCAGGCGGTGCGTTATGGGGAAACGGTCCCATGGCTGGTTGTCCTCTCACAAATCCTCATTGCGAACAGGATGCCGGGTTCCGCGCGCAGCATGTGTGCAATTCACGTGTTTTCGCGTATGATGTTGCACGTTGTGTGCATTGAACAGCAGGAACACGCATGCCCATTGCTCTCGACGGTTTCGATGTCAAATTGCTGGCAGCCCTGCAGGACAATGCCGCCCTGACCAATGCCGAGCTTGGCGAGATCATCAGCCTGTCGGCCAGCCAGGTGTCGCGCCGGCGCACCAAGCTGGAAGAAGCCGGCATCATTCGCCGCTACAGGGCAGCCCTCGACCCGGAAGCCCTCGGCCTGACGGTGACCGCCTTTGTCGGCGTGACGCTCGGGGCGCATTCCAAGGAGAATGCGCGCAAGTTCCGCAACATGGTGAAGGCCATGCCGGAGGTACAGGAAGCCCACACGCTGACCGGCGATCTCGACTACATGCTGAAGATTGTCGTCGCCGACCTGAAGGCACTCAGCCGCATCATCAATGACGAATTACTGCCCCAGGAAGCGGTCAACAATGTGCGCTCCTCGATCGCGATGGAAACGCTGAAGGACGACAATCTGTTGCCATTGGACTAGAGCCCTGATCCAGCGTTTCTGTCTGACAACAAGACGAGTTGGCCCTTTCAAAGTCCAAGAAGCCTGATCAGATCCGTCCAGACGTCGTCCCGCAATCCGGGCAGTTCCGGTGCCGGGTTGCCGCTGACATCTACAAGGCAGATATCCGAATAGGCCTTTTTGGCGGAAAACAGGCAACCGCTCTCCGGTTGCCCGTCGGCATAATAGACCTTTGTCCCGGCCTCGGTTTTAAGAATCAGGTCGAGCGCGTCACCACCAGCTTGAGGCTTCAGGACGAAGGTTGGAAAGAGATCTCCCCTGGGCAGGCCACGATCCTGCACGATGTGAAGGAAGGCACCTTCAGCTTCGACGGTTAGACTGGTGCGCTTGCCATCAAACGCTTCACCGGGAACAGCCAGCTGATGAAAATTGCCCGTGGTACTCACATCGGCGGCGGCAAGGGTCGTCAGAAGAGCTTCCTTCAGCGCCGCGTCGTCGATCCTCGTATAACTGTCCGGCGCTTCGCGCACGGAAAATGAATGTGCCGGCGACGCCGATGAGAGAACGGCGAAAAAGACGACGACCAGTGCGCAGTTCAAGGTGCGGAGACGGGCTTTCGACATGCGAGCAATGTCTTTCAGACGTGCTAGGGGATCATAAAACTGTCTGCATCTGTATCACATGCTTGCGCCGGTACCAGAAAGTCCCATTTGATAGGCAAAGCGAATTCGGGCCCGGGCGGGCCACAAGTTTGAGGAGCCAAGAATGTTCGACGCAAAATCCCTGCTGGATCAGTTTCTGGGAGGCCAGGGCGGTGGTCAGTATAACCAGCGCGGCGGTGCGGCCGCACAGCGGGGCGGGTCGGGCGACCTTCTTTCCCAGGGCAAGGATTTTCTGTCGTCCCAGGGTGGCGGCCTGGCGCTTGGAGGCCTTGCCGGCCTGATGCTCGGCTCCAAGTCGGGCCGCAAGATCGGCAAAAAAGCCGTCACCTATGGCGGCCTCGCGCTGGTGGCCGGTCTCGCCTACAAGGCCTATCAGGGCCACAAGGCCAACCAGCAGAACGCGCCGCGTCCACACTATCCGCAGGACCAACCGATCCCGCTGGAAGCCCCACGCGGCACGGCCTTCGATCCGGCGCAGCAGCCGGGTGGCGAAAATCAGTTCGCCATCGCCCTGCTGACCTCCATGATCTCCGCCGCCAAGGCCGACGGTCATATCGACCGGGACGAACAGGATCGCATCTTTGAAAAGATCGACGAGGCCGGGCTCGACAGCGAGGCCAAGGCATTCCTGATGGACGAGCTGCGTGCACCGCTTGATATCGACAAGGTTGTCGCCTTCGCCAGCTGCGAGGAAACAGCAGCTGAACTTTATGCTGCTTCCCGCCTTGCCATCGATCCGGATCATCCGGCAGAAAAGGCCTATCTGCAGATGCTGGCCGCCCGCCTCGGCCTCGATCCGGGCCTTGTCGACGAGATCGAGTTTGCCGTCCGCGAAGCGGAAATGGCGGGTTAAGGAACCGGCCTCGCTGAAACCGTTTTTCCTGCAAGTTGCGCGGGCCGATCAGGCCCGCGGGACGGCAGTGGATGTCCCGTTTTCATCCCGGTTTGCCGCCAGGCGGTAAACCGGGACCCAGCAAACGCGGGCTTTCGCGTGCGAATCGAGTCTGCCTGGACTACTGGTTCAGAGTGGGCCTCAGACAGTCTCCGGTTCCGGTCCGACATAGTGTGACGAGGGCCGGATCAATTTGCCGGTCTGCTGCTGTTCCAGCACATGAGCGCACCAGCCCGAGGTCCGGCCAACTGCAAAGAGCGGTGTGAACAGCGTGCGGTCGATGCCGATCGCATCCAGCAGCACGGCTGTATAGAACTCCACATTGGTGTCCAGCGGCCTGTCGGGCTTGGCTTCCTTCAGGGCGGCCAGTGCGGCCAGTTCGATGTCTTCCGCCAGCCGGATCTTGGGATTTTCCTCGCCCAGGACCCGCAAACCGTCCTTCAGCACATCCGCGCGCGGATCACGGGTGCGATAGATCCGGTGGCCGAAGCCCATCAGCCGTTCCTTGCGCGCCAGCGCGCTTTCGATCCAGCCTGCGGCATTTTCCGGCGCGCCAATGGCATCGATCATGTCAAGAACGGGGCCCGGAGCGCCGCCATGCAGGGGACCGCTCAGGGCGCCCATTGCCCCCAGCACCGCCTGTTTCAGATCCGCCTGCGTCGAGCCGATCACCCGGGCGGTGAAGGTCGACGCATTGAGCCCATGATCCAGAATGGTCACCAGATAGCGATCCAGCGCGTCAGCGCTTTCCTGCGGCGGCACCGCTCCGGTCAGCATCTTCAGAATGTCGGCAGCCGTTCCCAGCGCGGCATCCGGCGCAATTGGCCGATGGCCCGAGGCGATGCGGTGGGACGCAGCCAGGAAAACTGGCAGCGCCCCGGCAATGGCGACAGGCGCCGGCAGCTCATCACCGAGAGGCAGGGCCGCCAGGCCGAGCTGCATGCGTTCGTAAACCGTTAGCGTGGCGTCGGCTCCCTCAAGCAGCGGCACCACCTTGAAAGCTTGCTGGCGCGCCCGGGCAAAATCCGGCTGAAGGGAAAAGGCCGCAGAGACCCCAAGGTCCTGCCACAGATGCTGCACGGCAGCCTCGAACGGCATCTTGCCCGCGAGGTCCTCGATCAGGCGGCCGCGCAGGATCAACACACCTTCCTCGCCGTCAACGTGGCTGAGACGGGTGTTGGCGGCAACAACCCCTTCCAGACCGGCAATCGGGTCCGGGGTCATCCGGGCGGGACTTGGCGCTTCTGTCATGGGTCTCTCCTTCTGTGTTGGTCCGCGCCAGATAGAAAGAACGAATTGCATTGATCAATGTTGATAAATACAATCAATCCATGAACAAGCCGATCTACCTGTCCGCCCGTGAAGCTGCCGCCGAACTCGGTGTTCAGCCGGCCACGCTCTATGCCTATGTCAGCCGGGGTCTGATTTCCTCCATTGCCGGCCCCGGCAAGAAGCGTCGTTACGATGCCGCCGACGTGCGCCGCCTCAAGGGCCGCAAGGCAGCTGAAGACCACACCGGGTCGAGGCCCCTGACCGGCGATCCGGTTCTGGAAACCGAGCTGACGCTGATTTCCGAGGACGGGCCGATCTATCGAGGCCGCAGGGCGGTAAAGCTTGCTGAAACATCGACGCTGGAATCGGTCGCGACGCTTTTGTGGGCCTCCGAACAGGACCCGTTTGCGGAAGCCGCGCCGCTGCCACCACCGGATCTACCGGCCGATCTCGGGCCGCTCGACCGGCTGATGATGGCACTTGCCGCCTGGCCGCTCCAGGACCGGGCCGCCTACACCCAGGCCCCGAAACTGTTGCAGACAAAGGGGGCGGCGCTTCTGCGCTATTCGGTTGCCGCACTGCTCAATGCCGACCCCGTGGATGTGCCCGTGCATACCCAGATCGCCAAGGCATTCGGCGCATCTTCCCCGGCCAAGAACGTGATCCGGGCCGCCCTTGTGCTCTGCGCCGATCACGAACTCAATACCAGCGCCTTCGCCACCCGGTGCGCCGCTTCCACACGCGCGCCGCTTCATGCCGCGCTGATTTCCGGCCTCGGTGCCTTTGCCGGCCCGCGCCATGGCGCGGCGTCCGACCGAGCGACGGCCTGGCTGTCTGAAATCTCGCCGGAAACGGATATCGAAACCGTATTGTCGGACCGCCTCAGCCGCGGCGAGCCGCTGCCCGGTTTCGGCCATTCGATCTATGGCGAGCGGGATCCAAGGGCGGAGTGCCTTTTGGACGTGCTGTGCCGGAGCGAACCTGAGCACGCCTTCGTCAAGCGTCTGCCCGGCCTGATCGGCGTTGCGCGCGATCTCTTCGGCGTCGCGCCGAATGTCGATCTGGCGCTCGCCGCCATCCAGAAGACCTACGGACTGCCGAAGGATGCCGGCAAGATCATCTTCTGTGCGGGCCGGATGACCGGCTGGATTGCCCATGCGCTCGAGCAATACGCGACGCCCGAGCAGATCCGGCCGCGGGCGGCCTATGTCGGTGAGCGGCCGCAATAGGGCCCTGCCCTTGCAAAACAGCATCGCAACGGCTACCTGAAAAGGGCGCCACATTCGGTGCCCAATGGAGATTTGATGTCAGAGATTGCGTGATCCGGCTCTTTTTGACCGGAGAGCCTTAAACCCCATGAACCAGGTGCCCTTCCAGGCGCCCGATGACGTGTGTTTAAGTCACGAGACATCCAATGCCACGAAACTATTCGGAATTTTTCCCTTCGGCCAAAACACCGAAGGCACAGGACCGAGCGCCCTCGATCCTTGAAACACTCGGCTGGCAGGCCTTTTTCGCCCAGCAGCTCAGTTCGGAAGAGCTTGCCGGTACACCCCCGGTGCGGGTCGTTGAAGTTCACCGCAACGCGCTGCACGTGATCGGCGACGACATCGACGACACCATTCCTCCACGCCTGGAGGCGACGGTCGGCGACTGGCTTCTCCTGAACCGCGAACAACCCTGGGCCAGCCGTGTGCTGGAGCGCAAGAGCCTTTTGAAACGGCGCGCACCGGGCACCGACCGGCAGGTCCAGCTGATTGCCGCCAATATCGAGACGGCCTTTCTGGTTTCCTCCTGTAACCAGGATTTCAACATCGCCCGGCTGGAGCGGTATGTCGCGCTGTGTCTTGAAGCAGAGATCGCGCCTGTGATCCTGCTCACCAAATCCGACCTCTCCAACGATCCGCAAGACTTTGCCCAGCAGGCGCGGTCGATCTCGGCCGGACTACCGGTTGTCACGCTGGATGCCCGCGGGCAGGAGCCCAGGGACAAGCTGGCGGACTGGTGCCGGCCCGGCCAGACCGTTGCCTTTCTCGGGTCTTCCGGGGTGGGCAAATCGACGCTCACCAACGCGCTTGCCGGAACCGAGGCGATCGCTACACAGGCGATCCGCGAAGATGACGCCAAGGGCCGTCACACGACCACGCGCCGGCAGCTTCACCAGGTGCCGGGCGGATGTCTCGTGCTCGACACGCCGGGCATGCGCGAACTGCAGCTCACCGATGCGGCTGCCGGGATCGAGGACCTGTTCTCGGATCTGACGGAGCTGGCAGCCAACTGCCGCTTCAAGGATTGCCGGCACGAAACGGAGCCGGGCTGCGCGGTTCGAAAGGCCATTGAATCCGGTCAGCTGGAGGAAACCAGGCTCAACCGGTGGCGGAAACTGAAAGCGGAAGAAGCCTTCAACTCCGCCAGCCTTGCCGAGCGCAGGTCCAAGGACAAGGCTTTCGGCAAGATGGTCCGCGGCATCATGAAGGACAAGAAACAGGAGAAATGGGGCCGGGACTGAACCAGCGTCCGGAAAGTGCCCACCCCGGATGTCAGCCGCCCCGCGACCTTGCCTGTCGCGGGGTGGTTGCGCTTTAGTTGTCTTCCAACCGCAGCGATCCGATTGACCGGTTCAGCTGCCGGCCCCCAAGGAGGGCATATCGCATGACTGAAATCTTCGGACATGTCGTCAATGTCATGCTGCCGGTGTTCCTGTGTGTCCTGCTCGGTTACGGCCTTGCCATGGCAAAGGCGCCTTTCGACCGGAAGCTTCTCGGCTCGCTGGTGTCGAATGTGGGTTACCCGGCCCTGATCCTGTCACATCTTGCCAAGGAACACGTCCAGCTGGACACGTTCCTGACTGTGCTTGCGGCCGCCTGTGCCATGATTGCAGTCTTTGCCGTTCTCGGCTTTGGTGTCCTGAAGCTGCTGCGCCTGCCGATCAAGGCCTATCTGTCACCGATGATGCTGGCCAATGTGGGCAATATCGGTCTGCCGGTTTCAACACTCGCCTTCGGCGCGGAAGGGGCTGCGGTTGCCATCGGCTTTATCGTCGTGGTGCTGGTGGCGATCTTCACCATCGGTCTGGCTCTGCCGATGGGGGAACCCAATTTTGCGGCCCTGGCGCGCCAGCCGGTCATTTATGCCGTGGCCCTCGCGCTGGTGCTGATGGGCACGGGTTTGAAACTGCCCGAGCCGGTCGATCAAAGCCTCGGCATTCTGGCAGGACTTGCCATCCCGATCATGCTCCTGACACTCGGCCACAGCCTCGCCACGTTGAAGTTGGGCGGCATCGGCACCGCCGCCATCCTGTCCGTGGCTCATATCGCGATTTCCTGTGTCGCTGCCTTTGCGCTCTCCCGGCTGCTGACGCTCGATCCGAAGATCGAGAGTGTCATTATCCTGCTCTGCTTCATGCCGCCCTCGGTGGCGACCTATCTCGCCGTGTCGCAGCATCGGCCGGATGAAGCCCCCGGTGTCGCGGGCTTCATCTTCGTTTCTACGGTTTTGACGCTTGTCACGCTGCCGGTCGTACTGACCTACTGGGCAACAGGCTAGGGCCCTAGAGCCTTGCCTTCAGGAAGGACTGAAAGTCGGTCGTCCCTTCAGGCATGGTTTCTGCACGGTCGAAACAGCCGAACGCGCCACCTAGTCTCATGTCTTCGGCCGCTGCGATGAAGGCGTCGAAGGCAATCTTGGCAAGACCCGCGCCGATCGAGACACGGGCGACACCCATGTCGCCCAGCTCCTTGCGCGTGAGGTGGAAATTCTTGCGGCCTGCGAGGATGTTCATCGGCGCTTCCACAGCCTCCAGCACCTTTGCAATCTGCTCCCGGTTCTTCAGCTGCGGTGCATAAACACAATCGGCGCCAGCCGCTGCAAAGGCGTTGAGCCGCTTGATCGTCTCGTCAAGTTCATACTCGGAATGTACCGGCCCCTCGCTGCGCGCAGTCAGCACAAAGTCAGCCGCCAGAGCATTCTTGGCATCAACGGCGGCCTTGATCCGTTCCACGGCAAGATCGAGATCATAATAGGGATGCTTGGGATCCTGGCTGTAATCCTCGATGGAGCAGCCCGCCAGGCCCACCTCGATGGCACCCTTTACCGTCGCCACTACGTCGTCCGGGCTGTCGCCAAAGCCGTTTTCCAGATCCCCGTTTACCGGCAGACTGGTGGCGCTGATGATTTCGGCGGCATGGGCCAGGGCATCGTCCCGGCCGATCAGTCCCTCGGCATCCCGGACACCCCGGGTCCAGGCATACCCGGCGCTGGAGGTTGCCAGGGCATCGAAACGCAGTCCGTCGAGAATACGCGCCGTCCCGATGTCGAACGGATTGGGCATCAGAAAGGCACGTCCCTTCTGGTGAAGCGCCTTGAATGCGGCACGGCGGTCGGCAGCAGTTGACATGGTCAGATCTCCCTATAGTAGCAACAGAATAACGCATCGCCCTTAAGTTTAAAGGTCGAAGTCGCTGTGATAATGAGCATTGTTCTGACACGCGGTAAGAACCAGTTTAGCCGGAAATCAGGCACCGATTGCAAATAGCCTCGACCGGTGGGAGCTTCGCCCGCTTGCCAGCACGATCTTGAAACGCGACAGTCGGATCACGAGATCCGGATATTGAACCGCGTCAGGCAAACACCCCGAGGACAGGATGCAAGAGAACAGTTCACCCTTCTCCGAATTCACTGACACGATCGAAACGGTGGCGGAGTTGGAAGCTCATGCGGGCACCGCCCCGGAAAAAGTGCTGGTCAAGGAAATCAGCGCCCTGGATGACCTTTGCCGGTCCTTTATCGCCCGCGCGCCGTTCATGATGATTGCCACCGCCAATCCGGACAGTGTGATCGACGTCAGTCCCAAGGGCGACCCGGCGGGCTTCGTGAGGGTCCTCAGCGACACATTGCTGGCCATTCCCGACCGGCCGGGAAACCGCCGCCTGGACAGCTACCACAATCTGCTGAAAGACCCGCGGATCGGCCTGATTTTCCTGATCCCGGGAAAGGGCGAAACCTTGCGCATCTCCGGAGAAGCAAGGATCGTCAAGGATCCGAAGCTGATGGAAACGATGCCGGTCGATGGCAAACTGCCCGCCATGGCGCTCGTCGTGCACGTCACACGCGCCTTCATGCATTGTCCCAAGGCAATGATCCGGTCGAAGATCTGGCAGCCCGAAAGCTGGCAGAACGCTGACGATCTCGGTGACATTGGCGATGCCATGATCAAACACGGCCAGCTGACACAAAGTCCGGAGGCGCTTCTGGAAGAAGCGACCTCCGAAGGATTGCTCAAGCTTTATTGAACCCACGTACCGTGACGCTCGAGAGCCGGCTGGGCTAATACCGGCAGTCTTCCGGCTTGGTGGTGAGCGCTCGTTTCGGCACGAATTGTTTCACGCATTTCGAAAAGCGTCAGCTCCACGCCGTTCGTGTCACCTTGGCCGCAAAACAGCCACGACGCGCAAAGTGCAGGTGGATGTAGTCGACCTGCGGGTTTTCAAAAAACGTCCTGATCTGATTGTCCACCTCGCGGCCCTCGATCACCTCCGCATCGACAATTTCGTGCGCCCGGTTGAAGGCCCGGACCGACAGCAGACGGCAGGCAATGACCTCCGGCACCGTATCTGCCTCCGGATGGCGCTCCTCGGCGCCATCGGCAACGAAGATCGCGTGGCGTGAGCGGTAGGGCGATTCGCCCGACTGATGTTCGAAGTTCATCAGAAAGACGCGCGTGCCTTCGGCAACGTCTTCAAGCGACACCCGGCACGGGAAACCGCCATCGGAATAATGCACCTGGATGTTTTTGGCGGCGAGTTCGGCATCGCTCAGTCCGTAAAGATGCGAAAACTCGGAAGCGGGCAGGGGTTGGATCTGGAACATGTCTGGTCTCCTCAATCTGTCTGAGGAGACCATAGGCAGCAGCACGGGCCGTCACGACCCGATTTGCGAGCCGATGACGGTTTATTTCAGGTTGGCCCGCCGGGACATGCCGACCGAACGTGGTGCGGTCTCCTTGAAGCCGAATTGCTCATAGAGCCGGTTTGCCGGCACGTCGGCGATGAGACTAACATAGGCACTTTGAGGCAGTTCCGTTTCGATGAACTGCGTCAGGGCTGCCATGATCCGCTTTCCGAGCCCCCGCCCCTGATAGTCCGGCAGGACGGCAATGTCCGTTACCTGCAGAAAGAGGCCGCCATCTCCGATCAGCCGGCCCATGCCGATCGGCTTGTCTCCGTCAAACAGCATGACGGCGTGGACACTGTTCTTCAGACCTTTTTCCGCCGCATCCCGCTCGTAACCGCCGAGCCCGGCGCCGCTGCGCAGGGCCAGATACGTGTCTGGGTCCGGGGTTTGCTCTTTCAATTCAATCATCATCGTTGTCTCGGCTCGCTCGGAAGAAAGGAGGGTTCATGACACAGGCGGTTGCGCAATGAAAAGGTCAATGACCACCCGAGCCGTCCGGAAGCGAGCGAAACCACGGCCAGAGCTATTGAAGCCGCGACGGGAAGGGCTTAGGTAAAATTTCCGTGTCAAGAAACATGTCCCCATGCTCAGAACTCTCGCTCTTGCTTTCCTCCTTGTCCTGTCGAGCCTGACACCAACCCGGGCCGATCAGCCGCTCACCGTGTTTGCCGCTGCAAGCATGCGCGAAGCGATGGAAGCCATCGGGGACGCCTACGGTGAAAAAACCGGCACCGCGCCGATCTTCTCCTTTGCCGGAACCGGGACTCTTGCGCGGCAAATCGAGGCGGGCGCGCCGGCAGACGTGTTCGTTTCGGCCGACGCGGACTGGATGGATTACGTTGTTGACGCCGGCGCGGTCAGCAAGGACACGGTTCGCGACATTGCCTCGAATGCCCTTGTTCTGGTCGGCCAGCAAAAAGCCGGTCCGCTGACTGCTACTCCGGAAGGCCTTGCGACCTTTCTCGGCGGTCATCGCCTGGCCATGGCCGACCCGGAGACGGTCCCGGCCGGCCGCTATGGCAGGGAGGCCCTGACCGGCCTGGGTCTCTGGCCGGCAGTTGCGGGATCGCTTGCGCCAATGGAAAATGTGCGCGTTGCACTGGCCTCCGTTGCCCGCGGAGACACGCCGCTCGGCCTTGTCTACGTGACAGATGCCCGGATCGAACCGGGTGTTGCCGTCCTGTTCCGCTTGCCGCCGGACAGCCATCCTCCGATCCGGTACCTGGCCGGCCTGACAACCGGCCACGCCAATCCATCGGCCTCCGCCTTCACGGCCTTTCTGAAAGGCCCGGAGGCAAAGCAGATCTTGCGCTCTTTCGGCTTTGTGGTCGATAACGACTGACAGGCAAGTCAACATCTGCCTGCGACCGGAACCGACAGACTGAGCAAACGTGGATTTTTTCACCCTTCAGCCAAGTGAATGGCAAGCGCTTCTTTTGACGCTCAAGGTCGCTGCCGCCGCGCTGTGCGTGGCACTGCCGCTGGCCGTCCTGATGGCCTATGTGCTGGCCAGGTTCAGTTTTCCCGGCCATGGTCTGCTGAACGCCCTCGTGCATCTGCCGCTGGTTCTGCCTCCCGTCGTCACCGGTTATGTTCTACTTCTGACGTTTGGCCGCAAGGGCGCGATCGGTGCCTTCCTGGACAATACGTTCGGGTTCACCTTCGCTTTCAACTGGACCGGTGCGGCGCTTGCGGCCGGTGTCATGGCCTTTCCACTGATGGTGCGGCCGATCCGGATCTCCTTCGAAGCGGTTGATCCCAAACTGGAGGAAGCGGCGAAATCGCTCGGCGCCCATCGGCTGATCGCGTTTGTCACCGTCACGCTGCCGCTTGCCCTGCCAGGTATTCTCGGCGGTGCCATCCTCGGCTTTGCCAAAGCAATGGGCGAATTTGGCGCCACCATCACCTTTGTGTCCAATATCCCGGGGGAAACCCGCACATTGGCACTGGCACTTTATACGGCGACCCAGACCCCAAGCGGTGACCTGGCCGCCTTCCGTCTGACCCTGATTGCTGTCTTCGTTGCCTTCGCAGCGCTGATCGCGTCCGAACTGCTGGTTCGCCGGCTGCGAAACCGCATGGGAGCCGGCCATGCTTGACGTCGACATCAAGGGCCAGGTCGGCCGGATGCCGCTGCAGGCATCGTTCCAGAGCTCCGGAGGCGTGACGTCTCTGTTCGGCCAGTCCGGCGCCGGCAAGACATCGCTGACCAACATGATTGCCGGACTGATCACTCCCCTGAGCGGCCGTATCGCAGTCAACGGCACCGTACTGTTCGACGCGGAGAAGAACATCAATCTGCCGGTGCAGGCGCGCCGGATCGGCCATGTCTTTCAGGATGCCCGCCTGTTTCCGCATTTGAGCGTGAAAGCCAACATGACCTACGCCCGGTGGGCCGGCCGAAGAAGCTCCACGCGCGATTTTCAGGAAGTCACAGATCTGCTCGGCCTCGGCCAGCTTCTGCGGCGCATGCCGCGCACGCTCTCGGGCGGCGAGCGGCAACGCGTCGCCATCGGGCGGGCGCTGCTGTCCGACCCCAGGCTTCTGATCATGGATGAACCGCTGGCCAATCTGGACCAGGCGCGGCGCAACGACATCCTGCCCTATCTCGACCGGCTGTGTGTGGAAGCCGGCATTCCGATCCTTTATGTCAGCCACTCCATCGAGGAAGTTGCGCGACTTTCCAACACGCTGGTGATCCTGTCGGACGGACAGACGCCCGCTTTTGGTCCGGTCGCCGATATGCTGGCGAGAACGGATCTCGGCAAGGCAACCGGCCGGCACGAAGCAGGCGCTCTGCTGGAAGGCGTTGTCGCATCGGTCGATCCAGACTGGGGCCTGACCCATGTCGATATCGGTGGCGCCGTGCTCCAGATCCCGGATATGGCGGCGGATGTCGGCGATGCAGTCCGATTGCGCATCCGCGCAAGGGATGTCGCTCTCGCCCTCTATCCGCCGGAGGGCCTGTCGATCCGCAACGCGTTTGACGCAACCATCACCAGCATATCAAGCGAAACCGGCCCCTATGCTGAACTTCTGTGTAACGTTCAAGGTCAGACGTTGCGGGCGCGCATCACCCGGGCGTCGGTCGCCGAACTCGATCTGCACAAGGGTCGAAACGTGACGGTGCTGATCAAGAGTGTCGCGATTGACCGTCGCCAGCGCGCGCCCGCACGCACAGACGTTTCCCGCAAAGAGCTGTAAGCGCTCGTGCGGGTTCACGGATGCCTTGGCATCGGTATACTGGCGCCATGATACGCAAACCCCTGCGTCAGACCTGGCGCAAGCTCAAAATCGGCATCGGTGCGTCGCTCCTGCTCGCGACCCTGCTGATCCTTTGGCTGACGGGTTTTGGCAGTCTCAGGATCACGCTGGCGGAGCTGGAAACCGGCGCGCGTGCCAATCTGGCCGTGCAGACCGCCGTGCTGGAACGCCTGCTAGACAAGTTCCGTCTGCTGTCGCCCCTGTTGGCGCGCGGTCCGGATATCAGCGATCTTCTGAACGAAGACCGGCCGCTCCAGGACCCGGGCATCACGGCCATTGCCGCCGGGATGTCGGGTGCAGAGGAAATCTGGCTGATGGATGCAACCGGCAATGTCGTCGTCTCCAGCCAGGCCGGTGTTCCGGCAGGGTCGATCGGTGGCGCCGACCAGATCCGGCAGGCATTCGACCTCGCCCTCCAGGGACAGCTTGGCCGGCAGTTGCTGCCCGGGACCCCGGTCCGTGCGTCGAACTACGTCTTCGCTTCGCCCCTCAGGCAGGGCAACGAGATTGCCGGCGTTCTGGCTGTCCGCGTCAGCCTGGATGACGTCGAACAGGCCTGGGCACTCAGCAAGGACACGATTTTTGCACTCGACACATCCGGCCGGGTTGTCGTCTCCAACGTGCCCGAATGGCGGGGCAAACTGGTGTCCGAGCTCAACCTCGGGCGCGATATCGCCGACCTGTCGCTGTTCGAAGGTGTCGAACTGCTCCTGCCTGCGGCGCCAAGCGGCGACCATCACATGCAGCTGAACGAGGATGTCGCTGTTCTGGGCTGGCAGGTTCGGTCCCTGGTCGACATCACCGATGCACGCCAGAGATCGGGCTGGGCAATGCTCGTTGCCTTGCTTGTCTGCGTGATCATGGCCGGGGGTCTGGCCATCCTGATTGCGCGGCGCGCCGAATTTGTGCGCCAGGAGCGGCGCACGCGGGCAGCCGCACTTCGACTGGAACGCCGGGTTCAAAGCCGTACCTCGGATTTGAGGAAGGCCAATGCCCATCTGGAACGCGAGGTCCGCGAGCGCGAACAGGCCGAGGCCAACCTGCGCCTGACCCAGGCCGAACTGGTCCAGGCCGCCAAGCTGGCAACACTGGGGCGCATGTCGGCCGCGCTCAGCCATGAATACAACCAGCCCCTCGCAGCCATCCGCTCGGATGCGGAAATCGCCGGCATGCTGATCGAACGCGGGCGCGCGGGCGAAGCAAAAACCAATCTCGGCCGCATCGAGGGTATGGTTACCCGCATGGCCGAGATCGCCAAGACGCTGAAAGGCTTCACCCGCAAGTCGGGCACCGACATCAAGCCGGTGTCGCTGCGCCAGGTGATCGACGAGGCAACGCTCCTGCTGCAGCCGCAGATCAAGCAGAAGAAAGTGGATCTGTCGCTGGACCTGCCCGACGCCGACATCATCGTCAAAGGCGGGCGCATCCGCCTGGAGCAGGTGGTCATCAACCTCCTGTCGAATGCCGTCGATGCTGTCAGCGGCAGTCCGCTGCCACATGTGACGCTGACCCTGAAACGCGACAACCAGGAAGCCGTGCTGACCGTCAGCGACAACGGCCCCGGCATTGATGCTGATGTCCTGCCCCAGATCTTCGATCCCTTCTTTACCACCAAGGATGTCGGCGCCGGGCTCGGACTGGGCTTGTCGATCGCCTATAAAATCGTCCATGACTTTTCCGGTTCGCTGAAAGCGACCAACCTCGATGGAGGCGGCGCGCGGTTCACCATGCGCCTGCCCATTGCCGACGAAACCGCCCTGGCAGCCGAATAGAAAGGCCCTCATGGATCACGCAACCGTCCTTTTGATTGACGACGAGGAGGATCTGCGCGGATCCCTGAGCCAGGGACTGGAGCTCTCCGGCCAGGACGTTTTTGCGACAGGGGCGCCGGAAGACGCCCTGGAAAAGGTCAACCGGGATTTCTACGGCGTGCTGGTGACCGACATCCGCATGCCGGGCACCGACGGTTTCCAGGTGATGAAAAAGGCCTTCGAGATCGATCCGGCCCTGCCGGTCGTGCTTATCACCGGCCATGGCGACGTGCCGCTGGCGGTCGAGGCCATGCGGGCCGGTGCCTATGACTTTCTGGAAAAACCGTTTTCCGTTTCCCATCTGGCCTCCGTCGTGGAACGCGCTCTCGACAAGCGCCGGCTGGTTCTGGAAAACCGAAAGCTGCGCGAGGAACTGGCCGACCGGACCGGCCTGGAAAGCCGCCTCGTCGGGCGGACACCCGCCATGGACCTGCTTCGCCGCAATGTCACGGCGCTGGCGACAACCGACGCTGATGTCCTGATCCTCGGCGAAACCGGCTCCGGCAAGGAAGTCGTTGCCAGGGCGCTGCATGATGAAGGCCCGCGCGCCGACAAGCCGTTTGTCGCACTCAATTGCGGCGCATTGCCTGCCGAAATCATCGAATCGGAGCTGTTCGGGCACGAAAAGGGCGCCTTCACCGGCGCCAGCGGCCAGCGCATCGGCAAACTGGAACACGCCCATGGCGGCACGGTGTTTCTGGACGAAATCGAATCCATGCCCCTGGAACTGCAGGTCAAGCTGCTGCGCGTGATCGAGACCCGGACCATCGAGCGGCTCGGATCCAACAAGGCTATCGAACTGGACGTTCGATTTATCGCCGCCACCAAGGAAGACCTTGAGGCGGCCGGCAAGGAAGGGCGGTTCCGCCTCGATCTCTTTTACAGGCTGAACGTCGTCAATGTGTCGATACCGCCGCTGCGCGACCGGCTGCAGGACATACCGCTCCTGTTCCGGCATCTGGCCGTTGAAGCCCGTGCGCGCTACCGGCGCGAAATCCCCGATATCGGTGAAGACTACCTGGCCGGCCTGATGGCCCGCGACTGGCCCGGCAATGTGCGCGAATTACGCAATGTCGCCGACCGTTTCGTGCTTGGCGTGGAAGAGGTCACCGAGCCAACGGGAGATGCGGGTAACACGCTCTTCGAGCAGGTCGCAGCCTATGAACGGGCCCTGATCGCTGCGGAACTGAAGCGCAATGACGGCGCCATCAAACCGACCTACGAGACCCTCGGCCTCTCCCGCAAGGCGCTCTATGAAAAGATGCGCAAATACGGTCTCGGCAAGGAAGAGGCCCTGCCGGCCTGATGAGGCACTCTCCAGCCTTCACAAAGGTCTCAGTTGTCCTCCCGCTACAGCCTGGAGGACAAACGGTGAGAAAAAATCGTCCCGCATGTCACAGACGAGAGCCTTCGCTCGTCATCCCTGTGTCCCCATATTGCAACCAATGACGGAAGACACACATGACAACTTCAACGGCCATCAATCACTACCAGAACGTCCCGGACATCGTGAAATGCTTCGTTGCCGCAAGCGGTGCGATCGGCAAGGCGGAACTGGAGCCGAAACTGCGGCACCTGATCGATCTGCGCGCCTCGCAGATCAACCAGTGCGCCTATTGCGTCAAGATGCACACAGAGGAAGCCCTGACCGACGGCGAGACCCAGGAGCGGCTGCAGCGCGTGGTGGTCTGGCGGCATGTCGATGATTTCACAGCGGCAGAAAAGGCAGCCTTCGCCTGGACCGAGGCACTGACCAGTCTTGACCCGAAAACGGACTACGAGTGGCTCAGGTCCGATCTGCGCAATCACTTCAGCGACGCCGAGATCAGCGCGATCACAGCTGCCGTTGCCATGATCAACCTCTGGAACCGGGTTCAGGTGTCCAACCACTGACGGAAGGCGGTCTTCATGATGACAGGTCCGGACAGCGATACATTCGAAACCATGCGCCCGCGCCTTCTGGGGCTGGCCTACCGCATGCTCGGCTCCATGGCAGATGCCGAGGACGCGGTTCAGGACACGTTTCTGAAATGGCAGGGAACGGAAAAAGCCTCGATTGCCAATCGGGAAGCCTTTCTGACAAAGGTTTGCTCCAATTGCTGTCTGGACGCGCTCAAGGCGGCGCACAGGAAACGGGTCGACTATGTCGGCCCGTGGATCCCCGAACCGCTTCAGGTCGACGCCGGGTCAGACCCCGAAATCGACCTGGAGCGGGCCCAGTCGCTGACAACGGCCTTTTTGCTGCTGCTGGAACGGCTCAGCCCGAAGGAACGCGCGGCCTACCTGCTGCGGGAAGTCTTCGGCAAACCCTATGAAGATGTCGCACAGGCACTGGACCTCAGCGAGACCGCCTGCCGCCAGCTGGTGTCACGGGCCGGCAGACACATCCAGAATCCGGCGACGCGCTTCGTGCCGACGCCCGATCACCAGCAGCAGATGCTGTCGGCCTTCCTGAACGCGGTGGAAAGTGGCTCGACGGACCAGCTCAGCGGCTTGCTGTCGGAAACAGTGCAGTTCCACTCCGACGGCGGTGGAAAGGTGGCTGCGCTCGGCCGTGTGCTCGAGGGTCGCGACGAAGTCGCCAAATATGTGGCCCAGATTATCCGCCGCCTGTGGGGCGGTGCCCCGGTCCTGCCCTGTTTTATCAACGGGCTGCGCGGACTGGTTGTCCTGGAGGAAATGCGCGTCGTGACCGCCCTGACCTTCGGTTATGACGAAGACGGCCGGATCGATCGCATCCTTGTCGTCCGCAATCCCGACAAGCTCAGGCAACTGGCAAGACCCTTGCGCCACGATCCGGAAAGCGGAGCCCTCTGGCAATAGACGTGCGGGTCGTTTCTTGATCATCGATGTGTCGATTTCGACACATCGCCTATCCGCCATGTGTCAGACTCCACCCATATCCTATGGGTTCCTCCCAAGACGCGCGCGAATTCAGACTTTGTTAACCTGCAGAAACCGGCGCTTTTCAAGAAGCAGGCGGCACTTGGCACGCGGATTGCCAATGATGTGCCGACCAGCCACCGCGCTGTCCGGCCAACCCGGCCGTCAATTCGAAATGTCTGGGAGGACATCAGATGAAAAAGTTTGTACTTGCCGCTGCAGCTGCGGCTTCCTTTGCCTTTGCCCCGTCCGCATATGCAGATGACTGCGGCGACGGTGAAGTCATCATCAAATTCAGCCACGTGGTTGCAGCCCAGGGTCACCCGAAAGGGGAAATGGCCACCGCACTGGCGAACCGCATCAACACGGAAATGGACGGCAAGGCCTGCATGCAGGTGTTCCCGTCTTCGCAGCTGTTCGACGACAACAAGGTGATGGAAGCTCTGCTGCTCGGCGACGTCCAGCTCGCAGCGCCGTCTCTGTCCAAGTTCGAATCCTACACGCTGAAATACCGCGTCTTCGACCTGCCGTTCCTGTTCACCAACATGGATGCGGTCACCACCTTCACCAAGGGTGAAAAGGGTCAGGAACTGCTGGGCGCCATGTCCGATTACGGCTTTGTCGGCCTTGGCTATGTCTTCAACGGTCTGAAGCAGTTCTCCGCCAACAAGCCGCTGCTGGTGCCGAGCGACGCAGCCGGCCTGAAATTCCGTGTGCAGACCTCCGACGTGGCCGTGGCCATGATCGAAGCCATGGGCGCCAACGCCCAGAAACTGGCGTTCAAGGAAGTCTATGGCGCGCTGCAGACCGGTGTTGTGGATGGACAGGAAAACACCTGGTCCAACATCTACACCCAGAAGTTCTTCGAAGTGCAGGACGGCACCACCGAAACCAACCACCAGCTGCTGACCTACCTGGCCGTAACCTCCCAGGAATGGCTCGACAGCCTGGATGGCGACGTGCGTGACCAGTTCCTGACGATCTTCAACGAAGTCACCGACGAGTACAACGCCCGTTCGACCGACATCAACGAAGCCAACAAACAGAAGATCATCGAAGCTGGTGGTGAAGTCCGCACCCTGACGCCGGAACAGCGTAACGAGTGGGTCGAAACCATGAAGCCGGTCTGGGACAAGTTCCGCGACGACATCGGCCAGGACGTGATCGACGCTGCTGTCGCCTCCAACAAGGCCAGCTGATCCCACTCCCGACACATACAACATGGAAGAAGGCCCTGTGGCCTTCTTCCTCATACCATGAACAAGCTCGTTTAAGAGCGCTTCACTATGGGGGGGACCATGGGTTCGGAGTTCCTGGCCTACTATTGGCCACTCTTGCTCACCGCCGTTTTCTTCTGCCTCTACGTCGTTCTGGACAGGGTGTCGCCAAAGACCATCGCGTCGCTGGATGAGAACATCATCGCCATCATTCTGGCCCTGATGACGCTCGTGACCTTTTCCCAGGTCGTTGCCCGGTACGGTTTCAACTCCGGCTGGGGGGCTGCATTGGAATTCACCCGCGTGCTGTTTGCCTGGCTGATCCTGTTCGGCATGAGCTACGGCATCAAGATCGGTGCCCATCTCGGCGTTGACGCAGTCATCAAGCTTCTGCCCGCACCCATGTACCGTCTGGCGGCGCTGCTCGGAGCTGCACTGACGCTTCTTTATGCCGTGCTGCTGTTCGATGCCACCTGGTTCGGCGGCTTGCTCGCGCTGGAAAACAAGGGCTCGACCGGTGGTGCCTATGCCTATTTCGCCAAGTTCTACAAGGTGCCCATCGGCATGGAGGACCTGAAATGGCCGGGCTTCATCCAGGAGTGGTTCGGCGTCAAGGAACGTGTGCCGCGCTGGATGCCCTACATCATCCTGCCCATCGGCCTTGCTCTTCTGGCCTATCGCGCCCTTCAGGGGTTCCTCCTCATCCTGACCGGCAAGAAGGAAGCCATCATCGCCGCCCACGAGGCGGAGGAGCTGGTTGCCGAGAACAAAGACGTCTTGAAGGACTAAGGCCCGATGGAAACCGCATTTCTGTTTATCTTCGTCTTCGGCTTTCTGTTCCTCGGGGTTCCGATTGCCGTTTCGCTTGGCCTTTCGGCCGTCCTCTATATCGCGCTGTTCAGCCATGATTCCATGAGCTCCGTGGCGGTGCAGCTGTTCAACGCCTCGCAGAACTTCACACTGCTGGCGATCCCGTTCTTCATCCTGGCTTCGAGCTTCATGTCGACCGGCGGCGTTGCCCGGCGCATCATCCGCTTCTCGATCGACGCCGTTGGCTGGATCCGCGGGGGACTCGCCATCGCCGCGGTGTTCGCTTGCATGCTGTTTGCGGCCCTGTCCGGCTCCTCGCCCGCCACCGTGGTTGCCATCGGTACCATTGCCATCGCCGGCATGCGCCATGCTGGCTACACCAAGGAATTCGCGGCCGGTGTCATCGCCAATGCGGGCACGCTCGGCATCCTGATCCCGCCCTCCATCGTGATGGTGGTCTATGCCGCGGCAACAAACGTCTCCGTCGGCCGCATGTTCTTTGCAGGGGTCATCCCCGGCATCATTGCCGGCCTGATGCTCATGACCGCGATCTACATCATGGCGCGCGTCAAGAAGCTGCCGGCGCAGCCCTGGGCCGGATGGAAGGAACTCTGGAGCTCGGTCTCGCAGGCAGCCGTCGGACTGTTCCTGATGGTCATCATCCTGGGCGGCATCTATGGCGGTGTCTTCACGCCGACGGAAGCTGCAGCCGTTGCCGCCGTCTATGCCGGTCTGATCGCGCTGTTTGTCTATCGCGACATGGGCCCGCTTTCAGGCGTCGGCTGGGTCAGCGAAACAGATGGCGAGCTGGGTCTTGCCGGCTTCAAGACCATCACCTACGCGATCATCGCCATGTTCGTCTGGTCGGCTCTCGCCTTTGCCTTCACCAACCGGACCGCATTCTTCGGGATCGACAGCGCCGCCATTCTGCTGGCCGCCCTGATCGGGTATCCGCTGCTGCGCCACGGCATTTCACCCGCCGCCCTGCCGGCCACCTATGCGGTTGGCGGCAAGGTCTGGGGCCGAAATCTTGGTTTGATCGGCTGGAATTTCTTTCCGGCGCTGTTCCACAGGGACACCAAGAAGGTGCTGTCGGATTCCGGCAAGACCACGATCATGCTGATGTTCATCATCGTCAACGCGCTGCTCTTTGCGCACACGCTGACGGCGGAACAGATCCCGCAGGTGATCACCGACTGGATGGTCGAGGCCGGCTTCAACTGGTTCACCTTCCTGATCGCGGTCAACATCATCCTGCTGATCGGCGGCCAGTTCATGGAACCGTCCGGGCTGCTCCTGATCGTTGCCCCGGTGGTGTTCCCGATCGGCATTGAGCTCGGCGTCGACCCGATCCATCTGGGCATCCTGATGGTGGTGAACATGGAAATCGGCATGATCACGCCGCCGATCGGGCTGAACCTGTTCGTGACATCGGGGATCACGGGCATGAGCCTGGTCCAGGTGGTCAAGGCCGCCGCACCGTTCGTCCTGGTGCTGCTCCTGTTCCTGATCCTGGTGACCTATGTGCCGGCCCTGTCGACCTTCCTGCCCTATTACTTCATGGGGCCGGAGATCATAACCCAATAAAAGACGTTACCTACCAGCACCTTGCGGCGGCTCCCCGGAGCCGCCGTTTCTTTTGGTCCGAAGTTCCCGGTGCATTTGCAAAGTTTCAGGTGCCGGCCGCCGACAAGTTCGCAGGAGGCTACCCCGGAGCGGAACAGCAGCGCAGCCCCCGGCCTGACAACAGGACGCGATCAACAAAAAGCCCGGCACGACGGCCGGGCTTTTTCAGTTCTATGCGGGCTGTCTGCCTTAGCGCACGTCCAGAAACCCGATGATCTTGCGAACGTCCCTCAGGACCGGTTCGGCGATCTCGGACGCCTTTTCGGCGCCGACCTTAAGAACCGCATCGATCTCGGTCTTGTCCTGCTGCAACCGGCGCATCTCGTCGGTCATCGGCGAGAGCTTTTCAACGGCCAGATCAGACAGCGCCGGCTTGAAAGCCGAGAACTGCTGACCGCCGAAGTCCTTCAGGACATCGGCCTTGCTGGCGCCGCTCAACGCTGCATAAATCCCGACCAGGTTGTCCGCTTCCGGACGGCCGTCCAGACCGTCGGTCTCGCTCGGCAGGGCATCCGGATCGGTCTTCGCCTTCTTGATTTTCTTGGCGATGGTCTCGGCATCATCGGTCAGATTGATGCGCGACAGGTCCGACGGGTCGGACTTGGACATCTTCTTGGTGCCGTCGCGCAGCGACATGATCCGGGTGGCCGGGCCGGCAATCATCGGCTCGGTCATCGGGAAATAGAGATGTTCCGGCAGCTCAGGAGACGGTGTCGGGTTCGGAACGCCGATGCCCAGCTCCTTGATGCGGTCGGCAAAATCGTTGTTGAACTTGGCCGCGATGTCGCGCGTCAGTTCCAGATGCTGCTTCTGGTCATCACCGACAGGAACATGCGTGCCGCGATAGGCGAGAATGTCAGCCGCCATCAGGTTCGGATAGGCGAACAGGCCAACGGAGGCGTTTTCCTTGTTCTTGCCGGCCTTTTCCTTGAACTGGGTCATGCGGTTGAGCCAGCCCATGCGTGCGACACAGTTGAAGATCCAGGCCAGTTCCGCATGCTCGCGCACCTGGGACTGGTTGAAGATGATCGACTTCTTGGGATCGATGCCGGCCGCCATATAGGCCGCGGTCACTTCCCGCGTGGCGTTGGCAAGCTCATGCGGGTCCGGAAAGCCGGCGGTGATGGCGTGGCTGTCGACGACGCAGAAGATGGTCGGCATCTGGTCCTGCAACGGCACCCAGCGCGAGACCGCGCCCAGATAGTTGCCAAGATGGAGGTTGCCGGTCGGCTGGACGCCGGAGAAGACACGGGGCTGGAACTCCGCCATTTTCAATCCCTTTATTGGTGCGGCCGGTTGGAAGGGCGCTGTGAATCTTTGGGCGCGCCGGGTTTAAGCCCGCACCCGGCCCGATGCAAGCAGGAAACGGCGGAGATTAGCGTTTCATTTTCAGGTGTTGCGCCGCGTCAACGCTTTCGCCATGCGCAAGAGATCGGAGCC
The DNA here is from genome assembly GCF_965233565.1 of Roseibium sp. Lineage (GTDB taxonomy): Bacteria > Pseudomonadota > Alphaproteobacteria > Rhizobiales > Stappiaceae > Roseibium. The sequence continues at coordinate 3,320,027 of NZ_OZ247494.1, read as the reverse complement.
GCCGCTCAGCTGGGTGAATACGGCAAAGGTCACCATGCCTATAAGAACCAGCCCCAGAAGACTGAACACCCGCACAGACAGCCAGGCATCACTCAGGTAGGGCGCCAGATAGAGCGCCGCGAAATGGACGCTGACGCCCATCAGGAGGCTCGCCAGGAAGACCAGAACGAGCCGGCGAAGCAGGCCGAAATCCGGAGCAAAATGACCGCGCCGCCACAGGACGATGATCAACAGCGCGGTGTTCACCCATCCGGCAACCGTTGTGGCGAGCGCAATGCCCACATGTTTCAGCACAGGGAACAGAAGGATGGACAGGCCGACATTGACCACCATGCCGACTATGGCGAACTGCATCGGTGTCTTGGTGTCCTCGCGCGCAAAATAGCCGGGTGAAAACACCTTGTTGAGCACGAAGGCCGGCAGGCCGAGTGCAAAGGCCATCAGCGCTGCCGCCGTACCGTCCACCGCCGTCGCGTCGAAACGGACCCGCTGGAACAGGACGGAGACGATCTCGTGCGGAATAACGGCAAGGGCCACAGCTGCCGGCAGGGTCAAGACCAGCGAGAATTCCAGCGCCCGGTTGAGACTGTGCTGGTAAGCCTCCGTTTCCCCTGCCCGCAGCTGGCGCGTGAGACTGGGAAGCAGAACCACGCCAATGGCGATGCCGATCACGCCGAGCGGCAGCTGATACAGCCGGTCCGCATAATAAAGCAGGGCGTTCGCGCCGTCCTGGAGCGAGGCGATGATCGTTCCGACCGTGATGTTGATCTGGGTGACGCCTCCGGCAACCACGCCCGGAATGCCAAGCGCAAGGAGGCGTTTTGCAGACTTGGTATAGCGCGGCCGGTAGACCGGAATACGGAACCCGAGCCGCCTCAGGTCGATGATCACGACCAGCAGCTGGACCATGCCGCCGACCGATACGCCGACGGCCAGAATGATGCCGAGAGTCTGGCCAGGCTCCACGCCGCCAATGAGGACTCCGCCCAGAACGAGGCTCATCACGACATTCAGCATGACCGGTGCAAACGCTGCGGCGGCAAAGCGGCGATAGGTGTTCAGGATGCCGCCGATAAAGGCCAGAAGGGACATGAAAATCAGATAGGGGAACGTGATCCGCGTCATCAGGACGGTAAGATCGTATTTTGCCGGGTCCTCGACATAGCCGGGTGACAGGGCCCAGACGATCAATGGCATGAAGATCTGGGCAAATGCCGTCAATGCCAGAAGGCAAAACACAAGCGCCGCACCGATCTCGGCGGCAAACCGCTTTGCCCCTTCATCACCCTGTTCCTCGACCGCCCGGCCGAACAGAGGAATAAAGGCGGAGTTGAAAGCGCCTTCGGCAAAAATGCGCCGAAACAGATTGGGCAGACGGAACGCGACGACAAAGGCATCGGCCACCGGACCGGCGCCGACGGCTGCCGCCAGCAGGACGTCGCGCACAAAACCGAGCAGGCGGCTGAGCAAAGTCGCGCCGCCAACAGTTGCAAAGTTGCGCACGAGACTCATGCGGTCGGGATTCCAAGGTCGATCTGGGTCATCAGGAGGCCTGACGCTGGACTTTACGCGTGGCAGGGGCGGCGGGATCGAGCTCGACATGGCCTTCGACCGCATCGGACAGGCGTTCCCGGATGATTTCCTGACGGCCGATATTGGCAATTTTCTGACCGGTGAGATCGGTCACATAAAAAACGTCGACCACTTTTTCCCCGAAGGTCGAGATATGGGCGGAGCCGATGTTGAGATTGAGCGTCGCAATCGACCGGGTCAGGTCGTAGAGCAGGCCCGGCCGGTCGAGACCTGAAATCTCCAGAACCGTGTAATCGTCGGACAGGGCGTTGTTGACCAGAACTTCGGTCGCGACCTTGAACGCCTTCATGCGCCCCTTCACGGCGCTTTTCTTGGCGACCGGCTCGGGCAGCTTTTCGTCGCCGCGCAAGGTGGTCTCGATCAGACGGGCAATCCGGTCACCACGCCGCTGTTCATCCATATCGTCCGGCAATTCCCGGCCGATGAAAATCGTGTCGAGCGCAAATCCGTCTGTGGTCGTGTCGATCTGCGCATCGACGATATTGGCGCCGGTCGTGTAGCAGGCGCCGGCAATGATCGAGAGCAGCCGCGGATGGTCCGGCGCCATCAACGTCAGCTCCGTGACACCTTCAAAGGCGCGCGGGGTGACCTGGTGAGCCAGGTATTTCTTTTCCGCGTCCGCGGCATGCAGCAATTCGGCATGGGCCAGCAACCGGTCCGGTTCGGTCCGCAGCCAATAGGCCGGGTAATGGCGCTTGAGATAGGCGTTGCGGTCCTTCTGCTTCCAGTGGCCGAGCTTTTCGGCAAGTTCTGCCTTGGCCTTGTCGATTGCCTGGCTGTGGGAGAGCTTGGAATGACCGCCGGACAGATGCGGTTCGGTGGCATAAAAGAGCGTGCGCAGCAGCTGGCCTTTCCAGCCGTTGAAAACCCCGGGCCCGACCGCCCGGATGTCGGCCACCGTCAGGATCAGAAGCAGTTTCAACCGTTCCAGGGACTGAACCGTGTTGGCGAAATCCGTGATGGTTTTCCGGTCCGTCAGGTCGCGTGACTGGGCAATGGTGCTCATGTCCAGGTGGCGTTCGATCAGCCAGGCAACCGTCTCCGTTTCCGCATCGTTCAGCCCGAAACGCGGACACAGCTTGCGGGCAACCCGGGCGCCGGCAATCGAGTGGTCTTCCGGCCGGCCCTTGGCGATGTCGTGCAGGAACATGGCGACATAAAGCACCTTGCGGTTCTGCAGCGTCAGGATCAGGTCGGTTGCAAGCGGGTGGTCATCGCCTGAATTGCCCCGCTCGATCTCCGCCAGCACGCCGATCGAGCGGATCAGATGTTCGTCGACCGTGTAGTGGTGATACATGTTGAACTGCATCATCGCCACGACCTTGCCGAACTCCGGCACAAACCGGCCCAGAAGCCCGGTTTCGTTCATCTTGCGCAGCACCTTCTCCGGCGTGTTCCGGGACGTGAGAATCGACAGAAACAAGCGATTGGCTTCCGGATCGGCGCGCAGGTCGGCATCCACCAGCTTCAGCGAGTGACGCATCAGCCGGGTCAGGTTCGGGTGCAGGTTGTAGTCGTTCTTGTCGGCGATCTGGAACACGCGGAGCAGATTGGTGGGGTCGGTTTCGAACACCGTGTCTGAAACCGCGTTGAGGCGGTTGTTTTCCACCACGAAACCCGACGCGCCCTCCACAGGCTTGGCAGTTGCCGAAAGACGGCCGCTGCGCAGACGGCGCATCATGCCGCTCAGGCCTTTGCCGCGCGGTTCCTTGACATGTTCTTCCTCCAGAGCGGCGCAGATGATGCGGGTGAGATCGCCGACATCCTTGGCCACGAGAAAGTAGTGTTTCATGAACCGCTCGACATCCTTCATGCCCGGATGCTGGGTGTAGCCGAGCCGGATCGCGATCTCGCGCTGGACCTCGAAGGACAGGCGCTCTTCCGGCCGACCGGTCAGGAAATGCAGGTGACAGCGTGCCGCCCAGAGAAAGTCTTCCGATTTCTTGAAGCGGGCATATTCGGACCGGGTCAGAACACCCTTCTTGACCAGCTCGCCCTGACGTTCGACGCGATAATGATACTTCGCGATCCAGAACAGCGTGTTGAGGTCACGCAGCCCGCCCTTGCCTTCCTTGATGTTCGGCTCGACCAGATAGCGCGACATGCCCTGGCGCTGATGGCGCTCATCCCGCTCCAGAAGTTTGGCGGCTATGAATTCCGAACTGGTGCCTTCCACCACTTCCTTGTCGAAGCGCTGCACCAGTTCCTCATAAAGGGGTTCGTCACCCCAGATGAAACGGGCCTCGAGGATCGACGTGCGTATGGTCATGTCCGCCCGAGAAAGCCGCAGACATTCGTCGATGTTGCGGGTGGCATGACCGACCTTGAAGCCCAGATCCCAGAGCATGTAGAGGATATACTCCACGACCTGCTCGCCCCAGGGGGTCTGCTTGTAGGGCAGTACAAACAGAAGATCGATGTCCGAACCCGGCCCCAGAGTGCCGCGGCCGTAGCCGCCCACCGCGGCAATGGCCATGCGCTCTGCAGCCGATGGATTGGTGATCCGGTAGACATGACGCAGGGCGAAATCGTAGATCACGCGGATCAGTTCGTCCTGGACATAGGAAAGGCGTGCGGCGCAGACCAGTCCGCGGCCATCCTCATCCAGCTTTGCCCGAACCTTGTCCCGGGTGGACTTGACCTCTTTTTTCAGCTCCGCAAGGACAGCAGCCCGGACTTTCATATCCGACCCGTCGCCGTCATTTACCGCGGTCAGGGCGGACAAACGTTGTCTCAGGTCATCTGAATCGATCAGTCCGGCGAGGTCTTCCTGGGCGAGTTTCATGCTGGTCAAGAGTTCCGTTCGTGGAGCGCAGTCTTGAAGCAAGGTTATATAGGGTTCGCGGTTGAAGGACAGGTAAATCCTTTGCATCCCTGACGCCGGGTTCTGAACTGTCCGCGAGGAAGGGCCGTTTCTTTTCGTCATGCCGGGCCGTCTCAACAAGTTCAGCTAACGCCACGGGCAAGACAATGGCATGGATTGCCGGATCAAGCCCGGCAATGACGAACGGAACGGCTGGAGCGTGCTGTTCGCGGTACCGATGGTTGGAAACAGCTGGTCTTCAAACATCATCCTTTACCGCTGCAACGCGCAGCTGGTGCAGGAGAGTGGCAAGGGACTCCTCGGACAGGCCGCCGACCTTCAATGCCAGCTGATTGGCAAGTTCCGTTGCCTTGGGGTCCATGCCGGCCGTATCGATCACGACGCGCGGATCCGACAGCTCCGCCAAGCGCTGGATTTCCTCTGCCTCATCCCAGATGACGTTGAAATAGGCGATGATCCGCTGCACAAGGAACCAGGTCGGCTTGCCGCGCTTGCCGTGTTCCAGCGCCGACAGATAGGCACTCGAGACAGACAATGCTGCCGCCATTTCTTTCAGCGACACATTGCGTTTTGCCCTCAGTTCCCGGATTTTTGCGCCAAGCGGTGTCACGGTCCTACCTTCTTTTGCGTATGCGGACATAAAGGGCGCCACCGCCGCCGTGGCTCGGATGGGCCTCCTCATAGCCCAGAACCACGGAACGCATGTCGGGCATCGCCAGCCACTGCGGTACCATTCTGCGCAAAACACCGCGCTCGTCCATATAGGCACGGGTTTCCCCACCGCCTTTGCCGGTGATGACCAGGACAATCTGATGGCGTCGTGTCTGGGCACGATACAAAAACGCCCTCAGCCGCTCATGCGCCTGGTGTTGGGTAAGACCGTGAAGATCGATACGGGCATCTATCGCCTTGACGCCGCGCACGACCTTGCGGCGGTAGCGGTGCTCCAGCTGATGCAGCGGCAAGGGGGCCTTGGGCGGTTTGGTGGCCGGCGGCGCCTTGATCGCGGTTGACGTCTTCGGTTTTCCGACGGGCTTTTCGGCTGTTTCCTCGACAGCCTGCGCAAGCTGCTTCTCCAGGTCTTTTGCCCGGTCGGCATCGAGCGGGGTCAGCGTACGGGCCACCTTGCCCCAAAGGTCCCGGTCCTCCGGCGATAATGCCCCCTTTTTCCCCCGCCGCGCCATATCAGTCCGTCACCGCGTCATCCGTTGGCAAAAGCGCATTCGGCACCAGCAAGGTAAAATCGGCAGCGTGACGGATATCACCTGCATAGGTGCCTGCCGCCTCACCTGAGCCGACGAAGACATCACCGCGTGCCGGGCCACGGATCGCAGAGCCGGTGTCGTCGGCGACCATCAGCCGCCCGAAAGTGGTGCCATTGGCAGGATCAGGCAGATCAGAACCGACAAAGACAAGGGCGCCGTAGGGAATGTGACCTGGATCGACGGCAAGGCTGCGTCCGGCCGTCAGAGGCAAGCCGGCCGCACCGACAGGTCCGTCCCCGGCATCGATATCCGTGACTTCCCGGAAGAAGATGTAGGAGCGATTTTCCCTGAAAAGCGCATCCCTCTTGTCCGGGTTTTCCTTCAGCCAGGCCCTGGTGCCGGCCATGGTGAACTCGTCCGGCGTGCCTTCGCCGCGTTTGACCAGGAGCCGGGCAATACCGGTATAGGGATGTCCCGTTTTCCCGGCGTAGCCGACCCGCATGACGCTGCCATCGGTCAGCCGCAGGCGAACAGATCCCTGGACATGGACAAAAAAGGCATCGATCGGGTCAGCGAGCCAGACCAGTTCGAGATTTTCTTCGTCCAGGGCCCCATTCATGATGGCGCCACGGTCCGGCATTTCCGACAGGATCCCTTCGATCAGACGTCCATGACTGAGCTCTTCGGGCCAATTGTCAGGCCTGTTTGCAGCTGTCACCGGCACCAGACCGTCCGGTTTCTGGAGGAGAGGCGTGGCATACTGCGATGTCTTGTTGCGGGAGGCCGCAAGTTCCGGCTCAAAATAGCCGGTTATGAAACCTGGCTGCACAATCCTGAAAGGCGTGAATCGCGCTTCAAAGAACCGGCGCGCCGCAGCCGGCGATCCCAGTGACGTTCCAGCGGCTTCCTTGCACAGCTGATCCAGATGGTCCGTGCGAAGCTGCGGAAATGCCGAGCTCTTTCGGAGAGCCTCCGGCCGGCCGCAGAACCGCATCAGGCTTTTCAGCGCTGCCAGATGGTCGTCTGACCGCCAGCCGTCAAGGTCCTTGAACGCACGCTTTTCCAGATGCTCCGGGATCGTCAGGCCTGTTGCCATGGCAGGAGCGGCTCCTGAAAAGAAAAGCGGCGCGGTGATGACCGCGCCCTTCAGCATGGCGGCAAGAAGGCCGGCGGTGCCAGGCCGCTTGAACCTTCTCATCCGTGCCATTCTTATTCTGCAGATTCGGTCGCGACCAGTTTCCAGTTCGGATCGCGCGAATCGGTGTCACGCGCAAAGGTCCAGATGTCGACGACTTCCGTGACCTTGGCCGGATCGCCGTCAACGATTTCGCCGCCGCTGTCGCGGGTCGCGGAAATCAGCTGACTATGGATCTTGACCGTCACCTGCGCCGTGGACCCCTTCAGGGCAGCCTCCACGATCTCCGCCTTGTCAATGCCGACAAAGGTGGATTCAATGGTCTCGCCACGTTTTTCCCGGTCGTCGATGGCAGCTACAAAGCCTTCATAGACATCGCTGGAGAGCAGGTTCTTGAGCGCCTTCTTGTCGCCGTCGGCAAAGGCCATGACGATCATCTCGTAGGCGGCACGGGCTCCTTCCAGGAACGGTTCCGGCTCAAAACTGCGGTCGACGGACAGGATCTGCTTCAGCGCGCTGTTGAGCGCGGACCCTGCGGGCGCCACCTTGTCGATGACAATCTCTCCGCTTTGCACGCCGTTTTCGACGGGCTCATGATCCTGAGCCCCCTGGTTGGGAAGCGGAATCACATTGTCCTGGCCATTGGCAGCGTTGCTGTCATTGGGCTGTTCAGGTTTCGAATAGGGGTCGAACGGAGGACGTTCATTGCCCGTGCGCTTGCCCAACACAGACCGCAGTCTGAAAAGAATGAAGACCGCAAGTCCCATCAGGAGGAGGTTCAACGGGTCAAAAATCTCGTTCATTGTAACTTCCGGCTACCCTTCCGAGCCAAGTGAGCGGCGACAAGCCTCTCATTCGATTGGCGCTGGCAATTTTTCAATGTCTGTCAGCTTCCTATTTAGGGGGTTCTTGAACCAGCATCCAGACCCTGAAGCAAGACTGAATCTTTGCCAACCCTGTCTTTCCAAACGCAGCAGCTCGCATTTTTGTGACTGAATGTCTACCTTAGGTCATGAGTTGACAGCTTATCAGACCCTGGAGGTCCCGTGGGACTTTATATTATCGCCGCCATTCTTCTACTGCCCTTGATCGAAATTGCGGTGTTTATCTGGATCGGAGGGCTGATCGGCGTCCTGCCGACCATCCTCCTGACAGTGGTTACCGCCGTGGCAGGCACGATCATGTTGCGCCAGCAGGGGCTGTCGCTGCTGATGCGCATGCAGCAGGAACTCGACGCCGGTCGGTCGCCCGGCAACGAGGTGATGCAGGGCGCCATGATCGTTTTGGCCAGCATTTTCCTCCTGATTCCGGGATTTGTCACAGACGCTATCGGCCTGCTCCTGTTCATTCCCCCGGTGCGTGAAGCTCTGGCGCGCTTCATCATTTCGAAATCCAATGTGGTGATCGTGGAAGGCGGCCAGGGCGTGCGGCGGCCCAAGGAAGGCGTCGTCGATCTGGATGCGGAGGACTGGTCCGAGAAAAAGGATCCTGCCTCCGAAGGCGGCGGTCCAGCACAACTCAGCCCCTGGCAGGACGGCTCCGACAACGCAAAATCCTAGATTACGGGCCATGGTCACCAAATCGTGACATTGGCTGTATGCGTAAATTTTACCAGTTGAGGTTAGGTCTGCTGCTCGTTCTATGGAAAAATCCGGTCTGAAACCGGCGAGAAGGCAGCAGACAATGAGTGCACAGCGCGTCGATTGGGTGGACACCGCCAAGGGCATCTGCATCATTTTTGTCGTGATGATGCATTCGGTCCTCGGCGTCGAAGCCGCCGCCGGGGAAACAGGCTGGATGCATGCCGTGGTCGCCTTTGCCGCACCCTTCCGGATGCCGGATTTCTTCCTTATCTCGGGTCTCTTCCTCGCCAACGTCATTCAGCGCGACTGGAAACTCTATCTAGACCGCAAGGTCGTGCACTTTGCCTATTTCTACGTGCTCTGGATGACCATCCAGTTCGCGGTCAAGGCCCCCGTCTTTGCCGGCGAAATGGGCGCCATGGGGGCGCTGGAGTTCTATTTCCTCAGCTTCATCCAGCCCTTCGGTACGCTGTGGTTCATCTATATGCTGCCGATCTTCTTTCTTGTCTGCAAGATCGCCCATGACCGGGGTGTGCCCTGGCAGCTGATGCTGGCCATCGCTGCGCTTCTGCAGCTGGCACCGATCCATACCGGCTGGCTGCTGGTCGACGAATTCGCCTCGCGCTTCGTCTATTTCTACGCAGGTTACATCTTTGCGCCACAGATCTTCCGTCTGGCTGACTGGGCCCGCGAACGTATCTCCGTCAGCCTTCTTTATCTCCTTGGCTGGGGTGTCGTGAATGGCGGCCTGGTCTATCTCGGCTGGGCAGGGTTGCCCGGGGTCGCCCTTGCGCTCGGTGCGGCCGGGGCCGGGGCCATCATCTTGACAAGTGCGCTGATCGTCAAAGGAGGCCAGCTCGATTTTCTGCGTCATTTCGGCGAGAATTCGATCGTCATCTATCTCGCCTTCTTCTTCCCGATGGCCGTCAGCCGGATCATCCTGTTGAAGCTCGGCATCCTCGATATCGGCACGGCCTCGCTGATCGTCACAATTGTGGCCTCCGTCAGCCCGATGATCCTCTACTGGCTGATCGTCAAAACCAATCTCGGCTGGTTCCTGTTCAGACGGCCGCAATGGGCCTATCTCAGCGGCACATTCGGCAAGAAGCGGCAGGCCCAGGCAGCAGAGTGAGCTCCGCCTGAAGCCTGCGGACAGGAACTGTCCGCCGGTTGCGGGAGGCTTTGCAAATCGCATAGCCTGCGGTTCACCCGCCCGACGATATCCCGATCCGGAAGACGCCATTCATGAGCCAGATTGAAGACAAACTCCAGGCGATGGGCATCATCCTGCCCGACGCGCCGGCGCCGCTTGGCAATTTTCTGCCGTTTCTGATCGACGGATCCCATCTGCACATTTCGGGTCAAATCTCTGTCGGTCTGGACGGCAAGCCGATCACGGGGCAGATCGGCGCGGATTATTCGGTCGAACACGGTTACGAAGCGGCACGATTTTGTGCCATCAACCTCCTCGCCCGTGCCCGCGCTGCATTGGGAGATCTTGATCGTATCGAACGGCTCATCAAACTGGGTGGGTTCATCAACTCGGAAGCCGGCTTCTCGCAGCATCCCAAAGTTCTGAATGGCGCGTCTGATCTGTTTGCCGAGATCCTTGGGCCGGACAAGGCGGGTCACGTGCGCTTTGCTGTCGGCAGCAGCAGCCTGCCTGCCAATGCAAGCGTCGAGATCGAAGCCATATTCAGGATCACAGATTGAGCGAACGTAAGCTCAGGCACAATCAGTAACAGGGTCATTCTGAGCCGTGACGCTCAGCAAAATTGTTCTCATTTTACCCCTTCCCTCACAAGGCTTGTGCGGGCATGATCCGCGCCATGTCGACGCAAGATTCCTCCCCCGCCCTCACCACCGACGACCACCTGATCCTGGTCGACGGTTCCACCTTCATTTTCCGCGCTTACCACGCGCTGCCACCGCTGACGCGCAAGCCGGACGGGTTGCCGGTGGGGGCCGTTTCCGGCTTCTGCAACATGCTGTGGAAGCTGCTTCAGGAAGGTCTGACTCCGGAAGAGGGCGACGAGCCGACACATTTTGCCGTGATCTTCGATCATTCCGCCAAGACCTTCCGGAATGACATCTACCCCGAATACAAGGCGCACCGTCCGGACCCGCCCGAAGATCTGGTGCCGCAATTCGGCCTGATCCGGGAGGCGACCCGTGCCTTTTCCGTGCATTGCATCGAACAGGCAGGCTTTGAAGCCGACGACCTGATCGCGACCTATGCGCGCCAGGCCGCAGAGCAGGGCGCCCGTGTCACCATCGTCTCCGGCGACAAGGACCTGATGCAGCTGATCGGGCCCAAGGTCGGCATGATCGACACGATGAAGAACAAGATTTTCGGTGAGCCCGAAGTCTTTGAAAAATTCGGCGTCGGGCCGGACAAGGTCATTGAGGTCCAGTCGCTGGCCGGCGACAGCGTGGACAACGTGCCCGGCGTGCCTGGCATCGGTCTGAAGACCGCTGCGCTTCTGATCAACGAATTCGGCGATCTGGAAACACTGCTCGATCAGGCAGAGACTATCAAGCAGAAGAAGCGCCGGGAAAACCTGATCGAATTTGCCGAGCAGGCCCGCGTTTCCAAGGAACTGGTGACACTGAAACAGGACGTCCCGGTGGAGGTCCCGGTCGGCGACCTGTCTGTCACGGAAATGGATGGACCGAAAGCGGTCGGTTTTCTGAAGGCCATGGGCTTCAGCACGCTCACCAAACGTATTGCCGAGGAGACCGGTGCTGATCTCGCCGCGGTCGAGGCAACAGACTTCCAGGTGCCCGGCTGGGATGTGCCCGACCACAAGGGACGCCTGATGGAACGCGCGCCGAGCAGCACAGCGCCGGCCTCCCCGGGCGGGACTGGTGAGGCTGGAGACAGTCCGGACGGCATGATGGTGCCGCAGACCGTTGCCGATGCCCGCGCGGAGAGCATCCGGGCGATCCCGGTCGATTCCAGCGCCTATGAAACCGTGACCAGCCTCGAGCGCCTTCAGGAATGGTGCGACGCAGCCTTCGAGAAGGGCTATGTCGCCTTCGACACGGAAACCACATCGCTCGACGCCATGCAGGCCGACCTCGTTGGCCTGTCGCTGTCCACCGAGCCCGGCAAGGCCTGTTATGTGCCGCTTGCCCATGTCGATGGAGAAGGCGACCTCCTGGGCGGCGGCGGTCTGGTGGAAGGTCAGCTGCCATTGAAAGACGCGCTGGACGTGCTGAAGCCGATGCTGGAGGACCGCGCAGTTCTGAAAATCGCGCAGAACCTCAAATATGACTGGCTGGTGATGACCCGCTACGGCATCGATATCAGCCCGTTCGACGACACGATGCTGCTGTCCTACACGGTCGACGCCGGCAAGGGCGGCAACGGCATGGACGAATTGTCCGAACGCTGGCTCGACCACAAGCCAATCCCGTTCAAGGAGGTTTGCGGCTCCGGAAAGTCGATGATCACCTTCGACAAGGTGGCCATAGACAAAGCCACCGCCTATGCCGCCGAGGATGCCGACGTCACCCTGCGCCTGTGGTTGATCCTGAAGCCGCGATTGGCGAGCGACCGGATGGCGACTGTCTATGAAACCCTGGAACGGCCGATGGTGCCGGTACTGGCGCGCATGGAAAAGCGTGGTATTTCCGTCGACCGGCAGATGCTGTCGCGGCTGTCCGGCGATTTCGCGCAGGGCATGGCGGCGCAGGAATCTGAAATCTACGAGCTTGCCGGCGAAAACTTCAACATCGGCTCGCCGAAGCAGCTCGGCGACATTCTCTTCGGCAAAATGGGCCTTCCTGGCGGCAAGAAAACCAAGACCGGTGCCTGGTCGACCTCTGCCCAGGTGCTGGAAGACCTCGCCGCCGAAGGCCATGAACTGCCGTCGAAGATCGTTGCCTGGCGTCAGCTCTCCAAGCTGAAGTCGACCTATTCGGATGCACTTCCCGGCTACATCAACCCAACCACAGGCCGGGTCCATACGTCCTATGCGCTGGCAGCGACCACCACCGGGCGCCTGTCGTCATCCGAACCGAACCTGCAGAACATTCCTGTCAGGACCGAAGCGGGCCGAAAAATCCGCAAGGCCTTTGTTGCGGAAAAAGGCCACAAGCTGATCTCGGCCGACTACAGCCAGATCGAGTTGCGCGTGCTCGCCCATATGGCCGATATTCCACAGCTCAAGAAGGCCTTTGACGACGGGCTCGACATTCACGCCATGACGGCCAGCGAAATGTTCGGCACGCCGATCGAGGGCATGGACCCGATGGTGCGCCGCCGCGCCAAGGCGATCAATTTCGGTATCATCTATGGCATCTCGGCCTTTGGCCTGGCCAATCAGCTCGGCATCGCACGCGGTGAGGCGGGCGATTACATCAAGACCTATTTCGAGCGCTTCCCCGGCATCAAGGACTATATGGAAGCGACCAAGAAACAGGTGCATGCGAACGGCTACGTCACCACCATCTTCGGCCGCAAGGCGCATTATCCGGACGTGAACACAAAGAACCCGAATATGCGGGCCTTCTATGAGCGGGCGGCGATCAATGCCCCGATCCAGGGCTCGGCCTCCGACATCCTGCGCCGCGCCATGGTGCGCATGGAGGACCGGCTGACGGCGTCCAAACTCACTGCGCAAATGCTGTTGCAGGTGCATGACGAACTGATTTTCGAAGTCCCGGAGGGCGAAGTGGATGCCACCATTCCGGTGATCCGGGACGTCATGGAAAATGCCTGCGATCCGGCGCTGAAACTCTCCGTACCGCTGCAGGTCGATGCAAGGGCGGCGGACAATTGGGACGAGGCACACTAAGGGAGCCTCGCCCTGTTTCCGGCACAAAGACATGGCGCGCGCCTTTGCCTGCGGGAGTGGCGCCATGACGATGCAAAAGCCATGCATCGCTGGATCGGCAATGCCGAGGTCATGCGGCACCTGACCTGGGGAACCGAAAGCCTTTCGGAGACCGGGACTTATCTGGCATCGCTCATCGCCAGACAGCGCCTTCACCCCCGGAAGGAGTACTTCCTGGCCGTCGAAACGAGTGTGGACAGCGTCGTCATAGGCGATGCGGGGTTTACCTGGATCTCGCCCGGAACAGTGGAAATCGGATATTTCCTCGAACCTGATCAGTGGGGCAAGGGCCTTGGCCTGGAAGCGGCAAGGCTGATCATCGACCTGGCCACCGATCTCGGCGCAGTGACGATTGCGGCGACCTGCTTCAAGGACAATTGGCGCTCGGAGCGCGTGATGCAGGCCTGCGGCATGACCCGGCAGCCGCATCCGGATCCGAACGTCCTGAAATACGCCTTGTCAACACCGGGAAATACCGGTTCCCGAAAGCGCCTTACACCATTGCCATAACCCTGGACGGCCCTCCCGTGCCGCCGCGGTTCTTTGGCGCTCCGACGATCAAGGTGGCACCGCTGGCGGGCAGGGCATCGAGATTGGCGATGCATTCCAGGCCCCAGCGGTTGCTGGGCAGCCAGCTATAGTGAACGGCGAAATCCTTTGAGATGCCATGATCCAGCGACAGGCTGTCGACGGCGATGCCAACCACGTTGGCCTCTTCCATCAGCATTTGCGTGGCTTCCACGTGAAAGCCCGGGAAATGCATGACCCCGTCCGCATCGGCGTTGCGGAATTTGTCGCTGTTCACATGCGCATCCCAGCCCGAATTCATGGCCACGCAGGCGCCTTCCGGGATGTCGCCATGGGCCGCAATCCAGGCCTTCAGATCGTCCGGGGTGATCTGGGCATCCGGGTTTTGAGCCGCCTTTGCCTTGATATCGACAATGCAGAGCGGCGCGACCAGGTTCTCGACGGGAATTTCGGCAACGGACTGACCATCGGCCGAAAAGTGCAGTGGCGCATCCAGGTGCGTGCCGGTGTGTTCGTTGACGCGCAACTCGAACAGATTGTAGCCGTCCTTGGCGATGTCGAAGATCCGGCTCATTTCAAATTGCTGACCACCGCCGAAGGTCGGGAAGGTCGGGTGCATCTCGTGGGTCATGTCCGAAATCTTTGTCGGCGCCTGGGCCATGGCCGGCATGGCGCCGGTGAGGGAGGCAGCGGTCGCGACACCGGCGCCGACGGCGGTTGCCCTGAAGAAGTCCCGCCTGGACAGCATGCGTTGCTTGACGGACTGGATGACGCAGAAATCGCACATGAGAATTCCCTCCAATTGACAAGGCACAGGCCCGTTTCGGAGCCGGGCCTTGCCAATCCTAGCAGAATTACTCAGGCATGCAGCTCGCCGCTGCGATCAACCCGGCCGCGATGCCGCCTGCGATCTCGCGTTGGCCCAGATGGGCCGTCTGACGCATGGACGTGAAAACCTCCTCCAGACTGCCGGCAAGCTGGTCAGGGTCGAGCGGCTGCAGATTCTCAAGGTTCAGGTCAGCCGGCAGATCTCTCAAATCGGCGGCAACCGGTTGACCCCTGCAGGCAAGGTCCTGACCTGCCAGATCAAACACGTAGGTTTTTGCCATTTGCGGAACACGGAGACTGATCACCTGTGCCTGAGGCTCGAAAACCAGCTGCCAGCGCGTCTCCGGATTGGCCAGCCTGTTCAGAACACCAAAGGCTTCCGCGGACGTGATGCCTTTTCTGGCGTACCGGATGGCATTGGCGGCGATCGCAAAGCGGTCGAGACTGTTGTCCTCACCGGACCGCTGGCGTTCGGGAATGGGCATATCCCCGCCAAATCCCCGGTATTGATCGAGGTGAGCAAACGACACGTCGTAACCGGAATTTGTCAGCGCCGGAACCGGCAAGCCGGCGCCGGTGTTTACGGACAATCCGTCTGCCGTGGGCGTCACGACCGCCGCCTCACCCGTGCCGTCAAACAGGAAATAGTGGATCGGCACCAATCCCTTGATGCGGATCCTGTCCAGCGACGCCAGCGCCTCCTCCACCGACCCGGACGTGTCGAGCAGATACTGGATGAATTCAAGCTCGCTCAGGGCCGGCGCAGCCTGAGGACCGCCGTAGACAGCCGCCTCGTTCCACATGAGCGTAACCACCAGACCCGCACTATTCATGCCGGCCGTCGGCATGCCGGGCCCGATCTGATTGACGGTGAGGCTGCCGAAACGGGCCACCCATTTCGCCGGCGCCGCCTCCAAAACGGACTGACGCCGGATCTCTGCCGGATTCAAGATGAGATAGCCCGCGCCGGTTTCGGCAAAATCGAAATTGTAACTGAGCAGGGGCGTGGTCTGCGCCGGAAAGGCGACGGTGGAACAGGCCATGCCCTGGGTTACCGGGACAGCAATGGCAAGGCAAAACACCGCAAGGGCGCGGACCCGTTGTTTGAGCCGCCGAACTGGAACATCCATGGTTTCCTCGTATGTCATACGCTAATCTGAAGTTCAGACATGTGCCGTGGGTCCAGCGGTTCCAAGGAGGATTTCGCCAAGTGCAGCAAACATTCGCCAACAACAGACTTGTTCGCCAGATGCTGCTGGACCTGATCGCCCCCTTTCTGTCGCGGCAAAGCGTCCTGTTGCTCGCAACGCTCGCTGGCCTGGCCGGATTGGTCGGTCCTTTTGGCACCTATGACATCTTTCCACCCGTGCAGAGGCTGGTCTATTGGGCAGCGATTGTCCTCGGCACTGCCGGCATCGGCCACGCCGCGACATCCGGCCTGGAACGCGCTTTGCGCAGACAGGGTGTTCCCGTCTGGCTCGAACTGGCTGCAATCGCCTTTCTCGCGGCCGTGCCGGTCTGCCTGATGGTAGCCCTGATAAGCTTGACCTTCGGCTTCAACCCGCTTTCGGGTCATCTGCCGGTTCTATATCTGCAATGTGTTGCCGTTCTCGGCAGTATTGCCGTCCTGTTTCACCTGGCGGCGCCTTCTTCGGTCGCGGACACGTCCGAGGGGAAAGAGCAACGCGACGCCAGGCCCTTGCTGCTCGACCGCCTTCCGGTGGCCATGCGCGGCCGCATTCTGCGATTGAGCGCGCAGGATCACTACGTAGAGGTGGTCACGGAAAATGGAAAAGCCCTGATCGCCATGCGCTTCCGGGATGCAATCGCCGAAGCATCGCTGGAACCGGGCCTGCAATGCCACCGCTCTCATTGGGTGGCGCTGCATGCCGTTGCCGGGCGCATGCGCAAGGATCAACGGGCGGGCCTCGTGCTCAACGGCGGCACCTTTGTGCCCATAGGACGCACCTTCAGCGCCGCCGTAAAACAGGCACTGATGCAGGAGCAATAAAAGCGCCGGCAAATACGCTCCTGATCGAAAAGCGACAGCCCGGGTCACCTGCAGGCGCCGTTCGTAAGAGTTACTTTACGGCGCTTTTTGGCAAGAGCCTGGTTAAAATTATCGATACTTTGTTTTCATAAAATCATTTCAAGCCTTCTTCGACCCGGTATTGAGTACGAGATCAAAATTTACCTTTGAAGAAATTGCATATCTGCCATGTTTTTCCCAGATTAACTTGACCTGATTTAAATAATGCCTATTTGTGGCGCATCCCAGATATAAAACCGGTTTTGCGGAGGACAGCACCTTGGCAGTGCGCGCGGCTCTACTTGCGACTTTTTGTATGTTGGCATCTCTTCCGGCAGATGCGGAACAGCTGAACGTGTCGCTTATCGGTGGAGGCTACGGCCGCACGGTGTTCTTTGAATACGGGCAGCGTTTCGAAGCCGAGACCGGCATAGACATCAAGTGGACCGTCAAACACGACGCGGATTACAAACAAAGCCTCAATGGCTGGTTTGAAGGCACCGATACCCCGGATGTCATTCAGTGGCAGGGTGGCGAGCGCCTTTTTCAGTATGTACGGAAAGGCTGGGTCGAGCCGATCACGGATTTCTGGGTCGACAACGGTCTTGAGGCAACTTTCACACCTGCAATCCAGGAAACCGTTGCGTATGACCGAGAGGTCTACGGGGTGCCTTACAGCTTCTATCACTGGGGCTTTTACTACAAGAACAGCGTTTTCCAGTCCCTGGGGATCCGGCCTCCGCGAGACTGGGATGATCTGCTTTCCATGTGCTCGAAATTGCGGTCGGCCGGACTGGAACCGATTGTCATCGGGACCCGCTACCACTGGCCATCGGCGGCCTGGTTCGATTACCTCGATCTGCGCATCAACGGCATCGATTTTCATCGCTCCCTGACGCGCGGAGAAATCAGCTTCAAGGACACCAGGGTTCGGGTCGTCTTCGAACACTGGAAACAGCTTCTCGATGCTGAGTGCTTTATCGAGGCTGCCACCCACCGGACAATGAACTGGCGCGACCCGCTGCCCTATCTTTACCGTGACATGGCAGGGACCGGCCTGTTCGGCAACTTTGTCACCGGTGAAATGCCGCCTCGGTACCAGTCCGATTTCCGTTTCTTTCCGTTCCCGAAAATCAACGATGTTCCGCGGGCCGAAGACGCACCGACCGATATTTTCATTATTCCCGCCCGGAGCAACAACAAGGAAGCGGCCCGCAAGTTTCTTGCCTTCATGGCCCGCGCCGACATCCAGGAAGAGATGAACACGCGCCTGAAAACCATTCCGACCAACAGGTTTTCCGCCATCGCCAGCGACCCGTTTATCGAGGAAGGTTCCAAGCTGCTTCAAGCCGCCGACAGCGTCGCCCAGTTTTTCGATCGGGACACGCCGAAGGGGATGGCGGACAAGGCAACTGTCGTCTTCACGGACTTCATGGAAACGGGCGACATTGACGCGACGCTGGCAGAGTTGGAAGCCGCGAGACGGCAATTCTACCGGGAAAGCACCACGGCAGCTCTTTCCGAGCCGTCCGACCTAACCGTGATCGACTGAGCTCCGGCTCCCTGCTGGCTCAAACTCCATTTTCAAGATGCAGGCCCGCGCTGAGCGGTCAGGTGCTTCAGACCACCCTCAGGTCCGGCGATTTCTTGCCTGCAAGGGCAGATCGCGGCGCGATCGCATTCTGAAGCAGGTCGTTGAGATGCTCTTCCAGGTAGTCAACGATCGGCGACTGGGAGGTCGACTGGGTGTAGATGGCAAGTTGGGTGGCCGGCAGTTTCGGGAAACCGTCCTGCTCCTTGAGCAGTTTCACACCTTCCTGGATTGCGCCGGAGGGCAGACAGCAGATGCCGGCTCCAGACAGGACCGCGACCTGTGCCGCCGCGACACTGGTCGTCGTGATCCGCTCATACCACTGACGTCCGGCGCGGGCGAGCGCGCTGAAGGCGATCTCCCGGAACGGGCAGGGCTCGGGGAACAGGATCAGCGGCAACGGGTCGGTCAGCTGGCAATCGTCACTAACCGCCCAATGAAGCGGTTCTTCCACCACGCCGTCCGGCAATGTCTTGGATCCGGTGACGAGCGCAATGGCCAGGTTGATCTCGTTGTTGGTAAGCATCTCGTGCAAGGTGGCACTGTCGGCAACCGTCATTTCCAGTTTCACATTCGGATGAATGCGCACGAAATTGCAGAAGATCGACTGCAACTGGCCTGTGGCATACCACTCCGGCAGGCCGACATGCACGGTTCCGGTGAGTTCCGGCGCCGACAGGCGCAGCCGCGCCTCTTCATGTGACCGCAGGATTTCTGTTGCGTGCTGATACAGGATCCGGCCGGCCGGGGTGAGGTTCATGGTACGCGCATTGCGCTCGATCAGCGGCTTGCCGACCCGGTCTTCCAGCCGGCGCAACTGTGTGCTGACACAGGGCTGTGTCCGGTTGAGCTTGGTTCCCGCATGCGTGACATTGCCGGCTTCGGCAACAGCGACAAAGGCTTCCAGCAACTCAATGTTAAAACGGCCGATTGTCACGTCCCTGCCTCCGTTCCAGCGCTGTCTCCTGTTGGATTGTCCTGCCCTCCAGCGCGCGGCAAGCATAACGTTCCATTATGATGCGCTTCAATTATAAATTTAGGAAAGAGTGAAAAATCCCGTAATCCGGGAGTCTCCTTGTCAAAACGGGTATCCGCCATGACGTTAGCGTTTTCCTTTGACCAGCCGGTGCAACGGCCCGACCAGCAGCCGGTTTTCTCAAAAATCTCCTTGCAGCAAAAAGTTCACCTGGCCATCGCCGCACATACCGAATTCAGTCTTGATCGCATCCTGACCCAGGACAATCGGGTGAAATACACCAATGCCGGGTCCAGAGAGACGTCAACGGATCATCTGGACGAAGTGTTTCATCTGATGCGGCAGCTCAATGAAGGCGGGATCGCGTCAGATACTCTTGGCCGGCTGAGGGAGGACGGGCGGTCTTTCCGGGACGCGCTTGAAGACAGCTGCGCCCGCGTCGCAAAGGATTTTTCCGGCAGACGCCTGACTTATGTCGAACTTGGTCCTGAACCCGTGAAAACGGGCTTCATCCTCAAGACCCTGATCCGCATGGGTGTCACCATAGACCGTTATGTCGCTGTTGATATCAATCCGAAGTCAGCCGACCCGATGAAAGCCGCGCTTGAATTGATCCTGCCCGGCACGGAGCTGACCTTTGTGACGGCCTCCTTCGAGGATGTGCACCTTGCGGATATCATTGGTGAAGCAGCCCCTGCAGCGCTGATCACCATGCTGGGTTTTCAGGAAGGCAACGATGATCCGTTCGTCGTCAACGACTGGCTTGCCGGAATCGCTCGTCCGGGAGACCTGCTGCTGTCGGAGAGCCAGCTTCACCAGACGGGACAGGTCGACAGGATTTCGAGTTTCTATGCCCATCCGGCGATGCAACGTTTTTCCCGTATTGCCTTCGAGCAGGCTGTCGACCGCAATTTGCCGACACTTAACCGTTTCTTTTTGCTGCCGGTTTCCTTTCGCGACGGGCAAACTGCGCAAGTGGCTATCCTGGCAGAGGAATTTGCCGGTTCAATCAATGCAAGAAACTTGCATGTCTCCAACTTCTGCCTGAAACTCACTCTCGAGCAGTACCGTCACTACCGTGAGGAGAGTGGCCGTTTCACGATCATCGGCGAGAGCGCAACGGATGACCAAACACTTCACTTCCAGCTCTCCCGCCGGATATGAGATGAACCAGCGGCAGACCCGGGGACTGACCGCCGCGGGCCTTGCCATTGTCGCCGTCACCTACGGGCTCGCGCGGTACTGCTTCGGCCTGTTTCTGCCGGATATCCGTCTCGAATTCGGATTAACGCCGGAACTGGTCGGTCTGATCGCAGGCCTTTCCTATCTGGGATATCTGGCGGCGACCTTTGCCGGTTCGTGGTTGTCGACCATGTTCGAGCCGCGCCTGCCCATTCTGCTGGGTGGTTGTGCCGCCGCGGCTGGCATGGCGCTGATCGCCTGGTCGCCCACTCCGGCCTTTCTGGCGCTCGGCGTCTTCATCGCCGGTACGAGCCCGGGCCTTGCCTATCCGCCTTTTTCCGATGTGATCGTGCGACACACGGAGCAAAGCCGCCAGAACGTGGTCTATGCCTGGATCAATTCCGGCACGGGTTTCGGGGTCGCCTTTGCCGGCCCCCTTGCGCTTTATGCCGGTGGCGACTGGCGACTGGCCTGGCTGGTTTTTGCCGGCCTGGCGCTTGTTATCACTTTCTGGAACGGCTTTACGTTGCCGCGGCGGAGCCCCCATCTGGAAACCGGCCCCAGAAAAGTTTCGCTCTGGATCCTGCTGGAGCGCTCTGCCCGGGCCCTCTTCATTTCCTCCTTCCTGTTCGGCATCGTGACGGCCGTTTACTGGACCTATGCTGTCGATCTCCTCACAACGCTGACCGGCAACCCGCGTGACGCCATCCTGTTCTGGATCGTGCTCGGAATTGCGGGCGTCACGGGCTGTTTTGCCGGCGGGCTGGTTAACCGATGGGGTCTTGGCCGGGCATACAAGCTCCTGGCGTTTCTCGTCGGCGGCGCCATTGGCACGTTGCCGCTGCTGGCCGCCAGCACACTCGGCATGTTTTTGTCCGCGGCCTGTTTTGGTGCAGGTTTCATCGTCATGACGGCCCTGTTCGGCATGTGGAGCATGCGGATCTTCCGGGCCGCACCCTCCATCGGCTTCGGGTTCACCTTCTTTCTGATCTCACTGGGGCAGGGCGCCGGGCCGGTGCTGAGCGGTTTCCTGATACCGGTCACCGGGCAATCCATGCTGTTTTTCGGCGCCGGGCTGATCTGCTGCGCACTGGCCCTGGTGAACACGGCGAGTGGAAGACCGGCTCCGGCATAACAGGTGGTTATGGTGGGATTTACCCACATAACCGCTATTTGCTGGCATTTCCCAAAAATTGCATGCATGGTTGCAGCACGCTCTGATTGATTGAAGAATTGTGAACGGATCCATGATTATCGCCCAAACCGCCGCCAGAGGCAGCCATCTCGACATGGAATTGTGCCGGGCCATGTTTGAAAAAGACCCGGACCGGCTGCTCGAGCTGGTGTCGGACTGGCTGGAGGCCAACAGGCTGTCGCCGTCCGAGGATTTCGAGGTTCCCGCCTATCTCGACAAAGTGCTCGCCCACGCCGACAGGCCCTTTGAGCGCAAACGTGACCTGCGCGTTCTGGTGTCGTAAAGCAAGGCGCAAAGTAACTTTATTGTTCTCCGCTTCGTCGTCCGACGGGCGTTCCAAACTGGTGTGTTGTTCTCGCGATGATTGTCCGTCCGGCTGTGTCTGCCGACGCCATGGCCATGAGCCATATTCTCTCTGAAATTCTGCACTCCTGGCAAAGCGATCGCCCGGGAGATCCAGGGCACGTGCTGGCACATTATGTCGAGCACCCGGATTCGGTTGCCTGCACTGTCGCGGTCGCCCCAGACGGCGGTCTGAAAGGGTTCCAGTCCCTGAAAATCGCCAGGCCGGCAAACGACTACGATGTCCCGGCGGGGTGGGGCATTATCGGAACCTATGTCAAACTGTGCTCTGGCCGCACCGGCATCGGCAAGCTACTGTTTACCCGGACACTCGATGCAGCAAAGCAGGCCGGCCTGACCAAAATCGACGCGACCATCGGCAAATCCAATCTGTCTGGTCGCGGCTATTATTCCGCCATGGGCTTTCGAACCTGGCGGGATCTGCCAACGGCAACGGGCAAGTGCCTGACCCTCGTGCCGAGTTGAACAGTTGGCGCATCTCGTCTGAAACGAGCAGCGGCAATCACATCGTTCCATCTTTGTTCTTGCTCGTATCATAAATATATGCTTGCCTGACCTGCATCTTCTGGTAGAGGGCAATCATGGTCAGCCGGGTCACAACGGTCGCGTTTCAGGGCATCGAAGCCGTGCCCGTGGATGTTCAGGTTCATGTCGGCCCCGGTGCCGTTGCCTTCAATGTGGTCGGCCTGCCGGACAAGGCGGTCGCTGAAAGCCGGGAACGGGTGCGGGCGGCCCTGTCGGCCTCCGGACTGGCCCTGCCGGCCAAACGGGTCACCGTCAATCTGGCACCTGCGGACTTGCCCAAGGAAGGCTCCCATTATGACCTGCCGATCGCACTTGGCATCATGGCCGCCATCGGCGCCATTCCGGCAGAATTCCTGGACGGATATGCGGTTCTTGGAGAACTCGGTCTTGACGGTACGCTGGCACCGGTCGCCGGTGTCCTGCCCGCCGCAATGGGGGCAACGGCGCTCGGCAAGGGCCTGATCTGTCCGCAAGCCAGCGGCAGCGAAGCCGCCTGGGCCGACGCGGACATGGACATTCTGGCGCCGCGCTCGCTGATCCAGCTCGCCAACCATTTCAAGGGCACGCAAGTGCTCACCCGCCCGGTGGCGCGCCTGCAGGGTGATCCCGGTCCCTTGCCGGATCTTGCCGAGGTCAAGGGCCAGGAGACCGCCCGGCGCGCGCTGGAAATCGCCGCGGCAGGTGGCCACAACCTCCTGATGACCGGACCGCCCGGTTCCGGCAAGTCCATGCTGGCGAGCCGCTTGCCCTCGATCCTGCCGCCCCTCACCCCGCGCGAGCTTCTGGAAGTCTCGATGATCGCTTCACTCGCCGGGGAACTGGCAGAAGGCAAGCTGACCGACCGGCGGCCGTTCCGGGCACCGCATCACTCCGCCTCCATGGCCGCGCTGGTGGGCGGCGGTCTGAAGGCCCGCCCGGGTGAGGTTTCCCTTGCCCATAACGGCGTGCTGTTTCTCGACGAGTTGCCCGAGTTCAATCCGCAGGTGCTCGACAGTCTGCGCCAGCCACTGGAATCGGGTGAAGCCGTGATCGCCCGGGCCAATCACCGGGTGACCTACCCGGCACGGATCCAGCTGGTTGCGGCCATGAACCCCTGCCGCTGTGGTCATGCGGGAACCCCGGGCCACCAGTGCCGGCGCGGTGAGCGCTGCGTCACCGATTATCAGGCCCGGGTCTCCGGCCCGCTGCTCGACAGGATCGATGTCCGGATCGAGGTGCCGGCCGTCACCGCAGCGGACCTGATCGGTCCGGCGGCCAGTGAAAGCTCCGCCGATGTTGCGAAACGTGTCGCCGCCGCGCGCAAGATCCAGGAAGACCGGTTCTTCAAACTGGGCCTTGCCTGCCGCACCAACGCCCAGACACCGGCTTCCGCTGTCGAGACAATCACCCAGCCGGACGACAAGGGTCTTGCGTTTCTGCGCGACATCGCCGAACGCCTCGCCTTGAGCGCCCGCGGCTATCACCGGGTTCTGAAACTGGCCCGCACCCTTGCCGATCTCGACGGTCTGGAGCAGGTCGGGCGCATTCATCTGGCGGAGGCCATGAGCTATCGGGGGCAGGACATGACCCGGCGCGCGGCGTAAGACTTTGTTTTTGATGGAGGAGATCCGTCATCGACGGTATGAAGTCCTCCTCTCGGATTGAACTTTCAGAAAGTGTCCAACTTGAGCGTCGATGATCAAATCAAGGAACGCGCCAGGGGCTGTCTCCTTGGCCAACTCACCGGTGATGCCCTCGGATCTGCGGTGGAGTTCAAGGATTCCTACGAAATTGCTGACCGTTATCCGGATGGTGTCCGGACACTCAAGGATGGCGGGACCTGGAACCTGATTGCCGGACAGCCAACCGATGACAGCGAGATGGCGCTCGCGTTGGCGCGCAGTCTGGTGGCGGCCGGCAGGTTTGACACCAGGCTTGTCGCTGACGCCTATGTGCGCTGGTTGCAGTCAGACCCCTTTGATATCGGCTACACCACCTCTAGCGGCCTTGAGGCTATCTCGGCCGGGCGCCGTGCAACCTCGGGAAGCCAGGCCAACGGTGCCTTGATGCGCATCAGCCCGGCAGGCATCTTTGCAAACGCTGATCCCGGACTGGCCGCCAGGATCGCAGCGAAGGATGCTCTTCTGACCCATCCTCATCCGGTCTGCCAGTCTGCAAATGCGGCCTATGCCGCCGCGATTGCGATCGGCATTGCAGGTGGTGACAGTGCGGATATGTGGCAGGCCGCCCATGAGCATGCGGCGTCAGGTTCGAAATACCGGTCAGGCGCAGCTCCGGTTCGGGATCGCCTGGAAGCGGCTCGTCGCGGCCCGCCCGAGGACTTTCAAAATCAGATGGGCTGGGTGCTGACGGCCTTTCAGAACGCGTTTTTTCATCTGCTGTCAGGTGGCGCACTGGAGGACGTGGTTGTCTGGACCGTTGGCAGCGGTGGCGATACCGACACAAATGCGGCAATTGCGGGCGCCTTGCTGGGATCGTTGCAGGGAGAGGGCAGCATTCCGGCGCAATGGCGCGATGCCGTCCTGTCGTGCCGGCCCGATGAAAACAGCGCCACCGCACATCCCAGACCGGAGGAATACTGGCCTGTTGATGCACTTGATCTTGCCGACAGACTGGTAGGCATCCGGGCTGCTTCGGCCTAGCAGGCAACTCACCACAAGGCAGCCCGCCTAAAACCGCGTCACCACCGTCGCCCCCACACCTTCGAACCGGTGCATCTCGGTCAGCGCCGCAATCGACTCCTCCAGGCTGATTTCCCGGCCAACAAGACGGTCGGGTTTCAGTTTCCTGGTTCTGACCATGTCGAGCATAGCCCCATACCGGTGGGCCTGCATGCCGTGGCTGCCGAGGATTTCCAGTTCCCAGCCGATCACCTTGGCCATCGGCACTTCTGGCGTTGCCTGGTCAGCCAGCATCAGTCCGATTTGGACATGACGGCCGCGGCGGCGGAGGTTCTGGATGGAGTTGAAACAGGTTGTCGGGTGACCCAGCGCGTCGATCGACAGATGAGCGCCGCCACCGGTCACCTCCATGACAGCCTCGGCCACATCCTGGATCGACGCGGCGTTGAGGGTGGCGACCGCCCCCAGGTCCTTTGCAAGCGCCAGTTTGTCATCAGCAATATCAATAGCGATGACATTGGCACCAACCGCGTTGGCGATCATGATGGCCGACAGGCCAACGCCACCACAGCCGTGAACGGCGACCCATTCACCAGCGGAGGCCCGGCCCTGATCGACCACGCCGCGGAAAGACGTTGCAAAGCGGCAACCGAGGCTTGCGGCCGTTGCAAAACTCATTCCCTCCGGCAACGCGACCAGATTGAGGTCCGCGTAATGAATACCGACATATTCGGCGAACGAGCCCCAATGGGTGAAGCCGGGCTGGAACTGGCTCTCGCAGACCTGTTGATGACCGGCGTGACATTCCGGACAGGAGCCGCAGCCACCGACAAAAGGCACCGTGACCCGGTCACCAACCTTCCAGTTCTTGACATTCTTGCCGATGGCCTGAACGGTGCCTGCCAGTTCGTGGCCGGGCACATGCGGCAGCGTGATATCCGGATCGTGGCCCATCCAGCCGTGCCAGTCGCTGCGACAGACGCCGGTGGCTTCAACCTTCAGCACCACACCATGCGGTTCGGGCACCGGATCAGGCACGGTGGCAACGGCCGGGGCCTGCGCGAAGGTTTCATAAAGCACGGCTTTCATGGGCGGTTTCTCTCGTCTGATGAGCGGAATGAACGATCAGTATCCTAGCTGATCCGGCTGAAAGAGCTTTGCCGAATTCTCTTCAATTTCGAGGTTTTTAAGGCCATTCTGCCATAATCGAAGCAACTGATAGCAGGTTCTTCTCCATGCCGAAGATAGACCGAATTGACGCCGACATCCTGTCCCGTCTGCAAAGCGACGGCAGGCTGTCCAATGCCAGACTTGCCGAACAGGTTTCCTTGAGTGAAACACCTTGCTGGCGGCGCTTGAAACGTCTTGAGGAAACCGGGGTGATCGAGGGCTATCAGGCGGTCGTCAACCGGCGTGCGCTCGGACTTGGCGTGATGGCCTTTGTGCAGCTGACCTGCTCCGAACATGACGAGGAGACAACGGCTGAATTCCAGAACGCCATCGAGGCCAGCCCACAGGTCCTGTCCTGCCACAACACAACGGGGGACGCCGATTTTCTGCTGCAGGTCGTGGCCAGCGACCTCGACGATTACAGCCGTTTTGTCGAAAAGGTCATCCGCAGGCTGCCGGGCGTGACCAGTATCCGCTCCAATCTCTCCCTGAGGGAACTGAAATCGTCCAACAGGCTTCCCATTCCGGAGGCTGTCTTCCGCTGACAGGCGGGCTGATCCGTGTGCTTCTTAAGCGACTTGTTAGGATCTGGCTGCCAGTATGCCCCCTCAGACTGAAGACCAGCCCGAACCGGAAAAAGCGATGGCGGACGGAGTGAAGCCGAAAAAATCATCGGTCAGCCAAACCGAATGGACCCTCTATTCCCTGGCCGTTGCCACCGCCACCCTTGTGACGCTGGCAGCCATTGTGGCTCACCTGACCTGATCTCCTGAATGAGGCCGCAGCAGCCGGTCAAACCCTTGTGCCACCTCAGCTTCCTTGCAATGGCAACCGCCGCTCACCATGTGATTTCGCAGGTTATCACCCCCAACGCTCAAAAGGAGACGCCACATGCTGGTCACCACCACAAACACCATCCAGGGCCGGGATCTGGACTACAAGGGCCTGGTGACCGGTGAGGCGATCCTCGGGGCGAATCTCTTCAAGGACCTTTTTGCCGGTATTCGCGACATTGTCGGCGGCCGCTCCGGTGCCTATGAAGAAGAACTCGCCAAGGCGCGCGAGATTGCCGTCAATGAAATGTGCCAGCAGGCCCAGGCCATGGGGGCCAATGCGGTGATCGGCGTCGATCTCGACTATGAAACCGTTGGCCAGAACGGCTCCATGCTGATGGTCAGTGCCACCGGAACCGCCGTGATTGTCCGCTAAGTCCAAGCGTGGCCCCTTCCTTCCGTATCGCACCAGGGTTTCCTGAAACCGAACGGCTCACTGCCGTTCGGCTGTTCTGGCAGGCTTTTTCGGGAAAACTGGGCACCGTCATGGCGCCGGAAGCAAAGGCTCTTGAGTTCCTGGAACGCGTGATGGATCCCGGCTTTGCGCTTGGTGCACTCAACCGGGAGGGACAACTGATCGGTCTGGCCGGCTTCAAGACCGCGGAAGGGGCGCTGGTCGGGGGTGGTCTGAAAGACATGACTTCGGTTTACGGCCCTATCGGAGGAACCTGGCGCGGATTGCTGCTTGACGTTCTGGAACGGGACACGGAGCCGGACTGCCTGCTGATGGACGGCATCTTCGTGGCCGAGGAGGCGCGCGGCCAGGGTGTCGGCGGCGCCTTGCTTGAGGCCATCTGCAACGAAGCCCGTCAACGTGGTCTTTCCCGGGTGCGTCTCGATGTGATCGACAGCAACCCCAGGGCAAGGGCCCTCTATGAACGGGCAGGCTTTGCAGCGATCAGCGAGGAGAAAACAGAGATTTTCGAGTTTCTGTTCGGCTTTGCGTCGTCGACACGGATGGAACGGGCGATTTGAAGCCTGTCACCGGCTTCCGGCATCTTGTGTCTCCGGGCAGGCGCAACGCATTCCGGTCCGATGGTTTTTCCGGTCTTTCCCGTTTTCATGATTGATGCTCTAGTGCCGAAAACACGGGACCAGGAGCTTCAGGAATGTCCTCACACGGCTATGAAGGCGGGCGGCTCAATCTGCCCTTTGTCGGCATCTGCACCTTCGGCAAGTATCCCCACCAGCCGGACTGGGACAATATCGACGCAGACGTGGCCGTTCTCGGAGCCCCGTTTGATTTCGGCACCCAGTGGCGCTCCGGTGCACGCATGGGGCCGCGGGCGATCCGTGAGGCCTCGACCCTGTTTTCCTTCGGTCATGCCGGCGCCTATGACTTTGAGGACGACATCACCTATCTGACGCCGGAAACAACCCGGATCGTCGATCTGGGCGACGCGGACATTGTCCACACCGACACGATCGAAAGCCACAAGCGGATCGAGTTCGGGGTGCGCAAGATCCTCGCCGCCGGCGCCCTGCCCGTAGTTCTGGGCGGCGACCATTCGATCAACATTCCCTGTATCAACGCCTTTGACGGCGAAGACCCGATCCACGTGGTGCAGATCGATGCCCATCTCGACTTTGTCGACGAGCGGCACGGGGTGCGCTATGGCCACGGCAATCCGATGCGGCGGGCCGCCGAAAAGCCCTATGTGACCGGCCTGACCCAGATCGGCATCCGCAACGTTTCCTCAACCGCACGGGACGGCTACGAGGATGCCCGCCGCATGGGATCGGACATCCAGTCGGTCCGCCACGTGCGCAAACTCGGCACCGAGGGCATGCTGGCGCGCATTCCGGAGGGAAAACGATATTATCTGACCATCGACATCGACGCGTTCGATCCGTCGATCGCGCCAGGAACGGGCACGCCCAGCCATGGTGGTTTTCTCTATTACGAGGTGCTGGAACTGATCGACGGCCTGGCAAGGCGCGGCGACATTGTCGGCATCGACCTGGTGGAAGTGGCACCTGATTACGATCCGACCGGGTCCACCGGCATTCTGGCTGCGCAGATCCTGATGAACACGATCGGCCGGGTGCTGCATCACCGGTAGGTCATACACCCCGCAAACCAGTCGGCTTGCGGGGCTGTTTTTCAAAGACCTTCGAACAGCGCCGTCGACAGGTACCGCTCGGCGAAGGACGGGATGACGATGACAATGTTCTTGCCCGCCATCTCGTCCCGCTGACCGACCCGGATAGCTGCCGTCAGTGCAGCGCCGGAGGAAATGCCGACCGGTAGGCCCTCGGTCCTGGCGACTTCGCGCGCCATGGTGAAGGCGTCCTCATTGGCAACGGTCTGGACTTCATCGAACACGCTCGTGTCGAGAATGGCCGGCACGAAACCGGCGCCAATGCCCTGGATCTTGTGCGGACCCGGTTCGCCACCGGACAGGATCGGACTGTCGGCCGGCTCCACCGCGACCACATGAAGGTCCTGCTTGCGCGATTTCAGAACCTGGGAAACGCCGGTGATGGTGCCACCGGTGCCGATGCCGGAGACAAACACGTCGACCTTGCCGTCCGTGTCGTTCCAGATCTCCTCGGCGGTCGTGTTGCGGTGAATCTCCGGATTGGCCGGGTTCTCGAACTGCTGCGGCATGATCGCGCCGTCGATGTCGGCAATCAGTTCCTCGGCGCGGGCAATCGCGCCCTTCATGCCTTTCGGGCCTTCGGTCAGCTCCAGTTCCGCGCCAAGGATCTTGAACATCTTGCGCCGCTCGACCGACATCGTCTCCGGCATGACCAGGATCAGCCGGTAGCCTTTCGCAGCTGCCACGAAGGCAAGCGCAATTCCGGTGTTGCCGGATGTCGGTTCCACGAGCGTGGTCTTGCCAGGTTCGATCTTGCCGTCCGCTTCCATGGCCTCGATCATCGCCACGCCGATCCGGTCCTTGACGCTGGCAATCGGATTGAAGAATTCCAGCTTGGCCAGAAGATTGGCTTTCACGCCGTGGGCCTTGGCAAGGCGATCCAGCCGAACGATCGGCGTATCGCCAATGGTCTCGGTGATCGAGCCATAGATCTTGCCGCGGCCGCTGGTCTTCATGGTCATGACGGGTCTCCCTGATCGGCCGGGGAGGGATCCGCCGGCATCCTTATTCACTTGAAACGGTAAGATAATACGGGGTCCGGCAAGATTTAAGAGGCGCAAAATGCCTTTGCAGGCGGTCCCGTAAAACCTTTTTCCAGAAAACCTTCAAGGCGTGGAAAGCAACAGGCCGGGCAGGTCCGACATGCTCTCGAACAGAATTCCACCGGCTTCCGTCATCGCTTCCCGGTCACAGGCCGGATCCTCGACAAAGGCATAAACCCGCATGCCGGCCGCCGTTGCGGCTTTGACCCCGGGGACACTGTCCTCCACCACGACACAGGTCTCCGGCGCGTGGCCCATCTTTTGCGCCGCGAGCAGAAAGACATCCGGCGCCGGTTTGCCGCGCGCGCAGTCTTCTGCGGAATAGAGCCGTCCTTCCAGCCGCGGCAACAGACCGGAGCTGCCAAGGGTGGTTCGCATTTTCCGGTATTTGCCCGACGACCCGACACAATAGGGAATACCCGCCGCGTCAAGCCTGTCCAGGACCTCGACGATCCCCCTGATGGCCGGCACACCTGCCTTGAAGCGTTCCAGATCCCGCTGACGGACGTCTTCGGGCCAATCGGCCGGCAGGGTTCTTCCTGTCAGCGCTTCGATCTTCCGTTGCACGTCTTCCAGTGTCCGGCCCATGAACAGCTTCTGACAATCCGGTCCGGTCATCGGATGACCCAGTTCAGTGACCATTTCGGCGAGGTTCTGATTGGCCATGCGTTCGGTATCAACGAGGACGCCGTCGCAGTCGAAGATCACAAGATTTGGTGACATTGGCACAATATCCCTGATCACGATCAGCTGCGGCCGGTTGAGCCGAAACCGCCAGTGCCGCGCTCTGTTTCGGACAGAACATCAACCTCGCAAATAGAGGCCTGCAGGCAGGGCGCAATCACCATCTGGGCGATACGCTCACCACGGGTGACCTCAAACGCGTCATCGCCGAGATTGATCAGGATCACCTTCACCTCACCACGATAGTCGGCATCGATCGTGCCGGGCGTGTTCAGGACAGTGACCCCGTGTTTGGCGGCAAGTCCGGACCGGGGCCGAACCTGCGCTTCGAACCCGGCAGGCAGGGCCATGGCCAGGCCCGTCGGGACCAGGGCGCGCGCGCCGGGAGCGAGCTGCACGGGCGCGTCAACGGCGGCATAAAGGTCCAGGCCGGCGGCAAGGTCCGACTGATAAGCCGGCAGAGGCAGGTCACGTCCATGCTCGAGACGTTTCAATTCCAGGGTAACGGTCATCGGATTTCCAGCTGTGCGGTTTCAAGGCGAGTGACGACATTCGCGAGGCCCTGTCAAGTTTGGCAGGGGGATCAGATTATTCCGCATTAAAATCAGACAACTACTTGCGGTCGTTACACAGTCCTGAAACACTCTGACCCATCGTAATGTTGCCGTGTTTGGGAGATTTGCAACATGAGACGTATGATTTTCGCATTGACCGCCGGCCTTATGCTGGCAACCACCCCCGCAGCCCTCGCTCAGACCGTCGGATTTGCCGAAGCCATCAAGATCCTGGCGGCCAGCTGCGGCAGTGACATTGAAAAATTCTGCAAGTCCGCAACCCTTGCCAATAACGGCATCGGCCAGTGCCTCGACAAGAATCAGGCCAAGGTTTCCCAGAAATGCAACGCCGACCGTGTCGTTGTGCGGTCCCTGATCGAAGAACGCCTCGCGGCCCAGGCCGCCGCGCCGAAAATCTGCGCGCGTGATGCCGCCCAGCGCTGCCAGGGTGTCAAGCCGGGCGCCGGCCATGTTCTGCGCTGCCTGCTGAAAGCCCAGCGCACCGTCAGCGCCAAATGCAACACCGCCATCGACCTGGCTGGTTATCGCTAATTCCGGACTCGGGAGCTTCCTATGAAAAAGATCCTTCTGGCCGGTTTTTCGGCCGCCATTCTTGCCGCCTCCACCGTTGCCGGCTCGGCCCAGACCGAACTCAGCCGCAACCAGATCATCAATTCGCTTCAGGGCGCACAGCAGAAAGTTGATGTCAGCGCGGACGATCTGCAAAAAGCGGCGTTTGAGAATATCCAGAAATATCCGGGCGCCAACGCACCCGGTAACCTGCCGCTTTGGGACAAGCTTGCCTCCCTGCGCCAGTTCAACATCGAAATCACCTTCGATTTCGACAGCGCACGTATCAAACCGTCGTCTTATGAAGCCGTCGGCCTGATCGCGGACGCCCTGCACACGCCCTATCTGCAAGGTCAGACATTCTACATTGTCGGTCACACCGATGCCAAAGGCGCGCGCGAATACAATCTGGAACTGTCCATCCGTCGCGCCAAGGCCATACGCGAAGCCCTGGTCACAACCTTCCAGGTGCCCGGCAAGTACCTGTTTGCGGTCGGTATGGGTGAAGAACAGCTGCGCGATCCTGCCAATCCGGACGCCGCCGTCAACCGCCGCGTCCAGCTGATCAACGTCGGATACCGGTGATCTGAAGAACGCGCGAAAACCAACCGGCCGCCAGATTCTGGCGGGCGGTTCTTTTTACAATATACATTAATACTCTTAATTGTTCATCATTCCTGAACAGCGATTTCGCAATTTCTGGTCTAAAGGAAACGCCCTCGAGGACTTATTCTCCAGCACAGACCGAAAAGTGATGGAGTTGTCCGGTGGGTTCGACGCAGCAATCAATTTCGCCCGTTTTCTTTGCCCATGGCGCACCGACGCTTGCCCTTGAAGACACTGCCGCGAGCCGGTTTCTGAAAGGCTTCGCCGCCTCGCAGCCAACACCAAGGGCAATTGTCATCCTGTCCGCGCATTGGGAGACCGAAGGACTGAAGATGTCCGCGCCCGGTCCCTTGCGCACCTATCACGATTTCCGCGGGTTTCCGGCCCCCCTTTTCGACATCACCTATCCGGCCGTTGCCGACGAGGCTCATGTCGACGAGGCCGCCCGCCTCCTGGAGGCAGCCGGTCACGACCTGGAACTGGACAGCGACTGGGGTCTCGACCACGGCGCCTGGGTGCCATTGTCACTGGCCTATCCGACTGCCAGCATACCGGTGGTTGCCCTGTCATTGCCCCATGACAGTACCCCATCCTCGGTCCATGCACTTGGCAAGGCCCTGTCACCGCTCAAGGACAAGGGTGTTCTTCTGGCCGGTTCCGGAAGCACCACCCACAACTTGCGGGAGTTCGGGCCTCAAGGATCACAGACCCCCGATTGGGCGGCCGATTTCGACCGTTGGCTGGATGACGGCCTGCAATCCGGATCAATCGGCTATTTCGACGATCTGGAACGTGCGCCGTCCTTCCGCAGAAGTCACCCGACAGATGAACACCTGCTGCCGCTGTTCTTCGCGTTTGGGGCAGGCGGGCCGGATGCCAGAGCTCAATTGCTCCATCGCAGTTACGAATACGGCTCGATCAGCATGAGCTATTTCCGTTTCGCGGCCTGATCGAAAGGCTCTATCTGGAAGCCAGTTCTTGTGCAGCGCGCGCAATAATGCGGCGGGCCACCTCGACCTTGTCCAGCTCCGGCCAGTCCTCCACACCGTTTTGGCTGACGAGACGGACGGTATTGGCGTCCCCTCCCATGATGCCGGTTTCCGGGCTGACGTCGTTGGCGACGATCCAGTCGGCTTTCTTGCGTTCCAGTTTGCCGCGGGCATTGTCGATCAGGTTCTGCGTCTCCGCGGCAAAGCCGATCAGGAGCATTGGCCTGAGACTGTCGTGACGGCCGATGGTCGCCAGAATGTCCGGGTTTTCGGTCAGATCCAGGGCAGGCGGCCTGCCGCTACCGTCCTTCTTGATCTTTTCCGAGCCCTCACTGGCGACACGCCAGTCGGCCACGGCGGCCGCCATGATGGCGATATCCGCCGGCAGGTTGCTTTCGACAGCCGCCAGCATGGCTGATGCCGACTCCACATGGACGACATTGATATTGGCGGGATCGGGCAGTGTCACAGGTCCGGAGACAAGGGTGACACGCGCGCCGGCCTCAAAGGCGGCTCTGGCCAGCGCGTGCCCCTGTTTACCGGATGACCGGTTGGCGATGTAGCGCACCGGATCGATCGGCTCGTGGGTCGGACCGGAGGTGATCAGCACGTGCCGTCCGGCCAATGGCAAAACTCCATCAGCCATCGCGCGTTCCCGCAGCGTGGCTTCGGTCGCAGCAACGATCTCCAGCGGTTCGCTCATGCGGCCGATACCTGCTTCACCCTTTTCCGCCATTTCCCCGCGCGCCGGACCACAAATGGCCATACCGCGCTCCTTCAGCGTGGCCAGATTGCGCTGGGTCGCCGGGTTCTGCCACATCTTGGGGTTCATCGCAGGCGCCAGCAGCACCGGTTTGTCGGTCGCCAGCAGCACCGCGGTCGCCAGGTCATCGGCAATACCGTGGGCCATCCTGGCCATCAGATCGGCAGTCGCTGGCGCAATCAGGATCAGGTCATGGTCGCGGGCCAGTCGGATATGGCCGACATCGTGCTCGGCCTCCCGGTCGAACAGGTTGGTGAACACTTTCTCGGCGGAAAGCGCCCCGACAGAGAGCGGCGTGATGAATTCCTGCGCGCCCCGGGTCATCACCGGGATCACCCGAGCCCCGCGCTCCTTCAGCCGGCGGATCAGATCGAGGGACTTGTAGGCGGCGATGCCGCCACTGATGATCAGAACGATCTCTTTGCCGCTCAGCATCTACTCGTTACTCCCGATGGTCGCGGTGGATGGTCCGTCAGAACCCGGTTCTGAAATCTCTCGGGGCGGGCGAAATGACCTGGGAGCCCTTGCCGGTCACCTGATAAACGGCAAGGCCGCGTTCATTCAGACCGTTTGACTTGAACCGGAACAGGCCGTCAATACCGATAAAGCCGTCCCGGTTGGTCAGGATACGCTGCTCGAACCGTTGCTGGCCGGCCGAACGGATCAGGCCCGCGGCCAAGGTGACCCCGTCATAGACCAGGCTGGCATTGCGCGGCGGCGCCGCGCCATAGGTGCTCTGATACCGCTGCGCAAACGCCAGGAATCCCTTGTCTTCCGGTCCGGCGAACCAGGCACCGGCGAGCGCCGGGTTGTTCTTGATCTGGGGCGTGTCCCACTGACCCGAGCCAAGCATCTTGACTGTGCCGAGATTGGCTCCCTGACCGACAAGGGTCTGGACAACAACGGATGGCACACCACTACCGGCGGGCACAAACAGGGAATCGATGCTGGTCATCACCGATTTCAGCGCAGACGCCTTGGCCACGAGATCCGACGTATCGGACCCGTTCAGCTTGTAACGCTGGATGGTGGCGATGCGCCCGGCCGTGCGCCCGACTTCCTGCCGGAACGCGGCTTCCACGACGGCCCCATAGGAGCCTTCCGGAATGAGCGCGGCGTAGGACCGTTTCTGCTGGCTGGCTGCATAGCCGATGATGCGCTTGGTGTCGGTTTCGGGCAGGAAACTCAACAGGTAGACATTGCGGCTGGCAACAGCCGTGTCCGTGGAGAAGGCAATCACAGGCACACCGGTCGCCCGCGCTGCCTGGGCGGCACCGGCCACAGCTGGCGAAAACACCGGGCCCAGGATCAGCTCGGCGCCCTCTGAAATTGCGGCCTGGGCCGCCGCCCGGCCGCCTTCTGCCGTTCCGCCGGTGTCCTTCACCAGAAGCTGCAAGCCGGCATTCGGGAAATTCTGGAGGGCAAGGGCCGCCGCGTTCTTGAACACGGTGCCAATGGAGGCATTGCCGCCCGCGCTTGCGAGCGGCAAGAGAAGGCCGACCCGCACCCCGCCTGTGCCAATCACTTCACCCGTCACCTGAGGCTGCGCGCTTGGCTGCACCTGATCGCCCGGAAGCGAACCGAGGCTGGAGCCGAGGCAGCCGCCAAGCAGCATGGTACTGGCGCCGGCCAGTGCCGTTCTCAAGAAAACGCGTCTGCGCTGATTATGCCCGTCGCCCTGCATTCCGCTTGCCATTTCTTACGATCCACCCTTTGGAAAAGACTTACGTATTCACCATGGCCCTGTCCAGTTTTAGCGGCCTTTCAACGGCATATCGCCCGGATCAATAGTGGATTTGCCTTGCATCGGTTGTCCTGGGCTTGTAGCGCAAGGGACAAGACACCCCCTGCAAGAAGGCTCCACTGGTCCACCCGGGGGTGCAACTGGAGGCCCTATGAGCACCGATATCGCCGCTTCGGAGGCCCGAAACCGTTTCAGCCTGGGCGAACACGCCTTTTCTGCGCCGCGACTTGAGCCGGCGCTCTACATTGTTTCAACGCCCATCGGCAATCTTGGTGACATCACCGTCAGAGCGCTCGAGACCCTGGCGGCCGCAGGTGTCATTGCCTGCGAAGATACACGCGTGACGGCAACGCTCACCCAGCGCTTTTCGCTGAAGACGCCGTTGATGGCCTATCACGAGCACAATGCCGACAAGCAGCGGCCGAAGATCCTGGAAACGCTGTCCGCCGGCGAGGCCGTGGCGCTGGTATCGGATGCCGGGACACCGCTTGTCTCCGACCCGGGTTACCGGCTCGTTCGCGACGTGCTCGCCGAGGGGTTTCAGGTGGTTCCGATCCCCGGCGCGTCTGCGCCGCTTGCCGGCCTGGTTGCCTCCGGTCTGCCCAGCGACACGGTGCTGTTCGCCGGATTTCTGCCGCAGAAAGGCGGACCGAAGACCAGGCGACTTGAGGAACTGGCCAAAATCCCGGCCACGCTGGTGTTCTTTGAGTCCCCGCACCGGACCGGTGCGACGCTGCAGCTGATGTCAGACGTGCTTGGTGCGGACCGCGAAGGCGTGGTCGCACGCGAGCTTACCAAACGGTTCGAAACCTTCGAGCGCGGCACCCTTGCCGAGCTCGCCCCCCGTTTTGACGGCGCACAGGTCAAGGGCGAAATCGTCATCCTGATCGGTCCGCCGGAAGACAGGCCGGAAGCGTCCTCGGCCGATCTCGACAGCCTGCTGCTGGCAGCGCTTGGGGACATGCCTGTCAGCGCTGCTGCCAAGAAGGTTGCCAAGGCCACGGGCCTCGACCGCAGCGATGTCTACAAACGTGCCCTTGAACTGAAGGCGGATGGCGGCTGATGGCCCGGCGGGCCGGTCATGTCGACACGGAAAAACGCCGCCGTGCCCACGCGCTCGGCCTGTCGGCGGAGAACCTTGCCGCCTGGTATCTGCGCCTGACCGGCTGGCGCATCCTGAAACACCGCTACAAGACCAAGGCCGGAGAGATCGACCTGATTGCAAAGCGGCGGAAGACCGTCGCCTTTGTCGAGGTCAAGGCGCGCAGGACCAGACGGGCGGCGCTCGAAGCCGTCACACCTGCCAGTCAGAGACGGATTACCAAGGCCGCGAAGATCTTCGTCTCCCGGCATGCCAAGGCCGGGTTCTACACGCTGAGATTTGACATCATTGTCATCCGCCCCTGGGCGCTGCCGGAGCGGATTGTGAATGCGTTTGAGGCCAGAGACTGAAAAACCCGCGCAGGCCGATGCCGCGCGGGTTTGAAAATCGCCGGAAACGTCAGAAGCTTCAGTTCGGCTTCTGCTCGCCACCTTCCTGCTGGGTGGCAGCCTGCTGAGCCATGTTCTGGCGGTACAGCTGGGCAAAGTCGATCGGATCGAGCATCAGCGGCGGGAAGCCACCGTTGCGGGTCGCTTCGGACAGGATGTTGCGGGCATACGGGAAAATCATGCGCGGGCACTCGATCATGACGAACGGGTGCATGTGCTCTTTCGGCACACCGGTAATCTTGAAGAGGCCCGCATAGACCAGCTCCACATTGAACATCACCATGTCCGGACGTTCAGCCTTGGCATTCAGCGTCAGGATCACCTCGAACTGATCGTCACCCATCTGCTGAGCGCCGACATTCACGTTGATGTCGAGCTTGGGCTGCTCGCCCTGGGTCAGCGAACGCGGCGCGTTCGGGTTTTCGAAGGACAGATCCTTGATGTACTGGCCGAGGATGTGCATGCCCGGCGCAGCGGCGCCTTCTGCCTGCGGCGCTGCGCCGCCGTCATTGGTGTCGGTCATCGTCTCAATTCCGTTTCGCGGTGCTGATCTGAAACAGGGGCGAAAAATCCCTCCGGTTGGCCGCCGGCCCGCGTGATCCGGACAACCGTTTAGCGGGTGGCTACCATCTAGAACCATTGGATACAAGGGCCACGCCTTGCCAGAACCCGGATTCCGCTTCAAAAGGGAAAGGTTTACTTCCGCGCGCAAGGCCCCATGCCCGATCAACCCACGTCAAATATCACGCTGCCACACAGACGGCTGAAGCTCGACACGCTTGTGAGACTGCGCTGGCTGGCGGTCGGCGGCCAGTCGGCGGCCCTCCTCGTGGTTTATGTCGGCCTTGGATATCCGATGCCCGCCGGGCCGGCCTTCGCCATGGTTGCGCTCTCCGCCTGGCTGAACATTTTTCTGAAGATCCGCTGGCCCTCGGCGATGCGCCTGTCCGAACGGGCGGCGACATTCCAGCTGGCCTATGACATCCTGCAAATGAGCGGGCTTCTCTACCTGACAGGCGGTCTCGGCAATCCGTTTGCCTTTCTGCTGATGGCCCCGGTCATGGTTTCCGCTGCCGGCCTGTCGGCGCGCTACACCATCATTCTCGGCATTCTGGCAACCGTCTGCGCCAGTGTTCTGGCGGTGGTGCACATGCCGCTGCCCTGGCCCGTCGGTGACGAGTTCTCGTTGCCCGTCGTCTATTCGGCCGGCATCTGGATCGCACTCGTCTCCACGCTCGGCTTCATGGCAATCTATGCCTTTCGGGTTGCAGAGGAAGCCCGTCAGCTGGCCGATGCACTTGCCGCCACCGAGCTGGTGCTGGCGCGCGAACAGCACCTGAACGCCCTGGACGGGCTGGCGACCGCGGCGGCGCACGAGCTTGGCACGCCCCTTGCCACGATCTATCTTGCCGCCAAGGAGCTTGCCGACGAATTCGAAGACGGCGATCACCGCGCCGAGGACCTGGCGCTGATCCATTCGCAAGCCGAGCGCTGCCGCGGGATCCTGCGGCAACTGACCAGCCTGTCCAGCGAAGCCGACCGCACCTATCAACGCATGCCCGTCTCGCAACTGCTTGAAGACGTTATCGACCCGCATCGCGGCACCGGCGTTGCCATTCACTCCGACTGGACCGGGACCGGACCCGAACCGGTCGGAACCCGCAACGCCGCCATCCGGTACGGATTGGGCAATCTGGTGGAAAATGCCGTCGATTTTGCCAGGTCGCGCGTGGACGTCTCGGCAAGCTGGGACGCTGCGGCCCTGTCCATTTCCATAAAGGACGACGGACCGGGGTTCACTGTCGATATCCTCGGCAAGATCGGTGACCCCTATGTATCCATTCGTGGCGGCAAGTCGACGCAGCCCGACACGGGGGGCGGGCTCGGCCTCGGGATTTTCATTGCCAAGACCCTGCTGGAACGCACCGGCGCCAAACTGACGCTGGAAAACCTGGCCCCACCCCGGACCGGGGCCCATATACGGGTCAGCTGGCCGCGCCAGATTTTCGAGCAGGATAGCAGAGTGGACGAAACGGCGTTTTCAGCCCATAACGGCAACAAGACACAAAATAGTCACATGGTGGCCAACGCCTCATCCGAAACGCAAGTCGAGACGTAAGAATAAAAACGGTAAGACCACATGACGGACCAGATACACACCCCGAGCCAAGCGGAGGACATGAGCCTCCTGATCGTCGATGACGACAAACCGTTCCAGCAACGTCTGGCGCGCGCCATGGAAAAACGCGGTTTTGCAACCGATACGGCCGATGGCGTTCAGGACGCCGCCGCCAAGATTGCCCATAACGCGCCAGCCTTCGCCATTGTCGACATGCGCCTGGAAGACGGCAATGGTCTCGACGTGATCGAACAAATCCGGCAAAAGCGTCCGGATGCCAGAGCGATTGTGCTTACCGGCTACGGAAACATCGCAACGGCCGTCACCGCCGTGAAACTCGGTGCCATCGACTATCTGGCCAAGCCGGCGGACCCGGACGATATAGTTGCCGCTCTGGCACGCAAACCCGAAGACAAGGCACAGCCACCCGAAAATCCGATGTCTGCCGACCGCGTTCGTTGGGAACATATTCAGAGGGTCTACGAGCTCTGCGACCGAAATGTTTCGGAAACGGCGCGGCGTCTCAACATGCACCGGCGGACCCTGCAACGGATCCTGGCCAAGCGGGCTCCGCGCTGAACAGACGCTTTGCATTCATTGCAGACTTGCCCTTTCGCCGCCACTTTGCCTAAGTATTGCCATTCGATCACAGGCTGTGAAGACAAATGCACGACCATCTTGGTGCGTTGGTCTTCACAGCCTAAACCCGCGCTCCCACGGAGATCGCTTATGCGGCTTGCTGCTGCCCCAACATATGTCTTGCCCCGGCTGAAGGCCGGATTGCTGGCTGCCGCAAGCGCCACGCTGATTGCCACCGGTCCGGCTGCATTTGCTCAGACCGCACCGGAAACCCTCAGGATCAACGTGGAACCGCCGGAACCGGGCATTCGCTCGATCACCGTCGACAAGAAATACCGTCCGATTATCAGCCGTGACGACAAGGGCGTTGTCATCGACACGCAGGGCAGCGGCGCAAAGCGCCCGGGCTGTGACGTCAAACTGGAAGTGACGCTGGAAAACAGCCGTGTGCTGCACAGGGACGCAAATATCTGCTCCGGCAACACGCTTGTCGTCGACGTGTCAAGCGACGGCAAGCCCGGTGCGGTTGCCCGCGTGGTCGGTACCGGCAGCGGCACCGTCGCCGGTCCTGTCAGCCAGCCGACCAGTGAGCGCCCGCAGGCCACGGTCTTGCCGCCCGAAGGACAGGGCGAGACCTCTTCGATTACCGAGATCAAGCCGCCGGAAGACGGTGGTGTGCTCAAGCCGCTCGAGCAGGTCAACACGCCGATCTCCACCGGGCAGGACGGAACCGATACAGCCTCGCTGCCGGCCGCCGATTTTGAAACCACGGTCCGGGATAGCATCAGTGGCCCGGCCAACAGCCAACCGGTGCTGGTGACCGCCAATGAAGCGCGCCAGTGGCTTGCCGAACCCGGTTCGCAACCGGGCTCCCCTTCCATTCTGCAGCACGCGGTGCCACAGACGGATGACCGGGACTTCCGGGCCGACTGCAGCACACAGTCCGGCTTTGCAAAAATCACGTTCCAGCAGGCGCCCCAGGGCCTTCTGGAAGGCATGCCGCAGGCGGTGCGCATCACGGCAGGCGACTTCAACGGGACGTACAACGCCTTCGGATCCTCAAGCGCCAATGAAGCCGGCGTCTCGCTGCCGGAGGTCAATATCGAGATGACCGACCCGCTCTGGGAGGCGATGATCCGTCAGTCCGAGCTGTCCATCGCCGTTGAGGGCCTGCCGGCTCACAGCGTCTCGCTGAAGGGCAGCGCCAATCCGGTGCGGCTGTTTGTAGCCACCTGTTCGCTGCCGCAGCAGATCGTCTCTGACGACGCTTTCGGCGCCAGTGCCGAGGAGCCGAGTTCAGATCTTTCCTGTTCCGAATTGGGCCGTGTGCGCTCCCAGGAGGCCGTCCGGCCCGGCCAGATTGTCTTCCGCAATGCCAGCCAGCAGCCGATCGAAGTCCACTGGGTGGATTACCGCGGCGGCGAAAGGCCTTATGCCCGGCTCGAGCCGGGGCAGATCCTGGAGCAGCAGACTTATGTCTCGCATGCCTGGACGGTACGTGGTTCCGGCGGAGAATGCCGCGGGATCTATGTCACGCGCACGCCTTACCGCGAGGTCGTGATCCAGGGCCCGCCCAGTTTCAACGCGCCGGGCAACAACGGCTTCGGCGCCGGCGACACCTGGGGCAATCCGAATGGCGGCTTTGACGGACAACCCGGCAACGGCTTTCCGGCCGGCCCGCTTCCGCCGGGATCGATCGAAGGCAATAACCAGCCTGTCTTCCAGCCACAGCAAACAGCCAGGACAAATGTCGCGGATTACTTGTGCACCGCCGGGATCGACCTGAACGTGGTGTTCACGCCTGATATGTCGAGTGCAACGGTTGCTGAAATGGGATATGGCGCCGTCACCCTGCAGCGGCAGGGCGGCGCGAACACGTTCTATTTCGAATCACAAGGCCATGTCCTGAAGGGTCAACTTCAGAACGCCACCTGGTCCCGGCCGGGCCTCAGAGATGTATTTTGCGCCAGACGATAATGATTAAAAGCTGAATCAATCAAGTAAAACACGTTAAAGTTGCGCTCTTCTGCGTCATTCTGTCCAACTGATTCAGTGATCGATCCAATTTTACTCAAATTGGCCGAAGATTAAGCAATTGGTCAATAATTTCACGCGATCCTCGACGGACACTACCCAAGAGGAATTGCAAGACCATGTCGTTCGCACGTTGGCCCATTACCTGGAAAATCAGTCTTCCGATCGCAACCATTCTCGTCTTCACTGCCGCCATCTGCGTCGTCAGCCTGAACAGCCTTTACAGCGCCATGTTCGCCGAGCGCATGGCCAAGATCGAAGACATGTCGAATGGCGCGGTCGCCATTGCCGCCCATTACCACGCTCTTGAAAAAGACGGCAAGATGAGCCGCGAAGAGGCACAGGCGGCCGCCAAGACCGCGATTGGTGCAATCCGCTTTGAAGGCGACAATTATCTCTTTGTCTATGATGTCAACGGCGACAACCTGGTGCACCCGAAAACCTCGTTGATCGGCTCCAACATGATGGACTTCAAGGACAAGACCGGGGTCCGGATCGTCGCCGAGCTCATTCGTCTTGCCCAGGGTGACGGCGGATCTCTGCTCTACTACTGGCCGCGCGCCAACAGCGAGGTCGCAATCGCCAAATATGGCTGGGGCGCCGGCTTCAAACCCTGGAACTGG
Organism: Roseibium sp.; assembly: GCF_965233565.1. GTDB lineage: Bacteria > Pseudomonadota > Alphaproteobacteria > Rhizobiales > Stappiaceae > Roseibium. Next base: position 3,277,104 of record NZ_OZ247494.1, on the reverse strand, counting down.
ATGGTCGGGACCGGTGTCTATGTGGACGATATGGATGCCGCCTATTGGAGCGCCGCGACGACCATTCTGGCTCTTGCCGCCATCGGAGCGCTGATTGCCATCGCGATCGCGATTGTGGCGGTCCGCAACACGGTTGGCCCGCTGCGCGCCCTGACCAACAACATGAACACCCTCGCCGACGGCAACACCGATATCGCCATTGAAGGCGCTGACCGCGGCGATGAAATCGGCCAGATGGCCTCCGCCATGGAAGTCTTCGTGCGCAATGAACGCGAACGCCGGTCCCTGGAAGACCAGCAGAATGCGGCCCAGGAAGACACGGCCCGCAAGGGCGCCGAGATCCAGCAGCTCAGCGGCGATTTCGACCAGCAGATCATGGAGATGCTCAACATCATCGACAGCTCCGTTCAGAACCTGCAGGCAGCCTCTGCCGACATGACCGGCGTTGCCGCCCAGACCACCGAGCAAAGCGGTCTGGTGTCCAACGCCTCGTCGCAAGCCGCCCACAATGTGGAAACTGTGGCGGCCGCTGCCGAAGAGCTGTCCGCCTCCGTCAACGAAATCCGTCGCCAGGTGCAGTCTTCCAGCGAGATTGCATCGCGTGCCGCCAACGAGGCCCAGTCCACCAACCAGCGCATGCATGGCCTGTCGGAAAGCGCCAGCCGCATTGGCGAGGTCGTGACGCTCATCCAGGCGATTGCCGAACAGACCAACCTCCTGGCACTCAATGCCACCATCGAGGCGGCCCGCGCCGGGGAAGCCGGCAAGGGTTTTGCGGTTGTTGCTGCAGAGGTGAAGGAACTGGCCAACCAGACGTCCAAGGCAACCGAAGAGATTTCCAGCCAGATCACCGCGATCCAGGAAGAGACCGGTCACGCCGCAAGCGCGATTTCCTCGGTGACCGAGATCATCAACAACATGAACGAGATCGCCTCTTCCATTGCCTCTTCTGTCGAGGAACAGGGCGTGGCCACACAGGAAATCGCCAGCAACGCGACCGAAGCCTCGCGCAGCACGGTAGAGGTCACGACCAATATCGAAACGGTCGCCTCGGCAGCCGAAAACACCCGCGACACGGCGGAAAAGGTCGACAGTTCCGCCCAGCAGCTGAAGGAAAATGCAGGCATGCTGCGCGACCAGGTCGGCACCTTCCTGCAGGAAGTCCGCAAGCGCTCGGTGGCTTAGCCGAAACTCTGCGGGCGCTTTGGAAAGCGCCCGCCACACAATTCGACCTCATCCTGAGGAGGGCCATCAGGCCCGTCTCGAAGGATGCGCCGCATTTAAGGGAACAAGTGGCCTATCCTTCGAGACGCCGTTTCACGGCTCCTCAGGATGAGGTTTTTCTTGGTTGAACCGTTGGCAGAGCTTCGCTTCTCCTGAGCCCGACTTCTGACCCAAGCGCACTTTGCGGTCAGATCTTGCGCAGGGCGACCTTGGAGATGCGGTGGCTGGCGTTCTTGGAGAGGATCAGATCCGCGCGTGGGCGGGTCGGCAGGATGTTTTCACGCAGGTTGACGAGGTTGATCTCGTTCCAGATGCGCGTCGAGGTCTCGACGGCTTCCTCATCCGTGATGCGGGAATACTTGTGAAAATAGGAGCCGGGATCGCGGAAGGCGGTCTCGCGCAGGCGCATGAAGCGGTCGACATACCACTTGCGCAACAGATCTTCATCCGCGTCCATATAGACCGAGAAATCGAAGAAATCCGACACGAACGGGACGGCCAGACCGTCCTTCGGCAATTCCCGCGTCTGCAGCACGTTGAGGCCTTCGACGATAAGGATATCCGGCCGGTCAACAGTGACCGTGTGCCCGGGCATGACATCGTAATAGAAGTGCGAGTAGACCGGTGCCCGAACGAAACGCTTGCCGGCCTTGATGTCCGACAGGAACTTCAGGAGGCGCGGCCGGTCGAAACTTTCCGGAAAGCCCTTCTTGGACATCAGGCCTTCGGCTTCCAGCACCGCATTCGGATAGAGAAAGCCGTCCGTTGTGATCAGGTCCACCTTGGGGCTGGCCGGCCAGCGGGCCAGGAGCTCGCGCAGCACGCGCGAGGTGGTTGACTTGCCAACGGAGACAGAGCCCGCAACACCGATGATGAAGGGGGTCTTGTTGTCTCTGGTGCCGAGAAAATTCTGGGTAGCCTGGTAGATGCTGATCGTGGCCTCGGCATAAAAGGCCAGAAGGCGGGAAAGGGGCAGGTAGATGGTCTCGACCTGCTCCATCGACACCGGGGCATTCAGACCCTGGAGCTGCGCCACTTCATGGGCGTCCAGCGTCATCGGCGTATCGGCACGCAACCGGGACCACTGGCGCTCTGTGAACACCTGGTAGGGGGACAGATCCATGTCCAGGGCGGTTGCGACTTTCTGATCCATCACTCGCGCAGTCCCCGTTCAGCGGAACGCTACTCAGTCTTGCGGCCGGGACGCCTTTTCTTCCAGTCCGGTCTGTCCCGTGCGGCGACCGAGTTCCTTCATAACATCCTGCAGCGGAACATTTGATACGTTCAGAACCACCAACAAATGATAAAGCACATCGGCGGCCTCGGCCGTCAACTCTTCCCGATCCTCTTGAACGGCGGCAATGGCCGCCTCGACCGCTTCTTCCCCCAGCTTCTGGGCGCATTTGGCAACGCCCTTGTTCACCAGCTTGCGCGTATAGGACTTTTCATCGTCGCTCGTTGCGCGCGCGGTCACAATGGCGTCGAGTTGCTCCAATGTGAAGTCGGTCATTCGGCTAGTCCCTTACGTCACCCGAAAGTATTGGTCAGGCGTCAAGACGCATCGGCACGCCGGCGTCGCTCATGTGCTGTTTGGCTTCGTGGATGGTGTATTCGCCAAAGTGGAAGATGGAGGCCGCCAGAACGGCCGTCGCGTGGCCGTCGCGCACGCCTTCGACCATGTGATCCAGAGTGCCGACGCCACCAGATGCAATCACCGGCACCGGCACCGCATCGGCAATCGCCCGGGTCAGCGCAATGTTGTAACCGGACTTGGTGCCGTCCCGGTCCATGGAGGTCACCAGCAGCTCGCCCGCGCCGAGCTCCACCACCTTTTTCGCAAATTCAATGGCATCGATGCCGGTCGGATTGCGGCCGCCATGGGTGAAGATCTCGAATTTTTCCGGCTCGCCCGGCTGGTTGACCTGCTTGGCATCGATCGAGACGACAATGCACTGGGCGCCGAATTTTTCGGCTGCCTCGCGCACGAAATCCGGGTTCTTGACGGCCGCGGTGTTGATCGAGACCTTGTCGGCACCTGCAATCAGCAGTTTTCTGATGTCTTCCACGGTGCGCACGCCACCGCCGACGGTGACCGGCATGAAACAGGCTTCGGCAGTCCGGCGGACAACATCATAGATCGTGTCCCGGCCTTCATGGCTGGCGGTGATGTCGAGAAAGCAGAGCTCATCGGCCCCGGCCGCGTCATAGGCCTTGGCCGCTTCCACCGGGTCACCGGCATCGACGAGATCAACAAAGTTGACACCCTTGACGACACGGCCGTCCTTGACGTCGAGGCAGGGAATGACACGGGCCTTGAGGGTCATGAGGCTTTCCTTCGTGCAGCCTGGATCAGATCCATGGCTTCTGTCGGATCGAGGCGTCCATCATAGAGTGCCCGGCCGGAAATGGCGCCTTCCAGAATGGCGCAATCCGGCTCCAGAAGCCGGTGGATGTCATCGATCGAGGCCAGGCCGCCCGAGGCAATCACCGGAATGGAGACCGATCGTGCGAGCTCAAGTGTGGAGGGAATGTTCAGGCCCTTCAACACGCCGTCACGGTCGATATCGGTATAGATGATCGCCGAAACCCCGGCATCCTCAAACTGTTTTGCAAGATCAATCGCGGTGAGCTCAGACGTTTCCGCCCAGCCTTCCACCGCAACATAGCCGCCCTTGGCGTCAATGCCGACAGCCACCTTGCCCGGGAAATTTTTGCAAGCCTCTTTGACCAGCTCCGGATCGCGCACGGCTACCGTACCGAGGATCACCCGCGATATGCCTTTTTCCAGCCAGGTCTCGATATGCTCCAGTGTGCGGATGCCGCCGCCGAGCTGCACCGGGTTTCCGGTGGCCGACAGGATGGCATCAACGGCTGCCCCATTGACGCTTTCACCGGCAAAGGCACCGTTGAGGTCGACCACGTGCAGCCATTCAAAGCCCTGGTCCTCGAAGGCTTTCGCCTGGGCGCCGGGATCATCGTTGAAGACGGTCGCCTGGTCCATGTCGCCCAGTTTCAATCGCACACACTGGCCATCCTTCAGATCGATGGCAGGAAAAAGGATCATGACGTCTTACATTCCTTCCACGATGACGATCTCGCCATCGGCAACTTTCTGGCGGATTTTGACCGCCTCCTGATATTCGGGCGAATTGTAGCAATCGACCGCATGCTGGTAGCTTGGAAACTCGATCACCACATTGCGGGCCCGACCGGTCCCTTCGATGGCGTTGGTCTTGCCGCCACGTGCCAGGAAATTGGCGCCAAAGCGTTCAAATGCCGGTTTCGCCGTTTCGACATAGGCCGGATATCCGTCCGGATCGCGTACATCGACGCGGGCAATCCAATAGCCTTTGCTCATGAAATCCTCCCGTTTGATTATGGTGTCCAGTCTAGGAAATTCGCGATCAGCTCAAGACCGAGCCGCTGGCTTTTTTCCGGGTGAAACTGGGTGCCGATCATGTTGTCCTTCGCGACCATCGCCGTAAATGTTCCGGCATAGTCGAACGTTGCAAGCCGGTCGGCGTCGTTGGCGCAGGCAAAGTGGAAGGAATGCACGAAATAGGCATGCAATCCGTCCGGGCCGGTTTCGATCCCTGCGAAAACCGGATGGCTTTCAGTGCGTACGTCGACGGTGTTCCAGCCCATATGCGGGATCTTGAGCGCCGGGTCCGACGGTTTCATCTCCGAGACGTCACCGTCAATCCAGCCAAGGCCGTCAACGATCTCGAATTCCAGCCCGCGCGAAGCCATCAGCTGCATGCCGACGCAAATGCCGAAGAACGGCTTGCCCTGTTTCCGGACGGTTTCCTCCAGCGCTTCCGGCATGCCTTCAACGGCCCAGAGGCCCCGCTTGCAGTCGGCAAAGGCGCCAACGCCGGGCAGTACGATCCGGTCCGCTTTCAGAACCCGCTCCGGGTCCGACGTGACGATGACATCCGGAACATGCGCGTGAGCGCGGGCCGCGCGCTCGAACGCCTTTTCGGCCGAGCGCAGATTGCCCGAGCCGTAGTCGATAATGGCTATTGTCATTGACGGGTCTCCGGACCGAGCGTCAGGCCGACCACCTGCTCACTGCCGACCCTCGGGACGATCGGCGGGCGGGCGGGTGCCTCGCGGTCTTGGCGAAGTCTTGCCGGGGACATCTGGTCCGCGGCCTTGTGAAGAAAACGAAGTTCGGCTTCCGCCTTGTTGACGGCGTCGATGATGCCGACCACACGCCAGCCCTTGCGCTCCAGCGACCAGCGGCGCAGCGCCTGTGCCTCGAAGGCGAACAGGAACGCGATCGTAAGCGCGATCACGCCCATCGCCTCCTGGCTGACGGCAAGCGCCAGCAGTTCGACCGCCAGCGTCACTGCGAGATAACCAAGCAGAACCAGCCACATCCGGTGCACAAGCAGCCAGATGATGGAGAACAGAAAAGCCAGCGGCGAAAACCCGTCGGGAACAAATTTCAGCCGGTCCGTCTGGTTCGGGTCGCCCGCCAGATCATCAAATTCGGGCGGCGCCATGACGACATACGTGCTCATGGTCTCAAACTCACCTATCCGCCGAGCTGGCCCTTGGTGGTGGGCACCCGGTCCGCCTGACGCGGATCGATTTCCACGGCCTTGCGCAGGGTACGCGCGACCGCCTTGAAACAGGTCTCGGCAATATGGTGGCAATTGGAGCCATACAAATTGGCGATATGAAGGGTGATCCCGGCATTCATCGCAAAGGCGCGGAAAAACTCCTCGAAGAGCTCCGTATCGAAGTCGCCGACCTTGTCCCGGTCAAAGGTCACGTCCCAGACTAGGAACGGGCGGCCGGAAACATCCAGCGCGCAGCGGGTCAGCGCCTCATCCATCGCCAGATGGGTATCGGCATACCGCGTGATGCCGGCCATGTCGCCCAAGGCACTGGAGATTGCCTGGCCCAGTGCGATGCCCGTGTCCTCGACGGTATGGTGAAAGTCGATATGGGTGTCGCCTTCGGCGCGTACCTTGATGTCGATCAGCGAATGTCGCGCAAGCTGCTCCAGCATATGGTCGAAAAACCCGACGCCGGTCTGCACGTCATAGGCGCCCGTGCCGTCCAGGTCGATCTCGACCGCGATGCGGGTTTCCTTGGTGTCGCGCGATACACTCGCAGTGCGCATAAGCTGATGTCCTTAAGATTGGAAGAACCGGCGGTGTTGTAGCAGCCTGACACGGCTAAGAAAATAGCGACTTCGCAACGCAGCGGTACGGTTTGGCCAGGAAGCGCGTCTTCAAGGCCGCGCTACAGCCCTTTGCCAGGGTGCGTCCATATATTCCCCCTCATCCCGAGGAGGGCCTTTGGCCCGTCTCGAAGGATGGGTTGCAAATTCTTGGAGCAGGTGGCCCATCCTTCGAGACAGCGCTTGCGCGCTTCCTCAGGATGAGGTGGTGTTGTGAGGCGTCGTTTTCAGAAAATGCGCCAACCTTAGGAGACAAGCATGTTCCAGAAAGCTGTTGCAGAAGGTGGTCTTGCCGTCGTGACCGGCGCTGCCAGCGGCGTCGGTCTTGTTGCCGCAACGCGGTTTGCCGAAGCCGGCCTTGGCGTGATCCTGGCCGACCTGCCAGGCGAAGCCCTTGAGACGGCGACCGAGACGGTTCGTGCGGCTGCAAACGCAGAGGCACCCGTCCTGGCCATTCCGACCGATGTCTCCGACATGGATCAGGTCGCAGCGCTCGCCGACAGGGCTTTTGCGGAGGGGTCTGTTGCCGTTCTGATGAACAATGCCGGGATCAGCCTGCCGACCAAGGCCTGGAGCGAGATAGACAACTGGACCCGGCTGATGGACATCAACTTCTTTGGAGTCCTGAGGGGTGTTCAGGCCTTCACGCCGCGGATGATAGAGGCAAACCGTCCGGCGGTGATCATCAATACCGGCTCCAAACAGGGCATCACCACGCCGCCGGGCAACCCCGGCTACAATGCCAGCAAGACAGCCGTCAAAGTGCTGAGCGAGCAGCTGGCCCACGAGCTGCGCGAAGCCGGCGCACCGATGTCCGTGCACCTCTTCGTGCCCGGCTTCACCTATACCGGCATGATCCAGAAGTTCATTCCTGAAAAACCAGCCTCCGCCTGGACCAGCGAACAGACGGTCGACTACTTCATCGAGCGGATGTCGGCAGGAGACTTCTACGTGCTGTGTCCCGACAATGACGTCGACAGCACCCGCGACAAGCGCCGGGCCGAATGGGCGATCGGCGACATCATCAAGAACCGGCCTCCGCTCAGCCGCTGGCATCCGGACTATAAGGATGCCTTCGCGGACTTCGAAAAATCGGGAAAAGACTGAGCAACGCTGCAAAATCTGGCGCGAGTCGCGTCTTGGTGGTATGGACGGGGCGCCCAGCCAAAAATTGAAGGATCTGAAATCCATGCCGACGAGCCCGTTCGCCCCCAAGACCGCCCTCGACCGCCTGATGCTGCCTGTGGATGTGCCCACGGTTGCGGACGCGGAAAAGCTTGTTAAGCAGACAGAAGGCAAGGTCGGGGTCTACAAGATCGGCATGGAACTGCAATTTGCCGGCGGTCTGGAATTCGCGCGCGACCTCGCCAGCGACGGCAAAAAAATCTTTCTCGACGTCAAGCTGCACGATATCGACAACACGATCGAAAAGGCTGTCCGGAACGTTGCGAAAATGGGCATGACCTTCATGACGCTGCACGCCTATCCGAAGACGATGCGAGCGGCTGTGAAAGGGCTTCTGGCTGAGGGCAATCCGGATCTCTGCCTGCTGGGTGTGACCGTGCTGACGTCCATGGATGAGCAGGATCTGGTCGACGCCGGGTATCGCGGCCCGGTTGCTGACCTGGTTGCCCAGAGGGCAGAAGACGCCCGCGCCGCGGGAATGGGCGGGATTGTCTGTGCGGCAACGGAATCCCCAAAAATGCGGCAGATCCTCGGCGACGAGCTGGTGATCGTTACCCCGGGTATCCGCCCCGCCGGCAGCTCCGCCAACGATCAGCGCCGCGTGATGACGCCAAAAGATGCGATTGAAGCCGGCAGCGACTATCTGGTGGTTGGCCGCCCGATCAGCCAGGCGGCGGATCCCGGCGCAGCGGCGGAAGCGGTTGTCGCGGAAATCGAAGACGCATTGCGGAGCATGGAGTCAGCGGCCTGAAATCCATGCAGGTGTAACCCTGTATGTCTGACCCGAAGAATTCCCGCTCAGTCTACGACACCCATGACCGAAAGGCTGCCCGACAAAAAAACCACCGCCGGAGCGGTGGTCAAGGTTGCTACAATCACGTGATTTTTCTGAAAGGTCACGCGGCCTGATTGTCGCCGTTCGCGCCGGAGCGCAGCAGCATGCCGTAGAGATCGCGAGGGTCGTCCGGGTCGGCCAGCAGGTCGAGCTTCTCGAAATGGCCGGTGCCCGGCAGCATGTCGTGCACATACCGCAGAGCGGCAAAGTCCTCGATGGCAAAGCCGACGCTGTCGAACAGCGTGATCTGGTTTTCGGAGGTCCGGCCGGCCGCCTTGCCGGCATAGACCTGCCAGAGCTCGATCACCGGATGGTCGTCTGCGAGCTGCTGGCATTCACCTTCTATGCGGGTCTGCTCCGGGAATTCGACGAAGATGTCGGAACGCAGCAGGATGTCCTTGTGCAGCTCGGTCTTGCCCGGGCAATCGCCGCCGACCGCGTTGATGTGCACGCCCGAGCCGACCATGTTGTCGGTCAGGATCGTGGCCAGCTTCTTGTCGGCCGTCGCGGTCGTGATGATCTGTGCGCCTTCAATCGCATCTTCCGGCGTCTTGCAGATTGTCACATTGATACCGGAACCAGCGAGGTTGCGCGCCAGGCGAATGCTGGCTTCCGGCTCAACGTCATAGGCACGGATTTCGGTGATGCCGAGCTGGTCCTTGAAGGCCAGGCACTGGAAATCGGACTGGGCGCCATTGCCGATCACCGCCATGGTGGTCGAGCCTTTCGGCGCCAGGTATTTCGCGGCCAGCGCGGAATTGGCGGCCGTGCGCAGCGCCGTCAGGATGGTCATCTCGGTCAGGAGCAGCGGATAACCGGTGGTCAGATCGGAAAGAACGCCAAATCCGGTCACGGTCTGCATGCCTTCGCGAGTGTTGCCCGGATGGCCGTTGACATATTTGAAGCCGAAGGTCTTGCCATCGCTGGTCGGCATCAGTTCGATCACACCCTGCGGCGCGTGCGCCGGAATGCGCGGGATCTTGTCGAAGCTTTCCCAGCGCAGGAAGTCCTCTTCAATGTAATCGGCAATGCCACGCATGACGGTCTCTACGCCCACGGCACGCACATTGCGCATCATGTTGTCGACGCTGACAAAGGGCACATAGGCCAGATCGGACGGAGCGAGGTTGATGGGGCTTTTTGTCATGGTCCGGTCCTTTAAAAACTTCTGGTCGGGCGGTCGAAGACCCGGCGGCCGAACAGGCTGCCGGTCAGGTCGACCATGAGACGAGCGGTTTTTCCGCGTTCGTCCAGAAAAGGATTGAGCTCGACGAGATCGAGCGAGGTGACAAGGCCGCTGTCATGGAGCATTTCCATGACCAGGTGGGCCTCGCGGAAGGATGCCCCGCCCGGCACGGTCGTGCCGACGGCCGGCGCAATGCCAGGATCGAGGAAATCGACATCGAGGCTGACATGCAGCAGGCCGTTCTCGGCGCGCACCCGCTCCAGGAACGGCCGCAACAGGTTGTGGATGCCTTCCTCGTCAATGCGGCGCATGTCGCTGACGCCGACGCCATGGTCGAGCAGCAGCTTGCGCTCTTCGTCGTCAATAGAGCGCACACCGAGGATTTCGACATTTTCCGGCTTGAGAGTGTGCTCTAACGGAGCGCCAAGCATGTCGTCAAAGCCCGGCAGGCCGCAGAGAAAGGCGAGTGGTGTGCCGTGCAGGTTGCCGCTGTCCGTGCTGTCGAAGGTGTGGAAGTCCGAATGGGCGTCGAGCCACAGCACGAATAGCGGCCGGTTCTGCGCCGCAGCGGCCCGCGCCTGACCGGAAACGGTGCCGGCCGCCATGGCATGATCACCACCCAGATAGACCGGCACAACCGGTGCTTCACCGAGTTCGGCTGCCTTGTAGTGAAGCGACCGCGTCCAGGCCACATAGGCCGGATAGTTCTTCAGAACCGGGTTCGGCGGCGACAGCTTGCCGACATCCGCAGGCTTCAGGTTGCCGTGGTCGACGACGGTATGGCCCAGCGCCTCCAGTGTTTCGGCAAGGCCCGCTGTCCTGTAGGCATCAGGCCCCATCAGGCAGCCGCGCTGGCCTGCACCTTCATCCACCGGCGCGCCGACCAGGACGATCTGTTTCTTGACGACGTTCACGAGTTTCTCCGCCCGAATTCGCTTTCCGGGACTGTGCTAAAACGTCGCGGCGGAGTAAATCAGGACACTTGATCAAATGTTCAGTCAAATTTATCATTTTGATAGGCCTGAATGAGCAAAGTGATAAAATGGACGATCTGGATCTGAGACTGGTCTCGCTTCTGCGCCATGACGGGCGCAGATCGGTGTCCGAACTGGCAGGTGACCTGAAAGTATCGCGGGCCACTGTGCGCTCCCGTATGGAAAAACTACTCGAAACCGGTGAAATTCTCGGGTTCACCGCCGTCTTGCGGGATGACTGGCGCGATCTGCCGATCCGCGCCGTCACGCTCGTGGTGGTGGACGGTCACAATACTGAGCCGGTCATCCGCCGCCTGAGTGCCATGACCGAGGTGCGCGCCATACACTCCACCAATGGCAAGTGGGATCTTGTACTGGATATCGCGACAAGAGATCTCGCCGCCTTTGACGATGCGCTCAACCGGATCCGCCTGATCGAGGGCATCACCGGCACGGAGACAAATCTCCTGCTGAACACCCGCAAGGGCCCGGCGGCCTCGGCCAGCGAGTTCAAGGACGTCCTGGGGTAGTTTCAGACATTGCATCTCTTTCGTCATCCCGGACGCAGCGCAGCGAAGATCCGGGATCGGAGAACCGAGTCTTGTCTGCGATCATTCGCCCGATAGCTCTCTGGCTCCCCGGTCCCGGCTCGCGCTTCGCTTGGCCGGGATGAAGCTCGAGGGGTTTGCGTAAGGACAGATCGCAAATCGGGTCGCGCCGGCCTGCTGCGCCGACTAAGATCGGATCACATCATAAGACATGACGAGACTGCCATGACCAAAGCCCTAGACCTTGCCAGCCTGACATCCGACCCGAAGCCGATCGCCGTCGGCGAGGAAGCGGCCGAAAACTATGGTGTAGTCCGCCAGACGCTAAAGCGGATCACAGAGGACTGGCGCGAGCAACCAAGCCTGGAACAGCTTGCAAGGGAAGTCGGCCTGCAGCCGATCCAGCTGCAAAGGGTGTTTTCGCGCTGGGCGGGCCTGACGCCGAAACAGTTCCTGCAGGCGATCACCCTGGACCATGCCAAGGCGCTCCTGCGCGACTCCGCCAGCGTTCTGGATGCAACTTACGAGGTCGGTCTCTCCGGCTCCGGCCGCCTGCACGATCTCTTTGTCACCCATGAAGCCATGACACCGGGCGATTATCGCAATCGCGGCGGCGGGCTCTCCATTGCCTATGGCTTTCATCCCTCTCCCTTCGGGCAGGTGCTGGTCATGGCGACAGACAAGGGCCTCGCCGGGCTCGGCTTTGCCGATCCGGGCGAAGAGGAGAGCGCCCTTGCGGACATGTGTGAGCGCTGGCCCGCCGCACGTTTCACGCAGGATCAGGAAGCGACTGCAAATTACGCCCAGCGCGTGTTCGACCCGGGCAAATGGCAGGAAGACCAGCCGCTGAACGTCGTCATGATCGGCACGGATTTCGAAATCCGGGTCTGGCAGACGCTCTTGAAGATCCCGATGGGGGCGGCAACCACCTATTCCGACATTGCCGCCTGCCTCGGCAAACCCAAGGCGTCCCGGGCTGTCGGAACCGCGGTCGGCCGCAACCCGATCTCCTTCGTCGTGCCCTGTCACCGGGTGCTTGCCAAGGGCGGCAAACTCGGCGGCTACCACTGGGGTCTCACCCGCAAGCGGGCCATCCTGGGCTGGGAAAGCGGGTTGTCGGGACCGGTGCTGGAGTGCGTTTGATCCTGCCGGTCTAACGACCAGCAGCCAGTTTTTCGGACAATTGTTCGGTGCGGAACAGAAAAAACACCGCCAACGCGATCATCCCGCAGACAAATACCCATTCGAAGGTGAACTGCCCGATGCTGAGCACCGCAGTTGGCCAGGGCAGGTCCGTGTAAAGCAGAAAGACCACAAATTTCACCAGGCCCTTGTTCAGCAAGAGTATTGCGGCCGTGAACTGGAGACAGGCGAAAAGCTGGCGTCGCGGGAAGCTGTTCCAGGACAGGAGCGCGATGGCAAAGCAGGACAGAACGGGTTCGACAAAAAGAGCCGACGCAATGGCACTTGTCTGCCAGTCATAGGGTGACGGGATTATTTTCTGCGGGTCGGGCGGCGTCAGCCACTGGAGAAGCGAAGACGTCTGTTCAAAAATGATTGGGGTGACCCAATGGACGCTGATCGCAGCAAATACCGCCAGCAAGGCCAATGCGACCGGCCAGCCCCACCGGTTCCACCTGCCCAGACACACAACAGCACCACATGCGATCAGGAGAGTGATCATCTCCGGCAGATAGCTGGCGACCCACGTGAAAAGGTAACTTTGTCCATTCACGTAGCCGGCTGTTGCCGGAAGGCGCACAAACAGCTCCATGAGAGCTGCCATCAATATAAAAAGGATCAGGGTCTGCCTGACCATGCCGAAAGTCGTAAATCGCTGCTTGACGAGACCCAGCAACCAGTAGAGGGCAGTCAACTGCAGAAATGCGCTCAAAGGTTCATACCAGACGGGCGGCGAAAAATGGTCACCCGGGTAGGGAACCCCAGACTTGAGCATCACGATGTGAATGTTGACGGCAACCACGCCGACGCACCAGAGATACGCGAACAAAGCCGCGCTTCTTGCTGTTCTGGACATCTTTGACCTTAGGCAGAGGTCATGTCAGGCAGAAACTCTCGCGACAGCCGCCCAAAGAGCATCTGTGCTGAAGCGCCGGACATGAACGTTGTTTCGGAACACCCCTTACGCTTTCAAGCAGTCAATTCAGCCAAAAATGTGTTCGCTCTGAGACAACATGCAAAAGTTGCATCCGGGTCCTGAAGTCGGCCCTGCGTCCTCAGACAACAGACCCTCCTAGTGCACAGGCCCTTCGGGCATCGGGTAATTTCCTGTGATCTCCCAGCCGAAGGCGGTGAGGCGTTCGGCGGCCATGGGGGTGAGGTCGCCGGTGATCAGGAAATCGACGCCGGTGGGCGGGAAGGGCAGTCCGGCGAGGCCTTCATGCATGGTGGAGAAGGTCCGGGCGACCGTTTCGGTCCAGGACACCATGTCGAGCGGCAGGATCACGGCCGCAATGCCATCCCGGCGGATCGCAACCGGATAACCAGAGACGTCCTTGATGTCTCCCAGGCCGGAAACAGTGCGATTGTAGGTCTCCAGAAGGATCACGCGGCGCAGCTGGAAATAGGCGATGTCGCGGCTGTCGGCATCCCCGGCCTTGGAGGCGATGACGTCGAGGTCCTTCACGCCGGGCATTGCCTGAAGCTGATAGGCGATCGCCGCCTTCTCGGAGATCGTATAGAAAGGATTGGCTGCCATTTTCGAGATGCTTGCTTCCGAGACGCCGGCATTGCGGAACGCCGCCGCCGTGCGCTCTTCCAGTTCCGCCGGTGTGCTGTCGACAATCAGGTTGCGGAAATTGTCCGCCTGACGCACCGCATTGATGACGATCCCGCCCGGCAGCAGGCTGGTAATGGCACTGACCGTCCAGCTGCCTGCAGTTGTCACACTGGCAGTTTCGTTGAGCTTGTCCGACAGCGGTTTATAGAAAGTGTAAGGGTCAACGCCCAGCTGAACGGCCAGTTCCCGCTCGGCCTTGGCCTGGCCCGTAATTGCCTTGGCAAGGTCTGCCGGTGAGCCGCCCTTGCCGCTGACAGCCGCTTCGACCCCCTTGCCGATCCGGCTGAACATACGGCCGACGCCCGAGACCGTGCTCTTTGCCGTGCCAACCGGGTCGGTGACCGTGCTTTCCACAAATTCGACCGGTTTCATGGCCGCCTGCTTCAGGCCGTCGACAAAACTGGCGTCGTTTTTCAGGCCTTCCAGGGCAACCAGGACCTTCAATTCCGTCAGACGCTGCTTCAGCAGCCCGTCACCCTCGATCTGTTCGACGCCGAGGTCGGTCTGGACCTGATAGATGCGCAGAAACCCGTCGCTTCGAACCGGCGGCAGAACCGCGTAACCCGGACCGAGCTGTTTGCCGTCAAGAACCTTGGCAGGGTCCTGTTCCGGTGGCGTTTCATATTGCTCTGTCAAAGCCGTCGCGGAGCCGCACAGGAGCGCGCTGCCGACCACGAAAGCTGCCAGGCGATTGAGGGTTCTGGGGGACGTCAAGATCAAGCAGGCCTCCTTACAGCGGATGCCGGCTTGTTGCTACTCGGGCGCCTGTCCGCTACGCGCCAAGACTTCACCGGCAAGATAAAGCGAACCGCAGATCAGGATCCTTGGGGGTTCGCCATCCTCTGAGGCACAAGCTGCCACATCTGCAAGGGCCGCGTCCAGCGATTGAAACGGCGTTGCCTCCAGTCCGGCGCAGCGGGCGAGGTCCGCGAGTTCCTCCGGTGTCCGTCCCGTAGCCGTCGAAACAATCGGCACCGTGCCGACATGACGCGCCAGACCATCAAACGGGCGGAAGAACCCGACCGGGTCCTTGGTCGTCAGCATGCCCGCAATCAGGTAGAGCGGGCGTGGTGCACGCTCTTCCTGTTCGCCCATGAAACGGGCCACGGAAATGCCGGCCCCCGGATTGTGGCCACCGTCGAGCCAGATTTCAGACCCGTCCGGGCACATCCCGACCAGGTCTCCATGAGTGATCGGCTGCAGCCGGCCGGGCCAGTCAACCTTTCTCAGGCCTTCCGAGACAACAGCTTCTTCGGGAAGAAGACCAGCCGCCTTGAGGGTGGCAATTGCAAGGCCCGCATTGGCGATCTGGTGATGACCGCCAAGCACCGGCAGCGGTAGATCGATCAGCTCGTCTTCGTCCTGAAAGGCCAGACGGCCCTGGTCGGACTGGGCCACAAAATCCTGTCCGAAAACCTGAAGCGGTGCCCGGCCGCGTGCGGCCTGGCGGGTGATGACGGCCAATGCATCGCTTTCCTGCGTTGCACAGATCACGGGAACACCCGGTTTGATGATCCCGGCTTTTTCCGCGGCTATCGTGCCGATGTCATCGCCAAGAAACTTCTCATGGTCCATGGACACCGGCGTGATGACGGTTGCCAACGGATCGTCGATCACATTGGTCGCGTCCAGCCGTCCGCCAAGTCCAACCTCAAGCAGCAGGATGTCGGCCGGATGTTCGGCAAACAGAAGCAGGGCTGCGGCCGTGGTGATTTCAAAGAAGGTGATCTCCGCGCCGTCATTGGCGTCTTCGCAGCGGTGAAGCGCGTCGTAGAGCACAGGATCGGACACATAGCGCCCGTCGGTCCCCAGCCGGATGCGTTCATTGAAGGAAACAAGGTGCGGCGAGGTGTAGACGTGGCATCGCTTGCCGGACGCTTCCAGGATGGCCCGCATGGTGGCCGTTACCGAGCCCTTGCCGTTGGTGCCGGCGACGTGAATGACGGGCGGCAACCTTGTCTCGGGATTACCCAGCGCGGTCAGCAACCGGTGCATGCGCCCGAGGGAAAGGTCGATTTCCTTCGGATGCAGGGCCAGCAGGCGATCCAGAATTTTCGTGACTTGATCCAAGGCGCCCTCCTGAAGGGTCCCTTTGTTCCGTTTAACGCGTCTAACGCCTTTACGGGAAGGCCGCCTGCGAGACAAGCGGGCGGCCCTGAAATGTCGTCTGACGCCGCTTTCGCGACGCAATTAGGTAATTGAACGCCCTAGCTGGCCGGTTCCGCTGCCTTGGCAGGTTCGTCAGCCGGTTCCGACGGTTTGGCCTCGGCGTCGGCCTCAGCGTCCGGCTCTTTCGGTGCTTCAAGCCGCGGCAGTTCGACTTCCCGCTTCAGCAGAATGCCGCAGATCTGGGACAGGGTGTCCCGCATCCGCTGACGCGGCACCACCATGTCGATCATGCCATGGTCGAGCAGGTACTCGGCCGTCTGGAAGTCGTCCGGGAGCTTTTCGCGCACGGTCTGTTCGATGACGCGCCGTCCGGCAAACCCGATCTGCGCTCCCGGCTCGGCAATGTGGATATCGCCCAGCATCGCGTAGGAGGCCGAGACGCCACCGGTGGTCGGGTTGGTCAGAACCACAACATAGGGAAGGCCGGCCTCGCGCAGCATCTGAACGCCAACCGTGGTGCGCGGCATCTGCATCAGCGACAGGATACCTTCCTGCATGCGGGCACCGCCGGAGGCTGCAAACATGACAAAGGGCGTCTTGTCTTCAACTGCTTTCAGCATGCCTGCCAGGATCGCTTCACCGGCCGCCATGCCGAGGGACCCGGCAATGAAGTCGAAATTCTGGACGGCAGCAGTGAAGTCCATGCCGTTGATCTTGCCCTGCGCGACGAGAACCGCTTCTTCCTCGCCGGATTTGCTTCGGGCTTCCTTCAGACGGTCCGTGTAGCGCTTTGAATCGCGGAACTTGTGCGGATCGGCCTGGACGTCCGGGGTCTTGACGTTTTCGTAGGTGCCGCCGTCAAACAGGGCATCCAGACGCTTGCGCGCCGGCATGCGCATGTGGTGGCCGGAATTCGGAATGACCCAGAGATTGGCCTCCAGGTCCCGGTGAAACACCATTTCTCCGGTTTCCGGGCACTTGATCCAGAGATTCTCCGGAACTTCGCGCTTTTTCCAGAGATCGCGGATCTTGGGGCGTACGATAGAGTTGATCCAGTTCACGTCAAACGCGTCCCGTTGTCTTTTAAGAACACTCAAGGTGCTCAGGTTACCATTGGCGGAGATATGGGTTCCGCCGGAAGGAGTTCAATTCAGGCCGAGCGCGCTCTTGCGCAGCCGGAGGCAAGATCCGCAACGACATCGGCCACTGCCTGGACGGTGCGGTCGGTTGCCTTGCCGGCCTCGTCGAGGCTGTCGCGGATGGCGTTGACCAGAACCGACCCGACGACGACGCCGTCTGCGTCCTTGCCGATAACGGCCGCCTGGTCCGCCGTCTTGACGCCGAAGCCGACTGCGACCGGCAGGTCGGTATGACCCTTGATGCGGTTGACCGCTGCCGTGACCCGGCCAGTGTCGGCGATATTCGCGCCGGTGATGCCCGTGACCGAGACGTAATAGACGAAACCGGATGTGTTGGCCAGAACGGCGGGCAGCCGCTTGTCATCTGTGGTCGGGGTCGCCAGTCGGATGAAATTGAGACCGGCTTCAAGTGCCGGGATGCACAACTCGTCATCGGCCTCGGCCGGAATGTCGACGATGATGAAGCCGTCAACGCCGGCTTCCTTGGCAACCTGGACGAATTTCTTCGGCTCGCGCACATAGATGGGATTGTAATACCCCATCAGGATGATGGGCGTGTCCTGATCCTGTTTGCGGAAATTGCGCACCATGTCCAGGGTCTTGTCCATGGTGTGGCCGGCTGCCAGCGCGCGCTGGTTGCCCAGCTGGATCGGAATGCCTTCCGCCATCGGATCGGAAAAGGGCATGCCCAGTTCGATCACGTCGGCACCGGCGGCCGGAAGCGCTTTGAGAACAGCCTGCGACGTTTCCAGATCCGGATCGCCCGCGGTGATAAAGGTGACCAAAGCCGGCCGTCCGGCGTCCGCACAGGCTTTAAAACGGCGGTCGATACGCGTTTCCGTCATTCACAGCTACCCTTTTTCACGCCTGGCGGAGGATCCGCAGCGTTTCCCGTGTCAGCGATGTACGGGGGCAGTGCGGGCCGTGTCAATCTATCTCGTGCAGTTTCGCAAGCCGGAAGCCATGTCCGGACCCTGGCGTTACCGGCTGGGATAGTCGATCAGGCCGATCGCGCGCAAAGCAGAATCCGCACGATAGATATGTTCGCTGCCCATGGATTTGGAACGGCCTGCGCGCGCAAGGGGTCCACCCGTGCCGCGGAGGACGGTGGCGAGGGGCGCTGCCGACGGCGCGCTCAACTGAAGGGCCTGCAAAGTGCTCATATCAATAACCAAGTCACGGCGTATCGCCGCCAGAAGTCTCAACAAGGCTGAAACTTATGATTTTTTTGCAGTGCAGCAATAGCGGTTCACGCAGGTCAGATCCGCGTTTTCTGCATGGCTGATCTGTTCGATACGCAGCGTAAGGGGTTGGAAAAATGCACTCTGTGCGCTTATATTGGATGCACTGTGAAGCCAACTAAGAAAAAGGAGCTGTAATTGGCCCATTCTCTGTTCGAGCCTGCACCGGAGCCCTTTGGCGAAAAACTGTGGCGCCGCGTCAAGGCACTCGGAAATCCTGCCCCGTCTGCCCAGCCAGATACTCCATCATGCTACAGCGATCCGGCGCTGGTGCGTCAGGCCAACCACCTGGACGCCCGCGGCCGACAGGAACTGCTGGAAACGTTGCTGGCCACAAAGCCCATCAAAAGATAAGGGCCCCGCGGTCTGGCCGCGCGGCCCTCACTCTGCAAAACGCATTGCCTGCTGTTGAACAGGCGCAGCCTTAACGACGCTTGAAATGCTTGTTAAAGGCGTGGCCGGCAATTTCGGTGCGCTCAAGACCGAGATCGGCCAGCTGTGCGGCACTCATGTGGTTCAGGTGTGCGATTTCGTTGGCAACCTTGCGCGAAGCACGGATGTCACGGACGAAACCTGTCAGAAGATCGAAAGCCATTTTCGTGTTCCTTGTCCGTGTACCGGCGCCCTGGCGCCGGCGAATTCATTCAATGCCCACAATTTAGGCTTTCCAGAGCGGTGCACAACGCATGATTCCGCATTGCAGCAGCGCCACAACTGCAGAGCTGGTTAACTGGTGTAAAGCATGACCCGGCGCCCCGGGCCGTTTCAAGGCGAGCGGACTTGACGGCGCCTATGACCAGCACTTCAAGGAAAAAGCCGCATACCAACCGGTATGCGGCTTTCTGTTCTCACAGCGGCTCAGACTTCAGAGATCGAAACCGAGCATCTGGCCAACGGCAAAGACGTCCTTGTCGCCCCGGCCACACAGGTTCATGACAATGATCTGGTCCTTGTCCATCTGCGGGGCCAGCTTGACCACATGGGCGAGCGCATGTGACGGCTCAAGCGCGGGGATGATGCCTTCAACACGGGTCAGCATCTGGAAAGCGTCCAGCGCTTCGGTGTCCATGATCGGCACGTAGTCAACACGGCCGATTTCCTTCAGCCACGAATGTTCCGGTCCGATGCCCGGATAATCGAGGCCAGCGGAAATCGAATGGCCTTCCAGGATCTGACCGTCATCATCCTGAAGCAGATAGGTGCGGTTGCCATGCAGAACGCCCGGCTTGCCCGCGGTCAGAGACGCGCAGTGCTCTTCGCCTTCCAGGCCGTGACCGCCGGCTTCGACGCCATAGATCTTGACGTCCTTGTCGTCGAGGAACGGATGGAACAGGCCGATGGCATTGGAGCCACCGCCAACGGCGGCAACAAGCGCATCCGGCAGGCGGCCTTCAGCCTCCATCATCTGTTCGCGCAGTTCCTTGCCGATCACCGACTGGAAATCGCGCACCATTTCCGGATAGGGATGCGGGCCGGCTGCCGTGCCGATCAGGTAATAGGTGTCTTCGACATTGGTCACCCAGTCACGCAGCGCCTCGTTCATGGCGTCTTTCAGCGTGCCGGCGCCCGCCGTCACCGGGACGATCTCCGCCCCGAGCAGCTTCATGCGGAAGACGTTCGGCTTCTGCCGCTCCACATCGGTCTTGCCCATATAGACAACGCAGGGAAGACCGAAGCGGGCGCAGACCGTGGCGGTCGCCACACCATGCTGACCAGCACCTGTTTCCGCGATGATGCGGGTCTTGCCCATGCGCTTGGCCAGCAGGATCTGCCCAAGACAGTTGTTGATCTTGTGCGATCCCGTGTGGTTGAGCTCGTCGCGCTTGAAATAGATCTTTGCACCGCCCAGCTCGTTGGTCAGGCGTTCGGCGAAGTAGAGCGGCGACGGACGGCCGGTATAATGCTTGTTCAGCGTCTCGACCTCGGCGTGGAAAGCCGGATCGTTCTTGGCGTCCTTGTAGTGCTGCTCCAGATCGAGGATCAGCGGCATCAGGGTCTCGGCCACGTAACGGCCACCGAAGATGCCGAAATGTCCGCGATCGTCCGGTCCGGTCCGGATACTGTTGGCCATATCGTTCACGCGTAAACTCCTTGAAATCCGGTCACTCAGCCGGGAACCTTGACGCCTTTGGCCGCGGCCAGAAAAGCGCGAATAAGATCACTGTCCTTGACGCCCTTCTCCCGCTCGACGCCGGAAGACACATCCACCGCCGTCACGCCGCTCAGCCGGATGGCCTCTGCAACATTGTCCGGGTCCAGTCCGCCGGACAGCATGAAGGGTTTCTTCAGGTCAAGATCCTTCAGGATCCGCCAGTCATAAGATACCCCGTTGCCGCCCGGCAGCTCCGAGCCCTTGGGGGGCTTGGCGTCAAACAGCAGCCAGTCAGCAACCATAGCGTAGTAATGCGCGGCTTCCAGATCGGCCTTCTCGGAAATCGACATGGCCTTCATGACCCTGGTGCCGTGCATGACCTTGGCCGCAGCCAGGGATTCCGGGGCTTCTTCGCCGTGAAACTGGATGATGTCCGGGTTGACTAGTTCCTTGATCCGCGACAATCCGTCCAGATCCATGTTGACTGTCACCGCGACGATCTCGGCCTTGCCTCGGGCCATGTCGGCCAGCTTGCAGGCTTGCGAAAGCGTGACGTGGCGCGGGCTTTTCGGGAAAAACATCAGCCCGACCATATCCGCACCGGCCTCCAGCGCGGCTTCCATGGTGTCCTCGGTCGACAGACCGCAGATTTTGACTTTGATATCCGACATGGTTTCGAGGTATCGCCGGTGGCGCGTGGTTTGTCAAAAAAGAAAAATTGCAGTCGTCCACTTAGGCGAAGGCCTTGCCATCGTCATCCCGGACGACCAACGGGAGATCCGGGACCTGGGAGGCGCCGCCCTGTCTACGCAAGAACCCGACATGCCCTCGGCTCCCCGCTCCCGGGTCGCGCTTCGCCTGCCCGGGATGACGATAAAAATGGTAGCGATAAGCTATTGATTGAGAACGAGATACAGGTCTTCCCAGTCCGGGTTCATCTTCTCGATCAGATCGAATTTCCATTGTCTTCGCCAGCGCTTGATCCGCTTTTCGCGAAGAAATGCGTTCTCGATGTCGTCACAGGTTTCGTACCAAACCAAGGACTTCGTTCCGTAGCGATTGGAGAAGCCCTCGATCAGGCCTTCGCGGTGTTCGTAAATTCTTCTGGACAGGTTCGTGGTGACGCCCGTGTAGAGGGTTTCATAGAGGCGGGATGCCAGGATGCAGACCCAGGCGGCCAGTTCTTGTTCTGCTTAAATCAAACAGCTCCGTGGCTCCCCGGTCCCGGCTAGCGCTACGCTTGGCCGGGATGAAGATGGAGGAGTTTTACACTTTCCTATCCGTCGTCATCCCGGACGCAACATAGTGGAGATCCGGGATCGGGGAGCCGAGGTGTCAGCTATTTTCCCAACTCACGTCACATTGAACGCCGCGATTGCCGCCATGTTGACGATGTCGCTGTCCTTTGCTCCGAGCGGCACAATCTGGATCGGTTTGTCGAAGCCGACCAGAAGCGGGCCGATCACCGTCGCACCACCCAGCTCCTGCAGCATCTTGGTGGAGATGGAAGCAGAGTGGAACGCCGGCATGACCAGAACATTGGCGGGCCCGGACAGGCGGCAGAACGGATAAGAGCTCATCCGTTCGGGATTTAGGGCGACATCGGCAGCCATTTCGCCGTCATATTCGAAATCGACCCGGCGCCGGTCGAGAATCTTGACCGCTTCGATGACTTTTTCGGAGCGTTCGCCCTTCGGGTGGCCGAAGGTGGAATAGGCCAGCATGGCAACGCGCGGCTCATAGCCGAGTTTCCGGGCAACATGCGCCGCCTCTTCCGCAATATCCGCCAGTTCTTCCGACGTCGGCATGTCGATCACGGCCGTATCCGCAATCAGGACCGTGCGGCCCCTTGCCAACGCCAGCGACACGCCGATCACACGGTGGCCCGGCTTCGGATCGATGGTCGCCTTCACCGTGTCGAGCGCGACGGAGTAGTTCCGGGTCACACCGGTGACCATGGCATCCGCATCGCCGCGGGCGACCATGATCGCGCCCCAGTAGTTGCGGTCATTGTTGACCATGCGCTGACAATCGCGCAGCAGGTAACCCCGGCGCTGCATGCGGCCGTATAGATATTGCGCATAATCGTTGTTGCGATCAGACAGGCGTGCGTTCTGGATGGAGAGGCCGGCCTTGCTGATATCAACACCGGCCTGCTCGGCCATGTTCCGGATCTCGTCTTCGCGGCCGATCAGGATCGCTTCCCCCAAGCCTTGCGACACGAAGCTTGCCGCGGCGCGGATCACCGGCTCCTCTTCCCCCTCTGCAAAGACAACCCGCTTGGGCTGCTGACGCACCTTGGAGAAGATCCGCTGCAATGTGCCGGCCACCGGATCACGGCGGGCCGACAGCTGATGTTTGTAGGCCTCCATGTCGACAATCGGGCGTTTGGCGACACCGGAATCCATCGCGGCCTGCGCAACCGCAGGCGGAATGGCAGAAATCAGCCGCGGATCAAACGGCACCGGGATGATGTATTCCGGTCCGAATTTCGGCCGGTTGCCCCGGTAGGCGGCGGCCACCTCGTCCGGCACTTCCTCGCGCGCCAGTTCAGCCAGAGCCCTCGCACAGGCGACTTTCATATCGTCATTGATCGTTGTCGCCTGCACATCTAGGGCGCCGCGGAAGATATAGGGAAAACCGAGCACGTTGTTGACCTGGTTCGGGTAGTCCGACCGGCCGGTGGCGACGATGGCGTCATCGCGCACGGCGTGGGCGTCTTCCGGCGTGATTTCCGGATCCGGGTTGGCCATGGCGAAAATGATCGGGTTCGGCGCCATGGCCTTCAGCATGTCCGCCGTCAGGGCCCCCTTGACCGACACGCCGAAAAAGACGTCCGCGCCTTTCAGCGCGTCATAAAGGGAGCGGGCCTTGGTTTCGATCGCATGGGCGGATTTCCACTGGTTCATGCCTTCTGCACGGCCCTTGTAGATCACACCCTTTGTGTCGCAGAGCGTGACATTCTCGTGCGGAATGCCCATCGCCTTGACCAGTTCGATACAGGCGATGCCGGCCGCACCCGCGCCATTGCAGACCACCTTCGTGTCTTTCATGTCGCGCCCGGTCATGTGAAGCGCGTTGATCAGACCTGCCGCGGCGATGATTGCCGTGCCGTGCTGATCGTCGTGGAACACCGGAATGTCCATCAGCTCCCGCAAGCGCTGCTCGATGATGAAACAGTCCGGTGCCTTGATGTCCTCCAGATTGATCCCGCCAAAGGATGGCCCGAGATAGCGCACCGAGTTGATGAACTCCTCGACATCCTGGGTGTCGACTTCCAGGTCGATACTGTCGACATCGGCAAACCGCTTGAAGAGCACGGACTTGCCCTCCATCACCGGCTTGGAGGCAAGCGCTCCCAGATTGCCGAGCCCCAGAATGGCGGAGCCGTTGGAAATCACGGCGACCATGTTGCCCTTGGTGGTGTAGTCATAGGCGCGGCTGGCGTCATCCGCGATCGCGAGCACCGGCACGGCCACGCCCGGCGAATAGGCCAGCGACAGGTCACGCTGGGTCGCCATCGGCTTGGTCGGTGCAATTTCCAGTTTGCCGGGACGGCCTTCCTGGTGAAACTGCAGGGCTTCCTGATCTGTGAAGCTGATATTTGACTTGGCGGATTTATCGGAGGGCATGACGCAGGCGTTTCCTTTTGGTCGCTCTTTTCTAAGGGTCCGGTCGAAGGTGACCCTTGGGCGGGAGACTGACCTTATCCCCTGCAAAATGAAGCCTCAAGCCAAGATGGCCTAGCCCCTTGGTGGAATGGCGCGCGCAGTTTGCTAGTACTCTCCTATGAGTGGACAGAGCGCACAGAAACTGGCCCCGGCGGATGCCAAAGTCACGCCGATGATGGCCCAATTCCTCGAGATCAAGGCCGCCAATCCGGACAGTCTGCTGTTTTACCGGATGGGCGACTTTTACGAGTTGTTCTTCGAGGATGCGGAGATAGCCTCCGCGGCGCTCGGCATCACGCTGACCAAACGCGGCAAACACCAGGGCGACGACATTCCGATGTGCGGAGTGCCCGTCCATGCCGCAGATGACTATCTGCAGAAGCTGATCGCCAAAGGTCACAGGGTCTCGGTCTGCGAACAGACCGAAGATCCGGCCGAGGCCAAGAAACGCGGTTCGAAATCCGTCGTTCGCCGCGAAGTGATCCGCCTTGTCACGCCGGGTACCCTGACCGAAGAGCGGTTGCTGGATGCCTCCAGCAACAACTACCTGATGGCGCTCACCCGGCTAAAGGGTGGTTCTCTGCAGGGCGATGCAGTGTATGGCCTTGCCTGGATCGACATGTCCACCGGCACGTTCCAGGTTGCCGAAACCGATCACCAGCGCCTTGCCGCGGATCTTGCCCAGGTCAGCCCGCAGGAGCTGATTCTGGCGGACAACCTGTTGCAGGAAAGCGAAGTACGGCTGCTGGCCGAACAGGCCGGCGGGGCCCTGTCGCCGGTGCCACGCGCCTTTTTCGACAGTTCCACCGCGACCGACCGGCTTGCGCATTACTTCGGTGTGAAAACGCTCGACGGCTTCGGCACGTTCAGCCGGGCGGAACTCTCCGCCGCTGCCGGCATCCTGTCCTATATCGAAAAGACACAGCTCGGCGAACGGCCGCCGCTCGACCCGCCCGTGCGCGAGGCCGGTGCCGGGCGCATGCTGATCGATCCGGCGACACGCGCCAATCTCGAGCTTTCCCGAACACTGTCCGGCGAAAAGCAGGGCTCTCTGCTGGCGACCATCGACCGGACCGTGACCGGTGGTGGATCCCGGCTTCTGGCCAGCCGCCTGGCCGGGCCGCTCATCAATGTCGGCGCCATTCAGCACCGGCACGATTCCGTTGCCTTCTTTCTCGACAACGAGATCATGCGCGAAAGCCTGCGTCAGACGCTGAAAGGCGCACCGGACATGGCCCGCGCCCTGTCACGCATTGCGCTCAATCGCGGCGGCCCCCGGGATATCCTGTCGATTGCTCAGGGGCTGGAAGCCGCCCGAAGCGTGCTGGACCAGACGGCCTCCAGTCCTGTCGAGATTCCGGCCGAAATCGCTGCGGCCCGCGCCAGCCTGGAGCAGGCGCCTCATGAACTGGGCGCCGAGCTGGTGGCCGCGATCAAGGAGGAACCGCCGCTTCTGAAACGGGACGGCGGCTTCATTTCCTCCGACTTCAACGCAGACCTCGACAAACTGCGTGCCTTGCGCGATGAAAGCCGCAAGGTGATCGCCAAGCTTCAGGCCGACTATTCCGAAGAGCTCGGTGTCAGATCCCTGAAGATCAAGCACAACAACGTGCTGGGCTGGTTCATCGAGGCGCCGACGGCCCAGACGGAGAAACTGACGGCCGATCCGAGCCGGTTCATTCACCGTCAGACCATGGCGGGCGCCATGCGCTTCACCACCACCGAACTGGCCGATCTGGAATCCAAGATTGCCAGCGCCGGCGAACGGTCCCTTGCGATTGAACTGGAGATTTTCGACCGGCTGGCCCAGGCGATCATCGACGCGGGCGAAGCGATCAAATCCGCCGCCCAGGGCCTTGGTATCCTCGATGTGTCCGCAGCCCTGGCAAAACTGGCCCAGGAAGAGGGATATGTTCGCCCGACCGTGGATGACAGCCGCGCTTTCGACATCAAGGGCGGTCGCCATCCGGTGGTCGAACGGGCCCTGAAGAAAGCCGGTGGCGACAGTTTTGTCGCCAATGACGCCGATCTCGGTCCTGAAGCCGATGAGGATATCGGTCACATCTGGCTGATCACCGGTCCGAACATGGCCGGTAAGTCGACCTTCCTGCGCCAGAATGCGCTCATTGCCGTGCTGGCCCAGATGGGCGCCTTCGTCCCGGCAGCCTCGGCCCATATCGGTGTGGTCGACCGGCTGTTTTCCCGTGTGGGTGCGGCGGATGATCTTGCCCGCGGGCGCTCCACCTTCATGGTGGAAATGGTCGAGACCGCCGCAATTCTCAATCAGGCGGGCGACCGGTCGCTGGTGATCCTCGATGAAATCGGTCGCGGCACCGCGACGTTTGACGGTCTGTCGATCGCCTGGGCAACCATCGAACATCTGCATGAGGTCAACCGTTCACGGGCCCTCTTTGCCACCCATTACCATGAGCTGACCGCCCTTTCGGCCAAGCTCGAACGTCTTTCAAACGCGACCGTGTCGGTGAAGGAGTGGAACGGCGAGGTGATCTTCCTGCACGAGATCGTGCCGGGCGCCGCCGACCGCTCCTACGGCATTCAGGTCGCCAAGCTGGCCGGTCTTCCCGCGACTGTTGTGGAGCGATCCAAACAGGTGCTTGGCCAGCTGGAGGAACAGGACCGGCGCTCTCCGGCCGAAAACCTGATCGATGAGCTGCCGCTTTTCGCCAGCATCGCCCCACCGCCGCCCAGCGCCACCGGTTTTGCGGAGCCTGACCCGTTTGCGGACGCTCTGGACGAAATCAACCCGGACGACATGACCCCGCGCGAGGCGCTGGAGGCGCTCTACCAGCTGAAGAAGCTGCAGGTTGAGCGGGACGGCTGAGAAAAAGAGTGGATCTGGTGCCTTTGGCCGATCCTTCGAGACGGGCCTTTGGCCCTCCTCAGGATGACGCAGAAAATGGGGTGAAGTCTTTTTCACCCCCATATAGGCCTCATCCTGAGTGTCTGGCCCGAAAGTGATCTAGGACGGAGCTTTCATCGTTCCTGGCACGAACTCGCCCCCTCTCGGTTGTCTTCCCCGCGAAAGCGGGGACCCAGTAACCTCATGAATCGGCGCTATAAATTAAATCTAACCTCACGGAGTCCTGGTTTCCCGCTTTCGCGGGAATGACAAATGTGACTGAAGCATTCGCCGCGGCCATCACTTTTGGTCCAGATCCTCAGGAGCCGCTTAAGCGGCGTCTAGAAGGATCGGCCACAAGCGCGTTTCGCACCTACCAGCCAAATTGCCGGCCGGCCTCCGCATTGATCCGGGCCGTCACAATTTCCGCCTCGATGCGGGTGTCTTCCAGTTCGTCGCGGGCAGCCCTCAGATCATATTCCGTATCCCTGACCTTGCCGCGCAGACGCTTGCGCTTCTTGCGACACTCCTTGCGATCGTCTTTCTTGGTTTTCGATTTGCAGTCCAGATCGGTCAGGTCGTCTTCCAGGCGGTCCAGCCGATCTTCCAGGGACCTGACTTCCGATCGTGCGTCATCAACCCTGTTTTCGGCGGTCCAGATCACAAACCCCAGCTGATAGGCATGCTCGAAGCGGGAAGCGAGGGCAGGTGGGCAGATCGGCGACTTGGTCTTGTATTGTTTTCCGAGCGTGAAGCCATTGAGCGGTGTGCAGTAATTCTGAACGCCGCGATGCCAGCCGGACAGATAGGCATTCGTGTCCGGCGTGATCCCGTGCTTGCCACAGCTCTTGACCACTTCGTCCAGATGACTGGTTGGCTTGCCAACCGATGCATGGGCCTTGCCAAGATCCGCCCAGTCTCCGGCCACGCATTGTTCCTTGGTGACAGCCGCACACCCGCCCAGCGCAAAAAGCCCTGCAGCCAGAAGGCCGCTTCCCAAAAGTGTCTTCCACATACCTGCAAATCCGATTGTTCGAAATCCGGTTCCCTGCCCGGGATCACATGATTTTCGAATTGAGAATCAAAAAGATGATGCTTCTTAGCCACCCGAATCTGAACGGGAGATGAGCAAGGCGCTCAATAGACGTTCAGGTTTTCAACGCCGGGCGGGGAAGATCAAATCGACTGCGGCAAGCGTGTGCGGTGGCAATTGCGTTTCAGACAACTGATCTGGTGACAGAAGAACGGTTCCGGCCTAGGCTTGTGACCCTATTTCCTCCGGTCTCCAGGTTTCTCCGTGTTCATGTCGTTTCAGCTCCCCCGGCAGGTGGTGCTAATCCTTTTTCTTCAGTTTTCGCAGTCGCTGGGCGTCTCCGCCCTGATACCGTTGATGAGCTTCTTCATCGTCGAAGGCCTTGGCGCTGCGCCCTGGCAGATCGGTCTTTATACCGGCATCGTTCTGCCGCTGACGCTTGTTGCTAATCGCTGGGCCGGGGAGAGGCTCGACCATGGTTATGCGGTCCGACGCCTCCTGCGCTTCTCCGTTGTCGCCTTCCTCACCGTTTCGGCCCTGCTCACACAGGCTAGCAATCTCTGGATGCTCTTGTTGCTGGTGGCCCCTCTGACCAGCATCTCCAACACCGGATCAGGCATCATCTTCACCTTCGGCCGGCTATTTGCGGAACGAGAGGGACTGGATATCACCCGGGTCAATTCCTGGCTGCGCATGACCGTGTCTCTTGCCTGGATGATCGGTCCGGCCCTTTCCTTCTCGCTGGTGGCTGCATTCGGTTTCACTTCGGCGTTTGCCGTGGCCTTCGGGATCGGTCTGGCCTATGCCGCCCTCTGGCAAATCGTGGTGCCGGCTCAATTCAAAGCCGAGCCGCGCCCGAAATCGGATCGCGGCAAAGATCCGATCAACTGGGGCCTGATGGTGGCGGGGCTGATTTGCCTTGGATTCGTGATCACCAATTCGCTGTTTGTCTCCGCGATGCCCCTTTATTTCGTGCAGGAAGTCGGCCTGCCCGGGCAAACACCTGGCCTGTCCCTGTCCGTGAAGTGCCTTCTCGAAGTGTTCGTCATTTTTGGTTCTGTCCGGCTGGCGGAGCGCATCGGCATCCGTCAGGTGCTGATGCTGGCCGCCGTCCTGGCCGCCACCAGCATGCTTCTCTTCTCTGAGGTCACCCAGATGTGGCAGGTCATCGCCGTTTCCATGCTGGAGGGAACTTATTATGGGCTTTTTGCCGGCGTTGCCATCAGCTTCGTCCAGAGCTTCGCACCAGACCGTCCCGGCCGCGCAACGGCCGTCTACATGAACAGCCTGTTCCTGGGCGGGCTCATCGGCAGTGTTTCGATGGGCTTCATCGCCACGGCCGCGGATTTCAGAACGGTTCTGCTGGTCGCCGCCGCAAGTTCCGTGACAGCTCTTGTCGTTCTGCTTGCGACGCTGCGCGTTCAGCCGCAATCAGCGAAACAGGAACCTTAGGGTCAGGACCCTAGACGCCGCCTGCCTTGGCAACCGCAAGCGCGTTGGCAATGGCGCCGGCAAAACTGGTGCGATCGTCCGGATTCAAGAAATTGCCCAAATCAATGCTTTCCCCGCGGCTGGTCAGCGACACGGCAACCACGCCTTCATCCTCCAACCGGTCGATTTTCAGCCGGACCCAGACGGGATTGAAGGAATATTCCTGGAAGCGTTTTCCGGGTCCCACCTTGCGGATGACAATCTCCGTGCGGGACACGGAGACTTCCTCAAACGCCTGTGCGGACCGGTAGTTCAGTCGGAAGGCAAACCACAGAAGAGCGATATCGAGCCCGAAGAAGCCGAAGACCGGCCAGGCGCCAATGCTCAGGAAAACGATCCCGGAGACAAAACAGATCAGGCCGAAGCAGATCATCAGGATCAGGAAACCATTCGGGCCAAGAGACCGGTGTGGCGTCAACACGGCGGTAAAAAACGGCCGGTTGCGCCGCTCAAAATCGTCCTCTGGCTCGGGTTTCGGATTGTTCTCGCTCATGAGGTCTGATTATAGAGAGAAGATGACGCAAGCAAAGAGCCCCGCCGCCGCCAAGGCATCCAAACGCCCCGCCCCGAAAGCCAAGCCAAAACGGAAAGCGCCTTCCGTGGACAATCCGGGCAGGGTCCTGAAACGGTCTCGCTATTCCAAGGCCGAGACCTATGCCATTTTCCAGCGCTTTCATGCCGACAATCCGGAACCGGAAGGCGAACTTGACTATGTCAATGCCTACACGCTGCTGGTCGCCGTGGTCCTGTCGGCACAGGCAACCGATGTCGGTGTCAACCGGGCAACCAAGCATCTGTTCGAGATTGCCGATACACCGCAGAAGATGGTCGCGCTGGGCGAGGACAAGGTCCGCGAGGAAATCCGCACCATCGGTCTTTTCAAGACCAAGGCCAAGAACGTCATTCTTCTGTCCGAACAGCTGATCAGAGATCATGGCGGCGAGGTTCCCGAAGACCGCGAAGCGCTGGAAAAACTGCCCGGCGTTGGCCGCAAGACCGCCAATGTGGTGCTGAACATCTTTTTCGGGCATCCGACCATTGCCGTCGACACCCACCTATTCCGCCTCGGTAACCGTATCGGCATCGCGCCGGGCAAGACGCCACTGGATGTCGAAAAAGCGATGGAAAAGGCGGTGCCCAAGGAGTTTTCCCTGCACGCCCACCACTGGCTGATCCTGCATGGGCGCTACATCTGCAAGGCGCGCAAACCGGAATGCCGGCGCTGCGTCATCTACGATCTCTGCCGCAGCCCGGAAAAGGAGCCTTTCGACGCCGTTCCGGAGATCGCCCTTCGCACCAAAGCCCAGATCGACAAGGAGAGCGCTGCGTGACCTTTCCGCTTGGACCTTTTCCGACCAGCGAACGCCTGCGTTTCCGCCTGCCGTCTCCAAATGATGCTGTTTTTTACCAGACGCTGATGAGTGAACCCGACTACAAGCGGTTCATCCATGACTACGGAATTGACAGCCCGGAAGACGCGGCCACCTACATCAAGTCAAAGTCTCTGGTCCGGTTTGCCGCCCAGGGCGTCGGACTGTGGCTGGTGGAATTGAAGGAGACGGGTGAACCGATCGGCGTCTGCGGCCTGGTGGTGCGCAAGGAGCTGAAATACCCGGATCTCGGGTTTGCCTTTCTGTCCGGTCACCGCGGCAAGGGATATGGACGGGAAGCCGGCCAGGCTGTTCTGGATTTTTCCGCTGGTGAACTGAACTTGCGCACTCTTTGCGCGATTACCCATCCGGACAATGACCGCTCCGCCAACCTGCTGCTCAAACTGGGGTTTGAGCCAAGCGGACAGCGCCATTTGGAGGAGATCGGCTCTACCGCGAACTACTATGTCTGGAAACTGCGCTACGTCGAAGCCGGTCTCGGCTGACGGTCAGCGCTTTTCGCGCACCCGGACAACCACATCGACACGCACGACTTCCATGCCTTCCGGTGCTTCCGGCAGGCTGCCGATGCCAACACCTTCGCCCGGAATGTCGATCACCCGGTTTTCGCCTTCAATGAAGAAGTGGTGGTGATCAGAGGTGTTGGTGTCGAAATAGGTCTTGTTGCCGTCGATCGCGACTTCACGCAGAAGCCCGACTTCGGTGAACTGGTGCAGCGTGTTGTAGACGGTTGCCAGCGAGACCGGCACGTTGGCGGCCACGGCTTCCTCATGCAACAGCTCGGCGGAGATATGACGGTCGCCCTTCGAGTAGAGCAGTTCCGCCAGGGATACACGTTGGCGTGTCGGCCGCAGACCCGCTGTCCGCAGCATGCCGGTCACATCCTTGCCGGCAATTTCTGATGCCATGTGTGTTGTCATTCCGTTCCGATCCAGGTCTTCAAACACGGGTTTGTGGGCGCAATCAGCGCGCGGCAAGCTTGTTTTCCGGCCGCGTTTCCACGATCATGGGCCTATATCTGCCATTTCTTGCACCCAAGATGCAAGTTTTAAACGACAGGTCCGATCCGGCAAGGGAGGCCGGACAACGTCACGGATAATGCTGAAATCGAGTAAAAGACCGGAAAAACCCAGCAACTTCGCGCAAGTGACATCTTTCGGTCATGGTTCCCCTGTGGTAGGAAGGCGCCGCAATCGAACCGAAAACAAACCAATCCGGCCCTTGTCTGAACGCGGGCGGGACACAAAAAACGGATCCTGAATGACCGAGCGCCGCTCCAGCTACGATTATGAAGACCTGCTCGCCTGCGGCCGCGGCGAGCTGTTTGGCCCGGGCAACGCACAATTGCCGCTGCCGCCGATGCTGATGTTCGACCGGATCACCGATATCTCGGAAACCGGCGGTGAGTATGACAAGGGATATGCCCGCGCCGAGTTCGACATCAAGCCGGACCTGTGGTTCTTCCCGTGTCACTTCCAGGGCAATCCGATCATGCCGGGCTGTCTCGGACTGGACGCGCTTTGGCAGCTGACCGGCTTTCACCTTGGCTGGCAGGGTCTGGAAGGCAAGGGCATGGCGCTCTCGACCGGCGAAATCAAGTTCAAGGGCATGGTCACGCCGGACGTCAAGCTGGTTGAATACGGCATCGACTTCAAGCGGGTCATGAAGGGCCGTCTGGTGCTGGGCATTGCCGATGGCTGGCTGAAAGCCGACGGTGAACAGATCTACAAGGCAACCGACCTGCGCGTGGGCCTGTCAAAAGTCTGACACCCGTACGCAAGATCGACAGTTTCGCCGGCGCTTCTTTCTGATTGGAAGCGCCGGTTTGCATATTACATACAGGCCGGCAGGCTGCTGAACTCCTTGAAGCCATGCCGTGCCGGAAAAGACCATAGGAGTCCGCAATGAGACGCGTTGTCGTCACCGGTCTGGGAATCGTATCTTCCATCGGATCAAACGCACAGGAAGTGCTGGCCAGCCTCAGGGAAGGCAAATCGGGCATCAGCTTTGCCCCGGATTACGCCGAACACGGCTTCCGCAGCCAGGTG
Source organism: Roseibium sp. (assembly GCF_965233565.1). GTDB lineage: Bacteria > Pseudomonadota > Alphaproteobacteria > Rhizobiales > Stappiaceae > Roseibium. Next base: position 3,244,083 of record NZ_OZ247494.1, on the reverse strand, counting down.
CACGGCATGCCGAATGTCGATATTCCCTCGCTGATCGACAAGCGTCAGCTGCGGTTCATGGGCGATGGTGCCGCCTATAACTACATCTCCATGGAGCAGGCGATCGCCGATTCCGGGCTTGAGGAGAGCGATATCTCCAACACCCGCACCGGCCTGATCATGGGCTCCGGTGGGCCGTCCACCAAGAACCTGTTCCAGGCGCACCAGATCGTTCTGGAAAAGGGCGCACCCAAGCGCATGGGCCCGTTCATGGTGACCCGCGGCATGAGCTCGACCAACTCTGCCTGCCTGGCAACACCGTTCAAGATCAAGGGCATCAACTATTCCATCACCTCGGCCTGCTCGACCTCCGCGCACTGCATTGGGGCAGCCACCGAACAGATCCAGTTCGGCAAGCAGGACGTGATGTTTGCTGGTGGCGGCGAGGAACTCGACTGGACCCTGTCCTGCCTGTTCGACGCCATGGGCGCCATGTCTTCCAAATATAACGACACCCCGGAAACAGCTGCCCGTGCCTATGACGCAACCCGCGACGGTTTTGTCATTGCCGGTGGTGGTGGTGTTGTCGTTCTGGAGGAACTGGAACACGCCAAGGCCCGCGGCGCGAAAATCTATGCCGAAGTCACCGGCTATGCCGCCAATTCCGACGGCTACGACATGGTGGCCCCGTCCGGGGAAGGCGGCGAGCGCTGCATGCGTCTTGCCATCGAAACCCTTGACGATCGCAAGGTCGACTACATCAACACGCACGGCACCTCGACCCCGGTCGGCGATGTCGGCGAGATCGAGGCGATCCGCCGGGTCTTCGGCGAAAACCAGCCGCCGGCGTCCTCCACCAAATCGCTCACCGGCCACAGCCTGGGCGCGACCGGTGTCCAGGAAGCGATCTATTGCCTCCTGATGCTGCAGAACGATTTCATCACGGCCTCGGCCAATGTGAACGAACTCGATCCGGCCCTGAAGCCGGAGGAAATCGTCACTGAGCGGGTCGACAATGCCGGCCTCGACACGGTCCTTTCCAACAGCTTCGGCTTCGGCGGCACCAACGCCTCGCTTGCGCTGTCGCGCTATCACGGTTGAGGAGCTTTGAATGTCTGAACTGATGAAGGGCAAACGCGGCCTGATCATGGGCGTTGCCAACGATCACTCCATTGCCTGGGGGATCGCCAAGACCCTTGCCGATCATGGCGCCGAACTTGCCTTCACCTATCAGGGTGAAGCCTTCGGCAAACGCGCCAAGCCGCTCGCCGACTCCGTCGGCTCGAACATCCTCGTCCCGTGCGATGTGGAAGACGTTGCCTCGGTCGATGCCGTCTTCGACCGGTTGAAGGAAGACTGGGGCAGCATCGACTTCCTGGTGCACGCCGTCGCCTTTTCCGACAAGTCGGAGCTGCGCGGCAAATATGCCGACACCACGCGGGAAAACTTCACCCGCACCATGATGATCTCCTGCTTCTCCTTCACCGAGATCGCCAAGCGCGCAGCAGCCATCATGCCGAATGGCGGGTCACTGGTCACGCTGACCTATGGCGGCTCGACCAAGGTCATGCCGAACTACAACGTCATGGGTGTTGCCAAAGCGGCTCTGGAATCCTCCGTTCGCTACCTGGCCGTGGACTATGGCGAGCAGAACATTCGCGTGAATGCGATTTCCGCAGGCCCGGTCCGGACGCTCGCAGGTTCCGGCGTCTCTGACGCCCGGCTGATGTTCAATTTCCAGAAGCGCAATTCACCGCTGTGCCGGACGGTTTCCCTCGACGAAATCGGTGGAACCGGGCTTTACCTGCTGTCGGACCTGTCCGGCGGTGTCACCGGCGAAGTGCATTTTGTCGACAGCGGCTACAACATCATGTCGATGCCGCGCCTTGAAGAGCTGAAGGCTCAGGAAGTCAAGGCGGACTGAAACTGCCAACTTCTCCTGACATGAACAAGGCGGCCGAGTGGCCGCCTTTTTGTTTGTCGCGCTCCTGGTTTGTCCTCCCGGTTTGGTGCGCGTGCGGCAAGACCGGGATCCAGTATCCCGTGTTGCCTGCTTGAGGACGATAATCTCTCAGAAAAATACCGGGTCCCGGTCCCGGCTAACGCCGAACCGGGATGTCAAGGAAAGGAAGATGCTCAAACAGCCAATTCACAGGCTCGAGAAAGCCACTGCTTTCCCGATCAGTCCTCCAGGGTCTCGTCGGGATAAACGCCGAAGAGACGCGTCTGGTCGAGCCAGCCGTCGTAATTGTCGCCATTCACCCGACACCAGCCACCGGCGCATTCGGTGATGGATGTCAGGACAAAGGGTTCCAGTTCGGCGACAATATTGGCATCGGACCGGGACCGGGCACGCAGGGGTGTCAGATTGGACTTTTCCCAGGGCGTGATCAAAGCGGTCCGCCGGCCCGACAGGAGCGAGTGAAAGACCCAGCCTGTCTTGCCTTCCCAGTCACGGATCTGGCGCCAGTTTTCGAATTCCTGGATGATTTCGACCGGCAAACCGGACTGGACGAATGTCCAGGCAATCTTGTGTTCCCGGGACGGGCCGATACGCACGTTCACCCGGTCGGATTTGAGGCTGACAAAGCGCGGCAACGGCAAATCGGTGGCCCGGGTTCCGTTTCCCTGCGCCCACGCGGAAGCCGGCACGGCGGCAAGCCCGACCACAAATGCCAAGAGACACAGAAAGAGCCGGGTCGCTGCGTACGTAGAAGCCATTATGTCCGGTTGTCCAATTGTTATTGATCGCTGTTCTGAGGCAAAGCTGTAGCGAATAATTTGCGTGAAAACCAGCGTTGGCAATTCCTTCGGCTGGGAAAGCGCGGCGAATGAAACCGATCCCTTGTTTCTGCCGGACCATCTGGTAAGGAAAAGGGTATGGTCTCTTCCGCTCGCGTCACGCGCGGCGTCAAAGTGGTCCCGCTGAGGTTAACAGAACCTTAACGAAGCGCGAAAGGCAGTTTGGTATGGCGAAAAAGAAGCCTGTCGTTGTTGTCACCCGGAAACTTCCGGAAGTGGTCGAAACGCGGATGCGCGAACTTTTCGAAACGCGACTCAATGAAAATGACAGGCCCTTCAGCCAGGCCGAACTGGTCGAAGCCGTGCGAACGGCCGATGTGCTGGTGCCAACGGTGACCGACCGGATCGATTCGTCTGTCCTGTCCCAGGCCGGCGAGAATCTCAAGCTGATCGCCAATTTCGGCAATGGTGTCGACAATATCGACGTTGTCAGCGCCAACAACCGCGGCATCAATGTCACCAACACGCCGGGTGTCCTGACCGAGGACACCGCCGACATGACCATGGCGCTGATCCTGGCCGTGCCGCGGCGTCTTGCCACAGGCATCAAGGCACTTGAATCCGGCGATTGGGCCGGCTGGTCGCCAACCTGGATGCTGGGCCACCGGATCTGGGGCAAACGCCTCGGCATCATCGGCATGGGCCGCATCGGACAGGCCGTTGCCCGCCGCGCCAAGGCTTTCGGCATGTCGATCCATTATCACAACCGCCGCCGCCTGCCGGAAGGTGTCGAGGAAGACCTGGAAGCGACCTATTGGGAGAGCCTCGACCAGATGCTGGCGCGCATGGACGTGGTATCAATCCACTGCCCGCACACGCCGGGCACGTTCCATCTCCTGTCCGCCCGCCGCCTGAAGCTCCTGAAACAGGATGCCTATGTGGTCAACACGGCCCGCGGCGAGGTCATGGACGAAAACGCACTCATCCGGATGATCGAAGGCGGGGAGCTGGCGGGAGCCGGTCTCGACGTGTTCGAACACGAGCCTGCGGTCAACCCAAAGCTGGTCAAGCTGGAGAACGTGGTGCTGCTGCCGCATATGGGCTCTGCCACCATCGAGGGCCGTATCGAGATGGGCGAGAAAGTCATCATCAACATCAAGACCTTCATGGACGGACACCGTCCGCCGGACCGCGTCCTGCCATCCATGCTCTGAGCATCGAAAAGATCTTCAGGCATGACACAGCCCGGTGAAATGAATTCCTTTGTGTACCCGGCGTCCCTGTCATGGCTGGAAAAGCGGGAAGACGGCCGCGATTGGCTGAGATGCCTGCCGGATCTGCTTGCGCAGTGTCGCGACAGGTTTCAGCTGGAGCAGGTTGGGGATCCGTTTTCAGGTGGCAATGTGTCTTACGTTCTGCCCGTTAAACACCAAGGAGCCGACGCGGTCCTGAAACTGCAATTTCCAGATCGGGAATGCCGTTTTGAAGCAGACGCATTGAAGCACTGGGACGGCCAGGGCGCGATCCGGCTGCTTGACCACGCGCATGACCTCAATGCCATGCTTCTGGAACGTTGCCGGCCCGGGCACTTTCTGGCCGATGATCCTGACGTCGATCCTATGGCCGTTCTCTCCGGGCTGCTGAAAAACTTGCTGAAACCGGCCGGCCCACCCTTTACGCGCCTTTCAGAAGAAGCAGCGCACTGGCGAAACAACCTGGAAAGCGACTGGGAAGATGCGGGAAGGCCCTGTGAGCGTCGTCTGGTAGACGCTGCCATGACGGCGGTCTCGGACCTGCCGAAAGACGAAACAGACCAGGTGCTGCTCCACCAGGATCTCCACGGTCACAATGTCCTGTCCTCAGAACGGAGTGGCTGGCTTGCGATCGATCCGAAGCCCCTGGTCGGCGACCCGGCCTTTTCCTTAAGCCCGATCGTCAGAAGCTTCGAATTCGGACACAGTAAAAACGCAGCGCTTTACCGGCTGAACAGACTTTCGGAAGAGCTTGGCCTTGACCGCGAACGGGCACGGCACTGGACCATTGCCCAGACCATGGCCTGGGCCTTTTCCAGCGACTATTCCGAGCGGCATTTCGAGACGACGCGGTGGTTGCTGGATTCAGCTCGTAGCCAAAAATGGTCATCCTGAGTGAGCACGCCTCCACGGGATGAGGCCGTCTAATGCCAAGCTTGGAAGATGGGCTGTAAAGGCGTCAGGCCTTAACCACCGTATTTCCCCCAAAGCGCCTTCTCGCCCATGCCTTCAAGGAAGGCCTTGTGGGCCTCGAATTCGCTTTCAAGGACCGGCCGTTTCAGCGGTGTCGGCCGCGGGCGGGCGTTGAAGGTGCCGAGTTCGCCGGGTTCGGTCGAACCGCTTGCCGAAGTCGTGTCCTCTTCCTCCGGCATCAGGCCAAGACCCCTTTGCCGTCCGCCGATCAGCTCCAGGTAGACTTCTGCCAGAATTTCCGCATCGAGCAACGCGCCGTGTTTGACACGCTTGGAATTGTCGATGCCATAGCGCGAACACAGCGCATCGAGGGAATTGGGTCCGCTTGGCCGCTTGCGCCGGGCCATGTCCAGGGTATCAAGCACCTGGTCGTTGGAAATGGTGCGACGACCCGCCCGTTCCAGCTCCATGTTGATGAAGCCCATGTCAAAGGCGGCATTGTGGATGACCAGTGTCGCATCACCGACAAATTCGAGAAATTCATCGGCAACCTGCTCAAACAGCGGCTTGTCCCTCAGAAACTCCTCCGAAAGACCGTGCACCTTGAAGGCCTCTTCCGGCATGTCGCGCTGCGGGTTGATATAGACGTGATAGACATTTCCGGTCGGAATATGATTGATCAGCTCCACGCCGCCGATTTCCACCAGCCGGTCGCCGCCGCGCGGATTCAGTCCTGTTGTTTCCGTATCGAAAGAAATTTCGCGCATTTGTTCAGCCTTTTGCCTCTTCGATTTACTGTGCAGGTTGGCCGTGAGGAGACAAGGGGATGAGCCGGTTTTCCCCGGTGTTCTGGAACGTTCGGGACAATCAATGGGAGCTGCTACATACGTGCAACGTCATCCTGAGGAAGCACGCAGTGCTGTCTCGAAGGATGGGCCACTTACTCCGTTGCTTGCCGCAGATCCTTCGAGACGGACCTGGCGGTCCTCCTCAGGATGACGTTTGTGGGTGAAACGCGGCCGAGTTGAGACAACATCCGGCCAACGCCCTCTTAACCACTTCCCGCCAGCGCCTTCAAAACCGCGCTGACCTGCCGCTTGGCCGGTTCCATGCCGAGGCCCGTATCGACCAGAAAATGCGCCCGCCGACGCTTTTCAGTGTCCGGGATCTGTTTCGACATAATTGCCTCAAAGCGGTCAGCCGTCATGTCGGTCCGGGCGAGCACACGCTGTCGCTGGATCTCGGCGTCCGCCGTCACCACCACAATCACGTCGACGCGCTTTTCACCGCCTGTTTCAAACAGGAGCGGGATATCCATCATCACAAGGCGGCGGCGGTCCGCGCGGGCCTTGGCAAGAAAGGCCTGCTCTTCCTCGCGCACCAGCGGGTGCACGATGCTTTCCAGCTTTTTCATCGCCTCCGGTTTGCCCAGCACATGCGGGGAGAGCAGCTGGCGGTCGACCCTGCCGTCCCGAACCGTTCCCGGGAATGCAGCTTCCACGAGGGGAGCCGCCCGACCGGCATACAGCATATGCACCGTTGCATCGGCGTCATGAACGGGCACACCTTCAGCGGCAAACATCTTCGCCGTTGTCGATTTGCCCATGCCGATGGAGCCGGTAAGGCCGATCCGGATCACGCGGTCACTCCAAGATCGGCAAGAACGAGATTGCGCAGGTCGTCATCCACCTCCGGGCGAACACCGAACCAGCGCTCGAAACCGGGCACCGCCTGGTGCAGCAACATGCCGAGCCCATCCACTGTCTGGTGGCCACGCTGTGCTGCCTGTTTCAACAGGTCTGTTTCGAGAGGCGCATAGACGATATCCGTCACCAGCGCGCTTTCCGGCAAGGGTTGCAGATCGATTTCAAGGGGTGCCTTGCCAGTCATGCCAAGAGCGGTCGTGTTGACCAGCAGATCCGCTTCTCCAAGAACTGTCCCCAGCTTGTCCCAGGTATGAGCAACCGTTCCGGAACCAAACTCCTCGACAAGCGCTGTGGCTTTTTCGTAAGTCCGGTTGACAATATGCACCGCTGTGAAGTTTCGGGAGAGCAACGCCCAGACAATGGCGCGCGCCGCGCCGCCGGCTCCCAGCACAACGGCCGATTCACGTGAAACGTCCCAGCCAGGCGCAAGCTGGTCGAGATTTCCGAGAAAGCCGAGCCCGTCGGTATTGGCGCCGCAAAGCCGGCCGTCCTCATCAAGCCAGAGCGTATTGGCCGCGCCCATCGCCTCCGCTGCCTCGTCAAGCCAATCACAGCTTCCGGCCGCCACTTCCTTGTGCGGCACCGTGACGTTGGCACCATTGAGACCAGAGCGCGCGAAATTGCGATAAAAGTCGCCGGCCTGTTCCGGGGCAACGTCTACTCTGTCGTAACTTCCTGAAATTCCGTGTTTTTTCAGCCAGTAGCCATGCACCAGAGGCGAACGGGAATGGGCCACCGGGTGACCTGTGATGGCCGCTCTTCGAAGGGCGCTCATGTCTCGATCACCTCCAGGGCGCGCAATTCACCCAGCAGAGGCAGTAACGGCAGCCCCAGAATGGTGAAATAATCGCCGTCAATCTTTTCAAACAACTGCACACCAAGGCTTTCCAGCTGATAGGCGCCAACACTCGAAAGAACCGCTTCGCCTGCATTTGCCAGATAGTGACCGATGAATTCCGGTGTCAGGTCGCGCATCGTCAGACGGGCGGTCGAAACCTGCCGCCAGATTGCTTCGCCATCCCTGGAAATCACCACTGCGGAATGCAGCTCATGGGTTTTGCCCGAAAAGGCCAGCAATTGCCTGCGCGCCGCTTCCATATCCTCAGGCTTGGTGCGGCGTTCTCCTTCAAAGGCCAGGATCTGATCCGCACCGATGACAAGGTCCGCCGGCCGCCGCGCGCTAACGTCATTTGCCTTGGCTTCCGCCAGAACGCTGGCAAGATCCTCCGGCGGGAACCCGGCTTCCAGCAGCGGCGCTTCAACAGCACGCTCGTCGACATCCGCCGGGTCAATCTCGATTGCGAGCCCTGCATTTTTCAGAAGTTCCGCGCGGATTTTGCTGCCGCTCGCCAAAACCAGTGTCATTGCCATCCCTTCAGTCTGGTGCCGCGCTCAAAGATTGTCTTCGCCGGCATCTTCCCGTTTTTCCTTGTAATCCTTGAACAATGTTAGGATCTCCGCCGCCGTTTCTTCCACAGACCGGCGTGTCACATCAATCAACGGCCAGCCCTGTTCGGAGCACAGGCGCCGGGTCATGTTGATCTCCTGCGAGATTTCCTTCCGATCCACATAAGTGTCGTTATAACCTTCCGAATTCAGCGACAGCACCCGGTTCCGGCGGATCTGCTGAATGCGCTCGGCCGAGGCAATCAAACCGACGATCATCGGTGTTTTCAGCTTTTTCACATGGTCGGGAAGGGGAATACCGGGCACCAGCGGGACATTCGCGGCCTTGATACCGCGGTTAGCCAGATAGATGCAGGTCGGCGTCTTCGACGTTCGCGAAATGCCGAGCAGTACAATATCCGCGGATTCCAGATCGTCCCAGATCTGGCCATCGTCATGCATCATCGTGTAGTTCAGCGCTTCCATGCGCTGGAAATATTCCGCGTCCAGCTCGTGCTGGCCACCAATCCGGTGGGTCTGGGTCACATTCAGATAGGACTGGAAGACCGCAAAGACCGGATCCAGAATATTGACAAAGGGAACACCAAGTTCGCGGCACTTCATTTCCAGCCGCTTGGCGATTTCCTCGTCGACAAGCGTATAGAGAACTATCCCCGGCGCCTTGCTGATTTCGCTGATGACCCGATCAAGCTGCTTTTGCGATCGCACGAGCGGATAGACATGCTCGATTTCCTGGACATTTTCGTATTGAACCGTTGCAGCGCGCGCCACGGTCATCAGGGTTTCACCGGTGGAGTCGGACACAAGATGCAGGTGAAAGTAGTGTCTCGACTTGTTCACGGTGTCATCCCCAGGCCTGTTGATGATTTGGGCAGATCGGTTTCAGCCTTGTGCCTATCACGAAGTTTATGCCCGCTCAGCCGAAATTATTAACAATGCTTAAACGCGCGCAAACCGATGCCGAAACGGATGTGCATGGATGTGGATTAACATGTCCGCTGTGACATATCGACAGACTGTCCACTGACGCCCAAATCCTTAACGAAACGTAAACACACGAGCAAGCGATTGGAATATCTGCGCTTATTCTGTTATCGACTCCTGGGGAGGAAATCTGCTGCACAATCGCGCCGATTTTTCCCGCCAAGAAAATCAGCCGCATGGATTGTGGACAGAAAATGATCCCGGTAATCCACGCACAAATAGAAAAAACAGATTCAAAATAAGAATCTTTATTGATTTGAAATGTGGGAAAGGCGCAACCTCATGCAATCCAAAGACAGGGCAGTGATGCGGGTTCTCTCAGGAGAAAAACTCTGGCCGCCCCCCATCTGGATGATGCGTCAGGCAGGACGCTACCTTCCCGAATATCGCAAGGTTCGATCCCAGGCAGCCAACTTCCTGGAGTTCTGCTACACGCCCGACCTTGCAACCGAAGTCACTCTCCAGCCGATCCGCCGGTATGGCTTTGATGCAAGCATTCTGTTTTCCGACATCTTCGTCGTACCGGACGCCATCGGGTACCCGGTTCGTTTTGAAGAAGGACGGGGTCCCGTTCTGGAACCTCTCTCATCCGACCTCCTGGATCGTCTGGAGCAGGACAGAGCCGAGGATCATCTTAAACCGGTCATAGAGACGGTTTCGCGGCTTCGCACCGAGCTGCCCACGGAAACGACCCTGTTGGGCTTCTGTGGCGCTCCCTGGACCGTTGCTTGTTATTCCGTCGCCGGCCATACCACGCAGGATCAGGTTGCCGCACGCGTTGGCGCTTATCGGAACCCCGATCTGATGCAGCGGTTCATCGACCAGCTGGTAACGGCTTCGATCCGCTATCTGATCCGCCAGCTCGATGCAGGTGCCGACGCGGTGCAGATCTTCGACACCTGGGCTGGTGTTCTCGATGAGGCCGGCTTCAAGCGCTGGTCGATCGAACCGACACGGCGGATTGTCGACGGTGTGCGCAAGCAACGTCCCGACGCGAAGATCATCGGATTTCCAAAGGCCTCTTCCGCCCGCATGGCAGCCTATGTGGAGGGCACGGGAGTGGATGCGGTCGGCTTTGACTGGACGGCGCCGGATGAGGTGGCCCTGAATATCCAGAAGAAAGTGCCGATCCAGGGCAATCTCGATCCGATGCGGCTGGTCGCCGGCGGAAAGGCGCTGGAAGACGGGGTCGATCACATCCTGAAAACCTTCGATAAGGGTCCCCTGGTTTTCAATCTCGGTCACGGCGTGACACCGGATGCGGATCCGGAGAATGTGGCCCGCATGGTCGAACTGGTCAGGAAAGGCTGAGCCGTGGATCTCTTTCTCTGGATCAAGGCGCTTCACGTCATTTCGATCATCGCCTGGATGGCGGGCATGCTCTACCTGCCCCGGCTCTTCGTTTATCATGTCGATGCCGAATCAGGCTCCGTTCAGTCCGAAACCTTCAAGGTGATGGAGCGCCGGCTTCTGAAGGCCATCATCAATCCGGCCATGATCGCCTCCTGGCTGTTCGGTCTCTGGCTGGCCTGGGAACTGCAGGCCTGGCAGGACGGCTGGTTCCACGCCAAGTTCCTGTTCGTTCTCTTGATGTCCGGGGTTCACGGTCACCTGAGCAGCTGCGTGAAAAAGTTCGCCAGGGACGAGAACACGAAGCCGGCGCGTTACTACCGGATCCTCAACGAAGTACCGACGGTCCTGATGATCGGCATCGTCATTTTCGTGATCGTCAAACCGTTCTGAATTGCCTCAACGGGAGCTATGGGCGGCAGCTGGACAGCGGCTGCCCATTTCACAAATGGCCGGACATGTCGGTAGCCTAAAAAACTGGCAGTTTTCCCGGCTTGCGCTTTACCATAAAACGACGTATCTTCCGGCCATCTTCTAACGGCGCAGTGCACGTTTTCAGTCGCACCGCAGATGCCGGACAATCTGGACACGTCTAAAAGTCTCTCAGATATCTTCTGGCCGACCCATCACTTCCGGCTCAGAACGACCTTCCAAATCTCATCCAAAACAACAATTCAAACCCCAACTCGATGCGGGAAATGAAACTCAAAGACCTAAAAGAAAAAACACCGACAGAGCTGCTCCAATTTGCCGAGGAGCTTGAAGTCGAAAACGCCAGCACCATGCGCAAGCAGGAGCTGATGTTCGCCATCCTGAAGAACCTCGCGGCCCAGGATGTGGAAATTATCGGCGAAGGCGTCGTCGAGGTCCTGCAGGACGGCTTCGGCTTCCTCCGGTCTCCCGATGCGAACTACCTGCCGGGCCCGGACGATATTTACGTCTCACCCTCGCAGATCCGCCGTTTTTCCCTGCGGACAGGGGACACCGTCGAAGGGCAGATTCGCAGCCCGAAAGAAGGCGAACGCTACTTCGCCCTTCTGAAAGTGAACACAATCAATTTCGAAGATCCGGAAAAAGCCCGGCACAAGGTTCACTTCGACAACCTGACACCTCTTTATCCGGACGAACGTTTCCGGATGGAGATCGAAGATCCGACGATCAAGGATCTCTCTTCCCGGGTCATCGACCTGGTTGCGCCGCTCGGAAAGGGCCAGCGCGCCCTGATCACCGCACCGCCGCGCACGGGTAAGACCGTCTTCCTTCAGAACATTGCCAAGTCGATCACCAACAATCACCCGGAGTGTTATCTGATCGTTCTTCTGATCGATGAGCGTCCGGAAGAAGTGACTGACATGCAGCGCACCGTGAACGGGGAAGTGGTGTCGTCGACCTTCGACGAACCGGCCTCCCGCCACGTGCAGGTTGCCGAGATGGTGATCGAAAAGGCCAAGCGCCTGACCGAGCATGGTCGCGACGTTGTCATCCTGCTCGATTCCATCACCCGCCTCGGCCGTGCCTACAACACCGTTGTGCCGTCCTCAGGCAAGGTCCTGACCGGTGGTGTCGACGCCAATGCGCTGCAGCGGCCGAAGCGTTTCTTCGGTGCTGCCCGTAACATCGAAGAGGGCGGTTCGCTGACCATCATCGCGACCGCGCTGATCGACACCGGCAGCCGCATGGACGAAGTCATCTTCGAAGAGTTCAAGGGGACGGGTAACTCCGAAATCATCCTGGACCGGAAGATATCCGACAAGCGCGTTTATCCTGCGATCGACATCCAGCGCTCCGGGACACGCAAGGAAGAGCTTCTGGTTCCGCACGAGCGGCTCAAGAAGACCTTTGTTCTGCGCCGGATCCTCAACCCGATGGGCACGGTCGATGCGGTCGAGTTCCTGCTCGACAAGCTGAAACAGACCAAGTCCAACGACGACTTCTTCGACAGCATGAACACTTGATCCCATCCGGATCTCCCACTATCCAGAGGCGCGACTCGCAAGAGTTCGCGCCTTTACTTTTTGTTAACACTCCCTGTTTCACGTGAATCCACCCACCTTTTGATTCGGATCCGTTTCATGACCAAGACTGTTTTTCTGGAAACAGACAGATTGCTCCTGCGCGCGTGGCAGGAAGACGACGTTGAACCTTTTGCGGCCCTGTGTGCTGATCCGGAGGTCATGCGCCATTTCCCTGAACCATTGACCCGGGAGAAATCGGAACAACTGATTGCGCGGGCGAAGGAAAAGCAGGAGAAGGACGGTTTCTCCATTGCCCCTGTCGAAATCAGAAAGACCGGAGAATTCCTTGGCTTCGTGGGTCTGAATGTTCCAACCTACGCTGCACCATTGCCGTTCGATCCATGTGTTGAAATCGGCTGGCGATTGAGCAAGTCATCCTGGGGAAAGGGATATGCAAGCGAAGCGGCCAGGGCCTGGCTTCGATTCGGTTTTGAAACTGTTGGTCTTGAGGAAATCGTTGCCTTTACCATCCCGGCCAATCTGCCGTCGCAAAAAGTCATGGAGCGGATTGGCATGACCCGCGATTTCGACGGTGATTTCCGCCATCCTAGTCTTCCGCAGGATCATCCGATTTCCGAGCATGTGCTTTATCGGTTGAGCAAGACAAATTGGTTGGCACAGCAGGTGTGATGGATATTGAAGCTGGCCCGGCGGCAGATTCACGTGAAACGCTTTCGGACATCCTCAGCGATGGACGTGAGATCAGGTTTCAAACCCTGAAAGGCGGATGAAGACAGTGCCGACCGACTTTGAACTTGAAACAGATCGGCTCAGACTTCGAATGTGGCGGGAGGCCGATCTGGACGCCTTTGCTGCCATCTGTGCTGACCCGGCGGTGATGCGGTTCTTCCCGAACTGTCTGACCAGGGAAAAAACGGCGAAGCTGATTTCCATGGGTAGCGATTGTTTCGATAAGCACGGCGTTTTCTATTCACCGTTGGAAATCAAGTCGACAGGAGAATTCATCGGCTTTGCTGGTCTCGATGTCCATTCAGCCGGTTCCTTGTCTTTCGCTCCCTGTGTCGATATCGGCTGGCGTTTGAAGCAAAGCGCCTGGGGGAAGGGGTATGCAAGTGAGGCTGCCAGGGCCTGGCTTCGATTCGGGTTCGAGACGAAGGGATATGAGGAGATCCTCTCTTTTACGATCCCGGGCAACAGCCCTTCGCGGCGGGTTATGGAGCGGATCGGAATGACGCGGGATGTTTCAGGAGATTTCCGGCTCCCGGCAATTCCGAAGGATCACCCATGCTCGGTTCATGTGCTCTATCGCCTGTCCAGGGAAGAGTGGGGAGACCAATCCGGATAGGGAGACCGTCGGTGGATCTCCGATTCACGTGAAACAAAGAAGCGAGGGACATCGACAGAGGCAAGGTGTTTCACGTGAATCCGTGATTTTGAATCGGCTCCGATACGGGGAACAGCCAAGATGGGGGTAGGCACTGCGAACTCAAGAATGTCATTCCAAAGAGGTGCATGGGGTCTCGCCTGGATAGACCGGTAACAAGCTCTGTCGAATTCCTGGTGCACCCTTGAGACGGTTCTGTCGACCCTGGTCAGTTGATGGTGCTGGGCCAGAGCAGCAATTTGCTTATCCGATAGCGCTGTCATTGATTCACGTGAAACAACGGCATCCGAAAATCAGAAACCGGCCCTGACATCGATTCGCCCGCGGAACGGAAGGCGGGCGATCTTCCGGTTGGTGGCAAGACTTGTTAAAGAAGCGGTCCACACCTGCAGGACCGGTTGAAAGAGAACACATGGCAGACACGATCTTTGCGCTTTCCAGCGGCGCGGTGCCGTCCGGCGTTGCGGTGATCCGGGTGTCCGGACCTCGAACCCGGGAGATCGTCGAATGCCTGTGCGGGCGCCTGCCGGAGCCGCGCAAGGCGATGCTGTCACGGCTTGCCCATCCCCATACCGGCGATGTTTTGGATGAGGCGCTGGTTCTTTATTTCGAAGGCCCGGCAAGTTTCACCGGCGAGGATGTCGCCGAATTCCAGTGCCATGGCGGCCGGGCTGTTGTCGCCGGCCTTCTGTCTGTGCTGAGCGGGTTCGAAGCCTGTCGTCCCGCGGAGGCAGGGGAGTTCACCCGGCGCGCCTTTGACCGGGGACGGATGGATCTGACCGAGGTCGAGGGTCTGGGCGATCTGATCGCCGCCGAGACCGAAAGCCAACGCCGTCAGGCCCTGCGCCAGATGGGGGGCGCGCTCGGAACTCTTTACGAGGATTGGCGCAAACGGCTCATCCATATGCGGGCGATGATCGAGGCGGATTTCGATTTTGCCGATGAAGAGGATGTTCCCGGCAGTGTCGCCGACGAGGTCTGGAAAGAAGCGGGTGGGCTTCACGAAGAGATTGCGGATCACCTGGTCAGGTCAAAAAGCGGCGAACGGCTTCGCTCCGGTTTGCAGGTCGTCTTGATGGGTGCGCCAAATGCCGGCAAGTCGAGCCTGCTGAACGCCATTGCCGGGCGGGATGTTGCCATCGTGACGGAGGAAGCCGGCACAACGCGGGACGTGATCGAGGTGCATCTGGATCTCGGCGGGTACCCGGTGACCCTGGTCGACACGGCGGGCCTGCGCCAGACCGATGGTATCGTGGAACGGGAGGGCATCCGACGCGCGGAGGAAAAGGGACGGTCCGCCGATCTGATCTTATGGGCTGTGGAGCCGGATGGTGTTGAACAGAATGACCCGGCCGCAGGCTTGCCGGAGGACCTGCGCAGCCATGTGCCGGTCTGGACCGTGCGCACGAAGAGCGATCTTGAGACTCTTCCGGAACAAGACTCTTCCGGAACGATCCAGGAGATTGCTTGTTCCAGCAAAAGCGCGGACGGTATGACGCCCTTGTTTACCCGCCTGACACGTTTTGCAGAGGAAACGATTTCACTTGGTGAAGCGCCTCTGGCTACGCGGGAACGGCATCGCCATTATCTGACAGAATGCCTGGCCGGGTTGCGGACCGCAGTCGAGTCAGAGCATCTGCCTGGCGAACTTCGGGCCGAAGACCTGCGCAGGGCGGCTGATGCGCTCGGGCGGATTACGGGCCGGATCGATGTGGAAGACCTGCTGGATGTGATCTTCCGGGATTTCTGTATCGGCAAGTAACCTGTTTCACGTGAATCATTTGAAGGTATCTGCCGGTCGATTCTGAACCGGAATGTGTTTCACGTGAATCCGCTGGCATCGGTTTCGTAGTCTTTGATCCGCTTGAGATGAGGGTCGGCTATGCGTCTTCGAATTCCGCTTTGACCCAAAAGGGCTCTCGGACTATAAGTCCCTGCGACCAAGTGCCGGTCAGACCGGCCTGTGTTAGTCTGGCGATTGCGCCGGACATTGATCCTCAACAACCGATCCGGATGGTGCCGGGCCCCAGGTAAATGACTCCTCGGGCTCTGTGAACGGTAGAGACTATGAACGATCAGGAACTGACATTCGATGTTGTGGTGATTGGCGGTGGCCATGCGGGCTGCGAGGCCGCGAGTGCCGCTGCGCGGGCAGGCGCCAGGACGGCGCTTGTGACACATCGCTTCGAAACCATCGGGGTGATGTCCTGCAACCCGGCCATTGGCGGCCTGGGGAAAGGGCATCTGGTGCGCGAGATCGATGCGCTCGACGGGCTGATGGGCCGTGTCGCTGATCAGGGCGGGATCCAGTTCCGTATGCTCAACCGGCGCAAGGGGCCGGCCGTTCGTGGTCCGCGGGCCCAGGCCGATCGCAAGCTCTACCGTGAAGCGATGCAGCGTGAGATCGCCGCGATTGACGGTCTCTCGGTCGTGGAAGGGGAAGCCCACAAGATCCGTTTTGAAGTGACAGAAGATACCCGTGCTGTTGCTGGTCTCGAGCTTGCCGATGGACGAATGGTTCACTGCAAGTCGATCGTCCTGACAAGCGGCACTTTTCTGCGTGGCCTGATCCATATTGGTGATCAGAAAATCCCGGCGGGCCGCTCGGGGGAAGCACCGGCCATGGGTCTGTCGGAGTCGCTGGAAGAGATCGGTTTTGAGCTGGGTCGGCTGAAGACGGGTACGCCGGCACGCCTGGATGGCCGGACGATCCACTGGGACAGGCTGGATGAGCAGCCGGGCGATGAGGATCCGATCCCGTTCTCGGCGCTGACAGAGAAAATCGAGACCCCGCAGATCCCGTGTCACATTACCCGGACAACGCCTGAGACCCATCAGATCATTCGGGACAATCTCTCCCGGTCTGCGATGTATTCCGGCGAGATCAAGGGTCGCGGCCCGCGGTATTGTCCGTCGATCGAAGACAAGATCGTTCGTTTCGGCGATCGCGACGGGCACCAGATTTTTCTGGAGCCGGAAGGCCTGGACGATCACACGGTCTATCCGAACGGCATTTCGACCTCGCTTCCGGAAGATGCGCAGATCGCCTTCCTCAGGACCATTCCGGGCCTGGAGGATGTCGAAGTGCTGCAACCGGGCTATGCGATCGAATATGACCATGTGGACCCGCGCGAACTTCGACCGACGCTAGAAGCCAAGCGTTGTAACGGTCTTTATCTGGCCGGACAGATCAACGGCACGACGGGTTATGAAGAAGCGGGCGCGCAGGGGCTGGTCGCTGGTCTGAATGCTGCTTTCAAGACCGCCGGTAAGGAGCCCTTTGTCGTCGACCGATCGGAAGGCTATATCGGCGTGATGATCGATGATCTGATCACGCGCGGGATCACCGAGCCCTATCGCATGTTCACCTCGCGCGCCGAATACCGTTTGTCGCTGCGGGCAGACAATGCCGATCAAAGACTGACGCCGCTCGGTATCGAAGCGGGTTTTGTATCGGATGAACGGCGTCAGGCGTTCGAAGACAAGATGGCCAGGATCGCCGAGGCGCGGGAGTTGCTGAAGTCACTGACCGTGACACCGTCGGAAGCTCAGAAGAAGGGTCTGCCGGTCAACCAGGATGGCGTCCGCCGCTCGGCCTTCGATCTGCTGTCCTATCCGAATGTGAGCTATGAGGGGCTGACGGCTGTCTGGCCGGAGTTGCAGGACATTGACCCGGCCATTGCGGAGCAGGTGGCAACCGACGCGCTTTATGCGGTCTATCTGGACCGGCAGCAGGCAGATATCGAAGCTCTGAAGCGCGACGAAGCCTTGCAGATCCCCGATGGTTTCGACTACGAAGCGATTGTCGGTCTGTCCAATGAGGTCAAACAGAAGCTTGTCGATATACGGCCGGCGACCCTTGGCCAGGCCTCGCGCATGGACGGTATGACTCCTGCGGCACTGACATTGATCCTGTCGCATCTGAAACGCCAGAGCCAGCGGGGCGCTGCCTGATGGGCCGTCCCGTTGTGTTGAACAGTTCTGGACAGGTTGTGCATAAGTATGGGGATGTTTCACGTGAAACGTTGGAGCGTCTGCAGATCTATGTGGACCTGGTTTTGAAGTGGCAACCTGCACAAAACCTCATTGCGCCGTCGACAATCCCCGACATCTGGACCCGGCATGTGGCGGACAGTCTGCAGACCCAATGGAGTTATCCAGAGGCCCGGACCTAGGTGGATATCGGCAGCGGGGGCGGGTTTCCGGGTATAGTCACCGCCATCCTACTGGCTGAAACGCCGGATGCGCATGTCCACATGATTGAAAGCAATCAGCGCAAAGTCGCCTTCCTGAGGACAGCCTTGCGGGAAACCGGTTCGAAGGGAACTGTGCATCCGGGCCGGATCGAATCGGTTGCGAAAGAGTGGTCCCATGGCCCGTTGGATGCTGTCTCCGCCCGGGCCCTGGCTTCGCTTGACTTGCTTTTGCAGCTGTCAGAGCCGTTTACAGTGACCGGTGCAAAGGCCGTTTTCCACAAAGGTCAGGATTTTCAGAGAGAAGTTAACGAAGCCTCTGCCCGTTGGCAGTTCGACATGGTAGAAAAGACCAGTCTTGTTGATCCTATGAGCCGGATGCTTCTTCTTTCAGACATTTCAGCCCGGCCGGTGTAGCCCAGGAAGGTCTTGTGGCAATGAGCATGCTTCCCGAAACGCCGCGCGTGCTCGCGCTGGCGAACCAGAAAGGCGGGGTGGGGAAAACCACGACCGCCATCAATCTCGGCACTGCGCTTGCCGCCATTGGCGAAAAGGTGCTGGTGATCGATCTCGACCCGCAGGGCAACGCGTCTACCGGTCTTGGCATTGAACATCGCGACCGTGGTCTGTCGACCTATGAAATTCTGAGCGGCGACTGTTCCCTGGCCGAAGCTGTTCGGGAAACCGCCGTGCAGCGTCTCTGGGTCGCGCCTTCCACCATGGACCTTCTGGGCCTGGAACTGGAAATCGCGTCGACAAGCGATCGCGCCTTCCGGCTGCGCAACGCGATCCAGCAGCTCACGCATTCGCGTCTGTTCCAGGAAATCGGCTTCACCTATGTTCTGGTCGATTGCCCGCCGTCCCTGAACCTTCTGACCATCAACGCGCTGTCCGCGTCGCATTCTATCCTTGTACCGCTGCAATGCGAGTTCTTCGCGCTTGAAGGTCTGAGCCAGCTGCTCAGCACGGTGGAGCAGGTCAAGAACGCACTCAATGCCGAGCTCAGCATCCATGGCATCGTCCTGACCATGTATGACAGCCGCAACAATCTCTCCAGCCAGGTGGTTGCCGATGTTCGGGAGACCATGGGCGACGCGGTCTACGACACGATCATTCCGCGCAATGTGCGTATCTCGGAAGCGCCATCTTATGGCAAACCGGCTCTGCTCTATGATCTGAAATGTGCCGGCAGCCAGGCTTACCTGCGGCTGGCATCCGAGATCATCCAGCGTGAGCGGGAATTGCGCAAGGTTGCGGCCTAAGCAACGACGTTGGATTCGGATCCGAACTGACATTTTGCGACCGTGACGGCTGGGCCACTCTCTGTCACGGTCTATCTTATTGAAATATAAAAAGAAAAAGGTGCGGCATGGCGGAAAAGGACGTCAAGAACAAACGTTTGGGACGGGGTCTGGCGGCTCTGATCGGAGATTCGGCACCTGAGGCTGCCGCACCACCCGAAAAGATCGTTCGTGACAGCCGCAAGGTGCCGATCGAACACCTGGAGCCGAACCCGCGCAACCCGCGCAAGACTTTCACCGAGAAAGATCTGGCAGATCTGGCGGAGTCCCTGAAAGCCAAGGGCATCGTACAGCCCATTCTGGTGCGTCCGGCAGCCGGCAAGCGGGATCGCTTCGAGATCATTGCTGGTGAGCGCCGCTGGCGGGCCGCACAACGGGCAGGACTGCACGAAGCGCCGATTATCATTCGCGACGTCACCGATCAGGAGGCTCTCGAGCTTGCCATCATTGAAAATGTCCAGCGCGCGGATCTCAATCCGATCGAAGAGGCGATGGGCTATGAGCAGCTGACAGCGGAATTCAGCTACAGCCAGGGCGAACTGGCCAAGGTGATCGGCAAGAGCCGCAGCCATGTCGCCAACACCATGCGGCTTCTGAAGCTGCCCAATTCGGTTAAGGATTACCTGGCAGAAGGTCTGCTGACGGCAGGACATGCAAGGGCCTTGATCACGGTCGACGATCCCGCTGCCCTTGCAGAGCTGATCGTCGAGAAGGGGCTGACCGTTCGCGATGCTGAGAAGATCTCCCAGGATCCGGATGCACTTGCGAAACTGAAGGGTGAAAAGCCCCCGGTCGCCAAGGCCGAAAAAGATGCCGACACCAAGTCTCTGGAAAAGCGCCTGACCGACTCCCTAGGCCTGAAGGTGACCGTCGGGCACAAGCCGGGCAAGGAGGCAGGCGACCTGAAGATCAAGTACACTTCGCTGGAACAGCTGGACGAGCTGTGCAAGAAACTGGGCGTCGAAACGCGGTAACTTGCTGTCGTAAAAGAGTTTTAAGAGCCGGAGCTACTATGTGGTCTCCGGCTTTTGTTTGTTTCCCCTACAGCCCAAACACCCAATGTGGTGCGTGGTCCTGAGGAGGGGCGTAGCACTGTCTCGAAGGATGGGCCGCTTGTCAGGTGGATGTAGCCGATCCTTCGAGACGTGCCCAAGCGCGCTCTTCAGGATGACACTGGTGGGTGTCGTTGGCACCGCGAAACAGAACGGAAATTCGCTCTTCAGGCAACCTAGCGCCGCTGGTTCCGCGCCCTGGCAACACGGCCGAGGGTTAGCAGAGCTTCAGACAGGACCGGTACGCCGAGAGCGTCGTTAAGCCGGGATACACGCGTGGCTTCGCTCAGGATCTGCATGGCCCGTTCCAGGTCCTTCAGCGCCCAGATCCGGAGCTGCAGAGAGAATTTCGGCTTTCGGGTGAAGAAGATCGGTGGACGCTGGCCATCGATGACGGCCTGGGCCGGTTTGCCCAGATCCACATCGATTCGCATCCGATGCAAATGCTGGAAATGCTTGAGGGTCTGGTTGGCGATCACCGAAGCCTTGGAGCCGGCATCGGCCAAGCGTTCCAGGCCATGATCGAGCGTAGCGAGATCGCCGGTCGCTGCCGCGTCGATCAGTTCGGACATCTCGAAGGCTGAAGCGTCGCCGATCACGGCCTCGATGTCCTCACTCTCGATACGACCCTTGTTGAGGGCGTAAAGACAGAGCTTTTTCAGTTCGCCGCGGCTGGCCATGCGGTCGCCGCCCAGAAGGCTGTGCAGGGCCGCGCGGGCTTCGCGTGTAATCGTAAGCCCGGCTTCCCTCGTTTCCTCGTCGATCAGCTGGTCGATGCCCCGGTCATTGTCGGCGTAGCAGGGCAGTGCGATGGCGCATTTGTGGCCTTCGATGAGCTTGCGAAGGCCAACGCCCTTCTTGATATCGCCGGCTTCCAGAACAACCAGTGTCTGCCAGTCGTCCAGTTTCAGAACCGGGTCGACCGCCGGGGTCAGGTTCTTGCCGGACGCATCCTTGACCCAGACGATCCGGCGTCCGCCAAAGAGCGGGACGGTCAGGACTTCGTCGATCAACCGATTCGGATCCGAGCTGATTTCCGAGGCGTCGATCTTGATGAGATTGAAAGGGTCGCTGTCGCCTTCGGAGGCCTTCGAGACCAGCTTGGTTGCCCGTTCCGAGACCAGGCCCGTGTCCGGCCCGAAGACAAGCACAACACCGCCGGCCTCGGGTGGATTGGCGATGAACCGGTCGATCTCCGCAGCTTTGAGAACGGTCACGCCGATCGGCTCCTGTCAGAGGTCAGGACTGGCTGGCGAAATAGCCGGCGACGCGGGCAGCAATGTCCTCGGCGACGGATTTTGCCACGCGTTCCTGCGCATCCCGGTAGGCGCGCTTGTTGGCGAAACGCTGGTCGGAGAAGTCATAGGACGCGGACTTGAAGGCCCGGCCGGTCATCAGCGTCTCATTGGTATTGATGTCGCTGAGAACAAAGGTGCTGTTCATGGTCGTTGTAAAGGCGGACGGCACGTCAGCAAACCGCTCAACACCAACTTCCGCACTGCTGACATCCATCAGTACCTTAAGCCGGTATTTTTTAGCAGGTGATCCCGCGCCGCGTTCAAACCGGTAGGTCAGCTCGTTGTAGAGGACCCGGGCGGCATCGTCATTGGCATACTGGCTGTTGATCGATTCCAGGTCGATGGCGGCCATTTCGGTAGCGACGGGAGACGGTGTCGACCCGAAATCGCCGGCACTGGTGCCGTAGAGCGGTTTGACCTGGCAGCCGCTCAAGGTCAGAGCGGCCACAACGCCGACGCAAAGGGCAAGGCGCCGGTGCGCCTTGCTACCGGTTTTGAAGAGGTTGTCAAACAACGACATTCACGATCCTTTGCGGTACCACGATTAGTTTTTTCGGCGGATTTCCGCTCAGCGCCTTCTTGACGAAATCGAGCTCCAACGTAGCCGCTTCGACCTCCTCTTTGGAAGCCTCTTTTGCAATGGTGAGCTCGCCGCGTTTCTTGCCGTTGATCTGGATCGGATAGGTGATGGAATCCTCGACCAGCAATGCGGCATCCGCCACCGGCCAATCCGCCTCGGAGATCAGGTTGTCGTGGCCGAGGGCTGACCAGCATTCCTCGGCCAGGTGCGGCATCATGGGTGCCATCATCTGAACAAGGAAATCGGCCGCTTCGCGCACGGCATATTCGGTGACGTCATCGCTAACACCTTCGTTGAAGACCTTGCTGATCGTGTTGACCAGCTCGTAGAGCCGGGCAACGGCCCGGTTGAAGCCGAGGCCTTCCAGATCGTTTGACACGGCTTCGAGGGTCTTGTGGCTGGCCCGGCGCAGATCCAAGGCCTTGCCAGCGCATTCCGGAGCCCGGCCACCGCGCGGCTCGGTCTTTTCGGCAATGTCGCCGATCAGGCGCCAGACACGCTGCACAAAGCGCCAGGCGCCCTGGACACCATCTTCGGTCCAGATGACGTCGCGCTCAGGCGGGCTGTCGGACAGCATGAACCAGCGGGCCGTGTCGGCGCCGTAGGTGTCGATGATGTCGGTCGGGTCGACGGTGTTTCTTTTCGACTTCGACATCTTCTCGATCGAGCCGATAGCGACGTCTTCGCCGGTTTCCAGCAAGGTCGCGCGGCGCTTGCCGTCAATGTCCTCAATGCGGATATCGGCCGGAGCGACCCATCGGGCACCAGCGCCTTCGCCCACACGATAGGTCTCGTGCGTGACCATGCCCTGTGTGAACAGGCCCTTGAACGGTTCTTTCAGATCCAGCGAACCGACCTTCTGCATCGCCCGCGTGAAGAAGCGGGAATAGAGCAGGTGCAGGATCGCGTGTTCGATGCCGCCGATATACTGGTCGACCGGCAGCCAGCCATTGGCGGCGTCCGGATCGGTTGGCTGGTCGCAGTCCGGCGCGGTGAAGCGCGCGAAATACCAGGAACTGTCCACGAACGTGTCCATGGTGTCGGTTTCGCGTTTTGCCGGCTTGCCGCAATTCGGGCAGGTCGTGTCGCGCCAGGTCGGGTGGCGGTCGAGCGGGTTGCCCGGCTTGTCGAAATTGATGTCGTCCGGCAGCTGGACCGGCAGGTTTTCATCCTTCTCCGGCACCACGCCACATGTATCGCAGTGGATCACCGGGATCGGACAGCCCCAATAGCGCTGGCGCGAGATGCCCCAGTCGCGCAGGCGGTAATTCACCTGGCGCTCGCCCTGCGGCGCACCGTCAACCCTAAGACCTTCGAGCTTCTTGGCAATCGCCTCCTTGGCGTCCGGAATGGACAGGCCGTCCATGAAATCGGAATTGAAGATCGTGCCGTCATCCGTATAGGCCTCGGTGCCGACTTCAAACGTTGCCGCGTCGGCGTCCTTCGGCAGGACGACCGGCTTTACGGCCAGGCCGTATTTGCGGGCAAAATCCAGGTCGCGCTGGTCATGGGCCGGACAGGCGAAGATAGCGCCGGTGCCGTAATCCATCAGGATGAAGTTGGCGACATAGACCGGCAGCTCCAGCGAGGCGTCGAGCGGATGCTTGACGCGCAGACCGGTATCGATACCCTTTTTCTCTGCCTTTTCAATGGCTTCTTCAGAGGTACCAACCCGGCGGCATTCCTCGATGAAGGCCTTCAGTTCCGGATTGTCTTCCGCCAGCTTCAGCGAGATCGGATGATCCGGAGACAGGCCCATGAAGGACGCGCCGAACAGCGTGTCCGGCCGCGTGGTAAAGATTTCCAGCGTCTTGTCACCGGTTGGAGCGGCCTCCGTGAACTCAAAACGCACGCGCAGACCTTCAGAGCGGCCGATCCAGTTTTTCTGCATCAGCCGGACCTTGTCCGGCCAGCGGTCGAGCGTGTCGATCGCGTCCAGCAGGTCTTCCGAATAATCGGAGATCTTGAAGAACCACTGGGTCAGTTCGCGCTGTTCGACCAGCGCGCCGGAACGCCAGCCCCGGCCGTCGATGACCTGCTCGTTGGCAAGCACCGTCATGTCGACCGGGTCCCAGTTGACCTTGGCGTTCTTGCGGTAGACGAGGCCGGCTTCCAGGAACTTCAGGAACAGGCGCTGCTGTTGTGTGTAGTAGCCGACATCGCAGGTGGCGAATTCCCGGCTCCAGTCGAGCGACAGGCCCATAATCTTGAGCTGGTCGCGCATGGTGGCGATGTTCTCATAGGTCCAGTCCTTGGGATGGACCTTGTTCTGCATCGCCGCGTTTTCCGCCGGCATGCCGAAGGCGTCCCAGCCCATCGGGTGCAGAACATTGAAGCCCTTTGCACGCTTGTATCGGGCGACGACGTCGCCCATGGCGTAGTTGCGCACATGGCCCATGTGAATGCGGCCGGACGGATAGGGAAACATTTCAAGGACGTAATACTTGTCGCGCGGGTCGTCATTATGAGTGACGAAGACGTCCTTGTCGTTCCAGATCTTCTGCCAGCGCGCTTCCACTTCGCGCGCGTTATACCGTTCCGTTGCCATCAAATGTGCCGTTTGTTCTTGCCGCCGGACCCGGCGGATTTTCTGAATGATTGACTGCCGGACTGTCACCAGAAATAGGGGCCGGGGTCAACATGTGAGAGACGATTGATCTTGCAAGAGCCTGTTTATGTCGCAATGCCGCATTCGTAAAGCTGTCGAAAGGCAAGAACCGACGGTTTTGGAGACGGAATCTGCTTCACTCAACGCTCAGCGAACGGCAGGCCCGGTGTCTGATTGCGAAAGCAGGGCTGCACCCTTGTCCCAGATCTCGGCCATACGGGCACCGTCAGGGTGGATCTTGCTGAACAGTATAAAGAGTTCGACGCTGCGCAGCGGCTCGGACATGCCAATCAACGCGGCGTTGTCTCCCAGAAAGCTGCGGCTGTGGACCTGGCCAACGACATCGTTCTCAATGTACAGATCGGCCCTGCCATACAAAAGCATTGTCCAGGCCTCTTCCTCCGTCGCAACCGTCTGGAAAGAGACACCGGCGTCTTGCAGTGGCTCCTGGTACCAATAATCAGCGATGCCGACCACGGTCAGTTTCCGGTCTCGAATGTCTTCAAAACTTTTGATGCCAAGGCCGCCGGGAAATCGGTCTTTCCGGAAGAAATAGACATCATCCACCAGATCGACCGGGACGTCCGGGTACAGGAAGTCATCTGTTCGTGACCTGACGAAGGACCAGGAAAACGTTGCGGGCAGACTTCCGTTCTTGGTGAGCTCAAGGGAACGTCTCCACGGCAGAAATTCAAATCGCACCGTGTGCCCCTGCGCCTGAAAGACGTCTGAAACACGTTTGGAATGAAGGCCATAGTCCGGAGCGCCTTTGGAAATAAACGGGGGCCATTCGCCGATCGCGAACGCGAAGTCGTCGGCGGAGGCAGTCGTTCCGGGAAGAAGACAGAGAGCAGTCAGAATGCCCGCGATGGCATTTCTACCAATCATTTCAGAACCCGCGCCGCGTTTAAAAGACGATTTCCAGATGCTACAGAACAGAAGTGAATGTTTCGATAGTTTCTCCGGTGAACTTTCGAAAAAAGACGCAGTACCCAGTTGACCGGCCAGCGACAGAATCAACGGACTTTCTTGTACAGCGCGTGTCTCATTTTGGCGGGACTGGTGTTGTGAGGCTACTTCCTGACGCTGAACCTGAAGTACTTCATCGCTTTTCCCTGATAGGAAGATTCGTATTCGGTGATGTCTTCCGGGTTGTTTTCCGAAATACAGGATCGCCAAAAGCCGAGTGCCTGTTTGTTTTCCGGCAGCACCCGAATTTGCCAGTCGCCGTGGTGCCGGTCGAGGCAGAGACGAAAAGCCGTCTTTCCAACGCCTTTGCGGGCGAGGCATCCGAGGACAAAAAACTGTCCCATATCGATGACTGACTCTTCAAAAGGGTCATGCCTTACAAGGGCAAAACCAGCGAGATTCTCTTCATGAAAAATATGGAAAATGAGAAATTTTCTCGAAATAACCATCGATGAGACTGTGGTCAAAAGCAAAATCTCCTGCCTCGGAAACGGGAAACTTAGAAACACGGGCTAGTTCATATAAGTAAAATTGAAAAAGGTTAGATAATATATTTCGTTTAGACCTTTTGATTATTAGAAGTTTCGTAGACATTGAATAATCTCAAACAAAATTTACGTGATGGACCACATCACACGATGATCGGACGGCGTCGTGCCGCGTTGATATGCTGACGATGGTTGCCAGGGCGCTGCACTAAAGCCCGCTGGAGGGCAACATTCAAGAAACCGGTGGAGAGAACGTGCTTGTTTCGGCCGGGCATCAGCGGGTCTGCGGATCGATATGGGTCGTGCTGAAGCAAGCCGAAAAATTCCTTTTGCTTGTGCTGCCAGATCGCGTAACTCTTGCCCGAATTCCGATCAAGCCAAGGACAGATGTATGAGCTCCGCTGCAAACCGACTTGCCGCCGTTCAATCCGATATTCAGGCAGCGGAAGCCGAATTTGGTCGCGAGGCGGGAAGCGTTACCTTGATCGCCGTCTCCAAGACATTCGAGGCAAATGACATCCGGCCCGTTCTTGATGCGGGTCAGAAGGTTTTTGGTGAGAACCGCGTGCAGGAGGCAATGGGCAAGTGGCCTGAACTGCGGGGTGACTATGCCGAGATTGAACTGCATCTGATTGGCCCGTTGCAGTCGAACAAGGCAAAAGAGGCTGTTCAGACCTTTGACGTGATCCACACGGTGGACCGGCCCAAAATCGCCAGGGCCCTGAAGAGCGAGATGGACAGGCAGGACCGGCAACTGCCCTGTTTCATTCAGGTCAACACCGGCGAAGAACCTCAGAAAGCCGGCATTCCACCCAGGGAAGTCGATGCTTTCATCAGCCAATGCCGGGACGAGATTGGCCTGACCATCATCGGCCTGATGTGCATTCCACCGGTGGACGAGGCGCCAGGTGAGCATTTTGCCCTCCTGGAAAAGATCGCTGACCGCAACGGACTGGCTCAACTCTCCATGGGCATGTCGGCCGACTATCCGGTTGCCGTCGGTTTTGGAGCCACCCACGTCCGGGTTGGTTCGGCAATTTTCGGCGCGCGCGATTACACCTGAGCTGTGCACCCGTTCACTTCAGACTGATCCTGGGTCGGAGCCGAGCGCCTGACGGCGAGGGCTGATTCAAGGCGGGCAATGGCGGGGGCGTTTGCAACCTGGCAGACGCGCAATGCTGGTAAACCAATTTTATCAACAGTTACAACTGGTTAGAAAAACGAAAAAATTTCAGCAGCCCCAGAACTGCCTGAAATCGTCAAAAATGACAGGAATTTGACCGACCTGAGGCTGATCGTAATAGTCAGACACAACAATGCCCTTAAGGAACCCAAGAGCGGCCCTTTGACGGTCCCGATCGCTTTGCACAGTCCGTGCCGTTCCGGTTCGGCGGGTCGCAGGGGCCCGGCGGATCGACGGAACAACGGGCCGATCCGCCGCATTGCGGCGGCTCAAGTGGGAACGGTCCGGCAATGACCCAAACAATTGGAGGTCACATCATGTCCAAACGTCTTACGGCTGCTCTTCTTATCGGCGCCTTCGCCGCGTCTTCCGCAGCATATGCCCAGGGCATGTCCTTTCAGGCGGTCGACAGCGACCAGGACGGCTTCGTGAGCTTTGAAGAGATCACCGCCGCGGTCCCGACCATGTCGGAAGATCTGTTCAAGGCAGCCGATGCCAACCAGGACAACCTCCTGGATCCGGAAGAGTTTGCGACCGTTCAGCCGTAACAACGGGCATCGGGCAGTACCCCCCTTGAGCCGTCTCGGCGGCTCGAATGCCCGATGTGAACGGAAGCATGAGAACCACCGTCGGAGGTCACGCCGGCGGTGGTTTTCTTTTGTGATGGCCTCAGTCGCACCAGAAGTCGGGCGTCAGCAGCAGGATGCCGCCGAGAATTTCAAGCCGGCCGAGGATCATTTCGATCGCCAGCACCCATTTGGCGGCATCGGGCAGGGTCTGGAACGTGCCCGAGGGGCCAATCGTGTCGCCGACACCCGGGCCAACATTGGCAAGCGCGGTGATCGAGGCACTCAACGATGTTTCGAGATCCAGACCAAGCGCCAGGTAGATCATCGAAAAGCCGGCAAAAGCGGCGGCATAGACCACCGCAAACACAAATACGCCTTCCAGAATGGGATTGGAGACGGCCCGACCCTGGTATGTCGTCTCGACAACCCGGTGCGGACGGACCATGCGTTTCAGGAGTCCGCGGAAATGGCTGTGCAGAATGGCGATGCGGAACATCTTGAAGCCGCCGGACGTTGATCCGGCACAGCCCCCGAAAAAGGTCAGCATGAAGAAGATCGCGATCACGGCCGGCCCGAATTGCAGATAATCGTTGGCGGCGTAACCGGTGGTCGAAATCACCGAGGCGACGTTGAACACCGCCAGCGTGAACATGTGAAACGGCGTGTCATGAACGATGTAACGTTCAAAGTAGAAGACGCTGAAGGCGGCCACGAGAACGATTGAGAGCAACAGGACAATTTGAACGTCAAAGCTCGCGCGGCGACGCTCGATGCTGCGGATGAGATAAAGAAAGGGAACGCTGGAGGTGAGCATGAACAGGATGGCCACCCAATAGACCGTTACCCCCGGAAACTGGCCGAAGGACTGATCCGAGGTTGAAAATCCGCCGGTCGAGACCGTGGTCATGGCGTGAATGATCGCCTCGAACAAAGTCATTCCGCAGAGAAGATAAAGTGCAGCGCAGACCAGGCTGAGGCCGCCATAAAGCCCGAGCAGCCTAAAGAGGAAGGGGCTGACATGGCCATAGGGCTTGTGTGTGGTTTCGGAGGTCTCCAGCGCAAAGAGCTGGCTGCCGCCAACCCTCAGACCCGGCAGGAGCCAAACGCCGATCGCGATGACGCCAATGCCGCCAACCCATTGCAGCAAGGCGCGCCACAACAGGATACCGGGAGGCATCTGGTCAAGCCCGGTCAGGACCGTTGAACCTGTCGTGGTCAGACCGGAAGCCGTTTCAAAAAAGGCGTCGGTGAAACTGATATTCAGTTCGCTGGCGTAAAGCGGCACTGCGCCTGCAAGGGAAAATACGAACCAGGCAGCGTTTACGAATATGATGGCTTCGCGAAAGTTTCCTGGTGGCCTGTGGCCGTGAAAGGCGAAGGTCGTCAGCACGCCCGCGGTGGACAGAACCAATGCGGAGATCAGGAAGATCTGCCAATCCGGATTTTTTGCAAAGATATCGGCAATGGCAGGCAGGATCATCAGCAGCGAGATCAGGATGAGCAGGCGTCCGATTGGCAGCGCAATGGCACGAAAATTCATCTGGCGATCGTCCGAAACGGACTGCCGGAAGGCGGCAGGCGATAGCTGAAACTCTTGTTGTTATCTGCCTGTGCAGTGCAAAAAGCAAGGATCGAGACCGTGGCGGGGGGCGGGTGCGAGGCTTCGAACGCACCATGATTGAGAAAATATCAAATATCCCTAGCTGTGATCTATGTTGACCCTCTGGTTGCCGTTTGCCAGACTGCTCGCATTCTAAGGGAGGACATCATGAAAGTATTTTCCTGGGCGCTTGGCGCTGCCCTGGCCGTCGGGCTGGCGGCAGGTTCCGCACTGGCCGCAGACACGACCCTGCGCATTTCACTGCAATTGCCGCTGACCAGCCATCTCGGTCAGAACCTCCAGCTGTTCAAGGAAGAGGTGGAGAAAAACTCAAATGGCGAGATCGCCGTCGAGATCTACGATTCCGCCCAGCTCTACAAGGACAAGGAAGTGCCGGCGGCGGTCGGTTCCGGCTCGATCGAGATGGGCGTTGCCTCTCTGACACGGTATGTGGGCGATGTCCCGGCCGTGGACATCTTCTATCAGCCGTTCCTGTTCGATACGGAAGAAAAGGTTCGGGCAGCCGTGGCGCCCGGCTCACCTGTGCGCGGCCCGCTCGATGAGGCCATCAAGGACACCGGGTCGACCGTGCTGTGGTGGCAGGCTTATGGCGGCGCGATCATGTTGTCGAACGGTGCGCCGGTGAAGACGCCGGAGGACATGAAAGGCAAGAAGGTGCGTGTGTTCGGCAAGACGCTCGGTGATTTCGTGACCGCTGCCGGCGGTGCGCCGACGCTGATTTCCGGCTCCGAGCAGTATCTTGCCTATCAGCGCGGCACGGTCGATATCGGCATGACCGGCGTCTCCGGCGTGAAATCGCGCAAGCTCTGGGATGTGATGGACACCATTACCGTCACGAACAATGCTGATATCGAGTTCATCGTGGTGGTCAACACGGATTTCTGGAACGGCCTGTCCGATGCGCACAAGGCCATTATCGAAGCCGCGGCCCTGAAAGCGGAAGCTGATGTCAGGGATCGCATGTCCCAGATCGAAGCCGATGCCTATGCGGCTGCGGAAGAAAACGGCATGACGGTCTACAAGCCGACTGCGGAAGAACTTTCCGCCTGGAAAGCGGTCAGCCAGCCGGTCTATGACGCCTATGTCGAAAAGACTGGCGACCTGGGCAAGCAGGTGATGGACGCGGCGCAGAAACTCTGACGCCCTCAAATATGATGCAGGCAGCGGCCGGGAGATGCTCGGCTGCTGTCTTTCTGTTTTTTCCCGAAAAACGTTTGCGTTTGCAGCGGTTCCGGTTCCGGGTGTGCCCATGAATGCATTCTCATTTTTTCTCAAGTCCCTGGGCTGGATCGCGGCGATGTTGTTTTGCCTGGCCGGCGGCATGCTCAGTTACGAGGTCGCCGCGCGCTATCTGTTTGTTGCGCCGACCATTTGGGCAGCGGAGCTCTCCCAGCTCTGCCTGATCTGGGGCACGCTGATCGCCATGCCCTGGCTGCTTTCGGCCAACCGGCACATCGCCGTGGATGTGTTGACAGAACGGCTTGGACCGACGCTTCGGCGTGTTTGCCAGATTGTTTCCATGGCTGCGATTGCAGCGTTCAGTGCGGTTGTGGCCTGGAAGGGGTACGGCATTTTCTTTGATTCGTTCGAAAGGGGCCGCACAACGGGGTCCATGCTGGATCTGCCAACATGGGTGTCCGAACTGGCGGTGCCCGTCGGATTTGCTCTTCTGTTCCTGCAGGCGCTGATCGAGCTGGGCAAGGCCTTGTTGGGCAAAGGTTCTGAGGCTGCCGGTCCGGGTGAAGGGGCTGCCTCATGACCGTGGTTCTGATCCTTGCGGCCTTGTTTGCCCTTCTCCTGATCCGGGTGCCCGTGGCTTTTGCGCTTGGCGGTCTTGGCCTCGCCATGCTGATTTTCGGCGGATTTTCGCCGCTGATGGCACCCCAGGCGATCCTGTCGACGCTGGACGGTTTCATTCTTCTGGCCGTGCCGCTGTTCCTGCTAATGTCGAACATTCTCCTGAAAGGGGGCGTCGGGCGTGACCTTTTTGCAGCCGTTCACGCCTGGGTCGGCCATTGGCCCGGAGGACTGGCGGTTGCGACCATCCTGTCCTGCGGCATCTTTGCCGCGATTTCCGGATCGTCCGTTGCGACGGCGGCGACGATCGGCACCGTAGCCATCCCGGAAATGATCAGCCGCGGCTATCAGAAGCATTTTGTCTATGGCCTGCTGGCGGCTGGCGGAACGCTGGGTATCCTGATCCCGCCATCCATTCCGATGATCGTTTATGGCTTCGTCACCGAACAATCGGTTCTCGACCTGTTTCTGGCCGGGATCGGACCCGGCCTGATGCTTGTTGCACTCTTCATAGCGTTTTCGATGATCTACGCGCGCTGGTTCGGTGGTTATCAGCCGGAACCGGCCGCGAGCTGGGAAGAACGCTTCTGGGCTTCGCTTTATGCACTGCCGGCCGTGTTGCTGGCGGCTTATGTCATCGGGGTGATCTATACGGGCGCGGCAACGCCCACCGAGGCGGCGGCGCTGGGCCTGACCGGTGCGCTGGTGATCACGCTCGCCATGGGGCGTCTCACCTGGGCGTCGTTCAAGGAGGCGATCTTCGACAGCATGGTGACAACGATCGCCATCCTGCTGATCGTTGCCGGGGCCAAGGTCTTCGGCAAGGCCATCACGCTCTATCGTATCCCGCAGGACATCTCGACCCTGATCAGCCAGACGATCGACTCGCCGCTTGCCTTCATTGTGGTCGTGTCGCTGGTGCTCCTGGTGATGGGTCTTGTGTTCGAGGCCCTGTCCATGGTGCTGATCATGACACCGGTGCTGCTGCCGGCGGCCCTCATCCTGGGCATCGATCCCATCTGGTTCGGTGTCTACATGGTGGTGATGGTCGAATGCGCCCTGATCACACCGCCGGTCGGGCTCAATCTCTATGTCATCCAATCGGTCGCCAAGGCGAAGCTGACGGAAGTGTCACGCGGGGTTCTGCCGTTCCTGTTCCTGATGCTGCTGTCGGTCGTGATCCTTTATGTCTGGACCGATCTGGCGCTCTATATCCCCTTCAAACTCTGAGGTTCTGACATCATGCCGTCTCCGGCTGACCTGCTCCGCGCGCTGCTGGCGCAAGACAAGCTTCACGTGATGCCCTGCTGTTATGACGCGCTGTCCGCCAAACTGATCGAACAGGCCGGGTTCGAGCTGACCTTCATGTCGGGTTTTGCCGCGTCGGCCTCCCGGATCGGTCAGCCGGATCTGGGACTGATGTCCTATGCAGAAGTGCTCGATCAGGCGCGCAACATTACCGAAACGCTGGCCATTCCGCTGATTGCCGATGGCGATACGGGCTACGGCAATGCCATGAATGTCCGGCGAACCGTCAGTGGTCTGGCGCGCGCAGGGGCCGCGGCGGTGATGATCGAGGATCAGGTCGCTCCCAAACGCTGCGGTCATACGCCTGGCAAGGCTGTGGTCGGCCGCGAGGAGGCCTTTGACCGGATCAGGGCGGCGGTGGATGCCAGAGAGGCGGGTGCTGATATTCTCATCTTGGCGCGTACCGATGCCCGCCATGAGCAAGGTCTTACCGAAGCCATTGAAAGGGCGGCAAAATTCAAGGAGCTCGGTGCCGATATCCTGTTCGTCGAAGCCCCAAAAACGGTTGCCGAAATGCAGGAGATCTGCCGGGAACTTCCGGGGCCGAAAATGGCCAACATCGTTGAAGGCGGCGAGACACCTGACTTGTCGCACAAGGAGTTGAAAGACATCGGCTACGCCATCGCTGCCTATCCTTTGACCCTGATGGCAAGTGCCATGAAGGCGATGGTGAAAACGCTGGAGCAGCTGAAATCGGATGAGGACCGGTCGCCCGACCTGATGGATTTCAGGGAATTGCGGGACCGGATCGGCTTCAACACCTATTATGAGGTTTCGGCACGTTACGAGACCTCGAAGCGGAGCTGACGGGACAAATTCGCCCGGGTCGAGATCGATCTGCCGGCCGGTGATATGCTTCGCATCGCGAAATTTGGCGTTGGCTTTCTTCCAGTCGGAATGATAGACCCTGCGCGACTTTGAAGCTGAAACGGAAGACTTGAATGCAGGGCGAGAGACGCCGAAGACCTTCGCTGTCGCTGCCGATCCTGCGGACATCGCGCGACCAGCATCGGGACGGCACACTAACGCTCGGCAACCTGTTGTCCGCGCTGGGCGAGACGTCGTTTGGCTGGGCAATTGTCCTGTTTTCCCTGCTGACGCTGCTGCCTTTGCCGCCGGGTTCCTCGCTTATCACCGGATTGCCGGTTCTGGTCACCACGTTCCAGATGGTGCTCGGTTTTCCGCACGTGAAACTGCCTGGC
Organism: Roseibium sp.; assembly: GCF_965233565.1. Classification (GTDB taxonomy): domain Bacteria; phylum Pseudomonadota; class Alphaproteobacteria; order Rhizobiales; family Stappiaceae; genus Roseibium. Next base: position 3,210,221 of record NZ_OZ247494.1, on the reverse strand, counting down.
CCGCTGGCGCGGTTGTCGCTCAATCACACGAAGCTACGGCGTACTTTGGCGCGCATGCGCCCCGTCACGCGCCGGCTGGAACGTATGCTGGAGCAGCGCTATGAATGGCTTTTTGCCGCAAGGAACGAACGCCCGCTCGGACTTGCACTCTTCGTGATCGCCTTCACGCTGTTTCTGCCCGTGCCGCTAAGCGGCTGGTTCCCGGCAACGGCACTCTTCATTGCCGGCGTCGGTATTGTTGAACGCGACGGTCTGGTGGTCATTCTTGGCCTTTTGATGGGTCTGTTCGCGGTGCTGCTCACCGCGGCCATCCTGACTTCGATCGCAATCAGCACAAACGCCATGATGGCCTGAGCATAAAGGCTGGAAAGATGCTTATTAGAGCGCTGAAGGCATGCTCGAAATAACACTGTCATCCTGGCCGAAGCCCAGCGGAGAGCCGCTACTCAGAACGCTGGGAAATGGCAGTCTCGTTTGGTTCGCGTCGTCGAAAGCGCACAACGGGTGAAAGCTCTCGGGCCTATTCCGTTCTTCGTCATTGCAGGGCTCGACCCTGCAATCCATGCTGCGTATTGCCCGCAAGCCCTGGCAAAGGCATGGATCCCATGGTCAAGCCATGGGATGACGAAAAAGGGAAAGTTGTTTCAAAGATCCGCGCTTCGCTATTCGGCGGGTATTGCTTTCCTTGACTCCATCGCGTCTTTCAGGCATATCCCCGCGAACTCCATATGAGTGACTGACAATCTGATCCGCCGACCGGGACCCGCAAAGGTATAAAGAGCGCCCGGAGGTCACCACCCGACAGCGCGATGCGCCCTCGGGTGCCAAACTGCTTTGGGCCTTGGCCTTTCGGTTGGATTTGAGCGGAGGCTGCCCATATGGTTCGGGAGTTTTCCCGAAACGTGACTGTTCAAGGACGCCTGATGTTTGAAAGCCTGTCAGATCGACTAAGCGGTATTTTCGACAAGCTCACCGGCCGTGGTGCGCTGTCGGAGAACGACGTCAACGAAGCGCTGCGCGAAATCCGCCGCGCGCTGATCGAAGCCGACGTTGCCCTGCCGATCGTAAGGTCCTTTACCGACAAGGTCCGCAACCGCGCCGTTGGCGCGGAAGTCGTCAAGTCGGTGACGCCGGGCCAGATGGTCGTCAAGATCGTCCATGACCAGCTCGTGGAAATGCTGGGCGAGGAAGCTCAGCCGATCGATCTGAACGCTCCGGCACCGGTGGCGATCATGATGGTCGGTCTGCAGGGTTCCGGTAAAACGACCACCACCGCCAAGATCGCCCGCCGCATGACCCAGCGCGACAAGCGCAAGGTGCTGATGGCCTCGCTCGATACCCGCCGTCCGGCGGCGCAGGAGCAGCTGAAGGTCCTGGGCGAACAGAACGACGTTGACACGCTGCCGATCGTTGAAGGCCAGGGGCCCGTCGAGATTGCCAAGCGGGCGATGTCTGCTGCCAAGCTCGGCGGCTATGACGTGGTCATGCTGGACACCGCCGGCCGGATCCATATCGATGAGCCGCTGATGGTGGAAATGGCGGAAGTCAAATCCGCTGCTCAGCCCCATGAAATCCTGCTGGTGGCCGACAGTCTGACCGGTCAGGACGCGGTCAATCTGGCCAAGAGTTTTGACGAACGCGTCGGTATCACCGGTATTGCCCTGACCCGTATGGACGGTGACGGCCGCGGTGGTGCGGCGCTTTCCATGCAGGCGGTGACCGGCAAGCCGGTCAAGCTGATCGGTACCGGTGAAAAATCCGACGCGCTGGAAGATTTCCATCCGAAACGGATCGCCGACCGGATCCTCGGCATGGGCGACATCGTTTCGCTGGTTGAGAAAGCCGCCGAGGCGATCGACGCCGAACAGGCCGCCAAGATGGCCAAGAAGATGCAGAAGGGTCACTTCGACCTGGATGATCTGGCCGAGCAGCTGAAGCAGATGGAAAAGCTGGGCGGAATGTCCGGCATGATGGGCATGTTGCCGGGTGTCGGAAAGATGAAGAAGCAGATCGAGGCTGCCAACATCGACGACAAGATGTTCAAGCGCCAGGTCGCCATAATCCAGTCGATGACGCCGACCGAGCGCAAGAAGCCCGATCTGCTGAAAGCCAGCCGCAAGAAGCGGATCGCGGCCGGGTCCGGTGTGCAGGTGGCTGACGTCAACAAGCTTTTGAAGATGCACCGCCAGATGGCGGACATGATGAAAAAGATGGGCAAGGGCAAAGGCATGCTCGGCAAGCTGATGGGCGGCATGGGCGGCGGTATGCCGGATGTCGATCCGAAGCAGCTTGAGGAAATGGCCAAGTCCGGCCAGCTGCCGGGTGGCATGGAGCTGCCGAAAGGTCTGCCCGGAGGTCTTGGCGGCGGCGGATTGCCTCCAGGCATGGGAATGCCGGGTCTTCCGGGCCTTGGCGGACCGAAACTTCCCGGCCTGCCGGGCATGGGCAAGGGCAAAAAACGATGAGCGAAGCGGAAACCCGGCTGGGTGAGAGCGAGGCGCTCAACGAGTTGAAGGCCCTGCGCTCCTCGATCGACAACATCGATGCGGCGCTCGTCCACATGCTCGCCGAACGGTTCAAGTGCACCCAGAAAGTGGGTGTCCTGAAAGCCACCAACGACCTGCCGCCGGCCGATCCGGCGCGGGAAAAGATTCAGATCGAACGGCTGCGTCAGCTCGCAAGCGACGCTCATCTCGATCCTGACTTTGCCGAGAAATTCCTGAACTTCATCGTTCGGGAAGTCATCCGGCACCACGAAGCCATTGCCGCTGAAGCCGGCAACTGAAGAAACTGGAGAAAGAAAATGGCTACGAAAATTCGCCTGGCACGCGGCGGTTCCAAGAAACGCCCGTATTACCGCATCGTTGTTGCTGACATCCGCTCCCCGCGCGATGGCCGTTTCATCGAGAAGGTCGGTTCCTACGACCCGATGCTGCCGAAAGAATCCGAAGAGCGCGTGAAGCTGAATGTCGAGCGCATTCAGTACTGGCTCGAGACCGGCGCCAAGCCGACCGACCGCGTACTCCGTTTCCTGGACGCTGCAGGCCTGATGAAGCGTGAAGCCCGCAACAACCCGAAAAAGGCAGAGCCGGGCGCAAAAGCCAAGGAACGCCTGGAAGCCAAGCGTCTGGCTGAAGAAGAAGCAGCTGCCGCTGCCGCTGAAGCTTCCGAAGCACCGGCTGAAGAAGCCGCTGCTGAATAAGCAGATGATGTTGGACGCACCGGTACTAGCTGCGGAGATCTTGTGACATGTCGACAGACGATCAGAAGGTGCTCCTGGCCAAGATCGGTGCGGCCCACGGCATTCGCGGGGAAGTGCGGGTCAAACCATTTGGTGACGATCCGCTCTCCTTTGCCGATTACGGTATCCTGACCACGAAGGACGGCAAACGCTCGTTCGAGGTGGAAAAGGCGCGGGTGCAAAAGACGGTTGTCGTGACCAGGTTCAAGGGTGTCACCGACCGCAACCAGGCCGAAGAGCTGAACGGTGTTGAACTCTATGTCAGCCGTGAGCAGCTGCCCGAGCCTGAAGAAGACGAATTCTACTATTCCGACCTGACCGGCCTCAGCGTGATTGACCAGAGCGATGAAACGCTCGGCAGGATCGTGGCCGTACAGGATTTTGGAGCCGGCGACCTTCTGGAGATCCGGCCGACACGTGGCCGCACGTTCTACATCCCGTTCACGAAGGATTTTGTGCCGGAGATCAGCCTCGATGGAGGCCTGGTTCGCGTCGACCTGCCGGAGGATTACTTCTCCGACGGAGACCCGGAGCCGTCGGAAACCTCGCCCGACAGATAACGGGTGCGCACCGGTTCCAGCCCCATCTGGCCCAGATTGAGATCCTCTGTTTCCTCAACATCCTGCACCGCCTGACGTGCTTCGGAGCGGATCAGGGCGATCAGGGCAACGATGAGCGCGACGCCGATACCGTTGGCAACCGCGTCCGGCAAGGACATTTCGTGATGTGGCAGAAAGCCCTGCATCACCTCGCCGCCGAGCCCCATGCCGAAGGCCACGACCGCGGAGATGCGCAGACGGCAGCAGAAAAGCGCGTGGATCGACAGCGTCAGCAGTGCGAAGAAACCGATATGAATGACCTTGTCATAGGGATGGCCGACGCCGGTGTTGAAGACCAGCCCGACAAGTATGCCGAAGGTCATCAGGATCACGAGCGGCAGCACGCGGCTCAATGAAATGTCGAGATAATGCCGGTCGACATAGGTCTGGATGAAGCCGGGTAGTTTCAAACGAAAGACTGGAAATCGGGGCACGAGGAAAGATCCGGTTGAGACGCTCTTGCCACACTATGTGTGGGGCCTTAATCAGAGCTTTCCCTTTGAAGCGTATCTTGCGAAATTCGCCGGAATTCGTCGAACTGGGTAAACGAAGCTTTAACCAAGCGGCCGTTTCGGGACAAAAATCAGTCTCTTAGGGAGTTTTCAGCAGGGTCATGGCTTTCAAGGCGACCATATTGACGCTTTACCCGGACATGTTTCCGGGGCCTCTCGGTCACAGCCTGTCCGGCCGGGCGCTGGACAAGGGCCTGTGGCAGCTGGAGACCAGCCAGATCCGCGATTTTGCAACGGATAAGCACCGTTCTGTCGACGACACGCCGGCCGGCGGCGGTGCGGGCATGGTGCTTCGTGCGGATATCCTGGGCAAGGCGATCGATGCGGCAGCGCCGGAAGACGACCCGCGCCCACGGCTTCTGATGAGCCCGCGGGGACGGCCCTTCACGCAAAAACGCGCGCATGACCTGGCGGACGGCCCTGGTGCGGTGATCGTTTGCGGCCGCTTTGAAGGTATCGACCAACGCGTGATCGACGCGCGGAAGCTGGAAGAAGTTTCCATTGGCGATTACATCCTCTCCGGCGGCGAAATCGGTGCCATCACGATGCTGGATGCCATCGTCCGGCTGATCCCCGGTGTGATGGGCAACATGGAAAGCGCCGATACCGAAAGCTTCGAGACCGGGCTTCTGGAGCACCCCCATTACACGCGGCCTGCCGAGTTTGAGGGAATGACCATCCCCGAGGTGCTGACCTCCGGCAATCACAAAAAGATCCACGAATGGCGCATGTCGGAGGCCGAAAAGCTGACCCGCGAGCGCCGCCCGGATCTCTGGCGGGCCTATATGGCCGACGAGGATGATGTGGATTGACCACCGACACACCCAGATTTGTCTTCCCGGACGAAGCGAAGCGTAGATCCGGGATCCAGTAGTCCCGGTGCTGGAGGAAATTGCCGCATGGGTTTACTGGATCCCGGTCTTGGCGTTGCCAAACCGGGATGACAAAGAAATCAATGGTCTGCGCAGCCTTCTCGCAGAATCCGCATGACATTCCGCCGAAAATCCTGTATACGCGCGCCGAAGCTGGATGAAGCTGCGTCTTCCTCTTGGAAGAACGGCTTCCGGGTACACGGTCCAACGTCAGGAAAGTGTCAAGGAAATCCGGTGGATACTGCAAGCATGGCCCAAAGTCGGTGAACCCGTTTCCGGCCTTAAAACCGGACAACGCTCTGACCGCTTTGTAATTGAAAAGGGAAATATGCCATGGATATCATCAAGCAGCTCAATGCTGAGGAAATGGCGAAAATCGAAGAGCAGCGCAAGCTGCCGGAATTTTCTCCGGGTGACACCGTTCGCGTCAACGTGAAGGTCACTGAAGGCAATCGCACCCGTACCCAGGCTTACGAAGGTGTCTGCATCGCCCGTTCCGGCGGCGGCATCAACGAAAGCTTCACGGTGCGCAAGATTTCTTACGGCGAAGGCGTTGAGCGTGTCTTCCCGATTTACTCCCCGATGCTGGAAGGTGTAGAGGTTGTCCGCCGCGGTAAAGTCCGCCGTGCGAAACTCTACTACCTGCGCGACCGTCGCGGTAAGTCCGCCCGTATCACCGAGAACACCAACGTCCGCTCCAAGCGTCTCAACGAAGAGCAGCGCGCGGAAGCTGCCGCTGCCAAGGCCGCCAAGGCCGAAGCCAAGAAGGCAGAAGCGGAAGCAGCCGAGACCGCAGCTGAATAAGCCGTTCCGGTTCTTGCGATTTTCGAAAAGGCGGTCTTCGGGCCGCCTTTTTTGTTTGGGGTACCTTTTTGCCAAACTCTTGAATTGACGAAGACTTTATTCATGAAAAGGAAGCGCAACCGGAGTCACCCCGGACAAGCGTAGCGCTGAGCCGGGGCCTACTCGCTGTGCCAGTTGCGGATGCGGTTGCCGATTTTGCCGAAGAAATGCAGCAAGATGTTCAGTTCCCTGGATATGATTGGGTCCCGGGTCGCGCTTCGCTTGCCCGGGATGACAAGGAGAGGGCTAGAGCACTTCCCGGTTAGATTGGCTCACTCTGTTTGAGGTCTGGCGAGACGATCTGCGCGAAGGGGCGTGAAGTCCATAGCGGGGCTATGGGCAAGCGTCTCGACAAAGCAGGTGTCCGCCAGACACAAACCCGGAGGGCCGGGCTGGTTTGCCCCAATGCCTGCGGATTTTGCCTCGACCGTGCGGCCAGCACGCTCTTCGTCAAACTCCTTGACCTTGAACCAAACCAGCCTCGGCAGAGTGAGCCAATCTAACCGGGAAGTGCTCTAGAACCGTGCTGGCGGAGAGTTTGCTCACGTCTTAAGGCCGGCTTCCGGCCCCTTTCCCCTCCACCGGTCAATCGCAGTTGAATTCAGCTCAACTCGGCAATGCTTGACCTTGAGGCCTTGCTGCGTCATTCACTAGCGTCACAATTACTAGGCACTCTTTGACGGCGCGCATGCGCATCAAAAGAACAGTCCGGACGTCGGCGCAGGACGCGATCAGCGCGGCGGGAACCGGTTCGAACGAGGAGAGACCCATGGCCAAGGCGCGCACGCTTTACGACAAGATCTGGGACGACCACGCGGTCGACATGCAGCCGGACGGCACCGGCCTGCTCTATATCGACAGACACCTGGTGCACGAGGTCACCAGCCCGCAGGCGTTTGAAGGTCTGCGCATGCATGGCCGCAAGGTGCGCCAGCCGCAGAAAACCCTGGCTGTTGTCGATCACAACGTTCCGACCACCGACCGCCGTCATGGCATCGACGATCCGGAGTCGGCGCTGCAGGTGGAAACGCTGGCCAAAAACGCCACCGAGTTCGGCATTGAGTATTATTCCGAGCTCGATATGCGCCAGGGCGTTGTTCATATCGTCGGTCCGGAGCAGGGCTTTACCCTGCCCGGCATGACCATCGTCTGCGGCGACAGCCACACGTCGACCCATGGCGCCTTCGGCTCGCTGGCGCACGGCATCGGCACGTCCGAAGTCGAACACGTGCTGGCCACGCAGACCCTGATCCAGAAAAAAGCCAAGAACATGCTGGTGAAGGTCGAGGGCAAGATCCCGGCCGGCGTCACCGCTAAGGACATCGTTCTGGCGATTATCGGCAAGATCGGCACGGCCGGTGGTACGGGCTACGTGATCGAATATGCCGGCGAAGCGATCCGTTCCTTGTCCATGGAAGGCCGCATGACGGTCTGCAACATGTCGATCGAGGCAGGAGCACGTGCCGGCCTGATCGCGCCGGACCAGGCCACATTTGACTATATCGAAGGCCGCCCGAAGGCACCAAAAGGCGAAGCCTGGGATATGGCTCTTGCCTACTGGAAGACGCTGCACACCGATGCGGACGCCTATTTCGACAAGGTGATCGAACTCGACGCCGCCAACCTGCCACCGATCGTGTCCTGGGGCTCCTCCCCTGAGGACGTCGTTTCCGTTGAAGGCGTTGTGCCGAACCCGGACGAGATCGATGATGAGAACCGCCGCGATTCCAAGAAGCGCGCTCTGGAATATATGGGCCTGGAGCCGGGCACCAAAATCACCGACATCAAGATCGACCGGGCGTTCATCGGGTCCTGCACCAATGGCCGCATCGAGGACCTGCGCGCCGCGGCAGCGGTAATCGGCAATCACAAGGTGGCCTCTCATGTGAGCGCCATGGTGGTGCCGGGCTCCGGTCTGGTGAAGGAGCAGGCCGAGGAAGAAGGCCTGGACCTGATCTTCAAGGAAGCCGGTTTTGAATGGCGCGAGCCGGGTTGCTCCATGTGTCTTGCCATGAATGCCGACAAGCTGGCTCCGGGTGAGCGCTGTGCCTCGACCTCGAACCGCAATTTCGAGGGCCGTCAGGGCCACAAGGGCCGCACCCATCTGGTCTCGCCGGCCATGGCGGCGGCGGCGGCCATTGCCGGTCATTTTGTCGACATCCGGGACTGGACGGCAAATTGATTCGATTGACGAATTAGTGTTCAGAGGGCGCTTTCGGGCGCCCTTTTTCGTGAAAATCGTAAAACTGTCACAATACCGCAGGGGAGTTTGTTTTTGCGCAAATGATTCATGGATTTAGGAAAATTCCTTTGCCAGAAAACGCCTGTCAACAACTGTGCGCAGAAATGAATTTACCGGGCTTCACAAGACTGTCACCTCGGCACTACAATACTCCCGTCTAAAAAGGACCAGTTCCGCTGTCCGATTGACCGGACACCGGACGATCTGAACAGGCGTGAGGAGCGGAAGGTGACGATAGCGGTTTCGCCCGGGGCCCATCCGGCATTGGTGCTCAATGCGGATTACAGGCCCTTGAGCTACTACCCTTTGTCCTTGTGGAGTTGGCAGGACACCATCAAGGCCGTGTTTCTGGACCGGGTGAACATCGTTGCGGAATATGACGCGGCGGTCCGAAGTCCGAGCTTCGAATTCCGATTGCCGAGCGTTGTTTCGCTCAAGACCTTTGTCAAACCCAGCCGTTACCCTGCCTTTACCCGCTTCAACGTATTTCTCCGCGACCGATTTCAGTGTCAATATTGCGGCTCCAAGGACGAGCTGACCTTCGATCACCTCATTCCCCGCTCCAAAGGTGGCCTCACCACCTGGGACAATGTCATCACCGCCTGTTCTCCCTGCAACCTGCGCAAGTCCAACAAGTCTTGCGAACAGTTGAACATGTGGCCGATGCACATGCCCTTCCAGCCGACCATCCAGGATCTGCACAACAACGGGCGGGGTTTTCCGCCCAACTATCTGCATGAAAGCTGGATGGATTTCCTGTACTGGGATACCGAACTGGAGCCCTGATTCAGGGTGTGTTTTTCCGGCGTTTTACGCGGCGGCCCCCGACCCTTCCGCGGAATGGGAAGGCCTTCGCGGTCTGGTCGCATGCATCATGCGTAAAATTTACAGTAAAAATCTTCACGTATCGCAACAATTTGCTAACCAATACCCCAAGGTTCATTTAATAAATTAGGTACCTTTCTGTAGTAACTGTCTGAAAAACGTTGAGGCAGTTATGCGCAATCTTAAGTATATTTGGCGAAAGAGACACCAATTCAGAGTAGATGAATCGGCGTCAATTTTACCTATATTCGGCGTGATGGTTATCATCATGGTTGTGATCGCCGGCGCAGCATTCGATGTTTCGCGCACGGTCAATGCGCGCGAAAAACTCTCCTATGCCATTGATGCAGCTGCTCTTTCTGTCGCCGCCGACCTGTCGACCAGCGTCATGACGAATGACGAAATCACTGAGGCGATTGCCGATTCCTTCCGGGCGAACCTCGAAGGGGCCGAGTTCCTCGACGAGGCCATCGAGAACCTTGATTTTGAGGTGGACAGCGACAACGGCACCATCCGGGTGTCCTCTTCGGCGATGCTTGACACCTATTTCATCGATATCGGCGGCTATGGGAAATCCACTCTTGGTCCGGACATGCTGGCTTTCGGTACAAGCGCCCAGGTCACCTACTCCCGCTTCGACGTGGAGTTGGCACTTGTTGTCGATGTGACCGGTTCAATGCGCAATGACATGGACACGCTGCGCGAAGCGTCCGACGGGCTGGTGGATATCCTGATCCCGGAGGGAACGTCCGAGAACGACAGCAAGGTGCGGATTTCTCTGGTGCCCTACAGCCAGGGGGTCAATCTCGGGTCCTACGCTGACACCGTCAAGGGGGATGCATATGGATATTCCGATGGCAGCGACTGTGTCACTGAACGGCAGGACTACAACGACGGATCAGATACCTATGAGGTGAAATACACCGACGACGCCTACGACTATTACGACGAGACAAATCCGCCACCCAAGGCAACCTTCTATGGCGGCGGCAGCACCAACTGCTCATCTGATTCCGAAATGATCCCGTTGACGTCTGACAGAGATACGCTTGTTACTGCGATTGCCGCCCTTGATGACAATGGGGGCACGGCGGGCCAGACCGGGGTGGTCTGGGGCTGGAATGCCTTGTCACCGAATTACGCAAGCGTCTGGCCTTCTGACAGCGAGCCGGAATCCTACGACAATGATGATGTGCTCAAATTCGCGATCATCATGACAGATGGCGACAACAACCGGTATTACGAGTTCATCGAGACAGAAACGGTCTGCACGCGCTGGCGCCGCGGCCGCTGCAGACGTTACGCGGAAGTTGAGGTGAACGAATGGGACGAAGAAGGTGAAAGCGAAAGCTACACCAACACCTCGTCAACCGACCAGCGCGCCCTTTGCGAAGCCATGAAGGACGCCGGCATCGAGATCTTCGGTGTCTATTTTGGTACGAGCAACAGTTCCGCCGGGTCACGCAACATGCAGTCCTGTGCAAGCGATGGAAACTACTATCAGGCAACCAGCGCGTCCGAACTGATCGCGGCATTCGCCAACATTGCGAAGAAGATCCAGCAGATCTACGTCTCCCAATAACAGCCCAGACAACGCGATTTCTGAGTGCCCAGCCCTGTTGGGGCCGGGCGCTTGGGCCTGCTGTGACATTGGCTCTACGTGAAGCGGAACTCCAGTCCGAGCATCCATCGGCGCCTGTAGCGGTAAAGCTGAAGAGAATTGCAGTTACAACCTTAAGCAATTAGGTACTTTTATCCATTAGATACGTCCTCTCCAGACGAGGTTCGTATGCGTAAATCCCAGTGTCATTTTTCCACTTCACTTTTGAAACGGCTCTGCCGTGACAAACAGGGCTCCATCCTGCCGATTTTCGGGGTCATGGTGATCATGATGGTCGTCATTGCCGGTGCGGCGTTTGATGTGTCGCGAACGGTCAATGCCCGGGAGAAACTGTCTTATGCGCTGGATGCCGCAGCGCTGGCCCTGGCAGCGGAACTTTCGACAACCTTCATGAGCAACGCCGAAATCGAAGAAGCTCTTGCGGATTCCTTTCGTGCCAACCTGAGCAACACCGAGTTTGTTGATGCGGCGATCGAAAATCTTGAATTTACCGTCGACAGCGACAGTGGTCTCGTGACCGTTTCCTCCTCTGCGACCCTCAACAACTATTTCCTCGATTTCGGCGGATACATGATGGAGCATATCGGGCCGGAAACCTTTACATTCGGGACCAGTGCACAAGTCACTTATTCTCGGTTCGATGTGGAAATGGCCATGGTTGTCGACGTCACAGGGTCGATGTCCAGCAATATGGGGACCCTGCGCGATGCGGCGGAATCCGTCGTAAACATCCTGATCCCTTCTGGAACCGATGCCGACGAGAGCAAGGTCAAGATTTCCCTGGTGCCCTATTCGCAGGGCGTCAATCTGGGCAGCTACGCGGCGACAGTCACCAACGGTGATGCCACGTCAAACAATTGTGTCAACGAACGGCAGGGTGACGAAAGACTTACCGACGCGGTTTACAATTATGACGGGTCGAGCTCGGAATTTTTCCATGGCAGACCGGATTACTTTGTCTGGGATTATGGCAGCAGCGAAAGCTGGCGGTCCGGATCCGACGCTTGCCCCGACAACGAAATCGTGCCTCTAACTGCGGACCGGGAGACTCTGGTGGACGCCATTGAGGATCTCGTTGATGGTGGAGGCACCGGCGGACAGGTCGGAATTGCCTGGGGCTGGTACACGCTTTCGCCAAACTGGACGTCGCTTTGGCCGGCCGACAGCGATCCGGAGGCCTATACGAATGACGATGTCCTGAAATTTGCGCTGATCATGACCGATGGGGCGTTCAATGCCGAATACGGCATGGAAGAATACACGACCTGCGGTCGCAGAAGCTGCACGACCGACGACTATTGGGTCGAACGTTACCAGCGTTATCCGAGTATAAGCGATCCGTCGCCGACGCGTGCCATGGCGCTCTGTGATGCGATGAAGGCAGAAGATATTGAAATCTATGCGGTCTATTTCGATACGGGCGGCTCCGGTTTCGGCGATGCGCTCATGGAGGATTGCGCGACCGATGACGACAACTATTACGAGGCCGACTCCAGAGAAGAACTGATTGCGGCTTTCAGCAACATTGCGAAGAAGATCCAGTCGATCTATCTGTCGAAATGACAAAAGGCCCGCCGATTTGGCGGGCCTTTCAGTTTCCTTCGCACCAGTTGGTCAGGCGCGATTTTGCCGATTGTCGATCAGGTCGTCGACGACTGCCGGATCGGCCAGTGTTGAGGTGTCACCGAGATTATCGAAGCTGTCCTCGGCGATCTTGCGCAGAATGCGGCGCATGATCTTGCCCGAGCGGGTCTTGGGCAGTCCCGGTGAAAACTGAATGAGGTCAGGAGATGCGATCGGGCCGATTTCGGCGCGAACGTGTTTCACCAGCTCCTTCTTCAGCTCGTCGGTCGGTTCTTCGCCTTCCATCAGGGTGACATAGGCATAGATGCCCTGCCCCTTGATGTCGTGCGGATAGCCGACAACGGCCGCCTCGGATACCTGCGGATGGGCCACCAGTGCGCTTTCCACTTCCGCCGTCCCCATGCGGTGACCGGAAACGTTGATGACGTCATCGACACGGCCGGTGATCCAGTAATAGCCGTCCTCGTCGCGGCGGCAGCCGTCACCGGTAAAGTAGAGACCCTTGTAGGTGGCAAAATAGGTCTGCACGAAACGGTCATGGTCACCATAGACCGTGCGCATCTGACCCGGCCAGCTGTCCTTGATGACCAGGTTGCCCTCGGTTGCCCCTTCCAGGAACTTGCCTTCCGCATCCACCACAGCTGGCTGGACTCCAAAGAAGGGCCGTGTCGCGGAGCCCGGCTTCAGCTCCGTCGCGCCCGGCAGTGGCGTGATCAGGATGCCGCCGGTCTCTGTCTGCCACCAGGTGTCGACAATCGGGCAGCGCTGATCGCCAACCACGTTGTAGTACCAGGTCCAGGCTTCCGGGTTGATCGGCTCACCGACCGAGCCCAGCAGGCGGAGGGATTTGCGGGAGGTCTTGGTGACATGCTCGTCGCCGGCGCCCATCAGGGCGCGGATGGCGGTCGGAGCGGTGTAGAAGATGTTGACATTGTGCTTGTCGCAGACTTCCCAGAAGCGGCCGGGCCCCGGATAGGTCGGCACACCTTCGAACATCAGCGTGGTCGCACCGTTGGCGAGCGGACCATAGACGATGTAGCTGTGACCGGTGACCCAGCCCACATCGGCCGTACACCAGTAGATGTCGCCGTCATGATAGTCGAAGACATACTGATGGGTCATGGAAGCATAAACGAGGTAACCGCCGGTCGTGTGCAGCACACCCTTCGGCTGACCTGTCGAGCCGGACGTGTAGAGAATGAACAGCGGATCTTCCGCGTTCATTTCCACCGGCTCACAATGGTCGGACACGCGTTCGGCTTCATCGTGATACCAGACGTCTCGGCCGTCCTGCATGCTGATGTCGCCGCCGGTGCGCTTGACCACGATGACGGATTTGACCGGCGCTTTTTCGCAGGCCTTGTCGACATTGGCCTTCAGCGGCACCTTGCGGCCACCGCGCAGACCTTCGTCGGCAGTAACGATACACTCGGATTTGCAGCCCTCAATGCGCTGCGCCAGGCTGTCCGGAGAGAAGCCGCCAAAGACGATCGAGTGAATGGCGCCGATGCGGGCACAGGCCAGCATTGCGTAGGCTGCCTCCGGGATCATCGGCAGGTAGAGCGTGACACGGTCCCCCTTCTTCACGCCCTGGGCATGCAGCACGTTGGCGAACCTGTTTACTTCCGCATGCAGTTCCTTGTAGGTGATGACCTTGGATTCGCTCGGGTCGTCTCCCTCCCAGATGATCGCCGGCTGGTCGCCGCGTTTTTCCAGGTGCCGGTCAACGCAGTTGGCCGAGACGTTCAGCGTGCCGTCCTCGAACCATTTGATCGAGACGTTGTGGTAGTCGTAGGAGGTGTTCTTCACCTTGGTGTAAGGCTTGATCCAGTCGACGCGCTTGCCGTGCTCACCCCAGAAGCCATCCGGGTCCTCCACGGAGCGCTGATACATTTCCAGATATTTGGCATTGTCGACATGCGCCCGCGCGGCAACTTCCGCGGGAACGGGAAAAACGGACTCTGTCATATGAAACCTCCCAGAAACAACAATGGGACCAGCGGCAGATAGGGATTGTGCCGCGGCCTGTTTGCCGGGGGCCATTATGCTTACGGGCCCCCTTAGCGTCCAGAACCGAACGTTAGTGCTTTAGTCGCCGATTCCTTGGTCTAATGCGTTCAAATACGTAGGGAATTACGTTTGCGTCAGCTAAGCCAGCCGATCACGATGCCCTGTACCACAAAGACGCCCAGCCAATGACCGCCATCGATGAACGTCAGCGACCAGGGTTTGCCCTGAAACCGGTGATTGATGATCTGCGTGGTCATGACAACGCCGATCCAGATCATCAGGGCCGAGATGATGCCGGCGCGGATATTGGTCTCGCTGGTGTGGTAGATGATGCCGGCAAAGACGAAAGCCATGACGAGCTGACAGAAAAAGGCAAGGCCGAGCGTCACCGGGTCGGGCCGTGTCTGTGCTTCTGTCAGGCTGGCTGCGCGCATCCAGGCCTTGCCGAGAAGACCGTACCAGACGGACCCGAAGACGAAGGAAGCAATGGCGGCCGCCGCCACCGCAACCAGGTTCACACCGTCAAACATCATGGCTCATCCCTCCGCATTTTTAAGGGGGTAAGGTGAGTGGATTTGAGGCAAAGATCAAGGCGGAACTGTCTACCAAATGAGTTGTGCGACTAGGCGGACATTGCGTTTTTCAAAGCGTTTGCTTTCTTGAAGAGCGAACTCAAGCAAACGCGATTTGCGGCAATGGCAATTTGCCTGAGGTTTCAAAGATCACTCTGAAATAGACCGGACCGCGATCCCACCATTCTCCGTCCTGAATCAATTGAGACGAATAACGAGCGGAGTCTTCAAAGACAGAAATCAACTGGGAGAACCGATATTTTCGATCACGTCTCAAAACCTGATCGGCGTTTCGAAACACCAATATCAGTCCATCCGGAGATCCGTCGATTGCATCCCGCAGGCAATCGAGAAAGGCGTCGAGCCCAAAATCGTATCCTCTGGCACTGGTGTTCTGGAAATCAAGTTTCGAGCCGATTGTTTCGACCAGCCCCGGCCAGTCGGTTAGCTTGGATGAATCCAGAAAGATTACCCTTGCGGTCCGGCTTTCCCGGGTTGCAGCAAAATGGATCGGTAGACTTGCTGTGGAAGCAATTTTGAAGAGGGCTTGCCTGCAATTCCCTGATAGGGCTGCACCTACGTTGATCGTTTTCATACAGGTGACGCTCAGCCAAATTTCGCAACGGGTTCATTGTTTGCCAAGCGGCGTCAGGCCTTCAGCCAGACGGCAAGCTGACCGCAATCCTCGAACCCGAGCTGGTGATAGACCGGCAGGAGTTCGTCGTCGGTTTCATAGGTGCAGACCGGCATCTGGGCAAAGGGTTCCAGCAGGTCGTGCATGGCGCTGTAGCGCCAGCTTCGACGACAGAACAGGTTGGACAGGCCGACAACTTCCTTGCCATCCAGCTTCGGTCCGCGGTTGAAGACCGCCCCGGCCCGGATGGTTTCGTCCTTGGCGACACTGGCAAAATCAATGGCACCGAGGTCGAGCAGCTTCGGTGAGAACACGCTGTGCAGGCTCTCGTTGGAGTTCCATCCGGCCAGCCATTTTTTCAGGGCCTCGGGATGCTTGGCCTTGTGCCAGTCGGATTGAAGCGGCGGTTTTTTGGAGGACTGCGGAGGCCGGAACAGCCAGGTGCCGGAAAACAGCTTCTTGAAGCCCATGGGGCCAAGGTCGAGATTGCCGTAGCTGTCCTTGACGGCCGTTTCCTTCGGCAGGGAGGCGAGCGCTGCGTTGAGATCGGCCCCGGGCTTTCCGGAGTAGGTGACGATGTTCGGATAAAGCGGCAGGGATTTCTCCCGTGCGATCCAGAAGCCGCTCAGAAATTCGGTTTTGGCCCCCGCGGCTTTCAGAACCGCATCACACCAAAGCGCGTTGTTATGCGCGCAGGCGTCCTGTTTACCAGCAATCATTGAAGCAACTACTTGAGATCTATCCGTTCAGCCCACCCTTTTGGACGATGAACTCTACCACGGATTCGATGCCCTCGCCCGCTTTCATGTTGGCAAAGACAAATGGTCTTTGCTTGCGCATCTTCGTGGCGTCCCGATCCATGACCTCAAGATCGGCGCCGACATGCGGGGCCAAGTCCGTCTTGTTGATGATCAGAAGGTCGGACCGGGTGATGCCCGGGCCACCCTTGCGCGGGATTTCCTCGCCCGCGGCAACATCAATCAGATAAAGTGTCAGGTCGGCCAGTTCCGGCGAAAAGGTTGCCGCCAGGTTGTCGCCACCGGATTCGATCAGGATCAGGTCCAGGTCCGGGATCGATCTGGTGAGGTCTGCCACCGCGGCCAGATTGATGGAGGCATCCTCGCGGATGGCGGTGTGCGGGCAGCCGCCGGTTTCAACGCCCCGAATGCGGTCGCTGGTCAGTGCCTGGGAGCGCATCAGAGCTTCCGCGTCCTCGCTCGTGTAGATGTCATTGGTGATCACCGCGAGCGAAAAGCTGTCCCGCATGGCCTTGCACAGGCGATCGGTCAGCGTGGTTTTGCCGGCGCCGACCGGGCCACCGATACCGACGCGCAAGGGGCCGTTTTTGGATGTCATGAACGAAACAACCTCGAATACTGGGTTTCATGGGCCATGGAGGCGATATCGGCCAGGAAGGTCGAACTGCCGAGATCGTTGAGGCTTGCAGCCCTGGCCTCTTCGACAACCTCGAAAATCACGGGCTCCAGCTTTGCAAGGATGGACTGACCTTCATTCTGGCCGAGCGGCACGGTGCGAATGGCAGCGGAGACCAGATTGGCCGTGAAGGCCTGTAGATAGGCGGTCAGTGCGGCGGCTTCGGGGACAGCATGTGCCGCGCAGGCAAGCCCGACAGCGACCGGATACGGCCAATCCTGATCATCGCCTTGAAACATCGAGCGGCACAGGCCGGCCGCCGGCGTGTCGCCCTTTGGCAGCCAGCTGGTTTGAATGGTTGCGACAAAGGCGGTGCCTTGCGCGCTTGTTTCCAGGTGCCGTTCCTTCGAGGGCTGCAGGGCGAGCCCCAGGTCGCGCAAATCCTGCAAGGCGGCTGCGTTGCCGAGATGCGCCGCATGGAGGGTGTCCTTCAGGAGGATCGCATCGCCGCGCGCGCCGCCATGGCGCAAGAGGTCCTCCAGCCAGGATGTCAGTCCGGCGGTATCGGCAACGCTGCCGTCCTCAACCATCTGCTCCAGGCCATGGCTATAGGTGAAGGCGCCGACGGGAAAACCCGGCGACAGGAACGTCATCAGCCGATAAAGCGCCGAGAGGGAAGCCTGGTCAGTCATGGCTGTGGGAATGCCCGTGGGAATGATCATGAGCATGGCCATGCTCATGGGAGTGGTCGTGGCCATGTGTCTGACCGTGTCCATAGGCGCCGCCTTCCGGATCGAAGGGAGCGGTCAGGGGTGTCAGCGTGCCGCCAAGCTTCCTGACCATGTCCTCGATCACGTGATCCCGGCGGATCCGGAGTGTGTCGCCCATCAGCTGGGTCGGCAGATGCCGGTTGCCCAGGTGCCAGGCGATCCGGACCAGATGGGCTCCGTCCCGCGCCCCGATCTCCACCAGGTCTTCCGGTTCGGCAAGCACTTCAACGATGCGGCCATCTTCCAGTTCCAGGCCGTCACCATGGTGCAAATGCACGGCGGACGGCTCGTCCAGCAGAAAGGTCAGGCCACCTTCGCCTGTCAGAACCGCCCGGCGGCGATGGCGATCTTCCCGGTCAAGAGTGATCCGGTCGGCAGCCGCCGCCTGCCAGGTTCCGGCTCTCAATATGGTTTCAACCCGGATCATGCACCCTCGTTCACTCTGGCCATCATGGCCTTGAAAGCGGGCCGGTTCCGCAAACGTTTGAAATAGTCGTAGACGGGGCCCTCCTTGGGCAGGTCGAACTTGGCGGCAACCGCCCAACCGGAGCAGTGACCGATGATGATATCGGCAATCGTGAAAGCCTCACCCATGACATAGGGCCCGTCGCCGAGCCGTGCTTCCAGGGTTTCAAGCCCGCGGGCGAATTCGTAGCGGCAGACGTCCTTGACCGCCGGCGCACGCTGGTCTTCCGGGTTGATGAAGGTGTTCTTGGCAGCCGTCCAGAGGGCCCCTTCCAGAACATCGACACCGAACTGGGTGAAACTGTCCTGTTTCGCCCGGTCCAGCGTGCCGGCCGGAAAGGTGAAACGTCCGTGTTTGTCTGCAAGATAGGTGCAGATGGCGACGGATTCTGTGATCGCCGTGTCACCCTCCAACAGGATCGGCACCTTGCCGCTCGGGTTGAGGGCCCGCGCGGCGTCCGACTGCGGCAAGGCCGGGTCGACGTCATAGGTTTCGCCCAGCTCTTCCAGCAGCCACATCACGCGCATCGCGCGGGTGCGCGGAAAGCCGATGATCTTGTACATGTCCTGAACTCCCTGTTTGTCTTTGCGCGGAGCCTAGAACAGGAAGTAGCGCTGCGCCATCGGCAGCACTTCCGCCGGTTCGCAGGTCAGGAGTTCGCCATTGGCGCGGACTTCGTAGGTTTCCGGGTGGACCTCGATCTCCGGCGTGGCGTCGTTCAGGACCATCGATTTCTTGGAGATGCCGCCGCGTGTGTTTTTCACCGGCAGCACCAGGCTGGCAAGCCCGGCCTTGTCCTTGACCCCGGTGTCATAGGCGGCCTGGGAGACAAAGGTGACCCGGCTTTCGGTCATGGCCTTGCCGAAAGCGCCGAACATCGGCCGGTAATGGACCGGCTGCGGCGTCGGGATCGAGGCATTGGGATCGCCCATGGGAGCGGCGGCAATCGTGCCGAGTTTCAGGACCATGTCGGGTTTGACGCCGAAAAATTTCGGATCCCAGAGCACCAGGTCGGCCAGCTTACCCATTTCGACCGAGCCGATATGTTCATCCAGCCCATGGGCAATCGCCGGATTGATGGTGAACTTGGCCATGTAGCGCCTGACGCGCAGATTGTCGTTCTCGCCGGTTTCTTCCGGCAGCCGCCCGCGCTGAACCTTCATCTTGTGGGCGGTCTGCAAGGTGCGGATGACCACTTCGCCGACCCGGCCCATGGCCTGGCTGTCCGAGGCGATGATCGAGAACGCGCCCATGTCATGCAGAATGTCTTCTGCTGCGATGGTTTCCTTGCGGATCCGGCTTTCTGCGAAGGCCACGTCTTCCGGGATCGAATTGTCCAGATGGTGGCAGACCATGAGCATGTCGAGATGCTCTTCCAGCGTGTTGACCGTGTAGGGCCGGGTCGGGTTGGTCGAGGACGGCAGCACGTTCAGTTCGCCGCAGACCTTGATGATGTCGGGGGCGTGGCCGCCGCCGGCGCCTTCCGTGTGGAAGGCGTGGATGGTGCGGTTCTTGAAAGCTGCCGTGGTGTTCTCGACAAAGCCGCTTTCATTGAGCGTGTCGGTATGGATCATCACCTGGACGTCATATTCGTCGGCAACCGCCAGGCAGGTATCGATGGCCGCGGGCGTCGTTCCCCAGTCCTCATGCAGTTTCAGGGCGGAAGCGCCTGCGAGGATCTGCTCTTCCAGTGCTGCCGGCAGGGACGCGTTGCCCTTGCCGGCAAAGGCAAGGTTCATCGGGAAACTGTCGGCTGATTGCAGCATGCGCGTGATGTGCCAGGGGCCTGGTGTGCAGGTCGTGGCGTTGGTGCCCGTCGCCGGACCGGTACCGCCGCCAAGCATGGTGGTGACACCCGACATCAGCGCGTCGTCGATCTGCTGGGGACAGATGAAATGGATATGAACGTCGAGCGCGCCGGCGGTGAGGATCTTGCCCTCGCCCGCGATTGCTTCCGTGCCCGGCCCGACAACGATGTCGACATTCGGCTGCACGTCCGGATTGCCGGCCTTGCCGATCCCGGCGATGCGGCCGTCTTTCAGGCCGACATCGGCCTTGACGATGCCCCAGTGGTCGACGATCAGCGCGTTGGTGATCACCGTGTCGACGGCGCCGGCCGAGCGCGGTGCCTGGGACTGGCCCATGCCGTCGCGGATGACCTTGCCGCCGCCGAATTTTACCTCTTCGCCATAGGTGGTGAAATCCCGTTCGACCTCGATGATCAGGTCGGTGTCGGCAAGGCGCAGGCGGTCACCTGTTGTGGGGCCAAACATGTCCGCATATGCGGCGCGGGGCATCTTGTAAGCCATTGTGTCTCCAATCGGCGATCAGAAATCTGTCTTGTTAATCTGCGTAATCTTCCAGCGTGGCGGTCAGGTCTTCCGTGCGTTTCATCGTCAGGACGATCTTGCAATTTCGGTAAAGATCCTGCCCGCGGGTGCCGCCCATGAACGGAAAGGCATAGGCCTTGCAGTCCTTGTCGGCATAATCCGTCCAGGCGGCCTGCGCCTCTTCCAGTGCCTTCGGGCTTCCCTTGAGATGTTCCGGCAGGGCGTTGTCCAGTTCGACGACGCGTGCGTGCAGTTTGACGTAAGCGGCTGCCATGCGTGCCTCGGCCTCTTTCAGGGCCTTTTCGGCACAATAGGTGCGCTCGTTGTTGTTGAGCGGATAACCGCAGTCGATATTTTCCTGGGCGGACGACTTTGCCGCCAGGACGAGCACGCCACTGGTTGCGCAAAGCGCAGCAAATGCCAGGGTCCGGAAACAGGTCAATTGCCCAGGCCCTCCACAAGCTCCTGAAGTTCCTTCACCCGCTGATTGGTGAGGTCGGTCAGGCAGTTGGAATAGAGCATCGGCTCCATCGAGCCGCCCTTGGCAAGAAAGCCGTATGCCTCACACGCCTTGTCGCGATAGGGGATCCAGGCGCGCTGGGCTTCGCGCAGCGTGTCGGCGGCGCCTTTCAGGTCGTCCGGTAGGTAACTGTCGGTGTCGCGCATTTTCGCCATGGCCTTCTTGTAGACCGCGTTCAGCTCCGCATCGGCCGCCTGAAAATCCATGTTGGCGCACTGGTTCATCTCCAGTTGCGTCATGGCGTTGTTGCAGTCGGGCCCGTCCTGCGCCTGCGCGCCGGAGAAAGCCAGGACCGCCAGTATCAAACCGGGTAACAGTCGGTACATCTTAGAAGCTGCCTTTTCAGAGCTTGCCCATGACTTTCTGGTTGAAGCCGAAAACCGTTTCGTCGCCGCGGTAAGGCACCAGGGTGACAGTGCGGCTCTGGCCCGGCTCGAAGCGCACAGCGGTGCCGGAGGGTATGTCGAGGCGCATGCCGCGGGCATTGTCCCGGTCAAAGGAAAGGCCTTCGTTGGTTTCATAGAAGTGGTAATGACTGCCGACCTGGATCGGGCGGTCGCCGGTATTGGCGACATCCAGCGTGACCGTTTCCAGTCCGGCGTTCAGTTCAATCTCGCCGTCGGCGGGAAACAATTCTCCGGGGATCATGGGTTTCTCCTTTTGCGCCTCAGCGGATTGGTTCATGCACGGTGACAAGCTTGGTGCCGTCCGGAAAGGTCGCTTCGACCTGAACATCGTGGATCATCTCGGCAACGCCTTCCATGACCTGATCACGGGTCAGGACATTGGCACCGGCGGCCATCAGGTCAGCAACGCTGCGGCCGTCGCGCGCGCCCTCGACCACAAAATCGGTGATCAGCGCGATGGCTTCCGGGTGGTTCAGCTTCACACCCCGCTCCAGCCGGCGCCGGGCGACCATGGCCGCCATGGAAATCAGCAACTTGTCCTTCTCGCGGGGCGTCAGGTTCATGAAGAAAGCTCCTTGGTGTTCAGCAGTACCAGACACGCGGCAGGTTGCTGCCGCGGTATCCGGTCAGAAATCGTGTGAGGGCTGCGCGCAGGACTTGACTGTCCGGGGCAACGAAACGGGCGGTCAGACAACCGTTCCAGGCACTGGCGGCCGCTTTGAGGCTGCCGTCGGATGCGGTTTCAAGAAGGGACCGGGCCAAAGGCAGCCGGTCCTCGGCATCGATGGCGCAATCCAGAAAACTTGCAAGCGCCAGTCCGCCGGATGCTGTCGCCGGTCCGGACAGGGCGGTGGACGGATCGCCCTCAAGTCGGATGTCGTCGGCAAAGATCAGCCTGCCGTCCCGCCGGATGCGCCAGCTGTCCCGGAATAGAACGGACCGGACCGCCTCCCCCATGGCCTTGCGGCCAAGAACGATCGATTCAACCAGCATCAGCCGGGCGTCCTTCGCCAGATCCGCGCTCAGACGGCGCTTCAGGCCGGAGGCATCAAACAGGATCGTTTCCTGGGGTAGCCATTCGAGGAAGGCGCCTTCGCCAAGCGTGAAGTCACCTGTCACTTCTGCGGAGCCATGCGCGCTGCGGTAGGCGCGCTCTGCCGTCTGACTGGTCACAATCGCGTGTGTGTCCCGGTCGGCTTCAAATGTGAGCGACACCCTGTCGCCGCCGGTCAATCCGCCGGCCGTGTTGATCAAAACAGCTGTCGGCGGGGCATCATAGACTTTCGGAAACCGGATCTTGGCAGCACCATGCTGATAAAGATCAGCAAGCCTGCTCTTGCCGTCAGATTGCTTGAAACGGACACGCGCAACACCGTTGACGCGTTGCATCGCCAGCGCAGCCGGGCCGGAAACGGATGCTGTGCCAGCATCATACATGACTGGTTTGCCTCCCCGGCACCGACGTTCTCGTTCTCTTGGTTCGTGTTGCCGTCAGGGTGCTCCCGGAAAAGGGTTTGACGCAAGCGGCAAGTTGACCTCGGCAATCTTAGCAAGAGCCGGGCCAAGGCCGAAGCTTCCTGCATTCGCGTGTATCAGCGGGAAAAAGCCTCGATTTTTTCGGAACTTAACGGCACGCTATCTGTGCAGTTGCACAAAAATTATGCAGCTGGCGCATAAATCGGCGCGGGACTGTTTCCAGGAAAGGGTTGCCCTGATGGACATGTTCCGGTTTTTTAGGGGGAAGTAGTCGCAAGAGCTGTATCTTCTGTTTGTGCATTTCCCTGTCCACGGGATGACATGCGAGGGATCCCTGTGTTTGCAAGCCAGACCGGCCGCCTGACATCCATGATTTTCGCAGTATGTGCGTTCGGGTTGCTCGCTTCAGTGGCACCGGCGAAAGCGGATATCGGCGCTTATGTCCTGATCAATGCGAAGACGGGCGCCATCATCGATCAGAAGAACGCCACCCGAAAATGGTATCCTGCCTCGCTGACCAAGATGATGACCGCCTATGTGACCTTCAAGGCGATCCGGGAGGGCCGGGCGACCCTGAACTCAACCGTGGTGCAGTCCAAGAATTCCTTGTCGGAACCGCCGAGCAAGATGGGGTTCAAGGTCGGCACCAAATTCACGGTCGATACGGCGCTCAAGATCATCATCATCAAGTCGGCCAATGACGTCGCCGTTGCCCTGGGCGAAGCGATTGCCGGTTCGGAAGAGGCATTCCTTGCGATGATGAATGCGGAAGCCAAACGGTTGGGCATGACCAACACCTATTTCACCAATCCGCATGGTCTGCCGGACAATCGGATGGTGACGACCGCGCGCGACATGGCGATCCTGGCCATGGCGTTGCGGCGCGATTTCCCCGAGTCCCGTGACTATTACAAACACCCGGGCATCCGGTTCGGCAAGAAGACACTCCGGTCCGCCAACCGCGAGTTTCTGCTGCGTGTTCCCGGCGCCAATGGGATCAAGACCGGCTATATCTGCAACTCCGGTTACAATGTTGCTTCGTCCGTTACCCGGGGCGGAAAAACCCTTATTGGCGTAATCTTGGGGGCCGGCTCCGGGTTGGAACGGACTGCGTTTGCCCGGCAGATGTTCGATCAGGGCTTCAAGAAGCGCGGCGGCCAGAACATTGCCAGCCTGCGCGGGACTTCCGGCAATCCTCCGGCCAATGGGTATTGCCGGCGCAACAAGAGCCCGGGCGCCAAGGCCTATATGGCGCGTTATGACATGGAAGCGGAGAAAAAAGGCGGCTTCCTGTTCTTCAAGGCCAACCAGAAAAACAACGCGAAGGTTGATGAGGCCGGTTTCACCTTGGCCAATGGCAAACCGGACTGGGCCAAGATCCTGGATCGGACCCTGGGCCCGCGCCGGATCGCCTATCGCCCGATCCAGGTGAGCCTGGGCAATCCCACGGGTGCACCGAAGGCCAGTGGCACGGCTGTCGCGGTTGCCGCGCCTGACATTCCGGCCGAGGATGTGCCCCTGCCTACGGCAAACCCGCTGCGCCGGGCGCAGATCGAAATGCGGCAGAAACTGCAGAAAACTGCGGAAGCCAGTGTGGCTGGCGGCATTCCGCAAACGGCGGCAGCCCGTCCCGGTGCCGCGACGGATCCTGCACCGGCCGCGCCCGGTTCGATTTTCCGGCAGGGCCTGGATTTCACGGTCCCCGTGCCCGCTCCAAGTCCACGCAAGCAATAAGTCTTAGCGTTTTCATCTTCGGCAAGATCAGGTCCGATCGATTCCGGCACCTGTTCCGTAAGGTTGCAGGTCTTTAAGTACGTCAACATCCGAACCGGGAAAAGGGCTCATTAACCGTTTGTTTACGCTACTCCTTAACACTGTCGTAAGCATTTTCATGAAAACCGCCTGGTTGGCATGAAAACGCGGTGACGCCCGCAGCGTCATCTTGGGCATAGGACGTGCCGAACCTTGTAACGCGAGAGATCGCCATATGATTGAACCGAGATCAACCGCCACTATCCGGGCGCTTGCAAGCCTTGCAGAACTTTCCGCCAACCAGTTGGAAGATGGCGTTTCGGTAGAAGAGGTTGTCGCAACCCTTCGAAAAGCTGCGGAGGCAGTCAGGCTCGTGGTCGACACGGACGAAGCGGCCATGTTGGACGCGGACGTTGATCTCGATATCGAGGTGGACCTGGAAGCTGAAGCGAGTTCAGAAGCCGAAGCTGAAGAGACCGACATTGTCCAGGACCTGACACCGATGGATCTGTCTGAAGAAGAAGCCGACAGCAAGATTGTCGCGCTCGACAAGGAGCAGGCCAAGGCGGAAGCAGCTGAAGACGCCGAAGAACCTGTCCTGAACGCCGGTTAAGTCCAACTTTCACTTTTTCGACCTTTGAAGGATGCGTGCCGCCGGATTGCGTTGGCGTGCCATTCTGCCTATGTCTCTGCGAACCACGCAACTGCTCACAAGAGCGGCAGTTGCGGGATCTGGAGCAGAATCATGGCGTCAGCAACATCACCTTCCGAGTCTCCCCTGAGCAAGGGTCCGAAACCTCCCATTCCGCTGTCGGTGCTGACCGGCTTTCTGGGCTCTGGTAAAACAACGCTGCTCAACCGGATCCTGAAGGACCCGGCCATGGCGGACACGGCCGTCATCATCAACGAATTTGGCGAGATCGGCCTCGATCACCTGTTTGTCGATCAGGCCGGCGACGGCATCATCGAACTGGCCTCCGGCTGCCTGTGCTGCACCATCCGCGGTGATCTGGTGACGACGCTTGAGAATCTTCTGCGCCGGCTGGACAGCGGTAAATCGGAAAAACTCAGCCGCGTGATCATCGAGACGACGGGTCTTGCCGACCCTGCCCCGATCCTGCACACGGTGATGCTGCATCCCTATCTGGTGATGCGCTACCGGCTGGACAGCGTGATCACGCTGGTCGATGCCGTGAACGGCCTCTCGACGCTTGCAGAACACGAGGAAGCGCGCAAGCAGGCCGCTGTCGCGGATCGGATCGTTTTCACAAAAACGGACCTTCTCGATGGCGAAGATGCACAATCGGCATTCGGTGCGTTGCAGGAGCGACTTCACCAGCTCAATCCCGGTGCAAGGCGCCTGGAAGCCCGGTCGAGTGACGCGACGCCGGCTAATCTGTTCAATGCGGGACTTTACGATCCGACCAGCAAGATCCCTGATGTGGCAGCCTGGCTGAATGCGGAAGCTTATGAAGACAGCCATCATCACGGCCACGGTCATGACGGGCATCACCACGGGCATGGCCACCACCATGGGCATCACGATCACGACCATGCACATGACGTGAACCGGCACAGTGATGCCATTCGCGCCTTCACCCTGGCGACCGACCGTCCGGTTCCGGCTTCGGCGCTGGAGATGTTTCTGGATCTGCTGCGTTCCGCACACGGTCCGAAACTGCTGCGCGTGAAGGGCATTGTCCAGCTGGCCGAAGATCCCGAGCGTCCGGTCGTGATCCACGGTGTGCAGCACGTGTTCCACCCGCCGGCAACCCTGGAAGCCTGGCCGGATGACGACCGGCGCACGCGCATGGTGTTCATTACCAAGGACCTGCCGGAAGGCTTCGTGCGCCGGATGTTCGAAGCTTTCTCAGGTGCACTCTTGCCGGATACGCCGGATCATCAGGCGCTCACCGACAATCCTCTGGCGGTGTCGGGCTTCACCAGTCCCTTGCGATGATTTACCGGCCAATCCGCAACTAAAAGCTCATCCTGATTAAGCAAGGAGCGCTGACTTGAAGGATCGACAGCGTCTTGTCGCAGATCCTTCGAGACGGGCCTTGCGGCCCACCTCAGGAGGGCGCTGTGTCTTGAGCTGGTTCCGCAAGAATTGGCAGGAACCTTCACTTTTCCTTGCGCAGCCGGATCAGGCCCTCCTGGGCGGTGGAGGCAATCAGGGTCCCGTCTCGTGTGAACAGCGAACCGCGATTCATGCCGCGCGATCCCGAACTTGAGGTGCTGTCGGTGGCGTAAAGCAGCCAGTCATCGGCCCGGAACGGCCGGTGGAACCACATGGCATGATCGAGGCTTGCCGCCTGGATTTTCGGGCTGAACACAGACGTGCCATGCGGAAAAAGAGACGTGTCCAGAAGCGTCATGTCGGAGGCATAGGCCAGAACGCACTGGTGGATGCGCTCGTCATCCGGCAAGGGGCCGGAAGCACGCACCCAGACATATTGCTGCGGCGGCAGAGGTTTCTTGCTGAAATAATGGGTCATGTCGACCGGGCGCATCTCGATGGGCCGTTCACGCTCCCAGTAGCGGCGAATATTCTCCGGTGCATGGGCGAGGAATTTTTCCTTCAGGTCCTGCTCGCTCGGCAGTTCGTCCGGCGTTGGCACATCGGGCATGTCGCTCTGGTGTTCCAGCCCCTCTTCCCAAACCTGGAAGGAGGCTGCCATGGAGAAGATTGCCTCCCCGTGCTGGATGGCAACCACCCGGCGCGTGGTGAAACTGCCGCCATCCCGGATGCGGTCGACTTCGTAGATGATCGGAACGGACGGATCGCCCGGCCTCAGGAAGTAGCCGTGCAGGGAATGTACATGCCTGTCCTCGACAACAGTCCGGGAGGCGGCAACAAGCGCCTGGCCGATGACCTGGCCACCGAAAACGCGTTGCCAGCCGACCTGGGGGCTGCGACCACGGAACAGGTTGCGCTCCAGCGGTTCCAGGTCGAGAATTTGCAGAAGATTGTCAATGGCCGTGTTCATCGGCGCGATCCCTGTTAGATAGTGGCCGGAGATTGGCCGGATGGTCTGACGGTTGAGCAACTCTTGAACGGGACCTGACGTTAAAGTCAAGATACCCTTGGGGAACCGGGGGCGAGGAGCGGAAGACAATGGCAAAGAAAAAAAGTGCCACGGACATGTTTGATGTTGTGATTGCCGGTGGTGGTTATGTCGGCCTGTCGCTGGCCGTGGCGCTGAAACAGGGGGATGCCGCTCTCACTTGCGCCGTCGTCGACCCGAAGCCGATGGCGGACCTGCACAAGGATCCGCGCGCGTCGGCCATTGCCGCTGCTGCTTCGCGCATGCTGACTCAGCTCGGCATCTGGCCGGCGATCGCTGAAAAGGCGCAGTCGATCAACGAAATGATCGTCACCGACAGCAAGCTGCGTGATGCGGTTCGCCCGGTGTTTCTGACCTTTGGCGGGGAAACGACCGAGGGCGAGCCTTTCGCCCACATGATGCCCAATGGTGTGATGATGCCGGCGCTCTACGACGCTGCCAAGGCACTGGGTGTCGAATTCTTCGCACCGGGCACCGCGGAAACCTTCCGCAGCCACCCGGACCATGTTGAGCTCTCGCTGGCGGACGGATCCGTTCTGAAGAGCCGATTGCTGGTGGCCGCTGATGGGGTCCGGTCGCGTTTGCGCGAACTGGCGGGGATCCGGACGGTCAACTGGGACTATGGCCAGTCCGGGATCGTGACGACTGTCAGGCATGAACGACCGCATAATGGCCGGGCCGAAGAACACTTCCTGCCGGCCGGCCCGTTCGCGATCCTGCCCCTGCCCGAGAACAGGTCGTCTTTGGTCTGGACCGAAAAGACAACCGATGCGGACCGGCTGGTCCGGTCGGACGATTTCACCTTCGAGCTGGAGCTGGAGCGCCGCTTCGGCCATCACCTTGGCGCCCTGGAGCTGGACGGGCCGCGCCGGGCCTATCCGCTCGGCCTGAAACTGGCGCGCGACTTCGTCAAGCCGCGTTTTGCGCTGATCGGGGATGCCGCCCATGGCATTCACCCGATTGCAGGCCAGGGCCTCAATCTCGGTTTCAAGGATGTCGCCGCTCTGGCCGAAGTTCTGATCGATGCCCGGCGCCTGGGCCAGGATCTGGGCGGTTTTGACGTCCTGGAACGCTATCAGCGCTGGCGCCGGTTCGACACGTTCCAGATGGGCGTCGTCACCGATGTGCTCAACCGGCTCTTCTCCAACGACAACGACATCTTGCGGGCCGTGCGTGACTTCGGTCTGGGCGTGGTTGATCGCATGCCGTCGTTGAAATCGAGGTTCATCAAGGAAGCGGCCGGTTTCGCCGGACCCGTGCCGAAATTGCTTTCCGGGGAACCAATCTGATACGACTTTGACAGGTTCCTCTGTTTCGCCGGATTCGCCTTGAATGAATGACCTTTCCGAGAGCTTTTCCGTGCCGCGCTCGATCCTGATCACGGGGTGTTCGTCTGGCATTGGCGCTTCGGCGGCGCATATCCTGAGGGGCCGGAACTGGCGGGTGTTTCCGGCCGCCCGCAAGCAGGAAGATGTTGATCGACTGTCGGAGATGGGGTTTGAGGCAGTTCGTCTCGACTATGAGGATGCCGGCAGCATCGAAGCGGCGGCCGAGACTGTCCTGGAGTGGACAGACGGCAAACTGGACGCGGTTTTCAACAATGGTGCCTATGCGGTTCCGGGCGCGCTGGAAGATATCCCGACGGAGGCCATGCGGGCGCTGTTTGAAGCCAATTTCATCGGTTGGCACGATCTGACCCGTCAGCTCCTTCCATCCATGCGTGCCAATGGGGCCGGGCGGATCGTACAGTGTTCGTCCGTACTGGGGTTTGTTGCGCTTAAATACCGGGGCGCCTACACGGCCTCCAAGTTCGCGTTGGAGGCTTATACCGACACGCTGCGGCAGGAGCTGGCTGGAACCGGTATTCTCGTTTCGCTGATTGAACCGGGACCGATCGACACGAAGTTCACTGAAAACACCCTGGCCAATTTTGATCGCTGGATTGGCGACGACGGTCTGAAATCCTCTGCGCATCGGGCAACGTATGAAAAACGCCGGGTGCGCATGGAATCCGGGGAACCGGGACCGTTCAAATTACAGCCGGAAGCCGTGGTCAAACGACTGGTACATGCGCTCGAAGCCAAACGGCCGAAAGCACGCTATCATGTCACGGTTCCGACGACGGTCATGGCGGTGGCCAAGCGGGTGCTTCCGACAAGTCTTCTGGACCGGCTCTGTATCTGGGCGGCGGACGGCGAGGAATAGACAACGGGCAGGCGAAGGCCATAAGAAGGGCCTTGCCGGCTATCTGAGGTAAAAATGGAAAGCATTATCGACATATTGATCCCGATCGGCATGGCGGCGGTTGCCATCGTGCTTCTGCTCGGAATCTGGAACATGTTCCGCAACGGACCTGCCAACCGGTCACAGATGCTGATGCGCTGGCGCGTCGGATTGCAGTTTCTGGTGGTTGTCCTGGTGATGAGTGGGCTCTACTTCTTCGGGTCCGGCCAGTGACGGCCAACCGGATAGCGCGACACGAGGGGCAGACTGCATGGTTGTACTGAACAAGATCTACACAAAAACCGGCGATGACGGCACGACGGCATTGGGATCGGGCGAACGCCGGCCCAAAAACGATCTCAGGATCGAAGCCTACGGCACGGTTGACGAAACCAATGCGGT
This sequence comes from Roseibium sp., assembly GCF_965233565.1. Taxonomy (GTDB): domain Bacteria; phylum Pseudomonadota; class Alphaproteobacteria; order Rhizobiales; family Stappiaceae; genus Roseibium. The sequence continues at coordinate 3,179,878 of NZ_OZ247494.1, read as the reverse complement.
TGTCGGCCTGGTGCGCCTGCAGACCCAGGAGGGAGCGCCAGAGGTGGACCGGACCCTGAGCCGGATCCAGAACGACCTGTTTGATCTTGGCGCGGACCTGGCAACACCGGAAACCGATCAGGATCTAGGCTACGAGCCGCTGCGGATCACGGAGCCGCAGGTGACGGCGATCGAAGAGGCTATCGACGTCCTGAACGCGGATCTGAACCCCCTCAGGTCTTTTGTGCTGCCCGGCGGCAGTGCTGCCTCGGCCCATCTTCACCTCGCCCGCACGGTGTCGCGCCGCGCCGAACGTCTGATGGTGGAGCTGTCGGCGCGCGAGAAGATCAATCCCTCGGCGGTGCGTTACATGAACCGCCTGTCCGACTATTTTTTCGTGGCCTCCCGCTATCTGAACGACAAGGGTGCGGATGACGTCCTGTGGGTGCCGGGGCAGAACCGCTGAGGCACTCCCGGTTCACCTCAAATCCGTGCAAGTGAGGCGCTCAGCCGCATGTTCCTTCCCCTTCACGACAAGAACCGTCTGGAACATGTTCCGCTTCCCTTCGTGAACCTTGCCCTGATCGCGGTTACGGTTCTGATCTTCCTGCTGTTCCAGCGGGCAGGCGACAGCGAAGCCGTTGGTGCCTCGTCCTATTCCCTCGGGTTGATCCCGGTGGTTTTCTTCGACATCCGCGACCTGGCACCGCAGCTGCAGGTGCTGCCGGAATGGACGGCATTGATCTCCTATGCCTTCCTGCATGGAAACTTCATGCATCTGATCGGCAACATGCTGTTCTTATGGGTGTTTGGCGACAATGTCGAAGATGCGATGGGGCACGTTCGCTACCTGCTGTTCTATCTGCTTTGTGCCGCAGCTGGTGGTCTTGCCTACGCCGCCATGGACGTCAATTCCACGGTGCCCCTGATCGGGGCCAGCGGTGCCGTTGCCGGTGTCGTCTCAGCTTATCTGATGCTGCATCCGCGCGTGAAGATCTGGGTCCTGGTGCTGGGCCGAATTCCGCTCAGACTGAAAGCGTTCTGGCTGTTGGGCGCCTGGATCATCTATCAGGTGGTCAACACGGTCATCGCGCCCGACAGCCAGGTGGCCTTCATTGCCCATGTCGGCGGTCTCGTGGCCGGCGCCGTTCTGGTCGTCTTTTTCCGGCGGCGTGGAGTGCCCCTGTTCGACCGGGGTCTTGCAGACTGACGTCCCTTCAGGTCGTTTTCCAGAATGCGTTTGCCGTTCGGCAGGCGGTGGCCTTGTTGCTGAGGACCTCTCCGGACGCCAACCTGATCTTTTCGCGATAGGATCTGCAGAAGGTTCCGTTTGCCTTTTTCCAGGTCCTGACCGGCGTGACCGATCCACTGGCTCCGGTTGTCGGGTTCTCCCAACGGACAGGTGTTCCGGAAACGGACTTTTCAAGAGCTGTTTGCCGCTTCCGTTCGACCAGTGCCTTGTCGGAGGCCGCGATCGCCGGGTTCTTTTCTATTTGGGACAGATCGGTCGCGGATTGCATGGAGGCAAGTGATGTCGAGCAAGCCGACACGATGTGAGACAAGCCGAAAAGCAAAAGAATTGCCGCCAGGGGCTGGGGACTGACTAGTTTCACAACCGATCCTGCCTCTCGGATCTATCGCCAGCCGTTCTGGATTGCCTCCCGTTCTTCCCTTTTCGTCAGGGCGCCCCCGGATGGTTCACTATCGCCTGCAAACTGGCCGTTGCCAAAGACATTACCGAAAAAACCGCCAGAACCGGACTTTTGTGTGGCAGAGCTGCCCGAATTGGCTCCCGAAGTGTCGGTGTTTTCGGTTTCAGGCGCATCGGCATCACCGTCGTCTTCTGCATCATCGTCAGAATTGTCAGTACGTTCGCCGCGTTCCCCGCGTTCGCTTCTTTCACCGCGCTCGCCGCGTTCCCCGCGTTCGCTTCTTTCACCGCGCTCGCTGCGTTCACCGCGCTCGCTGCGTTCCCCGCGTTCGCCGCGTTCCCCGCGTTCGCTTCTTTCACTACGTTCGCCGCGTTCCCCGCGTTCGCTTCTTTCACCGCGCTCGCCGCGCTCCCCACGTTCGCTTCTTTCACTGCGTTCCCCGCGTTCCCCACGGCCTCCGCGTTCCCCTCTTTCTCCGCGTTCACGTGACTGAGCGGCTGCGGCGATAGTGTCATCCATGTCAATCAAGGGGCTGAAGAAGACAAGCGAGAACACCATCACCGCTGCCAGAACACCCGACAGAAAGCGGATCATCGCAGAGAGGCGGTCTTGCAATGGGATCTGGCGGGTGTGTCTCATCTATACGGTTTCAAACAATTTCAATGGGCGACAGAGGTGCAGTTGAGCGGCATTTGCCGTTGACTGCATAACACGCGAGCTTGCCGTCTTCTTCCGAATAGATAGCCTAAAAAAAGCCGGGATCAAAAGATCTGCTTACGTGTTGTCACTCTTGAGAGCGGTTTTGCGGAGAGCTTCTTGCCTGAAGAAACGTTAAAGACGGAGATGATCCGTCTGCTCCCGAAGTTGAGGAGTTTTGCTTTAAGGCTGTGCCGAAACCCGGATCAGGCTGACGATCTGGTCCAGACGACATGCGAGCGCGCAATCCGGTCTCTCGATCAATTCGACCCGGCCACCCGGCTTGACAGCTGGATGTTCCGGATCCTGCAGAACCTTTACTTCAACACGGTTCGCGATACAGCGAACCGGGCAAGATTGTTCGATCTGGCCATGCTGGATTTTGAAGAAAGTTACGATGGGGCCAAGGCGGCAAGCAGCAGTCTGGAGCTGCAGCGTGTCCAGGTTTTTATCGGCGAGCTGGAAGAAGACAGCCGTGAGGTTCTGCTGAAAATCGCCATTGAGGGCCGCAGCTACAAGGATGTGGCGGCTGAACTTGGCGTTCCGATCGGCACGGTGACAAGTCGGCTGGCGCGCGCCCGGCTGAAGCTCCGCGAATGGCTGGAGACCAACGACAAGGCGCCAAGTGCCGGGCTGCGCAGCATGCCAGGGGGTATGGGATGACATTCGATGAAAGACGCGAGCAGATCCTGCTCGCCAAGGATATTGGCAGGATCCTGGACTGCGAAGGCAGCGCTGAAGAACGTGCTGCCTTGATCGAGCAAATCGGACAACAGGATGGCGGCCGGGAGCTTCTGGAAAAGATGTCCCGCGACAATGCGGTTCTGCAGGAGGGTGTCCCTGCAGCAATCCCGGACTCGTCCATGGACCGTTTCACGGCTCTGATCGACCGGGAATTCGCGCGGCGTGAACAGCCTGTTTCGCGTCCGGGAGGTTCGTCCCTGAATACAGTGTTTGTTCAAATGGCGGCCGCCCTGATCCTGGTCGCCGGTACTTTCGCGTTCACGTCCTTCTGGATGCAGTCGCGTATGGATGACGCCGTTTCTTCCCTCGCCGCCCATATGGAGACCGAACGAATTCTTCTTGCGCAAACGGTTCAGCAGGCTCTGGAAACCAAAGTGAGCGGCGAGCCGGTGTTCATCGGCCAGGAAGGCGACTGGAGCGAAGTCCTGACACCGATCAAGACCTATCGCAGCAAAAGCGGTCACTGGTGCCGGCAATATCTGCGCGAAACCACGTTCGGCGGGCTCGATCTTTCCATCAAGGGCACGGCTTGCCGGGAGGAAAACGGAACCTGGACCACCGTTTTCGCCGAACCGGTGTCGGACAAGTTTTCCCCGCAAACACCGGGAATCTAGTTTTTCAGAACGGCGACGATAACCGGCGGGCCGATCGCGTTTCGGCCTGCAATCCTCATTTTCGAGCCGATTTTGGCGCCCTTGTTGCGCCGCAGAACTATCATCTTTGCGACGCATCGTTTTCTAAGCCCGGCAAATTGCCGCCTTAGACCTTTTACCGCAATTGACAGCTGCCGTGTCGGTCAGTACCGTCCCCCGCCATGCGCCACGATTGGCTCAAATCCGCCATTTATGACCTAACGTCATCTGGCGGGTGAGCCCGGTTCAGCGGTGCGGTGAAAGCCGGCCCAGCAAGAGGTTGAGACCAAATGAAAATCCTCGTACCCGTGAAACGGGTCATCGACTATAACGTGAAGGTCCGCGTCAAGGCGGATGGTTCGGGCGTCGATCTTGCCAACGTCAAGATGTCCATGAACCCGTTCGACGAAATTTCCGTCGAAGAAGCCCTTCGGCTGAAGGAAGCCGGCAAGGCGACCGAAGTCGTGGTTGTTTCCGTCGGCCCGCAGCAGGCGACCGAAACCCTTCGCACCGGTCTGGCCATGGGCGCCGACCGGGGCATTCTCGTCAAGACCGACGAAACCACCGAGCCGCTTGCCGTTGCCAAAATCCTTAAGGGCATCGTCGAAGCGGAAGAACCCGGCCTTGTTATTCTGGGCAAGCAGGCCATTGACGACGATTGCAATCAGACCGGCCAGATGCTGGCAGCTCTTCTGGGCTGGAGCCAGGGCACGTTTGCTTCCAAGGTTGATCTTGGCGATGGCACCGTGGATGTCACCCGCGAAGTCGATGGCGGCCTGCAGACCGTCAAGCTGAAGCTGCCGGCCATCGTCACCACCGACCTGCGCCTCAACGAGCCGCGCTATGCCTCCCTGCCGAATATCATGAAGGCGAAGAAGAAGCCGATCGATGAGAAGACCCCGGGTGATTATGGCGTCGACGCCACGCCGCGCCTGACGGTTGTGTCGACCGCGGAACCAGCTGCGCGCGAAGCCGGCATCAAGGTCGAGTCCATCGGCGAGCTGGTCGAAAAACTCAAGAACGAGGCCGGCGTCCTTTAAGGACTGCCCAGGAGGATAGACTATGACAACACTTCTTGTGGCCGAACATGCCGGCGGCGCCCTCAACGATGCTACCGCCAAAGCCCTGACTGCCGCCGCAGCGCTGGGTGCCGATGTCCACGTCCTTGTGGCCGGCAAAGGTGTCCAGGCTGTTGCGGAACAAGCCGCCAAACTCAGCGGTGCCGCCAAGGTTCTGGTTGCCGAAAGCGATGCTCTGGAACATCAGCTGGCCGAACCGCTGGCTGATCTGATCGTGGGCATGGCCGGCGATTATGACGCGATCGTTGCTCCGGCAACTGCCAACGGCAAGAACACACTGCCGCGTGTGGCCGCGCTTCTAGACGTGATGCAGATCTCCGACATCACCGCCGTGATCGATGCCGACACGTTCGAGCGTCCGATCTATGCCGGCAATGCCATCCAGACGGTCAAGTCCGGTGATCCGAAAAAGGTGATCACGGTCCGGACCTCGACGTTTGCCGCCGCCGAGGAAGGCGGATCGGCTTCTGTCGAGACGGTCGCTGGCACCGATGGTGCAGGCCTGTCCGAATTTGTCGGCGAGGAACTCTCCAAGTCTGACCGTCCGGAGCTGACCTCGGCGAAGATCATCATTTCCGGTGGCCGTGCGCTCGGATCTGAAGAGAAGTTCCAGGAAGTCATCATGCCGGTGGCCGACGCACTCGGCGCTGCCGTTGGTGCTTCGCGTGCCGCCGTCGATGCGGGGTATGCCCCGAACGACTGGCAGGTTGGTCAGACCGGCAAGGTGGTTGCTCCGGATCTCTACATTGCCTGCGGCATCTCCGGAGCCATCCAGCACCTGGCCGGCATGAAGGACTCCAAGGTGATCGTCGCGATCAACAAGGACGAGGAAGCGCCGATTTTCCAGGTGGCGGACTACGGCCTGGTCGCGGATCTGTTCGAGGTCCTGCCCGAATTGAAGGCTGCCGTCGAGTAACACCTGCGGCAAATTGATCACGGACCCCGGGGTGAATGACAGTTTTCGCTCCGGGGTTCTTGCTGTTCGGCGCAAGACTTGCCAAAAATAGCCGCAACCCGTTTCACCGGGACGTTTCAAAAGATCGGAATTTCAGGATGGCAGTCGAAATCAAGAAAGTCGGCGTGATCGGCTCTGGTCAGATGGGCAGCGGCATTGCGCATGTTTGTGCGCTCGCCGGCTTCGACGTGGGCCTGAGCGACATTTCCATGGAGCGGATCGAGTCAGGTCTGGCATCCATCAACGGCAACCTGGCGCGTCAGGTGTCCAAATCCCTCATCACCGAGGAAGAACGGACCGCCGCGCTTGACCGGATCAAGCCGGCAGAAGACCTCGACACGTTGCGTGACGCTGATCTGGTGATTGAGTCGGCGGTTGAAAACGAGCAGATCAAACGCAAGATCTTCTCGCAACTGTGTCCGATCCTGAAGCCGGAAGCGATCCTTGCCACCAACACGTCGTCGATTTCAATCACGCGTCTGGCTGCAACGACGGACCGACCGGAACGCTTCATCGGTATTCACTTCATGAACCCGGTTCCGATCATGGACCTGGTCGAGCTTGTGCGCGGCATCGCGACCGAGGACGAAACCTTCGAAGCGTCGAAGGGCTTTTGCGAACGTCTCGGCAAGCAGATTGCCGTGGCCGAGGATTTCCCGGCTTTCATGGTCAATCGCATTTTACTGCCGATGATCAACGAGGCGATCTATACGCTTTACGAAGGTGTCGGCTCCGTTGAATCCATCGACAAGGCCATGCGCCTGGGTGCCAATCACCCGATGGGTCCGCTGCAGCTTGCCGACTTCATCGGTCTGGATACCTGCCTGTCGATCATGCAGGTGCTCTACGAAGGCCTGGCGGACACAAAATACCGGCCTTGCCCGTTGCTGGTGAAATATGTCGAAGCCGGCTGGCTCGGCCGCAAGACCCAGCGTGGTTTCTACGACTATCGCGGTGAGCACCCGGTGCCGACCCGCTAAGCGGACGGCTGATGAACCTTGCCCGTTATTGCCTGACCAGCGCCGCTCCCGATCCGGGCAAAACGGCGCTGGAAGTGGTTGGACCGGGCGGCGACCTTCTGGAAGTCTGGAAATTTGCCGACTTGACGCGCCAGGTGCTTGCAGTTGCGGCAGGTCTCAGGGCATCGGGCCTCGATCAGGGCGACCGGATTCTGCTCAGAATTGGCCATTCGAGCGATTTTCCGCTCCTGTTCTTTGGAGCGATCGCCGCCGGCTGCGTGCCGATCCCGACGTCTTCGCAATTGACGGCGGCCGAAACCGGTCTGGTCCTGGCCGACAGCGGCGCTCGGCTTGTGTTGCATGACGGCAAGACCATATTGCCGGGTGATACGGCGATCAGGGTGCTTGGGCCGGACGGAATCCGGGACCTGAAAAGCGCCACGCCCGCAGGGTTTGCCGAGACTGCCGCGGACGATCCGGCATTCCTGATCTATACGTCCGGCACCAGCGGTCGGCCGAAGGGTGTCCTGCATGCACACCGAGCCGCAGCAGCCCGGCGGCCGATGGATCGTGGCTGGTATGGCATGCGGCGGGACGACCGGCTGCTGCATGCCGGTGCCTTCAACTGGACCTACACTCTGGGTGCCGGTCTGATGGACCCCTGGGCCAATGGAGCCACCAGCGTCGTCTATGACGGACCGCGTGAACCGGACCTCTGGCCGGATCTCCTCACAATGAGCCGGGCGACGCTGTTTGCCGCGGTGCCAAGCCTCTACCGGCGGATCCTGAAGTATGGCGAAGTGACACGCGGGTCCTTTCCGGATCTGCGCCATGGCCTGACGGCGGGGGAAGCCCTTTCGGTCCCCCTTTACCAGGACTGGAAGACGCGAAGCGGGCGGGAGCTCTACGAGGCGCTCGGCATGAGCGAGATCTCGACCTATCTCTCCAGCAGCCCCGATGTGCCGGTGAGGCCGGGTTCTCCCGGCAGGCCGCAGGCCGGCCGCAAGGTGGCAATCCTGAAAGAAGCCGGCCTGAAAGAAACCGGTCTGGAAGAAATCGGTCTGAGGGAAACGGGCGAAGCGGTTTCTTTTGCGAAGGTGGAAGAAACCGGTCTGCTTGCTGTTCACCGGGACGAACCCGGTCTGATGCTCGGATATTGGAACAGTCCGCAGGAGACGGAAGCAGCTTTCCGGGGGGACTGGTTCCTGACCGGCGACAGGGCCCGCGCCGATGCGGACGGATACTACTGGTATGAAGGCCGTGCCGACGACCTGATGAATGCCTTCGGATACCGGGTGGCGCCGGAAGAGGTGGAACGGGTACTGGCCGCCGACAGCCAGGTCCAGGAAGTTGCGGTGACCGCAGTACCGGCTCGCGACGGGGTCAGCCTGATCACCGCCTTTGTGGTGCCGCAGGATCCGGCGTCTTTCGATGAAAGCCGTCTTGCGCAGCATGCAGCGCGGCTTTTGGCCGAATACAAGCGTCCGAAGGTTTACCGGATCCTGGACAGCTTGCCGCGAACCCCATCTGGAAAGGTCAAAAGAACCGTTTTGAGGCAAGAGGACCCGTCCTGATCCCTGATTGTTAACGACCGATTAAGGGGGGGCGGCTAGGCTGGCGGGCGAATCGAGGAGTTCCAGATGGACAGCGTCGGCATTGCCAACACATTTGTTGCACAGTCCCAGGCCCAGACGGCCCAGGCACTGCAATCGAAGATGCTGAAGATGGCAGCCCAACAGGATGCCAATCTGGTCGCCTTGTTGCAGCAGGGCGCCGATAATCTCCAGTCCACCCAGGCGGCCCCTCCTCCAGGGCTCGGCGCGACTGTCGACGTCACCGCCTGAAACCTGCCAGTCTGAATCCTACCAGTCAGATTTCTTAACAATTCCCGTTTCTCGGTCAGCGCCGGGATCTGCTTTCCTTCCCGCCGGTTGCAATCTTGCAGGCGGTGCAGCCGATGCTTGATGATTGCGGGAACGGGATTAATTGAACTGTTTCAATGAATTACATCTTGATCGATAAAATTTTACGAAAATTCTACCGGACATCTCAGTAAAGTAGTTATCCTGCCTATAGGTAAGCCATCGTATTTACTATTCGCTTCAACTATTTAACTCATTATAGAGACGCAAAATCGTATCCAAGGATTGGAAATACGATGCCTGAAGCAATAGGATATGGACCAAGTCAGGCTTTTCAGCCTTCCCTTGCAACACCGCGGGCCGATCAGCTTGCGCAGCAGGTGAAGACGATTAATGCCAATCAGTCCGAGGCTGTGGCCGAGACGGTACAGCGCCAGGCTGACTTCAGCTCAAACCGGGCCGAGCTTCTAAGCCGGCAGGCTGAGCAACTGGAAAACCGTGCAGAAACGCGCAACCCCGACAACGGCCTCGGTAGTCAGGTCGACATTCGGGTCTGAGTAACCCCATCACCACGCCAAAGGAGTACCGGTTATGGCGAGTGTATCGGACAGCACGTCCTCTTCGGCCGCTTACAGCGCCGCAAGCGTTCGCAGTGAATTGGCCACCAATGCCGTTCGGGACCAGAACGAGCAGGAGCGCCAGGTTGCCGAGCGTCTTGACGACGCCCAGGCGACGCAGGAGCAGGATCGCCGCGAACAGCGCCAGATCCCCGGTCTCGGCAACGCCGTCGACATCACGGTCTGACGGCAGCCGCCCCGGCCTTAGGTGCCGGACGGCCGCATGGAACTTTCAATCAGAGCTTTGGCCTCGCCGGATGCCCACTCGGCGGGGCCATACATGGTTCCGATCTCACAGCCCTCGGGTCCGATCAGGATCGTGGTCGGCAAACCCGTGGCGCGCGCAACCTTGCGAAGGTCCTGCAAGAGTTTATTGGTGCTGTCCTGGTAAAAGGACAGGTTGCCAACGCCGATTTCCTCCAGGAAGGCCTTTGGTTTGTCCGGGCCGCCGCGATCGAGGCTGACGGCGACCACCTCGAAGTCTTCCCCGCCCATATCCGCCTGCAGGTCATCCAGGGCCGGCATTTCCTTGCGGCACGGCGCGCACCAGGTGGCCCAGAGGTTCAAGAGGACAGTTTTGTCCCTGAAATCGGCCATGGTCCGTGGATTGCCGTCGTCACCCAGAAAGGTCAGGTTCTGCAGGTCGAGCGGCTGGCTGGCCGGCAGAAATGCGGCGACTTCACCCTTGGCAAAGGGCTTTGCAGCCTTGGCCGACGCGAGTGCGGCCGAACAGCTTTGCGCGTCGGCGATATTGCCATTCGGACCAACGATCACGTATAGAGCCGCTACGGCGGCCACTGCACCGGCGAGCCCGGCGGCAAGTAGGCCGCGTCTGGGGGCTTTTGCGGGTTCTGTTGGCTTGGTCATTCGTTCACACCCCGTTCGGGGCGCCTTCTAAGGGACAGGACATGAGCAATCGCATGTGGGGAGGCCGGTTCGCCGAGGGACCGGACGCCATCATGGAGGAGATCAACGCCTCCATCGACTACGACCGGAAGCTATATAGGCAGGACATCGACGGCTCGAAAGCCCATGTGCGCATGCTCGCGGAAAAAGACATTGTGACGCGGGACGATGCCGACAAGATCGTTCAAGGTCTAGACACAATCCTGTCAGAGATCGACGGCGGCACCTTCACCTTCTCCCGGGCGCTGGAAGACATTCACATGAATGTGGAAGCGCGTCTTGCCGAGCTGATCGGCCCGGCCGCCGGCCGGCTGCACACGGCGCGTTCGCGCAATGACCAGGTGGCGACCGATTTCCGCCTCTGGGTGCGCGACACGCTCGACACGCTGGATGCGCAGCTGAGCGAGCTGATGCAGGTGCTTGCCGAAAAGGCTGAGACCCATGCCTCCGTTGTCATGCCGGGCTTCACCCATCTGCAATCGGCACAGCCGGTGACATTCGGCCACCATCTGCTGGCCTATGTCGAGATGTTCGCGCGCGACCGTGGCCGGGTGCGCGACGCACGCAAGCGCATGAATGAATGCCCGCTCGGCGCCGCCGCCCTTGCCGGAACGTCCTTTCCGATCGATCGCAAGATGACCGCCGAAGCTCTTGGCTTCGACCGGCCGTCGGCCAACTCGCTCGATGCCGTGTCGGACCGGGACTTCGTGATCGAGGCACTGGCCGCGGCGTCGCTGACAGCCATGCACCTGTCCCGTCTCGCCGAAGAAATCGTGATCTGGTGTTCGGCCCAGTTTGGCTTCGTCAAGCTGTCCGACAAGTTTTCGACCGGTTCATCCATCATGCCGCAGAAGAAGAACCCGGATGCCGCGGAGCTTGTCCGCGCAAAATCCGGACGGATCTACGGGTCGCTGCAGGCGCTGCTGGTGATGATGAAGGGTCTGCCGCTGGCCTATTCCAAGGACATGCAGGAAGACAAGGAACAGGCCTTTGACGGTCTGGCCAGCATTTCCCTGGCGCTTGCCGCAATGACCGGCATGGTGCGGGACCTGGAGCCTGTGGTCAAAGCCATGAAAAAGGCCGCAGGCTCGGGCTATTCCACCGCGACGGATCTGGCAGACTGGCTGGTGCGGGTGCTCGGATTGCCGTTCCGCGACGCGCACCATGTGACCGGCCGGATCGTTGCGATCGCCGTGGAGCGCAACGTCGAGCTGCACAAGGTCCCATTGGAAGACATGCAGGCGGTCGAGCCGAAAATCACCGAAGAAATCTTTTCGGTCCTGTCGGTCGACAAGTCCGTGCGCAGCCGCACCAGCTATGGCGGCACGTCGCCGGTCAATGTGCGCAAACAGGCACGCCGCTGGCTGAAGGACCTGGCAAAGGCCTGAGGCAATCGCCTTGGCCCTTGCCGAATGCGCCGTCACATGCGAGGACAATGCGCAGATAATGTAATTGCAGTCCGCCCTGAACCGGGGCGGGCCAACAGGTTCAAAAGGGCAAGATGGCGATGACAACCCGGCTCAAATCCCTGGCTTTGATCGGACTTTGCCTGAGTGTCACCCTTGCGGGCTGTGGCCGGAAGGGCGGGCTTGACGATCCGAGCGCACCGCCGGCGCAGGAAGGCACCGCGGTTGACCCTGCTGTTGCCGCGCAGGTTGAACCGGCGCCGCCGCAAAACAACAAGTCCTTTCCGTTGGACTTCCTGATCCAGTAACTACCCGGCACTCACAGCCAATTGGCTGCGCCGACACCTTAATACCGATCCGAACCGTTTCGTTTCTTCTCATGAGGAAACACGGGACGATCCAGCTGCATGGGGGCGTTCCTTGCATCATTTTGACTATCGAGACGGTGCCCTTTTTGCCGAAGACGTGGCGATCGAAGAGATTGCGCGGGCGGTCGGCACCCCGTTCTACTGTTATTCGACGGCCACGCTGACCCGCCATTTCGAGGTGTTCTCCTCAGCGTTCGACGATATCCCGACGCTTGTCTGCTATGCCATGAAGGCCAATTCCAATCAGGCGGTTCTGAAGACGCTCGCGCGGCTGGGTGCCGGCATGGACGTGGTTTCGGAAGGTGAATTGCGCCGGGCGCGTGCTGCCGGGGTACCAGCTGACAAGATTGTCTTTTCCGGAGTTGGCAAAACGGAAGCTGAACAGGCCTACGCGCTGGAAGAAGACATCCTGTGCTTCAACGTGGAATCCGAGCCGGAACTGAGGCAGCTGTCGCGTGTCGCCAGCGCCATGGGCAAGACGGCGCGCGTGTCGATGCGCATCAATCCGGATGTCGATGCAAAGACCCATGCCAAGATCGCGACCGGCAAGGCTGAAAACAAGTTCGGCATTCCCTGGCAGCGCGCGCGGGAGGTCTATGCCGAGGCGGCGGCGCTGCCGGGCATCAAGGTCACCGGGATCGACATGCATATCGGGTCCCAGATCACGGAACTGGAACCCTTCGACAATGCGTTTTCGCGCCTGGGCGACCTGATCGCGGACCTGAGATCCCAGGGGCATGCGATCGACCATGTCGATCTGGGCGGCGGACTGGGCATTCCCTATGTCACCGACAACAACCCGCCACCACATCCGGATGCCTATGCCGAGGTGGTGAAGAAGCATGTGCGCGAGCTGGACTGCAAGGTGATGTTCGAGCCGGGCCGGATGATTGCCGGAAATGCCGGCATCCTGGTAACCGAGGTCATCTATGTGAAAGAAGGCGCCGACAAGAATTTCGTGATTGTCGATGCGGCCATGAACGATCTCATCCGGCCGACGCTCTACGAAGCTTATCATGAGGTTCGCCCGGTCAGCGAACCAGGCGCGGAAACGGCGCGAATCAAGGCGGATATCGTCGGGCCCGTGTGCGAAACCGGCGATTTCCTGGCTCAGGACCGGGATATGCCCAAGGTAATGGCCGGTGACATGCTGGCGGTCTATTCAGCCGGCGCTTATGGGGCCGTGCAGGCAAGCACCTATAATTCCCGCCTTTTGATCCCGGAAGTGCTGGTAAATGCTGATCAATTCGCGATTGTTCGTCCCAGGACAGATTTTGACGAGCTGATCGCTCTCGACCGGATTCCGGACTGGCTCAACGGTTCGTGACACAATCTTCCGGCAATTAGTTGAACCGACAACTTGCCGGATGGCCTCCAATGCCTCACCTTAGTCTGGGTGGGCAGGTCCTGTGGGCTGCAAATCTTCATTGAGCGGCAGCCCCCGGGATAAAATCCGGAGGTGCCATTGAGCCCGACTGACAGCAACCGAGATCCCGTTCGGCCACAGTCTCCAGAACCTTACGGCTGGCGGGCCTTCATCAAGGCGCGTCTCGACCGGCTCGTCCGGCAGAGCCGCTGGGCGCTGTTCGTGGAGCGGCTCTGGCGGGCCGTCCTGCCAATCCTCGTGGTTATCGGCCTGTTTGTCGGTCTGTCCTGGCTCGGTCTCTGGCTTGTCCTGCCGGCCTGGGCCGGTCCACTGGGCCTTGTCCTGTTTGCCGGATTTGCGGTTTATGCGGCGCGCGACCTTCTGCACCTCAGATGGCCGTCGCGCGGTGACGCCCTTGGCCGGGTGGAGCAGTCGTCCGGGCAGGCGCACCGCCCTCTGACGGCGCTGGAAGACGATCTGTCCATCGGCGCAAACAATACGGATAGCCAGGCCATCTGGGCCCTGCACCAGCGCCGGACCGCAGAAGCCGTAGCCACCATCCGCTCCAAGGCGCCTGATCCGCAGGCTTTTCGCCGTGATCCGTTTGCCCTTCGGGTTCTTGCAGCCTGCCTGATCGTGATCGGTTTTTCTGTGTCGGGCGGGGACCGTGTTGGCAGACTCACCTCCGCGTTTCAGAACCCGTTCAAGACCGTTGAACCGCCAACCCGGCTCGATGCCTGGGTCACACCGCCGCTCTACACAAGCGAACCGCCCGTCTATCTGACCGGCGAAAGCGCGCAATTGCGGGAGCCGGGCGCACCGGTCTCCGTGCCCGAAGGATCCATTCTGGTGGTCAGAAGCCAGGGCGCACCCAATCTGGCGATGACCTTTGCCAGAGCCGATGACGCCGAGCCCAGCCTGATCGAACCGCAGGCATTGCCTGAGGCAACGGATCCCGAGCTTGCCAAGTTATTGCCGGTCGAGCGGCGGCTTGAACTGGAAACAACCGGTGTTGTGGAACTCCTGAATGGCGAAGATCAGCTGCTCAGCTTTGTGTTCGCCGTACGGCCGGACGACGCACCGGACATCCGGCTGACGGACGACCCGGAAGAACAGCTCAGCGGGGCCTTGAAGTTCTCCTATCTCGTCAAGGACGACTATGGCGTCGTGGCGGCAGAGGCGCGGATCACGCCGCTGCCCAATCCGGACCATGGCGACCGCGTGCCCCGCCCTCTTGTGGAGGCGCCGCAATTCCCCCTGTCTCTGCCACCGCGTGCGGGAACCGCCAAGACGGCGGAAACGATCCGCGATCTGACATCGCATCCCTGGGCGGGCTCCGAAGTCGATCTCACGCTGACTGCCCGCGATCAGGCCGGTCAGGAAGGTCTTTCTCCCGCTTACCGGATCACGCTGCCTCAGCGCCGCTTCGGCAAGCCGCTGGCGCGGGCCGTGGTCGAACAGCGCCGCAACCTGGCGCTTGATGCCCAGAACCATGCCCAGGTGATCACGGCGCTGGATGCCCTGATGCTGGCGCCGCAGACGTTCAACTTCAAACCGCGCAACTATCTGGGCATGCGGTTTGCCTATGGTGAGCTGATCCGGGCCGAAAGCGATGAAGACCTGAAGGCGATGCTGCCGCTTCTCTGGGATCTGGCGCTTTCCATCGAGGACGGTGATCTGTCGGCGGCGGAGCGGAAGCTGAGAGAAGCCCAGGAAGCCTTGCGCAAGGCGCTGGAAGAAGGGGCAAGCGACGAGGAAATCGCCAAGCTGACCCAGCAGCTGCGCGAAGCGTTGAACGAATATATGCAGGCCCTTGCGGAGCAGATGCGCCAGAACCCGCAGGCCATGCAGCCCTTTGACGGCAATCAGCAGACGCTCAACCAGCAGGATCTCAGCGAGATGCTGGACCGGATCGAGGAACTGGCACGGACCGGTTCCCGCGATGCCGCGCGCGAATTGCTGGCCCAGATGCAGCAGATGCTGGAAAACCTGCAGGCCGGACGGCCGCAGATGATGCCAAACGGCATGTCCAGCGAGATGATGGAAATGCTCAACCAGCTGGGCGAGATGATCCAACGCCAGCAGCAGCTGATGGATGATACGCACAGCTTCAACCAGGACCAGCAGCAACAGCGGCGAGGCCAGCAGCAACAGCAGCAGGGCCAAGGGCAGCAACAGCAAATGACCCAGGAGCAGCTGGAACAGATGCTTGAGCAGCTGCAGCAGGGCCAGGGCAACCTGGCGCAACAGCTGCAGGAGCTGATGGAGCAGCTGAACCAGAACGGCATGGGCCAGAACCAGGCGCTTGGCGAGGCCGGTGAATCGATGGGCGAGGCCCAGCAATCGCTCGGCGAAGGTCAGGGCCAGCAGGCACTTGGCCAACAGGGCGATGCGCTGGACGCGCTGCGGCGGGGTGCCCAAGGCCTCACCGAGCAGATGATGGGCCAGGGGGAAGGCATGGGATCACCGCAGGGGCCCTCTCCCATGGACGAAGACCCTCTAGGCCGCCCGCGGCGCACGGAGGGGCCGGACTTCAACAACCGGGTGCAGATCCCGGACGAGATCGACGTTCAGCGGGCACGGCGCATTCTGGAAGAGCTGCGCCGGCGGTTCTCCGACCCTTCCCGGCCGCAACTTGAACTGGATTATCTGGAACGTCTGCTCAAGCGGTATTAAGGACCAGCCGCATATTCCGGCACCGGTTCTTGTCTGCGTTCGCGCTTCACAGGTGCGCGTTAGCCGTTTGCCAGGGCGGTCACCGGGTTGAGCCGCGAGGCATTGCGGGCTGGAACGTAGCCGAAAACGACACCGATCGCTGCTGAACACCCAACGGCCAGAACGAAGGAAGCCGGTGAATAGATCAGGCTGAGATCTGCCGACAAGGCGTTGAAGGCAGACCCGCAGGCCAGCGCCAGCACAACGCCGGATACCCCACCCACCAGGCAAATCAGCATGGCTTCGATGAGAAACTGTCGCTGAATATCTGACTTGCGGGCACCGACGGCGATGCGCACACCAATCTCCGTCACGCGTTCGGAAACCGAAACCAGCATGATATTCATGACCCCAATGCCACCCACAATGAGCGAGATGACGGCAATCGAAGCTGTCAGAAACGCCATGGTCCCCGAAGTTTTTGTGATTGTTTTGCGGATGTGGTCGGTATTCAGGATGAAGAAGTCTTTCTTGCCATGGCGACCGGTCAAGAATTTCGTTACGAGTTCTTGTGCAAGCCCAGTGTCGAATGAAGCGGATACCTGAAGGGTTATGCTCCGCAAGGTTTTTGTGCCGAGAAATCGGGTCTGGACGGTGGTATAGGGCATATAGAGAACAAGACTCTGTCCATCGCCAAAACCTGTTGCAGCGGATTCCACGACGCCAATCACTCTTACGGGGACGTCCTCGACCAGGATGATTTTACCAATGGGACTGTCCAGCGGATCCGGAAAGAGCGTGGCACGTGCCTTGTTGTCAATGACCACGTCCTGTGCGCGCGCAGCCACGCTGTCAGCGCCGAAGCGCTGCC
The DNA here is from genome assembly GCF_965233565.1 of Roseibium sp. GTDB lineage: Bacteria > Pseudomonadota > Alphaproteobacteria > Rhizobiales > Stappiaceae > Roseibium. The sequence continues at coordinate 3,163,131 of NZ_OZ247494.1, read as the reverse complement.
CTTCTCGGAGCACGGCTCCCTTTACGGCGAAAAACTGCTCGTTGACGCCGCTAACCTGGGCATTTGCTTCGATCGAGCCGTAGCGCGTTGTCGCACTGGTCGAAACGGTGGGTGTCGCTGCGGCGATAAAGGGAAGTTTTGCCAACGCCCTGGCATCGGAGACGGATAACGTCGTGATCTTGGCTGATCGGGTGTCTCCGAAACCGGTGCCGGCAAATATTTCCAGTGTATTGGTTCCAAGGCTGGAGATGTCCGCCAGAACACTTTGCTGAGTGCCGCGACCAAGTGCGACGGCGCACACCACGGCGGCAATGCCGATGATGACGCCCAGCATTGTGAGGAAGGAGCGAAGCTTGTGGGCGGCTATTGCCAACAGGGCCATACGGACGGCTTCCGTCATTGTCGCTGTGTTTTTCCGGACGGACTGGCGAAGAGGAGAAGGCGGCGGCCTGGTCTCGTGCTCAACTTTGGCCGGTTTGCTCCTGCTCGCACTGCGGTCGCTCACAAGTTTGCCGTCTCGAATTTCAACAATGCGTCCGGCATGGGCGGCAACTTGTCTGTCATGCGTGACGATCACGATGGTGCGCCCTTCAGCATTCAATTCCTGAAGAATATTCAGAACAGTTTCGCCATTCTGGGTGTCGAGAGCACCAGTTGGTTCGTCGGCCAGCAGGATCGTGGCGTCATTCATCAATGCACGTGCGATGGACACCCGTTGCTGTTCGCCTCCGGACAACGTTCCCGGACGGTGTCCGGCACGGTCGGGCAGATCCAGACGCCTCAGCAGCGCCTGCGCCCGTAATTTGCGCTCTGTCGCTCTTGCACCGCCATAGACGGCAGCTATCTCCACGTTTGCGAGCGTATCCAGCATTCCAAGCAGGTGGTAGCGTTGAAACACAAATCCGAAGCACCTGTTGCGCAGACTGGCCAGTTGGTCGGGTTCGAAGGTGGCGACCTGCCGACCCTCCAGAAGATAATCCCCCGAAGTGGCCTCATCGAGACAGCCGATGATGTTCAGCAAGGTTGACTTGCCTGAACCGGACGGGCCGACAATCGCAACGAATTCTCCCTGTTGAATTGTCAGGTCAATGCCGTCGAGAGCCAAGATCATTCGACCGCCGACGGCATGCTGGCGCCGGATTCCGGTCAACTGAATAAGGGGGTCTGTCACAGATCACCTTCTTTGAAATCCGGCCTGACAGGCTTTCGGACAGGGCGTTAAAAGTGTGGTGGGCGATGCAGCGTTCCGACCAGGATTCGGTCGCCGGCCTCAAGTCCGGACCTAACTTCGGCGTTGATCTTGTCATTTAGTCCGATCTGAACCTGACGGATGGTCTGGTGACCGTCCGACGACACGACGGGGAGCGCATAGGTCCCGTCGCGGGCTCTATGACCGAGCACCGAGGATGGAACCGTCAAAACGTCTTCCATCCGCTCGAGCACAATATGTACTTCGGCGGTCATATAGGTGCGCAACCGTCCGTGCGGGTTCTTAACCCTGAAGGTTCCGGAGTAATAGATCGCCGACGTTGACTGGCTGCCTGAAGAGGCGTTTGCAGAGGAAAACGATCCGTCTGTCTTGATCGATTCAGGTGCTGGATCAATGGACTCCAGGACCGCATCGTAGCGCTCCTCAGGAGCACCGGTCACGGAAAAATGGACTGGCATACCGGGGTGCACGCGCGTCACATCCGCTTCGGAAATCGTCGTGCGGACGATCATTTCGTCCAACTGACCAAGGATGGCAATGGTGGGCGCGGATTGCGCAGCGTTGACCGTTTGTCCCTCCTGGCTCACGATTGACAGGACTGTTCCGTCGATCGGAGCAATGATTTTCGTGAAATCCAGATCTGCCTTTGCTGATTCGACTGCAAGTTCAGCTTCCGTGACCTGCGCGTCCAGTTGTTTGAGCTGAGCCTTGGCCATGGCGACTTCCGCAACCGCGTTGTCGTAATCCGCCCTGGAAACAGAGTGTTTTGCATACATGGCTTCCTGGCGGGTCAGATCCTGTTGCTTCAGGTCCAGCGCAACGGATTTTTCGAGCCGCTGTGCCTCCACAAAGTCGAGGGCTGCCCGAGACTTCTTCAGTGCATGAAGCTTGGTGACGGAGTCTATTTTGGCAATGAGGTCGCCTTGCTTCACCACGTCACCCGGGCTCACCAGTACCGCGGTGATACGGCCTGAAACCTGGGCGCCAACGGCGACAAGCCGCGCGGGGCGCAGTGTTCCAGAGGCAAGGACGGATAGTTCTAGGTCACCGCGTTTCACAGCATAGCTGACGGCCGGCGTGTGCCCGGACGCCTTGCCGAAGCTCCAATAGCTGAAGCCGGCTACCAAGGCTGCTCCGACAATGGCTCCCAACAAACCTGTCTTTGCTTTCATCTGGTTTTTCTTTCCGGCAGAAATACTGTTTTTCAAGGCAATGGCAATTTTAAATTGCAGCCTTCAAAATCTCAAAGAAAAGCAGTGTTCGCGTATCTGGAATTTGGTCTCGATGGAGGTGTTAAGCCGGAAAGCGTCCCGTGTAAGACGCTATCCGGCTTCTGTAAGACAGAACCTTTTTGGTTGATCAAGGTCATATATCAAATATATGGAGTTGGTTTTGCGTCACTGACTGTCAGAATCAATGTGAGGAAGGTCACATTGAGTATATAAGTTCGAAGAAGTCAATGTAAGATCCGGCTGATTGCTTCTATTCCCGATAAAGGAACACAATTCTGAAACAGAATCGTTGGAGTCTTTGGTGTTGAACTCCAATCGCTTTGTGAGTTCAACTGGTACTTTATTCAGGAAGTCCGGGTTAGATTTGTTCAGGTTGGAAACATGACACACATACCCGCATTCGCTACAGGATGCCATACAACCGTTCACGCAACCTTCAACGTCCGGAGCACCCAGGCAGGCGCCAACGCAGTAAACATTACAAGGAATCCGATTTTGAGCGAATGAAGGCGTTATAGTTATTGTAGAAAAAGCTGCAGCAGAAATAATAGAATAGAAAATAGCCTTATTCATACTTTGCCCCTATCAGTATTGTCACAATTTTCAGTGTTGTTATTACAGAGTTATCTCAGGAGAATCTGAAATGCAACCTTTTGGGGCAAAAAAGTTGATTCTATGATTCATATTATAATTTTTACTAGCTAAATCAATCTGTTAAGATATCGCAAAACGTGTTTCCAGGGTGGGTTTCGCATTTGGCGGGCTGCAGAAAAGCCCGTTTACCGCAACATCAAATCGACGAAGGGGGTGACGGGAGGCGCGCTCGAGCAGGTCTGTCAGGCCTTGGTCCTCCAAAGGATTGCTCGTACCGAGCCATTGGCATCAGGACCCGGTAGATTGATCGAAATTGAGCGCCAAAAGGCAATGAGCCGTGAGGAAAGGCAAAAAAGCGGGCGGTGTGTTCATTCCGGCCCAGCACCCAGGACGCGTGAAGAGCACAAAAAACCCCGCCGGAGCGGGGTTGAAACGGATTTAGGCAAATGGCGGCGCCATCACGCGTAGCGGCGTGTTTCCTGCACCGTTTCACCGGAGATCGCCTGGCGGACAACCTTGCGGATGTCAGCCAGGGAAAACGGCTTGGTGATGACATCGTGCACCAGCGAATCGAGCCCGTTGGCCCGTTCGCGCTGGTCGGCAAAGCCGGTCATCATCAGGATGGGCATTTGCGGAAAATCGCGCGCCGTATGAAGAGCAAGTGCAATACCGTCCATCACGGGCATCTTGATATCCGTCAGCAGGAGGTCATAGCCGCCCTTGTCCCTGTTCAGGATCTCGACGGCTTCGCCGCCGTCTTCCGCCGCTTCGACGGTGTGCCCGTCCAGCTCCAGGGCGCGCTTTACAAAGCTGCGGACAGCCTCATCATCTTCGGTAAGAAGAATGCGAGCCATGCTCACTCTCCTGTTTTGCCGTCTGCCGCTCCCTCCTCGGGCACGACAACGTATCCAATATAGGGCAGCTGCCTCCAAGCGTGGCCCATATCCATACCATATCCGACGACAAACTTATCAGGACAGGCGAAACCGACATAATCGGCAGATATGGCAGCTTTGCGGCGCTCGGGCTTATCCAGCAAGGCGGCAACCTTGACGGACCGGGCGCCCCGGTTTTTCAGCCGCTCCTTGGCAAAGGACAAGGTTCGACCGGATTCCAGGATATCATCCACCAAAATAATATCGCGGTCGTTAACGTCACTTTCAACATCGCGCAAAATCCGGATGGTATCAGAACCTTCCGTGCCAGCACCGTAGGAGGACAGGTGCATGAACTCCATTTCGGGCTGTAGCCCCGCACGGTGCATGGCGCGCACGAGGTCCGCTGCAAAGATGAAGCTGCCTTTCAGGACAGCGACCACCAGAAGGTTCTGTGGCCTGCCTTCGGCAATTTCCTCTGCAAGCGCGCCGACGCGCTGCGAGATGGCGTCTTCATCAAAGAGGGTGTGAATATGTGAGGTCATGGTTACTCGAGAACTATCTGCCGTTTGCCGCGTTCAACAAAACGGACCTGGATATCGGAAGCACTGGCTGGTGGGTCGGCTAATATCGTCCTGAACCGGGTCTCGTCCAGTGCATTCAGGGATTTTGTGCGCGGTTCCACGGTCCAGGCATAGACTTCCTGATGGTCGGCGCTGCGGATCGACAGGCGAACGGCAGGCACAACGTTCCGTTCTTCCAGCAGATTGCGGATCGAGCCCTCGACGACCAGCACCCTCTTGCCGTCTTCCACTTCCGTGAACGTCCGGAGATTGCGGAATTCAAGCCCACGCAGATTGACATCAAACCCGATCATCTGAAATAGGCTCGCAAGATCCGGGGACTGCTTGACCACATTGTCCCGCATCGCGACGAAGAACACGCAGACGGCAAGTGCGGCACCAAAAAGGGCGATGCCGCCGAGACGGCGATAGTTGCGCCGGAAAAGCCATCTCAGAACAGCACCGATATGGTCTCTTCGAAACTTGTCAGGGTTGACGATGATTTTTGGTCGTTTGGCGCTGGATTCAATATCGACCGGCCCGTCATCGTCGTCAGGCGCCTCGTCCTTCAGGTCGGCGGCGTATTTGTCTTCATCCTGACTGGCGCGGGAGGTTGCCGGTTCCGGCTGGAAATCGGCAGGGTCCTCGTCGTCCGGCGGCGCGTCGTCGGGTTCACCAGCAGTGTCTTCCTCGGCATCAGCTGCCCAGTCTGCTTCGTCCTTGCCGGGATCATCGGTGCCGGTATCCGCGGCGTTGTCGTCGCTGTCGGCACCAAGATCGACGTCGCCCTTTTCGTCATCCTCCGGGGAAACGAACCAGCGGTTGCCGCATTTGGCGCATTTCACGCTGCGGCCTTCCGCGCCGACGGCCTCTGCCTTGATTTCGTAGGACGTACTGCAGTCCGGACATTTGATCTTCATGCGCGAAGACCTTTCGTCATGGCATGCTCAAAGGGGCCTGACAGGTCCCTTGGGAGCGAAATTCGGCACGAAACTCTGGACAAGAACCAGCATTTTTCATGTCGGACTTTCGGCCCACCTGGGTCAGGACCTATTAATATCACTCTAATGGACCTTTATATGATTAATGCACCGTTAACGGCGAGGCTATAGAGCGAGACGCGAACCGGTCCATCAACAGGAGTATTTTTGTGATCCGCTTTGAGAATGTCGGATTGAGATATGGCATGGGGCCGGAAATCCTGCGCGACCTCAGTTTCGAGATCGAGCCGCAGTCCTTTCAGTTCCTGACCGGGCCGTCGGGTGCCGGGAAAACCAGCCTGATCCGGCTGCTGTTCATGTCTCTGCAGCCGACGCGCGGATTGATCAAGGTGTTCAATCGTGACCTCAGCGTGATCGGCAAACAGGAGCTGCCCAAGCTCCGTCGCAAGATCGGCGTGGTGTTTCAGGATTTTCGGCTGCTGGATCATCTGACAACCTATGAAAATGTCGCCCTGCCGCTGAGGGTGGTCGGCAAGGATGAATCCGAATATCGCTCCGACGTGATCGACCTTCTGAAATGGGTCGGGCTCGGCGACCGGATGCATGTCCTGCCGCCGGTTCTCTCCGGTGGTGAGAAGCAACGGGCGGCAATTGCGCGCGCGCTGATCACCCGTCCGGAGGTGCTCCTGGCTGACGAGCCGACCGGCAATGTCGACCCGCCTCTCGCTCGTCGCCTGTTGCGCCTGTTCATTGAATTGAACAAACTCGGCACCTCCGTTGTCATCGCGACCCACGACATCGCGCTGCTGGAACAGGTGGACGCCCGCCGCATGGTGCTCGCGGACGGTCGCCTCTCAATTTTCGATTAGGCGGCAGCATGTCCCAGTCAGACGACACCGAAAAAGACACCAGCGGTTCTGTCGAGGTCAAACCGCCGAGACGGGCTGCGCGTCCCAAACGCTCCAAACGACCTGCTCGCAAATCTGCTGCCAAAGCAAAGCCGGAAGCGCAGGGCGACGAGGCGAAGCTGCGGCCGGCTGCCGCAATCGTGCCACCGCAATCTGTTGCCGGACGTGCGCTGACGCTTGTGGTCGCCATCATGAGTTTTCTCGCCTGTCTTACGGTCGGCGCCGTTTCCATTGTCTGGGATGCCGCGGATGCCTGGCAGAACGATCTGGTGCGCGAGATCACCATCCAGATCAGGCCGACGGAAGGCGTCGACATGTTGCGCGAGATCGACAAGGCCGTCGCTCTGGCACAGGAATTTCCAGGGATCTCCGCAGTCAGGGCCCTGTCGGACGCCGAAACGAAATCTCTGCTGGAGCCCTGGCTGGGAGACGGCCTGCAACTGGACGGATTGCCGGTTCCGCGCCTCATCCAGATCACGGTCAGCGACCCGGAACTGCTGAACCTCCAGCAACTCCGGTCCCAGGTCTCGCAAACCGTGACCGGTGCAAGTGTCGACGATCATTCGGTCTGGACCTCGCGCCTGTCCGCCATGGCCGGGGCCGTGGTGGCGGGCGGCTTTGCCATCATGGTCCTGGTTATGGGCTCCATGGTGCTCAGCGTCGTGTTTGCGACGCAGTCCGCCATGGCGGGCAACAAGGATGTTGTATCGGTGCTGCATTTTGTCGGGGCGGAAGACGGGTTCATTGCCCGGGAGTTTCAGCGGCACTTTCTGATGCTCGGGCTGAAGGGCGGATTTTCGGGCGGAATTGCCGCGATCCTGACCTTTGTCACCCTGGACATGCTGACAAGGCAAAGTGCAGGCCAGGCCGGGTCCGATCAGCTGTCGGCGCTGTTTGGCGGCATCTCGGTAAGCTTGCCCGGCTATCTGGGTGTTTTTGGCGTCATCTTCCTTGTTGCCATCCTGACGGCGCTGACATCCGGCCTGGCGGTGAAGGCGCATCTGGCGAAAGTGGATTGATTTTCTTGGCAATTGCCGTGAAATTGGCCGAATCACTTATCATAGTCGCGCCATGACACATGCTGACACAGTCATAGATCCCGCTCTGGAGGACGGTGGTCCGACCTCGCCGGACAGGCTCGGGCATCCGCCTGCACCTGTGCGCAAGAAGCGGTTCGGTCTGCGCATTCTGTTGGTGGCAGTTGTCACGGCCCTGATTGCGGGCGGGCTTGGCCAGTTTGCGCTGTTTGCCCATAAGGTTGCCAGCGCCGAGGCCCCGACCACCGCGAATGCGGACGCTATTGTCGTGCTGACAGGAGGGCATGCCCGCGTAAGCGAAGCTGTGCGTCTTCTGGAAGAAGGCCGGGCAAGCCGTCTGTTGATTTCCGGCGTTCATCCGGGCACAACGCGTGAGCAGCTGGCGGCTGTAACCGCGTCAGACCTCCCGCTTGAAAAGGCAAGTGTCGATCTTGACCGGGTCGCGCTCAACACGGCTGGCAACGCCACCGAAACCGCTGCATGGGTGCGCAAGAACGGCTTTGGTTCGCTGCTCGTGGTGACCAGCGCCTATCACCTTCCCAGGGCCCAGGCGGAGCTCTCCGGGGCGCTTCCGAATGTCGACCTGATCGCCTATCCGGTCTTTTCCAAAGACCTCAAGCTGGGCACCTGGTATCAGGAACCCGACACGATGCGGCTTCTCATGCGGGAATATGTGAAGTATATCCTCGCCCGACTTCGCATCGCCGTGCAGGGCGTGGGCTGACACCTGTCAGACTGCGGCCGGACGGTGACACGTTCCCATCGGTTTCCATGGTGCCATGCTGTTTCTGCGCTCTACCCTGTTTCAGGTCCTGTTCTATTCCGTCACCCTGATACTGATGATCCTGTTTTCACCGGTCATGCTCCTGCCGCGGCGCTGGGGCTGGTGGGTGGTGCCGACCTGGTCGCGGATCCTGCAGTTGCTGATGCGGGTCTTCGCCGGAATCAAGGTGGAAGTCCGGGGCCGGGAGAACCTGCCCGAGGGCGGGTTCATCGCCGCAATGAAACACCAGTCGGCCTGGGAAACGGTGTCCCTGATCCCGCTCTTTTCCAGCCCGACCTTCATCTTGAAGCGCGAATTGCGCTGGATTCCCATCTTTGGCTGGTACACTGCCAAGTTCCGCCAGATCCCGATCAACCGGGGCAAACGGTCCGAAGCGCTGGCTGCCATGATGCAGGCCGCCAAACAGGCTATTGCTGAAAAACGCCAGATCCTGATCTTTCCGGAAGGCACAAGGCGCCCTGCCGGGGCGGAGCCGCAATACAAGTACGGCATCGCGCATCTCTACCGGGACCTGAAATGCCCGGTCGTGCCGATCGCTCATAACGCCGGGCTTTACTGGCCGCGGTCGTCCTGGAAGGTCTATCCCGGTACGGTCATTGTCGAGATCCTGCCGGCGATCGAACCCGGTCTGCCCTCTGACGTTTTCTACAAGCGAATGGTGGCGGACATTGAAACGGCAAGCGACCGGTTGATCGAGGAAGCACGCCAGGAAAAGCGGCCCTCTCCGGTTCTCGCCGAGGTCGACGCATTGAAACAGGCAAAGGCCGGATAGTCCGGACCGGCAATCGATCTGACCTTCAGAATCCAAGTAAACTGTAAGTAACACAAATAACAACTGCCTGTGATCGAATTGTTTTTAAGTAAACTCACGATCACAGGCGAGTTATGTCTCTTTTTTCACAAAATCCAGCTCCCATATCCGGTGTGTCACAGCAAGAGACCCGATAAAGCCAACCTGAATTAAAGCGCTTTATTTGGAATAAACCTAACACACGGAGCTTAATCATGCGTACTACCAAGAAAATCATCACCACGTTGCTGGCCGCTGGCGTCGTTTCCACCGCTGCTATCGGTTCCGCTTTCGCTGATTTCCCGCGCCAGTCTTATGGCGATCTGAGTGGCAACGAGCCGGTGTCGATTGAACAGATGCGGATTGCAAATCAGAAAGCGCTCAATTCGGCCGGCGGGTCCTCTGTCCGGGTCAACAACGCCTCCGCCTCTGCCGACTTCCCGCGCCAGGCGTATGGAGACCTGAATGGCAACAACCGCATTCCGGTTCGCGAAATCAGCAAGACCAAAAACAACAGCAATGTTCTGATCCTGCCGTTCCTCGGCGACTGGAACGGTACGTCAAAGGCCGGCTTCCCGCATCAGTAACAGCCTGCGCGCCAGCAATGGCACAAGAAGGGGCCGTGCGACCTGCACGGCCCTTCTTCTTTTGTTGGTTCTTCTGAAAGTCGCTCAGTTTTCGGGGGTGCCCCTGAGCCGGGCCGACAACCAGGCCAAACCATTGTCCTGGATACCCATCTCTTCCAGATGGGCAGCCGTGTTGATGACATATTCCGGGTTCTCGCCCGATTTTCCGACGGCGCCCCGCACGATTTCCAGCTGACGGTCGAGAGGAAGTGCGCCTGCATATTGCGCATGGCCGTGATCGACCATATAGACCAGCGCCTCGACCTTCTCGCCATCGTCGAGCTCGATGTTGTGGTGGTGTTCCTTGTAGACCATGGTGGTCTGTTCCCGGGCACGCAGATAGTCCAGCGTCTGTGGCCATATGTTTTCCGCAACCTGATAGGCCATGCCCCGGCAGGCGCCGCCATTGTCGAGCCCGAAGACCAGCCCGGGTCGTTCCTGCGTGCCGCGATGGACCCAGGAATAGACACAGAGCGAGCGATGAGCACCTCTGAGCAGAGCCCTCTCCGCACGTAGAAATTCAAATCCGGGGTTCCACATCAAAGAGCCGTAGCCAAAGACCCAAAAATCGCTCATATCGTCCTGTCTAACGTTCGTGCAGATGCGGAGATACCAAGCCGTATCGGTCAATTCAATGCCGCCAGGATCTGAAAGCATTCCTTGAAGGCGACGTCGGCGTCGTCACTGCAAAACAAAGAGAGAGCCTGTATCGTGTCCAAAACCGAGACCAAGCCGCCCAAACCGTCCCGCCGCGGCTATATCCTGCTGATCACGGCGATCGTGGTGGTTGTTGCGGGCTGGTCGGCTGCCTGGGCTTATGGCCGTTCGATACTGGGAGACCAGATCGACCAGCAGCTCCAGCGCATGGCAACACAGGGGCTGGATCTTTCATGCGGCAATCTCGAAATCGCCGGCTATCCGTTTCGTTATGAGGTCGCCTGCCGCGACATGCAATCCGAGGACAGGTTTGGCGCCACCGGGGCTCTGGGAGGGCTTAACGCCGTTGCCCTGATCTACAATCCCCGCCACGTGATCTTCGAAGCCACGTCTCCGGCGGCGATGTCGGTACCCGTGGCCGGCCTGTCCGGGGATGTCACCTGGACGACGGCGCGGGCCAGCATGAAGTTTTCGGATGACGCCCTCGGCGCGCTTGACGCCGTTGTCGATCAGCCCGCGGCCGTGTTCGGCTCGACCCTTTCGGAAGGGACGTTTGCGGCCGACAAGGCCGAAGTCCATTTGCGGCAGGTTCCGGATGTCGCCGGCATGCTGGAAGGATTTGTGACGGTGGACCGGCTGGCGCTGAAATCCCTGCCCGCATTGCCGCAGTCGCTGATGCTGCGCGGCCACGCCCGGATAGAGGGTGGCATGGCGCTGATGGCAGGCGCTGATCTGGCGTCGTTGGTGCAGGCAAAGGGAGGCGAACTGCCGATCCGTCTGATGCTGGCCGAAGCAGGGTTTGAAGCGAGCCGCGCCGCCGCCAGCGGTGATCTGGTTCTTGCCGGTGACGGCACCTTGTCAGGCGTGCTTGAGGTCACCATCGGCAATGCAGCTGACCTGCTGCAAGGCCTGAAGCCCGTGTTTCCACCGGAAGATCAGGCTTTTTCCCTGCTTGAAGGGGTGGTCAAGAGCCTGGACACGGCCGCCACCGAAGTGGACGGCGTTCGGACCATCAAGGTCCCGGTAACGATCAACCAGGGTTTGGTGCAGGTCGGCTTCCTGCCCGTTGGCCGGATCCCGCCGCTGTTTCAGGCGGGGTTCTGACGCGCGGTGCAGTGGTGCCGTCTCAATCGCCTGCAATCCGGTCGATGGGGATGACGTAGCTTTTGCGGTGGTCCGGCTCGGCGATCTTTTCATAAAGCGCGACCGCGGGTGTGTTCTTGCCCGGCACGATCCAGCGCAGATGCAGCCAGCCTCGGCTCTGACCTTCGTTTGCCAGAGTTTCGATCATCTTGCGGCCGGTGCCCTTGTTGCGATGGTCCGGGTGCACGTAAATGTCGTCCAGCTGGCCGATCCTGAGGCCGGTGATCAGTTCCGGCAGGTCAAAATAGACCGCAAACCCGATCAGTTCCTCGCCCACAAACGCTCCGATGACTTCGGCAGTTTTGTCTGCGAGGATGCGCTCGGCGTAAAAGTCGTCCGGCCGACGCGGTGCGCCGCGCTTGAGGGCCTGGGCGTTTTCGGCAATGAGCGGCGCAAGCTTATGGGCATCATCCAGCCCGAGAGCCCTGATTTGCGGTGTCGTCATGAATTCCCCGGAATAAAACTCGAGTAAAGCGAGCCACACAATGTCCCGAAACCGTGCCCGGTTTCAAGGACCTCGATCAATTATCGTCTGCGGCGCTTTTTCCGTTGCAAGGGTCCTGACACGCCCTTTCGCTTTTGGCCGTTCCATGTCATGAGCGATGACGACTTCACATCGGAACAGTGTCATGGCGGAAACGGGAAGACTGAAGGCAACGGTAATCGGATTGAGCGCGGTTCTGATGTGGGCAACGCTCGGCCTGTTCGGAGCCGGATCGGGCAATGTTCCGCCGTTTCTGTTGAACACGCTGTGTTTTGGCTTTTCCGGAACGGTCGCACTGATCTGGCTGATTGCCTCCGGAAAAACGAGGCTGCTGCGTCAACCCCTGGGGGTCTGGGCCTTCGGTACGATCGGTCTGTTCGGCTTTCACTTTTTCTATTTCACGGCCATCCGCAATGCGCCACCGGTTGAGGCGAACCTGATCAACTACACCTGGCCGCTGCTGATCGTGCTGTTTTCAGCCTTGCTGCCCGGCGAGACCCTCAGGCTGCACCACATTGTCGGCACTGTTCTGGGCCTCGCCGGGGCGGTTCTATTGATCACGGGCGGTGAAGGCATCGCATTTTCCGGCGAGTCGATGCTCGGCTATGCCGCAGCGGTCACGTCCTCCCTGTTCTGGTCCAGCTATTCGGTTTTGTCGCGCAGGCTCGGCGCGGTGCCCACCGAAGCGGTGGCCGGCTTCTGCCTGATGACGGCGCTTTTGTCGGGCCTGTGCCATCTGGCGCTGGAGGAAACGGTCTGGCCTGCCGCACCGCTGGAATGGGCCTCGGTTCTGGCGCTGGCGGCCTTTCCGGTCGGACTGGCATTCTTCACCTGGGACATCGGCGTCAAACGCGGTGATATCCAGGTGCTCGGGGCTGCTGCCTATTCCGCGCCGCTCCTGTCCACCCTGCTCCTGATTGCTTTCGGCTTCGGGGCCTTGACCTGGTCCGTCGGCATTGCCTGCGTCGCCATCACGGTTGGTGCGGTGATTGCCGCGAAGGACATGATCTTCAGGTCGCGGCAAAAGTCGGTCGAAGCGCCCCAAACGAAAAAAGTGTGACGTAACCGCTCTCAATTTTCTTTGATCTTGTGCCAAATTTTAGGTGTCAGATTAAGCAATGGAGCAACCGATGCCGGATTGGGTACAGATAACAGGGGAAGATGTGGTGATGATCACATTCGCCTGCTGCTATGTACTTGCCGGAATCGGCATGTATTTAGGTTTCTTGAGAAATAGATCTTCGTTAAGCAGAACACGTTCCGATATTCTGTATTTCTTAACACGAAGACTCCAGGCGGGGTCAAAGCCGGCGTCAAGTGCCCGCTGGTTCTTCAGAAGTGCCTGATCTTGTTGGCAGGACTTGCTGACTGAATTTTTCAGCCGAACTTTTGTTCACGCGTTCCCCTTTCGGGCAATTTCCCTCACTCATGCGATCCACTAGGTTAACCGGAATTTCGTTTTCTCAAGCCTTCAGGATCCGCCATGTCGTCGCTGCTCAGACCCCGCCGTTCCGCCCTTTACATGCCCGGTTCCAATCAAAGGGCGCTGGAAAAGGCGAAAACGCTGGATGTGGATTGCCTGCTGCTTGACCTGGAAGACGCGGTTGCCCCGGATGCCAAGGAACTGGCGCGCAACCAGATTGTCGATGCGGTGACGGCAGGTGGGTATGGCGACCGCGAAGTGGTGATCCGGATCAACGGGCTTGAAACACCCTGGGGTGAAACGGATCTGGAAGCAGCGGTCAAGGCGGACCCCGATGCGATCCTTGTGCCGAAGGTGAATACACCTGCCGACCTGCAGTTGATTGCACACAAGCTTTCGGTTCTGGGCGCTTCGGACAGTCTGCGGCTCTGGGCGATGATGGAAACGCCCGAGGCCATGCTCAATGCCGGTGCAATTGGCGCTTGCGGCAGGGATCCCGCCGTTCGCCTGTCCTGTTTTGTCATGGGAACCAACGACCTTGCCAAGGAAACCCGCGCTCGGTTGACCCCGGGGCGGGCGGCGATGATGCCCTGGCTGATGACCTGCGTTGCCGCTGCGCGTCTTGGCGGCATCGACATCCTGGACGGTGTTTTCAATGCCTTTCAGGATGAAGACGGTTTTGCCGCCGAATGTGCTCAAGGAGCAGACATGGGTATGGACGGCAAGACGCTGATCCACCCGAAACAGATCGGTCCGTGTCACGCGGCCTTCAGCCCATCCGAAGAGGAGGTCGCCTGGGCCAGGCTGATCAACGCCGAGTTCGAAAAACCGGAAAACGCTTCCAAGGGTGCTATCCAGGTGGATGGCAAGATGGTGGAACGGCTCCATGCGGACATGGGCAAGCGGGTGATCGCGATCGCTGATGCCATTTCTGCCCAAGGCTGAGCGCCCCAAACTCCAAGAGCTTCGCAAGCCTGTTTGCAGGATCGCAATCGCGGCCTGCAACTCTGTCTATCGATCACGACGTCCAAAGCCGATATGCCTGATTTTCCTTATGAAAGTCAGGCAAGTAACGGCAGATGCGCACCAAATTCAAGATCATAGGCCATCGGCTTTGCCCCTATGTGCAACGCGTCGTTATCGCGATGCTGGAGTGCGGCATTCCGTTCGACAGGGTGGATATCGAGTTGCACGACAAGCCAGGCTGGCTGGAAGACGTTTCGCCGCTGGGCCGGGTACCTGTGCTTCAGGCCGGTGAAGACACCTGGCTTTTTGAATCCGGTTCGATTGCCGCTTTCATGGACCGTCAGTCGGGCGGACGACTGATGCCGGATGATCCGCTGGCTTATGCGCTGCAGGATGCCTGGATGCGGTTCGCTGACGGCATGCTTTCGCTCGTTGCCAGGATTATCTATCGGGACCCGGATGCCCGTTCCTGTGACGCGTCAGTTCAGGCTCTCGTTCGGCATTTGCACGAACTGGAACGCAGGCTGTGGCCGGATCCCTATTTTTCCGGCTCCAAATTCGGTTTGCTCGATGCCGTTCTGGCAAGTCTTTTTCGCTCGTTGCCGGTTCTGGATCGGGTGTCGAAGGTCAAGCTGACGGCAAACCTGTCTGACAGGCAGCGAGACTGGTGGCATCGCGTCAAAGACCGCCGGTCCGTCAAGGAAGCCGTTCCAGCGAATTACGATGCGGCCTATGCCGCCTTCATTGCGGCCAGGAACAGTCATGCCGGCAGGATATTGAAACGGCAGGGGCACTGACCGGACCTGTTCAGATCCGGTCAGTCTTTTCTCAGGCAGCCGAAGACGCAAGAGCTTGGGGAACACTGTTGCGCACCTGGCCAACGAGCGTTGCCCAATCCATCCCGAGCGCTTCATAGACGCCCCAGGCCTCGGGGCGTGCATTGTCGCCCAGAATTTCGACCATCAGGCTGGCTCCGTCGGCAATGACAACACCGCTTTGCACAAGCCTTGCAAGGCCGGTCTCGCGTTT
The DNA here is from genome assembly GCF_965233565.1 of Roseibium sp. Classification (GTDB taxonomy): domain Bacteria; phylum Pseudomonadota; class Alphaproteobacteria; order Rhizobiales; family Stappiaceae; genus Roseibium. The sequence continues at coordinate 3,147,869 of NZ_OZ247494.1, read as the reverse complement.
GGTCTGGTTGAATGTGCCGCAGGCGTCGACGGCGACATAGGCTTCATATCCTTCTCTGAGAGCACGCATGGCCGGAAAAGCCGCGCAGACTTCCAGGGAGACACCGGCGAAGATGAGTTTCGTGCGGCCGGTTGCCTTGATCTTGTCGGCAACACGGGCATCGTCCCACGCATTGACGGTCGTCCGGTCGATAAACTCCTCGCCGGCGAGCGCTTCGGTCAGCTCCGGAAAGGCAGGACCCCAGAGCGTGTCGGCGGAGGTGGTCGTGGCGACGATGGGCAGACCCAGCACTTTGGCAGCCTTGGCCAGGCCGATGATGTTATGCTTCAGGTCCGCAATCGAGTAGTCGCGAATGCCCGTCATCAGACCGACCTGGTGATCGACCAGCACCAGGGCGGCGTTGTCTTGCGTCAGGGGGGCGGGGTTGATGCGTGAGGTCATTCCTTTGGTCCTTTCATCTGCCGGTCGAACGAGATCGCTAGTCGCTACGGCTCTCGCGCGGCCGACGGTTTGTCGGCTGTTTTCAACCTAAGGACGGAACAGTCTGGAAAGAAGACAACAATATTGATAAGGATTGTTCCATAAATGGAACAATAGTCTGGAGATGCCGGTCATATGGACCTGAACAGTGCCCGGTCCTTCGTCCAGGTTGTCGAAAAAGGCGGGTTTTCGGCCGCCTCCAGAGCGCTCGGCATTTCAAAGTCGAAACTCAGCCGCCATGTGCAGCAGCTCGAACGGAGCCTCGGTGTCAAGCTGCTGCTGCGCAGCACCCGGCGTCTGGTCCTGACGGATATTGGCCGGGACTATTTCCAGGATGCGAAACAGGCGCTGCAGCACCTGGATGCCGCCGAAGCGTCGGTACGGCACAAGTCGAGCCAGGTTGCCGGAACGGTGAGCTTCAGCTGCTCGGTCGGGATGGCCCAGTTCGGATTGAGGCCGTTGCTCTCGCGCTTTCTGACCGATCATCCCCAGGTCACCTTGAAGCAGCAGGTGTCCAACGAGCTGGTCGATGTGCTGGGCGGGGGGCTTGATTTTGCAATCCGCGGCCACATGGAGACCTTGCCGGATTCAAGTCTGGTTCAGCGGCGTCTGGCCACCGTCGCCTGGCATCTGTTCTGCTCTCCGGGTTTTCTGGAAAAGAACGGTCATCCGGACCGGCCCGAAGACCTTGAGGATCTCGCCGGTCTGACCATGGGCTGGCAGGCCTCGGGCGGCAAATGGACTTTGCGCGACGGCCAGGGCGCCGCAGCAACGGTCCGCTATAGCGAGCGTCTGCGCAGCGAGGACATGGTATCGCTGAAACAGGCGGCCTCGGACGGGCTGGGGATCGTTGCTCTTCCGGCCTATGTCTGCCGGGAGGAGGTAAGAACATCCCATCTGGTGCGTGTTCTACCTGACTGGACTGCCGGAACCCCGCAAATCAGCTTCCTGATGCCATCCCGGACGGGAGTTCTGCCACCCGTGCAACGACTGATCGCCTTTCTGAGCAGGGAACTGCCGCCTCATCTGGAAGTCTGAACACGAGTGTTGATGCGGAACGTGTCCGATAAGTCTGGACGGTTCCGGGGTGGACCGGCTACATGCAGGGCCGGCAGGCGGCGGAAGGCCGTTGGCAACTGATCTGACGGAACAGGGACAGACATGAAACTCTATCGCTTCATCACCGGTGTCGACGACAGCGAATTCTGCCACCGGGTGACCCAGGCCCTGAACAAGGGCTGGCAACTGGCCGGTTCGCCCTCCCTCACCTATGACGCCACGCGCGGCGCTACCATTTGCGGCCAGGCTGTCACCAAAGAGGTCGCGGGCGAAGACTACTCCCGGGACATCAAGCTCGGAGATTATTGAAAACGCAGGCCTGGCGAGCCCTTAATGGTTTGCCTGATCAGGCTTGGCGCCGGTCTCGTTGATGGTGGACTGATCTTTGATGATGCGTGAGAGGTCCGCCATGAAGGTGGCATACCGGCTGTCCAGATAGTGGTAGACCGGCGTTTTCCGGATGAACAAGGCCATCTCCGGTCTTTTCGAGAAGACTTTGTCTTTCAACTGGGTTTCCACCTGAAGAGGTCCGGATAAAAACCCGTCCAGCAGTCCATGCTCATAGTCTGAAAACAGCTCACGAGACGAAGAGTATTTGACGAATTGGTGCCGCGCGGCGTTGTTCTTGGCAAAGGTCTCCTGCCATTTGAGGCCAATCACATAGCCAATTTTCGAGGTGCGATCGAGGTGCCTGGAAGGGTGGAGCCACAAGGCCTCTTGAAAATGAAACACCGGAGCAGCTGACCGGACGAACTCTGTCTGATAGGACGGTTCGATGACCGGCAGACGAAACAATTCGCCACTGACCCTCTTTGCGTTGAATGCGGCAACACCGCGCCGGCCCGGAAAAGCCACTGTCGTCAATTGACACCCGAGCTGCCCGTAAAGGTCTTCCATGACCGGCAGCAGCGCAGTATTCATAGGCGTGCCTTCGATCGTGGCGATCCGCTCGGGACAATAAGCTGAGGCTGCTCCTGTTGTGGTGAAACAACAGGCAAGCACACCGAGCAATTTGGCGGCCTGATGCATAGGTGACCAATTTGTCTGTTGCAGAGCTGCTGAGACGAGTATTGACCGAAACAGTTTTTTCGAAAAGAGAAATAAATCTAAGTATCTAAGGTTGTTTTACTTATAATTGCACGGCACTGCGAGCAAGCCGTGCAATCGATCCGTGATAATGTGATGCGCAATCGGGTGATCTAGGCCGCGTTTTCGACGATCACCGCAATGCCCTGGCCGCCGCCGATGCACATGGTGGCGGCGCCGAGGCCTCCGCCGCTGCGCTGCAGTTCGTAAACCAGCTTGGTCATGATGATTGCACCGGTGGCACCGATCGGGTGGCCGAGCGCGACGGCACCGCCATTCGGGTTGACCTTCTCTGCAGGCAGGCCCAGCAAATCGTTGACGGCGCAGGCCTGGGCCGCGAAAGCCTCGTTGGATTCCACCGCGTCGAGATCTGCTGCGGAAATGCCGGCGCGTTTCATGGCGATCTGCATGGCCGGAACCGGGCCAATGCCCATCACGGCCGGGTCGACGCCTGCCACCCCATAGGAGCGGATGCGCGCCAGCGGCTTCACACCGAGCGCGTCGGCTTTTTCCCTGCTCATCAGGACAAGTGCCGCGGCACCGTCATTGAGGCCCGAGGCGTTGCCGGCAGTAACGCTGCCGTCTTTCTTGAAGACCGGGCGCAGCTTGGCCATGTCGCCGATCTCTGCCTCGTGACGAACATGCTGGTCGGTGTCGAAGACGGTCTCCTTGCCCCGCCGGCCGACGCTGATCGGCACGATCTGATCCTTGAAGTAGCCGGCCTTGATGGCTGCACTGGCACGGCGATGGCTTTCCAGAGCAAAGGCATCCTGCCGTTCGCGCGGGATGTCGTGTTTTTCAGCGATGTTTTCAGCCGTGATGCCCATGTGGCCGATGCCGAACGGGTCGTGCAGGGCGCCGGTCATCATGTCGACGATCTGCGTATCGCCCATTTTCTGGCCGAAACGGGCGCCCGGCAGCGAATAGCCGGCGCGGCTCATATTTTCAGCGCCGCCCACCAATGCGACGTCGCCGTCTCCCAGGGTGATCGCCTGGACCGCGGACACGATGGCCTGCAGGCCGCTGCCGCACAGACGGTTCATGGTCAGCGCCGGCGCGTGGTCCGGGACGCCGGCCTGGCGGGAGGCGACGCGCGCCAGATACATGTCGCGCGGTTCGGTGTGGATGACATTGCCAAAAAACGCCTGATCGATGGTATCTGCTTCGATCCCTGCGCGTTCGATGGCGGCCTTTGCGACCGTCGTGCCCAGGTCGCAGGGCGGGCTGTCCTTCAGCGCGCCACCGAAACTTCCAACGGCTGTCCGCGCCGCACTTGCAATCACAATCTCAGTCATGGGTCCGATCCTGTTTCCGCCCTAGGGTCAACTCCGTCTTTCATAGCCGGTTCCGTATGCGGAAGGCGAGTCGGCCAAACGGAGAGTTTCCGCCGGTGCTTAAAGCTGGGTCCAGCCGCCGGTCGAGTGTCAGCACTTGAGAAGCACCGACCCAGCCCGGTTTCCCTCGGCAATCAGGTCATGAGCCCTGGCGCATTCGGTGAGATCCAGCGTTTCGGAAATCCTGAAGTCGAGTGCGCCCTTTTCCAGAAGCCCGGTCAGGTTGCCGATGGCGGTGCTGCGCTCGGCTCCGGACAGCAGATAGACAAGCACCAGATCGAGGGTCACGGCCTTGAACATCAGCGGATAGAACGGCAGAACGGGTGTCATGTCCTTGGCCGAGCCATAGGCGGCGATGGTGCCGCGCTCGGTGATGACCCTGGTGTTGGTCTCGATATTCTTGCCGAATTCGACCTCGACAATCCGGTCGATCAATGTGCCGTGCGTTGCCTCGAGGATCTGATCGGCGAGCTTGTCGGAGGTATAGTCGAACACCTCAGCGGCGCCGGCTTCGCGTGCCGCAGCCAGCCCGCTTTCGCCGCGGGCCGTTGCCAGCACGGTGGCTCCGGAGGCCGCGGCCACCTGGATCGCAAGATTGCCCACGGTTCCGACGCCACCACTGATCAGGACGGTCTTGCCGGCGACCTCGCCGCCGCCAAGCACCGCGTGGACCGCCGTCATGCCCGGGATGCCGAGAATGGCACCTGTCTCGAAAGAGGTCTGATCCGGCAGGGTTGCCGCCTGAACCGAAGGCAGGGCGATATACTCTGCTGCCGTGCCAAAGGCCCGCTGCCATTGCCCGTTCCAGATCCAGACCCGCTCGCCGACCCGGTCTTGCGAAATGCCTTCGCCAACGGCCTCAATGACGCCTGCGCCATCGCTGTGCGGGACAATTTTTGGAAAGGGCGGCTTCGTCACCCCCGGACGGCCGCCGGCGCGTGCCCGTATGTCGGACGGATTGACGCCTGAAGTATGCAACTTGACCAGGACCTCTCCAGGAGCAAGGTTCGGAGTAGGCAGGTCCTCCAGCATCAGGACTTCTTCGGCCAGACCGAAACGGTCATAGGTGATCGCGCGCATTTGTGTCTCCTACCGGATGTGGATTTGAGAGAAGGTTTCCCCCTGTTCGAATGGCGCATACCAGAATTCGAACAGCACTTGCTTGATCGGGAAATTTCCTCACGATCGATTGTTACCAAGCTGGTGGTCCGCTGGTCCATCGTGGCATCTCGAATTTCGGAATAATTGAATACTTCTCGCAGCCGTTGTATCCTTCGACAATTGCTACTGGTTTATCGGTCGGCTCTGGGGGGAGCGAAGTCGGCGGGTGGTTTTTGTCCTTGAAAAGGTATTGTGGAACCTTCTGATCGTTTTATGCGTGTAACTGCGGTAAATTTTTCCGCAAATATGCTCACCTCGCGCAACCGGTCGGGACTAAGCGGGGATGGTCATGAGACGGCTTGTTGCTTTGGTCTGGTTTTTTGCGGCGATTGGCACCGCGATGGCTCAAGGTGAGCCGGTTCGTCTGATCGAAACCAATGGTGCGTCGATCAAGCTGGTGCACGACGCAGCGGAGCGTAAGACGGTTCGTGTTCCTGTGATGTTGACCGGTGAAGGCGAAAAAGCCGTTTTTGCTCGCGTGGTTTCCGCCAAACTAGATACCACGCGACGGGCGGCGGCGCTCTATAGCGCCTGCACCCTTGCGCCGGCCGACGGTTCCGGAATCTGGACCATCGATCTCAGCACCAACGAGGACGCTTTTGCGGATGGGGTCCACGAATTGTCGGTGCTGATCTGGACCGACGCCGACCAACGGTCCAGGCAACCGGACTGCGATGGCCAGCCGCTGGTCGAGGGCAAGCCGGCTTCAGTCGCCCCGGTGACAACCTGCGCACCGACGAGCTGCCAGTGGCAGACCTTTACGATCACAGCCGAAGCCGAACCGAAAGTGATCCGCAAAGGCAATCTCCTGACCCTGCTCAACGGCACCAGCCGGACCTTGCCGTTCGACAGTAAGGGCGCGCCATTGGAGGCGAAGTTCAATTTCGCCTCCGGCGAAGGAGTGGCGGCCGAAAAACTCTGGATTTACCAGGCCGCAACGACAGCTTCGGACGGATCCGCCGAGGATGGGGTTTTTGACGCCTGCATCACCAAGTCGAAGGACAGCGGCACCGAAGTGCCGCAAATCAAGCTGAAACCGAGTAAGGCGAGCTACAAGGCAGCGACTTATTCCGTCACGCTGGATCTGGTTCAGGCGTCCGGACCTGGGACGCTTTGCGACACGCCGGGAACAACCGAACCGGAATACAAGCCCGAAACCTGCAAGCAGGCATCTGAACGGGGAACCGAACTGAAGTGCCAGCGCATCACGCTTGAACTGGAGCGTAAAAACGCGGTTCTGGCGACGCCCGCCAAGATCCGGATCAGCATCACCCGCGTTCCCTTTGTCGAAATGATCTCGGGTCTAAACGTCTTTGGCCGCAGCGTTGGTGACTGGTGGCCGGCACGGCACCATCCTTTCAAGATTCGCGAGACCGGTTATGTGGCCACTGCCGATCTGTCGCCTACCGATCGAGAGGTGCGGCTCTCCCGAGACGGGAATGCAAAGGACATCGCCACGGTGAAATTCGCCGAAACAAGCGACCCGGACGAGGAACTTGGAATGATCGGTCCCGGCCAGGTGATGGAGCTCAAACCCGTAGCCTATGCGCTTCCAGTGGGGTTGGGCAGCTACGGGACGTATTCGGGCTCGATGAAAATTCAATCAGCACATACGGATGCGGCGGAAAAAAGTGTCGACGTGGAACTGGATGTCAGGCTGCCCCAGATCGCTTTGGTCCTTGCCATCATTGGTGGCATCATTTTGGGATATTACTACCGAAAGCGGTTCGAAACCGGTCTTGACCGCGACCGGGAGATGATCCCGACCCGCCAGTTCATGAACAGGCTGACGCGCATTCGGCAGACTGCGCGTGATGCTGATTTTTTGTCGAAACTGGAAAAGATTATCAATGATCTGCAGATCGCAATGCACGATCCGGAGGCCACGGACGTGACAATAAAGGCCAAACGGGAAGCGGCGGTGTCAGAGCTGAAGTCTGCGGAGACCACCCTGGCACAGGCTATCTCGACTGCTGACGCAGCGCTGGCGCCCTGGAGTTCCGCCATGACGCCCCGGTTCGCGGAACCTGGAACCGTTCAAGATGCACTGAAGCCGATACGAGCCCATATTGCGTCTCTACGTGCCGACCTTGGTGCAGAGGATGCTGCGACTGTTTCCGGTCTCTTTGGCGTCAGTCGCCTGCCCGATCTTGCCAGGCAAGGCCTTGGTCATGTGCAGGTCTGGTTGGATGGTCACGCGATCGCGCTCAAAAAGGCCGAAGATCGCTGGAATCCGGTCCTGGCCGGTTTGTCCAACGATAAGCAGTTGCAGCAAGCGGTCATTGAGTCCCAGAAAAAACTGGCACTGAGCCCGACACCGGAGGCGTCCGAGGTGACGGCGGCAATGGCGGCCCTGTCCGAGATGTTGCGCAGCTACGAAACAACCATGCGCCGCCTTCTTGTGCAGGAGCTGGGGCCGTTTCTGTCAGCGCTAGATGAGACCGCGCGTGATGCGATGATCAAGCGGCAAGAAGAAAACAAAACCAATCCGGATGTGGAGATCATAGACGTTCCGTCCGGAAAAATGATGGAGATCCTGACCACGGTGCAGTCGATGGCCGCCGCAAGTTCCTCCGACTGTCCAGTCGCTGAGTTTACAGGTGCTCTGGCGCAACTGCATGCAGTCACGGCGGATGTTGCACGGGCACTGGCCGAACTCGGGCGTATCGGCAAAATTGAACCACCCAGCGACGACAACGCCGTCGCGAGGGCCCATGAAGCCTGGGAACAGGGGAAGCTAGTGGTAGAACCTGTATCACGGCGGAGCCGGGGCGCGATGTCCTTGGTACAGACGGTTAGGTCGGGACCACAATACCGGATTGTGGCGCCCGCCGTGATCTATCCCGGTGAAGCGCAACTTTGGGCGCTGGAGGTTCTGGATGCTTCAGTGGCTGATCCTGAAGACATCAGCTGGTCACTTGAACCGAAGGACGCCGGCGAGCAGGAAGTCATCACAAGTGGGTCCAGGGTCTTTTTTCGGATCGAGACAGAGGCCAAGGTCAGCGTCGATTTCACGTCAGATGGCCAGTCAATGCATCTGGAAGAACCGGCAAAGCCGATCGAGACCAGCCAATCGAGCGGTCTCGGGCCGCTGCGGGAACGTATATGGAAAGCGGTGCAGAGGCGAACCGTCGTAAATGGTGTACTGATCACCATTTTCGGGGTGTTTGCGCTGGATCAGTTTCAGACGGGGTATCTGGCGCTTGTCCTGGCACTCGCTTATGGGATGGCCGCCGATGTTTCGGCTGACCGGCTGAGTGCGGTCTTGACCAAGAAACCCACTTGATCCGACCGCAAGCGGTCCTGCGGTCGGCGATCGTGCACCAGGTGCAGTCGGTCGCTCGGAAAAGGGGCACTATGGCCAGAACATGGCTTCAAACAGCGTCTCGTAGACCTGCTTTACCGCAGCCGTTTCTTCCCAGCCCTGGCGATAGAGATTGCTGAGACCGGGGGCGGCGTTGACCTCCAGCACCACGGCAGTGGTGTCCGGGCGCTGTTCGAACGGGACGATCAGGTCGATGCCCGCATAACGCAGGCCGAGCGTCTTGGTGGCCAGTCGGGCAAGGGCGTGGAGATCCGGTGCGAGACTTGCCGTGATGATCCTGGCCGAGCCGCCCGAGGACAGGTTCGAGACCGGCAACAAGGTCACGGTCTGGCCAGCCACCGGCACGCTTTCCAGCATCAGGGCCTGTTGCGAGAGTTCGAAGTCGATGCGGCCGTCGGACGGATCAATGCTTGGATGTGCATCGACCAGTTCCGCAAGGCTGCTGACGCCGTCGCCGGTAACCTCGGGCGCACGGCGTTCAAAGGCGCACAGCACCTCGCCGTCGAGCACCAGGACCCGAAGGTCCAGGCCTCGGATTTCCTCCTGGACCAGCATGGCTTCGTGGCGTTTGGCCTGGAGATGAAGGGCGTTTTGAAGGCTGTGATAGGTGTCGACCCGCATCACGTCGCGGCCTTCCTGACCTTCATTCGGTTTGACGAAGAGCGGAAATTCGGTTTCTTCGGCGAAGTCGAGCACATCTTCAGGTGGCCGCTTGCCGCTCCGGATGCTGGTGGCCGGGACAAAGTGGCTGGCCGGAACGGCAATGCCCGCGTCCTTTAAAAACCGACAGGTATAGGCCTTGTCATTGGCGATCTCGGCCGCGCCATAGGGATTGAGGTCAAACCGCGTGCCCTTGAAGAACCAGCGTTTGCCCGTGGGGCTTTCAACATGGCCGGCATGGCCATGGGGGTCACCGGCCGTGACACGATAGCCTTTGCCGGCGCAGAAGGCCTCAAGCAGCTGAAAGACGACGGAGCGTCCGCCGGACGCGGTTTTCTCAGAAGTCACCGGATCGGCCGCGCCGGTCAGTTCTTGTTCTGGCGGGCATTCGCCAGATAGTCGATCTTGAACAGGTCCGGATTGGTCGGGCCGTTGGAGACAACGTTATAGACAGCGACCGAGGTGTCATACCCCTGCTGGTCCGTGACGGTCCATTGTTTCAGGGCATAGTCCTTGGCATCGAAAATCAGCGTCAGCGTGCCGGAGTTGAACTTGGTCTTGTCGAAGATCGTGACCGTGACCAGGTCCTCCTCCACCAGCACGTTGGTGACATTGGTGTCGCGCTGCAGATCGATGGAGTCGGACAGAAGGAAACGCAGGGGCGTCTGACCCAGCGGCCAGATATCCTGGGTGTTGAGCTTGCGGTCGCGCACGGAGACAGACTTGCCGTCGGCGACAATGTCGAGCACGGAGGGCTTGTTGTAGTAGAAACGCACCTTGCCCGGACGGGCCATGTAGAACTTGCCGTCCGACTGGCTGCCATCCGGACCGAACTGGATGAAGTCGCCATGCATGGTCTTCACCGAGTTGAAATAGGTGTTCAGGTCGGTGAGCGTCTTCTGTTCCTGCTCGGTAAGCGCTGCTGCCGGAAGCATTGCAGAGAAGGCGAGAACCGCGGCCAGACCGGTCGCCGCAATCGGTTTGAGCAGGCGGTGTGCGAGGCGTTTCAGCATGATGCAATGTCCTAAATCAGTTCGTGCCGTTTGGCTTTGCTCTTAGGTAGTGATCCTGTGTGGCAAAGCTTTGGCAGGTTTTACCCTAACACATCAAAAGTCTTCTTCGACGCCGTTTTGCACGAGAATCTCGCGTTTTCCGGCATGGTTGGCGGCGCTGATCAGGCCTTCCTGTTCCATCCGCTCGATCAGGGAGGCCGCCCGGTTGTAACCGATCGACAGGCGCCGCTGAACGTAGGAGGTCGATGCCTTCTTGTCGCGGAGGACAATGGCGACCGCCTTGTCGTAGAGCTCGTTGCCCTCGCCGCCGCCGGCCAGGCCGCTGCCACCGTCATAGGGGCTGTCGCCCCCGTCTTCCTCTTCCGTGACGGCTTCCAGATATTGCGGTGTGCCCTGGACCTTCAGATGCTTGACGATGTCCTCGACCTCGTCGTCGGACACAAACGGGCCGTGGACACGCTGAATGCGGCCGCCGCCGGCCATGTAGAGCATGTCGCCCATGCCGAGCAGCTGCTCGGCGCCCATTTCGCCAAGGATCGTGCGGCTGTCGATCTTCGAGGTCACCTGGAAAGAGATCCGGGTCGGGAAGTTTGCCTTGATGGTACCGGTGATGACGTCCACGGACGGACGCTGGGTGGCCATGATCAGGTGGATGCCGGCGGCACGTGCCATCTGGGCCAGACGCTGGATTGCGCCTTCAATGTCCTTGCCGGCCACCATCATCAGGTCGGCCATTTCGTCGACGATGACAACGATATACGGCATGGCCTCGAGCGGCAGTTCCTCTTCCTCGTAGATCGGCTGGCCGGTCTCGCGGTCAAAACCGGTCTGGACGGTGCGTGTGAAGCTCTCGCCCTTCTCGAGGGCCTGCTTGATGCGGGTGTTGTAGCCGTCGATGTTGCGGACGCCCATCTTGGACATCTTCTTGTAGCGGTCTTCCATCTCGCGGACGGTCCACTTCAGCGCAACAACGGCCTTGTTCGGATCGGTGACGACGGGTGTCAGCAGATGCGGAATGCCGTCGTAGATGGACAGTTCCAGCATCTTCGGGTCGATCATGATCATTTTGCACTGTTCGGGCGTCAGCCTGTAGAGCAGAGACAGGATCATGGTGTTGATCGAAACGGATTTACCCGAACCGGTGGTGCCGGCGACCAGAAGGTGCGGCATGCGCGCCAGATCGGCGACGACGCTCTCGCCATTGATGGTCTTGCCGAGCGCCAGCGCCAGCTTGGACTTGGATTTTTCGAAGTCCTGGGCGGCCAGCAACTCGCGCAGGTAAACGGTTTCGCGCCGCGCATTGGGCAGCTCGATGCCGATGGCATTCTTGCCTGGAATGACGGCCACGCGAGCCGAGATCGCGCTCATGGAACGGGCAATGTCATCGGCAAGGCCGATGACGCGGGACGACTTGATGCCGGGTGCCGGTTCCAGTTCATAAAGGGTGACGACCGGGCCGGGGCGAACTTCGATGATCTCGCCGCGCACGCCGAAGTCTTCCAGCACCCCTTCCAGGATGCGGGCATTCTGTTCCAATGCATCGGCGGACAGGCCCGGAACCTTGCCGCCGGCCTTCGGTTCGGCCAGCAGCCTCAGGGGCGGCAGCTCGTATTCTTCCGGCGCACCAAGGAAGGACGGCTGGGCTTCTTCCAGTGCCCGTTTGCTTTGTTTCGGGCGCGGTGCCGGCGGAATGACCCGGCCCGCCGGTGCGGATTGGGCGGGGGCTTCCGGTCTGGCAGGTGCCTGGTCAGGCGGCGGTGCGATGCCGACCGGAACCGTCGGCCGGCCGGAGACCGGGCCCTTGTCGATCATGAGATCATCCGGTTCGAAGCTCTCGCCGTCTTCGTCAAAGGGCGGCTCGGCATAGGGATCTTCGTCGTCGTCGGGATGCTGGCCGCGCTCATAGAACTCGTCGAGACCGTCATCGTCCTCGGGCATCAGACGGCCGGTCAAGACCCGGCGGAAGGCCTTGAGGCGGCTGCCCTGCCGGCTGTCTTCGGGCTCGTAATCCGGTTCCAGCTCGTCGTCGTCCCAGGTTTCCTCTTCCTCCTGAGGCCGGGCGCGTTTGAAACCTGTCAGGCGGCGCAGGTGAGCGGCGGTCTGGAGGCCGACATGTCCCATCTGGCCGACAAACGCACTGGCAAAGAGGGCAAGGCGGGATTCGCCTTCTTCCTGGTCCAGGCCGAGATCTTCCTCGATCGATTTGCCGTGACCCTTTGCGGTTGGCGCGGGCTCCGTGCGCGGAGCCGGGGCACCGGCGTTGCCCAGCCAACCGGCAGCAGCCAGCAGGAAGAGAATGGCGGGAACACCAAGTCCGAGGCCGCCGACAATGGTGGCTGCGCCACCGGTCATGTTGTCCGTGATAAGCGCCGGGAACCGATGCACGTAATCGCCGAAAAAGCCGCCGAGACCGGTTGGCAGCGGCCAGCTGTCGGGCACCGGCAGCGCGGCAAGCGCCCCGGCGGCAAGGCTTGAGCCGACCAGCCAGTAGGCCAGGCGTTTGCGGCCGATCCCGAGTTCGTGTCCGGCGAGCAAACGCCAGCCCCAGAGCACCAGCGGAACCAGAAACACGGCCGTGGCAAGACCGATGGTCTGCATCAGGATGTCAGACAGAATGGCGCCCGGTGTGCCGAGCGCGTTGCGCACGGGGCCGTCCGTGGCGTGATTCAGGCTCGGGTCGCTGACCGACCAGGTGGCAAGGCTTGCTGCCAGCATTGCGGCAAGCGCAATGATGCCGAGACCGGCTGCCCCGACGAGATTGCGCCGCAGAAACCGTTTGATCGGGCTTTCGGTATCGAGAAGATCGACCGAGGCCCTGCGGCCGTTGCCGCGAGTTGCGCTGGCCCGCCTCATTCTGTCTCTCCCATCCAGTTTGCCAAACGTCGAAGGGCGATTTCAGCCTGCTCGAGCGGTGCCGCCAGGCTGATGCGAATGTAGTTTTCGCCGGGATTGCTGCCGTCCGACTGGTCGGAGGCGAGGAAACGCCCGGGCAGCACCTTCAAGCCGGCATCGCGCCAAAGCGCCTTTGTGACCGAAACCCCGTCGCCCCAGCGGCTGACATCCAGCCAGAGGAAAAACCCGGCTTCGGGCGTAACCGGTCCGAGGATCGGGCCGAGAATGCGTTCTGCGGCCGCGAATTTCTCATTGTAAAGACACCGGTTCTCGATGACGTGGGCTTCGTCCTGGTAGGCGCGCACGGCGACAGCCTGTGCCGGGAGCGGAACCTGAGGCGCCGCCAGTCCGCGGAATTTTGCCCATCGTTTCAGGAACTCCGGATCGCCTGCGGCAAATCCGCATCTAAGGCCGGCCAGGTTGGAGCGCTTGGAAAGGGAGTTCAGCACGACAATATTGGCAAAGCCGTCTCCCAGCGGCAGGGCCGCTTCCAGAATACCGGGAGGCGGTGTGTCGCGGTAGATTTCCGAGTAACACTCGTCGGCAAAAATCATGAACCGGTGCTTGCGGGCCAGTTTGATCAGACGCTGCCAATAGGCGATGTCGGCGACATAACCTTCCGGGTTGGTGGGCGATGCCACGTAGAAGGCAACGGTGCGGTCGAGCAGGTCATCGTTGAGACTGTCGAGATCGGGCAGGAAGTTGTTGCCCGCAACCGCATCAAGCAGGACGGCTTCGCCATCGGCCACATGGGCCGCGGCGGCGTAGGTCTGGTAGAAAGGGTTGGGCAGGATCACCACCGGATGGTCCAGTCCCTTGTCCAGCTGGTCACGCGCGGCGATGGCGCCGAAGGAAAGGCCTTCACGGGACCCGTTGAGCGGAAGGACACCATGATCTTCGTCGACGGCGCCGCCGAGATCATATCTCTTGTCCAGCCAGGCCGCGATGGCCTGCCGAAACTCCTGCGAGCCATTGATCGGCGGGTATTTTCTAAATCCGGCCATGTTTTCCATCAGCACTTCGGCTGTAAACGACGGAATGGCATGCTGCGGCTCGCCGATTGTCATGATAATCGGGTCCAGACCTGCGGCCTCTCCTTCCAGGAGTTCGGCAAGGCGCTGAAACGGATTGGAACTCGGCAGAGAAACACCGCGCTGGTAAGGCTTTGGGCTGGCAGTCATCTAGGATCCGGCAGTCGTGACGCATAACTTCGCGTTCACCCTATCGCCTGCATGGTAAATCTCTTATTAACCAAGCAGGCGAGGGGCGTTTTTCCTGATTGCAATTATTGCTCGTGCCGGTCAGCCTGACCCGCATTGAGCGATGATCTGGAGCCGCCATGTGGACCACCCTGCTTCGTGTTCAGTTTGTCTGGTTGATGGTGACCCTTACTCTGATCCTGGTCCTGCTGCCGTTTCCCGCGCTTGGCGATGTCACGATCAGGAGCCAGACCAATCTTTACGAAATTGGCGGCGGCACGGCGGAAGAGCTGATCGAAGAAATGGCTCAAAAAGGGCCTCTCGATGTATCCGGCTCGACACGCCATTGGGCGCGTACGAATTGGCGGATTTCCTGGCAATACCGATATGTCTACCGGGACCAGACATGTGTGATGACCACAGTCTGGACCGAGCTGGACCTGGAATTCATCTATCCGCTCTGGACCCGGAAAGCCGGCGCTTCCGCACGCCTCAAATCGTCCTGGGGAGCGATGATGCGCGAACTGGAAGCGCATGAGCAGGGGCATGCGGACATGGCGATCGACATGGTGGAAGACATTGACAGGACGCTTGAAGCCATGGAATCCGACATCAGTTGCGAACGGCTCAATGCGGACGCGAGGCGGTTCGGACAGGACAAGCTGGCTGAGCTGCGGCAACAGGACATCGACTATGACCGGGAAACGCGCCATGGCGCCACCACCATTCCGCCCCTGCGCGATTAGACAATTGTTTTCATTCAGCTACAGTCCGGAATGGTGCAGATGCTGCACCAGTTGGAGGACCACATTTGACTGAGCAGCCATTGACCGTCGTCTGTTTCGGCGATTCCCTGACCTGGGGCTTCAACCCGGCCGACAAGACCCGTTACGGGCATGATGTGCGCTGGACACGGCTGCTGCAAAAAGAACTCGGGCCGGATTTCCACGTGGTCGAGGAAGGCATCAACGGGCGGACCACCGTTTTCGAAGACCCGGTTCGCGGCGACAAGAACGGGCTGCAGCATCTGGCCGGTGTCCGCAAGACCCATATGCCCATCGACATCCTGATCATCATGCTGGGCTCGAACGACCTTCAGGACAGGTTTGGCTTGAGCGCCGACGCGATCGGCCTGGCCATGGGGCGGGTCCTGTTTGCCGCAACGCAGCCGACGGATGATGTCGAAGGCAGGGCACCGAAGATCCTCTTGATGTCACCACCGCCGCTGGGTGATTTCACAGGCAAGGAATATGCGGGCGTCTATTCGAATGCGCATGGCGGTGAACAGTCGAAGCGGCTGGCCGGCGTTTATGAGCGACTTGCAAAAGACTATGGGGTGGCGTTTTTCGACACGGGAACCGTGATTTCAGCCAGCCAGGTTGATGCCATTCACTTCGATGCCGCGCCGCAGGCGGGTCTGGCAATGGCGATCGCGGCACAGGTGCGCAAGTTGGCGGCGGACTGAAGCCAACAGGATACCTGCCGCTACGCGTCATGATTGTTTGAGCCGAACGTCAAAAGATTGCTAAATACAGCTGCCCGCAAGGTGCAGAATTTGCAAGAGAAAGCCTTGCGCGACGATCCTATCTGAAAGCGTGGCTACGCTTGCAGATTCACCAAGTTCATTAGTCTTCGATTCAGATTGCAAACCTATAAGTTGTATCTGTCCGCCGCGTGGCGGCCAATTGACTAATAAATTTCGGTCGGAGCATCCTTCATGTATCGTTGCATCGCTGCCATCTCGGCTCTCTTGATTGCCGCCAATCCCGCATTTTCCCAGACGTCTTCAACGGCTGAAGACCGAATTCGAAAGCAAGTGAGAGACGGTCTGGATGTGAAGGTCGTTCAGAAACGCGTTTACGACTCTTTCTTCAGGGCGGCTCCAGCAGGCAGCCTGACGCGCGAAATGGCGGTCACCCTGCAGCAATACAGCGAGGCCAAAAAACGACTCGGCACCCGCTCGACACTTCTGCGAAACGATCTGGACGGCAATGGGGAGGTCTCGGCCCAGGAGGTTGAACGCATCCGAAAGGTGCTTGTGGGAGGCGATCGAGAATCGTTTGAAAACATGCTGCTCGATGTTGATGCAGACCAGAACGGCGCGCTGTCCGAAGCTGAAATTAGAGCCCGGATCGAAGCGAAAGTGGCAGAATTGCGTGAAACGGGTGGTCATCATCGTTTCCAGGCTGGTGACCTGATGGAATTCGACGTCGACGGCGATGGGACCGTTGTTTTCGAGGAGTTGAAAACATCAATCAAGCGCATTGCGAATGAAGGCCTTAAGGACAGGGAAGTCCATCTGTCCAAACGGTCCGCAGCGCCCGATCGTCGTGAAACCGCTAGCGTCTGCAATTTGCAGGAGCCGTCATCCGAAGCGCAGCTGGTCTATATCGGCGGTTATCGTGGGACAGCAGTGTCCTCGGTGGCTGTTTCCGGCCTGGATGAGGATACAAGCTTCGGGACGATCGAGATTGAGAAGGGCACTGAGCCGCTCTACATTCTGGCCGCTGTCAACGATTCAACCGTCATGCAGATAACAGGTGCAATCGATCGTGTGGAGAGATTTGTCGCCGGCGGCCACAGAGGTATGGGTGTCGTCGGGTTGCCTGAAAGTGTCGTGGACTTTACGCCGTTGCGGGATTGTAATGTGCCAATTGCCTATCGGCCGGACTCCTCAAAGTGGATACAGGCAAAGGCGTTGCTGACCAATGCATTTGGGCGCGAAGTCAACATGTTAAGCGGTTACAGGGTGAACCGACTGGCAGTGCCGTCAGGAAAGAGCCTGCAGGCTGAAAAAATGCAGACGGCCAGTGGAGGTCTTGTGATCCAAACGGGCAACCGCCGCTTTCGCATGACGGAAGAAGGTCTTGAGGAGATGGAACCGCTGGACACGTCTTCCGCGTATTACAGAGACCTGATCAGGACCTATCCCGATGGCGTGGCAAGCGTAATTCCAAAGGACGTCGTGACCAACGGCAAGGCAGAACCGTATGAAGTGTTGCCGCTTCAGGCGGGGCTCGCCCAACTCATGCAAAGTGGGGCCTTGAGCAAACTGAGCGACGGCGCTCTTTCGATCGACAAACCAATCCCGCGTTTTCCCGCGGGTTTGACGGGAGGCCACTCCGTAAGGTTCGTTCTTCGGCGGGGCGTGCCAATGCCTGAAGGCAGCCCCGGCCATTCAAGCGTGCTTATTGAGGAAACAGGAGAGTGCGTGGGTAGCCGGTGCTGAGCGAAACGGATGAATGAGCAAGCACCAAACCGCGCAACGATTGCAGCATAAGCGATGCGGTCAGTTGTTCGTGTCGGGGCCTGGATTTCCCAATGATGCTGGTGGGTTGGTTTCAACCCGCCAGCAACCACGATTTGTCTGGTGAGGCTTCGGCGGCGGCCGCCGATCAGCTTTGAAGTTTCGCAATCGCCCTGCGGATACGAACCTTCACAGAGCCGGCGGTTTCCCTCGCCTGAGCTTCCGTCAGCTGCTTGATCGTTTCGTCACGCCTCAGTGAAAACCGCTCCGCCAACACGGCCAGTCCATGCCACGCCCAGGCGCGGACAAATGTTCGATCAGACCTCAACGAGCTCTCAACGAAATCCGAAACGACATTTTCCGAGTCTTCCGGCAGATCGAGATGCTCCAGATATTGCAGCACATGCAGGCGGGCCTGCCAGTCATCGATCGCCTCAAATTGCAGAATATGACTGCGAGCCAGATCCGGTTGAAGGGCCGGTCCCTTCCGGTCGAAGTGATGTTTTAGCAGCCAGGTGACGCCTCGGTGAAACTTGCGGTCGTTGCCCAGGGCGATCAGCCCCGGCAGAAAGTCCGGTCCTTCGTGAAACTCCAGGAAGAGACTTTCAAGCGATGCGGTGTCCTTGCCGTCCCAGAGGGTCAGGCTTTTCTGAAGCGTGTCTTGCATCTCGTCACCGGTTTGAGCCGCCAGAGCGAGCGTGTCACCCCCTGTCAGCAGATCTGTACTTCCGGTCAGAAAACCATCCGCCGCGACCGAAAATCAACTAGTGTTTCCTGGATTTGATAGGTGGCGTCATGAGATTTTTTGCCTCCGTATGCGCAGGCTTTGTTTTTGTTTTTCTAATCACATCTGTCCTTCGTCTGGTCCTGCCTGACCCATCGGGCCGTGTGGAGCTTCCCTGGAGCGAAGAAGAACTCAGGCGGAAGGTCCAGATCCTGCTCAATCAGATCGATCTCGAAGACAGATATTATAGTCCGGCCCTGAAGGCCCGTCTTGCAGGTATGGACGTCGAGGAGATATTCACCCGGGAGAATTTCAACAATTTTCCGGATGACTATGGCGCCGGCTTTCGCCTCACGCCCCAACATGTCGTCTTGCTGCGGCATGTGCGGCTGGCCTGGGACGACGTTGAAAACGGAGCGCCAAAGGTGGTGGCCCATCATCCCTTCGGTCAGGAAGATCCGTTCGAGGCCATGAGAGTGCTGTTTGGGGCCAAAACGGTAAGAGACCAGGCGAAGGCCTATGGCCTGATGCATCTCGCACTTCGCCGGTTTCTGTCGTCGGCTGAGCTTGCCCCTGGAACATACCGCTTGAAAAACGTGACGCCTCACCAGCTTTTTAAGACATTCGACGGGTTCTTCCTGAATGCGGACCTGATTGCGTCACCGAAGGATATCGGCCTTGATGCGGATGGCAGGGTGATCGTGGACGCTGACATGCTCAAACTCATTCGGGAAATGCCGTTCTACTGGCCTTCGGAAGAGGAGATGCAGGTCAGTGCGTTTGTTGGCGAATGGCCAGTTCCCCTGATTGACGGCAAGCGGCCCTATGCGCAGTCCTCTTGGCATGAAACGGACATGCAGGAGATCCTGACGGGTGAGGACGTGGTAGAGGACAAGGACGGCAACGTTGTTTTCCCGGACGGAAGGGAACGACAGCTGACCCTGATGCATTTCCGCACCTTGGCAGTGATGCAGGTGTTCTTTGAAAACGCCGTGCTGCCGAACGAAGCGGAGTAGTCGAAACCGCTCAGAAATCGACCGTCAGTCCCTTGATCTCCCAATCGTCGTAGCGGGTGGGCTCAAGCCCGCCCCGGCCATTGACCTCTTCCGCCATGCCTTTCTGACGCTCATCGATTTCCTTGCGGCGTTCTTCGGCTTCTTTCAGCGCGCGCTGGGCGGCCGGCGGCAGGTCTTCAAACCGTTTTTTCGGCGCGCTTTCCACGTCCGTTTTCAGGGAAGGGGCATCGCTCTGGCTGTAGGCGGCAGTCGGGGTCTTCGGGTCGTCCGTCATGGATCTCGGCTCATTCGGCATGAAAGGTTTGTCACCTATATAGGCTAAACTTGCCAAGAATGGCAGCTATCCCCATCTAGCTGACTGGAACGGGACGTCACAGGCGTCTCCGCATAGGCAGCAAAACATAGGGACAGAAACGGAAACCGCGAGCGATGAACTACATTCGCACTGCAATGCTCCTGGCGGCCATGACCGCCTTGTTTATGGGGATCGGTTTCATGATCGGCGGACAGTCGGGCATGCTGATTGCCTTGCTCATTGCCGCGGCCATGAACGTGTTCAGCTACTGGAACGCCGACAAGATGGTGTTGCGCATGCATCATGCGCAGGAGGTGGACGAGCGATCGGCACCGGACCTTTACCGGATGATCCGGCAACTGGCTCAGAACGCCGATCTGCCGATGCCCAAGGTCTATATTATCAACAATCCGCAGCCGAACGCCTTTGCGACCGGCCGCAACCCGCAAAATGCGGCCGTTGCGGCCACGACCGGGCTTCTGGACATGCTGACGCCGGAAGAGGTTGCCGGCGTGATGGCCCACGAGCTGGCCCATGTGAAGAACCACGATACCCTGATCATGACGATCACAGCGACGATTGCCGGTGCGATTTCCATGCTGGCGAATTTCGCCTTTTTCTTTGGCGGAAACCGCAACAACCCGCTTGGAATTGTCGGCATGCTGCTGATGATGATCGTCGCCCCCATGGCTGCCATGGTGGTGCAGATGGCGATTTCGCGGACACGCGAATATGCCGCCGATCGCATGGGCGCCCAGATTTGCGGCGAACCCATGTGGCTGGCTTCGGCGCTTGCCAAGATTTCCGGCGGTGTTCAGCGCATCCACAATCCGGACGCGGAAAACAACCCGGCGACCGCGCATATGTTCATCATGAACCCGCTCTCGGGCGAGCGCATGGACAATCTGTTTTCCACGCACCCCAACACCCAGAACCGGATCGACGAGCTGCGCAAGCTGGCCGATGCAGGGCTCGGATCCGGTGGTGGCCGGTCCTTCAGCAGCCGGCAGAGCTCGCCCGCCGGTCCGTGGCAGGGGACAGGACGCACGACGTCGTCCGGCTCGCAGAACCGGCCGAAGGGCCCCTGGGGCTGACTGTCAGGGCCATCCGGCAAAAACCGCTTTGACCGAAGCCCCTTGAGCTTTAAACTGCACAGATTGCGCCGCAGCCGGAGCCCCGGACTGCGGCGCTTGGTTTTGAGACCGGCCGCATCCGGCCGGGCACCGATGGAATGGGAATGGCGTCGTGAGCAGACGGGCGAACACCAAAGACAAATCCGCCAAGGCACCCGCGGAAGAGAAACAGGAAAAGCCGGGCTTTGCCGCGCGCAAGGTTTCAGCCGATATTCTCGGTAATGTCGTTCACAAGAAACGCCCTCTGGATGGCGAGCTCGATGTTGCTTCCGGTCACTCTGGCTTTCGGGCCCTGGCCGGCAATGATCGCGCGCTGGTTCGGGCCATTGTCGGCGCGGCCCTGCGGCACCGGGGTGAAATCCTGGAGATCCTGGAGCGTTTGCTCGATCGGCCGATCCCGGAAAAGACAGGCCGGGTGCAGGACATCCTTCATGTCGCCATTAGTCAGATGCTTTATCTTGACATTCCCGACCGCGCTGCCGTGTCGCTAGCTGTCGACCATGCCGGTCTCGACCGGCGGGCGCGGCCCTACAAGGGCCTGGTCAATGGCGTCTTGCGCCGGCTCGGACGGGAGCGCGACGACATCACAGGGGACCTTGAACCGGATCTCCTGAACACGCCCGACTGGCTGATGGACAGCTGGTCTGAGGCCTATGGCGCCGAAATCGCGCGCAAGATTTCTGCGGCACATCAGCAGGAGGCTGCGCTCGACCTGACGGTCAAGACGGACCCGGCCGGCTGGGCAAAGAAGCTCGAGGGACAGGTCGTTGCCGCGGGCAGTGTCCGGCTCGCCAAAAAGGCGGCCGTCGAGACGCTGGAGGGATTTGAGGACGGCAGCTGGTGGGTGCAGGATGCCGCTGCTGCCTTGCCGGCGCGGCTTCTGGGCGACGTTCAGGGTCTCAACGTGGCGGATCTGTGTGCAGCACCTGGTGGCAAAACCGCCCAGCTGGCGGCGGCCGGGGCAGAGGTAACAGCGGTCGATATCTCCAAGGGCCGTCTGAAACGGCTTGAAGAGAACATGACCCGGCTCGGGCTGACAGTTCGGACCGTTGCCTCGGATCTTCGCCAGTTCGAACCCGAAGCGCCGTTTGATGCGGTTTTGCTGGATGCCCCCTGCAGCGCCACCGGCACGATCCGCCGCCATCCGGATGTGCCCTGGATCAAGAAGCCTTACGACATTGAGAAGCTGAGCGAGATCCAGAAGGAGCTGCTGGACCGGGTGGTGGACTGGGTGCGGCCGGGTGGCCTGATTGTCTATTGCACCTGTTCGCTTGAGGCCGCCGAGGGCGAGGCCCAGGCAGATGCTTTTATTGGCCGTCTGGGCGACAGGATCGCACCGGTTCCGGTCACGCCGGAAGAGGTCGGCGGTCTCGCGCACCTAGTTACAAATACGGGGTATCTGCGCTGCCTGCCCTGCCATGAAGCTGAAAAAACACGAGAAAATACGGGTCTGGACGGATTTTTCGCTGCCAGATTCCGCCGTCTTTAACGCCGCATAAACCGTTCACTTGCAATGATTCTTTAAATGAAATGCTAACCTTAATGGTTCGTTCTCTCAGATTTTGAACCCGGAGAGTTCCCATAGACGCGCATAAACCATCAGTGTTGGGGATGGTTTGGTGAATATCGCAAGCCTGAGTGAAAGAAGCCGGATCTGGCGTCTTGTGGCCCTGCATGTTTGGCAACGCTCCCTGAAATGGATGCATGGCGGCCCCCTGTTCCGCATGCAGCCGTTTTCTGCTGTGCCCGCGCGTCTGCTGATTGCTCCCCAGGATCTGCGCACGGCCGACGCCACCAATGCGGCCGACATTTACGGGGGCCGGTTCCTGTTTTCCGGACACCTGGTGGAAACGCAGGGGCGTTCGCCCTTCGAACTCAAGGCGGTTCACGAAGACTGGCAGCGCGAGTTGCACAGTTTTGGCTGGCTGCGCGACCTGAGAGCGTCCGACAGCCAGATCTCCCGCCAGAATGCCAGAGCCCTCGTCGAAGACTGGATCCGCTATTCGGGCCGCTGGCACGATATCGGCTGGGAAGCCTCGGTGGTGACCCGCCGGATCCTGTCCTGGCTCGCCCACTCCCCGTTTATCCTGCAGGATGGCGACCACGAGTTTTACCGTCGCTTCGTCAAGTCGCTGGCCCGGCAGGTGCGCTTCCTGCGCCAGACCATCAACGAAACCGAAGATGGCGTTGAACGGCTTCATGGCGCGCTGGCCATTGCGTCAGCCTGTATTTCCATGGCCGGACAGGGACGTTTCGCCCGGCAGAGTATCCGGCGGCTTGATCAGGAACTTGCCCGCCAGATCCTGCCGGATGGCGGGCATATCTCGAGAAATCCGAGAGCCCTGATCGACATTCTGGCCGATCTTCTGCCCGTCCGGCAGGCCTTCGTGGCGCAGGGGCTCGAAGTTCCGCCCGCCATGCTGCAATCGGTCGACCGGATGATGCCCCTTCTGCGGTTCTTCCGGCACGGCGACGGGGCTCTCGGCCATTTCAATGGCATGGGGTCGACGCCAAGCGATCTGGTGGCCACGATCCTGGCCTATGATGACGCCCGCGGCGCGCCGCCGGTCAACGCGCCGCATTCCGGATACCAGCGTTTGAGCGGCGGAAACTCGGTGGTGCTGATCGATACCGGTGCCGCACCCTCTGTCAATGTGTCCGGAGATGCCCACGCCGGGTGTCTTTCCTTCGAGTTTTCCTCCGGTGCCAACCGGATCGTGGTCAATTGCGGTGTGTCGCCGAAATCGAACGCGCTCTGGCGCAGGGTGAGCCGCTCGACCGCGGCCCATTCGACCGCGGTTGTCGAGGATACCTCGTCCTGCAGGTTCCTGTCTGACCGGCCGTTTGGCCATATTCTGGGGGCGCCGATCCTGTCCGGGCCGTCCAAGGTGCCGGTTGAGCGCGCCGACGATGCCACGGGCAGCCAGGTGACCGCGTCTCATGACGGCTATGCGGCCGAGTTCCGTGTCACGCACCAGCGGGAATTGCGCCTGGCAGGCGACGGCACGGTTCTGGATGGCGTCGACACGTTCAACGCGGTCGGTGCGGTCGACCCGGAGCATCGCTATGCGTTGCGCTTTCATTTGCATCCCGGATTGCGGGCCTCGCTGATCCGGGGCGGGTCCGCCGTGCTCCTCGTCTGCAGGGACGGCGAAGCCTGGGAATTCGACGCACCCGGCAATGAGGTCACGCTCGAAGAGAGCATTTACCTGTCCGATGTCTTTGGTCACCGCAAGGCGGACCAGATCGTGATCAACGGCTCGCTCCTGGAAACGCCCTCGGTCAGCTGGCAGTTTCGCAAGACGGCAACGGCGAAGCTCAGCCGGCGCGGAACCAGCGATTTCGACGAGGTCGAGGAGCTGCCGCTCGAAGAATAGGCACACCTCTCCCATAGGTGACCTTCCGATTTGCCTTAAAGCGTGCTAGGGCGACGCCAACTCTCCCAAGGCGTCACCAATCGCGAGGCAACTTCATGGCCATTGTGTCCAAAGCCGTACCCGTTCCCGAACTCGTTCCCGTCAAGCGCGCACTGCTTTCCGTCTTCGACAAGACCGGTCTGGTGGACTTCGCAAAAGCGCTCGCTGACCGTGGTGTCGAGCTGGTGTCGACCGGCGGGTCCTACAAGGCCCTGAAAGACGCGGGTCTCAAGGTGCTGGACATTTCCGAAGTGACCGGTTTTCCGGAAATCATGGACGGCCGGGTGAAAACCCTGCACCCGAATGTGCATGGCGGGCTGCTGGCCATCCGCGATGATGCCGACCACCAGAGTGCGATGGCGGATCACGGCATCACCGGGATCGATCTCCTCTGCGGCAATCTTTATCCGTTTGAGCAGGTTGTCGCGTCCGGCGCCGATTATGCCACCGGGATCGAGAACATCGACATTGGCGGACCTGCCATGACCCGGGCGGCGGCCAAGAACCATGCCTATGTAACCGTTGTCACCGATCCGGGTGACTATGACACCGTGATTGCCGAAATGGATGCCAATAACGGCCAGGCGCCGATTGCGTTGCGCAAGAAACTTGCGCTGAAGGCTTTTGCCCGCACGGCGGCCTATGATGCGGCCGTGTCCAACTGGATGGCGGATCAGCTAGACGAAGCCACGCCGGCGCACCGGGCGGTTGGCGGTGCACTGGCCGAAGTCATGCGCTATGGCGAAAACCCGCATCAGACGGCGGGTTTTTACAAGACCGGAGAGAACCGTCCGGGCGTTGCAACGGCAACGCAGCTCCAGGGCAAGACGCTTTCCTACAACAACATCAACGACACGGACGCGGCCTTCGAACTGGTCAGCGAGTTCGATCCGGCCCGCACCAGCGCCGTTGCCATCATCAAACATGCCAATCCTTGCGGTGTTGCCGAAGGGGCCAGCCTCAAGGAGGCCTACGAGCTGGCCCTGCGCTGCGACCCGGTGTCGGCCTTTGGCGGCATCGTGGCACTGAACCAGACGCTGGATGCGGCCGCTGCGGAGGAAATCGTCAAGATCTTCACCGAGGTGATCATTGCCCCGGATGCCGATGAAGCCGCCCGCGAGATCATCGCGGCGAAGAAAAACCTGCGCCTGCTGGTGACCGGTGGTCTTGCCGATGCCCGGGCCAGGGGGCTTTTTGTCAAATCGGTCGCCGGTGGTCTGCTGGTCCAGTCACGCGACAATGGTGTCGTCGACGATCTGGATCTGAAGGTTGTCACCAAGCGTGCACCGAGCGACCAGGAACTGGCGGACCTGAAATTTGCGTTCCGCGTGGCCAAGCATGTCAAGTCCAACGCGATCGTCTACGCCAGGGATGGCGCGACTGTCGGTGTCGGCGCCGGCCAGATGAGCCGGGTGGATTCGGCCCGCATTGCGGCCCGCAAGGCGCTCGACGCAACCGAGGCGGCCGGACTGGCCGAACCGCTCACCAAGGGCTGCGTTGTGGCTTCCGACGCATTCTTCCCGTTTGCAGACGGTCTGCTGTCGGCGGCCGAAGCCGGTGCGACGGCGGTCATCCAGCCGGGCGGTTCCATGCGTGATGATGACGTGATTGCGGCAGCCGACGAAGCCGGTCTTGCCATGGTCATGACCGGGATGCGCCACTTCCGCCACTAAGCGCCTGAACCAGATGCTGCAAGGCCCTGGATCCGACCGGATCCGGGGCCTTGTCGTATTTGCAGAGCTTAGCAGTCTAATTGATTGCAATTATTGTAAAAACTGCGGATCGTTCTTCAGAAAAGATTCACCCTTTGAAGACCTTGTTAACGCCCTCCCGTTAGTCTGCTGCAAGCTTCGGCAGGTATTCGCCTGTCCATTTCTTGCGATTTTCGGAGAACATCGGTGTTTAAGAGAGCGAAGGTCACTACAAAGCTCATCGGCGCCAGCGCGGCGGCCCTAACCGTAGCCCTTGTGGTCGGTATCAGCTTTATCGGCTGGCAGGCCTCGAGCATCACGGGTGAAGTCGCCCGGACCGAGGCCGAGGCGGTTGCCCGTGAACAGGCCGAATTCGTGCAGCGTGGCCTGGAAAAAGGCCTGAAATCTGCACAGGCCCTGGCCAGCACGCTCAGCGGCATGAAAAAGGGCGGGGTTGCCGACCGTGAGGCCTGGAGCGCGGTGGTCGAGAATCTCGCCCTGACCAACAAGGATCTGTCCGGTGCCTGGGGGGTGATCGTCGACGATCAGCTCGATGGCAAGGACGCCGAGTTCAAGGGCAATGAAAAATGGGCCGTGAACGGCGCCTGGCAGCCCTATTATTTCCGTAAAGGGGACGGCACCCTCGCCTATCGCTCGATTGAGGAAATCGCGGTCGGTGACATGGATGATGCCGGCCAGCTCTGGTTCAACGGCGCGTTTGTGCCCGGCAAGGACTATGTGACCGAGCCCTATAGCTGGGAAGCCGATGGCAAGACCGTGACCGGCGTTTCCTTTAGCATTCCGATCAAGGATGGCGGCAAGACCATCGGTGTTGCCGGTGGCGATATTCTGCTGACGCCCTTGTCCGAGGCGCTTGGAGAGCAAAAGCCGCTCGATACCGGTTCCGTTCATCTGATGTCCCAGAACGGCGTCTGGATCGCGCATCCCGATGCAGCGGTGCTTGGCAAGGAATGGGCCGAAGGCCGGTCAGATGCCGACCTGGCCGTTCAGTCCGCCCTGCTGGAAGCTGTCAAAAACGGCAAGCCTTTCGCTTATGACGGCTATTCCAACACCCTTGGCACGGATGTGCACCGTATCGTCATGCCGGTGGAAATCACCGGGACAGACGCCAAGATGGCGGTGGTGGTGAATGTGCCGCTGGCGACGCTGAATGCAGCCTCCTCCCAGATCACGACGCTGATCATCGGCGTTGGCGTGGTGCTCCTTCTGGTGGTGGCGCTGTCGATCTATGTGGTTGGCAACACCATCGTGCGCCGTCCGCTGGAACGTGCCGTCGGCAGCATCCAGGCCCTGATTGACCGGCGCTATGACGAGCCGATCCATGACACGGACCGGGCCGATGAAATCGGCGAGATCAGCAAGGCGCTGGAAGTTTTCCGCGACAAGGCGCGCCAGGCCGAAGCCCTGACCGCCGAACAGGAAGAGGCGCAGCGCCAGCAGCTGGCCCGCGCGGAACGCATCAGCGAACTGTCGCAGAATTTCGACCGGCAGATCTCGGAACTGACCCAGATCGTCATGACCCAGGTGGAGGACCTGAACGCGGCGTCCGGCACGTTGACAGCGGGCGCCGACGACACAAGCGACAAGAGCACCGCTGTGGCGGCCGCCTCCGAAGAAGCCTCGTCCAACGTGGAAACGGTTGCCTCGGCCGCTGAAGAGCTGATGGCCTCCGTCGGTGAAATCTCCCGGCAGATGACCCAGTCGACCGAGATTGCCTCCCATGCGGTGGATCAGGCCCAGTCGACCAACGCCAAGATCGAGGGGCTTGCGGAAGCGGCCAACCGGATCAGCGAAGTGGTCAAGCTGATCACCGACATTGCCGAACAGACCAACCTTCTGGCGCTGAATGCCACCATCGAGGCGGCCCGCGCCGGGGAAGCCGGCAAGGGCTTTGCGGTTGTCGCCGCGGAAGTGAAGGAACTGGCCAACCAGACCGCCAAGGCGACCGAGGAAATCTCGCTGCAGATCCAGTCAGTGCAGACGGAGACCGCCGGTTCGGTCGAGGCGATCAAGGGCATCTCGGAAACCATCGAGAAGATGAACGAGATCTCTTCCTCCATCCAGAGTTCCGTGGAACAGCAGGGTCTTGCGACCGACGAGATCGCCCGCAACATCCAGGAAGCATCCAACGGCACCCAGGAAGTGGCACAGAACATCGTCAAGGTGGCGGCCTCGGCCGACGACACCGGCAATGCCGCCCGCCAGGTGTCGGCTTCGGCCAACGTGCTTCAGACCGAAGCCAACCGGCTGAAGCAGGAAGTCGAGGGTTTCCTCGCCAATGTCCGCCAGGTTGCCTGACACCTACTGATAGAACGAAACAGAGAACGCGCCGGACATGTTCCGGCGCGTTTTTCTTTGCCGCCGGATGGTTTAATCCGCTTCCCGTGTCCGGTGCACCGCCCGGACGGGCTTCAGGCCCGAAGCGACACCTTCGGGAATGAAGACCGGGCGCAGCACACGCAGGCGGCTTTTCTGTCCGCCGGACGGCAGGCTCTGGAAGACGACCTTTTCCGCCTCCATCACCAGAATGCCGCCAAAGAGTGGCCAGATTCGGCGCCCGATGTTTTCCCAGGTCCGGGCGGCCTTCAGAACCGCGCGCTTGCTGGACGGTGGCATGAACAGGGCTTCCCGGTCGTCGAGCACGTTGAACTGACAGCTTTTCAGCAGATCCTTCATCTGCCGGCTGGAATAGGGCCGGCCATAGCCGAAGGGGGACAGCTCGGATCGTGCCCAGAGACCGCGCCGGTTGGGAATGACGGTGATCAGGCGCCCACCTGGAGCCAGCACGCGCCAGGCTTCGCGAAGGACCGCTGCTGGATCCGAACAGTGATCGAGCGCGTGCACCATCATGACCCGGTCGAAATAGGCATCGGGAAAGGGCAGATCCGTGTCTTCCACAAGCGCGCAAGCGCTGTCGCGTTCCCTTGGCCAGGCAACGGCGCCCTGGGGGGCCGGCATGGCCGCGATTGCCCGTTCCGCGCTGTCCATGTAAGGCCGCATGAATGGACCGGCATAGCCGATGCCAAGCAGGCTCTTGCCGGCCATGTCCGGCCACATGTTGCCGATGGGGGCGCCGATCAGACTGCGCAACAGCTGGCCGAGCGGTAAATCGTAAAAGGCGCGCAGATGGACGACGTCGAGATACATTCAGCCTGGCTCGGTGTGGTTCAGGGGCGGTTCCTGATCGCCGCGATTGAACATGGAACCGGCGCCAAGCGCAAGATCTCATGCCTTGCTCTTGAATGTGCGCTTTGCCACTTTACGTTTCAACCAGCCAGTCCTCGAAAGGAGCCCGCCATGGCCTTGCGCGACACAACCGAAATCCATCAGTTCACCTGCCTTGACGATAATTTCGGCGTGCTGGTGCACGATACGGAGACCGGCACGACGATCGGCATCGACGTGCCGCATGCCGTTGCCTATGAACAGGCTCTGGAGCAGACGGGCTGGACGCTCAGCCACATTCTGATCACCCACCATCATTGGGATCATGTTCAGGGCCTGGGCGACCTCAAGCAGAAAACCGGCGCCACCGTGATCGGACCCGAGCGGTCACGCCAGAAGATTGCCGAGTTGGACCGCACCGTCGAGGACGATGACGATGTCCTGTGCGGCCCCTATGAAATCAAGGCGATTGCAACGCCCGGACACACGCTCGATCAGATCTCCTGGTACATTCCGTCGATTTCCATGGCTCATACAGGCGACACCCTGTTTTCGCTCGGTTGCGGCCGGGTGTTTGAGGGGGACAAGGAGATGATGTGGTCGTCTTTGTCGAAGCTTCTCCGGAAACTGCCGGACGACACGGTGATCTATTGCGGCCATGAATACACCGAGGCCAATGCCCGATTTGCCCTGACGATCGAACCGGACAATGCCGAGCTGAAGGCCCGTGCGGAAGAGGTCATGGCCCTTCGTGCCAGACAGGCACCGACCCTTCCGACCACGATGGCGGTGGAAAAAGCGACCAATCCTTTCCTGCGTGCCGGCGAAGCGTCGGTTGCCGTCGCTCTCGGTATGGAAGGCAGATCCGCGACGGAGATTTTTACCGAGATCCGGACCCGTAAGGACAATGCCTAAGCGATAATCCCTCAGCATTTCCACGTGGGAAATTCACGGATTCTGAGCTGAAAGCCTTAAAACCATCAGGTTTTACCCCCATATGCACGTTTATCGTGATCATGAAGGGGCAAAATCCATGACACCTGCCAGTTCCGAAGCCCATTTATCCCGCTCTGCGGAGCAACGTGCGAAGGACGTGGTTCACCGTATCGTCAGCCAGGCCGAAGCCATTCCGATGCATCACGGCGGCGGACACAAGCTGGATATGCAGGTGCTTTACGAGGAAGTGGTTGCCGCCCTGCGCGAAACCATCGATGATCTGGCTTTCTGTTCCGGGTCCAAGCCGTCCTGAGCGGCCTCCCGGGCTTAACTTGTACAGATTGAAGCCGGGGGCACAGGATGACCGTTTCCCAGGATCTGACGGCGGATCAGGTCGTTTCCCTCCTGAACATGCAGCCGCATCCCGAAGGTGGACACTATGTCGAAACCTTCAGGGATCCCGTCACGGACGTGAGCGGACGGACTGCATCGACACTGATCTATTTCCTGCTTCCGGAAGGTGTTCTGTCACGCTGGCACAAGGTGGATGCGGTGGAGACCTGGCACTGGTATGCGGGGGCGGCCCTGGAACTGTCGATCAGTTCCGATGGCGGCCCGAAAGAAGTACTGACACTTGGCAGCGACCTTCTGGCGGGACAGCGCCCGCAGGGCATTGTGCCGCGCGACGGCTGGCAACAGGCACGTTCGCTCGGCGCCTGGACACTGGTCGGCTGCACCGTGGCGCCCGGATTTCAGTTCGAAGGGTTTGTCATGGCGCCGGAGGGCTGGGAGCCGGGACAGTGATCAAGCTCCTGTTCCAGAAGCGCATCTTCATCGGCTATGTGGCCAGCGCGCTGGCGGCCAGTTTCACGCTTCATCTCACGCTCAACAGCGTGTCAGGCGGCGGTGGTGGCCTGAGCGTGAACATGATCGTCTATCTGTTTCTGCTGGTGTTCGTGACGCTCTATACGGTCGTGCCGTCGCTTCTTTTCATTGCCTTTTGCGAAAAGCGGACAATCCGCAGCGCCCCTTCCTACATGCTCTTTTCCGCAATCCTGGCGTTTGCCGGCCTGCCTGTCATCCTGATGAGCATCGACTGGGAAATCTTCAAGACCGCCGTGTTCTGCATACCGGCAGGGCTCGTCTCCGGACTGGTCTACTGGTATTTCGCCGGGCGCCATGCAGGTGACGACGCCAGGCTGCTCAAGGCCCAGATCGAGGCGTTTGACTGATGCAGGATGCAAGTGTGTGCAACAACGCATCTGTAGCTCGTATTGATTGCGCACAAGTTGCATGGTTGCCTGGAACTCTTCCACGGCATTTTTCTGACCTTCGGCAGCCTGGATGGAACTTATCGAACCGGCAGCTGACGGGAGGGCGGTTGCGATCAAACGAAGCCCGATCATGACAGGTGTCGTCAGAGTTTTACGCGTCTGTTTCGCCTTTATTGCGAGCACCTTCGCGGCGTCGGTCACACTCATTGTGCTCGACGCGCTGTTCACCAGAGGCGGGCGCGGTGCCGGCTCGTTCGCGGAAGCGTTTTTGCTGATCAATCAGATCATTGCCGGATATGCCCTGATCCCAGCGATCGTATTTGCAACCGTGTGTGAGATCAGAAAGATCACGAATATCGTCGTCTATCTTGTCTTCTCGGTGCTCACTGCCCTGACCCCGGCCCTTTACCTCTTGTTTGGCTCTGGGTCTGGATCCGGCCTCCTGCTCCCGGTGCTGTTGCTGCTGCTGCCATTCGCACTGGGATGTGGACTTGTCGCTGGCTATGTCTATTGGCGAATTGCCGGGCGGTATGCCGGAGGTCCCGGTCTGTGGGGTGAGAGCTAAAAGACGCTTGGTCAGGCCAATCCCGCAATTGCACTGGCAAAATCCTTCGCCGAAAACGGCTCCAGATCCTCAACACCTTCGCCGACCCCGATGAAATGGACGGGCAGACCGTGTTTGGCGGCGATGGCGACCAGGATGCCGCCGCGAGCGGTGCCGTCGAGCTTGGTCATGACAAGGCCGGTGACGCCGGCGACCTTGCCGAAGATCTCGACCTGGTTGAGTGCGTTCTGACCCGTTGTGGCGTCCAGAGTCAGGAGAACGGTGTGCGGGGCATCAGGATCGTGTTTCTTGATCACGCGGATGACCTTTTCCAGTTCATCCATCAGCTCGGCCTTGTTCTGCAACCGGCCGGCGGTATCGATCAGAAGAATGTCGACGTCCTGTTCCCTGGCAGCCTTCATGGCGTCGAAGGCAAGACCGGCGGCATCGGCGCCGGTGTCGCGGGCGATGACCTCGGCACCAGTGCGCTCGCCCCAGATCTTCAGCTGCTCGACGGCCGCAGCGCGGAACGTGTCACCCGCTGCCAGCATCACCGATTTGCCCTCGGAGCGAAGTTTCTGGCTGAGCTTGCCGATGGTGGTGGTCTTGCCGGTGCCGTTGACGCCGACCATCAGCACGACATGCGGCTGCTTGCCGGTGTCGAGATTGAGCGGATGCGCGACCGGTTCCAGGACCTTCTCGACCTCTTCGGAGAGGATCTCGCGAACTTCCTCCGGCGAGATCTCCTTGTTGTAGCGTCCGTCGGAGAGCCGGTCGGTAATCGCCATCGCCGTGTCGACGCCGAGATCGGCCTGGATCAGGATATCCTCCAGCTCCTCCAGCATGGTGGCATCAAGCTTGCGCTTGGTGAAGATCGAGGTAATGCCTTCGGTGAGGGAGGCAGAAGAGCGCGACAGGCCGCTCTTGAGGCGCTGGAACCAGGACTGTTTCGGTTTTTCCGCCGCCGACACGGGCTCGACCGGCGGTTCGATCACAGGGTCGGACTGGGCCTCCAGGGAGACGTCGGTCGGCAGAATGTCTTCTGAAAGGGGCGCGGCGGAGGGCATGGACGACATGGACTGGCCGAGACCCTGCGCGGCATCCAGCTGCATCGGCTGCGGCGGGGCATTCAGAGCGGCGGCCGGACGGACTTCCATTTCGACGTCAATGGAGGGGTCATCCGCGGGGGGTGTTTCGGCAGAAGGTTCTTCCGAAACCGCTTCCGGTTTTGGGTCGGCCTGCGTTTCAGGCGTCTCCTTGCCTCCGAAGAGCCGTCCCAGAAACCCGCGCTTTTTCTCGCTCATGAACCTGCCTTAAAATTCTGTCCGTCAATGGGTCTCGCCGCGACCTGCGAGACCAAACCCCAATGCGTCGTCCTGAAGAAGCGCCTAGCGCTGCCTCCAAGGAAGGACCGCTTGCTCCGCGTTGCCACCTGCCCCTCAAGACGGACCTTTTTGTCCGCCTCTGAGTGACGGCGTATTCTGGTTGCAGCCCTCTCCCACGTTTTTCAAAGGGCAGCCTGTCAAAAAGGCGCACCCAAATCGGTTCTTCACGCGGCCCTGGAAAGCGCTTCGCCCAACAGATGGCGACCGGTATGGCCGATAATTCTCGTTTCGACAATCTCTCCGGCGCTGCCGCCGGCCAATTCGACCTGTGTGAACTGCTCGGTTCGTCCCAGGCCTTCCTTTTCAATCAGCACCGGCCGGACCTTGCCGACTTCCGCTGACAGATGCGCAGCCAGCGCCTCGGCACCCTTGGCGCGAAGCCTGGCGCCACGGTCCTTGACCACGTTGCGCGGCAGCTGCGGCATGCGTGCTGCCGGGGTGCCCGGGCGCGGAGAGAACGGAAAGACATGCAAATGGGTCAGACCGCAATCGTCGACGATCTTCAGGGAGTTCTCGAACATTTCGTCGGTTTCGGTCGGGAAACCGGCAATGATGTCGGCCCCGAATACCACATCGGGGCGCATGCGCCGGACCTCTTCGCAGAAGCGGATCGTGTCGGCCCTCAGGTGCCGCCGTTTCATGCGCTTCAGGATCATGTCGTCACCCGCCTGGAGCGACAGGTGGAAATGCGGCATCAGCCGTTCATCCTCGGCGATGACCCGCATCAGGTCGTCATCCGCCTCAATGGAGTCGATCGAGGAAAGACGCAGCCGTTTCAGCTCTGGAACAACTTTCAGGATTTTCGCGGTCAGTGTGCCGAGTTTCGGCGTGCCCGGCAGGTCCGCACCGTAAGAGGTGATGTCGACACCGGTCAGGACGATCTCGTTGTAGCCGTTGGCGACGAGACGCTTGATCTGGTCGGTGACGACACCCATCGGCACGGAACGGGAATTGCCACGGCCATAGGGGATGATGCAGAAGGTGCAGCGATGGTCGCAGCCGTTCTGGACCTGGACAAAGGCCCTTGCGCGCCCGGTCAGCCCGTCGATCAGGTGGCCGGCGGTTTCCTCGACACTCATGATGTCGTTGACGCGCACCTTCTCGGTTTCCGAAATGCCGAAAGCCGCGACGTCCGAATAGGACTTGCGCTCCAGCTTCTCGGTGTTGCCGAGCACCAGATCGACCTCCTCCATGGACGAGAAGGTTTCGGTTTCCGTCTGTGCGGCGCAGCCGGTTACGATCACACGTGCATCCGGATTGTCACGCTTGGCCTTGCGCACGGCCTGGCGGGCCTGACGGACAGCTTCGTTGGTGACGGCGCAGGTGTTGATCAGGATGGCGTCCTTGAGGCCGGCGGCCTCCGCTTCGCGCTTCATCACCTCCGACTCGTAGGAATTGAGCCGGCAGCCGAATGTAACGACATCAACGCTCATGACCCAGCTCCGGCCTCTTTGGTCTGGTCGCCGCTTGCCGTCTTGCGCCAGGAAAGCGTTTCCAGGTCAACTTCGCCTTCGAATTCGACTTCCGTCAGTCCGGTCATCAGCACGTGACCATCGCTATCGCGCCATTCGATGCCGATCGGGCCACCGGGCAGATGGATGGTGGTCTTGCGGCCGGTCTTGCCGTCGCGCGCTGCCGCCACGCCAACCGCGCAGGCGGCCGTGCCGCAGGCGAGCGTCAGGCCGACACCGCGCTCCCAGACCTTCACGCGGATCTGGTTCTCGGCAAAGATATGAGCCAGCGAAATATTGGCGCATTCCGGAAAGATCGGGTGAGTTTCCAGCAGGGGACCAATCCGCTCCAGCTCATAGGCCTCGACATCGTCGACCCAGAAGATCGCGTGCGGGTTGCCCATGTTGACGGCGGCCGGCGTGTGCAGGATCGGATCGTCGATCGGACCGATCTGCAATTCGATGGCCCGCGTGTCGGCGAATTCCTCGGCCAGCGGGATTTCGTCCCAGTTGAGCCGCGGGGCGCCCATGTCGACGGTGACCGTGCGCGGACCTTCGGCGTCAAAGGCATGCAGCAGGCCGGCGCCGGTCTCGATGGTCACAAGCTCCTTGCCGGCCTCTTCCATGAGCAGTCGGCCAATGCAGCGTGTGGCGTTGCCACAGGCATCAACCTCGCCACCATTCTGGTTGTGGATGCGCATGAAGGCGTCGACGCCGAGGGAAGACCGCTCCACGGTGATCATCTGGTCGAAGCCGATGCCTGTGTCCCGGTCTCCCAGGGCGGCAATCACATCACGGCCGAGGCGCAGCGGTTTTTCGCGCGCGTCCCAGACCACAAAATCGTTGCCGAGGCCATTCATCTTCAAAAAGGGTCTGGTTTCAGACGCCATACCGGGTGCACTTCTTCGCTTGAGCTTGAGGAAACGGACCGCCAACTTGCGGACAACTGCCCCTATATGGCGGAAATCACCGCAAATTACCAGTGGGGCAGGTGGGCAAGTCAGATATGCGTAAACGTCAAGATTGACACTTGCTCCGCGTCTCCGTCATTGCAGGGCTTGACCCACTGCTGTTCGGTTAAGCAGATGCATCTGACTGTATTTAGGCTTCGCCGCTTGTTCCAGTCTCCCCCCTGGAGGGGGAGATGTCTCCGTCAGGAGACAGAGGGGGGCTCGACCTCCCCGCATACAAGGCCTTTTCCGAATGCGAGGAACCGCTGTGCCCCCCCTCTGTCCGGTTCCCGGACATCTCCCCCTCCAGGGGGGAGACTGGAACTAGCGGTAAGGCGCTGCGTATCCAGGATTGGAAGAAGCGTAAATATCGATGATGAATCAATGATCTGTTGAAACTGGGTCGACTTAAACTGGACAGCAGTGGGTCGGGCCGTGGCATGACGACGGGGGGGGCGGGGAACTGACTGTTATTCAGTTCTTCCGGTCTTGCCGCTGCGGGCATCAAATCGCGAGGACACCGGGCTGGTTTCAAAGCCTGTCCGCATTGAACGTGTCGCAGGCTTGCAGCGTGCCTGCCTCGAAGCCCCGGCGGAACCAGCGGGCGCGTTGGGCAGAAGTGCCGTGGTTGAAGCTTTCGGGCACCACATAGCCCTGCGCCTGACGCTGGAGCGTGTCGTCGCCGATGCGGCTGGCGGCATTGAGAGCCTCTTCGATGTCGCCATCTTCGACAAAGCCCCGCTGTCGCGCGGCATAATGTGCCCAGATGCCGGCGAAACAGTCGGCCTGCAGCTCCACGCGGACAGACAGCGCGTTGCCTTCCGCCTTGCTCAAGGAGCGTTTGGCCTTGTGAAACTCCGGCAGGATGCCGAGCACGTTCTGAATGTGGTGTCCGACCTCATGGGCCAGCACATAGGCCTGGGCAAAATCACCCGGTGCGTTCAGCTGGGCGGCGAGCTGCTGGTAGAAGGAAAGATCGATATAGAGCTTGCTGTCGGCGCCACAATAAAACGGACCTGTGGCGGAACTTGCAAAGCCGCAGGCAGACGACACCGAGCCGGAGAACAACACCAGCGTCGGCTCCGGATAGGTGCCACCGCCTTCCCTGAAGATATCGCCCCAGGTGTTTTCCGTGTCTGCCAGGATCACAGAGACAAATTCCGCGGTTTCGTCATCGGCGGTGCTGCGCGACTGTCCATCCTGATAGGAGGACGTTTCGAAACCGCCCTGGCCGCCGTCCAGTTGCGCCAGCAGGGTCAACGGATTGACCCCGGTCAGCCAGGCAATGCCGACCACAACAAGAATGCCGGTCAGACCTAGCCCGCCCCCGGTGCGCACCCGCCGTCTCGATCCTCCGCCTCTGCCACGCGAACGGCGGTCGTCAATATTGCTGCTGCCGCGGCGGCCTTTCCAACGCATCCCAACGTTCCTTCCTCACGCTTTTGCCCGGGACCACCAGACAGGATTGCACGGTCTCATGCAATCCGGTGCTGAATATCCGGCCGGCACGCATGCCGTCTCCCGGGAGAAGGGACGGCTCCCATCACGAAAGTTCACGGGAATGTGATCCCCGTTACAGAGCGGGCGGCCGGGCGCGCTTAAACTCCTGGTCGTGGGGCGCGTACAAAAGGATTTTGCAGATGCCCGACGTGAATGCACAGCAGGCGCAGCGCCTGATCAATTTCGCGACCCAGAGACTGGGGCGCGTTGAAGGCAATGGCGAGTGCTGGACGCTGGTGAATAACGGCTTTCAGCATGTCGGCTTCGACAAGCCGGCGTCCACCTATGTCTGGGGGCGCGTGGTTGCCAACCTGTCCGATGCCCAGCCCGGCGACGTGTTTCAGTTCCGCCGGTTCGAGGTCACCAGGCGCGTCACCCAGCCTGACGGCAGCTGGGAAGAGCAGACCATCTCGCGCGGTGCCCCGCGGCACACGGCGATCCTGGAAAGCCTCAACGGCAACATGGCGACCTTCCTGGAAAGCAACGTCACCGACGATCAGACCGTGAAACGCAATGATTTCGGGGTTCGAACCGCTACCACCACCGATGATGCCGGTGTCAGAACCGCGATCACGGTCAGCGGCAGTTTCATTATCTATCGGCCGCAGGTGGCCGCGACGCCCTAGAACCGGTCACACCCTGCCCATTTGCACCAATTCAGGCGTGGATCACCATATCTGCGCCTGAGCCGATTCTTGAGAGAATCAGGCGCATGTGCCCCGGCGCAACGGCGACGCAGCCCTCCGTCGGCCGGTAGTCTTCCCGTGCGATATGAAAAAAAATTGCGCTGCCCTTGCCCGGAACGGCCGGAGCGATGTTGCAGTCGAGCACCACGACGATGTCGTAGAGCCTGTCCTGCCGCCACATGACTTCATGGCTGGCGTTAAAAGGCAGGTCGACCGGACGGTTGTATCGAGGGTGACCGGGGTCGTCGCACCAGCCTGCTGCGGGGGACAGAGGTTCCAGCGGCAACCGGGTTGCGGGCGGTAACCCACGGTCCGGGCGGTAATAGACATGCAACAGGGCGAACCGGCCCGCCGGCGTCGCGCCGTCGCCCTCCCGCTTGCGCATGACGATCCCCGATCGGCCGAGCGCACACGGAACCGTGATCTCTCCCAGGCGCAACAGGCCCTTCCTCCGGTCGCGGGTCAGAGCGCGAACTTCCAGCGTCTCTGCGGGTTTTTTTGTGCCGGTCATGCGATCTGTGTCTCTTTTGGCCATCTTCTTCGAAGATCTTGATAAACCAGCTCTAAACCTCGCGTGAAGAAGATTTGACGCGGGGACGCTTGTGCGGTGAGAATTTGACACGCACATAGGGGCAGGAACACGCTTGTGTCCGAAGCACAAGTTGACGTGATCACTTTAGGTATTTGGCGAGGAACGCATAAATGACCGCCCGCACGATCTTGATTGTCGATGACGATAACGAACTCCGCGAAGCTCTGGTCGAGCAGCTCTCTCTTTATGACGAGTTCGAAACGCTCCAGGCGGATTCGGCGACCTCCGGCATTGCCATGGCCAAGGAAGAGCATGTCGACCTGCTGCTGATGGATGTCGGCCTGCCGGATATCGACGGTCGCGAAGCCGTCAAGCTGCTGCGCAAGGGTGGCTTCAAGGCGCCGATCATCATGCTGACCGGGCATGACGGCGACAGTGACACCATCCTCGGCCTCGAGGCCGGTGCCAATGACTACGTCACCAAGCCGTTCAAGTTCGCTGTTCTTCTGGCCCGTGTCCGCGCCCATCTGCGCCAGCACGAACAAAGTGAAGATGCGACCTTCGCCATTGGCCGCTATTCGTTCCGCCCGGCCGCCAAGGTGATGCAGGACGATGCCGGCTCCAAGGTGCGCCTCACCGAAAAGGAAACCTCGATCCTGAAGTTTCTTTATCGGGCCGGTGAAAAACCCGTGACCCGCGATGTGCTGCTGCACGAGGTCTGGGGCTACAATTCCGGCGTTACCACGCACACGCTGGAGACCCATATTTACCGTCTGCGGCAGAAAATCGAGCGGGACCCGTCCAATGCCGAGCTTCTTGTCACAGAAGCCGGTGGATATAAGCTTGTGCCGTAACAGGTAATCAGCGTAAATCTTGGGCATGAGCCTTGCCCAAGATATTGCGATTCTCAAACAAATCCCGATGCTTTCGGACTTTCAGGACGATCAGCTGCGCCTGCTCGCCTTCAGTGCCGAAAGCATGGATTACAGCCGCGGTCAGCGCCTGTTCGATCAGGGCGATCGCGCTGACGGCGGTCTCGTGATCACCGATGGTACGGTCAGCCTGCAGACCAAGGGTGCCGACGGCTTTGAGGAAATCGAGCAGGTTGGTCAGGGAACGCTTCTGGGCGAGACGGCGCTGCTGACGGAAAACAAACGTCCCTGCCGGGCCGAGGCAATCGACGCCGTACGCATCATCCGCATTCGCCGGGCGCTCTTCAAACGCATGATCCAGGAATATCCGGAACTGGCGCAGCGCATGCTGGACCAGCGTGTCAGCCGCTTCCGGTACACGGTTTCTGCTCTCAAGCCCGTCGGCGAAAAGATGGCCGAACTGGAACAGCTCAATGCCGAGCGCCGGGTCAAGGACGACGAGCGGCAGTCCTAGGGGCCTGACCCCGGGCTTTGGCAAAGCGTCCTTCAATCCGAGGGCTGTCATCCTCCGCACGACGCCAAGCGAAGATCCGGGACCCTGGCGCCCGGGGAAGCTGTCGGCCAGGCACCCAAGAACCGATGGTGTCCTGGCTCCTCGCTTGCGCGGAAGTGTGGCCGGGAAACGAAACTGCGCTAGGCCCGCTTCGGACGCAGCCTGGGCAAGACGAAGCCGGCCGCCTGCTGCAAGAGCGCGACAGTTGCAACACCAAACCCGATGATCCCGACCCAGACGGCCGGGCGGATGGTGAGCGAAATGTCGAAATTCGCCCAGAAGACCCTGTCCGCCGGAATGCCCGTGGCAAGCGCATACCAGGCATATTCAACGCCTGCAGTGGCCGCAGTGGCGGCAAGGGCGCATCCAGCCAGAACAAGGGGATTGGCCAGGTTCAGGCTGATCTTTGACGCGAGCCGGTAGGCCATCAGCAACAGGAACAGACCGGCCATCAGCGTCGGTTCGCTGACATCGGATTTCGATTGCAGGAAAAAGTGCACCAGAGCCAGTCCGGCGAGGAGATAAACGAGGCTGTGCAGGCGGTGCCAGTTTCGGCCGAGTTTGCGGATTGCCGTGTCGAAAGAGGTGGCGCCAAGGACCGCGAAGCCGACCAGCGCCGTGAAGCCGATGGTCAGGTAGACCCTTGCCAGGATTTCAGAAGCGACTTTCGACAGGTTCCACTGCTCCTCGGCCGCATAGAGGCCGAGATGAAGCAGCGCATAGGCAAGCACAGAAAGGCCGAGCATGCGCCGGAGACCGATGAGACGGTTCCACGAGAGGATCCGCCGCAGCGGGGTGATGGCCAGACTGATCATCAGGAACCGCACCGCCCACGTGCCGCTGGCATGAAGGGCGGCTTCAAAGGGCTCGGCAAGCACCGGCCCGAAGGCCAGGTCGTAGAAGATCCGAACCGCTGGCACGAGAAGCCCTATGAAAACCACAAGGCGCAACCAGGACAGCTGACCGCGGTGGTCGGTCCAGGGGGCGAAACGGAGGGCACTCAACTTTTGCATGTCAGCGGGTTTATCAAACAGCACCTGAAACTTCAGCCAACGAGTTTTCAAGCTTATGTGAGAGCTTAGCGACCGGTACATGTGATCCTGGCCGGTCTGACCTCACGCCGACTTCAGGGGCCGGTTCGAACGCTAATCCAGACCGATATAATTCTGCATGATCCCGTCGATCGTTCCATCGGCCTTGAGCTGCCGGATGACGGCATCATATCTCTCGGCAAGCCCTTCAATATCCGGGTAGCTCGAGTTCCTCGTAAAGACGTTGTAATAGGGTTTGGTCTTGATCGATTTGGGAAGTGGATAGACCTGATTGAGCTGGCCGGACTGCTTGAGGTCATACAGTGTGTTGATCGTGTTCAAGGGAACAGCATCAAATCTCCTGGCGAGCAGCTTGCCGATCTGAAGGTCGTTCGTTGCGGCCACATCAAAGTTCAGCCCGGCGTTCAGGAACTCTTCGGTGTAGGATATGTCGCGCGTGATGCCAATCAGCAAGCCGTCGAGATCCGCAAGCGTGTCAAATTTGATCCGGTCCTTGTCTTCCGACCGGATAAACAGGTTCCAGCTGATATCGACATAGGATTCAGTCGGATAGATCAGGTACTGTTCGCGCTCTGCATTTTTTGAGAAGACAAGCAGCATGTCTGCGCGCCCGTTACGGGCTTCCTGCTGAATGCGGGCGTCTGACGTGATGAATTCGACCTGGTAGGAAACACCCAGACGCTCAAAGACGGCATCTATGACCTCGATGTCGATGCCTTTCGGGATCCCATTGTCCTCGAACTTGAAAGGAGCTTGAGGATTGGCGATGACGATCAGATCGCGCTCCTGAGCAGAGGCTCCTGCCGAAGACAACAACGCGGCAAATGCCAATATAGTAATCATTCCAATAAAAGGTGATTTCGCTGTTTTTAAAGCCGAATTCATCTCGGGGTCCTGCAGACTTGTTGAGAGTGAGTGCTATAGGTGCAGCAGGCATCGTCAATGATTATCAAGAATAATAGTTATCAAAGCCCTGACCCAAGCGATGATAAAATGCTTGAGCGGGAGGGGTGTACTTAGGGAAAGTCGATATTCCGAGGTCAAACACAAAAAAGCATGCCGCCCGTTAGTCCTGGCGGCATGCTTTTCAAGTGGAATGCTCCGCAGAGCGAAGATCTTAGACCCAGGGGCGGTCGTTGCCCATCTGGCCCTCGAACGAGTCGATCTGCTCGGATTTTGCCATGGTCAGCCCGATATCATCGAGACCGTTGATCAGGCAGTGTTTGCGGAAATGGTCGATTTTGAAGGCAATATCGCCGCTCTCCAGGCCCTGGATTTCCTGGTTTTCCAGGTCGATCGTGAGCGTGAAGTTGGATCCGCGCTCGGCTGCGTGCAGCAGGGTTTCCAGCTCGTCTTCGGAGACCTCGATCGGCAGGATGCCGTTCTTGAAGCAGTTGTTGTAGAAGATGTCGGCAAAGCTGGTGGAGATCACGCAGCGAATGCCGAAATCGAGCAGAGCCCAGGGCGCATGTTCACGGGAAGAGCCACAGCCGAAATTGTCGCCGGCGATCAGGATCCTGGCGTCGCGATAGGCGGCCTTGTTCAGGATGAAGTCGGCGTTTTCCGAGCCATCGTCATTGGTGCGCATTTCATGAAACAGCGCCGTGCCGAGGCCGGTGCGCTTGATCGTCTTCAGGAATTGCTTCGGAATGATCATGTCGGTGTCGATGTTGACGATCGGCAACGGGGCCGCGACACCGGTCAGGGTTTCGAATTTTTCCATTTTTCTCTCCCGAAATGGTGGGTCAAGCCGCGAGGCTTGTGCTCTGGTCGACACCGAGCATCAGATTGAGGTTCTGAACGGCGGCACCGGAAGCACCCTTGCCCAGATTGTCATAGACACCGATGATCACGGCCTGGGCGCGTGCGTCATTGGCAAAGACGTGCAGGCGCAGCGTGTTGGTGTCGTTGAGGTCTTGCGGATCGAGGCTGTCGGCGCGTTCCAGGGCTTCCAGAGGAGCCACCTCGACAAAACCATTGGCAGTCGCCGCAAAATGGTCCGCCAGGGCCGCGTGCAGCTTTTCGCCGGTCGGCACCTTGTCGAGGCCGGCCAGGTTCAGCGGCACGACCGTCAGCATGCCCTTGTAGTAACTGCCGACGGACGGCGTGAACAGCGGTGCCTGGTCCAGCAGCGCGTATTCGGTCATTTCCGGCAGGTGCTTGTGATTGAAGCCGAGCGCATAGGGCGCGAAGACATTGGCCGCGTTTCCGGCGGCCTCGTAATCGGCAATCATGCCCTTGCCGCCGCCGGAATAGCCCGAAACGCCGTTATAG
Source organism: Roseibium sp. (assembly GCF_965233565.1). Lineage (GTDB taxonomy): Bacteria > Pseudomonadota > Alphaproteobacteria > Rhizobiales > Stappiaceae > Roseibium. The sequence goes on along the minus strand of NZ_OZ247494.1, from coordinate 3,104,943 downwards.
GTGAAATTGAAGCCGGCCGGCAGCAGGCCGGCGGCAATCAGCGGCCGCACGGAGGCAATCAGGCCCTGCGGCCAGCACCCCGGGTTGGCGACCCGCATGGCGGCCGCAATGACATCGCCCTGGTCGGAATCCATTTCGGCAAAGCCGTAGGCCCAGCCATCCGCAACACGATGCGCGCTGGACGCATCGATCACGCGGGTCGTGTCGTTCTCGATCAGCGCAACGCTTTCCTTGGCGGCCGCATCGGGCAGGCACAGGATCGCGACATCGGCCTTGTTGAGGAAATCGGCGCGGGCGGCCGGGTCCTTCCGGCTTTCCTCCGGAATGGAGATCAGCTCCAGGTCACGGCGCATGGCGAGGCGCTCGCGGATCTGCAGACCCGTCGTACCGGCTTCACCATCGATAAACACGCGCGCGACCATAGCCCGCTCCTCTCCTCAGTTTGCGAGTGAATTTCGACAGGGTCATACACCCAAACCACGGCGTTGTCACCGCCGGGGCAGGCGTCAAGAGCTCAACGGGCCCTTGAGTGATACTCATCATTCGGGCGCATGTCGGACGCGGCCGCGACCCGGTTGGACATGTTGAAGAACGCCGCTACCGAGGCAATGTCCCAGATGTCCCGGTCGGAAAAGCCCACATCTCGCAGCGCCTGCCGGTCGCTTTCCAGAATTTCCGCCGGCTTTTCCGTCAGTTTGACGGAGAAGTCCAGCATCACCCTTTGCCGGTCGGAGAGATCTGCCACGCGGTAGTTCATTACCATCAGCTCTCCGAGCACCGGATCACCCGAAAGTTCCCGCACAGCGGCGCCATGGGCGGTCAGGCAGTAAAAACAGCGGTTGACCGCAGATACCGCAACGGCAATCATCTCCCTCTCAAGCTTGCTGAGGCCGCACTCGGCCAGCATGAGGTCGTTGTACATGTCGGTGAAGGCACGCAGCTTCGTTTCGTCGAAGGCGTAGGCCTGGAGCACATTGGGCACCAGACCCAGTTTCTCCTCGCACAAGTCGAAATAGGCTCGCGTTTTTTCACTTAATGTTTCATTTGAATCGATTTGCAAGGCCGTGACTTTACTTGACAATTTGCTCCTCCCGTCATGAAACCTTCTATGTCGCCGCAATATGAACTTAAGTCTTAGAACGAGATGGCGACAGAGCCAAACCATACGATCGCCTAAGGGGATGGAAAATGCCGGACAAACACGACGTCGAGAAACTCAAACTCATCGACGCGGTCCAAGCAACCTTGAGCAAGGAAGATCCGGCGCTCGCCGATTTCTCCCGCGCCTTTTATGACCGGGGCGCCGCGGAGGACCTTGTCACTTACACGGCGGAAGACCTGATCGGTTTCGCCCGTGACGCCTGGCAGGATTTCCAGAACCACGATCTCGGCACGCATCGGGTCAGCATCGAAGACCCTTCTTTCAAGTCGCAAAGCAAAAAAACCAAGAGCCTGAGCGTCATTGAGATCGTCAATGACAACATGCCGTTCCTGGTCGATTCGGTGATGGACGAACTCCAGGACAGCAAACTGGAAGTGCATCTGGTTCTGCACCCGATTTTCATCGTCGAACGGGACGACAAGGGCAAGCTGACCTCGTCGGTTGCCCGCAAGAAGCCTGCAAAACGCACCGACCGGCAGGAAAGCCTGATCCATATCCACGTGACGCGGATCGATTCCGAAGGAACCCGCAACGAGTTGAAGGCACGGCTCGACAAGGTCCTGAACGACGTGCGGTCGGTAGTCACCGACTTCAAGCCGATGCAGGAGCGGCTTGCCGAAGCGATCGACACCTACAAGACCACACAGATCCCGGGCTCCAGCGACGAGCTCTGGGAAGCCATTCACTTCCTGGAATGGATGGAAAACGACAACTTCATCTTCCTCGGCATGCGCGAATACACCTTCGAGGGCGGCGTCGAAGAAGGGGAATTGTCCCCGCATAGCGGCACCGGGCTGGGTCTTCTGACCGATCCGGATGTGCGCGTGTTGCGCCGGGGGTCTGAATTCGTGCAGATCACGCCCGAGATCCGCGAATTCCTGAAAAAACCAGAGCCGCTGATCATCGCCAAGGCCAATGTGAAGAGCACCGTCCACCGGCGGGTTCACATGGATTATGTCGGGGCCAAGCTCTATGACGACGACGGCAACATGATCGGCGAGCTGCGCATTGTCGGTCTCTTTGCCTCCACGGCCTATACGGAGCCCACCAGCACAATCCCGTTCCTGCGCCGCAAGGTTGCCAGTGTTCTGGCCCGCGCCGGCTACGGGTCGGAGAGCCACTCCGGTCGCGCGCTCCGCAATGTTCTGGAAGCCTTTCCGCGCGACGAGCTGATCCAGATCGACCGGGACCGGCTCTACCACTTCGCCATTGCCATCCTGCAACTTGACGAACGGCCGCGTATCCGCGTGCTCTCCCGGCCGGACAAGTTCGACCGCTACGTCTCGATCCTGGTGTTCGTGCCGCGCGACCGCTATTCGACCGAAGTCCGCATCAATATCGGCACCTATCTGGCTTCCATATACGAAGGGCGCCTGTCCGCCTGGTACGTGACCTATCCGGAAGGCCCGCTGGCGCGGGTGCATTACATTGTCGGGCGCGACAAGGGAGAAACCCCGCAGCCGGAACAGGAAGAGCTTGAAGCGGCGGTTGCCGACATGGTGCGCACCTGGTCCGACAGTGTGCGCGACGCCCTGAAAAAGGAATTCGCAGCAGCCCAGGCGCGCACGCTTGCCGATCGTTATGCGCTGTCCTTTCATGGCGGCTACAAGGAAGTCTACAACGCCCAGTCGGCCCTGTTCGACATCGTCAAGCTCGAGACGCTGTCGGACCGCAACCCGACAACGATCACCTTCCATCGCCCGCAAGGGACGAAGGACAACCGGCTGGCGCTCAAGGTCTATCACCGAGGCTCACCGATCCCGCTCTCGGCCCGTGTGCCGATGCTGGAGAACATGGGCTTCCGGGTGATCAACGAGCGGACCTACCGCATCACCCCGGCCGATGCGCCGATGTCCTACCTGCATGAAATGACGCTGGAGGCGCGCAGCGGCGAGGACATTGCCTTTACCGACGAGCTGCAGTCACGCCTTGAAAGCATGTTCATGGCGGTCTGGTCCGCAAGGGCCGAAGATGACGGCTATAACCGTCTCGTGTTGACGGCCGATCTTGCCTGGCGCGACATCGCGGTGGTGCGCGCCCTGTCGAAATACCTGCGCCAGGCCGGCATCCGCTTTTCCGAAGACTACATGTGGTCGACGCTGAACAGCTATCCGGCCATCACTGCCAAGCTGGTGGAACTGTTCCATCTGCGCTTCAACCCGGATGTCACCGAGAAGGACAGGGATCTGGGAACGGAGCGTCTGGTCGGTGAACTGACCGCAAACCTGGAAGATGTTGCCAGCCTGGATGACGACCGCATCCTGCGCCGCTTCCAGAACACGATCGAATCCGTGTTGCGCACCAACTTCTACCAGCTGGACGAAAAGGGTCAGCCGAAGTCAGTCTTTGCCTTCAAGATCGACAGCCGTCAGATCGACGAGCTGCCGCAACCCCGGCCGTTCCGCGAGATCTTTGTCTACAGCCCGCGGGTGGAAGGGGTGCATCTCCGGTTCGGCATGGTCGCCCGTGGGGGCCTGCGCTGGTCCGACCGCCCGCAGGATTTCCGCACCGAAGTGCTCGGCCTTGTGAAGGCGCAGCAGGTCAAGAACGCGGTGATCGTTCCCGTTGGCGCCAAGGGCGGCTTCGTACCGAAGAACCTGCCGCCGATGAGCGATCGCGATGCCTGGTTCCAGGAAGGCACGGAAAGCTACAAGATCTTCATCAATGCACTGCTGGACGTCACCGACAATCTGGATGAAGACCAGATCCTGCCGCCGGAACGGGTGCAGCGTTTCGATGTGGACGACCCCTATCTGGTGGTGGCCGCCGACAAGGGAACCGCAACCTTCTCCGACACGGCCAACGGCATCTCCGAAGGCCGCAATTTCTGGCTGGGCGATGCCTTTGCCTCCGGTGGCTCTGCCGGCTACGACCACAAGAAGATGGGCATCACCGCGCGGGGTGCCTGGGAAGCGGTCAAGCGGCATTTCCGGGAGATGAACCGGGACATCCAGAGCGAACCCTTCACCGCAGCCGGTGTCGGCGACATGTCCGGCGACGTCTTTGGCAACGGCATGCTGCTCTCAAAGGCGACCAAACTGGTGGCGGCTTTCGATCACCGGGACATTTTCATCGACCCGGATCCGGATCCGGCCAAGACCTGGAAAGAGCGCAAGCGTCTGTTCGACATGGGCCGCTCGTCCTGGAAGGATTACAACACCAAGCTGATCTCCAAGGGCGGCGGCGTCTTTTCCAGGCAGCTGAAATCCATTCCGCTGTCTCCGGAAATCCAGAAACTGATCGACCTTCACAAGGCAAGCGCGACGCCGCAGGAAGTGATGACCGCCATCCTGAGGATGGAAGTCGACCTGCTCTGGTTTGGTGGCATCGGAACCTATATCCGGGCAACCACGGAAAACGACGCGGATGCGGGTGACCGCGCCAACGACCCGATCCGCATCACGGCACCGGAGCTGCGCACCAAGGTGATCGGCGAAGGCGCCAATCTGGGCCTGACCCAGCTGGCCCGGATCGAGTTCAACAAGAAGGGCGGGCGCTGCAATTCCGATGCGATCGACAATTCCGCCGGGGTGAATTCCTCGGACATGGAGGTCAATATCAAGATCGCGCTCGGCGCTGCGGTCAAATCCGGCAAACTGAACCTGGAGCAGCGCAACACGCTTTTGGCCGACATGACGGACGAAGTCGCCGACCTGGTCCTCAGAAACAACTATTTGCAGACATTGGCCATTTCCATGACCGAATTACGCGGGATGGAGGATTTCGGTTACCAGGTGCGCATGATGCGCCAGCTGGAACAAGCCGGCCTGCTTGACCGTGTGGTCGAGGAATTGCCGGACGAGGCGACGCTCGACGAGATGCGCAAGGTGGGGCAGCTTCTGACCCGTGCCGAGCTCGGCGTGCTTCTGGCCTATTCCAAGATCACGCTCTACGATTCGCTTCTGGAGAGCTCGGTTCCGGATGATGACTACCTGGCCCGTGAACTGTTCCGCTATTTCCCGGACCAGATGGCGACGACTTACCAGGACGAAATCAACGGCCACCGGCTGCGCCGGGAAATCATCGCCACCATGCTGGCCAACTCGATGATCAACCGGGGTGGTGCCACCTTCCTGACGCGGCTGCAGGACCAGACCGGTGCGACGCCGACTGAAATCGCGCAAGGTTTCGTCGCCGTGCGCAACAGCTATGACCTGACCGATCTCAACACCGAGATCGACGCGCTCGACACCAAGATCGACGGCGACCTGCAGCTGGAGCTTTATTCCGAAGTGCAGTCGCTGCTGCTCGGCCGTGTGGTCTGGTTCAAGCGCAACGTGTCCTTCGACAAGGGGCTGTCGGCGGTCGTTGAACGGTTCCGCTCCGGTATTGCCGCCCTGCGTGGCCGGCTGGAGAACCTGCTGCCGGAAGAACCGGCTGCCCAGCTGAATGCGCGCGCCGGCGAATATGAAGAGAAGGGCGTTCCGAAGGCGCTGGCCAAACGCATTGCCTGGCTGATGGCCGAAACAGCCATCCCCGACATCGTGATTGTCTCCGAGCAAACCGGATCCGATCTCGAAACGGCGGCAACGGCCTATTACAAGGTGGCGCATCACTTTCAGATCGGTGCCATGCATGCGCAGGCGAGCGACCTCAACGTCAACGACTATTATGATGGACTTGCGCTGGATCGAGCACGGGCGACCCTGTTCGGAGCACATCGTGCGCTGGCCATCCAGGCGGTCAAGGAAGGCGGTTTCGAGAGCTGGCTCGAACAGCACGAGTTTGAAGTCGCACGCAGACAGCGCGCGGTTGCCGAGATCCTTGACGGCAGCCTGAGCGTCTCCAAATTCTCGGTCGCAGCCAGCCTGTTGACGGAAATCTGCGGCACGGCCTGAGGCGATACAAATTCGTGACCGGCGGCCAATGAGAAAGCCGCCGGTTGCCACACGAGGCGAGAGCTTCACCACTTCCTCTTCCCTCATCCTGAGGAGGCGTGAATGCGCCGTCTCGCAGGACCGGCCGGTTTCACGAGCTTGCCGCCGATCTTTCGGGACGGGCTTTCCCCTCCTCAGGATGAGGTTAAATTTGTTGAGCCGCCGGAGATGTCTTTCTGTCGGCGCGCCTCGGAAGGTCCTTCGATTATGACAGACGCCGTCGACGATTCCTTCAAGACGACAGATCGGCGAGCAGTGCTGTCCTGGGCGTTGTTCGACTGGGCCGCACAACCGTTTTTTACGCTTGTGACCACCTTTGTATTCGCACCCTATTTTGCCTCCTCCCTTGCGGCGACGCCGGCGGAAGGACAGTCGCTGTGGGGGTTCGCGACGGCGGCAGCCGGGCTGGGTATTGCGATCACCGCACCGATCCTCGGCTCCATTGCCGATGCCACCGGTCGCCGGAAACGCTGGATCTTTGCGTTCTCAGTGCCCTTCGTCATCTGCTGCTGGGCCTTCTGGTTTGCAGCACCCGGCAATCCGGACGGCATCCTCATTGCCCTGATCGCCTTTGCCGTCGGCACCTTCTGCATCGAGGTCGCGACGGTCTTCAACAACGCCATGATGCCGACGCTGGTGCCGCCAGCCAGGGTCGGGCGCCTGTCAAGCTTTGGCTGGGCCATGGGCTATGTCAGCGGGCTCGTAACGCTGGTGATTGCACTCGGCTTTCTGGCGGCCCGGCCCGATACGGGCAAGACGCTTCTGGGCCTCGTGCCGCTGTTCGGGCTTGATCCGGCAACCGGTGAAGGCGACCGGGCCGTCGGGCCTTTTTCGACGCTGTGGTACCTGGTCTTTGTGCTGCCGCTGTTCCTGTTCGTGCCGGACGCGCCGCAGCAGGCAAGGTTCGGCGCTGCCATTCGCTCGGGTCTCAGGAGCCTCAGGGAGAGCCTTGCCCAGGCCCGGGCCAACAGGAACATCTTCCTGTTTCTGCTCGCCAACATGGTGTTCAAGGATGGCCTTGTGGCGCTCTTTGCCTTTGGCGGCATTTATGCAGCCGGCCAGCTGGGCTGGGGCTCGATCGAAATCGGGACATTCGGCATCATTCTGACCATCACCGGCACGCTGGGTCTCCTGCTTGGCGGCCCCATGGATGACCGCTTTGGCGCCAAGCCGGTGATCCTGTTTGCGCTGATCGTTCTGATGATCTGCGGTCTCGGCATGATATCCATCGACAAGACCACGGTCTTTTTTGTCATCAAGACGGCGGCCGCGCCGGAGGGGGTTCTGTTCGGATCGCTGCCGGAGAAGATGTTCATCGTTCTGGGAGGCATCATCGGGGCGGTCTCAGGCCCGCTCCAGGCCTCCTGTCGCAGCCTGCTCATTCGCCTCGCGCCACAGGAAAGCATCACCCAGTATTTCGGTCTGCTGGCCTTGTCGGGAAAAGTCACCAGCTTCCTGGCGCCGCTAGCGGTTGGCGTGGTGACAGCGATGACAGCCAGTCAGCCCGCCGGCATGTCTGTCATCCTGCTGTTTTTCGGAGTTGGCCTGATCTTGCTGATGCGGGTGCGGGAACGCGGGGCCGAATAGGGCTTTCCTAGCGCTTCAGCAGGAACACCGCCTGTTCGGCAACGATGTTCCAGATCCACCAGGGGGCGTTCACCGGGATCTCGTTGCCCCTGGCGCTGAGCGCGATGGCCTTTTCAACATCCGCGTCCAGCTCGCGGCACAGTTCGACGAAGTCACGCAACGAGCAGAAGTGAATGTTGGGCGTATCGTACCATTCGTAGGGCAGATATTTCGTCACGGGCATGCGGCCGCGGAAAAGAAGCTGGCCGCGGTTGCGCCAATGGGCGAAGTTCGGGATCGACACCACGACCTTCTTGCCGATGCGCAGCAGCTCGCTCATCACCTTTTTCGGTTCGCGGGTTGCCTGCAGCGTCTGGCTGAGGATAGCCACGTCAAAGGCCTGGTCGGGATAGTCGGATAGATCCGTGTCCGCATCGCCCTGGATAACCGAAAGGCCGCGGGCAACGCAGCGGTTCACCCCTTCCTGGGACAGCTCGATACCACGGCCGTCCACGTTGCGCTCGCGCGAGAGCAGGTCAAGCAATTCGCCGTCGGCGGAACCGATATCGAGAACGCGGGCTTTCTCCGGAACGAGCGATGCCACGACCTTGTGGTCGCCGCGCACTTCGCCGGGCAGCGTCTGTCTAGGCGCCAGGTTCATCTCAAATCTCCTCGCCCGGGGCCGGCAGGCCGCGCGCATGCGCTGCACCGGTCACGAAGCCCTGGATCGTGTCGAACATTTCAGGGACATCCAGCAGGAAGGAATCGTGCCCACGGTCGCTTTCGATCTCGACAAAGGAGACGTTGGCGGCCGCGGCATTGAGCGCTCGAACGACCTGACGGCTTTCAGAGGTCGGGAACAGCCAGTCGGAGGTGAAGGACATGACGCAGAACCGGGTTTCGGTGTCCTTGAAGGCGTTTGTCAGAGACCCGCCGAATTCTTCGGCAAGATCGAAATAGTCCATCGCCCGGGTCACATAGAGATAGGAATTGGCGTCGAACCGGTCGACAAAGGTCATGCCCTGGTGCCGCAGATAACTCTCGATCTGGAAATCGGCGTCAAAGCCGAACGTCTTGCTGTCCCGGTCCTGCAGATTGCGTCCGAATTTCTGATGAAGGGACTCGTCGGACATGTAGGTCACGTGGGCCGCCATGCGGGCCACGGCGAGACCCTTGGTCGGGCGGATGCCTTCCGAGATGTAACTTCCGCCGCACCAGTTGGGGTCCGCCATGATCGCCTGACGTCCGACTTCGTGAAAGGCGATGTTCTGTGACGTGTGCCGGGCGGCGGCTGCGATCGGGATCGCCGAAAACACGCGCTCCGGATAGCTCGCGGCCCACTGCAACACCTGCATGCCGCCCATCGATCCGCCTACCACGGCAAACAGCGTGTCAATGCCAAGATGGTCGACCAGGCGGGCCTGGGCGCGAACCATGTCGCGGATGGTGATCACGGGAAGATCCAGGCCATAGGCCTTGCCCGTTTCAGGGTTGATCGTTGCCGGGCCGGTGGTGCCGAGACATCCGCCCAGCACATTGGCGCAGATCACGAAATAATGGTTCGTGTCGATCGGCTTGCCGGGGCCGACCATCAGGCTCCACCAGCCGGGCTTGCCGGTCACGGGATTGGTGGAGGCCACATATTGATCGCCCGTCAGGGCGTGGCAAACGACAATCGCATTGGAGTTGTCCGCATTGAGCGTGCCGTAGGTTTCGTAGGCGATCTGCCAGGGGGCAAGCCGAACGCCGGAATCAAGCTCAAGCGGCTGTTCTGCCGAAAACCGGGCAAGCTTGCTGGACGGCGAAACGGCTTCGCCTGCTTTTTGATCTTCCGGTGTTGCTGGACGGGATGTGTCTGCGGACATGGCTCTTTATGTATGTGTTCGTCCCCGTTAGGGAAGGTTTTGATTTCCTTCCTAGGGTGCGGAGACCGGAAGGGCGACCTAGCCGTGGCCTGCGGCTTGAGTCAACGTTTTCTTTTGCCTTTGTGGCGCCACCCGCCTATGACTATGCGCCGCTGACTGACTAAGAAAATCGGAATTTCCTCATGCCGCAACTGCCCGACGGCGGTCTGTCTCTGGAAGACCTGCGAAGCCAGGTCGACGAGATCGACGAGCGCATTCACACCGCCCTGATGGAGCGCGCCCGCGCCGAAGCCGGTATACAGGCTGCCCGCAAGGCCGCCGGTGGTGGCGCCCTGCTGTTTCACCCCGAGCGCGATGCGGATCTGATGCGCCAGATGGTCGAGCGGCACCGCGGAGATCTGCCCCTGGCCACGGTCGAGCATTTGTGGCGGGATCTCATCTGCGCCTGCACCAATCTGGAAGCGGCAACTGCCGTGCATCTCGATGGCAGCGCCGAATTGATCGAGATGCTGGATCTTGCCCGCTTTTATTTCGGCTTCTCGGTGGATCTTGTCCCGGCGGCAGATGCGGCGGACGTTGTCGGAGCGGTTGCAGCGTCAGAAGACGACCTTGGCCTCGTGGCCCTGACGGATCGGGCGGAGCTGCCCTGGTGGCGCGGCCTCAGCGAGGCCGGCGCCCTTGTGCGGGCCCGCCTGCCCTTCGTGGTTCTGGACGAACGCCCCGCGGATTTGCCCGCTCTTGTACTGGCCAAGGCGGACAGCATGATCGACAACGCCGACATTGCGGTTTATGACGCCCGCTGGTCTGACATTCTGCCCGGCCGGCTGATGGACCAGGGCATCGAGGTGCTCAGTTTCTTCCGGTCGGCAAGCGGTGTTGATGCGCTGCTGGCGATTTCGGGTGAGTTGAATGAAGAGGATGTCCGCAAGGCCTGTGCCGACGCCGGCGCAGAACCGGATGTCCTGAAACCTGTTGGCGGGTATGCGGCGCCCATCGACGGTGACCCTGAAGTGAGTTTTGCTGCAGAGGACGAGGAGCCTCAGGAATGAACGAGATGAGCACAGTGACTGAAGCCGACGGCACCCAGAAAACCCGTCCGCAGCCGAAAGCAGGCGTTCTTGACATTGCGCCTTATGTTCCGGGCAAGTCGAAAGGCTCGCACGGCAAGACCGTTCACAAGCTTTCCTCCAATGAAACCCCGATGGGCACCAGCGCGGCCGCCAGGGCGGCGATTGAAACCGTCGCGCAGAACCTGGAACTTTATCCCGACGGGGGGGCGACGGAACTCAGGGACGCGATTGGCGAGGTCTATGGCCTCAATCCGGACCGGATCATCTGCGGCGCCGGTTCTGACGAGGTGCTGTCGCTGCTGGCCTACGGCTATCTGGCGCCGGGCGACGAGGCGATCTACTCCCAGCACGGTTTTGTTGTCTATGACATCGCCATCCGGGCAGCCGGGGCAACGCCTGTCGTCGCGCCGGAAAAGGACCTGAAGACGGATGTGGACGCCATTCTGGAGCGCGTCACCGACCGGACCAAGATGGTGTTCATCGCCAACCCGAACAATCCGACCGGCACCTATCTGCCGTTCGAGGAAGTCAAGCGCCTGCAGGAGAACCTGCCGGCCCATGTGCTCCTGGTGCTGGACGCCGCTTACGCGGAATATGTGCGCAAGAACGACTATGAGAGCGGTCTGGAACTGGCAGCAACGTCCGACAATGTCGTCATGACCCGGACCTTCTCCAAGATTTACGGCCTTGCCAATTTGCGTGTCGGCTGGGGCTTCGGTCCGGCGCATGTGATTGATGCGCTCAACCGGATCCGTGGCCCGTTCAACATGAACGGCATGGCGATCGCCGCCGGCATTGCAGCCGTGCGCGACCGCGATTTCGTCACGAAGTCCATCGAGCACAACGAGATCTGGCTGCCTTTCGTTACCGAAGAGCTTGAGAAGCTCGGTCTGACAGTGACCCCGAGCGTCGGCAATTTCGTTCTGGTGCATTTCCCGGATGAAGACGGCAAGCGGGCGAAGGACGCCGATGCCTACCTGCTGGAGCGCGGTTGCGTTCTGCGCATGGTCGCCAATTACGGCCTGCCCAATTCCATTCGCATGACCATCGGCTCGGAAGACGCCAACCGGACGGTCATTGCACACCTGAAAGACTTTCTGGGACAGAATTAAACAATCCACATGACTGCTGCCCCCCTTTTTGAGCGCATGGCGCTGATCGGCATCGGCCTGATCGGCTCCTCCCTCGCACAGGTCGCGCGCCAGCGCGGCCTGGTCAAGGACATCGCGATTTCCACCCGCTCGCCTGCGACCCTGCAACGGGCCGAGGAACTGGGGCTTGGCGATGTCTATGAGCTTGATGCGGCACGGGCTGTCGAAGGGGCTGATCTGGTCATCCTGTGTGTGCCGGTCGGCGCCAATGAATCGGTGGCCAAATGGATCGCACCGGCGCTCAAGCCGGGGGCTATCCTGACCGATGTCGGCTCCACCAAGGGATCGGTGGTCGATCAGGTCTCCCCCTTCGTGCCGGAGGGCGTTCATTTCATTCCGGGTCACCCGATTGCGGGTACGGAACAGTCCGGGCCGGATGCGGGTTTTCCGACCTTGTTCGACGACCGCTGGTGCATTCTGACACCGCCGGAGGGGACAGACGGTAAGGCGGTCGACAGGCTCAGTGCCTTCTGGCGCGCCTGCGGCTCCGATGTCGATACGATGGATCCCAAGCATCATGACCTGGTGCTTGCCATCGTGTCGCACCTGCCGCATCTGATCGCCTACAACATTGTCGGCACGGCGGATGATCTTGAGGCGGTCACCAAATCAGAAGTGATCAAGTACTCAGCGTCAGGTTTCCGCGACTTTACGCGTCTGGCGGCCTCCGACCCGACCATGTGGCGCGACGTCTGCCTGAACAACAAGGACGCGATCCTGGAGATGCTGGCGCGTTTCTCGGAGGATCTCTCCGCCCTGCAGCGGGCCATTCGCTGGGGGGACGGGCAGATGCTGTTCGAACTCTTCACGCGCACGCGCAGCATCCGGCGTTCGATCATCGAGGCCGGCCAGGAAACCGATGCGCCCGATTTCGGTCGTCACGGCGCCGGCAATCCGGATGGTCCGGCGGAATAGGCCGGTTGATTTTCACCGCCTTGATTGATGGCAGGGGTCGCAGCGTCTGAACGTGTTTCGACCTTATCCTGAGGAGGGCCGGCAGGCCCGTCTCGAAGGATCGATTTCGTGCGCTGGAACAAGCGCGCTTCCTCAGGATGAAGCAGAGCCGGTAGCGAAATAGGTGCCTCAGCTCGTCCGGCTGACGATGAACCCGGCCAGGGCGGCCAGGGTGTCCGCGCGCTGGCCATAAGGGGCCAGGAGACGCTCGGCTTCCTGCTGCAGGCGGACAAGTTCCGCTCGCGTCTTCGTCACACCCCAGAGACCTACCAGCGTTGCCTTTCCGGCCTCCGCGTCCTTGCCGGTCGCCTTGCCCATTGTTTCCGCGCTGGCCTCAACGTCCAGCAAATCGTCTGCAAGCTGAAAGGCCAGGCCGATCACTTCGCCAAAACGGGTCAGCCGGTCGATGTCGGTGTCCGAGGCGTCCGCAAGGCGTGCACCGGCGCGGCAGGCGAAACGCAGCAGGGCGCCGGTTTTCATGGCCTGCAGCTGACGGATTTCGGCTTCTGTCCGGTCGCGGTGCTCCGACTCAAGGTCAAGCATCTGTCCGCCGGCCATGCCGCCAAGTCCGGCCGCACGGGACAGGTCACGCGACAGCGCCAGGCGAATGCCCGGATCCTTGTGCACCGCTTCGTCTGTAATCACGTCAAAGGCCAGGGTCAGCAGCGCATCGCCAGCCAGGATGGCAGTGGCGTCGTCAAAGGCCTTGTGCACGGTCGGCTGGCCGCGGCGCAGATCATCATCGTCCATGGCCGGCAGGTCGTCATGCACAAGCGAGTAGCAATGGACGAGTTCCAGGGCACAGGCCGCCTTGAGGACGCCGTCATCGACACGGCCGAACAGTTTGGCGGTCTCAAAGACCAGCACCGGCCGCAAGCGCTTGCCGCCATTGAGGGCGCCGTGGCGCATCGCTGCCAGCAGCCGGTCCGGGCGGGCTGTCTCGCCGGGAAGGACGCGTGTGTTGAGCACGTCCTCCAGGGCGGCCTCGATGTAACGGCCACGTTGTGCCAGGTGCTGTTTCAGGTCAAAGGTCACGATGGGCTCCGGACGGGGTCGCTGTTGCCTATAACTTTTTTAGACTACGGGTTTCCCTGAGACCTATTGGCTGTATCGTCAAGGCTCGAATTTGAAAAAGTGTCCTGTGCTCCGGCACGGGTCGATTTCGGTTAAGGCCATTTGGAGTTAAATTCATGAAATTGCTTTCCGGCTTGCTGCGACGTTTCATTGTTCGTGGCCGAATGCGCGTCATCGATACCATTGGGACGGTGCATGAATTTGGCTCGGGTGCCGATGGGCCGACAGTGACTATCAGACTGCACGACAAAGCGCTCTATCGCTCTCTCTTTCTCAATCCCGAGCTCGCTGCCGGCGAAGCCTACATGAACGGTACGCTGACCATGGAAGATGGCTCGACCTGCTATGATTTCATGTATCTTTTTTCCATCAACCGGGCACCGCTCGGCGCGCATCCTGTACAGGGGTTGTTGCGCCGCGGCTGGAAAGCCATGCGCCGGCGTCAGCAGAAAAACAGTGTCGAACGGGCAAAGGCACAGGCGCGGCATCACTATGATCTGTCGACGGAGCTTTATCGGCTCTTTCTGGATGACGGGCTCAATTACAGTTGCGCCTACTACACCACGCCGGACCAAGCGCTGGAGGCGGCACAGGACGCCAAGTTGACCCATCTTGTGGCCAAGCTGGACCTCGTTCCCGACATGGAGGTTCTGGAAATCGGAGGCGGTTGGGGGTCGCTCGCCATCCGCATGGCAGAAGCCGGCGCACGTGTGACGTCGCTGAACGTGTCTCCGGAACAGGTGAAGATCGCGCAAGAAAGAGTGAAGGCTGCCGGGCTGGAAGATCGGGTGACATTCGTCCTGAAGGATTACCGTGAATTTGAAGGCAAGTTTGATCGGGTAATCTCCGTCGGCATGATGGAACATGTCGGAATCGGGCATTTGGACGCGTATTTCGGACAGATCCGGGATTGTCTGACGGACAGCGGGTATGCGGTCATTCACTCCATCGGTCGCATGACACCTCCAGGCACGACCGGACCATTCATCCGGAAGTATATTTTTCCAGGCGGTTACGTGCCGGCCCTGTCGGAAGTCTTTGCCTCGACAGAGCGGCTCGGGTTATGGGTCTGCGATGCCGAAATCCTGCGACTGCATTACTACTATACCATTCGGGACTGGCGGCGGCGGTTCGAGGACAAGAGGTCAGAAGCCGCATCCCTGTACGACGAAGCGTTCTGCCGGATGTGGGAGTTTTATCTCTGTGCGGTCGAACTGGGTTTTCTGCATGGTTCGAACATGGTCTTTCAGCTTCTTGTGTCAAAGGAACGGGATGCCGTGCCGATCCTGCGGGACTTTATCGTCGACAATGAACGGACACTGAATGGCAAGGGTTAAACCTGCACGGGGCAGCGGGCCCGGTTCTGGCGGGACTGCGCGCGGTAAGCGGAGTTTCCTGGGCGGTCTTCGCAAACGGCTGCTTCAGCTTCTGCTCGTCATCATTTTGCTGCCACCGGTTCTGACGGTTGTCTATTCGGTCGTGCCGCCTGTGAGCACGCTGATGATCGGGCGCTACGTCCAGTTTCTGTGGGTCGACCGGCAATGGGTGCCGCTGGAAGAGATCTCTCCCAATCTGGTGAAGTCCGTGATCACCTCCGAAGACAGCGGCTTTTGCACAAATGACGGTGTCGAATGGAGCGCACTGCAGGACCAGGTCGAAGCTTTGAGCGAAGGCGAGAGGCCGCGCGGCGCCAGCACCATCACAATGCAAACCGCCAAGAACCTGTTTCTGTGGGGGGACCGGTCCTACATCCGCAAGGGTCTGGAATTGCCGCTGGCCCTGATGCTGGATGCGATCCTGACCAAAAAACGTGTTCTTGAGATCTATCTCAACGTTGCCGAATGGGGCGAAGGCATTTTCGGGGCCGAAGCTGCCGCGCAAGCCTGGTTCGGCAAGCCGGCCAGCGCGCTGACGCGCACCGAGGCCGCCCGGCTTGCGACCGCGCTGCCCAATCCGCTTGGTCGCAATCCGGCAAAACCGAGCAATGGGCATAGACGCCTGGCGGCCACAAACCTGGCCCGGGTGAAGGGCGCGGGCCCGATTTTCGGCTGTGTTCTGGGGAAATGAGCGCGTCAGGCTGGTGCGTTCAATCGGCTTCGGCTAGATAGACCAAGAAAATTTTGTCTATGGGGTGGCAAAACGCTGGCGTTGCCTGTATAACGCCGCGCATTCCAACACGTTGCGTGACGCCACGCCCCGGGCTGACCCGGTCCGGGCCGCGCTGTTATGGACCACGGAGAAAAGAAAAATGGCCGTTCCAAAGAGAAAAACCTCGCGCTCCAAGCGCGGTTTTCGCCGTTCCGCGGACGCCCTCAAGCAGCCGACTTACGTCGAGGACAAGGATTCGGGCGAACTGCGCCGTCCGCATCACGTTGACCTGAAGACCGGCATGTACCGGGGCCGTCAGATCCTTACCGCAAAGGACGAAGCGTAACACCCCTCTGCCTTCAGCTGTTGAAGGCAGGCCGGTTTATGGCTTCGATCCCGATCGGTGGATCGCCGCATGGCAAAACAAGATTGAGGCTGACCTTGTTCCGACAGGTCGGCCTTTTTCTTTGTCTAGTTGCCGGCGTGCCTTGAAACTGCTTTCAAGATCGTGTCAGCTCGCCGCCACCACCGGTCTGCGCCGGTCTAATTTTCCGGGAGCTTTTCATGCGTCTGTTTTCCGCCATTCCATTCACGCTGTTCTCGCTGCTGATCTACAACGCGCTGGCCTTTACCACAGGCTCGGCGGACGCCGGTTTCTGGTCCCAGCCGCTGGTCACGATCGACATGGTCTCCGGAGCGACTTTCCAATTGCTCACCAGCGACGTCCTGATCACCGTCGGCCTGTTTTTCCTGTTCATTGAAATTTTGAAAGCGACCCGCATCGGCACCACGGCACTGCTGGACCACATGTTTTCCGTTCTGGTGTTCGTGGCCTATCTGGTGGAGTTCCTGGTGCTGCCGCAAGCGGCCACGTCGCTGTTCTTCATCCTGATGGCGATTTCGCTGATCGACGTGATTGCCGGGTTTTCCATCTCGATCACGGGCGCCCGCCGGGATGTCTCCTTTGGCCATGGCGAGATGCATTGAAGGCGGGCACCACCTTCACCGTTGTCATCCCGGTTTGGCGTTGCCAAGACCGGGATCCAGTAAACATCTGATCTGGAACTGGACCTGGCAAGCGCGGCCCATAAGGCAATTTCCGCCCGGGAGTACTGGATCCCTGCCTTCGCAGGGATGACAACCGGGGCCCGCAGCCTTGCTGCACTTGTCCGGAATGACAGAGCGGAATCCCGTTTCTGTTTGCGGTCCCCAGCGCAGCGCAGAGTAGGCCCGCGAGTTTCAGGCAGAAGCTGGTTGCCCACTCACAGCCGATTTTGAGGCTTCCTGGGTGCCCGCTTTCGCGGGAACGACCACTGCAGGAACAGTCCGAAGGCCCCTCAGGCCTCGCCTTCTTCCACGATGGCGTGTTTCTGGATCAGGGGCAGCTGGGTCAGGGTGAAGACCAGGGTGATCGGCATGATGCCGAACACCTTGAAGCTGACCCAGAAATCGGTTGAGAAGCTGCGCCATACGATCTCGTTGATGATGGCCAGAACGAAGAAGAAGACGCCCCAGCGGAACGTCAGCTTGCGCCAGCCTTCGTCGGTCAGCTTGAAGGCGCTGTCAAAGACGTAACCAAGCAGCGCCTTGCCGAACAGGAGCCCACCTAGAAGGACGGAACCGAACAGGCAATTGACGATGGTCGGCTTCAGCTTGATGAATAACTCGTCATGCAGCCACAACGTCAGGGCGCCGAAGACCAGAACCACAACACCGGAAACAAGTGGCATGATCGGCAGTCGCCTGGTCAGCCAGAGCGAGACGACCAGTGAGATCGTTATGGCGACCATGAAAGCGGCCGTTGCCAGGAAGATCGGTTCACCGATTGTCTGCAAGACCGGAAACGCCTCTGCAATCTGTTCGCCCCGGGAATTGAACAGGAAAAAAATCCCAAGCGGTCCCAGTTCCAGCGCCAGCTTCAACAGCGGCGACAGTTCCTTGCGGGTCGGATCGTTCGGGGCGTGTTCGAATTCCATGTGTGTGAATGCTCCGCGTTTTGTTACCGGGAGATAGGGGCAGGAAGGCGCATGGGTCAAGGGGCAGGGCTGCTCAATGTCTGCAAAGATGGTAAACCTTGCGCTATGGGGCCCGTGAAATTGGCCAGGAGAAGGATCTCGTGACACGCTGTCTTGTCTGTTTGCTGATGATGCTGCTGTCCGCGTCTGCGGCTTTGGCCGCAACGGCGGTGGAATGGGCAGATCTCAAGGATCCGGCATCTGCTTCCTTCGATGATCCGTTTGCAGCCCTCAGTGTGTATGACCTTCGGTCCCTTGGAACCATCTTGCGCTTGCGGCTGCGACTTGAAGAGGAAGGTATTGCCGCCGAGACGCGGGCCGGGATCGAACAGCGTTTGCGGTCCGAGGAGGCCAGGCTCGTTGCAGCTGGTATTGATGTCGACGGCCTGTTGTCGCAACGGCTGGAGATCGCCAGGAAAAGGGCCGCCGCCGCAATGGCAGGCAATCCTGACGTTGCCGGTCGCGAAATTGTCATTACCGGCTACGTGATCCCGGTGGCGGGGCCGGATGGCCGGGCGACAACCGGGTATCTCGTTCCCGGGGCCGGCATGTGCAGTCATATGCCGGCACCGGACCCCAACCAGATGATCCGTTATTCTCTCAAGACAGACTGGGAGGCGGATTACGTGTATGAACCCGTGCAGCTGATCGGCACTCTGTCGCTGGAGACGACCAGCCAGGAAATAACCTTGCTGGACGGTCAGATCGACATGCTGGCCTCGTTCCAGATGGATGTCACTGAGGCGCGCAGTCTCGACCGGGATACCCGGCCGGAGCCAAGGAACCGTCTCTTTAACTTCTTCAAGGGCCGGCAGGCTGACGACGCTGTGCGCGGCCAATAAAAAAGGCGCTCCATAGGGAGCGCCTTTTCACAGCTCAATTGCGCTGATGATCAGCCATTGGCGAGATACTGGCCGCCATTGATTGTCATGACCGCACCGGTCATGAAACCGGCCGCGTCGGAAGCGAGATACACCACCGTCTGGGCGATTTCTTCCGGATGACCGAGGCGGCCGACCGGAATGTTGGAGACGATCGACTCCAGCACCTTTTCCGGCATGGCGGCGACCATGTCGGTGTTGATGTAGCCCGGGCAGACGCAGTTGACCGTGATGCCCTTGAAGGCGTTCTCCTGCGCGAGTGCCTTGGTGAAGCCGATCACGCCGGCCTTGGCTGCGGAGTAGTTGGTCTGGCCCATCTGACCCTTCTGGCCGTTGATGGACGAGATGTTGATGATCCGGCCCGAGCCGCGTCCGCGCATGCCGTTGATGACCGGCTTGGTCATGGTGAACATGCTGTCGAGGTTGGTGGACATCACCGCCCGCCACTGGTCGAAGTCCATCTTGTGGAACATGCCGTCGCGGGTGATGCCGGCATTGTTGACCAGGACTTCCACCGGACCCAATTCATCTTCCACCTGGGCAATGCCCGCAGCACAGGCGTCAGGATCGGAAACGTCCCACTTGTAGACGTGGATGCCGGTCTCGGCCTTGAAGGCTTCCGCCTTTTCGGTGTTGCCGGCATAAGTGGCCGCCACTGTGTAGCCAGCGTCTTTCAGGCCCCGCGAAATTGCTTCGCCGATACCGCGCGTGCCACCCGTGACCAATGCGACCTTGCTCATTCCCCTTCCTCCTGACTTCCGGTTTCGGGCCCTTCGGACCTCGAGGTTTTTGAACGTACGATTCGTTCAGTCTTCATGGCCGGCGTGAACCGGCCATGATCTCGCTGTGTTGGGGCGCTTAGCGCTCCAGGCACATGGCGACGCCCATGCCGCCGCCGATGCAGAGCGTTGCGAGGCCTTTCTTGGCATCGCGTCGCTTCATTTCATGCAGCAGGGTGCAGAGAATGCGGGCGCCGGATGCACCGATCGGGTGACCGATCGCGATGGCGCCGCCATTGACGTTGACGATCTCCGGATCCCAGCCCATGTCCTTGTTCACGGCACAGGCCTGTGCGGCAAAGGCTTCGTTGGCCTCTACCAGATCCAGATCGGAGGCCGACCAGCCGGCCTTCTCCAGCGCCTTGCGGGACGCCGGGATCGGACCGGAGCCCATGATCGCCGGGTCGACACCGGCCGTTGCCCAGGAGGCGATGCGTGCCAGCGGGGTCAGGCCGCGCTTTTCGGCTTCGGCTGCGCTCATCACAACGAGGGCGGCGGCGCCGTCATTGATGCCGGATGCGTTGGCCGCGGTGACGGACCCTTCCTTGGTGAAGGCCGGACGCAGTTTGGCGACGCTTTCAAGGGTGGCGCCGTGGCGGATGTATTCGTCGTCCTCGACGACGCGCTCGGACTTGCGTTCCTTGACGGTCACCGGGGTGATTTCGTCCTTGAACTTGCCGGCCTTCTGGGCCGCTTCCGCCTTGTTCTGGGACGCAACGGCGAATTCGTCCTGCTGCTCGCGGTTGATCTGCCACTTCTCGGCAACATTCTCGGCGGTCTGGCCCATGTGATAGCCGTTGAAGGCGTCCCACAGACCGTCCTTGATCATGGTGTCGATCATCTTGTAGTCGCCCATCTTGTAGCCGTTGCGCATGTGGGCGGCATGGGTGGAGAGCGACATGTTTTCCTGGCCGCCTGCCATCATCACGGTGGCGTCGCCCGCCTGGATTTGCTGCGCTGCAATGGCAACGGTGCGCAGGCCCGAGCCGCAAACCTGGTTGAGGGTCCAGGCCGTGGCGCTGTCGGGAATGCCAGCCTTGATGGCAGCCTGGCGGGCGGGGTTCTGGCCCTGGGCGGCTGTCAGAACCTGACCGAAGACCACTTCATCCACGTCCGCCGCATCGACACCGGCCTGCTCAAGAGCTGCTTTCATGACGATGGCGCCAAGATCATGGGCCGGCATGTTGGCAAAAGAACCATTGAAAGACCCGACCGGCGTGCGGGTCGCGCTGACAATGACGATATCGGTGGAAGCGCTCATCATACTCTCCAGGACTTGAGGTCGATCGACCTTAGTAGACTGGTGCCGCAGGGGCACCTTTGATCCCAATTGATGCAAGGACTAGAAACTGCACCAGCAGGTCGTGTCAACCGTATCAGCCCTTATCAGCGACCTGTTTTCGCATTTGCGGCATTATCCTTTCGTCACTGCACATAAAAAGGGTGGCACGATCCGATACGATTGGCTTAGTCTCTTAGTCGGAGGAGATGACAAGCCTGCGAAGGCCTTGTCGTCAAATGGGAAACCAGAGCGGGAGGATGTCCCGTTCATGCCCGAAGGCAAACAGGCGGAATTCACGGATGGCCAAAACCAGCGAGCCGACAATCATCAAGAAATACGCCAACCGGCGGCTCTACAACACGGGCACCAGCACCTATGTCACGCTTGAGGACCTTGCGGTGATGGTGAAGGGGGAGGAAGACTTCGTCGTCTACGACGCAAAAAGCGGTGAGGACATCACCCGCTCCGTCCTGACCCAGATCATTTTTGAACAGGAAGGCAAGGGGCAGAACCTGTTGCCGGTCACCTTTCTGCGCCAGTTGATCCGGTTTTACGGTGACAGCATGCAGGGTCTGGTGCCGAGCTTCCTGGAATATTCCATGACCTCGCTGACCCAGGAGCAGGAGAAGCTGCGCTCCCAGATGAGCGAAGCCTTCGGCGCCACGGCGTTTGACGCCATTGAGGACCAGGTCAAGCGCAACACCGAAATGTTCGAGCGCGCCATGAAGATGTTCATGCCGTTCCCGACCGGTGAGGCCGGCGGCACACCAGCGGCGGCCAAGGAAGACAAGGCTGAACCGTCGGATCTGGACGACATGAAGAAGCAGCTCGAAGAGATGCAGAAGAAGATCAACCAGCTGAGCGACAAATCCTGACCGCAGGATCTGCAGCAATTGACCAAGACGGACACTGACCGACCGGCACCGAAAGGGCCGGTCGTTTGTCTTGAAACGATCTCTGAGGCTGCTGCAGACATCGAGGTCTGGTTTCGGGACGAATGGCCAGCCTGGTATGGGGCCGGCGGTCAGGGCGATGCCAGGCGCGATCTGGCAAGATGCCTTCACACCGAATTTCGCCTGCCGCGTTGCCTCGTGGCGCTGAACACCGTCCGGTTGCCGGTCGGAACCGTTTCCCTGCGCGATTCTTCCCCGGGTTCGGATCGCTATCCGGGTGCATGGCTGACTGCACTGCTGGTGCCCGGGCCGTTTCGGCTGGCCGGCATTGGAACGTCTCTCGTTGCCGCTGCGGAAGCGGAAGCTGCGCGCCTGGGCTATTCGGAAATACTCTCCTCGACAGCCACTGCGCAGTCGTTGTTTCTGACACGGGACTGGCAACGGATCGACACTTTCCGATATCCATCCGGAGAACTGGAGATATTCCGGAAGGTGCTCTTGATAGCCTGATCAGCAGCTACACAATTTCAACCTCATCCTGAGGAAGCGCGCCAGCGCTGTCTCGAAGGATTTGCCCCTTGTTCTCGGAGGGTGCAGCCGATCCTTCGAGACGGACTTTTCGGTCCTCCTCAGGATGAGGGTGGTAGTTGTGGTGACGCCTGTTCCGCCTTAGCCGCAGTCCGCAACCAGCTCCGCGGCTTCAATCCCGGCAACGGCACACGCCTCGTCATTGTCGGAGGTATCGCCGGTGATGCCGACAGCGCCGAGGGTCTCGCCGTCTTCATCCCTGATCAGGACGCCGCCGGGGACGGGAACAATGGCACCGCCTGAGACACCGTTCAACGCATTGACGAAATGCGGACGGCTTTCGGCATTGGCATTGAGCCAGCGGGTGCCGGTGCCGACGGCCAGCGCGCCAACCGCCTTGCCGGTGGCGATTTGCGGCCGCATGATCGACGAGCCGTCCTGCCGTTTCAGAAGCACGGTGTGGCCGCCGGCGTCGAGAACGGCAACGGTCAGCGGCTTCAACTTCAGGTCGGCGGCCTTTTCCAGTGCGGCGGAAGTGATGGTCTCTGCCGTTGAAAGAGTGAGTTTGCGCATTTCGCCGGTTCTCCTTAAGGTGCTGGCCGTTATTCGATTTTGCTAGCAGACCAGGCTTTGGCCGCATAGGTGAAAAAGCCGCGAAGCTTCTTCGGCAAAATCGAAAAAGTACTCATTGGGGCAGGAGACAATCAGTGAAGCGCGATTTTCAGGCACCGGGGCGGTCGCCGGTTTTTGCACGCGAGGCAGCAGCAGCGACATCCCATCCCCTGGCCACCAGCGCGGCACTTGAAGTCCTGCAGGCCGGCGGCAACGCTGTCGATGCCGCCATTGCTGCGGTTGCCGTTCAATGTGTTGTCGAGCCGCATATGACAGGGATCGGCGGCGACTGCTTCGCCATCGTGATGGAGTCGGACGGCCGCCTGACCGGGTTCAACGGCTCCGGCGGTGCGCCGCGTGCAGCGACGCCGGAAAAACTGGCGCAGCTGGGTGTGAAGGAACTCACCGACACGTCGCCGCATGCGGTTACCGTTCCAGGTGCAGTCCGTGCCTGGGAGACGCTGCACAAGGCGCATGGTTCGGCCCCGTTCAAGTCGCTGTTCAAACGTGCGATCGGTTATGCCCGGGACGGCTTCCCGGTTGCACCGCGTGTTGCCCGTGACTGGGCCAACAACGAAGCCAAGCTGCGATCGGACCCGATCGCTGCAGCACGGTATCTCATCAACGGCGAAGCTCCTGCGGCTGGAACGATCCTGAAATACCCCCACCTGGCGGAGACGCTGGAAAAGATAGCGGCAGGCGGCGCCGACGCGTTCTATTCCGGTGCGGTGGCCGCGGATATTGTTGCGGCGCTTCAGGCGCGTGGCGGCTTGATGACGGAAGACGACCTGGCGGCCTGCCACACCACGGCGGTGTCACCGGTCATGCGGGACTATAAGGGTCATACGGTTGCGGAACTGCCGCCGAACGGCCAGGGCGTCATTGCGCTCCTCATTCTCGGTATTCTGGAAAGGTTCGACCTGGAGACGCTCGATCCGCTTGGCCCGGAGCGGTTTCATCTTGAAATGGAGGCGGCGCGTCTTGCCTATGCGGTCCGCGACCGCTTCGTCACCGATCCCGGCTATATGGATGTCTGCCACACACGTTTGATCGGGTCGGACTATATCGACCAGCTGGCGGCCCAGGTCTCCAGGGAAAAGCGGATGAGCTCATTGCCGCAAAGTGCGCTCGCGCCGCAAACCGACACGGTCTATCTGTCGGTTGTCGACAAGGACGGTCTGGCGGTCTCCTTCATCAATTCGCTCTTCAGCGACTTTGGCAGCGGCATCGTTGCGCCTGAAAGCGGCGTGCTGCTGCATTGCCGCGGCAAGTCGTTCCGTGTGGAGCCCGGTCATGCCGCCTCGATCGATGGCGGCAAGCGACCCATGCACACGATCATCCCGGCGATGGGCCTGAAAGACGGGGCGCCCTGGCTTACCTTCGGTGTGATGGGCGGGCATTACCAGGCCTGCGGTCACGCCCATTTGCTGACCAGCATCATCGACTACGGCATGGACGTTCAGGCGGCGATCGATTTTCCGCGCATGTTCTTCGATCTCGACACACATGCCCTTCAGGCGGAAAGGCTTGTGCCGCCCTCGACCCTGGACGGGCTGCGCGCGCTCGGGCATGAGGTTGTTTCCGCGCCCGGAGCGATTGGCGGTTCGCAGGCAATCATGATCGACAAGGCGCGACATCTGCTGGTGGCCGGATCGGATCCGCGCAAGGACGGCCATGCGGCGGGCTATTGAGCCGGGCAAGGTCTGACCGCGTCAAAATGATCCTTGAGATCGGGTGCGCCCGGGTGTTCACTGCCCCCGGACGCGCCAACCGAATTCTTTAAGGACATGACATGACCAGACTTTCGCGCCGGGACCTGCTGCTGGGCGGCACGGGCGTGTTGGGTGCATTCACTTTGGGCGGCCTTGTTTCAGCCAAGGCGCAGGCCGCGGACCATTCCCTTACCATCGCCAGTCTCGATCACAGCATCCTGCCGGAAACGATGACCAAGGGCATGATGAGTTTCGCAACCGACGGACCACCACCGGTGCTGCGCCTCAAAAGAGGTCAGAAGACTTCCATTGATGTCAGTAATGCACTCGATGAAGCTTCCGTGGTGCACTGGCACGGGCTCCGGATTGCCAACGCAATGGACGGGGTGCCTTACCTGACCCAGCACCCGATCGAGGCTGGTCAGTCCTTCCGCTACGAGTTCACACCGCCCGACGCCGGTACTTTCTGGTATCACCCCCATTGCAACACGCTGGAGCAGATGTCCCGTGGCCTGACCGGGATGATGATCGTGGAAGAGGATGAGGATCCGGGATTTGACGAGGATCTGCCGCTCAACATCCGCGATTTCCGACTGGGGGGCGACGGACAGTTCATCGCGTTTTACAAGGCACGCAACGCGGCCCGTGGCGGCACGCTCGGCACAGTCTCCACCGTCAATTGGAAAGTTGCTCCAACCTTTGACTTTGCCGCCGGCAGTCTTGTCAGACTGCGCCTGGCGGTGACCGACATCACGCGGGTGGGGACCTATGAGATCACCGGCGGAGAGGCGCAGGTGATTGCGATCGATTCAAATCCGTTGCCTCGGCCGGTCCCGGCAAAAGACCTGATCCTGTCTCCCGGCCAGCGTGCCGACATCGCCCTGCGTGTTCCGGACAGAGAAGAAGAAGCGGTGACACTCAGGCTGAAACGCCGCAATGGCGACCGCGACCTGGCAACTTTCCGGCCCAGGGGGCAAAGTCTTCGCCGGGAGTTGCGGGAACTCAAACCGCTGAAGCCGAATCCCGTGCCCGAGGCCGATCTGGCAAATGCAGAAGTGATGGAGTTCGTGTTCGGCTGGTCACCGGAGGGAGATGCGCCGCAGCCGAGCATATGCGGCACGCTCGGCTATACGTTCTGGTCGATCAACCGCAAGGCCTGGCCGGGCGATCTGCCGGGACCTTTCGATCCGCTGGCAACGCTGAAACTGGGCAAATCCTACATCCTGCGGCTGCGAAACGAGTCGCCCAACGCGCACCCGATCCACCTGCACGGTGTTTCCTTCCGGCTGTTGCAATCAAACAAGCGCAAACTGCCGCCGCTGGTGACGGATACTGCCTTGCTTCTGGAAGAAGAAACGCTGGATGTGGCGCTGGTTGCCGACAATCCGGGTGACTGGGCGTTCCATTGCCACGTGATCGAACATCAGAAAACCGGACTGACCGGTTTCCTGAGGATCGAAGCGTAAGGGGGAACCGCTTTCAAGCGGACAGCATCACCGTGTAGGACCGCTCATCGCTGTCATCGGCAGCAGAGCGGTACTGCGCATGGTGTTGCATGCGCTCCAGATCGGTTTCCAGCGGCAACTGGCGGCTGGCAAGGAGCTGGGTCGCATATTCGGCATGAGCACCCGCAGACAGATCTCGCTGCAGTTCGGCGGCCGCGATATGGGCCGGCATCAGGTCATGATCGGAAAAGCTGCTGCCGGCGCCGGCAAAAAGGTCCGGATTGGGAACGTATTCGGCAACCGGCTTCTGGCGGATGCGCAGGGCAGGAACGGCGGAAACAGGGTTTACTCGCATTGTCTTCAGTCTCCGTGGCGGGCCAGTCCGTGGCCAATCTGGTCGGAGGTCCGGGGAGTCCGGATCTGTTTTTCAATATAGGACTTCCCGCAACGAAAAAATGTGACGCGCGTCACACTTTGGCGATCCGGTTGTTGAAGACGGGCAATTGAAAAAAGAACCCGGGGCAGAGCCCCGGGCCAGTGATATCCAGTGGTACATCTGGAAACTTGAAAACTTTCAGAGCTCGGTCTTGAGCAGGTGACCCGTCGCGCGGCGGCGTGGAAGGGCAGCAACGGCGCGGTAGCTGTTGGCGCCGTTCAAAGTGTCGCTCGGCAAGGGTGCGCCAGCCTGGATGTCATAGTCGCGGGTGGCGATCAGATGTGCCAGGAAAACGGAATTCGGACGATAGCGAGTGCTGAAAGCCTCCTGGTCGCGCTCCAGCGCGGGGCGTTCCGGCACGGGCAAATGCGCGGCAAAGCTGGCCTGGCGTTCGGTTTCCGTCTCTCCCACAGAGGGACGTTTCCGCCTCACATTGGCACGACCTGCCGAACTGACCGGGTTCACTCGCACGTATTTCCGCCTCATTGTTTCAAAATGGCACGCTTGATGGTGCCTTTCCTGAAACCTCGCAATCACCATGCCAATATAGGTAGGCGTTAACCTTTTGTCCGCAGAAATCCTCGATTTCGTGGTCACAAAAGTTAACAAGCTGGTGCAAAACCAGACAGTTTCAGTGGGAAGCGGGGATAAGTGTGGAAACCTGGAGCGGGGTTTTGTCGCGAATTGTTCCGACATCTTTGCAAATCCGGGAACGCGTTCCACGTCGTTGCAAAATGGTGAAATCCACCATCAAAGCGCCACGCTTCAGTCACGTGGAGACCGGAATCAGACTTTACCGGTTCACTCTTGTTCCTTCAGATTCGACCGGAGATCAGAATGCGCCCGACTGCCATTGCCCTTTGTCTTGCCTTGACCGTGGTTGCGGCGGAAACGCGCGCTGAGCCGGTTGTGCCAGCCAGCTTGCAGGGAGAGTGGACCACTGATTGTCTGCCGATCGGAACGGCGGGCAGACACGGCATGATCACGCGACTTGTGGTGGACGGCAGCGGGCAGGTGTCGGCCTGGAGCCAGGTCTTTGCAAGCAATGCCTGCCGAGTGCCGACAGTGCAGGCACAGTACCGGTCACAACTTCTGGACCTGCAGGAAGACCCGGAAGCCCTGCGAATAACGCACAGGATTAAGTCGATCCTTCTCAAGACGAACAGGGACGAGGTCACCGCGGTTTATAATGATCCTGAAACGGCTGCAGGATGCGGTCTGACAGGGTGGCAAACCCATATCGCCCGGCCGGTGGATGGCCGGAGTTGTTCAGTCTTTGATTTGCCCGAGGCCGGAGAGACCTTGCTGGATCGTGTATGGGTCGACGGCAATGGTGTCGCTTTCGGCGCCTATCCGCTCAAATGGTCGGTCAGGACCGAGGATGATCTTGCAAAGGTGCCAAGCGCCGTCCGCTTCTATCGAACCGGGTACTAGGGTCCTGATTTAAAGTCACAAGGCTCTTCGGCAGACCTGAACCTGCTATCGGCTTTTCGTCTTCACCGGCAGCTGGAAATCGGCCGGCTGGAGTTTGCCGTTGCGCAAAAGAAACTGAAGGGACAGGGCAACGGACATGGCATCGTCGAGCGCATCATGGTGGCGCCTGCCTTCGCCTTTGATGCCGAAATAGTCAGCCAATTGACCACTGGAAGTCTTCTGGAGATCCTCCAGCGGCACGCCCGCATTGAATGCGAGGGCGATGGCGTTTCCGAACCGGCTGGCAGCCAGGGCCGGCTTGATGCCGGCGAGGTAACAGCTGATGCCGTAGAGATAGAGTTCGTCCTTGCCCCAGGACCAGAGGGTCCCCTCACCGGCAAAGCGTTCGAAGCGGCTCAGGGCTTCGCCTCGAGTCTCGCCATCGTTATCCATGGTCGCCTGGTCAACCCCCGTCAGTTCGGTGAAAAACGGGGTGAGGTCGACCTTTTTGCCAAATCTGTCCGTTGAAGCGATCAAAACCTGAAACTCATCCAGAATTTCGAAACCGGTATCCAAAGACAATTTGACTGCGCCGATCTGTGCTACTGCCGGATCAGGGTCAAACGGACCTCCCCAAAGGCGGGTAATAGCGCCAGGCGCGGTCAAATACTCGCAATCGAAGATGATGGCATGTGTCATTGCGTGATCCCGGTTCCGGTAAAGGCCTGGCGCGTGAATCCTGTCCGGCAGCATAGGAACGTGAGTCGGACTAAGGCGCAAAAAAAACGCGGCCCGAAGACCGCGTTTTCAAGACTGTTGTTCAAACCGGCTCAGGCAGCCAGTGCGCCCTGCGCCTTGTCGACCAGAGCCTTGAAGGCGTCCGGCTGATTGATGGCGAGGTCGGACAGAACCTTGCGGTCGACTTCGACGCCGGCCTTGTTCAGGCCGTTGATGAAGTTGCCGTAGGTCATGCCGTGCTGGCGGGTCGCCGCATTGATGCGCTGGATCCAGAGCGAACGGAAGTTGCGCTTCTTGGCCTTGCGGTCGCGGTAAGCGTACTGAGCTGCCTTTTCGACAGCCTGCTTGGCGACGCGGATAGTGTTCTTGCGGCGGCCGTAATAACCTTTTGCGGCCTTCAGAACTTTCTTGTGACGAGCGTGGGCGGTTACGCCCCGTTTGACGCGTGACATTTAGATGATCTCCTTCGGGGCTGGCGTTAGGCGTAAGGCAGGAACTGCTTCACGATCTTTGCATCCTGGTCGCTCAGCGTGGTGGTGCCACGGGCGTTGCGGATGAACTTGTTCGTGCGCTTGATCATGCCATGACGCTTGCCGGCCTGCGCGGTTTTCACCTTGCCGGTCGCAGTCACTTTGAAGCGCTTTTTGGCGCCGGACTTCGTCTTCAGCTTGGGCATTTTGCATCCTTTCCTTGGTGCGTCCGCGATAAAGCGGCCGCTTCTTTCTTGGTGCATTCAGAGCCGACACGGCATGCCCTTGGTTGTCGCAAATGGTCCGCATCAGGATGCAAAAGACCAGTCCACGACGAGCCGGACGACTCTGGACCGGGCGCTTATATGGGAGGTTTCCGTCAAATGCAACCGGAATCGGGGGGAATCTGCCGTTTCTTCTCCGCCCTCGGTCCCGATCGCTGCCTGACTGGCTTCGGCGCGCCGTGCCCCTCTGCCTAGGCGGCCCGCTTCGCTTCCATTTTTGCCACTTCAAGCCGGGCGGCAAAGTCTTCCGGACCCGCCGTGGCGGTTCCCTGCACATGGACGAATTCGATGGTTTCAACCCCCAGAAAGGTGAGCAGGAATGTCAGGTAGGGTTCCAGAAAATTCGCCGCCGCAAAAGGTTCTTCCCTGAGATACCCTTCAGAGCCGTAGGCGCAGACGATAATGGCCCGTTCGGCCCTGACCAGTCCCTGGAAGCCTGTTTCATCCATGGAGAACGTGTGACCGATCCGCATGACCTGATCGATCCAGGCCTTGAGGGCTGCGGGAATTGAGAAATTGTAGATCGGCACGGCAAGCAGCAGCGTTTCGGACCCCTGAATCTCCCGGATCAGTTCGTCCGACAGGGCTGTTGCCTCCTTCAGGTCTTCTGATAGAGCGTCTTGCGGCGCATAGAATCCCTCGATGGTCTTCTGGGCGATAAAGGGAATGGAGCCATCCGCGACGTTACGCGTGATCACCCGGCAGCCCGGATGTTTCCGGCGAAACTCTGCCTCGAAAATGTCGGCGACAGCTGCCGAATGCGAGCCTTCCAGCCGGGAACTTGAATTGATGCGGAGCAACTGTGTCATGATCATGCCTCCTTGTTGAATGGCATGTCCGGTCTAGTTTCCTGCGATGAGTGAAAAAATAGATCGAATTACACTTTACTCGTGCGTATCATGCACGAATGGAGCTCTCAACACTCAAAACCGCCTTGCTGGTCCGGGATCTCGGCAGCTTTGCCGCAGTTGCCCGGCTGTTGGACCTGGATGCATCCAGCGTCTCCCGGGTGATCGCCCAGCTGGAACAGGATGTCGGCTTCCGCCTGTTTCAACGCAGCACAAGGAGCCTGGCTCCCACCGGCGAGGGCGAGCTCTATCTCAACCGGATCGCGCCGCTCGTCGAGGAGCTGGATGCCGCAGGGGACGAAGCCCGTACGACAAGCGTTTCGCCGCGTGGAACCTTGCGCGTGACGGCCAGCATCTCTTTCGTCCAGGAATGTCTGATGCCGGTTCTGCCTGCGTTTCGGGACAGGTACCCGGAGATAGACCTCGAGATCCTGGCCTCCGATGCCAATCTGGACCTTCGGGCCGATGGCATTGACCTGGCGGTGCGGTTCGGGCAGATGCCAAAGGGGGACTGGATTGTCAGCAAGCTGATGGCGACCAGCTACCGTGTGGTGGCGTCCCCGGCCTATCTGGAAAAGACGGGCCGGCCGGAACATCCCGACGAGCTGTCGGAGCGGGAGTGCATCCGCTTTGCCATCCCTGGCTTCAAGACCTATTGGCAGTTCCGGGAAAGGGAAAACGAGGACGCATTCAGCGTGCCGGTTGGCGGTGCGACGGTGATCTCGAATGCCCTGTCCATCCGCTCGGCGGCACGGTCCGGTATGGGCGTTGCGCTTCTGCCGATCATGCTGGTGCAGCGTGACCTGGACAACGGTACGCTGGTCGACCTTTTCCCCGACCATGCCTGTGCGGCCTCTTCCTTCGAGACCGCGGCGTGGCTGCTTTACCCGAGCCGTTCCTACCTGCCGCAAAAGGTCCGGGTGATGATTGATTTTCTGAAAGAGAAATGGGGGTGAGCGACTGAATAGTGCGGTCACCTTCCCTGAATGCCTGCCACCTTGATGATTGGAGAAAAAATCTGCCGAGACCATCGATGCGCGTTGCACTCTCCCTTCAAATCAGAAGCTCCGCCTTATCTATGGTTGCAGCTTGACCTCTGAGATTCAATCAAAAGTAAGGATTTAAACCCAGGATATATCTTCAATCACTTCTAAACCTGAGATGGTTTAGGGGTTGATCAGGCCAGATATCTGGATGCGTTTCATGAATCCCAACATTTCTCACAGACAGAAGCTGGTGTTCGTGCACAATCCGAAAACGGCAGGTATCAGCTTTCGCAAATGGCTGGGAATTGACGGCCCTGTCAATCACGGCGTGCCGACCGTCAACGTGCCGCGAGAAATCTGGAACGCGTACACAGTGGTGGTCACGGTGCGTGAGCCGATTGACAGGGCCCTGTCCTGCTATCGGTTCATGACCCACGAAAGCTACAAGGGCATTTTCAAGAAGGTCTATACCGGTATGGGCGACTGGGACCCCTTGATGTTCTTCACGACAATTATCTCCGAGCAGGTGTTCGTTCTTGCCGGCCAATACAAGTACACGGAACACCTTCAGTCCAACAAACGACCCGATTTTCTGTTCAAGTTCGAAAACATGAACACCGAAAAACTTGCAGAACGCCTGAACATCACGTCGCCTTTTCCCAGGGAGAATGTCGGCAGGAACAGGGGATTTGTGCCTTTGTCGGAAGAGCTCTATTTGAGCCTGGTCGACCACTTCAAGGTCGATTACCTGCTGTTCGGCTACAAGCCGAAGCCCTACCGGGACTACATGCGCGAACAGGAGAAAATCGCCGCCTGATACGGCGATTTTCTCTTTACCTTCAGACGTTTACATCCACCACAACGCGGCCCTTGACCTGACCTTTCAGAATATCCGCACCGAGTTGCGGCAGGTCTTCAAGTGTTGCCGGCTGGATCATGGCTTCCAGCTTGTCCATCGGCAGGTCCCTTGCCAGCCGCTCCCAGGCTTTCAGGCGGGCGTCATAGGGTTTCATCACGCTGTCAATGCCGAGCAGGTTGACGCCACGCAGCAGGAACGGGATGACGGTGGCCGGCAGGGCCGCGCCGCCGGCCAGACCGACCGCTGCAACCGACGCACCGTATTTCATCTGTCCGAGAATGCGCGCGAGCATTGCGCCGCCGACAGCGTCGACACACCCGGCCCAGGTTTCGCTTTCCAAGGGACGTTTGACGGTTTCGGCAACGTCGTCACGGGGCACGATTTGGCTTGCACCAAGAGATTTCAGATAGTCCCAGGTGCTTTCCCGGCCGGTGACGGCGGCGACTTCGTAGCCCAGATTGGCGAGAATGGCGGTCGCGACCGAGCCGACGCCACCGGCCGCGCCTGTCACCAGCACCGGACCGTCTGCCGGTTTCATACCGTGATCTTCAAGCGCCATGATCGCGAGCATGGCCGTGAAACCGGCCGTGCCGACCGCCATGGCATTGCGGGTGGAAATGCCTTCGGGCAGTGGCACCAGCCACTCGCCCTTGACCCGGGCTTTTTGAGAATAACCACCCCACCAGGCTTCGCCGACGCGCCAGCCGGTCAACACCACCTTGTCGCCGGGCTTGTACCAGTCGTCGGTGCTTTCCTCCACCGTGCCGGCAAAGTCGATCCCGGGCACATGCGGATAGTTGCGCACGAGACCGCCACCGGGGCCGACGCACAGCCCGTCCTTGTAGTTCAATGTCGAATATTCGACCGCAACGGTGACATCGGCTTCCGGCAGACGGCTTTCCTCGATTTCCTCGATGCCCGCATGGGTCTTGCCGTCGTCGTCCTTGTTCACAATCAGTGCTTTGAAAGTCATGTGCCTCAATCCTGTTTTTGGGTGGTCTCGCTCATGGCCCTGGCCTCCTGGCGCAGGACATATTTCTGGATCTTGCCGGTCGCCGTCTTGGGCAGTTCGGTCAGGACGATCTTCTTGGGCCGCTTGAAGCCGGCCATGTTCTCCTTGCAGAAGGCGATCAGGCTGTCCTCTGTCTCAGGGCTGCCTTCCTTGAGTTCCACAAACGCGCAGGGCACCTCGCCCCATTTCTCGTCCGGCAGGGCAACAACGGCGGCCAGAACCACATCCGGGTGCCGGTGTAAAATGCCTTCGACCTCAACCGAGGAGATATTCTCACCGCCGGAGATGATGACGTCCTTCAGCCGGTCGCGGATCTGGATGTAGCCATTCGG
Organism: Roseibium sp.; assembly: GCF_965233565.1. GTDB lineage: Bacteria > Pseudomonadota > Alphaproteobacteria > Rhizobiales > Stappiaceae > Roseibium. The sequence continues at coordinate 3,071,611 of NZ_OZ247494.1, read as the reverse complement.
GTGGCGCACGGCCGCGTCGCCGGATTTGAACGCTCCGCCGGCAAAGGCCTCGGCCGTTGCGTCCGGGTTCTTGTAATAGCCCTTCATGACGGTGTTGCCCCGAATGACGATTTCGCCCTGGGTCTGGCCATCCATCGGCACGGACAGGCCGCTGTCCCGGTCGACAACGTCGATCTTTTCGGTCATCGGAAAACCGACCCCTTGCCAGGATTGCCGCTCGGCCTGCTCGTCGGGGGAGAGATCGGCCCAGTCGTCCTGCCAAAGACACTGGGCAACATGGCCGTAGGTTTCTGTGAGGCCGTAGACCTGCATCACCTCAAAACCGAGTTTCTTGACGCCGGCAAGAACGGGGGCCGGCGGCGGCGCGCCAGCCGTCATGATCCGGACGGTGTGGCCAATCTGCCGGCGCTGGTCTTCCGGCGTGTTGATCAGCATGGACAGGACGATCGGTGCACCGCCAAGATGGGTGATGTCGTGTTCGGCGATCAGCTTGAAGACGGCTTCGCCGGTGATCTGCCGGATCAGCACGATTGTGCCCGCCATTAACGTCATCGTCCAGGCGTGGCACCAGCCGTTGCAGTGAAACATGGGCACGGAATAGAGATAGACCGGATGGCGTGGCAGCTCCCAGGCAACGGGTGTGCCCATCGCCATCAGATAGGCGCCACGATGGTGATAGACGACACCTTTGGGCCGTCCAGAGGTGCCGGAGGTGTAGTTCAGCGCCAGGGCTGCCCATTCATCTTCCGGGCCGGTCCAGGCAAGCTCCGGGTCACCCGTGCCGACCAGGCTCTCATAGGTTTCCGACCCGATCCGCTCACCGCCAGGCCCATCCGGATCGACGATGTCGACAACCGGCAAGGTCTTGCCGTTCAACGCAAAGGCCTTCTTGATCACCGCAGAAAAGGCCGTGTCGGCGATGACCAGGCGTACATCGCCGTGGCCGAGGATATAGGCGACGGTCTCCGGTTCCAGACGGGTGTTGATCGTGTTGAGGACGGCGCCGGTGAGCGGCACCGCGTAATGCAGTTCGAAAAGCTCCGGCGTGTTGGCGGCCATGACGGAGACCGTATCGCCCGGGCCGATGCCCAGTCGCCGCAGGCTGGACGCTACGCGGCGCACCCGGGTCTGCACCTCACGCCAGGTGGACCGGCGCTCATTGTAGATCAGCGCCGTCCGGTCCGGGAAGATCGCCGCGGTGCGCTCCAGAAAGGACAGAGGCGTCAGCGGCACATGATTGGCAGGTGCCTTGTCGAAGGCATCGTAGTGCTGCTTCATGTCATGCCCCCTGATTGGAAAACGGTGTCTCCCAAACGGTCGCCGCCCGCATGCCATGGGGCGTGTCGACCTGAACCTTGGTGCCGTCGTCCCAATGTGTCATGCGCACCATGCCGATGGCCACATTGGTGCGGAAATCCGGTGAATAGGCTGCAGAACTGACGGTTCCGACCTGACGGCCACCGGCAATGATCGGCCAGAGTTCGTCACAGGCAGGCACCGGTTCGCCGTCAATGGCAAGACTGCGGATCTGCCGCACAGGACCTTCCACAGCAACGCGCAGCAACGCATCGCGGCCGACGCAGCCGATGGCGTCCTTGGTCTGGCAGAACCTGCCGAGCCCGCATTCATGCGGCGTGTTGTTGCGGGTCATGTCGTTGCCATAGGACAGCAGCTGCCCCTCAATGCGTTCGATCAGGTTCGGACAGCCTGCACGCACATTGAGATCTTCTCCCGCCGCCATGAAGGCATCCCAGATCGGTTCGCCGAGACGGGAACCCTCGACATAGAGCTCAAAACCGCCCTGCTTCGAATAGCCGGAGCGGGCCAGAACCAGCCTGTGGCCCTCGAACTCGACATGGTCGTAGTGAAAGAAGCGGATCGTGCGGATACGTTCTCCGAAGAGCCGCGCGACCAGATCCTCGGCCTTTGGTCCCTGGATTGCGAGTGGTGACACGTCCGGTTCGTCGACATCGACTTCCAGCCGGAAGGCATGGGCAAGGCCCTTGATCCAGAACAGGAGATCGCTGTCGGCCACCGACACCCAGAACTTGTCTTCGGCAAGCTTGGTCGTCACCGGATCGTTGAGCATGCCACCGGTCTCGTCGACCATGGGTGTGTAGTAACACCGCCCTTCGGTCATGCCGGACAGATCCCGGGGGGTGAGCATCTGGGCCAGGCGCGCAGCGTCCGGCCCCCACAGTTCCACTTGCCGTTCGCAGGCAACATCCCAGATCTGAACGTCTTTTTTCAGATGGTGATAATCCGCCTCGACGCTGTCGAAGACGGTTGGCAGCAGCATGTGGTTATAGACTGTATAACCCTTGACGCCGGCCGCCTGAACACGCCGGGCAAAGGGGGTCTTGCGCGTGCGGCGGGAGATGGAAAGTGCGGGGACCTGCATGTTGCCCTCCCTGACCTTACGCGGCCTGCTCGGCCGCGGGGCCGGACCAGTCGATCTGACAGATTTCCGCGCTGCGACCGTCAAAGTCCCAGACGCGGCCATAGGCACGGACGCGGCCTTGCGTGGCGGTGGCCACCGTGATGTCGGATCCCATCCAGTACTCGGTGTTGGTCACCACGATGTCTTCATCCGGATTGGCGCCTCGGACGGGTTCTACTTCGCCCTTGATGGCCTTGCCGACGATCAGGCGGCGCTTCTTGCCTTCGTTTTCGTAGGAAACCGGGGCGCGCTCTGCACCGAGGAACTCGCTGACCAGCACCCGGAACAGTCCGGTCGTGCCCTTTGCCTGACCGGAGAAGATCTTGATCAAGCCGTCATAGGCCGCCTCGCTGGCGCGTTCATCGATATAGGCGGCCGCCTTCCAGTTGCCGCGGGCCATGAGGCCCGGGATTTCCAGCACCAGGCCAACATTGAGGCCGGACAGGTCTTCGCCCTCGTAGTGGCCTTCATCGATGCGAACACCGGCCCAGGCCTGGCAATAGCCTTCTGTGGGTGCGTGTTTGCCGAGCGACACGACGCAGGGGCAAAAGACCGTGCAATTGCAGTTGAGGATCAGTTCCCCGCGAATGGCCCATCCGGACATTGTTTTCTCCCTAGTTGATTGAGTTTGTCAGCGGCAGGAGCAGAACGACCGCCCCCGTCAGAATGAGAAAGACCCCGAGCGGCGCGGTGATCCGCGTGCCGATGGCCGGCAGTTTTTCGAGGGTCATCAGCACCATGGCGAGGCCCATGAACGCCAGATTCATGGTGCCGGCGACGAAGGCCAGCAGCATCAGGGCCCAGCAGCAACCGAGACAGATGGCCCCGAGCCGGAGGCCGAGCGTTGCACCGCCCCTGGCACCGGGTTGCCAGTGGCTGAAGAAGAAGGTCATCGGGCTCTGGCAGGCGTTGAGGCAGGCTTCCTTCAGGGTGCTGAACTGATAGGCGCCGGCCAGAAGCAAGAGCCCGCCATTGAGGGGGGCGGACACCGACCGGCCAAGGTCGGAGATAAGGCCGAGCTCTGCCAGCCGGGTCTGCAGGAGGGCCGCAAGAACAGAAAAGCCCAGCCAGACCAGCATGTATCCGCCAAGCAGGGCCGCGAGCGGCGCTGCACCCGCACCCGCGGTCCGGTTCAACTGCGCGAAGGTGCGAAAGGCTGGAAAGGCGGTCGGGGCCATCATGGCGAGTGCCATCAGGGACCACATGACAAATGCCGATTGAAACCCGACGTCGGCGGCAGTCGTGCGGCAGAGCGAGATCAGATAGGCAAGTCCATCCACCTGCAAGGAGGCCGGGACCTCCTGCATCTGCATGGCAAACAGCGCCGCCCAGGCGGCCAGAACGCAGCCATAGAAGGCAAGCCACAGGCTCCTGTGGCCGGCAAACAGCCGCGTCATGGTCTCCATACGATCCTCCCGATCATGTTTGGCCTTACGCTGCGCGTCAAAGATGCAAAAGTCAAACATTTAATTGTCAGACATTTAAACATTTTCAATTGACCCCTGCCTGGCGCCTCATTAGGTTGCCTCTCGTTGATTGGGGCAGGACCGGAGAAAATCTTGGCGATTGAATTCAACACGATTCAAAAAGAGGGGCTGTCGGTCCAGATCGCCAATGCCATCCGGGATGCCATTCTCGAAGGCCGGCTTGCCAGCGAAGAGCGGCTGCCGAGCGAGGCAGAGCTTTCCGAGCGGTTCGGTGTCTCCCGGTCGACCGTGCGCGAAGCCCTGAAACGCCTGGCCGCGCAGAACCTCATTCGCAGCGAACGCGGGTCGTCCGGCGGTGCATTCGTCAATCGGCTGACCTGGGACGAGGCCCAGGACAATCTGGTGACGACGACGCGTCTTCTGATCGGCATGAACAACATTCCGCTGGAAGATGCCATCGAGGCGCGGTTCGCGCTGGAGACATCCGCCCTGCCGCTCGCGGCCGAAAACAGGGCCGATCAGCATCTGGCGGCAATGGCGCAGGAGATCGCGCGTCAGCGGGACAAACTGACCAGCGATGAAGAGTTCTGTGCTTCAGATGTTGCGTTTCACTCAGCAATTGCAGCGGCGACCGGCAATCCGCTGCTGAGTTTTCAGCTGGCGGCTGCCTTTGAGGCGATGCAGCCGCTGATGAACATGCTGGTCTACCGCCTGCGCGACCGCGAGCGGATCGCTGATCTGCATGAAACGCTGGCCTCGGCACTGGAAACCGGTGATAGCGCCAAGGCCGCTGCCGAGCTGGACGCGCTTGCGGCTTACACCAAGGACCTGGCGGCGCAGAGGCGAAAACCGCGGAACGGTTAAATCCTGAATTCGTGTCCTCAATTTCGTTGACGGTTCAGATGAGAACGAATTCGAGTTCGGATTGGACCGTATCGGGAGAAGTTTGCTCTTCGTATTCCCTTTTGGCTTCAAACGCCTGGAAGCCCAGGTAAGTGCATATCTTCTCTTCTCTGGAAAATCTGCTATCATAAGGTGTGCTAAATACACTATTTAGTCATCCATAAGAACTCTTGAGCTCATATCTAAATTGTCGATGGGCTCAAATCTTTCGCTGATTTCAGCTGCGGTGAATAATGCCGCAATTTATTCATTCAAAAAAGAGACTATTGCTATGACAGAAGAAAATGATGAAACAACTGCCGACCAGATTAAAGATCCGGAAATTGCCAAGCTCGAAGCAGAGAAGGCCAAGTTCGAGGCTGAAACAGCCCGCCACAATGCCGACAAAGCTCGTATCGAGGCTGATGAGGCTCGGCACGATGCTGAAATGGCACTGAAACTCAAGCAGATCACCAGTGAAACCGAGCTGAATACCAAGCTGGCAGAAAGCGAAAAAAATCTGGCAGACAAGCGGCAAGAGGCTTTTCTGGCAAAGTATATCGGCACTACGACGCCTGGGTCCTATAAAGGCACTGTCACAGCAAACGATGGCGTCGGAAAGACCGAGGCGGCCCTGCTGGCTTCTGCTGCGCTGAAAAAATGCGCTGTCAAGATAGCCGACTCGGTAACAGAGGTTTCCAAGGATTCGGCCAATTTCGCCGTTTTTGATGCGAAGACCTTTCCCGATTTTGTCGCGTTGCGAGGCTTTCGGTTTCAGATCTCGCTGATCGAAAAACGGTTCGGTGCTGCAGGTGTCAGCGCCGAGAAGCGTGAACCCGCAGCGGCAAGAGCTGCGGCAATGGTCGCCCTTCCAGCGACTATCTCGGCCGGGCTCACAGCTGTGTCGGATATTTTAGGGTACCTGAAAACCGACTATACCGTCGGCGATGTCGATGTTGAACTTGATGATTCAATGCTCGTATTCTGCGCTGCGGGCGCCCTGAAAAAGCAGGGCGCAGATGTCACTTTGCCGCTCGTTTATCAAAGTGATCCCGACGGCGCTGCGATGAAAGAGCTGGCAGGAGAATTCGAAAAACTTGAGCTAATGCGAATGCAGACTTCCCTAGAAGTCCAAAAGGTTGAAGGCAAAATCAAATCGTTGACCGATGCCGGCGTAGCGGAAAATGCCAACGAAATTACCGGATTGAACCAAGATCTCGCGAAGCTGACCGCGGCGCTCAAGTCTTACGACGATTTTATCAACTCGCTCAATTCAGCTTCTGGCGATGGCAATCAATTGCAGACCATCATGAAGGAACTTGCGGTTGAACAGGCCTGCAAATCAAGGCATGTGCTTCTCGTCAGGCTGGAATCAAGCGGTGGTGGATACATTATCAAAAAGAACCTTTTGACTGGGCTTGGGAAAATGCCGCTTTACTATTCTGGCGGTGCTTCGGCGAGCTACGCATTGTTTGAAGGCAATAGCGGCAAAGTGCTTGGCGGCGATGTCGTTCAAGCTCACGGCGGTTGTGTAAATGCCACGAGACTTGCCAGCGCGCTTAACAAACCCTAATCACCCATTCTGACCCAGACCCTGTATGACTGGGTCTGGGTTCCAATCGGGTCCAAATCAGATCGGCTTTCGTTTGGCTGGCTCGTGAGCGTATTCGATCTCATCGAGAGTTTCGAGTTCGTGAAGAATCCGCTGCGAATTTGCGAAGTCGTTCAACCGCACTTCGAACACTGCGCCCAGCTCATCGCTGTCGTCGCCCGGAAAAACCGGTTCAACCCTTTCAGCGGCCTGGCCCACCAGTTCATTCAATCGGTTCGCACTGGCCAATTGGTTTGCTTGAGTTTTGAACTTCACGATTATGGCCGGATTGTCAGCCACGGTTTCTGATCTCCTAGATCCTGTCCAAAGCTTTGCGAATATTAAGCCGTCCGTGACCATAGGTCGATGAGAAACCGGTCGCCCCTGCGACTTTGTCGGCGCTGCGCACCAGGTGATTGCGGATCTGGCTCAAGGTCAAAGACGGGTCTTTGGCAATCATGAGGGCGATGGCAGCGCTCACATGAGGCGTAGCCATGGATGTGCCTGGCCATGCTTCATAGTTGGTTCCACCAGCCATTGACGACGGGTAAGTCGGTATCGTGCTCAGGATATTCACGCCGGGCGCAACCAGATCAATATGTGTTCCCGTTTGACTGAAATCGGCAATGGTGTCGGTCTCGTCGGTCGCGCCGACCGCAATAACGTCTGCAATTGCCGCCGGATAACTCGTCGGGTTTCCGCTCAATTTGTCATTGCCCATGGCGGCAACAACTGCAATGTCATTTTGGATTGCCTGCTTGATCAGAATATCTTCGGTCGGATCGAAACCACCACCCAGGCTGAGATTAATGATTTTTGCGCCGCTGGTTATCGCGTGACGCAGTGCTCGGTAATAGCCGGGAGCATTATAAGGCGACAGCGCCTTCAACGACATGATGCTTTGACTGTCGATGATACCACGCACACCCCTTGCATTGTTGATGAGCGCAGCGATTGTTCCCGTGACATGAGTGCCGTGCCCGCTCGTGTCGTCATTTTGTGCGCTGCCCGTGAAATTGAGATTGGATTGAAATGTGCCTGTCAAATCGGGATGGTTGGGATCAATACCGCTATCAATCACCGCCACAATCACGTTGCTTGGATCCGGAAAACTGGCCGCAGTTTCGGATTTGAACAATTCGATGGCCGCCAGGTTCCATTGACGATTGAGCAAAGGGTCAGCGGCTAGCGGAAACTTCTCCGGGGCGATATATGCAAACTCAATCATCGGATCTTTTTCCAAGTCCGACAGAGCCTTTTTGGCGTGACGCTCGCTTGGCATGGTCAGGGCATTCAGACCCGCCAGTTCTTCGTTTTTTTCCTCCACAGCCGCCAATGCCATACGGCGGATACCGCTGAAGGAGCTGTCGGAGATATCATCGAATATCGGACCGGCATCTTCCACGTCGCTGCTTTCCAGCAACCTGTTAAAAGCGCCGAGGTCTTCGGAAACAACTCCATCGTCTGCAGCAGCGCGAAGAGCGCCTCGTGTTGCGCCGCTGTGCTTTAACTTAACGACGATCTGACTGTTTGCGGGTTTGCGTTGCACACTGAGCGGGCCGTAATTCTGACGAGTCATCTCGAACTTCCTCTATCTTCTAAACTGAATGAATTTGACCAGGGCTGAAAACAGGCGCCCCGAAGACAATCTCAAGAGCCGCCTTGGCAATCAATTGGTGATGCTCAAGCATGACGTGCTTTTTTGAAGGCGGCTCTTCAAAATTGACTTTTGAAATTAAAGCTAAACAGGGCGTAAAAATAAAGCCAAAAGTAGAAAATGCCCTCCCGTGTTATGAGTCAAGTTTTCGAAGCTGTCGTTTTGGATTCCTTTTCTGCGCGGTCGCGTTCTATCCAGGATCAATCGCGCAAGATTTTTGCGTGAAGCATCCCAGGGTCAACCTTGCTTGACCGCTTGCCGGGTGAAAGTCCCGCAAAAAACCGGCATTGCAACGCCCGGATCTGACGGAACTCGGCAACCCGACAGGCCGGGTTTTGACTTCGAGTTCGGGCACGGCCTTCTCGAGGGTGTTCTCAAACACCCGCCAGCTCCGGTTCAAGAAACCATCCGGGTCGACCTTGAAGAGTTGAATGTCGTATTGAAACAGTCCGTATGCGCGTCCTGTGGCAGTCAAGACCACTAACAAGCCGCGTTTCTCAAGCGTTGCGCGTAAGGTTCGGTTCAATGGCATGGGCAGCCAGGCTCTGACCTGCCTCCTGCATTGTCAGATAAGTCTGGTCGGCACCCGCATCAGTGATTTGCTGAACGTGATCGGCATGGAGCGCATGACTGACAATCGTTCCTGAAAAACCGCTTGCGCGCAGCATCCGGGCCGAAATCAGTTTGGCTTCCAGGTCGTCCATTGCCAGAACCGCGGCTGAAATGCCCTTCAGGTCGACCCCGTGCCAGAAATTGCTGTCTTCCGCATCGGCGAAGATCACGTTTCGGCCAGCTTTCGCGTGTCCCTGGACCTTGTAGACATCGGCGTCGAGGCCGATCGGCTTGCAGCCCTTTTCGATCAGTGCGTTGTAAGCCGCGGTTCCGGTGCGGCCCATTCCGAACACGATGACATCGGCGGTTCCGAGATCTTTTGGTTGTTCGTCCGGGTGACGCGCCGAGAGCTCAAACCGCTGCAGCCGGGCCTCAAAACGCTCAAAGATCGGATGGGCGAAGCGGTTCAGCGGAGCAGCGATCAGGAACGAGACCGACACTGCAATGGCCAAAGGCACGAGATAGTCCTGCGCGGCGGGGATGCCTGCCGCCACGATCAGCCCGAATTCGCTGTAGGCGGTCAGAGACAAGGCCGTGACGAAAGACGTTCGCGCTCGTAGTTTGAAAGCAATCAGGACGAAGAAAAACAGAACACCCTTAAGCGGCAACAGAACTCCCAGGACCAGCGCAAAGGTCAGCGCGTTCCAGTCCGGCAGACCGGACATGCCGATGGAGAGAAAGAAACCGATCAGGAAGACTTCCTTGAGTGCCCAAAGCGAATTTGACAAGTCGCTGGCCTTCGGGTGACCGGAGAGCAAGAGCCCCATGACCAGCGCACCGATCTCGCCCTTCAAGCCGATGATCTCGAAACCGACGCCGCCTATGACGAGACTGAGCATCATCCCGGTCAAAAGCAGAACCTCGTCGTGACCGGCAAGGTCCAGCAAGCGAAACAGCAGTGGCCGCAATAAAGGGGTGGCAAAGATCAAAAGCGCCCATGGGCCGGGCAGTTTACCGGCAAAGATCGCCAGCACCACAAGCGCGAGGATGTCCTGGACAATCAAGATGCCAATGGCTGTCCGGCCATGAAACGTGCCCAGTTCGCGCTTTGCTTCCAATATTTTGGCGGACAACACCGTTGACGAGAAGGCGAGCGCAATGCCGATGAGCAGGGCGCTCATCCAGTCGCTGGTGAACAGCAGCCGGACAATCGGGGCAAATAGCGCAATCGAAACGGCGAAGTGAATCACGGCGCCGCCAATCACCTGAGGTTCGGTGATTTGACGCAGCTTCAGTTTCAGCCCGATGGTGAACAACAGCATCAGGACGCCAAGTTCTGCGACATATTCGAGAATGGGTCCTGTCTCGACGGGCATGCCAAGGCCCGGTCCGATGAAATTGATGAAAAAGCCCGCGGCCAGGAAACCGACCAGCGGGGGCAGGCCGATCTGCCGCACAGCGAGCCCGAAGACGAAGGCAGTTCCGATAGCGAAGACTTCAAAATGCATTTTCGTCTCACTTGCTGTTGCGCAGCGTCAGGGCAAGCCAACACTCTTTCGAAATGTCAGGATAAGCTTCGCATGGCTTATCTTTCTGCCAGTTCATCTGATCTCGGCAAGTAAACGCAACAAAAATGAAGGCGACGCTAATAGCCGGGATTGCACCTCTCGCTTAAACAACTGAGAAGCAACATTTGGAAAGACAGGGACTGGCCCTTGCAATTGGCGGATCTGCAGCAGCTAACCGGCACGGCAAAGTGCCCGAGTGTCGTTCAGACACTAGCGGTCTGCAAACCGGATCAAGGAAAATGCAATAGAATGGTGACCCCGACAGGATTCGAACCTGTGACCCTCAGATTAGGAATCTGATGCTCTATCCTGCTGAGCTACGGGGCCGTACGGCAAGCCGATTAGCATGATTTGGCGGCGAAGGCGAGACCCAGTGTGGCGGCATTGCGGTTTACAGAGGCTGCCCCGTACGACCGGCCTCTCATGGTGCATCCCGTCAATTTGCGCTCCTGTCTTGGACTTGCCTTATTCCGTGCGTAGCAAGGAACACTCGTCGTGACCGCTATTCGGGACCAGTCGCCGCCATCCCGGTGAGCGCCCGGACAAGGGGTGACCCATTGAATTGGCTAAGGGGTGGGCCAGTGCCGAAAGGGCCGGGGAATATTGGTTCTGCCAGCCGTGCGTCTCTGCGCCCGGTACCATCCCGTTTGGCCAGAATGTTATCCCTGCTGCTGGTGATGCCTCTGGCTGGCCTTGCAGTCTTCCTGGCTCCTGGCAAGGTATTTGCCGCTGAGGCACTTGATGCCTGCACCATAGATCTGGCCACTGCCATCCCAGTGCACCCTGCCGGGGAAGAGCTGCTTTTCGAAGCAGAGGACGGCACCTCGTTCCGAGCCAGTGACTTGAGAATTCCGGAAAGTGCCGAGACATCGCACGCTGCCGTCTGGCCGGCGAATGAAACGGACGTGCTGGCAGTGCCGGCTGGTTCGGAAGACCGGTGGGGCCGGGTGCCTTCCTGGATCATCCTGCGCCGGGACGGGAGCCTTCAGATCTGGCAAAGTAGCCTGCTGGAGCAGGGTGCGGCCTTCTTTGCACCGCTTCACGCCGAAGCGGGGTGTGCCGAAGCGCTGCGCCGGGCGGAGGGCCGGGCGCGTCAGGAGAGCACCGGCCTTTGGCGGGAAGGAGGCGCAGGCCTGGCCTATCGGACGGACAGGCCTGATGCGTTTGCCGATGCTGAGGGACGCTATGTGATTGCGCGCGGGCGTGTTGTTTCCCTTGGAAAAACCCGCAGTACCCGCTATCTGAATTTCGGAAGATATTGGAAAACGGATGTGACGGGCACCGTGCGGGTCTCGGACGAGGATGACTTCAACGCAGCGCTCGCCCGTCGGGGCTGGCATCTGGACGGGCTGGCCGGCCGCGTCGTCGAGTTGCGCGGTGTCGTCGAACTGAGGGACGGGCCGCATATTGCGCTTCGAAATCCGGAGCAACTGGTGGTGCTGGAAGACAAAAGGGCAGGACGTGAGCGCCAAGGCAACAACTGATATCCGGCAGCACTCGCAAAACGGAGCGCGCCAGGACGCGGCACCGGCGTCGATTGGCGGCCGGTTGCGCCTGCTTGCCGTTGCCGGTGCAACCCTTCTGATTGCCTCCTGCCAGCTGCTGGGTGACGGGCCGAGCGTCGGCACGGTCTCGCCCGGCACGTTGCGGCCGAACCTTGCCGCCAATATCGGTGAACGCGAACATCCGCGGGTCGTGGCCACCTATGGCGGGGTCTATAAGGATCCGGGCGCCGAGCGGGCCGTTGCCAGCGTCGTCGGCCGTCTGGTGGCAGCATCCGAAGTCCCGTCCCAGAGCTACAAGATCACGATCCTGAATTCGCCGGCCATCAACGCCTTTGCGCTTCCGGGCGGCTATCTTTACGTCACCCGGGGCCTGCTGGCGCTTGCCAATGACACATCGGAAGTGGCGGCGGTGCTGGCGCATGAAATGGCTCATGTCACGGCGAACCATGCGATCAAGAGGCAACAGCGCGCAGAGGCCAAACAACTGGCCAACCGGATCCTGACCGATGTCGTGCAAGATTCAGAAGAGGCGCGCAAGGCGATCATCTCATCGCAATTGTCCTTCGCCCGTTTCAGTCAGGTCCAGGAACTGGAAGCTGATGATATCGGCGTCAAAACGCTGGCAAGAGCCGGTTACGATCCTTACGCGGCAGCCCGTTTCCTGCGCTCTATGGCAGCCTTCGCCCGCTACCAGTCGGCCGATAAATCCGGGTCCTCGGCGCCGGATTTCCTGTCCTCGCACCCGTCGACGCCGGAGCGACTGCAGATTGCGATCCGCGCGGCCCGGCAGATCGGGGCACCTGGCATCGGTGAACGCGACCGGGACCGGTATCTCAGCCAGATCAACGGCATGCTCTTCGGTGACGATCCTTTGGAAGGTTTCGTGCGCGGCCGGTCCTTCCTGCACAAGGCACTTGGCATCGGCTACACCGTGCCACCCGGTTACATTTTGGAAAACACCCCGGAGGCAGTTCTGGCCAGCAATGGCGATGGCACGGCGATCCGCTTCGACGGTGCCGATGTCAGCGGCTATTCCAGCTTGCGGGACTATATGAATTCCGGCTGGATCAATGGCTTGTTACCGGAAAGCGTGCGGGAAACCACGATCAACGGTCTGCCCGCAGTGACCGGGGCTGCGATCACACAAGGCTGGTCTTTCCGCATCGCAGTCGTGCGCATCGGCCGCACGGGCTACCGTTTCATCTTCGCCAGCCGTTCGCCAAGTGATCGCTTCGACCGGGATTTTCAGGCAACGGTCAACAGTTTCAAGCAGCTGTCGCCCACGGAACGCGCGCGCCTGAGGTCACTCCGGATCAAGGTCGTCCAGTCCAAACCGGGCGACACGGCGCGCAAGCTGGCCGTCGGCATGAGCGGCGTGGAGCCGTCCCGCCGGCTGGAATTCTTCACGATCTTGAACGACCTGAGCGCTGACAAAGCCATTCCGGCCGGAACGGCCATCAAGCTGGTTGTGGACTAGCGCAGTCGCTTTAAGCGTGCAGACCGTAACGCCAGCGTCCCCCTATTGGAGCGGGACAGTGGGATTGTCTCCGCTTGACCACGAGTGTTTTGCCGACCCCGGAACTCCTTCCCGGGAACCACAGATGCTGCGATACGCGATGAACGGTGCTCAAAAAAGGGGAGCCTCGCGGCTCCCCGTATCAGTGGCAGCTTGGATGGGGTCAGGCGCTGTAAACGGCCTTGTCGGGCTGGGCCGCCAGAAGCGCGGATTTCAGTTTTTCCATCGCGCGGCTTTCGATTTGGCGCACGCGTTCCTTTGAAATCCCGAGTTTCAGACCGAGGGATTCGAGCGTTGCACCTTCTTCCGACAAACGACGTTCACGCACGATTTTAAGTTCGCGCTCACTGAGGACCTCAAGTGCAGAAGTCAGCCAGCGGCGGCGCCGTTCAGTGTCGATGTTGCCAGTGACGATCTCGTCGGGGAGCGGTGCATCCGACACCAGGAAATCCTGGCGATCGGCACTGGAGCCCTCGCTGTCGGTCATCGGGGCGTTGAGCGACGTGTCCGGTCCAGACAGGCGAGCGTTCATCAGGGCAACATCGGACTGCTTGACGCCGATCGCATCGGCGATTTTCTGATGCAATTCGCTGTCGGTGAGTGGCGTCTGGTTGCCGGAGAGCTTGGCGCGCAGCCGGCGCAGATTGAAAAACAGAGCCTTTTGCGAGGACGAGGTGCCGCCGCGTACGATAGACCAGTTGCGCAGGATGTAGTCCTGGATCGACGCGCGGATCCACCAGGTGGCGTAGGTGGAGAACCGGACTTCGCGTTCCGGTTCGAAACGGGCAGCAGCCTCCAGGAGGCCGACATGACCTTCCTGAATAAGGTCGCCCAGGTTCAGTCCGAAGTTGCGAAAGCGCGACGCTACGGCAATCACCAGGCGCATGTGTGAAAGCGACAGTTTTTCCAGCGCTTTCTCATCGCGGTCATTCCGCCATCGAAGCGCCAGATCAAGCTCTTCCTCACGGGTGAGATAGGGCGCCTTCATGGCGGCTCGCACAAGTTGACGTTTTTCGCTCATGGACATGTTCGCCACTCCGATGTGTTATCGGGGTTACTACGTACCTGAGCTCAGGTTAGATCACTTATGCCTGCCGTTGGGGCACAATTTTTGCAAATTCCCGTGAACGCGTGCACATCGTGCGGCCTGGAAACACAAAAGGGCCCGGAAATCTCCGGGCCCTCTCCTGTCGAAAAGAACAATCCGCTTTAAGATCAGGCGGCTTCTTCTTCCTTGTCGTCGTCTTCCTCAGCGGCTGCCTCGGCTGCGGCTTTCATGCGGCTGGGAGACTTTGCCAGGTTCTGTTCGATCTGCTTGATTGCTTCGGTTTCCGAGCACTTGTTAACCGCGGCAATTTCACGAGCCATGCGATCAAGCGCGGCTTCATAAAGCTGACGCTCGGAATAGGACTGTTCCGGCTGGCTCTCGGACCGGTAAAGGTCGCGAACCACCTCGGAAATCGCAATCAGGTCGCCAGAATTGATCTTGGCTTCATATTCCTGGGCGCGGCGGCTCCACATGGTGCGCTTCACGCGCGGGCGACCGCGTACGGTCTCGAGAGCCTTCTTGACGGCCGCCGGGTCGCCAAGCTTGCGCATGCCGACGGACGCGATTTTCGCGACCGGGACACGAAGGGTCATCTTGTCCTGTTCAAAAACGATAACGAGCAACTCCAAAGAGTGACCTGCAACGTTCTGCTCTTCAATGGCGGTAATCTGGCCGACGCCATGTGCCGGATAAACGATGTACTCGCCGGTTTTGAAACCCTGGCGCTGCGCGGTCTTTTTGGTGCTTGTTGCCATACTCGTATTCTCTCCTGCGCAGTTATCGGCCCCATTCGGGCCGGTGTCGGACCGCGGCGCGGTCCTCTGTTCTTATGCGACACGAAGCCCGCCGAGCGATCCAAGGTGGAACGCCTGTTGATATGCGGCGTGTCAGGGCTGGTCAGTCGTCGATTTCCACTTTAGAACCTTGATCAGTCATATGAGCTGCCGGAAGCTTGCTCCGTCCGGTTGGTCAGGCCCGGGACAGGATTTCACAAACTCCGTTTTGGGGGTTTTTCTCGTGGTTGGCGACTAGTCCTTATATGTAACATACTTTTGTGGAAAATTAAAGTGTTGTGCTTTGCAGGTGCGCAAACAGCACAGTTAACCTAGCGGAAGCTGTCCGTCAGGCTTCTGAAATTATTCGCAAAAACACCGCCTGTTGCCTTGCGTGGGCGACTTGTCGCAGTGCAGCAAATTCGTGTCGTCGCCGAATCAGGCCGGGGGATTTGGCGAAAAATACTGTTCGAACTTGTTTTTCTTACCGTCAAACTCTTCCGCCTCAGGCAGAGGATCTTTCTTTTCGGTAATGTTAGGCCATTTTTCGGAGTATTCGGCGTTCACTTCGATCCATTTTTCAAGGCCTGGCTCCGTATCCGGCAGGATGGCCTCTGCCGGGCATTCCGGTTCGCACACACCGCAATCGATGCATTCGTCCGGATTGATCACCAGAAAATTCTCGCCCTCATAGAAACAATCGACCGGGCAGACTTCAACACAGTCGGTGTATTTGCACTTGATGCAATTGTCTGTGACGACGTAGGTCATCTCAATCCTCATTCGGTGCCGGTGCGGTTTAACTGGGTCGCGCCGTTAGCCACAGTTCCGGTCATCAGTTTCGGGCCGCTCTTGTCGCGGGCAGGTATATCGTCTCGCGTTGCAGTTGGGTATCGTTTTTGTCCCTTTGGCGCAAGCGCTCTGGATGACGCAGTCAGCGGCAAGAAGAGAAAGTTTTTCTGTTTTTGCCGTTCGCAAGGGAACAGAGGTCAGTCTTCCCCCCGCAAGGCGTCCAGCTTGCGCCGGTCGCGCTTGGTTGGACGACCCGAGCCAGCCTCGCGTTGGCCGGGCGGCAGCGGTGGCGGCGCTTCTTTTGGAGGCGGTGGGGGCGACAGGTCTTCGTAAAGTTTGCGGGCCTCTTCATAAGGTCCGCGGCGTGCGCCCAGTGCCAAAACCTTCAGCACCAAAATGCGCCGGTCCAGTGCGACGGTCAGAACATCACCTGTGCGGATGGTCTTGCTGGCGGAAGAAATCTTGTCGCGATTGACCCGGACATGACCTGATGTCGCCAGCTTTTGCGCGAGCGACCGGGATTTTGTGACCCTGGCGTACCAGAGCCACTTGTCGATGCGCAGGCTGCCGGTGGCAGCATCTGTGTCCGGTGCCGGAATTACTTCTTGTCCTTGCTACTCAGGTCCGCTTTCAGCGCCATCAACGCGGCAAAAGGCGAATTGGGATCGATCGGCTTGTCCCGCTGCGGTTTTCCGTCACGGCGATTGCCGCCATCAAAGCCCTTGCCGCCCTGGGCGCCGCGATTGCGGTTCGGTCCGCCCTTACCGCCTTTGCCATGGCGCTTGTCGTCGCGATTGCCTTTCGGCCCCTGGCCCTTGCGGTTGTCGCCGCGGCGTTGATCGGAACGACCGCGCGGCCGGCGGTCATGACGGCCCGGGCGCCAGATTTCGATGGTCACCGTTTCCAGTTCGCCGTCTGCAGCCACGGCGGAACTGTCGGCAACGGCTTCTCCGGCGCCAGCGGAGACTGCTGCGGGAGCATCGCTCGCTTCTGCGTCAGAACCGGCTCCGACAGCGCTCGCGTCTTCAGCAACCGGTGCGGCCGGTGCTTCCTCGGCCGGGCTCTCAGCCTCGGTGGCCTCGGCAACCGGTGCATCTGTGGTTGCCGCTTCATCAGCAGCCTCGGATGCCGCTGCTTCCGGAGCGTCCGGTGCTGCCGCTTCCGTTGCTTCGTCGCTTGCAGGAGCTTCGGTTTCCGCGGCAGCTTCGGAAGCCGTGGTTTCTTCGACAGCCGGCTTGGCGACGACCGGGCGCTGGACTTCCTTGGTCTCGACGCGGTAGCCGAGCGACTTCAGCACAGCGGAGAAATCCTCGCCGGCGCAGCCGAGCAGGGAGGTCATGGCGACGGTCACCGTAAAGCCGCCACCTGTCTCGATGGCACCTTCCGGAGGGCTGACCTCGGCGTCGAGCGGCTTCCAGGCGATCAGCGGACGGATCAGATCCGCCAGACGTTCCAGGATGTCGACACGCACGGCGCGCGGGCCGCAGACGCGAAAACCGACAACCTTGTAAAGTGCCTTGTCGATGCTTTCGTCGACTGGAATGGACGTGCGGCCGGACGCCGACAGCTGCGGCAGCTCCGCCATGCCGTTCATGTCCAGTGCGCCGTGTTTCAGAGCCCAGAGCTGTGCCAGGAGCTGGCTTGGAGCAGGTTTCAGCAGCGCCGGAACGAACACGGTATAGGCGCCGAAGCGCACCCCGTGCTTGCGCAACGAAGCGCGCATGTCCTGATCCAGCTGACGGATTTCATCGGCAGCGTCCTGGCGTTCCAGAATGCCGAGGCCTTCCACGATGCGGAAGGCGATACCGCGTGCCAGACCTTCTAGGCCTTCGCCAGTTTTCAGGTCGACCAGCGGCTTCAGCAATGTGTCGATCTGGGCCCTGACCCAGAGGTCCATGCGATTTTGAACCGTTTCGCGTGCCGGACCGGTCAGATGTTCGTCTGCCAGAAGCAATGCAGTCGGTGCCAGCACCTCATCGCCGGCGACCAGCTTGGCGACAGGTTCCCCGCGCCAGCGGATGGTGCCATCGGCGGTGAGCACGAAGTCGGCGTTCTCCGACTTGCCGAACTTCTCCGCACGGGATTCGATTTCGCTCGTCAGCGCTTTCTGGGCTGCGGCCCGTACCGTTTTTCCGTCCGGTCCTTCGGCCGCCGCGTCGGGGGCAAACCGGAAGCCAAGCAGATTCCCGATGTGCTGACCTTCAACGAGCACATCGCCGCTCGATGTAATTTCCGCTTCCAGCATTGCGTTCTCTCTCAAACGTCGCATCAATACACTTGTACGCCGGTCCACGAAGCGCTGCGTTAAACGCTCGTGAAGGGCGTCGGATAGTTTGTCTTCAATGTCGCGCGTCTCCCCCTGCCAGTGGGCCGGGTCGGCCAGCCAGTCGGGACGATTGGCGACATATGTCCACGTCCGGATATGGGCAATCCGGTTCGCGAGTGTGTCGATATCACCATCCGTGCGGTCTGCGAAGGCCAATTGACGGGTATACCAGTCATCGGCAATGGCGCCGTCCTGCATCAGATGGGTGTAAATGGTGTTCAACAGTTCGGCATGGTTCGCGGGCGCGATCTTACGATAGTCCGGGATCTGGCACACGTCCCATAACAATTCGATCGATTTTTTACCCTTTGCCATTCCGGATATTGCGGAATCGCGCAACAAATGTTCAAGCGCGGTGATGTCGTCGCCAGTAGGTGCCCTAGCGAGACCTTCTTCTGCCGGGACCGCGTCGAGGCTGCGGCGCAATGCATTCGCGGATGAAAAATCCAGCGCACTGTTGCGCCATTGCAGCACTTTCAGGCTGTCGAACCGGTGACTTTCGATCTGTTCGATCAGCTCATCGTCCAGCGGATCGACCCTTCCGGTGACGCCGAATGTGCCGTCTTTTGTGTGGCGGCCGGCCCGGCCCGCGATCTGAGCCATTTCGGACGGGGTCAGCTGGCGGTACTGATAACCGTCATATTTGCGGTTGCCGGCGAAGGCGATGTGGTGAACATCGAGGTTCAATCCCATGCCGATTGCATCGGTCGCCACCAGGTGGTCGACATCGCCGTTCTGGAACAGTTCCACCTGCGCGTTCCGGGTGCGCGGGCTTAAGGAGCCGAGCACCACCGCGGCACCGCCACGTTGCCGACGGATCAGCTCCGCGATCGAATAGACCTCATCCGAAGAGAAAGCCACGATCGCCGAGCGCGAGGGCAGGCGCGACACCTTTTTCGAACCGGCATATTCCAGGACCGACATGCGCGGACGGGTGACCACATTGAGGCCGGGCAGCAGTTTTTCCAAAAGGGGACGGGCTGTGGCCGCTCCCAGGAGCAGCGTTTCGGACCGGCCGCGCAAATTGAGAATACGGTCGGTGAAGACGTGACCCCGGTCGAGATTGCCCGCCAGTTGGACCTCGTCGATGGCGACAAATTCTGTGTTGAGGTCGAGCGGCATGGCTTCGACGGTGGAGACCCAGAAGCGCGGTTTTTCCGGGATGATCTTCTCTTCACCGGTGATCAGTGCCACGGCTTCGGGGCCGGCCCGGTCCGCGACCCGTCCATAAACCTCGCGGGCCAGCAACCGCAGGGGCAGGCCAATCAGTCCGGATGGCTGTGCCAGCATGCGTTCGATCGCGAGGTGGGTCTTGCCAGTGTTCGTGGGGCCAAGCACGGCCGTCACTGTGCGAGACCGGGCAGACGGCGGCAGCGGCAGATTTTGGAGACGGGGCATGTAAGTGCTTGTGATCGGCTTTCTTAAAGGCAGGCGCCCTGAGGCTGGCACCTATATATGGTGCCGCGTGTCTAGCACAGGCAAGGCGGGCATGTCGTTACTCTTTTGGCCAAAAGGTCAGCTTTTCCCGGTTGGAAATAAATTGTGGAGAACGACTCTGGAACAAACCGAAACCGAATCGCTGACTCTTGGTGATTCAGGATTTGTTCCCTACCAGATGTGGTTTGCTGGACACTTGACGCTACGAAATCCTGAATCGCGTCAGAGGTTTGAGTCGTGAATGCGATTGTCGGGCGATTTGCCCGGAATCGCTGTCAATAGATAATTTTCGGTAAACAGCTTTCTGACCATTGAGGAGTGCCTCCTTTACCTTAGGACACAGGGTGAACGAATCTCGGACGAATCGGTGACTCGAGGCTGTTCGAATTTTGTTCTCACAAGATCTAGTGGGTGGGGTGCGCTGCGTTCATAGGCGAGCCAGATTGAACGGGCGTAATCTGGTGGCGTGCCTCTGGAAGCTGTCCCGAATTGAACCATTTTGCCGCGAAATCATCATTTTGCCCCTTGAGCGCGGGTTTTGACGGCAAAATTGCTGCGCCGCAAATTTATCTGAATGCGACACGAATTCAGGGTTTAAATCAATTTGGCGTTGGATTTCCTACAGTTATCAGCGCAGGCGCAAAAATATTTTCCAAGTTAAAAAAAGGACATAGCTTCTGCCCCTTTTCAAGAGCGTCCGTCCAAAGTAGAAATCTTGCCGAAACCGGCAAGACTGTTTGTCGAAAATTAGGGGGAATGGGCGTTTGGCGATAACAAAAATTCTCGTTGCGAACCGATCGGAAATTGCGATCCGGGTATTCCGGGCCGCCAATGAACTTGGCCTGAAAACAGTCGCGATCTATGCGGAACAGGACAAGCTGGCGCTGCACCGCTTCAAAGCGGATGAAGCGTATCAGGTCGGCAAGGGCCTTGGCCCGATCGAAGCCTATCTTTCCATTGACGAGATCATTCGTGTTGCCAAACACGCTGGCGCTGACGCCATTCACCCTGGCTATGGCCTTCTGTCGGAAAGCCCGGAATTCGTCGATGCCTGCGAGGCCGCCGGCATCACCTTCATCGGCCCGAAATCGGACACGATGCGCCGTCTCGGCAACAAGGTCGCGGCGCGTAATCTCGCCATCGAGGCGGGCGTTCCGGTCATGCCGGCAACGGACCCGCTGCCCGATGACATTGAAGACATCAAGACACAGGCGCTTCAAATCGGCTATCCGGTGATGCTGAAGGCTTCCTGGGGGGGCGGTGGCCGCGGCATGCGCGTCATCCCGGACGAAGCGACGCTGGAAAAGGAAGTCCTGGCCGCAAAGCGCGAAGCCAAGGCGGCCTTCGGCAAGGACGAGATCTATCTGGAAAAGCTGGTCCAGCGGGCGCGCCACGTTGAAGTGCAGATCCTGGGCGATGGTGACAACGTCGTCCATCTTTATGAGCGCGACTGCTCGATCCAGCGCCGTCACCAGAAAGTGGTCGAGCGGGCACCGGCTCCCTATCTCGACGAGGCCAAACGGACCGAATTGTGTGACTACGGTCTGAAAATCGGCCAGGCGGTGAACTACCGTGGCGCAGGCACCGTCGAATTCCTGATGGATGCGGATACGGGCTCGATCTATTTCATCGAGGTCAACCCGCGGGTGCAGGTCGAGCACACGGTGACAGAGGAAGTGACCGGCATCGATATCGTCCAGGCACAGATCAAGATCTGCGAAGGGGCGAAAATCGGCACTCCGGAAAGTGGCGTGCCGGCACAGGGCGCAATCCGCCTGAACGGTCACGCCCTTCAGTGCCGCATCACCACCGAAGATCCGGAGCAGAACTTCATCCCGGATTACGGCCGCATCACCGCCTATCGCGGCGCGACCGGCTTCGGCATCCGGCTTGACGGCGGCACGGCCTATTCCGGCGCCGTGATCACCCGTTTCTATGATCCACTGCTGGAAAAGGTGACCGCTTGGGCGCCGACGGCCGAAGATGCGCGCAAGCGCATGGACCGTGCCCTGCGCGAATTCCGGATCCGGGGCGTTGCCACCAACCTGGTGTTCCTGGAAAACATCATTGGCCATGACGACTTCAAGGCCAATGCCTATACCACCCGCTTCATCGACGAGACGCCGGCTCTGTTCGAGCAGACCAAGCGCCAGGACCGGGCCACCAAGCTCCTGACTTACATTGCCGACGTCTCGGTGAATGGTCATCCGGAAACGAAGTCGCGCGAGCGGCCGCCGAAAGACGTGGCCGCACCGGTCATCCCGGATTTCGGTGACGACAAGCCGGCCGGCACACGGCAGTTGCTTGATCAGCTCGGCCCGAAGGGCTTTGCCGACTGGATGAAGGCGGAAAAGCGGGCGCTGATCACCGACACGACCATGCGTGACGGACACCAGTCTCTCCTGGCGACCCGCATGCGCAGTCACGACATCGTCAACATCGCGGATGCTTATGCGGCCGGTCTGCCGAGCCTGTTCTCTCTGGAATGCTGGGGCGGTGCCACCTTCGACGTTTCCATGCGCTTTTTGACCGAAAGCCCCTGGGAGCGCCTTCACCAGATCCGTGAAAAGGCGCCCAATATCCTGCTGCAGATGCTGCTGCGCGGGTCCAATGGCGTTGGCTACACCAATTATCCGGACAATGTGGTCAAGTTCTTCGTCGCCCAGGCGGCGGAGAACGGGGTTGACCTCTTCCGCGTGTTCGATTGCCTCAACTGGGTGGAGAACATGCGCGTTTCCATGGACGCGGTTCAGGAAGCCAACAAGCTCTGTGAAGGCGTGCTCTGCTACACCGGCGACATGCTGGACAGCGCGCGGCCGAAATACGACCTGAAATACTATGTCGGGCTGGCCAAGGAGCTGGAAGCGGCAGGTGCCCATATCCTTGGCATCAAGGACATGGCCGGTCTTCTGAAGCCGGAGGCTGCCCGGGTCCTGATCCGGACGTTGAAAGAGGAAGTCGGTCTGCCGATCCACTTCCACACCCATGACACGTCCGGCATTGCCGCAGCCACGGTTCTGGCCGCCGTTGAGGCTGGCGCCGATGCGGTTGATGCGGCCATGGATGCCCTTTCCGGCCTGACTTCTCAGCCCTGCCTCGGTTCCATCGTGGAAGCCTTACGCGGCAGCGAGCGGGATACCGGCCTCGATGCGAAGACAATCCGCCAGATTTCCTTCTACTGGGAAGCGGTCCGGGCACAGTACCGGGCATTTGAAAGCGACCTGCGCTTCGGCGCGTCCGAGGTCTATCTGCACGAAATGCCGGGCGGACAGTTCACCAACCTGAAGGAACAGGCCCGTTCGCTCGGTCTGGAAACCCGCTGGCATGAGGTCGCCCAGGCTTACGCCGATGCCAACCAGATGTTCGGAGACATCGTCAAGGTGACTCCGTCGTCCAAGGTGGTCGGCGACATGGCGCTGATGATGGTCAGCCAGGGCCTCACGGTCGAGGACGTCCAGGACCCGGCCAAGGACGTGGCCTTCCCGGACAGTGTCGTGAAGATGCTGCACGGTGACCTGGGCCAGTCGCCCGGGGGTTGGCCGCAAGCCCTTCAGAAGAAGGTTTTGAAGGGCGAAGAGCCGATCGTGGTGCGTCCCGGCTCGCTCCTGGCCGAAGCCGATCTTGACGCCGAGCGTGCTGCAGCGGCTGAGAAAACCGGGCACGAGATCGACGATGCGGAACTCGCCTCCTACCTGATGTATCCCAAGGTCTTCACCGATTTCGACAAGGCCTACCAGCAATATGGCCCGACGTCGGTTCTGCCGACACCGGTCTATTTCTACGGTCTGGACGCGGGCGACGAGGTCTTTGTCGACCTCGAACCAGGCAAGACGCTGGTGGTGCGCTGCCAGGCCATCGGCGAAACGGACGAAAAGGGTGAGAAGAAGGTGTTCTTCGAGCTCAACGGCCAGCCGCGCAACGTCAAGGTTCCGGATCGCGCCCATGGCGCCACCGGCGCTGCTGCCATGCGCAAGGCGGAAGATGGCAACGCAGCCCATGTCGGCGCGCCGATGCCGGGCGTGATTTCCACGGTCGCTGTGGCGTCCGGGCAGGAGGTCAAGGCAGGCGACGTGCTGGTCTCCATTGAAGCCATGAAAATGGAAACCGCGCTTCATGCGGAGCGGGACGGCACGGTCAAGGAAGTGCTGGTAACTCCGGGTGCCCAGATCGACGCCAAGGACCTGCTGGTCGTCTTCGACAGCTGATCGAGCAAAGGTGAGCGGGCCGCACGTTTCTGCGACCCGCTCGCTACTGGTATGATCCTTAACGCCAAATTCGTGCGGTTCACGAGAGGTCACATTCCAACACCGGGCATGTGATTTGAACCGGTTCTCCCTGTGGCGGGAAGCTGCAGAAGCCAGGTCTCGCAAGAGACGTCAGCTTTGAGGAGAAAACCCATGAAATTGAGTCTTGCGTGTCTGGGCGGCGCACTAGCCGTCTTGCTTCTTCCGCCCACCGCTCATGCTGCCTGTGACGTCAAAGTGCCCGGTTACGAGCTGACCGGTGACCAGGCGCAATCCGTCTACGATTGTCTGAAGGCCGAATTGCAGGCCGGATATCAGACAGGGGCCAAACGCTGGATCCCGGAGGACTTCGTCAGGGATTATCCCGGATGGACAGCTGCCAGCGCCTTTCCGGCAGCGCCTGGATTTCATGGTGGCCGGTTCCTGGTCACCTATGTGAATTCCGTGGGTGAGGAGGAGTACCTGAAATACAAGCCCGAAAACGTTCAGATCCCGGCCGGAACAAGGATCGCCAAGGAATCCTTTGCTGTCGATGATGACGGCAAGGTCGCGACAGGGCCGCTTTTCCTGATGGAGAAAGTGGCGGCAGGAACATCGCCGGACACCGATGACTGGTTCTACATGATGGTCTCGCCCGGCGGCGTGCCCCAGGCCGTCGATGTCATCACCGCCTGCAGCGAATGCCACCAGGGAAATTTCGGCGAACAAGGCGGTCTCGGCTATCCGGCCGAAGAGGCCCGGATCAGGTAATCCTGACCGAATGAAGGGCAGACCGCTCGCCGGACCTCGTTCACCAAATCCGAGGTATGTGGGGCCAGTCGGTTGATCTCCTGCGAGAGGCGACCAGATACTCCTGTCGGAAGGCGCTTAATTGTGCGCCGGCATCCCGGGAGGATTTCATGAAACGGTTTGGACTATCGCTTGCAGCCTGTCTCTTTTTCCACGGAGGCATAGCCCAGGCCTCCGACAAGCTGGTCGAGCTGCCCGGCTACAACACGCCCATTCCGCAGGACATTCTGACCCCGGACGAGGTCGAGACGCGGTTCGGTACGCTGAAGTTCGTTGACGGGCGGCCGACCCCGGAAACCAGCGCGCTGATGTATGACACGCTCGATTTCATGCGCGGCGTCGAAGTGTTCCTGAATTTCATCCCGGCGACCTCCATCGAGGGCATTCGCCGGGGCATGGACACGATCGGTGTCAATCAGGCGCACAAGGTTGCCGTGTTCGAGGAGCTGATGGATTCCAATCCGCTCTTTCTGACCGGCAACACGGATACGGTCTACGCCTCCTCCATTCTCGATCTCGGACGGGACGGCCCCACCGTGATCGAAGTGCCAAAGGGCCAGGGCCCGACCACCGTGAACGACGCCTATTTCCGGTTTGTCACCGACATGGGTGTTCCGGGACCGGACAAGGGCGAGGGGGGCAAATATCTGATCCTGCCGCCCGATTATGACGGCGACCTCGACCCTCCGGTGGGCGGATACGAGGCCGAGGTGGAGGACGAGACCTATTTTGTTTCGAAATCAACCAGCTACATCAACTGGTTCATCGCGCGTGGCTTCCTGGTGGACGGCAAGACCGATGCGGCCGTTGCTGCCTACAGAGACGGCTTGAAGATCTATCCGCTGAAGGACAAGGCGTCACCACCGCAGATGGAATTCGTCAACGCCTCCAAGAAGGTCTTCAACACGATCCATGCCAACACGTTCGAATTCTACAACGAGCTGAACACGGTTCTGCAGAAGGAACCGGTTTCGACCTTCGATCCTGAATTGCGCGGTCTTGCGGCATCGATCGGCATCCAGAAGGGCAAGGACTTTGCCCCTGACGAACGCATGACACAGATCCTGACCGAAGCAGTTGCCATCGGCAATGCGACGGCGCGGACGATCTGGCTCAAGCCGCGTGACAAGGCTGCCTATCTTTATGAGAACAGCGGCTGGTTCACGGCCTTTATCGGTGGCAGCTGGGAGTGGCTGCGCGACGAGGGCAGGGGCGGTCGCTATCTCGATGCCAGGACCATGTTTTTCTATATGGCAACGGTCAACACGCCCGCGATGGTGCTCAAGATCCCCGGAAAGGGCTCTCAATATGCGCTGACCGTCACCGACAGTTCGGGCGCATTCCTCGACGGGTCAAACAGCTACTCCCTGACCATACCGGCCAATGCGCCGGCCAAGGATTTCTGGTCTGTGGTCGTCTACGATCCTCAGACACGATCGGAACTGCAGACCAGCCAGCCGTTCCCGAGCAAGAACAACAAACGAGACAAGCTTGTCGAAAACGAGGATGGATCGGTGACGTTGCATTTCGGTCCGGAAGCGCCGGCCGGCAAGGAAGATAACTGGGTGCAGACCGTGGCCGGCAAGGGCTGGTTTGCGATCCTGCGTCTTTATGGTCCCGAAGAGGCCTGGTTCGAAAAGACCTGGCGTCCGGGTGAGATCGAACCGGCGGGCTGAACAGATCCAAGGGGCGACGGAGTATCTGAAAACCTACTCCGCCGCCTTGAGGAGGCTGTGCTCCACGGGTGCCGCCGCAGTGCCGATCCACAGGTCCAGGAAGCGATCAAGCCATTTCCTGACGGCCGGGTCATAGACAAACCGTCCCGCGAAATGGTCGCGGCGCTGCTGGGCGCCGGGCAGTTCCATGCGCGGAGCACCCTTGGTGGTCCACTTGACCATCATCTGATGCGTGAGTTCCGGGTGAAACTGGATGCCGTAGGCTGCCGGGCCATGCCGGATGGCCTGGTTCGGATAGGTCGGGCTGGTCGCCAGAAGTTCCGACCCCTTGGGCAGATCAAAGCCTTCGCGGTGCCACTGATAGACCTTGTTCGGCCAGTCCATCAGGGCGTCTCCGGTTTCTGTCGGACGCAGCGGATAATAGCCGATCTCGACCAGGCCATCGCCGTGGCCGCTGACGGTGCCGCCGAGTGTCTTGACCATCATCTGGGCGCCGAGGCAGATGCCCAGAAAGGGCTTTTGTTCCCTTAGCGGCACGTTGATCCAGTCGATTTCCTTCTGAACAAACGCGTCCGGGTCATTGGCGCTCATCGGGCCGCCAAAAATAACGGCGCCGGCATGCTGCTCCATGGTCTCAGGCAGACTGTCCCCGAAACGGGGCTTTCGAATGTCGAGGGCGAAGCCACGCTTGACCAGTTCCTGGCCGACCCGGCCGGGAGAGGAATGCTCCTGATGGAGAATGACCAGGATTTTGGGGCGATTCTTGACTGGATCGGGCTGAAAAAGCATGTGCTTAGTATGGGGGACCGGCGCGCAGAAATCGAGTCCCGTCGAGGGGCAAATTGCACATTCGCACGGCGCCTATGCCTTGATCTCGCGCATCAGGCCTCGTCTTCAGGCGCCGTCTGGGCCACCTTGTGGCGCAGTGTCATCCGGTCGCGTGTCGAGACGCCGAGCAGTTCGGCCACACGCCAGATGGTGTTGTCCTCGAATTCGTGCACATGGCCGTCGGCATAGACGATTTCCCACATCATCTCGACGATTGCGAGCCGCTCTTCTTCTTCCGTTGTGCGCTTGAGCACCGAGGTGAAGCCATAAAGGTCCACGGCTTCCTCGTCGCGCTGCTTGGCGGCTGCGATCAGTTCCGTGGTTTCCTTGTCGCTGAGGTCATAGTGCTTCTGCAGGATCTCCCGCAACTTGGAGCTTTCCGACTCTTCGATGACGCCGTCGATATCGATCAGGTGAAACAGTAGTGCGGCTGCAGCCAGGCGCTTGTCGTCCTCGGCGAAGGTCTTTTCTCCGCTGTCACCGAAGGTCAGTTCCCGAACAAAGCTTTTCAGCGCATTGAGCATTCTTTGGTCCCCGTTGGGCGGTGCCCGGCAAGTCAGTTCTTCACCGGATCATGTCATTGCTGTCCTTAACTTTCCATAGCACGAAAGTGTTGATGCCTAGCTTAGGGCCTAGACATGCGTATAAAAACTTACATTTCAAAGTTAACTTTTTGGAATGTTTCTAAAGTACTGATTTTTTTAAACTATTAACTTGACTTTTACCCTCATGAAATGGTTACACCGATCCATTCCCAGTGCAATCGCACTTCCCGCATTTCAAGAAAGCATGCCATTGCCGGTCATTGGTGCGCTTTCCGATGGTTAGGAACGGACCCATGAAATCACTCAAATTTGGCCTCCTGGCCGCAACAGCCCTTTTTGTATCGCCGGCGATGGCCGCAGCCCCGTCAGATGTCCTGTCGACCTATAGCGATATTGCACAGGCCAAATACGCAGACTCCCTGGCAACTGCCAAGACCCTGAAAGCAGCCGTCGACAAGCTGGTCGCCGAGCCGACCGAAGCGAACCTGGAAGCGGCCAGGGCAGCCTGGATCGAGGCGCGTAACCCGTATCAGCAGACCGAAGCCTACCGGTTCGGCAACGCCATCGTCGACGACTGGGAAGGCAAGGTGAATGCCTGGCCGCTCGATGAAGGCCTGATCGACTATGTCGATGCCTCTTATGGTGACGAGTCTGAAGAAAATGACTTTTATGCCGCCAACGTCATCGCCAATCCGACGCTGAAGGTCGGCGGCGAAACCATTGATGCCACCGAAATCACCGCAGAACTGCTGGCCGACACGCTGCAGGAAGCCGGCGAAGTGGAAGCCAACGTCGCGACCGGCTATCACGCCATTGAATTCCTGCTCTGGGGCCAGGACCTGAACGGCACCGATGCGGGCGCAGGCAGCCGTCCGGCGACCGACTTCGACACCGCCAACTGCACCGGCGGCAATTGCGAACGCCGCATCCAGTATCTGCAGGCGGCAACCGATCTTCTGATCTCCGACCTGCAGGAAATGGCCGCTGCCTGGGCTCCGGGTGGCGCAGCACGCGAAGAACTTGGCGGCAAGGGCGATGCCGGTGGGCTCGCCACGATCCTGACCGGCATGGGGTCGCTCTCCTATGGTGAGCTGGCGGGCGAGCGCATGAAGCTCGGCCTGATGCTGCATGATCCGGAAGAAGAGCATGACTGCTTCTCCGACAACACACACATGTCTCACTACAATGACGTCGTGGGCATCCGGAATGTCTATTTCGGCGAATACAAGAGCCCGCTCGGCAATGATGTTGCCGGCGCCTCGCTCGCAGACATGGTTGCGGAAAAAGACCCGGCACTGGCCGAAGAAATGAAGGCCAAGCTCGACGCTACCCTGGCGGCTTTCGACGTCATGAAGGCGCGCGCCGAAGGCGGTGAGGCCTATGACCAGATGCTCGGTGAAGGCAATGCAGAAGGCAATGCCGTCGTGCAGGCCGCGGTCGATGCCCTTGTTGACCAGACCGCTTCGATCGAGCGTGTCGTGAAGGTGCTCGAGTTGGACGAGATCGCCTTTGAAGGGTCCGACAGCCTCGACAATCCGGGCGCCGTCTTCGAATAAGCAAACAGTCCCGGTGGGTGGCGAGGACCGCCCACCGGGATCTTCCGCGAATTGGGGCTCGCGGCAAAATCAGGATGCGATCCATGAAACCGGTTCCCGGTTCCGGCGCTGTATTGGGCGCCTTTTTGTGTATGTGGCTGGCCGCAGAGCCGGCGCTTTCCGCAGACCCGCTCCCGCACCGGAACGACCTGTCGGCCCAGGACAGGGCAAAAGTCTCCAAGGTGCTGTCGTTCCCCACGGACTTTGAAAGGGCTGAACCTTTCGAGTTGATGCAGGGCGGTGCGGGCACGTCGCAACGCCGACCCAACCGCGATGCGCTTTCCCATGCCAATGCCAATCTGACCTTCGAGGAACAGCATCTGTTCAAGGTCGGCAACGGCCTTTTCAAGAAACTCTGGGCATCTTCACCCTCTTCCACCCAGGCGTCAGACGGGCTCGGTCCGCTCTACAATGCCCGCTCCTGTCAGGGCTGCCATTTGAAGGACGGTCGCGGCCGGCCGCCGCGCGAGGGCGACGAGGCCGTGTCGCTGTTCCTGCGCCTGTCCATTCCGCCGCAAACGGACGAACAGCGCCAGGCGCTCACGCAAAAAGACATCCTGTCCGTGCCCGAACCCACCTATGGCGGCCAGTTCCAGTCCTTTGCCGTCCCGGGTCTTGCGGGTGAAGGGCGGTTCGACATCGAAACGGAAGAGATCGTGGTGCCGCTGAATGGCGGGGAGACGGCGATCCTGCAGCGCCCGATCTACAAGATCCGGGATCTCGGGTTTGGTGACATGCATCCGGAGACGCTGGTATCGCCCCGGGTGGCGCCACCCATGAGCGGCCTCGGCCTCATCCAGGCCATTCATCCGGGAGACCTGGAGGTCCTGGCCGATCCGGAAGATGCCGATGGCGATGGCATCTCCGGCAAGATCAGCCGCGTCCGTGATCCTCAAACGGGAAACTTCGTCATCGGCCGCTTTGGATGGAAAGCAAGCAATCCGACCATCCGGACACAGACCGCCGGCGCCTTTTCCGGTGACATCGGCATTTCAACGCCGGACAAGCCCGACAATTATGGCGATTGCACCGAAGCGCAAACCACCTGCCGGGAATTGCCTCATGGCGAACAGGCCAAGCTCGGACCCACCGAAGCTCCAGATCCGGTCATGGAACTGGTGACCTTTTATTCCGAGAACCTTGCGGTTCCGGCCCGACGTGACGTGGAGGACCCGGAGGTTCTCAGGGGCAAACAGGCGTTTTACGAAGCCGGCTGCACGTCCTGCCACCAGCCGAAATTCGTCACCAGCCGTGATGCAGACAATCCGGCACACCGGTTTCAGCTGATCTGGCCCTACTCGGATTTCCTGTTGCACGATATGGGCGAAGGGCTCGCGGATGGTCGCCCGGTTGGCGACGCGTCGGGCCGGGAGTGGCGGACGCCACCGCTTTGGGGTATTGGCTTGACGGAGACGGTCAACAATCACACCCGCTTCCTGCATGACGGCCGGGCGCGCAACCTGCTTGAAGCGGTGTTGTGGCACGGAGGCGAAGCCCAACAGGCGCGCGATGCAGTTGTGGCGCTCTCGCCCGCGGATCGCCAGTCTCTTCTTCGGTTTTTGGAGTCTCTTTGATGCGGTCTCTACTTCTCGCCCTGGCAATCACCCTGCCGGCCTTGCCCGCCGGGGCTGCTGACTTGAACACGCCGCTTCAGGCCGTTATTTCCAGTTACATCGGGCCCGCAACTCAGAATTTTGCCACCGCTGCAGCCAAGCTGCCTGGCGCAGTTGAAGCCGTTTGCGCTGACAACAGCAACACCAATCAGCAGGCCTTGACGGCAGCATTTTCCGAAACCGTCGACCGGTTTGCCCGGATCCATTTTCTTCGTTTTGGTCCCCTGCTGGAGGACGACCGCCTCAACCGGCTGTCCTTCCTGCCGGATCCGCGCGGCATTGCGCAGCGTCAGATCCGGAAGGTCTACGCGGCAAAAGACGAGAGCGTGCTTGACGTTCAAAGTCTGAGGGAAAAAAGTGTCGCGCTTCAAAGCCTGACCGCCTTTGAACTGATTGCCTTTGACAAGTCGGCAAATCTTGTTCTTGGCACCGAAGAAAAAAACCGGGATTTCACCTGCCGGTATGCGCTGGCGATCGCCCAGAACGCAGCCGCCATTTCGGTGGCGGTCGCCGCAGACTGGGCCGATCCGGATGGATACCGCAAGCTGCTTCTGACGGGCGGCGCCGACAACCCGCGCTTCCGGTCATCCAAGGAAGCCTTTGAAACCGTCTACAACGCCTTCACCACGGCGCTGACCATCGTCAAGGACCAGGATCTTTTGCCAGCCCTTGGCACCAGTACCGAAAAGGCAAAACCGCGCCGTTTTCCCTATTCGCGGTCCGGCAACGCAGTCACCTATCTGACCGCGGAACTGGATGGTGTTCGGGACGCGATTTTCAGCATGCCGCTCAAAGACATGATGTCGGCGGATGACCAGTGGACACTTGATACGCTTGGTTTTGAATTCAAGAATGCCGACGGCTATCTGGCGAAGCTTCAACCACCGCTGCGGACCACGTTTGGCGAAAACGGCAGTTACAACATGGCGTCCGCCCTTGTGATCAATGTCGGATCGATCCAAGACCTGTTGCAGGGCATTGCCGGGGCTCTCGACCTGTCAGGAGGGTTCAATGCCCTGGACGGGGACTAGGGCGCGGCGCCTGTCGCGGCGCGGTTTTCTGTCCGCGCTGGGCAGTCTGGCCTCGGCACCGGCCTTTTCCCGCTCGACGCTCGCCGCCAGTCTTCTGGGGCGTGATGCTGCCGACGACGTCCCCCTGTTCATCAGCGCCTTCCAACAGGCGGATGGCGCCTATGGTGTCGGCATCGTTGATGACCTGGGGCAGATCCTCGCAAAGGTCTCCCTGCCTGGTCGCGGTCACGGCGTTGCCGTTTCGCCCGACAAGAGGTGTCTGGTCGCTTTCGCCCGTCGCCCCGGCACTTTTGCGGTTGTCATACGACCGTTTCGGGAGCAGGAACCGCGTGCGCTGACTGCTGAACCTGGCCGGCATTTCTTCGGCCATGGCTGTTTTTCGGCCGATGGCCGGCTGCTTTATGCCGTTGAAAACGACTTTGACAACGCTCGCGGCGTCCTCGGCGTCTACGACATGAGCGGCCGGGACATGCGCCGCCTGGGCGAATTGGACACCGGCGGCATCGGACCGCACGATCTGCTGCTTACCCCGGATGGCAAGACGCTGATCGTGGCCAATGGCGGTATTGAAACCCACCCGGACAAGGGCCGCGAAAAGCTCAACCTTGAGACAATGTCTCCGTCTGTCGTCTTTCTCGACCGTGAGACAGGCGACATCCTGGCCGAACACCGTCTCGAGAAAGACCTGCATCAACTCTCCTTGCGCCACATGGCGCTCGATGCGGAAGGACGTGCCTGGGTCGGCGGGCAATTCGAAGGACCCGAGACTGAAACGCCGCCGCTGGTCGGCGTGTTCTCTCGTGACAGATCGCCCGTTCTGATGGAAACTCCAATCAAAACGGCTTCGGAATTGCAGAATTACATTGGCTCCGTTACGGCCAATCGGGCCGGCGACGTCATCGCCACCTCTGCACCGCGTGGCGCGCAGACGCTGTTCTGGAACGCTGCGACCGGGGACTATCTCGGCACCCAAAGCATCGCAGACGGTTGCGGCGTCGCACCGATCGACCAGGGCAGTTTCCTGGTTTCCGACGGCAATGGCGCGCTGTCGTTGGTGACGGACCCCCAGGACCCGGCAGAAATCCTGGCACGGCCCCCCGGAATTTCCTGGGACAACCACATGTTCGCACTTTCCTGAGGCACGCCTTTCCGCTGCAAATCGGGCAGGTTCCGTTTTTGGCCAAATTCGGCGGGCACTCTGTGTCGCGACGTTCCGCCTCAATTGGTCTACATTGGGGCCGATTCGCCATGGGGAGACCGGAATAATGCGTCGGCTTTTGATCGGATTGGGCAGCTTGCTGTTCATGCTGGTGACCATCGTCCTGGTGGTGCCGCTGTTCCTGCCCAAGGACGAAATCAAGCGTCAGGTAGTTCAACAGGTGGATCAGCGCCTGGGTTGGCGGCTGCGCCTTGATGGCCCCGTGTCGCTGTCGCTTTTTCCAGCCTTCTCGCTGACGGCCGACAAGGTTGGTGTTGCCGGCGAAGCGGGCGCCGACGGCATCGAGTTCGCCAAGGCAGAACGTATCGAATTCGGCCTGGGCTGGGGCGGGCTGATTTCCGGCAATATCAATGTGACGGGCATCGCGCTGGAGCAGCCGGACATCTATCTGGAAGTCGGGCCAAATGGCACCACAAGCTGGGAGCCGCGCCGGGATTTGCCGGGTGACAATGCTCCGGCCTCGGCGGAGGCCGCCGCGCCGACCTCTTCCGCAACGGAACCCGCAGCGGGGGAAGAAACGTCCTCTGCACCCTCTCAAGGATACTTGAAGAGCATTGGTGTCGACCGGCTTCAGATCTCCGGCGGTACGGTCACCTGGAAGGACCAGTCCGCCGACCAGCCCATCCGGATCAGTGATCTTGACCTGACCTTGAATGCGCCGGATCTTGCGGGCGAGGTAGCGCTGGAAAGCCAGTTCGTGCTGCAGGACATCCCGCTCGGCGTCTCCGGAACCTTGTCCAATCCGCTTGGCATGGTCGCTGGCGAACAGGTGCCCGTTTCCCTGACCCTTTCCAGCGGCGAGAACAGTCTGAAAATCGACGGCAATGGCGGTATCAAACCGGCTCGGGCGGATTTGGCCCTGGAAGCTGCCGGACCCTCCCTGAAGGCTCTGGCTGCCCTGGCAGGCCAGGACATCGAAACGGATCCGGGGGCCTTCAAGCTGGATGCCAAGGTGGCCGGCAATGAAGCCGCCGTGTCCGTTGCAGACCTTCATGTGTTGCTCGGCCAGTTGTCGCTCGGCGGGGCCGTGGACGCGGACCTCGCCGGACTGGTGCCGGAAATTTCGGGTCGCGTGGTGTTGAAAGACGGCTCGATTGCCGATCTTCTTCAGCTTTCTGGCCAGAACCTGCCCGCAAGCGGTAAACTCAGCGCCGATCTCGCCTTTGAAACGGTTGGCCTGACGGGTGAGGAGCTGGTTGCGGGGCTCGACATCAACGGGACCGTGCGCGTCGCGGAAGGTGAAATCGGCGGCCTGGGTCTTGCCTCCGCCGTTGGCGGCGACCCGGAAGCCGACAGGCTGACCAATCTTGCCATGCAGGTTGAGCTGGAAGGGCTGGAGAACCCGATTTCGCTCAGCGGTGCGCTTTCCTGGCGCGGTGAGGCTTTCAGCCTGACAGGCGAGGCAGCCACGGCGCAGCTGCTTGCGGGCAATGCGGCACCGGTTTCCGTAACCGTGAAAAGCAACCGGCTCAGTGCCGGGTTCAACGGGCAGGCATCGAGAACAGGTGCGGTTGACGGTGCTGTCAATCTGGAAACGGCCGATCTGCGTGGTCTGATGGCCTGGATGGGGCAACCGCTCGGTACAGGTGGCGGCCTGAACCGCTTCAAGGCGTCCGGTATTTTTGGCGTGAAGGGCGATACGCTGTCCTTTGAAGAAACGCGCTTTACCCTGGATGACACCTCCGGAGAGGCAAATGGCCGGATTGTGCTCGCCGGCAAACCGTCGGTAACCGCACGGCTCGATCTGCGCGAACTGGTGCTTGATCCCTATCTCGGGAGCGCGTCGAAAGCTTCGGGGGGCAGCTCTCAGGGAACCGGCTCGGGTGGCGCCAGTGGTGGTCAGCGGTCAAACAGTCAGGGGTGGAGCACAGCGCCAATCGACTTTTCCGGTCTGAAAGCCATTGATGCCGATTTCAAGCTCACCACGCGTGAAATCCGCTGGGACAAGATCAAGATCGACCAGAGTGCGTTGTCGACAACGATCAAGAACGGCGTGCTGACGGCCAATCTGGAAAATCTGGCGCTCTATGGTGGCAAGGGCACCGGCATGGTGACGCTGAACGGCGCCGCGGCAACGCCGGAACTCTCGGCCAAATTCTCGATGAACAATCTCAATGCCTATCCGGTCCTGCGCGATGCCGCGGATTTTGGCTGGATCGAAGGCAAGGCGACCATCAATCTGGACGTCACGTCGAGGGGAGGCAGCGAACAGGCGCTGGTGCAGGGTCTGAACGGCACGGCCAGCTACAACTTCGCCGATGGAGCCATTCGCGGCATCAATATTCCGAAGATGGTGCGTGGCCTATCGATCGAGACCCTGCTCGGCTGGCAGACCAATCCATCGGCCAAGACCGACTTCAGCTCGCTCGGTGCGAGCTTTCAGATCCAGAACGGCATCGCTACGACCAATGACCTGTCTCTGATCGGTCCGCTGATCCGCATGACCGGCAAGGGCACCACCGACATGCCGGCGCAAAGGCTGTCCTGGCGGGTTGAGCCGAAGATCGTGCCGACGCTTGAAGGTCAGGCACCCCAGCCGCGCCGGAAGGGCGAGGACAAGAAAATGGCCGGGCTCGGTGTGCCGATCGTGATCGAAGGCAACTGGAACGATCCGCGCATCTATCCCGACATCAAGGGCATCCTGGAAAATCCGGAAGCGGCCTACAAACAGCTGGAAAAGACCGGCGGCGAGCTGATCTCGATCTTGAAGGGCGACAAGGCGCCTTCGCAGGAACTGGTGGATCAGGCCAACAAGGTCATCGAGCAGGCGACCGGCGGCCGCACCCAGATCGACGTCGAGAAGGTCATCGAGGGCAAGGTCGACGACGAAGAGGTTCTGAAGGCCGTCGAGGAAGGCTTTGGCCTGCCGCAAGGGCTGCTCGGGAACGTGTTCGGCAACAAGAAGAAGAAGAACTGACCGGATCATGGCCGCATTCGTCACGGTGTTGTCCACCGGCTAAGCGGCTGTTTTTCAGGTGGTATTTCTTTTTCAAGGAATCTGGGCGTGTAAAGGCAGCCACTGACTCTTCAGGTTCATTGCGCTTTTGAGGCGGCTTGCTACGCTTGAAGGGTCGAGGCGAATCTTGCGAGGCAAGCATGTCCCGGTCCAACGAAGCGCAGTGCGGCCGCCTGATGCGGACCGCCTGCATGAATGTCATAGGGTTCTGGCAATTGCTGCAGGAACCGGATGTTCACGAGCTCGACCCTGTCAAGCGCATGCAGTACAGGGCCTATGTGGTTGGATGCGCCCTTCACCTTGCCGATCTGGTGGTTCAACACGAAGAGGCCATGGCCGATCTTTATCCGCAGGACTGGGAGCCGGACCTGACGGGCAGCGCCCGGGATTTCCGCGAAATGGCCTACGCCTTTGACGGCGACTACCAGGACGAGCTCGACGAGCAGGCGCTCACCTTCAGTCAGAACGTGCTCTGCGTTTTCGTGCAATAACGAAGGGTCAGAGAAAATCGCGTTTAACCGAGGATCATTGGATCTCGTTAATCGCGACACTCTCTAGAGCTCCAGGGCGGCCATCATCCGGTTGACCGCTTCTTCCACCGTGCCGGTGTTTTCGATCCGGACCAGATTGGCAACGTTGTCGGGTTCCAGGTCGGCGCGTTCCAGCCGTCTTTGAATGTCTTCCCGGCTTTCCCGGCCGCGGGCCGCCAGGCGCCCGGCGAGAACCTCGACCGGGGCCGTGATCAGCAGCGTGATGGCGGTCCGATACTTGCCGTCGGCCTGTTTCAAGACACGGCGGGAGCCGTTGGCAATGACGGTCTCTCCGGAGCGGATGGCATCGTCATAAGTCTTCGGGATGACATAGCCGAGACCGTGTGCCTCCCAAGAAAGCGCGACGCCGTCTTCGGCGACCAGCCGGTCGAAGGCCTCCCGGCTGAGCGTGTCATGGTCTTCTGCATTGGCATCGGCGACCCTTGTGATGGCCCGGCGGGCAAAGGAGACATCCTTGCGCCCGGCAAGGCGCGCCTTGAGCGCGTCCATCAGCGTATCCTTGCCGGCCCCGCTCGGGCCGACAACCAGAACCATGCGTCCGGGCCCGAGTTTTTCAGCCGTTTTTAGGGCTGCGTCAGGCAACGCGCTTGCCTTCCCGCCAGACGCCCCGCACCACCGGAATGGCACCGACCATCTTGACCTGGATCAGATCAGCCCTGCGGCCCGGCGTGATCATGCCGCGATCGGTGAGACCAATGGCGTTGGCCGGTGTCGACGTGACGGTTGCCACCGCCTTGGGCAGGCTGATCGCCTCGATTTCTTCGGCCAGCTGGAAGGCGGCCTGAAGCAGCGAGATCGGGACATAATCGGAGGAGAGCACGTCAAGCACGCCAGCTTCGGCGAGTTCCCTGGCCGAGATGTTGCCGGAATGCGATCCGCCGCGCACCACGTTGGGCGCACCCATCAGCACGGCCATGCCGGCCTCATGAGAGGCTTTGGCCGCTTCCAGCGTGGTCGGGAATTCGGCGATCTTGGTGTTGAGACCGACCGCTTCATCCACGTGAGCCACTGTGGCATCGTCATGGCTGGCGATGGCGATGCCGCGTTCTCCGGCAATTTCGGAGAGCTTCTTGCGGTTTGCCGGGGCGATTCCGCTGGCGCGTTGCTGACGCTTCTGGATGAATTCTTCCATCTGGGCGTCGGTGAAGCCCTTCTTGCCCTGGTAATAGATCTTGTAGGCATCCAGCGACACGAACTGGCGCTGACCGGGCGTGTGATCCATCAGCGAGATCAGGCGGATGCTGTCGTCGTCCTCGAACACCTTGAAGGCATCAAGAACGTCCGGTGCGGAGACTTCGCAGCGCAGATGGATGAAGTGATCGGCGCGCAGGCGGTTTTCGCGTTGGCCGGTCTCAATGGCATCGGCCAGGGCACGCATGTCCGGATAGCGCAGGTCCGCGTCCTCGTCCATGCCGACCCGCAGGGCATCGAACACCGTGGTGATGCCGGAACAGGCGATCTGGGCGTCATGGGCCTGAACGGCTGATACCGCGTTCCAGCGCACTTTCGGGCGCGGCGCATAATGGGTTTCCAGATGGTCGGTGTGCAGCTCAACAAGCCCGGGCAGAAGGTAATCGCCTTCGCAGTCATGACCTTCGGTTTCCGTCGGAGACCCCACCTCGGAAATCAGCCCGGCGTCATCGACCGTCAGGGACCCGTCCAGAACGTCATCGGCCAGAATGAGGCGGGCGTTCTTGAAGGTTTTGGGATGCGTGCTCATGCAGTCTCCTTGCGGGTTTGGCCTTCGATCTCGGCGAGCGCGTTTTCCGGCGACGTGTCGCCGTGCAGCTGGAAGATCGAATGGACCTGGAAAGGAGCGCCGCGCTCCTGCTCGGTATAAAGTCCGACCTGCGCGCAGGTGCGCGGCTGGCCGGTGACCTCTGAAAAATGCGTTTTTGCGGCCGAAGCCAGAAGGCGGGCTTCCGTGTCGTTCTCCAGCTTGTTGGAGAGCGTCATGTGGAAGCGGAATTCGTCAAAGATGTAAGGATAGCCCCAGGAGGTCATGTAGCTATCCAGCTTCGGCGAGAGGCCGCTCTTGCGGCGCCGTTCCAGATCCGCTTCGCTGAGCGGTGCACGGAAAGGCTCGAACCGGCGGACGCAGAGCGCGGCGAAGGCGGAAAGCGCTGCTTCCGGCTGGTCCGGTGTCAGGGCCAGAAACCGGCCGAGCGGATTGACGCTGAGGCTCTTGACCTCAAACGGGGCAATGTCGGCGGCAAAGGCCTGGCAGGCGGCCACGAGATCCGCTTCGCTCTTGCCGTTTTTCAGTGAAAACGGCGCCTTGAGCGTGCCGTGGAACCCGTAGCGGCGCGGATCCGTGGTCAGGGCTTCAAAGCGGTCGGCATCCAGGCCGTCAATGGCCGGTTGTGTCAGGGTTTTGCCGGTGAAAGGGTCCCGCCCCAGCCAGTGATTGCCAAGCTGCATGAGGGGATCGCCTGCGTCGGCGGCAAAGTAGATCGCGTAGCGCATGGTCAGAATCGCAATATCAAAAGAGGCCGGAGTGATGGCCTATAGGCGGGTGGTGACTGTTCTGTGACAGTTTCCACCCGCCCGCAAGCATTTCCTTCTATCGGGCTCAGGCGGCCGCGTCGGCGGCGAAGCCCGAGACGTCGATGATCCGGTCGGCGATCTGCTCGCGCACATCCTGGTCGTGGAGAATGCCGACCATGGCAACGCCCTTGGCCTTCTTCTCTTCCACCAGGCGCACCACGACGGCCCGGTTGGCCGCATCGAGTGATGCGGTCGGCTCGTCGAGGAGCAGGATCGGGTAATGGGCAATGAAGCCACGGGCGATGTTGACGCGCTGCTGCTCGCCGCCGGAGAAGGTGGCTGGCGGCAGGGTCCAGAGCCGCTCGGGCACATTCAGCCGGGCGAGCAGAGCCCGCGCCGTGTCGACCCCTTCGGCTTCGCTCGCGCCCTGCGCGATCAGCGGCTCGGCGACGACATCTTCAGCCGAGACACGCGGAATGGTGCGCAGGAACTGGCTGACATAGCCGATCGTGTCTTCGCGCAGCTTGAGCACCTTGCGCGGTTCGGCGCCGGCCACATTGACGATCTCGTCGGTGACCGTGACCAGGATCTGGCCCTGGTCGCAGCGGTAGTTGCCGTAGATCATTTTCAGGATCGAGCTCTTGCCGACCCCGGACGGGCCGCCCAGCACCACGCATTCGCCGGCATTGACCGAGAATTCGACATGATTGACCACCGGAATGACGGCGCCGCCCTGCAGATGCATGGTGAAGGTCTTGCCGACATTGTTGAGATAAAGGCGTACGGGCATATCTGGCATCCTTTACACCTGGAGAATGGAGGAAACGAGCAGCTGGGTGTAGGGCTCGCGCGGGTCGTCGAGCACCTGGTCCGTCAGGCCGCTTTCAATGACATTGCCGTGGCGCATGACCATGATCCGGTGCGACAGCAGCCGGGCAACGGCCAGGTCATGGGTGACGATCACAACGGAGAGGCCAAGATCGGCCACCAGCCGGCGGAGCAGATCCAGAAGACGGGCCTGGACCGAAACATCAAGACCGCCGGTCGGTTCGTCCATGAACACCAGCCGCGGCCGGGTCACGAGGTTGCGGGCGATCTGCAGGCGCTGGCGCATGCCGCCGGAAAAGGACCGCGGATCGTCGTCGATGCGGTCGCTCTCGATTTCCACCCGGCCCAGCCAGTCATCGGCGGTGGAGCGGATGTTGCCATAGTGGCGGTCGCCGATGGCCATCAGCCGCTCGCCGACATTGGCGCCGGCGGAAACGTTCATGCGCAGGCCGTCGGCAGCGTTCTGGTGCACGAAACCCCAGTCGGTGCGCATCAGCAGGCGGCGTTCGGCCTCGGTCAGCTGATAGAGGTTGCGCATGGCACCGTCGCGCATGCGGTACTCGATGGCGCCGGTGGTCGGCGCGAGGCGGGTCGACAGGCAGTTGAGCAGCGTGGTCTTGCCGGAGCCGCTCTCGCCGACAATCGCCAGCACTTCGCCCGGCCAAAGGTCGAAGGAAACGTCGAGGCAACCGACCCGGTCGCCATAATAGCGGGTCACATTATGGACCTGCAGCAGCGGGTCCTGGTCTTGGATGGCGGTCATCGGGCGGCCTCCCCGGCCTTGGTGTCGTCGAGTTGGTGCGCTGCCTGGCTGGCGGCCATCGGACCGACATGGCCCGCCGCGCGCCGTTCCTCGCAATGGTCGCTGTCGGAGCAGACGTACATGCGCCCGCCCTTGTCATCGAGGATGACCTCGTCGAGATAGACATTCTCCGCGCCGCAAAGAGCGCAGGGCTTGTCGAATGTCTGCACCTCGAACGGGTAGTCCTCGAAGTCGAGGCTTTTCACCTTGGTATAGGGCGGAATGGCGTAGATGCGCTTTTCGCGTCCGGCGCCGTAAAGCTGCAGGGCGGCCATTTCGTCGATCTTCGGGTTGTCGAATTTCGGCGTCGGCGAGGGGTCCATGACATAGCGGTCGTTGACCTTGACCGGATAGGCATAGGTCGTGGCGATGTGACCGTTCTTGGCGATGTCCTCGTAGAGCTTCACATGCATCAGGCCATAGTCTTCCAGCGCATGCATCTTGCGGGTTTCCGTCTCGCGCGGCTCCAGGAAGCGGAGCGGCTCGGGGATCGGCACCTGGAACACCAGAACCTGGTCTTCGGTCAGGGTCTTTTCCGGGATGCGGTGGCGGGTCTGGATGACGGTGGCTTCCGCGGTCTCGTAGGTGGTGCGGATGCCGGCGGTCTTTTCAAAGAAACCGCGTAAGGAAACCGCGTTGGTGGTGTCGTCGGAACCCTGGTCGATCATCTTCAGGCAGTCGTTCTGCCCGAGGATCGCGGCGGTCACCTGCACCCCGCCCGTGCCCCAGCCATAGGGCATCGGCATTTCGCGCGAGGCGAACGGCACCTGGTAACCCGGGATGGCGATGCCCTTCAGGATCGCCCGGCGGATCATGCGTTTGGTCTGTTCGTCCAGATAGGCGAAATTGTATTCGCCCTGGTCGTAGATCTGAGCCGTGTCGTTCATTCTGCGGCCTCCTGGGCGCTCACGCCCTCTTCTTCCGTGGCGTCGTCTTCCTGGCGGCGTTTTTCGAACCACTCGGCGCGCATCTGGCGCACGAGGCCGAGTTCGGCCTGGAAATCGACGTAATGCGGCAGTTTCAGGTGTTCGACGAAGCCGGTTGCCTGGATGTTGTCGGAATGGGACAGGACAAATTCGACATCCTGTGCCGGGGCGACCTGCTCCTCGCCGAGTTCTTCCCAGCGGAGCGAGCGGTCCACCATGGCCATGGACATGGCCTTGCGCTCCACCTGGCCGAAGACGAGGCCATAGCCGCGGGTGAAGGTCGGCGCGGCCTTGGCCGAGCCCTTGAACTGGTTGATCATCTGGCACTCGGTCACCTTGATGGTGCCGAGCGTGACGGCAAAGCCGAGTTCTTCGGCAAAGAATTCCACCTCGACCTCGCCAAAGCGGATCTCGCCGGCAAAGGGGTGCGTGCGGCCATAGCCGCGCTGGGTGGAATAGGCGAGCGCCAGCAGAAAGCCCTCGTCGCCGCGGGCGAGGTTCTGCAGGCGCAGGTCCCGGTCGGCGGGGAAGGACAGCGGCTCGCGGGTCAGATCACCGATGGGCGTGTCTTCATCGGTGACCGGGTCCGGCTCCATCAGGCCTTCATCGCCCAGAAGATCGGTGACGCGCGGCATCGCCGTTTCGTGCGGCTCGGCGGTTTCCACCTCTTCAGGGGTGCTGCCGTCATCCTCGGCGGCAAGGGCAAAATCGAGCAGGCGGTGGCTGTAGTCGAAGGTCGGGCCCAGCACCTGGCCACCCGGAAGGTCCTTGTAGGTGGCCGAAACGCGGCGCTCGACCAGCATGGCGCCGGTGTCGACGGGCTGGCTGTAGCCGAAGCGCGGCAGCGTGGTGCGATAGGCGCGCATCAGGAAGGCGGCCTCGATCAGGTCGCCCCTGGCCTGCTTGATGGCCAGCGCGGCGAGGCCTTCGTCATAGAGCGAGCCTTCGCCCATGACGCGGGCCACGGAATGGCTCAGCTGCTCGGCGATCTGGTCAAGCGTCAGTGCGGGAACGGACGTGTCGCCCCGGCGGCGCTTGGCGGTGAGCTTGTGGGCGTTGCGGATGGCTTTTTCGCCACCCTTGACGGCAACATACATGGGCTCAGCCCTCCTGCGGTGTGATGCGGGTGGAACGGGGCAGGGCGGCAAGCTTGTCGCCGCCGGCGAAGATCAGGTCGATGCCGCGCGGGAACTGGCGGTTGTTGGCAATCACCTGGTCCCAGAAGACCGGCGGCACCGGGCCCGACTTGAACAGGATCGTGTCCTTGATGCCTGGACCTTCGAACATCACCACCGGGCCGTCCTCGAACGACTGTCCGGTCAGGATCACCGTGGTCGAGCGGTCCGGA
This sequence comes from Roseibium sp., assembly GCF_965233565.1. Classification (GTDB taxonomy): domain Bacteria; phylum Pseudomonadota; class Alphaproteobacteria; order Rhizobiales; family Stappiaceae; genus Roseibium. The sequence continues at coordinate 3,028,659 of NZ_OZ247494.1, read as the reverse complement.
TATTCCGCCGAGCCCTGGTTGAAGCTCGCCAGCGGGATCATGGTGACCGGGGCCGAAACCAGCGCGAAGGCGGCCTCGACCGGCTCACTGACAATCGGCGCGCCGGTGTGAAAGCGCAGGAACTGCTTGACGGCGTCCGAAGCCATCAGCGGCTTGTCGAGCCAGACCGGCGTGTCATAGTCGAACAGCGTCAGCGCGATGGTGGCGGCCAGCGGTGTCAGCGGCGCGGGCGGCGTCAGGCGGCCGGTATCGAGCGCGTGCTGCGTGCCCGGACGGGCCATGGCGTTCATGATGGTGCGGAAGGCGCCCTGGGCGTCATGCACCGGATCGGCAAAGCCGGCGGCCAGCGGCGTCGCGGCTGAAGCGCTTTCTGCCAAAGAACCATTTGCAGATGTCATCAATTGTCTCCCCGCACCATGGTGAAGAAGTTGACCTTGGTGGCCTCGGTTTCCTCGCGCACCGTTTCCTTGTCGGCGCTTTGGGCCTCGGCGAGCGGCGCGATGATCTCCGCCTCGATGCTGGCCTTCATGTCGTCGCGCTGCCACAGCGCGTCGATGACGGCCGACTGCAGGGCTTTCTGCTTGTTGCGGCCGAGGCTGTAGGAACTGCCAGTCTCGCCGGTGCCGAGGCGGACAACGCAGCGGGTGACCGTGACTTCGCCGAGGTTGAACGGGCTGCCGGTGCCGCCCATGCGGCCGCGGACCATCACCAGGCCGGTTTCCGGCTGGCGCACCAGTTCGAAGGCCGGCGGGGTCAGGGTGTCATAACGTTCGGCAACGGCTTCCGGCGTTGCGGCTGCCAGCGTTGCCATCAGGGACTGCCGGGCGCCGGTCGCTCCGGGCGCCAGGCTGGCGGTGAGGTCGGGAGTGGTGGTGTCTGTCATGAAGCGCGCCTTTTGGGTTGGGCGGTCCTTGCGGGTGTGAACTTGAAAATTCGAGGCTTGTCTAAACTTGATTTGTCTATTTGTCTAGACAAATAATCAGGTTGACTCTTTGGTACCGAAATTTGATGACGGGCGCATGACGACGCACACAACTCTTGACCGCAGCGCGGGCATTGCCGTCTGGCGGCAGATCATGGAAACGCTGAAGGCGGAAATTGTCAGCGGCGCCTTTGAAAAGGGCAGCCGTTTGCCGCCGGAATCCGAGTTGGCCAGCCGCTTCGGGGTCAACCGGCACACGGTCCGCCGGGCGATTGCCGCCCTGACGGCCGAAGGCATTTTGCGCGCCGACCAGGGCCGCGGCACCTTTGTGGCCTCCGCCCCGCTCAGCTACCCGATCGGGCCGCGCACGCGGTTTTCGGAAATCGTCTCCGGCCAGAACCGGGCCCCGGATGGCCGCATCATCGGCTCGGCCCTGGAAGAGGCCGACGCGCTTCTGGCCAACCAGCTGTCCGTGCCGCTCGGCACCATGCTGATCCGGGTGGAGTCGTTACGGGTCGCCGACGGCATCCCGATGATCGTTGCCACCAGCTGGTTCGTCCGGGAGCGGGTGCCGAATTTTGTTGCCGACTATGCCGACAGCGGCTCGATCACCGAGGCCCTGAAACGCGCCGGCATCTCAGACTACAGCCGCAAGGAAACCCGCATCACCGCCGAACTTGTTGAGGCGAGAGACGCCCAGCAACTCGGCATTGCCCTCGGCCAGCCGGTCATGGTGGTGGAAAGCATCAATCTCGACGGGGTTGGCCAGCCGCTGCAATATACGCGCGGGCGCGTGGCGGCGGACCGGATGCAGTTGGTGGTGGATGGGGAGGTTTGACGGGGGCAACTGCCCATGATCTGAAGGGGGCCGAGAGCGGACTGGCGACAAACGTGCTCCGCTTGCGGCTAGCTGACATTCGTCGGCCCTGAACGGGTCGGCGCTACCGGCCGTTTGCTGACGTTCACTACAGTCATGACTGCCGCAGTCGCGGCCCCCAATGCGGTCGTTTACAGCATTCGCTTGAAATCGGTGGTGCCAGACGACGAGACTGCGGCCAACGGCCCACCTTTTTGTCACGTCGAACGCATGACCGGTCTTACACCTAGGTGAGTTTCGGGGTCACCACGAAGCCGAAAACAACTCTCTTAGGTTGCATGTCAAATGCGCCTCGTATTGTATTCCAGAACGAAAAGCATTGGTTTGCCACCAAATCGATCACATTTAAACATTCGACCTTCGGGATAGGAATTTAATGAGTAAGGTTACGCTACAAAGAATTCGAAGCGCTTTGATCAAAAAGTATGAAAATCTTATAGACTTGAGTGATCTAGCCGATAAATCAAAAGAAGAGCGCGAAACTTGCTTAGTTTCACGAGCATTAGCAGCAGACTACATTCGGAATGAGCTAGACTGCAACCCTGAACGAGCGTCGCAATTTGTGACCGACGGGTATGATGACAATTCCATTGACGCTTTCCACTTTGATGCGATGGATGACACATTGTATGTAGTGACATCTCGGTGGTCGAAGTCTGGGAAGTCAAAATTTGATCTTGCTGAGATCGAGAAATTCGCAGCTGGCGTTCGAAGGTTCCTCAATACAGATCTCACCAAGTTCAACAATAAATTTCATAGAAGAAAGGCTGAGATAGACGAAGCTCTGTTTTGCGAACGCCGAGTCCGCATTGTCGTTTGCGTCGTTCACACGGGTGAGCAACCGCTAAACGAACACTGCATGCGGCCGCTGACAGAGCTAGCTGATGAAATCAATGCTCCAGTTGAAATTTGCTCTGTTCGACAGCGTTCACAAGCCGGCGTCTACGACATGATTACAGCGCATGTGACAGATCCTCCTGTACAATTACAGATCACTTTGGAAGATTGGGGACAGTTGACGCACCCTTATGAAGCCTACTACGGAAAAGTCTCGGCTGACCAAATCGCTGCATGGTGGCGAGATCACAAGAGCGATCTTTTTACAAAAAATCTGCGTCTTTATTATCCAAACTCAATTGTGAACCGTTCGATACGTAAGACGATCGCCACCTCGCCGCGTGATTTTTGGTACTTTAACAACGGCTTAACTCTGATCGCCGAGAAGATCGTGAAAGGAATCGGAGGCTCCACAAAACGAGCCTTTGGCAACTTCACATGCCATGGCGCAAGCATTGTAAACGGTGCGCAAACAGTAGGTGCCATTGGAGCCGAGGCGGACCAACTTCAAGACTCTGACGAACACGCTTACGTCCATGTAAGACTGATTTCCCTTGAATCTTGCCGCGATAACTTTGCTCTAGATGTGACAAGAGCCACCAATCTCCAAAACGCTGTCGGAACGCGGGAGTTTGCGTCCTTGGATCCAAATCAACATCGGTTAGCTTTGGATTTTCAGCTCGACGGACGGAAGTATGTCTACCGGTCGGGTGACTCTGAACCGATCCCGAGCTTGGGCTGCACGCTTCAAGAGGCGACCCAAGCTCTTGGCTGCAGATTGTCCGTAGGCGTCGCGGTGGAGGTAAAAAGAGAGATTGGGGCCATCTGGGCGGATCCAAAATCTAAGCCGTATACTGAGATTTTTCCTAAAGATTTGTCCGCAACCACCGTCTGGCGTTGCGTAAACGTGATGCGCGAAGTTGACGAGTTCCTTCAATCAACTAGAGCAAATAGCGACATTGAACCACGCCGTGCCATGGTCGCAGCACATCTCAATAGGCTCATCCTACATATTGTTTTGACAAAACCAACGATTGCCCGTTGGCTTTCTGACTACTCATCATCTCACGAAATACCCAGCAATGTCCTCGAACTGACGAAAGAAATCTTTATTTCTGTAGTAGACTATGTCGATGAGAAATACGAAGGAAGCTACCTTGGCTCGTTGGCGAAAAATAGAGAAAAATGTCAAGAAATCGTGGACGTTGTTACGGGAAAAACGCCAGAGAACCAATCAAATTCCAATCAGATAGAGTTTCCGTTTGACCATTAAGTCTGTGCTCCCTCTGTTCCTTGACGTAATTTAGTACAGCGTCAGGCAGTTTGGGACGCGTCATCGAAAATTTACAAAGTTCGCTTCATGCTCAGCCCGGTCATCGACAGCGCATACAGCGAACGTCCGTTTTCCGCCCACAATTGACCTTCGCACGTCACGCAACGACCGGCAGCTTTAAAGATCAGGACGAAATCCTGCGAAAGACCGAAATGGGGACGCACAGCCTCCCTTCATCTTGAATATGTCGGGCTTCAAAGCTTCCAAGCCCCTCAAACCCCCACGTTCCCCCTCGGCCTCACCCCCCAAGCCACCCCCAGCACAATCCCCAGCAACACAACCGGCAACACCGCCAACACACTGCCCGCCGCCACAAGCGCCGTGGCACCCGCGCAAGAAATAGACGCACCGGCTTCGGCGAAGGTCGAGGCCTTGGAGGCGACCTGGCGGCGGCGGAAGGTGGTGCGGCTGGCCTGGGCGCGGAACCAGAGCTGGATCAGGATCGCGCAACTCGCTGCGATCAGGGCGCCGAGGAAGGTGATCAGCGCGCCCCAGATCGACAGGGCGGCAAGGGCCAGCGTGATGGGCAGCAGGACGGCGACAATGAGCGCTTGCGCGGCCAGAACTTTTGCGGCGAGGCGTGTGAAAACCGAGAGGGGGGCCGTGGCGATCAGGTCGGGGGCGTCCTCGCCGGAAATCGTCAGCCAGGCGAGGCCGCCGGCGAGCTGGCCGGTGGCCATCACGATCACTGGGGCGACGAGGACGGAAATCTCGGTGTTGGCGCCGAAACTCACCCAGAGCATCACGGCGGGCGGGACCAGATAAAGCACCTGCATCAGCGTCTGCGACACCAGCCAGGGATCGCGGGCAATCAGCTTCAGTTCCTTGGTGACCAGCGCGCCAAGCGCCGAATGGCCCCGGAACGGGCGGTGTGTGGCGCGGCTCCGCCGGGTGGTTTCGGCAACGCCGAGCGCCTTCACCACGATGCGGCGGAACTGGACGGCACCGCACCAGGCGCCGATGGCAAAAAACGCAAAGGAGCCTGCGAGCATCAGGGCAACGACACTTGTCTTTCCGGCGACGGCGCGCGCGGGGAACCACCAGAGCGAGCCGGCGGCGGGCACCGTCGCGCGCAGGAAATCGGCCTCGAAGAGGGCAAAGCGCGACATGGAGCCGAAGGAGAGGATCGCGACCACCTGCAAGCCGATCAGGAAGGCCGCGCCGACAACCGCCGCCAGGATCTGCGCCAGCAGCCGCGTGCGCTTCGCTCCGACCGTTTGAAAGAGGGCCAGCGTCATCAGGATGCCCGCACCGGTCGCGGTCAGCGAGGCGGCAAGAATGACCAGATAGCCCGACAGCCAATGGGGCCCGCCAAGGGCGGCTGCCACATTCAAAAAGGGTGAGATCACCAGCGCGGACATCACCCAGCTGGTGAGCGCCATCATGGCGATGCGGACCAGAAAAAGATCCCGCGACGGTGCGGGCGAGGACAGGATCAGATCGAGATCGTCGCGGGCGTAAAAGGCGCGTGTCACCGACTCGATCGCCTGGGACAGCATCATGGTGAAGCTGAGCAGGACGGAGACCGAAATCACCGCCAGCGCGGTCTGGTCGAGCTGAAAGCCGCCGGCAAATTGCGGGGCGAGCACGGCATAGGCGATGAGATGCAGGACCGCGTAGAAGAGGCCCATGCCGATAAGCGTGCGTTTCAGGCCGGTCTTGCGCCAGCCGGAAAAGATCCAGGCCCAGTCGCGCCAGGCAAGGCGCAATTCATGCCGGGAAAAGCGGATCAGCGCCGAAAACGCCAGCGGGGAGGCCAGGGCGCGGCTCATGCCACTTTCTCGTCGGGGAGGTGAGAGGGGTCCGTGAAGGTGTCGCTTTGACCGTCGCTTTGGGCACCGCCGACGATATCGAGGAAGATATCCTCCAGGGAATGGCCCTCGGCGCTGGCGCGGGAGCGCAGCTCTGCCAAGGTGCCCTCGGCGACCAGCCGGCCGCGGGCGATGATGCCGATCCGGTCGGCCATGCGCTCGGCGACTTCCAGAATATGGGTCGTCATGATGACGGTGACGCCTTTGGCGACCAGATCGGTCAGCACCTGTTTCACCTGCCGGGCCGAGCCCGCATCAAGCCCCGTGAGCGGTTCATCGAGAATGATCAGGCGCGGTTCATGGATCAGCGCGCCTGCGAGCGCCACTTTCTGGCGCATGCCCTTGGAAAAGCCGCCGCAGCGCTCACCCGCATGGGGGCCGAGCCCGAAGGCGTCTAGCAGGCTGTCGGCCTTGGCTTGCGCAAAATCCGCGTCCATGTTCCAGAGGCCGGCGACGAACTCCAGATATTCCAGCGGGGTCAGCTTGTCATAGACCATCGGCTCGTCTGGCACCCAGGCCAGGATCTTCTTGGCCGCAATCGGGTCCTTGAAGGCATCGATGCCGCAGATCCGGACAGTGCCGGCATCGGCCTCCAGCAGGCCGGACACCATCCGCAGCGTCGTGGTCTTGCCCGCGCCGTTCGGGCCGAGCAGGGCATAGAATTCGCCTGCCTTGACCTTCAGCGACAGATCGTTGACGGCAGGTTCGCTGAAGCGCTTGTGAAGATTGAATATCTCGAGGGCTGCAGGGTTGGCGGTCGGCATCAGGCACTCGTTTGAACGTGGTTTTGGGGAGGATACGGCGGGGACCTTTCGGTCCGGTAAAACCGGTGGAAGGGGGATTTTCGATGCGAGGCGGCCCAGACCTTCCATGTCACCGTCATTCCGGACGGTCTGCAGCGCAGCTGCATGGCCAGATCCGGAACCCAGCGGTTCCTCCGCGCCTTGGGCGCGTCTTTATCGAGCTATTCAGTCATTTGATTGGTTTTGTGCTCGCTGTTGCTCGCGCTGATGCGCTGGGTTCCGGATCAGCGCGCAGCTTTGCTGCACTTGTCCGGAATGACGTGGTGAGGGTGTGCTGGCGGTGTGACGCGCGGGTGTGGATCGATCTCCGTGTCACCCCGGGCAAGCAGAGCGCAGACCCGGGGCCCACTCGCAGGGCCGCAGGCGGAAGCCGGTTTCTGTTTTTGCAGTCGTGCTGCAAGGACCCGTTCTCTGCAAACGAGCAGGCCCCGGGTCTTGCTTCGCGCACCCTGGGTGACAGCTGTGTTTGTTCGCACGAGGCCGCCATTTGCCGAGACCATGCAACCGTCATTCCGGACGGTCTGCAGCGTAGCTGCATGGCCAGATCAGGAACCCGGCGATTGTTCCGCGCCCTGGGCGCGTATTTATCACCCTGTTTCGATGCCTGATTGGTTTTGTGCTCGCTGTCGCTCGCGCTGATGCGCTGGGTTCCGGATCAGCGCGCAGCTTTGCTGCACTTGTCCGGAATGACGTGGTGAGGGTGTGCTGGTGGTATGACGGGCAGGAGCGGATCAATCTCCGTGTCACCCCGGGCAAGCGCAGCGCAGACCCGGGGCCCACGCGCAGGGCCGCAGGCGGAAGCCGGTTTCTGTTTTTGCAGTCGTGCTGAAAGGACCCACTCTCTGCAAACGAGTAGGCCCCGGGTCTTGCTTCGCGCGCCCTGGGTGACAGCTGTGTTTGTTCGCACGAGGCCTCCATCTGCCGAGACCATGCCACCGTCATTCCGGACGGTTTGCAGCGCAGCTGCATGGCCAGATCCGGAACCCAGCGGATACTCCGCGTCCTGGGCGCGTCTTTATCACCCTGTTTCGATGCTTGATTGGTTTTTTGTGCTCGCTGTCGCTCGCGCTGATGCGCTGGGTTCCGTATCAGCGCGCAGCTTTGCTGCACTTGTCCGGAATGACGTGATGAGGGCGTGTTGGCGGTATGACGGGCAGGAGCGGATCGATCTCCGTGTCACCCCGGGCAAGCAGAGCGCAGACCCGGGGCCCACTCGCAGGGCCGCTTGCGGAGGCCGGTGTCTGCTTTGCGGTCGTGCTGCAAGGACCTTCTCTCTGCAAACAAGTAGGCCCCGGGTCTTGCTTCGCGCGCCCGGGGTGACAGCAGTGAGTTTTTCGCGCGTTACCATATTGACAAAGGCCGGTGGATGACGGTCGATAGCGTTGTTACCCGGGGTGTCCCGACAAGGGGCTGAGAGTCTGCTGGGCCGTTAAGAGCGGCAGCGCAGTGACCCGTTGAACCTGATCCAGTTCATACTGGCGTAGGGACGGTGCGAGCGCTGCGACAGGACGGTGCCCGGAAACGGGCCGTCCCGGCGTTTCTCCATCATTCCGGCTGCGAACTGGGTCTCCAAGCAAGATGATTGGAGCCTCAAAATGACCACTGCCGCCAAGATCTCCAAACCGGATGTCACACAAGGGGCGTTGCCCGCCTCGACCAAGATTTACAAACCCGGTCTGATCTATCCGCAGCTGCGGGTGCCGATGCGCGAGATTGCCGTTCATCCGACGGCCGGCGAGCCGCCGGTGACGGTCTATGATGCGTCGGGCCCCTATACCGATCCGGCGCAGGCCATCGACATCGAACAGGGCTTGCCGCGCCTTCGCGCAGACTGGATCGCCGGGCGCGGCGATACCGAAGCCTATCCGGGCCGCACTGTTCAGCCGGAAGACAACGGCTTTGCCACCGGCGACCGGCTGACGCCGGCCTTTCCCGAGCTGCCGATGCCGCGCCGGGCCTGCGCCGGCAAGGCGGTCACTCAGATCGCCTACGCCCGCGCCGGGATCATCACGCCGGAAATGGAATTCGTCGCCATCCGGGAAAATCTGGGGCGTGCGGCGCAGAAGGTGCAGTCCGCGCGGGACGGCGAAAGTTTCGGCGCGGCGATCCCGGACTTTGTGACGCCGGAATTCGTCCGCGACGAAATCGCCCGGGGCCGGGCAATCCTGCCGGCGAATATCAACCATCCGGAAGCCGAGCCGATGATCATCGGCCGCAATTTCCTGGTGAAGATCAACGCCAATATCGGCAATTCCGCGGTCACGTCGTCGATGGCCGAAGAGGTCGAGAAGATGGTCTGGGCGACCCGCTGGGGCGCGGACACCGTCATGGATCTGTCGACCGGCCGCAACATTCACAACATCCGGGACTGGATCCTGCGCAACGCGCCTGTGCCGATCGGCACCGTGCCGCTTTACCAGGCGCTGGAAAAGGTCGGCGGCGTTGCCGAGGAGCTGACCTGGGAAGTCTTCCGCGACACGCTGGTCGAGCAGGCCGAACAGGGCGTCGATTATGTCACGATCCACGCGGGTGTCCGCCTTGCCCATATTCCGCTCACCGTCGATCGCGTCACCGGCATCGTCTCGCGCGGCGGCTCGATCATGGCCAAGTGGTGCCTGCATCATCACAGGGAGTCGTTCCTCTACGAGCATTTCGAGGAGATCTGCGACATTGCCCGGGCCTATGACGTTGCCTTTTCGCTCGGTGACGGCCTGCGTCCCGGTTCGATTGCCGATGCCAATGATGCCGCGCAATTTGCGGAGCTGGAGACTCTCGGAGAGCTGACGCAGATCGCCTGGGCGAAGGACTGCCAGGTGATGATCGAAGGGCCCGGTCATGTGCCGATGCACAAGATCAGGGAGAATATGGACCGGCAGATCGAGGCCTGCGGCGAAGCGCCGTTCTATACGCTCGGGCCGCTGACGACCGATATCGCGCCGGGCTATGATCACATCACATCGGGCATCGGCGCCGCGATGATCGGCTGGTTCGGCACCGCCATGCTCTGTTATGTCACGCCGAAAGAGCATCTTGGCCTTCCGGACCGCGACGACGTGAAAACCGGGGTCATCACCTACAAGATCGCCGCCCATGCCGCGGATCTCGCCAAGGGCCATCCGGCGGCCAAGATCCGCGACGATGCCCTGTCGCGCGCCCGGTTCGAATTCCGCTGGGAGGACCAGTTCAACCTGTCGCTGGATCCCGAAACGGCCCGCGCCTTCCACGACGAGACCTTGCCGAAGGAGGCTCACAAGGTGGCCCATTTCTGCTCCATGTGCGGGCCGAAATTCTGCTCCATGCGGATTTCGCATGATATCCGCGACGCGGCCCGCCAGGAGGGCGCGCGCCAGGAAGGGATGGCGGAAATGGCTGCCAGATACCGGAACGGCGGCGACCTCTATATGCCAAAGGGCGGGTAACGCGGTTTGAAGAGACCACCCACGTGGAGGTGATGGACAGGAGCGGGCGCTGCCCATCACATCCGGTGGGCCTTAGGCCCGAAACGTGCGGCATCCAGAGCTCTTCCGAGCGCTGGATGCTGCGTCCCCGCCGACTGCTCCTGCCTTTGCAAATGCAGCCGGTGAGGGCTGTGTGGGCCGCGCCTAGTCCAGCGTCACCGCCTCGATCCGGCCTTCCAGCATATGCGGCAGGTAGAGGGTGCCGTTCGCGGCGCCGATGTCGGCAAGGCCGGCGGGTTCGGCGAGGATTTCCGTGGCGGTGCCGTCTGCCGAAATCTCGTACGCCTTGCCGTTGATCCAGTCATTGAGAACAAGCTTGCCGTTCAGGCGAACGATGCCGTCGATATTGCCGATGTCGCGGGCGACAACCGAGATAGCCTTTGTCTCCGGGGCGATGCTGAGCAGGCTGCCGGGGGCTTCGGTGGTGAAATTCTCCTGAAGGCCCTTGCCCCAGCTGCCGACCAGCAGGCGGCCGTCATCCCAGAAAAGCCCGTTCGGATGCGCAAGGTCCGGCGTTTCGAGCCACTTTTCAAACCGGCCATCCGCATAACGCCAGATCGTGTGGGTCATCATGTCGGAGACAAAGACCGCCTCGCCGTTGGTGGCAACGTCGTTGAGGAAGACAGCCCCTTCGGCGGGGAGCGAGGCGACGAGCTCGCCGCTTGCGGCATCAACGATGCGCAGGTGGGTGAGATCGGCGGCGAAGATCTGGCCATCCATTATGGCAAGGCCCTTGGGGGCGTCCATGCCGGTGGCCCAGGCAGCGTCAATCACCTTGCCGTCGGTGGAGAGCAGCGCCAGGTGGCCGTTGCCGTCCACCGCATTCGGCGCGCCCTGCATGACGCTGACGATCAGCCGGTCATGGTTAGCGTCGTATAGAACGGATTCTGGCATGTCGAAGCCTTCGGTTGACCAGAGCGACCCCGCTTCGGCGGAGAGGGGGAAGAGGGCAAGACAACCGGCGGCGACAAGGGATTTCAGGATCTGCATGGGAGGACCTTTCTTGAGAACTGTCGATAGATCTCGAATGCAGAAATCGAACTCACTTGGCAATTTCAGAAAATATGGTATCAAAAAACGATACGAATTGGCGATCTGAAGGATCAAACCAGCGGATGCGCGGCGATACGTTCAAAATCCTGCAGGGCGTTTTGAAGTCCCGCGGCATGACCTATGCGGATCTGGCCCTGCGCATGGAGGTCTCCGAGCCGACCGTGAAACGGATCTTTGCCGGCCATGACTGCAAGCTGAGCCGGCTTCTGGAGATTTGCGACATCCTGGAGGTGCCGCTTGCCGATGTGCTGCACCGGGCGGAACGCACATCGGAAGAAACCAGCCTGTTGCCGGTGGCGACCGAAGCCCGGCTCGCGGCGGATCCGTCGCTGTTCTTTTTGTTCATTTTGCTGCGGGAGCCGATCCCGCAGCAGGATATCGAGGACCGGTTTCAATTAACGCCGGAGGACATGTTCCGGCTCGGCCGGGCGTTGGAGGCGCTCGGGCTTGCGGAGGTTCATCCGGGCAACCGCATCCGTATCACCTGGACGGCGCCGGTCCGTTTCCGGCCCGACGGGCCGCTGATCCCGCTTCTGAAGGAGATCAACACGCGGTTCCTGGGCCAGGTGATCGAGGCCCGGGGCGGCAATCAGGGGGCGTTTTTCACCGTCTCCCGCCGCATGTTGCCCGACACCGGTGCCTTTATCTTGCGGGAAATCGAGAGCCTGAAGGAAACCATCGCGGAACTCGCCCGGCAGGACCAGATGGTCTCGCGCGACGGCGACCTGACCACCTTCAAACTGACGGGTGCCTTTGCGCCGGTCAGCTTTCCCGACATCCTGACCATCGCGCCGCCCGTCGGCTCTTCGCCGTCTCAGAGCGGCGAGACGTCGACAAAGACGCGGTAATCCGCAATCCGGCTGTCTGTCAGGGTCAGCACGGTCGCGAAGGGCACCGACAGGGTGCTGGTGTCCTTTCGGGTGTAATGGACCTCACCGGAACAGATCACCGTGTTGCCGTCCGACCAGATACCCGAAATCGTGTGCTGCATCGCCGAGATGGTGCTGAAAAACGCGGCATTGGCGTCGATCACCTGCTGCCGGCCCTGAAGCTGGTCGAAATTGCCGAGCCGGAACAGGACATCGTCGGTGACGAAACTGCCGACGCCTTCCGCATCAAGCGCATCCACGGCCTGGTAGAGCCCGGCAATCAGCTTGCGATGCGGGGTGGTACTCTCTGTTGTGATCTGCATGTCAAAACTCCTTGTTTGACGGTTGGGGACGTTTGAAGAGGCGTGGGAAAAGCGGGGCGTTTGCGTTTGAAAGTGCAACGCCCAGGAAAAGCAGCAGCACCGAGATCAGAAACACAGGTCCGACCGGTTCCTGAAAGAAAAGCGCCCCGGCGGCAATGCCGGTGAGGGTGACGACATAACCGACCTGGCTGAAGCCGACACCGTCGGTGCGCCTCAGAAGCTCAAAGGTCAGGACGTAGCCAAGTGCAGTGGCGGCGCAGACAAGCAGAATGGCGGGGCCGATCCAGATCTGGGCTTGAAACTGCGGGAGGCCGCCGCCCCAAACGAGCGCTACGGGCAGAAACAGGACGGCCTGGGACAGCAGGGTCCCACCGGCCAGAACCAGTGGGTTGGCACCTTGCGGCATTGCCCGCTCCCGGAAGACATTGGTGAGGGCGAGAAGGACGGGGACGAGCCCGGCCGCAAGCAGCCAGGGGAGGCCCGCCGCCATCGACCGGTTGCGGTCTGCCATTGCCAGCGTGACGGCCGCAAGCCCGATCAGGACGCCTGTCAGCCGGCGCAGCGGCAGCAGTCTTCGTCTCATCAGCGAAGAGAAGCAGAAGGTCAGCAGTGGGGAGAGGGTCACAAGGGCCGAGAAAAGACCGGCGGACACCTGCTGAAGCGCGATATAGCTGAGGATCTGCGGGGTGGAGACGCCGAGCAGGCCATTGATGAGGCAATAGAGCGCGACGGGGCCGCTCAGGAGGGCCTGAAAGTCGTTTCGGGATGTGACCGCCAGGCCGATGCAAAGGCCAAGACCCGCGCCCAGCACCTGTCCTTCGAAGAGCATCAGGGGCGTCAGACCGGTCAGAACGACGGCTTTTGCCAAAACAAAATTGCCGCCGACGAGAACGCCCAGAAACAGGATCAGCGGCAAGGCCGCGCCGCTCTTTGGCTGGTGGGATATCTGCTGTGCCATGAAACGCTCCGGTTTTGGGATCCATGGCAATTTATTGTTGTTCTTATCTTTCACTATACGTCGATTGATTGACTTTGAGTTGACTTCAAATCAACAATGAATGGGCCATGGAGAGCATTCCCGATTTTGCCGTTTTTGTTGCGGTCGTTGAAAAGAGCAGTTTTTCGCGGGCGGCGGAGCATCTGGGCCTGACCAAATCGGCGGTCAGCCGGCGGATCACGCATCTTGAGGCACGGTTGGGCGTTCAGTTGCTCCAGCGCAGCACACGCAAGCTGGTGCTGACGGATGCCGGCGCGCGCTATTTCGCCCATGCCAGCGAAGCCGTGCATCATGTCCGATCGGCGGAACGGGAAGCGGGCCTTTTTGGCAGCGAGGCCGTCGGTGAAATCCGGGTTCTGGCACCGATGGCGTTCGGCAGCCGGCATCTGGCGCCCCATCTGCCGGCCTTTCTTCAGGCGCATCCGAAGCTCAGCGTCGACCTGACGCTCGATGACCGGTTTCTGGCGGCGATCGATGACCGCTATGACCTTGCACTCAGAGCGGGTGACTTGCCGGATTCCAGCCAGATTGCCCGCAAACTGGCCCCCTTGCGCAGCGTGATCTGCGCGTCGCCGGACTATGTCTCCCGGCAGGGGGCGCCTGACGTGCCGGCGGAGTTGCACGGGCACAATTGTGTCTTCTTTTCCTATTCCGACAACATGGATGTCTGGGAGTTCCGGTCACCGCTCGGCCCGGAAAGCATCCCTGTCACCGGCAATCTGAAGATCAATAACAGTGAGGCGCTGTGCGCGGCTGTCCTGGCGGGGGGCGGCATCGGGCGCCTGCCGAGTTTTGTTGCGCATTCGTTGCTGGATGAAGGCCGGCTGGTGCGGCTTTTGCCGACGTTCGAGATGCCGTCCAAGGCGCTCAACATCCAGTTTCCGAGCCGCCAGCTGATCCCGCGCGCCGCGCGCGCGCTGATCGACTATCTGGTCGATCTTTATGACCCCGACCTGCCTTATTGGGACACGGATGTGGGGGTGGGTGCGGCGGCCGACAGGCGCTCGTAAGGGTTTTATCCGAGCTTGAAGCTGTCCGCCACGGTGCCTAAGCTAAGTCATTGCAGGTTGCCCGTGAGCCTTAGGAGACATCCCTTGCCCCTTTATCAAGCCTCGTCAAATCGCCGCAACGAAGTCTTTGATCTCTATACGAGAGATCTATCTGAACAGGCCTTGCCGAAGTACCGGATGCCCGACAACTCCTCGCTTGCCGATACGGTCTACAACCTGATCCATGACGAGCTGCTTCTGGACGGCAATTCGCGCCAGAACCTGGCAACCTTCTGCACCACCTATGCCTCGCCGCAGGTTCAGCAGCTGATGCAGGACTGTGTCGACAAGAACATGATCGACAAGGACGAATATCCGCAGACAGCCGAGATAGAGAACCGCTGCGTTCACATTCTGGCGGATCTCTGGAACGCCCCGGATTCCGTTGTCACACAGGGCTGTTCCACGACCGGGTCGTCGGAAGCGGCAATGCTGGGCGGCCTGGCGCTGAAGTGGAAATGGCGCAAGAAGCGCGAGGCGGAAGGCAAGCCCGCCGACAAACCCAACCTGATCTGCGGACCCGTCCAGATCTGCTGGCACAAGTTTGCCCGCTACTTTGACATCGAGTTGCGCGAGCTGCCGATCCTGGACGGTGAACTGGGCATGCGCCCGGACCAGATTGCTGCGGCGGTTGATGAAAACACCATCGGGGTCGTTGCCACACTGGGGGTGACCTTTACCTGCGTTTATGAACCCGTTGAGCAGATTTCGGCCGTGCTGGATCAGATCCAGGCGGAACGCGGCCTCGACATTCCGCTGCATATCGATGCGGCCTCCGGCGGTTTCATCGCGCCGTTCCTGCACAAGGACGTCGTCTGGGATTTTCGCCTGCCGCGGGTCAAGTCGATCAATGCCTCGGGCCACAAATACGGACTGGCGCCCCTGGGTGTGGGCTGGGTGGTCTGGCGGGAGCAGGAAGACCTGCCGGAGGAACTGATCTTCAATGTTGACTATCTCGGCGGCCAGGTACCCACATTCGCGCTCAATTTCTCGCGGCCGGCCGGTGAGATCATCGCGCAGTACTACCAGTTTCTGCGGCTGGGCAAACAGGGTTACACGGATGTGCAGGGGGCCTGCGCAAGTGCCGCGCAATATCTGGCGGATGAGCTGGAGAAAACAGGCCATTTCGACATTCTCTACAATGGCGACGGCGGCCTGCCGGCGGCCTGTTATTCGCTGAAGGACAGCGCCGACAAGGCCTATACGCTCTATGACATTTCGGAGCGCATGCGCATGCGCGGCTGGCAGATTGCCTCCTATCCGTTGCCGCATAACCGGCGCGACCTGGTGGTTCAGCGTGTTCTCGTGCGCCACGGCATGGGCAAGGACCTGATGGCCCTGCTCGTAGAGGACATGAAACGCACCATCGAATTCCTGGACCGCAACCCGATGTCGAACGCCGAAGCCGGACCGACCTTTCACCACGGCAGGTAAACGAGATGACAGAGACCACACAGGCGGCTGGCGCATCAGCCGCCAGGGGCCGCATTTCCGTCCTGGGCCTTGCGATGATGACGGTGGCCGCCGTCGTCAGTCTGCGCGGCCTGCCGCTCATGGCCGACGAAGGCACCACGCTGCTCTTTTACATCGGCTTTGCATCGCTGATCTTTCTGGTGCCGGCGGCGCTGGTTGCCGCCGAGCTCGGCGGCATGTTCGCCCAGTCCACCGGCGGCGTCTATGACTGGGTCAAGGCACCGTTCGGCGCACGGGCCGGGTTTGTCGCGATCTGGCTGCAATGGATTCAGAACGTCGTCTGGTATCCGACTGTGCTGGCCTTCGCTGCGGCGTCGCTTGCCTATGTCATCGGCAAACCGTCGCTCGCCGATGACGGCATTTACACGGGCTCCGTCATCATCGGCGCTTATTGGTTTGCAACCGCAATTGCCCTTACCGGCACGAGTGCGGCGGCGCGGATTACCTCGGTCGGCTTCGTGCTCGGCACGGTGGTTCCGGGGCTCCTGATCATTGCGCTCGGGGCCGCCTGGATCGCGGAAGGCAATGCGATTGCCTTCCTGCCGCAAGCTGCGGACAGCGCGCAGGCCCATATCCGCCTCTTTCCGCATATCACCGGCCTGTCCTCGATCGCGTTTCTGGGTGGGATCGTGCTGCTGTTTGCCGGGGTGGAAGTTCACGCCGTTCACGCAAATGAACTGAAGGATCCGCATCGCGATTTCCCGAAAGCCATTCTCTTGTCCGTCGCGATCATTGTGGTCTTGTTCCTGCTGGGGTCCCTGGCGCTGGCTGCCATCGTGCCGGCCGACAAGATCGCGCTGGATCAGGGGCCGATGCAGGCCTTCAGTATTGCACTGACCGGCTTTAATCTCGGCTGGCTGGTGCCGGTCCTGGCGCTTCTGATTGCCCTCGGGGCGCTGGCAGGGGTGATGTCCTGGATTACCGGGCCGAGCCGGGGATTGCTGCGGACCGCCAGGGACGGCGAGTTGCCGCCCTTCCTGGCCAGGACCAACAAGAACGGCATTCAAGTGGTCATTCTGGTGGTGCAGGGTTGCATCGTCACGGTGCTGGCGTCGCTCTATTTCTTTCTCAAGAACGTCTCGGTGGCGTTTTTCCTGCTCTCGGCCATGACGATCACGCTGTATCTGGTCATGTACATGATGATGTATGCTGCGGCCGTGCGTCTCAGGATCACGCATCCAGACATGCCGCGATCCTACAAGGTTCCGGGCGGCATGACCGGTTTGCTGGTGGTCGCGGGGATCGGCTTTGCCGGCGTGGCCTTTGCCTTTGTGACCTCATTCTTCCCGCCGAGCCAGCTGCCGGTTGGCAGCCCGGCCACCTATGTCGGCGTCGTGGCCGCCGGGTTCGTCGTCTTTACCGGATTGCCCATCCTGATCCACTCGCTGAAGCGCCCGTCGTGGGTGAAGGTGGAGGATGACGGGAACTAGATCCGACTCGGGCGCATGAGTCCGAGCCCAATCACGTCATTCCAGGCGGTCTGCAGCGGTGCTGACCTTGCCTGGAGTGACTATAGCCTTTGCTTTTGCGGTCTGAGAGGACAAGCTGTCCCTGCCACCTTTCTCGTCAGGTCCAGAACTTTGGAGTTGCCCTGGTGGCGTCCCAATAATCCCTGGCGTGAAGCCACTTGGTCTGGCACTGAGCCTCATGCCAGCCAATGACGAAGCCGATGGCCTGGGCGGCTTCCATCGACCTCTCTTCCAGTGCCCTGCATTTGTCCGGCAGGCTTTCGGCCATGGCGACGTCGTTGAGATAGCCGAAAATGTCCTGAAGTTTCTTCATACGTTTCAGGAACGGTTTCACCGTGTCGGAAGGGTAAAGGCTGCCGAAAAACTCTATGCCGTAGCGCATCTTTTTCATGGCCTTGCGCATGTCATGGCGCTCTTCGATGCTCAGCTTTTCCAGGCGTTTTCCGTAACCCAGCACCTTCTTCCATTGTTTCGCAAGTGCCTTGCCGGCATGCGCCTCGATCGGCTGCGCCAGTAGCGTTGTCTGGTCGAAGTTTTCCGGATCAAGCCAGCCGCGACCTTCCGTATAGGCGGCCAGATCCAGCAGGAACTGATTGACCTCGGCGGATTTCAGATGGTCCGTCAATGTGGTGCGGATGTCCTTGTCGCGTGACGCATTCAGGTCCGCCAGTAGGGCATCGAAGGAGAGGCTGGGCGGTGCCTTGTCGACCAGGGGGGCAACGATTTCATCCACCAGCACATCGAGATCGCGCAGGGCACCGGCTTCGCCTGCAATGGTGCGGGCCATCTGGTCCAGCGGCGCAAGGGTCGCCGGGTTCAGCACCTGCTTGAACAGGCGGAAGGCGCTGCGCAGACGGCGCAACCCGACGCGCAGCTGGTGCGGTCCTTCCGGGTCTTCGGAAGCCAGCACGGCCAGCCGGTTTTCGGAGATCTGGGTCAGACAGGAGCGCAGCACGTCCCGGAAGGCGAGTTCCGTACTGATGCCGGCGCTGAAGCTGATCTTGTCAGCGAAAAAGGGCTTGTGTTCCTCGACCTCCTGGCCTTCCGCGAACCGATATCCGCGCTCGGCCTTGCTGTAGGGAGAAAACCGGAACGGCGCGTCGTCAAGCAGCGCCTTGGCCGCTTCGAAGAGCGCAAGGCTCGGACCGGACTTCAGTTCCATTTCCAGTTCGACCAGTGGCTGGGAACCGGCACCGGCCAGGATGTTGCCCGTGTCGAAGGCGAGCTCGATATGCGTACCATCGGCTTCACGGGTCAGTTGGCGCGTGGTGCGTTTCATCACCGTTTCGAAACACTCGGACAGCGGCGCCTCGCCGATGATTTCGGTGAGTTTCGCGCGGACCGTCGGATCTTCAATCACGGAAAAGTCGAGTGCCCGGCCGCTGACCGGATGTTCCGCTTCGATCGGCGACGACAGGCCACCCATCACTCCGGTGCCGAGCTTGGCGGTCTGCAGCCAGCTTCGGCCGGACTTGCGCACCCGCAGCGAGACCTTGGCCTTGCGCAGGGCCTGGTCGGGCGTGTCGAAATAGATGGATTGCAAGGTCTTGGTCACCGCCCGGCCGGCGGTGAAGCCCTTGATGCTGCCCGCGCGTTTGATTGCGTCCTGGGCCGACGATTCCAGTTCGAGCTTGAGCTCGATTTCTCTGCCAGATTTGCTCATGAATCTTATCTAGACAAGCCAATCCGGCTTGTCCAGAAAAAGCGCACAATTTGCGCTTTTGTTTCCAGACTAAGCAGATCCGGCCAGCCGATACCTGGATCGGCTGTTCCGGAGAGGCGGGATTAGCGCAGCCCGCCCGGCATGGCGCCCTTCAGTCGCTCGATGATGCGCGACTGGTAATGCAGGTACCACGGCACAGGCTTCTGGTTGAAGGCGAGTTTGCGGATATAGGCCGGAATCACCCAGACGGCTGAAGTGCCGGCCGGAAAGAACAGCGATGTGCCCGGACGACCTTCGTAAACGTTGCCGTTTTCATCCGTGATGGTCACTTCCCCTTCCAGGAACATCACCGTCTCGTCCCAGCCATAGTGCCAGCGGAACTTGCCCGCCGTACAGGACCAGTGACAGGCATCGCCCCAGCCGAACTTGTGACCTGAGAGCTGTTTGCATTTGGCTTCCGGATTGCCCTCAAGGATCCATTCGGGGCGGATCGGTGCAGGCTCCAGCTGGTCCTTGTCAACCGTATCGATGACGAATTGATGCTGGCGGCCGTCTCCGGCGCGCGAAGCGGATGTGGTCTGCTGCGCTGATTGCGCTGTGGCATCTGCCAGTGACATGTGCGTCTCCCCAATCGTATTGGCACCTGTCTTGGCGCCAGAGGAATTTCGAAGCCCTTAAATTTAATCCCGGAACGGCGGACGGGGATCGAAATCGCAACGGTTTCGGGCGTCAGGGTTAAGGGTGTCTGAAAAAATTTCCTTGGTTTTTAAAGGTCGATAACCCCGCATCCGCAAAGGCTGTTGGGGGACTTCCATGCCGATGCATGTCTAACGGCTTGCATCGCACCGGACCCCATGATAGGCACGCTCTCCGGTGTCAGTTGCCCCTCTGGCGGAACTGGTAGACGCGCGGGATTCAAAATCCCGTTCCTTCGGGAGTGCCGGTTCGATTCCGGCGGGGGGCACCATTTTTCTTGCGCTATCGGCCTTTGGCCTACTTGAATGCGGTTCTAGTTCGCTCCGCTCACCTGCGCCATTATTCTAGCGCCACCGGCTACCGCCTGCTTGAGCGCTGTACCGCTTCGCGGCAGGCCGCTCTCCTCCCAAATGTTTGCATAGCTAGCGGCTATCGCCTGATTGCGCGCAGGTGCCCAAGTCTTCCTCACATCTTCGTTCAGTTGAACATTACCGTGTCGAAGGCCAGCGATGCGCTGGTGTCGTAGATGTCCTCGACCTTTTTGATCCGGCCCTGGCGCGGGTGGCCGACGGCAATGCCGATGATGCCGTGCGGGCTGCCCGGTTTTGCCACGGCGACCAGCCGGACCAGCAGCTGGTCGCCTTCTCCATTCACGAAATTGCCGACAACTTCGGCGGCCGGAAGTCCGCCAACCGTGATCTGGCGCCGGAGGTTCACGCGTGTGGTCCGGTTCTCTCCGAGTTTCTTCAGAAGGTCGATGGCGAAATAGTCGCCGATCTCGAGGCGTTTTTGCAGGTCATCCGTCTTCATCGTGAAGGGGATGATCTGAAGGGAGGAAAAAATGCGCTTTTGTGCATCGTCGGTCGCGAAATAGATCTTGATCGGGCCACCGCCGGCCGGCTTGGCTTGCGCAAGGATCTGCTGGCCGTCGCGGCGAGGGGCCGCCAGGGTGAACGGGGCCGGCACGGGGATCCCGTGTTTGCCTGCGAACTCGCCATCGACCTTGTAGAGCGTCGATAGCGTGATGCCGCGTGCCTCAAAGGGAGTCAGGTTGACCGATCCTTCAATTTGCACCTGTTGGGCGGAGACCGCCTGAAGTGCCAACAGCGTGAAGGCACAGACCGTCGCCAAGGCCAGCCTGAGGATGCTTTTCATGGTGTCCTCCCGAGCATAGTTGCCGGCCCTATCCTAGCAGATGGCGGGCTGAATGCCGCCTCGGTGCTCACGGCCTCGCCGGTCCGGACCGGCAGAACATCCAGACCGCAGTCGTTCTGTGCACAGTGCTCGCTTCACTTTCACGACAGGCAGGCGATTTCCTCAGGTGACATTTTGCAGCGCAGCGGCTAAGGGAAGCGGCATGTTGAGACGCCTTTACGACTGGACCCTGTCCCTTGCCGCCGGACCGCGCGCACCTGCCGCGCTGGGAACCGTTTCCTTTGTCGAAAGCTCGGTCTTTCCGATCCCGCCGGACATCCTGTTGATCCCCATGGTGATCGCCAGGCGCGAGAAGGCCTGGTGGTATGCACTGCTTTGTACGCTGACGTCGGTCGCCGGGGGCATTGCCGGCTATCTGATTGGCATGTTTCTGTTCGAGCAGATTGCCGTGCCGGTGCTGACCTTCTATGGCAAGATGGCCTTTGTCGACGAGTTCAAGGTGATCTTCCACGAATGGGGCTGGTGGTTCGTCTTCATTGCCGGCCTCACGCCGTTTCCCTACAAGGTGATCACCATTGCTTCCGGAGCG
This sequence comes from Roseibium sp., assembly GCF_965233565.1. GTDB lineage: Bacteria > Pseudomonadota > Alphaproteobacteria > Rhizobiales > Stappiaceae > Roseibium. Next base: position 3,007,282 of record NZ_OZ247494.1, on the reverse strand, counting down.
CTCGGGCTCAGCCTGCCGGTTTTCATCATGGCCAGCATCGTGTCGCGCGGTATTCGCTTCTGTGTGGTCGCAGGCCTGCTCTATTTCTTCGGTCCGCCGATCAAGGATTTCATCGAAAAACGCCTTGGCCTCATGTTCACCCTATTCGTGGTGTTGCTGGTCGGCGGGTTTGTGGCCTTGAAATATATCTGACGGATGAGGATGTGATGGCACGGGAACAGCTGGCGAAATCGGCAACAGGTTTGCTTCTGCTGGGCGGATTGGTCGTGATTGCGACGGCCTGGGGCTTTCAGCTGATCGGGGGCTATGTGCCGTGCAAGCTGTGCCTGGAACAGCGCATTCCCTATTACGCAGGCCTTCCCCTGACGGCGCTGGCTCTCTTTCTGGTAATGCGCGGGCGTTCCGGCTTGGCCGGGCTGGTCCTGCTGGCGGTCGCTGCCATCTTCGCCTATGGCGCGGGGCTCGGTATTTATCAGGCCGGCGCCGAATGGGATTTCTGGGCTGGTCCGAATGACTGCGGTGGCGGCAGCGCGGCGCCGACTTCGGCTTCCAATATGCTGCAGGCGCTGCAGTCGACCCGGGTGGTCAGCTGCACGGAAGCCAGCTGGCGCATGTTCGGCCTGTCCTTTGCGGGCTGGAATGCAGTGGCCTCCGCCGGTCTTGCCGGCCTGGCATTGGTGGCGGCATTTTTGTTGAAACGGCCTGCCAACCCGGTCACTGTAGACGCATGAGCAGTTCAGACAAGCAGCCCGTCCATCCGAAGGAAAAGCAGCGCCAGGACGCGCTGCATGCGCTCGACAGGGTCGAGGCGGAGAGCGAGACCATCGTGGGCTCGACTTTCGTGCGTATGGCCGACCGTGCCAAGAACCATATGGCGGCGGCCGACAAGGACGAGGACGACCGGATCGAGATCTGGGGCACCCGGATCGGCCGCGGTCTCGGGGTCTGTTTTGCCATTGGGCTGGTGATTTATCTTGCCATCACCTACCTGTAGGCCGTATTCCGGGGCCGATTTCCCGCAGACACGCGAAAAAAGGTAGCAAGATGGCATCCGTCCGGCCGGTCAGCCGCAGTGGCTGGACCGAACGCAAAGCACCCGAACTGGCAGATTTCGAAGCCATGGCCAGTGAGGTCCTGGCCGGTCTTCCGGACGACCTGCTGCTGCGTTGCGGCCATCTGCAGATCAGCCTTGCTGATTATGCCCCGGACGACGTTCTGGATGCGCTTGCCATAGAGGATCCGCATGACCTGCTTGGCCTGTTTGAAGGCCAGGGCCTGGCCGAGGGCGGAGATGTGCAGTTCACCGGCCAGATGCCAAACCGGATCTGGCTGTTCCGCCGCCCGATCCTCGACTACTGGGCCGCGATGGATGAAACGCTGGGAGACGTGGTCGCCCATGTGCTGATCCACGAGATCGGCCACCATTTCGGCCTCTCCGACCAGGACATGGAACGCATAGAGGCTGCGGTCGACAGGTAGTCAGCCGCAGCCTCTCAAGACGGTTCGTCAGATAGCCTGCCTTATTCGGCAGCTTCCTTCTGGGCCCGATTGATGGATTCAACGATCAGTTTGCGGGCAGCATCAGCACCCTCAACACCGGTGATCTTGACCCATTTGCCCGGTTCCAGATCCTTGTAGTGCTCGAAGAAGTGCTTCACCTGGGCAATCGTGATTTCCGGCAGGTCAGTGATGTCGTGGATGTTGTCGTAGCGCTTGGAGAGCTTGTGCGACGGCACGGCGATGATCTTCTCGTCCTGGCCGGATTCGTCTTCCATCAGCACCACGCCGATCGGACGGCAGTTCATGATGGCGCCGGGAACGATCGGACGCTGGTTGACCACAACAACGTCGATCGGGTCGCCGTCGCCGCACAGTGTATGCGGCACGAAACCGTAATTGCCCGGATAGCGCATCGGGGTGTAGAGGAAGCGGTCGACATACATCGCACCAGCGTCCTTATCCATCTCGTATTTGATCGGCTCGCCGCCGACAGATACCTCGATGATGACGTTGATGTCTTCCGGCGGGTTCTTGCCAATCGGCACTGCGTCGATACGCATCTGAGAAAACTCCTGTTAAACGTTGCTGCGTCTATCGCAATCCAGCCGGTGAAGTTCAAGCCCTTAATTTTTGCATTGCACCTAATTGATTAACGTGCGTTGCTTGCAAACACGCTGTGAAGGGGGAGATGCGGACATGAAGGCGCTTTGGTTCAGACTGAGCGGGGTGGTCCGTTTCGGCATCGCCTTGCTGGCTTGCGGGAGCGCGGCCAACGCGTCCGGACTGGACAGCACCTACACGAAAATTCAGCTGCAAAACTGCACGCAGGTCGAAACCGCTTCCGATGAAGGCACGTTCGGTGGCGCCTGGACCTGCCCGGGGTATCAGGGACAGGACGTTTATGTTGCCGAGGGTGACTTGCGCATGTTTGTTTCCTTCGGTCCGTTTGCCGCGGATGAACCGGCGGCAGGCCAGACCCTGCCCAATTTCAATACCGTCAACGAAACCCTTGAATGGCGCCTGCGGCACGGGGAGGCCTTCGCCACTATCCTGCGCTGGTTTCCAAGTCTTGACGACGGCAGTTCAACCGGCAGCGTTCTGATCGTGACCCAGCTGAGACCTGGCGGCGGCACCTGCCAGATCGCAATGGTCGATGCCCAGGCCAACAAAAACGCCAATGCCATGGTGCGCCGGGCCGCCGACACGCTGGCCGGCCAGTTCGATTGCACGCAACAACCGCAAATCCTCGGAAACCCGGGCATTTTGCGGTGGTGAACACCCCGTTCCGGGGATTCAGCTCTTGGTGGGGGGCCAGGCGTAGATCGAGAGTTCAAGCCGCCGGCCGCCGATCCGATACCAGGACTTGGCCGCCAGACGCCCGCCAACTGCCTTGTAGAAGGCGCGGGCAGGCTGATTGTCGCTCAGCACCTGGATCGCAAGACCGGGCATGTTTCTGGCGGCAAGCGTATCGCGGACATGATCAAACAGCGTGCGGCCAAATCCCAGGCCCTGATATTCCGGCTTGAGATAGAGCTCGTAGATTTCACCGTCCATGCCGGTGTCTCTCAGGCGGCAGGGGCCATAGGTGGCGTAGCCTGCCGGTATGTTCGCGATGCTGAGGACCTTGATGTCGACACCACGCGCCAGGGCGCCGCGCCACCAGCTGCTGCCCCTGCGGGAGACCATCTTCTGAAGGTCAACGCCGTGCAAGACACCCCGATAGGCGCCAAGCCAGGCTTCGGAGTGAATGCCGGCAAGGGCGTCGCAATCTGCGGTCCGGGCCGCTCGGAGATCGATCAGGTCCGTAGTCATTCTGAGAAAAAGGATACATCAAGTCCCCGAATGGAAAAGGGCCAATTCCACGGGTGCAGATCAAAAATGACGTTTGGTTTTGAGGGGCCTGCCAGAAATGCGGATGTGCAGGAGGACCAAATGAAAAGGGCCGGCGCATCGCCGGCCCTTCAGTTGCCCTGATGTTTGACTCACTAAATCTGGTCGACCTGTCAACGCCTCGGGGGGCTGGGGGGCTAATGCATTCCGCGGCCTCAACCGGTCGTACCCATCAGGGTATGATCATAATATGGGTGGCCAAAATGGCTGGCCAAGGGCTGGAATGCGGCAAAATCAAGGAAATTTGGGCATTCTTTCTGGGCAAAGTGCCGTTGCGTCCGTTTTTTGCGTTTTCCTCCGGAAATTCCTACGCAAAAGTGACAGGATATGGTCATCAAAGCCCCATTCTTTGCCTGCAGACTTGCCATGGACCCCAAAGCCAACGCAAGATGACAGTCAGGTGACAGGGACGTCCCGGGCGATTCCCCGATCATCGCGACACCGCAAACGAAACTGGAGGCGGAATGAGCGAAGCCGATGACAGCGCGTTTCAGCGCGGCGCGGGCATAAGCCCGGCGCCGCACAGCCAACCGGCTCCCCCTCCAAAACCCGTCGTTGCCTTCAACCGGCGCGAACTCGACACCATCTTGCGTCTTTATGGCCGTATGGTTGCCGACGGCGAATGGCGCGACTATGCCATTGACCTTTTGAAAGACAGGGCCGTTTTTTCAGTCTTCCGCCGCTCGTCCGAAATGCCGCTCTACCGGATCGAGAAAGATCCGAAACTGGCGCGGCGCCAGGGAGCCTATTCGGTGGTGGCCACCGGCGGCATGATCCTGAAACGCGGCCACGATCTGGGCCAGGTGTTGCGCGTTCTTGAAAAGAAGAAACACCTGCGCGTCGTTGAGGTTTAGACGGCTGCCTTCAAAGTGGTAGTGCGGTTGGCAAGACAATCTCTGCACGCTGCGAAAAATCGCGAAAATATGGTTCCACGTAGGTGCGCTCAAGGCTTGCCATGTAGGATAGTCGAGACAAGCTCTTGGTTCGAGCTTTCGCGCGTGATTGTCGAAGAGTCTGGGCGCAATCCACTCGGAGCGTAATGTCGAACCACTCTTTGACCGGGCTGTGAAGCAGGAAGATGCCGTCGCACAATACGAGAGCCGATTGGTTTTCCGGGAGTTTCAGCGAATAGGTCGCATTCAACTCTCCTGAACTTGGGTTCCAAGCATTCTTGTAAGTGAACTGTCGCGCCGTACGGAGCGAAGTCAACGCCTCCGAAATAGCGTTCCAGTCGTACCAGTGTAATGGATTTTCTTCGTAACTTTTGTCTTCACTACCGACCTCCGCTTCAATACGTTTCTCGCGCTCCTTGAAACTGTAGCGGGAAAACCTGTCGCAGGAAAAATGCGTGACTTTGTCAGGGAGGCAGTCCGACAAGGCCCGGCACAACGTAGTTTTTCCTGCCCGGCATATCCACAGACACCTACGAGCAAATCACCATTCGATGGCACGGCGCGTCGCAAGAACGTTTTCAGATCTTGTAGTGTGTCAAAACTGTTTTGGGTGTTCTGCATTCGCCGCCTGGCCAGCCGATAAACAGTGAGGTGCCTTCTTTTGGATGTGAAACAAAAAAGCCCGACCTAAGCCGGGCTTTTCCGTTTGTTCTCGTGCGCTTGCGCTTATTCGCGGTTGCCGAACAGCTGCAGCAGCATGATGAACAGGTTGATGAAGTCGAGGTAGAGACGCAGGGCGCCCATCACGGACTTCTTGGTGGCAACCTCACCACTGTCACCTTCGTAGTACATTTCCTTGATCTGCTGGGTGTCATAGGCGGTGAGGCCAGCGAAGACCAGCACGCCGATCACGGAAATGGCGAACTGCAGGGCAGAGGAAGCCATGAAGATGTTCACGATCGACGCGATGATGATGCCGATCAGGCCCATGAACAGGAACGAACCCCAGCCGGACAGGTCTTTCTTGGTGGTGTAGCCGAAGAGGCTCAGCGCACCGAAGGTCGCGGCGGTGATGAAGAACACCTGTGCGATCGAACCGGCTGTGTAGACCAGGAAAATCGACGACAGGGAGATGCCCATCGCGGCTGCATAGACCAGGAACATGGTGCGTGCTGTACTCGCGCTCATGGACTGGATCCGGAAGGACAGCCAGAACACCATGCCGAGCGGTGCCAGCATGACAACCCATTTCAGCGGGCTGCCATAAAGCGTCACGCCAAGCTGCGTCAGCATCTTGCCGTTGCCAAGGCTCGCGACGGCGGTGCTCGGATCGTTGGTCGTTGCCAGCATGACTGTTGCCAGCGCAAGGAAACCGGTCAGCGCGAGGCCGATGGTCATGTAGTTGTAGACGCCCAGCATATAGCTGCGCAGGCCCTGATCGATGCCGGCCTCGGCGCGCGCGCCGGCCGCCGAATAGGCGCCTTGTGATTGACGGTCAAAGGTCGACATGGTCGTGGTGATCCCCTTTTTTAAACCACACTTGTTGCACGTGATTTCACCTGCAACACAACTCCCTCAACATATGGGAAAATACGGTATCAAGCTCAAGACGAGAATCCTGAAAAATTCGTAATCTTTGGTCTCGATACCGCATTTTACGCCAAGATGCTTAAGATTGCTGAGATTATTTCATCGCTTTCAGGCGCGAGGCAATCTGGCGGTCGCAGGTGCCGCCCGGGTTGCGGACGATTTCCTCTGACGCAAAATCCAGGATTTCCCGCTCCTGGTCGCGCATCTGCGCGTCGGTGACGCCCGGCTTGAACCACTGCAGCACCGCGTAGTCGCCGCCTGCATCGGTGAAGAATGCGACCGGCTTGCCGTCCTCGATGATGCCCATGCGACCGACACGGACCTGTTCGACGGTCACGTTGCGGCGTTCACCATCAATCGTGATGCGGTTTCTCTGGACATTGAGCTTCTTGAGCTTGGAGCCGTCCGTGCCCACCCAGTTGCCGAAGAAACGCTTGCCCTTGCCTTCCACGGACAGGCAGGAATTTGCGAAATTCGGGATCGACAGGCGCTCGGCGGTAACCTCGATCGGATCTTCGCCCTTCGGAGCCAGCGTGTACTTCATCGAGTTGTCGCCCGTGCGGTAAACGCGGATGCCGACCGGCGTGTAACCACTATCGTTCATCGTCCGGGTGAAGAAATCGAACTGGTTGGCGTCATTGGTGCCGGCGCGGCGGTAGAGCCAGCGCTTCGGCAGACCGTTTTCAAACACCAGCCAGTCGCTGACGACAAGCCCGCGCGGGCCGTCCGGGGTGTTGAGCTGCCACACACCGGTGTGGAACGGACTTTCTGCGGTTGCAGCAGGTGCAAAAGAGAAAATGGCTGCTGCTGTAATGGCTGCGGCCTTTGCAAAGTTCTTCAGATAAGAACCTTGTTTGAATGCGAACATGGACTATGCCCCTCTAGAAATCTTGCCCGGACCCGAACCGGATAACCAAGATTATTTGAGTGTGCAAGTTGCGTGGGGCTGAAGTTTGACGGAAACTGCTTTTCGGATATGAATTTTTCCTGACAGGCCATGTCGAGGTGACATGACTTGTCAGGAATATTTCGCTTAGAGGTTCCGTAATACTGGTGCGGGTTTCTCGCCCAGGATCCGCCAGGTGCCGATCAGGCCAAAGCCGACGGTCAGAACCAGCGCGATCACGGCGGCACCGGTCGCCGTGACCGGCATCAGCACAAATGTGCCGTCCATGATCTGGGTGATCACGTACCAGGCCGCCACGCCACCTGCCATCAGGGCAAACAATGCCGTCGCCAATCCGAGGATCGCGTATTCAAGGCCGTAGGCAACGATCAGCCGGGTCCGGGTCGCCCCCAGGGTCTTGAGAATGACAGCGTCGTAAATCCGGCTGCGGTGGCCGGCAGCGAGGGCACCCGCCAAAACCAGCACGCTGGCGATCAGCGTGATCGAGCTGGCCCCGCGGATAGCCCAGGCCAGTTGTGCAACCAGATCGTTGACCTGGGTGATGGCGTCCTTGACGCGAACCGCCGTGACCGTGGGGTGGGCATTGGAGACCGTCTTCAGGAGGGCGAGCTCTGTTTCGGCCGGAACATCCTCATCCCAACCGAGAGTCATCAGGTGAGAGTGGGGGGCGCCGGCAAAGGTGTTTGGCGAGAACACCATGACGAAGTTGATGGCCAGCGACTGCCACTCGATGTCGCGCAGGTTGGCAATTTCCGCGGAAATCTCGCGCCCGAGCACGTTGACGGTGATCGTATCCCCGATTTTCAGCCCGAGGTCCGTGGCCGCTTCCGCGTCAAAGGAAACAAGCGGCACACCGGTGTAATCTTCCGGCCACCAGGCCCCCTCAACGACCTTGGAGTTTTCCGGCAGTCTGCTGTCATAGGTGATGCCGCGGTCGCCGCGCAGGACCCAGTCCGAGCCCTCCTGGGCCGGCACAAAGTCTTCCGAGGCAATACCGTTCAGGCTGACGATCCGGCCGCGCAGCATCGGCACGCTCTGGATCCTGGCCTCCGGGGCCTCCGCGGTCAGTCGGTCTTCAAACGCATCGCGCTCATGGCTTTGAATGTCGACAAAGAAGAAACTCGGGGCCTGGTCGGCAATGGTCGCCGTCAATTCCCGGCGCAAATTGCCGTCAATCAGCGCCAGCGCGACCAGCAGCGACAGGCCGAGACCAAGCGACAGCACAACAGACGGGGTCAGCGCACCGGGCCGGTGGATATTGGCAATGGCCAGCCGAAGTTCCGTCGAGCGCACCGTCGGCAGGCGCCGGGCCACGAACATGATCACCCTTGCGACCAGTACGAGCAGCACGAAAGCACCTGCGGAGGCGGCGATATAGACGCCCGCCATGCGGGTGTCATGGGCCAGCAACATGGCGATCGATGCCAGTACACCAACGGTGACCGCGGTTGCGAACAGGTAGCGTTTGCGCGGCAGTTTGGCGCCACCGGTGACAATATCGCGGAAGAGCGCGGTCGGCGGCACATCATGGGCCCGGCCAAGTGGCCAGAGTGCAAAGGCAAGGGCCGTCAGAACACCATAAACCAGGCCAAGGGCCAGTTCGCCGGGATAGATGCTGGCAGCGAGTTTTACAGGAAGCACGCCGGCAAGCGCGGCCGCGGCGGCAAAGGGGATCAGGGCGCCGATCGCGAGGCCAATGGCAATGCCGATCAGGGCCAGAACCAGCATCTGCACCAGATAGACCCGAAAGACGAAGTCGCCCGTCGCGCCCATGCATTTGAAACTGGCGATCACCTCGCGTTTGGTTTCCAGAAAGGCGCGGATGGCGTTGGCAACGCCGACGCCGCCGACCACCAGCGCGGTCAGGCCGACCAGCGTGAGAAACTGGGCAAACCGGTCGATGCTGCGCTGAAGGCCCGGCGAAGCATTGGCCCGCGAGCGCACCCGCCAACCGGCGTCCGGCTGCGCCGAGCGGGCTTCCTCGACAACGCCCTGCAGGGCTTCAAGGGTCGGGGCCGGGTCCAGACGGACCCTGTAGTGCCAGCGGACCAGGCTGCCCGGCTGCACCAGGTCCGTTGCCGGCAGCGCCGCCTCGGAAACCATCAGCCTCGGCCCGAAATCCATGCCGCCGGCCAGCTTGTCCGGTTCGGCCGCGATCGTGTCGGTGAGGCGCAGGGTGCTGCGGCCGAGCGAAATGGTGTCGCCGACTTTTAGATCGAGTCGCGCGAGAAGCGCGGGATCGGCAACAGCGCCCCAGACGCCATCCTGTTCACCAAGAGCGGCTGCCAGCGCCTGGCCGCCGGTCAGATCGAGCGATCCGTAAAGCGGATAGGCACCGTCAACGGCCTTCAGTTCCACCAGGGCCTGGTCGCTGCCATCGGGCAGGCGCGCCATCGCGCGCATGGTGCCGACCTTGGAGACGCTGCCGAGATCCTGAAGGTAAGCCTGTTCCCCGGGAGTTGCTTCGCGATGAATGAGGCGGAAAGACAGATCACCGCCGAGGATCGCCTGACCTTCACGCGAGATCCCCTCCGTCAGCGAACGCGAGACCGAGGTGACACCGGCAATGGCGGCAACGCCAAGCGCGATACAGGCAATAAAAATGTAGAAGCCCTTCAGGCCGCCGCGTAATTCCCGAAAGGCGAAGCGCGCCGCAAGGCCGAAGCTTTTTTGTCCGGTGGCACTTTCGCCGGCCACAAAGCCGCTCATGCCGGCACCTCTTGCGGTGCTGCCGCGTGCGCTTCTTCGATTTCACCGGACCGCACGCGGATCATGCGGTCGCATTTTGCCGCCAGGTTCGGATCATGTGTGACCAGCACCAGCGTCGTGCCGCGGGATTTTTGCGCGGAAAACATCAGGTCGACGATCTGGCTTCCGGTCGAATCGTCAAGATTGCCCGTGGGTTCGTCCGCGATCAGGATTTCAGGCTCCACCACCAGCGCCCTTGCCACGGCAACACGCTGCTGCTCACCGCCCGACAGCTGGGCAGGATAGTGGGAGAGGCGGTGACCGAGGCCAACAGCTTCCAGCTCCGCCCGGGCCTTGTCGAAGGCCGCAGGATCGCCGGCAAGTTCCAGAGGCACGGCAACATTTTCCAGCGCGGTCATGTTGGGCACAAGATGGAAAGACTGGAAGATGATGCCGACATTGCGGCCCCGGAAGCGCGCCAGCTGGTCTTCCGACAGCGGTCCGAGTTCGGATCCTGCCACGTTGACAGAGCCTTCATCGGCCCGCTCCAGCCCGGCCATGACCATCAGCAAGGTCGACTTGCCCGATCCGGACGGTCCGACAAGACCGACGGAGGTTCCCTTGTCGATGTCCAGGTCGATACCCTTGAGGATATGGACACGGCCCGCTCCCTCGCCGAGTGTCAGTTGCACATTTTTGAGGGTGATTGCGGGCGAATTTGTCATTATCAGGCCTTTACAACGGGCGCATGATCGTCTTCCTGACAGATGCATGCCCTCGACAATTGAACGCTCTGCGACCATATGGGCCTGTTGTGTCGCATCTTCCAGTCCTGAAAGAGAGTTCGCATGAACCGGTTAATTGCCTGTCTTGCTTTTCTTCTGATCTCATTGACCGGCATGTCGGCCAAGGCTGACGACTTCAAGCTTGTGGTCTTGGGTGACAGTCTGGTTGCCGGCTACCAGTTGCCGGCGGGGGACGGCTTTCCGGAAAAGCTGCAAAAGGCGCTGACCGGGAAAGGCCATTCTGTCGAAGTGGTCAATGCCGGCGTCTCGGGTGACACCTCCTCAGGCGGGCTCTCACGGCTCGACTGGTCAGTCGGCGAGGACGCCGATGCCGTGATCGTCGAACTCGGCGCCAATGATGCGCTGCGGGGCCTGTCACCGGAAACCACACGCAAGAACATCGAGGAAATCACCAGCCGGTTACGGGCAAAGGGGATGGAGGTGCTGCTGGCCGGCATGCTGGCGCCGCGCAATCTCGGTCCGGAATATGCGGAAGCTTTCGACCCGATTTACGCAGATGTGGCCAAGGCCCACGATGCATTGCTCTATCCGTTTTTTCTGGAAGGCGTGGCGCTGAACCCGGATCTCAATCTGGCTGACGGCATGCATCCCAATTCGAAGGGTGTCGACGTCATCGTCGACAACATCCTGCCGCAGGTCGAGGCCCTTCTGGCCAAGGCCCAGTCATAACTGTCTTTCGAGCGCCGGAAGCTCAGGGCTTTCCGGTTGCTTTCAATTCAAAACTTGAAGGATTTCCTGATGGAACAGCGTCGGCTTGGCCGCACGGATATAGAGGTAAGCGCTCTTTGCCTCGGAACAATGACCTTTGGCGAACAGAATTCGGAAGCCGAAGGTCATGCCCAGATGGACTATGCCCTGGAAAAGGGCATCAATTTCTTCGACGCCGCCGAGCTCTACCCGATCCCGCCGAAGAAGGAGACACAAGGGCGGACCGAGCGCATCATCGGTTCGTGGTTCAAGAAGACCGGCCATCGCGATAAGATCGTCATGGCGACCAAGGTGGTTGGCCGGACCGACATGGACTGGTTCCGCGACACTGGTGAAAAGGGACAGCTGACCCGCGCGCAGATCGAGTTTGCTGTCGACCGCAGCCTGAAGAACCTCGAGACGGACTATATCGATCTCTACCAGATCCACTGGCCGGATCGGAACGTTTCCGGTTTCGGTTCCAACCCGACCCGATGGCTTGACGTGGATCCGGCCGAGGGCGAGAACAGCATCCAGTCGACGCTGGAAATCCTTGGCGACATCGTCAAGTCCGGCAAGGTACGCCATATCGGCCTTTCCAATGAAAGTTCCTGGGGTACGATGCGTTATGTGACGGCATCCGAACTCTATGACGTGCCGCGCGTGGTCTCGATCCAGAACGCCTATTCCCTCGTCAACCGCACCTTCGAGACCGGCCTGGCGGAAATTGCACGCCGTGAAGATGTCGGTCTTCTGGCCTATTCCGCGCTGGCGCAGGGCTATCTGACCGGCAAGTACCGGGACGGCGCCCTGCCGCAGGGCGCGCGCAAGACGCTGTTCAATCGTCTGCAGCGCTATGAGCATCCGCGCACTCTTGCGGCAGTTGACGCCTATCTCGATCTGGCAAAGGAGGCTGGTCTGGATCCGTCCCAGATGGCACTGGCCTTTGCCATGTCGCGATCCTTCATGACGTCGGTCATCCTCGGAGCAACACGCGTGGATCAGCTGGAAACCGATATCGCGGCTGCCGATCTCAACCTCAGCAGTGATGTTCTGGAAAAGATTGACGCGCTGCATCAGGAGTTTGGTAATCCGGCCCCCTGATCGGCCTGTGTCAAAGGGCCGGTTTTCAACAGAATCAAACTGGCTGCGATGTGCCGGATCTGAGGAAATCAGGTCCGGCATTCTTGTAAGCGGTCTGTGAATTTCATTTTATAAAACAGAAATTTAGAAATTTGTCTTGCGCATTTCACGAAGTTGATTCCTGATGGGATTCATCAGCGACAGCGGAGGGAACACCCATGCCGCGCCTTTTTACAGGTCTTGAGATTCCGTCAGAGACGGGCCTCATGCTTTCTATGCTCCGGGGAGGCCTTCGGGGCGCCCGCTGGATCGATCCGGAAAACTATCACCTGACCCTGCGTTTCATCGGCGACATCGATGACCGCACAGCTGACGAAGTGGTGGCCGCGCTGGACAGGATCCGGCGTGATCCCATCGAAATCCGGTTGACCGGTCTCGGCTCCTTCGGCAATGGCAAACCGCATGCCGTCTGGGCAAGGGTCGAACCAAGTGCGGAACTGGCCGAGCTCCAGGCCGAACAGGAGCGGATCCTGCAGCGGCTGCATCTGCCGGCGGAGCGGCGCAAGTACATTCCCCATGTCACGATCGCGCGCTGCAAGACCTCGACCAACGAGGACGTTGCCAAGTGGTTGAGCGAGCGCGGCAACTTCCAGGCGCCGCCCTTTGTTGCAGGCCGTTTCGTCCTGTTCTCGGCCAAGGCCAGTGTCGGCGGTGGACCTTACCTGGTGGAAGAGGCCTATCCGCTGGCCGCCTGAGCGTGGCGGTTCTCAGTCGGAGACGAAAAACAGCAGCCGGCCATTCCGGGCGACGCCCTGACGTGGCGCGTTGCGGCGGGTGTTGCTGGCGCGCTGCTGGTCCCGTTGGCGGCGGGCCAGCTCAAAGAAGCGGTGGTGGGTCAGCCGCCGGAGCTCCCGGCGGTCGAAAGCCAGGTGCCGTGCCCTGCAGGCCTTTTTTTCCGCGTTGAGCAGTTTCCGGATCTTCCAGCCCATGCCGCCACAGGTGCGCGGGCGAAGCGACAGAACCGCGCGTTCCAGGCGCTTGGCGCACCCCAGATAGATTTTTCGATGCACCAGTTCATGCCGGCGGGTGAAGCCACGCAGGCTGCGCCATGCGCTGAGCGTTCTGCGGTCGAACACGGTTTCCTGCCGTGCCTTGGGCAGGGTCATGGTGAAATCGATCTTGAGTTTGAACCGGACTGCCCGGCAGTGGTTTTTCTTCTGCTCGGTCTTGAAGGTATAGGTGTAGCGCGGGCGGATATTGGCGATGGCGGGTCCATAGTCGCCCCGAAACGGCCTGCGGCGCATATAGGCAGCCACTTCCATCGCCGATTTACCGCTGACCATGTAACTTCTTTCCCGAAGTTCAGTGCGTATTTCAGCGCGAGCACCACCCTCCGATCCGAGGATCGGGCCAAGCATGACGATAAAACACGTCAATCGGGGCCACATCGTCGGTGTCCGAATGCGATGGTTTGTCAGACGGTCAGTCTATCACGACGGTGAAAGTCACCAAAGGCAAGGCGGCGTCAAAATACTTTAGCCGGCTAATAAAAATGCAGAGATTCTCGCATCAGTTGTAGAGAATGATAGTACTAATCTTTGAGTTTATAAACTTTCCCGGAGCGAATTCAATTTCCGTAAAGGAATTTTAATGGCTTTTGCCTTTTCTAAGCTGACTGTGCAGCTCCTGACTCGAGCAAAACTCAAAGAAGCAAACGAGTACACAAATGAGATTTCTTGCCGATTTGCCCATCGCAATTCGTGTCGGCGGTCTTTCCGCGATCGCCGTGGCCGCCATCGGTGTCCTTCTGGGCACGGCGTTTTACAGCCAACATGTCGTTTCGACCGAAATCGACAATCTGGCTGAGTACTCGCAGATGGATTACAAGGTCTCGCAGGTTCAGGCGCATGCGCAGAACATGCGGCGCAGTCAGAAGGATTTCCTTCTGACCAAGGATTCGGCCTTCGTTGACGAGTACAATGCCGAGTTCGAAAAGGCCCAGTCCAATCTCAACGATGTGGACGCCAAGCCGCAAGCTGCCCCCATCAAGAACAACATCGCCAGCCTGCGGACGGTCCTGGATGAGCACGAGGCCAAGTTCAGGGCCTTGACCACCGATCTGACGGCAATGGGGCTCGATGAAAAAAGTGGTCTTCAGGGCGACTTGCGCGCTGCAGTCCACAACGTTGAAGAAAAGCTGAAAGCCGCAAACCTTGATGCGTTGACGGTCAAGATGCTGATGATGCGCCGCCATGAGAAGGATTTCATGCTGCGCGGCGACGCAAAATATATCGGCCGGATTGACGATCGTCGCAGCGAATTTGCCGAGATGCTTCCAAAAAGCGGGCTTTCGGATGCAGAGCAGGCGGAGATCAGCGCCCTGCTCGACAGCTATCAGGCGGCCTTCAAGAGCTATACTGCCAAGGCGCAGCTCATCGAGACGGAGCTTGCCGAAATTACAGAGATTTACGCCAGGATCGAGCCAGACTGGTACGCCATGTCCGAGGCGGCCTATCTCGGCAAGCAGGCCGCCAGCGAGGCGCTGGATGCAGCGGAAGCATCATCCCAGACCACCTATCTTGTCGTCTCCGGTATCGCGCTCGTCCTTGCCATCGGTCTAGGCTGGTTGATCGGACGCAGCATTACCGGTCCGGTGAAATCGCTGACCGAAACCATGCGGTCTCTGGCGGATGGCACGATCGACCTTGAAGTTGCCTTCACCGACCGCAAAAGCGAGATCGGCAGCATGGCGCGGGCCGTTGAAGTTTTCCGGACCAACGCGGCGCGCACGCGTGAGCTGGAGGAGCAACAACGTGATCAGACCCAGCGCATGGAAGAAGAGAAGCGTGAGTTGATGGAACGGCTGGCCGGCCAGTTCGATGCGTCCGTGGGTGCCATCGTCCAGCGGGTTGCCGACACGGCGTCCAATCTCGACCAGAGCGCGCAGACCATGTCCCGGGTTTCCTCCAACACCAATGAACGGGCCGAAAATGCTGCGCATGCCTCGTCGCAGACCACCGAGAATGTCAGCGTCGTTGCCTCGGCAGCGGAGGAAATGACGGCTTCGATCAGTGAAATCAACCAGCAGGTCATCCGGGCGTCCGAAGCGTCCCGTAGCGCGGCCCAGGATGTCGCCCAGACAGCCGGGCAGATGGAAACGCTGGCCAGCATGGCAGACAAGATCGGTGAAGTGGTGTCGATGATTTCCGATATCGCCGAACAGACCAACCTGCTGGCGCTCAACGCCACGATTGAATCGGCACGCGCCGGGGAAGCCGGCAAGGGCTTTGCCGTCGTCGCCAGCGAGGTCAAGGCGCTGGCCAATGAAACGGCCAAGGCAACGGAGAATATCTCCGAGCTGGTGACGGAAATTCAGGGCGAGACCAAGACGGCCGTCGGCTCGATCGGCAAGATCGGCGACGTCATCCGTGACCTGGAGCATTCTTCGGCAGCCATCGCGTCAGCCATGGAAGAACAGGGCGCGACGACGCAAAGTGTTGCCGAAAACGTCGCCCAGGCAGCGAACGGAACGCGCGACGTATCCGACAGTATCCAGGTGGTGAAGGAAGCGTCCGAAGAAGCCAGCGAAGCCACGCGGCAGGTTCAGACGAGCATCGACGACCTGACCGAACAGTCCGGCTTGTTGCGGGATGAAGTCGGCCGGTTCCTGGAACAGATCCGGGCAGCCTGACCTTAGCCGGCACCCGTTTCGAGCAACCCGGCATAAACGTCGAGCGTCCGGTCGGTCATGGTCTCGACGGTAAAGTTCTGGCGGACATGGGCAAGGGCCCTGTCCGTCAGTTTTTGTTTTTGCGCGCCGTCCAGCTGAAGCGCATGCCGGATGGCCGTGGCCAGGGCCGCAGGGTCGGACGGTGGGACGCGCCAGCCGGTCCGCGCTTCTTCTGTCACCTGAGGCGGTGCCAGAACGGTCTCCGGGACGGCGCCCAGATTCGACACGATGACGGGAACCGACGCCGCCTGGGCTTCCACCGCAGCACGGCCGAAGGCTTCCGGTTCGGTCGAGGCGACAACGGCGATGTCTGCCAGGGACATTGCCGCCGGTACGTCGGCGCAATGCCCGACCAGCCGCACCCGGTCCTGCAGGTCGTGGTCCGCAATCAGTTTCTTGAGCTCCGCGACATAGCCGTCACGGCCCTGGGCATCGCCGGCCAGCACTGCAATCGGACCGTGGAGTTCGGCATCCATCAGGTGCGCCATCGCCTCGATCAACACCTTCTGGCCTTTCCAGGCGGTCAGCCGCGCCATGTTGATGATGATCGGATGGCCGGACGGAATGCCCCACTGATCCTTGAGCGCCTGCCGGCGCAAGGCGCTGACATTGGCCGGGTCCAGGCCCTTCAGATCCGAACCGCGCTGGATCACCGTGATCCGATCCCTGGCAAAGGGATGTCGCTCCGTGATCAGCTCGGCAATGAAATGGGAATTGGCAATCACCGTATCCCCGCGCGCCATCACCGAATTGTACCAGCCTTTGAGAGCGTTCGATTGATTGTAGGTGCCATGATAGGTGGTCACGAAGGGAATGTCGGTGCGCCGTGCCGCCCAGAGCGCGGACCAGGCAGGCGCCCGGCTTCGGGCATGGATCACGTTCACGTTCCGCGACCGGATCAGATCGGCAAGGCGGGCCGCGTTTTTCCAGAGTGTCAGCGGGTTTTTCGATTTGACCGGCAGCTCGATGTGCTCCGCGCCGGAGGCGGTCAGTTCCGCCACCATCTGTCCACCCTGGCTGGCAACGAGCGCCCTTCCGCCGGCTTTCACGACGGCCTGGGCCACATCGAGCGTGGTCCGCTCCGCGCCGCCGGAATTCAAATCCGGGATCACTTGCAGGATCGTGGTCTCAACGGGCAGGTGCGGCAAGTCGGATCTCCGGAAAGCTTTTCAAGTCGCTATGTCTGTGTCAAAGGCTTGGGCCGTGCGGCCGAACTGGTTTTGGGCCAAGCTGAAATCGAATTAAGTTGAGAGCCATAATATGGGGACGCCCGAACCGCAATTCATCAGCATCGGAAAAAACGCCGATGCCCGCGAGATCGCGGTGCAGAAGTCGGCGGGCAAGACCCCCGGCCTGATGTGGCTGTCGGGCTTCAAGTCCGACATGAGCGGCAGCAAGGCCGCGGCATTGGCGGATTTTGCCGAGGACCGCGGCCAAGAGGTGGTAAGGTTCGACTATTCCGGACACGGTGCCTCCGGCGGTGAATTCGAAGAAGCCTGTGTGTCTGACTGGCTGGAAGAAGCCGAGGCCGTGTTCGATCGCTTTTTCACGGGTGACACGGTGCTGATCGGGTCGTCCATGGGGGGCTGGATCGCGTTGCTGCTGGCCTTGAGCCGAAAGGAAACGCACAGGATCAGGGGACTTGTCCTGATTGCTCCGGCGGTGGACTTCACCGAAGAGCTGATGTGGAAACAGCGGTTCACCGACGAGATCCGTGCGGCGATCCTGACAGAGGGCCGCTGGGCCCAGCCATCCGCCTATGAGGACGGCCCCTACGTGATCACCCGAAAGCTGATCGAGGACGGGCGCAGGCATCTTCTTTTCGGGAAACCGCTTCATCTCGGTTGTCCGGTGACGATCCTGCAGGGCGCAAAAGATCCGGATGTGCCCGCACACCACGCCCAACGGCTTGTGGAGGCCCTGCCGCAGGACGACGTCACCTTCACACTCGTGCCCGACGGCGATCATCGCCTGTCCCGGCCACAGGATATCGAGCTGTTGCTGCGTGCGGTTGCTGAAATGTCGAAGTTCTAGGGTCAGGACCCTTAGACCGGCATCGTTTCCCGGCCCTGTTTTTTCACCCGGTACCAGGCCCAGAACAGGCGCGCGGCAATGGCGCGGTTGGGGGCCCAGGCGGATGCGATGGCGTCGAGTTCTTTCGGTGTCGGTCTTCCGGGCAGGCCAAGCGCATCGTGAACCGCGATCTGCAGCGCCAGGTCGCCGCTTGGAAAAATGTCCGGATGTCCGGCACAGAACAGCAGGAAGATATCCGCCGTCCAGCGGCCGATGCCCTTGATCTCGCAAAGGCGCGCATGGGCTTCGTCCGCCGGCGCTTGCGCCAGGCCGCCGAGATCCAGCCCGTTGCTGCAGGCCAGGGAAACGGCGCGCAGCGTGCGTATTTTCGGTTTGGAAAGGCCCGCACCTGCCAGGTCCTCATCGGAAAACGTGCCCAGCCGATCGGCTGTCAGCGGTGTCACGAGCGCCGTCAGGCGCTTGAAGATGGCAGCTGCGCTTGCTGTTGAAACCTGTTGTCCGGTGATGATCTGCGCCAGGCCCTCAAAATCTGCTGCCCGCCGGCGCAGGGGAATATCACCCGCAATGTCCGCAATACCGGCAAGGCGGCCGTCCGTGCTGATCAGGGCTTCGAGCCCCTCCAGAATGTCTTGGTCTGTCGTGATCGGTTTCATCGGGATAACGGATTGCTGGCGCGCTCTTGCGCGGTGAGGCGGGGATGGTAGGTAGGACCTGAAGGATCAAAACCATTCCGTCAACCCGGCATCACCTGTTCCATGAATCTCCCTGTCTTCCGCTTTGCCCCGTCGCCCAACGGCCATCTTCATCTCGGTCATGCCCTGTCAGCGCTTTTGAACGCGCGGGCAGCCGTCGCTCTGAGCGGCCGGTTTCTGGTCCGCGTGGAAGACATCGACCAGACCCGCTGCACACCGGACCTTGAGCGGGACATGTTCGAGGACCTGGCCTGGCTCGGTCTGCCGCTGAACGAACCTGTGCTGCGGCAGTCGGAGGCCTTTCCGCACTACCGGGCCGCGCTGGAACGGCTCCAGGACATGGGGCTGGTCTACCCGGCCTATCTGACCCGGGCGGAAATCAAGCGTTTTGTCGCAAGCCGGGAAGCCGCCGGCGAAAGCTGGCCGCGGGATCCGGATGGCGCGCCGCTTTACCCTGGCGACACGGCCGTTCTTTCCAGCGCGGAAATTGCCGCGCGTGCCGCCAGCGATGCACCGTTTGCGTTGCGGCTCGACATGAAGGCCGCGCTTGCCAGGATCGACTGTCCGCTTTTCTGGCAGGAAGCGGGCGCCGAAGGTGAGGCCCTGTTCAATCCGCCGTCCAAGGTGGACGTCAACGCGGCTGCCTGGGGGGATGTAGTACTGGCGCGCAAGGAGACACCGACCAGTTACCACCTTGCGGTGGTTGTCGATGACGCGCGGCAAGGGATTACAGACGTCCTGCGCGGTCGCGACCTTTATGAGGCAACCAGCGTTCATCGTGTCCTGCAACAGTTGCTGGGCCTGCCTGAACCAGTCTATCGGCATCATCGGCTGGTTCTGGCCGAAGATGGCCGGAAACTTTCCAAGTCGAACCAGGACACCAGCCTGCGCGCCCTGCGTGCCGCCGGACTGAGCCATTCGGAGCTGCGCAAACGCATCGGTCTTTGAGCGCATATCAGCCCAGGGCGGCACCGAACCATTGATCCAGGAACCAGATCCAGAGACTGGTGGTGACAATTGCGATCAGAGTGGTGACGGTGATCGCATTGGCAGACATGGCATGGCCTGTGCCGTATCGATTGGCGAATATATAGGCGTTGACGCCGGTTGGGCAGCTCGCGGTCAGGGTTGCGACCGCGGTCCAGAGCGGCGGCAGCTGAAAGACGAACGCCCCGAAGACAAACACCGTTGCCGGCATGATGACGATCTTGATCAGGCTGAGCAGCAGACCGGGCACGACGTTGCCGCGCATGCCATATTGCACCAGGCTCATGCCGAGCGAAAGCAGAGCCAGGGGAAGCGCCGTCGCGGCAATCCGGTCCAGAACCATCGTGCCGATATCGGGCAGGTCGAGGCCGGTCATGCGCCAGAGGAAGGCGATGACGATCGTGATCACCAGCGGGTTCCGGAGCACCGTGCGCAGGGCGCCGAGAGCCATCTGCGTGACCGGAGGAGTTTCCGAGCCGCTGTCGATTGCCGCCGCCCGCTCCATGATGATTGCCATGCCGACCGTCATGATGGCCAGATGGATCGAGATGATCAGCAGCAGGGGCACCAGTCCGTCATCGCCGTACACCGCGGCGATGAGCGGCAGGCCGACCATGATGGTGTTGGCGAATGTGGCCGATATGCCGCCGATGGCGCCGGCACGGGCATCTCTTGCAAAGCCCTTGCGGATGATGACGGACCCGAGGGCAAAGGCGATGCCGACGCCCAGGAAATAGGTAGCCCAGAGCGCAAGAGGCAACCCTGAAGACAGGTCGGCGCCGATCAGCGTCCGGAAGATCAGGATCGGGATGGCGACCACATAGACAAACTGGCCGAGGGCCTCGCTGGCCGTGTCTTTCAGGACGTGAAACTTTGCCAGCGCGTATCCGATGCCGATCAGGACAAAAACGGGCGCGACGATCGTGAAGGTTTGCGCAAGCATGAAAGGTTCGGTTTCGAAAGTTTGTGATGGTCGCGGCGAGAAGCCAGTCCGGGAGGCGCCGTGCTACCGGTCAGGCCACATGGACAGCGGCCCGTTGTCGGGGTAAGCACGGTGTCGATCAACTTGGCTTTTTCAAACCCGCCTGGCAAGCCCTGTTGACGGCAATCGCATGTGAAGGGACCCGGCCGCATGGCGGATCACGACGAGGAGGCCATCAAGCTTGCATTGTTGGCCCATGACCTGAGAACGCCGCTTGCGGCCATGCGGTTGACGGCGGACCTGATCGGCAATGGTCCGCTGAACGAAACACAATCGCAACAACTGGCCATTCTGACCCGATCCATCGACGCCTTGACCGATATGACCGGCGAGCTTGTGAAGGAAGCAAGGTCGGGCAGCGAAGAGCCCTCGGCAGCAGGCTCGGCGGCGGATATCCTGACCGAAGTGACCGGTCTGTTCCAGCTTGCGGCGGAAGCCAAGGGGCTCTTTCTTGAGACCTCTGTCGATGATGGAGCGCTTGCCTTTCAGATACACAATGCGGCCAGCTTCAGGCGGATCGTCACAACGCTTCTGGACAATGCCATCAAATACACGTCCGCCGGCGGTGTATCCGTGCGGCTGGAACCCTGCGGGTGCGAGGCGGTCGACGGCGCACCAGCAGACTTGGATTGGGTCAAGGTGGTCGTGACCGACAGTGGCCCGGGTATCGACCCGGAAGAAGCTGCCCGCCTCTTCAGACCGTTTGTGCGCGGCCGGCAGGGCCGTGCAACAGGAAAGGGTAGCGGCCTCGGGCTCTGGGGAACGGATTTGCTCGTTCGCCAGTTGCAGGGGCGGATCACATTGGATCGCGCCGAAGAAGGCGGTAGCCGTTTTGTCGTGGAACTGCCCGCGAATGCCGACACTGGCGCGGTCATTCATAAGACCGCTTCGGGGACCGGCAATGGCTTGGGGCAATCCGCGCTTCAGGGGCTGCACGTGCTTGTGGTCGACGACAATGAAACCAACTGCAGGCTTCTCGCCGCACTGCTGGAATCTTTCGGTGTAACCGCCGATGTTGCCAGCTCTGGCTCCCAGGCCATCGCCCTGGTGGAAAAGGCGGACTACGACGCCGTTCTCCTGGACCTGCACATGCCGGACATGAGCGGCGTTGACACTGCGCAGCGACTTGGATCGCTGCCGAGGCGCCGGAGCCTGCCGCTGATCGCCGTGACAGCCGCGCTGGAATCAGCCGGAGACGCCAGCCTTCGCGCAGCCGGTTTTCAGGAGACGCTGACAAAGCCGCTGTCTCCCACCGCGCTTTACGATGCCCTGTCGAAGGTGCGTGACTGAACGCAATCAGCCTCAGGTCAGCTGTTTGGCGGCCGTTTCCAGGGCCTGCTCCAGCCGATCGTCTCCCCAAAAGAGCTCTCCATTTTCCAGGACGAAGCTTGGAGCGCCGAAGATACCGCGGTCTTCTGCATCGGCGACCGTGGCCCGCAAACCGATCTTGGTTTCCGTGGTGTGTGCCGCCTCCAGAACGGCTTTGGCGGGTGCACCAGCCTCCAGCAGCAGCTCCGCCATCAGGGCCTCGTCGGAAATATTCAGTCCCTGTGCAAATTCGGCGGCATAAACGGCGCGCGTGAACGGCCCGATCCAGGGTTGATCCCGGCCACAATGCGCAATGCGGGCAGCCAGCAGGCTCTGCTGCGGGAACGGGGAAGGCAACGTGAAGGGGAGGCCGTAGGCTTCGCACATGCGCTCCATGTCGCGCTGCATGTAGATGCCCTTTGCGGGATAAAGATTGAAAGGTGAAGTCGACCATCCACTCTTCTTGAAAATCGGACCGAGCAGAAACGGGCGCCAGAGGATCGTGACATCAAGGTCGGCGGCAAGGGTCTGGATGCGCATCGCCGAGAGATAACTGTAGGTGGACGCAAATTCGTACCAGAATTCTAGCGTCGGTTGGTCCTGCTTCGGCAATGAAACAACGTTCGTGCCGGAGGGATTTGCGGGCCGCAATTGTTTTGGCGCCATCTGTAACTCCGAGATCCGTGCCGTCAGGTCGGCAGGAGGGGATTGGATCGGTTATCCGGATGCGCTAAAGAGCTGCCATGAATCCGAACCGTTCCGCCGACCATAATCCGAAGTCCTTGCGTCGTAAAACAGCCGACTGGTGCAGGCAGCATCCGTTGATCGCGGTCGGCGTGGCCGTCGTCATCGTCTCGCTGTTCTTCCTGGCCTTTCCCCGAGTGGATCTCTGGGCGAGTGCGTTCTTCTTTTACGGCGAGGCCGGTTTTGCTGCGGAGAATGTCGATTTCCTGAGGGAGGTCCGGCATCTGGGCCCATTCCTGGTTCGGATCACGGCCATTAGCTGCGTGGCGATCCTGTTGCTGAAATTTCTGGTGCCCGGCCGGTCACCCCTGCTTCCGCTCCGCATGCCGCTCTTTCTGCTCTCAACGCTCATTCTGGGGCCGGGCGTTCTCGTCAATCTGATCCTGAAGGACAATTGGGGACGGCCGCGACCGCGTTCGGTGGAGGAATTCAACGGTGACCTGCCGTTCCAGCCGGTCTGGAAAATCACGGATTACTGCGACAAGAACTGTTCCTTCACCTCAGGCGAAGCGTCTGCCGCCATGTGGCTGGTTGCCCTTGTCTTCCTGGTGCCGGCAACCTGGCGCAAGGCGGCGTTGGCCTTCGTCCTGCCGCTGGGTCTGATCCTGTCGGTCAACAGGGTGGCGTTTGGCGGGCACTTCCTGTCGGACACATTGCTGTCCTGGGGCTTGACCCTTCTGGTCATTCTTGTCGCTTATCGCCTTCTCTATGTGAACACCCCGCCCCTTGTGAGTGACCGGCAGCTGGATGAGTGGTTCACCAAACGCGGGCGGGCGGTGCAACGCATTGTCCAGCGGTTTCTCGTGCGCGGTCGGCGCTGGATGCGCGGTGCCGTGAAGACCTTTTCGGAAAGCTGAGCAACGACAGCTATTTCTTTCGCGGCCGTGTTCGTTTCAAGATCCGGGCAAAGCGAAGGGGGGACCTGTCCTCGACCCAGGTGATCGCCGAGTTGAGATGTTCTGTCTTGCGGCGGCGGCTGCGCAGCATGCGCGCGGCGCTGCGGCTCGTCCCGATGATGACGATCATGCCGAGCGCCAGCAAGGGCACGCCGGTCGGAATGGGCAGCCAGACTGTTGCCAGCCCGGCAAGGATCAGGACTGCCGCAAGGGACCACCACAGAAGTTTCATGGTTCACGCCAAGGGATAAGGTCGGGACGACCACCAATACAGCAGTCAGTGATACGGATTTATGACTGCTGACAGGCAATCACAAGCCTGGGTTAACCGCTTCTTTCCAGATCGGTCAGCAAGTCCCGACAGCCTTTCCGGACCAGGTTGAACACATGATCGAAGCCATCTGGGCCTCCGTAATAAGGGTCCGGCACGTCCGCAGCCGGCTCGGCCAGCAGAAGCCGCAGTTGTGCCTTCGCACCGGTGTCTCGGGCCTTCAGGGTCGTGAGATTGTCGCGGTCCATGGCAATGATGGTGTCAAAGGCCTGAAAGTCGTCCGGGCAAACTTGCCGGGCGCGTTGGGTGCTCAGGTCGATCCCGTGGCGCGCGGCGACCTCAACGGAGCGCGTGTCCGGCGGATTGCCGCTATGCCAGGCACCGGTCCCGGCGGAATCGATCAGGTAATGATCCGATGCCCCGGCCTCGTCGACCAGCGAGCGAAAGATGCCTTCGGCAAGGGGCGAGCGGCAGATATTACCAAGGCAGACAAACAGAACGGCGTGGGGCAATTTTCATTCCTGAACGAGAACCAGGTTGCACCGTGACGCGTTCAGGCGGCAGATGCAATCATCGCCTTTGAACTGGCAAGAGCTTGCGCTAGATGAAGGGGTAGGATTGGCAGGAGGATCAGATGGCAGAGCGACTGAAACCGGAAGACCGGGCGGCAGGTTTGGCGGCGCTGCCCACCTGGCATCTGTGTGATGGGCGCGAGGCCATCTCGAAGTCCTTCAAGCTGCGCAATTTTCAAGAGGCTTTTGCCTTCATGACGCAGGTTGCGATGGTCGCGGAAAAAATGAACCATCATCCGGAATGGTTCAATGTCTATCGCTCCGTGGATATCACGCTCGCGACCCATGATGTCGGCGGACTGAGCCGGCTGGACCTGGATCTGGCGGCGGAAATTGATCGGATCGCGGGCAACTACGCCTGATTTCCCGTTCCCTGGCCAGTGGAGTTCGCTAGGCGCCTTTGGCGAGTACGAAACGATGGCCGCCGTCCAGACGCTCAGCCTCCAGAAGTTCGTGGCCGTTTTCATTGCAGAAATGCGGAATGTCGATTTCTGCCATCGGATCGGTGGTCAGCACCGTCAGCCGGTCACCCGCATTCAGACGGGTTAGCGCCTTGCGGGTTTTCAGGACCGGCAAGGGGCATTTCAGGCCTTTCAGATCAAGCTGTGTTGCCGATGACACCAATCAGTCTCCATTGAAATACGGGCGTAATACCCGCAACATAGTCAAATTGAGCCGGATGGACAGTGGTTCATACAAGTTTAGGAGTTGAAATCTAGGTTGTGTTGTCAGGTCGGTGCAGCTGGGCCGATCATGCGACTTCTCGCAGGCGCATTGCCGGTCTGGAAAGCCCCCGACCTGATGGCGTCAACGAGAGGCACGGTGCAAACAGGGGCGATTATGAGAGCAGGTTTTTGGAGCGTCGCGTGTGCTGCGCTCATCTTTCTTTGCCTTTTGAATCCGTCGGCAAATGCCGAGCCGGAGGAAATCTCTCTTGTCACCCAGAGTTTTGCGCCCTTGCAGTGGGACAATGAGGGCACGCCTGACGGCTATGTAACGGCCTTTCTTCTTGCTGCGGCGGAACGGGTCAATCAAACCGTTCCGGTCACGATTGCCGGTTATGAATTTCTTCCGTGGAAACGGGCGATGCTGATGGCGGAAACCGTTCCGAACGTGATGTTCTTTTCTTTGTCGCGCACGCCCGAGCGGGAGCAAAAATTTCATTGGCTCGGTGAAGTGTCACCTTATGGTCAGTATCTCTATCGGTTGGATTCCAGCCCCGGCGTAGAAGTCGAAACGCTCTCCGATCTTCGTGGGCTCGACGTGAAAATCGGGGTCCAGGACGGCGGCAATCTCCATGCGCATCTGACAAGGCTCGGTTTTGACCAGGAATTGGTGCCGATCACCGACTACCATCAAGGCATAGAGATGCTTTTTCTTGGCCGGGTTGACCTGTTGCCACTTACCGGTTTTCTGGCAGAGGCGAGCGCCTGCAAGCAGGGCTATGACGGCAGTCAGCTGAAGCCTGTGCTGTTTGTCGAAGCGCTTGCCAAGCCACTTTGGGCGGTGTTCAGCAAGGGCACGGATCAAGAGCTCGTCGCGGCGTTTCAGGGAGCCATAGAAGACTTGAAGGCTGAAGGCTTCCTGGACGCCCAGATCCGGGAACATCAGGCCAATTGGCAGACACTTGCCTGCGGCGCCTTGACAGCGGGCAAATGACACACGACGTCAAAGCTCCTGGCAATGAAACTGGATTGGCTCGCATGAACGGAACGGCAATCACTCCCCTGGATGTCCTCGATTTCTGGTGGCAGGCAGGCGCTTCGAAATGGTTCGCGAAGGACGACAAGTTTGATGCGCACTGCAAGAAGACGTTTCTGGAGGCCATAGAGGCTGCCGCCTCCGGCGCGCTTGACCACTGGCTCGACAGCGCCGATGGCGCGTTGGCGCTGCTTCTGCTGCTCGATCAGATGCCGCGCAATGTCTATAGAGGGACGCCGGATGCGTTCAAGGCGGACGGCAAGGCTGTCGAGGTTGCTGAAAAGGCGCTCGAAAAGGGCTTTGACAAGGCCTATCCCAAAGACGTCAGGGGCTTCTTCTACCTGCCATTCGAACATTCGGAAAACATGGCGCATCAGGAGCGCAGTGTGGACCTGTGCCGCCAGCTTGGCGACAGGGAGCTTTATCACTACGCGCTGATCCACATGGATGTGATCCGCCGCTTCGGTCGCTTTCCGCACCGCAATGGTTTCCTCGGCAGGCAGTCCACGCCGGAGGAAGAAGCCTACATGGAAAGCGGAGGCTTTTCGGCCTGACGCGCCGATTCCCGATCCCGCCTGAGGGCGCGATGCGCCTGTCAAAAGGCTTGCTGCCTCGTTTTTGTGCGTGCAAGTCCAGAGACTCTGTTTTGCCTATTTTTTGACCAGCAACATATTAGGAGGTCAAAAAATAGGCAGAAAACCTGCCTGAAATCCGGTCAGTCCCGGTTCATCATTTCTTTGCTTTTTTGTTTTGTTGCGGTGCAAAACCGCGGGTTTCCGCCATCCATTCTCCCGAAATTCGAAGTTGGCACGGTCTTTGATTAGTAGAGGCCGACACCGGCCCGGACCCACAAGCGTGGGCAAGCCAAAGACCTGAGACGCTCCTTCCAGAGGGGGGCACAAGCAGGCGCGCAGTCCGGGGTGGTCGGCCAGCTTCTTCGACGGGAAGGGGCGTCAAGCAAGGGGAATGGAACGAGCAATGAAAATAGTGATGGCCATCATCAAGCCGTTCAAGCTCGACGAAGTGCGGGATGCTTTGACCGGCATCGGCATCCAGGGTCTGACGGTGACGGAAGTGAAGGGCTATGGGCGCCAGAAGGGGCACACCGAGATCTACCGCGGCACCGAATATGCCGTCAGCTTCCTGCCGAAGCTGAAGATCGAAGTCGCTGTGGACGCTGCCTCCGTCGACAAGGTTGTCGAAGTGATTTCGGGTGCCGCCAAGACCGGCCAGATCGGAGACGGCAAGATCTTTGTCCACTCGATCGACCAGGTCGTGCGCATTCGTACCGGCGAAGCCGACGCCGAAGCTCTCTGATTTAGGTAAGGAAACGTATCATGAAAAAACTAGTCGCTATGGGCGCGACGTCGCTTGCCCTGCTGAGCCTTTCGGCTCTGCCGGTGCTCGCGCAGGATGCCGAGGCCGCTCCGGCCGTTTCTCCCGAAGTTGCTTACATCTTCAATACGCTGCTGTTCCTGATCGGCGGGTTCCTGGTGATGTGGATGGCAGCTGGCTTCGCCATGCTGGAAGCCGGACTTGTCCGGTCCAAAAACGTGTCAATGCAGTGCCTGAAGAACATCTCGCTTTATTCGATCGCGGGTCTGATGTTCTGGATCACCGGTTACAACCTCATGTATTCTGGCGTTGACGGCGGCTTCATGGGCTCCTTTGGTCCTTATTCCTTTGACGCCGTCGGTGGCGATGCGCTCGACACCGGCTACTCCACGGCCTCCGACTGGTTCTTCCAGATGGTGTTCTGTGCGACCACCGCGTCCATCGTGTCGGGTACCCTGGCTGAGCGTATCAAGCTGTGGCCGTTCCTGATCTTCACCGTGGTTCTCACGGGTATTCTCTATCCGATCACCGGTTCCTGGGAATGGGGCGGCGGCTGGCTCAACGGCGAATTCGTCACGGGTATCGGCGGCGCTGAATTCTCCGACTTCGCGGGTTCCACGCTGGTGCACTCCGTTGGCGGCTGGGCTGCTCTGACCGGTGCAATCATCCTCGGTGCGCGTAAAGGCAAATACGGTGCAGACGGTTCCGTGCATCCGTTCCCGGGGTCTTCCATGCCGCTGGCGACGCTGGGTACCTTCATCCTGTGGCTCGGCTGGTTCGGCTTCAACGGTGCGTCGCAGCTTGCCATGGGCTCCATCGGTGACGTCTCCGACATCTCCCGCATCTTTGCCAACACAAACCTTGCCGCAGCTGCCGGTGTTGTGGTTGCCGTCCTGCTGACCCAGGTTCTCTACAAGAAGGTCGACGTGACCATGGCCCTGAACGGTGCCCTGGCCGGCCTGGTGGCCATCACGGCCGAACCGCTGCAGCCGAGCGTCTGGGCTTCCGTCTTCATCGGCGGTGTCGGTGGTGCCATCGTGGTCTTCGCCGTGCCGATGCTCGACAAGTTCAAGATCGACGACGTCGTCGGTGCCATCCCGGTCCACCTGTTGGCAGGTATCTGGGGCACGCTGATCGTGCCGCTGACCAACTCCGATGCTTCCTACGTGTCGCAGCTGATCGGCATCATCTCCATCGGCCTGTTCACGACGGTCACCAGCGCGGTTGTCTGGTATGTCCTGAAAGCCTCCATGGGCATCCGGGTCTCCGACGAGGAAGAGGCTCTCGGTCTCGACAAGGTCGAGGTTGGCGTCGAAGCCTACCCGGAATTCGGTACCGGTTCCCAGCGTCTCTGATCGGAGACGCGGACAAAAATCTCCCAGGCGGTCTATTGGCTCAGACCGCAAACTTGGAAAGCCCGGGGGCAACCCCGGGCTCTTTTTTGTGTCCGCCACAGCAGTCCAGCTCCTGTTGTGGGTCTGCACAAAAAACAGACAATTGAACAAGATCTAACCGTTCGACTGGGTCAAGCTGCGGTCCCTCATGACAAGTTCGCCTAAGAAAACGGCGATTTTCTGCGTTTTTCTTGATCAGTTGCCCAATTGGCATGCTGTTTGAATGCATTGGCTCCCGAAACGCATAAACAAAGGGCAGATTGCCCAACTGGGGGTCAGATATGAATGAAACAGGAGTGGGCGGGGACGTCTTTTTTGTCCTCGTCGGGGCCATTCTCGTGTTCGCCATGCATGGCGGCTTTGCTTTCCTGGAAGTCGGGACCGTTCGTCACAAGAACCAGGTCAACGCGCTGGTGAAGATCCTGGTGGATTTCGCCCTGTCGACCGTTGCCTATTTCTTCGTTGGCTACGCGATCGCCTATGGAACCACCTTCCTGGTGAATGCCGCAACTTTGTCCGGCGGCGGTGAAGGCTTTGAACTTCAGGGTCTGACGCTGGTTAAGTTCTTTTTTCTGACCACGTTTGCCGCGGCCATTCCGGCCATCATCTCCGGCGGCATTGCAGAGCGGATGAAATTCTGGCCGCAATGCCTGGCAACAGTCGCGCTGGTGGGGATTGTCTACCCGTTGTTCGAAGGTCTGATCTGGAACGGCAATTTCGGGTTCCAGGGCTGGCTTGAAAATACCTTTGGCGCAGGCTTCCATGATTTTGCCGGCTCTGTCGTGGTGCATGCGGTTGGCGGCTGGATCGCACTCGCGGCCGTGCTGCTTCTGGGCGCGCGTCGTGGCCGCTACGATCGAAATGGCCGTCCGATCGGCATTCCGCCATCGTCTTTGCCCTGGCTGGCGCTCGGATCCTGGATGCTGTGTGTTGGCTGGTTCGGCTTTAACGTCATGACAGCGGCTTCGCTGGAAAGCGTCTCCGGCCTTGTGGCCATCAACTCGCTCATGGCCATGGTTGGCGGCATTCTGGTGGCTCTCGTTGTCGGCAGGAATGACCCCGGCTTTGTTCACAACGGCGCCCTGGCCGGCCTGGTGGCTGTCTGCGCGGGCTCCGATGTCATGCACCCGGTCGGCAGCCTGCTGGTCGGCGGTGTCGCCGGGGCGATCTTTGTGATCGGGTTCGAGATCTGCCAGAACAAGTTGAAGATCGACGATGTTCTCGGCGTCTGGCCGTTGCACGGTGTCTGCGGTGCCTGGGGGGCGATTGCCGCCGGTTTCTTCGGGCTGGAAGCCCTCGGTGGCATGGGGAGCGTTTCACCGGTCTCTCAGATCATCGGTACGGTGATCGGTGTCGGCTATGCACTGGGAGCCGGCTTTGTGGTCTATGG
This sequence comes from Roseibium sp., assembly GCF_965233565.1. Taxonomy (GTDB): domain Bacteria; phylum Pseudomonadota; class Alphaproteobacteria; order Rhizobiales; family Stappiaceae; genus Roseibium. The sequence continues at coordinate 2,977,202 of NZ_OZ247494.1, read as the reverse complement.
TGTTCTGAAAGCCGTGATGGGCCTGCGCCTGTCCGCAGAAGAAGAGCATCAGGGCGCGGACCTTTCGATCCACAAGATCAGCGCCAATCCGGAACACGATCTGGGGCGCTAAGCACTTTGGAAAACCGAACGGGCGGCTCCAGGGCCGCCCGTTTTGTGTGGTCAGGCGGCCGTGAGGTCGCGGAGCAATTCAGAAAGACTGCCGTGGCTGCCGACAACCCGATGGGCGCCAGCGGCGTGGAGCTGTTCCGCATGGCCGTCGTGGCTGTGGCCGCCACCGACAAAACCCCAGACGGTCATGCCCGCTGCCAGACCGGCCTTGACGCCATTGGCGCTGTCCTCGATGACGAGGGTCGCTGCCGGGTCCACCCTGAGTTTGTTTGCGGCGAAGAGGAACAGGTCCGGGGCCGGTTTGCCGTTCGTGACCTGTTCGCCGGAATAGATATGCGGGTCGAAATATCCAAACAGGCCCGTATGCTTGAGTTTGTGGATCAAGCGGTGCAGCCGGGAGGAAGAAGCAACGGCGCGCGGACCGTCATGCGCCTCCAGCAGCTGTTTGATGCCGCTGATTTCCGACAGTTCCCGGTCGATGCGTTCCAGTGTTGCCGCATCAAGATCCGGCCCGAAACTCTCCGGTAGAGGCCCTTTTCCGAGAACCCGGTAATCCGCATCGAGGGCTGCCCAGAAATCATCGCTGCCGAGGCCCTGGAAACGGTCCATGTATTCGTCCAGCTCGTAGGTGAGCCCGATCCGTGCCAGATGTTCGCGTTCCACATCGACATAGATTTTTTCCGAATCGACCAGAACGCCGTCGCAATCAAACAGGATCGCTTCAAATGCCATGCTTGTCTGTCTTTCCAAGGGGTTGAGGCCGCCCGTTTCCGGGGCAAGCGCAGTTTAGTGTGAGCCGTCAAACAGACCTTTAACGACTTGTCTTTGAAACAAGATGACAAGAAGTGCGGGGGGCAGCATGGCGATGACGGCGAGCATCAGGCCGCGCAGGCTGGAATTGCCGAAAAACTGCATGCCGCGAACGAGCGTGTAGGTGCTTTCTTCCGTCGTCACGATGACTGGCCACAGATACTGGTTCCAGCCATTGACGAACAGGACAAGAAACAGAGCCGCAGCGGTCGGGGTGGAGAGCGGCAGCAGGATATCTTTCAGGAATTTGAGCGGGCCGGCACCATCGAGCCTCGCCGATTCCAGCAGCGTGTCCGGCACTGTCAGGAGGAACTGGCGAAAGAACAGCGTGCCGAGGCCCGAGGCCACCAGCGGCAGGATCAGGCCGGACCGGCTGTTGACCAGCCCGAGCTGCGCCACAATCTCGTAAGTCGGCAGAAAACGGGATTCCAGCGGCAACATCAACGTCAACAGCAGAACCGCGAAGATCGCGCTGGCAAAGCGCACACGAAAATAGATCAGCGCATAGGCGGCCAGCAGCGAAAGCAGCACCTTCAACGCTGCAAAGCCGGCGCCGAGGAGAAACGAGTTCCAGAACATTGCCAGCACGGTCACGTCGCCGGAAAACCCGGCACTGCCTGTCAGAAAGCCCGAATAGTTCTCCAGGGCGCCTGTGCCAGGATCTAGCCGGGGAAAGGGGCGCGCTCCGGGAAGGTGCGTGGTTGCCGCCACCAGCATCCAGACGGGCACCACCATGAACAGCGCGCCGCAAATCAGGATCAGGTGATCCGCAAGCTGGGCCTGCCATCGCTGCCAGGAGGGCATCAGCTTGTTGCCTGGTGGTTTGCTGTTTGACGGTTCGACATGGGTTTCCTAGAGCACGACAATTCCGGAATGCTTGGCCTTGTGTTCGGGTTCCACATGGATGGTGATGCGCGCGCCGGGCACGTCTTCGGCGATGGCTTCCTCGATCCGGTCACAGATGTCGTGGGCTTCTTCGACCGGCATGGTGCCCGGAACCACGAGGTGAAAATCGACGAAGGTCGACCGGCCGGCGATGCGGGTGCGAAGATCATGGGCTTCGAGCGCACCCTCGCCGTGTTCGGAAATCAGAATGCGGATCTTTTCAAGGACCTCGCCGGAGGCGGCTTCATCCATCAGGCCGCCGACAGATTCCTTGACCAGCCCCCAGCCGGACCAGAGAACGGTCAGGCCGACGAGCACCGCCAACGCCGGATCAAGCACCTTCCAGCCGGTCAGCATCACCAGCACCACACCAAGTAGCACCCCGACGGAGCTGACGACATCCGTCAAGAGGTGCTTGCCATCGGCGACAAGAGCAGGCGATCTGGCCTTCCGGCCGCTGATCATCAGATAGCGGGCCCAGCCGGCGTTGATCAGGGCGGCGACCACGTTCATGGCAATGCCTTCAGAGGAATAGACCGGGCTTTCACCATGCGCAAAACCGATCCAGGCCTCCCGGAAGATCGAAAGGGCCGCGAGCACGATCATCACGCCCACCAGAACAGCGGCAAAATACTCGACTTTGTCATGTCCATAGGGGTGATTGCTGTCCGCAGGCTTGGCGGCAAACCAGACGGCTGCAAGCGCGGCCGTCGAGGAGGCAATATTGACCGTGGTTTCCAGCGCGTCCGAATAGAGCGCCACGGACCCTGTCAGCAGATAGGCACCTGTCTTGAGGGCCAGCACCACAAGGCCGACGATAATGCTGAAAAAGGCAATTTGCAGCTTGCGGCGCAGGTCCATGCCAGTCCCCCGAGGATCTGCTTTCCGGCCAAACCGGCGAAAAGCGGCGAACGCGATCGGCCCCCGGCAATCCGGCCGCCCTATCCTAGTTCGGGCAGCCCACCGCCTTTTGGCCGAGCCGCGCAAGGGGTAGCAGTTTTTGCGGGGACCGCAAGCCGTTACGGGGCCTTGGCCTCAGAAATATCGGGAAGAATTGTGTTTCGGTCACACCTTGCAGTGGTCAAGGCTTTTCCGGCCAGAGGGACCCAATCTGGCCGGAAGGGGCCTCAAAAGCCGCTTTGCCAATCCATCACGGCCGCACCGACAATCATGCCCGGCCCGTCCGGACCTTCGATCTGGACCAGGATTGCACAGCGGGCGTCGCCTTTCAGCATCAGCTTCGATTTCGGCATGCGGAAGGTTTCCACACCGCCGGACCACATGCCCATGGGCTGCATTTGCTGGACCACGTTGACATAGCGGATCTTGCGGCCCGCATTCTCGCCGCGGCCGATGTCGACCAGCGCCTCTTCCTTGATGCGCAGGAAATAGACGGTTGCCATCTTGGCGCCTTTGGGCAGGTCGCCGTCCACTGTTGCCTGAACCACCATGTCGGAGATCTTCAGATTGACCTTGGCCGTGAACGGATCGGTGCGGGCAAGCGCCGCACGCACATCGCCTTCCCGGCTGCCGACGACATGTTCTTCACCGTTGATGACCATTTGCGGCGTGTAGACGGAGCGGTCGCCGCGGCGGTTGGCATAGGCACGCTGGCGCTGCGAGAAAACCGGGCTGGCAAGCGTGTCCTTCCATCCGAGATAGTCCCAGTAATCGACGGGCATGAGCACGGTCAGAACGTCTTTTTCCTGCTCGACCAGCCGTTCGGCAAGCCGGTCTGCGGGTGGACAGGACGAACAGCCCTGGCTGGTAAACAGCTCGACGACCTTTTCAGGCTGCGCGCCCGCAGCACTCGACGTGGTAGCGGCAGCGACTATTCCGGCGATGACGACAAGTCCGGTTCGGAAAGCGCGCGACGCTTTCCGGGACAATATTCCCACCATTTGGCTCAATCCCTCGTTTGATTGCCCTTAAAATATGCAATGGGGCAGTCAATCGCGAGTCACGAGCCGGTGACTTTTTCGATTTATCGGCAATTTCGCGGAATTGTGAGAATTGCAGGCAATTGAGTGAGCCGGCGGTGGTCCTCAGCCGCCAGCCATCACTTTCCTCAGTTCCGGCAGGAAGGTTTCCTGATAGGTGGACGGGCTGAGCGGTCCGATGAACTTGTAGCGGATCATGCCTTTCTCATCGACAATGAAGGTTTCCGGAACGCCGTAAACACCCCATTCGATCGCCGTCCGGCCAATCGTGTCCGCGCCGATGCGGTCGTAGGGATTGCCCAGGCTGCCGAGAAACCGGCGCGCGTTTTCCGGCTTGTCCTTGTAGTTGATGCCGACCAGCTCGATGCCGTCGACCTTGGCCAGCTCCTCCAGCAACGGGTGTTCCTGGCGGCAGGGCACGCACCAGGAGGCAAAAACATTCACGACCGATATCTTCCCGACAAGGTCCGAGCTGGCAAAGCCGGGCATTTGCCTGCCGTTCTCGACAAGACCATCCACCGGAGGCAAAACAAACTCCGGTGCCGGCTTGTTGATCAGCGCAGACGGAATTTTCTGCGGGTCTCCGCCCAGGGTCAGCTGGAACAGGAAGAGGGCGGCCAGTGCTGCAAACACGATAAGCGGCAGCAGGACCAGAACGGGGAAGCCGCGTTTCGGCGGTGTTTCTGCGGCGTCCGTGGAGGACCCGGCATCAGCATCGGGGGAGGTCATGTTGCCAGATCACCCTTTTCTTCTTCCCGCGGACGGCTGACGCCCTGCTCGGCAAGTTCTTTCAAGGCCTTTTCCTGCAGGGCCTTGTCGATGCGCACCCACGCGATCAGACCAAGTATCGTCAGGGCGCACAGTCCATAGGACGCGATGATGAAACCGGCGTGCGGTCCAAGATCCATGGGGTTACTCCGCAGGCTGGGCGGCAGCGGTTGCCGTGCCGGGTTGAGCGGCGCTTGCCGCGTGCTGGCGCAGCCGGCGCACCCGCCGTCTCAGGATTTCATTTCGCATGGCCATCAGGTGCAGCACGAAAAACAGCAACGTGAAGGCAATGGCCATGATCAGAAGCGGCCAGAGAATGTCCGGATGAATGGTCGGGCCGTCCATGCGGACGACGCTGGCAGGCTGGTGCAGCGTGTTCCACCAGTCGACCGAAAACTTGATGATCGGAAGGTTCAGCGCACCGACAAGGGTCAAGACGGCTGCCGCCTTTCCTGCCTTGATCTGGTCGTCCATGGTGCGCCATAGCGTCATCAGGCCCAGATACATGATCAGCAGCACCAGCACGGAGGTCAGGCGCGCATCCCAGACCCAGTAGGTGCCCCACATGGGTTTGCCCCAGAGCGAGCCGGTCACCAGCGCCATGAAGGTGAAGGCGGCGCCGATCGGTGCAGCGCATTTTGCTGAAACGTCGGCAAGCGGATGTTTCCAGACCAGGGTGCCGAGAGACGCGATCGCCATGACCGAGTAGCACATCATGGCCAGCCAGGCCGACGGCACGTGGATATACATGATCCGGACGGTGTCGCCTTGCTGATAGTCTTCCGGCGCCACGAAAAAGCCGAGGTAAAGACCGGCTGCGAACGAGAGGACGCACAAGCCGATCAGCCAGGGCAGAACCACCTGCACCAGCCTCAAGAAGCGCGTCGGATTTGCATAATCCCAGATTGCCATGGAACCGTTCTAATCTAGAGCTGCGTCCGCTTCAATGGACCAGAGTGACACAGCAGCGCATTGCTTTTGGTCAATTGGCCTTGAAGCGCTTTGCGCTTGAAATGGCAGAGGAAACTGATAAACGGAGATTCCGGCTCCAATCTCAAGGATTTAACTATGCCGGACCTCTCCACGCTTGTCTTGTTCGCCCTTGCCTCGTTTGTGCTTACGGCCACGCCGGGCCCGGACATGCTGCTCATCGCTTCCAGAAGCATCACCCAGGGGCGATCCGCGGGTTTTCAGACCTATCTTGGAATTGCGTTGGGAACGTATTGTCATGCCCTTGCGGCGGCGTTCGGGCTGTCTCAGCTCCTTGCAACCATCCCGGCGGCTTACGAGGTGGTTCGATGGGCGGGGTGTTTCTACTTGCTCTATCTGGCCCTCAAGTCCCTGCGTGCCGCGCCACTTATAGGCACCCGGGAGACATGCCCGACCCGGCTTTCGGGCCGACGGATCGTTTTCGACGGCCTCGCCACAAACCTGCTCAATCCCAAGATGGCACTGTTCGTCGTTGCGCTGTTTCCGCAGTTTATTTCGCCGGGCTCGGGGGGCATCACGCTCCAGATGCTGGTGCTGGCCTCCGTGCTGAACGGGATCGGGCTTCTGGTCAATGGAGCGGTTGTCCTTCTCGGGGGACATTTTCGCGTCCATCTCGGACGGGTCTCACGGCTGCGCAAGCTGCCGAACTACCTTCTGGCAGGCGTGTTTGCCTTGCTGGCGATCCGCATTGCGACCGGCGACAGGCCCTAGCTGGAAAGGGAACGCACGGTTTTCCGCAGGCCCTCAGTCGGCGGAAAAACGCAGCGCTGTTGCAGACGCCAACGGGCCAATCACGGCGGCGACGAGGCTGAGGGCGCACAGGATCAGGAATGGTGTCAGGAAGGGAACAGGGTCATGCAGCGCGGCGTCGGTCGCACTAACGCCGAAAATCAGGACCGGAATGGCCAGGGGCACGACCAACACGGCCAGAAGCAGGCCACCGCGCCGCAGGGACACGGTCAGGGAGGCGCCGATTGCCCCGATCAGGGTGAGGGCAGGCGTGCCGACCAGCAGCGTCAGTGTGACGGCGCCCATGGCCACCGGGTCGAGATTGAGGAAAATGCCGAGAAGCGGCGCCGCGATGACCAGCGGCAGACCGGTTGCCACCCAGTGGGCGAGGCACTTGACCAGCACCAGCAATTCCAGCGGCCGTCCGGCCATCAGCATCAGGTCGAGCGTGCCGTCTTCCCTGTCCGCCTGGAACAGGCGATCCAGCCCCAGGAGCGTCGCCAGCAATGCGCCGATCCACAGGATGGCGGGGCCGATGCGCGCCAGGAGATTGAGGTCCGGGCCGACGCCAAACGGGATCACGGTCACGACGGCCAGGAAAAACAGGACGCCGACCAGTGCGCTGCCGCCGATGCGAACGGAAAGGCGCAGGTCGCGCTGAAACAGGGCGAAGCTCCAGGACGTCATGCCAGGATTTCCCCGGCAGAATCGAGTGCGGGTTCAGCCGCCTGAAGATGCAGTTCCCGGGTTCGGGAAAGCGCCAGTTCCGTGTGGGTTGCCGTTACAATCATGCCGCCATCGTCCAGATGCTGGTTCATGAGTTTCAAAAGGCCCGCTTCGGACGCCTTGTCGAGCGCGGAGGTCGGTTCGTCCATCAGCCAGACCGGCCGTGCCGTGACCAGCAGCCGCGCAAGGGCCAATCGCCTCGTCTGGCCGGCCGAGAGATAGCCCGCAGGCAGGCGGGCAGTGTGACCGATGGTCAGCAGTTTCAGGGCCTGTTCCGGCGGAACCGAGGTGCCTTGAAACCCGACCGCCTGAACCGGGCTGGTGAAACTCTTCCAGAAATCGAGGTTCTCCAGGACGCTGAGGGCGGCCTTGACCGCATTCTGATGGCCGAAATAATGCGCGTGCTCTTCCGCCGGCCGATCATCCTCACCGCCTTCGATCCGCAAGGTGCCACCGGCGAGGGGCACCAGGCCGGCAAGGGTGCGCAGCAGAGACGATTTGCCGATGCCGTTGGCGCCGGTGACCACCAGCGCCGTGCCGCTTTCCAGCGTGAAGGAGAGATCCTGGAACACGCGGCGGCCGCCACGGTCTATGGTCAGGTTTTCGGCGATGAGTTTCAGCGAACTGCTCCGGGAGACAAGGGACTGTTCTTGTTAGGGTCAGGTCCCTTGATGACGCAAGAAAAAATCCCCGCCTTAATCTCGGTCAAGGATCAAGGCGGGGATCATGTTTTCAGAGCGGGGTCAGCCCCAGCTCGGCTTCGGCGGTCCGGATCAGTCGAAGACGGAGGCGATCTGGTCGACGCTGACGCCTTCCTTGATTTCACGCAGGCGGGCGTAGAGCAGGGAAACCAGGATACTGCCGAGTCCGGCACCGATTGTTGAAAGGGCGGCCGACAGAATGATGTCGATTACCACGCTGCCGATCACGGCAGAGAGCAAACCGATAATCAAACCGGCTACCAGATTGATGATGAATGAGATCAAGATGATCAACAGGATGGCGCCGACGATAGGCCAGCGGTATTCCTTTGTGAGAGAAGCGCTACGACCCAGTGCCCCAAAACCAGCCCTTTCAATAACGATGGCTGGTGCCATTACGGAAAAAACCGCATAGATCCATAGACCGGGCACGATGAAAAGGGCCAAGCCTATCATTATCAGAATGCCGGACGCCAAGCCCAGGATGATAATCGGCAGCACGGCAGAAAAGGCTGGTCCGATGTATTTCCCAATCTGTACTGGTCGGCCAAGCTTGGCGTCATAGGCAAGCTGCACAAGCAACGCCGTTGTGACCGCATACACAATAAACTGGATGATGATCGTCAAAAAGATGGCGACACCACCGCCGGCGCCGGAAAAGTCGGGTGCGGCAGAGCCTGCGACCGCGCCGAAACCAATCAGCATCCCGGAAAGGACCAAACCGATTAGGGCAGGGCCAAACGCGATCAGAACGACCTGCAGGAATTTGCTAAACAGGATCGAAAAGCTTTCGCCGATGATCGAACCAACTCCGAGCGGGGCCTTTGGCTGGGCCGTGGTCGTATCCGTCATTCGATTACTCCGTTTGGTATAGAAAAATTGAAAAGAGGTTTTTGAAGTTCAGTCTAGAGGTCGCCGGAACGGCGCTTTCTTGTTTTTAGCGGCTACACCATAAGTCTAATAGGTGTGTGGCTCAAGCAGTGCATTGTTGTTTCTTGCAGGTTCCTGCAATGTGCTGAAGTGACTTTCAGTCGGTAATAAATCTGTAACGTCGCGCATTGTTCAGTCGAACACCTCGGCGACGCGATCAACGCCGATACCCTCCTTGATTTCGCGCAGGCGTATGTAGAGGATCGACACGACTATGCCGACAAGGCTCGTACCAATGGCATCCGCGACCGCAAACAGGACGACAGCCGCCGCCAGGCCTGCGAAGTTCTCAACGAGACCGGTCAAGGCGGCTGTGGCCAGAACGACCAGGGCGGAGCAGATCCAGACCGGTGCAATCACAGCGACGATCGGCCAGCGATAGCCCTTGGTAAGAGCGACGCTGCGGCTGAGGCCCTGAATCCCCGCCCCCTCCACAACAACGGCAGCCGGCATGACGCTCCAGGCGGCATAGGCCCAGATGACGGCAATCAGGAACAGTCCGATGAAACCAAAGCCAATGGGGCCAAACAAGACAGAACCAGGGATGAACAGCGCCAACAGGCCGCCAAGCAGCACCATCAGCGTCTGGGCGAGGATCAAGAGGCTGATCGGGACAACACTCTTCAACGCCGGCACAAGGTCCCGGTGGATGCGGATTGGCTTTTTGAACTTCGCATCGTGAACAAGTCGTACCAGCAGTGCGGTGACCATCGCATAAACCAGGATATCGACCAGCCCCGATAAAAGAATTGGCCCGCTTGCAGTGCCAGAAGCCACGTCCTCTTCAAATCCGATCGTGTATCTGATGCCAACCAGGGAGCCGGACAGAAGCACGCCCAGCAGGCTGGGCCAGAAGCTGATGGCAAGCACTATCGGCAACTTCCGGAACAGAACGGCAAAACAGTCGGCAATCAGCCTGCCGATGCCAAGAGGGACCTTGGGGCCGGGCTTTTGACCGTCCTGATTGTCATCAAGGCGGTTCAGATAATACTGCCTGATGGATGCGTTATCCGGCATGACAGGTCAGGCCTCTTGTTCCTGATGAACGCATGGGGGCGAGAGGTCAGTCAAATACGGATGCGATCTCGTCAACGCCAACGCCTTCCTTGATTTCACGCAGGCGGGCATACAGCAGCGAAACAAAGACGCTCAGGAGACTGGTTCCAACTGCGGCGATGGTCGAGAACAGGAGAACCGACACAATCAGGTTGCCCTGATATCCCAGCGTCTGAACGATGAAAAAGGCCAGGACGAAGATCAGGGCCATGCAGATGAAGATGGGGACAAGCGCGCCCAGTATCGGCCAGCGGTATTCTTTGGTGAGTTCCGCGCTGCGGCCAAGGCCGCTATAGCCCAGTCGTTCGATCACGACTGCCGGTTCCATGACAGAGAACACGGCATAGACCCACAATCCGGGGATCAGAAGGGCTATGGCAGCCAGCCCCACCATGACGCTGACCGCAAACCCGAGGATGACGATGGGGACGATGGCTCCCAGTGCCGGTCCGATATAGCGGGCAATTCTTATCGGCCGCCCAAGTTTTGCGTCATAGGCCAGCTGAACGAGAAAGGCGGTGGTGATGGAGTAGACCACCATGTCCACAAGTGACGTCAGCAGCTCCAGACCTGGTGCGCCGGAGCCATCGGCTGCAACCTCCTCTAGGCCGATTGCGACTTCAAATCCGACCAGGTATCCGGACAGAAGGACGCCGAGCAGGTTCGGAATGAAGGCGATCAGGACAATAGGGACAAAGTAACGGAACAGGATCGAGAAGCTTTCCGCGATCAGCGACCCGACGCCCAGTGGCTGCTTCGGTTGGTCTGGTGTGCTATCCGACATACGCATCACTCCGTTAGGTTGCCAATCGCGGCTTCAGGATTTTCCCGGGCGCCATGGTGCCTGTTCTTGCGCCGGGCATTTCGAAATTCAGTCAAAAACGGCAGCGACCTGATCCAGTCCGATACCTTCCTTGATCTCTCTCAGGCGGGCATAGATGAGCGTCACCATGATCGCCAGGAGGCTGGTTCCAGACGTGGACAGGAGCGCGAACAGAAGCGCTCCGATCAGGGGGCTGGTCATCATCGAAAAGAGTGCGATGAGCGCACCGACAACCAGATAGAGGATCAGGATGAAGATACTGGTCAACACTATCGTGCCGACGATCGGCCAGCGGTAGTTCCGCGTCAGTTCCATGCTCCGGAAGAAGGCCCGCAAGCCGGCCTTCTCGAAAAGGATGACAGGCGCACAAACCGACAAGGTGGCGCAGATCCAGAAAATGAAGCCCAGATGAAGCGGCAGGCCCATGACCAGCAAATAGGGGGTGGCTGCGGACAGCAACATCAAAAGGAGCTGCGAGGCGAACAGGATCAGAAAAATTGCAATGCTCAGAACCAGAATCGGAAATAGGGCCCGAAACGCGGGGCGGATGTACTGCCTCACCCGGATCCGCTGGCCAAGCTGCTCGTCATAGGTGAGCTGGACCAGAATTGCCGTGGTCAACGTATAGATGCATAACAGAAGAAACCCCATGAACAGCGACGTGAGGATCGTGCCTGGGCCGAGCGGGTCCGGGTTTTGCTCTGCAAGACCAAGTGCCAGTCCGGGCAGCACCTGGCCCAGGATCATCGGCACCAGACCGATAAAGCAAATTACGACAAAGTGGCGAAAGAAGATCGCGAATGTGTCCGTGATCAACCCTCCGACACCGAGGGACTGTCGTGGCCGGTTGTCCGTCATGGGGAGAGAGGTCTTGATCTCGGCGGTGGAGTTTTCGTCGTTCAAGGGTGTTGTCCGAAATGAGTTTTTGACTTTGGGTTGGAGTGGAGCAGCGAGAGAGGCAACCCCTTTGGTTCGCCTCGCTCAGGTGTTTCCTGCTCGGCCTAGATCAGTCGAACACGGCTGCAAGGTCGTCGACGCTGACGCCATCCTTGATTTCGCGCAGGCGGGCATAGATGAGTGCCACCGGCACGCTGGTCAGGCCAATGCTGATGGTGACCAGCGCAATGAAAAGTACAACGGTCGGTGTCAAGCCATAGGCCCCGTTGACAAGGCCCGCCAGATAGGTCGCGAGGAAGGTCATTCCTTGCGACACAAACCCGGCCAACAAGACCACGACAACGATTGGCCAGCGATAGCCCTTGGTCAGTTCCGCACTGCGCTGCAAGCCTCTGAAACCGACACGTTCGATGACGATCGCCGGAATCGCGGAGACGAAGACGGCCGAAACCCAGAGACCTGGTATCACAAGTGCGATCGTGGCCAGAAATGTCAGCACGGTTGAAACCAGGCCAATGATCACGACTGGCAGGATCGTGACCAGCGTCGGCAAGATATAGTGCGACAGGCGAACCGGGCGGTTCAGTTTGGCATCATAGGTCAATTGCACCAGGAAGGCGGATGCGATGTAGGACACCAGAATGCCGGCGATCACCGCCGCCAAAAAAGGGCCTGAATCTTCTAGCCCGGTGAAACTTGGCGCGGTCAGACCTAGCGCTGCCTCGATCCCGATCGCATAGCTGCTCATGACCAGACCTGCCGAACTCGGGACCAGGCAGATCAGGAAGATAACCGGGAAGCGTCTGAAAAAAATGTCAAACGTATCGCTGATGATGCGGCCCAGCCCAAGCGACTGCTTGGTGGAACCCGGAGCCACCGACTGGTTTTCGGGATAGGAAATATCGGACATGCAATCACTCCTGAAAATTTTTTTTGCGCTATTAACTATTACCCGCAACGGGTTCGAAGACCTCGATAGGGTCAACTGGCCTTATTGTAAATTATGACGATCAATTAATTTGCCGGAAGAGCCTTGAAGGGTGGTTCCCAGACACTTTATGCGTTGCGATCCTCGTTGGCATAATGCTTGTTCTCGCGCCGGTCGCCGAAAAGCTGGCGCTGTTCCAGGTGTTCGCGCTGGGCGTTGTAGAAGGCTTGCAGGAAACGAAGCCGGTCTGCCGGTGGAACAGGATCCGCATACCCGATCTTCTTGCGGATCTTTTCGACAATTGCCTCGATGGTCGCCTGCCTCTGCTTCGCAGATGCCGACCCGGCCGGCGTGTTCTGGCTGCGCAGCAGGGTCTCGAGCGTCTGCAGTTCATATGCGCCGTAATGGTCGAGCTGGTGCGCCAGGAAGGTGATCTTCTTGCGCCCCTCAATCGGCAGCGGTGCCTCGCTTGCCAGATCCTTGAGCAAGACGGGCACCGGAAGATGGATCACATGCGTGCCGGCCATCATGTCGCCAAGGCGGCGCCGGTATCGGTTGAAGAGCGGGATCATCAGGGCCATCGTCACCCAGGCGAAAGACGCCAGCGATTCGAACGGTGTGGCCGCGTTCAGCGTCAGCAGCAATGTTCCGGGCAGAAAGATTTCGGCTTCTTTCATCAGATTGCGCAGCACCAGCGCATGGGCTGTGAGCGGGCCGCCATCGTGGGAGACAACCTTGATCTTCATCAGGCGCTTGCCGAGCGTCTGGCCGTTCCAGGCCAGTTCCGCGCAAATGTAATAGGGCACCCGGATCAGGAAAAACAGGAGGGCACCAACCGCCATAAGGGTTTGCGGGCTGGTGAGATTAACGACCAGAAGAAGCACCACAAGGCAGACAGCTGCGATGGTGGTGATGATGATATCGGTGAGCTGGGCTGCAAAGCGCACGCCGAGACCGGCGATGGGCAGGTTCAGCGCAACACCTTCCGGCGGCATCAGCGTGTCGGGGGAGGGCCGGGCCCGCCGTCGTTCTTTCCAGCGGCGCAGCATCAGGTCCGCTCCCGTCCGGCAAGCGTGAACCAGGCCAGCCAAAGTGCGCCGATGCCCCAGCCAACCACGAGCCGGGTGCCGGTGTCGTTGATCAGCTGGCGGGCAAAGCCCTCCAGCAACGCAGCCACAAGCAGCATGAGCGCTGCGACCAGGGCCAGCTTGACCGCGTCCCGCCCGGCGAGGCGCAGTGCTTCCGCACGCGTTCGATCGCCTGGAAACAAGAGTGCCGTTCCCAGCTGGAGGCCGCCGCCGCAGGCAATGCAGATGGCCGACAGTTCGGTAACGCCGTGAACCGAAAGCCAGCCGGCAAGATCCGGACCCAGGCCGCGGTCAACATGAAGGGCGTAGAAAGCGCCGAGCATCAGGCCGTTGTAATAGGTCAAAAGGGCTGCCGGCGCGCAGGCGAACACGCCGAGGCCGAACACGAAGATCGCGATCCGTGTGTTGTGCGAGAACAGATAGGTCGCGAAGGCGCCAAGTCCGCTGGTGCCGCTGTCGTGGCCGTAGATCACATCGCGCAGGGATTCCGTCGTTGCATCCGGACCGCGGCCGCCGGCAAGTTCGGCCGGCATGAAGACATAGAACCAGTCGTTGTTTTCAAAATAGAGCAGGTATCCGGACAGCGCTCCCAGGCCAAGGCAAAGGAAGCCGAGCAGGATGAAGAGCCAGGAACGCCGCATCGCCTGGGGCGCGCTCTTGGTGAAAAACCGTTCGATCAGGCCACCAAGGCGCTGTTGGGGCGCGTAGACGCAGAGATAGGCGCGGGCCGTCAGCGCTTCCAGATAACCGAGCAGGGCCTTGTCGAGCGAGATTTCGCGGGCGATGGCCAGCGACGTGGTGGCCTGGCGGTAAAGCGCCGCAAGGTCGCGGGTCTCGGCAAACTCCATGTGCTGCAAGCCGCGGCTTTCGGCAGCCAGAACCAGTTGCTCCAGTCGTTGCCAGTCGGCTTCGCGTTCCTGCCGGAACCGGGCGGAACGGATCAGATCGTCGCCATTCATCAGATCAGCTCCCGTGCTTTGATCTCAAGATAGGCTGAAATGAGCCGTGAAGTGATGGCGTCGGGCTTGGCATCGACGATGGTGACACCCATGCGGCTGAGCCGTTCGAACACCATCCGGCGTTCGTTGATAGCCTGGTTGGCGGCAACCAGTGCCGCGGCACCGTCAATATCGTCCGGCGCAGTCTCGACCAGTTTTTCCAGGTCCGGATCGCGGATGGCGACAAAGATCAGAAGATGCCGCTTCGCCAGGATGCCGATGTTCTCGACCAGCAGCTCCGCGGAAGTCGTGTCGACGAAGTCGGTGAAGATGATGATCAGGCTGCGCTTGGGCGTGCGGGCGTTGAGTTCGGTCAGCGCCAGCGTATGGTTGGTCTCGCGGCTGACATAGTCGAGTTCGGCCGTCCAGCTTCTCAGGCGGGCAAAGGCGGTGCGGCCGGGTGCCGGGGCGGAAAAGGTGCGCGGACGGACGTCATAGGAATAGTGCCCCACAAGATCGCCGCCGATGGAGGCGGCCCAGGCTGTGGCTAGCGCGGCGGTAACCGCATGATCGATCTTCGGCAGGCCGCCGATCTCCTCGCGCATCAGGTAGCCGTTGTCGAGCGCGACTATGACATGGTGGTTGCGTTCCGCCCGCAGTTCCTTGGCAACCAGGGAGCGGCGGCGGGCCGACCGTTTCCAGTCGATCGTCTTGATGTCCATGCCCGGCACGAAGTCGCGCAGCTGCTGGAACTCGGACCCTTCGCCGATCGCCCTGTTTTCCTTCACACCGTAAAGCGTCGACATGACCGTGGTTGTAATCTGGCCGGACTGAACCAGGCGGATATTGGGCACCACCCGGATCTCGGCGCCAAGCTTGAGGCGTGGCACGAATTCGAGCAGCTTCAGCCGGGAACTCCAGCACAGCCAAAGATGTTCGAACTGCCAGACGCCGCGGCGCACGGCCCGGCATTCGATCACGGCGGCCGCCGTGTCCTCTCCAAGTGGTACAAAGGCAAACTCGCCGGGGCCTGAGAGGCCGTCCGGCCAGTCGAGTTTGGCTCTCAGGTCGTCCGGCACCCGTTGCAGGTCGAACCGCACCTTGGCCCTCTCTCCGACGAAGATTTCGGCCGGAGCGTCGATCTCGATCGCGCGCGGGCGGCGAAGCGACAGCACATAGTCGGCCATCACCACCAGCGCCAGCACGAACCAGGGCAGCCAGGTCAGTTCCCGGGCCGCACCGCCGGACCCGACTGCAAGCACGGACAGAACGAGCGCAGTCAGTCCCAGGGTGAGCAATCTTTTCGATGGCCGGATCAGCGGGGGGCCTCAATCTGGTTGAGAATGTTTTCCAGCACCTGTTCCGGACTGCGGCCTTCGATCTCGGCCGCCGGGCCAAGCACGATCCTGTGGCGCAGTGCCGGAATGAACAGGCGTTTGACGTCGTCGGGAATGGCAAAGTCGCGGCCGTTCAGCGCGGCCGTTGCCCGTGCTGCGCTGGCCAGTGCGTCGGCCGCGCGGGTAGAGGCGCCAAAGGCGATTTCCGAGCTTTCCCGAGTTGCCCGGATCAGGCGCAGGATGTAGGCGAGGATGTCGTCCTTCAGGATGATGCTGTCGACCAGGCTGCGTGTTTCGGCCAGCGCTGCGGCATCCAGAACCTTTGCCAGGGCTTCCGTTTCCAGTCCGGCTTCAAGCGGTTCGGCCGCGTGCTGGCGCAGGATCGCCATTTCGATTTCCTCGGGCGGAAAGTCGATCACCAGCTTGAACAGGAAGCGGTCGAGCTGGGCTTCGGGAAGTGGATAGGTGCCCTGCTGCTCGATCGGGTTCTGGGTGGCAATGACGATGAATTCGCTGCCGAGCGTGTGGTCTGTACCGTCGATGCTGACCTTGCGCTCGCTCATGGCTTGCAGAAGCGCCGCCTGGGTCTTGGGCGGTGCGCGGTTGATCTCGTCGGCGAGCAGGACCTGCGAAAAGACCGGGCCCTTTGTCAGCACGAAGGCGTTGGTTCTGAAATCGAAGATCGACGTGCCGAGCACGTCGCCCGGCATCAGGTCGGGCGTAAACTGGATACGGCCGAAATCGAGATCCATTGCGGCGGCAAAACTGCGCGCAAGCAGGGTTTTTGCAGTCCCCGGAGGACCTTCAAGGAGGACGTGGCCACGGGCAAAAAGTGCGACCAGCATAAGGTCGATGACCTCGTCCTGGCCGAGCACCGTGCGGCCGATCTCGGACCGGAGGGCGTCCGTGCGTTCGCGCAGGGCGTCAAGCGTCATGGGTGATTTGCTCCAAAACCTGTTCCAGTTGGTCGATGTGATGAATGGCTTCTGCGGCCGTCAGGCGTGCCGGCAGCTGATGGATGGCGTCCAGCACCCCTCTCAGGTGTGGGGCAAGTGCCGGATGCCGGCGTTCGGTATAATTCAGGAACGCGGCTTCGCCGGCATAGTGGCGCGCATGAGAGGGTCCAAACAGCGCAGAGGCTGTCGCCGCCAGGCGTGCGGTTGCATATTCGCGTGCAAGCGCGCCGTCCTGGCCCGAGAGGCGCAGCAATCTGGCCCGTGCCTGCACGGCAATATCCTTGCCGGCGCCAAGCTCTGTCGATTCCGGCCGCACCGCCCCATAGCGGACGGAGGCCCGCCAGAGAAACAGCGCAAAGACAAGCGCGACACCGATCCAGAGCGCAAGGAAGGGAGGGCCGAAAAACCGGGCCAGGTCGTCCCAGGTTCGCTCCCGCTCGGGTTCGACATAAGGATCGCGCAGCCACACGTCGCGGCTGTAATCGATCACGATGTTGCCGGTCTCGGCTTCCGCGCGCATCAGGTCCAGCGCGATCAGCGCATTGTCGCCGAGGCGCAGGCCGTGATTGTTCAAGAGATCGGGATCGGACAGCACCATGACACGGTCGTCCGACGACCCCTCGGCGGCAGCGAGCGTGCAGCTTGCCAGCAGCATGGCGTCCTGCCGCCCGATAATCGGCGTGCAGGCATCGCTTTTGAACATCTGGGCATCATAGAGGCGGGCGGTCAGGGTCTCGCCGTCGTGTGACCGATAGCTGAAATCGGTGAACGGTGTTCGGGCAGAGACCAGCGACGCCTGACGGTCTCCCGTCAGATTGCGCAGGGTTCTGGCAGTCCGGTCGGCCTCGATATTGAGGATCGGGTGGGCTATCCCGGTCAACCGCATGCCCGTGCGCCATTTGGGCAGGATCACCAGTGCAGGAACCCGTTGGGCCTTCCGCCTGATGATCGGGGTTGCCAGGTCATATTCGTCTTGCTGGAGCAGCAGTTCCTGCTGCGTTGTCGGGCTGACACGGTCCTTGTCGAGCTCCGAATCATAGAGCGGCAGGACCAGCAGGCCGACGGATGTCTCGTCGATCAGCCAGCCGCCTGTGAAATTCTGCGCGCTGACGTCATTGGCAGCCAGCCAGATCTGCAAGCCGTCATGGCCGCTGGGTGAGCGGCGCAGGGACTGTTGCTGCTGCGAAAAGACGTACCAGAGGGCGCCGAGCATGACGACCGCGATCGCGCCTATGATCAGGACCTCAAGGCGCGGGCCGGTCTGCTCCGGGGAGGAGGATGTGTTGCTCATGATGCACCTGTCCCCAGCAGCGGTCGGCAGCCGTCGACATGGCTGCGGAATTCCTCTTCCGAGACGTCACGGCCGCCAAACTGGACCCGTTCGCTTGCCAGGACCAGCTCCCGCAGCCGGTCGAGATGGCTTTGGGTCGAAGGCAGGTGGCGAAGGGCGTCGCGCGCCGTCCAGCTGCGCTGCATCAGGATGCCATTGGCGCTTACGGTTGTCGAAAGCGCCTTGCGCATCAGCTGGATCAGCGCCAGCCTGCGGTCGCTTGTGCGCAGAATGTCCTCAAGCGAGCCCGTTCGGGTCGCCCAGGCGGGGGCGTCCGGTTGGCCCTTGGGCCGGTTCCGGGAGATGTTGCCGGATTCCCGTTTCAGCGACACGGAGATATTGCCGCCGAAGCGCAGGAACAGGTAGAAAATTGCACCCAGCACAAGCGCCATGATCAGGCCGATGGTCCACCGAGCCGAACTGGCGTCGCCGTTCCAGGACTGGTTCTCCCGGTCAGAGGCTTCGCCGGTCTCCCCGGATTGCTTGTCCGGTTGCTGATCGGTCTTCAGCTCCGGTGCAGGCGCGGTCGGGTCAAAATACCCGACATCCGTCCCGATGCGGCGGAAGCGCAGAGATTTCAGATACTCCTCGCCGGAAGGTCCGATTTCGAGCGGTGTCCTTACGGCCTCCTGCGCTGATGAATTCTGCAGGGGGATAATCAGAAACAATAAAACAAAATACAGCGGAATAAGACGCATGCCGCTTTCATACCGGCAAGGTTCAAGAGGTGCAATAGACAGATGCTGACAGTCTGGCCGCTTCGGGAGGCGAAGGCTTCGGATTTGAACAGCACTGTTTTGCATGGGCCAGCACAGCCTGGCGCAGAGTGCCGTCTCGGCAATTCCGGTGCCCTTTGCCGGTTTGGAAAGGACGCTCTTTGCTGGTGGTCGGAGCCATTTTTTTGTATAGGGGCGATGGAGGGTGTTGCTCGCGCAAGGCGCGGCCCCTATCTCCGCATAAGCCCGGCAAGGGCAATTAAGGCGCTGCAACAGACGGCGCCCCCCAGAGATTTCTGACCGGCAGCCAGACAGATGCGGCCCGGCTGCCCGAGACCCCATAAGGAGTTGGCACGTCGTGACCCAGTCCCTCGACAGTTTCAAATGCAAGAAAACGCTTACCGCCGGTGGCAAGACCTACACCTATTTCTCGATCCCCGAGGCGGAAAAGAACGGTCTGGAAGGTGTTTCCAGACTGCCGTTTTCGCTGAAAGTGGTTCTTGAAAACCTGCTGCGTTTCGAAGACGGCCGCTCCGTCACCCGGGATGACATCATCGCCTGCGCCGAATGGCTGAAGACGAGAAAGTCCACGCAGGAGATTTCCTATCGTCCGGCCCGCGTTCTGATGCAGGATTTCACAGGCGTTCCCGCTGTTGTTGACCTGGCCGCCATGCGCGATGCAGCCGTCAAGCTGGGCGGCGATCCGGAAAAGGTCAATCCTCAGGTCCCGGTCGATCTGGTGATAGACCATTCGGTGATGGTCGACTATTTCGGCACCAAGGATGCGTTCAAGAAAAACGTCGAACTGGAATATGAGCGCAATCAGGAACGGTACGAATTCCTGCGCTGGGGCCAGTCCGCGTTCAACAATTTCCGCGCCGTTCCTCCGGGAACCGGTATCTGCCATCAGGTGAACCTGGAATATCTCGCCCAGACCGTCTGGACGAAGGAAGACAACGGCGAAACCATCGCCTATCCGGACACACTGGTCGGCACCGACAGCCACACGACCATGGTCAACGGCCTGGCGGTTCTCGGCTGGGGCGTCGGCGGCATCGAGGCAGAGGCAGCAATGCTCGGCCAGCCGATCTCCATGCTGATCCCGGAAGTGATCGGCTTCAAGCTCACCGGCAAACTCAACGAAGGCATCACCGCGACCGACCTTGTTTTGCGCGTTGTGGAAATGCTGCGCCAGAAAGGCGTGGTCGGCAAATTCGTTGAATTCTACGGTCCCGGCCTCGACAACCTGTCGCTCGAGGATGCCGCCACCATCGCCAACATGGCGCCGGAATATGGCGCGACCTGCGGCTTCTTCCCGGTCGACAGCGAAACGCTGAAATATCTGGAAGCCACGGGACGCGACAAGGACCGCGTTGCGCTGGTCGAGGAATATTCCAAGGCCCAGGGCATGTTCCGCTCCGGCGGCGAGGAACCGGAATTCACCGACACGCTGGAACTAGACATTTCCACCGTCGTGCCCTCCGTCTCCGGTCCGAAGCGCCCGCAGGACCGCATCAATCTCGCAGATGCCGCGACCGGCTTCGCCAAGACCATGGCGGAAGAATTCAAGAAGGCGGACGAATTGTCGAAGCGGGTCGCCGTTGACGGCAAGGATCACGATCTCGGCAATGGCGACGTGGTGATTGCCGCCATCACCTCCTGCACCAACACCTCCAACCCGTCTGTGCTGATCGGGGCGGGCCTGGTGGCGCGCAATGCGCTGCAGAAAGGCCTCAACGTCAAGCCTTGGGTGAAGACGTCGCTGGCGCCGGGGTCCCAGGTGGTGACGGATTATCTGGAAAAGGCTGGTCTTCAGGCTGATCTCGATGCGCTCGGCTTCGATCTGGCCGGCTATGGCTGCACGACCTGTATCGGCAATTCCGGACCGCTCGATCCGGCCATCTCCGCTGCGATCAACGACAATGACCTGATTGCGTGTTCGGTCCTGTCCGGCAACCGCAACTTTGAAGGCCGGGTCAACCCGGATGTGCGCGCCAACTATCTGGCCTCGCCGCCGCTGGTGGTCGCCTATGCAATCGCCGGCAGTCTGAATGTCAACATCACGGAAGACCCGCTCGGGGAAGACCGGGACGGCAATCCGGTCTATCTGAAGGACATCTGGCCGACAACGGAAGAAATCACGGACCTGATCCGTGCCTCGATCAACGAGGACATGTTCCGCTCGCGCTATTCGGATGTCTTCAAGGGCGATGCGCACTGGCAGGCGATCAAGGTCGAAGGCGGCCTGACCTATACCTGGCCGGTGTCCTCCACCTACGTCCAGAACCCGCCCTATTTCGAGGGCATGACCATGGAGCCGAAACCGCTTCAGGACATCGAGGGCGCCGCCGTGATGGGCCTTTTCCTGGACAGCATCACGACCGATCACATCTCCCCGGCCGGGGCGATCAAGCTGGACAGCCCGGCGGGCAAATATCTCCAGGAGCATCAGGTCGCCCAGAAGGACTTCAATTCCTATGGCTCGCGCCGCGGCAACCATCAGGTCATGATGCGCGGCACCTTCGCCAATATCCGTATCAAGAACCAGATGGTGCCGGGTGTCGAAGGCGGCGTCACCATGAAGGACGGCCAGCGCGAATGGATTTACGACGCCTGCATGGAGTACAAGGAAGCCGGTGTTCCGCTGGTGATCTTTGCCGGCAAGGAATACGGCACCGGCTCGTCGCGTGACTGGGCCGCCAAGGGCACCAATCTCCTGGGCGTCCGCGCCGTGATTGCCCAGTCCTTTGAGCGTATCCACCGCTCCAACCTTGTTGGCATGGGCGTCATCCCGCTGACCTTCAAGGACGGCGAGAGCTGGCAGTCGCACGGCATCAAGGGAACGGAACGCGTCACCATCAAGGGCATTGCCGACATCCAGCCGCGCCAGATGATGAATGTGGACGTCACCTACGAGGATGGTTCAACCAAGACCATCGAGTGCCTGTGCCGCGTCGATACCGAGGACGAGCTGGAATACATCAAGGCCGGTGGCATCCTGCACTACGTGCTGCGGAACCTGGTGACGAGCTGAGGGCTCTGACCTCTCGCAATGCAACGATTGAACGGGCCCTTCGGGGCCCGTTTGTTATTTGCAGTCGGTGCAAAAAATCGGCAGGCTCAACTGCAGGTTTTTCCGGAGGATTGCTCATGTCTGAAACTCAGTCACCTCAATTGTCCCACATCGCCCCTGTCTTCCGGGCCATCGATCTTGCCGCGTCGGTTGCCTATTACCGGGACAAGCTCCTGTTCGAGATCCGCTTCGAGTGGAAGGACAGCGAGGCCGAGCCGGTGCGCTATGCCATTCTCGGCCGGGACGGGATCGAGCTGCATCTGACGGCGAGCCCCGACGTGCAGCCGTCGGTGGCTTATTGTTTTGTTGAAGATGTGGCTGCCTATTACACCGAGGTGCAGGCCGCCGGCGCCAACATCACCGAAGCGATTGCCGACCAGCCCTGGGAGATGCGGGAATTCGAGACAAAAGACCCGGACGGCAATTTGCTGATCTTCGGCGAGCATCTGAGCCGCCTGGAGGGGTAGTTCTTCCCCTTGGTGTCATCCCGGACGCAGCGCAGCGGAGATCCGGGATCCACTCGTTTCCAGAGCGGGCTTGAAAGGCTCGGCGATGGCTTCGGCCGCTTCGCACAAGCTCTGTTGATGTGATGCGTTGAGAGGTAGATTGGATTCCGTCTCGGGGGCTAGGATGACTCCTTGGGTTTGGGCAGCTGCAGTGCCTTCCGCGCAGGCACAGCCCTTTCAAGAAACAGTTGAGCTCGCTTCCGCTCGCGCTGACGCGCCGGGTTCCGGATCGGCGTGCAGCTGCGCTGCACTTGTCCGGAACGACGGAGGAGGGGGTGAGCCTGAGCGAGAACCGGCTGCGCCAAATGAACCTTCGGCAGAGTGGTTCGAGAATGACCGGTGTCCGGAAAGCTGACCCTGCGGAAAGATCAATTGCCTCGCACCGGAAAACGGTGTTCCATGTTTGCGTTCCAAGGAATGTCTTTGCCACGCGGGGATTTGATGAAATCGATTTTGATGTCTCTCGGTCTGTTCGCCGTTACCTCCCAGGCTGCGCTGGCCGATCCGTGCCTGGACCGGTTCACGGAGCTCTATCTTCAGCTGGATCAGGGCATGCCAACCAAAGCGGCCGTGACCACAGCCTTCAAGGGAGCGCCGGAAAGCAAAAACGACTTTCTCTATCTTGGCCCGGACCACTACATGACCGTGCCGACCTCTCCGGCTGGCCCTTGGGTTCTGGGATACGGCAACGCGCTCTATCAATCCGCGGATGAAGGCAAGACCTGGGACAAGATCCGGGAGATGGAGACAGACCAGAACGCGGACAAGGCCCGGGCCGACAAAGAGACCAACGCTGAAACCATCCGCAATGCCACCTGCAGTGCGGAGGACCTGGAGGGAGAGCCGGTCGAGGTTGTCGCCGCCGACATCACCGTCAGCCAGGGCATGGTCACGGAAAACCGCTATACCTACTGGGTCCGCAAGAGCGATAATTTCATCGTCAAGGCCGTCTATGACACCAAGGCGCCGAATTTCGAAATGGTGACCACCCAGGAGATCGAGAAGGCCCCGGGGTTGACGTTGCCGGCACCGGAATGAGGGGACTGCGCCGCAATCCCTTGATCTTGCTCAGCCCACCTGTTTGGGAATGCGCGGGTGACACCCTGGCGGTCATTCCGGACACCGCGCAGCGACGATCCGGGATCCGCTCGATCGCAGAGCCGAACTGAAAGGCTGGGCTTTCGCGGTTGCTTCCCTGTCCGCTCAACGCACGCGATGCGTCGCACGGTGGATTGGATCCCGGCTCAGGGCCGCGAGGACTTCGGAGCTTTTGGAGGTTCCGTGCGGCCCTTCGCTACGGCGTCGGGCGCTAGACCTTCAATAAGCGGCATCTGTGGTTATTCGCCGTTGCTGCTGGTTAGATCTCACCCACGTCCCCGGTATGGCGCGACGCCCTGTTCCGGGATCCAGACACCTTCCGGGGCCGGGCCGGTCTGGTAGAAGACATCGATCGGGATGCCGCCGCGCGGGTACCAGTAGCCACCAATCCGGAGCCATTGCGGGTCAAGCAGTTCGACAAGGCGCTTGCCGATGGAGACGGTACAATCCTCGTGAAAGGCGCCGTGATTTCGAAAGGCGCCGAGGAAGAGTTTCAGCGACTTGCTCTCCACGAGGAAGTCTCGCGGCACATAGTCGATCACCAGATGGGCAAAATCCGGCGCGCCGGTGATCGGGCAGAGCGAGGTGAATTCCGGGGCGACGAAGCGAACCATGTAGCCGGTGCCCGCCTGCGGGTTCGGCACCTTTTCCAGCACGGCCTTGTCCGGATCGTCCGGCAGCTCCGTGGAAGCGCCGAGCTGGGTCAGGTTTTCATAGATGCTCTTGTCGGACATCTGTCTGTTTCCTCGTTTCCGACCTCATCCTGAGGAGGACCATCAGGTCCGTCTCGAAGGAGGGGCCGCTTGTTCAGAATTTGCCGCCGATCCTTCGAGACGCCGCTGGCGCGGCTCCTCAGGATGAGGCTGGCGAGGTTCGAGACGTTAAACGCCTCTGAGATTGCCCCAGATCATCGTGTGCAGCTGCGGCAGCACGGTGGCGGCGTACCATTTGTCGGTGGTGACCCTGTCGACCAGCCAGCGCATGCGGTCCATGATGCCGGCCATGTCGATTGTGCTGTCGGTCTCGTGCGCCTCGGACGGGGTGTGATTGCCCGGCTGCAGGTAGCAGCTCAGCTCCGGATAGCGTTCCGAGACATCGCGGGCAAAGGCATAGTCCGCCTCGTCGAAGACCACGACCTTCAGCACTGTCTGGGTGTCGGAACCGGCCGCTTCGACGCATTCGGCAAGTTTTTGCCAGTCTGTTGCCATGCCGGACGATGGCGGTTTCGGGCTGAGGGTCAGGACATCCAGCCTGTCGAACCACTCCCTCGCCAGGCTGCCCTGGGTTTCAAGCGCAAAGCGATAGCCTTCGCGACGGCCGAATTCGATCAGCGGTCCGAGCGGCTGGATGGCTGGGTTGCCACCCGACAGCGACACCATCAGCGGCTTGCCGCCCGACAGGATCTCCACCTGCATCAGGATCGCCTGCGGCGACATCGGCACCCATTCGTCGCGATAGGCGCTGTCGACCGCATGCAGCGTGTCACACCAGGCACAGCGATAGTCGCAGCCGCCTGTGCGCACAAAGACGGTCGGTTGACCGATCAGGGCGCCTTCGCCCTGGATGGTCGGTCCGAAGATCTCGTTGACGCGGATCAGGTCCTGAGTCATGACCGCGCCTCCACCGGGAGATAAACGAGCGGGCGGTATTCCGCGCAGGTTTTCGGGGTTTCCTTGACGCGGACGGCGGCCGTTTCCGGCCAGGCCGCCTTGCACCAGTCGAACAGGTGTTTGGCGATGCGCTCGGCGGTCACGCAATCATCGCCGAGCACGTCATTCAGGTGCCGGTGATCAAGCGTGTCGTCGATATAGGTCTTGAGCAGCTTCAGTTCGTTGTAGTCACGAACAAAGCCGATCGCGTCGAGTTCCTCGGCGGCCAGTTCCACTTCAACGACGTAGTTGTGGCCATGGAAGCGGGCGCAAGGATGGTCGTCGCCAAGACCCTTCAGCTGGTGGCTTGCGGAAAAGTGGAACTCCTTGGTGATCCTATACATTGCAGGCCACCTTCCAGAAGTCCGCGTCTGCGTAAACCGTCGGGTCTATGCCGCCGGCAAGGTGAAACGCCTCGCGCCGTTCCACGCAGGTGCCACAGCGGCCGCAGTGCTCCGCGCCGCCCTTGTAGCAAGACCATGTCTTGCGATAGTCGACACCAAGGGCCAGGCCCTCGCGGGCGATCTCTGCCTTGGAGACATTGACATAAGGCGTGAAGAGCCTGATCTCGCCTAGACCGTCCAGGGCGTGCCGCTGCATGGTCTCGAAGCTCTCGGTAAAGGCCGGGCGGCAGTCCGGATAGATGAAATGATCGCCGCCATGAACGGCGGTCGCGACCGCCTCAGCCCCGCGCGAGGAGGCAATGCCATAGGCGATGGTCAGCATGATCGCGTTGCGGTTCGGCACCACCGTGACCTTCATGGTGTCTTCGGCGTAGTGGCCATCGGGCACGTCCAGATCATCGGTCAGCGCCGAGCCGGTCAGCTGGCGGCCGATATTGGAAATGTCGATCAGGATGAACTCGGTGTTGAGCTCTTCGGCGCAGGCTCTGGCAAAATCCAGTTCCTTCTTGTGGCGCTGGCCATAATCAAAGGAGATCAGGCCGATCAGCTCATGGTCCTGCGCAATCCTGTGCGCAAGGGTGACGGAATCCATTCCGCCGGAACAGATGACAAGTGTTTTCAACGTTGGTCCCTTGTTTTCGCTGTTGAACGCCCGTTGCGACGCTCGTCACCGGGTAGGCTGCGACCGGTGGTTCCCGTGAAGGAACGGCGCGCCTTTTAGCAGGTTCTGACGAAAAGGAAAGGGAAGAGGTGAAGATGACCGCTGCGCTGCGCGAATTGGCCGGAGTTTGAAGCCGGCTGCGCGCAGCCAAAGGGCAGGCCGCACGCAGCTAGCGTGGTTCGCTCAGTCGTTCAGACCGAACTGGTTGGAGAAGGAGCTGACAACCGGCTGGCACTCTGCCGACACCTTGTCGGCATTGGCCTTGAGGCAGGACAGGATGCGGCCGCCACCGAACTCGACGCCGGAGCAATTGGCTTCGATGTCGGCGGCGCAGAGCGCTACCGCGTTGCCGACATTGGCGAACAGGAAGTCGAGGGCATCCGCCAGGTCGACAATGGAGGCCGCGCACTCGTCGCTGATCTTGTCTTCATGGGCATACATGCAGGACAGCATACGGCCATGGCCCGGCGTGACTTCATCGCAATAGGTCGTGATTTCGGTTTCGCAGGCTTCCAGGACGCCCTTGACCGGTCCCTGTGCCACGGCCGGAGCGCTCAAAAGCGAGACGCTGGCGGCAAGAGCCAGCATACGGAGGTTTCTCATGAGGTTCTCCAGAAGGTTCAGGGGTTCACAACAACATAGACGGTGACGCCGTTCTCAACGACGGGCCGGTAATAGACCCCGCCGCAATTGTAATAGGCGTTGTAGGGCGCGCATCCGGCGATCGATGTGCGGCGGGCAACGCGCCGTGTGGTGCGCCGGGCGGTCCGCCGCGCCGTGTTGCGGGTCGGGTTCTGAGCCTTGGCAGGCGCTATGCCGGCAAAAATGGGTGTGCCGGCGGCAAAGCCGGTGAAATCTACTGGAGCGGAATAGGCAATCGCAAAGCCGATCGCAGCCGCCAACATGTACCTGGTACGCATGATGAAAATGTCCTCTCGCTGGAGATACGCGGCGCAAGATCGCCGCCGGGACGGGGCACGAAGCATCCTAGCTTACGTTGGGGAGCGTTATCGAGTCGTGTGAAATCCGTATGGCACCTTTTTCTAGCGCCTGCACGAGACTGCCTATCTTGTGTCTTGACATTTCTTCTCGAGTGTATAGGAATTAATTTCTATTCAGTCGTAGAGAAATAAAATCATGGCGCGTCCAAAAAGCTACAATGTCGATGAGGTGGTCGAACGTGTCGTTCACGCGTTTTGGCAACATGGCTATCAGGCACTCGGACTGCGCGAACTGGAGCGCCTCACCGGCCTCAACCAGTTTGCGATCCGAACCGAGTTCGGCGGCAAGGAAGGCCTCTATCTGCGAGCGCTCGATTATTATTCGGACCAGGCCATCCGGCATGCCATGGCGCCCATGCAGACTGGCGGCTTGCCGGAACTCTTGAAGTTTCTGCGATCTCTGGTCACGGACGGCTCGATGACGTCCAGCCCATATGGCTGCCTCGTCGTGAACACCGGGATTGAGAACGCACGCGTTGGCAGCGCGCGGCTGGAGGAAGCCGCCAAACGCTATTGGGCTGCTTTGGAAAGCGCTTTTGCCACCTGCCTGGAAAAGGCAATTGCCGACAAGTCGCTTCCGGCCGACACGGAACCGGTGATAACCGCGAAGGGGCTGGTATCCGCCGTCATGGGCGTTCACGCCCAAAACCGTCTGGCCGGGAAAACCGATGCCGGCAAGCCGCTGGTCGACTTGCTGTGCGCGCAACTGACCAGCAGGGAGTTTAGAACATGAAACAGGCAGCGGGACTTGAACCGGTCGAGGGGGCCGACGGCCTCTGGTCCATACGAAAGGGCAATCTACGCTGTGTCGCGATCGCTTTGCCTTATGGGGGAACAGCTCTTTACAGCCCCGTCCGCAAGTCCAGCGGCACGGCATCGGCTCTCGCCCCTGTGCGGTTCCTGCTGGCGCCGAACCATTATCACAACATGGGTTTGAGCGAACATGTTGCCGCCTTTTCGGAGGCGGACTGTGTTTGTTCGCAAGGCGCAAGGCCGCGTCTGGAGAAAGTCACCGGGCTTGCCTTCTCTGACCTGGACAGGCTTGCCGAAGCGCTTCCCGGCCACGCCAGCCTCCTTGAACCGGACGGTCTCAAGACGGGTGAAGTGTGGATGTGCCTGCGCACAGAGGACGCGGTCATCTGGATCGTGACCGATGCCTTTTGCGGTGTGCAGGAAAAGAGCGATACCAAACCGAAGGTGGGCTTTCTGAAGCCGTTTCCGACTTATGGGCTGCGCGACAAGACCGTGTTTTCGGCCTGGGTTCAAAACCGCCTCGATCTCGAAACTCCAACCGTGATCGTGCCGTGCCACGGCGGGATTGTTCGAGGCAAGGACCTCAAGCAGGACATCTGCGCCTTGCTGGAGACGCTTTGACTACATGGTAATGCGGGAAAAGACCGCGGGTTAAAGTTGAAGATGTATGTGATCGTCGTGCCGGGCCGCCCGGCAGCCCTGAAAACGGATTTTTGAGGATGCGAGCCCGAGCCGCGTTTTCAGGTGGGGTTCAAGCAGGATCTTGCCGGCACGGGGATCGGCGGCAAGGAAGGCAAGAGCGAACCGGGTCCTGTTCGGCTCGATCTCAAGGCGGGGCCACAGGGGCTGCAGGGCAGCAAGATCCCATCTGAGGCTCAGGCGCTTCGGCGGGCAATTGCTCGGACCGTCTTCAAAGGCAAAATAGCCGATCGGCGAACGTATGGAACCACGCCGGTAACCTGACGCATCCCGGTAATAAAACGCCAGATCCACCTTCCTGCCGTCATCATGGGAGAGATGCGGGATCAGGGGAAAGCCGTCCAGGAACGGAAAATTGCCATCCAGAACAAGCGTTTGTGTGCGCGGATAAGCCTCTTCGGTCGCATCGGCGAGGTCTTCCAGCAGCGCCTTGACTTCAGGTGACACATAATTGCGGTTGAGGGCGCAGTAGATCCACGACTGAACCTTTAACGGGCCGTCCGAAAAGCAGGGCAATGCAACCCGGTTGCTGACAACCGGCGCAATCCAGATCGCGGACAGGCTGAGGAGTGCGTAAGCTGTCAAAAACACCAACATGCGGCGTTTGAAAAAGAGTGCGGCAATCAGGGCAAGGCCCCCCAATTGCGAGATCAGCGTCAAAATCGCGAACAGGAGACAAAAGACCATCCATTTCAGGGCCGGGCGCATGGCGTAGATTGTCCCTGTCTTCGTCTGGTTGGCAGGTGCTTCACGGCAACCCTAAGCCCAAATTGCCATTCTGAGGCCCCGGTCGTCGCGTCGGAAATCTTTCGGGAAAGGCTCCGCCTGTCCGTTTATAATGTGTTCGGCAATCAGGCTGTTCGCTGCTGCATCCAGGAGATCGTCCCGGCCGCATCCGCGCGGAGGCTTCTGGTCGAGGAAATCTTGCGGCATTCCCTTGGAAACCAGCAGGTCCCTGCGCTGATCGAGGCCAGCCGGGTTGGCGCGGCTCTTCACCTTTTTCGGCAGACTCATTTCGGCTTCGCCATTCAAGCGCCAGAAGGCGAGTTCCGGATGGACCTCATGAACGCGCTCTTCCAATTCGGGCGTCATCAACGTGTCGATCTCCCGCATCTTCGGAAACAGATAAAAACACTGTTTCGAGACTTTCCTTGGCGGCTCGGAGGTCTTCATGGCGGTGTCGCAGGCCTGACGGTAGTCGGTTTCATAGACCGCTGGTCGGGGGGGCACGGTGAAGACGGATGACTGGCGTTCTCCAAGATGACGGCGCGCGGCCTTTTCCGGTCCCCGGCCGCCGGGGCCGAGTGCATCCGGCAGGCCGATTGGCATATCGACCGCAATGACCTTGATCTGAGGGACGAAGCTGACAATGTCGGCGAAGGCCGGAAAGAGGTGCAGGTTCACCTCGGTCGGGTCGGCGAGATTTCGCAAGACCGCGACCCAGCCGGCCTTGCAGCCGTCAACACCTGCAATCCAGTCTGTGCTTTTCTCAGGCACGGACCTTGGTTTCCAGGACGCGGCGGGATGTGACCAGCGCCATCGCTTTCACCACCGATTGCTGTTCTTCGGCAAAGAGCAGCTCGTCAGCGCCCTTCTTGACGCTGCGTGCGACCAGTTCAAAGACGGATGCTGATGCCCGCTTCAAGGCTTCTTCGTCATCGAAACCGGCCAGCAGATTGCTCAGGAACAGGCCGGCCATGAGGTCGCCGGTGCCGTGCGGCGGATTGGGAATTGCCGCGTGTTCGGCGGCGATCGCAGAGCGCGGCGCAGCCAGCAGGTTGGCAATTGCGTTGCGGCGCAGTGCCGGTGACGAGGTCACGAGCACCCGCTCGTTGCCAAGTGTTCTTGCGGCGGCGAGCGCCTGCATTTCATTGGTGACCTCGCGCCCGCTCAGCCAGCCAAGTTCAAATGCATTGGGAGTGACAATGTCCGCAAGCGGAACCAACTCGTCCCGGACGGCCTGGGCGGTTGCCTTGGGCACGTAAAGAGATCCCGCGTCACCATGCAGGTCGCCAAGGACCGGATCGCACAGATAGGGAGCGTCCGGATTGGCGGCTTTCACTGCCTTGATCAGTTTGGCGATCGGACCGGCCTGGTCCTGGCTGCCCAGATAGCCGGACAGAACGGCGCCGATTTCGGCAAGCTTCGGCGACGCTGCCAGATCCGCCGTGAGGCTTTTGAAATCTTCCAGCGCCGGCACGATCCGGGTGCCCTTGCCCTGACCGGGGTGCCACGGCAGCAGGATGGTCGGCAGGAACCAGACATCGTGTCCGATCCGTTCCAGGGCGAAGGTCAGGCCGCGGCCGCTGATGCCGCCGCGGACCACCTGTGAGGTGATCACCAGGATCGGCTTTCTCTGAGGCTCGGCAAGGCCCGGCTGCATCATCTTTTTGGGACTTTCTGTCTGGTCAGGCGGCGTCGGACGAAGACTTCGGACCGGAGCCGTAGCGCTTCTCGATATAGTCCAGCACCATCTGCTTGAACTCGTCGGCAATGCCCGGCCCGCGCAAGGTGGTGGCTTTTTCTCCGTCGATGAAAACCGGGGCGGAGGGAGTTTCGCCGGTGCCGGGCAGCGAGATGCCGATATCGGCATGCTTGGACTCGCCCGGACCGTTGACGATACAGCCCATCACCGCAACGTTGAGGCTTTCAACGCCCGGATACTGCTCACGCCATTTCGGCATGGATTCGCGGATATGGCCCTGAATGTCCTGGGCAAGCTCCTGGAACGTCGTCGACGTGGTCCGGCCGCATCCGGGGCAAGCGGCCACGACGGGCACGAAGGCGCGAAAACCCATGACCTGAAGCAGTTCCTGGGCGACCTGCACTTCGCGGGTCCGGTCGCCTCCCGGTTCCGGGGTCAAGGAGACGCGGATCGTGTCACCGATCCCCTGCTGCAGCAGGATGCCCATGGAGGCTGCGGAAGAGACGATGCCCTTGGTGCCCATGCCGGCTTCGGTCAGGCCCAGGTGCAATGCGTAGTCACAGCGCCGGGCAAGGTCTGCATAGACGGCAATCAGGTCCTGGACCTGACTGACCTTGGCCGAGAGAATGATCTTGTCGCGCCCCATGCCAAGGTCTTCGGCACGTTGGGCCGACAGAAGCCCGGACTGGATGATGGCCTCGCGCATCACGGCGGCGGCCGAAACAGGGGCGTCGCTTTCCGCGTTCTCGTCCATCAGCCTGGTCAGGAGTTCCTGGTCAAGCGAACCCCAGTTGACGCCGATGCGGACTGGTTTGTCGTGTTTCAGGGCAATGTCGATGATCTGGGAGAACTGGGTGTCCCGCTTGGCCTTGAAGCCGACATTGCCCGGGTTGATCCGGTATTTGTCGAGCGCCGCGGCGCAATCCGGATAGTCCTGCAACAGCTTGTGGCCGATATAGTGAAAGTCGCCGACCAGCGGCAGGTCGATGCCGATCCGCTCCAGCCGCTCCTTGATGCGTGGCACCTGTTCGGCCGCTTCTGCACGGTCAACCGTGATGCGCACGACTTCCGAACCGGCACGCGCAAGTGCCGCCACCTGGGCGACAGTTGCATCAGCATCGGCGGTGTCCGTATTGGTCATGGACTGGACGACGATCGGGGCGTCGCCGCCGACCGTGACGTTGCCGACCTTCACGCCTACCGATGTGCGGCGGGGCAGGGGACTTGCGAAATCATCAATCATGATGGGCACCAGGGTGTCTTGAAACTGTTGAACCGATAGATGTGCGATCCCGGTCCTGTTTTCCAGCGCATGATTAGGGGCTGCGGCAAAAAAGGGCAATGGCCGGTCGGTTTTTCAGGTTGATTTGCGTGATTTGCTGTCAATCGTTGCGGGCAGGACCACCAACCTTTAAGAGCGGTTTCATTGAAACGGGCAAGCCCGTGATCACGTATCTGGGGCTTAGACATGTTCAAACGGCTTTTGACCGATTCCCTTTCGCTGGTGTTTCAGAATCTGGATATGGTGTTCAAGGTGTGCGGCACCTGGGTCGGCATCCAGATCATGCTGTCGTTTGTGGTCATACTGACTGTCGGTCCCATCGACGAGGCCACTGACCCAGCGTCGATTCCGGCCGGTGCGGTCCTGCTGCTGCTGCTCAACGTGACCGTTGCCATATTGGCGGCCGCCTCGATTGCAGTCGCCTGGCATCGGTTTGCCATGCTCGGTGAACGACCAGCCACTGTGTTCGTCCGTTTCGGCGCGCTGGAAGCACGATTTCTCTGGAAAATGATCCTGCTGGTGTTGATCGCGATCGGGGTTTCGATCCCGGTGGCCGTTGTTTTTTCGCTACTCGGTGGAGCCTTTCCGCTCGGCGTGTCGATGAGTGCCACATTCGCCGTTCTGCTGTTTCTGATCATGCCGCATCTCATGCGCCTGAACCTGGTGCTGCCGGCGGCGGCGCTGGAACGCCCGATTGGATTTATGGAAGCGCACCGGCTGGGGCAAGGGCTCGGGTGGCGTATGCTCTGGGCCGTCATTGTCCTGTCCTTGCCGTTCTGGCTGGGCGGGGCCCTGATCGACCATGTGCTGTCGCTGACCGGAACCGGATTGCCGCTGATCTTCGTTCAGATAAAGGTCATGATCCTCAACGTGCTGCTGCAGATCCTGGTCACCGTGCTCAGTATTTCCGTGATTACGGCGGGGTATCGCGCAGCGACAGAACAAGCGATGACACAGGCCTTTGAAGACTGACCATGGTAATGCATGCGCTATACAGTTCATGACATGGAATTTTCAGGTAACTTCAGTAGACATTCGTCAGGGCGGGAAGTTTTCTTGCGCTGAATGGGCAAACGCGTAGATAAAGCGCACTCCGACGGGCAGCGGAATATTGCAACCTTATCTATGAGTTCGTTCGCCATGTTCATGCATCTTGTAAAATCTTCCATTTCACTCGTATTCGACAATCTTGGTGCCGTATTCAAAGTGGTCAGCGCGTGGTTTCTGGTCCAGCTGGCCGTGGCACTCGCCTTTGTCGTCGTTCTGGCGCTGTTTGCCGGGAATCCGGCCGGGTCGCCGTTTCTCCTGACCGCAACTGCGATGTCGGTCGTCGGTGCTCTGGTCGGCCTGGTCGCGGCATCTTCGATTGCGGTTGCCTGGCACCGCTTCGGGCTGCTGGGCGAACAGCCGCCTGCGGTCAATCTGCGTTTCGGGGGGCTGGAACTGCGATTTGCCTTGAAGTCGCTTGTGATCACGATCGGTTTCGGTGTGACTTACGCGATTGCCGGTGGCATCGGCATGGTGACCGGCTCTACCGTGATCATGTCGGTTCTTGTGTTGGCGGTTGCCATCGTGCTCATTCCGATCGTGTTTCGCGTCAGCCTCGTGCTGCCGGCAACGGCGGTCGAAGGGACGCTTGGCTTCAAGGAAGCCTATGAGGCGGGCAAGGGATTGGGCTGGTGGATGGTCCTGGCAACGCTCGCCCTTGCCCTGCCATTTGCGATTGCCACCGGTATTCTCCAGTTCGCGCTCGGTCTATTGGACGGTGCCTTGCCGCTGGTCATCGTGATGGCCAAGGCCGCGGCCATCAACCTGCTGATGCAGATGATCATGACCGTTCTGGCACTGTCCGTCCTGACCAACGGCTACAAGCTGGCCAAGGAAGGTGACCGGTCGCAGCCGGATGTTGCAGGCAGCGCTGGCGCACCGGCCTAAATTCGGTATCCTGCCCCGGTATCAAACCACTGGGGCAGGATATGTTTCTCACCGTTCTGGAGCGGTCACTTTCCCTGGCGCAGCACAATATCGGCACGCTGTTCAAAACCGGCTGGGCCTACATCCTGCTGCTGGCCGCGCTTAATTTTGCCATCGGTGCCTCGCTGATGCCCGAGACCGGGTTTACAACCGTCTCCTATATGACCGAACCTGTTGCCGCGGCCGACGAGGGCGCGCTCAGGGCGCTGGCCGGGCTGGCCAACCTGCTGGTCGGGTTCTCCATCGCCATCGCCTATGTGCGCCGTATCCTGATCGGCGCGCAGGACTTTCCGATCGCGTTTGGCGGGCGAACCGTCCGGGTGATCGTCTATCAGATCGTGCTCGGCCTGATCGGCATGCTGTCGCTGATCCCGCTCTTCATCCTGTCGGCGCTTCTTGCCGCGCTGACCGCAGGTTTCGGTCTGCTGCTTCTGTTCCTGGCGCCATTCATCGCGTTGATGGTGGTTCAGAAATTTTCCGTTGTGCTGCCGGCAGCGGCCGTCGACGACCCGCTCAGCCTCAGGGAAAGCTGGCGTGCGACTGCGGGCCTCGGCTGGTCTATGGCCTTTGCCGCCCTGGTGATGAGCCTTCTGGCCGGGGCCCTGGTCGGTCTCTGGGCGCTGGTTTTGTGGATGAGTGACGGTCTGCTGCCGGCCAATCTTGTCTGGCAGCAGGTCCGTTCGGCGATTTTCCCCATGGGCATGATGCTGATCCTCGTCTGGGCCTTTGCCAGTCTGCATGCGACCTTCTACGGCCTGATCCGGGAGCGCTTTGCCGAGAAGCTCGGGCTGAAGCACGAGGATCTCGAGCAGGTCGAGCGGACCCAGAGTGCAGCAAGGTCCAAGGCGCATAAGGCGCTGGACGGCGTGCGGCGCATGAACCGGCGCTGACTTGATGTTGGCTCAGGGGGGCTAGCCGAAAGAGACCGCAACCCGAAATTCATCATCCCGAGACAGGCCGGAAGGCCCGTTTCGAAGGAGGGGCGACTTGCTCCGGAATATGCCGCCGATCCTTCGAGACGCGCATGGTGCGCGCTCCTCAGGATGACGTTATGAGTGTCGCAATTGTCGTCAGGAAATAGGGGCTCCTGACCAGGGTCCATCACTTTTCGCCACTTCGATGTTGCAGTGCGGCGATAAGTGGTGAAATCTGTGCCGGATTTTTTCTTCGGGAGTTTCCTTCATGTTTGCCAACAAGACCGCCCTCGTCACCGGATCCACTTCTGGGATCGGTCTGGGCTGCGCCCGCGCGTTTGCCGCGAAGGGCGCCAATGTCGTCATCAACGGGCTCGGCGATGCGGATGAAATCGAGAAGACCCGGGCCGCGATCGAAGCGGACTTCGGCGTCCAGTGCCGGTATTCGCCCGCCAATATGCTGAACGGTGACGAAATCGCCGGAATGGTTGCTGCTGCGGAACAGGAATTCGGCTCTGTCGACATCCTGGTCAACAATGCCGGTATCCAGTTCGTGTCGCCGGTGGACGAGTTCCCGGTGGAGAAATGGGATGCGATCATCGCCATCAACCTGACCTCCGCATTCCATGCCATTCGCGCTGCCCTGCCCGGCATGAAGAAAAAGGGTTGGGGCAGGGTCATCAACACGGCCTCAGCCCATGCGCTGGTGGCGTCGCCCTACAAATCCGCCTATGTGGCGGCCAAGCACGGCATTGCCGGCCTGACCAAGACGGTTGCGCTGGAAGTGGCACAGCAGGGCATCACCGTGAATGCTATCTGTCCGGGGTATGTCTGGACGCCTCTGGTCGAAGCCCAGATCCCGGACACGATGAAGGCACGCAACCTGACCGAAGAGCAGGTCAAGAACGATGTCATGCTGGCGGCGCAGCCGACCAAGCAGTTCGTGACCATCGAGCAGGTGGCTGATTACGCGGTGTTCCTGTGTTCCGATTCGGCTGCGTCGATCACGGGATCGGTTCTGCCCATCGATGGCGGCTGGACCGCGCACTAAGGAACCGGCACGACACGAAATCCAGAAGAAGGGGCAGCCATGGCCGCGCCCAAGAAGATCAATCTTGCCCTGCAAGGCGGCGGCGCCCATGGCGCCTTTACCTGGGGCGTGCTGGACTGGTTCCTGGAGGACAGCCGCTTTCAGATCGATGCCATCACCGGAACATCCGCCGGGGCCATGAATGCCGTGGTGCTGGCAAGCGGCCTGGAAGCGGGCGGGGAAGATGGTGCGCGCGAACGCCTGGAAGCCTTCTGGCACGAGGTGAGCCGGGAGGCACAGGCCAGCCCCATTCAGCGCACGCCTCTGGACAAGTTCCTGGGTGAATGGAGCCTTGATCATTCGCCGAGCTACCTGTTTTTCGACGTGGTTTCCCGCTTTGCCTCGCCATACGAATTCAATCCGCTCAACGCCAACCCGCTCCGGGATGTGGTGGAACGGATCGTCGACTTCGACAAGGTGCATTGCTGTGCGGGCGTGAAGCTCTTCATCGCGGCCACGAATGTCTTCACCGGCAAGATCAGGGTGTTCCGGGAAAAGGAGGTCACGCTCGACGCGGTGATGGCGTCCGCGTGTCTGCCGCAACTGTTCCAGGCCGTGGAGATCGACGGCGAACCCTATTGGGATGGCGGCTATATGGGCAATCCGCCGCTCTATCCGCTCTTTTACGAGACAGACACACCCGATGTCGTGCTCATCCAGATCAATCCGACCGAACGGCGCCAGGTGCCAAGGACGGCCCGGGAGATCGTCAACCGTCTGAACGAGATCACCTTCAACTCGACGCTTCTGCGCGAACTGCGCGCCATCGATTTTGTCACGAGGCTCATCGAGGATGGCAAATTGTCGGACGAGGAATATGTGAAGGTTCACATGCACCGGATCGCGGCGGAAGAACTGAAACCGCTCCAGGCGTCGTCGAAACTGAATGCGGAATGGGACTTCCTGACCCATCTGAGGGATCTTGGCCGCGAGACCGCGAAAGACTGGCTCGACCGGCACTTTGACGATGTCGGCAAGCGCTCGACGTTCGATCTGCGTGCGGAAATCACCTGAGGCGACCGGTGCCAGCCGCCGGCGCGGCTGGTGCCCAGTTAGCGTTTCGTTAACCCTGTTTGCAGTTGGCGTTGCAAATTGCAATGCAGGGCTGGTGAAGAAAATCTGAACAAAGTCAGCATCTTGTGCTTCTTCAGGTGCAAAGGCCCAGATGTAGGCTACCTGAGGTGAAAAACCAATTGGCAAGGCTTTTGCGTTCTAACAAACACGCTGATTGTCAGGTAGTGCGTCGTCAGCGCTTGATGTGGTTGGAAGAAACGGGCACCTGCGACCCCGTCCGTTTCTTCCCGCCCTCTTGCATAAATCTCCCAACATTTTTGCATTTTTAAGTTTTCTGTCATGGCAGGGTCCTTAAACTGCCGTTTTGGCAACCTATGTCTTGTTGAGACAGTCAAAAGGACAAGTGATGAGCGACACGGTGATGCGGGTTCTGGCCGGCTGCTTCGGCACATTGATCATGTTGGCGACACCGGCCCTGGCCGGCAGCGATGCGGAACGCATGGCTGAGATCAAGGAAAAGGGCGGCTGCCCGCGTTGCGACCTCCGGCTGGCGGAACTGCGGTTTCTGACCGTGGAAGACGCCGACTTCGGCAGGGCCAATCTGCGCGAAACCGATCTGAAGGAAGCGGTGCTGCCGAACGCGAATTTCAAGAGCGCCGATTTCCGCAGGGCCGAGGCGGAGCGCGCGGATTTTGCCGGCAGCGATTTTGAAGACGCCAGCATGCGCTCCGTCGACCTGGAAAAAGCCAATCTCAGCAAGGCAAATTTCCAGGATGCGGACCTGCGCGATGCGGACATGAATGCCAGCCTTGCCCCCGGTGCCAATTTCAACGGTGCCGACATGCGCAATGTCATCCTGATCCGTTCGGTCGCCACCGGCGCGTCCTTTGACAGGACCAAGCTGGACGACGCCAATCTGGAACGTGTCGATCTCACCGATGCCAGCTTCAAGAGGGCGCGGCTCCGGGATGCCAAGCTCGACCGGATCAAGGCACACAATGCCGATTTCTCCGGAGCGGACATGTCCGGCGTCCGGTTTGTCAGTTCCGACCTGAGCGGTGCCAACCTGACAGATGTGGATTTTGACGGCGCGCTGTTGCGCCGGACACGGCTGGTCGGGGCCGACCTGACCGGTGCCTACAATCTGGACCCGGAACGGATCCTGGGGGCCTGTGGTGACGAGACCACCAAACTGCCGCGCGGTATTACCCTGATCCCGTGTTCCGACTGAGATCTATCAGCCGATAGCGTGACCGCAAATGCAAAAGGAGGCCGGCGGCCTCCTTTTCAGTATGTGCAGCAGGGTGCACTTTGCGCTTATTTGAAGACGTCAAAGGCAAACCGGTAGGACACGCCAAGACCAATGCTGAACTGGTCCTTGCTGCCGGCATCGGCGATCGGGCTGTCGGCCGCTTCTCCGATCAGGCGGTCATAGCCACCCTGGATGTGCAGGCGGACGTCGTCGTTGAAGTCGTAGCTGGCACGCGCAGCAAGGCCGACGCTCTTGAAGCCGCCGCTCGGATCGTACCGGGTCAGCCGGCCGCCACTGTTGGCTGCCTCGGAGGCCGAAACACCAAAATACGTGTCCATGTAATCGTCCGTGGCGAAATCGGCGCGCGGGCCGAAACTGACTTCCCATTTTTCCGCCGGGTAGACGATGCCGTCGAGGCCAAGCTGGCCGACCTGGCCGCTATGTCCGTTGATGCCCTGGCGCAATTCTGCAAAGGCGCGGAAATGCTCGGTGCGGAAACCGCCGCCAAGACCGAGTTCAAGAGCCCAGTCGACGGTCCTGGTGCCGGTCAGGTCCGCCGAATCGCTGGCCTTGCGT
Source organism: Roseibium sp. (assembly GCF_965233565.1). Classification (GTDB taxonomy): domain Bacteria; phylum Pseudomonadota; class Alphaproteobacteria; order Rhizobiales; family Stappiaceae; genus Roseibium. The sequence goes on along the minus strand of NZ_OZ247494.1, from coordinate 2,938,172 downwards.
TCGCCGATGAAATTGAACGACGGGTAGAAGAAGATGCCCGACTTGCGGCGGCCATCGACGACCTGTCCGAGGCCGGGAAGATAGAACCGGCCGACGGAAACGATCGGGAACGGGTAGACCAGATAGGAGTCCGCTGCCTCGTAGCGCGGTTTGGCAATCGCGCCAACGCCAAGATCGATCACGAATTGACGGTTGGCATCCTGTGCGGAGACTTCCCCGCTTTGAGCCAGGGCGGCTCCGGACACGGCGCTCAGGGCAAGGGCCAGTGAGGCGCGCGACAGAAACTTGAACATGTATCCTACCCAGAAGGAAAAAACTTTGGCGGGAAGATAGCACGGGTGGCGCTTACTCAAACCCTAAGGATTTCGGGTTTTGCCGGACTGTTGCATTTTGGCACCGCAGCGCTCAAGCGAGCATGGCCGGCAGGCAGAGTTGGATTTCCGGTGTTGCCGCCTTGCGGCGTGGCTGTCAGGAAGCTACATGAAAGGCAACTGAAGCTTCGAAGTGGGACGGCACATGAGCGCATTAGTCGGATCTTTGTTGGATGTAATAGGCCTTGCCCTATACCTCTATTCTCTGGTGATCATCGCCAGCGCCATTTTTTCCTGGCTGTTCGCCTTCAATATCGTCAATTCGAGCAATCAGTTCATCAACACGATCGGTCGTGTGCTCTACAATCTCACCGAGCCCGCCTTGCGGCCGATCCGCCGCTTCATGCCGGATCTCGGAGGGATCGACATCTCGCCTGTGATCCTGCTGCTGATCATCTGGTTCCTGCAGAGCTTCATCGCGCGGCTCAGCTACGGGATGTAAGAACCGGGTTTCCCGGAAGCTATCCCGCGCCTTTGAATATTCTGGAAGAGCAAGCCCCCTTGGTCCGCGCGCGATCCTCGGGGGCATTGGTCATGGGCAAGAGCCTGAAAACCGCGCCCTGGTGATTGGTCGCGTCCGGTGATCCAGCGGATTTTATTCGTTTGGCTTGCGTCTTTTTCTACCGTCCAGATCGCTGTGATCAGCTTCCAAAACCCGATCTGCGCGGCCACCGGATCGGATGGCAGTGATGTGGACCGGAGTTGCCGACCTGCTCATCATGAGCGTTTCTGCTTCACAACCTTGGTCACCGGAACTTGGATGCCGCATTTCTGGCACAGAAAAGTTCCCTTGAACTGGCGCAGTCTGTGTTCGTTTTCCTGATCTTTTTGTGCTTTCACGAGCTGAAGCGCCCGCCCCGCCGGGGTGTCAGTCCCGAGATCTTCGCAACGCAGAACAAGCCCATCAGCCCGATCGGGAGCGCCGCCCTGGTAGTCCCGTAACACCAGATCCTCAGAGGCGGTAATCGTGTCACTTTCGCCTGGGCCGACCGGCGAGGCATAATACGCCATGCGTTGCCCGAAGATCAGGTACTCATACTGCCAGCGGCAGTTGCCGCACGCGAAGCAGCCCTCATCCCCGCTTTCCAGCAGTTGCGCAAGTTCACGGTCCCCAAATGCGGCAACGGTTCCCGCCAAGAAGTACCGTCGCTCAGCAGGTGATTCCGCGTTTGCATAGGCTTTTTCGCAAAGGTCAGCAATTTCGACCTGAGCTTCGAAGAAAGCGTCACCGATCCGGGCGATTGTCTTGAGGTCTGCCTCGTTAACCGGGCTGCGTGACAGTATTTCCGTGTAGCGATCCAGTTCGGCTTGCCGGTTTTCGCGCAACAAGGTCAGTTCGCTGGTCGTTGTGGCAGACTGGTCCGTCTCAGGTTCAACGACGTCTAGCCCCTCTTGAAGTGGCCCGGAGCTCAGCTCAAATAACACGTTGCCTACCGATTTCAGTGCATTTTCCGGAAATTCGGGATCGGCCAGATCTTTTTTCGCATGTTCCAGTAAGTGCCGGTAAGGATCGAGCTTGCGGTCCCAGGCTTCGAGGTCTGACGGCAATCCCTGCAGTACATCGGGCGCATCGCTGCGGCCATGACCTGCGGCTTGAAAGGCCACGATTGAAACATGCCCCAGGAAATCGGCAATGCTTGCAACTGCTTCCGGTGCAGGAGGGCGTTTGGCCAATTGAAGTAGGTGGGGCACCGATGCGTAGGTCGCGCCGTAGCAGGTGTCCTGGTGACACAGGCAATCCCAGAAAAGCGAGCTGGCCGTTTCCTCGTCCCAGTCCTGCGCCAGCGCACGAAGGAGTGCCGGCATGTCCCTGTCTCGATGGGCGTCGTCCAGTTTGCGCCACAGGGGATCGGAAAGAGGTAATAAAAACATTCTGGAACCGTTCAGCTGGTTGCAGCCTGCGTTTGGGCGAATACGAGCTGCTGGTGCAGACGTCTACGCCGGTCATCAGGGCTGAGATCAGCCGCCAGCTGATCAGCTCCGTATCAGTCTGCCGTCAACATGTTTAAAAAAAAGGGGAGCGATCACAGCCAGGATGCATGCCGAATTGCTTGAGGGGGGCTCAGTCTTCCAGCTTACGCGCCTCGTCGGCGAGCATGATCGGGATGCCGTTGCGGATCGGATAGGCGAGTTTGGCGGTGCGGGAAATGAGTTCCTTCGCCTCGGCATCGTATTCCAGGGTTGTCTTGCTCACCGGGCAGACCAGCAGCTCGAGGAGCTTGCGGTCAACGGCGCGTTCGGTCTGTTCGGTCATATCAGTCTCTCGGTAGGGTCACCGGCAATCACTGCAAGGTGGTGCCGCCGTCATTCTGGGAACGGGCCAGATCCATCTCGGTGATCGCGATCAGGGTCTCGGCCCGTGTCTTGAGGTCGCGTGCCTCCAGAAGCGCCTGCTTTTCCTGGGGGCCGTAGGGACACATCATGCAGAGTGCGTTGACCAGCACTTCGGTCTCCGCCTCCGTCACGCTTTCCCAATCCGCCTCCAGATTGTTGGCGTCAAGATATTCCCGCAATGTCCTCAACAGGCCGTTGCGGTCGACGTCGTCTTCGCCCTCGCCGCATTTCAGGTCATCGGCAAAGGGCGCGAAGTCGCACTCGACCTCGCGATAACTCGCATAGACCTTGCGTTCCTTGCCGAGACTGAAGCGGGTAATGCCCTGAAGCGAGATCAGGTATCGGCCGTCGCCGGTTTCCTGGAAGGAGGTGAGACGGCCGACGCAACCGACGCTGGCCAGCGCGGGCCTGTCAGCGTCGTCCGACGGCTGGTCGGGCAATGGTTGCACCATCCCGATCAGCCTGTTGCCGGCGAGCGCCGCATCGATCATGTCGATGTAGCGCTGCTCGAAGATGTTCAGGGGAAGCTGGGTCCTGGGCAGCAACAGGGCGCCAGACAGCGGAAACACGGGCAGGACCGGCGGCAGATCCGCAATGGTCTCGTAAATGGCATTTCCCGCCTGCATTTCAGTGCCTTCGTTCTTGTCGTTGTTGCAGCTTGCCTGCGTTGGCTTGTCTCAGTCCTTAAGTGTGTCAGCGGCGACGATCGTCAAGAAAACAGAACGGCAGAGAGTTTGCGGCGCCCATAGGCACTGGCCGGATCCTTGAACCCCCAGGCTTCAAAAAACTGCAGGAGCTGCTTGCGTGCACCGTCCTCGTTCCAGTCCCGGTCGCGGCGGACGATCTCGATCAGCTGGTCAACGGCACCATTCTTGTCGCCCTTGCCGTTGAGGCCGAGGGCAAGATCAAAGCGGGCCTGCAAATCGAGCGGGTCCTTGGCGATCCGGTCCTGCAGGTCTGCAAGGTCGCCGAGAGCCGCGGCCTGTTCGGCAAGGTCAAGCGCGGCAAGGGCCGCTGTGTAAGCGTCCTCGGATCGTTTTTCTTCCGGGACAAGGTCTAGCGCCTGACGGGCGCGTTCGGTTTCGCCGGCGCCGAGGTAACACTGTGCAAGGCCTGCAATCGCCGTCACATTGTCCGGCTCCATCTGCATCACGGCACCAAAAAGCTGCGCCGCCTGGCCGAAATCCTTTTCCGCGAGCAGCGCCTCTGCCTGTTCCAGATAGGCTTCGGACGGGTTGGCAGGGGCCGGACCGCCGAGCTTTTCAATGAATGCCTTGACCTCGCTTTCAGGCTGAGCGCCCATGAAGCCGTCGACGGGCTGGCCGTCCTTGAAGGCGACGACGGCCGGGATCGACTGAATGCCCATCTGACCGGCAATTTCCGGGTGCTCGTCAATGTTCATCTTGGCCAGTTTGACCGACCCGCCTGCCGCGTTGACGGCGGCCTCGATCACGGGCGTCAATTGTTTGCACGGTCCGCACCAGGGCGCCCAGAAATCGACGATCACCGGCTGGTGGCGGGAGGCTTCCAGAACGTCGGCCATAAAGCTCTGGGTGGTGACGTCAAACACCAGGTCGCCGCCGCCTGTAGGCGCACCGCCATCGCCATTGCCACCGCCCTGGCCGCCGTAACCGCCGCCCATGCTGGCACCAAATCCGCCCCCAACCTGGCCACCGATACTATAGTTGCCGTTGCTCATGTGCCCGCCTCAATGTTTCCGGCCGGCAATTGGTGATGCCCGGCTCTCAAGTGAATGTCGTCAAAAGGGTTGTGTTGGCCCTAACATGGCGCCAACACCGTCGAATTACAAACGCCCCGCAGCTGAATTCCAGCAAGATCTCAGAGCGCGGCGGCCTTGGCTTCCTCACTGACCGCCAGAACCTTCGGATCATGACCGCAGGCTCTTGCGAATTTGAGCAGGTCTTCAGCCGAAATCGCGGTCGTGGCATCGTTTTTCAGCGGATGATAGTTGAGCACCTCGTGCTGCATCATCGCTGCGTCAAACACCGGAATGACACGGTTTTCATCGCGGTCGTTGATCAGAGAGAACGGCGTGACCGAGCCCGGCTCGACCCCCAGCACCTCCATCAAGAGGTCCGCGTTACCGAAGGACACTCGCCCCTGGGCGCCGATGATCTGATGAACCTTCTTCAGATCGATTTCCGCGTCATGCAGGGCGACGATCAGGAACAGGCGGCCCTTCTTGTCCTTTACAAAGAGGTTTTTCGTATGCCCACCGGGGATCCGATCATGCAGGTCACCGGATTCGGCAACCGTGAAGACGGGCTGGTGGTCCACTGTGCTGACCTCGATGCCGAGATCCTTGAAAAACGCCATGAGGTCGTCGCGTGCTGCCGGCATGATTTTTTTCCGAAAAATTTGTGCTGGCGCGCTAAATACCGCGATTTGGGTCTCGCTCACAAGAGGTGATGTGCTGAAAAAGCGGCAGAAATCTGCGGATTTACGGCTTTGTTTGCACAGAAAGTCCACAGAAAGACAGCTAAAAAAAATTCTTCAATTTCGGTGTTGCAATCCGTCTCCGCATAGTTCATATACTGCGCCACCGACGCCGGGGCGGTCACCGCCCAGGACACGGTCACTATGCGGGTGTAGCTCAGGGGTAGAGCACAACCTTGCCAAGGTTGGGGTCGTGGGTTCGAATCCCATCGCCCGCTCCAGTTCGGCCGAATGGCCCGAGAAACCAGCTTTCGAAAGAAGGCTGGTTTTTTTGTCTTGCGACGCTTTACGGAAACTGCTGCTCCGCAGGGGGCTGCCCCTGCGTTATTTCGAATTTCGTCTAAACATTGACATAAACCCGGCCTGCAACCTGAACGAAGTGTCAGGGGGCTCCGGAGTAATCTCATCAGGCAATATGCGGAGGGGCGCTTGTTTGACTGCGTGCCCGACCGTGTTCTTGCTTTGCCTCAAGTACCAAACTTGCTGCAGCGGGGCCCTGGCTCCGCTGCAGTTTCGCTGTGGTGGCGGGGCCGGGACAGCCGCGATCAGGTCTTGAAAAACCTGCCGCCTTCCAGATGGGAGCGTTCGGCAAGGTCAAGCGCGACCTGAAGCCTGGCGCCATGCTCAAAATCCGGTTCGGCCGGGGCTCCATCGCGAATGGCGGCAACAAACCGTTCATAGACCGTTGGCACAGGTGGCACCGCGAGCTCGGTCCAATTGGCCTCTTTCAGATCCGCGTCGCGGCAGATCCTCAGCGTTTCGACATTTTTTTCAAAACGCACTTCGAGGCCGCCCTTGTCGCCATAGAGCCTGAGGCGCAGGTCATTGAGGTGACCGGACGCGAAGCGGGTGGCGGTGACGGTGCCGAGAGCGCCGTTCCGGAGTTCCGCCTGCAGCGTGAAACTGTCATTGGCGTCGAGCACATACTCTCCGATCCGGCCACCTTCCGCCTTGTCGAAAGTCTTCAGGCGGCAGGACAGGTCCGCGATCGGGCTGCCCGCTGCAAAGGTGGCAAAATCCAGAATGTGGATGCCGACATCGCCGAGCACGCCCTTGGAACCGTGAGCGGTCGACAGACGCCAGAGCCACTGGTCCTGGGTTTTCCAGTCGCCCCAGGCCGGCTGGGTCAGCCAGCTCTGCAGATAGGAGGCCTCAAAATGTCGAAGCGCACCGATGGCGCCGTCGGCAACCAGTTCGGCGGCTTTCTGCAACACAGCGACATTGCGGTAGCTCAGGTTGACCATGCCGATGAGGCCTTTCCCGGCAGCAAGATCGGCCATTTCTCTGGCGTCGGCGGCATTGGTTGCCAGCGGCTTTTCACACAGAACGTGTTTCCCGGCAGTCAACAGCGCCAGTGTCGTCGGATGGTGGGCAGCATCCGGCGTGACATTGGCCACGGCGTCAAAAGCCCCCCACGAGATGGCCTCGTCCAGGGTCTCGAAACGCTCCGGGATGTCAAAATCGGCACAGAACTGTGCCAGTACATCCGCGCGCCGGTCAACGCCGGCCACCAGACGGACATTCGGGATCTTCTGAAAGGCGGCGGCATGGGTGCGTGCCATGTTGCCGGTTCCAAGGATCATGATGCGGAGCGGTGTTGATGTGGTCATCGGAAGGCCTCCCTGGACATTTTTTGAGCGAGTGGGCCGACGTCATCCGGTCGGCCCTTTTTTACAAGTGCTGCGATCAGCGGAAGCCTTCCTCTCCCTCGGCGTGGAGCTTCGGTCCGCGTTCCTCGATTTTTTCCGGTGCCGCATCAACAGGCACATTCGGCGCCGCATTCGGATCGGCGAGCCTGGCCATCGGATTGAACGCCCATTTGACACCGTTCTTCAGAACCTGCTGCACATGGGCATTGTGATAGGTCGGGTAGGTCTCATGCCCTGGCCGGAAGTAGAAGATGCTGCCCGCGCCCCGCTTGTAGGTCAGTCCGGAGCGGAAGACTTCACCCCCCTGGAACCAGCTGATGAAGACGGTTTCAAGCGGCTCGGGCACGCCGAAGGGTTCGCCATACATTTCCTCCATCTCTAGCTCGAAACTGTCCGGAAGGCCGTTGGTGATCGGGTGGTTGCGGCTGGTGACCCAAAGCCGCTCGCGCTCGCCGGCTTCGCGCCAGGTGAGGTTGCACGGGCCGCCCATCAGGCGTTTGAACGGCTTGGCAAAGTGCGCGGAATGCAGAAACAGCATGCCCATGCCGGACCAGACGGCATCGCAGACACGCTCGACCACGTCGTCGGCAACGTCGCCATGGGCGGCATGGCCCCACCAGAGCAGAACGTCGGTCTCGGCCAGCCGTTCCGCCGTCAGCCCATGGTCGGGCTCCTGAAGGGTCGCGGTGGTGGCGTTGATTTCCGGATCCTGGTTCAAAGCATCGGCAATACAGGTGTGCATACCGGCTGGATAGGTGTCAGCGACGACCTTGTTGTGCTGTTCATGGACGTTTTCGCCCCAAACCACGGCGTTGATCGGCATCTCAGCCTCTCCTTGAAAGTGGTGTTGGCAGATAGTGATGTGACGCGCTTGAGTAAAAGAATTCAAAGCGCTTTGAATAGCGCTATCACTGGCTTTTTGAGCTGTCAAACGAACAATCGCCTGAAGCAAAAGAAAGGCGCTACACGACGAGCTGTCGGCTTTGCCCGACCCGTCAATCGCACCGTGACCGCACGCCGCATTGAAGCTACCGGGCATGTATTTTACAAACCATACTATATGGTATGTTTTGGAGGTGAGTTGATGAATATCCTGTTTCTGAGTGCGGCGGTTCTGTCCCTGGCAGTCTGCCTCCTCCACACTTTCGCAGGCGGGCGCGCGATTGCCGTTCCCTTGCTGAAGGCCTCTGACCTCAAGCCTGTGCCGAAATATGTTGCCTATTACTGCTGGCACATTGTCACGATCGTGCTGGGTATGATTGCGGTGATGTTCCTTTTCGCCGGGCTGCGACCATCCAGTCTCGATCTCGGCTGGGTGGCGACGGCCCTCGTTGCCTCCTTTTGTCTTCTGGGGCTTGTGGTCCCGCCGCTGAAGAAGCAGAAATACAGTCACATGCCCCAGGGCTGGCTGTTTCTGCCGATCATGCTTCTGGGGCTCATTGGCGGAGTGGTGTGAGCTGAAAAAACGCTTTGGCAAAACGGATTGGCTGGACCTTGGATTGTCCCAGTTGGCAGGTGAGGGGCCCGCCGGCCTGACGGTGGAAGCCCTGTGTGCGCGCGCTGAGCGCACGCGGGGGTCGTTCTATCATCACTTCAAGGACCATGATGCCTTCGTCGCGGCGCTGATGCAGGCGTGGAAACAGCGGCATACGCTGGATGTCGCCGAGGCAACCATGGCCGAAGAGCCGGACGCCAGAACGGCTAAGCTTTCCAGCATGGCCAACCGTCTCGATCACGACCTGGAGCGGGCCGTGCGCCAGTTCGCGCAGTCAAACAGGGTGGCGGCAGGTGTGGTGCGTGAGGTGGATGAGCTGCGTACCGGATTCGTCGCCGATCTTTATGAAGCGCGGGGACATGAGCCGGATCTGGCCCGGGACATCGCCCGGATAGAATATGCAGCCTATATCGGCAGCCAGATTGTCTGGCCGGAAATGACGGCGGAAGAGCGCATGGCACTTGACCGCCGATTTGCCTCACTGGTGACACTGCTGGACTGAGCCGAGTCCGATCCGCATCCGACACGGCTGGCGAGATGCAGCCGGTTTAGATGCGGATCGGGTGAAACATCCCGTTTTGCCCTAACCAAGTTTCAACATGTTGTTGTTATCAAGCGGCCAGCTACCTTTAGTATCCTAGTGATTGAGATTGCCATGGCCGTCCTTCGACAACCCATTACCGCCGTTGTCATTACCTTCTGGTTTTTCTTCTGGGTGCTGAACGCGCTCGACAAGTTCTTTGCGCGCCAGGATCTCGGTTTTGTGCGCTGGTGGGGCAATCACCGCGTCGAAAAATTCACGATGTATTTTGAAAAGCTGATGTGGAGCCCGGAGTATATCAAGGCGACGCTGATCTTTGCGGGCATTGTCGAATTTGCCGCCGCAGGATTTTTCGTCGTGGCGGGTTTTCGTCTTGTTCAGGGCAAACCCGGTGTCGCCTACCGGACGGATCTGGCGATCACGGCTTCGATCGTCGTCTTTCTGGGCTTTATCATCTTCGACGTGATCGTCGGCGACCGGGCGGAGTTGCTGGAACACTCCACCTATATCGGGGTGTTGCTGGTCTCCTTCCTGGCGGTGGCTGCCGAGAGCTTCTTCCAGCATCTCAGAGATCTCGACAGCACCAGTGGTCTCAAGAAGGGCCCGGCCGGAGAGTCTTAATATCCAGCGGTCAATGCACCGGGCCGGCGCGGATCGGAGGCACCTGCCAACAGCCCGTCCACCTTCATGATGGATTGGGTCGAGCCCATGGCATTCTTGATCGCGATCTTGTGGCCGCGTTCCTCCAGCAGTCGGATCGTGTCCGGCGACAGGCCTTCCTCGATACGGATTTCATCCGGCAGCCACTGATTGTGAATGCGCGGTGCGGCCGTCGCCTCGGCAATATTCATGTCGTGGTCGATCACGTTCAGAATGATCTGCAAGGTGGTCGTGATGATACGGCTGCCGCCCGGCGAACCGGTGGCGAGATAGAGATCGCCATCCTTGAAGACCAGCGTCGGGCTCATGGAGGAGAGCGGCCGCTTGTTGCCTTCCACCGCGTTCGCCGTGCCGCCGACAAGGCCATAGGCGTTCGGAACGCCGGGCTTGGCGGAAAAATCGTCGAGCTCGTTGTTGAGCAGAACCCCGGTACCGTCGGCGGTCAGTCCGACTCCGTAGGAGAAGTTCAGCGTGTAGGTGTTGGAAACCGCATTGCCGTCCTTGTCGACGACGGAATAGTGCGTGGTTTCATTGCTTTCATAAGGATATGGGTCGCCCGGCTTGACGTCGACGGACGGCGTGGCCGCATCCATGCGGATGGTCTTGACCAGTTCGGCGGCATAATCTCGTGCGGTCAGGCCCTCGACCGGTATTTCAACGAAATCCGGGTCGCCCAGGAATTTTGACCGGTCCGCATAGGCGCGGCGCATGGCCTCCGCCATGACATGGATGCTGTCCGCGGAGTTGAGGCCATATTCTTCAAGCGGAAAGGTTTCCAGCATGTTCAGGATCTGGACAATATGAACGCCACCCGAAGACGGCGGCGGCATTGAAGCAATGTCGTAGCCCCGGTAACTGCCGGTGACGGGTTCGCGCCAGACCGGTTCATAGCCGGCAAGGTCCTCGACAGTCATGCCGCCGCCGGCGTCCTGGACTTTTTGAGCGATCTTATCCGCCGTCTCGCCCTTGTAGAAGCCGTCGGCGCCCTTTTCGGCAATGAGCCGCAGCGTTGCGGCCAGGTCTTTCTGTGCGAGGGTTTCGCCTGGAAGGTATGGCAGGCCACCGGTCTTGTAGTAGATTGCCCGGGATGCCGGGTCCTTCACAAGACGTTTGGAGGCGGATGTGAGGGAGGCGGAGAGGTCAGGCGTTACCTGGATACCGTATTCGGCAAGGGCAATCGCAGGCGCCACAAGATCGGCCCAGCTCAGATTGCCGCTGCCATGTTTTTCAAAAGCCTCGGCGAAGCCGGCAACGGTGCCGGGAACACCGACCGCCAGCCCGGAGAACCGGGACTTCTGACTGTCCGGCTCGCCATCGTCCCCCAGGAACATATCCTTGAACGCGGCGGCAGGTGCCTTTTCGCGGTAGTCGAGCGCCTTGGTCTCGCCACTGTCGGCGAGGTGGATCATCATGAAACCGCCGCCGCCGAGATTGCCCGCGCGAGGCAAGGTGACGGCGAGCGCAAATCCGGTGGCAATGGCGGCATCAACGGCATTGCCACCTTTTTTCAGGATGTCGACACCGACCCCGGTTGCGACGGCTTCCTGGCTGGCGACCATGCCGTGCCGGGCGGCCACCGGCTGGAACCGGTCCTTGAGGGAATAGATCGGTGCGTCCTGGGCCGAGCCAGGAAGCGATGTCCCGATGGCCAGTGCCGCGGCGAATGACACGGCGGCAAAGGCGGATCTCAGATGATGTTTCATTTGTCCCTCCGAAAGTGCAGCTGACAGGAATGTGTCAGTCCATGTCCTGAAGTTCAATAGGGTTGCAAAAACCGATTTCACTACCTGAAATCCGAGACTTGATTCAACGCAATGACGCTTCGTCGTCTTGATTGCAGGCTTCGTTCAAAGGAAGCGACTTGCCTTCCAAGGAAACAGCGGCGTCAAGGAGCACTCATGACCCATGCCGGAACAAACCTGAAAACCTGGTCGCGTCAGTCGTCAGCGACCTTGATTGCCGGTGCTGCTTTTGTCGCTTTGATAGTGTTGAGCGGTGCCACGACGGCTGAAGCCGCGGACCCTGCAACCGGCAAGGCGCTGGCTCTGCAATGGTGCTCGTCCTGCCACCTGGTTGCCGAAGACCAGTCGACCGCGTCCAGCGTCTCTCTTCCGAGTTTTTACGATATCGCGAAAGACCCGGACTGGTCACAGGAACAGCTGGCAACCTTTCTGGCCAATCCGCATCCCAAGATGCCGGACATGAATCTTGGCAACACCGAAATCGCCAACCTCTCCGCCTATATCAGCTCTCTTTCCAAGTAAGCCGCGTTCACATTTCACCTCATGCTGTGAACGCGCTTCAGCGCCGTCTCCAAGGACGGGCCGTGTAGCTCGCCACTTGGACGGAAAATGCTCTAATCATCAAACTCGGCCAGCATGGCCGCGTGATACGAGCCGGCATAGTCCTCTCCCCTGTTGTCGAAGACCTCGTCCAGGAGGTCATAATTGAACACCTTCACATGGGTGGTCCGTCCGGCCATCGCCGGGCTGGCCAGAATGTGGTCGAGTGCCTGGCCCTTGCCCCTATGGATGACCGTTTTTCGCCTCTCCGGAGACAGGGCGGCATCGAGCTGGTAAAGGCGACGCCCTTCGAGCTGCGGTGAACCGGTGTCGTCCGGGTCGGCGCGCAAAAGCCGGATGGTACCTGTTTCGCTGGTGGCGTTGAAATCGCCGGCAAGTATGATCAGGGCGCCGTCGTCCCGGTTGAAGATATCTTCGACCGCAAGCCGCAGCTCCAGGGCCTGGGCAGTCTGCTTGAGGACGGAGAGGTGATACCCCTCAGCCCAGGCCGAAATGGATGTCCAGCTTCGGTCCGGGTTCTTGCCACCCCGGATTATGGCGGCGATCGGGGCCCGCAAATGCACGCCGAACAGATACAAGGGCCGCTCATCGCCGATATCGATCTCTGTCTTCAGGACAGGTCTGTCGAAGGCAATTATCTCTGGCGTCTCGTAGGGTGGGTTCGCAGATTTCGGTTGCCAGCGAGCCGGATGGGCGTGGGCCTGATAGAGACTTTCCGTTTGAGTGATCGGGTAGCGCGACAGGATCACGAGATTGTGCCGGTCGCCCGGTCCCTTGCCGGATGGACGGTCGCTGGTGGCCCTGTGGAACGTCTCATAGGGCGTGCCTTTCAGGAGCAGATCAAGTGCCTGGAACTGCCGCGCGGTAACACCCTTCAATTTCTGCGCATTGACCTCCTGCAGGCACAGGATATCTGCCTCCAGTTCCAGGATCTTCGGCCGGAGCGCCTCGAGCCTGGGCTGCAATTCCTGCGGGTCGTGCCGGTCGTTGCCGAAGGATTCCATGTTGAACGTGGCGATTTTCATGCCTTGGGGCCCGGATGCGGATGTGTCTGTCCGGACCATAGCGAGGCGCGGCATCAAGTGGTAGAGAGCAGTCTGATCTCGAGCGCCGCTCGTTCCAGTTGGATCATGTGTTGAGGAGTGACAATGGCCGGTGAAGCTTGTCCTTGCGGCGGCGGGGAATTCCTTCTGTGCTGCGAGCCCTTTCTGTCAGGCCGCTTGGTGCCCGGGACGGCCGAAGCGCTCATGCGGTCCCGCTATTCCGCCTATGTGCGGGAGGACATTGCCTATCTGAAAACAACGCTCTGGCCGAAATACCAGCGATCCTTCGACGGTCCCGCAACCGCGCGCTGGGCCGCGGATAGTCACTGGACCGGTCTTTCGGTGCTGGCCGTCAGCAAGGGCGGAGAGGCCGACCGAGAAGGCACGGTGCTGTTCGAGGCCAGATATCTTGCCGCCGGCAAACTGGTCACACACCGGGAATTGAGCCTGTTTCGCAAGAAATCCGGGCGCTGGTACTATGTCGAAGCGGTGCCGGAGTAACCTGCTTCGAAGGGATTGGAGCCGTCCCGCAGACCAGGCGGGACGACGGGCGGTTTGAGCCTTCAAGGTCAGTTCCGGCCGGCCATGACACCGCCATCGACATCCCAGATGGCACCGGTGACCCAATCGGCATTGTCCGACAGCAGGAAATCGATGGTAGCGGCCACGTCATCCGGCGTGCCAATGCGGCCGATCGGGTGGAATGCGTTGAAGCCTTCCTGCAATGTGGAGGCGATCTGGTCCTCCGGGATGAACGCGCCATAAATCGGCGTTTCGACCACAGCAGGCGCGACCGCATTGACGCGAATGCCCTTGTCGCCCAGTTCCATGGCGAGATGCTGGGTCAGGGCATGCAGGCCCGCTTTTGCCATGGAATAGGCTGACGAGGGCGTCGCCTTGACCGCCTGGTGCGCCCACATGGACCCGAGATTGACGATCACGCCTCTTCCGGTTTTTTCCATGTTGCGCGCCACAGCCTGGGTGACAAGAAACGTGCCGCGATTATAGGCGTGATAGAGATCGTAATCCTCGGCCGTGTGTTCCAGGAAAGCCTTCGGGCTGAAGGCGCCGGCCGCGTTGACCAGATAGCCGATCTGTTGCTCCAGTCCGTCAATTTTTCGAACGAGACCCGCGGCCTGCTCCGGGTCGGTAATGTCCGTTTGCCAGGTGTCGACGGAAACGCCATAGCGTTCCGTCAGACCGGCTTTCGCATTCGCCAGCTTGGCTTCGCTGCGACCGGTCAGGATCAGGGAAATGCCTCTGGCCGCGAGGCGATCGGCCGTTGCCAGGGCCATGCCCGAGGTTCCACCCAAAAGGAAGGCGGTCTTGTCTGTCATGCGCTTCACTCCAATTTATATCTATCAGTAGGTAGATTGTGATGGCTGACATATCGAGGCATCGATTGGTGAAGTCAAGAACTATCTATCGATTGATAGATAAATCGATGGAGCGCGCTCTCCTCGGCGGCCGTTGCGCCGGGCCAACTTTGTTGCCAACGCGGTCGGTCGTCTGACTGAGGGACCAAAGTGCAGGGATTGGGCCGACAGGAACCCTAAGCAACGCTCAAGTGGGTTTCTTTTTCATCTGGCGCAGCATGAAGCGGGACCTGCCGGGAAGGTTTCCTGACAGGCGGAAAGTGATGGCGGCTGAGGGACAGTCTGTCAGGGCGCCTTCAGAAAAATGTCCGGTCCCTGCGAATGGCGGCGGGAGCAGGGACCGGACCAAACTGCGGACGGAAGGGGAGGCGACCCTCTTCATCCGCAAAAAAATTGCAACCGTTCAAGCAGGTCAAAAAACTCAAAACACCATCTGTTCCCTATTTGTTCTCATTTGTCTCAGATTCGCGGCTGGTGTCAAGGGCTGGTTGGTCAACCAGACCAAAGCTGACTTTGAAGCCCTGTATGCCTGACGCGACTTCCTTGCGAGGCGCTGACACATGCCCCATTCACACATCTGTGAAACAGAAGCTGGCGCGAGCCGTTGATTGCCATAGAATATTAAGTCCCTCATGTCACAAATACGGAATAAAGTTCACAAGGGACCCATCAGTGCGATTTTCCGGTAATTCCTGGACTAAGCGCTTGCAGGACGCCGCCTTGCCCTGGGGGCTCGGCAGAGGGGCGGCTCAAGTCACCGATTTCCTGCGTGGAACCGGCGGTGATGGCCAGGCGGCCGGGCGTATGGCCGTGTCGACTTTCGCGGTCCGGATCGCGGGCGCAGCGCTGGCCTATCTGTCGCAAATCGTGCTTGCCCGGCTCCTGGGGGCCCATGATTACGGCATCTATTCCGTTGCCTGGACCTTTGTCATCGTCCTTGGTGTGATGGCCTGTGGCGGGTTTTCATCATCAGCCAACCGGTTCATTCCGCAATACCGCCAAGCCGGTGACGAAGACGGTCTGCGCGGTTTCCTGCGCACCGGTGGACAGGTGGCGTTTTTCATCGGGGCGGCTGCAGCCGCGATCGGCATCTGTCTGGTGTACGTGCTGAGAGACGCAATTGATGCGTCCTATGTGCTGCCCTTGATGATCATCCTGCTGGCCTTGCCGTTTTTTGCCTTCGGCCTCGTTCAGGACGGGGTTGCCCGGAGCTTTGACTGGACCTTCCTGGCCATGTTGCCGACCTATATCTGGCGGCCGCTTGCAATCCTGTTTCTGCTTGTCGCTGCCGTTCTGTTGGCAGGGTTTCAGGCAGATGCGCTGACCGCAGCCATGGTTGCTGTTGCGGCGACCGTTCTGGTCGCTGGCTATCAGTACTTTCATCTGCGCAAGCGGCTTCTACCCAGACTGCCTTCGGGTCCTCGGCGTGTCGAATTGAAGACCTGGCTGATCATCTCCATGCCCATGCTGATGGTTGACGGGTTCTTGCAGCTGATCACGAGCGCTGACGTCATCATGGTCAGTTTCTTTCAGGATCCCGATGAAGTCGCGGTCTATTTCGCGGCGTCCCGAACGCTTGCCCTTGTGCATTTTGTCTATTTTGCCGTTCGTGCCGCGTCGGCGCATCGGTTTTCAAGTTACACCCACAAACGGGATCAGGCCGGTCTCGTGGCTTATGTCGCCCGGGCAACCCATTGGACTTTCTGGCCGTCACTGATTGCCGGAGCCGGTCTGCTCCTGATTGCGCCCTTGTTGCTGCAACTGTTCGGCAGCGGCTTCGAAGCAGGTTATCCTCTGATTGCCCTGCTGATGATCGGGGTCCTGGCACGTGCCTCCGTCGGGCCGGCCGACGCGCTCCTGACCATGACCGGACATCAGAACAGCTGTGCCGGAATTTATGCCGGCACCTTTGTCCTCAATGTTGTTTTCAATCTGATCCTGATCCCGCCTTTTGGTCTGGCCGGGGCGGCGATCGCAACAAGTCTTGCCATTCTTTTTGAAGCGACCGCACTTGCAACCGCGGCAAAACGCAAGCTCAATATCACAACCTTTGTTCTGCCCTTGTTATTCTCCGCCAGAAAGCAGCCTGTTGACCGCTGACCCCCCTTTTTCCGAAACCTTTGAGATCGTCCGTTTCGATCCCTTGAACGCGGACATTCCGGAAAAGGAGTGGCGGACGCTCGGCCGCGAGGCACTTGATCCGAACCCTTTTTTTGGCCCGGATTTCCTGCGGCCGTTTCTGGAACATCTGGGGCAGAAGGGTGTCCGGCTGTTGGTGCTGCGCGACAGGAAGAGCGCGCGCTGGCTGGTGGCTGCGCCGGTTGGCCGGAGGCGACAAGGTCTTGTGCTGCGCGCCAACACCACCTGGGCAACCGAATACTCACCGCTTGGAACACCGCTTGTCGATCCGCAGGCCACCGACAATGCCGTGCGCGGTTTTCTGGCGGCGGGCGCAGAGCCGGGCGGTCTGTTCGCGATACCCTATCTGCCGCTACAGTGTGAAACCGCAACGAGGCTGAAAGGCGCTGCCGTCCGGAGTTCCGTCGTCTTCGCCCGTGCAGCGCGTGCAGGTCACGGTGCCGGGGCGACAGGTGAGGCCCAGCTTGCGGCGGCCGATAGCGGAAAGCGCCGCAAGGAAATGCGACGCCTCCTGCGCCGGCTGGGCGAACATGGAAACGTCCGGTTTGCCAGCCTGGCGGGCCACGAAACGCTCCAGGGATTCGAAGCATTCCTGCATCTGGAAGCCGCGGGTTGGAAGGGCCGGGCAGGCAGCGCCTTGCTCAGTCTTCCAGAAACAGCGGCTTTCGCTCGGCTTGCGATCGAACAGAGAGCGGCGATTGACGGCGTTCGTATCGACCAGCTCTGGGCGGGAGACAGATTGATTGCCGCGCTCGTTCTGTTCCGGGATGGCGGTAGTGTGTTTTCCTGGAAAATAGCCTTTGACGAGGATTTTGCACGCTATTCACCCGGGGCTCAGATCGCGTTGCAGGCACTCAGGACCAACCTCGCGTCAGACAATTTCAGCAGCGCTGATTCCCTTGCGATACCTGGCCACGCGATGATTGAGCCGCTCTGGCGCGGGCGGCTGAACACAGGAACGCTGCTTCATGCCGAAGGCCTGCTGGGTGTCCTGAAGCGGCCTCTTTGCACGGCGGATGCAAATCTGGAACAAACCGCCCGGCGGGTGGCCCGCGCCCTCAAGCGGCGTCTGGCAGGCTAGGGCGTCACGCCACCTCGCGTTCACGTAGCTTGCGCCGGATGATCTTGCCTGTCGTGGTCATCGGCAGGCTGTCGACGAATTCGATCTCCCGCGGATATTCGTGGGCCGACAGGCGCTCGCGCACGAAGGTCCTGATCGCGTTTTCAAGATCCTCACCCGCCTGCTGGTCGGATTTCAGGACGATGAAGGCCTTGACGATTTCGGTGCGCAGAGGATCCGGTTTGCCGATTACCGCAGCCAGGGAAACCGCTGGGTGTTTCAACAGGCAATCCTCGATCTCGCCAGGACCGATCCGGTAGCTGGCAGAGGTAATGATATCGTCGTCCCGGCCGATGAAATGAACATAACCGTCTTCGTCCATCAGTCCCTGATCGCCGGTGACCATCCAGTCACCGATGAACTTGTCCCGGGTCGCCTGGGGTTTGTTCCAATATTCCAGGAACATCACCGGGTCGGGCCGGCGGATGGCAATCTGGCCGAGCGTTTCCGGCGGTAACGGATTACCCGCATCATCGATGATCGCAACATCGTGGCCAGGGATTGCCTTGCCGATGGCGCCCGAGCGCGAAATGCCCAGATCGGCCGCTGAACCGAGCACGGCGTTGCATTCGGTCTGACCATAGAACTCGTTGACCGCAAAGCCGAATTCCTCGCGGAACCAGTCGTATGTTTCCTTGCCCAGGGATTCGCCGGCAGAGCCGACGCTGCGCCAGGAGAGATCGAAACGTGTGCCGGGTGCCTCGACGGAGCGCAGCATCTTCAGCGCGGTCGGAGGAATGAAGGCATTCCGGATGCCCTCGGTCTCAAGAAGGTGAAAGGCAGCTTCCGGGTCGAATTTCCTGACAACCTGGCTGATAACCGGGACCCCCAGCGCCAGGGCGGGAAAGAGGGCGTTCAACAACCCACCGGCCCATGCCCAGTCCGCAGGGGTCCAGAGAAGATCGCCGTCCTGCCCCAGGAAGTTCTGCGACAATTCGATTCCCGGCATATGGCCGAGCAGCACACGGTGGCCATGCAGGACACCCTTGGGCTGACCGGTCGTTCCGGACGTGTAGATCATCAGGGCCGGATCGTCGGGCGTTGTTGCCAGGGTATCGAACCGGTCGGACGCCGCGGCAAGAAGCGCGTCAAAGGCAAGAACGCCGGAGTCCGGGCCGCTGACGGAGACCACCAGTTCAAGATCCGGAAGGCCGTCTCGTATGTCGGCCAGCTTCGACAGGCCGTCCCTGTCGGTCACAAGAGCCCTGGCACCTGAATCGCCAAGCCGGTACTTCAGGGCGTCCAGTCCGAACAGCGCGGCAAGCGGTACGGCAATGGCGCCGATCTTGTAGGCCGCCAGATGGGCAATCGCGGTTTCCGGGGTCTGCGGCAGTAGCAATGCCACCCGGTCTCCCCGCTTCACGCCATGGGCCACAAGGGCATTCGCGAGACGATTGGCGGCGCGGTTCAGCTCGAGATGGGACCAGTCAAGACGAGAGCCGTCCTCAAGCACCTGGCGGATGGCCAGGCGGTCGGGATCCCGGATTGCCCAGAGATCGCTGACGGCGGCCGCCATATTGTAGGTTTCAGGCCTTGGCCAATGGAATTGGGAGGTCAGCGTGTCAAAGTTGCTGGCGCGTTGCAGCATGAAGAGGCGTCCGGTGCTGTAAAATTAGGCAGCGGAGTGTAGGTCGATGATTGCTGCAGTGCAATAGATCTTGAGAATTACTTGCGCGCCAGCGGATGAGCGCTCTCCACAAGTTCTCGCAAACGCTCGTCCAGCACGTGGGTGTAGATCTGTGTCGTGGAGATGTCCGCATGGCCTAGCAGCTGCTGGACAACGCGCAGATCCGCGCCGTTTTGCAGTAGATGAGAAGCAAAAGCGTGGCGCAGCACATGCGGGGAGACCTTGCCGGCATCCAGCCCGGCTGCGATGGCCAGGTCCTTCAGGTCGCGGCCGAAATGCTGGCGGGTGAGGTGCCCGCTGCCACCGTGCGAGGGAAACAGCCAGGGGCTGTTTTCATAAGCACCTTCCGCGCTGCGCAAGGCCACGAAATCCTTCATGGCCGCTTGCGCCGGCGGTGACAGCGGCACGAGCCGTTCCTTGCCACCCTTGCCGCGGATCTCGATCAGGCGGGCGTCGCGCTGGGCCGCGGACACCGGCAACGCCACCAGTTCCGAAACGCGCAGGCCGGTCGCGTAGAGCACCTCGATCAGCGTGTACATTCGATGTGCGCGCAGGCGCGCGGCCGCGCTCTTGTGCGTTGCTGCGGTCGCTGCTCTTGCCGTTTCGATCAGCCGGTCGACGTCCTCCAGCGAAAGCACCTTGGGCAGGCCGGCACGTTTCTTGGGGGCGGACAGTGTCCGGGTCGGGTCATCCTCTCGGCTGCCTTCGGAATAGAGAAACTTGTAGAACTGTTTCAGCGCCGAAAGCCTGCGGGCCTGTGAGGTCTCGGCAAAGCCGCGCCGGTTCAGGTCACCGAGATAGGCGGAAAGATCATCGGTATGCGCATCGGCCAGTTTTTTCCGGCCTAGAAAATCCGAGAAGTCTTCCAGGTCACGACGATATCCGGCAAGCGTGTTTTCGGCCGCACCGCGTTCAGCGGCGAGCATTTCCAGGAAGTTTTCCAGATCGAACCCGGTGGCCATGACGTCGTGAATTCGGTCGGTTCTACCGGCCGAAACCTTCTTTTTTCACGCGTATTTCGATTTCCCGCTCCCGTGGATCGACAAAGGTCGCCAGCGCATAGACCGCACCGTAACCGAGCGCGCTCAGCAGCAGGAGCACAAACAGCAGGCGGGTCAGGGTTGGCACGTGCGAACTCTCCAGGAGCGAATCGGATAGCGGATTGTTTCAACAGGGCCGGGCCGACGCAAGACCAGGGTCTTGGCTGAATTGGGTTTCGACCCGGACAGGTGTCCGACCTGAGACTTCACCCGTGTCTTTTTTGTCGAATATGCTAAAACGCCGCCATGACAAAAAACGATAACTTGCGGACCCCGGAGAAGGGCTCCGCCGGAAAAAACGCAAAATCCCTTGACCTTGCCGAACTGGTTCACGCGCTCGGCGGCCGGTCCATCGTTCTGGTCGGCATCATGGGCTGCGGAAAATCGACGGTCGGCAAGCGTCTGGCGCAGCGGCTGGGTCTTGATTTCATCGACGCCGATACCGAAATCGAGCGCGCGGCCAACATGACGGTTGCCGAGATTTTCGCGGAGCACGGTGAACCTTATTTTCGCAGCGGCGAAGAGCGGGTGATCGCCCGCCTGCTACGCGAAGGACCACAGGTCCTGGCGACGGGGGGCGGAGCGTTCATGAGCGAGGCAACCCGGTCGGAGATCGGGACCCACGGTCTGTCGATCTGGCTCAAGGTCGATTTCGACACCGTGATGGCCCGGGTGCGGCGCCGCTCGACGCGGCCGCTGCTGCAGAACCCGGATCCGGAAGGCACCATGCGCAAGCTGATGGCCGATCGGGAACCGGTCTACGGCAAGGCAGCGCTCACGGTGGTCTCGAAGGATGTGCCGCACGAGGCAGTGGTCGACCAGATCGTTGTCACCCTGGCGGACTATTTGTTTGACAGCGAGGATACGACAGCCTCGCAGACATCAGTCACTTGATTTGAATGGCTTGACGGTATGGCAGATACGGTAATGGCCCGCGCCCTGATGGGGCGGGATGACAATCGGGTCCGGGTGGACCTGGATACCCGCAGTTACGATATCCGCATTGGACGCGGGGTGATCGAGGGCGCCGGCGCGGAGATTGCCGCGGTCCTGCCAGGGGCTCGGCTTGCTGTAGTGGTCGACGAGACCGTTGCCAGTCTGCATTTGAACGTCTTTGCCGAGAGCCTCAAGGCGGCCGGCCTCGATCACACAGTCATCATGGTGCCGGCTGGCGAGAGCACCAAATGTTTCAGCCAGTTCGAACGCCTGTGTGATGAAGTCCTGGCCGCGCGTCTTGAGCGGGGCGACGCGATCGTCGCTCTCGGCGGCGGTGTCGTCGGTGACCTGACTGGTTACGTGGCGGCTTCTGTTCGGCGCGGCATGGCCTTTGTCCAGGTGCCGACCAGCCTGCTGGCGCAAGTGGACAGTTCGGTCGGTGGCAAGACCGGGATCAATTCCCGGCACGGCAAGAACCTGATCGGGGCGTTTCATCAGCCGGCGCTGGTGCTGGCCGATACGGCCGTGCTCGATACCCTGTCACCGCGCGAATTCCGGGCCGGTTATGCGGAAGTTGCCAAATACGGCCTGCTCGGTGACGCAGACTTCTTTGCATGGCTTGAGGAAAACTGGCAGGCGGTCTTTGCCGGTGGTCCGGAGCGGGACGAAGCCGTGGCACGTTCGTGCCAGGCCAAGGCGGATGTGGTTGCAGCAGATGAACTGGAAAGCGGCCGCCGGGCGCTGCTCAATTTCGGCCATACATTCGGTCATGCGCTTGAATCGGCCGTTTCCTATGAGACTGAACGACTTGTTCATGGTGAGGGCGTTTCCATCGGCATGATGCTGGCGCACGAGTTTTCCGAGCGGCTCGGCCTGATCGATGCCGACACGGTGGCGCGTGTGCACAAGCACCTGACAGACGTTGGGCTGCCGGTAACGGTTCAGGCCATTCCGGGGCAGTTGCCGCCAGTGGATACCTTCATGGATATCATTGCGCAGGACAAGAAAGTCAGCCGCGGCGCCCTAACTTTCATTCTGACACGAGGTATCGGCGAGGCATTTGTCGAAAAAGGTGTCGATCCTGCAGTTGTCTCGGAATTCCTGAAGGAGAAACTTGACGCATGACGGACACGGCTCTCTGGCTGGCGATTGCCGCCATCTTTGTGCTTCTGTTTCTGTCCGGCTTCTTTTCCGGTTCTGAAACCGCTCTGACCGCGGCGTCGCGCGCGCGCATTCACCAGCTGGAGAAAACGGGTGATTGGCGCGCGCGGGTCGTCAGTGCGCTGATTGCCAACCGGGAACGCCTCATCGGGGCCCTGCTGCTCGGCAACAACCTAGTCAACATTCTGGCCTCCGCCCTGGCAACCACGGTGTTCCTGACGCTGTTTGGTGAAGCAGGTGTTGCGATCGCAACCCTTGTCATGACCGCGCTTGTTCTGGTCTTTGCCGAAGTGCTGCCGAAGACCTGGGCGATTTCCAATCCGGAGCGCTTTGCGGTCACAGTCTCGCCGATCGTGCGTGTCGTCGTGGCCGTGTTCGGTCCAGTGGTAGTCGGTGTCGAATGGATCGTGCGGTCGATCCTGAAGCTACTTGGTGTCAACATCGGCGACGATGCTTCGATCCTTTCGGCCCATGAGGAACTGCGGGGCGCGGTCGACCTGCAACATATCGAGGGCGGCCTTGAAAAAGGCGAACGCGACCGCCTGGGCGGCCTTCTGGATCTGGCGGAGCTGGAAGTTTCTGACGTGATGGTTCACCGGACCAACATGGTGGCCCTCAACGCGGATGACGATCCGGACAATCTGGTAAATGCCGCACTTGCCTCTCCTTACACCCGGCTGCCGCTCTGGCGCGGTGAAAGCGACAATTTCATCGGCGTGCTGCATGCCAAGGACCTGCTGCGCGCCCTGAACGCAGCCCGTGGCGACGCGACCAAGATCAACGTCCTGGACATCGCTGCCCCGGCCTGGTTCGTGCCCGACACGACAAGCCTGCAGGACCAGCTCAACGCATTCCTGCGTCACAAATCCCATTTCGCCCTTGTTGTGGACGAGTATGGTGAGGTGATGGGGCTGGTCACGCTGGAAGATATCCTGGAAGAGATTGTCGGCGAGATTGCCGATGAACACGATCTCGAGCTTGAAGGCCTCCGGCCCCAGGCGGACGGATCCGTGATCGTCGATGGCTCGGTGCCGATCCGGGACCTCAATCGTGCGGCGGACTGGAGCCTGCCGGATGACGAGGCGACCACGATAGCCGGTCTCGTCATTCACGAGGCGCGCATGATTCCGGAAGAACGCCAGATCTTCACGTTCCACGGTTTTCGTTTCACCGTGCTGAGGCGGGAGAAGAACCGGATCACAAGGCTCCGGATCATGCCACTTGGACAGGCACAAGGTGCAAAACTGCCGGTAACGGCACCGCCGGCCGGGGCGACAGGCGCAAGTCTGCCGGCAAGCAGTGCGGGTAGCTGAATGTGACCTGAGAGGGGATTACCTGGCGCGCGGGTCCGGTTCGCTGTCGGCGCGGATCTCAAGCGCCAGGGCATGAACGCTGGCCGCCAATTCGTCGGCAAGCAGGTCGTTTATGGCCCGATGGCGCGCGACCCGGTTCATGCCTTCAAAGGCAGGCGCGGCTATCTGAACCCTGAAATGGGTCTCGCCGCCTTCGCGCCAGCCGCCGTGCCCGCGATGGTTCTCGGATTCGTCGATGACATTGAGGAAGGACGGGTCGAACGCCGCCGTGAGCTTGTCGGTGATGGTCTGTTTCATGCTCATGAATCTAACGTGTGGCCTTGCTTTTGAAAGTTCAAGTCTAGGCGCAGCTTGCGCTGGCTGGTAATGTCGCTGGCTGACCGTTTTCCGGGACCGGGAGCTGGAAATTAGCTTTGGATACCCGGACATTGCAACCATGCGCGGCTTGCCCGCGCCTCAAGGGGCTTCGATAGTCTGCCGCATGAAACTGGATTCAAAAATTTTCGACGGTATCCGGGTCAAGCCGGACAAGGAGCGCGCCGAAGAAGGACGGCATCCCGTCTGCGATCATCCGGGATGCAAACGGCCGGGCATGTACCGGGCGCCGAAGGGACGCGACCGGGAAGGCCAGTATTTTAACTTCTGTGTCGATCACGTCCGCGAATACAACAAGTCCTACAATTATTTCACCGGCATGGGCGACGATGACGTGCGCTCCTACCAGAAGGACAGCCTGACCGGTCACCGGCCGACCTGGAAGATGGGTGTCAACAAGCAGGCTGCCGACGGTCCGGACGGCTACGATCCACGCTCGGGGATGCGTGCAAATGCGCAACGGCGCGCCGAACAGGCACGCCGGCCGCGGCAAAGAAAGCTACTAACGCTTGAAAAACGGTCCCTGGATGTGCTCAATCTGCCCTACACAGCCCGTGGCGCGGAAATCAAAGCGCGCTATAAGGAGCTGGTAAAGCTTAACCATCCGGATGCCAATGGCGGTGACAGGTCTTCCGAAGACCGCCTGCGGGAGATCATTCAGGCCTATAACGTCCTGAAAAAAGCCGGTTTCCTTTAAGCCTGCAGGTCTTGCCGGCTTTCCCCATTTGACCCTTCCCGTGTCACGGGACAGCGGAGGACTGATGACTGAGACGACGACTGCGGCCATGGCCATGCCGGATACTGAAGTTTCTGTAGAAGAGGTTTTCGGGTTCAAGTCCGACCTCAAGGTGCCGGCATTCTCCGCGCCGTCCGAGCATGTGCCCGAGCGTGACGAGGATTACCTGTTCGACCGGGCAACAACCCTGGCAATCCTGGCCGGTTTTGCCCACAACCGCCGGGTGATGGTCACCGGCTATCACGGCACAGGCAAATCGACGCATATCGAGCAGGTTGCCGCGCGTCTCAACTGGCCGTGTATCCGTGTCAACCTGGACAGCCACATCTCCCGTATCGACCTGGTCGGCAAGGACGCGATCGTGATCCGCGACGGCCAGCAGGTCACCGAGTTCAAGGACGGCATCCTGCCCTGGGCCTACCAGCACAATGTGGCGCTGGTGTTCGATGAATATGACGCCGGCCGCCCGGACGTGATGTTCGTGATCCAGCGGATCCTGGAATCCTCCGGCCGCCTGACCCTGCTGGACCAGAGCCGCGTCATTCGTCCGCACGCCGCCTTCCGACTGTTTGCCACCGCCAACACGGTCGGTCTCGGCGACACATCCGGCCTTTATCACGGCACCCAGCAGATCAACCAGGCCCAGATGGACCGCTGGTCGATCGTGACCACGCTGAACTATCTGCCGCATGACAACGAGGTCGATATCGTGCTGTCGAAGGCAAAGCACTTTCAGACCGACGAAGGCCGCAACACCGTTTCCAAGATGGTGCGTCTTGCCGACATGACCCGGAACGCCTTTATCAATGGTGATCTGTCGACAGTGATGAGCCCGCGGACCGTGATCACCTGGGCGGAGAACTCTGAAATTTTCGGTGATGTCGGCTTTGCCTTCCGTCTGACCTTCCTCAACAAGTGTGACGACATGGAACAGTCTCTCGTGGCCGAGTTCTATCAGCGCTGCTTCGGCGAAGATCTGCCGGAATCCTCCGTCAACGTTGTCATGAGCTGAGGTCAAGATGGCGCCGCGGCCAGGCAGCAATTCCCTTCCGGGCAACAAGCCCGCTCCGAGCACCGAACCGTTCAAACAGTCGGTGAGCGGTACCATGCGGGCGATTTCCGGTGAGCCGGAACTGGAAGTCATCTTCTCCGGTGACCGGCCCGGCATTTCCGGGACCTCGGCCCGTTTGCCCGAGCCGCCGCGCAAGGTAAGTGCGCGCGACGTCGCGGTTACGCGCGGCATGTCCGACAGTATGGCGCTGCGCATTGCCTGCCACGACAAGGCCGTGCATGCGAAGAACCTGCCGCAGGGCGCGGAAGCCAGGGCGATCTTCGAGGCCGTGGAACAGGCGCGCTGTGAGGCCGTCGGGGCGCGGCGCATGCAGGGCGTTGCCGAAAACCTCTCAGTGATGCTTGACGACCGGTTCCGCAAGTCCGGTGCACCGGACATTTCCAGCCGGGAAGAGGCGCCGCTGCAGGACGCCCTGTCGCTGATGGTGCGTGAGCGCCTGACAGGCGCTCGTCCACCGGAAAGCGCGGAGAAGCTCGTCGACATGTGGCGCGGCTGGATCGAGGACAAGGCCGGTGCCGATCTCGATCGGCTGGAAGCGGAAGTCGAGGACCAGAACAGCTTTGCCTCACGTCTGCGCGACGTTCTGAAGTCGCTCGACATGGCAGATGAACTCGGCGATCACGACGAGGACATGGATCCGGACCAGAACGAGGACGACGGCAACAACGACGAAGCCGAAACCGGTGACGATAGCGAAGAGGACAGCGGCGAGCAGGAAGCTTCTCCGCAGGAAATGGAACTGTCGGGCGAGGAGCAGGACAGCGGCGATACGGAAGCCGCCGAAGCCGACATGGAAGACTTCGCCGAGCAGGACATGGCGGAGGATACCGAAGAGCCCGGCGAGAGCGATCGTCCGGACAGTTCGCTGTCCAACCGGCCGGAATCCGACTACCGGGTCTTCACCTATCAGTTCGACGAGACGGTCACCGCCGAAGAACTCTGCGATACGGCCGAACTGGACCGCCTGCGGGGCTTCCTGGACAAGCAGTTGACCCATCTTCAGGGCGCCGTCGCCCGTCTCGCCAACCGGCTCCAGAGAAAGCTGATGGCGCAGCAGAACCGCGCCTGGGATTTCGACCTGGAAGAAGGTCTGCTCGACACGGCACGTCTTACCCGCGCGGTGACGGACCCGATGTCGCCGCTGGCCTTCAAACAGGAGCGGGACACCAATTTCCGCGACACGGTCGTGACGCTGCTTCTGGACAATTCCGGCTCCATGCGTGGCCGGCCGATCACAGTTGCGGCCACCTGCGCCGACATCCTGGCGCGCACGCTGGAACGGTGCGGTGTCAAGGTCGAGATCCTCGGTTTCACCACCAAGGCCTGGAAGGGCGGCCAGTCGCGCGAGAGCTGGATCGGCGCCGGCAAGCCACCGACCCCGGGCCGCCTCAACGACCTGCGCCACATCATCTACAAGTCCGCCGATGCGCCCTGGCGGCGTGCGAGGCGCAATCTTGGCCTGATGATGCGCGAAGGCCTGCTGAAGGAAAACATCGACGGTGAAGCGTTGATCTGGGCGCATGAACGATTGCTGGCGCGCCCGGAACAGCGCCGGATCCTGATGATGATCTCGGACGGTGCGCCGGTCGATGACACGACTTTGTCGGTCAATCCGGGCAACTATCTGGAGCGTCACCTGCGCTACGTGATCGAGGATATCGAAACAAGGTCACCGGTGGAGCTGATTGCCATCGGCATCGGCCATGACGTGACCCGCTACTATCGGCGCGCGGTGACCATTGTCGATGCCGAAGAGCTCGCGGGGGCGATGACCGACCAGCTCGCCGATCTGTTTGACGACGAAGTCGTTGATCCATTTGCCGGCCGCGGCGGGCGTCGCCGGGCTGGCCGGCGGTAGAAGCGGGAATGAGCATGGCAGGGGGGCGGCATCGGAGCGGTCTGGTCAGGCTTGCCGGGTGTGTCATCGCTGCCGTGCTGTCCGCGCCGTTGCCGTCCGCCCTCGCGCAGGACCTTCTGTCAGAAGGTGAGGTGGTCAAATCCCGCACAAAACCGATCGAAACGTTCCATATCGGGCGTGACGACACCCGCTTCGGCAAATTGACCTTCCTGGGTGGTCTGGAGGTGCTGGCGTCTGATCGCAAG
This sequence comes from Roseibium sp., assembly GCF_965233565.1. Classification (GTDB taxonomy): domain Bacteria; phylum Pseudomonadota; class Alphaproteobacteria; order Rhizobiales; family Stappiaceae; genus Roseibium. Next base: position 2,910,321 of record NZ_OZ247494.1, on the reverse strand, counting down.
ATAGGCGGTCTCTCCGGGCTGATCAGTCTGGACGGCGGCAGCCGGTTTCTGGCGGTGACCGACAATGGTCACTGGGTGAGCGGCAAGGTCGAGCAGAAAGCTGACGGTACGCCGCTCGATCTGAAGGACATTCGCTTCGCCCCGTTGCTGGGCGCGGACGGCAAGACCCTGACGGCCCGCTGGGGACACGATACAGAGGCGCTGACCCTGGATGGGTCAGGCCTTTATGTGACGGCGGAAACCCGCAATGCTGTCTATCACTATCCCTGGCCGCTTTCGACGGGGCGGGAAAAGATGATTGGCGAGGTGGCCCTGCCGGAGAGCGCCCGCAAACTGCCGCGCAATGCGGGTCTTGAGTCCCTTGCAGCTGCACCGGATGGCAGCCCGCATCACGGCAACCTGATCGCGATCGCCGAATCCGCGCAGAGCGGTCTGCATGACCTGACCGGCTATATCATCGGGCCGTCCGGTTCCAAGCGTTTCACCTTGCAGCGCCAGGACCGTTTCGACGCGACGGATGCCGCCTTCCTGCCCAACGGCGACCTGATTGTCATGGAGCGACGCTTCAGCCTGCGCGACCTGATCGGGCTGCGCCTGCGCCGGATCGCAGAGGAAGACCTGAAGGCCGATGCGGTGATTGAAGGCGAGCTTTTGCTTGAAGCGGATTTCAATACGCAGATCGACAACATGGAAGCGCTTGCCATTCACCAGACGGAAGCTGGCGACACGATCCTGACGCTCGTCTCCGATGACAACCGCTCGATCCTGCAGCGGACGCTGTTCTTGCGGTTCCGGTTGGAGGAATGACGTGTTCGGCGATAAAGCCGCGAAGCGCTAGACAAGATCGCAGGTGTCACCCCGGCCGCAGCGAAGCGAAGAGCCGGGGCCTACTCGTTTCCAGAGAATTTCTAAAGGCAGGGCTGTAAGAGGAGCTGTCTTCTTCTTCAGCAAGTGGCGCTGAGAGTAGGCCCCGGGTCGCGCTTTGCTTGCCCGGGGTGACACTCTGGTATTTGTTGCCTCACGCCGCCCGGCTGTCCGGGTTAGCCTGAAACAGACCGAGCACGATCCGATAGGGCGCCAGCAGCGCTACCGCGACCAGCATCTTCACCAGGAAGTCGCCGACGGCGAGCGAGATCCACAAAAGCACCTGCGGGTCCTCGGCGATGCCGAGGAACGGCACGGGGAAAGCGAGCGAACCGTCTTCCATACCGAACAGGCCATCGATGAAGGCGAAGCTTGCCGAGAACGCGATGCCGAAGAACAGCAAAGTGTCGATGACGGAGCCGATCAGCGACGACGTGATCGGAGCCTTCCACCAGGTCTGGCGGCGCAGACGGTCGAAAATGGTTACGTCGAGCAACTGGGCGACCAGAAAGGCCGTGCCGGAGGCGATCAGGATGCGCGGCGTTGTAAAGGCCTCGTTGAAGGTCCAGAAGATCATCGGCACGATGATCGCAATCACGAAACCGGTAATGACGACTTTGCGGGCGGCGCCTGCGCCGAAGCGGCGGTTGGTCAGGTCGGTCACCAGGAAGGCGATCGGATAGGTGAAGGCGCCCCAGGTCAGCGTGTCGGCGAGATTGACGCCGCCGACGACGTGCTGGACCGGGAACTGGACCAGGAAATTGGAGGCCGCAACGACAATCGCCATCGCGAGGACCGCGATGGCGAAGCTGGCCACGGAGAAACTCCGGGTGTCCGTCATGTCTTTACCCTTTGAGGGTTAAGCGGCAGCGGCTTCCGCCTGCTTGCGCTTGATGCTGACCTTGATCTTGCGGGCAGCGTCGGACAGCTGAGCGTCGCTGGCTTTCATCAGGTAGGCGTCCAGGCCACCGCGGTGCTCGACGGAGCGCAGGGCATGCGCGCTGACTTTCAGCTTGAAGGTTTCGCCCAGCGTGTCGCTGATCAGCGAAACGTTGCACAGGTTCGGCAGGAACCGGCGGCGGGACTTGTTGTTAGCGTGAGAGACGTTGTTGCCCGTCATCACATCTTTGCCGGAGAGTTCGCAACGGCGTGCCATGATATCACCTTTTGTTTTCGTGGCTGGGCCGTTACATGGAACCCAGCAAGTCCAAACCGGAACCGGCGCGGACCTGAGGCCCGGCGACATCGTCTCCGGCATTTCTCGGAAAAAGTTGCCCCGCTATAATGGCAGCGCGCGCCAACGTCAAGACATCTCCGACGCTTTGGCGTGATTCTGTGTTTTAATTCGCAGAACTGACGATCGTTAACCAGTGGGTTACCATAATTTAGAATGATTGATGTCGTTCGGAGGCAGGGATTCATGTTAAGGTTTGCGCCACGGACACTGTGAGCGCGGGGGCGCAATTCGCTGCCTTTTTGGCAGTCCGGAGGTTTTGAAGTGTTTGGTTTGACGTCTCTGGGGCGCCTGATCGCCCTGCCAATGCTTGCCGGGGCCATGCTGGTCACGCCAGCTGAAGCCAAAAAAAGCAGCGTCGGCGGCCTGTACAATATTTCCATCGCCGGCTTCAAGGTCGGGCGGGGAACCTTGTCTCTGGTCATGCAGGGCAATGCCTACTCCGCCAAGGTCAGCCTTGAGCCTGCCGGGATCGGAACGCTGTTTTCCACCGGCAAGGGCGGCGCCGAGGCGTCTGGCTGGCTGGTCGGGTCAAGGGTTGTGCCATCGAAATACCGGATGGCCTCGCATGCCGCCAATCTCGATTTCTACGTCAATCTGAACCAGGGCTCGGGCAATATCCGCTCCATGGAAGTGGCTCCGAAGTTCAAGCCCAACAAGGAACGCATCAAGGTCACCAATCGCCACCGGCGCAACGCGATCGACCCGCTCAGCGCGGCGCTGATGCCTGTTGGCCGGGCGAGAGACAGTCTCGGCCCCAAGGCCTGCTCGCGCAAATTGCCCGTTTTCGATGGCTGGACACGGTTTGACATCAAGTTGAGCTACCAGGGAACCAAGGAAGTTTCCGGGCACGGCTATGACGGTCCGGTTGTTGTCTGCAAGGCGCAGTGGGTTCCGGTCGCCGGTCACCGTCCTTCCAAGGAATCGGTCAAATACATGGCGCGGGCCAACATGGAAGTCTGGATTGCGCCGATGGGCCGGGACAATGTCCTGATCCCCTACCGGATCTCGATCGACACAAAGAATGGCCGGCTGGTGGTGGAGGCCTCCAAGCTGAACATCCGCGGAGCGGGAAGCGACAGGGCGTCGGCAGACTGACGTCCAGGCCCCTCCAAATCGCCCTGCAATCCGAATTTCCGGCCGGTTCCGGCAACCGAGGCGCACGCGAAGGCTTGCACCCCCTTGCGTCTCTTGTTACAGCCCTCCAAGTATGCATCCAGGCAAACTGATGCCTTCAGGATAGAATTCTCCGGATGACCGGCCCAGGCGGGCCGGATCCGGTTTGTTTCAGGTAAGCGAGTACATGCACAGCTATTTGGACTTCGAAAAGCCCGTCGCGGATATTGAAGGCAAGATCCAGGAACTGCGGGCACTGGCCGCGGAAGACGGAGAAGCCGTTAATGTGGACAGCGAAATCGACCGGCTGAAGGCAAAATCTTCGCAGACCCTGCAGGACCTCTATACCAAGCTGACGCCCTGGCAGAAGACCCTGGTGGCGCGCCATCCGGACCGTCCGCATGCCGTTGCCTATATTTCCGGCCTGATCGAGGATTTCACGCCGCTGGCCGGTGATCGCAAATTTGCCGAAGACCATGCCCTGATCGCCGGCATTGGCCGCTTCCGCGGCCAGTCGGTTGCCGTGCTCGCCCAGGAAAAGGGCCACGACACGGAAACCCGCCTGAAGCATAATTTCGGCATGGTCCGGCCGGAAGGCTACCGCAAGGCGGTGCGGGTCATGGAAATGGCGGAACGCTTCGACCTGCCGTTGATCAGCTTTGTCGACACCTCGGGGGCCTATCCGGGCCGTGGTGCAGAAGAGCGCGGCCAGTCCGAAGCCATCGCCCGGTCGACCGATGCAGGTCTTGGCCTTGGGGTGCCCTCCGTTTCTGTCGTGATCGGCGAGGGCGGTTCCGGCGGGGCAATTGCCATCGCCACCGCCAACAAGGTTCTGATGATGGAGCATGCCATCTACTCGGTGATTTCGCCGGAAGGTGCGGCCTCGATCCTGTGGCGCGACAGCGCCAAGGCGCAGGATGCGGCGACCGCGCTGAAGATCACGGCCCAGGACCTGAAACAGCTTGGTGTGATCGACGGTATCGTCAACGAGCCGATCGGCGGTGCGCACCGGGCCCGCGAAATCGTGATCGACAATGCGGGCAAGGAAATCGAGAAGGCACTGTCCGAGCTGTCGGGCCTGACCCCGGATGAAATCCGCAAGCAGCGCCGAGAGAAGTTTATTTCGATCGGCCGTACCCTGAGCTGATATCAGGGAGCTGGTGTCGGTGAGCCGACATCCGGAATATTCCTGAGTTTTCTTGAAATTCGGTCGAAGGGCTGCCCGTATGGCGGCCCTTTTGCCATTGTGTGGCCAGATTTTGCCGTCATTCAGGCGAAGATGGGACGATCAGGCGGTCCGGGGCGGACTTTTTTGTTCTTATCACTTGATTGTGGGTCGCAGGAGCATTCCGGCTTCAGTAACTTATCGTCAACCATCCTTGCCTAGCCTTTGCGCGGGGGCGAAGACGCAGAAAACGGGATTTGGCTGTCCGCTTTGGTTCGGCAGCGCACCGGTTTTCGATCAGTTCGGGATAGTACAATGGTCTTTGGGCGCCTTTTGAATACGCCATCGGGTCTGAAAAAGGGTTTGCAGAACCGGCGCGGACGCCATGTCGCCAAGCTGGGAGCCGCCATTATCATGGCTGGTGTGCTGGCAGGTTGCCAGGGCGATGAATTCGTTGCCGGACCGAACAAGGCCAAGCTTCCCGTGAGCGCCTCGCTCAAGCGCAAGATGTCTGACATGAACATGAGTTCGACATCGCCGATCATGATCCGGATCTTCAAGGAAGAGTCGCAGCTGGAAGTCTGGAAGCAGGACCGGAGTGGCAAGTTCAAGCTGCTGGAAGACTTCGAGATCTGCAAATGGTCGGGCAAGCTGGGGCCGAAATTCAAGGAAGGCGACCGTCAGGCGCCGGAGGGTTTCTACGAGATCACCCCTGCGCTCATGAATCCGAATTCCAGCTATCACCTGGCGTTCAATCTCGGCTACCCGAACAGGTATGACCGGGCCCATAACCGCACCGGATCGCATCTGATGGTCCATGGCGCGTGTTCCTCGCGCGGTTGTTACGCCATGACCGACGAGCAGGTTCAGGATATCTATGCGCTGGCGCGCGACAGCTTCAAAGGTGGTCAGCGCTCGTTCCAGGTCCAGGCCTTCCCGTTCAAGATGACGCCGGAAAACATGGCCCGTCACCGGGACAGCGAGCATCTGGACTTCTGGAAGATGCTGAAGACCGGCTACGACCATTTCGAGGTGGCCAAGGTGCCGCCGAAGATTGCCGTCTGCGAAAAGAAATATGTCTTCGATGCAACGACCCTGGTCGAGGGCGTGCCGTTCAGGGCAAGTGCCAAGTGCCCGGACTACCAGGTAAGCCCGCGCATCGCTTCCGCGGTGGCTTCGAAGCAGAAGAAAGACAACGCGAAATACCAGCAACTGGCGGCGCGCTACGATGCCCGCGAAGAACGCCAGAAGCGCTGGGAAGAACGTTCCAACCGCCTTGCTGAAGCTCTCGGCGGCGGTGAAGACGATACGGCTCCGGCGCCGGAAACCGCAACAGCTGCAGCGCCTGCGAATTCACCGGCCACACAGACCGCTGCGGCCAACGAGCCGCAAAGGCGCCCGGGCGCAGCCGTTGAAAGCGCATTTGTCGCGCCGGAACAGTCGCGCGGCGGCTCCGTCGGCGGATTTTTCAAGCGCTGGGTGCCTTTCGGCCCGAAAGCTTCGGATGAAGGTGCGGGCGTTGGCCCGATCGCCACCGAAGTGGTGCCGGCGGCAAAACCGAACTAGAGCACTTCCCGGTCTGAATTCCGAAGGCTTTCTGTTGGAGTGTCACCCCGGACTAGCGTAGCGCTGATCCGGGGCCTATTCGCAGAGCCGCTTGTCCAGGCCGCAGAGCTTTAATCGGCGGCTTGAGTGCCCTTTTTCCAAATCTCTGCAAATGCGTGGGCCCCGGGCCTTGTTTCGCGCGCCCGGGGTGACACCTGTTCATGCTGCGACGCCGGTGCCTCCACCGGGTGGCGTCTCTTGCGGCAGATCGTTCAGGACATGCCGGGGCACTGGCCCGGCATCCCTTATTTTGGCATCAAGGCCCAATAGTCGAAATCGAGCAGGACTTCCGGCAGGTAGTTGCCTTCGTGGTCCAGGCCGGGGAAATCGTCGCAGGGCCGGTCTTTTGTCGCGACCAGGCGCAGGCGCAGGGCACCGACATCCGACCGGCCTTCGATGTCGGACTTGTCCAGCACTTCTGACCAGGCATAGACCGTATCGCCCGCGGCGAGCGGGGCGACATGGCGGCCGGCATTGATGCCGGCAATGTGGAAGGCATTGCCCAGCCCGTTGAAGGACAGAGCCCGGGCGATGGAAATGACATGTCCGCCATAGACCAGCCGGTGGCCGAAGCGGTTGTGGGCTTCCGTGTGATGATTGAAATGGACCTTGGCCGTGTTCTGATAAAGCCGGGTCGCCATCTGGTGTTCGGCTTCTTCCACGGTCATGCCATCGACATGGTCGATTTTCTCGCCAATCTCGTAGTCGTCGAACCGGTAGTCGGATCCGGCAAGGTCATTGTCCCAGTTGGCTGTGTCAAGCAGCGGTACGGCGGTGCCAAGGGATTGCGGATCGAGGGCCGCCGGCAGCTCGGGCACGACCGGTTCAGGTGGTGCATTGGCAACCACCCGCTTGTTGATCATCACCCAGCGCACATAATCGAGCACTTCCGTACCGTTCTGCGTGTAGCCGGTGGAGCGCACATAAACGACACCGGTGCGGCCGTTGGAGTTCTCCTTCTTGCCGATGACTTCCGACACCGTGGAGATCGTGTCGCCCGGATAGACTGGCGCCAGGAACCGGCCGCCGGCATAACCCAGATTGGCGACGGCATTCAGCGAGATGTCCGGCACGGTCTTGCCGAAGACGATGTGGAAGGTCAGCAGATCGTCGACCGGTGCATGGGCATAACCCAGGGAGCGGGCGAAGGCATCTGAGGACTGGACCGCAAAGCGGGAGCCGTAAAGCGCAGTGTAGAGCGCCTGGTCGCCGCTGGTGATCGTGCGCGGTGTCGCATGCCGGATCACCTGGCCGACTTCAAAGTCCTCGAAAAAATTGCCGCGATTGGTCTTGCTCACCGATGCCTCCCGGGTCTGGTTTTATCGAATTAAGCCTATCGCAGTGCACACAGGCAAGTCAGACGTTTAGCCGATGGGGGATATTATTCCGGATTGACTCAACGGTCCCCTCCATCGTCATTCCGGCCAAGCGTAACGCGAGCCGGGATCGAGGAGCCTTTGGCCAATGTTCGACCGCCTCGGCGCTCCGGTCCCGGCTCTTCGCTTTCGCTTCGTCCGGGATGACGATGGAGGGGGTGTTGTGAGCGATACAAAAGCCCGGGACGATGCCCGGGCTTCTTTTCAATTTCCGCTCAGATCAGGTTCAATTTACCGCCGGCGTGTTGGCCATCTTGTTGCCGGACTGGGAGTATTCAACCATCGATCCGGCATAAAGCTTGGCATTCGGGACACCGGCCAGTTCGGAGACTGCAAACCAGTGGCTGGCGGCCCAGTGGCCGGTGTTGCAGAAGGAGACGGTTGGTTTGCCTGCGGCAAGCTTCAGTGACTCCTTGAGCGCTGCAGCATCGATGTTGGTCGAGATCTTCGGGGACTTATCCGCAAAGAAAGCGGTATAGGCATAGTTGATCGCGCCCGGCAGCGTGCCCGGACGGGCGGCGGCCTCATGCGCTTCCTTGCCGCTGAAGAATTCCGAAGGACGGGCGTCCACAAGCAAGGCTTCTGCCTCGCCCGCAACCACGGCCGCCACATCGGCGGTCGTTGCCAGCCAGGTCGTGTCCAGGGTCAGGTCGAGCTCGCTCGGAAAGGCGGATTCCGTGGCCGTACTGATCGGCAGGCCCGCGGCCTTCCAGGCGGTCAGGCCGCCATTCAGGATCGAGAGATCTTCAAAGCCGGTCGACTTCAGGGTCCAGTAGACCCGGGCCGCGGAGCCGAAATCGGTGTCGGTCTTGCCTTCCGACAGGATGACGATCGGGAGATCCTGCTCCAGGCCGAGCTCTTCCAGCTCTGCTTCCAGCTTCTCGATGTCAAAGAGCGCACCGGGATTGCTGTCCGAGCCGCGGAACATGCGGTAGGGGGCGTAAAGCGCGCCCTCCGCGTGGCCATCGTCATACCCGGCGTTGCGGATATCGAGCAGGATCGGCATTTCGCTGTCGAGTGCGGCAGAAAGAGTGTCTGCATCCACCAGCGGGCCGAAAGTATCGGCGGCAGCGCTGGTAACGAGGCCTGTGGCAACGGCGATGGCGAGAGCGAAGCGTTTCATCGTGTCAGCTTTCCTGCTTGGGCGATTGCAAAAGAACGCAATTCGCCCGTCACGGTCTTGCGCAGAATTTTAAAGAGTTCCCGCTGCGGCAACAGGGATGGGGTTTCAAAGATGGCGGGTGGTTTGACAATTTCACCCAATCAACGCGTTGTTCTTAGCAGGAGATTGCGGCTGGCGGATTGAGCCAATCGTGGGACATCCGAGTCTTGCCGGAATGTGGATGTCATGGAATATGGTGACGATCTATATTTTAAGGTTTCTTTCAAGCGGAATTGATGGGCGTGTCTATTAGGGCAAAAACAGTATGGAATTATTTCGTTACCTGTTTGTGGGAAAAGCGCTTCGATTCGAAAGGGCGGGCGAGCCGTCGTGAATTCTGGTCGTTTTTTATGTGCGAGTCAGTTCTGATCCTACTGGTTCTGCTGATAGGTTTTTCTGAGCTACTTTCAGGTTATACTTGGAACGTCCGGGACGAACATGAACTGCCGATCATTTCTATGATCTTGGGTGGTGTTGTGAGCATCGGGACTTCATTTGCTTCGAAAAACGTCGCAATTCGCAGGCTTCATGATTGGAATAAGTCTTCGAACTACTTGTTTTTTTGCTTCGTTCCGTCGCTTGGCTTTTTTCTTCTGCCCCTCGTTGGAGGTGGAAATGTCATCGGCGCATATGCGCTTTTTGGGGCGGTCGTAGCACTCCATTTTGCCGTTTTCGCGTTTCTCATGAGCGTAGCTCCGACCAAAGGCCCCAACAAATATGGTCCGCCGACTGATGACGAGCAAAGTTCCTCAGGTCTGGTCGGAGTCTTTGAATAATCACTGGCCCGGACGTCCAGACAAAGTTGTGTCTTTGAATCCAGGCCGGGGGCAGTCTTCAAAAACAAAAAAGCCCGGGGCGAGCCCGGGCTTCTGGTTCTTGCAGATAAGCCTTGAGGCTTATGCCGATTCCTTGTTGGCCGCGCGTTCGGCGCGCTTGCGGGCATGCGGGTCCAATTCCGCCTTGCGCAGGCGGATGGAGCTTGGGGTCACTTCCACCAGTTCGTCATCGGCGATGTAGGACAGGGCCGCTTCCAGCGTCAGCTTCTTTGGCGTGGTCAGCTTGACCGCATCGTCCTTGCCGGCGGAGCGGATGTTGGTCAGCTGCTTGCCTTTCAGAACGTTGACTTCCAGGTCGTTGCCGCGCGTGTGCTCACCCACGATCATGCCCGGATAGACCTTGGTGCCCGGCTCGATCATCATCGGGCCACGGTCTTCCAGGTTGAAGAGGGCATAGGCAACCGCTTCGCCGGTGCCGTTGGACAGGAGCACGCCGGTGTGACGGCCCTGGATCGGGCCCTTGTAGGGCTCGTAGCCGTGGAACAGACGGTTGAAGATCGCCGTGCCGCGTGTGTCGGACATCAGTTCGGCCTGGTAGCCGATCAGGCCGCGGGTCGGCGCATGGAACACCAGCCGGGTGCGGTCGCCGCCGGACGGTTTCATCTCCAGAAGATCGGCCTTGCGCTCCTGCAGCTTCTGCACGACCACGCCGGAATGTTCCTCGTCGACGTCGATGATGACTTCCTCAACCGGCTCGAGGCGGTTGCCCGCCTCGTCATACTGGAAGACGACGCGCGGACGGCCGACGCCAAGCTCGAAGCCCTCGCGGCGCATGTTCTCGATCAGGATGGCCAGCAGCAATTCGCCGCGGCCGGCGACGACAAAGGCGTCCGGCTCGTCGGTTTCTTCCACCTTCAGGGCAACGTTGCCCTCGGCTTCCTTCATCAGGCGTTCGCGGATGACGCGGGACTGAACCTTGGAGCCTTCGGTGCCGGCCAGCGGGCTGTCATTGACGCGGAAGGTCATGGACAGGGTCGGCGGATCGATCGGCTGAGCCTGAAGCGGTTCGTTGACGGCCGGCGAACAGAGCGTGTCTGCGACAGTTGCCTTGGTCAGGCCGGCAATCGCAACGATGTCACCGGATTCGCCGGATTCGATCGGCTGACGCTCCAGGCCGCGGAAGGCGAGGATCTTGGAAACGCGGCCGTTTTCAACCACATCGCCATTCCGGTTCAGAGCCTTCAGCGGCATGTTGGGCAGGGCGGTGCCGGATACGACGCGGCCGGTCAGGATGCGGCCCAGGAAGGGATCGGATTCGATGGTGGTGGCCAGCATCTTGAACTCGCCCGGCTCGGCTTCCGGTGCGGCGACCTTGTCGAGCACCATGTCGAACAGCGGGTCCATGTTGTCCTGCGGTCCGTCCGGCTCCTGAGCCATCCATTCCTGCTTGGCGGAGCCATAAAGCACCGGGAAATCCAGCTGATCTTCATTGGCATCGAGCGCGGCGAAGAGGTCGAAGACCTCGTCGAGAACTTCGTCGGCGCGCTGCTCCGGCTTGTCGATCTTGTTGATGGCCACGATCGGCTTCAGGCCGAGTTTCAGCGCCTTGCCGAGCACGAACTTGGTCTGCGGCATCGGGCCTTCGGCGGCGTCGACAAGCAGGATCACGCCGTCGACCATGTGCAGGATGCGTTCGACCTCGCCGCCGAAATCGGCGTGGCCCGGGGTGTCGACGATGTTGATGCGGGTGTCTTTCCAGACCAGGCTCGTGACTTTTGCCAGGATGGTAATGCCGCGCTCACGCTCAATGTCGTTGGAGTCCATCATGCGCTCTTCGGTGCGCTGATTGTCCCGGAAGGCGCCGGACTGTTTCAAAAGAACGTCAATGAGGGTGGTTTTGCCATGGTCAACGTGCGCGATAATGGCAATATTACGAAGGTTCATGAGTGGCTCCAAAAGACAGAACGGGCCCTTTTGGACCCGGACATGTCTGGATGTTGATTGGCTCAGGATCGGCAAACCAGCCGATTTTGGCGCCTTTATACGTGGCGCGGGGGAATTGTGCAATGCAGTGTCATTTCGGCGGATTGACAGTGCCGCCCGGCTTCACTATTTCGTAAGGTAACCTTACTAAAAAGGGGCGGTGATGGGCGTACCTTCTCCGAATGTCGGTGTCACCATGCTGGTCGTGGATCTGGCACGGTTGCTCCGGCGGCGTTTGGACGCGGAACTGACACGGGTGGATACCGGTCTGACCGCTGGCGAAGCGCGCACGTTGTTTTATGTCTGGCGCAATCCGGGGGAACGGCAGGCCATGCTGGCCGACCGGATGTATGTCGAGCCGATGACCCTGGTGGGTTATCTGGACACCCTGGAAAAGGCCGGCCTGATCCGGCGTTGTCCGGATCCCAGGGACAAGCGCGCCAAGCTGATCGAATTGTTGCCCAAGGCCGATCCGTTGCTGGAACGGATCAATGCAGCGCTCCAGTCGGTGCGTTCCAAGGCCCTGGAGGATGTTGCGCCGAAAGACCGGAAAACGCTGGAAGCGCTCCTGCAGACCATGAAGGACAGCCTGCTGCAGGAGGATTCCAAAGGGAACCATAAATGACACCCGCCAGCTCGACCATGAGCGCCAGACGTACATCTCTGCTTGGGGCCGGGCTTGTTGCCATCGGCCCCATTTCGATGGCGCTCTACACACCGGCCATGCCGGCACTGGTCGAGGCATTCGGTACCAGCGACAGCGCGGTCAAACTGACCCTGACAGCCTATTTCGTCGGCTTTGCCCTCACGCAGCTTGTGTGTGGACCACTGACAGATGCTTTTGGCCGTAAACCTGTGACGCTGGGATTTCTGACGCTCTATCTCGTCTCGAGCGTCCTGGCGACGTTTGCACCGACAGTGGAGTTCATGGTGTTTTCCCGGGCGCTGCAGGGGGTCGGGGCCGCCGTCGGTATTGCCGTTGCCCGGGCCATCGTGCGCGACCAGTTTACCGGTCAGGAGTCCGCTCGCATCATGAACACCGTTGCCATGATGCTGGCGTTGGGGCCTGCTGTCTCGCCGACCATCGGCGGGTTCGTGCTGGAATTGTTCGGCTGGCAGGAAGTGTTTTGGTGCATGGTCTTCTACGGCGCTCTCCTGATGGCCGCGGTCGGGTGTTTCCAGGTGGAAACCAATCCAAATCCGGGTACCCATCACCTGCAACCGAAGCAGCTTGCGGTGAACTATCTGACGCTGCTCAAGGATCCGCGGTTTCTGGCACCCAGCCTGCTGATCGGCTTTGGTCTCGGCAATCTCTATGCACTGGCCACCGTGCTGCCCTTCGTATTGATCTATGAGGTCGGATTGTCGCCGTCCGAATTCGGGCTGACCATGATCATCCAGTCCGGGTCCTTCATTGCCGGCACGGTTCTGACCGGACGGCTTTTACGGGTGGTGGAAGCGCGTCGGCTTGTGCCTTACGGCATGGCGCTCTGGGTGGTGGCTTCGGCACTGATGTGCGGACTGACACTGACCCTGCAACCGAGCATCTTGACGGTTATGGGGCCCGTCGCGCTGTTCGTGTTCGGACTTGCACTGGTCCTGCCCGCCAGTTTCACCGAGTCCATGGCACCGTTTCCGCATATTGCCGGTGCTGCTTCGTCGCTGGTCGGGTTCCTGCAGTTCGGTGGCGGCATTGTCGCAAGCCTGATCGTCGCGGCCCTGCACGACCCGGTTCTTGGTCTCGCGGTCGTTCTGCCGGCAATGCCGATCGCCGGGATCTTCCTCAATCAGTTTTTCAGGAACCAGGCCCCGCAAACGGCAGCGGCGGAGTAGCCGTATCGCCACCCCTTTCCAACGTCATCCCGGCCAAGCGCAGCGCGAGCCGGGACCGGGGAGGCACTGCGCAAGGCCTGTCGGACCCGGCGAAGCCCTGAGTTCCCCGATCCCGGATCTCCGCTTTGCTGCGTCCGGGATGACGATGGAGAGGATTTGGGCAGGAGATATCAAACGGGCCGGCTTCCCGGCCCGCCATTGCATTTTCTTTGATCAGCCCCGGCGCACCGGATCGAGTGTCACCTTGTGCAGTTCCTGGTCGTCGCGATCCATCAGGCGAACGGTCAGCTGTTCGCTGGTGCCGTCAATGTCGACAAGGCCGAAGAACTGCAGTCCCATGGAGGGCGGCAGGTTGACACCCTGGCCCTCGGCCGGCGCCTTTACGTATTTGACTTCAGGGCCGAAGGTCATGTCCAGATCGTTCGGACCGAAGGTGCCGGCATGGATCGGGCCGGAGACGAATTCCCAGAACGGCTTGAAGTCCAGGAACTGGGCCTTGTCCGGATTGTAGTAGTGCGCGGCAGTGTAGTGCACATCCGCGGTCAGCCAGACGATGTTGTCGATGTCGGCCGTCTTGATGAACCGCAGAAGGTCGGCGAATTCCAGTTCACGGCCCTTCGGCGCGCCATGGTCGCCATTGGCAACCGCTTCGGCGCCGGCCTGTTCCTTCCAGTTGTCCCAGACGATCAGGCCGAGCGGCATGTCGCTGGCGATGACTTTCCAGGTTGCGTTGGACGCCACGAGTTCACGCTTCAGCCAGGCAAGCTGTTCTGCGCCCAGAATGCGGGAGCCTGGTGTCATCTCATCTTCCATCGACGCCCCGTTCGGGCCGCGATAGGAGCGCAGATCCAGGAAGAACACGTCCAGCAGCGGACCATAGGCGATCTTGCGGTAGACACGGCCGGGTTCCGCCGGCGTATAGCGGATCGGCGTCAATTCGTGGAACGCACGGCCGGCGCGGGCGGCCAGAAGATGCACGTTCTTTTCCGTGTAGCGGTCGTCGGAGACGAGGTCCTTGGCATCCGACCAGTTGTTGACAACTTCATGGTCGTCCCACTGGAAGAAGGTCGGCACTTCCGCGTTGAACGCGCGCAGATTGTCGTCCAGAAGATTGTATTTCCACTGACCGCGGAATTCGTTCAGCGTTTCGGCGACTTTCGTCTTTTCCTCGATCAGGACATTGTTCCAGGTTGTGCCGTCCTTCAGTTCGACGGTCTCCTTCATCGGGCCATCGGCATAGACGGTGTCGCCGGAATGGATGAAGAAGTCCGGCCGGTGTTTGGCCATCGTGGCGTAGGTCTTCATGCCGCCCCGGTCGGTGTCGATGCCCCAGCCCTGACCTGCCGTGTCGCCGGACCACGCGAAGCGGACATTGCGGCGCGAGGCCGGAGCGGTGCGGAAGCGGCCGGTCATCGGCTCGGAGACGGCGTTGACGTCATTAAGATCGGCGAAGGCGACCCGGTAGAAGATGTCCTGGTCGGACGGCAGGTCCTCCAGCAGGCGCTTGGCGGTAAAATCGCTGTCCGGGAGCGCATTGATGGGGGCGAGGCGCCGCGGGGTTTCGAAAGACCCGGTCGTGTCGACTTCAACCAGCATTCTGGCCGGGCGGTCCGTACGGGCCCAGATCATGCCGGAATTGGCATTGACGTCACCCGACTGCAGGCCATGGGTGATGGTCGGCCGCGTTGCGGCACGCGACAGACCGGGAAGGGCGAGCGGGGACGCGAGCGCGACACCGGTTGCCACCGACGACTTCAGAAAACTGCGGCGTGAAAAACGGGAAGACATGTTGAAATACTCCTGGCTGGGGCCTTCAGGCGCATGACCTTGGCAATTGCAACAGGTGCTGGTGAGCCATGACAAAGGCGTGTCCGTTCCAAGACCGTTGTCCGAATTTTTCATGACGGTGCCGCATCCGCGCCTTGACCCACCGGGTCTGACGCGCCAAACCGGGGTCAGTTGACAGAAGGACGCCTCGATGCCGACCCGCACACAATACGACCTGCCGCGTTTCGACGGCATCAGCGAGCGCCCGCATGTGATGGGTGTCCTCAATGTGACGCCGGATTCCTTTTCCGATGGCGGCAGGAACGTTGTTGTCGACACGGCACTCGCCCATGCCCGGCAGATGATTGCCGAGGGAGCGGATATTCTGGATGTCGGCGGAGAGAGCACGCGGCCCGGTTCGGAGCCGGTCTCCCTGGAGGTGGAGTGGGCGCGGCTGGAGCCGATCCTGGACGAGGTGATTGCGATGGGAACCCCCGTTTCCATCGACACCTACAAGGCGGAGATCGCCAGGCGCGCCTGTGCTGCCGGCGCCGTGATCGTCAATGATGTCTGGGGTCTGCAGAAAGACCCGGCCATGGCCGAAACGGTGGCGGAAGCCGGGGTTCATGTCGTGATGATGCACAACCGAGAGGCTGCCGACGCTTCGATCGACATCCTAGCCGACATTGATCGCTTCTTTGAAAACTCGATGGAGCTGGCCGACCGGGCAGGCATCCCGAGGGACAGGCAGATCCTTGATCCGGGGTTTGGCTTCGGCAAGACAATCGATCAGAATTTTGTCATCCTGAACCGCTTCGAGGATCTGAAGAAACACGGTCTGCCGCTGCTGGCCGGCGCATCGCGCAAGCGCATGATCGGCGCCGTTCTCGATGCCGAGGTGGAAGACCGGCTGTTCGGGTCGGTGGCGGTGCATCTGATGGCCATGATGAAAGGGGCGGCGATCGTGCGGGCACATGATGTACGTCCGCATGCCGATTGTGCGCGTATGCTGAAGGCAACACGCCTGGAACGGAACCCGATCTGAATGACACATCAAGACTTTGCAACCGGTGCACCGACCCGATGTGCCCTCGGGCTGGGGTCGAACCTGGGCGATCCGATCGCCAATCTGCACGAGGCGGTGCGGCGTCTGGAGGAGACATCCGGCATCACCCTGGTGGGTCGGTCGTCCAATTACCGGACACCGCCCTGGGGGCCGGTGCCACAGGATGACTTTGTCAATATCTGTGTGGTGATCGACACCACTATGAGCCCGCAGGCTCTCCTGAAACGTTGCCTGGAAATTGAAAACGAACTCGGCCGGGTCCGAGACGTGAGATGGGGCCCGCGCGTGATCGACGTCGATGTGCTGATCTATGGCATGGAGACTATTGCGGAACCCGATCTTGAAGTGCCGCATCCGCGCATGGGCGAACGTGCCTTTGTGTTGATCCCCCTGGCCGAGATCTGGCCGGACGCGCCGCTTGCCGATGGCCGGACGGCCGCGGCTGCGCTGGAGACCTGTCCGGACCAGGAAGGGGTGGTGCTGATTGAGGAATAACAGTTTCTAGTCAGAAACGAGATCTTAAGCCTGCAGCATGTATGTCAGGGGACGATTTGTCTGAGCGTGGAGTGCCCCGATGACGCTGTCAGTTGAAAGCCTGAGAGCTTCCAGCAGCAACGATATGCACCTCAATGAGGGCGACACTTCACGGCTCTCGTCAGCCATGCCTTCAGACAGCGAAGTGGCCTTTCCCGGGCGGTTGAATGTCGTGTTGATGGCGATCGCCGCAGTCTTGACGACCATTTTATACTTCTACGTCGAGCCCGATATCGATCTGGCGACCACGGTTCCCTACATTCTGATCATTTCGACCTGTCTGGCGCTTTCTGTTTACATCAAGCATAGGTCTGCCTTCGAGGATGTATTCCGAACACGCATGCAGCTGGTGTTGAAGGGGGTGGTCTTTATTTTCGTCGCTCTGGCGACACTGCGTATCTTCAATCATCTGACCATGAGCCTGGCCTTTCCGCTGGCCGATTCCCTGCTGGATAGCTGGGACAAGTCGCTCGGTCTTGACTGGATGGCCTATTTTACCTTTGTCCAGACCCATCCCACCTTCGCCACCATTTTGAAAGTCGCCTATATCGGCTTCGATGGGGCCAGTCTGCTCGGATTTCTGGCACTTGTCGTGATGGGGTATGCACGGCGTGCCCGCTATTTCTGCGAGATTTTCCTGATTACCGCCGCAATCTGCACAACGATCGCGATGTTCTTTCCTGCGGTAGCTGCAGTCGTCTACAATTTTGGCAACGTGAGCGAGTTGGAAGGCTTTGGGGCGGCGCCGGGTGTCTACCACATGGAGCAGTTTCTGATGCTGCGAACAGCGGAAACACCATCGATCGACCTGCTGGCGGCACAAGGTCTCGCTACTTTTCCGTCGTTTCATGCTGCTGGTGGAATTCTTTTGATCTTCGGGTTCCTGAAGACCCGTCTTTCCTGGGGCGTAATCGCATTCTCGGTAACGATGATCGCATCAGTGCCAATCTTCGGCGGCCATTATTTTATCGATGTTCTGGCCGGGACGGCGCTCGCTGTGCTGGTGTCGGTGTTGAACGCTATGCGGCCTTGTTATCGCGGTTTGTTCGGGAACGACGCCAGCCGGTACTAGGCCTCCCACACAACAAAGTGCCTCAATACACAATCTCAAGCGTGCCTTATCCGGCAAATCGCTCCATGTGATAGCGGGCATTGTCCGGCGCCTGACGATGCTCGGCGCCGAATGGGCAGGCTCTGCGTGCCAGGCAGCCGGTCCAGCAATCGAGATCCCGGCTGGCCGACAGGTGTTCCCGGCATTTCGGCACATCGTAACCAGATTCAATCGTCAGAGCCGTCGCCGGGCAGGCGCTGATACAGGGTTTGTCCTCGCAGGTCTCGCAAGGCCCGGAGGCGTTTTCAACCGGTTCGGAAACCAGAGGCGCGCCGGACAGGAAGGCGGCCCGGAACCCGGTCCAAGGGCCGTAGTGCCGATGCGCCAGAACGCCCATGGGGCTTTGGGAAAAGCCGCCGCATCTTGTCGCCCATTGCTGGAACGGATGATAGGGCGGGCCTTCGAAAGGAAAGACGGCGCTGAAACCTTCTGTCAGGGCAATGTCGGTCAGGAGACGCCGCGTGTAGCGGTCGAGCGGATCGGCTTTGCCGTCACCCCATTCTGGACTGTCCGTCAGTCTGCTCCAGACGGACGGCCCGGTGCTGCCGATCAGGAGGAGCGATCTGGCGGGCGCGCCGTCATTCAGGGCCGGCAGCACACTCCCGTCCGCGGCATTGAAGCCGCCGAGACATAAAAAACCGGCGGCCGCGAGCCGTTCTGTCAACGTTGCAGCCGCCGGTCCGGTCATTGTCAGGTCTCTCAGCCGAGCCGGTCGCGCTTGGCCAGCGTGCGCAGGCGCAGCGCATTCAGCTTGATGAAGCCGGCGGCGTCCTTCTGGTCATAGGCGCCCAGGTCGTCCTCAAAGGTGACCAGTTCTTCGGAGTAGAGCGAATAGGGTGACGCGCGCCCGACCAGGATCACGTTGCCCTTGTAGAGCTTCAGCTTGACCGTGCCGGTGACATGTTCCTGGCTCTTGTCGATCAGGGCCTGCAGCATCTCGCGCTCCGGCGAGAACCAGAAACCGTTATAGATGAGCTCGGCATAACGCGGCATCAGCTCGTCTTTCAGGTGGCCGGCACCGCGGTCGAGGGTGATTGATTCCATCGCCCGGTGAGCGGTGAGCAGGATGGTGCCACCCGGGGTCTCGTAGATGCCGCGGCTCTTCATGCCGACAAAGCGGTTTTCGACCATGTCGAGACGGCCGATGCCATTGTCGCGGCCATAGTCGTTGAGTTTGGCAAAGAGGGTTGCCGGAGACATCTTCTCGCCGTTGAGGGAGACAGCATCGCCTTTTTCGAAGCCGATCTCGATCTCGGTGACGACATCCGGTGCCTCGGTCGGGTCAACGGTGCGCTGGAAAACGTAGTTCGGGGCTTCTTCCGCCGGATCTTCGAGCACTTTGCCTTCCGAAGAGGAGTGCAGCATGTTGGCGTCGACGGAGAAGGGGGCTTCGCCGAGTTTGTCCTTCGGCACCGGGATCTGGTGCTTTTCGGCAAAGTCAAGCAGATCGGTGCGCGATTTGAAGCTCCAGTCCCGCCACGGTGCGATCACCTTGATATCCGGGTTGAGCGCATAGGCGGAGAGCTCGAAGCGAACCTGGTCGTTGCCCTTGCCGGTGGCGCCGTGGGCAATCGCGTCGGCGCCGGTTTCCTCGGCGATCTCGATCAGACGCTTGGAAATCAGCGGACGGGCAATGGACGTGCCGAGCAGGTAGACCCCTTCATAGACGGCGTTGGCGCGGAACATCGGGAAGACGAAGTCGCGGATGAATTCCTCGCGCAGGTCGTCAATGTAGATTTCCTTGATGCCGAGCATCTCGGCTTTCTTGCGCGCCGGTTCCAGCTCTTCGCCCTGGCCGAGATCGGCGGTGAAGGTCACCACTTCGCAGCCAAGTTCCGTCTGCAGCCATTTCAGGATGATCGATGTGTCGAGGCCGCCGGAATAGGCCAGCACGACTTTCTTGATGTCACCATACGCCATTTAGGGAAGGTCCAGTTCGTTGTTCTTGGGGCACGTGCCCGCGCGGTTGGAAAATTTGCGGCAATTTAGCCGGTTCTTTGCGCCGTGCAAGCCCTTCGCGCGGCTCAAATGGTCGCTGTTCGCGTTGCGCGCCAGCGACAGTTCACAGCCTGTGTGGTCAGGAGATCGCGCTTGCAATTGACCGCGAGGCAGCGGAGGGTGTTAACAAGATGTAAAAGAACAACTTGTTGGTGCGGGATGCGCTATGGGCCTGATCGATTTCGAGCTGGACAAATACGACTACCTGACCTTCGTGATCCTGCTGGCGGTCGTGATCGCCTTTTTTTACGCCATGATCACTTTGGGCGGTCTGCCGGGCAAACTGGCGGAAAAGCGCAATCACCCGCATGCTGAATCAGTGAAACTCGGCGGCTGGATCGGGCTCTTTACGGTCTTTCCCTGG
The DNA here is from genome assembly GCF_965233565.1 of Roseibium sp. GTDB lineage: Bacteria > Pseudomonadota > Alphaproteobacteria > Rhizobiales > Stappiaceae > Roseibium. Next base: position 2,890,367 of record NZ_OZ247494.1, on the reverse strand, counting down.
ATCCATGCCCTGATCTGGGCCTATCACGATTCCATGACGGTCGATGTGCGCAAGCTGCCGAAAGTCGCTGTGGCAGGAGACGGAGCGGCGGAAAAGAGCGCGCCTGAGGCGGGCGGCAGCCTGGAAGAAGAGGTGCCCGCGACCCTGTCTGAGGTCGAAGCGGATGATCTGCCACCCGGCAGGCCTGAGGGCGGGGCGACCACATGACCATCGCGCTTCTGATCCTGGCGGCCTACGCGCTGTTCGCGTGGCTTGTTTTCTACAAGTTTCAATGGCTGAAATTCAATATCGCCTGGGGCGTGGTCACGTTCTGGGTGGGTTTCCACGTGCTCTTCCTGCTGGTTGTTTTCCTGCGGTTTTTCACGCCCTACACGATTGACGGTCACGTGATCCGGCAGACCATCCAGATCGCACCGCGCCTGCCGCATCCGACAGTTCTGGAAGAGGTGTTTGTCGCGCAGAACCAGAAGGTCAAGAAGGGCGACAAGCTCTACCAGTTCGAAAAAACGCTTTATGAAGCCCAGCTCCTGGAAGCGCAGGCAAATCTGGCGAGCGCGCAGCAAAATGCCCTGATCCTTCAGGAAGATATCGAAGTGGCGCGGGATGCCCTGTTGCAGGCCGAGGCCAACGAGCAATATGCGACCGAGCAGGTCAAGCGCTATACGGATCTGGTGCCGCGCGGCGGAGCGAAGCAGGAAACGCTCGACAAATGGTCGGCGCAGCTGGCTGCGGCCGAGGCTCAGGTCGCAGAGGGCGAGGCCAATCTGAAGAAGGCGCAGCTTGCCGCCGATGCGCAATATGACGGGGTCAACGCCCAGGTTGCCGCCGCGCAGGCGCAAGTCGACCAGGCACAATACTATGTCGACCAGACCACGATCTACGCCCCCGAAGATGGTGTGATCATCTCGCAGCAGGCGCGACCGGGTCTCGTGGTCGGCGGATTCCGGGTCGGCTCGATCGCCGCCTTCGTGGCCGATGCCGATCCTTACTTTCTGGCGACCTTCTACCAGGAGCACCTGAAATTCGTGGAGCCGGGCATGCCGGTGGAAGTCGCGCTTGACATCTATCCGGGCCAGATCTTCACCGGCAAGGTGAACTCGATCTGGGACGGCACCGGCCAGGGTCAGATCATTCCGAGAGGCCGGGTGCCGGAATTCATCTTCATGAGCCCGCAGGGGCGCTTCGCGGTGGAAATTCATCTCGATGACGACCCGGCGCTGAAGCGCTATCCGGCCGGTGCCCATGGTGCGGCGGCGATCTATACCGGTGGTGGTGGCGACTGGGTGGCCGTGCTGCGACGGGTCAACATGCGGCTCTATACCTGGGTCAATTTCATCGTGCCGTTCGACGTGTGAGTGTGGGGATGGGGCTTTTTCAGAAAACGGCAAGATGGGCAATTCTTGGCAGCGCGCTGCTTGTCGGAGGCTGCATGGTGGGGCCGGATTTCGAGCGGCCGGATGCGCCGGTGCTCGACAACTGGAGCAAGGGCGCCAACCTTCCCGTTGACAGCCGCACCGGCTTCACCAGCCGCAGCGCCCATTCCGTGCCGTGGTGGCATGTCTTCAGGGATGACACGCTCAACAGCCTGATCGCTGAGGCCTATCGCCAGAATGTCGGTCTGCAGGCGGCCGGTGTCCGGGTCTATCAGGCAAGGGCGCAGCTCGGCATCGCGCGGGGCGAGCTCTTCCCTCAGGTGCAGGAAATCAACGGCAGCTCCAAAAGCATCCGCTTCAGCGCCAAGGATCCGTTTGTCCGCGACCTGGAACGGATCGGTCTCGTCAACGATCACATCACCCGGGTCGATGTCGGCTTCGATGCCGGCTGGGAAATCGATATCTGGGGCAAGATCCGCAGGGATGTCCAGTCGGCGGACGCCAATCTGAAGGCCAGCATCGCCTCCTACGACGATGCGCTGGTGACATTGACCGGCGACATTGCCGCGACCTATGTCACCGTGCGCGAATTGCAGCAGCTGATTGCCGCGGCGCGACGGAATGCGGCCCTGCAGAAAAAGTCGCTCGACATTACCCGGCTGCGGCTGGAAAACGGCGCGGCGACCAAGCTCGACGTCAACGAGGCGACGGTTCTCTACAACAACACGCTGTCCAGCATTCCAGGCTATGAAGCCGAACTCGCCCAGGCCTTGAACGCACTCAGCCTGCTTGTGAGCGAAGCGCCTGGCAGAATGAAATCGCGCATCGGGTCAAAGGCAAGGTTTCCGCGCGTGCCTGCCGAAGTTGCCATCGGTGTGCCGGCGGACATGCTGCGCCGCCGGCCGGACATTCGCTACGCGGAATATGTGGCGGCAGCCCAGTCGGCCCAGATCGGCGTTGCCAAGGCGGATCTCTTTCCGGCTTTCACCATCTCCGGTGCGATCGGCGTCCGGGCCGATGATTTTTCCAATCTCTTCAACAACGGCACCACGGCGGGGTTCATCAATCCTGGCTTTTCCTGGAATTTCCTGAATTACGGCCGCATCCAGAACAATGTCCGGGTGCAGGACGCCAAGTTCCAGGAAACCCTGCTCAACTATGAAAACACGGTGCTGTCCGCCTATTCGGAAGTGGAAAACGCGCTGACGGGCTTTCTGCGCTCCAAGCAGCAGGCGGTCTATCTGCGCCGCAGCGTCCGGGCGGCACGCGAGGCGGTTGGCGAGGTCGATGCCCAATATGAGGACGGCACGGCATCTTATAACCGGGTGGTCGACGCCCAGAAGAGCCTGCTGGTCGCCGAAGAGCGGCTGATCGCGGCGGAAGCGAATGTGCTCACCAACCTGATCGCGGTCTACAAGGGGCTCGGCGGGGGCTGGGTGCCGGAAAACGTCAAGGGCCTGATATCGGACAAGACCCGCGAGCAGATGGCGGAGCGGACACGTTGGGGCCAGTTGCTGGAAAAGCCGGTTGCCGAAAAGGGGTGATGCGGTGGCAAAGCAAGCCGCGAGAGCGCATCAGGCGCGTCGCTCCCCCCCGATTTTGTCATCCCGGACACAGCGCAGCGGAGATCCGGGATCCGGTACGTCGCAGCGGCGGGAAACAATCAATGAGACTGGTGGTTACTGGGTCCCCGCCTTCGCGGGGATGACAAGGAGAGGATGGGTCTGCTTCTCATTATGCTGCCGCGCCGCCGATCGCCGTGACTTCGAGGTGCCTCAGCCCGTCAGTTTGGAATAGAGCGCCAGGGCGAAATCATTCGGGGCGTCTTCTTTTGAAATGACATGCGGCGTCGGGATCGCGCCGATCTCCAGGTTCAGGGCGAAGTCGCGCCATCGGTTGAGCGTGTCCGCAAAGTCCTGCGGGGACTTGCAAGCGGCTTCCTGGTCCGGTGTGCGGCCGGAATACCGATGGTATGAAATGTAGTCGTCTATCTTGAGCGTCAGGTCGGCCGTTTCAAGGCTGGTCGCCATGTCGGCATCGTCCGCAGGACCAATAGTGCGCGCGGTCACGTAGTAGGAATCCTGCCGAGTGTTGTCCCGTTCGTCGGTTTCGAACTGGAGCAAGGTGAACCGGGAAATGTCTTTCCAGGGCAGGGTCTTGTGATTCATGTCCGAGACGACCGTCAGATGGTCCCGGGAAAGCTCGAGCCAGGATGTGGCTTGGGGCCGGCCCCAAACAACCAGCAGACCAACCGCAAACACCAGTCCGACAACGATAGATATCACGACCGACACCCCGACGGCACCGAAGAGAGCGGCGAGGGCAAGGCCTAGTGCACCGCAAAACAGGGCGTTGAACAGACCAACCTTGATCGGGTCCGGTTTCAGGATGAGTTTCTTGGCTGGCATGTGTCAGGTTTTCAGATGTTGGAAAAGTCGGTTGCAGATAAGCGGTGAAACGTCGAGAGAACAAGCGGTTTGAGCGCACGCTATGTGTTGTATTCTCTCCGAAGTTTGTCATCCCGGACGCAGCGGAGATCCGGGTTCCAGTTCGGCGCAGCGTCGGGACCTGTTCTGAAGCCTCTGCGGCTACTGGGTCCCCGCCTTCGCGGGGATGACAACTGAGAGGCTCAAGCCGGTTCACTTCGCCAGTGTTTTGCCGGCGTCTTCTTTGACCCCGTAGCGCGCCAGGAACATGTCGACGCTTTCCTCGATAATGTTGGAGACTTCTTCCCGTTCGGGCACCCGGCCCATGTGAATGTTCGGGAAGAAGGCCCGTGACTTGATCAGACCGAGAAACTGCGAGGCTGCGACTTCCGGGTTGTCAGTACTGAGCTTGCCTTCCCTTGTGGCCCGCTCGACAAACTCAGTGAAAACAACAAGCTTGGTCATGCGCTGGTTCATGTCTTCGGCAAGTTCCGGGTCGCGGATGGTCTCGCTCATGATCATGCGGGCAAGGCTCATGAAGCACGGATTGATCATCAGTTCGCCTTCGGCCCAGCCGAGGCGGATCAGGGCGTCGCGGATTGGCAGGTCCGCGTCATAGGGCAGTTCCAGGGCGGAGTTGATCTGGTCGGCCAGGCACTGGTTGATCGCCTTGAACAGCACTTCCTTGCTGTCGAAGTGATTGTAGACCGTGCGCTTGGACACCTGGGCACGTTCGGAAATCCGGTCCATGCTTGCGCCCGCGTAGCCCTTCTCCTGGAATTCAGCGATGGCCGCCTCAACAATCTGCTTTTTTTTCTGGTCGGATACGGACATGTCTTTCCCGGTTTTGTGCGTAATTGCCTTTCTCTCAGGTATCTGAGCCCCCGCCCTTTCATCCCAAAAAACGCGCCCTATGTAAACTAGGGCGTTTACAGACGCGCAGTCAGTGATTAAACTGCACTGTGTAGTTTACTTCCTTTAGCCAGATAAGGCCAGCCAAAGGAGCCGCCTCCTCATGTCTGTTACCCTCAAAATCAATGGGGAAACGCGTACGCTTGACGCCGACCCCGAAAGCCCGCTGCTGTGGGCCCTGCGCGATGAGCTGGGCCTGACCGGCACCAAGTTCGGTTGCGGCATTGCCGCCTGCGGTGCCTGTACCGTCCATTGGGACGGTGTGCCGATCCGCTCGTGCCAGACCTTCGTCGGCGATCTGGAAGGGGCCGAAATCACCACTATTGAAGGCATCAACGACAAGGCGGCCAAGGCCGTCCAGGCCGCCTGGAACGAACTCGACGTTCCGCAATGCGGCTATTGCCAGTCCGGCCAGATCATGGCCGCGACCGCACTTCTGGCCGAAACGCCGAAGCCGACCGACGAAGATATCGACGCGGCCATGGACGGCAATGTCTGCCGCTGCGCCACCTACGCCCGTATCCGCAAGGCGATCCATGTCGCCGCCGACAAGATGGAGGGCTGATCCATGCTGCATCTTCTGAAACAGCCGCTTGAAGCCGCCAAGCCATCTCGCCGGTCTTTCCTGAAACTGTCCGCCGGTGCGATCGGTGGCCTTGTCATCGGCATGAACCTGCCGCGTTCCGTCGCCGAAGCCGCTGAAGGCGAGTTCGCGCAGCCCTTCGTGCATATCCGGCCGGACAACACGGTCGTCGTCCTGTCCAAGCACCTGGACAAGGGGCAGGGTACGGCAACCGGTCTGTCCACACTCGTGGCGGACGAACTTGATGCCTCCTGGGAACAGGTCTCCGTCGAGTTCGCGCCGTCCAACCCGCAGGTCTATGCCAATACGCTGTTCGGCGTTCAGGGCACCGGCGGTTCCACTGCCATGCCGAATTCCTTCATGCAGTACCGTCAGGCCGGTGCCGCCGCCAAGGCGATGCTCGTCGCAGCGGCTGCCAAGGACTGGGGTGTTCCGGCCGCTGAAATCACCGTGTCGCAGGGCGTTGTCTCGCATCCGTCCGGCAAGTCGGCGACGTTCGGCGAACTCGCCGGTCTGGCTGCCAAGGAAGACGTGCCGGCCGAACCGGCACTCAAGACGCCCGATCAGTGGGTCTATATCGGCAAGTCGTTCCCGCGTCTCGACGTGAAGAACAAGACCGTCGGTTCGCCAAACACCTATACGATGGACTTCCAGCGTGATGATCTGCTGGTGGCCACTGTCGCCCGCTCGCCGCGTTTCGGCGGCAAGGTGAAGTCGTTTGACGCCACCGAAGCGCTGGCTGTGCCGGGCGTGGTCAATGTTCTGCAGATCCCGAACGGGGTTGCGGTGGTTGCTGAATCCACCTGGCCGGCCATCAAGGCGCGCGAACTTCTCGAGATCGAGTGGGACGACAGCGCGGCCGAGACCAGGTCGAGCGATGCCATGTTCACTGAGCTGAAGGACATGACCACCAAGCCGGGTGTGAAGGTCCGCGAGGATGGCGACGTGGATGCCGCGCTGGAAGCGTCCGCAAAGGTCATCGAGATGGATTATGACTTCCCGTTCCTGGCCCATGGTGCCATGGAACCGCTGGATGTTGCACTTCACTATAATGGCGAAACTGCGGAGCTCTGGCTCGGGTCACAGATCCAGACCATCGACCACAATGTCGCCGCGACCATTTTGGGTGTTCCGTTCGAGAAGGTGAAGATCAACACGCTTTGGGCCGGCGGATCCTTCGGCCGCCGGGCACAGGCCGATGCCCATCCGGTTGCAGAAGCCTGCCTGTTGGTCAAGGCCATGCAGGCGGCGGGCATGGATCTGAACCCGGTGAAGATCGTCTGGACCCGCGAAGACGACATGGCGGGCGGCTACTACCGGCCGATGTCTGCGCACAAGGTCAAGGTTGGTCTCGACGATGCCGGCAATGTCACCGCGGTCAAGTACAACATGGCCGCCAAGTCGATCGTCAAGGGCACACCCTTCGAAGCGATGCTGATGAAGGACGGCGTCGATCACAACATGACCGAGGGCGCGCATGACACGACCTATGCGTTTCCGCTGATGAACATGGACCAGGCCTTCCAGGAGACCCAGGTCCCGGTTCTGTGGTGGCGCTCCGTGGGGCACACCCACACGGCCTATGTCATGGAAACAGTGATGGACCGCATCGCCCATGAGACCGGCAAGGATCCGGTGGCCCTGCGCCTGGAGCTTTTGAAAGACGACCCGCGCAAGGCCAATGTCCTGAAGCTGGCGGCTGAAAAAGCCGGTTGGGACACCCCGCCTGCGGACGGCCGTCATCGTGGCGTCGCCGTTCACAAGTCCTTCGGCTCCTATGTGGCGGAGGTGGCGGAGATTTCTCTGCGCGATGATGGCACCGTCAAGGTCGAGAAGGTTGTGGCCGCTGTCGATTGCGGTACGCCGATCAATCCGGACAACATCCGGGCTCAGGTGGAGGGTGGTATCGGCTATGGCCTCGGAGCCATCCTGCGCAACCAGGTGACGCTTGCCGACGGCTTTGTCGAGGAAACCAACTTCGACACATACGAATCGCTGCGGATTTCCGACATGCCGGAGGTCGAGGTGCACATCGTTGCCTCCAACGAAGCGCCAACCGGTATCGGCGAGCCGGGAACTCCGCCGATCGGTCCGGCCGTGGCCAACGCGATTGCGGCCGCCAAGGACGAATGGATCACGAGCCTGCCGCTCGCCAAGAACGGCCTGGTCTGATCAGGTTCAGACGGAAACGGAAAGGCCGCCTCCGGGCGGCCTTCTCACGTCAAAAGACGCTCCGGCTTCAATTGCCGGCCAGATACTCTTCCGGAATAAAAAACGTGTAGTCCCGGTCGGCGACGGCGAGGTGGCAGTCGTGGCAATAGGTCATGAGGTCCGGGTTGTCGCCCATGGTGTCTCCGAAGATGGAGCCGTCCGGGATGACCATGAAATACCGCCAGTCCGCCGTCTCAGGACTTGCGCCGGCCGCCAGTTTTTCCATGCCGAATAGAGCGCCGGGAAAGATGCGCCCGTCATCTGTGACGGTGATACTGTCCTTAACGAGAACAGAACCTGCCGGAAGCCGCTCGCCCGGTTTGAGCGTGGCATAGCCAGCGGCGGCCTGGTTGACATAGTTGTTGACATATCTCTGGCCGTGGGTCGCCGAGACATAGGGAGCGACATTCAGGATTGGCCAGGTCTGGTAGCTGTCGATTTCCGGCATGTCGGACATGGCATAGCTGGCCGCCATGCGGTCCTTCAGATCGGCATAGATCCGTCGGCCTTCCTCGTTGGTAAGGTCGGCCGGATTGTCGATGGCGATATGGCTGTCGTGTCTATCACTTTGCGCCAGTGCCGTTGCACCTAGCGCTGCGAGGCCCAAGAGGCCGCCGAAAGCAAATGTGGTCTGGTGCATTGTTTGCCTCCTGATCAGGCGGGCAAGGCAGCACGCGTGATGTGGCTGACTTTCTAGATAGTGTCGTCAGCGGTGAAATTCATCGTTTGCAACGCCCGATCACCGGGATGTGTGCGGATCCATCTATGCCGCTGTGCCAGTATCAGGCCCGATTCTGATTGCATCTTCAGATAGGTATGGAGATCAAAAGTATATCTATAATAGTATTTCGTCTAATTGTCGTAGATCTGAGTTTCTACTTTTAGATCACACATTACCTCTACCGCGGGTAAGTGATTTCCTGTGGGGCAATCGACGTTGAGGTGAAAATTCAAGTAAATCAATCAAAGTTAACTTCCCGGCAATCGATTGGCGAGACGCTTGTGAAAAGAGATATCAATTCGCGAGCGGATCATGGCCTTCCAGATAACCAAACTCAGCTTTCGCCTTCCGGCAATCATCGCAGGATGTTCCGTTGTTGCCGCACTTGCCGTTGGCGGACTTGCCTATTGGGTGAGTTCCGTCGACATGGAGGAACAGGCTGAGCTTCGCCTTGAGGCGCTTGCGCAGACCCGAGCCCAGGACCTGTCACATTACCTGGAGTCCATTGTTCAGGACCTGAAGGTTACTGCGGCAAGCCCCTTCGTCGCGGCCGCCCTGAAAGACTTCAACACCGCCTGGGAGGCGCAGGACGGAACGGCGCAATCCATTCTGCAGAGCGCCTATATTCACGACAATCCGCATCCGCTTGGCAAGAAAGACGCCCTGATGAGCGCTGGTGACGGCGTCTATGACCAGGCACATGCCAAATACCATCCCTGGTTCCGCACGATGTTGAAAACGCGGGGCTATTACGACATTTTCCTGTTTGCCGAAGACGGGTCTCTGATCTACACGGTCTTCAAGGAGCTGGACTATGCGACCAACCTTGTCAGCGGTAAATACAAGGACACGGACCTGGGCAACGCCTTCCGGGCGGCGAACTCGGGTGCCTCGGGCGGCATTCATTTCTTCGATTTCAAACCCTACGCCCCAAGCGCGGACGCGCCGGCCAGTTTTATTTCCACGCCCGTGATGGAAGATGGCAAGAAGATTGGCGTTCTGGTGTTCCAGATGCCGATCGACAACATCAACAGCATCATGGCATCCACGAGCGGATTGGGCGACAGCGGCGAAGCGATCGTGCTGGGTGCCGACAAGCTGTTCCGCAACGATTCGGCCAAGACACCGGACAAAAACGACATTCTCCAGGCGAGCCTGGACGCGGAGATTGTCGACCGGGCCCTGGCGGGCCAGGTTGCGGTTGGTGACCTGGACAATTTCCGGGATGGTGACTTCCTGGCGGCGGCGGTTCCGTTGGAGTTTCAGGGGGCCAATCTTGCAGTGGTTGCGACCGAGGCGCGTGAGGAAATCCTTGCGCCGGTCGCCTCCCTTCGCAACAACATCGCTCTGATCTGCCTTGCGATCTTCGCCGTCATGACCGGTGTTGGCTGGGTGGCGGCACGGTCGATCGTCACGCCGATCCGAAACCTGGTGCAAAGCGCGGTGAAGCTGGCCGGTGGAGATGTCAGCGTGGAATTCACCGAAGCAGAGCGCAAGGATGAAGTCGGCGAAATTGCCACCGCCATTGCCGGGTTCCGGGACGGTGTTGCGGAGCAGGCACGTCTTGAAGAAATCCGTCAGCAGGAAGAACAGCAACGGACCGAGCGCCAGCATCGTGTCGAGACACTCATTCAGAGTTTCCGCGAACAGTCGTCAGAAATGCTGGGGGCGGTCGATGCGGCGATGAGCGATATGCAGTCAACCGCCTCGTCGATGATGGTGACTGCGGGTGACGCCACCCAGGAGGTCAACAGTGCGGCCTCGGCGACAGAACAGGCTTCGGGCAATGTGCAGCTGGTCGCGGCGGCGACCGAGGAATTGTCGTCGTCGATTTCCGAGATCGGTCAGCGTGTCGAAGAGACCACGCGCGTCATTGCGGACGCCACCAACCAGACCCATGCCAGCACCGAGAAAATGGAAATGCTGTCTTCCGGTTCGGCGCGGATCGGCGAGGTCATCGGTCTGATCCAGGCAATTGCGGAACAGACCAACCTTCTGGCGCTGAACGCCACGATCGAAGCAGCCCGGGCGGGTGAAGCCGGCAAGGGTTTCGCGGTCGTTGCTGCCGAGGTCAAGGAACTGGCGACCCAGACGTCCAAGGCGACCGAGGAGATTTCTTCTCAGATCTCCGAGATCCAGGTTGCGACCGAGCAGGCTGTCGCCGCGATCGAAGGCATTGCCGCGGTCATGGAAAAGGCCAACGAGAATACCGCGTCGATTGCAGCTGCGGTACAGCAGCAGGATGCGGCAACCGGCGAAATCAGCCGCAGTGCGTCGGAGGCATCGTCCGGGACAAAATCGGCTAGCGACAACATGTCAAATGTCAGCTCCGCTGTGGAATCAACGGCGCATTCGGCAGAATCTGTCGACAGGGCAACGCAGGAAGCGGCGGAAAAACTCAGAACATTGAACGTTTCGGTGAGCGACTTCCTCAGCAATGTGGCTGCAGCCTGAGCGGACTTGAAACGCAAAAAAACAGCGGCGCCCCCGGCGCCGCTTTCTTTTTTTAGATGTCGACAGTCTTCAGGAGGCGGTAAGGGCCTCACGGTCCTTCTTGCGCATACGCTCGGAGGCCGATTTCAGCTGGCCGCAGGCGGCGAAAATATCACGGCCGCGCGGTGTGCGGATCGGTGAGGCATAGCCGGCCCGGTTGACGATGTCGGCAAATTCCTCGATGCGTTCCCAGTCCGAACACTCATACTCCGAACCCGGCCAGGGATTGAACGGGATCAGGTTAATCTTGGCCGGAATGCCCTTGAGCAACCGGACCAGTTCGAGCGCATCCTTGTTGCTGTCATTGACGCCTTTCAGCATCACGTATTCGAAGGTGATGCGCTTGGCGTTGGACAGGCCCGGATATTTCCGGCAGGCGTCCAGCAGTGCTTCCAGGTTCCATTTCTTGTTGATTGGCACCAGGACGTCGCGCAGCTCGTCGTTGACGGCATGCAGCGAGATGGCCAGCATGCAGCCGATTTCATCGCCCGTGCGGAAGATTTCCGGTACGACGCCGGAGGTCGACAGGGTGATGCGGCGCTTGGAAAGCGACAGGCCGTCGCCGTCCGAGGCAATCAGCAGCGCCTGCTTGACGTTGTCGAAATTGTAGAGTGGTTCGCCCATACCCATCATGACGATGTTGGAGACCAGCCGGCCCTCGGACGGCACAATGGCGCCCTGGGGGGTGGAGGCGTCCGGGAAATCGCCGAGCCTGTCGCGGGCCATCAGGATCTGGGAGAGGATTTCCTCTGCCGTCAGATTGCGGACCAGCTTCTGCGTGCCGGTGTGGCAGAAGGTGCAGGTCAGGGTGCAGCCGACCTGGGAGGAGACACACAATGTGCCGCGGCCTTCTTCCGGGATATAGACGGTTTCCACTTCCACCGGCCGGCCGGCGCCCCGCGGCGGAAAGCGGAACAACCATTTGCGCGTGCCATCGACGGAGATCTGTTCATCGACGATTTCCGGGCGGGCGATGGTGAAATTGTCATCCAGTTTCTGGCGCAGATCCTTGGCGATGTTGGTCATCTGCGCAAAATCAGAGACCCCGCGCACATAGAGCCAGTGCCAGAGCTGGGAGGCGCGCATGCGCCACTGTTTCTGGGCGACGCCGATCGTGCCGAGCGCTTCTCCAAGTTCCTCGCGCGAGAGGCCGATCAGGGTCGGCTTGTCCTCGTTCGGTGCCAGGGCGCTTGCTGCGGCTGAAACCGTCGGCGCGTTCGGATTGTCCCGCGCAATGTCGAGCGTAACCGTCATGTCGTGATCCGTTGTCTGTCCGGCGCGACTATGGGCGTCAATGGTGTCGGAACGCGGCGGCCGGCTCCCTGACCTGCAGGGAAGAATTCAAGCGCTCCCAAAACCACAAACAGCGGAAAAAATCAAGTTTCCGCTGCGCAGGGGAGCTATGCAACTGCCAACAGGAAAAGCCCGGAAAGGCCTGTTCGGGCTTTTCCGGGACCAATCTGTTGCGGCATTCGGGAGACTGCCGCCTGAAAACGGGCGGTCAGCGGCAGGCGCCGGCCGCCGTGTCGATCGCGGCGGTCACGCCGGAGAGCGAGAATTTGTAGGTGGTCCGGGTTCCACGGCTGGATTCGCCGTTGACGGTCATCTCCCGGCCGGCCTTCATCGCAGCGACCAGCTGCGCTTCAGTTGCAGCATTCTCGACCCAGGCACCATCGTTGTTGGTGAACAGGTTGAAGCCCTTGCCGTCGACATCCACCGTCACGGTGGACTTGTCCTTGAAGGGGTAACCGACCAGCAGGCTGGGTTCGGAACTGACGCCTTCAGCCGGACGGGAGGTGACGAAGAAAAAGACGTCGCCATGATTGCGGTCGCCCGGAAGCATGGTGGTCGGTTTCGTCAGCGCGTAACACACTTTGCCGCTGCCGCCCACCAACGCATAGGCCGCCCAATCCTTGTGCTGTTTCACAAGCGTCGGGGTTTGTGCGAAAGCCGCTGCACTCGAAACGGCTAGACCTGCAAGGGCCAGAACCAGCGATTTTGCCTTCATCATCTCCACACCGTTTGCACTAGAGTTTGCGTCAAATTTAATTCAATTGTCGTCTGACATATAAACCTTGCTTTAATGATAACTTAAAGCGAGTTACGAAAGGGTTGAAGCCCATCGGCCGGTCTTTTTGTTTTTCGACGCTCATTTGTCTCATGGCTGTTGCGGCTAAAGGCGGCAACAGTGTGGCAAGTGGTGTCGAGCCCTCTTCCGAAACGCTGTGAACCTGCTAAAGATGGGGAACGAACTTCGCGCCGCGGGGAGGTCGTCGAGGCAATTGTCTACCACTTTAGGAGTGGTCGACTTTTTTGTCCTCAGATGCTTCCTCTTGAAATTGATGCGGTCCGAAGATCTTCAGGGAGTTGAGTGGCCTTTGGCGCAAGCGCAGTATTTTTCGGAACTGATCGTCAAGGTGGCCGGGTCAAGGGACAAGGCCGCCTTTGTCGAATTGTTTGACCACTTTGCGCCACGTCTCAAAGGCTACTTGATGAAACAGGGCGCAGACGATGCCCTGGCCGAGGAAATTGCGCAGGATGTAATGGTCACGCTGTGGCGCAAGGCCGAGCTGTTCGATCCGAAAAAATCCTCAGCGAGCACCTGGCTTTACCGGATCGCCCGGAACCGGCGGATCGACCGGTTGCGCCGGCAGAAAACGGCGGAGCTCGACCCGGAAGAACCGGCACTGCAGCCGACACCGCTGCCGGATGTTTCGGATGAAATGGATGCACGGCTCCGTGAGGAGCGGGTTCGTGCGGCCTTGTCGCAGTTGCCGGAAGAACAGCGGGAAGTGGTCAGGCTGGCTTTTTTCATCGGGCAGTCGCACAGCGAGATTGCCGATGATACCGGTTTGCCGCTCGGCACAGTCAAATCACGCATCCGCCTGGCCTTTGGCCGCCTGCGCCAGCTGATCGAGGCCGATGAGGCCGTCGATGTGGATTAAGCGGGCTTTCAGTTCGCTACTCATTCTCTGCGGGAGCAGCCTCCCCTTGCTTGCCGGCCAGCTTCCAGACGGGTTCGTCTATCTGCGGGACTTCGTTCCGGATATTCAGCAGGACATACGCTACGCCACGCGAAACAACTTCATGCGCAAGCGTTTGCCGGGCTATGGAGCCAGGGAATGCGTCTTGACGGAGACTGCGGCAAAAGCGCTCGGCAAGGTTCAGAACGCCGCGGTTGCCGAGGGGTACACCCTGGTCGTGTTTGATTGTTACAGGCCGCAAAGCGCGGTTGAGGCCATGGTCGCCTGGGTGCGCCATGGAAAGGGCACGGATCCGGATTTTTTCCCGAACGTTCGGCGTTCGGATTTGATCCGGCAAGGTTACATCGGTGCGAAAAGCAGCCACGCCCGCGGCTCAACGGTTGATGTCGGACTGGATCTCCTGGAGGGACGCGGCTCGGCAGAACCGCAGATATGCAGTCGGCAAGACCGGTTGACCGTCGATTTCGGAACGCCGTTTGATTGCTTCGACCCGGCCAGCCGGACGGCATCGAGCGCCGTATCCAAAAAGGCCCAAACCTATCGCCAGACGCTGGTCAAACTGATGCGCAAAGGCGGCTTCAAGAATTATGCCGGTGAATGGTGGCACTTCACCTTGCGCAATGAACCGTTTCCGGACCGGTCGTTCAATTTCGACATCCAGCGACGCTGACCGGGCTGACGGTCCCTAATCAGCGAACACCGGGACAAATTCGGAGAGCGCGGTGTCGGTGTACTTGCTGCCGGCAAACACGGAGCCGATTTCAAGCTCCAGCCAGGTGGCTTCGACCGGTGTGCCAAAGGAAAACCGGTTTTCATGCATGACATCAGGCAGGGACACGAGCTGGCTGCTGCCGTCCGACAGTGTCAGGCGCGCACTCTGGACCCTTGCGTTCTTGCGGAAGATATCGCGGTTCTTTGCATAGCCGTTGATGATCTCGAAGCCGGACAAAAGCCTTGGCCGGTCGAAGGCGATCAGCACCTTCTGGCCCGCACCGTTGCCGGCAACACCTTCTACCCAGGCGGTCGAAGGATTGCCGTCATAAAGGTTGGCCGTTCCGTAACGGTTGCCATATTGGGGATCAAGTATTGAGCTGGCGCAGAACATCAGGTTGCTGCCGGTTCGGTAAGTTGAACGGCACAGGTCCTCGCGATAGGACGGTATCGCCTGATGTCTAGGTTCGGTGCGGGAAACGGAGATTTCCGCCTGTGGCGACTGGGCCGCGGGCGGCGCCTGCATTGTCGGCTGGGGGGCGTTGCCACTCTTGCCGCCAAAATAGAATTCGCCGATCAGTGCTTCGTTCAGCCAGGGCAGCTGGCGCTCGCCCGTGGTCGTGTAGACGCTTTCGCGCACGCGGCCCATCAGGTGTCGAACTTCCAGGTCCGGTGTGTCGATATAGCGGGCAAGAGCTTCGGTGAAGGGGCTGTTCTGTCCGCTGCCATCCAGCGCGACATCACCGGGAGACGTCGCAAAGGCAATCATCATGCCGGCGGCGTTGGCCTCCAGGCGTGCGAGCCCGTTGGCCGCGCCCCTGGACAGGGATCTCGGCAACGGGTTGTTGCGGCAGGCATCGAAGAACACCAGCTTCAGCCGGGCTCCGGACGCCTCCATGATTTCCAGAAGATCATTTGCTTTCAGTGCCTGCGCAGGAAGGTCGGTGGAGGCCTCGATTTCCGCATCGACGGGCAACAACCAGTTCTGACCGTTCACCTGTACGCCGTGACCGGCATAAAAAACCAGCGCGACATCCGCACCCTGGGCCTTGCGGCCGAAGGTTTTCAGCCCGTCCCAGAAATCGGCCCGGTCCCCGTCAACAATGCGAACCACGTCAAAGCCAAGACCGGTGAGTTTGCCTGCGATCAGATTGGCGTCATTGGCCGGATTGCGCAGCGACGGCATCGATTGGTAGGCCCCGTTGCCAATCACCAGCGCCGTCTTGCCTGCGGCTTTTGCAGGTCCGGCGAGCGCCAGGCCCAGCAAGAGTATTCCGAAAATGGTCTTGAACGGTCCTGTCATCTGGTGCCTCCCACAGCGCCTTGAAGAAAACCGGTCGTGACAGGAGATTGCAAGATGTAATTGGCAAAGGCCGGCAAGGTGTCAGGTGCCGGGGACCTTTCGGCCGGTGCGCATGACCGGGCCTCCGCTGACATGTTTCGGCCGCTCGATCTTCGGCCCGCCAGCGGTGATCGATCGTTCGGCGTAGCGGCCGAGCGCGCGGTGACGGTCATACATGACGATGGCACCGGCCATGGCGACATTGATGCAGAACTTGGTCGGTATCTTCACGACATGGTCGCAGCGCGCCAGCATTTCCGGCGATAGGGAGCCGCGCTCCGGCCCGAGCACATAGGCCGCCTGCAACGGATGGCCAAAGCTTGGCAGGTCGATCGATTCGTCCGTGAGTTCGATGCCGACCAGCTGGCATCCCTTGGGCAGGTCCATCGTATCGACACTGTCCCAGGTAAAGACGGGCAGGTGTCCCGGGCTCTTGGAGGTATCGGAGGGCGGTGCCTTGCGGATCTTCTGGTCAGCATCCACCGTGAAGAAGAAATTGGCCCCAAAGGCATGGGCCGACCGCATCAGCGTGCCGAGATTCATTCGTTTCGAGAGGCCCTCGGCCCCGACCGCAAAATAACCGCGCATGGACTTTCCGTTGTTTCGATGTCACCGGGTCATAACCGAATTTGCACCGGGCTGAAAGTTTCACCGGTTATCCGGAAAGCCAATTCCGACCGCTTGCCGAAGTTGCTAACGTCGGCCGGTCGTTCAGCTGCCGGCCTCTGCGCCGCTCCAAATGAGGTTGCCGTGAAAGCCTGTCTTTGCAAATCTTTCGGTCCGCCCTCCAGCCTCGTCATCGAGGAAATTGCCGATCCGGTTTCCGAACCGGGCAAAATTGTTGTCCGGGTGAAGGCCTGTGCGCTCAATTTCTTCGACACGCTGATCATTGAAAACAAGTATCAGTACAAGCCCGAGTTGCCATTCTCGCCAAGTGCCGAGTTTTCCGGCATCGTTGAAACGGTCGGCACCGGCGTCACGGAGTTTGCCCCCGGTGACCGTGTCATGGGGTATGTCGGCTGGGGCGCTGCCCGGGAAAAGGTCGTTGTCGAGGCAAACGACATCGTGCGGATACCGGACAGTGTTGCCTTTGAAACCGCGGCCGGTCTCGCAGTGACCTATGGCACCACGCTACATGCCTACCGGGACAGGGGGGATCTGAAGGCGGGAGAGACCGTCGCCGTTCTCGGTGCCTCCGGCGGGGTTGGTCAGGCCGCGGTCGAGATTGCCTCGATCATGGGGGCAAAGGTCATTGCCTGCGCCTCGTCAGAGGAAAAGCTTGCCTTTGCCCGATCTCTCGGTGCGGACCTGACGCTGGATTATTCCAAGGAGCCCCTGAAGGAAGGTCTGAAGGCACTGACAGACGGCAAGGGTGTGGACGTTGTCTATGATCCGGTTGGCGGAGATCTTGCCGAACAGGCCGTCCGGGCGACAGCCTGGGGCGGCCGTTTTCTGGTCATCGGCTTTGCCGCCGGTCAGATCCCGAAGATCCCGCTGAACATCGTCATGCTGAAAGGCTGTGACCTGCGCGGTGTGTTCTGGGGCGCTGCGGTCACCCGAGACCCGGACGCCAACAAGGAAAACATGAAGCAGCTTCTGGCCTGGGTCGAGGAAGGCAAGCTGAAGCCGCATGTGCACGGGATCTATCCGCTGGAGGATATTGCCGTCGCGCTGGAGGAAATCGCGGCCAGGAAAGTGCGCGGCAAGGTGATCGTGACGCCTTGAGGCGATCCAACAGTGAAATGCTCCAGTGGAGGTCGGCGCCGACAGTGGCAAAAAAAGGGACAGGTGGCCGATCCTTCGAGACAGCGCTACGCGCTTCCTCAGGATGAGGCTGAATGTGATGGCCGGGGCGAATGCTTCAGTCACATTTGTCATTCCCGCGAAAGCGGGAAACCAGAACTCCGTGAGGTTAGCTTTAATTTATAGCGCCGATTCATGAGGTTACTGGGTCCCCGCTTTCGCGGGGAAGACAACCGAGAGGGGGCGAGTTCGTGCCAGGAACGATGAAAGCTGCGTCCTAGATCACTTTCGGGCCAGACACTCAGGCTGAGGCTGAGGCTGAGTGTGCGGCCTTTTTTAAAGTTAAACGAAATAAGTCTTCATCCTGAGGAGGGCCAAAGGCCCGTCTCGAAGGATCGGCCACTTGCTCCAATGCGCCCTTCGGTCAAGAGCCAAATTCCAACGACCTTGGCGCTCAGGCAGCAAATTCCGCAATCACGGGGGCATGATCCGACGGTTTTTCCCAGCCACGCGCATCGCGCAATACGCTGGTCGATTTTATATGCGGGGCGAGGGGTTCCGACACCCAGACATGGTCGAGCCGGCGGCCCTTGTTGGCCTTGGACCAGTCCTTCGCCCGGTAACTCCACCAGGTGTAGAGTTTTTCTTCCAGTGGCGTGAACTGGCGCATGGCGTCCAGCCAGCCGCCGGTTTCGCGCACTTTTTCGAACAGCTCGGTTTCCACCGGCGTGTGCGACACCACTTTCAGAAGCTGCTTGTGCGACCAGACGTCATGTTCATAAGGCGCCACGTTGAGATCGCCGACCAGAACGGCCGGTCTGGCGGTTTCTTCACCCTGCAGCCAGTCCTGCATCTCGGCCATGAAATCCAGCTTGTGGCCGAATTTCGGGTTGATCTCCCGATTGGGTTCGTCGCCACCGGCCGGGACATAGAAATTGTGCAGGCGCAGGCTGCTGCCATTGAACGGCACATCAACCGCAATGTGGCGGCTGTCGCCGACATCGCAGAAGTCACGTTTTTCAATGTTGCTGAGCGGCAGTCGGGAGACGGTGGCCACCCCGTGGTAGCCCTTCTGGCCGTTGATCGCCATGTGCTCGTAGCCGGCCTTGCGAAAGGCGTTTTCCGGGAAGTTGGCGTCCGGGCACTTGGTCTCCTGCAGGCAGATCACGTCCGGTGCGATCTCGTCGATCAGCTGTTCCACAATCGGCATGCGCAGACGCACGGAATTGATGTTCCAGGTGACGAGTTTAAGCCGGTCGGTCATGAGAAATTTGCCAAGGGTCGTTGCAGATCCGCCAAGTCATAAGGATTCGAGGCTCAAGTGCAATCGGTTTTGGCCTTCGGCCGATCAAACCTTTGCCGGGCAGCGCTGCAGACCGCCCTGGCCCTTGGCCCGGAGAGCATGGTCAACTTGTTTGACACAGGAACGCGTCGATTTCCCGGAAAGCGTCAGACGTCTCCGGGAGGCTCGGCCACATTGGCCAGACATGCCACATGCCCGGATAGATGCTGAGGCTGGAGGAGACCCCCGCGGCTTGCAGGGCCAGGTGCATGCGTTCCGAATCGCTTAGCCACAATTCGTGATCGCCTGCGAGCAGAAGGACCGGCGCGATGTTATGCAGATCCGCGAACAGCGGAGAGATAACGGGATCCTTCAGGTCGATTTTGCCGCAAAAGTGCTTTTGCCAGTCGAGCAGTACCCCTGGCGACAGCAACGGGTCCTTGCCGGCAAGCGCCTTGAAACTGTCCCCGGACAGGCTGGTGTCAAAGGCACCGGACAGGGAGACGATGGCACGTGGCTGAGGAGCATTTTGCTGCCCCAGGTCCACCGAGGCCGCCACGGCCACGGCAGCGCCGCTGCTGTCGCCGGCAAAGATGACCTGGTCCGCCTTGTAGCCTCCGACCGCCAGCAGGGCCTTGTAAAGAGTAACAAGATCATCCCGTGGAGCGGTAAAGGGATGTTCCGGAAGCAAGCGGTATCCAACGAGCAGCACCTTGCGTTTCAGAGCGGTCGCGAGCTCGGACGCGAAGGCGCGGTGGGTCAGGATCGAGCCGGTCACGAGCCCGCCGCCATGCGCATAGAGGAGGAGGTCCTCCGAGGCGGTTTCTCCCGGAGATAACCACAGGCATGGAACGTCGCCGATCCGGTCTTCGGTGGCTTGGCAACGGGGCGCGAGGGCCACGCCTCTGGCAGCTTCGTTCCATTGGGAGCGTTCCTGTTGCAGGGAGCAACTAGGATCCGGCACCTCTCTTGTCAGACTTGCACGCACGGCCAGGCTTTTGGCGCTGATGTTCTGGTCGATCGTTTTGCTCACAATCCGTGGTCCCTTGCGTTTCGCGGCGAGAATTCGGCCAACTGCCGCACGTGCCTGAAGCGGGTTCCCTCTGAGCATATTGCTGTGGTCAATGCCACAATTGTCTTCGAACCGCCGCAATCCGGCCTTAGTCCGGTCGGAAGGAAAAAGCGGATACGTGTTTTTGCGGAGAAATCGTCAAAACGTCTACACTCCGTTAGGAATTCCAACGCATTTTGGGCGCGAGCGGAAAGTCTTTTTTAACCTATCGAGGTCGCTGTGTCGGAACTGGTCAGGCAATTTTGCGCGCTGTTTGGATTTATCTTTCTAAGCTCTTGCACAGCTTATGATTTTCCGGATCCGACACCGGAAGACTACGCCGTTCACGGCATCGATATCTCCCGCTGGCAGGGGGACATCGACTGGAACGCGGTCAAGAATGGTGGTGTGGCCTTTGCCTGGATCAAGGCGACAGAAGGCGGCGACCATGTCGATCCGCGCTTTGTCGACAACTGGATTGGCGCGCGCAAGGCCGGCGTGCCGCGCGGCGCTTATCATTTCTACTATTTCTGCCGTCCGGTGGAGGAACAGATTTCCTGGGTGAAGGAGATTGTTCCAGTGGACCCGCAAGCGATTCCGCTGGTTCTGGACATGGAGTGGAATGCGCACTCCAAGACCTGTCAGAAACGTCCGGGGCGCACCCAGATCCTGCGTGACATGAAACTCTTCCTCGATGAGATGGAGCGTCACTACGGCAAACGCCCGGTGATTTACTCGTCGGTTGATTTCCACCGTGACCGTCTGGTCGGAGCCCTGAAGGGCGAACAATTCTGGCTGCGCTCCGTCGCAGATTATCCAAACAACATTTATGACCAGCGGGACGACTGGTTCTTCTGGCAGTATACGGCCGAAGGCCGGGTGCCCGGCGTGCGCGGTGATGTCGACCGGAACGTCTTTTTCGGCACCAAATCACAATACCGCGCCTGGCTGCGCGGTGAGCTGAAACGCTAGCGGCGGCTACTTCTGACAGTTGCAACGGCAAAGACGTGTGAGATTTCCCTCACACGTCTGGAAGCGGTTGTCGTGTCGTCGCTTTGGGGCGTTGCAGCCGGCGACAACGGGCAATTTCTTGCGGTGCCTCAGGTCCGGCTGTTCATTATTGTTGCGTCAGGTCCTGCGCCAGCATGAGCGCGTTGCCGTCCGGATCGTAGAATGTGGCGGTGCTGACCATGCCTTCGACGGTCTCGGTTTCGCCGTCGAATTTCACGTTTTCCTTTTCCAGGGCTGCGCGGGCCGAGGCGATGTCCGCGACGCCAAAAACCGGCACCATGTTGCCCGGTGCTGGTTCAGCCTGCTCTCCCAATCCCAGTGTGACGCCTTCCGTCTTGGTCTGCATTTCGCTCCAGCCGGCTTCGTCAATATGCATGAGCAGCTGAAAGCCCAGGTTTTTTTCATACCATTGCGCACTCGCATGGCGGTCGCGCACCGACAGCGCGAGGGTGATGGTGTTTTCCAAAGAAACGACTGACATGACACTATCCTCTGTAGCAAAAATATAGTAGCTATATTTCATGGATATGCCGCTGCTTGTCAAGCTCACATCGAAAGCCTGGTCGCTGAAAATTCTGGCGCTGCTGCATTCTGGCGTTCCGGGCCGGCAGGCGCCCCTGATCGCGGCTACCACGGCGTCACGCAGCGCCTTTGCCGCCAGTCTGGAGCATCTCATCAAGTTGGGCCTGCTTGAGAGAAATCCCGGCCACGGTCACCCGCTCCGTCCGGAATTCCGTCTGACAGAGCAAGGCAAGGTGGTGGCCGCCATGGCGCACCGTATCCTGGAAGCAGCTCCTGGCGAGGACGGGTTCGGTATCCTGAAACGGAGTTGGTCCGTGCCCATCCTGGCATTGACCGAAGCGCCCAGCCGGTTTTCCGCCATCCGATCCGGGTTGGGGGGCATAACCGACCGGGCGCTTTCCAAGTCTCTTGGCATGCTGGAAGAACGCGCGTGGCTCAGGCGCGAGATCGATGTGTCTCAGCGCACCCCGTTTCCAACCTATCAGGCGGTGAATGCCGGTGAGATCGTCAATCGGGCCATCGGATTGAGGTCCTAGCGGCCCCGGTCTGCTTTCTGTGGCTGAGGCCTATTGGACCAGGATCTGGTGCGCCACATCCTTGCCGTTGCTCACGGTCACTTGCGTGAAACCGATCATCTTGCAGAAATCGAGGAAATTCAGTTCCTGGGGCTGATTGGAGCGGGCAAAGAGCTCTGTTGACCGCGCCATTGATGTCAGCGAGGCAAGCAGAGCCCGGAGACGGTAGAGCGTGTCATACTGGCCGTCACCGGTAGCAACGATGATCAGTTTCTCCAGGTCTCCACCCTTGGCAAACAGATGATAGCCGACAATGCGGTTGCGTTTGTCGTGCTGCGCTGCGAGGCCGATAACAAAGGCGGCGCGCGACCTTTTGCCGGCGTCCGGCGCCAGTCCCAGTTCCGAAACGTAGACTTCTCGCGTCTGCGGCTCGGGGTAATAGTAGCCGGCGTGGGCGTCGAATGCACCGGCTGGACCAGGTCCAAACGACAGCGACAACACGGCGATCGCGATCAGAGTGGTAAATAGCTGAAACTGTTTCATGATGACGTGCCCCCGGCTTTCATCTTCCTCAATCGGGCAAAGAACGCAAGCCGGGCACCTCCAGATCGGGCGTAGATCGGGCCGAATTCCGATGGTCGTGCTATATTTTCGCCATGATGTCTACCCACATGGGGAAGGTCTGGGCACAGAATTTCGGAGATTTGAACATGCTCACCCGCTTCTCGCTGGGCTTGATTGCACTGGCCGCGACCGCTCTGCCGACTGTGGCCCAGGCGGCTGGACCGGCGATTGCCTACACAACTGCAAACCTCAACATGAGAACCGGCCCGGGCACGAACTATCCCGTGATTACAACGGTGCCGCGCGGTGGCGGCGTGACGGTTTTCGGCTGCACGGCCAATTTCGCCTGGTGCGATGCCGCCTTTGCCAATGCCAAGGGCTGGGTGTCGGGCAAATATCTCAGCTATGGCGGCAACGGCATCTATTATGGCCGGCCGATCCCCAATGCCGGGGTTCATGTCGGCGTGCAGCGCTATTACCGCAACTACCCGATCTATGGCCGGCCGCCCGTGGTGGTGCAGCCGGTGCGGCCTTATCCGCGCGGACCATACTACCGACGCTACTGACGGTAGGACGCCTGAGGCCTGTTCCCGCAGACAGAGGCCGTTGAACGGGTCCGTTCCTGCGACTTCGTTCAGGGAATTGGAAGGCCGCCGTTCGGACCAGACCTGATATGACGCAAGCTGGGCGCAAGCCGCGACCGGCAGGATCCGATACCGATGGGCCCAAAACCGGGCCAGACTATTCTACCGCCAGGACATGTTCTCCTCCGGAAATGCTCCTGGCCCAGAATATCGGAGTTCTGATCATGCGCATCCGCTTGTCGCTGGCAGCGATCGCCATCGCCGTGACGGCGTTGACCGTGGTGGCTCAGGCCGAGGGGCCGGTGATAGCCAATACGACCGCCGACCTGAACATGCGGGCTGGGCCTGGGACGGGCCACCGAGTCATCCTGACTGTCCCGCGCGGCGGGCGTGTGACCGTCAATGGCTGCACGGCCAGCTACAGCTGGTGTGATGCGACCTTTGGCAATGTGGCGGGCTGGGTGTCCAGCGACTACCTGATTTCTGCTGATCAAGGCCGTTTCAAAGGCCAGCCGATTGCTGTGGCGGCAAGAAGCCTTGGCGTGCCAGTCACTCAAAAGAGCCGACCTGCGCCCAAGGCCGGTCCGGTCCATAAAAATGGTCCCGTCTACAAAGGGGATCCGGTCCCTGTGGTCAGTCAGGCACCTGGACAGGTTTTACCTTATGATCCGGCGATGTACCCCTTTGCGACCCCACCGTGTCCGCGTTATCCGGACCGGTATTTCGAACACCAGGTCTGCTAGCGCGTGTTACGGTTCTTATTGAGCCGGTTTCGGAGCTGCCAGGACGAGCGACCAGAACACCTTGTGCTTGGCTGACGGTGAATAGGCGGTAGCAATACCGAGCCGGGTCGCGTCTTTGGTCAGAAGAACTTCGTTGTGCTTTGGCGATTCCCGCCAGCCTGAAAAGGCTTCGGCAAAGGTGCGATAGCCGGCGCTGACATTTTCGGCCGCGGCCGTCCTGGGCTCGCCAATCGAAATCATGCGGGTCGCAAGCTGCTGGTCGGGCGCCAGCGATGCGCGCACCGAGCCTTCAGCGGCCATCGCCTGGGCCTGGGAGGCGGCGATCAGAATGAGTTTTGAATCCGGGGAAACCGGCGACAGCCCGTTGTTGACCCTGTATTGCGAGATCATCTGGGCGGCTGTGGCCGCATCGACCTTGCCATCGGCCCGCGCCAGATCCTGGTAAAAGGGTGGCGTCTGCAGCCGGTCGCCCATGCACGCGGTGAGCAACAATGTCAAAGCTCCTGCAAGCGCGAGTTTCAGGGACAGGAAGCCCGTTCGATGATCAACCAAGTTGCCGTCTTTCCATTTGCCAAAGCATGATTCGAATGACCTCAATAGGTCATGAAACCATAACGAAGCGGAAATGGGGCAGGGCAACGCGCTTTCAAACAAAAAACCAGCCCGTCGAAACGGGCTGGCCAGGCTGCATGAGGCTCTAACAGGCTACTCTGCCTGAGCCTTTCGGGGAGCTTTATCGCTTGCCGGCGTCGATCACGTCTTCAAGCGTTCTGAGGCCGGTTGTCGGGGCGCAGACCAGAACGGACATGTTGCCGGGGGCGTGTTCATTCTTCCACATCTTGGTATGGGCCTTGGGGATCTGATCCCAGGGGAAGACCTCTGACATGTAGGGATCGATGCGCCGCTCAATCATCAGCTTGTTGGCTGCCGCGGCCTGCTTCAGATGCGCGAAGTGCGAGCCCTGCAGGCGCTTCTGGTGCATCCACATGTAGCGGACGTCGAAGGTGCAGTTGAAGCCCGACGTGCCGGCGCAGATCACGACCATGCCGCCCTTCTTGCAGACAAAGGTCGAGATCGGGAAGGTCGCCTCGCCCGGGTGCTCAAAGACAATGTCGACATTGTTGCCCTTGCCGGTGAACTGCCAGATCGCCTTGCCGAACTTGCGGGCTTCCGCAAACCATTCGCCATATTCCGGCGAACCGACCGTCGGCAGCTGGCCCCAGCACTTGAAGTCCTTGCGGTTGATCACGCCCTTGGCGCCGAGATCCATGACAAACTGGCGTTTGTCTTCATCGGAAATCACGCCGATGGCATTGGCGCCTGCTGCTGTAATCAGCTGGATGGCATAGGACCCGAGGCCACCGGAGGCGCCCCAGACCAGGACATTCTGGCCGGGTTTCAGCTCATGCGGATGGTGACCGAACAGCATGCGGTAGGCGGTTGCCAGTGTCAGCGTGTAACAGGCGCTTTCTTCCCAGGTCAGGTGCTTGGGCCTTGGCATCAGCTGCTGGGCCTGTGCGCGGGTGAACTGGGCAAAGGACCCGTCCGGGGTTTCATAGCCCCAGATGCGCTGGGTGTTGGAATACATCGGATCGCCGCCGTTGCACTCCTCGTCGTCGCCGTCATCCTGATTACAGTGGATGACAACCTCGTCGCCCACTTTCCAGCGCTTGACCTTGTCGCCGACGGCCCAGACGATGCCAGAGGCATCGGATCCGGCAATGTGGTACGCGGCTCCATGGCCGTCAAACGGGCTGATCGGCTCACCAAGTCCGGCCCAGATGCCGTTGTAATTGACGCCGGCGGCCATCACCAGAACCAGGACCTCGTGGCTGTCGAGCTCCCAGGTCGGCACGACCTCCAGCTGCATGGCATCTTCCGGGGCGCCATGGCGCTCGCGGCGGATGGCCCAGGCATACATGTTCTTCGGAACGTGACCCAGCGGCGGAATTTCGCCGATTTCGTAAAGGTCTTTCACCGGAGCATCCTCGCGCGTCTGGTTGTCGTTGGCTTCGGCGGCTGCTGTCATTCTCCCCTCCCAGGGCTGGCCTTAGAATTTCGCATTTGCACAATGCATGATCGGGTCGAAACCCGGTTTTGCGCAACTATTGTTCAAAAATGCTGCGTCGATCTATACGACTATTGCTTAACTTGCGTTTTGATGCCAAGCATATTTTGCATTGCGAGAAAAACTTTCGCAGGCGCGCAATATCCGGCAGACTGTGCCTGAATGGGAGAAACGGGCAGATAAAGGTCTTGTCGGGGCGACAAAAAATCAGGCAGCAGAATGCCTTAGGAGGAGAAGTGGCATGAGCACAGGGCAAGAGAAAAAACAGGACCGCGACCGCCCCTGGATTTTCCGCACCTATGCGGGGCATTCGACCGCCGCCGAATCGAACAAGCTTTACCGTAGCAATCTTGCCAAGGGGCAGACCGGCTTGTCTGTTGCCTTCGATCTGCCGACCCAGACCGGATACGACCCGGACGACCTGTTGGCGCGCGGCGAGGTCGGCAAGGTCGGTGTGCCGGTGGCCCATCTGGGCGACATGCGCACCCTGTTCCAGGACATCCCCCTGGAACGCATGAACACCTCCATGACGATCAATGCCACGGCGCCCTGGCTTCTGTCGCTCTATATTGCCGCCGCGGACGAACAGGGTGCGGACCGCAAGCTCCTTGCCGGCACGACCCAGAACGATATCATCAAGGAATACCTGTCCCGCGGCACCTATGTGTTCCCGCCGGCGCCGTCCCTGAAACTCACCACGGACGTGATCGCCTGGACCTATTCCAACATGCCCAAATGGAACCCGATGAATGTCTGCTCCTACCATTTGCAGGAAGCAGGTGCGACGCCGGTTCAGGAGCTCTCCTTCGCCCTCGCAACGGCAGTCGCCATCTTGGATTCCATGAAAGCCAGCGGCGCCATTCCCGACGAGGACTTTCCAAAGGCCGTCGGCCGGATTTCCTTTTTTGTCAATGCGGGCATGCGCTTCATCACCGAGATGTGCAAGATGCGCGCCTTCACCGAGCTCTGGGACGAGATCTGCCGGGAACGCTACGGCGTCGAGGACGAGCGGTATCGCCGCTTCCGTTATGGGGTTCAGGTGAACTCGCTCGGCCTGACCGAGCAGCAGCCGGAAAACAATGTCTATCGCATCCTGATCGAGATGCTGGCCGTTGTGCTTTCGAAGAATGCCCGTGCCCGGGCCGTGCAGCTGCCGGCCTGGAACGAGGCGCTGGGGTTGCCACGGCCGTTCGATCAACAATGGTCCTTGAGAATGCAACAGATCGTCGCCTACGAGACCGACCTTCTGGAATATGGCGATATCTTTGATGGTTCAGAAGAAATCACCCGCAAGGTTGAAGCCTTGAAGGCCGAAGCGCGCGAAGAGCTGGCACGCATCGACGCGATGGGCGGCGCGGTGGCCGCCGTCGATTCCAGTTACATGAAGCGCAAGCTGGTGGAGGCCAATTCGGCGCGCCTTGCGGCCATCGAAGGTGGCGATCAGGCCGTGGTCGGCGTCAACAAGTGGATCGAAAGCGAACCTTCGCCGCTCTCGGGCGGCGAAGACGGTGCGATCCTCACCGTTCCGGAACATGTGGAAGCCGAAGCTGTCGAGAAAATCGCCGCCTGGCGCGATGCCCGGGAAGCCTCGGCCGTTGAGGCGGCGCTTGCCGCGCTGAAATCCGCGGCCCAGGAAGGCCGCAACATCATGGAACCTTCCATAGCCGCGGCCAAGGCAGGCGTGACCACTGGCGAATGGGGCCGCACCTTGCGCGAAGTTTTTGGCGAGTACCGGGCCCCGACCGGTGTCGGGCAGAGCGTGAGCGACGATGCCGGCGATCTGGCGGCCGTCCGCGGCGATGTCGAAGCTGTGTCGACAAAACTTGGCCGGCGGTTGAAATTCCTGGTCGGCAAGCCGGGCCTTGACGGTCATTCCAATGGCGCGGAGCAGATTGCCGTCCGGGCCCGCGACTGCGGTATGGAAGTGGTCTATGAGGGCATCCGCCTGACGCCGTCGCAGATCGTCAACGCCGCGGTCGAAGAAGATGTGCACGTGATCGGCCTGTCCATCCTCTCAGGGTCGCATCTGGCCCTGGTGCGGGATGTCATGGAGAGGCTCAGGGCGGCGGGGGCCGACGATATTCCCGTTGTTGTCGGTGGCATCATTCCGGAAGAAGACGAGCGCCAGCTCAAGGCCATGGGTGTTGCTGCTGTCTATACACCGAAGGATTTCCAGCTCACGGACATCATGTCGGACGTTGTCCGCATCGTTGGAAGTGAAGCGGAAAAGGCGGCCTAAACGGTTCCAGACGCTGATTCCTGCGCCTGTTCATCGGTTGTCTTCGGAAAAACAATTGCTTAACGTTGCGTAAAGCTTTGTTAACTCTTTGTTGAGAGATTCGGTGGGTTCCGCCAGAAGGCGGTTCTCTCTGAATGGCCAGGAGGCCGAAATGGCGACGATTGAACGGCCGGTTCCGGCCCAGGTCGTGGCGCATGCGACAGAGTATCCCGCGGATCGGGACGGTGACGGCACCGGTTACGACCGCAGAAAAAAGCGTGACACCGCAGAGCGCCATGAAACAGATACCGGAGTGTCCGATGACAATCCGGCAGTTCTTGTTGATGCTCATCACTCTGAAAATCACACACTGGATGGCGTTGCCGCCTATCGGGCCGCGGCCTTGCAGGCGCTTGAACCCGGCATCGACCACGGGCCGGTTCATCCGTTGCCGGGACCAATTGACCGATTGCCGGCGGACAACATCCGCCACGCCTATGAAGATCACACAGAAGGTGAGCCGCCGCACGAGGTCAACGTTGCGACCTGATCTCTGTGCCTTGCTTTAACCAAAGGCGCTAGACAGGTCGATTTTCATTGCAGTTCCGCGACGTCCTTGGTAACACCCGCCGCTAGTACGTAATCATACGTATCTGCTGGATTTGATGACGCGCCGGTTGTCGGCGGTGCAAAGGGGTGAGCGGGCATTGGCAGAAACGATCTTGGCCTTGGCGGCACAGAACCTGTTGTCGCCGATCATCCTCTTCTTTGCGCTTGGTCTTCTGGCGGCGCTGGTGCGCTCCGATCTGTCTGTGCCGGAAGCGGCCGCCAAGGCCCTGTCGATCTACCTGCTGTTTGCCATCGGCTTCAAGGGTGGCGTCAGTGTCAGTGAGCACGGGGTCGATGCCAATCTGCTCCTGACCATGCTGGCCGGTCTTGTCCTGTCCTTCGCAATTCCGTTCGCAGCCTTTGGTCTGTTGCGCGTGATGACCGCTCTTAGTGTCACGGATGCGGCGGCGGTGGCGGGTCACTACGGCTCGATCTCGATCGTGACATTCGTTGCGGCGACCTCGGTTCTGCAGAGCCAGGGCATCGCCAGTGAAGGCTATATGGTGGCCGTGGCGGCCGTCATGGAAGCGCCTGCCATCCTGTCGGCGCTCTGGCTGGTGGCCCGCTTTGCCAAACCCGCCGACGGATCAGATCGAGCCCAGGACACCAAAGGGCTGTGGCGGGAAATTCTTCTGAACGGCTCGATTGTTCTTCTTGTCGGTTCCTTTGTCATCGGGTTCATGACCGGACCGAAAGGCCTCACCGAGATCGAAAGCTTCATCGTCGCCCCGTTCAAGGGTGTACTCTGTCTCTTCCTGCTCGATATGGGCCTTGTGGCCGGCCGGGGTCTGCGCGCAAGCGCGCACCAGCTTCGGCCCGGCCTGATCGCGTTCGGCATGCTGATGCCGGTGATCGGTTCCCTCGCGGGCCTGACGGCAGCAACGCTCATCGGTCTTTCGGCGGGCGGCACAGTGCTGTTGATGACGCTGAGCGCGTCTGCCTCCTATATTGCCGTTCCCGCAGCGATGCGTGTTGCCTTGCCGGAGGCCAATCCCTCGATTTATCTGACCATGTCGCTGGGGATCACCTTTCCCTTCAACCTGACAATTGGTATTCCCCTTTATCTCAGCATCGCCCAGGCAATCGGAGGATAAGCGCATGGAGATGAAGGACGCCAAACGGGTCGAGATCACCATTGAAGCGCCTCTGGAAACCCGGTTGACGGATGCGCTGGAAGAAGCCGGGGTCACCGGTTACACGATCCTGCCGGTGATGGGCGGCAGCGGCCGGTCCGGGCGCTGGAGCCGGGAGGGGCAGGTGTCTCGTGCGGGGGGCATGGTCCAGATCATATGCATCATCCGGCCTGACCGGCTCGACACGCTGCTGGAGGCTGCGTTCAGCGTCGTGGAGCGCCATATCGGGGTTATTTCCGTCACAGATTGTACCGTATTGCGTGCGGAGCGCTTCTAAGGGGATTGGCCTCACCCAATCCGGCTAGTCGCCTTGGTCAATTTGCTTTCTCCAAATCAAATGATATGAACCTCCCGGAAAAAGACCGTATCCTGGCGATGCGGTCGCGGGCGGGAGGCATGTTTTTTGAGATTTCCAGCACAGCTGATGGAAGGCTACGGCCGCTATCTAAACAGGGGATTTGTCCGTTACAAGGAAACACATGAGCGGCTTGCGGTTTACGGCCAGAAGCCCGAGGTGATGGTGATTTCTTGTTGCGACAGCCGGGTTACGCCGGAAGGCATTTTTCATGTCGGCCCCGGCGAACTTTTTGTGGTGCGGAATGTGGCCAATCTTGTTCCACCCTATGAAGACACCGAAGGCCAGCACGGCACCAGCGCGGCAATCGAATTTGCGGTGAATGGGCTTAAGGTCAAGCACATCATCGTGATGGGGCATGGTCAATGTGGCGGCGTGAAGGCCTTTCGCGAACACGCCAATGACCCCATGGCGACAGGGCAATTCATCGGGCGCTGGATCAAGTTGCTTGAACCTGCGGCTATTGCCATGGCCTGTTTGCCGGTTGACAAGGCCGACGACCCGCAATTGGCAATGGAATATGCAGGTGTGCGCCAATCTCTGAAAAACCTCATGACGTTTCCGTTTATCGCCAAAGCAGTCCAACAAGGTGGGTTGGAGCTGCACGGTTCCTGGTTTGACATCGGCTCAGGGGAGCTCCGGATTATGAATCCAGACAGCGAACGATTTGAAAAGGCCACGCCAGAATCTATCTAGAAGGTGTCTTTACATCTTGTTCCGGAGAGCCTTCATGCAGATCGATCCGGCGCTGTACCAGCGCCTGGCAAAGTATAACGCCTGGATGACAGGCAAGGCCTATGAGGCGGCCGGTAAATTGAGCGATGCGGAGCGGAAGGAAGATCGCGGGGCATTCTTCCGGTCGATCCACTCGACACTCAATCACATTCTGTTCGCAGACAGGGTCTGGATGAGCCGGTTTGCTAAGACGCACTATGCGGTCAAGGGCATGGGCATTGATCTTTTCGAAGACTTTTCCGAACTTGAGGCGGCACATCTGTCGATGTGCAGTGACATCTCGGCCTTTGCGGACCAGCTCACCTCGGACTGGCTGGCCGAGACCATGGACTGGACCCGTTCCACGGACATGGTGACACGCCGGAGGCCGCGCTGGGTGCTGGTGACGCATATGTTCAACCACCAGACCCATCACCGCGGCCAGGTGTCGACGCTTCTGACCCAGGCAGGTCAGGATATCGGTGTCACCGACCTGCCCTTCATGCCGGATCTGATCGAGGCCTACGGCGGCTAGCGCGCAAATCAGGAATGCGCTTCGGCAGCGGTGGTGACAGCGCTCGCAGTTCGTCGTTTGCGCAACATTTCCCGGTACATGATGTAAAGTCCGCTGGCGATGATCAGGCCACCGCCGATGAGTGACGCGGCGGTCGGGACGGAGCTCCAGATCAGCCAGCCCCAGAGAAGGGCGAAGGGGAGGGAGCTGTATTCAAACGGGGCCACTGTGCTGGCCTGTCCAAGCCGGTAGGCCTGGCTGATGCAGTAAAATCCGGCGGCAGCAATCAAGCCGAGTGCGATGATCAGGGCGGCCTGATCAAGCGTTGGTGTGCTCCAGGCCCTGAACAGGTATTGCGCGCTCGGATGGTCGATCTGGTCAAGCCAGCCGTTGCCGAATGCAAGTCCCAGGAACCCGCTGCTGGCAATGAACGTCAGCTGGGAATAAAAGGTCATGCCAAGAGCGCTTTCCGTCGGTCCCAGAGCCCGGGCAAGCAGGCTCTGGATTGCATAGGCAAGGGCTGCAGCGATGGCCAGGACCATGCCGGGTTCCAAACCCTCCGCGCTTGGTCGAGCCACAAGGATTACCCCGGCAAAACCGACCAGGATTGACAGCCAGCTGCGCCAGCCGACAGTTTCGCCCAGCAGGGGAACAGCAAGGGCCATGACAAACAGTGGGCTTGTATAGTAAAGCGGCATGGCGTCGGCCAGCGGCAGAACAGCAAGCGCCATGGAAAAGCTTGTGAAACATGCAAAGCCGGCGAAACCCCGCACGATGCACAGCACGGGTCTTCTCGCGCTGAAAGCGGACAGTCTGCCATGCCGGGCCAGAAGCAAGGCGATGACAACAATGGTCACCAGGCCGCGCAGAAAAATGACCTGCTGCAGGGCCAGCTGATCGCTGAAATGCTTCATGATCACGTCCTGCACTGAAAAGACGGCAAGGCCGAGGATCAGGAAAAGTATTCCTTGCAAGTTGCTCCTGTCGGCTGGATCACCACGCATGGGTTCGCTCTAGGGTGCGTTGGGGCCTGGGGTGCGGTCCGTCCTCTCGAGGTCACGTGAGGAAAGGAGCCTCAAACACAATAGTGGGGTGGTGATCGTCTTAGCTGCCACGTTGCGACGGGGATTGTCCTGTGTTGGCGAAAAGTCCGGTGCCGGCTTGATTTTCTGCTTTCGGAATCTGTGACAAGCCGGTTGAGCCAATCAAAACTCAAACGGACGCGGTATTTCCTTCTGGATGGCCTGCACAGCCCGGTCGACGAAAGTTCTGACTTTCGGATCGATGAACGCCTTGTCTGCGTAAACGATGCTGATAGGCAAGTCGGTCCCGACCGTGTCCGTCAGGAGTGGTTCGAGTCCGCCGCTTCGAAAGTGTTCGGCCCCGACCGCGGAGGGCAAAAGGGCGATGCCGATACCCTCCAGCGCAGCCTCCAGAACCAGTTCGATCTCGTTTGCCGACAATCTGCCGCCTACCTGGACCGTGCCGCCGTCCCGCCTTGGCCAGGTCCGGGTAGGCGTCCAGGCCCCCGCGAAGCCGACAATGCAATTGTGATCGGCAAGGTCTTCCGGTTGCACAGGGTGTCCGTGCCTTCGCAGATAGGTGGGGCTGGCGGCGGCAACCAGTCTGTCGGTGTGGAGCAGGCGGGCGATCAGGTTCTGGTCCTGAACCGGTCCGACCCGGATTGCGACATCCACTCCCTCCGAGAGCAGGTCGACATGACGGGTTGTCGATTGAACCTCCAGCCGAACTTCCGGAAAGTCGCACAGAAAGCCCGTGAACAGTTTGGCAAAATGCGGACCTGTCACGGAGACACGCAGCAATCCGCGAGGGGTGTCGTCCAGTCTGCGAACCGCATTCCAGGTTTCAGTGACATCTTCGACAATGCGCTGCGCGCGCAACTGCAGTTCCTTGCCAGCCTCGGTCAAAGTCAGCCGATTGGTGCGCCGATGAATGAGACGCACCCCAAGATCGGCCTCCAGGCCCGACATTCTGCGGCTCAGCGTTGCCCGTGGGAGATTGAGGGACCGCGCAGCCGCGGAGATGCTTTCTTCTTTTACGACGGCCAGGAATTCGCGCATGCGATCCGAGTTCAGGCTGTGATCATTTTGGACAGTCATTGCCATTTCTTTGCACCTAGTGATCTTGAGGTCACAAGACTATCTCATTTGCATCGCAATTGAGAAGGTTCAGTCCCATGCTCGACATCGCAAATTTCGACCATATCGGCATTCGCATCAGCGACCGGAAGGCTTCCGTCGCGTTTTACCAGTTGCTGGGTTTCCGGCAGATCGCTGACGGTGGCTACGAAAACGGCCATCCGCTGGTCATGCTGCATCCCTCCGGGATCAACATAAACCTGCTTGGACCTGCGACCGAGAACCAGGGCCACAACATCCTGATGGATGAGCCAAGCAAGTCGCCGGGTATCACACATCTGGCGCTCAAGATGAAAGACGCGGAGGCGACGGAGGCATTCGTTACCGAAAACGGTATCGAGATCACCGGGCGTCGTGAATTCCGGGGCACGAAGACCATCTTCATCCGCGATCCCGACCGGAATGTCCTCGAACTGGTCGGTCCAGGTCCATCCGTTGCCGACCTCATCGCGGAGCACGTCCATGCTGACCGGTGAATGCGTGCACTCCCTTCTTCTCTCAACACATAGGAAACCATCATGAAATCGCTTGTGAAATTTGCCGCCGCTTCGCTTTTGACCGCAGCCATCTGTGCCCCCGCCCTGGCAGCAGGCCTGACGCCTGAAGAGGTTCGTCAAAGCCGGGTGGAGCGGTTCGAAGGTCAACACAGGATCAAGACGGTCGATGGTATCGCCAGCTATCCCGAAGGCTATGCCGGGACACCTCCAAGGGCTGCCGGTGAAGATCCGTTCCTCTCACCGGACAATTCCGTCCTGATCCTGATCGATTATCAGCCGCCAATCCTGCAAGGGGTCCGCAATATCGAGCATGAGGAGTTGATCAACAACGTTACGGGTCTGATCAAAACCGCTGTGATCTACGACATTCCGATCATCTTCTCGCACGTCGCCGTCGGTCTGAACGACTACGCCCCCATGATCGCGGAGCTAAGCGACCTGGCGCCAGATGCGGTGTTTGTCGATCGCACCAGCGTGAATGCCTGGGAAGAGCCGGAATTTGTCGCCGCGGTAGAGGCGACCGGTCGAAAGAAACTGATCATGGGTGGATTGTGGACGGATGTCTGCCTCGCCTATCCGGCGATCGAAGCGGAGCGGGAAGGATATGAGGTCTATGTGCCGGAAGACGCAGTCGGCAGCATCACGCAGATGAGCCATGACAACGGCATGGCACGCATGATCGAGGCCGGTGTTGAGCCAATTACCTGGAACGTGGTGCCTGCGGAACTGCAGAGAGACCATGCCCGGCAGGAGAAGCTGGCGGACGTCACCAGAGTATTCATGGAACACCTGTTCAAGGTAGATCCGGACAGCAAGTGGTAAGACCCAAAAGTCTGAAACCCATTGGAGGGTCTGCACGGCGCCAACACACCGTGCAGGCCGTCTGGTCTTATCGGCAAAGGGCAGAGTGTCAGGTTGCCGTGCGTTTCAGCTGG
The DNA here is from genome assembly GCF_965233565.1 of Roseibium sp. Lineage (GTDB taxonomy): Bacteria > Pseudomonadota > Alphaproteobacteria > Rhizobiales > Stappiaceae > Roseibium. Next base: position 2,855,394 of record NZ_OZ247494.1, on the reverse strand, counting down.
CCGAGTTCTGTGCTGAGAACCGCGTCCCTGAAGGTTCTCAGCAGCCTGTCGTCGAGCTTGCCCTTCATGTCCATCATGATTGCAAAGGCCTGCCTGGGACTCATGGCGTCCTTGTAGGCGCGTTTCTCGGTCAGGGCGGAGTAGATGTCGCAGATGGTCGTGATCCGGACAAGTTCGGAAATCTCATTGCCCTTCAACCCGTCCGGATAGCCGCTGCCATCCAGAAATTCATGATGCGAGACCGCAATGTCATAGGCGCCAGCTGGAACTTCGGTGCTGTCTTTCAGGATTTCCCTGCTGAAAACCGGATGCTTGTTGATCAATTGCCTTTCGCCATCGGACAGCTTGCCGGGCTTGTCGAGGATCGATAGCGGGATCTTGACCTTTCCAAGGTCATGCACGAGGCCTCCGAGGCCGAGCAGGGATTGTTCTTCCTTTGACAAGGCAAGCAGCTGCGCGAAATTGGTGGCATGGCCCGTCACCATCAGCGTGTGGCAGAACGTGTGGCTGTGATGCAGTTCGACAGCCGAAAGCCAGGCGTTGAGGCCTTCCGCCTCGATTGCATTGGCGATGTGATTGGCACTTGTCTCGAGTTTCGCGAACGGCAAGGGCGCATTGGTCAGTGCGGCGGACGACATTAGCGCATAGGACGAACAGGCGGATGTCACGGTTTCCGCCATTCGCGGCGAGCAACGGCCTGTCAGTTTCGGGCGCGCATAGTCGCCAAGCAGCTTGCGGAGTTTCAGCAGGACCGAACCGAGGTGCTCGTTCCGGTCAAAGACGTCCTGGCAACCAAGTTCACGGGCCTGCATGACCTGCTGACGGTTTTTCAGGTCGGCAAAGCCGATCAATGGATAGGGGGTTCTTTCGCGCAGATTCTTGATGTGCTGTACGTCGGCAGCCGTCGCGCCCAGGAAGTCGGCAATGATGATTGTCTTGCCAGGAAGCTGAGGCGTCAATTTGGAGATGGCGACAAGTTTTGCCGGGTAAGTCGAAGAAATACCAATAAAATTCCGGGATGCTTTTTTAGCATCGGCAATTGTTAGGACGATCTGCATCGCGTCAAATGACCTTGTCTGACGTAACTGGCGTTAGGAGAACCTAAGGTCATTTAATAAAAAAACATTTATTGTGAGGGCGTTAGACTGCGAAAATACCGCAAAATTGTTTAGTTTAATCCGTATTTTTTACAATGTAGTGATGTGAAATTTTCGAAACGATGCGACTGCCCGCGTGGCGTCAGCAGGTATTGCAGACATGGTTTGTCGGTTGCGTGTTGCCGAGCGGTCAGACGCGAAGTTCGCAGACGCCATGTCTTTCGGCACGACTCATACCGCCCTGCGGCGGATGCGGCCGAAATCCGATCTCGAGATCAACTTGCTGAACTTGCGCAGAAGCCCTGCGTCCAGCTTGCCTCCCATCTCCGCCATGATGGCAAGAGCACGTTGAGGCGGTACGGCGTCCTTGTAGGACCGCTTTTCGGTAAGCGCGGAGTAGATGTCGACAATCGTAAGCAGGCGGACCCTTTCGGAGATCTCGTCGCCGCTGAGACCGTCCGGGTAGCCGGAGCCGTCGATGAATTCATGGTGCCAGAGCGCCATGTCGACCACGGGCTTCGGCATTTCCGATCGAGATTCCAGAATTTCCTTGCTGTAGATCGGATGTTTGTTGACCAGCTCACGTTCCTTGGCAGTCAACTTGCCGGGTTTGTCCAGGATCGAGAGCGGGATCTTCACCTTGCCGAGGTCGTGGACCAGACCGCCAAGGCCCATGAGATACTGTTCCTGCTGGCTCATGCCGAGCGCCTTTGCAAAGGTCAGGGCATGACCGGCGACCATCATCGTGTGACAGTAGGTATGGCTGTGGTGGCTTTGTACAGCTGTTAGCCAGCTGTCGAGACCCTCCGCGTCAAGGGTTGCAGCCATGTCCTTGGCGCTGCCGGCCAGCTTTTTGACAGGCAGGGGCGCGCCAGAAAGTGCCGCCATCGACAGGTGGCTCAGTGCGGCAGATGTACTTTTGACGGTCCGGACGGTTTTTTCCGGAAGGCCTGCCGGGAGGTTCGGCCTGGAATAGTCTCCCAGTAGCTCACGCAGTTTCAGAAGCAGGTTTGAAAACCTGTCCTCGCGGTCGATCAGGTGAAAGACGCCGAGCTCGCGCGCCTGCAGGACCTGTTGACGGCTGCGGATCGTAACGAGGCCGATCGAGGCATCGTTGCGTTTTTTGGTGCAGGGTTTCATGGCATGAAGCTGCTTGGGCGACAGGTTGTAGAAATCGATAAGCAGCAGCGTGTTCTCGTCGTGAGCCTCAGGGTCGAATTTCGAGATGGGCACGTGCTTGACAGGATAGTACCTGGCGAGTTTTGCAAACTGCCTTGGAAAATCTTTCCAATTTGCGGAAACCGCGAGGATTTGTGCCATGCAAAAAGAACTGTCTTCACATCAAGTATCAGGGACAAAACCTTGAAGTTAATTCGTAAAAAAAGACTTAGTAAAAACTACTAGGCGGGAATTTGTGACTGGAATGTCGGCTGAAAGTGTTTCCGAAAATTTCACGCTAAAACAGAGTCTTCTGCGGGCCTGAAGGCAACCCGGCACCGCCCGCAGCCAGTCGGAACTGCGGGCGTTGGCCATTTACAGTCGTCAGGATGCGATTTTTTCGAGGCTTGCAGCGAACGCCTTCAAGGCGTCCGGGCGATCGGTTTGCAGCAAACGTGCCCCGTGTTCCAGCAACCGGCCCCAACCCCGAACCGGATTGGAGAGAGAATCGCTGTCCGTCACGTCGGCGGACGGCACCGCGTCGAGCGTGTTCAGGAAAATGTCCGTTCCGGATGCACGGGCAGCCTGGGCGTAGGCATCAAAGCTGGAAAAGCTGTCGAACAGGCCTTCTACCAGCGGTGTTGGCCGCTGTCGAAGAAGTCCGAGAAAAACACCAAGGGTCTCCGTTGTCACCTGGACAACCGGTTTGACGATCACACCGGTTTGCCGCTCGAGATCGTCGACCAGCTGCAGGTCGTTTTCGTTTGCGACGAGGGTTTTCAGATTGATGTGTGAGCACCACGGGTGCGTGCGGACAAAATCGGCGACCTGCTCCAGGTCGCGCAGATGCTTGACGTCGACATCCACATAGATCTTGCCGGCGGTTGCATCGAGAAGGTCACCCAGTAGGGCCGGATGCGATGATGTCAGGGGCGCCTGCGCACCTCCGGCACCGTCTTTCAGGAAGAGGTTGATGATGTCGGCCGCCGGAAGCCTGGAAACGGTTCCCTGCTGGCCGGTCATGCGGTCCAGGGTGTCATCATGCAGGCAGACAAGTGCGCCGTCGGCCGTTTCCTGGACATCAATCTCGACAAATTCATACCCACAGCGGATCGCCAGATCGACGGAGGCGATAGAGTTTTCAGGCGCACCGTGCCAGGCGCCGCGATGGGCGACGACGGCCAGGGTCCAGGAGGGATCTGCCAGAAATTCCTTCAGAGGCGGCCGCGCACCGGAGGCGGGGTGAAGAGGCATTGCTGTTCTTCTTTTTGGTCAATGGGTGGGAGGACAGTCCCGCGCGAACGCGAGACTGTTGTGTGAGGGACAGCTTAACGTTCAAGGATCACGTTTTCGATGAAACTTTCCTCGACCGCCTTGCGGAACGGTTGAGCTGCCCAGGCCTGACGGCTCTTGCGCTGTTCGTTCGGAACAAGGGCGTGGCTGTCATCTGCCTTGGCGTGCATCGGCGCGGTGCCGAAGTCGCGGTTGAACATGGTTTGTGTGTCCGCGGAGGTCAGCCAGTTGACGAACACCGCCGCTGCCGCCGGATGCGGGGCGTTTTTCGGAATGGCCACACCGTTGCCACCACCATTCATGCCCATTTCAGGAATGTAGAACTTGATCTCGGACCGGACTTCACCCCGTTTTTGCAGACCGGCCAGGTGGTCTTCCCAGGCAGGGACCATCCACAGTTCACCGTCGCTGACACGGATGATGCTGTCGGCGTTGGACGCGGTAATGACATAGGTCTCGGCACTGTCCTTGAAGAAGTCGAAACCTTCGCCGACCTTGGCAAGTTTTTCGTCCGTCACTTCACCGTCGGAGAAATCGACCCCTGTCAGCGTGCGCAAGGTGTTCTGGTAAAAGGAGGGGCCGGAGCCGCCTTTTTCATAGTTGAAGCCGAACTTTTCCGGATTGGCGGCCCAGAAAGCGGCAAACTGGTCCGGTGTCTGTGGCAGCTGGTCGGCGGAGATCTTGGCCGGATCATAGGCGATGCCGGTCTGGTTGCCCCAGAAGGCAAGCACGAAACCGGCGCCATCGATGCCGACGAGCTCCGAGACCCGGCCATCGTCTTCCGGCAGCATGACAAGCGGCTGGAACGTGGCGCTCAGGTCAACGGTTTCAAAATCGTTGTAGCCCCAGGCAAAGACGTCGATGTCGCCGGTATCGCGATTGCGTTCGGCCATGAGCTTCTCGGCGTTGCCGGCGGCGGTGCCTTCCGGAATGGTGACCTTGATGCCGTATTCGTCTTCGAAGGCCTTGACCGCCCGGCGCAGGTCATCCTGCAGATACCAGACGTACCAGGTCAGTTCACCTTCGGCCTTGGCCTGGGTGACGATGTCGTCCCAGCTCATGTCGGCCAGGTCGGCGGCAGCGGCCACGTTCAGCCCAAGAGCAAGGGCGGTGGTGGAGAGAATGAGGGTCTTCAGCATGTCGGTTGATCTCCGTTCAGTCGGGATATCCTCGTCAGCCCTTGCCTGAACTCAGAGCCGGATTGGCCGATTTCAGAAGCCGCTCCAGGATGAGCATCAGGATAACGTTGGGGACGACGAGAATGAGGGACAACACCGCTGCATTGGGACGGACATAGTCCTGTCCGAGCGTGCCGTAGAGCAGTGTCGGAATGGTGGTGAAGTCGGGCGAGCCGACGATGAAGGCGATGGCAAATTCCTCGATCGACTGGATGAAAACGATCAGGAGCGAGGCGAAGATGCCAGGTTTGAGTGCGGGCAGATAAGCCACCTGCCAGCGGGCCCAGGTGCTGGCGCCAAGGTCGCGGGCAGCATCGATATGGTCGGTGCGCACCTGCTCGAAACTCACCGTCATGATGCGGATCGCATAGGGCATGAAGACGATGGCGTGGGCGAACAGGATCGCCCCGAAGCGCCAGGTGTTGAGGCCGAGCTGATAGAGCAGCGAGGTGAAGAAGATCGAGGTGACAAAGGGCGGCACGATCAGGGGCAGAAGCGCCAAGAGCTTGCAGACCTCGCGGCCGGGAAAGCGGATCCGCCCAAGTGCGAAAGCGGTCGGGGTGGCCAGCACAAGCGCGGCCAGGGCTGCCGACGGGGCCAGGACGTAGGAATTCACGAGCGCGGTTTTGAGGGAGGAGTTCTCCCACATGTGCTGCCAGCGGTAGAAGGACATTGCCGGCGGAACCAGCTTGTCGGCGGTCCAGGGCTCGGACGGATCCACCAGGGACCAGAGCACCGCCATGGTGAAGGGTACGATCAGCCAGAGCGCCGTCAGGCTGAGCAACAGCGCAAGAAGGACCTGGTTCAGGCGGTGCTGGGTCATGCGATCCTCCCGCGCAAGGTGAGGCGGGTGACAAGAGCGAGCAGGGCGGAGCCGGCAATCGCGATCAGCATCAGCGTGACACCGACAACGGCGGCATCGTTCCAGCGCCCGCCATCCTTGAAAAACACCATCAGCTGGGAGAGCGACTGGCGATTGGTGGGCCCGGCAATCACCTGGAAACTGAAATCGGCCAGCGCACCGATGAAGATGATGATCAGTGCCGCCTGCATGGCGGAGACGGTGAGCGGTGCAATCACCTTGCGAAACCGGTCGAAACTGCCGGCCCCAAGATCCCTAGCCGCGTTCAGGACATCATCTGAAATGCTTTGCACGGCGCCTGTCAGGAGCAAGAGCGCGAAAGGCATGTTCTTCCAGGTCTGCAGGATGAGGACGCCAATGGCGTTGCGGTCGTTCTGGAGCCGGCGCGGTTCGTCCCAAAGGCCGATGCCCTGCATCAGCTGGTTGAGAATGCCGTGATAGGCGATGACATTGATGAACAGAAAGGCAGCGACAAGGCCGTGCACCAGGAGCGGTGCCTTCAGCATGGCGCCGATGGCGAGCGAGCCGGGAAAGGGTTTGCGCAGCCAGATGGCCAGTGGATAGGCCAGCATGACAGAGAAGATCGCGCTCAGGATGCCGATATAGATCGAATAGACGACTGCCCGGCTGTAGACCTTACGGTCCAGCATCCGATCCCAGAACTCCAGTGAGAAACCGCTTTCACCGGCAAGATTGTAGTAGCCGAAGGACTGGGCAGCCGCGATGTAGACCGCGATCCCGATCAGGGCAAGGATCAGGCCGAGGCCGGGCGTGAGCAGGGCAAGAACAAGCAGCCAGCGTTTCAGGGTCATGCCACGGCCTCCAGCAGGACGATCTGTTCCGGCTGTAGTGAAAAGGACACCGTGTCACCTTCGAGAATGCCGGGCCGGTTGGTCTGGATGCGGATATCTGTCCCGTCCATGTCCAGATGGAGGTCGGTGAAATGCCCCTGGAAGGCCCGGTGGGTGACGCGTGCGGTCAGGCGATTTGTGCCGCCTGCTTCCAGATCGGCGTGCTCCGGTCGCCAACAGATCTTGACCATTCGGCCTTCCTGCAGGTCGGTCTTCTTCGCGAAGAGCGGTCCGAGTGACGTTGCCAGTTCGACGCCGCCGTTGCCGTCTGTTCCGGTCACGCACGCCTCAAGCACGTTGGCGCTGCCAATGAAATCGGCGACAAAGCTTGTCTTTGGCGCGCCGTAGAGTGTTTCGGGCGTGTCGGCCTGTTCGATGACGCCGCCGTTCATGACAAAGACCCGGTCGGACATGGCAAGTGCTTCCGCCTGGTCGTGGGTCACGTAGATTGCTGTCAGGCCGAAGTCGCGCTGAATGCGCCGGATCTCGATGCGCACCTGGTCACGCAGCTTGGCGTCGAGATTGGAGAGCGGTTCGTCAAAGAGGATCACGCTGGGGCGCATGACCAGGGCGCGGCCGAGCGCGACACGCTGCTGCTGGCCACCGGACAGTTGGTTGGGCAGTTTCTCCAGGTGCAGCGACAGGTCCAGCGCGCTGATGACAGCGTCGAGCCGTGTCTTGCGTTCCGGTCCGGCAACCCGTTTCTGGCGCAGGCCGAATTCCAGGTTTTCCAGAACGCTCAGATGCGGGAACAGCGCATAGGACTGGAAACAGAGAGCCGTGTCGCGTTTTTCAGGTGGTGTCCGGGTGACGTCTTGGCCTGCGAGATGAATTTCGCCGTGGGTCGGTGTCAGGAACCCGGAAATCATCTTCAAGAGCGTTGTCTTGCCGCAGCCGGACGGGCCAAGCAGGGTGACGAACTCACCTGAAGCGACCTCGAATGACACGTTCCTGACAGCAACAAAGCTGCCGAATTCCATTTTCAGATTGCGCGCACTGATCCCGCCCATGGCCGGTTCGCTCCTCCCGATTGCTTACCTGTCAAAGTTTATCACTCGTTGTGAGTATTATTCTTTTTATTACTCATTGAAAGTAATATTTTTATGACAGGGATTGGCGTGCCCGGAGGCGAGCGGTAGGATGGCGTCGTGATTCTCGTTTGAAATTAGGGATTTCTGTCCGTGACGGTGCCAGTTGGGACCCCGAAAGATTCAGAAAAATCGGCTCTTTTTCCGATCGGTCCAAGCAGCGCCGCTATCCTGGAAGCTGTTCGTGTCAATGGTGTTGTCGCCCGCGCGGATCTGCCCGCACCGACCGGACTGTCTCAGCAATCCGTGCACCGATTGACAGAAGAATTGCTTGAAAGCGGTTTTCTGGAACGGCGCGATCCGGTGATCCAGGGGCGGGGCAAACCAAGCCCTCGTCTCGCGGTCAATCCTGCCGGCGCATACGCGTTTGGCGTTTCGGTGGACACCAACACGGTGGAAACGGTCTGGGTGGATCTGACCGGCAATATCCTGAGCGAGGGCCGGGTTGACGTGAACCCGAACGACCCGGAAGCCGTCATAAAGGCGGCCCTGGACCTGTCGAAACGCAGCGCGAAGAAATTGGGACTGGACCCGAACAGGCTCGCCGGTTGCGGGATATCGACCCAGGGGTTTCGCAACACGCAGGACAATATCTTCACCACGCCCCCCCTTCTGGAAAACTGGTCCGGATTTGCCATAGAGAAACAATTCTCCGACGCTTTTGGCTGCCCGGCCTACGCAGAGAACAATGGCACGCTGGGGGCCATTGCCGAACTCTGGAGCGGTGCGGGCAGGGACTATCCAACCTTCGTCTATCTGTCGTTCAACTTCGGCCTTGGCGGCGGCGTGGTGCTGGATGGCCGTCCGTTCTACGGCTTCAATCGCAATGCCGGTGAGTTGACGGATATCTATCTCGTTGAAGAGAAGCCGAATCGTCCGGCCCTGCAGTACCTGATCAGGGATCTCCAGGAGAATGGCCTCGACGTACCAAATATCGACATTCTCAAAACCAGTTTCGACCCGGCCTGGCCCGGCGTTGAGGCCTGGGTGCTCCGGGTTGCGCCAGCGCTGAACCAGTTGGTGCGAGCGGTCACGGCGGTTCTCGATCCGGCTGCCATCGTTTTTGGCGGAGAGGCGCCGAGCGCGTTGCGGGACATGCTGATCGCGGCGACGTCTCAACGGGTTCCCGATCGCTACGGTCGCAAAATTCCCGGCCCGGCGCTGGTGCAGAGCCAGATACCTGCCCAGCCGAGCGCCGTGGGGGCGGGGATCCAGGCGCTCCGGCGCCGGGTGCTCAATCAAGCCTGAGCTCGCGCCCGGCACGTGCCGGTCCATGTTAGCCGGCAATGTGGAACCCGTTTCCGCCGATCCGCTGTTCCTTCAATATTGCGGCGTCAACTGCCGTCTTGGCAAACTGTCATTTGCTGACTATATCAAGAGCGAACGTTCGTTCGTTATTTGAGAAATTTGTCCCTTTCGGGTGTGCACAGCGGATTTGGGGAAGCCCAAGGAGACTGCGGGAGCCAGACGAGGCAGAAGGCAGACAGACATGCAGGCGAGTATCGACCTGGGTTACATCGTGAAGCAGTTCACCGGCAGGATCGCCATTACCTGGGCCATCGTGCTGCTGGAAAACGTACTAATCGCGCTCGTGCCCCTGTTCGTTGGTCTGACAATTGACGGACTGCTGGCCGGCCGGCTGCAGGAACTTGGCTGGATGGCCGCAATTCTTGTGGCACTTGGCGTGTTTGCGGTCGGACGCAGGATCTATGACACAAGGGCCTATGGTTTCATCCGTCTTCACCTCGGGGCCGAGCTGCATCGACGATATCCCACCCTGCAGGTGTCCAAACGCAGTGCGCGCCTGGATATGTCGCGGGAGCTGGTCGATTTTCTGGAAGAAGATGTGCCGGGTCTGATCACGGCGGTCGTCCAGATTGTCGTCAGCCTGGTTCTGCTGACCTATTTCGACGTGCATCTCGGTCTGTCATCCGTGCTTGTCGTGCTGGGTATGCTGCTGCTTTATGCCTGCTTTCATCGCAGCTTCTATCGATTCAACGCCCGTTTGAACGAGCAGAAGGAGCAGCAGGTCGATGTCCTGACCAGGGGCGGACGGCTTGGTGTCTTTCAGCATCTGCGCGCGCTGCGTCAGCACGAAGTGTCGATCTCGGATATGGAGGCGATCCTTTACGGCAGCATTTTCCTGCTGCAGATCGGTTTCATCGCGTTCAACCTTTATTGCGGCGCCGGGATCGACGGCATCACAGCCGGACAGATCTTCGCCATTGCAACCTACTCCTGGGAATATGTGGAAGCGGCGCTGATGCTGCCGATTGCCCTGCAGGGCTGGTCGCGGCTCAGCGAAATCAGCCGCCGCATCAATGCGGTCGACGCCCACGGGCCAAGTTCGCGGCAAGTCCTGTCCAACCAGATCTGATCGACCGGAGACACCCATGAAAAGAGCGCTGTGGATCGCGCTTGCCGTGCTGCTGCTGGCGGCCGCCACCGGCTACATTCTGACCCTTGAAGACGTTGCGGATGTCGAGGAAGGCACAAAGGCGCCGGCCCTGCGTCCTGTCACCTATGTCGCCGCCAAAGTTGGCGACCAGGCCGGAACCGTGTCGGTCTTTGCCGAGGTAACACCGCGCTGGCAGGTGGATCTCAAATCCAGAGTGGCCGGTGTTGTCGGCGCCGTTGCGCCGGCTGCCCTGGGCGGTGCGCGTGTCGAAAAGGGCACCGAATTGCTGGTGCTGGAGAACGCTCCTTATGTGGCCAACCTGGAGGAAGCGCGTTTCAGTCTGAAAAAAGCGGAGCTGGAGCTGCTCCAGGCAGAGAAGAAACGGGACATTGCGCTGAAAGACTGGCGCTCGGTCCGCCCTGGCGTCGAACCGCCGGACCTTGCCGTCCACAGGCCCGAAGTCAGGGTGGCCGAACTTGCCGTGGCGGCTGCCAGGGCGCGCGTCGGCGCGGCTGAATACGACCTTGAATCCGCACATATTCGCGCACCCTTCGATGCTATCATCACCAGGCGCTCGGTCAGTCCCGGTCAGTCGGTGAATGAGGGTGACGTCCTGTTTGCGCTTCTCGATGACAGGATCCTCGACATTCGCGTCTCGCTTACGGCGGAGCAATGGGCGTTGCTGGACCTGTCACGGGCGGAAACCAGTTCACAGGTCTTCAGCGAAAACAACCAGTTTCTCGGAACGGCCCGGGTGAAGAGAGGCGGGGGCTTTCTCGATCCCAAATCGCGCCGCTACCAGGTGTTTCTGCAAGTGGACAAGGCGGAAAACCTGGCCATCCTGCCTGGCCAGTTTGTCAGTGTGAGGTTGCCCGGCAAGGCGGTGGCGCACAGTCTGCGCATCCCGGAAAGCGCGCTCAGTCAGAATGGCTTTGTCTGGTATCTGGACAAGGCGGATCGCCTGCAGCGCTTTGCAGCGCAGGCTTTGTTCCGAAATGCCGAAGAAGTCGTCGTGCCTGCACCGGCAACGGTCCCGGAGGGGGAAAGCTTGCGTATCGTGCCTTTGCCGATGAGCGCCTACCTGCCAGGCCAACGCGTCGCACCCGTTGAAAAGGAAAACGGCGCATGACCTGGCTGACCAACTGGTTTATCCGTAATCCCGTTGCCGCCAACCTCCTGATGGCGTTCATTCTGGTGGTCGGAGTTTCGTCCCTGCTGACCGTGCGGATCGAAGGCTTTCCGAAGATCCCCGCAGATACCGTCAGCGTCACCACGGCCTTGCCGAATGCCTATACCGCCCAGGTGGACGAGCAGGTCACGCGCAAGATCGAAAAGGCGCTGGAAGGTTTGAACGGTGTGAAGGCGATCCGCTCTTCGTCGACACCCGGCGCGTCGGTTGTCGAGGTTCAGAAGAACAACGGTTACAGGCTTCAAAAACTGCTCGATGATGTCCGGCTGAAGGTCGATGGCATTTACGATCTGCCCAAAGATGCCCGCAGGCCGGTGATCGAAACCAACAATTTCGATGTGCCGGCTCTCTATATCCAGGTTTATGGCGACACGGACCTGAAATCGCTACAGAAAATTGCCCGGGACCTGCGCGCGGATCTCCTGGCGAGCGAAGAGATTTCAAGGGTCAACAACTGGGGTTTGCAGGATCAGGAAATCTCCGTTGAGTTTGTGCCGGGAACCCTGGAAAGGCTGGACCTGACGATTGCCGATGTCATGGACCGGATCGGCAAGGCGTCGCTCTATTTTCAGGGCGGAACGCTTCGAACGGAAGGCGGTTACATCTCCCTCAGGGCAGACAGCCAGGCCTACTCCCTCAAGGATTTCCAGGAGCTTCCGATTGTCCAGTGGCCGGATGGCACCACGACACTCCTGGGTGACATTGCCGTGATCAGCGACGGTTTTGCTGAAACGGATATCGAGACCCGTTTCAACAGCCGGCCATCGGTCGGCATGGAAATCCTGATTGGCCGGAAGGACAATCTGCTCAGGGTCTCCGATGCCGCAGAAGAGATTGTCGCGAAGGTCGAGCAGTCTCTGCCCGATGGCGTCCAGGTCGCACATTGGGGCAATTCCCGCGACTACATTTCCGACCGGCTGGAGCTGCTCGGCAACAGTGCGGTGCAGGGCCTGATCCTTGTCGCCCTGATGCTGGCGCTGTTCCTGAACGTGAAGCTGGCCTTCTGGGTGGCAATGGGCATTCCGATCTCGCTGGCTGGCGCTTTTGCCGTCGCGACAACAGGCTGGGTCGACTATTCCCTGAACGACATCACAACCTTTGGCTTCATCATCGTGCTCGGGATCCTGGTCGATGACGCGGTGGTCGTCGGCGAGAGTGTGCATGAGCAGCGGCGGCGCATCGCGGACCCGATCCGCGGCACGGAAGTCGGTGTCGAAAAGGTTTCCGTGGCAACGGTCTTCGGCGTGCTGACAACAGTGGCTGCCTTCTTTCCGATGCTTCTGATCGACAGTCCGCTCGGCAAGGTTCTCGCCGGCTTTGCCGGAGTGGTCATTTTGGCGCTGCTGTTCTCGCTATTGGAAAGCAAGTTTATCCTGCCCGCCCATCTGGCCCATCTTTCAATGTCGCTACCGGAGCAACGGGGCTTGGCCTCGCGGAGCTGGGCGAAGGTGCAGTCCTTTGCGCGTGGGGGGCTGATGGCGTTTCGCGATCGTCTGTATGCGCCGGTACTGACCTGGTCGTTGCGCAACCGGTATGCGGTTCTGATCCTGTTTGTCGCCGTGGCAACGCTTGTTTTCGGGCTGATGCAGGCGGGCAAGATCAAGTCGGTGTTCTTTCCCAATGTGCCGGGTCAGGTGATTTCGGTCTCCCTGACCATGGATCAGCGCGCGCCCCTATCCCTGACGCAGAAGAATGTCGCGGTCATAGAACAGGCGGCCCTGGATCTGGCGGATGATCCGGACCTTGTGAACGCCTCTGGAGAGGGGCCGGTTGCCCATCTCTTTGCATTTGTCACCGGGACCACCTCCGCCGAGCTTTACATGGAGCTGACGCCTTCGGCCGAGCGCCCCGAACAAAGCACGCTGGACATCCTGGAAAACTGGCGGGCGCGCATCGGGCCGCTTGAAGGTGTTTCCGAAGTGAACTTCTCCGGCTTCGAAGATTTTGGCGGCGGGTTCCAGATCCGGCTGATTGCCAAGGACCGTGCCCTTCTGGAAGCGGCCAGCCGGGAGCTTCGGCTACATCTGGCCACCTTCAAGGGTGTCGCCAATGTGCGTGATACCTTCCTGACCGGGCAGCCGGAGCTGCGCCTGACGCTGAAACCGGAAGCCCGCTCACTCGGGTTCACGTCCGAGCGCCTGGCAAGCCAGATCGGATATGCGTTTGGTGGCGGCGAAGCACAGCGGATTCAAAGAGGAGCGTCGGAAGTCCGGGTGGTCGTGCGCAATGCCCTGGCGGCTCGCGACCGGATCGAGGATCTGATGGCGTTGAGGCTGCAGGCAGAAAGTGGTGACTGGATCCCGCTTTCCGCTATCGCCGAAATCGACGCGCGCTACGTGTCGGAAAAGATTGAACGCCGCAATGGCGAGTTGATTGCCACCGTTCTTGCCGACGTCAACCGGGAGATCGTTGCGCCGGAGGAGATCGGGCAGGCGGTCCTGAACGATTTCGCCAAAGGGCTGGAAGCCCGGTATCCCGGCCTGTCTGTCGATGAGGGCGGAGAACTGGAGCAGGTCGGCGAGATGAGGGGCGGGTTCTTGCGGGCCATCCTGATTGCCTGTCTGCTCATCTATATCCTGATGGCCGTGCCGCTGAAATCCTACTTCAAGCCCCTGATCATCATGTCCGTCGTGCCGTTTGGATTTGTCGGCGCGGTGCTCGGGCATGTGATCATGGACCTGCCGTTTTCGCTTCTGTCCTTTTTCGGCGTCCTGGCGCTGATCGGGGTGGTGGTCAACGATTCCCTCGTCATGATGACCTTCTATCTCCAGTCCCGTGAGGCCGGCATGGAAGAGCGGGACGCCATCCGGCGCTGCGGCATTGACCGGTTCCAGGCGATCTTCCTGACCACGGCGACCACGGTCGTCGGGCTGCTGCCCCTGATGAGCGAGACCTCCGAACAGGCGCGGTACCTGATCCCGGCCGCGGTGTCGCTCGCCTTCGGCGAGATTTTTGCAACCTTGATCACGCTGATCCTGATCCCTGTGTTGCTGGCAATCGCCGGAGATCTCCGAAGCCTGGTCTTTGGTCGCAGGGCAGAGATGCTCGCCTGATCCCGGAGCCCAGGTGCCGTGAGCGTGCTGCCTCTCCCAGTAGTCAGAAACCGCAAACGGGGTCTGCTAACCCATGCCCTCGCGGTCTTGCCGGCGGTGCGCAACCTGTGGCCTCGGAAAATGGCGTGGCGTGGTGTCTGAAAGAGGTCAGGACAATCCTCAAAGGTAACCTTATGGAAATGGTTCGCCTGCGCTGTTCGTCCGGGTTTGTGAAACTGCCGAAGTGTGACGGCCTCTTGAATGTGCCTTGCTGTGAACAGACCTATTTTTTCCCGATCGACCAGACCGCTGGAAAATTCAAGGACATCTCGCTTTTTTGCAGAAGTAAGGTGTCGAGCAGAAAGGGCCCCGTCAGATCGCCTGGCGGAGCCCTCTTTTTTGTGGTCAGGCGCTTCGTTCAGCCCTGTACCGCTGCAGCGCGATCAGGCGGCGGCAACATTGTCGAGGAAACTTTCGACCTGCTGCTTGAGCTCCTCGGTCCGGCTCGCCAACTGACCGGACGCATCCAGAACCGCGCGCGAGGATTCCGAGGTCTCGTTCACGGTGTTCGACAAGTCCGACATGCGCGAGGACACGAAGGTCGTTCCCTCGGCAGCGTTCTGGGCATTGTGAGAAATCTCGCCTGTTGCAGATCCCTGTTCGCTGACCGCGGTCGCGATCGAGCTGGTATAGGAGTTTACCTCTTCCATGATCGTCGTGATCTCGGCAATGGCGCTGACGGATTCTTCCGTCGCATCCTGGATGGCCGTGATCTGCGCGCTGATCTCTTCGGTCGCCTTGGAAGTCTGGGTTGCCAGTTCCTTGACCTCGGCGGCGACAACTGCGAAGCCCTTTCCGGCTTCGCCGGCGCGTGCGGCCTCGATGGTTGCGTTCAGTGCCAGCAGGTTGGTCTGTTCCGCAATCGCCTGAATCAGTGTCACGACCTCACCAATCTTGGTGGCGGAAGCTGCCAGTCCCTCGACCTTTTCGTTGGTGACCCGGGTGCCTTCCGTCGCGCGGCTGACCACGTCGGTGGTCTGTGCCACCTGGCGGGAGATCTCACCAATGGATGCCGAAAGCTCTTCCGCAGCGCTTGCCACGGTCTGAACGTTGGATGTTGCGTCATCCGCCGAGTTCAGCGTTTCAATGGCGCTGGAAGCGCTCTGGCTGGACAGGTCGCTCAGTCGTCCGGCCGTGCCCTCAAGGCCATGAACCGTCTCGTCGACAGACGTCAGGACATTGGAGATGGTGGATCTGAAGCCGGCGATCAGGTCCTGGACGCTGTTCTGGCGGCTGACGGCGGCTTCCTCGGAATGACGCTGCTGATCAGCCAGCTCCAGGCGTTCGATGGCGCGGGTCTTGAGCGTGTTCACGGCCTGGGCCAGTACGCCGATCTGGTCGGTGCGGCCTTCAAACGGGACGTCGTCCTCCAGATTGTCCTGCGCGATCTGGGTTGTGATGTTCGCCAGGGCGGTCACCGGGCGGAGTTGCCGGCGAATTGCAAAAATCAGCAGCAGAACCGAGACCAGCACGACTGGCAGGGCCAGCAGGATGTAGCGGTTCATGAGTTCAGATACGTTTGCCTGGACGGCCTCTTTTTCAACGCCGGCATAAAGAATGCCGATGATCTTGCCCTGATTGGCAAAAATCGGCTGGTAGACCGTGAAATAGTCTTTGCCAAGGATGGTTGCCTGGCCGTGAAAGGTCTTGCCCTTGGTGACGACAGGATAGACGGCGCCGGTCTGTCCAAGTGGTGTGCCGACAGCGCGCTTGCCATCGCCCTTGATGATGTTTGTGGTCTTGCGCCAGAAGTCCCGGCTTTCATCATCCCAGGCAAAAACGGTCGCGGTTTCACCGGTCATCCGGCCGATGTCGTCGATCATGTCGTGGGTGTCGAAAGCCGGAATCTCGCCGAGCACAATCTTGGTGACGTTGCCGGCGCTGTTCCAGGAAACCTTGGTGCCTTCGACACGGTCCTGAAGGATCGTGGCGGCAACCCTCAGATTGACGTCCTGCTTCTTGATCGCCGCAGACTGGGCCTGGCCAAGCGCAACCTGATAAAGAATGATGCCAACGACGACCATGGAAACCGTAAGAACGCCCGCCGAAACGAGTGCCAGTCTGGAAGTAATACTTAAACGTGCATAGAAATCTCGCATTGAACCCTCTCCAACCTCTCGTAAGGGATTCTGCGTGGAGCAGGTAAAGATTGAGGTAACAATGCGCTCCATCTGTCTGACTTGAGACAAATTTGAGGTGGTTGATTATGCGTTTTTCAATCACTTGGCCGTTTTGCCTGTGTTACGCACAGCAATCATTGTCAAAAATTACGATAATATTCTCTTTTTTGCTTCCTGCAACCAGAACAGGGACTGAAGCGAATCAGCTCGCAAACAGCAGAGCGCTGCCGGCGACGACCAGTGCGGCCCCTGCCCAGGCGCCGATGGCGGGCATCTCCCTGGTGCGCCACCACATCATCGGCAGCATGACAACCGGTGTCGTGGCAGACAGGGTTGCGATGATGCCGACTTCTCCGCCCGACAGGGCAAACAGGATCAGGGTCATACCAAGACCCATGCCGAGCAGGCCGGACAGGGCAATGATGCCGGTGATGGGCAGCGTCAAACGGCCGGCCGGCTTGACCCAGGAAAAGGGCAGCCGGGTCAGGGCGAGAAGCCCCAGGGCGGCCACGCCGACGCGGATGCTGGACGCCGCGACCGGGTCGGCGCCGCTTTCCATGATCGGACGGGCGATCAGTGAGCCGACAGACTGGGAGAGCGCCGCGGCCAGCCCGATCAGAACGCCAACCCAGATCGGGCCGCGAATGCTTTCCCACTTGTGCAGCTGAGACTTGCGCTTGCCGAAACGGATGGCGAGCAGAACGCCCAGAAACGTTAGCAGGATGCCGAAAATCTGGGTCGCATTGAGATGTTCACCCAGGACCATCCAGCCGAGGATCGCCGACATGGGAGCATTTAAGGAAAACAGCATGGCTGTCCGGCGGGGGCCCATACGGTTCAGCGTCAGAAAGAGGGCCGTGTCACCCAGAAAGATGCCGATGAAACCGGACAGGACCAGCGGCACGAGATGATCGCCGGCAATGGAGCTCCAACCGGTGGTCAGGGCGACCCAGACAGACAGCATCAGTGCCACAAGGACCATGCGCGTGCAATTGAACACAATTGCGCCCAGGTGCTGGGCCGGACCGGCGGACAGCAGACCCGTCAGGGCCCAGAGCGTTGCCGCGCCAAGGGCGGCTGCCTCATAGAGGAACATGACTTCGATCCGTCAGGGGTTGTCCGGAAGATCCGGGACCTGGCCCGTCCAGGCGGTTTCAAAAAAGGCGGCTTCCAGGGCGCTCATGCGGCGGAAGAGATCGGCAAGATGCTGCTGGTGCTCTGCGGACAGGCCCGGACCGAGCCGATCCAGTTCTGACCTGATCCAGCCGACAAACGCCTGAAAGCCGGCAACGGCGTGGAGGTCGATCCATTCGGCTAGGTAGAAGGCCGCCGGGCGTGGTTTTTGCGCTTCCCTGAGGCCCCAGGTCAGGTAACACCATTCCGCGCAGAGCAGGCACGTGAGCCCGTCTTCATAGGAGCCCTTGCCGGCAGACGTCAAAAGCAGATCGGAAAAGGCCCGGGTCACGGGTCCCTGGGCTGCGGTCTCGTAGGTCTCCGTCCGGACGCCGAGCGCCTTGAAGGAACGCAGAAAATAGTCGTTTTCCTCAGATGTCAGCAGCGCCAGAAAACCGGCGAGCCGTGATTTGGACCGCATGCCGGGCGCTTTTGCCACCAGGTATCCAAGTGTGGAGGCCAGATCGGTGACAAAGGTGTAGTCCTCGATCAGATAGCGCGCATAGGCGGCTTCCGGCATGGTGTCATCGCCGATGGCCGCCGTGAAAGGATGCGTGCAGGCACTGGTCCAGTAAGGTTCCGCGCGCGCGGCAAGCCAGTCGGTGAAGCGTGCCTCGGGCGCAGTGGCCAGAAAGTCCTGAAAGGACCCGTTGAACGTATCGGACATGGCGTGGCCATGCTCCCCTGGATTGTCAAAGAAAAACAGGCGCCGGATGGCGCCTGTTTTCCTCGATATCAAAAGTCTGCTCAGGCCGCAGCTTTTTTCGGTGAGATCAGGCCGCGGTTCACCAGAACCTCGGCGATCTGCACCGTGTTGAGAGCTGCGCCCTTGCGCAGGTTGTCGGACACCACCCACATGTTGAGGCCATTCTCGACAGTTGCGTCTTCGCGGATGCGCGAAATATAGGTCGCGTCCTCGCCGGCGCTTTCATAAGGCGTGATGTAACCGCCGTCTTCCTGCTTGTCGATGACGAGGCAACCCGGCGCCTCACGCAGGATGTTGCGCGCTTCGTCCGCGGTGATCTCGTTTTCGAACTCGATGTTAACCGCTTCGGAATGGCCGATGAAGACCGGCACGCGCACGGCGGTGCAGGTCACCTTGATGGCCGGGTCGAGCATCTTCTTGGTTTCGGCCAGAACCTTCCATTCTTCCTTGGTGTAGCCGTCTTCCATGAAGGCATCGATATGCGGGATCACGTTGAAAGCTATGCGCTTGGTGAATTTTTCCGGTTCGATCGGATCGTTCACGAAAACCGCACGGGTCTGGTTGAACAGCTCTTCCATCGCGTCCTTGCCGCCACCGGAGACAGACTGGTAGGTGGCAACGACAATGCGCTTGATCTTGGCGTGGTCATGCAGCGGCTTGAGCGCCACGACCAGCTGTGCGGTGGAGCAGTTCGGATTGGCAATGATGTTCTTCTTGGTGAAGCCGGTGATGGCATCGGCATTCACTTCCGGCACGATCAGCGGCACATCCGCGTCGTAGCGCCAGGCCGAAGAGTTGTCGATGACGACGCAGCCCTGTGCGCCGATGCGCGGAGACCATTCCTTGGAAATGGTGCCGCCGGCGGACATCAGGCAGATATCCGTGTCGGAGAAGTCATAGTTCTCCATGGCCTGCACCTTCAGCGTCTTGTCGCCAAAGGAAACCTCGGTGCCCTGCGAGCGGCGCGAGGCAAGGGCGACGACTTCGTCCGCCGGAAAGCCGCGCTCGGCGAGGATGTCGAGCATCTCGCGGCCGACATTGCCGGTGGCGCCTGCAATTGCGATCTTGAAACCCATCTTAGCTTAGTCCTTGTCCGTCTCCCCGCTGCGCCGGCTGCCCTGGTTCTGGATGGGCGTCGCCGGCTCCCGGCGCCTCCCATCCCCGGGGAGGCGGGATGAGCGGCACCGTCAAGCGGTGGTCTTGGTGGTCTTCGGTGTACGTTTCAGTGCGGTTGCGGCATCGGTCCGGGTCTCGCCGCGCATGAAGGTAGCGCTGGCAAGGGCCAGGGACATCATATCCAGAATGTCGGCTTTCAGCCGGGTCATTGGGGGCTCGCAAACGTCAAAACTTGAGACGGCGGTGTTTTTGCCCGGAATATCGCCTGAGTCAACAAGGAAAACGATGGAATTGTGCGATTGGTATTCAACTTGTTGCTTGAAAGTGACGCATGGCTGTTTGCGCGGCCTGCTCATGAAGGGCGCGGCGATCAATCCGGCACGATATCCGGCGGTGAACTCCGGCTTGACGCATTCCTGACGCCGGAACGGGCGGTTTCCAAGTGACCGGGAGGAATAAAGGAAGCACCGCGCAACCTCTCACCGGTTTTCTAATTGACGTTACGTCAATATGGGCGCTTCATGATCGGAGCAGCACCCTGAAGGACGGAGCTGGAGCCATGAACGACGACACTTACAACATACTCTTTTTATGCACCCGCAACGCGGCACGGTCTGTCATGGCCGAAGCCATCGTCAATCGACAGGGGTACGGGCGATTTCAGGCGTTTTCGGCCGGAACCAATCCGGCGAGGGAAGTGCGTCCGGAAGTCGTTCGCTTGTTGCAGCGCATGGACTGCAACGTCGAGGCGGCCTATGCGAAAAGTCTGACGGAACTGATCGGCTCGAACATGCCGGAGCTCGATTTCATGATCACGATCTGCGACCAGGACAGGGAAAAGACCTGCCCTGTCTGGCCCGGACATCCGACAACGGCCCTGTGGCCCCTGCCTGATCCGGGGGCGCATAGAGCAAACGGGTCCGCGTCGGAAACGGACTACGCGGAAACCTTCCGGTGCCTCAGCGAAGGGCTCGCCTCTTTCATGAGCCTGCCCAAGGACCAGCTGGACCGGATGTCCCTGCGCAACAGCCTGGACACGTTTCACCGCATGCACTGAATTGCCGCGTCCTTGCACCTCAGACTGATTGGAGAGTGAGCGGACCGGCTAGTCGTTGAACAGCCTGCCGGGTCCGTGCCCTCTGGTCTCAAGGCCGGCAAGTTTCATCATGTGCCAGGCAAGGGCCAGATTGGAGCTGATCACCGGTTTGCCCAACTGCTGTTCGCAAGCCTCGATCACCTTGAAGGTGCGCAAATTGGTGCAGGAGGCAAAGACGGCTTCAACATCCGGATCCTCACCGATCGTGCACACGGCGTCCTGAACCGACTGATGAGCAATCCGGGCGACGACGGCTTCTTCGGCCTGGCCGAAGGAGCCAATCCTGACGGGATCGAAACCGTGATCCCTCAACAATGCACAAACTGCTTCCGACACGCTCTCGACATAGGGAGACACGACACCGATTTTCGAAACGTTCAGATGATCGAGCGCCGCAATGACGGCGCTCGCCGGGTTGGTGACCGCCACGGCCGAATGGGCCTTCCGGACCGCTGCGGCAACTGCGTCGGAGCCGATCACGGTGGCGCCGGACGTGCAGGCATAGCCGATGACGTCCATTGATCCGGTCTCCGGCAAGAGGGCAGCAGCCCCGGTCAGACCGTCTTTCATGCGCATCAGCGTTTCCGGCGTGACATCCGGCGCGGTCCGGATCCGGGTGTGGTAAAGCGCAAGGTCCTCCCGGTCGAAAAGAGGCCGAAACTCACCTTCAATGGTTTCATCCGCGGACAAGACGATCAGGCCGAGCCTCTTTGTTGCTTCGTCCCTGTTGTCCGTTGTGAAAGGCAGTTGCGTCGATTGCATGCTGGTTCCAGGTCTGTCGCCGTCACTTGTGCGTCTTGGGCTGCGGTTCTTGCCGGCTCAGCCGTCTTCCGGTCCCTCTGATAGGTAACACAGGACCCGCGATTGAGCGTTCAGGTTCAGGGCTGCTGCGAGCGGTCCCTTTGCGTAATGCAGGGCGGAGAGGCCGGCTGCTCCGGAGGGCGTGCTGGCCAACCCGTTCCGTGTCAGCCATTCGGTGGTGGCCGCGGCCTCGTCATCGGAAATCGTCACAAAGGCATCGGCTTCGCGCGCGAGATATTTCAAGGCCAGGTGGGACGGTTCCTTGCAGTCGAGGCGGCCCATGATGGAAACGGAACCCGGCGCAACGACCGGCCTGCCGGCTTCGACGCTGGCCTTCAGGGCCGGCGCGTCATCGGGTTCCACCACGACGATCTGCACGTTGCTGCCCCAGGTCAGCCGTGCGCTGACCGCGCAGGCCGCGGCCAGTCCGCCGACACCGGCCTGCAGAAACACGTGGGTCGGCGGCGCCGTGATCTGATCGGCAATCTCGAGGCCCATGATCAGATAACCTTCCATGACATCACGCCCGGCCTCCGTCATTCCCGGCCAGGTGCTGTCGGGTATCTGGATCCAGCCGTTTTCCAGCGCCTGTTTTTCAGCTTCCCGCATGCTGTCTTCATAGGTGGCGCCAGCCCTGATCACCTTGGCGCCGCGCAGCTGAAGGCGGACGACAAATGCTTCCGGAACCGTTTCTGCGACAAAGACAACGGCCTTTGCCCCGACCGCCGGGGCGCCTGCGGCCAGTGACAGGCCATGATTGCCGGCGCTGGCGCAGACAAAGGTCGTGCCTTCCAGCGCGGTTTCATAGGAACTTGCGCTGCCGTCCTTGAGCTTTTGTCCGGCCCGCTTGGCGATCGCATAGGCAGCGCCAAGCGCCTTGAAGCTGCCAAGCCCCATGCGGCCGCGCTCGTCCTTGACATGAAGGGCTCCGATGCCACAGGCCGTTGCGAGCTCCGGCAGATCGAGCAAAGGTGTCGGCCTCTTGTCCAGGCTGCGCACAAGAAAGGTTTCGGCCATCTCCGGATACTGGGAAACGGTCCCGTCCGCCAGCTCCGCTTCTGCCGGAAGTCCCTTGTCGCGCCATGGATTGGTGATTGATTGCATGCGGTCCGACCCTTTCAGGCTGGCAGGTCAGCAGTCCCGACGATCAATTTCAAGCCTTCTGACCTTATATGACGGTTTCTGACAAGAGAAAGTGCATGCCGTAGCGGAAGAGCAGGCTTGCCATTCCCGTAAAATATCAATATATCATGATTTATGGATATAAATTCTGCCTTAAGCGCTTTTGGTGCGCTCAGTCAAAAGACCCGGCTGGAAGTCTTCCGGCTCCTGATCAATGCGGGCCCGGAAGGCATGAGTGCGGGCGACATTGGCGAGGCGCTGGGCGTCCGCCAAAACACCATGTCGGCGAACCTGTCGGTGTTGTTGCAGGCCGGCTTGGTCCGCAATGAACGTGAGGGCCGGTCGATCCGCTATTTCGCGGATCTGGACGGAACGCAGGACTTGCTGACGTTCCTGGTGGCGGACTGCTGTGGCGGCCATCCGGAGTTATGTGCCCAGGCCTTGGAAGCAATCACCTGCCGTAAACTGTAAATCACAGGAGAGACCGCCATGTCGGACAGTGTTTACAACGTACTTTTCCTCTGCACCGGCAATTCTGCTCGGTCCATCATGGCGGAAGCCATTCTCAACCGGGACGGACAGGGGCGTTTCAGGGCCTTCTCGGCTGGCTCTCATCCGGCTGGTAGCGTGAAGCCAGAAGCTCTTGAACTTCTGAAGAAGCTCAACTTCAAGACTGGAGATTCTCGGTCCAAGGATTGGGCCGAATTCGCTGAGCCGGGCGCGCCGGAAATGGATTTCGTCTTCACTGTCTGCGATAACGCGGCAAAGGAAGCCTGCCCGGTTTGGCCGGGGCAGCCGATGTCCGCCCATTGGGGGCTGCCTGATCCGGCTGCGGTTGAAGGTAACGAGACAGAACGTCGGCTTGCTTACAGCGATGCCTTCCGCATGCTCAACAACCGCATCTCGGTTTTTGTTAATTTGCCAATGTCGTCTCTGGACAGACTGTCCTTGCAGAAGAAACTGGACGAAATCGGCAAGGCGGGCGAAGAGGTCGCATGAAGAAAAGCCGCCTGCTTGACGCAGGCGGCTTCAGCGGACAAGACGGCAGTTCAGGCGGCGGTCCGTCCCTGAGGCTGCGGGCGCAGGGTCACCAGTGCAATCGCGAGGGCGATCAGCGCACAGGCGGCCACGGCACCTGTCAAAGGCAGCGCCGTCCGGTCGAAAAACGGGCTGCAGATCAGGATCATCACGCCGCCGGCCACCATCTGAAAGGTGCCACCCAGCGAAGAGGCCATGCCGGCATGTTCGCCATGGTCTTCCAGGGCCATGACCATCACAGGTGCGATCACCTGGCCGAGACAGCTGTTGCCGATGAAGAACAGCGCCATCAGCACCGGCAGGTCGTCAATGCCGCTCCAGACCAACAGGGTCAGCAGCGATGTCGACGCCGCAAAGCCGATCACCGCCAGCAGGGCAACACGCGCCATGCCGAAGCGCTGGCCGAGCATTGCCGCGAATTGCGATGAGGCGAAGAAACCGACCGCGTTCAGGGCGAAGACAAGGCTGAAGCCCATCGGGCTCAAGCCATACTGAGTCATGTAGACCAACGGCGCTGCGGCAATGAACACGAAGAAACTTGCCAGGGAAAAGCCGCCGATCAGGGTCAGGCCCATGAATTTGACGTCCTTCAGCAGGTAAACGGCGCTGCGGATCATTGCCGTCGGGTCGATCTTTGCGCGCTGTTCCTTCGGCAGGGTTTCCGGCAACAGGATGGCCATCTGCATCACGGCGGCCAGGGCAATGATGCCAAGCGCGATAAAAATCAGACGCCAGCTGCCGAATTCGATGATCAGACTGCCGGTCAAGGGGGCCAGCATCGGTGAGACGCTGAACACAAGCATGATCAGCGCCATCAGCCGGGTCGCCTCCGTTCCCGTGTGCAGGTCACGCACCACCGCGCGCACGATCACCATGGGGGCGGCCGCACCAAGCGCCTGGACGAAACGCCCGAGCGTGAGGGCCGAGACATCAGCTGCCGTGGCACAGAGGAACGAGCCCAGGATGAAGACGGCAAGACCCAGGAAAACCGGCGGTTTGCGGCCAAACCGGTCTGCCAGCGGACCATAGATCAGCTGGGCGAAGCCGAAAGCGATGAAATAGACCGTGAAGGTCATGTGCACGGCGGCATCTGTCGTCTCAAGGCTGTCGACGATTTCGCCGACGGCCGGCAGGTAGAGGTCTATCGCAAATGGGCCGACAGCGGCCAACAGCCCCAGCACGACGGCGGAGCGCACGTATCCGATCTGCATAAGATTTTCCAATAAAAAGGCGCCAGGGGGCGCAGAAAGGGAGGTCTGGAGAATGGAAAAAGAGCCGGCCGCGTCCAGAAAAAAACATGTGGCAATTTAGGTGCTGGCTTTCAAGAGGTGCAGCGAAAAAAAGTTCGGCAGCATATCATGAAAGCTTCATGCAAGTGTCACCGATATTGTAAGGACGACCACTAGCTTGCCGCCACCTTCAACCCAATTATTCGTGGGAGCTAGTGTCATGGCGAACCTTCGCGGGCGTTTTTTGAAAGGCGTCAGCCTTGCCGTTCTGTTCGGTCTCGGGACCGTCTCGGCAGCGCAGGCCGACTATTTTGAGCGTGTCAACACCTACCCGGTCTACAAGACCCTGCCGGCAGGTGCCGACAAGGCAACGGAAACAGTTGCCGAGATCATTTACGCTTCGAAGGATGGCCGGACGCTGGCGTTCACCGACAGCCCGGGTGATGCCATTGTTTTCGTCAACGCGGCGAACCCGTTGAATATCCAGCCGAAGGCCCGGGTGGCGCTTGGCGGCGAGCCGACCTCCGTTGCCGTCGGTGACCAGGCAGCCTATGCCGGTGTCAACACCAGCGAAGACTACGTCAATGCGTCCGGCCACCTGGCTGTGATCGCGCTTGCCGACATGGGCATTACGGCAACGTGTGATGCCAAGGGTCAGCCGGACAGCGTTGCGGTCTCCCCGGACGGCAAGTATGTTGCCATTGCGATTGAAAACGAACGTGACGAAGACCTCAATGACGGCGTGATCCCGCAGATGCCAGCCGGTCACCTGGCCATCTTCGATCTGGATGAAAACGGTGTTCCGACAAACTGTGATGCGGTTCGCATTGTCGATCTGACCAGTCTTGCCGACGTTGCCCCGACCGATCCGGAGCCGGAATTCGTTTCCATCAACTCCCGGAACCAGGCTGTCGTGACGCTGCAGGAAAACAACCATCTTGCCATTGTCGACCTGGCCTCGGGCGACGTTGTTGCCAGCTTCTCCGCCGGAGCAGCTTCCGCCGAGAACATCCCCGTCAAGAAGGCACGCATGAGCGATGCCTCCGGTAGCACTGTGGATGTCCGCCGCGAACCGGATGCCGTCGCCTGGATCGACGACGAGCGTTTTGTCACCGCCAACGAAGGCGACTATGAGGGCGGGTCCCGTGGCTTCACCATCTGGAACACCAAGGGTGAGGTCCTGTTCGACAGCGGCAACCAGATGGAACATCTGGGAATGGCACACGGTCACTACCCGGCCAAGCGCGCCCACAAGAAAGGCACCGAGCCGGAAGGCGTCGCCGTCGGGGAGTTCGGCGGTGAAACGCTGATCTTCGTCAATTCCGAGCGCGGCAACTTTGTTGCCGTTTACAAGGATACCGGGGCTGAGCCGGAATTCGTTCAGTTCCTGCCGACCCATGTCGGTCCGGAAGGCCTGCTGGCGATCCCGGGCCGGGATCTCTTTGTTGTCGCGAATGAAGTCGATAGCGCGGAAGACGGTGTGCGCTCGCACCTCTCGCTCTACCAGTTCGGCGCAGACGCTCCTGCCTATCCGTCGATCACGTCTGCGACGGACCCGGAGAAGAACGCCCCGATCGGCTGGGGGGCGCTGTCGGCGCTCGCTGCAGATCCGACTGACGCAAACAAGCTCTATGCCGTCAGCGACAGCTTCTACGACGATGCACGCATCTACACGCTGGACATCGCTTCAAAGCCGGCCCAGATCACGTCCTATGTCACGGTCACCGGTTTCGACCAGGCCAAGCTTGACCTGGAAGGCATCTCGGTTGCCAAGGACGGCGGCTTCTGGCTGGCCTCCGAGGGCCGTCTTGACCGTGAGCTGCAGCATCTGCTGCTGAAGGTTGCTGCCGACGGATCCGTGGAAGAGCAAATCACGCTGCCGCAGAGCCTGATCGATCAGTCCAAGCGCTTCTCCTTCGAAGGTGTCGCCGAATTCGAGATGAATGGCCAGACACTTGTCGCCGTCGCCGTTCAGCGCGAATGGAAAGACGATCCGAAAGGTCACACCAAGATCGCCATCTATAACCCGGCGGACAAGTCCTGGGGCTTTGTTCACTATCCGCTTGATGCGCCGAAAAGCGCCGCCGGCGGTTGGGTTGGTCTGTCCGAGATCGTGTCCATGGGCAACGGACAATTTGCCATCCTGGAACGCGACAACAAGGGCGGTGAAGACGCGGCCATCAAGCAGATCACGGTGGTGTCGCTGGACGGCGTTACCCCGGCTGCCCATGGTGACGAGCTTCCGGTTCTGGAAAAACGCTTCGCAATGGACATCCTCCCGGCCATGTCGAAGGGCAAGGGCTGGGTGATGGACAAGCCGGAAGGCCTTGCCATCACCGCCGACGGCCGTCTGATCCTGGTGACCGACAATGATGGTGTTGACGATGCGCCGGGCGAAACCCAGCTGATCGACCTTGGACCGGCAACACGCCTGAACTAAAGCGTGTGGCGTTTAATGCGGTCCATCGATCCCCGGTTTTGCGCTGAAATCTTTGATTTCAGGCAGCGAACATCGAGCCCGGTTAAACGCGATTTGCTCTGAGCGTCATCCACTCAGGTCTCCCAAGACCCGACCGAAGGCCCGGCAGCCCATGGCTGTCGGGCCTTATTTGACCTCGCCAGCGCTAGTTCGTCCGGGGTCGGGCCTGGTGCAGTGTGTGCCACCCTGCCGCCAGGGCGTGCAGGCCCACCAGAAGCGCCAGTCCCAGAGCGGCCGCGTGATGCAGGCGTCGTGGAGGCAATGGTTCAAAATCGGACAGGCCAGGCAGAGTGCCTTCGACAATGGCGGGCATGCTGCCCGACAGAGCGACCATGCCGATACCGCTTGCCAGCAGAACCAGAGGTGCCAGGCGCAGTAAGCCATGTACCCACCTTGAGATCCGAACCTGCACACGTGATCGGATCGAAAAGACCGGAGGTGGCGGGCCGTCTTTCAACCAAGTGACGACACGCAAGGCTGTCAGGAGACCGGCTGTCATCCCAAGGGCTATATGGAGCCGGAGCAGCGACAAGGCGAAGGCGTCCGACTGTGTCAGGCCATAACCCGAAGCCAGGGCGCCGATTGCCGTGACAGCGATGATCCAGTGCAGGACCCGGGTGAATGCGAAAGACGAGGAAGCCATCACTCCGGGCCTTCATCCGTTCTGATCACCTGGTAAAGAGCAGCGTGAAAAACCGCTCCGCGCATGTCGCTGCCCAGATCGCTCTTGCGCATTTCGCCGATTGCAGCCTGAAAGTCCTGCGGGCTTTGCCATTGCGCCACATTTACCAGTTGGAACTTCGCGTCCGGTGACAGTGAGCGGTGCAGACGC
The DNA here is from genome assembly GCF_965233565.1 of Roseibium sp. Taxonomy (GTDB): domain Bacteria; phylum Pseudomonadota; class Alphaproteobacteria; order Rhizobiales; family Stappiaceae; genus Roseibium. Next base: position 2,827,476 of record NZ_OZ247494.1, on the reverse strand, counting down.
GTGGAGATGTAACCCGGCTGGTCTTTCAAGAAGTCACGAGCCAGTTCCCAGAACCGGATCGTCTCTTCGATCTGGTCTTGCGAGACCTCGAAGGCGTTGATCAGGGTGACGGGCTGATGGGTTTTTGTGTCCTCGGCCATGGTTGTGGTTCCGGTCGCGGTTGTCAGAATGGTCAGGGCGGCAAGCAGGTTCAGAATTCTGCGTTTGATCATTATGGGCATCTCAATCTCCTTTATATAGCAAGCTATATTAATTTATATAGTGTGCTATCTAGTATATATGCAAGGCATGAGCTTCGAAAAAAATGCCTCTGCCGGTTATCTCGCCAATCACATGGCCCGCCTGTTTGCTGCGGGCCTGCACCGCCGGATCAAGCCGCTCGGACTGGCGCCGGGTCAGTTTGCGGCCTTGCTGGCGCTTTGGGAAAAGGAAGGCCGGACACAGAAGGAGCTTGTTCAGCTGCTTGATATCGAGCAGGCAACGCTCGCGAATACGCTGGCGCGCATGGAGCGCGACGGGCTGATCCACCGCCAAGCGTCGGAAGAGGATGGCCGGGTGCAGGAGATCTTTCTGACGGATCGGGCGCGGTTGCTCGAAGCGCCGGCCAAGGACGCGGCGCTGGCAACCAATGCGGAGGCGCTCGAAGGCTTTTCTGATGCGGAACGAGACCAGTTCCTGGCGTTCATGCGGCGGGCGGTTGCCGGTCTGCAAAAGAATCAGGCCCGGTGATCAAGGGCTAATCCGCCACCTGGCCTGGTCGTCTTGTCAGAAACCGCCAAACAGGCTGGCCAGTACAATGATCGCCACCAGCGCGATGAACGGCACAACAACGGCAGTGACGAAGATATCGAAGTAACTGTCCTTATGGGTGAGCTGGGCAATGCCGAGCACCGTGATCACCGCACCATTGTGGGGCAGGGCGTCGAGCGCACCGGAAGCGACCGACGTGACCCGGTGCATCGCTTCCAGCGAAGTTCCGGTTGAATTGGCAAGGGCGACGAAGGTACTGCCGAGCGCATCGAGCGCTATGCTCATACCGCCCGAGGCAGATCCGGTCAGCGCGGAGAGTGTTGTCACCGACAGGGCAACGGACACCAGCGGATTGCCGTCGCTGACAGCGAGCAGGCCGTCCGTGACCTGGGTGAAGGCAGGCAGCGCCGCAATAACCCCGCCGAAGCCGACAAGGCTGGCCGTGTTGAAGATCGGCAGAACGGCGGCATCCGCGCCCTTGTTGAGGGTCTCTCGGATATCCGGAAAGCGCCGATAATTGCTGATGATGAGAAACAGGATTGATGCGGTCAGGGCAACAACAATCGCCCAGACACCGCGCACGGCTTCAATGGAGGTGGAGCCGAAGAGCGGTTCCGCCAGATAGGCCGTTTCCAGGCGGGGAACGACAAATTCCACAAACAGGAAATTCACGGCCACCACGATCACGATGGGGGTGATTGCCAGCCAGAAGGACGGCAGGGTCCGAACCTGCTCGCTCGGCTCGATCTCGATGACATCGAACCCCTCGTTCTGGGCCTGGGCCCGCATGACGGTGTCCGGTTCCGGCATGGCATCATCATGCTGGCCATAGCCTTCTCCGGTGGCCATGGCGGAAGTGGCCCGCCGGTTGAGCCAGACCATGCCCAGGCCAAACATGATCAGGGCAGCGATGATGCCGAGGCCGGGGGCTGCAAAGGCTGTTGTGCCGAAATAGGGCATCGGGATTGCGTTCTGGATGGCAGGTGTCCCCGGCAACGCAGACATGGTGAAGGTAAAGGCGCCGAGCGCGATCGCGCCTGGAATAAAGCGCTTCGGAACACCTGCATCCCGGAACAGCGCTGCTGCGATCGGGAAGATGGCAAAAGCCACCACGAAGAGGGATACGCCGCCATAGGTCAGGACGGCACAACAGATGACGACGGCCAGGATGGCATTGCTGGTGCCGAGCTTGCCGATGACCCAGCGGGCGATGGCTTCAGCCGCACCGCTGTCGTCCATCAGCTTGCCAAAGATGGCGCCCAGGAAAAACAGCGGGAAGAAGGCGAGGATGAAATCCGCCGTGTTGATCATGAAGACCTGGGTGAAGGCGGCCAGGGGAGACAGCCCTCCGGACAGGAGAACCGCAAGGACGGCCATGACCGGGGCCAGCAGCAAAAGTGTGATGCCCCGGAAGGCGAAGAACATCAAAAGCCCGAGGGGCAGCAAGATACCGAGCAAATCGATCATGACGTTTTGACATTCCTGTCGGTGCCCGGTTCGAGATGGGCAGGTTGAAGGCTTTCTTCGAACAGATCTTTGGGACGCCAGCTTGATTCCCTGCCGATCTTGTCGCCGTTTTCCGACAGCCAGTTGTCTGCTGTCTGCCGACCGAGTGCATGCAGCTTCTCAAGGAAGGGGCGTTCGGCATTCAGCTTGCTGGAGGCGCCATACTGGGCGAGTTCGCTTTCTGACCCGATCATGTGCAGATGCGCGTCGCGATAGGCGGCCCGGTCGAGATCTTCGTGGTGGATCACCTCCCAAAGAAAGCCGACCGAGCGGAGTTCCTTGATCAAACTGCCGTTGAAGGTGATTTCGTTGAGCCGGTTCTCGATTTCTGCCGGCGTTGTCGGCACGCCGGGCCTTTCAAACGGATTGATCTGCACCAGGATGATGTCGCGGGCATCGGTCTCGTCGATCAGGGGAAACAGGGGCGGGTTGCCCATATAGCCACCGTCCCAATAGGCCTCGCCGTCGATTTCGACGGCCTTGAACAGGGTCGGCAGGCAGGCTGACGCCATGACGGCATCGCAGGTGATGTCCGGTTGCCGGAAGATCTTCGGCCGTCCGGTCCGCACATTGGTGGCGCCGAGAAAGAGCCGGGCAGCACCCGACTGGTTGATGATGTCGAAGTCGAAGCAGTCGGAGACGATCTCGCGCAGCGGATTGATGTCCATCGGATTGAACTGATAGGGCGACAGGACGCGGCCAAAGATCTGCGATGCAAAATAGGACGGGGAATAATCCAGGGTCCAGCGGCCGAGAAGCTTGTCCATCAGACTGCGGCGGATGGGGCTGTACCGGGACGAATCGCTGACGGCGTGCCAGTAGTCTGACAAGAGCTCCCTTGCCCGGTCCGGGCCGCCTTCACACAGGCCTTGCGTCAATGCAACGGCGTTCATGGCGCCGGCACTGGTGCCGGAGATGCCCTCGATCTCCAGCCAGTCCTCTTCCAGCAGCCGGTCGAGCACGCCCCAGGTGAAAGCGCCGTGGGATCCGCCACCTTGCAAGGCGATATCAACCTGTACGGATTTTCGGGTCATGACAATCCATCCCTGAAGTCCGGCTGGTCAGCCCCTTCAGAACCGGGCGCTGCACTCATCTCAGGTTGAAACAGTAGCCTTAACGCTAATCAAGTTAAACTGCGATTGTGTGACGCAACATGAACCGCCCATGCATTTGACCGCTTCCCATAAGAAACGAATGAAACTAAGAGCAGGCCCATGAGTGCGGTGCCGTCGTCTGATGCGCTGCCAACCAGTTGAAGGCGGTTTCATGACAGGCAGCCTGGCCGGGCTTTTCGGACTTTCCTTTCTCGCGGCAACCTTGTTCCCGGCAGGATCGGAGCTGGGGCTGTCCGCGATGATCGTGGCTGGAACGGATCCGGTCCTCCTGCTTGTGGCCGTTGCCAGTCTCGGCAATACGCTCGGCTCCCTGGTGAACTGGGGCCTTGGGCGCGGTGCAGCGTCCTTTTCGGACGCGCGCTGGTTTCCGGTAACACCTGAGAAACTGGACAGGGCAACCGCCTGGTATCACCGTTACGGTCGCTGGAGCCTGCTCATGAGCTGGGCGCCTGTGATCGGCGATCCGCTGACGCTTGCGGCCGGGGTTCTGAGGGAGCCGCTCTGGAGTTTCACGCTGCTCGTCGCGATTGCCAAGATGGCGCGATATGTCGTCGTCGCCCTGTTGACCCTGCAAATAATCTAGGCCGTTTGCCGCCTGCTTCTTCCGTGGCTTCACCACCTGCGCAAACCTCATCCTGAGGAAGCGCGGCAGCGCTGTCTCGAAGGACAGGCCACCTGCGCAGGTGTAAACGGTGGATCCTTCGAGACGGGCCTGGCGACCCTCCTCAGGATGAGGCTGAAAATGTGGTGAGGATGGTGAGCGGGGACAAGGCAACCGGGTGCGACGGACGGTTTGGCGTGTGCGTGAGCCCCTTCGGACCAGGCGACAGAAGACCGGTCCGTCTCAAAAGTGCTGGATCAGATCCCACTTGTTGCCGAACGGGTCCTGAAAGACGGCGACCTTGCCATAGGCTTCCGTGCGCGGTTCCTCGAGAAACATAACGCCCTTTGCCAGCATCGCCTCGTGGTCCCGGTCGAAATCGTCCGTCGACAGAAACAGGAAGACGCGCCCGCCGGCCTGATGGCCGATGCTTGCCTGCTGGGTGTCGCCTTCTGCCTGTGCCAGAAGCAGCCGGGTTTCCGAACTGCCTTTCGGGGCAACAAGGACCCAGCGCTTTGTTGCAGAAAGGGCCGTATCCTCGATCAAGTCAAAACCGAGCTTTTCGACATAAAAGGCAATGCCCGCGTCGTAGTCGGGTACCACAAGCGTGAGGGCGCTGATGAGCTGTTTCATGAGGTGTCCTGCAACCGTTTTGGCTGCTTATAGACGGCCGCGCGGCCTCTGTCGCGCGGCGATGTTGTCCAGGGCGTTTCCGGTTAGGCCGCTTCGGAAACAGACCCCTCTCCCTGCTGTTGCCAGATCTGCGCCGACAGGAAGTCATCGACCGCCTGGCTGAGCGTCGCGCTGACATCGGAGAGATCCCGGGACAGTTGGTCGATGTCGTCGGAACTGCTGCGTGTCTGGTCGATCGAGCCCTGCAGTCCGGCGACATTGCCAGCCGCCTGGGTGCTGCCGTCGGCAGCCATGGACATGGCCTTGCTGATCTCGCCGGTTGCCGCACCCTGTTCCTCGACCGCCGAGGCAATGGCCGTGGTCATTTCCTGGACGCTGTCCATGCGGGTTCCGATGGCGCGGATTGCTTCAACAGCTCGATGGGTCGAGGTCTGAACGGCAGCGACCTGGGCGGAAATCTCGTCGGTCGCCTTTGCCGTTTGTGTCGACAGTTCCTTGACCTCGGAGGCCACCACGGCGAACCCCTTGCCGGCTTCACCGGCGCGCGCTGCCTCAATGGTCGCATTCAAGGCCAGCAGATTGGTCTGCTCGGCAATGTCCCGGATCATGGAGATGACCGCGCCGATCTTTTCCGCCGACCCTGCAAGTGCGGTGACGTCCCGGTCAGTTGCCTGGGCCGCATCAGCCGCTTCCAGCGTGGTCGACAGCGCCCGATCTGTGTGCTGATTGATTTCTTCAATGGAGATCCGCAACTCCTCCGCTGCGACGGCGGAGGCCTGAACACTTTCATCGGACTGGCGCGAAGCCGACAGGGCGTTTTCTGCATCTTGAGACGCAGTGCCGGCGGTCTCGACCAGGGTCTGCGACGTTGTATTCATGACCGTGCTGAGAGAGGTCAGCTGTTCCTGGATGGTTGAAATCCGTGTCTTGAAGGTTTCAACGAGCTGATCGGTTTGGCGGCGCCTGTCGTCTTCTTCGGCGCGCCGGGCCACCGCTTCTTCCTGATGGGCTTTGACTTCAAGGGCATTGTCACGAAAGACGGCCATGGCACGTTTCATGTCGCCAATCTCGTCCGCCCGGTCCGTGCCGTCAATCTGCGTGTCCAGACGGTCATCGATCAGGTCCCGGATGTTGCGTATGAGCTGGCCGAGCGGGCGCGTGATCGTCAGGGCAAGTCCGTATCCGCCGGCCATGGCAAAGATGAACAAGGCAAGGCCGGTGCCGATCATCCAGACCTTCAGGCTTGTCAGGGGCGCCATGGCCTCCGATTCCGACTGCATGGCAAAGACAGCCCAGGAGGTCCCGAGGAAATCGAGCGGTATGCCGGCCTGGGTGAAGCTGCTGTCGCGATGGCTGGAGCCGGTAAACAGGGCGGGCGAACCGCCGAGAACGGTTTCGGTCGCCGGGTGTTCAACCCGTGTGGCGAGGATGTCGTTGACCTCGGAAAACCTGGAATCGTTGCGCAGCAGTTTGTCGTTGCCGACAATGATGGTTTCTCCGGTCGTTCCAAGACCTGCCGACCGGCTCATGATCGTGTTGATCCGGTCGATCGGCATCTGGAAAACAAGCACACCGAGCGGTGTCCCGTCCTGTTCGATGCGTTTGGCAATGAAACTTGCCGGAGCACCATGGCTGGGTGCATAGGCCTCGAAATCGAAGAAATGATTGTTGTGCGGGCCACCCTTGGCAGCAGCGCGGAACGCATTGCCCAGATCCGTGTCGGTCCAGGGGCCGTTTCCGCTGAAATTCGTGGCGAAATCCTCTTCCTTGAACACTGTGTAGACGAGATCGCCTTTGAGATTGAACAGGAAGATGTCGTAATACCCGCGCTCGGTCAGAAACGCCCGGAACCAGGGATGAAAGCGGGCGTGAACCGCATCATATCCCGTGCCGGTGTCTGCGGCGTCAAGACGGTGTTTCTGTCCCAGCGGGTTGGGATTGTTCGTGATATAGGCGGTTTTCAACCTTGCCGTCCGGTCGCCTTCGATGGCCTCGAAGGCCTCGGAAAACGCCTGGGTGGCCTGCAAGGTGAATGGCAGTTCGCTGACAAGCAGCAGATCGGCCTCGATGGCCGCGAGATAGTCCGACAATTCGGTGACCCGGCTCTGCGCGATGGCCTGCAGGCGGGTTTCCGTCAGCTGCCGGATTTCCTTGGCTGCGGTAAAATAGCTGCTCAGACCGACCCCGGCACCGACACTCAGCGCAACACCCAAAATGGCAACCGGAATCTTGTAACGAATGGATAGACTATTCCACATGGAACCCTCCAGATTTCAATCTAGGGTTCATGAATGAAGTTAATGCATGTTTAAATCAGGAGTTGCAATGACTAAAAATTATGCAGTTTTCCTGAATTGAAAAAGGACAAATTGAGATTTGATTTTCAACCCTTGCGTCAATTTAAAGTAAAATATGTGAAATGCAGAAATTTTGGTCGCCAAAAATTGGAGAAAAATTTAAAAAGAATACTGTCTTTATTGTCATTGGCCATTGTGCGCATCGATAGGCCGAGATGTTCCTGAAACTTGACTCATCCACCAAGTGAACAGTCTGGGTGGCTGTCAGGGGGCGTCTTCATTCATGAAGCTGCTGGGTGATCAAAGTAGGAATTGTTTTGCACGTCTAAAGGGCGTCTATTATGCTTGCAAGTGTTGATTATTAAGGTGCTTTTCAAGGGTGTTATCATGGGTCTTTCCGCCGTGTTTGAAGGCAGTGTCCGATTTTTGAAACCAATCGCATCTGTCCGGATAGGCTTACAATGAAACTGGGTCTCCTAGCCGTGGCGGCCGGGAAAGCGCTGTCCGAGGATCATGCCAATCTGGCATCCCATGCGGTGATGTCGGAAGCCGTAACACGTCTTGCCGATATGTCCCTCCCGCTTCAAGGTGAACTGTTGGTGCGTGCGATTGACACAGCCAATCTGATAGGCCGGGGACAGGACATCGACCAGCTCCTGCGCCATGCAGAAGCGTTTCTGGAGGACGAGGAGCAAACCTTCGAAAGTGCATCCCTGCTTTTGCGGCTTGGACGGAGAAAATGGCGCCTCGGCGATGGCGACAGTGCGCTTTCTGTTCTGAAGCGTGCTGAATCAATTTTTGAAGCGCTAGGGGTTGAGCGGGACGCGGCCATTTGCCGGGGTGGGGTAGCTGACATTCTTGCCGCACGTGGTGAGCCGGATGAAGCGCTTCGCATCCTTCGTGAGGAGCAGCTTCCGGTTTATGAGCGTCTGGGTGATGTGCGCTCGCATGCCGTCACGATGGGCAAGATCGCGGACATTCTTGCCGCACGTGGTGAGCCGGATGAAGCGCTCCGCATCCTTCGTGAGGAGCAGCTTCCGGTCTTAGAGCGTCTGGGCGATGCGCGAGAAAAGTCTATCGCGCTCTACAAATTTGCCGGTCTGAAAATAGCGACTGGAGCTCTTGAGCGTGGCGAGGTGCAGGAAATTTACGACGCCCTGGCTGAGGCGTTCGAGATCGCAATAAGCCTCAAGATCCCGGACGGTATCGGCTCGACGGGCTTTCTGTTGGGACAGGTCATAGTGCTTGGCGGACACTATGATGACGCCATCAAGGTGCTGGAGGCGGCCATCGCTGCGTTTGAGGTGCTTGGTGATGACACCAGATCAGAAGCCGCTGCGGATTTTCTAGACCAGATCAAGGAGAGGCAGTCATGACGATCGACGTGACGGTGACGCCGTCTGAGGACCGGGAACTTGTTGCCGCAGCCAGAGATCTACTGACCCTGCTGGGCAGGCAGCCTCCGGTGGTGCAGGAGGATAACATCAGCGAAAGAACGCGGGACGGGGCGCTTGCGGCCTATGCCGCGCTGGTGCTCGCCCTGCCCGGGACCTTGGTGGCGCTGACACAGCTCAGGGACATGTTGTCATCCGGGCAAAAGCGCATCGCATTGTCGGAACGGATTGAGCCGACCCTGGAGGTGGCAAGGGCGAAATCAGCGGCGGGCAAATCGCTGGTGATCAGGCTCGACGGGCGGCCGCTCGATCTGGGCGACGTTGGTGTCGACGATGTTCTCGATGCGCTGGCTGATTATGAGGAATCCAAGCGGGAGGGCAAAGTGTGACAGCCAGGATCTCTGTCATCGGCGCGAGAGTTGGTCTTCACGGGCCGACCGGCGACGCAAGCCTGCCACTAACGGACGAGACACGCGACCTGTGGCGCAGCTGGGTGAAGCGGTACCGCAAGGCGGTTCCGGCTTCTGCGCATGATCTGCTGCGCCCTCTCGGTCTTGAAATCTATGCCTGGCTGAATTCTGGAGGCTGGGCCCAGAAGTGGCTGGCGGATGGCGGTGCCCGTCAGCTCGAGATCGCAGCCGATGCGATTGTCACGGACGATCAGCGGCTCCTGCTGTCTCTTCCGTGGGAACTTCTTGGAAATGACGAGGGCTATTTCGCGGAGAATGCTTTCCAGCCCTTCGAGATCTGGCGCCGGATCGGACCTGCGCAGCCGGCACCTGAGCCACCCTATCGGGATTTGTCGCTGCTCTTCATGGCAGCGTCGCCTCGTGGTGGTGGCCCGGAACTCGACTTTGAGCTGGAAGAAGCCGCGATCTTGTCGGCAACGGAAAAACTCGAGCTTTCGCTTGCGGTCGAAGAGAGCGGGTGCGCTGACTATCTCGAAGCCCGCCTGCGGCAGCAGGAGACATTCGAGGCCATGCATTTCTCCTGCCACGGGGACGTTCTGGATGCGGATACAGCCCAAAAATTTGCGGCCGAAGGTGCGGTGCCCGGACCGAATCTTTTGCTGGAAGCCGAAGACGGATCGAAGAGGTTTGTGCCACCGGAGCGGTTGGCGGAAGTCTGGGAAAACGATCCGCCGCAACTTGTGTTTCTGTCCGCCTGCCGCACCTCCGAAGCGCCGGGCGAATTGAGCGAAGCCTTCAGTGCACAGCTTGCCCGTGGTGTTCCGGCGGTGCTCGGGTGGGATGGGTCGGTCAACGATCCGGACGCGATCGCATTTGCCGAAGAATTCTATGGTGAACTTGCTGCAGCCCGGACAAGCCCGCAGGCGGTTTGCCGGGCCCGGCGGAAACTTCTGTCGGCCTCGCAGGGCGGGGGCCGCACGGGTCTGCACTGGCATCTGGCGCGTCTCTGGCTGGGCGGGCGCGGAGGCGGTGCGCTGTGTTCCCGGGAGGGGCCACGGCGGCAATTGCCCAGGAATGCCGGGTACAAGTCCTATCTGGACGACCAGCGCAAGCTGGTCCAGGTTGCCGGTCCCTTGGAGTTTGTTGGCAGGCGCCGTTTCACCCAAGACGCAATCAAGGTGCTGCGCGACAATGAAACGCCCGGCTTGCTGCTCTTCGGGATGGGCAATCTCGGCAAGTCGAGCCTTGCCGCGCGTGTTGCCAACCGACTGCCGCATTTGAAAAGCCTGGTCATATTTCAAGACTATGACGCAACTGCAATTCTGGAAAAGCTGGTCGATGCGCTGAAACCGGAAGAGCGCGCGGGCTTTTTCGACACATGGAAGCAGCCGGTTCAGGACAATCCTTCTGCGCTTGCCGGGGCGCTTGAAAGCCTTTTGAAAGGGCAGTTTTTCAGCGAACCGATCCTGTTGATCATAGATGACCTGGAACAGGTACTGGAAGATCCGGAGCCTGGGCAGAAAAAGACGCCGCTCAAAAGAGACTATGGCTGGAGCGACGCAATTGCGGCCGTGTTGAGCGCATTTCGCAAAGACCGCGCAGGCAGCCGTCTTCTTTTCACCAGCCGCTACGATTTTTCAGCCGTCGACGCGGCTGGAGAAGATCTGGCGCTGAACCTCAACAAGATCCAGTTGACACCGTTTACATCGCTTGAACGCGAAAAGCAGTGGCGGGCGGAGCTTTCGATCCGGTTGCGCAGCGAAGATGCCGTTGTTCGGGATGCGGCGAATGCTGCCATTGCCGATGAACGCTGCACTGAGCTTTTGAAAAAATGCCTGGCGAGTGCCGATGGCAATCCGGGTCTCCAGGACATCCTGACCACTCCGCTGCTTGCCAGTGAGTTCGAAGCCGTTCAAGAGGCGCTGGAGGCGATTGAACAGCATATGGCGGATCCGGGCGCCGTGCCGGAGGAAAGCAACAAGGCCTTTGAATTTTTCCGCAGAATGACGTTCGCCAAATACCGTGAAGCGCTAAGCCGGTCTGAGTTCCGTTACCTGAGTGCGATCTCCTTTTTTGGTGAAGGTCACTGGCCCGAAACCATGGAGCCTGAAGCAAGAGCGGAGTTGCAGGCCTACCAGTCGGTTCCCGTGCCAGTGCCGGAAGCGGCTCTCACTGCCGTTGCCGCAGCGGCTGCCATCGGCGAGGCGGTGGCCGCAAAGCAGAGGTTGATCGGGCTGGGTTTGCTCGAAGCCCACGCGCCGTTTCAAACCGGTGAAACGGAGCCGGAATTCCTGGTCAACCGTTTTGCAAGACCGATTGCCGAGCCGTTGTCGGACGAAGACCGGGAGAGCTTTGCCCGCGCAGCCTTGCCATCGCTGGAGGCGCATTGGGCCGAAGGAGAGGATAAGTGGCCGCAGGATGGCCGTTCCGTCGAAGCCCTGCGTCTTGCGCTGATTGCCGGCGTTTCGGCATGAATCTGGGTCTCCTTGCCGCAGCGGCCGGGCACGCGCTGGCCAAAGATCATGCCAATCTGGCAGCCCATGCGGTGATGGCCGAAGCCGTGAGACGTCTTGCCGACGAGTCCCTTCCGCTTCAAGGCGGGCTGTTGATGCATGCGATTGACACAGCCGATCTGATAGGCCGGGGAGACGACACCGACCAGCTTCTGCGGCATGCAGAAGCGTTACTGGAGGAAGAAGAGCAAACCATCGAGAGTGCTTCCCTGTTGTTGCGGCTGGCACGGAGAAAACAGCGTCTGGGCGATAGCGACAATGCGCTTACCGTCTTGAAGCGTGCTGAAGCGATGTTTGAAGCACTCGGGGTCGAACGGGGCGCGGCCATTTGCCAAGGTGAGGTGGCAGACATTCTTACAGGCCGTGGTGAGACGGAGGAAGCGCTTCGCATCCGGCGTGAGGTGGAGCTTCCGGTTTATGAGCGTCTGGGCGATGTGCGCTCGCGTGCCGTTACGATGGGCCAGATTGCTGACATTCTTGCAGACCGTGGTGAGCCGGATGAAGCGCTTTGCATCTATCGAGAGGAGCAGCTTCCGGTTTTTGATCGTCTGGGCGATGCGCGCTCGCGTGCCGTCACGATGGGCAAGATCGCTGACATTCTTGCCGCCCGTGGTGAGACAGATGAAGCGCTTCGCATCCGGCGTGAGGAGGAGCTTCCGGTTTATGAGCGTCTGGGTGATGTGCGCTCGCGTGCCGTGACGATGGGCCAGATCGCGGACATTCTTACAGGTCGTGGTGAGACGGATGAAGCACTTCGCATCCGGCGTGAGGAGGAACTTCCGGTTTATGAACGTCTGGGCGATGTGCGCTCGCGTGCCGTGACGATGGGCCAGATCGCGGACATTCTTAAAGGTCGTGGTGAGACGGATGAAGCACTTCGCATCTATCGAGAGGAGCAGCTTCCGGTTTTTGAGGGGCTGGGCGATGTGCGCTCGCGTGCCGTCACGATGGGCCAGATTGCAGACATTCTTGCCGGCCGTGGTGAGACGGATGAAGCGCTTCGCATCCGGCGAGAGGAGCAGCTTCCGGTTTTTGATCGTCTGGGCGATGCGCGCGCGCGCGCCGTTACGATGGGCAAGATCGCGGACACTCTTGCCGGCCGTGGTGAGACGGAGGAGGCGCTTCGCATCCGGTGTGAGGAGCAGCTTCCGGTTTATGAGCGTCTGGGCGATGTGCGCGAAAAGTCAGTCGTGCTCTACAAGATTGCCAGTTTGAAAATAGAGACTGGAGCTCTTGAGCGTGGCGAGGCGCAGGGAATTTACGACGCCCTGGCCGAGGCGTTCGAGATCGCAAAAAGCCTCAAGATCCCGGATGGCGTCGGGGCAACGGGTTTGTTGCTGGGGCAGATCCTGGTGCTCGGTAGCCATTATGACGACGCCAGCAAGGTTCTGGAGGCGGCAGACGCCGCATACAAAGTGCTAGGCAACGAGGCAGGAGCAGCTGCTGCGGCGGAGATGTTGGCGATGATCGAAGCAAGGAGGGATCAATGATGGTGGAAACAAGTACCTGAACAGGGGACCGGTTTTCAACCAAGGATACCGCGCTCGGTTGGTCCAAGTCTCGTTATTGCGCCCGCCGATAGACAGAAATGTTCTTGAAACTCGCAACATCCACCAAGTGTACGGTCTGGGTCACTGTCAGGGTGCGGCCGTCTTCGGAGAGTTCGCGTTCCGCCTTCATGATGGTCAGGCCGCCGCGACGGGCTTCGGATACCAGGTTCCTGTCGCCCTGAAACACCAGGCGCATGGCGTCGACCAGGCCGCTCTTGCCGAGTTTCACCTCTGGGCCGTCAGGCACGGCCTCGAAGGTGTCGTTGGTGACTTCTCCATCCGCTGCCACCTGGTTCATGGAGAAGATGGCCATGCCGAAATTGTCTTCGATCTTCAGAGTTGCACTTTTAGGCGGCTCACCCTGTTCGAAGTCGCTGTCTTCGGTGTCTAGGATCCAGGTGCCGAGAAAGGGCGCGAGTTTGTCTTCGGTCATGGGGTCAACAGGGTCCGGATTGAAAGGCCGCCAACGGGATACATGCCGGATCAAGGGCAGTTCAACCGAAATCGACTGAACTGTCCGAAAATGACGGCGAAAAGCCGTGTGCCTCCCTGTTCGATCGAACGGGGAGGCACACAAGGTCAATCTTGTAGGGCCGGAAACCGGCATCCGGACTTAAGCGCTGAGAGCGTCCAGCTCGGCAACAATGGCATTGCCCATTTCGGACGTCGTTACGGTTGCCTGGCCTTCCGACGCGATGTCCTTGGTGCGCAGGCCCTTGTCCAGCGCGTTGGCAATGGCCTTGTCCAGCTTGTCGGCGGCTTCGACTTCCTCGAAGGAATAGCGCAGGGCCATGCCGAAGCTGGCGATCATGGCGATCGGGTTGGCGGCCCCTGTGCCGGCAATGTCAGGCGCCGAGCCGTGCACCGGCTCGTAAAGCGCCTTGCGCTTGCCGGTCACACCGTCCGGGGCGCCGAGGGAAGCGGAGGGCAACATGCCGAGCGAACCGGTCAGCATGGCGGCCACGTCCGACAGCATGTCGCCGAACAGGTTGTCCGTGACGATGACGTCGAACTGCTTCGGCCAGCGCACAAGCTGCATGCCGCCGGCATCGGCCAGCATGTGTTCCAGCTGAACGTCTTCGTAGCCGTTCTTGTGGGTCTGGGTGACGACCTCGTTCCAGAGCACGCCGGATTTCATCACGTTGCGCTTTTCCATCGAGGTCACCTTGTTGCCGCGGGTGCGGGCAAGTTCGAAGGCGACGCCGGAAATACGTTCGATCTCGTAAGTGTCGTAAACCTGCGTATCGACACCGCGCTTCTGGCCGTTGCCCAGGTCGATGATTTCCTTCGGCTCGCCGAAATAGACGCCACCGGTGAGCTCGCGCACGATCAGGATGTCGAGGCCTTCGATGATGTCCTTCTTCAGGGACGAAGCATCGGCCAGTGCCGGATAACAGATGGCCGGACGCAGGTTGGCAAAGAGCTGCATGTCCTTGCGCAGGCGCAGAAGACCGGCTTCGGGGCGGACTTCATAAGGAACGTCGTCCCATTTCGGACCGCCAACGGCGCCGAAAATAACCGCGTCGGCCGCCATGGCCTTGGCCATGTCTTCTTCGGAAATGGACTGACCATGGGCGTCATAGGCAGAGCCGCCCACGAGGCCTTCGTCCGTTTCAAAGGACATGCCGCCCTTTTCATTGAACCAGGCGATGACCTTTTTCACTTCCAGCATGATTTCCGGGCCGATGCCGTCGCCCGGCAGCAGCAGAAGATTTTGAGAAGCCATGGACGCTCCATCCCGCATTTGTTTTAAACCGATGCGTTGGGTTAGCGCGTCGGCACCCGTGTTTCAAGGCAAGCCAGTTGCGAAGAACTCAATGAAGACCTACGGAAAGGTCAAGAACGGCACGAAAGGTGGGGCATGTCGCTGGCCATTGAATTTGCATTGCGCGGGGGCGCTGCCGGGATCTGTCTGCTGCTCGGCGTCCTGTGGCTGGCAGAAGGGCGCAGTCTGACAGCCCGGCTGGGTGCGGCTTTCGTGTTGATCACCTGTTGCTACATTCTAGCCTCTTCGCCGAACTCACTTGCGCTATTCGGCCCGCTCCAGTTGGCGCTCGGTGTTACCGCCTCCTTCGGCTCCGTTGCGTTCTGGCTGTTTGCGCGCGCGCTTTTCAAGGACAGATTTCGATTAAGGCCCATTGATGCGGTGCCGGCAGCCATCATCGCGCTCTGCCTCACTGTGAAGATCCCGAGGGATGGCGGGTTTCTCGATGATGCTGCGGCCGTTATTCACGGCGCGACCATCTATGCGATGCTGTTTCACGTGGTCTTCCTGGCACTTCGAGGCTGGCAGGGGGACCTCGTTCCGGGGCGGCGCGCCTTCCGGCTCGCGGTCGCGACACTGATCCCGCTGATCTCCGTGATCACGACAACAGCGGAAATCGCCAATCGCTGGACCGAGCTGCCACCCCTCCTGATAGACCTGCATCCGGTGGTGCTGTTTTCCGTCACCTTCGGATTTGCGGTCTGGGGGCTGCGTGTCAACAGGGAATTGTTTCCGGCCGAGGGCAGTCTCAAATCCGCGCCGCCCTCGCAACCTGTCGTTCGGGAAAAAGCGGGACAGCTCAGCGCGCCCGACCGGATCGAACTGGACAAGGTTCTGGATCATATGGAGCGCGGCGGGTATCGCGAAGAGGGCCTCACGGTCGGCAAGCTCGGCACCGGGCTCGACATTCCCGAACACCGATTGAGGGTCCTGATCAATCAGGGGCTCGGCTATCGGAACTTCACGGCCTTTCTGAACAGCTACCGTCTGCGCGAGGCGGAAACCATTCTTGGCGATCCGAACCAGGCCCGGGGCCAGATTGTGCAGATAGCGCTGGAGCTTGGCTACGGTTCTGTCGGCCCCTTCAACCGTGCCTTCAAGGCCGAAACGGGCATGACACCGACCGAGTACCGGGCCGCCAGGTTCGCCGATCTTGAAAAAAGAGCGCCAAAACCGAAAAATTAGTGCTCTTTTTGCAAGTGGCGCGCGTTGCAACGGCGCCTTGCGGACAAGTGCTCCATCGATCCTCTTGATGGAGACAAACATGCATCCGTTCAACGACATTCTTGTGCAATCTGCAGCGATCTTTCTCGAGCTTGCGACAAGCGAATTCATGCGATACATCCTCGCCGCTGCCGGGCTGCATTTGCTGCTCAGGACGCTGTTGAAACCGCTGGTGCAGCGGCGCAAGATCCGACCCGCCTGGCCGCCGAAAGGGCAGGTTCGGCGGGAAATCCTTGCCTCCATCCGATCCGTTCTTGTCTTTTCAATGCTCAGTCTCGGCGCGGTCTGGGCGGTCAAGGCCGGCTGGACGCAGGTTTACCGCGAGGCGGACGCCCATGGCTGGTTCTATTTCGGCATTTCGGTGTTGGTGCTGATTGTCGGCCATGACACATGGTTCTACTGGGTGCACCGGCTGCTGCACGACAAACGGCTCTATCAGAGCTGGCATCATCTGCATCACCGCAGCTTCAACCCGACGCCGTTCACCGCCTTTGCCTTCAACACGGGCGAGGCCTTTCTGCACGGGCTCTATGTCCCGCTCCTGATCCTGCTGCTGCCGGTCTCCTACCTCGCGCTGTTCGTCTTTTCGGTGCACATGATCGTGCGCAACACGGTCGGCCATTGCGGGGTCGAACTGTTTCCGGCAACACGCGCCGGCAGACCGCTTCTCGGCTGGTTGACCTCCGTCACCCACCATGACCTGCACCATGCCTCACCGGGCTGGAACTACGGTCTCTATTTCACGTTCTGGGACCGTCTGATGAAGACGGAACATCCGGATTACCTGAAACACTTTTCAGCGGCCGTACGGGCAGAGCCCATGAAGCGCGCAAGGCCGGTTGCGCTGTCGATCGCAATTGCTGCTTCCGTCTTCTGCGCGGCCGTGCTCTCCGGATCCGGTCGTGCGGAGGCGACTGAAACCGCCGCCCTGGAGACGATCTCCGGGCGTTGGGTGACGGAAGGCTATGGCGCCGTGGTGCGCCTGCAACCCTGCGACAAGGCGCCGATGGAACTCTGCGGCCGGCTTGATTGGATCTGGGGTCCGGCATCAGGCTCCTACCTTGGCATGGAGATGTTGTCTGGGTTTCGGTCGCAGGGTGCCGAATGGCGGGACGGCGAAATCACCATCCCGGGAAAAAGCCAGGTCTTCCGCAGCACCATCAAGGTGCTCGACCGCAACACGCTGAAGGTCCGGGGCTGTGCACTGGTTGTCTGCCGCAAACAGACCTGGCGGCGTCTTGAGAGCCTGCCGCATGTCGGGCTCAGGTGAGGTCGCCAGCGGAACTTTTGTCGCTTGGTCATGCCTTGGATTGCAGCGACAGGCCTGCAATGACGAAGGTGGAGGGGAAACAGTGCGCGCGAAACGTGGCTATCCGGCCAGCCAGCCGCGCGCCGCCTGCCAGAGAAGGTTCAGGGCAAGGGCCGTCATGACCCATTTGAAGCCGGTCTTGAAGGTTGCCTCGTTCATCTTGCCGAGCAGCCGGCTGCCGGCCAGCGTGCCGAGGAAACCGCTGGCGATCATCAGGACGATCAGCCCCGCCCACGGTGCAAAGGCGAAGCCAAGCAGGCCGAAGGCTATGATCTTGAAGACATGCATGGTCAGCGCGGTGATTGCCTGGTTGGCAACAAACTGACGCCGTTCCAGTCCAAGGGTCGACAGAACCGCACCGCCAATCGGTCCGGACGCACCGAAAAACATGGAGAGAAAGGTGGAGAGAAATCCCGCCACGGCCATGGCGCGCTTGCGGGCTCTGGCGAGTTTCGGCGGTTTGCCCCAGACCACCCAGAGCACAAATAGGCCGATCCCGGTCCTCAGGACTTCCGAGGGCAGTTCAACCGCGATGGAACCGCCGAGCGCCGCACCCAAAACAGCACCGGCTGAAAACCAGAGCGCAATCAGCCAGTCGACATGCTTGATCTGCACCAGCGCGCGGCCGGCATTGGAGCCGATCTGGACGACGCCATGAACCGGGACGAGGGCATTCGCAGGCATTACGGTGGCCATGACCGCGATCATGGCGATGCCGCCGCCAAGGCCGAGGGCGGCTGTCAGCGCCGAGGCAAAGAAGCTGACCACAACAAGCAGCAGGCTGGCGGCGACATGAAGTTCGGCCGGAAACAGTGAGAGACCCAGTTCGCTCACGTTACGACCATCTTTTCTTGGCGTAGTTGATGGCCTCGCGCACATCCAGCTTGCGGGTGGAATTGCCGCTGCGAATATAGAGCACGGAGGCCTTGTTCTCCTCCATGTAGACGGCGCGCGGCGCCGGGCGGATGATGATCATGGCAACATCCTTGCCGTCGACCTTGGCGAACACCGTGTGGAGATAGGGGCACAGGTCACCGCCAAGGGATCTGGAAACGATGTCGTTGACCGTGCGTTCGAAGGCGTCGAGGTCAGGGCTCTTCAGGGTGGATAGGTCCTTGTCCAGACCAAGCGGCCGGCCGGCATCGTCGACCCCGATCAGCAGGTTGCCGCCATCGGCGTTGAAGAAGCCGGCAAGCGTCTTGGCGATCACCTTCTCAAGACCGCGATTGACGCGGTTTTCCTGCACGTCCCAGCGCAGCGAGGACTTGAACTCGACCCGGTCGGTTTCGCCCCGTTTCAAGAGTTCAGGGATGAGTGCGGTCTGTTCTTCCCGCAGGGACTGATAGGCCTGCGATGTGCGCAGATAATTGCGGGAGAAGACGCCGAAGGCCAGACCGACAACGGCTCCCACCAGACTGTAGGCAAGCGCATCATCGAAGTGGCGCGGCAACAGCAGCAGCCAGAGCCGCGCGGAAAGAACTTCCGGCAAGGTTGGCGCGGTTTCAGAGAAATCCGTCAACTCCCACCAGAACACCACAAGGTACAAGGGATGGATGACAAGAACACCGACGATTGCGCCAACCAGGACATAGGTCAGCAGAAAGGGAAGCTTGAAAGGAGATAAGGACATTCAGTGAGCCCTGGAAGACGCTCAAAAAGACCCTCAGCTCGTACCCGAATTTTGCAGGCAAGTAAATCAGGGCCGCACGTCTGGAAAAGGCGCGGTCGCAATGCGATAGGGGAGCCGCGGTTTTTCGCCGCCGGCTCACCAGGTCCTTGGTCAGTCAGAACTGCCCTTCCAGGCGACTGATATGTCCGGTACCCGCAGGTCTGCCGGGAGTGTTTTTAGCCATCAGCCGTAAACGCCAGCTCGTCGAAATTGACGGGCAGCTTCAGTGCCCGATAACCGGTTGCGTCGCGCACGGCGTTTGCAAGGGCCGGAACGGTCGCGATCATAGGCGCCTGACCGGCGCCGGCCGGCGCCCTTGCACTGTCGCCGATAAATGCAATTTCAAACTTGGGGACATGTTCTAACGTCGGTGTCGGATAGTCGCCGAAGCGGCGCGCCGCCAGGCCGCCTCCCTCGATGGGAGCAGCTTCCATCAGCAACTGACCGATTGCCATCATTGCGCAGCCTTCGATCTGCGCCCTGACCTGGTCCGGACTTATGACAAGGCCGACATCCATGACAAAGGTGCACCGCTCAACCCGGATCATGCGCGTGTTGCGATCCACGACAACATCAAAGGCGGCAGCGACAAAGCTGTGTTCCTGATAGATGCCGCAGGAAAACCCCCGTCCAAACCCTTCCGTTCTCGGCACAGTCTGGTTGTCGCACATCGATTTGAGTTCTGCGAGACAGGCTTTGAGGCGTGCCTTGTCCGGACCGAGATTTCTCAACCGAATTTCGACCGGATCCAGCTTGAGTGCTCTGGCGAGTTCATCCATGGCACATTCGATGGCAAAGTTGTTGGGTCCGCCGCCGAGTGAGCGCCATTCACCAACATGAAACGGCAGTTCCACATCGCTCATCTCGATCCGCTGGCGTATCGCCCTGTAGGGCGGCTTGAGATTTCGGGCCGCGCCGAAATCATGCATGACCATACGCATGCCGGAGAGAAGCGGTTCGGATGCCATCAGTTCGGTGAGAAGGACATGGCCACTCACACAGGCGTGCCGCCAGTCGGTAATCCGGCCATTCCCGCCAGCGCGAATCTGCAAGCGATGCGACGAGGGCGGCCTTGTCCGGTCCGCCAGGAACTCGTCTTCGCGGGACCACGTAACCTTGACCGGGCGCTGCACGTGTTGCGCCAGCAACACGGCTTCGCGCACCACATCGTAAAGCACACGCCCACCAAACCCGCCTCCGACGCGCATTGGATGGATCGTGACCCGGTCTACCGGCCAGCCAAGATCGGTCGCCGCCTTTTTCCGGTTGACGAATTGGTCCTGAGTTCCGGTCCAAACATCGACAACCTCCCGCCCGTCGCGCCGGCTGAACTCCGCAACCGCCGTGCGTGGCTCCTGTGCCGCATGATGCAACACGGGTTGGTCAAAGCGCATGTCGACTGTCCAATCATTAGACAGATCCATATCGTCGTCAGTGATCGCGTGCTCAAGGTTTCCTTTGGCGAGTGCTGCGTCGACATCGATCATGGCCGCTATGTCTGCAGCGGAATAGGGATCAGGCCGATCCCAGGTCACTTGAACAAGGTCCATGGCACGGTTCAGCGCGCCGGGTGTTTCGGCGACCACGCCGACTAGGCCGCGCGGTTTGTCGACAACAACCTGGATAACGCCCGGAAGGTCCTGTGCGTCATTCCGGGCAACATCCCGGATGCGGGCATCCGGCGAGGGCGCTTGAACGGCCCGTCCGAATGCCATGTTCGGCCGCCGGATGTCGCCGGCAAAGACCGGGGCGCCGGTGACGATCTCTTCGGCCTGTACCTGAAGCGCGACCCGGCCGATTTGCCGCTTTTCGCGTTCAGGGTCGAACGCGTAAGAGGCGGCTGGCGGCAATTTGTCTGCCGACAGGATGAGATCAACCCCTTCAAGCGCGTCCGCATAGGAAATGAAAGCACCGCTTCTTTCCTGAAACCCCCCGACCGCGTCGTCTAGCCGATCGGGGGTCGTCCCGGCGACGGACGCAGCCCTGCGCCGGAGCTCTTCGCGCAACTGCGCCGCGGCATCGGCAAGCGGGCGTGCATGCAGGGCAATCGCCTGGCTGCCAGTCGTGAAGCGCATATGCGGAACGTCACTGGTTGAGGGGAACTCCACTTCCACATTGCTGCTGTCGACATTGAGCTCTTCCGCCACGATCTGGGCGAGGCCGAGAGACGAACCTTGCCCCATTTCATGAACCGGGCTCAGCATCGAAACCTGTCCATCGGCGCCGATCTTGAGCCAGGCCGCTTCCTGGAAGTCGGGCGTCGCGAGCGAGGGCAAAACCGGGAAGTACCGGCGCCCTGCCAGATAGGTGAGCGTGAGGCCGGCTGCGGCAGCGGCGCCACCTTTAAGCAGCCCTCGACGCGTTATCCGCCGTTTTGCTTTTGACATCACGACTTGCCTCGCATTTCACTGGCGGCGCGATGAATTGCCTTGAAAATGCGGGCCTGTGTGCCGCAGCGACACAAATTGGAACGCATTCGCTCTACGACCGATTGCTTGTCCGGTTCCGGGTTTTCTTCCAAAAGCGCGACGGCCTGCATGATCTGTCCAGCCTGGCAGTAACCGCATTGGGCCACTCTTTCGTCGAGCCAGGCGCGCTGGACCGGGTGAAGCCCGCCATTCGCCCCCGCGAGGCCTTCCAGGGTTCGGATATGTGCCGGAAAGGCCTCTGAAACCTGCATCTGACAGCTTCGCATCGCTTTGCCATCGACATGAACCACACAGGCTCCGCAATCTCCGTGCCCACAGCCAAATTTTGCGCCGACAAGACCCAGGAGCTCGCGCAATGTTGAAAGCAGTGTTTCATCCTGCCAGGTTTCCGGGATGTCGTGCAGGGAACCATTCACGTTGAGCTTCATACATTTGCCTTTCTTCTCAACGCTCCGGGCGGTGGCAGCGCGCAAGGTCAAGCTCACACGAAAGGCACCCGGCACGTTGTGCAGGTTGGACGCGCTGTTTGGTGATCTAAGGAAAAACCGGCAGGCCGGGTGTCGCCCGGTCGTTGGCAACTTGAGATCTAGAACCTATGTGAGAACTGCTTAGCACAATCGCCAAACGCTCGAATTATCATAGGATAAGAATCAATGAGCTTCCGGGAAACGCTGCTGTCTGCAGGTGTCGACATGAGTCCGGTCGAGGAATTTATTCAAAGAAAACGGTTCAATACTTCGGAAAGCGTCATTCAGCAGGGTGAATTCAACAAGAATATTTACAAGATCACGTCCGGCTTGATCAAATTGATATATGTTACGCGCAGCGGTTCCAGCTATACGAAATCGTTCCTTGAAACGGGGGCGATTTTTGCCTCCATGACATGTACGCTCGCCGGGGAGCCGTCTCGGTTTTCAGCTATTTGTCTAACGGATGTCGAAGTCGAAGAGTTGCCGGCCCACAAGTTCAGGGAACTCACGGACAGCGATCCGGCAATGCTCAGGTTCTCCAATCAAATGTTCCGCCGCCTCGCGCTTCGGAATGAGGAACGCGAATACGATTTCCTCTGTCTCAGCGCTGCAGAACGATACGAAAAGTTCCTGCGTGGCTCTCCCGGGCTTGCAAGGCAGCTCACGCAAATTGAGATTGCAGCCTATCTGGGTATCACGCCTGTATCGCTCAGCAGGATACGCGCAGGTCGAGCCGGGTGAACTGTCGGCTCACCCGGCAGGCTTGACGGCGGACTTGGCAGGTCGCCTGTACCCTGATCGCTTAACCCTACCTGTGGCTCTCTCAGGCAGCCGCAGGCAGAGCCGTTTCGACCAGTTTGACCCAATAGGAACAGCCGACCGGGATCAGCTCGTCGTTGAAATCATATTCAGGATGGTGGAGGCCGGCGCTGTTGCCGTTGCCGGCAAAGATGAAGGCGCCCGGGCGCTCTTCCAGCATGTAGGAGAAATCCTCGCCGCCCATCATCGGATCGATGTTGCGGTTGACCTTGCCGACACCGGCGATACCCTCTGCAATCTCGGCGGCAAAATCCGTCTGTTCG
Source organism: Roseibium sp. (assembly GCF_965233565.1). Taxonomy (GTDB): domain Bacteria; phylum Pseudomonadota; class Alphaproteobacteria; order Rhizobiales; family Stappiaceae; genus Roseibium. Next base: position 2,804,759 of record NZ_OZ247494.1, on the reverse strand, counting down.
TCGTGGTTGGCCGTGACCGGATAGCCGCGACGGAATTCAAGCACCGCCTTGGCACCGAACGTATCGGCAACTGAGGAAACGATGGTCTCCATGCGGGCCTGCGCGAGGTCCCGCATTTCCGGGCTCAGGGTGCGGACCGTGCCACGCAGGAGCACTTCCTGCGGAATGACATTGAACGCATTGCCGGCCTGGAACACGGTCACGGAGACGACGACCGAGTCGAGCGGATTGGCATTGCGGCTGGCAATGGTCTGCAGGGCGGAAACCATCTGGGTGCCGACGACAATCGGATCGATGGTTTCATGCGGTTTGGCCGCATGGCCGCCCTTGCCGGTGATCTCGATGCGGAATTCGTCTGTGGCAGCCATGATCGGGCCCTTGCGGATGGCAAATTCGCCCACCGGCATGCCCGGGAAATTGTGCATGCCATAAACTTCCTCTATCGGCCAGCGGGTCATCAGACCGTCGTCGATCATGGCCTTGGCGCCGGCCCCGCCTTCTTCGGCCGGCTGGAAGATCACCACCACCGTGCCGTCGAAATTGCGGGTCTCGGAGAGATATTTGGCAGCGCCCAGCAGCATGGCGGTGTGACCGTCATGGCCGCAGGCATGCATCTTGCCCGGGATCTTGGAGGCGTAGTCCTTGCCGGTCGCTTCTTCGATCGGCAGGGCATCCATGTCGGCGCGCAGGCCGATGGTCTTGCCGGCACCGCCGTTGCGGCCCTTGATCACGCCGACCACACCGGTCTTGCCGATACCGGTCGCAATCTCGTCAACGCCAAAGCTTTGCAGCAGCTCGGAGACCTTTTCCGCCGTACGCACCGTCTCGTAAAGGACCTCCGGGTTTTCGTGAATGTCGCGACGCCACGCGGTGATCTCGTCGGCCAGATCTGCAAGGCGATTAACGATGGGCATGAAGGACTCCTGAAGATACGAAACGAAGGCGGGATAGGCATTCAAGCGGCTAACCTATCGCAAGCTGCAAAAAGGGGAAGTGGGGCTGAAGAAAAAAGTGATCACATTCCCACAACGGCACCAGTCTGTTTCTCTCTGGCTGGTGCGGGCGCATTATTTTTTCGCCAACCGATACACTCCGGTGCGTTTGATCTCGTTGTCTTCCAGTGCGCCGACCACCGGGACTGTGTAAGCCGCCAGTTCTTCAAGGCGGTCTTTCGGCAGGTAGGAGCGCCCCGGATCGCCAACCAGCACATCCGTACCGGCCTCCAGCAACCGATCCAGAAACGGAAGGACTCGATCGGCCATGGCCCTGTCGTAGAAGACATCGCCGCAAATCACCAGGTCGGCCTGCGGTACGGCAGCCTCTGTGATGTCGGCTGTTTCGATCGTCAGGGTAACCCCGTTCTCCGCCGCATTGAGGCTGGTTGCCACAAGCGCAAACGGATCGATATCCACGGCATGGCAGGCACTTGCGCCCGCCAGCATGGCGGCAATGCCGACGAGACCGGAGCCGCAGGCAAAATCCACAACACGCTTGCCCCTGACCAGGTCCGGTGTGTCGAGAATGTAGCGGGCCAGGCCCTGACCGCCCGCCCAGGCAAAGGCCCAGAAGGGGGGCGGCAGGCCGAGCTCGCCAAGCTCTTCTTCCGTCTTCTGCCACAGGTCCATGGCCTCGTCGGCAAGGTGGAGGCGGATTTCCTCAGCATGCGGGACGGGCTTGACCCGGGTTTCTCTGCGGATGAAGGCAACCGGATCCTCGATCTCCGGCATCTCAGGCGGGTTCTTTCAGCCCGCCCATTTCGCAGACAACCTTCCATTCCTCTTCGGTGACCGGCTGGACCGACAGACGCATGGAGGTGACCAGCGACATCTTTTCAAGGCGCGGTTCAGCCTTGACCTGGGCGAGGGTCACGGGACTGGGCATGTCGCGCACAGCCTTGAAGTCCACGCATTCCCAGCGCGGGTCGTCGGTGGTGGTGTCCGGATGGATCTCGCTGCAGACCTCGACGATGCCGACCACTTCCTTGCCGATGTTGGAATGGTAGAAAAACGCCTTGTCGCCGATTTCCATGGCCCGCATGTTGTTGCGCGCCTGGTAATTGCGGATGCCGTCCCACTGTTCGCCTTCGTCGCCCTTGGCCTTCTGCTGCTCCCAGGACCATTTGTCCGGTTCGGATTTGATCAGCCAGTACTGCACTTACGAGATCTCCGGATTCTTGATGGCCCAGTTCCAGGGGCGGATTTCGACACTCTCGAAGAGATCCGCTTTCGCATATGGATCTTCCTGGGAAATGGCGAGGATCTCGTCGCGGTTGGCCGCTTCGATCACCACGAGAGAGCCGGTCATTTTGCCGTCATCATCAAGGAACGGACCGGCGGCCTTGAGGCTGTCGCCCAGGCCTTTCAGAAAGTCGATATGGGCCGCGCGGTTGTCGAGGCGCGTCTGCAATGCACCGGGCTTGTCGGTGCAGATCAGGGCATAGAGCATGAAATGGTTCCCGAGTTAACGATTCTGGGTCGAACCTAGAGCGTTTCACGGTTAGTTTGAAGCCTTCTGTTTGCCGTCTGGCGAGAAGGATGCGCGGAGGGAAAACGGGTGACGGAAAACTGGCCGTGCGCCTGATGGATATCGGGAGACATTGCGCGGAGGTGCCGCCGTTTCAAAGTCCTTCCGTCTCGGATTTCAACGGCCGGGCCATCAGCGTATTGAGGGCGTCGTCGATACTGAGGTCCTCGTCGATCATCTGGGCAACGGTCTCGCAGATCGGCACATCCACTTCGTATTTGCGCGCCAGTTTGACGGCCACGCGGGCAGAATAAGCGCCTTCGGCAAGTTTGCCGCCGGCCGAAATCAGTTCCGAGGCCTTGAAGCCTTCGCCCAGCCGGAGACCGAACGAAAAGTTGCGGGACTGGCTGGACGAGCAGGTCAGGACCAGATCCCCGAGGCCGGAGAGCCCGGTCAGGGTTTCGCCCTGGGCCCCCATGGCGGTGCCCAGCCGGGTGAGTTCGGCAAAGCCGCGCGCTGTCAGGGCCGCCTGGGCACTGGCGCCAAGCTTGCGGCCGACAACGGCACCACAGGCAATTGCCAGAACGTTCTTCAGGGAGCCGCCGATCTGGGCGCCGAGAATGTCGATGGACGCATAAGGCCTGAAACAGGGCGATTGCAGCGCTTCGCAGAGGCTGAGGGCCGTCTTGGCCGAGTTCGCAGCCACAGTAACAGCGGTTGGCAGGCCGCGCGCCACATCGTCGGCGAAGCTCGGGCCGGAAAGAATGCCCGGCTCAATGCCTGGCAGTTCCTCACCCAGAACCTTGGACAGGAGCAGGCCGGAGGATTGTTCAATGCCCTTTGCACACAGGACAAGGGGACCGCGCACCTTTTCCGTCTTCTTCAACGCGCCCAGCATGGCACGTGTGGTCTGGGCCGGTGTCACCAGCAGAAGGGCATCGGCATCGGCAACGTCATCGAGAGAGCTCGTCGCTGACAAGTCCTCGTCAAAGGTGATGCCGGGCAGATAGCGCGGGTTCTGGCGTCTTGCGCGGATTTCAGAGACGGTGCCGGGATCCCGCGCCCATAGCCGGACGTCCCGGCCTGCGCGCGCAGCCGTCAGGGCCAGAGCCGTGCCCCAGGCGCCGCCACCAATGACGCCGACCGTCTTAATGGCCCCCATCGATCTGCCCTTCCATGCGCGTCCGTAGTGTTTCAAGTGGCGCTCCAAAACCTTCAAAAAAGAGGGTCTCGGCAGGTGCATCCTTTGCGAACAGATCAACCCAGAACAGGCGGAACCTGATCGGTGGACCGCCCGAGCTTGGTGAGGTTTCGAAATGTTCCCATTCTGTCGCAGGCTTTTTCCGGATCCGGCCGTGAAAATGCCGCTGTCGATGCACGCCGTCGAGACAATGGAGAACATTTTCGAAGATACGATCCTGATCGGCGAACGATTCGAGCGCGATATCCAATGAAAGTCCGGTCTCCTCGGCAAATTCGCGCCGGGCAGCGATCAGGTAGCTTTCGCCAGCGTTGAGCGTGCCGCCGGGAACCTGCAGCCCGACGTCCGGAAAATCCGGCTCGTCAAAAACGAGCAGTTCTGATCCGCAGGTAAGGTAGACGTAGGCCTTATGGTAGATCTGCAAAGTCAAGTCCTTGACATTAAACGGGTTCAGGCGGCTTTTCTCTGGTTCGGCAGTTTGCTGCGCAGCGTTTCCAAGGGCTCGCCGAAGGCAGCAAAGAAGTTTTCCCGGTCCTCGGCTTTGGGGCCAAAGAGGTCAATCCAGAAGAAGCGAAACCGAATCGGATCACCGCCATTGCTCGGATGCATCTCGAAATGTTCCCAGCTGTCCCTGGGCCGGTTCTGCAGGCAGACATGGTAGTTGCGCCGGATATGGCGTCCCTTCAGCGGTCTGCCTGAAGGCGCCTTGAACTGGCCTGTGGCAGGCATCGTCTCGAAGGGGAGATCCTGGCTGGAGAACTGTTCGAAGGCGACGTCCAGATCAAGCCCGGTCTCTTCGGCAAATTCTCTCATCGCGCCGTGCAGGAAGCTTTCGCCCGGGTCCACCGTGCCGCCTGGAACCTGCAATCCAAGCCAGGGCGTGTCCGGCTCGTCGAACACGAGGAGGTCGGTACCGCAGGTCAGGTAGACATAGGCCTTGTGATAGACGCGCATCTTTAAAAAACAGTCCTCGTTGCTGCCTGCCGCTTCGTAGCAGGCTGGGCGGTGCGGAAAAAGGGCAAGCGTGTGAATTTGCTGGTCTATTTCTTCGAAGACTGGGTGAGAGTTCATTTTCAAGTTAGAAAAATTATCGCAAAACAATAATTATTTGTTGATTTACCGGTTGAGGTTCCCTAGATACGCGGCGTCCGCCCGGACCGGCGGTGGATTGACCACTTTGGAGCGTTCCTTTGAAAACACCTTTCTCGAACCCGATGTTCCTTACGCCTTTTGCGATTCTCTTCGGACTGACGGCCTGCGGGCAGACCGGCTCGAATTACCGGCCGATCGTCGATGGCCCACTCGGCTATGCCTATGAAAACGATCTCGCACAGTGCAAACAGCTGGCCGAGCAGCGCGGGCTCTTCAATGACGAGACCAAGATGGCCGCGCTTGCCGGGGCCGCCATTGGCGGTGTTCTCGGCGCCGTCGAAGCAGAGGACAATACGGCGCCGGGCGGTGCGGTGGTTGGTGCACTGGCAGGGGGTGCCATTGGTGCCGGCGGAGGCGCGGTCAAGGCCCATGGCGAACGCAAGCAGATTGTCATGAACTGCATGGCCGGGCGTGGCCACCGCGTGGTTGGCTAACTCGTCCCGGTCAGACCTTCGCGCCTTTCTTGCCCGCGCCGAGCACGCCGGCATTGGCCGAATCCAGTGGCCAGCGCGGGCGCGGCGCAAGCGCCATGTCGTCGACCGGCCCCTGTTGCAGGCGCTCGATGCCGGCCCAGGCAATCATCGCGGCATTGTCGGTACACAGGTTGAGAGGCGGGGCGACGAACCGTGCTCCGGCTTCATCAGCTGCTGCCAGCAGGCTGCGGCGGATTTCCTGGTTTGCGGCAACGCCACCGGCTACCACGATCACCGGCTCGGCCTCCGGGTGGCGGGTGCTGAAGAGCTCCAGGGCCGATTTGGTGCGGGCCGCCAGGACATCGGAAACCGCCCGCTGGAAGGCGGCGCACAGATCCGCGATCGTCTGGTCGTCCACGGGCTCCAGCTTCTTGGCCTGGGTCCGAAGGGCCGTTTTCAGACCGGCAAAGGACATGTCGAGGCCGGGCCGATCAAGCAGAGGCCGCGGCAGCCTGAACCGGGTGACGTCGCCACTCACCGCCATTTTTTCAACATGGGGGCCGCCCGGATAAGGCAGGCCAAGCAGCTTGGCCGTCTTGTCGAAGGCTTCACCAATGGCGTCATCAATGGTGGTGCCGAGCCGTTCATAGTCGCCGACGCCGCGTACCAGCAGGAACTGGCTGTGGCCGCCGGAGACCAGCAGCAGCAGGAACGGGAAGTCCAGATCGTCGGTCAGGCGGGCCGTCAGGGCATGGCCTTCCAGGTGATTGACCCCGACAAGGGGTTTGTCGGCGGCCATGGCAATTGCCTTGGCGGTCATGAAGCCGACAATCACGCCGCCGATGAGACCAGGGCCGGCGGTGGCCGCGACCGCGTCGATGTCGTCCCAGTCACACCCGGCCTCGTTCATGGCCTCCGCAACGATCCGATCGAGAATCTCGATATGGGCGCGGGCAGCGATTTCCGGAACGACACCGCCGAACTCCGTGTGCTCGTCGATCTGCGAACGGATGGTGCTGGACAGGATTGTCCGGTCCCCAGGACCTCGCACGACGGCCGCCGCGGTTTCATCGCAACTCGTCTCAATTCCCAGGACCGTCAGTTTGGTCGCATTGTCTTTCGAATTGACTGAAGTCATTGGTATCGGTGCGGTGGCCTGTGATAGGACAGGTATCAAAGAACAAACATATGTCCGGCGTCCTGCCGGGCGTAGCATCTGGACGGTAAACCTTGCAATCAAATCCTTTGCGCATCGGCACCCGGGGCAGCGCGCTGGCGCTGGCACAGGCTCACGAAACCCGAGATCGGCTGATGGCCGCCCACGCGCTTTCCGAAGACGCGTTCGAGATCGTTGTCATCAAGACCTCCGGCGACCAGATCCAGGACCGGCCGCTGTCCGAAGTCGGCGGCAAGGGGCTTTTCACCAAGGAAATCGAGGAGGCGCTGCTCGACAAGCGCATCGATATTGCCGTGCATTCCTCCAAGGACATGCCGACTGTCCTGCCAGAGGGGCTGGCCTTGACGGCGTTTCTGCCGCGCGAAGACGTGCGCGATGCCTTCCTGTCTCCCAAGGCGAAAACGCTGACCGATCTGCCCCAAGGTGCGGTGGTCGGGTCCAGTTCGCTTCGCCGACAGGCGATGATCAAGCGGCTGCGTCCCGACATCGAGGTGGTCATGTATCGCGGCAATCTGCAGACTCGCCTGCGCAAGCTGTCTGAAGGCGCCGTCGATGCAACCTTGCTGGCTGCCGCGGGCCTCAGGCGTCTTGGTCTTGAATCGGAGATCACCAGCCTTCTGGAAATCGAAACGTTCCTGCCGGCCGTTGGGCAGGGCGCGATCTGCATCGAGAGTCGCGAAGGTGATGATGCGACGCTGACGCTGCTGGCCGCCATTCACGACAGGTCGACCCAGGTCCGGCTCGATGCAGAGCGGGCGTTTCTGGCCGTGCTCGACGGATCCTGCCGGACGCCGATCGGCGGCCTGGCAACGGTGGATGGCGGCACCTTGACCCTGAAGGGCGTTGTCCTGAAGCCGGACGGCTCGGAAGCGCATGAATCGTCCGCAAGCGGTCCTGTCGAGGATGCTGTCCGGATTGGCCGGTCGGTTGGCGAAGACCTGAAAACCCGGATGGGTCCGGGCTTCCTGGCGGAGGGCTGATCCGAAGATGCGGCTGCTGGTCACCCGGCCTGAACCGGATTGCAGACGCACGGCGGAGCGATTGCGGGCGCTGGGACACGTTGCCGACGAGGCACCGTTGCTGCGGCAAATCGACATTGCCCCGGCTGAACTCGATCTCGCAAATGTTGCAGCACTTGCCATATCAAGCCGGCGCACGGTCGCCGTCTTGACAGGCCATCCTCAAATTGGCGCCCTGCGCGGTCTGCCGGTATTTGCGGTTGGTAAGGCCACGGCGGACGCTGCCCGAGACGCCGGGTTCGACACTGTTCTGTCGGCCCAGGGAGATGTCGCAGCGCTTGCGCTGCTGATTCTCGACAGGAAGGAGGACCTCGGCGGCGGCAGGGTTCTTTATCCGGCGGCCACCGACCGGGCCGGAGATCTTGAAGGTCTGCTGGAAGCAGGAAATGTCTCCTGCCGGACTGTTGCCATTTACCGGATGGATCCGGTGCCGGACCTGCCGGACCCGGTTCTGAAGGCGCTGAAGGATGCCGCATATGACGGCATTCTGATCTATTCGAAACGTACGGCAGAAGCCTTGGCCGGGTTGCTTCGGGGGCACCGGCTTGACCACATTTTGCCCAAGTTGACGGTCTACGCCCTGTCGCAGCGGGCGGGTGCACCGCTTTCAAACGGAATGCGTGTGAAAGTGGCGGCCGCGCCAAATGAAAACGCGCTGCTGGATCTGGCGTTAACACAGTGTTAACCAGATCCGGGGGAGTCGTTCTTTTGCAGCGCGCAAAAGACTTTGCCGCAGCGGTACCGCTTCGCAAAGAGGTGTGTATAGTGAAGGTCTTGGGACCGGTAGGGTTCAGGAGGAGATGAGATGGCGACGGACAAAAAATCTTCGGGCGGGACATCTTCCTCAGGGGGAAGCGGTGCTGGATCTTCCGATAAATCCGGCAGCAGCTCGACGACTTCCAGCGGCTCGTCCAAGCGTCCGGTCACCATCGATCTGACGGCCGAAAAAGTAGGCGACAAACCGGGAATTTCCGGTTCGCCCTCCAGCACCTCCGCAGGCGGCGCCAAGCCAGGTGGTGCCGGTGCAGACAGCAAGCCCGCCTCGAGCAGTGCCAGCACCGCATCTAGCAGCCGCTCCGGAACACCGCCGACAGGATCGTCCAGCCAAAGTTCAACCCGCCCAGGCGGGACGACAAGCGCAACGTCCTCAGCTTCGAGCTCAACGTCTGCCGCGTCCGCAGCCGGCAAGTCTGCGGACACGAAAAGCACGTCGACCTCGTCTTCGGGCAAACCGTCTTCCACGGGGAGCACGACAAGTTCCCCGTCCAGCCGGCCGAGCTCGTCATCCAGCAGCAGCTCCAGCACTTCGAGTGCCTCACGCTCCTCTGGCTCGACCTCCTTTTCCAACCCGCCGGCCGCCGAAGAGCGCGGCGGCGTCGGTGCCTTTGGTGTCCTCATTGCAGCCGTCATTGGCGGAATTCTGGTGCTTGGGGGCGGGTTTGGCCTGTATCAGGCCGGGCTGGTCAAGCTCAACCCGGAGCAGAACCAGCAACTGACCAGCGCGCTGAGCGCAGCTGAAAGCAAGATCGCCGACCTGGAGGCCAAACTCGGCGATGTCACCGCCAGTGTCTCCAGCCAGGATGTCGGCACCGCCGTGTCGGCGCTGGAAGGCAAGGTGACGGAGCTGGAAGGCAAGCTCTCCGAGGCGGCCTCTGCTGCTTCCTCCGATCTCGCGCCGGCCGTCGAGGCGCTGAAACAGGACATGGAAGGTCTGCGCAGCGACCTGTCATCCGTGTCCGGTAACAGTGGTGACGGCACACCCGTTGACCTGAAGCCGCTCGAGGAGCGGATTGCAGCTCTTGAAACGTCCTCCCAGTCCCAGGCGCCTGTCGATCTGTCGCCGCTGGAGAAAAAGCTGACCGAACTGGAGACGAGTACCACGACGGCGTCTTCGGAAGCGGACAAGCTGTCCGGTTCTGTGACCGGTCTTGAGACCCAGCTGAGTGATCTGAAATCATCTCTGAGCGATGTCGAAACCCGGCTGTCCAACACCGAAGCAACGGCCAAGGCCGCCCAAACGGCGGTGTCCACCTCAGACGTGTCGTTGAAGACCCTGGCAGACAGCCAGGCCCGTGCGACCGAGACGCTGTCCAGCCTGTCCGCGGACATCAAGTCCGTCGGTGCCGCCAACACGGCCGCGCTGGAAAGCGTTCGTGCCGAGCTGGATGCCATCTCCAAGAGACTGGCAGCGGTCGAAGCCACAATGGGCGATGCAACGGCACGCGAGGTTGCGGCCCGGGCGCTGTCTGTCTCCGCGCTCAAGTCCGCGGTTGATTCCGGCCGTCCCTACGAAACCGAATTGGCGGCGGTGAAGGCCGGACTGCCGTCCGACATCGATCTGGCGGCGCTCGAAGCCCATGCCAAGACAGGTGTCGAACCGGTCTCCGTTCTGATCGCACAGTTTCCGCCGGTTGCGCGCAAGGTCTACCAGACCTTTTCCGAGCCGGACCGCTCCGGCGATGTCCTGGATAGCCTTCTGACCAGTGCGCAGTCGCTGATCACCGTGCGCCGGTCGGGCAGTGGCAGTGGCGACGGGCCGAACGCCGCATTGCAGCGTATGGAAAATGCGGTGAAATCCGGCGATCTTGCGTCCGCCCTGGCGGCCTACAAGGAACTGCCGGAAGCCGGACAGGCGGCTGCCAGCGACTGGGCTGCCCGCGCCGAAGCCCGCGTTGAAGTGGACAGCCTGACGGATAAGGCTTCGCAAGAAGTGCTGAACGCGCTGGCGAACAAAGACAGTTGAGTGTCCGCCGGAAGACTTTCCGACGGACAAGGAAATCAAGCGCCGGAATTGTCCGGCCGTCGCAGGGAGCGAACTGAATGATCCGCGTTCTGTTCTTTTTCGGCCTCTTGTTTCTCGCCGCCATGGGCTTTGCCTGGATGGCGGATCTGCCGGGGACGATCCAGATCTCCTGGCCGGTCTATGAAAACGGCGAGCAGGTCGGCACGGATATCTGGGAGCAATCGCCCGCGATTGTCGCCGTGGTGGTTGCCGTGCTGCTGGCCATCTTCCTGGCCGTGGTCTGGGCGATCCGGGTCGTTCTCAAGTCACCGCAGATTGCCAGCCGCTTTTTTCGCCGCCGGCGCAAGGACAAGGGCTACAACGCCCTGTCGCTTGGCCTGATCGCGCTCGGCACGGGCAATGCCAAGCTGGCGCGCCGCTACGCGGTTGATGCGGACCGGCTGCTGGAAGACGAACCTGCGGCCCGGCTGTTGCTGGCTCAGACCGCGCAGCTTGCAGGCCGGGACGACGAGGCGCGGCAGCGGTTTGAAGCGATGCTGGAGGATCCGGCAACCAAGGCGCTTGGGCTGCATGGTCTGTTTGTCGAAGCGGAACGTCACAAGGAACCCGTGGCCGCACGCCACTACGCGGAAGAAGCCGCAAAGACAGCGCCCGGGCTGGAGTGGGCCGGCAAGGCGGTGCTCGGCTACCAGGCTGTTGCCCATCACTGGGACGAGGCGCTGAAAACGCTGGAACGCAACTACGCCGCCAAGCTACTGGACAAGAAGTCCTACCGCCGTCAACGCGCGGTCATCCTGACGGCGCTGGCGCAAAAACTCGAAGACGGCGAGCCGGAGCGCGCCTTCTCGCTGGCCAAGGAAGCGCATGGGCTTGCGCTCGATCTGGTGCCGGCATCGGTCGTCACGTCTCGGCTTGCGACCCGCCGCGGCGACATCCGCAAGGCGTCCAAGGTACTGGAAGCGACATGGCGGCTTAATCCCCATCCGGATCTCGCCGAGACCTATGCACATGTTCGCACGGGCGATGCCGCCGTCGACCGGTTGAAGCGGGTTAAAGCTCTGTCGGCACAGCGGGCCAACACCGGGGAGGGGGCGATTGCGATTGCCCGAGCTGCCATCGAGGCGCGGGAATTTGACGAGGCGCGCAAGCAGCTGAAAAAGGTGCTGCAGTCCGAACCCACCCGGCAGGCCTTTGTGCTGATGGCGGAACTTGAAGAAGCCGAACATGGCGACAAGGGCCGGATGCGGGACTGGCTCGCCCGTGCGGTGACGGCCCCGATGGACAAGGTCTGGATGGCGGATGGTGTCATCTCCGCCGACTGGCAGGCCGTGTCGCCCGTTACCGGACGTATTGACGCCTTTCAGTGGGTAACGCCGGAAAGTCTTGCCGATAGCGAAGGCGCTGTGCTGGAAGACAGCCTGTTTGACGCTCCGGCCTTGCCGGCCAGCAGTCCGGCTCCTGCGGCACCGACTGTCGCCGCCGGTTCAACAGCCGAACCGGTTGAGGACGTTACCGAGGCTGTCGTGCTGGAGGCTGAGCCGGTAGACAGCGTCAAGGCATCCGCAAAGGAAACTTCGCCAAAAGCGCCGACCGGTAAGCAGGGCTATGAAGGCACGACGGATGACGTCAAATACAGTCCGTCCCTGTCAAACCTGCCTGATGCCGCAAGTGCGGCCGCAGAGCCGACTTTGGCTGAGGCGCCGGAAAAAGCAGGTGAAAAAGCCGACGCACCAAAGTCCGACCCTGTTGCCGATCCAAAACCGGACAGCAAAGCTGAGGCGGATGGTTCCAGCGTGGCATCTGCAAACTCCGAGGAAAGCGGCAAGGACGAAAAGGATGAAAAGGCTGCCGGCAAGGATGACATGAACCGGCCGATTGAATTTCCGCTGTCGCGCATGCCGGATGATCCCGGCCCGGATGACGAGGACGACGACAAGGCTCCCAAAACGCCGCGGCCCAGGTTTTTCAACTAGCGGCTATCGTTGCAGTTCGTTGGAATGCACGGTCCTACCGCCTCTGTTGCGAGGCGCATGAACTTCGGTCGGGAAACCGGCAATCGGCGCTTGCATCTGACGTCAAGCTCCGGTAATTAGCGGCGCACTCGGGCCTTGCTCGAGTCGCCGCGCAGATTGCGCGATGTCCGGTCCATTCCGGAACAAGCCGCTGTAGCTCAGATGGTAGAGCACGTCATTCGTAATGATGGGGTCGGGGGTTCGAGTCCCTTCAGCGGCACCACCTTTTCTTGCGCTATCGGCCTTCGGCCTGCTTGAGCGCGGTTTCAGTTCGCTCCGCTCACCTGTACCACTCTTTGTTGAGCTGATGGCTTTCGGCCTGGTTGAATGCGCTTCCAGTTCGTCTCACCTGCTCTTTTCTTTTGCACTACGGCATTCCGCGCTGCTTTCAAGAGCTGAGGCAAGAACAAGCGCTTGAACAGGAACTCGGCGAAAACTTGTGAATGCTTCTTGAATGCAGATCTGACGCAGGGCAAGCTTGGGAATGGTTCTGAGATCCGCGCTCCGGCTCCAATCGCTGGTCTTCCTGTTTTCCTGGCTTGCGATTGCCGCATGCAAGGGGCAGGCCTCTGCTGCTGAAGAGATCCGCCTTCATCTCAGTTACCTGCCACACAGGCTGACGGAAGACGCCAGCCGGCAATACGCGCTTCTGGTTGAGGAACTGCTTGCTGGAGCAAATATCAGCGTCGACCGGCAACTGGCGCCTCTCAAGCGCACCACGGCACTGTTCAAGGCCGATCCGGGGTCCTGCGTCTTTCCGGCGAATGTCGTTGCGCTCAATATGGGTGACAAAGCGTCGGAAGTTGTCGCGCTGGAGACCGTGGACATTGTTTCAGTGCGCCTCTACACCGCGCGTCAAAACAATGTCGGGGCAACGCTCGAGGACTTTGCACCCGAACGGGTCGGTTATATCCGGGGCTCCGGTGCGCTTCATCTCCTGGGACCGAACGCGGAGCGGTTTCGGGCAATCAATTCGGAAGAACAACTGATTTCCATGCTCGAACTCGGGCGCCTGGATGCCTTTCTGGGGCACCATCCGGACACGGCCCTGGCTCTGGACGATCTCGGAAAACCCGGCGCGCTTCACGCAGCTGCACTGCCGTTCAAGAACCTTGAATTTCGGGTTTCGTTTGTCTGTCACGACAATGAGACCGGTGAGCGATTTCTGAAATCCATCAATCCGCGGATCCGAGCGCTGCGCCGCAGCGGCCGTCTGGAGGAAATCCTGGGTCCGCACGCTGACCTGTTCGAAACGGATCGATCGGAAGAGAACGGGCCCTTAATCAAGTAGTTCTCAGCGAATTGGCCACATCTCGGTGTTTTTCTGCAATCTCAACTGGACAAATTCACAAGCTGACGTTAGGGCGGCCGGAAATGAACGCCAGGTGCGCGGCCAAGGCATAAAGAAAGCCATGGAATCAAGTTGCGAGCTTTCCACGAAGACAACTTGCAAGGCACCGCTGTGAAAGGCAGACTTGGAACATGATCTTTGGCTTGGGCAAAGCGGGCTTCGGGCTCTTCTTGTCTTTTGTCTGGCTTGCCTGCCCGGCAACTGTCCCCACTGCACGTGCCGCCGAAGATGTCACGCTTTACCTCAACCAGCTGCCACACCGACTGGTCCCTGGCACCGGCCAGCAATATGACGGTTTCCTCAAGGAACTGATGCAGGACATCGCTGTCAGGGTGTCGCTGAAACCGGGTCCACTGGTACGGTCCAAGACGAATTTCCTGCAGGATCCGTCCTCCTGTCTGTTCCCGACCAATATCAGAGCGCTGAGGATCGGGAGCAAAGCCGACACGCTGTTGTCTTCAGAACAGGTGGATGTGGTTTCGCTGCGACTTTACACGCGCAGCAAACGGCCGGGGAACATTGAGATCGGCGATTTTGCACCGGAGCGTGTCGGTTACATTCGAGGGTCCGGCGCAGTCCAGCCGCTGGGACCCAATGCAGACAGGTTTCTTGCGATCGATTCAGAAGAACAGTTGATCCGGATGCTTGAGCTTAATCGCATCGATGCGTTTCTTGGGCACCATCCGGACACGGCACTTGCACTCGAAGAGCTGAACAAGCCGGATGCTCTCCATGTCAGTCCGCTGCCGGTCAAAAAGCTGCGCTTCAAGGTGACCTTCATCTGCCACGACACGGAAACGGGCAGACAGTTTATTTCAGCCGTCAACCCGCTCATCCTGAAGATGCGCCTTGATGGCCGGATGAGGGCAATTCTGGGTCCTCATGCAGAGTTCCGGTTTTCCGAGGAAACGCAGGATGATCGTCCGCTGACGGAGTAGGCTCTGAGTCGGTGAATGTGAAAAATTGACCGATTAGTCGAGTTTGCATCAGTATATTTCACTAATAATTTGCGAGCACATTACGATATATTTGGTGGTTCATGTAAAGTGTATGTCTATCTCAGGTTGAAATTTGTAATACAAGTCGCAGTAACCAAAAATATACAATTGTTTAGCTATTATACTTGTCAATTTAGACAAGCCTCACAGCCCTGAGCGCGTGGTACCCAAGAGGTAAGAGACCTTGCTGCACAAAATGATCCGCGTTCTCGTCGCAGACGACAGCGCCATCGCGCGCGAAGTTGTCAACGAAGGCATCAAACCGCATCGGAACAACCGCTACATCGAAGTCGACAATGTGGACAATGGCCAGTCTGCGCTGGAGCTCCTGAAACGCAAACAAGTCGATATTGCATTTGTCGACATCAACATGCCCGGGCTCAACGGTCCGGAAGTGGTTGCTGCCATGCGCGACACGAAATCGATCGACTGTCTCACGGTGGCTATGTCGAGTGATCTGGATGCTCGGGCGGAAACCGTGTTCAAGCAGTTCGGCGCCTATCATTTCCTGCGCAAGCCGTTCAGGCAGGAAGACGTTTCCGAAGTTATCGCCACCTATATGACCATGACGACGACCTATCCGATCCTGATCGTCGATGACAGTGCGACCATGCGCAAGCTGACCCGGAAAATCCTGGAGAACAGCCGGTTCGATTTCGAGATTTCAGAAGCGGACAGTGCTCAGGCCGCCTTGCGTGCCCTGGCCTCCGGCAAGTTCAAGCTGGTGCTCACCGATTTCCATATGCCGGGTGTTGACGGCATCGAGCTGGCGGGTTCCATCCGGGACCTGTCCAGCAAGATCGGCATTTACATGATGTCGACCAACGAGACCTCCTATCTGGAACGCTCAGCGGCCTTTGTCGGTATTTCAGGGTTCTTGAAGAAGCCGTTCAATGCAGACGATATTGACACTGTCATGCACGAGTTCCTGGAGCTGGATACGCCGAAGTTCGGGAAGGTCCGTGACATGTTCAGCTTCATGGAGCGTGAACGCAAAGCGTCCTGAGCGGCCATTGTTTCCAATTTGACCTAAAGTGTTCCGGCTGCGGTTTGCGGCTTGGTTACATTGATTTTGGATAGTTTGAACGTTTGCTTGATTTGAGTAGGCCCAGTTGATTCAATAGAAGAATCAGGAAGTCTCCCTTTAGTTCGTATCGGTTTTACCTGTTTGAACGCATGGAGAGCGGTGTGGGCAAAACAGCTAAACTTGAATTTGTTCGTCGGGTGTTGCCGCTCTGTCTGAGCGTTCTCGGCATTGTCGGTGGTTATTTCTTCATATCCGTGCTGAGCAGCCTTCTTTGTCTGGTCGCGGCGGGGGGAATCTATGCGGCCTTGCCACGGCCGAAGGCACCGTCAGGGGCCGTCAAGCCGGTCTGCGAGCCTTCGGTCGTCACGCTTGACGCCATTGGCATGGTTCTCGGCATCGTGTTCTTTTCCATCGCGCTGATCGGCATGAGCGCCTGGGGCGGAGCGGCTGCCCTTGCGGCCCTGATCTGTCTAGGCCCGGCGTCACTTTCACTGGTGCTGTTCACGGTCGCAGTTCGCCAGGAAACCTCCTGGGTCCGTTTCCTGAGCAACGGCTTCGAATTTACCCAGTTCGGTCTCAAGGTCCGGGTGATGTATGAGGATCTGAAAACAATCGACGTCCGGCAATGGGAAGCTTCGGGCTGGGTGGCCTGGTTTCAGTCGACAATCGGCTCCAGCGGGCCACGGTCCGCCGTTCTCCTGAATGGTGCTCAAAGCACCAAGACGCTGGTGTTCAAGCGCAGCGACGGCGCCAAGTTCACGATCTCCTCCGAGTTGGTCCCCGATCTGCAGCGGGTTCTGATCAATATCGACCGGGCCGGCGTCGAATTGCCGGACGTGATCAGCGATTATCAGCGCAAGAAGATCCGCCAGCGCCGTGAGCGCATGTATGGCGGACCGGAGCGAGAACCTCCGGTTTCGGAAGAAAAGCAGGTGGCGCGCATTGCTGCACTGATCGAGCATGCAAGGCGCAGCGCAGGGCAGTAAGGCCGGTGTTCTGAATGGCCGGATACCGCTTCTCCAGGGTTTCCTAAAACTCCACAGCTTCTTGCGGATGACGGCGGCACAATGAGGTGCCTCCTCGGGAGGGTGGTTGGCTTTTCCGCCACCGCCTCACCGCTGGGGTGTCGCTACTTCACCACCCAGTCCGGTTTGCGCTTCTCGAAGAAGGCCGAGATGCCCTCTCGGGCTTCCGGTGTCTCCCAGGTGTCGGCGAGGCGGCGGATGGTGTCGTCGATGACCGCATCGGTGATCGGTGTGCCGAGACTGCGGGCAAGCGCCTTGGAGGCGGCGACCGCCGCCGGTGCTGCGCCGAGATAGGGTTTGATTTCCGCCTCGATGGTGCCATCGAGCTCATCTTCGCTGACCACCTTCGCGGCAAGATCCAGGTCCCTGGCTTCGTCTGCTCCGAAGATCCGCGCCGACATGAAGACGCGGCGTGCCTTGCCTTCTCCCATACGGGCCAGAACGTAAGGGCTGATGGTTGCGGGGATAAGTCCAAGTCGGACTTCTGTCAGGCCGAATTTGGCGCTGTCGACCGCGACCACGGTGTCACAGACACTCATCATGCCAATGCCGCCACCAAAGGCCTGTCCCTGGACGCGCCCGATCAAGGGTTTGGGCAACTCGTTCAGGGCTTTCAGCATCATGGCCAGCTTGCGGGCTTCGGCCATGCGTGTTTCGCGGTCGGCCTCGAACTGTTCGCGCATCCAGCCGAGATCGCCTCCGGCGCAGAAGCTGGCGCCGGCGCCCGTCAGAACAACCACGCGCACTGCATCGTCGGCTTCAAGTTGTGCGGCAGCCCGGGTAAGCTCGTCGATCATCTGCGCTGAAAGGGAATTGTGTTTGTCCGGCCTGTTGAGCGTCAGCGTGGCCACGCCGCGCGGGTCGGTCGCCAGGGTGAGGGTCTCAAAACTCATGCATCCACACTCCTCAAGGTCTTCGCGAAATTGGCGACTTCAGACAAGAGATCCCGCTTGAGGTCGGTTTTGAAACCTTTCTCGACAAGCAGGTCCACAACAGCCTCGGTTGCCACATTGCCCTTGGCGCCTGGCGCGTAGGGACAACCACCTAGGCCGCCAATGGCGCTGTCGAAGGTTCGGACGCCCTTTTCCAGACTGACGGCAATATTGTCCAGGGCCCGGCTCTTGGTGTCGTGATAGTGGCCGGCAAGCTTGTCTGCCGGGACCACCTCCAGCACGGCATCCAGCATACGGGCAATGGTGTCCGGGGTAGCGGCGCCGATCGTGTCCCCGAGCGAAATCTCGTAACAGCCCAGTTCGAACAGAAGGCCTGCGACTTCGGCCACTTTTTCCGGTGGTGTCGGGCCGTCATAGGGACAGTCGATGACACAGGACACATATCCGCGCACGGGCATGTCGTCCTGCTGGGCCTTCTCCAGAAGCGGTTTGAACCGTTCGATGCTTTCCGCCACGGAGCAGTTGATGTTCTTCTTGGAAAACCCTTCCGAGGCTGAGCCAAAGATCGCGACTTCGTCAACGGACGCCCGGCGTGCCGCCGTATAGCCCTTCACGTTGGGCGTCAGGGCCGTGTAGACTACCGCCGGATGCCGATAGATCCCTTCCATCACCTCCAGAGCGTCGGCCATCTGGGGCACCCATTTGGGGCTGACGAAGCTGGTCACCTCGATCTTGCGAAAACCGCAGGCGGACAGGCGGTCGACGAGCTCGATCTTCTGTGCGGTCGGCACAAACAGCTTTTCGTTCTGCAGGCCGTCGCGGGGACCCATTTCAAAAAGGGTGACAAAATCGGACATGATGTTCTGCTCTGAGTTCTCTTGAGGCAAGTTGTGTTGGCGGTGATTTGTCTTACCGGTCCGGTCCAGGGCGACCAGTCGATCGCCGACGTTTGCTGGGTCCCCGTTTTCGTGGGCATGACAAAGGGGTGGCCTGCACCTGCTACTCCCCTTCCGCCCTGGCGCGGAGTTCTCGCCGGATCACCTTGCCGGTTGTGGTCAGCGGCAGGGCGTCGACAAATTCGACTTCGCGCGGATATTCGTGCGCTGCAAGGCGTGTCTTGACGAAGGAGGCGATCTCCTTGGCAAGGTCCTCGCTGCCTTCGAGGCCGCTTTTCAGGACAATGTAAGCCTTGACGATTTCGGTGCGCTGTTCATCCGGTTTGCCGACGACACCAGCCATGGCAACGGCCGGATGACGGATCAGGCAATCCTCGATTTCCCCAGGTCCGATGCGATAGCCGGACGACGTGATGACATCGTCATCCCGGCCGACAAACCGGATCCAGCCGTCCGCGTCCTTTAAGCCGGTGTCGCCGGTCAACAGCCAGTCGCCGGCAAATTTCTTCTGCGTTGCCTCCAAGTTGTTCCAGTAGTTCAGGAACATCACCGGATCTGGCCGTTTTACGGCGATATTGCCGAGCGTGTCCGTAGGAAGTTCCTCTCCGGCGTCATTGACAACGCTGACGTTGTGACCCGGCACGGGTCGTCCCATGATGCCCGGGCGGGCGTCCATAAGACCGGCGCAACTGGAGACAATCATATTGCACTCGGTCTGGCCGTAGAATTCGTTGATCGTCAGGCCGAAAGTTTTCCGGCCCCAGTCGATCAGTTCGGCACCGAGGGTTTCTCCACCTGAAGCAACGGATCGCAAGTTCAGCTGCCAGCGGGTTTCGGGGGCGTCCAGCTGGCGCATCATCTTCAGCGCAGTCGGCGGCAGGAACGTGTTGCGGATCTTCTGATCCTGCAAAAACTGGAAGGCGGCTTCGGCCGTGAATTTCCTGAACCGGCAGGCAACCACCGGAACGCCCAGATAGAGCGCGGGCATGAGCACATCGAGAAGGCCGCCGATCCAGGCCCAGTCGGCCGGTGTCCAGATGCGGTCTCCGGGCTGGCCCAGGAAATCATGGCTCATCTCAACGCCGGGCAGGTGGCCGAGCAGCACCCGATGTCCGTGCAGCGCGCCCTTGGGCTGGCCTGTCGTCCCGGACGTGTAGATGATAATGGCCGGATCGTTCGGGGCCGTGTCGAAGGCGCGGAAAGCGTCTTCATGCCCGGCCATGTGGCTTGCAAGGTCCTGGGCGGCACCATCTTCGCCATCGACGCAGAAGACTGTCGAGAGATCCGGCAGACTGTCCCTCAGGGAGGCCAGTTTGGCGGCGCCTGCAAGATCGGTGATCACGACCTTGGCGCCGGAATCTTTCAGCCGGTACTCGAGTGCCTCCTCACCGAACAGCGTGAACAGCGGGATCGTTACCGCGCCGAGTTTCAGCGCTGCGATATGCGCATAGGCGGTTTCCGGGCGCTGCGGCAGCAGCACGCCGATGCGGTCGCCGGGCAGAACGCCCCGGCTCGTCAGAAGATTGGCGAGCTGGCTCGAAAGACGGCTGAGATCCGCGTAACTGTAGCGTGCTGTGTCGCCGTCTTCATCGACAAACACCAGTGCTTCACGCTCCGGTTCCCGGTCCGCCCAGTCGTCGCAGATGGCAACGCCGATGTTGAAGCGTTCGGGAATCTCCCAGGAAAATCCGGAGACAAGCGCGTCGTAGCTCGTTGCCTCAGGCAGCAGCATCGCTTTCCTCCGCCATTGCCAGCAGGATGGTGCCATCGGTGACCTGTTCACCTTCGTTGACTAGGACGTCGCCGATAACGCCGTCGCGCGGAGCTTTCAGTGTGTGCTCCATTTTCATGGCTTCCAGGATGACCAGCGGCTGGTCCTTGGTGACGGTATCACCGGTTTTGGCAGAGAGCACCTTGACGAGCCCTGGCATGGGTGCGACCAGCTGGTCGCCGGCACCGCCGGCTTCTTCATCCGTGCTGAGCGCATCCGGCAGCGCGACCGGGAAGGCGTGGCCGTCGAGAAAGACGGTGAGACCCTTCCGGCCTGCGGTGACCACAGCGCGGGCGCGGTGGCCGGCACATTCATAGGTGATCGCACCGGCCGAGACGTCGATAAGCGTGTAATCGCGCGCGCCGCCTTCAAGATGGACGGTGAACCGCCGGTTGCCACGGGCATGGACCTCGACATCGCGCCGCTCGCCACCGATCTCCAGGAGTGCAAACTGGCGTGACGCGCTCCAGATGCGCCAGCCGCCAAGTGTCTCGAACGGATCGGCACCCGGCGCCGGCTTCGTAAGGCCAAGCGCGGTCAAGGCGGCAAGGGCAACGGCGTCTTCCGGCATGGCCGGTTCTTCGATCAGGCTTTCCAGGTCCCGGTCGATCAGGCCTGTGTCGACATCGCCCTTCGCAAAACCTTCATGACGGCACAGCGCGGCCAGGAACCCGGCATTGGTGACACAGCCTGCAACTTCCGTTGCCTCCAGGCTGGCCAGCAGTTTTCCGAGAGCGGCTTCACGGGTCGGGCCGTGGACAATCACCTTCGCGATCATCGGGTCGTAGTAAGGCGTGATCTCGTCACCGGAGCGTACGCCGCTATCGACCCTTGCGCTGGTCTCCGGCAGGGCGAGGTGCTCCAGCGTGCCGATGGCCGGCAGGAAGCCCTTGGGCGCGTCTTCCGCGTAGAGCCGGGCCTCGAAGGCCCAGCCACTGAAGGACAGCTCGTCCTGGGTCTTTGGCAAGGGTTCACCGGATGCCACGCGCAGCTGCCATTCGACCAGATCCTCGCCGGTGATCATCTCGGTGACCGGGTGTTCCACCTGAAGGCGGGTGTTCATCTCCATGAAATAGAACCGGTCGGAGCGCAGCCCTTCGGAAACATCGGCGATGAACTCGATGGTGCCGGCGCCGGAATAGTCAATCGCCTTGGCCGCCTTGACGGCAGCGTCGCCCATGGCTGTGCGCATTTCTTCCGGCATATCAGGCGCAGGAGCTTCCTCGATCACCTTCTGGTGACGACGCTGCAGAGAACAGTCCCGTTCGAACAGATGCACCGCGTTGCCGCGACTGTCGCCAAAAACCTGGATCTCGATATGGCGCGGCTTGGTGAGATACTTCTCGATCAGGACCCGGCCGTCGCCGAAACTGGCTTCGCCTTCGCGTTGTGCACCCTGAAGTGCATCGGCAAAGTCCTTTGGATCGTCGACACGGCGCATGCCCTTACCACCGCCACCGGCGCGGGCCTTGATCAGAACCGGGTAACCGATCTTGTCGGCTTCATCTTTCAGGAAGTCAGGATCCTGGTTGTCGCCGTGGTAACCGGGTACGACGGGAACGCCGGCCTCGACCATCAGCGCCTTGGCAGCATCCTTCAGACCCATGGCGCGGATCGACTTGGCGCTCGGGCCAATGAAGGTGATGCCGGCCTGTTCCAGCGCATCGACGAAATCGGGGTTTTCCGACAGGAAACCATAGCCCGGATGCACGGCCTCGGCGCCGCTCTTGCGACAGACCTCGATGATCGTGTCGATTTTTAGGTAGCTTTCAGAGACCGGGGCCGGGCCGATGCGAAAGGCTTCGTCGGCCATGGCGACATGCTTGGCGCCGGCATCGGCATCCGAATAGACGGCGACGGTCTTGATGCCGAGATCCCGGGCGGTGGCCATGACCCGGCAGGCGATCTCGCCGCGGTTGGCAATGAGGATTTTCTTGAACATCAGTTGTCCGCCCTCCCGAGCGCGTTT
Source organism: Roseibium sp. (assembly GCF_965233565.1). Taxonomy (GTDB): domain Bacteria; phylum Pseudomonadota; class Alphaproteobacteria; order Rhizobiales; family Stappiaceae; genus Roseibium. The sequence goes on along the minus strand of NZ_OZ247494.1, from coordinate 2,782,649 downwards.
TTCAGATGGTCGTGGCTTGCCGTGTCAAAGGCAACCAGAGTGACGGTTTCGATATCCGGCAGATCGCCGAGCGAGTGCCGGACCGTCGAAACGGCAATTTCCGCCGCCTGGTCGGCCGGATAGCCGTAGATGCCGGTCGAGATGGCCGGCAAGGCCACGGTCTTGCAGCCGTTTTCCGATGCCAGGCGCAGGCTGCTTTCGTAGCAGCTGGCCAGAAGATCCCGTTCCCCTTCGCTGCCACCGCGCCAGACCGGGCCGACGGTATGGATGATGAACCTGGCTGGCAGTCGATAGCCTTTGGTAATCTTGGCCTGGCCGGTTTTGCAGCCGCCCAGCAACCTGCACTCATGAACAAGTTCCGGACCGGCCGCGCGATGGATTGCACCATCGACCCCGCCGCCGCCGAGCAGCGAGGAATTCGCGGCGTTGACAATGGCATCGACGTCGAGCCGGGTGATGTCGCCTACCTCTGTTTCGATCCGGCTCATCAGCTGGCCTCCGGCTGCAGGTCTTCAATGACCCTGAAGCGTTCGCAGACGAGTTCCATCTCCGGATCAAAGCCTCCATTGCGCTCGAAAAAGGCCTGATGATCCCGTTGCCAGCCGGCAAGGTCCTCGTTCTCACCCTCCGCCAGTGCGAAGACCTCCGTCACATCGCAATAGCGTGTGATTGTGACCTCCAGTGTCTCGATGACCAGGGCCGGCGACCCGTCCCAGTTGAGAGCAATGTCCCGTCTGCCAACAACGGGCATGGCTTCGCCTCCTTCCTGGAAATCTCTCAATGCGCCGCAGGTGGCCGTTTTCCTGCCGGACCGGACAAGTGCGATCAGCTGATCGCTCAGCTCCGGTCCGTCGCCGAACTTGAAGGTCTCGGCCCCTGGGTATTTCTGTTTGAGCTCGTCGATCGACATGGTTCACATCCGGAACAGGCCGAAACGGGTGTCTTCGATCGGCGCGTTCAGCGCGGCCGAGAGGGACAGGCCGAGAATGTCACGGGTCTTGCGCGGATCGACGATGCCGTCATCCCAGAGGCGGGCGGTGGCGTAAAGCGGATGGCCCTGCGCCTCGAACTGATCGATGATCGGCTTCTTGAAGGCCTGTTCTTTATCCATCGACCAGGAGCCGCCCTTGCGTTCGATGCCGTCGCGGCGGACGGTGGCAAGAACACCGGCGGCCTGTTCGCCGCCCATCACGGAGATGCGTGAATTCGGCCAGGTCCATAGGAAACGCGGCGAATAGGCCCGGCCGCACATGCCGTAATTACCGGCGCCGAACGATCCGCCGACCAGCATGGTGATCTTGGGAACGGACGTGGTGGCGACCGCTGTCACCAGCTTGGCGCCATCCTTGGCAATGCCACCGCTTTCATATTTGCGGCCGACCATGAAGCCGGTGATGTTCTGCAGGAATACCAGCGGCACCTTGCGCTGGGAGCAGAGCTCGACGAAATGAGCACCCTTCACTGCGCTTTCTGAAAAGAGAACGCCATTGTTGGCGATGATGCCGACCGGCATGCCGTGAATATGGGCAAAGCCGCAGACCAGGGTCGTGCCGTACCGGGCCTTGAACTCATCGAACCGGGAGCCATCGACCGTGCGGGCGATAACCTCGCGGATGTCATAAGGGGTCTTCAGGTCGGCCGGCACAACCCCGAGGATTTCCTCCGGATCGTAGAGCGGATCTTCCGGGCTCTGCATGGCGACGGAGGAGGTCTTGGTGCGATTGAGGCTGGCAATGGCGCGGCGGGCGAGCGCCAGGGCATGCGCATCGTCGCGCGCCAGGTGATCGGCCACGCCGGAGAGGCGCGTGTGGACGTCGCCGCCGCCAAGGTCTTCAGCGGTGACTTCCTCGCCGGTCGCGGCTTTCACCAGGGGCGGGCCGGCCAGGAAGATGGTGCCCTGGTTCTTGACGATGATCGTCTCGTCGGACATGGCCGGCACATAGGCGCCACCCGCCGTGCAGGACCCCATGACGACGGCGATCTGGGCAATGCCCTTCGCCGACATGTTGGCCTGATTGTAGAAGATGCGGCCGAAATGGTCGCGGTCCGGGAAGACCTCGTCCTGGTTAGGCAGGTTGGCACCGCCCGAATCCACAAGATAGATGCAGGGCAGGTTGTTCTCCTGCGCAATCTCTTGGGCACGCAGGTGTTTCTTGACGGACATCGGATAATAGGTGCCACCTTTGACAGTCGCGTCATTGGCCAGGATCATCACTTCCTGACCTTCGACCCGGCCAATGCCGGCAATCATGCCGGCCGCCGGGGCGGCGCCCTCATACATGTCGTGCGCGGCCAGCATGCCGACTTCCAGAAAAGGAGAGCCCGGATCCAGCAGCCGGGACACGCGTTCACGTGGCAGGATCTTGCCGCGGGAGACGTGGCGCTGGCGAGCGTTCTCACCGCCGCCGTCAAGCGCGGTCTGCGCGGCCGCCTTGACCTGATCCATGGCAGCTTCATGCGCGGCCCTGTTGGCGGCGAATTGTTCGGATTTGGGCGAAAGGCTCGATTTCAGGATGCTCATGTCATCCGGTCTCCCGTCAAGGGTGGTGTGGCGCCAGGCGCAACGGCCTTGCGCGCCAGCTCAAGATAAATGTCTTCGATGTCGTGTTTGGCGAGGCGGCCGCCTTCGCGATACCAGTTGGGGATGCCGGTCAGCATGGCGATAATGGCGCGCGTTGCGACCTTCGGCTCGGTGACTGCATAGCGGCCCCGGGCCGCGCCGACCTGCAGGATGCCGGTCAGGATCGTCTCATAGCGACGCCTTTCGGTCTCAACCAGGTCGAAATTGTCCGGTTCCAGGTTGCGTAGCTCCATGTAGGAGATGAAGACCTCGTCCGTCTTTTCAAGGTGATAGCGGATGTGGAAGCGCACGAACCGCTCCAGCGGGTCCATCTTTTCCGGAAAGTCGGCGGTTTCCCAGGCCTGAAGCAGGTCGGCCATGTGGGACAGCATCAGGTCTTTCAGGATGTCCTGTTTTGTCGGGAAATGATTGTAGAGCGCGCCAGGACGAACGCCGACATCGGCGGCGATTTCCCGCATGGAAACGGCTGCATAGCCCGAAGCGGCAAAGCGTTTCAGGGCTGCCTTGCGCACACGTGCAGCCGTCTCCAGCCCCTTGGGGCGGGACGGTCCGCGTGGCTGCGCCTTTGCTGCGTTGCTGATCACCTGGCTCCTCCGTGATCAGCAAAGTAAATGAACGATCATTCATTTACAAGTGTCTTTTTGCGGAATGGAGGGGTCAGATCAAAGAATGGCTTGCGAAGAAGGGGCAGTGTCAAAAAACTTACATGGATAATCTGTTCACAGTCGTGCGAGCGTTTCGCCTGAAATTTTCAAAAGGACCGATTGATGACCGAAGAGAGCGCAAAGAGCTGGGTTGAGGCCGAATGGGCGGACAGCCTGGATGAAGAGCTGGAAATGGAGATCGATGACAATCTGATCGCTAAGGACCTGGCCTTCATTTCGGAAAAGAAACACAAGTCGCCGCTCGACCGGAACACCTACTTTCATGAATTGCTGCGTCTGCAGGCCGAACTGGTGAAACTGCAGGATTGGGTCCAGCACACGGGCGAGAAGATCGTCATTGTCTTTGAAGGTCGCGATGCGGCCGGCAAGGGCGGTGTCATCAAACGCATCACCCAGCGTCTCAATCCGCGCGTTGCCCGGGTGGTTGCGCTGCCGGCCCCGACCGACCGTGAAAAGACACAGTGGTACTTCCAGCGTTACGTGCCGCATCTGCCGGCCGCCGGGGAAATGGTCCTGTTCGACCGCTCCTGGTACAACCGGTCAGGTGTGGAGCGTGTGATGGGGTTCGCATCCGAAGATCAGGTCGATCAGTTTTTCAATGACGTTCCGGAATTCGAGCGCATGATCGTGCGCTCCGGTGTGCGCCTGATCAAATACTGGTTCTCGATCACGGATGAGGAACAGCAGTTGCGCTTCCTGATGCGTATCCACGATCCCTTGAAGCAGTGGAAACTGTCACCGATGGATCTGGAGTCGCGCGTGCGCTGGGAAGATTACACCAAGGCAAAGGAAGAGACGTTCGAGCGCACCAACATTCCCGAAGCGCCCTGGTTCATCGTGGAAGGCAACGACAAGAAACAGGCGCGCCTGAACTGCATCTCGCATCTTCTGTCGATGATCCCGTATGAAGAAGTGCCGCATGACCCGATCTCCCTGCCGGAACGGGTCTATAATCAGGATTATGAGCGCAAGGTTCTGCCTGAACATCTCTATGTTCCGCAGAAATTCTGATGTGAATCAGCCGGCCCGGGTCAGATGACCCGGGGCCGTGCCTGACGGGAAGAAATGCCATGATGCGACGGCCCCTCGTCTGGCTGGCGGTCACCGTTCTTGCGATCCTCGTTGCCGGCTTTTTTGCCGGTGCCAAGATCACAAGCGACTTTTTTGCCAATTCCATGCCGACAACCCGGTTCCAGGTCGCCGATGACCGGCTGTATGTCCGTGGTGAAATCAACGCTCTTTCACTTGATCAATTCAACGAAGTGATCAGTGCCTTTCCATGGGTGAAGGTGCTGGTGCTTGACGGCATTTCCGGGTCGAGCGACGACGAAACCAACGTAAAGCTCGGTTACAGGGTGCGGGAACTCGGACTGGCGACTCATGTGCCGGCGGGCGCCGAGATCTACTCCGGCGGCGTGGATCTTTTCCTGGCGGGCGTTGAACGGACCATCGGGGAGGCGGCGGTGCTCGGGGTACATTCCTGGTCGGACGGCATCCATGACGGCGCGCATTATCCGAAGGACAGTCCGGAGCATGAGGAGGCGCGGAAATACACCGAGGACATGCTTGGCGACGATCGTTTCTACTGGTTCACATTGTCAGCGGCGCCCGCAGACGGCATACATGTCATGACCGACAAGGAAGTCCGGGAATACGGGCTTCTAACCGATTAAATTGCGTGTGAAACGGAGAGAAAATGGCGGACAGGATCAGATGGGGCATCGTTTCGACGGCAAAGATCGGGCTGACAAAGGTTATCCCGGGCATACAGCGTTCCGAAACCGGTGTCGCCGCCGCAATTGCCTCAAGAGGGCTTGAAAAGGCCAGGGCGGCCGCAGATGAACTCGGCATTGAAAAGGCCTATGGCTCCTATGAAGAGCTCCTAGCCGACCCAGACATCGACGCCATCTACAATCCATTGCCCAACCATATGCATGTGCCGGTAACGGTCCAGGCGGTCGAGGCGGGCAAACATGTTCTGTGCGAGAAGCCGATCGCGCTCAATGCAAGAGAGGCCGAGCTGCTCCTGGATCTGCCGAAAGACAGACTGGTTGCGGAAGGTTTCATGGTGCGGGCGCATCCGCAATGGATCAAGGCGCGGGATCTCGTGCGCTCGGGAACCCTGGGAGAGCTGAAGGCAATTCAGGGCTTTTTCAGCTATTACAACGACGATCCGGGCAATATTCGCAACAAGGCCGATATCGGGGGCGGCGCCCTGATGGATATCGGCTGCTACACCATGCTGGCCGGCCGCTATTTCTACGATGCCGAGCCTGAGCGTGTGGTCTCGCTGATCGACCGGGACCCTGAGTTCGGCACGGACCGGATGACCAGTGCGCTGATGGATTTCGGCTCCAACCGGCACCTGTCCTTTACGGTTTCCACCCAATTGACGCCGTATCAGCGTCTGCAGCTGGTCGGCACGAAGAAGCGCCTGGAAATCGTCATTCCCTTCAACGCGCCACAAGGAGAAGCTCTTCAGATCCGGTTGGATGACGGTTCGCTTCTGGGGGATGCGTCCATGACATCCGAGCTTATCGCGCCCTGTGACCAGTATGCCGAGCTGGCTGACGTCTTCGGCCGGGCCGTTTCCGGGGAAGAGCCGCTGCCTTACGGTGCACAGGACGCCGTCCAGAACATGAAGGTCCTGGACGCGATCTTTGCGTCGGCAGAGACGGGTGGCTGGGTCAGCATCAGCTGAGATCCAAAGCCGTTCGATCAGGCAGCGGTATAGTCGTAACCGCTGCCGCTTCGCTCCAGATGGCCAAAACCAGTTGACGTCAGATGGGTCGCTGCGAACGGAATTCTGTCCGAGGCGATCCTGTCGAAGAGGGTCTTGCGTGTCTCGGCGGCCTTTGCCGGGTCGCCGTCCAGAGCGTAGTGGATGTCGGGATTTCCAAACTGCAAAGCCTCTGAAACGACGGCATCTGCAATCAGCATGAGCTCACGGGTCCCTGCAGACAGATGCACCACCTGGTGACCGGGCGTGTGCCCGGCGGCCGGCAGCAGATTGATGCCGCCGCCAAGGTCTGCTTTACCTTCATGCAACTTGATCTGACCCTTGAGCGGATTGCCAAGCGCCTGAATCAGCTCGATCAGGGGGCGTTGGTCTTCCGGAACGGATTGCGGAAGCGCTACGTCCGTCCAGAAAGCCCATTCGGATGCCTGCACGTGAATTGTCGCGTTCGGAAAAAGACTGCGGCCACCGGCAACAAGACCGCCAATGTGGTCGGCATGCATATGGGTCACGATAATGTCGGTGACTGCCGCGCGTTCCGGTGCCCTATCATCAAGTTGCCAGCCGAGGTTGCCGGTGTCTGCAAAACGCTCTTTCAGCCAACTGCCGGACCCTGCGTCGACCAGCACCTTTCGTGCCCCAGCCTCTATCAGCCAGATGTTGGCGCCAAAACGCGCCGTTGGCAGAACACGTGTGTGTTCTTGGGGGGAGAGATTGGAAAAGTAGGCGCCGGGCACATCGAGGAAACCGTCAGACAGTGTGGTGACCGTCAGGTTTCCCAGGCGGGTTTGGTTCGGGGACGGCTGAGAAGGAACGAGCATCTTGATATCACTCCGGTTTCTGTTGCCTGGAAGTTAGGCGCGATCGCAAGGTGCCGGGATTGGCGCATTTGACAAAAAATGTGCTAAATCAGCCAAATGATAACTCGCTTGCCCGTAGCCATTCTCGCCTATCCGGGATCCCTGGACTCAGCTGTGCTTGGTCTGCAGGACATTATTGGGCATGCAAACGGGATCTCTGACACCGTCCTGGATCTTGCCGTGCTAAACACGTTTCAACCGCATCCAGAACGGTATGCGGCATTGATATTGCCACCGTCGGCAGGGCCGGTTTTTGCAGAGGAAGTGCCGCAGATTTCGGATTTTCTGGTGGGGCAGCACCGAACGGGGGCCGTCGTCTGTTCTGCCTGCACGGGGTTGGCCTTCATAGCGGAGGCCGATCTGACAGGCGGGAGGCTGGTGACGACCCATTGGGGGCTCGCGCAGCACCTTCGTGCAGCCTACCCCGGCCTGCAGCTGGACACCGATCAGCTGCTGATCGAATACTCTGATCTCGTTACGGCTGGGGGACTGATGGCCTGGGTTGACCTGGCGCTGGCCCTGATAGAGCGTTTTCAGGGGCATGATGTTGCCCTGGAAACGGCGCGCCATTTCATTGTCGAATTCAGGCGGCGTGATCAGCGCCGGTTTCACCGCTTCCTGCCGGAGCTGCGCCACGGCGACCATGCCGTTCTGAAAGCCCAGCATCATCTGGAAGCCCGGTACCGTGAACCGCTCACGGTCAGGCGCATGGCCGAAGTGAGCGGGCTGCCTGGGCGCAGTTTTCAACGGCGTTTCAAGGCGGCGACCGGCTTGTCGCCTCAAGTCTACCTTCAGGAACTCAGGATCGAACGGGCAAGGGAACTACTGATCGAGACCAAAACCAGTGTCTCGGAGATCTGCTATGCGGTTGGTTACAACGACCCACCGTCCTTCATTCGCCTGTTTGGCCGTCTGACCGGCTTAACGCCGCGGGCCTTTCGAGAGCAGTTCAGGCGGAAGAGCGCGCGCTAGCCGACGGCCTCCCAAAGTAGATGGAACAGATCCGGAGGGCAGCGCCAGCGTAGTGCATCGGGCGCCATGCGCGTTCCGGCATTTTCCAGACCAATTCGGTTTCAATTCGGGGGCTGTTCACCAGCGTCCCGTTTGTGGCCGAGTTTCGCCTTTCTGGCCATTTCCGCGCGCCTCTTGGAGTATTTGGGGGCAACCATCGGATAGGTCGCCGACAGGCTCCACTTCTCGCGATATTCGCGGGGAGTGAGATTGTATTTGGTCTTGAGATGGCGGGTCAGAAACTTGAACGGTTTGCCGTCTTCCAGGCAGTAGATGAATTCCGGCGTGACCGACTTTTCGACTGGGACCGCTGGGACTGGCTGCCCGTTTGACGCCTGTGATCCGGCCGCTTGCTCCAGAGCGCCGTGAACGTTGCGGATCAGTTCGGTCAGATCTTCGGTCGGAACCGTGTTGTTGGTGACATAAGTGGAGACGATATCCGCCGTTAGCGTGACAAGGCTTGCAGCCTCGACGCTTTTTCCATTGTCTTGCTCCAGCATGGAAGCTCCCTGTCCCGCGGTAAATATCTTCATCGGAACGGCGGATGCGGTCCCGGAAAACCTTCCCTAATAGATCTGTATGACGACTTCCCATTTCAAGTACATTCTGATTTTTTTGCAAATAAATTTGTAACAAAGAATTTTTTGTGGCGAGTGTACGACGGAGTGAGTCATTGGCCTGTAAAACGGAAGAAAAACAAAATTTGCTGCGTTGCAGCGAGAAAAAATAGCTATAAATGACAATTAAAAACAACAAAAAAGCGAATTTGTCCCGCTGAATTACCAATATCTGTATTTATATTTCAGATTTGGAAAACTAAACTGGTCAGTTTAATCTCGCCAGAAAAGTGAAAAGACGATTTTTGATTTAAATATTTTCAAGTAAATAAACAAGCACGAAAAAGCGGGGCATATGGGGTCGCGATGCCGGTTGTTCAAGGGGGTGCGCCAAAATGTGAAACAGGATAAAAATCCTATGAAAATCATAGTGTTGTAAAAATATGACTCTCAGATTCATTATGCCGAATTCTCCATTTTGAGGTTGCATTCAGGCGATTCGATTGGCTTTTTAGGGTCGTCGCCGCCGAGTTGGGCTATGTATATCTCAGTAGGCGGAAGTTAAAATGCGCGCTTAGCGGAACACGTTTAAGTAATCGTGTTTCCTCCCTCCCCGGCGCAAAATCGAAATTGGAGAAGCAAATGAACTTCAAGAGCTTGATGCTCGGCGCTGCGGCCATCGCCACAGCTTCCACCGCTCAGGCAGCGGACCTTCCCGTTGCTCCGGAGCCGGTCGACTATGTCCGCGTCTGTGATGCCTACGGCGCTCGCTTCTATTACATCCCCGGCACAGAAACCTGCCTCCGCGTCGGTGGCCGTGTTCGTACCCAGTTCGTCGCGAACAACGTTCTGGATGACGGCAACTGGGGTGATCGCGACTCTGACGGCTACTCCTGGCTCGCTCGCGGCTACCTTTATCTTGATGCGCGTACCGCAACCGAGTTCGGTACCTTGCGTTCGTACATCTCGATCTACGGTTCTTCGACCAACGGTGACAACTCTTCCTTCACGCTGGACAACGCTTACATCCAGTGGGGCGGTCTGACGGCTGGTCGTCTGACCTCGAACTTCGACATCTTTACCGGTCAGGCGTTTATCGGTGTGGTCGATCGTGACTGGTCCGACGTCACCGTGAACCAGATTGCCTATACGGCTGCCTTCGGCAACGGGTTCTCTGCAACCATCGCTTTGGAAGACCGTTCGGAGCGTGAATACGGCAACTATGGTGGCACCCGCATGCCGGATATCGTTGCGGCTCTCGGCGTGTCTCAGGGTTGGGGTAGTGCCCAGCTTTCCGGTGCGTTGCACCAGGTCTATCCGGATCGCGCGTCTGCCCACCAGACCGGTACTTCGAACAACGGTGCTGAAGATCAGCTCGGTTGGGCGATCGGCGGTGGCGCGAGCGTGAACCTGCCGTTTGCCAACTCTGGATCGAACATCTTCTTCCAGGGTTTCTATGCTGACGGTGCGCTTGCCTACATCACGACGTATGACGGTGTTGCCGACTTCAACGGTGGCGATACGTCTTCGGGCTATTCGCTTTCCGCCGGTGCCTACATTCAGGCAACCAGCACAATCGGTCTTGCGCTTGACGGTTCCTACGCCGATATCGACGCCGCGACCGGTCTGAACGACGTCACCCGCTACGCGATTGACGGTTCGGTTCAGTGGGAACCGGTCTCCGGCTTCCTGCTTGGTGCTGATGTTGGTTACGCCAACACGGATGTCGACACCCAGGGCGACACGGACGAACTCCTCTTCGGCGTTCGTATGCAGCGCACATTCTGATCAGACGACAGTTCGCCTGACTGAAGACCTCCAACCTCCAGTCAGTCATGCGGCCCGGCAGGCTCCAATCTGCCGGGCCGTCCCCTTTTGCGGTCCGGGGATGTCAGCCAAGTCCGGCTGATTGCAAACAATGCCGCACGGCAGGCAGGCGGCGAGCCGGTTTCGTCAGGTGTGCAGGCCGATGTCTTTGCAAGAGGAGTCGATTCGACGCCCTTACTTGGCAATTCTTTTAGATTTTTCTGCAAAACCTGTACAATTTCACCGTCAAAAATATCAGTATCTAGAGATATATATTTTGCTTTAATTGCAAACTGCGTATCTTTTTGGCCGCGGGTAAATTGTACGAGGTGGTGAAGATTTGCAGTCCGCACTGTTCCCTGGCGTCGTCAGTGTGAAAGTGCCGGGTGAGGCCGTAACGACCTCCGGGCGCGGCAATCTTCTCATGGAAGGCAGGAGGTGCGCCGATGACTGATGACACCGTCGGTGCCGCATCAGCCGCAGATATTCCGAGAACCGATTCGGAGCGCCTCATAAAGGCTTACGGCATCCTGTTTGTTGGTGGCATCCTGCTTCTTTCCGCCGTGGGGGCCGGGTTCGGGATACTCCAGGCCAAGCAGATATCCGATCGGTTGACACGTGAGGCGATCGGGCAGGCGGAGCTGCTTCACAAGGGGCTGCAACATCAACTGGACGAAGCTCAGCAGCATGTGGACGGCATGCGGTTCGTCATGGAAACCCTGCTTGAACGAACTGAACTGAGCAGTGGTGGCAGCATGAGTGAAGTGCTGGAAAGGCTCGGGCAGGGCAGTCCTGCCGGCGCTCCCTGGGATACCTTGCCGCCTGAGTTGAGATCCACAACGGGCACGCTCTATGTTCGCAGGAACGCCACGGAGTACCAGCGTGAACTGGATGACATGCTCACAACGCTGCCGCTGATGTGGAATGCGCACAAGAAGTTTCCCAACCTGCAATGGAGCTACTATTACGACGCAGCGGGTGCGTTCAGCGTTCTCTATCCGGGGCTCGACTTCAAAGCGCTGAGCGGGGCAACTGGCAAACATACGATGGATGAGATCCTCGACGTGGTGTTCGCAGCCGGAGGAACCTACCCGGTCAAGTTGATTGGGCCGGACCAGAATCCCGACCGTCAACTTGCCTGGACACCACCATATCCTGACGCCGCGGCTGCCGGGCTGATGGTGTCGCTGGTGGCGCCGGTCTACCATTCGGACGAATTTGTCGGTGTCTTCGGTTCGGATCTGACCCTGGCCGTCCTGAACGAACAACTGAAGGTCGACGATACGGCCATCGCCAATTTCTGGGTTCTGGCAGAAGGCGGTCAGGTCGTCGCCGCCTCAAGGCCACCCCAGGATATGTCCAGCCGAATCCTGAATTTGTCCGAAGTGCTCGATCCTCTGCAGATCGAAACCGTTTTTTCTATCAGCCCCAATGAATTGCAGCGGTCCGACCATGGTGTCTGGAAGACATTCGATCTGCAGGGAACGCCCTGGCGGATGTTGCTTTACATCGCCAAGGAAGATCTTCGGTCTTCCGTTTTTGAGCTGATGACGCCGTATCTCGCCATGATGAGCTTGTGCGTGGCGTCGCTGATCGGGCTTGTGGTCCTCCAGCACCGCCGCTTCACGCTGCCCGCCTTGCAGCTTGCCCGTCATGTCGAAAACCTGCCGCACAAGGTGCGGATCCAGAGTCCCGTTGTGCCGCGTCACTGGAAGAGCCTGTTCGGGCGTGCAAATACCACGGAACTTGAGCGCCGTGAGGCCATTCACAAGCTCCAGGATGTGAATGCGGATCTGGAAGACCGCGTGGCCGAGCGCGCCCGGGAGCTCACGCAGGCCAACGCGGAATTATCCCGGACCGTGGCGGAGCTGAAGGAGGCGCAGAGCCAGCTGGTCAAATCGGAAAAGCTTGCCGGTCTGGGCTCCCTGGTCGCAGGTGTTGCCCATGAGCTGAACACGCCAATCGGTAATGCCGTCATGATGGCAAGCACCCTGGTCGACAGGAGCCGGGATTTCCAGAAGGTGGTCCACCAGCCACTGGAGCAGGAAGCTCTTCTGGAATTTGCCGAGGTTGTCGACAATGGCAACCAGCTGATCCTGCGCAATCTGAGCAAGGCCGACGAACTGGTTGCCAGCTTCAAACAGGTTGCGGTCGACCAGACAAGCTACAAGCGCCGCGTCTTCAGCTTCTCCGAAATCGTCAAGGAGATCGGTGTGACCCTCGGGCCGTCTCTTGAAAAGGCGCATGTCATTGTCGAAACGACGATCAAAGCCGATGCGGAGATGGACAGTTATCCCGGACCGGTCGGGCAGGTGCTGCTCAACCTCTACAACAATGCACTTGTCCATGCTTTCCCGCCGGAGAAGTCCGGCGTCATCAAAGTCCATTCGGTCGCGGATGGAAGCCATCTGACGCTCACTGTTGCCGACAATGGCATGGGGATTCCCGAAGAGACTATCGGCAAGATTTTCGATCCGTTCTTCACCACCAAGCTTGGCATGGGTGGATCAGGGCTCGGCCTGCATATCGTCTATAATCTCGTCACCGAACTGCTCGGCGGTAAAATCGACGTGGAGAGCAAGGCCGGCGAGGGGACGACATTCAAAATCGTATTGCCTCTCGTTGCCCCGAAACGACCGACGGAGGACGTTTGACAGCTTTCTGTTCATGTAGCGCTTCCAGGGGAAGTCACCTGGCCGCTCGGACGTGATCCGTTAAGGCGTCCCAGCCGAATTGCACAAAACAAAAAACCCCGCCGAGGCGGGGTTTCGTTCGTCATGGCTTTGCCGGCCGGCTCACTTCAGCGGGGCAAGCACCATCACCATCTGCCGGCCTTCCAGCTTCGGAGCGGATTCGACCTTGGCGATTTCGTTGGTCTCTTCGCGGACCTTGTTGAGCAGGTTCATGCCCAGGTCCTGGTGTGCCATTTCACGCCCCCTGAAGCGGAGTGTGACCTTCACCTTGTCTCCGTCATTGAAGAAACGCAGCATGTTTTTCATCTTCACCTCATAGTCATGGGTGTCGATGTTCGGACGCATCTTGATCTCCTTGATCTCGACGGTCTTCTGCTTCTTGCGGGCTTCTGCGGCTTTCTTCTGGGCCTGGTACTTGTACCGGCCATAGTCCAGGATCTTGCAGACGGGCGGGTTTGCGTTGGGCTGGATTTCAACTAGATCCAGGCCTGCATCCAGGGCGATATCCATCGCCTCCTCGGTCGGCACGACACCACGGTTGGCGCCTTCATGATCAATCAACTGGACTTCGCGAACGCGAATTTCTTGGTTGGTGCGCGGGCCTTCCTTCGTGGGAGGCGGGGCGCGGAACGGACGGCGAATGGTCGCAATCTCCTCTATCGTTTCAACGTGGCGTCAGGATTTGGCTCGATACCTACACGAAAAACCTCGGAACAACTGCACCAAGGGGACTGAACGTGCTTGGCTTGACGCCATCCCCTAAGCTCCTGCGAAACCGGCAAAAAGTCAACCGAAAACAACGGTTTTCTTGGAGGTTTCGCGGATTTTCAGTAGCGGTCCGTTCCTTGACGGAATTCAATCTGTCTGCCGGCTGGTCCTGTCCCGGCTGTTGCATTTGCTTACGCGCGGGCTCAAGTAAGGAGGCAGAACACCAAGATCAAGAAGGACAGGCGGTTTGGACGGCGGAAAATTTGTCTATCAGCTCCTCAAGGTGGTGACCGGGTTCATTCTTGCCGTACTGGCTTGCGGGCTGTTCCTTGCGTGGGGCTTTTTTCGTGCCGGTCCGCCTGACACTGATCCCGTCGGCTTCGCGGCAACCGTCGGTACCGGGCTTGTGACCGCCAGCGTTGTCGGTGCAACCGCCCTGGTTCCGGCGGGGCTGGTCATAGCGATTGCCGAAACTGCCCGGCTCAAGGGCATTGTGTTTCACATGGCGGCCGCAGGCCTGATCGCCTTTGCGGTCTGGACCCTGGGAAGCGAGGCCGGTGCCGAAACGCTTCGCCCGGGCAGCGGGGTGGCGCTGGCCGCCGGGTTTGTCGCCGGTGCGGTTTATTGGCTGATCGCCGGCCGGACATCCGGTTGCTGGCACGGCTTGAAGCGGCAGGACACCAGGCCTGCCGATCAAGGACCGGTCGACTGAAATCCAACTTTAGATTGCGCAGTTCAAAGATCGCCGTCCTTGAGGGCTTCACGCGCGGCATCGTAGTGGTCGTCGCGCATATGACTGCGGATCATGGCGATTGCCGCCATCAGCACGGTGGCATCATCGCCGAACCCGATTCCGAGGATAAAATCCGGGATCGTGTCGACCGGAAGTACAAAATAGGCCAGAGCCGCAAGAAGCGTGGCCCGCACCTTTGCCGGTGTTGACGGGTCAAGCGCGCAATAATAGCCGGCGATGACGTCTTCCATGAACGGGACCTGGCGCGCCGCCTTCCTTGCGGTCGCCATGAGCTTTTGCCGCACGGTGAGCTTCTGGTCTTCTTCCGGTCCCAGGATTTCAGGGTCGAAACCAAGGTCCTCAAATGAAAACGAAGATGTCATGAGCCGCGTCTTTCGTGATCCTGCATGACATACAATCTGGGGGCAGAACGCCGCCAGTTCAACCGCAGTCCATCCAGCAGAGAGGTCTGCACCGGTTCGGACAGTGTCAGGAACCGCAGAACCGGCGTTGCCTTTTCACGTGTTGAATGACGCAGGGAGGCTGCAAAGGCAGCCTCCTGTTTCGCGCTTATGAATTGCCTCTGGTTTCCAGAAGGCGGCGGGCGATGACCTGTGCCTGGATCTCGGCAGCCCCTTCGAAGATGTTCAGGATCCGGGCATCGCACAGAACGCGTGAGATTGCATATTCCAGCGCGAAGCCGTTGCCGCCGTGGATCTGCAGGGCATTGTCGGCGGCTGCCCAGGCAACACGCGCGCCAAGCAGCTTGGCCATGCCGGCTTCCAGGTCGCAGCGTTTGCCGCTGTCCTTCTGCCAGGAAGAGAAGTAGGTCAGTTGACGCGCGATCATCAGTTCGACCGTCATCAGGGCGAGTTTGTCCGAAACACGCGGGAAGTGGATGAGGGCCTTGCCGAACTGGATGCGCTCCTCTGCATATTTCAGACCGAGGTCAAGCGCGGACTGGGCCACGCCGAGCGCCCGGGCCGCGGTCTGGATACGAGCGCCTTCGAATGTCTGCATCAGCTGCTTGAAGCCTTCGCCCTCGACCTGTCCAAGCAGGTTTTCGCCTTTCACCTCAAACCCGTCGAAGGCGATCTCATATTCCTTCATGCCGCGGTAGCCGAGCACTTCAATTTCACCACCGCTCATGCCTTCCGCCGGGAACGGATCTTCATCCGTGCCCCGGGGCTTTTCGGCGATGAACATGGACAGGCCCTTGTAACCGGGCTCGTCCGGATTGGTCCGGGCCAGCAGCGTCATGATGTCGGCACGCACCGGATGGGTGATCCAGGTCTTGTTGCCGGAAATCTTCCAGGTGTCCCCGTCCTTGACGGCACGGGTTTTCAGCGAAGCCAGGTCGGAGCCGGTATTGGGTTCGGTGAAGACGGCCGTCGGCAGGACTTCGCCGGACGCGATTTTCGGCAGCCAGTGCTGTTTCTGCTCCTCCGTGCCGCCGCACAGGATCAGTTCGGCGGCAATCTCGGAGCGTGTGCCAAGCGAACCGACGCCGATATAGGCCCGGGAGAGCTCCTCGGACACCACGCACATGGCTTCCTTGCCGAGCCCGAGCCCGCCATAGTCCTCGGGAATGGTGAGGCCGAAGACGCCAAGTTCGGACATCTGGCCGATGACGTCGAGCGGAATATAGTCGTTGTTCAGGTGCCATTCATGGGCATGAGGCACGACGGTGCCTTCGGCAAAACGCCGCATTTCGTTGCGGATCTGCTCCATGGTTTCGTCGAGGCCGGGGTCGCCAAAGGTGGAATGACCGGCCTGGTCCCGGATCAGCTGCGTGATTTCCCTGCGGATGTCGGGCGTGTTGCCGGCATCGATCAGGGCCGCGATTTCGGGCGTGTGCAGGCCCTGGACCTCCTGAAAGGTCAGTCCGAGATCGGCAAGGCGGACAAATTCACCCTGGTTCATCGGAATGCCGCCGAAAATCTGGGCCAGGTATTCGGCAAAACCCAACTGGACAATCCGGTCCTCCAGTGGGCCGTAACGGCCTTCCTCCGTGAGCCTGAGGGCATAAGCGTTCAGCTGGCGCAGCGATTCGACATAGGTTGCCAGCCAGGCAAGGCCGTGGGTTGCCCGTTGCTCTTCTTCCATCCGGGTGGCCGAGATCCTGCCGTCGGTTGTGACCAGCGCGCGGACGCGCTGCGCTGCGAGATCCAGCAGCCGGTCGAGCGTCTCGACGGCGGCCTCGGTGCGCTCGTGAAGGTTTTCCCGGTTATCTGCCGCCGGAAGGGCTGCGGTGGACATGGCGATCTCCGTTTTCATTTGTTGCGCCCGGGGGCGTTTTCTTGAAGCTATGTTGCGTTGCACACCGGCATTTGTCGAGGGCGAATTTATAGACCTTTTGGAGGATGGGGTTTTTTCCCCCCGGACTTGACGGATCGGCCGCCTCGGGGCCACATCAAGCCCATGCGCGTCCGACAAACAGTCCTGGTAATCTATGCCGTCCTGAAGGACGCCATCGGCCATTTCGCCCGCGACGATGGTTTCGCAATGGCCAGCCATGTGGCCTTGTCCGGTCTGTTGGCGGTGTTCCCGCTGCTGATCTTCATTGCGTCGCTGGCAGCCTTTTTCGGCATGACCGGTGCGGCCGACACCGTCTCCGATCTTCTTTTCGACGCCTGGCCCGAAAGCGTAGCGTCACCGGTGGTCAATGAAATCCACAATGTGCTGACCGTCCGACGCGGCGATCTTCTGACCTTCGGTGCGGTTGCCGCGCTCTGGTTCGCGTCGAACGGAGTCGAAGCTCTGCGCACGGCGCTCAACCGGGCCTATCGGCAGACCGAACCTCGTTCGATCATCTTGCTCAGATTGCAGTCGCTCGGACTGGTCCTGCTGGGGGCGGCCATCTTGCTGTCCTACACGTTTCTGGTGGTTCTGGCGCCGCTCGCGCTGGAAACCCTCCAGGCCTATGTGCCGCAGGTTGAATCGTTTCTGCTGTCGATCAATGTGGCCCGCTTCACCCTCGCCGGGTCTCTGCTGATCATCGGCCTGTTCGTGACGCACTGGCTGCTGCCTGCCGGCAAGCGGTCATTTCGCGACCTTTGGCCGGGTGTGCTGGCGACGCTTGTCATGTGGATCATCGCGGGCAGCGCCTTCGGTGCCTATCTGGCAAGCTTTGCCAATTACGTCTCCACCTATGGCAGTCTTGCCGGGATCATGACCGCGTTGATCTTTCTCTATATCTGCGCGCTGGTGTTCATCCTGGGCGGAGAACTAAATGCTGCAATCTCGCGGCAAAGGCGGTACTGGCAACGCCGGAAAGACCGCCTGAAGGAGCCTGTGACGGTTCCGGCCGACGCGACCCCACCCAGCTTCTGACGTCTGAAGGTGATCTTAAGCCGCCTTGCGAATGGTCAGGACAGCGCCGATCACCAGAACCATGCCGCCGATCTGGACGGGAGACAGGATTTCGCCAAAAAGGAAATAGCTTTCCACCGCCGTTGCCACCGGCACCAGGTAGAACAGGCTCGCCACCTTTGAGACTGCGCCCTCCCGGATCAGCAACATTAGCAGCAGGATGGCGCCGACCGACAGCACCAGCACCAGCCAGGCCATGGCGAAGATCAGCTCTCCCGACCAGGTGATCTGCCAGCTTTCCGCAAGGCTGAACGGCACCGTGACGACCAGTGCTCCCACATATTGCCAGACCGTGGCCGCCAGCAGATCCGTCTGCTGCACAAAGCGCTTCTGATAGACGGTGCCGAAACTGATGGCAGCCACCGCAACAAAGACGATGCCTACTGTGGCAGCCGTAATGCCCGAGCCGCCAAGGTCGAATTTCGGTCCGAGCACCAGGGCAAGACCCGCCGCGCCAATGGCCATGGAGAGCCAGTGTTTCCTTGAAATCGCCTCGTTCAGGAGCCCGACCGCCATCAGGGCCGTCAGCACCGGTTGCAGACCGACGATGATGGAGGACAGGCCAGCCGGCATGCCTTGCTTGATCGCCCAGAACACGCCGCCAAGATAAATCCCGTGCACCAGCATGCCCGTGACGATGCAATGAAACACCGCCAGTGGTGACTTTGGCCAGGACTTTGCGAGCAACAGCGCGAGCAGAATCAGGATCGGCAAGACAGCGACAAAACGCACTGTCAAAAAGACCATGGGCTCGATGTAGGGCGCCCCCAGTTTGGAGCCGACAAAGCCGGTCGACCACAAAAGGACAAAAATTGCCGGAGCAAGTCTCGCAAGAGAAATCAAGAGTGACCTCAAGGGCTAAGGAGAAAGCTGTCGTAACGGAAGATAGGTGCCGGATTGGCAGAGTTGCGCGGATGTTAACTGTAAATTGGCAATTTTATCCAATTCTTGATTGCCAACGTGAGTGTTAAGGGACATACGCCGGTGGCCTTCGGATCGCAATCTCCATTTCACATCTTTGCCAACTTGTCTGTCAAAGTCAGAATTCTCGCTCTCAGCCTGTTCACGGTCGTCGGACTGTTGGCAATCGGAGGCGTATTCTTCTGGAGCCAGGGTGAACTTAATTCAGCCTTTGCCCGCATGAGCGGCAGTTCCTCACTTGCTGAGCAGGTCGGGGCGCTGTCAGAAGCCGGAGGCAAGCTGCGCACTTTGGAAGAGCGCTATCTTGCTTCGCCCTCGGCGGAGAGTTTCAATGAGTTTTCCGAGGGGCTGGTCGCCGCGAACACCATTCTGGACTCGATTGAAGCCAACCCCGCGGCGGCAGCTTACAAAGTCAAGATCGACGATGTTCGCGAAACACTGAATGATACCAAAGGGGCGTTTGCCGATTTGGATGCGGTCCAGCAGACCATCGGCTATGACGCGACACAGGGGCAGCTCGCCGGACTGAATCAGTTTGCAGGTGCGGTCAAGGATCGGCTTGCGGAAGAGATGAAATTTGGTGGCGGGCCGGATTTTGAAAAGCTTGCCCGTGCGATCCTGGCCGTGCAGCTGGCCGAGAAGGAATACACGCTCAACAATACCGACGCTGCAAAGGAAGTGTTCGGTGAGCAGTTCGGAGTTTTTGAAGAGTTACTCCAAGTAGCTTACATGTCTGACTCGGTCAAAAAAGACCTCGCCGGTAACATGGCCAATTACAAGGCTACATTTGAAGAGTATAAGGCTGCCAAGGCAACGAAGGCTGAGAGGGAAGAGCTTCTGGGGCATCTGTTTGACTTCGTGCCGCCGCGTATCGATGAACTCAGCAAGGTGGCGAGCGAGATGCAACAAGAAGCCGCCGCCCAGCTGGAAAGCGCGCGCTCGATCGCAGCCTATGCCATCGGTGGCACCATTCTGGTCCTGTTGATCCTGTTGCCGGCCATCGCGATCCTGATCGGTCAATCCGTTGCCAGGCCTCTGGCGCGCCTGCAGGCGGCCATGGAGGAGCTGGCCGGTGGTCAGACCGATGTCGATTTGCCGGAAATGGCCGGAAAGACCGAACTGGCTTCCATGAGCCGAACGGTGCAGGTGTTCCGTGACAACGCCGTGGAACGGGCGGAACTTGCAGCGGCCCAGGATCAGGAAAACCAGCAGCGTGAAGAACGTGTCGCCCGTCTGGACAATCTGATCGGCCGCTTCGAAGGCACGGTGTCTGAAGCGCTCGACAGCCTGGACCGCGCCAATGGCGAGTTGCGTCAGACGTCGCAATCGATGGAGCAGTCCGCCGATGACGTTGCCAACCAGTCCGGCGAAGCGGCCGGGGCGGTGCGCACGGCCGCGGAAAACGTCACCTCTGCGGCGCATTCCGCCGAAGAACTGGCCGCTTCCATTGCGGAGATTGCCGGGCAGGCCAACAAGTCGACAGAGGTTGCCCAGCAGGCGGTGATGAGTGCCTCCTCGACGGTGGCGACCATGCAGGAACTGTCCAGTGCCGCAGACCGGATCGGTGAAGTCATGGGCCTGATCCGCGACATTGCCAACCAGACCAATCTCCTGGCGCTCAACGCGACCATCGAGGCCGCCCGCGCCGGCGAAGCCGGTAAAGGATTTGCGGTTGTTGCTGCTGAGGTGAAACAGCTGGCAGACCAGACGTCCAAGGCCACCGAGGACATTGCCACCCAGATCGAGGCCATCCAGGGCTCGTCTGGACAGGCAGTTCAGGCAATCGAAGACGTCAACAAGATCATCTCCGACATGGAAGGGCTCGCCTCGGCCGTTGCCTCTGCCGTGCAGCAGCAGGATGAGGCCGTCCAGGTGATTTCCGAAAACGTCTCCAGCGCGTCGACCCGGTCCGAAGAAGGGGTCACCCGAATGGAGACCGTCGGCTCCGCAGCAGAATTGGCCCGTTCCAATGGTGCGGAAGTCGAGCACCTGGCAGAATCGCTGGGTGAGCAGGGGGCATTGATCCGTCAGGAAGTGGCTGAATTCCTGCAAGGCGTGCGCAGCGCCTGAGCCCGTCTCGACCTTTAAAAACACACTGGTTCAAAAAAACGCCGCGTTGGTCAAACGCGGCGTTTCGCCCGTCTGGCGGACGGCTTTTCTTCGTGCTAGCCATTCTTTTCTGAACAGGCCCCGAGCCAAGCGGGAAGAAGGCGGAACGGAATGCAAGAAGATATCGTCATCATCGGTGCGGGACAGGCCGGTGCGCAGGTTGCCCAGTCCTTGCGGCAGGGCGGGTTCGAAGGTCCGCTGCGCCTGATCGGTGATGAACCTCATCCGCCTTATCAACGCCCGCCGCTGTCCAAAAAATTCCTTGCCGGTGAAATCGGCGCTGAAGGACTCTGGCTGCGCCCGCCGGCTTTTTTCACGACCAACAAGATCGACCATATTCCGAACACCAAGGTGGTTGAGATCGACCGCGGTGCCAAAAGGCTGAAACTGGAAAACGGCGATACGCTGCCTTATGGCAAACTGGTGCTGGCGACCGGCACCAATGCCCGCTTCCTGAAACTGGACGGTGCTGACAAGAAGGGTGTTGTCACCCTGCGTTCGATCGCGGATGTCGACGTGATCCGGGACCTCCTCTCGGCAAGCCGCCGAATCGCCATTATCGGCGCGGGGTATATCGGCCTGGAAGTGGCTGCGGTTGCCAAGTCGCTCGGCAAGGAAGTCAGTGTCATTGAGGCCCAGGACCGGCCCATGAAGCGGGTCGTGAGTGAGGCTGTCTCGGAGTATTTCGCAAAGCTGCACCAGAAAAACGGCATCGATCTGAAACTGAACACCGGTATTAAGGCCATCGAGGGCGGTGATGCCGTTACGGGCGTCAAGTTGTCGAATGGCGAGACGGTGTCTGCGGAACTGGTGCTGGTTGCCGTCGGAGCCGAACCCAATGACAGGCTCGCAGAAGCGGCCGAACTGGAAACCGACAACGGTATTCTGGTCGATGGCTGTGGCCAGACCAGCGATCCGGATATTTTTGCTGCCGGGGATTGCACGCGGTTCTATTCCAACCGCTACCAGCGGTCCGTTCGCATGGAGAGCGTGCAAAACGCCATCGACCAGGCCAAGATCGTTGCCCAGGCCCTGCTTGGGAATGAAGTCGACTACGATCCGCTGCCCTGGTTCTGGTCGGACCAGTACGACATCAAGCTGCAGATTGCGGGCCTGTCAGAAGGTTATGACGACACCAAGGTCGTCGGCTCGACCGAGAACAGCAAGTTCTACGTTGCCTATCTGAAGGAAACGCAACTGATTGCTGTCGATAGCATCAACTCGCCCCGCTCGCACATGATGGCGCGCCGCGTGATTGGCGAACCCTGGCGCGACGATCTGTTGCCGGAGGCGTGAGGCGGGACCGCTGTCGATTGCAGACCGTGATCCCAAAAGGCCCTTTTCCTGAGGAGCCGCGATAGCGGCGCCTTTGCAGGGTTGGCCGGTAGCACCCGACTATGCAGCCGATCCTTCGAGACGGACCTTTCGGTCCTCCTCAGGATGAGGTTGAGATTGCTGAAATGCAGCAGATTTCTGCTGCGTCTCGCAGTCTGATAGTGCGTTAGAGCAAACCGTGTTTAACAGGACTTGGTTTTTCTGCCTGAAATCAAGGATTTCAACGTAGCTGCCGAGGAACGTCGGATCTTGTTAAGCGCGACGCACCCTAGGACGTGCTTGCGTTCTGCAGGATCAGCCGCGTTGTTTCCTTCGGGATTTCCAGATGCACCATGTGGCCGACACGTTCAAAGATGTGAGTCGCAACGGTGCCGGGGAGCTTGTGGGCCTGACGGGTCGGCAGCACGCGGTCCTGGGTTCCCCACAACACCTTGATCGGCATCTGCAACGCTGCCAGTTCGTCGCGCGGCAGGGTCTTTTGCACCGTGCCGTCGATGATTTCATCGGCAATGGTTTCAAGCGTGGCAACGGCTCCCGGCCGGGCCCGGCTCTCGGCTGCGGTTCTGGCGAGAAATTTCGGCAGCTTGAATTCCCAGCCGAAAAACTGTTCCAGCAGTACTTCCATCAATTCCGGGTCGGTTGCCGCCGCATAGCGGCGCAGCAGCCGGTGATTGATTTCCGGGCCAAACCCGCCAGGCGCCAGCAGTGTCATGCTGGCCACAAGGTCCGGGTTGCGCAGCGCAATCAGGGCTGCAACGGCGCCGCCCATCGAATGGCCCACCAGATGGACGCGCTGCAGGTCAAGCGCCTCAAGGGACTGGCCGACGGCCTTTGCCGAGACACCGGCATGACCGATCCGCGGCCAGTCCAGCGCCTCGCCATGACCGGGCAGGTCAAAGGCCAGCGAACGCTTTTTGGGCGCCAGAGCGGTCTGGATATTGAGCCAGGTCTGCCGGTCGCCGCCAAATCCATGCAGCAGGACAACCGGTGCACCTTCCTCCTCGCCGCTTGCAGGCTGGTCGCGAAAAGGCAGGTTTTTGGGTGCATTGGGGCTCAGGTCTGTCATGTGGTCTGCTTTTAGTAGGGAATAGAAAGGCCGGTCTCAGGACCGGAGAGGAGATGACGTATTCAGCGCAAAAAGCGGCTGGGGATCGGTAAAGCCGCTGAGTTCAAAGGAACCGACCGGTTGTGCGCGCGGGCCGGCGAGGCGGGCTATGTCCTCTGTCATGAGAACATCTGTTCCGACGGTCTTGGTCAGGCTCTCGATCCGCGCAGCGGCATGCACCGTCTGGCCGATCACGGAAAAGGTGAGGCGGTGGGCGACACCGATATTGCCGAACATGACCGATCCGACGGACAAGGCAATACCGGCTTTCAGCGGATGCGCAAGAGATGGGTCGGCGTTCAGGGCCTTAAGCCGTTCTCGGCTGTCATCGGCCGTTGCAAGTGCGGTTCGGATGGCGGTTTCAAGGCCCTGAGAGCCGATCGGAAACACGCCGAGCACCGCATCGCCGATAAAATCCAGGACTTCCCCGCCCTGATCCAGAACCGCGCCGGCCGTCGCCTCGAAATAGGTGTTCAGATAACTCAGATAGGCGTCCGGTCCGAGTAGCTCTGCAATCGCGGTGGAACTGCGCATGTCGGAAAAATAGATCACGGCATCGATGGTCTGGCCGTCCCCGTGGCGGATCTGGCCATTCAGGACCTTGTTGCCGGCGATCTTTCCCAGATAGGTCTCTGCGATGGTCTTGCTGATCTGACCTTCAATCGTAGCCCGAGCGGCCAAGGCGAGGCGTTTTTGAATGTACTGGATGGCGGTCAGTGCGTCGTCGGAGAAACCTTCCTTGTCCCTGGTGGCCCAGCTGACAACGATGCCCGTGCTGGCAAATTCGCTCGGTATGGCCGGGATCTCGAACGCGGTGGGCATCACCATGTAATCGGTGTAGCCGGTGTCCGACAGACGTTGCAGCAGCGGAAATTCTAGAGGCGCGTTGGCATTGGTCAGCCGCCGGCGCAACAACGGTTCCCCGCTGATCAGAACGGCACGTACGGGGCTTTGCAGCCAGTCCTCGGTTTCTTCCTCGGTATGGGTGATCTGTTCGTGTTGAACGGCGTTTCCGCTTTCCCAGAACGCAAGTTCGGCTTCAATGAGAGGATGGAGCGTCGACCAGGCGAGCATGGCCCTGTCTACCGGAACGTTGCACTGGCGCAGACGCACACACATTTCACCGAACATCGTGGCCATGTCGGGCGTGCCAAGTGCCTGTCCGATCATCCAGTCTTCGATGCCGTCAATTTCCGCCATACTGATCATGGCGCCAAGGTAGAGGGCTTTTGTCTCTCTTTCCAGACGGTCGACAGCCGCTGTCGCCGTTATTTTTGAACCTGTGTTGCTACTTTGCCCGGCTGCACGATCATCCAGTTGACCCTGACATCGGGAATGCTGCCGGAGGCTGAATAAGGGAACATCTTGGAGCCATCTCGCACGGCCTCCGGATAGAAGGCGAGCAATTCGTTGAGCGGTTTTTCGCGGTCACCTCGCCAGACAATCATGAGGCCTTTTTTCTGCACGTCGTCGAGATTGATCCACGGGCTCAGCTCCAGGCTGTGCAGGTAGAACATGGACGGCCGGCTGGGGGCGAACAGGGTAACATTTGCGGCAGACCACATGTCGCCAGCCACATAGGCGAGGTCCGTTCCCGTTTCCGCCTTCCAGATCCGGGAAAGTTCCTGCGCAACCTCCCTACCCGGATAGTGAATGCGTGTCTGTTTTGTCTTCCAGTGAGGCTCAAGCACGGCCTGACCGAAGAGAATGCCCAGAAACACGGCCTGGATTGCTATGGCCGCAGCCAGGGAGCGGCGCGGGTGGGACCACAGATTTGGCAAACCCAGATACCGGACTGCGAGGATCCCCGACAGGACGAACATCGGCGTGCCCCACATATGCTCGAACTCGTTCCCGCTGACAGCGGATGCCAGCAGCACAACGGCGAGGGGCACAAAGGCGAACCAGAGCAGGAATCGGTCCTGCGGCGGGAGAAGGGGGGCGGCCGACTGCGTCCGTCTGGCCCGAAGATCCTTCAGGCCGGTCCAGCCAAGTCCTGCCAAAACAACAAGAAACAGGCCGGCATGATTGCCGATCTGAGCGCCCAGGAAATTCAGCGGATTGAATATGTGGCCAACAACACCCGCGGCCGGCTTGCTGCGACTGGCCGCGTATTGAAGCGTCAGGAAATCCGTTTCAAGGAGCCACTGGAGATGCGGCACGAGCAGGAGGATGCAGGTCAGCGCGCACAGCCAGGGACCAAGGCTGAGCAGATGGCGCCTAGCGTCCGGAAACAGCAGGGTATAGAGGCCGATTGTGCCGACCAGAAGAAGGACGAAGTATTTCGTGTAGAATCCGAAAGCGGCCAATGCGCCGAGAACAATCCAGTCAATTGCGTGGCCATTGGTCAGTGCCCGGTGAAAGAACAGCATCATGCCGGCCCAGACCGGTACTTGCAGGATGTTGGGATTGAATTCCGGCATGGGCAGCGTGAAATAGAAGGTCACGCTGGTCAGAACCAGAGACCAGAAAGCCTGCCAGCCGGTCAGTCCGAGCCGTTTGGCAAGCTTCCAGATAAAGAAGTAACCCATCGCAGCGCACAGGGCGCTGAGCCAGTAGGCGCCAAAGGTTCCGCCGCCGGTCAGACGGTAGGTGAGTTCCAGCAGCCAGGCCTGCATGGGCGGGTGCTTGGTGTAACCAAGCTGCAACTCCCGTCCCCAGGCGAAGCCTTCCACCACGTCGAGCGGAGGCGTTGGAAAGGTGAGTGTTGGAACAAGGGCATAAAGCAGGCAGGCCAGGGCACTGTAAAGGAGGGCTGCGCGGGATGCGGTCATGCGGTCACTCGCGGGATGATCAGGTTTCTGCGGGGCGATGGGAAAATGCCCAAAGCCGCGCGCCGAGGAAGGACAGGGCCGGAACAATTGCGATCGAGAACAGCAATCCGGCGAGGTCCGGCCAGGGTGTCAACTGCAGCCACAGCGCCAGCACAAATGAATTCAGCGCAAAACCGGACAGGGCAATCACGAGAAAGCGCGTCATGCTTTTCCAGGCTTTGCCTTCCTGGCGCAGGTGGGCAAAGCTCCAGAAATAGTGCCCGGTGAAAGACACACCGAAAGCGACCAGGAAACCACAGATATTGGCGGGAAACGCCGTCAGGACGCCGGCCTCGAGCAGACTGGCGGCGACCAGGGCATGCGTCAGGGTCGCCAGCACACCGACCACGGCGAATTTGCCCACTGCGGCTGTCTCGGTCTTAAGCGTCTGACGACGGCGCTTATCTTGCATCGCTCTTCTCGTCCGCCAAACGGGTCGGGCGTGAGGTTGGTGCGCCTTCGATGACGTCCTGCACGATGAAGACGGGTCGCTGCTTGGCCTCGTTGAAGAGGCGGGCAATGTACTCACCGATCATGCCGATCGACAGTAACTGGACGCCGGAGAAAAACAACAGGGCAACCATCAACGAAGCATACCCAGGAACATCGATCCCGTGTGCAAACACGCGAAGCGTCAGATAAAGCGCATAGGCAAAGGCACCGAGAGAGACCAGGGCACCGCCATAGAACCAGACCCGAAGCGGCAGCGTGGTGAAGCCGGTCAGTCCGTCCAGAGCGAAATTCCAGAGCTTCCAGTAGTTGAACTTGCCGGTTCCCGCCTTGCGCGGCGGCCGTTCGTAGGGCAGGGCCATTGCCGGAAACCCGACCCAGGCAAAGAGCCCCTTCATGAACCGGTTGCGCTCCGGCAGCCGCAACAGCGCATCGATCACGACCCGGTCGATCAGACGGAAATCGCCGGCGTTGGCCGGCATGTCGATATTGGCGAGCCGATTGAACAGGCGGTAGAACATGCCTGCCGTCGATCGCTTCAAGATGGTGTCGGACGACCGGTCGACCCTCAACCCGTAGACGACATCGTAGCCGGCACGCCAGCCGTCAAGCATTTGCAGGATCAGCTCCGGAGGGTCCTGAAGATCCGCATCGATGATGATGGCGATGTCGCCCTTGGCAGCTTCGAGACCAGCGGAGAGCGCCGCTTCCTTGCCGAAGTTGCGTGACAGGCCGAGAAGACGGCCGGGAAGTCCGTTCTTGAGTTCGCGAGACAGGATATTGGCTGTCTCATCCCGGCTGCCGTCATCGACGAAAACATATTCATAAGCGTGGCCCGTGGCCTCAAGCACAGGCCGGGTCGCCTTTAGAAAATGACCGATGACCTCCGCCTCGTTGAAGGCCGGAACGATCAGGCTGATCAGGGGATCATCGGGACGCTGGTCGCCCCTGCGGGAAATGTAAATGTTGGAGGCGGCAACTTCTTGCATATGCAGCTCGGTGAATTTGGATCGGCGCAACCTGACGGATAATCACAAAAAAGGCCAGCCCGATCATCCGGGCCGGCCGATTTCTGGTGTCTGAAATCTAATCTCAGACGAGTGCGCCGTGGCAATGCTTGAATTTCTTGCCGGAACCACAGGGGCAAGCCTCGTTGCGACCGACCTTGCCCCAGGTGGACGGATTGTCGGGATCGCGGGCGCCCAGACCGGCAGCCTGAGCATCGGCCAGCGCCATTTCATCTTCCCCGGTCAGCGGGTTGATGTGATGGGGATGCATTTCCGGCTGCTCGGGCATTTGCGGCGGCTGTTCGGTCACGATCTCGATGCGCAGCAGCTGTGCCGTGGTCATCTGGCGCAACTGGGCAAGCATGGATTCAAACAGCGTGAAGGCCTCGGTCTTGTATTCCTGCAACGGGTCGCGCTGGGCATAGCCGCGGAAGGCAACCACGGACCGCAGGTGGTCGAGATTGGCCAGATGCTCGCGCCAAAGGTTGTCGAGCGTCTGCAGCAGCAGCATCTTTTCGACATAGCGCATGGCATCGGGGCCGTATTTGGCTACCTTTTGCGCCATGGCCTCGTCAGCTGCCTTGCGCAGGCGGTCCTTGACCTCTTCGTCCGCGATCCCTTCCTCCTCGGCCCAGTCTTTCACCGGCAGGTCGAGATTGAGGTATTTCTGGACTTCCTCCTGGAGGCCTTCCGTATCCCACTGCTCCGGATAGGCCTTTTCGGGGATGTGGCTGGCGACCAGATCGTCGACCACGTCATGACGCATGTCGGTAACCGCGTCCTGGATGGCGTCGCTGTCCATCAGCTCGATCCGCTGTTCGAAGACCACCTTGCGCTGGTCGTTCATCACATCGTCGAATTTCAGAAGGTTTTTACGGATATCGAAGTTGCGGGCTTCGACTTTCTGCTGCGCCTTCTCCAGTGCCTTGTTGATCCACGGATGGATAATGGCTTCGCCTTCTTCCAGGCCGAGCTTCTGCAGCATGGAATCCATACGCTCGGAGCCGAAGATGCGCATCAGGTCGTCCTGAAGCGACAGGAAGAACTTGGAATGGCCGGGGTCGCCCTGACGTCCGGAACGGCCGCGCAGCTGGTTGTCGATGCGGCGGCTTTCGTGGCGTTCGGTGCCGATCACGTAAAGGCCACCGGCTTCCAGCGCCTTCTGTTTCATTTCCTCGACCTCGGCGCGGATAGCAGCCTCTTTGGCGCTGCGCTCCTCGCCTTCGGGCATGTCGCCGAGTTCCATGGCAATCTGCATGTCTGCGTTGCCGCCGAGCTGGATGTCCGTGCCGCGGCCGGCCATGTTGGTGGCGATCGTCACGGCGCCGGGCAGGCCGGCCTGGGCGACGATGAAGGCTTCCTGTTCATGGTAGCGGGCGTTCAGAACCGCAAAAACCTTGGACTTGGCGCCGTCCTTCTTCTGGGCGGCTGCAAATGCGGCCGGGTCGGACAGGTCGATCTGCTTGTAACCGTGCTTCTTCTTCAGCAGCTCGGCGAGAATTTCCGATTTCTCGATCGAGGTGGTGCCGACCAGAACAGGCTGGCCCCGGTCCTTGCAGTCGTCGATCAGCTTGCTGATGGCGTCGAATTTTTCTTCAAAGGTCCGGTAGACCTCATCGTCGTCGTCGATACGGCTGACCGGAAGGTTGGTCGGGATCTCGACCACTTCCAGCTTGTAGATGTCGGCGAATTCGTCCGCTTCCGTCGACGCCGTACCGGTCATACCGGCGAGCTTGTCGTACATGCGGAAATAATTCTGGAACGTGATCGACGCCAGGGTCTGGTTTTCCGGCTGGATGCGAACCTTCTCACGGGCTTCGAGAGCCTGGTGGAGACCTTCAGAGAACCGGCGGCCCGGCATCATACGGCCGGTGAACTCGTCGATGATCACCACTTCGTCATTGCGGACGATGTAGTCCTTGTCGCGCTGGAACAGTTTGTGCGCTTTCAGCGCCTGCTGCAGGTGATGCACGATCGAGACGTTTTCGACATCGTAAAGCGAATCGCCCTTCAGCAGCTCGGCTTCGCTCAGCAGGCCTTCGAGTTTTTCGTTGCCGGCCTCGGTAAAGGTGGCCGAGCGCTGCTTCTCGTCGAGCTCGTAGTCTTCCTCGGTCAGCTGCGGAATGAAGGCATCGACGGTGTTGTAGAACTCGGACCTGTCTTCCAGCGGACCGGAAATGATCAGTGGGGTCCGGGCCTCGTCAACCAGGATGGAATCGACCTCATCGACGATGGCAAAGGCATGTTCGCGCTGAACCATCGAGGCGCGGTCATGCTTCATGTTGTCGCGGAGGTAGTCGAAGCCGAATTCGTTGTTGGTGCCGTAGGTGACGTCTGCGGCATAGGCTTCGCGGCGTTCCTCGTCGGACAGGCCGTGGGTGATGCAGCCGACGGTCAGGCCCAGAAACTTGTAGACCTGACCCATCCATTCGCTGTCGCGCTGGGCCAGATAGTCGTTGACGGTGACGACGTGCACGCCGCGCCCTGTCAGGGCGTTGAGATAGACGGGGGCCGTTGCGACCAGCGTCTTGCCCTCACCGGTGCGCATTTCCGAAATCTGACCGGAATTCAGGACCATACCGCCGATCAGCTGGACGTCATAGTGGCGCTGTCCGAGGGCGCGCCGGGCGGCTTCGCGAACGGTGGCGAAGGCAGGAACCAGAAGGTCGTCCAGTTTTGCGCCGTTCTTGAGTTGCGCCCGGAATTCATCGGTCCGGGCGCGAAGCGCCTCGTCCGAGAGGGTCTGGACTTCCGGTTCAAGGGCGTTGATCTGATCAACCACTGCCCGAAATGACTTTACCTTCCGGTCGTTTGCCGAACCGAAAATCTTACGTGCTAATGCGCCAAGGCCAGCCATGTGGCGGTCCTTCCCTAACAGGCGGCGCCATCTGGCATTCCGGCGCCTGCCCATGAAATCGTCTCAATTGCTGTCCACGTTGCCGCCAAGCGCAACGCGGTGGCCGGCGAATGCGGCCAAAAAGATGCCCTCCCGGCCCGCAAGCCAGGACGCTCGACAGATAAGAGGGGGCTGTATGCTTGTCAACGCCGCAGGAATGCGCAAAGTAGCCACGCCCTCGAAGATCGGGGGCCAGAAAGATTACAGTTCCGATAGGTAAAGGACTTCTCATGTTCCGAATTTCGATGCGCAGGCCGGTTCAGGCGCTTGCCGTTTCACTCCTGGCCGTGTCGCTCGGATCCGCTTCGCTGTCTGCCCAGGAACCAGACGATGTAGTCGCAAAGGTCGGTGACGCGGAAATCACGGAAGCCGACATGGCGTTTGCGGCCCAGGATCTTGGTCAGGAATTGCAGCGTTTTCCGCCGGCCCAGTGGCGCAAGCTGCTGCTTGACGTCATGATTGACATGGAGCTGATGGCGCAGGCGGCACGCGACGAAGGCCTGGACAAGGATCCCGATTTCCAGAAGCAGCTCGAGTTCCTGCAGCTGCGGGCCCTGCGCAACGCGTATCTCGGCGAAAAGATCAACGGTGACATCTCCGACGATGCCGTCAAGGCAGCCTATGACAAGGAGTTTGCGGACTATGAGGGTCCGGAGGAGCTCAACGCGCGTCACATTCTGGTGAAGGAAAAAGCGGAAGCTGAAGACCTCATCAAGGAACTTGACGGCGGTGCTGATTTCGCCGAGCTCGCCCGGGAAAAATCAACCGGCCCGTCCGGCCCGAATGGTGGCAGCCTCGGCTATTTCACAAAGGGTCAGATGGTCAAGCCGTTCGAAGACGCCGTACTTGCTCTCGAGCCTGGCACCTATACCAAGGAACCGGTGGAAACCCAGTTCGGCTGGCACGTCATCAAGCTGGAAGACAAGCGCCGCCAGGACAAGCCGGCATTTGAAGATGTTGCGCAAGGGTTGCGTCAGCAGTTGATGCGCGAAGCTTATGATGCGCGCATGGCCGAGCTGAAAAACGAAGTCAGCATCGAAATTCTGGATGAAGCCCTGAAAGCTGCAGAAGACAATGGCGCTGCCGCCGCAGCTGACGGCGACAAGACGGAATAATCCGGTTCCGGATCGGCATAAAAGACCCCGGCAGCTCCGTGCTGCCGGGGTTTTTGTCGTGTGATTTGTTGCGCCAGGCGATCTCAAAAGGCTTGCGCTGGTCATGCGCTGTGGCTAGGGACAAACACACACCATTCTGACCGGGACTGCATCGATGTCGACGACCGTTTCTCCGCTCGCCCCCACTTCTTATCCCGAGATGCCGGACATCCGCGGCGTGGCATTTGCGACCGCCTCTGCCGGTATCAAGTACCAGGACCGGACGGATGTGCTGCTGGCGACCGTTGCCGAGGGCACGGCCGTTGCCGGGGTGTTCACGAAATCCAAATGCTCGTCGGCGCCGGTGGATTGGTGCAAGGCCCGGATCGGTGCAGGCAAGGCCCGGGCTCTACTGGTCAATTCCGGCAATGCCAATGCCTTTACAGGTAAAAAGGGCATGGCGGCAGTAGAGCTGTCCGCAGACATTGTTTCCGGGGCCCTGGGCTGTTCCGGTGACGAGATTTTTCTTGCCTCAACCGGCGTGATCGGTGAGCCGTTGCCGGCGGAAAAGTTTTCAGATGTCGTCGAAGAGCTGAAGGCTGGGCAGGGCAGTGCGTCCTGGCTGGATGCCGCCAAGGCCATCATGACCACGGATACCTACCCGAAAGTCGCCACTGCGGCCGTGGATCTGGATGGTGAAACGGTCACGATCAACGGCATAGCCAAAGGCGCCGGCATGATTGCGCCTGACATGGCGACCATGCTGTCTTTCGTTTTCACCGATGCGCCGATTGCTCCCGATGTCCTGCAGGCTCTGTTGAGCCGTGAGGTGGATGGCAGTTTCAATGCAATCACCGTCGACAGCGATACCTCTACGTCCGATACGGTTCTCCTGTTCGCAACCGGAGCGGCCTCCGAAAATGGTGTCGAGGCCGTGGCGTCGCTTGAAGACCCGCGTGTGGGTGTCCTGCGTGCTGCCCTGAGCGACGTCATGGTCGATCTCGCACACCAGATCGTCCGCGACGGCGAAGGCGCCCGCAAGTTTGTCGAAGTCCGGGTCGAAGGGGCTGACAACAATGCCTCCGCCAAAAGAATTGCGCTTTCAATCGCAAATTCGCCTTTGGTCAAGACGGCCATAGCAGGCGAAGACGCAAACTGGGGGCGGGTCGTCATGGCCGTCGGCAAGGCTGGAGAACCGGCGGATCGCGACCGGCTTGCCATCTGGTTCGGCGATGTGCGTGTGGCAGTGGAGGGCGAGCGTGACCCTGCCTACAGCGAAGAGGCTGCCTCTGCCGTCATGAAACAGGAAGACATCGTTATCCGCGTCGAGCTTGGGCTTGGATCGGGGCAGTCGTCGGTGTGGACCTGTGACCTGACCAAGGAGTATGTCGCCATCAATGGCGACTACCGGAGCTAGACGACGGCTGACATGTCGCCCTTCGCAGTTCTGGCGATGCAACCGCAGACAAGATTAATGCGGCGTTACGCTGCCGCCTCAAAACTGGACACCTCATCATGACCAAGATCGTTCTCGTCGCGGCCTGCGCCCTTGTCGACGTGGATGGCCGTATCCTTCTGGCCCAGCGGCCGGAGGGGAAATCGATGGCCGGATTGTGGGAATTCCCCGGAGGGAAAGTTGAAGACGGGGAACGTCCTGAAGAAACCTTGATCCGCGAACTTCACGAAGAGCTTGGGATCGAGGTTAATGAAGCGTGTCTGGCACCACTTACATTTGCCAGCCACTCTTATGAAGATTTTCACCTACTTATGCCACTTTTCATCTGCCGCCGTTGGGGCGGTGTTCCGCAGGGGCAGGAACGGCAGGCGTTGAAATGGGTGCGTGCCAACCGGTTGAGGGACTACCCGATGCCGGCAGCTGACGAGCCGTTAATTCCACATTTGTTGGACGCTGTTTGACAAAGTGATTCACGCCTGCAGGCAAGGAGCGAATGAATTGAAAAACGGGCCGATCAGTTTCAGACCTGCCAAGCTCCTTCTGCGACGCTTCCTGCGTGACGAAAGCGGCGCAACCGCCATGGAATACACCATGATCGTTGCCGTTCTCAGCATCATAACCATTGGTGCCTTCACGGCGATCGGCGAAACCATGCGAGACGATGTTTTCGGCGCGGTTGTGAGCACACTTGACTCGGTTCTGGCGACGTCCGGCGGTGACGGCGGTTAACCGCGACAGGCGCTAATTCAATCATGCCTTTTGCTCGGAAACACCCAGCGCATCGGCGAGCCGTGTCTTGGCGCTGCCGGGGCGCAGCGGTTTCTGCTGACTCTCGTGTGGCGCCCAGCCCGACAGCGTCACGAAGGAAAATGTCGCCCGGATGCGACCATCCGGGTCAGCATGATTTTCAGCATAGAGCTCGGCGGCACGCAGCAGAACCTGTCGCGGCAGCGGCTTGCGGCTTCGATCCTTCAGGATGTTGGTTGCGCCCATGGCCTTCAGGTCAGCCAGTAGCGCAAACATGGTGTCGTAGCGGACGGTGACCGTGTCGAGATCCGTGACAGGCAGCGCAAATCCGGCCCTTTGCAGCAGGCTTCCGAGGTCTCGCGTATCGGCAAAAGGCAGCACGCGCGCTGCTGCGCCGCCGCTATATTCGAGTTCCGCCCGGGTCAGGCTGTCTCGGAGCTCGCTCAGTGTTCCCGCTCCGGGCAAGGTTGCCAGCAACAGACCGTCGGGCTTCAAGGCACGCCGGATCTGAACAAGTGTGCCCGGGAGATCATTGACGAATTGAAGCGTCAGGCCAGAGACGATCAGGTCGATGGACTGGTCCCTGAAAGGCAGCACTGCATCATCAACGATCAGATCGGGAGGTGTCAGCGCTGGGTCTGCCAGGAACAGATCCGCCCTCAAAACCCTTTCGGCTTTGCCGCTGCCCGCGATGGCGTCTGCAACCCGTCCCGTGTGCCCGCCAAGGTCAACTGCCACATCGAAATGTCTGCTGATCAGCAGCAACCGGTCCTTCAGGTCGTCGGTGACGGCTTCCAGGAGGAAGTCCGCGCCGGCTTTGGCGCCAACAAGCGCACGTTTCCGGCGATGCCGCAGAAGAGGACGGTCGAACAGGTCTGGCTGCGTGGTCACGAGGTCACCGGCTGATTTCCATAACTCTCCGGTCACATATGTTATCCGCCCCGTCACGTCAAAGCGGGTGCTTTAAGCGACCTGAATTATAACTGGTGCAACTGCCTTTTGACAGCTTATGGTGGTGGTCTGTTGCAGGGCGCTGGAGCGAGGGATGGTCATCTTCGGCGATAAACTGCTTGATGTGTCTAAGTCCGCCGGCCGCCTGTTGCTGGATGGATTGTTGCCGCGCCGCTGTCTTACCTGTGACGCTCGCGTGGCCGCCGAGGCGGGGCTGTGCGCGTCGTGCTGGCGCGCGATGCCGTTTTTGGAACGGCCCTGGTGCCAGCGGCTGGGAACGCCCTTTTCCTACGATGTCGGTGAAGGCGCTTGGAGCCCGCGGGCGATCGCGGAGCCGCCCCTGTTCGACCGTCTGCGCGCCGTCGCCCATTATACTGGCCCCGCCCGCCAACTGGTCCTGTCGCTGAAGTTTTCCCGGCGCCGAGAACTGGCAGCCCCGATGGCGGCCTGGATGGTACGGTCTGGAGGCGAATTGCTCGACGGCGAGTGCCTGCTCCTGCCGGTACCACTGCACTGGACACGCCTGGTGTCGCGGCGGTTCAACCAGGCGGCGGATCTTGCGCGGGAGATCGCCGGGCAAAGCGGGGCCGGATATGAGCCAATGCTGCTCACACGGAGAAAGCGAACCCGTCAACAGGTCGGTTTGACGGCCAAGGACCGGCTCAGGAACGTCAGGGCGGCGTTTGCGGTTGACCGGACCCGTCTGGATGTCCTGGCAGGCCGGCGCGTCGTTCTGGTGGACGACGTTTTGACCACCGGCTCCACTGTCACGGCCTGCTGCCGGTGTCTTCTTTCCGCCGGCGCAGCATCTGTCGACGTGCTCACATTCGCCCTGGTGGATCCCAATGCATCGGACGACATTGCTGTTCACGGTTAGTTTTTCGGGATGACTCTTGAGTTTCTGTGCCGCGCCCGCATATAACGCCGGGATTTTCAGACGCGCGAGACGCCTGTTGGGGCGGTGCGGCAACAAAAGGGTATGATGTGATGGCTGATGTGGTGATCTATACACGCCAGATGTGCGGCTTTTGCACGGCGGCCAAGCGCCTTCTGGACAAGAAGGGTGTTGCTTACCAGGAACATGATGCGACCTTCAGCCCGGAGCTGCGCAGGGAAATGACACAAAAGGCCAACGGCCGCGCGACGTTTCCGCAGATCTTTGTGGGCACGACCCATGTCGGCGGCTGTGACGATCTGCATGACCTGGAGCGGGCCGGCAAGCTGGACGCTCTGCTCGCCGCCTGATTAAGTGGTGGCCTCACTGAAACCAGATACGGGAGACAACCGGCCAATGGCGACCTTCACTGCAGCCTGTGTTCAGCTTCGCAGCGGCAAGACCATCGCGAAAAATGCCGAGGTGGCCGAGGGGCTGATCCGTTCGGCGGCACAGGACGGTGCGCGCTACGTTCAGACGCCTGAAATGTCGAACGTGCTGGTGAAGAGCCGGGAAGAATTGCTTGAGCGGATTACAGACGCAGAAGCAGACCCGTTTTTGAAGATGGCCAAGGGTCTTGCCGCAGAGCTCGGCATTTATCTCCATCTCGGGTCGCTGGCGGTTCTTGCAGGAGGCGGAAAAGTCGCGAACCGGGCCTTTCTGCTCGGGCCCGACGGTGCGGTCGAAGCCACCTACGACAAGATCCATATGTTCGACGTCGATCTGCCCAATGGCGAAAGCTGGCGGGAGTCGGCCACCTATGAGCCGGGCCGGGAAAGCGTCATTGCAGATCTTCCCTTTGCCAAGATCGGCATGGCGGTCTGCTACGATATCCGCTTCCCGGCGATCTTCCGGACACAGGCGCGGCAGGGCGCCGAGGTCCTGACAGGGCCGGCGGCCTTCACGCGTCAGACTGGCGAAGCCCATTGGCATGTGCTACAGCGCGCCCGCGCCATCGAAAACGGCGCTTACGTCATTTCCGCCGCCCAAGGCGGGCAACACGAGGACGGCCGGGAAACCTACGGCCACAGTCTTGTTGTGGACCCCTGGGGCAAGGTGATCGCGGAACTCGACGGAGACGAGCCGGGTTATGTGCTCGCAGAAATTGAGACTGAAGCTGTTGCCAAGGCACGTGGACGGATCCCGGCGATCGCCAATGAACGGGACTTCGTCTGTCAGGTTGCTGGCGGCCTGAAGGAGATGCCAGCGTGATCAAATACACGCTTGTCTGTGACGATGCCCACTCGTTTGAAGGCTGGTTCCGGAATTCAGATGATTTCGACAAGCAGTGCAGCCGCAGCCTGGTTGCCTGCCCGGTCTGCGGCTCGACCGAAATTCGCAAGGGGCTGATGGCACCTGCGGTTTCGACGGCACGCGGCAAGGAAGCGCTTGTCAGTGCGGCCCGTAACGAAATGCAGGCACAGGAAGCGGTGCCCGAGCCGGCAGCTCCGGCCGCCGACGCCGCCACACCGGCCCTGCAGCCATCCGCGCTGTTGCCGAAGGACATTCAGCAGAAGGAAATTGTCGAGGCCCTGCGCCTGGTGCGGTCCCGCATCATCGAGAATTCCGAAAATGTCGGCACCAACTTCGCTTCCGAAGCCCGCAAGATCCACAATGGCGAGGCGGAAGAGCGCAGCATTTACGGCGAAACAACGCCCAAGGACGCGGAAGCCCTGATGGAAGAGGGAATTTCGGTCTTTCCGCTACCGGATCTGCCAGACGAAAAAAACTGACAAGCCAACCGGCCCTTGCGCCTCAGCGCAAAGGCGATTGCAGTCTGGCCAAGCGGTCGGCTTGGCCGCCATCGGTAAGTTCAGGACTTGGCAGCAGCCGTCTTGCGCCGCGTTGGTGTCCGGGCCGGCTTCCCTTCGCTCAGGCTTTCTTCAGCAGCCTTGGTCAGTTCGCTGACATTTTCCATGGCCGTTTCATTCAGCTCTTCAACGGCTGCGGCGTTCTCGGAAAAACTGTCGCGAAAAAGCGCGGCCTGTTTTTCGAAATGCTCCTGATACTGGGTCGCCATCCGGGAATAGAAATCCTGCAGCGTCGCCATCGTCTCTTCCGGCGCGGTGCATTTCGTCAGGGACTTGGCGCATTCGAAGTCTTCGTGCAGGCGCCCGCTGACAAAGTCCATGTGATCGCTGAAAGCTTTTTCGGCATGGGTCCACATGGTCTGCCCCATCTTCTGGAAACTGGCGACGGTCTTGGCTTCCATCAGGTCCTCGCGTTCGGCAAAGGCCCAATTTGAGAAGGACGGCATGGGCCAGTCACCCATCTTCGGCCATTCCGTCATCATGGAGCTGAAATCAAAGGCACCGGTGCTGTTTTTCGTAGGCATGAAACATCCTCCGCAGTTTGCGTGATATGCCGCAGGCGCCCGGTGTTTTCGCATGCCGGTGCGCTGCTTCCGACCTCGCGAACCCGCTCGCGTAAGGTCCGGCTCCTGCCCCCCTAGGTCAGTCAACTTTAGCCCAGCAACAGGGCCTATCTTTGATCCGGATCAAAAGCGAGTTACGAATTGTTCAGAATCTGAAAAGATCGGGTGTGCGCTTACGCCCGATTGAGAAAATCCCGCAGCACCCTGGTCACCTTGTCCGGTTCCTCCAGAGGGGAAAGGTGGCCGCAGCCCTCGACGATCACCAGTTCACTGCCAGGAATATGGTCGTGGATTTCCTCGGAGACGGGTACCGGCGTCAGTCTGTCGCCCTCGCCGACCAGAACCAGGGTCGGGCAGCGGATATCGCCCAGTGAAGGGCGGGAATCGATGCGGTTGATAAGCGCGGTCTGTTGCCGGATGAAGGCCTCCGGACCGGTGTCATTGGCCATATCGACCACGATGGCCCTCAGGTCTTCGTCCTCTTCGCGCAGCTCGTGCACAAATCCCGGATAGAGCAGGTGAGGGACCTTTTTGAAGCCGCGTTTCCGGGTCATGTCGATCAGGAACCGGCGCCGTTCGGACTGGTCCTCGCGATCCGCGCGCGCGTTTGTGTTCATCAGAGCCAGTTTTGAGACACGCTCCGGCGCCTGGCGCATGATTTCCATCGCAACATAACCGCCCATGGACAGCGCAATCAGGGAGAACCGCTCGGGCGCTTCGGCAAGAAAGCTTCCTGCAATCGCCGAGATGCTGTCATGTTCGCGGTGGTTGGCCACCATGATTGGCCGGTCTGCAAAGGCGACGATCTGTTTGGAAAACAGCGTCTCGGTGCAGAGCAGACCGGGAATGAACAGGATCGGGTCGCCCATCAGGCACCCTTCGGGCGTTCCGCCAGCATCATGTAGTTGACATCCATGTCGCGTGACTGTGCCCAGCTGTCGGTGAGCGGATTGTAGCTGACACCCGAGCGGTCGATCACCTTGAGGCCGGCCGCCTGCAACGGACCTTCGATCTCTGCCGGGCGCACCAGTTTGTCATAGGTATGGGTGCCCTGAGGCAGCCAGCGCAGCACATATTCCGCGCCGACAATCGCCAGCGCATAGGCTTTCAGCGTGCGGTTGATGGTTGCAACGAACATCAACCCGCCCGGACGAACCATCCGGCTGGTCGCGTCGAGAAACAGCGGCACGTCGGCGACATGTTCGACCACTTCCATGTTGAGCACGACGTCGAAATTCTCTCCGGCCTCTGCCAGGGCTTCCGCCGTCTCTGCGCGGTAGTCGATGTTCAAACCGGAGCTCTGCATGTGCAGTCTGGCGATTTCGATGTTGGTTTCCGACGGATCGGCTCCGACCACCTCTGCGCCGAGACGGGCCATCGGCTCGCTGAGCAAGCCGCCGCCGCAGCCAATGTCGAGAAACCGTAGCCCCTTGAAGGCATCGGCTGCCTTCGGATCACGGCCGAACTGGCGGCAGACTTCCTGCTTGATGTAGCTCAGCCGGACGGGATTGAACTTGTGCAGAGGCTTGAACTTGCCGGTCGGGTCCCACCATTCCGCAGCCATGGCGGAAAACCGGGCGACCTCCTCGCTGTCGATCGTTCCGCTGGTCGCTTCTGCCTTGCCGGTCATTGCTCGGTCCTTTCCACTGGCCGAAGGCATTGTGCTTCAGCCCCATTTCATTCTTTAGCTGTCGTTCAGCGTCTTTGACCTTTTGTCAAGTGATCGCCGACGAACCGCTGTTGCAGCATAGGGACGCAGCCTGTATGCATGTGCGCCGATCCATAAGGCGCGGGAGACGCGTCAACACACCTAATGAAGTTTACGAGTGGTATGGCCCGACTGGTTTTAAAATTTGGCGGAACTTCGGTTGCCGATCTTGATCGCATCCGCAATGTTGCCCGCCATGTCAAACGGGAAGTGGATGCCGGACACCAGGTTGCCGTGGTTGTTTCGGCCATGGCCGGACAGACCAACAAGCTGGTCGAGTTCTGCCGGGAAGCCTCGCCCCTGCACGATGCCCGCGAATATGACGCAGTTGTCGCCTCCGGCGAACAGGTGACCTCCGGCCTTCTGGCAATCGTACTGCAGGACATGGGTGTCAATGCCCGCTCCTGGCAGGGCTGGCAGATCCCGATCAAGACCGACGAGCAGCACGGCGCGGCGCGCATCAGCGAGATCGACGGCAGTTTCTTGAGCGAACGGCTGGAGCAGGGCCAGGTGGCCGTTGTGGCCGGGTTCCAGGGCGTGGCGCCGGACAACCGTATTGCCACGCTCGGCCGTGGCGGGTCGGACACAAGCGCCGTGGCCATTGCCGCAGCCATCAAGGCAGACCGCTGTGATATCTATACCGATGTCGACGGTGTCTACACGACCGATCCGCGTATCGTCCCGAAAGCGCAGCGCCTGGAGCGCGTGTCTTTTGAGGAAATGCTCGAGATGGCGTCCCTCGGCGCGAAGGTGCTGCAGGTGCGGTCTGTCGAAATGGCCATGGTTCATGGCGTCAGAACATTCGTGCGCTCCAGTTTCGATGATCCTGAAGCAGCGCAGGTCGGCTCGAACGACCATCCGATTGGAACTCTTATTTGCGACGAGGATGAACTCGTGGAACAGCAGGTTGTCACCGGCATCGCCTATGCCAAGGACGAAGCCCAGATCTCTCTCCGTGACGTGGCCGACAAGCCGGGCGTTGCCGAGTCGGTGTTCGGACCGCTGGCCGACGCCCATATCAACGTGGACATGATCGTTCAGAACATCTCGCCGGACGGCAAGACGACGGACATGACCTTCACCGTTCCGGAAAGCGATTACCAGCGCGCCATCAAGGTGCTTGAAGACAATCGCGACGAGATCGGCTTCCAGAAGCTGGAAGGGGCAACCGATGTCGTGAAAGTCTCGGTCATCGGGATCGGCATGCGGTCTCACGCCGGCATCGCCGCGCAGTGTTTCCGGGGTCTTGCCTCCAAGGGCATCAACATCCGCGCGATCACGACATCGGAAATCAAAATCTCCGTTCTGATCGATTCCGCCTATGCAGAACTTGCAGTGCGGACTCTCCATTCGCTATACGGGTTGGACGGATAGTCACATCCGGCAGGCAGGCTCCGGCGGGGACCGGGGCCCAAGTCTGACTGAAGCGGGATCAATCGGGGGCGCAATGCGCAGCAACCTGGCCGGACCGCGCCTCCTGCTCCGCCGGCTTCGCGAAGTCATGGCAGAGCCGATCACGGCGCAAGAGCGACTCGACAAGATCGTTGTACTGATCGCGTCGAATGTGGTTGCCGAGGTCTGTTCGGTTTATATTCTGCGTGCCGACGGCGTTCTGGAGCTCTATGCCACCGAGGGTCTGAACCGGGCTGCGGTTCACAATGCCTCGCTGCGCGTCGGCCAGGGCCTGGTCGGTCTGATTGCTGCTGAAGCGCGTCCGCTCAATCTTCCCAATGCCAGCGCCCATCCCGGCTTTGCCTATCTGCCGGAAACGGGCGAAGAAGCCTATAATTCCTTTCTCGGTGTGCCGATCCTGCGGGCTGGGCGCACGCTCGGCGTTCTTGTGGTGCAGAACCAGTCGCACCGGACCTATCTGGAAGATGAGGTCGAGGCCCTTCAGACAACAGCTATGGTGATTGCCGAAATGGTCGCCGCCGGCGAACTCGAGGCGATTGCGCAAAAGGACACCGGTCTCGATCTGTCGCGCCCGATCACCGCTTCCGGCGCCGGCCTTTCCGAAGGCGTCGGGCTGGGTCACGTGGTTCTTCATGAGCCGCGGGTGGTTGTCACCAATCTGATTGCCGAAGACGGGGACAAGGAAAAGGGCCGGCTGGACGGCGCCATCAACAGACTGCGCCTGTCGATCGATGACCTCCTGGCCAGCGGTGAAATTGCAGCGACCGGCGAACACCGAGAGGTTCTCGAAGCCTATCGCATGTTTGCCTATGATCGCGGCTGGATCCGCAAGATCGAGGAAGCAATCAGGAACGGTCTGACCGCAGAGGCAGCCGTTGAGAAGGTCCAGAGCGACACCCGCGCGCGTATGCTGCGCCAGACCGACCCTTATCTGCGCGAGCGCCTGCACGATCTCGACGATCTTGCCCATCGGTTGATTCGCGAGCTCATGGGCCGTGAACACGGTCCGGGCATGGACGAGCTGCCCCAGGACGCGATCATTGTCGGTCGCAACATGGGTGCGGCGGAGCTTCTGGACTATGGCCGGGACCGGATTCGCGGCCTTGTGCTGGAAGAAGGCGGACCGACCAGCCACGTGACCATCGTGGCTCGCGCGCTTGGCATCCCGACCGTCGGTCTTGTCGACGATATCGTCAGCCTGGCGGATGGCGGTGATGCCATCATCGTCGATGGCGACAGCGGCGAGGTGCATCTGCGCCCGGCGGCCGATCTGGAAAATGCCTATGCGGAGAAGGTTCGTTTTCGCGCCCGCCGGCAGGCACAGTACCGGCGCCTGCGCAACAAGCCGTCCGTCACCAAGGACGGTGTCGAATTTTCCCTGCAGATGAATGCGGGTCTTCTGGTCGATCTGCCGCATCTGGAAGAAGCGGGCGCAGCCGGTGTCGGACTGTTCCGCACCGAGTTGCAATTCATGGTCGCCTCCAGCTTTCCGCGCATGCGCGAGCAACAGGCGCAATACAGTCAGGTCCTGAATGCGGCGGCCGGCCGCCCGGTCACCTTCCGCTCGCTCGATATCGGCGGCGACAAGGTGCTGCCCTATCTCCGCTCCATTCAGGAAGAAAACCCAGCAATGGGCTGGCGGGCGCTGCGGCTCGGTCTCGACCGGCCGGGGCTGTTGCGCACCCAGATCCGGGCATTGCTGCATGCCGCGGCGGGCCGTGATCTGAAGCTGATGTTCCCGATGGTGGCGGTGGTTGACGAATTTCTTCAGGCAAAGGCGCTGGTCGACAAGGAAATCAAACATCTGCGCCGGCACGGCCATGCGACGCCGGAAAATGTCCGTCTCGGTGTGATGATCGAAGTTCCGTCCTTGCTGTTTCAGCTGGACGAGCTGATGACCTATGTCGATTTCGTCTCCGTTGGCTCCAACGACCTGTTCCAGTTCTTCTGCGCGGTCGACCGGGGGAACACGCGCGTTGCCGAGCGTTTCGATACGCTGGGTGTCGGGTTCCTCAGGGCCTTGAAATCCATCGTCGATGCCGCAAATAAAGCCCATGTTCCGGTGACGCTGTGCGGTGAGCTGGCCGGTCGGCCTCTGGAAGCCATGGCGCTGATCGGTCTGGGCTATCGGGACCTGTCGATGTCGCCTGCCTCGCTCGGGCCAGTCAAGGCGATGTTGCGCACGCTTGACGCGGGCCGGTTGTCCGCCAGGCTGCTGCCAAGGCTTGAGCCGGGACATGATGACAGCGACATCCGTGTGGTCTTGAAGCGGTTCGCCGCCGAGACCGATGTTGCTCTTTAGCGCAAACGGGCGTAACCCACCCATAAATCGGGAATTTTAGGAGAATCAGCGCGTATGCTGGCGCGTCACAAACTCGATACCCTGCTGGACCGGTTCGCCGAAATCGAACACCTGATGTCCTCCGGTCCGGATCCCGCGGTTTACGTGAAACTGTCGCGGGAATATTCCGGTCTTGAACCGCTTGTCGGCAAGATCCGGGCTCTGATCAAGGCAGAGGCGGATCTCGAAGGGGCCGAAGCGCTGCTGTCGGACCCGGAAACAGACGCGGACATGCGGGAGCTGGCCGAACTGGAACGTGATGAGCTGGCCGAACAGGTGGAGCAGCTCACGCAGGACGTCCGCCTGGGACTTCTGCCGAAGGACGAAGCCGATACCAATGACGCCATTCTGGAAGTCCGGGCCGGAACAGGTGGCGATGAGGCTGCGCTGTTCGCCGGCGA
Source organism: Roseibium sp. (assembly GCF_965233565.1). GTDB lineage: Bacteria > Pseudomonadota > Alphaproteobacteria > Rhizobiales > Stappiaceae > Roseibium. The sequence goes on along the minus strand of NZ_OZ247494.1, from coordinate 2,738,871 downwards.
TCTCTTTCGCATGTATCAGCGCTATGCCGAACTACGGGGCTGGAAAGTCGAAGTTCTGTCGGCCAGCGAAGGGGAGGTTGGCGGTTTCAAGGAAATCATCGCCTCTGTCACCGGTGAAAACGTCTTTGCCCGCCTGAAATTCGAGTCCGGCGTGCACCGCGTTCAGCGTGTGCCCGCAACGGAATCCGGCGGCCGTATTCATACATCCGCCGCCACCGTGGCTGTGCTGCCGCAGGCCGAAGATGTCGATATCGATGTTCAGGACAGCGATCTCAGGATCGATACGTTCCGGGCGTCGGGAGCAGGCGGCCAGCACGTCAACACGACCGACTCGGCCGTCCGTATCACCCACCTTCCAACCGGGATCGTTGTCGCGGTTCAGGACGAGCGTTCTCAACACAAGAACAAGGCGCGGGCGATGCAGTTGCTGCGTGCCCGGATCTATGATGAAGAGCGCGAAAGGGCTGCCAGCGAGCGCACGGAAGCGCGGCGTCTGCAGGTCGGTTCGGGCGATCGTTCAGAACGGATCCGGACCTACAATTTTCCGCAAGGGCGCGTCACCGACCACCGCATCGGGCTGACGCTCTACAAGCTGGAGCAGATTGTTGCCGGCGAGGCGCTCGGTGAAGTCATCGATGCACTGATCATGGATCACCAGGCCGGTCTGCTCGCCTCCGAAGAGGCCTGATCCATGGAAATCGGCCGGCTTTACAGGTCTGTGCGTGACCGGTTCCGTGAGGCCGGTCTGGAGACGCCGGATCTGGATGCCAGGCTTCTGGTCAGCGCCGCTCTCGATCTGCCTGTGTCTTCTCTTTTGCTCCAGGAGCGCGAGCGTTCCGACGAAGCCTCTGTCGGTCTGGCCAATTCCTATGCTGAAAAACGGCTGGCCGGCATGCCGGTCGGGCGCATTCTGGGCGAGCGCGAGTTTTATGGGCGCCGCTTTCTTCTCAACGCTGCCACGCTGGAACCGCGGCCGGATACCGAAACGCTGATCGATGCGGTGCTGGCGCGTTGCGACCCGAAGTCGGCGCCGGTTCTGTGCGACATCGGCACCGGTACGGGAGCGATTGCGGTGACCCTGCTGGCCGAATTGCCGCTGAGCAGGATGGTCGCGGTTGATCTTGCTCCCGAGGCCCTTCACTGTGCCCGCCTGAATGCCGAGCAGCATCACGTCACCGATCGTCTGTTGCCTGTCTGTGCCGATTACACGAGTGCGCTCAGGCCGGCGGCGGGGAAAGCTGAGTGGGCAGGGTTCGACTGGGTTGTCAGCAACCCGCCCTATATCCGGACAGCCGTGCTTCAGGAGCTGAGTCGCGAGGTGGTTCAGCACGATCCAGGGCTGGCTCTGGATGGCGGCAAGGACGGGCTTGAGGCCTACAGGATCATTGTTGCAGATGCGGCACACCTCTTGCGCAAAGAGGGGCGAATAGCGCTGGAAATCGGCTTCGACCAGGCGGTCGATTTGAAAAACCAGCTGCGTCATCATGGCTTTGGAGCGATTGAAATCATTAAGGATCTGTCTGGAAACGATCGGGTCGTGCTGGCGCAGAAGTTATAATTTCGCCGTTTTGATCCAAAGGCGAAAAAGCACTTGGAAATCGCTGCGGAAACGGGTAGGTTGCCCTTGCCGAGACCGGAGATGTGATCAGCGTTCAGCGGGGCATGCGCATCCGGCAGTGTGGGGACGGACGCAGTTTAGGCGTTTTGGAAACCACTGCATATCGGACTATCCGGTGTTTACGGACTGTCGAAGAAATGACAAACGCGTTGGCCTGTGGCCTTTAACGCGCTGCGTATGTTTTCAATGACAGCCGCTAACAAGCATTGTTGGTGTCGGTGGCTATTTCGTATCGGTTTATGCAATTCCGATGTTGGGTCGGCGTAATGCTGACCGCCGTTCCGCAAGAGAAAACGGCAGGATGAGACCAGGAAATCAGAGCAATAAGCGTATGCGCGGACGGGGCCGCAAGGGTCCGAATCCGTTAACCCGGACTTACGAATCCAACGGTCCTGATGTGAAAATCCGCGGCACGGCGATGCATATCGCGGAGAAGTATCAGCAGCTGGCCCGCGATGCGCAGGCATCCGGCGACCGGGTGATGTCTGAAAACTACAATCAGCATGCAGAGCACTATCTGCGCATTGTCGCCGCTGCCCAACCGCAGCAACAGCCCAATGTGCAGGCGCCGGCGCGCAACGAGGCTGAAGACAGCAACGAGGTCGCTGCAGCCAACAGCAACGGGCACGCCAACGGTGCAGACCGCGCCCAGCCGGAAGTTGCGTCCAGCGACGGTGACGTTGTCGACGCAGACAGCCCGCAGCCGTTCATCGAGGACATGCCGGTCATCGACCAGGAAGGCAAGGTCAACGGCGCTGGTCAGAAGACGGAAGCCGGAGACGAGCAGGTTGACGACAAACCGCGCCGCCGGACCCGTACGCCACGGGCACGGACGCCGCGTCGGGCGGCCGAAGCGGACAGTGCCGGAGAAGACGCTGCAGCCGGTTCAACGGCAAGCAATGCCGAGGGGGCTGAAAGCCCGGCAGCAGAGGCTGAAGACCAGCCGAAGCCGCGTCGGCGCACTACCCGGCCGCGCCGGACCAAGGCCGCTGAAGATGCGCCTGCTGAAGCCGCACCGGCGACTGAATAATCAGTCCGGCGAAAGATTGAGATGATAAACGGCGTCCTTCGGGGCGCCGTTTTTGTTTGGCTTTGCAAAAAGTACTTCAGGGGGCTTTTGTGATGAATTTGCAACACTATATGAAGGGGGCAGAGCTCAAAGAGGCTGCACGGACGCTCTCAACAGAGGTCCGTATCCCAGATCGTTCCCCATGCTTCGGGTGGTGCGGGCGAGTAGGAGGTAACTCATGAATTTTGAAAAATATACCGAGCGTGCACGCGGATTCGTGCAATCCGCTCAGACCTTTGCGCTCGGGCGCGGCCATCAGCAATTTGCCCCCGAACACATCCTGAAAGTGCTCCTGGATGACCCGGAAGGCATGGCCAGCGGCCTGATTGATCGGGCGGGTGGCCAGACGAAGGCGCTCAAGGGTGATCTTGAGGGGCTTCTCGAAAAGATGCCCAAAGTCTCAGGCGGATCCGGTCAGCTTTATATGGGGCAGGCGACGGCACGCCTGTTCGAACAGGCTGAGAAAATTGCCGACAAGGCCGGCGACAGTTTTGTCACGGTCGAACGGTTGTTGCTGGCGCTGGCAATGGACACGGACAGTGAAGCCGGCAAGCTGATGAAGCGTCACGGTGTGACGGCGAATGCGCTCAATGAAGCGATCAACCAGCTGCGCCAGGGCCGCACCGCCGACAGTGCCACGGCTGAAAACCAGTATGAAGCTCTGAAGAAATATGCGCGGGACCTGACTCAGGTCGCTCGCGAGGGAAAACTGGACCCTGTGATCGGCCGTGATGAGGAAATCCGGCGGACGATCCAGGTGTTGTCACGCCGGACCAAGAACAACCCGGTTCTGATCGGTGAGCCCGGTGTCGGCAAGACAGCCATCGCGGAAGGGCTGGCGCTGAGGATCGTCAATGGCGACGTGCCCGAATCGCTCAAGGACAAGCAGCTTCTGGCGCTTGATATGGGCGCGCTGATTGCCGGCGCCAAATACCGCGGCGAGTTCGAGGAGCGCCTGAAAGGCGTGCTCAGCGAGGTCGAAGCGGCTGCCGGCAGCATCATCCTGTTCATCGACGAAATGCACACGCTGGTCGGTGCCGGCAAGGCGGATGGCGCCATGGACGCCTCCAACCTGCTCAAGCCGGCGCTTGCCCGGGGTGAACTGCACTGCGTCGGCGCAACCACGCTGGACGAATATCGCAAGCATGTCGAAAAGGACGCGGCGCTCGCCCGCCGGTTCCAGCCGGTCTTCGTGACCGAGCCCACGGTGGAAGACACCGTCTCGATCCTGCGCGGCATCAAGGAGAAGTATGAGCTTCACCACGGTGTGCGGATTACCGACAGTGCGATCGTCTCGGCAGCGTCCCTGTCGAACCGCTATATCACCGACCGGTTCCTGCCGGACAAGGCCATCGACCTGGTTGACGAGGCCGCCAGCCGCCTGCGCATGCAGGTGGACAGCAAGCCGGAAGAACTGGACGAACTGGACCGGCGGATCATTCAGCTGAAGATCGAGCGCGAAGCCCTAAAGGCGGAGAATGACGAAGCCTCCAAGGATCGGCTCACCAAGCTTGAGAAGGAACTGACGGATCTGGAAGAGCAGTCCCAGGCGCTGACCAACCGCTGGCTGGGCGAAAAGGAAAAGCTGAACCTTGAACAGAAGATCAAGGAGCAACTGGACCAGGCCCGCATCGATCTGGAAATCGCGCAGAGGCGCGGCGACCTGGCCAAGGCCGGCGAGCTTGCCTATGGCGTGATCCCGGATCTGGAAAGAAAGCTGGAAGAGGCTGAGGCCACGGAAGAGGCCGATGCCATGGTCGATGAGGCGGTGACCCCGTCCCATATTGCCCAGGTGGTCTCCAAATGGACCGGCATTCCGGTGGACAAGATGCTGGAAGGCGAGCGTGAGAAACTGCTCAGGATGGAAGACGTTCTGGCGGGCCGTGTGGTCGGTCAGGCCGAGGCCATTCACGCGGTGTCGACCGCCGTGCGTCGGGCGCGTGCCGGACTTCAGGATCCGAACCGGCCAATCGGCTCGTTCATGTTCCTGGGGCCGACCGGTGTCGGCAAGACGGAACTCACCAAGGCCCTGGCCGCGTTCCTGTTCGATGATGACAGCGCGATGGTACGCATCGACATGTCGGAATACATGGAGAAGCACTCCGTGTCCCGGCTGATCGGCGCGCCTCCGGGCTATGTCGGTTACGAAGAGGGCGGTGCTCTCACCGAAGCTGTGCGCAGGCGCCCCTATCAGGTCGTGCTGTTCGACGAGATCGAGAAGGCGCATAGCGATGTCTTCAACGTGCTCTTGCAGGTGCTCGATGACGGTCGCCTGACCGATGGTCAGGGCCGGACGGTCGATTTCCGCAACACGCTGATCATCATGACCTCCAATCTCGGGGCCGAATATCTGGTCAACCAGCCGGAAGGCCAGGATACCGATGCGGTCCGGGACGAGGTGATGGGGTCCGTGCGCGGGCATTTCCGTCCCGAGTTCCTGAACCGGCTTGACGAGATCGTCCTGTTCCATCGTCTTCAGCGTTCGCAGATGGCCGATATCGTCAAGATCCAGCTGGAGCGGCTGCGCAAGCTGCTTACCGATCGCAAGATCACGCTGGAGCTGGACAATGGCGCGCTCGGCTGGCTGGCGCAGAAGGGGTATGACCCGGCCTATGGGGCACGTCCGCTGAAGCGGGTGATCCAGAAGGATCTTCAGGACCCGCTGGCGGAGAAACTTCTGGCTGGCGAGATTCTCGATGGCCAGACCGTTCATGTCTCCGCCGGAGCCGACAGGCTTCTGTTTCAGGAGGATGCAGCAGAGAGTGCTGCCCTGCAGAGCCAGTCGCTTCACTAGGACCTGCCGTCCTCAGGTGGACGCGAACATGTCGTGTTGCAGTCTGAGATTTCGGCAGGCGCCGGCCTGATCAAGAAAAAAAGCCCGCGGAATTCCGGTTCCGCGGGCTTTTCATATATCGCTGCAAGTCGCGGGTTTGGATCAGTTGACCGCTGCGACCCGCGACGGTTTGCGCGCCCGGTCGAGCAAGGTATCTACACGGTAGCGTTCTGTTTCAAAGGCGGTGCGCATCTCGCCATCCAGCGTGCGCCCCTTCGGCAGCTTGATGCGCATCGGATCCATGTAGCGCCCGTTGACCAGCACTTCATAGTGAAGGTGCGGGCCGGTCGACAGGCCGGTCGAACCGACATAGCCGATGATCTGGCCCTGGGTTACCCGGACACCTTCCTGCACGCCCTTGGCAAAGCCTGTCATGTGATTGTAGGTGGTGGTGTAACCGTTGGTGTGGCGCAGCTCGATGCGGCGGCCATAGCCGGAACTCCAGCCCGCCTTGATGACCGTGCCATTACCGGCGGCCATGATTGGCGTGCCGCGCGGCGCGGACCAGTCCACGCCCCGGTGCATCTTTGTATACTTGTGGATCGGGTGGCGACGCATGCCGAAGCCCGAGCGAAACTTGCCGCCGTTGAGCGGCTTGCGGATCAGGAACTTTTTCGCGCTCTGGCCGGACTCGTCATAAAAGTCGGTGACGCCGTCGTCCGGGGTACGGAACCGGTAGAATTCCCGTGTCGTGTTGCCGGTGTTGAGCGCGGCGTAGAGGATCTTCGGGGCGCTGTTACCGTCGCCTTCGGTGAAGAACAGCTCGATCGCGTCGCCAGGCTGGACGCGGGCATTGAAATCAACATCGAAAGAGAACATGCGCACCAGATCATTGATGATCTCTTCCGGCA
>NZ_OZ247494.1:2655000-2727500 GCF_965233565.1 Roseibium sp. | reverse complement strand
CCTGAAACCGGATGCCTACAAACAGTTGGAGGGCGCAAGCCTGACAGCGTACCTTTTGTATAATGGGTCAGCGACTTAATTTAACGAGCAAGCTTAAGCCGATAGGTGTAGGCGCAGCGAAAGCGAGTCTGAATAGGGCGCTTAGTTCGTTGGATTAGACCCGAAACCGAGTGATCTAGCCATGGCCAGGTTGAAGGTGCGGTAACACGCACTGGAGGACCGAACCCACGCCTGTTGAAAAAGTCGGGGATGAGCTGTGGCTAGGGGTGAAAGGCCAATCAAACTCGGAAATAGCTGGTTCTCCGCGAAATCTATTTAGGTAGAGCGTCGGATGAATACTCTCGGGGGTAGAGCACTGGATGGGCTATGGGGGCTTACCGCCTTACTGATCCTAACCAAACTCCGAATACCGAGAAGTACTATCCGGCAGACACACAGTGGGTGCTAACGTCCATTGTGGAGAGGGAAACAACCCTGACCGCCAGTTAAGGTCCCTAAGTTATGGCTAAGTGGGAAAGGATGTAGAACTCCCAAAACAACCAGGATGTTGGCTTAGAAGCAGCCATCATTTAAAGAAAGCGTAACAGCTCACTGGTCTAAATAAGGGGTTCCGCGCCGAAAATGTACCGGGGCTCAAGCCATACACCGAAACTGCGGGTGTGCGTAAGCACGCGGTAGCGGAGCGTTCTGTAAGTCTGCGAAGGGATACCCGTGAGGGGTCCTGGAGATATCAGAAGTGCGAATGCTGACATGAGTAACGATAAAGCGGGTGAGAGACCCGCTCGCCGAAAGTCCAAGGGTTCCTGCGCAACGCTAATCGGCGCAGGGTTAGCCGGCCCCTAAGGCGAGGCCGAAAGGCGTAGTCGATGGGAATGCAGTTAATATTCTGCAGCTTGGTGGTAGTGACGGATGCCGTGTGTTGTATCTCCTTATTGGATTGGGGGTGCAGCGAAGGTGTTCCAGGAAATAGCTCCACCGTATAAACCGTACCCGAAACCGACACAGGTGGACTGGTAGAGCATACCAAGGCGCTTGAGAGAACTATGCTGAAGGAACTCGGCAAAATGCTCCCGTAAGTTCGCGAGAAGGGAGACCTCAGTTCGGGCAACCGGATTGGGGTGGCACAGACCAGGGGGTGGCGACTGTTTATCAAAAACACAGGGCTCTGCGAAGTCGCAAGACGACGTATAGGGTCTGACGCCTGCCCGGTGCTGGAAGGTTAAGAGGAGGTGTGCAAGCACCGAATTGAAGCCCCAGTAAACGGCGGCCGTAACTATAACGGTCCTAAGGTAGCGAAATTCCTTGTCGGGTAAGTTCCGACCTGCACGAATGGCGTAACGACTTCCCCGCTGTCTCCAGCATAGACTCAGTGAAATTGAATTCCCCGTGAAGATGCGGGGTTCCTGCGGTCAGACGGAAAGACCCCGTGCACCTTTACTACAGCTTCACACTGGTATTCGTCACGACATGTGTAGGATAGGTGGTAGACGTCGAAGCAAGGGCGCCAGCTCTTGTGGAGTCACCCTTGAAATACCACCCTTGTCGTCATGGATATCTAACCGCGGTACAACAATATCCGGGACCGTGTGTGGCGGGTAGTTTGACTGGGGCGGTCGCCTCCCAAATGGTAACGGAGGCGCGCGAAGGTGGGCTCAGAGCGGTCGGAAATCGCTCGTTGAGTGCAATGGCATAAGCCTGCCTGACTGCGAGACTGACAAGTCGAGCAGAGTCGAAAGACGGCCATAGTGATCCGGTGGTCCCTCGTGGAAGGGCCATCGCTCAACGGATAAAAGGTACGCCGGGGATAACAGGCTGATGATGCCCAAGAGTCCATATCGACGGCATTGTTTGGCACCTCGATGTCGACTCATCACATCCTGGGGCTGGAGCAGGTCCCAAGGGTTTGGCTGTTCGCCAATTAAAGTGGTACGTGAGTTGGGTTCAGAACGTCGCGAGACAGTTCGGTCCCTATCTGCCGTGGGTGTAGGAGAATTGAGAGGATCTGTCCCTAGTACGAGAGGACCGGGATGGACGTACCTCTGGTGGACCTGTTGTGGCGCCAGCCGCATTGCAGGGTAGCTATGTACGGAAGGGATAACCGCTGAAAGCATCTAAGCGGGAAACCCACCTCAAAACCAGTTCTCCCTGAAGAGCCGTGGAAGACCACCACGTCGATAGGAAGCGTGTGGAAGTGTGGCAACACATGAAGCTTAGCTTTACTAATAGCTCGTTCGGCTTGATCGCTCTCATTAATCAATGTTCATCTGAAATCGTCCGGCATATCCGCCAAACCTTCGGTTTGGCCCTGCCGTACAATCCCAGATCATTTTAAGTGCGCTATCGTCCTTTGGACTACTTGAGCGCGTTTAAGATAATCAAAACCAAACAAGACCAGTTCACGAAAACAAACTGCGCTTCGCCGGCCTGGTGGCCACTGCGGGGAGCCCCCACCCGATCCCATCCCGAACTCGGCCGTGAAACTCCCCAGCGCCAATGGTACTGCATCTTAAGGTGTGGGAGAGTAGGTCGCCGCCAGGCCTGCAAATCGCAGTTTGAATCTCTTCAATTTGTCTGTCGCTCACGCGCGTACCGCCCTTTGGGCTGCGCTCCGCGGGGGCGGCCTGACCGGCCGGCGGCCACTTGGCCTTGCCTCCGCTGCGCTCCGGATCTCTTGTCCCATATCAGCGCAGTCTTCCGGTCAACCCGAAATGATGGGTGTGCCCCACATGGAGCAGCCCACGCGACGCCCGCAGATCCGAAGGATCGAGGACGCGCAAAACAAAAATGTCCGGGCAAAAAAAAGCCCACCGAGGATACTTCGGTAACCCGGAACCAAAAAATAACGCGGGATGGAGCAGCCCGGTAGCTCGTCAGGCTCATAACCTGAAGGTCGCAGGTTCAAATCCTGCTCCCGCAACCAAATTCGACAACAGCCTCATCCCGTCAGGGGTGGGGCTGTTGTCGTATTCGCTCAGCGAAAAACACGAAGCGGACCTGGCAAAACGGGCCAAAAAGGCCCGTTTTGCGGTTCACGACAAGGGCGAAGCCCGAAGGCGCAATGGAGCAACGCGAACATAAAATCCTGCTCCCGCAACCAACAAATAACCCGGCCACAAGCCGGGTTTTTTGTTGGAAGGGGTCGTCGATTTGCACCTGACGGGGGCCCCGCAAGGAGGACGCAAGTCCGACGCAACGGGGCAGAAAACTCCTCAAATCCTGCTCCCCCAACCAAATTCGATAACAGCCTCATCCCGTAAGGGGTGGGGCTGTTGTCGTATTCGCTCAGCGAAAAACACGAAGCGGACCTGGCAAAACGCGCCAAAAAGGCCTGATTGCCGGTTCACCACAAGCGACAAGCCCAAAGGCCCAATCAAGCAAAGCAAACAGAAAAGACAGACCCCGAAACCAACAAATAACCCGGCCAAAAGCCGGGTTTTTGGTTGGTTGAGACGACCGGACCACGAGACAAATTCAGTCAGAAACACCTCTTGTGATGATCTTGTCGCGTTTATTGCGTCTTGAACTTTACCTTTCAAAAAGGTCGATCTGGATGCAGTTTTCGAGTTTTTTCAATCGTTTGCGTCACTTACTGGGCGGCTCTTTTTGTAAGCAAGATTCTTGCGGCATGAAATTAATTTCAGAAAAAGAAATAAATACCAAAACTGTTTGACCCCGCGTTGGCGTGTCCCTTATCTCTGTCCTTGTCGGGATAAAAACCGGCACTTGAAATTTCTTGCAGTCCGCGCTGAAATCAGGTGGCAAAGCTGCAGGACCGGGAGGAGCAGCTCTAGGGAGGAAACTATGGGCGCTTTGAAAGTGAAGGCCATTCTGGCATCGGCAGCCGTGTCTGCCGCGATCATGACCGCAGCACCGGCGGCTGCAAATGGTTTGAAATGCGAGCCGGGCGAAACCTACATCATGAACGTGATGGTCTCGGGCCACCCTTATTGGGTGCCGGTCTATCAGGGCTTCAAGCAGGCGGCCGAAGCGTTTGGTTGCGAGACCATTTTTTCCGGCACGCCGGACTACGACATCACCAAGCAGATTGCCTCTTTCGAGCAGGACATGGTGAAACAGCCGGCTGGTATCCTGCTGCACCCGATGCAGTCGGATCCGTTCATCGAGCCGATCAATCGCGCGATGGAGAGCGGTACCGAGATCGTGACTTTTGCAGCGGATTCACCGAAATCCAACCGCACCGCCTACATCACTTCCGACAACCTGGCCGAGGCCAAGTTCGCCGCAGAGGAGATCGTCAGCCAGGTGGGCGACACTGCCGAATATGCGGTTCTGGAAAATCCGGGCCAGTCCAATCACGACCTTCGTGTCACGGCGCTGATTTCCTATATGGAAGAGAACTACCCGAACATGAAGCTGGTCGGCCGGCAGGCGACCAATCAGGACAGCAACGCCGCCTACCGGGCAACGGGGTCGATCCTGCAGGCCAATCCGAACCTGGCAGCACTCTGGATTCCGGAAGCCGGTTCCGCGGAAGGTGCAGTTGCAGCAGTACTGGAGGCTGAAGCCAAGGTTTTGATCATGCACGCCGATGTCACGCCGACCACGTTGGAACACATCAAGGCCGGCAACATTCATATGGCGCTCAATCCGAACCAGGGCATGCAGGGTTTCATGGGGTTCATGGCCACCTTCCTGGCGGCGCATTCCGACGTGTTCGATCCCTTCAACGACTACAAGGTCTCCGGCTACAACCCGGTGCAGATCCCTTACGTTGACAACGGATTTGCCGTGATCACCAAGGAAAACGCCGACAGCTTCGACCTTAATGTCTACATGGAAGGCCGCGATCCCAGCTGATCCGGTTCCCGGGGCGGGGCGTTCGCCCCGGGCTTTTCGCTGTCCCTGCAGATCCTACAGGTGCGGGCAGCGCATTTTCCAGACAACAGCAATACCAAGATAGCTGTCATGACCGACGATGTGATTCTCAAGATCTCCAATCTTTCGAAGTCCTTCGGGCCTGTCCGTGCCCTGAAAGGCGTCGACTTCGAACTGCGCCGGGGCGAGATCCACGCGCTTGCAGGAGAAAACGGTGCCGGCAAGTCGACGCTGATGAACGTGATCGACGGCATCCTGCAGCCCGACAGCGGCGAGATCGCTTTCGACGGGGCGCCCGTCAGAATCACCTCACCGGCCATGGCCCAGAAGCTGGGCGTGGGCTTCGTGCACCAGGAAATCGCGCTCTGTCCGGATGTGTCCGTTGCAGAAAACATCTTCATGGCAACGACCAACACAAGCCGCTCGCTGCTGATGAACTATCAGGCGCTGGAAAAAAAGGCCGCCGATGTGCTTGGCGAGCTTGTCGATATCAACCCGGCAACCCTGGTGCGGGATCTTTCCATCTCCCATCAGCAGCTTGTCGAGATCGCCAAGGCGCTGACGCTCGACTGCCGGGTGTTGATCCTGGATGAACCAACCGCTGCACTGACCGAAAAAGAGGCGCAGATCCTGTTCAGGATCATGCGCCGGCTCGCCGACAAGGGCATTTCGATCATCTACATTTCGCACCGTATGGTCGAGATTTTCGACAATTGCGATCGGGTGTCCGTCTTCCGGGACGGCCAGCACATCACCACACGCAACGTCGCCGAGATCACACCGGATGATGTCGTCAACGCCATGGTCGGGCGGGTCATCGACGAGCTGTATCCGCGCAAGCAATCCGAGGCCGAGCGGTCGGATGAGATCATTCTGGATGTGCGTAATCTTCGTGAGCGGACCAGGTTCAAGGATGTGTCGTTTCAACTGAAGAAAGGCGAAATCCTGGGGCTTGCCGGCTTGATCGGGGCAGGGCGGAGCGAGATCGTCAAGGGCATCTGCCGGCTCGAGGGCGAGGTCAGCGGCGAGGTGGTGCTGAACGGCACGCCGCTTGACCTCACCAGCTACCAGGACAGTATTGCGGAGGGCATTGTCTATCTCTCCGAGGATCGCAAGGGCGACGGCATCTTTCTGGACATGCCGATTGCCGGAAATGTCTCCGCCCTGAAACCGGAGCAGGTGGCCAACGGCCTGGGTTTGATCGTCCGGCAGCGGGAAGAGGCGCAGGCCGAGACACTTGGAACACGACTCAATCTCAAATACGGCGCCTTGTCCGATCCGGTGTCGTCGCTGTCCGGCGGCAATCAGCAGAAGGTGGCGATCGCGAAGATGCTGTCGGTCAATCCCAAGCTGATCTTCCTGGACGAACCGACCCGGGGTGTCGATGTCGGTGCAAAGGCGGAAATTCATCGCATTCTCAGGAACCTTGCCGCAAGCGGTGTCGGCATCCTGGTCATCTCCTCCGAATTGCCGGAACTGATCGGTGTCTGCGACCGCGTGCTCGTGGTGCGCGAAGGCCGCATCAGCGGTGAAGTCCGGGGAACCGAAATGACTGAAGAAAACATCATGCACCTGGCGTCGGTCGGCGCCCAGGCAGCCATACAATAACAGTGGGGGGAACCATGGAAGACGCTGTCTCGCTGACGGGCGCACCAGACAACAAATCGCCGGAGGCGTCCCTGATACGCCGCCTCCTGCGGATGCGCGAGACCGGGTTGATCGCCATCATCCTGGTGCTGTTCATCGTGATGTCCTTCGCCTCACCCTACTTTCTGACCTGGGTGAACATGCGCGCCATGGTGATGGCCTTCGCCGTTGAAGGGATCGTCGTGGTCGGCATGACCATCCTGCTGATTTCGGGCGGCATCGATCTTTCTGTCGGCTCCGTCACGGCGCTGGCCATGGTGATCGCCGGCTGGCTGTTCCTGAACGGTGTTGATCCATGGGTGGCCTCCGCAATCTCGATTGCCGCCTGCACCGGTATTGGCGCTTTCATGGGCTTCTTTGTCACCCGTGTCGGCCTGCACCACTTCATTGTATCGCTGGCCGTCATGGTGATCGCCCGCGGGGCCTGTCTCCTTGGGACGGGTGGGCGCCCGCTCGGCCTCTTCACGCTGCCGCCGGAATTCAAGTTCATCGGTCAGGGCTCGATCGGGCCGATCCCGGTGGTCATCCTGATCTTTCTGGTGGTGGTGATCGGCTTTGACTTCATGCTGCGGAGAACCACGCTGTTCCGCAAGGTGTTCTACACCGGTTCCAATGAGAAGGCCGCCGCCTATTCCGGGATCCGGACCAAGCGGGTGATCTTCTTCACCACAACGCTTTGCTCCGCGCTCTGTGGCATTGCCGGGATCATTTACATGGCCCGTTTCGGCTCGGCCCAGCCAACCTTCGGTATCGGCATGGAACTGAATGTGATTGCAGCAGCCGTGATCGGTGGGGCCAGTCTCAAGGGAGGCTCGGGCACGATCTTCGGCGCGATTTTGGGCGCGGTGCTGCTGTCCGTGGTCTCCAGTTCGCTCGCCCTTCTGGATGTCTCGGTCTACTGGCAGGACATCATCCGCGGGTCGATCCTGCTCGCCGCTGTTTCCATCGACCACTATCTGGTCAAGAAGCGCGCCTGACGCATAACGAAAGGCTGGATTTCATGGCTGACAAGAAAACCGATATCGAGCTGATGCGCCAGATGCACACGGTGCTGGTGCTGCATTTCCTGGAGGGCAAGAAACAGTCGGAAATTGCGGAACTGCTCAACCTGTCGACCTCCAAGGTCAACCGCCTGATCACCCAGGGGCGCAAGCTCGGCATGGTCAAGATCGATATCGAGAACCCGTTCCAGCGTCTGAGCGACCTTGAAAACCTTCTGGAAGAGGCGACACCGCTCGCAAAGGCACTGGTGACCTCCGCCGTCGAGGGCAGTCCGGCAACCACGCTCCGGCAGGTTGGGCTTGCGGCGGCCAACCACCTGGTCGAGACCTTGCGCGACGGAGACGTCATCGCGATCACCGGTGGCAAGGCGGTCGGTGCGGTGGTGCAGAACATCGAGACGGACCGCAAGTTCGATATCACCGTCGTGCCTTTTACCGGGGGCGTCCAGGGCAAGTATCACACCGACGTCAACCATCAGGCTATGCTCTTGGCCGACAAGCTTGGCGGCCGGGCCATGCAGTTGCACGCACCGCTTTTTGCCGAAAGCCGGGAACAGCGCGACATGCTGATGGAAGTCGCCTCCATCCGGGAAGCGCTTGATCTGGCGCGCCGGGCAACGGTGGCCCTGGTCGGTATCGGGTCCATCGCAACGCCGGGCTCAAGCTATTACGACCTGCATCCGATGCCCGACGCTGATCGCAAGATGCTGGTCGGCAGCGGCGTCAGCGCCGAGTTCCTGGCCTACCTGATCCGGACAGATGGCAGTGTCGCGGACTACGCGCTGAACTCCCGTCTCGTCGCCCTGCATCCCTCGGAACTGCAGCAATGTTCGCGCGTGATCGGGGTTGTTTCGGGCGAGGAGAAGGTCTGGCCGATCCGCTCGGTCCTCAATGGCAACTATCTCAATTCACTTATTCTGGACGAGGACACTGCCAGTGAGGTCCTTGCAACCATGGAAGGCAAGCAAGATGTCGCATGAAATGTTGACGCGCGAAATCGGCCGATCCGGCATCAAGGCGTCGGCCATCGGGCTCGGAACCTGGGCCATCGGTGGCTGGATGTGGGGCGGGACGGATGAAGCCCGTTCGGTCGATGCCATCCGGGCCTCCATTGAGGAAGGCGTGACCCTGATCGATACCGCGCCGGCCTATGGCCAGGGCGTTGCCGAAGAGATCGTCGGCAAGGCGATCAGGGGCCGCCGCGACCAGGTGGTCCTTGCCACCAAATGCGGCCTCGTCTGGCACTCCCAAAAGGGCAATCACTTTTTCGACTATGACGGCGCGCCGGTGCACCGCTATCTCGGCAAGGACGCAATCATCTACGAGGTCGAGCAGAGCCTGAAGCGGCTCGGCACGGAAACAATCGACCACTACATCACGCATTGGCAGGACCCGACGACCCCGATCGACGAGACCATGGAGGCGCTGGAGACATTGAAATCCCAGGGCAAGATCCGGTCGATCGGCGCCAGCAACACGTCCGCGAATGACGTGAGGGCCTACGTGGCGGCAGGGCAGCTCGACGCCATCCAGGAAGAATATTCGATGGTCAAACGGGACATTGAAACAACCTTGATCCCGCTGTGCCGGCAGAACGGTGTGTCCGTGTTGAGCTATTCCTCGCTGGCGCTTGGACTCCTCACCGGCAAGATCGGGCCGGACCGCAAGTTCGACGGAGACGATCAGCGCAAGGACAATCCGCGTTTTTCCATCGAAAACCGGCAGAAAGTCGGGTTGCTGATGGAAGTGATCGAACCCATCGCCGCGGCCCACAACGCCACCAAGGCGCAGGTGGTTATTGCGTGGACGCTGCAGCAACCGGGCATCACCTTCTCGCTCTGCGGTGCGCGGAACCCGGACCAGGCGGCTGAAAACGCAAAGGCTGGACGGCTGCTTCTGACGGCGGAGGAGATCGACGTCATCGGCACGGCCGCCGCTGTCCACCTGACTGAGCTCGCCGCTTAAGTCAGTCACCACTTACTGAGACGGAAGGGCGCTGAAGGCAACTTCGGCGAACGGGAGAGGCATGTCCGCAGAACGGCAGACCATATGGGACCGGATAGCCCGTGACGGTGCATTCGACGCAGTCATTGTCGGCGGCGGAATCAACGGTATCGGCGTTTATCGCGATCTGGCGCTGCAGGGGCTGAAGGTGCTCCTCATTGAAAAAAATGACTTCTGTTCCGGTTGCAGCGCCGCGCCGTCGCGCATGATCCACGGTGGTTTGCGATATCTGGAAAACGGTGAATTCGACCTGGTGCGAGAATCCTTGCGGGAACGCGACGCGTTGCTGAGCAATGCGCCGCATCTGGTGCACCCGTTGCCGACAGTCATCCCGATCACGTCCTATTTTTCAGGCCTGTTGAACAGCGCGGCAAGTTTTTTCGGTGTGTCCGGCAAACCCGCCAACAGGGGAGCCTTGCCGATCAAACTCGGACTGACGCTCTATGACTGGGTGACCCGCAAGCGCCGTTTGTTGCCGAAACACCGGTTCGACGGAGCGTCGGCCACGCATAGCAGGTGGCCGAAACTAACCGAGGCGATCCGCTGCTCAGCGACCTACCACGACGCCTGGATCAGCCACCCGGAACGTCTTGGCCTTGAATTGCTCAAAGATGCCACGGAGCGCGCTCCGGACTGCGCCATCCTCAACTATGCCTGCCTGAAACCCGAGGGGAACGGCTATTGCGTTGAAGACGGACTGACCGGCCAGGCCCTGCCGGTTGTGCCCAAAATCATTGTCAACGCAACCGGCGCCTGGCTGGATGATGCGATCGACGAACTTTCAGGCAAAACCGGCCACGATGCGCTGGTATCCGGCACAAAGGGCTCGCATCTCGTTCTGGACAATGCGGAGCTTGAAGCCGCGCTCGGCGGTCATATGGTCTATTTCGAAAATTCGGATGGCCGGGTTTGCATTGTCTTTCCGTTTTTCGGCAAGGTGCTTGCCGGATCGACGGACATTCGGGTGGCGTCTGCGCGCCGGGTGCGCTGTGAGCCGGAGGAGGAGGCCTATATTCTGGACTCGCTCCGGCTGGTGTTTCCCGATCTTGCGTTCGGTGCGGAAGACATCGTCTTCAGCTATAGCGGCATTCGTCCTCTTCCAAAAAGCGATCACGATTTCACCGGCCGGATCTCCCGCGGACATTTCACGCAGCGCCTTGAGGGGCCGGTGCCGCAGATCTGCATGATCGGCGGCAAGTGGACGACCTTCCGCGCCTTTGCCGAGCAGACTGCCGACGAGGTGCTGACGGCTCTCGGCCACACACGCAAGACCGGGACGCTTAAATTGCCCATCGGTGGCGGCAGGAACTTCCCCCAGGCGGCCGCGATCCTGGAACGGGATCTCGTTTCCAGTTTCGGTATTGACCAGAAGCGGGCAGCGCATTGCGCTGCGACCTATGGCACGGCGGCACGAGAGATCCTCGCCTTCTGCCAGACCCGTGACGATGACACCCGACTGGGCGCAACGAGCGAAATCACCGAAGCCGAGATCGCCTGGCTGGCCAGCTGCGAATGGGTCGTCACACTTGCCGACATCGTGCTGCGGCGGACGACCCTGGCGATCCGGGGCCAGCTCAGCCTTGAGTTGGTCGACAGGCTGGCAGAGATCGTCGCGGCAGAGCTGGGGTGGTCCGCCGAAGACACGGCCCATCAGCGCAGAAGCCTGGTGGACGAGCTTGAAACCTATCACGGCGTGTCGCTTGAAGCGCCACAGAACGAAGAAATCAGCAGGAGCAGAATATGCGTTTGAGCCCGAAAGTCCGCATGAACCGGATGTTCACCCATGGCGGTTGCCTCGATGTTGCGGTCGATCACGGTGTCTGCAACGAGCCCAGCTTTATGGTTGGCCTGGAGGACATGGCCGCCGTGGTTGATACGCTTGTGAAGGCGGGACCGGATGCGATCCAGATGGCCTATGGTCAGGCCGACCTCTTGCAGGGGCGTCCGGAAAAGGACAAGCCGGCATTGGTGATGCGGATCGACATGGGCAATCCTTATAATGACCAGCGCCACCGGGTCATGTGGTCGATGCTGCAAAATGCGGACGAGCCGATCATTGGCGCCCTGGAGATGGATGCCGCCTGCGTGGTGGTCAACCTCTTCATGCTTCCAGACGAACCGGAGCTGTTTCGCCAATGTGTAGAGAACATCTCGCGCGTCCGGGCAGCCTGTCATAAATACGGCATGCCCTTGATGATCGAGCCGCTGGTGATGCTGCCAAACGATATTCGCGGCGGCTATCAGGTTGATGGTGACGCGGACAAGATTGTCACGCTCGTGCGCCTGGCCAGCGAGATGGGAGCCGACATCATCAAGGCTGACCCGACCGACAATCCGGGCGATTTTCACCGCGTCGTCGAGGCGGCCCGGGTACCGGTTCTTGTGCGCGGGGGCGGCAAGGAAGATCTGAAGACCGTACTCAAAAAATCGGCAGCGCTCATGCAGCAGGGCGCAAAAGGCATGGTCTACGGGCGCAATATCTATCAGCATGACAACCCGAAAGCGGTCGTCGCTGCCCTGATGGCGATGATCCACAAGGGCGCCGATGGCGACGAAGCATGGGACATCTACAATCGTGGCTGACAAGACGACATATCTGCTGGGGCTGGACGCAGGCAACACGGTGATCAAGGCCGTGTTGTTCGACCTGACCGGGCGCCAGGTCGCGATGGCGGCACTGGACGGCCAGTCGCTGTCACCCCGGCCAGGACATGTGGAGCGGGGGCTTGCCGAACTCTGGCAGAATGCGCAGCATGTGATCCGGGCCTGCCTTGAGAAGGCGGCGATCGATCCCGCGCAAATTATAGCCGTCGGCTGCGCCGGGCACGGAAACGGGCTGTATCTCCTCGACAAGGCAGGCGAGCCGCTTCTTGGCATCCAGTCGCTCGATACGCGCGCTGCCGATCATGCGGCGACGTTAGCGCAGCGCCATGGCGAGCAGTTGCATGCGCTCAGTCTGCAGAAACCCTGGCCATCGCAGACACCTTCTCTCCTCAGCTGGATCAGGTCCAACCGGCCGGAGCTTTATGATGCAGCCGGGACAGTGTTGTTATGCAAGGATTTCATCACCTATCAGCTCACCGGTGAACGCGTCAGTGATATTTCCGATATGTCGGGCTGCGGCTTTCTCCGCATGCCGGACTGCCGCTATGACCCGGATATTCTGGACCGGTTTGGTCTGCAGGATGCGGAGGCGCTTTTGCCCCGGTTGGTGGCGCCGGCAGAGATCGCCGGCACCGTCACCGCGCCGGCGGCAGCCGCAACAGGACTTGCCGAGGGCACGCCTGTTGTCGGAGGTTATTTCGACGTCGTCGCCAGCGCGCTCGGGTCTGGCGTGGTGCGTCCGGGCGAGGCCTCGATTATTGCCGGCACCTGGAGCATCAATCAGGTGTTCTCAAGGGAACCGCTCAACGATCCCGCCATCTTCATGGCGGCGGGCTTCGCGCCCGGCCGGTTCGTCAATATCGAAGCCAGCGCCACCTCCGCGGCCAATCTGGAATGGTATGTGCGTGAACTGGTCGAGCGTGGAAGGCATCACGACGATCCCTTTGGCCACTGCAACGACGTGATCGGCAAGGTCTCGCCGGCCATCGATGATCCTTTCTTCCATCCGTTTCTCTATGGCTCTGGGGAGGGGGCCGATTTCCGCGCCGGCTTTTACGGTCTGGCCGGCTGGCATGGCGAAGGCCATCTCTTGAGGGCCCTGTTCGAGGGGGTTTTGTTTGAACATCGCCGGCATATCGAAACGCTCACGGCGTCCGGCGTTCCATTCAAAGAGGCTGTTCTTTCGGGGGGCGGATCGCGCAGCCCGATCTGGCCGCAGATGTTTGCAGACTGCCTCGGGGTTCCGATCCGAGTTGCCGAGGCGCAGGAGACTGGGGCTCTGGGGGCTGCGATCGGGGCCGGTATCGGCGGTGGTCTCTTTGCGGATTACGAAGACGCGGTAGCGGCCATGACGGGGACAAGGCGTCACCACCGGCCCGACCCGGCCATGCAATCCCACTATGACACCCGTTACGCCATCTATCTGAAGCTGGTTGAAGCCATGCGGCCGGTCTGGTCCGAGTTGGCGGCACTGCGCAATCCGGGAGACTTGTGACATGAAAGCCGTAGGGTTCTACAATTCGCTGGCGATCACGGATGCCGACAGCCTCCTGGACGTTCAGCTCGACGATCCCGTGCCGGGCGAGAAGGATCTGTTGGTCTCCGTCGAAGCCGTTTCGGTCAATCCCGCTGACGCCAAACGCCGGGTGCGAACTGCCGCCGAGAAACCGCACGAAACGCCCTTTCTGCTCGGTTATGACGCGGTCGGCATCGTCAAGAGTTGCGGCGTCGGTGTGGACGGTTTTGAGCCGGGTGATCGCGTCTGGTATGCGGGCGATGCCAATCGGCCCGGCTCCTATGGCGAGATGCAATGCGTCGATCATCGGATCGTCTCCAGGGCCCCCAAAGGTTCATCGCCTGAGTCGGCTGCCTCATTGCCTCTGGTCAGCCTGACCGCTTGGGAGATGCTGTTTTCACGGCTTCAGGTGCCCTCCGACGAACGGCCCTTCACGCTGCTGGTGATTGGCGGGGCGGGTGGTGTCGGCTCGGTGACGACCCAGATCGCCCGCAAGCTGTCGAATGCAACGGTAATTGCGACGGCCTCCAGACCGGCATCATCCGACTGGTGCTGCAAGATGGGCGCCCATCACGTCGTCGATCATCGCGATCTCGTTGCAAGCACGCGCGCGGCCGGGTTTGAACATGTCGACTACATCGTGCAATACGCCGATACGGCACAGCACTGGGACGCCATGTGCGAATTGATTGCGCCGCAAGGACGGATCGGCACGATTGTCGAAACACCCGATACGCTCGACATTTCCAAACTGCAGGGAAAATCTGCCGCGCTGATGTGGGAACTGATGTTCACCCGGTCGCTTTTCGGCACGCCGGACATGCAGCGGCAGGGCGAGATCCTTGCCCGCATGGCACGCCTTGTGGAAGACGGCGTGATCTCGACAATTGAGACCAGGGTGTTGAACGGGTTGAGTTCCGCGACCCTGAAACAGGCACACGAGATCATCGAAAAAGCCGCGATGATCGGAAAACTCGTTGTCCGGTACTAGGCTCAAGGGCTACCTTTTTTCCTGGCGCCCAGAGTGCTCAAATTATCAAGTGCAAAAAACCCAGAAGCAGAACGGACTTTTCATGAGCGCGCCGGACAGATTGGATGGAACCTACGACTACATCATCGTCGGGGCAGGAACGGCCGGTTGTGTTCTCGCCAACCGTCTGACGGAAGACCCGTCGGTGAAGGTGCTGCTGCTGGAAGCGGGCGGGTCGGACAATTATCACTGGGTGCATATCCCGGTTGGCTATCTTTATTGCATCGGCAATCCGCGCACGGACTGGATGATGAAAACCGCGGCAGAGCCCGGGCTCAACGGCCGCAGCCTGGTCTATCCCCGCGGCAAGGTTCTGGGCGGCTGTTCGTCCGTCAATGGCATGATCTACATGCGCGGCCAGGCGGCCGACTATGATCACTGGCGCCAGCTTGGCAATGTCGGCTGGTCCTGGGAGGATGTCCTGCCTTACTTCCTGAAATCGGAAGACCATTATGCCGGCAAGACCGACATGCATGGCGAGAACGGAGAATGGAAGGTCGCCAAGCAGCGGCTTGAATGGGACATCCTGAAGGCCGTCCAGGAAGGGGCCCGGGAATTCGGGATCGAACCGCGTGCTGATTTCAACGACGGCAACAACGAGGGCAGCGGCTTCTTCGAGGTCAATCAGAAGAAGGGCGTGCGCTGGAACACCGCCAAGGGCTTTTTGCGTCCGGCCATGAAACGTCCGAACCTGCGCGTGCTTACCCATGCGGAGACGGACAGTCTTGTTCTGGACGGCAAACGCGTCGCAGGTATTCGGTTTACACACAAGGGCCGCACTCTGACGGCAATGGCTGAGCGAGAAGTGCTGCTCGCCGCCGGGGCCATCAATTCACCGAAGATTCTGGAGCTGTCGGGTATCGGTGCGCCGGATATTCTGAAGGAGCGCGGCCTGGAGGTGCGCCATGAAAGCGCCGGTGTGGGCGAGAACCTGCAGGATCACCTGCAGATCCGGACGGTCTACAAGGTGGAAAACGCCAGGACCCTTAACACGATGGCCAACAGCCTGTTCGGCAAGGCGAAGATCGCCCTGCAATATGCACTGACCCAATCCGGGCCGATGTCTATGGCGCCGAGCCAGTTCGGCATGTTCACCAAGTCGGACCCGTCTCTGGAAACGCCGGACCTGGAATATCATGTTCAGCCGCTGTCGACCGACAAGCTTGGGGATCCGCTGCATCCGTTCCCGGCAATCACCATGTCGGTTTGCAATCTCAGGCCCGAAAGCGTTGGTTCTGTCCATGTCACACAGGATGGAAACCTGGCGCAGCCTGACATTCGACTCAACTACCTGTCTTCCGAAAGAGACAAGGACATCGCGGTCAAGTCGGTCCGTCAGGCGCGTCAGATCATGACCGCAAGGGCACTTGCCGGCTATCGACCGGAGGAGATCCTGCCCGGACCGCAGGTCGAGAGCGACGAAGAGCTTCTGTCAAGAATAGGCGATATCGGCACCACCATTTTCCACCCCGTTGGCACCTGCCGCATGGGGGCTGACGAGGGATCGGTGGTCGATCCTGAACTGCGGGTTCGCGGCCTGGAGGGGCTGCGTGTGATCGATGCTTCGATCATGCCGAAAATCGTCTCGGGCAACACGGCGTCCCCCGTCGTGATGATCGCCGAAAAGGCCGTGGACATGATGCGGGCCGGTGCCCGGGCGTAGGCTCATTTCCAATCCATCTAGCAACAGACACCGGCCTCATCCTGAGGAGCGCGCTTGCGCGCGTTTCGAAGGATGGGCTGCTGTCTCCGAGACAAGGGGCCGATCCTTCGAGACGGGCCTTTCGGTCCTGCTCAAGATGAGGTCGCGTTTGCGGCGCGGTTGCCGGGTGTTGGGGGATGATGTGAGGGGGCTTTGACGTCTCAGATCCCGAACTTGTCCCGCATCCGGTAGACCAGAACCGAGGGGGCCAGGAACCAGGGCGTGCCGGTGTAAAATGGCCTTGTCGGAAAGGGGATGCGTTCAAAAGCCGAAGGGGTCTTCTCAAGACCGGCCGCTTTCTGGCCGATGCGCATGCCGAGATAGCTCGCCATGCCGACGCCCGAGCCGCAATAGCCGCCGGCGAAATAAAGCCCGTTGTCTTCAACGGCATGCATCAACGTGTCGAACGTGTAGCCGACAAATCCCATCCAGGCATGGCTGATCCTTGCTGTTGCAAGCTCGGGAAAAAGAGCCGTCATGTCCCGGTGCAGCTTCAGTGCACTTTTGCGCGGATCGGTTTCGCTCAAAGAGACGCGGCCGCCAAAGAGTACACGTTTGCGGTCTGGTGACAGGCGATAGTAATAGACGAGCTTCCGCGTGTCGGAGAGCACCCTGTCGGTCGGGAACAGCCTGTCGACAAGATCACTTGGCAGTTCTTCGGTGGCAATCACGTAAGAGCCGATGGGGATGAGGCGGCGCTGGTGCCAGGAGGAAAGGGCGCCGGAATAGCCGTTGGTGGCAAGGATCACCTTGCCGGCCCTGACCGCGCCTTCCGTTGTCAGGACCGTGAAGCCGGTGGAGCTGCGTTCGATCGACAGCACCCGGCAGGCGCCCTTGACTTTTGCGCCGGTGCGAAGCGCTTTTTTCAGCAGCGAGGGGTGATAGGTGCCGACATCGATGCTGCAATGACGCGGAAAGACGATGCCGCCGTGATAGGCTTCCGTGCCGAGTTCGGCAGCCATTTCGTCCCGGGGCACCATGAAAGTGTCGGTGGTCCAGACCGGGTGTCCTGCTGCGCTGTCCTTTGCAAGCGTGTCATAAAGATGCGGCTTGTGAGCCCCATGAAAGCGGCCAACCTCTCTGAGGCCCATGTCGATGCCGTCTTCGCTGGCCAAGGCGTGCATGTAGTCGAGAGATGCCTGGCCCTCGAGACAGAGCTGCGTGGCAAGCTCGATGCCGTATTTCCTGGTCAAGGCTGCAAAGGATGGTTTGAGGCTGGTGGAGAGCTGACCGCCATTGCGCAAACTGCAGCCCCAGCCAGGGTGTTCGGCATCCAATACCAGCGTGCCCAGGCCCTCGCCAGCGGTCTGCAGGGCGGCGTTCAGCCCGGTGTAGCCGCCGCCGACGATCAGCACATCGATGTCCGGCGGAAGAGCCGTGTCGGGCAGGGGGACAGATGGCGCCACGTCCTGCCAGTAGGGCGTCGTCTTGTACCCGTCTGCAAACAACGCCTCTGTCATCTGGTCTCCTAAGCTGCCCGCGTGTCTTCCAGAATGAGGTCAGCCCCCTTCTCGCCAACCATGATGGCCGGGGCATTGGTGTTGCCGGACGTCACCGTCGGAAAAACCGAGGCGTCGACCACACGCAAGCCTTCGACACCATAGACCTTCAGCCGCGCGTCAACCACGTTCTCGCTTCTGTCCGGTCCCATGCGGCAGGTGCTGACGGGGTGGAACACGGTGGAAGCGCGGTTGCGTGCATCTTCCAGCATGTCTTCGTCCGACTGAATGACGGGGCCGGGCGTGATTTCAGCGTCGATCACCGACTGCAGGGCCGGGTTCGCGGCGATCTTGCGCAGGAGTTTGCAGCCTTCGATCATCTCGTTGAGATCGTGGTTGGTGCTGAGGGAATTCGGGTGGATTTCCGGCGCGTCGAACGGGTCTGCCGAGCGCAGGCCGATATGGCCGCGGCTCGTCGGACGGGTCGGCTGCATGCCCAGCAGGAAGCCGGGGAACGGGTCCGGGTTCATCAGCGGGCGTTTGCCCTTGGGCGCCTTGGTGTAGCTGACCGGGGAGAAATAGAGCTGCATGTTCGGCCGCTCGCAGTCCGCATTGCTCTTCACAAACCCGCCGGCCTGATTGACGCTGAGCGACAGGGGGCCGCTTCGTGTCAGGACATAGCGGATGCCCTGGGCAAGTTTCCCCCACCAGGGATAGAGCTGCTGGTTCAGCGTGGGCACTTTCGAGCGGTAGAGATAGTCCAGGCCGAGATGGTCCTGCAGGTTCCGGCCGACGGCAGGAGCGTGGACCTTCGGCGCAATGCCTTTTGCCTTGAGCGTGTCGCCGTCGCCGATGCCGGACAGCATCAGGATCTGTGGTGAGTTGACGGCCCCTGCACTGAGGATCACCTCCCGCCGAGCCCGCACCGTTTTTTCGTCGCCCCCCTGGCTGTAGACGGCACCGGTGACACGGCCATCCTCCAGAACAAGACGGGTGGTGTGCGCCCTGGTGAGGATGTCGACGGTCTTGCGTTTTTTCGCGCGCGAGAGATACGCCCTGGCGGTCGACATGCGAAAGCCGTTCCGGGCCGTGATCTGGTAAAGACCGACACCTTCCTGCGTGCTGCCGTTGAAATCCGGGTTGCGGCGAAACCCGGCGTCCTCGCTGGCGTCCAGAAAATGTGCGCAGAGCGGATGGACGCTTTTCGCCATGCTGGACACGTGCAGCGGGCCGTCGCCGCCGCGAAAGTCGTCAGCACCGTTCTCGTTGCATTCGGACCGCTTGAAATAAGGCAGGACATCGTCCCAGCCCCAGCCCGGATTGCCCATGGCCTTCCAGTCTTCGAAATCCGCATGTTGGCCGCGGATATAGACCATCGCGTTGATCGAGCTGGAGCCGCCGAGCACCTTGCCGCGCGGCCAGTAGCCGGACCGGTTGTTGAGCCCCGGATCCGGCTCGGTGGAATACATCCAGTTGATGGATCTGTTGTAGAAAGCCTTGCCGTAGCCGATCGGCATCCAGATCCAAAGATTCAGATCCGAGCCACCGGCTTCTAGCACGCAGACGGTGTATTTGCCATCTTCCGACAGGCGGTCGGCCAGGACGGCACCCGCCGAGCCGGCGCCGACAATGACAAAGTCATACTCCGACATCTCGTTGCCTACCCCGCCGACTTGTCGCGCTGGACCAGGATGGAGAGCAGGGCCAGCAGACCGGAGCCGACCATCAACACGAAGGAGACCGCGTTGAGGACGGGCGTCGAACCGACCTTGGCCATGCGATCATACATGGTGATCGTCAGCGGCGCTTCGGAGCCGACGAGAAACAGTGTCGTGTTGAAGTTCTCGAAGGAGACCAGGAAGGCGACGATGCCGGCGGCGATCATGGCTGGTCTAAGGAACGGCAATGTGATCGTGCGCAGGACGCGCGCCCGGCTGGCACCGAGATTGAAGGCCGCTTCTTCCATGGTGGCGTCGAATTTCTTCAGCCGCGCCGTGATGACCAGCGAGGTGATCGTGGCAATGAAGGAGAACTGGCCGAGCACCACCAGAAGGATGCCGGGGCGCAGGAATTCGAGTTCCAGATCGAAGCGGTTCTCGACGTAATTGGCCGTGTCGCTGGCCAGGACCAGGATCGAGATGCCGAGGATCACGCCGGGGATCACCAGCGGCACCACCATCAGGATGTAGAAGAAGTTCTTGGCCGGAAACTCGCCGCGCACGAACAGGAACGCGTTTGTCGTGCCGACAAAGACCGAGAGCGCGGCGACAAAGATGGCGATGACGAAGGAGTAGTACAGTCCCTGCAGCAGGCGCCGGTCATGGAACATGCCGAGCTTGGGCTCCGTGTCGGAGAAGAACCAGTCCAGTGTGAAGCCCTGCCACGGCAGGGCCGGGAATAGGCTGTCGTTGAAGGCAAAGGCGCCGGCCGAGATCAGGGGGGCCGCCAGGAAGATGAAGAAGGCGACGACGTAGAGCCGGTAACCGAGCAGGAACGGCGAGGATTTCTTTTGCGCAAGCATCTCTGTCCTCCTCAGCTCTTGGCGACGGTGTTGGCAAGCGTCTGACCGGACAGCTTCAGGCCGAGCCAGATGACGAGCGAGGTGAAGAGCAGCAGCAGCATGCCGAAGGCCGCGCCGCCTTCCCAGTTAAACCGCGTGATGAACTGGTTGTAGATCTGTTCGGTGAACCAGGAGGAGTTCTTTCCGCCGAGCAGGATCGGCGTCAGATAGGAGCCGGCCGTCAGCATGAAGGTGACGATGCAGCCGGCGACAATGCCCGGCATTGCATAGGGGATGATGATCCGGCGCAAAACGGTAAAGCCGTTGCCGCCGAGATTGTAGCCCGCCTCGATCATGGAGTTGTCCATGCCGTCGAGGGTGGAGACCAGCGGCACGATCATGAACAGGATGACGGTATAGACAAGGCCGACGATGACGGCGGCATCGTTGTAGAGGAACTCCACCGGCTGGCCGATCAGGCCGGTCCAGAGCAGGAAGTTGGAGATCACGCCGGTCTCGCGCAGAAGCAGGATCCAGCCGAAGGAGCGGATCAGGTCGGAGACCCAGAGAGGGATCAGGCACAGCAGGAAGAGGCCGCCGCGGGCGCGCGGGCCGGCGATCTTGGCGATGTAATAGGCGATCGGAAACCCGATCAGCAGCGCCAGGGCGGTTACCAGGAGCGACATGGACCCGGTGCGCAGAAGCGTGTTCCAGTAGATCGGTTCGTTGATGAATTCCAGGTAGTTGGCAAAGCTGTATTCATAAACGCGCGGGGCGACCTTTTCCTTCAGCGACAGGATCACCATGCCGATATGCGGCAGAATGATCAGCAGTGCGATCCAGAGCGCAAAGGGTGCAAACAGCAGGATCAGCGTCAGACGTTTGATGTCCTTCTGCATCACGCGCCCTCCGGGCGGGTGAAACACATGGCCTGTTTCGACGACCAGACGAGGCGAACGGCCTCGCCGGGCTTGAGGTCATTGTCTCCGGTGAGCGTGACGTCGGATTCAATCAGTTCGCCGCTGCCGGTGCGCACCAGCACACGGCTGTTGGCACCGTTGAAGAGCAGGCTGTCGATGGTGCCGTCCATCTGGTTGTCGCCCTCCTGGCCGGATGTGCCCATGTCAGACACGCGCACCGTGCGAATGAACTCAGGCCGGACGAAGATCTCGACTTTGCTGCCTTCCGAAATGCGCTGGCCGTCTGCCGCTGAAAAGCTCATCGGCAGGCCCTGGTCGGTTTCCACCTTGCCGCCGCTGCCGTCGCTGGCTTTCACGGTCCCGGACCAGCGGTTGCTGTCACCGACAAAACCGGCAACGAAGGCGGTCTTCGGGTGGTGGTAAAGCTCCTGCGGCGTGCCGATCTGCTCGAACTCGCCCTGGTTCATGATCGCGACATTGTCGGACATCACCAGCGCTTCCGACTGGTCGTGGGTGATGTAGATGAAGGTGGTGTTGAACTGGTGCTGCAGCAGCTTCAGTTCGATCTTCATGGCTTCGCGCAGTTTCAGATCCAGCGCGCCAAGCGGTTCATCGAGCAGCAGGACGTCCGGGTCGAGCACCATGCAGCGGGCAATTGCAATGCGCTGCTTCTGGCCGCCTGAGAGCTGGTGGATCTCGCGTTCGGCAACATCTGGCAGGGCAATACGTTCCAGGACGTCATGCACCTTGCGCTTGATGTGATCCTTGCCGAAGCCGGCGCATCTGAGGCCATAGGCGATGTTCTCGTAGACATTCATCATCGGGAACAGGGCCAGGTGCTGGAACACCATCTTGACGTTGCGCCGGTTGGGCGGCATGCCGAGCACCGACTTGCCCTTGATCTTGATGTCGCCGCCGGAAGGATCCTCGAAACCGGCGATCATGCGCATCAAGGTGGTCTTGCCACAGCCGGACGGACCGAGAATGGAGAAGAAGGACCCGCTCGGAATGTCGAACGAGACGCCTTTCACGGCTTGGAAGGAGCCGAAATTCTTGGCGATGTCGACACATTCAAGGTCGTAGGTCGGGGTATCTTGTTTCATGAACGCGGCCAGCTGGATAGGTCGTTAAGGTGGAGGTCGGGCAACAGGTCGCGGCCAACCTCAAGTCGGTTTTTCAGGCTTATTTGAACATGAGGCTGTCAGAGCGGACAGCGTCTGACAGCCTCGGTGTCGTCATTCAGCGACGGGATCAGCCGCCGGTGGCTGCCTTGATCTTCTCAAGCGTCTTGCCTTCCATGTCCTCCACGCCCGGAGGAATGTTGGCAAAGAACTTCAGATTGTCGATGTCGGCATCGGTGAAGGCTGCGTTGACGGCCGCCTTCTTGTCTTCCGGCAGCAGGTCCTTGCCACCCTTGACGGCTGCGATGGCACCGGTGCTGGCAGACATCAGCGTGACGTTTTCCGGACGCAGCACGAAGTTGATCCACTTGTAGGCCGCGTCATCCGCCTTGCCCTTGCGTGGCAGGGCAAAAGTGTCGATCCAGGCCAGAGCGCCTTCCTTCGGTGGCACGAAGACGATGTTCGGGTTCTGGTCGAACAGCTTGTAGGCGGTGGAATCCCAGGTCTCGGAGGCGACGATTTCACCGGAAAGCATCATGGCGGAGAGATCGTCGCCGCCTTTCCAGTAGGCCTTGATGTTGCCTTTGCACTCGATCAGCTTCTCGGCGACCTTGTCCAGAATACCCTGGTATTTCTCAAGATCCGAATAGGCCGCGAACGGGTCCTCGCCCATGGAGAAGGCGGTGCCGAGCAGGATCGTGCGCTTCAGGCGCATCGAAGTCTTGCCCTTGTAGGCGGGGTCGCAGAGATCGGCCCAGCTCTTGAAGTCGGCGGCCTTGCTCTTGTCGGCCATCAGGCCGGATGTGCCCCACTGGTGCGGCACGGCATAGACGTCGCCTTCGATGGTGGTGTTGGCCTTCACGCCATCGAGAAGCTTGGCTTCCATCACGCCGGTGTCGATCTTGGACAGATCCAGCGGCTTGTAGATGTCATATTCCAGCTGCGCGGCATAGATGCGGTCATGACTCGGCTGGGCCAGGTCGAACCCGGCACCGCCGGTCGCGCGCAGTTTGGCGATCATTTCCTCGTTGTTGGAGAAGGTGACTTCAACATCGATGTCCGGATATTCCGCTTCGAATTTCTGCACCAGTTCATCGGGCGCATAGGAGCCCCAGGTGAGCAGGCGCAGTGTCTCGGCCTGGGCCGAGCCGGCGCCGGCGAGCATGGTCGCAGCCAGAAGGCCCGCGAGGGTCGATTTGATATGCATGACGTCCTCCCTGATTACACGCAACTAACCGGCGAGAAGCGTAGGTCTGAATTGGCCTGCCAAATATATCCATTGCAGATAATTTAGCAGTCCAATTACTTCAGGAGAACTCTTCGCCCTTGCAGCATTCAGGCAGGATCGACTTCAGGATCTGGACGCCCTTGCGGATCTCTTCCGGGGCGCAGCTGCCGAATCCGAGCACGATGCCGCGTTGCGGAATTTTGCCAGGCGTGTAGCGGGAAAGCGGGACCGTGGTGATGCCGTTTTCAGCCGCTCCGGCCACCAGTCTGGCCTCGTCCAGCCTGTCGGACAAGAGCCCTACGGCGTGAAATCCGCTGCTGGTCGGCTGCAGGTCGATGTTGCCGGCCAGACTATTGGCCTCTTCCATCAGCATATCGTGCCGGTACTTGTAGAGTTGCCGCATGGTGCGGATGTGGGTTGCGAACATGCCCTCGTCCATGAACTCGGCCACGATCGCCTGCGTGACCGTCGGAACGCCGCTGAGCCAGGTCAGGCAGACCCTTTGGAAGCTCTCAACGAGCCCTTCCGGGACCAGGGCAAAGCCTAATCTCAAGGCGGGAAAAAGCGACTTGGAGAAGGTGCCGACATAGATGACCCGGCCATGGGTATCGATGCTTTTCAGGGTCGGTGGCGGCTGATCGCCATAATAGAATTCCCCGTCATAATCGTCCTCGACAATCATGGCGTCGGCCTCATTGGCGGCTTTCAGCAGCGCCAGCCTGCGCGACAGGCTCATGATATGGCCAAGCGGCTGTTGATGCGACGGGGTGACGAAAGCCAGCCGGAAATGCGGTGCCTTGGCGAGACCGTCTTCGACGCTCAGGCCTTCCTCGTCGACGTCGACCGGTACCGGACTGGCGCCGATGGCGACAAAGGCGTTGCGCGCACCGATAGCGCCCGGGTTTTCGAACCAGATGGTTTCGCCCGGATTGACCAGCATACCCCCGACCAGGGAGAAGGCACGCTGGGCGCCGTTGGTGATGAAGATCTGCTCCGGATCGCACTTGATCCCGCGCGAGGCATTCAGCTGGCGGGCGATGGCCCTGCGCAGTGGCATGTAGCCGAACGGCTCGCCATAGCCCGTGATCAGGTCACGGTCCTTGCGCCAGTGCCGCGCGGACAGTTTGGCCCATTGCGCCATCGGGAAGGCGTCGAGCGCGGGCAGGGCGGTGACAAAGGCCTGGGACTTGTGCGGCAGGCGGGAGCGCGGCGCGAAGTCGGTGATGGCGTGCCGGGTGGCGTGGGACAGGCGCGGCACCACCGAGGGCACATCGCTGATATTCTGCGAGGGTTTGGGCGCGGGGCGTTCGTTCAGCGCTTCGCTGACAAACGTGCCTGCGCCGACCCGCGCCTCTAATAGACCTTCTGAAATCAGCCGGTCGATCGCGTCGATCACCGTGGTTCTGGAGACGCCGATTTCCTGGGCAAGCGTGCGGGTCGCCGGCATGCGGTCACCCGGTGTCAGGGCCCCGGTCATCAAGAGGTCACGCAAGGCCATATAGAGCTGAATGGAAATTTTCTTGTCGGCCGTCTTGTCGATCTTGATCGACGACAGCACCGCGCCGGCATGGCGTTTCATGTCGCGCAAACCAACGTGATCAGCGGACGCAAAAGCCTGGCCCTCCGGTTGACGCAAAGCAGTCCATCGGCAGCGTTACGCCGCTTGACCGATGTACCGCATCGCACTTCGCGACGTGACGCGACGCGCCTCGCCGAGTGAACTGCTTGTCGACATGAAATGAGCCTCGATTGAGTGGACATGCTCTAGCTCTCCCGATTGGTATGAGACTTTGCGCAAAACGGACCTTAATTCAAGTCCAATTCCGAGTAGGGTCTGCGAAGAGCCAAGTCTGACCCTGCCGAAACGAGTCCGCAAAGGACCGGAGCAAGACATGAAAATCCAATCAATAGAAACATTTACCAATGAATTTGTCTGCTTTGTCCGGGTCACCTCGGACAGCGGTGCGACAGGTTGGGGGCAGGTGGCGCCCTATTATGCGGACATCACGGCCGAGGTGGTGCATCGGCAGGTTGCGCCCTACGCGCTTGGAGAAGATGCGTTCGACATTGAGCATCTGATGGACATCATTCCGGACCGCGAGCACAAGTTTCCCGGGTCCTATTTGCGCCGGGCAATGGGCGGCCTCGACACCGCCCTTTTTGATCTGCGCGGCAAAGTGGAAGGCAAGCCGGTCTGCGAGCTGCTCGGTGGCTCACCCGGCAAGGTACGCGCCTATGGGTCCTCGATGAAGCGGGACATTACCCCGCAGCACGAGGCTGACCGGTTGAAACGGCAGCAGGACCAGTTCGGCTTCGATGCTTTCAAGTTCCGGATCGGTGCCGAATGTGGGCGTGATCAGGATGAATGGCCGGGGCGAACTGAAGAAATCGTGCCGACCATGCGCAAGGCGTTCAACGACAACACCGCGCTTTTGGTCGACGCCAATTCCTGCTACTCGCCAAAAAAGGCCATCGAGGTCGGCCGGTTTCTGCAGGACAACGGCATTTCGCATTATGAAGAGCCCTGCCCCTATTGGCATTACGACCAGACCCGTCAGGTGACCGAGGCGCTGGAGATCGACGTGACGGGTGGTGAGCAGGACTGTTCCCTGGTCGACTGGCAGCGCATGGTTGATGACCGGGTCGTCAACATCATCCAGCCGGATGTCTGTTATCTCGGTGGCATGGTGCGCACGATGAAAGTGGCGCATATGGCGCATGAGGCCGGTCTGCCCTGTACCCCGCACGCGGCGAACCTGTCTCTGGTGACGCTCTTCACCATGCATTTGCTTCGGGCGATCCCGAATGCGGGCAAGTACCTGGAATTCTCCATCGAGCAGGAGGACTACTATCCCTGGCAATACGACCTTTATGTCAAATCGCCCTATGACATCACCGATGGTCATGCCCTGGTGACCGATGCGCCCGGCTGGGGCGTTGAGATCAATCCGGACTGGCTGGCGAGGTCCACCTACAAGATCAGTACCTGGGAGCGCTGAGAATGCCGACCGCAAGCGACCTCATGCAGGAATACACCGAGACCGGTACGCTCACGGCGTTGCCGCTCGGACATTTCATCGATGGGATCTTCACCCAGCCCTCACATAACCGGACGATGGAGAGCTTCGATCCGGGCCGCGGCGAGGCTTTTGCCAGGTTCACGGCCGGAACGGCGGAAGATGTCGACCAGGCGGTTCGCTCGGCCCGGCAGGCCTTCGAGGTGGTCTGGCGCGATATGGCGCCGGTCGAGCGGGCGCGGATCTTGCAGAAAACATCCGAGCTGATCCTGGAGAATCTCGACCTGCTGGCCGTCACCGAAAGCCTCGACAGCGGCAAGCCCTTGCAGGAGGCGATGGGCGATGTGCGCGGGGCGGCGCGGACTTTTGAATATTACGCCGGCGCTTGCGACAAGCTGCAGGGCGACAGCTTTCCGCTCGGTCCGAACTATATCGGCTATGCCATTCATGAGCCGGTCGGTGTGACGGCGCATATCATTCCGTGGAACTTCCCGATTTCGACCGCGGCCCGCGGCTTTGCCCCGGCCCTTGCCGCCGGCTGCACGGTTGTTGCCAAACCGGCCGAACAGACACCGTTCACCGCGTTGCTCCTGGCGAAAATCCTTTTTGATGCCGGTCTGCCGGCAGGTGTCTGCAATGTGGTCACGGGCACCGGCCCGGAAACCGGCGCGCCGCTGACCAGTCATCCGCTTGTCGACCACATCACCTTCACCGGATCCGTTCAGACGGGCAGGGCGGTGATGAAGGCTGCGGCCGACGACATCACGCGCGTTGTTCTTGAGCTGGGCGGCAAGTCGCCGGTGGTGGTGCTTGCCGATTGTGACCGGGCCCAGGCCATTGATGGTGTGCTCGGTGCGATCTACGAAAATGCCGGTCAGATCTGTTCGGCCGGATCGCGGCTCGTGATCGAAAAGAGCATTCACGAGGAATTCGTCGCGGAGCTGGTATCCCGTGTGCAGGCCTTGCGCCTCGGCCATGGGCTCGGCGAACCGGATGTCGGGCCGGTCAATTCCGCCGAGCATCTTGTCAAGATTGCAGGGTTTATCGATCGCGCCAAGGCGCGCGGGGCGACGATTGCCGTTGGCGGAGCCATCACGCAGGACCCGGCAACCGGCAAGGGCTGGTTCTTCGAGCCGACCATTGTCGATGCGGTTTCCGCCGATGACGAGCTGGCGCAGGAAGAGATATTTGGTCCGGTGTTGACGGTTCAGGTGGCAGAAGACGCTGACCATGCGCTGGAGCTGGCGAATGATTGCCAGTATGGCCTGGTGGCCGGCATCTACACATCTGACTTTGCCAAGGCGCATCAGCTGGCACGCAAGATCGACGCCGGCCAGATCTATATCAACGAGTATTTTGCCGGCGGTATCGAAGTGCCGTTCGGCGGCAACAAGAAATCCGGCTTTGGTCGGGAAAAGGGCCTGGAAGGGCTGAAGAGCTACTGCAAGACCAAGAGCATTGCAGCCCGCATCGCCTGACCGGGCATCTGT
Organism: Roseibium sp.; assembly: GCF_965233565.1. GTDB lineage: Bacteria > Pseudomonadota > Alphaproteobacteria > Rhizobiales > Stappiaceae > Roseibium. Next base: position 2,699,445 of record NZ_OZ247494.1, on the reverse strand, counting down.
GTTACCTCCCTAAGGCCGGTTCGCTTCGTCGAACCGGCTTCTTTTTTGGAGGCCTAGCTGCTGCAACCCAGCGCTTCAGCTTTTCGGGTCGCTGATGGGCGTTGAGCTGACCCAGAGCTCCACGGTTTCCGCCTCGCCAAGCACCTTGGAATAATGCGGCTTGGACGTGTCGTGGTGAATGCTGTCGCCGGGGGTCATGATGAAGACCTTGTCGCCGAGGTGATATTCCAGGCTGCCCGACAGGAGGTAACAGAAGACTTCGCCCTCGTGTTCCATGTGCTCCGAGATATGTCCGGGCGGGCGGTGGATGATCGTTGGGTAAAACAATGCGCCGGGAAAGCCGGGGCCAAGCTTCTCGTAGAGCCGTTTCGACTTGCCGAGCACATAGGTTTGCCGGTCGTCCTTGGAAACGAATTCCGAATAGGGTTCGGGAACCTTGATCAACTGCTCCAGGCTGGTCTGAAGCGCACCGGCAATGCGCTGGAATGACGACAGGGACGGCGAGCTGATGCCGCGCTCGACCTGAGACAGGAAACCGATCGTCAGCTTGGTCGCCTTGGCCACGTCCTCAAGGGTCATGCCGAGGGCCTTGCGCCGTTGCCGTATCACTGGACCGTAATTCGGCGTGTCAGCTTCGGGTTCCCGGGTGTCAGTCGGCCCATCTATGGTCATGAAGTCCTCCGTTCCGGCAAGTCTTATAGCCTCCGCTGCCGAAGAATGCCAGCCTCCGACACTTGCTAAAATTTATCAATACTAAAATTTTTTTTAGTGAATGAGTTGACGGTTTATGAGATAGAAAATTCATTTAAAACAATGTCTTATAGATATGAATGTTTTTTAGCTGTATTAAAAATCTGAGTCAGTTTCTAAGTTTTACTAAAAAAATGGCTTGCGGAGCGATTGCTTTCGACTAAGCTCCGAGGCCTCATGACACGTGCACTGGGAGGACACACCATGAAAGCTGCAGCGCTTGCCGTCGGGCTGGCAATGAGCACGGCTTTGACCGCTTTCACCTATCAGACAGCCGACGCCCTCGAGCGTGGCGGTACCCTGAATTTCGCGCGCTATGACGGTTCGAAACTGGTCGATCCGATCTATGCGGACCGCAATCCGGATATCTGGATGGTCGGCAGCCTGTTCTCGACCCTTCTGGAGACAGATCCGGACAGCGGCGAGCTGGTCGGGTCCCTAGCCGAAAACTACGAAGTGGCCGCCGATGGCAAGACCATCACTTTGACCCTGCGCGACGGTCTGAAATTTTCAGACGGCAGCGCGCTGACAGGTGACGATGTCATCTTCTCGCTGGACCGGGCACGCAATCCGGATCTCGGTCCGTGGTCCGGACTTCTTTCCGCGATTTCCGACGTGAGTGCTGATGGCAACACGGTGACCGTCACCCTGGAAAATCCGGATCCGGCGCTTCTGTCGATGCTGGCGACCTTCAACACCGCCATCGTGTCGAAAAAGGCGTTTGAGGCGGCGCCGGGCGAAACGGACCAGGACAAGTCCGCCGCCATCTTTGCGGCAGGTGGTCCCGGTGTCGGGTCGGGTCCGTTCTTCCTGAGCGGCTTTGAACAGGGCGCCTCGATGTCCTTCAGCGCCAATCCGCATTACTGGAAACTGGGTGAAGACGGCAAACCGCTGCCTTATGTCGATGGTGTCGAGTTCCAGGTCATTCCGGATGACGCAACACGTGTCCTCAAGCTGACTGCCGGTGAGGTCGATATTGCCGAGTTCATCCCGTTCTCGCGCGTATCGGAACTCGATGCGGACCCGGCGATCAACATGTACCTGTTCCCGTCGACGCGGATCATCTATTCGCCGATCAACACGCGGGAAACCCGTGCGGACGGTTCGCCGAACCCGCTGGCCGACAAGCGCGTCCGTCAGGCTCTGAACTATGCGACCCACAAGGACGCGTTGATCCAGCTGATCCTGCAGGGCGCGGGCAAGCCGATGTCTTCTCCGGTCATGTCCTCAGCGACGCGGCTCGCCGTCGACATGAGCCCGCTTTACGGCTTTGATCTGGAAAAGGCCAAGGCGCTGATCGAAGAGGCCGGACTGGAGCCGGGTACGGAAATCACACTGACCACGCTGGCCGGCTCGGCGGACGATGCCACCATCTTCGCAGCGCTTCAGCAGATGTGGCAGCCGCTTGGCATCACTCTGGTCGCCGAGCAGGTCGACGGTGCGACCCGTGGCGCAAAGAACCGCTCCGGCGAGTTCGACATCCACACCTATGGCTGGGTTGACGACGTCAACGACCCGAGCCAGGTCACCGGCTGGCTGGGCTACTATCCGACCCGCAAGGCCGTCGGTACGGGCTGGAACAATGCCGAGTTCAACGGGCTTTACGAAGCTTCATCCACGGAGATGGATCCGGAAAAGCGCGCCGATCAATACCGGCAGATGCAGGAGATCTACGCGGAAGCAGCCCCGCTCCTGTTTATGTACGAGACCCCCTTCGCGGTGGCGGTGTCGGGCAAGGTGGATGGCTACATCCAGACGCCGCTCGGCAACAACATCTTTGAAAACGTCTCGCTGGAACGCTGATCCGCGTTCCTCCCACGAGCGGGAGGTTCAGGCACCCAGCCCACTGGGTGCCTGACCTCCCGGTCGGTCTTTCAAGGCACGGCGATTGAAATGGCTGGTGTGCAATACACGTTGAACCGACTGGTTCTGATGATACCGACCTTTTTTCTGGTCATGATCATTATCTTTCTTCTTGTTCGGCTTTTGCCGGGCGATCCGGCAATTGCAATTGCGGGTGACAAGGCCTCTGACGCCGACATTGCCGCCATTCGCGACAAGCTCGGTCTGAACGCACCGCTCTGGACCCAGTTCTGGCTGTTTGTCACCAACACGCTGCAGGGAGATCTTGGCCGATCCATCCTGATGCGGGCACCAGTCCTCGATGTTGTTCTGGCACGTCTGCCGACCACCCTCTTCCTGACCATCTACGCTGTTACCTTGTCGATGCTGATCGCGGGGCCATTGGCCTTTCTGGCTGCGGTCAATCGGGGCAAGTGGCAGGACAATCTTATCAGGGCCGTTTTCCAGGTCGGGCTCTCCATGCCTGTCTTCTATATCGGTCTGCTGCTGCTGACCTTCCTGGCGGCCCATCTCGGGCTTTTCCCGGTAGGCGGTTATGGCGACACGTTTTGGGACCGGATGTATCACCTGTTCCTGCCGGCGGTGACGGTCGCGCTCTACACTTCCGCGATTTTGATGCGGAACCTCCGGTCCGCGATCATAGAGGTGCTGGATGCCGAATATGTTCAGTTCGCGCGCGCCAAGGGCCTGCCGAACCGGTTGATCCTGGGCCGCCACGTTCTGAAAAACGCACTGATTTCCACCGTGACCCTGCTGGGGCTGTCCATTGGTCAGCTCATGAGCGGTACGCTCGTCACCGAAACGGTGTTTGCGGTTCCAGGCGTCGGCCGGTCGATGCTGGAGGCGATCTTTGCCCGGGACTATCCCCTCATCCAGGGCTTGACCCTGACCTTTGCCGTACTGGTGTCGGCGGTCTTTCTCATGACGGACCTGTTCCAAAGCTGGCTTGATCCGAGGATGCGCCTGAAATGAGTGACGCAACTGTTTCCGCGGCAAACAGGGCCGCAAAGAAGCCGGGCCGCCTGCAAATGGCGCTGGCCAAACCGGGTTTCATGGCCGGTGTTGTCATCATCGGTGCGTCCCTGATCCTGGCACTGTTTCCATCCGTCTTTGCGCCCTATGACCCGAATTTCATCAACTACACGGCTGTGCGCCAGCCCCCCAGCTGGCTGCATCCCTTCGGCACGGACCTGCTCGGTCGCGACACCTTTTCCAGGGTGATCTGGGCTTATTCCGTCAATATGCAGATGGCGTTTCTGGCAACGGTATTCGCCCTTCTGATCGGTGTCGTCGTCGGTGCGCTGGTCGGCTACTACCGCGGTATCGCCGACATGATTTTCGGTCGCGTGGTCGATGCGATCATCACGTTTCCGTTCCTGGTTCTGGTCATTGCTGTGGTCGCGGTGCTCGGGCCGGGGCTGATCAACATGTATATCGCGATCACTCTGGTCGGCTGGGTCTATTACGCGCGCCTGATGCGGGCCGAAGTGATCTCGCAAATGGCCAATGACTATGCTTCCGCCGGGGTGGTGATGGGCTATTCCGACCGGCGCATCATCTTCCGGCATCTCCTGCCCAATGCGATCACCCCGATCATCGTCTACTGGATGACCGACATGGCGCTGGCCATCCTGCTCGGATCCTCGCTCGGTTATCTTGGCCTCGGCGCACAACCGCCCCAGGCCGAATGGGGTGTGCTGATCGCCGAGGGGCGCAATTTCATCACCACCGCCTGGTGGCTGAGCCTGATGCCGGGCATTGCCATCGTCCTGACCGGGCTCGGCTTTTCGCTGATCGGCGATGGTCTGGCAGATCTGTTGAGGCCCCGCGGATGACCTTGAAAAGCGTTCAAACCCCCTTGTTGCAGGTCAGTAAACTCTGCACTACTTTCACCGCAGGCGGAGCCTCTATTCCGGCCGTACGCGATGTCGACTTTACCCTCAACAAGGGCGAGGTGCTTGGCCTTGTCGGGGAGAGTGGCTCGGGCAAAAGCGTGACCTTGCGGTCGATCCTGGGCCTGTCGAGGCGCTATGGCACCACGACCGGCGACGTGCTCTGGCGTGGCGACAATCTGGTAAGCGCGCCGGAAAGCCGCTTGCGCACCATTCGCGGTGGCGAGATCGCCATGATCTTCCAGGAGCCGATGACATCGCTCAATCCGCTTCTGACGGTCGGGTTGCAGATTGACGAGACCCTCAAGGCGCATACCGAAATGTCGGCGGCGGAGCGGAAAAAACGTGCGGTGGAGATGCTCGACCTGGTCGGCATTCCGGCGGCAAGTTCCAGGCTTTCGGAATACCCGCACCAGTTTTCCGGCGGGATGCGTCAGCGGGTGATGATCGCGATTGCGCTGGCGGCGCGGCCAAAGCTGCTTCTGGCGGATGAGCCGACCACCGCGCTTGACGTCACCATCCAGGCGCAGATCCTCGATCTGATCCTGTCGCTTGCCAGGGATTTCGACATGGGCGTGATCCTGGTGACCCATGATCTTGGCGTGGTTGCGCAGACCTGCGACCAGGTGGCGGTGATGTATGCCGGCCGGATTGTGGAAGAAGGCGCTGTCCGTGATGTGCTGAAGACGCCTCAGCACCCCTATACGGTCGGGCTGATGCGCTCCGTGCCCCAGAACGTGCCGCCGAGAACGCCTCTTTATTCCATTCCCGGAACACCGCCGAGCCTGCTCAACTTGCCGAAGGGCTGCGCATTTGCCCCGCGCTGCGCCAACAAGACAAGTGTGTGTGAGGACGGCCGGCCGGAGCTTCAGGAAAGCGGCACCGGCCGGGCATTGGCCTGTTTCAACAAGGTGCAAGCCAGGGACGGAGCTGCGGCATGAACGAAACAGTGTTGGAAATCCGCGACGTCAGCCTGATGTTCAAAGGCAAGCGCGGCGTGCTCGACGTGGTGACCGGCCGGCCGCCGCGCAATGTCAATGCGCTGAACGGGGTGTCGCTTGATCTGAAGCGCGGGGAAACACTCGGCGTGGTCGGGGAATCAGGCTGCGGCAAGTCGACCCTGGCACGCTGCATCGTGCGGCTGCACGAGCCGGGTGGCGGCGAAATCCTGTTTCACGGCTCGGATGTCTTTGCGCCGGAAGAACGGCGGGACCGCAGTTACAACCGCCGCGTCCAGATGATGTTCCAGGACCCTTATTCTTCTCTCAATCCACGCATGACCACCGGGCAGATCCTGAAAGAGGCGCTGCTGGTGCACAAGATGTGCGGGGAGAGTGAGGTCCCTGAACGTCTGGCCAGGCTGATGGATCTGGTCCAGCTGCCCCAGGACGCCCTTGAGAAATACCCGCATGAATTTTCCGGCGGTCAGCGTCAGCGCATCGCGATTGCCCGGGCGCTGGCCGTCGAGCCGGAAGTCTTGATCGCGGACGAGCTGGTGTCCGCGCTGGACGTCTCGGTGCAGGCGCAGATCGTCAACCTTCTATTGGAACTGCAGGAGCGGCTGGGTCTGACGATCCTGTTTGTCGCCCACGACCTGCGTCTGGTGCGGCATGTGTCCAATCGGGTGGCGGTGATCTATCTCGGCCGGATCGTCGAGATCGGCGACAGCGAGACGCTGTTTGCCAATCCTTCGCACCCTTATTCCCAGGCGCTGTTGAGCGCCGCGCCGTCGCTTGACCCGGACGACAAGGGCACGAAGATCCACCTCGAAGGTGAATTGCCGTCGCCAATGGACATTCCGCCTGGCTGCCCGTTCCATGTGCGCTGTCGCCACAAATCCCCGAAATGTACTGCCGAGCTTCCCGTGTTGCGCGCCCTTGAGGGGCGTGGCGCGGTCGCCTGCCACCACGCTGAAGAGATCTGATCAATGACTGACATGCGCGCCGTCCTGGCCGACCGGCTAGCCTCCCTGCGTTCGGAGATGATTATTCGCGGGCTGACAGCCCTTATCGTGCCGCGATTTGATGCCCATCAGGGTGAATATGTGGCCCCGCATGACGAACGCCTGGGGTTTGTCACCGGCTTTACCGGCTCTGCCGGTGCCGCCATTGTCACGGCCGATCGTGTTCGCCTCTTTGTCGATGGCCGTTATACCGTTCAGGCCCAGAACCAGTGTCCGGCGGACCTGATTGAACGGGACCATCTTTTTGAACACCCTCCGGAAATCTGGCTGGCGGGCGAGGCGGGCCCGGACTGGGTGATCGGCTATGACGCTATGTTGCTGCCGCCACGCTGGGTCGAACGATTTGAAACGGCGCTGAAGCGCACCGGCGCGCAGCTGACACCGGTCACCGGCAATCCGGTCGATGCAGTCTGGAGCGACCAGCCGGTCGAACCCTTTGGACTGATCACCGCATTTCCGCTGCAGTTCGCCGGTGCTTCGGCTGACGAGAAGCGCCAGAACATGCTGCAGACGATGTCGGAAAAAGACTGCCGGTTCATGGTCGAGACCCAGCCCGACAACATCGCCTGGCTTTTGAATGTTCGCGGCGACGACGTTGCCTATAACCCGATGCCGCAATCGTTTCTGGTGCTGGAGCAAAATGGAGCAGCGCACTGGTTTGTTGACGCCCGTAAGTTCGAGGATGGGCTGGCGGACAGTCTGCCCGCCTGGCTGAGTGTTCATCCGAAAGTGGCCTTCCTTGGCGTGCTGGCCGACCTTCTGGACGAAGGCGACCGCGTGTTGCTCGATTCCGACTTTTCTCCGGCTGCCGTGGCGCGCCTGGCAACTGCCAAACAGGCAGAGCCAGTTCTGGAGCGAAGCCCGGCGACGCTCGCCAAGGCGCGCAAGAACCGCACCGAGCTGGAAGGGATCCGTGCCTGTCATCTGGACGACGCCGTTGCCTGGGCCGATTTCGGAGCCTGGCTGACCCGGGAAGTGCCTGTGCGGGCCGCGGCCGGTGAACCCATTTCGGAATATGAAGCGGAGGAACGCATCCTGGCCTGCAGGAGCGCACGACCGACGTTCTTGTCGGAGAGCTTCCGAACGATTTCCTGTGCCGGCGGCAATGCGGCCATGTGTCATTACGCGGCGGACCCGCGTGCTTCCGCGCCGGTGCTGCCGTCAGGCTGTTACCTGATGGACAGCGGTGGGCAATATGACACCGGTACCACGGATGCGACACGGTCCTACACGTTCGGAACCTTGCCGGACGGGTATGCGCGCGCATTCACTGCAGTGTTCAAGGCTCTGGTGGCGCTGGCGACACTGCGCTTTCCCAAAGGGACGCAGGGCCATCACATCGATGCCATTTGCCGTCGTCCGCTCTGGGATCTTGGACTTGATTACGATCACGGGACAGGTCACGGTATCGGGCATCGCCTGTCAGTCCACGAACAACCGCAGAGAATCGGCAAACCTTACAGTCCGGTCGACCTTGCCTCCGGCATGGTGATGTCCATCGAGCCAGGACACTATCTGGCGGGGCGCTACGGCATTCGCCTTGAGAATCTTTACGAAGTCGTCGAACTGGAAGACGGTTTTCTCGGCTTCGACACTCTGACCTGGATCCCCATCCAGACCGACGCCCTGTTGGTCGAGCACCTTACAGATACCGAGTTGCGCTGGTTGAATGCCTATCATGCCAAGGTCGAAGAGCTGATTGCCGATCGCTGCTCGGCAGAGACAAGGGTCTGGCTCGCCAAGGCCTGCGCCCCTATCGGTTCCGGTGAGGGCAGCCTGCGCGCTGTCGGTTGATCCGCTGCCGATAGGTAATCCGAGCGTGACGCAACGAAAAGTAACTTGTCTTGAACCCGCTTTGCCTCAATGATGGATCTCGTGTTTGCGACGAGAACAACAGCAGGGCGGGTTTTCATGCGCTTGTGTCAAGCCGCAAGTTCGGTCACATGGGGCACTTGCCGTACTGGGTTTCAGGCGTTTCGAGTATGCCTGAGCCTTGTGTTCCTCTTGATGCTGGCGTTTGCAGGGCAGGCATCGACCGATCCGTTTGCAGAACGCCGGATGGCGCTGATCGTCGGCATAGCCGATTATGCCAATGCACCGGATCTGGACAACACGACCCGCGACGGGCGGCTGATTTCGGACACGCTCTACGCGCTCAACTTTGAGGTTTCCGAACATTTTGACATCGGCCTCGATGAATTCCGGGGCCTTCTGGAGCGGTTTGCCTTCGAGGCGGAGACCGCAGATGTCGCCCTGGTCTATTTCGCCGGTCACGGCATCGAGGTTGGCGGCCGGAATTTCCTGGTGCCGGCAGATGCAGATGCCGGCAGTCGGCAGCGCGTAGCCGATACCTCCGTTTCGCTGGACGATATCCTGCAGGCCGTTGACAAGGCCCGTCAGCTGCGGATCGTGATCCTGGATTCCTGCCGCAACGACCCTTTTGCCGATGGCGGTCTGAAAGAGACGCTGACTGTTGCTTCCGCGGCAGCAAGGAGCAGTCTTGCGCCGCCATCACCCGATCGTGGCACGTTGGTCGCCTATGCCGCTGAAGCTGGCAAAGTTGCACTGGACGGTGCGGGCGACAACAGTCCCTTCGCCCTTGCGCTCGCCGAGACGCTGAGGATGCAGGATCTCGAGATCGGACTGGCGTTTCGCCAGGTGCGGGATTCCGTCCTGAAGGCAACCGGTAATGCTCAGGAGCCGCATACTTACGGTTCGCTTTCCGGTAAGCCTTACTTTCTTGCCGGCAACAGTCAGGAAGTGAACGGACTGGAGGCGAGTGCACGGCGAAATGCCTGGGGCCGACTTGAGGTTGATCAGGAAGAGCAGCTGCAGGTGGCCGCCCGTGATGGTGACAGCCGCGCCCTGAAAGGCCTCGCCTATATGCGTCTCAATCCGAATGAGCAACGCTACGATCCGGCCCGCGCTGCTGCGTTTCTGGAAAAGGCCGTGGAGGTGGGCGATCCGGAAGCGATGTTCGAGCTGGCCCGCATGTATGAACGCGGTATCGGTGTTGAGCAGAATGTCGAAAAGGCATTGGACCTGTTCCGCCGATCGGCGGCCGACGGATTTGCGGACGCCATCAACGATCTCGGTTTCCTCCACTACCAGGGCGGGCTGGGGATCGTGCGCGATCCCAAGAAGGCGATCGTGCTCTTTGGAGAGGCGGCCGATCAGCGCCACCCGGAGGCGATGTTCAATTATGCGGCCCTGATCGATGACGGGGTTGTCGACGGCAAGACGCCGGATGATGCAGCCGAGTATCTTTATAGAGCCCTCCGGTCCGGGAATGAGGAGGTTCTGGGCCAGCTCTCCGACAATCCGAACATGTTCAAGGCAGCAACGCGCCGGTCCTTGCAGAGGAAACTGTCTGAGCGGGCCTTCTACTCGGGCAGCATCGACGGGCAGTTCGGACCTCAGACACAGCGCGGCTTGCGCAAGGCTTACGGTTTAAGCGAATAGGCAATGATGCAGGCCGGGAGAGAGGGCTATTTCTGTTGTCAAAGGTAGAATTGATTACGTAAAGTCACCTAGGTGCTTTGTCTTTATTTGTTCGGTCTGGAAATGTAGAATTTCAAATGTCTTTGCAAGTTTTGGTGGATTTTTAGTCGGCTTTCGACTTGCCTAAGAAGCCATAGATAAAATCAAGTATAATTCCACCATATACCTGCATCGGTAAGACTTTCGAGGAAAGGCGATCTGCAGACGTATCCCTGGATATCGCCACACCTCGAGCTACTTGCGGTTTGTTGAGGCGCCGGTCGGGCGTCGATAATGATTGGGGGAATCATGACTTTTGGATCACGCATCGCCTGCAGCCTCGCCCTTGCGCTGGCTGGGAATACAATTGGCGCGGCGCTTTCGCCGGACAGAGCCAGCGCTCTGCCTGCCGCACCCAACCTGACATTTCTGGAAAGCCATGATCCACTGTCTGGGTTGTTTCACCTTCAGCAATATAATGACAGCACCGAGAGTTCACCGGCTGAACCCAGTTATGACCCGGACCGGAGTGAACGAGACCCGCGGCTGAGCAATAACCCGGGCCTGGATGATGGCATTGCACGCGGAGTTGCCTCGTTGATCACGCGTGGCAGCAATGAATGTCGGAGCGGGATACGGCCTGAATACAGGTTTGACTGCCTGAAAAACGTGCTCGCTCGTGCGGCATCGACAATCGACAATAGGCCAGGTTACCGCGAAGCTGCTCGCGAACTCAGGAGCCTGTCCCGCAAATTGGACGGCATTGTTTCAAAATATCAGGATACAGGCGCGCCACGCGCCAAGAAAGGTCGTCGCAGTTACCGGGCGGTGGCGCAGGAAAGCCTGGCGAGGGCGAACCGGGAAGCAGCAGCGGCAATTGACGAGACGGTGACGAAACTGTTGCGTTCAGCGGGGAACTCGGAAAAGCGCAAGGCGCACTATTCCCAGATCGCCACCGCGGTTGGCTCGACCAAGCGCCTGTTGCGGTCGTAGTCCGAGGCCGCCGGGCACTCCCGGCGGCGCCTGTCTCCTTCGGCATTGCGCGATGTTGCCTGGCCCTTTTTAAGGGTCAGGCTGCGCGTTGTGCGGCCATGTCGGGGCTCCAGCTGCCACCAGCAAGATAACGTGCCGAGACGCAACCCTCCTTCAGGGCAAACAAGTGCAGCCAGCCATTGTCGAAAAGCGCCCGCACTTCCGGGTGCTTGGTCAAAACGGCCTGAATTGCTTCGGTGGGCGCTTCGACCAGAACCGTGAGCCGCAGCGGCGTATGGGCCAGGTGCTTGCCGTCATGAACTGCTTGCCAGGGCAGGCCCGGCCGGAGCCGGCCGCCGTTGCCTTCCACGACGCCAATGCCGCCAACGACATTGTGGATGAGTTTGTTGCCTCCGCCAAAGATGTCCGGTGCAACCGAAGATCCGTAATACTGAAGGCTGATCCAGCTTGCGACAACCACCGGGGCCGTCAGGATCAGTTCCAGGGTGTTGAAGCCTTCGTCGCCCTGCCAGTCGTAACTGTGCAGGAAGGCACGGCCCTCAAGATCGGTTGTGGAAGTGACCTGCCTCGGGGCCGCAACAAAAGCGGCACAGTCGGCCAGTCCCCATTCCGGGCGGATCTCTGCCCAGTTGAGGGCACGCGCCGATATCGTCTGCGCACTCTCGTTTGGCAGTTTCAGGGCACGCTCCTCACGCACTTCTGCGCTGGCGCGCTCCAGCCAGACCCGAAGCTGAGCAAGGTCTTCCTTGTCGATGACACTTTCCCGTTCGAACAGGGTCAGCTCGTCCGTCGTGGTGTTATGGAGGCCGGCCAGGAAGACCGTATCGGCGGGAACCTCGATGTCGTGCTCGGCAAGTCCTGCACGGGTCTCCGGATCGTTCAGCAAGTCTGCCAGCAAACGTGCAGACACTTCGCCGGAGTAGCCGCCGCAGGCGCCGCAATGATAGGCGCTGTCATGCGGATTGTTGCAGGTCTGGGCCGTATGGCCCACCAAGAGCACCAGTGGTGCAAGGTCTTTCGTCAGGCCCATGGCGCGCAAGACGGCTGCGGCTGTCTCCACCTTGACAGTTGCGTCGAGACCGGGGGCAAGCCTGGGTGCTGTCTGATCCTGTTTTGAGCCATCGCCAAGCCCCATCGCGTCACGCATGAGCTTCCAGCCGTAAAGCGGACCGGCCGCTTCGACAAAGGCAAAGGACGATACGGCCGCCTGCCGGAAACGCCCCAGGGCCCGCACTGCCCGGGCACTGATCCGGGTCTTGTGTTCCGCCTGTTTCGAACCGTTGCCGGTTGAGGTCAGCGCAGGTTTCAGAAGAACCGGAAGGTGATTTTCGACCACATCCGACCCATGACCCTGATGTGCCACGGGCAGGCCGAAGAACCCGGCAAAGCCCAGTGTTTCGATGGTGGGCGACTGATTTTCCAGCGCCCGCCGATAGATCTCCGACCTGACGTCAATGCAGAAGGCAGCCTGGATTGCGGCCTGTTGCCGCCGTTCTTTACCTGGCTTCAGTTTTTCGACGAGGTTTCGCTGAAAGGCCCGCTCGGATGCCTCCTGCAAGATCGCATTGACGATCTGGTCGGGTGTCGCTGCAATTTTCTGTTCGTGCCGGGTGACGATGGCCTGCCAACGCTTTTGAACTTCGGGAAAGCTTGTCAGCAACGCGTCTTCCCAGATCAGCCTGATGGCCAGCAAATCGGCCAGCGTTCCGTCCGTACGGTCTTCCAGTTCGGCCTGCCAGAGCAACCAGCGACCGTGTTGGGCCCAGCCGCCGAGATCTATCAGCAACCGGTGGAACGCCGTTTCGGCAGCCTTGTCGCTGATGCCGAGCTTGTCTGCAGCCTGCAGGATCGCGCGTTCCGTTGTGTCGGGGGAGGTGGATACGTGTTCGCAAAACCCTTTCAGGCCGGCGATTTCAGGTGTGAGATCTCGTGATGCCCAGGACCGCCAGGCGGCAAAGGCCCGCGCTCCTGGTGCAGGCGACCAGAGTGCCTGGCCCTGGTCGAAAAATCCGGATGCCCAAAGTCCGACAGACTTTTCAATGACTGCCGGCCAGTCGATGCCGGTCGCCTCGGCCGCCAGCTCTGCCAGGGTGGGCAGCGCCACAGGCTGTTCACACTCTGCCTGTGCCTGTTTCTTCAATGCGGCAACGCTCGCGGGTTTTGCCAGGGCGGGACTGGCAGCCAGCGCCCCGGCCAGATCCTCATCGGTGATACAGCCTGTTTCGATGGCAGCGGCGAGTGTCTGGCGATCCTGTGTGAGCGTGGTGCCGGCCACCCGGGCGAGACGCGCAGAGGCCGTGGCGAGGTCTTCGCCCGCCTGGCCGAGGAACGGGTTGACGGCGACGGTTGCTTCTAGTGGGAATGCAGGCGGAATGGCGCGGATTGCAGCCTCTCCGGCCTTCAGGATTTGAGCGATCCGGGTCGACGTGAATTGGGTGTGTTTGACAAACATCGATTGATCCTCGTTTTCTATTTTGCGACCCGGAAACCGCCGGTCAGGCGGTCGAGAAGTGCATTGAGGTAAAAGCCGTTGGCAACATGGACCCTAAATCCGGCTGAGGCCGGGTGATGCGCCCAGAGCGGGAAGAGTGTCTGGGCCAACGCAACCAGACCAAAACTGGTAACCGCGAGCGCAAGCAGGGCCCATTCGAGCGGGCCGACCTCAGGCGTGGCCGGGAGGGCGGCGCCCCATAGGGTGTTGGCAACCTGTTGAAAGGCGAAATAGGCCAAGGTGACACCTGTGGCTGCGAGGCCGGTACGTCTTGTCAGCGCTGTGGGGGCTGCATCGGCGAGACCCTGCGCAACGAGATAGGCGACGCCGAAAATCAGGATGGCCCCCAGGGCAAATGCCTGCGCCGACTTGGGGCCTGCCAGCCAGACAAAGGCCGTGGAGACGATGCCGTACAGCACCAGGGAAAGGGCGAAGGATTTCGCGACCGCTGCCAGGTTCGGAACGGCGATCGCACCGGGTCTACGCTGTTTCGCAACGGCGCCGACCGCACCTGCCGAGCTCAGGAAGGCATGGGCCTTGTAGAGCGAGTGGGCAACGATGTGCAACAAGGCAAGGGGCCAGAGACCGAGGCCGCATTGCAGCAGCATGAATCCCATCTGAGAAACGGTCGACCAGGCCAGTGCTGTCTTGACCGCGCTTTGGGTCAGCATGACCACGGCGCCAAAAAGGGCCGTCAAACCGCCGATCATTACCAGGAATGCCATGGCCCCCGGGCTTGCCTGAACAAGTTCGGCAAGCCGGATCAGGAGAAGGCCGCCAGCGTTGATGATACCGGCATGCAGCAGCGCGGACACCGGTGTTGGCGCTTCCATCACCTCCGTGAGCCAGCCATGGAGCGGAAAGCTCGCCGTCTTGAGAACCGCAGCCAGGACGACCAGAGCCACCGCACCATGCGGCAAAACTTCCAGATGCGATCCGGTGAACCCGGAAAGCTGGCTGAACACGCCGGTGCCCGTTGCAAGCGCAAAGAGCAGCGCAGCCAGAAGAAGGGCGATGTCACCGGCATGCCAGACCAGAGAAAATTTGGCGGCGGCCCTTTGCGCTTGTGGCCGGTCCGAATAGAAAAGCAGCAGCTTGCGCAAGGTGATGCCCACGGCGATGAATGCCGGAAGCAGGACGGCGAAGCTGCCCGACAGGACCAGAAACTGCACCGCGGCAAGCGTCACCAGCATCTGGGTGTGAAATGCACCTTCTTTCCGATCGTGCGCCAGGTAGGTTCTCGAAAACCGCATCACGATCCAGCCGACAAAGGCAACGAGGAGAGACATGGTTGCGCTGACCGCATCCAGTCTCAAGGCGAACGCAAGCGGACCTTCAAACCAGGTTATCTGAATTGGGCCGGCTTGTATCAGCTGGCCCACCCCGAGGGCTGCGAGACCCAGTGTGGCCAGCGCGGCGCCTTCGGACAGCCAGGGAAGGATCGTTAAACGCCGGGAGCTCAGACCACCCAAAAGAACAGCTGCGATCACCAGAAGAACTGGCGCGAACACGGGGAGGGGGATGGTCGAGAACACGATATTGCTCCTGGCTGATACGGATGCCGCCGGTATAGCGTCTCGCATTCTTTCAAAAAATTATATATTATCTCAAAAATCGTTCGATAAATTAGAAGAGTTTCGTGATCAATCTCCATCATCTCCGGTTGTTCAGAGCTGTCGCGCGGGACGGTACGCTCACCGGGGCGGCGCGCAGCCTGAACCTGTCGCAATCAGCCCTGTCGGCGCAGATCAAGACGCTGGAAACCTCGCTCGGCAACGATCTGTTCGAGCGGCGGGGGCGGGGCCTGGTCCTGACGGAAGCCGGTCGCATCGCCCTGGATCACGCCGAAGCGATCTTCAGGACGGCGGACGATCTGACGGCTACGCTGAAACACACAGGAACAACCCGCCGGGCGCTTCGGGTCGGGTCCCTGGCGACCTTGTCGCGGAATTTCCAGATCGGTTTCCTGGAGCCCCTGATCGGACGGCCGGATGTCGAAGTCGTGCTGCGATCGGGGTCACAGGGTGAATTGCTGCGAGCGCTGGAAGCCTTGTCGCTGGATATCGTTCTGACCAACCTGGTGCCGGCCAGGGATGCGTCGAGCCGGTACCTCATTCACAATCTCTCTGAGCAGCCGGTGAGCCTGGTGGGGTTGCCGAATCCGGATCTGCAGGCGAAGGGAGTGGCGGATCTGCTCGGCAACGAGCCGCTGATCCTGCCAACCCCGGAAACCGCACTCAGGGCCTCCTTCGATGGTCTTGTGGAGAGCCTTGGTCTCGTTCTCAAAATCGCAGCAGAAGCGGATGACATGGCAATGCTGCGTCTTCTGGCAAGGACGGGCGCTGGCCTGGCCGTGATCCCGCCGATTGTGGTTCGAGATGAGCTCGCCAGTGGCAGGCTGGTTGAATATGCCCGGCTGGACCGGATCAGCGAGGGGTTCTTCGCCGTGACCCTGCAACGGCGGTTCCCGAACCCGCTGGTGGCCGAGCTACTGTCGGTCTTCTCTGGTGCACAGGAATAGCCTGTCCCCACGAATTGTTTGGGTGGACTGGGTTTGCAGAGTGTTCTAATCGTAAACAAATAGTTTAAACCTGAGGGTTGAAAATAAAATTCGTGAAATTTGGCGCATTTGCTAGTGTTAAATTTTTTTGACGCTGAAATATATGATCTGACAGGTTGATGACAGTTTTTTAATCTAAGGTTTTTCTTGTCGGCATATGGCAAAGAAGACTGCTTACTGTGCAGTCCCGGGTTCTCGGGGCAATGATACCGTGCGCGCGCCTTCAAGACTTCGACAGTCTTGAGGGAGCCGTCGGGCAGGAGCGGTCTGCCTAGAGCATTTTCAGGGTGCCAAACGTGGTTATGCCGGGACACGCCTTTCATTTGCGCGGTCCCGGATGAGCGTGCATGTGCCTCAAATCCCGATTGTCACTGCAACGGAGGAGAATTCGAGATGCGCGGAAACTATCTGAAAACAATCAAGGTCGTGGCACTATCGGCGGCACTGGCGCTCACCCTGGACGGGGCGGCGCTGGCCAATGGGGAGGTCAAATTCCTGATCCCGGGCGGCGAAGGCGGCGGCTGGGATACCACGGCGCGCGCTGTTGGCTCTGCTCTGGAGGAGGCCGGCCTGGCCAAGGTGAACGGTTATGAAAACCTGTCGGGTGCCGGAGGTGGGCGCGCCCTGCTGAGCCTCATCTCGGATGGCGAAAAGCGTGAGGGCACCTTGATGGTCCAGTCCACGCCGCTTGTCATTCGCGCCCTGACCGGCGTCTACAAGAACAATTGGCAGGACATCACGCCTGTTGCCACGATGATTTCGGCCTATCAGGCGGTCGCGGTCGCAGCGGACAGCCCCTATCAGGACATTAGTCAGCTGGTTGCCGACCTGAAGGCAAAGCCGGATGCGGTCGTGGTTGCCGGCGGATCAGGGCGGCTGTCGCTCGATCATCTGACCCTTGGCCTGATCGCACAGGCCTCCGGTATCGAGCTCGATAAATTGCGCTATTCGGCGGCCGATGGCGGCAAGGAGGCCCTGGACCGTTTGCTGTCCGGCAAGGTGAAGGCGGTGGTCAGCGGTGTCGGTGAACTTCTGCCGGCAGCGGCCGACGGGCAGACCCGCATTCTTGGTGTCACTTCCGCCGAACCGATCCCTGGCCTGGAGGCGCCGACGCTTGCAAGCCAGGGCCTGGATGTCGTGTTCGCGAACTGGCGCGGTTTCTTTGCAGCGCCAGGTGCCAGCGACGACGA
Organism: Roseibium sp.; assembly: GCF_965233565.1. Classification (GTDB taxonomy): domain Bacteria; phylum Pseudomonadota; class Alphaproteobacteria; order Rhizobiales; family Stappiaceae; genus Roseibium. Next base: position 2,682,263 of record NZ_OZ247494.1, on the reverse strand, counting down.
GGTGGCCCAATACCGGGACATATTGACGGCCCTGGCCGACACGGATGCCTGGACGGCGATAAGAACAACCTACAAATGGGAGCCTCTCCTGCTGGTGGGCGCCGACCTGGATGCGTTTCTGGCCAAACAGGAACAGGATCTCGGTCAGATCCTGAAGGAACTCCAATAATCCCAGTCCACGCTGGACCGGCCGGAGCGGCTTTTCCGGCCGGTCAACGTAGACCCGGAGCTTTGAAGGGAGCGAAGCGATGGCTGGTTTGCGTCAGAAAATGTTTCGGACTGCAGTTGCGGCGGTCGCCCTGATCCTGGGGACCCTGCCGGTGCGTGCTGCAGACATGCCCGAGATACGGTTTCTTATTCCAGGTGGCAAGGGCGGCGGATGGGATACGACGGCGCATGCGGTCGGAGAGGTTCTGACGGCAACAGGTCTTGCCACTGTGGTTGCCTATGAAAACCTGGTGGGTGGCGGCGGCGATCGCGCCTTGCTTGACCTGATCCATCATCCGCAGCGTCACCGGAACACCTTGATGGTGCAATCAACGCCGATCATCGTCCGGTCCTTTCGCGGCGATTATCGCAACAGCTGGCGCGATACGCGTCCTGTTGCGATCCTGATCTCGGCCTACCAGGCCATTGCCGTTCCTGCGAACAGCCCCTATCGCGATATCAATGAACTGATGCAGGCGATCAGGCTGTCTCCCGGAGACGTTCCCGTAACCGGTGGCTCCACCTATCTTTCACTTGATCACCTGACCCTCGGTCTGGTGGCCCAGGCCGCCGGAATTCATCTGAATGCGCTGCGATATTCACCCGCCGACGGTGGCAAGGCCGCACTCGACCGCCTGCTGTCGGGCAAGGTCAAGGCTGTTGTTTCCGGCGTCGGCGAGCTGCTTCCAGCTGCCCAGGCGGGCAAGATCAGGATCCTCGGAGTGACCTCTGCCGACCCGTTGCCGGGTCTGGACGTGCCGACCTTCCGAAGCCAGGGGCTGGACGTGGTGTTTTCCAACTGGCGCGGTTTCTTCGCCGCCAGCGCGACGGACGAGAAAGACATTCAGGCCTTCGAGGCTATGTTCACGGAGCTGGCCGCAACGACGGCCTGGGCAAATCAGCGCTCCAAGTACAGGTGGGAGCCGCTGCTTCTGGTTGGGGACCCGTTGAAAAGGTTTCTCATTGAACAGGAACGAAGCCTCTTCAGGATCATGACCATGCTGCAAAGCTCACCGGAACGGTTCGGCCGCATGGCGTCCCGCTCGCATGCGCGCCACTGGCGGTAAAAGCAGGCTTGCATGCGCCGAGGCAGGTCAGGATGCCTTCGCCAGCTCTGTCTCATGTGTGGATGCGCCGTGAAGCCAGCGGGACAGATCCAGCGTTGAGCGCCTGCCGAGATCGCCGCCATGATTTTTCAGAAACAACTCCGCAGCATCTCTGCCTTCGTCACGCAGTTGCGTGAGAAAGAGCCATGCGGAATCCAGTTTTGTCTGACTGTCGCGAACGTTCATTGCGGCGCTGGTAATCCGATGGCACTTCAACGCAGATATGGAGCGGATCAAATGCGGTTTTCTCCGTGTGAACTTGCCGACCAGGCCTTCCAGAAACCCCGGTGCACCTGAGCCCGGCAGCAGACGCGCCTGGTATTGCAACTCGGCCAGGAGGCGCAGTTCCTTGATGAGCGGAGCGTTGAACGAGATTTCCTTTTCCCTGGCCGCGATCTGTTGCGCCCTTTGCGGCAAGTCAGGACGTTGTGTCGGGCTGGTCTGTACCAGCAACAGATCGCTCGCGTCGGTTTCGCCAACGAGCGGCATCAGGCTGGGGTTTCCGGAATAACCGCCGTCCCAATAATGCTCGCCGTCAATCTCGATGGCGTGGAACAGGGCGGGCAGGCAGGCGGAGGCCAGCAGAACCTCTTCCGTTACGGCGTCTTGAGAAAAGACCCGGGCCTCCCCGGTGCCGACATGAGTGGCCGTGACATAGAAAGCAACGGAAGACCTTGAGATCGCGGTGATATCAATGGTGTCGCGGATGATTTCCTGCAGTGGATTGAAGCCGGCCGGGTTGAGATCGTAGGGCGAGAAGACCTGTGACCCCGAGCCGAAGAAAAACGGGAGCGCGTTGACATCAAGTCCCAATCCTCCGAGCACGGCCTGAACTGTCGACCGGTTGAACGGGATGAGTCGACTTCGACTGGAAACGCTGCGCCAGAAGGATCTGAGCGATTGTCGCGCCGCCTCCGGTCCGCCATTTTCTAGTCCAGAGATCAGGGCCGCAGCGTTCATGGCGCCGGCAGATGTACCGGAAACAGCGTTAAAACGGAGCGTTTCATCTTCAAGAAGCCGATCCAGAACCCCCCAGGTGAAAGCGCCATGCGCACCACCACCTTGCAGCGCTACGTTGAGGCGCATCGGGGAGGAGAAAAACGGTTTTTGTTTCAAGACAATGCACCTTCATATCGAGGAGCCTCGACCGCGCAGTGCGGCTGCGGGATCGCCTTGAAACGTTTCTTCCAGACATCGTTGAAGGTCTTGATTGATAGGAATGGTGCGCCGCAACATCGGCAATGGCTACTCACAAAACCGTGAGGTCAGGCTGGTGCAGCTCGGGTTACTGCCAGTTGGCAAAGGGTTTCAGCTTCTGTTGAAGGCGGCTGTGGTCTTCCTGTGACAAGACCTTTTGGCCTTGCTGATCGGGCTCAAAACATTTGAGATCGTAGAGGATTTCACGGGCGCTGTTTTTGCCGACCCGGCTTGCCGCCTGCCTCTCTATTTCGATGATGAAATCTATGGCGATGGCAAGAGCCGGGTAATAGGTGCCGCGATGGTTATTGCCGACAGCAAAAAGTACCATTGATTGAATCCTGTCGGCCTGGCCTTCGTGTTGCAAATGCAAGAGATCCAGCAGTGCAGGAGCAACCTCATCGGGATTGTACTCCTCCGGGCCGTCGAAACGGGACCAGTCCGTTTCCAGGATGGATTTCTCCAGCGGGCTCTTGTCCATACCGTTTGCGAAACTCTTGTCGGTGTCAGGTGGAAAGATGTTTCAGCAGCGAGGCCTTGGCGCCCTGGATATGTTCTTTCGTCAGCCTTGAGGCCAGGTCCGCATCGCCTTTCTCGCAGGCCACCAGAATGCCGAAATGTTCGCGTCCGGCGCGGTCCATGCCGTCGGAAAGGACCAGCTGGGCGCGGATCTGCCGTTCGACCCGGTCGATGGCGTTGTCGGCAATCTCCTGGAAAAACTTCAGGTCACTGGCGCTGTAGAGTGTTTCGTGAAAGTCCCGGTTGAGATCGCCATAGGTGAGCGGATCTGTGGCGGACGAGAAGGCGGCACATTTTTCGCGCGCTTCGGTCAAAAGGTCCTTCGACATGCGGGGCACAGCGTCCCGGATGATCTCCGGCTCGATCAGCGCACGCAGGTCAAAGATCTCTGCCGTTTCCTTCGGTGACAGCCCGGCAACGACGGCGCCCTTGTAGCGCTGGGTCTTGACCAGTCCCTGTTCCTCGAGGCGGGAAATCGCCTCGCGCACCGGAATCCGGCTGGTGTTGAAAAGTCGGGCAATTTCGTCCTGCCGCAGCGGTTCGCCTTCTTCGAGCTGGCCCTCGATAATGGCTTTCCGCAATGCGTCGAAGACGATCGACGAGGCCGATGCGGTCGCGGAAATATCCATCGATTTCAGTTTCATAGGGCGTCTCTCCTTAAGCCCATCTTTTACGGGAAGGGTGCCCCGCTTTGAAGTGGAAAATCATTTTGAATATTTTATATTGAATATTGGATCCAATTTGGTTTATCAATCTTGCACCGGACCAAAAACACGGGGCGGAAGACGCTCTGAACCGGAATTGCCATTGCGTGACGGCGAAACCGCCGAGGGTGAAGGCACAAGACAGGGGCATGGGCACGGGAAGCCCAGGGCCTGAAAATCTTCGAAAGGAAGAGGGGAAAACATGTTCAAGAAAATTCTGGCGGCTGCCGCCTTGTCCGTCACGGTCGCGCTGCCGGCTCAGGCCGATACGCTGGACGACGTGGTCGATCGCGGCCAGTTGCGCTGCGGTGTCGTGCTCGACTTCCCGCCGATCGGCTACCGGGACGAAAACAACGAGCCGGCCGGTTTCGATGTTGAATACTGCAACGATCTCGCAGCGGCGCTCGAGGTCGAGCCGATCATCTATCCGGTGACCTGGGCGGAGCGCCTGCCGGTGATCGTGACCGGCCGGGCCGATGTCGTCTTCGGCGCGACCTCCGACAGCCTGGCGCGTGCCCGCACCGTCGGCTTCACCATTCCCTACGCGATCTACTACGCCCAGGGTGTCGTCAATGCCGAAAGCGGCATCAAGTCCTTCGAGGACATCCGCGGCAAGCGCGTTGCCGGCGCCATCGGAACCGTGCCGGAGCAGGAGTGGCTGAAGATTGCCGCTGAATGGGGTGAAGAGCATCTCTACCAGGGCTACCAGTCCGAGAACGAGGTCTTCCTCGCCGTGGCCCAGGGCAAGGCCGATATCGGCATCACCACCAACACGGCGGTCAAGCCGATCACCGAACAGTATGAAACCGTCGAGCCGGGCCCGCGCATGCCCTGGACGACCGACTACACCTCGGTTGTCGGCAAGCGGGAAGACGTTACCTGGCTGAATTTCCTCAACCTGTTCGTCACTCACCAGGTGCGCTCCGGCCGGTATGAAGAGCTGTGGGGCAGATATGTCGGCGGCGACGCTCCGGAACTGCGCATCCCGGGCGTGATGTACTGAGGCATGTGACGCCGGAAATCTCGTTGGGCTGATTTCCGGCAGCTTACCGCAAACACTTGTGTCACCCCGGGCGACCAAAGGGAGACCCGGGGTCCACTCACTACCAGAGCGGTTGAGTGGCGTCCGGATGTTCCCGGGACCCGTCTCCCGCTTTCGAAAGTTGCACTGCGAGTAGGCCCCGGATCGGCGCTGCGCTTGTCCGGGGTGACACCCAGTTTTCCTCTCCACACCTTGCCTTGGTTGGCAGGGTCGCCGGAACGAAAAGCTAAAAAATGTTCGACTACAATTTCCATTGGCGACCGGTGATGAAAAGCCTGCCGGACCTTCTGGAAGCAGGGCTCCTGACGCTTCAGGTCGCTTCGCTTGCCATGGTCCTCGGCATTGTCATCGGGCTGGGGCTGGCGCTGATCCGGCTGAAGCTGAAAGGGCCGCTTTACTGGCTGGCGACCAGCTGGGTGGAGCTGGCGCGAAACACGCCGGCCCTGTTCCAGCTGTTTTTCTTCGGCTTCGGCCTGGGCGCTTTCGGTCTGCATCTGTCACCCTTTGCCATCGTACTGGCCGGTCTCAGCTTCAACTGTGCCGGTTACCTGGCGGAGAACTTCCGGGGTGGCTTCCAGGCCGTGCCCGATACGCAGCTGCGCGCGGCGCGTTCGCTCGGCATGACGGCCTGGCAGGCCTATACGCGCATTGTCATCCCGCAGGTGTTCAAGATCGTCTATCACCCGATCACCAACCAGATGGTCTGGGCTGTCCTGATGTCCTCGCTCGGCATGCTGGTCGGTTTCCGGGAACTGTCCGGCGAGACGCAGTTCTTTGCCAGCCGAACCTTCCGGATCTTTGAGTATTTCGCAGTTACGGCCATCATCTACTACGTGATCGTCAAGATCATTCTCGGCGCCTCCCGGCTGCTCGCCATGCGCCTGTTCCGGTATTGAGGGAGGCCGACATGAACCAATCCATCAGTTTCTTTTCCGGCTTCAATCTCAACGACCTCTGGTTTCTGGGGGAAGCCGCGCTGCGCACGCTCTGGATATCGGCCCTGTCGATCACGATCGGCACTCTGCTCGGCGGTTTTTTTGGCTGGATGCTGTACGAGGGCCGGCTCTGGGCGGCGCTGACGCTGGCGCCGGTGCTGGACATCTTCCGCTCTGTTCCGCTGATCATCCAGCTGGTGCTGTTCTATAATTTCGCGCCGATTGTCGGGCTCAATCTGGACCCGTTCGGCTCCGGCACCGTGATCCTGACGATCTATACGGCGGCGCTCGTCGCCAATGTCGCCCGTGGCGGCATCGAGGCGGTCGGTCGGCCGATGCGCCGGGCCGCGCGCTCCCTGGGCCTAACTTACTGGCAGGACATGCGCTACGTGGTGCTGCCCATCGGTGGCCGGGCGGTGTTTCCGGCCTGGGTCGGCGTCGCCCTCGGCGTGATGAAGGATTCCGCACTCGTCTCCGTGCTTGGATACGTGGAACTTCTCAAGGCCAGCCAGATCCTGATCACCAGGACGCAGGAACCGTTCCTGATCCTGACAATCGCCGGCGCGTTCTATTTCGCGCTGTCCTTCCCGATCTCGCGCTATGCCGCAAAACTGGAAAAAAGGTGGGCCCAATGATCGAGATTCGCGGTCTAGAAAAGTATTTCGGTGCCTTGCAGGTGCTCAAGGGCATCGACCTGGATGTCGAAAAGGGCGAGGTCCTCTCCGTGATCGGGGCGTCAGGGTCCGGCAAGTCGACGCTGCTTTATTGCATCAACGGCCTGGAGCCGATCCAGAAAGGGTCCGTTGTCGTTGACGGCACGGACGTGCACGGCAAGGCGACCGACATCAACAAGCTGCGCCAGAAGCTCGGCATGGTGTTCCAGCAATGGAACAGCTTCCCGCATCTGACGGCGCTGGAAAATGTTGCGCTGGCGCCGCGCATCGTCAAAGGCAAGTCAAAGGCCGAGGCGAAGGAAATCGCCGAGAAGCAGCTCAAGCATGTGGGTCTGGAAGACAAGCTCAATGTCTTTCCGAATGCCCTGTCCGGCGGTCAGCAGCAGCGCCTGGCGATTGCCCGGGCGCTGGCCATGGAACCCGCCTACATGCTGTTCGACGAAGCGACTTCTGCTCTCGACCCGGAACTGGTCGGCGAGGTGCTCGACACGATGCGGTTGCTGGCCGAAGAAGGCATGACCATGATCTGTGTCACGCATGAGATGGGCTTTGCCCGGGACGTGTCGGACCGGGTCGCCTTCTTCCACAAGGGCGTGATGGAGGAGATCGGCCCGCCGGACCAGATTTTCGGCCAGGCGGAATCCGAGAACACCCGAAAATTTCTTGCTAACGTGCGCTGACCCGGCGCCAATATCAGTTGTCAGGCCTTTACGGGCCCGTGCCAGGTGCGTGGGAACCACTTGCGGCAGGTCTGACCTTCAAGGAGTGAACTATGACGTCCAATATCTTTTCCGGCACGATGCCGGCCCTGATGACCCCCTGCAAGGCCGACCGCACCCCGGATTACGATGCGCTGGTGAAGAAGGGCAAGGAGCTGATCGAGGCCGGCATGTCTGCCGTTGTCTATTGCGGTTCCATGGGCGACTGGCCGCTTCTGACGGATGCGGAGCGCATGGAAGGTGTCGAGCGCCTGGTGAAAGCCGGCGTGCCTGTCGTGGTCGGCACCGGCGCGGTCAACACCAGATCCGCCGTTGCCCATGCCGCCCATGCGGAAAAGGTCGGTGCCCATGGTCTGATGGTGATCCCGCGGGTTCTGTCGCGCGGCAGTTCGGTTGGCGCGCAGCGTCACCATTTCAGCGCGATCCTGAAGGCGGCGCCGAGCCTGCCGGCGGTGATTTACAACAGCCCCTATTACGGCTTTGCCACCCGCGCCGATCTTTTCTTCGACCTGCGAGCGGAATTCCCCAACCTGATCGGATTCAAGGAATTCGGCGGCTTCGACGACCTGCGCTATGCGGCCGAAAACATCACCTCTCAGGACGACCAGGTGACGCTTATGGTTGGCGTCGACACGGCCGTCTATCACGGTTTCCTCAATTGCGGCGCCACCGGCGCGATCACCGGCATCGGCAACGCGATCCCGAAGGAAGTCCTGCATCTGGTCAACCTGTGCAAGAAGGCTGCCGAAGGTCATGCCGAAGCCCGGTTGCGGGCGAAGGAACTGGAAGAGGCGCTCGGGGTCCTGTCCAGCTTCGATGAAGGCCCGGACCTGGTGCTTTACTACAAGCACCTCATGGTGCTGAACGGTGAAGAGGAATACCGGCTGCATTTCAACGAGACCGACGCGCTCACCGATGCACAGCGCAACTATGTCGAGGCGCAATATGCGCTGTTCAAGACCTGGTATGCCGACTGGTGCAAGCAGGGAGGCGTGATCGCCGAATGCGCGTAATCGACAGCCATACGGCGGGTGAACCGACCCGCGTCGTGCTGGAGGGCAGCCCGGATCTCGGAGCCGGGACGCTCGCCGAACGCGCGGCGCGATTGGAGGCGGAGCATCTCGATTTCTGCGCCTCCGTGGTGCTGGAGCCGCGCGGGCATGATGCGATTATCGGCGCATTGCTGGTGCCGCCGGATGACCCGGAGTGTGCGGCCGGGGTGATATATTTCAACAACCTGCAGAATCTCGGCATGTGCGGCCACGCCACCATCGGACTTGGTGTGACCCTCGCTCATCTCGGACAAATCGGACCGGGTCAGCACAGGCTCGACACGCCGGTCGGGCAGGTCGGCATCGATCTTCTCGACGCCAACACGGTCTCCGTCGTCAATGTCGAGAGCTACCGGCTGGCAAAGGACGTCGCGGTCGAGGTCGATGGCATCGGCCAGGTGACAGGCGATGTCGCCTGGGGTGGGAACTGGTTTTTCCTCGTCAAGGACAGTCCGATTGCGCTTACCGGAGCCAATATCCGGCCGCTCACCGACCTGACGCTGAAGATCCGGAGCGCGCTGGATGAGGCCGGTGTCACCGGCAAGGACGGCGCCTGGATCGACCATATCGAGTTGTTCGGACCGCCCGCCACGGCTGGCGCCGACAGCCGCAACTTCGTGCTCTGTCCGGGTGGCGCCTATGACCGCTCGCCCTGCGGCACCGGCTGTTCGGCGAAACTGGCCTGTCTGGCGGCGGATGGCCTGCTGGCGCCCGGCACGGATTACATTCAGGAAAGTGTTATAGGTAGTATCTATAAGCTCAGCTATCAGCCGGGGCGAAACGGCGGTGTCATTCCGACCATCACCGGAGACGCCTATGTCACTTCCGATGCCACTCTGATTTTCAATCCCGCGGATCCCTACCGTTCGGGGATCCGTCTTTAAGACTGGACCAGACACATGGATTACAAGAATTTTGTCGGCGGCCAATGGGTCGAGACCACCGATAGCGTTGCCAATATCAACCCCTCCGACATCAGCGACATCGTCGGTCACGGCGCCAGGGGCAATGCGGACCAGATGATACAGGCCATCGACGCTGCGCATCAGGCTGCCGCAGGCTGGGCGGCTTCGACGCCGCAGCAGCGCTTCGATGTTCTGGATTTTGTCGGCACAGAGATCCTGGCCCGCAAGGAAGAGCTCGGCCATCTGCTGTCGCGCGAAGAGGGCAAGACCCTGATTGAAGGCGTCGGTGAAGCCGCACGAGCCGGCCAGATCTTCAAGTTCTTTGCCGGCGAAGCGCTTCGCCAGACCGGCGACAGACTGGCGTCGGTGCGTCCCGGCGTCGAGGTCGATGTGACCCGTTCGCCTGTGGGTGTCATCGGCATGATCACACCGTGGAACTTTCCGATTGCCATTCCGGCCTGGAAGGTTGCGCCTGCACTTTGTTATGGCAACGCCGTTGTGCTGAAACCGGCCGAACTGGTGCCGGGCTGTGCGCATGCGCTGGTGGAGATCCTGTCGCGCTCCGGCTTGCCTGAGGGCGTCGTCAATCTGGTCATGGGCAAGGGCTCCGAAATCGGGCCGCGCCTCGTTGAAAGCGCCAAGGTGAATGCGATTTCCTTTACCGGGTCTGTGCCGACCGGACGGGGTATCGCGGCGGCCTGCGGTCAGCACCTGAAGAAGGTCCAGCTGGAAATGGGCGGCAAGAACCCGATGGTGGTTCTGGACGATGCCGATCTGGATCTGGCCGTTGCCGCCTGCCTCAACGGGGCGTTCTTCTCCACCGGCCAGCGCTGCACGGCGAGCTCGCGCCTCGTGGTCACCGAAGGCATTCATGACCGCTTCGTGGCCGCTCTTTCCGACGCCATGAAGGCCATGAAAGTCGGCAATGCCCTGGAAGCCGGCATCCAGATGGGCCCGGTCGTCGACGACCGTCAGCTGCAGCAGAACCTTTCCTATGTCGACATTGCCGCCAAGGACGGCGGCAACGTCCAGGGCGGTGAGCGGCTCAACCGGGAAACGGAAGGTTTCTACATGGCGCCGGCGCTGGTGACAGAGACCGACAATGCCATGCGCATCAACAAGGAAGAGGTCTTTGGTCCGGTCGCATCCGTTGTCCGGGTGAAGGATTACGACGAAGCCCTGAGCGTTGCCAACGACACCGAGTTCGGTCTCAGCGCAGGCATCTGCACGACCAGCCTGAAACATGCCAGCCACTTCAAGGCCAACGCCCAGGTCGGCATGGTGATGGTCAACCTGCCAACGGCCGGCGTCGATTATCACGTGCCGTTCGGGGGCACCAAGGGCTCCAGCTTCGGTTCGCGCGAGCAGGGCCGCTATGCGGCCGAGTTCTACACCACCGTCAAGACTGCCTATACCCTCCCATAGAGCAGCAACTGGCCTGCGGGGCGCGCCGCTCCGCAGGTCTTTTTCAAGGAAAACTTCATGACGGACGCAGAGGTCCATGACGTCCTCGTGATCGGGGCCGGGATCATCGGGATCAGCAGCGCCCTTGCGCTTCAAAAGGCAGGCAGGAAAGTCCTCGTCCTGGACCGGCCGACGGATATACGCCGTGCGTCGGACATGAATGCCGGGGCCTTCGCCTTTACCGACATCGTTCCGCTGGCGACCCCCGGCATCATGCGCAAGGCGCCCAAATGGCTGCTCGATCCGCTGGGGCCGCTTTCCGTGCCGCCGGCCTACGCCTTGCCGATCGCGCCCTGGATGCTGCGGTTCTGGCGGGCGAGCTGGCCGGACCGCTACCAGGCGTCTCTGTCGGCGCAAGCGTCCCTGATGCAAGTCTCGCAGGCCGCGCTGGACCGGCAGACCGGGGACGTTGGCGGCGCGGACCTGTTCCAGCGGGACGGGCAGATGCAGCTTTATGAAGGTGACCGGGAGTTCCAGGCCAGCCTGCCGGGATGGGAGCTGCGAAAAGAGCACGGCATCCGGTTCGAACTCCTGGAGAACCCGGACGCGATTGCCGCCGTTCAGCCCGGTCTTGACCGACGATTTACCCATGCCGCCTATACGCCGGACTGGACCAACACATGTGATCCCGCCCGATGGCTTGCGCACCTGACTTCAACGTTCACTGCCCGCAACGGGCGGATCGGCGAGGGGGATGTGGTGGCCTTGCGGCCGGGGGAAAATACGGTCGGCGTTGAAACACGCTCTGGTTCCTACGAGGCCAAACAGGTGGTGGTTGCCGCGGGTGCGTGGTCACACCATCTGGCGCATGGTCTTGGAGACAGGATCCCGCTGGAGACCGAACGCGGCTACAACACGACCTTACCGGCCGGCGCCTTCGAGTTAAAAACCCATCTGACCTTCTCCGGGCATGGCTTTGTGGTCACCAGGATCAATGGCGGTGTCCGTGTTGGCGGTGCCGTGGAACTGGGCGGCCTCAGGCTGAAGCCCAACTACAAGCGCGCCGACATTCTCCTGAACAAGGCCAAACGCTTTCTGCCCGGGCTGAAGAGTGAGGGCGGGAGCCAATGGATGGGGTTCCGGCCGTCGTTACCCGACAGCCTGCCGGTGATCGACCGGTCATCAAAAGACAGACGGATCATCTACGCCTTCGGCCATGGCCATCTCGGCCTGACCCAGTCGGCGGGAACCGCAGAACTGGTTGCGCATCTTGCTGGTGAAACACCGGCCCCCATCGATATGTCCGCCTTTTCCGCGCGGCGCTTCTAATGAAATCTGGAGGACCTCATGAAAATCTCGGCCATTAATGTCTATCAGGTCGACCTTCCGCTGAAAGAAGGCCGTTACAGCTGGTCAAACGGCAATTTTATAGAGGTGTTCGACAGCACGGTGGTCGAGGTTGAAACGGATGAGGGCCTGAAAGGCTATGCGGAGTGCTGCCCGCTGGGCTCGGCCTATCTGCCAAGTTTTGCGCTTGGCGTTCGCGCCGGCCTTCAGGAACTGGCGCCGCAGCTGATCGGTCGGGACCCACTGAATATCGGGGAGATCAACCGTGTGATGGATGCTGCGTTGAGGGGACATCCCTATGCCAAGGCGCCGATCGACATTGCCTGCTGGGATCTGCTTGGCAAGGCAACGCTGCAGCCGGTCTATACGCTGCTCGGCGGAGCAGCCCAGGATGATGTCGTTCTCTACCGGGCGATCAGTCAGGAAGACCCAGAGGTGATGGCGAAGAAAATCGAGGGCTATGCAGCGGAGGGCTACACCAAGTTTCAGCTGAAAGTGGGCGGTGATGCCAGTGACGACATCGACCGGATCCATGCCACGCGCGCGGTGCTGAAGCCGTCGGACCTTCTGGTCGCCGACGCCAATACGGGCTGGACCCGGCACGAGGCGGCCCGGGTTGCCGGCGCGGTGTCGTCGCTCGATGTCTATATCGAACAGCCTTGTCTCACCTATGAGGAAAGCGTCTCGATCCGGCGGCGCACGGGATTGCCTTTCATACTGGATGAAGTGATCGATGGCCCGAACATGCTGGTGCGCGGTATTGCCGAAGACGCGATGGACTGTATCAACCTGAAAATCTCCAAGGTCGGCGGGCTCACCAAGGCCAAGCTGATGCGCGATCTCTGCGTGGCGCACGGCATTCCAATGACCATCGAGGACACCTGGGGCGGGGACATCACGACGGCCGCGATTGCCCATCTGGCGCGATCCACGCCGGCGGAGTTCACGTTCTCCGCGACAGATTTCAACAGCTACGGCACGGTCGATATTGCAGAGGGGGCTCCCAAACGGGTCAATGGCCGGATGACCGCCTCGGCCCGGCCCGGCCTTGGCATCACCCCGATCCTTGACGCCCTCGGCGAACCCGTTGCCCGCTACTTCTGAGGTGATGCCATGCGCAGCAGCAAAACCATTCACGTGATTTCCTGCCATGCGGAAGGCGAGGTCGGCGATGTGATTGTCGGCGGTGTTGCGCCACCTCCCGGCGAGACCCTCTGGCAACAGCGCAGTTTCATTGCCAAGGATCAGACCTTGCGCAATTTCGTTCTCAACGAGCCACGCGGCGGCGTATTTCGCCATGTGAACCTGCTGGTGCCGCCAAAACACCCGGAAGCGGATGCTGCCTTCATCATCATGGAGCCGGAAGACACACCGCCCATGTCCGGATCGAACTCGATCTGCGTCTCTACCGTCCTGCTCGACGGCGGCATCATTCCGATGACAGAACCGGTCACGGAGATGGTGCTGGAAGCGCCGGGCGGACTGGTGCGTGTCCGGGCCGAATGCCGTGCCGGCAAGGCAGAGCGCATTTTTGTGCAGAACGTCGCCAGCTTTGCCGGCAAACTATCTGCGCCATTGGAAGTGGAAGGCATTGGCACCCTCATCGTCGACACGGCCTATGGCGGCGACAGTTTTGTAGTGGTCGATGCCGCTGCGCTCGGGTTTGCCATTGCCGAGGACGAAGCCAAGGAAATTGCCCGGCTTGGGGTGAAGATCACCAACGCGGCCAACGCGCAGCTCGGCTTTTCGCACCCGGACAACCCGGACTGGAATCACATTTCCTTCTGCGCTTTTTGCGGTCCCCTATCGAAAACGGAGACAGGTTTGTCCGGAAGGTCAGCCGTCGCCATTCAGCCGGGCAAGGTCGACAGATCACCGACTGGAACAGCCGTTTCCGCCCGGATGGCGTTAATGGCGGCAAAGGGCGAGATGAGGGGCGGCGATACGTTCGAAGCGGTTTCGATTATCGGTTCGACTTTCAGGGGGCGCATCGTTGCCGAGCAGCCGGTGGGTGGATGTCCGGGCATCATTCCGGAAATCTCCGGCCGGGGCTGGGTAACAGGCATTCATCAGCACATGCTCGATCCCAGCGACCCCTGGCCGGAAGGGTATCGGCTGAGCGACACTTGGGGGGCTTGAGAAAATCGCCGGAAATGACTGGAAAACGAATATTTATGCCAGTCACTCGAAACTGGACGCAAGTTGAAAGGAAAAATTAGATAGTTCTGTAAGTTCCGTATTGTCGTGGCGATGAAAAGCCAGTCTATTAATCACTATAGTAGCAGCTTGATGCTGTGATCCATTTGAAAATTTGCTTGGCAGTTTCAGGTAGAAGGCAAGTGCCACCTGCCCAAATCGTCGGGTGAAACAGATAATAGATTTTGAGCGATGGCACGAGTGAGCGAACTTCTGGACCGGGGCATCGGCCTCATTGGCTGCGGTTTCATGGGGCAGGCCCTGTTGACGGCCTGGTTGGCGGACGGCCTGCCGGCGGAGAGCTTTTTCGTCCGCGACCCGCGTCCGTCGAAATGGCTGACGCGGCAAAAAGGGGTTCACGTAAATGCTGCTTTTCCGGAAAGCCCGGCCGCGATTGTGATTGCCACCCGGCCGGCAGATGTCGACGAAGTTCTGTCGGAACTGAAGACGTTTGGGGGGGGCGACACACTGGTCCTGTCCATTGCGGCGAGCAAACCTGTCTCGTTGTTTGAAGAGAAGTTTGCCGAGGGAACGCCGGTGATCCGGGCTATGCCCAACCTGCCGGCAACGGTCGGGGCGGCGGTGACGGCATATGTTGCCAATGCGCATCTGCGCGAGGATCAAAAGGCACTGTTTGAAAAGCTGATGTCGGCGGTTGGATCGCTGGTGGAACTGCCGGCGGAGGACTTGCTTCCGATCGTCACGGCGCTTTCCGGCTCAGGTCCCGCTTATGTGTTCGCGATGGCGGAAGCTTTTGCAGCCGCCGGATTTGAGCTCGGCCTTCCAGAAGAATTGGCCCACGAGTTGGCGATAAAAATGGTTGCCGGTGCCGGGCGCATGCTCGCCCAGCCGGATGCCGATGCCACCGGGTTCCGGGTTGCCGTAACTTCGAAGGGCGGCACGACGGAAGCCGGCATGCTGGAATTCATGGCCGACGACACGGGCATTCACGAGCTGGTCAAGCGGACCATCGAGGCGGCTGCCATCCGCTGCGGCGAACTGTCGGGCCAGCACCAGGCGCCTGTCACATCTCGTCTTCGCGTCGTTCGCGATTGAGCGGTTACACCTTTTGCTCAGTCGGCCGCCGAGAGGCAGTCCAGCACGCCAACTGACATCAGCCGCTCGTAGGCGGATTGAACGGCTTCGGCAAACTCGGGCGTTTCCGGAAGATCCGCACCGAAGACCTCATGAAGCGACAGCATTCCGTCAACGAAGTCCCGTCCTTTGGATCGCGCGGCCAGCGCTGCAATCTGGTCTGCAAGCGGGTCGTTGAGTGGCAGCGCCCTGCCGTCTTCCGCGTTGCCGCGGCAATAATGCATCCAGCCGGCTATGGCGAGGGCCGTCAAAGGCCAGGGCCGCCCTGCCTGAAGATGGTTGCGCACGGAGGCCAGCAGTCTTTGCGGCAGCTTCTGGCTGCCGTCGGAGGCGATCTGGGTGGTCTTGTGGTGAAGCGCCGTGTTGGCGTAGCGCGCAATCAGGGCGTCGGCATACTGGTTGACATCGACGCCTGCCGGCAGCTTCAGCGTCGGGGCCTGCTCGTCCAGCATGAGCCGTCTGGCGGAAGCCTTCAGGACCGGCGATTTCATGCACTCGGCAATGGTGTCGAAACCGGCAAGGGCGCCGAGATAAGCCAGAAAGGAATGGCTGCCATTCAGCAGCCGCAGCTTCAGTTCTTCATAAGCGGCCACATCCTCGACGAACTCAGCACCGGCAAGGTCCCACGCCGGTTTGTCACCTGCGAAGGTGTCTTCAATCACCCACTGCCGAAAAGGCTCGCACAGAATACCATTCGGATCGGGATGACCAAGAGCCTCGGATAACTGGAGATGGGAGGCTTCGGTCATGGCTGGTGTGATCCGGTCGACCATGGAAGAGGGAAAGCGACAGGTTTTCAAGATCCATTTTGTGAGTGCCGGATCCAGCTGCGCGGCATAGCCGGAAACGGCCTTTTGGCACAGATGACCGTTTGACGGGAGATTGTCGCAGGACAGGATCGTCAGGCCCGGCAATCCAGCCGTCTGGCGCAGGCGCAATCCCTGCGCGATCAGGCCGATGGCGGTTGTCGGCGTGTCCGGCGAGCTCAGATCCTGCCGGATGCCGTCGTGATCCAGATCCAGGTCTCCGTTCTTCAGGCAGTACCCCTTTTCCGTGATCGTCAGCGTGATCACGGCAAGTTCCGGATCGGCGATCTGCGCAAGCAGCGTCGCCATCCCGTCGCGCTGTGGATGGAGCGTCTTTAGAATTGCCCCGACCTGGCGCAGGGCAAGATCCTCGCCCGACATTTCTCCGACCGCAAAAAGCCCGGAGACTTCGTCAAGCAAGGTCAGGTCTTTTGCTCCGGAATGAAGACGCGCTGCCACCACGCCCCAATCGGATCCCGTTTGCCTAAGCATCTCGTCGTGAAACACCAGGACATGGGCCTTGGCAAAGGCTCCAAGGCCGAGATGAAACAGGCGAGGTCTCAGCCGTGTGCGGTCGTAGTCCGGTTTGGACAGGTCGGAAGTACGTTGGTTCATCAGTTTGCTTCAGGCTTCTGGAATGGGATCCGGGTGCCGGGCACATGGACCATGTCATTGATCTTCAGCGGGTCCGACCCTGCCTGCCAGAGCGAAATGCTGTCAAAGGCCGGTTGCCAGTTTCCGCTGCGCTGCCAATGCAGGCTGACACCCTCGCCCTCGTTTGACAGGGTGAATTGCGTCAGGCAATGGGCTCCACTGAGGGCATCGACCGTTTCGCCGTCGTCGTCATAACCTATGGAGGACCGGGCCGGGGTTCCCGTCGGTTGCGGGTAGATCCGCCAGGTTCGTTTCCGGTCAAGGCTCGGGGCTGCGCGCAGATTTGGCGCTGCCATTGGCAGGACAGTGCCACCGCGCACAAACAGCGGGATCGTTTCCATTGTGACCGGAACTTCGATCACCTGGCCACCGGCAAACCACTGACTGCCGTCGAAGGCCCACCAACCCTCGGGATTGGCGGGCAGCGTGATCCGCCTGATTTTTGCCCCTTCTTCGACAACTGTTGCGACAAGGAGGTTCTTGCCCAGAAGGAAATCGAACTCGGCTTCTCGACAGGCCGGGTCGTCAGGATGGTCGAGAAACAGCGGCCGCAGCATCGGTTCGCCCCGCGTCACGGCTTCGAACAAGAGGGCGTACAGATAGGGGATCAGCTGTGCGCGCAGTTTCAGGGCTTCGCGGACCAGCGACGTGATCTCCGGATACATCCAGGCTTCATTCGCCGTGCCGTCATCGTTCCAGGAGTGGATGGTGAAACGCGGATGGAAGATGCCGTTCTGGACCCAGCGCAGGAACAGTTCCAGGTCGGGCCGAGGACCTGCAAAACCGCCGACATCGTGGCCGATATTGTAGAAACCGGACAGGCTGAGGCCGAGACCCATCGGGATGTTCCAGCGGAGCGTTTCCCAACTGGTGTAGTTGTCGCCGGTCCAGGTCTGTGCGTAGCGCTGGGTGCCCGGCGACGCGCATCGGGAAATCAGATAGGGGCGCCGATCCGGCTGGTTTTCCCACTGAGCATCATAAGACGCCCGTGTCATCAGCTGGCTGTGCAGCGGGCGGATCAGGTTAACCGGGACCGGATCACCGAAGCCGGAGCAGACTGCTTCGTCATCCCAGACTTCATATTCATTGTTGTCGTTCCAGGTGCTCGCAATGCCCTTGGCAAAAAGCTGGTCCTTGAGGTTCTTCTGCCACCAGGCGACCGTGTCGGGATTGGTGAAATCGAGATGTGATCCGTAGCCGTCCCAGAACGGCGAGTTTTCCGGTGCGCCTGTCTCGCTGTCGCGAATGAAAAGGCCTTTTGCTTCGGCTTCATCGCGCAGGGGATGGTCCTCAAGGAGAACAGGCTTGATGTTTGCGATCAGGTGAATGCCGGCTTGCCGGTAGGCTTCGCTCATCGCTTCGACATCCGGGAAGCGGTCGGTGTTCCAGTGAAACACGTAGCGTTTGCCCTTGATGGCGGTATAGCCGGACGACATCTGGAAGCTGTCGCAAGGCATGTCTTCATCAGACAGCTTGCCGATGAATTCCATCAGCCGTTCCTGGGCATTTTCCGAATCCGTATAGGCCATGGTCGAGCCGGAGTAGCCGAAACCCCAGCGGGGCATGAAGGCCGTGCCGCCGGTCAGCCAGTGCTGGCGTCTGGTGATGTCCAGGATGGTCGGCGCCCAGCTGAAATAATAGTCGAGATCCCCGTCATCGGCCCGAAAGGCGCGAAAGGACGGATGATAATTGTCCTTTTCGTTGCCGAGATCGAACCAGCAAGGCGCCATCGTGTCGTAGTAGATCCCGAAGGCACCGAGGTCGCCGCGATCTGTGATCGTGAAGGGGACATGCTTGTAGAGCGGGTCGGTCGTTCGGGCGTCGTAGCCCATGGCGTCGAGATTGCGCATTTCGTACCGGCGGCCGGATCGCTCCAGCCGGCCGGTCTTCTCGCCAAGTCCATAGAACCGTTCATCCGGATGCCGGCGCATGAAATGATGTTTGCGGTGGTCCCGCCGTCCGATCATGTAGGCATCTTGCGGGCGATCCCTGGCGACCTCGTGGAATGGCGCGTCAGCTTGCGCACGTGCTTCCCAGACAAGCGCCAGCGGTGTTTCCACCGTCAGACGCAGCCTGTCGGTTTCGAGAACGATCTTCCGGTCGGTCTCTTTGAGGTTGAAATCCGGGCAGGTGAAGCCGCTGACATCGTCCCTTGGACGCCCCTCCCAGGGCACGTCACCGGCCGGTGCGATTGCCCAGGTCCGGTTCAGCCGATAATCGCCGTTCTTCAGTAGGCAGACCCGGATCAGGTCGTGCTCCAGTACCTTGACCACCAGCCGGTGCCGGCCTTCGACTTCAAGCGCAAAACCGCTTCCGGAGCGGTTTGCGAAACGCCAGTTGCGCAGGGCCTTCATCTGGATCAGCCTCCGTAGCCAAGCAACAGGCGCGGCAGGAACAGGCTGAGTTCGGGGATGAAGGTGACCACCATCAGCAGGGCGACCAGAACACCGTAGAAGCCGAACATCGGCCGCAGGACTTCGCCGATCTTCACCCCGCCGACCGAACAGCCGACAAAAAGCGCCGAGCCGACCGGCGGCGTGCAGATGCCGATGCACAGATTGAAGGTCATGACGACGCCAAAGTGGACGGGGTCCATGCCGAGATCTTCAACGACAGGCAGAAAGATCGGGGTGAAGATCAAGAGGGCAGGTGTCATGTCCATGAAGGTGCCGACAACCAGCAGGGCCAGGTTGATGATCAGCAGCAAGACGATCGGGTTTTCAGAAAGTCCCAGCAGGATGTCGGAAATGGAATAGGGGATGTCGGCGAAGGCCATCGCCTTGGACATGGCAATCGAACAGCCGATCATCAGCAACACGATCGAGGTGGTGACGGCGCTTTCCAGGATGATGCCGGGCAGATCCCGGATGGTGACTTCGCGGTAGACGACCAGTGCCAGGAACAGCGTGTAGAGGACAGCAACGGCCGAGGCCTCGGTCGCTGTGAAGACACCGAAGATAATGCCGCCCATGACGATCACGATGAGGCCGAGTGGCAGCATCGCCGCCAGGGTCTTGTCGACGACTTCCTTCGTTGTTGCCCGGTCAGCGACCGGATAGCCGCGGCGCTTGGCAATGATCCCGGCGACGACCATCAGGCTCAGCCCCATCAGGATGCCGGGAATGTAGCCGGCGACAAAGAGGGCCGCGACCGAGGTGCCGTTGGTGATCAGCGAATAGACGATGAAGGTGGCGCTGGGCGGGATCAGCAATCCCGTCGGGCAGGAGGCGATGTTGACGGCGGCGCTGAAGGCCGGGCTATAGCCTTCTTTTTTCTGCAAGGGGGCCATCACCCCGCCAACGGCGGCAGCAGAGGCGACGGCGGAACCGGAAATCGAGCCGAACATCATGTTGGCCAGCACGTTGCAGTGGGCAAGTGCGCCAGGCAGGCGTCCGCCCAGCACCTTGGCAAACTCGATCAGGCGCATGGCAATGCCGCCCCGGTTCATGATGTTGCCGGCCAGGATGAAAAACGGAATGGCCAGCAGCGTGAAACTGTCGAGGCCTGATGCCACTTGCTGGGCGACGATATAGACCGACTGATCGAAGGACATGAACAGAAGGAAGGTGGCAAAAGCTGCCAGGCCGATGGCATAGGCAATCGGCACACCGAGGATCATGAGCAGCGCAAAGGTCCCGAACAGGACCGCAACAGATTGAATATCCATGAAAGGTCTTGTCCTTGTCAGTCCAGCGGGCCGCCGGCCTTGGGAGCCGCCGTCTGTTGTTCATTGGGGCCGCGGCCTTCGCGCAGCAGGTCGATCAGGAAGGTCAGGCAGTAATAGAGCATGCAGGTGCCGGAAAACGGGATGGCGATATAGATCAGTCCCATGGGCAGGCGCAGAGCCGGTGAGACCTGGCCCGTCTCCAGCGTGCGGGCGACAAGATCGATGCCGCCATAGATCAGCACCACGCCGGCGAAAAAGGCGATAGCACCGATGATGGCCGCATTGACCAGCAGGCGAGTGGTGCCTGTCGTGATCACGGGAAGAAGATCGATTGCCAGGTGGCGGCGCTGGCCAAGTGTGTAGGCTCCTCCCAGCAGCGCCACCCAGATGAACAGGAAGCGCGCCATTTCGTCGGTGACGGTGCTCGGACTTTGCAGCACGTAGCGCGAAAACACCTGCCAGACGACACAGGCGACCAGAACCGAAAAGGCGATGGTGATGACGAAGCGCAGGATCAGATCCACGCCCCTGGTGAAAAGTGTCACGATATACCTCCCGCGCCGGCGGATGTGCCCTGCATTGAAGGGCAGTGAGTCAGGAACCGGCAGGGTTAGACATGCGTCAGGAATGAAAATTGGTCAACCAATTTTGTAAAAAAGGTTGACTGATTTTGAAAATTGGACGAACAATTCGCCATCCGCAGCAGAGATCAGCTGCGCGTGACGCGTTCGACCGGTGGTTCGGGAGGGGCGCAAATCCAGCGGCCAAGGCCGCGATTGGGAGGAAATCATGTCTAAATTCGTAAAGCTCGCAGCCGTGTTGGCTGCAGGCGTGGTGGCGCTGGGCTCTGCTGCCAATGCCAAGACCCTGCGTCTCAATCACAACAACCCGGAAGACCATCCGCTGCACAAGTCCATGGAGTTCATGGCGGACCGCGTGGAAGAACTGACCAATGGTGATCTGAAGATCCGGATCTACGCCAATGCCCAGCTCGGCACCCAGCGGGAATCCATGGAGCTGATGCAGAATGGTGCCCTCGACATGGCGCGTTCCAACGCTTCGGAGCTGGAAGCCTTTGAAGAGTCTTACGGTGCCCTGAACCTGCCATACATCTTTGTCAGCGCTGACCACTATTACGATGTTCTCAGCGGTGACATCGGTGCCGACATCCTCGCAGCTTCCGAAGACAAGGGTTTCATCGGTGTTGCCTATTATATTGAGGGCGCGCGCTCCTTCTACGCCAACAAGCCGATCCATTCGCCGGCGGATCTCAAAGGCATGAAGATCCGTGTGCAGCCGAGCCCGTCGGCCATCCGCATGGTCGAACTGCTCGGTGCCAACCCGACCCCGATCGCCTGGGGTGAACTTTACAGTGCTCTGCAGCAGGGCGTGGTCGACGGTGCGGAAAACAACCCGATGGCCCTGACCTCCGCCCGTCACGGTGAAGTTTCCAAGTTCTATTCCGATGACGGCCACACCATGATCCCGTCTGTCGTGATGATCTCCACCAAGACCTGGGGCGAGCTGTCCGACACCGAGAAGGAAGCCATCCGGACCGCCGCAAGCGAATCCATGGATTTCCACCGCGAGCAGTGGGACGCCATGAGTGCGGCCGCCGTCGAGACCGCAAAGTCCGAACTCGGCGTGGAATTCATCGACGTGGAAAAAGGCCCGTTCATTGAGGCCGTGCTGCCGATGCATGAAGAAGCTGCGCAGAAGTCACCGGTTGTCGCCGACCTGATCAAGCGTATCAAGGCGGCTGCCGAATAAGCGGCTTTCAAACAGCAGTCAGTCCGGTCCGGAGACCTTCATAAGATGCTCGAACGTTCCCATCTCGCCGACAACGCCCTGCAGGCGCTGCATGACGAGGACTATGACGTGCCCTTCAACACGCAGTCCCTCAATCATGACGGTCTGGTCTTCATGGGCGGGCGCAGCGTGACGAGCCTGGACGGCGACTGGACTTTCTGCGTTGACCTTCTCGACACCGGCCTCCGGCAGAAATGGTTCGCCATGCTGCCGGAGGCTCCGGAAGACCGGACGGAGCCCTGGGATTACGACCCCTATATGGGCGAGACCGTACCGGTTCCGTCCAACTGGGCGATGCTGAAGGAGAAATGGTATTTCTTCGAAGGCAGCGCCTGGTACACGCGGCCGCTGGACCTTGCCGATGTCGATGAGACGAAGCGGCAGTTTCTGCGCTTCGGGGCCGCTGCCTATGACTGCAAGATCTTTCTGAACGGCGAATTCATCGGCAACCACTACGGAGCCTCGACGCCTTTCTGTGTCGAATTGACCGGGAAGCTGAAGCCCGGCCGCAACTGGATCATGGCCTGTGTCAACAACACACGGACCCGCGACCGGGTGCCGATGCGCAATACGGACTGGTTCAACTATGGTGGGATTTATCGGGAAGTATCCTACTTCGAAACTCCGAAGAGCCTGATCAGGGATTTCTTCTTGTACCTCGTGCCGGACGGAACCTATTCGACCTTGCGGGCCGAGGTAGCGGTTGATGGCGCAGGAACGGGTTCTGTCGTCGTGTCGATCCCGGAACTTGGTGTGGACGTCGAGGTTTTCTTAGATACGGAGGGCCGTGGAACGGCTGACATTGTCGCCCGCCCGGACCTATGGAGCCCGGAGACGCCGGTGCTTTATGACGTTTCTGTTTCCTGCGGTGAGGACAGGGTCACCGACCGGATCGGTTTCCGGCAGATTGAACGGCGCGGCACGGAGATCCTGTTGAACGGGGTGCCGCTGTTCCTGCGCGGCATTTCCGTTCACGAGGATGACGCAGTCCTTGGCAAGGTGACGAGTGAAGCGGATCTGCGCCGGCGGTTTGAACATGCAAGCGAGCTTGGCTGCAACTATCTGCGTCTTGCCCATTATCCGCACCATGAACGCGCGGCCGAAATCGCCGATGAGCTCGGTTTTCTGCTCTGGGAGGAAATCCCGGTCTATTGGGCAATCGACTTTGAAAATCCCGCGACATATCGCGACGCTGACAATCAGCTGAAGGAGCTGATCAAGCGGGACCGGAATAGGGCAAGCGTGATCATCTGGTCTGTCGGCAATGAAAATCCGGATACGGATGCACGGCTCACATTCATGAAAGGTCTTGCCGAGACCTGCAAGGCGCTCGATCCGAGCCGGCTGACGTCGGCGGCCTGCCTTGTCAATCACACGCAGAACCGGATCGAGGATCGGCTGGCCGCCCATATCGATATCATCGGCCTCAATGAATATTACGGCTGGTACGAAGAGAATTTCGAGGACCTGGCGGCCATCGGCGAAAACTCCAACCCTGATCGTCCAGTGGTGATTTCGGAGACGGGAGCTGATGGGGTAATCGGGGAAAAAGGCCCTGAGCGAGGGCTTTTCAGCGAGGCCTACATGGCCGAGGTCTATGTCAGACAGATCGCGACCCTGCGCGAGCTCGGTTACATCAAGGGAATGTCGCCGTGGATACTTTATGATTTCCGTGTTGAGAGGCGCCAAAACATCTTTCAGAACGGCTATAATCACAAGGGGCTGATTGCGGCCGACAAGAAAACCAAGAAAAAGGCATTCCACATTCTGGCTGACTATTATCGGGAGATCGCGGCCGGCAATGTGGAAGCAAGGAAGGCTTCATGACGAATGACGCCCAAAAACGCCGCTACCAGGAAATCGCCGAGCTGCTGGCCCGGCGCATTGCGGATGAAGGCTACAAACCCGGAGACAAGTTTCCGACGGAGCGGCAGATTTCGCTCGAACTCGGCATTAGCCGTTCGCTTGTGCGCGAAGCCTTTATCATGCTGGAGATCGAAGGTTATCTTGACGTGCGCAAGGGGTCCGGCAGTTATGTCGCCTCCGGCGAGAAGATTTCGCTGAATGTGCAAAAAGGCGATTTTGGTCCCTTCGAACTGCTGCAGGCGCGCCAGCTCCTGGAAAGCAGCATAGCCGGCTTTGCTGCCACGACCATCACCAAGAATGACATCGTCCAGTTGCGCGAGACCCTGGAACTGGAACGCAAGGCCATCGAAAAGGGCGTAGAGGACTATGCCGCCGACCGACAGTTTCACCTTCTGATCGCCGAAGCCACCCAGAACAGCGTGCTGGTCGCCCAGGTGGAAGATCTCTGGTCGAAGCGGGAAAACAGCTCCATGTGGGCCCGTCTGCATGACCGTATCTTCGATCTCAGCTACCGGGCGAAATGGCTTGATGACCACGCCGAGATCCTGGAAGCCTTGCGGCACCGCAATTCCGAGAAGGCCCGGCTGGCCATGTGGCAGCACCTTGAAAATGTCCGCCTGACGCTGCTGGAACTGTCGGATGTTGGCGATCCCGACTTCGACGGATATCTCTACACCCCTGCCAGGGCAGCGCCCTGAACTCTTGCCCCATCGACCTAAACCACTCGCGCGATAACAAGAAAGACCGGATGCGATGATTGAAAGCTGGCGCTGGTTCGGACCTCAGGACCCCATTTCCCTGAAAGACATCCGCCAGACCGGCGCCCGCGGGATCGTAACCGCGTTGCACGAGATTCCGAACGGCACCTTCTGGCCGGAAGAAGAGATCGCGGCCCGGCGCCAGATGATAGAAGACGCGGGTTTGCAATGGCTGGTCACCGAGAGCATTCCCGTGCACGAGGACATCAAGACCGGCGCGCCGGGCTGGGAGCAGTGGGCACGAAACTGGGCGGAAACGGCGAAGGCACTGGCGCGGCAGGGCATCACCACGATCTGCTACAATTTCATGCCGGTTCTCGACTGGACCCGCACGGATCTTGATTATGAACTTGCCGATGGGGCAACCGCGCTCCGGTTCGAGTTCACGGCCTATGCGGCCTTCGACCTGTTCATCCTGCAGCGCGCGGGCGCCGAGGCCGACTATTCGGCTGAGGATATTGCGGCGGCCGAAGCCCGGTTCGCCGGGATGTCCGAAGAGGCGCACGACCGATTGACGGCAAACATCATTGCAGGTCTGCCGGGCTCGGAGGAAAGCTACAGTCTGGACGGCTTCCGCGCGCGTCTTGCCGCCTACAGGGGTATTGGTCGGGAGGAACTGTTCCAGAACCTTCAGAATTTTCTTCAGGTTGTGGTGCCGGAGATCGAGGCGGCAGGCGCAAGGCTGGCCTTGCACCCGGATGATCCGCCGCGATCCCTGTTCGGTCTGCCGCGGATTGCCGGGACGCAGGCCGACCTGGAACGTATCGCGGGCTTGTCTTCTTCGAAGGCGCATGGCTTCACGCTCTGCGCGGGTTCTCTCGGGGTGCATGCGGAAAACGATCTGCCGGCGATTGTCGAAGCGCTTGGCGAGCGCATTCACTTCGTGCATCTGCGCGCCACCAGGCGCGAGGCCGATCCGCGGAGTTTCCATGAAGATGCCCATCTGGAGGGCGATATCGACATGGTCGCCATTATCCGGGCCTTGCGGCGCCTGGAACGCGGCAATGGCAACCATCTGCCGATGCGCCCGGATCACGGTCACCGCATTTTGAACGACCTGTCGGGGACTTCCACGCCGGGGTACCCTGCCATCGGCCGGTTGCGCGGCCTTGCGGAACTGCGCGGTGTGACCCGCGCGGTTGATGCGTTCGAGGGTATGACTGCAGGCTAGGTTGCTGGTGCTGCTGGGGGCGTCTTGCTTGACGGCACCACCGTTGAAGTTACATGACTGCGGGCACACTTTGTTCCAGCCTGCCGGATCCCGCATGACTTCATCTTCGCTGACCGAACGCCCTGAAACACATGAGACCACTCTTTTGGAGAAGGGGCGGGACACGATCCTGATCGAAGGGCTGCTGCTGCCGACGGAAATCGGTGTACTTGACAGCGAAAAGGGACGTCGGCAGGCCGTGCGCTTCGATGTCGAGATCGTCACGGTGCCGGACTACCGCAGGATCGTCCGTGAGACCGGGCAGTATGTGTCCTATGCGGATACGGTCGAATTCATTCAGGACAAGGCGGCGACCGGCGGCCATGTCGAATTGGTGGAAGAATGGGCCGAAGCCGTGGCGGAGTTTACGCTTGGCAATCCGCTCGCCGATGAGGTGTCGGTGAAGGTAACAAAGCCGGACATTTTTGAAGATGCCAGTGGAGTTGGCATCCGTATCACCCGAAGGCGCGGTTGATCGCCGGCTTGCCGGGATGTCCGGGCCGCCTATTTGACTTCCGACGTCTTCCTCAATTGTTCCCCTTCCTTTTTCCGGAGCCTTTTCCCAGATGATTTCCGCCGACCGCCTTTTGCCCTTGTGGCTCAAGTACCGCGATGCGCTCGAAAGCCCGATCCGCACTTTCTCCTTCGAAAAATTCAACAAGACCTTCGAGGACAAAACCTACCAGATGGGGGTTTTGAACCTCTCTCCGGACAGCACCTATCGCGAAACGGTCTGCCACACGTTCGAGGCCGCGCTTTATCGCGGGCGGCGCATGACCCTGGAAGGGGCGGCAATGGTCGATATCGGGGCCGAGTCGACTGGAGAAACGGCGGATCTTGTTGCGGCCGAACGGCAGATTGACCGTATGCGGCCTGTGGTGAAGGCGCTGGCAGAGGAAAACATCCTGTGCTCGGTGGAAACCTATCATCCGGAAGTGGGTGTTGCCCTGCTTGAGGCCGGCGCCGGTGTTGTCAATCTGACCGGCCGTGTCGATGACACGGCTTTCTACGAAGCGATTGCCGCGCACAAGGCCGGTATTGTCCTGTGTTACACGCCCGGTGAAAATGCCCGGTCCGATGATTACCTGCCACCGGCGGAAGATATCTTCGATCACCAGCTGACCTTCTTCAAGGAGCGTATCCGCATGGCGACGGAGGCAGGCATCGAACGGCTCTGGGTCGATCCGGGGTTCGGGTTTGCCCTGCATTTGCCGGACGGGCCGGACCGGATCCGCTATCAGACCGACAGCATCCTGCAGTCCTTCCGCCTGCGGGAGCTGGGCTGGCCGGTTACCGTGCAGCTGACCGGTGCAGTCTATCTTTTCCGGGACGAGGTTCGGGTGGCACAGACCAGTGCAGCCACCATCGCGGTCATGTCCAAAGCCAACCTG
>NZ_OZ247494.1:0-2650000 GCF_965233565.1 Roseibium sp. | reverse complement strand
CGGAGCGTTCTGTAAGTCTGCGAAGGGATACCCGTGAGGGGTCCTGGAGATATCAGAAGTGCGAATGCTGACATGAGTAACGATAAAGCGGGTGAGAGACCCGCTCGCCGAAAGTCCAAGGGTTCCTGCGCAACGCTAATCGGCGCAGGGTTAGCCGGCCCCTAAGGCGAGGCCGAAAGGCGTAGTCGATGGGAATGCAGTTAATATTCTGCAGCTTGGTGGTAGTGACGGATGCCGTGTGTTGTATCTCCTTATTGGATTGGGGGTGCAGCGAAGGTGTTCCAGGAAATAGCTCCACCGTATAAACCGTACCCGAAACCGACACAGGTGGACTGGTAGAGCATACCAAGGCGCTTGAGAGAACTATGCTGAAGGAACTCGGCAAAATGCTCCCGTAAGTTCGCGAGAAGGGAGACCTCAGTTCGGGCAACCGGATTGGGGTGGCACAGACCAGGGGGTGGCGACTGTTTATCAAAAACACAGGGCTCTGCGAAGTCGCAAGACGACGTATAGGGTCTGACGCCTGCCCGGTGCTGGAAGGTTAAGAGGAGGTGTGCAAGCACCGAATTGAAGCCCCAGTAAACGGCGGCCGTAACTATAACGGTCCTAAGGTAGCGAAATTCCTTGTCGGGTAAGTTCCGACCTGCACGAATGGCGTAACGACTTCCCCGCTGTCTCCAGCATAGACTCAGTGAAATTGAATTCCCCGTGAAGATGCGGGGTTCCTGCGGTCAGACGGAAAGACCCCGTGCACCTTTACTACAGCTTCACACTGGTATTCGTCACGACATGTGTAGGATAGGTGGTAGACGTCGAAGCAAGGGCGCCAGCTCTTGTGGAGTCACCCTTGAAATACCACCCTTGTCGTCATGGATATCTAACCGCGGTACAACAATATCCGGGACCGTGTGTGGCGGGTAGTTTGACTGGGGCGGTCGCCTCCCAAATGGTAACGGAGGCGCGCGAAGGTGGGCTCAGAGCGGTCGGAAATCGCTCGTTGAGTGCAATGGCATAAGCCTGCCTGACTGCGAGACTGACAAGTCGAGCAGAGTCGAAAGACGGCCATAGTGATCCGGTGGTCCCTCGTGGAAGGGCCATCGCTCAACGGATAAAAGGTACGCCGGGGATAACAGGCTGATGATGCCCAAGAGTCCATATCGACGGCATTGTTTGGCACCTCGATGTCGACTCATCACATCCTGGGGCTGGAGCAGGTCCCAAGGGTTTGGCTGTTCGCCAATTAAAGTGGTACGTGAGTTGGGTTCAGAACGTCGCGAGACAGTTCGGTCCCTATCTGCCGTGGGTGTAGGAGAATTGAGAGGATCTGTCCCTAGTACGAGAGGACCGGGATGGACGTACCTCTGGTGGACCTGTTGTGGCGCCAGCCGCATTGCAGGGTAGCTATGTACGGAAGGGATAACCGCTGAAAGCATCTAAGCGGGAAACCCACCTCAAAACCAGTTCTCCCTGAAGAGCCGTGGAAGACCACCACGTCGATAGGAAGCGTGTGGAAGTGTGGCAACACATGAAGCTTAGCTTTACTAATAGCTCGTTCGGCTTGATCGCTCTCATTAATCAATGTTCATCTGAAATCGTCCGGCATATCCGCCAAACCTTCGGTTTGGCCCTGCCGTACAATCCCAGATCATTTTAAGTGCGCTATCGTCCTTTGGACTACTTGAGCGCGTTTAAGATAATCAAAACCAAACAAGACCAGTTCACGAAAACAAACTGCGCTTCGCCGGCCTGGTGGCCACTGCGGGGAGCCCCCACCCGATCCCATCCCGAACTCGGCCGTGAAACTCCCCAGCGCCAATGGTACTGCATCTTAAGGTGTGGGAGAGTAGGTCGCCGCCAGGCCTGCAAATCGCAGTTTGAATCTCTTCAATTTGTCTGTCGCTCACGCGCGTACCGCCCTTTGGGCTGCGCTCCGCGGGGGCGGCCTGACCGGCCGGCGGCCACTTGGCCTTGCCTCCGCTGCGCTCCGGATCTCTTGTCCCATATCAGCGCAGTCTTCCGGTCAACCCGAAATGATGGGTGTGCCCCACATGGAGCAGCCCACGCGACGCCCGCAGATCCGAAGGATCGAGGACGCGCAAAACAAAAATGTCCGGGCAAAAAAAAGCCCACCGAGGATACTTCGGTAACCCGGAACCAAAAAATAACGCGGGATGGAGCAGCCCGGTAGCTCGTCAGGCTCATAACCTGAAGGTCGCAGGTTCAAATCCTGCTCCCGCAACCAAATTCGACAACAGCCTCATCCCGTCAGGGGTGGGGCTGTTGTCGTATTCGCTCAGCGAAAAACACGAAGCGGACCTGGCAAAACGGGCCAAAAAGGCCCGTTTGCCGGTTCACGACAAGGGCGAAGCCCGAAGGCGCAATGGAGCAACGCGAACATAAAACCCTGCTCCCGCAACCAACAAATAACCCGGCCAAAAGCCGGGTTATTTGTTGCAAGGGGGAAACGCTCTGAAACTCAGGCGTCGTTGCAGGTATCGGCTACCAGGTTCGCAACAGCCTGGCCTTCCGGCGTGTGCTCAAGCCAGACCAGTCTGTTGCGCAGCGCGGTGCTGGTTGTACCGCTGCGAGGATCCATGCCGAGGGTCTTAATAGATTCGCGGGTAAGGAACGCCCCGATCCGCATCCAGCCTGGCTGGTTGGCATAGTCGATACCGTGCTGGTTCAACAGGTCCAGTTTTTGTGCCGTCGAC
This sequence comes from Roseibium sp., assembly GCF_965233565.1. Classification (GTDB taxonomy): domain Bacteria; phylum Pseudomonadota; class Alphaproteobacteria; order Rhizobiales; family Stappiaceae; genus Roseibium. Next base: position 2,647,289 of record NZ_OZ247494.1, on the reverse strand, counting down.
ATGCCGTTCATTTGCTCATCGGCTGCATTGGGGGAGAGGTCGAGACTTCTCAGGTGCCAATAGCAGAAAGCTGTCAGGCTATTCCGTCTGGCGTCTTCCTGGCGCCAGCGGAAATAATCGATTGCGTCTTCGGTTTCAGGCAGTGGAATTACCCTGCAGTCAAAGGCACAGGGACGACCGAGCTTCAGCGAAAAGCAGGCGCTGGCCTCACCTGCATGCACGGAGTTCAGCTTTCGGGTCTTGCCGGCGAAGGGCACGTCTGTACCTTTCATCAGCAGGGAAATTTCGTCGCTCTGAGTATAACAAAGTTTGAAATTTGGTCCGGCCGCCATCAGATGTTCACAAGTGGCCTGCATGGCGCGGTGAAACCTGAGGTCAAACGGCTTGTCAAAATCGATCAGGTCCTTGGTCAGACGTGTGAAACCGCGGCCATCCAGTCTAAGAACAATCCAGTCGGAATCTGGGACAGGCTGGTCAAGACTGTTCTCAAACCGGCGCATCTTCTGATCAAAGACATCAAATCGCATCGGTTTGCCCCTGTTTCACCGCATGCCCCTCAGCGTCAACGACGTAGATCTCGCTGAAGCCTTCGTCCAGTCGAGGTGCCGTGAGTTTTCTGGCAGTCGCGAGGATACCCTTGTCCGGGATGCGCGATTTGCCCGTTCTGCCCGCGTTGCGTTCCAGGCATGTCTCCAGCGGCACATTGAAATAGTAAGCAAGGCTTCGAAATCGGGCTGCGGTCGCCGGGACGAGGTAGCGCAGACGATCTTCTGGAGCAGGATTGGTGTTGTCGACCACGAACCGCTGGCCAACTTCAAGGCAGGTCTCAAAAAGTGCCTGTTCGCGGCGTCTTGTCTTGAGCATGTCCAGGTTCAGCCGAACATGGCTGCCAGAAAACATTTGCTGATAGAAACTGGACTTCCCGCTTCCCTGAAGGCCAATAAAAACAATCATTTCCATCTCGAAAGACGCCTCGAGTTCGTGCCACGGCCCTTTGGGTCGCGGTATAAGGTACACAGCCAGGCGCCTGTGCCGTCGCTGCCTCTCAGCTCATAAGCGTTTCCCAATCAGGAGGCTAGTCCTGGCGCTGTTGGCAGAACGAAGAAAGGTGCGTGTCAGCCGTTATGATAGGGGGCGAAACACACGGCCTATGAGGTTCGGGCCTTCGGGGCGGAGACGAAACGATCCAGATCTCCGGTGAGGACAGGCCGAGTTCCCTGTTTGCTCAATCCTGTTCGGCAATCAGATCGCGTCCCATCTGGCGGAAGAGGTCCAGATAGTCGAGCATCACCCAGTTCTCCATGATCTTGGTGTTGGCACAGCGATAGAAATCCATGACGCGTAGCGTCAGGGACTTGCCGGTTGCCGGAACACCCAGGTAGTCGCCTCTGTGGGTCATGGTCATGGAGGGCCAGCCGCTGACGGCCGCATAGTTGCCATCGCCGATCCGGCAGTAGTGATCGCCGCCGACGCGGTCCGGAAACGCGGTTAGGAATGCGGCACGGTGGTCTTTTTCGAATCCACTCCAGCGGTAGTTGGAGCCGATGCCTCCCGGGCCGTACCAGAGCATGTCGTCATGCCAATAGCCGTCGTCGCCGGTTTGCCCTTTCGAGGTGAAGGTTTCAGGGTCAAAAGCCTTGAGGTCTGCGAGCATGGCTTCACAGAGATCGAGCGTCTTTTCACCGTCTGCCCGATCCTTCGGCAAGACACCGTCATGGGTTGCCGGGCCCGGAAACAGCATTTCCGTTCCAAGCATGTGCGGCAAGGGAAAGCGCCCGGCCTGCCGCATCAAGTCAAGAAGATCGATGATGATCTTGGCTTCAGAGATCCGGCCGTCCGGTTCGATCCGGTAGAATTCCCCGGACCGCAGGAAGGCGAGATGACCGGACGGTTTCACACCAAAAAGCGGCTCATCGAAATTTCCGAGATAGTGCGTGACGCTGGCCACCCAGTGTCCACCCGGGGCCCGGCGGTTGGGGCCGCCGATGAAAATTTCGTCCCGGCGGCGGGTGTTGGTGAGGGCGCGCTTCAGGGGGGTGTAGAACTCTTCGACGACCGCGTCCCGGCCCTGAAGCCGATTGAGAGGGTAAGCGACGTCAAAAATCACGTCGTCGCGCAAGTGCCTGGAAAACAGGTCCTTCTCGTCACCGGATCGGGATGTGAATATCGCGTTGAGAAAGCTGTGCGGTACTTGCCTGAAATCGGACATGGAAAACCCTAGCATGAAAGTCGGAAGTGGTGCCTAGGCACTATTTTGCATTCGTATGCAAAAAATTATTGCCAAAGTCTTATCTCTGTGTCTAGCTATTTTGCATAGGAATGCAAACTTAGCCGGCGGACGAATGAGGAGGGGACGCTGTGGCTGAAATCCAGCTGAAAAACGTGTCGAAACGATGGGGTGGATTTGTCGGTGTCGACGATTTCAACCTGACCATTGCCGATCGTGAATTCCTCGTTCTCCTGGGCCCGTCTGGCTGCGGAAAAACCACAACCATGCGGATGGTCGCCGGTCTGGAAGATCCCACAGACGGTGAAATTCTAATTGACGGTAAAGTGGTCAATTCGCTCGAACCCAAAGACCGTGACGTCGCCATGGTGTTCCAGAGCTACGCGCTCTATCCGAACATGAATGTCTACGACAATATTCGCTTTCCGCTGAAAGTCAGGGGCATCGATCCGAAGAGCCATGATGAGCGCGTCAAACGGGCAAGCGCGATGGTTGAACTGGATGAATTTTTGCATCGCAAACCGGCTGAACTCTCTGGCGGACAGCGTCAGCGCGTGGCTCTTGCCCGTGCGATCGTGCGTCAACCCAATGTCTTTTTGATGGATGAACCGCTGTCCAACCTGGATGCGAAGCTTCGGGTGTCGACCCGTGCACAGATCAAGAATTTGAGTCATGAGCTCGCCGTGACCACCATCTATGTGACACACGACCAGATCGAAGCGATGACGCTGGCCGACCGGGTTGTTGTCATGAAGAAGGGTGTTGTTCAGCAGGTTGGCAGCCCGACGGAAATCTATGACCGCCCGGCCAACACCTTTGTCGCCGGGTTCATCGGCAGTCCGGCGATGAATCTGATCGAAGGCACTTCATCAGGTGGCAGCTTTCACGCAAAAAATGTCGAGTTTGCCGAGCTGTCCGCACCCAATGGACCGCTGACCCTTGGGTTCCGCGCCGAAGACGCTTCTGTGGTCGAAAGCGGGGGGCAGATCAACGCACCCATCTACACACTCGAACTGTTGGGGGATGCCACAATGGTGTCCGTGCGCATTGGAGGGACGCTGATCAGCGTACGCGCAGACAAGAACTACAGGGCCGAGATTGACGACATAGTGTCGATCTCGGTGCCATCTGATCACCTGCACTTGTTTGACGGCCAGACAGGTGCACGGATCGAGGGGTAATGGGAAAGAGATAATCGTCTCCGGGGTCGTCAAACGGGGACATTTAGATGCGTGGTTGCAAGGCGCATCCGTCATCATGGACAGGGAGAATGGACATGTTCTTGAAGAAAATTGTACTTGCCGGTGTCTTTGCCGGCCTGATGGGATCAACGGCGCTTGCGGCCAACTGCGGCCCGGAAGGCCAGTCGATCCGTATTCTGGCGAGCGACTTTCCGGCCATTCACGCGGTAGCTGGCACTGCTGAAGAAAATTGCGGTGGAGCTGCCTCCGAGTTTGCGACCAACCACACGACCGAAGCGCGCCAGATCATGAATGCTGCGTTGACACCCAATCCTTCAGAATACACCTCGGTGATCCTGGCCAATTCAACGCTGACCCAGCTCATGAACGATGGTCTGGTTCGGCCGTTGAACGACCTTGTTGAAAAATACAAGGACAACATCAAGCCGAACCTTCTGATCACCATAGACGGCAATGTCATGGCGGTCGCCTTCATGGCCAATTCCCAGCACCTGTTCTCCCGTAAGGACATTTTGGAACAGGCCGGCGTTGAGGGCATTCCGGCAACTTATGAGGAGGTTCTGGAAGCTGCGGAAAAAATCCGCGCCGCCGGTATCATGGAGCATCCGCTCGTGATGAATCTGCAGACCGGCTGGAACATCGCCGAAGTGTTCAACATGATTTATCTCGGCCATGGCGGTGAGTTTTTTGCCCCGGGTTCCGCCGAGCCGTCGATCAACAACGAGAAGGGCCTGGCGACTCTGGAAGTTATGAAGGCGCTGGCAGGTTACGCACATCCTGACCATCTCACCCATGCCTCCAACGAGACACAGGGACTTTGGGAGGCAGGGCAGGCTGCGCTTGGTGTCATGTGGGGGTCGCGCGGTGCCGCGATCCTGGACGATGAAGGGTCCTCTGACGAAGTGACGTCTAACACGGTTCTGTCCGCCGCGCCGACCGTCGGCGGTGGTACGATCCCATCTGCCACTTTGTGGTGGGACGGCGTTTCCATCGCGGCCAATGTGCCCGATGAAGAGGCAGAAGCCACTTTCGCAGCTCTGGTCAGCGCGCTGACACCGGATATGGTCGCGGCGAATAATGACGATGCCGTCTGGTTGCTCGAAGGCTTCAAGCCTGGTCCTGCTGCCGCAGGTGTCGCGGAAACTGCCCAAGGTGGCGCAAAGCCTTACCCGATGATCCCTCAAATGGGGCTGTTGCATAACGCGCTGGGTGCCGAATTGGCAGACTTCCTGAAAGGGGATGAATCCGCAGAAAAGGCCCTTTCCGATATCGAAGCAGCCTATCGGACCTCGGCCAAGGAAGCGGGTTTCCTAAAGTAACGCTTCATTCGGGGAGGGGCCCCTCGGTCCCTCCTCTTTTCTCACGACGCGACCGGGACAGACGCCATGAAGCATCGCACTTTTTTCTGGTTCATTCTGCCGACGCTTTCCGCGATGATCCTCTTCATCGCGTTGCCAATCGTCTCGGTCTTTGTCCAATCGCTGTTCGTCGCCCATGAACAGGTGCTCGTGGTTTCGGAAAGCTGCGGTCCTTTCGGCTGTACGGAAACCACATCAATCGACACGGAAGCGACGGCAAAACTTCGCGAAGATCAGCCGCTTGGCCAGTTCAATGGGCTTGGCACGTATACAAACCGCTCGCACCTGGCCTTTGCGGAAGTCGGCGAAGCCTGGCGCACGACCGAGTCCTTCGGTGAATTTTGGGATCAGGTTATCAACCTGCCCTTCTATCGCGCTCTGATCTTCACCTTGACCTATACTGCGGTGGTCACCCCGCTTGTGCTGGTGCTCGGGCTTGCCATTGCGGTCGGCGTGAACAACTTGCCCAGGCTGCTAAAAGGGCCCTCAATCTTTGTCTCGCTGCTGCCTTTCCTGGTCACCCCGCTCGTCGGGTCGCTGATCCTGTTCTGGATGACGGATGGGGATGGGGTGATTGGCGCGACGATCCAGATCCTGTTCGATGACCCATCGCTCAGCCTGAAGGCGTCAACAACGCTCACGTGGATCGTTCTGATGGTCTACGGTGTCTGGCATACATTGCCCTTCAGCTTCATCACCTTCTATGCGGGGCTTCAGACCGTGTCGAAAGACACGATGGAAGCGGCCATGATCGACGGGGCCACGAAGTGGCAGCGGATGATTCATGTTGTCGTGCCACATCTGATGCCCCTCGTCTCTTTCGTCACGCTCATGCTCTTGATGGACAACTTTCGGGTCTTTGAACCGATCGTGAGTTTCCGGGCCGAAGCGCATGCGACCTCGCTCAGCTGGATCATCTATAACGATCTGCGCGAAAGCGGTAATCCGCTCTACGGCTCAGCCGGTGCAACTTCGATGATGACCGTTATCGGTGTCGTAATTCTCCTGACCCCGGTGCTGATTCGCACCTGGCGCGATTTCAACCGTAAAGCGCATTGAGGGCACGATCATGGCGACCATGGCACAATCCCGCGTCACTCCGGCAAAAGCGATCTCTCTTGCCCTTGTGGCCCTCTGGTTGATAATTGCGGCATTTCCGTTCATCTGGACGTTCTGGGGCAGCTTCAAGGTACAGGCGGATTTTTTCTCAAAAGCCGACTGGATGAACGCGCTGACCGGCGCCAACACCATCAAGCAAACGGGTGGTAGCTTTACCGGTCAGGGCTATGAAGGCGCCTGGGTGCTGGAAGAGTTCTGGCGCAATTTTCTCAATACCGGCATCGTGGTGTTTTTCACCGTGGTGATCTCGCTGACCTTCGGCACGCTTGGCGGTTATGCCCTTGCGAGATCGGGATTTCGCTATGCTTTCTGGATCCTGATGGCTGCGCTGGTGTTTCGAGCGATGCCGCACATCACGCTGGTCTCGGGTTACATGCTGCCGTTCTTTGAATGGAACATTTGGGGTATTCTGCCGACGACGATCATCGTGCTAGTCGCAATCAACCAGCCATTCACCTTGTGGATGCTGCATTCGTTCTTCCTCAACATTCCAAAGGATATGGACGAAAGCGCCATGGTGGATGGATGCACTCGGTTCCAGGCGTTCAGGTTTGTGATTGTGCCGGTGATGTGGCCAGGTGTGATCACCACGGGTCTGTTCAGCTTCCTGCTTGCCTATAACGACTTTGCTGTGACCGCGATGCTGCTCAGCGAGAACAACGAAACAATCATTCCCGCCATCAACAGCTTCCTGGGAACCACGCAGGTGGAAGGCAAGGTGATGTATGCGGTCGCGGCCGTTGTATCGGCTACCGCTCCCCTCTTCGTCCTGATCCTGTTCTTCCAGCGCCAGATCGTGAGTGGGTTGACTGCCGGTGCCGTGAAAGGCTGATCAGATGTCCGCTCACGACCACAACAAGAAACTGCTTGAGCCTTTGCGTGCTGCGTTTTTGAAAGGTGACGTGGGCCGGCTCAAGCAAGAAATCATGGACGCGTTCGCACCCGACGCCCGGATCAAACTCTGCTTCCCCTATCAGGACGTCGAAGGCCCCATCGACCTGTGCGAGCGCGTCTATGTTCCATTGCTCAGGGCGATGCCTGATCTGGAACGTCGAGACTTCATCTTCATGGCAGGACCACGCTGGGGTGAAGGCAAATCGGGGGATTGGGTCGGCGCCGGCGGCAATTTCATCGGGACGCTCATTGAGCCCTGGCTTGGCATACCGGCACGCGGCAAACCGGTCTTCATGCGTTATCACGAGTATTTCCGGATCGAAGGCGGCAAGGTCGTTGAAATGGAAGGCATCTGGGATATTCCGCAAGTCATGCTTCAGTCAGGTGTCTGGCCAATGGCACCGCAGCTTGGGGTCGAATGGATGTGTCCCGGTCCGGCGCATGGAAGAGGTGTGGTGACAGCTCCATTCGATGCTGCTGAGGCCGATCGGTCAGTTCAATGCGTCTGGAACATGCTTCACGAGCTCAAACAAGGCACTGCGGAAACACCGGACCGAGGCCTTAGCGGTCACTGGCATGAAAATTGTCTCTGGTACGGGTCCACGGGCATTGGATCCGCGCGTGGTCATGCAGGCATCCGGGACGTTGTGCTGAACAGTTTTCGTCAGGGCCTTTCTGATAACGTCCGCGCTCTAGAAGAGGGTGTTTTTTTCGGTGATCACGATCTGGTCGCGTTTACCGGCTGGCCGTCCGGTGCCGCCACTCATTCTGGTGACGGTTTTCTTGGGTTGGCGCCCACGGGCCGCCGTTTCACTCGGCGAAGCCTTGACTTCTGGCGCGTCGAAAACGGTCGCATCAGAGAAAATTGGGTCATGGTGGACATGCTCGATCTTTATCGACAATTGGGTGTCGATGTTTTCGCGCGTATGGCGTCCCTGACCGGTTCGCACTTTATTTCGGAGAAGGCAGCATGAAGGGATCCCGTCCCGAACAGGCGGTGTTGAGCCGCGACACGGATATGAGCAAGACCGACGAGACGCGCCGCGTCATCGAAGGCATGGTCGATGGTCTTAATGACCACCGGATTGCGGATATCGGCGAGTTCTTCTCAGAAGGCTTCCGCTGGCTCGGCAATGCCGGTTGCGGCACCAAGACGGGCCTGAAGGAATTTCAGGACAATTGGCAAAAACCGTTTCAGGCCGCTTTTTCGGACAAAGTCTGTGTGGATGAGGCCCGGCTTTATATGGGGGAATGGGCCGCCGCCTTCGGCCGGCAGGAGGCCACGCATTCCGGTGAATTCATGGGCATCGCGCCGACCGGCAAACGCGTCGAGATCCGCTACATGGATTTCTGGAAAGTGGTCGACGGCAAGATCGTCGACAATTGGGTCATGGTCGATTTCCCGCATGTGCTCGCCCAGCTCGGCCGCGATGTTTTCAACGGAGAGGGCTGGGAAGCTTTTGACCGGGGCGAACGCACGCCGCCCGCGCCGGAAAAGGCCGCGTGACAAGAGACTTAGGCGTCTTTCCGGCATTTTCGGAAAAGGCGCTTGATTGTTCTGCATACGTATGCAAATTGAATGTAAACACTGCGGGCAGCGGCAACAGAGGTTCAGGGAAAGAAGATCTCGAGCCGGTGTCCTGAAAGGTAAGAAACATGGCGATTGAGTATCTGAAGCGCGGCAAGCCCGAAGCCGAACGGTCCGAAGACGATGCCAAGGTTCGCTCCATCGTGGAGGGAACGCTCAAGGAGATCGAAACCCGCGGGGATGCCGCTGTTCGTGACCTGTCGGAAAAGTTCGACAATTACACGCCTGCGTCGTTCCGTCTGACACAGTCCGAGATCGATGCGCTGATGAACCAGGTTTCCGACCGGGACATGGCGGACATCAAATTTGCCCAGGACCAGGTCCGCAAGTTTGCGCAGGCGCAGCGCGACTCGATGCTCGACATCGAGGTCGAGACGATGCCGGGCGTGATCCTGGGCCACAAGAACATCCCGGTTCAGTCCGTCGGTTGTTATGTGCCTGGGGGCAAGTTCCCGATGGTGGCCTCAGCCCATATGTCCGTCGCCACGGCCTCCGTTGCCAAGGTGCCGCGGATCATCGCGGCAACGCCGCCATTCAAAGGCGCCCCGAACCCGGCCGTGATCGCAGCGATGCATCTGGGCGGTGCGCACGAAATCTATGTCCTGGGCGGCATTCAGGCCGTCGGGGCCATGGCAATCGGCACGGAGACGATCGATCCGGTTCATATGCTGGTCGGGCCGGGCAATGCCTTTGTTGCCGAAGCCAAGCGGCAGCTGTTCGGCCGGGTCGGGATTGATCTCTTTGCAGGTCCCACCGAAACGATGGTAATCGCCGACGAAACCGTTGATGCGGAAATGTGCGCGACGGATCTGCTCGGTCAGGCCGAGCACGGCTACAACTCGCCTGCGGTCCTGGTGACAAATTCGCGAAAGCTGGCGACGGAAACACTGGCCGAGATTGACCGGCTCCTGAAGATCCTGCCGACCGCTGACACGGCCGCCAAGTCCTGGGAGGACTATGGAGAGGTCATTCTCTGCGACAGCTATGACGAGATGCTGGCCGTTGCCGATGACATTGCGTCTGAGCATGTGCAGGTGATGACCGACCGGGACGACTGGTTCCTGGAAAACATGACCTGCTACGGCGCGCTGTTCCTCGGCGCACGCACCAATGTGGCCAATGGCGACAAGGTGATCGGCACCAACCACACACTGCCGACCAAGAAGGCGGGTCGCTACACGGGCGGGCTATGGGTCGGCAAGTTCCTGAAGACCCATTCCTACCAGAAAGTGCTGACGGACGAGGCGGCTGCCGAGATCGGTGCCTATTGTTCACGGCTCTGCATGCTTGAGGGCTTTGTCGGTCATGCCGAACAGGCCAATATCCGGGTGCGCCGCTATGGAGGCGGCAACGTACCTTACGGAGAAGCAGCAGAATGATCACCGTTCATGGACGCCTGTCGTCCGCAAACGTACAGCCCGTTGTCTGGTGTCTGGAAGAACTGGGTGTCGCGTATACCCGCCTGGATGTCGGCGGTCCCTTTGGCGGGAACGATACGCCGGAGTTTCTGGCAATGAACCCGCTCGGGCTCGTTCCTGTCCTGGAAGAAGATGGGCAGACCATTTCCGAGGTCGTGACGATCCTGCGCTACCTCATGCGGCGCTATGGCGGGCATCCAAGCGACCCGATGGCCGCCGCCAGGATCGAACGGTGGGCGGACATGTCCCGCCAGCATATTTATGTACCGCTCATCCCGACCATTTTCTGGCAGTCCGTGCGCACAACGGCCGATGAGCGGAACCACGCGGCAATTGCTCAGGCCGAGGCCGGTCTGAAACAGGCCATGACCATTGTCGACGGTTTGCTTGAAGGACCGTTTTTCGGCGGGGACGAACTCAATCTCCTCGATTTCCAGATCGGTGGGCTGCTCTACCGCTACTACGAACTTGAATTTGAACGTGCGGACTTGCCGGGTCTGAAAACCTATTACGACCGCCTCTGCGCGCGCCCGGCTTACCAGTCCAGCGTGATGGTCGATTTCTGGAACATGAAAGTGCCCGGTGCATGACGACTGACAGACATACGGCCCACAAGGCGCTGATCGCCCCACTCAGGGCCGCCATGTATGATTTTGAGGAAGCGACGGTGCGCAGCGCGCTGTCGGGTCTTTGCGCGCCCGATGCACTCTTCCGGCTGTGTCACCCGTTTGGAGACATGGTCGGTCCGGAGGCCTTTTACGACGGCGCCTATGCAGCGCTCTTCAAAGCCATTCCGGATCTGGAGCGGCGCGACACAATCGTGATGGCTGGCCCGACACCGGAAGGTCACGACTGGGTCGGCTGCGGTGGTTATTACACCGGGTCTTTCGAAAAGCCCTGGCTGGACATCCCGGCGACGGGTCATCAGGTGGCCATGCGTTTTCACGAGTTCTACCGCTTTGTCGATGGCAAGGTGGTTGAGTTTCAAGCGCTTTGGGACATTCCGGAAGTCATGATGCAGGCCGGGGCCTGGCCGATGGCGCCGACCCTTGGACGTGAGTGGCATGTGCCGGGCCCGGCGACTGAAGACGGGATCGTGCCGGGACCATATGACGAGGCAGCAGGCGCTAGGACCTGCCAGCACATCATCGATATGCTGGAACATCTGAAGCGGCACCCGTCCCAGGGTGGTCCGGAAGTGATGGAAATGCCGAAATTCTGGCATCCGCGCATGAGCTGGTACGGCCCGTCGGGCATCGGCACAGGACGTGGCATCAAGGGCTTTCGCAACTGGCACCAGATCCCGTTTCTGAACGGCATGCCGGATCGCGGTCAGTACGTGGACGAAATCACCTACCACTTCTTCGGCGACCGCGACTATGCAGCCGTGACCGGCTGGCCCAACATGATCCAGACAGTTACGCATGACGGTTGGATGGGCATTGCACCATCCGGCAAGCGGATCACCATGCGCAGTCTGGATTTCTGGCGGCTCGAAAACGGGCTGATCCGGGAAAACTGGGTGCTGGTCGATCTTCTCGACGCTTACCAGCAATTGGGTGTTGACGTTTTCAAACGGCTTCGGGAATTCAACAAGGCCCGCGCGGGCTTTGATCCAGAAACCGGAGTTGCCTTGTCATGATCGACCTTCCCTCCACCCCGAGTTTTGACCTTACCGGCAAACGCGTTCTCGTCACAGGTGCGTCCTCCGGCATCGGGCTAGCCAGTGCCACAGCGCTGGCAGAGGCCGGCGGCGAGGTGGTACTGGCGGCCCGGCGGGAAGAGAAGCTGAAAGAGGCGGTTGAGGCGATGACGGCACGGGGCTGGAAAGCTGCCGCACTTCAGCTCGACGTCGCCGATGTGCTGGAGGTGGAGGTCAGCGTCTCCCGTCACGGTCCGTTCGACGTGCTCGTCAACAGCGCTGGCGTCGCGCGGCATTCACCGGCCACTGAAACGACGCCGGAGGATTTCGACGCAGTGATGAACGTCAATCTGCGCGGCGCCTTTTTTATCACCCAATGTGTTGCCAAGGGCCTGATTGACGCCGGCAAACCCGGATCCTTGATCAATATGTCTTCCCAGATGGCCCATGTCGGTGGCGTCGACCGCGCTGTCTATTGCGCGTCAAAATTTGCCGTCGAGGGCTTTACCAAGGCGATGGCTTTGGAACTCGGGCCGAAGCAGATCCGAGTGAACACGATCTGCCCCACCTTCATCCGCACGCCCTTCACCGAAGCGACTTTCGACAATCCGGAGCGCGTCAAGTGGATCGAGGAAAAGATCAAGCTGGGCCGTACCGGAACGGTTGAAGACATCATGGGCGCGGTGCGCTACCTCGCCAGCGATGCGTCTGCCCTGGTGACGGGCACCTCGCTTCTGGTCGACGGAGGCTGGACGGCAGACTGATGAGCAGCGAAAAGGTCACCTCCATCGAAGTTGCCAAGAAGGCCGGTGTCAGCCAGTCGGCGGTAAGCCGCGTGTTCACACCGGGCGCGTCCGTCTCGCCGAAGATGGCGGAAAAGGTTCTGAAGGCAGCCGAGGAACTGGGTTACCGGCCAAACGTCCTGGCCCGGTCGCTGATTACGGGCCGTTCGCGCATCATCGGACTGGTGGTGGCTTATCTGGAGAACCAGTTTTATCCGGACGCTTTGGAAAAGCTCTCCAATGCGCTGCAGGCCCATGGCTATCACATCCTTGTTTTCATGGTGTCGAACGACGAAGACAACATCGACAAGGTGATGGGCGAACTACTGGACTACCAGGTCGACGGCATCATCACTGCGTCCGTCGGAATGTCCAATGCGCTGGCGGCCCGATGCGCCGCGGCCGGCGTGCCGGTGGTCCTGTTCAACCGGGGCCAGGATGACGAGCGGCTCAACCAGGTGACCTCCGACAATTTCGAGGGCGGCCGCAAGATTGCCGAGTTTCTGGCTGCCGGCGGCCACAAGCGCATTGCACATGTTGCCGGCTGGTCCGGTTCCTCCACGGGCCGAGACCGTGAAGCCGGGTTCCGGGCCGGACTGAAAGAAGCCGGGCTGGATCTCGTTGCCTGCACGGACGGCATGTACAAGCGTGAAACAGCAGCAGCTGCTGCCCGCGAGATGTTTTCCGTCAAGGACCGGCCCGACGCTGTTTTTGTCGGCAATGATCACATGGCTTTTGCCGTCATGGACGTGCTGCGCTTTGAACTAAAGCTCAGTGTGCCGGGAGATGTCTCCGTCGTTGGCTACGACGATGTGCCGCTTGCCGCCTGGCCCTCCTATGACCTCACGACCCTGCGCCAACCCTCCAACCGGATGGTCGAGGCCACCGTGTCGACCCTGCTCGGCTGGATCGAGGAAGGCAGCCAGGATGTACAGAAAATCAAGATTGACGGGCCGCTGATGATCCGCGGTTCCGCCCGCATACCCGAAGGATGGCCCGATGAAAGGCTTTGACCCGCGCTGGTCCGATTTTCCCGACTATATTATCGGGATCACCAAGGAGATCTGGGAAGATCGCAAGATCGCAACCCTCCATCACTATTACTCGGACGACATCGTCGTCCGCTCTCCAGCTTCGGTTGTTGTCGGCAACAAGGATGTGATCGGGGCGACCATGGCGACGCTGGCCGAGTTTCCGGACCGCACGCTGCTCGGGGAAGACGTCATCTGGTCCGGCACACCGGAAGAGGGCATGCTGTCGTCTCACCGGATCATCTCTACCGCGACCCATCTCGGTGATGGCGTATATGGCAAGGCAACCGGCAAGAAACTGCAATACCGGATCATTGCCGACTGCCACGCCATCAACAACCAGATCAATGACGAATGGCTGATCCGCGACCAGGGGGCGATCGTGCGCCAGATGGGGTGGGACCCCAAAACCTATGCGCATGACCTGATCGAACGCGAAGGCGGTCCGGACGCCTGTATCCGGCCGTTCTCGCCTGAGATCGACAAGCCCGGCCCTTACAAAGGCACCGGCAATGACAACGAATGGGGCGCGAAATACGCGGACATCCTGACGCGCGTCATGGGCGCGGACATGGCTGCGATCGAAGCCGAATATGACCGGGCCTGCCAACTTGCCTATCCGGGCGGGGTAAACGGGTATTCCTTTGGCGATGCCGACCGCTTCTGGATGGGGCTTCGGGCAAGCTTTCCCTCCGCCACATTCAAGGTCGAGCACCAGATCGGCCGCGACGATCCGATGATGCCGCCTCGTGCAGCGCTGCGCTGGTCGCTTCACGGCAAGCATGACGGTTGGGGTGTGTTCGGCGAGCCGACAGGCGCCGACGTCTATGTGATGGGGGCGGCCCATGCCGAGTTCGGTCCGTGGGGACTGCGCCGCGAATACGTTCTTTTTGATGAAACGTCGATCTGGAAGCAGATCGCGCTGAAAACCGGCTGATCTTTCGGCCTCAACAGCAATAGGTCCTGTCATGACCCCTGAAGAAATGGAAACCCGGATTGTCCGTTATGGCGATCTGAAGCCCTGCCGCACCGCTTTTATCGACGCTCACACGCCGGGTTCCGACCAGAAAGAGAATTTCACCATCATCGGCGGCGGGGTGTCCGAGAGCCCGGACCAGCATGTCCACATCAAGGAAACGCCGGGGTTCAACATCGGGGCGGCCGGCCAGCCGCCGAAATGCCGCAACTCCCTGCATTCGCATACGACGGCGGAGGTGTTCTTTGTCCTGAAAGGGCGTTGGCGGTTCTTCTGGGGGCGCTGGGGCACGGCGGGAGAAGTGACGCTCGAAGAGGGTGACATCTTCAACATACCGACGGGCATTTTCCGAGGCTTTGAAAACATCGGTACCGACTACGGAATGATCATGGCGATCCTCGGTGGAGATGATGCCGGTGGCGGCGTGACCTGGGCGCCGCAGGTGATTGAAGACGCCAAGGACCACGGGCTGGTGCTTGGTGAGAATGGTGTGCTCTACGACACCAAGAAGGGGCAAAGCCTGCCGTCGGATGTGCAACCGATGCCGCTTCTGTCCGATGAAGACCTGAAGGCCTTCCCTGAGCCGGGTAACGCGGCTGTGGTACGGGACTATGTTGCCCGCTACTGGGACCTGATGGCGCTCGCCGCTGATGCGCCCTGCAAGGTGATCGGCGAAACGGCACTGCTGAAGGACAAGCCTGGATTCGAGGTGGACTTTCTGACCCGGGGGTCGCTTGCCGAAACCGCCTATACCCTGTCCTCGCACGAGATCCTGATGGTGATGCGTGGACACTGGAAGCTGAGCTGGGCCGACGGTGAAAAGATCCTGGCGCCGGGAGATACCTGTGCCGTTCCGCCGGGACTGGAGCATAGTCTGGTGCCGTCGATGAGCGGGGAAGCCAGCCTTTACCGGGTGATCAACACCAGCGATCCGGCCGGGGCCACCTGGGTCGGTTGAACAACAAGCGGGCAGGGTTATGAACTCTGCCCGGCACAAAGGGGGAGATCATGAGCACACTTGACGTAACCCATGTCGGTTCGCTGCCGCGCACGCAGAAGGTCGTGGATTTCATCTTCGCGCGTGAAAACGAGGAAGTTTTTGACCAGGCCGACTTCGATGCGGCGATGACCGAGGCCGTGTCCGAGACCGTCGCCAAACAGGTGAAGGCGGGTGTGAGCATCGTCAGTGACGGTGAAACCTCCAAGATCTCCTATGCGACCTATGTGAAGGACCGCTACACCGGCTTTTCCGGAGACAGCCCGCGCAATGCGCCGGAAGATCTGAAACGCTATCCGAGTTTCCTGAAACGGATTGCCGAAAGCGGCGGCACGCCAAAATATGCCCGGCCGATGTGCACCGGCGAGGTGCGTTCCAAGGGGCAGGGCGAGCTGGAAAAGGACATCGCGAACCTGAAAGCGGCGATGGCCGAACATGGTGCGGACCGCGGCTTCATGAACGCCGCCTCGCCAGGTGTGATTTCCCTGTTCCTGCAAAATGATTTCTATCCGACGCGCGAAGCCTATCTGGAAGCGCTGGCCGATGTCATGAAGGCGGAATATGAAACCATCGTCGGCGCCGGTCTGGACCTTCAGCTCGACTGTCCGGACCTTGCGCTTTCGAGGCACATGCTTTTCACCGACCTGTCGGATGAGGAGTTCATCAAGATCGCCCAGAGCCACATCGATGCGCTCAATCACGCTCTGGCCAATATCGATCCGGCCAAGGTGCGCATCCATATCTGCTGGGGCAATTATGAAGGCCCGCATGTCTGTGACATCTCCATGGACAAGGTGTTTTCGACGCTGATGTCGGCGCGGGCGCGCTACGTGCTCTTTGAAACGTCCAATCCGCGCCATGCCCATGAATGGACCGTCTTCCGCGACCGCAAGTCGGAGATCCCGGACGACAAGATCCTGGTCCCGGGTGTCGTCGATACGACCACGAATTTTGTCGAGCATCCGGAAGTCGTGGCACAGCGGTTGGACCGGTTTGTCGAGATCGTCGGCAGCGACCGGGTGGTCGCAGGCTCCGATTGCGGCTTCGGCACATTTGCCGGGTTTGGGGCCGTTGATCCGGATATCGCCTATGCCAAGCTGGGCGCGCTGTCAGAAGGGGCAGCTATCGCGGGAGCCAGGGCGTGACACCCCTCGTCCTGTTGCCGGGCATGATGTGTGACGGACGGCTCTACGGGCCGCAGATCTCCGCCTTTTCCGGCGCGACGCCGATCCATCTGGCGCCACTCACCGCCCATGAGACGGTTGAAGCGCTGGCCGCCGGCATTCTGGCGTCGGCACCCCCGCGCTTTGCATTGGCTGGCCTTTCCATGGGAGGCATCGTGGCGATGGAAGTGCTGCGCCAGGCACCGGATCGCGTTGACCGGCTGGCGCTTCTGGACACCAATCCGCGCGCCGAACTGGAAGAGGTCAAACAACGCAGGGAACCGCAGATCGACAGAGTGCGCGCGGGCGCGCTGAAGGACATCATGCGCGATGAGCTGAAACCGAATTATCTGGCCAATGGCCCCTTGCGCCAGGATGTTCTGGACTTGTGCATGGAGATGGCGCTCGATCTTGGTCCGGACGTTTTCGAACGGCAATCCCGTGCCCTCCAGTCCAGGCCGGATCAGCAGGAGACACTGAAATCCGTCACCTGCCCGACCTTGATCCTGATGGGCGCCGAAGACCGGCTGTGCCCGCGCGACCGGCATGAGCTGATGCATGACCTGATCAAGGGCTCGACGTTTCACGTGATCGACGGTGCGGGGCACTTGCCGACGCTGGAACAGCCGGATGCCGTCAACTTTGCTTTCAAAACATGGCTGGACATGTGATGGATACCGAACTTCTCACTCTCCTGAAAACCGTCGACACCCCGACCGTCTGTAATGCCATCGAGGTTGCCGAAGGCCGGCGTGGCTTTAACCGGTTCACAAAGGGGACGATGCTGTCTTCCGATCCGGAAGGGGGCGCGATGGTCGGTTTTGCCCGCACGGCCAAGATCTCCGCACTGGCGCCACCGACGGAAGCTCCGGAGGTGATCAAGGCCCGCCGGATGGACTATTACCGCTACATGTCCGAAGGCGAACGGCCGGCACTGACTGTCGTTGAAGATGTCGATTTCCCAAATGCCATCGGCGCCTATTGGGGCGAGATCAACACGACCGTGCACAAGGGGCTTGGTCTTTCTGGCGCACTGACCAATGGCGTCATGCGCGACCTGGGGGACCTGCCCGACGGTTTTCCCGTTGTCGCCGGATCTGTTGGGCCCAGTCACGGCTATGTCCATGTCAAGGAAATCGGTACGCCGGTGAAGATCTTCGGCCTGGACATCCATGCCGGCGAATTGGTGCATGCCGACCGGCACGGGGCGCTGGTGGTGCCTGAGGCCGTTGTTCCGGTTCTGGCCAACGCCATCCGCAAATTGTTGGACACCGAGCAGCTGGTTCTCGGCCCGGCGCGCGAGCCTGGTTTCACTTTCGAGAAGTTTCAGGAAGCCTGGGCGGCCTTCGAAAAGGCGCGAACCTGAATTGGCTTGCGGACGACCCGCCGGCGTGATGCCGCGGTAGCCGAGAAATCCCAAATTTCACAAGCTCTTGGAGCAAAGGGGCGTTCGCCCCATGCACCGTTTTGCTGTCGTTAGATCAAGACGTTCGTCTCACTGATTCAGCGTTGATTCCCGCTTGGGTTGATTTTGGTGGTGTGTTTTTCTTTTGCACGTCATGATGGAGTTATTTGATTGACCTCCAGAAGGTGTTCAAGCTTAAATCGAGTTAAGGGCGGATAGATGAAGAAAATTTGCAAAAAAATACCGCCAGGAGGCTTTATTACGTCGAGGTAACTTTCATGAGTATCCTTGTTTCAGGTTTGCTTGGTGTTGCCATTACAGTTGCGCCAAATCTTTTCAAGTTGTTGTCTGCTGACAGGGAGGATGGTGACTTTCGGGAAGAAGCGGCGGAAATCGTCAAACGATTTGTAGAAACAGACGATGAGAGTGAGGCCAAGAAAAGACTGGCGGCGGATCCCGAACTGGAGGCCAAGCTCCGGGTTGAGCTAGCAGAACTGGAAGTCCGGGCGCTGGAAGAGCAGGCGCGTTCGGAAGAAGAACAAAAAAAGATCGACCTGGCCTTTCTGGAATTGGAAGAGGCCGAACGTGATCAGCGCCATCAAGAGCAGCTGGATCATCTGAACGCGAAGCTCAAGAATGTAGACGCCGCCCGAACCTTCGCGCTTGAGGCCTCGAAATCCGAGAAATGGTGGATCGCAGGGATCAATCCGTTTCTCTCGCTCGTGGTGACAGTCGGTTTCCTTGCCGCACTCTACCTGATCATGGTGGAGACGATCGAGAATGTTGAAATTTTCTACACGGCGATTGGCGCCCTCGCGACGGCCTTTGCAACCGTCGTCGGATTTCACTTCGGCTCGTCCTCAGGATCGAAAGAAAAAGACGAAATGATCATCACGGTGCCGTCTGCCGCCGAACCAGAGACGGTTGCCGCCGGACGGGAAGGGGGGGCGGCCCCCGGTCGTGACGCGGTGTCTGAGCAAACCGGTGTGCAGGGCGTGCCGGCTCCCAAGCCGAAACCAGCCGCGCCTTTGCCGGATCCTGGAGGGACCTTTGGTCTTTTCCGGCAAAAAGCGCCTGGCGTGATGCAGGACCTCATGGATGATTTCGGCCTCACGCTCGATCAGGCAGCCGGAGTTCTCGGCAATATCGGGCATGAATGCGCCGGCTTTCGAACGATGCAGGAAATCAAACCGATTGTCGCCGGCAGCAAAGGCGGGTGGGGCTGGTGTCAATGGACAGGTCCGCGGCGCAGGGCGTTCGAAGCCTGGTGCCAGAAAAACGGTTTTGACAATCTGTCAGATGACGACGCCAATTACGGCTTTTTGAAACACGAGCTGGAGACGACGGAAAAAGCCGCGCTCAGGCATCTTCGCAAGACACTCTCCCTCCGGGATGCCACCCGAAGCTTCATGGACAAGTTTGAGCGTCCGGGGATCAAGCATTTCGATGGCCGTTTGAACTGGGCGCGCGAAGCGCTCAAGGCGAAACGCAACAGCCAGAGCTGAGAAGAGGGAGACGTGTCATGAGCAAATTTACATCCGCCCTCCTCAATATTGCAGCCGGCATCATTCCGGCGCTCGGGGCGCTTGCCAAGGCCGATTCGTCAGGCAAGCTGGCCGACGAAATCGTCGACGTGATCAAATCCGTCGCCAAGTCGGACGACGCCAGCAAGGTCAAAGCTCTTGTGGAGCAGGACCCCGCGGTCGAGGCGGAGCTTGAAAAGCAGTTGGCCGAACTGGCGCTTCGCAAGCAGGAGGAGGAAAACAAGGCACTTGAAGCGCGAAACCGGCTGGAGCTGGACAAGGCGCAAAAGAGCCTGGAGGACCGGCAGCAGCAGCATGAGCGGGAGCTGGAGCTGGCCGAAAAACAACTGGCGAATACCGAAGCGGCCAGACGTCATGCGCTGGAAGCCGCGAAGACCGAGAGGTGGTGGGTGTCGGGCATCAACCCGCTTCTTTCCATCATCATCACCTTTGCCTTCCTGGGGTTCATCTATCTGATCGCAAAGATCCCTCTGAACGAGCCCGCCCCGGATGCGAGCCAAACCCCGAGTGCGACTGTTGCCGAAAATGCGGAACCGCGACCGAATGCCGATGAGCGGCAGCCCGCGAATGCTGAGACCGACAGTGCCGCGACGACGGAACCTGCCACAAGTGGCCAGGCGGACGCTGATGCGTCGACGACGCCCGATGGGGATACGTCGGACAAGGCGCGTGTCGACAACAGGGATGTCTTTTATGTCGCCTTCGGTGCGCTCGCGACGGCGTTTGCGACCGTGATCGGGTTCCACTTCGGCTCGTCATCCGGGTCGAAGCGGAAAACCCAGCTGCAACGTATCTACGGTGTTGGCGGTCGCGCGGCTCCGGTTGCTTCCGCCGATGCCGCGCCGTCGCAGTCCGTGGCGGCCGGAAGTGTGGCGGCGAGAGAGACCGCGAGCGGCGCCGCGAGCCATCCCTTCGAGGCCTTCTGGCTGAAGAACCTGTCCCATATCGAGCATTTCAACTGGAAGGAATTGCTGTTCAAGGGAGCGTCGCATGCCCGGTTCAAATCAAATTCGGACCCGGACCCGAGCCTCTACCCGAATGTGGTTCCCCTGGTGAACCTGCTCGAGAAGATCCGGCAGGAAGTCGGGGCGCCTGTCAGGTTGCTCAGCATCTATCGCAGCCCGGACTACAACCGGGATGTGGGGGGCGCAGCATCCAGCCGCCACATGCAATTCGACGCAGCGGATTTTGAAGTGCTGGGTGGGGACGCCGGAAACTCGGACCGCTGGTACAAGATTGCCAAGAGTCTGAGAGACAAGGGCGAATTCAAGGGGGGTATCGGTGTCTACAAGACCTTCGTTCATGTCGATACGCGCGGCAGCAATGCCTTCTGGGACAGTCGCTGAGAACCGCGCCACGCGGCGCAGCAGCCTGGGTCCGCTGCCGTGCCGGAGCCGAGATCAATCGAATGCCTTCACCTGATAAGGCACGATGCCGCGCTGGCCGGAATCGATAAAGGGTTCCTTGTCGATAGCCGGGAAGGCACGCTGGTCACAATTGTCGCGCGGACAGATGCGGCAATTGACCCCGATGGGTTCCGGCGAGGCAATCTCCTCCACCGCCAGGCCGTCGGCATAAACGACTTCGTCCGCATATTTGACCTCGCAGCCGATCCCGAGCGCGTAGCGCCGCTCGCCGCTTCGGTAGTCGGGTTGATGTTTCGTGATGCTGGTTGCAACGCACAGGTACCGAACGCCGTCCGGCATCTGAGCGACCTGTGAGGTGAACTTGTTGGAGTTCTGCTCAAAAGCCTGATGGACGTTCCAGCGCGGGCAGGAGCCTCCGAAACGGGCAAATTGAAACCGGGTCGCACTGTGCCGCTTGACGACATTACCGGCCCTGTCGATCTTCACGAAATAAAAGGGCAGGCCCATTGAGCCGGGCCGCTGCAGCGTGGACAGGCGGTGGCAGATCGTTTCGATGCTGGCGTCCATCCTGTTGGACAGAAGCTGGATGTCATGTCGGCACTGCGAGGCTGTTTTCAGAAAGGCGTCATAGGGCAGCAGCAGGGCGCCGGAAAAGTAGTTCCTGAGCGCAAGACGGGCGATGCTTTCCGCGGAGTGGGTTTTGAAGCGGGCCCGCTCGACCTCCTCTGAAATGAGGTCGCGGACACAGAGTTCGGCGATCACCGAACCGAGGAGAAAATTCTTCGTAGAGTGCGGGATGGCCCGGTACAGCTGGATTTTCCGCGTGTAGTCGTCCTGGCGGATGAGCGTGCCTTCATAGTCGGGAAACTCCGTCACGGTCAGGCCGAAACGTTCCCCGAGCCAGACCGTCAGGGCATCAAAATTGGATTGGCCGCGGTTGAGGCCGATTTCGTGGGCCAGTTTTTCGGCTGCCCGGTCGATGGAGTCGACGTAATTGTCCATGTAATGGAAATAGTCACGCACCTCGTCATAGGCGGATTTACGCGGGGCAGGTCCCTCGTCGTCCGCACCGCTTTGCTGGGCAAGGTCGTCTTCGATCGCCTCCCGGTCGTGATAGGTCCTGAGGGCGCTGTAGAGGTCCATGATCGCTTTTGTGACGCCAGGTGCCCTGGTCACCACCTCATGGATTTCCTGTCGTCCGACGGAGGCGCTGTGAAACTGGCTGTCGGCGAAGATTTCCTGAAGATCCTGAACGACCCGGTCCAGATCGTTCTTTTCGAATGCTGACAGGTCGACGCCGAAAATCCGGTTGATGGTCAGGAGAACGGAAGCGGTGACCGGCCTGTTGTTGTTTTCGATCTGGTTCACATAAGCCGTCGAGAGGCCGATTTTTCTGGCAAACTCCACCTGGGACAGGCCAAAATCCGACCGGATCTGACGAAGCGTATGTCCGGAAAAGAGCTTCTTGCTCACAGGTCATTTCTCCGAAGTTAAATTGCAAATTATTAGCAATATGCAGTATGCACTTTAACATTTTACAATAGCCGGATAATGATGAAAAGTCCCGACAGCAACAGCCGTCGGAGGATCGGCTGGATGTATTCAAGGTTTCAGATCGATCGGCTACTCATGTCCGTGCCCAACACGGAATTTCGCCGATCGGAGATGACAAACCCGAGGAGCAGAGCCATGACAGCCCATTTTGCCCTTACGAACAGCGTTGCCGAGAACGGCACACAGAACCGTCTCGTCAGCGGTATTCGCTGGCCGCTCAACCTGACAGATCTGGTCACACCGCGTCAGCTGGAGATCCTGCTGAAGCTTTGCGAAGGCAAGGTGAACAAGCAGATTGCCTATGAGCTGGATGTATCCATCGCGACCGTCAAGGCACATATCCGCAACGCCATCACCCGTCTTGGTGCCAAGAACCGCACCAATGCCGTGGCCATCGTGGCGGCGAATTCGGCGATCTTTCAAAATGCAGCCGGCTGACCGGGTCTAAGGTCAGCCTTGTGCACAGACCCCATCGACCGCAAATCAAAAAGACAATTCCAGCGGTCAGTCTTGCCGGAGGGCAAGGCCAGGAAACGGACCCGCCTGATCTGAAACAGGGCTAGGCGGGCCGCTTGATCATCGCGTTGCGGATGGTGGCCACTTCCTGGGACAGGAACTCGCAGAAATCCTTGGCGACGATCGAGATCGGCCGGTGGGTCGGTGTCAGGATCGACAGGCTGTTCTGCACCCGTGGCCGGAAGGGGCGGAATACAATCATGGGCGGTCCCATGCCGTTCCGATTTTTTTCCTGGGCGTTATAGGCCGTGATCATGTCGCAGATCAGGGCGCATAATCCGGCTTCCACAAAGCGCAGCCCCGGCGCTGCCGTCTGCAATTCAAATCGCTGATTGAAGTCCACACCCGCGTCCCGGAAGCGCGCAAGGGTCTGCTTGTGGCTGCGATGTTCGGAATGCAACAGGGCCAGCGGATAGCCGTCCAGCTCGGCCGGAGTGATCACTTCGCGCGAGGCCAGCGGGTCGGTCGCCGGAATGGCGCACATGCATTCCAGATCGAAATCAACCTGGTCGAATGAGTTGCGGGCCCGCGGGGTTTCAGCAAAGCCGACGTCAAACTGCTGCGCGGCGATCAGTTCTTCAATCTCACCCGAGGTCCGGCTGGCAAGCGCCACCTTGACGCTTGGTTTGTCGGCGAGAAAGCGGGACAGGCTGTTGGGCAGGAATTCGGCTGTTGCTTCCGGAATGCCGGCAACACGAAGCTGGCCATGTTCGCGATTGGCGAGGCCACGCAATGTCCGCTTGGAAATCTCCAGTCGCTTGAGGATTGCCTCGGCTTCTTCGAGAAAAAACTCTGCTTCCGGCGTCGGGACCAGACGTCCCTGCTCGCGCACAAAAAGTTTCAGCTCAAGCTCGGTTTCCAGTCCGGCGATGGTGGAACTGACTGCAGGTTGGGTTCGGCCCAGTGTTCTGGCGGCTTCCGATATGGAGCCGCTGCGCATGACCTCACGAAAGGTCGCCAATTGCCGAATTGACAGATTCATGGCTTTGCGAGAACCACCCCCAACAGACGTCACCTTTTATTAATGTGTCGCCTATGGAGCATTCCGTCAATACAATAGAAAAAACACCGGCAAGCTGGGGAGTTGTCTGGGGATTAACGCTGCAAAATACTGAGTTTTCAGAAACTAAAATCAGAAAATATATTTCTGGTGCTTTCCGTTTTGGTAAGCGAAAGACGGTTGTGATCTTGCGTGCGCACCAGTCCGTCTTGTCGTAGGCGGCAGACGGACAAGCTTAAAAAGTGCCGGCCCATGGCTGACGTCGCGAGCCCCGTCGCCTATTTGTCGGCAGACCCGAGCCGCGTGAGGTCGAAGGCATGGATGTCCTGCAAAAGCTCGATAAATCCAAGGGCTGCGTGGTCAAGCGACGCCTTCCCCTTCTCTGCCGTGGCAAGGGCAGCGTTGCCGAGAGCACCTGACGGATTGAGGTCCTCGGACATCCAGCCATACTGCGCCTTTCCATGGCCGCGCAGATGCTTGAACTCTTCCAGATACCGCTGCTGTTCTGAAGGGAAGTCCGCGGCTTGGTCCATGCGGACCAGGTCGGGGCGCAAATGCAACATCAGCGACGTTTCGATGTCGCCGCCGTGAATGCCGTAAGTGAATTCCTCCGGTCTGTAGAGACCGTCCGGTTGGCCGAAACGGAGCCAGTTGGTCGCGGTAGCAAACATACCATGCCGGGTGCGCAGCTCCCGGGCGACGATATCGAGAACAGGCACATTGCCGCCGTGAGAATTGATCAGGACCAGTTTGCGCAGGCCGGCCCGGGCAACGCATTCTCCGATTTCGATCCAGCTGCGAGTGACTGTCTCCCAGCCAAGGGTCAGCGTTCCCGGGAAATTCAGGTGTTCATCGGATTTGCCTATTGTCTGTAAAGGCAGGAAAGTGACGGGCAGGTTGTCCGGGATCAGTTCCAGCACACGGGTAATCTGACCCTCCGCAATGGTCGTGTCGGTGGCCAACGGCAAGTGCGGGCCGTGCTGTTCAATGGCGGCGACAGGCAGAACCGCAATCCAGTCCTCCCGCCCCTGAACCTGGAAATCCACCGTTGTCATGTCTTGCCAGAAGGGCCGGGGCAGCATCGTTTCAAACCATCTTGTGTTAACCCTCTGACTTCATTTGCACAAAGGTGAAGGGCAAGCAAGGGGCGGGTGGAATTGAGCAGATTAACCGCAAGATCACGCGGATATGATGCCATTTCTTAACCGGCGTTAGGAATTTGCTGACTCCTCTGGCGGACAATCCACCTCATGATCGGCGCGTTGTTGTCCAACACGCCGGCGAACCTCTTGAGAAGCAGCGGTGTCGCTGGCGTTTCGGAACCTGGCACCGGGGAAATTGCCCCGGGCCGGGAACAGCTGGCTTCGCGCGACAGTCTGGCAAGTTCACGCGCCGCCACGGTGCGGGCCGGCAGTGCTCCCCCCCTGACACCGGAAGCCGTGATCGCCCTTCAGGATTCGCAATCTTCCAGAAATGTGGCTTCGGGCTCAGGAAACACCGCGCAAGGGCAATCAGGCGAAGAAGAGGCGGACGAAAACCTGTCCGGTCGCGCAGCGGCGAATGGGGCAGCTCAGAACCCGGCGACTGCTGCAAATGGTGGCCAGACCACGACCGGCCAGGGCGAGGACGATGACGCCGATGGCGACGGCCTGACCGAGGCAGAAGAAAAACAGGTTCAGGAGCTGAAGGAGCGCGACCGCGAGGTGCGGGCTCATGAGCAGGCGCATGCCCGTGTTGGCGGCGCCTATGCCAGCGCACCGACCTATACCTTCCAGCAGGGACCCGACGGCAAGCGCTACGCAATCGGCGGCGAGGTGCAGATCGACACCGCCAAGGAGCGCACACCGGAAGCCACGATCCGGAAGATGCAGATTGTCATACGCGCGGCTACCGCGCCGGCGGAACCCTCATCCCAGGATCTGAAGGTGGCGCAGCAGGCGCGCTCACAACTTGCGGAAGCGCAGGCTGAACTGCGTCAACAGAAAGCTGACGAACTGCGCGGGGAAGATGACGACGCCATTTCTTCAAGCGTGGCAGGAGACGAAGCCGGAGCGCCTGAAGGCAACCGGCCGCCCGGCGAAAGCGACACTGAGGGCGATTCCTCCGGTCGTGACCGGCAATCCGAGACCGCTGCCGCCATTTCCGCCTACCAATCCGCCGCCGAACGCGGCGCCGACACCCAATCTCTGATCGACTCGCTGGTTGGGTGATCTGTCAGTGTTCCTCAAACTCGCCAGTCGGATAGCAATCCACACGATCCATTGAAGATCTGGGCGCTTGTCTGTCAGTCAAAGGCGTGACAGAAAGGCGGCTCTTTGCATTTTCCCGCCTTCAAGCAGCAAATCGCTATGACAGCTCCTCTCAAGGACCACGCCTCCGCCGCACGCCGGGTCGTTTCGGCCATTTTCTTCATGTGCGGCACGTTTATCGGTATGTGGGCCTCGCGGATCCCGCATGTCAAAGCCGCGACCGGTCTAGACGAGAGCGGCTTTGGCCTGCTCCTGCTTGTCATGGCCTGTGGTGCCTTTGTTGCCTTTCCGCTGACCGGCATGCTGCTGGACCGGCTGGGGCCTGCACCCGTGACCAAGATCCTCGCTTGCGCCAATGTGATGAGTTTTGTGCTGGTCGGTCTTGCTCCGTCCGTTCCTCTGCTCACGCTCGCCCTGTTTGTGGCCGGCTTCACCTTCGGTGCTCTCGATGTCTCCATGAATGGCTGGGGCGCTGAAGTGGAAACCGCATATGGCAAGCCGATCATGTCGTCCTATCACGGCCTTTTCAGCCTGGGGGCCGGCGCCGCGGCACTGGTCGGAGGGCTTGCCATCGAACTGGGCCTGTCGGTCGCGACGCATTTTTCGCTCTGGAGTGTGATGATCGCGCCCTTCCTGGTCTGGTTCTGGCGTCAGCCATGGCCGCAGCTCGTCGAAACGGAAAAAGACGGCAAGGCGCCCTTGTTTGCCCTGCCAAAGGGCGCGCTCATCCTGGTAGGATTGATGGCACTGGTCGCGGCTCTAGGGGAAGGCGCCATGACCGACTGGGCGGCGCTTTACCAGATCGAGGATCTCGGATTTTCCGAGGCGATCGCACCGACGGCCTTCACCGTCTTCTCGGTCGCGATGGTTGTCATGCGGCTCGCCGGCGATCAGGTGATTGCCCGTTTTGGACCGGTGCTGGTTGCACGGCTGAGCGGTCTGACAGCCTTTGCAGGATGCCTTCTCCTCGTCTCGGGCGCGAATATCTGGGCGGTCTGGGTCGGCAGTTTTGTCATGGGGCTGGGCTATGCGGTGCTGTTTCCCCTGGCCATGTCCCGCGCGGCCAGCGATCAGAACATGTCCAAGGGGTCGGCGCTGGCGGCGGTGGCGACACTTGGTTACGGCGCGTTCCTGTTCGGTCCGCCGTTGCTCGGATTTGTCGGCGATCTCTTGTCTCTGCGCGCCTCTTTTGCGACCGTCGCGTTGTGTACGCTTGCGATCCCGTTTCTTGCAGGCGCACTCAAGGTCAGGTCCTGATCCGGATGCGGGCAGGGACGGACCGGGAAATGAACAGGAGACCAGACGAAAGCATGTCCCAGACCGACCAAGCGCCTGTCATCGTCTCGTTGAAGAATGTCCGCAAGGAGTTTGAGAACGGCACGACGGCGCTGCAGGATTTCTCGCTTGAGGTCCGGCAGGGCGAGTTCGTGTCTCTGCTCGGTCCGTCCGGCTGCGGCAAGTCCAGTGCGCTCCGGATCATTGCCGGACTGGCCGCACCAAGCGGGGGAGACGTCGCCTGGCCGCAAGAGGCACGCGGGCAATCCGGACACGAGCTCGGCTTTGTCTTTCAGGAAGCAACCCTGATGCCCTGGGCAACTGTCTTCAGCAATGTCTGGCTGCCCTTGCGCATCAAGGGGGTGTCGAAATCGGCAGCGCGCGAGCGCGTCATGGGCGCGCTGGAAACGGTTGGCCTCCAGGACTTTGCCGATCACATGCCAGCCGAGTTGTCCGGCGGCATGAAGATGCGTGTTTCCATTGCGCGCGCGCTGATCACGCGGCCGAAAGTGCTGCTGATGGATGAGCCGTTTGCAGCCCTGGATGAAATCACCCGCTTCAAGCTCAACAACGACCTGATGCGTCTTCAGGAGAGTTTTGGCTGGACCGTTCTTTTCGTGACCCATTCGGTGTTTGAATCGGTCTATCTCTCCAGCCGGGTGGTCGTCATGGCGGCCCGGCCCGGCCGGGTGGTCTGTGAACACCGGATCGATATGTCCCGTCCCCGTGACGACGCCTTCCGGACTTCACAGCGCTACAGCGACCTGTGCCGGGACGTGTCCGCGTCGCTGCAGGCGTCCATGGAGCCGGCGGACGCGTTTTGACGTGAGGTCCGAAATCTCCGCTTAGCAGGCTAAACGGGCCCAAGTTCCCGTGTTGCAAATTAATTTGCGGCAAGCGGAACAAGTGTCATTTGACGGTTAAATAACCTCGTTAGGGTGCGCCCGCATCACGGCTGAACGTGATTCGGGTTGATTGAGAACGGGGATGGCACGATGGCTTTCAACTACAAGAAAAGCATAACGTTTCGTCTGGTTCAGGCCGCAAAAGCACAACGGGCCCGCTCTGGCGCACATTTGATGCGCATCGGCCTGCATCCCGGGCAGGAACTGGTCCTGAAAGTGCTGGCCGATGCCGATGGCCGCACCATGAGCCAGCTCGCCCTGGCGCTCGGTGTCCAGCCGCCCACCGTCACCAAGATGGTCACCCGTCTCTCCAGCCAGGGATATGTGCGCCGGCAGGTCTCGGATACCGACGGCCGCCTTGCCAGGGTCTATCTGACCGACACCGGCCGCGAACTGGTCCTGTCCGTCGACAAGGCCTGGAAACGGCTCGAGCGCGAGGCGATGGCCGGTCTTGATGACAAGGATCGCAAGAAATTGCGCAAGCTGCTGCGTCAGGTGGAAAAGAACCTGTCGATTTCCGTCGACGACGATCCGGAGCACGAGGCCGACTTCGATACGGATGACGAGAAGTCCGAGGACGCAGAGCCCAAGTCCAAGGAGCTGTCGGCCGCCTGAGGCCAAAGCCTGGCACGAGCAACATTACAAATCGCTCATTTGAATTCCGGGTCCACCAAAACCATTTCTCCGCCAGATCCGATGACATGCGGAGGAACTGGAAATGGCAAGCAAGACCCATACGATCAATGAAGACCGGGGCGCCCGGCGTGCTGCGGAGCTGCGGCGCCGGTTCGCCCATGTTTCCAAGACGTCAATCAACCGCCCTCACTTCGGACTGCGCACTTCGCCTGCCGGACGATCCTGGGGCGCAACCCGCGCACACCGAGCCCAGCTTCAGGAATTTCTGGCCTGGAGCACGCTTGCCGTTGTGGTGATTTTTATCGGGTTTATGATTTTCTAGTACCCTGCTCCCTGTTGCGGGAGACAGGCGTACAAGCGTCCAAGGGCCACATGGCAGCAACTCGCTGATAGGGACTGAGGCGGGTTGTAGGCAGAAGGCTGGAAGAAAACAGGGGCCGCGAGGCCCCTGATCTCATGAGAGCTTATTTGCTGCAGGGAAAGTCCTGCTTCAGCGTCGCCATCAGGGCATCGGCCGCAGTCATGGCCTTGCGCTTCGTAAAGTCGCCATGAACCCAGCGCATGAAGGCCCAGCGAACCTCGTCGGGAACATTCTGGGCAGGCAGGCAGATGTCGGTGCCCTCACCGGCTGCGCCGGTGACCTGAAGCGCGTTCACGAAGCCGATGATGTATTGCTCGCACTCGATTTCCGCCGCCTGTCCCCAGCGGGCGTCATTGTCGGCCTCCTGGCAGGGAGACAGCAATTCTTCCGCAGTGTAGTTGGAGTGAATGAGCAGGACGGAACCTGGTGCTGCGGCGGCAGGGGCGACCATCAAACCGGCCAGAATGCAAGAAATCAGGGAAAATCGCATCGGTTTGCTCCAAGGATAAGCCTGGGGCATCCCCCGCGCGGTGCGCGGGGGATGTGTGGGTTCATTGCGCGCTCTTCTTGTCGGCAAGAGCGTGCACGGCCTGGTCCATGACCTCCTGGTGTTCCTCATTGTTGAGGAAGGCCGGGCTGTTGACTTTGTCCCACAAGTCTTCATCGGTCATGTTCTGGTGGCAGCCCATACACAGGCCGGTGCGTTCCATCTTCTCACGCATCTCCTGTGGCAGCGGGCCGGTCAGCGGCCAGTGCGAGCCGACCGTCACCAGTTGCTTGCCGTCTTCGGTCACGATCCGGCTGAGATCATGGTCGAGGCTCGGAACCGGCTGGGACTGCAGCTGGGTTTGCTGCGGAATGATTTCACCCGTTGCCGTTTCCAGATCAACCACAAAGCCCTTGTCATAGCCCTTCATGAAGCGGCCACCGGAGATGCCGTATCCGAGCGCTTTCGGATTGTTATGGCAGCTCTCGCAGGTGCGGGCCTCCCGGCCGGCGGTGTGCGGTTGAACGGCCGCATGATCGAGGCCTTTGGTGCCTCCGGCATCCGGGGTCATCCAGGTCTCGTTATGCGCGACCGTGTTGCCGTCCTTGTCGATCACGGTGGTGATCACCTGGCAGCCAGGCATCAGCGGGCTGACACGGCCTTCGCCATTGATGCCGAGCGTCGGTTCTTCCCAGCGCAGGTAGGAGCGGGTTTCCGCGACCTTGCCCGGGCTCGTCAGACCGTTGGTGCCCAGCTGGTTGTCAGCCGTCAGACCGTCTTCGCCGCGCGAGTTGGCGTTGTGGATCCAGTCCACATCCGTTTTGCCCTCCGAATAGTCGACGGTGATGTGGCAGCCGTAGCATTGTGGAGCCCAGTCGGCATGGCAGGCATAACATTCCATGCTTTCCATATGCTTGCCGACACTCATCATGGCGACTTCCGCATTCGGAGATTTCCAGTTGCCGTCCAGAGCCAGCTGGCGCAGGACCGGAACCTCGAAATCAAGACCGGAGGCAGAGTGCATGATCACCTTGTCGCCGCGGCGGACAACGTTGCCGAGCGGGTTGCCGCGGGCGCTGAGCAGATAGCCGTCTTCGGCGTCATAGACCTCAGCGAAGTACTGTTCCGCAGTGATGTCATCGGCCAGGCCGCGTGCTGCGTCGCCGATATCGGTCTGGTGTTCCTCGCCATAGCCGAGAGGCAATTCCCAGGGGAACTTGGAGACCGTGCCGTGGCAATCCTCACACTCGATTTCCACCTGTGCGAGGGTCGTGCCGGGCAGATTGCCGTCCCCATGCATGTCAACCGAAGTGTGGCAGTCCTGGCAAAGCATGCCGCCCGCCGGGTTGCCTTCCCGGGATTCAACGGAATGGTGCAGGTCGTCCTTGACGAAGACGTAGTTCTTTGTGTGCAGCTTGGGCTGTTTGCCACCCTTTTCATTGTAGGGAGAGCCATAGGGGAATTCCATGATGCCCTGATAGCTCACGCCGATCCGCTTGCCGCGGTTGTGGCAGGAGTTGCAGGTCTCGGACGGAATGCCGGAATACTCGACCTCGCCGACCTTGACCTTGGACTTGCGCGAGCCCTGCATCTGGTGGGTGAGCAGCTTGCCCGGCTGGTCCTTGGCGATGGTCGGATCGTTGCCTTCGTAAAGGCCTTCATTGGAGTAAGGCACGTGGCAGGAGGAGCAGCCGGCGCCGCGGAAGTCCCCGCGTTTCTCGCGCCCGGTCACGCCGACGTGGCAGCGCTGACACTGCTGGCGAGAATAGGTGATGCCGGCCATGTTCGGATGCTGCGCGATGGAATCCACATCCACCTCGGGCACCTGCTCCATGGAACTTGGCAGCTGGTCCGGATGGGCCTCCGCAAAGGCAACCATATAGTCCTTATAGGCGTCGGTGCCGACGGTCGGCACATAGCCATCCTCGTCAACCAGATCGTAGTTGCCATAGACAGACCGGTGCGTGTCGAGGACACCCCAGGACCACAGGTTGCCCTGAAGCTTGCCGGCTTCGGTGTTCATGAGAGACTTGGTGAGGCGTTCGGCATAGCCGTCGTGGCACTGGCCGCAGGACTTGTCGGCGATCCAAAGCGCACCAGGGTCCGGGTAGAACGTGTGCGGCCCACCGGCCTCGGCGAGGTCCGCTGGCGTGCCCTTGTGGGCCTCTTCCGCCGTCAGCCCCTGCGGGTTGCCGCCATGGCAAACCACGCAGCCCGCCGGGTCGCCCAGATCGGGACCCATCGCCTCAATGGTTTCCATCATGACGCCGGAGGTGAATTTTTCAATTCCCTCGTGGCAGGACAAACAGCCCTTCTCGTCCGCAACGGCCTGATCAACCGTTTCCGGAACCTCTTGCGCATAGGCGGTTCCGCCCAGGAACAAACCGAGTGCAACTATCAGATGTCTCACAGACCCGACTCCTCTCGAGCACAGTCGTATCGGAAGAAGGGTAGGGGAGCGCCGAAACGGGTTCCCTGACAATTGTCAGTGTTTCGTGATTAGTCGGACAAATCAGTACATCGGTAGTTTCGAAGATTTGAAATGATTCAGGTCATGGACCGCTCAACCGGTGCGTGACTAGCCTTGGCGCCACAGCATAGCCAGGGCGCGGGTGAGTTGCCCAAGCGGATGCAAGTGGGGGCGTCGATGGCAATCCAGACCCAGGTGACAACAAACAGACCCGACTGCACGGAAACGATGTGCGACCGGCAACTGTGCCGGTCACTGGTTGGCATGTCCTTTATCAAACGGCACCGGACCCTACAGCGCGGGGACCGGCTGTCACTGTCGGAAGCCTCCTGCCGCAAGATCTGGATCATCGTGAAGGGCATGACGGCGCTTTGTGTTGGCCTTGAGGACGGTCGGCGCCAGATCCTGGGTCTCGACACACGTGGCGATACCGTCTGCGGCATGAGCACGGGGCATCAGTCCGGTGCCTGGATTGAAGCTTTCTGCGACACGGTCCTGTGCGAACTCGACCTTCAGATGCTGACCCGGCTCGGGACTCATGACGCGGCAGGTGATGCGGGGGGCCAGCTCGTCACGGATCTGTTCGGCATCATTCATCAAAGACTGGAAGCCTGTTCATCGCATCTCGTCACGCTTGGCCGGATGGACAGCACCGAACGGGTAACGCTGTTCCTGCTCGACATGGCCTTGCGTATCGGCCGGTCCAGTGAAAACGGGTATTTTGTCGAGCTACCGATGACCCGTGAAGACATCGCCGACTATCTCGGCCTGAACACGGAAACGATCAGCCGGATCTTCACGCGTCTGAAGAAAAGCAAGCTGGCGCAGTTTCCTTCCAGAAATGCCTTTTTCATTCCAGACCCGGCTGCGCTTCAGCGCCGTTTGCCGGTGGCGGTCGCAGAGCCGGGCGACACCAGCAGTCTGGATGCCTTCCTGTCGACCATTCAACCCTGTCAGGTTGCTCACAAGGGAGCCGGTCAATGATTGTCGAAATCGGCCATTTCTGTCTGATCCTGGCCTTCATCGTCGCAATTCTTCAGTCCGTCGTGCCCTTGTGGGGAGTGCGCGCGGACAATGCCTCGGCCATGCGCTTTGCCGACAATGCGGCGGAAATCCAGTTCCTGGCGACGGCGGCGGCCTTTGCTGCGCTGACCTATGCCTATGTCGTTTCAGACTTCTCGGTCCTGAACGTGGCTCTCAACAGCCACTCGGGCAAACCGATGCTCTACAAGGTCACCGGCGTCTGGGCCAACCACGAAGGTTCGATGCTTCTTTGGGTATTGATCCTGACCCTGTTCAGCGTGTTGATCGCCCTCTTTGGCCGTGGAATTCCCGTCAGCATGCGCGCCGTTGTTCTTGCCGTACAGGGCATGATCGGTGCGGGGTTTCTGGCCTTCATTCTGCTGACGTCCAATCCGTTCGAGCGGATCGTCAATGCGCCGCTGGACGGGCAGGGCATGAACCCTCTCCTGCAGGATCCCGGCGTCGCCTTTCATCCGCCGCTGCTGTATCTGGGCTATGTCGGGTTCTCGACGGCCTTCTCCTTTGCCATTGCGGCGCTGGTGCGCGGCCAGGTCGATCCGAGCTGGGCCCGGTGGATGCGGCCCTGGATCCTGCTCGCCTGGTCCGGCCTGACGGCGGGCATCGCTCTGGGCAGCTGGTGGGCCTATTACGAACTCGGCTGGGGTGGGTTCTGGTTCTGGGACCCGGTGGAAAATGCCTCCTTCATGCCGTGGTTGCTTGGCACTGCCCTGCTGCATTCGGCCATCGTGGTCGAAAAACGTGCGGCCCTTTTGACCTGGACCATTCTCCTGGCCATCCTAACCTTCGCGCTCAGCCTGATCGGCACGTTCCTGGTTCGCTCCGGCATTCTGTCTTCCGTGCATGCCTTTGCCAATGATCCGGAGCGTGGCGTCTTCATACTCCTGTTGCTTGTCCTGGCCATTGGCGGCGCCTTCACCCTGTTCGCGCTCCGCTCGTCTGACATCCGGGAAGGCGGCACGTTTGCCGGTATCTCCCGCGAGACGGGGCTCCTGATGAACAATGTTCTGCTGAGTGCATGTGCCGCGACCGTTTTTGTCGGAACGCTGTTCCCGCTCTTTGTCGATATTGCGACCGGCGACAAGATTACGGTTGGGGCGCCCTATTTCAACAAGACCTTCCTGCCGATGTTCGCCATCGTGGTGCTGCTGGCGGCGGTCGGTCCCTTCCTGTCCTGGAAACGGGCCAATATGCGCCGGTTGCGCAAGGATGTACTGGTGACGGCCCTTGTTACAGCGCTGATCGGCATTGGTCTGGTCATCGTCTTTGGAACACCAGATCCAGCCAGCCTGTTCGGTGTTGCCGTTGCCCTGTTCCTCGGTGTTGCAACGCTTCTGGATCTCGCGCGCCGAGCGGGGATTGGCAGCGCTCATTGGTCGAGAATTCCCGGGCGACTGTCGGGGCTGCCGCTCAGCGCCTGGGGGCTTTATGTTGGCCATATGGGGCTGGCAATCGCTTCGGCTGGTGTCGTTGCAGCCTCTCTTTGGAGCTTCGAGGAAATCCAGACCGTCACGCCCGGCGAGCCGGTCGCCGTCGGGCCGTACGAATACACGCTGGTCAGTGTGAAAAACGGTGTGGGCCCCAACTACCAGACCTCGGTTGCCACCGTGAATGTGAGCCGAAACGGAGCCGCCATAACAACCCTTCATCCGGAACGGCGCTGGTATCCGGTCGAGCAGAAACCGACCACCGAAGCCGGCATCGTCACTCGCTGGCACGGCGACTATTACGCTGTCCTTGGAGACCCCGCGGCAAACGGCCAGTTCGTGACGCGTTTCTACTACAATCCGGGTGTGCCCTGGATGTGGCTGGGCGCATTGATGATCTCGCTTGCCGGACTGTTGTCCTTGGCTGATCGGCGCCTTCGTGTCGGTGTTCCCTCACCGCGCCGCGCTGTAACCCCACTGCCGCAACCGGCGGAATAGGAGAAGATCACCATGTCAACGGCTCTCCTAATCCGTTTGATGAGCGTGCTTGCGGTGGTCCTGCTCGTCAGCAGTCCGGCGGCGGCCATCGACGGCAATGAAATGTTTGCCGATCCGGTCAAGGAAGACCGCGCGCGGGAGATTGGCCGCCAGCTGCGCTGCATGGTCTGTCAGAACCAGTCGATCTTCGATTCCAATTCGGGCCTTGCAAAGGACCTGCGTGTCTTGGTGCGTACGCGCATGGAAGAAGGGGAAACGGACACCGAAATCCTTGCCTATATCTCGGATCGCTATGGCGACTATGTGCTGCTGGAGCCACGATTTTCCGCGCGCAACGCGGTGCTTTGGGCCGCGCCCGTGCTTGCGCTCGGCCTGGGGCTGATCGGCGCGGCTTTCTATCTGCGCGGTCGCCGGAAACCACTCGCGGCAACGGACCTGACAGACGACGAACGGGCCGCTGCCCGCAAACTTCTTCAGGAGGGGCGATCATGAACATGTTCTGGGTGTTCGCAGCGCTTGTTGTGGGTCTTTGTGCCCTCTGGCTGGTGCTGCCCTTCGTGCGACGCACTGGTGTCGAACGGGACGAGACCGACGCGGCCCTTTCCATATACCGGGACCAGGCCGACGAGGTTGAACGGGACCTCAAGGCCGGTCTGATTTCTCAGTCGGAGTCGGATGCCGCACAGCGAGAGATTGAAGCCCGCGTGCTCAGGGCCGCGAAACACTCTGTTGGCGGTCTGTCGGTTTCCCGCCGCTCGCCGCTGCTCGCGGCTGGCCTCGCGGCCGTCGTGGCAGCCGGATCGGTTGCAGGCTATGTCTGGCTTGGTGCAGCTGGTGCGGCAGACAGACCGCTTCAGGCGCGCAAGACGGAAGTGCTGATCCAGCGCGCGCAGGCCGGCGATATCAAGAGCCGGATCCAGCTGCTGGTCGAGACCGTCGATAAGCATCCGGACTCTTTTGAAGACTGGTGGCTTCTGGCGCGCAGCTATGCGTCGACCGGAGACAATGCATCTGCTGCCGATGCCTATCGCCGGGCGGCCGAACTGTCCGACAATGACCCTGGCGTCCTGTCCGCCTATGCCGAGGCGATGACGTTGGCCAACGGCAACAAGGTGCCTCAGGCTGCCAGGATCCTGTTCCAGCAGGTTCGGGCGAAATCGAACGATCCGCGGGCGCGGTACTATCTGGCTCTGTCCAAGGCACAGGCGCAGGACTTTGAGGGCGCGCTGTCAGACTGGGCGCAACTGGCGGCGGATTCAGACCCGAATGCCCCATGGATGGCCCTGGTGCGGCGGGACATCGTCAATATGGCGCGGTTTACCAAGGCCGATGTCTCCGCGTATCTGCCGAATGCATCCGATGCGGAGCTGGACAAGGCCGCGGGTAACTCAACGGGTCAGGACGGAGATGCCTTGCGTCGGCGGGCCGATGTACTTGATGACAAACTTCTGGCCGAGCCGACCGACTACAAATCCTGGCAGGAGCTGGCCCAGATCCGCGCGGCTCTTGGAGAAACGGACAAGGCCAAGGCGGCGATCGACGCCGCGCGAAAACAGTTTGCGGCAGCGCCATTCGTACTCTCCAAGATCAATGCAACAGCGGCCAATCTTGGATTGGATCTGGTCCCAGCGACTGTGCTGGCGAAGGGGCCAACGGATGCGGATATCGCGGCCGCGCAGAGCCTTTCCACTGACGAGCAGGCCGACCTGATCCAGGGCATGGTCGCCGGGCTGGCGGCCAAGCTGGAAGAGAACCCGGAGAACCCGGATGGCTGGGTGATGTTGATCCGGTCCTACTCGCATCTGGGGGAGGCAGAAAAAGCGAAAGCGGCATTTGACAAGGCCACGAGCCACTTTGCTTCCAATCCGATGGTGGTCGCCCAGATCAAACGCAGTGTGGCTGAATTCGTTCAGTAGCGTCGGAGTGCCTAGAGCGTGGGGCCCGGTGCCGCGCCGCCTGGTGCGGCCGCACCGATCACCGGTTTGCGTGGCGGCCTGACCCCGTTCCAGCCTTCCGCATTTGCTGCGACGTATTGCTTGACGGATGCAAGGGCAGGTTTGGTGGTCGGAACCGGCACATCATAGTCACCCGGCATCTTCCAGGTGTTGATGGTGTGAGTCACCGGGGATATGGGAGGCGACAGGTAGCTTTTCTGACCCGGCAGACCCATCGGGTAAAGCGCTTCCTGTCTTGTCTCATAAGCAGCCGTCTGGTCGCTGCAGAGCTTCATGCGCATGTCCGGCGGTTCGGCGGCCAGATCATTCTGGAGGTCTGCAACCCGCTGGCCGGTCGGTTTGAGTGTGCCGTCAAACGCCTCGGTGAACAGCTTGGCAGCGCGTTCACTGCGTTCCCGTCCTGTCGTAGCCCCCAGAAGAACCACAAGGATGCGCCGGTCGTCCTTTTCGGCGAGCGCCACGAGATTGCGTCCAGAAGAACACAGAAACCCGGTCTTGAGCCCCAGCGTGCCGGGATATTCGGTCAGGAGAATGTTGAAGGATTCGATTGCCTTTGTATCGATCACGACCCGTGACGTCCGGTAGATCGGGTGAAAGTCCGGGTGGTTCTTGTACAGTTCTCTCCCAAGGATCGCCAGATCGCGTGCCGTTACCTGCTGGTCCGGATTGGCCAGGCCGTTCGGGTTGGCAAAATGGCTGGCGCTCAGGCCGAGCTTCTTTGCCTCCTCGTTCATGCGTGTGACGAATTCCTCTTCCGTGCCGGCGACTGTTTCGGCGAGTGCGACGGCGACATCATTGGCCGAGCCGACAAGAACGGCATGAAGCGCGTCCCACAAGGTCATTGCCTGACCGGCCTTCAACCCGGAATTCGCAAAACTCTGGCTTGTTGCCCGTCGTGACAGGATGACCGGCGTATCGAGATCGACCTCGCCGGTCTGCAAGGCCTTGTAGGTCACGAGCGCCGTCATCAGCTTTGTCGTTGAGGCGGGAAACCAGGGGCGCCCGGCATCCTCTTCGTAGAGAATGTTCTGATTGTCTAGATCAACGACAAGTGCGGGCGTCGCGGTGGCGGGTGACAGGCCGTCACCGAAAACCGTCATCGCAAGACCTGCGGCGGCCACGGTCAGCGCGCGCATTATGCGGGTCAGGGGCAGGTGAATGCAGGGCATCATGGCTCAAACCTTCCGGCAGTCGCTTGGACAGCCTCGTCCGCGTGGCTTGTTTGGACCTTGCGGCTTGTTGGCCGAGGCTTGCCTTCAGACTTTGGCCATCCTGTGACAGAACCGTTAGTTCCGCGTTTACAAGCGGGGAGATGGGGCAAGGGCCGGTCGCAGCGGACAGCAACAATGGTCAGACCAGAAAAGGGTAACCGCCTTCCAGTTTCAGGAGGGCGATCTTGGTTTCCGTGCCGCCATCTCCGGAATACCCGCCCAGGCCGTTGGCGGACAGGATCCGGTGGCAGGGGATGACGATCGGGATCGGATTGGCGCCGCAGGCCTGGCCGATCGGTTGTCCATAGGTGTTGAGTTCCTTTGCAAGGTCACCGTAGGTACGTGTGCCACCATAGGGAATTGCCAGCATGGCCTTGAACACGGCCTGGTGCAGCTCACCGCCCTTTGGGGCAAGGGGAAGATCAAACTGCTTCAGGTCACCCGCCAGATATGCCGTCACCTGTTTTGCCGCTTCTTCCAGCAAAGGTGTTTTGTCTTGGCTTGCCGGACCGTTCCATTGTATCTGGGTGATCGCGCCTTCATGTTCCGTGATGGACAGGCGCCCCAGCCAGGTTTCAATTTCCGCAACTGGCATGTCGGTCTCCGCGTGCCTTTTTCTCTGGTGCTGACTGGCCGGTCACGACTCAACCGGACATTCCCGTGGAATGATCCCTTTTTCGTCTTTCATCTCAGGATGATCAACCGGTAAAGGCCGACCGCCATGGCGTCCGACACTCAGCACCGCACCAGCGCAGGGGGCTCCAGCGGAGCTGCACCGATCGCGGGCATCGGGCTTATCGTTCTGGCCTGCCTGAGTTTTTCCGTCCTGGACGCAACCGCAAAATACCTCTCGGCCAGTCTTCCAACCTTGCAGATTGTCTGGGTGCGATTTGTCAGCCACGTGTTTCTGGCGCTTGTGTTGTTCCAGGTCTGGAAAAAGCCGGCGCTGCTGACGACAAAACGACCTTTGCTGCAGATTGTGCGGGCCTTCTGCCTGCTCGGCACGACGGTGTTCAACTTCCTGGCCGTTCGCTACCTGCAACTGGCAGAGACGATGGCGATCATGTTTGCGGCCCCTTTCGTGATTACCGCGCTTGCCGGTCCGATGCTGGGCGAATGGGCTGGTGCGCGGCGCTGGGCAGCCATTGTGGTCGGATTTGTCGGTGTTCTGGTGGTGACGCAGCCAGGTCTCGGCGGCATGCACTGGGCCGCGATCTATTCCGTGGCGGCGATGACCTTCTATGCCATCTATGCACTGTTGACCCGTCAGTTGACGGCGACGGACAGTTCTGCCGGCATGCTGATCCTTTCCGGGATCGTTGCGGCGGTGGCGATGGCGCCCGTCGGCTTGTCCGTCTGGGTCATGCCCCAGGATATCTGGACCTGGGCGCTGCTTCTTGCCACCGGAGCCTTTGGCGCCGGCGGGCATTTTCTGTTCATCATTGCCCACCGCATTGCGCCGGCTCCGGTACTGGCGCCGTTCATCTATATCCAGATTGTCTGGATGATCGCGCTCGGCTTTCTGGTTTTCGGCGACGTGCCGACCGGCACTACAATGGCCGGTGCCGCGATCGTGGTCGCGTCGGGCCTTTACATTCTTTACCGCGAGCGGGTGAAGGGCATCTGAAAGGGACGGCCAGGGATCTCGCCCAAAAGTACCAGACTATTGCCACCCGGCTGACTGTTGACGTGCCTGACGAGTTCCCGTCTTAATACCGTTC
The DNA here is from genome assembly GCF_965233565.1 of Roseibium sp. Taxonomy (GTDB): domain Bacteria; phylum Pseudomonadota; class Alphaproteobacteria; order Rhizobiales; family Stappiaceae; genus Roseibium. Next base: position 2,607,270 of record NZ_OZ247494.1, on the reverse strand, counting down.
GGCGATTTGTCCGCCGCGCAATTGGGAAAGTCACCAGCCTGTTAAGGAGGAATGGGATGGAACTGAACCGTCGACTATTCTTGGGAGGTCTTGCCGCTACCGCCGGAACCCTCGCCATGCCGCATGTGGCGCGAGCGAATGCCGCCGCCAATGCCTATTTCAACGGCTATCAGCCGGACAATGGGTTCCAGTACCGCCGGACCAATTTCAAACGCATTGATCCGGTCTGGCATCGCCAGATGGTAAAGTATTTCAGCGACGAACCGCCCGGCACAGTGGTCGTGGATACCAACAACCACTTCCTTTACTGGGTCTGGGAAAACAACACCGCGCTTCGTTATGGCGTGGGTGTCGGCCGCGAAGGCTTCCAGTGGTTCGGACGCGCACGCATTGACAGGAAGGCCCTGTGGCCGCGCTGGGTGCCGCCGCCCGAAATGCTGAAACGCCAGCCGGAACTGCCGCGCAAGGTCGAAGGCGGGGCGCCGAACAATCCGCTCGGGCCGCGCGCGCTCTATCTCTACAGGGACGGCCGCGATCTCGGCTACAGGCTGCATTCCACACTGGAGCCCTGGAGCATCGGGCATGATGTGTCGAGCGGCTGTATCCGCATGTTCCCGGAAGACGTCATCGATCTTTATCAGCGCTGTCCGAAAGGGACTGGTGTGCTCGTTCTGGAGCATCTCGGGGCAAATGCCGGCTGAGCCCGGTGCCGCCGGCCGGTGGCGCCTAACAACGTAAAAAGAATGGGGGCATTCTTGGGTAACAGGTTCGGCCGTTTCGGCCAGGGCGCGGCAATCGCGCTGATTTGCGGATTTGCGCTTGCCGGCTGCAACAGCGCCGGTGGTTTGTCGTCGCCGGATGTGACCAACGCGCCGGCAGCCGGGTTCGGCAACATTTCGCCCGGATCCGAGGAGGAATTCATCATCAATGTCGGCCGTCGGGTCTATTTCGAGAAGGGGTCGGCCGTTGTCACCGATGAAGCCCGTATCACGATCGAGAACCAGGCGCGCTGGCTGAAAAACAACAAGAAGTGGCTGGTCAAGGTGCAGGGCCACGCCGATGACCCGGGCAGCGAGGCGGCCCAGAAGACGCTGTCGACGCAGCGGGCGAATGCGGTCATGGCCGAACTTGTCAAACTGGGCGTCGATCAGAAACGCATGTGGGTCAAGGGCTATGGTGTCGAACGTCCGGTTACGGATTGCGATGCGGTCACCTGCCAGTCCCAGAACCGGCGTGTGGTGGTCAACCTGAGGGAAGAATTCGACGAATCCGCTCCGCAGGCACGCCGCTAGGGCGTTCACGGCAGAAAATCAGAAAAACCTGTTTACCGCGGCGGCCGGGAGCTATAACGGTCTCTCCCATCGCCGCTGCGGTCACCGAGAAACATGAATGTCTGAAGACAACGGATCCAAGTCCCCCTCACCGGACCTGCCACCCAAGCCCGGAAAAAGGCTCACGCTTGGACATATTGCCGACCAGCTCGGCATTTCGACGGCCACCGTGTCGCTCGCGCTCCGGGACAGTCCGCTTGTGGCTGAGGAAACGCGGGAAAAGGTCAAGCAGACAGCCCAGGAAATCGGCTATATCTACAACCGCTCGGCCGCCTCGCTGCGCACGGCGCGCAGCCAGATCGTCGGTGTTGCGGTTCATGACATCCTGAACCCGTTTTTTGCCGAAGTGTTCACAGCGCTGGAAGACGTGCTGGAAGAACAGGGGCAGATGATCTTCATCAGCAACCACCGGGATGACGTCAAGCGCCAGCGGGCCTTCGTCAACACGCTGCTGCAGCACCGGGCGGATGGCCTGATCCTGTGTCCGTCGGTCGGTACGACGGCAGAGGAGATCAATCGTCTCGTGGATCAGGGCATCCCAGTGACACTGGTCGGGCGCGAGGTGCCCGGTGTCTGGGCGCCGTGTGTCCGCGGTGATGACCTGAACGGCATCTACGAAGTCACCAGACACCTGATCAAACAGGGCCACACGGATATTGCGATGGCCGGTGGCCGGCGGGAGAGCTCGACGGGGCGTTACCGCAACGAAGGCTGGCGCAAGGCGCTGGCGGAAGCCAGGATCGACCCCGATACGCAGCTGGATCTGCCGGAGCTGATGACCCAGGCCGACGGCCGGGCGGCAGTGCCGACAATCCTCGAAGCTGAAAACCGGCCGACAGCCATCGTTGCCTTCAACGACCTGGTCGCGCTCGGTTTGATGACCACGCTGCGCCGCGCCGGTGTCGAGCCGGGGCCCGATATTGCCATTACCGGCTATGACGATATTGATGGCGCCGACGCGCGTACACCGGCGCTCACCACGGTCTCTGCCCAGCCGGACAAGATCGGCCGTCTGGCTGCGCTGACCCTGCTGCGCCAGATTGCCGGCGACCGGGTGCCCAACACACCGATTGTCATCGAACCGGAATTACGGATTCGGGAGAGCTCTCCGCCACCGGGCGTGCGGCTTGCGCCGAAGCTGGCAGAATAGCAAAACGGGCGGCCAGAAGCCGCCCGTTTCGTCTTTGCAGGATGTCTCGGTTATCTGGGTTCGTCCATAAGCCCTTTTATGATGGCGTAGCAGGACAGAAGCAGGACGATGGTGAACGGGAAGCCCGTTGAAACGGCCATCGCCTGCAACGCGCCCAATCCGCCGCCGAGCAGCAGCGCAATCGCGACCAGGCCCTCGAAGGTGCACCAGAAGACGCGCTGGGACACGGGTGCGTTGACCTTGCCACCCGCGGTTATCGTGTCGATCACCAGGGAGCCGGAGTCCGACGACGTCACGAAGAACACGATCACCAGGATGATGGCGATGAACGACGTGATCGAGGCCAGCGGCAGGTCGGCCAGCATGCCGAACAGCGACAGTTCCGGGCTGTAGGAGGCAATCACATAGGCATGAACCTGGCTGTCCGCGGTTTTGGTCAGGACCTGTTCGATTGCAGTGCCGCCAAAGGCCGTCATCCAGAGCACCGAGACGATGGTCGGAATGATCAGCACGCAGATGACGAATTCACGTACGGTCCGGCCGCGGCTGACCCGGGCGATGAACATGCCGACAAATGGCGACCAGGAAATCCACCAGGCCCAGTAGAAGGACGTCCAGCCCTGGCGGAAACCGTCATCCTCACGCCCGAAAGGCATTGAAAGCGGGATGATTTCCTGGGCATAGGCACTGAGGTTGGAGACAAAGTCGGAAGCCAGCTGTGCGGTCGGGCCGGCGAAGATCACGAAAACCAGCAGCAGCGCTGCGATCAGCATGTTGATCTCTGACAGCACCTTGACGCCGCCATCGAGGCCGCGCAGCACCGAAACAAGGGCCACAATTGTGATGCCGATGATCAAAACGATCTGGGCCGTATTGCTGACCGGAATGCCGAAGACGAAGTCCAGGCCGGCATTGGCCTGCTGTGCGCCGAAGCCGAGCGAAGTCGCCAGGCCGAACAGCGTCGCGAACACAGCCAGGATGTCGACGATATGGCCAGGCCAGCCCCAGGTACGTTCCCCGAAGATCGGATAGAACACGGACCGCATGGTCAGAGGCAGGCCCTTGTTGAAGGAGAACAGCGCCAGCGCGAGGGCGACAACGGCATAGATCGCCCAGGGATGCAGGCCCCAGTGGAAGATTGTTGCGGCCATGCCCATGGCCTTTGCCGCCGCGACATTTTCCGGGATCAGGTTGCCGTCGGCATCAAACGGTTTTGGAACGCCGATGGGTTCGGAAAAGGCCATGTGATAGACCGGCTCCAGAACGCCGAAGAACATCAGACCGATGCCCATGCCGGCGGCGAACAGCATCGCGAACCAGCCGAAATAGCTGTAGTCCGGGTCGGCATCCTTGCCGCCGATGCGCACACTGCCAAGCGGGGTGACGATCAGGAGCAGGCAGACCAGCACGAAGATGTTGCCGGAAATGATGAAGAACCAGTCGAGGTTAGACGTCAGCCATTTGCGCATGGCATCGAAGACGGGGCCGACTTCCGTCTGGAAGGCGAGAGTGAGGAAAACGAAGGCAACGATGGTCAGGCCGGAGACCAGAAAGACCGGATTGTGAATGTCGAGATCGAAGGGACCGACGCTGGTTTCGATATTGTCCTGACCGATCTCGTAGTCGGTGTCGATGACGTTGGCATCCCCTTCGGGACCCGGGATGCCCTGGTTGCTTGTGCTGTCGCTCATGGGAGCGTTCCTTGTGTTCGGGGAGCCTGACTATCGGACGAGGAAAACGGACACATCCGCATGGCTGGCCACCCGGCCACCATTGGACGGCCAGAAATGATCCGCCAGATGCGGGATATGCGTGGCCATCACCACAAGGTCCGCGCCCGTTTCGTGGACAGCTTTCAGAATGCCGCTTTCAAGGTCGACTGCTGGGTCATGAGTGAAGACAGCGTGACCGCTGGCCTGAATGCCGTGTCTGTTGCCGGTTTCGGCGGCAAACGCGTCGAGCTTCTCCCGGAATTCTTCCGGATTATGCGCAATGGGTCCCGGTGCGGTGGTGGTTATGGCGGCAAAGACAACGGGAATGTTGTCCTGTCTGGCCAGATACGCGCCCGTCGAAACGGCCTTTTCGAGTTTGTCCGCATGACTTAAGTCTATGGGGATGAGTATTTTTTTGAACAAATGTCCCTCCCAGGTCTGTTCCGGCAAGAAGTGACAAGTCAAGCCGAGAAGGTGATCCTACGGAGGGTTCGCAGTATTGTTTGGGTTTTGTGCTGTTATCTAAATCCACTCCGCCCGACTAACGCTACTGTTGCATGGCGGGTGTTTTGCGTCAAAGAACGGCACTCCCGCGCTGACAGGCGACACGACGCCGGCCGGCAGGCAGAAGTGATCACGCTGTTGGAGACAAGCGGGGCCCTAGAGAACCGCGGCTTTTTCAGGCTCCCCCACATAGGCGACGCATTTGTTGCGGCCGGTGGACTTGGCCTCATAAAGGGCCGTGTCCGCCTTTTGCATCAGCGTTGAGAACTCGACGTCCTCACGTGCGGCAGCTGCCAGACCCATACTGCAGGTCACGGTCTGATCGACAGACTCCAGCTGGCACTCTTCGATGATCTTCTGGCGCAGACGCTCGCAGACCAGCATGGCGTCGTCCATGTTCGTGTTGTGCAGGATCATGCAGAACTCTTCGCCGCCGACCCGTCCGAAGACATCGACCGCGCGCAAGGCTCCGCCGATCACGTCGGAAAACAGCTTCAGGACTTCGTCCCCTGTCGCGTGCCCATGCACGTCGTTGATCTGCTTGAACTTGTCGATGTCGATCATGACGGCCGTGAAGGGGCGCTTGGTCCGGCGGAAACGCTGGACTTCCGTGTTGGCGCGTTCCAGGAAAGCGCGGCGGTTGAGCACCTGGGTCAGATCGTCGACGCTGGCAATGCGTTCCAGGTTGACTTTGGCGTCCATGAGCGCCTGGTGATCGCGCTGGCGGGCAATCTCGTGCCCGACCCAGTCCGCGAACTGGCGTACGATCTGGACGTCTGCCGGTGTGAACGGCCGTTTGCGAACATCGGGAGAAGTGAAGTTGATCGTGCCGTGGACCTCGCCGTCAACCAGCAACGGCGCGCCGATATAGGTCTCCAGGGCAAAGAGCTCGTAACACGGGTGTTTGGCAAATTCCGAGTTTGCCGCGCTTGCTGTTGCAAGGGGGCCATCGGCGTCAAGCGTCAGCGTGCAGTAGGTGTTTTCCAGGGGAAAGGACGTGCCGGGCACAAGCTCGCCGCCCGGACTATGCGCATGCGTGATGGTGTAGTGGTCATCGATCACATGGCTGATGATGCCGAAGGGCAGATCAAAGTGTTCTGTGCCCAGTCGCAGGATTTCGGCGATCTTGTCCTCATGGCTCAGCTCGCGGGTAGACGTTATGGCATAGAGCTCGGCCAGGGTCCGCTCGGTTTTTTTCCGATCGGTATTGTCGGAAATCAGCACGACGATGCCTTCCACCGTGCCGTCTTCGGCAAGGCGAGGGTTACAGCTCATCAGGCATTCGCGGTGGATGCCGTCGGGAAAATGAAAGCTGACCTCGGTTGAGACCTTGTCGCCTTTTTGGGCCTGCTCGAAAAGCGAGCGCACAATCTCGCGCTCCTTCCAGGGAAGGGTGTCGCGCAACCGCGAACCGATGAGGTTCTGAGGTTCGTCATTGAACCATTCGCAACCGGTCTTGTTGATGAAGACGCAGCGGCCTTCCGTGTCGACTTCCGTGACACTTGCCGTGATGTTGTCCGCCATCAGGGACAGGTTTCGATAGGCCGCTTCTGCCTGGGCACGGGCGTGTTTGAGCTCGGTGATGTCTGCCCGGATCCCGGCAACACCGCCGCTGCTGGTTCTTGTTTCCGACACGCGCAGCCAACGGCCGTCGCCAAGGCTTTGTTCGATAACCTTGCCATCTGCGGCCTGGTGCCAGTCCAGCCGTTGCTGGAGCCACTCATCGTCGCTGAGGCCGCCGGTGTCATACTGTTTCTTGTTCAGTCCAAAGCGCAGGATATCCTCGAACCGGTTGCCCGGGAAAATGGCCTGAGCTGAATGGGCATAGATTTCGCGGTACTGATCGTTGCAGATGATCAGGCGATCTTCCGCATCGAAAATGGCAAAACCCTCGGTGATTGCATCAAGAGCATCTTCCAAGGTCAAGGCAATGTCGCTGAGCTTGGATTCAAGTGCCTTGCGCTCGGCGGTGTCGCGGGCAATGAACAGCAGCCCCGAAAGGGTCTGGTCAGCGTCAAACAGCGGAGCGCTGACAACCTCGGCAGATACCGAGCTGCCATCGTCAGCCTTGAGCTCAAGGGCATGGGCACGGCGGTGCCGCTGGTCGGCGGGGGACTGATACAGTTCCGCCATCGTCTCGAATTGTGCGGGATCGGCAAAGAACCGTTCCGTCGTTGCCCCGACCAGGGAATCGGCGTCGGTCTTGAGAAGCGTTTCCATGGCCTTGTTGACGAACACGATCTTGCGATCGGCATCCGTGACAAGCACGCATTCGTTCAAATCGCCAAACGACTGTTTCAGATCCAGTGTGATGCTTTCAGCCATATCCGTCCCCGCAGTCTCGCTTTGTTCGAGCTTCACTCACATTCAAGACAATAAAAGTTTAATAAAAGGGATACGTAGAGGAAGAGAATGACAAGAAAGGCCGCTTACTTTTGTGGTGAATTGCAAAAGGATTGGTAATATTGCCTAGATCTATTCGGTCTTGAGTGCTTCACAGGAACTTTCTCATCCGGTCCAGTGCTCTTTCGATGTTTTCTGTTGAATTGGCATAAGACAGCCTGATGTAACCTTCTCCCAGCGTGCCGAAGTCCGGTCCGCCGATCAGGGCAACACCCGTTTCCTCAAGAAGTGCGGACGCGAGGTCCTTGGACTTCCAGCCGGTGTTCCTGATGTTTGGGAAGGCATAAAACGCCCCCAGGGGCGTGCGGCATGTGACACCGTCAAGGGCGTTCAGCCCGTCAACCGTGACGCGCCGCCGGGCATCGAATTCGCGCAGCATTTCATGCACGGCATCTTGCGGACCTGTCAGGGCTGCCAGAGCTCCGAATTGGGCAGGCGCGTTGACGCAGGACCAGGCGTTGACGCCGAGTTTTCGGGCCTTGTCGATCAAACTGTCCGGCCAGAGCGCAAAACCCATGCGCCAGCCGGTCATGGCATAGGTTTTCGACCAGCCGTCCAGAAGGATCAGTCTGTCCCGGATGGTCTCGAAGGACAGCAGGGAGACATGCTCCATACCGTCATAGGTCATCTGGGAGTAGATCTCGTCAGACAGAATGGCGACATCCGGGTGATGCTGCAGACCGGCGACCAGTTTTTCGATTTCAGCGCGCGGGGTCACACCGCCCGTCGGGTTGGCCGGAGAATTCAGGATCAGCAAACGCGTCTTGTCCGTGATCAGTTCAAGGGTCTCTTCCGCGGAAAAGGCGAAGTCGTTTTCTTCGCGGATCGGCACGGGAACCGGACGCGCTCCGGTGAATTCGATCATGGACCGGTAGATCGGAAAACCCGGATCCGGATATAGAATGTCCACGCCAGGTTCGCCGAACATCAGGATGGCCATGAACATGGTGACCTTGCCGCCCGGGACGATCAGCACGTTCGCCGGATCTGTTTCGACGCCATGCCGTTTCAAGAGATCCGCACTGACGGCTTCCCGCAACGGAGCGATGCCGGTTGCCGGTGTGTATCCGTGATGGCCGTCGCGGAGCGCCTTGATCGCCGCTTCGACAATATGGTCAGGGGTTTTGAAGTCCGGTTGGCCAATGCCGAGATTGATAATGTCGCGGCCCTCTTCGGCGAGCGCTGTTGCGCGCGCCAGAACGGCAAACGCGTTTTCCTCACCGATCCGGTCAAAACCGGCAATTGTCTGCAGCATTCCTGTCTCCCGACTACGGCATTTCAAAGTTTGACGTTAAAGCTTGTGCGAAACAGTTGGAAAGTCTGTCGGCGGTACAAAAGGTACGATCATCTCCGGAGCCGGGAAATTTTCTCGCGCCTCTCCCATTGGTCGGGAATTGTGCTTATATTCGCGCCAAAGGCGCCCGCCCTGTTGCGGGCCAAAGACCACCCTCATGCCAGGATGCTGCGCAATGACTGCGACCCAGGACGCTCCGGCCCAGATCCCCGTCACCGTGCTGACGGGATATCTCGGCGCCGGCAAGACCACCCTTCTCAACCGGATTCTCACCGAAAACCATGGCCAGAAATATGCTGTCATCGTCAATGAATTCGGCGAGGTCGGCATCGACAACGATCTGCTTGTGGAATCCGACGAAGAAATCTTTGAAATGAACAACGGCTGCATCTGCTGCACCGTCCGCGGTGACCTGATCCGCACCGTTCAGAACCTGATGAAACGCCGAGGGGCCTTCGACGCCATCATCGTCGAAACCACGGGCGTTGCCGACCCGGCGCCGGTCGCGCAGACCTTCTTCATGGATGACGATGTGCGGGCCAAGGCGAAACTGGATGCCGTGGTTGCCGTCGTTGACGCGCGCCATGTGCTGCAGCGCCTGGAAGACACCGAAGAGGCAGAAGACCAGGTGGCGTTCGCGGATGTCATCCTGATCAACAAGACCGATCTGGTCTCCGCAGAGGAGCTTGCCGCCGTTGAAGCGCGGATCCGGGCAATCAATCCCTATGCCGTGTTGCACCACAGCGAGCGTTGCGGCGTCGACATTGCCAAGGTGCTCGATCGTGGCGCGTTCGACCTGGACCGGATCCTGTCGCTCGATCCGCATTTCCTGGAACATGGTCATCATGCTCACGAGTGCGGTCCGGATTGCGATCATGACCACCATCACCACGATCATGATCACGACCATCATCACGGGCATGATCATGGCCATCACCATCATCACCATGACGAGGACCCGCATTCGGTGAAGAGCATCTCGCTGACCGCCGGCGATCTCAATCCGGACATGTTCTTTCCCTGGATCAACCAGGTCACCCAGGTTCAGGGACCCAACATTCTGCGCATGAAGGGCATTCTGGCCTTCAAGGACGATCCGCAGCGCTACGTTATTCAAGGCGTGCACATGATCGTGGAAGGGGATCACCAGCGCGACTGGAAGGCGGACGAGCCGCGCGAGAGCCGTCTCGTCTTCATCGGCCGTGATCTCAACTGGGATGTGCTCAAAGACAGTTTCCAGGCCTGTGCCGCACAATAGGGATCGTCAGCCTTGCCAACAGTAGCCCCCCTGGATGTGGACGGCTTTGTCGTCCGCGCGGGTTTTCTCAATGACCTTGCCTATTTCGCAACCGGAGAAGGGGAAATCCTGTTTTCCGGCAGCGGTGAAACAAAGGCCCGGCCACACAAGGCTGGTCTCCTGGCGGCAGAACCGCTGCGTGATGGCAGCGGCCTAGTCACCTCCGGCGACGATGGCTGCATCTATCTGACGGCCGCGGACGGAACCAGCTCCCTGGTTGCCGAGCGTCCGCGCAAGTGGATCGACCTGATTGCGACCGGGCCGTCTGGTGCCGTTGCCTTTGCCAGCGGGCGGACGGCCTGGGTCCGGCTTGGCGACGGCCGCGAAAAGGAATTTGCCCATGACCGGGCGGTCGGTGGTCTCGCCTTCGCGCCCAAGGGCGTTCGTCTTGCGGTGTCCCGCTATGACGGGGCAACGCTGTGGTGGGCCGGGTCAGATGGGGCCCCTGTCGACTTCAGCTGGAGCGGGGCCCATCTGGGCATCAGTTTTTCCCCCGACGGCAAGTATCTTGTCACGGCCATGCAGGAAAACGCCCTGCACGGTTGGCGGCTCTCCGACAGCCAGGACATGCGCATGACTGGCTATCCGGCCAAGGTCAAATCCTTCAGCTGGTCGCTCAGGGGCAAGTACCTTGCAACCTCCGGAGCAAATGCTGCGATCCTCTGGCCGTTCTTTGGCAAGACCGGGCCGATGGGGCAGAACCCGCTGCAACTGGGCACAAGGAGCGACAGCCTGGTGTCATCCGTTGCCTGTCACCCGAAAGAAGAGGTCGTTGCGGTCGGCTATCAGGATGGCATGATCCTGATGTGCCGGTTTGCCGACAATGCGGAAGTCTCGCTCAGGCGACCCGGCAACGGTCCGGTGACGACGCTGGAGTGGGATGCAGCCGGCGACCGTCTTGTGTTTGGAACCGAGGCCGCCGAAGCAGGCCTTGTCAGCATCAAGGACTGATTGACGCGACACGGAGGAGGGGCAAATGGCGCGGATGCTGATGTTGATCGTCATGTTGATGGGGGGAACCGCGACCTCTCAGCTTCCCGAGTTCTCGCAGCAATACCGGCAGCGCCTCGGGGGTGCGATCGACGCCCTGGAAGAGATCCTCGCGGATTTCAACCGGGACGCCGCGCAGCACGGGCTGTCTTCCGCCGAAGCGATCGCGCGTCAGAAGGCTTCCGAAGACCCCTTCATACGGGCGCGCGGCGACAGCATGCTCAATGCGGAGATCCGCTTGAGCCGACTGAAGCAGCAGCAGAGCGAATACGAAAACGCGGGGCCGTTCGAGCGGCTGATGATATTTGCGCGCGGGTTCGATTCTCAGCTGGCACAGGCGACCGCCGAAGATTATGAGCCGGCCGTGCCGGTGACCGTGACAGGGTTTGCCAGTGCCGGCATCGGTGCGCTGGCCGGTCTGCTGGTGATGCGGGGTCTGATCGGTATGGCCAGGTTGGGCCGCCGTCGCCAGCGGCAAAACGGCTGAGAAGCCGGTGCCTGCGCGGCTGTTTGCGCAGATCTTCAGTCCTGCTGAACATGTTTTGGCGTTTGCGCGGAAAATACTGTAATCAACTTCCACAGGATGCGCCCAGGGAAGGATGCCGGATGGATGCGATCACGCGGATGCGATGCTTCATTCAAGTTGTCGATTCAAACGGATTTTCCGCAGCAGCCCGGGAAATGGGCCGCTCCAAGGCCCTGGTTTCCAAATATGTCGGTGAACTGGAGGATGAACTCGGTGTCAGGCTTCTGAACCGGACCACCCGGCAGGTCTCGATGACCGAGGTTGGTGAGGCCTACTACAAGGAAGCGGTAGAAATCCTGCAGCGGATCGACGATCTGCAGGCATCGGTCCAGTCCTCGCATCAGGAAGTGCGCGGTCGCTTGCGCGTGTCCGCTCCCCGCTCGATGGGCGACGATATGCTCAACAGGGCGATGATGCAGTTTCTCGTGCAGTATCCGGAGATCAATCTGGATCTGCGGCTGGAAGATCGTTTCGTCGATCTTGTCGAAGAAGGTTTTGACCTGGCGGTCCGGGTCACGCAACTGGAGGATTCAAGCCTGATTGCCCGCAAGATCGCGCCCTTCCGGACGGTGGTCTGCGCCAGTCAGAAAACCATCGAGACCTTTGGTGCACCGCGCGTTCCCGCCGACCTGGCAAGTCGTCCCTGCATTATCGACACCAATTACCGCTACAAGCAGAACTGGGCGTTTCAGGACAGTGGTGAGCGGTTGTCGGTGGCGGTCAAGGGGCCGCTTGAGGTCAACAGTGCTGCGGCAGCCCGGGAGGCGGCGCTCTGCAACCTGGGTTTCCTGAGGACGCCCTTGTTTTTCGTGAAAGAGGACATCGACAGCGGCCGGCTCGTCACGCTTCTGGAAGATTATGAAGAACCCATGCGGGGCATACATGCCGTTTATCCGCACAGGCGGCATCTGAGTGCAAAAGTGCGAGCTTTTGTCGATTTTCTGGTCGAATGGTATTCAGACAAGAAAGCATGCGCCTGACACCTGCCGCATCTTTGCAGCAGTGCGCCCAGCGCTTCGCCGCGGACAGCCGGTACCTTGGCCCGACTGTCCGTTAACGCGTTTCCGGTCGCAATCGCTCGCTAGAGTTCCAGGCGCAGATATCGAAATTCGGTCGTTATCGGCGCGGTGTTCCATTCCTCAATGACCGTGAGCTGGTAACCGCTGCGCAGCACCTTTTGCGACATCAGTCCCTTTCGGCTCTTTCGCTTGGCGATTGTCCGGAAGGAGGAAGGGCTTGCAGGGCAACGAAAAACGCTTATCGCGGCGCTGTTTGCGCCATTTGTGATCGCCCGGGCCCGTGTGGGCAGCGCCAGGGCCAGGGTTCCCGTGGCCGCAAGAGACAGAAAACAGCGTCTGTCCGGATGTCCTGCGCCTTGCCCGCTCATATTAGGACTCTCTCGTAATACTGCACGTCCGGAGGTGACGTCATGAAGGATAGCAACTGCTCCATGACACCGTTTTCCGTGATGGATTGAATATAAGCCTGGTGATGTGCGCGGGACTTCCACTCTTCCAGGATCATCAGCTTGCTTGTGGGGGCGTCGAACAGGATCGATACTGAAAGCGCACCGTCAAATCCGCGCACCGCCGGCAGCTTCTCTGCGAGGAATTCTTCAAGCGGCTCGTAGAAACCGTCACGTACGGTCATTTCCAATGTTACCCAAATACTCATTCACCGATCTCCTTTGTGACGCCAGAGGCATAACCGGCGCCCAGGTCCGGGGGATACAAGGCATCGGGCACTAATGCCGGAAATCGAGCGTGTGATGAGACAATCCGACCTCTGACCCGATGGCGGGATCTGTGTCAGTCTGAGAGCGCTTGATGCAGTGGGAGAATGTGCGTTGACAGGGAAAGATCACAAGGGATCGGCCAGACTTTCAGACGGTGTCGAGCGCTGCCTGGTCATTCCCGAAGGGCTGGCCGGTTTTCAGGATGCGGACCCCGTCCTGGTGCAAGGAAGCGCTGCCATCTATCACAAGCTCATCAAGGCGGAGGCGATCGGTGTTGAGTTTATTTGCAGTACACCATGCCTGTGTTTTGTCATGAAAGGCCGGGAAACCTTTCTGGCCCCCGACGGCGCCGAGCATGTCGTTGAAGCCGGCAACATGATCCTGCTGCCGCGGCACACTTACTTGGTGTCCGACTTTCACGATGCACATGGTCCGCTTGAGGCGTTTCTGTTCTTTTTCGATCCGGGTACCATTGGAGCGTTTGCAGCCGGTGTGAAGCGGCCCTTTGACGGGCCTGGAAAGCGCGCCAATGCCTTTTTGATTGAAGGCCGGGAGGGCCTGCCGGCCTACATGTCGACAGTGCCGAGCCTTTACAAGAATGTTTCGGGTTCACAGGGACTGCTCAGGGTGAAACTGCTCGAACTCCTGCACCTGATCGCCGCAATCGATGGTCCGAACCGGTTGATGGATTTTCTGTCCGGAAACCGCGAGGCAAACGGAAGAAAGAACATCCGGCATCTGATCCGCCATTATCGGGATTGCAACCTGTCTGTCGCCGAGTTTGCCAGGCTATCCGGTCGCTCGGTTTCCGCCTTTCACCGCGAGTTCAAGCGTCAGTATGGTGTGGCCCCCAGCCGCTTCCTGATGGAACAGCGCCTTGCGCGCGCCAAAGAGGCGCTTGTTTCAACGCAGCTGTCCGTGACCGACATCGGATTGAATGCCGGTTTTCAGAGCACGTCGCACTTCATTTCCCAGTTCAAAAACGTTTACGGCGTGACCCCCAGACGATTGCGCATGGCTGTCCGATAACCCCCGGGTTGATAGAGACCTAGTGGATGTACTTAGGCGGCTTGGAATATTTGTTGCAGGTGTAGGTAAAGCTTGAAAAATTGTTCCATAGGACCCACAGTCTTTCCATGAATGACGCTCAGGAACATATTGCCGCCCGTCTGGAGCAGGTGTTCTGGAACCGGGGGTTTGCGGAGCCAAGCGTGCCGGAACTCAGGGCCGGCGTGGGTGTCAGCATGCGAACGCTTTACCGGCACTTCCCATCCCGCGAGGCTATGGTTCTGGGTGCGCTTGAGTACCGGCACCAACGTTATCTCAAATACGTGCGCGAGGGTGTAAGTGCACCGGGTCTGGCTGCTGCCGAACAATTGTTCGACAAGCTTGGTGGCTGGATGCGCATGACCGAAGGCAAGGAATGCATGTTCCGTCAAGCGCTTGCGGCCAATCCGGACAGCAGTGACATCGAAGCCATGGTCAAGCGGCACAAGGGCGAGCTGCTTCGGTTTTTCGGGGAATTGTCCGGTCAGGACCGCTTCGCGTCCAAACTCTACCTGCTGCACGAAGGCGTCACGTCCTGCTATGCCGAGATGGGCGAAACAGCGGTCGAAGATGCCAAAGAGATGGTGCGGCAGATGTTCAAGGCCGCGAACGAACGGCAGTTTTCGTGATCAGGCCGGAAAAGCGAAAAACGGCGGTCTGACCGCCGCTTCTTTTGTCATGTTCATGCTGTGCCGGGTTCAGGAGGCGTTTGCCAGCCGTTCCTCGGCCATGGTGTCGGCGACCTGCTCGGGCGTGGTCTCTTCCCGTGCGGCCCGCTCGAAGATGGTGGTGAGCGTATCGCCGATGGCGAAGGTCTTTTCACGCACGAGGTTGTCGCCGCTATTTGGCGTTGCCAATGCGATGGAGATCACGCCACCGGCATTGATTGCATAGTCGGGTGCATAGAGAATTCCGCGTTCTCGAAGTGCCACGCCGTCAGCAGGGGTCTCGAGCTGATTGTTCGCGGCTCCGGCGACGATCTTTGCCTGGATATGCGGAATGGTTCTGGCGTTGAGGCCGGCACCGAGCGCGCAGGGAACAAAGATGTCTGCGGCCACCATGTGGGCTTCGCCGGGGTCTACTGCCGTGGCGCCGAAAGCCTCGATGGCGCGAATGACCGCCGGGGCATGAATGTCCGAAACGATCAGTTTGGCACCTGCGGCGTGCAGCTGGCGGGCAACGTCATAGCCGACATGTCCGAGGCCCTGGACCGACACGGTCAGGCCGCTGAGGTCGTTGCTGCCAAAGACATGCTTCGCCGATGCCTTGATGCCTTCAAAAACACCGAGGGCGGTGTAGGGCGAGGGGTCGCCAAGACCGGTTGCGCTGGTTCCCCGCACGTGATCGGTGTGGCGGGCCACTGCCTCCATGTCGTCCGGCGAGACACCGACATCTTCCGCAGTGATGTAGGTGCCGGACAGGCGCTCGACATGTTTGCCGAAGGCTTCCATTAGCGCAGGCGTCTTGTCCTTGCGTGGATCGGCGATGATCACCGCCTTGCCGCCGCCGAGGTCGAGCCCGGCCAGGGCGTTCTTGTAGGTCATGCCGCGGGACAGGCGCAGCGCGTCGGTCAGGGCATCCGCCGGCTTTTCATACGGCCACACCCTGCAGCCGCCGAGGGCCGGTCCGAGCGTTGTGTCGTGAACCGCGATGATGGCACGCAATCCCGTATCGTTGTCCTGGAGGAAAACCACATTCTCGTGGTCACCCGTTTCCGGGTGATCGAAAACGGCGCTGTGATAAACAGATGTGTGCAAGGCGTTCATAGCTGGCTCAGTAAGCTGGTTATTGTTGTGAATATTTTACGCCCCTTCTTGGGAAGAATGTCTCTTTTGACCTCAAATCCGACCGAAATCCGGGCTGTATGTTCCTATTTTTGCGTAAACATACGAAAATTGTTCCTTGGTGATTTTGCGCTGCGGCGCCGCGGACGTCATCTTCCTGCCGTCTTCTCTGGTCAAGGGGCAGGTGTCGTGCCATGTAAACTGTTTGACATGAGACCTGGTGGAATATGATCGTGCGGTCCCTCATCGCCTGTTCCCGCAATGCCGTCGCCTTTGCACTAAGGCGCGCTGCTCTCGGCCTTCTGGTCCTGGTGGCCACACTTACGGGCCTTGCCGCGCATCCTCATGTTTTCGTGGAAGCGCGATCCAAGCTGGTTTTCGATGACGACGGCAATGCGGTCGCCGTGCAGCATATTTTCCGCTTTGACGATGCTTTTACGGCCTTTGCCATTCAGGGGTTCGACACCAACAATGACGGTGTCTATTCCCGCGAAGAGCTCAGCGAGCTTGCCGATGTCAATATCGAAAGCATGGCTGATTTCGGTTATTTCACCTTCGGCGACAACACCCGCATCGAACTCGATTTCGAAACGCCGACGGACTACTGGCTCGAAGTGGCCACGGTGCCGATCCAGGACTACTGGGTGATGAAACCCGAAGACTTCGAGGCCATGCGGGAAGACGTGCAGATGAATGGCGGTTCCATGATCGAGGATGTCGATCTGCTTGAACTGCATTTCACACTGCCTCTGAAGGACGCAAGCGACGCGGACAACGCCATCACGCTCGATGTCTACGATCCGACCTATTACGTCGATTTCCGCTTCGGCCAGGAGGACGGTGCTCTCGGAACGGTAAATGCACCGGCAGCCTGCCAAATCACGCGGCGCGAACCACCACCGCTTGACGATGCCACGGCTTATGCACTTGCCCAGATCGGACCGGATCAGCGCGACTTGCCGCCGGAACTTCAATCGGCCGCGGCATCGCAGATCAACCAGATGATTGTCACATGCGGAGGTGCGACCACCACCGCCTCAGCGGGCGATGGCGTTGCGGCGCCGGAAACGACCACAAGCGTTGCCGCCATTGAAAACGCCCTTCAATTTCCCGCGGACACTGGGACGGGAACATCAGAAAGCCGGGCGGAGGACGTTGTTGCGGGCGCGCAGCAAGATGTTCTGGTGATTGACGGTCAGGGCCAGCCAGAAATCCAGGTCGGCGTTCTGGACAGCGTCTTTGGCACGATTGCCGTCAAGCAGAAGGAATTCTATCAGTCGCTGGTTGCCAGTCTGCGGTCTTTCCGGAGTGATCCGAATGCATTCTGGCTGTTGGTCGGGCTGTCTTTCGCCTATGGTATCTTTCACGCGGCAGGGCCCGGGCACGGCAAGGCCGTCATCACGTTATATGTCGTGGCGAACAACGAGACCTTGAAAAAAGGGATCGTGCTGTCATTTGCTGCGGCCTTTGCGCAGGCGCTGACCGCGATCGTTCTGGTTGGCGGCCTGGCGATCGTGCTCAAACAGACCAGCATTGTCGTGCAAGATTCGGCCGAGTGGCTCGAAGTCGGTTCCTATGCGCTGATCACAGTTTTGGGAGCCTGGTTGCTGTGGTTGAAAGCGTTCAAACCTCTTACCTCGGCGTTAATTGCCAGGCTTTCTTCAAACCAACTGGCCCTTGCCGGAGCCGGCCATGGCCACCACGATCATGGTCATGGGCACCATCATCACGGGCATGGGCATCATCACCACGAGATCGGCCCGGACGGGGTTTGCTCTACCTGTGGTCATGCACATGCGCCGACGCCGGAAATGCTACAAGGCAAGATCACTCCAAAACGCGCTGTGGCCATCGTTCTGGCTGTTGGTTTGCGTCCCTGTACCGGCGCTTTGGTGGTGCTTGTGTTTGCCCTGTCGCAGGGCATGGTTGCCGCCGGCATAGCTTCGACGCTTGTCATGGCGGTCGGGACGGGGATAACGGTGTCGCTGCTCGCCGCACTGGCGGTGGGCGCCAAGGACCTGGCTGTCCGTTTGTTCGGTGAAGGCAGCCCGATGGCAAACCTTGTCCATCGAACCATCGAGATCGTCGCCGCACTGGTGATTTTCCTGTTTGGCCTGATCCTGCTGATTGCCGCGGTCGGGTGGCGCTAGAGACCTACAGCCCCAACCTTTTCTGCCGATAGCTGCGCACGGCGTCGCCGAAGGCGGCGAAGAGCTTCCTCGACGGACCATCAGTGGTGACCCAGTATTCCGGATGCCACTGGGTGGCGAGCACATAGCCCGGGCTGTCCTTGACCGAAACGGCCTCGATCGTGCCGTCTTCGGCCTGAGCCTCGATGACAAGGCCGTTGCCAAGCGCCCCGACCGCTTGCCGGTGCAGGGAATTGACCTCGAACGGCTCTGCGCCCAGCACCTGTTCCAGGCAGCCGCCAGGGGCGATTTCGACCGGATGGGCAATACGGAAGCGTTCGTCCTGATGATCGGATTGCGGTGCGCGGTGGTCCCGGCGTCCGGTCATGGCCTGGATCTCTGTATGAAGCGTGCCGCCAAGGGCGACATTCAGCTCCTGCATGCCCCGGCAGATGGCAAAGACCGGAATACCACGTTCCAGCGCCCGCTTCAGAAGCGGCAGCGTGGTGGCATCGCGGTCCGGGTCATATGGCCCGTTTTCTTCGGTGGGAATGTCCCCATAAAGCTGCGGGTTGACATTGGACCGGGCTCCGGTCGCAAGCACACCGTCGACCTGGTCGAGGGCCGCATCGAGGTCGAGGTCCGGGCCGAGCGAGGGCAAGATCATCGGAATGGCATCCGACCCCTTCAGGACGGCCTGGAGATAGGTGGAGATCACGGCGTGCCAGTTGAAGCCATCAATGGCTTTCACGTCGGCGGTCACCAGGACGAGCGGTTTGGTCATGTCTGAGCCTGTGGAATCGCGAGGCGACTGCCTCTCACCAAAAATGTGATCACAAAATAGACGTGAAAATCTAATCCAGCAATCCCAGATCCTGGGCGACCTTGTAGAGCTGGGCAGCGTTCTTGGTGCCGACTTTTTCACGCAGGTTCAGCCGGTGGGATTCAACCGTGCGCACGCTGATGCCGAGTTCCTTGGCAACTGCCTTGTTGGGCTGGCCCCTGGCAATCGCGGTAAGGACCTGGCGCTCCCGGTCCGTGAGACCATAAGGATCTTCGACCGGAGCGGAGGTGTTGGCGCCAACCAGTGTCGGACCGACGGCGGAGGAGAAATAATAGCCGCCATTGGCAACGCTTGTAATGGCCGTGATCATCTCCGCAGCCGAGATGTCCTTCAGGATATAGCCGCGCGCACCGGCCTGGACGACCCCGCGCACATATTCCGGATTGTCGTAAACCGACAGGATCAGTACCGCGATCCGCGGCAGGGTCTGTCGGATCTGTGTTGCGGCCTCCAACCCGTTCATCACCGGCATCGACACATCCATGAGCAGGACATCAGGCTGCAATTCGCGGGCAAGAGTGAGGGCGTCCCGGCCATTGGTTGCCTCGCCCACCACTTCCAGTTCAGGCACTTTCTGCAGTCTGGCGCGTATGCCGTCGCGAACCAGTTCATGGTCGTCTGCAAGCAGCACGCGGATGGGTCTGGACAAGGATTTTGGCGTGGCGGAAGTCATTGTCATCACTGCATCATGCCGCTTTTGCGGCTGCGTTGTCGAGCGGCATCTGAACCTTGATCCTGGTGCCGCCCGATGAGCGGCGGCTGAGGGTCAGTTTGCCGCCATAGGTCTCGATGCGTTCGCGCATGTTGCGGAAACCGAGGCCGCCGGATTTCGGCAGCGGGCGGGGCAGGCCGACACCATTGTCCTCCACGAACAGAATGAGGGTCTGCAGGCCGACCTTCAGGCTGATATTGACTTCGCTGGCCTGGGCATGGCGGGCGACATTGGTCATGCATTCCTGCACCACCCGATAGAGCGCCGTCTTGGCGCCTTCCGACAGGCGGCTGTGGCACTGTTCGGCGGTGACATTAACGGTGATGCCGGACTGGTTCTGGAATTCCTTGCCGAGACTGCCAAGGGCTGCAGCCAGGCCCATGTCATCCAGGACACTGGGTCTGAGGTCGCGCGAAATCCGGCGGACCTCGGCAATCGTGCCGTCGAGCGTCTTCAGGCATTTGGCGGCCTGGGCTTGCAGGTCCGGCTCGCGATTGGCCTCGCTGTGGATCAGTTCGACACCGTACCGGACTGAAACCAGCAGCTGCGAGATGCTGTCATGCAGTTCGGTCGAGACGCGTTTGCGTTCCTGTTCCTGAACCTGGAAGATCCGGTTGGTCAGTTCCTTCAGCTTGCTGTCGGCAAACCGCTGTTCGGAGAAGCGTACGCCGGCGATCAGCGAGCCGGCAATGATGATGGCTGCCAGCGTGATCATGAAGATCACGAAGAGCGTCTGGCGGATGGACCGGGCGAAGTCCACGCGGATGGCGCTGACTTCCCGGGTAATGTCGTCCGTGTAAAGGCCGGTGCCAAGCATCCAGTCCCATTTGTCGAGCAGGATGGCATAGCCAAGTTTTTCTTCCACCGAACCGGTCGACGGCTTGTGCCAGACATACTGGTGGAAGCCGCCGCCACCTTTGGCTGCTGCAATCAGATTGCGAATGACGTAGTCGCCCTTGTCGTCCTGAAGATCCCACCAGTTGCCGCCAACCAGATGCGGCAGTTTCGGATGCACCACATTGGTGCCGTCCAGCTGGTAGACGAAGAAATAGCCGTCATAGTCGAAGGTCAGGTTCTGGAGGATCTCCTTGACCTCCTGTTGGGCGGCTGCACGGCCGTTCGGTTCCTCCCGGTAGATCTGCTCGATCGAGGTCAGGGCCAGGCTGACATAGTTCCGGATTTCCTGGCGCTTGGACGCCAGGATGCGCTCCTCCACGGACCTGGTTTCGGCGGCGATCAGCTCCCGGGACTGATAGTATGTGACGCCGCCGATCAGCATCGATACCGCGATCAGCGGCAGAATGGTGATGAGCAGCAATTTGGTCTTGAACGTCACCTATTTCGCCCTCTTGTTGCGCAAATGCCCGTTTCACCGGTGTTCTGTTGCTTCAATCTCAGTAGTACTACCGAGAAGATGCGCAGAACCACGAATAGCATCCGCACCGCTCCGTCAACTAGACATACGCGGAGATCGGTGCAAGTGTGTACCCGGTCCGAAATCGGGTCCGATTAGGGAGGAAACTAATGGATCGTCGTTCGTTTATCAAAAAGGCCGGCCTTGGCGCTGGCGGTATAGCTGCAGGCTCCGCTCTGGCCGCTCCGGCTATTGCTCAGGGCACCACCGACATGGTGATCGTGTCCACCTGGCC
Source organism: Roseibium sp. (assembly GCF_965233565.1). GTDB lineage: Bacteria > Pseudomonadota > Alphaproteobacteria > Rhizobiales > Stappiaceae > Roseibium. Next base: position 2,586,163 of record NZ_OZ247494.1, on the reverse strand, counting down.
GCGGGACTTCCCGGGCCTGGGTATTCCGGCACAGCGTCTTGCCGCCCGTATCGCCGAGCTGACCGAAGGCCGTATCAACGTTCAGTATTTCGCCGCCGGCGAACGCGTTGGTGCCTTTGACTCCTTCGACGAAGTTGCTTCCGGTAACGCGCAGGCCTACATCGCCGCCGACTACTACTGGAAGGGCAAGCACCCGGGTTGGGCAGCTTTCACAGCCGTGCCGTTCGGTCTGACCGTCACGGAAATGGATGCCTGGATCAAGTTCGGTGGCGGCCAGGAGCTGTGGGACGAACTCGCAGCCGGCTTTGGTCTGAAGAACTTTGCCTGCGGCAACACCGGCGTCCAGATGGGCGGCTGGTTCAACAAGGAAATCGAAACCGCCGACGACCTCAAAGGTCTGAAGATGCGTATTCCGGGTCAGGGCGGCGACGTTCTGGCGAAACTGGGCGCGTCTCCGGTCTCCCTGCCGGGTGGCCAGATCTATGAAAACCTCGTCTCCGGCGCGATCGACGCAACCGAGTGGGTTGGTCCGTTCAACGACTACTTCATGAAGTTCTACGAAGCGGCCAAGTACTACTACTACCCGGGCATGCACGAGCCGGGCGCCATGCTGGCCATGGGCTGCAACAAGGCATGGTTCGACGGTCTGTCCAAGACCGACCAGGCCATCATCGCAGCGGCCTGTGCGGAAGAAAACGCCAACACCATGGCGGAAACCAACGCCAACAACGGTGTCTACCTGAAGCGTTTGATCGAAGAGCACGGCGTTGAACTGAAAGAGTTCAACGACGAAATCTACGACGCCTTCGGTGAAGCAGCTCAGGAAGTTCTCGAAGAGGCCATGGACCATTCTCCGGAAGCCAAGAAGATCTTCGAAAGCTTCGTCAATGCGCGCCAGGAAATCGGCAGCTGGATGGCAATCTCCGACGTTGCCTATTCCAACAAGCGGAACCGCGTTCTGGGCATTCCGTCCTAAGCACGGCTTGGGGGATAAAGGGACGGGAGCAATCCCGTCCCTCTTTGCATTGACAAGATAAAAGGCATAGCCACGATGACGGCCTTGGACCCTGTTCAAGACGGCTCGCCTGCCATGAATTCCGGTGACGCTTATACTCCCGGTAGCGCCCGCATCTTCCGCCTCTTCGGCTGGACCGTGCTCGCGATCATGACGGCGTTTCTGATCAACAACTACCTGACATATTGGCAGAACCTGCCCGGTGTGCAGCCCATCTACGGCGGCGTGGCGAACGGGTCGATGTCGATCATCTGGTCCTGGTTTCAGCTGGCCATCTATGCAGGCCTGATCCTGTGGGGCTTTGCTTATGTGATGCGGTCCGACAGAACCCTTCGCGAGGACAGTGCCCGCATCAGCAACATCAATGCCTTTCTGATACGTGCTGCCTTCTTCGCAGTCCTGATCGTCGGACTGGTGGATGCCGCGATCTCCTTCCTGCGGGTTGAGGGCTTCCTGGCGAATGTCGTCGGCGAGCAACTGGCCGAGGATCTCGGCAAGTCCAGGTTCCGCGGCGCCTACGTGCACATGCCGCTGATCGGCCTGTCCGTGGTCATCGCCGCTTTCACGCGCACGCTCGGCTTTACCTGGCTGGCATTGCTGGTCGTGATCGCCGAGCTGATGATCGTGATCGGCCGTTTCGTCTTTTCCTATGAGCAGGCCTTCCTGGCGGATCTCGTCCGCTTCTGGTACGCGGCCCTGTTCCTGTTCGCCAGTGCCTACACTTTGCTGGAAGAAGGCCATGTGCGCGTCGACGTCTTTTACGCCGGCATGTCGACCAAGACCAAGGGCTACGTGAATGCCTTCGGCTCGGTCGTGCTCGGCATGACGCTTTGCACGGTCATTCTCTTCATCGGCATGGGTGGCAAGCAGAACATCATCAACAGCCCGATCCTGACCTATGAGGTCACGCAGGCCGGCTTCGGTCTTTACGTGAAATATCTCATGGCCGGGTTCCTGGGCGTGTTCGCCGTGACCATGCTGATCCAGTTCGTGTCCTATTTCCTGGATGCCATCGCCGACATTCGCGGCGAACCGGGTGGCCGGGACCATAGCAGCAGCGCAGCACACTAGAGCCGGGCGAGACCAACAGACATGGAACTTTTCTTCCTTCTTCTTCTTGTGGTGCTGATGGCCTTCGCGCTTGGCTCCGGTTTTCCGGTCGCCTTTGCTCTGCCGGGCTCTGCGATCCTCACCATCGGCATCGCCGCAGGCACCGGCTATCTCTTCGCCGGAGACACGGATGCCTTCTTCTCCCATGGCGGGCCCGGGCAGTGGCTGAGCGCTGGCGTTACCAACTTCCGAGGGATCTACTGGGAGGCGGAGCGAGATACGCTGATCGCCATTCCGCTCTTCGTCTTCATGGGCATCATGCTGCAGCGGTCCAAGATCGCCGAGGATCTTCTGGTGACCATGGCGCGCCTGTTCGGTCCGGTGCCGGGTGGTCTGGGCATCTCCGTCGTGTTCGTGGGCGCGCTTCTGGCAGCGACCACCGGCATTGTCGGCGCGACCGTTGTGGCCATGGGCCTGATCTCGCTGCCGGCCATGCTGCGCAACAATTACTCCGTGCCGCTGGCAACGGGCACGATCGCAGCGTCGGGTACGCTTGGGCAGATCATTCCACCGTCCATCGTCCTGATCATTCTGGCTGACCAGCTGGCCAGCGCAGTCGACCAGGCCGGTTCGCTCAGAACGACGCTCTACAAGGCCAATACCGGCGAGTTGTCGATGCCGTCCGATTTTGCCGTCGTCTCGACAAGTGCCGGCGAAATGTTCCTGGGCGCCTTCCTGCCAGGTCTTGTCCTGGTCGGGCTCTACATGCTGTTCATTCTCGGCTTTGCGCTCTTGAACCCGAAAGCTGCTCCGGCCGTTCATGAGGAAGGCACATTCACCCGCCAGTTTGCCGTCAAGGTGTTCATCACCCTGGTGCCGCCGCTGGCGCTGATCTTCCTGGTGCTCGGCTCGATCATCGCCGGTGTTGCCACCGTCAACCAGGCCGGTGCCATCGGCGCCGTTGGTGCCATGGTGATGGCCGGTTACCGTTTGCGGGAAGGCAAGCGGGGCGCCTATTCCCCCGCGATCATCGCGATTCTGGCGCTCCTGGGCCTTGCCGTCGTCATCAGTTTCTTTGGCGCGGTCAACATCAAGCTGATCCAGACCAGTGATGACCTGGTCGCCCTGATCCTGGCGCTGATTGCCGTGTCGCTCCTGCTGATCGCAATCTTCTGGTCCGGGTGGCGCACTCTGCAACTGGAAAACACCCTGCGCGGGGTCATGGTGGAAACCGCCAAGACCACCGCCCTGGTGTTCATCATTCTGCTTGGTGCGGCCATGCTGACGTCGGCCTTCCGTGCCTTTGGCGGCGAAGAACTGGTCAAGAACTTCCTGCAGGGTCTACCGGGCGGGTTCTGGGCCCAGTTCCTGATCGTCATGCTGGTGATCTTCATCCTCGGCTTCTTCCTCGACTTCATCGAGATTGCCGTGGTGGTCGTGCCGATCGTGGCGCCGATCCTGCTGGCCGACCCGTCGGCCAACGTCACGGCCGTCTGGCTCGGCGTAATGATCGGCCTGAACATCCAAACCTCGTTCCTGACACCGCCCTTCGGTTTCGCGCTGTTCTATCTGCGCGGGGTTGCGCCGGCCGTGGTCAAGACGCTGGACATGTACAAGGGCGTCATTGCGTTCATCTGCCTGCAGCTTGTGGCACTCGGCATTGTGGGGCTTTATCCGCAATTGGTGAACTACCTGCCGAACCGCTCGTCGCTGCTGTCGGAAACGGCGCCGCCGCCGAAGAACCCGCGCCTGCAATACTGCATGGAACGCCTCATCTACGAGGACTTCCAATCGAATGGCGACAGCATTCTGGCCGCGATCCAGAAGGCCGAGGCCATCGACATGAGCTATCTGCCGGAAGACCTGCAGAAGGACATGGCCGAAGGCTTTGAAAAGGCCCGCGATGCCATCCCGCAGATGCAGGCGATTGCCGAGGCGGAAGCAGCCGTGGAAGCCGCCTCAGGGGATTATCGTCCTGAACACGTGACCGTTCGTGCCCTGGAACGCGATGCGCGCCGTGTGGATGAACGCATTGCCGAATACCAGATCATCGTGGACCGGTCCGGTGCGAATGCCGTCTACACGCCGGAACAGGGTGAGCGCGCCAAAGAGCGGATTGCTGCGCTTGAGGCAGACCGCGACGCAATCCTGGGCGAAATCCCGGGGACCTGGGAAGACACCTACAACGCCTTCTCGAAGATCCAGAAGGCGGAGACCAAGGCGCGTCAAACCTACCGCCGGACAGTCGACCAGGCCTATGAGCCGTTGCTCGAACTGAAGGCGATCCTTGGGGATGCGGACACGGTTGCCGCCTTCAAGCCGGAGCTCGAAGCCCTGAAGGCGGAAGTGGCCCAGCTTGAACCGGAAGCCGCTGTCGAAGCCATTGCCGCGATGCGCTCGAAAGTGGGCGCAGCGGAAGGCACCGGTGATATCCGCAAGGGCTTGACGGAAGCGCGCAAGATCATGCGCAGCCGAGAGCCCAATGCGGAGGCCGCCATTGCCGAGATCGACAAGTCGATCGCCGCACTGGATGCCGATCTTGCCTGGCGTCAGAAGGGCGCAGAAGAGATCCTGCCGCAACTGGCTGCCTATGACGCCGCTGTGATCAACAATATCGGCATCCGCGCTCAGGAGCGTCTGCCGAACGACATGGCTCTGGACGTTGCTGCCTGTCTGTCGGATCACCGGGATATTTCCCTGAGCTTCTAAGACAAGCCAAACGAGTTGATGAAAGGCGGGAGGCATGTTCCTCCCGCCTTTTTGTTTGGGCTGTTGTCTTTCAGGGCGACGTAGTCCGGTAGGGGGCGGGAAACACTTGCGCGGTACTTCCCGCGTCTCGTTGGTATCGTGGCTGGGACCTGAAACACCCTCCACAGCATATCGGAGACAATCTGCCGGAACTGGCAGCCAACCGGTTTCCGGGGATGGCGAGGGCGCGGCAAATCCGGTAAGACGCCCGCAAACCGGACACAGGCGCCCGTCAGCTGCTGTCTCGGTCGTGGGAGGAAACATGCGCATTCTACTGGTTCATACCGGCGGCACCATCGGCATGGCGCAGACCGGGGCCGGCTTTGCACCGCGCCGCGGCGTCGTCGAAGACGCTGTCGTGGCGTTGCAAGCCGAAGGAAAGCTGCCCGATGAGATCGAGCTTGAGGTTCTGGAGCCGCTGATCGACAGCGCCAATGCCACGCCCGAGGACTGGAACCGTATCGCCCGGGTTATTCATGCGCACCAGCACGCATTCGAGGGCGTCGTGGTGACCCACGGTACGGACACGCTTGCCTATACGTCCGCGGCGCTCTGCTTTGCATTGGAGGGTCTTCGCATTCCGGTGGTCCTGACCGGGGCCATGCTGCCGCTGACCGTGGATGGCAACGACGGGGTGCGCAATATTATCGAGGCCTTCCAGCTGGTGCAGGCGACGGCACCGGGTGTCTGGGTGCAGTTCGCCGGCAAGAAGCTGCATGGTGGCCGGGTCCGCAAGTCTCATTCGCGCGCATTTGACGGGTTCAGCGCCGATCCCAGTGACATTGCTCCGCTTCAGCAGGCCGGTGAACCCAGCCTTCATTGTGTCGGCACGCCTGCCATCGGCATCATTGCGATGGCGCCCGGCATGCCGGCGTCGCTGCTCCAGCATGCTGCCGAAACCTGCGACGGCCTGGTGCTGCGCTGCTTCGGCTCGGGCACAGCACCGGACACGCAGGGACTGAGGGTCGCTCTTGAAATTGCCCAATCGCGGCGGATCCCGGTTGTCGGCGTCAGCCAGTGTCCCGAGGGCGGCATGGCGCTCGGGACCTATGCGGCGGCGCAAATATTGCTGGACCATGATGTTGTCGACGGCCGCGACATGACTGTGGAAGCGGCCTATGCAAAGCTTGCTTATACGCTTGCCTTTGCATCTGATCCGGCGGGTCGCAGGCAGCGGCTGGAAGCCTGCCTCTGCGGGGAATTCACTCCCTGAAACGGCGTTGATCCAGCCCGTCTTGTGTTAGCGTCGATTTGTGCCGGAAATGCTCAGTCAGAAGCTCGGGCCAGGCAGCATCAAGACGTCCAGTCGACGTCCGTGGCAAACATGTAGCCGGATCCGTAAATGGTGCGGATGACTTCTGCCTCGCCCTTGCGGGTCAGCTTCTTGCGCAGGCGTGACACGCGCACATCGATGGATCGGTCGAGGCTTTCGTCCCGGCCGCCATGTTCGAGCAGATAGTCGCGCGTGAGCACGCGTTTCGGAGCTCGGAGCAACGCTTCCAGCAGAGTAGCTTCGCCGGTCGAAAGAAAGGTCTCTTCACCCTCGGGTGACGTCAGTCCGTGAGAGGTCGGCTGATAGGTCCATCCCTCGAAACGGGCCAGTTCCAGTTTCGCTGTGGCCGGTGCCTGTTCTGCAGATCGTCGCAGAATGGACCGGATCCGGGCAACGACCTCTCTCGGGTCGAAGGGCTTGACCACATAGTCGTCGGCGCCAAGTTCGAGACCCATGACCCGGTCGGTGGCGTGACCACGTGCGGAAAGCACGATGATCGGCACCGACGAGCGCCGGCGGATCTCGTTGATCAGTGCCATACCCTCCATGTCCGGCAGACCCAGGTCGACGATACAGGCATCGGGCGTCTCAAGATCGAGGGCAGACAGGACCTCCCGCGCCGTTGAGAAACTCCGGCCATCCATCTCGAATTGCTGCATGGCATCCGCCAGCAGGTTGCCGATTTCCGGCTCGTCATCGACGATGAAAACCTGGCGTCTGCCGGCCGATGCGGAGCGTGTCTGCAAGGCTGTTTCCTATCCCTTGGAATTCAATGAGAGAATCTGCTGAACGGCGTCAGCGAGTTGAGCATCTGCGAAGGGTTTCGCCAAGACCGGAAATTCACACGTCTGGCCCTGCCCGGCAAGGTTTGACCAGTCGGCATATCCGGACATCAGCGCGATGCCGAGATCCGAACGCTCGCGCCGGATCTCCCTGGCAAGAGCGAGGCCGTTGACCTGGCCCGGCATGATGATGTCGCTCAAAACGCCCTTCAGCTCCGGCAGGTCCAGAGCCAGCGTCCGGGCATCATCCGCGCTCTCCGCCAGCAGCACACTGTAGCCTAGGTTTTGAAGTTGATCGGTCACGGCCGCGGCAACATCCGGGTCGTCTTCCACCAGGAGCAGAAGCTCTCCCTGGCCGCGCTTGAGCGATTGGGCCTTGCTCTTGTCGCGGGCCTGGTCCTCTGGGTCCTGCAGACGAACAAGCGGCAGATAGAGCGTCATGAAGGTCCCGACACCGAGCGCACTGCTGATCTGAATGGCTCCGCCCGACTGGCGGATGAAACCATAGACCATGGACAGGCCAAGTCCGCTTCCTGTGCCAAAGCTCTTGGTCGTGAAAAACGGTTCAAAGACCTTGAGCTGGGTATCTGCATCCATGCCGCCGCCCGTATCTTCAACGGCAATCCGCGCATAGGGGCCGGCGGCGATGCCGAGATCTTTTGCTTCTTGCGTCTCCAGTACGGTCTCGTCCAGCGAGATCGTGAGCTGGCCGCCGTCGGGCATGGCATCGCGTGCATTGAACGCAAGGTTGATCAGGGCCGTTTCCATCTGGGTCGGATCGATGCAGGCTGCGACCTGCCGGTCGTCCGCATGGATGTTCAAGGTGATCGAGGAGGGCAGCGACCCTTCAAGAAGGCGGCTGGTGCCGGCAATGACATCGGCGAGCGGGACGGTTTGCGGATCAATCGCCTTGCCCCGGCTGAACGCCAGAAGGCGCTGGATCAGTTCCGAACCGCGCTTGGTGGCATCCAGCATTGGCGACAGCTTCTTGTCGAGAGCCTCCTTGTCGACAGGTTCTTCCAGTCGGCCAAGGCTGAGCAGGTTGCCCATCAGGATCGCCAGGAGATTGTTGAAATCGTGGGCAAGACCACCGGTCAGTTTGCCGACCGCGTCCATGCGTTGCGACTGCACCAGGGCCGCTTCGGCCTGTTTCTGGTCGGTCGCGTCGAGCGACAACACGAAGATACCGAGGGTGCGGCCGTCCTGGGTCATGTCGGGGATCAGCGTGGAGCGCATATAGGCCAGCGTGCCGTCCGGACGACTGCGCTGGTATTCATAACTGACCGCGTTGCCCTCAAAGGCCTTTTCGATATGCGGTGCGATTTCGGCAAACAGATCGTCACCGACGACATCAGGCGCCCGCTTGCCGGCAATGGAGGCAACGGACTGGCCGAACCAGTCTGCATATCGCCGGTTGGCGAAGCGGAAGACCGGGCCGGGTGACAGATAGGCGATCAGGGCGGGAATGTTGTCGGTGACCAGGCGCAGCCAGTCTTCCGACTGTTGAAGCGCGCGCGTGCGTTCCTCGACGGTCTGTTCCAGCTTTTTCTGCCGCCGACGTTCCTCGGTGACGTCCGAATAGATGGTCACAAAACCGCCCTGTGGCAGTGGGGTGCCAGAAACGGCAATGATCTGACCGTTCGGACGCACGCGCTCGAAATAATGCGGTTCGAAGAGCCTGGCGCGCTCGATCCGGCGGGCGATCTTGCCTTCGATGTCGCCTTCGCCGTATTCGCCGCGCTCCGCGTTGACGCGAATAAAGGCTTCAAGATGGGAGCCGCGCCTTACGATCTCCTCCGGCATGTCGAGCATATCGTAAAGGCCACGGTTCCAGGCGACCAGACGAAGGTCGCTGTCAAACACGGTGAAGCCCTGATTGATGTGATCGAGCGCTGCCTGAAGCAGGTCGATCTGTGCCTTGAGCTGGTCTGTTTCCTCCATGCGCGGGAGAGTAAATCAAATCGCCCGGAGACTGAACTGCTCTCGCCTAGTCCGAATGGAGGAGGCGTGTGGGCGTAAGGGCTTGCTGCGATCAACCCAGCGACGCGGCAATCTCCATCCAGATGTCTTGCGGATCTTGTGTGGCCGGGTTCCGACCGGCCCGACGGAACCAATAGGCTGCGTTGCCGGGGTCTCCTTCGATGAGATGGCAGAGACCGTGGATCCAATCGTGTGTCGGGTCCCCTTCAGCGGTCTGGCAGATCTCATGCGCTTCATGCCAGTCAGGGCCAAGTCGGAAGTCGCCTTTCTTCAGCCACCAGAGCGCTTTCATGGGTGGCGGCAATTCTTCCCGGGGGGCGCTGGCTGACAGGTCGAGGTCAGATATCTCGGCCATGGGGCTCTCCGTTTTCGTTGGCGTGCCGATTGTGGCTGCTTCGGCCAAATGTGCTAAAGAACGAGGTCATGACATTAGACCGTATTCTCAGACTTTTGCGGCAAACCTGACCAGAATGAGCAATTCGAGCCCCAAAAAAACAAATCCCACGGTTCAGGATGTCGCTCGTGCAGCCAAGGTCTCCACGGCGACGGTCAGCCGGGCCCTGTCCATGCCCGACCGGGTGTCGGAAGAAACCCGCAACAAGGTTGCCCGGGCGGTCGAGGAAACCGGCTATGTGCTCAATCACGCGGCCCGCAACTTGCGCCGCCGGGACACAGGCGCGATCGTTGCCCTTGTTCCCGATATCGGTAACTCGCATTTTTCCAATATCCTTCAAGGGATCGAAACCGTCTGCGCCGACCGCAATCTCAAGGTTCTGATTGCAGATACGCGCAAGCCTTCGATGGCACGCTCAAATCTCAACGAGTTCTTTAGCCAGAACAATTGCGACGGCATTGTCATCATGGACGGGCATTTTTCGATCGCCGAAATTCGGGCCGCCAATCCAAAACTGCCGCCTATCGTAACGGCGGGCGAATGGAGTGATGACCCGACCGTGCCCATTGCCGTCGTCAACAATCTGCTTGGTGCAAATCTTGCGGTGTCGCATCTGCTGGCCCTCGGCCACAAGACCGTCGGCCATGTCACCGGGCTGTTGTCGCACAAGCCCGGTCGCGACCGTCTGGAAGGTTTCAGGGCAACGCTCTCAGGTGCCGGACTGGAGGCTGAAGAGGCCTGGGTCTTCGAAGGTGACTACACTCTGGAATCGGGCAGGCAGGCGGCGGAAGGCTGGCTTGCTCTGAAGGACAGGCCGACGGCTGTTTTCTGTGCCAGTGATCGCGCCGCCTTCGGTTTCATTTCGACATTGAGTGAAGCCGGTTTCAACGTGCCGGAAGACGTGTCGGTGGTCGGTTTCGACGATATCGATATTGCAGGCCACTTCGTGCCGCCTCTGACGACGATCCACCAGCCGCGCCGCGCTGTCGGGGAACAGGCGGCACAACTGCTGTTGAACCTTTTGCAGGGTGGGCAGCCAAAAACGGCGAGTGTTCAATTGGAGCCCTGGCTGGTGGTGCGCAGGAGCACGGCAGCGCCGGGAAATCTTGCGAGTGAAGGCACCAGCTAAGGTCCTGGCTCTGGAAAATCGGCTGAAGAGCTGCAGCGCAACACAAGGTCTCCTTATCGTTTGTCCGGTTGCACATCCTTCAGCTGGCTGGCGAATTCCTTGATGTTTTCGCGGGTGTAGGGCGTGTGATAGCGCTTTTCACCGGCAGGATTGTTGCCTAGGCCCAGCTGGCGTTCGGGCCGCCAGGCGGATTGGGGCCGTATGGGCCTCGGCATGAAGTTGCCGCCGCATTTCGGGCAGACATCCTTGAGAACCGTGTCGACGCAATCCGCGCAATAGGTGCATTCGTAGCTGCAGATTCGGGCTTCAGCAGATTGTGGCGGCAGATCGCAGTCGCATAATTCGCAGTTGGGGCGCAGCTCGAGCATGGCTTTCTCCTTCAAGTCAGGTCCTGGGCCATTGTTGCCTCGCAATCGTTCTGACATAAATGACATGATGCCCACTTTTTCTGCCAATATTGATCAAGTCAGACGCCGGGTCGCCTTTGTTCTGTTCGATCGGACGAAGCTGATTGACGTGACCGGACCGTTGCAAGTGTTCAACGATGCCCGCTTTCCGGATGCGACCGGGCTGCCTGGCCGCAAGGCCTACGAGATTGAACTGCTGTCGGAGCGCGGCGGCCCCGTTGTCACAGATGCCGGGATCTCGCTTGAAACGGGAGCGTTCGACACCTGCGCGAGCGATCCCCCGGACACGCTCCTGGTTTCCGGTGGCAACAGTGCGCTGGAGGCTGCAAAGTCGGACGGCTTGCAGATCTTTCTGTCTGAGATGTCTGGCCGGGTCCGTCGCATCGGGTCGATTTGTCTTGGAGCCTTTATTCTTGCGAGAGGCGGGCTCCTGAATGGCAAACGGGCGACCACTCATTGGATGGCGTGTTCCGATCTGCAACGCCGGTATCCGGACATAAAACTCAATGAAAACTCCATCTTTGAAAAAGACGGCAAGGTCTGGACATCCGCGGGGGTGACGGCTGGTATCGACATGGCGCTTGCCATGGTCGAGGAGGATCTGGGCAGGGCCGAAGCCTTGCGGCTGGCGCAGTCACTGGTGCTCTATGTGCGCCGGACGGGTGGACAGCAGCAGTTCAGTTCCGCGCTTGCAAGGCAAACGGAAAGCAGCGGCGATGTTTTTGATGCCCTGGTCACGGACATCATGGCAAATCTGGCGGCCGATCTGTCCGTGCCGCGGCTGGCCGAGAAGGTGCATATGAGCGAGCGGAATTTCGCCCGCAAGTTTTCAAAAGTCATGGGCATGAGCCCGGCCCGATTTGTTGAAGACCTGCGCGTTGAGGCGGCCTGCGAAGCCATGCAGCGAGGGGAAGCGCAATTGGCGGAGTTGCCGCATCTGTTCGGGTTCGGAAATGCGGAACGAATGCGGCGGGCTTTTCAGCGGAAGAAGGGAATCGCGCCGCAGGACTACCTGCAGCGCTTTGGCGGTTAGAGTAATCAGCCCCGTGTCTAGTGCGGCGCCCGTTCCGCCCAGCCCGCGAAAATCTTCTCCAGTCCGACAACGATATAATAGAGAACGATGCCGAGCAGGGCGAGCGCGATCAGGACCGCGAACATGAGCGGGTAGTCCGAATTGGTTTTACCGCTGTCGAAGAGGGCGCCGAGGCCGCGACCATGCGGGCTGACGATTTCCATCAGGTTGGTGCCGATAAAGGCAAGTGTTACCGAGACCTTCAGGGCTCCGAAGAATTCCGGCAGGGTCTTGGGCAGCGCAATTTTCCAGAAGATCGTCGTCTGTGACGCCCCTAGCGATCTGAGGATGTCCCGGTATTCCGGTTCCAGGGTCGACAGGCCGATCGAGACTGAAACAGCAATCGGGAAAAACGAGATCATGAAGGCGATCAGGATGGTGTTGAAGTCATGAGCGCCGACGAACATCAGCGCGACGATCGGCACCACCGTTGCCTTGGGGATGGCGTTGAAGCCGACCAGGAGCGGGTAAAGCGCATCGCGCATGGTGCGCGAAAAGCCCATGAGCATGCCAAAGGCCGTGCCGACGATCACCGCCAGCAGCAGGCCGACCACCGTGCGCCAGAGCGTTTGCCAACCCATCACCAGGAACAGCTCCCAGTAGCGGGTATAGGCGGGCCAGAGATCGCTAGGGGAGGCCATCTTGTAGTTGGGCCAGCCGTTCAGCCAGACGAGGGCCTCCCAGAGCAGCAGGAAAACAAGCATGGCCACAAGAGGCACGATCACATTACGGAAGCGTCCGGTCATGCTGCTGGCTCCTCTTCCGGGGCGCGGCCCTGTGCAATCTCGATCTGGTGCCTCAGGATCGCCAGTCGTTCAGCAGCCTCTGCCGTGTAAAGTTCCTCGAGCGAAGCACGTTCGGCACGCGGAATGGACATGACATATTGCGTGTGCGCGGGACGGCCGGACAACACCACCACCTGGTCACCCAGAAAGATGGATTCGCGCAGGTCGTGGGTGATCAGCACGCCGGTGAAGGGTTCCTTTTCCTTCAGGTCATGCATGGTCTGCCAGAGGTCTTCGCGCGTGAAGGCATCGAGAGCCCCGAAGGGTTCGTCAAGGATCAGGACTTCGGGCTGGTGAACCAGCGCCCGGCAGAGCGACGCCCGCTGGCGCATGCCGCCGGAGAGTTCCGATGGCCGCTTGTCTTCAAAGCCCTCAAGGCCGACGAGAGACAGGAGATGCCGTGCCCGGTCGACGGCGGCCTTTCCCTTCAGGCCGTTCGGCACGATTTCCAGGGGCAGCATCACGTTTTTCAGGATCGTGCGCCATTCCAGAAGCACGGGGTTCTGAAAGGCCATGCCGACCGTGGAGCGTGGACCGCGCACCCGTTCACCGTGAAGCCAGACCTCGCCTTCGTCGGGTTTCATCAGTCCGGCGATCAGCCGGGTCAAGGTGGATTTTCCGCAGCCGGATGGGCCGACAACAGCGCAGAAACCACCTTCTTCTACGGAAACATTCAACCCGTCCAAAACGGGCAAGGGACCGGCCGCCGTCGCATAGGCGTGGCGGACGTCCTTGATTTCAATCAGTGCTGTCATGGGGTCCTTGGATCGACCGGGAGGGAAGCGGGGGCGGGCCCCCGCCCCGAACTTGTTTCAAACCTACTTCAGAGAGAAACCACCTGCAGGCAGGTAGGCGTCGGTGAAATAGAGGCTGGCATCCGGCGCGTTCTGGAAGTCATAGACCGTGCCGATCTGCTTGATGGCATTGGCCATGCGGTCAGCATCAATGCCGCCCATGCCGTTGGCGCTGGTGTAGTCGGTGACGACATTGGCGTCGATTGCCAGCTGAAGCCGGCGCTGCTCAAGCGCCGCATCGGCGGCCGGGTTGCGTTTGACAAGCGACGGAATGACGGCTTCCGGGTCGGCAATCGCGTCTTTCCAGCCCATGGCAACCGCTTCCAGGAAGCCCTTGACCACATCCGGGTTCGCTTCGGCGAACTCGGTGTTCACGATCACCGCATTGCCATAGAGGTCCAGGCCGTGATCGGCCATCAGGATGGTGGAGATATCTTCTTCCGGAACACCAAGGCGCACCAGGTTCAGATAGGAGCTGAAAGAGAAGCCGGTGATCGACGACACGTTGCCTTCGGCCAACATCGGTTCACGGGTTGGAAAGCCGACCGGCTCGACCTTGATGTCGTCCATGTTGATGCCGTTTTCCGCGGCAAAGATCGGAAACTGTGCCCAGGCTCCGTCCGGTGGCGGGGCGCCCAGAACCTTGCCGGCCAGATCGCCCGGACCCTCGACACCCAGGGACTTGCGGCCGATCACGGCGAAGGGTGGTTTGTCGTAGACCATCATGGCGGCGATGACGGGTGCGCCCGGATTCTGGTCGATGAACTTGATCAGGCTGTTGATGTCCGCAAAACCGATTGGAAAGGCGCCTGTCGCAACCTTCGGAATGGCGTCCAGCGAACCGGAACCGGCGGTGATTTCGACATTCAGGCCCTTGTCTGCGAAGTGACCATTGTCGATGGCTGCAAAATAGGGGGCAGACGGTCCTTCGAATTTCCAATCGAGGGCAAAGGGAACATCTGTCGTGTCGCTTGCCACCGCCGCGGTCGTTCCAAGCGCCACGAGCGCAGCTGCGACGATCTTGCTGTAGAGCATCAACCTCTCCTGTATTTTCGTCAGCGCAGTCTCATCGCTGCGCCCGTCCTGCAATGCACAAGCATGACACGTTAGTGATGGTGGTTTTGTTTTGCAAACTTTTTCGGCAAGTGCATTTTTTGGGCAGAGCGCATGATGTCGTGTCTCTCCCTGATCCAAATCCGGCATTGCCGAACAGCGCAAAATCGCCGGTGACTTATTCCAGCTGATCCGGGTAAGGATTGGCTAGGTTTAATTTACGTTAAGTAAGATTGACCCATATTGCCAAGAATTATCGGGGGATTCGTATTTTTCGAATGTCACTCAGTGTGGCCGGCAGTCAGAGGGGGCGGAGGGCCAAACGATCCTCCATGTGTCTGGCGCGATTGTGGTGAGGCAGCGGGTAATGCCGAGTTTGAGAGGATGTTCGACGACATTTTGCCGGTTGCGCCATGCTGCCGCTCTCCTGCTTTTTCTGTTTGCTGTCGGGCTTGAGACAGGCTTCGCGTCCGAGGGGCAAGAAGGGTCCGCTTTGACGTCCCTCAAGACATTGCTCGACCCGCAGCCCATTTCCAGGCACTGGAACGTCATGGTTTTTGGCGGTCGGCTCAGTTCCGAGCCGATGGATCAGGTTCTTCTTTTCAGCGATGAGTATGAAGATACCGGTTTCATCGGAGCTGCAGCCGGCTATGAGTTCTACCGAAATTCCCTGTTTTCCTTCGAGGCGGAAGCCGGCGCCGGTGCAATGTTCGGCGACAGCAACGGTCCTCAGGTCTGGGGCGCGCTCTATGCCCGCTGGCACAACTTCCCCTGGAACGAGACGATCAGGACCAGTGTCGCCGTCAGCACGGGCCTGAACTACACCATCAAACGCATGGACTATGAGGCCCGCAGCGCCGCGCCCGATCCCAACCGGAAGCTGCTCCATTATTTCTCGCCTGAAGTTACCTTTGCCTTGCCCAGTCATCCGGATACCGAGCTGGTCTTCCGCATGCATCACCGGTCCAGCGTCTACGGCCTGTTCGACTGCCGCCGTTGTGGATCAGATACGCCGACCCTGGGTATCCGGCACCGGTTCTAGCCCCGAACGCTCACTTGATTGATGAATGGGGTCCAGCCAGGATTGGCGGGTTGGCGTTCGGCCACTTGATAACCGCCGTCCGTTGGCCGGCCGCGGTTCGAACTGGCAGTCGGGCGCGACCAATAGGGGAGCCCCGGAATGCAGTATGATGCTGAGACACCGGATGCCTATCTGAAGGCCCTTGAAGATGACTGGCGCAAGCAAACGCTGCTGCAGTTGCGCAAAGTGATACGCAAGGCGGCGCCGGAGATTGAAGAATGCATCCATTACAAGATGTTGGGGTTTCGGATCGGCGAGGATTTCGTTTTTCATCTCAATGCGCAGCGCAATTATGTCAGCCTTTATGTCGGTGACGCTTCGCGGATCGACCCGGACGGCATGCTGCTCAAGGGCCTGAGTGTGGGCAAGGGCTGTGTGCGATTTGCCAAGTCAAAAGCCGTCGAGCAGACACGGATCTCCGATTTCATTCAAAAGGCACTGGCGATGAAAGCCGGTGGTGAGCAGTTCGGTTGTTGAAAGGACGGCTGGTTATGTGCCGACCTTGGTCCCGTCCAGTCTCCAGGGTGGAAACCTGCGATCGGGTCCTGCGTGAAACAGGCAGAGCCTGTTGCCTGACGGGTCGCTGAAACGGGCCTCCTTCCAGCGCCACCTTTCTTCCTTTGGCGGGGTCTCAAACGCGATGCCCTGTTCGACCAGCTGCCGGTAGTGCTGATCGACATCGTCGACCTCGAAGTAAAAGACGGCGCCCGGCGTAACCGGGTTTTCGGCCTTGTGAAGGGAAAGCGTCGTGGAGCCGGAGGGAAGTTCAAACCGGGCATATCGGCCTTCGCTCAGAACAATCAGATGCAGTCCGAGCCGCTGGTAAAAATCCACCGACGCTTCAAAGTCGGCAGCGTCCAACGTGACCTGGTTCAAATCCATTTCCATCTCCAAATTTCGACAAATCCTGAACGGGCCGGCATCATGCCTTCTCAAGTTAACTTGAGGTCAAGAGGTTTTTCTGACCCGAGTACCAGGTGCCAGAGCCCTGTTCTCATTCAGGTTTTCCGTCGCGGGCGCGCGCATGCCGAGAAAGCCATTTCGCACTCGCAGCGCGATTGAAACATTTCGACATGATTGAAACATATTGCTGCAAACGCCCGGTCCTAGCGTGAAGATAACGGGTTGGGACACGCTGCCGGTCTGCCATTCACAATTTACCGGTTGAAGGTTGGCGCGGCAGAGAGTTTCATACCCATCAGGGAACGATCCCGGACAACCGGGGCGCCTTCTAAAGGGAAGAAACAGTTCATGGTAGGGTCGGCCAGCGCGTCATCGCGCGGGGAGGACACCTTTCCGAAAATCCTTCTGCAAAACGCGAAGGTTTTCGGTGACCGGACAGCGTTCCGGGAAAAGGATTTCGGGATCTGGCAAAGCTGGACCTGGTCCGAGGTGTTGGAAGAGCTCCGCGCATTTTCCATCGGATTGAAGTCTCTGGGGCTGAAGCCTGGAGACAAGATCGCCATTGTCGGCTCGAATCGGCCACGGCTCTACTGGTCGATGGTCGCCGCCCAGGCGATCGGGGCCGTGCCCGTGCCGGTCTACGCGGACAGCGTGGCAGAGGAAATGGCCTATGTTCTGGGGCATGCCGAAGTCACCTTTGCGGTTGTAGAAGACCAGGAGCAGGTCGACAAGCTGCTGTCCATGTCCGAGGACGTGCCCTCGCTGCGGCATGTGATCTATGACGAGGCGCGCGGTCTCAGGGATTACGACCACACCCAGCTGCATGATTACGCCTCTGTGCAGGATCTCGGCCGTGACCAGCTGAAAAAGTCTGCGTCGGCAGCCGATGACTGGGCCTCGGGCTTTTCCGGTGGCAAGGGCTCCGACATTGCCGTCATGCTTTATACGTCCGGGACGACGGGTCGTCCGAAAGGCGTGATGCTGTCCTTCGACAACCTGGTCATCTCGGCTCGGAATGCCAACGTCTTCGACAATCTGAACGAGACCGAGGAAGTGCTCGCCTACCTGCCGATGGCCTGGATCGGCGACCACGTCTTCTCGCTCGCGCAGTCCTTCACCGCCGGCTATTGCGTCAATTGCCCGGAAAGCATGGACACGATCGATGTGGACCGGCGCGAGATCGCGCCGACCTACTTCTTTGCACCGCCCCGGGTCTTTGAAAACATGCTGACCATGATCATGGTGCGCATGGAAGATGCCGGCAAAACCAAACGCAAGATGTTCGACTTCTTTATGGGCGTTGCGCGCAAGGTCGGTGAGAAGATCCTGAATGGCGAGGAGGTCGCCTTCAAGGACCGCATGCTCTACGGGCTTGGCGAGTTCTTTGTCTATGGACCGCTGAAAAACCGGATGGGCCTGACCCGCATGAAGGTCGGCTACACGGCCGGTGAGGCCATCGGTCCGGAAATCTTCCAGTTCTACCGCTCACTCGGGCTGAACCTGAAGCAGCTCTACGGTCAGACCGAAGCCAGCGTGTACATCACCCTGCAGCCGGACGGCGAGATCTTCGGTGACACGGTCGGAAAGCCCGCTCCGGATGTCGAGCTGAAAATCGCCGACAGCGGCGAGGTGATGTATCGCTCTCCCGGCGTCTTTGTCGGCTACTTCAAGAATGACGAGGCGACCGCCAGCACCAAGACGCCCGATGGCTGGGTGCATACTGGGGATGCGGGCATCATTGCCGAAAACGGCCACCTGAAGATCATCGACCGCGCCAAGGATGTCGGCAAGCTGAACGACGGGGCGCTGTTTGCGCCGAAATACATCGAGAACAAACTCAAGTTCTTCCCGAACATCAAGGAGGCCGTCGCCTTCGGTCACGAGAAGGACATGGTGGCGGTGTTCATCAACATCGATCTGACTGCTGTCGGGTCCTGGGCGGAGCGCAACAATGTCAACTACGCGTCCTATCAGGAACTGGCTGCCAATCCGGATGTCTACGGCATGATCGAAAGCCATGTGGACCAGGTCAACCGGGACCTGTCGCAGGAGCCGATGATGGCAGGCGCACAGATTAAGCGCTTCCTGATCCTGCACAAGGAACTGGACGCCGATGACGGTGAGCTGACCCGGACACAGAAAGTCCGGCGCAGCTTCATCGCCGAGCGCTATGCGCCGCTGATCGATGCGCTTTACGACGGCTCGACGTCAAAACATGTGCGTACGGAGGTCACGTTTGAGGACGGCCGCAAGGGCGCGATCGAGGCCACTGTCGAGATCCGCGACATGACCGCTCATGACGCTGCCAAGGGCATGCAGGAGGCCGCCGAATGAACGCCATCGTACAGGAAAACGCGATGTCCCCGGAGCCGGCCACCAAAACCGCCAAGCGCGAGGTTCTGCTCCAGGTCGACAATGTCTCGCTGTCCTTCGGCGGCGTGAAGGCGATCACCGACATTTCCTTCGATATCCAGAAGGGCGAGATCCGGGCGATCATCGGCCCGAACGGGGCCGGCAAAACCTCGATGCTGAATGTCATCAACGGCTTTTATCACCCGCAGGAAGGCACGATCACCTGGCAGGGCAAGGTCCGCCGCAAGATGAAGCCGTACGAGGCGGCCAGCAACGGCATTGCCCGGACCTTCCAGAACGTGGCGCTGTTCAAGGGCATGACGACGCTCGACAACATCATGTCGGGCCGGTCGCTGAAGATGCACAGGAACTTCTTCTGGCAGCTTCTGTGGCGCGGTCCGGCCGAACAGGAAGAGATCGAACATCGGCGCAAGGTCGAGGACATCATCGACTTCCTGGAAATCCAGGCCATCCGCAAGACGCCGGTGGGCCGTCTTCCCTATGGCCTGCAGAAGCGGGTCGAGCTTGGCCGCGCGCTTGCTATGGAGCCTGATCTGCTTCTGCTCGACGAGCCGATGGCCGGCATGAACCTGGAAGAAAAAGAAGACATGAGCCGGTTCATCCTGGACGTGAACCAGGAGTTCGGCACGACGATCGCCCTCATTGAACATGACATGGGTGTCGTCATGGATCTTTCCGACCGCGTGGTCGTGCTCGACTACGGCAAGAAGATCGCGGATGGCCCGCCGGAAGAAGTGCAGGCCAATCAGAACGTGATCGACGCATATCTCGGCGTGAGCCACTAGGGGGACGAACGGACCATGCTCTACGACATTTTCATCGACCCCTTCGTGCAGATGTATTCCATGCCGGATTTCTTCCTGCAGGTTCTGTGGGAAGGTTTTGTCGCCGGAATTCTCTATGCCCTGATCGCGCTCGGTTTCGTGCTGATCTTCAAGGCGTCTGGTGTCTTCAACTTCGCCCAGGGCATCATGGTGGTGTTTGCCGGCCTGACCCTGGTCGGGCTCCATGAAAACGGGGTGCCCGCCTATATCGCATTGGCCCTGACCATTGGCGCCATGGGTATACTCGCCTATGGCGTGGAACGGGTCGTGATGCGGCCGCTGGTCAACCAGCCTGACATCATCCTCCTGATGGCCACCATCGGCCTGACCTACTTCCTGATCGGCTTCGGCGAATTTGTCTTTGGCGGCGAACCGAAACAGATGATCACGGAAGAACTCGGCCTGCCGACAGGTTCGACCGCTTTCGAATTCGGTGACCGCGGTCTGGTGATCCTGCAGCATATCGACATTGCGGCGGCCGTGATTGCGGTGATCATGGTGGCGGCGCTTGGCATCTTCTTCAACAAGACACGGATCGGCCGGGCCCTGCGGGCGGTGGCGGATGACCACCAGGCGGCCCTGTCCGTCGGTATCTCCCTCAACCAGATCTGGGCGATTGTCTGGTTCGCGGCCGGTCTGGTGGCGCTGGCAACCGGCATCATGTGGGGCGCGCGCTCCGACGTCTCCTTCGCGCTGGAAATCGTGGCCTTCAAGGCCTTGCCGGTGCTGATCCTCGGTGGCTTCACCTCCATTCCAGGGGCGATTGTCGGCGGGCTGATCATCGGCTTTGGCGAAAAAATCGGCGAGCTCTACTGGGGCGGACTTGTCGGCGGCGGCATTGAATCGTGGCTGGCCTATATCATTGCCCTGATTTTCCTACTGTTCCGGCCGCAAGGTCTCTTCGGCGAACGCATCATCGAGCGGATTTAAGGGAGAGGCTCAAGCACATGTTCTATCGCGAAGCTGGCCAATTCAAGACAAGCTACAAGGCGGATCAGGCGCTCATGCCGATCCTCCAGGACCGGCTCGGTCTGGCCGTTATTCTTGCTGTCGCATTCGTCGTCATTCCGCTCTTTGCCAATGACTTCTTCCTGACCTCGATCATGATCCCGTTCCTGGTGTTCGCGCTGGCGGCGATCGGCCTGAACATCCTGACCGGTTTCTGCGGACAGCTTTCTCTCGGGACCGGGGCGTTCATGGGGGTTGGCGCCTATGCGGCCTACAAGCTCACCACCATCTTTCCGGATGCCAATGTCATCCTGATGGTGCTGCTGTCGGGTGTGTTCTCCGCCGCCATCGGTGCCGTGTTCGGCCTGCCGAGCCTGCGCATCAAGGGGCTCTACCTGGCAGTGACCACGCTGGCGGCCCAGTTCTTTCTGGAGTGGTGTTTCATCCGCATTTCCTGGCTCTACAACGACAACGCATCGGGCGCGATCGAAGTGCCGCATCGCGAAGCGTTTGGATTTGTGGTCTCGGGCGCGGAAGCCACACCGATCGTGCGCTACTTCATCGTCCTGTGCATCACGGTCGGCATCGCCTTCCTGATCGCCAACGTGCTGCGCGGACGGATCGGCCGCTCCTGGATGATGATCCGCGACATGGACATTGCCGCGGAGCTGATGGGCATTCGCCCGCTGCAGACCAAGCTGATGGCCTTCGCCGTATCGTCCTATATCTGCGGCGTTGCCGGTGCGATGATGGTGTTCTTCTGGCTGAACGCGGCAGAGCCGTCGTCCTACTCGATCGCGCTGTCGTTCCAGATCCTGTTCATGGTGATCCTGGGCGGTCTCGGCAGTCTTGCCGGAGCCTTCATGGGCGCGGCCTTCATCTGGATCCTGCCGGTGTTCCTGAAGTTCATTCCGGGCATGCTCGGCTTCGATATCGCGGCAGAAACCGTCGAACATGTCACGTTCATGGTTGTCGGTGCGCTCATCATCTTCTTCCTGATCGTGGAGCCGCACGGCTTTGCCCGGCTCTGGCAGATCGGGAAACAGAAGCTCAGGGTCTGGCCGTTCCCCTACTAGGGGGCTGCCAGCCTTTTCGCCGCCATCCGGATTTGGACCTGTCCGGTGAGGAATGGCGTAACTGGTCCGGCGGTTTCGGGTGGTCCGTGGCCGCATGGGAGGAGAAACATGAAAAGCATCAAGCAACTTGCGCTGGGAACCGCCGTTGCCGTCGGTGTCGGCCTGTCCGGCGCCATGACAACGCCGGTCCAGGCAGAAGACAGCAACTACGTGCCGCTGCTGACCTACCGCACCGGACCGTTCGCAGCCTCCGGCATCCACATTGCCAACGGCATGCATGACTACCTGAAAATGCTCAACGAGCGCGACGGCGGCATCGGCGGCGTGAAGCTGGAACTGGAAGAGTGTGAAACCGGCTACAACGCCCAGAAAGGTGTCGAGTGCTACGAAGCCACCAAGGGCAAGGGCGCGCTGGTCTATAACCCGTATTCCACCGGCATCACGCTGCAGCTGATCCCGAAAGCCGGCGTTGACAAGATCCCGGTCCTGTCGATGGGCTACGGCCTGTCCGCTGCGGCCGATGGCTCGGTCTTCCCGTGGGTCTTCAACGTACCGGACACCTACTGGGACGGCGCGTCCGTGGTCATCAAGTATATTGGTGAGCAGGAAGGCGGTCTCGACAAGCTGAGCGGCAAGAAAATCGGCTACATCTTCCTGGATGCCGGCTATGGCCGCGAGCCGATCCCGCTGCTGGAGCAGCTGGCCGAGAAATACGGCTTTGAACTGCTGCAGTACCCGGTTGGCGTCAAGGAAATGCAGAACCAGTCCTCACAGTGGCTGAACGTGCGCCGTGACCGTCCGGATTACATGGTCATGTGGGGCTGGGGTGCGATGAACCCGACCGCCATCAAGGAAGCCGTCAAGATCCGCTTCCCGATGGACAAGTTCATCGGCGTCTGGTGGTCCGCAGGCGATGATGATGCAGCCGCCGGCGGCGAAGGTGCCAAGGGCTACAAGGCCATGAACTTCTCCGGTGTCGGTTCCGACTTCCCGGCGCTTGACGACATCAAGAAACATGTCGTTGACGCGGGCCTCAGCTCGACCGATGCGGAGACCATTGGCGGCACGCTCTACAATCGCGGCGTTCTGAACTCCGTGATCATTGCAGAAGGCATCCGCACCGCTCAGGAGCTGACCGGCAAGAAGGTCATCACCGGTGAGGACATGCGCATGGGTCTGGAAGCCCTCGACCTGGATGAGGCCCGTCTGGCCGAACTCGGTCTGAAAGGCTTTGCCCACCCGATGAAGGTCACCTGTGAAGACCATGCCGGCAGCCATCCGGTGTTCATCCAGGAGTGGGACGGCAAACAGTGGCGTCAGGCGTCCGGCTGGATCGAGCCGATGACCGACCTGGTTCGCCCGATGCTGGAAAAGGCCGCAGCTGAATACGCTGAGAAGAACGCGCCGTGGCCGGCACGCACCGAACCCTGCCCGAACTAAGAAGGCAGTCCGCTCCGCCGTGCCTCATGCACGGCGGAGCTTCCAAGGAGAGTAGGGAATGGCACTTTTGGATGTAGAACAGCCCGGATCGGACAACGCCGCGGATACGGCGGAGACGATCCTGTCGGTCAACAATATCGAGGTCATCTACGACCACGTGATCCTGGTGCTGAAGGGCGTGTCCTTGACGGTGCCCAAGGGCGGTATCGTCGCCCTGCTTGGTGCCAATGGCGCCGGCAAGACGACCACGCTGAAGGCGGTGTCCAACCTTCTCGGCGCCGAGCGCGGGGAAGTGACCAAGGGCAAGATCCTGTTTGACGACGAAGAGGTCCAGGCCCTGTCGCCGAACGATCTGGTGCGCCGCGGCTGCATCCAGGTCATGGAAGGCCGGCACTGTTTCGGACACCTGTCGATTGAAGAGAATTTGCTGACCGGGGCCTATACCCGCAAGGACGGGCATGCCGCGATCAAGGCGGACCTGGAGATGGTCTATACCTATTTCCCGCGCCTGCGCGAGCGGCGCAACAGCCAGGCGGGTTATACGTCGGGCGGTGAACAGCAGATGTGCGCGATCGGACGCGCCCTGATGAGCCGGCCCAAGATGATCCTACTGGACGAACCCAGCATGGGTCTTGCGCCGCAGCTGGTGGAAGAGATTTTCGAAATCGTGCGCAAGCTCAACCAGAATGAGGGCGTGTCTTTCCTCCTGGCGGAGCAGAACACCAACGTGGCGCTGAAATACGCCACTTACGGCTACATCCTGGAATCCGGTCGCATTGTGCTCGATGGCGACGCCAAGGCGCTGCGTGAGAACGAGGATGTGAAGGAATTCTACCTGGGCGTCGGTGGCGAAGGCCGCCGGTCGTTCCGGAACGTCAAACACTATAAACGAAGGAAGCGCTGGCTGGCCTGACGGGATCTGAACCCGAGGCTGAAACAAGCGGAGACGACCATGAGCGATACTCAGTTTGACGCGCGCGAGCGGCAGGATCCCGCTCAGCGCGAACAGGATCTCTTTGCCAAGTTGCCCGAGCTGCTTGCGCATGCCACCTCCAAGGCACCGGGCTGGGCGGACCATCTCGACGGCCAGGACCTGACCGCGGTGACCAGCCGCGAAACGCTGGCCGCTTTGCCGGTCTTGCGGAAAGCCGACCTTCTGGACAAACAAAAGGCAAACCCGCCCTTTGGCGGCTTTCTCGCCGGCGAGCTGTCCGGAGCGGCAAGGGTGTTCATGTCGCCGGGACCGATCTGGGAACCGCAGGCGCCGGGCCTTGACCCCTGGAACGGAGCGCGCAGCCTCTTTGCGGCCGGTTTCCGCAAAGGCGATTTGGTGCTGAACGCGTTCTCGTACCATCTGACGCCTGGTGGTTTCATTCTCGACCAAGGTGCCATCGCACTCGGCTGCACCGTCTTCCCGGCGGGGGTCGGCAATACCGACACGCAGGTTGAAGCGATTGAAGTGCTCAAGCCGACCGGTTTTGTCGGCACACCGGACTACTTGAAGGTCCTCCTGGACCGCGGCCGGGAACAGGGGAGGGATGTTTCCTCCATCAAGACAGCCCTTGTTTCCGGCGGCGCTCTTTTTCCGTCGCTGCGGCAGGAATACGAAGACCAGGGCATAACGGTTGGCCAGTGTTATGCCACGGCGGATCTGGGCGTCATTGCCTACGAAACCGAGGCACGGCACGGCATGGTCGTCAATGAGGACTATATTGTCGAGATCGTCCGGCCGGGAACCGGTGAACCGGTCGCCGAGGGTGAAGTCGGGGAGCTGGTGGTCACCAACTTCAACAGCCTTTATCCGCTGATCCGCTTTGCCACCGGGGATCTGTCCAAGATCGTGCCCGGGCAGTCGACCTGCGGTCGCACCAACATGCGGCTAGCCGGCTGGATGGGCCGGGCCGACCAGCGTACCAAGGTCAAGGGCATGTTTGTCGACCCCGCCCAGATTGCCCAGATTGTCGCGGCACACCCGGAAGTCAACAAGGCCCGTCTTGCCGTCATGCGCGACGGAGAGGCGGATGCGATGACGCTTACCGTTGAAACGGAGGCCTCCGGAAATGGCCTGTCTGATCGGGTCGCGGAAACCTTGCGTGAAGTCACCCGCCTGAAGGGTGACGTACTGCTGGTGGCTCCGGGCAATCTGCCGAATGACGGCAAGGTCATTGCCGACGAGCGGGAATACGGCTGAGCAAAGTCCCGGCCTTTTTGGTTTACCCGTCCCGGGAGAGACGCCGTCATCAATCAACCTCCCCCTGAGGTGCGTGCGGACCCGCGCCTCAAGGGGAGGTTTTTGTTTGGCATCGACGGTCATCGGCATGATCCGGTACCGTTGGGGTGCGTATGACAAATGCCGCATTGGCCTGTGCGAGCCTATGGCCTATGTAAGACGGCAGACCGAAATTCGTGGGAATGATCCAGCAAATGACCGTGCAACCGTCCGCCCCCCTGACAGCCGACCAGGAAACCGAGTTCAGAAAGATCGAACTGCCCTCCGATCACCCGTCCGTAAAGACCGGAAAGGTCGGTGTCCTGCTGGTCAATCTGGGCACGCCGGATGCAACGGATTACTGGCCGATGCGCCGCTATCTGCGTGAGTTCCTGTCCGACAAGCGGGTGATCGAGTGGCCGCGCGCCATCTGGTATCCAATCCTTTACGGCATCGTGCTGATGACCCGTCCGGGCAAATCCGGCAAGGCCTATGACGAGATCTGGAACCACGATAAAAACGAGTCGCCGCTCCGGACGATCACGCGCAGCCAGTCAGACAAACTCGCTGACATGCTTGGCGACAGTGATGGCCAGCTGACAGTCGACTGGGCGATGCGCTACGGCCAGCCGTCCATTCCGGATAAACTCCAGGCGCTGAAAGATGAAGGTTGCGACCGCATCCTGGTTTTCCCGCTCTACCCGCAATATTCGGCAACAACCACGGCGACCGTGAACGACGTTGTCTGCAAGACCCTCCTGAAGATGCGCTGGCAACCGGCGATCCGCACCGTGCCGCCTTATCATGACGACCCGGTCTATGTGACTGCCCTGGCGAAATCCGTCGAGCAGCATTTGGAGACACTGGATTTCGAACCGGATGTGGTGCTCACCTCCTATCACGGCATTCCGCAGTCCTATTTCAAGCGCGGCGACCCCTATCACTGCCACTGCATGAAAACGACGCGCCTGATGCGCGACGTGCTCGGCTGGAGCAAGGACAAGCTGCGAGTCACGTTCCAGTCGCGCTTCGGTCCGGAAGAATGGCTGCAGCCCTATACCGACAAGACCGTGGAGCAGCTGGCCAAGGATGGCGTCAGGAACGTTGCCGTGATGAACCCGGGTTTCGTGTCGGACTGCCTGGAAACGCTTGAAGAGATTGCCGGAGAAGTCGGCGAGATCTTCGAGGAAAACGGCGGTGAGAACTTCAGCCACATTCCCTGTCTGAACGACAGCGACCTCGGCATGGATGTCATCGCCCATGTGGTCCGCCGGGAACTTGGCGGCTGGATCTGACAGCCGCATTTCCGGAAAACTCGTAAATTCTGACAGTAATCCCCATATAGTTGGTGTTGTGTTTGAAACGTGTCTGCATCTGGTCACAGATGCCGGCTAGCTATTTGCGCGGTCATTTACACTGCAGTCCAATTGCGCTGGAAGAAGGTCGCAATTCGGAGCATAGTGGCCGCACTATTCTATAGATTTAAGGGAGACGTTCATGCCTATCGCGGGATTGGATATTGTCCTGATCGGCCTTGTTGTGCTGGTCATTCTGATTTTTTTCGCCGGGGTGAAGACGGTTCCCCAAGGCTACAACTACACAATCGAGCGCTTTGGAAAATACCGCAAGACCCTGACACCGGGTCTGAATTTCATCATCCCGTTCATCGATCGGGTCGGCCACAAGCTGAACATGATGGAACAGGTGCTCGATGTGCCCTCCCAGGAAGTCATCACCCGTGACAACGCGACCGTCACCGCTGATGGCGTCACTTTCTACCAGGTGCTGGAAGCATCTCGCGCGGCCTATGAGGTGCTGGGTCTGCAAAACGCGATCCTGAACCTGACCATGACGAATATCCGGTCCGTCATGGGCTCCATGGACCTGGATTCGCTTCTGTCCAACCGTGACGAGATCAACGCCAAGATCCTGCGCGTTGTTGATGCAGCGGCAGAGCCCTGGGGCGTGAAGATCACCCGAATCGAGATCAAGGACATCAACCCGCCGCGGGATCTGGTCGATGCCATGGCGCGCCAGATGAAGGCAGAACGTGACAAGCGTGCCTCCATCCTGGAAGCGGAAGGCAAACGCCAGTCGGAAATCCTGAAAGCCGAGGGTGAAAAGCAGTCTCTGATCCTGGAAGCCGAAGGCCGGCGCGAATCGGCATTCCGTGACGCCGAAGCCCGCGAGCGTGAAGCAGAGGCAGAAGCCAAGGCGACCCAGATGGTGAGTTCCGCAATTGCATCGGGCGACGTCCAGGCGATCAATTACTTCGTTGCCAACAAATATGTCGAGGCCTTCAAGGAACTGGCCACCTCGCGCAACCAGAAGACCCTTATTCTTCCCATGGAAGCCACGTCGCTCCTGGGGGCTTTGAGCGGTATTGGCGAGATCGCCAAGGAAGCCTTCGGCGACGACAAGGGCGGCAGCCGGACGTCGTCCCGTATCCCCAATACCGGGGCAAATGAGGGAGGTCCTGAGCGGTGAGCCTGATTGAAAGCACCATCGAAGCGCTTGGCCCCTGGAGCTGGTTTGTCCTTGGATTGATCCTGCTGGGCCTTGAGATCCTGGCGCCGGGCACGATTTTCCTGTGGTTCGGTCTGTCGGCCCTGGTGGTCGGTGTCGTGTCGCTGGTCTTCGACTTTGCCTGGCAGATCGATGTTGCGCTGTTTCTCGTGCTCTCGCTTGTGAGCTTGCTTGTCGGCCGGAGAATGATGCAGCGTCTCGCTTCTGAAAAGGGCGACCCGGGGCTCAATCAACGCGGCAGCCGCTATATCGGTCGCGAGTTCACTCTGGCTGCCCCCTTGAACGAGGGAGCCGGGAACCTTTCGATCGATGACACGATCTGGCGGATCACCGGCCCGGACCTGCCGGCAGGCACGAAGGTGAAAGTGGACGCGATCGATGGCGCCAGGCTGGTCGTCTCGCGGGCCGAGTGAGGGCGGCTAAACCGCCTACTTGAAAAGTGTCAGGGTTTGTGGCCGAGCGGCAGCGGTGGTTCTTCCGCCTTCAGCAGAATGCCGACGCGCCGGTTGGCCGCAAGATACGGGTCGTTCGGGAAGAGCGGTTCCGTGTCCGCCTTGCCGACCACGGCATAGAACTGGTCGCCCGGCACGCCATATTCGGCCAGAATCTGCCGGGCGATGTTGGCTCTCTCGCTGGACAGGTCCCAGCCGGTGTAATCCGGATTGGCGGACAGCTGACCAGCCGTCGTGTGGCCGGTGATTTCAACACGGTTCGGCATTTGCGCCAGCACCGGCGCCATCTTGGCAATCAGGCGGCGTGTGGTCTCATAAGGGTATTTTGACCCTTCCCGGAACATCGAGCGGCCATCCTGGTCGACCAGCATGATGTTGAGACCGTCTTCGGTCTCCTCCAGAATGATGTTGCTTGAAATCTCGGTGATTTCCGGCATTTCCTGCCAGGCTTGGCGGAGGGATGCTGCGGCGGTTGCGAACTGGCGCGGCTTCTCGATGTCGGCCTCAAGCGTGTCGTGGGTATTGGCCTCCGGTCCCTGCTTGCGCCGCTTTTCGTGGCGCTCCTGGGAAAAGTCGGAATCCATCTCCTGTTCGACCTGGCTGATGTCCTTCATGTAGTCGCGAATCGGAATGCCCTCGACCTCGATGATGCCGGTCTTGCGGGAGGTGTCCTTGACGCCGAAGGCTTCGCGCATGGAGCCTGCAACGACCTGGAGCTTCTCCTTGTCCTGGATGGAAAAGGAGATGATCAGAACGAAGAAACACACCAGCAGGGACATCAGGTCGGCAAATGTCACCAGCCAGTCGGGTGCGCCTCCACCTGATTTCTGTTTTTTCTTGGCCATCCTGTTTGTCCGATCCGGTGTCTGGGATTAGGCCGCTTCTTCGAGCTCGGCGCGTGCTTTTTCCGGCAGATATGCGACCAGCATTTCCTTGATCAGAGCCGGGCTCTTGGATTCGCGGATCTGGCAGATACCGTCGATGATCAGCGTCTGGTTGAGTTCGTCGACATCGAATTTTGCATCGAGCTTGTCCACCAGCGGCAGACACAGAATGTTGGAAACCAGCGCGCCATAGAGGGTCGTCAGCAGCGCAACCGCCATGGAGGGGCCGATTGCGGCGGGATCATCCATGTTGGCCAGCATCTGCACCAGGCCGACCAGCGTTCCGATCATGCCGAAGGCAGGGGCCGAATCGCCGAGCGCCTTGAAGACGCGGCGCCCTTCAGACAAGCGCGACAATTGCAGATCACGCTCCCGCTCCATCGATTCCTTGATGAATTCGAGTTCGTATCCGTCGGCGATGTATTGAACACCCTTGGCCAGGATCGGGTCGGAGACGTCGACATTTTCCAGCCCCAGCGGGCCGGACTTGCGCACGATCTCTCCCAGATTGGTGATCTCGTTGATCAGGTCGCGCGGGCTGGCATTCTTGCCGGCCAGGGCCACTTTGAATCCCGTAACGAAAGCGGCAGCGATATCGGACAGCTGAAAACGGATCAGCGTGGCGGCCAGGCCGCCGCCGAACACGATCAGAATCGAGGGAATGTCAACGAACTGCGTGAAGCTGCCGCCGAGAAACACGGCGGTAATGACCACGCCAAATGCGCCGACAATTCCGATTAATGTCGCCAGATCCATTCTGTACACACACCAAGGTCTGTGGCTGTCGAGCCAAGTAAACTTTGGGGCAGTGTAAGAGGCTTATGGCTAATCAAATCCTAATGCCGAGGGATTTCAGCACCGGATCGTAACGAATTTCGGTCGGCGTGACGCGATTGTGATGGTGTTGTCCGTGTTTTCAGGCAGCGCCGATCCGCAGCAGGTCGTGCAGATGCACGATGCCGACCGGACGTCCGTCTTCAACGACAAACACCGAGGTGATCGACAGGCTGTTGACCAGTTCCAGGATCGACGCGGACAAGGTGTCAGTGGAAACGGTCTTGGGCGACTGGGTCATGATCTCGCCTGCCGTTTTCTCCAGGAGATTGGAGGTAACGTGCCGCCGCAAATCACCATCCGTGATGATGCCGATCAACTGGTGCAATTCGTCCGTGACGCCAAGAACGCCGAAGCCGCGCTGGGTCATCAGCACGATGCCCTCGCTCATCGGCGTGCCGGCCGAGACCAGCGGCATGCGGTCGCCGGAATGCATGATGTCCTTGGCGACCTTCAGGCTGGCGCCCAGTCGGCCGCCCGGATGGAATATGCGAAAGTCCTGTGCGGTAAAACTGCGGCTTTCCAGGAGGGCGACGGCCAGGGCATCGCCGATCGCAAGCTGAATCAGCGCCGATGTTGTCGGCGCCAGTCCATGCGGACAGGCCTCCGTGACGCTCGGCAGTTTCATGATGATGTCCGACGCGCGGCCGAGGGTGCTGTCCTCACGTGACGTGATGGCGACGAGCGGAACCTTGAACCGGCGAGTATAGCTGACAATTCCTGCCAGTTCCTGAGTTTCACCGGACCAGGACAGGGCCAGGACCACGTCGTCTTCGGTGATCATGCCAAGATCGCCATGGCTGGCTTCACTGGCGTGAACAAAGAAAGAGGGAGTGCCCGTGGACGCCAGGCTTGCGGCAATCTTGGTGCCGATATGTCCGCTTTTACCGATGCCGGTCACAATCACGCGGCCCGGGCTGTTCTGGATCAGTTCACAGGTCTTTTGAAAAGGCGCTGCAAGGCCGTTTTTCAACGCCGCGCGCACAGCACTCAGACCGGCAATCTCTGTTTCAAGCGTCCGTTCGGCAGACACGAGCGATTGGGACGTCATGTCGAACTCTTGTTCGGAAGCAAGGTCGGACTGGGAGATTGCCATGATCTTAAAACTTTTTTGTTTTTGATGGATCAGCTCTAGGCCAGACGCTCAACGGGATCAAGAACCTGTGATGCATTAAATCGATTAGAACGCCTGACTTTATGTAACACCATGTAACTGTCAATTTGCAAAAAAGAAACGAAGCATTAACCAAGCTTGTTCAGTTTGGTTGGACTACGACGTCGACTGGTTCCGGAAGTCCATGCACCGCTTTTTGCCATTGCTGCTGTGTTTTGCCGCGTTGCAAACCACGCCCACTGCTGCCCAGACAGCCTTGGGGGACTTGCGTGGCAGTTCCGACGCGGACAGCCCTCTTGATGCTGAAGATACCACGGATCAGGCGGCCGATGCGGCTGATCCGAACCCGACCCAGGCCAACGTCTTTTCCTTGCGTTCAACGCTCAATTCCGCTGCGGCGGAAACAGGATCGAGCGGGCTTGGCACCAATGGCAGGGTCACGCCGGTGCGGCCCTTTTCCGACCGGATCGCAGCCGTCGGCAGAGCCGTTCCTCTGAATGGTTCCGGAATTGATGACAGCATTTTCGGCGGAGACACCACATTTGATGCCGCTGACGGCATTCGTCTCGGGTCTTTCACCTTTACGCCTCAGGTCACGGTCACCGGAGGCTATACGGACAACACGGCCCGTTCGTCCTCAGGCTCGTCGGGAAGCCTCTACAGGATCTCTCCGGACCTCTCCTTGACATCCGACTGGTCGCGGCATCAGTTCGACGTCTCCCTGCGTGGCACTTACACGGGTTATCCGGGCAATTCCGACGATGATGACGCTTCCGTTTTCGCGGCAGCAAATCTGCGGCTGGACATCAGCGAGGCCACCCGGGTGACCACCAGTCTTGCCTATTCCTACACGCGCGAGGAAGATGGCAGCGCGGAATCGACCTCGTCCGGCACCGACCACAACCAGGAAATTTCGGGAGATCTGAGTGCGACCCGGGCCGTCGGCATTATTGCGGCGACAGCGTCGCTTGGTGTCGATCGAAACATCTACACGACCGATGGCGGTTCCTCGCAAAGCGGCCGGGACAATACGCTCTATTCCGCCAGTCTGCGCCTGGATGGAAACACCGACAGCGTGATCTCGCCCTTTGTCGAAGGCTCGCTGCTGCTGCGGCGCTATGACCAGACCTGCAGCGACAGCCTGTGTGAAAAACGTGACGCCAACGGTTATCAGCTGCGCGGTGGCGTGACCATTGCATCCGGACCGAAGATCACCGGTGAGCTTGGAGTGGGCTGGCGCATCGAGGATATCGAGGACAGCCGTCTGGATGCCTTGACGGGTCTGGTGCTCGACGGGTCTCTTGTCTGGTCCCCCAGCCGGTTGACCACCGTCACGGCTGGCCTTGGCACAAGTTTTTCCTCAACAGATATTGACGGCGCGAGCGGGTCGATCATCTATTCTGGGGATCTGAGGCTTGCCCATGGCTTCAGTGATCGCCTGGTCGCGGAAACCGGGCTCGGCTACAGCTATCGGACCTATGAAGGTGCCGACATTGAAGAAAACACGTTGACCGGCTTCGGCGGGGTCACCTTCGCCCTGACACAGAACGTGGCATTGACGGCGGATTACACCCATCGTCGCTTCGACAGTTCGCAGGACGGCAGCGATTATACGGAAAACGCTATTGAAGCCGGGCTTCGGTTCCGTCATTAACTATACAGTAACCAAAGCTAGACCATTCATGGGCGGGGGCAGAACAGACACGAAATTGGGCGTCAAGGAGGCCCTAATGCGTAATGTTGTGCAACGGACTGCTGACAGAATGATGTCTTTGCCCTTTTCTGGATCCTCTCTGAAATCGCCGTTCCGTATGGTGCGGACCGCAGGACTGTGCGCCGTCCTCTGGATGGTGGCGCTTATCGTGCTGACCGTGCCGTCCCAGGCCGATCCGGGTTTCGACAAGTTTGTCCGGGGCTTTTGGCCAAAGGCCCAGGCTGCCGGCATTTCGGCGCAGACCTATAATGCCGTCTTTACCGGCATGAAGCCGGATGACGACACGATCCGGCTGATGAACAAGCAGTCCGAGTTCGTCAAGCCGATCTGGGAATATCTGGACAGTGCGGTGTCCGATACGCGGGTCGAAAAGGGCCGCGAGATGCTGCGCGAATATGGTCCGGTCCTGAAGCAGATCGAAGCCAGATACGGCGTGGACCGTGAGGCGGTGCTTGCGATCTGGGGCATGGAGACCAACTATGGCGGCTTCATGGGCCGGCACAATGTCATCCAGGCTCTGGCAACGCTTGCCTACGCGGCCCCGCGGCGCAAGAGTTTCTGGCAGAAGGAACTGATCACAGCATTGGCCATCGTGCAGGCGGGCCATGTCCGTTTCAACGACATGGAGGGATCCTGGGCAGGCGCCATGGGGCACACCCAGTTCATGCCTTCCAGCTGGAAAGCCTATGCTGCCGATTATAATGGCGATGGCCGCCGCGATATCTGGACTTCCATCCCCGATGCCCTTGCTTCAACGGCCAACTATCTGAAGAAACATGGCTGGCAGACCGGCAAGACCTGGGGATACGAGGTCAAGCTGCCAGCCGGGTTCGACTATCATCTGGCAGATGGTGACAAGACGCTGACGCTCGGGGAGTGGAGCCGTTATGGCGTGCGCCGCTCCAATGGCAGGGATTTTCCGCGTCCGTCTGACAAGGGCATCCTGGTGCTGCCGGCCGGCGCCAGCGGTCCGGCTTTCCTGATGCTGCGAAACTTCTATGTCATCAAGCGCTACAACAACGCCACGGCATACGCGTTGGCGGTCGGGCATCTTGCAGACCGGATCATCGGCGGTGGACCGCTCGCGGGAGACTGGTCGCGGGAACATCTGCCGCTGACCCGGTCGGAGACCGCAGAACTGCAATCTCTCTTGAACCGGCACGGATTTTCGGTTGGCGCTGCGGACGGCAAGATAGGTCCGGCAACGCGGCGCGGCATTCGTGCCTATCAGAAGTCGCGCGGTATGATACCGGACGGGTATGCCTCCGTGGTTTTGCTGGCGCGGTTGAAACTCGGCAGCTAAACTCGGGCTGAAGAGAGCTTCATTGAGGACCCGCGAGTGCGCATTCCAAAGCGGCAGGCAAGCAGCTTGAAGAACAGGGCAAAAACGGCACGATTTGCTGCTGCCGTGCTTGCCTTTGCCTTGCTTGCCGAACCGGTGGACCGTGCCTGGGCGCAAACGATCCCCGACCAGGAAATCATCGTTGCACAGAACGGCCCGTTCCGGGGCTTCAATCCGTTTGCGCCGCTGCAACGCCTGTTCGGGGGCGAGCGACGCACCAAGAAACAGCCCAAAACCCAGCAACGTCCGAAGGTGAGCCGTCCTGCCGGTGCGCCGCCCAAGTTTGAAAGTGTGCCGAAGGACCCGAACGCCGGCCTGATCGTCGTGGTTGGCGACCGGATGGCGCGCGGTGTTGCGGACGGGTTGAAATTCATGCTCGCCGACAAGCCCCATATCCGGGTCGAGCCCGTCACGCAGGACAAGGCCGGTTTTACAGGAGAAACAGCGCCGGACTGGGCGACTGATGTCCTCTCCAAAATTCGTGGCGGTGACGTGAAGGCCGTTGTCGTCATGATCGGGCAACGCGATCTGAGCAAGACTTTCCCTGGCGAACCGCCGGTCGAATTCATGACCGAGGAATGGCTGGAAACCTATCGCAGCAAGGTGGATGCCCTGGTGCGTGTCGTGCGCCAGGAGAAAAAGCCGCTTGTCTGGGCCGGATTGCCGCCTACCAACAACAAGCTCATCAACGCGGATTTCACGCAGCTGAATTCGATTTTCGAAGCAGCAGCAGCAGACCGGCGGGTGCGCTACGTCGACATCTGGGACATCTTTCTGGCCCAGGACGGCAGCTATTCTTCCTTTGGCCCGAATGTCGACGGCAAAAATGCGCGGCTTCGAACCAATGACCGGATCGGTTTTACCTGGGACGGATACCGGAAAGTCGCCTTCTTCGTCGAACGTGAGTTGTTACGCCTTCTCGGCAGCTATGGCGGGCTTGCCTTTGAAGGGGTCGAGGATGATCCGAATTTCATCGTTCTGACGGGCCGGACCACATCGCCGGAAGCGCTTCTGATGGGGGGGGAGGACGAGCGGTCAATGGACCCGAAGAGCCGCGCCTACCGTTTCTTTGTTCAGGGCGAGCCGCTACAGCCCATGCGAGGCCGGGTGGACAACCCGCAAATGCCGGAGGCGGTGGCCGTCGAAACGGACGATGTGCCGGTCCTGGAGGTTCCGGGGTTGCGTGGCCCGCTTTCGGATGCGTCAGGCGCTCAGCAGGGTGTGGGGACACGGATCTCCGTCACGATTCGCCCGCCCGGGCAGTGACGTTGCTCAATCCATAGAAAAAGAAAAAGCCGCCAGCGTGAGCCGGCGGCTTCCTTGTAAAGTCTGGCGAATGTCTTATCGCGGCAGGTCCGTTTCGCCGGTCAGGTAAAGGTCAACCGCACGGGCGGCCTGGCGGCCTTCGCGGATTGCCCAGACGACCAGCGACTGCCCCTTGCGCACGTCACCGGCGGCAAAGACCTTGTCGATCGAGGTCTTGTAGTCGTCGGTGTTGGCCTTGACGTTGGTGCGGCCGTCCAGTTCCAGGGTCTCACCGGCTTCGGCAACGTAAGTGTCTAGCAGCGGGCCGGAGAAGCCGATGGCCGCCAGTACAAGATCGGCGCGCAGGATGAACTCTGTGCCTTCGATCGGGCGGCGTTTTTCGTCGACGCGGGCGCATTTGACGCCTTCCACCTTGCCGTCTTCGCCAACGAGACCAAGGGTGGCTGCGGAGAATTCGCGTTCAGCGCCCTCCGCCTGGCTGGAAGAGGTGCGGAATTTCGTCGGCCAGTACGGCCAGACGGTCATCTTGTCTTCCTTCAGCGGCGGGATCGGCCGGATGTCGAGCTGGGTCACGGACAGCGCGCCCTGGCGGAATGCGGTGCCGACACAGTCAGAGGCGGTGTCGCCGCCACCGATGACGACGACATGTTTGCCACCTGCCCAGATCGGCGCTTCGTCGCCTTCCGGCTCGCCGCCAACGCGGCGGTTCTGCTGTACGAGATACGGCATGGCCCAGTGGCAGCCTTCCATCTCCATGCCCTCGACGCCCGGATCGCGCGGGCGCTCGGCACCGGCGCACAGGATTACGGCGTCGTGGCGTTCGGTCAGTTCTTCCATGCTGACGGTCACACCGACATTGACGCCATAATGGAAGGTCACACCTTCGGCTTCCATCTGCTGGACGCGCTTGTCGATGTAGTGCTTTTCCATCTTGAAGTCGGGAATGCCATAGCGCAGCAGGCCGCCGGCCTTCGGTTCGCGCTCGTAGACATGTACGGTGTGGCCGGCGCGGGCGAGCTGCTGCGCCGCGGCCATGCCGGCGGGGCCGGAGCCGATGATGGCCACGGCCTTGCCGGTCTTGGTCGCGGACGGCTCGGGCACGATCCAGCCCTGCTCCCAGCCCTTGTCGGCAATCGCCTGTTCCACGCTCTTGATGTTGACCGGAATGTCTTCCAGGTTCAGCGTGCAGGCTTCCTCGCAGGGGGCCGGGCAAATGCGGCCGGTGAACTCCGGAAAGTTGTTGGTGGAGTGCAGGTTCCGAAGCGCCAGGTCCCAGTCGCCCTGGAAGACCAGGTCGTTCCAGTCCGGGATCTGATTGTTGACCGGGCAGCCGGTCGGGCCGTGACAGAACGGAATGCCGCAATCCATGCAGCGGGCCGCCTGGTTGGCGACTTCCTGCTCGTTCAGCGGAATGGTGAACTCGCGGAAATGGCGAATACGGTCGGATGCAGGCTGATACTTCTGTTCCTGCCGATCGATTTCCAGAAAACCGGTTACCTTGCCCAAGGTGACCTCCTCATAACTAATCTCGTTCACAAGGTGGCTCGATCGGCCGGCGAGTCCGGCCGAGAGCCCTGTTGTTCAAGTGCCGGGGTTATTCGGCGGCAACCATCCCCAGACGTTGCTCTTCCATTTCGCGCAGCGCACGGCGGTATTCGACCGGCATGACCTTGACGAATTTCGGACGATAGGTGGTCCAGTCGTCGAGGATTGCCTGTGCCTTGGTCGAGCCCGTGTACTCCACGTGCTTGGTCAGCATCTGGCGCAGGCGCTCGTCATCGTGGCGGGTCATGTCGCACGAGAGGTCCACGCGGCCCTTGTGTTCGATGTCACCGCCATGGTGGTGCAGCTTTTCCAGAAGATCGTCTTCTTCCGTTACCGGCTCCAGGTCGACCATGGCCAGGTTACAGCGTGAGCCGAAGGACCCGTCCTCGTCGAGCACATAGGCGATGCCGCCGGACATGCCGGCTGCGAAGTTGCGGCCGGTCTGGCCGATGACAACGACAACACCGCCGGTCATGTATTCACAGCCGTGGTCGCCCACCCCTTCGACAACGGCGACCGCGCCGGAGTTGCGCACGGCAAAGCGTTCACCGGCGACGCCACGGAAGTAACATTCCCCTTCTGTTGCCCCGTAAAGCACCGTGTTGCCGACAATGATGGAGTTTTCGGCGACGATCCGCGTGTTTTCCGGCGGGCGCACGATGAGCTTTCCGCCGGCAAGGCCCTTGCCGACATAGTCATTGGCATCGCCGACCAGGTTCATGGTCACGCCGCGGGCGACAAAGGCACCGAAAGCCTGTCCGGCCGTGCCCGTCAGGTTGACGGTTAGCGTGTCGGGTTTCTTCAGCGCCTTGCTGCCGTAGCGCTTGGCGATTTCACCCGACAGCATAGCACCGACCGAGCGGTCGACGGAGCAGATGGTCTCGTTGACGACCGTCGGCTCACGGGAGTCGAGGGCCGGCTGGGCAGCTGCAATCAGGCGGCGGTCCAGTATGTCGACGATCGGATGCTCCTGGCGCGCCGTCCAGCGGGTCTCTTCAGCAGCTGCCTCCGGCTGGAAGAAGATCCGCGAAAAGTCGAGACCCTTGGCCTTCCAGTGCTCGAGTGCGGCATTCTTGTCGAGATAGTCGGACCGACCGATCAGCTCGTCCAGTTTCGCAATGCCGAGGCCTGCCATCAGTTCCCGAACTTCTTCGGCAACGTAGAAGAAGTAGTTGATGACATGTTCCGGCGTGCCCTTGAAACGCTTGCGCAGGACCGGGTCCTGGGTCGCAATGCCGACCGGGCAGGTGTTGAGGTGACACTTGCGCATCATCAGACAGCCGGCTGCGATCAGCGGAGCGGTCGAGAAGCCGAATTCATCTGCGCCGAGCAGCGCGCCGACGAGTACATCCCGGCCGGTGCGCAGGCCGCCATCGACCTGAAGCGCAATGCGCGAGCGCAGGCCGTTCAGCACCAGGGTCTGCTGGGTCTCGGCAAGACCGATCTCCCAGGGGCTTCCGGCATGCTTGATCGAGGTCAGCGGCGAAGCGCCGGTACCACCGTCATAGCCGGAAATGGTGATGTGGTCGGCACGGGCCTTGGCAACGCCGGCGGCAACGGTGCCGACACCGACTTCGGAGACCAGCTTGACGGAAATGTCGGCTTCCGGATTGACGTTCTTCAGATCGTAGATCAGCTGTGCCAGATCCTCGATCGAATAGATGTCGTGGTGCGGCGGCGGCGAAATCAGGCCGACGCCGGGGGTGGAGTGGCGCACTTTCGCGATCACCGCATCCACCTTGTGGCCCGGCAGCTGGCCGCCTTCGCCCGGCTTGGCGCCCTGGGCGACCTTGATCTGGATCATGTCGGAATTGACCAGATACTCGGTGGTCACGCCGAAACGGCCGGAGGCCACCTGTTTGATGGCGGAGCGCTGCGGGTTCTGGGATCCGTCCGGCAGGGGGTTGAACCGCTCCGGTTCCTCGCCGCCTTCACCGGTGTTCGACTTGCCGCCGATCTTGTTCATGGCGATCGCCAGCGTCGAATGGGCTTCGCGCGAGATCGAGCCGAAGGACATGGCGCCGGTGACGAAGCGCTTGACGATGTCCTCAGCCGGCTCGACTGCGTCGAGGTCAATCGGCTTGGTGCCGATTTCCTCGGCGGATTTCACCCGGAACAGGCCGCGGATCGCATAGCGGCCACTTTCCTCGTTCACTTCCTTGGCGAAGGCCCGGTACATGTCCGGCAGCTTGGAACGTACCGCATGCTGCAAGGTGGCGATGCTGTCCGGCGTCCACATGTGGCTTTCGCCGCGGGTCCGGTAGGCATATTCACCGCCGACTTCCAGCGACCGGCGCAGGATGGCGACATCACCGAAGGCTTCCTCGTGGCGCTGCACGGTTTCTTCGGCAACCTCGGCAAGGCCGATGCCCTCGATCATGGTGGCGGTGCCGAAGAAATATTTCTTGACGAAACCGGTGCCGAGACCGACGGCGTCGAAGATCTGCGCGCCGCAATAGGACTGGTAGGTCGAGATGCCCATCTTGGACATGACTTTCAGGATGCCCTTGTCGATCGACTTGATGTAGCGCTCGACGACCTCGTACTGATCGACCTCTTCCGGGAAGTCCATCTCCATATGCATGGAGAGCAGGGTCTCGAAGGCGAGATAGGGGTTGATCGCTTCCGCGCCGTAGCCGGCCAGAACGCAGAAGTGATGGACTTCGCGGGCTTCACCGGTTTCAACCACGAGACCGACGGAGGTGCGCAGTCCCTTGCGGATCAGATGATGGTGCACGGCCGCGGTCGCCAGCAGGGCCGGGATCGCGATCCGGGACCGGCTGATCAGGCGATCGGACAGGATGATGATGTTGTAGCCGTCGCGGACGGCCTTTTCGGCGCGCTGGCACAGCTCGTCGAGGGCGCCCTCCATGCCGCCGGCGCCTTTTTCGGCATTATAGGTGATGTCGAGCGTCTTGGCGGAGAACTGGTTGTCCGCCACATCGCCGATGGCGCGGATCTTTTCCAGATCCTCGTTGGTCAGGATCGGCTGGCGTACTTCGAGGCGTTTCGAGGTCGAGGCGCCTTTCAGGTCGAAGATGTTCGGGCGCGGACCGATGAACGACACCAGGCTCATCACCAGCTCTTCACGGATCGGATCAATCGGCGGGTTGGTGACCTGCGCGAAGTTCTGCTTGAAATAGGTATAAAGCAGCTTGGACTTGTCGGACAGCGCCGAGATCGGCGTGTCGGTGCCCATGGAGCCGATGGCTTCCTGGCCGACGGTGGCCATGGGCGTCATCAGCAGCTTGATGTCTTCCTGGGTGTAGCCGAAGGCCTGCTGACGGTCGAGCAGGCTCTCACCGGCAACAGGTGCGCGCTGACGCACGCCCGGCTGGTCTTCCAGAACGATCTGCGAGCGGTGCAGCCAGTCCTTATATGGGTTGGCCGTGGACAGCTGGCGCTTGATCTCGTCGTCGGAGACGATGCGGCCTTCTTCCAGGTCGATTAGCAGCATCTTGCCCGGCTGCAGGCGCCATTTCTGGACGACGCGCTCCTCGTCCACCGGCAGCACACCGACTTCGGAGGACATGATGACGAAGTCTTCGTCCGTCACGATGTAGCGGGCCGGGCGCAGGCCGTTGCGGTCAAGGGTTGCACCGATCTGGCGGCCATCGGTGAAGGCCACCGCGGCCGGGCCGTCCCACGGCTCCATCAGGGCCGCATGATATTCGTAGAAGGCGCGGCGGTTGTCGTCCATCAGCGGATTGCCAGCCCAGGCTTCCGGGATCAGCATCATCGCTGCATGGGCGAGCGAGTAACCGCCCATGGTCAGGAACTCGAGCGCGTTGTCGAAACAGGCAGTGTCCGACTGGCCTTCATAAGAAATCGGCCAGAGCTTGGAAATGTCGTCACCCAGCAGCGCGGAGGAGACAGAGGCCTGGCGCGCGGCCATCCAGTTGACGTTGCCGCGCAGCGTGTTGATCTCGCCGTTATGGGCCACCATCCGGTAGGGGTGGGACAGGTCCCAGGACGGGAAGGTGTTGGTCGAGAAGCGCTGGTGCACCAAAGCCAGGGCGGAAGTGAACCGCTCGTCCTTCAGGTCGGCATAATAGGCGCCGAGCTGGTAGGCGAGGAACATGCCCTTGTAAACGATGGTGCGGCTCGACAGGGAGACAATGTAGAAGCCTTTTTCGACTGCATCGGTCTCGGCGCGCACGGTGTTGGAAATCACCTTGCGCAGCACGTAGAGGCGGCGCTCAAACGCATTGTCGTCATCGCCATTGGATTTCCTGATGAACACCTGGCGCGACACCGGCTCGGTCGCGGCAATGTCAGGTGCCTTGGAGAGCGAGGAATTGTCGACGGGAACATCGCGCCAGCCGATCAGATCCTGGCCTTCGGCCTTGATGACACGCTCGACGATTTCCGTGCACTTGGCGCGCAGGGCGTCGTCCTGCGGCATGAAGATGAAACCGACGCCATATTCACCCGCTTCCGGAAGCGGTGTGCCGGCTGCGGCCAGCTCTTCGGCAAAAAAGGTGTGCGGCATCTGGATCAGCATGCCGGCGCCGTCGCCCATCAGCGGATCTGCGCCAACGGCGCCGCGGTGGGTCAGGTTCTCAAGGACCTGCAGACCGTCGGAGATGATCTTGTGGGACTTCTCGCCCTTCAGGTGGGCAACAAAGCCCACGCCACAGGCATCGTGTTCGCGCGACGGATCGTAGAGCCCTTTGTCGGCGGCCGTGCCCAGTCGTTCGGCAAGAGTTCGGGTGGCGGTGGTCTTTTCGACGTCTCCCCCGGCTTGCATGGCTGTGCTGGTCGTCAGCTCTCGTCTCGTCATGTGCGCCCTCACTGTTAACCCCAGTGCCACCGTGGCTTAAAGCGTCCGGTTCCGTTCGGGTCGCATTCCATCAAGAATGCGGCTCGGCGAACCCTGGCTCGTCTGCCCCGGCTCTGTTGTGTATTAACCGCGCCGGTTCATCAAAACAAACCGCCGCATTGACGCAGCGGCCCTGCCGCTGCCGGGACATCTTGTCCCGCCTCTATGCGCATCCTTCCCGGATCCGCCTGATGGTCTGCCTGTTCACCACGTCCGCCGCGGCCCTTGGACCCGCCCGGCGCCCTTCAGTAATTGGGACAGTATCCCTGTCCTATTCCAGGCGGCGCGAACATGACAGATTTCACCGCCAGGAGCAAGAGTGTTTCTGCGTGGGTGCATTATAATTGTTTCGCGCAAAAAGTTCCATTCGTCCGGAATGGTCATTTGGGCGTGGTTTTGGGTAAGAATCTTGCGTTTGTTAAGACATTGATCAGACTGCTCGCAAAACAGTCACAGCCGTTTGATTTCCTATTTATCGGCAATATGCTCAATTACGGATTGCGCCGCGCAGTCAAAATTGGGTGGCGGACGAAATTGGAACTTTTGTTCGACCAGAGGAGTTCGACATGAAACAGAAGGCTATGACCGCAGCAATCGTTGCAGGTGCCGTTGCAACCGCCGTTGCAGGCCTGTCCACCACCACCGCCACTCCGGCCCATGCCCAGGCCAAGGAAAAATGCTATGGTGTGTCCCTGAAAGGCAAGAACGATTGCGCCGCAGGCCCGGGCACCACATGTGCCGGCACTTCCACCGTCGACTACCAGGGCAATGCCTGGACGCTGGTTCCGAAGGGCACCTGTGTGACCATGGACCTGCCGGACGGCCGCAAAGGGTCTTTGACCGAGCTTGATCGCGACCTGCCGAAAGCCTGATAGGGGCCTGTCGCCTGGCCGCAGATGCGGCCACACTATTCGGGCAGGCGGGAAAACAACCGCCTGCCGGATGTCTGTGTCATCGACCCGGAGTATAGAATGACCGCCCAATTCCCGACCGCGATCCGCATCCCCGCCGATGTGCCTGCGCGGGCAGGTGCGGGGCTGAAGGGCGAGCACATTCCCGAAATCCTGGAAACCCGGGCGGATCTCGGGTTTTTCGAAGTTCATGCGGAAAACTACATGGGGGCGGGTGGCGCGCCGCACCGGCTGCTGGAAGACATTCGCGAAATCTACCCCCTGTCCCTGCACGGTGTCGGGCTTTCCATTGGCGGTGAAGGCCCACTGGATAAGGCACATCTCAACCGTCTTGCTGCGCTGAACCGGCGCTACGAACCGGGCCTCTTTTCAGAGCATCTCGCCTGGTCGACCCATGACACCACCTATTACAACGACCTGCTGCCGGTGCCCTATGACGCGGCAACACTCCAGCGGGTCTGCGATCATATCGACGAGGTCCAGGAGACCGTCGGCCGACGCATGCTCCTGGAAAATCCGTCGACCTATGTCGCTTTCGCGCAGAGCACGATGAG
Source organism: Roseibium sp. (assembly GCF_965233565.1). Lineage (GTDB taxonomy): Bacteria > Pseudomonadota > Alphaproteobacteria > Rhizobiales > Stappiaceae > Roseibium. The sequence continues at coordinate 2,542,863 of NZ_OZ247494.1, read as the reverse complement.
TGAGATCGATTTTCTGACAGAAATCACGCGCCGGACCGGCTGCGGGTTGCTGCTCGACGTCAACAATGTCTATGTCTCGTCCACAAATCACGAACGCTCCGCCGAAGACTATCTGGCCGAGTTTCCGATGGACGCGGTCGGTGAACTTCATCTGGGCGGACACGCGCCCGATACCGACGATGCCGGTCGCCCGCTGCTGATCGATGCCCACGACCGGGAGGTCGACGAGGCTGTCTGGGCCCTTTATGAGCGGGTGCTCCGGAAAACCGGGCCGCTGCCCACGCTGATCGAGTGGGACAACGACGTGCCGGCCTGGCCGGTGCTGCTCGCCGAAGCACAGGCCGCCGATCGCCTCCTGGCCGAGGCTGCCGACCGGCCGCTCAAGCAAGCTGGCTGAGATGAAGAGCGCAATGACATCCTTGAAGCCTGGCAGCGTCCATTTCAGCGAAGCTCTGCTCGATCCGGACAGTCCCCTTCCCCAGGGGATCGTTGGACCGGACGGAAAACCCGCGCCGAAACGATTCAACGTCTACAGAAACAACGTGGTCGTCAGCCTGTGCGAGGCGCTCGGGAAAACCTACCCGTCGATCAAGGCCCTGCTGGGCGAGGACTACTTCAACGCCCTGGCGCGTGCCTTTGTCTCCCAGACCCCTCCGCAATCGCCCGTTCTGATCTGGTATGGTGCAGAATTTCCGGATTTTGTCGAAACTTTCCCGCCACTGGAAGCCTATCCCTATCTTGCGGATGTGGCGCGGGTGGAGTGGGCGTGGCTGCAAGCCTATCATGCTGAGGATGCCGCACCGATGGACCCGGCGGTTCTTGGGGCACTGCCACCGGACGAGGTTGGCGATGCCCGGTTCCGGCGTCATCCGGCTGCCTGGGTGATCTCCACGGCCTGGCCAGTCCTCGATCTGCTACGGGCCAACCGTTTCGACGAAAAGGTCGAGATCGATCTGGGCACAGCCCAGTCCGTCCTGATCACGCGGCCGGAGCTCGACGTCGAGCTGACGCTGTTGCGCCCGGGCGCTGACCTGTTCCTGCAGAGCCTTTTCAACGGGCAATCGCTTGGGGAAGCCGCACTGGCGGCCCAGGAGAACTGCCCGGACTTTTCACTGTCCGACAGCCTGTCGGATTGTCTTTCAAATGGTGCTTTTCAAGGCCTTGCAACGGCCGAGACTGACTGAACCCGGACGCTGACAGAACCGGGAAGGGGGTAACTATGGGTGCATTGATCGGATTTTTCGTACGTTTGTACACGTTCGTTTTCGGGACGCTGGAACGCTTGACCAATGGCTGGTTCCTCGGACTTGCCTCGCGGCTGATTTTTGCCGCCGTCCTCCTGCAGTTTTTCCTCAATTCCGCTATGACCAAAATTGGCGGTAGCGTGATGAACATCTTCACGCCGACAGCGGGCGCTTATGCCCAGATGCTGCCGAAACTGATGGAGCAGGTCAGCTATGACACCAGCCAGGTTGCGTTTTTTCCCTACGGCCTGATCGTCCTGCTCGGCACCTGGGGAGAATTCATTTTGCCGGTGTTGGTCGTCGTTGGCCTGTTCACACGTTTTGCCAGCCTCGGCATGATCGTCTTCATCTGCGTGATGACCTATGTCGACATCTATGGGCATGGTGTCGATGCCAAGACCATAGGTTCGTTGTTCGACAACGATCCCTATTCGACAATTGCCGATGACCGCCTGCTCTGGATCTTCCTGCTTCTGGTGCCGACCCTGAAGGGGCCAGGCGTGGTTTCCCTCGACTGGCTGCTCGGCCGGTCCTACCGCAAGCGGGAAATGTACTACGATTAAAATCATGTTGCCGGTTTCTCGGCGAACTGATTAAACCGGCACATGAATTTTGCCAGTGACAATTGGGCGGGTGCGGCTCCGGCGGTGATGTCGGCGCTCTCCCGCCATAATTCCGGCTTTGCGCCGGCTTATGGCACGGACCCGCTGACCGCGTCCGTTGCCGAGACCTTCACCAGGATCTTTGAACGGGAGGTGGCCGTCTATTTCGTCGCCACCGGTACCGCGGCCAACTCCCTGGCGCTCGCCGCCTACGCCAAACCGGGCGGCGCGATCTTCTGCCACCGGGAGTCCCATATCCAGGTCGATGAGTGCAATTGCCCGGAATTCATGACGTCCGGCGGCAAGCTGGTCAGTGTCGGCGGGGCAAATGGCAAGATGACGCCGGAGGGTTTGAGAGAGGCCATGGCAGCCTTTCCGGACGGCGTGGTGCATCACGGCCAGGTGGCCTCTGTTTCTCTCAGCCAGGCAACGGAAAGCGGAACCGTCTATACGCTTGACGAGATTGCCGCTCTCAAGGCGGTCTGCGCTGAGCGGTCGGTGCCGCTGCATATGGATGGTGCACGCTTTGCGAACGCCCTGACGACGCTCGGCTGCACACCGGCGGATATGACCTGGAAAGCCGGGGTCGACGTGCTTTCCTTCGGCGCTACCAAAAATGGCTGCTGGTGCGCGGAAGCGGTGGTGTTTTTCGATCTGGAAGCCGCCAGGGGCTTTGAGTATTTCCGCAAGCGTGGCGGGCACCTCTTTTCCAAGAGCCGGTTTGTGGCGGCCCAGTTTGATGGCTATTTCGAGGATGACAGCTGGCTGACGACGGCGACCCACGCCAATGCCATGGCGAGCCGGCTGGCGGACGGCATTCGCAGCAAGGGCGGCCGGACGGCCTGGCCGGTTGAAGCCAATGAACTGTTCCCGATCCTGAAGCGCAGCCAGTTCGATGCGCTCCAGGCGGCGGGTGCCTTGATCTATGAATGGCCTGCCAAGGAGCTCGCGCCGGATCACGCGCCGGCAGATGACGAGGTTTGTTTCCGCATGGTCTGCAGCTTCGCAACCTCCGACGAAGACGTGGATGCGTTTCTGAAGGTTCTGGCGGAGGTGGGATGATCAATTTTTGACGGTGGGTCTGCGACACATTGCTGTGTCACCTGGGACGACTGAAGGGAGATCCGGGGCCTGCTCGCTTCCAGAGCTCGGCCTGGACAAGCGGTGCGGCGAGTGGGTCCCGGATCTGCGCTTCGCTTGTCCGGGATGACACTCACGTGCCACGCAGATTTCCTGGGCTCATCAAATGGTGTCCATGACTTAAAAAAGGCGCCCGGTTTCCCAGGCGCCCTGCATTCTTATGCTGCGAAAGCGATGATTAGTGCGCGGTTGATTCGATCTGCTTGGCGGAGCCGGAGCTGATCTCGATCTTGCGCGGCTTCATGGCTTCCGGGATCTCGCGCACGAGATCGACATGGAGCAGGCCGTTTTCCAGGCTGGCGCCTTCCACGCGAACATGTTCGGCAATCTGGAAGCGGCGCTCGAAGGTGCGCGAGGCGATGCCGCGGTAAAGCACTTCGCGGTCGCTGTCTTCCTCGGATTTTTCGCCCTTGATGGTGAGCACGTGTTCCTTGGCTTCCACGCTCAGTTCCGCATCGGTGAAGCCGGCGACGGCCATGGTGATGCGATAGGCGTTCTCGCCAGTGCGCTCGATGTTGTAGGGCGGATAGCTCGGCGCTTCATTGCCGGCGCTGTCGAGCATGGAGAAGAGACGGTCGAACCCGACGGTGGACCGGTAAAGCGGAGAAAAGTCTAAGTGACGCATGTATTTGTCCTCTCTTTGAGCAACTGATACTTCGTTTGGTTTGCGCATCCTTCTGTCCCCCGATTGGCGGGACCGGACCGCTGTGCAGACCCGTCATTGGCGCCTGCACTACAGGATTTGGGCATTCGGATTTTTCATTTCAAGAGGGAGATAGTCTGGCGGAGGTGCAAAACCTGAACCTCACATGAACGCCGCCTTCCGGCTGCGTTCAAGTGGCTTGGCGCATTGTCTTTCCAACGTCAGCGCGGTGCTGACCGAGCCGTCAGGAGAGACCAGATGTTCATGACCGTTTCCAAATTGTCCGCCCCGATCGCCGGCGCCCTTCTGCTGGCAACCATCGGTTATGCCGGTGCAGCCCCCGCGATGCCGCAAGCCGCCAATCTCAAGTTTCAACCAGCTCCGTCCGAACTGATTGTCGAGGTCGATCACCGCGGGAAGAACGGCCGCAACGGTCATCGCCGTCATGGCTGGGACAATGGCTGGGGGTACCATGAAATGGGACCGCGCCAGATTCGCCGCAGTCTGCGCCATCGGGGCTTCCACAAGATCCGCATTCTCGACCGCCGCGGCCCGATGTATATCGTGAAGGCCCGTGCCTGGGGTGGGCAGAAATTCCGGCTGGTCGTTGATAGCCGTACAGCGCAGATCGTGCGCAGCCGCCCGCTCGGCGGCGGTCACCGTCACGGACCGTATTGGCAGGGCCGTTGGTACTAGGTTGCTTTTTCACGGACTTTTCAGGACCGGTTCCAAAACGGAGCCGGCCTGAAGCTGTTGTTCGGTGGTAGCGGGGCGGCTATCAGTATGAGACACTAGCGACTGCAAGAATTCGCGGTATCAGCTGATTCGGGATATCCGCCGGTCCTCTTGCCTGGAGCGAGACAGGTACCCGATTGAAAAAGAAAAAATCTGCAGACCCCGGCAAAGAAAAACGCGCCTCGCTGATTGGACTGGCCGACAACCCGGTGCCCGATGGGGCTCAGTGCGGCTTTGTGACCACACCCGATCGCATCAGTATCCGCTACGCCCATTGGCCGGCGGGCGGGACGCGGCGCAAGGGTACCGTCACCTTGCTGCAGGGGCGCGCGGAATTCATCGAGAAGTATTTCGAGGTCATCCAGGACCTGCGCGATCGGGGATTTGCCGTGGTTGCCTTCGACTGGCGGGGGCAGGGTGGATCCCAGCGGGTTACCCGCAACCCGAGGCGGGGACATGTCTCGAATTTCAGAAAGTTCCGCATCGATCTCAGAACGGTTCTGAAGGAAGTGTCCCTGGCCACCTATCCGGGACCGCATTTCGCATTGGCCCATTCGACCGGTGCTCTTGTCCTGCTGTCCGACACCGAGCGGCTCAGAACCATGCTGGACCGGGCGGTCCTGACGGCGCCGTTGCTCGGCCTCCCCTCCGGGGCCTGGCTGCCGGGGGCTAGCGGTCTCGGCCGGCGGCTCCTGCGTATTGTCAGCCTTGGCCTTCTTGGCCGGGAACCGTTGAAAGCCAAGGCGCCGAAGACCTCCTGGTTCCTGGAAAAGGTCGGCTTCCGGCTGGCCCGGTTCATGTCATTGATCGGACTTGGCCGGTTGTTCATCCCCGGCGGCAACGGCAAGCTGTTTGTGCCATTTGAGAGCAACCGGCAGACCTCTGACAGGGGCCGGTTCGACCGCTTCAACAAGGTGCTTGAAAAAGCGCCGGAACTGGGTGTCGGTTCGCCGACCTTCGGCTGGCTGTCGGCCATGGGCAGGACTGCGATGGCGCTTCGAAAACGTCAGGCGGGACCGAATATCAAACTTCCCTGCCTGGTGCTGGCAGCCGGAGGTGACCGAATCGTCTCAACGCCGATGATCGAGGACTTTGTCTCCAGAACCAAGTCGGCCGCTTATGTGGAAATTGCCGGGGCAGAGCACGAACTGATGACCGAGCGCGATGTATTCCGCGATCAGTTCTGGGCGGCTTTTGATGCCTTTGTTCCCGGATATGAAGCAGAGCAGGATCTGGACCGCGCGCAGCAGGTCATGCCACGCGCGGCCACACCGCAATGATCAGGTGAGGGCCAGCTCCCGAAGCAGGATCTCGTGCAGTCGTGGATTGCCGGATGCAACGATCTGTCCGCCCTCTGCCGGCGACCCGCCGGTCCAGGTGGTGACAACGCCGCCGGCCCCCTCAATAATCGGTACCAGAGCAACAATGTCGTAAGCCTGAAGGCCGGATTCGATCACGGCATCGCCATGACCGGCAGCAACCATGCAATAGGCGTAGCAATCTGTGCCGTAGCGGGACAGCTGGGCCTGGGTTTCGACACGGTCGAAGGCGGCACGCTCGCTGTTGTTGAAGAGCGCAGGTGTGGTGGTGAAGATGGTGGCGTCCTTCAGGTCTTCGCAGGCCCGGGTCGAGATCCGGTTGGTGCCGAGCGGGCCCCTGTACCAAGCCATGGCGCCGTCGCCACCGAAGCGTTCACCGATATAGGGCTGCACCATCATGCCCAGGCTGGGCCGGCCCTCGGTCTTCAGCCCGATGAGCGTGCCCCAGGTCGGCAGTCCGGTGATAAAGGCGCGCGTGCCGTCAATCGGATCCAGCACCCAGACATGTTCTGCGCCCAGATTTTCCGGGCCGTGTTCCTCGCCGAGGATGCCATGGTCCGGATAGGCCTTGTTGATCAGGTCGCGCATGGCGGTCTCGCCGTTCCTGTCGGCGACTGTTACCGGGTCGAAGCCGGTGTCCCATTTGTTGTCGACCGCAAAGCCCTGCCGGAAATGCGGCATGATCGCGTGGCTGGCCGCATCCGCAAGTCTGTCCAAAAAAGAGGCATAAGCATGGGAGCTGGAAACAGGCTGCGACATCAATATCCTCCGCCGGGCAACACGCCGTCATTGTCAGTTCAGTCTGAAGTGCCGCCTGTATAACCCGTTCTGCAAAAAAATGAATCTGCAAAACCTGATCAGAGCATTTCCCGGTCAGATTGGCTCATTCTGTTTGAGGTCTGGCGAGGTGATCTGCGCGGAGGGGCGGGCAGTCCATAGCGTGGCTATGGACAAGCGGTCCGACAAAGCAGGCGGCCGCCAGACACAAACCCGAAGGGCCGGGCCAGTTTGGTTCAATGCCCGCGGAAGCTATCTCGACCGTGCCGCCAGCACGCTCTTCGTCAGCTTCCTTGACCTTGAACCAAACTGGCTTCGGCAGAAGGCGCCAATCTGACCGGGAAATGCTCTAACTGCTCATACTTTGTTCAGTTTGAGCGTTCATCAGACTTGACGTTTGTGCGGTGCAATGCGAATTTATTGCGGTGCGATACGTTGTATTGCACGCGCCCTCCTTGGGCGTTTCCTCCCTAGACTCGGGCCGCCTCATTTCTTGAGTGCGGCCTTTTTTTATTCGGCAGCGATGGAGTCGGCGGGCAGGGCAGCATCCGGCATGGATGTGAGTTCGCGGGCAAAATCACGTAGATTGTGAAACAGGTCGCCGAAGCCTGCAGAGGGTTCCTGCGTGGCCTCATTCAGATAAAGCCCGCGGTTGATCTCGATCTGAAGGGCATGCAGGCCGCTTGACGGACGGCCGTAATGTTCCGTGATGAAGCCGCCGGCATAGGGTTTGTTGCGGGAAACGCTGTATCCCATGTCTTTCAGGATGGTGCAGGCAAATTCGGTCAGGTCGCTGCTGCAGCTGGTGCCATACCGGTCCCCCAGGATGAAATCCGGGCGCGTATCCGTGGTTTGGCATTTGACGCTGGAGGGCATCGAATGACAATCGATCAGCACCGCATGGCCGAATGTGACATGGGTCTGGGCGAGAAGGCGTCGCAATGTGGAATGATATGGCTTGTAGATTTCCTCGACCCGGCTGAGCGCTTCTTGAACCGGGAGCTTGTGCCGGTAGATCTCGTGATTTTCGCTGACGATGCGGGCGACGGTGCCGAGTCCGCCTGCGACCCGGATCGAGCGCACATTTGCGTAAGTCGGCAGCCGGCCTTCGAACATCTTCGGGTCGAGTTCATAGGGCTCGCGATTCACATCCAGATAGGCGCGGGGGAAATGCGCGCGCAGCAATGGCGCACCGAGCGGCACCACATGGGCGAAGAGATCGTCCACATAGGCATCTTCCGAACGGCGAATGGACTTTTCATCGAGTCGCGAGGATTCCAGGAAGCTCTTTGAATACTGCCGGCCGGAATGGGGCGAGTTGAAGACGAAGGGGATACGCTGATCTGCAGGGCACAGGACATCGAACGCTGGCAGGCCGTTGAAGTCGGCTTCAAAGGGAGCTTTTGATGAGGGCTTCTGATGGTCCGTCAAATTGTTTTTCCCGTTGCCCGCCCGATTTGGCGATCACCCATGGTGCCAAGGAATCAACACACAGTCCACAGTGATGACCTCAAAACCCAAGGAGAACCAATTCTTCCTATCATTCTGTGGAATTCGGGCTATAACCGGCTGAAACACAACCGCCATAGAATAAGGGACCTGGTCGATCAAGATGCCGCGTATCCTGCTTGCCGAAGATGACAATGACATGCGCCGCTTTCTGGCCAAGGCGCTGGAAAATGCCGGTTATGATGTCGTCTCGTTCGATAACGGCAAAAGTGCCTATGAACGTTTGCGCGAAGAGCCGTTCTCGCTGCTCCTGACCGACATCGTGATGCCGGAAATGGACGGGATCGAACTGGCACGGCGGGCGACTGAACTCGATCCGGACCTGAAGGTGATGTTCATCACCGGTTTTGCCGCGGTAGCGCTAAACCCGGAATCGGACGCGCCCAAAGACGCCAAGGTCCTGTCCAAGCCGTTTCATCTCAAGGACCTGGTCCAGGAAGTGGAGCGGATGCTGGCAGCCTGATGGCTACCTGCCGCCAGGGCCGATTGGTGTGCCGGCCCTTGCTGGGGAAATTTTGACGGTTCGGTGAAAAAGGGGGGTTGCACTCCCAGCTGATCCCCGTTATATCGCACTCCACCACGGCGTTGGGGCGCCGGACTACCGAGAAATTCGGGCGTGTAGCTCAGCGGGAGAGCACTTCGTTGACATCGAAGGGGTCACAGGTTCAATCCCTGTCACGCCCACCATTATTGCGCTGATTGAGAGTTCATGAAGCGCGGATTGATCTGAAGACAGGCGCATCAGCTGCTGCTGCTTCCAGGCCGATCCAATCGAAACTGAGCGCCTTTGGCGCTCATTTGGTTTAAAGAAGCAGGGCCCTTAAGGGGGACAGTGATATGAAGATCAAGAATTCGCTTAAAGCGCTCATGACCCGCCACCGCGACAACCGCATGGTTCGCCGTAAAGGCCGTGTCTACATCATCAACAAGAAAAACCCGCGTTTCAAGGCACGCCAGGGCTAAGCTTGTTGCCGTGCCGATTGCGGTGCGTGGGTTGAAAAGTCTTTTGGAAAGAAGCGTCTAGGCGCTTTTCGAGCCGAAGAACCGAGCCCTTGCACCTTCCGTGCACGAACATGTGTCAAATTCCCGGATTGACCGCCGCATGCAGCGACCCATAATCGTTGCATGCGGATTTTTGTGTTTGCCCTTCTCTTTTGTTTTAGCACCTCGCTCGCCGGTGCCCAGCCCGTGCCGGATCTCGGCCCGGAGGCTGCACCGCCGTCTGCGGAGGATTTCAACCCGCTCACCGAAGACCTTCCCGAAGAGGGGGGCAAGGTTGCTGTCGAGGAAGGGGACCCGGACGAGGAGCAGGACAAGCTGGACGAGCTCTTTGCCGATCTGGCAAAAGCCGAAGACCCAAAAGCGGCCGCACGTATCGCCAGAAACATCCAGATCATGTGGATGGAGTCCGGCAGCGCAACGGTTGACGTCCTGATGTCCCGGGCCGGCAAGGCCATCCAGGCGGAAGATCACGCACTGGCGCTGGACCTTCTGGACGTGGTGGTGATCCTGAAACCTTCCTTCGCCGAGGGCTGGAACCGCCGCGCGACGGTGCATTACATGCGCGAGGAGTTCGGCAAGTCGCTTGTCGATATCGAACGCACCCTGGCGCTGGAGCCGCGTCACTGGGGAGCCTTGTCCGGTCTGGCGATCATCCAGCGCCGTCTCGGGTTCGAGGGAGACGCTCTTGCAACCTTCCGCCGGGCCCTTGAGGTCAATCCGGGTCTGGAGAACGCCGTGAAGGCGATCAAGGACCTTGAAAAAGACGCCGAAGGTGAGCCCACCTGACGCCTGCCATCGCTTCAAGCCATTGATGCGCTCTTGATCAGGGGTGCAATGGTGCTATGTCCGCCCTATGACAATCCTGTTCTTTCTGTGTTTTCTGTTCGTGCTGCTGGCTGCCGTCTATACGGTCTTGCGCGTGCACCGCATCCGGGCGCAGTTTGCGCCGGACGGCACCTTTGCAACCATTGACGGTGTTCGCCTTCATTATCATCACTGTCCGGCAGCACCCGGTTGCGGCGGGCGGCCCGTTCTGGTGTTCCTGCACGGTGCCAGCGGCAATGCCTACGACATGAAACTGGCGTTTCAAAACGCCTTTCGGGGCCGGGCCGAGACGCTCTTTGTCGACCGGCCCGGACTGGGGTTTTCGGAGTGCGGATCTGGTGCGCATATCACGCCGGCGGGTCAGGCCGCACTGATTGCGGGGCTCCTGAAGCATCTTGAGATCGAGAACGCATTGGTCGTCGGCCATTCGCTTGCCGGTTCGGTCACGGCAGCGCTCGGGCTTCACGCACCGGAACGGGTCAAGGGTCTCGCATTCCTGGCGCCGGTCAGCCATGTCTGGCCGGGCGGTGTCAACTGGTACTACACGCTTGCGGCACTGCCCATTCTGGGCTGGCTGTTCACCTGGACATTGACACTTCCGGTGGGCGAACGCCTGGCCCCCTCGGCGATGAAAAACGTGTTTCATCCCGATCTCGCGCCGGCAACCTATGCTCAGGACATCCGTTTGCCGCTGTTGTTCCGGCCAGAAAGCTTCCGGGCAAATGCGGCACAGATCTGCAGCATCAAGGAAGCGGTGCGCGTCATGTCACGAGACTACCGGCGCCTGACCCAGCCCGCGTTGATCGTGACCGGGACCGAAGACACGGTTGTCTGGCCGTCAATCCATTGTGAAGGTCTCCTGTCGGATCTGCCGGCAGCCGAAGTCCTGATGCTCGACCGGGCCGGTCATATGCCGCAACACACCCACACGGCCGACATTGTGGCGGGTCTTGAGCGGTTGCTCAGCCGCATGGAGCCGCAAAACGGGACCGCGGACCCGACCACTGAACCAGAGCTGCAATTTGGTCAGGCATGAAAAAGGCGGCTGAAGCCGCCTTGATCGTCTCATCGATTGTGGTGTTTCTAGAAAACGGTGAGCCGGCTATTGCGGTCTCTCGGATATTACTCGCAACCCGTTGCCGTTTGTTGCGCCATTTCGATCAGATCAATGAGTTCTGACCCCGGTTCAACCGATTGAATTCCTAAATGCCGCCCTGACCATCATTGCCGACAAAGGCAATCCGCAACATGTTGGTGGATCCGGGCGTGCCGAACGGAACACCGGCGGTCACGATGATGCGCTGGCCCGGTTTTGCAAAACCTTCGGAGAAGGAAATGCGGCAGGCGCGGTCGATCATGTCTTCCTCGTTGGCCGCATCTTCACTGACGACGCAGTGAAGGCCCCAGCCGAGCGACAGGCGGCGTGCAGTGGCAAGCACCGGCGACAGCACGATGACCGGGCTGGACGGCCGTTCGCGGGACGCCCGGAGACCGGTGGCACCGGATGTCGTGTAGCAGACCACGGCGGCCAGATTGAGCGTTTCGGCAATCTGACGGGCTGCTGCGGAAATCGCATCCGCGCCGGTCGCTTCCGGTTCGGTCCGCTGCGCATAGATGATGGTGCGGTAGTTGTTGTCCTGCTCCACCTGTTGCGCGATCTTGTCCATCGTGGAGACGGCCTCGACCGGGAAGTCGCCGGCAGCCGATTCGGCAGACAACATGACGGCATCGGCGCCCTCGAAGACGGCCGTTGCAACGTCGGAAACCTCGGCGCGGGTCGGCACCGGCGCGGAAATCATGGATTCCAGCATCTGAGTGGCAATCACCACCGGTTTGCCGGCCCGGCGGCAGGCGCGCGTGATGCGTTTCTGCAGACCCGGAACCTGTTCCAGCGGCAGTTCGACACCGAGATCGCCACGGGCGACCATGATGGCATCGGACAGCTCGATGATTTCGTCCAGCCGGCCAATGGCCTGGGGCTTTTCGATCTTGGCCAGCACGCCGGCTCGGCCGCGCGTGATCTTGCGAACTTCGGCAATGTCGTCCGGGCGCTGCACGAAGGAGAGCGCCACCCAGTCGACATTCTGTTCCAGTGCCGCGATCAGGTCCTTGTGGTCCTTTTCGGTCATGGCGCTGGTCTTGATTTCCGAATCGGGAACGCTGACGCCCTTGCGGTCGGAAAGCTTGCCACCGACAACCACTTCCGTGACTGCCTTGGTCTGGTTGGCTTCCTTCACCTTCAGCTGGATCTTGCCGTCGTCGAGCAGCAGCCGGTGACCGGGCTCAAGCGCCTGCAGAATTTCAGGATGCGGCAGGTGAACGCGATTGATATCGCCGCCGGAGGTGTCTGCGTCCAGTGTGAAGGTTGCGCCGTTTTCCAGCATGACCGGACCTTCGGCAAAGGTGCCCACACGCAGTTTCGGTCCCTGCAGATCAGCCAGAATGCCGATCGGCCGTCCCAGATTCTCTTCAACAGAACGGATGCGTTGCACAAGCATCTTCAGACGATCATGATCCGTATGGCTCATGTTGATGCGGAACACGTCCGCACCTGAGCGATACAGTTTTTCGATGATGTCTTGTTCTGAGGAAGAGGGTCCGAGAGTTGCCAGTATCTTGACTCGTCGGTTACGCCTCATCGCCCACCTGTCCCCTGTTGCACGGGCTCGGTCAGCTGGACCGTCCAGCTGCTCTGTTCGCCCGTGTCGATTTCAAAGAAGCCTGTCCGCTCAAACCCGCGAGCTACACAGTCCTCAATTCCGCGAATGGTGAATTCTTTTTCCCGGGTGCACATGAAGGCCCGGCCACCCCATTCGCCGAATTGGTCGTAATCAACTGCGTAGATGTAATAGTATCGTGACACCAATGCGCCCGGCACCAGCGTCTCGCAGGAATTGGAAGCGAGGTTCCACCAGCCTTCAGTGACCCAATCGGTCTTGTCCTTGTAGCCAATTGCAACGCCGACCTGGCTGTCAGTCTTGTTGCACAGGCGCAGATCGGCCCTGGCGTCGTCGCTGAAGGCGGAAAGAAGCAGCACGGAGAGGATTCCGGCAAAGGCAGCTTTTGTAGGCGCGCTCATGCGTGCCCGAAACCAGCCCTGGTACCGTTCCCCAACCTTTAACATATGCAGTCGTTCACTTTGCTGCTTCACAGACATTCGCTTTTTGCGTGGACAAGGGGGACTTGTCAACGTCGTTAACGGGATCCGGAAGCTTTCGCCCAAACTTGTTTCCCAAACCGCCCGTTCATTTAGCCCAAATGGACGGCCCCACCTCCTATGTTGCCAGAAATGGGGCGGGAACATGGCCGAACCGCCTCAGAATGAATTTCGCTGTCAATAAAGCGTATACAATGGAGTGACCTCCTTGGCAAAACTACCTGTGTTTAAATGGCAGACTTTTTTGCCAAATTGGAAAACTCTTCGCGCTGCGGCCAATGTGAACGAATTGGGTCTTGGTTCACAACACGGTTTGACGTAAACCTGACCGCCTGCATATCGCAGGCCGCACAAATTTCCACGAAGAAAGAAATGATAGAAACTGCAGCCGCCTCTGGCGTGGCGTTTGAGCCAACCGAATATATTAACGGCAACGCGGACAGCGGCCTCTTGCTCCTGTGTGATCACGCCCGCAACACGGTGCCACCGGGATATGGTGACCTGGGCGTGCCGGCGGACCAGTTCGAACGTCATATCGGCTATGATATCGGCGCCAGGGCGGTAACAGTCGAACTTGCGCAGCGGCTCAGTGCTCCGGCCTGCCTGACCACTTTTTCCCGCCTTCTGATCGATCCCAACCGCGGCGACGATGACCCGACCCTGATCATGCGCCTGTCGGATGGCGCGGTCGTTCCGGGCAATGCACGGGTGGATTCAGCAGAGCGCGCCCACCGGATCGCGACATTTCACAAGCCTTACCACGATCTGATCGACCAGACGCTGGACGTCATGATCGCCAAGGCGCCGCCGCCGGTTATTGTGTCCATTCACAGTTTCACACCGGTCTGGCGCGGCGTGCCGCGGCCATGGCACGTGACGGTGCTGTGGGACAGCGATCCGCGCGCCGTGCGGCCAATGCTGGACGGACTGAGGGCTCAGCAGGACCTTGTTGTGGGCGACAACGAGCCATATGACGGCGCTCTCAAAAACGACACAATGTACCGGCACGCATCGCGCCGAGGGCTCGCGCATGTGCTTCTGGAACTGCGCCAGGATCTTATTGCAGATCAGCCGGGCGCCATGGAGTGGGCGGACCGCCTGGAGCCAATTCTGAAAACTATTGCCAGCAATCTGGAGTGCCGGCGTATTCAGCATTTCAAGTCGCGCAGCGACACGGAGTGAGCGTTCTTCGGGAACGTCGACCGGAGACCAAGGAGATCTGGGCCATGGATGAACAAACCAAACTGGAACTGGAAGCCGCTGTATTCCGCCGGCTCGTGGACCACCTGCGCGGCCGCACGGACGTGCAGAATATCGACATGATGAATCTGGCGGGCTTTTGCCGCAACTGCCTGTCCAACTGGTATCAGGACGCTGCAGTTGAAAAGGGCCTTGAGCTCGACAAGGCGGGGGCCCGGGAGATCGTTTACGGCATGCCTTATGACGACTGGAAGAACAAATACCAGACTGAGGCCAGTGCCGAACAGAAGGCGGCGTTTGAAAAGAACAAACCGCAGCATTGAGGCCTTTCTCCGGCGCTGTTGCGTCTGGAGCGAAAAGAAATCCCTAACCTCTGTGGCTCTTTGCAGAGCCGCGCAATCCGACAGCGAAGAAGCAAGAACAAGGAGATCTTGAAAACATGTCCGATCCGGGTGGAGTGGCAGCCGATCAGCTGCGGGCATTCGTAGAGCGCATCGAGCGCCTGGAAGAAGAAAAAAAGGTCATTGCCGACGACATCAAGGATGTCTACGCGGAAGCCAAGGGTAACGGCTATGACGTGAAGATCCTGCGCAAGGTGGTCAGCCTGCGCAAGAAACAGCCGCATGAGCGCGAAGAAGAAGAGGCCGTTCTGGACCTTTACATGCACGCGCTCGGCATGGCCGGCCCGGCAATGCCGGAAGGCTAGGGCGAGCAGAAGCGGACAGCAAAAGAGCGGCTTTCGGGCCGCTCTTTTTTGTTGGTCTGAAGGATCCGACTGCGTTAGCGGGCGAACCGGACCGGAAGCACGATCACGGCCGGACCACCGTCGAAACGGTCCGTGCGCAAACCCCCATTCGGACTGGTGTTGAAGCTTGCCGCGACGAAGCGGTTGCCCGGCTTCATGACGTTTTTCAAGGCGCGCTGGTTGGGATGGCTCAGCCAGGCGAATGTCTTGTGGCGGGTGGTGCCGACACCGGACAGAAGTGTCGGCTCGGATTTGTCCGGCAAGCTTGCAAATCCGGCGAGCGGATCGACGATCTGGTCACGCGGAATGCGACCAGAGACGGTCGGTCGGGCGGACGTACCTGCTGCGGCGCCGGCACTTGCCGTTGTCGCAGGCCGCTGTTGAGGGCTTACGGACGGACGCAGCGAGCGGCTCAGGCTGGGCGGCGTCGCTGTTGCCGACGCGTAGGCCAGCGTTGTGCCGGCGCGTGGTGCGGGAACAGGCGAGGGCACGGCAGTGCCGGTCGCGGCTGCAATGGCTGCCACCGGATCGTCCGCCGGTGACGCCTGGGGAACCGGAACGCCTCCGGTCTGTCCGAGAGTTGCTGCAGCAATCTGCGCAGCTTCGCTCAGGCCCGCATTGGGCTTCTGGGCAGGGGCACGCGCCACCTGAAAGCGGCTGTCGAGCGTCTGCTTCGGCAGGGCCGGTTGTCCGGATTCCAGGGCAACGCGCTGTGCGTCAAGCGTGTTGGGAGCAGGTGTAGGGGCCGGAGCGACGGCAGGAGCAGCACTCGCAACAATGATCGGGGTCTCTTCCTGTGGCTTGAGCGTGGGGGGCGCACTGGCCACAAGGGTCGGTTCCGCAGCAGGCGTTTCCGGCTCCTCGGCCAGCACCTTGCGGCCTGGAACAGGAGGGTTCTCGATGACCGGAGACACTCTTGCCGTCAGGTTTGCCGGCGGCTGATTGCCAACGGCGCCGGGGCGCTGTGTGTCACGGTCGTTGCTCTGGCCACCACCGAACAGGCTGGCGAAAAGATTGCCGCCGCCAGAGGAATTCGACTCGCGCGACGCCGTTGCCGTTGCCGTTGCCGGGGCGGGCAAGGGTTTGCCAGGATTGGTCAGGTTCTGGTTGCGCGTGCTGGGCGTGGAGCGACTGTTCGAAGCGACAATTGTCGGCCGGGAGTTGCGCGATTTCTTGGACTTGCTTTCGGCAAGAGCAACTTTGTAGCCGCTCATAGGCTTGCCGTCCCGCGGAATGTGCAGGGTCTTGCCGTTCGGGAAAACCTTGGCCAGCTGCGACCGGCTCATCTTCGGCCAGTGGCGGACGCTGCCGGTATCCATATGCACAAATGGTGAGCCTGAACGCGGGTAGTAGCCGACACCGCCAACCTGCTTGCGCAGGCCCGTGGCCCTGAGTTTGGCCAGATTGACACCTGGAATGTAGAAGTCCATTGCCTTGCCGAGCGTGTGCTGGCTGTTCTTGGCGACGCCGCGCGAGCGCTTGCGCAACATGTTGTTGGTCGCCGGCGAACGGTAGCTCGAGACGACGTGAATGTAGTCCCGCGCGCCGACTTTCCGGTAGACTTCCCAGACGAGATCCAGAAGTTCCGGATCCATTTTGATGATTTCGTTCCGGCGCCAGTCGCGCAGGAAGCGGTTGGCTTCGCGCAGACCTTCGGGAATATAGCGACCGTTTCTCTTGAAGGTGATCGAGACACGCTCTTTGGTATGCGTGTTGTACAGCTTGAGCGTGCGGGTCTCAGCCTGAGCCGCTGCTGTCAGGCAGAACGACGCAACCGCAAGCGCGCCCATTGCTGCCAGGCCACGCTTCAGCCATCCGACGGCGTCGAAATCAACTAACCGTTTACGCAATCTCTATCTCGCCGTTTTCGAGGGCTTTCACCCATCCCGTGCTCCCCAGCAGGAGATATATCCTAGCCGGCGCAAGTTAAGAAGTTTTTACCCTAAATTCGCTTGCATGATAATCGTGGCAGAAATGCAACGATGCAAGTCAAAGAGGGTACTTTCAACCAACGCGCTGGATATCCGCAGATTGCGTCAAAAAATGGTCCAAATCCAGTGGCGTCGCCATGATTTGCCTCAATTGCCCTGGTTGACGCACAGGAGCGCCGGATGGCGCGGTCCGGCAGCATGGCGCCGACCACTCGGTGCTGTGTCTTGCTGGATAAAATTCGGAGTGCCGGATCAGGCGGCGTTTTCCTTGCCGCCCTCCTCAAGCCCGTATTCCTTGAGCTTGCGATAAAGTGTGGACCGGCCAATGCCAAGACGCTTGGCGACTTCGGTCATCCGCCCTGAATAGTGATTGATGGCTGCACGAATCAGTTCTTCCTCGATGTCGGTCAGTTTGCGCACATGTCCTTCCTGATCGAGATTGCGCATGAAACCGAAGGGGGCTGCTCCCTCAAAACCTGTTTGTGACGGCGGTGGCGGGGGCGTCGGTGCCGGTGCAGTCGCGACCGGAACACCGGGGGACATGGCTGGTGCCGCGGCCGGCGTCTCTGCGATCGCCGGTGCTGGGGTGGGGGACACTGACACAGGCTGCTCGGTGGCGGCCGCGATCTGCGGGAAGTCATTGACGGTCAGCTGCGCGCCATCGCACAGAACCACGGCGCGGAAGACGGCGTTTTCAAGCTGCCGAATGTTTCCGGGCCAGTGATATGTCTGCAGCATGGCCAGCGTATCCGGCGTGACGCCGGCCACTTGCGGCTTGCCTTCTTCCGCGGCAAAACGGGCCAGGAAATGACGGGTCAGGGCCGGAATGTCTTCGCGCCGGTCGCGCAGTGGGGGGATCCAGATCGGGAACACGTTGAGCCGGTAATAGAGGTCTTCCCGGAAAACACCTTCCTTTACCTGATCGATCAGGCGGCGGTTGGTGGCGGAAATCAGGCGGAAATCCACCTTGACGGGGCGACGTGCCCCGATCGGGTCGATTTCATTTTCCTGGATCGCGCGCAACAGTTTGACCTGAACTTCCTGCGGCAATTCGCCGACCTCGTCGAGAAACAGCGTGCCGCCATGGGCTTCCTGGAATTTGCCGACATGTTTGTCGACCGCACCGGTAAAGGCGCCCTTCTCGTGGCCGAACAGGATCGATTCGACCAGATTGTCAGGAATGGCGCCGCAATTGACCGTCACGAGCGGCTTGGATTTGCGGTCGCTCGAGCCCTGAATGGCGCTGGCAATCATTTCCTTGCCGACGCCGCTCTCGCCCTCGATCAGGATCGGAATGTTGGAGGCGGCGGCCCGCTTGCCCAGATCGATGACCCGTTCCATGGCCGCCGAATGCGTGATGATGTCGCTGAAGGTCAGCGTGCCTGAGGCCTTGCTGCGGATGCGCGTGATCTCGCCTTCCAGAGCCGAGGTCTTCAGAAGATTGCGAATCGATACGTTGAGCCGTTCCGGAGCGACCGGTTTGACGGCAAAATCCTGTGCCCCGGCGTTCATGACACTGACCACGGTGTCGATGCCGCCATGGGCGGTCTGCACGATCACCGGAGTGGCAATCTTGTCGCCGCGCAACCGCTCCAGAACACCAAGACCGTCGAGCTCCGGCATGACCATGTCGAGAATGATCAGATCGATCTCGCTGGCTTCGGGACCCGTCATGATGCGCACGGCTTCCGCCCCGTTCTCCGCGGTTTTCGACCGGTAGCCGAACTTCTTCACCGCCTCCTGCAACAGTCTGCGCTGGATCGGATCATCGTCAACAATCAGAATCTTGCCGCTCAGTGCCTGCATTTTTGGTTCACTGTCCCGAATTGTCTCGTTTCGAGCCATTCTGGTCGCACTTGAGTAAACAAATCGTCCAAGCGGGGGCAAAAAAGTTTATAGAGATTGATTGCAGCAGCGGCTTTCTCCGGCCTACTAATTCCAAAACCGCTACATGCCGGCCAAGGGGCCGGTCTCCGGCTATCAGAGAAGAACAGCTTCATGACGAAACCCGTTTTTGCCCCCCAGTCTTCCGCCGCCAAAGATCTCGGCAACCTGCCGGAGTGGGATCTGACGGATCTTTACCCCGCCGTCGATTCGCCTGAAGTTGCAGCCGACCTGAAGGAAATCCTGGAGCGGGCCAAGACGTTCGAAGCATCCTACAAGGGACGCCTTGCCCAGCTTGCCACCGAGAACGTGTCCGCTCTGGTCACCGCCATCCGGGCTTATGAGGACCTGGAAGACGTCATGGGCCGGCTGATTTCCTTTGCCGGGCTGATCTATGCGGAAAACACCGTGCGGCCGGAATCGCAGAAATTCTACGGTGATGTGCAGGAGCAGATCACGACCGCCAGCACGCATCTCCTGTTTTTCACGCTGGAGATGAACACGGTCGAGGACGACGTCATCGAAGCGGCGCTGAAGGACCCTCACTTCGGCCACTACCGACCGTGGATCGAGGATCTGAGAAAAGGCAAGCCCTACCAGCTGGAAGACCGGGTCGAGCAGCTGTTTCACGAAAAATCCGTGACCGGATCAAGTGCCTGGAACCGGCTTTTCGATGAGACCATGGCCTCGCTCACCTATGACGTGGACGGGGAGCTGCTGACCATCGAGCCGACGCTCAATCTGCTCGTTGATCCTGACGCTGAAAAACGCCGCAAGGCCGCTGGTGCGCTGACAAAGACCTTTTCGGATAATCTCAGCACCTTCACGCTGATCACCAACACACTGGCCAAGGACAAGGAAATCTCCGACCGCTGGCGGAACTTTTCCGACATTGCCGACAGCCGGCACCTGTCCAATCGGGTCGAGCGGGAAGTGGTTGATGCGCTGGTGGCCGCCGTGCGCGACGCCTATCCGCGTCTGTCGCACCGGTACTACAAGCTCAAGGCCAAGTGGCTGGGCATGGACCAGCTCAACACCTGGGACCGGAACGCACCGCTGCCGGATGCCGATACGCGCGTCATTCCCTGGACGGAAGCGAAGGAAACGGTGCTCAACGCCTATTCAAGTTTCTCTCCGGACATGGCGGAGATCGCGGCGCGGTTTTTCGACAAGGGCTGGATCGATGCGCCCGCCCGTTCCGGCAAGGCGCCGGGCGCATTTGCGCATCCGACCGTCCCGAGCGCACATCCTTACGTGCTTCTGAATTATCAGGGCAAGATCCGCGATGTGATGACGCTGGCGCATGAACTGGGCCATGGGGTGCACCAGGTTCTGGCCGCACCCAACGGACCGCTGATGGCGCCGACGCCCTTGACGCTTGCGGAAACTGCCAGCGTCTTCGGCGAAATGCTGACCTTCAAGTCGCTGCTTGCCACGGCGGACAATCCGCAGACCCGCAAGATCATGCTCGCGTCCAAGGCGGAGGACATGATCAACACGGTGGTGCGGCAGATCGCCTTCTACACCTTTGAACGCAAGGTCCATACAGAACGGCGCAATGGCGAACTGACCGCGGACAAGATCGGTGAGCTTTGGCTGTCTGTTCAGGGCGAGAGCCTGGGACCGGCCATCAAGCTGAACGAGGGCTACGAAACCTTCTGGACCTATATTCCGCATTTCATCCATTCGCCGTTCTATGTCTATGCCTATGCTTTTGGTGACTGCCTGGTGAACTCGCTTTATGCGGTCTACGAGGACGCGGAAGCCGGCTTCCAGCAGAAGTATTTCGACCTTCTGAAAGCTGGTGGCACCAAACACCACTCGGAGCTGCTCGCTCCGTTTGGCCTCAGCGCATCCGACCCGGACTTCTGGAAGAAAGGTCTGTCGGTGATTGAAGGCCTGATCGACGAGCTGGAAGCCCTGGAACAGGCATAAGACGCGGGATCGTGCGTTGATGTCCGAAGATGCCGTGTTTCGCCACACGCCTTATGACGGTACGAGTCAGCCCTTCACGGTCGGCCTGAAGCCGGTCGACGAAGAGGACTGGCTGGACGTCGATTCCGGCCTGGCGCGGCAGCTTGCCGAGAAGGAACGTCTTTTCAAAGAGGCGCGCGACGCGGTCTTTCGGGCGGAACCGCAAACCGAAGCGGCTCAAAGGGAAGTGCTTGATCTGGTGCTCGCCCATCTTCAAAGGCACTGCGGAACTAGTCACCAAGTTGACGGGGATGTCGTCACGCTCACCGACACCGGACGGCGGGTTCTTCTCAATAAGAAGCCCGATCTTCTGACCGCCGCGCGTCTTGTTCAGGAGGATCTGGTTCTGATGCGTCCTGGTCCGGACGGATACAGGCTGGTGGCCGCCGCCCTGTGTTTTCCTTCCTCCTGGTCTCTGGCGGAAAAATTCGGACTGTCGATGACCGGTATTCATGAAAGCGTGCCGGGCTTCAACGGCAGCCGTATGGGGCAGATGGTGGCGCGGATCTTCGACAATCTGAAAACGGGTCAGGTGCTTTGCCGGTTCAACTGGTCGGTCTATCCCGACGGAGAGCTGCACCATCCCGAACCGCGCCAGATCCAGTTGGCAACCGCTGAAAATGCCCTGGCGCGCCTGTTCCTGCGCGTTGAACGGCAGACCCTGATACGCTTGGCGGGATCGGGAGACATCCTGTTCACGATCAGGATCCATCATGATCCGTTGGCCGTTCTGGAGCGCCAGCCCGACAGACGGGAGATTGCCGAAGGTTTGCGAGGACAATTGCTGGCGCTGGATCCGGCCCAGCTGGCCTATAAGGGGCTGGTCGCCACGCGGGACGGGTTGGCAGACGCCTTGGCGGCGGTCTCGGACTAGGTGCGGCACCACGGCGGCTGGTCCGGCTGGACGTCCGCACCGTAATGCTTATCTAGAGTGATGACATCGACATCGGTCCGACGGGAGCAGGTTCATTCATGGCAGACAGCAAAGACCGCGAAAGCAACCGCTTCAGCGCCCGCATGGGGCGCTATGCCAGGGTCGGTACCAACATGGGCGGGATCGCGGCCAAGGTCGCCGGTGCACGGCTGTTCGGCATGGAGCTGGACAATGCCAAGAATGCTGCTGAGCTCGCAGAAGCGCTTGGTGGTCTGAAAGGACCGCTGATGAAAGTGGCCCAGCTTCTGTCGACCATCCCTGATGCATTGCCGCCGGAATACACCACGGAACTTGCAAAACTCCAGGCAAGTGCCCCGCCCATGGGCTGGGCGTTTGTCAAACGGCGCATGCGCGCCGAACTCGGAGCGGACTGGCAGAAAAGGTTCGAGGAGTTCGGCCGGGAGCCGGCTGCTGCGGCATCGCTCGGCCAGGTGCATCGCGCGACGGCGCATGACGGCCGGGTGCTGGCCTGCAAGCTGCAATATCCGGACATGGCGTCGGCCGTCGAAGCGGATCTGAAACAGCTTCAGATGCTGTTCTCGCTGCACCGGCGCATGAGCCCTGCCATCGACACACGCGAGATTGCCAAGGAGATCAGCGCGCGGGTGCGCGAGGAGCTCGACTATGGCCGCGAGGCAGCTCATATCGCGCTTTATCAGCAGATCCTGAAAGATGCCGAGCAAATCCGCGTGCCCGAGGTGGTGCATGACCTGTCGACCAAGCGGCTTCTGACCATGGGCTGGTTGACGGGAAAGCCGTTGCTCGACTTCAAGGAGCACAGCCAGGAGGACCGCAATCTTCTGGCACGGACCATGTTTCATGCCTGGTGGCACCCGTTCAGCCATTTTGGCGTGATCCACGGCGACCCGCATCTTGGCAACTACACGGTGTTTGAAACCGGCGGAGCGCCGGCGGGCATCAACCTGCTCGATTATGGCTGTATCCGGATCTTCCCCGAAGCCTTCGTGGAAGGTGTGGTCGAGCTTTACCGGGGACTTCTGGAAGAGGACAACGACCGGGTTGTCGCAGCCTATGAACGCTGGGGCTTCAAGGACCTGAAGAAGGAGATCATCGAGGTCCTGAACATTTGGGCGCGGTTCATCTACGGGCCGCTGCTGAGCGACCGGGTGCGTTCGATTGCAGATGGTGTCTCGGCCGCCGAATATGGCCGCAAGGAAGCCTTCCGGGTGCATTCGGCCCTGAAGGAGCTCGGGCCGGTCACGGTGCCGCAGGAATTTGTCTTCATGGATCGGGCCGCCATCGGCCTTGGCGGGGTGTTCCTGCATTTGCGGGCCGAACTGAATTTCTTTCAGCTGTTCAACGAACAGATCGACGGGTTTGACGCACAGGTGGTGCGCAACCGGCAGGACAATGCCATGCAGGCCGCCGGGCTCGCCACTGCCTCCAACGCCGCATGACCCGGTGCTGGTGAAGCAGTCCTGCCAATAAATCCGCGCTTCCGAGGCGACAATCTTTGCCGGCTGCCAAAAAGTCGCGTTTTTTGAAGCTGAAACTTCCTTTCAGATGATTGCCCAATGGGCGCGCTTTATTGTAAGAAGGCTGCCGACTTACGAATTTTTCTGGGGGACTTCATGTCTGACGATAACGCGCCCGCAATGGACTATGCCGCTCACGAAGCGACCTATGAGGGGTTCATCAACTTCTCCAAGGTCGGCACAGTTGCCGTTTTGACCATTGTCGTGTGCCTGATCATGTTCGGTTTCGGCGGCACCGCAGCCGTTGTGTTCGGCTGGCTGATGCTGTTCGCAATGCTGGTTTCTTCCGCCATCGGCCTGGCACTTGGTGCTTCCGGCTGGATCCCGCCTACGGTTGTTTTCGGTCTGACCTGCGTTCTCGCCGTCCTGACCGTCTGACATCCCCGTTTCTTCGGCTTTTCCGAAGGTCTAGGCGCGGCGCAAGCCGCGCCTTTTGTTTTGTCTGAACGCAATGTGCTTTAAGAGCATCGTCCATGTCACAGCCAGTGCCCGCGCAATTTGTCTATGATCCTCCGCTGGAGCCGTATCTCACGGTTCTGTACGCGGATGACGATCTGCTGGTGATCGACAAACCAAGCGGGCTCTTGAGCGTACCGGGCAAGGCGCCGGAACATGCCGATTGCATCGAGCGGCGGGCCCGGGAAACCTATCCGGAGGCGCGCATCGTCCACCGGCTGGACATGGATACGTCCGGCGTGATGGTCCTGGCGATGAATGCCGCGGCGCACCGGCATCTCGGATTGCAGTTTGAGCGGCGCAAGACGTCGAAAACCTATCTTGCCGAGATCTGGGGGCAGCCGGACGCGGAGGAGGGAGAAATCGACCTTCCGCTCATTTGCGACTGGCCGAATCGACCCAAACAGATGGTGAGCCAGGAGTTCGGAAAACCTGCCTTGACCCGCTGGCGGGTAATCTCACGCGGAGAGCGTTCGACACGTGTGAGGTTGTTTCCGCATACCGGCCGGTCACATCAGCTCAGGGTGCACATGTTGGCACTGGGGCATCCGATCCTCGGTGATCGGTTTTATGCGGACGGGGAGGCGCTTGCGGCCTGCGAGAGGCTGGCGCTTCATGCGGAAAGCCTGGAACTGCATCATCCGACCGGTGGTGACCGGATCCTTTTTCAGGCCGCTTGCCCGTTTTGAGCGGAAGCTGATCAGCCGCGGTTAAGGCGGCTGAGACCGTCGCGGGCGACCTGGTTGGAATTGTCCAGTGTCATGGCGCGGGTGAAGTTGCGGCGCGCGTCGGTGGTCTTGCCGAGCTGTTCCAGCGCGAGGCCCCGGTTGGCCCAGGCAACGGACGAATCCCGGTCCAGATTGACGGCCATCGAAAGATCGGAGAACGCGGCATTCGGGTCGTTCACGGCGAGATAGGAAATGCCGCGGGCAATATAGGGCGCGCTGGCTTTCGGATTGAGACCGATCGCGGTGGCGAAATCCTCGATTGCTTGCTGGTTCTGGTTCTGTGCTTGATAGATCAGGCCGCGATTGTAGAAAGCACGGGCATCTGAACTGTCGCGGGCGATGACGGAGTTGAAATCGGCCAGCGCGGCGCTGTAATTGCCCTGCTGCCGGTAGATGTTGCCGCGGCCGACATAAGCCACGTCATAGTCCGGCTTGATGTTGATGGCGCGGGTGTAATCCGACACCGCTTCCTGGGTGCGGCCCATGCGGCGGTAGACCAGGGCGCGGTTGGCGTAGGTCTGGTAGGACTGCGGGTTCAGCTGCAGGGCGCGGTTGAAGTCTTCAACGGCATTGTCCAGCTTGCCGGCCTGGCCATAGGCAATGCCGCGCGTGCTGTAGGCGGTCGCATCGGACGGATTGGCCTCGATCACCGCACTCAAGGAGGCGATGTTGGTCGCCGAGCCGGCCGACGTGTTGACCGGAACGTCGTTATAGACACCTGACGTGTTGCAGGCAGCCAGAAGGGTTGCCAGGCTGAGCAATGCGGCGTGGGGCAGGAACTTGCGCATGCGGCACATGTGATCTCTTATCGTCAAGTGAATAAACATGCCGTTCATGTGCCTCCAATTGGGCGGTAATGTGGCTGTTACCGCGGCACGCCACTCAGTTTAAAGCCTTCGTTGCAAAACGCCAAAAAGCCGACCGGGACGCGGTCGGCCTTACGGCAATCTTGTCGAAAGTGGCGTTTGTTGCCGCCAGGCGCACTCAAGCCGACTTAACGGCGAGCGGATTTGCCCGGCAGAAGGCCTTCGCGCTGTGCCCGCTTGCGAGCCAGCTTGCGCGCGCGGCGAATGGCTTCAGCCTTTTCACGCGCCTTCTTTTCAGACGGCTTTTCAAAGTGACCGCGAAGTTTCATTTCACGGAAGATGCCTTCGCGCTGCATCTTTTTCTTCAGCGCCTTCAGCGCTTGATCGACATTGTTGTCGCGAACCAGAACCTGCACGCGTTTTTTCCCATTTTCGATGCGCCGCGGCCAATCCGCAGCCAGTATGGACTTTGAGTTTAGCGAGGTCTGGCCAGCTTTGGTGCGACTGCTCCGAGGCACGCAGTCAACGCTCACCGATACGATCGATGTACCGAGCATTCACATGTGTACAGGAACCTGATCGCCGCTGACGCGTCGCTCACTATTGGCGGGCTACATACCAGAGCAATCTGGCCGTGTCCACAGCCATTCGCAAAGAAACATGCTCAAACGGCCCGCCAAACCGGGGTGCTTTCGCGATCCATGGCGTGAGAAGAGGTGTGGACTTCGGTGCTTAGGGGGATTAGAGGTGGAAGTCTCACCCGCCAGACCAATCATGATTATAAAGTTGCGGGTTTGCCCACATTTTGGAGGAAACGATGGCGCAGAACGCGTCAAGGGTGCCCGATTCGGAGCAGCAAACTTCGCTTTGGCGCAGTGATATTCTGCCAACCCTCTCGCTTGGCCTGCCGCTTGCCGGAGCGCAGTTGGCGCAGATGGCAATCAACACGACCGACGTTCTGATGATCGGTCGGTTGGGTGCAGAGGAATTGGCTGCAAGCGTGCTGGCATTCAATTTCTACATGCTGTTGTGGTTTTTCGGCATGGGCGTGCTGCAGGCGGTGATCCCGCTGGCCGCTCGGGCGCGCGGTCAGCGCAAGCCGCGTGACTTGCGCCGAGCCGTGCGCATGGGCTTCTGGATCTCCGTGCTGTTCTGTCTTCCTGTCTGGGTCGTTCTTTTCTTTGTAGAGCCGATCCTGAACGAGCTTGGCCAGGAACCGGAACTGGCCGAACTGGCCAGGATCTACATGCGCTATCTGCAATGGACGATGTTGCCGGCGCTCCTGATCATGGCCATTCGCGGTTTTCTCACCGTCATGGAAAAGACGCAGGTCGTGCTCTGGGCGACGATCGCAGGTGCCGTGGTCAACGCGATCCTGGACTACCTCCTGATATTCGGGCATTTCGGCTTTCCCCGGCTGGAGCTGGTCGGTGCGGGCATTGCCTCCGTATTCAGCGCGACAACGACCTGCCTGTTCCTGTTTGCCTATACACTGCTGCATCCGAGGTTGCGCCGGTACAATATTCTGGGCCGCATCTGGCGCTCCGACTGGCCGGTCTTTTTCCAGATCGTCCGGATGGGGACACCAATTGGGTTCACGATCATTGCCGAGGGCTCTCTGTTTGCCGCCTCTGCCATCATGATCGGATGGCTTGGAACGCTGCCGCTCGCCGGGCACGGAATTGCTCTGCAAATCGCTTCGATCACATTCATGGTTCCGGTTGGTCTCTCGGTCGCCGCCATGACGCGCGTCAGTCTTGCGGCCGGCCGGGGAGATCATGCCGGCGTCGGCCGAGCCGGTTGGACCTCGCTGGCCGTGACGGTGTTGTTCATGGGCTGTTTTGCAATCCTGTTCTGGACGTTTCCGGAAACCCTGGTCGGTTTTTATCTCGACCTGGACGACCCGGACGCCCAGGACGTCCTGGCCTATGGCGTGTCGTTCCTGCTGGTGGCCGCGCTTTTCCAGCTGGCAGATGGTGGCCAGATCATTGGTGTGAGCAACCTGCGCGGACTGGGCGATACCACCATCCCGCTCTTCTACGCCTTGTTCGGCTACTGGGTGGTCGGCATCAGCCTGTCGCTCGGCCTGGGCTTTCTGGCCGGTTGGGGCGGTGTTGGCGTCTGGGTGGGGCTGGCTGGCGGGCTGGCGTCGGTCGCGGTTCTTGCCAACCTTCGTTTTTCGCGCAGGGAAAAGCTTGGTCTTGTGCGAGGCTGAGTGATCAACCGGTCAAGGCTGTTCGCTCATGTCAGGTCGACCTTCCGGAACAGCGCGCAGTACCGCTGAATGTGTCCGGAAGGGCTGATCATGCTGGCCTGTGAGATCGGTGACCGGCCGATATCTCAGACTGACTGTTTCGAGAGCCGGTTGACATGGCCCATCTTGCGGCCTTCGCGGGTTTCCGCCTTGCCGTAAAGATGCAGACGGGCAGCCGGCTCGCGCAGAACGTCCTGCCAGCTGTCGGCATCAAAGCCGATCAGGTTTTCCATGACCGCGTCCGAGTGCCGGTCCGCGGAGCCGAGCGGCCAGCCGGCGACCGCACGGATATGCTGGTCGAACTGCGAACAGAGGCAGGCATCCTGCGTCCAGTGACCGGAATTGTGCACCCGGGGGGCGATCTCGTTGACCAGCAGCCGTTCGCCTTTTTCGTCGCGAACCAGGAACATCTCAACGCCCATGACCCCGACATAATCAAGACCCGTAACGATCTTCTCTGCCATGGCGCGTGCCGTCGAGGCGGTTGCCTCGGTGACGCCGGCCGGCACCGTCGATGTCTTCAGAATGTGATTTTCATGGTGGTTGCGGGCAATGTCGTAACAGGCGGTGTGGCCGTCGACGTCCCGGGCCACAATCACCGACACTTCGCAATCAAAGCCGATCAGCTGCTCCAGAACCATCGGCACGGCGCCAAGCGCGTCGAAGGCGCCATCGGCATCGTTGGTGCTGCGGATCATCTTCTGCCCCTTGCCGTCATAACCAAAGCGGCGGGTTTTCAGGACGCCCGCTCCACCAAACCGTGCAACGGCCGCGTCGAGATCGGCCTGGGACTGGATGTCGGCATAATCCGCAATGGCAACGCCGGCGCCGGACAGGAATTGTTTTTCCGATAGACGATCCTGGGCAACCTCCAGGGCACGCACGCCGGGGCGGACCGGGACCCGCGCATCGAGATGGGCAGCCGTCGCACCGGGAACATTTTCAAACTCGTAGGTGACGGCTGCAACGGAACTTGCAAACAGGTCGAGCGCGTCTGCGTCTTCATATGGTGCGACAGTGAAGGTCGCGCTGACATCGAAAGCGGGGCTGGCGGGATCGGGGCAGTAGATATGGGCTTTCAGGCCGAGGCTGGCCGCTGATTGCGCCAGCATGCGGCCGAGCTGGCCGCCGCCGAGAATGCCTATCGTGTCGCCTGGGGCCAGCCGGGGTGTGTCGCTCATGTCGGACGGTCCTGTTATTGCCGGTCTTGCGGGGTCAGTCGTCAGTCGGTGCCTCAGCCACCGCAGCCGTGCGGTTCGATCGGTACGTATCGAGTGCGTCGGCGACGACCTGATCGGTCAGGCCGAGCACGGCGGCTGCCAGAAGGGCTGCATTTGTGGCGCCAGCCTTGCCAATCGCCAGCGTGCCGACGGGAATGCCTGCCGGCATCTGGACGATGGACAGAAGGCTGTCTTCGCCGGACAGCGCCCGGCTCTCGACCGGAACACCTAAAACGGGCAGCGGCGTCAGCGAGGCGGTCATGCCTGGAAGGTGGGCGGCGCCGCCGGCGCCTGCAATGATGATCTTGAACCCTTCTGCCTTGGCGCCCTTGGCAAACTCATACATGCGGTCGGGCGTGCGATGGGCCGAGACAATCCGCGCGTCGTAGCTGACCCCCAGCTGATCAAGCGTATCCGCCGCGTGTTTCATTGTCGGCCAGTCCGACTGACTGCCCATGATGATTGCGACGTCCGCTTGTGCCATTTCACGCTCCAGGTTCCGGCGGGCTCAGAAGAGCCGCGGAGTATAGGCAGCAACAGCCACATCGCAAGCGCGAATCGCCGGAAACGGGGAATTTTTGAAATAGAGGACCAGGCCGCTCAGAGCGTGGCAATCAGGCGATGATGTCCGGGAACAGCTGGTCTTCCAGAACGGAGATCCGATCCTTGATCATCAGCTTCTTCTTCTTCAACCGTTGCAGCTGCAGAACGTCGTGGTTGGACGTCGCCGCGAGTGCTTCGACGGCCACGTCAAGGTCCCGATGCTCCTGCCGCAGCTGCGCCAGTTCCATACGCAAGGCTTCACTGTCCTGTTGCGCCATTCATGTCCCCCAAAACAGGACGATAGTCCTAATCCATTTCACCGAACTC
Organism: Roseibium sp.; assembly: GCF_965233565.1. Lineage (GTDB taxonomy): Bacteria > Pseudomonadota > Alphaproteobacteria > Rhizobiales > Stappiaceae > Roseibium. Next base: position 2,513,412 of record NZ_OZ247494.1, on the reverse strand, counting down.
CGGCAAGATAGCATCTTTGGCAGACGCGCGTCCGGAATTTGCAGCCAGATCTCCTCAGGGCATTGGGGACTATCCGGAAATACGGCTGGGCAAGGTTCTGGCAAGACGCATCAGCACCGGATTTGTCGTGCAAATTGCTGCAGTTGAAGATGGTCCGGCCGGAAAGGAACTGCGAAAAAAGCGCGCGGGGAAAAGTTGTGAACTGGCAAATCTTTCAAGGGGAATTTTCTTGAGTTTTGAACTGGTTAATTCCACGCCGCTTTTTAGGGTTTCGTAAGGATAGTCGCCAGAATGCATTATTTGACGGCGAAACGCTTCAGGTATGCGGAATCTGCAATCGACAAGGCCGGAATTTCTGTGGCACGATGAAAATGTTGAGCCAACAGACAGGAGGTTTTTTCCATGTCAATGCAGTCGCATCTCGCAGAACTCGAGCGCCGTCACGCGGAAATGGAACGCAGGATTGAAGACGCTCTGTTGCATCCGAGTACTGACTCCCTGGAATTGGCTGACATGAAACGACAAAAGCTCAAGATCAAGGACGAGATCGAGCGAATACGGCAAGATGTTACGCTCCACTAGGCGGACATGCCGTAAATTCAAAACGCCGCGCTTTGCGCGGCGTTTTTGTTTTATTTGTGTAGTGCGTCTGAGGGGAAAACACCGGATTGCTTTGAAAATGCAGCGTGTGCCCAGCCACCAACGTCCTCCTGAGTGAGGGGCTGCTCGTTCTCGAAAAATCTAGAGCGCCTTTGCCTGTTCCCGGAGCGCGAATTTCTGGATCTTGCCGGTGGATGTCTTGGGCAGGTCGCAGAAGACGACGGTCTTGGGGGCCTTGAAGCCGGCCAGATGCTGGCGGCAGAAGGCGATCAGATCCGCTTCGCTGACCGGCGATCCGGGCTTCATCTCGACAAAGGCGCAAGGGGTCTCACCCCATTTCTCGTCCGGACGGGCGACGACCGCGGCGGCCGTGACATCGGCATGTTTGTAGAGAACCTCCTCCACCTCGATCGAGGAGATGTTTTCCCCGCCAGAGATGATGATGTCCTTGGACCGGTCCTTCAACTGGATATAGCCGTCCGGGTAAAGCACCCCGAGGTCGCCGGAATGGAACCAGCCGCCCTTGAAAGCCTTGTCGGTTGCTTCCGGGTTTTTCAGATAGCCTTTCATGACAACATTGCCGCGGAACATGACTTCGCCAAGGGTCTCGCCATCCGCTGGCACCGGCTCCAGCGTTTCCGGGTCGAGCACCGTCAGGTCCTCCAGGGCAACGTACCGCACGCCCTGGCGCGCCTTTTTCTGGGCCTGTTGATCGGAGGCAAGCGCGTCCCATTCCCGTTTCCAGTCATTGACGACCGCCGGGCCGTAGACCTCCGTCAGGCCATAGAGGTGGGTGACGTTGAAGCCGGCCATCTTCATGGCCGCCAGAACGCTTTCCGGCGGCGGTGCAGCCGCAGTGAAGAATTCCACCTCGCGGTCCAGGTCCCGTTTGTCTTCCGCGGCCGCGTTCAGGAGCGTGGACATGATGATCGGAGCGCCGCAGAGATGGGTGACCTCCTCGTCGGCAATCAGGTCCCACATGGTCTTCGGCCGCACCCATCTGAGGCAGACATGCGTGCCGGCGACGAGTGACAGCGACCAGGGAAAACACCAGCCATTGCAATGGAACATCGGCAACGTCCACAGATAGACCGGGTGTTTGGCCATTGAAGCGGTGATGACGTTGGCCTGAGCCAGCAGATAGGCACCACGGTGATGGTAGACCACGCCTTTCGGATTACCGGTGGTTCCGGATGTATAGTTGAGCGTGATGGCGTCCCATTCGTCTTGCGGCAGGGACCAGACAAACTCCGGATCGCCCGACTGGACAAAGACCCCGTAGTCGATTTCTCCGAGACGCTCGCCGTCCTGGGGAAATTCCGGGTCGGAATAGTCGATCACCGTGGGCGAAACGGATGCCAGAGACAGGGCTTCCTTGACCACCGGTGCGTATTCCCGGTCGGTGATCAGCACCTTGCAATCGGCGTGATCCAGCTGGAAGGCAATGATGGCCGCGTCCAGGCGCGTGTTCATGGAATGCAGCACTGCACCGGCCATCGGCACGCCGTAATGCGCCTCCAGCATCGGCGGCACGTTGGACAGCATGACGCTGACGGTATCGTTCTTGCTGACGCCAAGCCCGGTCAACGCCGAGGCGAGCCGGCGGGCTCGATCATAGAAGGTGCGATAGTCGGTCCGCTGGTTGCCATGAACGATCGCGATGGTTTCGGGAAAAACATCTGCTGCTCTGGCAAGGAAGCTGAGCGGGCTCAGCGCAGCGTAGTTGGCCGTGTTTTTCTCAAGCCCCTGCGTGAACGGGTTGGCAGCAGCGTCCATGGTCATCCTCCCGGAGTTTTTCTCATGAAAACCGGAAACCATTTCCGGTGCAATTCGCCTTGCGGTTAGCCACGTCGAAATTGCGTCACATCAAGCTTTTCATCCCGCCAGCAGGCCCATCAGGCCGTCATAGGCAAGCTTTGCGCCGATCAGGCCCATGAAGATGTAGATGATGGCATAAAACGTATCCGCCTTGACGATCTTGACCAGCTGGACCCCGACCAGGGTGGCAATCAACGCGACCGGGAACAGCGTTACCGAAGTCGACAGATTGGTTGTGTCGAACTGCCCGAGCAGGAAATAGGGCACGAGCTTGATCGCATTGACGGTTGCGAAAAAGATGACGGCGGTGCCGGCAAACAGCAGGGGCGCCAGGCGAAGCGGCAGCATGTACATCTGGAAGGGAGGGCCGCCCGTGTGGCTGATGAAGCTGGTGAACCCGGCGACGGTTCCCCAGAACGTGCCCTTGGGCAGATTGTGGTTGGCAGCCCCGGTTGCCTTGCGTTGCTTGAAAACATAATCGGCGACAAAGGCGAGTGACATCACGCCGATCAGAAACAGCACGAAGTCATCGTTGACATAGGCCGCCGTTGCCCAGCCGATGCCGATCCCCAGGACGGCGGCCGGCAGCAGGATGGCAAGGCATTTCCAGTCCGCGCGGCCCTTGTATGCCAGCAGGGCCACCACATCCATGACGATCAGGATCGGCAGCATGATACCGGCGGCCTGGAGCGGTGAAATCACCAGAGACATGATGGGCACGCCGAGCATGGCGAAGGTGCCGCCAAAGCCGCCCTTGGACAAGCCGACAAAAAACACCGCCGGAATGGCGGCAGCATAGAACCAGGGATCGGCAATCGGGGTCATGGGCAGCAGTATCGCGATGAAAATTCAGAAGGGGCGGGCAGACAATCACGCCAGAAGGTTTACGTAAAGTCCCGACCGTCTAATTGCCTAAAGGGTTAGGCTTGCCTTTTTGGGTGCCCTTACAGCACTCTAGGCCCAAAGAGCAGGGGATCGCGATCCCCCGCAGGCGGCCGTTTGGGAGGACACATCATGGCAAGCCGGTATCACGAGGTCTATCAGGGCTGGAAGGACGATCCGCTCGGCTTCTGGAAGTCGGCGGCGGACGAGATCGACTGGGTGTCGACGGGCGACAAGGTGTTCGATCCCGATGAGGGGCAGTACGGCCGCTGGTTCCCCGACTGGGAATGCAACACGTGTTACAACTGCCTTGACCGTCATGTGGAGCGTGGCCGTCCGGGTCAGCCTGCCCTGATCTATGACAGCCCGATCACAGGCAAGACAGCCACCTACACCTATTCGGAGCTTCTGGAAGAGGTCGAGGCCATGGCCTGCGTCCTGGCCGACCAGGGTCTTGAGAAGGGGGACCGGGCGATCATCTACATGCCGATGATCCCGCAAGCGGTGATGGCGATGCTGGCCTGCGCCCGCCTTGGCGTCATCCACTCCGTTGTGTTCGGTGGCTTTGCCGCCAACGAACTGGCGACACGGATCGACGACGCGGCCCCGAAGGCGATCATCGCAGCCTCCTGTGGTCTCGAGCCGGGCCGGGTGATTGCCTACAAGCCGCTGCTTGACCAGGCGATCGAACTGGCCGCGCACAAGCCCTCAAGCTGCCTTGTCTTCCAGCGGGAAGAACAGGTCGCAGAGCTTCTGGATGGCCGTGACCACGATCTTGGCAAGCTGGTGGAAGATGCTGTTGCCGCCGGGCGCCGGATTGCGCCGGTGCCGGTCAAGGCGAGCGACCCGCTCTACATTCTTTATACGTCCGGAACGACCGGTCAGCCGAAAGGCGTGGTGCACGACAATGGTGGCCACATGGTCGCGCTCAAATGGACCATGAAGAACCTCTATGACGTTGAGCCGGGCGAGGTCTTCTGGGCCGCCTCCGATGTCGGCTGGGTCGTTGGACATTCCTATATCTGTTACGCACCGCTGCTGCATGGCTGCACCACGATCGTGTTCGAGGGCAAGCCCGTCGGCACGCCGGATGCCGGTACGTTCTGGCGGGTGATTTCGGACCATAACGTCGTTTCGCTGTTCACCGCCCCGACGGCCTTCCGCGCGATTCGCAAGGAGGATCCGAATGGCGAACTCATCAAGAAATACGACCTGTCCCAGTACCGGTCGCTGTTTCTCGCCGGTGAGCGCGCCGACCCGGAAACCGTCAACTGGGCCATCGACCAGCTTCAGGTGCCGGTGATCGACCACTGGTGGCAGACGGAAACCGGCTGGTGCATCGTGGGCAATCCGCTCGGGCTTGGATCGCTGCCGGTGAAACCCGGTTCGCCGACGGTGCCGATGCCGGGCTACGACGTTCAGGTGCTGGACGATGCGGGCCATCCGCTTGGTGCCAACACGCTCGGCAACATCGTGGTCAAGCTGCCGATGCCGCCGGGCTGCCTGCCGACGCTCTGGAATGCGGACAAGCGTTTCTTCGATTCCTACCTCGCCGAGTTCCCCGGCTACTACAAGACAGCCGATGCGGGTGTGATCGATGACGATGGTTACCTGTCGATCATGGCGCGCACCGATGACATCATCAATGTCGCCGGCCACCGTCTGTCGACCGGAGGCATGGAAGAGGTGCTGGCGACACACCAGGATGTAGCGGAATGCGCGGTGATCGGCATCGCCGACAAGCTGAAGGGGCAGCTGCCCTGCGGTTTTGTGGTTCTGAAGGCCGGCGTCGAGCGCTCCCATGACGACATCGAGAAGGAGCTGGTGAAGCTGGTGCGCGAAAAGATCGGACCGGTTGCCGCGTTCAAGATCGCCATAACGGTCGACCGGCTGCCGAAAACCCGCTCCGGCAAGATCCTGCGCGGCACGATGCGTCAGATCGCGGATGGCGAAAGCTACAAGATGCCGGCGACGATTGATGATCCGGCAATTTTGGATGAGATCAGCGACGCTTTGAAATCCCACGGGATTTCCGCCTGAAACAACCAAGTGACGTTGCTGGAGCCTGAGAAGGGCCATCGACAGAGCTGATTTTGCCACTTAAGGTCGGGCCGCCGCTGCGCGGCCCGCGTCTTTTCGCGGCTGGTCACAATACTAGCAACCGTGAGGTTTCCGTGTCTTTGGAGAATAAGGTCGCCATCATTACCGGCGCAGCCCGTGGAATCGGCTTTGCCATCGCCAAGCGTTTTGTCGCCGATGGCGCAAAGGTCGTGATTGCCGATGTGGATGATGATGCCGGCGAAGCCGCTGCGGAAGATCTGAAGACCCAGGGCGAGGCAATGTACATTCATTGCAACGTCGCCGAGCGTCTCGATGTGCGCAACCTGGTCGCCGAAACGCTCAACGCCTATGGCGACATCGACGTCCTGGTGAACAATGCCGGTATCGTCGTTGGCGCCGATTTCCTCGATCTTGAAGAAGATGATTTCGACCGGGTGCTGTCGATCAACCTGAAAGGCGCCTTCCTGTGTGCCCAGGCGGTTGCGCGGCACATGGTCGAGAAAGTGCAGGGCGGTGGTGAGCCCGGCTGCATCATCAACATGTCGTCGGTAAACTCGGTTCTGGCGATTCCGAACCAGGTGCCTTATTGCGTCTCCAAGGGTGGCATGAGCCAGCTGACCAAGACTGCGGCTCTGTCGCTGGCGCAATACGGTATTCGGGTCAATGCGATCGGCCCGGGCTCGATCATGACGGAAATGCTGGCTTCGGTGAATTCCGATCCGGCAGCCAAGAACCGGATCATGTCGCGCACCCCGATGCTGCGCATCGGCGAACCGGCCGAAATCGCCGGGGTTGCCGCATTCCTGGCGTCCAGCGATGCCGGCTATGTCACGGGCCAGACCATCTTCGCCGATGGCGGGCGCATGCCGCTCAACTACACCGTTGCGGTGCCGGACGACGTTTGATCGGAGCCAGAGCGTTCCACGGATGGATTGAATCAAAAGGGCGGCCAGCAGGCCGCTCTTTTTATTTTCGACGACAGAGTCGTTTTCCGGGATCGGCAGGTCCAGGTGCGCTTGTCGCTTGCGGGCCCTACCCCGCCAGGGCCTCCTGCTCGGCATCAAACTGCAGGCGCGCGAGTTTGGCGTAGAGGCCGCCGGCGGCCGTCAGCTCGGCATGGGTGCCGGTTTCGACGATGCGGCCGTCTTCCATTACCACGATACGGTCGGCCTTCAGGACCGTTGCCAGACGGTGGGCAATCACCAGCGTTGTGCGGCCTTCCATCAGCTTGTCGAGCGCCTGCTGCACCAGCCGTTCGCTCTCCGCGTCAAGCGCGCTCGTCGCTTCATCCAGGAGCAGGACCGGGGCGTCTTTCAGGACGGCGCGGGCAATGGCAATGCGCTGGCGTTGTCCGCCGGACAGCGTGACACCGCGCTCGCCGACCATCGTGTCGTAGCCATCTGCCATCGCCTCGATGAAGGGGGCGGCCAGGGCAGCCTGTGCCGCTGCAACCACGTCTTCCCGGCTGGCATCGGGCCTGCCATAGGCAATGTTCTCGGCAATGCTGGCCCCGAAAATCGCTGTGTCCTGGGGCACCAGGGCGATGTGTCGGCGCAGATCTTCCGGATCAAGCTCGCTCAGGCCAACACCATTGAGCCGGATCGTCCCGGAGACCGGGTCGTAAAAGCGCATCAGCAGGCTGAACAAGGTGGACTTGCCGGCACCGGAAGGTCCGACGACAGCAACGGTTTCTCCCGGCGCGATGGTCAGCTCCAGGTCCCGGACCACCGGCATGTGTTCCGCATTCTGATAGGCGAAGGAGACGTTTCGGAAGGCAATGTCTCCGCGCGGGCTTTCCGGCAGCCTGACCGGATTGGCGGGGGCACGGATTTCCGACTGCACATCCAGAAGCTCCGACAGGCGCTCGGCGGCACCGGCGGCCTGGGAGAGTTCGCCCCAGACCTCGGAGAGAGTTGCCAGCGACCCGGCGGCGAGAATGGAGTAAAGCAGGAACTGGCTGAGTTCCCCCCCTGTGATACGGCCGGAAAACACGTCGCTGGCCCCGATCCATAGAACCGCAACAATGCTGGCGCCGATCACCATGATGGCAAAGCCGGTCAGCGCCGCACGGGCCATGATGGCCTTGCGGGCAGCCTTGAAAGCCTCCTCGACGGCGCCGCCGTAGCGCCCGGCGCTTCTGTCTTCATGCGTGAACGCCTGCAGGGTTTTCACCGAACCGAGCATCTCGCCGGCATAGGCGGAGGCATCGGCCAGGGTATCCTGGGCAAAGCGCGAGCGTTTGCGAACCTGACGACCGAAGCCGAGAATGGGAACGAGAATAACCGGAATGGCAGCCAGCACGATCACGGAGAGACGCGGGCTGGTGACCACCATCATCACCGAGGCGCCGGCGAACATGATCAGGTTGCGCATCGCCTGGGAGGCGCTGGCGCCGAAGGCGGACTTGATCTGGGTCGTATCGGCGGTCAGGCGCGACAGGATCTCGCCGGACTTGGCGCTGTCGTAAAAGGCGGGGCTTAGCCGGGTCAGGTGGGCAAAGACATCGGAGCGAAGTTCGGCAACAACGCGCTCTCCAATCCACATGACCAGGAAGTAGCGGATCGAACTGGCCGTTGCCAGGGCGCAGACCACGCCGATCAGGACGGCGAAATAGGAATTCACCAGCGCCGGATCGTCGGCGCCAAAGCCAAAGTCGATCATGCGGCGCACGGCGGCCGGCAGGATCAGCGTGATGATTGCGGCCGAGAACAGGGCGACCAGTGCACCGATGGCCATGCCCTTGTGTTTCTGAAGATAGGGGATCAGCCGCGTCAGCGGTTTTAACGAACGGCGATTGGTCTTTGTGTCCGTCTTGCGGTCTGAAACAGGGGCGTCTGCCACAGGAAGCTCCTCGATTTTTGTTCGTCTTAGCACGTTCGCCCCGGCGCTCAATTGCTTTTGATCATTTTTGGGAACGGTAAACCCGAAGCGTTCGGAAAAGGCGCAAACCGCGCCGCTGGAATTCGTTGGATATTGCCGGAATTTGCCTCTTGTCTTGGAGGCAGGCTTCAGGTATATCCCCGCCTCATGTTTCTGAGGGCGGCGTCCGCATCCGGATCGGCGGCCCTTTACTTCGTTTTCGCTGACGTGGCGGTTCTTCTGGAAAGACAGCTGCGAGGCGTTTGAAAGGACCGGCCATGAAAGCGGATATTCATCCCGACTACCACACCATCAAGGTCGTCATGACCGATGGCACTGAATACACCACCCGTTCCACCTATGGTTCGGAAGGCGACACCCTGACGCTCGACATCGACCCGACGTCCCATCCGGCCTGGACCGGTGGTGACCGTCAGCTGATGGACCGCGGCGGCCGCGTGTCCCGCTTCAAGAACAAGTTCGCTGGCTTCCTGGGCTCCTAAGACCTCAGACCATCGACAGTTTCGAACGAAAACCCGGCCTTGCGGCCGGGTTTTTTTGTCTGGGAGAGGAGACGCCGCTCCATGCGAGTTTGCGGGGGCGCGTCAGGACTTGTTCATTCCGGCTTTCGAACCTTGCCATGTGCCCGTCCGGTGCCGGATAAACAAGAGACCTGAACCATTCCAGCCTCGATCGTCCGGCTTTGCCGCAGGATGCCGTTGACCGGCCAAAAGGACTAAGCGCATGAAAGTCAAAACGATCTCTGATCTCATCGACTGGACCCGTCTGATGCACCGTCAGCTTGGCGAGCGCCTGACAACCGGGTCGGCGCTACATGACCAGGAGATGGCCAGGATGCTGCTGTCTTACCTTGCCGATCACGAGGCGGCGCTGGAGAAGATCATTGAAGGTTTCGAGCAGGGTGCTGATCTGAGCGCGCTCAACACCTGGGTCTATGACTATCTGAGTCATGAGCAGATCGATCTCAAGCGCAGCTGCGACGTGCCCTTTGAGAAAATGAACTTCAACGAGATTTGCCTGACCGTGTTCGACGTGCACAACCAGGCCATCGATCTCTATCGGGACCTGCTCCGGCGCGCTGACATTCCCGAGGCAAAGGAACTTCTCCAGGCGCTGCTTGCCATGGAAGAGCACGAGACGATGCGGATCGCTCAACAGACCGGCCGGATGCAGGATTTGTAACAGTCTGGTTCGTGGCTCTGTGGGTACAGTGTGACGTTGGCTGACATGGCGCGCCTGTCGGGCGTTCGCAGGCTTGTTTGCCGTGCGGCCAACAAAAAAGCCGCCTTGCGGCGGCTTTTCAGATGCGAAAGAGCTTTGACCGGGATCAGCCGAGCTTGCCGAAAGCGGCATGCAGCTTGTTGAGCTGCGAGGCGACCGGATTGTCGTTGGTGGCCTCTTCGACCGGTTCTTCGGACTTGCGGTAGAGCATCGTGTCGAGATGCACGATCCGCTCCTGCAAACGGGTGGAACGCTCGATCAGAACGCGCAGGGTTGCCGGCAGGTCGTTCCAGGCCGGGCCGCCGGTGGAGCTGGAGAGCTTGTCGAGGCGCACCTTGTTCTTGTCGCTGCCGGCCTGTTCGCGCGACATTTCGCCTTCGTTGACGGCACGCTGCAGCAGCAGCCAGGACGCCAGCTGCATCAGACGCGTGGTCAGGCGCATGGATTCGGTAGCATAAGCCAGGGAGGCGGGGCGTGGCAGTTCCTTGGCTTCCTCGCGGCCTTCGCCGTCCAGATACATCGCGGTTTCCTCAACCAGCGACATGCCTTCCTGAAACAGCGTCTGGAAGCTGTCGGAGCTGGCGAGGTGATGCGCGATGTGAACTGCGCCTAAGGTGTCACCGGCTTTTTTAATGTCTTCCGTCATAGGATTGCTACGCCTCAGTTACTCTTCCGGTTGTCCCGCATCTTTTTGTTTCGTCTCGAAATGTGTCATCCCGATCCGAGTGTTCCTTTTTGGAACGATGCAGGTCTTCATGCCGTATATCCAGCAAAGCACGTGCCAACTGAAACGGTAAACGGCCATTAACCAGAACTCTGACAAGATACTATGAGGTGGAGGCAAAAAAAAGAGCCGCACGGTTGCGGCTCTGAGTCTTTAACAGGGAGGCGTCAAACAGAGTGGACAGGAGCCACTCACATCCAGATGACTGGATGACTAAATTTATACTTTGGAAAGATTAATAAGAGGTAAACGAGTAAATTTTTACCTACCGTGTTTACTGTAAGTGCTCGATCTGAATATCGCTTTCTTCAAAAAATGTAATAATTTACAGGATCATTTCTGAAAGAAGGCGTCAGCAGCATTGCGAATAGTGCTGCGTTGCTCGAGCTCCTTCTGGGTACGGTTAATTTCCTCGGTTAAAGCCTCGATCCGCTCGGACAGTTCCTCCTCCGACAGGCGCGACAGATCCTGCCCGACCAAAATCTCCGCGGTCTCCGATTTTCTGGGGACATCGTCGTCAAAGAGGCCCATCGTCTTGCTCCCAAGCATGTCTCGGGCAGGGTCCGGAAGGCTTACTTGTCCGGGGCGCCTGCCTGCAGATAGTGTAAGTGTCAATTTACCATATGCCAGGCACAGATCGCCTAGCCAGTCCCAAAATGAACCAAAAGGAATGGTCTGACATGCAGAAACTGCCGGACAGCATGACGGTTGTTGCGATTTCCGAACCCGGCGGACCGGAGGTTCTCAAAATCGAAACCCGGCCGGTTCCCGAATTGGGACAGGGCGAGATCCTGATCCGTGTGGCCGCAGCCGGGGTCAACCGACCCGACGTGCTGCAGCGCAAGGGCGCCTATCCGCCTCCCAAGGGCGCCTCCGATCTGCCGGGGCTGGAAGTGGCCGGCGAGGTGGTTGCCTGTGGCACGGGAGCGACGCTCCACCCAATTGGCGCAAAAGTGACCGCGCTGGCGCCCGGGGGCGGTTACGCGGAGTATTGCAAGGTGCCTGAAGGCCATGCCCTGCCGGTGCCGGAGGGACTGACCATGATCCAGGCCGCCGCGCTGCCGGAAACCTTCTTCACGGTCTGGACGAATGTCTTCGACCGGAGCGGCCTGAAAAGCGGTGAGCGTTTTCTGGTTCATGGTGGCACGTCCGGGATCGGCACGACGGCCATTCAGCTTGCCAAGGCGTTCGGAGCAGAGGTGTTCACCACGGTCGGGTCTGCAGACAAGGCAGAGGCGGTGAAGGCGCTGGGGGCGGACCACGTCATCAATTACCGGGAACAGGCTTTTGAAAAAGCGGTGCTGGAAGCCACAGATGGTGAAGGTGTGAACGTGATCCTCGATATGGTCGGCGGAGATTACGTGGAACGGAACTGGAAAGCGGCTGCGATCGAGGGGCGGATCTGCCAGATCGCGACGCTGAACGGAATAGCGGAGAATGTGAACTTCTCCCGCCTGATGGTGAAGCGTCTGACCCATACCGGCTCGACCCTGAGACCGCGCAGCGATGCCTTCAAAACCGAGATTGCAAACAGCCTGCGCGAGAAGGTCTGGCCGCTGATCGAATCGGGCCGGATCGGCCCGGTGATGGATTCGACCTTTCCGCTGAGTGAAGCCGCTGACGCACACCGGCGCATGGAAAGCTCTGGCCATATTGGCAAAATCGTCTTGACGCTGGAAAGCTGAGGCCACGCAATCTGCGAGGGGACCGCATCCTGTGTGTTCCCATTTGCGTTTCGGCCGGAATTCTCCTATATTCCGGCCACTTCCCAGGAAACTGACACGGAACACCGCTTTTTCGCCCTGCCGGGCGAGGGAGCAGACGAGAGGAATTTATCCGATGGCGAACACGCCGCTGATGCCGAAGGCAACCGCCGTCTGGCTCGTAGACAACACCGCGCTGAGCTTCACGCAGATCGCATCCTTCTGCAAGCTGCATCCGCTTGAGGTGAAGGCCATTGCCGATGGCGAAGCCGCGCAGGGCATCAAGGGCCTGGACCCGATCCTGACCGGCCAGCTGACCCGTGAAGAAGTCGAGAAGGCGCAGAAGGACCCGAATTACCAGCTGAAGCTGCAGGGGTCCAAGGTTGTCGTTCCGGAAACCAAGCGCAAGGGCCCGCGCTACACGCCGGTCTCCCGCCGTCAGGACCGTCCGAATGCCATCCTGTGGCTGGTGCGCAACCATCCGGAGCTGAAAGATGCGCAGATCATGCGCCTTGTCGGCACCACCAAGCCAACCATTGCCGCCATTCGCGACCGGACCCACTGGAACTCGGCCAACCTGACGCCGTCCGACCCGGTGACGCTCGGCCTGTGCAGCCAGCTTGAACTGGACATGGAAGTCGAAAAGGCAGCGAAGAACGCTCCGCAGCCGGTTCCGGGTGCAGAAGAAACCTTGATCCCGGTCGAAGAATCGACCAGCGAAGACGCGATTGCGGCCGCCTTCTCCTTCGACCCGAACCAGCCGGTCAAGCGGGACGAGGAAGAAGAAATCGATGCCGACGCCGTCTTTGCGAATCTGGGGTCTTTGAACACCAGCGAGGCTGGTGACGCCGACAGCGAAGAGGAAACGGCCTCCGTTGAGGACGTCTTCGGCGAGGCCGCTTCGGACGACGACACCAAGTAAGACCGATATCTTGTCGATTGTTTGAAAGCCGCCGGTGGCAACACCGGCGGCTTTTTTGCTTCTTTGAAACAAGGCGTACCGGTTTGTCCCGAAATCGCGTTGCCACTCCCGAAAAGCCGACATAGTCTCTTGAGCTTTCTGGGAGATCATCATGAAAAACACATTGCTCAAGCTGGGCGCCGCCCTGGCGCTTGCCGCCGGTGTCACACAGGCACAGGCCGAAACCCGCATTACCTACAAGTCCGCCAAATCCACCTCGTCCTACTACCAGATGGCCGTGCAGATCGCCGAAGCGGTCAAGGCCGGCAGCAATGGCGACATGATCGTCACGGTCGAGGAGAGCCAGGGGTCCGTCCAGAACGTGATGGAAGCGCGTGCGCGCGGTGGCGACTATGTCTTTACCACACCGCCGGTTCTGGTCTCGCTTGCCCAGGGCGGCAAGGCGATGTTCAAAGGCAAGGGCGATCCCAAGTTCGACGAGATCCGGGCCCTCTTCCCGATCCCCTCGCTGACCATGCATTTTGTCATGTCCGCCGACAGCGGTGTGACGGACTTTGCCGGCATGGAAGGCAAGACCATTCTCTTGGGCAAGGGCTCTTTCGGCGCGCGAGAAGGCGAGAAGTATCTCAAGCTCTTCGGACTGGAAGGCAAGGTCGACCTGGCCGAAGTCGAGCTGTCCAACGCAGTCGCAGCGCTCAAAAACGGTCAGATCGACGGGTTCGTGACCGCCGGATCCTGGCCGGCGCCGAATGTGATCGAGGCTGCTGCTTCGACCGGCGTCAATGTCCTGTCGCTGGACGACGACCAGATCGCCAAGACCAAGCGCGCCCGGCTGGTCATTCCGGCCGGAACCTATGCCGGACAGGAGACTGACATCGTCACCACGTCCCTGCCGGTCGTGGCCTACACCACCACGGCGATGGACGATGACACGGCCTATGCGCTGACCAAGACATTCTGGCAGGAAAAAGCCAAGATGGGTGAAGAAGCCCCCTGGTGGAATGGCGTGGATCAGGGGTTGATGGCGAACATCACCGGCAAACTGCATCCGGGTGCCGTCCGCTACTACGAAGAAGCGGGCATTTCGCTCACGGACGCTCAGAAGTAATCCGTTCATTCTACCCTTCAGCGGCGCACGGCCTGCGGGTTTGTGCGCCGTTGGCACTTTCTGTCTGGGAGGTTGACGGTCAGTTGCCTGAGCCTGCCGTGCCCCCGTTCCTGTTCCAAGCACCCATCTTTCAAGTGGTTTCATGATCCGCGGCGAACCTGCATCCAATCCGTTCTGGCGAACGGCAATGATCCTTCTGGCGCTGGCGCTGGTGGCCTTTCATCTTGGCCTGATTTTTTCAGGTCTGGTGCCCAATCTGGTCAGCCGTCCGCTCCATCTGGCGCTCGCCCTTCCCTGGATCTTCCTTTTTGCCGGTGGAAGCGGGCTTTCCCGGGTCAGCGGTGCGGTCTTCTGTTTTGCTGGTGTCGCGGCATGCCTTTGGGTGGCCACCAACCAGTCGATGCTGTCCGACCAATACGGATTTCTGGAAGGTGATTTCCAGAAACTTGTCGCCATCGTGCTGCTCGTCACGGTGCTCGAAGCAGCGCGGCGCGCGATTGGATGGCCATTGCCCATTGTTGCAGCCCTTGCGCTCGCCTATGGCCTCTATGGTCAGCACATCCCCGGCGAATTCGGCCATTCGGGAACGCCGCTGGCGAGTTTTCTCGGCACGCTGACGATCGCCGAAGGCGGCATCTGGGGCAGTCTGACCGGTGTATCGGTCAACGTGGTTGCGATCTTCGTGATTTTTGGTGCCGTTCTGAACGCCGGAGAAGCGGGGCAGGGCTTCATGAATGTGGCGGCGGCCGCCGCCGGCCGCCTGAAAGGCGGCGCGGCCAAGGTGTCCGTTCTGTCGTCTGCGCTGTTTGGTTCCATTTCGGGCTCCGCCTCCGCCAATGTGGCGTCCACCGGGGCGATCACCCTGCCGGCCATGACGCGGCTCGGCTATCCGAAGCGCCTGGCGGGCGCGGTCGAGGCCGTTGCGTCGTCCGGCGGCCAGATCATGCCGCCGCTGATGGGGGCAGGGGCCTTTGTCATGGTGGAACTGACCCGGGTTCCCTATACCGAGATCATGGCGGCCGCGCTGCTGCCGGCCATTCTCTATTTCCTGGCGGTCTGGATCGGCATCAACGCTTACGCAAAGCGCTTCGATCTGGCGGCGATCGATCAGGAGGATCAGCCACGGTTCCGTCAGGTGGCGATCACCTCCGGCTTCTTCCTGATCCCTTTTACGGTGCTGCTCGTGGGCATGTTCGTGGTGCGCTATACGCCGCAATATGCCGCCTGTCTGGCAATCCTGGCAGGCTTCATCCTGCTCTTTTTCAACGCACGTGGCACATTTGATCTGAAGCAGATCCTCGCCCGGATGGAAAACGCGGTTCTGACTGCAGCCCGGCAGGTCTCCGTCATCGCGTCAATTATCGTGTGTGCATCGATCATTATCGGTGTGCTCGCCGTCACCGGCCTCGGCGTGAAAATCACCTCGCTGATCCTGTCCGGCTCAGGAGGCTATCTGTGGCCGTCATTGCTGCTGACGGCGCTTGCCTGCCTGATCCTGGGCATGGAAGTGCCGACGACAGCTGCCTACGTCATCTGTGTCTCTGTGGCTGGTCCGGCGCTGATCCAGCAAGGGCTGGAGCCGCTTCAGGCGCATCTCTTCGTTTTCTGGTTTGCGCTGATTTCAACAATCACGCCACCGGTGTGCGGCGCGGTTTTCATCGCGGCCGGCATGATCGGCGAGAACTGGCTGAAGGTTGCGCTGACGGCGATGGCACTTGGTGTCGGTCTCTACCTGATCCCGCTGGCCATGATTGCAAACCCTGCCCTGATAGATCTGGCAGATACGCCGGTCCCGGCGCTGTTGTCGGCCGTCAAGATCGGGCTTGGGCTCGGCCTGGTCTCATTCGGGCTCATCGGATACCGGAAACCCTGGCAAAAACTGATGGCGACAGGTGCCGGCCTGATCGTGATCTTTGCCGGTGGCGCCAACTTTTAAAGACTTGTGTCGTTGCGCTCCCGGCGCAGCCCTCTGAAGCAGGATGAGGGCATGCGCTTTTCAGATGCGCCGCAGGAATTCGCAACTGTCCCCAGGTCTAGATATGGAGCGCGTGCCCCAGGGCGCGCAGACAGGCTTCCTGCAGTCCCTCGGACTGGGTGGGGTGGGCATGGATGGTTCCTGCAAGGTCTTCCAGGCAAGCGCCCATCTCGATGGCCAGGGAAAAGGCTGCGGACAATTCAGAAACGCCGGTTCCCACCGCCTGAAGGCCGACAATCGCATGATCGGCCTCGCGCCAGACAACACGAACAAAACCATCTTCCCGTTCGGTTGTCATTGCCCGCCCGTTGGCCTGGAACGGAAACTCGCTCGACCTGGTTCCCTCGATTTCGCCAGGCAAGGCACCGCACAGCACGAGTTCGGGGTCCGTGAAGCAGACAGCCGGGATGGCGCGCCTGTCCCATTCAACGGCCTGGCCGGCGATGTGTTCGGCAACCATTTCTCCTTGCGCCATTGCCCGATGCGCCAGCATCGGCTCGCCGGTGACGTCGCCAATCGCATAGATGCCGCGCATTGAGGTCTGGCAGGTCTTGTCGATCTTGATGAAGGGCCCGTCCAGGGTGAGCGCAAGCTCATCGATGCCGATACCGATGGTGCGGGGTCTGCGGCCCACAGTCACCAGAACCTTTTCAGCGTCGACATTGCCCTTGTCGGTCTGAAGAGTATCGCCTTGATGGCCCTGGGCCCTGGTGCCGGTCATAAGCGCAACGCCCAGCTCGCCCAGACGTTTGACAACCGGTTTTGTCAGGCCTTTGTCGTAAGTTGGCAGAATGCTGTCTTCTGCTTCGACAATCGTGACCCTGCTGCCGAGTTTGGCAAAAACGGTGCCCAGTTCCAGTCCGATATAACCGCCACCGACAACGGCGAGTGTCTTCGGGATCTCCGTGAGGCTCAAGGCCTCCGTGGAGGACATGATTGGCCCGCCAAATGGCAGAAAGGGCAGTTCAACGGCAGCAGAGCCCGTGGCGACGACGACGTAATCCGCCCGAATATGGAAGGGGTCGCCGTCGCCCGTGACCTGTACCGTTTTGCCATCCAGAAAACGGGCGCGGCCCGAGACAAAACGTGCCTTGGCCTTCTTCATGAGGGCCGCAACACCTGAATTCAGCCTGTCCACCAGACCGTCTTTCCAGGCAATGGTCTTCGACAGATCGATTGTCGGGTTTTCAGCACGGATGCCGAGCGGGCCCTTGTCTGCATGGGTGATCTTGAAGAATTCATCGGCCGCATGGATAAGCGCCTTGGAGGGGATGCAGCCAACATTCAGGCAGGTGCCACCCGGTTTTGCCTCGTCCACAACCACCGTGTCGATGCCGAGCTGTCCGGCGCGAATGGCGCAGACATAGCCGCCAGGTCCGGCGCCGATGATCAGCAACTTGCATTTGATATCCGTCATCAGCCTTATCCTTCGACAAACAACATGGCTGGTGTCTCCAGCAGCGTTTTCAGTTTCTGGACGAAAACGGCTGCATCCCAGCCGTCAATGACCCTGTGATCGAAGGAACAGGAGATGTTCATCATCTTTTTGGGCTGGAACTGCTGACCGTCCCAGACAGGACGGATCTGCATCTTGTTGATGCCGACAATGGCGACTTCCGGGTAGTTGATGATGGGGGTCGTGGCGATCGCGCCGAGAGCCCCCAGCGAGGTGATCGTGATGGTTCCGCCATTCAATTCGTCGCGCTTGATCGAGCCGTCCCGTGCGGCATCTGCGAGCCGGGCAACTTCGCCTGCATTGTCCCAGAGATTGCCGGCCTCGGCATGGTGCACGACAGGGACATTCAGTCCGGCCGGTGTCTGCGTGGCGATACCGATATGCACGCCGCCGTGGCGATAAATGACCCCCGCGTCGTCGTCATAACGGGCATTCAAATCTGGCTGCTCACGCACGGCTTCCACGATGGCCCGCATCAGAAATGGAAGGATCGTCAACTTTGGACGGTCGCCGGCATGTTTGGTGTTCAGGGCGGCCCGCAGATCTTCAAGGGCCGACATTTCGACTTCTTCGACAATCGTGATGTGCGGGATCTGTCGTTTTGACAGGGCCATTTTCTCCGCGATCTTGCGGCGCATGCCGATGACGCGGATTTCTTCGATGCCGGTGTTTTGCGCGCGTGTGACCGTCCCCTGTCGGATGCCTCCGGTGGCGATCCAGGCGTTCAGGTCGTCATGGCTGATCCGGCCGGCAGGGCCGCTGCCGGGAACCTGGCGCAGGTCAACACCCTCTTCTCTGGCACGTGCGCGCACGGAGGGTGAAGCCAGGGGCTTGGTGCCGCTTGCACGGGGGATGGCCGGTCTGCTGACGACCGGGTCAGCCGGTTTTGCCGCGGTCTCGGCGAGAGATGATCCCGGCATTTCTTCAACCGGTGCAGGCTTGGCCGGTGTTTCGGAGCCGGGCGTTTCAACGGGGGAGGGAGACGGCGCTGCGCTCTCCTTTGCGGCAGTTTCATTGCCTTCCCCGTCCACTTCAATGCGGACCAGAACCGCACCAACCGGGACAAGGTCACCCACGTCACCGCCGAGTTCCAGCACCTTGCCTTCAGCGGAGGAGGGAACTTCGACCGTGGCCTTGTCGGTCATGACGGATGCGAGGACGTCATCTTCGCGAACCAGATCGCCCGGCTTGACATTCCACTCGATCAGTTCCGCCTCGGCGATGCCTTCCCCGACATCCGGCAAGTGAATTGCGAACACACCCATGGATCAGGCCTCCATGACTTTTTTCAGGGCCTCGCCGACCCGCGCCGGTCCAGGGAAATACTCCCACTCCTGGGCGTGAGGGTAAGGGGTGTCCCAGCCCGTGACGCGGATCATGGGAGCCTCCAGGTGATAGAAACAGGTTTCTTGAACAAGAGACATGAGTTCGGCGCCAAAGCCGGACGTTCTGGTGGCTTCATGCACGATGACGCAGCGGCCCGTTTTCTCAACGGAGGACACGATTGCGTCCAGGTCGAGGGGCATCAAGGTGCGCAGATCGATAATCTCGGCATCAACGCCCGACTGTTCCACCGCCGCCTCGGCGACATAGACCATTGTGCCATAGGCCAGGACGGTCACGTCCTTGCCTTCCCGGTAGAGCGCTGCCTTGCCCAGGGGCACTTCCTCGTCACCGTCCGGGACGTCCCCCAAAGCATGCTTCTTCCAGGAAACGATGGGTTTGTCGTGATGCCCGTCAAACGGTCCGTTGTAGAGCCGCTTGGGCTCCAGAAAGATCACGGGATCGGGATCAGCGATCGAGGCGAGCAAAAGCCCCTTTGCATCGCGGGGGTTGGACGGCATGACAACCTTCAGACCGGAGACGTGCGTGAAAAGCGCTTCCGGGCTCTGACTGTGGGTCTGGCCGCCGAAAATTCCGCCGCCGGTCGGCATGCGAATGACGATCGGGCAGGTGAAGTCAGCATTGGAGCGATGCCGGAGGCGTGCTGCCTCGGAGACGATCTGGTCATAGGCGGGATAGACATAGTCGGCGAACTGGATCTCGATCACCGGTTTCAGTCCGTAGGCGGCCATGCCGATGGCCGTGCCGACGATGCCGGCCTCGTTGATCGGTGCATCGAAACAGCGCGACTTGCCGTATTTTTCCTGCAATCCGGCGGTGCACCGGAAGACACCCCCGAAATAGCCAACGTCTTCGCCGTAGACGACGACTTTTTCGTCGGCGGCCATGGCAACATCATGGGCCTCGCGGATCGCTTCGATCATGGTCATCTGTGCCATGTCAGAACCCCGCTTCCTGGCGCTGCCGGATCAGGTGTGGCGGCATGGTCTCGTATACGCCTTCAAACATGTCGCGCGGGCTCGGTGCCTTGCCGCCACCAAGCGTGCCGACCGCTTCCGCCGTTTTCTGAACGGCGATCACCTCGTCCAGGATCTCGGCTTCCGCCTGTTTATGGCGTTCGTCGCTCCACTCGCCGAGGACGATCAGGTGTTTTTTCAATCGCTCGATGGGATCGCCGAGCGGCCAGGCGGCAGCTTCGGTCTTTGACCGGTAAGCGGAGGGATCGTCGCTGGTTGAATGTCCGCCAGCGCGGTAGGTGACATGCTCGATCAGGGTCGGTCCGAGGCCTTTGCGCGCACGCTCACACGCCCATTTGGCGACGGCATGCACTGCCAGATAATCATTGCCGTCGACGCGGATGGAAGCGATGCCAAACCCGTGGCCACGGGCGGCGAAGGTTCCGACACCGCCGCGGGCAATGCCCTGAAAGGTCGAGATGGCCCACTGGTTGTTGACGATGTTCAGGACAACGGGCGCTCTATAGGTCGAGGCAAACACCATTGCGGCATGGAAATCGCTTTCGGCAGTGGAGCCGTCGCCAATCCAGCCTGCTGCGATCTTCGTGTCTCCGGAAATCGCCGATGCCATGGCCCAGCCGACGGATTGCACGAACTGTGTGCCGAGATTGCCGGAAATGGAGAAGAAACCGTGTTCCTTCGAGGAATACATGATCGGCAACTGGCGGCCATGAAGCGGGTCGTCCGCGTTTGAGTAGATCTGGTTCAT
Source organism: Roseibium sp. (assembly GCF_965233565.1). GTDB lineage: Bacteria > Pseudomonadota > Alphaproteobacteria > Rhizobiales > Stappiaceae > Roseibium. The sequence goes on along the minus strand of NZ_OZ247494.1, from coordinate 2,492,993 downwards.
CATCGTGAGCATGGGATAGTCACGGGCGATGAGCAGGCCGGCCTGGCGGTAGGTCGGGAAATTCATGTCCCCCGGCCGCATGGCGCAGCTGAAGGCGCAGCTGACGGCTTCTTCGCCCAGGTGCTGCATGTAGAAACTTGTCTTGCCCTGTCGCTGCGCATTCATCATCCGCGCGTCGAAGGTGCGCAGGGTCATCATGTGGCGCAGACCCGTCTTGAGGTCGTCGCTGGTCAGCGAGCCGGCCCAGTCGCCGACGGCCTCACCGTTCTTGTTCAGGACGCGGACAATGGAAAAGGCCATGTCGCGCATGTCGTCCGGGTCGATGTCCACCGGAGGACGCGGCACCGATCCGGCGCGCGGAATTTCAAAGTCGGAAAAATCAGGCGTGTCACCGGGGCGACAGCCTGGTTCCGGGACATTGAGCGATAGGGGGCTGACGTCATCGGTCATGCTGCGCCTTTCCGGACTTGGAGTGCCTGGGTCAGGATCGATTCAACCATGTCATCGGCGACTTGTATCGTTGTTTTTCCTGTCCGCAGGCTGTCGGCGAGGATGTCGCGGATCCGCGAGGCGATCCCGGTCAGGCGCTCTTCGCGATATCCGGGGCCTGCCTTGTGAATTTCACCGGCCACGCTGATGATGCCACCCGCATTGACCACGTAGTCGGGTAGATACTGGATGTTGCGGGCGCGCAGGATTTCAGCCACTTCCGGTGTTGCCAACTGGTTGTTGGCGGCGCCGCAAACGAGGTTCGCGGTCAATTTGCGTGCTGTTTCAGCTGTCAGAACTCCGCCCAGGGCGCAGGGGGCAAAAATGTCGAATTCAGTCTCGAAGACTGCCTCCACCGGACAGATCTCCGCATCGAGTTTCTGCCGTGCCTCGTCCAGCGCAGCCTGATTGATATCGGAAACGATCAGGTGCGCACCGGCAGCATGCAGTTTTTGGGCGAGGGACATGCCGACGTGACCGAGGCCCTGCACCAGAACGCGCTGTCCTTTCAGGTTATCGCTGCCCGACAGGATCTCGCGCGCGGCCCGCAGGCACTGGAAAACACCTTCAGCCGTGAACGGCGAGGGATCTCCACTGCCGTGGGGCCCACCGTCCAGCCCGACAGCATATGGGGTCTCTTTTGCGACAATCGCCATGTCTTCCGGCGAAATGCCGACATCTTCTGCGGTGTAGTAGGTCCCGCTGAGGCTATGAACCGCCTGGCCAAAGGACCGGAAAAGATCCTCAGACTTGTCAGTCCGGGCGTCGCCGATGATAACGGACTTGCCGCCTCCCAGTTCGATGCCCGCCATGGCATTCTTGCTCGTCATGCCGCCTGCCAGGCGAAGGACGTCGGTGCGTGCCTCCTCCTTGCTTGCGTAATTCCACATGCGGCAGCCACCTGCAGCCGGGCCATATGCCGTGGAATGAAGACAGATATAGGCGCGCAATCCGCTGGCCGGGTCTTCTGCATAGAGCAGGCGTTCATGGCCGTCCGGTGCTTTTTCTTCGGTCAGTGTGAGCGGCATGGGAATTCTGTCCTCCTCCAGAATGCAGGTCTGGTGCCATTTTAGCCCCGCAGAGTGGTTGAAAAACTATCTTCTGAGGGCTATCGATAGGAAAGTTAGAGATAAACGCTCCAAAAATAGAAAATTCAGAGTGACTATCACTATTGACGATATAGATCGGAAGATGCTGCGCGCCCTGTGCGAAGACGGCCGGATGTCGGTTGTCCAGCTCGCCGAACTTATCGGCCTGTCCCCGACCCCGTGCAAAAGACGTCTTCAAAGACTGGAAGAGGCGGGTCTTATCGCCGGTTACAGCGCGACGATTGACCGGAAGGCCGCCGGGTTTGGCATCACCGCATTTGTGTCCGTGGAGCTTGAACGGCAGGACACGGAAGAAATCCGGAAATTCCAGAGACAGGTTGCCCTTTTCGAGGAAGTCGTGACGGGAGCCTTGATGACAGGTGCGCAGGATTTTCTGCTTGAGGTCGCGGTTGAAGGACTGGAGGAGTATGAAACCTTCCTGCAGGCCAAACTGATGAAAGTGCCTGGTGTCCGGGCTGTCCGCTCCCGATTTGCCTTGCGCAAGTTTATTGACCGGGACCGGCTGCCCTAGGGGCGTGTTCCTCTCGCAGCCTGAACTGCCTTTTCAAACCGGTGTGATCTGTTCCCAAACCTGTGCCGCCGGTCAGAGGACTGTGCAGGACACCCTTCTTCAGCAGGCGCTTGCTTGCAGGAACGCCGAAGCTGTGCTGCAATTCCGGGGACTGAAGGTGGGCTCACTCTGGAGGATCTGATGATACTCCTGCGGATATCTGTTTTTCTGTGCGTGATACTGGGACTTGTGCAGCCGTCGCTTGCCGACAGACGGCTTGCCCTGGTCATCGGCAATTCCAGCTATCTCAATGTGCCGTCGCTGCCCAATCCGGGCAATGATGCAAACGACATGACGGCCAAGCTGGAGTCTCTCGGCTTCCAGGTGACCAGGGGCGTGGACCTGTCCTATCAGGATATGCGCAAGACGATCAGGTCTTTCGTGACGGCGCTGAAGAACACGGATATCGCGCTGTTCTATTATGCCGGGCACGGTCTGCAGGTGAACGGAAAAAACTATCTGGCCCCGATCGATGCGCAGCTTCTGCATGAAGAAGATATTCAGTTCGAGCTGGTCCAGGTCGATCTGATTCTGGCCGCGATGGAGCGCAATTCCAAGACGAGTCTGGTCTTTCTGGATGCGTGCCGCAACAACCCGCTTGCAGGCAATCTGGTGCGGTCGATGGGGGTGAGCCGGTCTGCGGCCGTTGGCAGAGGTCTGGCCCAGATCGGAACCGGTGTCGGCACATTGATCAGTTTTGCCACACAGCCGGGAAATGTTGCGCTTGACGGCGCCGGACGGAACAGCCCCTTCACATCCGCGCTGGTCCAACATCTCGGCACGCCCGGTGAGGGCATCACGCGCAATCTGATCCGTGTGCGTAATGACGTGTTGCGGGCGACGGACGGCAAACAGGTTCCCTGGGACAATTCCTCGCTGACCGGTGAGGTGGTTCTCAAACCGTTGCCGTCCCTGACAGGCGAGCCTGAGGGAAGTGCATCAGAGCCTGCAATGTCAGGTCCGCAGCAGGCTGAAATGGTCTACTGGAACTCGATCCGGCAGTCGGAAGACCCCGCTTTTTTCGAGGCCTATCTCAATCGCTTTCCCGGCGGGCGGTTCGTGGATCTGGCGCGCCTGAAACTTGCTGCCCTGAAATCCGGAACACCGGTGAACCGGGACACTGCCGAAGAGACGCAGCCGGAAAGCGGGTTCGACCGGTCGAAGCTCGCCCGTCTTGACCCGAAGGCCGCCGGGTCGGCGCTGCCAGCGAAACCGCTTTCCAGGTCACCCGACGATCTCGAGCGCCAGCTGGCTCTGGTGCCGGACGACTATAAACGCATTCAGGTCGCGCTGAATGCGCTCGGTTATGACGTCGGCACCGCCGACGGGGCCTTCGGGCCGAAGTCACGTGCGGCCTTGCGCCGTTACCAGATCCGCAACCGGCTCGAAGAAAGCGGCTTCCTTACCGAAAAAACGCTGACTGCACTGCTCAAGACATTCGAAACAACGCCAAACAATTATAACGGCACCTGGCTGCTCCAGTTTCATCGCTGGCACTATGGCTCGCAGGACAGAAGCGGCGTCAATCTGCGTTCGCTGCTGGCACGGGCCAGGGTCACTGTTCGGGGAGGCGAGATTTTCATTCTGGATGGCAAGGTTTTTTCCTCCGACAAACCCATGTTCGATACGTTCAAGGGACGGTTGTCGGACGCCGGTCAGCTCACCCTGTCCATGAGGATCGACAGCCTGTTCGGGAACGAACCCAAGCCGCAGCAGGAGGTCGACGTGACAGTGAGGACCAGGCTGCCGGCGCTTGTGCCTTACGACCACTCCCTGTCCGTCAAGGGATCGCGTCTTTGGGTCAACCCGAAGAAGGGGGAAAATGTCTGGCTGAGGCTGGAAATGCGGCGAATGAAATAGCGCACCGGGCGTGGTGGCTAGTCGCCGATCTCCCTGGCTGAAGCTCTCCGGGGTGAGCCTCATTGTGTTCGGCTCATGGTGGAAGCGGGCCTACTTCAGATAGTGCATCTTGATGGTCCGTGTCGGGTCTTTCGATGCGGCCCGCTGGAAAGGCGGCTCGTCATAGGCGTCGCGCGCGCCGGACAGCGCATACCCCTCCACAGGGATCTCGCCTTCCAGATCAAGATCGCGATTCCTGTTTTCGTCGTGAAATGCAATCACAGCGTAGCGCCCTCCGGCAAGCTCCGGAAAGTCGGCCCGTACCGATCCCGTCGAAGCCGGGATTTCCAGGTAGCCCACGGCAGCCTCGTAATTTCCGCTTTGATAGGCGTGGGCGTCCTCCATGACAAGAACAATGACCTGTCCCCGGGTGTTGCGGATGTTCTTCACAGTGACAGACAGGCCTTGTCTGGTTTCACCGGTTCTTAACTCGTCGGCGCTGGCGCCGGCGCCAGGGACAAGGCTCGCGGCCCATGCACCACCGGCCAGGATGGCGGCACTGATAAAAACGGCGGCAAGGCGTTGGCGATGGTTTGGCATGCGTGCCTCCTGTTAATCGGACCTGGGGGTTTGGGGGCCGGATTTCGGTTGCCAGCCCGGCGGGTTCGTCAGGACACGGACCTTGTTGGCAAGGCCGGGCATCTGCCAGATCTCCTGACCGAGCCGGTGGAAGCCATGGAAGAAGGCGATCAGCGGATTGACGGAGTTGATGGGGCGGGTGAGGCCATAGGTGACCGGTTCTCGTTCTTCCGCGAAAGTGCCGAACATCCTGTCCCAGATGATGAAGATGCCGGCATAGTTCTTGTCGAGATAGGCCGGGTTCGAGCCGTGGTGCACCCTGTGATGGGAAGGCGTGTTCAGGACGGCTTCGATTGGCCGCGGCAGTTTCTTGACCGCCTCTGTGTGCAGCGCTGTCTGGTAGACCTGAACGATGACTTCAGCAAAGACCACGACTACCGGATTAAACCCAAGCATGACAAGCGGCAGGTGGAACAGCACCGGCCAGAAGGAATCCATCGGCCCGAAGCGATAGGCCACCGAGATATTGAAAAACGGCGAAGAGTGATGAACCGAATGGGTCGCCCAGCCGACATTCACCCGGTGCAGGAAACGGTGTTCCCAATAGTAGACCAGGTCCGCCAGCACGATGCAGATCAGCACGGTTGCCCAGTTGATCTCGATGTTGAAGATCGCGAACTGCCAGACGTAATAAAAGGCGGCAACATAAAACGCGGCCAGGAAGACGACGGTGATGCCGATGAACATGGCAAGCATGACGTAGTTGGTCAGCGTATCCCCGATCAGGGTCCAGTTCAGCTTTTTGAGCAGCCAGTACCGGCCCAGTTCGAACAGCAGGAACACCAGTGCAAAAACAAAGAACCAGTCGTCTATGAAGACCTGCAGTCCTTCGAGCCAGGCTGGGCTGAGAGGTGATAGAATGCGGTCCAAGTGACATTCTCCAAAATTATCAAGGTTGACAATTAAATGTGGCGACGATATTTGTTTGTCAAGATTGAAAATCTATTTTGAGGTGACATTTGGCTCGGCCCGACATCAAGGACGATCGCAGGGAGCAGATCCTGGATGCGTTTGAAGCCTGCGTTGCGCGTTATGGCGTCGAAGGAGCGACGCTCGGCAAGACGGCCGAGATTGCTGGGCTTGCCCGGCCGCTGATCCGGCACAATGTCGGCAACCGGGATGACCTTCTGGCAGCGCTTGTCGAAAGGTTTCTGGCGCAGAGCCGCAGCAGCACAGCGGCGCTCCTTGACATGTTGCCAGGGGAAAACCGCATGGAGGCGCTGATCGAGATACTGTTCGATCCCCGTTACGCCAATCCGCAGGCTGTTCTGGTGTTCAACGCCTTGAGCGCGGCTGCCCTGGAGGACAGGGCGCTGGGTGATCATCTGCAAAGCTGGCTGGGCGATTTTGTCGACGTGCTGGCAAGGGAGATCGCCGCGGCCCATTCTCAAGCTGACGAAAAGGATGTCCGGGCTGTCGCTGCAGGAATCACCGGGATCTATTTCAACGTCGAGGCGCTGCACCCGATCAATGTGCCGATGTCCTTTTCACAGGATTCGAAGCGGGCGGCGCGGCTTCTTCTGTCCACTCTGGCGAGGGCAACATGACCGAGAATTTCCGTCTGTCGCGCAGCGCGTATGTCGAACCTGACTGGTTGAACCGAGAGAGCGGCCATCTGTTCGCTGATGCCTGGTGCTATGCCGGCACCAGCAAGATGTGCCCCGACCCCGGCGACTATGTCACGCTGCAGATCGGGGCCTATGATGTTGCGGTTCTTCGGACCAAGGACGGAACGCTGCACGCGGTTCACAACCACTGCCGCCATCGCGGCGCGGCCCTTTTCGACGGGCCGAGCGGCAATGCCGGTGGCAGCATCGTTTGCCCTTATCATCGCTGGACCTACGGACTGGACGGCGCCTTGCGCGGTGTTCCGGATATGCAGAGCTGTTTTCCGGGGCTGGACAGGTCAGAGTTCGGACTGAAGCCGGCAGCTCTCGGTGTTTTTCGAGACTTGGTCTTCGTCAATGCGAACCCGGCTGCCGATTTCGAAGCCTGGATCGGACCGGTTGCCAACGAGGCCTGGCCGCATGATCTTTTTGCGGCCGACGTGAAGGCGTGTGTCCCGCTTCACTACGACGTCAAATGCAACTGGAAAGTTTTCGTCGAAAACGCACTCGATGGCTATCACCTGGCCTATCTACACGAGAAAACACTCGGTGGGCCGACACCGGACAAGAATGTCTGGGACCGGGCGGGAGATCATATGATCTGGTATGCCAACGAGGAGGGCGTTCGTCACCGGTTGCCGGCCAAGATCCGCAATGAAGGCGGACGCACCGGCATGATCAGGAGCGCGTCAACACCAGGTTATGGCGGTGTCTATTTTCTGTTCCCGCTCACGCTGGTGGTACCGACACCCTATGGTCTCTCGCTGACCGCGCTGAAACCGCTGTCAGCCGATCGGACGCGTCTGGATGTCTACCAGTGGGTCGGACCGTGGCAATCGACGGACGAGCGCAAGCATGTGCCGGGCTACGACAAGAAGAGCGATTTGATCTCGTCGGAAAACTGGACGCAGCATCCGCTTGAGACCGGTGATTTCCAGACCGAGGACATCTGGATTTGCGAGAAAGTCCAGCGCGGGCTGTCCTCGCCTGCCTTTGAACCCGGGCCCCTGTCGAAAGGCCCCGGCGCTGAAGATCCGATCACCTGGTTCCACGACAGCCTTCGACGGCACATGCAACTCTGATAGCAGGAAAGGATACGCCATGACCTGGATGACCCTACTGGGTATCGCGTTGCTGGTCTGGGTGCTTTACGATCTCGTGACGGGCAAGGTCTGGCTGCATCGCGCCTATCACCGGTCGGAAGAACCTGCGGGATACTGGCTGACGATGGGGCTCTGGTTCCTGGTCGCTCTGTCCTGTTTTTACTGGGGCGGCGGCCTGTAGATCCATCATGTCGGTTCTGGCGAGATATCAGCCCCTCTAGTCTTCGCTTTTGCGTTTGCCGGAAAATGACATGTTGCTGTTTTCGCCAAGGCCGTGGCGCAGGCAGTAATAGATGATGGCCAGGCTCGCTGCCAGCCACAGGCCGCCCCAGAAGACCGTCGGGCCGCCGAATTCTTCCGCCAGCATATAGGCGTCGGAGCGGAGGCCCGAGCGGCGGATCGTGTCGTCGAAAATGTCGTATGGCACATAGAGTATGCTCGACAGGCCGATGACCCTCAGGATCAGGTCGTTGGCCTGGACGCTGAGATAGCGCGCGGCGGCCAGCATGGCGATGCCGGTCGCGAGGCAGAACGCGAGCGCGAACCAGTCGCGGATGTAAAGCGCCGTGACAACCAGCGTGAGGCCGCCAAGCACACCCAGCACCATGCGGTCTGCTTCCGTTTTCAAGGCCAGCAGCAGCAGGGCGACACCAAACAGGAGAGAACCGAGATAGCCCGCCGTCAGCGTGATGAAGCGGTTGCCGCCCCGGGCAATGACATGACCGCCCTGATTGGGTGAGAGCGAAATCTCGTCGACGGAACCGCCGGTCAGAATTGCCGCCAGGGCATGGGCCAATTCATGCAGATAGACGATGAGAATCTTGAGTGGAATCACGAACACCGTGTTCCAGAACAGGAACAGCACCAGGGTGATCAGGATGAGTTGCCAGTGGCCTTTCAGGATCTGCATGTGCTGAAAGACCATCGCATGGTGCGAAAAGTCAAGCTGTCTTGCCGGCCGCAACGCCGGTCAACCAGCCGGTGAAGGTTCTGGCGTCTTCGGTGTCACTGTTGCAAGACAGAAAATAGCCTTCCTTGGCGTCGATCAGCACGTCCGAAACACGGGCAATCAAGCCGTGTTGCAAGGGGTGCCGGGACAGCAACTCATTGACCAGGCAGGCACCGTTTCCCTGAACGGCCAGATCCAGGGCGGCGCCATAAGAATCCACAAAAATCGATGGCGACTGAACAGGGCTGCCTGTCGCCTTGCCCCACGCCGGCCAGCCACCGGAAATGCCGATTGCATCTATCAGCGGCATTTCTTCGAAGGGCACCGCGACGTTTTTCGGCTTCAGTGCAATCAGCTTGTTGGAGCCGAGTGGAACGGCCTTCGGCGCGGCCTGTTTCCTGGATCCGAAACGGATCTCGATATCGGCAAGCGTGCGGCTGAATTCGTCGGGCCAGATGGCGCTGATGAACCGCAGCGACAGGTCCGGGTGCTCTGCCCGAAAGCGCGGCAGCAAGGGGGCGATGACCCATTGCAGGACGCTGACAGAGGCCGACACTGTCAGAAGCCTGGCCGGCTGGTCCGTAAAGAAGGCGCCCGTGGCGGCTGACAGGGTTTCGAGCGCCGCATCGACCTGCGGCAGGAGGCGCCGGCCATGATCCGTCAGGGCCAGACTTCTTGGTTTGCGCTCGAACAGGGGTACGCCAAGTCGGACTTCCAACGATTTGATCTGCTGACTGACTGCAGACTGCGTCATGCCGATTTCCTCGGCCGCCGCCGTGAAACTCAGGTGTCTGGCCGCGGCCTCAAAGGCCCGGAACCAGTTCAAGGGAGGCAGTGCTTTGCTCATGGTCAAGTTTCCCATTAGTTGAGCTAATGCAATTGGGTCAAAATCATTCGTTTGTGCCGGAAGTCAACCGCACCGATAGTTTTCTGAACAAAGGCCAATGCGAAGAGGGAGCCGGAATGCGGCCGGACATCAGAAAAATCGTCACCTATGAAGAGGAAACCCTGATCGAAGGTTTTCGGAAAACCGAGGCACCCTGGTGCATGTTCGGCGTTGCCGCGATTGTCCGAAATCCCTGGTCCGGGCGTTTTGTGGAGGATCTCAAGTCGGAGATCGCCGCCTATGGTCCGGAACTTGGCGCCCTGCTGACCGAGAGAATGCTGAAGCTCGCGGGCGGCGGAGAGGCCATCGAAGCTTATGGTAAGGCCGCTGTTGTCGGTCTGGACGGAGAGATCGAGCATGCGTCCGCGCTGATCCACACGCTGCGTTTCGGCAATCATTTTCGCGAGGCCGTCGGTGCCAAATCCTACCTGGCTTTTACCAACACGCGTGGTCCGGCAAATGCGCCGGTCTCGATCCCCCTGATGGACAAGAATGATGCAGGTCGCCGCTCCCATTATCTGACACTGCAGTTTTCGGTGCCCGATGCGCCGCGGGCAGATGAAATTGTCGTGGCGCTTGCCGGGGCCACATCGGGTCGGCCGTTTCACCGCATCGGCGATCGCTACCAGGATCTGAAAGAGATGGGTCATGACCTGGACAACCCGGCCGCGATCTAGGATCGGCAGCACAGCCTTTTTCGGTGAAGGAGATGGCCCGCGTCTGGTTTTGATCCACGGGGTTGGGCTGCGCGCCGAGGCCTGGAACGGACAGGTCTCCGGTCTTGCCCGGGCTTTTGACGTCGTCGCACCGGACCTTGCCGGTCACGGCGAGAGCGACGGATTTGCGGAGGAGCCGACGCTTCAGGCGTTCAGCGATCGACTTGCCGGGTTGCTCCACCGGGACACGGTTCTGGTTGGTCATTCCATGGGCGCGATGATCGCGCTGGATCTGGCGATCCGCTCTCCGGACGCTGTGCGCGGCGTGGTGGCGCTGAATGCCATCTACCGCCGAACCGCTGCAGCCGGCGAGGCTGTTCGCCATCGGGCAGGCCAACTTGACGGCGTCCGTGTGCCCGACCCCGAGCCGACCCTGACGCGATGGTTCGGCGACCGGGCCTCGCCCGAACGGAACGCCTGTGCCGGCTGGCTAGGGTCAGTGGATCCGGAAGGCTATCGGCACGCCTATAGGGTTTTTGCCAGCGAGGACGGACCAAGTGATGCCGGTCTCCGGTCACTCACCTGTCCTGCTCTGTTCATGACCGGGGGGGAGGAGCCCAATTCCACGCCGGCCATGTCGGAGGCGATGGCGGCCCTGGCAGCCGACGGCCGATGCAGGGTCCTGGCGGATGCCGCCCACATGATGCCCATGACCCATGCGGCTGAGGTGACGGCGGCCATTCAAGCGTTTGCAACGGAGTGCCTGACATGAGGACTGTTGATCCGCGCAGCCTGCGCGATGCCTTCGGACGCTACATGACCGGCGTCACGGTGGTGACCACTCTGGACGAAAACGGACAGCCGGTCGGCTTCACGGCAAATTCCTTTTCTTCCGTGTCGCTGGACCCACCGCTTTTGCTGGTCTGCCCGGGCAAGTTTCTGTCGAGCTATGAGAGCTTTCTGTCCTGCGAGCGCTTTTGCGTGAGCGTGCTGTCGGAAGACCAAAGGTTTGTGGCCAATACCTTTGCCGGGTACAAGGGAGACCGGTTCGCGCAGGTGGACCACGCGCCGGATGCACATGGCGTGCCGGTCATTTCTGGCGCACTCGCCCGGTTTTCCTGCAAGACACACAAGGTTGTGCCCGCCGGGGATCACGTGATCCTGATGGGTGAAGTGACCGGTTTCGACCAGGAACCGGGGGCAGGGCTTGGTTATGCCGGCGGCCAGTTCTTCACCCTGGGTCTGGAGCACAGCACCCGGGACCCGGCGGCAAGGCGGAATGTTGCCGGGACCATTCTCAAGTTCGGAAACAAAGTGCTCCTGGAGCAGACACCGGAGGGACTCCGTCCGCCCTCCTGTGCCGTTCAGGAAAAAGCAGCAGCGCGCGACACCTTGAATTTGGAGCTCAAGCGGCTTGGCGTCGGGGCCCGGCTCGGACCTGTCTATTCGGTTTTCGAGGATCCGGAGCAGTCGTCGCATTTTGCCTATCTCCTGGCAGAAGTGCTTGAGGTCGCAGCGGACAGCCCTTTGGTCGCGGTCGAGATCGACCAGCTGTCCGGGATTTCCTGCGCTTCACCGGCGGTTACCAGCATGTTGACCCGGTTTGCCAGGGAAACGGCCAATCAGAATTTCAATCTCTATCTCGGGGACAGCGCCTCGGGAGAGATCCACACACTGAGCGGAGGCGCCTGACATGGAGTTTTCCCTGTTTGCCCATATGGAGCGGTTGACGCCAGACCAGCCGCATGACCAGCTCTACGAGGACTTTCTGTCCCTGTGCCGGCTTGCCGATGAGGGTGGCATGCGCGCCATCTGGACCGGTGAACACCACGGCATGGAATTCACCATCGCGCCGAACCCGTTCATGTCGCTCGTTGACCTTGCGCATCACACGAAGAATGTCCGCCTGGGCACCGGCACCGTGATTGCGCCGTTCTGGCACCCGATCAAGCTGGCCGGGGAAGCCGCCGCCGCAGACCTGATGACCGGTGGCCGGCTCGAGCTTGGCATCGCGCGCGGGGCCTATTCGTATGAATATGAACGCCTGATGCCCGGTATGGACGCCTGGGAGGCGGGGCAGCGCATGCGCGAGACCGCACCGTTGATCCCGAAACTCTGGCAGGGAGACTGCGCCCATGAAGGGGCCTATTTCCAGTTCCCGGCCTCCACCTCCGCGCCCAAACCTCTGCAGGAGAACGGTCCGCCGATCTGGATCGCCGCACGTGATCCGAACAGCCACGAATTCGGGGTTCACAACGGTTTCAACATCCAGGTGACGCCACTCTGGCAAGGTATGCAAGAAATCGAGACCCTGATGGAACGGTTTAACGCTGCCTGCGCCGGCCATGACGGGCCGCGACCGAAAATCATGCTGCTGCATCACACCTATGTGGCCAGCGATGCGGATGACGTGGAACTCGCTGCTCAGGAACTGTCCCGCTTCTATTGCTATTTCGGCGCCTGGTTCCAGAACAAGCGGCCGGTGCGCCAGGGCCTGATCGAGGAACTCGGCGACCATGAAATTGCGGGCAACGCCATGATGGCGCCGGAGAACATGGCGCGGGATCTCACTGTCGGCACGGCGCAGGAAGTGATTGACCGCATCAAGCGCTACGAGGATCTTGGTTATGACGAGTATTCGTTCTGGATCGACAGCGGCATGAGCTTTGAGCGCAAGAAAGCCTCGCTGACCCGGTTCATCGAAGACGTCATGCCGGCCTTCGGCTGAGGGGGAGTGATGCAGCATTATCAGCTTTACATCGACGGCAAACGGCGCGAGGGCGCACAGGGCCAGGTGATGACCACCGAAGATCCGTCGACCGGGGAAGCGTGGGCAACCTTTGCCTGTGCCTCGCCGGAAGACGTCGAGGCTGCCGTTGCGGCCGCGCGCCGCGCCCTGAACGACCCGGCCTGGCGTGACATGACGCAAACCGCGCGCGGCAAGCTGCTGCACCGTCTGGCCGACCTGATCGAGGCGAATGCGGAAAAACTTGGCCGGCTGGAAACGGCCGATAGCGGCAAGCTCCTGGCCGAAACACTCAGTCAGACCAGTTATGTCGGCGACTTCTATCGCTATTATGCCGGGCTTGCCGACAAGATCGAAGGGGCAGTCCTGCCGATCGACAAGCCGGACATGCATGTCTTCACCAAGCGCGAACCCATCGGCGTGGTTGCGGCCATCGTGCCGTGGAACGCACAGATGTTTTTAACGGCGACGAAACTGGGGCCAGCGCTTGCAGCAGGGTGTTGCGTCATCCTGAAAGCGTCAGAGATGGCGCCGGTGCCGATGCTTGAATTTGCCTCGCTCGCCGAAGAGGCCGGCTTTCCGCCCGGGGTGGTTTCGGTCATCACGGGAGATGCGGAAAACTGCGCCATCCCGTTGACACGTCATCCGGACATCGACCGGATCGCCTTTACCGGCGGTCCGGAAACGGCGCGACATGTGGTGCGTAATTCGGCTGAAAACTTCGCCGTCACCTCGCTGGAGCTGGGCGGCAAGTCCCCGGTGCTGGTGTTTGACGACGCGGATCTGGACGGGGCGGCCAACGGTCTGATTGCCGGCAATTTCGGCGCATCCGGACAAAGCTGTGTTGCCGGCTCACGTGGCCTCGTTCAACGCGGCATCTTTGATGCGCTCGTTGCCCGCATCAAGGAAAAGGCATCCGGTATCCGCGTCGGAAACCCGCTGGATGCGGCAACGCATGTCGGGCCGCTTTGCACGAAGACCCAGGTTGAGAGGATCAGGGAGACGCTGGAGAAAGCGCAGGCACAGGGGGCTTCGATACATTTTGGCGGCGTGCCGCTCGATCAGCCGGGCAACTACATGGCCCCCACTCTGGTTGAGTGTCCCTCAGCGGACATCGAGACGCTAAACGTGGAGATGTTCGGTCCAGTGATGTCGCTGATGCCCTTTGACACGGAGGACGAGGCCATCGCCTTGGCCAACAAGTCCGACTATGGACTGGCCTCGGGTGTTTTCACGCGGGACGTTGCCCGGGCGCACCGGGTCTCCTCGCGGCTGCGCGCCGGCATCTGCTGGGTGAACACCTATCGCGCGATCTCGCCGATCGCGCCTTTCGGCGGCTATAACCAGTCCGGCTATGGCCGGGAAGGAGGGCTGGAGGCGGTGCTGGACTACACCCGGACCAAGACCACCTGGATCAACACCTCGGGCGCGCCGATGGCCAATCCGTTTGTCATGCGATGACGCAAGCACGCTGAGGTCAGGGCATGTCGAGCGTTGTGGTAAGGGAAACGATCTTGCCGTTCTCAAGCCGGAAGATGTTTTTGCCGCTTCCCTGACCACCCGGGATCGCCCTGGAATAGCAGGTCCAGGCCACGGTGATTGTCTCGCCGGCAATTTCGACCGATCCGAGATGGATGACGGCATCGTCGAAATCCTCCGTGCGGCTGCCTGCAAAAGCAGCAAGAATGGCGTCACGGCCGCGATGAGGTTCATCTTGTCCGGAAAAAGGCTCCGCATATTCAGCGTCATCCGTGAAAAGGGCGCCCAGAAGCTCCTGGCCAGACGGACCGGCTTGCATTGCAAGGAAAAAATTAGTGATCTCCAGAGGCATGCTGTTCATGGGGAAGTCCTTTCATGTCCGTTGATCCAAAAATGCTTGATGCGCTGGCCACAGCGCTGGACGACCTGACCGGTGACCCCAAGCAGGCGATGCCGGCAAAAGCGCTTGAGGCTCTGGCTCCCCTGGCAAGACCCGGAACCCATTTGAAGATTGATCTTGAGGCCAGCGCAATCCTTGGGGCTCCCCTCGTAACAGTTTCCGAGGAGCCATCGCCAGGTTGTCTGCTTGACCCTTTGACGCCGCGCCAGCGCATGGTGGCCGAACATCTGATTGCCGGACGATCCAACAAGGAGATCGCAAGGGCGCTTGGGATTTCCGTTGCCACCGTGAAGGATCATGTCCACGCCATCCTGGAACGTCTGAAATTGCCCACTCGCGCGGCCGTCATGGCCGCTGCAAGGGGTGTTGCCAAAAGCTAGTCAGGCTGCTGGGGAAGGGCAATCCATCTGAAGATGGATAGGTCAAATGGCGCGCCTTGTTTCGGCGTGTCCGCTCCAAATGGTCTGTCTTTCGCAATTGCCAAAGCTGCGTGCTTGAATGAGCTTGACCGGTCCCGCTTGCTGATATTATATAGCCAAATGGCTATTCAATATCAGGTTCCGTTGGATCGGGCTTTCCACGCGCTGGGGGATGGCACCCGGCGACAGATGATTTCAATGCTGGCCAGCCAGGGAGCGCTTTCGGCAAACGAATTGCGTGCTCCTTTCAACGTTGCCCAGCCGACGATCTCAAAACATCTCAAGGTGCTGGAACAGGCAGGGCTTGTTCGACGGCAGGTAGAAGGCAGGGTACACCGATTTCATCTGGAAACCGCGCCGCTGAAGGAAGCCGAAGACTGGATCGGGCGGCACAGAAGCTTCTGGGAAGGCACATTGCTACGCCTGGAACAGTTCGTCACCGCACCCGAGACGGATAAGGAAACGTGATGGCCGACAGTCCTGTTCCCTTGATCGTCCGGCGTCATATCAGGGCGGACCGCAACAAGATCTTCGACGCCTTTGCTAGCGCGGAGACGCTCACCTTGTGGTTTACGCCAAGTGACGAGATCAGCGTCGACGCTCTGGAATACGACTTTGTCCCGATGGGCCGGTTCCGGTTGCGTTACCTGATGCCGGAAGGGCGTGAAGCTGTTGTTGCCGGCACATTCGAAAAGATCGAATCGCCCGGTCAGATCGTCTTGTCCTGGATCTGGCAGGCACCCGATCCACTGGCCGGCATCCCGATGACCGTTACGTTCCGTTTTCTTGCCAAGGACACCGGTACGGATGTGGTCATCATTCATGAGGGAATACCGAGTGACACAGCCTGCACGGTTCATGAAGACGGTTGGGACGCAACTCTGATCCGACTGGTGGTGTTCCTGGAAAAGGAGACGAACCAATGAGAGACATAGCCGCGCTGACCTTCGTCACGCTCGACGGTGTGATGCAGGCGCCAAGCCAGCCGGAGGAAGACAAATCATACGGATTTGAGGATGGCGGTTGGGCAGCGCCCTACTGGAACGGTGTGATGGACCATGTGCAGCGGGAAGCCATGACGGAACGCTATGACATGCTGTTCGGCCGCAAGACCTATGATCTGTTTGCCGGCCATTGGCCGAACCAGCCGCAAGATCCGGCCGCAAGGGCGATGAACGAAGCCCGGAAATACGTGGTCACCTCCCGGACAACGGATCTTGCCTGGAGCAACTCAAAGGCCATCTCCGGCGATGTGTTCCGCGAGATCGCGCAGTTGAAGGCGCAAGAAGGTCCGTTGCTGCAGATCCATGGCAGCTGGGCGCTGATCCAGTCTCTCCTCTCGAAAGACCTGATCGATGAATTCCGGATCTGGACCTTTCCGGTCGTCGCGGGAGCAGGCAAACGGCTTTTTGGCAGCAATGCGCGCCGCCGGACGCTAAAACTCAAGAAAACGGAAGCCAGTCCCGGCGGCCCTGTCATGAGCATCTATCGACGGACTTAAGACAAAAATCCCGTCGCCGAGACCATGCTCAGTCACCTGGCTCCGTCTTCGGGCAACGCAATGGAAAGAGGGCTCTCGCCGCTCGGCCAGATGCCGCGGTCCACGGCACGACCGTCAGCAAAGATTACAAAGCTCTGGCGGCCATAATGCCTGAGTGCCCGGCTGACGGCCTGAAGGTCTTCAGGAAGGTTGACGGATATCAGCAGGACGGACGCGCCAGACGCCGTTTTGTCGACCCAGGCTGCCGCCTCTGCGTCCATGGCGGAAGCCGGCAATCGTTCCAGCCCGTGAGTGGCCGCAAACCGCTCCAGCCGGTCTCGTGTGCCAAAGACAAGCGCCGGACGGTCGTTGGCCTGATAGTTCTTCGCCAGGCGCAGTTTTGCGCCCCGATCCACCATGCGAGGGACGACTGACATTGCCGCGTCCGCTGAAAGGCTGCTGTCGAGCACTACAACATCGACCGCGGCGGCCAGGGTAACATCGCGCAGGATCGGCGGGCTTTCGCCCGGCAGGAGGCGCCGGAAGAGATCAAAGTCCGGGTCGAGGCTGATGCGTGTCGGCTGATCGTTCGTTTCAAATCGGAGCGTTGTCGATGGGCCATCGATCTCGGCATGGTGCCGAACGACACCGGCAGTCGTTTCGAGATCAATTGGCAGGCGCAGCCTATAGGCTGGCTCAGACTGTTTCACCGTCAGGGAGGTGAGATAGGTATCATTTTCACGGGCGGTCGTGACATCAGCAACGGCAATCGAGGGTGCTCCCGGCTGTGTAATCCATTGATCGAAGAACCAGGCAAGATCCCTGCCGGACGTGGCTTCAAAGGCGTCTTGAAGGTCGGACCAGCCGGCAATCTTGAATTGGTGTTCGGTCCAGAACCGGCGAATGCCTTCGGAGAAGCCACTCGCGCCGATTTCGCCTTCCAGCATGTGGAAGATGTGGGCGGTCTTGTTGTAGCCGATGACCTGGGCTGCCTGATGCCGCTTGCTGATGAAACGGTTGACCGCCTGGTCACGCCTGGCGGGCAGCGCTGCATAGTCACGCAACCAGCCAAGGCGCATCTGGCGGGCTGCGTCCATCCCCTTGTCACGGGCAAGGCCGTAATCGGCCATGTAGGTGGTCAGACCTTCCGCCCAGTTGCCGCTGCCATAGTCGACCTGGACCCCATTGCCCCACCAGTTGTGCAGGATCTCATGGGCAAGGGACTGCCCCTGCATGAAAGGCAGCGGCACGATCATCTCACCGATATAGGTCAGATTGGGATAACCGAGCCCCACAGGCAGCGGCGACGAGATGATGTGGAAGTCCTCGAAGGGATAGGCCCCGATCTTGTTGCTGAAGTCTGCCAGGTACTTGCCGGAGGTATCCAGATACCGGTCGGAATACGTTTTCAGATGTTCCGGAAAATAGGTTCGCAGACGTGTGCTGCCAACATGACTTTCACCAATCTCATAGGGGCCAACGAACAGTGAAGGAGGTTCCAGCGAGAGAGCCTGCTCAAAAACGGCTCTGTTGCCATTGTTTCCTGTGGTTTCAGCGCTCAGCGCACCGAAGGACACGGCCCGAAAGGGAGCTGGCACCGAGATGTCCAGCCGATAGCTGATCACCTTGTCGCCGACATAGGGAAACCAGCCAGCGTAACCCGACAGAAAAGCGCCTTCCGGCCCAGCAAAGGCATCAGGCAAATCCCGGCCCCGGTCGCCTTGTTCCAGCCCCGGGACCTCTCCGCGAAGCCGCACGGTAACCGTTTGAGCGTCAGCGTTTGCAAGTGGCACAACAACACCGTCCGCCCGCGTCACCTCGTCTATCGGTTTGCCGTTTAAACTGATTTCTTCAAGGACCATCCAGTCCGCAAACCGCAGGAAAAGCCGCGTGCGCCCTTCCACCGTGATTTCGTCTGTCACAGTGAGGGAGCGGGACGCCGGGTCCAGCTGAACCACAAGATCGTGATGTGTTGGCGCTGCAGGCCCGGACGCGTCTGCCGGCGGGAGGGACAGAACCCCGAGGATCAGGACAAGGAAAGCGGCCCTGAACACGCTACTCGTCCGACTTCATTGTAAACTTGGCCACAAGCTCCAGCCGGTCCCCGTCGCGCAACACGGCGAGTGGCAGCCATGTGCCCGGCGCCTGGCGTGAGACCACCTCCACCAGATCGGCTGATGTCTTCAGTTCGACACCGGCGGCTTCAATGATGACGTCCCCCGCCGTCAGCTCCGCTGCTGCGGCAATGCTGTCGTCAACGATTTCCAGCAACCGGACGCCGCCATCATCTGCGGTCTCGATGAAAACGCCGAGGCGCGGCCTGTCGGCTGGATCTGCATCAGAGGCTCGATCATCAACGAGGAACACTGCCTCCGCCAGCGTTGGCTCAACCGCTGCGCAATCTTCTCCGGTTCGGACCGGCAGGAAACGCGTCACGGGATCCGTGCCGAGATCCGCAAGCTGGTGCGGCACGCCATAGCCATGTTCGACATGGCCGCGTCCCAAAATGCCAACAACGAGAGCGTCCTGGTCAGTCTGCCGGGCATCTGCCAGTGCCTCCGCCATCGCCCGGTCCCAGGTCAGCTGTGCCTCAACGAACCTTACAAAGCCGGGGTCTTTCAGGATGTCTTCGATGCTTGGGGCCGCGCTCGCCGGAGCCGCCTTGTCATCACCGGGCGCGGCTGACCCGTGTCTGAGAGCAGCCTTGGTCGCCCACACGCGGGCGAGCGCCTCCCGGTAATCGGCACTGGCTTCGGCCGGGTCGCCGAGGCCCTCACGGTCAGCGGCGGGAATGGCGTCCCAACCCTCACGTCCGACACGGGAGACGAGCCCCCTATCGACGTTCAGGGCAATCATCGGCAGGCGGTTCTGTCGGGCAAACTCAAACAGGGGCATGTAGAAATCGGCGTCATAGCCCCAGACCTCGCTCCAGCGTACCTTCTTCAGAAACGCCTGCCGCGAGAGCTTTCCGGCCGACCATTCGTCCAGGACGGGCTGGACTTCCCTCGGGAACGCTTCAAAGCCAATGACCATCTGTGGATGATAAGCATGCAGCCCGGCCACGGTCTGAAGCTGCCAGAGGTGGTCTTCCCGGGAGGTGTGGGATTCGCCAAGGAGCACGACACCGGGATTGGCCGCCTGTTTCAGGGTTTCGCTTGAATCAAGCGTTTGCCGGGTCTCGGGATCAAGCCAATGGCCGGTAGCCTGACATCCCGTTTCCACGTCAATGCCTTGGCTCACCTGTTCCGTCGACATAGCTGCTGACGACCACAAGACGGAGCAAAAACAGACCGAAATGAACCAGAGGCTTCGTCTCAGAGCCGTGGGCGTGTGATGGTTGTGATTTTCTGTCACCGGTTGATATCCAGTCTACTCGATCGAACGAAGTCCGCATTCACATTTGCTACGTATGATGCGTCACGGTGGATTGACAACGAATGTGAAGCAATGGAGCTGCGTGCCGTCTCACCAAATGGCAGTCAGTCGCGCCATATGCCAACGAAACATTTCTATCGTGCCAGAGGGTAATTCCGTATCGGCATCGGCAAAGATTGTAACTTGGATCAATTCAGGACCAAGGGGCCGCTCGCTGACAAACAGGACAATCTGGATTTGCCGTTGACCATGCATCTCATGTTCGGCCTGAAATCCCTTTAAGGCACCGCCTCGCATGGAAACAGGAAAAAAGTTCATGCAACGTCCATCCGGCTCGGTGACCAGCCGTGCGCAAAAGACCTTTCGCTCGGCAAGAAACCTGCTTCCCGGAGAGGCAAATGATGCCTTTGTGTATGGGCTGATAATTTCGAGTTTGGCTGCCACTGGTTTCTGGCAGGCCAGGCAACGATATTCGATTGACGTCTGTGTAACGTCTGCCGACCAGATTCCCTGATCGAGAAGGTTCTTGAAAAGAGTCGAGTCGACAAGTCTGCTCAGGCGCATTTCTTCTGCCTGACCTGGTCCAGCGATCAGACATATTGCGATCGAAAGGCATCTCAAGAGAGCATTCACTGTTTGCCTCTAATTCAGGGCAAGCCATCAAGGCTCATGATGCCAGCCTGGTTTGTGCAGGTATGTTGTCCGGAGCGCTGCTGCCGGAAAATCGGTCAATCGCGACAGGCCACACGGGTTAAGAACACGCTCCCCAGCCAATGCGGGACGGGTGTCTCACCGTTCGGTCAGTTTCAGCTCGATGCGCCGGTTTTTGGCCAGCGCCTCTGGCGTCTCGCCGTCTTCCAGCGGCTGGAATTCCCCAAACCCGGCTGCAACAAGCCGTTTGGGATCGACGCCCTTTTCAATGAGATACCGCACCACCGAAATCGCGCGGGCGGCGGACAGTTCCCAGTTGTTACGCAGGCGGCCTGTGCCGGAAAGCGGGCGCGCATCCGTGTGACCATCAACGCGCAGCACCCAGCTGATCTCGTCCGGGATCTGGGCGCTGAGCTCCTGGATGGCCTCGGCTAGTTTGTCCAGTTCCTCCTGGCCGGCCGGATTGATGTCTTCCTGGCCACTGTCGAACAGGACCTCCGACTGGAACACGAAACGGTCGCCGACCACGGAAATGTCGGAGCGCTGGGAGAGGATCTCGCGCAGACGGCCGAAGAAATCGGAGCGGTAGCGGGACAGTTCCTGGACCCGCTGAACCAGTGCGGCATTGAGGCGTTTGCCGAGGCTGGCAATCTTGGCCTGGCTGTCCGCCTCCTTGGCCTCGGAGGCTTCCAGCGCGGCGTTGGCTGCCGCGATCTGGCGGCGCAGGGCGGCGATCTGCTGGTTCAGCAGTTCCACCTGGGCAAGGGCTTCCTGGCTGATCTGGCGTTCGTCGTCGAGCAGGTTTTCAAGCTGGGTGGCCCGACCGCCGGCCGCATCGGCGGCACCGGAACTGCTTTCCAGAAGGCCGAGCAGGCGGGACTGTTCGGCTTCGGCATCCGACAGGCTGGCCTGAAGGCCAAGGATCGTGTCTTCGAGTTCGCCTGAGTTGGCGCGTTCCAGCGCCAGCAACTCGGTCAGTTCGCTGATCTGGGCGTTGAGCCGGTTCAGCACCGTGTCGCGGCCGGACAGCTGCTGGGACAGGAAAAACTGGGCGATCATGAAGATCGAGAGCAGGAAGATGATGACGAGCAGGAGCGTTGCCATGGCATCGACAAAGCCAGGCCAGTAGTCGGTCGCCTGTCCGCGGCGGCGGGCGCGCAAGCCTCCTGCCATCGTCGCTGCTCCTTGTTATTCCTTGGCCCGGTCGAAGGCGGCGGAAATCGAGGTCAACAGACCCTCGATCCGTTTCTGCTGTTCACCCTGGGACTCGGCCCAGTCACGCATCATCTGCTGTTCGGAGCGGACATGCTTGACCAGACCCTGGATGCCTTCGGCCAGATTGGCCATGGCCTGGGCCGCATTCTTGCTGCCACCTTCTTCAACGCTCTTTTGCAGTGCGCCGATCGAAGCCTGAATTTGCTCCACGCCGGGCGAGTCGCTGGCGCTGAACATGCCGTCTTCCGGATCGATGTCCGTGACGGTGGAGAGCCAGTCTTCCAGCTCATTGTAAAAACGGTTCTGGGCCTGGCCTGCCTGCAGGTCGAGAAAGCCGAGCACCAGCGAGCCTGTCAGGCCGAAAAGCGAGGACGAAAACGCTGTGCCCATGCCCGAGAGCGGGGCCTCAAGGCCAGCTTTCAGGTCTTCGAAGATGACGTTGGCATCGCCTGAGCCGACATCCAGCGACTGGATGGTGGCACCAACCGAGCTGACGGTCTGAAGCAGACCCCAGAAGGTGCCCAGCAGGCCGAGAAACACCAGAAGGCCGGTCAGATAGCGGGAGATCTCGCGGCTCTCCTCAAGACGCATGCCGATGGAATCAAGGATCGAGCGGGCAGTTGTCGGCGTCAGCGCCATATCACCGGCCTTGTTGCCCAAAAGTGCAGCCATCGGAGCCAGCAGCACCGGCGAGCGCGTGTCGAGCGCCGGGTCACCGATACGGAAACTGTTGACCCAGGAGATTTCCGGAAACAGGCGGATCACGCGGCCAAACAGCAGCAGGACCCCGAACACCCCGACCAGCACGATCAGCCCGTTGAGGCCGGGATTGCTCATGAACGCAATCGAAATCTGCGAGAACAGGATAAAGGCGATGAAGGCAACGATCACCAGAAAGATGATCATGAATGTCAGATAGGCCCGCGGACTGGACAGGCTGTAGGGGTCAAATTCACGGGCCATATTGCTCTATCAATCACCTGAATTGGACGTAACTGATTGATAGCGTGATTTTTAACGGCTTGGAAACCTCTTAAAGGTCCGAAGAGGCAATAAAGTCTGGAAAGGCCGAATTCCGACAGCGTTATCCAACACACCACCTCATCCTGAGGAGGACCGTCAGGTCCGTCTCGAAGGATCGGCCGCACGTTCCAGAACAAGTGGCCGTCTCCTTCGAGACACCGCTGCGCGGCTCCTCAGGATGACGCTGAATGTGCGGGAATTTTACCGGACAAGGGAAGGGGCCTTTTACCCCTTCGCGGGGGCTTCCGCCTGCTTCAGGAGACGCAGCAGATGCTTGTGGGCGTCTTCGTTGCCAACAACGACGTCGCCGCTTTCCAGCATCTTGTTCTTGCCGGCGAGGTCACTGACGAAACCGCCAGCTTCGCGCACCATCAGGATGCCGGCGGCGATGTCCCAGGAATTCAGATCGCGTTCCCAGTAGCCGTCGAGACGACCGGACGCGGTCCAGGCAAGGTCGAGAGCTGCGGCACCGCAGCGGCGGATACCGGCAACTTCCGGCATGATGTAGCGCAGCTCCC
Source organism: Roseibium sp. (assembly GCF_965233565.1). GTDB lineage: Bacteria > Pseudomonadota > Alphaproteobacteria > Rhizobiales > Stappiaceae > Roseibium. The sequence continues at coordinate 2,469,860 of NZ_OZ247494.1, read as the reverse complement.
TGAGGGTGCGGCCATGGTCGCCGCGGCCGATAAAGGGCAGGCCGGTGCCAAAAACCATATCGTGCAGGTCGGAACGGCCGGCCACACGAAGGCGGCGGTCGTTCAGGAACGCGCCGCGGCCGCGTTCGGCGGTGTAAAGTTCGTCCATGACCGGATTGAAAATGACCGCGGCAACAATTTCACCGGCACGCTCCAGCGCAATCGAGGTGCAGAAGATCGGAATGCCGTGCAGGAAGTTGGTTGTGCCGTCGAGCGGGTCGACATGCCAGCGGTGCTGGCCGTCCGTCCCTTCAACTTCGCCGCTTTCCTCCATGACAAGGCCGAATGTCGGCCGGGCCTTGGTGAGTTCCGCGCGCACGATCTCTTCTGCCTTGCGGTCTGCCGCTGACACGAAATCACCGGGCCCCTTCCGGGATACCTGAAGATTTTCCACTTCGCCAAAGTCACGAACGAGGGAACGTCCGGCCTTGATGGCGGCTTGTGTCATCACGTTGAGGAGAGCTGTGCGGGCCATAGATTGTCACTTGTTGTTGGGCGGCGCCCGAACGGTTCCGGGCGCGCCAGATCAGATTGAGGGGCAGCGATCAGTCCGCGCGGCGGACATATTCCAGCGTGCCGGTGTCGACGATGATCTTCTCGCCGGCGGTGATGAAGGGCGGAACCATGACGCGCACGCCGTTTTCCATCAAGGCGGGCTTGTAGGAAGACGACTGGGTCTGGCCCTTGACGACCGCATCGGCTTCGGAAATCTCCAGCGTGACGTGCTGGGGCAAGGTGATGCCGATCGGGCGCTCTTCGTGCAGTTCCACGGTCACCATCATGCCATCCTGCAGGAAGGCAGCGCGGTCGCCGACAAAGTCGGACTGAAGTTCAAGCTGCTCGTAGGTCTCCGTGTCCATGAAGATCAGCATGTCGTCCTGGGTGTAGAGGTATTGAAAGTCCTTCTGTTCCAGGCGGACGCGCTCGACCTTGTCTTCGGAACGGAAACGCTCGTTCAACTTGCGGCCGTCCAGCAGGTTCTTCATTTCGACCTGGGCAAAGGCGCCACCCTTGCCGGGCTTGACGTGCTGGACCTTGACCACGGCCCACAGGGTGTCCTGATGCTGCAGCACGTTACCGGGCTTGATTTCGTTTCCGTTGATTTTCATGGAACGACCGACTTCTTGACTTGTATTGGATTCGAAAAGCGGCGCGGACTGCGGCCGGAGGCCGAGGCGCCGAAAATTGCTCGCGCCTGTCCACCACAAAACCCTGCTGAATTCAAGGAAAAAAGGCAAACATGCTTACAATTCGAGGCGCAATCGCGAGGTTTACGGAGATTCGCGGGCCGGATCTTCCGAAGGCGCCATCAGCGTTGCGGAATATTGCTCCGCGAGCTTTCGCGCCTCGGCCATGGTTGTCTCGTCGAGACTTTCCACGACGCGGTCGAGATTGAAATCGGCAACTCCGAGCGTGCGCGCAATCAGGTGCCAACCGGCGGCCGCGGCAAAGTCCTGCTCCCGGCCGCGGCCGTGGGCATAGATGCGCGCAAGCCGGTTCATGGCGACCGGGTTCCCGGCAGTGGCCGCCCGTTCGAACCAGTCCGCAGCCTCTGCTTCATCCGGATCCACGCCTTTGCCCTGGAAGCGGAGAATACCGTAATAGACCTGTGCGGACGTGTGGCCGCGCCGGGCCGCCCGCCCCATCCAGAATGCGCCCTGTCCCGGGTCGTTCAACCCGGTCTGAGCCTCGAGGAAGGAAAGCGCCAGCGCATATTGGGCTTCCGGATCGTTGAGCTTGGCCGCCTGTTCCAGGAGTTCGCGGGCCTTGGCCTCGTCAAACGGGCGACCTTCGCCCTCCTGATAAAGCAGAGCGAGATTGTAAAGTGCAGAGGCATTGCCCGCATCTGCTGCCTGTTGGAAATAGTCGGCAGCCTTCTTCTTGTCGGTGTCGACCCCCGTGCCGAGCAGGTAAAACTGCGCCAGCTGCATTGCCGATCCGGCATCGCCCTTGCCGGCAGCCAGTGAATACCAATCGGCGGCCTTGGCCTTGTCCTGCCGAATGCCGAGACCAGCCTCGTGCAACACGCCCAGCAACGCCTGCGCTGCCTGGTCGCCCTGTTCGGCCAGCGGTGTCGCCAGGCCCAATGCAGTCAGGAACCAGCCGCGTTGAAAGGCGGCATAGGCCGTCGATGCGTTGGCCGGTTCGCCGTCACCCAGTTTGGGTGGACCGGCATCGATGATGCCGCGCAAGGACTTGTCCCGTGTCGTAACATCGATCAGCGCCGGAACCGGCGCCGCTGTCTGATCTTCTGCTTCCGCCGGCGCAGATGTTTCTGTAGTGGGGTCGCTTTGCTGCGCCAGAACCGGCTGGGGAGGCATGCCGAGGACAACGGCGGCTCCGAAGAGCAGCGCGGTCCAGCTTGTCGATGATATGCGGGGGGCAGAAATCGGCATCAGCTTCGCAGGTCCTCCGGCTCAATCACCTACTGGGAACGGGTGAGCCTCCAGAATACCGTTGGCTTCCGCAATGAGGGATGAAATTTCGGTGTCGGACTGCCAGACGGCATCCTTGAGTGCGACGAAATCGGCGCCCGTTGCGGCGACATCGGCTAGGGTGTCGAGCGTGTTGCCGGCAAGCGCCACACAGGGCGTTTCAAAAAGCTCCGCCCACCACGCGGCGCTGCGCAGGGTCTTGTCATGCGCCGATGCTTTCTCAGGCAGATCCAGCTTGCCGAACAAAATGTAGTCGACGCCGGTCTCCGCCCATTCCATCGCGTCATGTTTCTGCTTGGTGCCGCCGGTGCCGACGATCCGCTCCGGCTGGAAACTCTCGACCGCGAGTTTGACATCGTCCAACGACGTGTCGACATGAACGCCATCTGCGCCACTGCGACCGGCCGCCTGTGTATCCTGATAGACAATCGCCGCAGCGCCGCCTTCCTGGATCACCGGGACCAGAACACTGGCAGCTGCCTGCAGATCCTTGGTGCCGGCTCCAGGCATGTAGATCAGGACGCAGGCTATGTCACCGCCGCCAAAGGCCTGGCGCAATTTGCCGGCAAGTTCCTCGGCATCGAATTGCGGCGGAGTGACAAGGTAAAGGCGGGGGCGGTTCACGGGCAGCGGTCCTGATTGATCTCACATCGGGTTCTTGTCCCTAAAGACGGCGAAAGAGGGACGCAAGGCCCCTCTTTCAAGAAAGTGAACAAAGGACGCGGCAAGATGGCCGCGGCTGTGCCCAATCAGGCGACCTTCGGATCCAGTTCGCCGGACTGGTAACGCGCTGCCATGTCGGACAGCGTAACGATCTTCTTGATCTTGGAAGCCTGGCCGGCCGTGTTGAAGGCTTCGAGGCGGGCGACACACAGTTTTTCCATGGCATCGCGGGCCGGCTTCAGGTATTTGCGCGGGTCGAACTCACCCGGATTTTCCGTCAGGATCCGGCGGATCTGGCCGGTGATGGCCATGCGGTTGTCGGTGTCGATGTTGACCTTGCGAACGCCGTTCTTGATGCCGCGCTGGATTTCTTCCACCGGCACGCCCCAGGTCTGGGGCATCTCGCCGCCATACTGGTTGATGATGTCCTGCAGGTCCTGCGGCACGGAGGACGAGCCGTGCATGACAAGGTGCGTGTCCGGCAGGCGGCGGTGAATTTCCTCGATCACATGCATGGCCAGGATGTCGCCGTCCGGCTGGCGCGTGAACTTGTAGGCACCATGGCTGGTGCCCATGGCGATGGCCAGGGCATCGACCTTGGTTTCCTTGACGAACTTGACGGCTTCTTCCGGGTCGGTGAGCAGCTGATCCTGGCTGAGTTTGCCTTCAGCGCCGTGGCCGTCTTCCTTGTCGCCCATGCCGGTTTCCAGCGACCCGAGCACGCCGAGTTCGCCTTCAACGGAAATGCCGCCCAGATGCGCCATGTCGGTCACCGTCTTGGTGACACCAACATTGTAGGCCCAGTCGGCCGGGGTCTTGCCGTCGGCTTCCAGGGACCCGTCCATCATCACGGAGGTGAAGCCGGCCTGGATGGCGGTCATGCAGGTCTGCGGCGCATTTCCGTGGTCGAGGTGAACGCAGACCGGAATATGCGGGTAGATCTCGACAACCGCGTCCATCATGTGTTTCAGCATGACGTCATGGGCATAGGCGCGCGCGCCGCGCGAGGCCTGGATGATGACGGGAGAATCGGTCTTGTCCGCCGCGGCCATGATGGCCAGCGCCTGCTCCATGTTGTTGATGTTGAACGCCGGAACGCCGTAATCGTGTTCAGCGGCATGGTCTAGAAGCTGGCGGAGGGTAATGCGTGCCATCAATTGTCTCCCGAAGGTCCGGATCCGTTAGCGTCACAAGCTAGCAAAAAAACTCGGCACCGATGTTGCGGTGCCTCAATCCTCGGTGGTTCTAACAAGATTTTCCGGTATGGAAAGAGGACTGGTTTCCCTTAAATCAATTTAAATACAAAGGCATGCCGGAAAATGCCGGGGGAAAATTAATTTGCTTCACGAATTAACTTTTCGCTCCCTCCCGTACCGCTATCCGACCGGCGAACTGATATCGACAAAGGTTCCGGCCGGGTCCCGGACGATCATGCGGCGCTGGCCATAGGGCAGGTCGCGCGGTGGCTCGATAATTACGGCCTTCATGTCGCGAGCGCGCTCGTAAAGGGCGTCGCAATCGTCCACCACAAAGGTCAGGATGACACCGGCCGGCGCGCGCTGGGCGCGTGCCGGGACGATGTCGCTGGTCTGGTTGAGTATGCCAAGTTCAAGCCCCGGTGTTTCCGGATCGGCCAGATTGACAAACCAGTCGGAAGAAAACTGCGGCACCAGCCCGAGGAGCTGTTCGTAAAAGGCCGCCGTGACGGCGACCTCTTCGGTCAGGATGTTGGTGAACTGGCGTTTCATGGTGTCCTCCCCGTGTTGCCGGTTCAGGCTTCGAGCGCCTTGACGCCCGGCAGTTCCTTGCCTTCCAGCCATTCCAGGAAAGCCCCGCCTGCGGTGGATACATAGGAGAAGCTCTCCGCTGCACCTGCGTGATTGAGGGCGGCCACCGTGTCGCCGCCACCGGCGACAGAGTTGAGCTTGCCGGCTTTTGTGTTGGCGGCGGCATGTTGGGCCGCGGCGACGGTCGCCTTGTCGAAAGGGGCAATCTCGAAGGCACCGAGTGGACCATTCCAGACCAGGGTCTTTGCGGCATCGATCTTTGCGTTGACCGTGTCGATGGAAGCGGCGCCAACATCGAGGATCATGCCGTCTTCCGGAATGGCGTCCAGCGCGACGGTTTCATTGTCGGCGCCTGCCTTGAATTCCCTGGCAACCACAGCATCGGCAGGCAGGACGATTTCGCAATTTGCGGCATCGGCAGCTTTCATGATCCGGTTGGCAGTGTCGGCCAGGTCATGTTCACACAGGGACTTGCCGACATTGACGCCCTTTGCGGCAAGGAACGTGTTGGCCATGCCGCCACCGATCACCAGCATGTCGACCCTGGAGACGAGATTTTCCAGAAGGTCGATCTTCGAAGACACCTTGGCGCCTCCGACCACAGCAAGCACCGGCCGGACCGGCTCGCCTAGTGCGGAGCCGAGGGCTTCCAGTTCGGCCTGCATGGTGCGACCTGCATAGGCTGGCAGCAGCTTTGCCAGGCCCTCGGTAGACCCATGTGCCCGGTGGGCCGCTGAAAACGCGTCATTGACATAGATGTCGCCATTGGCGGCCAATGCCTTGGCAAAGTCCGGATCGTTCTTTTCCTCGCCCTTGTGATAGCGGGTGTTTTCCAGGAGCAGAACATCACCGTCGCCAAGTTCCAGAACGGCGTCCTCGGCGGCTTGACCGATGCAATCATCGGCAAAGAGCACCGGCTTGTCCAAAAGAGCTGCAACGGCGGGCGCAACCGGCGCCAGCGACATGTCCGCCACCCGTTCGCCTTTGGGGCGGCCGAAATGGGCAAGCAGAATCACCTTCGCGCCCTTGCCGGACAGTTCCCGGATGGTTGGCAGGACGCGCTCGATACGCGTGGTGTCTGTCACCTTGCCACCGTCCATCGGGACGTTCAGGTCAACCCGGACCAGAGCCCGTTTGCCGGCAATGTCAGTCAGATCGTCAAGAGTTTTGAAAGCCATGGAAGAACACCTGTCGTCAGGGGCGGGTCGAGTTGGTCGTCACGGCTATGCCGATGCCGAAGAGCGTCAGCAGAACACCGAATGAACGCTCCATCCAGAGTTTGGCGCGCATGAATTGAAGCCGGACGGCCGGCAGGGTGAAGAACATCGTGACCAGCACAAACCACAAAAACACGCCGCTGGCCATGATGACGCCGTAACCGATCTGGGTCCAAAGCGGCGTTTCAGGAGAGGTGACCTGCAAGAACACGCTGAGCGCGAACATTGTCGCCTTCGGATTTGTCACATTTGTGAAGAAGCCCCAGCGCAGCGCTTTCAGGGGCGGCATGCCGGCCAAAGTCCCGTCCGCAGGCATATCCCGGGAGGCGGTGCGATACATTGTAACGCCCAGGAAAACCAGGTAGGCGGCGCCGATCAGTTTGAGTGCATTGAAGAGCAGAATGGACTGGGACACGATGAGGCCAATGCCGGCCAGCGCGTAAGTGACGTGAACGCCAAGCGCCAGGGCAATGCCGAGCGCGGTCATGATGCCGGCCAGACGGCCGCCGATGAGCGCGTTGCGCAGAACCACGGCGAAATCCGGGCCCGGAACGATGGCAACAACAATGGTCAGGGAAATGACGGTGAGAAGTTCGAGCACGGGGTCTCCGGAAGTTGCTGAGAACGGTAGCTACGGATCTTTTGCAGAAGGAGGGCGAACGCCGGGAGCGTCGTGGATGATGGTATGCGCGGCATCGGACGGCTCCAATCCGGGCGCCCAATCCTGATCCGAGGGGATGCGCTCCTCCTCCCTGGAAAGATCAGCCCTGTAGAAAAGAAGGCCTACAAGGCAGCCGACTGCAAATAACGAACCGAGGATGACCAGGAGTGCGGTCATGGCGGTGTCTCCAGACTTTAACTCTACCAGTGTAAGTCAAGTCTACCCGACGCGCGCCTGAAAGGAAAATCGAGCCCGGTTTGCGGCAGCCGCCTGTCCCTGCGGTCCGTTCAAGATCGTGGGAAAGGCGCCGGAAATTGTCCGGCACTTTTCCGGTCGCGGATCAGATCAGCTTCGCCATGGCAATGGCCGTGTCAGCCATGCGGTTGGAGAAGCCCCACTCGTTGTCGTACCAGGTCAGAACACGCACGAAGGTGCCGTCCATGACCTTGGTCTGGTCGCAGTGGAAAACAGACGAATGGCTGTCATGGTTGAAGTCCATCGACACAAGCTTGTCGTCGGTGAAGCCCAGGATGCCGGTCAGTTTGCCGTTGGCTGCGGCCCGAATGGCGTCGTTGATCTCTTCAACGGTCGTCTCGCGCTTGGCGATGAAGTTGAAATCGACCACGGAAACGTTCGGCGTCGGAACGCGAATCGCGACACCGTCGAGCTTGCCGTTGAGCTCGGGCAGAACCAGGCCGACGGCCTTGGCGGCGCCGGTAGAGGTCGGGATCATGGACATGGCCGCGGCGCGGGCGCGGTAGAGATCCTTGTGCAGCGTGTCCAGCGTTGGCTGGTCACCCGTGTAGGAGTGGATCGTGGTCATGAAGCCCTTTTCGATGCCGATGGCTTCATTGAGGACATAGGCGACCGGTGCCAGGCAGTTGGTGGTGCAGGATGCGTTGGACACCACCAGGTCTTCTGCGGTCAGCGCATCGGTGTTGACGCCGAAGACGATGGTCTTGTCGGCACCGGAAGCCGGTGCGGAAACAAGCACGCGCTTGGCGCCGGCATCCAGGTGGGCGGCTGCCTTTTCCTTGGAATTGAAGATGCCGGTGCATTCCATCGCGATTTCCACACCGAGCTCGCCCCAGGGCAATTCCTTCGGGTCACGAACCGCGGTCACCTTGATCGGTTTGCCGCCACCCACGGAGATAGTATCGCCGTCTACGGCAACCTCAGCCGGAAAACGGCCGTGGACGCTGTCATAACGTAGCAGATGCGCGTTGGTTTCTACCGGGCCGAGATCGTTGATCGCTACGACTTCAATGTCGGTACGGCCGGATTCGACGATGGCGCGCAACACGTTGCGGCCGATGCGTCCAAACCCGTTGATTGCTACCTTGGTTACCATAATCAACTCCCGCAATCTCCGGTCTGCCTGATCGGGGCTTAAACCGGTTTAAAAGCCACATAGAGTGGTCACTGAAACAGCACATCACGTGCACGAAGGCCCGGCAACATAGGAGGAAATTATGTCGCCGGGAATTGATTTCGATTAAGAAGCGAGCTTTTCCTTGGCTGCGGCGACAACCGCATCCTTGGTGATGCCGAAATGCTCGTAGAGCGCCTTGTAGGGCGCGCTGGCGCCAAATCCGGTCATGCCGACGAAGGCACCGTCATTGCCGATGAAGCGGTCCCACCCCATGCGAATGCCGGCTTCGATGGCGATCTTGACCGGGCTGGTGCCGATGACGGCCGCCTTGTAGTCGTCGGACTGGGCCTCGAAGAGCTCGAAGGACGGGACCGAGACGACGCGGGTGGCGATGCCGGCTTCTGTCAGCTCCTTGTGCGCGTCCACCGCGATTTCGACTTCCGAACCGGAGGCGAAGATCGTGACGGCTGCGTCGTCGTCGCTGTCGATCAGCACATAGGCGCCCTTGGCGCACAGATTGTCTTCCTCGAAGGTCTTGCGCAGGGACGGCAGGTTCTGGCGGGTCAGGGCCAGAACAGACGGACCGTCCCGGTTTTCCAGCGACAGCTGCCAGCACTCGAGGGTCTCGGTGATGTCGGCCGGGCGGAAGAAGTTGAGGTTCGGGATTGCGCGCAGGGCAGCGAAATGCTCGACCGGCTGGTGTGTCGGGCCGTCCTCGCCAAGACCGATGGAATCATGGGTCATGACGTGAATGACGCGCTGTCCCATAAGGGCTGCGAGGCGGATTGACGGGCGGCAGTAGTCGGAGAAGATCAGGAAGCCGCCGGAATAGGGGACAAGACCACCATGCAGCGCGATGCCGTTCATGGCAGCGGCCATGCCGTGTTCGCGAATGCCATAATGGATGTAGCGGCCGGAGAAATCGTCCGGCGTGATCGGAGCGGTCTGTGCCGTCTTGGTGTTGTTGGACCCGGTCAGGTCGGCTGAGCCACCAATGGTTTCCGGAACCACTTCGTTGATCACGCCGAGCACGGCCTCGGACGCCTTGCGGGTCGCCATTGTCGGCTGGTCTTCGGCCAGTTTCTTCTTGTAGTCAAGCATGGCCGCTTCGTAGCCTGCCGGAAGATCACCGCGGTTGCGGCGCTCGAATTCGGCCCGCTTTTCGGCGTCGGCTTCGGCGAAACGTTTCTGCCAGTCCTTGTGGGCCTGGGCGGAGCGCAGGCCCGCGATGCGCCATGCATCGAGAATGTCGCTCGGGACCTCGAAAGGTTCATGCGGCCAGTTGAGGGCTTCGCGGGTGCCGGCGATTTCTTCCGCGCCAAGCGGAGCGCCATGCACCTTGGCGGTGCCGGCCTTGGTCGGTGCGCCGAAGCCGATCGTGGTCTTGGCCGCGATCAAGGTCGGACGGTCGCTGGCCTGGGCCTGGCGGATGACGGCGGCAATCGCGTCCGGATCGTGGCCGTCGACACTGAGCGTGTTCCAGCCCGAAGCAGCGAAACGTGCCTGCTGGTCGGTGGAATCTGTAATGTCGACCTTGCCGTCAATGGAAATGCCGTTGTCGTCCCAGATGACGATGAGCTTGTTCAGCTTCAGGTGACCCGCCAGGGAGAGGGCTTCCTGGCTGATACCTTCCATGAGGCAGCCGTCACCGGCCAGCACATAGGTGTAATGATCCACCAGATCCGCACCAAAGCGGTCGGCCTGCAGGCGTTCTGCGATGGCCATGCCAACGGCATTGCCGAGGCCCTGGCCGAGAGGACCGGTGGTGGTTTCAATGCCGGCCCCGTGGCCGAATTCCGGGTGACCGGCCGTGCGGGCACCAAGCTGGCGGAAATTCTTGATTTCGTCGAGTGAGAAGTCTTCGTAACCCAGCAGGTAAAGCAGGCTGTAAAGCAGCATGGAGCCGTGACCTGCGGACAGGACAAAGCGGTCGCGATCGGACCAGTGCGGCGCCGTCGGGTCGAATTTCAGGAATTCGGTGAACAGCACGGTTGCGATATCCGCAGCGCCCATAGGCAGTCCGGGGTGACCGGATTTGGCCTGTTCCACGGCATCGATGGCAAGAAAGCGGATCGCATTTGCCATGCGCTGGTGTTTCTCAAGATCGGTCATCTTCTTCCCGTTGCTTGCTTTGGAGCCCCTTACACTGAGCAGAGTGCTCGGCAAGGCAGATTTGAGGTACGTTGCTCAAAAGTTAACTATCGTCAATTTCGATCAGGCGCCAGACAAATATCAGGAACCGCACCTGAGTCAATAAAACAGCTCGTACGGCCCTGGTTGGCGGATTGGGGAATAAATTTTCTTCCCGGGCGTTATAGAGTTGAGGATTCTGCCAATGGTGGCATTGACTGGGAGAAGATGCGGTGCCTAAGCTCGAGGCCCTGATAAAGATTTGCTTTTTCGCCAATGGACTTGCGTTGTGGAACGTTGCACGATTTGCCCGTTTTTTGGGCAGTCATGCCGGGGCGGAAGCGCTAAATCTCCAGTCTGATGCTTGAAAGGACCGGGCGGACCGCCGCAAAAACACTTGGGACAACGTAATTAATGGCGGAAGTGGACTGCATGGAAAAAACCAGCCTCGCTGACGCGGTCAGGCGCCTGGACCAGGCCGTCGGTCATCTGGAAACCGCTGTCCAGCGCCGGATGGATGCCGACCGGTCGCTGAATGCCCTGCAGGATGACCTGCAACGGCTTGGCGAGGACAGATCCCAACTTGCCGCCTCCCTTGATGAAAGCGAAGCCCGGGCGTCCCGTCTGGAAGAAGCCAACAAGGATGTCTCCCGCCGGCTGGTCTCTGCAATGGAAACCATCCGCAGTGTCCTTGATGCGCACGGGGGCTGACGGCTGATGGCGCAAATCACGGTCACGATCAACGGCAAGTCTTTCCGCATGGCCTGTGACGACGGCGAGGAAGAGCGCCTGCAGGGGCTGGCGGCACGGTTCGACGGTTGGATCAACGAGCTGCGCGGCGCTTTTGGCGAGATCGGCGACCAGCGGCTGACCGTGATGGCTGGCATCATGGCCACAGATCAGGTCTCCGAATTGGAGCGGCAGGTCGCGGCACTTCAGGAAGAACTGGCAGACGCCAAAAAGCGGCAGGTGGCCGCTCTGGACGATATGAGCCAGAACGAAGAAGAGCTGTCCCGGGCGGTGAACACGGCAGCGGCCCGCATCGAAAGTCTGGCCGACAGCCTGTCCAAGAGCCTCAAGTCGTCCGACGTCTCCTGAACAAGGTTGGTTGTCAGCGCATCTGCATTTCGTTTGTGATGAAATTCATGACGCTCTGGTAATTGCGCCGGGGCCGGATTATATGCGGTACTTGCGGCTGCCCGACACGTCAGGAACATTATCCCCGGGGCCTTACGCATTCCTTCGGGAGCTGTCCCTGCGCTGGGCCGTGGTCCGTTGCATACGGCGCCCACCTACATTGTAGGTTCTCCGGGATTGCAGATCCAACGGTCGGGCGGCCGCGCGTTCTCTGGTTTGGGATGCGGGGCGATCGCTGCAACCAAACCGAGGCCCAATGAACGACCTTCTTTCCCCAGCCGATGAAAAAGCCGCCCTGCGCAAGGAAGTGCTGGCGCGAAGGGCCGCGATGCCCGTCACAGACCGGATCGAACGCGGTCTGATGCTGGTCGATCACGCCGGTGCATTGCCATTGCCGCCGGGGGCGATTGTCTCCGGCTTCTGGCCGATCCGGGATGAGATCGACGCCCGGCCGTTGCTCGACCGGCTGCGGCAATTGGGACACAGGCTCTGTCTGCCTGTCATGGTCGGTCCCTCCCTGATCTTTCGCCATCTGGACAGGGACACCGAGCTGGTGCCGGCCGGTTTTGGCTGTATGGAACCGGGACCGGCGGCGGAAGAGCTGCGCCCGGATGTGCTGCTGATGCCGCTTGCCGGGTTCGACGGGCAGGGCAACCGCATCGGCTACGGCCGTGCGTTTTACGACAACGCCATTGCCGCCCTTGAAAAAAACGGGCCGCTTTTGCGCATAGGTCTTGCCTTTGCGCTTCAGGAGGTTGACCGCGTGCCCGTGGAAGCGCATGACAAGCCTTTGGATGGAATCCTGACCGAAGACGGTTATCGTGCCTTCGGCTGATCCAGCGAGGACTTATGCGTATCTTGTTTCTGGGCGATCTTGTTGGCCGCGTCGGCCGGACCGCCGCCATTGAGGAATTGCCGCAGCTGGTGGAGGACAACCAGCTCGATTTCGTGATCGTCAACGGCGAAAACTCTGCCGCCGGCTTTGGTATTACCGAGGCCATTCTCCAGGACGTTCTGGATGCCGGGGCCGATGTGGTGACGACGGGCAATCATGTCTGGGATCAGCGCGATACGCTTGTTTACATCGAACGTCAGGACCGGCTGCTGCGGCCGTTGAACTATCCGGCCGGAACACCGGGGCGGGGCGCGCATCTCTACACGGCCCGCAATGGTGCAAGGGTGATGGTTGCCAACGTCATGGGCCGCGTCTTCATGGATGCACTTGACGATCCGTTTGCAGCCATCGACCGCGCAGTCAATGACTGTCCGCTCGGCGATGTTGCCGACGCGATCATCGTGGACATGCATGCCGAAGCGACCAGTGAAAAACAGGCCATGGCCCACTTTCTGGATGGCCGTGTCTCCCTTGTTGTCGGGACCCACACGCATGTTCCGACCGCCGATCACCAGATTCTGGAAAACGGCACAGCCTACATGTCCGACGCGGGCATGTGCGGCGCCTATGACAGTGTGCTCGGCATGGAAAAGGAAGAGCCGGTCAACAGGTTCCAGCGCAAGATCCCGGGCGCCCGCTTCACGCCGGCCTCCGGCGATCCGACCATTTGCGGCGTTGCCATCGAGACCGACGACCGAACCGGGCTTGCCGAGCGCATCGCGCCGCTCAGGATCGGCGGGCGTCTGGAGCCGGTGGTGCCATCCTTCTGGAACAGTCGCAGCTCGGTTGCCGATCGATAATTTCACTGAGCTGGATTTTCGCCGCCAACTTGCCTATAAGCGGCGCAGTTTTCATCGAGATCATCCGTAAAGAGCCGAGAAGAGCCATGGCAGGCCATTCAAAATTCAAGAACATCATGCACCGCAAGGGACGCCAGGATGCGGCCCGTTCCAAGATGTTCTCCAAACTGTCCAAGGAAATCACCGTCGCCGCGAAGATGGGCGACCCGGATCCGGATTCCAACCCGCGCCTGCGCCTGGCCGTCCAGAACGCCAAGGCCCAGTCCATGCCGAAGGACAACATCCAGCGTGCGATCAACAAGTCCCAGGCTGGTGACGCGGAGAGTTATGAGGAAATTCGGTACGAGGGCTACGGTCCGGCCGGCGTTGCCGTCGTGGTCGAAGCCTTGACCGACAACCGCAACCGCTCCGCGTCCAACATCCGTTCCTACTTCACCAAATGTGGCGGCTCCCTGGGCGAGACCGGCTCGGTCTCCTTCATGTTCGATCGTGTTGGCGAGATCGTCTACAAGCCGGAAGCTGGCGAGGCTGATGCCGTTCTGGAAGCGGCGATCGAAGCCGGTGCTGAAGACGTTCAGTCCGACGAAAACGGTCACACCATCTATACGGCCTTCGAAGATCTCAATGAGGTTGCCAAGGCGCTTGAAGATGCGCTTGGTGAGGCGGAATCCACCAAGATCATCTGGAAACCGCAGAACCTGACGCCGGTAGACGCTGAAAAGGCACAGACCCTTTTCAAGCTGATCGACATGCTCGAAGACGACGATGACGTTCAGAACGTCTTTGCCAATTTCGACGTGGATGACGACACGATGGCAGCGCTGGCGTCCTGAGCATCGTCTCGATTTGAGAATTGAAGACCCCGGCTTTGCCGGGGTTTTGTTTTGTCTTGATTGCGCGGCGGCGCGATTGGTCCGGAGAAGTCATGTTCAACATTTTTGAGCTTACGCAAAACGATGCCAAGACGCTGCAGGAGCGGGCACTCAAACTTGCCGAAGAGGCCGGAGAAGTGGCTCAGGCCGTGCTTTCTGCGACGGGCGCGCCAGGCAGCACGTATAAGGGGCAAGGTCTCGCCGAGGTGCGGGAAGAAGCGGTGGATGCCGCGATTGTGGCCCTTAGTATTCTCGCGCAGGCATCTGAAACCCGTGAAGCATTCGAGGCAGAATTAACTCGCCTCATGGCTGTAAAATGCGAAAAATGGCAAGGGAAGTTGTCGATTTAAGACTTGATTGACCTTCCTAAATTACCATTGGTAAAGTTTTCTGTTTCACCATATTAGTTCATTTTTTACATATTATGTAAAGAGTGGGCCGGACTTGAGCCTGAATGTGCTCCTCGAGTGGTGAAGCAGACGAATGCAGACCTTTACACCGCGGCCACGCGGAGCTGGAAAACCGAGCGACCTTCTGGATCCTCTGCCAGACAAGGCTGAGCTGGCAGAACTGGCGCAAAAAATTGCTGAAATCGACGCTGCCGAGCGAGAGCAGAACACAGCCGACGTTGCACTGCTGCAGAGCGAAGACGCAAATCTTCGAGAAAACCTGATCCTTGAACGCTGGGCAGGGTCCAGCACAAAAGCGCCGGTTGCGGTTTCAAGCCGCGGGCGATTGCTGCGTGGTGTTGCACAGACGGTTCTCATTGCAAATGTTGCAATCGCGCTTGCCCTTGTTCTTGAAGGTTTTACCGGGCAGCTGGCGGAACTCGCCGTCGAGACCGCGGACGGGCCGGAGGGCGCCGATAGCCTGGTTGCGACTGCTGAGGCGCCGGATCAGCAGGAGACGTTTCTCTCAAGTGCAGAGGATGCAGCCGAGAGCCAAGACGTCGGTGAGCCGGTTGAAGACATGGGCTCCCTTGAGGACCTGTTTCCGGATGACGTCCTGATTGCGCAGGGATCTTCCGTGGGGTCGGGAGGTGGTGTCCCTTCTGCGGACCTGCTGGATGACCCCTTTTTACCAGACCTTCTTGCCTATCTCCTGGATCCGGGTGCAGTAGAGGATTTCTTCCCGGTTGCCGACCGGCTGGACGCGGCGACCGAAACAGATCCGGCCGTGTCTGAGGAGGGGGCGTCAGGTGAAGCCGGGAGACACGCTGTTCACCTTGCAGGTCTTGAGAACGACGAGAACGGGACCAGCGGGCGTGACGCTGACCAGGAAATTGCCGGTCAGCTTGAAGAAGGCAGCCCGGAAATCCTTCAGGGCGGTGTCGGCACACAGACGCTCATCGGCTCCCAAGGCATCGACACCATCGATGGCGACTCCGGGGAAGACTGGGTGACTTACGCGAATTCCGCGCAAGCCGCTCATATCGACCTTAACGATGACACTCCGGGGTCAAGTGGCGACGCCGGAGAAACTCGACGGACAAATATCAAAAATGTTGTCGGGTCGGGCTTCTCCGATGTGATCAAGGGAGACGACCGGAACAATATCCTTGTCGGTCTTGGCGGCAATGACACGCTTAGCGGCGGGGCCGGCGACGACTGGCTCAAGGGCAATCGTGGCGCCGACACCTTGAACGGAGGGAGCGGTGCCGACAGGCTCAACGGTGGCAGGGGCAACGATACGATTTCCGGCGGCGGCGACAATGACCTCATCCATGGTGGCCAGGGGCAGGATGATGTTCGCGGCGGAACCGGAAACGACCGTCTCTATGCCGGTCAGGGTTATGACACGCTTCACGGCAATGGTGGCAATGACGTGCTCTACGGCGGCAAAAACGCGGACAGCCTGTTCGGTGGTGCCGGCAACGATCGCCTCTACGGCGAGTACGGCCGCGACACGCTTCACGGCGGCGATGGCAGCGACGTCCTTTACGGTGGGCGCGACAGGGACAAGCTCTACGGTGACAGTGGCGACGACAGTCTCTATGGCGAATACGGCAATGACCTCCTGATCGGTGGTCTAGGCAACGACAAGCTGTACGGCGGCAGGGACCAGGACCGACTGTTCGGCGGGGTGGGCGATGATCTGCTCAAGGGAGAGGCAGGCCGGGATACGCTTTATGGCGGTTTCGGGACGGATCGGCTCTTTGGCGGTTCGCAGGCCGACCGGCTGTATGGCGAAGCCGGGAATGATCGTCTCGATGGCGGCGGCGGACAGGACAAACTCTTTGGTGGTGAGGGGAATGACCGGCTTTTCGGGCGCAATGGCGATGATCAGCTGGCCGGAGGGGCAGGGAATGACTGGCTAGAAGGTGGCTGGGGGCAGGACACATTCATCTTCCGTGAGGGCTTTGGCACCGATACGATCACTGATTTCAGGAGTGGCTGGGACAGGCTCCGTTTTTCAGACTATGACGGCATCGGCTTCGAGGACCTTGATCTTCAGGCAACCGATTTCGGCGTGATCCTGAGCCTTTATGAGGACACTGTGTTTTTGTCCGAATTGACGCTCGAGCAACTAAGCGAAACCGATTTTCTGTTCACGTGACGAACAGCCTTGGAATCCGGGATCTGTGGTTCGGTCTGGTGCCGAAGGCGTTTCTGCAAAGGCGGCCGGATCAGCGGAACAACGGATCCAGAGCGGGCATGCTGGTCAGGGCGGCCAGCGCAATCAGTCCATAAGCAAGTTTGCGGTACAGGCGCGGATCGGCTTTTGAAAAGCCGTGGGAACCAAGATAGATTGCCAGCGCATAAACGGGAACGGCCATCAACAGCAGGTGGAAAACCTCAAGGGTAAAGAAGCCGTTCAGGGCATAGGCGACAAAGGTGCCAAGGCTGGCGAGCGGGAAGAAAACAATGAGGTTCGCCCGAACGACGGCCGGTTCCTTCGCGCTTGAGAGCCAGAACGCCACGATCGGCGGGGCGGAGACCTGGGAAACACCACCGAGAATTCCGGCGACAGCACCGGCGCCGAACGAGACAGGCCTGGTGGGTTTTCTGCGATACCGCCAGCCGGATATCAGCAGCAGCAGAAGACCGGCGACAATTGCGAAGATGAACCAGCGCAGCGGCAGCACGTCAAGATTGGCGAGAAGCCAGGCACCTGCCTGAACGAAGATCACGGATCCGAGGACCGCCGGCAGAACAGTTGACCAATTGCAGAGCTTCAGGACCCGGAAGATCAGCGGCAGGGCGACAAGGCCGTCTATCACCAGAAAGGCAGCTGCAGCTGTCGATGGCAACATGACGCTGGTTGCCATTGGCATGAAAATCATGCCCGCTCCGAAGCCCGCAAATCCGCGCACGCATCCGGCTATGAAGACGACTACTGCCAGGAACGCGATCAGGTGCGGCGAGTAGGAACTGAAGATGTCGAACATGGGCCTTCGGATTGCAGAGACGGAAGTTTCGACATCGCTTGGATGCGGTACCGAACGGGTCCAATGAATGAAATCGCGTATTTGCGCTGCCTCGATGGTGAGTTTTGGACAGGCTTTCCCGTGGTAAGGCGCGCTTTGGCTGGCGTCAACGGGCAAGTTTTGTTACCGATTTGTTCCATGACACATGCGATTCGATTGCTGGGCATCGACCCCGGATTGAGGCGGACCGGCTGGGGCGTGATCGAGGCAGCGGGCAACCGGCTGTCCTTCATTGCGTCCGGCACTGTGACCTCGAACAACAAGAAAAGCCTTGCCGAACGGCTGGTGGAATTGCATGACGGGCTGACCGATGTCGTGCGGCGCTACGAGCCGGCGGAAGCAGCCGTAGAACATACGTTTGTCAACAAGGATGCCGGGGCGACGCTTAAACTGGGTCAGGCGCGCGGCATTGCTTTGCTGGTGCCATCGCTGGCCGGATTGGAGGTTGCCGAATACGCGCCGAACCTGGTCAAGAAGACCGTGGTCGGGACCGGCCACGCCGAAAAGGAACAGATCCGGGCCATGGTCAAAGTGCTGATGCCACGGGCAACCTTCAACACGGACGATGCGGCCGATGCCCTTGCCATTGCGATCTGCCATGCACAGCACCGGGCGAGTGGAGCTGCGCGTCTGGCTGCCCATGTTGCCAAGGGGGCCGCATGATCGGGAAACTGAAAGGCACTGTCGACAGCTATGGCGAGGATCACGTCATTCTCGACGTGCATGGCGTCGGCTATCAGGTCCATTGTCCTTCGCGCATATTGCAGGGACTGCCGAGGGCAGGCGAGGCAGCCGTCCTTTTTATCGAGACCATCGTGCGTGAGGACATGATCCGCCTTTACGGTTTCGCTGCCGAAGCCGAGCGGGAGTGGTTCCGGATTCTGATGACCGTGCAAGGCGTCGGCGCCAAGGTGGCGCTCGGCATTCTCGGCATTCTGAAGGCCAGCGAAGTGGCGAATGCCATCGCACTGGGCGACAAGGCGGTGATCACGCGGGCCCCCGGGGTCGGCAAGCGGGTCGCCGAACGCATCGTCGCCGAACTGAAGGACAAGGCGCCGGCCCTCGCCACCGTCGATCAGGGCACCATCGCCGTGTCACAAAATGTCGCCGACAATGTTGCCGCCCGGCCGGTTGCCGAGGCGGTGTCAGCTCTGACGAACCTTGGATATGCCCAGGCGCAGGCCAGTGCTGCCGTTGCCAAGGCCATGCAGTCCGCAGGTGACGAGGCGACGACGGAGACGCTGATCCGTCTTGGTTTGAAGGAACTGGCCGGATGATCGCGCTGACCTATGCCATCATCGCGATCGTGTTTGTTGTCCTGGGTATTGGTGGCATCATGTATCTGGACCAGCGCTTTTCAAAAGCGGTCGGTGACCGGCCGTTTGTCCTGAAGGGGCGCCGGATCGAAACCGATGACCCGTTTGTCCGTCGCCAATTCAACAAGTTCTATGCGCTACGGGTGGCCTTTTCGCTCGGTCTCCTGGTGCTTCTGTTTGTGGTCGTAAGCCATGTCGGATGACAGCCGTATCGTGACGCCGGAAATCCGCGGTGATGAGATCGACAGCACCATGCGGCCGCAGGCTCTGGACGACTTTGTCGGTCAGGCCCAGGCGCGCGCCAATCTGAAGGTGTTCATCGGCGCTGCCAAGGCACGCGGCGAAGCGCTCGATCATGTGCTGTTTGTCGGCCCTCCCGGCCTTGGCAAGACCACGCTTGCGCAGATCATGGCACGCGAACTGGGCGTGAATTTTCGAGCCACGTCTGGTCCGGTGATCGCCAAGGCCGGCGATCTGGCAGCTTTGCTCACCAACCTGGAAGAACGGGACGTCCTGTTCATCGACGAGATCCACCGGCTCAATCCGGCGGTCGAAGAAGTGCTCTATCCGGCGATGGAGGACTTCCAGCTCGATCTGATTATCGGTGAAGGCCCGGCGGCGCGGTCGGTGAAGATCGACCTGGCGAAGTTTACCCTTGTGGCGGCCACCACACGACTGGGACTGCTGACAACCCCTTTGCGGGACCGGTTCGGCATTCCGGTGCGTCTTCAGTTTTATACGGTTCCGGAATTGGAACATATCGTCAAGCGCGGGGCGTCCATTCTCGGGATCGGCATGGCGGAGGACGGGGCCCGAGAAATCGCCAAGCGATCCCGGGGCACGCCCCGGATTGCCGGACGGCTGCTCAGGCGTGTGCGCGATTTTGCCGTCTTCGACGGGGCCGAGCGCGTCGACCGGGCGCTGGCCGACAAGGCCCTGTTGCAGCTGGAAGTCGACGGCGCGGGGCTCGACAGTCTTGACCGGCGCTACCTCAACCAGATTGCCGTCAATTTCGGTGGCGGCCCCGTCGGCATCGAGACCATCGCTGCTGCGCTCTCCGAGCCCCGGGACGCCATCGAGGAAATCGTCGAACCCTATCTGATCCAGAACGGGTTTCTCCAGCGCACGCCGCGCGGACGAATCCTGACCCCGATGGCTTTTGAACATCTCGGACTGGCAGTGCCGACCCGACCGGATGCACCGCAAATGGGCCTGTTTTCAGATCCTGACTAGGGTTCCGTAACGAAAATAAACTCCATCCTCGTAAAAACTGCGCAGTACGTGTTGCCGATTAAGCATTTGTTGGCGAATCCGGCCGTATTGTCCCGTTAACTATGCGGGGGAAACCATGCGGAAGCGGCTTTCATCTAAACTGGCACTTATGTTTCTGGCCGGCGCACTGACCATGTGTGTCGCCATCGTTACTGTGACTTCGATCATTTCCCGGGACGTTGCCAACGGCCAGGCGGACGCGGGTCTGCAAAGCGCAACCAGTGCAAAGCAGAAAGTGCTGGAACTGTCGCTTGGACAGGTCAAGGACAGCGCAGCGTTCTTCGTCACCCTGGAAGGGGCGAAGGACAGTCTGATGAAGACCATGGTCGGCTGGAAGAACCTGACGGGGAGCCTGAAGGACGAGGAAGGCAAAAGCCCGACCACGGAGCTTCGCCGCATCTTTGTTGACGACAATCCGCACAAGGATCAGCGCCATCTTCTGGTCGAGGCCGCAGAGAGCAACTACTATGTGAACAACCACAAGGTTGTGCATCCGATTTACCAGGACCTGATCGGCCAGGGGCTCTTCTCCGATGCCGCGCTGACCAACCCGGACGGGTTCATCACCTACACCTATCGCAAGGGGCCGGAATTCGGTTACCACGTGGACGATGCTCAGATTGCCGGTCATCCGGTCCAGGTCGCCATGGGCAAGCTCCATGCTGCCGCGAAGGCCGAAACCCTTGCAGGCGGTCAGATCTATTCGTCCGGTTTTGTCACGGCCGAAGACGGATCCGTCACGGCGGTGCTGGCGGCACCGGTGTTTTATCTTGACCGTTTCTTTGGCGCGGTTGCCTTCACGGTCGACATGCAGCATCTGGCCACGCTCCTCAACGAAAAGACCGGGCTTGGTGAAAGCGAGCTGGTGTTCCTGTCGGATTCCGCTGGCAAGCTGGTTCGGCTCGGAGCGGAGGGGCAGGCAGCTGCCGTTCATTCCATGTCCGACATCCGCGTGGACAATCGCCTGCTCAGCCTGGAAGAAGGTGTCTATCGTTTTGCGGAGGCCAACAACACCTTCATTGACGCGCCGTTCGGCGTGGTCGCTGCGGTGAAGCAGACCGAACTGTCAGCTGCAGCCGACCGGATTACGTTTGGCGCCGTGATTTCCGGCTTTCTTTGCCTCGTACCAATCGTCGGTCTGATCTGGTGGGTGACACGGCGCATGTTTGCACCGATGGAACGCTTGTCGGATGCCGCGCGCAAGATCGCTGACGGCGATTTGGAAGTCGCCGTCGAAGCGACGGAGCGGTCTGACGAAATTGGCCGTATGGCGCGCTGCATCGAGGTCTTCAAGGATAATTCCGTTGAGCGTGAGCGCCTGGCCGCGGAACGAAAGGTCGGCCATATCGCCCGCGAAAAGCGCGAGAAAATGATCGACTCGCTGATCGGCGAGTTCCGGGCGGAGTCCCAGGCGGTGCTGGAGCTGGTGGAAACCAATATCGCACGGGTTGAGGATGTCTCTTCTGCGCTGAACGAGCGCTCGGCCTCGGCGTCCGACCAGGGGCAGACGGCGGTCTCCACATCGGAAAACGCCTCGTCCAACGTTCAGGCGGTCGCCTCGGCGACAGAAGAACTCAACGCGTCGATTTCGGAAATATCCCGACAGGTTGAAACCACGGCGTCCATCGTGTCCCAGACCACGACCGCTGCGCAGAGCTCCAACTCCAAGATCTCGGGTCTTGCGGAAGCCGCCAACAAGATCGGTGACGTCGTGTCGCTGATCTCCGAGATTGCCGAACAGACCAACCTGCTGGCCCTGAACGCAACCATCGAAGCCGCCCGAGCCGGCGATGCCGGCAAGGGCTTTGCGGTTGTTGCCTCCGAGGTGAAATCGCTGGCCGGGCAGACCGCAAAAGCGACCGAAGAAATCTCGACGCAGATCGCCGCGATCCAGGCATCGACCACAGAAGCGGTAGAAGAAATAGCCCGGGTGTCGGAATCGGTCGAAGAGGTCAACTCCTATACGACGACCATTTCCGATGCGGTTCAGCAGCAAGGGGCCGCGACAAGCGAAATCTCGCGCAATGTCGCTGAAGCTGCCGATGGTACGCGCAGCGTGGCCAACACGGTGGCCTCGCTCAATGAAGGCGTTGCGGAAAATTCCGAGGCGGTTGGTGACATGCTGACAGCGACCCTGGAAATGAAGCAGCAGGCGGAGCATCTGCGCGCATCGGTCGAGAAATTCCTGTCCGAGGTTGCGGCCGCGTAGTCGCGACCATAGGTAAGACAGAGTTGGGCCGTCCGGTCGGGTGACCGGGCGGCCGTTTCTTTTGAACAGGTGAGGTTTACCGTGTCCGACTGGCCCGATCTCTCCGGCCGCCTGGAAGAAGGTGGTCATGTCCTTCCCGTCCGGGTCTATTATGAAGACACCGATTTTACGGGCATCGTCTATCACGGAGCCTATGTGCGGTTTTTTGAACGGGCCCGGTCCGATTTCCTGCGCCTGATGGGCATTCACCACGCGGATATGGCGTCAGGTGCTCATGGTACCAGCCTGGCCTTTGCAGTGCGCTCCATGACCCTGGACTTCCAGAAGCCGGCGCGGATCGACGATGTCCTGGAAGTTCACACCAGTCTTGCGGAATACAAGGGCGCGCGAATCCGGCTCGATCAGCTGATCCATCGCGGGGATGAACTGCTGGTATCGGCCGCGGTCACGGTTGCCGTGATCACCGGGGAAGGCCGACCGACCCGGCTGCCGCAGATCCTGTCCGAGCGGCTTCAGAACCACGCGCCTTCGGAAAACACCGACAATTGAACTGCTTGGCCGAAACCAGGCGCGGACATGTGCCTCAGGAACGGAAAATAGTTTCAATACACTTTACTGCGTTAATCTTGCAGTAACCTTAATTGATTCCTTTAAGGGGGGACGTTCTTTGACCAGAAAGTCCCAGTTTTGACAAATTCAAACGTCAGAGAGGCGACTGGTCATGAGAACCGGTCGAAGATTTCCGGTTCCTCGCTGTCGTTTCGCAACCTTGAACGCAACCAGCGGCAGCCGACCCAGGGGTCATTGAAATAATGGAAACACTTGTCGAATCGACATTGGCAGCGCCGGAAGGCGGCATTTCGTTTTTCGCGCTGTTCTGGCAGGCGCATCTCGTTGTTCAGCTCGTCATGATCGGCCTCCTGGCCGCGTCGGTCTGGTGCTGGGCCATTATTGTCGACAAAGTCATGCTGATTGGCCGGACACGGCGGCAGATGAACCGGTTCGAAACCGTGTTCTGGTCAGGCCAGTCACTCGAGGAGCTTTACAACACGCTTCACAACCGCGTGAACCACTCCATGGCGGCGTTGTTCGTGGCGGCCATGCGCGAGTGGAAACGCAGCCATGAAGGTGCGCGCCCGGCGATCGGCAGCCTGCAGCAGCGCATCGACCGGGTCATGGACGTCACCATCCAGCGGGAGGCCGAACGCCTCGAAAACCGCCTGCTCATTTTGGCGACCGTTGGCTCGGCGGCACCTTTCATCGGTCTGTTCGGCACGGTCTGGGGCATCATGACAGCCTTCCAGGCGATCGCGGCTTCCGAAAGCACGAACCTTGCCGTTGTCGCTCCGGGTATCGCCGAAGCCCTGTTTGCAACGGCCCTTGGCCTGTTGGCAGCCATCCCGGCGGTGATTGCCTACAACAAGTTCAACAATGACGTCGGCAAGGCCGTTGCCCGCATGGAAGGGTTTGCGGACGAGTTTTCGGCGATCCTGTCCCGCCAGATCGACGAGAGGGGCTGAGCCATGGCCATGCAGGTCGGGTCCGGACAGTCAGGAGGGCGCCGCGGACGGCGTCGGCAGCGGCATGCACCGATGAGCGAGATCAACGTGACGCCGTTCGTCGATGTCATGCTGGTGCTCCTGATCATCTTCATGGTGGCTGCGCCGCTGCTGACTGTCGGCGTGCCGATTGATCTGCCTGAAACACGCGCCAAGGCGCTGGAAGGCGATACCGAACCGATCACGATTTCGGTGAACTCCAGCGGAGAAATCTTCATTCAGGACACTCCGATCACGATCGAGGAAATCGTGCCGAAACTCGAGGCGATTGCCGAGAACGGCTACGATGAGCGCATCTATGTGCGCGGCGATCAGGATGCGGACTACGGCACCATGATGCGTCTCATGGGCCGGATAAGCGCGGCCGGGTTCAAAAGGCTCGGTCTTGTCACTCTGGAAGAACGGGACTCGTAAAGCGTCATGCGCGCTGGTCTCATCGCGTCTTTGGCCGGTCATTCGGCAATTCTGGTCTGGGGCTTGATCGCCTTTCCGAACGCGGAGAGCTTTTCCGTGCCGCAAGTGGAATCCCTGCCGGTCGACCTGATCCCGGTAGAAGAGTTCACGCAGTTGAGGCTCGGCGAAAGAACCGCCGAGATCCGCGATGTGGCGGCCGTTCAGCCGAGCGACACACCTGACGAAGAGCCGCCTCAGCCTGCGGACAGGCCGGGCGACAGTCAGGTGGAACAGCCAACGCCGCCAACACCTGCGCCCGCACCAACGCCGGCGCCCGCTCCCGAGCCGGCCCCGGTTGCCGAGCCGGAGCCCGAGCCAGCGCCCGCGCCGGAACCCGTGCCGGCGGCTGAACCGGCTCCAGCCGCAGAGCCGGAACCGGCGCCGGAACCAGAACCCCAGCAGGAAGCGGCCCCGGCGCCGCAACCGATCGTCACGAGCGTGGCGCCGCGGTCGAAACCGACGCCGCCACGCCGTTCGCCCGAGCCGCCGCGGGACGATTTCAACAGCAACGATATTGCCGCGCTCTTGAACAAGACCGAACCTGCGCGCCAGTCCGGCAACGCGTCCGATCAACCGGCCTCGCTCGGGTCGCGCTCCGGCGCTCAGAATATCCGCATGACCCAGTCTGAGCTCGATGCTCTCCGGGGCCAGGTCTCCCAATGCTGGAACCCGCCGGTGGGTGCAGTCGGTGCGGAAGAACTGAAGGTGCGTGTGCGGTTCAACCTGTCACAGGGCGGGGAAGTCGTTGGCGCGCCGGAGATCCTGAATTCAAGCGGCAATCCGGCCTTCCGGGCGGCCGCAAGCAGCGCAACACGTGCCATCATGCGCTGTCAGCCATATTCTCTGCCAATTTCCAAGTATGAAGCTTGGCAGGAAGTGATAATTAATTTTGACCCGAGAGAGATGATCATCGGGGGATAGTTCGGACAGACCGGACAATGTCGATGAGGGAGCTGTATTGCTCATGCGTGGAATACTGAAACACATTTCTGTTCTCGCAGGCCGGAAGGTCCTGGGGGCCGCCATTGTTGCCGCAGCTCTTGTTGCCATCGGGCCGCGCCCGGCGGTTGCCCTTGTTGAAATAGACATCACACAGGGCAATATCGAACCCCTGCCAATTGCCTTGCCGTCCTTTTCCGCAGAGGGAGGAGACAGCAAGCTGGCCAGTGACATGACCAATGTCATCGCGGCCGACCTGAAACGTTCCGGGCTGTTCAGGCCGCTCGACCCGGCCAGCTTCATTCAAAAGAACATGAGCGTGAATTCCACGCCGCGGTTTGGTGACTGGCGCCAGATCAGTGCCCAGGCGCTGGTCACCGGAACGGTGATCAAGCAGCCGGACGGGCGTCTGCGCGCAGAGTTCCGCCTTTGGGACGTATTTGCAGCCGAGCAGATGCTCGGTCAGCAGTTCTATACCACGCCGGAAAACTGGCGCCGGCTGGCGCATATCATCGCCGATGCCATCTATGAACGGCTGACCGGCGAAAAGGGCTATTTCGACACCCGCATCGTTTTTGTCGACGAGACCGGCCCCAAGGACAAACGCGTCAAACGCCTTGCCATCATGGACCAGGATGGCGCCAATACCCGGTATCTGACACGGGGCGATGATCTGGTGCTGACGCCACGCTTCTCGCCGACCAGTCAGGAAATCACCTACATGTCCTATGGCGGCGCCGATCCGAGCGTCTACCTGCTCAATATCGAGACCGGCCAACGGGAAATTGTCGGCAACTTCCCGGGAATGACCTTCGCACCCCGGTTCTCGCCGGACGGCCAGAGCGTCATCATGAGCCTGCAGCAGGGCGGCAACGCGAATATCTTCAAGATGGATCTGCGCTCGCGCCGCACGACGCGACTGACCAACACGGCGGCGATCGACACCAGCCCGTCCTATTCACCTGACGGAAGCCGGATCGTGTTTGAAAGCGATCGCGGCGGCACGCAGCAGCTTTACGTCATGGGGGCAAATGGCGGGCAGGCGCAACGCATTTCGTTCGGTCCGGGACGGTATTCGACGCCGGTGTGGTCGCCGCGCGGCGACCTGATTGCCTTCACCAAGCAGCATCAGGGCCGCTTCATGATCGGTGTCATGCGTCCGGATGGCAAGGGCGAACGCATCCTGACAGAAGGGTATCACAACGAGGGACCGGCCTGGTCGCCGAACGGACGTGTTCTGGTGTTTTTCCGCGATACGCCAGGAGCAACCGGCGGGCCGCAGGTCTGGACTGTTGATCTGACAGGTTACAACGAACAGCGTCTGGAAACACCGGCCTTTGCGTCGGACCCGTCCTGGTCGCCTTTGATTGACTAGAAATCTGACAAGCACGGCACGGCGTTTGGGCGTGCCGTGTTAAGCTTTCGCTAACCATCTTTGAAAAGACGTTTTTTACCGGTTTTGGCTAGAAAGCGTTTACCAAGAACCGGGTGGTCCGGAACCAGGGTTTGCGGGGCTGGGGATTATGGAGACAGGAATGTTCAAACGAGTAAATGCCGCGGCTGGCGCGCGATGGATTGCGGTCTGTTTCGCCGTGATGTTCGTGGCCGCGTGTGCCCAGACGAGGACCGACGGGCCGACGAGCAACGTGAAACCCGGCACGGGTCAGGACTTTGTCGTCAATGTGGGTGACCGCGTCTTCTTCGAGGAAGACCAGTCGGTGCTGAACGCGCAAGGTCAGACAACACTTGCGAGCCAGGCCAAATGGCTGAGCCGCTATTCGCAATACACGATCACCGTGGAAGGCCATGCCGATGAACGCGGTACGCGCCAGTACAATATTGCGCTGGGGGCGCGGCGTGCGCAGGCCGCCCGCGATTACCTGGTGTCCCAAGGCGTGAATGCTTCGCGGATCCGTACCATCTCTTATGGCAAGGAGCGCCCGGTGGCGGTCTGCAACGACAACAGCTGCTGGTCACAAAACCGGCGCGCGGTTACGGTGCTGAACAACGCAACCAACTGATCGGAGCCATCCGAGGAATTTGAGGCCGGGCCATGTGCCCGGCCTTTTTTGTGTCTATTTTCCATGCCGAACGGTTTGAAGGCGAAAATCTCTGCTGTTTCGCCAATCCACGCCAAAATTTAGCCGAAGTCGAAGCGCTCTGTGCACTTGAGTAGAAAACCGGTCATGATAAGACATCATGCGGAAGGATCTGCAGGCATGTCGCGAACAGATCCCCCCAACCGGAGGAGCGAATGCAACATTTCAAGGGACTGGCAGGTCTCCTACTGGCGCTGGTGATGATCGCCACCGCCACACCATCCGAAGCCCAGTTGTTTGGCCGCCGCAACGACGAGTCTGCCGTGCGGATCAGCCAGCTGGAAGAGCGGATCCGGGTGCTGACCGGCCAGATCGAGCAATTGTCTTTCCAGCTACGTGAAATGCAGGACCAGATGCGGCGCATGCAGGAAGACAACGAATACCGGTTCCAGCAGCTGGAAGGCGGTACTCCTGGGAAAAGATCCGATCTTGCGCCCGGTTCGGGCGCTCCGGGTCTTGATGCGAACGGCGTGCCGCGATCCGGCACGCTGGCGGCACCCAATGGCGGGCTTGCCACCTTGCCGGCCGATGGCTCGGGTGATGCCACCTGGGACCAGTCGGGCGGTTATGACAACAGCCTGCCTACGGACGGGCCGATCGATCTGTCGGCCCTGGCCAAGGGCCTGGAAACTGTTCCGGGCACAGGCCAGGACCTGGCGGCCGATCCGGGTCTGACGCTCGACGATGACCAGATCGCGAGCGTAATCGGCAGCGGAGATCCACAATCTGACTACGACAGCGCGTATTCGCTTGCCGTGAACGGCGATTATGTCGGTGCGGAAGACGGCTTCCGGACCTTCCTGGAGAGTTATCCTGACGATCAGCTGGCGGCCAACGCGCAATACTGGCTGGGCGAAAGCCTTCTTGCCCAGCAGAATTATCGCGAGGCGGCCGATGCCTTTCTGAAGACCTATACGGACCATCCCGGCAATTCCAAAAGCCCGGACAGTCTGCTGAAGCTTGGCGTGTCATTGCGCGGGCTTGGCGAAGGTGAAGCCGCCTGCGCCACATTCTCCGAACTCCTGAACAAGTTTCCGAATGCCGCGCCTGCCGTTCTGTCCCAGGCAAGGGACGAACGCCGCCGTGCCCAGTGTTCCTGATGGTCCGGTTGAGCCTCAAGGGCTCCCGGATGACGTGGTTGATGCCCTCTTTTTCAATCTGAAACGATTTTCCCGTCTGGCTGTTGCCGTCTCTGGTGGCGCGGATTCCCTGTGCCTCATGACGCTGCTTGCCGAATGGAAACAACGCTCGGCCTGGTCTGGTCAGCTTGAAGTGCTTTGTGTCGATCATGGCCTGAGGCCGGAAAGTGGCGCGGAAGCTGCCTTTGTTGCCACATGTGCTGAAGAGCAGGGGCTGGACTGCGCAATCCTGCGCTGGACCGGTGTGAAACCGGACCATAATCTGCAAGAAGAAGCGCGCTTTGCCCGATATCGCCTGATGGCAGGTCACATGGCAAAATCCGGCGCCGAGGCGTTGCTTCTGGGACACCATCTCGATGATCAGGCGGAGACCTTTCTCGATCGTCTGACCCGTGGCAGCGGGGTTGCCGGACTGAGTGCCATGGCGGCTGATGACACCAGCGGTCCGGGGGGCTTGAGGTTGTTGCGACCGTTGCTGACGATCGAAAAGACGCTCCTGGAAGCTAGCCTGACGGCGCGCGGCAGGACCTGGTGCACCGATCCGTCCAATGAAGATGACCGATACAAGAGAAGCCGGCTGAGGTCTGTTCTCGCGCTGCTGGCGCAGGAGGGGCTGACAGCGGAGCGGCTGGCGCGGACCGCGGACAATATGCGCAGGGCAGGCGAAGCATTGCAGGCAACCTTGCAGGACCTTGCCGAAAAACACCTGGTGGAACATGCCGCCGGCCCGCTCAAACTGGAGCGCGCCGTCTTTCGCGCAATCCCCGAGGAGCTCCGCCTGAGGCTCATCACCTTGATGATAGCCCGCGTGACAGGAAGTTCTCCCCGCCCGCGGCTGCGCAGTCTGACCGGATTGAACCGGATGCTGTCCGGAGACCGGCCTTGCCGCCTGACGCTGGCGGGTGCCGTTTTCGAGGCAGGACCCGAGACGGTCTGTTGCTGGAAGGAAAGGGGGCGAACCCCGCCGGAAACGTTGGTCGGCCTGAAGGGCCGCGGTGTCTGGGACAATCGCTATGTCTTCTCGGTCGTCGGCGAACCGGACGAGCCAGCGGGCATCCCGCTTCAGCTCGGTCCGCTGTCGGATGCGCCCGTGTCATCAAAAGAAATTGACTGGCCGAAAGGGTGGCCGAAAGCAGCATTCGACTGTGCCCCGGTTGTCTGGTGCGGCGAGCGTGTGCTGATGCTCCATGCCCTGACCGCCCTTCTCGAGCCTGGGACCAGTCATCCGGAAGGCGGCATAACCTTGGAACGCCTGCCAATTCACGCTAAATTGCTCGGTAACTATGTCGATGATGGAGACGTGGCTGAGGAAAACTAGAGTTTTCCCGGCTTCAAAGATCTGATAGACGTCCGGGCTTAAGAAAATAGTCAGTGCATCTGCGCAACTATGGCGCACCGCCTTGGCAGCGGGCCTCGGGCGACCTATCTTCGCCCTAAGGAAAATATGACCGCGCGCTA
Organism: Roseibium sp.; assembly: GCF_965233565.1. Classification (GTDB taxonomy): domain Bacteria; phylum Pseudomonadota; class Alphaproteobacteria; order Rhizobiales; family Stappiaceae; genus Roseibium. The sequence continues at coordinate 2,439,981 of NZ_OZ247494.1, read as the reverse complement.
GTAACGTCGCGTTGGGCGGTTAAGGAAACGAAATGAACGCACATTTTCGCAACTTCGCTCTTTGGGTGATCATCGCACTTTTGCTGATCGCGCTGTTCCAGCTGTTCCAAAGCCCTGCGCAGCATGGCGCTACCAATGACATTGCCTATTCGGACTTCATGAAACAGGTCGACAATGGTGAAGTCAGGGAAGTCACGATCCAGGAACAGAAGATTACCGGCAGCTATAACAGTGGCGGTGCCTTCCAGACCTATGCGCCGGACGGGGCGCAATATGTGAACGAACTGCGCGAAAAAGGCGTTCTGGTCAATGCGCGTCCGCCTGCTGAAAGTTCACCTCTGCTGAGTGCGCTGTTCTCCTGGTTGCCGATGCTGATCATCCTCGGCATCTGGATCTTCGTGATGCGCCAGATGCAGGGCTCCGGTGGCAAGGCGATGGGCTTCGGCAAGTCTAAGGCCAAGCTTCTGACCGAAGCGCATGGCCGCGTGACCTTTGAAGACGTCGCAGGTATCGACGAAGCCAAGGAAGATTTGCAGGAAATCGTTGAGTTTCTGCGTGACCCGCAGAAATTCCAGCGCCTGGGCGGCCGCATTCCGCGCGGCGTTCTGCTTGTGGGCCCTCCGGGCACCGGTAAAACGCTGACGGCGCGTGCCGTTGCCGGCGAAGCCAATGTGCCGTTCTTCACGATTTCAGGTTCCGACTTCGTTGAAATGTTTGTCGGTGTGGGTGCGTCCCGCGTCCGCGACATGTTCGAACAGGCCAAGAAAAACGCACCTTGCATCATCTTCATCGACGAAATCGATGCGGTTGGCCGTCATCGCGGCGCCGGCCTTGGCGGCGGCAATGACGAACGCGAGCAGACGCTCAACCAGCTGCTGGTGGAAATGGATGGTTTCGAGCCGAATGAAGGCATCATCATCATCGCCGCCACGAACCGTCCGGACGTGCTTGATCCGGCGCTGCTGCGTCCCGGTCGTTTCGACCGCCAGATCGTCGTTCCGAACCCGGATATCACCGGTCGTGAAAAGATCCTCAAGGTTCACATGCGCAAGGTGCCGCTGGCTCCGGATGTCGACGTCAAGACATTGGCACGCGGCACCCCGGGCTTTTCCGGCGCGGACCTGATGAACCTCGTCAACGAAGCGGCGTTGTTGGCGGCCCGGCGGTCGAAGCGGCTGGTCACGATGGCCGAGTTCGAGGACGCCAAGGACAAGGTCATGATGGGTGCTGAACGCCGCACCCTGGTGATGAGCGAAGAAGAAAAGAAGCTCACCGCCTATCATGAGGCCGGTCACGCCCTGGTGGCGCTCCATCAGGAGGCGTCCGATCCGATCCACAAGGCAACCATCATTCCGCGCGGCCGCGCGCTTGGTATGGTGATGCGTCTGCCGGAGAAGGACCAGGTGTCCCTGACCCGCGCAAAGTGTTATGCAGACCTTGCGGTTGCCATGGGCGGGCGTGTTGCCGAAGAAGAGATCTTCGGACACGATAAAGTCACCTCCGGTGCCTCCGGCGACATCCAGATGGCAACACGTCTCGCGCGTGCGATGGTCACCCAATGGGGCATGTCCGAGAAACTCGGGCTGATCTCCTACGGGGAGAACCAGGAAGAGGTTTTCCTTGGCCACTCCGTGGCGCGCCAGCAGAATATCTCCGGCGTGACCCAGAAGATGATCGACGAGGAAATCAAGGCCTATGTCGACCGGGGCTACGAGACCGCGCACAGGATCCTGACGGAACATGAGGATCAACTGCACACGATCGCCAAGGGCCTGCTGGAGTACGAAACGCTGTCCGGCGACGAAATCAAGGACCTTTTGAATGGCAAGCCGCCGGTGCGCGACACCGACGACGACCAGCCGATCGGACGCTCGTCTGCGGTTCCGACCGCTGGCGCCAAACGCGGCGGCGACGAAGCCAGCGGCGGCATGGAACCGCAGCCGTCCTGATCTTCGCGACATTCAACGATCTGACAGATGCCCGGTCATGACCGGGCATCTTTCGTTGGGGAACCGTTCAGTCGTTAGTGAATAGTAACAATTGCTCACATATTTTGAATCGTGAGCGCCCGCGTTTGCGCTTAAATAGGCGCAAGACAAACACTTCAGACAGGCATAATTGATGCGCAAGTTTTTCGGCACTGACGGTATCCGCGGTCAGGCGAACAAATATCCCATGACCGCTGAGATGGCTCTCAAGGTGGGCATGGCGGCCGGGCTGGTGTTCAAGAATGGCGGGCACCGTCATCGCGTGGTGATCGGCAAGGACACCCGTCTTTCGGGTTACATGCTGGAAACGGCGCTGGTCGCCGGGTTCACGTCCGTGGGTATGGATGTGTTTCTGCTGGGACCAATGCCGACGCCTGCAGTTGCCATGCTGACACGCTCGCTGCGCACGGATCTCGGAGTGATGATTTCCGCTTCCCACAATCCGTTTCAGGACAATGGCATCAAGTTTTTCGGTCCGGATGGCTTCAAGCTCAGCGATGAGATCGAAAAGACCATCGAAGACATGGTCGAAAGCGACATGACACCGCTTCTTGCCGGGACGCGTGAACTTGGGCGTGCCAAGCGCATCGACGGTGCACAGCAGCGCTATATCGAATTTGCCAAACGCACCCTGCCGCGGGAAATGAGCCTGGAAGGCCTCCGGGTGGTTATCGACTGCGCCAATGGAGCAGCCTACAAGGTGGCTCCGGAAGCCCTTTGGGAACTCGGGGCGGACGTCATTTCCATGGGGGTTTCCCCGGACGGTTACAACATCAACGAGGATTGCGGTTCCACGTCCACCGATGCCCTGTCGCGCAAGGTGCACGAAGTCCGGGCCGATATCGGCATTGCGCTGGACGGGGACGCCGACCGGGTGATCATCGTGGACGAGAACGGCACAGTCATCGACGGTGACCAGCTGATGGCCGTGGTGGCGCAGTCCTGGCAGGCACATGACCGGCTGTCCGCGCCCGGTATCGTGGCAACGGTCATGTCCAATCTCGGGCTCGAGCGCTACTTGCAGGATCTGGGACTCGGCCTTGCCCGTACCAAGGTGGGCGACCGTTACGTGGTCGAGCACATGCGCGCAAACGGCTACAATGTCGGCGGCGAGCAGTCCGGGCATATCGTCCTGTCGGATTTTGCGACCACTGGCGACGGGCTGATTGCCGCACTGCAGGTGCTGGCCTGCGTCAAGGATCAGGACCGGCCGGTTTCGGAAGTCTGCAAGAGATTTGAGCCGGTGCCGCAGATCCTGAAAAATGTGCGCTACAAGGGCGGACTGCCGCTGGAGCAGGATCAGGTCAAGTCCGCTATTGAAGATGGCGAGGCCCGTCTGGGCACGTCTGGCCGTCTTGTGATCCGGGCATCGGGAACCGAACCCTTGATCCGTGTGATGGCGGAAGGGGACGATGCCGATCTCGTCAAGCAGGTCGTCAATGACATTGCCGGCGTGGTCGCCAGCGCCGCAGCCTGAAATCTCCAATTCGGATTTCGAAGCCGCCATTAGACATGGCGGCTTTTTCATTTGCATTCCGGATCGTGTTGTTAAGCTTTCCTTAAGGTAAAAAAACGCGGTTAAGGAACAGAGTTAAGTCACAATTAATGAATTCTCGTCAGTATGCTTTCAAGTTTGATGTGTCCGACCATTGGTTGAAGCGGACGCTCACTGGAAGAGGACGAGGACATGGACAATTTCATTAAGCGTTTGTCTTTGACCGGCTTTGCTGTTGTGCTTTCCACTGCGGGCTACGCTGCGGACTTGCCAACTCCGGTCATCGAGCACGTGCCGATTGCTCCGGCTGCGGCTGGCGGATTCTATTTGCGCGGTGATATCGGATACAAAATCTATAGCGACCCAAGCGGTAGCTTCAACGATCCTGTGATCGGTGATCTGCGTTATGAGCGGGAAAGCATGGATAATGCCTGGATGATCGGCGTTGGTGTTGGCTACCAATTCAACGATTACTTCCGTACCGACCTGACGTTGGACTATGAGACACGTGCGACGGCAACTGGTTATGCTCCTTGCGTGGGCTGTGCAACAGCAGGGCAGTTCTCGAAAGAGCAGGCTGACATAGATGTCTGGACTGTGATGCTAAACGCCTATGTAGATGTTGGTACCTGGAATCGGATCACGCCCTACGTAGGGGCCGGTATTGGCGCTGCATATGTGAACACCAGCAACAAAAAGTCATTTAACCCGGATGGCTCAAGCCCGACTTATGACGGGGATAACGGCCAATGGAACTTTGCTTGGGCGCTGATGGCAGGTGCTGAATATGCGTTCACGCCGAATTGGAGCCTTGACGCCGGCTACCGGTACAAGAATCTCGGCGAAGCCAAGAGCGTTAAGCTTGTTGGCGTTGGTTCGGGTGGTACGCGAGAAAGATGGGAAGATCTGACTGCGCATGAGTTCCGCCTCGGTGCACGCTACAACTTTAACACTACTTCGGCTCCAACATATTACGAACCGCAGGGCCCGATCACGAGCAACTTCTGATCCAACAGGATCTGAAAACAGAAAGGCCGGTCTGGGGACCGGCCTTTTTTGTTTTTGATTTGCGTCGGCGTTTCAGTAGAAACGGCAGGATGATCGTTGGCCGGAACAACCGAATGCGCCTCAGACCCAGAATGAAACCATCCTTCGACTTGCGGTCAGAGGCCGTTGAATGAGCCTGGATGCCGAAGATCTCAAAGCCATCGTCACCCGAGCCCTGGGACCTGAAGCTGCATGCTCCATGGAACTGGTTGCCACAATTGGCGGAGCGATCAATGACGTGTTCCGGATTCGCATCGGTTCTCGGGACTATGCGTTGCGGGTCCGTTTGCGGGAGAACCTGTTCGCTTACGAACACAACCTGATCAAGGAAACCCTGGCAGCGAATTTTCTCGCTTCTGAAAAGAAGGGCGGTATTTCGACCGACAACGAGACTGTCCTTGATCAGTGTCTCGGCGCGATTGGACAACCCGTTAAGAACTCTCGCTGCAGATTGTTGCCGCAGGTGTTCTTCCAGGATGGTTCCCGAGACCTTGTGCCTTTTCCCTGGCTGTTGCAGGAATGGGCGAGCGGGGAACTGGTTGCCAGCACAACAAGAGACCATTTTGAGAGCATCGGCAAAGCGCTCGCCGGATTGCATGCATCCGGCTTTCCACGCTTCAGGATCTCGTTCAACGATCCCTGGCGGGAGGGCGGCGACTGGCTGGATCAGATGTGCACGAAGTGCGAAACGATCGCTGCACGGCTCGGGCTGACCATCCCCTGGCAGGCTTTGCGGGAAGAGGCTTTGCCGCAGGTCATCGGCTTTTGCCTCAATCATAATGATCTGCAGCCGTTCAATATCATTGCGTCCAACGGCGAGATCCGGTTTATCGACTGGGACAATCTCCAGATCGGTCCGCCGGAATTCGACCTGGTGAAACTCAAGTACTGGACAGACTGTGGTGAAGACGGTTTGTTCCGGTCAAATCCGGAAAAATATCGCAGGTTCCTTGCTGGATATCAGCAGGTGGCTGGAAAGGGCATCCAGGACGGTGTCTTCAGGCTTTGTGAAACTGTCTGGCTGCTGCGTGTGATGAGTTTTGAAACGGCACGGATATCTGAGGGGCACCGACCGGCCGCCCCTTTTCGCGAACCGGACCATTATCGGAAGTGTTTGAAGACTTTGTTTGAAGGCAGAAATACATGACAGCAGCAATCGTGATACCGGCCCGCTACGGGTCGGGCCGGCTTCCGGGGAAACCTCTTCTGGAAATCCGCGGCATGAGCATGCTGGAACGCGTCTGGCGGATTGCGAAGGCCGTCGAAGGTTGCTCCCGCGTCGTGATCGCCACCGAAGACCAGCGTATTGTCGACCATGCCGCGTCCTTCGGCGCCGAGGCCGTTCTGACGCCGGAGAGTTGCCGGAATGGCACCGAGCGGACCTATGCCGCGCTGGCGGCGGCGGACATACAGGAAGAGGCGATCATCAACTTTCAGGGTGATGCGTTGCTGACACCGCCCTGGGTGCTGGAGGCCATGGTCGAAGAATTTGACAGCGCCGACCGGTTCGACATTGTCACGCCCGCCGTCCGGCTGGATGACAAGGCCCTGGCAGCCTTCATGGACCACAAGAAGGACAACCCGTCGAGCGGCACCACCGTTGTTTTCGATGGCAAGAAAAACGCGCTCTATTTCTCCAAACAGGTCATTCCTTACCTTCGGAAAAAAGACGCCGCATCGGTTCACCGGCACATCGGGCTTTACGGCTACACGCGGAGCGGGCTGAAGACCTATGTCGGCCTGCAGGAATCGCTGCTGGAACGCACAGAAGGCCTGGAACAGTTGCGCGCCCTGGAAAACGGGTTGGTGGTGAGGGTTACCCTTGTTGACTATCGCGGCCGTACGCATGCCTCAGTCGACAACAAGGGCGATATTGAACTCACCGAACAGATTATCGACCGGGAAGGGGAGCTCGTCGGCGCATGAGGATTTTTCTTGTCCGGCACGGCAATACCTTTGGCCCCGGTGACAAGGTCGTGTGGGTTGGAGCTCGCACGGATCTGGACCTGACACCTGAAGGGCGCGCGCAGGCCAAAGCCGTTGGCAAAGCACTGAAGTTCCTGGGCGCTGCACCCGGCGCGCTCTATTTCGGTCCCCTGAAGCGCACCGTGCAGTCAGCTGAAGAGATCAATGCCCTGTTCGATCTTTCGCCAGATCGGTGCCACGTCTGCGAGGAACTTCGGGAAATCGATTACGGCACCTGGGAAGGGCGGTCCAACGACGACATCCGGGCAGACCACGGCAGCGAAGCTATTGACGGTTGGCAGAAGCGAAACGTCTGGCCTGACGGGTTCAACTGGTCACCTTCACTCGACCGGATCAAGGTCAACTGGGCCGGACTGATTGGCAGGGTCATTGCCGGCCGCGCGGACGGAGATGCGGTGATCGTGTCGAGCAATGGCATCTTCAAACTGGTCGCGGAAGAGCTTGGAATTCCAAAGGAAAATGCAAAAATGGCAACCGGTTCCATTTCGGTACTCAACGTGCCGGAAAGCGGCGAGATCAGCGTCGAAACCTGGAGCCAGCGCCCGGGCCAGATCCTGCCAGACTAACGGCCGAACAGCAGTCGTGTTCGCATGTTGCCGAGTGCGCTGGTCCGATTTCCTTGCGTAATGGTGGTCATTGAGCTATCCCCATAGGTGGGCCACCCCTCCCCAACGAGGGGCTACTATCTGCGAGGGTAGACAGATATGACTGAGCTTACCGCAAAGCCGGACGTGCGTCCGGCCAATCCCAATTTTTCGTCCGGTCCCTGTTCCAAACGCCCCGGCTGGTCCCTTGATCAGCTTTCTGGTGCACCTTTAGGCCGGTCCCACCGCGCCAAGCCGGGCAAGGCCAAACTGGCCGAGGCGATCGATCTGACCCGCAAGGTCCTTCAGGTGCCGGAAACCTACCGGATCGGCATTGTGCCGGCCTCCGACACCGGTGCTGTGGAAATGGCGCTCTGGTCCCTTCTGGGCGCGCGCGGCGTTGACATGCTGGCCTGGGAAAGCTTCGGCTCCGGCTGGGTGACGGACGTGATCAAGCAGCTCAAGCTCGACGATGCGCGGGTTCTTGACGCACCTTATGGCGAATTGCCGGATCTTGCCGCCGTCGACTTCTCCAGAGATGTGGTTTTCACCTGGAACGGCACGACGTCCGGTGTGCGTGTGCCGAATGGCGACTGGATCCCGGTTGATCGTGAAGGCCTGACCATCTGCGATGCGACCTCTGCCGCGTTTGCCCAGGATCTTGATTTCGACAAGCTCGACGTGGTGACCTTCTCCTGGCAGAAAGTTCTGGGCGGAGAAGCGGCCCATGGTGTCCTGATCCTGAGCCCGCGCGCCGTCGAGCGCCTGGAAAGCTATACGCCGAGCTGGCCGCTGCCGAAGATTTTCCGCCTGACCAAGGGCGGCAAATTGATCGAAGGTGTGTTCCGCGGCGAGACCATCAACACGCCGTCCATGCTCTGCGTCGAGGATTATCTCGATGCCCTGAAATGGGCCGACGGACTTGGCGGTCTCGACGCTCTGCGCGGCCGCGCGGACGCAAATCTGAAGGTGCTGTCCGACTGGGTTGAACGAACCGACTGGGTGGATTTCCTGGCTGTCGACCCGAACACCATGTCGAACACGTCCGTTTGCCTGAAGGTCACGGATCCTGGTATCCGGACGCTGTCGGCCGACGATCAGGCGGCGTTTGCAAAAGGCATGGTCAGTGCCCTTGATGCCGAAGGCGTCGCCTATGACATCGGCGCCTATCGGGATGCGCCGTCCGGTCTTCGGATCTGGGCAGGGGCAACCATTGAAGCTTCGGATCTTGCAGCCCTGACGGCCTGGCTCGACTGGGCGTTCCAGAGCGAAAAAGCGAAACTGCCTCAGGCTGCCTGAGACACTTCCCCAAACAGGATTATTCTTCCGGGCGGCCTGCTGCCCGGAGCGTATTTCGTCAAAAGGGAGATGCTTTCATGGCACCCAAGGTACTGATTTCAGACAAGTTGTCGGATGCAGCCGTCCAGATCTTCAAGGATCGCGGCGTTGATGTGGATTTTCTGCCGGATGTCGGCAAGGACAAGGAAAAGCTGCTGGAAATCATCGGCCGGTATGATGGCCTGGCCATCCGCTCGGCCACCAAGGTCACCGAGAAGGTGATTGCGGCCGCCGACAATCTCAAGGTCATCGGCCGCGCCGGCATCGGGGTCGACAATGTCGATATCCCGAAGGCGACCGCACGTGGCATCATCGTGATGAACACGCCTTTCGGCAACGCTATCACGACGGCGGAACACGCAATCTCGATGATGATGGCGGCTGCACGGCAGATCCCGGCAGCTGATGCCTCGACCCAGGCCGGCAAATGGGAAAAATCCCGTTTCATGGGCCGGGAACTGACTGGCAAGACGCTGGGGCTGGTTGGCTGCGGCAACATCGGCTCCATCGTTGCCGACCGCGCCATCGGCCTCAGGATGAAGGTCATTGCCTATGACCCGTTCCTGACCCCGGAGCGGGCGGTGGCGCTCGGTGTCGAAAAGGTCGAGCTGGACGGGCTATTCAGCCGGTCTGACTTCATCACGCTGCACACGCCGCTGACCGACAAGACCCGCAACATCATCAATGCGGATTCGATTGCCAAGATGCGCAAGGGCGCCTACCTGATCAACTGCGCACGTGGCGGTCTTGCCGACGAAGCGGCCGTGCGGGCTGCCCTCGAGGAAGGCAAACTGGCCGGAGCGGCTTTCGATGTGTTCGTCGAGGAACCGGCGAAGGACAACGTGCTCTTCGGGGCGCCGAACTTCGTCTCGACCCCGCATCTCGGCGCCTCGACTGCGGAAGCCCAGGAAAATGTCGCGCTTCAGGTCGCCGAACAGATGTGTGACTACCTGCTCGACGGAGCGGTCCGCAATGCGCTCAACATGCCGTCGATCACCGCAGAAGAAGCGCCCAAGCTGGCGCCATTCGTGCGCCTTGCCGAACAGCTTGGATCCTTTGCAGGTCAGTTGACCGAAACAGGCATTGAAGGGGTCCGCCTGGAATATGCCGGTGCCGTTGCCGAAATGAATGTCCAGGCCCTGACGGCTGCTGCGCTCACCGGTCTGCTGACACCCTTGCTGCAAACCGTGAACATGGTCTCCGCACCGATCCTTGCGAAGGAACGGGGCATGAAGATCGAGGAGATCCGGCGGGAGAAACAGGGCGCCTATGAAACCTATATTCGCCTGACAGTGATCACGGAACGCCAGGAACGGTCCGTTGCCGGAACGGTCTTTGCCGACGGCAAGCCGCGCATCATCCAGGTGAAGGGCATCAACATGGAGGCCGAACTCGGGTCTCACATGCTCTATATCACCAATGAGGACAAACCCGGCTTCATCGGTCATCTGGGCATGGAACTCGGCAATAACGGCGTCAACATCGCCACCTTCCACCTCGGGCGGTTGGCGCCGGGCGATGACGCGATCTGTCTGGTAGAAGTGGATGGGGCCGTTTCGCAGGAGATCATGACACGCTTGGAGTCGGTTTCTCATGTCAAGCAGGTGAAGGCCCTGACGTTCTAGGGTCATGAAACTTCCCGGCGGTGGCTCTCTGCCGCCGGGTCTTGCTCAAGCCGTTTCCGTTTCTTTCGGCTTGAAAAAACGGCCGTCGAGCACAACCAGACCCGCCAGCAACACACCGAACCCGGCAAGCTGCAGCGGACTGAGATTTTCGCCGAGAATCAGCCAGCCGAAAAAGAGCGCGCTTGCCGGCACCAGCAGCGTGACCAGCGACGCATTGGTGGCGCCGGCATCGCTGAGGAGCTGGAAGTAGATCAGATAGGCAAGCGCGGTAGCCAGGATCCCGAGCGCGATCACGTTGCTCCAGGCGACCAGGCTGGTGTCAAAGGGAGACCAGTCGGATGCCGTAAAGAGGGCAACAGGCAGCATGATCAGACTTGAGCCAAGGAGCTGCCCCGTGGCGGCGACCTGGGTCGGCAGAGATCTGAAGCGCTTGGCAAAAGTTGCGGCACAGGCATAGGAAATCGCTGCGCCCAGGCAGCAGAGCTGGGCCCAGAGCGGGTCCGTCGCCAGCCCGGAAAGACTGCTCGACAGCATGACGGCAACGCCGGCCACACCAAGTATTACGCCGGCAATCTTGTGCATGCCCAGGCTTTCCTGGCGAACAAGCAGGCCCGCAACAACAACGGTGAAAATCGGAGTGGTGGCGTTCAGGATGGAAGCCAGGCCTGCGCCGATGACGGTCTGGCCGAGAAAAAGAAGCGAGAAGGGGACTGCGTTGTTCAGCAGACCCATGAGCAGGAACGGTCCGGTCAGGCGCCACTCAAGACGATCCAGCAGTCCCTGATGCCAGAGAACGATCATCAGTGTCGTGCAGGCAATGAAAACCCGCAGAAAAACCAGCACGAAGGGCGGGATCTCGGCAACGGCGACCTTGGCAAACAGAAATGCCCCGCCCCAGATGGCACCAAGAACAACAAGCAGGATCCAGTTTCGCAGCGACATTGATTTTCTCGTTGAATGCGGGAACGATGGTATCGCCTATCATGGGGCCGCCCCGCCTGACACCCGAAAACCGAGCAGCCGCACACCACAAGAAGAAGACACATGGCACAGACCACATCACCTGTTGCGCAGCGTTCGCTGACGGGGCGCATTTCGCCGCTGCTGGCCGGCGCAGCCTGTCTGCTTGGCGCCAACGGTCTTGCCATGACCATGATTGCCGTCCGTGCCCGCGCAGAAGGCTTGCCCGATTCCAGTATCGGCCTGCTCGGCTCACTCTATTTCGCCGGACTGATTTTCGGTGTTCTGCTGACACCGTTTCTGATCGCCCGGGCTGGCCATATCCGGGTTTTCGCAGCGCTGGCTTCCGTCAGCGCGATCTCCATTCTGGCGATCGCCTTTCTGCCGACCGGATGGCTCTGGATGGGCGCGCGGCTCGTCAGCGGCGCCGCCTTTTGCGGCACGGCGATGGTGCTGGAGAGCTGGCTCAACGCGATTGCATCCAACGCGTCCCGCGGCCGCATTCTCTCCGTTTACCGGATTGTCGACATGTCCGCCGTGATGGGAGGACAGTTTCTGCTGCCGGTCTTCGGAGCGACCGGCACCGACATCCTGATCGTGCTTGCCATCCTCTACTGTCTTGCGCTTGTGCCGATCTCGCTTGCAAGTGAGGGGAACCCGCCGGCACCGCCGGCAAGGCTGGTCAATCCCCTGATGCTCTGGCGCGTGTCGCCGGTCGCCATTGTCGGCATCTTCACCATCGGGCTGACAAACGGGGCATTCCGCATGGTGGGGCCAGTCTATGCCGAATCCATCGGCCTGGATCTGGAAACGGTTGCCGCCTTCATTGCCTTCTGGGTCCTGGCAGGAGCGCTTTTTCAGTACCCGGCGGGGTGGATGTCGGATCGGGTCGACCGGCGTCTGGTTCTGATTGCCTTCACGGTTGCGGCAGGGCTGTCTTGTCTGCTGATCGCACAGGCCATCAGTGAAACCACGCTGTTTTTGGGCGTTTTCCTGTTCGGCGGGTTTGCTCTGCCGCTTTATTCCCTGTCGGCAGCCCATGCCAATGATCATGCAGCTCCCGGGCAATTCGTCGATGTCGCGGCCGGACTGACCCTGTCCTTCGGCTGTGGGGCCATGATCGGGCCGTTTATTGCGTCTCTGCTGATGGGGGCCTTCGGACCGGCCGCATTCTTCATCTATACGGCCAGCCTGCATCTGGCCCTCGTCCTGTTCATTGCGCTGCGCATGTCGCGCCGGGGCGCCGTGCCGGCCAGTCAGCGCCGCCGCTTTGTCTGGCTCCTGCGCACCTCGCCGATGATCTTCAGGCTCGCCGGTGGAGACCGGTCAGAGGATGGCCAGGATTTGACTGAAGGTTCCAAGGAAAATTCTGATAAATCAACCGATTAGAACCTGTGCCCGGCCTGGGGTCACTGCAGGTTTCAGCAGGCATCCGGAAAATCCCTTCCGGCAGGTGTAATAAATCGACGCAGAGACTCGCCTGCGGGTGGAAACCTGTCTATAGTCCGCGCCGTTTGCCCCGGTCCGGTTGCCGGGGCTTGTCGTGTTGGCACCCGGAGTTATGCCGGGGTGCAAAAGTTGCTGCAGGAGAGCAAAGTCTAGATGGCGAATGTGGTTGTTGTCGGTTCGCAGTGGGGTGACGAAGGCAAAGGCAAGATTGTCGACTGGTTGTCGGAACAAGCCGATGTCATCGTAAGGTTCCAGGGCGGACACAATGCCGGCCATACGCTTGTGATTGACGGCATCAGCTACAAGCTGTCGCTCCTGCCGTCAGGTGTGGCCCGTCAAGGCAAGCTCTCCGTAATCGGCAATGGTGTGGTGCTGGACCCGCATGCGCTTGCCGAAGAAGTCGAGCGCCTCGGAGGCCAGGGGGTTGTGGTCACGCCGGAAACACTTCGGGTTGCTGAAAACGCCACACTGATCCTGTCCCTGCACCGCGAACTGGATGCACTGCGTGAAAACTCCAACACCGGAACACGCATCGGCACCACAAAACGCGGCATCGGCCCGGCTTACGAAGACAAGGTCGGTCGTCGTGCCATCCGTCTGATGGATCTGAAGAACCTGACCACCCTGCCGGCCAAGATCGACCGGCTGCTGACCCACCACAACGCCCTGCGGCGTGGACTTGGCCAGGAAGAGATTTCGGCTCAGGCAATCTACGACGAACTGGCAAGCGTTGCTGACAAGGTCCTGCCTTACATGGACAAGGTCTGGTATCTGCTCGACGATCTGCGCCGCCAGGGCAAACGGATCCTGTTTGAAGGCGCACAGGGCGCGCTTCTGGACATCGACCACGGCACCTATCCGTTCGTGACCTCTTCCAACACGGTAGCCGGACAGGCCGCCACGGGCTGCGGCCTTGGGCCGGGGTCCGTCGATTATGTCCTGGGCATCACCAAGGCGTACACTACACGTGTCGGCGAAGGTCCGTTTCCCACGGAACAGGAGAATGAGGTCGGTGAGTTCCTCGGCACGCGTGGCCATGAATTCGGAACGGTCACCGGGCGCCGCCGCCGCTGCGGCTGGTTCGATGCGGTGCTGGTGCGCCAGACGGTCTGCACCTCCGGCATCAATGGTATTGCCTTGACGAAACTCGACGTTCTGGATGGCCTTGACGAGATCAAGATCTGTGTCGGCTATGAGCTCGACGGAGAAAAAATCGACTATCTGCCGGCCTCCCAGGGCGCGCAGGAGCGGGTCAAGCCGATCTACGAGAGCCTGCCGGGCTGGAAAGAATCGACGGAAGGTGCGCGCACCTGGGCGGAACTGCCGGCGCAGGCGATCAAATATGTGCGCCATGTCGAAGAACTGATCGGCGCACCGGTTGCCCTCCTGTCGACCAGCCCGGAACGGGACGACACAATTCTTGTGCAGAATCCCTTCCAGGATTGAGATATTTGTCTTTTAAAGGCCAATATTAAGAAATACGGCTGTGCGTCGCGAATCACTGCGGCGCACATCCGCCATCGGCGGACCGCTTGAGGTTCGCCTGACCATGTTTGTAGGAAGGAGTGCTGTAAGGACGATTGCCGGTGCAAACGCCCCGAAGAATTCGCACCGTTAATCCAAAACTTGATATAAGCCTGAGACCGAATGGACTTCTCAGGCCTTGGACCAGTTCCTTACAGTCGGCCGGTAGGCAGGAAGATGGCTGATTACTATTCAATTCTGAAGAAAACGATCGCGTCTTTGCCTGAAAACAATGGTGCTGCGCGCCGAAGTGTCTACAGCCGCGCACGCAATGCCATTGTCAACCAGCTGAAAGCCTACGAACCTCCCCTCGCGCCGTCCGAAATCACCGCAGAGCAGTTGCGTTTGGAAGAAGCCATCCGCAAGGTTGAGGCGGAAGCTGCGCGCGAAAGCCTCGGTCTGGGGGCCCCGCCTGTAAAGGCGACCCCACCAGCGGAGACACCTCAGCCTACTGCACCAGCCGTTGAACCTCCCGCGGCCGTCGAGGAGCCGTCCTCCGAGCCGCAGGCCGACAATACTGTGCCGCAGCCGGCCGAAGAGCCTGTTGCTGCGCCTGTCGAACCGGAGACACCGTCTCCGCTGAAGGAAACACTGGCCGAAGCCGAGACGCTCGGCGCGGCTGCCAGCCAGGCAACACAAAGCGCTCGGGACGTTGTTGCGCCTCAGGACGACAATCGGACGACGGACACGGCACCAGTTCGTCAGGAACCCGCATTCGAAAGCCAGCCGCAGCCGGATGAGGGCCTGTTTGAGCCGGCGCAGCAAGCAGACGTCACCCCGGACCCAAAGCCGGAGCCAGGGGCAGACAAGGCCGCAGAAAAACCAGCCGCAAAAGCCGGTCGCGGCCGGCGTGCCCGTCCAAGCGCCTCGGATGCGCTGAAGAGCGGCTCGTCGGGTGGCAAGATCGTGCCGATCGCAGCAGCGCTCGTGCTGGTGGTGATCCTGGCCGGTGTCGGGGCCTATTTCCTGCTGCCCACGGACAACCAGACGCCTGACAGCACATCGGTGCTGCAGCCTTCAGATACGCAGACGGCGACGGCACCGGAACCTACACCGGCCGCTCCGGAGCCTGCTGTACCTGCTGAAACGCCTGCCTCCGATTCGTCCAAGAATACGGACCGGCTGCTGGATGACGGCAACGGTGATGTGGTTGCGCCCGATGCCCGTACCGTGACGACGACCCTCATCACACCGGATTCCACGCCTGTCGCGCCGGATCAGCCTGCGATTGCAAGCACTCCCGGAGAGGAGCCGGCGCCCGTAGCTGAACCGTCCGTACCGGCCATTGCAGAACAACCGGCCCTTGCCGCGCCTGGCGACAGTATTGCGGCGATCTCACCGGAGGAAACGACCCCGCCGGCAACTTCGGAAGGTGGTGCGCAACGGTCCATCCTCTATGAAGAAGGGGAAGATTCCGGCGGTGCCGGAACGGCTGCCCAGGGCGCAGTCGTCTGGACGCTGGACGAAGAGACCAATCTCGACGGTCAGTCGCAGGCCGTGCTCAGCGCGGAGATTGAAATCCCTGAACGGGATATCAAGGTCGACATTCGCATCAAGCCGAATGACGACACGTCGCTGCCGGCCAGCCATCTGGTCGAGATCAAATACGAGTTTCCGGAAAGCTTTGCTGCTGGTGACGTGGTCAACGTGCCCGGTCTGGTCATGAAGCCGACCGAGGAAGCCCGTGGCGACGCCTTGATCGGCGCGTCGGTCAAAGTGTCTCCGGGCTTTTTCTGGATCGCCCTGTCCAGTCTGCCGAACGAACAGCAACGCAATCTCGCGCTCCTGCGCGAGCGTGGCTGGATCGACATTCCGATGCTGTATGAAAACGGCAAGCGCGGGATTCTCACCCTTGAAAAAGGGTCGGCTGGCGCGGATGTCGTGGAAAAGGCGATTGCCGCCTGGCAAGCCGGCTAGGAACGAGCGACCTCCCATAAATTTGAAAAGCCGCACCCCTGCGGCTTGCCTTTTTGCGTGATTGCGGGCATGGTCCGCCCTGGTCCGAGGGGTGTTCCGTTTGACGGAACTGAGATGGCGTCAGCCGAACCCTTAGAACCTGATCCGGGTCATGCCGGCGAAGGGACGGAATCCTTAGCCTTATCCCGGATCTCCAATGTCATTTTCGGCCAAGTCCGAAGACGGGAGATCCTATGCGTTCGTGTCAGCCAAGGCGGCCCATGCCGTCCTGTCATCTGCCGGTTCCTGCTGTCACACCTGTTATCGGGTGCGGCCGACAGGAGCATGTGCGATGAAACCTGTCCTGGCATCGGTGGCCAAGACCGTCCTCGGGCTCGGGGTGACGGTTGCGCTCTGGGCGATGATCGTCACCGTTTTCGACACACCGCACTACATCCTTCCCGGTCCCGAGCGTGTGTTTGCCGCATTTGCAAAGAACGCACCGTTTCTGATGCATCACGCGGGCATCACCGCCTTTGAGACCGTGCTCGGATTTGTGGTCGGGGCTGCAGCCGGGGCGCTGCTCTCGGTTTTCCTGTGGCTGTTCCCGCTGGCCGCCCGTTTCGCCATGCCGCCCATCCTCGTGACGCAGGCCCTGCCGGTCTTCGCCATCGCACCGATTCTGGCGTTGTGGTTGGGCTTCGGCCTTGAATCCAAGATTGTCGTTGTCGTGCTGGTGATCTTTTTCACGGTGACATCGACGTTCTTCGATGGTTTGCAGCGGCTTGACCCGGGACTTGGAGATCTGGCCCGGCTCTACCGGCTGCCGCGGCTGCGTGAATTGTGGCTGTTCCGGCTGCCGTCGGGATTGCCGGCCTTCGCGTCCGGTCTCAGGGTCGCCGCCGTCTTCGCCCCGATGGGCGCCATCATCGGCGAATGGGCCGGGGCCAAGGGCGGTCTGGCCTTCATCATGCTTCAAAGCAGCAATCGCATGCAGGCGGACATGATGTTCGCCGCTTTGATCCTGCTCGCGGCGATGGTGCTCATCATGCGCTTTATCGTCAATCGTTTCACCCAGTTTCTAGTGCCTTGGCAACCCGTTACCTGACGGCTGCCCAATTGGAGGACCCCATGAAAAAACAACTCCTGTCCCTTGCTTTCGCCGCCGGCCTGCTGGCCGCTCAACCGGCGCAGGCAGCCGACAAGCTGACGCTCTTGCTGGACTGGTTCATCAATCCGGATCATGCCCCGCTGGTCACGGCGCAAACCAAGGGGTTCTTCGCAGCCGAAGGCCTGGAAGTGGAAATCATCGAGCCGGCTGATCCGGCCATGCCGCCCAAGCTTGTGGCGGCCGGACGCGGCGACATCGCCGTGTCCTACCAGCCGACTCTGCATGCGCAGATCGAGGAAGAACTGCCGCTGAAATGGATCGGCACGCTGGTGGAAACGCCGCTCAACTCGCTGATTGTCCTGAAGGACGGGCCGATCAAGGAGCTGAAGGACCTGAAGGGCAAGACCATCGGATTTTCGGTCTCCGGGTTTGAAGACGCCATGCTTGGCCAGATGCTGCGCTCGGTCGATCTGTCCATCGATGATGTTGAGCTGGTCAACGTGAACTTCGCCCTGTCGGGGTCTCTTCTGTCCGGACAGGTGGATGCGGTCATCGGCGCCTATCGCAACTTCGAGCTGACCCAGATCGAAATCGAAGGCAAGGAAGGCAAGGCGTTCTTTCCTGAAGAAAACGGTGTTCCGATCTTTGATGAGCTGATTTATGTGGTCAACAAGGACAAGACGGACGATCCCCGTTTCGAAAGGTTCCTGGCTGCAGTCGAAGCCGCAACAATCTATCTGACCAATCATCCGGACGAAGCCTGGAACGCGTTCATCGAAGCTTATCCGCATCTCAATGACGAGCTCAACAAGCGCGCCTGGGCCGACACGCTGCCGCGTTTTGCCAAGCGCCCGGCTGCGCTGGATGAGGGCCGTTACCAGCGGTTTGCAGAGTTCATGGCCGAAGCAGGCCTGATCAGCAAGGTTCCGCCGGTGGAAAGCTACGCGATCGAAATCCGCTGATTTAGCGGCGGCGCCGCCTATTGGGCGGCGCTGCTCGCACCTGGAGCAAGATCGGAAACCGCAATCGTCGCTTCAAACCGATCGTAGAAGACGGCTAGCTCCGGCGCGCGGGAACGGGCGGTTTCAAGCGTTTGTCTTGCCAGCACCGTGTTGTTTTCTCTGAGCGCCCGGAGCAATTGCAGGTGCGCCGCTTCCAGTTCCTGGAAACGAGAAGTTGATCTGAAGGTCTCGTCGCCCACCAGGGCAAAGAGCTTGATCGGTTCGCTCTTGCCTTTGAGCGGAATTTCCCCGGCTTCCAGGTAGGCGAGCCCGGGGGCGGCGTCCCTTGTCTCTTGTGAGACCAGAAGTTCCGCGCCAACGGCCTTACAGCTCGATTCAATCCGTGAGGCGACATTCACTGCGTCGCCGATGACCGAATAATTGAACCGTCGCGCCGAGCCCATATTGCCGACACAGGCCTCTCCGCTGTTGAGACCGATGCCGATCTGCACGCTCTGCGCTTTCAGACCGCGGGCCTTGAAGCCGAAGGCATCTTCGCCATTGAGCCGGTCGACGACCCTTAACATGGCAAGACCGGCCCGGCAGGCCTTCTCGGCATGGTCCGGTACGGGAAGGGGCGCATTCCAGAAGGCCATGATGCTGTCGCCGATATATTTGTCGATGGTTCCCCCTTCTGCCTGAATGGCATCGGACAGGGGGGACAGCAGCGTGTTCAGGAAACTGACCAGTTCTTCCGGTGTCAGTTGCTCGGATATGGGGGTGAAGCCGCGAATATCCATGAACAGGATGGTCATGGGCCGGATTTCACCACCGAGGGCGAGCTGTTCCGGCGCCTTTTCAAGCTGGGTGACCAGATCCGGTGACAGGTACTGGCTGAAGGCCTGACGAACAAAGCGTTTCTCGCGTTCCGTCAGGAAGTAGAGCAGGGCGGTCGAGGCCGCAAAGACAAGGATTGTGGTCACGCTCGGATAGATCGGGTCGATCAGGAGCCCGTCCTGAAAGAACAGATAGACCGATCCGCCTATGAGGCCGCTGATGATCAGGCTTCCCAGGATGGCTGTGCCAATGCTGCCAATCGCGGGCAGTGCCAGGATCAGGATGGCCCCGGCGGCAAAGGTGGCTATGACTTCTGCGCCGTCCGCCCAGTCCGGGCGGGAGAGGAATTGACCGAAAATGATCTGTTCGACTGCCTGGGCATGGATCGATACGCCCGGCACCTGCTCTCCAAGCGGTGTCGCCCTGATGTCGCGCAGACCGACGGCCGATGTGCCGACAAAAACAATCTGCCCTTCAAGAAACGGCACCAGTTCGGCGGCTTTGCCGGGGTCGAAGAGGTGGTGTGCGGACACATACCGTTCCGGGTGTTTCTGGTCCGAGTTGAAATAGAGCCAGAGCTCGCCTGCCGATGTGGTCGGCGGCCGGAAAGCACCGATCTTGAGAGCGTTGACGGCTGGTTCGCCCGTATCGGCCTCACCACTTGCACCAGTGGCGCGAATAACCAGGCCGCGCTCGCCCTGCGCCACGCGCAAGGCCTCCGTGACGAGACTTGGATAGAGTTCGGAACCGTCACTGATGATCAGGGGCACGCGCCGGACGATCCCTTCCTTGTCATCGTTTGAAACGGAGAACGAGCCGATACCGCTGGCGTTAGCGCGCAACAGGTCCAGATTGGGGACCACGTTGTTGAAAGGATCGAGAAAGTCTGCCGGATTCTCGCCAGCATAGGACGTACCCGCCAGCTTCAACGGGCTACCTTGCGTTTCATCTGGTGTCACCGCAAACCCCAGAACGACAGGGGCTTCTGCAATCGCGGCAGCAAAGGTTTGGTCGTGGTCGGGAAGCGCGGCAAGAGCCGCGCGCAAGGCTGGATCGCTGTCTGCGGGAAGCGCTGCCGTCAGTTGTTTGGGAGATGTCCGGTCCGGTTCGGAAAACACCATGTCGAAAACAATGACGGCTGCTCCCAGATCCGTCAGCGTGTGCACCATCTCCGCCAGTCTTGTGCGGGGCCACGGCCATTGGCCGATTTCGGCAATGGAGACCTCGTTGATATCGACGATACGGACCGGGGCAGGTTCATAAGGGCGTGGTTTCAGGCGCTGGTAATAGTCGAAGGTGAGTTCACGCAGGGACGTCAGCACCTGGGGGTCGGCCAGACGCAGGCTTGTCATGCAGCCAAGCACGAGACAGGCTGTTGCGGCGACCAGAAGGCGCCTTGAAAAAAGTGTTTTGATAATCCGGTGCATGACCCCATCCGGCATCGGTCCGACCCGGCAAGCCTAGGATCTGGATCAGGAGACAGCAAGCACGGCGTAGGAGTGGGCAAAAGAAAAGCGCCGGGGCCGAAGCTCCAGCGCTTTTGCGGTGACCTGATTGTTCCGGACGTCAGGTCGCCGGTTGCTGGTCCATGGTGCGGGCGCTGTTGCGCACGGCCTTCTGGACTTTTTCAAAGGCTCGAACTTCGATCTGGCGCACGCGCTCGCGGCTGACACCGAACTCGCCCGAAAGGTCCTCCAGGGTCATCGGGTCTTCGGCGAGGCGCCGGGCCTCGAAGATGCGCCGTTCGCGATCATTGAGCACATCCATGGCCTCGCTCAGCATCTTGCGACGCATGTCGAGCTCTTCCTGGTTGGCGAGCAGCGTTTCCTGGCTGTCGCCTTCGTCAACAAGCCAGTCCTGCCATTCGCCGGCGTCCGCCTCAGCGCGCACAGGTGCGTTCAGGCTGGCGTCGCCACCCAGGCGGCGGTTCATGGAAATCACTTCTTCCTCGCTGACGCCCAGACGCGTCGCGATCTCCTTCACCTGATGCGGCTTCAGATCGCCCTCGTCCAGGGCCTGGATCTTGCCCTTGAGGCGGCGGAGGTTGAAGAACAGTCGTTTCTGGTTGGCCGTGGTGCCCATCTTGACCAGTGACCAGGAGCGCAGAATGTATTCCTGGATGGCCGCCTTGATCCACCACATGGCATAGGTTGCCAGGCGGAAACCCTTGTCGGGCTCGAAGCGTTTGACCGCCTGCATCAGGCCGACATTGCCCTCGGAGACGACTTCTCCGATCGGCAGGCCATAGCCGCGATAGCCCATGGCGATCTTGGCGACGAGACGCAAATGGGAATTGACCAGCCTTTCGGCAGCTTCAGGGTCCTCATGCTCCTTGTAGCGCTTGGCGAGCATGTACTCTTCCTGCGGCTGCAGCATGGGAAACTTGCGAATCTCGTCCAGGTAACGGCTAAGGCCGCCTTCCCCGGCTGTGAGCGTCGGTACGTTCTGGGCCATATGATGCACCCCCCTTTCGTCAAATTTGCGTCCTTTTCCCTCCCGCTGCCCCGCAGAACCACGCAAGCAAGCCATGTTGGAGGGAGGACGGACGCAGAACAGTGTCCATTCAGGCACACAAGAAATACTAATATAGGTTGGAATTGGCCGATTACATGGTCATAAATCGGAAACACATCCTAAAATTTTTGTAATCCCGACAAAAGTTTTGCGAAATCAGCCGGATAAGGGCTCTCAAAACGCAAAGTTTTACCGCTGAGCGGGTGTTCGAATGCCAGCAGTCCCGCGTGAAGCGCCTGTCTGGTGAAGCCCTGAATGAGGCCCTTGAGCGGGTCTTCCAGGCGGTTGGCCTTGGTCTTGAAGCCGGAGCCGTAATCGTCGTCGCCGATCAGCGGGTGACCGATATGGGCCATGTGCACGCGGATCTGGTGCGTGCGGCCGGTCTCCAGGCGGCATTCCATGAGGGAGGCAAGGGCAGGTTCGCCGGCGATGCCGAAACGCCCCTTGACCTGCCAGTGGGTAATGGCGTGACGGCCGCTGGTCTTGACCACTGCGATCTTCTGCCGATTGGCCTGCGAACGGGCGAGGTTCGCATTGATGGTGCCCTTCAGGCTCGAAGGTGCCCCCCAGACCAGCGCCGAATAGGCCCGTTCCAGTGGACCGGTCTTGCCATGGTCGGCAAACTGCGCCGCAAGTCCCTGATGGGCCTGGTCGGTTTTCGCTACCACCAGAAGGCCGGACGTGTCCTTGTCGATCCTGTGCACGATGCCGGGGCGCTTGACGCCGCCAATGCCGGAGAGACTGTCGCCGCAATGATGGATCAGCGCATTGACCAGGGTGCCGGTCCAGTTGCCGGCGCCCGGATGGACAACAAGACCGGCAGGCTTGTCGATCACGATCAGGTGCTCGTCCTCGAAGACGACGCTGAGCGGTATGTCCTCCCCCTTGGGGTCCGGGTCCTCCGGCTCAGGTAATGTGAGGGTCAGGGTATCACCTTCATTGACCCGGTATTTCGGCTCCACTATTTTCGCGCCGCCGACGGTGACGTCTCCGGACTTGATCAGAGACTGGATCCTATTGCGGCTCAAGGCGTCCACATGCGCCGCCAACACCGCATCCAGCCGCTTGCCGGTATCGGCTGCATCAACTGTCAAACTGAAATCCTGGTCCAGCCCGGCCGGATCTTCGAGGGAATTGTCTGTCATGTCTCAACCTGAAAATCGTGCTGGAGGGCCAAGTGAGGCGCCGCTTGATCCGGAAGCCGAACGCATTCAGGCGAAATTGAAACGCCTTCTGTTCGGTTCGACCCTTGTCATGGTTTTGGGTCTTGTCGCTGTCTTTGCAGCAATTCTCTACAAGATCAATAGTGACGATGGCGTTCCGGTCGATGCGCAATTTGCTGCCACAGTCGCTGTCGGGGCCGACGCAGAGGTTCTGCAGGCCAATCTGTCGGACGGCTTGCTGCTGGTTCTGGTGCGCGAAGGCACCAAGACCGCATTGCTGCGCTTTGATCCTGTCACCGGCAAGCAGCTGGGCCGCACCGATTTCGTGTCGCGGTAGGAGAACGGGATTCGTTCCGCGCACAAGGACTGTGAGAAATCGTGGGTCTTGTCAAAAAAATGAAAAATAGGGGTTGCGTCTTAGGCTGAGCAGCCGTATACGCACGGTCCTCGGCAAGAGGCTGATGCCTCCGAGTACCGCGCGCCCATCGTCTAGCGGTCTAGGACGCCGCCCTTTCACGGCGGAAACACGGGTTCGAGTCCCGTTGGGCGTGCCAACTTCTCCACAAGTTGCAAACAGATTTTGGACAGCCGGTGAACAGGTTGTCCACCGCCTTGGCGTTGTCGCTATTCAATCGCCATGAAAGAAGGCGGAAGGGGACGTCAGGCGGTTTCCTCGTGCGCCTGCAGGCCTGTCTCGATCAGCTTGACTTCAGCGTCTTCGGCAATTCTGGCAAAGCCCGGCGTGGGGCAGTGGTCGGTGACGAATGTGCTGACTTGTGACAGATGACCGACACGCACGGGCGCCGTGCGCTCGAATTTGGTGCTGTCGGCGGCCAGGATGACGTGACGGGCGTTGTCCATGATGGTCTTGGTGACCTTGACCTCCCGGTAGTCATAATCGAGCAAAGACCCGTCCGGGTCGATTGCAGAGGCGCCGATCACGGCAAAATCAACCTTGAACTGGCGCATGAAGTCCACGGCGGCCTCGCCGACGATGCCGCCATCCGCATGGCGCAGAACGCCGCCAGCGATGACGACTTCGATCTGGGAATAGCCGCGCATCAGGCTGGCAACGTTGATGTTGTTGGTGATGACCATCAGCCCGCGATGCTGCAGCAGTGCCTGGGCGACGGCTTCGGTCGTGGTGCCGATATTGATGAAGATCGACGCGTTGTCCGGAATGAGTGCTGCGACCTGCTCGCCAATATCCGCCTTTTCCCGGCTGGAAATGATACGGCGCGCTTCATAGCCGACATTTTCGATGCCGGAAGAGAGCAGGGCGCCGCCATGGGTCCTGGCGAGCAGACGCCGGTCGCAGAGTTCATTCAGATCCTTGCGGATCGTCTGCGGGCTGACGTCAAAACGCTTGGCAAGATCATCCACGCTGACCCGGCCAAGCTGACGGGCTAGTTCCAGAATTGCATTGTGACGTTCGATCAGCATTTAGGTCTGCACCATCAGGCAATTATCGGTCTCACCACCTGAACGCCCTGCACGGCAAGATCAAGCGACATCTTGTTTTTTCTGATTGGCCGTTTTGGCCTTGCGGGCCGACCCGGTGGCGCGTTTGGCCGAGGTCCCGGTTTCGGTGTCTGGGGCTGCGTCCGCCTTGGCCGTGTCTTCGCTGTTGTTGCGGCTGGACGCGACAATGCGGCTGACAAGGGCTTCTGCTGCAGACGCAATGTCCGCGGACTTGGCTGGCGAAGGGGACGGTGTCGGCGCTGGTTCAGCCGGGGCGGCGTTGACCACAGTGGCCTTTTTTGTCCGTTGGACCGGCTTGGAACGGCCGCCATTCACCTTGGCCTTCGGAGGCGCCGAACTTGCGGCAATGTCGGCAGCTTCGGTGTTGCCCGGATCCTGGGCCTTTTTCCTTTTCGTCGCAGTGCGTTTCACGACACGCTTGACGGAGACGGCCTCGGCCGCCGAAATCCTCTCGGACAGGGTACGGAAATCTTCCCGCAATTGCCGCAGTTCCGGCGCGGCCGAGAGGTCATCGCGCAGCTTGCGGTTCTGGCCGTCGAGCCTGTCGAGCTTGCGCTGTTTTGCATGTAAGTCAGTTTGCTGGGCCGAAATCTCGGCAGTCAGCTGCTTCAGCTGCGCCTCCAGTTGTTCGTCTGGCGCTGTATCGCTGACACCGGCGGTTTCCAGCATCAGCGACAGACGGGTAACCTCGGCCTGAGCCGTGACGTATTTGCTTTCGGTGTCGACCAGCTGGGCTTCAAGTTCGGCGAGGCGTGATTTGGTGCCGTGTTGCAAGGAAGCCTCGACTTCGCTGGCGACCGTTGGTTCGTACTTGGCGAGCTTGGATTTGAGTGTCGCGACCTCGGCCTCCAGGCCGGTAATGGTTGCGAGTGCCATCGTATCGGTGGCGGGCAGCCAGTCGTTGTCCGTATCCTGATCCTTGTCCTTGGAAGACGCTTCCTCGGAGGACGTGTCATCGGTCGACGCCCAGCTTTCTGCCAGAGCCTTTTCGGACTCCGCCAGTTTTTCCTTCAACGTCTTGATTTCGGCAGACAGCATGTCAACGGCATGGTGTTCGCTGTCTTGTGCCGTGAGTTTGGCTTCCAGTCCGGCAACCGCGTCCTGATGCGATTTCTGAAGCGCTTCAATCTCGGTGCGCAGGCGGGAGGCCTCAAGATGGAAACCGGCGGCTTTTTCGCGTTCCCGGTCAAGGCGCGTTTCCACGCGGGTGAGCTCGACGGCGTAGCGCGCGCGCTCCTGGTCCTGTGCAGCGCGAACCTCAGCGTAGCTGGCAGGGTTGACGGCCCTGAGGGCTTCTTCGGTGAGACGGGCTGCGCGGCGATAGAATGCGGGCAGGATTGCCAAGCCGATCAGGCTGGCGGTGCAAAACCCCAGTGCCACATACATCGCTGCTTCAATCAAGTCCGGCTCCCGTTCAGGTGCTAACTCCTGGCTTCATCATTAGACGAGTGCCGGGCGAACGCCAAGTCTCGTCATTTCTACAGGTTCGGCTGCTGCTTCGCCATCAAACCCTGCCCAAGCCTAGAACGGGTTCCAGGTCGGTTTGTCGGTGATCTTCAGATATCCCATGTTGATGCCGAGGCGCGCGCCGACGCCGGCCCTGACAGGAACCAGCACAACTTCGTTCTTCAAGAGGACCGTCATGCCCACGCCGCCGACGAGATAGGCGGACCCGTTGACCCCGGCGAACCGGTCGTAGATCGAGTTCACGGTCGGCAGATTATAGACAAGCATCATGACCCGGGCGCCGTCGGCACCGAAGTCCCAGCCGACTGAGGGCCCTTGCCAGAACACCTTGTGATTGCCGGCATTGCGCGTGTAGAGATGGCCTTCGCCGTAGCGCGCCCCGGCAATGAGGGCGCCGGATCCTTCTTCGCCCAGAATGTAGCCGTTTGGTTCGCCGTAACGGGAGAAGGCCTTCTCGACAACCGAGGCGAGGCCGCCGGAGACCGAGCCGAAGAACTGGTGACCGGTCTTCACGATCTCATCTTCGCCATAGGTAGCGTTTGGCGGAATGGGTTCGTTGCCCGAGGTCTGTGCTTGGGTCGGGCTGAATGGGATCAGCAGAAACAGAACGAGGTACGCAGCTGAAATCCAGGACGCGGCGCGCCATGATCCGAGTGCCATACAAATTCTCCCAATTACATGCCAGGCAGGCCGACTGTTGCCGTCCGGTCAAACCGCAATGTTAAACTGATGCATTATCATGCTGATTCGCATGCTTCCTTGCACCTCACATAAGCCGAATCGATGAAAAGCTGGCCTGAAAAAAAGACAAGGATGTGTCTTTCCGCTGTTTTGATCCTGCTTTTATGCGTTTTGGCGGGGAAAGGTCTTGCGCGGCCAAAGGTCTTTGTCCCCGATCCAATCACCGGATATGCGATTGGCGGACATGATCCGGTCAGCTTCTTTGTCGACGGACAGCCGCGCAAGGGCGAACGCGAGCATGCCTACCGATGGGGCGGCGCGGAGTGGATCTTTGTCAACGAAGGCAATATGGCCGCCTTTGCCCGTGATCCGGAGGCCTACGCGCCGATGTTCGCCGGGTGTGGCGGCTTTGCCCTGTCAGAAGGTTTCGCAACCGCCGGCAACCCCTTTATCTATGCGGTGGTCAACGGCCGGCTCGTGTTCTTTCACTCCGTGGTCAACCGGTTCCTGTTTGTCGTCAACGCGACCAGCCTCGTAAATGAAGCCCAGGACAACGCGGCGCGAGTCGGCTGCGTTCCCCTCCGCTAAAGCCTCGGACCGTGCCGGAAATCAATTCGTTCAGGTAATCCGGGCAACTTTCATCTGGATGACCCGGATTGCAGCGCCGCATTGCCTTGGCAGCGGCTTGGCGGATGTGTAAATCTCAGGCGGATTACTGCGAATCAGTTCCTGCCGAGATCTTCAACAAGAGCCAACATCGCCATGTCCGCACTTAAAGAGCTTTCTTCTCTTGATCTGGCCGCTCTGGTGGCCAGCCGCGTCTGCCACGACATCATCTCTCCGGTGGGGGCCATAACCAACGGCCTTGAGGTGCTTGACGAGGAAGGGTCTGAGGACATGCGCGAATTCGCCATGGACCTCATTCGCAAAAGCGCACGGCAGGCGTCAGCCAAGTTGCAGTTCGCGCGGCTCGCGTTTGGAGCTGCCGGATCCGCCGGTGCGGAAATCGACCTGGGGGATGCGCAGGTCGTGGCAACAGGGTTTATGGAAAACGAAAAATCCGATCTAAATTGGCAACTGACCCGGCATTTAATGCCGAAGAACTACGTCAAGCTACTGCTCAACCTGATCCTGATCGCTAACCAGTGCGTCCCGCGTGGCGGCGAAATCAAGGTTGAAATGGAAGGCGAGCCGCAGTCCCCGTCCTTTACGTTACACGCAAGCGGCCTGAACCCGCGCATTCCGCTTGGAATGAAGGAAACTCTTGGCGGAGAAGAGCCGGAACGCGTCGATGCGCATTCCGTACAGCCGATCTATACGCTGTTGCTTGCACGTGAAAGTGGCATGGTATTAACAATAGATAAACAAGAAGATCTGGTAAAAATTACAGCGCTTCCGACAGTGTAAATCGGCCTGCCAAAAGTCTCCGACCGCTTCAGCGTATCTTAACTGTTTGCCGTCAACCTAGCTCTCATGGACTTCTCGGTCCAGACATCCTTTTCGGGATGCGGAACCAGTAACAAGTCGGGTGAGAGCAGGCCATGGACGACCTCCTCAGGGAATTCATTACCGAGACGAACGAGAGTCTCGATGTTGTTGACGTTGAGCTCGTAAAATTCGAGCAAGAACCGAACAACGCTACTATTTTGGACAATATCTTCCGCCTGGTGCATACGATCAAAGGCACCTGCGGTTTCCTTGGCCTCCCCCGGCTTGAAGGCATAGCCCACGCTGCGGAAACGCTAATGGGCAAATTCCGCGACGGTGCGCCCGTCACGCAGGAAGCTGTGTCCCTTATTCTGATTTCGATCGACCAGATCAAGGAAATCCTGAACGAGCTGGAAGCTGCCGAAGGCGAAGAGCCGGAAGGTGATGACAGCGAGCTGATCGGTAAGCTGGAAGAAATGTCCGCAAAGGCCGATGCGGCCATGGCGGGCGGCGGTGCCGAAGAGGAAGCTCCGGCTGAAGAGGCTGCTGCCGAAGCGCCGGCCGAAGCCGAAGAAGATATTTCAGTTCCCGATCAGACCCTTGAACGGCCGCTGCGCCCGGGCGAAGTCTCGCTCGACGAGCTGGAGCGTGCCTTCCAGGAAACCGAAATCGAGGTAGAGGTCGCCGAAGCCGACCCGGTCGAGGTGGAAGAAGCCCACGACGAGGTCGAGGAGCCGGAAGCCGAGCCGACGCCCGCACCAGCGCCCGCGGCAGCCGCACCAAAGGCCGAAGCGAAGGCCGAGGCCAAGGATCCGGAGAAGAAAAAGGCCGGCGGTGTTTCCAACCAAAGCATTCGCGTTGCCGTCGACACGCTCGAACACCTGATGACGATGGTGTCCGAACTCGTGCTGACCCGGAACCAGCTTCTGGAAATCGTGCGCCGGCACGAAGACAGCGAATTCAAGGTTCCGCTGCAACGTCTGTCGAACGTGACGGCCGAGCTGCAGGAAGGCGTCATGGCGACGCGCATGCAGCCGATCGGCAATGCCTGGCAGAAGCTGCCGCGCATCGTTCGTGACCTCAGCCAGGAACTGGCCAAGCCGATCGATCTGGAAATGATCGGCGCGGATACCGAACTGGACCGCCAGGTCCTGGAAATGATCAAGGATCCGCTGACCCACATGGTCCGCAATTCCGCCGATCATGGCCTGGAGCGCCCGGAAGACCGTCGCGCCGCCGGCAAGCCGGAAAAAGGCACGATCACGCTTGCTGCCTATCATGAAGGCGGCCATATCATCATCGAAGTCCGCGACGATGGTAAGGGCATCGACGTTGACCGCGTGAAGGCGAAGGTCCTGGAGCGTGGCCTGGCGAGCGAAGCCGAAATCGAGAAGATGACGGATTCCCAGATCCATAAGTTCATCTTCGCGGCCGGTTTCTCCACAGCGGCCGAAGTCACCAGCGTATCCGGCCGCGGCGTCGGCATGGATGTTGTGCGCAACAACATCGAGCTGATTGGCGGCACGGTCGATCTGCGTTCGCAGACCGGCAAGGGCTCCAGCTTCATCATCAAGATCCCGCTGACGCTGGCAATCGTGTCGACTCTTATTGTCGAGGCGAGCGGTGACCGTTTCGCGATCCCGCAGCTGTCGGTTGTCGAACTGGTCCGTGTTCAGACCAATTCCGAACACCGCATCGAGCGGATCAAGGACACTCCGGTGCTGCGCTTGCGCAACAAGCTGCTGCCGCTCGTGCACCTGTCCCAGCTTCTCGGCATCTATGAAGGCGAGGACGTTGAGCAGGCCATTGATGCAGACAACGGTTTCATCGTCGTCATGCAGGTCGGCAGCCAGACCTTCGGCGTCGTTGTCGACGGGGTCTTCCATACGGAGGAAATCGTGGTCAAGCCGATGTCCACGATGCTGCGTGCGCTCGACATGTTCTCCGGCAACACAATCCTGGGCGACGGCTCGGTGATCATGATCATCGATCCGAATGGTATCGCAAGCGCCATGGCAAGCCATGCGTCCAGCGCGGTGGCGGAGAACCAGGAAGACGAACAAGAGGACCTGCAGCGCAAGGCCATGACCGGTCAGAACGCCATTTCGCTCCTGCTGTTCCGTGCAGGTGCACCGGAACCGAAGGCCGTCCCGCTGTCGCTGGTCACGCGCCTGGAGGAATTCGAGGTCTCGAAGATCGAGCGCTCCAACGGCCGCGACCTGGTCCAGTATCGCGGTGCCCTGATGCCGCTGGTCTATGTCAACGAAGGCGATTGCCACAAGACGGAAGGCACACAGCCGATGCTGGTCTTCTCCGACGCCGGCCGCTCCATGGGTCTTGTGGTCGACGAGATCGTCGACATTGTCGAAGACCGCATGAACATCGAAGTCGGTTCGGAACGTCCAGGCATTCTTGGCTCCGCTGTCGTCAAGGAACGTGCAACGGAAATCATCGATCTCGGCTACTACCTGCCGCAGGCCTTTGAAGACTGGTTCATGCGCAAGGAAATGGATATCGAGGCCCTGACGAAGAAGGTTCTCTTCGTCGACGACTCGGCGTTCTTCCGCAACATGCTGACCCCGGTCCTGAAAGCAGCCGGTTACGACGTGACCACCTGTATCGGTCCGCAGCAGGCCTTCGAACTGCTTGAAAACGGCGACAAGTTCCATGCGATCGTCAGCGACATCGAAATGCCGGAGATCAACGGTTTCGAGTTCTGTGAATCGCTGCGCCGTGATCCACGGTTCCGCAACATTCCGATGCTGGCCTTGTCATCCCTGGTGACGCCGGCCTCCATCGAACGCGGCCGCCAGGCAGGTTTTGACGACTATGTCGCCAAATTCGACCGGCCCGGCCTGATCGCCGCCCTGAAAGACGTCTTCTCCGGTGAAATGGGAGCTGCAGCATGAGTGTGCTGGAACACAAACTTCCTGACGATCAAAAAACCGCAAGCGACATGATCCAGTATGTGACGGTCGTGATTGGTGGGCAGCTGTTCGGTTTGCCGATCTCCCAGGTCCATGACGTGTTTGTGCCCGAGAGCGTGACACGCGTGCCGATGTCGGCACCGGAAGTGGCCGGAGTGCTCAACTTGCGTGGCCGGATCGTTACCGCGATCAACATGCGCCGGCGTCTGCACTTGCCTCCGCTGGAGGAAGGGCAGATGATGGCAGTCGGCATCGAGTACAAGCAGGAAAGCTACGGCCTGGTGATTGACACCGTCGGCGAAGTTCTGACCCTGCCATCCGCCTCGGCAGAGCCCAATCCGTCGAACCTTGATCGACGTTGGGCCGAAATTTCCGGCGGAGTGCACCGACTGGACGGCCAGCTGATGGTCATTCTCGATGTGGACCGACTGCTTGGCGCGATGTTCACTGAACCAATGGCTGCAGCATAAGTAGGCCGAGAACGGCCGCCTAAGTGGAGTTACACCTTATGAAACAGTGCCTTGTAGTCGATGACTCCAGTGTCATCCGTAAGGTCGCCCGCCGCATCCTGGAGGACATGAACTTCGAGATCACCGAAGCCGAAGATGGCCAGCAGGCGCTTGACGAATGTCGCAAGACCATGCCGGACGCCATTCTTCTGGACTGGAACATGCCAGTCATGGATGGTCTTGAGTTTTTGACCAGCCTTCGGGCGGAAGAGGGTGGAGAAAACCCGATCGTCGTCTTCTGCACGACGGAAAACGATGTTGCTCACATCGCGCGTGCCATTCGCGCGGGAGCCAATGAATACATAATGAAGCCGTTCGACCGTGAAATCGTCGAAGCGAAGTTTCAGGAAGTCGGTCTCATCTAGTCTCGAGTTGGGCAGTCTCTATGGCGTTTGCGCAGAGAAACATAACAGCGGGCACGAGTCCGGGCAGCGATCCCATCAAGGTCATGGTCGTCGATGACGCAGTCGTCATCCGGGGACTTCTGACGCGCTGGCTCGGTGAAGACAAAAGTCTGAAAGTCGTCAGCTCGCAACGCAACGGCAAGCTTGCCGTCGACGATATCGAAAAAAGCAATCCTGACGTTGTCGTTCTGGACATCGAGATGCCGGAAATGGACGGTATGACGGCATTGCCGCTCATGCTTGCCAAGAAGCGGGATCTTGTCGTCATCATGGCGTCGACGCTGACCCGCCGTAACGCGGAAATCAGCCTCAAGGCCCTGTCGCTCGGTGCGGCGGACTATGTGCCGAAACCGGAATCGACGTCCGAAGTCACGACGTCAATCGATTTCCGGCGCGAGCTGGTCGAGAAGGTCAAGGCCCTTGGGGCCCGGGCGATCCGCATGCGTGGTCCGGCGCGTACGATGCGCGCGGAGACCAATGCTGGGCGCACGGCACAGCCGGTCCGGCCGGTAACCGCCCGCCCGACAACGGATACACGGGCAAGCTTTCGTGGAGCTGCACAGCCGGCTGCCGCCGCGGCGGCGTCGAAGTTCAAAACCCGGCCCTATTCCTCCGCACGGCCCCGGATCCTGGCGATCGGTTCATCCACCGGTGGTCCTCAGGCTCTGCAGGAAGTGATGAAGGAAGTCGGCACGGCGATGAACGACGTTCCGGTTGTGGTCACCCAGCATATGCCGCCGACCTTTACTGCAATCCTGGCCGAACATATGGGCAAGGCCGCCCTGCGGCCGGCCAAGGAAGGTGAAGATGGCGAAGTGCTGAAACCCGGCAACATCTATGTCGCGCCCGGTGGCAAGCACATGGTGCTGGAAAAGGATGCTGGCACGGTCAAGATCCGCCTGACAGACGGACCGCCGGTGAATTTCTGCAAACCCGCCGTCGATCCGCTGTTCGACAGCGTGGCCAAGGCCTACGGTTCAGCAAGCCTCGGCGTCATTCTGACGGGCATGGGGCACGACGGTGCGGATGGCGTGAAGACCATTGCAGCCGGTGGCGGCAGTGTGATTACACAAGACGAGGCGACAAGCGTTGTCTGGGGCATGCCGGGGGCGGCTGCGCAGACAGGCGTGTGCTGTGAGATATTACCCTTGAAGGAGATCGGGCCTAAGATCTCGCGCGTTCTGAAGGGGAACACAAGATGACCCCAAGCGAGTTCGAATTCCTGAAAAACTTCCTCAAGACGAAGTCCGGCCTGGTTCTGTCAAACGACAAGCAGTATCTCGTCGAAAGCCGTCTTCTGCCGATCGCGCGCAGCGCCAAGCTCGAAACCTTGAGCGCGGTGATCCAGAAACTGCAGCGGGGCGGTGACCGCGCGCTGGAAACGGATGTCATCGAGGCGATGACGACCAACGAGTCGTTCTTCTTCCGCGACAAGACGCCGTTCGATCATTTCAAGGACACCATGCTGCCGGCACTGCTGGAAAGCCGGGCGACGCGCAAACAGCTGAAAATCTGGTGTGCTGCGGCTTCGACCGGGCAGGAACCCTATTCACTGGGGATCTGCCTCAAGGAGGCAGCTGCCAAAATGGGTGGCTGGCGGACCCGCATCCTGGGCACCGACCTCAGCCAGGAAGT
The DNA here is from genome assembly GCF_965233565.1 of Roseibium sp. Classification (GTDB taxonomy): domain Bacteria; phylum Pseudomonadota; class Alphaproteobacteria; order Rhizobiales; family Stappiaceae; genus Roseibium. The sequence continues at coordinate 2,406,990 of NZ_OZ247494.1, read as the reverse complement.
GCTCGAGAAAGCCAAGACCGGTCTTTACAGCCAGTTCGAGGTTCAGCGCGGTTTGCCGATCCAGATGCTGCTCAAGTATTTTGAGCAGAAGGGCGACATGTGGCAGATCAATGCCAGCATGCGGGCGATGATCGAATGGAAGAAGCTCAATCTCCTGGAAAGCTTCACGCATCTTGGCGAATTCGACATCATCTTCTGCCGCAACGTGCTGATCTATTTTGATCAGGCAACCAAGACCGAGATCCTCGGGCGTCTGGCGAAATCCATGCCGGATGACGGCTTCCTGGTGCTGGGAGCTGCCGAAACGGTCGTGGGTCTGACAGATGCGTTCAAGCCGGTCTCCGGCAAACGCGGGCTGTTTCAGAAGAAGCAGGCAATGCAGTCGAGCACGGGCACCATTGCAAGTCCGCGTCTTGCTGTTGGCGCTGCAGGTGGCCTGCAGCGCTGAAACCAGCGGACACAATTTGCAAGAACGACAGTAGGGCGGTCAGGAGACCGCCCTTTTTTCATTGGCAGCCTCTTCGGACAGCCACGTGCGCACGGCGGAGGCAAACTTGCGGCTGACCGGAACCTTGGTGCCGTCCCGGAGTGAGAGGAACAGACGGCCTCCCTCCCGGAACAGTGCGTTCACGGCCGCATAAGCAACCCAATGGCTTCTGTGTACCTGCATGCCGAGTTCGACGGGAAGTTCGGCCACGATGTCGTTGAAGCGGTAAAGCAGCATCTGGGAGTCGCTCTGACTGACCAGGCGCACATAATGTTCCTGCGCTTCAACGCGTACAAGCGCGCCTGCCAGCGGCCGCTCGAGGTGGCGCTGGTATCCGGTGGAGCCAGTCTCTTCCTGCTCTTTTTGCAGGAGTGTCGCCGGACCGGAAACCAATTCCGTTTCCACAGCCGGAGCAGGGTCAATCTTGTCTCGTCCATCGGGGGACTGCATCGGTTCATCAGCACGACTGAGACCCGGCAGGAGGCGGGGCGCCGATAGCAACAGGCAGAGCGCCAGATGATTATCCGACAGATAAACGAGTTCGCGCAGGAACGACCCGACATGTGTTGTCCCGGCCATGGGGGCGGGCGTTGTCGTCATCTCGACCGTGCCGTCAAGTTCCGGTAGGCCCAGGATCAGGTCAAGAGCAGTAATGGAAAGAACGAACGGAACTAGACTGACCAGCGCGGCGAAGGCGCAGGTGAAAACCGGGCGCGCCCGCAGGCCGGGCAGACGGCCGATGAGGTCTGCAAATGCAAGGAACAGGGCGGCCTCGATCAATACACGGCCAGTCCAGTATCCGTAAACGGCCACAAGCGACCAGTCGGCAGGACGACCGATCTGGTTTGCCGCGAGCAGCAGTGCTGCCGCCACCGCAAGGAACAGAACATGGGTCGACTGGGTGCGTGTCATGGCGCTGATCTCAAGTCAAAGCTGCCCTGAAGTATGGCGCAAAGGGCCTGTCATTCAAGAAGCGTGAAATGATCATTAGTTAATATGTTGAATTTATTGGATATTTCCTCAACTTAGTGTTGTTGAAGAAATCACGCATTTTCGTTCAGCTCACGAAACGGTGTCTTTTCTTTTGCCGCCACCGCGACAAGTTAACCCTGTCATTTTTGCGATGAAAGCCATGCACGAGGCCCCATCCCCGGCTGTCGCAAGGAGATAAACGCTCCCGACTTATCGGAATTGATCGGAGATACACATGGACGTTAAAGTGGAATTGTCGCGCCGTGCTGCGCTTCTCGGTGCCGGTGGTGCCCTGGCAGGGGCAGGGCTGATGTCTGCGTCACCTGTGTTGGCGGCTGCCGAAAAACAGGGCGCAATGACTGCACCGGTCGCACGATATGCCGTAGGCGGCTTTGAAGTGAATACGCTTCTGGACGGGGCCGTGACGGTGGGCGATCCGCAAAAGACTTTCGGCATGAATGTCGATGCGGACACGTTTGCCGCTGCCTCGGCTGACAATTTCATACCGGCGGACACCTTCAAGGCCTTCTTCACACCGACGCTCGTCAACACCGGCAATGAACTGGTGCTTTTCGACACCGGGGTCGGCGAAGGCGGCCGCCCGGCGCGCGGGAACATGCGTGCTGCTCTGGAAAGCGCCGGTTATACACCGGAACAGGTTGATGTAGTCGTGATCACGCACATGCATCCGGACCATATCGGCGGTCTCATGGAAGGCGGCGCGCCGGCGTTCCCGAACGCACGCTATGTCATCGCGCAGAAGGAATATGACTTCTGGGCGGGCATGGATCCCGAAGCCAACGGTGTCACCAAACTGATGGCGAAAAACGTCAAGCCGCTGGCCGAAAAGATGACCTTCCTCGGTGATGGTGGCAGTGTGGTGTCCGGCATTACTGCCATGGCAGCCAACGGTCATACGCCAGGTCATACCGTCTACATGCTGGAAGATGGCGGCAAGCAATTGCTGCTGGCAGCCGACCTCGCCAACCATTATGTCTGGTCACTCGCCCATCCGGAGTGGGAGGTCCGCTTCGACATGGACAAGGAAGCAGCCGCGGCCACGCGCAAAAGCGTTTTGGGCATGCTGGCTGCGGACAAGGTGCCCTTTGTGGGCTACCACATGCCTTTCCCGGCGGTTGGCTATGTCGCGGCGCAGGGAGACGGATTCCGGTATGTACCGGCGTCCTACCAGCTGAACCTCTGACAAGCGCAGCTTCGGATCGCTGCAGGGCGCTTGCCTGCAGCGATCCAACAGTCGGGTGATGCCGAACAATTCCCGACCTTTGAGAATAATTAGGAAATTCTGGTAGGCTTGCCTGACAATCCCTGAGGTTTGCGCAGGAGGCCGTGGATCATGGCCAGGCGTTTTTCGACTACGGCTGTCTGGTTTACATCACTCTGCCTGATGACGGCGGCCACCGATCTCGAGGCGGCCGATCTGATTGTTTATACTGAAGAATTTGCCCCCCTGAGCTATACGGCGGAAGATGGCACCTTGCGGGGAGAGGCAATCGAGCTCTTCACCAGAATGGCCGATCGCGCCAATCTTTCCTTCGAATTTGAGATGCCGCCCTTTAGCCGCGGCTATATGAACGTCCGTTCAAGGGACGATGCCTGTCATTTGTCGGTCTGGAAAACGGAGGAGCGCGAGACCCTCTTTAGTTGGGTGGGGCCACTTTTTACAGACGGACTGGCGTTTTTTGCGCTCAAGGAGGCGGGACTGAAACTGGAGCGCGTTGAGGACAGTTTTGACTACACGACAGGTACGGCGCTTGGCTGGGCAACCACACACAAGCTGCGCGCGGCCGGACACCCCAAACTGTCGGTGGTCGAGGACAATCGGCTGAATGCCAATCTGCTTGCCTTGGGCCGGATCGATCTCTGGATTGGTGGTCTCATTACCTCTCCTTATCTTGCGCGCAAGGAAGGGATCGATGTTGAGCCCGTTCTGCTGTTGGAACAAGTCGATTTGTCGTTGGCCTGCAATCCGAAAGTGGGCGAAGACAGGATTGACCGTCTGCAGACTGCTCTTGATGCCTTGCGCGCTGAAGAGGAGGAGCAGGGCGACGGCTGATCGTTTCCAAATCAGACTATCCCGGTGAAAGTGACACGAAACTGTGCCACCTTCCCATCGTTGATACGGGGGGGCGGCGATGTCAGAACATGTTTATCAGGCCATCTGGGCGCAAGACGATCACCGGTTTTCAGTCAGTGCGCGACAGGACGACGGCAGCTGGGCCAACCCTGGGGCCGACATCCTCCTGGATGAGCAGGTCAAGGCACGAGGCAGCCGGCAGATCGATCTGGCGACAAATCCCTTGTTTCATCATGTCGACTTCAAAAAACTCGAACAAAATCCGCTCTATTCGGCATTCATTCGGCTTCTCGACAACTACGCCGTCCATTTCCGTGATCCGGAACTGGTATCACCTGCAGAGGCAGCGGAGATCGAAAACTTTCTCGACCTCGTCCTGGCAAGCAGGCCGATGCAGATTGCCTACGACCATATCTCGAACACGCTTGTTCCGGACCTGCCCCAGGACCAATTCAGGCGTGATCTGGAATTGATCTGGTTCAAGGTCTACACGAACTATTATCGCGGAAAGTCGACCCACTTCTGCACGGGCTTCGAGCATGTGTTCGTCGGAGAGGGCAAATACGCCAAGAATGCGAATGGCGCTGCAGAAAAGGGCAAGATCTCCGGATATCACTCCTGGGTGAAATTTGCCCTCGACGAGCTCGGTGGCCGCGTGGATTACCTGGGCTACAAATATGACCTGGGCGGTCCGGGACCTGACAACCCGCATGTCGTGACGTTGCAGATGCTCTGGAACCACATGGACATGCACGGCAACCTTGTCGCCGAACTTTTCAAGAAGAAGGGCGGCTTTTTTGTCGGCTGCAGCCCGGCCTGCGAAATGGCGCTTGCCACCCTGGCCTATTACGAAGGTCATCTGGGGTTGCTCACCAACCAGAAGAAGCGGGTGAAGCTCGGCGACGGGGTCTATGACCTGGTGATGTATCACGCAACCACGCAGGATGGTGGACTTGGAAAACACATCCGGTCCTTCTTTCCGGTCTATCTCGGCGAAGGCGGTGTGGACGGCGGCGGCTCCGGCGACATCGTAGTGAAACCGCGTCCCGTCCGGCTTCAGAACAATGGGGAGCTGCGAATTCGGGCGGCATTGCCCAACCCACCCGGAGAGGATCAGGGCGCGGAATGGGTGGAGATCTGGAACGCGAGCGGTTCGGATATCGCGCTTCAAGGATTTGAACTGCGGGACAAGATGAGCCGGCCGCAACCAATTGCCGATACAACGCTGAAAGCCGGGCAGACCCTGAAGGTTGCCGTGACCCGGCAAACTGCTGAACACATGCAAGTGTCAAATCGAAGGGGACTGATCAGCTTGCATGATGAGGCCGGCGATATGCGCGCGGCCGTGTCCTACGGGCGTGCCTCGGAAAAGCAGATTCTGGTCTTTGCAGAGCCCGGTTCTGCAGAAGCAGATTGAGAGCGAAGCCGGCCGAAGCTCGTCAAGGGCAGCGGCAGGGGGCAGTTCCTTGCGGGACAAACAAAAAAAGCCCCGGCACTGCCGGGGCTTTGTTCCGTTCGAGGCCAACCGATCAGGCGGCAGCTTCGACATCCGGTTCGCGCAGCACGTAGCCGCGGCCCCAGACGGTTTCGATGTAGTTCTTGCCGGAAGTGGCAGCTGCCAGTTTCTTGCGCAGCTTACAGATGAAGACGTCGATGATCTTCAGCTCCGGCTCGTCCATGCCGCCATAAAGGTGGTTCAGGAACATTTCCTTGGTGAGCGTCGTCCCCTTGCGGAGCGAAAGCAGCTCCAGCATCTGGTATTCCTTGCCGGTCAGGTGGACGCGCTGACCGCCGACTTCGACGGTCTTGGTGTCCAGGTTGACCTTCAGGTCACCGGTGACGATCACCGACTGGGCGTGGCCCTTGGAGCGGCGGACGATTGCGTGAATCCGCGCGACCAGCTCGTCCTTGTGGAACGGCTTGGTCATGTAATCGTCGGCGCCGAAGCCGAGGCCGCGAACCTTGTCTTCAATACCCGCGTTGCCGGAAAGGATCAGGATCGGTGTCTTGACCTTTGAAACGCGAAGTGTCCGGAGAACCTCATAACCGGACATGTCCGGCAGGTTCAAATCCAACATGATGATGTCGTAGTCGTACAGTTTGCCGAGGTCGATGCCTTCCTCGCCAAGATCTGTCGTGTAGACGTTGAAGTTCTCGGACTTCAGCATCAACTCGATGCTCTGCGCCGTGGCGCTGTCATCCTCAATCAACAATACACGCATGCCAATCCCCTTGTTCTGCCTTTCCTGGGCAAGTCGCAACGGCTCTGTCGGTGCCTGCTACGAAGGACTGAGTTAACCCCGACTCAAAGCTATCGGTTAATGGTTAACAAAATATGATTCGTAACGGCAAGCTTCGAAGAGAGGAAACTGTGAACAACAGCCAACTTGTTGAATCCCCAGAAAAAAACCGGATTCACAAATCTTAATGTCGCACTTTAAGAAACGGGTCTAACCGATTCCGTTCAGATTCCTTTCAACAAAGCCGTTTTGACTTCGAAATGGCTCTCGCTTGTCAGCCTTCCAAAGGTTAAGATTAACCAGAGTCGTAAACGAACAGTTACCGAATCCGTTAACGAGGAAAGGAATCTTCCGTGAAGGCGCTTTTCGCCGAGATTGATTCGCTGATGCCGACCGAAATTTATGGCCGGGTTACAGCGGTTCAAGGCCTTCTCGTGGAGATCGCGGGGCCCATTCACGAGATGAGCGTCGGCTCCCGGCTTTTGATCGACAACGGTGAGGATAACCCCAAAGTCCCTGCGGAAGTTGTCGGTTTTCGAGAGGGGCATGCGTTGTGCATGCCGTTTTCGGGTCTGGAAGGCGTGCGCATGGGCTGCAAGGCGGTGATTCAATCGCGTGACAGCGTGGTGCATCCGGCCAATGCCTGGCTCGGCCGGGTGGTTAATGCACTTGGTGAACCGATTGATGGTAAAGGAGATCTTCCAAATGGCGGAGTGCCTCGCAAATTGCGAAGTTCACCGCCGCCGGCCTCAGAACGTAAACGGGTTGGTCCGCCGCTGGATCTCGGCGTCAGGGCGCTTAACACTTTCGTAACCTGTTGCGAAGGCCAGCGCATGGGCATCTTCGCCGGCTCGGGTGTCGGCAAATCCGTGCTGATGTCCATGCTGGCGCGCAACACAAATTGTGACGTTGCGGTGATTGGCCTGATTGGCGAGCGCGGGCGCGAGGTTCAGGAATTCATTGAGGACGATCTTGGCGAATCGGGCCTGGAACGCTCCGTGGTCGTCGTTGCGACGTCTGATGAAAGTGTTTTGATGCGGCGTCAGGCCGCCTATCTCGCCATGACCGTTGCGGAACATTTTCGTGATGAGGGCAACAATGTTCTGTGCATGATGGATTCGGTGACCCGATTCGCCATGGCGCAGCGGGAAATCGGCCTCTCGATCGGCGAACCGCCCACATCCAAGGGCTATACGCCAACCGTCTTCACCGAGTTGCCGCGGCTTCTGGAACGTGCCGGACCGGGCAAGCAGGGCAGTGGCTCGATCACCGGCCTGTTCACGGTGCTCGTTGAAGGCGACAACCACAACGAACCCGTTGCCGACGCGGTGCGCGGCATTCTGGATGGTCACGTGGTGATGGACAGGTCCATTGCCGAGCGCGGGCGCTATCCGGCGATTGATGTGTTGAAGTCGGTATCGCGAACGATGCCGCGCTGTGTGCCATCCGAGCAGCTTCCCGTCCTGCGCCGGGCGCGCCAGCTGCTGTCCACCTATACGGATATGGAAGAGCTCATCCGGCTGGGGGCCTATCGGAAAGGGTCTGATCCGACGGTGGATGAGGCCATTTACCGCTTCACGATGATCGACGAGTTCCTGAACCAGGGAAAAGACGAAGCGACGTCACTTTCTGACGGGTATCAGCAACTTGCCAACCTTTTGGAAATGACTCCGGGATAGACTGCCCGTGTTAGGGGAGTATTGAGTAATGAAAACCCGAGACAGTTTGATCCGCCTGAAGCGGTTTCAAGTTGACGAAAAACGGCGGCAGCTCGCTCAGATCGAGAGCATGATTGCCGAGTTCAATCGCATGGCTGACGAACTCGATGATCAGATCAAATCCGAGCAGGAACGTGTCGGCATAACGGATGTCACTCATTTTGCTTATCCGACTTTTGCCAAGGCGGCGGCTGACCGGCGCGATAATTTACGCAATTCAGCGTATGAACTGGACGACCAGCTTCAGCGTGCTCAGGACGAGCTCAGTGAAGCTATCGAAGAGCTGAAGAAGTTCGAGCAGCTGGAAGAACGAGACCAGCAGCGTGAACGCACCGCCCAGGAGATGGCGGAACAGGACCAGCTCGACGAAGTGGCCGCCCGCGCCAGAGTGCGCTGACCCGCGGCCGGACTGCCGCAATTCGCGCTGGTTGCCTTTAACAACCGGCACAGATTTTGACGCTCCCCATTTACCTGACCGGCGCCCTCGGCGGTCAGGTTTTGTGCTTTTCCAGCCCGGTGATATAGGGAATAGCGAACCCAGTCCCTATCTCAGGCGGGTCGGTTTGCGTTCAACACATTCACAAGGCCTGACCCGGTCCGGCTGCGGCAGTCTCAATGCGATTTCTTCTGGCTTTTCTACTTCCTGTTTCCACCTTTTCGTTCGCGTTGGGCCTGACCCAGCCGCTTATGCGGTTCGAGCGCCTTTATTTCCTGGAAGACCGGCCGACGTTGCTGGAGATGGTGCTGGGACTCTGGCAAGAGGGCGATGCGGCGCTGGCCGCTGTCGTTGCCCTGTTCTCAATCGGTTTTCCGGCTCTCAAGATCCTGCTCATCCATGTTGCGGTACTCAGTGGCACCAAGACACGCTCGCTGGCGCTCTTATCGATGGTCAGCAAGTGGTCCATGCTGGATGTGATGCTTGTTGCTTTGGTGCTGTTTGCTGCCAAAACCAGTGGTCTGGCCGCCGCCGCCATCTTGCCTGGCCTTTGGTTCTACGCAGCGGCGACCCTGTCGACTGCCATTGCTGCAACCTTGTGTTCCAGAAGCTGATCGACCGCCCGCTGCCCGGTCAGATGGCCGAAACGCGCGAGCTGCGGTCACCGGCCGCACGGGGTTTCTTGGTGCGGCGGTTCGCCTGAAAGTCTCCGCAGCGGGACTGTTTCGTGACGGCGTTGTTGTCGAGAAACTTTTTGTAGGCAGCAGTCCACTCCGACCCTTGTGCGGAGGGAACTCTCAGATGATCGCAGCGAACCTTGGCAAACAACGCGAAGGTGGCGACATCCAGCCCGGCCTTTGCTGCCGTGCGCAGAACCAGATCCTGCTTTCCGCTGTAAACTGCGTCTTTGAGAGACTTCTGCGCTGTGCGGCCCCGAGCACTCAGTAGCTCTATCGAGTGGTTGAAACGGCCGTCCTGCAACAGCAGGATCATCAACTCGCTTACGCTGATGTCCTTGCGTTCCGCGTCTCGCCACAAAAGGCTCATGTCGGTGCTGTCCAGGGCATCGCCGAACTCGCGCCGCAATACCTTCAGCCTGGCGATCTGGTCCAGTTGCTCCTGGGAGAGCGCGCCTTCGATGATCCGGTGCAGGCGTTTCTTGGTTTCGTCATCGACGAGAGGAAGCAGGGTTCTGCAGACCGCAGGTGACAGGTCCGTGCGCAAACACAGGTCTTCGCGCAGCACGGGGTCTTCGGTGGCCAGCTTGACCAGATTCACCATGGTGTCGCGGGACAACTTGATTTCCCGGTTGCCGGCGAGAATGCGGTGAACGGGCTTGTCGCCGCGTTCGGCGATCACGTCGGATACTTCGGTGGACAGGTCTGACCTGCGCGCCAGAACTTGCAGGTGCGCATTGCTGAGATGCTCGACAAAATTCAGCAAATCTTCCTGAGAAAAGACGGGGCAGTGCGCAAGCACCGGCATGGCCACGTTGACTTCGTCTTCTGCGATCTTGCGCGCAAGTTCGACGGGTGTGTTGACCTGAGCGGCCAGCCTTTGCGCGAGCCGGGCCCTGTCCGTGGCGGAGCCGACACCATAGAGTTTGATGATCACTTCGGAGAAGATGGCAAGCTCCCGATCGGTGCGCTCGTCCAGATTCGAGACGACAAGTTCGCTCACCTGCGCAAACAGACGCTGGCGCGCTTCGTCAGTCCCTTCGAGGGCGAGTTTGATCAAGGACCCTGGCATCCTTCCTCCTCTTGAGTACTAAGTGACGCCTATATTGTTATTATTACGTTACCTGAATGGTTGATGCAGCATAATGACCTTGCGTAAATTTGCAGTTCCGGTTGATAAGTGCGAAAAATTTGGAGGCTACATAATATCTGGGCAAAAAAAGCTTCAAATTTCTTTGTCGGTGCTTTGTGCGGTGCAAAAATACATGAACCGTTGTTCATGACCTTTTCAAGCCGGGACCTTGTTCACTATGGTCCGGTTGGAATTGAATTTTGCCCCCTTCACGAACCCTTGCCGAGTTTGAAATGACATTCTTGCGGTCCTGTCTCCTTGCCATTGCAGTGCTCCTTTGTTCAGCCTCTTCACCTGCGCTGGCACAAAACGCGAATGGCGGCGCTGCCGGGCAAGCGCAAACCACGGCACAGGAGGTTGATCAAGCGAACGAGGCACTGATCAAGGTGCTCAGTGATCCTGACAGCCGGGCGGCGTTTCTTGAACTTTTGAAGAAGAGCAGTGCCGACCCGACGTCGGCAGCAGCGGACGCTGCAGGTTCCGCGGGCGAACAGCCACCGGAGGCGCAGGACACGGCCAAAAGCGAAAGCTTTGTCATTCGGGTCGGGGAGTATACGCGAGCCGTAGCAGACGAGGTGGGCGTTCTCATCGATCGGGCAGGGCACTCCCTGAAGGGGCTGTTGTTGATCCTGCAAGGCGATATTCCGGTCAAATGGGACCGGGTGCAGAGTGTCATCAGTCAGGTCGCTGCGGTTCTTGTCAGTGCCTATATCGCCTTTTTCGCCGGTCAGTTTGTGGCACAGAAACTGTACCCCAAGCTGCAACTTCGGGCCCGCTACGGAGGTGGGCTGATGCGCAGTTTCATCCTCTTGCTGACATCGGCCATTGACGCGTTGACCGTCGCGCTCGGGCTGGGGGTCGGCTATTTTGTCGCCCTGCTGGCCTATGGCGGGTTTGAGGCAGGCGTCACGCTTCAGGAGAGCCTCGCACTGAATGCCTTTTTCATTACGGGCATGGCCAATGTATCGCTCAGGTTCGTGTTCGCACCCAACCGGCCGGAATTGCGGTTGCTGCCCTTCGATGATGACAGTTCGAACTACTGGTACGCGCGCCTGCGGCTCTATATGTACTGGATCAACTACGGGGTATTCTTGGCGGTTCCGGTTGCCAACCTGGCCGTGTCCTTCGTTTTGGGCAATGCGCTACGCTTCCTGATTGTTCTCAGCGGCATGCTTTACCTGATGGTTCTGATCAAGCGGAACCGTGTGCGGGTGCGTGAAGGAACCAGGCGCTATGCGGAAACGCTGCAGAGCATGCTTGCTCAAAGAGCCGTGTCCAACCTCGGCGACCTCTGGCACATCGGTGCGCTGGGTTACATCATTGCGGTCTTTGTGGTCTGGGTGACGCGTCCATTTGATGCGACCACAATCATCCTGCGGGCCACAGGCCTTTCGATCGTGACAATCATGGCCGGCATGGTGATATCGCTTGTGATGACGAAAGCCATCAAGGGCGGTATTCGTCTGCCGGAGAGCGTTCAGCAAAAACTCCCGGCCCTGCAGTACCGCCTGAATGCTTTTGTTCCCCGGCTCCTGAAGATCATTCGCGCGGTTGTCTTTGCAGGAACGGTTCTGCTCCTGCTCGACATCTGGGGGCTCATCGGGGTCATCGACTGGTTCAACAGCGATGTCGGGGTGCGGCTTGTCAGCAGCTACGGCTCGGCCTTCTTTGTTGTGCTGGTCGCCTTCGTGATCTGGCTGGCGGTCATGTCCTGGGTGGACCTGCGTCTGCAATCGCGCGCCGGCTATATTGTCACGGCGCGGGAGCGAACGCTGTTTCAGCTGTTTCGGAACGCGGCGACGATCATCATCATCGTCATGGCCATCCTGCTGTCGCTCTCTGAAATCGGCGTCGATATCGGGCCGCTGATTGCCGGTGCCGGTGTGGTCGGTCTGGCCATTTCCTTCGGTGCGCAGACCCTGGTCAAGGACATCATCACGGGTGCCTTCATTCAGATCGAAAACGCGATCAACGAAGGCGATGTGGTGACGGTGGCCGGGATCACCGGCACGGTGGAAGGCATCACCATCCGTTCGGTGCGCATGCGCGACCTGAACGGCACCACGCATCTTATCCCGTTTTCGTCCGTCGACATGGTGTCCAACTTCATGCGCGGCTTCTCCTACCATGTGGCCCTGATCGGCGTGTCCTACGACACGGATATCGCCAAGGCGAAAGAGGCGATGATCGAGGCGTTCGAGCGTCTGAAGAAAACGGACTTCGGATCGAAGATTGTCGGCGACTTCGAAATGCATGGCGTGACCAATTTCGGTGCCAGCTCGATCGATATCCGGGCCCGGATCAAGACAACCCCAGGCGATCAGTGGGGCATCGGGCGGGCCTATAATGAATTCGTCAAGCAGGTGTTCGATGAACGCGATATCGAAATTCCGTTCCCGCAGGTCACCTATCACGCTGCGACGCCGCCCTTTGCGGAGGACGAACCCAAACAGAAGCAGCGCCGCAAACTGCCGACGAGCGCCAGCGAGTTGGCCGATGATGCTCCGGCGGAGGATGGTGAACACTGACACCTTCACAGGTGCCCGGACTGGAAAGTTCTGGAAAGGCAGCTTGACACTGGTTGAATGGAAACGGTATTCGTTCTCCCGTTGTGCGGGAAATCGCCCGCCAATCCAATCTGGAGCAGACGATGTTCTTAGTCGTTTTCAACGCGCAAAGTTCTCAAGACCTGGCTCAAAGCCGGGTTGAGGATATGTGCGGGCTGCAAAGCGAGATGAACTAGACACATCAAAGTCTATCGTCGAACCAGCTAACCCGCCTTCGAGGCGGGTTTTTTCGTTTCGAAGGCATCTTGAAAACAAGGAAGCGTGGCCGAGTGGCTGAAGGCAGCGACTTGCTAAGTCGCAGGGCCCCGACGGGTCCCGCGGGTTCGAATCCCGCCGCTTCTGCCAATTTGGATCCCCTGGGGCATAAGTGTCTGGCCCGCCGTTGGTGTCAGGCGTCTTGATCTTGAGGGCGTTGTCTCCGCTCGTCTAATCGGCAGGACACCTGATTTTGGCTCAGGAAATCGAGGTTCGATCCCTCGGCGGAGAACCACTTGCACAACTCAAACGATGAAATTCAGATCACGGTTTCCCGGTGCTCGCAAAGGGGTTGCGCACGCCAAAGAGAAATTACGCGCGGCTGTTTTCGGTTTGTCGACACCATATTAAAGCAGGTGCGGCGGAAAAGTGAGACCATTCGGTGATTGTTGATTGAATTTCAGGTGGTTTCGTTTTATTTTCATTTTAAGTTCAAAAGCGCAGATGCGCACAAGCCGGAGTCAGGGTATGGCGGCCGATTACGATCTTCTGGTCATAGGTGGTGGAATCAACGGAACCGGAATTGCCCGGGATGCAGTGGGCCGGGGTGCATCCGTCCTTCTGGCCGAAATGGGCGACCTTGCCGGAGCAACATCCTCCGCGTCGACCAAGCTCATTCACGGCGGGTTGCGCTACCTGGAATATTACGAGTTCGACCTTGTCAGGAAAGCGCTGAAGGAGCGTGAAGTGCTCTGGGGCATGGCACCGCATATTGCCTGGCCCCTGCGGTTCATTCTGCCGCATCACAAGGAACTGCGTCCGGCCTGGTTCCTGCGCCTTGGCCTGTTCATGTATGACCATCTGGGTGGCCGTAAGTTGCTGCCGGCCACAAAAACGGTTCGTCTCGATCAAGCGCCATTCTCGCAAGGGCTCAAGCAGCTGTTCACCAAGGGATTTGAGTATTCCGACTGCTGGGTCGACGATGCACGGCTTGTCGTTTTGAACGCGCGCGACGCTGCGGATCGTGGGGCGGAGATCCGCACACGCACCAAGTGCATCAGTGCGCGGCGGGATGGTGATGTCTGGACGGCCACACTGAGGGACCTGGCAACTGGCAAAGACAGCACGGTGACCGCCAAGGTGATCGTCAACGCGGCCGGGCCATGGGTCGCCGATATGCTGAGCGGAGTTGTCGGCTCGAACAACACCTCCAAGATCCGTCTGGTCAAGGGCAGCCACATTATCGTGCCGCGCCAGTTCGACCACGACCGGTGTTTCATTTTCCAGAACGGCGATGGGCGGATCGTTTTCGCAATTCCTTACGAAGACGACTTCACGCTGATCGGCACGACGGATGTCGATTTCACGGACGATCTCGGCAAGGTCGAAATCTCGGAAGACGAGATTGCCTATCTTTGCAAGGCGGCGAGCGAATACCTGGAGAAAGCGATCGCGCCGGATGATGTGGTCCATACCTATTCCGGTGTCCGCCCGCTTTATGATGACGGGGCAAAGGATGCCAAGGCGGCGACCCGCGATTACGTGCTGGAGCTGGATGGCGGCGAAGACAAGCCGGCGGTTCTGTCCGTCTTTGGGGGAAAGATCACGACCTATCGAAAACTGGCCGAGCAGGTTCTGGCGAAGCTGGAACCGTTGCTGCCCTTCAAGCGGGGTGTCTGGACGGCGGGTGCACCGCTCCCCGGCGGGGATTTCAGCGCCACTGGGTTTGACGAGGAGGTTGCCGGCTTGCAGAAAGACTATCCGTTCCTGGACAGGTCCTTCGCCAAGCGACTGACGCGGCTTTATGGAACCGACGCGCGGCTCATTCTGTCCGGCACGCAGCGACTTGAGGATCTTGGCCGCTGTTTCGGCTACAATCTTTATGAAGCCGAAGTGAAATGGCTGATGGACCGCGAATGGGCACGCACGGCACCAGACGCGTTGTGGCGGCGAACCAAGCTCGGCCTGCGGCTGAGCCGGGAAGAAGCAGCGGATCTTGAGGCCTTTATGTCCGGCTATCTTGCGAAGCAGACCGGCGCTGCGGCATAGTTTTCAAAACAAGTGTCACATGATCTGCCGGCGCTGCCGGCAGTTTCCAGAACAAGAGCAAACGGGAGGAGCGCCATGGCCGGATGTGTTTTGGCGATTGACCAGGGCACGACGTCGAGCCGAGCCATCGTGTTCGACAGTGAATTCCATCCAATCAGCGTGGGGCAGCAGGAATTTCCGCAGCACTTCCCGAAGTCGGGCTGGGTGGAGCATGAACCTGCAGACATCTGGACCAGCACGCTGCGGGTCTGCCGAGAAGCCATGGGCAAGGCGCCCCAAGAGGGCGCTGACGTTGCAGCAATCGGTATTACCAATCAGCGCGAGACCACGCTGATCTGGGACCGGTCGACGGGAGAGCCGGTTTATAACGCCATTGTCTGGCAGGACCGGCGCACAGCGGACTTCTGCGCCAAACTGCGCGCCGACGGCCTCGAAGAGACGTTCACCGCAAAAACGGGGCTGTTGCTCGACCCGTATTTCTCCGGCACCAAGATCGCCTGGCTGCTCGACAATGTCGAAGGGGTGCGTGCGCGCGCGGAACGCGGTGAGCTTGCCTTCGGCACCGTCGATACCTGGCTGATCTGGCAGTTGACCGGAGGCAAGGTGCATGCCACCGACGCCACCAATGCGTCGCGGACGCTCATCTACAACATCCACGACAATGCCTGGGACGGTGATCTCTGCCGTCATCTGAACATTCCGATGAGCCTGCTGCCGGAGGTTAAGGACAGCGCCGATGATTTCGGCAGCACCGATCCGGAACTGTTTGGCCGGGCGATCCCGATTCTAGGCGTGGCAGGTGATCAGCAGGCGGCGACGGTTGGTCAGGCCTGTTTCAAACCAGGCATGGTGAAGTCTACTTACGGCACGGGCTGTTTCGCGATCATGAACACCGGTACCAAGCCGGTGAAATCGAACAACCGGATGCTCACGACTATTGCCTACCGGCTCAATGGCGAGACGACCTACGCACTGGAAGGGTCGATCTTTGTCGCCGGTGCGGCCGTGCAGTGGCTGCGTGACGGTCTCGGCCTGATCGAATCGGCCGGCGACTCGCAAGCGCTCGCCGAACAGGCCGATCCGAATCAGGATGTCTATCTCGTGCCGGCCTTTGTTGGCCTCGGGGCACCGTACTGGGATGCGGATGCCCGCGGTGCGATGTTCGGGCTGACCCGGAACACCGGGCCGAAAGAAATTGCACGGGCGGTTCTGCAAAGTGTTGGGTACCAGACCAGTGATCTGATCGAGGCCATGCAGGCAGACTGGCCCGAGGCCGAACAACCGGTGCTGCGCGTTGATGGCGGCATGACCGCATCTAACTGGACGATGCAGTTTCTGGCCGACATTCTGGGTGCACCTGTCGACCGGCCGACCGTGCCGGAGACGACAGCTCTTGGCGCTGCCTGGCTTGCCGGTCACAAGGCTGGCATCTGGCCCGGACCTGACAGCTTTTCCAATGAATGGAAACTGGAAAAACGGTTCGAACCGCGTCTGGAAGAGCCAGAACGGGTCAAACGACTGTCCGGGTGGCGGGACGCTGTCAAACGTACGCGTTCGACGCAGGGTTGAATTTGACAAGGGCTCTCGCATTTGCGAGAGCCTTTTGTTTTCAGGTGGTTAGTGTGGAGGAAAAATATTCTTCCCTTGCGGTATTTGTTTCCACAAAGTTAATGGTCATGCGTCAAAAATTTACGGCAGCATGCCTTACCTAGCAAAAATATTTCAATAACCACGTCAAATTAGAAATATGTTGGCAGTTGATTTTCTGCCGAAAAAACGCCTTAGTTTGCCCTGGCTCGGGCTCAACTCCTTTGCACCTTCCAACGATGCAAAGCCCTGGCTCTTCATCAAGGGGAGAACAGTTTGATGAATTTCCAAAAAACCTTGAAGGCATCCCTTCTTGGCGCCAGCCTTGCTGTGATCGCAGCAACCGGTGCTTCCGCAAAAACTCTGGTTTATTGTTCCGAAGGTTCGCCGGAAGGCTTCGACACCGCACTTTACACTGCAGGTACCACGTTCGATGCGTCCTCCAAGCCGCTCTACAACCGGCTTGTCGAGTTCAAGCGCGGCACCACGGAAGTGCTTCCGGGCCTGGCGGAAAGCTGGGAAGTTTCCGAAGACGGCCTGGAATACACCTTCAACCTGCGCAAGGGTGTGAAGTATCACACGACCAGCTTCTTCACGCCGACCCGTGACTTCAATGCCGACGACGTCATCTTTTCCTTCGAGCGCCAGCTGAAGAAAGATCATCCGTGGCACGAATATACCCCGGGCACCGCGTGGGAATATTTCAACGGCATGTCCATGCCGGACCTGATCAAGGAAATCGTCAAGGTTGACGACCACACGGTCAAGTTTGTGCTGAACCGTCCGGAAGCGCCGATGATCGCCAACCTGGCAATGGACTTCGCTTCCGTCGTGTCCGCTGAATATGCTGCCCAGCTCGAAGCTGCCGGCACCAAGGAACAGCTGAACCAGCAGCCGGTCGGCACCGGTCCGTTCAAGTTCGTCGGCTACCAGAAAGACGCCGTGATCCGTTATGGCGCTCATGAAGATTACTGGAATGGCAAGGAAGCCATCGACAACCTGATCTTTGCGATCACCCCGGACGCTGCCGTTCGTCTGCAGAAGCTGAAAGCCGGCGAGTGCCATGTGATGCCGTATCCGGCTCCGGCCGATATCGCCGACATCAAGGCTGACAGCAACCTGACGCTCATGGAGCAGCAGGGTCTGAACGTCGGTTACCTCGCCTACAACACCAAGGTGGCTCCTTTCGACAAGAAGGAAGTCCGCAAGGCGCTGAACCACGCGATCAACAAGCAGGCGATCCTCGACGCGGTTTTCCAGGGCTCCGGTCAGGCTGCCAAGAACCCGATCCCGCCGACCATGTGGTCCTATAACGACGCGATCGAAGACGACGACTACAATCCGGAACTGGCCAAGGAAATGCTGGCTGCCGCCGGTGTCTCCGACCTGTCCATGAAAATCTGGGCCATGCCGGTGCAGCGTCCGTACAACCCGAATGCCCGCCGGATGGCGGAAGTCATTCAGGCTGACTTCGCAAACGTTGGCGTAAACGTCGAAATCGTTTCCTACGAATGGGGTGAGTATCTCTCCCGTTCCAAGGATGTTGATCGTGACGGTGCCGTGCTGCTCGGCTGGACCGGCGACAACGGCGACCCGGACAACTTCCTGGCCGTTCTTCTCGGCTGTGACGGCGTTGGCGGTTCCAACCGTGCCCAGTGGTGTAACGACGACTTCCAGGCGTTGATCGCGAAGGCGAAGTCCGTGACCGACAAGGCTGAGCGCACCAAGCTCTACGAAGAGGCGCAGGTCGTCTTCAAGGAAGAGGCGCCATGGGCAACCATCGCTCACTCCGTCGTCTTCATGCCGATGTCTTCCAAAGTCACCGGCTACGTCATGGACCCGCTGGGCGGTCATTGGTTTGACGGCGTGGACATTGCGGAGTAAATCCGCCTAACTTGAAGGAGGCGCTGGCAGAGATGCTGGCGCCTTCAAACTTTATGACCGGCGGATGCTCTTGCTTTGAGTGACGGTATCCGCTGGTTCTTCGTATCT
The DNA here is from genome assembly GCF_965233565.1 of Roseibium sp. Classification (GTDB taxonomy): domain Bacteria; phylum Pseudomonadota; class Alphaproteobacteria; order Rhizobiales; family Stappiaceae; genus Roseibium. The sequence continues at coordinate 2,388,843 of NZ_OZ247494.1, read as the reverse complement.
GGAACCTGACATGCTCCGCTTTCTTCTAGGCCGGCTCGGCCTGTTGATACCGACATTCATCGGCGTCACCCTCGTCGCCTTCTCTTTCATCCGATTGCTGCCCGGCGACCCGCTCGACCTGCTTGCAGGCGAACGTGGCATCTCCGATGAGCGCAAGGCCGAACTGATGGCGCAGATGGGCTTCGACAAGCCCTTGTGGCAACAGTATATCGACTATGTTCTCGGTGTCTTTCAAGGCGATCTCGGCACTTCCTTTGCCTCGAAGAAGCCTGTTCTCGACGAGTTTCTGACGCTGTTCCCGGCGACCGCGGAACTGGCTCTTTGCGCGATTATCCTGGCGGTCTGCATCGGCATTCCGGCCGGCATCTTCGCCGCTGTGAAGCGCGGTTCGGTTGCCGACCAGGCAATCATGGGCACCGCGCTTGTCGGCTATTCCATGCCGATCTTCTGGTGGGGCCTGCTGCTGATCATTCTCTTTTCCGGCATCCTCCAGTGGACGCCGGTTTCCGGCCGTATCTCGCTGCTCTACTTCTTCCCGTCCGTGACCGGCTTCATGCTGATCGACAGTCTGCTTTCGGGAGAAAAGGGCGCGTTCCTGTCGGCGGTCCGCCACCTGATCCTGCCGTCCATCGTTCTGGCGACCATCCCGCTTGCCGTGATCGCGCGCCAGACCCGCTCCGCAATGCTGGAAGTGCTCGGCGAGGACTACGTGAGAACGGCGCGCGCCAAGGGGCTGTCGCCGCGTTCGGTGATCGGGTTACATGCCTTGCGCAACGCACTGATCCCGGTGATCACGACGATCGGCCTGCAGGTCGGTGTTCTGTTGGCCGGTGCCATCCTGACGGAAACGATTTTTTCCTGGCCTGGTATCGGCAAGTGGCTCGTCGACAGCATTTCCCGCCGCGACTATTTCGTGGTCCAGGGCGGGCTGCTGCTGATTGCCGGCATCATCATGCTGGTCAACCTGATCGTGGACGTGCTTTACGGCCTGATCAATCCGCGTATCCGCCACAACTGAGCCGAGGGTCTAGAACATGACAAACACCTCCCCGGCCACCAAGGCCGATACCTCGAAGCTCGAAGAAGAAAGCCGCAACGCCACCAAGGCGCGGCTGATCGAGTTCTGGTATTACTTCTCGCAGAACAAGGGCGCCGTGCTCGGCCTTGTTATCTTTGTCCTGCTGGTGCTGATGGCGGTGTTCGCACCGCTGATCGCGCCGCATAACCCGGACTTCCAGTATCGCGACAGTTTCCTGGTGCCGCCGGTCTGGCAGGATGGCGGCAAGGCCGCGTTCCTTCTGGGGACCGACGCCGTTGGCCGCGATATTCTGTCCCGTCTGATCTTCGGCGCGCGTTTCTCGCTGTTCATCGGTGTTGTGGTGGTGTCCATCGCCCTGGTCGGCGGCATCGTCATGGGCCTTGTCGCCGGCTACATGCGCGGTGCGGTCGATACCTTCATCATGCGGGTGATGGATATCATCCTGGCCTTCCCGTCGCTGCTGCTGGCCCTGGTGCTGGTGGCCATTCTCGGTCCGGGCCTGATCAATGCCATGATCGCGATTGCCATCGTGCTGCAGCCGCATTTCGTCCGCCTGACCCGCGCGGCGGTGCTGACGGAACGCAGCCGGGATTATGTGGTTGCGGCCAAGGTGGCCGGGGCCGGTCACATGCGGCTGATGTTCAAGACCATCCTGCCGAACTGTCTGGCCCCCCTGATCGTTCAGGCAACGCTGTCCTTCTCCAACGCGATCCTGGATGCGGCAGCTCTTGGCTTTCTTGGCATGGGCGCACAGCCGCCCACTCCGGAATGGGGCACGATGCTTGCCGAAGCGCGGGAGTTCATCCTGCGCGCCTGGTGGGTCGTGACGTTCCCCGGTCTTGCCATCCTGATCACCGTTCTGGCCATCAACCTGGTCGGGGACGGCCTGCGCGATGCGCTCGATCCGAAGCTGAAGAGGAGCTAAGCCATGTCTCTTCTTGAAATCAGAAATCTCCGGGTCGAGTTCGACACCGCCAAGGGGCCGTTCCGGGCGCTGGACGGTGTGGACTACACGGTTGATGCCGGTGAAGTGCTGGCGATCGTGGGCGAGTCCGGTTCGGGCAAGTCCGTTGCCATGCTGGCGACTATGGGTCTTCTGCCGGACACAGCGACGATCACGGCCGACAAGATGGAGTTCGAAGGCCTCGACCTGCGCACCCTGTCGGCCAAGGCCCGCCGCACGGTGATCGGCAAGGACATTTCGATGATCTTCCAGGAGCCGATCGCCAGCCTCAACCCGTGTTTCACCGTCGGCTTCCAGCTGGGCGAAACACTGAAGGCACACACGGACCTGAAAGGCAGGCAGATCAAGGACAAGGTGATCGAGCTGATGACCTCGGTCGGCATTCCCGATCCGGCCGGACGCGTGAATGCGTTCCCGCATCAGATGTCCGGTGGCCAGTGCCAGCGTGTCATGATCGCCATGGCGATTGCCTGTTCGCCGAAGCTCCTGATTGCCGACGAGCCGACCACCGCGCTCGACGTGACGATCCAGAAGCAGATCCTGGACCTCCTGGTCCAGCTGCAGCAGGAAAGCGGTATGGGGCTTATCATGATCACCCATGACATGGGTGTCGTGGCGGAGACCGCGGATCGCGTGATCGTTCAGTACAAGGGCCGCAAGATGGAAGAGGCGGATGTGCTCTCGCTCTTCGAAAGCCCGCAGAACCCGTATACCAAGGCGCTGCTGTCGGCCTTGCCGGAAAATGCCACCGGCGACCGGTTGCCGACCGTCAGCGACTTTGCCGAAGCGGGAGGTTTCTAAATGTCAGAAGATGTGATCCTCAAGGTCCGCGACCTTTACCGGACCTATGACATCAAGGGCGGCATGTTCAAGAAGGCGTCCACGCTGACAGCTGTGAAGGCTGTCAATCTGGATGTCGAACGCGGCACCACGCTGGCCGTGGTCGGTGAAAGTGGCTGTGGCAAGTCCACGCTGGCGCGCATGCTGACCATGATCGATGCGCAATCCTCCGGCTCCATCGAGATAGACGGCTTGCCGATCGACATTTCCAAGACGGGTATCTCGAAGGAAATGCGCCAGAAGGTGCAGATCGTCTTCCAGAACCCCTATGGCTCGCTCAATCCGCGCCAGAAGATCGGTCATGTTCTGGAGGAGCCGCTGCTGCTCAACACGGATATGCCGGCGGCCGAACGGAAAGACCTGGCCCTTCAGATGCTGGAGAAGGTGGGCCTGCAGCCGGAGCATTACGGCCGTTACCCGCACATGTTCTCGGGCGGTCAGCGCCAGCGTGTCGCCATTGCCCGCGCAATCATCATGAAGCCGAAGCTTCTGGTGCTCGACGAGCCGGTCTCTGCGCTCGATCTCTCCGTCCAGGCGCAGATCCTCAACCTTTTGGCCGATCTTCAGGAAGAAATGAACCTCACTTACGTGTTCATTTCCCACGACCTGTCGGTGGTGCGCTACATCGCCGACAAGGTGATGGTGATGTATTTCGGTGAGGTGGTGGAATACGGCACGCGGGACGAAGTCTTCGACAATCCGCAGCACGACTACACCAAGACACTGTTTGCCGCGACACCGCGCGCAGATGTGGAAAGCATCAAAAAACGTCTGGCCGCCAAGGCTGCCTGAAATTAGACGCTGACCGGAGCTGTCCGGTTCTGCCAAGTGGTGTAGGCTCCCGGTGAAAGCCGGGAGCCTTTTCATGTCTTTGATCAGCGAAACGAACCGGAAATGGTGGCTTCTGGGGGCTGTCAGCTGCGTGCTCGGCCTGGTGCTGCTGGATGAAACCGTCGTCGGGATCGCGCTGCCGACCATCCAGAAGGAATTCGGCCTCTCCAACAATGAAGCCCACTGGGTGGTGAATGCCTATCTTCTGAGCTTCGCCTGTTTCGTGGCTGTGGGCGGTAAGATTGCGGATCTGTTCGGGATCCTGCGTGTCTTTCTTGTTGGTCTGGCGTTGTTTTCGATCTGCTCGATTGCCTGCGGGTTTGCACCGTCCGGCGCCTTTCTGATCGGGGCGCGGGCGGTTCAGGGGCTCGGGGCGGCGATCATTTTCCCGATCTTCCTGGCCATGATCACCATGACCTTCAAGAAGGAGGTGAGGGGCGCCGCCATTGCGACCAGCGGTGCCGTCGGAACCACCTTTCTGGCCCTTGGACCCCTGGTTGGCGGTCTGTTCACGGATTTCCTGTCCTGGCGCTGGATCTTCTGGATCAATCCGATTGTGGCGATTGCCGTCGCCGTCGTCGTGACGCTGACATGGCGGGATGTGAAGCGCCCGGCCGGCCGCAGGATCGACTTGCTCGGGTTGTGGCTGATTGCAACAGGCATGTTCTGTCTTGTCTACGCCCTGATGGAGGCGGACAGCCAGGGTTGGCTCGATCCGCTGATCCTGGCGAGTTTCGCCGCAGGCATGGTGTTCCTGAGCGTGTTCTGGCGCGTGGAGCGGTCTCTGGAGGCGCCGCTGATCGAAGTCGATCTGTTTGCAAGCCCGGTCTTCACCGGCAGCAACCTGACCATTTTCACGGCGCAATACGCCAAGATGCCGCTGTTTGTGTTTGTTGCGCTCTACGCGCAGACAGAGCTCGGCCTCAGCCCGTTCCTGGCGGGTGTTGTGGTGATGCTGGCGCCGCTACTTCAGCCCGGAGCGGCCGTCGTTTGTGGAAGATATGCGGACAAGATCCCAAAACGGCAGCAGGTGCTGATCGGGCTTGGCATTCTGGCGCTGTCCTTTTTGTGGCTTGTGGCGACAGAAGCCTTCAATGATGTCTATCTGTTTGCCCCTGGTCTGCTGGTGGCCGGTCTCGCATTTCCGTTCCTGTTCACACCGACCCGGGCGGCCATTTCGGAGGCTCTGCCGGAACACAAGCACGGTCAGGGTGGAGGGATCGCCATGACGTCGCAGACAATCGGCGGCACCGTCGGGCTTGCCGTTTCCAGTGCGGCCTTTGCCCTTGGCGGTTATGCGCTTGTGTTCGGCCTGACCGCGGTGCTTGCCGGGCTGGTATTCGTCTATGCGCTGATTGCCTTTCGCGACGTCTAGCGAAAAGTCTCAGGCTCAGGGTTGCATTATTCGTTATTTCGAGTATTCTCGAATTATGGAAAAAGAAGATGCCTTGAACGCTTTGGCAGCGCTCGGTCAGGAAACCCGCCTCGACGTTTTTCGCCTGCTGGTGAAAGCCGGAAAAGAAGGCATGTCCGCCGGTGCCATTTCAGAAGCGCTCGACGTGCGTCCAAATACCCTGTCGACCCACCTGGGCGCTCTGTCCCGCTCCGGCCTCGTGCACGCTGAACGGGATGGACGCTCGATTTGTTACAGCGCCAGTCTGGAAACGATGCAGGTGCTGGTGACCTACCTGCTGCAGGATTGCTGCGGCGGAAATCCGGAGCTCTGCGCTCCGATCGCCAGCATGGCTGCTGGCACAGTCTGTGACACGGAAGAAACGTGCTGAGTGCACGTTCATAGGTGGGGCTCAAATTCAAATGCGTAATGTACTCATCGTCTGCACGGCCAATTCCGCGCGTTCGGTTTTAGGCGAGGCGCTGTTTCGGCATCTCGGGCAGGGGAAATTCCAATCCTTTTCAGCCGGTTCCACACCGCGCGGATCGGTGAACCCGGATGCGCTCAGCTGCCTGGAGCGGCACGGCCTTTCCTCAGACGGGTTTCGCTCAAAAAGCTGGGACGAGTTTGCTGGCCACGAGGCGCCCAAGATGGACCTGATCATCACGGTCTGCGACAGCGCTGCCGGGGAATCCTGTCCGGTCTGGCCCGGTCATCCGCTCGTTGTCCATTGGGGCATCCCGGATCCGGCAGGCGTCGAGGGAGATGACGACACCCGGGGCGCAGCTTTTGATCTTGCCTACAAACGTCTCGAACGCCGCATCAACGCCATGCTGGCCCTTGGCGACAGTGTTTTCACCGCCGAAGACGGCAAAGCGCGGCTTAACGCCATTGGTGCAACGGCTGATACCCAGGATTAATCAAATGTCAGACTTCAGTCTCTCCCGACGTCTCACCGCCGAGGCGCTGGGAACCGCCATGCTGGTCGGCACCGTCGTTGGATCGGGCATCATGGCCGACCGCCTTTCCGATGATGTCGCCGTTTCTCTTCTCGGCAACACCATTCCGACCGGCGCGATCCTGGTGGTGCTGATCACCATTCTGGGGCCGATTTCCGGTGCCCATTTCAATCCTGCCGTCACCTTCGTGTTCTGGCTCAAGCGGGAACTGGGCCTGGCGGTCGCCGGCGCCTATATCGCCTCGCAGATCCTGGGTGGCATCTGCGGTTCCCTGATCGCCCATGTGATGTTCGAGCTGCCGGTCTGGCAGGCCTCGACAACGGTGCGCACCGGCGCGGGGCAATGGGTGGCGGAAGTGGTGGCCACTTTCGGGCTTCTGGCCAGTATCCTGGCCGGCATCCGGTTCCGGGAAGCGGCTGTGCCATGGCTGGTCGGCCTTTACATCACGGCCGCCTACTGGTTCACGGCGTCGACCTCCTTTGCCAACCCGGCTGTTGCGATCTCGCGTGCCTTCACCGACACGTTTGCCGGGATCCGTCCCGTGGATCTGCCCGGGTTTATCGTGGCGGAACTGGCGGGAGCAGCCCTGGCGCTGGCCCTGTTTTCCTGGTTGCTCACATCTGAAAAGAAGTAAGCTCCGGACTGCAGGGTTGCCTGGAATTGTTCAAGGAAGAGGCTCCGAGCGGAGCCTCTTTTTCATGAACCAGCGACGATGCTCGGGCGGAAAGGTATCGGCGTCGTTTTCCAGGACGCCGAAATCGCTGTAGCCCAGCTTCAGGTAAAACGCATGCGCCGCCGGATTTGACGTGTCGAGCCAGGCGTTGGAACAGCCGAATTCCAATCCCCTTGTTTCAGCTGCTGTGACCAGCTGCCTGCCAAACCCTTTGCCCCGGAGGCTGTCTTTCACCCAGAGCGTCTTGATCAACAGCCAGCCATAGGAAGTGACTGCCGTCAGACCCGCTACCATGTCTCCGTCCGGCAATGTCACCGACAGCACAAACGGCTCGTTGCGGCTCTGGGTGTTTGAGCGTGCGAGCGCGGCCAGCAGGTGACGCTCGATGTCTGCGGCCACGCTGTCTTCATCCTCGGCAGGAACCAAAGTTACCTCCACAGACATTTTCAGCTCCCTGTCTTATTGCGGTCCGCTGACCAGAGTTGTCGCCTGCCGCCTGAGATAGAGCATCAGATTATCGGCATGTTCGCGGGCGGCCCGTTCGTCGCCGGCGGCAACAGCGCGCATCACCTCCAGGTGGCTCCAGGCTGCCGGGTTAAGGTCCTCTTCGCCGAAATGACGGTACCAGAAGCGCCGGCTTTGCGTTTGCAACGGCGCCAGTGCCTTGGTGGCGAATGGATTGCAAGCGGCTTCCGCAACGACGTCGTCAAAGGCCTTGTCGTGGCGCAGGTAGTCTTCGACATCGGAACGGGCGGCTGCCTCACGCAGATCCTCTGCACAGGCTTCCAGGGTGCGGCGCTCCTCCTTGCCGGCAAGGCGTGCGGCGAGTCCGGCCACGAGCCGTTCAAGGCCGTGGCGAGCTTCCAGGACTTTCAGAAAATCCGAGGGGTTCATGTCGGCAACGATGATGCCGAGGCGTGGACGGATCACAAGGAGGCCTTCCCAGCTCAGCCGCTGGATGGCTTCGCGGATCGGTGTTCGTCCGAGACCCAGATGCTTGGTCAGTCCGGCTTCTGTCACCGGTTCCCCCGGTTTCAGGCGCAGTGTGACGATTTCTTCCTCAAGTCGCAGATAGGCCTGTGCGGATTGGCTGAGGTTGCTGGACATCTGAAAAGCCGCTCGTGTCTCATTTGGATGTGTGGCTGATATATCAGTTATGCACCTGGCGGACGAGTCTTTTGGCCTTTCATGCGTCTCGTGTGCTGGCGTGACAAAACATGGCCTTGCAGCGCCGTCAGCGCTCTGAAACTCTTCGGAAGTTCCGACAGCGGGAATCAGGACCAGAGGGGCATATGAGCAAGGGACGGGTACATGTCATCGGTGCCGGAATTGTCGGCCTGGCAACAGCAGCCAGCCTCATTCAGCGCGGGTACGAGGTAACAATTCTGGACCGGGAAGGAGTGGCAGCCGGAACCAGTCAGGGCAATGCGGCAGCAATCGCCTGGACGGACGTCGCGCCGCTGGCTTCGCCCGGGCTTTGGAAACAGGCGCTGAAATGGCTGGCAGACCCGCTTGGTCCACTGACTGTCCGTCCGGCCTATGCGCTACAGATCCTGCCCTGGATGGTGCGGTTCCTGGCGGCCTCCAGGCCTGAAAAGGTCGCCCGCAGCACAGAGGCATTGGCGGCATTGAACGGTGCCGCGCTGCCTGCCTGGGAAAATCTCTGGCGTGTTTCGGGAACCCATAACCAGGTGCGCCGAGACGGCTGCCTTGAACTCTTCGACACCAGGGCGTCGCTTGAAAAGGCCCGCCGGGGCTGGGCCGAACAGCGGGACTACGGCATCGAGATCGAGGAAGCCGGGCCGGGACGGCTACGCGACCTGGAACCGGATCTGTCGGACCGGGTCATCGGCGGTGCCTTCGTGCCGGGCTGGGTCCAGATGGACGAACCGAAACAGCTCTGCCTGTCGATTGCCGATTGGCTTCGGGGGCAAGGCGTGACGATTTACATCGGCGAGGTGATGCAGCTTGAACCGTCGGAGACCGGGTGCGCCGTCTCGCTGAAGGACGGCAAGCGGTTCAAGGCAGAGCATCTGGTGATCGCCTGCGGCGCCTGGTCCAAACATCTGGCCGCACAGCTTGGCGACCGGATCCCGCTCGACACCGAGCGGGGCTACAACATCACCGTGGCGGAGCCCGGCATTTCGGTGAAGCGCATGATCATGCTGCCAGGACACGGATTTGTCCTGACACCTCTTTCGATCGGCCTGCGCGTTGGCGGGGCTGTCGAGTTCGGCGGTTTGAAGTTGCCGCCGAACTGGCGCCGGGTTGACGCCATGATCGCCAAGGCGAGGCTGTTCTTTCCGAAGCTGAAAACGGAGGGCGGTGAGCGCTGGATGGGCTTCCGGCCCTCCATTCCCGACAGCCTGCCGGTGATCTCACCGGCGAGCGGACATGGCCGGGTCTACTACGCCTTCGGTCACGCGCATCACGGCCTGACGGAATCTGCTGTTACAGGCGAGATGATTGCCGCAATGATCGGCGGCGAGAAGCCTCTTGTCGATCCGGCGCCGTTCCGGGCCGACCGGTTCTAACGTTCGCAAGGAGTGAAGCGGCGGCCGGAAGGCCGCCGCTTCTGGCTCAGGGCTTCATTGCCATCTTCACGCTGATCTGCTGGGACAGGTCGTGGAAATAGGCATCGGTTTCAACAAAGCCGTAGGCGTCGTAGAACCGGCGTCCGATCCGGTTTTCCCGGAAGACTTCCACCGTGAGGGGACCTTTCTGCCTGACCGCGTGGTCTACCAGGGCACGGCCAAGACCACGTCCGTGGAACTGCGGGTCCAGAAACAGTCCGCCGATGTGATTGTCCAAAAGCGAGATGAAGCCGACAGGGGTTCCGTCGACTTCGATGACATAGGTTTCCGCCTGCGGCAGATAGGTGTCCCGGATGGCGCTGGCGGCCATATCGTGAAACGCATCGCTCAAAAATGGATGGGCGAATTCGCTGGCTATGCGCCAGACGTGAAGGATCCGGTCAGTGTCTTCGCTGACATAGGGTCTGATCATTTTGGATATTATCGTCCTGTTCCGATCATGAGGCATGATCGGGTGTTGTTCTTCCAGTACGGCAAAGGCATCCCGGGTGCAGGAAGCGGCTTTGCGAGGGGCGCCGACGGGCACCCGAGAAGTCAGGACATAAAATCTCCGAGTTGAATGGGCGCGGCTTTACCACGGCTCGGCGGCTCTCGCCAAGCCGCGTTCCCTTGTTTTTCGGCAGTCGTTGTCTCAAATCCCCTGCATGGGGGACTTGCGCTGTTCGCGATAGGTCTGGTCGAGGCGCAGCGTGACAAAGGCAAAGATCACCCAGCTCAGGTGAAAGACCAGACCGGCAAGCATGACAAGCGCACCGGGAATTGGGCCGATGGACGCGCGTTCGAACGCCTGGGTGAGACTGATCAGCGGTTCGGGGTGGATGGCAATCTTGCCGTAATAGGCAACAGCCTGGATGGCGAGAATCCAGGAATAGTTGGAGCGGAGCCGCCGTCCGGCGGCCCGGACCAGGCTGATATGGTAGTGCGGCATTTCGTAGTCATCGGCGAGCATTTTGCTCCACGCGCCGGACCACGGCACTTTCCGTCCGTGGAGGATCGGAGCGTAAAGATCCGACTCCATGAGACGGGCCCGGGCCCGGAACATGTTGTAGTAGCGGTACCGCCGCGCCTCGAAAATCAGGAAGACGGTCACGAGCAATCCGACTAGCACCATCGGAAGCGGCGAGGCGTCCTTATTGGAAAAGGTGGCAGACAGGGCAATGCCGGTGGTGACCACGGCCCAGTTGGTGGTGTTGTCTAGGCGGGTGCGCCAATGGGTGCTGCGGAACACTTCTGCGCGGTATAAATGCGCAAGCGCACCCAGTGTGCCGGATTCAATGTCCTGTTTCGGCCAGTCCTTGTCGGGGCGTTCCTCCGTCATGCCCTTAGCCTCGCATCAGCTGATTTTGGAAAAGCTTAAAAGCAAAGCCGCGCGTGGTCGAGCCTTTAGGAAACTACCTGTTGCCTGTGGCGTTTGCATTCCTCTTGAAAGTGTCCGATACCGCCAGACCTGACGGGAATGAGACAGGCTAAATGACAGAAACGAAAAGTACGATTTCGCGTGCAGCCGCAGCAATTGTCGCCTGCCGTGGCATGACGCTGGCTTATCTCTGCGTCGTTTTCGTGATTGGTGTTCTCCAGTCCCTGGAGGCCGAAGACACCGGGTTTTCACTTGAAACCGGTCTGACAATTGGCGAAGCCTTTGCCGAAGCAGGTTTGATTTATGTGTTTTGCCTTTTCCTGCTCGGGATTGAGCGAACTTCAGCCGAAACCAAGAAAAGCGTTTGGCAATTTACGGCCCGTTACCTGTTGCTGATCTTCATGCCGTTCTATCTGATCAGTTTTGCCGCCGTTTTCGGCGTGATCTACGGAATGTCATCTCTGTTGACTTCCCTGGAAGGCATGCTTGTGCTGCTTCTGCCCATCATGGTGACGAGTTATCTCCTCTTGTTGCTGGGATTTGGTACAGCGCTTCCCTCAAAGCTTGTGGGAACACAGGCTGGCATAAGTGAAGCCTTGCGCCGGGGGCGGCGTCAGTTCCGGTATCAATTTCCACGTCTTTTGGTCGGTGTGGTTGCGTTGAATTTGATTGCCGCGGCCGTTCAGTTCCTTGCGGAAGGGTTCGCGATCAATCCCGTACCTGTGTCTTCCGAGGGAGGTATCGATCTGCCGGGGTCGCTTATTCACCTGGGTGTGCGCTGCATTGATATGTTGGCGTTGGCGGTGCTTTCGGTGGTTGTTTGCGAAGCCTATCTGAGAGACTTGCGCGACCAGGGGGAATTGATTTCAAAGGACGTTGAAGTGTTCTCGTGAAGGTGATTTGCCCCAGATTGAGCCGGTTCGAGCCAGACACGTGGTTGATTTAAAAACGCACCTGATTGGCTTCTGCGACTTGCCGGGACCCCCGTTTTGAAAACACGCAGACCAGCAGCGCAGCCATTGCCGGCGCAGCAAATACCAGAAACGCCAATTGCAACCCGATGACATTGGCGATAAATCCGCTAAGGCTGGCCCCAATGAAAAATCCGCTCCATCCGATCCAGCGATAGGCGGCGACCACGCGCCCAAGTGAGCCCGCCGGGATGGTCGATTGCTGATAGGTGGCAATGGATATGGCCCAGGTCACGCCACCTATTCCCGCAAAGAAGGCAGTGGCCAGGACAGGCCAGAGCCCGAGACCGGCGGCCGGCACCAGCACGAATATGAGAGTTGCGACCGGGTCCAGGAGGCGGGTTCTGCCATCACCCAGACGGCTCCGCAGCCAGCGATAGCAGGCAGCGCCCAGGAGTGAGCCGCAGCCCATGGCCGTCATGACATAACCAATGCCGGCAGTGCCGATGTTCAGGAAACTCTCGGACAGCGCATAGGGTACGATCAAGGTCATCCAGGCCCCCCAGGAAACGGACATCAGCGCGAGTAGAAGTGTCAGCCGTCGCTGATCCGGGCTCGCCCACAAGAGATGGGCACCTTCCAGAAAACCGGCAAAACCTTTTTGTGCGGAACGCGTCATGCGCTGCGGTTTCGGCAAGGTCAGGAAGCTGACCGCGACTGCAACAAAAGCCACGAGGAACACCGAGAAGGGACTGACGCCCAGGAGAAGTGCAATCAGCAGCGGTGCGAGGAGTGTGGCGAAAACAGTTTTCACCCCTTGCAGCAGACTGTTGCCGTCATGGAAGCGGTCTCGGTCAACCAGATCCGGCAAGATGGTCTGCCCCGCAGTCTCCGTCAGCACTTCGCCGATGCCGACCAGGAGGCCAAGGCTGCACAGGAGCAGGACCGGGCTGGCGTCCTGTCCAGCCAGGCTCAGCAAGGCCGCGGCAGCAAAGCCCGCTGCAAACAGACCTGACCAGAAACCGGCGATCCTGCCGAACCTGTCCAGGACCCAACCGGCCGTCAGGCCGAAGAGCGGCCACGCCGCGGCGATTGTGCCGGCAACCAGGCCAACCCTCGCCGGGGATCCGCCGTGAGAGGCGGTCAATGCGGGCAGGGCGATCTTCATCAGCGTGATGCCGAGGCCGGATGCTGCCATGGCGACTGTCATGCGGAATAGGGACTGATCGTAGGGGTTCATTTGTAAGCGCCTTTTTGTATAATGACGCTTACTAACATGATTGAGCGTGGTTGGTAATCTGTTAAAATGAAAATATTACTTACAATGGATGGGTTGAGTGAAGCGGCGGCCTTTGCGATTGCCTTTGTGAACTCCTACGATCCGATGCGCGATCCGGTGGACCTGCTGGTGGATCACGAGAAGACGGCGCGGTTCCTCGGCGGGTATCTTGAGGAAGGTGAGGTTACGGAAGAGATCGGATCGGCTCTCGTCACACACCGGGACCAATTGCGGGCAGCGTTCAGGGCGGCAGCAGAAGGTGAGCGCCTCCCGGGATCGCAGCAGGCGCAACTTGCGGGGATACCGGAGGTGAACTGGACAATGTCCCTATCGGAAGACGGCGCGCCAGTTCTGCAGATCGACCGGAACATCCCTGTGGTTCGGCGCCTGGAAGTCTGGAGTATGCTCGGCTTTCTGGCTCTTTTGAAACATGTGCCGGACCGCATTCGGGTCTGCCAGTCCGCGCCTTGTGAGGAAATCTTTCAGGATCATACCAAGGCGGGGCGCCAGAAATTCTGCTCCAAACGCTGCAATACCAGGTTCAACGTGGCTCAACACCGTTTGAGAGAGCGGGGAAAACCAGCCGGATAGAGGACGGCGAGTCCATCCCACACCGTCCGGGGAAATCAATTCATTCAGTCTTGTTCTTCTTCTGCTCTCAAACCGACTCGGACTGTTGGCGGAGGCCGTTTTCATGGTGATCACAGCCAACGCCTATCTGAAAGATTTGCGAGAACGCGGTGAGCTTCCCGCTGTGGATGCGGACGTTTTTACCTAGGTTACTTCCGCTTCTTGTTCATGGCCGCGGCCAGGGCTGCCGCCATGGCATTGTTGCCGCCATCACCACCGGATCCTTTTGGCGCCCCTCCCTTGCCACCACGCGGTCCCGAGCCGCCGGGACCACGTCCGCCCTGGCCCTTGCTTCCCGGACCACCCGGTCCGCGGCCACCGCGATCCTGCTGGCCCCGTTCGCGCTGACCCTGGTAGTCGGCCTGGGACTTCATGGTCATGGAAATGCGCTTGCGCGGCACATCCACTTCCAGGATGGTCACCTTGACGATGTCTCCGGCCTTGACGACCTTGTGCGGGTCGTCGACGAAACAGTCTGCGAGCTGCGAGACATGCACCAGCCCGTCCTGGTGCACGCCGACATCGACGAAGGCGCCGAAATTGGTGACGTTGGTGACCGTGCCTTCCAGCTTCATGCCGGGCTTCAGGTCCTTGATCTCTTCAACACCGTCCTGGAGCGCCGCCGTCTTGAACTCCGGGCGCGGGTCACGGCCGGGCTTTTCCAGTTCCGACAGGATATCCTTCACCGTCGGCAGGCCGAACGTGTCGTCGGTGAACTCGGCCGGGTCGAGGCCGCTCAGAAGTGAAGCGTCGCCCATGATCTGGCGCAGGTCCCGGCCGCAGGCCTTCACGATGCGCTTGGCAGAGGGTAGGCCTCCGGGTGCACCGAGGAGGCGTCCAGCGGTTCCTTGCCGTCGGTGATGCGCAGGAAACCTGCGCAGAGTTCAAAGGCCTTGGCGCCGAGACGCGGCACATCCTTCAGCTGCGAACGTTTTTCAAACCTGCCGATAGAGTCCCGGTGTTCGACGACCGCCTTGGCAAGACTGTCGGAAAGACCGGAAATGCGCGACAGCAGGGCCGGGGAGGCGGTGTTGAGATCAACACCGACGGCGTTCACCGCGTCTTCGACAACGGCATCCAGCGCGCGGGCGAGCTTGCTCTGGTTGACGTCGTGCTGATACTGGCCGACGCCGATGGATTTCGGTTCGATCTTGACCAGCTCGGCCAGCGGATCCTGCAGACGCCGGGCAATCGACGCCGCGCCGCGCAGGGAGACATCGATATCCGGCATTTCCTTTGCCGCCAGTTCGGACGCGGAATAGACCGAGGCACCGGCCTCGTTGACGATGACCTTGACCGGGCGCTGGGCGGACGGAATGTCTGAGAGCACATCGCCGGCCAGTTTATCGGTCTCGCGGCTGGCGGTGCCGTTGCCGATGGCGATCAGGCCGACCTTGTGCTTGGCGATCAGTGCCATGAGCGTTGCCCTGGAACCGGTCAAATCGTTGCGCGGCTGGAACGGATAGATGGTTGCCGTGTCGACAAGCTTGCCGGTTTCGTCGACCACGGCCACCTTGACGCCCGTGCGAATGCCCGGGTCAAGGCCAAGCGTCGCCCTGGCGCCGGCCGGAGCGGCGAGCAGTAGGTCCTTGAGGTTGCGGGCGAAGACCTGAATGGCTTCCTCTTCGGCCTTGTCGCGCAACACCCCCATCAGGTCGAGTTCCAGATGAAGCGCAAGTTTCACCTTCCAGGCAAAGCGGGCGGCCTCCATCAGCCACTTGTCGGCCGGCCGGCCGCGATCGGCAATCGCGTAGGTGTCGGCGACCATCCTGACGGCGGGGAGCACCGGTGAAACGTCATCGGCGTCGACCGTCAGGTCGACGGACAGAATGCCTTCGTTGCGTCCACGAAACAGGGCAAGCGCCCGGTGGCTGGGGATCTTCGACCATTTTTCCGAATAGTCGAAGTAGTCGGCGAATTTGGCGCCCTTGTCGGCCATGCCGTCAATCAGTTTCGACTGCACGACGCCGCGCTCCTCGACATGACGGCGCAGCCTGCCGACCAGCTCGGCGTTCTCGGCAAAACGTTCCATCAGGATCTGGCGGGCCCCGTCGAGTGCCGCCTTGGTGTCGGCAATGCCCTTGCCGTCATCAATGAAGGTTGTGGCCTCGGTTTCCGGATCCCTTGACGGATCGGTGAGCAAAAGGTCTGCCAGTGGTTCCAGGCCGGCCTCGCGGGCGATCTGGGCTTTCGTGCGGCGTTTTTTCTTGTAGGGAAGGTAGATGTCTTCCAGCTGGGACTTGGTCTCTGCGGCCTGAATGCTTCTTGTCAGATCGTCGGTTAGCTTGCCCTGCTCTTCGATTGACCTGGTGATGGCAACGCGTCTGTCCTCAAGCTCCCGCAGGTAGATCAGGCGCTCTTCCAGCTTGCGCAACTGGCTGTCATCCAGGCCTCCGGTGGCTTCCTTGCGGTAACGGGCGATGAAGGGCACGGTCGAGCCTTCATCGAGCATCTGAACGGTGGCGTTGACCTGGCCAGCCTCGCAGCCGATTTCGTCCGCAATCCGGTGTGCGATGCGCAGCGCTGTTTCGGCGCCGGCAGGTGCCTTGGTGACAGGAAGAGGGGTGTCAGGGGTGGGAACACTTGCCATTTACGAAGGTGCTTTCGCTTCTGAAAAATCCGAGCCGCGAAGATAAGCCGCCTCAATCGGGCGGAAAAGAGACCAGTGGCCTCCTTCCACCATCATTTCGGAAAACGCTCAGTTTTATTAGGTTTTCTTCCGTTCTCAAACCCGACCTGAAACCGGATCGCCTGAATTGCACAACCGCATGCAATTTGGTATGCACTTATGAGTTGAAATTGCCGTTTTTGTGTACGGGCTGCAATAAATTGCGTATTCTGCGTTCAAGAGAACTCGCTATTCTTTTGACAAAATACCGTGTTTGATTTCGCATCATGCAGATCCGAGCCGCGTTAGCGGCGTAGCTCAGGCGCCGGGTAAGTGGGCACCCGCAGGACTTGGGCGGACGGTTTGTTATAGGGAGGACAGACCGATGGCCCGTGGCCGACCGAGAAAAGTGAGTACCAAGGACGCGCTTCATTCCGTGATGGTGGCCTTCTGGCAGAACGGCTATTCGGGCACCTCCATGAGTGATCTGGCCGAAGCTTCCGGAATGGCCAAACCAGGCCTCTATGCGGCCTTTGGCGACAAGGAAGCTCTGTTTGAAAAGGCGCTGCTCCATTATTTCGAAACCTATGGTGGACCAGTCTTCTCAAGGTTGAACCTGGCGCGCAAGGATGTTGTCAGCGACTTCCGCGATTTTCTCGGCGCCATTGCCGACCTGACGCTCGACCAGAACACGCCGGCGGGTTGTTTCCTGGTCAATGCGCTGGTGGATTGCACCTACGGACCGGAACGACACCAGGAGGTGGTTACAGGATTGCGCGAGTCTCGCTTCAATGCGATCCGGGACCGCTTGCTGAAAGCCGCAGACGCCGGAGAACTTCGCGATGACGCGGATATCGATCGCGCGGCGACTTTCCTCGATGGGCAGTTCTCGGCAATCGCTCTTCTGGGCCGCAGTGGCATCAGCGAGCCTGAGCTGAAGACCTTTGTGGAGACCGGTCTGCAGTCGCTGCCGGTGCGCGACGAGCTGGCCGGGTTTTCCGACAGCGCCTTGAATTCGCCTATCTTACGACAGTGATCCGCTCGGCCGCCCGGGTGACGGCCGTATAGAGCCAGCGGCTCTTGTGTTCGCGAAATGCCCAGCTTTCGTCGAACAGGACGACGCTGTCCCATTGTGAGCCCTGGGCCTTGTGCACGGTGAGCGCGTAACCGTAGTCGAATTCGTCGGCCTTGCGCCGGATGGCATAGGGTATGGCCTCGGCACCGTCTTCGAACATGGCCGGCAGCACCTTTACCTTCACGGCCGTCCGCGAGAGTTCGTCCTCCGACACAACATCGAAACGAAGCGTGTTGCCGCGCGGCGGACGTAGCCGCTTGACCGTCCAGAGGCCGCCATTGAGCAAACCCTTGGTCTTGTCATTGCGCAGGCAGACGAGCTTGTCACCGACAGCCGGCATCGGCGTGTCGAATTCCTTCAGTTCCCGGATGCGCCCGTTATAGAGCCGGCGGGTCTTGTTGGTTCCGACCAACACCTGGTCAGCGTCCAGGATCTGGTCCTTGTCGATCTCGCGCCGGTGAATGACCTTGCTCTCGCCGAAGACACCATAATCGAGCTGGCCGCCGTCCCGGATGGTCATGGACATGCGTACGATCGGATTGTCCTGAGCCTGGCGGTGAACCTCGGTCAGCATCACATCCGGTTCGGCTTCGGTGAAATACCCGCCGCCTTTGACCGGTGGCAGCTGCGCAGGGTCGCCCAGCACAAGCACCGGCGTGCCGAACGACAGAAGATCCTTGCCGAGCTCTTCGTCAACCATCGAGCATTCGTCGATGACGATCAGGCTCGCAGTGGCCGCTGCGCTGTCGCGCTTGATGGCGAATTGCGGCCCGCTGTCCTCCTCATCGTCATCGAGCTCTTCTTCTTCCTTGGCGGAGCGCGGACGGTAGATCAGCGAATGGATCGTCCCGGCATCCTCGCAGCCCTTCTGGCGCAGAACATGGGCTGCCTTGCCGGTAAAAGCACCAAAGCACACGTCACCGTCGATGCCTTCGGCGAGATGACGAGCAAGCGTGGTCTTGCCGGTGCCCGCATAGCCGAACAGGCGGAACACCTGACGGTCGCCGCGCTTCAGCCAGTCGGCGGTTTGCTGCAGGGCGTCATCTTGTTGCGGGGACCAGGCCACGGAGAAGCTCCTTCGGGATCAGACCCGGTTGCTTACCCTGAAATATGCGATTCGACCACGGTGGATTTTGGGTTCCCGGCGGTCGGATCACCCAAGCACCGAGAACGAACTTTCTTTCGTCAGTTCCCGTTTCCTGGAGAAGGTCGCCGTGTTGAGAGCATGGTCGACATGGCTGAGACGGAACTGCAATGGCGCGTTGTCCTGGTCGCCGCCGTCTTCGCAGTAGGAGATGAGATCGGCCATCAGGCGGCCTGCGACCGGCGCGTTCTTGAATTGGTTGCCGCTGGTGCCGATGGCCAGGTAATAGCCGTCGACATCGGTGCGGTCATAAACCGGCAGCCAGTCGTCGGTGGCATCATAAAGATCGGCAATGCCGACCGGATGCTGCGAAACGCCCAGCTCGGGCAGGCGCTGCGAATAGCGATAGGCATAGGCCAGCGCCCGATCGGTGAGGTCGCGCGCAAAGTCGTCCGGGTTTTCTTCGATATGGACGTCGCAGGCCGGGTTCTGGCTGCCGATCATCAGCTGACCACCGCTACCGGGTTTGACATAGACCGCAATGTCGTTGTCGGAGACAATCAGCCCCTCCCGGGAATAACCGAGGCGATCCGGTGGCTTGATCTGCACCACTTCCTGCCGTAGCGGGCGATGGCCGATCCTGATGCCGGGATCGCCTTCAAGCAGCGCGTTCACCTTGCCGGAATGCGGTCCGGCGACATTGATCACGATACCGCCCGGAACATGCGTTCCGTCTTCGCACGAGACACCGGTTACCCGGTTGTCCTGGACGGGAATGGCCGTGACCCTGGTGTTGAAACGGAACTCCGCGCCCAGGCGAACGGCGGCGTCCTTGAGGTTTCGTGCGGCGATCTGCGGGTCGTCCACATAACCGCTCCAGGGAAAATAGACCCCGCCGTCAAGCGCGCCGCCGGTTGGCGTGCCGAAGTCGTCGTCCTCCATGGTCTTGGCGGGTGCATAGCAGGTGAGGTCATAGCCGGGCAGCTCATCCTGAATTTTCGCCGCGCCCCAATGTTCATAGGGAATGCCAAGCCGGTCGGCATGTTCCAGCACGTGTTTTTGATAATTGTCTGCGGCCGTCTTCATGACCAGCGTGCCGGTTTCAACAAAGCGTGCAAGGCCTTCCTCGGTCTCAGCGCCGATTGTCTGCTGCCAGACCTTCCAGTCATGATAGCCTTCCAGGGCCATCGCGGTGCCGTCGAGCGTGGAATAATAGGTCCGGATGACGGCGGCAGAGGAAGAGGTCGATCCATAGCCGGCTGCCGGAAGGGCATCGACATTCAGGGTCTTGTAGCCCTTGCGGGAAAGGGACAGGGCAACAGCGCAGCCAATGATACCGGCACCGATGATGATGGCGTCATAGCGGGCAGGGGAGGCGTTTTGTGCAGCCATTGCAGGATTCCTTTTGACTTTTGGTCCAAGAACAAAAGACGCGCCTGTCTTTGTCTACCGTTAAAACCGCCAATCGGTGTCAAGATCCGGCCATGGAGGTTAGAAAAACTACGAAAATGAAGATATTTTTCTTCATATATTTAATTTTATCACCAATATGGTGAATATGATAACCTGTGCAGAATTTGTTCCCAAGTCTCAAATTGAAGCCTGAGTTTCTGTTCCGCATAGTGGAGTCGTTCTCGGTTTTTACCGCTATTTCAACAATTTGGAGACTTTCGTGCCGCGCGCAAACTTCTGCGAATGGCCGACACTGGCGCTTATCCTGGCCACGTCGGTAACCTGGATGCTGTTGATTGGATTATACGGCGAACTTGGCCCCTGGGTGGTTTGTCCCTTGGCTGCGATGGCGGTGACGCTGCAATCCTCCCTGCAACATGAAGTGCTGCATGGGCACCCGACCCGCAATCCGGCGGTCAACGAAGCGCTTGTCTATTGTTCACTTGGTCTCTGGATTCCCTATCGCCGGTTCAAGTCGCTGCACCTGCGTCATCACAACAATGACCGTTTGACCGACCCTTATGATGATCCGGAAAGCTTCTATCTGGCATGGCGCGACTGGCAAAGCCTGCCGAGGCCGATCAAATTCGTGCTGACACTCAACAATTCGTTGCTCGGGCGTCTGTTGATCGGTCCGGCGGTATCCATGGTCGGTTTTCTGGGAGCGGAAATCCGGATGATGCTGGCCGGTGACCGAGTGGTCATGCGGGCCTGGCTACACCACATTGCCGGCGCGGTGCCGGTGATCCTCTTCGTGACACTTGTCGGCGGCATACCGCTCTGGTTTTATCTTCTGACCGTCGCCTATCCGGCCATGAGCCTGTTGATGCTGCGCACCTTTGCCGAACACCGGGCCCACGAAAATGCGGAAGCCCGATCGATCATCGTGGAGTTCTGCCCGCTGTTTTCACTTCTGTTCCTGAACAACAACCTACATGTCGTTCACCATGCCAATCCGAGAACGGCCTGGTACAAGCTGCCGGGGATCTATCGCAGCAATCGGGACGACTGGCAGAAACGCAATGAAGGTTATGTCTTCGCAAGCTATTTCGCTCTCGCGAAGCGGTATTTCTTCAAAGTGAAAGAACCGGTGGCCCACCCGCTCAGGCACACGCCGGCTCAGGTGGGCGTCGCGCCGGAAAGGGTGGCGTCTTGACGGATAGTCCCTTTTTGCAAGTCCGGCTGCCGATGTATGACTGGCCGGAAGTGCGGGATGCCACGGCGGATCTTGAAAGCGCGCTGCAAGGTGCGCTTTCCGGCGTTCTGGGGCTCGCCCGAGGCGAGCTGCGGGCCTGGCCGGTGACCGATGATCTTGAAGCGGTCTGGCGGCATCCGGATCTGCTGCTGACCCAGACCTGCGGCTATCCATTGACCCACGCGCTGGACGGCAGGGTGCGGGTGCTTGGCGCACCGGTTTATGATGCCGAGGGCTGTGACGGCCCGCAGTATTGCAGCCATCTTGTGGTTCGTAGCGACAGCCGGTTTCAGAGCCTGGAGCAGTTGCGCGGGCGACGAGCGGTCTTTAACGGATCGGACAGCCAGTCGGGCATGAATGCCTTTCGGCATGCGGTGGCGCAACTGACTTCCGGTCGCGTGTTCTTTTCCGATCTCGTGCAAAGCGGCAGCCATCTCGGGTCGATGAGAGCCGTCGCAGCCGGTGAGGCAGATGTTGCCTGTATCGATGCGGTCTGCTGGTCACTCGCCCGCCAGGAACTTCCCGAACTGACAGCTTCCTTGCGCGCAATCGGGCAGACGGCAGGGGTGCCCGGCCTGCCGTTCATTACATCGCTTCGCTTCTCCGATGCTGAAGCGGATTTGATTGCGGACACGGTCGAACAGGTTCTGACAGGGCCTGAAACGGTAAAAAGCCGCGAGCGCCTTGGCATTCGCGGCTTTTCAAAACTCAATGTCAGCGACTATTCCGGTATCCTGGACATGGAGAGCCAGGCGGCCGCGCTGGGATATCCGGAGCTGGCCTGACGGCCAGCTGATCCGGTTCAGCGACCGGTTTTCCGGACTGTTGCGGTTTCACGCAGGCGCAGCGCCTGGTTCATGCGGGCCAGTTCTGCAGCGGAATGGCCGGAGACAACACCCATGAGGTTGGTGCCGAGTGCTTGTGCAAGATAGGTCATGGCGTTCCCAATCCTGATTGTTCGATTGTGAGTAAAACTGCGGTCCACTGCTTTAATTTCAGGCCGCTTGCCCCTTATATGTGCGTTTCTTGCCTTTCAATCAATCGAATAGTATTCATCTATTTGTTCAATTTTTTTGAACTGAGCGCCGGAGACCCCTTCAGATGCAAAAATTGCCGGGAACAGGCATTCCGCTGATCGATCTCGAACTCTATCGCACCTTTGTTGTGATCGCGGAAACGTCAAGTTTTACAAAGGCTTCCGAGCTTGTCGGGCGGACGCCGTCTGCCGTCTCCATGCAAATCAAGAAACTGGAAACCATCCTGGGACTTGCAGTCTTTGCAAGGGAGGGTCGCACGGTGCGCCTAACTCCGGAAGGCGAAGCGCTGCTGGGATATGCCCGCCGGATCCTGATGCTGAATGAAGAAGCGGTCGGCCTGTTCCTGTCGCCGGCCGTTGAAGGCGAGGTGAGATTCGGTGCGCCGTCCGATTTCGGGACGCGGTTTCTGCCCAATATCCTGTCGCGGTTTGCACGCTCTCATCCCGGTGTGAATGTCGATGTGCATCTGGATGGCAGTCCGGTGCTGGATGAGAAGATCCGGAAGGGGGAACTGGACCTGGCCCTCTTCACGGCCCGGCCGGATACCGGTCTCGCCAAGGGCGGGGAGATCGTTTTCACCGAGCCGCTGGTCTGGGTCGGTCTTGAAGGGGGCATCGCCTATGAGCGCGATCCCTTGCCCCTTGCGGTCTCAACTCCGGGCTGCCCCTGGCGCAGGGCTGCGCGGATCGCGCTCGACGATGCCCAGAAGCCCTACCGGATTTCCTATACGAGTTTTCACAGCGCCGGACAGGAAGCGGCCCTTCTGGCCGATCTTGCGGTCGCGCCCTTTCCGGCGAGCGTGATTGAATCTCCGCTGCAGGTGCTGGACGAGCGTCACGGGCTTCCGGAGATCGGTGACTATCACATTGTCATGCGCGAGCGCGCCAAGGCCGGCAAGGCAACCCATGCCTTTGCGCAGCATGTCGAGGAATGTTTCAAGGAACTTGGCTATGGCATGACCGTCTGACGGTCAGCGCGTGAACAGGTCCTGGTTCTGAGAGAAATAATCCTTCGTGAAATCGGCAAAGGCCCTGACCTTGGCGACGCGCCGGAGGTCGCCGTGATAAAGGATCCAGATGTCATAGCCGCTCTGGACCGGAACGCCCGGCACGCGGACAATGCGGGGGTCGGCATCACCGGCAAAGGCCGGAACCTTGATGAGACCCAGGCCCTGCGCGGCTGCTTCGATCTGCATGGAGACTTCCGGCAGGACATGGCGCACGGCGGCCTTCGGAAACGGGCTCGTGGCCACCCAGTCCTGAAATTCGCTCCAGGCGATCCAGTGTGCACCTTCCCCGCGTGAGCGAGCGAGCTCCGGGTGTCGTTCCAGATAGGCGGGCGCGGCGTAGACGGCCTGCACGAAGGTCACCAGCTTGCGGCCATAAACGTCTTCGTCGACCTCACGGGCAACACGAAGGGAAACATCCGCTTCGTGGCGGCTCAGGTTCGAGATCCGGTTGGTGGCGATCGTGTGAACCGAGATCTCCGGATAGGCTTCTGTAAATCCACACAACATGTCGGCCAGGAGGCCATGGGAAAGCGCGGGCGGCAGGCTCAGGCGGATGACGCCGGAGGGTTTGAGATCCAGACCGGACAGCTTGCGGGCGATGCTGCTGACCTGCAATTCCATGTCCTCGGCAGGCTCGATCAGGCTTTCTCCCGATGCTGTCAGCTGCAATCCACCTGTTGTCCGGTCGAAGACGCGTGTGCCGAGATCCTTTTCAAGCGCGGAAATCGCCCGATGAACGGTGCCGTGATTGACTCCGAGTTTTTCCGCCGCCTTGCGGAAGCTGCCCGTGCGCATGGCGATCAGAAAAATGCGCAGGTGATCCCAGTCGAGGGTCTGTTTCATGGCAGATACCGTTGCAGCTCAAAGATTTGGATGGGTGGATTGTTTTTTATCCACTCCGGCCAGAATGAGCGTATTCCTTAGTGAAAATCAATCCACCACCTTGTGGAAAGGCGGAGGTCCGCCGGCTCCAATTGATTGTGTGATGGATTGATGATGACCAAAAGATCTGACCTTGAAACGAACCGGCGTGGATTGCTGAAAGGCGTCCTCGCAGGCGCCGCCGCGGCAACGCTCGCGCCCTCGCCAGCCGCTCGGGCCCAGACGCCTGACGCCGCAGCGAATGCGCCCTACGGCGTTCCGATTTCACCGGACTTCCCTTTCACCAAGAAGCACGTTTCGGTGAACGGGTCGACGATCAGCTATGTCGACGAAGGCGATGGGCAGCCTGTCGTCTACCTGCATGGCAACCCGACGTCGTCCTATCTCTGGCGCAACATCATTCCGCATCTGCCGGAAGGCCACCGGGCCATCGCGCCGGATCTGATCGGCATGGGCGACAGCGGCAAGCCGGACATTGACTACACCTTTGCCGACCACGGGGCCTATCTTGATGCTTTTCTGGATCAGTTGGATTTAAAGAACGCGATCCTGGTGGTGCATGACTGGGGCTCGGCGCTTGGCATGCGCTACGCGCGGCGCAATCCGGAGCGGATCGCCGGTCTTGTCTTCATGGAAGCCATCGTGCCGCCCGCCATGCCGGCATCTTCCTACGAAGCGATGCCGGAACCGATCGCGGATTTCTTTCGTTTGATGCACACCGACGAAGGCGCAGAGCTGGTGCTGCAAAAGAACTTCTTTGTCGAGGAAGTGCTGCCCAATCTCGGTGTCATGCGTGAGATGACCGAGGCTGAGATGGACGCCTATCGCAAGCCGTTTCCGACGCCGGCCAGCCGGAAGCCGGTTCTGGCCTGGCCGCGTGAAGTGCCGATTGCCGGCAAACCTGCCGATGTAGTTCAGGAAGTGACGGAAAACGGGGCCTGGCTGCTCTCCAGCCAGATCCCGAAACTGATGTTCTATGGCGAGCCGGGGGCGATCGCTCCAAAACCCGTCGTCGACTACCTCTCGGCGAATGTGCCGAACCTGGAAGTTCGCTTCGTCGGGGCGGGCACGCATTTTCTGCAGGAAGATCATCCGCATGTCATCGGCCAGGGAATTGCCGACTGGTTGCGCCGTCTTTGACGTTCACTGAGGAGGAAAACATCATGGCCGAACTTGTTGTGACGCAGACGGTCAAGGCACCGCTCGCCGAGCTCTGGCGGAGCTGGGACCGGTTTGACGAAATCTACCGGTTCAATCCGGTGATCAACCAATCACCGTTGCTGCCCAGGAGCACGGCAACCGGCCTCGGTGCCGAGCGGGTGTGCAAGCATGTCGACGGCAAGACGTATCTGAAAGAGCGGATCATCGGCTATCAGCCCGAAGAGCATATCGTGGTCGACATCTTCGAAGCGAATGTCCCGCTCAAGCAAGCAAGTGTGACACTCGACTTTGAGGCTCTTTCGGCGATTGAAAGCCGTGTCACGATGCGGTTCAGTTTCACACCCAAGTTTGGCCTGCTCGGCCGGCTGATGATCCCGCTGATGAAATCCCAGTTCCGCAAAAATCTGGCCGGTCTGCTTGCCGCCAATGCGGATTTTGTCGAGAACGGTGTCGAGACCCATCCGAAGATGGCGGCATAACACCGCTTCTGAGACTTGCAAGGCCCCGGACGCCGATCCGGGGTCTTGTCGTGTGCCCTCCTTAGGACGGCGCGTTAACCATATTTCTCCTTTCCGGGGATGGTTCGCAGCTGGTGACTGGCGCAAAAGTTAACGAGCGGTTACGATTCATGGTAAATGAACCGTTAACAGCGAGACGCGTCATGAAAACCATCTGCAAAACCCTGCTGGCTGCAACCGGCCTCAGCCTGATGGCAAGCGGTGTTGCTCTTGCAGGCGATACCACGCGCATCCTGCATGACGAGCCCTATGGGGCCATCGTCACCAAGGAAGCTGGTGTGCTGGTGTTCCGTGGTCTGCCGCCGACCCGCAAGGTGGTCGTCAATCCGGGCGGTAAAACCCCGCTGGAGCTGAAACAGACCGAAGTCAACGAAACCAACGTGGTCGTTGTCACGCAAAGCGACTATGTACGCAGCCTTGGCGCCAAGATCCTTCGTCTGAAGTAGGCTGTCCCGACAGCTCTCGGTTGTCACCCCGGACAAGCGCAGCGCAGATCCGGGGCCCAGGCCTCCGAGCAAGCAGATGAGCGCATTGCGGCAGACATTGGAGTGTCCTTGGTCCCCGCTTTCGCGGGGAGGACATTGCAAGACTCCCGCACGGCCTATCCATTTTCGTCATTGCAGGGCAGGGCCCTGCAATCCATGCCGTTCCGTCGCTTCAAGCGCAGCTCTGTCCGCAGAGAGCCCATGGCATGGGTCCCATGGTCAAGCCATGGGATGATGAAGAAAGTGTGGCGAGCGGTATTCGTGCGTCCCGACGCTCGGCGCCTGCTGTTTGTCATCCCGGACGAAGCGAAGCGGAGATCCGGGACCCAGTACTCCCGGCTCCCTGAATGAGGGAACCCGCCTGGTTCTGTGTCTACTGGATACCGGTCTTGCCGCGTTGCGGCAAACCGGGATGACAAGGTAAGGCCAGTTTCGCGCTGTAGCGGCATGGATGCCATGGTCGAGCCATGGCATGACGAACCGGGATTTGGTGGCGGTTCGCCCCTTACTGCATTCCGGCCCCTCAGCCTTGCATCCAACTGAACCCTGCAAAGGCGCTCAGGTGTGAAGCTTCGGGATGAAAATTCTTCGGGTGACGCAGGCGGTTTCAAAACTCTCCGTTGTCATCCCGGCCAAGCGAAGCGCGAGCCGGGACCCAATACACTGTGGGGCCCTGAATGAGGGAACCCGCTTGAATCTGTGTCTACTGGATCCCGGTCTTGCCGCGTTGCGGCAAACCGGGATGACAAGGTAAAGCCGGTCTCACGATGCAACGACATTTCGGCGCAAAGGGCAAAGGTCGCTAAATCGCCCGTCCCATCAACCTTGCATCCCAGGGATAGGTGCTCAAGCGCTCGTAACCGGTTTCGGTGATCAGCAGCTGCTCTTCCAGCTTGACGCCTTCCTGGCCGCCATGGCGGCCGACATAGCTTTCCACACAGACCACCATACCCGGCTCCAGAAAACCGTCATAGCCGCCTGCGGCCCAGTCGGCCGGGTAGGGCACGGCCGGGTATTCATCGCAAAGGCCGACCCCATGGAACAGCACGGAATAGCGGTTGGCGAGATAGTTGTCCGGCAGGCTGGTTGCCTCGTGGGACAGTTCCCGAAAACTGCTGCCTGGCGCAAGCATCCCGATATTGGCCTCGATCTGGTCGACCGCCATCTGGTAGAGCGACCGCTGTTCGTTGGTGGGCAGGCCGTCGCCACACAGCCAGGTGCGGGAAATGTCGCAGCACATGCCATAGGGCCCGACGAGGTCCGTGTCGAAGGCGACCAGCTCTCCTTCGTTGATGACCCGGGCGGAGGCCTCCTGGAACCAGGGATTGGTGCGCGGTCCGGAGGCCAGCAGATGGGTTTCGATCCATTCGCCGCCGCGGCGGATGTTGCCGGCGTGTAGCATGGACCACAGATCCCATTCGGTCATGCCCGGCCGAAGGGCCGCTTCCATTTCCTTCATGGCCGCTTCGCAGGCCGCGATCGAGCGGCGCATGGCCCTGATCTCGTCCGGGCATTTGATCGCCCGGGCAAGTTCCATCACTTCTTCGCCGTCATGGATGGTGATGCCATGGCCCTCGAGTGCTGCCACGCCTTCGCGCCGGGCCTTGTCCAGAGCAATCCGGTGATTGCCGCCGCCATGGAGCTTCACCAGATCGGCGAGTTCGTCTGCCCATCTTTGGGCGAGTTCCTCAGAGCGCGGGCCGGATTCAAAGTAGAACCAGGGCACGCCGTGGCGGATTTCGTCGACCAGATAATTGTGCGCCGACAGGTGTTCGCAATTGTGAAAGTCGAAAGCGACGACCGGTCCTTCCAGCGCAACGAATGTGTAGCGCACGGCGTTGTGCGTCGACCAGACCTGCATGTTGGTGGCGTCGGTTGCGTAGCGCACGTTGAGCGGATCGCAGAGGATCGCGGCGGACAGGTCGAAACGCTCAAGCTGTCCGCGGATACGCTCCAGCCGGTAGCGGCGCACGGTGTCCAGATCCGGTGCGGCCAGCCCGAGAGCCGCCCATTCATTCTCCGCAAGGTCGCCATAGCCGAGCACATGCCGGTTCAGCACCGTGGCCTTTTCCGTGGCATAGGCGGCCAGCGCCTCGTAGCCTGCCGCATCGCCCGGGTGTGCCGGCAGATGTGCAGGCATGATCTTGCGCCGATGGCGGCCGAAATGTTCTGTATTCATGCAGGCCCACACTCCTCCTTTGTGGCACCACCCGAACCGGGTGGGATCTACATGCGCATGCGTTCGGCCTTCGGGTCGAACAGCGGGTCCGGGTTGATGGTTGCCTTGCGGCGTTCCCCGAGAATTTCGATCTCGAAGGCGCCGTCGCCGAAGTCCCGGGCGAGCTCGGTCGGGACATAGCCCTGGGCGAGCGACCGGCCGACAAAATGGGCATAGCCACCGGACGTGATCCAGCCGATCACCTTGCCGCCATGCCAGATCGGCTCGTCGCCCATGACATCGGCATCGCCCGCATCGACCATGAAACTGACCCGCATCCGTTTCGGCCCCTCGTCGAATTCCTTTTGCGCAGCCTCGCGGCCGATGAAGCGGTTCTTGCCCAGCTTCACGAACCGGCCGAGGTCGGCTTCATACGGACCGTAGATCGGCCGGAACTCGCGGAACCAGGTTCCAAAGTTTTTTTCCAGTCGCAGCGCCAGCAAAGCCCGCATGCCGAAATTCCGGATGTCGAACTCCGCGCCGGCCGCCATCAGCGCTTCATAGATCTGCCGTTCGTATTCCGGTGTCATCCAGATCTCGTAGCCGAGATCGCCGGTGTAGCTGATCCGGTTGACCTTGCAGGGGGCGTTGGCAACGTCCATCTCGCGGAAGTCCATGAAACGGAAAGCGTCCTTCGAGACATCGTCGCCGGTGACCTTTTCCAGCACTTTCCGAGCATTCGGCCCGGCAATGGAGAGGCCGACCCAGCCGAGATTGATGGCCCGGAGCGTGACCGAGCCGTCCTCCGGCAGGTGCTGCTCGAACCAGCGCATGTGGTAGACCTCGGCCTGGGACGAACCGAACATGTAGAAGGTTTCATCCGATGCCCGGGCGATGGTGAAGTCGCCGATGATCTTGCCGTTTTCATTGAGCATCGGGGTCAGCACGATGCGGCCGACCTTGGGCATGGTGTTGGTCATCAGGTTGGAGAGATAGTCCTCCGCGCCCGGTCCGCTGATTTCGTATTTGGCGAAGTTGGCGATCTCGGTGATGCCGACGCTTTCGCGGACGGCCCGGCATTCGGCGCCAATCGGATCGAAATCGTTGGACCGGTGGAACGAGAAGATGTCTTTGGCGTCGGTGCCTTCCGGCGCAAACCAGAGCGGCGTTTCCAGACCCCAGCTGTCCCCCATCACCGCGCCCTGCTGCAGCATGCGGTCATAGAGCGGCGTGGTCTGGTGGGGACGACCGGCCGGCAGTTCTTCGTTCGGAAACCGGATGCGGAACCGGCGGCGGTAGTTTTCCTTCACCTTGGCGTTGGTATAGGCGAGCGTTGCCCAGTCGCCGTAGCGGGCGACATCCATACCCCAGATGTCATAGCCGGGGTCGCCGTTGACCATCCAGTTGGCGAGCGTCAGGCCGACGCCGCCGCCCTGGCTGAAGCCGGCCATGACGCCGCAGGCGACCCAGTAGTTCCTGAGGCCGCGTACCGGACCGACAAGCGGGTTGCCATCCGGGGAGAAGGTGAAGGGACCGTTGATGATCTGCTTGATGCCGGCATTTTGCAGCGCCGGGAAATGCTCGAAGCCGACTTCCAGTTCCGGCGCGATGCGGTCCAGATCCGGGGCGAGCAATTCGTGACCGAAATCCCAGGGTGTCTCGCGCGGGCTCCAGGGGCGGCAGTTCTGCTCATAGGTGCCGAGCAGCATGCCCTTGCCTTCCTGGCGGGTGTAGATCTCGCCGCCAAAATCCAGAACCCCGATCAGTTCCTTGCCGGTTGCCTCATTATGGGCAACGACTTCCGGCATCTCGTCGGTGAGGAGATACATGTGCTCCATCGCGAGAACCGGTAACTCGATGCCGACCATACGGCCGCATTCACGGGCCCACAGACCGCCGGCATTGACCACGTGCTCTGCCCGGATCGTGCCCTTGTTGGTGATGACGTCCCAGGTGCCGTCCGGTGTCTGAACCAGTTCCTCCACCTTGGTGTGCCGGTAGACGGTAGCACCGCCGACACGGGCGGCCTTTGCATAGGCATGGGTGGTTCCGGACGGATCGAGGTGGCCTTCGATCGGATCCCAGAGCGCGCCGATGAAATGCTTCTCGTCCAGCATCGGGAACATGGTCTTGGCCTCGGCCACCGAGATCAGTTCCAGTTCCATGCCGAGATAGCGGCCCTTGGCCTGGGCGAGACGCAGGAAGTCCATGCGTTCCGGCGTGTCGGCGAGCATGACACCGCCGGTCAGATGCAGGCTGCAGGACTGACCGGAGATTTCCTCCAGTTCCTTGTAGAGATCAACCGTATAGCTCTGCAGCTGGGCGACATTCGGATCACCGTTGAGTGTGTGGAAGCCGCCGGCGGCATGCCAGGAGGATCCGGAGGTGAGTTCATCGCGCTCCACCAGCGTAACGTCCTTCCAGCCGAGCTTGGTCAGGTGGTAGAGCACGCTGCAGCCGACAACGCCGCCGCCAATGACAACAACCTGGGTGTGGGTCTTCATGAATTCCGCTCCGGAGTGGCCTGTTCATCGCGGTCAGGCCTCAAGATGTGAGATTTGAAGTTTAAAAGTCGGTCGGCGCGCCGCCCTCGGCCTTGCGTTTTTCGACAAAGGCGGTGATTTCCTCGTCGACAGCCGGATCGAGGGGCGGTTGCTCATAGGCCGCGAGCGCTTCTTTGTAGAGCCTGTTTGCCTTGTCATAGGCGATCGGGCTGCCGGCCTCCTGCCAGGTCTCGTAGTTGCGCCAGTCCGAGACGATCGGCGGATAAAAGGCGTCCTTGTAACGGGCCTGGGTGTGCTCGGTGCCGAAGAAATGGCCGGCCGGGCCGACATCCCGGATGGCGTCGAGGGCCAGGCTCTCTTCGGAGACGTCCAGCGGCGTCAGGTATTCGGCGATCTTCTGAAGCAGGTCGATGTCGGTGATGAATTTTTCGAATCCGGCGCTGAGGCCGCCTTCCAGCCAACCGGCCGCATGCTTGATGATGTTGGCGCCGCCATTGATCGCGCCCCATTCCGACAGGGTTGATTCAAGGGCCGCCTGATAGTCGACCGTGTTGGCGGCACACACGCCGGAGGAGCGGAACGGCAGTTGGTAGCGTCTTGCAAGCTGACCGCTGACCAGTGCCGCCTTCATGTATTCCGGTGTGCCGAAGGCCGGAGCGCCGGACTTCATGTCGACATTGGAGGTAAAGCCGCCATAGACGACCGGCGCGCCCGGACGCACCAGCTGGGCAAAGGCAATCCCCGCCAGTGCTTCGGCATTTTGAAGCGTCAGCGCACCGGCGACCGTTACCGGCGCCATGGCACCTGCGAGCGTGAACGGCGTCACGATGGACACCTGTCCGGCACGAGCCATCTCGATCAGGCCCTGCAGCATCGGCGTGTCGAGACGCAGAGGCGACGAGGTATTGATCACGGTCACGATGCACGGTGTATCCACCAGCTCCGACGGTGTCAGGCCAAGCGCGATCCTGGCCAGCTCGATGCCGTCCTGATTGCGCTCCTTGCCGAGCGAATAGAGATGAAGGGCCTTGTCGGTCAGCCGGACCGCATCGGCAATACAATCGAGGTGCCGGACGGAGGCGTGAATGTCGACCGGCTCGACCGGATAGCCGATCGGGGTGTGAATGATGTTGAAGAACTGGGCCAGCTTCAGAAGCTTCCGGAAATCCTCCTGATTGCCCGGGCGTCGTCCGCCGTCGCGGTCCACAACATTGGGCGCGCTGGCAACACAGGAAAAGACGATGGCATCGCCGCCGATCTGAAGATTGTGGCTCTTGTTGCGGGCGTGCAGCGTGAACTCGGCCGGGGCCTTGGCGATCAGCTCTTCAACCAGGGCGCGGTCCATGCGGACGCGGTCCTGACCCGGTGTCACGTCTGCGCCGGCGGCCTTCAGCATTGCCTTTGCTTCCTCGTGCAGGAAGTCGATGCCGATCTCTTCCAGAACGCGCATGGAGGCGTCGTGGATCGATTCCAGCTCGTCTGCGGAAATCGCTTCGACAGGCTTGAAGATATGCCGCGGCTGTCTGAACGGTTTTTGCGGGAAGAGGTCCGGCGTGGCTTTTTCCCCACCGCGGCGCCGACGGCCGCGCCGGGCCGGTTGCGCCTCGCTGACCATTGCCGTGTCGATATCCGCCATCTGCCTGTCCGTTCGCTGGTTTGAAATGTCGGGGCCCGGCTGCTGAAATTTGCAGGACCTCATTCCTGTCAGTGTCATTGACTGTAGCGGAGCGGAGTAATTTTCCGGGCAGTCTCAGAACGACCATCAGTGCTCCGTCTCCGACATTGCGGCCAAGAGCAGGGTTTCAGTCTGCCCGATGTGCAAGTTTGGCTTGACGCAATGCGCTGTGAAGGCGATCAGGACAGAGGTGATAGGCAAAGAGGATTGGCGTGAACGCTCAGCTGTCGGATACAGATCTACTTGGTTTTCTGCGGGGCCGTCTGCCGGTCAGGGACTGGGGCGCTGCGCATTTGCGGCCATTGCCGGTCGCCTATACCTGCCGGTTCTGGCGTCTCGACGTGCCGGGCCGCAGCTATGTCATCAAGGAGTTTTTTCCCGAAAGCGAAAACAATCCGCTTTTCCCGACCCTGCCGGCACAGGAGGCCGATGCACTCGCTGTTCTGGCGCGGCACGATCTGTCACCGGAACTGGAACTCTTCGCCACCAGCCCGGTCGGCACTCCGGTCCTGGTCTATGGCTATCCAAGCCCTGAAAACAATGAAATCGACGTCGCCGAGGTCGCCGAACTGATCGGCCGGTTCGCCGCCCTTGAAGAGCCGATCCAGGGGCATCAGGTTTTTCCGGCGGGCTTTCATGAAGTCCTGGCCAAAGGGGACGAGATGCTCGCCCTCATTCCGGACAGCCGCAAGGCCGCCAATCTCAAGCGCCTGCGTCCACAAGATGTTCTGGTAAGCAGGGGGCAGGTTCACCAGTCGCTGGTGCATCGCAGCCTTTGCCTTGGAACCATTCAGGCGACCGGTGTTGGAGCCCGGCTCATTGACTGGCAGTTCGCGGGCCTGGGAGATCCGGTGGAGGACATCGCCTGTTTTGTCTCTCCCGGCCTGGCAACGCTTTACGGCCTGCACCCGCTGGTGGCTCATGCCGAAGAGCTCTTTCTTGAAAGCTACCCGGATCAGAAGATTGTGGAGCGGTTCAAGGCTGAGCGGACCGGTTATCACTGGTGTTTCGCAGCCTATTGTCTGTTTCGCCACGAGACGCTGATGCAGACCAACGCACCGGCTGCACGCGCCTATGGTCGCGCGCTCGAAGAGGAAGTCGATCTGCTGTTGCGGCTAAAATAAATACAAGTATCGATAATTATGACAATGTAATCAGCCTGTCACAGGAGGAGGATAACGGGAGGCATGTCCATACAGCTTGCCTCTGTTACTAAAGCCTTCGGGTCACACAAGGCCCTCCATGATGTCAGCCTGTCGATCGAGGACGGCACATTCTTTGTTGTGCTCGGACCGTCGGGTTGTGGCAAGTCCACACTCTTGAGAGCGATCGCGGGCCTGGAGCCAATCGATACCGGTGAAATTGAACTGGACGGTGTGCCGGTTGCCCGGGACGGTTTTCATCTGGCGCCTGAAGATCGCCAGGTCGGCGTGGTGTTCCAATCCTATGCATTGTGGCCGCACATGAGCGTTGCCGGCAATGTAGCCTTTCCCCTGGAGACAGCGGGAAAACGACGGTCGGTCGTTTCGGCGCGGGTCGCGGAGTGCCTGGAGAGCGTTGCCCTGACGCCGTATCTGCATCGCAGACCGGCAGAGCTTTCCGGTGGCCAGCGTCAGCGCGTCGCTCTGGCACGCTGTCTGGCGCAAGGAGCCGGCACGGTGCTCATGGACGAACCGCTCGCCAATCTGGATCCCCATTTGCGCGCCGCCATGGAAGAGGAGCTTTCCGCCTTTCACAAGGCGAGCGGTGCCACCACGCTTTTCATCACGCATGACCAGCGGGAAGCTATGGCTCTGGCAGACCAGGTCGCGGTGATGTGGGATGGCAAGATCCTGCAAGTCGCCGACCCCGACACGTTGTACCGTCGTCCGGCAACACAACAGGTTGCCGGTTTCATCGGCCGCAGCACGCTCGTGCCCGTGACCGTGGAACGGGTCGAGGACGGCGAAGCGCTGGTCAGGTTCGGTGAGGTGACCATCGAGGTCGATTGTCCGGACGATTGTGCGCCGGGGGCAGCGACACTCCTGTTGCGTCCCGAACATCTTGTTCTGGCCACCGGCGCCCGGGGCTTCGAAGGGACCGTCGAGCGAACCATCTATCGTGGCGGCTATTGGGAGGCCTTTGTTCGTGTGCCGGGTGTCGATCAGCCAATGATGATGCTCCTGAACCGCAGAGCTGCAGCCGGCGATGTGCTTCGCCTGGATGTGCTGCGGGGTTGGGTTCTGGCGGATTAGTGGTGTACCCAGATTGTCATCTCCGCGAAGGCGGAGACCCAGTAACACTCATACCTAATTTTTTGCCAGTAACATTTGCCTGGGAGTCCTCGGTCCCGCATCTCCGCCAAGCTGTGTGCGGGATGACAAAAGAAATGTCTCAAGGTCATCAATTGCTGCCGTCAATCCTTCCAGGGGATGGTGCCGGCGGGCACTCTCTTCGACAAGGCGTTCATGGCGACCATGATGAAGATGGTGGCGACGACCACAACAGCGGACATGGCAGCCGCCAGGGTCGTGTAACCGCCGTCCTCATAGTTGAAAATCGTGGTGCCGATGGTCTCGTTGCCCGTCGACCAGAGCAGGGCGGAGACCGTGACTTCGTTGTAAGCGGTCAGGAAGACGAGGATTGCGCCCGAGGCCGCGGACGGGGCGGTCAACGGGGCAAAAATGCGCCGCATGCGGCGGAAAAAACCGGCGCCCGATACGCGGGCAGCGTCTTCAAGAGCCCCATCCATCTGCAGGAAGGCCGCTGCGACCGGTTTCAGTCCCACGGCCAGGAACACCGACACATAGGCAATGCCGATGATCCAGAGCGTGCCGTAAAGCGAGAAATTCAGGATCGGCAGAGGCCGGATGAAAGCCAGGATGAAGGCGATGGACATGACGAGGCCTGGCACTGCAAAAGCGATTTCCGACTGGGTCAGGGCGAGCCCCGCCCACCGTCGGAGGCCGCGGCTTTTGTGCGCCAGGAAATAGCCGAGCAACAGGCTGATCAAGGCAATGACGGCGGCCGCGAGCCCGGCAATGAGTGTGGAATTGGCGAAGGCTCGCAAGGTGACCGATTGGCGCCAGAGCACTTCCGTGAAGTTGTCGAGCGTCAGCGTCTCCAGCGACAGCGGCAGGCCATAGGTCTTCACCAGGGACGTTGCCAGGAGAGACGCAGCTGGCAGCAACAGGACGCCGCCGACGAAACTCCAGAGCAGGGCTTCGATATAGGGGCGCTTGCGGCCGAGCGAGATTGCCAAAGGGTCCTGAGGCAGTCCGATCAGACTGGAGCGCATGCGCCGCTGCAACAGGCTCTGCAAAAGGATTGCAACAAGGGCGACGCAGGCCAGAATGACCGAGATCACGGCGACATTCGGCAAGACATCCGGCCCGAAACTGGCAAGACGGCGCCAGACAAGCACGGGCAGGGTGGTGTAGCGGGCAGGAATGCCGATCAGGGCATTGATGCCGAAATTCCCGAGCGCGGCAACGAAGGCGAGCGCGAACCCCGCCAGCAGGGAGGGCCCCAGCAACGGCAGTGTGACCCGGCGCAGCATCAGGAAGGCGCCTGCTCCGGAGACGCGGGCTGCATCGGACAATTCGCGCGGGAATGATCGCAGCGCGGCCCGGACGAGCAGGAAGACCAGCGGGCTGTGCTGAAGGGTCAGCAACAGGACGAGGCCTTCTCGGGAATAGAGTGGGTGCGTTGAGCCGAGTTCCGGTGCAATGCCGATCCAGCGGAGCACCGGACTGGCCGGGCCAAGGGCCTGGATCCAGGCAATTGCCGTGACATGCGGCGGGATCATCATTGGCAACAGGATCAGGAAAACGAGCAGACCCTTTGCCCGAATGTCTGTGAGGCCGACAAGAAGGGCGAGCAGAGTGCCGAGACAGGTGGCCGCCAGCGCGGACCAGAAGCTGCTTTCGACCGAATGCCAGAGCGCCCGTTGAACGGAGCGGCTCTCAAGGGCTTCCAGAAGCGGACCGAACGCCAACCTGCCCTCGTCCGTCAGGCCAGTCTTGAACAGAAGCAGCAGCGGCAGACCGCAAATCAACGTGGCTCCCAGGACCAGGAGCAGCAGGGTTGATTTTTCGGAGGTGAATCTAAGTGACATGGGCGCTTTCAGCTACCGCGTCATTCCGGGCAGTTACATAAGCGGAGAGGCAGCGCAGCTTGGCCGCGCTGCCACAATCTTTCTGCGGAAGCCGCTTAGCCGCCGAAGATTTCAGTGAACTTGATCTTGTTGGCCTGGTCCTGTTCCAGGGCCTTGGCGGGGTCGAAGTCCATCAGCTTGATCTGGTCGCGCGCCGGAAAGCCCTCCGGAGCCGCAACGGCCGGGTGGGCCGGCAGATAGCCTTGGGACGCAGCCAGTTTCTGACCGTCTTCAGATATCACGAAGTCGACAAAGGCCTTTGCCGCATCCGGGTTCTGGGCGGTGGAGAGGATTGCAACCGGTTCGGTGACGGCGGAGACGCCTTCTTCCGGGAAGACGAACTCAACCGGTGCGCCTTTCAGCTTCTCGCGGATCGGCAGGAAGTCGACGACAAAGCCGTAGAGTTTCTCACCACCGGCGATGGCCTTGTAGGTGCCGCCATTGCCGCCCTTCGGGTTGGCGCCCTGGTCGGCCAGGCCTTCATAATAGGCCCAGCCAAGGTCCGGGTTCGAGGTCAGAGCTGCCATGTGAATGGTCGCAGCGCCGGAGGTCAGCGGCGACGGCATGGCCAGCTTGTCCTTCGCTTCCGCTTTCAGCAGGTCCTTGTAGGAGGTCGGCTTGATCGGGGCATTGGTGTTGTAGACGATGCCCGAGGTGATCAGCTTGGTGGAGAAGTAGGTCTTGTCGTCGTCCATGATGGCCGGATCATAGGCGGAGACATCCGCGCCCTCGTGGGCCATCAGACGGCCTTCCTGTTTCAGGCCTTCCATGGTGACCATGTCGGCAATCAAAAGCACATCCGGCTTCGGCGCGCCTGCTTCGAATTCGGCGCGCAGCTTGGCCATCATCTTGGTGGTGCCGTCGCGCACCCACTCAACTTCGACGCCCGGGTGCTTGGCAGTGAAGGCGTCGACAGTCGCCTGGGCGTCTGCATTCGGCTGAGAGGTGTAGAGTACCAGTTTGCCGGTAATATCTTCGGCATAAGCGGATGTGGTTGCCGCTGCCAGAAGGCCGGCTGCAATCAGAAGATTTTTCATGTGACAGATCCCTTGCGCAAACCGCGTGATTGGGTGCGGATAAGGCATCGCCTAGCACTTTAATATGACAGTAATATTCCTAAATCATCAATGGTTATAATAAATTAGCCGGTTAAATGTGTTCTGATGCTGTGGTTTGCGATGCGAGCGCAACCGGTCAAGGCTGCGCCCGTCTGTCGATGGTGGGAACACCTAGAGGTAGCTGACCCGCGTTCCTTCGGACACAAGATCGAGGCCCTGCGTCACTCCTTCCAGAGCTTTCGATAGAACCGAAGCCGGCTCAAGATAGAGCGCATATGTGGAGTGGTGAATTGGCAAGATCTTTTGCGGCTGCGTAAAAGCAAGGAACTTTTTGAGATGTTCCGCCCCCATGCTGATTTGTCCAAGTGAGCCGGTCGATCCGACACCACCCATATGGGGGATCAGGATGTCCGGGCTGCCGAGCGGTTTGATCGCCTCCAGCACGGTGTCGGTCGGAAAGGTGTCTCCGGTCCAGTAGACCGTTTTCGACCAACCGCCCTGCTGAAACCGAAGCCAGTACCCGTTTCCCGGACCGAGAAGAGCAGAAATGTCCGGATCTTCGGAATGATCTGCAGGAACTGCTGTGATCGAAATGGAAGCCGATTCTGTTTCCAGAACATGTGTCTTGTGCCAATCAGCTCGAGTCAGATCAGAGAAACCCTTCTCCCGCATAGCGTCCAGGTCGTGAGCCGGGACGAGGGTGGGCATTTCTTTTGGAAGCGCTGCCTCGGCTGTCTGGTCAAAATGGTCTTCGTGCAGATGCGAAAGAAGAAGGTGATCGACTTCTCCCAGATCGATCCCTTGAAAGGAGGTCCGGCGCTCGTGAAAAATGGTGTTCGGTCCCTTCGCAAGATCGAACATCTCGTTTGGGTTTGCCATCTGGAAAGCGTTCTTGCCCTCTCCGAACGCCGGGTCGGTCAACAGCGTCAGCCCACCAAACCTGATCAGGAGCGTCGCACCGCCCAGCCAGGTTATGTCAAGGCGCGGAGGGGTGTCGGACCCGGCGGCTTCCGCCGGGGCGGCGCCGGCCAGACTTACAGGTGCGGCAAGTGACAGGGCGCTGCCAGTTTTCAGAAAGTTACGCCGGTTCATTTCGATACCTCATGGACGGTTGATGCAGCGCATGAGGTAGATCTTTCTCAATGTTCGAGGTAGTCAGATAATCTTGAACTGTTTGACTGAAAAAATCGGACGATGACAACACTCTCCCACCTTGAGACTTTCCTGGAAGTTGCGAACCGCGGCAGCTTCGCTTCGGCGGCGCGCGGGCTCGGGTTGCCCAAATCCACCGTCACGGCCCGGGTCAGGGCACTGGAAGATGAGCTCGGGGTCGCCTTGTTCCGGCGAACAACGCGGCAGGTTCAGTTGACCCCCGAGGGGGAAACCTATCTGTCCCGGGTTGGCCCGGCGACACGCCAACTGGAAGAAGCTGCGGAATTGCTGAAGTCCGCACAAACGCCGGAAGGCGACGTCAGGCTTTCTGTGCCGGTGGATTTGCCGCTCGACCTGTTGGCCAACGCGATCAGTGCGTTCCGGGTTTCCTATCCGAAAGTCAGCATAGACGTGCACATCAGTGACCGTCCCGTCGACCTGACCGCCGAGCGTTTCGATTTTGCGCTGAGAGGCAATCGGGTGACTTCGGAAAATGTCATCGTCCGCAAGATTGCAGCGAGCCCGATGACTGTCGTCGCGCGTCCTGATTTTTTTGCCGTAGCGCCATTCGAAACGCTGATCGCTGAGGGCAAGGTGCTTGATCCCGCCGGTTCACTGGGCAATGCCTTGCCCAAGACAGCCGCGCAGGCATTCAAAACACGCAATTTGCAACTGGCGCGGGAGCTGGTCCTTGTGTCTGATGTGGCCGCGGTCTTGCCGCGTCCGTTTTGCAAGGAGCTCCTGACCAGCGGCAGGCTTGCCGAACTGGATGCGAGACCGGCCCTCCCGGATCTGCCGCTGTATGTCGTGTTGCCGGAGCGGAGACTGCTGCCGACGCGCGTGCGCCTGCTGGTCGATCATCTTGCCCGCAGTCTTGGCTGATAGATCGAAAATTGTGTTCGCTCGTATGCAAGCATTGCCGGGGGGACGCAGGTCGGCTATCACCGCCCAACCAGGTGTAAATCGATTTAGGAAAGGCGTTATTCATGAGCTCTCAAGGTGCGGTCGCAGAGATCGGATTGATCGGGTTGGGCACGATGGGCGGCAATCTGGCGCTCAATATCGCCGAAAACGGCTTTCAGATCGCGGTCTATAACCGCACGACCGAAAAGACCGGTCAGTTCATGGATAAAGCCGGCGAACTGGCGTCCCGGCTGGTCCCGGCCAAGAGCCTGGAGGATTTTGTTGCCTCTATCAAATCCCCGCGCGCGGTCATTCTGATGGTTCCTGCCGGTGAAGCCGTGGATGCCCAGATTGAGGCCTTGCGGCCGTTGCTCGATGCTGGAGATCTGATCATTGATGCGGGCAACGCCAACTACCACGATACCAATCGGCGCGCCGAAGAGGCTGCTGACAAGGGGCCGCGCTTCATGGGCATCGGTGTCTCCGGTGGCGAGGAAGGTGCGCGTTTCGGCCCGTCGATCATGGGCGGTGGCGCCAGGGATGCCTGGGATCAGGTCGGGCATATCCTGGAAGCGATTTCCGCCAAACACGAAACCGAACCCTGCGCTGCCTACCTTGGCGAAGCCGGGGCGGGCCACCTGGTCAAGACCGTTCACAATGGCATCGAATATGCCGACATGCAGATGATTGCCGAAGTCTACGGCGTGATGCGTGACGGTTTCGACATGTCGGCCGATGAGATTGGTGATGTCTTTGAAAAGTGGAACGGCGGTATCCTGCAGTCCTACTTGATCGAGATCTCCGGCAAGGTCGCCAAGACAGCAGACCCGGAAACCGGCAAGCCGATGCTGGATATCATTCTGGACAAGGCGGGGCAGAAGGGCACCGGTCGCTGGACAGCGATCGAAGCCCTGATGCTCGGCACACCTGCAAGTGCCATTGAAGCGGCGGTTGCCACCCGCAACATGTCGGCTCGCCTGGAAGAGCGCAAGGCGGGTGAAGCTGCCTTCGGTGCTGCACCTTCCGGCATGGACCGCGAGGTTGTCACTATCGATGCATTGGAAGCGGCCCTCGTCGCAGGCAAGATCATCTGCTACGCGCAAGGCTTCGGGCTGATCCTGGAAGCGGCCCGGCAATATGGCTGGGCCATGCCTCTGCCCGAGATCGCACGGATCTGGCGCAATGGCTGCATCATTCGTTCCGCCATGCTGAACGACATGTCCGCCGCCCTTGCCAATGATGCGGAGCGCAACCTGATGCTGGCGCCGTTCTTCTCGGAAAAACTCAAGCAGACCGAGGCGATGTTGCGTCAGGTGGTTGCCCAGGCCGCCCTGCATGGGCTGCCGGTGCCGGCGCTTTCCGCGGCTTTGTCCTATTTCGACATCATGCGCACCGGCCGCTCCACGGCCAACATGCTGCAGGGCCAGCGGGACTTTTTCGGCGCGCACGGGTTCGAACGCACGGACAAGGACGGTGGCGGTTACCATGGCCCCTGGGCAATGGGTTAAGCCAGAAGACAAAGAAAAGCCCCGCGATTGCGGGGCTTTTTGCTTGCTGCTGCGATGTTGATCAGCTGCCGGCCTGTAGACCGGTGTCCATCAGGGCCTTGATCTGGCCTTCGGCGGTGCCGGCAACGATCCGTCCGAGCTCCTGGTCGCCTTTCAGGACGAGGAGCGTGGAGCGGCGCGGGATCCGGCGGGAGGTCGAGACCTCGTGGCCGCCATAGGCATCCCAATCGACCCGCACAAAGACCATGGCCTCGTCATAGGCCGGATTGGCGGCGCGCAGGGCACTGATTACCCGTTCCTGGCGGGCACAGGTGCTGCACCAGCTGGCCGCATAATCGACAAAGACGGTCTTGCCCGCGGCCAGGTGTTCCTCGATGAGGCCCGGCTTGTAATCGACCATACCGCTTGCCAATGCGCCCTTCGAAAACAGCCCGGTGCTGAGCACAGTGCCGGTGGCCAAACCAAGAAACATGCGTCTGTTCATCGGAGTTCCTTTCAAGTTGGAAGGTCAGAAGCGGACCGAAAGGTCCTGCAGCCAGATGGGCATGATCTGCATGGCCCATTCGTCGATCACGTGGTTGATGTTGAAAA
Organism: Roseibium sp.; assembly: GCF_965233565.1. Classification (GTDB taxonomy): domain Bacteria; phylum Pseudomonadota; class Alphaproteobacteria; order Rhizobiales; family Stappiaceae; genus Roseibium. Next base: position 2,347,183 of record NZ_OZ247494.1, on the reverse strand, counting down.
AGAGCAGCAGGCCGACACACAGGAAGACAGCGCCCATGATCGGCTTGGAGCGTTCGGCTATGCCGCGCAGCTTGTCGGTGCGGTTGCGCAGGGTTTCCCGGGCACCAAATCCGAGACCGACGATCAGCGTCGAAACACCCAGGGCGAAGAACACCATGATGAGGGCCGCCCAGGCGAGGTTTTGGCCCTGCGAGGCAAGCGCTATTGCTCCGCCGAGGGTGGGGCCGATACAGGGCGACCAGACAGCGCCCAGAAGAACTCCGCCGAGGAACTGCCCTTTCAGGCTGCCTGTATCGGTGTCCGTCATCTTCTGGCCGGCCGAGCCGGAAAATCCGGCAAAGGCGAGTTCAAATCGCTGGGAAAGCGCAGGCACAAGCAGAACTGTGCCGAACACCATCATCAAAACCGCCCCTATCCTGGACATGAGTTCAGCCGTCAGGCCAATGGCGTATCCCACGGTTGCCACAAGCATGCCGACGGCAACAAAAGAGACACTCATGCCGGCTGCGAGGGCCACGGGAGCACGCCGGTCCTGGTTCAGCGCGGAGGCAAGCACGATTGGCAAGACCGGCAAGACACAGGGGTTGATCAGCGTCAGCAGCCCGGCGAGATAGGCAAGCGGCAGTTCAAGCATGTGATCGAGAGACCCTTTGCTCAATGTCATCCGACAGGTCCCGCGTCATGCCGGACCAATCAGGCGACTAGATAGGTCGCCGGCCGAAGCCTGTCCGCTAACGTTCGATCACAAGTCCGTTGGGTGTCTCACTGTGCCAGTCCCAGGGCTGTCATATTGGCGATTGAGGCCGGCAGGCCGGCATGGTCTCGCAGCTCGACAATCAGCCGCGGATTGCTGGTCAGTTTGCCGAGCGCACGGAATACCGCGTGCCAGTTGATGGTACCTTCGCCGAGTGTCCAGTGCCGATCGGCGTAACCATCGGCATCCTGCAGGTGGACATGCGCAAGTTCATCGCCGGCCGCCTTGACGAAGTAGTCGACGGGTGGGGCGCCGGTGACGCCGTGGGCATAGTGGGCGTGGCCGGTGTCGATGGAGATCTTGACAGCGTCCGAGCCAAAGCTTTGCGCCAGAAGCTGGCGTGCGTCCGGATCCCTGTCTTCGATGTTCTCGAGAACGAGTTCGATGCCGGTGTCTTCGGCCCGCTTGACCGCGTCTTTCATGGTCAGATGGCAAAGCTCGATCTTGGCCGCGCGACCCTGGTCGGAATTGTCGAGATTGTAATGGTCCCAGGTGGAATAGGGACTATGCACGACCATATGGGTGCCGCCGAGCGCTTCGCAGACCTCCAGGCCCTGGATCAGGCGTTTGCGTACGATGTCACGGATTTCAGTATCGTGAGCCGCGATCGAGAAGCCCATGAAAGGACCGTGGATGCCAACCCGGCCCTCATGGCCGTCCAGGAGCTTCAGTGCCTGCTCGACTTGCGGTTTCCAATCACCGTTGAGCGTTTCGGCATTGCAGAAATCCTGCAGTTCCAGATCGCGCGGCTTGTCGAGCATGAGCTTGCGATGGGTTTCAAGCGATGTGACTGTGAGCGCGGCGCCGAGGATCGGAAGGTCGGTCATAAAACACCTTTGGACAAAAACAGAAATCTGCCTGCCTGATAGACCGTGTTCCTTGACAGGATTGCGACGGCAAGGAGTGAAATCTCAGTATCCATGCTCCCGATCGACGCTTGGCGGGATCGTACCGTCCGAAAAATAGCGTGAGATGTTGTCAGCTACGATTTTCGAAGCCGTGCCGGTGATGGTCGGTGCCGAAATATGCGGCAACACGGTTACCTTCTCGTGGGTCCAGAAGGGGTGTGCGGCTGGCAGCGGCTCTTCGTTAAAGACATCAAGGACGGCGTGTCCAACGGGGCCTTCGTTGAGGGCCTTCAGCAAGGCCGTTTCGTCGATGATGGGTCCGCGGGCGAAATTGATCAGAGCGGCGCCGGGCTTCAACTGTGCCAGTTGCAATGGGCCGATCAGGCCTTGAGTTTCTGCGGTCAGTGGCATCAGCAAGACGGCAATGTCCGTTTGGGCAAGCACCGTTGCCAATCCTTCGGCGCCATGGAAACAGTCGATGCCGTCGATTGTTTTGGGGCTGCGGCTCCATCCCAGAACCCTGAAGCCATTGGACTTGAGGCGCCGTGCCGCGGCGCTGCCGAGTTTGCCGACACCCAGGACACTGACCGTGCGCTCCTCGGGCAGCAGGAGTGTGTGGCCTTTCCAGATCCCTTTGCGTTGCTGGGCCATGTAGCGCGGCATGTCCCGATGGAGGTAAAGGGTCCAGGCAAGAACGGCTTCCGACATGGTGTCGGCCATTTGCGGGTCGGTCAGCCGCACGATCAGGGGGCCGTCTGCCGGTAATTCGGTGATCAGCCGTTCCACGCCGGCCCAGAGGCTCTGTACCCAGACCAGGTTTGGCAAGTCGGCAACCTGGGCCGGATCCGGGTTGGCGACGATGGCCACGCGCGCGGCCATGCGCTCTTCGTCGCTCAAGGTATCGAACGGTTTCACCACAGCGATGTCCGCCAGCGCCTTCGGCAGAGCATCGCGCCATTCCCGGCGTTCGTCCTGACTGGCTTCGGAGACAAAGGGGATAATCGGCGTCATGTAGCGAACACTCCGGCTTCGTCGGCAAAGCCCTTGATTTCAATCGGGTTGCCGCTCGGATCCTTAAAGAACATGGTGCTTTGTTCACCCGGCTGACCCTCGAAACGAATGGTCGGGGCGATGATGAAGGCGAGATTAGCCTCCGTCAGCTTTTGCGCAAGTGCCTTCCAGCTGTCCATCGCCAAGACAACACCCAGATGCGGCATCGGCACCATGTGATCGCCCACCTTGCTGGTATTGGTGGTGTCGAAGGGTTTGCCGAGATGAAGCGAAATCTGGTGACCGAAGAAGTTGAAGTCGACCCAGGTTTCGGTACTGCGGCCTTCCGGGCAACCCAGAAGGCCGCCGTAAAAGGCACGGGCCTCGTCAAGGTCGGCGACATGATAGGCAAGGTGAAAACAGGGTTGCATGAGCGTCTCCAATTCGGTTCGCCCCTGTACTAGCAGAGCCTATTCAAAACATTTAAGATGTTTTTCTGTCATTCAGCATAGGAAAAAGTTTTGGATACGCGCTTTCTTGAAAGCCTGCTGGTGGTCGCCGAAACCGGATCGATTGCAGCTGCGGCCAGACAGCAGGGACTGACGGCAGCCGGGGTCAGTCAACGCATCAGGGTGCTCGAAGCGCAGCTTGGCGTCGGGCTTTTGAACCGCAGTGCGCATGCTGCGCTGCCGACGGAAGCGTGTCTGCGGCTGTTGCCGGCCGCACGAAAACTGGTTGGCGACGCCCACGACCTGAGCCGGCACATCGATCCGTCCGGCCTGTCCGGTCCCTTCCGCCTTGGTGCTGTTTCCACCTGCCTTCTGGACTATGCCCCGGTGGTGAACCGGTTGTTTCAGGAAGAAGCCCCAAAGGCTGAACTCACGTTTCGTCCTGGAACGTCCGCCGGGCTCTATCAGGAACTTCTGGACGGCGCACTTGATGCGATCATCACGGTTGCCGCACCGTTCGAACTACCCAAATCCTTGAAAAGCACGATTATTGCCAGTCAGCCGGTCCTTCATGCCCAGCCTCCTCCTGCGTTCAACTCCGATGCAGCGGCCCTGCCCTGGATCGTCTATGACCGCGCCTCCTGGGGTGGCCGGAAGACCTGGGAAGTGCATGGGCGGGAGGTAAACCAGGGCCGAATCCTGTGCGAACTCGATGCGCTGGAAACCATTGCCCTCATGGTCTCGCAAGGCATGGGACAGGCCTACATACCGGTCTGGAGCCGGCTCGCCGACCAGTTCCCTGATCTGTCTCTCTCAAGCAAAGTTGTAAACAGTCACCGTGACATGGTGTTCCTGCGACCGCACGCGTCCGGGGCATCCGCGCTCACCAGCCTGGTCTTGAAAGCGCTGCAAACACAGGTGGCATGATGTTGCGGAAACCCTTCCCTTTGCGTGTGTTGTGCGGGGTGATGAGGGCGGAAAACTGCCAAAAAGAATCACTTGGAAGGTAAGAAAATTAGCGATCATGACGAATACAGGCATGAAAATGTCGTTTGCAGACGCGTTGCTGAAATTTGCGACATGATCGCCATGAGATTTGCGTCTATACTGTTGTGCTGGGGGCTGCATAATGCAATGGTATCGACCGTGAAGCACCTGGGCTGGAACAAATACCGGCCATGACCTTTTCCGGCAGAGAAAGGGTCAACTGAGGGGTGATGGAGCAAGAACAACGTATATGCGTTCGATGAAGGCTAAATTAAATAAAGTTAATCTAACAGCCTTCACGGCTATACTGCGTTCTTTGCGTGTTATACTTTTCCATTGGACGCGTTGGGAGGGGAATGCCTTGGTGAAGGCCTTTTCGCGTTGCGCCCAATTCAAAATCAAACAAACAGACTGCACAGGAGTACCCTCATGAAGAAGTTGTTTGTCTCGGTGGCTGCGACCGCCCTTATCGGCATGGCCTCGTCGGCCATGGCGGAAGACTGCGGAACGGTCACGGTTGCGGAAATGAACTGGGCATCAGCCGGCGCGATCGCTCACATCGACAAGATCATCCTGGAGAACGGCTACGGCTGTAACGTTGAGCTGGTGACCGGCGACACCATGCCGACCTTCACCTCCATGAATGAAAAGGGCGAGCCGGACATGGCGCCGGAGCTCTGGATCAACGCCGTGCGCGAGCCGCTCGACAAGGCTGTCGCGGAAGGCTCCCTGATCATCGGTGGCGAGATCCTCAATGAAGGCGGCGTGGAAGGCTTCTGGGTCCCGACTGCCATCGCCGAAGAACATGACATCTACACGGTCAAGGATGCCCTGGCAAAACCGGAACTGTTCCCGGGTGCTGAAGATTCCAGCAAAGGCGCGTTCTTTACCTGCCCGACCGGCTGGAACTGCCGCATCACCACCGGCAACCTGTTCCGCGCTTTCGGTTTCGACAAGGGCGGTTTTGAACTGGTCGATCCGGGTTCTGCTGCCGGTCTCGACGGGTCCCTTGCCAAGGCAAACGAGCGCGGCGACGGCTGGCTCGGCTATTATTGGGCACCGACCGCGATCCTCGGCAAATACGACATGACGCTGCTCGACTTCGAGACGCCGCACAACAAGGAGCAGTGGGACAGCTGCACCGTGATTGAGGACTGCCCGGATCCGAAGCCGAATTCCTGGGTCAAGTCCGAGGTCTTCACCGTTGTGACCGACGACTTCGCCAACAAGGCGGGTCCGACCATGGATTACGTCAAGGGCCGTACCTGGGACAACCGCACCGCCGGTAAGGTTCTCGCCTGGATGAGCGACAACCAGGCCACCAACGAAGATGGCGCCTACTACTTCCTGGAAAACTTCGAAGACGTGTGGACCAAGTGGGTCAGCCCGGAAGTTGCCGAGAAGGTCAAGGCCGCTCTCTAAAACGGCAAATCGAACAAGGAGCCCGCGCCAAGGTGCGGGCTCTTATTTTTAGGGGCAAACCAGCGGGACAAGCGTGATGGAGTGGCTACAAGAATTCCCCCAGATGAGTCGGGGCGACCTGCGCGCAATGCGTCAAACATTCGACGGGGCATTCAAGGAATTTACCGGCGCCTATGGTGAGGCCATTGAAGCGGCCTTTGATCCGATCAAGAACTTCCTGATTTTTCTGGAACAACTGCTGATCAACTCGCCGTGGCCAATCATTCTGGCCGTGCTGGTCGGTATTGTGTTTCTGATGAGCCGCAACACCAAAATCACGATCGGCTCTCTCATTGCGCTTTGCGTGATCGGTTATCTGGGCATGTGGGAAGACACCATGCGCACGATCGCCATGGTCACGGTATGTACGATGCTTGCCATTGTCCTCGGCATTCCGCTCGGTATCCTGATGGCGCGCTCCGATCGTGTTCAGAGCATTGTCAATCCGGTGCTCGACCTGATGCAGACGATGCCGAGCTTCGTCTACCTCATCCCCGTTGTCATGATTTTCGGCATCGGCAAGGTGCCGGGCCTGATCGCGGTTGTGATCTACGCCATTCCGCCGATGATCCGCCTGACCAATCTGGGCATTCGCCTGGTCGACCAGGACGTCCTGGAGGCAGCCGACGCATTCGGCTCCAATTCCTGGCAAAAACTGAAAAATGTTCAGTTGCCGTTGGCCCTGCCGACCATCATGGCGGGGGTCAACCAGACCATCATGATGGCACTTGCCATGGTCGTTGTTGCAGCTCTGATCGGCGTGAAAGGCCTCGGGCAGCCGGTGCTGAACGCCATTGCCAACCAGTATCTGACGATGGGTGTGATGAACGGTCTGGCGATCGTCGGTATTGCCATCATCTTTGACCGCGCGACCCAGGCCTACGGCAAGCGCCTGCAGAAACACTCGGAGGTCATCCATGGCTGAGGCGACCGGTATTGAAATCAAGAACCTCTACAAGATCTTCGGCCCCAACGGCGCGGATATGGTCCAGAAGGTCAAGGACGGCATCTCCAAGGCCGAGTTGAACGAAAAATTCAACCATGTGCTCGGCCTGAACAACATCAACATCTCGATGCCCGGTGGCAAGCTCCAGGTGGTGATGGGCTTGTCGGGCTCCGGAAAGTCGACGTTGATCCGGCACATCAACCGCCTGATCGACCCGACGGCCGGTGAGGTGCTCTACGGCAACGAGGACGTCTGCAAGATGTCCCAGACGGAACTCCGCGAGTTTCGCCGGCACAAGACGGCGATGGTGTTCCAGAAATTCGCCCTGTTGCCGCACCGGACCGTGATGAAGAACACCATCTACGGCCTGGAAATCCAGGGCGTGCCGATCGGTGAAGCAGAAGAGCGGGCGTCGCGCTGGATCGCCCGGGTCGGGCTGGAAGGATTTGAAAACCACTACCCGAACCAGCTGTCCGGTGGCATGCAGCAGCGTGTTGGCCTGGCGCGCGCTCTGACGAACGATGCCGATATCCTTCTGATGGACGAGGCCTTCTCGGCGCTCGATCCGTTGATCCGCATGGACATGCAGACCGTGCTCCTGGATTTGCAGGAAGAGCTGCACAAGACCATCGTCTTCATCACCCACGACCTGGACGAGGCGCTGCGGCTCGGTGACAACATCACCATTCTGCGGGATGGCGCGATCATCCAGCAGGGAACCGGGCAGGAAATCGTCTTGAACCCGGCGGATGCTTATATCGCCGACTTCGTCAAGGAAGTGAATCGCGGCCGGGTGATCCTGGTCGATACCGTGATGGACAAGTCCCGCACGGTGGAAGGTGCGCCGACCATTGCCAGCGGCATCATGCTGGAAGAGGCAGCCCGCACCTTTGCCGATTCCGGTCATGGCGAGGCCAATGTGGTCAATGGCGAGGGCCGCCCGATCGGTGTCCTGAACGTGCATGACACCATCCACGCCATGGTGACGCCGGCAACGCACTGACCCTCAAGGCCTGTTAGAACAAGGAAAGCCCCGGAGAGATCTCCGGGGCTTTCTGTGTTTTGAAACTGATCCGGTCCCTAGCGCTCGGAGAAGACCGTCCGCGCCGCTCTGGTGACCGGGTTCAGCAGGTAGACCAGAATGGATTTCGAACCGGTGACGATTTGGGCGTTCACCTGCATGCCGGGACGGATCGGACGTTCGTTCGAGCCCTTGCCGATGATCTGTCCGGGGAAGGCGAGGGTCGCCTTGAAGTAATACTCGCCATATTCGTCCTGGAAGCTGGAGGCGGAGATCGTTTCCACTTCCGCCGACAAGGTGCCATAGATATTGGGATCATAGCTGGTGACGGTGATATCGGCCTTGTCGCCGACATTGATATGGCCGATGTCTTTCGGATTGACCTTCACATCGGCAACCAGGTTTTCAGACAGCGGCACGATTTCCGCAATCATGTCGCCCGGATTGACGACGGCGCCGCGTCCGGTCTGACCGAGAGACTTGACGAAACCGTCGACCGGGGCCTTGACGAAAAGACGCTCCTGGCGGTCTTTCAGCTTCGCAACTTCCTGGGTCAGTTCTGCGCGTTCCTGGGCGATCCTTGCGCGCTCATCGGCAACTTCGCGGTTCACTTCAGCACCCGCCTGTGCCAGGCTGGCCTGGGCTTCGGTAAGCGTTTCGCGCGCTTGCGCCAGATTGCCGATCAGCTGCTCAAGCGCTACCTGCGAGCGCTGATACTCACCCTTGGCCTCAAGATAGCGGCGGCGAGAAGTGTAGCCGTCTTTCAGGAGACCTTCCTGGATCTCGAATTTCTCCTTTTCCAGGGCAACCTGGGACTTCTGAAGCTCGATCTGGGCTTCGAGGCTGACCACTTCGGCGCGCCGCTGCGCCACGCGGGCCGTGTAAGCGTCTTGTTCATCCGCGACGGCTTTTCTGTTTGCGGTCAGCGCGGCGCGCTGCTGCGTGCTCAGCCCGTCGACCGCTGGGTCCAGGCGCAGACCCACGGTGTTGGCGTCGCTGTATTCCTGAGCCAGAAGACGGCGTTCTTCCAGCTCAAGGTAGCTTAGGCGGCTCTGGATCTGGGCGAGTTCGGTAGTGGTGTCCTGTTTCTCAAGTCTTGCAATCGGATCGCCGGCATTTACCAGCTGGCCTTCCTCGACAATGATTTCGTTGACGATGCCGCCTTCCAGATGCTCGACGGTCAGGATCTGCCCGGCCGGGGTGATCTCACCGATCGTGCTGGCGACTTCGCGGATCTGGCCGATGGCCGCCCACACCAGAAGCAAGACCGTCGCGATCGCGAGCCCCATGAGAAGCCGCGAGTAGAAAGCCGGCGGAACGCCGTCTTCCAGCTCCAACGGGAGGCCGACGCGGCCGTATACGGCTTTGCGGAGTGTGTCGGGATCGTCTTTTGCTGCCATTGGAGTGTCCTCGGCGGTTGTCTTTGCTGTGTCCGGGTTCCGTACGGACTGTTATCGGGATTGCTGTTTCAGAACGTCGTCCAGAATGTCCTTGGGCGGACCGGCCATCGCCACCATGCCGTTCTGCATGTAGACGAGGTTGTCAGCCATGCGCATGTGGCTCGGCCTGTAGGTCGTGAGCATGACCGTCGACTTGCCGCGCACCTGTTCGATCTTCTTCATCAGAAGCTTGTCGCCTTCGAAATCGAGGTTGCCGGCCGGATCGTCCAGAATGTAGATCGGTGCAGGTCGCATAAAGGCGCGGGCCAGAAGCAGACGCTGTTTGACATTGTCCGGAAGCATTGCAATCAGCTGTCCGGTCAGGCGGGTTTCAACCCCCTGGGGCAACAGCTCGGCATAGGCGTTGAGTCCGAATTCCTCAAAGGCCGAACGCACCTGATCATTGTCTGCCTGAGGGTTTGCCATGCGGAAGTTCTGAGCGATGGTCCCGTAGAAGAAGTCGTAATGCTCCGGGGCGTAACCGATGGCATTGCGCCATTCGCCGGGATCCAGCTGGCGAATGTCCAGATCGTCGACCAGAACCGCCCCCATCTGAGGCCGGTAGAGACCAAGTGCGGCGCGCACCAGCGAGGTCTTACCGCAGCCGCTCGGGCCGGTGATGGCCGTGACCGACCCCTTGTCCAGTTGCAAAGAAAAATTGCGCAAGGCCGGTTCCTGGCGCGCCGGATAGCGCAGGACAACGTTGGAGAACCGGACGGTGCCCTGGAACTGGCGGTGCAGGCTCGGAAGTTTGCCCGGCTGGCGTTCCATGTCGATTTTCAGAAGGCCATTGATGCGTTCGATGGTCTGCTGGGCCTGGCCCAGCTGCGACAGGCTCAAAAAGGCCTGATGCATCGGGCTGAGAGCGCGCCACGACAGGGCCATGACCGCGATCAGGGCGCCCTGGGTGAGGTCCTGGTTCATGACGAGGATCGCGCCGAAGCCCAGAACGCCGATGCCGCACATCGTCATGAACATTTGTGACAGAACCTGCATGACTTGCGACAATTGCTTGGTCTTCAGGTTCTTCATGGCGAAATCAGCGGAAATGGCCCGGTATTTTTCGACCCAGATGTCGTCGGCCGACAATTCACGAATGGACTTGCGCTTGGACAGGATCTCCACGGTGATGTTCTGCATGCGCGACTTTGCGTCGCCGGCAAGATTGATCGCCGTTTTCATGCGGGGCACGATAATCAGGGCCGACAGGACATAAAGCAGCAGCAGGCCGGCCGGCAGAAGAGCAAGCGGCCCGCCAATCAAGGCCAGAACAAGCACGAAGAGGGCCGAGAAGGGCAGGTCAATCAGGGCATTGGCAAGGTTGCCGTGGAAGATCTCGCGGACACCGTCAAATTGCTTCAACCGCGTGATCTGGGCGCCGATCGGAGCGGAGGAGATCAGCGGCAGCGGCAGATGGAGGAAGTGCCGGAAGGTGGAATTGGCAACGACGGCGTCAAGGCGTGCGCCGAGATATGCCTGTAGATTGGACTTGGTGCCCTTCACCATCCAGTCCATGCACAGGATAACGGCCATGCCGATCATCAGGGTGATCAGCACCGATACGGATTTTGCGCCAATGGCCTTGTCATAGACATTCATCACGAAGAGCGGCAGGCCAAGCGCCAGAAGGTTTGACAGAAACCCGACTGCCATGATGGAAAAAAGCGTTCCGCGGAACTGGTGGAACAGGCGTGACGACCAGTGCTGGAATCCGGCGCTGACAGCGTCTTCTTCCCGTTCGATCAGAAAGAGTTCAACATCCTTTAGCTCACTGAAGGCGAGGGCAACCGTGCGCCGCGCTTCGCCGCTATAGGCCTTGAAACGGCCGTCGCTGGTCCGGCCAAGCCCCACAAGGACATTGCCGCCCTGCTTGATCAGACAGGGAAACTGTTCCGCTGTGAGCTGTTTCGGCGCGCGCGCGCAGGGCGTGACCCGAAAGTTCAGCCGCGTCAGCACTGCGCGGAGGTCGAAGATTCCCTTGATGCCTTCCAGATGCGGCAAGGCCTCAAAAAGATGGCGTTCCATGCCGTCCCAGTCCAGAGCCTCAAGCAGCGGCAGAAGACAGGCCTCGGCCGGCGAGGCGCGTTCGATCGTGCTGCCGGAGTGTTGCTGAACCCGCGTTTCCAGATTCATTCGGCTCCGGGCCGGCTTCATGTCCTGGAACATGGTGTCTGCATTTTCAAATGCGGCCAGGGACATACTTGGCTCCTAAGCTTGCTTCTTGGCGCCGGCGGTTTTCCGCCTGCGGAACTTGGCGCGGGGAGGTTCTGCGGCTTTGGGAGCTGCAGTGAGGCGGCCCTGGTCCAGGTGGAACTGTTTGTCGGCAATGGCCCGGAAGGAGGGGCGATGGCTGACGATCAGGGTGGTCAGCTGACCCTTCAGCCGCTTCAGGGCCTCCACCAGTTCGGCCTCGCTCTTGTGGTCCAGCGCGCCATTGGCGTCGTTCAGGATCAGGATCTTGGGTTCGCCGGCCAGTGCGCGCGCGATCGCGATCCGCTGGACCATCGAGTCGGTGAGGTTCTCTTCAATGGCGTTGCCGAGCTGCGTGTCATAGCCAAGCGGAAGCAGATGGATATCCTTTTCCAGGCCAATCATGTCGGCCGCCATGCGTGCCTTTTGCGGGGATGCATGGGAGCCGAACAGGGTCAGGTTCTGCAGGATCGTGCCGGAAAACATCTGGGCGTCATTGCTGACATAGGCTATGTGCTTGCGCATTGCGCGGTGATCCGGACCGTAGAGATTGTGACCGTCGATCAGGACCTGGCCGGAGGTCGGTTCCACGTCTCCTGAGACAAGACGCGCAAGCGTCGTACGGCCGCTGCCGTCATTGCCTTCAAAAGCGACGGTTTCGCCAGCATTGATGGTGAGTGTCAGGTTCTGGACCGGAACGATGGCGTCCCCATGTGAGCGCAGGTTGGCGCCCTGCAGCTTGATATTGCCGATAATGGTCAGGTCCGGATTTTCACTCCGTTCTTCCCGCGGCAGGTCGAACAGGGCACTTGCTTCGCGATAGTCGTGCTTGACCCGTTGCATGTCGGTCCAGTGATTGATGCCGCGCAGCAGGGGCTGGACCACCTGGCCTGCCAGAAGCGTACAGGCCGCAACCGCACCAATGCTGATCAAGCCGCCCATGACGAGAAGCGCGCCGGCGGAGACAACACAAACGGTGGTCAAAACGGTGAAGAACCCGGAGGAATTCCGCGCCTTGTTGTTCAGGTCGATATAGTCATATCCCAACCGGGAAATCTGGTTTTGCAGCCGTTCGAACCGCCGCAAGATCACGGGTTCCAGGGCCATGGCCTTGATCGTGTTGAGACCGGAGAGCACTTCGAAGATGAAGTCGTATTTTCTCTGGTCCTGCTCGGATCGCTTTTCAATCAGCTTGTTGATCCGGTCGTTCAAACTTGCGGTGCGCAGCGCAAACAAGGCAAGCAGCGCCAGCGGAATGAAGCCGATCGGGCCGCCGATCATGAACAGCACGACCAGAAAGATCAGGCTTGCCGGCAGGTCGATGGAAAGCAAGCGGGCCTGGCCGCCATACTGGTCGCCGAGCGCCTGTAAGGACCGGAATGAGTCGAGATGCTTGGAGACTGTTGCTTCGGAGCTGACGTCGGCCCTGGAATTCAGGAGCCGCCGTGTCGCTTCGAGGTTGGCCTGATGGGTAAACGAGGCTGCCTGCCAGCCGATCAGGTAGGACCGGATGGTTTTCAGAACGGCGTCGATCACCAGAACGAAACCGAGGCCGACGATGAGGATGACAAGCGTGTCGGTGGCATTGTTTGGCAGGATCCTGTCATAGACCTGCAGAATGGTCAGCGGCATGGCCAACCCGAGAATGTTGATCAGAATGGAAGCGGTGATCACCGAGCGCGGCAGCCCGGGTGTTTTGATACGGTCGCCAGTCTCTGATGAAAAGAACTCCAGCTGCGGAAGTTTAACACTGTTAAAAGTATCAGTGATAAAAGATGCCATAGTAAGCGCCTCCTCAAATACAATTAAGACGCAGAATTGTTTCAAAACCGTTTACCAAGAAATTCAGAAATTCTAAATTTTGCTCAAGATGTATATGTATTTCGAGGAATGAAGTTGGCTTTTATTAAGATAAGCCTGCGCGTGATAAGGCCACGATTTAATGGAGCACGTGCGAGTCATGGCCAACACCGATACTTCAGTAAAAGATGTGAAACCCACTGGAGCTTCCTCTGGGGCAGATTCTGCTAAAGGCAGTGCTGGAGATACGCCAACCACGGCACGCGTCGAAGCGCAAGCCGGTGATCCCTATCGTCCGGATAGCGGGAACGATTATTCACTCTCGATCGAGCCGGAAGACACAGGCGAGGCAACGATTGCCAACCTGTTCCAGGCGGTGCCCCTAGAACACGAGGGTTCTGGTGCGGCCCAGGCGGATGGTGCCGGTGACGGCGGCAACGGTATCGGTGGCGGTGATGCAGACGCAGGCGGCCTCGGCAAAGGGCGGGGCGATGGCGCGGGCGATACGCTGATGCCGGACGGTGCGACCGAAGTGGTGGAAACCGCAGACGGCGGGCCGAATGATGACGGCGGGCTTGGCGACGGCGAAGTGCCTGATGCTCGTGGGTTGGATGCAGGGCTCCCGCAATTTGATCTGGGAGGTGACGGCATCCGCGCCGCAGGGTCGCAGGTTGGCGACGGAACATCGGGAGGTGTAGCTGCCGATGACGACGACGATGGCGGCGACGATGGTGGTGAGAACTCCGACATCGGCCCCGTTGCAGACAGCGACACGACCGTCAACGAAGTTTCCGAATTCGCCACTGGAGGCGAATATTCCGGTGTGACCGCGTTTGCGGACGATCCGGATGTGACCGATATCGTGTCCTATGAGATCACCGGTGGCGACGACCGCTTCGAGATCGATCCGGACACGGGCGAAATCACCGTCAAGTCGGGCTCAAGCTTCGACGCTGAGACAGAACGGTCTGTCGACGTGGAAGTGACGGCAACCTCGACAGATGGGTCTACTTCCACCGGCACGTTCACGATCACCATCGGTGATGAGAACGAAGATCCGATCGGTCCTGTGACAGACAGCGACACGACCGGCAACGAAGTCTCCGAGTTCGCGACGGGCGGCGAATATTCCGGAGTGACCGCTTTTGCGGACGACCCGGATGTCACGGATGTCGTGTCTTATGAGATCACCGGCGGCGATGACCGTTTCGAGATCGACCCGGACACGGGTGAGATTACCGTAAAGGCAGGGTCTTCCTTCGATGCCGAGACGGAGCAATCCGTCGACGTGGAAGTGACGGCAACGTCTACCGATGGCTCAACCTCAGTTGGAACGTTCACGATCACGATAGGCGATGAGAACGAAGATCCGATCGGACCTGTGACGGACAGCGACACGACCGGCAACGAGGTCTCCGAGTTTGCAACCGGCGGCGAATATTCCGGCGTGACCGCGTTTGCGGACGACCCGGATGTCACGGATGTGGTCTCCTACGAGATCACGGGCGGCGATGACCGTTTCGAGATCGACCCGGATACAGGTGAAATCACTGTGAAGCCTGGCTCGAGCTTCGACGCGGAGACGGAGCAGTCCGTCGACGTGGAGGTGACGGCCACATCCACCGATGGCTCGACGTCTGTCGGCACGTTCACGATTTCCATCGGCGATGAAAACGAGTTCCCGATCGGCCCCGTCTCGGACAGCGACACGACCGGCAACGAAGTCTCCGAGTTTGCAACCGGCGGCGAATACTCCGGTGTGACCGCGTTTGCGGACGACCCGGATGTCACGGATGTCGTGTCTTATGAGATCACAGGCGGTGATGACCGTTTCGAGATTGACCCGGATACGGGCGAAATCACCGTGAAGCCTGGCTCGAGCTTCGACGCGGAGACAGAGCAGTCCGTTGACGTGGAGGTGACGGCAACGTCTACCGATGGCTCGACCTCTGTCGGCACGTTCACGATTTCCATCGGCGATGAAAACGAGTTCCCGATCGGTCCTGTGACAGACAGCGACACGACCGGCAACGAGGTCTCCGAATTTGCCACCGGTGGCGAATATTCCGGCGTGACCGCGTTTGCGGACGACCCGGATGTCACGGATGTCGTGTCCTACGAGATCACGGGCGGCGATGATCGTTTCGAGATCGACCCGGATACAGGTGAAATCACCGTGAAGCCTGGCTCGAGTTTCGACGCGGAAACGGAGCAGTCCGTCGATGTAGAGGTGACGGCCACATCCACCGATGGCTCGACGTCTGTCGGCACGTTCACGATTTCCATCGGCGATGAAAACGAGTTCCCGATCGGCCCCGTCTCGGACAGCGACACGACCGGCAACGAAGTCTCCGAGTTTGCGACCGGTGGTGAATATTCGGGCGTGACCGCGTTTGCGGACGATCCGGATGTGACGGATGTCGTGTCCTACGAGATCACGGGTGGCGATGACCGCTTCGAAATCGATCCGGATACCGGTGTCATCACCGTGAAGGCCGGGTCTTCGTTCGATCACGAGACCGAACCGAGTGTCGATGTGGAAGTGACGGCAACCTCGACGGACGGCTCGACGTCTACGGGCACCTTCAGCATTGACATTACAGACGAAAACGAACCGCCTGATCTTGTGGTTTGCCTGGAGAACGGTTCCGTCCAGTTTGTCGTCAATGGCAGCTTCGAGCAATTCGAAGGAACGTTGAAAGGCACGGATCCGAAAGGTTTTTACGAAAACCCGGATTCGATCGAGGGATGGTCCTATCAGGATGTCGACGTACAACAGTCGGCACGCTGGGGCACCGGCGCCAGCGATGGCGACCACCGTCTGGACCTGTCTGCCAATCAGAACGGCATGGCCTCGCAGGAAATCGAGGGCATGCTCGAAGGGCAGGTCTATACGTTCAGCTTTGATTCAGCGCCACGCGGTCCGGTCGGCGAAACCGTGGCTGAAGTCTACTGGAACGGTGAGCTGATCGACACAATCGATCCGGCCGAAGCCGGTGCGGGCTGGAACACCTACACCTACAACATCGTGGGTGGTTCGGGTGACGGCACGGACACGCTGACCTTTGTTGAGGTCGGCGGCAAGAATGCGAGCTTCGGCACGTTCATCGACAATGTCTCGATCGTCTCGGACAATCGAATTGCCGTTGTCGAAGAATTTTACGGTGCCGAGATTGCGCCCTTGCAGGTCTTCGATCCGGATGTGGGCGACACACACACTTTCAGCGTGTCCGACGACCGGTTCGAAGTGGTTGTTTCAGACGGCAAATATGTCCTGAAACTCAAGGACGATCAGGCCTTCGACTACGAAACCGAAACCCAGGTAACTGTTGACGTGACGGTGACGGATTCCGGTGGCTTGTCCGATACGGAAACCGTTGTGATCGATGTGTTGGACATTGACGAAAACCTCGGTCCGATTGGCCCTGTTACTGACAGTGACAATGCTCTGAATGCCGTCGCCGAGAACGGTGCGGGCGGTGAATATGTGGGCGTGACAGCCTTTGCAGAAGACCCGGATGTCACGGACACGGTCACCTACTCGATTACGGACGACCGGTTCGAGATCGACCCGGATACCGGTGTCATCACCGTCAAGGACGGCGTCAGCTTCGACCATGAAACGATGCCGACCGTTGATCTTGAAGTGACGGCGACCTCTTCTGACGGTTCGTCCTCGACGGGCACGTTCACGGTGAACATCACCGATGTCAACGAAGCGCCGGATCTGGACTTTGATCCGGAACTCGGACCGGGCACGGCCGTGACGCTGACCTTCGTGGAAGAATATGCCGGTTACAGCAACTCGCTCGGCGTCTTCTACATGGATGGCAACGGCAATCCGATCGGCGGCGAGATCGTCTGGGTCAACCAGAACGAGCTGGCTCCGGGCGACACGGCGACGGTCTACCTGGAAGGTGTGGAAGCGGCTGAAGTCGGCTACTTCCTGATCCCGGACGGGGCCGACTACAACACGCTGGCCAGCGGCGACGAAGTCACCTTCCAGAAGGATGGCGACGGCAACTGGCAGGCCGTGCTGAACGGCACGCCGCTTGTCGGCAAGGACGCCAACGTGTTCTTCTCCGGCGACGGCTCGCTCAACCCGGACGGCTATGACTACACGGTCGAAAGCGGCATCACCATCGGCTTTGAAGACATTGCCGGCGGCGGCGACGAGGACTTCGATGATCTGGTCTTTGATCAGACCACGCAGGAGACCGATGCAACGGCTGCCGTCTATGAAGAAGAGTTCGGCGCGGAAGTCGGCGGCCTGTCGGTGTTCGATCCGGATGTCGGCGACACGCATACCTTCACCGTGTCGGACGACCGCTTCGAAGTGGTTGCCCAGAACGGCGAGTATGTCCTGAAGCTGAAGGACGATCAGAAACTCGACTACGAAACCGAAACCCAGGTGACGGTCGACGTCACGGTGACGGATTCGGGTGGTCTCACTGATACGGAAACCATCGTCATCGATGTCATCGATATCGACGAGAACACCGCGCCGGTCGGCCCGGTCAGCGACGTCGACAACGATACGAACTTCGTTCAGGAGAATTCTGCCGGTGGTACGGTTGTCGGCGTGACGGCCTTTGCCAGCGATCCGGATGCCTCCGACAGCGTGACCTACTCGATCACGGATGATCGGTTCGAGATCGATCCGGACACCGGTGTGATCACGGTTGCCGATGGTGCGGTGATCGATCGCGAGGCAACGGCGTTCATCGATATCGAGGTCACTGCGACCTCGACGGACGGCTCGACCTCGACCGGTACGTTCCGCGTCAATATCGGCGATGAGGACGAATACGACATCGGTCCGGTGAGCGACAGTGACACCACGCTGAACAGCGTCGCCGAAAACGGCGCGGGCGGTGAATATGTCGGCATCACGGCCTTTGCCGAAGATCCGGATGCGACCGACAGCGTGACCTACTCGATCACGGATGACCGGTTCGAGATCGACCCGGATACCGGTGTCCTGACCGTCAAGGACGGCGTCAGCTTCGATCACGAGGCAACACCGACCGTGGATGTCGAAGTGACGGCGACCTCTTCTGACGGTTCGTCCTCGACGGGCACGTTCACGGTGAACATCACCGATGTCAACGAAGCGCCGGATCTGGACTTTGATCCGGAACTCGGACCGGGCACGGCCGTGACGCTGACCTTCGTGGAAGAATATGCCGGTTACAGCAACTCGCTCGGCGTCTTCTACATGGATGGCAACGGCAATCCGATCGGCGGCGAGATCGTCTGGGTCAACCAGAACGAGCTGGCCCCGGGCGACACGGCGACGGTCTACCTGGAAGGCGTGGAAGCGGCTGAGGTCGGCTACTTCCTGATCCCGGACGGGGCCGACTACAACACGCTGGCCAGCGGCGACGAAGTCACCTTCCAGAAGGATGGCGACGGCAACTGGCAGGCCGTGCTGAACGGCACGCCGCTTGTCGGCAAGGACGCCAACGTGTTCTTCTCCGGCGACGGCTCGCTCAACCCGGACGGCTATGACTACACGGTCGAAAGCGGCATCACCATCGGCTTTGAAGACATTGCCGGCGGCGGCGACGAGGACTTCGATGATCTGGTCTTTGATCAGACCACGCAGGAGACCGATGCAACGGCTGCCGTCTATGAAGAAGAACTCGGCGCGGAAGTCGGCGGCCTGTCGGTGTTCGATCCGGATGTCGGCGACACGCATACCTTCACCGTGTCGGACGACCGCTTCGAAGTGGTTGCCCAGAACGGCGAGTATGTCCTGAAGCTGAAGGACGATCAGAAACTCGACTACGAAACCGAAACCCAGGTGACGGTCGACGTCACGGTGACGGATTCGGGTGGATTGTCCGATACGGAAACCATCGTCATCGATGTCATCGATATCGACGAGAACACCGCGCCGGTCGGCCCGGTCAGCGACGTCGACAACGACACGAACTTCGTTCAGGAGAATTCTGCCGGTGGTACGGTTGTCGGCGTGACGGCCTTTGCCAGCGATCCGGATGCCTCCGACAGCGTGACCTACTCGATCACGGATGATCGGTTCGAGATCGATCCGGACACCGGTGTGATCACGGTTGCCGATGGTGCGGTGATCGATCGCGAGGCAACGGCGTTCATCGATATCGAGGTCACTGCGACCTCGACGGACGGCTCGACCTCGACCGGTACGTTCCGCGTCAATATCGGCGATGAGGACGAATACGACATCGGTCCGGTGAGCGACAGTGACACCACGCTGAACAGCGTCGCCGAAAACGGCGCGGGCGGTGAGTATGTCGGCATCACGGCCTTTGCCGAAGATCCGGATGCGACCGACAGCGTGACCTACTCGATCACGGACGACCGGTTCGAGATCGACCCGGATACCGGTGTCCTGACCGTCAAGGACGGCGTCAGCTTCGATCACGAGGCAACACCGACCGTGGATGTCGAAGTGACGGCGACCTCTTCTGACGGTTCGTCCTCGACGGGCACGTTCACGGTGAACATCACCGATGTCAACGAAGCGCCGGATCTGGACTTTGATCCGGAACTCGGACCGGGCACGGCCGTGACGCTGACCTTCGTGGAAGAATATGCCGGTTACAGCAACTCGCTCGGCGTCTTCTACATGGATGGCAACGGCAATCCGATCGGCGGCGAGATCGTCTGGGTCAACCAGAACGAGCTGGCCCCGGGCGACACGGCGACGGTCTACCTGGAAGGCGTGGAAGCGGCTGAGGTCGGCTACTTCCTGATCCCGGACGGGGCCGACTACAACACGCTGGCCAGCGGCGACGAAGTCACCTTCCAGAAGGATGGCGACGGCAACTGGCAGGCCGTGCTGAACGGCACGCCGCTTGTCGGCAAGGACGCCAACGTGTTCTTCTCCGGCGACGGCTCGCTCAACCCGGACGGATACGACTACACGGTCGAAAGCGGCATCACCATC
Source organism: Roseibium sp. (assembly GCF_965233565.1). Classification (GTDB taxonomy): domain Bacteria; phylum Pseudomonadota; class Alphaproteobacteria; order Rhizobiales; family Stappiaceae; genus Roseibium. The sequence continues at coordinate 2,327,364 of NZ_OZ247494.1, read as the reverse complement.
GGCTTTGAAGACATTGCCGGCGGCGGTGACGAGGACTTCGATGATCTGGTCTTTGATCAGACCACGCAGGAGACCGATGCAACGGCTGCCGTCTATGAAGAAGAACTCGGTGCGGAAGTTGGTACACTGTCGGTGTTCGATCCGGATGTCGGCGACACGCATACCTTTACCGTGTCCGACGACCGCTTCGAAGTGGTTGCCCAGAACGGCGAGTATGTCCTGAAGCTGAAGGACGATCAGAAACTCGACTATGAGACGGAGACACAGGTCACCGTTGAAGTCACGGCAACGGATAGTGGTGGTCTGTCTGACACGGAAACCATCGTGATTGACGTCATTGATGTCGAACCCGAGGGTCCGGTAGACACCAATGCCCCGGTGGGCCCGGTGCGCGACGCGGACACGGCTCAGAACCTGGTGGCCGCAACCGCGGCAGCTGGCATGGTGGTTGGGCTGACGGCCTTTGCCCAGGATGCGGATGCCGGCGACACGGTAACCTACGAGATCGATGACGACCGGTTCGACATCGATGCAGATACGGGTGTTGTCACGGTGGCCGACGGTGCAACGCTGATTGCGGGCCAGACTATCAATGTCACGGTGACGGCGACATCGAGCGACGGAACGCAGTCAAGCGCCGTGTTCCCGATCGACGTCACCCCCGGAGGCGATGACAATTCTCCGCCGGATCTGATTGTCGGCGCGGCGATCTATGAGCCGCCCAAGTCTGCAGGTCACCTGGACGACCATCATGATGACCATCATGGTCACCACCATGACGGTGACAAGGGGCGCCATGATCATGATGATGATGACGATGACAAGCCGCATGGTCATACCGATGATGAGGGTGGTTTCTATGTGCCGGAGAACGAAGCCGGTGTGGAGCTGGTCGAATTGTCGGTCGTCGATCCGGATGTAGGTGATACCCATACCTTCACCGTTTCGGACGAGCGTTTCGAGGTTGTCTCCGACGGTCAGAACTATCTGCTGAAGCTGAAGGATGATGCAGCGGTCGATTACGAGACCGAGCAAAGCATCACGCTGGATGTGACAGCGACCGATAGCGGCGGTCTGTCGGACACCGAGACCATCACGCTGGATGTCCTTGATGGCAAGGACAAGGCTGTCTGTGAATATGGCACACGCGGTGATGACACCATGGTTGGTGGCGACAAGGGAGATGTGCTTGCCGGTCGCAGCGGTAACGACATCCTGATCGGACAGGGCGGTGCCGACCATCTCTATGGTGGTTCCGGTGACGACGTGATCCGCGGCGGAACCGGCAACGACCATATGGTTGGCGGGGACGGTTCGGACCTGTTCGCCTATATGCTTGGTGACGGTAACGACACGATCGCAGGCGGTGCCGGCGGCAACTGGATCGACATCGTCGACCTGGCCAATGCCGCAGATGGTACTGCGCTCGGCGCGTATGGCACCGACTGGTCGATCACGATGACCGAAGGTTCGATCGAACAGGTCGATGCGCTTGGCGGCGAGATCACCCTGTCCCAGGATGCCGGTGGTTACATCGAACTGGCCGATGGCGGCCGGGTCGACTTCTCGGATCTGGAAGGCATCCAGTACTGACGACAAGTCCGATAGACAGAGAAAAGGCGGGCCCGTCCGGGCCCGCCTTTTTGCATGTTGGCGTTTGTCTACTTGATTGACGGCAGGGGCTGGGTCTCGACCACGGGCACCGGGGCCGGGACCGGGTCGGATGTCGCCACTTCGATCACGTAATTCTGGAAGGGATCGTTTTCAGTCGGACCGAGACGCAGGTCCCAGGTGTTGAACTCCGGCATGATGCGCGGGATCGGGTCCGGGCGCTCTTCTACGATCGAAAAATGCTGCGGGGCCAGCCGGCCGATATTGGCGAGCAGGAAGAAGTCGGCAATGCGTGCATCATACCGGGCACGCACATAATCGACCTGGCTGAGCAGCAGTTCGCGTTCGCCATCCAGAACGTCCAGAAGCGAGCGCTGGCCGCTGTCGAATTCCACCTGCAGGCCCTTGACGGCGCGGCGGTTGGCTTCGATTGCCCGCTTGCCTGCTTTGGCGCGCAGACGGGAGGCCGCCCGCTGCTTCATCGCCCGGATGACGTTCTCGCGAATGATCTGCTGCGTGTCGTCCAGTTCATACTCTTCCTGCGCCGCCGTGAACTTGGCTTCTCTGACGGAAGCAATGTTGCGCCCGCCAGTGAAGAATGGCGCGGTGACCCGAACGCCGAAGCGCCAGTCTTCCTCGTCCCGGTTGCCCAGATTGCCGCGATAGCCGTTTTCCCATTCGCTTTCGAGCGTGACGCGCGGCAGCATGTCGCCGACGGCGGCCCGGGCGGCGTAGCGGGCAGCCCGTGCGTCGTTGGTCGCAGCCCGGATGGACGGGTTGTTCTGATAGGCGACCGTGATGGCGTCGTCGAGCCCGGTTGGTTCGATGGATTTCGGAATGCCTGGCCAACCGAGCTTGCCGGGTTTCTGACCGGTCAGGCGTTCGTAAAGAGCCTCGGAGGCTTCCAGGTCACCAACGGCCTGGTCCGAATTGCCCTGGGCTTCGGCAAGGCGGGCAAGGGCCTGCTCGATATCGGTGCGCGTGGCATCGCCGGACTTGTATCGGGCTCGTGCCGCGTTGACTTCCTTCTGAACCACGTTGGTATAGGCCCGCAGCCGGGCGAGAATGGCCCGGTCCCGGCAGACGCGCAGAAACGCATCGGCCGTGTTGAACAGGAGGGTTTGCTCCACTCCGATCAGCTGGTTGCGGCCGGAATTGGCTTCTTCGTGCGCCTGGTTCAACCGGTTGACGCCGGCAAAGCCCTGGAACAGCGTCTGCGACATGGAGACGCCGAGCTCGTGGAAGAAGGCGCGGTCACTGGTGCCGCTGCGCGTTTCAAAGGCGTTGTGTTCACCGAGATAGGTTCCGGTCACGGTCGGCAGGAATTCCGACCGGGCGGTCCAGATGCCTTGGTTGGTTGCCTGGTATTTCGACCGTTCGGCTTTCAGGGCGGGGTTGATGGCATAGGCGGCCGCCATGGCCTCTTCCAGAGACTGGGCTGCGGCAGGAACACTGGCAATGGACAGGCTGACAAAAGATGCGCCCGCCAGAAGTCCGGCAAGATGAGATCGGGCGATGTGCATCAGCTTTTTTGTGGCAAAGAAGGTCGTCATTGCAGCACCTGTTTGTTGTCTGCACTTACGGTAAATTTTTATAGTTAATCAAAGGTAAGTCGTTGGTGAGAATTATGGTTAATATCTATTAGTAATTACCCAGGGGAATATTTAATATTACTACCTCAATTAAATATTGGTATTTATAACAGGGTGTAAAGAAACAATGATTGTCACCTTGGCGCTGATGCGATCAGCTTCCCGTTCTTTGTAGACTGTCCTGTTTCTTTTTTATCTGTGACGCAAGCACATGTTTTCCAAAAAGGAAGCCTTGTACTTGCCGGCAGCCTGCTTCTTTCAGGAATTCCAGCTGCCGTTCTGTTTCAACACCTTCCGCGATCACTGGAATTCCAAAACTGTGTCCGAGCAGAATCGCGGACCGTAAGATTGCCCTTGCGTGCGGATTGGTCTCCAAAGACTGGGTAAAGGCGCGGTCGACCTTGATCTTGTCGAAAGGGAACGCCTGGAGAGTGTTCAGCGACGAATATCCCTTGCCGAAATCGTCCATGGCAACCCTGACGCCCATCTTGCGCAGGGACAGGATGGTTTCGTGAACCCTTTCATGGTCCTCAATGGGCGTGGATTCGGTCAGCTCGATCTCAAGACGCTCCGCCGGCAGGCCGGTCTTGATCAGCACGGTGGAGACAAGTCCGGCAAAGTCGCTGCGCGAAAACTGCAACGGGGATGCGTTGACCGCCAGGGAAACCGGTTCGGCCCAATTGGCCGCTTCGGCGCAGGCCGCTTCCAGGACCCAGTTGCCGATGTCCAGAATGATGCCCGAGCGCTCCGCGATCGGAATGAAATCCTCCGGGGCGATTGGTCCTTTTTCCGCGTGGCGCCAGCGCACCAGTGCCTCGTAGCCGATCAGGGAGCCCGTTTTGGTGAGATTCTGTTTCTGGAACACCAGGCTCAGCTGGTTCTCCAGGGTGGCGTTGCGCAGGTCGGAGGCCAGGCTGGTCTCCCAGCGATTGGATTCCTCCATGCCGGTGACATAGGGCTGAATGAGATTGCCGCCGATGGATTTGGCCTGTTTGGCTGCCAGGTTCGCCCGTTGCACCAGTTTCGTCAGATCATTGCCGTCTCTTGGAAACACCGCCAGGCCGATACTGGAGCGGATGGACAGGCGGTAGGACCGCCACTGGATCGGCCGTCGGGCGAGCGAGCGGACCAGCCGGGCAAATTCGACAGCCTCGTCCTCTGAATTGAGAGAGGGATTTATGATCAGGAACTCGTCGCCGTAGAAGCGGCTGATGAAAACTTTTTCGCTGAGGTTGTTCTTGAGCGTCTCCGCCATGCTGCACAGTACCATGTCGCCGACTTCGTAGCCGTGAAGGTCATTGATCGCCTTGAACTGGTCCAGGCTGATCAGCACCACAGAGCAGATCTTGCCGTTCTGGTCGGCCTTTTTCAGAAGATCGGCGGCAACCTTCTGCACATAATGACGGTTCGGCAGATGGGTCAGCGAGTCCTGCAGCGAGAGATGCTGATAGGCCCGGCGCGCGGCTTCCTTTCGTTCCTTCTCCAGTTCACAGCCTGTTGCCGCAAGGGCGGCGCAGAGCGCGCAGATCAGGATCGCCACGCTGATCATCTGGCCTTCGGTAAGCAGGCCTGTCTCGGGCAGTTGACCGAGCTTGCTGGCGAAGGCGTCAGGCACCGGCATGGACAGATGCAGGGTCACGACTGCCAGAAACAGAAACAGTGTCGCACTCAACAGGGCGCGTCTTGATCGCAGTTGCGGGACGAAACTGAGGGCGATGGCCCCCAGACAGGCGCTCAGCAGCAGGGACCACAAGCTGAAGCCGGCGCCATTGCTGTCAGCGCCCGCGATCACATGGGCAGCGGAGGTGGTCATGCCCATGACCGCAACGGTCAGCCCGAGGACGATACCGCCAAATTCGGGCGCCAGTCGAATGTCCCGTTTGGTGGAGAGTGCAAATCCGGCGAACACCCCGGCAAATGTGACTGCCAGTGCCAACAGGGCCGTGGGCAATCTGAAGCCTTCATCTGCGGGCAGAACCATTGCGGCGAGGGCAATGATGTGAGCGGCCCAGATCGCAGATGCGCCGATCAGCGCAGACCAGACCAGCCAGATCAATCGTGTCCTGCTGGCGTCCCGATGAGCTTTGGAAAGCAGATAAAGTGAAAACGCGCTTCCGCCGAGGCAAACCACAACGGAAAGCAGGAGAAGAGCAAAATTATGCTCAGTACTCAGTCCTGCTGCAACACGTTCCATAGAAGCCCCCGCCAACGGATGCTTCCATCAAAGCGTAAAAAACATAACAAACAGTATTTTAGACGGGAATTTTTTGCCTATGTCTTTGAGTTTTAATTGATATTGTGGGAAATGACATGGCCTGTTACGAGATCTAGGCCTCGGTTACTGTCAATTTTGACCGGGCCGGTGCGTAAAGGCAGGCAAGGCCCAGGATCAGCCCGGAAATGGTGGCGATCATTCCGGCGGCACTGACGGCATGTTCGCTGCCGAGCCAAAGGGGCCCGTAACCTGCCAGCACATAACCCGCAATGGCGGAGCCTGCGCCAAAGAAGATGCTCCAGGCCAGCTGGCTCTCAAGCCTGTTGGTCATCAGGCGCGCGGCGGCAGGCGGGCAGATGAACATGGCGATCACGATGATGGAGCCAACGGCGTCGAACGCGGCCACGGCTGCAACGGCCGACACGATGACCAGGCCGAATCCGAGCGTTTTTACCGGGACACCAAGCGTGCGTGCATAACCTTCATCGAACGTGGAGATCTTCAGGACACGCCAGAAAAGCGCGGTCAGGATCAAAATAATCAACGTGGTCAACGCCATGCGTGTCAGTTCCGGGGGAAGATCGGCGAGCGCGACCGGATCAACCAGCGACTCCCAGCCTGTGGCCGACAGCCAGATCAGGCTTTCGAGATTGCCGTAAAGCGCATGCTCGACGTCAAGATGGACCGAACTGGTATCCGTCTGCTCCAGAAGCAGCACGCCGGCTGCGAAGAGCGTGGTGAAGGTGACGCCCATGGCGGCGCCGGTCTCAATGCGGCCGAGGCGGCGGATCGCTTCAATCATGACAACAGCGACGACGGCGGCCCCGGCTGCGCCGAGCATCATCGGCCAGGTCGAGATCGTGCCGGTGAGCAGGAACGCGGCGACGATACCCGGCAGCACCACATGGGAAATGGCATCGCCGATCAAAGCCTGTTTGCGCAACAGCAGAAAGTTGCCCGGGACCGCGCAGGCGATGGCCGCGAGCAGGCCGATCAGGATGGGGGTGAGGCTCAATTGTACAAATTCGGCGCCCATGGCGTTTCCTCAGGCCTTGACCGGGGCGGGGGTGCCCAGGGCGGTGTCAATGTCGCGGATCTGGTCCGCCGTCAGGACGGCTTCAATCGGGGTCAAACCATCATAGCTGGCAAAGATCGCCTCATCCTGAATGATCTGCCGTGCCTTGGCCCAGCGGGCTTCGTCGAGCACGGTTTTGGCTGCTGCAGCCCGCCCCTTGTCGGTGGCGACGAGGTCGTCACGCAGATACCCGGCGCGGCGCATGATCTTCTGGGTCAGGCGTTCGTGTATGGTCTCGCCCCGGGCGAGCGCGCTCAGTCCCTGGTGCAGATGCACATCGACCTGGAATTTCCGGTGGCGCAGGTAGGCGGCCAGAACACCACGCTTGGGGGACAGCAGTAGCGACACGACGAAAAAAGCGAAGTTGACCAGCACAATGATCGGACCGGTCGGCACGTTTGGTGCGGCAGCGGAGAGCGCCGTGCCGACATAACCGGCCAAACCGCCCACGACAGCTGCGATGACCAGCAACCGGTCCGAGCGATCCGTCCAGAACCTGGCGGACACCGACGGGATGATCAGCGAGGAGACGATCAGGATCAGACCGACAAGCTTGAGGCCGACCACGGTCACCATCATCACCACGGTCATCATGGCAAGGTCGATCAGCCGGACCGGTACGCCGGAGGCGCCGGCATATTCCGGGTCGAAGGCCACCAGTGTCATGGGGCGTCTGAGCAGCACCACGATTGCCGTGGACAGCGCGCCGCCGAGCGCAATGATGACCGCATCCTGAAACAGCATGCCGGCAGTCGAGCCCAGCAGAAATCCCTCCAGGCCGGCCTGCTTGCCGCTCGACAGGGTCTGAATGACGGTCAGCAGGACAACGCCAAATCCGAAAAACACCGACAAAACGGCGCCGATTGCGGCATCTTCACTGAGGCGGGTGCGACGGGTGATCCAGTCGACGGTCAGAAGACCCAGTCCGGCGGTAACGGCGGACCCAAGCAGAAGGCCCGGCAGATTGCGGCCGTCACTGCCCAGGAACACCATCAGCATGAAGGCAATGCAAACGCCGGGCAGAGTGGCGTGGGCGACCGCATCGCTGACCAGCGTGCGCTTGCGCAGGAACATGAAACAGCCGGCGCAGCCGCCGGCCATGCCAAGCAGCGTGGCGCCGATGGCCACAAGCGCGGCGTTGTAGCCGGCCTGAAAGGTGAGGGCCCCCAGGAACGCGGCCAAGAAATCGGGAAGCATGGCTCAGTCCAGTTTGAGCTGATCGATATGGGCTGTTGCGAGCCGGCCGCCATAAGTGTCGTGCAAAACCGGACCGGTAAAGGTCGTTGCAACAGGTCCTTCCGCGATCTTGCGGATGTTCAGCATGAGCACATGATCGAAATAGTCGGTGACGGTCGCCAGGTCGTGATGCACGCAGACCACGGTCTTGCCCGCCGCCTTGAGCGACTTCAGGACGTCGATGATCGCCTTTTCGGTGGCGGCGTCCACACCGGCGAAGGGTTCATCCAGGAGGTAGAGATCGGCCTCCTGGGCCAGCGCCCGGGCGAGAAAGACGCGTTGCTGCTGTCCGCCTGACAGCTGGCCGATCTGCCTGTCCGCAAAATCGGCCATTCCGACCCGTTCCAGGCAGTCCAGGGTCTTCTTTTTGTGGGAGGGGCGCAGCCAGCCGAGCAGGCCGAGCTGGCGGAATTGTCCCATTGTGACCACGTCGTGGACGCGGGTCGGAAAATCCCAGTCGACGGAGGCTCGCTGCGGCACATAGGCAATGGCACTGCGCATGGTCTCCAGCGGTTTGCCGCTGACAAAGGCCGAGCCGGACAGACGCGGTACAATTCCGAGCACGGCCTTCAGGAAGGTCGACTTGCCGGCGCCGTTGGGGCCGATAATGGCCGACATGCTGGCCTTCGGAACAGTCGCATCGACGGAAAAGACCGCGGGCTTGGTGCCGTAGGACACCGTCAGCCCCTTTACCAGAAGGGCGCTCTTGTCCAGCCCGGCAGCCGGCTCAGCCGGGCTGCCGTCCAGGGTTGCAAGTTCAGGGCCGGATTGGGCCGCCATGGTCATTACATCGTCTCCGCCAGCTGGCCCAGACGGCCTTTTTCGGGTGCCTCGCCGCCAAGAGCGCGGGTAATCGTCGTGGCATTGTGGTCGATCATTCCCAGATACGTGCCTTCATAGGTTCCCGGTTCACCCATTGCATCAGAGTAAAGCGATCCACCGATCACAACCTCGTGGCCCTTTGCCGCAGCCCCTTCGATCAGGGCGCGAATGCTGCGGTCGGAAACGGAAGACTCCACGAAGACCGCATTGATCTTGCGATCCACGAGCAGGTCAACCAGTTCGGCAACGCGGTGCAGGCCGGCCTCGCTCTGGGTCGAGATGCCCTGGATGCCGATAACTTCGAAATCATTGGCCTTGCCGAAATAGTTGAAGGCATCATGTGCGGACACAAGAACGCGGCTTTCCTTGGGGACCGTTGCCAGGGCCTCGACAGCGAAAGCATTCAGCGCCTCGATTTCTTCCAGATACGACGCCGTGCTCGCTTCGAACGCGGCGCGCTGGTCCGGACGCACCTCGATCAGGGCATCGCGGATGGCGGTCACAACATGCTGCCAGCGGGCAGGATCCATCCAGACATGCGGATCGAACTTGTCGGCGTAGTCGTCATGGCTGATCAGCAGATCTTTCGGCATGGCTTCGGCAACGGCGACCACATTGCGGGTCTTGCCGAGCTTTTCGAAAAAGCCCTCCATCTGAGCTTCCAGGAAGAGGCCGTGCCACAGGATCAAATCCGCCTTGGTCATCGCAACAATGTCGGAACGCGTCTGGCGATAGGCATGCGGATCAACGCCCGGCCCCATCAGTGCACGCACCTCAATGGCGTCGCCGCCGATCTGCCTGGCGGCATCTGCAATCATGCCGGTTGTTGCGACAACCTGTAACTTGTCTTCCGCGGCGGCGACCTGCGGCAAGCTGACGGCAAGGGTTGCAGCGGCGAAGGCGCCTGCCGCGGCGGACAAGAGCTGGCGGCGGGAAGCAGAGAAAATCCTGTGAAACATGGAACTGACAATCGACCCTGTTTGAGATTGCTTTTGCGAATGAGTTGCAACAATAATGCTTTTAAGAATGATTTGCAAGAAGTCATTCGATTGATTTCCCGGTGCAGATCTGACGTCGGGTCCAGCAACGATACCGTAATTTTTGACAATATTTTTTTCTATGAGGCGAAATTGAAATTTGACTGAAAAATCAAGGCCTCAGGAGTTTGTCAGAGCAAATTGCCGGTCAATCTTGCCGTCACGGAAGGGGTTTTGATAAAATTCTAAAGATATTGTTAGCGATACGGCATTTATTTTGCTTTCAAAACAGGCCGGCCGCGTCGGGAGCATGACTTCCTGCGTTCAGAACAAGGTGCCGGCTACGCTTAGGAGCGTGCGGGACAATGCAATCTGCATATATTCACATCAGGAGACTGGGTGCATCCCGCGATGTCATCGAAAGCCAAATCCACACGCGTCGACAACGCTTATGACCGTCTGAAATCGGAAATCCTGAAAGGGGAGCTGCCTCCCGGGTTTCAGGCCCCGGAACCGGATATTGCCAATCGGCTCGGCATGAGCCGAACGCCCGTTCGGGAGGCGCTGATCCGTCTGGAAGCCGATGGGCTGGTCGGTCTGGTGCCGCGCCGCGGCGCCAAGGTGCTGCCAATCTGCAGCCGGGACATTTGTGAGATCTATCAGATCCTGTCTGCGCTCGAGGCCCTGGCAGTGCGCTCTGCCGCTGGCAAGAAGATCGAAAGCTCGGCGACCGGCGCAATCCGGGACCTGCTCGACCAGTCGGATGAGGTTCTGAAACAGGGCGATATCGAAGGCTGGGCCGTGCTGGACGACCGGTTTCACCGGTGGATGGCGAGCGTTAGCGGCAACAGGCGCCTGGAGGCCGAGATCGGCGGGTTCCTGGACCAGATCTATCGGGCGAACAATGTTCTGCTGCGGCTCAACAAGGCGCCGGCCGCCAACGCGGCCGACCACCGCAAGATTTATGAGGCGATCCTGGCAGGAGATGCGGAGCTGGCGGCAGAAACCGCAAGCGTGCATCGTCTGAACGGTCTCAGCCGGATGAAGAGCCTTCTTGAGACCTGTGGTCTGTCTCAGGTCTGATCCGCTTGCAAGAATGGTTGATGAAGAAAGGCGCTTTGCGTTTCGGTCAGGCCGGGGCCGGGCCGGTTGACTGGCCGATAATCAGCTCCGCGTCGAGATGAAGCGAGGCCGGTTTGGCGAGCGGATCGGCAATCATGTTGAGCAGCAGCTCGGCTGCCTTTTGGCCCGCATAGCGCACCGAGGACCGGGTGCAGGTGAATATCGGCACTTCGCCGCTGTTGGGCAGGAAGGACAGGGCGTCGTCATGGGTGATGATTGAAATGTCCTTGCCGGCCCTGAGGCCGCATTGGCCAACCGCGCGGGCCACACCGATCGCGGAAATCATCGATGAGACGAGGAATGCGGTCGGTGGATTGTCGCTTTTCAGCATGTCCATCGCGTTGTCGCAGCCGAAGGGCTCGGTCATGTCAGCGCTTCGCATCAGTTGCGGATCGGGTGTCAGGCCCCGGGCGATCAAGGCTTCCTCGAACCCCTTGCGCCGCCGCCGGGCAAAATCCATATGTTCCAGCCCGTTCAGGAGCGCGATCCGCTTGTGGCCGAGATCGAGCAGCAGGTTGGCTGCGCGCTCGAAGGCGCGCCGGTTGTTCATGTCGATCCAGGAGGTTTCCTCCTCGGCGCCCGGAATGCGTCCGTGAACAACAAAGGGCAGATTGAGCTGCTGCAACAGCTTGTGGCGCTGCTCGTCATGGCCCGGGCCATGAATGATGACGCCGTCGGCCTTCTTGCGCGAGGCGATCTGGCGATAGGCGTCTTCTTCCTTGTCGTCCTCGACCACGGAGATGATCATGTCGTAGCCGTGCCCGGAATAGGTCTCACCGGCGCCTGCGATGAACTCCAGGAAGATCGGGTTCATCATCTCGTGAATTGAGCGCGGTATCACATGGCCGATGGCCATGGCGCGGCCGGTGGCAAGGCGCCGTGCCTGGCTGTTGGGAGCATAGCCAAGGCGCTCGGCCATTTCGGTGACACGCTTGCGTGTGTCTTCGCTCACCTCGGGGTAGCCGTTGAGCGCGCGGCTGACGGTTGTCTGCGACAGCTTGAGGCGCTGCGACAGTTCTTTCAGGTTTATGCCATTGCTCATATTGCCCAAAACGCTTTGAAAGCGTTCCTCCCGATAGGCTGTTATTGAAATGCAACAATAATTGGCGAGTTGTATGCTTGACAAGTCCGTTTTGGATCGACATGGTTAGGGCGAAATCCAAAGCGGTTTGGATGACCGGTTCTGGCAGAATTGCTGATCATACCTAGAGGATGGGTATTGCTGCCAGGTGGTGAGGTATGCCACTTTAAATGGAGTGTCCCAGCATAGGGACAATCTGGGAGGACTGACATGAAAACACGTTTGATGGCCTGTGCCGCAGGCCTGGCACTGTCTGTGGGCTTTGGCATGAGCACTGCCATGGCCGCCGACCTGAAATTCACGCCGGGCGAAGGCCCGTTCAACTGGGACAGCTACAACGCCTGGGCGGAAAAGGCGCCTGACCTGAAGGGGCAGACCGTGACCATCGCCGGTCCGTGGCTGCAGCCGGAAGACGGCTACTTCCGCAATGTGCTGGCCTATTTCTCCGAAGCCACCGGCGCGGAAGTGATCTATACCGGCTCCGATTCCTTCGAGCAGCAGATCGTGATTGACGCCGAAGCCGGCGCAGCTCCGAACATCGCCGTCTTCCCGCAACCGGGTCTGGCCGCCGACATGGCCGCCCGCGGTCTGCTGACGCCGCTTCCGGACGGCATGGCCGACTGGGTGGCCGACAATTACGGCGCCGGCGAAAGCTGGGTCAACCTGGGAACCTACAAGGACAAGGACGGCGCGGACCAGCTCTACGGCTTCTTCTACAATGTCAACGTGAAGAGCCTTGTCTGGTACGTTCCGGAAAACTTCGAGGATGCCGGCTACGAAGTGCCGACCACCATGGAAGAGCTGAAGGCGCTGACCGAGCAGATCGTCGCAGATGGTGAAACGCCGTGGTGCATCGGTCTTGGTTCCGGCGCTGCCACCGGCTGGCCGGCGACCGACTGGGTGGAAGACCTGATGCTGCGCACCCAGCCGGCCGATGTCTACGACCAGTGGACCAAGAACGAAATTCCGTTCGACGACGAGCGCGTTGTTGCCGCCATCGAGGAATTCGGCTGGTTCGCACGGGACGATGCCAAGGTTGCCGGTGGTGCCGGCGCTGTCGCATCCACCGACTTCCGCGACAGCCCGAAGGGCATGTTCTCCTCGCCGCCGCAGTGCTACCTGCACCGCCAGGCGTCCTTCGTTCCGGCATTCTTCCCGGATGGTGTTGAATTCGGCACGGATGTCGACTTCTTCTACTTCCCGGCCTATGCCGAAAAAGACCTCGGAAGCCCGGTTCTCGGCGGTGGTACGCTGATGGCGATCACCAACCCGTCGGACGCGACCAGCGAACTGATGAAGTTCTTCGAGCTGCCGATCTCGCATGAAGTGATGATGGCGCAGACTGGCTTCCTGACGCCGCACAAGGGTGTCAACCCGCAGGCCTACAAGGACGACACGCTGCGCGGTCAGGGTGAAATCCTGGTCAATGCCAGCACCTTCCGCTTCGACGGATCCGACCTGATGCCAGGCGGTGTCGGTGCCGGCACGTTCTGGACCGGCATGGTCGACTATACCGGCGGCAAGGATGCCAAGGCCGTGGCCGAGGAAATCCAGAAGAGCTGGGACGCTCTGAAATAATCCTCCAGATGGCCGGTTCTCTTCGGGGAGCCGGCCGTTTTTCTGAAGGACCGGCGCAGGCGCCGAAAAACAACAAAATCACGTCCAAAATCTGAAGTTCCTCAAGACAGGGGTGTGTCCGGTCCGCCGGGCGCGTCCGATAATCAAACGGGAGGGAACGGCCATGTTCACGGACAACCCGGCCTTGTTGGGTCTGTTCACCATCGTCTTTGGCGTTGGGGCATGCTTAGGGTATTTTTTCTTTTCGAATGTCATCCTCGACAAGGTGATCTTTCCTGCCAGGGGGCCGAACGCGGGGAAGAACATCAACCGCGCCAACATGGTGCGTCCCTGGTTGTTCCTGTTTCCGGCCATCTTCGCACTGACGCTCTATCTCGCCTACCCGGTGTTCGAGACCCTGCGCCTGTCGCTGACCGACCGGTCGCTGGACGGGGCATTCGTCGGGTTCGAGAACTATCGCAAGATGATGAACGAGTCGAAGTTCTGGGAAGCGGTGCGCAACAACATGCTCTGGCTGATCGTAGTGCCGGCGGCGTCCACCGCATTCGGCCTGCTGGTCGCGCAGCTCACCGACCGCATCCGCTGGGGCAACCTGGCGAAGTCTCTCATCTTCATGCCGATGGCGATTTCCTTTGTCGGCGCCTCGGTGATCTTCAAGCTGATCTACGACACTCGTCCGGCTGATCAGAACCAGATCGGCGTGCTCAATCACGTCTGGCTCAAGTTTGACGGCGGCATCGGGTCAATCCTGATGCTGCAGGTCCTGCCGACGCTGCTCTATCTCGCCTTTGCCGGCATCGTTGCCTATGTCGCCTGGCTGTTTGCCAAGGACATCATTGCCAAGGGTCAGGACCGCTCGCCCTGGCTGTTGCCGCTCCGCCTGCTGGTGGCCGTGGCCGGTGTTTGGCTGGTCTGGCTTTCCGTCAGTTCCGCGGTTGGCGTCTGGATCGTCGAACTGCCTTACGGCGAGCCTCAGACCTGGCTGACGCTGCCCTTCTGGAACAACTTCTTCCTGATGGTGGTCCTGATCTGGATCCAGACCGGCTTTGCCATGGTCATTCTTTCCGCGGCCCTGCGCGGCATTCCGGAAGAAACCGTGGAGGCCGCCATCGTTGACGGCGCCAATCCGTTCCAGATCTTCTTCAAGATCAAGGTGCCGCAGATCATGGGTACCATCGTTGTGGTCTGGACCACGATCACGCTGACCGTTCTGAAGGTCTTCGACATCGTCTTTGCCATGACCAACGGCCAGTGGGAAACCCAGGTTCTGGCCAACTACATGTATGACAAGCTCTTCCGGGGCCTGGATTGGGGAGTGGGCTCGGCAAGCGCGATCATCATCATGCTTCTGGTCACACCGATTCTCGTCTGGAACGTCTACAACGCCCGGAAGGAGATGAAATAATGTCGAACATCGTCGGCAAAAAATCCGGGCTAACCTGGGCCGTTCAGATCTCCGTCGCTGCCCTGGTACTGCTGTGGCTGTTTCCGACCGTGGGCCTGTTCGTGTCGTCCTTCCGCTCCGCGGACCAGATTTCCAGCTCGGGCTGGTGGGCGGCCCTGTTCCCGTCGCAGCAGAACGAGGTTTATCGCACGAGTGATCCGGACGACACGCGGGTTGCCGAAGGCGACCGGTTCGTGGTGACGGGCAACATCTTCGAAGGCGCTCCGCGCGACATTCTCGCCTGGGGTGTGTCCTCGCGGAATATCGATGCCTTTCAGCCCGGCGATACGGCCGAGATGAAGGACGGTGAAACCGTGACGCTGCAGCCGGACGGCAGTTATGTCTGGAGCGGCAACGACAAGCAGATCTCCGGCCGGGGGCAGCGCATCTTCATCACCGCGACCGTGCCGCCGGAATTCTCACTTCAGAACTATGAAACAATTCTCTTTTCCGGATCGGGCCAGGACAACATGGCCAAGGCGTTCTTCAACACGCTGACCGTGACCATTCCGGCGACGATCATACCGATCGTGATCGCGGCCTTTGCCGCCTATGCGCTCGCCTGGATGGACTTCCCCGGCCGCGCGCTGTTGATCGCGGCTGTCGTGGCCCTTCTGGTGGTTCCATTGCAGTTGGCGCTCATTCCGCTTCTGAACTTGCACGGCGATGTTGCCGAGCTGGCGGTTGCTGCCCTCGGGACGCCTGATCCGGGGAACCTCAGAACGCTTGCAGAGCCAAATGCGCTTGGCAGGCTACTGGGGTTTGAACCTGGAGATTCGGTCAGCGCCAAAGGCTATCTTGGTGTTTGGATGGCACATACGGCCTTCGGCATGCCGCTGGCGGTCTATCTCTTGCGCAACTACATGGTCGGTCTGCCTCGGGACATCATCGAGAATGCCAAGGTCGACGGGGCGACGGATTTTCAGATCTTCACCCGGATCATCCTGCCGCTCAGTTTTCCGGCACTCGCCTCCTTTGCGATCTTCCAGTTCCTGTGGACCTGGAACGACCTGCTGGTGGCCAAGGTGTTCCTGATCGACGCGACCGGATCCACCACCGTCATGACCAACCAGATCGTCGAGCTGCTCGGAACGCGCGGCGGTAACTGGGAAATCTTGGCGACGGCCGCCTTCGTTTCGATCGCGGTGCCGCTGGCCGTCTTCTTCCTGATGCAGCGCTATCTGGTGCGGGGTCTCCTCGCAGGATCGGTCAAATAACATGAACAAGATCAAGAATTGGGAGCAGCCGGCATGACCTCCTTGTCTCTGAAAGGCGTCTGCAAGTCCTACGGCACCGTCGAGGTTCTGCGGAACATCAATCTGGAAATCGAACCGGGCGAGCTGAT
This sequence comes from Roseibium sp., assembly GCF_965233565.1. Classification (GTDB taxonomy): domain Bacteria; phylum Pseudomonadota; class Alphaproteobacteria; order Rhizobiales; family Stappiaceae; genus Roseibium. The sequence continues at coordinate 2,311,266 of NZ_OZ247494.1, read as the reverse complement.
CGTCTTTGTCGGTCCCTCGGGCTGCGGAAAGTCGACGCTCCTGCGCATGATTGCAGGGCTGGAAAAGATCACCGGCGGAACGCTGGAAATCGACGACATGGTCGTCAATGACGTGCCTCCGGCGCAACGCGGCATTGCCATGGTGTTTCAGTCCTACGCGCTCTATCCGCATATGACGGTCTACGACAACATGGCGTTCGCGCTGAAGCTGGCCGGCAAGTCCCGCGACGAGATCGACACGGCCGTGCGGGCGGCGGCGGACCGGCTGCAGCTGACGCAATATCTGGACCGTCTGCCGAAGGCATTGTCCGGCGGCCAGCGCCAGCGTGTTGCAATCGGCCGGTCGATTGTGCGGGACCCGAAGGTGTTCCTCTTCGACGAGCCGTTGTCGAACCTGGATGCGGCCCTGCGTGTCGCTACCCGGATCGAGATCGCGCAGCTGAAGGAAAGCATGCCCGACAGCACGATGATCTACGTCACCCACGACCAGGTGGAGGCCATGACGCTGGCCAGCCGGATCGTTGTCTTGCATGGCGGCGATGTCGAGCAGTTCGGCGCTCCGTTGGATCTTTACGAGCGCCCGGCCAACACGTTCGTTGCCCAGTTCATCGGTTCACCGGCGATGAACCTGGTCGAGGCCAAGGTCACGGCGACAGGCAGCCAGACATCGGTCGTCATGTCCGACGGCGGCCATGCAGATGTGCCGATCGCCTCACAGGACAGCGACAAGGACCAGACGGTCAAGCTGGGCGTGCGCCCGGAAGACCTGACTGTGACGGAGAGCGACGACTATCTGGTATCCGCGGAAGTGGAGATCATCGAGGCGCTTGGCGAAACCACCGTGCTTTACTTCAAGGCGCAAAACGGTGGCGCGCCGCTGATCGCCAAGTTGCCGGGCATTCACAAGATCTCCCGTGGCACCACGATCCGCCTGACCGCGGCCCCGGAAAAACTGCATCTCTTCGACGGCAACGGGAAGTCATTCCTGTACCGGTAACAAGGCGGTTCTCCGACTTGCGTGAATCTGGCCTGTCTCCAGATTCAGATCTTGCATCCTCCCCTTCTCGAAAGAGGGGGGAGGCGGCCTGACCCTTGATGTCGGCCCGTCCAACAGCCAGTTCATTATCTGATGATCCTTTGACATCCGGCCTGCACCCTGCATAGCTGAAGGGGCAGCAGGGACCATTCGTTTGGGCCAGCGGAGCCTGTCGATTGATGCTGGGTGCATTGTCTTGAAGGGCATTGCAAAGACCAGCTGCCGATCCTGTCAGCAGGGCCGGGTGCTTGATCCGGCATGCGCGTCAAACGTGTTTTTGTCCTGATTGCACACGTTTTCCGAAAAACCTCTTCCACCAAATTCACTATTGTCACATCATGTTCATATGAGCGTCGAATAACGTTCATATGAACATGATTTAACCGGGCTTCGAAGTCAGGCTCTTTCGAGTCAACACCGGGCCCTTGAAAACAACCAGCCTTCGGGTCTTCCGAAGCAGGTGAGACGATGTCGGATCCAAAGAATATGCTTGGGCAGATAGATATTTCCAAACGCCAGGCCGAGATTGCCGATCTGGTGCAAAAGGCCGGGTTTGCTTCCGTCGAGGAGCTTGCCGAACGGTTCGATGTGACCACCCAGACCATCCGCCGCGATGTGAACGGCCTGTGCGAACTCGGCATATTGCGCCGTACCCATGGCGGTGTGGAGCCGCCGGCGCCGGCCTCGAACATCCATTATTCCACCCGGCAGATCCTCAATCTCGCCGAGAAGCAGCAGATCGCAAATCTGGTTGCCGGGCATGTCGAGAACAATCAGTCCATCGCATTTTCGATCGGCACCACGCCGGAAATCGTCATGCAGGCGCTGACCGGGCATGACAAGCTTGCCGTCTTTACCAACAATCTGAATGTTGCCTTTTCCGCGTCCACCAATCCCTCCTTTCAGGTCACGATCGCCGGTGGTCGTCTGCGCCACGGCGACAGGGATGTCCTGGGCTCGGCGGCCCAGGCATTCTTTGCCAATTACAAGGTTGATGTCGGTATTTTCGGCGTGGCGGGTGTCGATGAAGACGGCACGCTGCTCGACTTTCATGAAGACGAGGTGGCCGCGCGCCAGTCGATCCTTGCCAATTGCCGAAAATCCTATCTGGTGCTCGACCACAGCAAGTTCGGCCGCAGCGCCCATGTCCGCGGCGGACGTCTGGAAGAGGTCGACGCGATCTTCACGGACAGGCCGGTTCCGGCCAGCTTTCTGGAAAGCCTGAAAGGATCGAAGACGGAAGTCTTCGTGGCCGAACAGGAGGGCAGGGGGTGAAGGCCAACGTCTTCCAGGAAAGCTCGGGCAAGCCGATCACACTCGACGCCGTATCGCGTGTCTGGGGTGAGACCGTTGCAGTGGACGCCGTGTCGATCGACATCCCGGCCGGGTCCTTCACGGCGTTGCTTGGCCCATCCGGCTGTGGCAAGTCGACGACCTTGCGCATGATTGCCGGCCTGGAAAACGTCAGCAGCGGCAAGATCCTGATTGGGGGCGAAGACGTGACGGCACGGCCGTCGTCGAAACGGGACCTTTCCATGGTGTTCCAGTCCTACGCGCTGTTTCCGCATCTGAGCGTCGCCGAAAACATCATCTTTGGTCTCAAGGTGCGCAGGGTCGGCAGCGCGGATCGCGATGAACGCCTGAAGAAAGTCGCCGATCTGCTTGGCCTCAGCCAGCTGCTTGACCGCAAGCCCGGACAGCTGTCCGGCGGCCAGCAGCAGCGCGTTGCGCTGGGACGGGCGATTATCGGCGAAAAGCCGATCTGCCTGATGGACGAGCCGCTGTCCAACCTTGATGCCAAGTTGCGCCATGAAATGCGGGTGGAGATCCGGGCACTGCAGCAGCAGCTCGGGTTTACCATGGTCTATGTCACCCATGACCAGGTGGAAGCGATCACCATGGCGGACCAGGTCGTTCTTCTGAACAAGGGGCGGCTGGAGCAGGTCGCAAGCCCTCGGGATCTTTACGAGAAGCCCGCCAATCCGTTTGCGGCCCGCTTTATCGGTACGCCGCCCATGAATCTGTTCCCGGCCAATGCCTTCAAGAAACTGAGTACTGCGCCCGACTTTCAACTAGGCGTGCGACCGGAAGCCATGCATGCGCAAGAGGGTGGGCCGCTGCGTGCCGAGATCCGGACCGTTGAATATCTTGGCGCCGACATTCTGGCGGACTGCGCAGTCGCCGAAACTTCATTTCAGGTGCGCCTGCCGACCGGCAAATCCGTGACGCCGGGCGACCGGATCGAGCTCGGTTTCGCGCCGGACGCCCTTCACGTTTTTGATGCCGATACCGGTGGCCGCCGGGACGACCTTGTTTCCGAATTTGGAGCGCTGTTGCACTCCTGACCAGCTGTGCGTGCCAGCGCAGACCGACCGCCCCGGGCGGATGTTCAAATCTTAGGAACCAAACTGATGTTGAAGTCCACTTTCCTGAAAGCCGTTGCTGCAACGGCGCTTTCCCTCAGCACCTGGGCCTCTGCTCAAGCTGTTGATCTGCAATTTTATTTCCCGGTCGCCGTTGGCGGCAAGGCCGCTGATACCATCCAGGAGCTGACGGCAGAATATGTCGCCCAGAACCCGGATGTGAACATTGATGCCGTCTATGCCGGCTCCTACCAGGACACCGTTGCCAAGGCGATCACCGCGTCCCGTGGCGGCAACCCGCCGCAGCTCTCCGTGATCCTCTCGGTCGACATGTTCACCCTGATCGATGAAGACCTGATCGTTCCTTTCGACGACTACCTCTCCACCGAGGAAGACAAGAAATGGATCGAAGGTTTCTACCCGGCATTCATGGAAAACAGCCAGACCGGCGGCAAGACCTACGGCATCCCGTTCCAGCGTTCTACGCCGGTTCTTTACTGGAACAAGGAAGCCTTCAAGGCAGCCGGCCTCGATCCGGATGTTGCTCCGGCAACCTGGGAAGAAATGGTCGAATTCGGCAAGAAGCTGGTGAAGAAAGACGACAGCGGCAACGTCACCCAGTGGGGCGTGCGTATTCCGTCTTCCGGTTTCCCGTACTGGCTGTTCCAGGGCCTGGCCATCGAAAACGGTGCGATCCTGGCCAATGCCGAAGGGAACAAGACCAACTTTGACGATCCGAAAGTGGTCGAGGCCCTGCAGTATCTGGTTGACCTGTCCACCAAATACGACGTCATGGCACCGGGCATCATCGAATGGGGCGCAACCCCGAAGGCCTTCTTCGAGGGCCAGACCGCAATGATGTGGACCTCCACCGGCAACCTGACCAACGTGCGCACCAATGCTCCGTTCGACTTCGGCGTCGCCATGTTGCCGATGAAAGAACAGCGCGGCGCTCCGACGGGAGGCGGCAACTTCTATCTGTTCAAGGGTGCATCCGATGAACAGAACAAGGCTGCTGTCGAATTCGTCAAGTGGATCACCGCTCCGGAACAGTCCGCCAAGTGGACCATTGCCACCGGTTATGTCGCTCCACGCGCCGAGACCTGGGAAACCGAAACGATGAAGGCCTATACCGCCGACTTCGCTCCGGCCCTGGTTGCCCGTGACCAGCTGGAATTCGCCAAGGCCGAGCTGTCGACCTACCAGAACCAGCGTGTCACCGGCCTCTTCAACGATGCCCTGGCTGCTGCCATCACCGGCAAGAAAGACCCGGCGACGGCGCTGAAGGAAGCCCAGGCACAGGCTGACGAGATCCTGGCAGAATACCGCTAGGATCTCCGAAAAGGGCGGTGCGCCGGTTTCCCACCCCGGCGCACCGTCTTTTTGTTCTCCCGTCCTTTTCCCTTTCTTCAATTGCTGAACACGTGGCGCCGATGCGGGACCTCACACTCAAACGCGACTGGATCTATGGCTGGCTGCTGCTGTTGCCGGCACTGGTGTTCCTGTTTGCCTTCACCCATATTCCCGCGGTCACGACCTTTCTGAACAGCTTCTTTTCAACGCCGCGCGGACGCCGCCCGGCCAAGTTCATCGGTATCGACAATTACGAGCGCATGATCGGCGACCCGGTGTTCTGGAAGGTGCTCTGGAACAATCTCTGGTACGCCCTTGGCACGATCCCGCTGTCGGTCGGCCTTGCGATCGTCATGGCACTCTGGGTCAACGAGAAGCTGGCCGGACGCAGCTTCGTGCGCATGGCCTATTTCACGCCGACGGTGCTGCCGCTGATTGCGGTCGCCAATATCTGGATGTTCTTCTATACGCCCGGCTTCGGCTTGTTCGACCAGATCACCGGCGCGCTGTTCGGCTGGCCGGCCTCCAACTATCTCGGCAATCCGGACACGGCACTGAATGCGATCATCGTGGTGACCATCTGGAAGGAGGCCGGCTTCTTCATGATCTTCTACCTGGCGGCCCTACAGGCAATCCCCGTGACACTGAAGGAAGCGGCGCAGATCGAGGGTGCCGGGCGCTGGACCATCTTCTGGCGGATCACCTTTCCGCTGCTAATGCCGACCACCCTGTTCGTCTGCGTCAATGCGGTGATCAATTCTTTCCGCCTGGTCGACCATATCTTCATCCTGACCGATGGCGGGCCGGACAACGCCTCCGCACTGCTGCTCTTCTACATCTATGAAGTTGCGTTCCGCTTCTGGGAAACGGCCTATGGGGCGACGCTGACCGTTGCCCTGCTGGTGCTGCTGTCGCTGCTCGCGATCGGCCAGTTCTTCTTCTTCGACCGCAAGGTGCATTACAAATGACCGGCGCCGGCCTTGATCTTGACAAGCTGCTGAACACGCTGGCCGCCTGGGTGCTGGCGCTCCTGTGGGTGCTGCCGCTTGCCTATGCGGTCTGGACCGCGTTTCATCCGGCCGCCTATGAGGCGCGGTTCGAGCTGTTTGCCCCGCTGACACTGGAGAATTTTTCCAAGGCCTGGGAGGCGGCGCCGTTTGCCCGGTACTTTCTCAACACCTTCCTTCTGGTGAGCATGATCCTGGCCGGGCAATTCTTCCTCTGCACGCTTGCTGCCTTTGCCTTTGCCAGGTTCCAGTTTCCGGGTCGCACTATCCTCTTCACCCTGGTGCTGCTGCAGCTGCTGGTCATGCCGGACATCCTGATGGTGGAAAACTATCAGACCATGCGGCTCCTGAATCTCGTCGACACGATCCCGGCCATCGCACTGCCCTATATCGCATCCGGCTTCGGGATCTTTCTGTTGCGCCAGACCTTCATGACGATCCCCAGGGAGCTGGATGAAGCGGCCCGGATCGAAGGGGCTTCCTTTCTGGGGGTGCTCTGGAAGGTCTATATTCCACTTGCCAAGCCCACCTATCTTGCCTATGGCCTTGTCTCGGTCAGCCACCACTGGAACAATTTCCTCTGGCCGCTGATCGTCACCAATTCGGTGGATACGCGGCCCGTTACGGTCGGGCTCAGCATCTTCTCGGCGATTGACAGTGGTATCGAATGGTCGGTGATCAACGCGGCCACACTGATGACATCCGGTCCGCTCCTGATCGCGTTTCTGCTTTTCCAGCGCCAGTTTGTGCAGAGCTTCATGCGCGCCGGCATCAAGTAATCCGAAAATTTTTCTCCGAGCCGGGAAGAGCGGCTTTCTGCGGGTTTGAACCTGTGGGGCAGGTGGCCAAACCGCTTTGGCAATTGCCTTGCGCCTTTGGTCGTGTTTCGCGTTTCAGACATTCTATGCTAATGGATTTAAATCCCGGATTTCTGCGGGATTTTCGCCTTAAGTTTTTCCGGTTTCAAGCGCTTCAGGAGCCCCTCGTGTCGACAAGATTTCTGGCTGTTGGTGAATGCATGGTGGAGATGGCTCCGACCGCCGACGGCACGTTCAAGATGGGGTTTGCCGGCGATACGCTGAACACCGCCTGGTATGCACGCAAATGTCTGCCGCGAAGCTGGGATGTGAGCTATGTCACCGCTGTCGGCAAGGATCAGGTCTCGGCGCAGATGCTGCGGTTCCTGGAAGGTTCGGGTCTTGAAACAGACCGCATCCAGCAGATGGATGACCGCACCGTCGGGCTATATCTGATCCAGTTGAAAGAGGGCGAAAGAAGTTTTGCCTATTGGCGCTCACAGGCGGCGGCCCGATGCCTGGCCACAGATCGCGCAGAACTTGAGGCTTCGCTTGCGGATGCCGGCCTGATCTATTTCAGCGGCATCACATTGGCCATTCTGCCCGCAGACGACCGCGTTGCCTTTCTGGAGGCTCTGCGAGCGGCACGTGCGAATGGAGCCAAAGTTGCCTTCGATCCCAATCTGCGGCCGCGTCTCTGGGAAGACGCCGACACGATGCGGGCCTCTGTGACGGAAGCCGCCGGGGTGTGCGACTTCGTCATGCCGTCCTTTGAAGACGAGCTGGCGCATTTTTCAGATGCAACGCCGGATGTCAGTGCCGACCGTTACCTTGATGCAGGCGCCGCCATGGTTGTGGTGAAGAACGGACCGGAAGACGTCATCTGTGCCACGCGTGGGGAGCGTCAGAAATTTCAGCCGCAACCGGTCACGCAGATTGTCGATACTACGGCGGCCGGGGACAGCTTCAATGCCGCTTTTCTTGCGGAGTACCTCGTCACCGGTAATGTCGCGGCCAGTGTCGATGCCGGGGCCAATCTCGCAGGACGGGTGATTCAGCAGCGCGGCGCCCTCGTAGACTGCCTCGAAGCAGCCTGACGCCATGGCGGTGCAACTCGGCAAATGAAAGGGCGCCTTTCGGCGCCCTTATTCGTTGGCGGATCTGTCTTCGGGTCTCAGTCCAGCGTCACGTTGTACTCTGCCTTGAGCGCAGCCACCTTGTCCGCGTTTTCGGCCATCCAGGCGTTGAAATCCTCGATCAGCGCCGGTTTGGTTGTCGTGCTGAGATAGTAGAAGTCGCGGGTGTGTTTCAGGTCCGGGTCGAATTTCAGGCTGCCGCTCTGACCCATTTCGCCAAGCTGGTGCTGGATCACGGAGACGTTGGCATAAGCTGCGTCGATGCGGCCAGCCGCGGCCTGTTTGATCAGGCCGTCGAGAGCTCCGAGCTCGGACAGTTCGACGGAGCCGCCGTTGATTTCGTCCAGCCAGGCCCAGGGCGTGAAGCCGCGCACGGTGCCGAGTTTTTTAATGGATCCCATGCCCTTGCCGACATTGTCCGGCGCGACCGAAACACCGTCGATATATTCAACGACGGCCTCCGAATAGGTCACGTTCTTGCCGTCCTTGAGGTCGGAAGACCAATAGGCATTGTCCGGGTATTTCAGGTCGATCTGGCCTTCGACCAGCATCGACATCAGCCGTTTGATCGGAAAGGCCTTGTAGGTCACGGTGTGACCGTTGTCAGCGGCCCAGGCATCCAGGACAGCGCGGCCGAAGCCGGCATATTCGCCACCTTCCATCGTGTAGTGCGGATAATAGGTCAGATCCTCGACGCCGATGAGGATGTCATCCGCGAGCGCAGAGCCCGGAACCAGCAGCAGGCTGGCGGCGAGAGCGGTGTGTCTGGAGCACTTCTTTGCGAAGGTAAGTATATTGTAAGCCATGTTCACCTCGTAAGGGAGTTGTGATCGACTGACTTGGGAGTGTGGGGTTTCTTCCTCTGAGGAAATATTAATAGAAATTCGCAAATTCCGCTTTATTGTCTTGCCTGTTTTGAAGCTATTTCAAAAATTATAGTTGTTGTTGCGTAAAGTAGCGGTCGACCGTCTAAAAACTGGCAGTGTTTTGTCAGCCTGGTGACCTCAACCTGAGGTGCCGTCGGGTCCGGGCCCTAGAGACAGAGCGACGCGCTTCCTCAGGATGAGGTTGATGGCAGAGGCGTGCCCTGAAATGCGGCGGGCCAGCCAAAAATCCTTCGTTACCCTGCATCCCTTTGAGCGATCCAGTCATGGTCAGGATGGTTCTGGAAGCGCCACTTGCGCAAGGGGCCTGCCATGACGTTGAGATAATACATCTCGTAGCCATAGGGCGCACCACAGGGATGGTGGCCCTTGGGGACCAGCACCACGTCATGGCTGTTCATGGAGATGGTCTCGTCCAGGCTGCCGTCTTCGGTGAAGACCCGCTGATGGCCGTAGCCCTGTTCCGGGTTCAGGCGGTGGTAATAGGTCTCTTCCAGATAGGTCATGTCGGGGAAATTGTCCTCGTCATGCCGGTGCGGCGGATAGGACGACCAGTTGCCCTGCGGTGTGAACACTTCGGTCACCAGAAGACTGTCGGCAACGTCAGATTCTTCCATGGCGATCGGGAAGATGTAGCGCGTGTTGGCGCCCTTGCCGCGCGTGACCTTTTCCGGTGTCGGCAGGACCCGTGCCTTGTGGCCGCCCTTGCCCGGCGCCGTGCAGACGCCGATCGTGCAGTCGGTCACGGCCGTTGCCGACCAGTCCGTGCCGTTCGGCACGTAGACACTGTGGGGCGGCAGCTGTTCGAAGACACTCATGCGTTCGCCCTGGGTGCCGAAGTCCTCGCCGCCAGCGGAGATGCCGGCCTTGCCCTCGACCATGACCAGGATCACCTCGCGGTCGCCGGTCTGCTCGGCGACCGTCTCGCCCGCTTTCAGGCGGTAGAGGCCGAAGCCGACATAGCCCCAGTCCGGCGCCTTCGGTCCCCTGGCGTTGTCGATGGTGATGTCATGCACCTTGCCGCTGGTGCCATCGGGTTTGCGGAGCAGCTCGCTCATTTAAGGTCCACCTCTTGTGCAATCTCTTTTAGGGTTCTGAGGCCCAGGCTCTGGTACTGGAATGGCTCGCGGACCTCCGGGTCCTGCTCCGCCTCGATCACGATCCAGCCCTGATAGCCATTGTCCTTCAGGATCTGGATGAGCGGCCTGAAGTCAATGCCGCCTTCCTCATCCCCCGGCACCGTGAAGACCCCGGCGCGCACACCGTCCATGAAGGACTTTCCGTTGTCGCGGATGTCTTTCATGACCGCAGGACGCACGTTCTTGGCGTGGAAGTGTTTCATCCGGTCGGCGTATTTCTTCAGGAGCGGGGCCGGGTCGGCGCCCCTGGCGCCGAAGTAGCAATGACCGGCGTCGAAGAGCAGCTTTGTGGCCGGTCCCGTTGCGGCCATGAAGGCGTCGATCTCTTCCAGCGTCTCAACAACCGTGCCCATGTGGTGATGGTAGACAAGGTCGATGCCCTGCTCCGCGCAGAAGACCGCCAGCTCTTCCACCTTTGCCCCAAAGGCGGTCATTTCTTCCGCCGTCAGAACCGGGCTGGTGTTGATGTCGACATCAGACCCCTGAATGGTGTTGGAGGTCTCGCAGGCAATGCAGACCTTGCAGCCATTGTGTTTCAGCTTGTCGAGATGCGGCTGGATCGCCTTTTTCTCGGCCTCGACGGACTGGGCCAGCAGGTTGAGCGAGTACCAGCCGGAGATGAACTTGAGACCGTGGCTGCCAAGCAGCTGTTTCAGGGCTTCCGGTTCATCCGGCCAGCGGTGACCGTTCTCGATGCCGTCGAAGCCGATCTCTGCGGCTTCCGTCAGGATCTGCTGCGTCGGAATATGTGCGCCAAGGCTCTGGTCGTCGTCATTGGCCCAGGCAATCGGGTTGGTGCCGTAAAGGATCATGTTGGTGTCCTGGTCCGCGAATGCGGGACTGTTGTTGATGCCATTTTTCTCCGACCTCATCCTGAGGAAGCGCTTCAGCGCTGTCTCGAAGGATGGGCCGCTTGCTCGGAATTCGCCGCCCATCCTTCGAGACGGACCTGACGGTCCTCCTCAGGAAGAGGTTAGGGTTTGTTGAAGCGCATGAAATGCGCCGGTTCTTCACTTCGAGTTCGTCATTGCCGGGCTTGACCCGGCAATCCATTCCGTTGCCGCGCTACGAGCACGATTGTGCGTTGGCTTCGTGAACGGCATGGATCCCCCGATCCAGTCGAGGGCAGGCCCATGGTCAAGCCATGGGATGACGAGGTGTGGGTTGAGGGCTTCTCGTTGCGCTTTCCCTCACTCCACCAGGCTCTGATCCTTCAGCGCTGCGACATAGCCTTCGCGCGCCGACCGGACCTGTGGTCTTTCGGAGACTTCCGGAACCGCCACATCCCACCAGTGGCCGCCACCGGCTTCGCCAGGCCCGTGCATCGGGTCCGTGTCGATCACGATTACCGTTGGGATCGCACGCTCCCTTGAGGCCAGGATCTGCGCTTCCAGGTCGGCAATGTCTTTTGCCTTGACCGCATGAGCGCCCATGGCGGCGGCATGGGCAACAAAGTCGATTTCCGGCTGCGCCTCGACATTGCAGTCCTTGTAGAGATTGTTGAACTGCTCCCCGCCGGTGCCCATCTGAAGCCGGTTGATGCAGCCAAAGCCGCGGTTGTCGGTCAGGACCACCGTGAACGGCACCTGCCGCATGACGGCGGTGGCAAGTTCCGAATTGGCCATCATGTAGGAGCCGTCGCCGACAAAGCAGACCACATCCCGCTCCGGCTGGGCGAGCTTCACCCCCATGGCGCCGGCAATCTCGTAGCCCATGCAGGAAAAGCCGTACTCCATGTGATAGCCGCCCTGCGGGGCCTGCCACAGAAGCTTCAGCGCGCCGGGCATGGTGCCGGCCGCACACATGGCGATGGTCTTGGCGGTCGAGGTCCGCTGGACAGCTCCGATCACTTCCGCATCGAGGGGAAGATACCCCTCCGGAACATCCGTGCGGGCGCTGCAATGGGCGTCGACCCTTGCCAGCCAGTCGAGGCGGGCCGCTGGGTCGAATGCCCCAGACTTGTGATCGCCGAGGGCGGCCGACAGGTTTTCCAGCGACACTTTCGCGTCGCCGACTACACCGACGGCACCGTGCTTGTCGGCGTCATAGCCTTGCACGTTGATGGAGACGAGCTTGCGGCCCGGCTCCTTGAACAGCGCCCAGGACCCGGTGGTGAAGTCCTGGAAACGGGTGCCGACGCCAATCACGAGATCGGCGGTTTCGGCAAGCGCGTTGGCGCTTGCAGCACCATCGACACCGGCAGCACCAAAGTTCATCGGATGCGCCTGGGCAAGGGCCGACTTGCCCGCCTGGGTCTCGATCACCGGAATGCCGTGGGTGGTGGCGAAAGCGCCCAGGGTCTCTTCGGCCCGGGAATAGACAACACCCCCACCGCAGACGAGGACGGGCCGCTTTGCCCCTTTGATCAGGGCGGCAACATCGGCAATGTCGCGTCTGTCCGGCTCGGGCCGGCGGATACGCCACACCTTCGGTTCGAAGAAGCTTGCCGGATAGTCGAAGGCCTCTGCCTGGGTATCCTGGCAGAAGGATAGGGTCACCGGGCCGCACTGGGCCGGATCGGTCATCACGCGGAAGGCGCGGGGCAGCGCGGTGAGCAGGTGTTCCGGGCGGCTGATCCGGTCGAAGTAACGCGAGACTGGCCGGAAGCAGTCATTGGCCGATACCGTTCCGTCATCGAAATCCTCGACTTGCTGCAGGACCGGGTCGGGCGCGCGGTTTGCAAAGACATCGCCCGGGATCAGCAGCAGCGGCAGACGGTTCACATGGGCAAGGGCCGCAGCCGTGACCATGTTGGTTGCACCCGGCCCGATGGAGGAGGTCACCGCCATGGCACGGGTGCGCTTCTTTGCCTTGGCGTAGGCAATGGCCGTATGGGCCATGGTCTGTTCGTTCTGGCCGCGCCAGGTCGGCAGGGCATTGCCGGCCTGTTCCAGCGCTTCACCCAGCCCGGCGACATTGCCGTGGCCGAAGATCGCCCAGATCCCGTCAATGAAGCGCTCGCCGTCTTCGGTCATCTGCGCCGACAGGTAGCGGACCATCGCCTGGGCCGCGGTCAGTCGAAGGGTGCTCATGCAGGAGTTCCTTGGGTGTCGTTGAAACGGGCCTGTGTGCGGGCCTCGTCCCAGAGGCTGCAGAGGCGTTCAAATCGGGTGCTCATGTCGGCAACAGCGTCTTCATCGGAGAGGTTTCCGGCCAGCCACTTTCGGGCGGCGTCGGCGAAGATCGTGCGCCCGACCGCGAAGCCCTTGACCAGGCTGAACTGGGCAGCTTCGGCAAAACTTGCAGCCAGCTGGTCTTCCGGGGCGTCCAGGCCCAGAACGACAATGCCGCGCGTATAGGGATCATTGTCGGTGATGGCGGCACAGGCCTTGGCCCAGGCGGCTTTCGACGTCATGGGTTCCAGCTTCCACCAGTCAGGATAGATGCCGATCTCGTAGATCCGCCGGATGACGTCGGCCGTGGTGTCGTCGTCGACAGGGCCGACCTTGGAGGGAATGACTTCCAGAAGCATTTCAAGGTGGTTGCGCCGGCAGGCCGCGAAGAGACGCTGGAGCACCTCTTCCTGCTGAGCCTTGACCGTGTCTGTGTCATCAGGATGATAAAAGCAGAGGACCTTGACCACGTGCTCCGCGGGCCATTCGGCCAGGCCGCCGAAATCGGGTCCGATTTCCGGTTCAAGGGTCAGTGGCCGGGAGGCTGGCCACTCCACCGGATGACCGATCCAAAGACCCGTTCCGGCCGCCTGATAAAGAGCATCGCGGCCGAGGCGGCTGTCGCAGAGGATGCCGTAGCCGGGCTGGCCGCCGGCGACGCTCCTGGCCGCGTCGAGACACAGCGACTTGAACGACCCGATCCGGTCGTGAGCCGCGCCGGCCTCGTCCGCCATCTGCTCCAGCTGGATGCGATGATCGAAGGCAAAAACCCGCATGGTCGACCAGTCGCCGCCATGGGTGAACTGGCGGTTGGTCGACCAGTGGATCTGCTCCAGGTCCGGATCCTTGCGGAGGGCCTTGTCCCTGACGCCGCGTTTCAGGAAGAATTGCAGTTCCTCCCAGCTCGGATAGGCTGGGGTGCAGCCGTGGCGGGAGACCGCAAAGGCGCCACAGGCATTGGCATGGGTGAGGGACGTAACCCAGTCCTCGCCTGTGATCCAGCCCTTCAGAAGGCCGGACATGAAGCCGTCACCGGCGCCAAGCACGTTGAACACGTCAATCGCAAAGCCCGGACCGGAGACGCCGTCGTCGAGACTGTCCGGAATGGCCCCTTCAAAGGCGGTTGCCCCCATCGGCCCGCGTTTGCAGACGAGGGTAGCGGCGGACACCTTGCGCACGTTCCGGAGTGCCTCGATCGTGTCGGTGGTTCCGCCGGCGATATGGAACTCTTCCTCCGTCCCGACGATCAGGTCGAAGAGATGCAGCGTCGATTGTAATTTTGCCGTGACCTTGTCGGAGGCGATGAAGCGGTTCTCACCGTCGCCGTGGCCCGACAGGCCCCAGAGATTGGGCCGGTAATCGATGTCGAGCGCTGTCTGGCTGCCATTGTCGCGGGCGAGCCGGAGCGCCTTCAGAACGGCGGCTTCCGTTTGTGGATGGCTGAGATGAGTGCCCGTGGCTACCACCGCCTTGGCCGAGGCGATGAAGGCCGGGTCGATGTCGTCTTCACAAAGCGCCATGTCGGCGCAGTTCTCGCGATAGAAAATCAGCGGGAATTGCTCCTGGTCGCGAATGCCGAGAAGCACCAGAGCCGTCAGCCGCTCCTTGTCCGTGACGACACCGGTGGTATCGACCCCGTGCCGCTCCAGTTCCTCGCGGATGAAGCGGCCCATATGTTCGTCGCCGACACGGGTGATCAGGCCGGACTTCAGGCCGAGACGCGCCGTGCCGGTGGCCATGTTGGTGGGGGAGCCGCCAATATACTTGTTGAAGCTGGCCATATCCTCCAGGCGGCCGCCCACCTGCGCGCCATAGAGGTCGACCGACGAGCGGCCGATGGTGATGACATCGAGTTTGGTCACGTGCACATTCCGTCCGTTTGGATCTGTCCGCTCAGATTGTCCCGCCGAGGGATCCTTCGAGTTCCGCGAGTTCCTGTCCGCCGGCCATGAGGTCCTGAAGTTCCTCGGCCTTGATCTCGCCGCGGGTGGCGGTGCCGAGGGTCTTGCCGCGGTTTAGCACGGTGAAGCGGTCGCCGACAGCCATGGCATGGCGGACATTGTGGGTGATGAAGACAACACCGATGCCCTTCTTGCGCACCTTGTCGACGGTCGCCAGGACGTTTGAGGTCTGGCGGACACCAAGGGCCGAGGTCGGCTCGTCGAGGATCAGCACCTTGGCCCCGAAATAGACCGCCCTGGAGATGGCCACCGTCTGGCGCTCACCGCCCGACAGCGTGCCGACCGCCTGGTCGGGCGAGCGCAGATGAATGCCCATCTTGGCCATCTCGCTCATGGTGACCTCGTTGGCCCTGGCAAAGTCGAAGAACTTGAACGGGCCGAAGCTCTTCTGCGGCTCGCGCCCCATCCAGAAGTTCCGCGTCACCGACATCAGCGGGATCATGGCCAGATCCTGATAGACGGTGGCAATGCCGGCATTCATGGCATCGCGCGGGCTGGAGAAGTTGACCTCCTTGCCCTCGATCAGGATCTTGCCTTTCGTTGGCTTGTGAACGCCGGACATGGTCTTGATGAAGGTGGACTTGCCGGCGCCGTTGTCGCCCAGAAGGCAGTGGCATTCACCGGGCTTCACGGACACGGTGACGCCGTTGAGCGCGATCACCGGGCCGAAGTGCTTCTCGATATCGACGAGTTCGATCAATGCATCGGACATCTCAGCGTTCTCCCGTGATCATGCGGCGAATGTAGGTGTTGAGGATCACGGCGAGCAGCAGGATCACACCGAGGAAGACGCGGAAGAGCGAGCTTTCAACGCCTGCAAAGAACAGGCCCTGCTGGACGACGCCGAAGACGAGAGCGCCGAGGGCGGCCCCGATGACCGAGCCGTAGCCTCCGGTCAGAAGCGCCCCGCCAATGACCACGGAGATGATCGCCTCGAACTCCTTCAGAAGACCGCGGTCGGCCGCCGCCGAACCGAATTCCATCACCTGGCAGGTGGCAAAGACGGTGGCGCAGAAGGCGGAGAACATGAACATCAGAACCTTCACCCGGTTGACCGGAACGCCGACATAGCGGGCGGCCTGGGCGTCACCGCCGGAGGCGAAGATCCAGTTGCCGAAGCGGGTGCGGGTCAGGAGGAAGTGGCCGAAGACGATCAGGATGATGGCCCAGATCATGAGCATGGGAATGCCCTCGACCACGGGCTGACCGGCCTTCGGCCCGGCCACGAACTTGCCGACGACGCCCAGATCGGCGAGCCAGACAAAGAGGCCGTTGAAGACCTTGCCGCCGAAGAGCCAGGCGATGGGATCGCCCTCGGCAGCATCCTTGACGCCGCCGATGATGGTTTTGCGGGTGGTGGCGATGGCGGTGAAGATGGTCAGGCCGCGCAGGATGTAGAGAAAGGCGAGGGTGACGATGAAGGAGGGCAGGCCGGTCTTGATGACGAGATAGCCGTTGAGGGCGCCGATGGTGAGCGCCAGGAGGAAGGCGACGACGATGGCGAACCAGACGGGGTATCCCCATTGCACGGAGATGAGGGCAATGACGATGCCGGAAAAGCCGATCATGGAACCGACGGAGAGGTCGAACTCGCCGGCTATCATGAGGAGACAGGCGCCGACGGCGATGATGGCGAACTGGGCGGCGACGGTGCCCCAGTTGATGATGCCTTCGGGGGCGAACATGCCGCTGTCGCGGGCAATGGCGACGAAGAACATGAAGACCAGGATGGTGCCGCAGATGGCACCGAGTTCGGGTCGGATCAACGCCTTGCGGAGCGCCGACATCTCGCGGACGCGTTCGTCCTTCTTGGGCGCGGCCGGATCTGGCGCTGATGGCGTCTGTGTCTCAGACATGAGGTTCCTCCTGCGGTCCGGTCAGCCGGCCGCCTTGATTGCTGCGGCCCGGCCGCTGATCGTGTTTCCGGATAGGGGCGCTCGACCGCGGGCATCTGCCCAAAGGAGCGCGGGTCGTTTCAAAGTGGAGAGGCAGCAAGCCGCCTCTCCAGTTGGCCGCAAAGGCTGTCGGATGTGGGCAGAAACAGCCCTTAGCGGTATTCGCCTGCGTATTTCTCCACAAGGGCAATGTTGCCTTTGGTGACGAAGCCCGGGCCGGAGTTGATGGAGTTGCCCGGAACCACGCCGTAACGGGAGAGGTTCGTCAGGATGACCACCGGCAGGTAACCCTGCAGGTAAGGCTGCTGGTCGATGGCAAAGGCAATCACGTCGGACTTGATGCCTTCGGCAATTTCACCGGACAGGTCGAAGGTGCCGAAGTGGATCGAACCAGACTTGCCCATTTCCTCAAGCGCGGCCAGCGTCGGGTGCGCGGAGGTCGGGCCAAGCGTCAGGACGCCGTTGGTGTCCGGGTTGCCCTGCAGGTAGGCCATGACCTTGGACTTGATTTCGGCCGGATCCTGGCCGCTGTCGATCATCTGACCGCCGAGGTCCACACCGAGTGCATCGGCATAGCCCTGGCAGCGCTCAACGGAGGCCGGGTTGGTGATGTAGTGGTTGACACAGAGGAAGCTGGTGACACCGGCCGCCTTGGCCTTTTCGCCTGCACCCTTGCCGGCGTCGTATTCCGGCTGGCCGACATGCATCAGCGCGCCGAGTTCCCGGGACTGGTCCTGGGTGCCTGAGTTGATGGTGATTACCGGAATGCCCTTGGCAACCGCGTTGGACAGCGGGCCGGAGAGGACGTCGTAGTCGGCAATGGTGGCGATGATGCCGTCCGGGTTAGACGCGGAAGCCTGTTCGATGATGCGGGCCATGTCGGCAAGGTCACCGGTCGGCGGGTTGCGGTATTCCACCTCGACGCCCATCTGGTCGCCGGCAACCGCAATCGCGTTCTTGATCGTGTTCCACCAGCTGTCACTGTCCGGCGCATGGCTGACAAGCACGAAACGCTCGCCCTCTGCGGATGCCGGAGCCGTCAGGCCGGTAAAGGCAACGGCGGCAGCTGCCATTGCGATCAGTGTCTTCTTCATCATGTTCCTCCCAGAACGTTACTTCGCGAGCCTCAATGTGTCCCGCCCGCGGTTCAGAAGTCGTGGGTGGTCCCGGTTTGCCGAAACCACTTTTGGAATTTAAATTCTATTTTTTGTTTATTGCAACAGATTTTTTCCAAAATCGTCACGAACGGTTGCGCTGCGCTCCCACCGAAACGGCCAAAGCGATGGCGAGAGAAAGACTTGCGGACAGCGCACGGAACGCGCCGACATCCAGTTCCGAGACCAGCAACTGGATCGCCTTGAGCCGCGCGAGCGGGCTGGTGACCACGTCCGTGATCGCGACAATATCGGCCCCGACAGCGCGGGCCCTGGTGGCCATGTCGATGGTCATCTCGGTGTAGGGCGCAAAGGTGACGGCAATGACGGCATCGTTCGGCCGGATGAGATGCTCCATGTTGATGCTGGCGATACCGGAATGGAGAACGGCCGGTACATCCATTTTTTCAAAGGCATAGGCGAGGTAGGAGGTCACCGGAAAAGCGCGGCGAAAGCCGATCATGTGAATGGTTTCGGCACGCGCCAGCACGTCGACCGCCTGCTGAAGCGACGTCGGGTCGACCGTGGTCAGCAGGTTCTCCAGGGAAGAGCGTCCCACCTCCACAAATTCGGCCAGAAGCGCGGACGGCGATTCGGTGCCATGCTCCCTGAGTTTCGCCAGGCGCGTTGCATAGTCCGGCCACTTCTGGGAATAATTGGAGCGGAACAGTTTCTGCATTTGCGAAAAGCCGGAAAACCCCATTTCCTGGCAGAAGCGCATGACGGCAGAGGGTTGCACATCCGCGCCTTCGGCGAGTTCGGCGACGGTGGAGACTGCGACACGGTCTGGGTTGGCGGCAATGAAGTCGGCAAACTGCTTGAGCCGTTTTGGCAACCTTTCGGCCGTCGCGCCGAGGCGCTTGAAAAACGCGTCGATGGTCTCGGGCGGTGAGGAGGGGAGAGGGGCTTCCGGTTCGGTTTCGGGCATCCGTTTCTTCTTTTCCGACTTGACACATTCCGTGGAAAGTGATTTTGGAATTTTTATTCTATATTTGCAAGATGGTCCGGTCATGACGCCGCGCCAACACCCGGGAGGAATACACATGGCCGTCAATGTTGCGCTGCTCGGCGCCGGGCGTATCGGCAAGGTCCACGCCAAGGCCATTGATGCGACCGCAGGGGCAAAACTCGTTGCCGTTGCAGACGCCTTCCCGGAAGCCGCCGAAACGCTGGCTGCCGCCTATGACGCACGTGTCGGCAGCATCGACGAGATCGCGGCGGCCGGTGATGTCGATGCGGTGGTCATCTGCACGCCGACCGATACCCATGCCGACCTGATCGAACAGTTTGCACATGCCGGCAAGGCCGTCTTCTGCGAGAAACCGATCGATCTGTCGCTGGACCGGGTCAAGGCCTGCCTCAAGACCGTCGAAGATCTTGATGCCACCTTGATGATGGGGTTCAATCGCCGTTTCGACCCGCATTTCAGTGCGGTCCGCGCCGCGATCGATGAAGGCCGCATCGGTGACGTGGAGATGGTTCAGATCACCTCGCGCGATCCGGGCGCGCCGCCGCCCTCCTATATCCAGGTCTCCGGCGGCATCTTCCGGGACATGACCATCCATGATTTCGACATTGCCCGTTTCCTGCTGGGCGAAGAGGTTACCACCGTCTATGCAACGGCGTCTGTTCTGGTCGATCCGGAAATCGGCAAGCTCGGTGACTATGACAGTGCCAGCGTCGTTCTGACCACGGCGTCCGGCAAGCAGTGCTCGATCTCGAATTCGCGCCGGGCAACCTATGGCTATGATCAGCGCATCGAGGTGCACGGTTCCAAGGGCAGCGTATCTGCTGAAAACCAGCGGCCTGTCTCCATCGAGGTGGCGACCGCGGAGGGCTATCTGCGTCCACCACTGCACGACTTCTTCATGACCCGTTACACAGAAGCCTATGCGGCCGAGATCACCGCCTTTGTCGAAGCGATGGAAAAAGGCGTCAAACCCTCGCCAAGTGGCGAGGACGGGTTGAAGGCGCTGGCGCTGGCCGAAGCGGCGCTGAAGTCGGTCGCCGAGCGTCGGGCCGTCGCTGTCGACGAGATCTGATCGAAGTAAACTTAACCCCGTTTGTTCGTCATCCCATGGCTTGACCATGGGAACCATGCCGGTGCGGTCCCAGTTGTCAACGATTGTTTGTGGGGCGGTTACGGAATGGATTACCGGGTCAAGCCCGGTAGTGACGAATAAAAAATGTATCGAAGACAACAGTGTGGCGCTGTCTTAAAGGACAGGCCGCCGACACCTGAAATTGCTGCCGCCCCTTCGAGACGGACCTGTCGGTCCTCCTCAGGATGACGTCTTTACCTGGGCGGCAAAGAAGCTACAGGAGATCCGGGACATGGACAGCCTCGGCATTGGATTGATCGGCACCGGCTTCATGGGCAAGTGCCACGCATTGGCCTATGGCTCGGTGAAAGCCGTTTTTGGCGACGTTCCGCCGACCAGGCTGGAAGTGTTGTGTGATGTGCCGACCGAGAAGGCCGATGCTTTTGCGGATCAATTCGGTTTTGCGCGCGGCACAAGTGACTGGACGGATCTGATTGCCGACCCGAAAGTGAACATCGTCTGCATCACCACGCCGAACAAGGTCCACCGGGACATGGCTATGGCTGCCCTGGAGGCAGGCAAACACGTCCATCTGGAAAAGCCTATGGCGCTGACACTGGAGGATGCGCGTGACATGCTGGCGCTGGCGGAGAAGACAGGCGCCAAGACTATCGTTGGCTACAACTACCTGCACAATCCCGCCATCGCACATGCGCGCAAGCTGATTGCCGAGGGCGCCATTGGCCGGATCGTGCATTTCCGCGGTATGGTCGACGAGGACTACCAGGCCGACCCGGAGCTGGCCTGGACCTGGCGCGCCACCAAGGCCGATGCCGGGCTCGGAACGCTGGGTGACCTCGGCTGCCATCTGGTCTCGCTGGCAACGGCCATGGTCGGGCCGGTCGAGAGCCTGATCGCCGAAACCAAAACCGTGCACGAGACACGGCCGATGGGCGATGGTTCCAGCGAACGGCGCTCTGTCGAAAACGAGGACATCGCCTCAGCGCTCCTGACGTTTCAGAACGGCGTCCACGGCGTGATCTCCACGTCGCGCAGTGCCTGGGGCCGCAAGAGTTACATCGGTTTCGAGGTCCATGGCACGGAAGGCATGCTCACCTTCGACCAGGAACGCATGAACGAGCTGCGCCTTTACCAGAACCGCGGGCCGCTGGCCGAGCAGGGCTTCAAGACATTGCTGACAGGACCGGCCCATCCGCCCTATGGCCAGTTTGTTCCGGCGGCCGGCCACCAGCTCGGTTTCAACGATCTGAAGGTGATCGAGGTGTATGAATTCCTGCGCGCCATTGCCGAGGATCGTCAGGCGGTACCGTCCTTCAAGGAAGCTCTGCATTTCGAGGCTGTCATCCACGCGATTGCCGAAAGCGGGGAGAGCGGCACCCGGGTCAGCGTCCGTTAAGCCAGGTCCATCCGGTCCCGGGGCAAGGACTCGGACCAGATCCTGAGCGCATCCAGGAAGGACAGAGCGGTTCGCCCGAATTCCGTGATCTCGTATTCGACCGAGACCGGAGCGGTCTGAAGAACCGTGCGCGAAACAAGGCCGCGCTCTTCCAGCTGACGCAGACGTTCGGCAACCATCTTCTTGCTGGCACCGCCCAGCATGCGCGCCAGGTCGTTGAACCGGACCGGGCGGTCCTTCAGATGCCACAGGATCGAGCCGGTCCATTTGCCGCCTAGAATACGCATGCCGCGTTCGATCGGGCAGGGGCCTGCACAGGCGTCGCTGACCACCCTGCGGCGGCCATCCGTCTTCAAATGTGCATCCAAGGTGGTGTCCTCAACTAGGTTACTAAAAGTATACTGGTTGATATTTGTTACCTTATCCCTCATCTGTGCAGCGAGATCAAGACGGCGCACGGTCTGAAGCGCCGAACCCAGCAGAGGGAGTTGCACATGGCGCATGGTCTGATCATCAACCGGCAGCCGGCTGAATTGATTGCCGACAGCGGGGCGAAAGCCAATTTCTGCAAGGAGGCCGGTCATGTCGCAGCCTGACATTCATCTTTATACAGCCGCCACGATGAACGGTTACAAACCGGTGATCTTTCTGGAGGAGGCCGGGGTGCCCTACGACCTGACCTTCATCGACTTTTCGAAGAAGGAACAGAAGGCGCCGGACTACATGAAGCTCAATCCGAACGGGCGCATCCCGACGATAGTCGACCGGAGCAATGGTGATTTTCCGGTATTCGAGAGTGGGGCCATCCTCTGGTATCTGGCGGAGAAATACGGCCGGTTTCTTCCCGAGGACCCGAAAGCCAGATCGGAAACACTGCAATGGCTGATGTTCCAGATGGGCGGCATCGGGCCGATGATGGGCCAGGCCATGTATTTCCAGCGCATCGCGGCCCCCAACGGTCATGAAGAGCCATTTTCCATCAAGCGCTATGTCGATGAAACCCGCCGGCTCCTTGAAGTGCTCAATACACGCCTTGACGGGCGCGACTGGCTCGCCGGAGATCAATACACGATTGCCGATATGGCAACCTATCCCTGGGCGCGGGCCTACGTCTGGGCCAAAGTGTCGGTCGAGGGGCTGGACCATCTGAAAGCCTGGTTCGACCGGATTGATGCCCGACCGGCGGTTCAAAAGGCGTTGACCATTCCGAAGCCGCAACCGGCCTTCTGGGGAGACGCGGATGAAAGTGAATTCCTGAAGGAAAACGCTGCCCGTTTCGCCAGCGACGTGAAAACAGACTGAAGCGACGACACCGGAATTTGTCGGCGAGGCGCCGACGCTCTACCTTCAAGGAAACGTTGAGGGCCAGCCCGACCGGCTGGTCCTTTCTGTCCGTATATCGGGGGATCCATTGGCCAAAGTTCTTGTTCTATTTGCCCACCCGCGACCTGACCGGTCCGAGGTGAATCTGCCGCTCTTTCAGACCGCACAATCCGTGCAGGGCGTCACCGCGAAGGATCTTTATGCCGAATATCCGGATTTCGGCATCGACGTCGACAGGGAACAGGCCCTGCTGGTCGCGCATGACGTGATTGTCTTTCAGCATCCGCTCTACTGGTATTCGACCCCGTCCATTCTCAAGGAGTGGCAGGACCTGGTACTGGAACACGGATTTGCCTATGGGCTGCACGGCAAGGCGCTGCGCGGCAAGACCCTGTTCAACGCGTTGACGACCGGTGCCAAGCCGGAGGCCTATTCCGCTGATGGCATGAACCATGCGGATCTGCGCAGCCTGCTGGCCCCGTTTGAAAAGACGGCGGACCTGTGCGGCATGCGCTACCTGGCGCCCTTCGTGATGTTTGGTGCTGGCCGGGCGGACGAGGAGAACCGGCTGAATATTCACCGCAATGCCTATGACGATCTCCTGAAAGCCCTGGTGGCGGACCGGTTCGATCTGGAAAAAGCGTCCAGCGCAGCCGTCCTGACGGACGTGCTCGATGACTTCATTTTGAAAGGGGAGGCTGTCTGATGGAGCTTTTGAGCGCAGCCTTCGTCTATCTCTGTGCCGCAGTGATCGCGGTGCCGATTGCCAATCGCCTCGGCCTGGGTTCGGTTCTGGGCTACCTGATCGCCGGTGTGGTGATCGGGCCTGTTATTGGCCTGGTTGGCTCCGAAACAACGGATGTGCAGCATTTCGCCGAATTCGGTGTGGTGATGATGCTGTTCCTGGTCGGGCTGGAACTGAAACCGGCCATGCTCTGGAAAATGCGTCAGCAACTGATCGGGCTCGGCGGCCTGCAGGTGGTCGGCACGACGGTAGTGCTGGCCGGGTTCGGCATCGCCTTCGGTCTGGCCTGGCAGAGCGCGCTGGCGCTTGGCATGATCCTGGCGCTTTCCTCCACTGCCATCGTGCTGCAGACGCTGAACGAGAAGGGCTGGCTGAAGACGCAAGGCGGGCAGAGCTCCTTCTCCGTCCTGCTGACGCAGGACATTGCCGTTATTCCGATGCTGGCGGTGCTGCCGCTGTTGGCGCTCGGTGGCAGTCACGGGGCGGACAGCCACGGCGATGGCCATGGAGGTGGCCATGGTGGTGAAGCGCTGGCCGCTCTGCCAGGCTGGGTCCAGATGCTGGTTATCCTGGCGGTGATTGCCGCGATCATCATTGCCGGCCGCCACCTGTTGCGCCCGATCTTCCGGTTCATCGCTGAAGCGCGTCTGCGGGAAATCTTCACCGCGACGGCTCTGTTGCTGGTGATCGGCATTGCCCTCCTGATGGATTTTGTCGGCCTGTCACCCGCGCTCGGCACCTTTCTGGCCGGCGTTGTCCTCTCCGACAGCGATTACCGGCACGAGCTGGAAGCCGATATCGAGCCTTTCAAGGGATTGCTGCTCGGCCTGTTCTTCCTGACCGTCGGGGCCGGTATTGATTTCAACCTGCTCTTCGGCGCGCCGCTTGTCATCGTCGGTCTGGCCCTTGGCCTGATGGCTGTGAAATTCGCGGTTCTTTTCGGGCTCGGCATGTTGTTCAAGCTGCAGGGTGCGGACCGCTGGCTATTTGCGCTTGGTCTTGCTCAGGCCGGTGAATTTGCCTTTGTCCTCTTCGGCATTGCCTCCGGCAGTGGCGTTTTTGAACGCGACCTCCTTCAGACCATGACGCTGGTGGTGGCGATTTCGATGCTGCTGACCCCGGCACTTTTCATCTTCTATGAAAAGGTCGTCGCGCCGAGGGCTGTGGCCTCGTCCGACCGTGAGCCTGACGCCATCGACAGCCGCGGGCGCGTGGTGGTTGCGGGCATGGGCCGCTATGGGCAGATCGTCTCGCGCATGCTCATGACCAGCGGCTATGACGTGGTCATTCTGGATCACGACCCGCAAACCATTGAAAACCTGCATCGCATCGGCATCCGCACCTTCTATGGCGATGCCACGCGGCCGGACCTGCTGCATGGAACCGGTCTCGACGATGCAGATGTTTTCATCGCTGCCGTCGACGACCGGGAAAAGCAGACGCTGATGGTCGAGCATGTCGCCAAGACTTATCCGAAGGTCAAGATCCTGGCGCGCGCCCGTGACCGGCACCATGTCTATGAGCTGGAAAATGCCGGCGCGCACTATGCCGAGCGCGAGGTGTTCGAAGGGGCGCTGTCTCTCGGACGGCAAGCGCTCGTTGAACTCGGCCGCCACCCTTACAGGGCGCGCAGCAAAGCGCAGGAGTTCCGGCATCACGATCTCGCGATGCTCGACGATCTGCGCACGAACTACAATGACGGCGGTGTCGACAAGTCCTATATCGACGCGATGCGCGCCCATTCCGAGACGATGTTCGAAATCATGCGGGCCGATCGCGGCGAGGAACGGCATGAACGGACGGAGCGGGGCTGGAACCCGCCACCCAAAGGCGATGCGACGCTGTGAGGGCGGAATACAAGGAGAAACTCATGACTGAGACGACCGACCAATCTCTCGATGATGTCCTGCAGATCGACATCGTATCCGATGTGGTCTGCCCCTGGTGCATTGTCGGCTTCAAGCAGCTTGAACAGGCCATCGCAGATACCGGCATTTCGGCGGCGATCAAGTGGCACCCGTTCGAGCTCAATCCGGACATGGCAGACGAGGGCGAGAACCTTCGAGAGCACATCATGCGCAAATACGGGTCTACCGCAGAGCAATCCGCGGCCGCCCGTGACCGTCTGACCGCGGTGGGTGCGGATCTCGGGTTCGAATTCCGCTTTTCCGATGACATGCGCATGGTCAACACGTTCAAGGCGCATCAGCTGATTCACTGGGCCGGCCCGGAAGGCAAGGAGCACCCGCTGAAGATGGCGCTGTTCGAGGCCTATTTCAAAGACCGCAAGGATCTGAACGATGACGCTGTTCTGGCCGAAGTTGCCACGACGGTCGGGCTTGACCGGGAGGAAGCGCTCAAGGTGCTGGAGGATGGACGCTTTGCCGACACCGTCCGCCAGGAGGAAGCCTTCTGGACCGGAAACGGTATCCAGGGTGTGCCGGCTGTCATTTTCGAGCGGCGCCACCTGATTACCGGGGCGCAGGGCGCTGACAACTACGCATCGATCATCCGACAGCTGGTGGACGGCGAGGCGGCATAAGTCACCGTCTCTGAAAATTGCCCCACCCACAAGCCTTTTCAGGATCGCGCTGCAATTGAGGAAGCACGATGCCAATACGGTTTGTCATCCCCGCGAAGGCGGGGACCCAGTAACCACAGGGTTGAGTTGGATTTCCAACAGCTTCTGTCAGGGCGTACTGGATACCGGTTTTGACGCTTGCGCGTCAAACCGGGATGACAATTGAGAGGGTCTCGAGTGTCAGAGAAAAGTTGTTTGAGCTCAGGCCTTCACAGCCTCTCGAACAGGAAGCCTTCTGGTTCAATCAGTCCGGCCGGGGCCCCGGTGGCTCGGCACCGCAATTGACCTAGATCCTGAGAGCTTCCATATCGTGGCAGCGAACGCTGCCCGACAGTTCATCGGATACGATACCGGCTTCCTCACAGAGCTGCCCATAGATCCGCTTCGGGCCTGTTCGTCGTTCGAGTTGAACACCCGTCGGGACGCAGCAAGTGTTCCGACCCGCCGCCTTTCGAGATTCATTTCGCTCGCACGATGCTCGGGAAGGTCCGGCGGGATTTTCCGAAAACAGGAATCTTAGTTTCTGTTTCGCGAATTGCGGGCAATATGGTTAATCTTGCAACCTTATTAACACGTTGAAATCAATTGTGAAAATTTTTCACGAAGGACTGGCCTCCGGTTTGCCACTTGCATTCCAGGACACTCTAACTGGAGGCAATGACATGACGCTCTATCTTTCTGACACGGTGAAAAACAACAAGCGCCAGAACAAACCTTGCCAGCATACCGGCCTGAGACAATTCCCGACCACAAAACTCGGTCTGGCGCGCCACTACAAACCTGTCGGGATTGCAGCCTTGTCTGCAGCAGCATTGTGCATGAAGAAGGCCCGAACGACCGAGAGGCGAACTGTCAGCTGACAGGAGCGCGGACAATGCGACGACAGCAAGAGGGCCGGATTTCCCGGCCCTTTCGCTTATTTCGGCTCAAACAAGACACCTGCCGCCTCAATTTTGCCTGCCGGTGTTTCGGCGGCTTCAGCACCATAATTGACCCAGATCCTGAGATCGTCTGTATCGCGGCAACGAACACCGCCCGAAAGTTCAGTGGTTCCGATGCCTGCTTCCGCGCAGAGCTGCGTATAGATCCGCTTGAGGGCGTGTTCATCACCCCAGCCGCCGACATAGGTCAGGTTCTCCTGGCGGATAACGGCCGGCGCGCCGGTTTCCAGTTCCAGAACTGTTTCTGCGGCGGTTTCCAGTTCCTCGCGATAGCCGACAAAAGCCCCTCCGCCTTTCAGCGGCATCGGCATGTCCGGGCGCAGGCTTTCCACGCGCGATACGGCGAGCTCCAGGCCGGGCATGTCGGGTGGCAATGGAACGGGAATGACCATATCGGCATTGCGGGCGGCGGAACGTGGTCCCAGCACGACGTCCGCATCGGCTTCCGCCAGAGCCTGTTTCAGGTCCTGGGGCATGTAGATCAGGCCGGGGGCGGCCACGATCCTGTAGCCGGTGAAGTCCCGGGTCTCTCCGCGCAGGATATCGACGGAGAGGCCGAGTTTGCGCAGCGCCTTGTAGGTGTCGAAGACACATTGGAAATAGGAAAGACCCGATCCATGCGGCTGGGTCGCCCAGGCAAAATCGGCGTCATAGTCGAACAGGAGGGCGACCGGCGCCTGCGGGGCGGAAACGTCCGGGGCCTTGCGCAGTTCATCTGCCACCTGCCGGGCCTCGATCAGCGCGGGCGCATCGGCATTGTCCGGCCGCAGCATGCCGGCATGCATCTGTTCCTGGGCAAAGGGAGCCTGGCGCCAACGGAAATAGCAGACTGCCTCGGCGCCGTGGGCATAGGCCTCCCAGGCCCAGAGCCGCATCATGCCGGGCAGGGGGGCCGGATTGTATGGGGCCCAGTTGACCGGGCCTGGCTGCTGTTCCATCACCCACCAGCGGCCTTTGCCGACGGCGCGGTAAAGATCGTGGTGGAAGGCCTGAAAATCCGGATCGCCCTGGCGCATATAGGTCCGTTGATGATCGGCGTCGGCGCCGACCCGGTCTTCCAGAAAGCCGAGCGGATAGCTGTCCCAGGTGGCGATGTCGAGATCATCACCGACCTTGAAATGATCGAATTCGGTGATCCGGCCCATGTAGTTGTGGCTGATCGGGGCATCTGAATGCGCCCGGATGATGTCGACCTGGCGCCTGTTGAAGACGGCGACCTGATCGGAGGAAAACCGCCGAAACGCAAGCGTGTGCGACGGGTTCGGTTCGGTCACCGTCAGGTTGGGCAGATCGATCTCGTCAAAGGACGCGTAGTCCATCGACCAGAACACATTGCCCCAGGCGCGGTTGAGGGCCTCTATCGAACCGTATCGGTTCTGGAGCCAGATCCGGAAGCCCCGGCGGGCTGCGCCTGAATAGGAGATGACCGTGTCGTGGCAACCATATTCATTGTCTGTCTGCCAGGCCGCCAGATGCGGGTTCCTGCCATAGCGCTCGGCGATCAATCGCACGATACGGTCGCTCTCTTCCCGAAAGCCCTCATGGGAAAAGCAGTAATGTCTGCGGGAGCCGAATTTGCGCGGATGACCATTGGCGTCGACGGCGACCATGTCGGGATGTTTGTCAATCATCCAGCGCGGTGGTGTTGCCGTCGGCGTGCCGAGCACAACTTTCAGACCCGCCCGGCCGAGCGTGTCGATGGCACGATCCAGCCAGTCGAATTGCAGATCGTCCCGTACCGGTTCAAGCCGTGACCAGGCAAACTCGCCGATCCTGACCCAGGTCAGTCCGGTTTCTGCCATGCGGCGGGCGTCCGCCTCCCACATCTCTTCCGGCCAGTGTTCCGGATAATAACAGGTGCCAAGGGTGCGTTTCATGACGATTGCTCACTGATGCTTCGTGCTGCAACGCTCATCCAAGTGGGGATGCGTCGCCAGACATTCTGTGTCTTCCCCGCGAAGGCGGGGAGAGAGACCCCTTCGCAGGGTCATTGATTTGTTGCCTTTGCCGTTGCCCAGGAGATTTGGGTTCCGAAACTCGCTGCGCGCCGTCCGGGACGACAATGGTATGGGATAAGGTGTTTGTCCTAAAGCACCACCCGGTGCTCGTTCTGGCCCTTGACGCCGACTTCTGCGACATAGGTCCTGCCTTCCTCGTCCCCGGAAAGGCCGTCGGCGGCCGTCGTGGAAAAGAGTGACGTTAGGTCGCTTCCGCCAAAGGCTGGACAGGTGGCCTGTTTGCCCGGCAAGGAAACGGCGTCGACAAAGCGGCCGTCGAGGGCGTAGCGGGCGACCCGGCTTGCGCCCCACTGGGCGTTCCAGAGACATCCGTCTGCGTCGACAACGGCACCATCCGGATTGAGATCCTCTGCGCTCAGATCCACGAAAGATTCGGGGCTGCCTGTCGGCCAGCCGGCATCGTCTAGCGCGACCTTCTGGATGACCTGCGTTTCCGTATCGGCGAAATAGGCGGTCTTGCCGTCCGGGGCAAAGCAGATGGCGTTGGAAATGGTGATGTCTCCAAACAGCTTGTGGAGCTGGCCGTGTTGGAAGCGGTAGATCGCGCCGGCGCCCTTTTCGGCGTTGATGCCCATGGTGCCGATCCAGAAGCCCCCTTTCGGATCCGCCCGGCCGTCATTTGATCGGGTGACCGGGTTGTCGGCTTCCAGGTCGCAGAGCTTTTCGGAGGCGCCCGTGTCGAGATTGAACAGGAACAGCTTGCTCTGGCTGGCAATCATCAATTCGGACCGGTTCACCCAGCCTGCGGCGGACACATATTCGTCGAACTGCCAGACGAGCGGCGTGTCACCCTCACGGGACAGCAATTGCCGGTTCAAAATGTCGAACCAGAACATCTGTTGGCGCTCGGGATGCCAAAGCGGTCCCTCGCCAAGAGTGCACCGGCGATCATCAAATACCCTGGTCATGAAAGTCACCCGTTGTCAGAAACCGCCGCATCATAGGCTGCAACAATCGTTTCCGCACGGCTCCTGATCTCCGCGACCGAGAAACCGGGCTTGTAGAGCGCGGTGCCGATGCCGAAGCCGGCGGCGCCGGCACGGATCCAGTCGGCAAAATTGTCTGGGCCGGCACCGCCGACCGCGTAGGTCGGCGTCCCCTTCGGCAAGACCGCCAGCATGGCCTTGAGGCCGTCGGGGCCGATCTGGGCCGCGGGGAAGAACTTCAGTCCGTCGGCGCCGTTGCGCAGGGCAGTGAAGCATTCTGTTGGCGTCATGACACCTGGAAACGAAGACATGCCACAAATCTTGGTGGCGCGAATGACATCGGGATTGCAGTCCGGCGAGACGATCAACGTGCCGCCTACGGACTTGACGTCGTTCACCTGGTCAGGTTCCAGGACCGTTCCAGCACCGATTTCAGCGCGGTCGGAGAAGCTCGCAGCCATGGAGCCAATGCTTTTCAGAGGGTAGGGCGAATTGAGCGGAACCTCGATGCGGGTGATGCCGGTGTCGATCAGCGCTTCGGTGACGGGAAGTGCTTCGTCCGGCGTAATACCTCGCAAAATGGCGATCAGATTGCGGCTCATGATGATCCTTTGGAAAAAGAAGAATAGGCAAGGGCAAGGCCGCGCAAGGTGATACTGCCGGCATCCAGCATTTGCACCTGATAGCCGAGACAGCCAAGCGCGCTGCGATAGCTCGTGGCGATCCTGTCGCTTCCGAGCAGAACGACATCGTCCAGATTGAAATTGTCACGCACGGCTGCCAGTTCGGCGCCGATCAAAAGCCCGGACAGGCGGCCGCTGGCCTCTTCCGGTGTCTGGCCGGCGATCAGACCGGCAGCACGTACGGCGAAAAGGTCGGACGCAAACCCGGAGGGTGTTTCGACCGTTTTGACCACGGCATCGCGGAACGCATCCATGTTGAGAGTACCGCTGGCCAATCCGTGACGCAGGACCGAGTGTTCGGAATAAAGGGCGAAGCTTTCGCCGGTCATGAAGGTCTGGAAGCGCTCCACCCTGCCATCTTCCAGGGCGACCCATTTTGAATGTGTGCCTGGAAGGCAGAGAGTTCCGGAAAAGGCGGTGTGGTCGGCCAGAAATCCCGCGATCTGGGTTTCCTCGCCGCGCATGACGTCGGGCGGAGCCATCTGCTTGATGCCCGGCAGTATGCGCACGTCAAGCCGCGCGTCTTCGGATGATACGATCGTAGCATCGTCAATGGTTGGCGGTGCACAGGGCGCGGACTTGTAAGGGGCCTCTGCCCAGCCCTGACGGGAGCCGGCCATGCCGCAGATAATGACGGGCAGACTGCCGTTGGAGGGAAGGAGATCGGAAATCAGATCCAGCAGGGCCGGCTCGAACCCATCCCTGTTGAGCTTGCCCATGCCCCTGTCCGACTGGCGGTGCGCGCGTATGTCACCAGCAGCGTCAAGCGCCCAGATACGCAGATTGGTCGTGCCCCAATCCGCTGCGATCCAGGCAATTTCCGTTCCCGTTGTCATCCCGTCACCACGACGCCACCGTCAACCACCATGGATTGGCCGGTCATGGCCTTGCTGGCCCTGGATGCCAGGAACAGCACCGGATCGATCATGTCTTCCGGCGCTAGTTCTTCTTTGAGGCATTGGCGGTCGATGTGAGCAGCAAGGCCTTCCGGCGTCACCCACATGTCCTTCTGTTTCTGGGTCAGGACCCAACCCGGCGCGATGGCATTGACACGGATGTTGTCCGGGCCGAATTCGCGGGCCAGGCTGCGGGTCAGGCCATTGATGCCGGAGTTCGCGGTCGTGTAGGCCGGATATCCGGCGTTGCCCATCATGTAGGAAATCGAGGTGAAGTTGACGATCGAGCCGCCGCCTGCAGCCCGCATTCCCGGCACTACGTGCTGACAGGCAAAGAAATAGGCTTTCAGGTTGATCGCCTGGGACCAGTCCCAGAATTCCTCGTCGACTTCCTCGGTCGTGTGCCGCTTGTCGTTGGCCGCATTGTTGACCAGAACGGTCACCGGACCGTGTGCTTCCGCGGACTTGTCGAGGGACGCCTTGAGGGCTGTCATGTCGGTGATGTCGCACGGGAGATAAAGCGGCCGGCGGCCGTGCTTCTGTTCCATCTCGTCGCAAAAGGCCGAGGCGTCGGAGCGCTGCACGAAGGCAACCTTCGCCCCCTGGGCGAGAAAGCCGTCGGTCAGGGAAGCGCCAATGCCGGAGCCGCCGCCGGTGATGAAAACCGAAGCGTCCTTGAGATCCGGAAAATTCGCGTACATGGACGGTCCTCTGTTCGGTTTGGCGGCAACGCCGCTCTATTGATATTCGAAGTGCAACAGCACTCAGAGCCGCTGGCCTTCCAGCACCCAGATTGTGTCCGGGAACCGCCAGGGCAGCGTCAGGCCATGGGACATCAGATACTGTCCGCTGACCTCAAGATCTTCTGTTTTCAGGAAAGGCGATCCGCGTGAAAGCCGCGGGGCCTGATCGCGATTGGCGAGAGATACCTTGTATAGGCTTGCCGGGTCCAGCCCCGTCAGCCGCACCGGATGCGGCAGGATCTGGTCGGAAGCACGTATCAGGGCTGCGAACACTGCAAATCGGTCGCCGTTTTCGGCCAGCTGCTGTTCGGCAATCACGGCCGGGTCGGAGCTGTCGAGGCGCAAGATGTCGGCACGCATCATCCAGTCCCGATTGGATTTCCACCAGGACGTGACCTCACGCAGGACATCGGTTTCCTCTTCCGTCAGCTCGCTCGGGTCCATCTCGAAGCCCATGTGCCTTTGGGCTGCAGTCCAGGCACGGATCCGGATGTCCAGCGTTCGGCCGGAGGTGTGGCAGCGGCGTGGTCCGACATGGGAACCGGTGACAGCGGCGGGTAGAAAGAGGGCCGCGTCATGCTGGATGCGCTGGCGTTCCAGGGCATCGTTGCTGTCTGACAGCCAGACCCGCTGGGTGCGCTCCAGGATGCCGAAATCAATGCGTCCGCCGCCGGAGGCGCAGCTTTCGATTTCGACCTGTGGGAAGTCAGCCCGCAGCCGATCGATCAGCTGATAAACGCCTTCGGTCTGAGCGGCATCGACAAGCGGCAGGACCCGGTTATGGTCCCACTTGATGTAACCGATGTCATTGTCGCGAAGGATAGCGGCGATCTGGTCATGAAGATGGGTGCGGACGTCCTCGCGTGCCATGTCGAGCACCAGCTGCTGCCGGCCCCGGGTCTGGTCGGACGGGCCGAGCACCCAGTCGGGGTGCGCGCGGTAAAGGTTGCTGTCCTCGTTGATCATCTCCGGTTCGAACCAGAGGCCGAATTCGAGGCCGAGCGCTTTGACATGGTCGATGAGCGGGGTCAGGCCGTCCGGATATTTCCGGCCGTCGATGATCCAGTCGCCAAGAGAGGACGTGTCGTCGTCTCTCAGGCCGAACCAGCCGTCGTCCAGCACAAAGCGCTCGGCACCCAGGCCCGCCGCATGCGTGGCAATGGCTTTGAGTTCATCAAGCTTGTGATCGAAATAGACCGCTTCCCAGCAATTGTAGTGCACCGGCCGAGGCGTGCGCATGTCCTGGACGATCGCATCCCGAACATGGCGCTGGAAACGGATGGCCGCACCGTTGAAACCGCCTGCCGAATAGGTGGCATAAAGCGGCGCTGTCACGAAATGCCGCCCTGCGGCCTGCGAACCGCCGGCATGGCCGAACTGGACCTGACGGCGGCCGTCGGCAAGTTCTTCGGCGACCATCCTGTGTCCGCCGGACCAGCCATAATGAAAGGCAAAAGCCTCGCCCTGCGTGTTGGATGTGCCGGGGGTGCAGACGATCAGACCCGGGAAATGGGCATGGTCCGTGCGTCCGCTGCGATTGTCACGCAGGCGTGCGCCCGGCGCAAACGGCAGGCGGCGGGTCAGGAATTCCGCGCACCAGCGGCCGGAAAACTCGATCATCTCCCCGGTATGGGCCGGGACGGGTAGAACGGGGGCGGCAAGCCAGTCAACCTGGACGATGTCCGCGCTTTCCAGCCTGGTCTGCAGTTTCAGGAGCGACGTTTCCGGCGTCAGCGTCAGATCGAGAACAAGGGTGAGGTCGAGCGCCTTGTCGGCAAAGACAAGGGTCAGGCCGTGCTCCGATGCAGCCTCGCTTTCATATCGGAAGGCCGGCGCCAGCGGATTGCCGTCCCGGCTCCGGACCGTCAGCCCGGTCTGTCCAGGAAATGTCTGCGAGGCTTCCGGGCACAGGCTGATGGCCGCATTTTCATCGACCATGCCACCGGTAACATCCATGAGCGAGGCTGCCGAAAGCGTCTTGTGGGACTCGCCTGTGGGAAGGGCTGGGCCCCAATAGACGGCTTCCGGCAACCTGTTGTCAAAGCTGGCCAGCACCAGGCTCTGGTGCGGATCCCCCAGATGCCAGGTCTTCACGGGCAGGTTGATCACTTCACGGCTCCGAGTGTGAGGCCGGCAATGAAGTGCCGCTGCATCAGGAAGAACATGGCGACCGGCGGCAGGGCCGCGACGATCGAGCCGGCGCTCATCAGGTGATAGGCGGCCCGGTACTGGGCATTGAAAGAGGTAATGCCGGCAGTCACGGGCTGGCTTTCGACGCCCTGGGTCAGGACAACCGCCCAGAAATAGTCGTTCCAGATGAAGGTGAAGATCAGGACGGACAGAGCGGCAATGGCCGGTTTCATCAGCGGCAGCACCACGTACCAGAAGATCTTCCACTCTGCGATGCCTTCAACCCGGGCCGCCTCGATAAGCTCGAAAGGCAATGCGCGGATGAAGTTGCGCATGAAAAGGGTGCAGAAGCCTGTCTGGAAGGCGATGTGGAACAGCACCAGGCCGGTGATCGTGTTGTAGAGACCCATCTGCAGGGTGAGGTCGCGGACCGGCACCATCAGGATCTGGAACGGCACGAAGTTGCCGGCGACGAACATGAAGAAGATCCAGATATTCGCCTTGAACTTGTAGATGCCGAGCGCAAAGCCGGTCATGCAGGACAGGGCCACCGCCCCGATCACGGTCGGAATGGTGATCTTGAACGAGTTCAGGAGATATTGAGGCATGTCCGAGCCGGTGAAGACCAGCGCGTAGTTGGTAAAGCCCTCGAAGGAGGAGGGCCAGCCCCAGTAATTGGCGTTGGCGAAATCCGCATCCGGCTTGACGGAGAAGATTGCGACCGCGATCAGCGGCAGCAGCCACAGGATCAGTGCCAGGGGCAGGAGGGCCTGGTAGGTGATCTGCCAGGAGCGGGGCGAGCGTTCAATCGGTGTCGGAAACATCTCAGCGCGCCCTTTCTTCTTTGTACATCGACCACAGGAAGTAGGCGATGAAGGCCAGCATGATCAGGAACAGCACTACGGCAATGGCAGCGCCATAGCCCATGCGGAAGCCGTATTCGGAGAGCGCGACCTCGAACATGTAGAAGCTGAGCACCCGGCTGGCGCCAAACGGACCGCCATTGGTCATGACGGAGATCAGGTCGAAGGAGCGCAGGGCGCCGATGATGGTCACGACGAAAGCGATGAAGGTCGCCGGGCGGAGCTGCGGCACGATGATGTACCAGAGCATGCGCCAGCCCTTGGCGCCATCCAGGCGCCCGGCTTCGATCTGCTCCGGGTCGACCGCGTTCAGGCCCGTGAGATAGAGGATCATGCAATAGGCGGTCTGGGGCCAGAGGCCGGCAACGATAATGCCGACCGTGACCCAGTTCTCGTCGCCAAGCACGTTCACTGGCGGCAGTCCGACGGCGCCGAGCAGCACGTTCAGGATGCCGAAAGTCGGATCGTAGAACCAGGTGAAGACGAGGCCGACGACCACCTGGGAGATCACGAAAGGAAAGAAAAACAGTGACTTGTAAAGCCGGATGCCGGTGACGGTCTGGTTCAGGAAAAGCGCGATGAACAGGCCGGCCGGGATTGCCAGAAGATAGAGCAACAGCCAGATGACATTGTTCTTCAGCGACGTGTAGAACGCGTCGTCATAGTAGAGTTCTTCGTAATTGTAGAGACCGACAAATTCCGCCTGTCCCAGTCCGTCCCATTCGAAAAGGGACAAGTTGAAGGACTGGAAGATCGGGAAGATCACATAGAACAGGAAAAACAGGATCCCCGGGGCCAGGAACAGCCAGGGTGTCAGCTGTTGCTGGTTGCGGTGCCACCAGGAACTCTGGCGGGCCTCCGTGACGGTCGCTTGGGCCATTGTCGTGAACTCTTGGGCGCGTTGGCTAAACGGTAAAGAGGACGGGGAGAGGTCTCCCCGTCCGCGCGCGTTAGACGGCGCTTACTTGTAGATGCGCTCCTGAGCGCGATCCAGGCGGTCCAGGATCCGGTCCAGATTGTCCGGCTTGACCATGAACTCCTGCAGGCCTTCCATGGCAACCTTGGCCATTTCAGCCGGTGCGTCGCGGTCGAAGAACTGCGCAACGCCACCCGGAGAATTGGTCGACAGCATTTCAAAGCCCTGCTCCAGGAACTTGTCGCTGTCCACGGAGGACTTGGAGTTCACCGGAAGCTGACCGAGGTTCTTGCCGTCGTTGATCCAGGTCTGGACATCGGCGGACGCCACATATTTCAGGAATTCGCGTGCGTTTTCCTTGTTTTCGGCATTGGCCGGAATGTGGAACGTATCGGTCGGTGCGTCTTCAGCCTTTTCGACGCCCGGGGTGATTTCAACAAACTGGTAGAAATCGAGCTGGTCGTCGGTGAGGCCCGCATCGCGGAGCGGTGCAACGGCGAAGTTGCCCATCAGGTAGGCGGTGGCATCACCCTTGACCATGAACGGCAGGGCTTCCTGCCAGGAATAGGTCTGGTGATTGTCGATGAACGCGCCCATGTCGATGAGTTCACGCCAGTTCGCAAATGTCTGGCGAACCTTGTCGGACGTCCACTTTTCCTTGCCGGTCAGCAGATCCATGTGGAAGTCGAAGCCGTTGGTGCGCATGTTCAGGTAGTCGAACCAGCCGCCGGCCGTCCAGAGGAACTTGGTGCCGATGGTGTAGCACTTCTTGCCAGCATCGATGATCTTCTGGCAGTTGGCTTTTTCTTCTTCCCAGGTTGTCGGTTCTGACAGGCCCAGTTCGTCGAAGATGTCTTTGCGGTAGTAAACGCCCCACTGATAGTAGGTGTAGGGCACGCCCCACTGCTTGCCGTCAATGGTCATCGCGCCTTTCGTGGAGGCAAGGTTCTCACCGAGTTCCGTGCCGTCCCAAAGGTCTGACACATCTTCAAAGAGACCGGCTTCCACGTAAGGACGCATGCGGTTCGCGGCATACCAGGTGGCAACATCCGGCGCGTTTGCAGACAGGAAGTTGCGGATCTGGGTCTTGTAGGCTTCCCGGTCGATCACCGTGGTTTCGATGGTGAGGTCCGGATTCAGTTCCTGAAAGTCCGCGATCATCTTTTCCATGGTCGCACGGGGCGCCGGATTCGATGTGTCGAGGAAGATTTTCAGATTGCCGGTCAGGCCGTCAGCAGATGCAGCGCCCATCGCGGTTGCCAACATGGCAAATGCCGCTACGGACGTTTTCAGCATGGAACGCATGGTGTCCTCCCTTGTGGTTCCATTATGTGAAACTTAGTTTTGTATATTGATACTTTGATGCGAACGGGGTAGGTTGTCAACAGGTCCGACGTAAAGAAACGGACGAATGGAGGAATGAATGAACAAACAGGCGGGCCCGACGACCGGCGACGGCACGGTGGGAAAGGCGTTGGAAGTTCTGGATCGTGTGGCGGCCGTCGGCCGGCCGGTGCGGTTCTCCGAACTCCTGGCGGACAGCACCCACCCCAAGGCAACGCTTTACCGGCTTTTGCAGACCCTGGTGAGCCAGGGCATGCTGGCCTATGACGACACGGCGCAGACCTATTCGCTTGGCATCCGGCTGGTGCGTCTTGCGCATGCGGCCTGGCGGCAGAGCTCGATTGCGCCGATCGCGCGGCCCTTCGTGACGACCCTTTCCGAAGCCGCCGGCGAGACCGTTCACCTGGCGCAACTTGACAGTGGCCAGGTGCTTTATGTCGATAAGCGCAATCCACTCAATGCCATCGACATGTATTCGCAGGCCGGCAAGGTCGGTCCGGCTTATTGCACCGGTGTCGGCAAGGCGCTGATGGCGTTTCTGGAACCCTCCGAACTCGACCACGTGCTGCGCAAGCAGTCCTTTTATGCCTATACGCCCGCGACCCTCAGCACAGAAGCTGCCCTGCGTGCCGATCTGGACCAGATCCGCAAGGAAGGTGTTGCTTTTGACCGCGAGGAGCACGAGCCGGGCATTATCTGCATTGCCGCACCGATCCTGAATTCAAAGGGCAGGCCCATCGGGGCCCTGTCTGTCACCACATCCACACAACGGAAGAACCTGGAGCAACTCCTCGACGTGCGCCCGGTTCTGCTCGACACCGCGTCCAAGATCGCTTCGGCGGTCGAAGACTGGCAGTTCCCCGTCTGAACCTTGTCCTGGGAGAGAGAATTTCATGTCTGGCGTCACACTGACAAAAGCCGTCAAGCAATATGGCGATCTGGAAGTCATTCACGGGGTGGATCTGCAGATTGAGCATGGCGAATTCTGCGTCTTTGTCGGCCCGTCCGGCTGCGGCAAGTCCACGCTGTTGCGCATGATTGCCGGCCTGGAGGAAACCACCGCAGGGCAGATCCAGATCGGCGGGCGGGATGTGACGCGTGTCGATCCGGCCGAGCGCGGCGTTGCCATGGTGTTTCAGACCTATGCGCTCTACCCGCATATGACGGTCGAAGAGAACATGGGTTTCGGGCTGAAGATGAATGGCCACCCCAAGGCCGAGATCCAGGAAAAGGTCGCCGAAGCCAGCCGGATCCTTAAACTCGACCCCTATCTGAAGCGCAAGCCGAAGGCGCTTTCCGGTGGCCAGCGCCAGCGTGTTGCCATTGGGCGGGCCATCGTGCGTGGACCGGAAGTCTTCCTGTTCGACGAACCCCTGTCCAACCTGGATGCGGAGCTGCGCGTCGACATGCGTGTCGAAATTGCCCGCCTGCACAAGGATATCGGCGCCACCATGATCTACGTGACCCACGACCAGGTCGAGGCGATGACGCTGGCCGACAAGATCGTGGTGCTGCGCGGCGGTAATATCGAACAGGTCGGTTCGCCGATGCAGCTCTATGCCGATCCCGACAACAAGTTCGTCGCCGGTTTCATCGGGTCACCGAGCATGAACTTTGTCGAAGGCGTTGCCGGTGAGGGGGCTGTCAGCATTGCCGCCTTCGGCGATGTCTCCGTACCGACTTCCGTCACCTTGCCGGCCAAGGGAGAAAAGGTGCTGGTCGGCCTGCGTCCGCAGCATCTGCAGGTCTCAGCCGCGAGCGAAGGGGCCAAGGTGGACCTGTGCGAGCAGCTCGGCGGTGTTGCCTATTCCTACATCATCTGCCCGACCGGAGAACGTGTGATCGTCGAGACCAAGGGCGAAGATGCGCCTGTTTCCGACGGGAGGGTTTCCTTCAGCTTCGACCCGGCCTCGGCGCTGTTCTTCGATGCCAAGACGGAACAGAGGTTGCGTTAGAAATCTCCCGCCTGCTGAAGCTATCTGCAAGAGTTTGCTGGTGATGTGCTTGTCCGAAAGAAGGGGCAGGCGCCACT
This sequence comes from Roseibium sp., assembly GCF_965233565.1. GTDB lineage: Bacteria > Pseudomonadota > Alphaproteobacteria > Rhizobiales > Stappiaceae > Roseibium. The sequence continues at coordinate 2,271,828 of NZ_OZ247494.1, read as the reverse complement.
GCAATTCTGCGGGCTGATCATGTCCTGCAGCGATGATGCAGCGACAAGCCGGCTCTGCTTCAGAGTGCCAGTGGTGTGTCTCAAGGGCCGCAGGAGCCTTGGACGTAGTGATAAAACAGTCCTGTGAGCTCCTTTGCCTTCTCGTCGGAACCGACACTGAAGGTCAACTGTCTCGGGATCGTCACCAGGCCGCCAAACAGCTGGTCCGGGGCTGCGGTGTCACCGAGAAAGGTAAGGTTGACCAGCAGCGCCTCCGGCTTTTCCAGGGTAAGTGCATTTTCGGCGAATGCATGAAACGCCGGGCCGTCCTCGTGCGGCGCTGGCGTTTGGGTGACACCGTTCGCGTCCCCGGTCATGAGGCTGCTCAGGCGAAAACTGACTGTTCCGCCGGGCTTTTGAAAGAGACCCGCGAGATCCTGCGCATCGGCCCCCTGTAGATCGCTCGTTGTCATGCGTTTTTCTTCACTGACTGAGCCATCTGACGCCTTTAGGGTCAGCTCCCCGGGCTGAAAATCCTTGTGGGTCCGTGTTGAGAGATCGAGCAGCCTGCTTGCGAGTGCTATCGGGTCGTCCGCCGTACCAAGCCATTTTGCGATGAGCACGGAACCACCGTCCTGCAGCGGCCGGATCCCGACCGTCTGAAAATCGAATTTCGAAAGATCGGCCATGAGCACAGCCCTGCTCAGGAGGGCTAGCGCGTTCGGTCCCTTTACATCACTCTCAAAAGTTATCTTGAGGTGGCAGGCATCCAGCGAAATCTTCGCTTGATCAGCACCTTGGGTATTGGCTTCAAGAAAGGCAACGACGTCGGAGGAGGTGGGAGCCGGATCGGAAGAGCAGCCGGCGACGATCAGGGCTAGGCTCAATGCTGCAATTGAAATCTTCATTTCAGGTCCGAATCTGAGTTCTTTCGCGCGATCAGCCTCCCAGTAGCTGTCAATTGAGCCTGTGGCAATTGAATTGGGATCTCACCCCTCTCCGCATTCGCGGAGAGGGGGGGTGGATTGGTCAGGTACTGCATTTGACCCGCCTAGATTTTCTCCTTCAGGAACTCCAGAGCGGACGTTTCGGCCTTGGCGCGCGCTGCTTCGTCAAATCCGAAGGTGACGCCATAGGTCGGGCTTTTCAGCGTGTTCTGATAGTCCGTCATCACGGTTTCCGTGCCCCATTTCGGATCATCGAAGCCCTGAAGGACATCGGGCAATTCGACGATCTCGACATTTGCATCCGCGGCGGCAAGGGAGGAACAGAGCTCCGGCTGGGTCCAGTCATTCCTGCCGGCGTTCAGGATCAGGATCGGATCGGCAAAAACTGCTGACGCCACCGATTTGCAGTTGGGATAGAAAGAGACGACCGCTTTGAAACCCGCCCCGAAGAACTGGCGCGAACCGTCCCTTAGAGCGCTGCCCGTGGTCGAGCTCCTCGACCAGCCAACGGCTCCGATCCGGTCCGGATCGATCTTCTGGTGTGTTTTCAGGTAGGCCAGGGCGCCAAAGGCATCCATGACACGCTCCCCGCCGAGCCCGCTCACACCTTCGCCCAGCACGTCTTCGCAGGTGCCCGAGACATCGCGGGAAGAGAAGCTGTCGACCTGGAGCGTGGCGTAGCCGGACCGGCGAAAGATTTCGGCCCAGCTGTCCTGGAAGTCCTGAGGCCCCTGGCAGTCATGCAGCAGTACCAAGGCCGGAAAGGGGCCTTCGCTCTCAGGAAAGCCAAGCTTGCCGGAGATCGGAAAGCCCGGCTTTGGCTTCAGCTCGATGCCTTTGGCCTTGGCCTGCTTGATCTTGAATTTGCTCGGTGGCGTCGTGGCGCTCGTGAAGTCGACAGTGATGACCTCTTCTGCGGTGCCGAGCGCCGGAACGGCAACAATGGCTCCAGATGCTGCCAGCAGCAGTGATAACAAACGTCCCTTGATGGTCTTTGGCATGATGTTCCCCCGATTAATTGTCATTTTTGACGAGCATATGTGGAGTGAGGGCCATTGTCTTGGTGTTTTCGAAGATTTGTGGCTGCGAAGGTGCGCTCTGCCGTCTTGGTGTTGATGTTGCTGCGAAGCTGCATCACCAGATGGGCCTTCCAATACGCTCTGTCTTTCGTTCTGAGACTTTGTTCTTGTCCGGAGCAGCGGCGAGGGGCACCAGCCACGACTGTTGAACTTACAGGTTGCGGGGCTCACGCGGCCTCTGTCATCATGACGTGTCAAGCGCGCGTTATCGGATTGATCTCTCGGTGTAATTGCAGCGTTTGACCCGTTCACCACCGCTTCGAAATCGCATGGTGAACAGCGGCAACTTCACCAAACTGCTTGCAAATCCTTCGTTTTCTTTCTTGACATGAATACTGATTCATGTGTCATATATTGCAGCGTCAGGCGGCAATTCGGGCGTTGGCGGGCTGTGGGAGCGGCTTCGTCAAGACGCCAGCCTCGCGCGCAACGGGAGGAGAATTCATGACGAAACGCGTATTCCGCTGGGCAGTGCCGGTTCTGGCCGGTCTCGGCTTCGCGGCGGCTTCTGCGGCAGGTGCCATGGCAGAAGATATCAAGATCGCGCATGTATACGGCAAGACCGGGCCGTTCGAAGCCTATGCCAAGCAATCGCATACCGGCCTTCTCATGGGGCTGGAATATGCCACTGACGGCACGATGGAGATTGATGGCCGCAAGATCGTGGTGATCGAGAAGGACACGCAGCTCAAGCCGGATATCGGCAAGGCGGCGCTTGCCGAAGCCTATGGCGACGATGAAGTCGATGTTGCGGTGGGGCCGGTTTCCTCCGGTGTTGCACTGGCCATGCTGCCGGTCGCGGAGGAATATGAAAAACTTCTGATCGTCGAGCCGGCTGTGGCAGACTCCATCACGGGTGCCAACTGGAACCGCTACGTTTTCCGCACGTCGCGAAATTCCTCGCAGGACGCCATTGCCAATGCCGTTGCGCTTGGTCAGGAAGGCGTTTCCATCGCAACACTGGCTCAGGACTATGCCTTTGGGCGTGACGGTGTGGCCGCCTTCAAGGAAGCGCTGGAAGGCACGGGTGCCAAGCTGGTGTTCGAGGAATATGCGCCGACCGATACCAAGGATTTCACGGCCAATGCGCAGCGTGTCTTTGATGCGCTCAAGGACGAGCCGGGCCGCAAGTTCCTGTTCGTGATCTGGGCCGGTGGCGGCAACCCGATCAGCAAGATCAAGGCAATGGAACCGGAGCGCTTCGGTGTCGAGATCGCGACCGGAGGAAACATCCTGGCGGCCATGAAGGCCTACAAGGAACTGCCGGGCATGGAAGGTGCGACGTATTATTATTATGAAATCCCGAAAAACCCGGTGAATGACTGGCTGGTGGCTGAACACCAGAAGCGTTTCGATGCACCGCCGGACTTCTTCACCGCAGGTGGCATGTCCGCGGGGATCGCGATCGTTGAAGCGATCCGCAAGGCCGGGTCCACCGATACCGAAGAGCTGATCACGGCGATGGAAGGCATGGAATTCGACAGCCCGAAGGGCAAGATGATGTTCCGCGCCGAAGACCACCAGGCTCTGCAGCCGATGTATCACTTCAAGATCCGGGTCGATCCGGACGTCGAATGGGGCATCCCGGAGCTGGTGCGTGAGCTCAAGATCGAGGACATGAACATTCCGATCCGCAACCAGTAGAATTCCCTTGGCGCGGGCCTTCGTGGTCCGCGCCCGCGACCTTCAGGTCAGATTTCGACCGGCATTCGCTTGCCTGTGCAGCCGGTGTCTCATCCGATACAGTTTCGTCTTCGTTGCAACCTAGGAACACTTACCGTGGCCAAGGAACACCCGATTCTTGAAACCAAGGACCTCACGATCCGCTTTGGCGGCCACGTGGCGGTCGATCATGTCTCCTGCGCTTTCGACCGGGGCACGCTGACGGCGATTGTCGGACCGAACGGGGCCGGCAAGACCACCTATTTCAACCTGATCTCCGGCCAGCTGACCGCGACCAGCGGCACGGTGCTCCTGAATGGGGAAGTCATCACGAAGATGTCCGTGCCGGACCGTACGGATCGCGGCATCGGGCGGGCATTTCAGCTCACCAATCTCTTTCCGACCTTGAGCGTGCGCGAGAATGTGCGGCTGGTGGCTCAGGCCAAGGCACGCAAGGGCTTCGATCTCTTCTCCATTGCCGAAAGCCATGTCGAGCTTCTGGAGCGGGCCGACCATGTTCTGTCCGAAGTCCGGCTGATCGACCAGGCCGACCAGACCGTCTCGGCATTGCCTCATGGCGATCAACGCAAATTGGAAGTGGCGCTGCTGATCGCGCTCGGGCCGCAGGTGCTGATGTTCGACGAGCCGACCGCCGGCATGAGTGTCGATGAAGTGCCGGTGATCCTGGAGCTGATCCAGAAGCTGAAGGCAGATATGGACCGCACCATCCTGCTGGTCGAACACAAGATGGACGTCATCCGCACACTCGCGGACAGGATCATTGTCCTGCATAACGGTGAACTCGTTGCCGACGGCGAACCGGCAGAGGTGATTGCCCTGCCGGTGGTGCAGGAGGCCTATCTCGGCAAGGCGCCGGACGCAGCCGGGGAGGCAGCCTGATGGCCGACAATCTTCTGACACTCTCCGGTGTGCACACCCATATCGGCCCCTATCACATTCTCCAGGGCGTGGACCTGACCGTGCCTGTGGGCGGGGTCACGGTGCTTCTGGGCCGCAATGGTGCCGGCAAGACCACCACCTTGCGCACGATCATGGGGCTCTGGACGGCCAGCCAGGGGGACATCCGTTTCGAGGACCATGTCATCACACGGCTGTCGACACCGGAGATTTCCCGCCGGGGCATCGCCTTTGTCCCGGAAGACATGGGCATCTTCACAGATCTGACCGTGGCGGAGAACATGATCCTGGCCGCGGCCCGCGGCCCCCTGGACACCAAGCGGCTCGCCTGGATCAAGGAGCTGTTCCCGCCGATCGGCACGTTCTGGAATTCTTCTGCCGGAACCCTGTCCGGCGGCCAGAAACAGATGCTGTCGGTTGCAAGGGCAATCATCGAGCCGCGGCGCCTGATCCTGATCGACGAACCGACCAAGGGGCTCGCACCGGCAATCATCCGGGCGATGACCGATGCGCTGCGGGAGCTGAAGGAAACAGACACCACGATCTTGCTGGTGGAGCAGAACTTCGCGATGGCCTCTTCGATCGGCGACACGGTCGCCGTCATGGATGACGGCCGCATCATTCATTCCGGCTCCATGCAGGAGCTTTCGAACGACGCCGGCTTGCAGGAAAAGCTGATGGGACTGAGCCTGGAGGCACATCAATGAGCGAAACTTCGATCAAACCCCGTATCGAGAAAGTGCCGCTCAGCGAGCAGTTTTTCCAGAAGCTGCCGCTTTTGCTCGTGCCGCTGCTGGCAGTTGCCGGCCTTGTCGCGATCGGCAATCCGGCGAGCTGGCTGACGCTGACAGTCGCCGGTCTTGCCATGGGCATGATGATCTTCATCATGGCATCCGGCCTGACGGTGGTCTTCGGCCTGATGGACGTGATCAATTTCGGCCACGGAGCCTTTGTGGCGGTTGGCGCTTTTGTCGGTTTCACTGTCCTGGCCTGGCTTGCCGGCTGGACGGCCTCGCCAAGCGTGATGATGAATCTGGTCGCCGTCCTGATCGCCATTCTGGCCGCGATGCTGGTCACCGGTCTGCTCGGCTATGCCTTTGAACGGGTGATTGTGATGCCCGTCTATGGCGAGCACCTGAAACAGATCCTGGTGACCATGGGCGGACTGATCGTTGCCCAGCAGATGATCTATGTGGTCTGGGGCCCGGACGAATTGCATATTTCGCGACCTGAGGCCCTTCAGGGGTCCTGGGTGCTCGGGGAAGCCGCCATCGAGAAATACCGGCTGGTCGCCGTCGGCATCGGGGTCGCGCTGTTTCTGGCCATGCGCCACATTCTCAAGAACACCAAGATCGGATTGCTGGTGCGGGCTGGCGTGGAAAACGGCGAGATGGTCGAGTCACTCGGCTACCGGATCCGGCGCCTGTTCCTGATCGTGTTCATGACCGGCTCGGCGCTGGCCGGGCTCGGGGGTGTCATGTGGGGGCTCTACCAGGAAACGATCACGGCCCATATGGGCTCGGAGATCATGGTGCTGGTCTTCATCGTCGTGATCATTGGCGGGCTCGGCTCGGTCGAGGGCTGCTTTATCGGTGCGATGCTGGTCGGGCTCCTGGCCAATTACACGGCGTTCCTGGCGCCAAAGGTGGCGCTGATTTCAACGATTGCATTGATGGTGGTGATCCTGATGTGGCGGCCGCAGGGGCTCTATCCCGTGGTCAAGGCGAAGTAAGGGGCGGAAAGAGACATGCTGACAAGACTTCTTTCGGGCGACACACCGCGCAGCGGCCTCCTGACCGCGCTCTTGCTGATCGTACTGATCTCGCTTGCTTTCGCCCCCTTTCTGTTTCCGGGCACCAAGTCGCTGGAGACGGCGGCGCGCATCTGCATCTTCATCGTGCTGGTGGCAAGTTATGACCTGCTGCTCGGCTATGCCGGGATCGTGTCCTTTGCCCATACGATGTTTTTCGGCATCGGCGCCTATGGAACAGCGCTTGCGCTGTCCTCCACCGGCCCGTCCTATACGTCGCTCATCTGGGGCACGGCTGCCGGCGCGCTGGTGGCGGCCCTCTTCGCGCTGGCCATCGGACTGTTCTCCCTGCGCGTGAAGGCCATCTTCTTTGCCATGGTGACATTGGCGGTCGCGAGCGCCTTTGCCGTTTTCATCTCGCAGATGTCCTGGCTCACCGGCGGCGAGGACGGGCTCAACTACAAGATCCCGCGAGAGCTGACGCCTGCCTTCAAGCTGGTGAAGGAGAAGGTGTTCGGGGTCCGGATCAATGGCAAGCTGCTCGCCTATTACCTGGTGTTCTTCGGTTCCGCGATCCTGTTCCTGGTCATGCTGCGCATCGTCAACTCGCCCTTCGGCCGAACGCTGAAGGCGGTGAGGGACAATGCCTTCCGTGCCGAGGCGATCGGCTATCGGGTGGTCTGGTACCGGACGACGGCAACGGTTCTGTCCGCTGTCATGGCTGCCCTGGCCGGGTCGCTGCTGGCCATCTGGCTGCGCTACACGGGGCCGGCAACTACACTTTCGATGGAAATCATGATCGACATACTGCTCATGGTCGTGATAGGGGGCATGGGGACGCTCTATGGAGCCGTGCTCGGGGCCACCTTGTTCATCCTGGCGCAGACCTATCTGCAGAACCTGATGGGCGTGGCGGCCGAAGCGACCAGTGCCGTGCCGTTTCTGTCGACACTGGTGGCGCCCGAACGCTGGCTGCTCTGGCTGGGGGTCCTGTTTATTTTGTCGGTTTATTTCTTCCCGTCAGGCATTGTCGGGCGATTACGGGCAGGGCGTGCGTGAACGACAATTTGCTGCATATTCGGGATGAAGGTACGGGCCGGCCGCTGGTCCTGATCCATGGCTGGTCCTGTCCCGGGCAGTTCTTTCAAGACCAGATCGATGCGCTGAAATCGCACGCGCGGTGCATCGTTCCAGACCTTCCCGGACACGGGATAACGGGGGGACGCCTGCCGCTCTCCATCGCTTCGGCGGCCGATGCGGTCTATGGCGCCCTGGTCGAGCGGGAACTTGAAGATATCATCCTGGTTGGCTGGTCGATGGGAGCACTGGTTTCCTACGCGCTCATCGAGCGATACGGCGCCGACCGGATTGCAGAATTCGTGGCCATCGACATGTCGCCGAAAGTGCTGAACACGGCAGACTGGGCGAACGGCACCCTGAACGGCCTGAATGCGGACCTGAACCGGCATGTGCTGGAGGCCATGGTGGCCGACTGGCCAAAACTGCCCGGCCGGATCGCGTTGCGGCTGTTTGCGGAAGGGATTGAACCCGCTCCGGGGCAACTGGCCGCCGCCCGCAAGGAAATCGCTGCGGCAGACCCGGAAATGCTGCGCCCGATGTGGGCGTCGCTGACGGCACAGGACTTCCGGCCACTCCTGAAAGACTTCCCGGTGCCGTTCCATCTGGTGGCAGGCCTCAAAAGCCAGCTTTATGGTGAAGGCGTGCATGCCTGGCACGCCGCGAACGTGCCGAATTATCATTTCTACGGCTTCGAAAACTCCGGCCATGCGCCACACATGGAAGAGCCGGAGAAGTTCAACGCGTTGCTGCAGGACCTGGTGCGCGGTTAACTAGCCAGCTCCCTGTGAAGCCTCATCCTGAGGAGCGCGCTTGCGCGCGTCTTGAAGGAGTGGTCGCTTGTTCCAGTGTTTGCTGCCCATTCTTCGAGACGGGCCTTCGGCCCTCCTCAGGATGAGGTGAAAAGGTGGAGACCGATCGCCATCCTGGACGGAGCGTATCGGAGATCCGGAGCCCTGATCCCCACAACAACTTGATTGAAGCTGCTAGTTTGGAAGCTTCCTGGGTTCCCGCTTTCGCGGGGATGACAGGGAGAGATAAGGCCTAGTGTCCGCCGCCCCTTTTCGATTTCACGAATTCGATGACCCTGTCGAGCACTGACAGGACCAGAAACACGGCAAGCAGACCGATGAAGAACCTGAGGTCGGTGAACAGCGTGCCTTTGGTGAGGTCGAACGTCCTGACACCGATATTTGCGTAGATCCAGACGTAATAGGCGGCGGTGACAAAGATCGCGGTTGCGATCAGTGCCACCAGGATGGTTTGCCAGGCGGGCTTTTGTGGTGTGTCGCTCATTTCAGGATCCTCGCACTTGCCAGATCCACCTTGAAGACCAGGAGATCGTCGAGCTGTTCGACATCGCCTTCCACCTCGATGAAAAGCGCCAGCAGCGGATCGATCTCGTCGCCCAGGAGATTGCCGTCGCTGTCGGCCATCAGGAAAAAGTTGCGGCCATTGACGTCGCCTGAGGAGACGAACACGGGCGGGATACCGCCGGTGAGGCACAGATCGGCACAGGCCTTGTGGGCGAGGCCCCGGCCCGGACGCATGGCTCCGGCGTAGCATTTGCCGTCACAGATCTCGCCGGTCAGTTTCCAGCGACCAAGGGGGACAGGTTCTGACGGAGTAAATCCGGCAACTTCACCTTCAACGGCTTCAACACGGCCGACCTGAATCATCGTGAGGTCGCCCCTGGCAACAGGGACACCGCGCAGGGTCACGGATTCGCCCCTGTTGGTTTCGGCCTGGTCAAATGCACCGCGTTTGCCCTGTCCGGTCAGCATGTAGGTCCGCGCAGGTGTCTCACCGTCTGAAGGGACCCGCAAAACGGGGTAGGGGCGGAGTTCCAGGATGCCGACATTTTCAAAACGGTTGCCCCACTGAAAGCCGCCGCTGCCCGGGTCGTTCTGGGTGGAGGACAGCGCCAGCGCCGCCAGTCCGAGGCCAGCGGCAAAGCAGACCGAGAAGACGGCCAGGAACATCACTAGGGGTTTTGGCACTGCGTTCAGGTAGCCGACGAAAAACGGCGCATCTTTTGTCTGTCTCCAGCTCATGCCGCGTCTCCGATCTCGACAGGGTCCACATGGGTTCCGGGGGGAAGGGCGTTCGGATCCAGCAGGATGGTCGAGCCGATCAGCTGCAGCCGGTAGGTGGAGATCTTTTCGGTAAACGGTGCCGGGGCGCGCCCGTCAGCCAGATTGTACTGGTAACCATGCCAGGGACAGGTGATGCAGCCCCAGAGCACCTTGCCCTCACCGAGCGGACCATTTTGGTGGGCACAGGCATTGGTGATCGCCGACAGCTTGCCGTCATACTTGAAGATTGCGACCCGTTCGTCTTCGGCAAGCGTGACGACCTTCGCGCAGTCGTTATCGATCTCGTCGAGGTCACCGGCAACGACCCAGCCCTGCCGCTCCAGCGAGGCTTGAGCGGTGCGTTCACCGCGTTCGCGCCTCGCTTCCATGCGACCGGTCGCAAAATGAAGGCCGGAGACAAGTACGACGCTTGCAGCCACGACACTGGTGAAGATCGGATCGGCCGGGCCCTGCAAGGCGCCGAGCGCGACATGCAGGACGACACAGGCATAGGCCACATAAATGGACATATGCAGCGCCTTCCAGATCGGTGCGCCCAGGAAACTCAGCCAGAAATCATGGCTGGTGGCTGCCAGGACGAACAGGATCAGAAGCGCGACGATCCCCAGGGTCTCGAACGGAAATCCGAGAAGCTGACCATAGCTGGTGTTGGAAGAAAGAAGCGCGACGTAGCGATCCGTCGGCGAGAAGTTGAAGTACCAGGTCAGGACGTAATTGGCGTGCACGGCCGCGATGCCGGCAGTCATCACGCCAAAATGCCGGCGATTGTACAGGAGCGGCAGGAAGCGCCGGTCAAGCCGGGCAAGCGGTCCAATGCACAGGATCACGGTCAACATCAGGAAGGCGCAGCTGCCGAAGGCCCGCATGCGCAGGATGGCGCCGTCGATCGGCTTGCTGACATCCTCATAAGACGGGCCGACGCGGATGAAGACATAGAGATAGAGCGCAACGGCAATCAGAAGGACCGCGTCGTAGAAGATCTTGTTCCGGTTCCAGATGACCGGGGTGTATTGAACACTCATTGTGCGGTCTCTCCGGCGGAGGTGGCGGCGGGAGCCTCGATCAGGACGGCAGGCCGGTCGGCCGGTGGTGTCTGCCTCAGGGCCAGGATCGTGAAGAAGACCAGGGGCAGCAGGAGGCCGAGAACGGTCCAGATCCGGGCGTGGGCGGTTCGGTGGGCACGTTTCATCTTGCGTCCTCCCCACCGCGTTCGAGCTTGAGCCAGCGATAGAGCACAAGGGGCCAAATCAGGCAGATGCCGGGAATGAGCAGGGGCCGGAAGACGTAAGAGCCGCGCGCGGAGGGCTCGACCCGGTCAATGCCGATCACCAGGAAGGCGGCGGCGACCACACCGCCGGACATCAGGTAATAGCGGCCGATCTCTAGCAACAAGGATGCTGTCTGCACTGCGTGCTCCCCTCCCTCAGCTCGGAATGCCCTGACAACAGACTAGCCGAGACGGCTGCGTTGCCAAGAGGTTTGGTTTCATTCGTTTTGTCATCCCCGCGAAAGCGGGGACCCAGGAACCTTCATCATCAGACGGTCGACCACCGCAGTATTTCCCGGGAGTTCTGGGTTCCGGCTCTCCGCGTTGCTTTGGCCGGGATGACAATTCAAAAAATCTGCAAATCATCACACCAGATCCGCATCCGTGACGATTTCCACCAGCGACGGACCGTCATGGGCGATTGCCGCCCCGATGGCATCCCCTAGCTCAGAGGCGTCCGTGACCCGGTGGCCATGCCCGCCGCAAAGCCGGGCGAAGGCGGCGAAGGAGGGGTTGGTGAGTGTGGTCTCCCAGACCGGCCATTCGCCGGACCGCTGTTCCTTGGAAATCTTGCCGAGTTCGGAATTGTTCAGGAGGATATGGGTGATGTTCATGCCGTATTTCACGGCGGTGGTGAATTCCATCGCGTATTGGCCGAAGCCACCGTCGCCCGAGATCGAGATCACCTTGCGGCCTCGGTATTCCTCGAAATCCCGGGTGGCGCACCAGGCGCCGATCGCCGCCGGCAGACCGAAGCCGATGGAGCCCAGATAGCCGGACATCAGGATGCGCTGGCCGCGCGGTTCGAAATAGCGGCCGAAGGAATAGGTGTTGTTGCCGACATCGACCGGAATGATTGCGTCTTCCGGGCAAAGCTCCGTCAGGACCTTGAAGATTGCAGCCGAGTGAATGCCCTGGCCACGGTCTTCCGTCAGACGGGTTTCCTTTTCATCACGCCAGATTTGCCAGCGTTCGAAAAGTTCGGCGAGCTGATAGGCCGCATGCGCGGACTTTTCCAGCGTCGGCCGGATTGCGTCACAGAAGGCGCCGATCTCGCCCCAGATGGGAAGTGAAACGGGATGGAACTTGCCGAGTTGCATGCGCTCGTAGTCGACCTGGATGATGGTCTTGTAAGACGCAATGCCGGTGTGGTTGGAGAAGGAACTGCCGAGCGCCAGGATCAGATCGGCCTCGTTCATCAGCCAGCTTGCGATCGGCGTGCCGGACCGCCCGAGAACACCGGCGGCGTTCGGATGATTGTCCGGTATCAGGCCCTTGCCCTTGAAGGTCGTCAGCACCGGTGCGCCCAGATGTTCGGCCAGTTCGATGACCTTCTCACGGGCCTGCAACGCACCGTAACCCATGATGATCACGGGCCGTTTGGCCTCCTGCAACATCTCGCGGGCCTTTTGCAGGTCCTCCGGCGGCGGGCTGATTTCGGACCGGGAGACCCGTCCTTCGGGCCCGGACGGAGCCTGGTCGCTCGCGATGGTCTGGACGTCGTCCGGGAAAATCAGGTGGCTGACGTCCTGCTCCAGTGTGGCGGTCTTCAGCGCGAGCGTCATCAGTTCCGCATGGTTGGATGAGGACAGGACGGGCTGCGAAAACCGGGCAACGGCCTCGAACGCCGATTTCAGATCGATGTCCTGAAAGGCACCCGGCCCGAACACCTGGGTCTGCACCTGGCCGGTCAGGGCCAGAACGGGCGCCCTGTCGACCTTGGCATCCCAGAGCCCGGTCAGGAGATTGGTGGCCCCCGGTCCGGCAATTGTCAGGCAGCCGGCGGGTTTGCCGGTCAGCTTGCCATAGGCGGAGGCCGCAAAGGCGGCTGCACCCTCATGACGAATACCGACATAACCGAGATTGCCCTTGTTGACCTGCAGGCGAATGGCATCCGCTAGGCCGAGATTGGAATGGCCGACCATGCCGAAAATGCGTTTCACGCCCCAGTTGACCATGGTCTCGGCCATGACGTCGGTCACCGTTCGCTCGTGCGGCGGCTCCGCTTCCAGGCCGACAAAGATCTCGCCGTCCTCGATCTTGAGCGGGAAAATCTTCTGGCCCGAATCTTCATGGCCACCGGGAGGGGCACCTGTCAGCGGGTCGAAGTCCCAGCCATGCCAGGGGCAGCGGATCCAGCATTTGCCGTCCGTTCCCTTTTCGATGGAGCCTTCGCCCAGAGGACCGCGCTGATGCGGGCAGTGGTTGTCCATGGCCGCCCACTGGCCGTCGAAATGGGACAGGCAGATCGAGGTGGTGCGGGCCGTGACCGTCTTGACCCGGCCTTCGGGCAGATCGTCAGTGGTGCCGACCTTGATCCAGTCGAGATTTTTCGTGTCCATAAGTCTCTCTCCCTCAAAGTCGTTTCAGGTCAGGCAACGCCGCCGTAGGCGACACCGGACAGATCGGCCATTTCCCGTTTCCAGGTCGTCAGGTCGTCCAAGTTGAACTGGTTCAGATGCGAATAGCCGCAGGCACGCGCCATTACCTGCATCAGCTCTACGGACGCTTCGAAGAAATTCGTCAGCTGGCGGGCGGATTTTTCGATCTGCAGGCGGTTGACCAGATGGGGTTTCTGGGTGGCAATCCCGACCGGACAGTTGTTGGTGTGGCAGGCGCGCATGGCAATGCAGCCAATCGCCTGCATCGCCGAGTTGGAAACGGCAATCGCGTCGGCACCAAGAGCCATGGCCTTGACGAAGTCGGCCGGTTTCCTGAGGCCGCCCGTGATGACCAGTGACACATCGTTGCGGCCGCTTCTGTCGAGATGGCGCCGCGCGCGGGCGAGCGCCGGGATGGTCGGCACGGATATGTTGTCCCGGAAGATGATCGGGGCCGCCCCGGTGCCACCGCCGCGGCCGTCCAGGATGATGTAGTCCACGCCGATCTCAAGCGCGGCGTCGATGTCCTTCTCAATATGCTGGGCAGAAAGCTTGTAGCCGATCGGGATGCCGCCCGTGCGGCTTCGCACCTCGTCGGCAAAGTCCTTCACCTCAGAACATTCCGTCCAGTCCGGGAAGCGCGGCGGTGAGATGGCATCCGTACCTTCTTCTAGCCCCCGGACCTCGGCGATCTTGCCTTTGACTTTCGCGCCGGGCAGATGGCCGCCGGTGCCGGTCTTCGCGCCCTGGCCGCCCTTGAAATGGAAGGCCTGTACCTTGTTGAGCTTCGGCCAGTCAAAGCCGAACCGCGCCGAGGCAAGTTCGTAAAAGTAACGGGAATTGGCTTCCTGCTCTTCCGGCAGCATGCCGCCTTCGCCGGAGCAGATGCCGGTGCCGGCAAGCTCGGCGCCGCGGGCAAGCGCGATCTTCGCCGGCTCCGAAAGCGCACCGAAACTCATGTCGGAGACAAAGAGCGGGATCTTCAGGCGCAGCGGCTTCTGGGCGTTCGGGCCGATCACGACATCGGTGCCGACGGGGTCGTCGTCAAGCAGGGGAAAGCGCTGCAGCTGGGCGGTCAGGATCTGGATATCGTCCCAGTCAGGCAGCTGCGTGCGCGGCACGCCCATGGCGTCGACACGTCCGTGATGGCCGGTCTTCGACAGGCCGTCGCGGGCATATTGCTGAATGAGTCCGGTATAAGGTTCTTCTTCGGTGCCGTGGCTGGTATCGGCATAAAGGCCGAGATACTGATCGCGCTGGAACGGTTGCGGATGATCTTTTGCCCAGGCCGCGATTTCGTCTTCATCGACAAGCACGTCGTCGCCCTCGACCCAGCTCTGGAACTTGGGCAGGGCCTCGGAATTATTGTATTCCGAGACGCCGCTGTCGAGGCGGTAGTCCCAATAGTGCAGGCCGCAGATCAGGTTGTCGCCCTGGACATAGCCATCCGACATCAGCGCACCGCGATGCAGGCAGCGGCCGTAAAAAACCGAGACGTCATCATCGAAGCGCACGACGACCAGATCGACATCGGCGACCAGCGCATATTGGGGCTCTCTGTCCGGCAATGTGCTGAGTTTGGCAACGGATTGTTTTTTCATCTTGTCCCCCGGCTAACGGCGTTTTCGCCCTGGCTGTTTCGGTCAAATCTTGTCAGTTGAAATGTCGGGTCTCATCGGTGGCGAAGCTTTCATTTCTGCTGCGCCTTCATTGGCGGACATGCGTGCGCCGTACCATTTGGCAAAGGGCACGGCGGTGACGCCATGCAGTACCGCGCTGATCCAAACCGCGTTGACGGCAAGGTTCAGAAGATATTCGCCGATGTCGTGATCGAGCTGGTCGACAATCAGCAGCGCAAACAGGGCCGTTGCCAATCCGCGCGGGCCGAACCAGCCGAAAAAGAGTTTCGTGAGCGGCGCTGCGTCTGTTCCGGCAAGTGACAACCAGACGGCCAGCGGGCGCACGATGAAGAGGCTTGTCAGAATGATTGCGAGTGTGGTGGCGTCCAGGTGGGCAATCGCATTCGGGACAAGGGCAAGTCCAATCAGGAAGAAGGCGCCCCAGGCCAGCATCTGGCCTTCGCTTTCAGTGAATTCGAAGATGAAGGCGCATTGCCCCTTGATGACATTGCCGAAGAAGAGCCCGGCGACAAAGGCGGAAATGAAGCCGTTGCCGTCGACCATGCCGGCGGCCAGATAGGCGCCGCCCGCCATGGCAAGGGCGCCGATGCCTTCAATGGTCACCGAAGTCATCTTGCGCCGTTTTGCAGCCAGGAACATGACGCCGCCGACAGCGCCGATCACACCGCCGACCAGCGGGCCGAAGACCAGCTGCTTGGCACCGAAGAGCAGCCAGTCGGTGGCTTCCGGCTGCATCATTTCGCCCACCAGGCTTGCGAACAAAAGAATGATCGGCAGCGCCATGCCATCATTGAGACCGCTTTCCAGGGTGAGGGCCCGGCGCACCCGTTCCGGCACGGCTTCATTGGTGACAACGGCCTGACCGAGGGCGGCGTCGGTCGGGGCCAGCAGGGCTGCAGCGAGCGCTGCCACAAGCAGCGGCATCGGTGACAGAAGAGGGGCAGCCACGGCAGTGCCGATGACGACGGCGAGCGGCAGGCCGATGACCAGCATGCGCAGCGGCCACTGATGGCGGGCGCGAAGCGCTTTCAGATTGATCTGGGCGGCATCCAGAAACAGCAGGATGATCAGGGCGACCTCCGCAACGATATGCAGAAGATGTTCCGCCTCGGCGAAGGGAAACAGTCCGGTCTGCGCCATCATGACGCCGAAACCGATAAACAGGATCGGGGCAGTAAGAATGCCATTGGACAGGGTTTTTGCCAGCAGCGTGTAGCAGACCGTAAACATCGCCAGCATCAGAAGACCGGTGGTCATCTAATCATCTCTCTCCCAAAGCCCACGGCGTCATTAGGGCAGGTCTGCTCCGTCATCTCAAATCATAAGCAGATGACACTCCTGTGTGGCAATCGTGAAATTCCGCAAGGGAAGTTTTCAGTTCGGAACCGGGAGGAACCGGGCGGGGGGGCACCTGTGACAATCCGGTATCAAGCCGGGCGGTCTGGTGGAGAATGGTGTCGGCGTCGTCCGGACGGGCGGCGATTTCGAGAATCAGTTTCTTGCGCACGGCGTCGGCGAAGGTTTCCGGACTGTCAGCGGTCACGACAAAGGCGGCAGGGCCGCCAATGATGTTGCGGAAGAACCGGTCTTCCAGGTCATAGGCGACCGGACGGCCGGAACAGTGACGGCAAAGCACCGCCAGTCCATTGATGACAATCCCGGACGACACCACGGCTTCGCGGGCCTCCGCAATGGTCGGTCCGTTCCAGTTGTTTGCACTGTCGGCGGACAGGTCGATCACTCTGCGAAGCCCCTTGTAGACGTTCGTGTCGATGAGTTCCTTGCCCTTCAGCAGTGCTGCCCCGATGGCATTGCGCCCATACGCCCGTCTTGGTGGCTCCATCAGGCGTGTGGCGAAGTCCTGGGCAGAAGCCGGGCCGTCGATCACCATCCAGTCAACAACCACGTCCTGGGAGAACATGTCGGCCCATTCGACATAGGTGACGGCGATCTTGCCATAGGCGTTGCTGGCAATGGCATCGAGCACTGACGGGTCCGTGATCGCTTCGGCGTATCCCTGCCGCTGGAAGCGGATTTCGGCGTCGTCAATCGAACCTGTTGCATCGGCAAGGAGCACCAGTTCGAGATCAAGCTCCTCCGAAACGACGGGCGCGGTGGCCCAAAGGCTCCAGGCAAGAAGGGCAAACAGGATCCGCATAGGCATCGCTCCGGGCTAGGCACACCAAGATGTAGCTAGGGCAGGGAGAGGGGCTGGCAAAGGGGGCATGCGAAAACGCCGTGACCGTCATTCCGGACAAGCGCAGTGAAACTGCGTGCTGATCCGGAAACCAGAAGTCAGGGTGAGCGCAGCGAACTCGTTTCGAAGGTGAGATGGACGCGCCTACGGCGCGAATTATGTCTGGATCCCGGATCATCGTTCGGCTGCGCCTCACTTGTCCGGGATGACGAAAAAAGCCGCGCTTCACAGAGGCGCGGCTCCAAATGAACAGAAAACTTTACCCGCAGTTACGCCACGGCGCGGGCCAGCGCACATTGCGACCAGAGATCGTTGATCGCGGTGGCGAGGTGTTCGATGTCTTCGGCCGTGTGCAGCGGGGTCGGGGTGAAGCGCAGGCGCTCGGTGCCGACCGGGACGGTCGGGTAGTTGATCGGCTGAACATAGATGCCGTAGGTGTCGAGCAGGATGTCGGAGATCCACTTGCACTTCTTGGCATCGCCCACCATCACCGGAACGATGTGGCTCGGGTTTTCCATATGCGGAATGCCACGCTTGTCGAGCGCCGCGCGCAGCTGGGCGACCCGGTCCTTGTGCGCCTTGCGCTCGAACGGGCTTTCTTTCAGGTGGCGGATCGAGGCTGTCGCGCCTGCGGCAAGCGCCGGCGGCAATGCCGTGGTGAAGATGAAGCCGGAGGCGAAGGAGCGAATGAAGTCGACCACCGTCTTCGACCCGGTGATGTAGCCGCCCATGACGCCGAAGGCCTTGCCAAGCGTGCCTTCAATGATCGTCAGGCGGTCCATCAGACCTTCGCGTTCGGCAACGCCGCCGCCGCGCGGGCCGTACATGCCGACCGCGTGTACTTCGTCGAGATAGGTCAGCGCGCCGTATTTTTCTGCGACGTCGCACAGTTCCTTGATCGGCGCGATGTCGCCATCCATGGAATAGACGCTTTCAAAGGCAACCATTTTCGGTGCGTCCGGATCGTCAGCTGCCATCAGGCGCTCCAGATCCTCGACATCATTGTGCTTGAAGATGCGCTTCTCGCAGCGGGCATGGCGGATGCCCTCAATCATGGAAGCGTGGTTCAGGGCATCGGAATAAACGATCATGCCCGGGACTTGAGAGGCGAGCGTGCCGAGCGCGGCCCAGTTGGAGACATAGCCGGAGGTGAAAATCAGCGCGGCTTCCTTGCCATGCAAATCCGAAAGCTCTTGTTCCAGGAGAACATGATAGTGATTGGTGCCGGAAATGTTGCGGGTGCCACCGGCGCCCGCGCCGCATTTCGACAGAACGTCCTGCATGGCTCCGACCACCTTGTCGTTCTGGCCCATGCCGAGATAGTCGTTGGAACACCAGACAGTCACGTCCTGGATGCTGCCGTCTTCTCGATAGCGTTTTGCGCGCGGAAAATTGCCGGCCTGGCGTTCGAGGTCGGCAAAGACACGGTAATTACCGTTGTCATGCAGTTTGCCCAGGCGCTCTTCCAGATACGCGTTCACGTCCATCTTCGGGATCCTCTCTTCGCAGGCCCCTTTGCCTGCGCCTCATTCCAGCCTCAGTCCAATCCGTCCTGACCAAGACCAGCGGCTACGTTATAGCCATTCAAAACTGCTTAGCAAAGTTTTGGCCTTGATCAAGGTCAATTGCGTGCCTGCGTCCATACGTCATATATGATTTTTTGCATGTTTTGGAGCTTAAATCCATCCGGCATTTGTCCTGGTCGCTCCGGCAAATGTCCCGAAAGCCCTGATAATCCGCTAAATCGCCCGTTTTTCGAAGAAGCTTCTTGCTTTCAGTCATCAAACATGAATACTGATTCATGTTTCAGGAATTTGGGAGGACCTCGGACGTGCGCAAACCGGCCGAAGCGGCGGACATGCCAAGCAAGGTGGCAGCCAACCAACCCAAGACGGCGCGAGGAGAGGCCACGCGTCGAGCGATTCTGGCTGCAGCCGAGAAAGTCATCGGTGCCAAGGGCTACAATGACGCTTCCATCGGTCATATTACCAGCGAGGCCGGGGTCGCCCAAGGCACTTTCTACATCTATTTCACGACAAAAGAGCAGGTCTTTTCCGAGCTGGTGCTGGAAATGGGCCGTCTGGTGCGTCACACGATCGCCGAAGCAACCCAGGGCATCGACAATCGGCTGGAAGCGGAGAAGGCCGGTCTTTATGCCTTTCTGGATTTCGTGCAGGCCCATCCGGATCTTTACCGCATTGTCCAGGAGGCGCTGTTCGTCGATCCGGACGCCTATGAAGAATACTACAAGGCCTTTGCCTCTGGCTATCGCACGGGACTGGAGGCCGCCGAAGCGGCCGGCCAGATTTCCAGCGGCGACAGCGAAACCCGGGCCTGGGCGCTCATGGGCATCGCCAGATCGCTGGGGGAACAGCTCGTTGTGTTCAAGTCGGACAAACCGATCCCCGACCTTGTCGCCAGCGCCTATGACCTCATTGAAAACGGGATCAAGCCGTGAGGCCAAGCTGATGAGTTTCGTTGAAACCGAGTATCGCAACGGTGCTATCTGGCTCTGGCTTAGCCGGCCCGACCGTCACAATGCGTTGATCCCGGCGCTGGTATTCGACCTGCGAACAGCAATTGCCGAAGCCGCGGACAAGGACCCGGTCGCGCTTGTCCTGTCCGGACGGGGCAGCAGTTTTTCGACCGGCGGTGATCTCGGCGGGTTTCTCGATCACGCCCGATCGCAGATCGAACTCAGGGCCTATGCTGACCTTCTGGTCGGCGGTCTGCATGATGCCATTCTGGATCTTCTGTCCTTTCCCGCGCCTGTCATGGCAGCCGTGAATGGCCCGGTCACAGGTGGCTCGACCGGGCTCATGCTGGCAACCGACCTGGTTGCGATTGCCGAAACAGCTTTCATCCAGCCCTATTACAGCCAGGTCGGGTTCGGGCCGGACGGTGGCTGGACAGCGCTGTTGCCTGACAGGATCGGCACTTCCCGTGCGCTGGCAATCCAGTACCGCAACACCCGGATCAGCGCGGCTGAGGCAGTTGAACTGGGATTGGCGGCAACCCTGGGGCCAGTTCCGGACCTGCCGGCAACGATTGACAGTTGGGTGGCAGACCTGGGCAAGGGCTACGCACAGACCCATCAGGTGACGCGTCAGAATGTCTGGGACGCATCGCGTCGCGCCGACGTCAGGCGACGGCTCGACCAGGAAAAAGCCCGGTTTCTCGATCTGATCTGCCGGCAAGGCACCCTGGAAGGCATGAAGGACTTCACGAGAAAACGCGCCTGAGACGCACCGCTTCTATCGCTGGAGCGCCGGGTGTTTGGGAGGATGCATGGACTTTTTTACCGATATGGCTGCGAAACGCGCCGAGCTGACGCCGGACGCTGTCGCCTTTATCGATCATGAAACAGGTCGGCGATTCACGTTTTGCGACGTCAATACCCGGGCCAGTCGTCTCGGAAATCTGCTCCTGAACAAGGGGCTCGCCAAGGGCGACCGGGTGGCGGCGTTGTGTCTCAACCATCCCGACTTCTTCGCGCTGCTGTTCGCGGCGCAGAAGACAGGCATTCTCCTGGTGCCGCTCAACTGGCGCCAGCCTGCAGGTGAACTCCGACCCATCCTGGCGGCATCTGGCGCAAAGCTGCTGTTTCACGACGAGACCTTTGCCGAAACGGCACGAGAGCTGGCTGATGGGGACCGCATGGACCTGTTGCCGCTCGGCGCTTCTGTGGATAGCAGCAGCCGTCTGGATGAGTTGCTGGAGGATGCAAGCCCGGCGGCGATCGGATGTGGACGCATCAAGGCGAACGCGCCCTGGTATCTGCTCTATACCTCGGGCACTACAGGGTTGCCGAAAGCCGTCATTCAGACGGCCGGCATGGCCTATGCAAACATGATCAATTACAGCCAGGCGAGCGGGCTTTCCGTCGGCGAGAAGGGTGTCAATTTTCTGCCGCTGTTCCACACGGCCGGCATCAACCTGCCGACCCTGCCGATTTTTTTGAATGGCGGGTCTTCGACGGTGCTGCGCAAGTTCGACCCGGACACCGTTCTCGGCCTGATCGATTCAGGTGAGGTGACCTGTTTCTTTGGTGTGCCCGCGATTTATCAGGCGCTTTCCTTGTCTTCCAAGATCGGTGCTGCCCGCTTTGACGCGGTCAGGTCACTTGGGTGCGGTGGCGCGCCCGTGTCCAGGCAACTCCTGACCGAATTTCAGGGCAGGGGTGTTACCATCTGCAATGGCATGGGCATGACGGAAACCGGACCGACCGTCTTCCTGATGGACAAGGCACATGCGGCCAGAAAAATTGGTTCTGTCGGTAAACCACAGCTTCTGACGGATGTCAGGCTGATCGATGGTGACGGCGGAATTGTCGAAGGACCAGGTGAAGGTGAGCTCCAGTTCCGCGGTCCGAACATCACGCCGGGTTACATGGACAACCCGGACGCAACCTTTGGCACCTTCACCGTGGATGGCTGGTTGAAATCCGGCGACATCGGCCGGCGTGACGAGGACGGCTACTATTTCATCGTCGACCGGATCAAGGACATGTTCATTTCGGGGGGCGAGAACGTTTACCCCGCCGAAGTCGAAAAGGTGTTGCTCACCCACCCGTCGGTGCTTGAGGCGGTGGTGATCGGCGTGCCGAATGAGAAATGGGGCGAGGTCGGTGCCGCCTATCTGATAGCCCGGCCGGGCATGGAGATCGACACCGCCGCTCTGCCTGCCTGGTGCCGTACCCATCTTGCGCCCTACAAGATCCCGAGAAGCTTCGAGGTGGTGGAAGATCTGCCTCGGACGGCGGCCGGCAAGGTGCGCAAGAACGTGCTCAAAGACAATTTTCAGACCGAAAGAACACCGGAGGATGCGTGAGACATGAGCCTCACCGCAGACGCGCCCTTGAGCGCAACATTCACCTGGATCCCGCGACAGGCCGATTTTGATGCCTTTGCAAGACTCTCCGGTGACGACAACCCGATCCATGTCGATCCCGAATTTTCGGCCAGAACCCGGTTCGGACGAACTGTTTCGCATGGCATGCTGCTCTACACGCGGGTCTTTGCCCATCTGAAGGCGCTTTTTCCCGGCCGGACGCACACGGTTCAAAACCTGATGTTTCCGAACCCGTCCTATGCCGACGAGGAACTGACTTTTTCCTTTCTCGAAAGGAATGATGAGCCCGGGACGATCGATATCGAGATCAAACGCAGCGCCGACGGAGCCGTGACCCTTTCCGGAAGCTGCAAGCTTGGAGGCGCGGCATGACCCTGGAACTCGGCAATCGTTCGGAACTGACCCGCAGCTATACGGTTCAGGATATGAAGGACTTCGCGCTTTTGGCCGGTGAAGACACAAGTGTGCCCGAAACCGTGCCGGGTCCGCTGATCGGCGGACTGTTTTCCTATCTGCTCGGGGTGAAACTTCCGGGCCGGGGCACGAATTATCTGAAGCAGAGCCTGGAGTTTCTTGCCCCTGCGCCCGTTGGTGAGCCGCTGACGGCCTCGGTCACGATCACGCGCTTGAGGCCTGAAAAGCATCTTGTTGACCTGGAGACAATCTGCCAGACCTCGGATGGCACGCGGGTCTGTCAGGGCCGGGCGCTGGTTTATGTCGAGGATGTCGGCAAGGGGTGAACCTCTGTGTCCAACAAGGTTACTCTCCCTCGACGACACGCACCTTGGCCGGCCAGAAGGCGTAATGCGCAGTCAACCTGTTGGCCATCGGGATCGGGGTGCGGTAGACCCAGCCGATTTCGGTGCCATCAACGGCAACATAGCTGGCATCTCCCTTGATCGGGCAGTGCGTTGACCGGTCGACCGGCTCCAGGCCGGTTTTCAGATCCGCTTCCGGAAGATAGAAGACCGGATCGTAAAAGGATTTGCCGATTTCCAGAACACGAAGCGCGCTGGTGCTGTCCGCAATCAGCGTTGCACCGTGGTAGATCCGTATCCGGCGGGGCACATCCTTGATCACCATGAGATGATCGGGATTGCCCGGGTTTCGGATCGCGTCGTTGAAAGCCTGCAAAGCCGTTGCGGTCATCTCTCTCTCCTTCAGCTTAAACTGATATGGTTCAGGTGCGAAAAGACGCAACCGGCGAACGGCAGCTGTGCAGATTTCGTCTGCGACGGATCGGTCCGGGAACCGAACGCCGCCAATTTGACCTTGAAATTCGCCTGTGACCTGCGCTCAAACAGAGCCTCTGGTTTCAAAGCAGGAAAATCGACCTATGAACGGCACACAAAACGACTTCTTGAGAAAACTGTTTCAGCGTGCCGTCGAAGTTGCAGATCCGATGAAAAGCCTTGCCGCCTTTCTGCCGGAAAAGCCGTCCGGCCGTGTGGTCGTGATCGGCGCAGGCAAGGCATCGGCGCGCATGGCAGAAGCGGTCGAAGCCGAATGGGGGCCGTGCGAAGGTCTGGTCCTCACACGGTATGGCTATGCGCGCCCCTGTGAAGGCATCGAGATCGTCGAAGCGGCCCATCCGGTGCCGGATGCGGCTGGCCAGGAGGCAACACAGCGCCTGCTGGATTACCTCGGGTCTCTGGACGAGGACACATTTGTCCTGGCCCTGATCTCCGGTGGAGCGTCTGCCCTGCTGACCGCTCCGGCTGGCAACATAACCCTGGCCGAGAAACAGCAGGTCAACCAGAGCCTGCTCGCCTCCGGTGCGCCGATCGGTCAGATGAACGTCGTGCGCAAACATCTGAGCCGCGTGAAAGGCGGTCAGCTGGCGGCGGCGGCCTCTCCGGCGCGACTGCTCGCCTTGCTCCTGTCCGATGTGCCGGGGGATGACCCGGCCGAAATTGGCTCCGGCCCAACTGTCGGTGACAGCACAACAGCGGCAGACGCCAGGGTGATCATAGAGCAATGGAATATTGAAGTGCCTGCCGCTGTAAGCGAGGTTCTGGCCGCACCAACCGGTGTGCTGCGGCCGGACGATCCAAGGCTCGCCAATGTAACGAATACGATTTTCGCAGCGCCCTCCCAGTCGCTGGAGGCGGCCGGGGCACTGGCAGAAGCCGACGGCTGTGAGGTCCGGATCCTGGGTGATGCCCTGGAAGGAGAGGCACGGGAGGTGGCTGCAGAGCATGCGGCGCTCGCCCTTTCTTTGCAGGCTGAGCGTCCGGCGGGCAGTAAGCCGCTGGTGCTGCTGTCGGGCGGAGAACTGACTGTAACGCGGCGTGGAAACGGGGTCGGTGGACCCAACGCAGAATATGCGCTGGCGCTCGCGCACGCTCTTGATGGAGCACCCGGTATCTATGCGATTGCCTGTGACACGGATGGCGTCGACGGAGCGGCTGAAGTCGCCGGTGCCGTCATCGGTCCGGAAACGCCTTTAAAAGCCAGAAATGCGGGTGAGAACCTTCAGGAAGCGCTAGATGCCAACAACGCACACGGTTTTTTTGAAAAAATCGGCGATCAGGTGGTCACAGGACCGACACTAACAAATGTCAATGATTTCCGTGCTATCTGGATCGGGTAGCCGTTGAGGACGTGGTCGCCGGCCGGTTTGGTTGCCGTAAGCTGCGGTGGTGCGGCTGGTTAGAGCGTGAAGTTCTATCAGTGAGGTCGAGCCTTTGGACGAAATCTTTCAGGAGATGGAAAAACACCGGCGGCTGGTGGAAGCGACGGTCATTCCATACGTGAAGGTCGAGGCCATTGCCGCGGACAATCTGAAACCCTGGGACAGCAAATTCCAGGGTGTTCCCTATCTATCGAAAGACACGGCCTATCCCCGCGGGCGGGATGGCAGGAAAATGTATCTGATTGCACAGATCAATTTTGCCGACGTTCCCGATATAGAGCCCCTGCCGGAGAAAGGCCTGCTTCAGTTCTGGCTCAATGCGGGCGACCCGCTGGATACCGACGACTTCAAGGTTACATTTCACGAAGAAGTGGAGACGGCGGAACTGAGTTCGGAAAAGGTAACCACTGATGGCAGCAGGTTGCCGGTGTTCGAATTTCCGGATCAGGCCTACCGATTGACGTTCAGCCAGGGTCGGATGCCGATAACGAGCTCTGATTATCGCTTCGAAGAGCAGTATAAAGGGACGCCGGACTTTTTCGAGGATCTCTATGAAGAGTATCTCGACAGAAACGATAATTTCGGAAATGGCGCTTCGTTGAACGAATTTGCGCACAGGATTGGTGGCTATCCGAGTTTTGTACAGTTCGATCCCAGGGCGATTGACGCGGCAGACGCCCAGACAGACAAAGATTTCCTGCTTCTCCAGATCGACACGGATCCAGACAACGGGATCATGTGGGGGGATACCGGTGTCGGCCATTTTTTTATCAGTTCTGAAAAACTCGGGAAAAAGGATTTCTCCGATATTCTCTTCAGCTGGGATGCCTCTTGATGCGGTGTGACTTGAGGAAACGGGTCGGAGCCCCCTTGATCCTACCGGCGCTTCGAAAGGGGGACGCGTGAGCGAACTCACCCTCACCCGCGCGGTGCGCATGCCGGATCCGTTCCGGATCGAGCGGTTCCTGTCCAACCCCAAATTGGGGCCAAGGCTGCTGTTTTTCAGTGGTGGCTCAGCCCTCAATGGCGTGTCACAGCAGCTGAAGCGCTTTACACATAATTCCATTCATCTGGTCACACCTTTTGACAGCGGCGGCAGCTCGCAGGGCTTGCGTCTGGCCTTCAACATGCCGGCCATCGGCGACCTCAGAAGCCGGCTGATGGCGCTGGCCGATGAAACGGTTCTCGGGCATCCGGATGTCTTCCGGTTGTTCACGCATCGCTATGCCAGGACGGCGGATAAGGTCGATCTGGCCGGGGAACTGGACGCCATGATTTCCGGCACGCATCCGCTGGTCGAGGCGATCGAGCAGCCGATGCGCACGCTCATTCAGAACCAGCTCGGGACGTTCCGGACTGCCTGTCCGAAGAGTTTCGATCTTCGTGGTGCCAGCATCGGCAACCTGATCCTGGCCGGTGGTTATCTCAATCAGAACCAGCAGCTTGAACCGATCATCTTTCTCGTGTCCAAGCTGGTCGGCGTGCAGGGAACAGTTCGGGCGGTTGCTGACGACAATCTGCATCTTGGTGCGGAGCTGGCGAATGGCGAGACGGTTATCGGCCAGCATTTGCTGACTGGCAAGGAACATGCGCCGCTGATCTCGCCGATCAAGGACTTCTTTCTCAACCAGGGTCTCAAGGTCAAAAATCGGGCGGAGGCTGTTTTTCCGGACCGGAACCGGTCACTGGTGCAATCGGCCGATCTTATCTGTTACGCACCCGGCAGTTTCTATACCAGTCTCGTCGCAAATCTGTTGCCGAGGGGAGTTGGTCAGGCGGTTGCCTCGCGCACGGTACCGAAGGTCTATGTGCCCAGCCTGGGACCGGATCCGGAAACGGGCGAGCTGACCCTGCCGGACAAGGTGCACACGTTGCTTACCTATCTGTTGCGGGATGCCGGTTCTAGTTGCCCGGTGCACAAATTGTTGAATTTTGTCATTGTCGACGAAAGTGTTCCGGAAGAGGAAGTACAGGAAATCCGGGCCAGGGGCATCAGCATCTTACGATTGAACCTCGTCAGCCGGACGTCCGCTCCCTATTATGATCCGGTGCCGCTCTGCGAAGCCCTTGTGTCGCTGACATGAGATCCCGGGCGAAGGAAAGGAAGAGGCCATGAAACGCACCAAGCTTTTGAACCGGCATCTGAGCAAGCTTGTAGCCTCGCTTGGGCATCTGGACGAGATCGTCGTGGCCGATGCCGGTTTGCCCGTGCCGCCGAATGTCGGTGTCATTGACCTGGCCGTCAGTCCGGGTGTGCCGGGCTTATTCGATGTCCTTGATGCGCTGATTGACGAAATGATCGTGGAACAGGCCATCTTTGCCGATGAGGCTTCACTGGAACTCACCACGGAAATCGAGGTCCGCCTGGCGCATTGGGCGGCCGAAACCGGCAAACCCATCGAGCATGTGCGGGTTCCGCACGATGCCTTTAAGAACCGGACCGGCGGCGCGCGTGCTGTCATCCGGACAGGCGAGTGCACGCCTTACGCCAATCTTATTCTTGTTTCGGGCGTCCCATTTTAGAATATTGCACGACCCGGTCGTGAAATGAGGCCACCTGCTTCCTCTCCAGAAGCTGGTGGCTTTCTTTTTGGCAATTGTGTTCCGAAACTTTCCGCAGCGTAGTTTTGTTGCAGTGACAGTGCCTTCCCGCTGTGCGAAAAAAATAGTGCGCGGCACCAAAACCGATTTTGTTGACTTACAAAATCGGTTTTGTAACACTTTCTTCAACAAAAGCTGCGGCGACCCAAGACTGCGGCATGGTCGGGGCGAAAGGCCCTGGGGAGGAAAGATGTCGCGGATACGCGGTTCCGTCACGATCGACGACGTGGCCCGGCACGTGGGTGTCGCCAAGGGCACCGTGTCGCGTGTTCTGAACAACTACACAGACATTTCGGAAGAGACCCGCAAGCGTATTCTGAAAGCGGTTCAGGATCTCGGCTACCAACCGTCTGCGACAGCGCGGAACCTGAAACGCGGACGTCAGGATACGCTTGGAATCGTCATTCCGGTCGGCCATGGCAGCGGGGCAGACCCGTTCCTTTCGGAATTCATCGACGGCATTGCGCGGGCGCTGGACGAACTGGGTCTGGACCTGTTGGTGACAACGGCGCATTCCCGCAGCCACATGATCGAAACGATGCAGCGCCTGATTGCACGGCGCAAAGTGGATGGTTTCATCGTGACGCGTACCGAGGTCGACGATCCGCGCATTGCCTATCTGAAAGAGCAGAATTTCGCCTTCGTTGCCCACGGCCGCACCCGGGATCCATCCGGCTATGCCTGGTTCGATATCGACAATGAAGCCGCCTTTGCTGACGGCGTGCGTCACCTCTACAGCCTGGGTCATGAGCGCATAGGGTTGATCGGTGGCTCGCTGGACCTGAATTTCGCATTGCAACGCCGCAATGGTTTTCGCCAGGGCCTGGAGTCACTGGGACTTGCACATGACCCAAGTCTGGAGAGTTTGCAGAGTGTCGGCGAAAAGGGCGGTTTTGCCGGTGCACAGGAACTGTTGTCGCAGGACAAGCCACCAACCGCGCTTCTGTGTGTCACGGATGCGCTGGCGATCGGTGCCGTGCAGTTCTGTCGCAAGTTCGGTCTGAGGGTGGGCTCGGACGTCACCGTGATCGGCTATGACGGCCTTCCGGTCGGCGAATATCTCGATCCGCCGCTGACGACCTTCTCGCAAAGCGCGCAGGAGGCCGGTGGCCGCGTCGCGCGCATGCTGATCGATGTACTGGACGGCAAGGATCCGTCGAGTTTGCAGGCGCTTGCAAAGGCTGACCTGATCCGGCGCGCGTCTGACGGTGCGCCAAGCAAGACACCGGAGGCGCTGGCTGATGCGCTCCGGAACCGGCTGAACCAACAGCCAATTTCTGGCAGGAAGGGAGAGTAATATGTTTGGGAGGAGTAAGTTCCTGGCCTCGACCATCGCGGGTGTGCTCGCACTTGGTCTGACGTCGGCTCAGGCGGACACGCTGCGGTTCTGGACAACGGAAGAGCAGCCTGAGCGTCTGGCCAAGCAGGAAGAAATGGCGGCGGCCTTCAAGGACAAGACCGGCATCGAGGTCGAAGTCATTCCGGTGTCTGAATCCGATCTCGGTACGCGCGCAACCGCCGCATTCGCAGCCGGTGATTTGCCGGACGTGATCTATCACACGCTGCAATATGCCCTGCCCTGGGCTGAAGCCGGCATTCTGGACACGGAAGCTGCATCGGAAGTTCTTGAAAATCTCGGCGCTGACACGTTTGCGCCGGGCGCTGTTGCCATGGCAGCCGTGGAAGACGGTATCGCGTCCGTGCCGGTCGATGGCTGGACACAGATGGTCGTCTACCGCAAGGACCTGTTCGACGAAAACGGCCTGGCGGCGCCCGACAGCTACGAAGCCATTCTGGCCGCGGTCGAGAAACTGCACAATCCGCCGGAAATGTTCGCCTTTGTCGCAGCGACCAAGATCGACGAAAACTTCATGAGCCAGGTGCTGGAGCATGTGCTTCTGGCCAATGGCGTGACCCCGGTCGACGACAACGGGTTCAAGGCGCTGGATGAAAAGAAAACCATCGAAGCACTGGAGTTCTACAAGGCCATCGCAGAAGCGTCTCCTCCTGGTGATCTTTACTGGAAACAGTCGCGCGAACTATATTTTGCGGGCAAAGCAGCAATGATCATCTGGTCGCCCTTCATCTTGGACGAACTGGCTGGCCTGCGCGACAGCGCTCCGCCAACCATTACCGACGACCCGACCTCCAAGGAACTTGCTTCCAAGACCGGCATCGTGACGACCCTCAAGGGTCCGTCCAACCCGGATGGGGCA
The DNA here is from genome assembly GCF_965233565.1 of Roseibium sp. Classification (GTDB taxonomy): domain Bacteria; phylum Pseudomonadota; class Alphaproteobacteria; order Rhizobiales; family Stappiaceae; genus Roseibium. The sequence goes on along the minus strand of NZ_OZ247494.1, from coordinate 2,242,532 downwards.
GCCTGGGGTGACATTCGCTATTTCGGCATCACCAATGATGCGGACACGGAAGCGGCGATGCAGTTTGTCGAGTTCTCCGTGGACGATGGTTACATGTCGACCTTGTCGATCGCTCCGGAAGGCAAGTTCCCGGTGCGCCGCGGCAACAAGGACAATGCCACCGCCTTTGTCGATGGCTGGGCCAAGCTGCCGGTGGGCGTCGATCGCAAGGCGCCGCTGACGGATCTCTATGACGCAGACACGATCAACGTGATCGTGTCCGGTCTGGATACTGCCAGCCGCTGGGGCGTGACCGAGGGTCAGCTGTCGCTTGCCTCCAAGATCATCAACAGCCAGGTGATCAACCGGTACGTCCGTGAATATATCGACGGCGAACGCGATGCAGCGGCAACTGTTGCCAAGCTCAACGAAGAACTGGCCAAGGTCCAGTAACGCTGCACCGTCCCGCCTTCTGCAAAAGGCGGGACGGGTCCCATCACCATCAACAAAAACAAGGGTCAGGCGCTGCCTGCAACCAAGGCCGGCCTGTCCACCTCGAATGGATCCTGCGCGATGCGCGGGAGATCGGGGAAGCTTTGTCCCTCATCGCCGGGGGCAGGGCACATCAAGACCTGAACACCACGCACGAACGACAGGGCCGGAACGATGAGCTCGCAAGATCAGGACACCGCTTCTTTAGGCCCGCCAAAGGGCGTCGGTCCCATGCAACGGCGGGAAATGTGGCTGGCCTACATGATGTTGGCGCCGACATTTGCCATCATCCTGATGATTGTCGCCGGGCCGCTCCTGGCCAATTTCTGGATCAGCGTGAAGCCGGTGCAGCTCGCCGATCTTCGCCCGCCCACCGTGCTGGTCAACGAGCGTGTGCGCGGCCGGCCGGAAGCGCCCGGCGACACCGCGACCCTGGAGTATCGCGTGCGCAATTCCTCGCAGGAGGAAGAGATCCGCAACGTGGTCATAACAGACCAGATCCCCGCAGGTTTTGATGCTGTGACTGTTCCGGATGTCTGTAACCTTCAAGGCAACGCGCTGACCTGTACTCTTGGGACGATCGAACCCGGATGGCGCGACCGGCTGCGGCTGGAAGGAACCGTGACGGAGGCTTTTCTTGCCGCTGACCGTCCAGAGCGCGCCAGCACACCTCAGGTGAGCGGTGACGCCAACAATGTCCTGACCAATCTCGATTTCACGTTCGAGAACTTTCAGCGGATCTTCAGCGCCGACGAGTTCTGGTCGGTGCTGCGGGTCACGTTCTACTATACGATCTTTGGCACCGGCGGTGCCCTGGTACTGGGGCTGTTTGCAGCCCAGCTGCTGCACACGGTCTTTCCCGGACGCGGGCTGATGCGCGGCCTGTTCCTGTTCCCCTATGTTTCGCCGGTGATCGCGGTTGCCTTTACCTGGGTGGTTCTGTTCGATCCGTTTTCCGGAACGCTCAACGCGCTTCTGACCAAGATGGGTGTCGTCTCCGACCCGATCAATTTCTTCGGTCAGCGGGCAATCGAGTTCTCGTTCTTCGGCATTCCCATGGAGTTTCCACTGGCGCTGACCACGGTCATCGCCTTCGAGGCCTGGCGCTACTTTCCCCTGTCGTTCCTGTTCATCCTGGCGCGCATGCAGTCGATCAACACCGATATGTATGAAGCTGCCGAGATGGATGGTGCGACACCGCTGCAACAGTTCTGGTATCTGTCGCTGCCGCAATTGATGGGTATCCTGTCGGTGCTGTTCCTGCTCCGCTTCATCTGGACCTTCAACAAGTTCGACGACATCTTCCTGCTGACCGGCGGCAATGCGGGCACGCGCACGCTGACCGTCGATGTCTATGAGCAGGGCTTTGCGCTCTCCAATCTCGGGGCAGGGGCCGCCGTCGCGGTGGTCGTCTTCGTCGTGCTCGTCACTTTCGCCACAATCTTCATCCGCTTCTCGCCGAAGGAGGAAGGCCTATGAGACCGGGCAGTATCCTACTGACAGCCCTGACCGGCCTTGTCTGGGGCGTCACCGCCACTCTCGTGATCGCTGTCACATTGACGCTGATCACCGGGGAAGTCGCCCTGCCGCAGGCAACGGCAGGTGGCCTCGCCGGCCTGCTCGCTGCACTCACCTTTGTCTGGCGCCATTCGTCGGAGACCAAGGGCGGACTGCCGGATTGGGCACTGTCAGCACTTGTGCTCTTTCTGGTTCTGATGGTCGCCAGTTTCGCGGCGCCATTCAGCCTTCCGCTCGGAAAAGCACCGGTGTGGCAGGGCCTGGGCCTGATCGCCTTTGTTGTCTGTGTCACCGGGGCCAACCGGATCACGCTGACGGGCGCCCGGCTCGGTGCCATGTCCCGTTATGAGCGCGAGGTCATCTATATCCGTATCGCGAAAGGCGTCGGATTTGTGGTTTTCACCATCATTGTGGCGCTTCCGTTCTACGTGATGGTCATGACGTCGCTGAAAAGCCAGCAGGCGCTTCTGGCCAATCCGCTCGATCTTTCGATCGATGTCAGCCAGGGCCTGAGCGGTCTGTTCCGCTCCTATGTGGAACTGTTCACCCAGTTCAATTTCGGCCGCTACCTGCTGGTCTCCGCCTTTGTTTCGGTGGCCACCGTTGTACTGACCTTGTTGTTCTCCGTGCCCGGCGCCTATGCGGTGTCGCGGCTGCGGTTTCCGGGGCAGGCCATGCTCGCCCGGTCCGTGCTGCTGATCTACATGGTGCCTGCCATCGTGCTGGTGATCCCGCTCTACGCGGTCTTCTCGCAGCTTGGCTTGCGCAACACGCTGACCGGTCTCCTGATCGTCTATCCGGCGACGACCATTCCCGTGGCGCTCTATATGTTGCAGGGCTATTTCCGCGGTCTGCCGTCCGAGCTTGAAGAAGCCGGTCTGATGGATGGCTTGTCGCGGATCGGCGTGATCTTGAAGATCACGTTGCCGCTGTCCCTGCCTGCTCTGGCATCCGTCTCGCTCTATGTCTTCATGATCGCCTGGAACGAGTTCCTGTTTGCTTTCATGTTCCTGGACGATCCGGACATCTTCACCCTGTCACGCGGTGTCGTTTCGCTGAATTCCTCAGAGGTGCCGCGACAGCATCTGATGGCGGGGGCCGTGATCGCGACGGTTCCGGTGCTCGTGATCTTCCTGTGGTTCGAACGTTTCCTTGTCCAGGGCCTGACGGCCGGCAGCGTCAAGGGTTGAATTTTCAAAAGTGAAGGGCGGCGAAACGCCCAAGGAGTTGACTGTGGCACACACAGATCTGGACCAAACGGCCAAAACCATCCTGATCGAAAACGATCAGGGCGGCTACACCATCCCGACCAAGGGGCTTTATCCCTACCAGTGGAATTGGGATTCCGTCTTTGTCGCTTTGGGATTTGCGGAATTCGACCAGGATCGTGCCTGGCGGGAAATCGAAATGCTGTTTCAGGGGCAGTGGCGCGACGGCATGGTGCCGCACATCCTGTTTCGGAAAGATGATCCGAGCTATTTCCCGGGACCGGGTGTCTGGGGCACGGATGGCGGCCCGATCCCGAGTTCGGGCCACTCCCAGCCGCCGGTTGCGGCTTCCATCATCCTGGATCTGGTCAAGAGCGACCGAACCGGAAAGGGACTTGAGCGGGCTGCAACGCTGTTGCCTCAACTGATGGCCTGGCACCGCTGGTACCTGAACTACCGCGATCCGAAGGGCAAAGGCGTCATGGCGGTGATTCATCCCTGGGAGTCCGGCCGCGACAACCTGCCAGACTGGGACGAGGCTTTGCGCGCCGTCGAGGTGAAGGACATTGCACCCTATGAGCGCAAGGACACGTCCCATGTCGATCCGGCAATGCGCCCGCACAAGGAAGACTACGATCGCTACCTGAGCATCGTAGCGGCCTGCCGGAAAGTCGGCTGGGACCCGGCGAAGGTGGCCGAGACGTGTCCTTTCTTTGTGGCCGATCCCGGTATCACCTTCATTTTCCTGAGGGCAAATCGTGATCTTCTTGATCTTGCCGAGCGGCTCGGCAAGACCGAGGAGGCAGCGGAAATCCGCGGCTGGATTGGCCTGATGGAGGCCGGCGCCGAAACGCTCTGGAATGCGGAGCTCAAGGCGCATGTCGCCGTTGATCAGCGGTCCGGGCAGATGACCGACGGCATTTCCAGTGCCTCGTTCCTGGCGCCCTATGCCGGTCTGCGGGACGCTGACACGCTTGGGGCCTTGCAAGACCATTTCGACCGGATCGCGTCGAAGGTTCGCTACATGATGCCCTCCTATGATCCCGACCACCGGTGTTTTGAACATCTGCGCTACTGGCGCGGGCCGGTCTGGGCAATGATCAACTACATGATCGCGCGCGGCTTTGCCGAAGCCGGCGACACGGCGCGGGCCGACAGGTTGCGCCAGGATACGGCAGCGCTCATCCAGACGAGCGGCTTTGCCGAATATTTCAGCCCGGAAACGGGAGCAGGTGCCGGTGGCGGCTCCTTTTCCTGGACGGCGGCGATCTGGCTCACCTGGGCCTCACCCTCACATGCGCAACAGGCAGCTTAAGAGTAGGAGAGCGGAAAATGGGAGCGATCCAGCTCAACAAGGTCGAAAAATGGTTCGGCAGTCTCCAGGTGATCAAGGGCATCGATCTGGACATTCAGGACGGTGAGTTCGTGATTTTTGTCGGACCGTCAGGATGCGGCAAGTCCACCTTGCTGCGCCTGATCTCAGGTCTGGAGGAAACCAGCCGGGGAACGATCGACATTGACGGCAAGGACGTCACGGCTTTGCCTCCCTCCGGGCGCGGGCTGTCGATGGTGTTCCAGTCCTACGCGCTTTATCCGCATATGTCCGTGCGTGAAAATGTCGGTTTCGGTCTGAAAACGGCCGGTGTGCCCAAGGCGGAGATCGATCGAAAGGTCAATGACGCGGCGGACGTCCTGAAGCTTGGCGATTACCTGGACCGGCGGCCGAAGGCGCTCTCGGGCGGTCAGCGTCAGCGGGTTGCCATCGGCCGCGCGATTGTGCGCGAACCGAGCGCCTTCCTGTTCGATGAACCGCTGTCAAACCTCGATGCCGCCCTGCGTGTCGAGATGCGTTTCGAAGTCGCGCGTCTGCACAAGAGCCTCGGCACGACCATGATCTACGTCACGCACGATCAGGTCGAGGCGATGACGCTGGCCGACAAGATCGTGGTGCTGCAAAGCGGCAAGATCGAGCAGGTCGGCTCACCGCGCGAGCTCTATGAACGGCCGGACAATCTGTTTGTCGCCCAGTTCATCGGCTCTCCGAAAATGAACGTGCTGCCGTGCTCGGTGGAAGGCGATCAGTTTTCCCTGCAGGGCCACGGCGGTGGTCACTATCCGCATGCCGGCTCCGCGCAATTGCCCGTCAAACTCGGCATTCGCCCGGAGCATATGCACATCGTTGGATCCGGCGAGGGACATTGTGTGGGCACGGTCGAAGTAGCCGAATATCTGGGGGCGGACACGTTCCTTTATGTCGCGCTGGACGGCCTGGACACCGTTCTGGTGCGCATCAGCGGCTCGGAAACCGTGGAAGAGGGGGCGCGCATCGGCCTCAGGTTTGACGAGAGCCGCATGCATTTCTTTGACGCGAGTGGACAGTCAGTGCGTTAGATTTAACTAGGCGCCAATACAACTTAAGGTTCCAAGTTCAGCCTAAGGTATAATTGTGGTCGTTCCCTAGGAATTTGGAAGGGGCTCTATTCCTCTGTTCATGGATAGTCTTAAGCTTGCTTCTGGCGGTTAAATCAAAATTTACGTAGGGTCACTTAAGGTTGCCCGGATTTGGCAAGATCTGTGTCCTTGTCTGGGTCAGTCGCGCTGGGCGGGAGCGCGAAATGCCGCGTTAACCTCGCGCTGGTTTTCAGGAACCTCCCGGGAGAACAGGACAGATCGGGTTCGCCATAAAACGTTGGAGGGGCCGATGAATTCAACCCGGAAAGAGACACCAACCACGACCTCGGGCCGATCAATCGGCATCGGCACCAAGATCATGGGCATTGTTGGAACCTGTCTTGCCGGACTTGTTCTTGTCGCCGTTCTGGGCCTCTGGCAACTCAATCAGATTGGTTTGTTGATTGAAGGAGTGGCGGAGCGGGACATTCCCCTGACCAACGCGGTCAGTCAGATCACGATCCATCAGCTGGAACAATCGATCAGCCTGGAGCGCGCTTTCCGCGCGGGCGTCATGATGGAAGAGCATGACGGCGCGCGGGCCGAGTTCACGCAGGCTCGCGATACGTTCTTGACCTACGCCAAAAAGGTAGACCAAGAGATCGTCGAGGCTCAGGAGCTTGCGCGGTTTGCCGAAGAGACAGCCAATTCGGACAAGGCAAGAACGGAGTTTCAAAAAGTCCACCGGGCTTTCGACACGATTGCAAAAGAACACAAGGCCTATGATGAACACGTCTATGAAGCCTTCAAGTTCATAGAGGTGGGCGCACTGACCGAGGCATTGGCCATGCTCCCGGGCATCGAGAAAGAAGAGAAAGCTCTCAACCACGAGCTTGAAGCCCTTGTCCTGGAACTTGAAGCCTTCACGCTCCACGCAGCGCAGGCCGCGCTTGAAACGGAACGCTTTGCACTGAGAAGCATTCTCGCACTGGCAATTGTCACTTTCGTCGCTGCGATCGGCCTTGCGATGTTCTTCATTCGCAAGGCTATCACACGACCTTTAAGTGACGTCGTTGCCGGTATTCAGGCCCTGACATCCGGTGACTACACAGTGGAGGTCAAAATCCGCTCACGGGATGAAATCGGATCGGTCGCGGAGGCCTATCAAACCTTCCAGGAAACCATGATCCGCGCCAGGGAGCTTGAACAGGACCAGAACAATAAGCGCCTGATGGAGCAGGAACGCCAGCAACGCATGTCGGACGCCTCGGCACGGTTTGCGGCGAATATCGGCATTATCGTGGAGACGGTGTCGTCGGCTTCGGCAGAACTTCAGACAACTGCCCAGTCGATGTCGAGCATCGCTGAGGAAACCAGCGGTCAGGCGACATCTGTGGCAGCAGCCACCGAAGAAGCATCGACCAATGTGGCAACCGTATCGTCGGCCACCGAAGAACTCTCAAGTTCGGTCGGTGAAATCAGCATGCGTATTTCGCAAGCATCCGAAATCTCCAGACAGGCTGTCGAAGAGGTGTCCCGGACCGAAGGACAGATGAATCAGCTTGCGCAAACGGCAGAAAAAATCGGTGAAGTGATTTCGCTGATTTCGGACATTGCCGAACAGACAAATCTGCTTGCACTGAACGCAACCATTGAATCCGCGCGGGCTGGAGAGGCCGGTAAGGGATTTGCGGTTGTGGCAAGCGAGGTCAAGGCGCTTGCGACCGAGACGGCGAAAGCGACAGACAGCATATCGGAACTGATCAAGGATATTCAGGACCAGACGCAAACATCTGTATCATCCATTGGCGAGATCGGTACGATCATTGCCCGGATAAACGAAACATCGGCCGATATCGCAGCCTCCATGGAACAACAGGATGCTGCCACACGCGAAATCGCAGGGAATGTCTCTGAAGCCTCCAGAGGAACACAGGCCGTGTCGGAGAGCATATCCGGTGTCACTCAGGCCTCTCAAGAAACCGGCGCGGCAGCAAGCCAGGTAACGATGGCGGCCCGCGAACTGACCGACCAGTCCTCCAAGCTTAAACTTGAAGTGGACGGCTTCCTGGCAGAAGTGAAGGCTGCGTAACTACCTTGCCTGGTCCAACAGCACCTTTGACCAGATGCGTTGAGGAAACCGGGTTCAGTTCTTGCAGAGGATCAGCACTGTGTAGCGTGCGGCTTCTTCGTCGATCTGGGTCGGGCTCTTGAGGCTTGTGATCGTGTTGTAGGACGGGCCGAGGCCGAGGCTTTCCATGAAGGTCGCCATCAGCCGGCCCCGGATCGCAAAGTTGATGTTCTCAGGCAAATCGCCGGCAACCCGAAGTGTCTTGAACTTGTCGAGCCGGGAAACAACGGTGCCGATCAACGCGCCGGTGCGGTCGAGAACAGGGCCTCCCGAATTGCCGGGCTGGACAGGGGCGGACACCATGAAATGGCGGATGTCGCCTTGCACGCCGGCAAGCGACGACACGATGCCATGTGTGAAATTCAGGTTGTTGTCGAGCAGCTGCGCGAAGGGATAGCCGAGGACGAAGATTTCCTCGCCGCGCAGGATCGGCTGTTTCGCCCGGAATTTGACAACGTGGTCAGCGTGTTTCCTGTCGAGCTGGATGATGGCCAGGTCGTTGACGAGATCGGCCTGGACCAGAGTGGCTGTACCGTATCCGGGAACGTCGAGATAGCTGCATTCGCTGACGACATGCGCATTGGTCCCGATATGCCCCTCTTTGGTCAGGACGTAACCCGAACCGGAAGAAGAGCCGGCGGGTTTCTTGTAGACCTGGCCAGGCGGGTCGGTTTGCTCCTGTGGTCCGTTTGCCCGCGGCAGGGACCTCAGCTCCGGTGCGGATGTCATGGCATCTAGTTTTCCGGCCTCCGGACCGCCGTCGTAGTAACGCAGGCTGTTGGACATGGCGACGGCCACACGTTTCATGAAGACGGCGTGTTTCTTGTCCCAGAACAAGGAAAACCCCCGACTGTCTTCCGGCGTTTTCATGATCCTGACGAAGAAATCGCGGCCGTCCTGCTGGCCGGAGACGACAAAATAATCGTTGCGAAACAGGCGTGTTTTGAGAGAGCGGCCGTTTGTTGAAGATGTCAGGCGCTGATAGAGCTCCTTGTAGGACGTGTCGCCTTTTGCAATGCGCAGTGTTTCAAGTTCGATGCTGTGGTCATAAGCCTGCCAGCGGTGTCCGCGTTCCGATTTTGAACTGGCTTCAAACAGCTTGGAAGGAATGCCGAAGGTTATGCCGGTTAGGGCTTCGTTTCGTGTTTCAAACCCGACCCGTTTGACCAGATCCAGTCCGTCTCTTTGAAGGGTCAGGGTTTGCGCGGCGTCCAGCACGCCGTCGGAGCCGAACTCCCGATGTTTTTGAAAGTTCTTCAGGGCCTTGTAAGTCTGTGGGCCGAATGCGCCGTCGACGATCGTTTCGTAGTCGCCGGTGAAGACAAGCAGGAACTGTGTCCGAATGCGTTCCTGGTAGGTCAATTCGTTGAACCAGGCCTTCGAGCGATCGTAGTCGGCGAGGCTCGCGCCTGCCGAAACAAGAAGGACAAGGACTGCAAATACCACCGAACGCATCACCAGCTCCCGCACCCTAGAGCATGAAAATCTACCTCTTGATTGCGCTCCACAGTTTAACAAAAGCGGGCATGAGGGAACAGCATGGTTCGGGTCAGCGGGGGATATCTCGCGATAAGATTCCAGGCCCTTGATAAGGTTGGAAAAGTTTCGTCGCGCAAACCGGGTTACCGTGGAATGACATCCACCTTGTGGCCTGTCGTCTGGCCGCCGGCCGTGCGCAAGACACCCTTCACGGGCGCGACGTCGCCATAGTCGCGGCCACGGGCAACAACGATGTGATCCTGCCCGACGCGCAAGGCATTGGTCGGGTCATATTCGATCCAGCCGACCTCGATACCGCACCAGGCCCTTACCCAGGCATGCATGGCATCGGCCCCTTCCAGCCGCGGCTGGCCTTTGGGCGGGATCGTGCGCAGAAACCCGCTGACATATCCGGCAGGTACGCCGATGCTCCTCAGGCAGGCAATCATGATATGCGAAAAATCCTGGCAGACACCCTGGCGTCTTTCGAATGCCTCAATGGCCGGCGTGTCGACGGTTGTCGCGTCGGGGTCGAAGGTCAGGTCCTCGTGCAGCGCCCGGCCGATCGTCTCGACAGCCGAGATGGCGCTCATGTCGGATGTAATATGTTCCTCGGCATAGACTGCAAAAGCGGGATCGGATGGCAATCTCGGTGAGGCAGAGAGGAAATGCACGGGTTCGTTCGGGCCAAGGGACTGTATTGCGGACACTTCCCTGGCAAGAGACCGCAGGGGAGGGGAAATGTCGAACTCTTCGGGCGTCGCTGTTCGGTCGACCCGCGCCTTGAGCGTGAAAACCAGTTCGTTGTGGGCTTTGCGGAAGCTGACATCAGTCACTGCGTTGGTGAAAAAATCGACGCGGTCGTGGCGCTCCGATGGACCCGGTTTCACATGTACCTGTCCTGCCAGAAGCTTTTGCTCACCCGGGATTGTCGCCGGCATCAGGCGCAGGGCATGGATCCCGGAATTGGCCGGACTGGCATAAGTGTAGTTGATCTCCAGATTCAGATCGTAAAGCACAGGTGCCTCATTGGCGGTGTTTGGAGCAGATAACCTGCTCCGGTTCGATTTTGTTTTCAGCGGATATAGGCATCGGTCAGTTCAACCGAGAGATAGGCAATCTGATCCCGCAGCTCACCCAGTTTTTCCGGCGTCAGAGTTTCGGGTGTCGAGATGGCCAGACTGGTGTGAACCTGCAGAACGGAACGGGCGAGGTCCGACAGGTGCCCCTGATCCGTCGCGCCGGGCAGGACCTCGATGTGATCCTTCATGTCGCTCAGCTGATAGAGCACGGAGCGGGGGTTCTTCGCGTCCATTGCCAACAGGTCCAGTACAGTGGACTGACTGAGGGAAACGGCGTAACGGCGGCTCATGGACATGGCGCTGTCGCCGACCTCCAGCAGCAGTTCAAGAGCGCCTTCAGGCGCGTCTGCGGTCGTGAATTCGGTCAGCAGATCGGCCATTCGGTGAGCGCGTTCCAGGGCGCGGCCTATGCTCAGGAAACGCCAGCCGGTAAAGCGATACATGTTTTCATGCACCAGGCCGGAGAAGCCGGTGATCTTGCGCAGCAGCAGCCCCATCGCGCGGGTGACGTCGGCACTCTCGCGCATGGTGCGCCGCGCGCCATTGGCGGTCTGGGCGAGATCATTCAGTGCCAGCCAGCCATCAACCGAAAAGCGGTCGCGCACCTTGCCGGCGCTTCCCACCGCTGCCTGCAGCATGTCGCAAAGCCCGGCCGGGACCGGATGATCGGGGGCGACGCCGATCTTGTCTAGAAATTCCGCTGTCTGGGCAACAAGCGGTGCGTCCGGATCGGCGGTTTCCAGGAGACGTGCGTGATATGCACGCAGTAACCGGACTGCGCCTTCCGCGCGTTCCACATAGCGGCCGAGCCAGAAGAGGTTGTCGGCGGCACGGGAGGGCAAGGTGCCGCTCTGCGCCTTGAAGAACGGCGACTCGATCTGGTGCAGCAGGGTTTCCTTGACGGGTTTTTTGCCGCCAACGATCCAGACATCCGCGGCTGAACCGCCCGCCTGCATCGCGATAGCGCTGGCATCTTCCGTGCGGCCGATGCGGGCAAAACCACCGGACATGACTTCCCACCCCCTGGCGGTGCGCGCCAGAAACACCCGTAGTGACATGGGGCGCGGCACCAGACGTTCGTCCTGGTACGCCGGCGTCGTAGACAGCGTCACGGCTTCCTGGGCGACCAGGTCGCCCGCCTTGCTGTCGATCCAGCTATCAAGTACCCCCTGGTTCAACCGATGAAAATCCTTGCCGATGAAATCGGTCTGGGCCGAGGCAAACGGCAGGGCCGTGCTGAGCGCCGGACTGAACATCATGGTTTCGGCGTGGTCCTTGACGTAGCTTCGCGTTGCTGCCTCGCCGCACCACCATGTGGCAACATTGGGCAGTTTCAGCTGTTCTCCAATGAGGTGTTCGCTGATCCTCGGCAGGAAGGCGAGCAGGGCCCGGGTCTCCAGAATGCCGGTGCCGAGTGCGTTGATCATGGTGACGGCACCCTGGCGCACCGCCTGCACCAGCCCGGGTGTGCCGATCTGGGAGGTCTCGTTCATTTCAACCGGGTCGATCCAGGCACTGTCGAGACGGCGCCACAACACGCTGACGGGCCTGAGCCCGGCAACGGTCCTGACCATCAATCTCCCGTTTTCGACCGTCAGGTCTTCGCCTTCCAGCAGCATGAAGCCGAGATAGCGGGCAATATAGGCATGTTCGAAATAAGTGTCGTTCAACGGTCCGGGCGTCAGGATCGAGACCCTGCTGTCCGGTTCGCCGCGCAAGTCGACCAGTTGATCGCGGAAGCGGCGGAAAAAGCTGGCCAGGCGATGCACATTGGCCTTGGCGAAGAATTCATTGAAGACGCGGCCCGTTGCCACCCGGTTTTCCAAAGCGAACCCGGCACCGGACGGTGCCTGGGCACGGTCTGACAGCACCCACCAGGTGCCGTCCGGCCCCCGGCCGATCTCGAATGCCAGAAAATGCAGGAAATGACCGGATTTCGGTGTGACACCAACCAGGGGACGCTGCCATTCGGGGCTCCGGGCGATCAGGCTGGCCGGAAGGAAGCCGTCGGCAACAAGCCGGTTCTGCCCATAGAGATCGGCCACCACGTGCTCAAGCAGTTCCGCCCGCTGGATGAGGCCTTCCGAAATGACCTGCCAGTCGTCCTGGCTGATGATCACCGGGATATGGCTGAGCGGCCACTCGCGTTCATTGGCGCCGTCCTGACCATATTGGCGAAAGTAGACGCCGGCATCGTTCAGATACTGGTTGCCGCGGGCAAAGCGCTCCAGAATGTCTTCAGCTGACAGGGAGGACAGGTGGTCCAGGAAGGGTCGCCAGACCCGGCGCACTCGGCCTTCGGGATCAAGGAGTTCGTCCGAGACATCCGGAAAAGGACGATAGGCCTTTAACAGGCTGTAGGCATGTGCCCCTTTTTCTGCGTTTTCGTCCAGACTCATGCATCGGTTCCAAGCGGCGGGTCAGTGTCAGGTTTTTGACAGACAATAGCTGATCTCGGCAGAAATCGTAGCGCATCTTGTTTGCGCTCCGTTAAACTGGGAAGCTCTGCCCGTTTTGCCTGATCTTCTAACCCAGACCGCCGGATCTGGTCATCAGACATTGTGCGGTCTGCGCAGGTCCAGGGTCAATGGAAACTCCGGATGCGGCCGTTCGGGTTCGGGCATGTAGAGGCCCGGTGTATGCCCGTGGGGCTCGAACCGCGCGAGACGCCGGGCTTCCGCTTCGTTGCCATTGACCGGAAACGTCTCGTAGTTGCGTCCGCCCGGATGGGCGACATGATAGACGCAGCCGCCAAGGGCCCGTCCGCTCCAGCGATCGAAGATGTCGAAGGTGAGCGGAGCATCGACAGGATGGACCGGATGCAGGGCCATGGCCGGTTGCCAGGCCTTGTAGCGCACGCCTGCCACGGAGACGCCGTTGGTTTCGGTCTTCTGCAAAGGCATCATGCGGCGATTGCAGGTGACCAGATAGCGGTCCGGGTCGCTGGTCGCAAGCTTGACCTGCAGCCGTTCCGTCGAACTGTCGGTATAGCGGACCGTCCCGCCGATCGCGCCGGTTTCCCCCAGAACATGCCAGGGTTCGAGTGCCTGGCGCAGTTCCAGATGAACACCGTCAACCTCGATCTCGCCGCAGAACGGAAAGCGGAATTCGCCCTGGGCCTTGAACCAGTCGGGACGCATCTGGAAACCGTGGTGGTCAAGGTCCTTCAGGACGTCCATGAAATCGGCCCAGACAAAATGCGGCAGCATGAAACGGTCATGCAGGGTCGTGCCCCAGCGGGTCAGGTCGCCGGAGAGCGGGTGTTGCCACAGCCGGGCGATCAGGGCGCGCAGAAGCAGCTGCTGGGCGAGGCTCATGCGCGGGTCCGGCGGCATTTCAAAGCCGCGGAATTCGACCAGACCGAGCCGGCCGGTTGGACCATCCGGAGAATAGAGCTTGTCGATGCAGATTTCCGCGCGGTGGGTATTGCCGGTGACATCGACCAGCAGATTGCGCAGGAGCCGGTCGACCAGCCAGGGGAAGGGCGTCGGGCCTTCCTGCGGGCGATGGATCTGCGACAGGGCGACCTCCAGCTCGTAAAGCCCGTCATGGCGGGCCTCGTCGATGCGCGGCGCCTGGGAGGTCGGACCGATGAACAGGCCGGAAAACAGGTAGGACAGGCTTGGATGGCGCTGCCAGTGCAGGATCAGACTGCGCAGCAGGTCGGGCCGGCGCAGGAACGGGCTGTCCAGGGGCGTTGCACCGCCCACCACGACGTGATTGCCGCCGCCGGTTCCGGTGTGCTTGCCGTCAATCATGAACTTGTCGGCGCCGAGCCGGGATTGCCTTGCGTCTTCATAAACCCCCTCGGTGATGGCAACGCAGTCCTGCCAGCTGGCCGCCGGGTGGATGTTGACCTCGACCACTCCCGGATCGGGGGCCACCCGGATGACATTCATGCGCGGGTCGGGCGGAGGCGGGTAGCCTTCGATATGAACCGGCAGGCCGAGTTTTCCCGCGGCGGCTTCCGCGACCGAGATAAGTTCCAGGTAATCCTCGATCCGTTCCACAGGCGGCATGAACACACAAAGCCGGCCATCGCGGGGTTCGATCGACATTGCGGTCCGGACAGCGGCGTCTCCCAACTCGCTCTCGGGCAGTGTCTGTTCGCGTCGGTCCTGTTGGGTCTCGCTGGCAGTGAAACGGGCAATGTCCTGGGCGCGATCCGGTTTCGGGCCGGCAGGAAACTCCGGCAGCGGGTCCCGCGGCACGGTCGGATCGGCGATATTGGTATAGGGATACTGGGCCGGACTCACATAGGGCAGAGATTCCAGCGGCAGGCGGTAACCGACCGGACTGTCGCCGGGAACCAGGAACAGCGCATTGCGGCGCAGCTTCCAGTGTTCGGAGCGCCAGCGGCGCTCTTCGCTTGACCGGGCCTGCCAGCGCTGCACCGGCAGAACATATCCGGCCGGCGTGGCAAGGCCACGGTCAAACACCCGGGCAATCCGGTGCCGCGCTTCCGCGTCTTCCAGCTCCGAGTTTTCCGGCGTAACGTTGGCAGGAAGATTGGCTTCTTTGATCATCCAGTGCGCCGGGTCTTCATAAGCGGGCACGACATGGTCCGGATCGATCTCCAACCGCTCTGCGATCGCTGTCATCAGGGCTTCAGCCTTGGCCGGGGTGGCGTCTGCGTCACCGCCCTCATCGGCAATCAGGTCCGGGTCATGCCAGATCGGCTTTTCGTCCCGGCGCCAGAAGAGAGAGAAGGTCCAGCGGGGGAGCGTTTCGCCCGGATACCATTTGCCCTGGCCGTAATGCAGGAACCCGCCGGGAGCGAACCGGTCGCGCAACTTGCGGATAAGCGTGTCCGCCTTCTGCCGTTTGGTGGGACCGACGGCATCCGTGTTCCATTCTGCCGCTTCAAAATCGTCGATGGATACGAAAGTCGGTTCGCCGCCCATGGTCAGGCGGACATCCTCCTGGCCCAGGATCCGGTCGACCTTTTCGCCCATCTGGTTCAGGGCCGCCCAGGCCTCGTCTGAAAAGGGCTTGGTGATGCGCGGGTGCTCTGCAACGCGCGCCACCTTCATGTCAAAGGCAAAATCCACATCGGCCTTGCTGGCCATGCCGACAATTGGGGCCGCATTGGCGTAATGCGGGGTCGCGGCAAGGGGAATGTGGCTCTCGCCGGTCAGCAGGCCCGAGGTCGGGTCCAGGCCGATCCAGCCGGCACCGGGCAAATAAACCTCGGCCCAGGCGTGAAGATCCGTGAAATCGTGATCCGTGCCGGACGGGCCGTCGAGGGCTTCCAGATCCGGTTTCAATTGAATGAGGTATCCGGACACGAACCGGGCGGCAAATCCGAGATGCCGGAGCGCCTGCACCAGAAGCCAGCTGGAATCCCGGCAGGAGCCAGTACCCTTTTCAAACGTTTCCTCGGGTGTCTGAACGCCCGGTTCCATGCGGATGACGTAGCCGACTTCCTGCGACACGCGCGCATTCAGCCCGACAATGAAATCCACGGTGCGCTGACTGTCCCTCGGCACCTTTTCCAGGAATGCCTTCATGCGAGGTCCGGTCGGGTCAAGGCGTCTGTAGATCTGGAGGTCTTCGCTGAGCTCGGGCGGATAGTCGAAAGGCCATTCCTCGGCGCTTTCCTCGATGAAGAAGTCGAACGGATTGTAGACCGTCATATCGGCGACCAGATCGACCTCGATCTTGAACTCGCGCACAGGCTCGGGGAAGACAAAGCGCGCCAGCCAGTTGCCGTAGGGGTCCTGTTGGTGATTGACGAAATGACCCGAGGGAGAAACTTTCAGGGAATGCGACAGCACACGTGTGCGGCTATGCGGTGCGGGACGGAGCCGGATGATCTGGGGGCTCAAGGTGACCGGCCGGTCGTAACGATAATGCGTAAGATGATAAATGCTTGCTCTTATGGACATTTTCTGGGCCCCGAACTGCTACCGGTCACATGCGGGCTCAGGGTTTCACAAAACTCGACCCGGCACCACGTCAATCTGTAGGCAATGACGGTGCGACAGGATCAACCGCCTCCCGTCACCTGTTTCGTGAATGACGGGAAACGTGGACGACCACTGCATTGCTAGTAATCGTCAGCTGTTCCTACTGATTTCGTTAAGCACTTTGCGACGGTTCCGCTCTATGATGCGGCTAGATATTTGACTTTGGTGTCGTGGAATTGCCAAATGAAAGCTGATTTTTGCAGGGCAGGCTGAACTCTGCTTGCGGGAAAGGTCGTGAACGGTTGGTGGAGCATGTTGTTTCGCAGCCTTTCGGGAAACCTGGTAAAGGCGAATAAACTAAATTGTGCGTAAGTGGCTGCGTCAACCGGTGATCTCAGCCAATGTCGCTAGTATGATGGCACAATTACCGCTTTCGGTTTGGAACACTCCCGTATCGAATGCGGGCCTGAGCGAAGGAATGCGATGATCGTCAGATTGGTGTGCATCTTCTGTTTCTGGATCGTCTCCTTTGCGGTCCAAGCTGCCGACTTTCGCGTCACCTTCATCAATCCCGGTGATCACCGCGGGTTTTGGGGTGAAGTCACGCGGACCATGGCGGCTGCCGCGTCTGACCTGAATGTCGACCTGGAAGTTTTGCATGCCGGCCGCCAACCCTACGAAATGGAAGCCCTGCTCGCCCGGCGTCTCGCGGAAGGCGATCTGCCGGACTATTTCATCCTGGTCAACGAGAACCAGTCTGCGGCGCGGTTGATGCAGCTGATGGACGGGCATGGAAGCAAAGTGCTCTTCCTGCTCAACAATCTTACCCCGAAGCAGAAAACGGAGCTTACGCGGCGCAACATCGATGTCGAGAAAGTCATTGCCTCTATCGTTCCAGACAATGAGACAGCCGGTTTTGATATGGCGGAAAGTCTCATCGAGACATCAAGACTGTTGCAGCCTGACAAGGATGAATTGAGACTGCTGGCCCTGACGGGCGACAGTGCCACACCAGCTGCGCTGCAGCGTGAACTGGGCATGATGCGCGCCGTGGCTGCACATCCACATGTCACGCTTTTGCATTCCATTCCCGTCAACTGGAGTGAGGACGAGGCCTACCGGCACACTAAGGCCGTTCTGTCCCGCACGACAGTGGATGTCGTCTGGGGCGCCAACGACGATCTGGCGATCGGAGCGCAAAGGGCTGCGGAGGAAGCCGGCCTGGTGGCCGGCAAGGACATCTTCTTCGCCGGGTTGAACTGGTCGAAGCGCGGCATGGAGGCCGTCAAGACATCCGGCATGACCATGAGCCATGGCGGTCATTTCTTCGCCGGAGCCTGGTCCGTCGTGATGCTGCGCGACCACTATTTCAGAGACGCACAGGGGGAGATCTTCGTGGACGTCCTGTTCAAGATGTCGCCGATCACGCCCGAGAATGTCGAGATGTATATGCAGCGTCTGGGCGATGGAGACTGGAACAAGATCGATTTCAGGCAGTTCTGCAAATCGCGTACGGGCAACAGCAATTATGATTTTTCGGCCGAGGCCATCCTTGAAGCCGCCGGGAGCTAGGGTGCCGACCCTAAGCCTTCCTGCCAAATAGCGCTGGTTGTTTGAGCGCACTCTGGTGGTTTTCCTAACTTCTTGAATTCTCTCCTATCCAACGCCCGCGTCAGGGCGTTATAGAAACCTGTCAAAGGGTCTGAAAGCACCCCAGGGGAGAGAGTGATGACTGACACAAGGGACAAGGACAGCGCCTATAATCCGGAAAGCGAAGGCGCAGAGATGCGCTTTGCCGACAAGATGTCCTATGGCGACTATCTCGGTCTGTCGCAGATCCTGTCGGCACAGGCGCCGCTTTCCACAGCGCCGGATGAATTGCTGTTCATCATCCAGCATCAGACCTCCGAACTCTGGATGAAGCTGATGCTTCACGAGCTGAATGCGGCGCGGGAGGCCATTTCCGAGGATCACATGCCCGAGGCCATGAAGTTGCTGGCACGGGTCAGCCGCATCATGGAGCAGCTCAATTCGGCCTGGGACGTGCTCAGGACGATGACACCGAGCGACTACACCCAGTTCCGCGATGCGCTCGGCATGTCTTCCGGCTTCCAGTCACTGCAATACCGTCTGATCGAATATGCGCTGGGTAACCGGAACCTTGCGATGGTGCGGCCGCATGACCATGATCCGGCGAGCGTTGCCCTGCTTGAGGCCGAACTGGCGCGGCCGAGCCTTTACCAGGTGGTGCTGGAATTTGCCCGCAGGCGCGGACTGACCGTACCGGAGGCGGTGACCGACACACCGGCAGCGGCGCCTCACACGGAAGTTCCGGAAATCATGGCCCTCTGGCAGACCGTCTATCAGGATCCGTCGGCACATTGGGCGCTCTATGAAGTCGGAGAAAAGCTGGTCGACCTGGAAGACTATTTCCGCCGTTGGCGCTTCAATCACGTGACCACGGTCGAGCGGGTGATCGGCTTCAAACGCGGCACCGGTGGAACCGGTGGCGTGAGCTATCTGAAGCGCATGCTCGAAGTCGAGCTCTTTCCCGAACTCTGGCACGTGCGCACCGCGCTCTGAGGCCCACGGAAGGTCGCCGGCCTTTGGACCAATTGCGTGTTTGCCATCTGCGCCAGTGCCGATAGAGTAACCCGCCAAGGGCTTGCAAGAAGGCTCGACGGGATTGTTAAGAGAGGGGATTTCCAATGTTCAAACAACTCGCTGCGGCGGCAAGTGTGCTCGCCCTTGTGACGGGCAGCGCGCTGGCCGAACCGGTCAAGGTCGGCATGATCACCACGCTCTCCGGCGGTGGCGCCGGTCTCGGCATCGATGTGCGCGATGGTTTTCTGCTTGCCGTGAAACAGGCCGGTAACGCCGACCTGGAAGTGATCGTCGAAGACGACCAGCGCAAGCCGGATATTGCCGTTCAGCTCGCCGACAAGATGGTGCAGTCGGAAAAGGTCGATGTTCTGACCGGGATCATCTGGTCGAACCTGGCGATGGCCGTGGTGCCGTCGGTCACCGCGCAGGGCAAGTTCTATCTTTCGCCCAATGCCGGCCCCTCCGCACTGGCGGGCAAGGGCTGTCATCCGAACTATTTCAATGTGGCCTGGCAGAACGACAATCTTCATGAGGCTGCCGGTGCTTATGCCAAGGACACCGGCTACAAGAACAGTTTCATCCTGGCGCCGAACTATCCGGCCGGCAAGGATGCCCTGACCGGTTACAAGCGGTTCTACGGCGGCGATCTTGCCGGCGAAATCTACACCAAGCTTGGACAGACGGATTATGCGGCCGAGCTTGCGCAGATCCGTGCGT
Organism: Roseibium sp.; assembly: GCF_965233565.1. Lineage (GTDB taxonomy): Bacteria > Pseudomonadota > Alphaproteobacteria > Rhizobiales > Stappiaceae > Roseibium. Next base: position 2,223,022 of record NZ_OZ247494.1, on the reverse strand, counting down.
CGGGTGCTGACAGCGTCTTCTTCTTTCTGCCCGGCGGTATGGGGATTTCCTTCCTGAAGCAATATGCCGACAGCGGCATCGATCTTCCGGTGGTCGGTCCGGCCTTTTCCTTCGATCAGGGCATTCTGCAGGCTGTCGGTGATGCGGCGCTCGGCGTGAAAAACACCAGCCAGTGGAACAAGGATCTCGACAACGACGCCAACAAGGCCTTCGTTGAAGCGTTCCAGGCCGAATATGGCCGTCTGCCGTCTCTCTATGCGTCGCAGGGCTACGACACGGCCAACCTGCTGCTGTCTGCGATGGCCAAGGCGGATGTGAAGGATGCAGATGCCTTCCGGGCAGCTTTGAAAGAAGCAGATTTCGCCTCCACGCGTGGCGATTTCAGCTTCGGTCCCAACCATCACCCGGTCCAGGACATTTATGTGCGTGAAGTGATCAAGGAAGGTGACGTCTACACCAACAAGATCATTGCCACCGGTCTGACCGGTCACTCGGATGCCTATGCAGCTGAGTGCAAGATGTAGGTCTTGCCGGTAGCGATCTTGAAGAACGGGAGGCGCGGCCGGAAGGCCGCGCCTTTTTTTATGGATCCGGAATACTCTCGGATTGGGTCACCGCGAATCCACCCAGACCTAGCCTCCGTCATTGCAGGGCTTGACCCTGCAATCCATGCCGTGGCGGTGCCGCAAGCAAGGTCGTGCGATTGGAAATGGAACGGCATGGATCCCATGGTCTAGCCATGGGATGACGAACACGAGGGGGCAGCGGATTTTGGTGCTCTTACCTCCGAAACGCGCCCGCCTCGATCATCTGCTGGAACATGTCTTCCATGGAGTCCTTGAATGGGCGGTAACTTGCGCCAAGAGTGCGTTTGCTCTTGGAATTGTCGGCGCGCCATTTGATGTCGACATTGTTGGTCACGAACTTGCGCGGAATGCCGCCGATGATCGGGCCGACGGCCCAGACGATCCATTTGGGCAGGGATTTGCGCGGTATGGGATAGCGGTCGCCATATTTTTCAAGCAACGACTTGCCGAGTTCCAGGAGGTTGGTGTTGTGGCCGGAGACGATGTGGCGTCCTTCCGCACTTTCCAGAAAGCCTGCAGCGACATGGGCCTTTGCAAGGTCGCGCACGTCAACGACACCCAGGCCGAGTTTGGGTGCACCGGGCTTCATGGTGCCGTCACCCATCTGGCGGACGATGTTGAAGCTCTCGGACGTCGGCTTGTCTGCAAGAGCAGGGCCGATGACCAGAGACGGGTTGACTGTCACCAGCTTGAACTGATCCTGGCCTTCGGCGATCTTCCAGGCTTCTTTCTCCGCCAGCGTCTTGGAATAACTGTAGGGCTGATAGGCGAGGGAGGCCGTCGTGTTCCAGATGTCTTCGGTCAGAACACCGCCGGGGGCCTTCTCGCAATCGATGGCGTCGGTGTAGATCGCGGCACAGGAACTGGTCACCACGACGCGTTGCACGCTTGGCGTCGCAGCTGCCGTTTCCAGCACGTTTCGTGTGCCCATGACGGCCGGGTCGATCAGTTCCTTCTGCGGGTCCTTGACATCAATCGTGAAGGGGGAGGCGGTGTGAAAAACCACCGCGCAGCCTCGCATGGCCTCTTCATAAGACCCCGGCTGAAGCAGATCTGCCTTGAAGAACCGGAGGGAGCCGGGCGTTTCATCCGCGATCCTGATCAGGTGGGCCAGTTTGTCGGTGGCGTCCGGATTGCGCACAGCGGCATGGACAGTCACGCCGGCTTCCAGAAGGTCTTTCACCAGCCACCCGGCGACATAGCCCGTGGCGCCCGTGACGAGAACCGGTGCATCGGTTGAAATCTTCATGATCATCTTGCTCCTGTCGCAACGCCGCCCCGGGTCGCCTCTTTCAGATACAGGCTTGGACAGACCGGTCAACGTTCTCATTGTTCCTGACCGATACCTAGTCAGGCTTGTGGTGCGCATCAAAGCGGATGGCGCCATTGCACTTGCAGATCGCGCCAAAAGCGAGTTGATCTCATTTTATTGCGATGCGACATTTGTGGCTGATTTTCGTTTTGCGCTGCAAAACGAAGCCAAATAGAAGTCAATTCGCATTTCAAATGAAAGAGTCGAAACCTGATTTCTGACTCCCTATCCTGTCAAATTTGTGCCACACTGAAGATGCTCAGGCGCTCAGATGACACTGAAATGACAGCTGATCATGCTAGGTCACATCTGAAAAAAGAAATAAAAATCAATAATATAAGACTCGTTTTGGCGGAGTCTGAAATCTACTAAAAAATTAGTTTGACATCATGGCGAGGCTGTGACTTTTTATCCGTAGCCGGATAGTCACGGCGAAATTATCTCACGGGAGGAGATGCAGATGCGTAAGTATCTACTCTCCGCAGTCGCAGCTGGTGCTGTGCTTGCGGGAGCAGGGTCCGCTTTTGCTGACGAAGCAGCGGCCAAAAAATGGATCGACCAGGAATTCCAGCCGTCCGTGCTGACCAAAGATGAGCAGCTTGCAGAAATGCAATGGTTCATCAACGCAGCACAGCCGTTCTCTGGAATGGAGATCAATGTTCTTTCCGAAGGCATTCCGACACACTCCTACGAGTCGGAAGTCCTGACCAAGGCCTTCGAAGAAATCACCGGTATCAAGGTCAACCACCAGATCCTCGGCGAGGGTGAAGTGGTGCAGGCCGTGCAGACCCAGATGCAGACCGGCCGGAACCTCTATGACGCCTATGTCAACGATTCCGACCTGATCGGCACCCATTCCCGTCTGCAGCTGGCCTACAACCTGACCGACTGGATGGAAGGCGCAGCCAAGGATGTCACCAACCCGGGTCTCGACCTCGGCGACTTCATGGGCACGCAGTTCACCACCGGCCCGGATGGTGACCTTTACCAGCTGCCCGATCAGCAGTTCGCGAACCTCTACTGGTTCCGCAAGGACTGGTTCGATCGCGAAGACCTGAAGACGGCCTTCAAGGAGAAATACGGCTACGACCTCGGCGTTCCGGTCAACTGGTCCGCTTATGAGGACATTGCCGAGTTCTTCTCCAAGGACGTCAAGGAAATCGACGGTGTCGCAATCTATGGTCACATGGATTACGGCAAGCGCGCACCGGATCTCGGCTGGCGCATGACCGATGCCTGGCTCTCCATGGCAGGTGCCGGCGACAAGGGTGAGCCGAACGGCATCCCGGTCGACGAATGGGGCATCCGCATGGAAGAAGGCACCTGTAACCCGGTAGGCGCTTCTGTCTCCCGCGGTGGTGCTGCCAACGGCCCGGCTGCTGTCTACGCGATCCGCAAATGGGACGAGTGGCTGCGCAACTACGCGCCTCCGGGTGCTGCCAGCTTCGACTTCTACCAGTCCCTGCCGGCGCTCAGCCAGGGCAACGTTGCCCAGCAGATCTTCTGGTACACCGCGTTCACCGCGGACATGGTGAAGCCGAAGTCGGAAGGCAACAACACCGTGGATGACGAAGGCACGCCGCTGTGGCGCATGGCTCCGTCCCCGCATGGTCCTTACTGGGAAGAAGGCCAGAAGGTCGGTTACCAGGACGTGGGTTCCTGGACCATCCTGAAGTCCACCCCGGAAGATCGTGCGAAAGCGGCCTGGCTCTATGCTCAGTTCGTGGTCTCCAAGACCGTCGACACCAAGAAGAGCCACGTTGGTCTGACCTTCATTCGCGACAGTACCGTCAACCACGAGTCCTTCACCGAGCGTGCAGGCAAACTCGGTGGCCTGGTCGAGTTCTACCGCTCGCCTGACCGCGTGGCCTGGTCCCCGACCGGCGTCAACGTTCCGGACTATCCGAAGCTGGCCCAGATCTGGTGGCAGCAGATCGGTGACGTGAACTCCGGCGCCTTCACGCCGCAGGAAGCGATGGACCGTCTGGCTGAAGAAATGGACATCGTCATGGCCCGCATGCAGCAGGCTGACGAACGCGCCAACGTCTATGGCGGTTGCGGTCCGCGTCTGAACGAAGAGTCCGATCCTCAGGAGTGGCTGAACAAGCCGGGTGCTCCGAAGGCCAAGCTCGACAACGAGAAGCCGCAGGGCGAGACCGTCAACTACGACGATCTGGTTGCGCGCTGGTCGCAAAACTAAGCCTTGAGCTGACCAAACCAACTGGACCGGGGCAAAGTCCCCGGTCCTTCACCGATCCGAAAGTGACGGGCCGCGACCGCACACAGGTTGCCTGATACGCCCAGTCCGGACGCGGGCAAGAACACAATGTCTCTAGAACTTAAAAACGTCAGCAAGCGCGTTGCAGGCATCACGCATGTCAAGGAAACGAGCCTGACGCTCCAACCCGGCCACTTCAATGTTCTCCTCGGAGAAACGGGCTCGGGCAAAACCTCGCTGATCAAGCTGATGGCCGGTCTCGACAGCCTGGCCTCCGGGCAGATCATCCTGAATGGCAAGGATGTGTCCCGCCTGTCGGCGCAAAAGCGCAACATCAGCCTGGTGCACCAGTTTTTCGTCAACTACCCGCATATGTCGGTCTATGACAACATCGCCTCGCCGCTGAAAGTCGCGGGTGTTGCCAAGTCGGAGATCGATGGCCGGGTGGAAGAAGCTGCGGCGATCTTGAAGCTGAAGCCTTATCTGAGCCGCAAACCGAACGAGCTCTCTGGTGGTCAGCAACAGCGCACGGCGCTCGCCCGCGCGATCGTCAAGGAAAGCGACGCGGTGTTCCTCGACGAGCCGCTGGCCAACCTGGATTACAAGCTGCGCGAAGAATTGCGCGATCAGCTGCCGGAACTCTTTGCCGGCCGCGGCGCCGTGGTGGTCTACGCCACCTCCGAACCGGAAGAAGCACTGCTGCTGGGCGGTCACACCGCACTGATGACCGACGGCAACGTGGTTCAGTTCGGCCCGACCGCCGACATCTACCGCCAGCCGAAGGATCTGGATGCGGCCAAGGTGTTCTCCAATCCGCCGATCAATACGGCGCCGGTCAACAAGCAGGGCGACACTGTTATCCTGACGGACGACATTCGCTGGAAGGCGTCGGATGCGGTCGCCAACCTGCGCGACGGCCCCTACACGCTGGCGATCCGGCCGCACCATGTGATGCCGGTGGAAAGTGAACATCACAGCGTGCGCCTTGAGGGCCACGTGCAAGTGACCGAACTCAGCGGCTCGGAAAGCAGCGCCCATTTCGACATGCACGGCCAGTCCTGGGTGTCGCTGTCGCCGGGTGTGCATCCCTATTTTGTCGGCGAGGTCCATACCTTCTATCTGGACCCGAGCCATTGTTTCTTCTTTGCGCCCAACGGCGACCTGGCGGCCTGAGGAGATAAGTCATGGCACAAATCAAACTCTCCAATCTGCGCCACAGCTATCGCCCGGATCCATCGAGCGATGCCGACTATGCGCTGAAAAAGATCGACCTGACCTGGGACGATGGCGGGGCCTACGCGCTGCTCGGACCGTCCGGCTGCGGCAAGTCCACGCTCCTCAACATCATCTCGGGCCTGCTGGTGCCGTCGGAAGGCAAGATCCTGTTCGACGATCAGGATGTGACCGCGTTGCCACCTGCCAAGCGCAACATTGCGCAGGTGTTCCAGTTCCCGGTCATCTACGACACGATGACGGTTTACGACAATCTGGCCTTCCCGCTGCGCAACCGCGGCCGGGATGAGGACATCGTCAAGCAGCGTGTCATGGCGATCGCGGAAATGCTGGAAGTCGAGAGCATGCTGGGAACGCGGGCGGCCAATCTGTCGCCTGACAACAAGCAGAAGATCTCCATGGGGCGCGGCCTCGTCCGGCAGGACGTCAATGTCGTCATGTTCGACGAGCCGCTCACCGTGATCGACCCGCACCTGAAGTGGAAGCTCCGCTCCAAGCTGAAAGAGCTGCATCAGCGGGTCAAGGCGACCATGATTTACGTGACGCACGACCAGACCGAAGCGCTCACCTTCGCCGATCAGGTGGTGGTGATGCAGGACGGCGAGATCGTGCAGATCGGCACGCCGGTCGAACTGTTCGAACGCCCTGCACACACGTTTGTCGGTCACTTCATCGGCTCACCGGGCATGAATGTCCTGCCGTGCGACGTGAAAGGTGGCGCCGCCTTCTTCGGCGGTGAGAAGGTCGATCTGGAAGGCGCTGTTCAAGGCTCCGGCGATGGCTCGGCCGAGATCGGCATCCGTCCGGAGTTTGTCTCGATCGCGTCCAATGGCTCCGGCGTTTCGGCAACGGTGCGCAAGGTCTCCGACATCGGCCGCCACAAGGTGGTCGAGGCCGTTGCACATGACCAGCGCATCCACGCGATCCTGGAAGGCGAAGCGCCCAGTCAGGGCGACGCCGTCAAGCTCGACTTCAAACAATCCCAGACCCGTCTTTACAAGGACGGCTGGCTGGCAAGCACGCCGGGAGGGGGTGCCTGATGAAAACGCAAAACCAACGCGCATGGCTGTTCGTCCTGCCGGTGCTTCTTCTGGTCGCCTTCAACGCGCTCATCCCGATGATGACCGTGGTGAACTACTCGGTCCAGGAAACCTTCGGCGACAACCTGTTCTTCTGGGAAGGCCTTGGCTGGTTCGAGCAGATCCTGCGCTCTGAACGCTTCCATGCGGCACTCGGACGCCAGCTCTTCTTCACCGTGATGATCCTGATCATCGAGGTGCCGCTCGGCGTCGCCATCGCGCTCGCCATGCCCAAGAAGGGCTTCTGGGTGCCGTTCTGCCTGATCACCATGGCTCTGCCGATGCTGATCCCGTGGAACGTGGTCGGCGCCATGTGGAACATCTTCACCCTGCCGGATATCGGGCTTCTGGGTTACTTCATGAACCACACTCTGGGCATTTCCTATGACATGACCCAGGACCCGGTGGCCGCCTGGGTGACCATCATCGTCATGGATGTCTGGCACTGGACGTCGCTGGTGGTTTTGCTTGCCTATGCCGGTCTCGTCTCGATCCCCAACGCCTATTATCAGGCGGCGGAAATCGACGGCGCGTCCAACTGGGCCGTGTTCCGCTTCATCCAGCTGCCGAAGATGAAAACGGTGCTGACCATTGCCGTGCTGCTGCGGTTCATGGACAGCTTCAACATCTACACCGAACCGTTCGTCCTGACCGGCGGCGGGCCCGGCAACTCCACGACGCTGCTCTCGATCGACCTTGTGAAGATCGCCCTTGGTCAGTTCGACCTTGGTCCTGCAGCCGCCATGTCCCTCATCTACTTCGCCATCACGCTGTTCGCCTCCTGGCTGTTCTACACGCTGATGACGATGAACGATAACAAGTCCTGAGGAGACCTATCATGCGACTGAAAAGCCTGGTCCCCATCCTCTATATTCTCTTCCTGATGCTGCCGATCTACTGGCTCGTCGCGATGAGTTTCAAGACCACCAACGAGATCCTGTCCGGGTTCACCCTGTTCCCGCAGACCTGGACCTTCGACAACTACATCGAGATCTTCACGGACCCGACCTGGTACTGGGGCTACATCAACTCGATCATTTACGTGACCATCAACACGGTGATTTCGATCACCGTGGCCCTGCCGGCGGCCTATGCCTTCTCCCGCTTCTCCTTTGTGGGTGACAAGCATCTGTTCTTCTGGCTGCTGACCAACCGCATGGCGCCGGCCGCCGTCTTCGCGCTGCCGTTCTTCCAGCTCTATTCGGCCGTCGGCCTGTTCGACACCCATCTGGCCGTTGCCCTGGCGCATTGTCTCTTCAACGTGCCGCTGGCGGTCTGGATCCTGGAAGGGTTCATGAGCGGGGTGCCGAAGGAACTGGACGAGACCGCCTATGTGGATGGCTATTCCTTCCCGCGGTTCTTCATGACCATCTTCCTGCCGGCCATCAAGTCCGGCGTCGGGGTCGCCGCGTTCTTCTGCTTCATGTTCTCCTGGGTGGAAATGCTGCTCTCCAAGACCCTGACAGCTGTTGAAGCCAAACCCATTGCCGCCGTGATGACCCGGACCGCTTCCTCCGCGGGCTATGAACTCGGGCTACTGGCGGCCGCCGGGACCCTGACCATCATTCCCGGCGCCATCGTCATCTACTTTGTCCGTAACTACATTGCCAAGGGCTTTGCCCTGGGGAGGGTCTGATGCTGGGATGGATGGCCTGGACCTGGCCGACAGCACTTCTGTTCGTCGGCATCTTTTCCGCGATCGGTTTCCTGACCGTGGTGGAACTCAAATATCCCGGTGGGCATGCCCGCAAGGGTGTCCTGGGACTGGAAACGACCCGCGGCGACCGCCTGTTCATGACCCTTCTGGGCACGGCCTATATCTTTCTGGCCTGGCTCGGTCTGATGGGTGAACCGCTCTGGTGGCCGCTGGCGATCAGCATCGGCTGGGGAGCATTCTGTTTCTGGAAAGTCTGACCTCATGCCGCGCTCCGGGATTTTCGGAGCGCGGCATCACCGTTTGCCAACTAAAGGAATAGTAATTTTCGCTGATCTGGTGCATGAATAGATGTCGCTAGCCAAATCCATTCCGAGACGAGCACAAGATTGTAATGAGAAAGCGTAAGAGCAACGAGTTTTTGACCGAAGTCGAACTGGAGTTCATGACCGAACTCTGGAAGCTCGGCGAAGGCTCCGTGCGGGATATCCTGGCAAACCTGCCACCCGAGCGCAAACTCGCCTACACATCCTGTGCCACCATCATGCGGATCCTGGATGAAAAGGGCTTTGTGGACAGCCGGAAAGAAGGCAAGACATTCATCTATTCCCCCCGGCTGACGCGCGACACCTACCAGTCCCGTTCTCTCAGAAACCTGTCGGACAAGCTGTTTGACGGCACGCCAGCCTCGCTGGTGGCCCGTCTGGTCGACGAATACGAACTATCGGGAGACGATCTGGAGGAAATCAGAGCGTTGCTGGACAGGAGGAGGACAGATGACGCTACTTAACCAGGTCTTCGATGTTTACATCGATCTGAACATCACGCTGGCCATGACCGCGCTGGTCTGGCTGAGCGTCAAGCTTCTGATGGCCCGTTTCGGAAACAAGCTCGATTTCAATATCCAGCTTGGCCTCCTGAACGGGCTGTTTGCCCTTATCCTGCTGTCTCCGCTTGCCGTGATCGGTTACCAGCACCTGCAGGCTGCCGCCATGGTTCCTGCGGTTCCGTCGGTCAATCTGTCCGACTACGCCGTCTCGCAATATCTGCGCGGCGGCATCGCCATTCCGGCGGAAGACTTCCAGTCCCTGCTCGGCCTGCGGGCCCGGGTCAGTGAGAACATCTTGACCCTTGCGCCCGGCATCGGCATCGGTGTTGCCGTGATGCTTTTCGCAGGCTTTGCCTGGTTCGCCGGCAAGCTGGTGCTTGGCTTCATGCGCCTCAACCGTCTTCTTGACGCCTGCCACACCTGGCGGCGTCAGGGCCGGGTTCACCTGCTTCTGTCAGACCACGCTCTGGTGCCGTTCTCGGCACGAGGCCTGTTCAATCACTATGTGGTGGTGCCGACAGAACTGTTGGCGGAACCTGAGGACCTGAAACTCGTGCTGAAGCACGAGTTTCAGCATCTGCGCCAGGGCGACGTGACCTGGGAGATCGGCCTTGAGATGCTGCGGCCGCTGTTCTTCTGGAACCCGTTCTTCTATGTCTGGAAATCGGAAGTGGAGCGTCTTCGCGAGCTTGCCTGTGACCAGAAAGTCGCCGAACATGCCCAGGTGGATCTCAAGTCCTATTGCATGTGCCTGCTCCGCGCCGCTCAGGCCGGTCTGAAAAAGCGCCAGACCCTCATTGCGCAGGGGCGGGCTGTCGGCGTGGCCGCCGTGGCGCTTCTGGAAGTCCAGGACCGTCTGCTGCGCCGCTCACCGGCGCAGAAGCTGCGTCGCCGTGTGGAGGCTCTTCTGGAGACCAACCGCATCCGGCCTCACTGGGGCCTGGTCGGCGTGGCGGTTCTGCCGATGATTGCACTGATTTTCCTGACCTCGCTGTCTCTGCAAAAGCCGGCTGACTGGAGCCATGATCGTCTGATGCTGTCGACGATCATCAATCTGGAACGCCTGGAAGTCCGCAACGACACGATGGCTCAGCTTGAATCCGTCAACACGTTTGGACAGCGCCCGTTGCGCTGACAGCACGCCAAGTTTTTCCGGGCGCCGCGGCGCCCGGTTTCATGTTGATATCCCTTTTCCGTCGTTGCGCTTTTAGCGTTTCTTTTTAGGTGGTTCGGAGCCAGGTGCAGACCTCCGGCACCCGTCCTGCCAGCGTTTCCGTACATCCTTTTGCTGCCCCTATTTTGCGCAGCTTGATCTGTCTCAAAGACCTTTTGCCGCATCTTTGGGAGCGTGGCCCCACTGAGATTTTTCACGAGTGGTGTGGCGCGTTTTCGATTTTTGCCGACGAACCGCTGCTCCGTTCAAATCGATTTAGCTCCGGTTAATCCCGGACAAATCATGAGGGAGATCACCATGCAGAACGGTCACGAGACCGGAAATGGTGTTGCCGCGCCGGGCTGTAACGTTGCGCCGGTGCCGGAAGGAGAAATCGAAGCTATCTGTGCGGCCTTCGGCAACGACAAGCATCGCATGCTGGATGTCCTGCGCGAGATCCAGGACCGGTACCGGTGCATTGCTCCCTCGACCATGGACCGGGTGGCCGCGGCAACCGACCTGACGCGGATCGAGGTCGAAGGCGTCGCCAGTTTCTACTCGTTCCTGTCCCTGACCCCGAAAGGCAGGGTCACGATCCGGCTATGTGACGATATCGTCGACCGTTACACCGGCCTTGAAGCGGTCACTGCCGTCTTCGAAGACGTCCTTGGCATCAAGGTCGGTGAAACCTCTTCCGACGGCGCCTTTTCGCTGGAAGTCACCCCCTGTATCGGCATGTGCGATCAGGCCCCTGCGGCGATGATCAATGATATCATCCTGACCAGGCTGACACCTGAGACGGCCCGGTCTGCCGCCGAAGCGCTCAAGGCCGGGCGTCCGGCAGAGCATCTTGTCAGCGAGCGTTTTGCCGCCCTGACACCGCATGAGCGGGCCCTGCACATGGTGGACAACAACATCCGCCACGCCGGCGAAGTTTTGCTTGGTCCGGTTCCCGAAGAGGCAGGCCTCAACAACGCTGTGTCCATGACACCGACGCAGATCATTACGGCGGTGGAAGAAAGTGGCCTCAGGGGCTGCGGTGGTGCCGGTTTCACGACCGGGCGCAAATGGCGGTTTGCGGCCAGCGAGCGGGCCGAGAAACACTACGTGATCTGCAACGCGGACGAAGGCGAGCCAGGCACCTTCAAGGACAGGGTGCTGCTCACCGAGCGGCCGCATCTGCTGATCGAAGGCATGACCATTGCCGCGCGGGCCGTGGGCGCCCGCCACGGCATACTCTATCTGCGCGGTGAGTATGTCTATCTGCGCGAGCTTCTGGAGCAGGTGCTGGAAGACCGGCGTCGCCGCGGTTTGCTGGGCGAGGGCATCCTGGGTGTCAAAGGCTTTGACTTTGACATTCGCCTGCAGCTCGGCGCCGGCGCTTACATCTGCGGTGAGGAGGGTGCCCTTATCAGTTCCTGCGAAGGGCTGCCGGGCGAGCCCAAGACCCGGCCTCCTTTCCCGGTCAACCGGGGCTATCTCGGCTATCCGACCGTGGTCAACAATGTGGAGACCTTCTGCCACGCCGCGCGCATCCTGGATCGCGGCGCCAAATGGTTCCACGACATGGGCACGGAGGGCTCTCACGGCACCAAGCTGTTTTCCATTTGTGGCGATTGCCTCAACCCGGGCATCTATGAGCTGCCTTATGGCTATACGGTCTGGGAGATGCTGGAGATGGTCGGCGCCGAGGATGCCGCAGCCGTACAAGTCGGCGGCCCGAGCGGCACCATGATCGCGCGTGACAGCTTCCACCGCAAACTCACCTTCGACGATCTGGCCACCGGTGGCGCGATCATCGTCTTCAACGGCGAACGCAACATCCTCGAGATCGTCGAGTACTACATGTCCTTCTTCGTGCATGAGAGCTGCGGCTACTGCACGCCCTGCCGGGTCGGCAATGTCTTCCTGCAAAAAGCCATCCAGAAGTTCCGCAAGGGGCTCGCCAATCCGGAAGACATTGACTATCTGAAGGATCTCTCCGGCACGATCATCGAGACCAGCCGCTGCGGTCTCGGCATGACCTCGCCCAACCCGATCCTCACCACCTTGCAGAATTTTCCGCTGGTCTATTCGGTTGTCTCCAAGCCGAGCAAGGATGGCATTCGCGACACGTTCGACATTCAGTCGGCCATCGATGGCGCACGCAAGATCGCCAAGCGCCGTTCCTACATCTTCGACAAGGATTTCACGCAATGAGCGGGACGAAGAAAGAGACGGGCTTCACCTTCACCATCGACGGGGTCGAGGTCACCGCATATGCCGGCCAGACCATCATGGAAGCAGCCGACGAGGCCGGGGTTTATATCCCGCGTCTGTGCGATCATGAAGGCCTGCGTCATCAGGGCAGCTGCCGGGTCTGCACGGTGAAGGCCGGCGGTCGCAGCGTGGCCGCCTGCACCCAGCCGGCAGCCCCCGGTCAAGCCGTTGAAAACGAGACGCCGCATCTCACGAAGATGCGCCGGGATCTGGTGGAAATGCTGTTCCATGAGGGCAATCACCTCTGCCCGATCTGCGAGGCCAGCGGCAATTGCGAATTGCAGGCCATGGCCTATCGGCTCGACATGACGGAGGCAACGAAGTTTCCGTATCTGGAACCCTGCCGGGCGCTGGATGCCTCCCATCCGGATATCGCGCTCGATACCAACCGTTGCATCAGTTGCGGCCGCTGTATCCGGGCCTCCCAGGATGTCGATGGCAAGGGCATCTTTGGCTATGTCGGCCGCGGCATTCATCGCCGGGTCGCGGTCAATGGCGAGAACCTGGCCGATACGGATGCAGCGGCTGCCGACCACGCCATGAGCGCGGAAGTCTGCCCCGTTGGCTGCATCATCCGGAAGCGGGTCGGCTTCAGTGTTCCGATCGGCGAACGCGAGTTCGACAAGGGCCTGATCGGTCACGAGATTGAGGAGAAGCGCAAATGAGCGAGCTTCCCAAGGCAAGAATCGCGACGGCCTCTCTGGCCGGCTGTTTTGGCTGCCACATGGCAATCCTCGACATCGATGAGCGGCTGATCGAACTGATGAAACTGGTCGATGTCGACCGCTCGCCGCTGACCGACAAGAAGCGTTTCACCCAGCGCTGCGACATCGGCATCATCGAGGGCGGCTGCTGCAACGAGGAAAACGTGCATGTTTTGCATGACTTCCGCCGCAATTGCGATGTCCTGATTGCCCTTGGTCAGTGTGCGATCATGGGCGGCTTGCCGGCCATGCGCAACGCGATCATGCATTCGGACGCACCGCTCAGGGAATGTCTGGACGAGGCCTATATCACCGGCAAATACATCCGCAACACGACCCACAACGTGCCCAACGACCCGGCGCTGCCGCTCTTGCTGGACGAGGTCTATCCATGTTCGCAGGTGGTGGAGATCGACTACCAGATCCCGGGATGCGCGCCGAGCGGCGACATCATTTTCGACACGCTTGCCAAGCTGCTGACCGGAAAGTTCCGGGGCTTCGAGCGCGACATGATCAAGTTTGACTGAGGCGGGATACCGAGATGAGCGAACCCAGACTGATAGAAATTTCGCCGGTCACCCGCGTTGAGGGCCATGGCAAGGTCACCATTCACCTGAATGCCGAAAACGAGGTCGACGAGGCCCGGCTGCACATTGTCGAATTCCGGGGTTTCGAGCGGTTCATTCGTGGCCGGCTGATGTGGGAAGTGCCGGTGATCGTGCAGCGGCTTTGCGGCATCTGTCCGGTCAGCCACCATCTGGCGGCCGCCAAGGCCATGGACATGATCGCGGGCGTCGATCAGCTGACGCCGACAGGCGAGAAGATGCGCCGACTGATGCATTACGGTCAGGTGATGCAGTCGCATGTCCTTCATTTCTTTCATCTGGCTGCGCCGGATCTTCTGTTCGGCTTTGGCGCGCCGGCCGAAAAGCGCAACATCTTCGAGGTGATCAAGGAACAGCCGGAACTGGGCAAGCGCGCGGTTCTCATGCGCAAATACGGCCAGGAGATCATCGAGGCGACGGCCGGTAAAAAGATCCATGGCACCGGCGCCATTCCGGGCGGCATCAACCGCAACCTGCCGATCGAGCGGCGGGACCATTTCCTGTCGACGATTGACGAGATGATCGAATGGTCCCTGGACGCCGTGAAACTGGCGCGCGACTACACGTTGGAGCACGAGGATGTTGTTGCAGATTTCGGCTCTTTCCCGTCCAACTACATGTCCCTGGTGCGTGAAAGCGATGGCGCACTTGATCTCTATCACGGCAATCTGAGGGCGCTCAGTTCCATTGGGGACACGATCTTCGACCAGGTTCCCTATACGCGCTATCACGAGCTGATCGTCGAAGATGTGCGGTCCTGGTCCTACATGAAATTCCCGTACATCACCGAGCTTGGGCCGGAGGCCGGCTGGTATAGGGTCGGGCCGCTTGCCCGGATGAATACGGCCAGCTTCATCGACACGCCCCTGGCGGACGCCGCACACAAGGACCTGAAAGCCGTGACAAGCGGCTCGCCGAACAACTCAACGCTGGCGAACCACTGGGCGCGCATGATCGAGGTGCTGCACTGTGTCGAAAAAATCCGGGAACTTCTGAATGATCCGGACCTGCAGGGCGCTGATCTGATCGCCACAGGCGACCGGCGCGAGGAAGGCATCGGCGTGATCGAAGCGCCGCGCGGCAATCTGATCCATCACTACAAGGTCGATAAAAATGACCAGGTGACCTATTGCAACCTGATCGTCTCCACGACACACAACAATGAGGGCATGAACCGGGCGGTGAAGGACGTTGCGGTCAAGCATCTCTCGGGTCAGGAGCAGATCACGGAAGGCATGCTCAACCATGTTGAAGTAGCGATCCGCGCCTATGACCCGTGCCTTTCCTGCGCCACCCACGCCCTGGGGCAGATGCCGCTGCAGGTGGAGCTGTTCGACGCGGACGGCGGTCTGGTCGACAGTCGCGCGCAGTGTATCTGAGTTTGCTGAGGGGCTTGCGATGTTACTGATCGGCTATGGCAATCCGGGACGCGGAGACGACGGACTTGGCCCGGCCTTTTCCGAAAGCATGGCGTCCAGATCTCTGACGGGTCTGGACGTCGATACCGATTACCAGCTTGTCGCCGAACATGCGCTTGCGATCTCCGGCCACGATCTGGTGATCTTTGCAGACGCGGAGATTGGTGGCGCCAAGGCCTATTCCTTCCGGGAGATCAGTCCCGGGGCGCCGGAAGTGCTCGGCAGTCACAGCCTTGTTCCGGAAACGGTGCTGGCGCTGTGCGAGACCCTCTACGGGGCGCGGCCGAAGGCCTATGTGCTGGGCATTTCCGGTTACGAATATGGCGACGTTAAAGAGGGGCTTTCAAAAAAGGCGTCCGCGAACCTGGCCGATGCGGAGGTCTTTTTTCTGGGCTGGCTGAAGCAACAGGCAGCTTCGAAACTCGTTCTTCCAACCTGACACGACGGTCCCGTTAGCCGCCTTTCACCTTCAGCTTGCCGCTGTCCCTGGCATCGTCGTTTTCGTTGGTCCAGGTTATGCGCAGGTCAAGGCGGGACTGGTCGTCCTCGACGGTGGCTGTGACCCGCAAGGTCATCAGGCCCTTTGGTTCCAGCACGATTTCGCCGGTGTCGTCGCCAAATTCCAGTTCGCCCTTGGTGATGCCGCGTTTGACGGCGTCGAGCATTTTCTGGATCGATTTCTTGTCCTGCAGAGACTGGTGCCGGAAGCGGCCCTTGCGTTCCATCATTGCGACAATCCGTGTTGCTGTAGGATCTCAACCGGGTTGAACAGCTTGGCATGCGGGTAGTCCCGGCTGATGCCGATAATGTTGCCGTTCGGATAGATGATCGTGGCTCCCGTGCCGATACCTTCCAGACCTTCGGAACTTCTGGAATGCCGGTCAAGCGTGATGTCCGCTTCCAGGTGCAACAGACCATGCTTCGACTTCAGTTGCTGGCCGCTGTGCTGGTTGACATGACCGTGGACCAGCAGCTTGATCCCCGCAAGATGCAGGTCCTCAACACCGGTCTCCGTCAACGGATGATCGACATCCCGGTACTTGGTGCGCATCAGGTTCGCGACCGTGCCGGAATAGAAAACGAAGGGGTCCTTTCGGCTTTCCTTCCTGAAACGCCGGTTGATATGGGCAACGCCCTTTCGGGAGATTTGCGCGGCCATCTGGTCGTCAACGCCCGCATGGACGAAGAGCAGTGAACCGCTTTGATGGGCGGCTTTCAGCTGCTTGAAGAACCAGGCATATCGGCCGGCTGGGTCGACGAAGAGCTCCCGGCATTTCAGCGCGGCGGCATAAAGCTCTCTGAGGGTGAGGCCGACTTCCGCGGCATGATCGGCGAACCTGTTGGTCTTTTTCTTCAGCCGTGCCATCTCCTTCTTGATGGCGGCGTCCTTCATGTAGACCGAAGCGGCTTTGGGAAACTGCTTCGTCCATTTCTTTCCGGGGATCATCAGGTCGCGGCAGGCTTTTTCGTTCGGCAGACCGGCAAGGTCCTTTTCACGGTCGACATGGCGATCGAACACTTCCTTCAACAGCGGCATGACCTTCTTGCCCATGCGCACGAACATATGGGCGTTGAGTGAACCCCGTTTCACGGTCAATGCTTCCAGGCCGAGATAAAGCCGAAGATCGTGATTGCCGGCCAGAAGAACAACATCGGCACCGGACTTGATCAAAAAGGCCAGACTGTCGAGCAGGTCCAGATTGCTCGGTCCCTTGTCGAGGCAATCGCCGCCGATGATGAACTGGCAGCTGCGGCCAAAGGCCGTGAGATCAAAGTCGGTCAGTCCCGGTCCGTTGCGCCTGATCGCACGGGCCGCCACCAGAGACCGCAGCAGGCTTTCGGCATCCGCGTGCAGATCGGACACGAATACGACGGGCCTCGCTGGCCAGTCCCAGGGCCCGAGATCGTTGACTTTTGACAGGCTGTCGACAAGCTCCGGTCCCAGCGTGCTGGCGCAGGGTCTCTGCGTCTCCCGGTCCAGTGGCCATGGCACCAGGCTTTCCGGCAGATCAAGCTCGTGACCAGTGGCGCAGGTCATCGGCGGCAACAACGGGCTCAGGGACTTGGTGTTCATCATGGCGATCTGTCGCTCCAGTCAGTCCGTCGCGGTTTCCAGGACATGGCGCTGTTTCCAGGCGCCAAGGTGATGGGTCCAGCCAGTGGCGGCATTGAATTTCAGGATCACGGGTTTGGCGTGGTGCATGCTGAACCTGCGAATGTCGTCAAAGGCCAGCACGCCCAGGAGATGCGCCGCATGGCGGAATGCCGCACCGTGGCCGACAAAGATCTGTGCAGTGCCGGACATTTTTACTTCGCGGCGTTCCATGGAGGTTTTCAGGAAGGCGGCGACACGATCACCTGCTTCCAGAAGGCTTTCTGCCCCCTGTGCCGGCAACCGGTAATGACTGTTCGATTTCCAGTCCTCCGGTGGCAGCTGGTGACGGGGATCCTCCATCAGGATCTGTTCGATTTCCGGAATGGTCAGGTTTGCAAACGCCCCGACACTGCGTTCGGCCAGGGCGGCCTGCTCGAGAACGGAAAAATCCTCGTTGATCGCTTCCGACAGGCTCTGGCACAGGAGCTGGGCGGTTTGCCAGGCGCGTTGCTGAAGAGAGCAATAGACGGTCCTCGACAGCTGCCAGCCATGTTCGGCCGCCAGTCCGGCCAGTTCCTTGCCAACAGCCAGCGCCTGCGCCTTGCCGCCATCCGTCAGCGGAAACGGCTGCAGGGCGCTCGGCGTGCCGGGCTTTTGATGGTAGGCCCCGTGTCTGACAAGAATGGCAAATCGGTCGGTCATGTCATCTGTCCCAGGAGGTCCGCGCCCGCGTCGAACAGGGCGTCAAAATCGATCTGGCCGGTGACCTCCCAGACCTGCACGCCGTTGAGAACGTTCAGATAGGAAGCCGTGTCCATCTCCGACCGGTCCGTCCAGAAGATCCCGTCAGGCGCCTGGTAGAACGGGCCCGGGCTTTTCATGATGGCGGACAGGAGATCCGGTCTGGCCTTGAGTTCGACCTTTGTGACCTTGGTCGGGGCTGCGCTGTCGCGCGACCAGTTCAGCACCCAGAAGTCGGTCAGGTGGGCGTCGTGGGAGATCCGGCCGGGACCGTAGATATCGTCGATGAAAAGGTCGTATTTCTCTTCCAGGTGCCAGAGTTCATCCGGCTCCATGTTGCGCAGTTCTTCCTCGCGTTCCTCGTCGATAATGCCGGCAAGGCGGGCATTGTTCACGATGGTGCCCGGGTTGATGCGTGGCAGTTTGGGAATTCCGATTGCCCCCGTTTCAGTGCCTTTTCGGCGGACCAGCAGGCGGTCATTGGTGACATATTGTGTGCCGGCAATTTCCATCAGGCGCAGCATGGTCGTCGACTTGCCGCCGCCGCTGAGGCCTGAAATAGCGAGGCCTTTGTTTGCAGTGCGAACAGCTGCTGCATGACAGGCGACCCAGTCCGCTCTCTGGAAGTGATTGAGGATCTGCGTGTTGACGAAATTGATCACCTGGTTGGGGTAGGTTTCCGTCGGGCCGAAGGCGATAGCCCAGTCCGGGGTTTGCAAAAACTGGACGCCAGTCCGGACTTTCAGGACGAGGCGGCCGTTTTCAAGATTACAGATCGCGTCCTTGCGCCCCGTCTTGCCGGGTTCCCGGGCCCAGTCGACATAGTCAACTGTGAAGGGCATTTCCGCCTCGCCGAGTACGTGGACTTTTATGTCGGGCTCTGTAGGTGCGGAAATCACGTGCTGGAAATAGCGCAGAAGCTCGGCCAGCAGCACGCCGGACATGCACCGGACCTCGACTACATAGCCGCCAACGGTCAGGAACACCGGATCGGAATTCCGGGTTTCCCGCTCCGGGCGAAGCGCGTCGACAATGTCCTGAACGCTGATCCCGGTCATGCGCGCACCTTTTCAATGACATGATCGGCGTAGAGTGTCGCGGCGTCGATCGACGCACCTTCCAAGGCCCCCTTGAAGCCGCCGAAGGCTGAAACCTCGAAGATGATCGGTCCGTTATCCGTAAGGCCGACATCGACGGTGGTGAAATCCAAATTAAAGGGCGCCTGGGCGCGCCGGGCCAGTTCGATCAACTCAGCATCGGGCTCAAACGGCTCGTATTTGCCACCGTGCAAGATGGTGGTGTTCCAGCTGTCTGTTTGAGCAACACGGGCATAGGTGCCAAGATAATTGCCGCCGAGAAACACCATGCCGAGATCCCGGCCGGAGAGGTTGACCTTCTGCTGCAGATACATGACCGGATTGCCGGCTCTGAAGGCCTCGATCTTCTGGCGCAGAGTGGCTTCGCCTTCATTGGCCGCCATCAGCGTCATGCCACGTGCCTTGGTGGAAAAGAGTGGCTTGAAGACGGCACCGCCGAAGCGCAGGACTGCGCTGAGTGCCTGTTCTGTGCTCTCGGTGACGCAGGTGGCGGGCATCGGAATACCGGCATTGGAGAGCGTGACCGTGCAGCTCAGGCGGTTTACCAGGCCGAGGATGGAATTTGTCGGGGAGAAGACCTTCACTCCGGATGCCTCGGCAACCCGCAGCATTTCCAGCCGGTCGAGTGTGGCAGGACTGTAGTCCTGGCTGATCTTCTTGATCACCAGCCCATCCAGTTGGCAGAGGTCGGTCTCACCCGCCATCAGGGCTCGGGTCTCCAGGTCAAGAGCGACGTCCGCCATGTCGACGACGCAGCGAAACCTGGTTTTCTGTTCCAGGGCGTCGGCAAGTACTTCCGTCGACCATTTGCCGGGGATGCCGATGACGCCGATTTTCAGATCAGTCAACGAAGAGTTCCTTCATCTGCAACCGGAAACGGGCTTCGTCGCCGGGAGGGCAGGCAAGCGCCTGCTCGATCAGGTAGCGCGACCGCAGCCACATGCGCCGGGCATGGGATTTGTCGAAAATGAACCGGGTGGAACTTGCAAAGGATCGGGCAAGTCCCAGCGCCAGCCGATACTCGAACGTGTTGTCGCCCTGTTTGCGGGCAAAGGCGCGCGCGGATTTATAGAAGTCCTGAGAGACAGCCATGATGCGCAGGCGGGTGTCGCGATCGAGTACCTGGAGGCGGTAGTTGGAGACCATGAAGACGGAGACGTCCTGGACATAGTCCATATAGCGTGAGCGGTGCAGGTCAATGAAATGGATCCGGTCCTCGCCCGGATCGTAGATGATGTTGTCGACGTTGAAGTCGCCATGGATATAGACCGAGAACGGGGCCGGGACCTTGGCTTCGCGGTCAGCGGCCTGCTCGATCAGCCTGTCGAGGGATGGCAATTCCGTACCTGAGAAACTGATCTTGCGGTCCTTGAACTCCGGGTGGACGCGGCGCACTTCGCCTAGCCTTTTGGCAAGCTGCTGCATGCTGTCCAGTTCCGCCGGTTCCCTGGTCCTGGTCTGCTTCCAGACATCCTTGAGTGTCCGTGTCAGACGATTGAGCGCCGTTGCGCAGACGGCGTCCTTTTCGTTGAGGACGATATGCTCAAAGGTCAGTCCGGGCAGGTGCTCGATCAAGAGGGCCGCAGACTGACTGCGTTTTTCATAAGACAGGATCTTCGGGGCGAGGCCCGGATAGATCGAATGCCAGCTCTTCACGCCCTGGCGTTCTTCCTTGACCTTGCTCTTTTCGCCATCCTTGAAGACGGCCGCGACTTCTTCGGTCTTGCGGTTCTTGATGGCGGAGATCGAGCTGCCCGAGCGGGTCTCGGCAATGGATTCAACGGTCAGATCGCCGTTCACACCGTCCAGATCGGACATGAGGCTCTGGAGCGCAAAATACCGCTCGAAATTGACGGCCTGACCGATATTGGCAGAAATCAGCGCTTCACTGATGGAGTTCAGCGAGTCGCCCATGCGTTGCATTTCGCTGGCCACCAGCAGGCTGTTGGCAATATCCGCCGGACGGATGTCCGGGTTGCGCATGTCCTTGGTGTAGGTTTTGAAGAGCTTGCGATAGTCCGTTTCGATCTTGCCCTGCAGCTGGCCGATCTGAATGGCCAACGCGCTGTCGCTGCTCGCAAAGGCCTCTTCAATCCGGCCCACCCCCTCACGGACGCGGCTGACGATTGCAGGGTAGCGCCCGGGCACAAGGGTTGAGAAGGTCTCGATACGCTCCACGTGGTGCAGGGATTGTCGGGCAAGGTTCGACAGGCGCTGCAGATCGGAGGCAATGAATTCAAGGCTGCGTAAGGTCAGGTGCTTGCGGTTGTTGTTTTTTGCCCCTGCCATGTGACGCACACAGGCCGCCAGGATGCGGGTCTTCAAATTGTGGGCATACCCAGCCCGATCCATGATCCGGCGCGCGGTCGCGGCTGTCGGCTCCTTGAAGAAGGCCTCGAGCTGGATCAGCTGTCCGTCGATCTCCGCGCACAGAAAATGGAGATTTTCCCGGATTATCTTGGGTGCGTTAGTCATTCTGGGGTCCGAGATAGACTTTGGGGACCCGCGTACAGCCAAGTGGAAACAGTTTTGTGACATAAAGCGGTCGTAGATGTGCCGCGTCTTCGGCCGTGATCCATCGGGTGGCGGTCTGGTGCGGGTCCGGATGACAGCCCAGCTTGGGCTCATAGTCTTCTGCGACCGTGCAGGAGAAGATGAAATCGAGCTGGTGCTGACGCTCCTTGCCTTCCGATTTCAGACGGAAAAGATCGGCCACGTGGAGCAGTGCTCCAACGGTAATCTCTGCTCCGATTTCCTCCAGGCACTCGCGTTTCAGCGCTTCTTCCAGGCTCTCGCCCGGCTCCTGCTTGCCGCCGGGCAGCGTGTAGTAAACCCCTTTAACTGCATGATGTTTTTCCTGCACCAGCAGCTTGTCTTCATGCAGGATGAAGGCTCTTGGCGTTGAACGGATGATCGGGCGAAAAGGGGGAGAGGAAAGGTCGCTGGAGATTGTGTTGCGTCCTTCTGTATTCCGGGCTTGCCCGGGGTTGCCCTGCTTGCCGGCTTCCTTGAATGCGCAGGCTGTGGTTCTGCCCAATGCCATGGCTGGGAGCCGTCTGGATTATAGATGAGTCGCAGACTCCCGGCTAAGTGATAAAAGCCTGTGAATTATATAGGCTTCAGGTCAAAAGGCGCCTTCTCTGCCCATCGCGGCTCGTGAAACCTGACCGGAAGAATCAGTTTCCAGCACGCGCCAAACTCATTCCGACAAGCGCGTTTTTGCGCATCTGGAGGAATGATCGTGCATTCTAAATGTGTAGCGGCTCCTTTGAGGCGGGCCGGATGGTCCTCCTCAGAACGAGACAGCGGACTGTGGAGCTGTTGAACATCAGGTTGGTTGCCACAAACTCCGTGTCTTCCCGGCCTTGAGGCGGGATCCAATCCAAATCTCGGCGTGTCGGCGCGTTGGAAAGAGGTGTGGCTGTGCTTGCGGAACTCCCTTTGCCTTATTTCGAAGGCTCTGGAACTGAGTAGGCCCCGGCTCAAGGCCGGGATGACCGCAATGAACAAGGTGAGGCAGGGCACTCCGGCAAGGCCGGGACGATTATTGCGTTGGGCAGCATTTTGGCAGGTCAGTCATGATCGCCCGTGGGCACGGTAACCCTCAAATATCCGGCCCCATGGCCCGGCCCTCGGTGGTGGGGTCGATGTCGTTGCGCAGTTTTTCAAGAGCGCGCATGCGCTCCTGGGCGCGGGCCTGGTTCTCGCGGGTGACGCCCGCAATCAGCACCTCGGCGACGGCCATCAGCGCCAGCGAGGAATCCCAAGGTGAAGGCACCGCGACGCGGGCGGGCAGGACATAGCTGGCGATCCGCCCGACCGGGGACATCCAGCTGTCGGTGACGAGGGCAACCGTCGCGCCCTGCTTGGCGGCGGCTTCGGCGAACTGGATGATCTCGGCCTGATACCGCCGGATATCGAAGACAAGCACCACATCCTTCGGGCCGATGCCGATGAGCTGGTCCAGCCAGTTGCCCTGCTGGCCGGCGACGTGATTGACGTTGGGCCTGACGATCCTGAGATGGGCTGCCATGTAGCGGGCGAGACCATCGGTGAAGCGGCCACCGATCAGGTGCACGGTCTTGCGTTCGTCTGCCAGAAGCTTGGTGAGGCCGCTGAGTTCGCCCTTGGGCAGATGGGCAAAGGTCTCGCGGACATTGTCCAGGAGCTGGCTGACATGGGGGTCGCGGTCGGGGTCGTCTCCCATGTTGGCGCTGCGGGCTAGCGGTGAATTCAGCTGACTTTCCAACTCGCTGCGCAGTTTCTTCTGAAACTCTGCAAAGCCTGGAAACCCGAGCCTTCCGATGAAGCGAAGGATGGTGGGCGAACTGACATTTGCAGCCGCTGCAAACTGGGCAACCGTGCCCAGACCCTGCATCGGATAATTGGCCATCAGGGCATGGGCCGCCTTCTTTTCCGTCGCCGTGAACTCGTCGAGACGGTCGCGAATATCATCCAAGAGTGGGCGTTCCATGGGCTCCGGCCTTTTTCTTATCGGGGCCGCTGAATTTCATTTGACAGCGGTTCCAATCTGCGTATCAAATATTACAGATCTTAGTTAAGTCGGCAATCCTGTAACAAACATTACAAACTTGGGTGCCGGTCTTTCAGGGAGTTGGGAATGGGTGCAGGTCTTCCCTCAGGAGGAATGAACCGGGCTGTCGCGGTTGAAAACGCGGAGGGCGCCGGACCGTTCGTTCTGGTTTGCGATCACGCTTCCAATTTCCTGCCACCGCCCTACGACACCAGCCTGCAGATCTCGGATGCCGACAAGATCGCCCATATTGCATGGGACCCGGGCGCGCTCGGTGTTGCGCGCGGTCTTTCGCAGGCGCTGGATGCCCCGCTGATCGCGACAACCGTTTCCCGGCTGATCATCGACTGTAACCGCGAAGAAAGCCGGGCCGACCTGATCCCGTGCCTGAGCGAGACCACCCAGATCGCCGGCAATCGGGATCTGTCTGCCGATGAAAAGGCGTTCC
Source organism: Roseibium sp. (assembly GCF_965233565.1). Lineage (GTDB taxonomy): Bacteria > Pseudomonadota > Alphaproteobacteria > Rhizobiales > Stappiaceae > Roseibium. The sequence goes on along the minus strand of NZ_OZ247494.1, from coordinate 2,199,056 downwards.
GGCTCAACCTGGCGCACCGGCCGTTTCACAAGGCGATCGACAAGGTTCTGAACGAGCGCAAGGACAGGGGACTGCCAAGCGCCGTTGTCTCGATCCACTCCTTCACACCGGTCTACAAGGGCAAGTCACGCCCCTGGGAAATCGGCCTGATCTCCGAAAACGATCGCCGTCTTGCCGATCCGGTGTTGTCCGATCTGGCTGCGCGCGGCGATCTGACGGTGGGCGACAATGAACCCTATTCACCGGCGGACGGGGTCTATTATACGATCCGCCGTCACGGCGAGGACCGGCAATTGCCGTGTCTGATGATCGAGATCCGCAACGACGAAGTCCGCACCCCGGATGAAGAAGCGCGCTGGACCGAGCTGCTGGCACCTGTCTTGAAGCGCGCTGCGGAAACGATAGCAGGAGGCGCCCGTGTTTAAGGTCGCCAGCCTATACATCCGTATCGTCGACGGCTTCAACCGCGGGCTCGGCAAGATCATCATGTGGGGCGTCTTCGTGATGGCCGCGATCCTGCTCTGGTCGTCGATCTCCAAGACCTTCTTCAATCCGTCGCTGTGGACGCTCGAAATCGCGCAGTTCGCGATGGTCGCCTATTATGTTCTGGGCGGGCCTTATTCGATCCAGATGGGATCGAATGTGCGCATGGATCTCTTCTATGCGGAATGGAGCGTGAAGAAGAAGGCCTGGTTCGATGCCTTCACCGTGCTCCTGCTGATCTTCTATCTCTGTGTGCTGCTTTATGGTGCGCTCAATTCCACGGCCTATTCGCTCGGCTATTTCGGCAAGGATTCGCTCAGCTTCTGGTGGGATCTCTTTGTCGCCTTCGTCACCGGCGGTCCGTCGGCGGCCAGCGAGAAGCTTGGCTTCATCGAGCGCAGTCCTACCGCCTGGCGGCCCTATCTCTGGCCCGTCAAGGTGATCATGATCATCGGTTTCTTCCTGATGCTGCTTCAGACCGTCTCTGAACTCCTGAAAGACATTGCCCGGATCAAGGGAGTGACGCTCTGATGTCCTATGAGTTGATCGCTCTTTTGATGTTCTCGTCGATGATGCTGATGCTTCTGACAGGGCAGCGCGTCTTCGGCGCGATTGGCGGCATCGCAGCCATTGCAGCCCTGGCGCTCTGGGGCACCGGTGGAGGTGACATTCCCTTCTCGGCTGCCATGAAGCTGATGAAGTGGTATCCGCTCTTGACGCTGCCGATGTTCATCTTCATGGGCTATGTGTTGTCGGAAACCAAGATTGCCGACGACCTCTACAAGATGTTCCACGTCTGGATGGGGCCGATCCATGGCGGTCTTGCCATCGGCACGATCCTGCTGATGGTCCTGATCTCGGCGATGAACGGTCTGTCGGTTGCGGGCATGGCCATCGGTGCGACCATTGCGCTGCCGGAGCTTCTCAAACGCAAGTATGACAAGCGCATGGTCACGGGGGTGATCCAGGCGGGGTCCTCCCTGGGCATTCTAGTGCCACCCTCGGTCGTCCTGGTGCTTTACGCCATGATTGCGCGTGCGCCGGTCGGTCAGCTCTGGCTTGCCGGCATCGTACCGGGCCTGATGATGGCAACGATGTTTGTCATCTATATCGCCGTGCGCTGCAAGATCCAGCCGGAACTTGGCCCGGTGCTGACGCGCGAGGAGCGCGAAGCCTCCAAGGAGGACAAATACAAGCTGCTGCTGGCCGGCATCCTGCCGATCGTGATCTTCGCTGCCATGATGGTGCCGTTCGTGATGGGCAAGACCAGCCTGGTCGAAGCTTCCGCCATCGGTGCGCTGACGGCCTTGCTGGCCGCGATATTCCGTCGCCGCATGACCTGGGACATCCTGATCCTGTGCCTGAAGAACACGCTCGGCATCTCCTGCATGTTCATGTGGATCATCCTGGCCGCGCTCGGCTTCGGTGCCGTCTTTGACGGGCTCGGCGCGGTCAAGGCGATCGAGAATCTCTTTACCGACCAGCTCGGCCTGTCGCCCTGGATGATCCTGATCCTGATGCAGCTGTCGTTCCTGGTGATGGGCACCTTCCTGGACGACACGGCGATGCTGGTGATCGTTGCGCCACTTTACGTGCCGCTGGTGGCCTCGCTCGATCTCGGCATGCCGCGCGGCGAAATCCTGATCTGGTACGGCGTGCTCTACACGATCACGACCCAGATTGCCTATATGACGCCACCCTTTGGCTACAACCTCTTCCTGATGCGGGCGATGGCGCCCAAGGACATCACCATGCGCGACATCTACGGCTCGATCACGCCGTTCGTCCTGGTGATGATGCTGGCGCTCGCGCTCGTGATGGCCTTCCCGCAAATCGCTCTCTGGCTGCCGGAGCTTGTCTACGGCAGATAGCGCGAGGAACGGGCAACAAACAACGTCCGGAGGAACGGAGTTGGACTGCGGAATATCAGAGCCGGAAAACGGCCGACCCGCGCGAACTGAAACTGGAACTTAGGGGAACTAGAGATGAAGAATAGACGTGAGTTTCTGAAAAAAGCCGGTCTCGGCACGGCAGCCGCCGCCGGTGCAACGACGCTTGCGGCCCCGGCCGTTCATGGCCAGACGCAGATCAAGTGGCGCCTGCAGACCTATGCCGGTCCGGCGCTGGCCGAACATGTCATCAAGCCGCATATCGATGCCTTCAACAAGGCCGCCAACGGCGAGATGGTGATCGAGCTCTACACGGCCGACCAGCTGGTGCCGACGGGCGAGCTGTTCCGTGCCATGCAGCAGGGCACGATCGATGCCGTGCAGTCCGATGACGATTCCATGGCGTCTCCGACCGAAGTCACCGTGTTCGGCGGCTACTTCCCGTTTGCGTCCCGCTATTCCCTCGACGTGCCGGTGCTGTTCAACCAGTACGGCCTGAAGGAAATCTGGGAAGAGGAATATGCCAAGGTCGGCGTGAAGCACATTTCCGCAGGTGCCTGGGATCCGTGCCACTTCGCCACCAAGGACCCGATCCGTTCGCTGAAAGATCTTGAAGGCAAGCGCGTCTTCACCTTCCCGACCGCCGGCCGCTTCATGAGCCAGTTCGGCGTCGTGCCCGTAACCCTGCCGTGGGAAGACATTGAAGTCGCCGTCCAGACCGGCGAACTCGACGGTATCGCCTGGTCGGGCATCACCGAGGACTACACTGTCGGCTGGGCGGATGTGACCAACTACTTCCTGACCAACAACATCTCCGGCGCCTGGGCGGGTTCCTTCTTCGCCAACCAGGAACGCTGGAACGAGCTGCCGGACCACCTGAAATCGATGCTGCAGCTGGCCATGGACGCCTCCCACTATTATCGCCAGTGGTGGTACTGGGGCGGCGAAGCCAACTTGCGTGTCAACGGCACCAAGATGGAGCTGACCTCCATTCCGGATGCAGAATGGGCAACGGTTGAAGAAGCTGCCATGGCGTTCTGGGACGAGATCGCAGCCGAAAGCCCGACCAAGGCCAAGGTGGTGGAGATCTTCAAGAAATATAACCAGGACATGCAGAAAGCAGGCCGTCCTTACCGTTACACCTGATGCAGGCCCTGGCCGCGTCGGCTTCCCGCAGGTGCGGCCACACCTACCGGTCCGGAGCAGAACCCTCCGGGCCGGGACTTTTGAGATTTGAGAACACGACCCGCCCGACGCGGGCCAAGAAACGGACACGCTGAAAATGCCTGGCAACCTGACCTTCGACGGATTGAAGTCGCTCGTTTCCTCAGGAGAGATCGATACGGTGCTCGCCTGTATCGTCGATATGCAGGGACGGCTGATGGGCAAGCGTTTCCACGCCCAGCACTTTGTCGACAGCGCCTATGAAGAGACCCATTGCTGCAACTACCTGCTGGCAACCGACCTGGAGATGTACACGGTCGAGGGGTATGCGGCGACGAGCTGGTCGGGCGGCTATGGCGACTATGTGATGAAGCCGGACCTGTCGACGCTGCGCCTGGTGCCCTGGCTGGACGGCACCGCCATGGTGCTGTGCGATGTGCAGGATCACCATACACACGCGGACGTGCCGCATTCGCCGCGGGCGATGCTGAAGGCCCAGGTGGCCAAACTGGCCGAATTGGGCCTGACGCCGATCATGGCGACCGAGCTGGAATTCTTCCTGTTCGAGAAAAGCTATGACGACATGCGCAAGGGCGGCTTCCGTGACATGGAGCCGATCTCCGGCTACAACGAGGATTACCACATCCTGCAGACGACCAAGGAAGAGGACGTCATGCGCCCGGTGCGCAACGGCCTCTATGCGGCCGGGGTCCCGGTGGAAAACACCAAGGGTGAGGCCGAAACCGGTCAGGAAGAGCTCAACATCCGCTATGCGCCGGCGCTCGACACGGCCGAGTATCACACCATCGCCAAGCAGGCAGTGAAGGAAATCGCCTGGGCCAAGGGCCGTTCGGCGTCCTTCCTGGCCAAGTGGCATCATGACAAGGTCGGGTCATCCTCTCATGTGCACCAGTCCCTGTTCGACAAGAACGGCAACAATGTCTTCTGCGATGCCGATGGCCAGTACGGCATGTCGGAGACGATGCGCCACTACCTTGCCGGCCTGATCAAATACGCACCGGATTACACTTATTTCCTGGCGCCCTACATCAACAGCTACAAGCGTTTCCAGAAGGGCACCTTCGCACCGACCAAGACCGTCTGGTCGGTCGACAACCGCACCGCCGGTTTCCGCCTCTGCGGCGAGGGCACCAAGGGGCTGCGCATCGAATGCCGCATCGGCGGCTCCGATCTCAATCCCTACCTCGCGCTTGCGGTCCAGATCGCAGCCGGTCTGAAGGGGATCGAGGAAAAACTAACCCTCGATCCGCCGACCACCGGGGATGTCTACGAGGCCAAGCGCGCCAGGGAAATTCCGCAGACGCTGCGCGAAGCCCGTGAAACCTTGCGCAAGTCCAAGTTCCTGCGCGAAGCCTTCTCCGACGCGGTGATCGATCACTATGCGCGGGCCGCGGAATGGGAGCTGGAGGAATTCGATCGGGTGGTCACCGATTATGAGATTGCCCGCGGCTTCGAGCGGGCGTAAAGGGCGAAGACGGAACAGAAGGCGCACGACACGCCACAGCCTCATCCTGAGGAGGGCCGAATGGCCCGTCTCGAAGGATGGGCGGCACACGCAGAACAAGCGGCCCATCCTTCGAGACGCCGCTGCGCGGCTCCTCAGGATGAGGGTGGTGGGTAAGCGGCCGGACTGGAAATCAAAGAGCCAACCACTTTTGAAGACGCCGCCCGGAAGAGGCGGGTTTGAGAGGTTCAAATGTCAGATGTGATCAAACTGATTTCGCCGATCGACGGCTCGGTCTATGCCGAGCGTCCGGCGCTGGACGAGACCGCCGTCGACCGCGTGGTCACCGCGGCGCGTGCGGCCCAGCCAGGCTGGGCGGCCCTGCCGGTTGCCGAGCGGGTGGCCTATTGCGAAAAGGCTCTGGAAGCCCTGAAGGCAATGAATGACGACGTCGTTCAGGAACTTGCCTGGCAGATGGGCCGTCCGGTCCGTTTCGGCGGCGAACTCGGTGGCACCATTGAGCGGACCGAATATTGCGCGCGCACCGCGGCCGAAGCTCTGGCCGACATCGAGCGCACCGACAAAGCCGGCTTCAAGCGGTACCTGAAGCGCGTGCCGCTCGGCATCGTCATGGTCATCGCGCCCTGGAACTATCCGTTCATGACGGCGATCAACACCATCATGCCGGCGCTGATGGCCGGCAACGTGATTGTGCTGAAGCATGCCGCGCAGACGCTGCTGGTCGGTGAGCGCCTCGCCAAGGCTTTCGAGATTGCAGGCCTGCCGAAAGGTGTCTTCCAGAATATCGTTCTGACCCATGCAGGCACGGAAAAGCTGCTTGGAGCCGGCCTGATCGATCATGTCAATTTCACCGGATCCGTCGGCGGCGGCCGCGCCATTGAAAAGGCCCTGGCCGGCACCTTCGCCACGGTGGGGCTTGAGCTGGGCGGCAAGGACCCGGCCTATGTCCGGGCCGATGCCGACCTGAACTATGCGGTCGAGAACCTTGTTGACGGTGCCTTCTACAATGCCGGTCAGTGCTGCTGCGGCATAGAGCGCGTCTATGTGCATGAAAGCCTTTATGACCGGTTCGTCGAGGGCTTTGTTGACCTGACCAGCCAGTACAAGCTCGGCAATCCGCTGGACGAGGCAACCACCCTCGGCCCGATGGCCCAGGCCCGTTTTGCCGCCTGGGTGCGCGAGCAAACCGAAGAGGCCCTGCGCAAGGGCGCGAAAGCCCATATCGACACGTCCAGTTTCGAGGCGGATGCCGCAGGCACGCCTTATCTGGCGCCTCAGGTCCTGACCGACGTCAATCACCAGATGTCGGTGATGCGTGAAGAAAGCTTCGGTCCGGTGGTCGGCATCATGAAGGTGAAGGACGACGAAGAAGCGCTGCAGTTCATGAATGACAGCCCCTATGGTCTGACGGCCTCGATCTGGACCGAAGATGTCGCCGCAGCAGCGGAGATCGGCGATCGGATCGAAACCGGCACCGTCTTCATGAACCGCTGCGACTATCTCGATCCGGCGCTTGTCTGGACGGGCGTGAAGGACACCGGCAAGGGCGCGGCCCTTTCCGAGATCGGGTTTCATAACCTGACAAGGCCGAAGTCGTTCCACTTCCGCGTGGAACACTGAAGCGGCGCAGAACTGTAACCGGGGCAAGTTCAGCATTCTGTAAGGCGAATAGACCTCAGCAACTGGACTTGCTCCACTCTCCCCCCTGGAGGGGGAGATGTCTCCGTCAGGAGACAGAGGGGGGGACAGCCTCTCCTCCTACGCTGATTTTGAGATTGCAGCACGTCCAGCCCCCCCCTCTTTCCGCTAACGCGGACATCTCCCCCTCCAGGGGGGAGAGGGGAGCAAGCGGAGGTGTTGTTCGGAATACCAGCACCTGCAAAGTGGGTGTTCTACAAAACAGACGATCAAACCAACGAGACGACCATGAGCTCACTTCCTTCCGTCAACTGGTCCTATCCGACCTCCGTCCGTTTCGGCGTCGGCCGCATCAAGGAACTGCCTGATGCGGTGAAAGCGTCCGGCATGACCAATCCGCTGCTGGTGACCGACCCGGGCCTTGCCGGCCTGCCGATGGTGGCCGAAGCGATCGAGAGCCTGAAGGCCGCCGGGCTCCAGGCCGCCGTCTTTTCCGACGTCAAGCCGAACCCGGTCGACAGCAACATCAATGCGGGTGTCGCCGCTTTCAAGGCAGGCGGTCATGATGGCGTTATCGCCTTCGGCGGCGGGTCAGGTCTTGATGCGGGCAAGCTGATTGCCTTCATGTCCGGTCAATCCCGGCCGATCTGGGATTTTGAAGACATCGGCGACTGGTGGACCCGCGCCGACCCGGCCGGTATTGCGCCGATCGTTGCCGTCCCGACAACGGCGGGCACCGGTTCGGAAGTCGGCCGCGCCGGCGTTGTCACCAATGAGGCGACCCACACGAAGAAAGTGATCTTCCATCCGAAGATGCTGCCTGAAACCGTCATCTGCGATCCGGAGCTGACAGTCGGCATGCCGCGCTTCATCACGGTCGGCACCGGCATGGACGCGCTCGCCCATTGCCTGGAGGCTTATTCCGCTCCGATGTATCATCCGATGTCGGAAGGCATCGCGTTGGAAGGCATTCGGCTGGTGTTTGAAAACCTGCCGAAGGTTGCCGCCGATGGATCTGATCTTGAAGCACGCGGCCATCTGATGAGCGCAGCGGCCATGGGCGCCGTTGCCTTCCAGAAGGGCCTTGGCGCGATCCACTCGCTGTCGCATCCGGTCGGAGCGCTCTATGACACCCATCATGGCATGACCAACGCGGTCTTCATGCCTTATGTGCTGCAGTTCAACCGGTCGGCGATCGAGCAGAAATTCGAGCGCCTGGCTGGATTTCTCGGCATTGCCGGTGGTTACCAGGGCGTGCTTGATGCGATCCTGAAGCTGCGCGCGGATCTCGATGTGCCGCATACGCTTGGCGGACTGAATGTCGATGATGGCAAACGCGAGCTGATCGCGGAGATGGCTATCGTCGACCCGACCGCAGGCGGCAATCCGGTAGAACTCACCAAGGATGGCGCTCTGGAGATCTTCGACAAGGCGCAGGCCGGAACAGTCTGACGCCCAGGGTTTCCTGTTGGCAGAAGAGGCGCATCATCTGGTGCGCCTCACCAGGCGTTCTGGCAACGTCGTCATTCCGGACGGTCTGCAGCGCAGCTGCATGGCCAGATCCGGAATAACCCACTGAGTGGGTGTGGGCCTCCCCGGAGCTGTCAGGCCGCCTTCGCTTCCTGGCGCAGATCAGCAAGTTTTGCCGGGGCGGCGATCTCCGACAGGCGGCCCGTTTTGACGTCATAAAGCACAGCCGAGACTGTGACGGAGCCGGGAATGCCCTTTGCATCCCTCAACCTTTCGACATCCCCTTTCAGGTCCAGCTCATGATCGGTAATGGCGGAGTCTGAAACATCGATGCCGAACTTCTCCATCAGCATTGCCTGCAGTTCAGGGTTGGCGAAATTCTCTGCTCCGCATTGGGTGTGCTGCATGAGGACGACATCGAAGGCCGGAGCACTGCCGTTCAACTTGCCGAGCATGGCGGAAAGAACAGTGATTTCCTCAATGACGGCACGCGTGGCGCGCCCGCCATTGTTGCGGATGATGACTGCTTCGCCGAGGTCCAGACCTAGCACGTGAGCCGGGTCGACCCGCGCATCGATACAGGTAACGATCATCATGTTGAGCGTGGGCAAGATCGGCAAGTCTGCCTTGTCGAAGCCTTCGGCAAATTGGGCATTACGCTCAAAAAGAACGGATGTGCTGGTCATAAAATTCTCCTTGTTTGAGTGGGTCAGGCGACCCGGGTTGCAAGAGTGGGGGCTTGGGTGAGGTCGTGGCTTTGGACCCAGTCCGGCGTTTCCTGCGCAAAACGCGGGGTTTCGAGGCGAACGTAGTCGCGGCTTGACTGAATGCGGTCGAGGTCGAGCGCCGGGGTCAGAGCGATCCTGGTAAAACCGAACAGGGCGCGGGCCGTCCGGGAGATGCTCCGGCGGAGTTCCGGACGTCTGGCGACCAGCCGGCGGGTGATGCTTTCAAAGGATTCCGGTGCACGGCCACCAACGTCTTCGACATGCCGCGTCGGCGCACTCACCGCAAAGGCGCCGCGCCGGTATTCTTCTGCGTAGATGGCGAGCTGGGAGACGGCAGCCTCGGAATAATTCGAGGGCGGCATTGCGCGCAGCGCCTTGGTCATCATCTTCTTCGAGATGTTCTGGTACCTGACCTTGCGACCGAGCGCGCGTCCCATGGCTGCAGCAATTTCGTCCGGCGACATCAAGTCCGGCCCGGTCGGGCGATAAGTCCTGCCTGCGTGACGGTCCGGATCGGCAAGCGCGGCAACGGCGACACGCGCGATATCCTCGTTGGAGGGCGGTGCGTTCTTCTTCTCATGGCCCGGGCCAAGCGGCATGGTGAAGAGGCCGAGATGGGCCGCCATGTCGATCACCATCAGATAGTTGTCGGCAAACCAGCCCGGATTGACAGAGGTGACCGTCATGTGTGGCGCCAGCCGGATCAGCGCGTCGGAGAGATAGACTTCCCGTGTGAAAAGGGACGGGTGTTCGGTGCTGCTCAGCCATTGGCCGAGTGTGACCACATGTTCCAGAGCGGCTTCATTGGCGGCGACCGTGAAGACCGCGTTGAAATGCAGCCCGTTCGGTGCGGTCGGGGCGCACTGATAGGCGCGCCGAACCCCTGCCATCGCCTTGCGCATGTCGGCAAGTGCATATTGATTGCCGACGAAGACTTCAGCCCCGGCGCGCTCCAGAAGGTCTGCGCGGTGATCTTGCCGTCGCAGGAATGCACGCACCGGGAATCCCTTTTCAAGCAGTTGCAAGGTGACGGGCAGACCGGTCTTTCCACCGGCGCTGGTGACGAGAATTTTCGGTTTTGAGGGCACGGGACACCTTTTAGATGATGGTTGTAATCTATAAATATAGATGATAGGTGAAATCTATATTGTCAAGCCCTGGAGAAAGGCGCCCCGATGCCGCGCATGTCAGAAGCTGAAAAGCAGAAGTCTCACAACAAGATACTGGAAGCTGCCGCGCGTATGCTGCGCGAGGAAGGCACCGACGCAACCAGCGTATCGGATGTGATGCAGGCGGCCGGGCTCACGCATGGCGGCTTCTATCGGCACTTCAGATCGAAGGACGAACTGGTCTCCGCAGCGTTCCGCAAGGCGGTGGATGATGTGCTGACGGAGATGGAGCAGGCACCGGACGACGCGCAAAAGACGAGGGCCCGACGCGACTATATCGACACCTATCTGTCAAAATGTCATGTCGACAATCGGGGAGACGGCTGCCCCCTGGCGGCTCTGGCAATCGATCTCAGCCGGGGCGAGGAGGCCGCGCGGCGTGACGGCTTGGCGGCGGTTGACCGTGTGTCGGCGCTTTTGAAAACCGGCGATGCAGCGGCTCAGGGGACGGCATTGCTGGCGCTCATGGTCGGCACGGTCACGCTGGCGCGCCTGGCGGAAAACGGCGAGGCCACCGAAGCCATCCTGGAGGCGGGACGAACGGGAGCGGATCTGCTTGAAAAGCAGTGGCCGGCGGCTGATTGACAGCGGGTCGCTCAATCGCACCAGGTAAAACACAAAAGCGCGCCACGAGGGCGCGCTGTTTGTTTGAGTGAAGTTGCTGCTGGAAATCAGGCGGCGTTCTGACGCTCGATCAGCTTCAGCATGGCGACCAGCACGATGCCGTAGAGCACATGGCCGACGAGGGCGACCCAGACGATGCCGGTGAAGTTCAGGAAGAACGGCAGACCGGCGAGGGAGGTGATGCCGCCAATGGCAAAGATCCAGAGACCGAAACCGTAGATCGCGGAGGGGACAAACCAGTGGGTGTCACCGACAACACGCTGCCAGAGCGGAGCGAAGATGAACATCCATCCGAGCGGATAGCCGATCAGACCGACCACGTAGAAGTGCACGAAGTAACCGGCAAAGGCGTTGTTGGGCAGGCCGAGACTGCCAAGCAGGCTCTGGGCAAGGCCATGGGGCGAGAGGTTGGCAAAGCCAAGGCCCGGGCTGAGGATCTGGCCCCAGAAGTCAAAGGCGATGGTGGCAAAAAAACCTGAGATGAACATCAGGCCGAGCGTGTTGAAATTGAGTGCCGGCAGTGAAACGGCCGGGCGTGTCTCCGAAGTGGTCATGGTCATGGTCGTCTCTCTTCCCAGATGAGAATGTCGTTGCAGCCCTGAAGTGGGAACGGAGGCGATCACATGGAAATAAAATGGCGCCGGCATTTTGTGACGAGTTTGTGAGTGACAGTTTATCGGTCGTTTTCGACGACATCCGGCCAGCTCAGGCCAAACCGGTCGAGATACTTCTTCAACCGGTCGGCGTCATTGCGGCTGGTCTTGGTGGCGCGGGAGGCGGCGAAGAGCACGCGGCCGGCTGCGCTCAGGGTGGGGCTCTTCCTGCACATGCGAACCACATAGGCCAGCTGGACCCGGTCGAACGGATCGACCTCCGAAAGGCGGTCCCCGATCAGTGTCTGCAGCAGTGCATCGTCCGGATTGATCTCCGCGCTCGACCATTGCCGTTCCAGGGCGTCGATTTCCTGGTCGACAAGGGCGAGTGTGATGCGTCCCCGGGGGGCCAGGGTGCACAGACGCTGCACGGACGCGCCGAGGTCGCGGAAGTTGCCGGGCCAGGCCGTGCCGGGCGATGTGGCAAAGTCCAGATATCGCGCCCTTGCATCGGCGTTGAAGCCGACCCGGTTGCCGAGCAGCCGTTCGGAACGGTTCAGCTCGAATTCGATGTTGGGTTCGATATCCTCGCGCCGCTCACTCAAGGACGGCAGGCGGAAGGTCCAGAGATTGAGCCTGGCATAGAGATCCGGCCGGAACTTTCCTTCGGACACCAGGTGACCGAGATTCTTGTTGGTGCCGGCGATCAGCTGGAACCGGCTGGTGATTTCATGATCAGAACCGAGCGGCAGGAACCGGCCGGTTTCAACCGCATGCAGGATCATGGCCTGTTCATCGAGCCCGAGTTCGTTGATCTCGTCCAGAAAAAGTACGCCGCCGTCTGCCTCACGCAGAAGGCCACGCCGGTCGGAGCTGCCGCTGCCGACAGCGCCCCTTCGATGGCCGAACAGGCTGGACATCGCGCGTTCGCCTTTCAGCGTGGCGCAGTTGACGTGAACAAGGCGCCCCTTCACGCGCCGCCGCTGCAGCTTGAGTTCGTAGATGCGTTCGGCGAGCTCACTTTTGCCGGTCCCCGTATCGCCGAGCAGCAGCAGAGGGGCATCGGAGTTGGTCGCGACCAGCTCGATGCGTTCGATCAGGCTGTTGAAGCCGGAGTTGCGCGTCTCGATACCTGCCTTCAGAAGCGCATTATATTCCTCGGCCACAAGGTCGAAGCGCTGCTGCAAGGCGTCGTAGCGGGAGAGATCCAGGTCGACAATATTGTAATTGCCGGTGACGTCATCCGCGTCGCGGGGCGGTGGCGAGGTCTGCACCAGTTTGGCCGGAACATGGCGGGATTCGGTCAGCAGAAACCAGCAGATCTGGGCCACATGGGTGCCGGTGGTCAGGTGGACAAAATAGTCCTCCCGATCCTCGTCGAAGCCGTAATCGCGGGCAAAGTCGAACAGCGCTCCATAGACTTCCTGAAAATCCCAAGGATCGCGCAGATCAACCTGTTGCAGCAGGACCTCGGTGGCCGGGCTGGCCTCCTCGATTTCGCGCTTCACGTGATGGGCGAGGCGGTGGAACGCCCTGTCGTGCAGCAGTTCCAGCCGGTGCACCGGAAAGGCACCGTGCTGGGTGACGGCAATGGACGGTCGCCAGCGGCGCTTCTTGCCGGCATCCAGTTGGGTGCCGAGAAAGCCGATGACCACGTTCTTTTTCAGATCGCTATTCAATTTTATAATTCCCTATCTGGTGGTATAGAAATATCCACTGTCATAAATGTCAATAAACAAAATAATCTATATAAATCAGCTCTTTATCTGATTTTGCATTTTTTGTTTTTGTCCGTCACGCCGACAGGCATTCTCCTTCTCGAAACGAACACGAGAGACACAGCTGCCCGGCAGCTGGGTCCGAGGAGCAGAAAATGGCGAACAAAATGCTTTTTGCCTCCCAGAGGGGGCGCCTTGCCAAAAAGGCCGATGCCAGGAACCTGGCTGGTGGCCGCGCCTATCTCTATGAGGATCGCCAGAAGCTTGCGCAACTGGCGGCGACCGGCTCCATCGGAGACCTGTTCTACCAGAGCGCCGAGATGGAACTGGACCAGGTGCTGGCGGCGGCGGGGGCCGTGCCGGATGTTTTCCTGGCCAGGACGGCGGTCTATGCCCGCCAGAAGGGTCACATGAAAGACCTGCCGGCCCTGCTGCTGGCCGTTCTTGCCTCCAGGGATACCGGGCTGTTTGCCCAGGCATTTCCGATGGTCGTGACCGACGGCAAGATGCTGCGCAACTTCGTGCAGATCATGCGGTCCGGTCAGACCGGGCGTAAGTCTCTGGGAACCCGGCCGAAGGCCCTGGTGCGTGCCTGGTTGAACACGGCCAGCACCTATCAGCTGCTTCAGGCCAGCATCGGCAATGACCCGTCCCTGGCGGATGTCATCAAGATGGTGCACCCCAAGCCGCGCGATCAGGAGCGGGAAGCCCTGTTTGCCTGGCTGATCGGAAAGCCGTGCGATGTGGAGAAGCTGCCGGTTGAAGTGCGTGACTATGTAGCCTTCAAGGAAAACCCAAAGGGCCGCAGGGTCCCGGACGTGCCGTTCCAGATGCTGACGCACCTGCCGCTCACCCGGGAAGACTGGACCGCGCTGGCAGAGCGCGGAAGCTGGACCATGGTGCGCATGAACCTGAACACCTTCCTGCGTCACGGCGTCTTCGAAGGTGGGCGGTTCTTCAAGGCCAAGGCAGTTGGGATGGTGGCCAATATCCTGAGGGATCCGAAGCGGATCAGGAAGGCGCGGGTGTTCCCGTATCAGCTGCTGACGGCCTACCAGGCCCTGTCGGGCGAGATGCCGGCCGAAATCCGCGAGGCCCTGCACGATGCGATGGAAATCTCCGTTGCCAACGTGCCGGCCTTCAAGGGACAGGTTGTCGTCTGCCCCGATGTCTCCGGGTCCATGGTGTCGCCGGTGACCGGCTACAGGAAGGGAGCGACCACGGTGACGCGCTGCGTCGATGTTGCCGCGCTGATCTCGGCCGCCGTCCTGAGGCGTAACCGCGGCGCGACCGTGCTGCCGTTCGAGGTGGATGTCCGCGAGGTCAAGCTGACTGCGCGTGACACGATCCTGACCAATGCCCAAAAGCTCACCGAGCAATGGGGCGGCGGAACGAACTGTGCAGCGCCGCTGACCTGGCTGAACAGGAAGGGCCGTGCGCCGGACCTTGTCATCCTGGTCTCGGACAACCAGTCCTGGGCCGGTGTTCACCGGGGTGCGTCCACGGGCGTGATGCGGGAATGGGAGAAGCTGAAAAGGCGGAACCCGGACGCCAAGCTGGTGTGCATCGATATCGCGCCTTACGGCACGGCGCAGGCGGTTTCCAGGCCGGACATCCTCAATGTCGGAGGCTTCTCCGACGCGGTGTTCGACCAGATCGCGGCTTTTGCCGAAGACCGAATGAATGTGGACCAGTGGGTCGGCGAGATCGAAGCGATCGAGCTGACCTGACACAAGCAATGACGCGGCGGGCAATCCGCCCGCCGCGTACACCGGAAGATACAGGCGAATGCCGAAGGAACTACATTGCTCCACCATGGGATCAGTCCGAGTGGGTTCGACTCCCCTCCTTGCAGGCGCTCTTAGGCTCGAGCGGGACCCCCGATGTTTCTTCAAACTTGTCGCCTGGATTTCCCGGGAGATTTCAAACCGTGGCGGATGCCGATGGAACTACATCCACACCGGAGACGCGTGGGTCGGGCCACGCCATCGCGAACCTGCGATGTCGTCCAGCGAGGAAGGACACCGGCGCTTGTTTCATCACCACCTTGCCGCCATCCAATTTAAACCGGTCAGGGCGAATGCCTGCAGAACTACATCGACTATGAATCGCCAGGTTGCGGGTTCGAATCCCGCCGCCGCAACCACTTCATGCGGCGTAGCTCAATCGGATAGAGCAGGAACGTTTTGCACCCACCTTGTCGCCCTGACCGGACCGACATGACGACTGGACCCGCGGCGCAGGCCGCACAAAGGAGACAGGACAGATAGTATTCACGGCGGATGCCGGCAGGACTACAGCTTTGGAACTCGCCGTCTTGTCACAAACTTGCCGCCACCTTTTCAGACCGCCGGTCAGGGCGGATGCCTGCAGAACTACATCACTGTTAATCGCCAGGTTGCGGGTTCAAGTCCCGCCGCTTTTTCGAAAGGAGAAGCGTAGCTCAATAGGAAGAGCAGGCGCCAAGTGTTCTGCACCTCCTTGCCGCCCTGACCGGCACTTTTGAAGTTACGGCAACTTGACCGCGGCTGTGCTGCGGTCTCGGGGATGCCGGCAGGATTACAGGTAGACGCACCCGGCAAGGCCGGGAGGGGCACGGTGAGCCGTCCCCGTGCCGGTTCAAATCCGGCCCGGAGCAATCCGGTGGCGGAAAGATCATCCTGCCAAACCTTGCCCCGCGACGCCTGGCGGATGCCGGCAGGACTACATTGGCCATTGCCGGTTCGAGCCCGGCCCGCACATATGCGGAAAGGTCTTGCTATCCCGCTTGCCGCCGGGCCCATTGGAAAGAAGAGACGAAGATGATTATGGAAACGGAAACCGAAAAACTCACCAGCGACATGCTGGCGACCTGGGGACACCTGCCGGGCAAGGCCTTCGGGGCTGCCCTGCGTGATGGGCAGGACGCGCTGGATCGCGGGGAATCGCTTGAGGCCGTGCGTCAGATGCTGGAAGCCTACAAACCGGCACCGACCCTGCCGCTGGCTGCCTCTGGCGAAAAGCCGTTCCACGTCAACCTGGATGCGGAAAGCGCGGACGAAAAGGCCAACCTGGAAGCGGTCCTGCATCACATGACCGAGCTGATGCGCACGCCGACCATCGAGGCGGGTGCCATCATGCCGGATGCCTGTCCGGCAGGCCCGCTCGGGACGATCCCGGTCGGCGGTGTGGTCGCGGCCCGCAACGCGATCCATCCGGGCATGCACAGCGCCGACATCTGCTGTTCAGTGATGATGACCGAGTTTCAGGACGCCGACCCGAAGGCGGTTCTGGACGCGGCCCAGTCCGTGACCCATTTTGGTGCCGGCGGCCGGCCGAACGGTCAGCGTTTCACCATGTCGACGAGCCTGTTCGACAAGTTCCGGGAGAACCGATTCCTGAGCAACCCGAAGATCCTGCGCATGGCGCAGGAGCATCTGGGCACGCATGGGGATGGCAACCACTTCCTGTTTGTCGGCGTATCGCGCAAGACCGGCAGGACCGCGATGGTCACCCACCACGGGTCTCGGGGGCCGGGTGCTGGGCTCTACAAGATCGGCATCAATGTCGCGGACAAGTTCCGCCGCAAGCTGTCGCCGAAAACGCTGAAGCAGAATGGCTGGATCCCGGCCGACAGCGAGGAAGGCGTCGCCTATTGGGAGGCCCTGCAGCTGATCCGCAAATGGACCAAGGCCAATCACAACGCCATTCACCAGGCAACGGTGGAGGTGAGCGGGGCGGCAGCCGGTGATCGGTTCTGGAACGAGCACAATTTCGTCTTCGAACGGGACGGGCTCTTCTATCACGGCAAGGGGGCGACCCCGGCCTGGGACGGATATGCGGCCGATGCCACGGGGCTGACGCTGATCCCGCTCAACATGGCCGAGCCGGTTCTGGTGGTGCGCGGCAAGGATGCGGGCCACGCACTCGGCTTCTCGCCGCATGGGGCGGGGCGCAACTATTCGCGCTCCGAGCACAAGCGCCGCTCTTCGGCGAGGACGCCGGAAGAAATGCTGAAGGCGGAAACGGACGGGCTCGACATCCGCTTCTTCGAGGACGGCATCGACATCTCCGAACTGCCGTCCGGCTACAAGAAGGCGGACGCGGTGGTCGCCCAGATCGAGAAATACGGCCTCGCCGACATCGAGGACTACATCGATCCCTATGGCTGCATCATGGCCGGCGACATGGAGCCGTTCTGGAAGAAAAGAAAGGACGCAAGGCGGTAAGCCGCCTTGCGTTGAAAAAAAGCCCGGGACGGATGCCGGCAGAACTACAAGTCCGCAGGTTCGGCTCCTGCCGCTGTGTCCCACCACGCAGCGTAGCTGAGCAGTTTAGCAAGTTCTGTCTTCCATTGCCATCCCGGCAGCGGAATGGAGCTGTTTCGCGACTGAAGTGGCAGAGGAACGAAGTTGCCAACGGGCAAACTGCATTCTCTGGAAAACGCGCCTCCGCAATTGCCTCTGCAGGCTTGCCATGATCGGATGGCGGTGTTGTCACCTGTCGTCGAGCCCATAATGGAAAGCCTGCCCGTCCGTCTTTATGCCGCCTTTGCCGCCGATGAAACCGGCGGCAATATGGGAGCGGTCGTCTTTGAAGACATGCCGCTCTGGCCGGCGGCCCGCCAGCGCATTGCGGCGGATCTTTGTGCGCCGACGACAGGCTTTGTCAGGGAGCTTTCCGACGGGCGCTATGAAACACGGTTCCATTCCACGCGCTCTGAAATGGATATGTGCGGCCATGTCACCCTGGCGATCTTTGTAGCCCTGAAAGAAGACGGCCGGATCGGCCCGGGCAGTTATATCCAGCAAACTGCTGCCGGTGAGATCGGCGTGGAGGTGACGTCGGATGGCGCCGTGACCCTGCACCAGCCGTTGCCCTCCTTCGACCGGAACGAGGTAATGCGGGAGGAGATTGCCCCGCTGCTCGGGCTGGAGCAGGACCTCGTCTGGCGCGTCACCGCGTCCTCGACGGCCCTGCGTCACGTCTTTGTCCAGTTGGCCGATCTGGAGACGCTTGCGTCGATCCGGCCCGATGACACCGCCTTGCGCGTTTTTTGCCGCGACCGGTCGATCGACACGATCGGTGTCTGGTGCCGACAGGCCTCCGGGCTCGGCAAGGCCAAGGTGCGCCTGCGCGATCTCTGCCACGGTGTCGGCGATCCGGAAGAGGCGGCGAGCGGCACCACCAACGGGGCGCTTGCCTGCGACATGTTCCGGTCCGAGAACCTGTTGCCGGGCGCCGGCGGAACAGCGGTCCTGGTGGCCGAACAGGGCTTTGAGATGGGTCGGCCGAGCATCGTGCGTACCGTGCTTGGCACTGCCGGTAGAGAGATCACAAGCGTCTCGGTCGGCGGATATGCGGCGCTGCGGATGAAGGGTGAGTTCTTGGTGTAGCAGGTGGGCGGCAAACGCGGCGCGCCGCGCAAAGAAAACCCGCCTGCCGGGCCGGCGGACGGGTTTGTCTCGATCAGGTCATGGCTGCTCAGGCGTTCGGGTGGGATCCGTCCCCGTTGCGCCGGCCCTTTGTGTCCGGGTGCAGGGTCTTGCCGAGGATATGGCTGTCCTTGCCGATGACATGCTGGCTGGAACCGACGATCAGCGGGTCCGGCTGACCGACAATGCGCCGGTCCTTGTCCGGATAAGGCAGGGCGTTCAGGAAATGCTCCATGCAGTTCAGGCGTGCGCGTTTCTTGTCGTCCGACTTGACGATGGTCCAGGGGGCATCCGCAGTGTCAGTGTAGAAGAACATGGCTTCCTTGGCTTCGGTATAGTCGTCCCACTTGTCGAGGGAAGCCATATCGATCGGCGACAATTTCCATTGCTTGAGCGGATCGGTCTTGCGCTGGTTGAAGCGGCGGCGCTGTTCCGACTGGGTCACGGAGAACCAGTATTTGAAAAGCAGGATGCCGTCGCGGGTCAGCATGCGTTCGATCTCGGGCGCCTGACGCATGAATTCCAGATATTGCGACGGAGAACAGAAGCCCATCACCCGCTCAACGCCCGCGCGGTTGTACCAGGACCGGTCGAAAAGGATCATCTGGCCTGCGGTCGGAAGATGTTCGATGTAGCGCTGGAAATACCACTGGCTCATCTCGCTTTCCGACGGTTTCTGCAGGGCGACCACGCTGGCACCGCGCGGGTTCAGATGTTCCATGAAGCGCTTGATCGTGCCACCCTTGCCGGCAGCATCACGGCCTTCAAACAGCAGGACCACACGTTTGCCCGAGTCCTGGATCCATTTCTGGGCTTTCAGGAGTTCCGCCTGCAGTTTCGCCTTGCGTTTTTCATAGGCCGCGCGACGCATCTTTGTGGCATAGGGATATTCACCGGTTTCAAAAACATTCTGGATGGCCTCGGTGGAGTGGCGCATCTCGGCGAGCACATGCCGGAGCTCGGCACCCGTTGGGTGGTGCTCTGCCGCATCGGGTTTGGTGCCCGCCTCATCCACGATTGCCACAGGCGCTTTCTTCTGCCGTGTTGCCGCTTTGGGTTTTGTTGTCTTGGGAGCCTGCGCCTTGCCGTTTGCGGGTTTGCGTGCAGATGCGGTTGCCTGTGATGCCATAAAGAATGCCTCCTCGTCTGAATTACCTAAGGTAACAGACAATCGTTTTGAAAGCATTGATACGTATCAACTTGCCAATTTGTCGCAGTGCTCAAATCGTGATTGGTGAATTTTCTATGAATTTACTTTTGTACGTGTTTTTACTACTTTGGCTTGTTTGTGATCGAACTTGAAAGAAGTGGCTCTTTCGAAATTCAAATAACGGCAGTCGTGGCTTCGGCGAGCCGGCACTCACGGGGACGTGTTCCGCGCCGGGGTTTGCTTAAGCGCGGTAACAACATGTCGGCCCTGAATGCAGTTCCGACGGGATCAGTGCTGGTCACCGTGCACGGCCACCATGTCGAGCTCTGCTTCCGGTGCCGCGATTGTCCGGAAACCTTCCCGGACGCCTTCCTCGGTCAATTCCCGCTGCACGGCCATCAGCGTGTTTTCCGGATGCTCTTCGCACAGATCGGCCATGTAACGCAGTTCTTCTTCCGCGACGCCTCTTGCCGCGTCGACGGAGGGGGCGCCGTACATGTCGACAAAATGCTGTGCCAGCCGGTCGACCAGTTGCCCGAATTCCGCTTCCTCGATCGGGGTGACGGCAACAAAGGTCACCCGTCCGAAGGTTTCGAGGCCCAGCCAGCCATTGGCAAAAGCCTGGCGGGCCTTGCCTTCCAGGTCGGCGTTCGACCAGTCGGAGAATTCAAAACCACCGGACAGGCACCATTCGCCGGTGCGGGCAGGGGAAAAGAAGACATTGCGGTCGCTGTCATCCAGGTGAATGGCGCGGGCGAGTTTCATGGGGTCAAACCTCCAGCCTGGTGGATAGCGGGATCAGATTGGTGTCGTTGCCCTGGCGAAGCAGCAGGCCAAAGGACTCGTCGACACCCACAAAGGTGCCCGTCCGGCCGTCAATCTCGACGGGCTCGCCGATATTCGGCACAAGCGCACGCCAGTCGTCATGAACGGGACGGGGGCCGTCTTCCAGCCAGCGGTTGATCCAGTAAAGGCTGTGGCGGACCCAGGCTTCCAGAAGCGCTTCGGCCGTGACATCCGCGCAGCCTTCTTCTGAAAGATAGGTGTGCGTCGGGTCGCTGCCGGGGTTGTCTTCCGGACTTGTCATGTCGAGTTCAAGGCCGATGACGAGCCAGTCGGGCTCGGCATCCGGCAGGACGGATGAGGCCTTGGCGCGCAGCCGTCCGCAGGTGGCGCCGTTGACCCTGACCCGGCCATCCCATTCAAGATGCACGGCGACTTCCGGCGGTGCAAGGGCGCCGAGGGCAGCCTGCAGTCCGAGACCGCAGACGGGCAGGGCGGTCATCGCCCGTTCCAGAGGTTGTTCCGGGGCAAAGATCAGACTGGCCCGCAGCTGTGATCCGTGAAGGTTATAGACCACCGTGCCCGCATCGGTGCCAGCAATGGCAAGCGCAATGGCCCTGTCGAACGGATCGGCCCGGCCAGTGAGCGGTTCGCCCTGAAAGAGCGGCGGGAACTGCGGTTCGCTCATGCATGCCCCTCCTCGACAAGGGTTTTGGCCAGCTGGCGGAAGACGCCGGCTTCCGGCGCGTCCGGCGTCTTGATCGCGATGGGCACACCGCCGTCGCCGGCCATCCTGATATTCAGATGCAGCGGCACTTCGGCCAGCAGCGGAACGCCGAGCTTTTCCGCTTCCGCGGCGACGCCGCCATGACCGAAAACGTGTTCCTCGTGACCGCATTTGGAGCAGATATGGGTCGACATGTTTTCGATCATGCCGATGATCGGCACCTGCATTTCGGTGAACATGCTGATGCCCTTGCGGGCATCAAGCAGGGCAACATCCTGCGGTGTCGACACGATGACGGCGCCGTCGACGACGAATTTCTGGCAAAGCGTCATCTGGACGTCACCGGTGCCGGGTGGCAGGTCAACGATCAGCACATCCAGCTTGCCCCACTGGACCTGGGCCATCATTTGTTGGAGCGCGCCCATCAGCATGGGGCCTCGCCAGACCACGGCTTCGTCCTCCCTGGTCATCAGTCCGATGGAGATAACGGTGACACCGTGATTGCGCAGCGGCAGGATCATCTGGCCGTCGGGGGATGTCGGCCGACCGGAAACTCCCAGCATTTTCGGTTGCGAGGGCCCATAGACATCAGCATCGAGCAGGCCGACCTTGCGGCCTTCTGCGGCAAGAGCGCATGCCAGGTTTGCCGCGACGGTCGATTTTCCGACGCCGCCCTTGCCGGAAGCCACTGCAATCACCCGGTCGATGCCGGGGACTTTCTGAGGTCCGGAGGTGCCGGGCGGCGCCGGGCGCTGTTTGATCGGCTGTGGTTCGGAGGGTTTTTTCGGAGCGGGCGCCTGGTCTGCATGGGCGGTCAGGGCAATCTGCACGCTGTCACAGCCGTCCAAGTTGCCCAGCTTTTTCTCCGCTTCGGCGGCCAGGGCCTCCATCTCGGCAACACGGCTGCCGTCGATCTCCATGACAAACCGGACTTCGCTGTCCGAAACGCGCAGCGCGCGCATCATGCCGGAGGCAACGATGTTCTCGCCCGTTGCCGGGTCGCTGACGGTTTTCAGGACGTCAAGAACGCTTTCGCGGCTTAGCGGCACTGTCGTCCTACCCCTCGATTTCGCCGGTGACGACATGTTCCATGCCGAGTTCCTCGATCGTGACAACCGCCTTGACCTTGAAGGTCTTGCCGTCCGCATTGTCCGCTTCGCGGACCGCTTTTTCGATCGCCTGCTGCGAGGTGACGCCCACCTGTTTCAGGAACTTGCGCATGGACATGTTGAAATCGTCGCTCATCTTATCCTCCCGTTGCAATTGTCAATGCATTGACGGCCTGGCGTTTCCGCTCCTACCCTAACGTCATCGACCGGCAACGTGAGGGAGGAGCGCGTGGGCTGTCGTCTTGTCTTCTTGTGGCTGTTGAGCTTGATGCTTTGCAGCGTAGTGCCCGGGACGGGCGCGGCACAATCCAAAAGCTTCCGGTTAAGTGCGCCGGAAGATCTGGTGAACAGCGGGTTTCTCAAGCACCTGCTGCCGCGGTTTTCTCTGAAAACGCAGATCCGGATCGAACTTGTGGACGAGGGCGCGCCGGCGGAAGCCGCATTGTCGGCAGGCGGCGCGGGCCAGCCCGTGTTCGAGGGACTAGACCGGATGTGGTCCCTGGCGGTTCTTGACGCGGACAATGTCCATCTCGCGCGCTTTACGGACTGGCTTGCCAGTGAGGTCGGCCAGAAAACCATCGGGTCCTTCCAGCCGGAGGGCAAACCCCTGTTCGTTGCCGCACTCGGCCAGCAGGTGGCAGTTGAAGCGGTGGTCTTGCCGGGAAACGCGCAGGAGGGGGAGAAGCTGTCCGTATTGCATTGCGGGCGTTGCCACATGGTCAACGAAGCCACGCGCATGTCAACGATCGGCTCGTCGCCTTCCTTTGCCGTGATGCGGTCCTTCTCGGATTGGCAGGCGCGCTTCGAGGCGTTTTTTGTGCTCAAGCCCCATCCGGCCTTCACCATCATTGACGGCGTCACGCCGCCCTTCGATATCAGCCGGCCGTCTCCGATCGCACCGGTGGAGATGACCCTGGAAGACCTTGAAGCCATTCTGGCATTCGTCTCCCAGATCCCTCCGGCGGATCTTGGCGCGCCAATCCAGTACCAGTGATTGCCTGCTACATCCGTCAATGATCGCGCCGCTTGCTGATATAGTCATCGGTGGTGCGCACGCGCGGCCGCTCGCCCATGGCGAATGGATTATTCTCCGAGTGGTAGACCGAATTGACCCGGCAGTCGTCGCACATCTGGATCAGTCTGGCGGCCTTGTTGTCCTTGAACATGGAGTGATTGCCGGCGAGTTTTTCCGTCATGCGTTCGACCATTGAGCGCACTCCGAACGGCTTGCCGCATTCAACGCAGTGGAACGGTTCTTCTTCCTTGAGTACCCGCGGACGCAGGGCTTCGTCGGCAAGATTGAGACGCGGTTCGAGGCTCAGAGCGCTTTCGGGGCAAATGTTGGTGCAGATGCCGCATTGCAGACAGGCATCTTCCTGGAAACGCAGTTGCGGTTGATCCGGATTTTCCTTGAGCGCACCGGATGGGCACAGGGAAACACAGGACAGGCAAAGCGTGCAGGCGTCCTGGTTGAGTGTGACAGAACCATAAGGGGCACCGGTGGGCAGGGACAGTAAGCTGCCTTCCGGATGGATCGCCTTTGCCGCAAGCCGTGTGATCTGGCGCCGCGTCCCGAGCGGCAGGATCGGTTGCTCGGTCAGCGCTGAGGCAGGTTCAAGGTAAAGGGCAGCCTCCAGCTGATCCGGATCGGTCGGCTCGATCACGGAAATGCGGTCCTGGCCGGCAAGCGTGTTGCCAAGCTCGACCTGGAAGGGAATGCCGTCGGTTTCCGTCGTCGGAGAGGCAAGCAGCGTGACTGAGCTGAAACCGGATGCCAGGGCGCCCAGGGCTTCGGCGTGGCCGAACCCGGCAAGACCGGGCATTTCCATCGGAATGACATCGGCCGGCAGGCCCTTGCCATAGCGGGCGCTCAAACGGATCAGGTCGGCGCCATGGCCACTGTCATGAACCAGAAGACGCGGGGCCGTGTCGCTCAGTTCGCGCCAACTGGAGGCAAGTGTCCTAAGGCGCTGAAAGGTATGGGCGACGGGCGGTGCATCATAGGAAATTGCCCCGGACGGGCAGGCCGCCGAACAGCTGCCGCAGCCGGCACAGATCATGGGATCCACGTCGACGTGGTCCCCTGCCGGTGTGATTGCCCCGGTCGGGCAGAGGTCGAGGCAGCGGCTGCAGCCGGTTTTCTGCGCGCGGGAATGGGCGCAAAGTGTTTCGTCCAGGCGAATGTGGATCGGTTTCTCGAAGGTGCCGATCAGCTGGGAGGCCTCCAGGACCGCGCGTCGAAAGGCGTCTGCGCTGCCGGGATCGGCGCGCAGATAGCCTTCGCGCTTCTCGGCGGCCGGAAAGAGCGGCTGGGTGTGGCGGATATCAAGAACAATATCGCATTCGGTCCGGCCGCCGTTTTTGGGCTCTGTCCAGGCGGGGGCGCCGCGGCCTCCCGGAATGCGCTCCTGCAGGGCATCGAAGGAGAGTTTGAACTGGCCCAGGGCACCCGTTGCCGACTTCAGGCGGCCACGCACGATGTCGAAGCGTCTGTCGTCGTTGACGGGAAGTTCGGCCTCGGGGGCGAGCAGCACGGTCACGCTGAGCGTGTTGCAGAGGTCCGCTGCTGCGGCAAGAGCAGGCTCGGTATCCCCCAGGATCAGGCAGGTGCCACCGGACGAGATGTCCAAGACCTTCTCGCCGGGATGCGGCAACAGGGCGTCGGCAATGAGTGCCGCCATCTTGGGCGTGGCCGAACTCGCATCTTCGGTCCAGCCGGCCCGGTCGCGAATGTCGACAAAAACCGGATCAGCGACATCCAACTCCGCCGCAAGGTCCTCAAATGCCTGCCGTTCCTGCTGGCAGGCAATGACGACATTGCCCGCCCTGAGTGCGTCTTCGGCAAACCCCGCTTCCTTCCGGCAAAGTTCGGTATGCACTTCCGAGCAGGTCAAACCGCTCGTATTTTCAATGGCTTCGGCATCGATCGCCTGAGACTTCAGGCAGTCACAAAGCAGCAGCTTTGTCTCCGTCATCTTGTGCGCGTCCTCTCCCCCGCTTGGATTTGTCGATGCCCTTCTCAGCCAGGCCTTTCGACGAATCCCACTCACCATAACAAGGGCGCAGCTTCACCTGCGTCAAGTTCGACTTCTGCGGGGCTTGAAATTTGTCGGACATGCGACAGCATAGGCAGGATAAGGAACTAAGTCCGGTTGCCGGATCTGGGAGGATGCTTGGCTGTGAATACGGAACGGACGCGGACCATGCCGCTTGGCGTCGTGGTCCGGCGCCTGCCCGGCGTGACCAAATGGCAGAAATTTTCGTGGCGCCCGGTCTCGGTCCTGCCGGGAGCGGGGCCGGCCGACTGGGCGGTGCTGCGCGAGGAAGGCGAGGCGGTTGAGTATCATGCCGCGACGGTGCCGCTCGAACTGCACAGGGCGGACACCGAAGCCTATCTGACGGCACTCTCCGACAAGGTCCCGTCTGTCTACGTGGTGCTGCGCCCGGTGGAGGAAATCGAAGCCGAAGTGCCTCTGGAAGTCGCCCTTGTGACGGCTTCCGCCTATGAGGGGCAGGACTATGCCGATTCCAGCGAGGTCCAGGTTGAGAAGATCCCGATGCCGCCTGGCCTGATTGCCTGGATCCGGGACTTTGTCGAGACCCATCATGAAGAAGAGATTTTCATCAAGCGCAAGCGTGACAAGAAACGCATCGACCTTGTCGAGGATGGTATCGGCGATCCACGTATCAAGCAGTTGAGCGACGTTTACCGGTCTCCCGGACGAAAGCCGAAGGACACGTTGCAGTGACGGGCGGCGACGACAC
Organism: Roseibium sp.; assembly: GCF_965233565.1. GTDB lineage: Bacteria > Pseudomonadota > Alphaproteobacteria > Rhizobiales > Stappiaceae > Roseibium. Next base: position 2,173,146 of record NZ_OZ247494.1, on the reverse strand, counting down.
ACCTGGCGACTTCTGGTCCCGGCGCAAGGCAGCCGTCCGGGCCGCGCAGGAAGCCGAACAGGCTGAAAAGGCGGCCGAAGCCGTTGCCGGAGAGCGGTCGAGGCTGGAAGAGATGCCGGATGAGGAGATCCTGGAAGAGCTTGGTCTTCCGGATCCCGACAGCTTGAGCGAAAGCGATGACTTCAAGAGGTTTCTGGGTGCTGCTGTTCCGGAGCGCCTGCGCCGGCGCGCGCTCAGGCGGCTCTGGACCCTGAACCCGGTGCTGGCCAATCTTGATGGCCTTGTCGATTACGCTGAGGATTACACAGACGCGGCGACGGTGATCTCCGACATGCAGACCGTTTACCAGGTCGGCAAGGGCATGTTCGACAAGTTCGCAGAACTCACCGAAGCGGAGCCGAAGAGCGACCCGGACGCCCCGCCGGAGGTAGACAGTGCCGCGGTGGCGTCCGACGCAGAAAGTGTGCAGTGCAAAGATAATACTGCAACGCAAAACGATCTGGTTGAAAAAAGAAAAGCACTTTTTCAATTGACGCAAGGTGACGACCTCGTCCAATCTTCTGAAGAGGACGCGGTTACACTTGATTTGGAAGAATCTGCCCTAGATGAACAGGTAGATATCCCCCCGCCAAGAAAACGACGGCTTCGCTTCGACTATTCGTAATACTAAAGTCTATGTCGGGTCGAAATCGGTTTTACAACAACAGGGGTGGTACCCGTACCGCGCAGTGAGGGAGGAAGGCGGCGTATGTCCGCAGTGGTCAGGGAATTTGTGATTGACCCGGAAGATCAGGCCCGGGCAGACCTTTATGACTTTCTTGGAACTCTGTTGGCCGCACCCGCCGACGGGGTTCTGCTCGGTCAGATCGCGGCCCTCAAGGGCAGCGATACGCCGATCGGCCGATCGCTGGATGTTCTGGCCCGGATTGCACCGGTGACCGCACCGGAAACGGCGGAGCGGGAGTTCAATACCCTCTTCATCGGGCTCGGGCGTGGTGAACTGCTTCCTTATGCCAGTCACTATCTGACCGGTTTCCTCAATGAAAAACCGCTGGCCAACCTGCGTGCCGACATGATGTCGCGCGGGATCCAGCGCGCCGACGGTAAACACGAGCCGGAAGACAATATCGCATCGCTGATGGAAATGATGGCCGGCCTGATTACGGGCCGCTTCGGCTCCGTCACGCCGGTTGCGGGTCAGCGAGAATTCTTCAAGGCCCATATCGAGCCCTGGGCCGTTCACTTCTTCACCGATCTCGAGGCGACCAAGAGTTCCGTTTTTTACGGGGCGGTCGGCTCGTTGGGGCGGCAGTTCATGGAGGTCGAAGCCGAGGCTTTCGAAATGCTGCCCAACTAGAGCTTGCGTAGGCAATTTAGGCGGCTGGAGCCGCCGCAAGGAGAGGAGGATTGCTGCGATGAAACGACCCGAACAGGCGGAGCCCAAAGAGGGCACTGGCCGCCGGGATTTCCTGAAACTGGCCGCTCTTTCGGCGCCCGTTGCCGTGGCTGCGACAGCCGCAGGCGGGACCGCCGAAGCTGCGACCCCTGATCTGTCTTCGGACAAGATGCAGGACACGGCGCATACCCGCGCCTATTTCGACAGCGCCCGGTTCTGACCGGACGCCCTGAGCATCCCTTTTGCTGAAGTTCGCAGATCCGATGCTCGAAGACGTTGGACAGGATCAGTGACACGGCCGTCGGACAAGACGACCTGCTCCTGATCTCATTTGCCCCGGCCAATGGTTGCGTGACGCCCGACGGCCGGACACTGACATCCAACCCAGCCGTATCGATTTCGATACAAGCAAGGTAGGGCAACATGCTTAGGAAAAAGACCAATGGGGTTGCGCGACGCCCCCAGGGTGCAAGTATCCTTAGAGACGCTGCACATAAATCGGTAGACCGCCGGACATTCCTGAAGGGATCCGGTCTTGCCGCAGGCGGCCTCGCCGCCATCACCGCCACAGGCGGTTCCGTGACCAAGGCGCAGGCTCAGGCCGGCAGCAACGCGGTCAATCTTGTCAAATCCGTCTGTACCCACTGTTCCGTAGGCTGCACCGTAATCGCGGAAGTCTCCAACGGCGTGTGGGTCGGCCAGGAGCCCGGATGGGACAGCCCGTTCAACCTCGGCGCCCATTGCGCGAAAGGCGCGGCCGTCCGCGAGCACGCCCATGGCGAGCGCCGGTTGAAATATCCGATGAAAAAGGAAGGCGGCGAGTGGAAGCGCATCAGCTGGGACGAGGCGATCAACGAGATCGGCGACCAGATGATGCAGATCCGGGAAGAAAGCGGCCCGGACAGCGTCTACTGGCTCGGCTCGGCCAAGCACAACAACGAGCAGGCCTATCTGTTCCGCAAGTTCGCGGCCTATTGGGGCACGAACAATGTGGATCACCAGGCCCGTATCTGCCACTCTACAACGGTTGCCGGCGTAGCCAACACATGGGGCTACGGCGCCATGACCAACAGCTACAACGACATCCATAATTCCAAGGCGATCTTCATCATCGGCGGCAACCCAGCGGAAGCCCATCCGGTTTCCCTGCTGCATGTGCTGCGCGCCAAGGAACAGAACAACGCGCCGGTGATCGTCTGTGATCCGCGCTTCACCCGCACGGCGGCCCATGCCGACGAATATGTGCGTTTCCGTCCGGGCACCGACGTCGCCCTGGTCTGGGGCATTCTCTGGCACATCTTCGACAACGGCTGGGAGGACAAGGAGTTCATCCGCACCCGTGTCTGGGGCATGGATCAGATCCGCGAGGAGGTCGCCAAGTGGACGCCGGATGAAGTCGAGCGTGTGACCGGGACCCCGGAAAGCCAGCTGAAGCGCGTGGCGCGGACGCTTGCCAACAACCGTCCGGGCACCGTGATCTGGTGCATGGGCGGCACCCAGCACACCAACGGCAACAACAATACCCGTGCCTACTGCATCCTGCAGCTGGCTCTCGGAAACATGGGCACCTCCGGCGGTGGTACCAACATCTTCCGCGGCCATGACAACGTGCAGGGCGCAACGGACCTTGGTGTCCTGAGCCACACGCTGCCGGGCTACTATGGCCTGTCGGCAGGTGCCTGGGGCCACTGGTCACGCGTCTGGGACGAGGATCTCGACTGGCTGAAAGGCCAGTTCGCCACCACCACTGGTGCAGATGGCAAAGAGAAGAACCTCATGAACCTGACCGGCATCCCGGTCAGCCGCTGGATCGACGGTGTTCTGGAAGATCCGGCCAATACCGACCAGCCCAATGCGGTCCGGGCCATGGTGCTTTGGGGGCATGCCCCGAACTCCCAGACCCGCATGGTGGAAATGAAGAAGGCCATGGAAGAGCTGGATACACTGGTCGTGATCGACCCGTATCCGACGGTCTCTGCCGTGCTTCATGACCGCACGGACGGTGTCTATCTGCTGCCGGCCTGTACCCAGTTCGAAACCCGTGGCTCCGTGACCGCGTCGAACCGCTCGCTGCAGTGGCGCGACAAGGTGGTGGAACCGCTGTTCGAGAGCCTGCCGGATCATGTGATTATGGCCAAGTTCGCGAACAAGTTCGGCTGGGGCGACCGTCTCTTCCGCAACATCGAGATGGAAGATGCGGAAACACCGAATATCGAGGACATCACCCGCGAACTGAACCGCGGCCTGTGGACGATCGGTTATACCGGTCAGTCACCGGAGCGGATCAAGTCGCACATGGCCAACCAGCACACGTTCGACAGAACGACTCTGCAGGCCGTGGGTGGCCCGAATGACGGCGATTATTATGGCATGCCGTGGCCCTGCTGGGGCACGCCGGAAATGAACCACCCGGGAACGCCGAACCTCTACGACATGTCCAAACCTGTCGCGGAAGGCGGCCTGTGCTTCCGGGCCCGTTTCGGCGTGGAACGCGATGGCCAGAACCTCCTGGCGGACGGCGTTTCCAACCCGGGCGCGGAAATTCAGGACGGCTATCCCGAGTTCACCATGCAGATGCTGATGGATCTCGGCTGGGATGGCGACCTGACCGACGAGGAACGGGCTGCCATCGATGCGGTCGCAGGACCGAAGACCAACTGGAAGACCGACCTCTCTGGCGGTATCCAGAGGGTTGCCATCAAACATGGCTGTGCCCCCTTCGGCAACGCCAAGGCGCGGGCCGTGGTCTGGACTTTCCCGGATCCGATCCCGCTCCACCGCGAGCCGCTCTACACCAACCGCCGGGACCTGGTGGCAGATTATCCGACCTACGAGGACCGGAAATTCTACCGCCTGCCGACGCTTTACGCTTCCATCCAGAAGCAGGACTTCTCCAAGGATTACCCGATCATCCTGACGTCCGGCCGACTGGTGGAATATGAAGGCGGCGGCGACGAAACCCGGTCAAACCCATGGCTTGCCGAGCTTCAGCAGGACATGTTCGTCGAAATCAATCCGCGGGATGCCAACAATCTCGGGGTAAGGGACGGCGCGCAGGTCTGGGTTGAAGGTCCGGAAGGCGGCAAGGTCAAGGTCATGGCGATGGTGACCGAACGGGTCGGCGAGGGCGTTGCCTTCATGCCGTTCCACTTCGGCGGCCATTTCCAGGGCGAAGACCAGCGGTCCAAGTATCCGTCGGGAGCCGATCCGTATGTCCTGGGTGAAAGCACCAACACGGCGCAGACCTACGGCTACGATTCGGTCACCCAGATGCAGGAGACCAAAGCCACTCTCTGCAAGATCTCGGCAGCGTAAGGAGGAAATGCAATGGCACTTGGACAAGCGAGGGCTAAGTTCCTTTGTGACGCTGAGCGTTGCATTGAGTGCAATGCCTGTGTGACGGCTTGTAAGAACGAGCATGAGGTGCCCTGGGGCATCAACCGCCGCCGGGTGGTGACCATCAATGATGGCAAGCCGGGCGAACGGTCGATCTCCGTGGCCTGCATGCACTGTTCGGACGCACCCTGCATGGCGGTGTGCCCGGTCGATTGTTTCTACCAGAACGAAGAAGGCGTGGTGCTTCACTCGAAGGACCTTTGCATTGGCTGCGGCTACTGCTTCTACGCCTGTCCGTTCGGCGCGCCGCAATTCCCGCAAGCGGGCAATTTCGGATCACGCGGCAAGATGGACAAATGCACCTTCTGTGCAGGTGGTCCGGAAGAGAACAACTCGACCGCGGAATTTGCCAAATACGGCCGCAACCGTATTGCCGAAGGCAAATTGCCGATCTGTGCGGAAATGTGCTCCACCAAGGCGCTCCTGGCAGGTGATGGCGACGTCGTCTCCGCCATCTACCGCGAGCGTGTGGTTGCCCGTGGCTTCGGCTCCGGCGCCTGGGGCTGGGGCTCTGCCTACGGCCGTCAGGGCAACTGATCGGACGGAACGACCGGTGGCGTTGGAGGGGCTTCGCCACCGGATCTTTCGGGCGCGTGTGCCCGCAACAAACAAACATGCGGGCGGTACAGTGCTGTGCCGCCTAGTTTGTCTGACATGACGAAACCCGAGATTTCAAGATGATGAGGACCCGGTGATGAAACGCCTTGCCTTGGCAGTTGTTGTTCTCTTCGCCTTCCTGTCCCAGGGATTTGCGCAGGATCAGGCTCTGGAAAACGTTCCCAACCGGTCCGCGACCGGCGGCGCCCAGACCCTGGAAGACATCATGAAGCGGCAGCGCGGCGAGAAGGTCGACAACGATTTCCGCCGCAATGCCACGGGCGATCCGAATTCGGCCGCCGGCATTTCCTCTCAGCTTGGAACATTGGGTGGGGTTTCCGATCCGGAACTCTGGCGAGCGCTGCGTTTCGGGTCGGCCGATATCAAGGTGTCTTCCGGAGGCAAGGAGGCCACTGTCCTGATGCAGGATGGCGGCATGCGCTGGCTGGAGTGGCGTAAGGGGCCACTGGCGACCTATGGCGCCTATCTGCTTGGCGCGACGATTGTGTTCCTGGGACTGTTTTACCTGCTCCGTGGCCGCATTCGGATTGACGGCCAGAAAACCGGCCGGACCATCACCCGCTTCAAGGCCGTAGAACGGTTCGGGCACTGGCTGCTTGCCGGGTCCTTTATCCTGCTTGGTGTGACCGGTCTTCTGACACTGTTCGGCCGCCTCGTGATCATCCCGCTGATCGGCAAGGATGCCTTTGCTCCGATCGCGCTGGCCTCCAAGTGGATCCATAACAACGTTGCCTGGGCCTTTATGCTCGGGCTCGCCATGGTGTTCGTGATGTGGGTGGTGCACAACATCCCGAACAAGACTGATCTGAAATGGATCGCTGTTGGCGGGGGGCTCCTGAAAAAGGGCGTTCATCCGCCCGCGCGCAAATTCAATTTCGGTCAGAAGATGATCTTCTGGGGCGTGATCGTCCTCGGCGCCTCGATTTCCGCTTCCGGCCTGTCACTGCTTTTCCCGTTCGAAATGCCGATGTTTGCGGGAACCTTCGAACTCCTGAATGCGACCGGCCTGCCGCAACTGCTTGGCTTTGGCACGCTGCCGACAGTCCTCGCACCACATGAGGAGATGCAATACGCCCAGCTCTGGCACTCGATCATTGCGTTCGTGATGATCGCGATGATTCTGGCGCATATCTATATCGGCTCGGTGGGCATGGAAGGTGCCTACGACGCCATGGGGTCCGGCGAAGTCGAGCTGCAATGGGCGCGCGAACACCACGGCCTCTGGGTCGAGGAGGTCGAGGAAGCAGACCGGAAGGCCGCCTCCGCGGCAAAAGACGCGGTCCCGGCGGAATAGGGCCGATCCAGGTATGACCGGTTTGCCTCGGAAGGAAGAACCCTGGACGTCTTGCTTGCGCCGTCTGTCATCCTCGCGAAAGCGGGGACACAGGGCCCTTCATCCTGTGCAGTCGATTGAAGCGACCACCCGGGAGCCCAGGAGCCCGGTTCACGCTGTGCTAGGCCGGTCTGAAAAATGCGCCGGCTATTTCATCACGCTGCTGGTTTCTGCCGCTCTGACAACACTCGCCCAGGCCGCTGATTTCCAGACTCTGAAGGGGCACGGTGGCCCGATCATGGGCATTGATGTCTCGCCGGAAACCGGAAAAGTGGCGACTGCGAGCTTCGACAATTCGGTCGGTCTCTGGTCGGGCCGGGTGCCCGCCTGGCTAGAAGGGCACGCAGCGGCGGTGAAGGTGGTTCGATTCGTCGACGGTGACAGGGTCGTTTCCGCAGGCGATGACAACGACCTGATCCTGTGGGACCCGGCGGCGGCAATGTCCACTCGCCTTGAGGGGCACACAGCCAAGGTGATGGGGCTTGCTGTTTCGCCCGACAAGTCGCTGATCGCCAGCGCCAGCTGGGACGCCCGTGTCGGGCTCTGGCCCGTGTCCGGGGGCGCGCCGGACTTTCTTGAGGGCCACACGGCCGGGGTCAATGCGGTCGTCTTTTCGGGCGACGGTCAGCGGCTCTATTCGGCCTCGGTCGATGGCTCGATCAAGCTCTGGGATCTTGCCGGGCGATCTGAAAAACGCATCATCGACCGCAATGGCTTCGGCATCAACGTGATCGCCCTTGGGGGGCTCGGGGAGACGGAAAGCTGGATTGCCTATGGGTCCCAGGACGGGGTCACACGCATCGTCGACATCGAGACCGGTGAACGGCTGAAAGACATTTCCTTCGAGCGCCGGCCGATCCTGGCCCTTGCCATCAGTCCGGACGGCACCAAGCTGGCGACCGGCGACGGTCATGGGTACATCACGGTGATGGACACGGAGAGCTGGGCGATCGAGACCGATTTTCGCGCGGCGCTGAAAGGACCGATCTGGGCGCTGGCCTTTTCGAAGGACGGCACGGTTCTGCATGCCGGCGGCATTGAAAACATCGTCTATTCCTGGCCGCTGGCGGATCTGGCCAGCTTTGATCCGATGGCGACCGAAACGCCGCAATTCCTGAAGAAACCGGAAAAGATGAGCAATGGCGAGCGGCAATTCGCCCGCAAGTGTTCGATCTGCCATGCGCTCAGCGAAGAGGGGGGGCGCAAGGCCGGACCAACGCTCTACAAGGTCTTCGGTCGCCAGGCCGGCACGCTTCCTGGCTATCCTTATTCCGAAACCCTGATCGGATCTGATATCATCTGGTCGGCCGAAACGATCAACCAGCTGTTCCTGGACGGTCCCGACCACTATATTCCCGGCTCGAAGATGCCGATGCAGCGGATCGTCAAGCCGGAAGATCGCGACGACCTGATCGACTACATGCGAACGGCAGGTGCCGGTGGAGCCACTGAGGGAGAGACACAATGAAAGCGATGCTTCTGGCCTTTGCGGCCATCGTGGTGATTTCCGTAGGTGCCAACCAGGTCCTGCACAATATCGGTTTTTCCAGCGCTGACCAGTCAACCAGTTCTTCGGTGCGGCTGGGAGACTAGCGAACGTCGATTGGTCTGCTGAAAACATTTCTTACGGTCAAATCGGTTTCTGCCGTAACCTTCTTTTGCTTGCCCGGCATTGTGCTCCTTTCGGTGCCGGGCAACTCTGTTTGTCACTGCCGTTTGTCAAGCAGACGGCGGGTTTTGCCGGGACGTGAGCAAGGCCCGAAAGGCCGGATCGTTCTGAAGTGGCCTTAGCGCCCAGAAGTTTTCAAGCCACCGGCTGTCACCCTGCCAGTCGTTCTGGAACAGCAAACGGATGTTCTCTATCGCCTTTTCGTGGTCGCCCGATAGAACCCAGGCGCCAGCTGCGGGGAATCTGCACCAAAGCATATGCGCGCTGGCGCGTTCGAAGTGCAAGGCCAGCGTCCGGCAGGTGTCGGGCTCCAGATCCCCTGCGTTTTCAGCAGGCAGTCGGCAGGCGAAAGCACTGTAGTCTTGCTGCTCGACAAGTCCGATCGCGGTTCCGATGGCCAGGGATCCCTTGTTGGACGCGTGCGTGTGCCACTCAATGTCCGTAAGCCCGCGCCGGACGCATTCTTGTACTGTCGCCGAGGCGACGGCCAGGCCAAGTCCTTGCCGCCTGAAATCAGGATGGGTCCTCACCCCCAGTTCGCAACGATGGCCGCTGACACAATCCGTCAGGCTGTAACTGACGACCCTGTTTTCACTTACTGCACAAAAGCCGACGGCGGAGTTGAAGAAATCTTTCGGCGAAGACCATTCTTCCATGGCATCCTTCAGATCCTGAAGATTGGCCGGTTGACTCTCAAACAAGGCGCGGTTGATCGGGACGATCTCGTATTCGGGCGGTGGTACAGAGCGTTCGGGCAGTCTGCGGCCGGGGCAGGGCGCAAGGCGGATGCGAGGGTGTTCCAAAGCGAATTTGTTGCGCCATATGGTGGCCAGGTGGGGGATCCAGCGAGGCTCTGTCTGGAGATAGATCCAGTCTGGGAGCAGGCCTGTGAGGGCCTCACGTGTCTGTGGAGAGATGCTGGGATCACCAGCAAGAAAATATGCGTCTCCGACGATTGCGACTGCAACATTGGGCTCTTGAGGACTGTCCATCCAGATTTCGCCGCTGATCAATCCGTCAAGAAGAGAACTGACGGCTACATGGCTCAGGGACAAATGAGCCAGCACTGGTCGCGCTGCCGGATAGGCATGCGGTTCGATTTTAAACATGGAAATACGATCCTGTGGCGATCACGCGTCGTGCAAGCGCCATTGGTGATGACAGTTGGAACGCGCTGCGTTCCGTGGGTGCCGGCTATCGCCTGCCGACTGTCGGCGCGGTGTATTCGGTCATGCTGACACCTCACTGCGTTGTTCAATCACCACGATTAAATCGCAGAACCAGAATTATTCGGGTGTAGAAAGCAACACAAGTCGAATGACCAGTATTTTGTTCCATGTGCCGACGCTCGGGGCCGGCTTGTCTGAAAGACCCAAGGACCTGATGCCAGCGCCAGCTCAACTTTCTTTAATGCCGTCAGCTTCGTCTGGGCACAGCACGTCGGTGGAGCCGGAAGGTGCCGGTGACGAGACCGGCACCGGAAATGATGAAACCGAAGCCCAGGACCACGAACCAGCCCAGGCTTTCTCCCATGACCAGAACCCCCAGTAGGACCGATGCGACGGGCATGAAAAAGGCCAGCAGCGATGTGTTCGATGCGCCTGCATTCCTCACCAGCCAGAACATCAGCAGTACCGGTATGGCCGTGTTCAAAAGCGCGACGAGGACCAGACTTGCCAAAGGGCCGGGAGCAGGCGACAACGTCCAGGGCGTATCGACGAGCAGGCTGACCGGAATGAGTACCAGTGCAGCGACGAACAATTGCCCGGCAGCGAGAACGATGGGGCTTGTACCGCCCAGGGTCCGCGCGAATATAGTGCCGCTGGCATAGCTCAGGGCCGCGAGTATTGTGCCACCCGCCCCCAGAAGCTGAGTGCCAAGGCCAGACAAAGCATCGGGTCCAATCGCCAAAATAACGCCGGCAAAACCGGTCAGCACACCGGTTATCCGAGAAGGCGTCAGCTGCTCCTCTTTGAGGACCAACGGTGCGATCAGGACACTGAACACCGGGATGGTCGCAAAAAGGATGCCGCCGAGACTGCTGTCGATGTGAAGCTGCCCGAAGGCAATAGCGACATAGGGCAAGACGGCTGTGAGCAGGCCGAGCACGGTCATGGGAACCCAGATTTTGCCAGGTCTGGGCAATCGTCCACCGGAGAGATAAAGGAACAGGATCACGGCAATGGCTGCAAGGGCAGCGCGGCCTGCCGCAAGCGTGAAGGGCGGTATGTCGGCTAGGGAAATCTTGATGAACAGGAAGGACGATCCGAACAGGGTCGCCGTCACGATCAGAACACCCCACAGGGGCAGGGTCATTGAACGGGTCATGGGAAGTACTCCGCGGGGGAATGAGGGGAGGTGGCGGGACCATGGATCTCGCAAGCCTGTTTGCCGACGCTCAATTGGCCGTTGAAGGGTCCGGCATCGGCTTGTGTTCCTGACCGATCATTTCGGTGTAGGTGACAAAACGGAACGGATCGAAAAACTGGATGGCGCTGCGCAGCCTGTCCGCAGCCTCGCGTTTGAGAGCTGTCAGTGCCACGCTCCGGCCAAAACGCTGTTCGGCCGCGATCGCGAATTTGAGCGCCAGTTCATTGTCGCCGTCTCGGATCATCTTGCGGATAGCCCGAGCGGCCTGGTCTGCCGACAGGCCGAGATAATGCTCCAGCAGACGGCCAAAATCGGCGCTGACCAAAGCGTCGAGACCCTGCGGGTCCTGGCCCGTGCGGTCCTCCTGCCAGATGCCCACCATGTGGTCTGCCGTGCGGGCAATGACATTGTCCCGCGCTGCCAGGAAGGAAAGATAGGCCTCTGGCTGGTCTTGCAGACCGGGTGGCACAAGATTGAGCCGGATGATGTCTTTGGCCGAATAGCCGTGGTTGATGTGCTTGCGCACGGCATCAACCAGCCAGACATAATGCTCCCGGAAGGCCGCCAGTTGCTCCGGTCCATAAAGGGCCGTCAGCGGGTGGTGGCCATGCAGTATGTGCTTCGGCTGTCTGGTCAGGACCGCGTCTATGCTGTCGACGGCGCCATCCATGAAGCCTTCGTTGACCCAGGGTTCGCCGTACCAGGGCATGACGATGTCGCCGACAAAGATCGTGGCAAGGCCTGGGAAATGAACCAGAAGCGCGTCTTCCGTCTCGCCTCCGGTGACCGGGACAAGTTCGATTGTCGTGCCGCCGGCCGTCAGCTCCAGGCGGTCGCCGACCGGCACATCGGGTGCGTAAGCCGCCACCCATCGATGGTCGAAGTCCTGTCCGCGAAAGAGACTGTAGCTGTGATGCCGGTCGACGCGGTCGACAACGGCCTGGTAATTGTCTCGACCGTAGAAAACTGCCTCCGGAAAGACCTTGCGAATATAGCTGTGCCCGCCGATGTGGTCCCAGTGGGAATGGGTGATGAACACCTTGCTGACCGGTGGCAGATCCGGGTGATGTGACAGCAGGTAGTCATGTGCGGCCTGCAGCGAGTGCGGCTGGGTGCCGGCGTCCACGGCAAGAAGTTCCCTACCATCGTCCGACACCACGAAATAGATGTCGGAATAGCCGAAGCCATAAAGGGCAAAGACACGGCCAGGAATGATTTCGTCCAGCACCGGCTCGGGTGCCATGGTGGCGCCGGCGTCCACGGTCGCGGTGAACCAGCCCATCAGCATGGCGTTCGGCTGGTAGCTGTCAAAGCCGCTGCGGCGCCAGAAATCATTCGCCAGATCCTTGCGTCCGTCATTTTCGTGCAAGCGGGCAAGCTGGCGATAGACCTCGCGGTAAAAGCCGAAAACGGGTTCTGTTTCCGGGCGCTCCGCCAGCCAGTTGAGATCCTCATAGGCCTGCTTCTTCTTGCCGAAGAAAAACGGCACCTGTGCATAGATCTGTCCGGCGGCCCACCGAACCACCGGGTCTTCACCCGCCGTTAGGTGCCGGGCCTCCTCCAGGATCCGGAAGCTTTTCAGAACCCAGGGAATGCGCCTGTGCAAGGGTACTCGCTCGGCGTGGGTGGCGCGTAGGATCGCGAGCGCAGCAATATAGACGGCCCGTACATCGTCGGTCATGTTGGCGCCATGTGTGCTCAATAGGCGTTCGAAGAAAGGGATGCCCACGGCCTGCTGATTGGCGTTGAGATAGCCATTGAGCATCAGGAGCGTGGCGCGGGGATCTGTGTTCCGTCCGTAAGACATCACCGTTTCGAAAAAATGCAGCGGGGCATGGAAACTGCGATCCGGATTGGGTGACGTGAGGTGGTCTGCAAACCCCTCGGCTGGCACGAGGCTCTCGACAAGGCCCCGATGTTCGGTCGCCATGCGAACATCGGGCGCAGATGGGGACGGGGCGCGCAACCGTTCACGCGCTACAGATTGCTCTTGGTTCGGAAGGTCACGTGCGACGGGCGCCGCGATAACATCAGATGGGCCTTGCATGTTTTACCTCATTTTAAGTGTATCTACACCTATTGGAGCTGGAAAGTTGAACCTGTGGCCATGCGCATGAGGGCTCAGCTCATGACGTAGTTGATATCGGCCAATTCCTGTTTCAGGATCTGCCAGCGGTCTTCGCCGAATTTCTCCAGGAAATCCGCCTGTGCCTGGCGCCAGAATGGCGTGGCCTCGGCGATTGCGGTTTCTCCTCTTTCAGTCAACGCCAGCAAGCGTACGCGCGCATCCTCCCCGGGACGCTCGCCGATCAAACCGTTCTTTTTCAGCACCCGCACGTTGCGGGTGAGGGTCGTCCGGTCCATGCCGAGCAGCTCGGCGAGCCGGGTGATGGAAACCGGAGCGTGCTGGCGCAGCACCACGAGCAGCGTGAACTGCGTATTCTTAAGCCCGCCCTGCTGCAGGCGCTGATCATAGAACTGGGCGATCAGGCGCGTGGTCTTGCGCAGGTTCATGCAGGCACAGGCATCGAAGTCGCTCATGACGGGATCTCATAAAAGTGTATCTGCACTTATAAATGTGTAGATACACATAAAAGTCAAGATCTGAACGTTGCCGTAAGCAAAATGGCCCGACCGAATAAAGTTGCCTGGAAGATGACGCGATCGTGTTGTCGGGTATTGGGCCTGCACAATTGTGCGACCGTTTTTGTCAGACGACTAGGTGGTCGGCTTATCTCGGAGGACCCGGGCTCAGCACAGAGCTGGAAAGCAGTTTTTTCGCTTATCGTGACGGGGATGGTTGTAAATATAAATCTAATTTCAACTATCGGTGTGCTGAAATTTTCTTCAGACAGCTAATGGTAGTCTCCGAAAGCAAGGTCAGGTGTGTAATTAACTGTTCATTGGAGTGTCTGTTTTACTTTGTTTCCATGCGATGAGGATGTCGGGAAAGAGGAATGGAGAGTCTCTTGAACGCCGCATTTGCCTGGGCACTGCAGAGAAGAATCTCGCTGATTCTTGTTGTGTGCGTATTGGCGGTTTCGCCGGTGAAAGCCGCAGAACGTCTTGTCTTCTCGACGTTTGAAGGGTCGTCCTTGTCGACGGTTGGTGGTCTGGTTCTGAAACGAGCTTATTCCAAACTGGGAATAGAGGTGGAGATATATGAAACCTCTGGCTCCAGATCTCTTGTGTTGGCCTCGACCGGGCACGTTGATGGCGAGGTTATCCGGATCCGTGACGTGGAAGACCGGTTCCCGAGTTTGCTTCGCGTCCCGACGCCCACGGTCTTGCTGGAGGGAATGGTCTTCGTTCAGGAGCGCAAGTTAAAAACCGTGACCCTTGAAAACCTGCCTCAGAAACATGTCGGCTACCTTGTGGGGGCGGTGCATGCGGAGATCTTTACGGAAGGTTTTTCAAATGTCTGGACGGCGCCGGATGAAGGCGAGCTGTTCCGGTTGCTGGCCTCCGGCAAGCTGGACGCAGTGATAAGCGACCGGATCGACGGTGGCCTGATGATCGCCAAGCTGAAACTGTCCGGAATCGTCCCCTTCGGCCCCCCTTTTCAAATCGAACCGCTTTATCACTATCTTCACATCCGGCATCGTGCATTGCTTCCACGGATCGAAGCCGTTCTGGCCGAAATGCGTGACAGTGGTGAGGCGGAGGAGATCGTAAGGAGAGCACTTGCCAACGGCACCTAGTCAGTCTGACTTGGAAGTCTTCGTTGGCGGGGCCTTCTAGTGCGTACAAGACTGCTCGGCAGGAACCGGTTTCCTGTTATTCACCGCGCCCGGGCATTCTCGACATTACCGAAATTTCATTTGCTTTGCTGAAACCCGTCCCCACCTCAAGCGTCGGAGGACGACCTCCATTTTCCTCAACACGAACGGGACGACCCGCCAGGGACACCACCATGGCATGGGTCTTTCTTTTTGTCGCCGGTCTGCTGGAGATCGTCTGGGCGTTTTTCATGAAGGAGTCGCATGGCTTCACGCGCCTGACACCAACACTCATCACGCTTGGGGCGATGATTGCTTCGTTCGGTCTTTTGTCACTCTCGATGCGCAGCCTGCCCCTTGGCACAAGCTACATGATCTGGACTGGCATCGGCGCCGTCGGCGCCTTCGTGGTCGGGGTCATGTTTCTTGGTGAAACGGTCAGCTTGCAGCGCGCGGTCGCAGCGCTTCTGATCATTGCCGGGATCGTCACGATGAAACTTGCCTGAAACGGCAAACGCTGTTTCGCTGGCAATTCCAACCCGCGGCCTGAACAGCGATGGCCGGAACGGAGATATGTCAATGTTGAGCAAAGACACTGTAAAAGCCCTGTTTTCAAATCTGGAGACGGGGCACAGTGACCAGTTTTTCGAGAGGGTTCGGGACGATGTCGACTGGACCGTCATGGGCACGCATCCGCTTGCGGGGCACTACAGGTCCAAACGTGCCTTCCTCGACGCCACATTTGCACGGCTCGGAAAGGTCCTGAAGGACGGCGTGATCCTGAAGGTCGTTGATCTCCACGTGGATGGCGATGTCGCTATTGTTGAATTGCGGGCCCTCTCGACCGCCAACAACGGCAAACCTTTCGACAATACCTATTGCTGGGTCTGCACCTTTGACAGGGACGGCAGGATTGCCAAGGTCCGTGCCTATCTGGATTCGGCCCTTGTTGCCCGGTTGATTGAAGAAAACGAATAAGGTCAGCAGAACCCTTTGCAATCAGTTGTCAAATTCGCGCTTGCCTCCCTGATTTTTCCAGACCGGGGTTCGCACGACGATTTCTTCCACCCTCAATCTGTGGTTTTGCGGCGGGCGCAGCCTGTGCTCCCGTGTCGTCTCGGCATGGCGGTCGGCAGTGCTATCCGGTAGGTTGTGACTCGTTGACAGCGGTTGGACCCTGATCTGGTCCACGTGCTGACCGCGCCCTCCTGCAAGCTTCACCGGGGAACCCGACGCATGTCTCGGAAAAACACACTCTCGCTGCTCAATTTCCCAAGCTGGATGCGGCGCTTGCGGGAAGAGGAAAAACGGCAGGCAAAGACCAATCCGTTTCTGGCCCAGGCGATCGCGGACGAAAAAATGGCCGGCCACCGGATCGCGATCATAGCCCGCACGATAGCCTTTGGTGCCGTCGGGCTCCTGCTACCGTTCCTCAACCCGAACCTCAACGTTCTTTACTACGAAGCTTTCATTCTGCTCTTCATTGCGCTTGGCTGGCTGCAGCTGCGCATGGCAAAGGTCGGCTACTCAAAGAGCGAACTCGGACTCATCCTCCTCGATCTTGTTCTGCTGACGGCGGTCATCATCATTCCGAACCCTTTTCTTGGACAGGATATTCCCACAGCCTTTGTCTATCGGTTCGAGGGCTTCATCTATTTCTTCATCTTCCTGGCCTTGAGCACGCTCGCCTATTCGTGGCGAACCATCTGGGGCATCGGCATCTGGGTGGCGGCTCTCTGGGTGATCGGCTTTGTCGGTGTCGGCTGGTTCGGACACACCATACCGGAGTTGACCGGTGCTGCGGATAACGCGTTTCAGGGATACCCGATCCTGCAGGAAGAATTCGACCCGAACAGCATTCGCCCGACAATCCGGGTCCAGGAAGTGCTGATCATTCTGATCGTTGCCGCCATTCTCACGGTCAAGGGATGGCGCTCGAACCAACTCCTGATGCGGCAGGCAGACCTTGCCGCCGAGCGTGCCAATCTGTCCCGCTATTTCCCGTCCAGCCTGGTCGATGTCCTGGCCTCCACCGACCGCGATATCGGCGCGGTGCGCACCCAGAATGTCGCCGTGCTCTTTACCGACATTGTCGGCTTTACCGAGTTTGCAGAACAGCATTCTCCGGACGAGGTCATGGACCTTCTGCGCCATTACCACGCCTTCGTTGAGCGCTCGATCTTCCAGAACGGCGGTACGCTGGACAAGTATCTGGGGGACGGTGTCATGGCAACGTTCGGTACGCCGGAAACCAGGCCCGGCGACGCGGCCAACGCGCTGAAAGCCGCAACGCAGCTGATCGAGGAAACAGAAACTTTCAACAAGGATCTGGAGGCCAGGGGCATTTCACCGATCAAGGTGTCGATCGGCGTGCATTTCGGTCCGGTCATCCTGGGGGATATCGGACCGTCCAGGCGCCTCGAGTTTGCCGTTGTCGGCGACACCGTCAACGTCGCCAGCCGGCTGGAGGCCTCGACACGGGAACTTGGCTGCCGCTGTGTGGTGAGCGAGGACCTGATGAAACAGGCTGCCCAGTCCGACAGCCCGGAGGCGCCTCAGACCAGATTTTCCCTCAGGGACCCGATCAAGCTGCGCGGGCGTCAGACGGCCGTAAATGTCTGGACGATGTGAGGCGGTGATTGCTCAAGACCTCGGGCATTGTTTCAAGGGTCCGCTGGAGGTAGGAAAGCCCCAGCGGAGTGTCAATTCACCGTCTGACAGGACCATGCCCAGAAAATACTGCCGGACGGTGTCCTCGCCGCAGCGCGCATGGGCGCCGGAGAAATATCCATCGGGGCGTTTTTCGATCGGGCCCCAGCTCAACAGACACCAGAGCCGGCCCTGACGCAGCCACTCGTCACTGATTTCATAAGGCTCTGCCAGGAAGGTTCCACCCGGCTTGACCGGTTTGCGCGCGCATTGGTGCGCCGTGCCCCAGGTGCCGAAGAATACTCTGCGATCTTCCGCGGCAGCGACGTCAATCGGCAGGATCAGCAGGGCAATCAGGATCAGCAGGCGCATTGCCACTGGATAACGCTGCGGGCCCGGCGCTACCAATCACGTCGTCTTGAACGCAGGACGGTCAGCGGTGCAATCCCAAGCGCTGTCAGGGGGTTAAAGGTCGATTTCACAGACCTCTAATCTGTTTGTGATTGGCGACCCGAATTGGCCGCGCCCTAGGATATCTGCCGAGTTGCATGCGCTTGCCGGAATGTCGGGACAGCCCCTTCCATCGGCGGACCATGCAGGAGCAAACACGGTCTGCCACCCGCGTCTTCCCAGGCTGACCGGCTTTTTGAAAGGCTGCAAAATGGCAGTGGCTATCGGTGTCCGGTTTCATCTTTTCCTGGCGGGGCTTGCCCTTGCGGTGTTCCTGTCGTTCGGGATCCAGACGGTCAGGGCGGAGGCTGAAAAGGCCTTGCCCGACTATGTGATCGAGACCTTCGGGACGAGACCGGCCATTCCTGAAGGCCCCTTGTCAGAAGATCTTCAGAATGCGATCCGGGTGGCTTTTGTCGATCCGGTCAAGAACGGCACCTGGGGGCGCGACCAGATGGATGCCCTGAACGAGATCACGGCCTCGAAGGATCCGCGCATCGGTTGGATCATCAGCGATCTCATGCGGTTTGCCACGTCCCCTCAATTGACGGCTGTCCTTGCGTCGGCTTCCAGCGAGCTTCTCGGCGCGGAGATCAGAACGCAGAACGCCTGGGGCATGCTGACAGATCACCTGATCGCCTGGGATATTCCGGCGCCGCCAGACTATCTTGCTTCCAAACGGGCGATCTTCACCGGCGTCATCCCCGGCTGGGACAGGATCTTCATCGAGGGCGACATCGACTGGCGCATGGTGTCCTGGGGTGGTGTCCTGATCGACAACCGCCCGCATGACCGCACCGACGATCTTTGCAACTGCATTCCTGCTGCCGACAATCCGGAGGTGATCAGCGCGGCGGAAGCGACCTGGCTCGATGATGACGACATCGTCTTCGGCATTACGATCAATGGCGAGTCCCGGGCCTATCCGAGGCAGATCATGGAAGTGCGCGAGATGGTCAACGACACGCTGGGTGGACGAGATCTCGGCATTCCCTACTGCACCTTGTGCGGCGCGGCGCAGGCCTATTTTACAGACAACCTGCCAGACGGCATCGAACGGCCGATCCTGCGCACGTCTGGTCTTCTGATCCGGTCCAACAAGGTGATGTACGACCTCAACACCTATTCCGTGTTCGATACATTTCTGGGGCACGCGGTGACAGGGCCGCTTGCCGAAAAAGGACTGCAGCTCGAGCAGACGAGCGTGGTCACGACCGACTGGGGCAGGTGGAAGAAGGAACACCCGGACACAACGGTGCTGAAGGAACGCTACGCGCTCGGCCGGGACCCGGACTTCCGCAACACGCGGGATGCCAACGGCCCGATCTTTCCGGTCGGGGATGTCGATCCGCGCCTGCCGGTGCATGAAGATATCATCGGGGCGATTGCCGCCTCCGGAAAGCCGGTCGCCTTTCAGCGCAGCAAGGCCATGGCCGCTCTGCAGAAAGGCGAGGAAATCGCCTTTGAAAATGTGCGTCTGGAGCTCGATGCCGGTGGCATAAAGGCGGTCGGCAGCGATGGCGCCGACCTTGGCAGCCACCAGGCGTTCTGGTTCGCCTGGTCGCAGTTCCATCCCGGAACAGCGCTCTGGCCGGAATAAGCGTTGTTGGCGAGAGTGGTCGAATGAGATGACTTCAACAATTGCCCCTTCGAGGGCAGCCAGCTTGCGTCTGCGGTGTGTGATCACCCTTTTCGTAGATACGCCATACGATCAAATTCAACTGCGTATCTGAGGCCTCCAGCACCTTCAGCATGACGCTTTTCCTGCAAGTCGTTCAGAAACAGGCGTTCCGCAGGTTTTGACGCAAACCATTTCGTTCTAGGCTGCCCCAAAGAGAACTTGTCTCCAACCGGGGTGTGAAAATGAACCTGAAGAATGCCTATTTGTTCGCCGCATTCGGCATGGTGTCGGCGATTGCCCTGCTTTACGGGATAAGTCCTTCCTGGTTCGCCCAAAGCTTCCTGGGTATTTCTGAACTGCCTGTTGATTTTGCCCACATCCTCAGGGCTGTCATGTGTCTCTATCTCGCACTTGGCGTCTTTTGGTTGTTCTGCGCAATTACCGACCAACACAAGAACGTTGCGATTCTGACAACCATCGTGTTTGCGGGCGGTCTGGTCATCGGGCGGGTGCTAAGCTTGGCCATAGACGGTTGGCCGTCGCCGATCCTGGTATTTTACGCTGCGCTGGAGTTTGCCATCGTCCCAGTCGCATGGTGGCTCCACGGGCGACCAGACTAACCGCACGCACTATTCGCTGCTATTGTCGCAGCCCTTCTGGAAGCCGAAATCGCAATGGGCTTTCAGGCGGGCCGTGTCCTCTTCGGTCCAGTCCTTGGGGGCGGTGACCTGAACCCAGGGGACGATGTAGTCCTGGGCGTAGTAGGCGTGACCATGGCCCGGAGGCGCTCCGAAGGCGAGTGCCATGTCGAGGGCCAACTGGAACTGGGTGACAATCGGAATGAAGGTCAGATGGTCCGAGACATCCGGCGCTGGTGGGTCGTTCATCCAGGGCGGTGCACGCCAGACGGACAGCGGATCGTAGAAAACGATCGGATCGCTGGAATATTGCAGGAAGGCGATCCGCATCCGGCCCCAGTCCGCCTTGGCTTCGGACGCATCCGCGTAGTGGGACGCATAGCGCACCAGCGAGCCGTCACCAATGGTCGGCAGCATCCAGGGGGTGCCGGGATTGCGCGCGTTCTGGACGTAGTTCCAGAGCTCGGATGGGAAGGGGGGACCGGCCCAGAAGGCACCGTTGATCGGGTCGTCGACCAGGCGAAACAGATTGGTCGCATACATGGACGACCAGGCCCCGAGGCTCAATCCGTGGGCGTAGAGCCTCGGCCGGCTGTCTTCCGGCAAGGTCTTCCAATGCTCATGGACCACACGCAGCAGTTCGGTCGCCTGATCAAGGCCAGTGCGGGTTTCCAGGATCAGCGCGAGGGGCGACTGAAGATAGGAATACTGCGCGCTGACAGTCGCGATGTCGCCGCCGTGCATATATTCCAGCGGATCATGGGAGCCCGGATCCATCCAGCCGGTTCCGGTCGGGCTGACAACAACCAACACCTTTCGATCGAAGGCCTTGAGCCGCTTCAGTTCTCCAAGAGCCAGCTGGGCGCGTTCTTCGGGTGTTTCGCCGTCGGCCCGACCGACATAGACCCGGATCGGGTCCAGGGCAGGTTTGCCGGTGAAGGCGGAGATCGCCTTCGCATCCGGCCCTGAGGTCACAAAATCCCGGCCTGGCCGGCCCATGGCGGCCCAGTCGATCAGCGACGCGGAAGAGCCGGACTGGTCGGGATTGTCAGGTGGTGGCGGGGCATTTTCAAAGAGGTCCTGGGCCGCTTCATAACTGTTGTCGAGACCGGTCACGACATTGTCGAGAATCCCGTCGCGGGTCACAAAGAAGAGGATCAGGACAACGGCGACGACACCGAGCACGTTGGCGCGCCGCGGGGGCATGAACCGGTAGAAGCGTCCTCGGATCCAGCGGAAGAGGACGCTGACAAGAAAACCGATCAGATAGGCGACAAGAAAGGTGGCTACGGCCGCCGACAGTATCGTCAACACATGCTGGGCTTCGGCCGGTTCCAGTCCCATCTTGATCCTGAGCGCGTTTTGCCAGTCGAGGCTATAGGCCAGCATCCATATCGTGAAGCCGAGCGCCGCAATTGCCAGCACAAGACTGCGATAGAACGCAGCCCGGCCTTTCAGGCGCGGCATGTCCGCGGCCAGCCAGAGCAGTCCGATGATCTTTCCGAGAAGATAGCCGAGCGCAATCAGGAGCCCGCCGAGAATACCCTGTACCAGAGCGTCGCGCGGGATCAGGGACGGGGTGAGCGAAGCGGCGAAAAAGAGCAGTCCGAGCGTCAGGCAGGGAACGGAAAATGCGGAAATCAGAGCGCGTAACCAGGCCACGGAATTGCCTCTTGAATGTTCGGAGTGAAAGTCAAAATGGTTGCAATCAAGGGTCAAGTCTAGCTGAGGTCAATGAGAATGTAAGTGGGCGCCTGGCTCCGGATTGCAGGTCCATGACGTTTTAAGGGTGACTTCATCGGGAGGCGCACGCGTCTGCGATTGCAAGCTGCGTGCCCCGAGGGTATCCAGAAGAGAGAGACAGAAGTGAGGCAGCGCGGGGCGACGCGCTTGAGTGAGAGAGAAAAAGATGTCCGATTCGAAGATTGTCCTGATTGACCGACATCCCGGCCGGTCCGCGCAGACCATCGGGGTCGCCCGGGAACTGGGCACGGACCCGGCACTCATCCATGAACCTTCGGTCGGGGTGGTCGGCACCAAGGGAGACAGCCAGTGTTATCTCGGCGTTGCTTCGAAAGTCGACGCGATCCACGAGCATCTGAAATCCCGCATCGGTAGCGGTGCCGACGATCTGAAGTATCGTCTGGTGCAGCCGGAATTCACCATCGCGACCTCCGACGGTATCCGCAACGGCACGCGGGAAATGCGCTATTCGCTGCTGGGCCGGGAGGTCACCAACGATTCCCTGTGCGAGCATCTGGAAGCGACCGGACTGGCCGGCACCATTGCCGTCGTTGCCTGCGACAAGCCGCCGGTTGGCACGCTCGCGGCGGTGCTGGAACACAACGAGCCGGCCATCATCATGTCCGACGGCACCATTCGCCCGGGCCGTGACCCGGAAACGGGTGAAGCCCTCGATATCGTCAGCGCCTATCAGGTTGCCGGTCATCCGGACCAGGCGGTTCGGGACAGGATCGCCTGCAATGCCTGCCCGGGCATCGGCAGCTGTGGCGGCATGTTCACCTATAACACCATGCAGACCTTCATCGGTGTCGTTGGCCTGCAGCCGTTGCACATGGTTGCCCCGGCCTCCGATGACCGCCGTCGTCTGGAAGAGTTCCCGAAGGAACTGGTGGCGCATCTGGCCAATATGATGGCAAAAGGTCTGAAGCCGCGCGACATCGTGCAACGGGATTCGATCCGCAATGCGGTCATCGTCGCCATGGCAATCGGCGGCTCGACCAACGTGGTCCTGCATGTTCCGGAAATCGCACGGGCTGCCGGTTTCGAACACTTCTGGCGCGACGTCATGACACCGGAAGAGTTCAATCACCTCTCCAAGAACGTCGTGCCGGTGCTGACCAATGCCCGGCCATATGGCAAGTATTCGATGATCGACATCGACCGGGTCGGCGGTGTTCAGGTGATCGTCAAGGAATTGCTCGATGCCGGGCTCTTGAACGGCGACATGATGACCTGCACCGGGCGCACGCTCGCCGAACAGGTCGCCGACCTGGAAACACCGGCACCGGATGGCGATGTCATCCATTCGGTCGCAACGCCTTTCAAGCCGACCGGCGGCCTGCGCATGCTGGGCGGTAACCTGTCTCCGGACTTTTCAGCCATTCTGAAACTGGCTGGCGTTGAAGGTGGTCTGGAAGACAATCTCTTCAAGGGGCGGGCGCGGGTCTTTGAAGGCGAAGTCGGCCTGATCAAGGCACTTGATGAAGCGCCTGACAGTTTCCAGGACAAGGACATGATCATTGTCCGCTATGAGGGGCCGAGCGGTGCGCCGGGCATGCCGGAAATGCTGGACCCGACCTCACGCATTACAACGCTTTGCCGCGAACGTGGCATTGTGGTCGCGTTGATGACGGACGCCCGGTTCTCCGGTGGGTCTGTTGGTCTGGTAATCGGCCATGTCGGGCCGGAAGCCGCGCTTGGCGGTCCGATTGCCTTCGTCGAGAATGGTGATGCCATCATCGTGGATCTCAACAACAACACGCTGAACTGCCCGGCGCTTGATGACGCGGCAACGCTTGCCGCCCGCAAAGCCGCCTGGGAGAAAATCGTGGCCGACAATGGTGGCCAGCATCCGAATTGCGGTGTTGCTGATACCCGTCTCCTGCACCGGGCGCGTCACACCGCGGTTCCGGCCGTGCGGGGCGGTGGCATGCATCCCAATCGGGAGGTCTGGGTGCGCGACCTGCGTGAGCCCGTGAAGTCCGGTTTCGAACCGCGGAACCGCCACCGCGAAGGTTAAGCGCGCAAGGGCCTCGCGTTCTAAAAGCGCGCGGCGTTTCCTGCAGCTAGATGGGAGCTGACAAAGGCCTTCAACCGTTTTGGGTTGAGGGCCTTTTTGATTTAGCTCGAGCCGTCATTGGCGTTGGGAAAGAACAACTGCTTGCCATCGACGGTGTAGTCTGCAATGGCCTGCTGGCCCTGTCTGGACAGCAGCCAGTCGATAAAGGTCTGACCCATTTCGGCTTTGACGTGGGGGTGGGCCTTCGGATTGACGAGGATCACGCCATACTGGTTGAAAAGCCGATCGTCGCCTTCTACGGCGATCCCGAAGTCTGCCTTGTTGCCGAAGGCAATCCAGGTGGCCCGATCAGTCAGCACATAAGCGCCCATGCCGGTGCCGGTGTTCAAGGTCGCGCCCATGCCCGACCCGGTTTCACGGTACCAGGTGCCGGAGGCTTCCGCCGGATCGATGCCGGCAGCTTTCCAGAGACGCAGCTCCGCCTTGTGGGTGCCGCTGTCGTCACCGCGCGAGGCGAACAGGGACTGGCTTTCCGAAATCCTGGCAAGGGCCGCAGTGATGTCGCTCATGCCGGCGATGCCGGCCGGATCGTCCGGCGGGCCGATCAGGACAAAGTCGTTATACATCACGTCGGCCCGCGAGACCCCGAGCCCATCTGCAACGAATTTTTCTTCGGCGGGCCGGGAATGCACGAACAGGACATCACCGTCGCCATTGGCCGCGTTGCGGATCGCCTGGCCCGTGCCAACCGCAACGACACGCACCTCGATGCCGGTCTTTTCCTTGAAGGTGGGCAGCAGGTGATCGAAGAGGCCCGAGTTCTGCGTCGAGGTCGTCGACTGAACGATGATGAACCGGTCATCGGCCAATGTCGGCTGGCTGGCGAGGGCGGCAAAAAGAAGTGTGGCGGCAAACGCCTGAAACATCCGCTTGATCAATTGGGTCTCCCGGAAGGGGCATGAAGGGAATGTGTGTTGGGACCGAGATAAAGGCGGCCGTCCCGCCAGGCGCGGACCGGTTCGCTCTGCGGCGCATTCAGGACGGTATCCACCGGACCGGTTTCGGCCACGGTCCCGTCCTGCAGGAAAATCACGTCCTGGCCCAGCCGTTTCGCCTGGCCGGTATCATGGGTGACCATGACAATGGTGACACCGCGCCGGTTGGCCTCCAGCACCAGTTGTTCAATAGAAGCTGTGGAGGCCGGGTCGAGATTGGCGGTCGGTTCATCCAGGAAGAGCAGCTCCGGGTCGCAGGCAAGGGCACGCACCAGGGACAAGCGCTGCTGTTCACCACCGGAAAGCACGCGGGCAGGTCGTTTTGCCAGATGACTGAGGCCGGCGGAGGCGAGGGCGGAACCGATCCTTTCGGCCTGGTCCTTGCCGCGCAATCCGCGCACGGCGAGGGCAAATTTCAGGTTTGCGAAAACGGACCGGCGCAGAAGAACGGGGCGCTGAAACACCATGGCCTGAGCCTTGCGGGCGATGCTGTCCAGTTTGTTGCCCTGCCAAAGAACCGTGCCGGTGTCGGGTTCCAGCAGGCCGTGCAGCAAACGCAGGAGCAGACTTTTGCCGGCACCGTTCGGTCCCATGATCAGCGTGCGCGATCCAGGCCGGATTGTCAGGTCCACCTCATTCAGAAGACGGGCGCCGCCTGCAGAAAAACTGAGCCCGCGGGTTTCCAGCAAGGGAGTGGTCTCGACTGGCGACTGCAGCACGGACGCGCTGGGGGCTGTGTTGAAGGAGAGATCACGCATAAGCAGACCTTTCGGCGGAGGCGCGCAGCGCCATCACGGCGGCGTTCACGGCAAAGGCAATCAGAAGCAGGATGACACCAAGTGCGAGCGCCAGTTGCAGATTACCCTTGGAGGTTTCAAGGGCAATTGTCGTGGTCATCACCCGGGTGACGTGGTTGATGTTGCCGCCGACAATGATGACCGCGCCGACTTCGGCGACCGCCCGGCCGAACCCGGCCAGGGCGACGGTCAACAGGCTGTGGCGGGCATCCCAGAGCATGGCTCCCAATCGATCGAGCGGACCGACGCCCATGGACGCGAACTGGTCGGCATATTCGCGGTTCAGATCCTCAATCACCTGCCGGGTAAGCGCGGCGACAATCGGGATGACCAGTACCATCTGGGCAATGATCATGGCCGCCGGCGTGTAGAGGAGACGCAACACGCCGAGCGGTCCGGAGGCCGACAGCATCATGTAGACGAGCAGCCCGACCACCACCGGCGGCAGGCCCATCAGTGCGTTGAGCACAATGGAAATGAGCGTGCGGCCGGGAAAGCGGAAGCAGGCAACCGCCGCCCCGAGAGGCAGGCCGATCAGGCAGGACAGGAACACAGCGGTGAGGGTGACCTGCATGGACAGGCCAATGATTTCCATGAGATCCGGATCCAGTGCAAAGACCAGGCCGAATGCCCCGGCAAATGCACCCCAGAAACTGTCCATTCCTGCATTTCCTCCCGTTTACGGGAAAAAATAACGTAAAATGCACAAAAATCCAAGTCGGCGTATTTCTACTGGCCAGACGCGCTACCTGACGCAAATCCTGACTGATTTCAGCGAGTTAGAAGGGAGGTGCAATCCGGGCTGGTCGCGATCGGATGGAAAAGACCAGGCGCAGTCTTTTCGAAATCGGCAAGCATGCCGTATTTTCCGGCAGAGCTTCGCTTTCCGGGCCGCGGAAGGAGGACCCTCCCGCGGCCGGGAACCGTTACATCTTGGCGCGCTCGGACCTGAGGGCCAGCCACAGGCAGTAGCACATCACCAGGACAACGATGGTGAAGGGGATGCCGGTCGAAACGGCGGCCCCTTGCAGGGCAGCGAGGCCGCCACCCAGCAGCAATGCGATCGCAACCAGACCTTCCAGGGTGCACCAGAAGACACGCTGGACAACTGGTGCATCCAT
Organism: Roseibium sp.; assembly: GCF_965233565.1. Classification (GTDB taxonomy): domain Bacteria; phylum Pseudomonadota; class Alphaproteobacteria; order Rhizobiales; family Stappiaceae; genus Roseibium. The sequence goes on along the minus strand of NZ_OZ247494.1, from coordinate 2,146,611 downwards.
CTTGCCGCCCGCGGTGATCGTGTCGATCACCAGGGAACCTGAGTCAGACGACGTCACGAAGAAGATCACGATCAACAGCAGCGATATCGGGGCCACGATCGAATAGAAGGGCAGTTCCCTGAGGAAGCCGAACAGAGCCCCTTCCGGTTTATAGGCGTCGATCACCGTTGCTCGCACACCTTCTGCACCGCCCGCGTTGAGCATGTCGATGGCAGCCCCGCCAAAGGTCGACATCCAGAGGGCGCAGACCAGTGTCGGCGCGATCAGGGCACAGAGCACGAATTCGCGCACCGTGCGGCCACGGGAAATCCGGGCAATGAACATGCCGACAAACGGCGACCAGGCAATCCACCAGGCCCAGTAGAAGGTCGTCCAGCCGTGGAAGAAGCTGGTGTCCTCGCGCCCGAACGGATTGGAGAGCGCCGGCAGCATCAGCACGTAGTCGGTCAGGACCGAGAAGTACCGGGTGACGGCAGTGACCAAACCGGTAGTCAGGATCACGAACAGGAACAGGGCGACGGCCATGATCATGTTGATCTCAGACAGTCTCTTGACCCCGGCATCCATTCCCATCAGGACAGACCCTAGGGCGATTGCGGTTATGCCGATAATCAGCAGAACCACGACCGTGGATGTCGGTTCAATGCCGAAGACCTCGTTCAGACCTGCGGCCACCTGCTGCGCCCCGAGACCGAGCGAGGTCGTCAGGCCGAACAGGGTGGCAAAGACGGCAAGCGTGTCGATCATGTGGCCCCACCAGCCCCAGACCCGTTCGCCGAGCAGCGGATAGAAGGCGGAGCGCAGGGTCAGTGGCAGGCCGAGATTGTAGCAGAAGATTGCGAGCGACAATCCGACCGCCGCATAGACAGCCCAGGCTTCGAGGCCCCAGTGGTGGATGGTGCCGACCACGCCGGCATATTCATTGCCGGCCTGGCTGATATCCACGCCAAGCGGGCTGGCGCCACCACTTTCGGCAAAATTGTAGTAGACCGGTTCCAGCACGCCGAAGAACAGCAGGCCAATGCCGATGCCGGCTGCAAACATCATGGCGATCCAGCCTGCATAGGAATAATCGGGCTTGGCGTCCTTGCCGCCGATCCTGACGGAGCCGACCGGCAGCACGATCAGGGCCAGGCAGAACAGCGTGATCGCGTTGACCGACAGCACCAGGAACCAGTCAAAGGTGCTGGTCAGCCAGGGCCGCAGCCAGCCGAAAAATTCGGCGGCGGCTTCCTGATTGGCAAGTGCGATAAGCACGAAGGCACCGATCAGTATGCTTGAGATCAGGAAGACGGGATTGTGCAGATCAAGGCCGAACGGCCTGATATTGTCCTGTCCGAGTTCATATTCGGTCTCGAAATCCCATACACGGGGATCCGGATCGAGCATCTTCTTTGTTTCCGACATATTCCCTCCCATCTTCCTGTCTTGCTAATCAAGGTGCACAGTGAAGTTTTGTCGAATTCCGATGCGTCTTTTTCTTTGTTTGTTGTCTGTTCTCTTTCGTATTTCGGCGTTTTTTCTTTTGCGAGTGTAAGGCTATTTCGAGTGTCGCGTCTATCTGATTGACGCTGGTCAGCCTTGTTCCTCGAGCACCTTCCGCGCCACGCGGAAGCATTCCAGCGCCTGTGGAACACCGCAGTAAATGCCGACGACATGAATGATCGCGCGGATTTCCTCCTGGGTCACGCCGTTGTTGATGGCGCCCCGGCAGTGGATCTCCCACTCGGTCATCTTGCCGAGTGCGCCGATCATGGAAAGGTTCATCATCGAACGTGTCTTGGCGTCGATAACCTCGTCGCCCCAGCCGAAGCCCCAGCACCAGGCGGTCATGGCTTCCTGGAACGGACGGGTGAAGTCGTCGGCAGCAGCCAGGTTCTTTTCAACATACTCGGCGCCGAGCGTGGCTTTGCGTTGTTCAAGGCCCTTTTCAAACAGGTCCTGGTCCATGATTTACCTCAGCTTGATGGCAACGTTTTTGGTCTGAACGTAGTTGAGCAGGGCTTCGCGGCCCTTCTCCCGACCGTAGCCGGATTTGCCGAAACCGCCAAAGGGGGTCTCGACACCGCCGGCATACCATTCATTGACGAAGACCTGTCCGGCGCGCAGGCGGTTGGCGGCACGCATGGCCCGGTCGACATCGGCGGTAAAAACACCGCCGACAAGCCCGTAAGGCGTGCCGTTGGCAATGCGGATGGCCTCGTCTTCGTCGCCGAACGGAAGCACGGACAGGACCGGCCCGAAGACTTCGTCACTGGCGATGGTCATCTCCGGGGTGACCCCGGTCATGATTGTCGGCTCCAGGAAAAAGCCGGGCCGGTTCATGCGGCGCCCGCCAGTCGCCACCCTGGCGCCTTCCCGTTCGGCCGCCGAGACCATGCCTGAAGCGCGCTGCGCCTGCGCTTCGGAAATCATGGCGCCCATATTGGCGCCAAATTCGGGAAATTCGAGACCACTGCCGACCTCAAGTCCCTCGGCCATGGCAATTAGGCCGTCGACCAGCTTGTCGTGGACCTTCTCCTGCACAATCACGCGGGACATGGCCGAACAGACCTGTCCGGCATTGAAATAGATGCCCCAGCGAACGTCAGACAGAAACGCGTCGAGATCCGCATCGTCATGGACGATGGCCGCCGATTTCCCGCCGAGCTCCAGAACGCACGGGACGACATTTCTGGCGGCGGCCGTGGCAATGGCGACGCCAGTTGGCACGGAACCTGTAAAGACGATCTGATTGACATCCGGATGGCCGGCGAGCGCCGCACCAGCCTCCTTGCCGATGCCGCAGAGGATGTTGAGAGCGCCCTTCGGCAGGCCGCAGGCCACCGCGGCATCCGCGAAATAGCGGTTGGTGAGCGGATCGAGCTCCGGTGTCTTGACCACGGCGGTGCAGCCGACCGCAAGGGCTGCCGACAGGGAGCGCGCGGTCATCTCCATGGGATAGTTCCAGGGAATGATCTGTGCGGAGACACCGCAAGGTTCGTGTGTGGTGAAATCGAAATAGCCGCTGCCGAGCGGGATCGACCGGCCTTCCATGGTCTCGGCCTGGTTGCCGTAATATTCAAAGTACCGAGCAGCCCCTTCGATCTCGAGACGTGCCTCCCAGAGCGGTTTGCCGGCTTCGCGCGTCAGAACAGGGGCGATTTCATCGATGCGATCGAGCAGAAAATCGCCCATCCGGCGTACGATCCGGCCGCGTTCCAAGGGGCGCAGGCCGGACCAGGCGCCGCTGTCATGCAGGGCCTTGGCAGCGGCAACCGCCCGGTCGACATCTCTTGCATCAGCAAGTGCCTGCCTGGCGAATGCGTCTCCGGTGGCCGGATCAAGCACGTCGAGCCAGCCTGCGCCGCCATCGACAAAGCTGCCGTCGATGAAATTCTGCCAATGATCCGGAAGGTCTGTCACTGCGGCATAATCCTGTGTCGGTGCAAATGGTCGTAATGGGGTTTCATGCGCCGGTAGACATGCTGGACGCGGGCGGGCGCTTCGGTGATGTCGACATATTTGCGCTTTTGAGGTGTCAGACCGGTCGAGTTCTTCAGGTTTGCATGGAAGGAACCGCCGTCCCACCAGCTGTATTGGGCGGTGTCCGCGCCCGGCTCCCAGCTGAGGGCCTTTTCCAGGAACGGCAGGTCCACGGCTTCGCAAAAGGCCTTTACAACTTGCTGCGGATTTTCCAACAGATCGCCGCTGTCGATGACGGGTGGCGGTGTGCCGTTCAGCGCGGTCAAGAGATCGAACAGGGCACGCTGCTCCGGAAAGCCGACTTCGGCCGCGTCAAAGTCGGGCCATTTGGCATGCATGGAGGTGATGGTGAGCGCCGGGTCGCGGATCAGGAACGCATGGGTGAAACGGGACAGGAAGTCTGCGTCCCACATGTGGTTGATATAGTGCGGAAAGTCCTTGATGAAGACCGGGCCTCTGTCGGCGCGCGCACGAATATCGTCCCAGACGCTGTCCAGTGTCAGGCCCGGGGTTGTCTTGTCACCCGGTTGAAAACGCGGCCAGAACGGGTCTTCGCCCTGATACCAGGCTTCGCCGAACGGTTCGTGCAGGCAATCAAGGTCGCCGCGTTGGCGCATCATCCATTCAAAGGCGGTTGAGGTGGAGCGCGGCACCGCCCAAAGAGCGACGATCTTATGCATGAAGTGTCTCCAGCAAGCGCCCGTGATGTCCTTCCGGCGCCAGGCCCAGCGACTTGAACACCCGCCAGTAGAGCGCCGTATCATGCGCAATGACCGGCTTGCCGAGCATCTGTTCCAGGTCCGGCGTCAAATGCAGGATGCGTTCCGGCTGACCGTCCGTTCCGGTCCGGAAATTGACCATGCCATTGGCAAGATAGGCATCCGCATCCGGGGCTTTTTCAGCAACATATTCAAAGCTTTTGCGGGCGAGAGATCCATCGAAGATCCAGCGTTTTGCGTTGACCGCTTCCTGGCTGTCGAGCCAGCCCTGATCGACGAAGTTTCCGGCCCAGACAACATCGAACCCGGAATCTTTCAGGAAACCGACCGTGCCCTGCCACCAGTCGGGCCAGTGATAGACAGCGTTGAGTGCAACCTTCTCGACATTCATGGCCCGAAGGGCCTCGACCAGCGCGTAGCCGGCCATGTGGAAGGCCAGTCCATGCGTGTCGCTCAGCCGCCGGCAGAAGTCCCGGATGCCGTCGACACCAAGCCCGGAGGCATGTACCCAGTTGGAGCCGACCTGGGCGCAGACATCGGCGCCATTGTTGGCCATGACGGCCGCGAACTCTTCCAGCAGCCGGAAATTCCGGCTGCGCTGGTCGAGCCGGTGGCCATACTCTGGGACATGCAGCATCCAGCCATGCACGCCGACTGTTCCAGGGGCAATGCGCAGGAAGTCGCTCGGGGCGGCGTCCCAGTCATGGGGCGGGCAGGTGAAACCGACCTGGTGAGGAAACAGTTTCTGCTCGGGCGTCCAGTCAGCGGGCATCGCCCCGCTCAAGCCGGAAGCCTGGCCCGAAGCCTGGTCAGATGTCTGTTCCCTGGCCATCAGGCCTCTCGCATCCAGGTTTGCAGCGCCTTGATGGAATGCTCCGAATGAACGCCGCAAGCCGGGTCCAGAACCAGTGGGCCGGGTGTGTAGCCGCGGCTTTTCAGGCCTTTGTGGACGGATTCCACCAGATAAATGTCTTCTTCCACCGTGGTGGACCGGTCCTGGACGGCAAGGCGGCGGATTGTCTCGCTGTCGACACCGTCGATCGTGTACCAGCCACGCCAGACAACGACGTGATCCACGTCGACCGCGCGCCAGTGATAGGTGTTCAGGATGTTGCCGGGATAGACCTGGAAGGAGAACAGGGGCCACAGGAACCAGGACGAATAATCGCCCGCATGCTCGTTGGAGCTGAGGTCGATGTCATAGGTCATCCGGTCGAGATTCTGGCACTCCGTGGTATGCCGCAGACAATAGCCCTGGGGCTGGATGTCATAGGTTTCCGGCTTGACCACGCCGGTTGCGAAAGTGGGGTGGTTGATGGGGCAGTGGTAACATTCGGAATAGTTCTCCACGGAGACTTTCCAATTGCAGTTTTCTTCTATTTCCACCCATTCAAGCGGCTTGAGCCGATCGATTTGCGGCACGAAGGATCTGACTTCCTCCCGCACATTCGGGAACCAGTCGTCCATCGGCTTGGCATCCGGATCGAGGTTTACGAAAAGAAAGCCGCAGAAGTCCTCGATGCGGACGGAGGTCAGGCAGATCTGGCTGCGATCGAAGCCGGGCACGGAACGGACATTGGGGCCGGAGCGGAGACCGCCTGTCAGTTCATAGGTCCAGCTGTGATAGGGGCAGACCAGCAGTTTGGTATTGCCTTCGCCCTGGACAAGCTGGTGCGCCCGGTGCTGGCAGACATTGTAATAGGCCCTGAGCACGTTCTCCCTGTCGCGCAGGCAGATCAGGCTTTCACCGGCAATTTCGACGGTGAAATAGTCGCCCGGCCTTTCAAGCTGCGAGACATGGCCGGCAAATTGCCACGTTCGCGCCAGCAGACCATCTTTCTCCCGCTCGAAATGAGCCGGGTCGGTGTAGTACCGCGCTTCGAGAGAATGGATCAGCTGGCTGTGAACGTTCATGAGCGGTCCTTCCACTCTTCCTGATAAAGCCCCATGGCATGGCGGCGGGTGTGAAAGCGTTCGATGCTGGCGATCACGTCTTCGGGCGCGTCCGCAATGACAAAGGCCAGCAGGGTTTCAAGCAGGGCAACGGTCGAGACCGAGGACGGAAAAAACTGCGGCGTCTCCGCGTCCACGACAAAGCTGTGATCGCTGCCAACGACAATGGGCGAGGCAGGGCTGTCGGACAGCGCGATGATGGTCATGCCCTGTTCGCGGGCGACCTCTACCGCCTCGATCACATCGGTGCGGTAGGGCTTGCACGTCATGGCCACAAGGACGTCGCGTTTGTCCGCACGCGCCAGATCGTCCGTTGCGACAGACCCCATCCTCGGGATGGTCCAGATCGTGTCGACCGCCATGTCGGCCAGGTAGGAGAAGATCCGCGCGTTGGAATTGTTGACGCCGACGCCAAGCACATAGGTGTGCCGCGCATTGACGATGGCATCGGCCGCCGCCTTCATGGCATCTGAGTTGGTGGCGGCAAAGGTGTTCTCGATATTGGCAATGGCGCAGGCCGCCATTTCCGCGAAGAGTTCGCCGAGCTGACCGCCCTTGGCCAGCGACTGCAGCCAGCGGGCACGGTCCGGAAAATCCGTGCCGCGGCTGCGGATCGCTTCGCGGAACGGATGGCGGAAATCCTCGTAGCCCTCGAAACCGACCGACCGTGCCATGCGCACGAAGGTGTTCGGTTTGACGCCCGCCGCATCGGCGATCTCGCGGATCGAGCTGACGCCGACATCATTCGGATTTTCAAGCACATAGCTCGCCGCCTTGCGCAGTTCGGGGGTGAGCTCCTCCAGCTCCGAGGCCAGCTCTTCCAGCACCGCTTGCGGGGCCTTCAAATCTGATTTTGGTACATTCATATCATTCATGATTGACGAGAGTACATTTGTACAATTACGCTGTCCATCGAAAAATTCACCGGCCAAGGAGACAAGACGTGTCGGATGCTGGATCTTCGAAATTGCCGTCCCAGGCGCGTGTCGTCATTGTCGGCGGCGGTATCATGGGCTGTGGTCTTGCCTATCATCTGGCCCATGAAGGCTGGTCCGATGTGGTGCTACTGGAAAAGGCGGAGCTGACCTCCGGATCGACCTGGCACGCGGCAGGACAAATCACCCATTCCACGTCCAGCTTCGGGCTCGGCAAATGTGTTGGCTACAACATCGATCTCTATGCCGGTGCTCTGGAAGAAGAGACCGGTCAGTCGGTGACATGGCACGGCTGCGGCTCATTCCGTCTTGCATACACGGAAGACGAAATGGACTGGCTGCGCCACACGATGAGTGTCGGCCGGGCGCTGAAATTCCCGATGGAACTGGTCGGGCCGGAGCGCATCCGCGAGCTTCACCCCTATTACAATCTCGACGGTGTTCTTGGCGCGCTGCATACGCCGGAGGACGGTCACGCCGATCCCTCCGGCGTTACTCAGGCGCTGGCCATCGGTGCGCGCAAATTGGGTGTGAAGATCATCCGCCGCTGCCGGGCGACCGACATCAAGCAGCAGGCAAATGGCGAGTGGAAAGTGTCCACCGAGCTCGGAGACATCACCTGCGAGCATGTGGTCAATGCCGGCGGCACCTATGCCCGTCAGATGGGCGAGTGGAGCGGATTGCAGCTGCCGATGACGTCCATGACGCACCACTACATCGTCACGGACACGGTTCCGGAATTTCTGGAGCTCGACAAGGAGCTGCCCGTCATCCGGGACGACAAGCTGGTGTCCGGCTACATCCGCATGGAGCAGAAATGCGGTCTGATCGGCATTTACGAGAAGGAGAACCCGAACACGGTCTGGGAGGACTTCTGTCCCTGGGAAGCCGAGAACGAGCTGTTCGAGGCCGACTATGACCGGATCATGCCCTGGCTGGAAAATGCCATGGACCGGATGCCGATCTTTTCCGAGCTTGGCATCAAGCGCGAGGTTCATGGCGCCATTTCGCACCCGCCGGACGGCAATCCGCTGATCGGCCCTGCACCTGGCGTCAAGAATTACTGGTGTTGCTGCGGCACCCAGATCGGTATCGGCTGGGGGCCGGGCCTCACGCGCGAACTGGCGCGGTGGATGGTGCATGGAGCCGCCGATATCTCGATGCGTGAGTTCGATCCGCGACGGTTCGGCTCCTACGCAGATCAGGACTGGCAGGTGGTCAAGGCCAAGGAGGACTATTGCCTCCGCCATGAAATCCCGTTCCCACATTTCAATCGCCTCGAAGGCCGTCCGATCAAACCGAGCCCGCTCTATGAGCGGCTGAAGGAAAAGGGCGCGGTCTACGAGGAAGTCTATGGCCATGAACGGCCGCGCTGGTTCGCGCGGAACGGTCTGGAGCAGCGCGACTATTACTCCTTTAAACGGGCTGCTTGGCACGATGTCGTCGGGGCCGAAATGAAGGCGGTGCGCGAGACGGCCGGCATCATGGACATTTCCGCCTTCACCAAGGTGGAGCTGTCCGGTCCGGACGCGGAAACCTACCTGGACCGGCTGGTGGCCAATCGCCTGCCGAAGAAAGTCGGCGGAATTGCGCTGACCCATATGCTGAACCGCCACGGACGGATCGAACTGGAACTGACGGTGGTGCGGCTGGCCGAAGACAGGTTCTATCTGGTCTGCGCCGCCTTCTTCGAACAACGTCTGCTGGATCACCTGGCCCAGCAGCTTGAGGGCGAGGATGTCTCGGTTCGAAACCTGTCGACCGAATGGGGCGCCATGGCCCTGAACGGACCGCTTGCCCGCGACATTCTGCAGCCCAACACGCCGGCGCCGCTCGACAACCAGTCCTTCCGCTGGCTGACGGCGCAGGAGATCGAGGTGGCCGGTAAGAAGCTCTGGGCGTTCCGCATGTCTTACGCAGGAGAGCTCGGCTGGGAGTTTCACGTCCCGCGCGCGGACATGCTCGCCGTCTACGATGCGCTCTGGGCAACCGGCGAGCCGCTCGGCCTGACGGACTACGGTTCCTTTGCCATGAATGCGCTTCGCCTTGAAAAGGGTTTCAAGGGAGCAGGCGAACTGACCAATGAAGTCACGTTGCCGGAAGCCGACGTGATGCGCTTCGTCAAGCTGGACAAGCCGGCCTTCCTTGGCAGGGACGCGACGATGGAAAGTGCGGAGGCTGACCGTCTGCCCTGGGTCTGCGTCTACCTGGAAATCGAGCCGGACGGATCGGAAGACGGGCATGGCGGTGAAGCGGTCCTCTTGAACGGAGAAGCCGTCGGGGCGACCAGCTCGGTCGCCTATGGCCATACGGTCGGCAAGATCCTTGCCTTTGCCTATGTCAAACCGGAGGCCGCGGCGCCCGGACAAGAGCTGGAGGTCGTGATCATGAACACGCCGCGCAGGGCCCGTGTTCTGGCCGATCCGGCCTATGATCCGGACAGCATCCTGCCGCGCACGGACGCCCGGGTGGAGGCTGCCGCCGAATGACAAGCGTGCCCAAAACCATGAAAGCGATCGTGCTGGAAGGGCATGGTGGTCTCGATCAACTCGTCTGGCACGAGAACTGGCCGGTGCCGAAGCCGGGTCCTGGCGAGGTGTTGATCAAGGTCGGGGCTTGCGGGCTCAACAACACCGACGTGAACACCCGGTCCGGCTGGTATTCCAAGACCGTCTCGGATGCGACCACCGGGGGCGCTTATGACGAGGTCGACGAGAGCGATCCGACATGGGGCGGGCGGCCGATCACCTTTCCGCGTATTCAGGGTGCCGATACGGTCGGCACCGTGGTCGCGCTGGGCGACGGGGCGCCGGTCGAGCTTCTGGGACAGCGTGTCATGGTCGATTGCTGGCTGCGCGACTGGTCCGAGCCCTACAATCGCGACAAGACCGGCTATTTCGGCTCGGAATGCGATGGCGGATATGCCGAATACACGAAGGTCGACGCGCGCAACGTCGCCGTCATCACCTCCTCATTCAGCGATGCGGAACTGGCCACCTTTTCCTGTTCCTACACCACGGCGGAGGGCATGCTCGGCCGCGCTGAAGTCGGTTCGGGAGACACGGTGCTTGTCACGGGCGCCTCCGGCGGTGTCGGCTCGGCTCTCATCCAGCTGGCAAAGCGGCGTGGCGCGACGGTCGTCGCTTTGGCATCGCCTGCCAAACATGCCGATGTGACAGCGCTTGGCGCGGATGTCGTTCTGGATAGGGCTCCGCAGAACCTGAAAGCGGAGCTCAAGAGAGCCACGGGCAAGGACACTGTTTCGGTCGTCGCAGACATTGTCGGCGGCGCCTATTGGGGAATGCTGATCGATGCCTTGGAGCGGGGAGGGCGCTACACCTGTTCCGGAGCCATCGCCGGTCCGATCGTCGAGTTCGATCTTCGCACCTTCTATTTGCGGGATCTGACTTTCACCGGCTCGACCGTGATCACGCCCAATGTGTTTGGTGACCTGGTCGGCTATATCGAACGCAGCGAAATCCGGCCCGTCCTGGCGGCGACCTATCCCCTGAAGGATTTCCACGCCGCGCAGACTGCCTTTATCGAAAAAAAACACACGGGCAACATCGTGGTGGTTCCATGAAGATCACCCGCATCCGCATCTTCAAGACGGATTTGCCCTATGTGGATGGCGCTTATGGCTGGGGCGCCGGCAACGCGATCACCACCGCGAGAGCCTCGGTTGTCGTGATCGATACCGATGCAGGGCTTTCCGGCTGCGGTGAATTCACGCCCTGCGGTGAAAACTACATGGTCGCCCATTCCGAAGGTGTGGAGGCTTTGGCCCGATTGGTGGCGCCCACCCTGATCGGAGAAGATCCGCGCCAGGTCGCCCGGATCGAGCAGCTTCTGGATCATCTGGTGCAGGGCCATGGCTATGCAAAAGCGCCGTTCGATGCTGCCTGCTGGGACATTGCCGGCAAGGCGCTCAATGCACCCGTGTGGATGTTGCTCGGGGGCAAGCTGACAGACGGTGCGCCCATGTACCGCGTCGCGCCGCACCGGAGCCGGGACGAGACCGTTGCCGAACTGGAACGGCACAGGGCCGCCGGCTACCGCCAGTTCCAGATCAAGGTCGGGGCGGACTGGGCCGAGGACATTGAGCGTATCCGGGCGGTCGTGCCCCTGTTGCAGCCCGGCGAGAAAGCAATGGCCGACGCCAATCAGGGCTGGCGGGTCGACAATGCATTGCGGGTTGCGCGAGCGACACGCGATCTTGATTTCGTCTTCGAGCAGCCGTGCCGAACCTATGAGGAATGCCAGCAGGTGCGCCGGCGGATCGATCTGCCGATGAAGCTGGATGAATGTGTCACCGGCATGCCGGCTGCCCAGCAGATCGTTGCCGACCGGGGAGCAGATCTGGTCTGCCTGAAGATTTCCAATCTCGGTGGCCTGTCAAAAGCGCGACGGGTGCGGGATTTCCTTGTCGACAATCGCATGCCGGTCGTCGCCGAAGACACCTGGGGCGGCGAGATCGCGACCGCGACCCTGGCGCATTTCGCCGCCTCAACACCGGAAGAGTTTCTGCAGAACACGACGGATCTTTGCAATTACAACACGCGGTCAACCGGCACACCGGCTCCCGCAACACGCAGCGGCAGGCTTTACGCGTCCGATTTGCCCGGGCTCGGTGTTGAGCCCGACTTCGACAGCCTGGGTGAACCGGTTGCCACATACGGAGAAGCGGCATGAAGATCACGCGCATCTCCGTCTGGGCTGTGCCTCTGCCTTTGTCAAAACCCTATTGGCTCTCCGGCGGACGGCTAAAATTCGAGGCTATCGACAGCACCTTTGTGCGCATCGACACAGATGAAGGCCTGTCGGGTTGGGGGGAAGGCTGTCCCTGGGGGCATACCTACCTGCCAGCGCACGGCCCTGGCCTCAGGGCTGCGTTGGGACTCTTGGCGCCTGCCCTGATTGGCAAGGATCCCCGTGCGCTCGATGCCATCAACAGGCTCATGGATGTGACGCTGCCCGGGCATCCTTACGCCAAATCCCCGCTTGATGTTGCCTGCTGGGATCTGCTCGGCAAGGCGAGCTCTCAGCCGCTCTGGCGACTATTCGGAGCGGGTGAACCTGCGCCGGTTGCCGTCAATTCATCGATCTCGACCGGTACACCGGACGAGATGATTGCCGATATCAGAACCGCTAGCGGGAAAGGGTATCGGACCCATTCCGCCAAGATCGGAGGCAGCGATTTTGCCGCCGATATCGAACGGATCGAGGCGATTTCCGCGGCGCTTCCCAAGGGCGAACAGGTGACATTCGACGTCAACCGGGCCTGGACACCGGGGGGCGCGCTGCAGGTTCTGAACGCGGTCAAGGCGCGGGACTGGATCGAGCAACCCTGCGAGACGCTGGACCAGAGCGCTGCCGTTGCGGCCAGGGTGCCGCAGCCGATCATGCTGGACGAATGCCTGCATTCCTTTCAGGACCACCTGGACGCCTGGCGGCTTGGTGCGTGCCAGGGGGTGAAGGTCAAACCGAACCGGGTCGGCGGCCTGACAAAGGCCCGGCAGATCCGGGACTTTGGCCTGTCGGTCGGCTGGCAGATGCATATCGAGGACACCGGTGGCAGCGCCTTTGCCGATACGGCAACGCTGCACCTGGCCGCGTCGACCCCGGAGGCCAACCGTCTGGCGAGCTGGCTCTGCCACGCGCATCTGGCAAGGGACCCGGTGCCCGGACAGGGTGGCCGGAACCAGGCAGGCCTGGTGCATCTGAACGAACAGCCGGGTGTCGGGATCGATCCCGATCCGGTGCTCCTTGGAGACCCTGTTGCTGTTTATGGAGGGAAGCAGTGACCAATTTTCCGGATTTCCGCATTTCGGGCCTGACGCTCTGGCGCGTGCCGCTGACCAGCCACGAGACCTACTATATGGCGTCGGGCAAGACCTGTGCGACGGTCGATAGCATGGTGCTTCGGATTGAAACGGATCAGGGCATCTCCGGGTGGGGCGAAGTCTGCCCGATCCCGCACTATCTGCCGGCCTATGCGAGCGGGGTGGCGCCTGCACTGGAAGAACTGGCACCTGTCCTGATCGGTGCGAACCCGGTCGGCGTTGAAGCCCTGATGGTGGCCTGCCGGTCGCATCTGCTCGGGCATGCCTATGCCCAGTCAGCCATCGACATTGCGCTCTGGGACCTGACGGGCAAGGCCTGCGGGGTGCCGGTCTATACGCTGCTGGGTGGACGCCAATGCGAGGACCTGCCGCTCTATCACTCCATTACCTGCATTGCGCCGGAGGAAATGGCCCGCATCGCAAAGGAAGCCATGGCCACCGGCATGCGCCAGATCCAGGTGAAGCTCGGCGCCGACGACAATTGGGAGGCGGATGTCGCCCGTTTGCGCCTGGTGCGCGAAGCCGTTGGGGTCGGCCCGCTGGTCTATGGCGACTGGAATTGTGGTGCGACCCGACTGGATGCCACCAGGGTTGGCCGGGCGGTCGCCGATCTCGACATCATGCTGGAGCAGCCCTGCGCGACGCTTGAGGAATGCGCCGCCGTGCGCAGCGCCACCAATCTGCCGATGAAGCTTGATGAAAACGCCCATGACACGGCAACGCTCCTGAAGGCCTACGAACTCGGCTGCATGGATGCCGTCGCTCTGAAACTCAGCAAGTTCGGCGGCATTTCGGAGCTGCGCCGGGCGCGGGACCTTTGTCTTTACTTCGGTGCCAAGATGTGTGTCGAGGACACCTGGGGCTCGGATGTTGCCACGGCAGCCGCGCTTCATGTGGCCGCGGCCACACCGCCAAAGTCCATCATGAACGTTTGTGATTTGTCCGGTTATGTCAGCCCGCGTATTGATGCGGACGCACCTGTTCGCTCCAGGGGGCGCATCACACCGCCGGTCGGGCCTGGGCTCGGTGTCTGGCCCGATGCCGATGCGCTTGGAGCTCCCGTTCTGTCCATTGCCGCCTGAGGAGGGCGCTTTCATGAAAACCACCATCTCGCAACAGGACTGGAAAGACCGGGCAGCCCGGGTGCTGCCTGCGGCCGGATTCGGGAATTTCGATCCGGGACTGATCATTCGCGAGGGCAAGGGCTCACGCGTCTGGGACGAAGACGGCAACGAGTTCATCGACTATCTGATCGGTTCCGGTCCGATGCTTGTTGGCCACGGTCATGAAGAGGTTCTTGAGGCTGTTCAGGAGCAGCTTGGCAAGGGCATGACCTTCTTCACCAACAATGCCCGCGGTATTGAGCTAGCCGAAGCGCTGGTCGAAGCGGTGCCCTGCGCCGACCAGGTCCGCTACGTCTCCACCGGCGGTGAGGCCGACATGTATGCCATGCGTCTTGCGCGCGCGCATACCGGCCGGGACAAGATCCTGAAGTTTGAAGGCGGCTATCACGGCATGTCAGCCGAGGCGCTGATGAGCCTTGCCCCGAAAACCCTGGTGAACTATCCGCAGGCCGTTCCCGACACGGCCGGCACGCCGGAAAGCGTGCGCGACAACATGCTGATTGTACCGTTCAACGATGCTGACTTTGCGCGGCAGCTGATCAACGAACATGCGGAAGAGATCGCCTGCGTGATCGTCGAGCCGCTGCAACGTCTGATCCCGCCGGAGCCCGGCTTTCTGGAGGCGCTGCGCGAAGAGACGGCAAAACACGGAATTGTTCTGGTCTTCGACGAAGTGGTCACCGGATTCCGTCTTGCCTATGGCGGCGCGCAGGAAGCGTATGGCGTGGTGCCCGATCTCTGCACTCTCGGCAAGGTGATCGGCGGCGGTTTCCCGCTGGCGGCGATTGCCGGCAAGAAGGAGATCATGGACCATTTCGACAAGGCGGTGGTCGGCGAGAAGGGCTTCACCTTCCAGATCGGCACGCTGAGCGGCAATCCGGTGGCGAGTGTCGCCGGATTGAAGACGCTGGAAATCCTGAAGCGCCCGGGTGTTTACGACACGATCAAGGGACATGGCGCGCGTCTGATGGCAGCTTTTGCCAAATCGCTCGGTGATCAGGGGATTGCGCACCAGCTTGTTGGTGATCCCGTGCTGTTCGACGTCGTCTTTACCGACGCTCCGGTGAAAGATTACCGGGATGTGCTGAAGGGCGACGCCGCCAAAGCGAAGGTCTTCAACCAGAGCCTCAGGGCCAGCGGCATCCTGAAACCCGACAGCAAGCTCTACACCCATCTGGCCCTGACGGAGGCGGATCTTCAGCAGACCGAGGCGGCGCTGGAAACGGCGGCAAAAGCGGTGGCGGCGGCTGGCTGACCGGACCGTTCTTTGACCCGGCAAAGCGGTTCCGGTTGTTTGCCTGACAACCGGGGCGCCTTATCTTGAATTCCGAGACCTTTTGTCGATGGCTCGGAGAGTGAGATGACGTTCCCGCCTCTGCTCGCGGTGTTCCTGACTGTGATGACTGCCCTTGGTGGTCACGGAATGGCGCGCGCGGAGGCGACAGATCCGGGAACAGGGCTTGCCGCGAAAGAGGAGATCGCGCTGGAAACCAAGATCGGCCAGATGATCCTGGTCGGGTTTCTGGGAAACCGCCCCAGCCATTCCGGCTTCAAGCGTGTTCTGGCCCAGATGGAAGCCGGTCAAATCGGCGGCGTGCTCTATCTCGGGCGGAACCTGAGGGACCGCAAGACGGTGCGGCAAATGAATGCGGCCCTGAGTGAGGCCGCCGCGGATCATTCACCTGCCTTGATCGCGATCGATCAGGAGGGCGGGATTGTCCAGCGCTTGAAACGGCATCACGGCTTTCCGCAGACTGTTTCGGCAAAACGCATGGCCCGGCGGTCCAGCCCGGCCGAAGCACAAGAGGCCTATGGGGTGCTTGCGGAGGGGCTTACGGACTGGGGGTTTACGCTCAATCTCGGTCCGGTGGTGGATGTCGACATCAATCCGCGCAATCCGATCATCGGACGGTTAGGGCGGTCTTACTCGCGCGATCCGTCCAAGGTCGCCGACTATGGCGCTGCCTTTGTCGAAGCGCATCGACGCCATGGGGTCCTGACGGCGCTAAAGCATTTCCCAGGTCATGGCTCCAGCCGGCGCGACAGCCACAAGGGGGCGGTCGACGTGTCCAGGACCTGGTCAGACAAGGAACTCATTCCGTTTCAGCAGCTGATCGATGACGGCAAGGTCGATCTGATCATGACGGCCCATGTCATCAATCGCGCACTTCAAGGCAAGGGCGAAAAAAGAGTGCCGGTTTCCCTGTCTGAAACGGCCCTGACCGGCAACCTGCGCGGGGAGCTTGATTTCACCGGCGTGATCATCACGGATGATCTGCAGATGGACGCAATCCGTCGAACCTACTCGCTGGAGACCGCCGTCCTAAGCGCTCTGTGGGCCGGAACGGATATTCTGCTCTTTGCCAATGACAAGCGGCCCGACCCGGAGATCCCGGTGAAAGTAGCCAAGATCCTGCTGACGGCGGCAAAGGACGATCCCCGGCTGGTTGAAAAAATCGACTCCGCCTATGACCGTATTCTGACGTTGAAGGGCAGATTAACGGCGCCGCCGGCACAACAACCAATCGCCCCGAACGCGCTTGAGGCCTGGCTTCTGGAGACCAGACCTGACCCCGAGCGCTGCACGCTTCCCGTCATTCAGTAAAGCCAGCGCGGCAGCCAGGTGGCGATGATCGGGAACAGCCAAAGAATTGCGACTGCTAAGATCTGCAGCGCAATGAAAGGCACAACACCGCGATAGATCTGTCCCGTCGTGATTTCCTTGGGCGCCGCACCGCGCAGGTAGAAGAGCGAAAAACCAAAAGGCGGGGTCAGAAAGGATGTCTGCAGGTTGATGGCGATCAGCACTGTCAGCCAGATCGGATCGATACCCATCAGGATGAGCGGCGGGATCAGCACCGGCAGCAGGATTACCGAGATCTCGACGAAGTCGAGGAAGAAGCCGAGCACGAAGACAAACAGCATTGCGAAGATCAGCGCGCCGGTCGGCCCGCCCGGCATTTCATTCAGGATCGCGTGAACGCGGTCCTCGCCGCCAAGCCCGACAAAGACCAGCGAAAAGAAGCTTGCCATCAAGATGGTGGCGAAAATCA
This sequence comes from Roseibium sp., assembly GCF_965233565.1. Classification (GTDB taxonomy): domain Bacteria; phylum Pseudomonadota; class Alphaproteobacteria; order Rhizobiales; family Stappiaceae; genus Roseibium. The sequence goes on along the minus strand of NZ_OZ247494.1, from coordinate 2,129,519 downwards.
TGGAGGTGACGGTCAGCGTCGACATCAGCGATGCCTTGAGCAACCCGTCGCCAAAGGCGGCTTTCAGGATGCGCAACACGACACCGAGCGCAAAGAGTGCAAGGCCGGCATAAAGCGCAGCCAGCACATAGCCGCCAAAAGTCACATCCGAGCGCTGCAGCCGAACGGGCAAAAGGGAAGCGGCGACGGCCAGGATGAGCAGGGCGGCGGTGGCCAGCACAATCAGCTTTGTGGAGACACCGAGACGACGGCCTGCCAGCAGGATTGCGCCGACCGCGCCGACGGAGGCCGCCTCGTTGGGCGAGGCGATGCCGCCGAGGATCGATCCGAGGACTGCTATGATCAGCAGGATCGGCGGCACGATCGCGCTGGCGATCTCCGTGGCCGAGGGCTTGTCGACATGCTCCTTCATGGCCGGTGCATCGCTCGGGAAGAGCGTGGCGCGGGCCAGGATATAGACACAGTAGACGGCGACCAGTAAGAGGCCGGGCACCATCGCGGCGGCGAAGGTCTGGCCGACGGAAATCGTTTCGATGGTGAACTTGCCCTGCGCATATTGCGCCTGCTGGAAGGCATTGGACATGACATCGGCGAGAATGATCAGCAGCGTCGAGGGCGGAATGATCTGGCCGAGCGTGCCGGCGGTGCAGACCATGCCGGAGGCGAGCTTCGGATCGTAACCATTGCGCAGCATGGTCGGCAGGGCAATCAGGCCCATGGCAACGACCGTTGCGCCGACAATGCCGGTGGAGGCGGCGAGCAGTGCGCCGACCAGCACCACGGAAACCCCAAGGCCGCCGTTCATCTTGCCGAAGAGCCGCCCCATCGTTTCCAGGAGATCTTCCGCGATACGGCTTTTTTCAAGGATGACACCCATCAGGACAAACAGCGGGATGGCCGTCAGGACCGGATTGGTCAAAACGCCGAAAAAACGCTGGCCCATGGCGCCCATGAGCTGGATGTTGAAGTCCCCGATGAGCCAGCCGAGAAGGGCAAAGGCGGTGGCCACACCTGCGATGGTGAAGGCGACCGGATAGCCGAGCAGAATGAAGGCGATCAGCGCGCCGAACATGATGAGATCGAGCGGCAGGCTCATGCGTCGGCGCCTTTCAGTTTCTGAAGATCGCGAATGAAGGCGGCGACACCCTGGATCAGCAGCAGAATGCAATAGGCGGGGATCAGGGTTTTCAGGAGAAAGGAGGCCGGAATGCCGCCCACCGAGATCGGGCCTTCCAGGATCGCCCAGCTGCCGCGTACCATGGGCCAGGAAAACCAGAGCAGCACGATCAGGGCCGGCGCCAGCAAAAAGAGGTGTCCGAAGAGATCGATCCGGGACTGAATACGTTCGTCCGCCTTCGCGTAGAAGATGTCGACGCGGACATGGGCGTTGACCAGAAACGTGTAGCCGGCGCCTAGCATGAAGATCGCCGCATGAAAGTAGAGAACGCCCTCATCCAGGAAGATGAAACTGTAGCCGAACACATAGCGCAGCAGCACGATCACGAATTGCAGCAGCAGCATGCCCAGCGCCGCCCAGCACAGCGTGTTGCCTATCACCAAGTTCACGCGCTCCAGCGCGCCCGCCACTTTGTCCATGCGTGGTGTCCTGCTTCCTGTCTGCCTCTGGCGGATTGATGTCTGCCGCATGATCCAAAAACCGACGATTTGTCATCCCGGACAGAGCGAAGCGCCGATCCGGGATCCAGTATGCCGCAGCACTTGGACCCAGGTCTCAAGCGCAGGTGGTTACTGGGTCCCCGCCTTCGCGGGGATGACAAGGGAAAGGTATTGCCCCTTGAACGGTAGCTTCAGATTTTCTGGCCTATCCGCATAATCAAAACTCACGTTCTTCGTCCTTGCAGGGCTTGACCCTGCAAACCATGCCGTTCCCTCGAAAGTCCCACTGGTTTCGTGAGGAAACGGAATGATCCTATGGTGAAGCCATGGGATGACGAAGGAGGTGCATTTCCAGTGTCCTCATCCAGTCTCCCGCTTTACCCACAGCCTCATCCTGAGGAAGCGCGGAGCGCTGTTTCGAAGGATCGGCCGCTTGCATCAAACAAGGAGCCGATTCTTCGAGGCGGGCCTTAACGCCTTCCTCAGGATGAGGTTTGCGAGGGGCTAGAACACCTTAGTCGTAGGCGTAGTCCATGACGCGGGCGTTCATCTGGCCGTTGTCGGCATAGGGCATGTAGTCACGCATCAGCTTGCGATAGGCGAGGAAGCTCTCCGTGATGCGCACGACCAGTTCGTCGTCGCTGGCCTTGAGATCCGCGATGACCTCACCGGCGGCATTGCCCATGGCGACAATGACGTCGTCCGGGAGTTTGCGCACCATGACGCCATGGTCGTTGACCAGCTGTGTCAGTGCCTGGGCGTGCTTGGTGTTGTACTCGGTCAGGACATCGTTATAGAGGCTGGCGCAGGCACGCGAGACAGCTTCCTTCAGATCGTCCGGCAGGTCGTTATAGGCTTCCAGATTGACCGCACACTCTTCTGCGGAGGACGGCTCACCGACACCCGGCCAGTAGTAGTTCTTGGCGATCTGGTAGTAGCCGAGGGCGCTGTCGGTCCAGGGGCCGATGAACTCGCCGGCGTCGAGCGCTCCGGACTGGAGGGCCTGGAACATGGCCGGGCCGCTCATGGCCTGCACCGCCATGCCGAGCTTGGTGCACATTTCGGAGGCGAGACCTGTGGAGCGGAATTTCAGACCCTTCAGGTCATCAACGCTGTTGATCTCGGTCCGGAACCAGCCGGCCCATTGCGGTCCGGAGTTGCCGCACAGGAACGGCTTCAGGTTGAAGCGGGCATAGATCTCGTCATAAAGCGCCTGACCGCCGCCATGGATCATCCAGCCAGCCTGTTCGGGAGCCGTCAGGCCAAAGGGCTGAGATCCGAACAACAGGATACCCTTGGACTTGGAGCCCCAATAGGCAGGAACGGCGTGGTAAAGCTCGGCCGTGCCCTGACCGACGGCGTCAAAGACCCCGTTGCCCGGCACGATTTCGCCAGCGGCAAAGAGCTTGACCTCAATGCGGCCGCCGGAGAGCGCGGTGATGCGGTCGGCCAGCATCTGGGCGGCGACGCCCGGACCCGGGAGGTTCTTTGGCCAGGCCGTAACCATGCGCCACTGGCGCACATCCTGGGCGATGGCCGGAGCCGCCAGCGTGGAGGCCGCGACGGCAGCGGTGCCGGTGGCACCTGCTTTCAGAAAATCACGTCTTTTCATCATATTACCCCTCAGTCACAGGTTCAGGTTGGGAGCGTCCCGTCGTGCTTTTTTATCTGCTCAGATCAACCTGCTTTCATATCTTGATATGAAAGCAGAAAGTTGAACGCATTTAAGATGCTGGGTCATCTTGTCTGCGTCCATTAGGACGCAGGATGACCCAGAATAGCCGGCAGGTTGAGCCCCTGTTCTTTCGCGCAATCGAGCGCGATGTCGTAGCCGGCATCGGCGTGACGCATCACGCCGGTTGCCGGATCGTTCCAGAGCACCCGTCCGATGCGCTTGTCCGCATCTTCGGTGCCGTCGCAGCAGATCACCATACCGGAATGCTGCGAAAAGCCCATGCCGACACCGCCGCCATGATGGAGCGACACCCAGGTGGCGCCCGAAGCGGTGTTGAGAAGGGCGTTCAGGAGAGGCCAGTCGGAGACGGCGTCGGAACCGTCCTGCATGGCCTCGGTCTCACGGTTCGGAGAGGCAACCGAGCCTGAATCCAGGTGGTCGCGGCCGATCACGATCGGTGCCTTGAGCTCGCCGTTGCGGACCATTTCGTTGAAGGCAAGGCCAAGGCGATGGCGCTGGCCGAGACCAACCCAGCAGATGCGCGCCGGAAGGCCCTGGAATGAAATGCGCTCGCGCGCCATATCGAGCCAGTTGTGCAGGTGCTTGTCGTCCGGGATCAGTTCCTTGACCTTGGCGTCGGTCTTGTAGATGTCTTCCGGATCACCGGAGAGCGCACACCAGCGGAACGGCCCGATGCCGCGGCAGAACAGCGGCCGGATATAGGCCGGCACGAAGCCCGGGAAGGCAAATGCGTTTTCCAGACCCTCCTCGAGGGCCACCTGGCGAATGTTGTTGCCGTAATCGAGTGTCGGCACGCCCATGTTCCAGAAGTCGACCATGGCTGCCACATGAACTTTCATGGACGCGCGGGCGGCCTTTTCGACGGCTTTGGGATCCGTCTCGGCCATGGCGCGCCACTCGGCGACGGTCCAGCCCTGGGGCAGGTAACCGTTGACCGGGTCGTGGGCGGAGGTCTGGTCGGTGACGATGTCCGGCTTGACGCCGCGTTTGACGAGTTCGGCAAAAACATCTGCGGCATTTGCGATCAACGCGACGGACTTGGCTTCACCGGCCTTGGTCCAGCGTTCGATCAGCTCCAGCGCCTCGTCGAGGGAGTGGGTCTTTTCATCGACGTAACGGGTGCGCAGGCGGAAGTCGGCGCTTTTCTCGTCACACTCGACGGCAAGACAGCAGGCACCGGCCATGACGGCGGCAAGCGGTTGGGCACCACCCATGCCGCCAAGGCCACCTGTCAGGATCCAGCGGCCCTTGAGATTGCCTTCGTAATGCTGGCGACCGGCCTCCATAAACGTTTCATAGGTGCCCTGCACGATCCCCTGGGTACCGATATAGATCCAGGAGCCGGCGGTCATCTGGCCGTACATGGCCAGACCTTTCTTGTCGAGCTCGTGGAAATGATCCCAGTTGGCCCAGTTGGGCACCAGGTTGGAGTTGGCGATCAGAACGCGCGGTGCGTCCTTGTGGGTGCGGAAGACCCCGACGGGCTTGCCGGACTGGACCAGAAGGGTCTCGTCTTCGTCCAGGCTTTTCAGACTGGAGATGATACGGTCGAAATCCTCCCACGTGCGTGCCGCACGGCCGATGCCGCCGTAAACGACCAGTTCATGCGGGTTCTCGGCGACATCCGGATGCAGGTTGTTCATCAACATGCGCAAGGGGGCTTCGGTCAGCCAGGACTTGGTGTTGAGCTCGGTGCCGGTGGGCGGGAAGACGTCGCGGGCGTTGTGACGCGGATTGGTCATGATGGGCTCCCAGGTGTCTGTTCGTTATGTGCTGAGTGAAGGCGCGAGGTCTGCCAGCGCGCTCAGGATGTCCTTGAGAGGCACGCGCAGCTGCTTTGCCTTTTCCTCATCATAGGCAAAGGGCGTGTCCTCGGTGGCCAGATGTGTCTTCTGCGCCAGCTCCATCTGGATGGCATGAAAGCCTTCCGCGGGCCGGCCATAGTGCCGTGTGGTCCAGCCACCCTTGAAACGGCCGTTCAGCACGGAGGTGTATCCCTCGGCGGCTTGCGTCCGGCCAACGACGGTGGCCTCGATTGCGGGCGCGCAGGTCGTGCCGCTGTTGGTGCCGGTGTTGAAGTCGGGCAGCACGCCTTCGAACAGGAATGGCACCACCGAACGGATCGAGTGGCAGTCGTAAAGGATCGCGACGCCGTGCCGGGCACGGACCCGTTCCAGTTCGGCTGCTAGAGCCGCGTGGTAAGGAGCGTGCCAGGCAAGGCGCCGCGCTTCGATTTCGTGCGGTTCCGGTTCTGTGCCGGTGTGGTAGATGGGGCGTCCGTCGAAATCGGTGACCGGGCAAAGGGTTGTTGTGTTCTGGCCCGGATAGAGCGAGACCCCTTCCGGATCCCGGTTGGCGTCGATGACATAGCGATGGAAATTTGCTTTCACCATGGTCGCGCCGGGCAGCAGATCGGCATAGAGCCGGTCCACATGCCAGTCGGTATCGGCCAGTTTCAGGCCGGTGTCGTTGAGCCTTGCGCGAATGTCCTTAGGCACGAACGTGCCGGCATGCGGCACTCCGAGAACGATCGGGCCGTCTCCCTGAATGACCTCAACCGGTTGCATGGGCGTCTCCCAGTTCGATCATGTGGGCGGGAGAGACAACCGAGGCCAATGCGCGGGTGCGGACCAGTTCGGCGGCCCTGTCGAGGTCCGGCGCCATGTAGCGGTCGGCCTCCAGCGACGGTACGGTGTCGCGCAAGCGTGCCAGCACGGATTGCAGAGACGGGCTGGTCGTGAGCGGCGCCCGGTGCTCGATGCCCTCCGCGGCGCAGAGCAGTTCGACGCCCAGGATCTGGGAGAGGTTCACATTCATGCGCGCCAGGCGGCGGGCGCCATGGGCGGCCATGGAGACATGGTCTTCCTGATTGGCACTGGTCGGTGTGGAATCGGTCGAACACGGATTGGCGAGATGCTTGTTCTCGCTCATCAGGGCGGCGGTGGTCACTTCCGCGATCATCATGCCGGAATTGAGACCCGGGTCCTTGGCCAGGAAAGGCGGCAGGTCGAAGGAGAGGGTCGGGTCGACCATCAGGGCGACACGGCGCTGGGCGATGGCGCCAAGTTCGGCAACCGCGAGCGCGATCTGGTCGGCGGCGAAGGCGACCGGTTCAGCGTGAAAGTTGCCGCCGGACACAATGCGGTCTGCCTCGATCAAAACCAGCGGATTGTCGGTGGCCGCATTTGCTTCGATTTCCAGGGTGCGGGCAGCCATGCGCAACAGGTCGACACAGGCGCCGGCGACCTGCGGCTGACAGCGGATGCAATAAGGATCCTGAACGCGGGTGTCGCCCTCGCGGTGACTTTCGCGGATCTCCGACCCGTCCATGATCTTACGCATCGCGCGAGCGACCTCGATCTGGCCGCGATGGCCGCGAAGCTCATGGATTTCCGGCAGCAGCGGTGCGGTCGATCCCATGATGGCGTCGGTCGACAGGCTCGCGGTCACCAGGGTTGCTTCCGCCAGACGCCAGGCGTCGAAGAGGCCGGTCAGGGCGCAGGCGGTCGAGAACTGGGTGCCGTTGATCAGGCCAAGGCCCTCCTTTGGGCCGAGCACCACCGGCGTGAGGCCGGCCTTGGCAAGCGCCTCGCCGCCCGGCATGCGTTCGCCGCCATAGTCAGCTTCGCCTTCGCCGATCAGGACGGCGGTCATATGGGCAAGCGGCGCCAGATCGCCGGAGGCACCGACGGATCCCTGGGACGGCACAATCGGCGTGACATTGTGCTGAAGGCAATCTTCGATCAGCGACAGCACGTCCATGCGTACACCCGAGGCGCCGCGGCCGAGCGACAGCAGCTTCAACACCATCATCAGGCGCGTGGTGGTGCGGTCGAGTGGTTCGCCGACACCGCAGCAATGGGAGAGGATCAGGTTGCGCTGCAGCGTTGCGGTGTCTTCAGCCGCGATCTTGACGCTGGCCAGTTTGCCGAAGCCGGTGTTGACGCCATAGACCGCTTCGCTGCCGCGGGCCGCCTCGGCAACCCGCTCAGCGGCAAGATTGATGGCTGGTTCTGCTGACCTGTCGATGGTGACGGGCAGTTCGACCCGGTAGATGCGTTCCAGATCGGCCAGCGTGACAATACCCGGCGTCAGGGTGAGGGCGCTCATTCAGAGCCTCCAAAAATGCGTTTTTCAAGTGCGTTGAAGCCGATCCGGTAGGAAAGCTCCGCCGGATGCGCGATGTTCCAGACAGCCAGATCAGCGCGTTTGCCCGGTTCCAGCGTGCCCCGGTCGTCGAACCCGAGCGCCCTGGCGGCAACGCGGGTGACACCGGAAAGCGCTTCTTCCGGGGTCATCCGGAAGAGTGTGCACCCCATGTTCAAGGTCAGCAGCAAGGAGGCGAGGGGCGAAGAACCGGGATTGCAGTCTGTGGCCAGCGCGATCGGGACCTTGTGCTGACGCAAAAGATCCATCGGGGGCAGCTGGGTTTCGCGCAGCGTATAGAACGCACCGGGGAGCACCACGGCAACGGAACCGCTCGCAGCCATGGCGCTGACGCCGGCCTCGTCCAGATATTCCAGATGATCGGCGGACAGTGCGGCATAGGAGGCGGCGAGGGCCGTGCCGCCGAGATTGGAAAGCTGTTCGGCGTGCAGTTTCACGGCGAGGCCAAGGTCCCTGGCCTTGTCGAAAACCCGCCTGATCTGATCCGGCGAAAAGGCGATGCCTTCGCAGAACCCGTCAACCGCATCGACCAGACCTTCCGCGTGTGCCACTTCCAGCGCCGGCAGGCAGACTTCGTCCAGATAGGCATCTGCCCGGTCCTTGTATTCGGGCGGAATGGCATGGGCCCCGAGAAAGCTGGTTTTTATGGTGACCGGTCGTACTTTTGCAATCCGGCGGGCAACGCGCAGCATGCGGAGCTCGGTGTCCCTGTCGAGGCCGTAGCCCGACTTGATCTCGATAGCCGTGACGCCCTCTGCAATCAGCGCATCGACCCGGGTCAGGGCCGCGGCAAGCAGGTCCTCCTCGCTGGCGGCTCGGGTGGCCTTGACGGTGGAGATGATGCCGCCACCGGCACGGGCGACTTCCTCGTAAGTCGCGCCTTCCAGCCGCATCTCGAATTCGCGGGCCCGGTCACCACCGAAAACCACATGGGTGTGGCAGTCGATTAGTCCGGGTGTGACCACGCGGCCGCCGAGGTCTTCCTTCTGACACGAGGAATAGTGAGACGGCAGATCGGCGGTCCTGCCGATCCAGGCAATACGGCCGCCTTCGATCACAAGCGTCCCGTCCTCGATCAAGCCATAGGGCGCCCCGGTGTCAGAGAGCGTTGCCAGCCTGGCGTTGGTGAGAATGCGTTTGGACACGTCCATCTCCGGCTTGATTAGATTGCGTTATAAGATAATATGCATGCACATATTAACGTGTCAACGGAGGAAAAGCGGGCATGTCGACAGTTTCTGGCGCGACGGTTTTTGCAGAAAAGGCGCTGCTGCCGGGCGGCTGGGCCAAAAATGTCGCCGTGACCCTCGGTGCCGATGGCAGAATCCTGTCCGTTGAGCGCGATGCGGCTGTGGGGGGGCAACAAACAGTCGGCATCCTGCTGCCTGCGCCGAGCAACCTGCACAGCCATGCGTTTCAGCGCGCCATGGCCGGCATGAGCGAACGGCGCGGCTCCGAGCCGCGCGACAGTTTCTGGACCTGGCGCCAGATCATGTTCCGCTTTCTGGATGCCCTGACACCGGACGACGTTGAGGCGATTGCGGCCTTTGTGCAGATGGAGATGCTGGAAGCGGGCTATGCCGCCGTCGGCGAGTTCCACTATCTGCATCATCAGCCTGGCGGGACGCCTTACGATAATCTGGCCGAGCTTTCGGAGCGGATCATCGCGGCCGCGTCGGAAACCGGCATCGGTCTTACTCATCTGCCGGTGCATTACCAGTTTGGCGGTTGCGACAAACGCCCGCTGGCGGCGGGGCAGATCCGCTTTGGCAATGACATCGACCGGTTCGGCAAGCTGCATGAGCTGGCGACCAGTGCGATGAAGGCGCTGCCCGAGGATGCGGTGATCGGCGTGGCACCGCACTCGCTGCGTGCTGTCGACTGGGAAGGTCTCAAGAGCGCCGTTGCGCTGGCTGGGTCTTCCCCCCTCCACATGCATCTGGCCGAGCAGATCCCCGAAGTGGACGAAGTCCTGGCAGCCTGGGGCAGGCGTCCCGTGGACTGGCTGCTCTCAAACCACGACGTTCAGGACAACTGGTGCCTGATCCATTGCACCCAGATGACTGCGGCCGAGACAGTGGGCCTGGCCAGGACCGGTGCGGTTGCAGGTCTCTGCCCGATCACGGAATCCAGTCTGGGCGACGGCATTTTCGATGGCGTCAATTATCTGGCACATGGCGGGCGCTTCGGGGTCGGCTCGGATTCCAATATCCGCATCTCGCTGTCGGAAGAACTGAGAACCCTGGAATATTCGCAGCGTCTGCGTGACACCTGCCGGGCATCTGTTGCAACGAAGGAGAAGTCCACCGGGCGCGTACTCTTTGACGGTGCCGTAGCCGGCGGGGCGCAGGCCGCCGGCCGTGCATCCGGGGCGATTGCCGACGGTCACTACGCTGATCTTCTGGCGCTGGACGGCAACGCTATTGATCTGGAGGGCCGGGAGGGAGACGAGATCCTCGATGCCTGGATCTTTACCGGTGACGATCGCATGGTCACGGATGTCTGGTCCGCGGGCCGGCATGTTGTTTCTGGCGGAAACCATGTAAAAGGCGGGGCCATCCGCGCGAAATACAGGGCGACCATGACATCGCTGCGCAATCGACTTTGACGGGACCGACGACGACTTGACGCTGACCGACACAAATTCCTGGACCGGCATCCGCGAGGAACTGCTCCGGCGGATCCATGACCGGATCTGGCAACCGGGCGAGCAGATCCCGCATGAGGCGGATCTGGCGGAGGAATTCGGCTGCGCCCGAACCACGGTTAACCGCGCCCTTCGGGATCTTGCGGACAGCGGGCTGGTGGTACGCAAGCGCCGGGCGGGCACACGGGTTGCGCTCAACCCGCCGCAAAAGGCAACGCTCACCATTCCGATCCTGCGCGAGGAAGTCGAAGCGCTCGGGCGCAGCTATCGTCACAGCCTTCTGGAACGGGACCTGCGGCCTCTACCGCCCGTATTGCATGGGGCGTTCCAGGTGTCGCTCGGCGAGGACGTCCTGTTTCTGAAAACGCTGCACTTCGCCGACGACCGGCCCTATGCCTTTGAAGAGCGTTATATCAACCTCGCCGCCGCGCCGGCGGCACGCGAAAGACAGTTTGAAACCGTCAGCGCCAACGAGTGGCTGGTCCACAATGCCCCTTACAGCCACGGCGATATTTCCTTCTTCGCCATGAGCGCCGACAAGACGCTGGCCGCGAAGCTGGACACCGCCAAGGGCACGGCGCTCTTCGCCATGGAGCGCATCACCTGGTCCGGCGACATGCCAATCACCCATGTGCGCCTGATCTTCGCGCCGGGCTACCGGATGCGGACGGAGATCTAGAAAGGGCCGAAGGGCAGACCTCTGCCGGGCCCGAAGGCCGCGACACCATTGCGAATAGCGTTGCAGCACGACGAAGCCGTCCAATTGAATATGTTTATTGTCCTAGCTTTGAAGAGATCTGGCCAACAAGTTGATCGAGTCCTGGTTTCACTATGCCATCCAATGCTTTGTTGGTTGATTCAGCAAGCGTCTTGGCGTTCGTGGCAGAGCCGGTTTCTACAACTTTAAATGCAACTTCGATCGTTTTGGCATTTTTCGGAATGTCTGGGATCAGACCTGATGCCTCTTTGCAGTACGGACCTGCATGTTTGGTCTTGCAAGTAACAGTTTTAGTTTCGCCAAATTTCATCTTGCCCAATGGAATTGAGAGGGAAGATATCTCGATGTTATTATACCTACTCGTTTTCTTGTCATAAAGAATGGCGTGCAAAGCAAAGCCGACGTCAATTTTTATTTGTGCAGGCTTTTCTTTGGTGCCTATTTCCGTAATGGCTGGAGAATTTTTTAAGTAAACCAATCTTGGTGTGAAGATATAACTTTCAGTTAGTGTTTGCTTTTCCAGGAGAATAAACATTCCAATTTCGTTTGTTTTGGCATTGTAGCGAGTTAGTGCGACGCAGTTTACTTTTTGCCAATCTTCTACTTTCCTCTTTTTTTTCTTCCCCCTTCCCTCAAAACCATGGAAAGGAACCTTGATAATTTTTTCTGCGACCGATTTTTTTGCCAGATCTTCCGCATAAGTAGATATCGAATTCTTGACGTAGTCGTAGGCTTCGTTTGCAACAAAGCCTATGGCGGCAGTAATAGTCGCTCCAGCGAAAGCTCCTGCAAAAGATTCTCGTCGAGAAGATGGTGGAATATTTGTGCAATCTTGTTGATAAGTTTGTATTCCTGGAATTGTTTCTCCAATTTTCTTAAAAATATCGATATTGCTATCTGAGTATCTGTTTTTCTCGTAAATGAAATTCAAGCCAAGTTGCTGATTTGTTATACCACTATTAGGATCTTGGCGGAAAGAAAGTAGGTCATAACTGTTTTTGACGCTTGTACAGCCTGCAAGGGAAAGAAGTAGCGAGAAATAGATAGCTTTTTTAAAAATCATGAACCTGCCCCTAAATCAATTTCAATCATGGCGAGAATACTGGCTGGCCGTATGTCGTCAATAGAGTCCTGGTCTGACGTTAGCGGTTCTGAAGAGTACGTTTTTCGCGTTACTGACAACATCTGGAGCGAAGCTGAAGCCTTACGAGGAAAAGAGGTGAATTTCTCCGAGTGTCAGAGGAAATTCCTGAAGCAGGTGAAGTCCTTTAGAGGAAATTTGCCATGGTTTTGAGAACTTCCGGCTTGAAGGCGCAAAGTGAGATGCATCGCTGAACCGGCGGATATCGAGCTCTTCAAGCAAAACCAGTGATATGCCTCTCCTTCAAAAATCGCCCGCTCCACCCGACATGGGCACTCCGTGGTTGCAAGAATCGACGCAGCGACCAGACGATGACCGTGCCTTTCTCGTCCTTCTTCATGATTTCGTCCGCACCTTCAGCACACGTCTGAAGATGATGGACTGGATGAAGTCAATGAGGGTGAGCGAGAGCGAGCCGTCGACCAGGGGCCTGCTGTTGTCGTTGCGGTGGGTATTGCGCGGTGCGGGTTGTTCTCCATGGAATGCAGAGCAGCGTGCCGAAGACGACCGGCTTTAGCTCATGACGACGAAGCCGATCATGGCAAGCAGGTCGAAAGACAAACTGGAAATGCCCTAGATATCGACAAAGCTGACAAGACTATTTCCAAAAAACTCGACACCATCAAAGACACAGCGCTCTTCGCCATGGAGCGCATCACCTGGTCCGGCGACATGCCAATCACCCATGTGCGCCTGATCTTCGCCCCCGGCTACCGTATGCGGACGGAGATCTGAGAACCGCATTCATCGTCCTGGCAAGCGGCACAACAGAACCTTCCCTGAAACGACGTTTGGCGCGATTGTTCAAGAATTGCTCCCCGATGGACCCAATTTACACGGTGCTATCTGTAGCTGGAGCGATCAATGAACATCATTCTCAATGGCCGGAAGGTCGAGATTCCACCATCCTGGACCGACGACACGCTGCTTTTTTTGCTGCGCGAACATTTCGGGCTGGCCGGTGCGAAATTCGGGTGTGGCGTCGGTCTTTGTGGCGCCTGCACCGTCATCGTGGACGGGGACGCCGTGCGATCCTGCGTGACGCCGATTAGCGCACTTGAAGGCGCGGAAGTGCGTACCATTGAGGGCCTCTCGGACGGTGACCGGCTGCATCCCGTGCAGGAGGCCTGGCTCGACCAGGCGGTGCCGCAATGCGGGTATTGCCAGGCCGGTCAGATCATGTCGGCGGTGGCCTTGCTGGAGCAGACCCCGGCGCCGTCCCCGGAGGAGATCGATACGGCGATGGAGGGCAATCTCTGCCGTTGTGGCACCTATGCCCGCATCCGCGCGGCGATTGAAAGCGCGGCGGTGCGCGCATGATGAACCGTCGAACCTTCCTGAAAGCGAGCGCTGCAGGGCTTGTGGCGCTGATCGGCGGCGGCGGGGCCCTTTATTCTCAGGTGCCGGTCATCCCCAAACGGCCGAATCCGGATCTTGAGGATGCCGCAGGCTGGATTTCCTATCACGACGGGCTCTACAGGCTTGTGCTTCCCCGGATCGAGATGGGCCAGAATATTGCCACGGCGATGAAGCAGATTGCCTGCACGGAACTGGACGCGTCCTGGGAGGATGTCGTGCTGGAGCTGCATGACACGGCCCGTCCCGGCCTGAAGCCCACTGTCGGCAGCGAGTCGGTGCAGCTCTTCAGCGAACCGCTGGCCCAGGCCTGTGCCGCCTTGCGGGACGCCATCAAAGACGGCCGGCGGGTTGGAGAAGTTGCCGTTGAAGCGCGGCCGAGAGATCAGCTTCGTTTCGCTCAGATCGTGGGTCTGATCGGCGCCCGATCGGAAATGGAGCAGGGACGCGCCATCGTCACCGGCAGGCCGCTTTATGCCGCCGACATGTCCCGGCCCGATCAGCTTTACGGCCGCGTCCTGCGGGCGCCTGCCTCCTTGGAAATCGCCTCCCGGCCGCTTCGCTGGAACCGCGGTGCCGCTGAAGACGTTCCCGGATTTGTCCGGATTGTCGAAGATGCAGGCCCGCCCCTCGGCCAGTCGCAGGGCCTCGGCATTCTGGCAAGCCGGCCCGGAGCGCTTGATCTGATTGCCGAGGCGCTTGACGTGGACTGGGAAATCGACGGTCCGCATGACCGGACTGACATTCAAGCGGCGCTTGATGTCGACCAACATCTTGCAAAAAAAGACCTGCCCCATCTGGCAATGGCGGGAGAGCCTGAACCCGGCGCCTTCGATGTTGATCTGCGCATCGAGATCCCGCTTGCAGCCCACGCAGCGATTGAACCTCGCGCCGCCATTGCCGCGTGGGACGGCGAAGCGCTGACCCTTTGGGCGGGCAATCAGGACGTCTTCTACGTGCGTGATTATCTCGCCCATGCCTTTTCGCTGAAGGCCTCACAGGTTCGGGTCCAATCCTGCCGTGTCGGCGGTGCTTTCGGCGGCAAGGTCCTTTGCACCGTTGAGGCGGAAGCCGCCGCCCTGGCCCTTGCGGCAAAGAAACCGGTCAAGGTGCAATGGACGCGCGCCCAGGAATTTGCCCTCGGCTTCCATCGCCCGCCATCGTCTCACCGGGTGCAGGTGCGACTGGCCGGGGAGCGGGTCACCGACTGGTCGCATAATCAGGTGTCTTCGCACATCATGTTTACCTCGGCGGCGCTGCCCGCCTGGATGCAGCGCGGCACGGACCTCATCGTCGGAGACGGCGGGGTCGAACGGGGCATGGCCGTCCCCTACCAACTGGGCCGGGCACGCGCGGCCTATCAGGCGGTGCGCCTGCCGGTGCACACGGGGCCCTGGCGCGGTCTGGGCGCAGGCACCAACGGGCTTGCAACGGAAAGTGCGATCGATGAAGCCGCCCGCAGGGCGAGCGCCGATCCTCTGGCCTTCCGCCTGGAACATATTGATGATCCCCGGCTGGCAGGAGTGCTCCGGGATGTCGGCGCGCAGTCGCAATGGGACAGGAGCGACCAGTCCTTTGCGCGCGGGGACAGGCGTGTCGGGCGCGGTGTGGCCTGCGGCATCTACAAGGGGGTTTCCTATGCGGCGACGGTTGCCGAGGTCGAGGTCTTGCCGGACGGGGCCGTGCGTGTGGCCCGTCTCTGGTGCAGCCATGACTGCGGCCTTGTCATCAATCCGGATCAGGTCAAGGCGCAATGCGAGGGCAACCTCGTCTGGAGCCTTGGCATGGTGCTCTTTGATGCCCTGCCTGTGGAAGAAGGGCGGGTCACAGCCGAAACCTTCTTAGAGGCGCCGATCCCACGAATATCCGATATGCCGGAGGTCTCTGTTCGCCTTCTTCACACGGATGCGCCACCGACCGGCGCCGGAGAAACGGTCATGGTGTCCGGGCCGGGCGCGATCGCCAATGCCGTACGGGCGGCGACCGGCCTCCGTCCGGTCCGGTTTCCGCTTGTGCCTGAAACCTTCGCCGCAGAATCCGCCTCTGCGGCATCAGTGGAGCCGTCATGACCAAGGCCACCCATTTCGCGGCCGAATGGTTGCGTAATCCGAAACGCGTGGGGGCGATTGCCCCGTCGGGTGCGGATCTCGCCAGGGCGATCACCAACGGCTTGAGCCATGACAGCGGGCCGGTCGTTGAACTGGGCCCGGGCACCGGGTCCTTTACCGACAGGATCCTGGCCTGCGGCGTGCCCGCCTGCCGACTAGCGGCCGTCGAAGCCGGTGCCGGTTTTGCCGACCTGCTGGCGAAGCGGCATCCGGAAATCGCGCTTGCCCATGGCGATGCAGCGCGCGTGCGCACTCTCGTGCCCTTTACCTCCGGAAGCGTTGAGACCGTGATATGCGGCCTTCCCCTCTTGTCGATGCCGCTGGCGCAGGTCTTTCGCATCATGCATGGCAGTTTCAACCTGCTCGGGGAGGGGGGAGAATTTCGTCTGTTTACATATGGCCCGAAATGTCCCCTTCCGTTCAGGATCAAACAGCGCCTAGGATTGCGCTCCGACCGGCAGAGTTTTGTGCCACTCAATATGCCCCCGGCGACCGTCTACACGTTGCGCAGGAAAGGACCACCTTAAGTGCCCTTGAAACAGGAGGAGGATTTTGCATCGGCGGTGATGATGCGCCTGATTGCGACGGGGATGGAAAAGCAGGGACTGATCTCTCCCGTTGACGCAGTGCGCGGCGCGCGCGTGGCTCGCGGGGCGAAACGGTCGGCGTTGAACCAGGTGGCCGAACAACATGGTCTTCTCACCATCATGCGGCTCGCTGACGCCGTGCATGATATGCCGCCCGAACCGGTGGCCGTCGCCCTGACAAAGGCGGCGGGACTGGAGGACTTTCTGGAACGCTGGCGCCGTGTTGAAAGCTTCAGCCACGCCAGCAACCGGTTGCGCGCGGAACCATTTGGGGAAACCGGCTTCCGCTTGCACCATGTCAGTAAAAACGCGGCTTCCCCGCCCGTGTTGGTCGAAAGTCTCCTGGTGATCGCTGTTGTCACCGTGCTGGCAGAGATTGCCGGCGATCAGGCGTTACGCCTTGAAACCGATAAGGGGCAGGTCTTGCGGGAGGCCTCCAGATGGCGGGTTTTCGACACGCTCGACTGGTCGGGAAAGGTGCACCTGCTTCAGTCCCGGCAGCAGATCCGGGACCTGCCCGTGCCAAGTTCGGGGGGCGCCGATGTCGCAGAAACGCTCAAGACCATTGTTTCACAGGACCTGGTGAGACGCTGGTCCGTTCAATCGCTTGCCGACACGATCGGAACCTCTAAACGCAGTTTGCAGCGCCGTCTGAACGAAAGGGGGTTGAGTGTCTCGCGCCTGATTATGGAGGTCCGGCTCGAGGCGGCAGCGGCCTTTCTCTGTAATGCCGATGGTCCCGGCCTTGGCGCCATCGGCTTTCTGACAGGCTTTGCCGACCAGGCCCATTTCTCGCGCAGCTTCAACGAGCATGTGGGCATCCCGCCGCAAGATTACAGAAAGCGGTTCGGTCGATGAATACTGCTGCTGAGCCGCGTGCCGTCTAATCGAGCTGCAGCTGGTGCCCGGTCAGAAACAGCTTCCTCGAAATCGAGGATGTGACGGTTTCTGTGCTGCAGGCAAGTTGTTGCTGAGGGGTATCGGAGAGCGCCTGGATCAGATGAGTTCGGCCAAATGCTATCTCCTTCGGAACAAGCCCAGACCGGCAAGTGCAGCGATGCACAGAAGAATAAGGGGCAAATAGCCGATGAGCTGGAAGGATGACATTTCGTGTGCGGGGGCAACCAGCGTGTTTTTAAGCGACGCCCATTTGTGAACACTTGCTGTGCGAAAGGCGTCGCTGGCGAGCATATCAATCAGGTCTCTGCGGCTGCGGTACCTGACCATAACAAGGGATTCAAACGCGCCCGCGCTCTGCCCCAGGGAATTGATAATTGTTTGGGAGCGCTCCGCGCGGGCCAGAGGATAGCTTCCCCTTTTCAGGAGAAGCGGCAAGACGGCCTGGCCATAGGCCGCCGCCGCATCGGCCCCGGTTGCAGCTTTTGAAGCAAGACCCTCGGGATAAATGGCGGCGCCACGCAACTCCATGAGATTGATCATGACAAAGGGATGTCCGTCATCCTCGCGAAGAAAGGCTTCAAAGGCTGCTGTGTCGGTCCAGCCAAGTCCTCCACCTGCCGTCTGGCCCGCAAGGAAGGCGTCGATTTCAGGATCCGTCAATGGACCGCGCATTGGCAGGTGCCAGGCAAAAAAACCAAGAAGGGCCACAAGCGGAAGAGCCAGAAGGCATGCCGTTCTTTTCATATGCATTTCCTGTTTGAGCCTTTCCAGGCGTTAGCGACCCGCGCTTTGCAATTCCGCCGAGGAAATCCTGCCGTCGCGATTCAGGTCGAGCCTCGCAAACGCCCGATCGTAGAGACCGCGGTCCTTTACTGTTTGCGCCTTGCCGATGCCATGGGCTGCGTTGAGATTGATGAAAGACTTGAATTCGGCCTGGGTCAGGGCCCCGTCTCCATTGGCGTCGGCTGTGACAAAATTGGCTGCCGCCTGCTTGCTGGACGCCTGCGCACTTTGAGACAGGGCGACGGGCGCAGACGCCAGAACCAGGCCGAATGTCAGGGCCTTGAGGCTGCGGTGCAGAGAGAGGGCGGTGAGAGGCTTCTCGGTCATGATATGGAATTCCTTGATGGTCCCGGCAGACTGGTTTCTGCCCTTCATGAGAGGCTTTTCCGCGATGCATATTTCATGGGTGTTGCGGATCGAGCGGGAGATACGACGATCTGTTTCAAGATTTTCCGTCTGTCATGGTTTGTAACAACTCGGTGCAATTAGAGACTCCTCGGAACCGGCATCCGGCAAGTATCCTGTGGCCATGATTCAAAAACCGAACCGAATAATCGTCGTGGATGACGACCCGGAACTGCGTGCGCTTTTGCGCCGTTTTCTTTCAGAGCATGGCTTTGAGACACGGGCGGTCGAGAACGGCGCGGCGCTCGACCGTGAACTCGCCCGAAGCCCTGCCGATGCCGTCGTCCTGGATCTGATGATGCCCGGCGAAGACGGACTTGCCGTCTGCCGCCGGCTTCGGGCCGCCGGCGACACGACGCCGATTGTCATGTTGACGGCCCGCGGTGACCCGATCGATCGTATCGTCGGACTTGAAACCGGCGCCGATGATTACCTGCCCAAACCGTTCGAACCGCGCGAACTGGTGGCACGGCTGTCGGCGGTTCTGCGGCGTACGCAATCCGGCGGGGTTGTTCCGCTTGTCGACGAGGTCCTTTCGACCGGGCCGCTCGAGATCAATTTTTCAACGATGACCGTTGCGCGCGATGGAACAGTGCTCAGGCTATCCAGCCGTGAATTTGCGCTTCTGGCAGCGCTCGCGCGCAGCCTGGGACGGCCGCTGAGCCGCGTTCAGCTGATCGAACGTGCCCTCGGCCGCGATGCGGACGTGACCGACCGGGCCATAGACGTACAGGTTGCGCGGCTGCGAAAGGCGATTGGCGACACTGCCGAGGACCCGCAGCTGATCAAGACGGTCTGGGGCGTCGGCTACGTGCTGGTCAAAGACGATGCTTGATACATTCCTGAAGCAAACCATTGCGGTATTGGTGATCGCGATTTTCGCTGCGCTGATGATCAGCTTCATCACCGTCTCGGTGTTCATTGTCCGGCCCCAGATCAACCAGGCAGCCGACGTTGCCGCGCATACACTCAGAGCGATCAACCTGAGTTTCGGAGTTCTGGATGAAAGCCAGCGCGGCCAGCTGATCGACCGCCTGAGCAACAACGTCGATCTGAACATCTTGGCGTCCACGCTGCCGCCGGACATCCGGGAGCAACCAAGGCCGTTCCTGTCGCGGTATTTCAAGCAGGCGCTGGAGGCTCGCTACAAGCTTCCTGATGGCGCCTCCGTGGCAGCGGGATCGGATGGGCGGCTGTGGGTCCGGATCAACGTGGCGCAACGCCCGCTTTGGCTTTCCGTGGAAACGGCTCCGGACACGAATCCCTTGCAAAATCTGGTTTTTGTGGCGGCATTGGCCTTCGCGGCCGCGCTCCTTGCCGGCATTACTCTGCAGCGCCGGGTGACCCGCCCCCTCAAGTCGCTTGAAGAACATGTCCGCCGGTTCGATGATCCAAAGGGCCACACGCCTCTGCCAAAAGTGGGTGTTCGGGAATTTGCCGCCGTCGCAGAGGCGTTTAACCAGATGGCCGAACGCTTAAGGCTGACGGAAGTCGATCGTGCCGTGATGCTTGCCGGCGTTAGTCACGATCTGAGGACGCCTCTGACCAAGCTCCGTCTGTCACTCGACATGCTGCATGATTCCGATACCGAGCTGATCGACAGCGCAAAGCGTCAGGTCGACCGGATCGAAACCATGCTGGTGCAGTTTCTGGAATATGCGCGTGGTTTCGAAGCGGAGGAACCGAGGACCATACGCCTGAGCGCGCTGTTGATGAGCGCGGTCAACTCAGTGGACCTGGCGGACAAGGTCGATGTCAGCGTTCCCGAAGATCATGTTGTTTCCGTGCGCCAGGGTGCTTTGATCCGTGGGCTTGGCAATCTTCTGACCAATGCCATGCGCTACGGTGCCCCTCCATATCTAATCTCAGCGCGTTACGTTGACGAAAATCTCGTCCTCGATGTGCGCGATTGCGGACCAGGCCTGGATCAGGAGGAAGCCAGAGCCCTGACGCGTCCGTTTGCACGGGGCAATTCGGCCCGAAGCGACGACGGGACGGGCCTGGGTCTTGCCATTGTCGAGCAGGCCGCCCAGGCACATGGCGGCACGCTCGAGTTTGCCAAGCTGCCGATCGGCCTCAGTGCCTCGCTCCATCTGCCGGCGGACCGCCTGTCCGGATCAACAGCCTGAAGCCGGCAAGCCACTGGGCACTAACCGGGCTTTACGATGGCCAGGCAGACGATGCCGAGCACGCTGAACAGCGCGACTGCGGTCAAAGGGGGCGATGGCTTCGCGGAGGCGGGGAGGGCGTCCAGGTCAACCCGGCGCAGGCGTCCGGCGAGGACGCCGTGGAGACCCGACAGAAGAACGACAAACACCAGTTTTGCCATCAGCCAGCCGCTTGAGAACCACCCGCCTGCGAACGCGAGCCAGCTGCCAAAACCCCAGGCACCGATCATTGCCGGCAAGGTCACCCGCCTGTCCCACCATCTGACGGCAGCCCGGAGAGACCCTGCCGGATCTGTTTCGTCCTCTTTGCGGGATCCAAGTGCGGCACTCGCCAGCAACAGGGACACGATGCCTCCGACAAAGACCAGAACACAGGCGACATGGGCCGACTTGAGCCACAGATACATCACGCCGTTGCCCCCTTGCCCGGCGTCCTGCGCGCCAGCCATCGTTCATTGATGACGCCGCCGAACGGCACCAGGGCGCCGATGAAGAGCCGCAGTCCGGCCCGTCGATCGATTGTCCGGGCAGTAACGGCTTCAACGAGAACATAGAGAAAGATCAAAAACGCCAGGCCGTGCACCGGTCCCATGATCTGTGTCGCCACGGGGAGATCGGCGAAACGCTTCAAGGGCGAGGCGATCAACACCAGCGTGATGAGAGTGGCGCCTTCCAAGGCAACTGCGAGGCGCAAACGCCGCAAGCTCCTGGAATGATCAGACCTGTTCATTTTTGACATGAAATCCGGCTCCTCGTTTGCCGGACAGGTTAGCGTTGCCTTGAGCGTTGCGCCGTGGCAGTTTTGACAAATAACGGTAAGATCGTGCCAAGCTGCAGCTGAGGGTGTGGCAGCTAATTCGGGAGGGTTCAGTGCATAAGATTGGTGTCCTTGCATTGCATGGCTTTGTGCCCTCCGATCTTGCCATTCCCTGTGACGTGTTCTCGCACGCACGTCTTGCAGACGGAGCCTGCCCCTATGTTGTCCAGGTGTGCGGGGTTGCGCGGCGGGTGAGATCCAGACTGTTCGACCTTCATGTAGAGCAGGGCCTGGCCATGCTCGAACAGGCAGACACGATTATTGTGCCCGGGATTGAAGATATTGACCGGCCCGTTCCCCCAGATGTCCTGAGGGCCTTGCGACGTGCACGTGATAGCGGGATCCTGATCGCGTCCATTTGTTCCGGCGCCTTTGTCCTGGCCCAGGCCGGGCTGCTGGAAAACCGCAGAGCAACAACCCATTGGCTTGCCGCGGATGCATTTGCAGCCCGGTACCCGACTATCGACGTTGATCCCGACGTCCTCTTTGTCGATGAGGACCAGATCATTACATCGGCAGGCGCCACCGCCGGCATCGATATGTGCCTGCACATCATTGCGCGTCATCACGGCCAGGCCGTCGCGGCGGATTCGTCAAGACGTGCGGTCGCGCCGCTCGGCCGCGAAGGTGGTCAGCGGCAATTCATTCTTCGACAGGATGTCCTTGAACCGGTCGCCAGTGGAAGCATTGCCAAGACGCTCGAGTGGATCGAGAGCCAACTGGATGCTCCGCTCACCGTGGATCAAATGGCCTGCCATGCGGGCATGAGCAAACGGACCTTTGCCCGTCGTTTTGTCGCAGAGACGGGTACGACACCAGGCCAATGGTTGATCGAAGCCCGGACGCGGCATGCGCGCTTCCTGCTGGAAACAACCCGGTTGCCGGTCGACGAGATTGCCGCGCAAAGCGGTTTCGCCGATTCCTCCGGTCTGAGAGACAGGTTCCGGCGGGTCCTCGGCGTCAGCCCGCGGCACTACAGGGCCAGTTTCGGAACGCAAAAGCTCAAGGCAGCGTCCTGCTAGACATCGTTGTTTTGGTTCTCCGGAGATCGGCAAAGGCTGCTCGCCGTTTTTGCCACGTCGTTGAAACGGATGAGTTCCGCTGACACGTCAGGCCTGCTCTTATGGTCGGCGACACGGACCGGGCTGACCGTTCAGGTGCGAAAAGGTCCGCGCGGACCCCCTTGCTGAATTGATCCTGCTGCACAAGCGGTTGCACGCGGAGAGTTGCCACTGCCGTTCCAGGCCGGCAGGACACGAAAACCAGCTGATCCCTCGCCGAGTTTTGGCACCTCGGCGAGAGTTTGTTTCGCTCCTATGGGAAGAGGCAACGCTCATGCGACGGTTCGAAATAGGCTGGGTGTTTTCAATTTCTTCTTGCGTATAGGTTGCTGAATTATTCGTATTTTTTCCAATGTTTAGCCTCTCTTTTGCCCTGCATTGCTTCGACTTCTGAAAGCGCTCCCGCAAGGGGCATTTCACATTGCAGGAAAGGTCAAGACATGGCGCGCGCAAGCAGCTTTGAAAGACAGATGCTCAATCTCATCAATGAAGAAAGGGCGAATGCCGGGCTACAGCCGCTGAGGCTGAATGTATTGCTCAACGACTCCAGCGAAGACCATACCGAATGGATGCTTCGATCTGGCAATTTCTCGCATGTCGGTGAAGGGGGCTCTTCTGCGACGGAGCGCACAACCGACAGCGGCTATCCTTTGGAAGGTTCCTGGCGGACGGGTGAGAACATTGCCTGGCAATCGGAACGAGGGTCGCAGGGCATTGAAGACGACGTTCGTCAGTTGCATGAATCGCTGATGAACAGCCCGGGGCACCGAGCGAATATCCTCAACCCGGATTTCACGGAGATCGGGATCGGGATCGTAAGGGGGGACTTTCGCGGGTACGATTCGGTCGCGGTCACGCAGAATTTCGCGGCCACGGACGCAGATACATCAAGATTTGCCGATCTCGTTGAAACAGCGTCGCCCGACCCGGCGCCCGCACCTCAGCCTGATCCAGAACCGCAACCCGAACCTGCACCAGCGCCATCACCGGCACCGGAGCCCGCACCGGAGCCAGACCAACCTCACATCGTCACCGGATTCGCAAATGGCACCGAAGGAGACGACACTCTTGTCACCAGCGGGTCATGGTCCGTCGTGTTCGCGGGAGCCGGCGATGATACCGTGACGGGCAGTCACGGGTTCGATTTCCTCCATGGTGGCGCAGGAGACGATCGGTTGTCCGGCGGTGGCGGGCGCGATGTTCTGATTGGTGGTGCCGGAGACGACATCATGACCGGAGGGGCCGGTCGGGATCAGTTCATTTTCGCAGGTGGCAGCGACGTGATCAGCGACTTTTCGCCTGGGGAAGATATTGTGTTTTTCCATCCGGATCTGCGGACTGGCCCCGATACCGGGCGGTCCTGGCAAGACAACATCCTTATCGAGGATGGAAACACGGTCATCGACCTTGGCGCCGGCAACACCTTGACCCTCAACGGCATCACGGACGTGTCGACTGCAGATATGTTCAACCTGTTCTGTTGACGCGAACGCATCAAAGCTGATGTCACCGAGAAACCTGGGCTGGCCGATCATCCAATCGGGAAACAGGTTCTCCAGGGCAACGGCTGTCGCGCCAAGTCTCAGACTTGGCGCGACAGTCAATCGTTTCATTTCCCGGACTTCCAGCGCGTTTCGTTGTCTGTTGATCTTGCCGTGGGGCGAGTGCTTGAAGAGCACCGCCTATTGCTGGATCAATCCGGCGGCATAAGCGATGGCGCGCTGGTAATTACCGCTGTCGTTCCAGGTCGACAGGACACGGAAATTGGCCGAGCCCTCGCCGAACGGCCGTCCGGACCGCCATCCGTTGCGGCGAAGCATATTGGCGGCTGTGGCCAGCGCGTCGGCCGCGTTGTTGGGGTCGGCGCGGCCATCGCCATTGCCATCTACCGCGAAGCGGACCCAGTTGCCGGCCAGAAACTGCATGTGGCCCAGTTCGCCCGAGGGCCCGCCGCGGCTGTTGCCGGTCAGGAGCCCGCGGTCGACAAGTTGCAGGGCCGCGATCGCATCGTCTTCAAAGCGCGGAGACCGGCGGCAATAGGAGGCCAGGGTCACGGCACCGCTGACGACGGGTGTCTTGCCCGTGTAGCCACCCCAACCTGTCTCATAACCCCAGATTGCCACGAGGATCGATCCTGGCACGCCATAGCGCTTTTCAATGGACCTGAACAATCTGGCGTTCTGGTTCAATCTGCTTTTGGCTCTGGTGACAAAGGAGTTGACGCTCGAAAAACGGCTTTTCAAGAACTGTTCCGGACTGCGGTAACGCATGCTGGACTGTGAGGCCGGGTTCGATTCAAACCGCCACGTGATGCCGGAAAGCCGGGCCTGCTGCAGCGCATTCAGACCGCGCTGTCCAACACCGGCCCTCGCTGCCTGTTGCGCCAATTGTTGCTTGTAGGCTCCAAACTGTCCCTTGCTAGTGATGCAAGAGGCGGCAAGGGCCGGTGTTGCCACCAGCATCCCGGCAACAATCGCCAAGGTTCGAAGCGTGACCCGTGTTGGTGTCATTTCAGTCTCCATGAATCCAGATGACCCAAGGTCAAACTGGCAAACACTGGTGCGTCCTGTCCAGATCTTCATTGATAACAATTTTGGATTTCATGCGCGTGTCAGGATGTTGGAGCGTGTCTGTGCAAAAGTAGACAGCTTTTTGTGCTCCGGCGGCCGCCAACATGGTTCCTTGCTCGCCTTGATACATCTCGCTTGCCACACCGGTTTACCGGTCACTCGACTGCTAGTGGTGCCGCACCGGCCTTCCAGGCAAGGCAGGTCAACGGCGAATTTGAATTCCTGGGGGTGCTGATCATCTGTGCATGGCGTTCAAAGCGATCCGGTTGCCTTCGCTATCCTCGATTTCTGCGACGAAGCCGGCGGTCCCGATGTCTTTTTTGGGGTAGAGAACGACGCTCCCTTCTGCCTGTGCGCGTCGCAGAACCTCATCGATATCGTCCACATCAAAATAGAGTATGCAGCCCGTGCGGGACGGCTTGTACACATCACCTTTCACAAGCGCTCCGCTTGCGCCGGTGTGGTCGTCGTTGCGGGGAAAGAATGCCATCTCGTAACCATCGACGGTCTGACGGTCGAATTTAAAGCCGAAGAGGCGCTGGTAGTATGCAACGGCGCGATCCATGTCTGTGACAGGTATCTCGAAATGGAGTACCGGGTTTGCCATGCAGGTTCCTCGTTGAAAAATCAGGTTCAGACGGCTTTCAAAGGGCCAGACGAGCGGTTGACCGGCAGAAGTGCTCGCAATGCAGAGCATTCAATCCTGCCTGAACCGCTGGCCTGCCATTGCCGGTGCTCTGGTTTTGGGTCCATATGCGCAATCCGAACAATAGTCCAAAAACGAGTCACCAGGGCAATATGGGGCACATACCTGAATCGAATATACGCGGCATCCTCCTGATGGTGCTGGCCATGGGGTGCTTCGCAGTTGCCGATACCCTGATCAAACTGGCCGCGGGCAGCGTTTCGCCGCCGCAAATCATGTTTCTGCTTCTGGCAGGCGGCTTGGTGATGTTTTCCATCATGGCCAAACTGCAGGGCGCGGGGCTGATGGATCGCCGCGTCTTCGCACCTGTCATGCTGGTTCGATATCTGTCTGAAGTGGTCGCGATGATCGGCATGGTGAAGGCCCTGGCTCTTGTGCCGCTTTCCATGGTTGGCGCGATTATTCAGGCAACGCCCCTGCTGGTCGCTCTTGGAGCCGTTGTGTTTCTGGGTGAAGCGGTAAGCTGGCGCCGCTGGAGCACGATCCTTCTTGGTTTTGTCGGGGTGTTGATGATCGTGCAACCGGGAGCGGACGGATTTGAAGCCGCTTCCCTCTGGGCAGTTGTGTCGATGATCGGACTGGCGGTTCGCGATCTGACCACCCGCATGACCCCGGCCGACATGGCCTCTACAAGTCTTGCCGCCTATACGGCCGCAGCATCACTGCCCTTCGCAGTGGCATGGATTGTCATGGATGGCGACAGCTTGCTGCCGCCGGAAGCGGACTGGCTGCTCCTGGGAACGATGATCCTGTTGGGGTCGACAGGATATTTTCTGCTCACCGCATCCATTCGCACTACCAGCCTGTCCGTCGTCTCTCCGTTTCGCTACGCCCGACTGCTCTTCATGCTGATCCTGGGCGTCGTTGTGTTCGGTGAACGCCCCGGCCTGCCGATGCTTGCCGGGGCCGCGCTCATCGTGCTGTCCGGGCTATACATGATGTGGCGCGAACGGGTTGCAAAGCGGCAGGCCAGGCCCGTGCACGAGCAGGGCTGAGGTCGCCCACCGACGGTCACCAGAAGACTGTTGCCTGCAATGAGAACAGAGCCGGCCGCCGGTCTGAACATGCTCCGGTTTCGATCAGACACTTTCGGAAGGCCCGGATCAGGCCATCTGTCCGATGCGCCAGGTTTTAAAAGAGGCCGGTCCGTTCTCAGACACAGTCACTCGGCGGGCGCGACCTGCAGCGACCCGGTGGTTGTTCCGCGGTGTGTTTCGTAGGGCACCTGCGGGGTCCAGGTCCTGAGCCGCAAGGCGTTGCCTAGCACGAAAACGGAACTGAGAGCCATCGCCCCTGCCGCGAAGACCGGCGACAGGAGAAGGCCGAAGGCCGGATACAGAACCCCGGCAGCGATGGGCACCAGCGCGGTGTTGTACGCAAAGGCCCAGAAGAGGTTCTGCTTGATGTTGCGGATGGTTGCCCTGGAAAGGGCAATGGCATTCGGTACACCGGAAAGCGAACCGGAAACAAGAATGACTTCAGCCGCTTCGATCGCCACATCAGTGCCTGTCCCGATCGCGAGACCGACATCGGCTTCGGCGAGTGCCGGAGCATCGTTGATCCCGTCGCCGACAAATGCAACATGCCCGTGCTTTTCCTTGAGCGCCTTGACGGCATCCACCTTTCCGGCCGGCAGGACTTCGGAAACGACCTCGTCGATGCCGAGATGCCGGGCAATCGCGTTTGCCGTTCCGCTGTTGTCGCCGGTGATCATCGCAATCTTCAGACCAAGCGCGTGCAACGCCTCTATCGCTGCCGGAGTGGTCGCCTTGACGGGATCGGACACTGCGACGATGGCCGCAAGTTTGCCGTCGATGGCGGCATAGAGCGGGGACTTTCCTTCTTCGGCGAAACGTGCAGCGATGTCCCGGAAGACAGATACATCCTGTCCGAGCGAGGTCATGTACCGGTCCGCGCCAATCTCCACTTTGCGCCCTGCCGCCCTTGCGACAACACCCATGCCGGTGACGCTTTTAAAATCGGTCGCCTCCGGCAGCTGAAGGTTCCGCTCACGCGCCGCCGCAACAATTGCCTGTGCAATCGGATGTTCCGACTTTGCTTCGACCGCTGCTACCTGGGCCAGAACGTCTGACACCTCGAAGCCGTTCGTTATTTCAAGGTCCGTCAAGCTGGGGGCGCCTTCCGTCAGCGTGCCGGTCTTGTCCAGGGCGACGACCCGCACCTCTTTCAGGACCTGCAACGCATCGCCCCTTCGAAACAGGACACCCATTTCCGCGCCGCGTCCGGTGCCGACCATGATGGACGTCGGTGTGGCCAGACCCATCGCACAGGGACAGGCGATGATCAGAACCGCAACTGCATTCACAAGGCTGAAGGTGAGCGCAGGCTCCGGGCCGAAAATGAACCAGACACCGAATGTCAACAGAGCCAGGGTCATAACTGCGGGCACAAAATATCTGGTCACGGTATCGACCATGGCCTGAATGGGCAGTTTCCCGCCCTGTGCCTCTTCCACCAGCCGGATGATCTGGGAGAGCATCGTTTCGTCTCCGACCGCAGTGGTGCGGAAAACGAGACTTCCCGTCTGATTGACCGTTCCGCCGATAACGGTGGCGCCTGCTTCCTTGGCGACTGGAACCGGCTCTCCGGTGATCATGCTCTCGTCGACATAGGTGGATCCTTCGATCACTTCACCATCGACAGGCAGTTTCTCGCCGGGACGCACTTCGACAATGTCGCCCGGAACAACGCTGGTGACATCCACTTCGATGGTTTCACCGTCGCGCCGGACGCGAGCCGTTTTGGGCGCGATTTTCAAAAGCCGCTGGATCGCCTCCGAGGTTCGACCCTTTGCACGCGCTTCCATCCAGCGTCCGAGCAAAATCAGCGTCACGATGACGGCCGCCGCCTCGTAGTAGACATTCACCGTCCCCTGAGGCAGCAGGCCCGGGGCAAAGGTCGCCACGACCGAAAACGCGTAAGCTGCCGCCGTGCCCACGGCAACGAGGCTGTTCATGTCGGGGGAGCCTTTGAAAAGGGCCGGGAAGCCTTGGCTGTAAAAGGATCTGCCCGGGCCGATCAGGACGGCACTGGTAAGCGCAAACTGGATCAGCCAGCTTGTCTGGGTTCCTATGGTCTGCGCAATCAGGTGATGAACGCCGGGGATCAGGTGGCTGCCCATTTCAAGCAGAAACACCGGCAAGGTGAGAAAGCCGGCAATAATCACGCGGGTCTTGAGATGGCGTGCTTCTTCGTCCCGTCTTAGGGCCGCTTCTTCCCGGGCGGTGTCTCTTTGCCCTGCCGACCGTGCGGTCTTGCCGGTTGCAGCGACGGCAGCGATCAGTGCATGGACGTCTGCCTGTCCCTTCACCAGAGCGCTTTCGGTGGCAAGATTGACGTTCGCTTCTGTCACACCGGGAACGGCGAGCAATGCCTGTTCAACTCGTCCGACACAGCTCGCACATGTCATGCCTTCGATCGCAAGATGCGTGGTTTGCGTCGGCACCTTGTACCCCAGACCTTCAATGGCACTGACGAGGGCATCCTGTTTGACGGCCTTGTCAAACTGTATGTCCGCGCGTTCGGTTGCAAGGTTTACGCTGGCTGCGACCACGCCGTCGACACTCTTCAGAGCGTTTTCGACACGGCCGACGCAAGAGGCGCAATGCATGCCTTCAATCGGCAATGACAAGGTGTTTTGAGTTCTGGAACCGGCAGTCATGCCCGCCACTCTCCGATGGGTATGTTGATCTTCGTCGTGGAGATAGTGCTTCCAGTCGCTGGAGGGTCAAGATGCGGTTTTCTACTGATCCACCCTGGAGACAGGCAAAGTTTTCCAATCGGGCTCAGGGCAATACAATGCCTGAGCCCCCTGGATGAACAGGTTTTGCGAAGTTCCCATCAACGCGGTGCAGGCGCCCGCGCGCAAAAAAAGCTCCCTCTCCCGGCCAGGGAAAGGGAGCCTGAGTTGAAAGGCTGCTTGCCTGTCAATCGATGACGGCGCCTTCCTCGTCCTTCTTCATGT
This sequence comes from Roseibium sp., assembly GCF_965233565.1. Lineage (GTDB taxonomy): Bacteria > Pseudomonadota > Alphaproteobacteria > Rhizobiales > Stappiaceae > Roseibium. The sequence goes on along the minus strand of NZ_OZ247494.1, from coordinate 2,100,087 downwards.
GGCGCATGCGCGCCTTCAGGACGCGGCCGAAGATGATCGGCAGGACAAAGCCGATGATGGCCAGGGTCCACAGCGTGATGGAGAGCGGGCTGTCGATCAGCGTCCACCAGTTGCCGTTGTCGATGGTGATCGCCCGGCGCAGGTTGTTTTCCATGGCGTTGCCGAGCAGCGTTCCGAGAATGATCGGCACCAGCGGCACATCGAGCTTTCTCAGGATCCACCCCATGACACCGAAGCCGATCATGACGAGCAGGTCGAAGGATGAACCGGAAATGCCGTAGATGCCGACAAAGCTGACCATGGCGACGATCGGCATCAGGATGCGCGGCGGGATTAAAAGCACCCGGGTGAACAGGCCGATCATCGGGATGTTCATGGCCAGCAGCATGAAGTTGGCAATGAACAGCGCCGCGATCAGACCCCAGACCACGTCCGGTTGCTGGGTGAAGAGCAGCGGGCCCGGCGTGATGTTGAGCGCCAGCAGCACGGCGAGCAGGACGGCCGTCGTGCCGGACCCTGGAACGCCGAGCGCGAGCATCGGCACCAGCGCGCCGCCGGCGGCCGCATTGTTGCCGGCCTCGGGGGCTGCAACCCCGCGCGGATCGCCGGTGCCGAAGGTCTTCTCCTTGTCGACCAGGCGTTTTTCCATCGTGTAGGAAATGAAGGACCCGAGCGACGCGCCTGCACCGGGCAGAACACCGGCAATGAAGCCGAGGAAGCTGGTGCGCAGCATGGTTGGCGTGCAGGACTTGATCACCGACCAGTTGGGCATCAGCCGACCGACGGAGACCTTGTGACCGGAGCCGTCCGCAGATCCGTGGCGATGCTCCAGGAAGATGAAAACTTCCGACAGGGCGAACAGGCCGACAATGGCAACCAGAAAGTCGATGCCGTCATAAAGATGGACTTCGCCAAAGGTGAAACGCGGCACGCCGGTCTGGGTGTCGACGCCGATGGTCGCCAGTCCGATGCCGAGCGCGGCGGCGAAGGCTGTTTTCGCCTGGTTGGTCGAGGCAACGCCTCCGAGTGTGGCAAATGCCAGGGTGAACAGGGCGAAATATTCTGCCGGGCCGAACAGGAGCGCGATCTTGACCAGCTGCGGAGCCAGCAGGATCAGGCCCCAGGTCGCCAGGAACGCGCCGACGAAAGACGCGATGCCCGACAGCGCAAGGGCTTCGCCGGCCCGGCCCTTTTGGGCCATTGGATAGCCGTCCAGACAGGTCATCATGGCCGGTTCGTCACCTGGAATATTCAGCAGGATCGACGAGATGCGACCGCCATACATGGCCCCGTAATAGACCGAGGTCAGAAGGATCAGGGCAGGTGTGGCACCGAGACCGAGCGTGAAGGCGAGCGGGATCAGGATGGCGACGCCGTTGGAGGGGCCGAGGCCCGGCAGCGCGCCCATCATGGTGCCGAGGAAGCAGCCGAGCAGCGCCAGCAGCAGGTTCTGCCAGGTCAGCGCGATGGCGAAGCCGTCGGCCAGGGAAGCAAGGGTTTCCATGAAATCTGCTCCTTAAAAGCCGAAGGGGCCCCTGGCCAGAGACAGGCCAAGAACGAGGTGGAAGACGGCATAGATGCCGACCGAAGTCGCGCAGCCGGAAACAACCGATGACAGCGGCCGGGTGCCAAGGCGCCAGGTGAGATAGGTTGCCGCCAGCGCGGTGGCGATGACAAAGCCAAGCTCGGGCAGGAAAATCGCGTAGAGGATCATCACGATGATGGCCGCGCCCACTTCCATGAAGCGCATGAAGGACGGCCATTCCGGTGCCTTGTCCGGCTTTGCGATGATGACCAGGGAAGACAGTCCGAGAACGGCTGCCATGATGAGGGGGAACGCTTTCGGTCCGACGGCGTCGGACAGGAAACTTTCTTCGATATTGAGAGCGGCCCAGGCATATCCGAGTGCGAGGAGAAGCCCGACCACTCCAAAGACGCGGTCGCTCATGAGGGTACCTTCCTGCAGGCGGGCCAGCCCCTGGCGGCCGTCTGCGCGGGATTGAAGAAAAAGAAAAGGGGCACAGTGAAGTGTGCCCCTAAAGTTGGGATGTGGCCCGTTTATTTGATGATGCCGATCTCTTTGGAGATGTCCTGGATCTGCTGAACGGAGTTGCCGACAAATTCCTGGAAGGCTGCGCCCTGCAGGTCGAGCGGTGCCAGGCCATTGGCGGCCATGATGCCTTTCCACTCTTCGCTGGCATAAAGGTTGGCGATTGCCGCCACCCAGGCATCGTAAGCTTCGTCGGACATGTTGCCCGGGGCGTAGAACCCGCGCCAGTTGGCGCCGATGGCGTCGATGCCCTGTTCCTTGGCGGTCGGGAAGTCGGCGAACTCACCCGGCAGACGGTCCGGTGCCAAAACGGCGATCACCTTGATGTCGCCGCTGTCGACAAAGCCCTTGGCTTCGGAGATGTCGCCGGTAAAGGCCTGGACGCTGTCAGCCAGGAGCTGGGTTACGGCTTCGCCGCCGCCGTCAAAGGCGATGTACTTGACCGAGCGCACATCGTCGATGCCATAGGCATTGGCGGCGATCAGGACTTTCAGGTGATCCCAGCCACCAACAGCAGACCCGCCGGCCACGGAGACGGAGGTCGGATCGGTCTTGATCTTCTCAAGCAGCTCGGGAAGCGTGTTGATGTCACTGTCGGCAGCAACAGCGATCACGCCATAGTCGGCGCCGATAGTGGCAAGCCAGCGCACCTGATCCATGGTGTTGCCCGGATAGGCGCCCTGGGCGAGGCGGGTTGCGGTCGCCGAGGAGGCTGCCACGATCAGGTCGTTGTCGTCGCCGCGCTTGTTGACCACTTCGGCAAAGGCCACACCGCCGCCGCCGCCGGCGAGGTTGACGACCTGCATGGTCTTGTCGAGCAGCTTCAGGTCCTGAAGGGTCTTGCCGACCTGGCGGCAGGTGAAGTCCCAGCCACCGCCCGGGTTGGCCGGGGCGATGCATTCCGGGTTCTCCGGCTTGAAGTCGGCAGCAGAGACGCCGAACGCGGATGCGCCAAGGAAGGCTGCCGCCAGCAGAAGGCGGGTTGGTTTGAATGCCATGTTGTCTTTCCTCCAAAATCTCCGGACTGTTTGCCAGCCCTTGGTATCCGCTGTGCCGCTGGCTGCGGGTCCTCCCAACGGATGTGAACCCAGCGTAACGCCGAACCCTGTCACCAACCTGTCAAACCCTGTCAGATCGCTTGCATGTGGCAAATGGGCGATGCAATGCTTGGCGCCGGGAGGACAAAGTCAGTGCGTTTGCTGCTGGTTGAAGACACGTTTGACATGGCCGAGGCGATCATGATCCGGCTGGAACGCTCCGGTGTTGCCTGCGACCTGGCCAAGACGCTGGAGGAGGCGCGGGACTGTGTCGAGGTCCAGCGCTATGACGTGATCGTTCTGGACATCAATCTGCCCGACGGGCTTGGAACCGAACTCCTGAAGGAGTTGCGGAGCCGCGGTGACCGGACACCCGTCCTGATGCTGACAGCGGAGTTTTCGGTCGACAACCGGGTGTCGTCGCTGGATTCGGGCGCGGATGATTATCTGGTCAAACCGTTCGATCATCGCGAACTGGAGGCGCGCATCCGGGCGCTCTACCGGCGTGAGCTCGCCGACAAGGCGGAAGAGTTCCGGATCGGCAATCTGACCTTCAACGCCTCCGCGCGGCTGGTTCGGCGGGATGACAGCCCCATAAGCTTGACCCGGCGCGAGTTTTCGCTGCTGGAGATCCTGATCCACAATCGCGGCAAGACTGTCAGCAAGGAGCGCCTGTTTGAAGGTGTTTTCAGTTTTCAGGACACGGATGTCAGCATGAATGCGCTGGAGCTCTATATTGCCAGGCTGCGCAAGAAGCTGTCGGGGTGCTCGGTCCGCATCGAGACCCAGAGAGGGCTTGGCTACAAGCTGGATGCCGATGACTGACCTGCTGCGCCGGCTGGCCACGCTGTCACTGACGGCCCGCGTGGCCCTCGGCATCGCCTTTCTGTTGATTTTCGGCGGCGTGATCGTTTCCATCGCCGCCTTTGCCTATGGCCGGGAGGCCGCCCGCACGGCCTACGACCGCTTGCTTCTGGGGGCGGCCACGGACATTGCCTCGGCTATCACGGTGCTGGACGGACGACCGGAAATCGAACTGCCGGTCTCCGCATTCGAGTTGCTGGCCCTGGCTCCGGACGACCGGATCGGCTACCGCATCATCGGCCCGGACGGGGAGACGCTCACCGGTTACGATGAACTTTTAGTCCCCTCCGGGCGCAAACCGTTGAACGAAGGCTTTTTTGACGGAAGTTTCTTTGACGAACCCGCCCGTTTTGCCGTCGTCTCCCGCCGTTTTGCCGAACGAACCTTGAATGGCACGATCAAGGTCGTGGTCGGCCAGACGCTGCTGGCCCGCGATGCGATGGCCTATGAAATCACCCGGAACGCGCTTTACGTTCTGGCGGCGTCAGGCCTTGCCATGATTCTATTGTCCGTGATCGTCGTGCGTTCGGTGCTGAAACCGCTTGAGACCATCGCCGGGGGGCTGTCGCGGCGAGACCCGCATGACCTGACGCCGCTCGACACCTCCGTTCCCCGGGAGACGCAGGTGATGATCAGCGCGCTCAACGGTTTCATGGCTCGTCTCGACCGGCAGATGAATTCCATGCGACACCTCATTTCCGATACGGCCCACCAATTGCGCACACCGGTGGCGGCGCTCAGGGCACAGGCGGATCTTTTCGAGGACGAGCCTGATCTGGGGCGCAAGGAGAAGATCGTCGAGCGCATCCAGACCCGATCCGCGAGTCTTGGCCGGCTGCTCGACCAGATGCTGGCCCAGGCACTGGTGATTCACCGGGGTGACAGCGCCCGCCGGGAGGCCGTCGACATGCGCGACATCGCGCTCGACGTTTTCGAGGATGGTGACCACGCAATCCTCAATCCCGAATTCGACGTTCAACTGGAAATCGGCGAACGGCCGGTCATCGTGATGGCCGACGAGCCTTCCTTGAGAGAGGCGCTGAAAAACCTGCTCAGCAATGCGGTCAAATACGGAGCGTCACCGGTCCGGGTCGGTGCAACGCAGTCAGGCAAACGCGCAGCGATCTGGGTCGAAGACAGCGGTTCGGGGCCGGCGGAGGAGGTGTTGGCGGAACTCGGCAACCGGTTCAACAAGGGCACGCTGTCCCGGCAGGCAAGTTCCGGTCTCGGACTTGCCATTGCCCATTCCGTCGCCCTGTCCTTTGGCGGCGAGCTCAAGCTTGAACGAACGGAGCGCGGGACGTTCCGCGCGTCGCTCGAGTTTGATGGCGCGCCGGAGTGGACGTCATGAGTGACCGCTGCGTCTTCAGGCTCATGTTCCTTTGGGTGTTTCTTGTCTGGACTGGGTGCACTGTCCAGGCCCAGGAGATGATCCGCGTTTTTGGTGCGGCAGCTCCGGCCGAGGTCTTCGTGCTGCGCTCAACCACCGATATCTCGGTCTTCGGGCCTGTGGTCGAACGGTTCCTTGAGACCCGTCCGGATCTGCAGGTCCGGTACGAGCAATGGGGGTCAAACGGGCTCTACAGCCTCAGCCGCCAGGATTGCCGGGAGAAACGGCCGGGGGCAGATATCGTGATCAGCTCCGGGGTGCACCAGATGGTGAAACTGGTCAACGAGGCCTGCGCCTGGTCCTACTCGTCGCGGTTGACAGCAGAGCTTCCGGCTGCGCTCAGATGGAGGAACGAACTCTGGGGCATTACCCGGGAACCGGCAGTGATGGTCTTCAACCGGGATCTTGTGCCGGTGGCAGACATTCCGCAAACCCGGTTCGACCTGCTTGACCTGCTGCGGCCGGCCGACACCCCATATGCGGGGCGGGTGGCCACCTATGACATCGAACAATCCGGACTTGGCTATCTTTTCGCGTTTGCCGACGCCCAGGAAGCGACCACGTTCGGTGCATTGCAGGAATCGCTTGGACGTTCGGGCGCTGTTTCAACCTGCTGTTCCGCCGACATCATCCGCAGTGTGGCTGAAGGCAAATACCTGGTGGCTTATAACGTTCTGGGCTCCTATGCCCAGGGATACCAGCGGGAAGACGACCGCATCGGTATTGTCTTGCCGTCCGATTACACTCTGGTGCTGTCGCGCGCGTTGATGATCCCGAAGGATGCGGTCAACAAGGCTGCCGCGGAGCAGTTCCTCGACTTCCTGCTGTCGCCGGAAGGCATCACCGCGTTGCAGGAGACACTCCTGATCAGTCCGTTGCTGGAAGGCGAAGATGGCAATGAGGGCGAAGCGGTCAGCCCGACGGCCTTGCGCCCGATCGGCCTGTCGCCGGCACTGATGGTGGCGCTGGATGCCTTGACACGGGAAACCTTCCTGCGGCGCTGGCGGGAGACGTTTCCGGGGCCCTGAGTTTTTGGTGTTGAACAGGTTGAATGATCCGCCGCCCGCGGGGACAAGCGGCGGATCAAGGGTCAGAATGTCTTTGCGAAGCTCAACTTGAAACTCCGGCCGGCACCTTCGTCGTTGCTGAGATGGTGCTGGTAGGACTTGTCGAAGACATTGTCGATGTTGAACCGGAACTCGCTACCGGCCAGGTGGCCTTCCGTCGGTTTCCAGGCAGCATATAGATTGTGCAGGACGTAGCCGGCGGTTTCGTCCTCGGAATCACCGACGCGGTCCTGGGCGGCGTAGAAGTCTCCTTTCCAGCCGAAATCGAGGTTCCATGGCCGGTGTACATAGCCGATTTTCAAAAAGGCGTTGTCGGCAGGCACGGCATTCATGTAGCCACCCGTGCTGACATTTTCTCCGCGGATCAGCGAGGCGCCGAGGGTGCCGTAGACGCTGTCGGTGACGTAGGATGCCTCGAGTTCCAGGCCCTCATAGCGGGTCTTCGGAATGATCTCCGTGACCACCGACGTGCCGTTCCAGTAGCTGGCATAGTAGTTGGTGATGTTGTTGCGGAAGGCGGTGCCCTTCAGGCGGAAGGCGTCACCGCTGACAATCAGATCATCGAAGGACAGCGTCATGCCGACCTCGAAGTTGTTCGATTGTTCCTTCTGGATCGCGTTGACCGTGTAGTTGGAAAAGACTTCATCGAGCGACGGCAGGCGTTCGGTGTGGGCGACCGAGCCGAACACGCCAAGCCAGTCGGTCATCTTGACCATCGCGGCCAGCTTCGGTGAATAGCCGAATTTGGTCTTGTCCTCGTTGAGATTGACCCTGTTTCCGCTGCTGTTGACATAGCTGCCGACGTGAACGTTGCTGTAATCAATGCGCATGCCGGGGATCAGCGTGACACGGTCGTTCCAGATGAACTCAGCCTGGGCATAGACGCCGGCAGATGTCGAATCCCCTTCCGGGTGAGAGCCGGAGCCGCTGCGGGTATAGGAGCCGAAATCTCGCGGATTGCGTCGTTCCTGGTACTGGCCGTCCAGGCCGGTGGTCAGGTAGGCCATCCAGGTGTCGCTCAGCTCGAATGTGGCGACGTTATCGATCTTGGCCTGGTAGGTCTCGTAGGAGTATTCGGAGTTGTAGCCGAACGGGTAGTAGCAAAAGGTGGGACTGAAACAGATCTGGTCCTGGTTCTTCTGCTTGACGTGCGTGTCCGACCAGCTGACCTGGGCTTTGACATCAAGGAGATCGTTGCCGGAGAAGGCGTTCTCGTAGCCCAGAATGGCGGTCTGATCGGTTACTTCCCGGTCGACGTCGCCGAAGCTCGTGCCCCAGGCGATCTGGTCGTAATTCTGATTGTCCTCGTCGCTCGACCAGTTTTGATAGCTCGCGAAGACCGATTGATCGTCATTTTCACCGAAAGTGTAGCGCGCCTTGATCAGCCCGTTGACGGAGTTGAAATCGGAGTCGCCGATCTTGTCGCCGTGACCATCCGTCAGATCCTGAGACTGGCGGTAATTGAGCGCGCCGAGCAGCTCAAGATTCTTCACCGGTTGGGCGGCAATGATTGCACTGCCCAGCCAACCGTTGCCGTTGGAATCCCAGGAGGTCTTCACGCGTCCGCCCAACATGTCACCCGGAGCCAGGAAATCGCTGGCGTCCTTGGTGGTGAAGGTCACGACGCCTCCCATCGCACCAGAGCCATAGAGCGTTGAAGACGCCGGTCCGCGCAGCACTTCCACCTGTTTGTAGAGTTCCGGGTCGGAGAAGAAAGAGCCCATCCGGTACTGCTCGTAGAACTTGTTGACGCCGTCGACCTGGATGATGATCCGGGTTTCGTCTCCGGACAGGGACTCGCCGATACCGCGGATATTGATACTTTCGCCGAATACGGAATTCGAACCGATTGGCGTGACGCCGGGCACTTCGTTGAAAATGTCCCCGATCGTACGGGCCTGCTGCGCGTCGATGGCCTCCTGATCGAGAACCGTGACTGCCTGAGGCGTGTCGATGGCAACTTTCGGGATGCCGGCACTGACGACGATCTGTTGCAACACGGAAACCGTGTCGCCAGACGGAAGAGCTGTCTCTGCTTCTGTCTGGGTTCCGTTCTGATCGGCCGTGTTGTCCTGCGCGAACGCCCCGCCGCTAAAAGCGAGTACCCACAGGGCAACGCCGCCAAGAAGGCGGTTGTTAAAGGTCTGCTTGAGCCCCATCAAAATCTCCAAGAATGCGCGTTGTTCGCGTCCTTTTCGCCGCCCCTCGATCGGCGTTTTTTAAACATGAGTCACTGACTCAGGTATTGCGGTGATAATGAAACATGAATATAAGAGTCAAGTATTAGATCGCGATCGCGCAGAGAATTTGCCTCTTTAGAAGAGTTCAAGATTATCTCGCAGTCTCAGTCCTTTAGCAGAATGAAGCTGAGTGCATCGCTCGCGTGATACGAGCCACAGACCTTGAGGGCAGGACCCATGAAAGCCGAACAGATTGCCGCTGAAACCAGGCCAGTTGCCGCTGAAATTCGTCAGGCGCGGGAGCAGAATCCGAAGATGCGCGAGCGCGATCTGGCGCGGCTGCTGGGCATCTCCGAGGCCGAGTTCGTGGCCAGTCATGTCGGCCACGGCGCCAGGCGAATCGTTGCCGATTTCGAAGTTCTTTTTTCAGGACTGCAAACGGTCGGCGAGGTAATGGCACTGACCCGGAACGAAAGCGCCGTTCATGAAAAGACCGGCCCGTTCGAGAAATTCGTAAACGGCAAGCGGGCGGCACTGATGCTGGGCGAACAGATCGACACGCGCATGTTCCCTGCAAACTGGGTGCATGGCTATGCGGTCGAAAAAACGGACGGCAAGGACGTGCGCCGGTCGCTGCAGTTCTTCGACGCCCACGGCGATGCGGTGCAGAAGATCCATGCGCGCCCGGCAACGGACCTGGCCGCCTGGACTGCGTTGGTCGAGACCCTGCTGCTCGACGATCAGACCCCTGACATCTTGCCGAACGTTACCGATGCCGAACCGTTCTCCCGCAAACTGCCGTCTGACGGTGTTCAGGAGATCCTGCGCGAACGCTGGCAGGCAATGACCGACCCGCATCAGTTCCACGGGCTGCTCAAGGATCTGGACATCGACAGGGTCAGCGCCTTTGAACTGGCCGGAGAGGCCTGGGCCTGGCCGCTTGATCGGGGCTCCGTTCCGGCATTGCTGCGGCTGGCCGCTTCCGAAGGCATTCCAATCATGTGTTTTGTCGGCAACCGCGGCTGCATCCAGATCCATTCCGGCGAGATTTCAACCGTGATGGACAAGGGACCCTGGATCAACGTCATGGATCCGTCGTTTGATCTGCATCTCAGGACCGACCACATCTATGAGGTCTGGGCCGTGCGCAAGCCGGCCGATGTCGGTCATGTCACGTCGATTGAGGCCTATGACAGCGACGGTCAGCAAATCATCCAGTTCTTCGGTGTGCGCGGAGAAGGCAATCGCGAGCGTGCCGACTGGCGCGGACTTGCGGAGAATCTGCCGAAACTCGACCGGGCCATCCAGCTGGGAGCGGCAGAATGAGACTCATTGATCGCAAACGGGCTGCCGGACTTACCACCGCAGTTGCCTTGACTTTGGCTGCCCTTGTCATGCCGGGCGAAACGATTTTGGCGGGGCCGTCGGAGACTTCGGACGCTGAACGCATCGTGGCCATTGGCGGTTCGGTGACCGAGATCGTTTTCGCGCTGGGGGAACAGGACCGGTTGATTGCCCGTGACAGCACAAGCATCTTCCCGGCCGAAGCCAATGCATTGCCGGATGTCGGATATATACGCCGGCTGTCACCGGAAGGCGTTCTGTCGGTTAATCCGGAATTGCTGCTCATGCTGGAAGGCAGCGGACCGCAAGAGGCTGTCGACGTCCTGAAAAAGTCCGGTGTTGCCATTGCCGATGTACCTGAAGATTTCAGTGCGGACGGCATTGTCGACAAGGTTAGAGCCGTGGGGCAGGCACTCGGTGTGGAGAAAAAGGCCGCAGAACTCGCCGAAAAGCTGGAAGCGGATCTCGACTCTGCACAGGCGGACGCAGCGGGTAAAACCGAAGGGGTCCGTGTACTTTTCGTCTTGTCGACACGTGGCGGTCGTATCATGGCGTCGGGTCGTGACACGGCTGCGGATGGCATTCTTAAACTCGCTGGTGCGGAAAATGCGGTTGCCGAGTTTCCTGGCTACAAGCAGCTCAGCGATGAAGCCATTTTGAGTGCTGCGCCCGATGTGATCCTGATGATGGACCGGACGGGTAATCACGCTTCGAATGCAGATGACCTTTTCAGCCATCCCGCTCTGGCACAAACGCCTGCCGGAAAAAACAACAGACTGATCAAGATGGGTGGGCAGTATCTGCTTGGTTTTGGCCCCCGGACGGCGGAAGCGATCCGCGATCTGGCGGAGCAACTGGCTGAGATCAGGAGCTGATCCTTCTGATGACCGAGACCTCTTTGCCGGAGCGTTCCTTGCCGTTCTCCAGATGGTTTGGCAGCCATGAAGCCAGGCACGGCGATCGGGAGCCGCGCGCGCGTGCTGTGATCGTTTTGCTTGTTCTAGCCACGGTCACTGTCATGCTGTTCAGCCTGGCGACCGGCCCCATTGCTGTGCCCGTGCTGGACATCGTTCCGCATTTCCCAGCCTATTTTCTGTCGTCGATCGAAGGTGCGCCCGAAGGCGTTTCGTTGCGCGACTGGATCGTGGTCATGGATATTCGGTTGCCGCGTGTCACGCTCGGTGCTCTTGTCGGAGCAGCTCTGGCTGTCTCCGGCGCGGTCATGCAGGGCCTCTTTCGAAACCCGCTGGCGGACCCGGGAATCGTTGGGGTCTCTGCAGGTGCCGGCCTTGGAGCTGCTTGCTTCATCGTGCTCGGCAACACGTTGCTGGCACCGGCAATGGCCCTGCTCGGGATTTATGCGGTTCCGCTGGCTGCGTTCGCCGGCGGCCTGATCACAACACTGTTGCTCTACCGGATCGGCACGCGCGGTGGCATCACGTCCGTTGCAACCTTGCTGCTGGCGGGCATTGCCCTCGGCGCCTTGACCGGTGCGATGACGGGACTTCTGGTTTATGTCGCTGATGACCAGGAGCTGCGCGACCTCCAGTTCTGGGGACTTGGCTCCCTGGCTGGGTCTAACTGGGAAAAGGTTTTGTCGGCTGCGCCTATTATTTTGCTGATGTTGGTCTGTGTTCCTTTTCTGGCCAGGGGGCTCAACGCCCTGACACTTGGTGAAGCGGCCGCCAGCCATATCGGCATTCGGGTTCAGCGCCTGAAAAATCTCAGCATTGTTCTCGTCGCTGCGGCGACAGGCGCATCGGTTGCCGTCAGTGGAGGCATCGGGTTTGTCGGCATCGTCGTGCCGCATCTCCTGCGCCTGACCATCGGGCCGGATCATCGATATTTGCTACCGGCCTCGGCTCTCTTGGGAGCGTGCCTCCTGATTGCCGCCGACACGCTGGCCCGAACGATTGTGGTCCCGGCCGAAATGCCGATCGGCATCATCACCGCTTTTGCCGGTGCGCCATTCTTCTTGTGGATCCTGCTGCGCAAGCGCGGGCTGATGGGCCTTTGAGGAGGACGTGATGCTGCATCAACCGGTTTCTGAAGGCGTGTCGCTGACATCCGATCTTGTGCTTGACCGGGCTTCGGTATCGGTTGGCAGGACGCAGATCGTCAAGGACATTTCCTGTCATGCCAGGGCCGGAGAACTTCTGGCGATCATCGGCCCGAGCGGTTCTGGCAAAACCACCTTGATGCGGGCGATGACAGGAGAGATGCCCTATGCTGGCGCGATCCGGCTGGCCGGGCTGGAGGTCAGTGGTCTTGCGCCGGAGTTCCAGGCCGAACTCAGGGGCGTCTTGCCACAGGCAAGTCAGATCTCCTTTCCGCTCAATGTTTCGGAAGTGGTCGGTCTCGGGCTGATCGACCGCCGTCGCGGACGGCAGGAAAGATCCCGCCGGATCGCCGACGCGCTCGGCCGGGTCGGGCTCGCCGGATTTGAAGGTCGTACCTACCAGGATCTGTCCGGCGGTGAGCAGCAACGCGTGCAGCTGGCCCGCGTGTTGTGCCAGGTCTGGGACCCTTTACCGGCCGACGGACCTCCACGCTGGCTGTTTCTCGACGAGCCGGTCTCCAGCCTCGACATCAAGCACCAATACCAGATCATGCGTCTGGCGGCGGCCTATGCAGCCCGGGGTGGCGGTGTCGTTGCCGTCATGCATGACCTCAACCTGACAGCCGCCTTTGCCGACAAGGTGCTGGTCATGCGGAACGGCGAACGGCTTGCCTTCGGGACAAGGGATGAGGTGATGCAGCCCGAACTCCTGTCAAAGGCCTATGATTTCCCACTGGAAATCATCCCGCACACGGGCGCGCGACCGGTGATTGTGCCGATGGAAGGCGAGTGACCGGGCCCGTTCACTTGACCGGCAATTTGCCAGACGATGCAGGCTTTCCTCGGTGCGCTGCTTCGGCAAATGCGCAAATCAGGTTTGGTTCAAACACGATTATCCGGTGCGTTTAGGCTGTTGCTTTCTGATCCGGGGCAGCTGCGGAGAAAGTACCGTCCACGTAGCTCTTGAGCGTTGCGGCAACGCCGTTTGCCCTGATCCTTTCCACTGCATGACGGAAGGCCCTCAGGAAGGCCTCGTGCGTTGCCAGTGTGCCAAACAGCTCTGGCAATGTGGACAGTTCCGGATCGCCTTCGAAGACGCTGCGGGCCCAGGCGTGAAGGAGATCGGCGCTTTCGTCCTCGATGACATGCGTGTTGCCCTGTTCGTCTCTGCCCAGGCAGTAGCGGCACCAAAGCGCAGTTTCAAGGGCGAGGCCCGTGATGGAGAGGCTCCGGTCCAGCCGGTCCTGAATGGCAGGTAGAATGAATTTCGGCTGGCGGTTTGAACCGTCAAGGCAGAGGCGCGGAATGGTATCGCCGACGGCCGGATTGGAAAATCGTTCCATCACTGTGTCGAGATAGGCTTCGAAACTGACGCCAGGAATTTGCGGAACCGTGGGCAGGATTTCCTGTTTCTCGAGCCGCTTCAGATAGGCCTGGATCAGCGGATCGGCCATTGCGTCATGGACGAAGTGATGTCCAAGCAGGGCGCCGGGATAGGCAATCGCCGCGTGACCGCCATTCAGGATACGCAGCTTCATCAACTCGTAAGGGGCAACGTCTTCGACGAACTCAACGCCGACCTTTTCCAGGGCCGGCCGGCCCGTCGGGAAATTGTCTTCCAGAACCCACTGGCGGAACGGTTCGCAGACCACAGGCGCCGCGTCGGCGAGGCCAAAGGTCTCCCGGACGAGCTGGCGTTCCCGGTCACCAGTTGCCGGGGTGATGCAATCCACCATGCCGCTTGGAAAGGCGACATTCTCTTCAACCCAGTCGCCTGCTTCGTTGGACAGAGCGCGCGCAAACCCGGCAACGGCCTGACGGGCGATATGACCGTTTTCCGGCAGGTTGTCGCAGGACATGACCGTGAAAGGGGCAAGGCTGCTGTTCCGCCGCTTGAGGAGAGCAGAGACAAGGGCGCCGAAAACGGTTTTGGGGGCGTCCGGGCGGTGTAGATCAGCGAGGATCTCAGGATGCGCAGCATCAAAGCCACCAGTGTTCGGATCCACAAAATAGCCGCCCTCAGTGATCGTCAGCGAGACGATGCGGATGTCCGGTTGGCAGAGACGCTCCACGAGCTGTGCCGGATCGACCTCCAGGAAGTCGATCATGGCGCCACAGACCAGTGCGTTCAGACCTTCGGGCGCCAGTTCGACCACGGTGGTCAGCCAGTCCTGCGGTGCGAGACGATCGCGCATGGCCGCGTCATAGGGTTTCAGCCCGGCGCCAATGATGGCCCAGTCGAGGCTTTCGCCAGTGTCGAACAACCTGTTCAGATAGACCGCCTGATGGGCCCGGTGAAAGTTTCCGACACCAATATGGAGGATGCCGGGCGACAGGTCGTCCCGGTGATAGGCCGGCCTGGCAATATTGCTTGGAAGGGTCGTGAGCACAGTGTTGTTCAACTCTTGGGTCATGGTCAGCTCATCCAGTTGCCGCCATCGACGTTGTAGGTCTGCGCGACCACGTAATCGGCGTCGGAACTCGCCAGGAAAACCGCCATGCCGGTCAGGTCATCGGCGGTGCCCATGCGGCCAAAGGGCACTGCGGCTCCGACCGCGGCCTTTTTTTCGCCGGGTTGAAGGCCTTCATGTTTGGCGAAGAGCGCGTCGACGCCGTCCCAGTGTTCGCCGTCGACCACACCGGGGGCGATGGCATTGACGTTGATGCCGTGTTTGATGAGGTCGAGGCCAGCGGACTGGGTCAGGCTGATCACGGCGGCCTTGGTGGCGCAGTAAACGCCCACAAGAGCCTCGCCGCGCCGGCCTGCCTGGCTCGCCATGTTGATGATCTTGCCGCCCTGACCGCGCCGGATCATCGACCTGGCGGCGGCCTGCAGCGTGAACAGCGCGCCTCCGACATTGATCTTGAACAGCCGGTCGTAGCTGTCGCGGGTGATTTCCACGATGGGTGCGAGATCGAACAGCGCCGCGTTGTTGATCAGGATGTCAAGACCTCCCGTTCTGGCTTCGATGGCTCCGATCGCGGCGTCGATCGAGGCCTGATCGGTGACATCTAGCTCGACCGCATAGGTACCCGGACCGATCTCGGCCGCCGCTGCCTCGGCACCGGCCAGGTTGATATCGCCGATGGCGACTGTTGCGCCTTCGGCCACATAACGTTCGGCAAAAGCCTTGCCGATGCCGCGGGCGGCGCCGGTGATCAGCGCGGATTTTCCGGTCAGGCGCGTCATGCGATCCTCAGGCCCTGGTTGTCGAAACGGTGAATCTTTTCCGGATCCGGCGTGAGATAGACGGTGTCGCCGTGGCGCAGGCCGACCTCGCCGGAAGAGCGCACGGTAAGCGGCTCATCCAACCCGTCGATCTCGACATACAGGAACGTGTCGGACCCCAGATGCTCGGACACACCGACAGTGCCCTGCCACTTGCCCTCGTTCGCCGAAACCGTCAGATGCTCTGGCCGGATGCCGATGGTGGTGGCGTCATATTCGGACGCATAGGCGCCCATCAGGAAATTCATCTTCGGCGAACCGATGAAGCCGGCGACGAACTTGTTGCGCGGCGTGTGATAAAGATCCAGCGGCGAGCCGACCTGCTCGATGACACCTGCCTGCAGCACGACGATCTTGTCGGCCATGGTCATTGCCTCAACCTGGTCATGGGTGACATAGATCATCGTCGTCTGGAGCGACTGGTGCAGCTCGGAGATTTCCAGGCGCATGTTGACACGCAACGCCGCATCCAGGTTCGACAGCGGTTCGTCGAACAGGAAGGCCGCCGGCTCGCGGACAATGGCGCGGCCGATGGCAACGCGCTGACGCTGGCCGCCGGACAGCTGTCCCGGCCGTCGGTCCAGGTAGTCCGTCAGGTTCAGGACCTTCGCGGCCGCTTCCACCTTCGCGTTCTGGGCGTCCTTGTCGAGACCGGCCATACGCAGCGGAAAGGCGATGTTCTTGCGCACCGACATGTGCGGGTAGAGCGCATAGGACTGGAACACCATGGCAAGACCGCGCTTGGCAGGTGGCACTTCGGTCGCGTCCTTGCCGTCGATGGTGATCTGGCCGCTCGTTGTGTCCTCCAAGCCCGCGATCAGACGCAGCAGCGTGGACTTGCCGCATCCCGAGGGGCCGACAAAGACAACGAATTCACCATCGTTGATTTGCAGATCCAGCGGCGGGATCACCTGGACGTCGCCGAAACTCTTGGTGATCTGATTAAGGGTAATCTGACCCATGGTCCGTCTCCTATTTAACCGCGC
This sequence comes from Roseibium sp., assembly GCF_965233565.1. Lineage (GTDB taxonomy): Bacteria > Pseudomonadota > Alphaproteobacteria > Rhizobiales > Stappiaceae > Roseibium. The sequence goes on along the minus strand of NZ_OZ247494.1, from coordinate 2,083,881 downwards.
CGAAGGTGAGGCCGCGCACAAGCTGTTTCTGGCTGAACCATCCGAGGATCAGGATGGGGGCAATCGCCATGGTCGAGGCGGCGCTGAGCTTGGCGTAGAAAAGGCCTTCCGGGCTGGAATAGCTGGCAATGAATGCGGTGAGGGGCGCGGCCTTGGCGGCCGTCAGGTTCAAGGTCCAGAACGCTTCGTTCCAGGCCAGGATGAAGTTGAGCAGCATCGTGGAGGCAATTCCGGGAATGGCCATCGGCGTGAGGATATAGAGAATTTCCTCTTTCAACGTGGCCCCGTCCATACGGGCTGCTTCCAGGATCTCGCCGGGGATTTCCTTGAAGTAGGTGTAGAGCATCCAGACGATGATCGGCAGGTTGATCAGCATCATCACGATGGTCAGACCCACGCGGGTATCCAGGAGACCCAGTTGAATGAACAGGAGATAGATCGGATAAAGCACGCCGACGGCGGGCAGCATCTTGGTGGACAGCATCCACATCAGGATGTCCTTGGTGCGTTTGGAGGGCACGAAGGCCATCGACCAGGCCGCCGGGACCGCAATGATCAGCCCAAGGACGGTCGAACCGCCGGCAATGATCACCGAGTTCCAGAGGAAACGCATATAGTCTGAGCGTTCCTGAACGATGGAATAGTTCTCCAGTGTCCAGTCGAAGAACAGGAACAGCGGCGGGTCGTTGATCGCCTGGGCTTCCGTCTTGAAGCTGGTCAGGATGGTCCAGAGGATCGGGAAGAAGATCAGGAGGCCGATGGCCCAGGCGGCCATCGTGTTGATCGTCTTGCGGCGGGTGGTAACAGCGCGTGCCATGTGCAGTCCCTCCTCAGGTGTCCAGGTTTTTGCCGACGATGCGCATCAGGAAGATGGCAACGATGTTGGCGAGAATGATTGCGTAGACACCGCCTGCCGATCCGAGGCCGACATTCTGGCTTTCCAGAACCCGCTGGAAGATCAGGTAGGTGAGGGTTCTAGTGCCGAAGGCGCCGCTTGTGGTGACGAAGATCTCCGCGAAGATCGCAAGCAGGAAGATCGTCTGGATCAGCACCACAATGGTGATGGCGCGCGACAGGTGCGGCAGGATGATGAAGGCGAAGCGGGACAGCGGCGGCGCGCCGTCCATTTCGGCGGCTTCCAGCTGTTCACTGTCGAGCGACTGAATTGCCGTCAGCAGGATCAGGGTGGCAAAGGGGAGCCACTGCCAGGACACGATCAGGATAATGGAAAAAAGCGAGGCATCGCTGAGCCACTCGATTGGCTGGGCGCCGAAGGCCTTCCACAAATGGGCGAAGAGACCGTTCACCGGATCCATGAACATGTTTTTCCAGACAAGCGCGGAGACCGTGGGCATGACAAAGAACGGCGCGATCACGAGGATGCGGACAATGCCCTGGCCCCACATGGGCTGGTCGAGAAGGATCGACAGCAGGACGCCGAAGACAATGGTGATGACCAGCACGCCACCGACAATGATCAGGGTCGTCTGGACGCTGGGCCAGAAGGCGCTGGAGGAAACGAAGCGGACATAGTTGTCGAACCCCACCCATCCGAGATCGCCACCGCGCAGCGGCAGGTATTTCTTGAACGAGAACACCAGGGTCATCGTGAGCGGGATGAGCATCCAGCCGAGCAGCAGAATGACAGCGGGCGCCATCATGATGCGGGCGGCGGAGCGGGAGTGCTGGGTAGCCATGGACACACCTTCTCTGTTGACGGAAGCAAGCTTACCGCGACGAGGGAGTGATGGGGGTGCTTGTCGAAGGAGAATTAAAAAGGGAGGGTGGACTGGTTCCACCCTCCCAGTTAAGGGGAGGAAACCCTTAGTAGCCGGCGGCTTCCATTTCCTCGGCGGTCAGCGCCTGGGCTTTTGCCAGGGCTTCGTCAACGCTCTGCTGACCAGCCACCATTGCCGAGAATTCCTGACCCGCCGCGGTGCCGATGCCTGCCCATTCCGGGATGGCGACATACTGGATGCCGACATAGGGAACCGGCTCGACGGTCGGGCTGTCCGGGTTGGCCGCGTTGATGCTTTCAAGCGTCATCTTGGCGAACGGAACCTTCTGATACTCCGGGTTCTCGTAAAGAGACGTACGGGCGCCCGGGGGCACGTTGGCCCAGCCTTCCTTGGACGCGACCAGTTCGATGTATTCCTTGGAGGTCGCCCATTCGATGAACTGTTTGGCAGCTGCCTCTTTCTGGGTGCCGGCCGGAATGGCAAGCGCCCAGGCCCAGAGCCAGTTGGCCCGCTTGTCGACCCCTTCCTTGTTCGGCGCCAGTGCGAAGCCAACCTTGTCCGCCACGGTGGAGTCGTTCGGGTTGGTCACGAAGGACGCCGCCACGGTGGCGTCGATCCACATGCCGCACTTGCCCTGCTGGAACAGCGCCAGGTTCTCGTTGAAGCCGTTGGTGGAGGCGCCTGGAGGACCGTAGTTTTCCAGAAGGTTATAATAGAAGGACACGGCGTCCTTCCACTGCGGGGTATCCAGCTGCGGCTTCCAGTTCTCATCGAACCAGCGTGCGCCGAAGGAGTTGGCAACGGTGGTGATGAACGCCATGTTCTCACCCCAGCCGGCCTTGCCGCGCAGGCAGACGCCGTAGATTTCGTTATCCTTGTCGGTCATGGCCTTGGCCGCAGCCTCGACGTCGCTCCAGGTCGGGGCATCCGGCATCGTGACGCCGGCTTTTTCCATGAGATCCGTGCGATACATGATCATGGAGCTTTCGCCGTAGAACGGAGCCGCGAAAAGGCTGCCACTGTGACTGAGACCGGCGCGCATGGCCGGCAGGATGTCATCGGCGTCGTAGCTTGCCGGCAGATCGTCGAGAGACACGAGCCATTCATTGGCTGCCCAGATCGGGGTCTCGTACATGCCGATGGTCATGACGTCGAACTGACCGCCCTTGGCGGCAATGTCCTGGGTGACGCGCTGACGCAGCACGTTTTCTTCCAGTGTGACCCACTCGACCGTGTGGCCGGTCTTTGCGGTGAAGTCTTCCGTCAGGCCCTGCATGCGGATCATGTCGCCGTTGTTCACGGTCGCAATGGTCAGCGTTTCCGCATAGGCGGCTGAGGTTGCAGAAATCAAGGTAAGTGCGGTGACCGCACGTAATGCGTTCTTCAATGACATCCTATGTCCTCCCTGGCTTGGATGTTGATCAAAGCCTGAGGTAAAAATTATCTGGCGTCAAGAAAAATTTTACGCGCGCAAAATTTTAGGCGGACGCGCGTAACACAAGTCGCGCTGCAAACAGGGTTTCCTGCCGATTCTGGAAGGTGCCTCCCGCCTCGATCAGATCCTGCAAAGTCCGGAATGCATGGTCGGCAACGGAATCGTAGTCATGTGCGGCGGTCGTCAGCGACGGGCAGGTGAAGCGCGAAAAGGGGTGATCGTCGTGGGAGGCGACCCTGAGGGCACAGCCTTCGCCGCGGCCCACCCGGAAGCCCTTTTCATAACAGGCGGACAGAAGGCCGATGGCCAGGCGGTCGTTGCTGCAAAGGATGGTGTCGGTCGGAAAGCCGTGCACGTCGAGAATACGCAAGGCGCCCTTTCGGCCGATGTCCTCGAATGCCCAGCCTTCGCCCTCGACCTTGACGACATGGGGTTCGTGGCCGAGCTCTTCCATCACCTTCAGGTAAGCCGCGCGGCGCTTGTTGGCATTCGGGTTGGCAGGTGTGCTCATCTCGAAAAAACACGGCGGTTCGCCTGATCTGGTGAGATATTCGACGGTCTGCGAGACAAAGCTGAAATTGTCCGAACCGACAAAGGCCTCGCCAATGCCTTCAATGTTGCTGTCGAAAAGAACGGTCGGCACATCCTTGCAGAATTTCTCGATCACGGACCGGTCCGAGGCCCGGCCAAGCGGGGCCAGAAGCACACCGGCCGGTTTCAGCGAGCGCAGGCTTGAGAGTATGTCGTTTTCCTGTTCCTGCTCGCCGTGGGAACTGAACAGGGTGGGCCAGAACCCGGCCTCGATGCAGCGCCGCTCGATGTTGCGGGCGATCTCGGCGAAAAACGGATCGGCAAGATACGGCACCACGATGCCAATATTCTTGGTCAGGCGGCGGTTCTGGTTGATGGCATAGATATTCGGTCGGAAATCATAACGTTCCAGGGCCTGCTCGATGCGTTCGCGGGTCGACTGCCGGACGCTGTCGGGGTCGTTGAAATACTTGGAGACGGTCGGCCTGGAGATGCCGCTGACAGAGGCAAACTCTTCCATGTTTCTGATTTTTCGATCCGTCATCTGGTCGTCCTGGCGTGAGCCGCATTGTTGTCATTCTTGGTGCAATTGCCTGTTGATTCAGGTGAATTGCAAACTTTCCGCGAGTAAAGTTATTTGTTTACATTAGAAACTTTCCGCCGGGCCGGTCAAGGTCGCCGCCGTGGGAGGTCGATGGAGAAGGGCGAGACGATCAGCTGTGTGACGTTGCCGTCGTGAGCTGGAGAACTGGGTGCCAGTGGGGGAGGGGCCGCAAACAAAGCCCTCATCTGAGGAAGCGCTCTAGCGCTGTCTCCGGGGATCGGTCACGTATTCAGGCAAGGGCGGGCAATCCGTGGAAAGGGTCCCGCGGGTCCCTTTCCGGATAAGCTCGAATTTTGTGGCAGCGCGTTCTGCGTTTCCGCTGCCTGGCTCAGCCGAACCAGCGCTTCAGCCAGCGCCGGAAACCGCTGGTGGCTTCGCTTGCCCGTTTGGAGGCATGAGCGCGCGCCTGTTCCGCATTGTCGCCGACATCGTCCATGAAGCCGTCGATGCTGTCGACAACCGGATCGATCCGTCGTTTCTTGAAGGCATTCACGGTTTTCAGGACCAGCATGCCAAGCGCGGCGAGCACCAGGATGAACAGGATGTTGAACCAGGGGATCAGCAACGTGTCCGGACCTTCGACCACCTCGATGTTGATGACGTTCGGAAAGATCGTGAACAGCTTGATCCGCCAGCCATAATGGGTGACGGCCACCCAGACGTCGCCTTCCTTCTTGGCAAGATCCTGCGCCTGGGCCGTGACGTTGCTGCTGTCGAACTTGAAATAGGGCGGCCAGCCCCAATCAGTGTCCTCGTTGCGATAGACCCGGGGGTCTCCGTCCGGCCAGACCGTGTTGATGAAGCGTACATCGCGGGTCCAGTTCGGGTTGGTGCCCGCATCGGGAGCGGCCCAGAACAGGGACGAGGAGCCGATATCCATGCGTTTGACGTCGGTGCCGACGATGCGCACGACATCACGGCCAGGCAGCGTGTAATGCAGGAAGGCAACGACCACGATGAGCAGCGGAATGCCGATGATCCATTTAAGATATTTCATCGCGCTCGGTCCTCGTCCTCATCTTGCGGTACGGCGCCCCAGGGCCCGCGATTGCGGCCGAAACCGTAGTCCTCGACTTCGTCTTCTTCCATGCCGGGTTCCGGTCCGAACAGTTCCAAACGGGTGCCGACCTTGTCGACGAGATATTCCTCGGCCAGGAAATTGGCAGCATAGGTCTTCTTGGTGTCGGACCAGGTTGCGTAGTGGGCGTAAAACGCATCCTTGTGGCAAATGAACAGCTGTCGGAAGTCCAGTTTTGTCAGGTCTGCCAGCAACATGTTCACCAGATCCCGGTCGCGGTGATTGCGGGACCGCAGCAGGTAAAAATAGGCGGGATTGTCGACCGATGGCCAGCCGTTGCCACCGCCGCGGCCAAGCGTTCGGACCGCCCGGTCGAGCGCGTGATATTCGGGTGGAAGGTCCTGGTGATATTTTCGCTTCAGGACCCGCAGGTCGCGCCGGGTGACGTCACTCAGGTCCTCGCCCTGGCCAGCTGCGGCGTCAATGACAATGAAATCGAGTTTCTGTTTCAAAATGTTGGCCGCGCGTTCTCCGCAGGCCTCGTAGATCGGCTCAACCAGAGCATTCCGGTACAGAAACTCGGCAATCGACTGACGGTCTTCGAGGGTCAGCACTTCATTGACGGGCAAGTCGACGACGATGTCCATGTCCGACGGGGCAATCACGGCCGAGTTCTTAACGTCCCGGAACACATAAAGCCCGCCATAATGCGAGGTGTAGAAGTTCTGCTGCTGGTAACGGACATTTTGCAGCGTGAGCGGCGTGCGGATGATGTCGCCGGTCTGTTTGGACAGCTCGATCATCTCGGCGATGAGCACGTCGTCCCACCAGCCGTCCGGCTCCTTCATGAAGCGTTCGATCAGGTCCCCGAGATCCTCGCCGGCCTCGGCATGGCCACCGACCGTGTCCGCCTCGATTTCAATAGTGCGGATGTCGAAGAGATCCCTAGGAGACCTCAGTGAATAGACGGAGTTGATCAGCTCGCCGACGATGCTGTCACGAATGGAAAGTGCAAAGAGCTGTTCCTCGTTGTCGTCGATGAAACGGCGCAGGATCTTTCGGGACGTCGAAAACCGGGCATTGAGCAGCGGTGCGGTCTTCTGTTCGACAGTCAGAAGTATGAACTGGCGGTTGGAACCGTTCGGGTTCAGATAATGTTCGTCGCCAAGCTCATCCCCGATCTCCGGTGAATAGCCCGAAATGTCGATGTGGAATTCCTGGAGCGTCGTTTGCTTGCCGGTCAGGTGTTCCAGGGCCCGATTGTAGCGGGCAACCATGGACGGAGACGTCACCTCGATCAGGTTGCCATACATCAGTCCATGTTTGACGAGGCGCATCATGGGCGGTTGGCTTCCATGTAGCGGCGCTTGGCCTCCTCCATGCGCTGCATCTCGCGGACCGCGTTTTCAATCGCCACCTCGTCGGACTTGTCCGCATAACGGAACTCGCTGTCGGCGTAGCGGTTGATCTCCTGAATGACCATCTCCACCGTGATCGGCTGGGCGAGGTCGGCGATCATGGATTTCTTGGTGTCGTAGTCCTTGAACAGGAACAGGTCCGGATTTTCCATCCACTCGTCGGGCAGCTCGAAGTCCATCGCGCGCACCTTGATGGCGTCCGTGATGTTCTTGATCGCACGGCCGGTGAAACGCTCGTCCGCTTCCTGGATGCCTTTCAGGTAAGCGCCCAGCTTGGCGATCGTGTCGAGACCGCCAATATCTGCCTGCACCTTGTCGAAGACCTTCACTAGCGCGTCTTCCTGGGGACGGGAGTGCTTGTCGTAGGAGGCGGCAACGGCCTTCTTGATCGCCTGCGCCTCAAACAGCTCGTGCTCGCCGACGGGAATCGAATGGTTCTTGCCCATCAGGAGATGCAGGATGTCGATATAGTCTTCGCGGGTCTGCGGCCCGTCGACCAGGAAACGGGCACCCGCCCGCTGGCGCAGCGCGTCGTCGACATTTTCCGGATAGTTGGAAAACATGCCGAAGGTGCAGTTGCCGCGCACCACCGTGTTGGCCCCGGCGAAGCTTTCCATCAGGACGGCGGTGATTTCCAGCTGTCCGGCGGAGGACTGGCGGTCTCCGCGTTTGCCGGCCAGCTGATCGATGTCGTCGATGGTGCCGAAGCCGATGACATTCGGGTCGATAACGTTGCGAATGAAGGCCTTGGCGTTCTGTGCCGATTTGCCCTGGTAACTGTCGATGCTGTCGGTCGACAGGTTCTGGTAGCGGAACGGATAGCCGGCGACCTGGCAATAGTCGTTGATCATGCCAGCCATCATCTGGATCAGCGTGGTCTTGCCGGTGCCCGGCTTGCCGTCACCCATGAAGGTGAAGATGAAACCGCCAAGTTCGGCAAACGGGTTCAGCTTGCGCTCGAAATCATAGGCCATCAGCATCTTGGCAAGCTTCATGGCCTGGTATTTGGCGATATGGTTGCCGACCACTTCTTCCGGTTTCTTGAAGGCCATGGTCAGCGTGGTCGAACGCGCATGGGCCGACGGCGTGAAGCCGGCGATCTCGAAATTGTCGGCCTCGACCCTGTATTGCGCTTCAGAGAAGGGGGTAAGCTCGTTGAGCCCTTCGGCGCGCAGGGTCACCTTTTCCATCAGCTGCTCGCAGAAGGACGTGACAAGTGCGATCAGCTTGGCATCCGTGTCAACGCCGGCAGCGGCGATCTCCTGATCCAGTTCCCAGAGCGTTCCGTGCAGGGCGAGCTGGTCATTGTCGATCAGGATTTCCTCGACATCGCCGCACTGGATTTCCGCTTCGCCCTCGTCGGCCGACAGGCCGGACACCAGAAAATCCGTCATGTTGGCAAAAACATGAAGGGAAATCAGTGCGCTGGCATTGAGCAGCTTTTCGAACCGCAGCTTCTGGGAGGCATCGAGGGTCCCGGCCAGATTGGCCCGTTTGAGGTCTGACAATCCGGACTGGTCGGCAAACTGGTCAGACGTCACCTGGGCGACCGACAAGGCACGGCGCAGGGTGCGGAGCAGGCTCGCCTGCAGCGGCGTGGTCAGCGCGTCGTCGTCGCTTTCCAGAATACGCTCTGAAAGCTGTACGCCTTCCGGTCGTGCCGTGGAGCGTGTGACCAGGCCCGGGGTGGTTGAGCGGAAGCGCCGGCGGGAGCCGAGCCCTGGCGAACGTTCGGAGGACACACGATCGGGTGTGCTTTTCTTGGCAATGCGCGGTGTGTGGTCAAAGCCCTGCAGCATCGCTTCAGCGAGTGGATATTTCTCGCGGATCTTGTCTTCTTTCAGTTCCATGAGGTCGTTGGAAAGGGTCACGCGTGAAACCTATTTGTAGCTGAGAATTTTGCCCGCAGGCGTAACGGCGTATTTGCGGATATGGGAAAAGCCGGGCGGATCGCGTTCCGCCAGAATCTGGTAGGGGCGCTGTGGCAGGATCAGCGACCGCTGCTGATGGGTATGGCCGGCCACTTCATAGGAGGTGGCGCTGCCGGCTGCCAGAGGGTCGAGCTCATAGATCTGCCGTTCGACGGAAGAGAAGAATCCAGAGGCTTCATATTCGGAGCCGGAAGACACCAGCGTCTCCGTGGTCCAGGCAAGCGCCCAGTCTTCCCCGGGGCGGCCGTCGACCTCCGCTAGCACGTCCCGCAAGGGGCCGGTTTGCTGGGTGAAGGTGTGGCTGTACATCGGCCCGACAAAAAAGCGCCGCAGCCGCTTTGGGTGCAAGTCGTCGAAATCCCGGTCGAAGCCGCGCGCGATCGTGACCAGCTTAAGGGACGCTGCGGATTGGGCCGTCAGATGGCTTTGAACCCGCGGCCAGCGGCGCTCGTCCTTGGCAAGCGGGCGTTTGCCGCTGTCCTCGACGTCCATGATGTAGATGAGCGGAATATTCTGCTGGCTGTCATAGACCGCCCAGTGCAGCCGGTATCTGCGACGGCTTTCCGTGACATTACCTGTCCAGGTGAGGCGGGGATCATTGCGTGCCCAGAACAGCTCGCTTCCGGCAAGCTCCTCGTAATACTGACGCTGAGAGGCCGCAAATTGCAGGTTGGTCGGTGCCGACTGTTCCCGCAGGATGTGGTTGATCATCGCCAGCTTGAGGCCGCGCATATCTGGCAGCGAGCGCAGGTGGTTGTCCACCTGCATGGCGTCATTCGCCATCTGCAGCAGTTCCTGGTAGACGGGAAATCCGCTGTCCTGCCGGTCGATGCTGAGCAGGGACGGCATCATTTCGGACACGCGGCCCGCCAACAGATACTTGTAGGACAGTGCCGTGAACGTGCCGGACAAGGCCGCCAGGTATTGCTGCAGGATGGGGATCTCGCTTGCCAGCGCCGTGTTTTCATTGACGACGCTGTCGGCGACACCCTTCAGGTGATGGATGATCCGCTCGAACTTGGCGAAGTAGCGCCGTGTTTCATGCGCTTCTTCCAGGGTTCTGTGATCCAGTGTCAGATCCAACGCTTAGGCTCCCGAACCGAAGTGTCAGGCGCCGTAGGCGTTCTTGTCGTGTTTCTCGACGATCTTCTCGAAGCGGCGAGCAAAACGTTCGTCCGACTTGGCCTTTTCTTCCAGCACCTTGCGTGCAAAGACCATGTGGTCCTCATGGGCTTCCATCATGTCGGCCATGCGCTGGTTGGTGGCGGAGCCGATGGCGGCCATGGCTGACTGGGCTTCCTTGTCGGTCGCCACGCCGATCTCGTTGATCTTGTGGGCAACATCCTGCTGCTGCGCCGTTTTCAGCGACTTGACCAGGGCATCGTAGAGAACGACGCGCTGCTTGGTATCTGTCTGCAGCTTGTTGATCAGCACCATCTGGGTGGCCGCCTGGTTCTGAAGGCTGTCGACCCAGGTCTTGCCCTTCTCGATGTAGCGTTCCAGCGTCTGGCTTTCGGCGAGCTTGACCTGCTCTTCCTGCGCAAGACGATTGTATTCGGAATTGAGTTCCGCCAGCTCGCTCTCCAGCTTGGTCCGGGCGGCAGCGTCGGTTTCCATGGAAATCTTGTTTTCCAGCGCGATGATGTCCGGGTCCATCGCGACCAGCTTCTGCTTGATGTCTTCCAGCGTGCCGACGGTCTGTTCCCGCTGGGCGAGCGTGCCGGACAGGTTGGTTTCCACCCGCTTGGAGTGTTCGTTCAGCGTGTTGAGCTGTTCCTGCAGCAGCTGGCCGATGACATTGGACTTGGAAATCAGGTCCTGCAGCTTGTCGTCGATGCTGGCGGTGCGCATGCGTTCCTGACGAATGCTGTCGGAGCGCTGCTTGGAGAAGAAGCCGATAAAGGTCTCCCAGCCGGTCTTCGAACGCATGGCATCGAAGTCCTTGGAGAAATTCGCGGTGACGTCGTCGAGCCCCATGATCAGCTCGGCGATATTGGCGCCCATCAGCTCGGTATGCGCATGAACGTCGTCCAGGGTCGCGTTTTCAATGTCGATCGAGATGTCCTGGCCGGCCTCCAGCTTTCCACGTGCGGATTCGATTTTCGAAGTCAGCTCGTTGATCTTCTGCTGCGCAGCAGCCACTTCCTGTTTCGATTTCTCGATTTGAACATTGAAATCTGCCATGGGCCCCTTCCTGAATTTTCCTAAAAATAACACATCTTATGTAGCAACTCTTCTTGTAAATACAATTACAAGCAGTGCTGCCGGGACCGTTTACAGCGTCAAAAGTTAACATTGCGTCGCGGCAACAAGTCACTGTCAAGAAGGTCGTCCACCATTCTCTTGATTTGACCCGGCTAAGTGAATGACCTTTTCTGCGAATCGGTGCTGTATAACCCTGTCAGGCTCGACTTGTTTACCTGCAAGCAGCTGACTTTGTTGGACAAAGCCAGTTCGGATTCGAGGAGTTGGATACAACTTGATTGACGTATGTCAGAATGCTGCCGACAGTAGCGCTTTCAAGGAGGCGTAATGGCAAAGCCAACCGTCCATGATATCGCGCGGGAAGCAGGGGTCAGTCTGTCGACCGTCGACAGGGTGCTGAACGGGCGTGCCGACGTGCGGCCGAAGAATGCCGAGCGGGTCAAGGCGGCGGTCGAGAAACTCGGCTATGTGCGGGATACCAATGCGGCCAATCTGGCCAAGCAGCGGCAGTATCGCTTCGTGTTCGTGCTTCCGGAAGGTGGCAATCACTTCGTCGAGACCATTGTTGCGGCCGTTGGTGAGGCGTCCGGCACACGGCTCGCCGACAGGACGGATGTTAGCGTTCTGCTGGTCAATGCCGCGGATCCGCATGCCATTGTCGAGGCGCTCAAGGCGCTCGATCTCTCAACCCTGGACGGCGTTGCCATGATGGTTCCCGAAACGCCGCAGGTGCGCGACGCCATTTCACATATCAAGAGCGCGGGCGTTTATGTCGTGGCTCTGGTTTCGGATCTTCCGAACTCGAAATGCCATTATTTTGCAGGGATCGACAACTTTTCGGCCGGCAAGACGGCGGGGGCCCTGCTTGGGAAATTTCTGCGCAACGAAACCGGCAGCATCCTCGTGACCACAAACTCTATGGTGGCACGCGACAGTATCGAGCGGCGGTTCGGGCTTGATGAGGTGCTGTCACGCGACTTTCCGCATTTGCAGACCTTGCCGACGATCGAGTTTCACGATGACCCGGACCGTATTCACGAGACCCTGCATCACGCGCTGAAGGCGCATCCGGAAACAAGGGCCGTCTATTCCATGGGGTCCGGCAATGCCGCGATGCTCGATGCGCTGCGGGCGCATGGCGTGGCGGGCAAGCTTGTGGTTATCGCCCATGACCTGACCACCGTGACGCGCCAGGCGCTTCAGGACAGAGAGCTGGATGCGGTCATTGCCCAGAATGTCGGTCATCTGGTGCGCAGCGCCCTGAGGGTTCTGCGGGCGAAATGCGATGACACCGACATTTTTGAGGCGCAGGAAAAGATCCGCATCGAGATCATCATGCGCGAGAACCTCTATTGAGGTTTTGGCTCAGATCCTGAGAACAGGAAAATAAACGCAACAAAATCAATGTGTTGAAGCCGCTTCAGGGTGGTCAGTGCGCTTGTTTGACGTCAAAAAGAAAGACGTATGTCAGTTTTTTCATTGACGTGACATACGTATGTCAATTACCGTGCCCGGGCACTTGGAGGAGTGCAGCTGCCCGGCAGGCGCCGGTGCGCGATCACTTCGGGAGGATTTCACCCATGAAAACTGCGCAACTACTCGCAGCCACCGCTATTCTTGCGGTCGGCGGACTGTCTGTTTCCAAAGCGCAGGCTGATGACCTGACGCTGTGCTGGGCGGCCTGGGATCCGGCCAACGCCCTTGTGGAACTGTCCAAGGAATTCGAGGCCGAATACGGCCACACCATGAACTTCGAATTTGTGCCCTGGCCCAATTTTGCCGACCGCATGCTCAACGAGCTGAATTCCGGCGGCAAACTCTGTGACCTCCTGATCGGTGACAGCCAGTGGATCGGCGGCGGCGCGGAAAACGGCCATTATGTCAAGCTGAACGACTTCTTCGACAAGGAAGGCATCAGCATGGACGATTTCGCCCCGGCGACAGTCTATGCCTATTCCACCTGGCCGAAAGGCACGCCCAACTATTACGCGCTGCCCGCCATGGGTGATGCCAATGGCTGGTTCTATCGCAAGGACTGGTTCGAGATGCCTGACATCCAGGCAGCCTTCAAGGAAAAGCACGGCCGCGATCTGGCGCCGCCCAAGACCCAGGCCGAATTGCTTGAGGTTGCGCAGTTCTTCCAGGGCCGCGAGATTGACGGTCAGACCCGCTATGGCGCTGCCATCTTCACCGAGCGCGGCTCGGAAGGCATCACCATGGGCGCGACCAGCTCCATGTATCCATTCGGCTTCAAATACGAGATGACCCCGGGCAAATACGACATGGAAGGCGCGGTGAACTCGCCGGAAGCCGTTGCGGGCCTGGAGTTCTACAAGGAGCTCTACAAGACCGGCACGCCTCCCGGATATACCGACAGCTACATGGAACAGTCGCTCGACGCGTTCAAATCCGGTCAGGTGGCAATGGCCATGAACTGGTTCGCCTTCTTCCCCGGCCTTTATGCGGATCCTGATACCGGTGGCGACAAGATCGGTTTCTTCGTCAATCCGGGCCAGAATGTCGAGGCCTCGACGCTCGGCGGGCAGGGCATCTCCGTGGTGGCCTATTCCGACAAGCAGGATGCGGCGCTTGAATACATCAAGTGGTTTGCCCAGCCCTCCGTCCAGAAAAAATGGTGGGATCTCGGCGGCTATTCCTGTCATGTCAGCGTGCTGAACGATCCGAGCTTCCCGGACAGCGCGCCGTTCGCCTCCGATTTCCTGCTGGCGATGGATAACGTCAAGGACTTCTGGCAGGAGCCGGCCTATGCCGAACTGCTGCTGGCCATGCAGAAGCGCCTGCATGACTACGTGGTGGCCGACCAGGGCACCGCCAAGGAAGCCCTCGACAAGCTGATCGAGGACTGGACGGAGACCTTCGAGGACGAAGGCAAGCTCTGACCATCCGCATGCATCTCAGCGGTCCGGCCATGCGCCGGACCGCACATGGCGACAGGCCCCATCGACCACACCGCCCGGCTGCGCGAGACATGCATCCGGGCGCCGAGTGAACCGCTGGCAAGCGGGCCTTCCGCCTGACCTTTCCTTTCCAAGAGTTTCTCATGGCCGTGACACCAATCGACCACGTAGCAAAAGCGACCCCGCCCTCGGTCGCAAAAAAAATCAGGGGTCTCTCGGATCGCACGATTGCCTGGCTGTTCGTTGCGCCGACAATCTTCCTGCTTCTGGCGGTAAACATCTTTCCGCTGATCTGGACGATCAATCTGAGCTTCACCAACTTCCGGGCCAACCGGCCCAATCGTGAGGTCGACTATATCGGTCTGCGCAATTACGAGCGCATCCTGACCGACGGCGATATCTGGCTGACCATGCAGGCGACCGCGCATTTCCTGTTCTGGACAATCGTGCTGCAGGTGCTGATCGGTTTTGCCCTGGCCTGGCTGATCAATCGCAAGTTCAAGGGCAACGATCTCTGGACGACGCTGATCGTGTTGCCGATGATGCTGTCGCCCGCCGTGGTCGGCAACTTCTGGACCTTTCTCTACCAGCCGCAGATCGGCCTCTTCAATTACGGCATCTCGTTCCTGACCGGCATCGACCCGTCCTCCTTCCAGATGATCGGCGATGTCAAACTGGCGCCCTGGGCCATCGTGATCGTCGATACCTGGATGTGGACGCCCTTCGTGATGCTGATCTGTCTCGCAGGCCTCCGATCGATCCCGGACTACATCTATGAGGCCGCCGAGATCGACCGGGCGAGCAAGTGGCGTCAGTTCTGGACGATCACGGTGCCGATGGTGCTGCCTTTCCTGATGCTGGCCGTGCTGTTCCGGGGCATCGAGAACTTCAAGATGTTCGACCTGGTGGTGCAGCTGACCGGCGGCGGTCCGGGCTCCGTCACCGAACTCACCTCCATCAATCTCAAACGCGAAGCCTTTGAAAAATGGCGCACGGGCTATGCCTCAGCCTACGCCATCATTCTCTTCGTGACCGTCTTTGGCCTTGCCTCGATCTATGTGAAGGCGCTCAACAAGGTGAAAGAAAGATGAGCAGTTTCTCCATCACCGAGCCGTCCCCACGGCAGAAATGGGTCGCCGGGTCCCTGGTCATCGTCTACGCGGTCATCACCCTGCTGCCATTGGTCTGGATCCTGACCACCGGCTTCAAGTCGCCGGTCGACGCCATTGCCTATCCGCCCAAGGTGCTCTTCGAGCCCTCGCTGGAAGGCTATGTCAATCTCTTCACCACCCGCACGCGGGTGTCCCCGGAACAGCTTGAAGCCCTGCCACCCCCGGCGAGCTGGTATGAGGAGATCGTGCGCAACCGGGACATGGTCATTGCCGGCCCGTCGCGCTACGGCGAGCGGTTCCTGAATTCGGTGATCATCGGATTCGGCTCGACCTTCCTGTCGGTGTTTCTCGGGACGTTGGCCGCCTATGCCTTTTCCAGGTTCAAGGTGCCGCTCAAGGACGATCTTCTGTTCTTCATCCTGTCGACAAGGATGATGCCGCCGATCGCGGTGGCCATCCCGATCTTCCTGATGTTCAGGACGCTCGGCCTGTCGGACACCCATCTCGGCATGATCCTGCTCTATACGGCGGTGAACATCTCGCTGGCGGTCTGGCTCCTGAAAGGGTTCATCGACGAGATTCCGCGAGAATACGAGGAGGCGGCGCTGATCGACGGCTATACCCGGTTCCAGGCCTTCTACAAGGTGGTGCTGCCCCAGGCGGCGACCGGAATTGCCTCGACAGCCATCTTCTGCCTGATCTTCTCGTGGAACGAATATGCCTTCGCGGTGCTCCTGACGTCGGGCACGGCCCAGACCGCACCGCCCTTCATCCCGACCATCATCGGTGTCGGCGGCCAGGACTGGCCGGCGGTGGCGGCGGGCGCGACCCTCTTCCTCGTGCCGGTCATGGTCTTCACCATTCTCCTGCGCAAGCATCTGCTGCGTGGCATCACCTTCGGAGCGGTCCGCAAATGACTGAGTTCGTCAATGGCCTTGTGCGCTTCCGCCGCGGGTCCTGGGAAATGCTGGCATCCATTCTGATCGCGGTCGGCGTGATCATGCTGATGCAGCCGCTGGTTCTCTGGGCCTACACCTATTCCTTCATTGTGACGCTGACGGGAACGGTGATGTTCATCGTCGTCAGCCACTTTCCGGAGTGACCTTCATGGCAGAGATCGTGATCAGGAACCTCAGGAAGGAGTTCGGCGACTTCACTGCCGTGCAGTCCTCCTCCTTCAAGATCGAAGACGGCGAGTTCTTCATGCTGCTCGGCCCGTCCGGCTGTGGCAAGACCACCACCTTGCGGATGATTGCCGGGCTGGAGCTGCCGACCGCAGGCGAGATCTACATCGACGGCGAGGAGGTCGGCCAACATCCGGCGAGCAAGCGCGACATTGCCTTCGTCTTTCAGATGTTCGCGCTCTATCCGCACATGAATGTACGCAAGAACATCTCCTATCCGCTGGTCAGCCAGGGCATGTCGAAACAGCAGGTCAAGGAGAAGGTGGGCGAAGTTGCGCAGATCCTTGGCATTACCGACATCCTCGACCGGCCGGTTGGTGGCCTGTCCGGTGGGGACCGCCAGCGGGTTGCCCTCGGCCGTGCCATCGTGCGCGACCCGAAGGCCTTCATGATGGACGAGCCGCTGGGTGCCCTTGATGCGGAGTTCCGCGAACACATGTCGGAAGAGCTGCGCGCGCTTCACGACCGGATGGGGGCAACCACGGTCTATGTCACCCATGACCAGCTGGAAGCCATGCAGATGGGCGACAAGATCGTCGTTATGAATCATGGCGTCATCGAGCAGTTCGGCACGCCGCAGGACATTTACGACAAACCGGCGACCATGTTCGTTGCCGACTTTATCGGCTCGCCCTCCATGAACTTCCTGCGTTTTCATGGCGAGGTTCATGCCGGGTCGTCAGAGGTGAAAATCCAACATGAGAGCCTGAAGGTGCCGCAGCTGCGCGAGCCCTTCGAGGGGGATCTCGTTTTCGGCATTCGCCCCGAGCACATTTCGCTGACCGATAGCGGCACCTATCGTGGGGAAGTCCTGGCGGCGGAATATCTGGGTACGACCCAGATCGTGACGCTCAAGACGGCCAATGGAGAGCTCAAGGCCCGGATCCCCTCCGACCAGCCGGTCCGGGTGGGCGAGTTTGTCGGCCTTGATTTCAACGGTTCGACCGTCACCCTGTTCGACAACCAGTTGGGCCGGGCGCTGCGGTCCGAGCTCAACGAGGGAGTGCTGGCCCATGTCTGAAGTCAAGCTCGGCAATCTCTCCAAGGCATTCGGGGATACGCTTGCCGTCGACGATGTCACCATGACCATCCCGAACGGCGCGTTCGTGACGCTGCTGGGGCCGACCGGAGCAGGCAAGACAACGATCCTGCGGCTGATAGCAGGACTGGAACAGCCGGACAAAGGGGATGTGACCATCGCCGGCCGGTCCGTCGTCCAGGACACACCTGCGCAACGAAACGTCGCCATGGTCTTTCAGCAATATTCGCTCTACCCGCATCTGAGCGTGAAGGACAATCTGGCCTTTCCGTTGAAGTCGCCGCTTTTGAAAACGCCGTCAGATGAGATCGATCGCAAGGTGCAGGAAGTCGCCGAGGTCCTGAAGATCTCGCACAAGCTCAACAACAAGGCGACCAATCTGTCCGGCGGCGAGATGCAGCGGGTCTCCATCGGGCGGGCTCTTGTGCGCGATCCCTCCATCTACCTGATGGATGAGCCGCTCAGTTCGCTCGATGCCAAGCTGCGCTCGGATCTGCGGATCGAGCTGAAACGCATTCAGGAAAACCTGGGGGCGACCTTGCTCTACGTGACCCACGACCAGATCGAGGCGATGACCATGGCCACCCATGTCGGGGTGCTCGATCATGGCCGTCTGGTGCAGTTCGGCTCGCCGCGCGAGATCTATGAAGACCCGGTCAATCTTTATGTGGCGGGCCGGCTCGGCCAGCCGCGCATCAATGTTCTGCCCGCAGACCTGTTTGCAGGAGCGCCGTCGGGCGCGACATCGATCGGCCTGCGACCGGAGCATATTGCGCAAG
The DNA here is from genome assembly GCF_965233565.1 of Roseibium sp. GTDB lineage: Bacteria > Pseudomonadota > Alphaproteobacteria > Rhizobiales > Stappiaceae > Roseibium. Next base: position 2,065,968 of record NZ_OZ247494.1, on the reverse strand, counting down.
GGGAGGGCAAACCGTCCGAGGTCCGGCGGGTGGAACATCTGGGCGACCAGACCCGTCTGCACCTGTCACTGGACGGACACGACATCGTCACCCTGTCAGAGCCGCACACATCCCTTGAACCCGGCGACATGCTCGCCATCCAGCCACGCAATCCGCTGTTCTTTGACGACAGCGGCGCCAGAATTGCCTGAGGAGACGGGACATGAAACAGTTCATCAACACCAAGGAAACTCTTGTCACCGAAGCGATTGACGGCATGTTGCGGACCGCCGGCGGGCGGCTTGCGCGCCTCGATGGCTATCCGCATATCAAGGTTGTTGTCAGAACCGACTGGGACAAGTCCAAGGTGGCGCTCGTTTCCGGAGGCGGGTCCGGTCACGAACCGAGCCATGCCGGGTTTGTCGGCCAGGGCATGTTGACGGCAGCAGTGTGTGGCGAGGTCTTTGCCTCGCCCTCCGTCGATGCGGTTCTGGCAGGCATTCTTGCGGTGACCGGCAAGGCAGGTTGTCTGCTGATCGTCAAGAACTACACCGGCGACCGGCTCAATTTCGGCCTGGCGGCGGAACGCGCCCGTGCCTTCGGTCTCAAGGTCAACATGGTGATCGTCGATGACGATGTTGCCCTGCCGGACCTGCCGCAGGCACGCGGTGTTGCCGGCACTTTGTTCGTGCACAAGATCGCCGGGGCTCTGGCCGACCAGGGAGCCGATCTCGACACCATTACGGCGGCGGCCAGGAAGGCGATTGGCGGTGCAATTTCCATCGGCATGTCGCTCGACACCTGCACAATCCCGGGAGCGCCCAAGGAAGACCGGATTGCCATGGGCAAGGCCGAACTCGGCCTTGGCATTCACGGCGAAGCCGGCATCGAGCAGGTCGAATACTCCAACGCCAAGGCGGCCATGGCCATGGTTGTTGAAAGGCTTGCGCCCAATCTCAAGCCGGGTCCGCATGTGGCGATCCTCAACAATCTCGGCTCGACGACTCCCCTGGAGATGAGCGTTCTGCTGGAGGAGATGACGACGTCGCGGATCGGCAGTCAGATCCGCTGGGTGATCGGACCGGCGGCCATGATGACTTCGCTCGACATGCATGGGTTTTCGGTGTCTTTGCTTCCGGTCGACAAGGCGGAAGAAGCGCTGTTGCAGGCGCCGGTCGCGCCCTGGGCGTGGCCGGGCTGTCTGTCGCTTGGTGCCGTCGCCGTGCGGCCCTTGCCGGACGGGCTGAGCCCGATCCAGCCGCTGCCGTCGAAAAATCCGGAAACCCGCGCCTTCATCGAACGTTGCTGCAACATCCTGATTGCTGCGGAGGACGACCTCAACGCGCTTGACCTGAAATCCGGCGACGGCGACACGGGCAGCACGCTGGCCACAGCGGCGCGCGCCCTGATCCAGGCGCTGGATCGCCTGCCACTGGCCGATCTGACCCAGCTCTACCGGGCCATTGGCCTGGAACTCAGCCAGACCATGGGAGGCTCGTCCGGGGTGTTGCTGGCAATCTTCTTTGCCGCGGCAGGGGATGCGTCTTCCAGCGGCCGCGGAGCCATCGGTGCGCTTCATGCCGGGTTGGACCGGGTCATGCAGGTGGGCGGGGCGAAGCCGGGCGACCGCACCATGATCGATGCGCTGCTGCCGGCCCTGAACGCGCTGGAGAATGGCATTGAAGCGGCAGCGGCAGAAGCCCGCCAGGGCGCGGATGCAACGGCCCGGATCACCCGCGCAAGAGCCGGCCGCGCCTCTTATGTTTCGGAGGCCAGCCTCTCCGGTCACAATGATCCGGGCGCAGAGGCCGTTGCGCGGCTCCTTGAGCAGCTCACGGACACACCGGCCCTTTCCTCCCAATCCGCATAAGGCCGGACCTGACCGGCGGGCCACATGTAGCCTGGGCCCGCCGGTTTTTCGCTCGCGGATGAGCGTGAAGAACGGAACTTTGATTTCCTGTTTTGGAAACTAAGTGGCTTAATTTCTCATTTTACTTCTTGTTTTGGTTCATTCAATATCGGCCAAGACAGGGAGAACCGGATGCACTTTCAGCATGTCAGCGTCGACTGTGACCAGCAGGATCCGCTTGCGGTGTCCTTGCAGGCAACGCGATGAGCGCCTTGATGAACCGCGTCCGACTAACACGGAAACCTGACGTTTCGGACAGGTTGCCGCACGCGATATCTTGCCTTCTGCAAAAAATCATCACACACTCCGACCAAATTGGAGGGGATTTGTGATGCTTTGGGGTTCAGGCCACAGGAATGGCTTTTCGTCGTGGCTTGCACATGCCAAGCTGCGTGCGGCGGCATGCCTGGCAGAGCCGTCCACCAAGGTTGAACAAGGTTACAAAGTATAACTATTTTATTTCATGACCTGGTTGGGGAGAGGATGCCGGCCGGGTTTTGGAGTTGATCGAACAGGGAGGAAACCATGATCAACTTGAACAAGACGATTGCCAAGCTGGCTGCTGCGGCCGCCGTGTCGGCTGTCGCACTGGCCGGCACGGCCTCGTCCAGTTTCGCGCAGGAAGTCACGCTGCGCATGCACCAGTTCCTGCCGGCCCAGGCAAATGTGCCGAAGAACGTGCTTTACCCGTGGGCGGACAAGATCGAAGCGGAATCCGGTGGCCGCATCAAGATCGAGCGTTACCCGTCCATGCAGCTTGGCGGCAAGCCGCCGGAGCTGATCGACCAGGTGGTTGACGGTGCGGTCGATATCGTGTGGACCGTGGCCGGTTATACGCCGGGCCGTTTCCCGCGCGCCGAAGTCTTCGAGTTGCCCTTCACCATGGGCGATGCGGAAACCATGTCCCGCGCTTACTGGAAGCTCGCTGAAGAAACCATGATGGATCAGGACTTTGCGCGGATCAAACCGCTCGGTCTGTGGGTCCATGGTCCCGGTGTCATTCATTCCAGCAAGCCAATCAGTTCCTTGAGCGATCTGAATGGTGTCAAGCTCCGGGCTCCGACCCGGGTCACCAACAAACTCTTCTCCAATCTCGGTGCGACGCCGATCGGTCTGCCGGTCCCGGCTATTCCGGAAGCTTTGTCCAAGGGCGTGATCGACGCGACCGTGATCCCCTGGGAAGTTGTCGGTGCCTTGAAGGTGAATGAGCTTGTTGGCAACCATACCGAATTCCCCGGCGACGCGCTCTACACGACATCCTTCATCTTTGCGATGAACAAGGACAAGTATGACAGCCTGCCGGACGACCTGAAGGCCATCATCGACGCCAATTCCGGTGAAGACTTCTCGGCGTTCGCTGGCAAACAGATGCAGTCCGACGATGCCGGTCCGCGTGCGGCTGCCGTGGAAAAAGGCAACAACATCATCACGTTGACGCCGGAGCAGGTCGCCGAGTGGAAAGCTGCTGCTCAAGCCACCACGGACGAATGGGTTGCCGAGATGGACGGCAAAGGCATTGACGGCAAGGCCCTGAAGGACCGCGCTGCCGAACTGATGGCCAACTGACCCTTCTGTCTGATAAGACGTTCCCGGAAGACATCTTCCGGGAACACTCTCTGACTGGATTACCGACATGCTGCACACCCTGATGGAACGCCTTGCACGTTTCATGGCGATCCTTGGCGGTCTGGTGCTCACAGCGATGATTGCGCTGACCTGTGTCAGCGTGCTGGGGCGGGGCCTGAACACGCTGGGACATTCGGATCTTCTGAAGTCCATCTCCGATGCAGCCGCCAACGCGCTGATTGCCACCGGCGTCGGTCCGGTCTTCGGTGATTTCGAGCTGGTCGAAGCCGGGGTCAGTTTCACGATTTTCGCGTTTCTGCCGATCTGTCAGCTGCATCGCGGCCATGCCACCGTCGATGTGTTTTCCACGGTCTTTCCGCGCTGGCTGAACCGGTTGCTGGAAACGGTCTGGGAAGTGCTCCTGAGCGCCCTGATCCTGCTGATCACCTGGCGTCTGTTTCTCGGCATGGAAGACAAGATGCGCTACAACGAAACCACCTTCATTTTACAGTTCCCGATCTGGTGGGCCTTTGCGCTCAGCTTCGGCGCGGCCCTGGTCGCCTCCGTTGTCGCTGTCTATTGCGCGTTTACCCGCGTCGTTGATCTGGTGACGGGCAAGCGCTTGTCGCCGGAAGGCGGGGAGGGTGTCCATTGAGCACGCTCGAACTCGGCTTCTATTCCTTTCCGATCCTGCTTCTTCTGATTTTCCTGCGTGCGCCGATCGGCCTGGCCATGATGATCTGCGGCCTCGGCGGCCTGTGGCTTGCGATCGGCACGCCCAACATGTTCCTGTCGAAGCTGAAAGGCGAGACCTACTCAACCTTTTCCAGCTATTCGCTGACCATCATTCCGATGTTCCTGCTGATGGGCCAGTTTGCGACCCATTCGGGAATGTCATCGTCTCTGTTCAAGGCGGCTGAAAGCTGGCTCGGCCACCGCAAGGGCGGCGTCGCCATGGCGGCAGTCGGCGCGTGTGCCGGCTTCGGTGCCATCTGCGGATCTTCGCTGGCGACAGCCGCCACCATGAGCCGGGTCGCGCTGCCGGAGCTGCGCCGCTACGGTTATTCCGGCGGGTTCTCGACGGCAACACTGGCGGCCGGCGGCACGCTCGGCATTCTCATTCCGCCGTCCGTCATCCTGGTGATCTACGCCATTCTGACCGAACAGAACATCGCCAAGCTGTTCCTGGCGGCTTTCATCCCGGGCATCCTGGCGGCCATCGGCTACATGATCACCATCTCGATCTATGTCCGCCTGCATCCGGACGCGGCCGGCACGCGCGAGCCAGTGCCCTATGCCGAGCGGATCAGGGCCATGCTCGATGTCTGGCCGGTGCTCCTGGTGTTCGGTCTTGTGGTCGGCGGGATCTATCTCGGCTGGTTCACCCCGACCGAAGGGGCGGCCGTTGGCGCTGCCGGTACCGGTGTGATCGCCCTTGCATCGGGCAATCTCACCTGGAAGATGTTCCTCGACAGCATCATCCAGACCGCCATGAGCACGGCGATGATCTTCTTCATCATCCTCGGGGCCGGCTTCTACAACAGCTTCCTGGCGCTCAGCCAGCTGCCGCAGGAACTCAGCGGCTGGGTTGTCGGCCAGGGCCTCAGCCCCTGGATGGTGCTGACCCTGATCCTGCTGTTCTACCTCGCCTTCGGCTGTCTGATGGACAGTCTGTCGATGATCCTTCTGACCATACCGATCTTCTTCCCGGTGATCAGCGTGCTCGATTTCGGCATGAGCCCTGAACATGTCGCGATCTGGTTCGGTATTATCGTGCTGATCGTCGTGGAGGTCGGGCTGATCACGCCACCCGTGGGCATGAACCTCTTCATCATCAACACGATGGACACGACGACCCCGATGACCGCGACCTACAAGGCCGTGATGTGGTTCGTCACGTCCGATATTCTCCGGGTCGTTCTTCTGGTGCTGTTCCCCTCCATCACCCTGTTACTTCTGGGCGGCTAGGCCGCCCGGAACACAGGTGAGCATATGTGTGCGTCAAAATAGATATGTGCTATAACAATGATGATGAATACTAAAATGGAGACGAGGCAATGAAACTGGCGCAGAGCAGGGTTCTGGTGACAGGCGCGGGCAGTGGCCTGGGCGCGCAGACCGCGCGCCATTTCGCCGGGCAGGGCGCCGAAACTGTCCTGCTGGATTATGACATTGACAAGGCCCGGCAGGTCGCCGACGAGATTGGCGGGCAGGCCGTTCAGGCCGATGTCAGCGATGAGGCTGCGGTCGGCCGGGCCCTCGATGAGGCCACTGCACATCTGGGCGGTGCCCCGCGCGTGATTGTCAACTGCGCAGGGGTCGGCTTTGCGGCACGGATCGTCGGGCGGGAAGGCAAGCTCTCCTTCGACACGTTTGAAAAGACATTGAAGGTCAATCTATTCGGCACGTTCAACGTCATGAGCCATGCCGCCAGGCGTTTGCTGTACGAAGACCCGGCGGAGACCGGTGAGCGCGGTGTGATCATCAATACGGCGTCCGTTGCCTTCGAGGAGGGCCAGCTCGGACAGGCGGCCTATTCGGCCTCCAAGGGTGGGATTGCGGCGATGTGCCTGCCGGCAGCACGTGAATTCGCCCAGCATGGTATTCGCGTCATGGCGATTGCACCGGGCCTTTTCCGGACGCCGATGATGGAAGGCCTGCCGGAAGAGGTCTCCGCGAAGATCACCGCCAACATTCCGTTCCCGCCGCGTCTTGGCGAGCCGGACGAATTTGCGCGTCTTGCAGAACACATCGTGAGCAATCCGTTCCTGAACGGAACAACCATCCGGCTGGACGGCGCCGTGCGCCTGCCACCGCGCTGAGGAAGAGCAGATGACGGACGACATCCTGACCATCGAGATTGACGACGGCGTCGCGACGCTGACCATGAACCGGCCGGACAAGCGCAACGCCATGTGCGATGCCCTGCTGGACAAGATTGACGGCTTTTTCTCCAAACCGCCTGTCGATGTGAAAGCTGTGGTCCTGACGGGAACGGCCGGCCATTTCTGCTCCGGCCTCGATCTGAGCGAGCATGTCGCCCGCGATGCGGAAGGCACGATGCGGCATTCGCGCGGCTGGCACGAGGTGATGGACCGGATCCAGTTCGGCGGCCTGCCTGTTGTCTCCGCAATGTTCGGTGCGGTGATCGGCGGCGGCCTGGAACTGGCCTCGGCCACCCATGTGCGGGTCGCGGAGCCGAGCGCCTTCTTTCAGTTGCCGGAGGGTCGGCGCGGGATCTTTGTCGGGGGTGGGGCGTCCGTCCGGATCGGCCGCATTCTGGGGCCTGATCGGATGACGGAAATGATGCTGACAGGTCGCAAGTACAGCGCCGAGGAGGGCTTGGCTCTCGGTCTGACACATTACACGGCTGGCGAAGGCGAGGCGCTGGCAAAGGCACGGGAGCTGGCCCGCAAGATCGCCTCGAACGCGCCGCTTTCCAACTACATCATGATCCAGGCGCTTGCCCGGATCGGCGACATGTCCAAGGCCGACGGCCTGTTCACGGAAAGCCTGTGCGCTGCAATCACGCAAACCAGCCCGGATGCGCTGGAAGGCCTTGCAGCCTTCCTTGAAAAGCGCAGCCCGACTTTCCGGTGATGTCATGAAGACACCAGCCCTCAAACCGGATGTCCAGACTGGCACTGTCAGCGTCAGCGACAGCACTCTGCGGTCTTTATATGGCTATCAGATCAAGCGTGCCTTCAATGTGATCCAGTCCGACCTGAACCGCACCCTGAAGCCGTTCGAGCTTCGCATGATCACCTATACGGCGCTGGTGCTGATCGTCGACAATCCTGGCTTGCGCCAGTCGCAGCTGGCTGCAGCGATGGATGTCGAGCGTCCGAACCTGGTTGTCATCATCGACGAGCTGGAACGGCGGGAGCTGATTGTTCGGGACAAGTTGCCGAGCGATCGCCGCGCCTATGCGCTGAAGGCAACGCTCGCCGGTCGGCAGCTTTACGAAAAGGCCGTTGCCGCGGTTCAGGTCCATGAAGATCGCCTGGTGCAAGGCATCACGCCCGAGGCGCTCAAGGGGGCCATGAAGGTGATGCAGCTGATTGAAGCCAATCGGCGCAGGGAGACCTGAGATGGCTTTGGGAGGAGGTGTCATGCAACACGCAGCTGATTATCAGGTTCACTCCGTCGACCGGGAGATGCGTGCGGATGGTTCGATCCTGCTGAGGTCGAACCAAGTTCTGTCGGAGGCTGCCGAACGCACCGGCGACTGGCTGCATCAATGGGCAGAGACGGCGCCGGATCGTGTGTTCCTGGCCGAACGCAGCGGTGCCGGATGGCGCGCGGAAAGCTACGCCGCGATGCTGGAAAAGGTCCGTGCCGTCGGTGCGTCCCTGCTGGCGCGGGGGCTGGACGGTTCGACACCGATCCTGGTGATGTCGGGCAATGGTGTCGATCACGGCATCCTGGCCCTTGCGGCGCAGTATGTCGGCGTGCCCACCGTGCCGGTGGCCGAGCAATATGCGCTGGTACATGGGGCCCACGGCCGGCTGCGCGAGGTGATCGGACTGGTCCGGCCGCGCCTAGCCTATGTGGTCGATGCCGAGCAGTTTGGCGAGGCGCTTGATCTGGAGGCGCTGCAGTCTGTCGAGATTGTCTCCAGTCGGCCGGGCGCGCGCACTGTCACACCCTTCTCTGATCTGCTGAAAGGCGATGGCGGCATTGATGTCGACAAGGCCTTTGCCGAAGTCACGCCGGAGACGGTCGGCAAGATCCTGATGACGTCCGGGTCCACGTCCAGCCCGAAAGGGGTTTTGACGACGCACCGGATGATGTGCGTCAACCAGGCACAGCTTGGCGACGCGCTGCCGTTCCTGCGCAAGCGTCCGCCCGTGATCGTCGACTGGCTGCCCTGGAACCATGTCTTCGGCGGGTCGCACAATTTCAACATGATGCTGGCAAATGGCGGCAGCCTCTATATTGACGACGGCAAACCGATCAAGGGTCTGTTCGAGCGCACGGTCGAAAACCTGGGCCTCAAGACCGGGACACTGGCCTTCAATGTGCCGCTCGGCTTCGGCATGTTGCTGAAGGCCCTTGAGGCTGATCGCGACCTGCAGAAGCGCTTTTTCGAAGATCTCGACCTGATCTTCTATGCCGGAGCGTCGCTGCCCCAGGACGTCTGGGAAGGGTTCAAGAAGATGGCGCTGGAGATCAAGGGAGAGGTGCCCCTGATGACCTCTTCCTGGGGACTGACGGAAACAGCACCATCTGCGATGATGCAGCAGGAGCCGGCCCCGCGCTCCGGCATTGTGGGCGTGCCGCTCAACGGGGTCACGGTCAAGCTGATCCCGGATGAGGACCTGCGCTGCGAGGTCCGGGTGAAGGGCGCCAATGTCATGCCGGGCTATTTCAACGACCCCGACAAGACCAGCGCCGCCTTCGACGAGGAGGGGTTCTTCATCACCGGCGATGCCATGGTGTTTCTGGACAAGAACGATCCGAACAAGGGGATGCGTTTCGACGGCCGGATTTCCGAGGATTTCAAACTTCAATCGGGCACCTGGGTGCGCGCGGCGCAATTGAAACTCGACTTGCTCACCCGCCTCGCTCCCCTGGCTGCCGATCTTGTTGTCACGGGCGCGGACCGCAAGGAGATCGGCGTGATGATCTTCCCGAACCTCGCGGAACTGACAAGGGAAGGATTTGATCTTGCCGAAGCGGAGGGCGCCTATCTCTGCAAGCTGTTGCAGGGCGAAATCCATCGACGCCTGACTGAGCGGGCCCGCGAGATCAGCGGCAGTTCGACACGTGTCTCCCGCGCCCTTGTGCTCGCCGAACCGGCCTCGATGCCGGACGGTGAAATGACGGCAAAGGGCAATCTCAACATTCGCAAGGTCCTGGCGCGCCGCGCTGCGCTTCTGGACCGGCTTTACACCGACGATGACCCGGCTGTGGTCCGGATTTGAGGAGCGTTTGAAATGGTTGATATCACCAAGGTTCGCGCCATCGACATTCACACCCATGCGGAAGAACCCTGTGGCTGTCATTCCGACGACGGCTATGACGATCTGCAGGCGACGATGGCGCAGTATTTCCGCGCGCCCTGGAGCCATCCGCCGACAGTGCCGGAGACGGCGCAGCACTACCGCGAGCAGAACATTGCCGCGGTGATCTTTCCGGTCGATGCGGAGCGCGAGACCGGGTACCGCCGCTACAAGAACGAAGAGGTCGCTGAACTTGCGGCCGAGAATGACGACGTTCTCATTCCCTTTGCCTCCATCGATCCGCACAAGGGCAAGATGGGCGCGCGCGAGGCCCGTCGGCTGATCAGCGAATTCGGTATCAAGGGTTTCAAGTTTCACCCGACCATGCAGGGGTTCTACCCGAATGACCGGATGGCCTACGAACTTTACGAGGCGATTGCCGAGGCGGGCGCCATTGCGCTCTTCCATACGGGCCAGACCGGGGTCGGCAGCGGCATGCGCGGCGGCAACGGCATGCGGCTCAAATACTCCAATCCCATGTACATGGATGATGTCGCCGTCGACTTTCCGGACATGAAGATCATCCTGGCGCATCCGTCCTTCCCCTGGCAGGAAGAAGCGCTGGCGGTCGCCCAGCACAAGCCGAATGTGTATATCGATCTGTCCGGATGGTCACCGAAATACTTTCCGGAAATCCTGGTCAAATACTGCAATTCGATCCTGAAGAAGAAAGTGCTGTTCGGCTCTGACTGGCCGATGATCACGCCGGAGCGCTGGCTGGCCGATTTCGAGAAGATCAACATCAAGGACGAGCTGCGCCCGGACATCATCAAGGGTAATGCCGCGCGGCTTCTGGGGCTGGAATGAGGGGGGGATCCGGCTTCGTTCACTTTGCCTGCTACGGGCGCTTCCTGAGCAGGGCTAACAGGTCCGAGTCGATGAGTTTGCCTCCTGTTCCCGAGTGTGTGGCCGACCCTTCGAGACGGGCTGTCGCCCTCCTCAGGATGAGGCCGGTGGGGCGAAAGAAGTCGATTTCGCTTAAGTCGGCACACAGCCCGTTCGAGGTGCGTCCATGAAACCCTTCTCCGCCCCGCTCGACGACATCCTGTTTTCGCTGGAGCATGTTGCCGGCGCCCCGGTCTTGCCGCACTGGGACAAGGATCTTGCCGCCGAAATCGGCGCGCATTTCGCCGCCTTTGCAGAAGGACAACTGGCACCGCTGAATGAACCGGGCGACCGGCAGGGTTGTCGGCTGGAAAACGGGCGTGTGCGCATGCCGGACGGATTCGTCGAGGCCTATGCCGCCTATGCCGAACAGGGCTGGCCAGGGCTGACCGTGCCCGAGGCCTTTGGCGGGCAGGGGCTGGATGCGACGGTTCTGGCCATCACCTCGGAGATCTTTTCCGGGGCCAATCACAGCCTGCAGATGGTCACCGGGTTGGTGCCCGGCGCCGTGAGCACGCTTTTGAACTTCGGCACGGAAGACCAGCAGGCGCGCTACCTGCCGGAATTCGCGTCGGGCGCAACACTGGCGACCATGTGTCTGACCGAGCCGGAGGCCGGCTCCGACCTGTCGCGCATCCGCTGCCGGGCCGAGCCGGCTGGCGCAATCTGGACCATCACCGGCGAGAAGATCTTCATCTCCGGGGGCGACCAGGACATGAGCGAAAAGATCCTTCACCTGGTGCTGGCGCGAACGTCCGATGACGGGCTCAAGGGGTTGTCGCTGTTCCTTTGTCCGGGCACGCTGGGAGATGGCTGCCGCAATCATGTGTCGGTCACCCGGATCGAGGACAAGATGGGACTGCATGCCTCGCCGACCTGCCAACTCAGTTTCGAGGCTGCCGAAGCGGAGCTGGTTGGCGAAGAGGGCGACGGGCTGAAGGCCATGTTCACGATCATGAACCATGCCCGTGTCGATGTGGCATTGCAGGGTGTTGCCCATGCCGCCCGCGCAGGTGACATCTCGCGCAGTTATGCCGCGGAGCGGGTGCAGGGACGCGATGCCGATGGTGCGGCCGTGACCCTTGACGGACATGCGGACGTAAGGCGCATGCTCGACGAGATCGATACACTGGCACTGGGCGGACGTTCCCTTGCCCATCTGACGCTGGTCACGATTGAAGAGGGAAAAGACCCGGCGCTCGCGGAGTTTCTGAAGCCGGTTGCAAAGGTCTATTGCACCCAGGCCGGTATGCGCGCCACGGAGCTCGGCATTCAAGTGCTGGGCGGCTACGGGTATCTCAAGGAATATCATCTGGAACAGGCCTATCGCGACGCGCGGATAGCCGCGATCTATGAAGGCGCCAACGGCATACACGAGCGTGCTGTCGCAACGCGATTGCTTTCCGGGGAAGCGGGCCGGGCTTTCACAGCTTACCTGAAAAGAAGCTGCGCCGATCCTGGCCTGGCGTGTCCCCAGCTGTTGAATGTGTTGCGCGTCTGGGAGACGGCACGGGATCAGGTGCTGGCAAGCGAACATCCGGCGGAACTGGCCCACGGATTCATGAAGGTGACCTGCGATACGCTTCTGCCGGTCCTGTGGGCGCGCATGGCGGTGACGGCGGACCATCATCCGGACCCGGCGCGGATCAGGCGTCTGGCGGAGCAAGTTCTGGCACCGAAGGGGGTGTTGTCGGCGGCGTGAGCGGAAGTTCGATGACTTTCTGTTTTCGTCATGCCATGGCTCGACCCACTGCTGTCCGGTTTAAGTCGACCCAGTTTCAACAGATCATTGATTCATCGTCGATATTTACGCTTCTTCCAATCCTGGATACGCAGCGCCTTACCGCTTGTTCCAGTCTCCCCCCTGGAGGGGGAGTTGTCCGGGAACCGGACAGAGGGGGGGCACAGCGGTTCCTCGAATTCGGAAAAGGCCTTGTATGCGGGGAGGTCGAGCCCCCCCTCTGTCTCCTGACGGAGACATCTCCCCCTCCAGGGGGGAGACTGGAACAAGCAGCAAAGCCTATATACGGTCAGATGCATCTGCTTAACCGGACAGCAGTGGGCTTGACCATGGGATCCACGCCGCTTCTTTTCTATTTGCGACGCCTTTCTGAAAGACAGGGTCACGGTATGGATGGATTGCCGGATCACGTCCGGCAATGACGAAGGTGATGAAAGGGTGTTGACGGAAGTGCCGAACCGGCAAATCGGAGGCAAGTTCACCACATTGTCGGTGTCAGCCCGGGCGACCGAGGGGAGACCCGGGGTCCACTCATTTCCAGAGCTGGTGCAGGTTTCAGAGAGCTTCATGAAACGTACCAGATCCTCGGGAAGCTGACTTGCGAGCAGGTCCCGGATCTCCGCTGCGCTGCGTCCGGGGTGACACGTTATGGGTGGCTGACGTTTTGGTTTGAGCGGTGTTGCGGGGCACTCACCCTTCCCATTCCCCGCCAGCTGACGCATGCTGGCCAAAAGAAAACAAAAGGCTTTCCGGATGCATCCGCTCAATCTCGATCAGCTGAGAGCGTTTCTGGCCGTTGTCCGCCACGGCGGGGTCAACAAGGCGGCGCATATTCTTCATCTCACCCAGCCTGCGGTGACCTCGCGTCTGAAGCGCCTTGAGGAGACACTGGGAACCGAACTGTTTGAACGGTCTCCCGGCCGACTGAAACTGACCAAGCGCGGCGAATTGCTGCAAACCTTCGCCGAACAGTTCGAGCGCCTCTCCGACAAGGTGGAGGAGACCGTTGTCGCGAAGGAAGGCATTGACCGGCACCTGCGCATCGGTGCGTCGGAAACCATTGCCCAATGCTGGCTGCCGGACCTGGTGGCGGAGTTGCGGAGCGAATATCCGAACCTGATCGTGGAAATCAATGTCGATATCTCGGTCAATCTGAGAGCGGCCCTGATGGATCGCGAGATCGACCTGGCACTGCTGCTCGGGCCGGTTTCGGAATACTCGGTCGACAATGTCGAACTGCCCGGATTTGAGCTTGCCTGGTATGTACAGACAGGCACCGGAACAGAAGACGGTGCGGCCTTGCTCAGGGAAAAGCCGGTGATCACCTATGCCCGGCACACGCGGCCCTATCGGGAGTTGAAAACACTGTTGCAGGAAAGGGTCGCGACAGACGTGCAGTTGTTTCCTTCATCGTCCCTCTCCGCGTGTTTCCGCCTGGTCGAGGCCGGGCTGGGCGTGGCAGCCCTGCCAAAGGTACTGGCGCAGCCCTATGTGGAGGCTGGCCGGATTGAGGAATTTGCCCCTGGATGGGTGCCGGACGCGTTGAGGTTCTCGGCCAGCTATCTTGGCGATCCGCGCAGTCATGTTGTTGCGGCTGCCGCTCAAAAGGCGCGCGCGGTTGCCGACGCCTATTCAGGTTATAAAGATCCTTTATAGTTTTTCTTAAAAAACTTCAATTTGAGTTTATAGCTCCGGTGCGGGACGTTTCTCTGAATGGAGGAGTAAGCCCCGTGTTGCAGAGTTATGATGCCCTTCGGCTGGAACCGATCGACGCAGTCCGCGCACAGATCAGAAGCGGCGGTTACACCGCGCACACGGCCGGCCTCGGGCGCAATCTCCTGCAGGCCAATCTGGCCATCATTCCCGAACAATATGCGCTTGATTTCATGCGCTTTTGCCAGCGTAATCCCAAGCCCTGTCCGCTGATCGGCGCGTCCGATACCGGCAACCCGATCCTGTTCACCCTTGGCCGGAACATCGACATCCGCACCGATGTGCCGGCCTACAATATCTATCGGAATGGCCAGCTGGACCGCTCGGTGACGGAGCTTGTCGACCTGTGGTCAAACGATCTGGTGGCCTTTGCGCTCGGCTGCTCCTTCACCTTTGAACACGCGCTGATCGAGGCGGGTATCGATCTCTGGCACATTACCAACAATGTCACCGTGCCGATGTTTCGCTCCAGCCTGGAAACCATTCCGGCGGGTCCTTTTCGCGGGCCGATGGTCGTCTCCATGCGCATGGTCCCGAATGAGCGGGTCGAGGAAGCCATCGCGATTTCGGCACGTTTTCCGCTGGCACACGGGGCTCCCGTGCATGCCGGCGACCCCGCCGTCATCGGTATCTCCAACCTCCAGGAACCGGATTGGGGGGACAGGGTGCCGGTGCCGGCGGGGCATACGCCGGTGTTCTGGGCCTGCGGGGTCACGCCCCAGGCCGTCATACAACAGGCCGCGCTGCCGCTGCTGATCACGCACAAACCCGGTCACATGCTGATCACGGACATCCCGGACACGGCTGAAATTCCAATCATAACAAGCAATAACGTGCCAAAATAAAACCTTCACGGAGTGGAACCAATGAAAAAGATCCTGCTTTCCCTCATGGCCTCGGCGGCCGTTTCTTCCCCGGCGCTCGCCGAAGAGCTTTCGGTGGTCGGCAGCTGGTCCAGCCTGCCGCTGCACAAGGAATACGAGGCCCCCTTCTGGCAGAACAAGCTGCCGGAGGCCTCGGGCGGCGCCATCACCACCAATGTCACGACCCACAACCAGATGAACCTTGGGGTCGGCGAAGTCTTTCGTCTGCTGGGCCAGGGCGTCTTTGACGTCGGCATGACCGTCGGGGACTACGCGGTTGCCGATGCGCCGGAGCTGGAAGGTCTGGATGTGCCGCTGGTTGCCATGAGTGCGGACAAGGCTCAGCAGGCGGTCGAAGCCGCCCGGCCGATGGTCGAGGAGATCTTTGAAAAGCGCTTCAATGCCAAGGTTCTGGCCATCGCGCCCTATCCGCCGCAAGTTGTTTTCTGTAACGCCGAAATCGACTCGCTCGAAGACCTGAAAGGCAAGAAGATCCGGGCGTCCGGGCGCATGACCGCCAAATTCCTCGAGGCGCTCGGAGCCGAGGGCATCACCGTTTCCTTTTCCGAGGTGCCAGGTGCGCTGCAGAAGGGCGTGGTCGACTGCGCCGTGACCGGCGCCGGCTCCGGCTACAGCGCCGGCTGGTGGGAGGTCTCCACCCATCTGCTGCCGATCCCGCTGGGCGGTTGGGACCCGGTGGTGACCGCGATCAATCTCGACAAGTGGAACTCCCTCAGCGATGAGACCAGGTCCCTGATCGAAACCGAAATTGCCACCCAGTTCGAGGCACCGGCCTGGGCGACGGCCGAAGGCGCCCTTGCCAACGACATTGCCTGCCTGACCGGCAAGGGCGATTGCGCCTCCGGCGACAAGCGCAACATGGTGCTTGTCGAAGCCAGCGACGGTGACATCGAGCGGGCTCGCGAGATCCTGCAGAGCCAGGTTCTGCCGGAATGGGCAGAGCGTGCCGGTGGCGACTGGGCTGCCCGCTGGAACGACAGCGTCGGCCAGGTCGTCGGCGTCTCGATTGCGACCAACTAACGGACAGGAGAGGTCGAGGTGGCGGAGTTGCTCTTATCAATCCTGGCGCGGATCAACCGGGCAATCGCGATTGCCGTCGGTGTGGTGTTTCTCACCTGCGCGGGGCTTGTTCTCATTGATATCGTGCTCCGCCAGCTCGGCGCATCCATCGGCGGAACCGACGAGATTTCCGGTTATGTGATGGCGATCGGCACAGCCTGGGGCATGGCCTACGGTCTGACGGAACTGTCTCATATCCGGATCGATTTCCTGCGCCGATCGGTCGGTCTGCCGAAATGGCGGGCGGTGCTGGATCTTCTGTCGATCTTTACACTCGCGAGCACGATCTCCGTGGTCGCACTGAAATGCTGGCCGGTGGTGGAAACCACCTTGCGCAACAATTCCACGGCAAACACACCCCTGGAAACCCCGCTGATGCTGGTGCAACTGCCCTGGTTTGCCGGTTGGGTGTGGTTTGCGACTGCGGCCTGGCTCACCTTCGTTGCCGCGCTGGCCCTGATCGTGAAAGGCGAATTCACCAAGTCCGAACAGGCCATTGGTGCATTTCCGGAAGGGGAGGTCGCCTGATGCTGTCCTTTGTCTCCATCGGCCTGCTCGGCCTTTTGACCCTGTCCATCCCGGTCGGCATCGTGCTTTTCCTGCTCGGCTTTGGCGTCGACCAGTTCTTCAGCCCCTTTCCGCTGACGCGCGGTCTCGGGTCCATGGTCTGGTCGACCTCGGAAAACGCGGCGCTGATCGCCATTCCGTTCTTTGTGCTCTTGGGTGAAATCCTGGTGCGCACAGGGATTGCGGCCCGGACCTATTCCGCGCTGGATCGCTGGGTATCCTGGCTGCCGGGCGGGCTTGTGCATGCCAATGTGGCAACAGCCACCATGTTCTCCGCAACGTCCGGCTCGTCCGTGGCAACGGCAGCCACGGTGGCAACGGTTGCCATGCCGCAGGCCGACCGGCTCGGCTACGATCCGAAACTCTTCTCCGGCGCCATTGCCGCCGGTGGCACGCTCGGCATCATGATCCCGCCGTCGATCAACCTGATCGTCTACGGCTTTCTCACCCAGACCTCGATCCCGCAGCTGTTCCTCGCCGGACTGGTGCCGGGGATATTGCTGGCACTCGGCTTCATCGTGGTGACGGCCCTTGTGTGCATGGTCCGGCCGCAACTTGGTGGGGCACGGCGCACCTTTCCGATCGTGGAAATGCTGCGCGGCCTGGCGGACCTGCTGCCGATCATCCTCCTGTTCAGTGCCATCATCGGCTCGATCTACAAGGGATGGGCGACCCCGACCGAAGCAGCCTCCGTCGGGGTCGCCGGGGCGCTGGGGATCGCGGCCCTGTTCGGCGGCCTCAACCTGCGCATGATCTATGAAGCGATTCTGGGCACGGTGAAGGTCACCTCGATGATCATGCTGGTGGTGATCGGCGCGTCCTTCCTCAACTTCACACTGTCCGCCGCTGGCCTGTCCGGTGAGTTGCGCGGGTTCCTGGAAGGGCTCGGGCTCAATCCGCTGGCAACGCTGCTTGTCATCGTCGCGATGTATATCGTGCTCGGCTTCTTCATCGAGACGCTGTCGCTGATGGTGATCACGATCCCGATCGTCGTGCCGATCGTCATCGCCCTTGGTTACGACCCGATCTGGTTTGGCATCCTGATGATCGTGCTGATCGAGATGGCGCTGATCACACCGCCGGTCGGCCTCAACCTGTTCGTGGTCCAGGGCGCGCGCCGGGGCGGATCCATCGCCGAGGTCATGCTGGGGGCAACGCCTTATGTGCTGGCCATGCTGGCCATGGTGGTCGCACTGATCGCAGCGCCGGAAATCGCGCTCTATCTGCCAGCTGCCATGCGTTAGCGAACATCACCCTTTCTCCCCAGACCCTTGCCGGCCGCGCAGCCCTCTGCCCGGCCGGTCCTTTTTCAGGCCAGGCATGTCAATTGGCCGGTGCCGCGCTGGCAATGAGGGCATCGATGGCCTTGCGGGTCCCCGGACCGATGACGCCGTCAATGCCGCTCTGGTAAAGGCCCTCGTCTGCAAGCACCCGTTGGAACTCAAGACGAAGCGGTTTGGGCCAGTCCTTGAAGGACGTGGTTACGTGATCGTGCAGGTAGCGGTCTCCCCGGCGGAGGCCAGCTGCCAGGAAGGCAGCCACTTCGGGTGCTTCCAGTCCTTTTTCCTCCGGATCGTAGAGCCCGATCAGCATACGCACGGAATTGGCGTTGCCGGTGCTGGCAGCCATCCTGTGACCGTTGATCTCCCTGAAGCGTTTTTCGCTGTCATCCAGTTCTTCTTCCGCGAGCCATTTCGACAGGGCTTCGCGGGCGGTCGGGCCGATCTTGCCGAGAGCATCATCGCGTGCCCTTGCCAGCCGCTTGCGCGTTTCCGGCGAGAGCCAGACCGCGTCTTCGGGCAGAATGCGATCAAGGGATTTGATCGCCAGCCGCGCTTCTCCCCATTGCGCGGCTGAATAAGCGAGCGAGTCGATGATGCATTCCGCGTTGGTGTCCGAGCTGCAGTATTCCGTGTTCAAAGCATTTTCGACGGCTTTGGCGACGCTTTCCGTCGCGCCCCAGCCGAATTTGTAGCTGCCGGCCGCCTTGCGCCACTCTTCGACCAACCGTTTGTGGTCCTCGGAGGCCGGTTGCCAGCCACCCCGGGTTTTGTGGTCCCTGGAAGATGCGATCTCTCGCACCCGCGCAGCCTCCTCGGTTTCGCCAGCCTCCTCCAGCTGAACGGCCAGTTCCCGCAGCATCGGAGGCAGGTCAGTGGCCACCGTGCCTTTCAGGATCAGGTTTTCTGCGTCTGCAAACTTGTTCTGGCGCATCAGATGCCGTGCAGCGACCTTGACGGTTCGGCTGAAATGGTTGTCGATGGACTGGTACCAGGTGTCCCATTCTTCGTCGTCACGCGTTTCCAGCGTGGCCAGCGCCTTGCTGGTATTGCCGGACAGGATGTGCAGCATAAGATCGGTCATGCGGCTGTAGTCGGTTTCGTCGTTGGACAGGTTGATCACCTGTTTCCGGGCACGGCTGATACCGTCGCGGTTGCCGATTGGCAGTGAAAGCCTGGCCACGGCGACCGAATTGTTCCATTCGCCAAGCGGATTGAACGGGTTGCCGCCATTGTCGCGTATGACTTTCAAAGCCTTCCTGGATTGGGAAAGTGCCGCCAGGGCTTCATGGCTGTCCGGTTTGCGCCGCAGGATCTGCCTGGCAAGGGGTTGCCAGTCTTCGGGGGGACGGAAGGTGAGTATCGCCTCCCGAAGCTCGATTTCCTTGAAGTAGAGATAGTCGCTGTTCCATTGCCGGTGAGCGAAATAGGGATCCTTACTGTTCTCGGCCAGGGACAGGCGGACCAGATCGGAGACGGTGTATTTGTCGTCGGTCAAGAGCTCCTTCGGCAGCTTCTCCAGCATGGTCAGGGTGGCTGCCGGAAAAAAGTCAGCCAGCACATCCAGTGCTGCGACAAGGTCGTCGAGATAGTCCTCCGGATCGTCAAAGTCGGAATAGGCCTCGACAAGCCCGACGAGGTCGCCGACATCGGCAAGGTTATCACGCAGTCTTTCCGAAGCGCTGCCGGGATCATAGTCATAGGAATGTGTTTCGCTGTTCTGGCGCGCGAGTTCCCTGGCCTCAGCCGCGATCTCCTCGTTCCCCACCTGATCCGCGTTTCTGGCGATCGTATCGAAGAGGTCCGTCTTTTTCGGTTCCGAATAGTCGTTTTCAGGCGGCACATCCGGGAACTCCCGGGCCGCTGCGATTGCCCTGCGAAAGAGATCCGTCTCGTTTGCAAGCAGTTGTTCGTCCAGCCGGGAGATTTCCTTGGCAATGGCATCTGCGTTCGTGGCCTCCGGCACCATGACCAGATAAAGCCGGAACAGCAGGGCTGCCTTGATGGTGTTGCCGTTTCGGGCGTTGGCCAATGCGTAGTTGAAGACAACGCCCGGATTGGCTTCCGTTTCCGAATTGACCAGGCCGATCACTTCAACCGCTTTTTCGAAATCGCCAGCCCTGGCGGCGTCCAGGCCTCTTTGATATTCCGCCTTCCAGTCCCTGAGGTCCGCCCAAGCCGGCTGGCAAAAAGCGGCACAAGCCGCCGCAAACAGGATCAAGAACCGTTTCATCACGACACCTATTGTTGGGCCTGGACGATTTCCTCTGCAGTCTCGAACGGATCAGTCATGAATTCCGCCCAGGCGGCATATTCCGCCGCATTCAGCCGGTCCCGGATGATCTTCCAGGGCGGGCGAAGGTTCGGGTCGTGGCGGACCAGAACATTCGCGTCGTGGCGGGTCTCCTTCAGGTTGCGCCAGGTGTCTTCCAGACGGTTTTCAAATTCCGACAGAAGAAAGACCTCACCTGTCGGCGTGTACTCTCCGGCCAGGCCGATCGCGTGATAATAGGCAAAGGTTGCGGCATCGTCGTCCAGCAGTGCGCTTGGGCTTAGATGGTCGATGGCGCCTTGATAGTCGCCCGTGCCCATCTTGATAAAGGCCTCGGTCAAGGTCTGTATGTCGGAGCCGGTGTCGGCCCGTTCCAGGACCCGTTCCCTGAAGTCGTCCCAGGCTGCGAGGCCCTCGACATATTGCAGCGCTGCACGCCGGTCGGGGTCGGCGCCTGGATCGGAATAGAGCGAACGGGCCTGCATCAATCGTTCGCGGTCGTCGTCGCTCAGAAGATCATAAGCTTCGCTGTTCAGGAGCGAGGCATATTCTCCGACATAATGCAGGGGATCCGGCGGCGGACAGATCAGCTTGCCGCAATTCTGGTTCCAGTCGAGATAGAGGTCTGCCTGGGCGAGACCGGAGACAATGCCGTAGGCTTCCAGCGCGGACGGATCATCGGGATCTATCTGGTAACTTGCCGCGAGAAAATCGGCTGCCGTCTGGTAGTCACCTTCCATCCAGGCATTGATGCCCTTCTTGTAACGGGCATTGCCCAGTTTGGAGATGGCCAGATGACCCTGGTGCAATCCTTTCAGATAGAGCAGCGCATCGCGTGCGGCTCTGTCATCCGGGTTGTCCCGAAGTGTTTTTTCCAGTTCCCTGATGCTCTCCGCCCAGTCGCCCCGGCCGGCCTCCAGCGCATCCAGGAGATGGTTGGCCTTCCGGCTGGGCATGATGGCGTCGGCGTCAAGAAAACTCAGTCCCGTGTCGGAGGAGAGGGCCCGCGCATCAGAGGAGGCTTTTGTCGCGGCGGCTTCGATCCTGCTCTGGCTCTGCCCAGCCTCCCTTTGCAGTTCGGCAAGCGCCGAGAATTTGCTGCGGCTTGATTCCAGGTTCGACCGCATGCCGCTGAGCGAGGTGTCCGATCCGACATCGGTGCAATCATCGTCATAGCCGCAGAGTTCCAGCGCTTCGTCATAGTAGCTGACCGCAGCGGCGTAGTCCTTGTCCGCCTCGGCCTTGTCGGCATTGGCAAGCGCCATGTTCCAGCGATGAACCTTGCAGCTGCCGCCTGCCTTCTGGCAATAATCCAGTGCAGCCGAGCAATGGTTGATCAGCGTCTTGATGCGCTCATCGTTGAAATAGAGAACGTCGAAGGCTTCCAGGCACTTTTCGTTTTCCTGCGTGGCCTTGCGGCGCCAGTTTGCAATCTGCTTCTGCCGCCGGATCTTCTTCCTCTGGCTGGCGCTTGGGCGCATCTTGCGCGGCCCGGTGCTGGGCTGCGTCTTGGAGCGCTTCATCTCTTCGTGCTGATAGCTGTAGGAGCCGCCACCGCTGTAGTCATAGTCGTCATAGGTCGGAGGTGTGTAGGTGTCGCAAAAGGCGACGCAGACCCCGCCGCCAACATCCGGAACCTGAGCCCATGCGGGCAAGGACCAGGCGAAGATCACGGCCGCCGTCAGGCCCATATGCCGAAGCACGTTTGCGAAAGAGTATCCCTGATTTTTGCGCGGATCTGTCCTGCCCATCACCGCCTGGTGAGGGGAGATGTTCAGAAAGCTTTCAACAGAATGTCGCGTCATAGTCAGACAGGCAGGAATGCCCGCTCCCGACCAGATGAACTTTGTGCCCTGACAGTATAACCTTCGACAGGCGGTGAGGGAATTGTAACAAGTGCCCCCGCGGATGTGAGCATGTGTTGTGTTTTGAAAAACTGAGTGCTCTGGATGGTGTCGGGCCGATCCAGGGAGAGCTTCTGTCGATGTCTCACACGGATCTGCCGGCCCGTTCTCACACCGCCTCCTTTTTCACAATGCTCCGGATTCCGACGTTTTCAGCCGGGGGTGGTTCACTCGGGCGTTGATTGTCGCTTCAAAAGCGGTCATAGCGGGGGCACGCGGCCGGTCCACGCCGCATCGAATGACGGAACAAAGGTGTTAAAGCGAATGCTCGCGAAATTCGGACGGCGGATTGCCTACAAGATCAGGCGCAAACTTGGCCTCAAGACGATCGTCCTCAACGGCATCAAGCTGACCACCGATCCGCAGGAGGTTCCGCTCGGTGTGCGCAAGCAGCTGCTGCAGAAACAATATGAAGACCAGGAATTTGTGCTGGTACGCGAGGCGCTCTCGCCCGATGACAAGGTGCTGGAGGCCGGCGCCGGCATCGGATTTATCGGCATTGCCTGTGCCAGGATCTGTGGCCAGGACAGTATTCTGTCCTATGAGCCCAATCCGGCGATGAAGCCGGTGATCGAAAAGAACTATGCCTTGAACGGCATGCAGGCAAACCTCAGAAGCAAGGTGCTGTCGACCACGGCGGGCGAGGTCGAGTTCTTCTTTTCCGAAGGTGTTTTGTCCTCCTCCCTGGTCGACCGCAAGCATGGTGGCGCCACCAGGGTCCAGTCGGATGCCATTGCCGACGTGGTCGAAGCCTACGGTCCGACGGCGCTGGTTATCGACGTGGAAGGGGCCGAGATCGATCTGCTGCGCGGCTGCGATCTTGATGGCATCGGAAAAATCATCATCGAGATGCATCCGCACATCGTCGGCGAAGACAAGATCGAGGATCTGGTTGCCTATCTTGCCGGCAAGGGGTTTTCCATCAAGAACCGGCTTGGCAAAAGCTACTATCTCGCAAAGTAACGCGCTGACCGCTGCGGCCGGGAGAGCCGGCCGCAGGGTGATTTCATAATCAGGCGCCGAAAATATCGGCGGTGATGCCGTTGTACCAGCCGACAGATTCCTCATAGGTCGCCTGGCGCAGCGCGGCGTCCTCGCCGGTCTGGGAGATGAATTTCGACGTCGAGGCGATCTTTTCCTCGTTCGGTGCGTATTGGGCACCGACTTTCACGCCGTCATTGGTCTCTATCAGGCTCCAGCAGGTATTGGAGTATTTCGCCGGGAACACCTTTGATCCGGTCAGGTCGCCGCGGATCGCCATGGCCGCAACCTTGGCCTGGCTGTTGGCGGAGAAGCCGGATTTCGGCATGTCACCGGCAATCGAGGCATCGCCAATGACGAAGATGTTCTCGTCGGCCCTGGAGCGCATGGATTTCGGGTCGATCGGACAGAACCCGCTGTCGTTCGCAAGGCCCGTCCTGGTGGCGATCATGCCGGCCTTCTGGGCCGGAATGACATTGACCAGGTCGCCCTTGAACGTGTCAAAATCCGTCTCGACTTCACCGGTCGAAGGATTGACGCTCTTGATGCCGCCATGCACGTCCGGTCCGTACCATTCGATCATGCCCGGATAGTGTTTTTCCCAGCCTTCGGTGAAAAGCGCCTGTTTGGAGAATTTCGGTTTCGGGTCCAGGATCACGATCTTGGAGTCGCTGTAGCCCTTTTCCTTCAGGATATGGGCCATCATGGAGACGCGCTCGTAAGGTCCCGGCGGGCAGCGATAAGGGTTCGGCGGCGCCACCATCACGATCTGCTGACCGTTTTCGATGGCATCCAGCTTGGCCTTCAAAAGCTGAGTCTGCGGGCCGGCCTTCCAGGAGTGAGGCATGATTTCCGCAGCTTCTTCGGAATAACCGGGGACGCTGTCATAGATCAGATCAATGCCGGGCGCGACGAGCAGACGGTCGTAGGGCACTTTCGAGCCGTCGGCCATCACTACGACCTTGGCGTCGCGGTCGACCGCGTCGGCCATGCCATTGACGATGGAGATGCCATAGTTCGAGGCCAGCTTGTCATAGCCATGCGTGATGGAATCGAAATCCCGGTAGCCACCGAGATAGAGATTGGAGAAAAAACAGGTGGTGTAGAGCGGGTTCGCCTCGATCAGCGTGACATCCATGTCGTCGCCGGCATCCTTGGCCATGTAACGGGCGGCCGTGGCCCCGCCGGCCCCGCCACCTATGACAACCGCGCGCGGCTTGCCCTGCGCGCGGGCGTAATAGGGCATTGCCAGGGTGGTGGCACCGGCGCCGAGCAGCAGTCCGAAGCCGCGACGTGACAGATTTGGCATTTCCTTCCTCCCAAACAGGCAGCGCGGCAGGAGGGTTCCGTCAGACCCGCGTCATTGCGGATCGAGAGAGCCGAAGTAAGCCGCAAGTGCTGCGATTTCCTCGTTGCCGAGATTGACGGTCATGTTCTGCATGACCTGATGTGACCGGACATTGGTCTTGTAATCGAACAGGGCCCGTATAAAGGGCTCCTTGGGCCAGCCGATGATCGACGGAATGCCGTCGGCACGGCCGGAGATCTGGTGGCAGGTGACACATTCGCTGGAGAGATATTCGCCATATTCCGGATCGCCTTCAAGTTGCATCGCAACCGAGCCGATTTCCGGCCGGTCACCGTTTGCCTTCGTCGGGTCCTCCGCCGGTGCTTCCTGCGACAGGGCCTTCAGATAGGCGATCACATCCGTGCGGTCGCGGCTATCGCCCATGCCCAGATAGGACATGCGCGTGCCGGGCACGTAGGCGCGCGGTTTTTCCAGATACTGATCCAGTGTGAACTCGTTCCAGACGAGACCTTCCGCGCCGAGTTTCTTCATGGCGCTTGAATATTTGAAACCCTCAATGGTGCCTGCCGTGCGCTCGAACAGGCCGTCAAGATGCGGCCCCACACCATTGCGTGCACCGGCCCCGATCTGGTGGCACGCCTTGCAGGCCTTGTAGACCTGCTCGCCGCGCTCCGGATCTCCCTCCTGGGCTCCGGCGGGAAGCACAAGCAGCAAACTTACCGCAGCCCCACCCGCAAGCCTACTGCGCCAGCGGTTTGCCCCTCCAGACAACCGGTGCGCGTTTGCTTTTGCGTTTGCTCCGTCCATTGCGGGGCCTCCCAACCCGGTCTCAGTCGACCCCTCCAACGCCGGCGGCCGCATCGTCATCCACCGAGCCCGGGGTGACGTCCAGAATACGGGCCCGCATGGTGATTTCGACGGCGTCCGGTTTGCAATCCGTCATGCATGGTTCACCCTGGCTGGCGTAATGTGTCTCGTCCGGGCGATCGTCGGCGGTGAAGTTTGCCTCATTCGGCAACCGCATTTCCAGGAAGTTCTCGTTGGAGAGCTCGAAGTCCTCGTCATCGACAATGTCGTTCAGATAAAGGAGATAGGCGGTGATGGCATAGACGTCGTCATCGGAGAGTGAGCGTGCATTGCCATAGGGCATGGCTCTTCGGACGTAGTCATAGACCGTCGACAGATAAGGCCAGTAGGAGCCTATCGTCTTCTCCGGGCGTTCCTCGGTCAGCGTATCGTGACCGCCAGCCAGAACCGGCCAGCGGCCGACTCCCTCGCCGAAATCGCCATGGCAGACGGCGCAATTGTCGGTGTAAAGCGGTTCGCCCTCGGCAACCGTACCGGAGCCGACCGGCAGGCCCTGACCATCCGGGCGGATGTCGATGTCCCAGGCGGCGATCTCGTCGGCCGTGGCCTTTCGGCCGAGGCCAAGGACACCTCCGTCCCGGGTCGTGGAAACAGGGGTTGCCGCTGGTGCTGCGGCGGCCGTCCGGGTGTCGCCTTCCGCAGGAGGTTCGGCAGAGCTTTGCTCTTCACCAGAAGGGGCGGCGCTGGAGAAGGTCGCCAGATAGGCGATCACATTGTCCAGGTCTTCCTGTTTCCTCAGACCGGCAAAGGCCATCTTGGTGCCCTTGATCATGGCCTTGGGCTTTTCCAGATAGGTGGCCATCGTGGTTGCGTCCCAGACCAGGCCTTCCTCTCCGGCCTTGACCATGGCCTTGGAATATTTGTAGCCCTCAAGCCCGCCGGCTGTCCGGCCGAACAGTTCGTTCAATTGCGGGCCAACCTTGTTCTTCGCGCCGTCTCCGACCGCATGGCAGGCGGCGCATTTCTTGAAGACCTTTTTGCCTTTGTCGGCATCGCCTGCCAGGGCCAGGCCAGGAAGGGCGGCCAGCGCGGTACCAAGGAACAGTGCTTTAAGAAACTTCGACATTTTCCACCGTTCCGTCTGCTTTGACATGCCAGGTCTGGATGCCGTTGTTGTGGTAGATCGAGTTTTCGCCGCGGGCGGCCCGCAATTCGTTCTTGGTCGGCTGGTAAAAGCCGTTCTCGTCCATGGCGCGGGACTGGATCAAAAGGTCGGATCCGTCCCAGTCGATGTCGAGATAGAAACGGTGCAGGGCCTTGGGCAGGCTCGGGCCATCAAGACGCGCGGTCTTCCAGTTGCGGCCGCCGTCGAGCGACACGTCGACGCGGGTGATGCGGCCGTTGCCGGACCAGGCAACGCCAGAAATCACCATCGGCCCCTTGCCGTGAGCGACGGGCGCTTGCGGGCTCGGACTGGTGATGACGGATTTGGCATCCATGACCCAGGTGAAGCGCCGTGCCTTGCCGGTCTCCAGGAGGTCGGTGTATTTGGAGGTCTCTTCCCGCTGGTGCCAGGGCTCGTCGCCAACCTCGATGCGGCGCAGCCACTTGACCCACATGTTGCCTTCCCAGCCGGGCACAACAAGGCGCAGCGGATAGCCCTGCTCGGGGCGCAGGGCCTCGCCGTTCATCTTGAAGGCCACCAGGCAGTCATCAAGCGCCTTTTCCATCGGGATGGAGCGCGTCATGGCCGACGCGTCGGCGCCTTCGGGCATGACCCACTTGGCGCTGGTCTTGATGCCCGCTTCTTCCAGGATCAGCTTCAGCGGCACGCCGGTATACATGACGCAGTGAACCATGCCGTGGGTGTACTGGCAGCCGTTCAGCTGTGAACCGCGCCATTCCATGCCGGAATTGGCGGCACATTCCAGGAAGTAAACCCGGTTCTCGCGCGGGAACCGTTTCAAATCCTCCATGGTGAAAACCAGGGGCGTGTCGACGAGGCCGTTGATCATCAGCCGGTGGTCGGCCGGGTTGATTTCGGCAATGCCGCCGTGATGGCGCTCGAAACAGAGACCGTTGGGTGTGATGATGCCGTCGAGCTCGTGCAGAGGGGTAAAGTTGACCGAGCTTTCGGTCGAAGCCGTCAGCCATTCCACATCGCGCCGTACGACATGAGCCTCGAATTCCGACGGCGTGCCATAGGGGCGGGCCTGAACGCCGTCACCGAGATAGCGGTTCCAGTCCTGGATCTCGGTAATCAGCGGATCACCCGCGGCCTTCGCCGCTCCGGCGGACCCGGCAACGGCGCCGGCCGCAAGACCGGCCTTGAGAAGAGACCTGCGGGAGAGGGATTGGGGCTTGGAACCCTTGGTATCACTCATGGGTGTGTCCTTAGGATTTCACGTTATTCAAGTCAGCCGGCCAGCTTGACGGACTGGTTGTCCGGCAGCTTCACAACTGGGTTTTTCAGGATGTAGCTCTCGACGACTTCGTCGATGGGCGGGCCTTCTGTTTCTTCATTGACCGAGGCCCAGCCGGTGACGACATAGTCTTTTGCGGGGTCAATGGTCTCGCCCGTTGCCAGCAGCGTCATGCCGGAAATGCGGGAGCCGATATCGGCATTGGGGTCGATCGTGTAGCCCATGCCGCCGACGCGCACCATGTCGCCGCCCTGCTGGTAATAGGGGTCCTTGTTGAAGAGGTTGTCGCCGACATCTTCCAGGATGTCCTTCAGCATCTGGCCGCTCATGGAGGAGCGATAGGCGGCCGGGTAGGTCATCGCGCAGGCGTTGTGCAGGTCCTCGAAGGTGATGTCCTGGCCCGGCAGCAGCGAGGTGCCCCATCTGAAACCCGGAGACAGCGCGATCTGGGCGTCGCGCTCTGAAAGCAGCGCCTGGCAGATCAGGTCGTCGAACGTGCCGTTGAAATTGCCACGCCGGTAGAGAAGGCTCTCGGTCCTGCCGAGCACGCGGGCAAGATCGGCCTCATAGGGCGCGCGCACCTCGTCGATCAGCCCGGTCATGTCGGCGTCCGGCGTGATGACTTCGGAGAAGATCGGGATCAGGCGGTAGGCATAGCCTGAGACCTTGCCGTCCTGCACATCCAGATCCACCCGCGAGACGAACTTGCCGTTGGAGCCGGAGGCTATCACCAGCGTGTCGTTGACGATCACCGGTTCGGGCAGGGCGTCATGGGTGTGGCCGGTCAGGATGACGTCAATGCCGTCGACGCGGGAAGCCAGCTTGCGGTCGACGTCGAAGCCGTTATGGGAGAGCAGCACCACCACGTCGGCGCCTTCGCCGCGGGCTTCCTCGACATGGGTGGCGATGTCTTCCTCGCGGATGCCGAAGGACCAGCCGGGGATCATCCAGCGCGGATTGGCGATCGGCGTATAGGGGAAGGCCTGGCCGATCACCGCGACTCTGGAACCGCCGCGCTCGAACATCTTCCAGGCGTCGAAGGCCGGTTCGTCCCATTCATTGTCATAGATGTTGGAGCCCAGAAAGGCGAAGGGCAGTTCTTCGATCAACTCGTTGACCCGGTCCGTGCCATAGGTGAATTCCCAGTGCCCTGTCATGGCATCCGGTTCGAGGGCGTTCATCACCGTGACCATGTCCTGGCCAAGCGTCTTGTTGGAGGTGTAGCTGCCCTGCCAGGTGTCACCGCCGTCCAGGAGGAGGCAATTGTCTGCACCGCGCTCGGCCCGGATGCGCTTGATGACGGTGGCGACGCGGTCCATGCCGCCCATCCTGCCGTAGGTCCTGGCCAGAGACACGAAGTCTTCAGACGTCAGGGCATAGGCATCAGGCGTGCCCGGCTGGATGTTGTAGAGTTTCAGGAAATCAGCACCTGTCACATGCGGCGGTTTGCCGGTGACATCGCCAATGCCGAGATTGATGGACGGCTCGCGGAAATAGAGCGGCTTCAACTGGGCGTGGATGTCGGTGATGTGGATCAGCGTCAGCTGGCCCGTCGGTTCCATCGCCAGCAGCTGGTCTTCGGTCAGCGTCTGCTGCGCCATCAGCCGCGACCAGGACCCGGCCATGCCGGAGCCCAAAAGGGCGCTTGTCGCGGTTGCCGCCATCAGGAACTCACGTCTTGAGAACATTCCCGGTCACTCCACTCCGTTCAAGGCACGCCGCTCCGAGATTTTGACCGGAGCGTTTCGGGTGCCGTTCATAAGGCACAGTAAACCCGTTGGCGCACAGTTGGCCGCGCGCCTCCATGTCTGGAAGTCGGGTTTGTTGTTTCGTTGCCGCTCTTGCGGCGAAAGTCCGGCGCGGCGGCTGCGGCCGCGCCGGAAGGGTGCTGTCCGTTACTGACGCACCGAAGGTGTTTCGACGCTGAGGCCGGTGCCACGCCAGGCAAGATAGAGTTCCAGCGCGGTGAATTCATCGGAGCCGCGTTTGAATGCGACGGCGCGGATGTTTTCCATACATCCCTTGAAGCGGCGATGCAGCGAGCCGAGGCCCTGCCACTTCAGGCGATAGGTCGGAAAGCCGTTGGCCTGACCCTGGCTGAGATGATCTGCGCGGATCATGTTGCCCCAATTGTCCTCGTGGCAGTTGGCGCAGGCCATGTTGAGCTGACCGACACGCGTGTAATAGAGGTCCTTGCCCTTGTTGAACCACTCCTCTGCCGGTCCGTCGACCTTGACATTGACCGGCATGCCGCGGGACTGGACGCCGATAAAGGCGGTCATGGCCAGCATTTCCGGGCTTTCCCATTTCCAGGGCTCCGCGCCCTGATGTTCTTCCCTCGACCAGTTGATGTGGTCTTCCAGGGTCAACAGGGTGCCTTTGCCTTCATGCCATTTCGGCATGGCGGCGCGCAGGCCCTTCATGCTTTCAGAGGCGTCGCCGTGACAGGACGCACAGGATTTTTCAGACGACCCTTCGGCGGTCTCCCAAAGCTCTGCGCCATAGTCCACGGCGACAAAAGCCGGGTTGTCGAAATCATCCATCTGCAGCGCCTGGGTTTCCTTCGAACGGAAACGCCAGCCGGACAGGATTTCATCCAGCGGATGGCCCTCCGGCGCGGCGACCTTGGTGACGATGTCCTGGCCCTCAATGGTCAGTTCCGCGTTCTCGTCTGCAAAGGGCTGGTTGGCTGCAACCGTTATCAGCAGGGTCGCGGCCGTTATCGAAGCCGCAGTCCGGCCAAATCTTGTTTTCATTGTCAAATCGTCTCCTCCCGATTTGCGTGATCCGGCGTGTCTCGGACCTATTCGACCGAAATCTTCTTCTCCGTCTCGTAGACGCTGCCGTCATCGTCCACCCAGATAAACTTGAAGGTTCCCGGCTCGTTCACCTTCGCACTGAACTCCATGTAGGGGTTCGCGGAAACGGCCGGATCGAGGTCGCAGCTGAAGACGACCTGTCCGTTGAACTCACAGGTGAACTTGTTGATGATCTTGCGCGGGATCAGTTCGCCGGTCTTCTTGTCCTTGCGCTGACCGGACTCCATCGGGTGACTGATCAGGGTCTTGATCGTGATGACTTCACCCTGTGCAGCCTTCTTGGGCACTTTTACGCGGGGTTTTGGCTTGGCCATGGTAGTTTCCTCGTATCCGGATCGTGTCGCTTAGCCGCCGCAGCCGCCGATTGTGACCTTGACTTCCTTGCGGTCGATGAAGGTCGAGCCGTCATTCATCTTCGCAACGGCAATGACATTCTGTGTCTTGGCCAGGCGGATGCGTGTCTTGGCTTCGGCCGCCCCGCTCATAGCCGTGAAGTGGAACGTGGCAACTGCGGGGTTCGGGTTGCCGTCCGCCAGGATGAGTACGGATTCGACATAGTTGTCGGCGGTCATCGGGCTGTCGACCGATACGCCGACCGGAACCGTGTTGCCGTTTTCAGCGATTTCCGGCGTGTCGAGCGAGACGCTGCCCTCGGCCGGGGTTGCGCCGCCGGTGAAGGCCTTGATCGCGGCTTCGGTGTCGTCTGTTGCCGCAAGGGACACCTGCGGATGGAATGCCAGGACCGTGGCGGCACCCGCCGTCAGCCCGAACAAGTGGCGTCGTGTGATGTTCATTTGCTGCTCCTTGAACCCGGGATCAGTTTTCTTTCAGCGTCTGGAGGTAGGCGATCACGTCTTCCACCTCCTGCGCGCTCAGGATGGTCTTTCCGGTGAATTTGTCGGCCACGCGGGCGCCGGCCTTTGTCGTGTAGAAGCCCGGCATGATGGTCTGCTCGCCGAAAACGTCCTTCGAATTGACGATGATCGCGCGCAGCTGCGCTTCGCTCCACCGATCGGCAACACCGTCCAGCGGGGGGCCGACTTCGCCGTGAAACAGCAGCTCGTCCAGTTCGGCGTTGACGTGACAGGCGAGGCAGTTGCCCTTCTTCCTGTCCGCAAAGGTTTCTCGTCCTGCAACGGCATCGCCCGGCGTGCCTGTCAGCGACTGTTTCAGCTCCATGTCCTCGATCGGCACGCTGTCCGGTGCCACCGTCCCGGCTGTCGCCACCGATGCGGCCATGAGAGCCAGACCGGCCAGTGCGGCCGGCAAGACTTTGAATGTCGCGCCCTTGGTCATTGTGTCGGCTTTCCTCCTCAGTGCGAAACGTCCGGCTTGATACCGTTTTCCGTTTCTGCGGCAGGTGCGAATCCCCAGCCTGCCTGGTCTCCTCATATTAAAAGATATGATTTTTTGCATATGTTATGCAATAGGCCTTTTTGCGAAGGCTGCTTCAGACCCGGATTTTGATCAACCTTCAGTCTTCGGCAAGGCGGCCCTGTTCCCGTAACTCATTGATTATGCGGGCATGATATTTCTGGAAATGCTCGTCTCCCTCGTAGCCCTTTTCCTGGACCCAGCGGAACATGTTCAAAAAAGTCCACTTGCCGAAGGATCCCGGCATGGTGGCAACGGCCGCCTTTGCCGCCGTCGTGTCCGCCGGGACGTCCTCTGGCAGGAAGACGAGGGTCGGCGTGAAAACATAGCCCCACTTGCGGGCCGCGGTCTTCTCGGTCAGCTCCTCTCCGTCCAGGTCAATGACTTCCTCGTCGCCGAACATGTTGTACTGGACGACCATGAAATGGTCCTTGATGTAGTCGGCGACCTCCGGGTCGGAGAGGATCCTTTCGTGCATCTGGCGGCAATAGATGCAACCGCGCTGTTCAAACACGATGACCAGTCGTTTGCCCTCATCGGCGGCTGTCTGGATGTCTTCCGCCATGTCCTTGAAGGTGATGGTGAACCAGTCCTGCTTGTGAAGACCGTCCTCGCCGACGGTGGCGGCCAGGCCCGGCAGACAAGACGCAATCACAAGGCAAAGAGCTGTGATCGGAACTGTGAGACTGCGCATGTCAAATCCTCCCAAAAGTGTCAGCCGATCTGCGAAAAGATCGGGAAAGTGTCCAGCAGCCAGAGGGCGATGGCCGACATCTGTCCGGTGACGAACAGCAGACCAGTCAGAACCAGCAGGGCTCCCATGATTTTTTCCACCGTGCCCATATGCTTGCGAAAACGCCCGGCAAATTTCAGGAACTGGCTTGCAAAAGCGGCGGCCAGGATAAAGGGCAGACCGATGCCGAGCGCATAGACCGCCAGGAGGCCGGCACCGCTCCAGATCGTGTCCGAGGAACCGGCAACAAACAGGATCGAGGCGAGCACCGGACCGACGCAGGGTGTCCAGCCGAACGCAAAGGCAAGACCCATGAGAAACGCGCCGATCAGCCCCGCCGGTTTGCTCTCCACATGTATGCGGGCTTCGCGGAACAGCAGCCCGATCCGGAACACGCCAAGAAAATGCAGGCCCATCAGGATGATGATGCCGCCGGCGACATAGGTGAGAATGTCGTAATACCGTGCGATCGACTGCCCGATGACGCTTGCTGTTGCGCCAAGGGCCACGAAAACAACGGAAAACCCGAGCACAAAGGCGATTGCGGCCAGCACGACACGCCGGCCGGTTTCCGCCGTGGCAGCGTCGCCCTTCAGCTCGTCAACACTGACGCCGGCAAGGTAACACAGGTAAGGCGGCACGATTGGCAAAACGCAGGGCGAGACGAAGGACAACAGCCCCGCCAGAAAGGCGGCGCCCAGAGTAACATCGAGCAATTCGCTCCTCCCTGTGAATCTCGAGCTTGGGTTGCTTTAAAATATTCAAAAGTTCCTATATATTGCAATCATAGAAATTCGGAGTTGGCGTGATGCTTCGTAAAAACACGGTTTTTCAGGCGGTTATCGCGATGCTCGGCCTGTTGTGGATACTGCCGGCAACGGCGGCAGAGCTGATCATGGTGGAGCAGCCCGGCTGCAGCTGGTGCCAGCGCTGGAACGAGGAAATCGGGGTCGCCTATCCGAAAACCGAAGAAGGCAAGGCTGCACCGCTGCGGCGGGTCGACATCACGGAAGGTTGGCCCGAAGATCTGGAAGGCGTGCCCAGAGAGCGGCTGACACCGACTTTCATCCTCGTGTCGGACGGGAAGGAGATCGACCGGCTTCGGGGGTATCCGGGCGAGCATTTTTTCTGGCCACTTTTGTCGGCAATGCTTGAAAAGCTGCCGGCCAAGGTCAATTGAGAATGGTAATCCGGTTAAAAACATCGGACATGCGCCGGGAAACATGTGTAGTGTGCGACGCACAAGGCTGAAGAATAGGGATATCAGGCTTTCATGAACCTGCCGGTCTTCTCAAAGGACATGGACCCAAAGGATCTCGACCTGCTGATGCAGCAGGCGCGCAAGGCCAGCGACCTGCTCAAGGCCCTGTCCCATGAAGTGCGCCTCGTTATTCTTTGCCTGTTGTCGGAAGGCGAGAAGTCGGTCTCCGAACTGGAAGAGATCCTGACCATGCCGCAGGCTGCCGTTTCGCAGCAGCTGGCACGGCTGCGACTGGAAGGGCTGGTTCAGTCCCGGCGCGAAGGGCGCATGATCTATTATCGTCTCATGGACGACGAAGTCAGTTCGATCATCGCCAGCCTCTACGAATTATTCTGCAAGGACGTGCGATCATCAGACGCCTGATGCGCTGCAGCACCCTCCAGGATTGCTGCCGAAATCGCTGCCTGTTACGCTTTGCATAACCGCCGGACCGCATGGGTTCAAAAAAGGGCGGACGGGAGGAGACGCGGTGCAATGCTGCGGAGGATGGTGCCGACATGATTGTTTTCGAGCCGGTGGTGCTGCTGCCGCTTCTGGGTGTACTGGCCGGCTGCTTCCTGGGTTTTGTCGCCCGGGCGACGCATTTCTGCACCCTGTCTGCCCTTGAGCGCCACTGGTATGCCGGTGACAGCAGCGGTCTGAGGACCTGGGTTCTGGCAGCGGTCTCCGCCCTGATCGGCACGCAGGTCCTCGTGGCCATTGGTCTTGCGGACACCCATGCCTCCTTTTATCTCGAGTCAGCCTTTCCGTGGACCGGTGCCATCATTGGCGGTTTCATGTTCGGGATCGGCATGGCGCTGGTCGGCACCTGCGGGTTCGGCGCCGTGTTGCGCCTGGGCGGCGGCAGTCTGAGAGCGCTGGTGGTCCTGACCGTGATCGGCCTGTCTGCACTTGCAGCACAGCGCGGCATTGTCGGGATCCTGCGTGTGCCTCTGGTAGATGACCTTGCCGTCTCCTTTGCCGGCAGCGGCAGTCAGTCCATGGGCGATATCGCATCCAGTCTGTTCGGCCTCGATCTGGCCGGCGTGGCTGCGGGTCTGATCGCGATCGCCGGTCTGGCCTGGATCTTCCGCTCGGCCGGCTACCGGTCCCAGCTTACCCGGATCGGGGCAGGTATCCTCATCGGCAGCGTCATCACCTTCGGCTGGTGGGCGACGACGTTTGTGGCAGCGCATTCCTTCGAACCGGTGCAGATCGAAGCCGGGTCCTTTGTGGTGCCCGTAGGCGACACGATCATGCAGCTCATCACCTATACAGGCACCTGGCCCGATTATGGCGTCGGCCTGATCGCCGGCACGCTTTTAGGGGCCGTTGCTGCAGCGCTCTGGAACCGGGATATCCGCTGGGAAGCCTGCGACGATGCGAGGGAGCTTGGCCGGCATATTCTGGGCGGCATGCTGATGGGGATTGGTGGCGTCTTTTCCATGGGCTGTACGGTCGGGCAGGGGATCACGGGCTTTTCCACCCTCGCCATTTCAGCACCCATTGTCATGCTGTCCATGGCGTTTGGCGCACGTGTCGGGCTTGCCTGGCTGCTGGAAGGCTCGGTTCTGGCCGCCTTCCGCCGCAGCGATGGTGTTGCGGCGGAATAGTCCGGAAGTCTATAAATTTATCCGGCTAAATATCGATAGGCTTCACCGGATCTTTCCACCCGTCCGCTGCCCGGATGCGGAAAATGAAAACCGATCAGACGTGTCTGTTCCCGGGAAAGCCGATCCAGCAACGCCTTGCGTGTTGAAATGCCCTTGTCCGGATCCTGGTCCGAACCGGACGTCCAGCCCGGTTTCTCGAACGAGATGACCGCATTTGTGATCGCATCGCCGAGGACCATGACACTGTCGCCACCTCCGTGAAGCACATAGGACATGTGGCCCGGCGTGTGGCCAGACGTGTCGACTGCTTCCACACCGGGCAGGACCTCCTGTCCCGGCCGGACCATGGAGACCTGGTCCTCGATAATTTCGAACCTGGACTGGGCACCGACCACGAAACTCTTGCGAGCCTCGGGGGTCTTGGCAAGCGTGTCGTCCGCGCGCCAGTAGTTCCACTCAGCTTCCGGTACCCAGATGCTGGCTTCGGGATAAAGCGGATCGTCGAAATCGTCCAGAATGCCCCAGAGATGGTCCGGATGGGCATGGGTCAGGACTACATCGGTAATCTCTGCGGCATCGATACCGGCCTCGTCCAGCTTGCTTGGCAACAGGCCGGCACTTGCCTGAAAGTTGGGGCCCGCGCCGACATCGAACAGGACCAGCCGGTCGCCTGATTTCAGCAGCGTGATGTTGCAATCAGGGGTCAGCGTATCTGCGGCCAAACCATGCGGCGCCATAAGGGCCGCGATCTCGGTTTCGCTTCTGTCGGGAAGGACAAAATTCATCGGCAGGGTCAGGTTGCCGTCGGAAAAGACCGTTATGTCATGATCGCCGAGCGTGAGGCTGGCTTCCGCGAATGCCTTTGGCAAACCGGTCAGACTGACGCCCGCCGCAGCGAGCCCGCCTGCAAGGATTGATCTTCTCGACAGGCAATTGCGCTTCGATCGGGCCATCTTGTCCTCCACATATTCAAACTTTTGAATTTATCTATGTTTCCTTGAGATTGGTCAATGCCTCCCCCTCGAAACTTCTGCGCAATGGCAGGAAAGACGCGCGAAGGAGCGCATAATGGACCTGACCTATCTGCTGGACCGCATATCCGAACCCTGGCTGCTGGCAACTGGTGGGCTTGTTGTCGGGGTTCTTTTTGGCGCCTTCGCACAGCAAAGCCGGTTCTGCCTGCGCGCGGCGAGCCTGGAGTTTTCCAGAGGTGCTCCGAAGGACCGTTTGCCTGTCTGGTTGCTGGCCTTTTCGGCGGCCCTGATCGGAACGCAGGTTCTGATGCTTCTGGGCGAGGTTCAGGCGAGCGAGGCCCGCCAGCTGGCGTCACCCCAAAGCCTTTCGGGTGCTTTACTCGGCGGCGTGATGTTCGGGACCGGTATGGTTCTGGCTCGGGGCTGCGCCAGCCGGCTCCTGGTTCTGTCGGCAACGGGCAACCTCAGGGCGCTCCTGTCCGGGCTGGTGTTTGCGGTCGTTGCCCAGGCGAGCCTGCGCGGCGTGCTGGCACCTGTTCGTGAAGGTCTCGCCGGCCTCTGGACAACGGGCGAGATTGGCGGCAATGACCTGACCGCGCATCTCGGCCTGACACCGGCCATCACCATTTCATTTGCTGCTGTCTGGCTGCTGGCAGGTCTGGTATTTGCCTGGCGCGTAAGGGTTCGGATCTGGCAACTCCTTGCGGCTGCGGGTGCCGGTCTGGCGATCCCGTTAGCCTGGTGGTTTACCTCCGCCATGGCCCGGCAGGCGTTTGACCCCGTTCAGGTTGAAGGCGTGACCTTTACCGGACCGTCGGCCGACACGCTGATGCTGGTTCTGTCCCCGCCCGGCAATGTTCTCGATTTCGACATCGGCCTGGTGCCGGGCGTGTTTCTGGGCTCGTTCCTGGCGGCGCTCCTGACGAGGGAGCTGGCGCTGCAGGGCTTTGAAGGTGGCCGGTCAATGGCACGGTATCTGACCGGTGCAACCTTGATGGGCTTCGGCGGCATGCTGGCCGGTGGCTGCGCCGTCGGCGCGGGCATCACCGGCGCGTCGATCTTTGCGGTGACGGCCTGGATCACGCTGACGGCGATCTGGCTGTCAGCCGGTGTTACCGATCGGCTTCTGACAAGAAACGGCAAGTCACGCGCGCCGGACGCAGACAAGGCCGGCCAGCCAGCGTGATCAGCGGTGACCGACCGGTCAGCGTTCCTGAAGCGCCAGGCGCAGGCCCAGTGCGCAATAGAGCGTTCCGATGACCTTGCCCTGCCATTTCAGGACAGCGGCATTGCGGCGGAGAAGATTGCCGAGCTGACCTGCCCCCAGAGCGAAGACCACGGTGCTGAGAAGGCCAAGCAGCACGAAAACCGTACCGAGTATCGCCAGCTGCAGGGCCACCGAGCCGTTTTCCAACTGCACGAATTGCGGCAGGAACGCAAGGAAAAACAGGGCCGTCTTGGGGTTGAGCACTTCGGCCAGGATCGCCTGGCGAAAGGCCTTGCCGGCGGTGACCGGCAGGGCGGCCTGGCCGGGGACGCCAGGGGCTTTTGCGAGGATCGCGCGCAGGCCGAGATAGATCAGATAGGCCGCGCCGGCATATTTGATCAGGCTAAACAACAGGGCGGATGTTGCGATGATCGCAGACAGTCCGACGATTGCCATCACTGTGTGAACCACATCGCCACAGGCAATGCCTGCGCCGGTTGCGATGCCGACCTTCGTGCCGGAGCCTGTCGCCCTGGCGATGGTCAAAAGCGTTGCCGGGCCGGGGATGAAGACAAAACCGAGCACGATGGCAATAAAGGTCAGAAGGGTGGTGGTATCGATCATGGGGGCTCCGGCGCAAGGGACTGTCCCATTAAGAATGGCTTTTGTCGCTGGAACAAGAGCGTTCACATCCAGGCGCAAACAATGCGTGACGGCATAACGAAAAAGGGCGCGCCGAGGCGCGCCCTTTTCCATTCACCGCAGGTTCCGGCGTACTAGTGTGCGGATCCTAGAACAGATCGGTGAGATTGGCGTAGTCGAATGAAACGGAGAAGTCCTCACCCGGCAAGTCATGTTCAACCGAGTTGCCGACGGCAAAGATGTTGCCCTCCTTGGTTTTGACGAGGATCGTGTCATCCGATTCAAACGGTTCGGCAATCGCATCGAAGGTAAAGACAGCCGCGTCCAGATCCGCCTGGCTCAGATCGTCCAGGTCGACTTCGTCGATAAAGGCGATCTCGACCTGGTTGAGAGGCGATGTGCTTTGCAACATTGCCGCGTTGGTGCCCTCTGCGCCCGGGCGGCTGTCATAGGCAAAAATGAAATCGTTATCCGAAAAATCGAAATCACTCGGGAAGGTGCCATGCTGCTTGGTGCCGGTCTCCAGATCGAAGGCCTCAAACTCATAGCCGATCCGTCCGGAGCTCAGGTCTTCCGGTGCAATGACCGGATCGGAGCTGACCGGTGCGTTGATCTGGGCGTAGTCGAAGGACACTGTGAAATCTTCACCGGGCAGGTCGTATTCCACGGCATTGCCGATGGCAAAGACATTTCCGTCACCGGTCCTCAGGAGAACGGTGTCATCGGCCTCGAACAGATCGCTGACCAGGGAGGTGGTGAAAAACGCATTGTCGACGTCGCGCTGCGTGAGCTCGTCCAGATCGATCCCGTCGAGAAAGGCGATCTCGACCGGATTGTCCGGAGACTGGTTCTGGAAGAGAACCGCATTCGTGTTCTCTCTTGGCGGGTTGCCATTGTAGGCAAAGTTGAAATCCGAACCCGGGATGTTGAGATCACCCGGGAACTGCGCATCTTTCACTTCGCCGGTTTCCAGGTCGAACCCTTGAGACTCGAACTGGATGCGGCCATTGCTGAAGTCCTCGGGCGAAAACAGGGGATCACTGGGATCGCTTTCAATGAGGGCATAATCGAAGGAGACCTTGTAGTCGCCCCCCGGCTGATCACGTT
This sequence comes from Roseibium sp., assembly GCF_965233565.1. Classification (GTDB taxonomy): domain Bacteria; phylum Pseudomonadota; class Alphaproteobacteria; order Rhizobiales; family Stappiaceae; genus Roseibium. The sequence continues at coordinate 2,026,975 of NZ_OZ247494.1, read as the reverse complement.
CCACCGCGTTGCCGAGGGCGTAGACATTGCCGTCCCAGGTCTTGATCAGAACCGTGTCGTCGGATTCAAACGGCTGCTGAAGCTGCTCGCTGGAGAAAACGGCCGAGTCGATCTGAGCCTGGGTCAGGTTCAGGAGCGATGACTCGTCAAAGAAGGCGATCTGGGCCTCGTTGAGTGGTGAACCGTTTTGCACGAAAATGGCATTGGTGCCATCGGAGGGCGTCGTCTGGTCGTAGTCGAACATGAAGTCGGCGTCCAGAAAGTCGAAGTCGACCGGAAAGGTGCCGAACTGGGCCGTACCGGTTTCCAGATCGAAGCCCTCGAACATGAACTCCACTTCGCCCGTGCTGAGATCTTCCGCCGAAAGGACACCATCCGGCGGCGGGGTGATGCCTTCGACCAGCGCGTAGTCGAAGGAAACGGAATTGTCTTCTCCCGGCGCGTCATGCTCCATCGTATTGCCGATTGCAAAGACATTGCCGTCACCGGTTTTCAGAAGGATGGTGTCATCCGATTCGAACGGCATGTCGATCAGATCCGAAGTGAACACGGCTCCGTCGACATCGGCCTGGGTGAGGCTGCCAAGCGCTATTTCGTCCAGGAAAGCAATCTCGACCGGAGTGTCTCCGTACTGGTACTGGAACAGGACCGCGTTGACTCCATCTGACGGATAGTTGCCGTTATAGGCAAATTTGAAGTCCGCATCCGGGCTGTCGGGGCCTCCCGGGAAGTCGGGAAGGGCCACCTGCCCGGTCTCCAGGTCGAACGCCTGGAATTCAAATTCGATACGGCCGGTGCTGAGATCCTCCGGAGAAAACAGCGGATCGCCGCCGGTCGTTCCACCTACCTGCGCATAATCGAAGGAGACGGTGAAGTCCTCTCCCGGCGCGTCATGCTCCATCGTATTGCCAATCGCGAAGACGTTGCCGTCGGCGGTTCTCAGAAGGATGGTGTCATCCGCCTCGAATGGCAGGTCGACAAGCTGCGATGTAAAAAAGGCGCCGTCGACGTCGGCCTGGGTAAGGCTGCCGAGCGCAATCTCGTCCAGGAAGGCAATCTCGACCGGGTTATCAGGCGTCTGGTTCTGGAACAGGACCGCGTTGATGCCCTCTGGCGGGGTGTTGCCGTTATAGGCAAAGGTGAAATCTGATCCCGGGATTTCCGGCATTCCCGGGAAGTCGGGTATCTTCACTTCGCCGGTCTCCAGGTCAAAGCCCTGGAATTCATATTCGATGCGGCCGGTGCTGAGATCCTCCGGAGAAAACAGCGGATCGCCGCCGGTCGTTCCACCTACCTGCGCGTACTCGAAGGAAACGGAGTTGTCCTCTCCCGGCGCGTCATGCTCCATCGTATTGCCGATGGCAAAGACATTGCCGTCACGGGTTTTCAGAAGGATGGTGTCATCCGACTCGAACGGCATGTCGATCAGATCCGAGGTGAACACGGCTCCGTCGACATCGGCCTGCGTGAGGCTGCCAAGCGCTATTTCGTCAAGGAACGCAATCTCGACCGGAGTGCCTCCGTACTGGTTCTGGAACAGGACCGCATTGACTTCATCTGACGGATAGTTGCCGTTATAGGCAAACTTGAAGTCCGCATCCGGGCCGTCGGGACCTCCCGGGAAGTCGGGAAGGGCCACCTGCCCGGTCTCCAGGTCGAACGCCTGGAACTCAAATTCGATCCGTCCGGTGCTGAAGTCTTCCGGAGAAAACAGCGGATCGCCGCCCGTGCCGCTAACCGTCACAGTGACGGTATTCACCGCTGTGGCCCCATGGGAGTCGGTTGCGGTCACCTCAATTGTGATGTCCTCGGTTTCGCCGGCATTCAGATAGGCAAAGTCTCCGGCCGGGTCGAAGGACAAGACGGTCCCGTCGATAATGACCTGGCCCTTGTCGGGTGCTCCGCTGACCGTATAGGTGAGCGAGCTGCCATCGTCGTCGCCGTCAATGTCGGACCCGAGCGTGGACAGGTCGAGATCGACGGCGTCACCGCGCTCGGCAGCGGCGAGGGCGCCGGCCTGGAGCGTCGGGTCGTCGTTGCGGCCCTCAATCGTGATGGTGACGGACGCGGTCGATGTGGCACCCGAGCTATCGATGACGGTGTAAGAGAGCGTTTCCGTCGCACTGTCACCGAGGGCAAGGCTGTCGTAGCTGTCGCTCGCAACATACGTGAATGTGCCGTCACCGTTGTCCGTGATGTCGCTGAGGCCAGCGCTCGGCGACACTCCGAAATCCTCGAACGAGACAACATGAACATCGTCTAGATCCGGGTCGGTAAACTGCGGTGTCAGCACCACGCTGCCGCTATCTTCATCCATCACAGCAGTGATGTTCTGGGCCGTCGGAGCGTCGTTTGCGCCAGAGATCGTTACGGTGACAAACCCGCTGTCGGTCGCCTGGCCATCGTCGATGCTGACTTGGAAAACCACTTCCAGATGCTGGTCCGCGGCAAGGAAATCTAGCCGGGCGTCCTCGATCGAGAAGGACCAGTTGATCGCACCCTCTCCGTCAACGACGTTGCCGAGATCGGCTGCAAAGCCGAGGCTGAGCTGTTCGATGACAGCAGCGGAAAGATCCCCGCCCGACCAGGTTGCGCTGTGCAGGTTGGCGGATACCGTGTGTTCGGAGAAAGCATCGTCGGCGAATTGCAGGCTGCCTGTCGTAGAGACCGTTTCGGATGATCCCGTTACATTCTCTGTTTCAGAAATAGTTTTTGCATCTGAAGATTGAATTATTGGATCAACAATGACTTTTAATTCTTCCCAGCCATAGGCAACGAGTCCAAGATCTTGAAACGTGAAAGGAATATAACTCCAGAATGTATTCAGGTTCGAAATAAAATCTTCAATGTCTGATTTCGAATTCTGGTAGTCCTCAAGTGAAAGGTTCAGAACAAGCGTGTCGTAGCCGCTGCCACCGCTATAAAGATCGTAGCCATCGGTGTTCGTGTCGGAAAAAATCCCGGTGTCATTGCCGGAGCCGGCAAAAACCCAGTCCGTTCCTGTTCCGCCATCGATCGTGTCATCTCCACCGCCGGCAAATATCCGATCATTGCCTGAGGAAGACTCAATGAAATCGTCTCCCTGGCCGCCGAAGATCAGGTCATTTCCTGCGAACGGATCACTGCTCGAAAGCAACTGATCCAATTGTTCTTTTTGCCAATGGACCGGATACCAAGGCAATTGTTCGGCAAGGTCCTTGATCGTTGTACTGGTGATGGTGGTGTTGGCAGAGCTGCCGTTGACAACCAGCCCGCCGAGCCAGTCGGAATAATAAATATTGGAAAGCCCCATCTGATCCTCTGAAATTCGGTTGTGAATGCGAATCGACTCAATCCGAGTGTGATATGATTCAAACAAAGAGGGTAAACATATAGTTTGACATTTTTAATTGCAGGATAAGTATATCCAGAAATTCCTGTTCGGCGCGCGCGGTATCGCGCGTGTAGTCTTGCCTCGCAGCCGGGTTCGGCCTGAGAGGCTGTGCTTGAGCCGCAGGTGAGATCAGAGTTTGTAGGCCTGTTTTGCCAGCCGGTAGGTGAGGTCTTGCGCGACCTCGTGTGCTTCGTCCTCGTCTAGGCGTCCGGTGATGACAAGACCGGCAAGATAGGCACAGTCGACCCGCCGGGCGACGTCATGGCGGGCGGGAATGGAACAGAAGGCGCGCGTGTCGTCATTGAAACCGACCGTGTTGTAGAAACCGGCTGTCTCCGTTGTCATCTCCCGGTAGCGGCGCATGCCTTCCGCGCTGTCGTGGAACCACCAGGCGGGTCCCAGCTTCAGGGTCGGGTAGGCTCCCGCCAGTGGTGCCAGTTCGCGGGCATAGACGCTTTCATCCAGCGTGAAGAGGATGATGGAGAGCTCCCTCTCCAGCCCGACGGCATCCAGCAGCGGCTTGAGCGCGCGGACATAGTCGGTTCGGGTGGGAATGTCGAAACCCTTGTCGCGTCCGAATTCCCGGAAGGTTTTCAGGGAATGGTTCCGGAAGCTGCCGGGATGGATCTGCATGACCAGTCCGTCCTGAAGGCTCATGCGGGCCATTTCGGTCAGCATGTGGCCCCGGAAGGCGTCTGCCTCTTCAGCCGAGCAGGTGCCTTTGAGCGCTTTTTGAAACAGGGTCTCGGCGTCGGCCGGTGAAAGATTCTCGGTCCGGGCGGTCGGGTGGCCGTGATCGGACGACGTTGCGCCAAACGATTTGAAATAGGCGCGGCGGACCAGGTGGGCGTTGAGATACCCCTGCCAGGTGGTGGCATCTTCGCCCGCCAAAGCGCCGAATTGCTCGACATTGGCCGCAAAGCCCTCGAATTCTGGATCGATGACCGGGTCCGGCCGGTAGGCGGTGAGGACACGGCCTGTCCAGTCACTGTCGCGGATCTGCCGGTGCCAGGCGAGATCGTCCAGGGGCGATTCCGTTGTGGCAATCACCTCGATGTTGAAACGTTCAAAGAGGGCTCGTGGCCTGAATTCCGTCCGGGTGAGGCACTCGGCGATGTGATCATAGGCTTCATCTGCAGTCTCGGCGGACAGACGCCTGGTCCAGCCGAACACTTCCTGAAAGGAATGCTCCAGCCAGAGTCGGGACGGCGTCGCCCGGAAGAGATGGAAATTCTCCGCAAAGACCCGCCAGATCCGGCGGCTGTCGGTCTCGCTCAGGCCGCCGTCGATGCGCGGCACGCCCAGATCGGCGAGTTCGATGCCCTGAGAACGCAGCATGCGGAAGACATAGTGATCCGGCACCACGAAGAGCTGCGCGGGATCGGGAAACGGCTTGTTTTCCGCAAACCAGCGCGGATCGGTGTGGCCATGGGGACTGACGATCGGCAGGTGCCTGATGCTGTCATAAAGATCTGCCGCAAGGGACCGGCTGGCCGGATCGACAGGAAACAGCCGATGCGGGTCAAGCATCCGGGATCCGGGAATGGCCTCTCCGTCAATATTCGATGTCATGGCGTCCTCCACATCGCTCAAAGCGGACAGTGTTGATGAGGATATGCTAATATGCTAGTTGCTTGTGGGCGTCAACGAAGAGGAGCGCAATGCCTGGCAGAGATGGACTGAGACGACTGGAGCCGGTCAGGTCGCCAAGTGTAACCGATCAGGTGTTCGAGGCTCTTCACCGGCAGATCCTGTCGCTTGACCTTGCGCCCGGGACGAAGGTGTCCGAGATCGATGTCGCCCGGGCATTCGAGGTGTCGCGGCAGCCTGTGCGCGACGCGTTTTTCAGATTGTCGCAACTCGGGTTTCTTGAAATCCGGCCGCAGCGCGCCACCGTCATCACGCGTATTTCCGAGGCCGCTGTGTTGCGTGCCAGATTTGTGCGAACAGCTCTGGAGCTCGCCTGCCTCAAAGCGGTGATCCAGACGATTTCAGAGCCTGACATCCGGGAGCTTGAACGCCTGCTGGCGGATCAGGAAGCGGCGGTTGCCGCAGATGACCGGCCCGGCTTTCACGAGCTGGATGATGAGTTTCATCGCAGATTGTGCGAGATGGCGGGGCAGGGCCATGTCTGGTCCCTGATCCGGGACCAGAAGGCGCATATGGACCGGGTGCGGTTCCTGTCGCTCGCCTCCAGCGCGCAAACCGCCTTCGCTGATCATGTTGATCTTGTCGATGCGCTTCGCCGGAAAGATGCTGCTGGTGCGGAAGCGATCCTGGGCACGCATCTCGGCAGGATCGCCGCCGTGCTTCAGACCATCCGGGGCGAGCACCCTGAGTATTTTGATGATTGATCCCCAGAGAAGCCGGTGGCCATGGGTCACAGTGGCGTGAGATTAAGGATCTGTTTACCATAATCCTGTTGCCTTCTTTTCAGGATAGCGTGTTTAGTTCCCTGATTTTTTGATCTGTAGATGCCGCTCGCGGGTGGCTGCTGAAAGGACGCGAAATGGCGCTGAAAATGAGCCGACGCGCATTTGTCGCCGGAATTCCGCTGTTGCTCGCAGCCTGCCAGAGCAAGCAGCAGTCGACCATCGATGCCGGATTGACGCCGCTTTCCGACGGGACGCCGGATTATGCCATCGCCTATGCGGCGAGAACCGATAACGGCTTTCCGTTGCCGGCCATCCAGTATCAGAATTTCGATCCGAAATTCCTGCGCCAGGTCGTGTTCTATCCGAGCAAGTATCCGGCCGGTACGATCGTGGTCGATCCGAAGAACAAGTTTCTCTACCTGGTCCAGCCCGGAGGCCGTGCGATCCGTTATGGCATCGGTGTCGGCCGTGCCGGCTTTGCCTGGAGCGGCGAGGCGGTCATCCGGTTCAAGCGCGAATGGCCGAAATGGTTCCCGCCCGACGAAATGATCGAGCGGGATCCCAAGCTGGAGAAATACCGGGACGGTCAGGAAGGCGGGCTCAGCAATCCGATCGGCGCGCGCGGGCTTTATCTCTGGCAGGGCAATGTCGACACACTCTACCGGATCCACAGCACCAACCAGCCGAGCAGCATCGGCACCAACGCCTCCAGCGGCTGCATCCGCATGTGGCACCAGGATGTGATCGATCTCTACAACCGTGTCGAGGTCGGCACCAAGGTTGTTGTTCTGAGCTAGCGGCGCGCCAGTGAACGTGCCGGTGAAAATGATTCAGGTTCCGGCGCCCGTTCTGTTGGTATCAACGCAATGAGTTGATGGCATTGGTGGATTTGAAACGCATTGGCACCTGAAGCGCGAGGCCTTCCGGGCGACTGCTTTCCCTCACGCACTTTCCCGTAGAGGCTCCGCGCGTGCGGCACAGACCCGCTGGGTATGCGGGGTCACTCCGAAGCGGTTCTGGTAGGTGCGGATAAAGTGCGAGGGGGACTCGTATCCGCAGGCAAGGGCGATCTCCGAGATCGACTGCTCGGTCTGCAGGAGCAGGTTGCGCGCCTTGGTCAATTTCTGCTGGATGGCGAATTTCTTCGGCGACACTTTCAGATGTTTCTGGAACAGGCGCTCCAGCTGCCGGGTGGAGATGCCGATCTTGCGAGCGATTTCCGACGTCGGCAGATAATAAGGTGCGCTTTCGTTGAGCAGGCGGATGGCTTCGGCGATGTGCGGATTGCGGATGCCGTGCCGGGCCTGCAGTGAAATCTGCTGGGCTGCATCGGCCGGGCGGACGCCGGAATAGACCATCATGTCTGCGATCGCAGCGGCAAGGTCCTCACCATGGGTCTCGCCAATCAGATGCAGCATCAGATCGGTCGCCGCGGTGCCGCCCGAGGCAGTCACAAAGGTCTCGTCGGCGACAAAGACGTTGCGGCACAGGTCCACCTCCGGAAAATTTTCCTGAAAACTGTCGTGAAACGACCAGTGAATGGCGGCGCGGCGGTCCTGCAACAGGCCCGCCTTGGCCAGCACGTAGGCACCGGAGCAGATGGCGCCGATCTTTGTGCCGCGAGCCCGCTCCCGCCGCAGGAATGAGAGCACTTCGGGGGATGCCCGGTCGCCGACATTCTGTCCGGAAATCAGAAACAGGCTGCTGCGCGGGGGCAGGTCGGTCAGACCCTGATCGACCAAGGTGACGGTCCTGTTGGAGCAGACGGCCCGTTCACCGTCCTCGGACGCCAGGCGCCAGCTGTAAAGCTCTTCCCCGTGCAAAAGGTTGGCGATGCGCAGGGGTTCAACGGCACAGGCAAAGGCGATGTGGGAAAAATCATCGAGCAGCAGGAAGGTGACGTCGCGCGTTCTGGACATGTCGCTTTTCTCCGGAGCCTGTCGCCTTGGCCCGTTTCGGGCATGCGGCGTCTTTGTATAATTATTGTGTTGCTATTGTATTCACACTGTATACAAGTCAGTCAACCAAATTCGAAACGGAGTGAACCGATGCCCCCTCAGCGCGGAACGGCAAAAACGGTTGCCTATGAAGACCTGAAGCGCGCGATCCTGACCCTGGAGCGCAAGCCCGGCAGCGCGCTGGAGGAGACGGAGCTGTGCGATCTCTACGGCCTGTCGCGTACCCCCTTGAGGGAAGTGCTGCAGCAACTGTCCGGCGAAGGCTACGTTACACTGCAGCTCAATCGCGGTGCGCGCGTGTCGGACATGACCCATTTCACCTTGCGCGATTTCTTCCTGGCGGCGCCGCTCATCTACAGCGCCATTTTGCGTCTGGCCGCCCAGAACGCGACGCCGACGCAGATCGATGAGCTGAAGGCGGCGCAGGATGCGTTCCGGGAGGCCATGGAAACGGGCGATGTGACGGCACGCGCGCTGACCAACGACCGCTTCCACCGCATCACCGGACTGATGGCCGGCAACAGCTACCTGATGGCCAGCCTTGACCGTCTGCTGATCGACCACACCCGCATCGGCATGACTTTCTTCCGTCCGAAAAACGGGGCCAAGGATGATCGGCTCAAACTGGCCAGCGAGCAGCATGACGCGATGATCGTTGCCATAGAGGAGGGCAATGAAGAGCGCGCCGCCGAACTGGCACTCGAGCACTGGGCCCTGTCGCGGGACCAGATCGAACTCTTTGTCATGCCTGCCGGGCTGGAAGCCCCGCTCGGCCAGCCGCCCAATCTCAAATCCGCCTGAAGCCGGAGACCATCTGGATGACACCAAGACTGACCTTTGAGGGCATCTATACGCCTGCCGTGACGCCCTATGATGCCGAGGGCAACGTTGTTTGGGACGCGCTTGGAAAGGTGATTGATCACCTTGTCGACAGCGGCGTCCACGGTGTGATTTCCGGCGGCTCCACGGGTGAAAACTACACCCAGACCGTGGAAGAGCGGCTGGAGCTGGCGCAATTTACCAAGGACAGGCTCGATGGACGTCTGCCGCTCATCGTCGGCACCGGGACCATGCGGACACCGGATTCCATCGCGCTTGCCGAAGGCGCGGCAAAGATGGGGGCCGAAGCGATCCTGGTCGCAACACCTCCCTATGCGGTGCCGACGGAACGGGAAAACGCACTCAACGTCCTGACCATCGACCGGGCCGCCGACCTGCCGATCATGCTCTACAACTATCCGGGCCGGATGGGCGTCAACATGGGCGAGGAATTCCTTGATCGGGTCGGGCGCTCGCGCAATGTCTGCGCCATCAAGGAAAGCTCGGGCGACATCAACCGGGTGCATCTGCTGGCCCGCGACTATCCGCATATCCAGATGTCCTGCGGCATGGACGACCAGGCGCTTGAGTTTTTTGCCTGGGGTGCGCGCAGCTGGGTCTGTGCCGGTTCCAATTTTCTGCCAAAGGAACATGTCGCGCTCTACCAGGCCTGTGCGGTTGACGGGGATTTTGACAAGGGCCGCCGGATCATGTCCGCGATGATGCCGTTGATGCGGGTCCTTGAGCAGGGCGGCAAGTTCATCCAGTGCGTCAAGCATGGCGTCGAGATGAGCGGGCTTTATGCCGGTCCGCCGCGGCCACCGTTGAAGGCGCTCAACAAGGACGACAAACGCCAGCTGGACCAGGTCGTCCGCGTTCTGAAATCCACTATCGAAGACATCACGGCGGGGGCGTGACCATGACCGATCTTCTGACACGTGACGAATACAAGGCCCTGGCCGCCAAGCTTAGCCTGCCGACCAGTGCCTTTATCGACGGTGGTTACCGGCCGGCGGCGTCCGGCAAGACTTTCGCCACCGTCAATCCGGCAACCGGCGAGGCCCTGGCCGAAATCGCGGCCTGCGGCGCTGAGGACGTCGACTTCGCTGTCCTGAAGGCGCGTGAGGCGTTTGACGACGGACGCTGGTCGAAGCTGCATCCCGCAGAGCGCAAGGACGTCCTGATCCGATTTGCCAAGCTGCTGACCCGCAACCGGCGGGAACTGGCGGTGATGGAAAGCCTCGACAGCGGCAAGACCATCTTCGATTGCGAAACCGTCGATGTTCCGGAGACTATTCACTGCCTGAAATGGCATGCCGAGGCGATCGACAAGATCTATGATCAGGTGTCGCCGGCCTCCGACGATCATATCGCGATGCTGGTGCGGGAGCCGATCGGCGTGGTCGGGCTGGTGCTGCCCTGGAACTTCCCGCTTCTGATGCTGGCCTGGAAGATCGGTCCGGCGCTTGCCGCCGGCTGTTCGGTGATCGTCAAGCCGGCGGAAGAAACCTCGCTGACGGCCTTGCGTGTTGCCGAACTTGCCGTGGAGGCCGGCATTCCGCGCGGTGTCTTCAATGTGGTGCCGGGAACCGGTCCGGAGGTTGGTGAGCCACTTGGCCGGCACATGGATGTCGACATGGTGTCCTTCACGGGCTCGACTGAAACCGGTCGCCTATTCCTGCGCTACGCCGCCGACAGCAACCTGAAGGAAGTCGTCCTGGAAATGGGCGGCAAGAATCCGAGCGTCGTTCTGAAGGACGCCGACAATCTCGACCGAGTGGCCGCCCATGTGGTCAATGGAGCGTTCTGGAACATGGGCGAAAACTGTTCGGCAAGCTCCCGTCTGATCGTGGAAGAGGAAATCAAGGACGCGCTGATGGAGCGGATCCTGGCCCATGCCCGGGAGTGGACCCTGGGTGACCCGCTTGATCCGGAACATCGGGTCGGCGCGCTTGTTTCAAGCGCCCATTTCAACAAGGTCTGTTCCTATCTCGACACCGGTGCAGCGGTGCTGATGGGGGGCAAGAGCCATGACGGCGCATATGTGGAACCGACCGTGCTGGAGGTCGATGCGTCTTCGACGCTTGCCAGGGAAGAGATCTTCGGTCCGGTCCTGAGTGTTCTGACCGTGCGCGGGTTCGACGAAGCGATCGACATGGCCAATGCCACGGACTATGGCCTGGCGGCGTCGATCTTCACGTCCAATGCCAAGAAAGCCCTGCGCGGTGCGCGCGCCATCCGGGCGGGCACGGTCACGGTCAATTGCTTTGGCGAAGGTGACATCACCACGCCGTTTGGCGGCTTCAAACAGTCCGGTTTCGGCGGGCGCGACAACAGCCTGGCCGCCCATGACCAGTATACCCAGCTGAAGACCATCTGGCTGGATCTGTCGGACGACGAGGACGAGGCTGTCGGATGACGAAGCGGGCCGCCAGCTCTCTGCCTTGCCTGCAAGGACCGGCGGCCTGGAACAGGATCCTGCCGGAGGCTCCGGCGGTTGATGTGCTATGCGGCGACATTCGTGCCGATGTCACCATCATCGGCGCGGGGTTTGCCGGCCTAAGTGCCGCACGGCGTCTCAAACAGATTGATAGCACGCTGAGCGTCGTGGTGCTGGATGCCATGGCGATTGCCGACAGTTCAGCCGGGCGCAATTCCGGCTTCATGATCGACCTGCCGCATGAACTGACATCGGAGGATTATGCGGGCGCAGGGGACGACAGGTCGCTCATCGGGCTTAATCGCCAGGCCATCGCCTTCGCGGGGGAGGCCGTTGCCGATTACCAGATCGATGCGAACTATTTCGATCCGGCGGGCAAGATCAACGGCGCGGCCAGTGCCAAGGCGGAGGCGCATAACCGCAGCTATGCCGAACATCTGGCCAGCCTCGGCGAGGATTTTGAACTGCTGGACCGGACGCAGATGCGCGAACTGACCGGAAGTGCGCATTATGCGGCGGGGCTCTACACGCCCGGAACGGTGATGCTGCAGCCGGCCGGCTACATTCGCGGACTTGCCACCGGCTTGCGCCGTCAGGGCGTCCGCATTTTCGAAATGAGCCCGGCAATGGCGTTCTCAAGGCGAGGTGCCGACTGGCAGGTCACCACGCCCAAGGGGCGTGTGAGCACCGGAAAGGTCATTCTGACCGTCAACGGCCACCTTGAAAGTTTTGGTTTTGAGCGGGACCGGCTGATGCAGCTGTTCCTGTTTGCGGTGATGACACCTGAACTGGATGCGGAGGCACTCGGGAAACTGGGCGGTGCGCCGCGTTGGGGGATCACGCCGTCCGATCCGATGGGCACGACCCTGCGCCGGATCGACACCGGCCAGGGCGGCAACCGCATCGTCACGCGTACCTGTGCGGTTCTGAAGCCTGACATGCGCCTTTCCGGCAGGCATGTGGCCCGGGCCGCCGCCGTGATGCAGCGAAAATTTGATCGACGGTTTCCGCAGCTGACCGGTCTTGAAATGGAATACAAGTGGGCCGGCCATCTCTGCCTGTCTCTCAACGGTGTTGCTGTTCTGCGCGAACTGGAGGACGGGGTCTATTCCGGCTGCGTCCAGAACGGCCTCGGCACGGCGCGCGGAACATTGACCGGGATTGGGGCAGCCGAGCTCGCCCTGGGTGTGACAAGCGATATCACTCGGCATTTCGGTGCGGAGACGAGGCCAAAAAAACTGCCGCCGCAGCCTTTTCGCGAGATCGGCGCCAATGCGGTTCTGCGCTGGAAGGAATGGCGGGCTGCCGAAGAGTGAATTCCCGCATTTTCGCCTGCCCGGCGGCTCGGAGGACGGGCTGGAAACTCCCGGGCGGGTGTCAGAAGCCTCAGACCACCCAGCCAAAGCCGTAACCGGCCAGCAGAGAGCCGGTGACAGCCAGTCCCAGATAGAGCAGGAACGGGCGCAGCCGCAGCACGGGGAAGATCGCAAGAGCGCCCCAGATGCTGACGACGCCGCCGGAGACGAGAAAGGCCATTGCGGCACCCGGAGACATGCCATTATCGATGAGACCGCGCGTTAAGGGGAGGGCGGCGTACCCGTCGATATAGGCGGGGGCGCCGACAAAGACGGCAGCCGGGATTGCCCACCATGTGTCTTCGCCGACATAGGCGGCCAGCGCGCCGGGGGTCAGTGCGGCGTTGAGTGCATATTCTGCAAAGAATGCGGGGATCAGGCAGATCAGGATCAGCCGTGTTGTGGCCAAGGCCTGTTTGGCAAAGGTGCGGCGGCGTTCCCTGGTTTGCCAGATCCGCGGCTCGAAAATGGCCGATCCGCAGCTGCAGGACGTCGTCAGGGAGTTGGTCAATCCGCCTTTGCGCAAAGCCGACTGACCGCCCTCGCTACCGGTCAACGCAGCCGTCACCATGCCGCCGAGAAGTCCCAGGCCAAAGGCGGAGACGGTCTTGCCGATGGCAAAGGCCAGACCGAGCGTAGCCGCCGTCGTCGCCAGCATTGCCGGGTCGGTGACGGGAGAGGACAGCCAGAACGCCATCACCGGGGCGAGGGGAACCCCGGCAGCAAGCAACCCGACCATCAGCGGTAACACGGTGACGCCGCAGACAGGGGTAATGGCCCCGATGGCCGCGGCGGCCAGAACGGCCGGAAGCAGGCGGCCTTCAAAGGCTTTGCCGATCAGTCTGTCCGCACCGCTGGCCATGATCCAGGCTGTCAGGGCGATGCCTGGAAGGACAAGCGGTGCGACATCGACAAGTCCCTCGCCGGTGAACAGCAGGCCCTCCCGGAGCAGGCTGGGCCAGAGCCAGGCCGAAACGACAGCGCAAAGCAACACGCTCCCAAACAAGATGGGGCGGATCCTGAAGGGCTTTGATGAAACCGTCCGGTCTTGCAAGGGAACCTCCTGTGGTTGACGCTCGAATGATAGCTGTGGTGAAATCATTCGGAAAACGAATATCTTGAATATCGGATATTGAGAAAACGGATGACGTCACTTGATAGCGACCTGCTCCGGACTTTCCTTGCCGTTGCCGGAAGCGGCAGCATCACCGAAGGCGCCGGGTTGATCGGCCGCTCGCAATCGGCGACCAGCCTGCAGATCATGCGGCTGGAAGAGGTGCTCGGGCGTGAGGTGTTCGACCGGACCGGGCGAGGCGTCAGCCTGACGGAGACCGGGCAGAAACTCTTGCCGGTTGCCAGGGAAGTGACCGGACGGCTGGACGCCGCCTTGCGGGAGATCACCTCCGATGGTCTGCGGGGAAAATTACGCCTGGCCATTCCGGATGATCATGGCCGGGCCAAACTGGCCGAGATCCTTGGGGCCTTCGCCCAGTCTCATCCGCAGGTGGATCTGGACGTCACCTGTTCGTTGAGCACGGAGTTTCCCGGAATGCTGCGAAAGGGCCAGCTCGATCTGGCTGTCTACGAGGTTGAAAGTCCGGAAACAGGCGAGGAAGTGGTCCACGAGGACCCGACCTGCTGGGTCGCCTCAGGCCATTTGAAACTGGACCCAAAAGAACCAGTTCCCGTAGCGCTGTTTGATCGGGCCTGCTGGTGGCGGGATGCGGCCATCGAGGCACTGGAGCGCCGGGGCAAGCCCTACCGGATCGTGTTTTCCAGCCAGAGCGTGTCCGGTGTGACCTCGGCCGTGGAAGCAGGCATCGCCATCGGTCTCCTGGGCAGATCTTCTGTCGAGCCGCACCTGACCGTGCTGGGCGCGGAGCAGGGGTTCCCGGCAATGCCCATATCGCGTCTTGTCATTGGCACGGCCGAAGCGGTGGAAGAACCGTTGGCCGAGACAATGAAAGCGGCCATCCGCAAGGCGTTTCGGGCCCAGGGTCATGGCAGGCTGAGCCGGGTCATGCGGCCGCCGTCAACGGTATAGACCTGACCCGTGATGAACCCGCTTTCTTCTGCTGCCAGGAAAGCCACAAGCGCTGCGACCTCTTCCGGTTTGCCCGTGCGCTTGACCGGGTGGATCGCACCGACACCGCGCCGGAAGGCGTCCGGGTCCGGCATGGTCTCGATGAAGTCGAGGTTGAGATCCGTATCGATCCAACCGGGCGCCACCGCGTTGCAGCGGATGCCGTCAGGGCCGTGATCGACGGCAATGGCCCGGGTCAGGCCGTGCAGCCCGGCCTTCGAGGCAGAGTAGGCAGCATGGTTCGGATTGCAGCCAATGCCTTCGATGGAGCCGATATTCACGATGGCGCCCCTGGAGGCGCGCAGATGCGGCAGGGCGCATTTGATGGTCAGGAAGGGCGCTGTGAGATTGACTGCAAGCGAGCGCTGCCAGTCGGCAAGGCTCATGGCCTCGATCGAAGCTTCCTGCATTACGCCGGCATTGTTGACCAGCACATCCAGCTGCTTCGCTCTGGACATGATTTCGCCGACAACTTTTGCCGGAGCTTTCGGATCGGTGAAATCCGCCACAACATGATCAAAGTCAGGATCCGCGCCGCGTTGTGCGGTGAACACCCGGGCCCCTTCTTCGCGCAGGCGGACTGCGATGGCTCGGCCGATGCCACTGCGACCGCCGGTGACCAGCGCGACCTTGCCCTCGAACCGTTTCATGCGACCGACTTTCCGCCATTGACCTCGACCAGCGCGCCGCACATGTAGCGGGCCGCATCGGAGGCGAGAAACAGGACCACATCGGCTATATCGTCCGGCTTCGCAACCCGGCCGAGCGGGACTGTCTTGCCGAGCGCGTCTATCGCGGTTTCCGGATCGAATCCCCGCTTTTCGAAACCGGTGCGCAGCATCGGCGTATCGACCTCGTTCGGGCAGACCGCGTTGATGCGGACCCCCTGGTGAGCATGGTCCCGGCCCATGCACTGGGTGAGCGAGGCAATCGCTGCCTTGGTCATGCAATAGAGCGCGTGATTGGGCCCTGGATGCACGCCCCAGCAGGAGGCGAGGTTGACGATGGCGCCACCGCCGCCTGCCGCCAGGATCTGAATGCCAGCCCGGCAGATCCGGAAAGGCGCCTCGACATTGACGCCCACCGAAAGATCCCAGTCGCGGTCGCTTGTATCCGTGACAGGGCCGCGCGTGATCACGCCGGCATTGTTGATGATGATGTCGAGGCCGCCGAGCGCATCAGCGGCCGCCTGTGCAAGTCCGTCGCTGTAGGATCTGTCCAGGAGGTCGCCGGGCAGATCGACATCTGTCTCCAGGTCGTCGCAATTCATGTCGGCAACGGCGGTAACCGCGCCTTCCGCGCGCAGCATCTGCGTGATCACCCGGCCCATGCCGCCGGCCGCGCCGGTGACAAGAGCCTTCTTGCCTGAGAAACGCATTTCAAAGTCTCCTGATCAAAAAGCGGCGACGGGAGAACCGAACAGGCTTGCATCCGGTTCAACGCCAAGTCCGGGGCCTTGCGGCAGGCGGATATGGCCGTCCCTGATCCGGACGCCTTCACCGAGCGAATAACTGCCCTCGATCATCGGTTCGGCCAGCCAGACACCTTCCAGCAATGAGGGTTTGACGGTGGCCGCAATATGCGTGCAGGCCGCAGCGATGACATCACCGCCCCAGGCGTCGTCGCAGGTATGCGGCAGGTTGACGGCTTCGCAGATATCCCGGAAGGCGGCCATCTGTTGCAGCCCGCCGATCCGGGTCACCTTCATGCCGAAACCGTCGACCAGCCCCGTTCCTACTGCCCGGATTATGGTCGCAAGGTCGGTGCCGTTCTCGTCCATGTAGAGGGCGTGCTGGATCTGCGGGCGGATCTTTTCCAGATCCTCGAGCCGGTTACAGGGCTGTTCCAGGACAAAGGGGACGTCAGGACACTCGCGGCAGATGCGAAGCGCATCGCGAGTTGTCCAGCCACGATTGCCGTCAACGGCAAGGCGCATGCCCGATCCCCTGATCTTCTCCCAGACCTTGTGGATGGTTTCAATGTCGAGTTCCACCGGCCGTCCGCCCAGCTTGACCTGCAGGCGCGGATAGCCTTCCTGCTGCTTTTCAGCGGCAATGCGGGCGATCTCGTCCGGTGCGCCGACACCGGTGGCAAAGTAGGACGGCACGCTGTCGGTGGCGCCGCCGCCGAGAAGCTCTGCGACACCAAGGCCAAGATGTTTGCCAAGCAGGTCGTGAACGGCAATGTCGATGGCGGCCTTGGCATAGGTGTGGCCATTGAGCTGGCCCTGCATGAGCCGGTTGATTGTCAACGGTTGCATAGGCTTGCCGATCAGTGCGGGCGCGATTTGCTGCAACGCCGCCTGCGCGCCGGCCGCATGAGCCTCCGCATAGGTCGGCCCGACCGGGCAGGTTTCCCCCCAGCCGGTCAGGCCCGTGTCCGAGGTCAGCTTGACGAGGGTGGTTTGCAGCGACCAGACCTCGGCATTGGCCATCTTGTAGGGGCCGTTTTTCACCGGCAGATCGTGCCGGAAAATCTCGACGGAAGCGACTTTCATGCAAGGTCCTGACTGGGAAGATGCAATGGCAAGTGGTGTCAGTATTCCTGGTTCAAGGCATCTTCGGCCGGGATTTCGCGCTCGCGGCGGGCGATATAGTCCAGCAGCGCCTCGTTCCTTGCTTCGTCCAGCTTCGGCTCCTGGTATTCCGACAGGAGCTTGCGGGCCTGTTTGAGCGCACGCTCGGTGATTTCCACTTCGCCTTCCGCCTTCCATTGCTCGATCGAGTTGTTGTCGAACATGTCCGGCATGAAAAAGGCACGCTGGAAATTCTCCTGGGTGTGCGGATGGCCAAGATAGTGACTGCCCGGACCGACGTCGCGAACTGCTGCCAGGGCTTCGTCGAAATCGTCCCAGCGGGGTCCCTCGGCCATGCGGTAAGCCATGGCGCATTGCTCGGCGTCGACGATGAATTTTGCGACCGAGCAATGCATGCCCGCTTCGTTCCAGCCGGCTGCATGCCAGATGTAGTTGGCGCCCGCATGCATGACCGCACTCAGGGTCGCAGCGCTTTCATAGCCGGCCTGGGCGTCGAAAGTCTTGGCGCCGCCGAGAGAGCCGGAGGTGCGCCAGGGCACGCCGTAATAGCGGGCCATCTGGCCGATCAGGAAATTCATCAGGCTGATCTCGGGTGTGCCGGCCATCGGTGCACCGGATTTCATCGAGACGGTCGACAGGTAGTGGCCGTAGATTGCCGGAGTGCCCTTGCGGATCACCTGGGTGTAGGCGAGCGCACTCAGGGCCTCGGCATTGAGCTGGGCAACGGCCGGAACAACAGACGCCGGTGTGTTGGCGCCGCCAAGCACGAATGGCGAGCACAGAACCGGCTGGTTGCGCCTGGAAAAGGCGCGCATGGCACCCAGCATGGTCTCGTCCCAGACTAGGGGAGAGTTGCCGTTGCAGTTGCCGGTCGTGACCGGATGATCTTCCAGATAGTCTTCTCCGAAGAGAATTGCGCACATCTCCATGACGTCTTCGGCATTCTTCGGGCTTGTCGTCATGCCCATGAAGGTCTTGTCCGAATGCTTCATCGACGAATAGGTGATGCGCAGGTGACGGTGGCTGATGGGGTGGTCATAGGGTTCGACGATGTGATGCGCGCTGGAATGCATCGCCGGCAGCATGTGGCTGAGCTTGTGAAACATCGCCAGATCGGCGAGCGTCGGGTTGCGGCGTTCGTCGTTCAGATCGCGGATGAACGGGGCGCCGGTCATGGGCACGAAGATCGACCGATTGCCGCCAAGGGGCACGTTCTTGTCGGGGTTCCGGGCGTGGTAGGTGAAGCTGGACGGAATGGTGCTGATCAGCTCGCGCACCAGACCGCGGTCAAGATAGACCCGTTCGCCATCGACCCTGGCTCCGGCCCTTGTCCAGTCGTCCAGCGCAATCGGATCGCGAAAGACGATGCCCACCTCTTCCAGGATTTTCATGGAGGCATCGTCCAGGCGTTCGATCTGGTCCTGGTCCAGAGGCTCGCACAAGGGCAGCTTGCGGGTCAGGCCCGGCAGCATGTCGTGATCAGGGGCGGTGCGGATGGCGCGGCGGCCGGCACGACCGCCGCTGCGGTTGCGCGTTGCGACACTCATGGGGGTCTCCGGAATGCAGGTTTCTTTCCTCCAGAATGCGGCGCATCGGGAGAAACAGCGTGCCGGAAACCGAACTTGAGCAGCATTTTCCGACATGGGCGGAGAATATTCGTTCGCCGGAATACAGAATTTCTGCAGCAATCTGAAAGCAGATGAAAATATAGGCGCTGTGCTTTTTGGCCGATCAGTCAAAATTCAAAAATGCTTCAAAATAATGCTGCTCTGCACAATCAAGGGGCGCTGGGTCAACATTAATTATTTTAAATGACGAATTTTGCGTCAGGGGTGGCCGAGGCGGGGGAGTTCGTGTTTTGCTAGTTACATGTCGCAAATGAGCATCGCGGATACCGAAAAAAGTCCGATGCTACGTTTGGGAATTCTACTGTCGACAACTTTTAATAATCCAGATGGGGAGACAGATGACAAAATCCGACGACAAAGACATGATCAAGCGCCTTGAAGAGGCGGCACGCACCGGCGGCATCACCAAACGAGACTTCATCCGCTATTCCATCGTGGCCGGTCTGACAGCGACAACGGCGACGGGCCTTTGGTCCACCAAGGCCAAGGCGCAGCCGAAATCCGGTGGCACGTTCCGCTGGGGCGTTCACGACGGCAACACCTCCGACAGCCATGACCCGGGCACCTATCTGACCCGCGTGATGATCTTCCTGGCCCACACTCACCGGTCCTACCTGACGATGATTATGGGTGACGGCTCGCTCGGTCCGGACCTTGCGGACAGCTGGGAAGCCAGCGCGGACGCGTCTGAATGGACCTTCAAGCTGACCGAGAACGCGTCGTTCCACAGCGGCAAGAAACTGACCGCAGACGATGTCATCGCGTCGCTGAACCATCACCGCGGCGACAAGAGCACCTCAGCGGCAAAAGCCCTTCTGGCGGATGTCACCGACATCACCAAGGACGGCGACTATACGGTTGTCGTGAAATTGTCCGGTGGCAACGCCGACTTCCCGTGGCTGATGACCGACTACCATCTGGCGATCTGCCCGGCCCAGGAAGACGGTTCGATCGACTGGGAATCCGGCGATGGTTCAGGCCCCTACAAGATCGACAGTGGCGATTTCGGCGTTCAGTTCAGTCTCAGCCGGCATGACGGCTGGCACCGCGAAGGGGCCTATTTCGACAAGGTCGAGATCATCACCCTGAATGACCCGAATGCGCGTCAGGCCGCGCTTGTGACCGGTGACGTGGATGCGGTTTCGCTGATCGAACTCAAGACGATGGCGCTGTTGCAGCGCAATCCGAACATCAAGATCCACAACATTCCGTCGGCTGGTGCGATCACCATGCCGATGCATTGCGACACGGCGCCGTTCGACAATGTCGACGTCCGCAACGCGCTGAAACACGCGATGGACCGGGATGAGGTCATTCTCAAGATTGCCTATAACGCGGCCACCAAGGGCAACGACTTCCACCATTCGCCGGCACAGCCCTATTTCCCGGAAGGGCTCGAGCAGAACAGCTATGATCCGGACAAGGCCAAGTCGCTTCTGAAAAAGGCAGGTGCGGAAGGTCTGTCGATCAATCTCAGCGTTGCCGACAGCGTCTACGCCGGTGCGGTCGATATGGCGGTGCTCTACGCGCAGCAGGCCAAGGCGGCGGGCATCAACATCAATGTCGTGCGTGAGCCCAATGACGGCTACTACTCGGATGTCTGGCTGAAGAAGCCCTTCTGCCTGGTGTCCTGGGGCGCACGTCCGACCCCGGATGTGATGTATACGCTGGCCTACAAGGACGACGCGGCGTGGAACGAGTCGCGCTGGAAGAACCCGCGTTTCAACGAGTTGCTCCTGCAGGCCAAAGCCGAGCTGGACGACACCAGGCGCGCGGAGATGTACCGGGAGATGGCTGTGCTCGCCCGCGATGACGGCGGTACGCTGATCCCGTTCTTCAACAACTTCGTCTACGCCAACAGCACAAAGGTGGGTACACCGGAGCAACTGGCGGCCAGCTGGGAAAATGACGGCGCCCGTGCCGCCAGCCGCTGGTGGTTCGAGTCCTGATCCTGATGACAGGGGTGGCGGGAAACCGCCGCCCCTGATCTGGTTTTACCTCCTGAAGGAGGAAAACCGTTTTCATGTCGGGGCCTCTGCCAAAGCAAACTTCAAATCGCTGACAGGGTGTTCCCGATAGATGTCCGGCCAATCAGAGGGGTGCCGGGCTTTCTATTCTGGAGGGACAAATGGGGGACATCCTACGGCTGGTCTTGAAGAGACTTGGCTTGGGTGTGATCACGCTTTTCGTGGTTTCAATCCTGATTTTCTTTGCGGTCGAGCTTCTGCCGGGCGACATCGCGCAGGCCGTTCTCGGCCAGGGGGCAACGCCCGAGACCGTTGCGGCGCTTCGTGAAAAACTCGGCCTCGATCAACCGGCCATTTTGCGCTACTTCCAATGGCTCGGCGGCGCCCTGACGGGCGATTTCGGTGTGTCGCTGGTTTCCGGCGAACGGGTCAGCGCAGCCATCAGCGACCGGTTCATACAGACGCTGTTCCTGGCGACCTATGCCGCGGTGATCGCCGTTCCGATCTCCATCATTCTCGGCATCATCGTCGCGCTCCTGCGCAACACGCTGTTCGACCGCGTCGCCAACGTCGTGACCCTGACCTCCATCTCCTCGCCGGAATTCTTCCTCGGTTACATCCTGATCCTCTATCTGGCCGTGAAGACCAACTACTTCCCGGCCATTGCCAGCCTCAGCGCCGACATGACCTTCGGCGAGCTGCTGCATCGCACCTTCCTGCCGGCACTGACGCTGGTCCTGGTGGTGACGGCGCACATGATGCGCATGACGCGGGCGGCGATCATCAACCTTTTGGCGTCGCCCTATATCGAAATGGCCCGGCTGAAGGGCGTGCCGCCCTGGAAGGTGATCGTCAAACACGCCCTTCCCAATGCCTGGGCACCGATCATCAACGTGGTTGCGCTCAATCTTGCCTACCTCATCACCGGTGTGGTCCTGGTGGAAGTGGTCTTTGTCTATCCAGGCATCGGCCAGCTTCTGGTGGACGCGGTGGCCAAACGCGATTTCCCGATCGTGCAGGCCTGCTGCCTCATCTTCGCTGCAACCTTCATCCTGCTGAACCTGGCAGCCGATGTCGGGGCGATCCTGACCAATCCGCGCTTGCGGCATCCGAAGTGAGGGCAGCGACATGAGCACATTCGTCATCGGATATTATGCGCTGCTGATCGGGGCCTCCTGTCTTGCAGCCTATTACAAGCGGCGGGAAATCTTCCTGCTGATCTTTTCTCTCACCCTGATCTCCTTCGTGATGGGGATCATCGGCGGCGTGCCGGCGCTGCGGTTCATCACCACGGCGGCGGGCCTTCTGGCGCTTGCCGCCGGAACGTCCTATGCGTTCCGCGAATTCCTGATCCTGATCACGCCGGTAGGCGTTGCCAAGGAACTCCGGACCGCTCCGCTCACGGCGGCCTTCGGCATGTTCGTGATCTTCACCTATGCCATTGCCGGGATATTCGCGCCGGTCATCGCTCCTTTCGGCGAGGCGGAAGTGATTTCCTCGGCCTTTGCGCCACCAGATGAAAACATGCTGCTCGGAGCCGATCAGCTTGGCCGAGACATGTTCAGCCGGATCATCTACGGAGCACGCAACTCCGTTGGCCTGGCGCTCATGGCGACGACCCTGGCCTTCGTCATGGGGGCCATGGCCGGATTGCTGGCCGCCACCAAGGGCGGCTGGTTCGACCAGTTCATGGGTCGGTTCGCGGATGTGATCATGTCCGTGCCGTCGCTGATCTTCTCGCTGCTGATGCTCAGCATCTTCGGCACGAACCTCGTCGTGATCGTGATCGTGGTCGCGGTGATCTATGCGCCGCGTGTTTTCCGTCTGACCCGAGCCGTCGCGGGCAACGTTGTGGTGATGGACTATATCGAAGCGGCAAAGCTGCGCGGGGAGGGCACCTGGTACCTGATCCGCAAGGAAATCCTGCCGAACTCGACAGCGCCACTGATTGCCGAGTTCGGTCTGGAATTCTGCTTCGTGTTCCTCTTGATCGCAGGTCTTTCGTTCCTGGGCCTGGGCATTCAACCGCCCACCGCGGACTGGGGCTCCATGGTGCGTGAAAACGCGACCCTGATCTCGTTCGGAGAACTGACGCCGCTGATCCCGGCCGCCGCGATTGCGCTTCTGACGGTCGCGGTCAACTTTGTCGTCGACTGGATGCTGTTCCGGTCCTCCGGCCTGAAGGAGGTTTGAGCATGGTTCCGAAGAAAGACGTGCTCCTGCAGATCAAGGATCTGCGCATCGAAGGCTACTCGGACGAAAAATGGGTCGAGATCGTCCACGGGGTCGATCTCACCCTGCATAAAGGTGAAGTGCTCGGCCTGATCGGCGAGTCCGGTGCCGGCAAATCGACCATTGGTCTTGCGTCGATGGGCTTTGCGCGCGACGGCTGCCGGATTTCCGGTGGTTCGATCGAGTTTGACGGCATGGAGCTGACGACAACGCCGGAATCCGCCCTGCGGGCCCTGCGCGGGTCGCGGATTGCCTATGTGGCACAATCGGCGGCGGCGTCGTTCAATCCGGCGCACAAGATCATTGACCAGCATACCGAGGCACCGATCCAGTACCGGATCCAGAAACGTGTCGAGGCGCAGGAAGATGCCATGGAGCTCTATGAGCGGCTTCGCCTGCCCAATCCGGGGGAGATCGGGTTCCGCTATCCGCACCAGGTGTCCGGTGGCCAGCTGCAGCGTGCCATGACGGCCATGGCCATGGCCTGCCGCCCGGACCTGATCATCTTCGACGAGCCGACAACCGCGCTGGACGTGACCACCCAGATCGAGGTTCTGGCCGCGATCCGCGATATTGTCGACCAGTTCAACACGGCGGCGATCTACATCACCCACGACCTGGCGGTGGTGGCGCAGATGGCGGATACGATCAAGGTGCTGCTGAAGGGGGAAGAAGTCGAGGAAGCACCAACCGCGCAGATGCTCGATACGCCCCAGCAGGATTACACCAAGAGCCTGTGGGCGGTGCGCAGCTTCAAGCGCCCGCAGAAATCGCGTCCGGCGGAAGCAAATGCGGTGCCGATCGTCTCGGTCCAGGGCATTGATGCGGCCTATGGCAAGGTCAAGGTGCTGGACGATGTCTCCTTCGACATCTATCCGGGCATGACGGTCGCCGTCGTGGGCGATTCCGGCTCGGGCAAGTCGACCACGGCCCGCTGCATCACGGGTCTGCTTCCGCCCACAAAGGGCAAGATCCTCTTCAACGGTGAGGAATTGCCGCCGCGCTATCAGGACCGGAGCAAGGATCAGCTGCGCCAGGCGCAGATGATCTACCAGATGGCCGACACCGCGCTCAATCCGAAGATCCGGATCAGCGACATTATCGGCCGGCCGGCGCAGTTCTATAGCGGATTGCACGGCGCGGAGCTGAAGAACCGGGTGGACGAGCTTCTGGACCTGATCGAGCTTGATCCGGCCAAGTTCTACAATCGTTATCCGCCCGAACTGTCAGGTGGCCAGAAACAGCGTGTCGGCATCGCCCGCGCGCTGGCGGCAGACCCAGCCTTCATCATCTGCGACGAGGTGACCAGCGCCCTCGATCAGCTGGTGGCGGAAGGCATCCTGAAACTGCTCGACAGGCTGCAGGAGGAGTTCAATCTGGCCTACATGTTCATCACCCATGATCTGGCGACGGTTCGTTCCATCGCCGATGAAGTGGTGGTGATGCAGAAGGGCAAGGTGGTTGAACAGGGGCCGAAGGACAAGATGTTCACGCCGCCGCATCACCCATACACCGACCTGCTGTTGTCATCGGTTCCCGAGATGGATCCGAACTGGCTGACAACGTTGCTCGATGAACGGGGCACGGATGCCATTGGTGAGGCGGCTGACGTTTGAAGCAGGCCGGAAAAACAAACACCCCCGGATCAGCTGATCCGGGGGTGTTCAAAACTCGGAACCACGCGTGTGGCAGGACGGTTCAGCCGACCATCAGATAGCCGGAAACAACCATCGCACCGACAATAAGCGCATAGATACCGACCAGCGCCGGCCAGGTCCCGCTGTGCTCCTTGTACTCGCGAATGAGATCATCACGTGTCATGCCGATCTCCTCTTCTGCCTGCCGATTGTGCAGGATGATGGCTGTTTGATCTTTCGCGACACTTAAGCGAGACAAGTTAAGAATTCAATGCGGGATTCGGCGAATCTCACCCCTAATTTCGCATAACAGCCCTGCAAAGCTCTGCTTTTTTGCAGAGCACAAAACGGGTGTTGGGTTAACCTGTCTATTCTGCCGATAGGGTTATTCGCAGCTCCCGCGATGCTTCGGCAGCCTTGCGGATTGCCGCAGCATAGAGCGTGACGTCGATGCTTGTTGCAACAAACAGGGAGCCGAGTTTCAGGCAGGTGGCGGCAAAATCGGCATTGGTGGTCAGGATGCCCGGCGCCTTGCCGGCCGAGCTGATCCGCGTGAGCGCGTCCGTGATCGTGGCGACGACGTCCGGGTGCATGGGCTCACCGATATGGCCCATGTCGGCAGCGAGATCCGCCGGACCAATGAAGACACCATCGACGCCCTCAACGGAGAGAATGCCGTCCAGTTCGGCCAGGCCTGCGCGGTTTTCGACCTGGAGAAGCAGGCAGATTTCGGCGTCGGCCGTCTTCAGGTAGTCCGGAATGGCCGAAAATCCCGAAGCACGGGCAAGGGCTGACCCAACACCGCGCATGCCCTGCGGCGGATAGCGGACCGCGCGCACAAGTTCTTCGGCCTGAGCCTTGCTTTCCACTATCGGGATCAGCAAGGTCTGGGCGCCGGCATCCAGAAACTGCTTGATCAAGGTGGTGTCGCCGATCGGCAGCCGAACGACGGGCTTGCTGTCCGAGGCCTCCACGACCCTGAGCTGGGCCATCATGGAACGCAGGTCGTTGGGCGCGTGTTCACAGTCGATCAGCAGCCAGTCGAAACCTGCGCTCGCCGTGATTTCCGCGACATAAGGATCGGCGAGACCGACCCAGCATCCCATCTGGACATCGTTGTTCTTCAAGGCGGCTTTGAATGTGTTCACCGGTGCAGGCATTATCTTTCCTCAGGCAAAAGAGCAGGAGACCGAGCCGAAGAGGCCGAAATCGGCGTGGATTTCAGTACCGGACGGGCATTCTACCGGCCGGATGAAAGAGCCGGACAGAATGACCTGGCCGGCTTCAATCGTCTGGCCGTATCCTGCCATGCGCCGGGCCAGCCAGACCACACTTTCCACCGGATCGTTGAGAACGCCGGCGCCGAGGCCGGTCTCCTCGACCTCGCCGTTGCGGGAGACAATTGCTCCGACCCAGCGGAGGTCGAGCGTGTCCGGATCATGTTTTTCCGTGCCGAGTACAAGGCCCGCATTGGCGGCGTTGTCGGCGATCGTGTCGAAAATCCTGCGGGCCTGACCGGTTTCCGGATCGACCCGCTGGATGCGTGTATCCAGAATTTCAAGGCTCGGACAGACGTAGTCGGTTGCCGCCAGAACCTGGCCTCTGGTGACCGTGTCGCCGCCCAAAGGTGCCTTCATCACGAAGGCGATCTCCGCTTCGATGCGTGGCTGGATGAAGCGGGTTTTCGGTATGGCGCCAGCGTTTTCAAACAGCATGTCGTCAAAGAGAACGCCGCTGTCGGGAATGTCGATCTTGAGCGCATCCTGCATGGCCTTCGACGTCAGGCCGATCTTCCAGCCGATGACCTTGCGCCCGGCATCCAGCTTGGCCCTGGCAAAGGCATTCTGGATGGCATAGGCGCCGTCCATGTCGAGATCCGGGTGGCGTTTCGTCAGAAGGCCGATTTGCGTCAGAGACTGCTCTGCGGTGAGCAGGTCTGCAGCCGCCTGTGAGATATCCGTGTCGGAGAGCCTCATTGTTCGTCCTCCACACCGTTCCTCAGAAGACCGATCCCGTCCACTTCGATCTCGACCACGTCGCCGGGTTTCAGATATCGGGGCGGGTCGAAGCGGGCGCCCGCACCCGTCGGTGTGCCGGTCACGATGATGTCGCCGGGCTGAAGGGTCATGAAGGTCGAGATATAGGCGATCTCTTCCCGGATCGGGAACGTCATGCGCTTCAGATAGTCGTCCTGTCGGACCTCGCCGTTGACGCGGGTGACGAGGCGCGCCTCGTCCAGCTGTTCTGCCCTTTCGAAAGGCACCAGCCAGGGACCCATGGCACCGGATTTGTCCCAGTTCTTGCCCTGGGTGACATTGAATTTTGCGTGACGCACCCAGTCGCGGATGGTGCCCTCATTGCAGAGTGTCAGGGCACTAATGTGGTCATAGGCGTCTTCGGGCCTGATGCGCCGTCCGGCCTTGCCGATGACGATGGCAACTTCGCCTTCGTAGTCGAGTGTGTGATTTTCGGGCGGCCGGATCAGCGGCCGGTCATGTCCGGTGAACCCGCTGGCAAAGCGCGGAAACAGGGACATGTATTTCGGCTGGCTGCTGCCGTCCTTGTATTCCGCATTCCGGTAAGGGAAGTTGACGCCGACACACAGGATTCGCGGTGCATTGGGCAGAACCATCTCATAGATGACGTCCGCATGCGTGACAGGTTTGTCAGCTGCTGCGTCGATGAGGTCCTGTAGGCCGCCTGCACGCAGGGCGTCGTAGAGCGTCGGCCAATGGAGGAACTGGGGCGACAGCGCGATCATGCCATCGTCGGTCACCGCGCCGTAAAAGGTCTCACCATTGACGCTGTAGGTCGCAAGGCGGTTCATGAGGGCTCCAGGTTGCGGGCAACATCCGTGATGACGTCAAAGGCATAGGCAACGTCCTCTTCGGTGCAGTCGAACTGGCCGACCTGAAACCGGATGACCTTGGCGCCCTCGAGGAGAGTCTGGGTCAGATAGATCCGGCCATCGTCGTTGATGGCATCGACAAGGCGTTGATTGAGGGTGTCGAGATCCGCCGCGCCAGCGGGTGCATGGCGAAAGCTAAAGAGCGAGAGGACCGGTTCGGAAGTGATTTCGAAGTCCGGTTCGGCGCGCAGGCGCTCGGCAAGTTTTCCGGACCAGGCAACATGGTTGCGGATGCGCTGACGCAGGTCTTCCAGTCCGTAGGAGCGGATCAGGAACCAGAGTTTGAGAGCCCGGAAGCGGCGGCCTAGCGGGATCGACCATTCGGAATAGTTGATGACACCGTCATGGCCATGTGTCTTCAGATATTCCGGCCGGATCGCCAGCGTGCGCACCAGGTCTTCCGGATCGCGGACAAAATGCGCCGAGCAGTCGAACTGGGCGCCCATCCACTTGTGCGGATTGAAGACCATGGAATCAACACCGTCGACACCGGTCCAGAGCTCCCGGTACTCCGGCACGATCATGGCCGCTCCCGCCCAGGCGGCATCGAGATGGACATAAAGGCCATGTTCCCTGGCCACCTTGACTACGGCGGTAACGTCGTCTGACGCGCCAACGCCGGTGCCGCCGGTACAGGCAATGATGCCGGCCGGCAGGTACCCTTCTGCAAGGTCAGCTTCGATGGCGTCCCGGAGCGCCTCCGGATCCATGGAGCGGTTCTGTCCCTTGACGGGGATCCGCACCAGATTGTCTGCACCGATGCCGGAAATCCAGATGGCACGGTCGATCGACGTGTGCACTTCGTTGGAGGCATAAACACGCAGCGTCTTCTGGCCGGACAGGCCGGATGTATTGCCATCCCAGTTGAGGGCCTTTTCGCGCATGGTCAGGACGGCGGCGAGCGTTGCGGTGGAGGCGCTGTCCTGGATCACGCCGGTGAAATTGTCCGGAAGACCGACGGCCTGGCGCAGCCAGTCCATCATCTTCGTTTCCATTTCCGTTGCCGCCGGTGAGGTCTGCCAGAGCATGCATTGGGCGGCCATCGCGGTGACCAGCTGCTCGGCGAGAATGGACGGCGGCGAAGCGTTGGCCGGGAAATAGGCAAAGAATCGCGGATGCTGCCAGTGGGTCATGCCTGGCAGCACGATCTTTTCGAAATCGGCGAAAATCCGCTCCATTTCTTCGGCGAGTTCAGGTGGTGCCTCCGGCAGCGCATTCAGGATCTGGCCCGGCGCAACCTGTGCGCGGACGGGCCGGGTACGGAGAGAGCGGTGGTAGCCCGCCGTCCAATCGGCAAAACGACGGCTCCACGAAGCAAAATCGGTCCAGTTCATATGACCACCTATGGCGCAACGATGGGCTGGGCCGCAAGGCTTGGTGCCCTGACGTCGGTTCCTTCAAAAACCGAACCTTCCTCGAACCAGCTTTTGGGGGCAGGTGCACCCCAGAGGGTCTGGCGCTGCGGGTCTTTCAGATCCCATCTGATCGGCTCCAGGTCCGGATCGACCGTCTGGTAGTCGGAACAGTAGATCTCGATTCGATGGCCATCCGGGTCGCGGATATACAGAAAGAAGGCATTGGAAATGCCGTGACGGCCCGGGCCGCGTTCAATATTGGCAACCCATCCGGTGGTTGCCATCAGGTCGAGCAGGTCGATGATGTTGAGCGGGGTCGGCACCCAGAAGGCGGTGTGGTGCAGGCGCGGTCCGCGGCCATTGGTAAAGGCGATGTCATGGACGCCGCCCTTGCGATGGGTCCAGGCGGCCCAGAGCCGGCCGCTCTCCTCGTCTTCGGTGTATTCGGTCACGCGGAAACCGAGCTCGTTGTAAAAGGCAACCGACGCATCGACATCGGGCGAGAAACAGTTGAAGTGATCTATCCGGAGCGGCTTCACGCCTTTGTAGAGCGCGTATTGCTGATGGATCGGCGGCAGGCGGTCCATCCTGGAATAGAATTCCAGCGGGATGCCGTGCGGATCGCGTGTGCGGAAGGTCCGCGACTGATAGGGGCGCTCGACCCAGTCCACAGGAAGTCCCTTTGCCTTGAAGAAATGTTCCGCCTTGTCGAGATCTTCTTCGCTGAAGACCTTGAAGCCGAGATCGCGGGCACAGGCGGCCTCTTCCTTCCGCAGGACCAGACAGTGATGACCGCGTTCTTCCATGGCGCGCAGGTAAATCACGTCGCTGCTTTCGTCGGTCACCTGCAGGCCAAGCGTGTCGACATAAAAGGCACGGCTCTTCTGAAGGTCCGTGACGGCGAGTTCGACATGGCTCAGACGGACAACGTTGAAGGGTGGATAGAGATTGGGGGCGGGGATGGGCATGGGCTGTCCTGAAAAGCTTACTGTACCGGGAAGATGACGTTGGTCTGGCCGGTGCCGGAACTTGGGAAATAGTCTGTCACGACCTCGCATTCGGCGGTATAGCTATCCCAGCCGAGCGCACCGTAAAGCATAGCCGTATCGTGCATGGATCCTTCGCCGCAGCAATGTTCTGCGTATTCGGGAAGCATCTTCAGGAAGGTGGCGTGATCACCGCGTTGCCACATGTCGAGCACATGCAGATCGACCTGGCGATTGAATTCCGACGAGATCGTGAAAGTGCCGTTGTTGGCGGCGTAGTCCCTGTTTGCCCAGATCTTGTGGCTGAGCGAGCCTGAGGCGACCAGCAGCACCTTTTCGTCGCTTGCCTCGACAGCGGCGCGGATCGCTTCGCCGACGAGCCGGCTTTCATCATGGCCATGGACCGTGCACCAGGCGGCAACCGACACCACCTTCATCTTGTGTTCCCGGCTCATGAACCGCATCGGCACCAGGGTGCCGTATTCCAGTTCCAGGCTGTCGAGGTGATGGGCGAGCGTGTGGGCGCCCCGGTCCGACGCCTCTTTGGCGATGGCATCGCCCAGGGCCGGATTGCCTTCATAATCGTAAGGCAGGTTCTGAATGAAATGCGGAAATTCGTTCGAGGTGAACAGACCCTCGAAGCGGTTGTTAGCGTTGATATGGAACCCCGCATTGATCACCCAGTGGGTGTCGCAGACGATGGCCGTGGTGGCACCGAGTGCCTTGGCGCGACGGGCAATTTCTGCGTGGCCGTCAATGGCCGGCTGGCGCTTGCCTTCAACTGGGCCGGGCTGTTCCGACATGAGCATGGTCGGCACATGCGTTACCTTGGCCGCAAGAACGATTTCTCCCATTTTGTCCTCCCAGAACGGCGTTTGTCAGTTGGCGCCGAGGCGCGGTATGGCATGCTGGCCGGTGGCCAGGCCGATGTGTTTTTGTTCCATGTAGAAGTCGAAGGACCAGTCGCCACCGTCGCGGCCGATGCCGCTGGCCTTGACCCCGCCGAAGGGGGTCGGCAGGTGGCGGACATTTTCCGAATTCACCCAGATCATGCCGGCTTCCAGCTGGTGAGTGAAACGCAGGGCGCGCGTCAGGTCATTGGTCCAGACATAGCCGGTGAGGCCATAGGGTATGTCATTGGCGATCTGGAGCGCTTCGTCTTCGGAAGAAAACCGGATGCTGGTCAGGACCGGACCGAAGATCTCCTCCTGGGCGATCTGCATGGAATTGTCGGCACCGGTAAAGAGGGTCGGGCGGACGAACCAGCCCTGATCGCCGTGACGCTCGCCGCCGGCAGCGATGGTCGCGCCATTTTCCTTGGCAATGCCGAAGTAGCTGGTGACCTTGTCGAAGTGGGTCTTGTGGATCAGAGGGCCGATTTCGGTCTTCGGGTCGAGCGGGTGGCCGACCTTGATCCTGTTGACACGTTCGACCAACCTTGCCTCGAACGCATCGGCAATGGTGTCCTGCACCAGGAGGCGGGAAGACGATGTGCAGCGCTCGCCGTTCAGCGAATAGATCATGAAGATGGCCGCATCCAGTGCGCGGTCGAGATCGGCATCTTCGAACACGATCACCGGGTTCTTGCCGCCCAGTTCAAAGTGGACACGCTTCAGTGTCTCCGCTCCCTGTTTCATGATCATCGAACCGGTCCGGCTCTCACCCACAAAGGCGATTGCCTTGATGTCGGGATGTTCGGTCAGCGCCTTGCCGGCGTCCTCTCCGAAACCGTTGACCAGGTTCCAGACACCTTTCGGCAGGCCGGCCTCTTCCGCGATTTCCATAAGTATGCGCGCGGTCAGGGGAGAAAACTCTGCCGGCTTGTGGACCACCGTACATCCGGCGGCGAGCGCCGGTGCGATCTTCCAGGTGGACAGCATGAAGGGTGTGTTCCACGGGGTGATCACACCCACCGGGCCGATGGGGACACGTGTTGTTATGTTCATGAGGGTCGGAGATGGCAGAGCCTGGCCGTCCCGGGCGCCCGGTGCCTTGTCGGCAAAGAAGCGGAAATTTTCTGCACCGCGCAAGGCGGCCTTGGACATGAAGCGGAGCGCCTGGCCGGTGTCCCAGCATTCACACAGCGCGATTTCTTCCGCCCGCTCGACAATGCCGTCAGCAATCCTGTGCAGGATCTTCTTGCGCTCCGAAGCTGCCATGTCGCGCCAGGCGGGGAAGGCGTTTTTTGCCGCTTTAGCGGCCGCGTCGATGTCGGCTGCGCCGCCCTTTGCGACCTCGCAGATCAGGCTCTCATCGACGGGCGAACGGGTCTGAAAGGTTTCTCCGGAGGCTGCGGCAAGCGCTTTTCCGCCGATCTGATTGAGGATGCCGCTTTCCTGGAAACGAGCCAGGTAGCCGGTCAGTTTGCCGAGATTGGTCTCAAGGTCGGACATGGTTCAGACAGTTCCCAAATGGTCGCGAATGGTGCCCGTCTTGGGCGAAAGGTTCGGATCGATGTCACGCATCTCCAGGGAAAGCGCGAGCGAACTGGTGGACAAAACGGGGGTCAGAAACGCTTTTGCAGCCTGAAACAGGCGCTGGGCCGCTTCCTGTTTGACAGCATCCGACCGCCCGGCGCGCAGGCGTACGGAAATGTCGATGAAGCCGTGTTTCGGGTCGCCATCGGCGATGGAAAAGTGCTCGCACCGGATGGCGCGGACCCGCAGACCCGGCATTGGAAAGACGTCGATCAAGGCGGCCTCGGCACGCAAATGATTGCACAGAGCCTGCATATCGAGCCGCTCTTCCAGATTGGCGGAATAGTCCAGCGTGATATGCGGCATCGGATTTCCTTAACAGTGCAATATTTGCTATGTTAAATATATTCCGGCAGGCTTGTCAAACTTATTATGTTAAATAATCGGCAGACTCGCTATGGACCTTGCATGACTGAAAACGAAAATCCCATGGGTGGCCAGGCGCTGCCTTCCACGCGGCGCTCCATTCCGATTGCGCTGATCCGTGCCCGCGAAAAGGTGATGACGCCGATCCGCGAAATGCTGGCCGACAGTGGCATTACCGAGCAGCAATGGCGGATCCTGCGGGTGCTGGAGGAATTCGGGCCGCAGGACGCGTCCACCCTGGCCGAGCGTGCCTGCCTGCTTTTGCCGAGCCAGACACGGATCGTGCAGACGCTTCTGGAAAAGGGATTGGTCACGCGTCAGGCGGATGAGAAAGACCGGCGCAAACAGACGGTGGCCATCACCGATGCCGGCCGCGCTATCATCGAGGAGAAGCTCGATGATGCGAAGGCGATTGCCGCAAGGATCGAAGAGGTCATCGGCAAGGAAAAACTGGCACAGCTACTGGATATTCTGGAGGACTTTCAGAAGCTTTAGGTGGATTTTCCCGGGTGCGATTTCCAACCCAGCGTCCTCCTGAGGAGCGCGCCTGCGCGCGTCTCGAAGGATCGGTTGCACACTCCCGAACACGTTGCCGCTCCTTCGAGACGGGCCTTTTGGCCCTCCTCAGGATGACGATGGTGTTTGTGCCGGCAGCAGGAGTGTCAGGGTGCACCGCATCGTTAGCCACTCCGGAGCGCTGCGGACAGGATTGGGTCCCCGATCGCGCTTCGCTTGTCGGGGACCGCCACCGGTGGGGAGGCAGAGCAATCGTCCGCTCCGTCGCCGTTCAGTCCGACAGGGCCTTGAGTCCCGTTTCCACAGCCGACAGGATCTTCGAGACATGCTCTGCGGTCAGGATGAGGGGTGGTGAGAAGATGGCGTTGTTGCCGGAGACGCGGATCATGACGCCGTCTTCATAGGCGGCCTGTTGCAGTTTCAGCGGGATATCCTTGCCGACAGGCTTCTTGGTGGCACGGTCCGAAACCAGTTCGATGGCGCACATCAGGCCTTCACCGCGCACGTCGCCAATGAGTTCGTATCGTTCCTGCAACCCTTTCAGGCCGCCCAGCAGCTCCGGGCCGCGGGCGGCGGCATTTTCATGCACCTTGAGGCGCTTGATTTCAGCAAGGGCGGCGAGCGCAGCTGCCGCACCGACCGGATGTCCGGAATAGGTATAGCCGCTGTCGATGGAAGCGACGCCAGAGGCATCGCTCTCGAAGACCTCGGCGACCTGTCCGGAAATCATCACCGCCCCAAAGGGGAAATAGCCATTGGTGATCGCCTTGGCGGTGCACATCAGGTCCGGTTTGACGCCCCAGTGACGGGCGCCGCTTTCAGACCCTGTGCGGCCGAATGCGGTGATGACCTCGTCGGAGATCAGCAGAATGCCGTTCCTGTCGCAGATCTCGCGCACCATCGGCATGAAGCTCGGATGGGGCGGCATGACACCGCCGGCACCCAGCACAGGCTCCATGATGAAGGCGGCGATCGTGTTGGCGCCCTGGAAGGCGATTTCGTCCTCGAGCGCCGCGGCGCAAAGCTGGGCGAGCCTGGCCGGGTCGCTCTCGTTGAACGGATTGCGGTAGGTGTAGGGTGCGGGAATGTGAAAACAGCCCGGCAGCAGCGGTTCATAGGCATTGCGGAACTTGCCGTTGCCATTGACGCTGGCGCCGCCGAAATGGGTGCCGTGATAGCCCTTTTTCAGGCTGATGAACTTGGTGCGTCCGGCTTCGCCGCGGATCCGGTGATACTGGCGGGCCAATTTGAGTGCGACTTCGACGCTGTCCGAACCGCCCGAGGTAAAGAAAGCGCGGGTGAGGCCGTCGGGTGCAAAGAACTCGGCCAGCTCATAAGAAAGCTCGATGACCTTGTCGTTGGAGGTGCCGCGAAAGATCGAATAATAGGGAAGCGCGTCCAGCTGTGCGGCAATCGCTTCTTTTACCGGGGCGCAGGAATAGCCCAGATTGACGTTCCAAAGGCCGCCGACCGCGTCGATGACCTCATGACCATCGACATCGGTGATGAAGACATCGCGGCCGCCGGTCAGGATGGTCGGCAGGTTCGACTGACTGTCGGAGGGATGCGCCATCGGGTGCCAGACATGGCGGGCGTTGTTTTCCTTCAGGAAGTTGGAGTCCTTCATGTCATATCTCCTTGGGTAAGCAACGGCAGGCCAAGAAGGCGCAGCGCATCGTCATATGATTGGCGTGGGGTGAGGACGTCGAAATGAACGGATCTGAGGCCGGCAGCCTCCGCACCGCGAATGTTGCGCAGCTGGTCATCCACAAAGACGCAGTTGGCCGCGGGCAGGCCGAGCTTGTCGAGGCAGTGCTGATAGGCGCGCGGGTCGGGTTTCAGAATTCTGGTATAGGTGGCGTCGACGATAACGTCGAAATCCTTCAGGAAGGCGAGTTGCTCGCGGAATTCCGAGCCGTAGAACAGATCGAGTTCGTTGGAGAGGATGGCGAGTTTGCAGCTGGCATGCCGCGCGGCGTCAATGGCGGCCAGGGCTTCCGGTCGCATCACGGCATCCGGATCCGCACCGCGGGCGGCCTTGACGAAATCCGCCATTTCCGTGAACGGACGGCCGGTGAGGT
This sequence comes from Roseibium sp., assembly GCF_965233565.1. Taxonomy (GTDB): domain Bacteria; phylum Pseudomonadota; class Alphaproteobacteria; order Rhizobiales; family Stappiaceae; genus Roseibium. The sequence continues at coordinate 1,991,883 of NZ_OZ247494.1, read as the reverse complement.
CTGCAACTTCACGTGTCCGGATACGCCAGTAGTCGCGTTCCGTGATCTCGTCTCGCTGCATGGCCTGCCAGAGCGGATCGGACGGCGGATCGAAGGGGCCGCGCCATGTGAGTGTTCCGGCGGCAAGGCCCAGTGCCATTTCGGTCAGAGCGTGGGTTTCGAACAGGGTGCGTGTGACAACGCCGCCGAAATCCAGAACCAGGGCTTTTTGATCATGCGGCATGGTGCCAGATCCTCTGAAGGTCGGTCGGAACAAGCCCGCCGAGTTTTTCGGTGACCTCGGCGGCCGTCCGGATCAGGTGGCGCCGGATGTCTGATTTCAGGTCTTCGGTCATGCGCACCGTTGGAGCGGCAACGGCAATGGTGCCGATCGCCTCCAGGCGGTCCCCGAAAATAGGTGCCGCAAAAGACGAGACGTGCTCCTCAAAACCCTGGTCGACAAAGGCAATGCCGTTTTCGCGCACGATTTCGACATTCTCCTGCAGCTGTTTTGCACTGGTGATCGAATGACGTGTCCAGGCCTTCAGGGGAGATCGCAAAAGATCTGTCAGAAGCTGCTCCGGTCCGAAGGCCAGCATGGCAAGTCCGGAGGCGGTGGCGTGGAGCGGCAACAGCTCGGCCTCGTCGAAATAGACCCGGGTGCCGTGGATCAGGGCGTCGTGATGATAGAGCGGTGACAGGTGGTCGCCTTCGCGCAAGGAGACATGAACCAGCTCACCAAGCTCTGCCGCCAGATGTTCCACCAGCGGGGCCACGAGCGTGCGCGCCGGGAACAGACGCTCGCGCACGGCGGCGAGACGCAGGATGGCCGGTCCGAGGCGGTAACCCTTGGTGCCGGGGTTCTGCTCCAGAAAACCATTGGCAGTCAGCTCCACCAGGTGGCGATGCACCGTCGCCTTGTCTTGACCCGACAGTTTGCGGAAGTCGGTCAGGCCGATTTCCGGACGGCTTGCCGAAAAGTGGTTCAGGAGGTTCAGCGCCTTGGTGATCGTTCCCATCGAAAGAAGGTTCCGCCTGTCTGCGTGTCTGTATCGGTGTTGTGATCTTGACATGTAGTTTCATTTGAAACAATATATTTTTGATACTAAGGGTTCAATAAATGAACCAATTGAGAGGAGGAGGTGAGGCATCCTCTCGCAAATTGGAGGTTGACACAAGCTTACTTAAGATCACAATATTTAACAAAACAAATAAAAGCAGATCAAGACCGGCACCAAGCCCGGCTGTCACCTGACCAGAAAGAGGGATTTGAAATGAGGAAACATGCCATCGCCCTGACGGCGGCGACTCTGATGTCCGTGACGGCCGCATTGGCCGAATACCCGGAAAAACCGGTCTCCTTTGTCGTGCCCTGGCCTCCGGGCGACCTTGAGGATGTGCTGACGCGCCTGATCGCGGACAAGTTCCAGGAGATGTACGGCGTTCCGGCTGCCGTGGTGAACAAGCCGGGTGGCGGCGGCGGTCCGTTCCCGGGGGCTGTCGAGGTCGCGACCGCGCCGGCAGATGGGTATACGATCGGATCCTTCGTCACCGACGTGCCGATCGGCGGGCCGCAGATCGGCATTCCGGAACTGTCGCCCAACCCGTTCGAGCCGATCGGCATTTTCATGACCTATCCGTTCGTCATCGCGGCCGGTGCCGACGCGCCTTATGACAGCTGGGAAGAGCTGGCCGCCTATGCCAAGGACAACGACATCGCCCTCGGCCATTTCGGTGCTCCGCTGCCTCCGACCCAGATTACCTTTGCTGCGGCCAAGACATCCGGTTTTGACTTTGCCAGCGATGCGGCCTTCGACGAGCTGAACTGCAACACCTTGGCGTCCGGCGATGTCGATGTGATCAACACAACGCTGCAACTGGTGCAGCCCTGCCTTGGCGATATCAAGGTGCTGGCAAGCATCGGCAAGGAGCGCACGGCCCTGACGCCGGTCGTGCCAACGGTTCAGGAGATCAATCCGGAGCTCTCCGTCTCGCTCTGGAACGGGCTGTTCGTCCACAAGGACGTCCCTGAAGAGGCACGGCTTAAGATTTCGGCCGCCGCGCGAGAGGCGCTGAAGTCGCCGCAGGCGCTTGACCTGATCGGTCAGACCGGCGTGCTGATCTACTGGCAGGACCCTGTGCAGTCTGCGCAGCAGATCGAGGCGGATGCAGCTGTTCTCGGCAAGATCTCCGAGTTGCTCGAGCAGTAAGTCCAAACTGGCCGGCCGGCACTTTCTGTGCCGGCCGTCTTTGGAGGGATGGACGTGGCGCATATCAAGACGCTTCAGGAACTGTTCAAGCGTTACCGCCGTCCAGGCGATATCGTGTTTGCGGTCCTGTTTCTGGCCTTTGCCTTGTTTTTGCTCTGGAAGCTACCGGGAGAAACCGTCTGGGCCAAGCGCACCAAATGGTTTGCGCAGCCACGGTTCTGGCCGGCTGTCGCTGTGGGCGGCATGGTGCTGTTTGCCAGCCTGCACTTCATCGGCTCGCTCTGTTCCAAACGCATTCCGGGACGCTGGCGCGAAGTCGGCTTCTGGCTGGTGTCGCTCGAATACGTGCTCTACTTCCTGATCTACGTCGTGCTCGTGCCGCAGATCGGGTATCTGCCGGCAACTCTTCTCTTCACTATCTTCCTGACCGTTCGAGTAGGTGAGGCCACACCGCGAAATCTGGCAGCGGCAGGTGTGTTCAGCATCGCTGTCGTCGTGATTTTCCGCGCCTTCCTGCAGGTGAAGATCCCTGCCGGTCACATCTACGAGGCGCTGCCCGACGGCATCCGCGCCTTTGCCCTGACCTATCTGTGAGGACCGGATGGATATACTTCTTTCCAGCCTATCCATGCTGGCCCAGTGGCAGGTGCTGGTGGCGCTTGTCATCGGCTCCATCGGCGGTGTCATCATCGGAGCTATCCCGGGTGTTGGCGCGGCGGTTGCCATCGCGATCCTGCTGCCTGCCACCTTCGCGTTCGAGCCGATTGTCGGCCTGACGCTGCTTCTGGGCGTCTATGGGTCCTCCATGTATGGCGGCGCCATTCCGGCGGTGCTGATCAACACGCCGGGGACCGCGGTCAATGCCCTGACCACGTATGATGGGTATCCGATGACCAGGAAGGGGCAGGGGCACCGGGCCCTGTCGCTGGCCTATTCGGCGTCCTTCTTCGGCGGCATCTTCTCGATCCTCTGCCTGATCGTGCTGTCGCCGCTGCTGGCGATGATCGCGCCGCATTTCGGCAGCCGGGAGATCTTTCTGGCGGCGTTGATGGGCATCATTCTGGTGGTGGTGGCCCACCGAGGTCAGGTGTTCGCTGCGGGCATGCTGGCCTGTTTCGGTATCCTCCTGAGCACCGTCGGTCTGGAACCGGCGAAATACACCAAGCGTTTCACCTTCGATCAGAGCTGGCTGACATCCGGCGTCGACCTGATCGTCGTCGTGCTTGGCCTGTTTGCGATTTCGCAGGCGTTGCTGCTTCTGGTGGACAAGGAGCATCACCCGGGCTCGGCCAAGGTCGGCGGCAATCTCTTTTCCGGTCTGAAAGAGTTGCTTGGCTTCAAACGGGTGGCCTTCGTCTCCTCCGGCTTCGGCGTGTTGATGGGCATGATCCCGGGCGTTGGCGAATTCACCGCTCAGTTCCTGTCCTATACGCATGCCCAGAAGACCTCGAAAACGCCGGACTTTTTCGGCAAAGGGGCGCCGGAGGGACTGATTGCCTCCGAAGCTGCCAACAACGCCGTCCCGGGCGCTGCCATGATCCCGCTTCTGGCGCTGGGCATCCCGGGCGAAGCGCTGACGGCGATGATGTTGTCGGTTTTCTATGTCCACAATGTCGTGCCGGGCCCGCAGCTGTTCCAGGGACAGCTCGACTTTGTCATCGCGCTTTACCTGGCCCTGATCGTGCTGAACGTGATCGTGCTTGCCTTCCTGCTGTCCTCAACCGGACTGCTTCTGAAGATCATCCAGATCCCGACCCGTTTCCTCGGCATGATGATCCTGACGCTTTCCTTCGTCGGCGTCTATTCGCTGCGCAATTCGGTGACGGACTGCGCGCTCGCTGCCGGCTTCGGTGTGTTCGGTCTTGTGCTCAAGCGGCTCAATCTGCCGATTGTGCCGATCATTCTGGGCATGGTGCTCGGCGGCATCATGGAAGTGAAACTGCGCACCGCGATGGCGCGGGTGAAGACGCCACTCGACTTCATCGACCGGCCGATTGCCGCCTTCCTGTTTGTCATGATCCTCCTGATCCTTGTCCTGCATGCGCGCGCGGTGATCCGCGAGCACAAGGCGCGCAAGGTGCGCGAGCTGGTCGAAGACGCTTCAGAAACCTCCACGCAGCAAGGGTGATGCCACATGCTTGACCAGAGCAGAATTGATCCGCTGCGCCACGCAGCGATTGCCGAGCGGGGTCATTTCATCAATGGCCGAACGGTGCCGGCACAAGATGCCAGGACGCTGGATGTCCTGTCGCCGATCGACGGCAGACCCTTCACGCGCATTGCGTCGGGCAGTGCGCAGGACGTGGACCAGGCGGTCGCGGCCGCGCGTGATGCCTTCGAGGATGGCTGCTGGTCGGGCGCGGCACCTGCCGCACGCAAGAAAGTGCTGCTGAAACTGGCCGACCTGATTGAGCAGAATGCATTGGAGCTCGCCGTCCTTGGGGTGCGTGACAACGGCACGGAAATCTCCATGGCCTTCAAAGCCGAGGCGCTGTCGGCGGCAGCTTCCTTTCGCTATTACGCCGAAGCGCTCGACAAGATTTACGGCGAGATCGCACCGACGGCAGATAACGTGCTCGGCCTCGTGCACAAGGCGCCGGTCGGTGTTGTCGGTGCGATCGTGCCGTGGAATTTCCCGCTGATGATTGGTGCCTGGAAACTCGCACCCGCACTTGCCACAGGCAATTCCGTGGTGCTGAAGCCCGCTGAAACAGCGTCGCTCAGCCTGTTGAGGATCGCCGAGCTTGCCTCCGAGGCCGGACTTCCGGACGGTGTTTTGAATGTGGTAACCGGGTCGGGAGCCGTGGTCGGCGAGGCGCTGGCCCTTTCCATGGATGTGGATGTGCTGGTGTTCACAGGATCGGGCGTGACCGGCCGGCGGCTTCTGGAATACTCCGCGCGCTCCAACCTGAAGCGCTGCTATCTGGAGCTCGGCGGCAAGTCGCCGAACATCGTCTTCAATGATGCTGCCGACCTGGCGAAGGCTGCCAAGGTTTCGGCCGCCGGCATCTTCCGCAATTCCGGCCAGGTCTGCGTCGCAGGCTCGCGCCTTCTGGTGCAGGAGGACATTCACGATGACTTCGTTGCCGCACTTTGCAATGAGGCAGAAGCTCTGAAGGTTGGTGACCCGCTTGATCTTTCCAGTCAGATCGGTGCCGTGCATTCCTTGGCCCAACTGGAAAGCCATTTGCGGTTTGTCGAAACCGCGGAGGCAGAAGGGGCGGAATGCCGGACCGGCGGGCAACGCATCCTGGAAGACACCGGCGGGTATTACATGGCGCCGACTGTAATGACTGGCGTCAAGGCGACAGACACGATCGCGCAGAAGGAAGTCTTCGGTCCTGTGCTTGCGGTGACCTCCTTCAAGGACGAAGCCGATGCCATCCGGATCGCCAATGCGACGGAGTATGGCCTCGCGGCTGGCGTCTGGACGGCGGATCTTGGGCGGGCGCACCGGATGATCAGGGCCGTGCGATCCGGGGTCATTCACGTGAACACCTATGGCGGTGCGGATCTGACCGTGCCGCTCGGCGGCCTGAAACAGTCCGGCAACGGCCACGACAAGTCGCTGCATGCGCTCGACAAGTATGTCGATCTGAAAACCGCCTGGATCCAGCTCTGAAAGGATTTCCGATGACAGGCCTTCCCCGGTCCAAGACGTCAGAGTTGCTGGACAGACGTGCCCGTCTGCTGGGGCCGAATGTCTCCACCTTTTATGACGAGCCGGTTCACGTGGTGAAGGGGGACGGTGTCTGGCTTCAGGATGCTGACGGGCGGAGATATCTCGATTGCTACAACAACGTTCCTCATGTCGGCCATTGCAACAAACGGGTCGTTGACGCGATCTGTCAGCAGGCAGCGACCCTGAACACGCATACGCGTTATCTGCATGAGGGTATTCTGGACTACGTTTCGCGGCTTACCGGGACCTTCGCAGAGCCTTTGTCGACAGCAATCCTGACCTGCTCCGGATCTGAGGCCAACGATATTGCCTTGCGCATGGCGGAAGGCATGACAGGCAAGCGCGGGATTGTGGCCACAGATGCCACCTATCATGGCAACACGACACTGGTCAGTCATCTGTCCAGAAGCAACATTCCAGAGGTCGGGTTCGGGCTCGGCGGCTATCTGCGCCATGTGGAAGCTCCGGACAGCTACAGGATTTCTGATCCGGACGGCCAACGGTTTGCGTCAAGGGTAAAAGATGCCATCGATGATCTGGAGGCGTCCGGGATCGGCTTTGCCGCCCTAATCGTCTGTCCGCTGTTTCTGAACGAGGGGTTTCCGACACAGGCAGACGGATGGTTGCAGCCCGCCGCGGAGGTGGCGCGCAGGGCAGGTGGACTGCTGATCTGCGATGAAGTGCAGTCGGGCTTTGGCAGAAGCGGCAGTCATTTCTGGGCGCATCAGAAACAGGGCGTGACGCCGGACATCGTCACTCTTGGCAAACCGATGGGAAACGGTCACCCGGTGGCAGGTGTTGTGACCCGTTCCGACATCATGGCCTGTTTCCGGGCCTCGTTCCGGTATTTCAACACCTTCGGTGGCAACCCGGTATCCTGCGCGGCCGCACAGGCCGTTCTTGACGAGCTTGAGGCCAACGATCTTCAGGGCAATGCTCTAAGGATCGGGCGTCTGGCGGCCGAGCGACTGTCTGAGCTGGCACAAAAATACGAGGTCATCGGCGACGTTCGTCAAAGCGGCATGGTGTTTGGAGCGGAATTCGTGCTGGACCGCGAAACCAGAGAACCTGCAAGCGCATTTGCGGACAGGATCGTCAATGCGCTCCGGCAGAAGGGCATCCTCCTGAGCAAGCTTGGGCGTTATAAGAACACGCTCAAGATCCGTCCGCCTATGATCTTTGGCGAAGAGCATCTCGATTTGCTGATCCGGACACTGGACGAAACGCTGGCTGAAGTGCCGCTGGTGCCGGCATGAAAGACATCGCGTCGCGCGCCCTGTCTTTATGGGCACTGAAGGACGCCGTCTGCGAGTTCGTCGCAGGGCGGGAAAACCAGGTCTACCGGGTCTCCAGCGACCGCGGTCGGTTTGCGCTTCGTTTGCGCCGGCCGGGCTATCGCTCCGAGGCCGAACTTCTCTCCGAAACGTGCTGGCTGTCCGCACTCTTTGATGCCGGATTGCCTGTGCCGCAACCTGTGCCGACACAGGCCGGAAAGTTGCTGGATCACGTCGACGGCCATTTCGTGGACCTGATTACCTGGCTCGAAGGGGTGCCGCTTGGCAGCAGCGGTCAACCGCTTGCATTGGACAATCCGGAAAAAGTCTTTCAGGCACTCGGGAGCCGGATGGCCGAGCTTCACACGCTGTGTGATGTCTGGTCTCCGCCAAGCGGATTTGTGCGATGCGCCTGGGACGTGGAGGGCCTGCTCGGTGAGGCGCCGCTTTGGGGCCGGTTCTGGGAAAACCCAACGCTTGACGCGGAAACCGCGGCGCTGTTGTCCAGATTTCGTGACCGGGTCCGGCACGACCTTCACGTCAATGCAGAAAGGCTCGACTATGGCCTGATACATGCGGATCTGGTGCGAGAGAATGTCCTGCTCGGGCAGGGCGGCTTGTGCATGATCGACTTCGATGACGGCGGGTATGGCTACCGGCTGTTCGATCTGGCCACCGCTCTGGTCAAAAATCTCGGCGAACCGGACTACCCGAACCTGAAAGCCGCGCTGCTTGCGGGGTATCGGGAGCGGCGATCGCTGGACACCAGACTGCTGGACCTGTTCCTCGCGGTGCGCGCTGCAACCTATGTGGGATGGATCGTCCCGAGGCTGCATGAAAGCGGGGCGGAGGAACGCAACACCCGCTTCATCGCCTGCGCCCGGCAATTGTGTTCTGAAATTCTCGATACATCTGAAACCGTGTGAGGACGGCCCATGACCAAGACAATTCTGTCCATTGGCACCTATGACACCAAGAATGCCGAGCTGGAGTTCATAGAACAGACCATTCGCGACCAGGGCGGCGCCGTGCTGACCATGGATGTCAGCGTCCTGGGTGATCCTGAAGCCCCGACCGATATCTCCAAGCACGACGTTGCCAAGGCCGGAGGCATGACGATCGAGGACGTCATTGCGCAAGGCGATGAAAACAAGGCCTTTCAGGTCATGGCACGTGGCGCTGCCAGGCTGGTTGCGGAGGGCCATGCGCAGGGCCGGTTCGACGGCATGATCGCGCTTGGCGGCACGATGGGCACGGACCTGGCACTCGATTGTGCGCAAGCCTTGCCGATGGGGGTGCCGAAATTCATCGTTTCCACCGTCAGCTTTTCGCCCTTGATACCACCAGAGCGCCTGGCGCCGGACATTCAGATGATCCTGTGGGCCGGCGGTCTCTACGGCCTCAACGGCATTTGTAAATCCTCGCTGGCCCAGGCCGCCGGTGCCGTTCTCGGGGCGGCGAAGGCCGCGCAGCCGCCGGACCGCTCCAAGCCCTTGGTGGGCATGACGTCGCTTGGGTCCAGCTGCCTCAGCTACATGAAGGTGTTGAAGCCCGCGCTGGAAGACCGTGGTTTCGAGGTCGCCGTATTTCACTCCACGGGCATGGGCGGCATGGCGTTTGAAAGCCTGGCGCGAGAGGGCGCCTTCTGCTGCGTCATGGATTTCTGCCAGCAGGAATTCGGCAACATGCTGGCAGGGTCCCTGGTCAGCAGCGGACCGGACCGGTTGACCAATGCCGGCAGGAACGGCACGCCGCAGATCGTGGCGCCGGGAGCGCTGGATCTTGTCGACTTTGCCGGTTGGCAGGAAATCCCTGCGCAATATGCCGACAGGCCGTTTCACGAGCATAACCGCCTGATCAAGAGCTCGGTCTTCAATTCCGAAGAGCGGCGACAATGGGCGCGCGAACTGGTTGATCGCCTGGAGGCCGCAATCGGCCCGACCCATCTGCTGTTGCCGCTTGGCGGGATCGAGGCCTGGGACCGGGAGGGGGAGGAGGCGCATGACCCGGAAGGGCTTGCAGCTTTCATTGACGAGACCCGGAAGGCCGCACGCGGTCGCATCGACGTGACCGAAACAAAAGCCCATATCAACGACGGAGAATTCTGCGCGGCAGCTCTCAAGGTGTTCGATGGTTGGGTTGCGGACGGAACCGTCAAGACGGGGTGATCTCACAAGTCGCCCCGGCGGCCGGGTAGGTGCGGGCTGGAGGCCCCTGTTCGCTTGTTTTGACAATTATATGAAAGACTTCCCTATTCACCTCGTTGCAAAAAGGTGGTGCCAAACTCTCACGAAAGCTCCTGATAACCCTTGACCTTTACAAGCGGTCGGGGAAGTCTTGGATTTGCGGCCGGGTCACCGGTTTTGCCGCTGCCGATTTGGCGGGCGGCGCGAATCAGCGCTGGAGGTGAGAATGGGATTGCAAACCAAAGCCGAAGCCTGTGGAACAGCGCTCACAACCGAAGACACAGCCTTTCCGCAAAACCTGCTTCCAGGGGGCGGCGCGCTTCAGCAGGCCGTAACCGGGGATGTCACGGGCCAGGCTGATGGGATGTTTGATCTCGTTGTGTCAGGCAAAACCATGCGGGCGCGCCGGGCTGTCTCCTGCCTGATCGCGCCGCAGACGGCCGATACCGTGGCGCTGCTGTCGACCTCTGACGGGCTCTTCATCACGGACGTTCTGGTACGTCCCGAGCGCACTGACAAACCGCTGCGTATCGATGCCACGCGTGACGATGGCAAACATCAGGATGTTGTGCTGGCTGCGGACAATCTGACGCTGGAGGTGGAAGAGGGTTTGGAAGCGACCGGGAAAAACCTGTCCTTCCGGTTCGACGCCATGTTGATGACCAGCCGCCAGCTGGCTCTTGTCGGCAAGAAACTTCTGACTTCCATGCAGGATATCGTCACCAACGCGAAGACCCTGCTGGCCAGCTATGAGACCAGCACGACACGGGCGAAGAACCGGATCGACCGGGTCTCAGAAACCGATCAGCTCAAGGCGGGCAGTCTGCAGACCCAGGTGGATACCGTGGCGCTGACCCAGGCGGAGACGGCTGTCTTCGTCGCCAAGGAGGACATTCGCCTCGACGGCAAACGCATTTCCATGGGGTGACCGGCAGGTTCTGCCCTTTCGACATTCTTTCGAGGAATTTGTAAATGCGCGTCATGAAACCCCTGAAGCTTGGTCTTCTGACCAAAACCATGCCCCACAAGGGCAAGGGGCTTTTCATCGTGACGACTTTCACCTTGTTCGACCTGCTTGATCCGACCGACATTCTGGCGGAAACGGCGATGTGGCCTCTGGTGGCGAAGGAGCTGCCCAAGGGCGCCATCTTTGATGCGGCCTATCCCAAGCCTTATGGCGAGTTCCTGATCGGTGGGCAGGCCATGTCCGAGGACCCGGTCAAGGCGATGCATGTGGCCGTGACGGTCGGTGAAAAAAGCAGGATGCTGTCGGTGTTCGGCGACCGGTTCTGGGAGGTGTCGCTCGAAGGGCCGGTCTTTACCGATCCGCACCCTTTCACCGAAATGCCGCTCACGCCCGAGCTGGCATTCGGCGGAGAGGGTTTTTCCACAAACCCGGCCGGGAGGGGCGCGGCTGCGGCAGAGCTCTACGAGAATGTTGCGCATCTGCCCTTGCCGAATATCGAACTCGCGGGCGCCGAAATCCGGGAAATCGACGACACGCCATCCCCGGCTCTGGTCGGGCCGATCCCGATGGACAATCCGGAGCGCATCGCGCTTGCCGGGACCTATGACAAGGCCTGGGTGGCGCACCAGATGCCTGACTGGCCGCAGGACTTCGATCCGCGCTACTTCATGTCCGCGCCGCAAGAACAGCGGTTTGACCACTTCTTCAACGGGCACGAGCCGATCCGGGTGGTGGGCATGTCGGCACGCCATCCCGATGTCCATTCCCACCTGCCAGGCGTGCGGGCACGAGCCTTTGTCAGCCTGACTTCTGCAGAAGGGCAGCTGACGGAACTACCCATGCATACCGACACGGTGTGGATCCTCGGATCGGAAATGAAGGGCGTCGTGGTCAATCGCGGGGTCATGGCGGTGGGCGACCGGGATGGCCAGGATGTGGCCGACGTCATGGTGGCCTATGAATGGCTGAAGGATGCACCCAGGTCCGCAGACTACTACCAGTCCGTCTACGCGCTTCGGGCCGATCCGGAAGAAGGCAAGAAGTATCTGCTTGCGGACGGACAGCTGTCGCCGGAAGAGGCGCCGGAGGAGACGGAGCGCCGGGAAGCGGCAAGGCTGGCAGCTGCGGAAGAGCGGCAGGAGCTCTGGGTCGAGGGCCGGCAATGGCGGCTTGAACGTCATTTTGCGGAACAGGGCCTGCCCGTTTCGCTGGTGCCGGCCGTCGAACAGCCTGACCTGAAGCCGTTCATTCTGCCGAGCCAGGAGGACATTGCCCGGGGGGATGTCGATTTCGCGCGGCTGATTTCGGATGCCGAAGACCTGCGCCGTGAGGCCGAGCTGAAAATGGACATGGTGAGCGCGGAACTTTCCGGCCTGGTCAAGCAGCTTGGTGTGCCGTCGCCGGTCAAACCGGCTGCCAGCATGAGCGAGATGGAAACACTCAGTCATTCCGTCAGCACGGACAAGGGCTTCCTGCCGGCGATCGAGGAGCTGGTGCCGCAGGAAGACCTGGACCGGTTGCTGGCACAGTATGATACTGCCCCGACACCCGACATTGCGGCCCTGAGCGAGAAGGATCCGCAAGCCGTGTTCGAGGCCGCGAAGGTCCGGTTCGAGGAAAGCACCGGTGCGGGGCTGCTCGCACCTGCCCGGGGCATGCTGGAGCGCATGCCGGAAAGCCCGCTTGCCGGGCGGGCCGACGTGGACAACTCGGCTGCCGAAACTGGCACAGAGACGGGCAGTGGCGGCCAATCCGGGGCGTCAGACGATCTGGAGGAGTTTCTGGCCGACACCTTTCCGGGTCTCTCGGGAGACGGCGCACCGACGTCTGAGCAAATGAAAGCGGCGGTCAAGGGTGTCAAGGCAGTCGATCTGCCCCTGGATGACCCCGGTGGCGTTGCCCGCCAGCAGCTGGAACAGACCGAGGAAATCGTCGAGAGTGCGCTGGCAACCTCCCGCCGGATGGCAGGCGAACCGATAGCACCGCTGGAACCGCTTGGACCGGTATCGGCGGAGCTGTTCGGTCAATATGTCCGGGACCATGTGGCAGCCGGCGGTTCACTCGCTGGGCGGGATCTGGCCGGTGCGCCCCTTGTCGGCATCAGCCTTTCAACTATGGATCTCGCCGGCAGTTTTCTGGAAAGATGCGATCTTTCCGGTGCCGATCTGCGCGCCATAACATGTGACGACACCGTCCTTGCCGGTGCCATCCTGGAGAACGCGGATTTCTCCGGCGCTGTGCTGAACCGGGCAAATCTCTCCGGCGTTCAGGCCGGCCGGGTGGTTTTTGCCAAATCCCGATTGGAAGACCTGAAGGTTATCGCAGCGGATTTCTCACACGCTGATTTTGCCGGCGCCGTGCTCAAGGATTGCACTTTCATCAATTGCCAGTTCACGGCAGCGACCTTCACCGGTGCGGCGCTCGAGAATTGCTCCTTCGTCACCTGTGACCTGAAAGGCCTTCACGGCGAACAGCTTCGCGCGGAAAAATGCAATTTCCTGTCCTGTAATCTGGATCGCGCCGATTGTTGTGGCGCCATGATGAAGAAGGTCACCTTTGCGGATGTGTCCTTCCACGCCGTCAAGCTGTGCCACTCCCTGCTGGATGAATGCGGCTGGTTCGGCAATACCGACATGTATCGCGTGAATTTCCTGGAGGCGCATGCGGTGAAATGCGGGTTCCAGGATGCAAACCTGAATGCGGCCGGGTTCTTCAAGGCGATATTTTCTGGCTGCAACATGTCCGGAACCAACCTGAAACTGGCGGACATGCGGCTGTCGTCCTGGAACGGTTCCATGTTCTCCTTCGCAGATGCGCAAAAGGCGGACTTCTTCGGTGCCAACCTGCTGGGGGCGAATTTCCACGGCGCGGACCTCGCCGAGGCAAGCTTCCGCTCAGCGAATTTCTTCCGCACCGATCTCTCCGAGGCCAGGCTCGCCTTTGCCGATCTGACAGGCTCCAATCTGGAACTCACCAACCTGGAGGCCCGCCTATGATCTCCCTGGACGAGCTTGCGGATTTCATCCGCTACGAAGAGCCCGTGATGGATGCCGATTTTTCGGGGGCCGATCTCAGCGGTGTGTCGCTCGCTGGCGGAAGGTTCTTCCGGACAAATCTTGCCGGTGCCAACCTGAAGGACGCGGACCTGACCCGGTGTGTCTTCACCGAGTGTGATCTGCAGGGCGCAGACTTCGGTGCCTCTGAAATCGAGCAGGCCATTTTTGTCAAAAGCAACCTGACAAAGGCTAACCTGGCCGGGTGCCGGTTTGAAAAATCGAGTTTTCTGGAAAGCGTCCTTGCCGAGGCAGACCTTGCGAACACGAACCTGATTGCCTGCCAGGTCGTCAAGTCGGATCTGGTGCGCGCGGATCTTGGCGGCGCGGCACTTCTCAACAGTGCCATGGTCGAATGTGACACGGCGTCGATCCGGTTGTCCGAGGCGTTGCTGGAAGCGAGTGTCTTCGTCAGCCTGGATCTCGCCGGGGCAGCCTTTGAGAACGTCATCTGCCAGTCGGCGATGTTCCTGAAGTGCGACATGACCGGGCTCGATTTCTCCGATACGCCGATCATGCAGTGCACCTTCATGGAGACCAGCATGGAAGGCTGCCAGTTCGAGCGGGCCGATCTGAGCGGCAGCGTGCTGATCGGCAGCCAGCTGGCCGGGTGTTCGTTCGCCGAAGCCATTGCCGATATGGCGCTGTTCTGCGACGCCAATCTGCAAAAGGCGGTTTTTGCCGGTGCAAAGCTGTCCATGGCGAATTTCAACGGCAGCGATCTGAGGGGGGCGAACATGACGTCGAGTCTTTCGGAGAAGGCCCAGTTCGACCATGCGGATTGCCGCGGTGCGACGTTTGCCGGCAGCGACCTGAAGATCGCGAACTTCGCCAACTGCAATCTGGACGGGGCAGACCTGACACGCACTACGCTGGACCTGGCCGACTTTCATAATGCCAGCGTCAATGCCGCGCTGACCACAGGAGCACATGGAACGGTCCGTCAGACCGACCAGGTGCGTCTGATCCGCGAAATCTATAACCCGCGCACCGTCGCAACGGACCAGTAGGTCCCGACCCAAGGAGCGAAAACGTGTTTGCAAACAATCAGCTCGGATGCATGAGCCTCGGCCTCATGGATGTCTGCAACACCTATGTCGGCACCGCGGCCGTGCCCACGCCTTATGTGAACATCGCCACTTCTTCGGTGGCGGTTCCCAATGCGGTGACAGTTATCCTCGGTGGCGGGTTTTCGCATAATCTTCTGACAACCACAACGGTGACGAGCGGCGATGAAGCGGGCGCCATGCTTGGCGTTGCGTCAGGGACAATCGTTGGTCCCAGCACGCATGTCACCAGCTCCGTGAATGTGTTCATGGGCGTCTCTCCCGCGACACGGCTGACTGACACCACCATTCAGAATTCGACCAATTCCGTCGGAATGACGCTGACGCCGGCACAGGTCACCTGCCTGGTCCTGTCCTAACCGTCCGCACCGGCTGCTGCAGAAGCAGCCATTGTTTGAAAGGAACCCGGCATGACTTCCTCCGAGACAGTTGACGACGCCGACTATGAAGTGAGCAGCACGGACGAAGCGCTGAATGCTACGGTTCTCATCCCGGATGAGAGCTCGTCCTCGTCGGAAGAAACGACGGATACGAAGGACAACAGCAGTTTCCTCAGGATCGGCAAGTATGATGCCAGCGAAGAAGGCGACCGTTCGCCGGATCATATGGACGAGGCCGCAAGGGGCGCCCTGATCCAGACAACCGGTGGTCTGTTTTTCCTGATCAATGAGGATGCCTATCATCAGTACAAGTCAAACCTGGACATCTATGTCGTAGGCAATCTCGAAGAGGCGATCGACGGCAACTGCAGCACGACTATTTCTGGCACCAACGATGTCAAGACAACGGGTCTCAGCCGTCACTCGGGCGAAAGTTACGTGATCTCGACCGGTAGCTACACGGACGAGGAACCGGGATCGACCAACGACATTCTTCTGAAATCCGACAACAAGATCGAGCTGGAAAGCGACAATGGCGTGAAAATGTCGGTCCGCAGCAGCTACTGGGCCGAGCTCAGCGGCGAAGGTCTCTGGGAAACGCAGCTGAAGGACGCCATCGAGGTCACCACCGGCACGACCCACGAGCGATTTGGCGGCTGGAGCACGGAAGAATTCTATGGCGGCAAATTTGAGTTCCAGATTGCCGGCGCCTTTGCGATTTCGTTTTCGGTGAGCATCGAAATCAGCCTGCTGGTCGGAATTTCGGTGGCCAATATCGAAATCGGTGCGACGGCCATCGAGATCGGCGCGACCGGCATTGCCATCGGTGCGACAAACCTGAAGATCGAGACGACCAATATCGAGGTCGCGGCCACAAATGTGGAAGTGTCCACGCGGGAGGCCGAAGTCAAGAGTGCCAGCGCTGTGCTCAATGCCACCAGCATCAAGATCGCCACCGGTATGAAAATTCTGAGCTGATCAGCGACGGCCCGCGCACCACATGAACCTGACATCCTCCGAAAAATGCCAGGCGGCCGAAAAGCTGATCCAGAAAGGTCGGTTCGAGGACGCCGGTTTCCTGCTGGACCAGGTGCTGGAAAGCCATCCCGGAAACACCAGCGCCCTGATCGCCAAAAGTGCCCTGCAGCTCAAGGCCGGGCATGTTGCCGAGGCGAAACAACTCTTGCAGGTGGCCTATCAGGTGACCCCGGACGATCCGGTGATCCTGACGAACATGGCCAACCTGGCCCTGTTCGAGAACCGTGTGCCCGACGCGTTGGAACATCTGCAGACAGTGGTCGGCCAGTCTCCGGAGCATTTGCCGGCGAAACTGCTGCTGGGACAGATCCACCTGCAGCGCGGCGATCTTGGCGATGCGCGAACCTGGTTGCGCCGTGCCGCCGCGCTTGGTCCCGAGGATCCCGATGTTCTCGTGGCATTGGCGTCGCTTGCGCTGGCGCACCAGAACATCACGGAAGCTGCAGCCCTGCTCGACAAGGCCCTGGAGTGCGCGCCGGATCATGAACGCGTGCTGTCGACCCTGGCCCAGGTCCGTGCCCTGACCGGCGATTTCGATGCGGCGGCCACGCTGGCCGCAAAGGCCCATCTCGAGGCGCCACAGGATCCGGATGTCGCCGTTACACTGGCGCGGGTCTATCTGGCCTCGGGCGCGCTCGGCGAAGCCCAGAAGCTGATGGAGCGGTTCAAGCTCCGGTTTCCCGATTTTGCGCCCGTTGTCCTGTGTGCCGCGGAGGTGTCGATTGCCAGGGGCAAAATCGCCGAGGCGCTGGCGGACACTGCCAGGTGGCTGCGCAACGCACCGAAGGAGAGCGGCCGGGTCGCCGGGTTCCTAAAAGTTCTCAAGAAGGCCGGGGCCTGGCAGCAGCTGCTCGATCTCAGCGACAAGCTTTCGCCAGAGCTTGCCGGCAGCGGTCCGGTCCAGAGCCTGCGCGAAGAGGCGCTCCATGCCCTGGGGCGCTCGCGAGAGGGATGGGCTTCCTGGGCGGCGCGGCGCAAGCTGCCGGAGAAAAGCCCGGAGCCTCCGCTGCTTGTCGGTCTGCCCCCGCGCACACCGCTGCTGGACCAGCTTGTGCTGATGCGTTTCGTCAATGCGTGGGCCGCTGAAGGAGCGGTGGAACTGATCGGGCACACGCCGGTGGCGGATGTCTGGGGCCGGATTGCGGCCGGGGACGCGGTCAGCTGGCAGTCCCGGGCCGACCGGCAGGTTGAGCTGCCCGCCGACCTGGCTGCCCGCACCGTTCTCTACGCTTCGGAAAAAGCAGCCTTCGCCCCCTATATGACACCGGATCCGGAACGGCGTGCCCTTTGGGACGGGGCCTTGCCGCAGGACGGACGGCCGAGGGTCGGTGTCTTCTGGGATGCCCGGGCGCCGGGTCTGCTGATCGATCACCTGCGCGAGGTATTCGACGATGTGCCGGTGCATGCGATCAGCCTCCAGTTCGACGACAGCCGCCACCAGTTGAGAGCCTGGCCCGCAGCTTTTGATGCCGGCAAGGTGCTGGAAAACACGGGAGACCTGGTCAACCTGATCGATTGTCTCGACCTGGTGGTCGGTCCGGACGGGCTTCCGCTTCATATCGCCGGAGGGCTTGGAAAGAGCGGGATTGCGCTGCTTCAGGAAAACCACGAGTGGTACTGGGCGGGTCAGCAGGCGCGGAGCAACTGGTACCCGAGCATTGACCGGATCGTGTCACCGGTTGGGCCTGACTGGTCGGCCGGCAAGAATGCCCTGCGTGAAATTCTTGCACAAAGGGTTCAGGATCCCAAGGTTCGGTAACCTGTCGAGCAGACGGTCGGGGGCGGGGAAACCAGAACGACACTCAATTGCCTGCCTCCAACGGAGCGAGGTGACAAGGACCCGAAAGATGTTTTTCGTGTCTTTGGCCGTAAAACCAGTCGCCGTTCCTGAAAATCTGACAATGAAAAGAAAAAGCGTTTCATGCGCTATGTCTTTCGAATTTTTAATAAATCTATTTTCCTCGTCAAATGGGTGCTTTAGCTGGCGCCTTTCCCGGGAAGTGCAGGTCAAAACTGCTTGTCGCTCTTGACCTGTTCGCCTCGAGTGATGAACTCTAGGGCAGGTGCTCGATATTTCGTTTCAATCTCCGGCCTTGATGGTGCCGGTCTTGCGGCACCTCTGGAGGTCGTGATGGGATTGCAAGCCAAGGCGGATAGCGGAGCCACAGCGCTCGAAACCAGCGATGCTGCGTTCCCAGGCAATCTCTTGACCGAGAAATCGCTCAAACGCCAGAAAACACCGACAGGCGAAGTGCAGGAGCGAGAAGGCAATGCCTTTGAGCTAAGCGTGTCGGGTGAAAGGCTAAGCGCGCAACGCGCCGTGTCCTGTCTGCTGGAGCCCCGGATCGGCGATCTGGTGGCTCTGCTGGACACGGAAGAGGGCGTGTTCATAACGGATGTCCTGGTTCGGCGGGAGGGGGAAACAGAGCAGTCCCGGATCACAGTCGGGGGAATGCGCGGCGAAGCGCAGGACCTGGTCATTGCAGCCGGAAACCTGAAGATCGAGGCATCGGAAAACCTTGAGGCGCATGCCAGGAGCATGTCCTTTCGCTTCGAAAGCATCCTGATGGCGGGACGCCAGCTGGCCCTTGTCGGCACCAAGCTTTTGACGTCCATGCAGGACATCGTCACCAACGCGAAAAAACGGCTTGCCAGCTTCGAGACGACGTCGACGCGGGCCAGGAACAGGGTTGATCGGGTTGACGAGACCGACCAGTTGCGCGCCGGCAGCATTCAGACCCAGGCCGATAGTGTTGCGCTTACCCAAGCCGGCACGTCTCTGATTGTTGCAAAAGAGGACATACGCCTCGACGGCAAACGCATTTCCATGGGCTAGTTCCCCTTTGAATTGAGCCAGCTGCAATCCTTCCGGCATGAGCGCCGGAGCGTGAGGTTTCATCGATGCGTATTATCAAGCCCCTGCGACTGGGTCTGCTGACCAAAACCGTGCCGCATAACGGCGGCGGGCTTTTTGTCGTCTCGACCTTCACGCTTTTTGATCTCCTGGACCCGACGGACATCTTGGCGGAGACGGGGCTTTGGCCGATGGCGGCCAAGGCGTTGCCCAAGGGCGCGATCTTCGACCCTGCTTACCCGAAACCGACTGCCGAGTTCCTGATTGCGGGCCGCGCCATGTCACGCGAACCGGTACAGGCCATGCAGGTTGGTGTTTCTGTCGGCGACAAGGCGCGCGCGCTGTCGGTGTTCGGAGACCGCACCTGGCAACCGGGCGTCGAGGGACCCGTGTTCTCGCAGCCGGATCCTTTCACGGACATGCCGTTGACACCGGACCGGGCGTTTGGCGGCGAGGGCTACGCTGCCAACCCCGCCGGACGCGGAGCTGTTGCTGCGGACCTCTATGGCCATGCAGAAGGCATCCTGTTGCCGAATGTCGAACTGGCAGGTTCGGAAATCCATGCGATTTCGGACCTGCCGGCCCCTGCGCTGGTCGGTCCGATCCCGATGGATGATCCTGCCCGGCTGCGTCTGATGGGCACATATGACAGCAGCTGGGCACAGACAAAAATGCCGGAATGGCCGGACGACTTCGACCCGCGCTACTATCTGAGTGCTCCCCAGGACCAACGGTTCGATGGATTTCTGACGGGCACTGAACCCATCCGTGTCATCGGCATGTCCGCCGATGCGCCGGATGTTCAAAGCTGTCTTCCCGGCGTCCGTGCGCGCGCCTTTGTGACTGTAAAAGGGGCGGCGGGGACACTGCATGAAATTCAGATGCGCACGGACACCGTCTGGGTGTTTGGGTCCGAGCTGAAGGGCGTGGTTGTCAATCGCGGCATCGTCGAGATCGCCAGCCGGGACGGCAACGAGATCGACAGCGTCATGGTGGCCTATGAGTGGCTCAGGGATGCACCGCGCCCGGCAAGCCACTATCACGAGGTCTACGCACTTCGGACCGATCCGGAGGAAGGCCACAAGTACCTGCTCGCCGACGGACAATTGTCGCCCCAGGAAGCACCTGAAGAAGTCGAGCGGCGGGAGCAGGCCCGTCTGGCGGATGCCCGGGCGCGAATGGCCAAATGGGACGAGAACCGGAAGTGGCGGCT
Organism: Roseibium sp.; assembly: GCF_965233565.1. Classification (GTDB taxonomy): domain Bacteria; phylum Pseudomonadota; class Alphaproteobacteria; order Rhizobiales; family Stappiaceae; genus Roseibium. The sequence continues at coordinate 1,971,980 of NZ_OZ247494.1, read as the reverse complement.
GGAACGCCATTTTGCCGACAACGGGCTTCCGGCATCGCTGGTTCCGGTGACGGATGATCCCGAGATGAAGCCCTTTATCCTGCCGACAAAGGAAGATGTCGCGCGTGGAGATGTGGATTTCGCCAGATTGATCTCCGATGCCGAGGATCTGCGAGTTGAAGCGGAGCTGAAGGCCAACATGGCCCGTGCCGAGGTTTACGGCTTCAACAGGCAGCTGGAGGTGCCCTCGTCAGGCGCGCCGACGGCCAGCCTGGAACGTATGGAGCAGCTCGGTGAAGGCAATGGCGGTGGACCGGGTTTTCTGCCTGGCTTCGACGACCTGTTGCCGCATAGCGAACTCGACAAGATCCTGGAGGCATTTGAACAGGTTGCGCCGGAAGAGCGGCATGATGCCCTCAGCGCCGACCCGCAGGCCGATTTCGAGGCCGCACGGGACAGGTTTCTGAAAACCGAGCAGTCCGGCCTGTTGGCACCTGCCAAATCCCTGCTCGAAACACTGCCACCTTCAGAGGGGGCGCCGGACCTGTCCGAGGAGCAGGTGAACTCAGATACACCGGTGCTGGATGAGATCCTGGAAAACTATCTTTCCAGGGCCTTTCCCGAACTGGACGTGGAAACGGGCGCTTCAAGGGCGGAAGGTCTCCGGGCAGCGCTGACACCGGACCGGTCCGCCACGGAAACCGTGGAGGACCGCCAGGCAGCCGTGCAGCAGCAACTGCTGGACGCCGAAGCAACTGCGGAAGACGCCCTGGTGACGGCTCGCCGTGAAGCGGCCGAACCGATCGCACCGCTCAAGCCCATCGGCCCGGAGGCCGCGGGGCTGTTTGGCAATTTCATCCGGGCTCACATTTCGGGAGGGGGAGCGCTGGCCGGCCGGGACCTGGCTGGTGCGGATCTGGGTGACCTCGACTTGGCCGGGGCGAACCTTGCCGGCGCATTTCTGGAGGCCTGCAGACTGCAAAACGCCCGCCTTCAGCGCGCACAAGCCGAAGATGCGGTCTTCACCGGCGGTGACCTGACCGGCGCCGACTTGTCTGCGGCCGAACTCGGAAGGGCAAACTTCTCCAAGGTAATTGCCAGGGGCGCAAGCTTCCGCAATGCGCGGTTCTCGGGGTCGACCGTTGTGGCGGCCGACTTCACCGATTGCGACTTTTCCGGCGCGATGCTGGATGGCTGCACCTTCGTAGACTGCAAGTTCGCCAATGTCTCCCTGAGCAGCGCTCATCTGCGCGACTGTGCCTTCCTGAAAAGCGATCTGACCGAACTGAAAGCGGATCGCGTGCAACTTGAGAAAACCAGTTTCCTCAGCTGTGAGCTGGATCGCTCCGACTGGAGCAAAAGCTCGCTCAAGAAGAGTTCATTTGCGCGCGTCGGTTTTCGCGAAGCCAATCTTGTCGGTGCAGTTCTGGCCGAATGCGGCTGGTTTGGCCAGACCGACATGGAAGGGGCCAATTTCACGCATGTTCAGGCGGTCAAGTGCGGCTTTCAGCAAGCCCGCCTGGCAAAGTCGGCGTTCCATCGCGCTGTCTTCAACGAATGCAATTTCGCGTCGGCAATCCTGTCGGGGGCCGACATGCGCCTGGCTTCCTTCAAGGGCAGTCTGTTTGCCTTTGCAGAGATCTGCGAGGCGGATCTTTTCGGGGCCAATCTGCTGGAAACGAGTTTGCACGGGGCGGACCTGGGGCGAAGCAGTTTTCGCGCCGCCAACTTCTATCTGGCTGACCTTTCCGATGCGAAAGTTGCCTTTGCCGACTTCACAGCCTCCAATCTGGAGCTGAGCAACAAGGAGGCGAAGGTTTGAATTCCATCGACGACCTTGTGGAGTTTCTGCGCCACGAAGAACCGATCCTGAACGGGCATCTTGCCGGCAGCAATCTCTCCGGTCTCGACCTGACCGGCGTGACCTTCCTGCAGACAGATCTCTCGGGCGCGGATTTTACCGGCGCGACCCTGAGCCAGACCGTCTTTACCGGCTGCTCGCTGCAGGGCGCGCGTTTTCAGGACATGGATGTCGATCAGGCGATTTTCACCCGATGCGATTTGAGCGACGCAAATCTTGCAGGCTGCCGCCTGGACAAGACCTCTATGGTGGAAGGGTCACTTGAAGGCGCGAAGCTAACGGGTGCGAGCCTGATTTCCAGTCATCTGGTCAACACGGATCTTAAAGGTGCCGATCTTTGCAGTGTTGCGCTGATCAACAGTGCCCTGATCGAATGCGGCACGCAGGATCTTGATCTCTCAGACGCTGTCATCGAGGCGAGTGCTCTCGTCGGGATGAACCTCGCAGAAGTGGGTTTCCAGCATGTCGTCTGTCACTCAGCCATGTTCATCCGCTGTGACCTGACGGGGATCGACTTCTCCGGGACGCCGGTGATGCAATGCACCTTCCTGGAAAGCGACATGGCCGGTTGCCGGTTCGAACGGGCCGACCTGAGTGGAAGTCTGCTGATCGGCAGCCAGCTGAAGGGCAGCTCCTTTGCCGAAGCCATTGCCGAGACCACTCTCTTCTGCAACGCCGATTTGCAGGAAGCCGTCTTTTCCGGAGCGCGGCTGGCAATGGCCAATTTCACCGGCAGCGATCTCCGGATGGCCAACCTGTCGTCCAGTGCATGCGAAAAGGGCCAGTTTGGCGGCGCGGATTGCCGCGGAACCCAATTTGCCGGCAGCACCATGACACTGGCGAATTTCTCGCACGCAAACCTGGACGGCGCCGACCTGTCGCAGACGGCGCTCCATCTGGCGGACTTTCACAACACAAGTGTAGAATCGACCCTGACGGCCGGTGTTCAGGGAACGGTTCGGCAGACCGATCAGCAGCGGCTCATCTGCGAGCTCTATGATCCGCAAACGGTTGAATCCTAGGAGACCGAGATGGTTTTTAGTCTCAATCAGAATGGCGCGACGAGCCTCGGCATTCCGGATGTCTGCAATATCACGACACCTGCAGGGCCGGTTCCGACCCCCTTCGTCAACTTCGCAATGTCGAGCCTGGCAGTGCCGAATGTCGTCAATGTGTTCGTGGGAGGCGGGCTCGGACACAATGTCCTGACCACGACCACGATCACCAGCGGTGACGAGGCGGGGATCGCAATGGGGGTGGCGTCCGGTACGATCATCGGCCCCAGCCGTCACCTGACCAGCTCTGTCAGTGTCTTCTTCGGTTTTGCGCCCGTGACGCGCATGCTGGACTCGACCTTGCAGAATTCAACCAATGCACCGGGCACCACGCTGGTCCCGACGCAGTTCACCCATATGGTGTTGTCCTGAGCCGCGCCTGGGCGCGCAAGTCCGGAGGAGACCGGCATGTCTGATTCCCAAACGGTCGATGATCTTGATGTTGTAGTTTCGCAAAGCGATTCCGCCGAAGAGCTGAACGCAACGCTGCTGATACCGGACAAGGCCAGCGCTTCGGCGGACACGGCAACGCTTACCAAGGACACAAGCAGTTTTCTGCGCATCGGTGAATATGAGGCGTCGGAGGAAGGAGACCGGTCTCCGGAAAACATGAGTGCTGCGGCCCGTGGTGTGCTGGTCCAGACCACAGGCGGCTTGTTTTTCACAATAGGTGAAGACGCCTACCATCAATACAAGGGCAATGTTGATGTCGAGATTGAAGGCAATCTGACGGAAGCCATCACCGGTGACAGTTCGACCACGATTTCGGGCAAGAGCGATGTCCACACAACGGGCGTTGCCCGTCACTCGGGTCAAAGCTTCGTCATAGCGACAGGGTCCTACAGCAACTCAAACCCGGACGCGACCAATGACATTCGGCTGAAGTCGGACAACAAGGTCAATCTCAACTCCGATACCGGTGTCGAGATGACGGTTGGCAGCTCCTATTACGCCAAGATCAACAGCGAAGGGCAGTGGAAGAAGAATTTCAAGGATGAGGTTGCCGTTACCACAGGAACCACGCACAGCCGCTACGGGGGCTGGACCACGTCAGAGTATTATGGCGGCTCCTTCACCTTTCAGATCGCCTTCACGATCTCTCTGTCCTTCTCGATCAACATCGATATCAGCCTGCTGTTGAGCATATCGGTCACCAGCCTGTCGATCGAGGCCAAGGGCCTCAACATGGCGGCGACCAAGCTGGCGGTTTCATCCACCGGCGTCAATGTCGACATCACGTCCCTGTCGGTGTCCAGAACGCTGGTCGAGGTAAAGACCGAAGATGCGCGTGTTGAAACCACCGCCAGCGCCGTCCTGAACAAGGCCGGCATCAAACTGGTGTCCGGCATGAACATCATCAGCCCGTGAATCTGACTTCGTTTTGGACCGGACATGAGCCTGACAAGCACCGAGAAATGCGCAGCAGCTGAAGAGCTGATCGCGGGCGGCAAATTCGAGGATGCCGAATTCCTGCTGGAGCAGGTGCTGGACAGCCATCCGCTCAACGTGACTGCCCTGAACGCAAAATGCGGACTGCTGATGCGATCGGGCAAGATGGCAGAGGCCAGACGTCTGCTGCAGATCGCGTCCGACATCGCACCGGAAGATCCCGTTGTGCTGACCAATCTGGCCAATGTCGCACTCCTGGAAAACAGGATCGGGGATGCGATAGACAGCCTTGAACAAGCCCATGTCGCCCGTCCGGATTACCTTGCTGCAATCCTGCTGCTCGGCCAGGTGCATCAGATGCTCGGCCAGCGCAAGGAGGCCGCCGAGTGGCTCACAAGGGCCTCTGCACTGCAAGCCGAGGATCCGGAAGTTCTTGCAGCGGGCGCCGCTTTCGAGCTCGATCAGCAGAACATTGTCGAAGCGCGACGGCTTTACGAAAAAGCCGTCGAGACCCGGCCGGGTCATATCCGGTCACTGGCGGGGCTAGCCAGAATCAGGTGTCTTGCCGGGGATTTTGAAAAGGCGGTAGATCTCGCCAAGAAAGCGCATCTGCTGGCGCCGCAGGATCCGGAAAGCGCATTGGTGCTGGCGCAGGTGTTCTTGCAGTCCGGCGCCCTTGGGGATGCGGACACGCTGATCGGTCGCTTCAAGCGACGTTACGCCGATTACGCGCCCATTGTCGTTCTGGGCGCTGAAATCCGGATCGCCCAGGGCGAAGTGCAACAGGGACTGGCGGATGTCGCTGCCTGGTTCCGAAAGGCGCCGGGGGATGCCACCCGGCTGGTTGCGTTTTTGAAGCTGCTCAGGAAGGCCGGCGACTGGCAGCGGATCCTGGACATGTGCGAGAAACTGCCTGCCGAGGTCCAGGCGTCCGACGCAGTTGTCAGCCTTCAGGAGGAGGCTCTCCTGGCGCTCGGGCGCAACAAGGAAGGCTGGCAATCCTGGGCTCAGCGGCGGAACCTGCCTGAGGGAAGCCCTTGCCCACCTGTGCAGGTCACGCTGCCACCACGTGTACCGTTGCTCGATGAAATGGTCCTGATGCGGTTTGTCGATGCTGTTGCACGGAAAGGCCGGCTTGAAGTTGCCGGCGAAACACAGATCCCGGGCATATGGGGGCGGCTGAGCGAAGCGGCTTCAGTTGAATGGACAAAGGATGCCGCACCAGACCCTCAACTGCTGGCGGATCTGGCGGCCAGGGTCACGCTGCATCCACCGGATAATGACGGTTTTCGCCCCTATCTAGCGCCCGAACCCGGCAGACGGACGATGTGGGAGGCTGCTCTTCCTGCCGGTGGGCGCCCACGTGTCGGCGTCTTCTGGGATGCGCGGCCGCCGGGTTTGCTGATCGATCATCTTCAGGACGCGCTGAAGGATCTGAACATCCATATCATCAGCCTGCAATTCGACGAGAGCCGCCATCAATTGCGGACCTGGCGCGGTGTGCTCGATGCCGGTGTGAAACTGGAGGGCCCCGGGGATCTGGTCAACCTTGTGGACTGTCTCGATCTCGTGGTCGGCCCGGATGGTGTGCCGCTGCATGTCGCCGGCGCGCTCGGACGTCGAGGAATTGCGCTTTTGCAGGAAAACCACGAATGGTACTGGGCCGGCAGCGATCGACAAAGCATCTGGTATCCGGATGTGGAGCGGATCGTATTGCCGATCGGTCCAAGCTGGGCAGGCGCAAAGACGGCGCTGCGCGAAACGCTTGAGAGAATGATACCGGCTCTTCACCTGCCGGTTACCACATAAACCATCGGTAGAACTGGCTGGATTGCATCGATCCGCTTATCCGCCCTAGGCTAGCGGCGCGGCGGTTTGACCGTGTCGATGACAATTGGCAGGGAACTGACCGCCGGACCGCCGTTGGCCCAGGTGGGAGGAGAGCGTGACGGATCTCGCAGACAGGGTGAAAGCACTTGAAGGTGTGCTTTCAAGCGTCGATCAGGGCGTTGCCGCCTTCGACGAAAACCTTGTGCTGGTTGCCTGGAACGACCGTTTCCGGGAGCTTCGCGAATACCCCGATCACCTCATCTTTGAAGGCCAGAAATTCGAGACCCTGATGCGCTTCGATGCTGAGCGCGGCGAGTTCGGGGAAGGCGATATCGACGCAATCGTTGAAGAACGTGTCGCCGTTGCGCGCCGGTTCAGGCCTCATGCGCTGGAACGCCGCCGGCCGGACGGTGCCTATATCGAAATCAAGGGTGGGCCACTGCCGGGTGGCGGCTTTGTCAGTACCTATTCCGACATCACGGAGCGGGTGAGGGCACGGCAGCAACTGCTGCAGCAGATGGAGGATCTGAAGGAGGCCCGCCAGGAAACTCTGCGCATGATGACAGAGGCGGAGGCAAACCGGCGCCGCGCGGAGGACCTGCGTGAAAAGGCCGAGAGTGCGACCAAGGCGAAAGATTCCTTTCTGGCCACGATGAGCCATGAGATCCGAACGCCGATGAACGGCGTTGTCGGCATGATCGACCTGCTGACCCAGACCCGACTCGATCAGGACCAGCGCCAGATGGCAACGACCATCCGCGAGTCGGCACTGGCCCTGCTCACGATCATCAACGACATCCTCGACTTTTCCAAGATCGAGGCCGGCAAGATGGATCTGGAGGAAATTCCGGTTTCGCTGCAGGAGATCGTGGACGGCGTCGGGGAGACCATGGGCCCCAACGCCTGCGCCAAATCCCTGTCGCTGGTGACTTATTGCGATCCGGAGATCCCTCGGCATGTGCTGGGAGATCAGGTCAGACTCAGGCAGATCCTCTTCAACCTGCTCGGCAATGCCGTCAAGTTCACGGAGGCAGGACAGGTCACCCTGCGGGCCGATCTGGTGGATATCCGTGACAACCACGCCCGTGTGCTCTACCGGATCGATGATCAGGGTATCGGCATGACAAAGGAGCAGGTTGCACGCCTGTTTCAGCCCTTCGAGCAAGCCGATACCACGACCACACGCCGGTTTGGCGGAACCGGTCTGGGCCTGACGATCGTGCGCCGGCTTGTTGACCTGATGGGCGGGCGGATTGCGGTGGACAGTCTTCCAGGGGAAGGCAGCCGGTTTACCGTTCATCTGGACCACGCGCTTGCCGGAGACGCCAGTCCGGAAAACGACACGGTTCTCGGGGGGGTGCGTGTGCTGTGCGTCTTGCCTGGCGATGTCTTTCAGGGTCAGGTCTACAGCCGGTATCTGGAACCACATGGCGCTCAGGTCGAGATCACGGGCCATCCTGAGGATGCGCTGGAAAGGGCGTCGTGCGCGGCTGCCAAGGGAAAGGCTTTTGATGTCGTGGCCATCGGTCTTGGCGTGGCAGAGCCGCAGAAAGCCGAATTGCTGGAGACAATCAGACAAGGCAAGGATCTTCGGCGGACGGGATTTCTGGTCGAACGGCGGTCTTCCGATATTGCAACGCTTGCCGAGCAAGCGGGCATCACAAATGTCGCGGCAACGCCTTTGACGCGTCGAAACCTTGTACAGGCGATCTCTGTCGCAGCGGGCAGGACTGCACCGATCGACGCGGATGTCACCTCGCAGGTATCCTATGCACAGCGCGAAGCGCCCTCTGTCGATGAGGCGGTTGCCAACCATGAACTTGTGCTCGTGGTTGAAGACAACAAGACCAATCAGGACGTGATCCAGCGGCAATTGCGGCTGCTCGGTTTCCAGTCGGAAATTGCTGAAGATGGTGAGGCCGGTCTTGCCGCGATCCGGTCCGGAAGACATGCGATTGTGCTCACCGATGTCAATATGCCGAAAATGGACGGGCTGGAAATGACGGCCCAGGTACGCCGGGCCGAAGCGGCACACGGTCGGCGTCTTCCAATCATTGCCATCACGGCGAATGCCATGCAGGGCGAGGTGAGGCGATGTCTCGATGCGGGCATGGACGATTTCCTCACCAAGCCGCTGGAAATGGAAAAGCTGAAAGGCTTGCTGCACCGATGGCTGCCACATGTTCTGGCAGAACAGGTGCAGGCGCTGTCAGACGAAGCGGCAGGGTCTTCCGGACGCGCCAACGATGCAGGGCCAATTGACCGATCTGCGCTTGTCGAAATCTTCGGCGACGATGACGAGACAATTTCCGAGATCCTGTCGGACTTTGTCGACCCTGCCTGGGAGAGCATCGCCGAGGCCGAGGCCGCAGTTGCTGCCAAGGACAGCGGACAGGTCGCTGCGGCCTGCCACAAGCTGAAATCCTCCTCGCGAGCGGTTGGAGCCAATGCGCTGTCCGACCTGTGTCAGCGCCTGGAGAAGGCAGGATCTGCAAATGACTGGACTGTAATTAACGCAGAGTTTTCTAATCTTCAGTCATTAATGAGCGACATTGCGGACTATATCGATCAGGCTTGAGCAGCAAATGGAACGTCACATGCAAGACATGACAGTGCTGATTGTTGATGACGATACGTTCATTACCAACCTGACGACCCGAATGCTGAAAAAACTCGGCATCGAGCGCGTGCGGTCCGCCAAGGACGGCCATGATGGCTTGAGCGAGATCGGGACGGAGAAGCCGGACATCATTCTGTGCGATCTCAACATGCCCGGCATGGATGGTCTTGAGTTCCTGCGTCACCTGGGCGAAGACAAAATCGGCAGCGGGATTATCCTTGTCAGCGGGGAAGACAAGCGGGTGCTGCAAACCGCGACCCAGCTTGCCAAGGCTCATCACCTGAATGTTCTGGGATCGCTGCAAAAGCCAATCAAGCCGGTCCCCCTCAAGGTATTGCTCGACAAGTTCGATGAGCAGCAAAGTGCATCCAGGCGGGGGCCCATCACCTTGCTGACCCTGGAGGCTGTCCAGGAAGGGCTTCACAATGGACGGATCGACGTCTTTTTCCAGCCCAAGGTCTCGGTACCGGACCGCCGTCTGGTCGGGGTCGAGGCGCTGGTACGCTGGCGTTCCGAAGATGGTCGTTTGATACCGCCCATCGCCTTTCTGCCCGTAGTGGAGGAAAACGGTCTGATCGACGAGCTGACGGCCCAGGTGTTCCAGATTGCGGTGGGCGCGGCGGCAGACTGGGTGCAAAGTGGACTGAACATCAAGGTTGCCGTCAATTTTTCCGTCGATTCCCTGACCCGGTTCGATCTGGTCGATTTTCTGGTCGGGACAGCCCGTGACAAGGGCATCGATCCGGACAAGTTGATCCTTGAGGTGACCGAGAGCCGGATCATGGAAGAGGTGACCACCCCCCTGGAAATCCTGACCCGGCTGCGTATCAAGGGGGCTGGTCTTGCCATCGACGATTTCGGCACCGGTGCGTCATCCATGCAGCAGCTGAAGCGCATTCCCTTTACCGAGCTGAAAATCGACAGGGCCTTCGTGGCCGGAGCGCCGACGGACGACGAGGCCCGCGCCATGCTGGAATCGAGCATAGCGCTGGCAAAGAAGCTCGACCTGACGATTGTGGCCGAGGGGGTCGAAACCCAGGAAGAGTGGGACCTGATCGAACGCCTCGGGGTCGAGATCGTGCAGGGCTATTTCATTGCCAAGCCGATGCCCGCGGATGACTTATTGGCGTGGGCGCGTGCGAATGGCGACGTCAGTTCCTAGTATTGGCAGGTGTCCCGGAGGGGTTCGGGTCGGTCGGAAATCGCAATTCAACGGTGGTGCCCTTGCCGGGGCTGGACAGAATTGTCGCCCGGCCACCGCTTTGACGTACGAAGCCGTAGACGACAGCGAGACCAAGGCCCGCCCCGCCTTCGTCCGAGCGCGTGGTGAAATAGGGTTCGAACGCCTTGTCCGCTTCCTCCGGATTCATGCCGATGCCGGTATCGGTCACTGAGACAACAACGCTTTCATCCTGCGACCAGGCCTTTACGACGACGGAACCACCGTCCGGCATGGCGGCTGCCGAATTGAGGCAGAGGTTCAAGACAGCCTGTTCAAACAGCTCCGGGTCCAGGACGAGCGGCGGCAGGTGGTCGTCCAGGTCCAGTTCCAACCGGCAGGCTTCACCGATGGCGATTTCGAGAATATCGGCCATTCCGCGCAAGAGGGTGGAGATATCCGTCCGGCTCAAATTGGTGGGCTGCTGCCGGCCGATGGTAAGCATGCTGCTGGCCAGCGAGCGGCCTCTGTCGGCCGCCTTGCGAATGCGGGCTATGTTGCGCTGCTGCCGGTCGCTGAAGCCGCCCTCGCGTTCAAGAAGGCCTAGGCTTCCCGTGATGATGCCGATGGTGTTGCCGACTTCATGACTGAGCTGGTGGGTGAGCCGCATGATGCCGTCCAGGCGCATGGCCTTTGCCGCTTCGGCTTCCTGGCGGTCCAGCAAAGTGACATCGCGGGCGAGCAGGACAACGCCGTCATCGCTCTGGCGCGACAGGGAGATTTCCGTGACGGCGCCATCGGTGGATCTATGGCGCACGGAAACAGGCTTTGTCAGCAAACCGGCCTTGGCTTCGTCCGGTAGTGTTTCGCTCCGGATTTCGGGGATAGGCGCGAGAAACTGGACCAGCGGCAGCTTGCGCGCAGACCCCTTGTGACCGATCAGTTCGATCACGCGCCGGTTCATTGTCACGGGCCGGCCGGCCGCATCGAAAATCGCAATGCCCTCATTCATGCTTCTGAAAGTGGAGCGGATGGTGCGCGCCGCAGCTTCTGCTGTCCGCCGGAGACGCGTGACCCGGTCGACGCTTTCCTTGAACGCCTGGAACGCCCGTTGCAGATCCAGCAGTTCGGTCTCATCGCCTTGATAGACGGGCGGGCCGACATCCTTTTGCCCCTTGGTGAGCGCGTTCATGCCGCTGGACAGGGAAACAATGCCCCTGGAAACGCGGATCGCTGAACGGATAGACAGAACCGCGATGGTCAGCACCAGAATGGAGGCTGCCGCAACGATGAACAGCAGCCGTTGCAGGGTTTCCGACGTCGATTGAAAATCGGCATTCAGCGTCTGGGTGACGATGTCGGATTGGGTCTCGGTCGCAAAGGACAGTTCGCGTGCGATGGTGTGAAGCTGCGCGACAGCGGTGCGCACACCGAACATCTCCATGAGATACCGGGTCTGGGCGGCAAACACGCGTTCATAGGGCTTGAGGGCGTCTTCCGGCAGCGGCAGGGTGACGGTCTCGGCGACATACCTGCGGCGCAATTCGCCGAGCTGGAACAGGCTGCCGGCGCTTGACACGGAATGTACAATGGCATTGAGGCGCTGACTGAGCTGTTTCTGGGCGCTGGTTTCACCGACGGCGATAACACCAAGCGCCGACGAGACCTCTTCCTTGTGGTCTTGCGCGGTTTCGGCGCGCGCGGCGAGCGCCAGCGTCTGCTTGCGGATCTGCTGGAGAAGCCCGGCGACCTGGGCATTGGCCAGTCTGTAGGTCTCCTTGTCCGATGGATAGTCCGGCAGGGAGGCGAGCAGCGCATCCACCTGCTCAACAAGCGCCCGGCTCTTGGAGGAGACTGCGTAAGGCGAAGTCGCGTTCATGAGGAACGGAGCGCTGGAGACCAGGTCGGACACCTGGCGCGACACCAGGGCGGCATCCGCCAGGCTGGAATAGGCCTGCAGACCGTAGGCTGCTGTTTCCTCCCGAGCCTTCAGGAGCCCGTAGATCGCGATGGCCGACAGCGCAAATGCAACGACACAGATCAGCACGATGGCCGCCGGCAGGCGGAACGCTATTGAGGAAAGACGCGAACGGCTGATCATCCGGTCAGGCGGGCCGGATCCTGATGCAGGATGTAGCCTTTCCCCCGGCGGGTCTTGATATGCTGTGGCAGGTCCGGATTGCGTTCGATCTTGCGGCGCAAACGCAGGACCAGCACATCGACATTGCGATCGATGAGCCGGTCGGTCTCCGCCCCCAACTGTTCAAGGATGGTGGTTCGGCTTACGGGCTCGTTGGGGGTGGCTGCCAGGATCTCCAGCAGAGAGAACTCCGAAGACGTCAAAGTTCTGGACGGATGCGAGGTGCAGACCGCCTTGCGGTTGACCAGGTCGATGACCCAGTCTCCCAGCCGCAGGGCCGTTGGCTCGTGACAAACCGTCAGCGGGTCCCGCTCGCCCTTCATCGCCGGATGCAGACGGCGCAGCACGGCCTTGATCCGGGCGGTCAGCTCGATGGGTTCGAACGGCTTGACGACATAATCGTCCGCAGCGGTTTCAAGACCGAGCACACGCTCGGCAGCACTTCCTGCCGCCGTCACCATGACGATGCCGATATCGGTCCGGGAGCGCAGCCTTTGTGCAAACACCCTGCCGGACATGCCGGGCAGGTTGTGATCGACCAGCACAAGGTGAAAATCCTGTTCGGTGAGACGTCCCGCAGCTTCCTCCGCAGAGCACACGGTCACCGGCCGCCAGCCTTCTGCTTCGACCAGATCCGCTATCAGTTCCGCCATATCCGGATCGTCCTCCACGATCAGGATACTGATGCCTTCATTCAGCAAACTTGTGTCCTCCCGGAAGACATCATATGCATGGTGTTGAAATATGCAAAGCCTATGTTTTTCAAGTGTTTGTCACAATTGTAAGGCTTGTAATATTTGTAATTTATTTTCTTTTCCGGCGAAACAACGGTAACCAAACTCCTGTTGCGAAGACAGCGGCTTCTGCCATGCTGATCAGCACCCGGGGCCATGCTTCGGGCGGGAGGAAACATGAAGTTTGTCACGTCTCTCGGAGCGGGGACGGCCCTTTGGCTGTTTGCTGCGCTCAACGTTGCTTCGGCACAGGATCTGAATGTCCTGTGCGGCGTTGACGAAGACTGGTGCCTGACCATGGAAACAGCGTTCGAGGCCAAGACCGGCCTTGAGGTTGCCATGGAACGCAAAAGCACTGGTGAAATTCTTGACCGGATCCGCAGCGAGCGAGCCAACCCTGTCATCGACGTGTGGTGGGGCGGGACGGGCGATACCCATCTGCAGGGTGCTGCCGAAGGGTTGATGGAGCCCTATCAGCCTGCGCATTCCGAAGACGCACTTCCCTGGGCGCAAAACTTCTTCCTGATGTCCGGCGGCAAGGCCTCCGGCGTCTATGCCGGCGCGCTCGGTTTTGCCTACAACTCCGATATCCTGGAAGATAGGAAGGTTCCGACGCCGTCCTGCTGGAAGGACCTCACGGATCCGCAGTATCGCGGTCTGGTGCAGATGGCGAACCCGAAGTCCTCCGGAACCGCATTCACCGTGCTTGCCACGCTCATCCAGCTTCTGGGCGAAGATGAAGCCTTTGCCTATCTGTCAGCGCTGGCCCGGAACATTCCCAGCTTCACCACGTCCGGTGCGGCGCCGGTCAAGGCGGCCGCACGCGGGGAAACCGGGATCGGTATTTCCTTCATTCATGACGCGGTCACCCAGAAGCTGGCCGGAGCGCCGCTGGTGATCGTCGCGCCCTGCGAGGGCACCGGCTACGAGATCGGCGCCGTCAGCATCGTCAGCGGTGCAAGGAACCTGGACAATGCCCGCCGCTTCGTCGATTTCGCGATGAGCCCGGACGGGCAGGCAACCGGCGCGGCCTCGGGGCAGAACCAGATCCCGTCCAATGCCAGGGCCGCCCTGCCACCGGCTGCCCCCGATATCTCGCTCATCCGCATGGTCGACTACGACTTCGCAACGTTCGGATCGCCCGAGCAGAGGCGGCGGCTGCTTGACCGTTTCGACAAGGAGGTGCTGCAGGGCGCCAGCGCCGTCGAGACCCAGTAGAGGAACCGGCTTCAACACCAGAGCTGACCGACAACAACGGACCGTCCCAACGGCTCCGAACGGGAAAATTGTGCCCGTTGCCCGGTCAAAACCCAGCCCAAGGGCTGAACAGCAGTCTGCCGCTTCCGGACGGAACCGGCAGGAAACCAGAAGTGGAGGAAAACATGTCCCTGAAAACTCTAGCCGTCGCGATGCTTGCGACCGTTGCCCCATTTGCTGCGTCCTCGGCGCAGGCAGCGGGCGATCTCAACGTCATCTGTTCTGCCGATGTCGTGATCTGCGAGCAGCTGCAAGGCGACTTTGAAGCCAAGCATGACATCAAGGTCAACATGGTGCGCCTGTCGTCCGGCGAGAGCTATGCCAAGATCCGGGCTGAATCCCGCAATCCCAAGACCGACATCTGGTGGGGTGGCACCGGTGATCCGCATCTTCAGGCGGCTTCCGAAGGCCTGACCGCGCAATACAAATCGGATCTGCTCGGCGACCTTCATGCCTGGGCACAGATCCAGGCGGCCAGTTCCGGTCATCGCACCGTGGGCATCTATGCCGGAGCGCTCGGCTGGGGCTACAACACGGAAATCCTGAAAGAAAAGGGGATTGCAGAGCCGAGCTGCTGGGCAGACTTGCTGAAGCCGGAATTGAAAGGCGAGGTCCAGGTCGCCAATCCCAATTCCTCGGGGACGGCCTATACCGCCCTTGCATCGCTGGTCCAGATCATGGGGGAAGACGAGGCCTTTGCCTATCTGAAGGAACTCAACGCCAACGTCTCCCAGTACACCAAGTCCGGTTCCGCGCCGGTGAAGGCGGCCGCACGCGGCGAGACCGGTCTCGGCATCGTCTTCATGCATGATGCCATTGCCCAGGCGGCCTCCGGCTTCCCGATCAAGCCGATCGCGCCCTGCGAAGGCACCGGCTACGAAATCGGTTCGATGTCGATCGTCAAGGGTGCCAAGAACATGGACAACGCCAAGATCTGGTACGACTGGGCGCTGACACCGGAAGTCCAGTCGCGCATGAAGGAAGCCAAATCCTTCCAGCTGCCGTCCAACAAGGCTGCCGAAGTGCCGCCGGAAGCTCCCAAGTTCGAAGACATCAAGCTGATCGACTACGACTTCGCGACTTACGGCAATCCGGAGACACGCAAGAACCTCCTGGAGCGTTGGGATCGTGAGATTGGCGCCATCGCCAACTGATCCCGGCATCCGAAGAGACCCGCTGGGGAATTGTCCCTTCCCCGGCGGGACCAGTCCGCGCAAGCCTTTGGCCGCGGCATTTTTATAACCAGAAATCAGCAAACAGGGGTGGCCATGCACAGTGGCAACAAACGGCTGAACGCGCTTCTTGCGATCGGCGTCTTTGCCTTCCTATTCGTGCCCTGGTACCGGGTGGAAGGCGGCTTTTTTGCATTTGAATGGCCATCGGAGTTTCTGACCGATCCCGATCTGGCGCCCGGTCTGTTGCAGATCGCAGGCGAAGGCCGCTTCTGGCTGGTGATGGCGTTGGCGCTGTTCCTGGCCGGTTGCGGCACACGCTTTCTGGCCACAGGAGAAACGCGCGGCAAACTGCTGGCTGCGACCGGGTTTGCCGGGATCCTCTTCATGGCCCTGCAGGGACTTGCCATCAGCTTTACCGGCTGGGCGTGGACCTTTCCCGAAGCGGCTCTCGGCACGCTCCCGTCCGGGCAGCCTGCCATGGGGGCCGGGGCAATCCTGGTGTCGCTGATCTTCGTGCTCTTCATCGCCTTCGGTCTCGCAGAACGCGGCTTCATGAAGGGCGACGCGTTTGTTGTCGGCTCGATTTCGGTGCTGGTGTTCCTGGTCACGGTGTTCATTTTCTATCCGATCGGTTCGATGTTTGCTGGTTCGGTCCAGGATTTCGACGGCTCCTTCAAACCGGACGGCTTCATCCGCAACATGCAGGATCCGGCCATCTGGAGCCTGGACTGCGTGATTGGCGGCAACCGTTGCGGTGTGGCCTGGCGCACATTGTTCCTGGCGGTGATGACCGGGCTTGGTTCCACCGTGCTGGGGCTTGCTTTCGCTCTCATGGCGACCCGAACGCGATTTCCCTTCAAGAAAGGCCTGCGCCTGGTGACGGTGTTGCCGATCATCACGCCGCCCTTCGTGATCGGCCTTGCCCTGACCTTGCTGTTCGGCCGCTCGGGTGTCATCACCGAAGCGCTCGATGTGGTGTTCGGCATCGAACCAAGCCGCTGGCTGTATGGGCTCACCGGCATCTGGATCGCGCAGGTGCTGTCCTTCACGCCGATTTCCTTCCTGGTGCTGATCGGTGTTGTCGAAGGAGTCAGCCCTTCCATGGAAGAAGCGTCACAGACGCTGCGTGCCGACCGATGGCGCACCTTCTGGAAGGTGTCCCTGCCGTTGATGAAGCCGGGCCTCGCCAATGCCTTCCTGATCGGTTTCATCGAAAGCATGGCGGATTTCGGCAATCCGCTGGTGCTTGGCGGCAGCCATGGTGTGCTGTCGACGGAGATCTTTTTCGCGGTCGTCGGGTCGCAGATCGACCCCTCGCGGGCGGCGGTGCTTGCGATTATTCTGCTCACCTTCACGTTGTCCGCCTTTCTGGCACAGCGCCTGTGGCTGTCGGGAAAGAACTTTGCCACCGTGACCGGAAAGGGCGACAGCGGTGCACATGCCGGACTGCCGAAAAGCCTGTCGGTCACCGTTTACGGCATCGCGCTTCCCTGGATGGGTTTCACCATCGTCGTCTACGGCATGATCCTGTTTGGCGGGTTCGTGAAAACCTGGGGCCTCGACAACTCGCTGACGCTGGAGCACTACGCCCGTGCTTTCTCGGTCCAGTTCGGCGAAGGGGGGCTGGTCTGGACAGGTGTTGCCTGGAATTCTTTCTGGACGACAATGGAAATTGCGCTCATTTCGGCGCCGCTGACGGCAGCCGTCGGTCTCCTGACCGCCTATATCATCGTGCGCCAGAAATTCGCCGGCAAGAACGCCTTTGAATTCGCCCTGATGATGAGCTTTGCCATTCCGGGCACGGTCATCGGCATCAGCTACATCATGGCTTTCAACCTGCCGCCGCTGGAGATGACCGGATCCGCGCTGATCCTGGTGGCCTGCTTTGTCTTCCGGAACATGCCGGTTGGTGTGCGCGGGGGCATTGCCGCCATGAGCCAGCTCGACAAGAGCCTGGACGAGGCGTCGCTGACCTTGCGCGCCAACAGCGCGCGGACCTTGCGCAAGGTGATCCTGCCGCTGCTCCGGCCGGCCATCACCGCGGCGCTGGTCTATTCCTTCGTCCGGGCGATCACATCGATCAGTGCCGTGATCTTCCTGGTCAGCGCCGAGTACAACATGGCCACCAGCTACATTGTCGGCCTCGTTGAAAACGGCGAGTACGGCATCGCGATCGCCTATTCCTCGATGCTGATCTTCGTGATGATCACGGTGATTGCCGGTTTCCAGCTGCTGGTCGGCGAACGCCGGCTGCGGCAGGAGAACCGTGTTGCCGGTGTCGCAAAATCCCGAAACATCCGCCTCACGCAGGAGAAAACCGCATGAGCGAGCTCAAATCAGGTTCTGTCGTCTTTGAAAACGTGCGCAAGGACTTTGGCAGCTTCACCGCTATTCCGGACTTGTCCATTACCATCGAGCCCGGCTCGCTGGTAACCCTGCTCGGACCGTCCGGATGCGGCAAGACCACCACCTTGCGCATGCTGGCCGGTCTGGAGCATCCGACATCAGGCAGGATCCTGATCGGCGGGCGCGACGTGACCATGATGGCGGCCCATGAACGGGACGTCTCCATGGTGTTCCAGTCCTACGCGCTCTTCCCGCACATGACCGCGCTCGACAATGTGGCTTACGGGCTGGAATCGTCGGGCATTGGCAAAAAGGAAGCGCGGGAGAAGGCGGAAGAAGGCCTCGAACAGGTCGGCCTGTCCGGCATGGGGCGCCGGTTACCTGCCGAACTCTCCGGCGGCCAGCAGCAGCGTGTCGCCGTTGCGCGTGCACTCGTGCTCAATCCGCAGGTGCTGCTCCTGGATGAGCCCTTGTCCAACCTCGACGCCCGTCTGCGGCGAAAGGTGCGAACCGATATTCGCGAGCTGCAGCAACGGCTCGGCTTCACCGCTGTCTATGTCACGCATGACCAGGACGAAGCGCTGGCGGTCTCCGACCGTATCGTGGTGATGAAGGAGGGGCACATTGCCCAGGAAGGGGCGCCGCGAGAACTCTATGAAGAGCCGGTTTCAGCGTTCATTGCCGATTTCATGGGGGAGGCCAATGTCGTCGCTTGCGAGATCGTCGCGCGAGAAGGCGATGAAGCGGTGATCGATGTGGGCGGGCTTCAGCATCGGCTGCGCGCGCGCCAGGCTACAACGGGCAGGGCCCGCCTTGCCGTGCGGCCGGGAGCAGTTGTGCTCAACTCGGATGCGGAGGCTGGTCTCGGGGGCGAGATCCTGTCTGCGGCCTATCTCGGGGATCATGTCGAGTACGAGATCGAGACTTCCGTCGGAAATTTCTTCGTGATCGATCATGCGGTCGACCGGACATTGGCGCCCAGGAGCAGCGTTTCCCTGGGCTTCAGAAATCGCGGCCTAGCGCTGATCGAGGCCTGACATGACGGTTCAATCCAAAGGAACGCCGGCCATAAACGCAGAACTCGCGGACCGCTTTCGGTTCGCACGGGACATCGCTGAGGAGGCCGGCGCTCTGGCCCTTGACTATTTCCGCCGCCGCAAGGACCTGACCGTCGAGATCAAGGGCGGTCTTCAGGACGTGGTCTCGATCGCGGACCGCGATGTGGAGACGCTGATCCGGCGCAGGATCGCAGCTGCGTTTTTGGACGACGGCATTCTGGGCGAGGAGCAAGGTCTGCTGGACGGTCGCAGCGGATACACGTGGGTCGTCGATCCGATTGACGGCACCTCCGCCTTTGTCCACGGACATAAAAACTGGTGTGTGTCCATCGCGCTGACCGACGGCACTGAGCCGGTGATCGGCGTGATCCGGGTTCCCTGCGATGACGAGACCTTTGCGGCTCAGCGAGGTGGAGGCGCAACGTTGAACGGCGCGCCGTTGAGGCTGGACGGGGCGTTGACATTGCAGAACGGTCTGACCGGTATCGGCGCGAGCCAGTCGGTTGTTCCGGAAAAGGTCGGCGCACTGATCAGCGGTCTCATGGCAAGGGGCGGTAACTACATTCGAACAGGATCCGGTGCGCAGATGCTTGCCTTCGTTGCGGCCGGTCGTCTGGCCGGGTTTCACGAGCCGTCCATGCATGCATGGGATTGTCTGGCCGGATATTGTCTGGTTGCAGAAGCAGGTGGCTTCTATCTGCCATTCCCGGCAAAGGGCGAGGGGCTTCTGAACAGCGGACCTGTGCTTGCAGCCGGGCCCGGTGCCTTCGATGCGCTCAGGGACCTAGCGGAAACGAGCATGTGTCTGACTGTCTGACGTTTTCATTTCAAAGCCGGCGGAGCGATTTCGCCGGCTGCTGCTTGCGCGGCTTGTTGACTGGTCATGAATCTCTGTAAAAGCCTGCTCGGATGAGTTGAGTTACAATCAGGCCCAGTGCATGGATCAAATTAAAACAAGAAGCCAACTCTGACGTTGCGTCAATTTGCAAGAGAATTTGACTATTTTCGGTTTAGGTTCGAATTTCTGTGAAGAAACTCACCGGTTTGAAAATTTGAATAGAACTGTTTGTCTCGGATGATATCTTTGTTTGAGTGATTCATTGTAAATTTTGCTATTTTTTATATAGGTGATGTCAAATTATGGCGATAATGGTCACTGGCGGCGCCGGATTTATAGGTTCAAATTTTGTCATCGACTGGTTCAAGCAAACCGACGAGCCGGTGATCAATGTCGACAAGCTGACCTATGCGGGAAATCTGCATAATCTGGACAGCCTTCTCGATCATCCGGGACACCATTTTCTGCAGGCCGATATTTGCGACAGAGAGGAAATGCGTCAGATTGTCGGCAGCTACAGGCCGCGGGCCATCCTCAATTTTGCGGCCGAAAGCCATGTGGACCGGTCGATTGCAGACCCGCGGAACTTTATCGAAACCAATATCTGCGGCCTGTTTACGTTATTGGACATAGCCAGGGACTATTGGGACTCCTTGCCCGAAGATCGAAAGGCAAGGTTCCGGTTTGTCCAGATTTCGACGGATGAAGTCTTTGGAAGTCTTGCGCAGGCAGATGCGCCCTTTGCAGAAGACAGCAATTACGCACCCAACAGCCCTTATAGCGCAAGCAAGGCGTCCGCGGACTTCCTGACCCGTGCCTATAACAGGACCTATGGCCTGCCGACGATCGTCACCAATTGCTCCAACAATTATGGTCCCTACCAGTTTCCCGAAAAACTCATCCCGCTGGTCATTCATAACTGCCTGAAGAAGCTGCCGATACCGGTTTACGGCGATGGCAGGCAAATTCGCGATTGGCTTTATGTCGGCGACCATTGTGCCGCGCTGCGCCTGTTGCTCGAAAAAGGCATGGCCGGTGAAAACTACGTCATCGGCGGTCGCAATGAAGTTCGCAACATCGACATGGTTCGGACCATCTGTCGCCTGGTCGACAGCAGACTGACACCTTCATCTCTCAGGCGTTCGGAAGAGCTCATCACCTTCGTGGCTGACCGGCCGGGGCATGACACACGCTACGCCATCGACGGCACCAAGATCGAGACCACACTTGGATGGATGCCAGAGGAAACCATCGAGACGGGCCTTGCCAGGACCGTCGACTGGTATCTGTCCAACAGTCCCTGGGTGACCAGGGTGACTTCGGGGGATCACCGGGACTGGGTCGAGCACCAGTACGCATCCTGAACCCACACGCGCGGAGAAAACGCTTTGGCGGAAAAAGGGATCATCCTGGCGGGCGGAACGGGATCGCGGCTGATGCCGCTCACGAGGGTTGTCTGCAAGCAACTGCTGCCACTCTACGACAAACCGGTGATCTGTTACCCCTTGTCGACTTTGATCAGCATGAATATTACCGACATCCTGATCATCAGTACGCCGTCAGATATCGGCCTTTTTGAGAAGCTGTTCGGGGATGGTGCAGACTATGGACTGAAGCTCAGTTATGCCGTGCAGTCCGAGGCTCGTGGTATCGCCGAGGCGCTCATCATCGGCGAAGACTTCATCGGCGATGATCCGGTCACGCTCATTCTCGGCGACAATGTGCTCCATTACACAGATCGGCTGTTGTTTTCTGCAGCTGACAGGTCTGAAACGGCGCGAGCAACAATCTATGCAATCCATGTGAAGGATCCACGACCATTTGCGGTCGTCGAATACGATACCCGGCAGAAGAAAGTACTCTCCCTGGAGGAAAAACCGGAACACCCCAGATCGAATTACATTGCCATCGGTCTTTACCGGTATCCGCCGGGCGCGGCCGCGCTCGCCAGGACAGTTGAACCCTCCTGGCGCGGCGAACTTGAGATCACCTGCCTGAACGGGCTGTATCTCGAGGCGGACAGGCTGGATTGTGTTCGGTTGCCGCGTGGTGCCGCCTGGTTCGATGTCGGCCGGATCGATACGCTGCTTTATGCGGCGACCTACTTCCAGAACATAGAGCAGCTTCAGGGTCTAAAGGTGGCCTGTCTCGAAGAGATCACCTATCGGCGCGGGCTTATTGATCGGCAACAATTTGAGAAGTTGCGGGCCGGATACGGTACAGACAGCGAATTCGGGCTTTATCTCGACAGTGTGCTCAGACTGTCTGAAGAGACGGTTTGAAAGGCGGGCACGTGTGCCCGCCTTTCCTTCAGGATCAGGACCGCGGTTTCAGATTTTCCGGATCGTAAAGCGGCGCATAACCGACGCCTGCGACTTCGACCGGATAGGTCTCGGAGAAATACTCCACGGTCAATTTGCGGCCGACCTCGCAATAGTCCTGCGGCAGATAGGCAAGGGCGATGTTCTTGCCGATGGTTGGGCCATAGGCCACGGACGTGGTGTAGGAAATGCGGCCCAGGCTGTCGACGAGGGTCTTGCCGGTTTCCGGGTCCTGCACCGGCATGGCGCCGACGGGGAAGCGTTTGACGCCGCTCGCATCGGTGTTTTCCGTCATCACCAGCGTGCACAGCATGGCCGGCTGCTTGTCGCGGGCGCGGTATTCCAGGTGTTTCGCCTTGCCGCGGAAATCGGCTTCCTTGACCTTCGGGCGGGCAAGGTCGGCCTCGTAGAGATTGTACTGGGTCAGGAGGTCGGCATTCTGCAGACGCAGTGACTTTTCCATGCGCCGTGAGTTGGCGTAGGTCTCCACGCCGACGGCAATGACACCAGTGGAGCGCAGCGCGTCCCAGACCGCCAGGCCATCCTCGTATTTCATGTGAAGTTCCCAGCCCTGTTCACCGACATAGGACAGCCGCAACGCGGAGACCTTCTTGCCGGCAATCTCAAGCTGGCGAATGCCAGCAAACGGGAAATTCTCCGGATCGAGTGCTGCCGGGTCCGAAACGACTTTCTTCAGATTGTCGCGGGCATTCGGTCCCCAGATGCCGATGGTTGTGAACTGTTCGCTGACATCGGTGACGGTGACGTCAAAGCCCTTTTCCTCGGCGATGCGCTTGACGTAGTGATAGTCGCGCGGACCGGCATCTGCGCCGTCGACAATGCGGCAGCGGTCTTCCATGCGGAAGACGGTGAGGTCGGCACGCACATTGCCCTCGTCATCCAGGAAGTGGGTGTAGATGCCCTTGCCGATGTTGTTGTCGCCGCCGATCTTGGCTGCGCAGAGCCATTCCAGCAGCTCGACATGATCCGGGCCCTCGACGTCGAACATGTAGAAATGCGACAGGTTGATGATGCCGCAGTCTTCGCTAAGCGCCAGCTGCTCGGCATTGGAGACGCGCCAGAAATGGCGGTTGTCCCACTCGTTTTCGCGGACCGGAACCTGGTCACCGTATTTTTCCAGGAGATGCTCGTTGGCAGCATAGCCGTGCGCGCGCTCCCATCCGCCCAGCTCCATGAAATAGCCGCCAAGTTCAACTTCGCGCTCGTAGAAGGGCGAGCGTTTCACACCGCGGCTGGAGACATAGGGCTCGCGCGGGTGGATTGCCGGGAAGTAGATCTTCTGGGCGGCCTCGTAGCAGCGGTTCTCGATGTAGTCCTCGGTCAGCTGGTGGCCGTAGAAGCGGGAATAATCGATGGTCGCATGGTCGATCTCGGTGCGGCCATCGGTGATCCAGTCGGCGATCAGCTTGCCGTAACCGGGGCCGTCCTTGACCCAGATGGCCACGCAGTACCAAAGACCGCGCACCTTCTGGCTTTCGCCGCAGGACGGGCCGCCGGCTGCGGACACCTGAAGCAGGCCGTTGAAGGAATGGCTTTCGTTGTAACCGATCTCGCCCAGGATCGGCGTCAGCTCCATGGCGCGTTCCAGCGGGTCCATGACCTGTTCCATCTCCAGGTCGCGCTGGGAGGGAGACAGGCGCGCCTGATCCTTTTCCAGGAGGTCACGCGGGTGGCAGAGACGCGGTTCGTTGGGCTCGTAGTAACCCCATTCGATCTGTCCGCCTTCGGCGGTTTTCGGGTCGCCGGTGTCGCGCATATAGGCCGAATTGCCCTGGTCGCGCAGCAGCGGGTAGCCGATGTCCTTGCCGGTGCCTTCGAATTCATTATACGGGCCGAAGAAGGTCAGCGGGTGATCAACCGGCATGACCGGCAGGTCTTCGCCGACCATGTCGGCAATGAGACGGCCCCAGAGGCCTGCACACACAATGACATGATCTGCCATGATCGTGCCGCGATGCGTTTTCACGCCCTTGATGTGGCCGTCTTCGACAATCAGCGACTGGGCCGGCGTGTTGGCAAAGGCCTTCAACTTGCCGGTTTTTTCACCTTCATCGACCAGTTTGCCGGCAACCGTCTGCGAGCGCGGAATGACGAGACCGGCGTCCGGATCCCACATGCCGCCCTGGACCTGGTCTTCCTCGATCAGCGGGAACTTTTCCTTGATCTCGGCCGGTGTGACCAGGCGCACATTGGTGCCGAAGGCCTTGCCCGACGTTACCTTGCGCTTGATCTCTTCCATCCAGGCGTCGTCGCCGGTGCGCGCGACCTCCAGGCCGCCGACACGGGCGTAGTGGCCCATCTTGTCGAAGAAATCGATGGAGTACTGGGTGGTCCAGACAGAGAGATAGTCGTGGCTGGTCGTGTAGCAGAAATCCGAAGCGTGGGCGGTCGAGCCGATGTCGGTGGGAATGCCCGACTTGTCGATACCGACAATGTCCGTCCAGCCACGTTCGATCAGGTGGTGCGCGATGGACGCGCCGACAATGCCGCCCAGACCGACGATGACGATTTGTGCCTTGTCAGGAAATGCTGACATGTCTCATTCCTTTTCCATCAGCTGGAGCCGGGGAACTTTCGCCCGCCCCATGTCTCTTTGCAAACCTGTCGCGGCCCTGCAGTGATTTCATGTTTCGTCCGCGCGCCGCAGCCTGTTCCGAATTTCCATGTGTGAGCGGCAGTATCGCGACTGTATGCGGGGCAAAATAGCGTATTTGCGTCATGCGGCAGTATTGCCACGACACGCGGCTTCAAAACGCCGCGGACGGTGAGTGTCCCGGCCAAGGCCTTCTCTCGGGTTCTGCTATTCTGTCCAGAGCGTATCGTCTGTGTCGTTTGTATCATTTGCTCTTTCCGGAAGGCGGAATGTCGATACAAATCTTACAGTCTTTCCAGTGAGCTGACGCAGCCCGGATACGTCGGGACGTCATTTTCTGTGCAGTGGGCACCGGGTCTTAGCCCGGCCGGGACCCAATCGAATTCGGCCTTCGGCCACAGACGCACAGAGGAAGACTGACATGGCTTTGAGATTGCTGGCACCCTATTCCAAGACGCTCGACTGGAACGCCAATCAGGGGCGCGCCTGGTCTGACTGGATGGAAGAAACGGCGGTGCAGACACAAGAGAACGACAGCACGTCGCGCTCCCCCAGACAGAACGAGCGGGCCGATGCCGAAACCGGCGCCGGGGAAGATGACACCGCATCTGTCCGCCGAACTGGACGACAGGACAGTGACGAGGACCCCTACCGGACCGTCGAACGGGCAGAACCGCTGGATGCACCGGTCTGGTCCTTCGGCGGTTATTCCTTTGCGCCGGTTCTTGGTGGATTGGGCGGGGGCAGCCTGATCGACTTCTTCAACATCGGCATCATTGTCACACCGGTCAATTACTGGTTCGACTATGGCGGTGTTGATGAGTTTTTCGGCACGAACGGCATCGACCGGGCCTATGGCCTTTGGGGCGATGACGACATCTTCCTGTTTGACGGCAATGACAGCGGCTATGGCGGCTTCGGCAATGACCTGATTGTCGGCGGCCGCGGCGACGACAATCTCTACGGCCAGACCGGCAACGATGTCCTGAGCGGTGATGTCGGCGACGACTTCCTTGATGGCGGGTCGGGCAATGACACGCTGCTTGGTGGCCACGGCAAGGACCAGATCTTCGGCGGCACAGGTAACGACCGGATCAAGGGCGGCTTCGATCGGGATGTCGTGCGGGCCGGCGATGGCAACGACACGGTTGAGGGTGAAGACGGCAACGACACGCTCTGGGGCGACGAAGGCGACGACACGATCTTCGGCGGAGACGGCGATGACCAGCTGTTCGGCGGTCTGGGCCGGGATCTGCTCCATGGCGGAATTGGCGATGATCAGCTCGAGGGCGGCGCCGGAAATGACGTTCTTGCCGGCGACATGGGCGATGACATCCTCAATGGCCATTCCGGCAATGACAAGATGTCCGGTGGTGGTGGCGGCGACCTGATGACCGGTGGCACCGGTGACGACAACATGGAAGGCGGCGCCGGCAATGACCAGCTTGAAGGGGACGAGGGCTCCGACGAGATGGAAGGGGGCGACGGCGATGACACGCTGCTCGGCGGCGCGGACGGCGATTTCCTCTTCGGTGACGATGGCAACGACTACATCCACGGTGGGGCCGGCAATGATCATATCACCGGCGGCGCCAATGATGCCGGAGACATCGGTGACTATCTGCATGGCGGCGGCGGTTTCGATGTCTTCTATTTCGCAGATGGCGACAGTGGAGGTGCGTCTGATCCGATGGATGTGATCGGTGACTTCACGCAGGGCGGCGACCTGATCGTGATCGAAGGTTTCTTCGCCCAGTTCATGGGCGAACAGAACGGATTTTCCAAAACACCTGGCGCAGAAGCCTATTTCGAGCAGACCCAGAGCGACATCTATGGCGATGTCACCAATGTCTATGTCCGTGACGGCGTCGGCCTTGACGCAGACCTATCCTTCCAGGTGCTGGGACATGTCGATCTGACCCAGAACGACCTGTTCCTCGTCTGAGGATGTCCCGGAGACGGGCGGCGGTCAGTTGACCGCTGCCCGCTTCCAAGCTCCGATCAACTTGCCGCGCTTGAAACCATCCGGTTTGAAGCGCGGTTTTTTGTTTTTGATCCTCAAGTGAGTTGAGACTGATACAATTGAAATATTCAGCGAAATCAATTCGATAAGTGAGATGCCCATCTTCGTAGTGTCAGCAGGAAAGCTGACGGAACAAAGATGGAGATAGCAAATGAAAATGAATGCCACCCTTTTGAGCACGCTTGCGGCTTTTGCCCTTGGCAGTGTCGCCACCGTGTCCCTTCCGGCGACTGCCCAGGCTGCCGACCGCATCGTGACCTGCAACGACGGCACGGTCTATAACTTCGGTCCGGACGATGCGATCAGCAACGAGGTCGCCTGCGCCAACCATGGTGGTGTGAAGCCTGCGTCGCCGTTCAAGGCCTCAAAAATCAAGACCCGCGGCACGACGGTCAAGCCGGCCAAAACAATGCGTGTCTCCGGCAACAGCCAGCGTAACTCGACCGCTGACGGTTCCTATGGCGGTAAGAACAAGGCGCTTGCCTGGTCAGCTGGCTGTTATGCCGAGTTCGGTCCGAACGCGACCCATCCGGATGCCGCACTTCTGGAAAAATGCCTCGGTAACTGATGGCGGGGGCGGGACTTTTTCCTGGCCCTGGTTCAAGATAACCCCGTGTTTCCCCGGAAACGCGGGGTTTCTTGGGTTTTGAGCAGAGCGATCCCGTTGTTCCGAGTGTGTCTTGCAACTCAAGGTGTTTTACTGTTTTTGCAGCCTTAAGTTGAGCTTTGGGATCTCGGTGCCGTAACGTTTCTTCAAGTCTACGTGGCTGTTTATTTTTACTTATTCATGCTTGTCTAACTCTCTCAGTCTAAATGCTGAAGGAGGATATCGAGGCAAGCATGCAGATTGAAGCGCTCAAAAGCAGTTTTCTGGATCTGACAAATGATCCCGTTGCGATTGCGCGTCTTGCGCCTGGCGAAACGACTGCGCGCCTGATCTATGTGAATGCTGCCTTCACCGATGCCTTCGGTTATGCACTGGAAGACGTTTCGGGCGACACCTTGAACCGGCTGCATGCAGGAGACGACTGGTTCTGGCACAGTTTCGAAGACGGGGTGCCTCCTTCAGGGCGGGACAGGCGCCAGGACGGGACATGCCGGCTTGTCCGCGCCGACGGCACAAGTGTCGATACCGGTTTTTCCTATTTTCTTGTCGACGCCGACAAGGACGAGAACGAACAGGGGGGGCGTTATTTTTGCGCCACCTACAGGCCCCGGTCAGGTGTGACGGACGCGGAACGGGCCTACGCACGACTGGTTGCCGCGCTGAATGCCTATCCGGACCCGATCGTCGTCTACGACCGCGATCTGAAGATGATTTTCTGCAATGACGGCTATGCGGCGTCCATGTCGGACAAGCCCGAAGAGCTTGTCGCCGGCATGCATCTTGAGGAAGTGTTGCGTCTGGCCGTTCGCGACGGACGGTATCCGGACGCCATCGGCCGGGAGGATGCCTGGATTCAAAGCATATTGTCGCCTGAGTTTCTGGAAAGCGCCTTTGAAGACGTTGAACTGGATGGCGACGTACACCACCGCCTGTTGCGGTCCAGATCCACTTTCGGCGACTATGTGATTGTCCGGTTGAATTCAACCGAGCTGGTGCGGCAAAAGCGGCAGGCAGAAGCGGCGCAGGCACGGCTGATCGCCGCTTTGAATGCCTATCCCGCTCCCTTTGTCATTTACGACAGCGACGATTGTCTTGTCGTCTGCAACGATGCCTACCGGGCATCCATGTCGGAAAATCCCGAAGACCTGAAAGTCGGTATGCACCGGACGGACGTTGCCCGTGTCGCCATTCGGGCCGGCAAGATCGCCAATGCGGTTGGCCGGGAAGAGGAATGGATGTCCGATCAGCACCAGGATGCGGAAATGGAAAAACCGGTGCAGGATCTCGAGCTTCCCGGTGACGTGCATCACCGGTTGCTCAGGTCCCGTGTCGAGAATGGTGACCTTGTTATCCTGCGGATCGATACTACCGAACTGGTCCGCCAGCGCCGGGCGTTTGAATCCGCACAGGACCGCCTGATTTCGGCGATCCACGCCTATCCCGATCCTTTCGCAATCTATGACGCGGATCTGAAACTGGTTGTCTGGAATCCGGCCTATGAAGAGGCCATGTCGGGCGAGAGCGGCAAACTGACGGCAGGCACCAGCCTGAAAGACGTTCTGTACACCGCTGCCTTGTCCGGCCGGATCCCGGCGGCAGTTGGCTGCGAGGAAGAATGGGCCGAGCGCTATTATTCCTCGCCGCATCTGACGGCACCCGGGGTGGAGGATCTGGAACTTGCCGACGATCAGTATCACCGGGTCGTTCGGTCGCGCACCGAGGCCGGCGAATTCGTGATCCTGCGGCTGAACATCACCGAGGTGGTGCGCCAACGGCGTGCGCTGGAAGAAAAATCCGTGCAGCTGGAAAAGGCGAACCGGGACATCACCTATATGGCACTGCATGATGACCTGACCGGTCTCGGCAACCGTCGCTATCTGGCCCAGAAATTCGACCTGCTTGTTCAAAAACGCCGGGAAAACGGCGGCGAAATCGCCGCGCTTCACATTGACCTCGACCGGTTCAAGAACATCAACGACACGATGGGACATGCGGCAGGGGACGAAGTGCTCCTGGAAATTTCCAGGCGCATTCGGACACATGTTGACCCCGGGGACGTTGTCGCCCGGATCGGCGGCGACGAATTTGTCGTGCTGCTGTCTGTGACGGGCAACAGCGACCGGCCGGAGACACTTGCAAGGGACCTTCTGTCGGATCTTTCCCGTCCCCTCTTCTTTGAGGGCAAGGAATGCCGTTTCGGCGCGACGGTCGGTCTGGCGCGCACGCCCTTGGCCGAAGTAGAACAACTGCTGACGACATCGGACCTGGCGCTCTACAAGGCCAAACGGCGGGGACGCGGCCAACTCGGCATTTTCGACCGGGCCGATCTGGAAGATGCGCAGCGTACCAAGGCCCTTGCGGACGATGTGCTGCGCGGCATCGAGGCCGTCGAGTTCGAGCCCTATTTCCAGCCGCAGATGGACGCGGCGACGGGAGAGGTGGTCGCGTTGGAAGCGCTCGCGCGCTGGCGCCATCCGGAATACGGCATCCTGGCGCCGGGCGCCTTCCTGTCCATTGCAACAGATCTGAACGTTGCCGGGGACATCGACAGATTGATCTTCGAACAGGCGATTGCCGCCTGCCAGTCGGCCTTCGGGTCGGATGCGCGGCCGCCGTCCCTGTCATTCAATGTCAGTGAAGGCCGGATCAACCACCACGATTTCGATGCGATCCAGCGCCAGGTGCAGGCCTATGCGGGCCAGGTGAGTTTCGAACTTCTGGAAACGATCTTTCTGGAAGAACAGGACGATGCGTCCCTGTGCCGGCTCGACCGGCTGCGCGAACTCGGCATCGCCATTGAGGTCGACGATTTCGGCAGCGGCCGGGCGTCGGTCGTTGCGTTGCAAAGGATCAATCCGGATCGATTGAAGATCGACCGCCGGCTTGTTGCGCTGGTCGACAAGGGCAGCGGCGGATTGCGATTGCTGAGGTCCCTTATCGAAATCGGTCACGCACTGGAAATCGGCGTCACGGCGGAAGGTGTCGAGACCCGGGATCAGGCCGACATCCTGGCCGGGCTCGGCTGCGACCGCCTGCAGGGGTACCACTTTGCCCGGCCAATGGCCTTTGCGGATCTCGTGGCCTTTCTCCGGAAGAGCGAAGATGCCCGGTCGGAGCAGGTCTTCCAGCCTGACCGACGACTGCCACCGATGTTCTGAAACCTTCAGGACGTTCTGAGACTGTCCGTCAATGCACAGACATCAGGTCGCCTTCAGATCAGATGGAAGACGCCGAGGCAGGTGGACCCGGACATGTCCGGGCCCACACACGCTTTCAACCTAGTCTGGCCAGGTTATTCGGCTGGAACTCTGGCGAAGTAGTCATTGGCGCTTTTAAGATCGGCCAGCGGAGAAAACATGTCGAAGCTGAACGCTTCGGGCACGTGCTGCTCCTGAACTTTCCGGGGCCAGTCCGGCGCGGCGAGGGCCGGCTTGCCGATCGCGATCAGATCGGCGCTGTCATCCGTCAGCATCTTCGCGGCGCGGTCCGGATCTCCCAGGCCGCCATTGGCGATCACCGGCAGCCCTGACAGAAGGCGGGCCAGCCTGGCAAGGGAGGGGCCGGTCTCGAAGGCCGGTTGATCGGCGTTGAACTCGGTCGTGTGGATGTAGCTGGCGCCGGCCTTGGCCAGTTGCGGGAAAATGACCCTGGCATCGTCCTCAGCGCCGGCCCATTTGTGCTCGAAGTCGTTCACCTTGGCCTGGGAAATGCGAACACCGACGGTAAAGTCTGCTCCGGTGGCGTCACGGACACGGCTGATGACATCACAGGTCATCCGAAGACGGCTCAGCGTGTTGCCACCGAAATCGTCCGTGCGCCGGTTGGTGTAATCGGTGAGGAACTGATCAAGCAGATAACCATTCGCGCCGTGAATTTCGACGCCGTCAGCACCGGCATCCTGGGCGCGGCGGGCGGCGTCGGCAAAGCCCTTCACGGCGGTGTCGATCTCCGCCGGAGACAGTTCCCGTGGTGTCGGGTAGGGGCCTTCGCCGCGATAAAAACCCATCTGGGTGCCCCTGGGCGGCACGGAGGAGGGCGCGCGGGTTTCGGACTTGAAGCGATTATACTGCGACAGGGCGCCTGCATGCATGAGCTGCAGGATCACTTTTGAACCTGCTGCCTGAATGTCCCTGATCAGCCTGGCCCAGCCGGCGGCCTGCTCCGGGTCGGTGATGCCAGGCTGATACTGATAGCCCTGGCTATAGGCCTTGTCGGTATAGACGCCTTCCGTAATCACGGCGCCAAACCCGCCGTCGGCGAAGGCCCTGTAATACGGATACATCAGATCGCCGACACAGCCGTCCTGGGTGGCGCTGACGCGCGTCATCGGCGCAACAAGCGTCCGGTTTCTCAGCTTCATCGACGCGAGCTGGAACGGTTCGAACAGTGGTGAGAATGACATGACTGACTCCATGAGAAACACTGGAGCCAATCTATTCACTGAGTCTTGCTCTGATAATTTTGCAATTTGTCTCCTGTTCTTTTACAAACCATCACATAATGAGTACTGAAAATCTGACTGAATATCTGCGTGTTTTTCGCACCGTTGTTGAGCATGAGAGCTTCTCCGGTGCCGCGCGCGCGTTGAACATGACGCCCGCCTGGGTGGCCAGGCAGGTGACCCGGCTGGAGGAACACATGAATGCGTCCCTCCTGATCCGCTCGACACGTCAGTTGCGGCTGACAGACGCCGGGGAGGAGACCTACCGCGTCGCCGGCCGGGTGGCGGATGAGCTGCAATCCTTGCGGGACAGCCTGCAGCGCAATGCCGCCGAGATCACTGGAACCGTGCGCCTCAACGTGCCCACCGTCTATGCCTTGGGGCAGCTCGGCAATCGCCTGTCCGATTTTCAGAAACGCTATCCAAACCTGACAATGGAAGTGACCGCCACCGACAGTTTCGTCGACGTCTTCAACGACGAAGCGGATATCGTCGTGCGGATTGCACACACGCTCCATGACAGCAGTGCGGTCGTGCGCAAGATCGGGGAGGTGCCAAGGGTGCTGTGTGCTTCGCCCGACTATCTCGCCGCTCAGGGCGCGTTGTCCTCACTGGACGATATCAGGTGCCACAGGGCCCTGGTTTTCAGCAGCCTGCAGGCCTCGCCCCAGTGGCATCTGTCCGACGGCAAAACCGAGGCCTGGATCGACCCGGTGGCCGTCGTTCGCGCAAACAACAGCTTCCTTCTGAAAACCGCCGCACTTGCCGGAACCGGTCTCGCCTTCCTGCCGAAGGTGATTGTCGAAGACGAGCTGAGAACGGGCGATCTGGTCCACATCCCCGCTTTCGTCGATTGCTCCCCGTTCCAGATGTACCTGTTACGGGCACCGGTCAAACACCTGCCGGCCAGAACCCGGCTCGTCTGGGATTTTCTGTCGGGGAAGGATGGAGGGTAGGTGGAGTGCGCGCCGGGTGATTCAGACCCGGTGGCCTTGGCAAGCAGCCGCTTGATGGACTTTCATTTTGCCTGACTGATTGCACAAGAGACTGGTCTGGACATCCGGAGGGGAACGGGACGACCGGGATGGGGAGGTGAGGTTTTGATTGTGGATGGCCGAAAAGGGGCGGACTGGCAACTCTGGACGACCGAACTGGCCGAAGCGGCCATTCACGTGAGCGATACACGCGGACGCAATCGGCCCTAACCAGACATTCGACCATTCTTGAAACAGTGGCGGTTTTGCGGCCCCAAGTCGGTCGTTCACCGAGTCTCTACCTGATCCTGAAAACTACCGTTCGTAGCGAGCCGAACGAATGCCCGGACAGGGCGGGAAGCGGACTTTTGCTGCGGAACAAACAGAAGTCGAGCTTGCAGAGAAACACGATCCCACTTCTCAGGAGGGTGGACATGCCCCGATAGCGTAATTGTGCTCGTTCAAAGGCAGTAAGATGACCCTATAGGACGAGCACATTGCGTCATCGCGGTCGTCGCCATACCTGTGAATAGGTTATTAGTGTCATCACCGACATCAACAACACAGGCAGGATCACCAAAGCGATCCAACTCCCATTAAATGCAAGCGAAGCTGTCGTATAGACAACAGCGCCGGATGGCAGGATTACGGCAGTTAGCACGACGGTGATTTTTGCAAGCGTACTGTCTAGATATAGTCCCACCCAAGGCACGCCCCAAACGGCGGTGTCTGTCCTCGCAAAGTCAATGCGGCTAAACAGCTGCTTCAGGTGGAGGTAATGATAGGTTTGCGTGAAAAAGACGAACGCTCCGCCGAAAAGAGACAAAAACCCGATCGGTATAGTCAAGCCGAACAGACTTACCGTTGTGTTATTTTTTCCCTGCTCGAGCTGTTGCCGGATTAACGTTTTTAGCTCGTCAAAGGGCGTCGCACCATACTGTTCATGATACGCCACTAGAGCAGGAAAACTCTCCTCAAATGAACCTAAGACGACCGGATTCCGGTCCAATATTCCTAATGGTAGACGTGCCAGCACCAGGCTTTGGGCGTCAAAGGGGGTGCTTTTAGCCTGAGCGGGAATCAGAACCTTGGTTTGTACTGAAAAATCCTTTGCGCTGCTGGTTCCATCCCAAGCGTCCATCCATCCCTCGCCCATCGTAGCCATGGCGATAAAGTTCTTATGGAGTGATAGATGCAATACCATGCTCGAACGGGTCTCGAGTTGGTCTAGATACCTCAAGACATCCCCCTCCACATGGAAACCGAAGTCGGCGATGTCGGCGGGATCAGATACATGAGCTTTTACCTGCTCCCGGAAATTCTCATAAGCCTCGCGACGATCCTGAAGACCGCCGGCAAACATCCAGAGACAATCCGATGCTGGTTCGTCGTCGATATCGTCCAATCCGCATCTTTTTGAATGAAACTGAACATCGGCATTACCAAATGCAAACATAACGTTCTTCGTCATCGAGAAGGCGCCGCTTGTGTCCGAAGGCGAAGGCTCAAGCGTTTGAAGGCTGTGATCCAGCGCAAGCACATTCCAGAAATCACTGAAGCCGCGGAGTGACGAGGGGCGGTCGAATGCCACCGCGCTGTGTGGCGTGTAAAAGTAAGGACCTTCTTCGATTTCTTCGGCGGCTCGAATTCCTGGCGGACCGTAATGATCGGAAGATAGCGTCTCCTGCGAAAGCTTTTTCCAAGACACAAGTAGTGAATCTGAAAGTAGTGACACCGCTGACGCAGAAAACTCCTCGGAAATCGGATAGCCTAGTTCCCCAGCCGCATCGCGGAACAGCCCATTCATTTCTGTGCCGGCTTCTTCGGGAAACAGAGTGACAGTTCCGAAGACTCGGGAGCGCGGGAGTTCGCCGTGATGATCTGCATATGCACTAATCGCGAGCGCTTCCAAGTCGTTGCGCTTCCAATCCTGAGACAGTCTCTCCACAATGAGCAACTCGTTGTAAGCCTCATATGGTTTTGAACTCTGCTCAGCCTGCGCGAATATCAAGACCGTCACGCTAACTACAATAATCGCGAAATGCGTTGTCCGCACATGCTCTACAAGTTTCGATAAATCCACGGCGCGCTTTCAAAAGTCGTTTTTGTTGCAATGGGCTAATAAACATAGGTTTAAAGTGCCAGTGGAATAAATCAAGAATTGTATTTTCTGATGTGCTCACTCTCGGGAAGAAATAGAATTATACAATAACATCAATTAATTGGCTGGAAGTGAATGCGTTGTATGCAGCAACAAAAACCTGGCAAAGCAATCCTGCTCGTCGGCTGAAAAGCTGAATGCCCCTTAAACTTGTAGACACCTTCTTCCCTAGTTTTGGGGCAAAGAGGGAATCATGGACGCAGCCGAATTTGTATTTCGATTCCAGTCGCGATGCCGTGCGCCAGTAACAGGCACATCGAGACTATCGGCGCTCAATCTGAAGCGGGATTTCTGCGCGACATTTTTTGGCCTAAATGCGGGAAGCGGACTTGCGCTGCAAATCAAACGTATGGCGGCTTCGGGCCGGAAGCGGCGACCCGTTCAGGGCCGACGAATGTCAGCTAACCGCAAGCGGAGCACGTTTGCCGCTAGTCCGCTCTCGGCCCCATTCCTGTCATTCGTTTCGACCGCCGAGAAAGCCCGCTCCCCGCCCTTCTCGGACCTTCATTCACATAGCAACGAAGGTCAGCTTTCTGGATCAGATCGGCAAACGTCAAACGACCGCATTGGCAACCCGTTCCGGTCGCCCATGGTCACTCCGATAAGCTTCGATCCGGGCTTCCCTCTCAATCAAACACATACCCGATCCCGCGCACCGTCCGGATGGTTTCCGG
Organism: Roseibium sp.; assembly: GCF_965233565.1. Lineage (GTDB taxonomy): Bacteria > Pseudomonadota > Alphaproteobacteria > Rhizobiales > Stappiaceae > Roseibium. The sequence goes on along the minus strand of NZ_OZ247494.1, from coordinate 1,936,724 downwards.
TTTGGTCGGGTTGGTTTCGATCTTGCGGCGGAGCCGGGAAATGCGGAGGTCGATGGAGCGGTCGAAAGGTTCCCAGCCCTTGTCGTGGGCCTGTTCCAGAAGCTGGTCGCGGTTGAGGACGCGGCCGCGATTTTCCGCAAAGACGCGAAGCAGGCTGAATTCCATCGCCGTGATGGCGATTTCGTCGCCGCCGGGCCCGAACAGCTTGGCGCCGTCAAGGTCGAGCCGGCAGGGGCCAAAAGTCACCGTGCCCGACTGACGGGTTTTTTCCACCTGGTCGGCATCGGCAAAGGTCTGGCGGCGCAGGGCCGCCTTGATGCGGGCTTCCAGTTCGCGCAGATCCACCGGTTTTCCGACATAGTCGTCAGCGCCCATTTCAAGCCCGACAATGCGGTCGATGACTTCACTCGCTGCTGTCAGCATGATGACCGGAATGGTGGACGTTGCACGCAAGTCGCGCAGTGCGGTCAGGCCGTCGGTGCCGGGCATGTTGACGTCGAGAATGATCAGGGCCGGCTGAAGCCTTTCCAGCAGCTGCTTCATCTCGGCGGCATTCGGGGCCTCGGCAACATCATAGCCGCGTTCGCTCAGGTATTCGGCGACCATCTCGCGCAGATGCGGTTCGTCATCGCAGACAAGGATCTGTTTCGGGGACGGGGTGCTGGTCATTGCGAGGTCTCTCCACCACCTAGCTGGTTTAGAAGACAGGCAAGGTCTTCTTTTGAAATCGGTTTTTCGACATAGGGGCGCCGGCTGTCGGCCAGGAAGCGCTGGACGGCGGATCCCATGGAGTCGCCGGTGACAAATCCGATCCGCTGCGCATAGCTGGGCAAGCGCTCCTGAAGGGTCCTGTAGAAGCCCTCCCCATCCATACCCGGCATCTTGAAGTCACTGACAATCAGGTCGACTGGTGTGTGCGACAGGAGCGCAAGAGCTTCACGCGCACTTGTGGCCTGCACCGTCTGGCAGCCGAGATCGGTCAGGAGATCGGAGATCAGTTCGCCGACGCCCGGCTCGTCGTCGACCACGAGAACACGCCGCTGCACCGGGGCAGCCGCAGGTGCTTCGGCCTCAATATGGTCTCCGGCCTCCGGCTTCAGGGCCTTGAGCCGGACGAAGAAACTCGTGCCTTGCCCGGGTGTCGAGGTGACCTCCAGAACGCCGCCATGGGTGTCGATGATCCGGTGGCTGAACGCCAGTCCGACACCGGTGCCTTCGCCGACATCCTTGGTCGTGAAAAACGGTTCGAAGATGCGGGCCCGGATTTCCTCCGGAATGCCCGGACCGTTGTCCCTGATTTCCAGAACGGCCTGATCGCGGTCGACATCGTAGGACGACAGAAGCGTCAGTTGCGCCTTCTCGCCAAGCGGGGCGAGCGCGTGTTCGGCATTGACGATCAGGTTGGTGAACACCTGGACAAGCTGGTCGGCGTCGCCGGAGATCTGCGGCAGGTCGTCGTCGAATTCCGTGGTCACCGTCGCGCCGTTGGACCGCAAACCGTAACCCGCAACATCAAGCGCAACAGAGGCGATCTCGTTCAGCGAACAGGGTTCGATGCTGGCAGGACGTTGACGGGCCATGGCCAGGAAGGTCTTGACGATCTTCGCGCTCCGGTCCGCCGCCTCGGCAATCCGGTCGACCCGTTTGGCGAGCACGGGGTCGTCGAACTTGCCTTTCAGCATCTGGGCATAGCCGGTGACGATCGAAAGCGGGTTGTTGAGCTCGTGGGCGACGCCTGCCAGAAGTTCGCCCAGGGCCGACAATTTTTCGCTCTGATGGGCAATGTCCCGCTGTTTCTGCAGTTCCTCCTGCATTGCCAGAAGGTCGGAAATGTCGCGCGTCGAGGAGACGATGACATTCTCGCCCTTGTAGTCGGTGACGCGGGCCGCGGTGATGCCCTGCATGATCGAGCCATCCGCCCGGCGGAACTGAACCCGGTAGTCGTCAAGCGTGCCGGTCGGCAGCAACGCCTCCAGATAGCGGACCCGGTCTTCCGGCGTGAGGAAGAAACTGAGGGTCGAGTCGATCTCGCCGAAGCGTTCCCGGGAGGCGGGCGGGCAATAGATGATCTTGCCGTCCTCGATGCGCGAGACCAGGAAGTTGGCCGGACAGGCCTCGACGATCTTGCGCAGAAGCAGATCTGCCTCGCGTTGTTCTTCCTCGGCCCGACGCTGCTCGGTGATGTCGGTGAAGGACACCAGATAGCCGTCCAGTTCGGTCTTGTGGGCGGAGGCGAGCAGAATGCGGCCGCCTTCCAGGTGCAGCGTTTCCTTTTTGTGATAGATCCTCACCTTGCGGCCGAGATCGTCCATATAGGCGTGTTTTTCAACGCCTTCGGGAAGGCGGAGTACACCGGCATCGATGAGCCGGTCCATCATCGGCACGAGGTTTTCGCCGGGTTGAGGGGCTGGGAGTTCGCTGAAATACATCTCGTGCCAGAGGCGATTGCCGAGGACGAAATTGAGGTCTCGGTCGAACAGCACAAGCCCCTCGTCGAGCGACTGGATGGCATCGTTCAGCGTCTGGAGGCTGCGGGTCTCGGCTTCCTTCAGCGCGGTGATGTCCGTAACAACGACGACCCGGCCATTGTCCTGGGTTATGGCGCGTTCAACGACATAATGCCGGCCGTCTCGGAAGCGAACCTCCATCGGGGCCAGGGTTTCGCGCTGTTGTTTGACGGCCTCGGCAAACATCGCCGCGGCCCGGTCTCCGGCGTCGCGTCCGGCAATTTCGGCAATCTTCGGGGCCAGCAGATCAATCCGTTCCTGGTCCGTGAGTTTCAGGATTTCATCCGCGGTCAGGCCAAAGGGGGCGGCAAAGGCATCGTTGCAATGGGTGAACTGACCGTCGGCGGCCTCAATGGCAACGCCGACCGGCAACCGGGCGACCGCGTCCGTGAACAGACGCTCGGCGCGCAATTGATCGGTGACATCCTCGATGGTCAGCAACCGGCCCTGCAGTGCAGTCTCATAGACATTGCCGACAATTTCCCGGCCCTGGTTGTTCGGCACGGAAAACCCTTTGGCCGCCTGCCGGATCATCCGGTCGAGTTCATCCAGGATCTCGGTGCTGGGGGTCCAGGGAGGAAGCGGAAACTGACCGGTTGCGATGGCGTCCGCATGGATGTCCCGCATGGTGCGGCCCGGGACCAGAAGATCGTTGTTGGGGTCGCCGATCTCGCGAAACTTCGTGTTGGCCAGCACCAGCCGGTCATCATCGTCAACCAGCGCAATGCCGAAATCGACAGCTTCAATGGCGCCATGAAGCAGATCGCGGGCGCGGGCTTCGGCGGTGCGCTGTTCGGTGATGTCGCGAACGGTGGCAACGATGCCGCCGTCCTTCAGCAGCGCAAGCGTGATTTCCCGCTGGCTGCCATCGGCAACGCTGATTTCGATTTTCAGTTTGCCGGCAGAGGCAAGCGCCTGGAAGATGCCGGGCAAGCCACCGTCCGGACCGCGCACGATGTCAATATGACCGCTGCCGATGGCGCTGCCGATGATCTCCTGCATCGGGGTTCCCGGAACCAGCAGGTCTCTGTGCGGTCCGAGCATGTCCGCATAGCAGCTGTTGGCGAAGACCAGCCGCTTGTCCCGGTCATAAAGGACAAAGCCTTCCTCCAGCGCCTCGACCGCTTCTTCCAGCAAGTGCTGCTGGATCCGGTCGCCGCCGGCAAGAGCTGTATCGCTGTCGCCCTGCTGAAACATGTCCCACTCTTCCTGCCACCCGGGGTGTGAAGACACCCCGAACCACTTCGGTAGCTGTCCGGTATTTCAGTTTGACCTTATCGTTTGTATCAATTGTATCAAAGGGGGCGGCCGGAGCCTTTACTCTGCCCCGCTCAGGAGCCGGGCGCGGTTGCGGAGTTCGGCTTTCAAGATGCTGGCAGCGGCGCTGTCGGCTGCGCCCTGTCTGGCAAGCAAGCCAATCGGCCGGGTCACTTCCGGGTCTTTCAATGTCTTGAAGACGAGTTGTTTTCCAAGCTCGGAATGCTGCGCGGAGCGCGGCAGCAAAGCCACGCCGGCGGATGCGCCGACCAGTTCCATCGCCGTTGTCGTCCGCCCGACTTCAAAGGTCCACTGCGCGGAAAGGCGGCTGCGGGCCATGGCGTCATCGATCAACAGGCGATTGCCGGTTCCGCGGGCCGGCAGGATCAAGGGTTCGTTCAGAAGATCGGACCAGTGCACTGTTTTGCGGTCGGCAAGTGAATGATCTCCTGAGACCGCGAGTGCGATTTCGTCATCAAAGAGGGGGGCGAAATCGGTGTTGGGTTCGAGTGACCCGAGTGAACAGACACCAAAGTCGGCGTCTCCCTGCGAGACCGCCTCGGCCACTTCGTTGGCGGCCCGGTCCAGAAGGCGCAAGCGCACGAGCTCTCCCCTTGATCGAAGGGTATGGAGTGCCGGGATCAGCAGGGGCGTTACGGCGCTGGGGATCATGGCAAGCGTGACAACAGCGCTCTGCTGATAGGCAAAGGCAACGCTCTCGTCGCGCATGGCCAGTGTCGTTTCTTCCGCGCTGTCGAGCATGGCTTCGGCGCGGGCCTGCAGTCTTTTGGCGGCGAGGGTCGGTTTGACGCTTCTGGTCGAGCGTTCGAACAGGTCGGACCCGAGTGTGTCTTCCAGCTTCTGGATCCTGCGGGTGACGGCCGGCTGGGACATGTTGAGGCGGCCCGCGGCAGCATGAAACGACGCGGTGTCCATCACGGCCAGGAAGATCTCAAGGTCCTGAAAATCGAATTTGATGCGCATCTTGCATTAATTGCTAAAAATGTAGCATTGGTCAAATCAATCCGGCAGGGTGTAGATCCTCCCTGGAGAGGAAGCGCACCATGACCACATCACCTGACATTGCCGTCATCGGCGGTGGCAACGCAGCGCTTTGCGCCGCCATCACGGCCGCGGAAAAGGGCGCACGCGTCGTCATCCTGGAAACAGCGCCCAAGGCCTATCGGGGTGGCAATTCCCGCCACACCCGCAATTTTCGCTGCATGCATGGTGGCCCGTTGGGCCCGCTTGTGGAGGACTATTCGGAAGAGGAATATTTCGAAGACCTTCTGAAAGTCACTGGCGGCAAGACCGACGAACACCTGGCGCGGCTTGCCATCCGCACGTCCGAGGAATGTCTGCCCTGGATGCAGGACCACGGGGTGCGTTTTCAGCCTTCCCTGTCCGGCACGCTCTCGCTGGCCCGCACCAATGCCTTCTTCATGGGAGGAGGCAAGTCGCTGGTCAATGCCTATTACCGAACCGCCGAAGGCTTGGGCGTCGAGGTCGTCTACGAAGCGCATGTCACGCATCTGGAACTGGACGGCGACCGGATTAAACATATCGACTATGAGCATGAAGGGCAGAAAAAGCGTCTTGAGCCCAAGGCCGTGGTGGTCGCTTCCGGCGGCTTTCAGGCGGACACCGACTGGCTGACCCGGGCCTGGGGCCCGCCGGCCCAGAACTTTCTGATCCGTGGCACCCCCTATAATCGCGGCGTCGTTCTGGCGGACCTGTTGGACCAGGGCGTTCAATCGGTCGGTGATCCGACACAGTGCCACGCCGTCGCGATCGACGGACGGGCGCCGAAATTCGATGGTGGCATCGTCACGCGTCTCGACTGCGTGCCGTTCTCCATCGTCGTCAACAAGAATGCCGAGCGCTTTTACGATGAAGGCGAGGATGTCTGGCCGAAGCGCTATGCGATCTGGGGACGCCTGGTGGCGAACCAGCCCGACCAGGTCGGCTATGTCATCATCGACGCCAAGTCTCTGAACCTGTTCATGCCCTCCGTGTTTCCGCCGATCAAGGCGGAGACGCTGGAAGACCTGGCGGACCAGATGGGACTGCCGGCCGAAGCTCTGCGCAAGACCGTCGAAGAGTTCAATACCGCCTGCGGTGACACGTCCAATTTCCACCCGACCGAACTGGACGGGGTGGCGACAACGGGGCTGACACCGCCCAAGACCAACTGGGCCAGGCCGATCACCGAGCCGCCCTATTACGGCTATAGCCTGAAGACCGGTGTGACCTTTACCTATCTCGGCCTGAAAGTCGACGAAAACGCCCAGTGCAGCACCGAGGCCGGCCTGATCCGCAATCTCTGGGCTGCCGGAGAAACCATGGCCGGTTCGATCCTCGGGCAGGGCTATCTTGCCGGTTTCGGCATGACAATCGGAACGGTCTTCGGACGGATTGCCGGCAGGGAGGCGGCACATTATGCAAGCTGAACTGCTACAGGAAGCGCGCCGCCAGGCTGAAATCTGCAACGCCTGCCGCTATTGCGAAGGTTATTGCTCCGTCTTTCCGGCGCTGCACGAGGAACGGTTTTTCACCGATGCCAACCTGACCCAACTGGCCAATCTCTGCCACAACTGTCGGGGCTGCTACTACGCGTGCCAATACACGGCACCGCATGAATTTGACCTGAACCTGCCAAAAGCCCTTGCCGAGGTGCGGCAGGACAGCTGGGAAAGCTTCGCCTGGCCGGGGGGCATTGCCACCCTGTTTCAAAAAAACGGAGTGATGATTGCCCTGGCAACGATTGTCGGGTTTGCGCTCCTGTTTCTGGCTTTTCGTGCGCTTGGTTCGGCAGGAGGGGATGGCTTTTATGCGGTGCTCTCGCATTCCGCCATGGTTGCAATTTTTCTGCCGGCCTTCCTGTTCCCGCTGGTCAGCCTTGGCGTCAGCCTGACGCGCTATTGGAGGGCAACGGGGGGCAGCAAGATCACCTGGACACAAATCGTCGATGCGTTCGGATCGGCCGCCAAGATGCGGAACCTCGCCGGAGGTCATGGCGATGGCTGCAATTTCGAGGATGAGGACCGGTTCAGCCAGGCGCGCCGGCTGGCCCATCAGGCCGTCATGTATGGCTTCCTGCTCTGCTTCGCGTCGACCTCCGCCGGCACGGTGATGCACTATGTTTTCGATCTGCAGGCGCCTTACGGCCTGTTCTCGCTGCCGAAATTGCTGGGCATCCCTGGCGGTATCCTGATGGTTCTGGGCACCGTGTGGCTGGCAGGACTGAAACTGAAGGCCGACAAAAATCTGGGCGCGGTGTCTGCCTGGGGCGGCGAGATGGGCTTCGTCCTGCTTCTGTTCCTGGTCGCGCTCAGTGGCCTGTTGCTTTATGCTCTCGGATCGACGGCCGCCATGCCGGCGATGCTGGCAATCCATCTCGGGTCGGTGCTCAGCTTTTTCCTGCTGACACCCTATTCCAAGATGGCCCACGGGTTTTATCGTCTTGCAGCCCTTGTGCGGGATGCGCAGAGAAAAGGCGTTTAAGTGGGCGGGACGGCCGTTCAGACCGGCTGACGCGCCAGGGGCAGCGTCAGCTGAACCTGAAGGCCGGGCGACGCCGGCGTCAGTGACAGACCGCCGCCATGACGATGGGCAACACGTTCGACGATTGGCAGGCCGAGACCGCTGCCATCGTTGTTTTCCCCGACCTGGCCGAAACGTTGCAAGGCTGTCTGGATTTCGTCTTCGGTCAGACCCAGTCCGTCATCGGTGACCGTGATGGTGGCCTGGTCCTGCGCAACACCACTTTCAACCCTGATTGTGCCGAGCGTGTCACCACCATGGCGAAGCGCATTGTCGATCAGGTTTGAAACCGCTTCGCGAACCATGGTCCTGTCGGCGGAAAGCTCAATGTCCGCCCGTGCGGGCAGAAAGTCGATGCTGATGCCGCGCCGTGCCTTGCGTTGACATTCGGCGGCAAGATCGGCGAGCAGGTCGTTCAGGGCGAAGGTTTCCTTGGCCGATGCCGGATTGATGGATTTTGCGCGCTCATAGGACAGAAGCTTCTGGGCCAGCTGGCTGGTTTCCTTCGCGGCCTTGACGAGATCATCCGCACGCTGACGCATGGCTGTTTCCGTCTTGGCTGAGCGGACGGATTCGGCAAGCGCCAGCACGCCGGCAAGCGGGTTGCGGAGCTGATGCGCAGCGTTGGAAATGAATTCACCCTGCGTTTCCATGGCATCCGAAACCTGCCCGAGCAAGCGGTTGAGCGTGCGCACGATGCCTTCCACCTCCACAGGGACGGGGCGGCGGATCGGTTTCAGAACGTCGCCGGAGCGCAGGTCGATGGCCTGCTGAAGGTCACTCAGCGGCCACAGGCCGATACGGATCCCGAACCACACGATCAGGGCGAGCGAAAGGATGATCGACGAAATCGCCACGAAGGAGCGCAACATCAGGGCCTGGACGAAGGCGGACCGGATCTGTACGTCCTGCCAAACCGTTGTCGTGAACACACCGCTGAAACCGTCGACCTGCATGCGTGTGCGCATCCGGTACCCGCGCACCTCGCGGCCCAGATATTCGCCGTTGAAATAGACCGGGTTGAGGTCGTCGCCCGCCGTTCTCGGAATGCCGGCCGGCGGGGTTGCATAACCGGCCACAATGACGCCGTCCGGTGCATAGACATGGTAGTAGACCCGTCCGCCGGACGTATCGGCCAGGATCTGTCTTGTTGCCGGAACCAAAGCATCCCCACCCGACAGGGCGACGTCATTGGCGACCGCAAGCGCTGCGGATTGAAGACTGCGGTCGAAGACGTCGCTGGCGGTGACCCTTGCGTTGTTGAGCTGCCACAGGCCCGCGATGCCGGCAACGAACAGCAGCGGTAGAAGGATGATGACGGTCAGGCGCAGGCGAAGAGAATAGGATCTCTTCATGCGATAGACCCTTGCAGCGAATAGCCGATGCCGCGATGCACCTGAATGTGAATGTCGTAAGGGCCGAGGCGTTTGCGCAGCCGAGACACATAGACTTCGATCACCTTCTCGTCGGTCTCGCTGCCAGCACCGTAAAGCTGGTCGAGCAGGCTGGCCTTCGACACCGTCCGGCCATTGGCCTGGAAAAGGGCTGCGAGCAGAGCAAGTTCGCGGCGCGGAATTTCCAGGGCGGTCCCGTCTTCGAAGAGCTGCATGGTGCCGGGGTCGAATTTCAGAGGGCCGAGATCCACAAACTGTTTTGGCGCCGTGGCCTTGCGCCGCCCGAGGGCGCGGATGCGAGCGGCCAGTTCATCCATCTCGAAGGGCTTGACGAGATAGTCGTCGGCGCCTGCGTCGAGCCCTTTGACACGGTCCTGCGTTTCGGATCGCGCGGTCAGGAGGATCACCGGACGGGGGTCATCGCGCTCTCTCAGATCGCTCAGGAGATCAAGCCCGCTCTTTCCGGGAAGGTTGATATCGAGAATAACGAGGTCGCCGGGTTCCTGTTTCAGGAAGAGATCCGCCTCGTCGCCAGTGTGTAGAACATCAACCGAGTGACCGGCATCCCTGAGCTGGTAAGCTATGCCCTTGGCCAGACTGACATTATCTTCGACGAGCGCGATCCGCATATTCTTTTTCTTTTCGATGAAAGCTTATTGCAAGCTTCGCAGGGAAATCTGAATGCATCAAGCCGCTTTTCCGCGGACTGACTGTGCGGCAGTCAAACGAAATTGACTGCGCCATTGGGAGGAAAACATGATTCTTAAGAAGCTTGCGCGCCAGCTCGCGCTTGGTGTGATGTGCACTGCCGGAGCGCTGGTTCCGGCCCAGGCCCTGGCCGAAGGTATCGACCTGTCCGGCAAAACCGTCGAGTGGGTCATTCCCTTCTCCGAAACCGGTGGGTCCGCCAAATGGGCGAACTTCTATGCGCCGCTCCTGAGCGAGGCCCTGCCGGGCCAGCCGACCGTGGTTGTGAAGTTCATGCCGGGGGCCGGTTCAACCAAGGGCGCCAACTGGTTCCAGAACCAGGACTTTGCAGACAGCGAAGGCACCCTGATTTTCGGCTCGTCCGGTTCGACCCAGTTCCCGTATCTGCTTGGCGACCCGCGTGTCCGCTATGAATATGGCGACTGGAACGTGGTTCTGGCCTCCGGCACGGGCGGCGTTGCCTATCTGCCGCCGGATCTGGCGTCCAAGATGAACGGCAATGACGCGAGTGCTTTGCGTGACACCGATTTCATCTATGGCTCGCAGGGCGCAACACGTCTCGACCTGGTGCCGCTGCTGGCCTGGGAGATGCTCGGTCTCAATGTGGAGCCGGTCTTCGGCATCAAGGGCCGCGGTGACGGCCGGCTGATGTTCGAGCGCGGTGAAGCCAATATCGACTATCAGACGTCCTCGTCCTACCTCAAGGGCGTGACACCGCTTGTCGAAGCCGGCACGGCCGTGCCGATGATGAGCTGGGGCGCGTTGAACCCGGACGGCGACATCGTTCGCGATCCGACATTCCCGGACATGCCGACCTTCAAGGAAGTCTGTGAAGCAACGGACGGATGTGAAACGTCTGGCGAAAAGTGGGATGCCTGGAAGGCCTTCTTCATCTCCGGTTTTCCGGCGCAGAAGATGGTGTTCCTGCCGAAGGGCGCAACGCCCGAGGCGATCCTCACCTATTCCCAGGCCTTTGAGAAGGTCAAGGCACGCGACGACTTTGCCGAGATCTCAGCCGGCCGTCTCGGAAAATATCCGCAGATGACAGGCGCAAAGGCTGATGGTGCCCTGCAGAACGCCACTCAGGTGCCGGCAGCGGCCAAGGACTTCGTGGTCGGCTGGCTGCAGGAACGCTACGGCGTCTCCCTGAAATAACGGCAGAACCAGCTCCGCCCGCCCGGGTCTGACCGGGCGGGCCCCTTCTTTCAGACAATCAAATCAGAGACGATCCAGTGGACATTCTCGGTACCGCTCTGCCTGCGCTCGCCCAGGCGTCAGAGATGATCTTCCAGCCCGCGGTCCTCGGCTACCTCGTGCTCGGCGTGGTCATGGGGCTCTGCATCGGCGTGTTTCCCGGCCTTGGCGGCATTGCCGGACTGTCCCTGCTGCTGCCCTTCATGTTCGGCATGGACCCGGTTCTGGGTCTCGCCCTGATGATCGGCATGGTCGCCGTGGTGCCGACCTCCGACACATTCGCGTCCGTTCTGATGGGCATTCCAGGCTCGTCGGCCTCGCAGGCAACCGTTCTGGACGGCTTTCCGCTGGCCAAGAAGGGGGAAGCGGCACGCGCGCTCTCCGCAGCGTTTGCCTCGTCTCTCTTTGGCGGCCTTGTGGGCGCCGCTTTCCTGACCGTCTTCATCCTGGTTGCCCGGCCGATCGTGCTGGAATTCCGAACGCCGGAACTCCTGATGATCACGCTGTTCGGCCTTTCCATGGTGGGCATTCTGGCGGGCCAGGTTGCGATCAAGGGGATCGTTGCCGCGGGCCTTGGCCTGATGGTGGGCACGATCGGCGAAGGCGACAGCGCCGGCGCCTTGCGCATGGCCACCTACGACATGCCCTATCTCACCGACGGGCTGAAGCTGGTCATTGTCGGTCTCGGCATTTTTGCAATTCCCGAAATCGTTGCGCTGCTGCGCCAGGACCGCGCCATTGCCGAACGCTCCATGCTCGGCGGCGGCTGGCTGCACGGTGTGCGCGACTGGTTCTCCAATATCTGGCTCAGCATCCGCTGCTCGCTGATCGGCGTGACGGTTGGTGTCATCCCGGGTCTTGGTGGCTCCGTCGTCGACTGGATCGCCTATGGCCACACGGTTCAGACGTCCAAGGACAAATCAAAATTCGGCAATGGCGACATTCGCGGCGTGATCGGGCCGGAAAGTTCCAACAACGCCAAGGAAGGCGGCGGACTGGTACCGACGCTGCTCTTCGGGATTCCGGGCTCCGGATCGATGGCCGTCTTCATCGGGGCGGTTGCGTTGCTCGGGTCAGGCTCGATCGAAGTCGGTCCGTCGATGCTGAAGAACAATCTCGATGTGACCTATGCCATCGTCTGGCTGCTGGCGCTGGCCAATGTCGTCGGCACGATCATCTGTATCCTGGGCTCCGGCGGCATTGCGCGTCTGACGACCATTCCGTTCGCGCTGCTGGCCCCGTTCCTGTTCATGATCATCTCCTTTGCGGCGTTCCAGTCGGGCCAGAACCTGATGGATCTGGTGGCGCTGTTTGCCATTGGCCTGCTCGGCATCCTGATGCGCCGGTTCGACTGGTCCCGTCCGGCCTTCCTGATCGGCTTCGTCCTGTCCAATCCGGCAGAGACCTATACCAACCAGGCCGTTCAGATTGCGCAATCCCGGTTCCGCAAGGGCTTCGAAGAGGGACTGGAATACATCTTCTCGCCGATTGTCATCGTCCTGATCATCATCACGGTGATCTCGGTGGTGGTCGGTCTGCGCCAGTCCAAGAATATCCGCGCGGAAGGTGAGGTGCCGCATGGCACCAAGCGGGCGCCGCTGATCTTCCTGCTCGCCATTCTGGGCTACCTGGCCTTTGCCTTCACCAACGCGTCGCTGATCCCGGACTATGCATCGGCGGACCGCGTCTTCCCGCAATTTGTCGGCCTCGTCTCGATCATCGGCTGCCTGATCCTCCTGTTCCGGATGCGCGGCAGCTCCGAACAGGACCCGCTTTTCTGCGACAGCGAAGCAGGCAACTCCGAGGACAACCGGCACGGCCTTTGGCGGACGCTGGCCTGGTTCGCCGGCTTGCTGATCCTGACCTCGCTGGTCGGCTTCATCCTGGCGCTGGCCGTGTTCCTGGTGGCATTCATCCACTTCCGGGCAGGGCGCAGTTGGGGATATGCCGGTCTATACGGCGCCTGCGGCATCGCCTTCATGTGCGGCATGGCCTGGCTTCTCAACCGCGACTTTCCGCCGGGCCTTCTGCAGTCCTTCGTCAAGCTGCCCTGGCCGCTGACCTGAGGAGCAGGTCATGGCACTGAAGCTTCTCTGTCTTGCCGGTGACGGCATCGGTCCGGAAATCATGGCGGCCACCCAAATGGTGGTCGCCGCTGCGGCCGCATGCCATGGCCTGGACCTGCAGTTTGAAGACCGGGAGATCGGTTTTGCCGCGCTTGAGGCGCAGCAGTCCACGATCCCCGAGAGCGTGATCGAGGCAGCAAGGGCCGCGGACGGCGTTGTCCTCGGACCTGTCTCGCACAACGCCTATCCTCCGCGCAAAGCGGGCGGGCTCAATCCCTCCGGCGTGTTGCGCAAGGAGCTGGATCTTTTTGCCAATATTCGACCGGCGACAAGCGTTGCCGGTTTGCCGACGCCGACGGGTGCGCCGGTCGACCTGGTGATCTTCCGGGAGAACCTTGAAGGCTTTTACGCGGATCGAAATCTTCATTCAGGTCCGGGTGAATTCATGCCAGTGCCGGGCGTTGCCATGGCCATGCGTCTGGTGACGCGGCATGCAAGCGAACGCATCGGGCGGGCCGCCTTCGCCTATGCTGAGCGTGAAGGCCGCAAGCGGGTGACAGCGGTCCACAAGGCCAATGTGCTGCGCACAACCGACGGCCTCTTTCTGGAGGTCATTCGCGAGATCGCTGCTGACCACCCGGACATCGCTTATGACGAGGTCCTTGTCGATGCGGCAACAGCCTTGCTGGTCCGGGATCCCTCCAGATTCGATGTCATCGTCACCACAAACATGTTCGGCGACATCCTGTCGGATCTTGCGACGGAACTTGCCGGGGGGCTTGGCCTTGCCGCCTCTCTCAATCTTGGACCGCACCACGCCGCGGCTCAGGCCCAGCACGGCTCCGCCCCGGACATCGCAGGCCAGGACAAGGCCAATCCGACCTCGCTGATCGGCTCCGCGGCCATGCTGATGGCGCAGCTTGACTGCCCGTCGGTCGCCCTGTCGATCCAGACAGCGCTGACAGAAGCGCTGTCACGACCGGCAACGCGCACCGCCGATATCGGCGGTCCTCTCGGCACAAAAGCCTTCACAGACAGTGTCATCGATTTACTTTGGGAGACGGATGCATGATCCAGACATCAACCCCCTTCATTTTCATGCGCGGCGGGTCGTCGCGCGGGCCCTATCTGCGTCGCAAGGATTTGCCGGAAAATCTCGACGACCTTTCCAATGTGCTGACATCGATTGTCGGGGCAGGCCACCCGTTCAACATTGACGGGATCGGTGGTGGCACCGCGGTGACCACCAAGGTTGCGATGCTGTCCAGGTCGGACGACGACTGGGCCGATGTGGACTATTTCTTTGCCCAGGTCGGTGTGGAGGAGAAACTGGTCGACTACAAACCCTCTTGCGGAAACATCCTGGTCGGCGTCGGTCCGGCGGCCATCGAAATGGGTCTTGTCGAACCGACCGGTGATGTGACCGAGGTGAAGATCCGCGCAGTCAATACGGGCTCGCTGGTGTCTGAACTTGTGCAGACGCCCGGCGGTGCGGTTCAATATGACGGCGAGGCGGCCATTGATGGCGTGCCGGGCACGGCCGCACCGATCGAGCTGCGGTTCATGAAGGTGGAAGGCAGCGTGACCGGGGCCCTTTTCCCGACCGGCCAGAAACAGGAAATCATCAACGATGTCGCCGTCACGTGCATGGATGTTGCAATGCCGATGGTGATCGGACGTGCGGCCGATTTCGGCATAACGGGAACTGAAAGCGCCGCCGAGCTGGACGCCAACAAAGACCTCTTTGCGAAGATGGAAGCGATCCGTCTCATCGCGGGCGAGCGCATGGGGCTTGGCGATGTCAGCAAATCGGTAATCCCGAAATTTGGGCTACTGGCCCCGGCACAAGATGGTGGATCGGCCCTGGTGCGCTATTTCATGCCCTGGAAGTGTCATCCGACGCTTGCTGTCACGGGATCTCAGTGCCTGGCCTCGTGCCTTCTCGCTCCCGGAACGATCGGGGAGGGGCTGCTTGACGGTCCGGCAACAGCTCCGGTCTTGCTTCAGCTGGAACACCCGATGGGCAAAATGGAAGTCGTGATCGACTATGACATCGACGGGGATACGTTTCTGGTGAAATCGGCGGGCCTGCAGCGCACTGCGCGCAAGCTTGCGACCGGAGAAGTCTTCATTCCGGGGACAGTCTGGACCCGGAACTGATACGCGGTTTTTGAAGGAAAACGAGGAGAACGGAATGGGGACGGAATATGATGCACATATTGAAGCAGCCATTCTGGCTCTTCAGATCGCCCGCCAGCAGATCACGGACGAGATCCGTTCCTATCCGACACCCGTGGCCGGGTGCGACGTGGAGTATAATTCCCTTCTGTCGAAGCGGACGCAACTGACCCGCGCACTGGATGTTCTCAACCGGGAGATCTTCGTGCCGACCCCGCGCACATTGACAGAAGGAAGTGGTGTGGAAAGCCGATGAAAGTTCATATTCTCGACGACTGGTTCGACACGCTTCGCAGTCTGCCCTGCTTTGAAAAGCTTGCTGCGCATGATGTAACGGTCTGGACCGATCATGTGGCCGATCCGGCAGCCCTTGCCGTCCGGCTCCAGGAGGCCGAAGCGCTGGTGCTTTTCCGGGAACGGACGAAGATCACGGCGGATCTGCTTGAACGGGTTCCAAATCTGAAACTGATCTCGCAGCGCAGCGTCTATCCGCATATCGATGTGGAGGCCTGCAGCCGCAATGATGTGCTTCTGTGTTCAAACATGCATGCCGGCACACCGTCTTATGCGGCGGCTGAAATGACGCTCGCGCTGATGCTGGCCAGTTATCGCCAGATCCCCGAGCAGGTTGCCTCGATCCGCCGTGGAGAGTGGCAGATGGGTGTCGGCCGCACGATGCGCGGACGCACGCTCGGGCTCTATGGCTATGGCCGCATCGCCAAGGCGGTGGCAACCTATGCCGCGGCCATTGGCATGAAGATCCAGTGGTGGGCTTCGGATAGCGGCCGGGAGCGGGCGAAAGCTGACGGGGCGAATGTTGCGTCGAGCCGGGACGCGTTCTTTGCCACGTCGGATATCGTCAGCCTGCATGTGCGGCTGAAACCGGACACGCGCGGCATTATCACGGCGGAGGATCTTGCCGCCATGCAGGCGCGCGCCCTTTTGGTCAACACGTCGAGATCGGGATTGATTGCGCCGGGCGTTCTGGAAACGGAAATCGCGAAGGGCCGGATCTTTGCAGCCGTTGATGTCTTCGATACCGAGCCCTTGACCGACACCGCCAATCCGCTTCTGACCCATCCCAACGTCCTGCCGACGCCCCATGTCGGTTATGTCACCGAAGACGAGTTCGACCTTCAGTTTTCGGACATTTTCGACCAGGTGAATGCCTATGCGGACGGCGCGCCGATCCACATGATCAATCCCGAGGTCTGGCAGGCAGGTTAAGACCGGCTTTTTCAACCTGTCACCGTGTCCAGCAACACTGAAGCGTCGGACAGGTTCTGCAGATTTCTGACGGAATTCAGAAAACTGGACTGATCCTCTTCACTGACGAGCGCTGCCGCACAGTCATGAAATTTGGCGCTCAGCTCGTCCCAGGAAAGCGGATTTCGGGGACCGCCCCGATAGTGTTCTTCTGATTTTTGCGCAAATGTGCGGCCGTCCCTGGTTCGAACCTCGACCTCGAAAACAACCTTGTCCTTGCCAAGTGCAGCAATGTCCGGATCGATTTCTGCAGTCACCCGGCGTTGCAGCACCTGACAAGCTTCGGACTGAACAAAGTCATCGGCGAACTCCTCCAGGCCAGCTTTTCGCCGGAGAGCGATGGCCGCCATCTGGAACGGCACACAGAATTTTGCTTCAAGCGCCGTTGTTGCGTGCAGAATACGCAAGGGGCCGGGTGCAATGACGTTCGGCCCGGTTTTAACCAGAATGCTGTCGATTTCGTCGCCTTGAATATCCTGTTCGGTAACGAGTTTTCTCAGGGCATCCATGCCCGGATGCCCGACGACGCCTGACGGGTAGGGTTTGATACAGGTCCCAGGCGACAGGATTGAGAGCGGGGCGCCAAGCCTTCCAGTTAGGCGTTCGGCAGCAAATCCACCGCCAAAGGCTTCGAAAAACCCACGGCCACCTTCCAGGGAGTGGCCTGGTCCGTCGAAACCCAGCTCGGCAAGCCGTGCCGCCGTCACCCCGGTTTCCGACGCGCGGCCCATGTTGAGCGGTTTGGACATCGTGCCGTGATTGACCCCGAGTCCCGCCGCCATAGTTGCGGCAATAGCTAGCGCGTGAATGGTCTGCTGTTCTGTCAGCCTGAGCAACTTGGTGGCTGCAACAGTTGATCCAAAAACGCCGATCGTGCCGCTTGAATGGAAGCCGCGCCCGCCGGCGAAATGGTCCGGATGAATGGCCTCTGCAATTTTCACCTGAACCTCAAACCCGAGCACAAAAGCTGTCAGGACGTCCTTGCCGCTTCGGCCGAGCAGATCAGCTAGGGCATAGCTGGCGCACAGGGGTTGCATGGTTGGATGGATCAGGACGGACCGGTCCTTTTCAAGGGAAAGTGCAGTGTCGTCCCAATCCAGAGCATGTCCGGCGACCCCGTTTGCGAGGGCCGCGAGGTGGGCCGGCGCGCGCATTGATCCTTTGCCAATGGTTCGGGCGTCCGTGGCTCCGATGACCTGCTGCACGTAGGTGCGGATGATTTCAGCGCAGGGCTCGCTCGATCCCGCCAGCATCACGGCAGTGCCGTCGACAAAGCAGCGCTTGGCAATTTCGATGGCGTCCGGTGGGAGATCCTCATAGCCGGTTGTTGTCACGAAACGGGCAATCTGCCGTGTGACGCCGGTTGTGTTCTGAACGTTCATGGGAAGCTCCCGTGGGATGGTCTATGGGGGGCATTCATCACGCGAATTCCTTGAGACGACAGGCTGCGACCAGGTCGCTGATCTCAAAGTCCTGCTCAAGGCAGAGTGAGATCAGCCGACTGCCTTGATCGGGAAGCAATGGCGCAAGAATGTCGGTTGCCTTTGCGGCAACTTCTGCAGGGGACATGGGATCGTCCGGCGTGCCGCGAACGACCTTGGTGTGGTGCCGTCGTTTTTCACCATTTTGCATTTCGACGGTGACGATGGCCTGTCGCTCTGGCCGGGCTTCGGTCAGTGCGTCGTTGGAAAGCAATTCGATTTTTTTGCGCAGCAATTGTATGGCGGTGTCCCGCATACGGGCGTCGTCGTGGGAACTGGCGAAGGTGACCCGCCCGTCCAGGAGTGCGATCGCGACAAGATGCTGGGCGCAGATCGCAGGCATGTGACGATCGTCTACGACATGGATGCGGTTCGACGGGAGCTGCACGACTATTTTTTGAATGCTGCGGGGATCTGCGGGTTTGCCCTGGAAAAGGGCTTCGATGGCGTCGAGAACAGACTGGATCGGAGATCCGACCGACCACTTCTTGATGGTGGCCTGCAGGATTTCGAACCTTTCTCCCAGGCCCTCCGAGAGAAGGCTTGCATCAGCCTGTTCCGCGTAGGCCTCAAGATACCCATTGAGACCGGTCAGCGCCCGGTCCGGCACAGTCATGCCGGCTTTTGCGAGAAGCGCGGCGAAGACACCGTTGCGGGCTGCTTTGGCACCGAAGTCGAAAGACTTTTCGACATGGTCCGGATCGCGGTTCCAGTAAGAGAGACCCGAGGCTTGCTGAACCGTCAGCGACAGAAGCGCTTCTGCTTCCTTTCCGTTGAGGCCGAGAAGGCTCCCTGCAGCCGCTGACGCCCCAAACAGCGCCCCGAAGGAGTGTGTTGAAAAGACGGTGGTTTTCGGGCTCCTGAAGCCGAGCGCCATGGTGGAGCGCGCGCCGATGTCATAACCGAGTGCAATGGCCTTCAGGAGTGCAGCGCCGGATGTTTGGGCATGCTCAGCTGCGGCAAGCGCGGCCGGAAGGACTGCACACCCGGGGTGAAAACGTCCCTTGATGTGGCTGTCGTCGGTCTCGTCCGCATGGGCTGCCATCGCATTGGCAAAGGCCGCCAGCTCCGGTCCGGCAGATTTCCCTGAGCCAAGCAGGGAGGCGTTTCCCGATTGACCGGACGCTTCAGCGTAGCGGTAGCCAAAGGAGCCGGCAGGCAGGTAGCGTCCGGAGAGGATGGCCGCGAGCGTATCCAGGAGATGGCAGCGCGCGCGGATCAGGACCTCTTCAGGAACCTCTGCGTCTGCTGCGTCCGCGATATAGGCGGCCAGCTGTTTTTCAATGGGGCCGTTGTCGATGGCAAGCATGATTGTGTCCTCTTACTGCAACGGCCAGGGCAGGGTGATCCACGTCTGCAGCAGCCCGGTCGGGTAGCGGAGCGTCAGCTGGTCGGACAGGATGCCGAGGAAGATCACGAAGCCGAGGGCGCCGCCGAGCGCTTTCCACCAGGCAATCTCCGCACGCTTCCACAGGAACAGGAAGATGAAGGTGGCGATGCCAAGCACGAACCCGACAAGGGCTGCGAAGACGAGCATGGCGGCGAGCAGCCCAATGAAGAATTCGGCAGAGGGTCTGTCCTTGTCGGCGCCACGTTCGGCATCGAAGAAGAGCGTCGACGGTGCACGTTTCAGCAGCATGGAGACCGCGAGGGGAGCAATGAAAACCAGCGCACTGACGGAGGCGACCATCGGGAACAGCCCGGTGAGCTGGTTGAAGCCCATGCCGTCCTGGAGAATGAAGATGGCGGCACCGGTGAGGAAAGCCAGGAACAGCCATTGCGGACCGGTTTTCTTGTTGGTGAAAGGACCGTCCTGGGTCAGCGGTCCTGAAGGTGCCTGTTTGAAGAAGACGGCGGCGACGACCGACAGGATGGTCAGAACCAGCAGGACAATGACGATGGGGCGTTCCAGGAAGGAAATGCCGTAGAGTGCAACCGTCTGGTAGACCGAGGTTTCGACGCGCACGGACAGCACGAAGCCGATCAGAAGGGCAGGGCGGGACCAGCCGAAGCGTTTCATGTAGACGGCGAGCACGCTCAGCAGAAACAGCGCAACGAGATCCCCCCAGCTCCGTGTTGCCTGGAAGGCGGCAAAGAAGATGATGCCGAACATGAAGGGCGCCAGCAGGGCATAGCGGATGGTGGTCAGCCGAGCGATCTGCGGCGACAGCAGGAAACAGATGCCGGCTCCGACGATGTTTGCGGCCGCGATCGACCAGATGATCAGGTAGACCAGGTCCATCTGGTCGGTGATGAGTTCGGTGCCGGGTTCGACACCGATCAGCACAAGGCCACCGAGCAGGATGGCCATGCTGCCCGACCCGGGAATGCCGAGCAGGATCGTCGGCATCAGGGCGCCGCCTTCCTTGGCATTGTTGGCCGATTCCGGTGCGATCACACCACGTACATCGCCCTTGCCGTAATTCTCGCGGTTCTTGGTTGTCTGCAAGGCATGACCATAGGCGATCCAGTCAACGACGCTGCCACCGAGACCGGGGAGCGCACCGATGATGCAGCCGATCACCGCGCAGCGCAGCGACAGCCACCAGTTGCTGAGCCAGTCGCGGAACCCTTGAAGCCAGCCCGTGCCGAGTTTGCCGCTTTCGGAAATCGTCGACTGGCGCCGCAGGAGATCGATGATCTCCGGGGTCGCGAACATCGCAAGACCGACAACGACAAGCGGCAGCGGGTCGAGCAGATAGTCGGTGCCGAGCGTGGCGCGCTGGACGCCTGACAGGGGCGCTGCGCCAAGTGCGCCCAGCATCAGGCCGATTGAACAGGCGGCAAGCCCTTTCCAGATGTTCGAGCCGGTCAGGATGCCAACCATGGACAAGGCCAGAACGACCAGCATGAATTGCTCGCCGAAGCCGATTTTCAATATGATCGGTTTGGCAAAGAAGACAGCGAAGGAGAGTACAAAGGCGCCGAAGATGCCGCCGAACATGGATGAGACGAATGCAGCGGAAAGGGCGCGTGTGCCTTCGCCGCGCTTGGACATCGGAAAGCCGTCGAGCACGGTGGCTTGTGATCCCGACGTCCCTGGAATGCCCATCAGGACAGAGGGAAACGTGTCTGAGGTTGTTGTCACCGCGGTTAGGCCAATCATCATCGCGAGTGCAGTGTTGGGCTCCATTCCGAAGACAAAGGGCAGCAGCAGTGCGAGACCCGCTGTGCCGCCAAGGCCCGGTAGAACGCCAACGACAAGACCGATAACTACGCCGGCGATCAACGCCAGAAAAGTTTCAGGCGATGTCAGTTGGGCAAGGGCTGAGACGGCGGCATCTAACATGGGAGCACCAGACGTTGATCCGTGACTGCGGACGAGGTTTTCTTTGTTTTCTGGAATGGCATCGGGTGAACCAGGACCACAAGGAGCGCCGGCGCCAAGGCAGCGCCGGCACAGTTTTCTGCGCTATCAGTCGAGCGAAGCGTCGTAGTTGGCCTGCAGGAACTCGTTCGCCCAGTCCCGAACGGCCGGGTCCATAGCTGTACCCAGCTCGATTGCCCGCTGTGTAGCCTCACCGAAATTGACCGGCATGGATCCGATTTCACGCGGCAGCTTTTCTGCCACGGCCGGGTCAGCCACAACGGCTTTCAGGGCGTCGATATAGATCTGCTGCACATTGTCCGGCGTGCCCTTCGGCAGCATGACCGCCTTGGATATCATCACCTTCGCGTTCATCAGGTTCTGCTGCAGCGTATAGCCAAGGCCGCTCGGGGCGTCGCCCTTGGCCGCTTCATAGAATTCCGGGAAAGTTGGAACGTCCGGCAGATCCGGGTCACGGAGCAGCTTGCCGCTTTCATCGATTACGCCATAGGTCCAGACCGGCACGACTTTGGGATCGTCACCAAAATCCTTGAGATAGGACCGGGTGTTGTCGGTGTTCATGTTCATTTCGCCGCGCTGGAAGGCGGCTTCTGCATCCTTGGAGCTCAGGCCGAAGATCACGCGGGCGTCGATGCCGAGCAGGTTCATGGCGACGAGATCGAGCATTTCGGCAGAAATCGGCGTTTCCAGGCCGAAGCGTATGCTGGCCTTTTCCATGCCTTCGTAGTCGGTCCTGGCGTCAGATCCGTTGCCCTTCGCACCGATCTGGTCGGCAATGCCGAACATGGTGGCGCCGCGCGCAAACCCGGCGACAGCCTCCCATTCATTCGGATCATATTTGGCAACGGATGCCCCCAGCAGAACCGGCAGGAAGGTTGAGGTGGAGGCCATGATCAGCGTGGTGCCGTCGGCCGGTGCATTGGCTTGGAAATCGTTGGCGGCTGTGACGGAGCCGCCGCCCGGCTTGTTCAGAACGATCACGTCCGGGTTGCCCGGCAGATGTTCGCTGAGTTTCGATTGCAGCAGTCGTGTCAGGCGGTCGGTGCCGCCGCCTTCCTTGAAGCCCACGATCCAGGTGACCGTCTTGCCTTCCAGGCTGAAATCATCGGCCAGAGCGACTGCCGGGGTCAGCATCGTGGCGGCCATCATGCCCAGAACCACGCGTTTGGTGAACGTCTTCATGTTGCTTTTCCTCCTAAAGCGACCGCCGGGTTCCAATCCTCTTCTGCCCTGGCGGAATTTCCTCCATGGCTAAGGCTGACACCAATCGATAACTGAGGCAAACTCAAAGAAGTCATTGATTAATGAGTTTCATGCAAATATCGTTTTGGCATGCGAACAAAGCTTGACGACATCCAGGCCTTTATCGCCGTGGCCGAGTTCGGCAGCTTTGCGCGGGCGGCCGAAGAGCTCAACATCACGCAGTCGGCGCTGTCACGCCGGATCAAGAAGCTGGAAGAGGATCTGGGCGCACGCCTGCTCGACAGAACCACCCGCCGTGTCTCGGTGTCGCTGGTCGGGGAAGAATTTCTTCCCGAGGCAATCCGGATTGTCGACGAGTTCAAGCAGTCGCTGACCGACATCCGGGATCTGGTTCAGATCCGCACCGGCACGGTTGCCATGTCGAGCAACATGACCGTGGCCGACACACTGCTGCCGAAGATCATTGCCGAGTTCAAGGCGGAGAACCCGCGAGTGCGTGTGCGCCTGACGGAAAGCTCCAGCCCGGCCGCTCTTGAACGGGTTTTGCAACGCAAGTCCGAGCTGGCCCTGGCGCAATTCGGGGAAGGGCATCCGGAGCTTGCCTTTGAGCCGCTCTTTGAGGACAGGTTCGTCCTGATCTGTCACCGCGACCATCCGCTGGCACGGCAATCGGATCTGACCTGGGAGGATCTAGGCCCCCATAACTTCATCCGGATGCGGGCGGGCAGCGGTACCACCAATCTCCTGGAGCGCTCGCTCGGTGACAATATCCGCTACCTCTCGGGAGACATCGAAGTCGGGCATTTCAACGCGTTGCTCGCCTTTGTCGGCCAGAATCTGGGGGTCTCTGCCGTGCCGACGCTGGTGCGCCTCAAGCGCACCGACCTGAACCTCGTCGCCAAACCGATCGGCAACCCGGATGTCAGCCGCAGTCTTGGTATCGTCACCTATCGGGGGCGCAGCCTGTCGCCGGCCGGGGAAGCGCTGCGCAAGACCTGTCGACAGGTCCTGAAACGGTCGGCGGCGACAACGTTGAAGGACCTGGCGCGTGAGATCTGAGCCGTGATGGAAATGGCGGCCGGTCTGGCGGCGCTGGTGGATCCGGCGGATCTGGCGTTGATCGTGGGAGCCGCCTTTGCCTCCGCCTTTGTGAGCGGTGTCGCCGGATTTGGCGGGTCCTTTCTCTTGGCAATCGTGCTGACGCCAATCGTCGGGCCGAAAGCGGTGGTGCCGCTGATCGCGGTCTACGCACTGTGTGCCAATATTGGCAGGCTCTACTTCTATCGCAGAGCAATCCGCTGGCGGCTGGTCGCGCAGTTTATTCTCGCCTCCCTGCCTGGCCTGGCGGTCGGGGCGGCCTTCCTGAAATGGGTTCCGGAAACTGTTCTTCTGGCCATTTTCGGCCTGGTCCTGCTTGCCGCGATCCCCTTGCGGCGGCTGCTGAAGCGTCTGGATTTCAAGCCGACCTGGCAGACCATCGCCGTCATCGGCTTCGTCTTCGGGGCCATCAGCGGCACCGCCGTCGGATCGGGCATGTTCGTGATTGCCGCGCTCAATACATTCGGTCTGCATGGTGTCTATCTGATGGGCACGGATGCGGCGATCGGGATCATCAACGCGCTGTCACGGGTAGTGACATTCTGGTTCCTGGGCCTGCTCGATCTGCCGATGATCGTGGCGGGGCTCTTGATGGGGCTCGTGACATTGCCAGCGTCCTGGCTGGCCAGTCTGCTGGTTGCGCGTCTTGGGCCATCGCGCCACAGCCTGGTTATTGAAGTGGTTATCCTGTTGGCTGGTCTCGGTTTTGTCGCCTCGGCGCTTTCAAGGCTATTTTTCTAGAAAAACGTCACGTCGTTTTTTGACCCGATCCATCTTGACATTTTGGAACGTTCCAATAAATATGCCTGAAAATTGGAACGTTCCAAAAAAATTGATCTCTCGGGAGGATTGAATGCGTTGGGGACTGATTGGCGCGAGCCGGATTGCATCCAGCTATGTGATCGACGCAATCCGCGTGCAGCCGGGTCTGGAGATCCAGTCCGTCCTGAGTTCGGATGCGGCCCGCGGCGAAGCCTTTGCGCGGGATAACAACATTCCCGACAGCTACACGGATCTGGACGCATTGCTCGCCGATGACAGCATCGGCGCGGTCTATATCTCCACGACCAACGAAAAACACCATCCTCAGGCCCTGGCGGCGATTGCCGCCGGCAAGCATGTGCTCTGCGAAAAACCTCTGGGCATGACGCTGGCCGAGGCGGTCGAGATGGTGCGGGCCGCGGAGGACAAAGGCGTCGTTTTCGCGACCAATCACCACCTGCGCAATGCCGGATCGCATCTCGCCATTCGCGAGCTGATCGGCTCCGGCCGCATCGGCAAGGTGATGAGCGCGCGGGTCTTTCACGCGGTCAATTTGCCCGAACACCTGCGTGGCTGGCGCATCAACGACGCGTCGGCAGGCGGCGGCGTCATTCCGGATATCACCGTTCACGATGCCGACACGATCCGTTTTCACCTCGCCGAAGACCCGATTGACGTGGTCGCCAAGGCCGGGACGTCCGGCATGGGCGAAGGTGTCGAGGACAGTGTGATGTCGGTCTGGTCGATGCCGTCCGGTGCGATGGTGCAGACCCATGAAAGCTTCACGCACGGCTTTGCGGGGACCGGGATCGAATTTCATGGAACCGATGGCTCGATCTTCGCGCGCAACGTCATGACGCAGGAGCCGGTCGGGACGGTCAAGCTGGTGGATACCAATGGCGAGACCGACGTCGCTTACGACAGCCACAATCTCTATCACCGCGCACTTGGTCTTTTTGCGGGCGCCGTCGCCGGCAGCGGCCGTCCGTCTGCCGACGGAGCGGACGGCGTAAAGTCGCTGGCCGTTGCGCTTGCCGTGCGCGAAGCCGCCCGCTCAGGCAAGGCCGTCGACGTCGACTACGGAGGGTTTTGAGCCATGGCGTCCAAAATCGTTTCCATGGACGACGCTGCCGTCCGCATTCAGGACGGCGCGACGGTTACCGTTTCCTCTTCCTCCGGCCTCGGGTGCCCCGACCGGATCCTTCAGGCCATCGGCGAGAGGTTCGACAGGGAAGGGCATCCGAGGAACCTTACCACGCTGCACCCGATTGCGGCCGGCGACATGTACGGCATCAAGGGCATCGACCACATTGCCAAGGACGGCCTCTTGTCGACGATCATCGCCGGGTCTTATCCGTCCGGTCCGTCTTCCCTGCCGATGCCGGGTATCTGGCAGATGCTCGTAGAGAACCGGGTTGCCGCCTATAACGTTCCCTCCGGCATTCTTTTCGACATGCACCGGGATGTGGCAGCGCGCCGTCCAGGTGTCATGACAAAGGTCGGTCTCGACACGTTTGTCGATCCGATCCGCCAGGGCTGCGCGATGAACGACGTTGCCGCCGGGCGGCCCATCGTCAACCGGCTTGAGCTTGGCGGCGAGACCTGGCTGCACTTTCCGAACATCGTTCCGGATGTTGCCATCATCCGGGCGACGACCGCCGATGAGAACGGCAACCTGACCTACGAGCATGAAGGTGCCTATCTGGGCGGGTTGGAGCAGGCGATCGCTGTGCGCAATCACGGCGGCCTTGTCATCGCACAGGTCAAGCGGGTGACGGCAGCAGGTTCGCTGCGGCCCCATGATGTGCGTGTGCCCTGCCACCTGGTGGATCTGATTGTCGTTGATCCGGACCAGCGCCAGACAACCGAGACCGACTACGATCCGGCGATCTCCGGCGAGATCATGCGGCCATGGTCCAGCTTCTCCCTGGCCGAGCACGGCGTGGAGAAGATTGTTGCACGTCGTGCAGCCATGGAGCTGAGTGCCGGTCAAACCGCCAATCTCGGCTTCGGCATTTCCGCGATGGTGCCGCGTGTGCTGTTGGAAGCCGGTCAGGAACAGGCCGTGACCTGGGCGATCGAGCAAGGCGCGACGGGCGGCATGCCGCTTACCGGATTTGCCTTCGGCTGTGCCTCCAATGCCGACGCCTATATGCCGTCACCGCAGCAATTCACCTATTTTCAGGGCGGCGGCTTTGATGTCTCCTTCCTGTCCTTCCTGGAGATCGATCTCGACGGCAACGTCAATGTTTCCAAGCTGGGCAAGAAACCCTATCTGACGGCCGGTTGCGGCGGATTCGTCGATATCACGGCCAATGCGCGCAAGATCGTCTTTTCGGGTCTCTTTGAAGCCGGTGCCGAGCTCGAGCTGACCGACGAGGCTCTGACGGTCAAGAAACCGGGCAAGTTCACCAAGATGGTCGACGAGGTCGAGCATGTGACCTTCTCCGGCCGCCGGGCGCGGGAACTCGGCCAGGACGTCCTTTATGTCACCGAGCGCTGTGTCATCCAGCTGACCGACTCCGGTTTGGTCGCCACCGAAATCATGCCGGGCATCGATCCCGCCCGCGACATCGTTGATGCCTCCAAAGGACGGGTCCATCTCGCCAACACGCTGACGGAAATGCCGAAGTCGCTGTTGACCAGCGGCAGGATGGAGCTGAGCCTTTGAGTGCGCTGCATCTTTATCGCCATGGCGAAATTGCCGAGCTGAAGCTGGACAACCCGGCCAAGCTCAATGCGTTCACGCTGGACATGCTGAGAGCGCTCGAGGCCCATTGCGACGAACTGGAGCGCGACGCGTCGATCTGCGCGGTGGTGATCACGGCAGCCGAAAGCAAGGCGTTCTGTGCGGGGGCTGATATTCTGGAATGGGCGGAACTCGGCCCGTTTGACTTTGCCCGTCACTGGGTGCGGGAAGGCCACCGCGTGTTCGACCGCCTGGCGCGTCTGTCCAAGCCGACCGTGGCGGCCATCGGCGCACATGCCTTTGGCGGTGGTCTTGAATTTGCGGCGACGGCCGATATCCGGGTCTTGGCGCCAGGCGCGACGCTTGCCCTGCCGGAAGCCTCGGTCGGCATCGTTCCGGGCTGGTCCGGCACGCAGCGCCTCATCCGCCTGATCGGTGAGCCGATGGTCAAGGAAATGGCCCTGTTCGGGCGCCGGATTTCGGCCGAGCGAGCGCAGGCCGCCGGCTTTCTCGCGGACATCGCCGACGACCCGAAAGCTACTGCCTTCGAGATGGCGGAGAAGCTGACCACCAAGTCCGGCCGCGCCGTCGAGGTCGCCAAATACATGATCCATGCGGCCGTCGACGAGGACCGCAGCGCCATGATCGAGGCGCTGGGCTCCGGCATGATCAGCCCGACAGATGATCGCAACGAAGGCGTTTCCGCCTTCAAGGACAAGCGCAAACCGAATTTCTCCGGAACCCAGTCATGAGTGAATTGAACGTCGTATCCATCAGCGAAGCCAAGCTCCCGGCCGAGCCTTTTGTCGCCCGTCACCTGATTGACGGCGACTGGTGCCAGAGTGCGGATGGGGCCGCCTTTGAACGTGTGTCTCCGTCCCATGGCAGCCTCGTCACGGTCGCTGCCAGGGGCGGCGCCGGCGATGTCGATGCCGCTGTCTCCGCCGCACGCCGCGCCTTCGACAAGGGGAACTGGTCGCAGACCAGCGGCAAGGACCGGGCGACGCTGCTTTTGAAGGTGGCCGATCTGATCGACCGCGACCGGGAACGCATCGCTCTTCTTGAAACGCTGGAATCCGGCAAGCCGATCAGCCAGGCGCTGGCCGAAATCGAAGGGGCTGCGGATATCTGGCGATACGCTGCCTCGCTGGCCCGCACCATGCATGGTGAGAGCCACAATTCGCTTGGCAGCGACTTTCTCGGCCTGGTGTTGAAAGAGCCGATCGGTGTTGTTTCGATCATCACGCCGTGGAACTTCCCGTTCCTGATCGTCTCCCAGAAACTGCCCTTCGCGCTTGCCGCTGGCTGCACGGCGGTCATCAAGCCCTCGGAGATGACGCCGGCAACCACGGTGATCCTCGGCGAATTGCTGCTGGAGGCCGGCCTGCCGGCAGGCGTTGCCAATATTGTTCTGGGTTATGGCGACCCGGTCGGGGCCGCGATGACCACCGACAAGCGGGTCGACATGGTGACGTTCACCGGCTCGACAGCCGTCGGCAAGGCCATCGTCAAGGCCGCCGGGGATACGCTGAAGAAAGTGTCGCTGGAACTTGGCGGCAAGAACCCGCAGGTCATCTTCCCGGATGCGGATCTCGAAAGCGCCGTCGATGCTGTCGCGTTCGGCGTCTATTTCAATGCTGGCGAATGCTGCAATTCCGGCTCCCGGATCATCGTGCACGAGGACATCGCCGAAGAGTTTCTGAAACGGACGGTTGACCTGTCCAGGAAGGTGCCCTTCGGCGATCCGCTGGACCCATCGACCAAAGTCGGCGCGATCATCACACCTGAACATCAAAACAAGATCGATACATATGTTCGGGACGCGAGCAAGACCGGAGCCAGTGTCCGGTTGGGCGGGGAGCCGTTGTCGGTTCCCGGCCTGACCGGACAGTTCTACCAGCCGACCGTGATCGCCAATGTCGAGAGCCACATGCCGATCGCCCGAGAAGAGGTCTTCGGGCCGGTCCTGTCGGTGTTGACCTTCAAGACGCTCGAGGAGGCCATCGCGCTGGTCAACGATGCCGATTATGGCCTGTCGGCAGGTGTCTGGAGCGAAAATGTCCATACCTGCCTGGAGTTCGCGCGCAAGGCGCAGGCGGGAACGGTCTGGACCAATACCTGGATGGACGGCTTTGCCGAGCTGCCTTTCGGCGGCGTGAAGGAAAGCGGGCAGGGCCGAGAGCTCGGCAAATACGGTCTCGACGAGTTCCTGGAAGCCAAGACCGTGACCATGCGGATTGGCCGGACGCGGCAGCCCTGGGTGTCGTAATGAGAACCCTAACCCGAAATCGAGAACGGACCCTCGGGCTGGAGAAGAACCTGCATCTTCTCCATCGGGGCACCGTCGATCCTGTCGAGAAGGACCTTTGCGATCGCCCGTCCGGTGGCGCGAAGATCCTCGTCGATGGTCTCGATTCTCGGGCGGAAATGATTGGAGATCGGCGAGGCGCGCTTGGCGACCACGTCGACCTCGTTGCCGGGCGTCAGGCCCATGTCGCCGAGATAGGCCAGCGTGATCAGCGCCATGACCTCGCCGACGCAGACATAGCCGTCGGGCGCGTTGGCCGACGCATGGAGGGCACGCAGCTTGGCGGCGATCTCGTCGGGTTCGGTATCGAGATCGATGTCATCGGGGACCGTGAGCTGGACACCGTGCGTGATCGCGGCCTGACGGGCGCCGAAGCGCAGGTGCTGGCCGAAGGTGTACCGCTCGTTGGGCATGACGATGCAGATGTGGCGCCGGCCCTTCTGGGCGAGCCGTTCGATGGCCATGCGCACGAAGGCCTCATTGTCGAAATCGACGAAGGGGTGCGGCGTGGTGAAATCCGTCCGGCCATGGGTGGCGAACGGAAAGTCGTGCTCCAGGAGATAGCGGACACGTTCGTCGAAACACTCGGTCCGGGTGAAGACGATGGCATCGGCCAGAGAGTGCCGGCGGATGTTGCGAATGACCTCCAGCCGATCGGAGGAGAGCCGGTCGGCGGTGATATTGATGGCATAGCCGGTGCCGGCAAGGCCTTCGCTCATGCCGCCGAGAAATTCGGAGGTGAAACTCAGGAATTCGTGGCGGGTGTTGAGCAGCAGGCTGATCACCTTGGTGCGGCCGGTGCGCAGGCGCTGGGCGGCGCGGTTGGGAACATAGCCCAATCTGTCGGCAACGGCGGCAATGCGTTTGCGGGTGGCTTCGGCAATTCTGGGATCGTCGGCAAGGGCGCGCGAGACCGTGGTGACCGCAACACCGGCTTCGGCTGCAACCGTGCGCAAGGTGGGACGCGATGCCGGTTCGGCGGCGATAGTGTCTTCGGAATCCAAGGTTTTTCGCGTCATGCCCGTTCACTTCAACAACAGCTTTTTAGCCCAGATTGCGATTCAAGTCTAATCCGGGAATTTAAAACGTTACAACTTGAAAACGTGCTGCGCTGCAAAATTGGAGCTGATCCCATAATCATATGTAAAAGAACAACAAAACTTTTTCCGAAACCCATGCTGAATTTCATTGACACTGATCCAGTTTGCAACGTTACAATAGACGTTGCGTTAAGATCGGGATGCCAGTGTCCGGCACCCGTGACATCTTGAAATGCGCTAAGGGAGGAAGACCATGCGTAAACTATCGATGATGACGGCTGCAGCTGCCCTGTTGGCGGCGAGCACCAGCGTACAGGCAGAAGACGTTGAGGTTCTGCACTGGTGGACGTCCGGCGGTGAAGCTGCCGCACTGAACGTTCTGAAGGATGACCTGCAGAGCCAGGGCATCGGCTGGCAGGATATGCCGGTTGCCGGTGGCGGCGGCACCCAGGCCATGACCGTGCTGCGCGCACGCGTCACCTCGGGCAACCCGCCCACCGCCGTGCAGATGCTTGGTTTCGACATTCTCGACTGGGCCGGTGAAGGCGCTCTCGCCGATCTGAACATCCAGGCTGGCCTGGAAGGCTGGGACGACGTCGTGCCGGCTGCCCTTCAGCAATTCGCAAAGCATGACGGCAAGTGGGTGTCCGCTCCGGTGAACGTGCACTCCACCAACTGGGTCTGGGCCAACAAGGCTGTACTCGACGAACTCGGCATTGCGGTTCCGACCACTTGGGACGAGTTCGTTGCAGCCCTGGAAAAAGTGAAAGCGTCCGGCAAGACTGCAATCGCCCATGGTGGTCAGGCTTGGCAGGACGCGACCGTGTTCGACGCTGTGGCCATGTCGACCGGTGGTCCGGAATTCTACAAGAAGGCCTTCATTGATCTCGATGAGGAAGCTCTTGGTTCCGATACCATGAAGGAAGCCTTTGACCGGATGGCCGTGATCCGCTCCTATGTGGATGACAACTTCTCCGGCCGCGACTGGAACCTGGCGACCGCCATGGTGATCAACGGCGACGCTGCCTTCCAGATGATGGGTGACTGGGCAAAGGGTGAATTCCTGAATGCCGACAAGGTTCCGGATCAGGACTTCCTGTGCTTCCGTTTCCCGGGCACGCAGGACCAGGTGACCTTCAACGCCGACCAGTTCGCGATGTTTGCGCAAGGCTCTGAAGTCGGCAAGGAGCAGGCTGCTCTGGCAACCGCAATCCTGTCGCCGAGCTTCCAGTCCGCGTTCAACGTGGTCAAGGGTTCGGTGCCGGCACGGACGGACGTTTCCGACGAAGCGTTCGATGCCTGCGGCAAGAAGGGCATGGCTGATCTGAAAAAGGCTGCCGACAGCGGCAACCTCTACGGCTCCATGGCACATGGTCACGCCAACCCGGCGGCCGTGAAGAACGCCATGTACGACGTCATCACCGCTCACTTCAACGGTGAGTATGACAGCGCGACCGCTGTCGACGAGCTGGTGACCGCCGTCCAGATCAACAAGTAAGAACCTCCCAACGAGAGCGGTGATCCGTCACCGCTCTCACCCTGGGGGTGGGGACTGACCATGTCTATTTCTGAAACGGCAAACCCTCGTGGTTCCGCTGTTGACAGACTGCGTGACGCATTGCCCAAACTGGTGCTGAGCCCGACCGTCGCGATCGTTGCGATCTTCGTCTACGGCTTCATCTTCTTCACGCTTTACCTGTCTTTCACCGACAGCCGCATTCTGCCCAGCTTCGGATGGGTCGGCTGGCAAAACTACGAGAACCTGTTCAAGATCAGGGCGTGGGATACCGCCGTTTCAAACCTGATCGTCTTCGGTGTCCTTTATATCGTGATCTGCTGCGTGCTCGGGCTGCTGCTCGCCATCCTGCTCGACCAGCGGATCCGCGCCGAGGGCTTCATCCGGACGATCTATCTCTATCCGATGGCGCTCAGCTTCATCGTGACCGGGGTTGCCTGGAAATGGTTCCTCGATCCGGGCATCGGCATTGAGGCGGTGGTCCAGGGCTGGGGCTGGACCAGTTTCGAATTCAACTGGATCAAGGATCGCGAAATGGCGATCTACACGATCGTGATCGCCGCGGTCTGGCAAACCTCCGGTTTCGTGATGGCCATGTTCCTGGCAGGCCTGCGCGGGATTGACAGCGAGATGATGAAGGCCGCCCAGATTGACGGCGCCTCGACCTTCGCGCTCTACCGCCGGATCGTCATTCCGCAGCTGCGACCCGCCTTCATGTCGGCCTTCGTGGTGCTCGCCCACATGGCGATCAAGTCCTATGACCTTGTGATCGCCCTGACCGGCGGTGGCCCGGGTACG
The DNA here is from genome assembly GCF_965233565.1 of Roseibium sp. GTDB lineage: Bacteria > Pseudomonadota > Alphaproteobacteria > Rhizobiales > Stappiaceae > Roseibium. Next base: position 1,904,388 of record NZ_OZ247494.1, on the reverse strand, counting down.
GCCACCGAACTGCCCGCGACCTTCATGTATTCCTACACCTTCACCCGGAACCAGATGGGCATCGGTGCCTCTTCCGCCGTGATCATGCTGATGACGATCGCCGCGATCATCGTGCCCTATCTCTGGTCAGAGCTGAGGGAGAAAAAGTGATGGCGACCGCATCCTCCAACACCCGCTCCTTCAGCGCAGGCCGCGTCATTCTCTATACGCTCCTGGCCCTGTTCTGCATCTATTACCTGCTGCCGCTCTACGTCATGGTGGTGAACTCCCTGAAACCCCTTTCGGAGATCACGGCCGGGGGCATGATGGCACTGCCGCGGGACTGGACACTCGCACCCTGGCTGAGCGCCTGGTCGACGGCCCAGGTCGGCGTCGAGGCAACGGGTCTGCGCCCCTATTTCCTCAACTCGATCCTCATGGTGGTGCCTGCCGTGGCCCTGTCGACCCTGGTCGGTGCGCTGAACGGCTATGTCCTGACCAAGTGGGCCTTCCGCGGATCGACCGTCCTGTTCGGTCTCCTGCTGTTCGGCTGTTTCATTCCGTTCCAGATGGTTCTGATCCCGATGGCGCGCATGCTCGGCCTGATGGGGCTGGCCGGGTCGGTGCCGGGGCTGATCTTCGTTCACTTCGTCTACGGGATCGGCTTCTCGACGCTCTATTTCCGCAACTACTATGCAGCGTTCCCGACGGAACTGGTGCGGGCGGCTCAGATCGATGGTGCCGGTTTCTTCCGCATCTTCTATCGCATCCTGCTGCCGTCTTCCGGTCCGATTGCCGTGGTCTGCATCATCTGGCAGTTCACCAACATCTGGAACGACTTCCTGTTCGGTGCGTCCTTCTCGGACTTCAACAGTCAGCCGATGACCGTTGCGCTCAACAACCTGGTGCAGTCCTCCACCGGCGTGAAGGAATACAACGTCCATTTTGCCGGCGCGATCATGGCCGCGCTGCCCACCTTGCTCGTCTATATCGTGGCGGGCCGATACTTCGTCCGTGGCCTGATGGCCGGCTCAGTTAAAGGATAAGACCATGGGCTTTCTCGACATCAAACAGGCGACCAAGTCCTATGGGTCCCTTCAGGTCCTGCACGAGACCAACATCTCCATCGAAGAAGGCGAGTTCCTCGTTCTGGTCGGTCCGTCCGGCTGCGGCAAGTCCACGCTCTTGAACATGATCGCCGGTCTGGAGGACATCACCTCCGGCGAGATCGCGATCCGCGACCGCAGCATGAACGGGGTCAAGCCGGCCGACAGGAACATCGCGATGGTGTTCCAGTCCTACGCGCTCTACCCCAACATGACGGTCGCCGGGAACATCTCCTTCGGCATGGAAATGCACGGCATTGCCAAGCCGGAGCGCGAAAAGCGCATCGCGCAAGTGTCCGATCTTCTGCAGATCAGCCATCTGCTCGACCGCAAACCGGGCCAGCTGTCGGGCGGCCAGCGGCAACGTGTTGCCATGGGCCGCGCACTGGTGCGCGAGCCGGATGTCTTCCTGTTCGACGAACCGCTTTCCAACCTGGATGCCAAGCTGCGCGTCGACATGCGCACGGAAATCAAGAAGCTCCACCAGAAGCTCGGCACGACCATCGTCTACGTGACCCACGACCAGATCGAGGCGCTGACCCTGTCGACCCGCATTGCAGTGATGTTCGGCGGCTATGTGCAGCAGCTCGGCACGCCGAAGGAAATCTACGACAATCCGGCGAACATGTTCGTCGCCGGTTTCATGGGTTCGCCGTCCATGAACCTCTTCCCGGCGAAGGTCACAGCGGTCGACGGCAAGCCGGCCGCGGAAATCAACCTTGCCAATGGCAACAAGGCAGCAGTGCCCTTTGCCAATGACACGCTCGGGTCCAGCATTGGCCGGGACATCATTCTGGGCATTCGCCCGGAAGCGATCACCGACAAGGATGGCGCGGACCGCAATTCCAAGGCCGTCCATATGGTTGAGGCGCCGGTCGAAGTGACGGAGCCGGCAGGGTCCGACACGTTTGTCGTTACCCAGATCGGTGGCAAGGATGTCACCGGGCGGTTCCGTGCGGATGTCGCCGTGAGTGCGGGGGATGTCTTCCCGTTCGCGTTCAACATGGAAAAGGCCGTTGCCTTCGATCCGGAAACGGAAAACCGGGTCGCCTGACATCATGAACGACGCGCCGGACATCGTGATCATCGGGAGCGGTATGGGCGGCGCGTCGCTGGCAGCGGGGCTGGCCTCGTCCGGTGCCCGCATCGTCATCCTGGAACGGGGTCACCAGATCCCGGACGATGCCCCGGCGCGCGATCCCTGGCGCATCTACACCAACAGCGCCTTCCGCTCCAACGAGACCTGGCTGGATGAAGACGGCGAGGCCTTCGAACCCGGCAACTACTATAATGTCGGCGGCAATTCGAAACTCTACGGCGCCGTCCTGCTGCGCTATCGGGCCGAGGATTTCAGCGAGCTGGAGCATTTTGACGGGATGTCACCCGCCTGGCCGTTTCCCTATGAGGAGTTGTCGCCCTGGTATGATGCGGCCGAGCAGCTGTTCCAGGTGCGCGGCGATGCGCAGTCCGATGCCACCGAGCCACCGCATGGGCAGCCCTATCCGTTTCCGCCGGTGCCCGATGAAGAAGCGATCCGGGTTGCCAGACGGCGCCTGGAGCGGGTGGGCACGAAGCCCTTCAGCCTGCCGCTCGGTGTCGACATCGACCGCTGGCTCGATGCAGGACAGACTGGCTGGGACGGCTATCCGGACACCCGCTGCGGCAAGATGGACGCAGAAACCTGCCCTTTGAGAACGGCACTGGCCCACGACAATGTCAGTCTGATCACCGGGGCGGAGGTGACAGAGCTGCGTACCGGCTACAAGTCCAGCCGCATCCATGAGGTTCACTACAGGAAGGACGGCGAAGACCATTGCCTGACACCCGGCGTGGTCGCGCTTTGTGCCGGCGCGGTGCAATCGGCGGCGCTGTTGCTGCGCTCCGGTGTGGCCAACCTCTCCGGGTATGTCGGCCGCTGTTTCATGAACCACAACGCGACGGCGATGATTGCCATCGACCCGCGGTTCAGGAACACCGCCGTCTACCAGAAGACCTTCGGCCTGAATGACTGGTATCTGGACGATGGCGAAGACGGCAAACCGCTTGGCAATGTCCAGCTTCTGGGGAGGGTTACGCCGGACATCCTGAAGATCCAGGTGCCGCATCTGCCGAAATTCGCCGCCCGCTGGATTTCCGGTCACGCGCTGGATCTTTATCTGATTTCCGAGGACCTTCCCGACCCCGAAAGCCGGGTCGTCTTGAAGGACGGCAAGATCCAGTTGATCTGGCAACGCTCCAACATGACCGCACACCGGAAACTGGTTGAAAAGACCAGGGAAACGCTGAAGGACGCTGGCTTCCCGGTGGTGCTGTCGCGGCTTTTCGATGGGCGTGTGCCGTCGCATCAGTGCGGAACCGTACGGCTTGGAAACGACCCGGCAACGTCTGTTCTCGGGCCCGATTGCCGGTCCTGGGACAATCCGAACCTGTTTGTCTGCGACGCCGGCGCCCTGCCGACCTCGGCCGCAGTCAATCCGGCGCTGACGGTTGCGGCGCTGGCGCTGCGCACTGCGGAAACGATCAAGAAGGATCTGGCAGCATGACGAAGGTCGCGCTCGTCACGGGCGGTCAAAGAGGTATCGGTCTCGGCATTTGCGAAGCGCTTCTGGCAGCCGGCTACAAGATCGCGCTGATGGCGCAGGTCGCCGAAGATGATCCGGATGTCATCGCGGCCCTGGAACGGCTTGGTGGCGGGGCGGCGTATTACCGGCATGACCTTCAGGACATTGAAGGACACGGCGCCGTTCTGGACCGGGTCGAGCAGGAGCTGGGGCCCATCTCGACCCTTGTTTCGAATGCGGGCGTGCCGGCCAAGATCCGGGGCGACCTCCTTGATCTCCAGGCGGACAGTTTCGATTTTGTCATGGGCATCAATCTGCGTGGAGCCTTTTTCCTGGCGCAGGACGTTGCCCGGCGCATGACCGGCCGTGAAGCAGACAGCTACCGCTCGCTGATCTTCATCACCTCTGTCAGCGCCACCATGGTATCGGTCGAACGCGCGGAATACTGCCTGTCCAAGGCCGGGGCCGCGATGATGGCGGAGCTTTTTGCCGTGCGGCTGGCGCCTCACGGCATCGGGGTGTTCGAGATCCGTCCGGGCATCATCGAAACGCCGATGACCTCGGGTGTGAAAGACAAGTACACCGCGCGCATTGAAGACGGCCTGGTGCCGGCGGCCCGTTGGGGGCAGCCGGAAGATATCGGCCGCGCGGTGGTTCCGCTTGCCGACGGGCAAATGGCCTTTGCCACGGGCACGACCATCAAGGTCGATGGCGGGCTTTCGATCCCACGCCTTTGAGAGAAGACTATGGATACTGGTTTTGACTTCATCATCATCGGTGGCGGCAGTGCAGGCTCCGTCGTGGCGGCGCGGCTGACCGAGAACCCGGACATCAGCGTGCTTCTGCTGGAAGCGGGCGGACGAGACTGGCATCCGTTTTATCACCTGCCGGCCGGCTTTGCGAAAATGACCAAGGGCATCGGTTCCTGGGGCTGGCACACGGTGCCGCAAAAGCACATGAAGGACAGGGTCTTCCGCTATACCCAGGCCAAGGTGATTGGCGGCGGGTCGGCGATCAATGCCCAGATCTATACCCGTGGCAACGCGCTCGACTATGACGAATGGCGTCAACTCGGCTGCGAGGGCTGGGGCTACGAGGACGTGCTGCCCTATTATCGCAAGGCCGAGGACAACGACACCTACGACAACCGCTATCACGGTCAGGGCGGTCCGCTTGGCGTTTCCAAACCCTGTGCGCCGCTGCCGATCTGCGACGCCTATTTCGAGGCGGCGGCCGCGCTCGGGATTCCCAAAAATGAGGACGTGACCGGCGAGAAACAGGATGGTGTCGCCTATTACCAGCTGACCCAGCGCAATGCCCGCCGTTCGTCCGCGGCCATGGCTTACCTGGCGCCGAACCGGAACCGCCCGAACCTGACGGTCCAGACGGGTGCAAACGTGCGCCGGATCCTGGTCGAGAATGGCAAGGCGACCGGGGTGGAGCTGGTTGACGGTCAGAAGCTGACGGCAACATCGGAAGTGATCCTGTCTTCCGGCGCGATCGGGTCGCCAAGACTGCTGCAGCTCTCGGGCATCGGCCCGGCAGACGACTTGAGCGCGCTCGGCATCGACATTGTGCTCGACCAGCCGAATGTCGGTGCGAACCTGCAGGATCACCTTGATCTCTACTGCATCTGCGAGGTCAGCGGCCCTCACACCTATGACCGTTATGCCAAGCCGCACATGTCGGTGGTGGCCGGTCTTCAGTATCTCTTCACGCGCCGGGGACCGGTTTCTTCCAGTCTCTTTGAGACCGGTGGCTTCTGGTATGCGGATCCCGAAGCCCGCTCGCCGGATCTTCAGTTTCATCTGGGGCTTGGAACCGGGATTGAGTCCGGTGTTGCCGCGATGCCCGATGGCGGCGTGACCCTCAATTCCTGCTACCTGCGTCCGCGCTCGCGCGGCACGGTGCGGCTCCGGAGCAGCGATCCGTCGGCCGAACCTCTGATCAATCCGAACTACCTTGAAGATCCGAGGGACCGGGAGATGTCGATCCGGGGGCTCAAGCTGACGCAGGAGATCATGGCGCAGGCGCCGCTGAAACCCTTCATCAAGGCCGAGCGCCTGCCGGGCCCGGACCTGAAGACAGATGAGGACTATTTCAACTTCATCTGCGAACACTCCAAGACCTCTCACCATCCGGCCGGCACGTGCCGCATGGGGGTCGATGACGGTGCCGTCGTCGATCCGCGTCTGAAGTTCAACGGCATCGACAACCTGCGTGTCGTCGACGCGTCCATCATGCCGAACGTGATTTCCTCCAACACCAATGCCGCGGCAATCATGATCGGCGAAAAAGCCTCCGACATGATCCGCGAAGACCTGAAGGCCTGACCATGATCCGTCACATCGTTCTCATCAAATTCAAGCCGGACGTGTCCGAGGACACAATCTCGGGTCTCTTTGCAGAGCTGCGGGATATCGAAAAGCAGGTCTCCGGGATCCGGGACATTACCTCCGGGCGAAGCGAAAGCCCGGAAAAGATCGAACGCGGCTACATGCACGGCTTCGTCGTCGACTTCGAAGACTGGGACGCCCTGGAGCGTTACCAGACCCATCCGGACCACAAGGCGCTTGGCGGCAAGCTCGTCGACAACGCCATCGGTGGTCTCGACGGCATTCTTGTCCTCGATATCCCCGTTGTTGCCTGACCAGCCTTCCTGGCCAGGCTGCCTGACAGGGCCGATCGTCAATTCTGGAGCATCCGATGCTGACCCTTCCGACCTATGACAAAAAGCTGGTGCCCTATCAGCTGACCGGCGAGCCATTGATCCCGCGTGCACCGAAAGTGCCTTTGACACGCACGGCCTTTGCGGCGGCGCATGTGGTCTCCGATCCGCTGGCCGAACGCGACCCGTGGATCGGTTCGCCGGCCGTCGACTGGGACAACACGCTGAAATTCCGCAACTGGCTCTTCGATCAGGGTCTGGGTCTTGCCGAAGCCATGGACACCGCACAGCGGGGCATGGGGGTCGACTGGCCGACGGCAAAGGAGCTTATCGAGCGGACCATGCGGGACGCCAGGGCCCACCCGCTCAAGCCCCGGGTTGCCTGCGGAGCGGGAACCGATCAGAAGCCGCTGTCCGAGCTGAAGACAACGGCCGACATTCTTGCGGCCTATACCGAACAGATGGAAGCGGTCGAGGCGGCCGGCGGGCAGGTGATCCTGATGGCATCGCGTGCCTTTCCGGCGATCAGCGCGGGCGTTGATGACTACGCCTTCGTCTATGGCGAGCTCCTGGAACAGGCCGCGGCTCCGGTGGTGCTGCACTGGCTGGGCGACATGTTCGATCCGGCACTGACAGGCTATTGGGGCGCGCCGGATTTCGCGACGGCGTCCGACGCGGTGCTCGACATCATCATGGCCCACAAGGACAAGGTCGACGGCATCAAGATCTCGCTGCTCAACCAGTCCTACGAGGAGCAATTCCGGGCCCGGCTGCCGGAGGGTGTCCGGCTCTATACCGGCGACGATTTCAACTATGCCGACCTGATTGCAGGCGACGGCGAACACTATTCCCATGCGCTGCTGGGCGCCTTTGCGGCGATTGCCCCTGCCGCCAGCCAGGCCCTTGAAGCCCTGGCAAAAGACGACCTTGAGACCTACCATGGCCTGTTCGCACCGACGGTTCCGCTCAGCCGCGAGATCTTCAAGGCACCGACACAGTTCTACAAGGCAGGCATTGCCTTCCTGGCCTGGCTGAACGGCGCGCAAAGCCACTTCATCATGCCGGCCGGGTTCCAGTCGGCGCGCGAGATCACGCATTATGCGGAGGTTTTTCGGCTTGCGGATCAGGCCCGGGTGTTGTCAAAGCCGGAGATCGCGGTTGAACGGATGAAGCTGCTGCTGAAGCTCCACGGAGTGGACTAGGCACTGCGGGAAGAGGGAATGGGCAAACGACCGACCATACTGGATGTGGCCAAAAAGGCGGGGGTGTCGAAATCCACCGTGTCGCTGGTCCTGCAGAATTCCTCGCTGGTCAAGCAGCAGACCCGTGACCAGGTCACCGAAGCGATGGAAGCGCTCGACTATGTCTATAACCGCTCCGCGGCAGGCCTGCGCGGGGCGGCCTCCGGCCTGATCGGGCTCATCATCAACGATCTGCGCAACCCGTTCTTCACCGAGTTTGCCGCCAGCGCCCAGATGGAATTTGCGCGCAAGGGCTATTCCACGGTCATTGCCAACACCGATGAAGACCCGGAGATCCAGTCCCAGGTGATCGACTCCATGATCGAACACGGGGTCTCGGCTTTCGTGATTTCACCGGCTTATGGAGAGGATGCCGGGGCCTTCGACCGGATCGCGCGTGCAGGCATTCCAACGATGCAGGTCCTGCGGCAGCTGGATGACCGGACCGACCTCTTCCCGTTTGCCTCTCACAACTATGCATCGGGCGGAGAGCTGGCGACCAAACACCTGCTTGACCAGGGCTGCCGCAAGATCGCCTTTGTCGGTGGCCTCCAGGATCGTGCCATCACCAACGAGCGCATGTCGGGCTACCGGGCGGTGATGGCGGCGAATACCCGGCCGGTCCAGATCTTTCATGGCCGCCCGTCGCGCGCCTTCGGCCGGGATATTGCTTTCCGGATAAAACAGGAGCATCCGGATCTCGAAGCCGTCGTCTGCTTCAGCGACCTTGTGGCGCTCGGTCTGATGTCCGGTCTGGCGGAGGCCGGCGTGCGGGTTGGCGAGGATATCAGGATCGTCGGCTTTGATGACATTGAGGAAAGTTCTCTCGTCTATCCGCGTCTGAGTTCTGTCCGGTGCGATTCCAAACGTTTCGGCACCCATGCGGCGGAGGCGATGCTGGCCTGGATAGTCGACGGCAAGCGGCCGCCGGACACGAAACGCTACGAGGTCGAGCTCATCAGGCGTCAGACGAGCCTCGGACTGGATCCCTGAGCAAAAAATCTTGAGGCCTTTTCGCAATCGCGCGCATTTGCCGCCATCCAACTGAAAGACTGCCACGTGCACGACCTGGACACCCGCGTTGGCGCTGCCCGCGCCCTCATCTTTGACTGCGATGGAACTCTGCTGCGCACCCCCGAGCTCTATGCGGCGGGATGGCAGATGGCGTTTCGCACAGTCGGTCAGGAGATGGACCCGGACTGGTATCACCACCGCGCCGGCATGTCGGAACATGTTCTGCTGGATGAATTCGAAGCGGAGTTCGACGTCAGGCTGGATCGGGCCGCTGTTGTTCGGGCCATGCGGCAGGCCGTTCTAGCGCAGATCGAAGAGGTGCAGGAAATTGTCGACGTTGCCGCCGTTGCACGGGCGCATGCCGGGCAGAAACCGATGGCTGTTGCCTCAGGTGGTCCGAAGGCAATCGTTGTGCCCTCGCTGGAAGCGGCGGGCCTGTTGCCTCTGTTTGACTGTGTGGTGACGATCGAGGATGTAGCCCACGCCAAACCCGCGCCGGATCTGTTTCTGGAGGCCGCGGCCCGTCTGAAGACACCCGCAGGGACCTGTCTCGTTTTCGAGGACAGCCGCCAGGGACTGGAAGCAGCCGGGCGTGCGGGAATGGACGTGATTGACGTGAATGCGCTGATTGCCCCGCGCTTGATCTCTTGACCAGCGCGGGGCCTTTGGGCCCGGATCAGACTGTCCCGTCAGATTGTCCCGCCGAGGGAGCCTTCGAGTTCTGCGAGTTCCTGTCCGCCGGCCATGAGGTCCTGGAGTTCCTCTGCCTTGATCTCGCCGCGGGTGGCGGTGCCGAGGGTCTTGCCGCGGTTTAGCACGGTGAAACGGTCGCCGACAGCCATGGCATGGCGGACATTGTGGGTGATGAAGACCACGCCGATGCCCTTCTTGCGCACCTTGTCGACGGTCGCCAGGACGTTTGAGGTCTGGCGGACGCCAAGGGCAGAGGTCGGCTCGTCGAGGATCAGCACCTTGGCCCCGAAATAGACCGCGCGGGAGATGGCCACCGTCTGGCGCTCGCCGCCCGACAGCGTGCCGACCGCCTGGTCGGGCGAGCGCAGATGAATGCCCATCCTGGCCATCTCGCTCATGGTGACCTCGTTGGCCCTGGCAAAGTCGAAGAACTTGAACGGGCCGAAGCTCTTCTGCGGCTCGCGCCCCATCCAGAAGTTCCGCGTCACCGACATCAGCGGGATCATGGCCAGATCCTGATAGACGGTGGCAATGCCGGCATTCATGGCATCGCGCGGGCTGGAGAAGTTGACCTCCTTGCCCTCGATCAGGATCTTGCCTTTCGTCGGCTTGTGAACGCCGGACATGGTCTTGATGAAGGTGGACTTGCCGGCGCCGTTGTCGCCCAGAAGGCAGTGGCATTCGCCCGGCTTGACGGACACGGTGACGCCGTTGAGCGCGATCACCGGACCGAAGTGCTTCTCGATATCGACGAGTTCGATCAATGCAGGAGTGTTGGTATCAGGCATCTCAGCGTTCTCCCGTGATCATGCGGCGAATGTAGGTGTTGAGGATCACGGCGAGCAGCAGGATCACACCGAGGAAGACGCGGAAGAGCGAGCTTTCCACCCCGGCAAAGAACAGGCCCTGCTGGACGACGCCGAAGACGAGAGCGCCGAGGGCGGCCCCGATGACCGAGCCGTAGCCTCCGGTCAGAAGCGCCCCGCCAATGACCACGGAGATGATCGCCTCAAACTCCTTCAGAAGACCGCGGTCGGCAGCCGCCGATCCGAATTCCATCACCTGGCAGGTGGCGAAGACGGTGGCGCAGAAGGCAGAGAACATGAACATCAGAACCTTCACCCGGTTGACCGGAACGCCGACATAGCGGGCGGCCTGGGCATCGCCGCCGGAGGCGAAGATCCAGTTGCCGAAGCGGGTGCGGGTCAGGAGGAAGTGGCCGAAGACGATCAGGATGATGGCCCAGATCATGAGCATGGGAATGCCCTCGACCACGGGCTGACCGGCCTTGGGACCGGCCACGAACTTGCCGACGACGCCCAGATCGGCGAGCCAGACAAAGAGGCCGTTGAAGACCTTGCCGCCGAAGAGCCAGGCGATGGGATCGCCCTCGGCAGCATCCTTGACGCCGCCGATGATGGTTTTGCGGGTGGTGGCGATGGCGGTGAAGATGGTCAGGCCGCGCAGGATGTAGAGAAAGGCGAGGGTGACGATGAAGGAGGGCAGGCCGGTCTTGATGACGAGATAGCCGTTGAGGGCGCCGATGGTGAGCGCCAGGAGGAAGGCGACGACGATGGCGAACCAGACGGGGTATCCCCATTGCACGGAGATGAGGGCAATGACGATGCCGGAAAAGCCGATCATGGAACCGACGGAGAGGTCGAACTCGCCGGCTATCATGAGGAGACAGGCGCCGACGGCGATGATGGCGAACTGGGCGGCGACGGTGCCCCAGTTGATGATGCCTTCGGGGGCGAACATGCCGCTGTCGCGGGCAATGGCGACGAAGAACATGAAGACCAGGATGGTGCCGCAGATGGCACCGAGTTCGGGTCGGATCAACGCCTTGCGGAGCGCCGACATCTCGCGGACGCGTTCGTCCTTTTCGGGCGCGGCCGGATCTGGCGCTGATGGCGTCTGTGTCTCAGACATGAGGTTCCTCCTGCGGTCCGGTCAGCCGGCCGCCTTGACTGCTGCGGCCCGGCCGCTTGGTGTGTTCCGGATAGGGGCGCTCGACCGCGGGCATCTGCCCAAAGGAGCGCGGGTCGTTTCAAAAAAGGAGAGGCAGCGAGCCGCCTCTCCAAGGTTCGAGGGGAGATAAGACCGATTGGTTCGGGATTAGCGGTATTCGCCCGCGTATTCCTCAACCTTGGCCAGGGCGTCCTTGGTGATGAAGCCCGGTCCGGAGTTGATGTTGTTGCCCGGCAGCACACCGAAGCGCTGGTAGTTGGCCAGAACGATCACCGGCAGGTAGGCCTGCAGGAACGGCTGCTGGTCGATGCCCCACTGGATGGTGCCGTCCTTGATGCCTTTCACGATCTCGGTTCCGAGGTCAAAGGTGCCGAAATAGATGTCGCCGGCCTTGCCGATTTCCTGCAGTGCGCCGATGGTCGGGTCTGCGGAAGTCGGGCCGAGTGTCAGGACGGCTTCGGTGTCCGGATTGGCGGCCAGATAGGCTTTCACCTTGTTCTTGATTTCGGCCGGATCCTGGCCGCTGTCGATCATGCTGTCGCCGAGTTCAACGCCGAGACCGTCGGCAAATCCGCGGCAGCGCTCGCCAACCACAGGGTTGGAGACGACGTGGTTCACACACAGGAAGGAGCCGACGCCGTCGCGCTTGGCGCGCTGACCGGCGGCAAGACCTGCGTCATATTCCGGCTGACCCACATACATCAGCGCGCCGACATCGGCGGCCTGTTCCGGGGTGCCGGAATTGATGATGATCACAGGAATGCCCTTGGCAACCGCGTTCTGGATCGGGCCGGAGAGGACGTCCGGATCGGCCAGTGTGGTGATGATGCCGTCCGGATTGGAGGCGGCGGTCTGCTCGATGATGCGGGCCATGTCGGCAATGTCGCCTGTCGGCGGGTTGCGATACTCGACTTCGGCGCCAACCTGTTCGCCGGCAAGCGCCAGTCCGTTCTTGATTGTGTTCCACCAGCTGTCGCTGTCGGGCGCGTGGCTGACAAGGACGAAACGCTCGCCGTCCGCAAGCGCAGGAGCCGTCAGGCCGGTGAACGCAACGGCTGCTGCCGCCATCGCGATAAGTGTCTTCTTCATGAATTCCTCCCAAATAACCTGGCACCTGTTCCGGCGTATCCTGCCGGTGAGCCGTGCCTTCCTCCAGACAAACACAACGTCGCGTTAATTGCAACCGGTTGCAAAAAATTTGACGTCAAAAGACGTTCGTGTAGTTTCGGGCGAAAGGATGTCAGTGGCTGGAAAGAAAACTTGGCTGTCACATTAAAGGAAGTTGCGGAGCTTGCGGGTGTGTCCCGGTCGGCCGTGTCGAGAACCTTCACAGATGGGGCAAGCGTCTCCGCGCGCACCCGGGAGAAGGTGGAGAAGGCTGCCAAGGCGCTTGGATACCGGCCGTCGCTGATCGCCCGCAGCCTGGCCACCAATCGCACCAAGCTGATCGGACTAGTCGCCAACAATTTCCAGAACCCGGCCTTTCTGGATGTGTTCGATCTCTTCACCAGTGAGCTGCAGGAGCGGGGGCTGCGGCCGCTTCTGGTCAACCTGTCGGACGAGACGTCGCCCAAGGAATTTGTCGAATTGCTGCGGCAGTACAATGTCGATGGCGTGATTGTAGCGACTTCGACCTTGCCGACCAGCTTTGCCGGCGCCTTCCAGACAGCAGGTATCCCCGTGATCCATACGTTCGGCAAGTATCAGGCCAATGCGCAGGTGCACGTGGTCGGGATCGACAACGAGAATTGCGGCGCCATGGCCGCCGAGACCTTTTATGGGCGCGGATACCGCAAGGTGGCACTGCTGGGCGGTCCGGAAACCGCGACATCGACCCAGGACAGGGTCACCGGATTTGAGCGCCGGTCGTCCCAACTCGGTCTTGATGTCACGTCCATTCGCTACGCAGAGAATTACACCTACCGGGCCGGACGGGAGGCCATGGCAACCGTACTGGCAGAGGACGATGTCGAGGCAATCTTCTGCGGCGATGATCTGATCTGCATGGGGGCAATGGATGCCGCACGTGCCGACGGTAAACGCATCCCGGAGGATATCGGCTTTCTCGGCTTCAACGATATCGCGATGGCGGGATGGGACGCCTATGCCCTGACGACCATAAGGCAGCCGATCCGGGACATCATCATGAGCGCGGTCGAGCTGGTGGTGGGCATGGTGGAGAACCCGTCCCGCAGCCCTGAAATCCGGCTGTTTCCCTGTTCGGTGGTCGAGCGCGGATCCTTGCGCCCGGCCACCGATTGAAGAATTTTGACTTGAGTATTGGGTGCTAGAGGGTGGTCCAGCGACCGTCCGATTTGGCCGAACTGGCCGCTGCCTCAATTGCACGCATCGACCAGAGACCATCTTCCGCAGTCGGGAAGTCGAGTGCGAGAGGATCCGGAGCCGTGCCCGCCTTGCGCGCCCTCAGAACATCGGCAAGATCATGATAGATATTGGCAAAGGCCACCGGCATGCCTTCGGCGTGACCGATCGGTATGCGGGAGGCGCGGGCCGCGGCGGGCGACAGGTCGCCGTCGCCGCGTTCCAGCGTCTGCGTGCGGCCGTTCAGCGGTGTCCAGAGCAGCTGCTCCGGATGCTGCTGCTGCCAGGAGAGGCCGCCCTTCTCGCCAAAGACCTGCAAGGTCAGGCCGTGCATGCGTCCAACGGCAATCGCGCTTGTCCACAGACGGCACAGGGCGCCGTCCGACAGGCGGATGTTGATCATCGCATCGTCTTCCAGCTGCCGGTCACCCACGAGAGAGGCGAAATGCGCGGACAGCGCTGCAGGTGCCTGCCCGGACACAAAACAGGCCATGTGGAAGGCATGGATGCCGGCATCTGCGAACACCGCTGACGCACCGGCCTGTGCCGGGTCGTAGCGCCAGCGAACGCGCGGGTTGTCGGCTTCTTCGGCATCGGCATGAAACCCGTGGGCGAACTCCGCCTTGATCAGCCTGATCTTGCCAAGCTCGCCGCCGGTGATCATGGCGCGCATCTGGCGGACCAGCGGGTAGCCGCTGTAGCCGTAATTGACTGCACAGACCTTGCCGGTATCGCGCATGATCACAACGATCTCTTCCGCCTCGGCGGCCGTCATGGTCAGCGGTTTTTCACACAGGACGTCAAAGCCGGCCTCCAGAAAAGCACGGGTGATTTCATAATGCGTGGCGTTGGGGGTCGCGACTGTCACCAGATCCAGCCTGTCGTCGCGATCACGTTCACCTGCCAGCATGTCCTGCCAGTTGCCATAGGCGCGATCCGGGGCAATGCCCAGTTCGATCGCATAGTCCTTGCCCCGTTCCGCGTCGGCGTCGAGAGCACCGGCGGCAAGGCGGAAGTGGCCGTCCAGGCCGGCGCTGATGCGATGGGTCGGGCCGATCTGCGAGCCGCGCCCGCCACCGATCATGCCCCAGTTCAATTTGCTCATGCTGATGCCTCAAAGCCGATGGAGTGCAGATAGGAACGGTTTTCCCTGGCGTCGTCGAGCGGGGACTGCGCCATTTCCGGATCGCAATCCTGTTCCACCGTACACCAGCCGGAAAAACCTGCGGTCTCAAGCCGGGCTTTCACGGCCGGAAAATCCACGGCGCCCCTGCCGAGATTGCAGAAGATGCCGTCGCCGCAGGCCTCGTAGAAATCGGTGCGGTTGGCAACGACACTGGCGCGGACTTGCGGGTCGATATCCTTGAAATGCATGTAGGAAATCCGCTCCATATGCCGGTCCATGAAGGCGACCGGGTCAAAACCCGCGTAAAGGCTGTGGCCGGTGTCGAGGCAGATCTTGAGGATGCTCTCGTCGACCTCGGCCAGCAACCGCTCGACCTCGTCCTCAAAATCCATGAAACCGGCGGCATGAGGATGGATGGCAGCTTTCAGGCCATAGTCGTCCCGTGCCATCTTCGCAATGTCGCGGATCCGGTCCCGGAAGACGGTCCATTCCGCCTCGCTCATCTTTTCCGCTTCCTCCGGACGTCCGGCGGTGGGGGCGCGCCTCGGCGAGATGGAATCGATCAGCACCAGGTGTTCCGCGCCATGGGCCTTGAGCGCGGCGCAGGTGCGCACGGCACCGTCCTTGACGTCGTCCCACTTGGCCGGATCGTGAAACGGGCGGAAGACAACGCCGCCGATCAGTTCCAGGCTGCGTGCAGCCAGGGCATCGCCTAGCTCAGAAGGGTCTTCCGGCATGAAGCCGACCGGGCCCAGTTCGATGCCGCGATAGCCTGCGTCCCGGCATTGGTCGAGCACGGTCTGCCAGGCGGGGTTGCGCGGGTCGTCCGCAAATTCGACGCCCC
The DNA here is from genome assembly GCF_965233565.1 of Roseibium sp. Taxonomy (GTDB): domain Bacteria; phylum Pseudomonadota; class Alphaproteobacteria; order Rhizobiales; family Stappiaceae; genus Roseibium. Next base: position 1,888,863 of record NZ_OZ247494.1, on the reverse strand, counting down.
AGGAGCAGGGCGCGTTGCCAATCTTGATGGTCATGTTCGTTTTCCAGAGAAGGTCCGGACGGTGGGCCGTCTAGACGTTTTGCAGGTCGATCCAGCTCTTGCTGTCGTTGGATTGCCAGGCCGCTTCGACGACCTGGTTGACATAAAGGCCGTCCGCAAAGGTCGGCCAGAGATTTTCGCCCGTCTCGATCGCCGTCAGGAAATCTTTGGCTTCGATGATGATCTGGTCCTGGTAGCCGGTGCCATGGCCAGGTCCGAGGCAGAAATTGACGTAGTCCGGATGGTGCGGGCCGGTCAGGATTTTCTTGAACCCCTCGCGCGCCACGGGTTGTCCGCCTTCGTAGAGCCAGAGCGCGTTCTGGTCTTCCTGGTCGAAGCGGATGGCGCCCTTGGTGCCGAATATCTCGTAGGCATAGCCCATCTTGCGGCCAAACGCGGTGCGGCTGACATAGAACGAGCCGAGCGCGCCGGACTGGAAGCGGCACATGATCTGGGCGTGATCGTCATTGGTGACGGTCTGCATCTGTCCGTTGGCATCCGGGCGTTCTTTCACCACCGTTTCAATTTCCGCAAGCACCCGCTCCATCGGGCCGGCCAGAGCCTGGGAGGCATTGATGATATGCGGTGAGAGATCCCCCATCGTGCCGTTGGCGCGGCCCTGTGTGCGCCAGGTCGCGGGAATCAACGGATCTGCAAAGAAATCTTCCGTGTGTTCGCCGCGAATATAGCTGATCTCGCCGATCTCACCGGCCTCGATGATCTCCCGGGCGAGCTGTGAGGCCGGTGTCCGGATGTAGTTGAAACCGACCATGTTGATGCAGCCCGCAGCCTCTGCGGCACGGGTCATGGCCCGGCTGTCGGTGAGGTCGCGGCCAAGCGGTTTTTCGCAAAAGACCGGCTTGCCGAGCTCAAAGGCGGCGGTGGCAATGTCCAGATGCGTCTTTTGCGGTGAGGCAATCACAATGGCTTCCACATCCGGATTGCGAACGAGGTCCCGCCAGTTGGCCGTGGAGGACTTGAAGCCCAGTTCCGCGGCCTTTCGAATGGCGCCTTCCGGCGTGGTCGTGCAGACCATCTCCAGGGAGGGGCGCAGCTTCGTATCGAAGACCGCGCCGACAGCCTGCATGGCGACAGCATGGGCCTTGCCCATGTAGCCACCGCCGACAATGCCGACGCCAAGTTTGCGTGTTTCCATCCCGTTTTGATCCATTTTTTGCAACCGCTTGCAAAAAGCATAAACACCCATTAGCTTGCCCAGTCAAGGGCTCCAGAAGCCATATAAATTTGTTTTCCGGGAGGAATAGAGGCTCATGGCCGCAAAGACGCTTCGCCTGACGATGGCTCAGGCGCTTGTCCGCTATCTGGCTGCACAATATGTCGACGTGAAGGGCGAACGGGTGCGCTTGTGCGCCGGTGGGTTCGGCATCTTCGGTCATGGCAACGTGACCTGTCTCGGCGAGGCACTTTACGAAAACCGCGACGCTCTGCCGCTCTGGCGCGGTCAGAACGAGCAGTCCATGGCGATGGCCGCCGTCGGCTACGCCAAGCAGCAGTTGCGTCGCCGCTTCATGTTCGCAACCTCGTCTGCCGGGCCTGGAACGACCAACATGCTGACTTCGGCCGGCATTGCTCATACCAACCGTTTGCCGCTCCTGATGCTGGCCGGTGATGCCTTTGTCACCCGTCTGCCGGATCCGGTGTTGCAACAGGTGGAGCACCCGGGCAATCCGGGACTCTCCGTAAATGACGCCTTCAAGAGCGTTTCGCGCTACTGGGACCGGATCACGCATCCGGCGCAGCTGCTGCAGTCTCTACCGGCAGCGATCAGCACGCTGATCGACCCGGCCGATTGCGGGCCTGTTTTCCTTGGCCTGCCGCAGGACGTTCAGGGTTGGGCGTATGACTATCCGGAAGCCTTCTTCGAACCGAAGGTCCATCACCTGCGCCGCCAAACACCGGACGAACGGGAACTGGCCGCAGCCGCTCAAATGCTGAAAGGGGCGGAGCGGCCGCTGATCATTGCCGGCGGCGGGGTGCAATACTCGCTGGCGACCGAGGAGCTGAACGCCTTTGCCCACAAACACCAGATCCCGGTCGTGGAAACCATCGCCGGACGGGCCAATCTGGTTTTTTCCGATGAGCTCAATTGCGGTCCGATTGGCGTGACCGGCTCCAATTCGGCCAATGCCCTGGCGGGCGAAGCAGATGTCGTTCTGGCGGTCGGTACACGGCTTCAGGACTTTACCACCGGATCCTGGACCGTCTTTGCACCCGAAGCCCGCATCGTTGCGCTGAATGTCGGTCGCCATGACGCGGGCAAGCACATGGCGCAGCCGGTGGTGGGAGACGCCAAACTGTCCCTGCCGCTCCTTTCCGATGCGCTTGATGGTCTGACGGCCACCGCGTCCTGGCGCGAGAAAGCCGCCTCGGAACGCGCTGCCTGGAATGCCTATGTCGATGACAATATTTCGCCGACAGCAGGCGACGGCAGCAACAGGCCGATGTCCTATGCCCAGGTGATCGGGGCCGTGAACGAGGTCTGCGATCCGGACGACAGAGTGGTTGCGGCGGCCGGCGGCCTGCCTGCGGAGGTCACGGCGAACTGGCGGACAAAGTCGCTTGGCTCGGTGGACGTTGAATTCGGCTTTTCCTGCATGGGGTATGAGATCTCGGGGGGCTGGGGCGCACGGCTTGGCCACCAGGAAGATCACGCGGACAAGGACACGATCGTCTTTGTCGGCGACGGATCCTATCTCCTGATGAACTCCGACATCTATTCTTCGGTCCTGTCAGGCGCGAAGATGATCATCGTGGTCTGCGACAATGGCGGTTTTGCCGTCATCAACAAGCTGCAGAACAACACGGGCAACGAGTCCTACAACAACCTGATTGCCGATTGCCGCCTGGCGGTCGAGCCATTTGCCGTGGACTTCGAGGCGCACGCCCGGTCCATGGGAGCCAATGCGGAGACTGTCTATTCGATCGAGGGCCTGAAAGAGGCGTTTGGCCGGGCAAAACAGTCGGACCGGACCTATGTGATTTCGATGAAGGTCGATGCCTTCGAAGGCTGGACACAGGAGGGTCATTCCTGGTGGGAAGTCGGCACGCCGGAGGTCTCCAACAGTCCACGCGTCAAGCAGGCGCATGAGGACTGGGAAGCCGGGCGTTCTGCCCAGCGAAAAGGCGTCTGACATGCCGGCCGGCCTGACATCGCGGTCCCGCTTTCTGGTTCTCGGACGTGCCGGGATGGATCTTTATGCGCATCCACCCGGTGCGACCGCGGAAACCGCGAGCCACTTCGCAACGGCACTTGGCGGCTCTTCGGGCAACATTGCCGCCGGGCTTGCGCGGCAGGGCCTTGCCGTCAGCATGCTGACCTGTGTCTCGGACGACAGCGTCGGCCGTTTCGTGCGGCGTGAGCTGGAGGCCTATGGCGTTGATACAAGTCACGTGAAGTTACTTGTCGACGGGTCGCGCACGTCTCTGGCAATTACGGAGACCCGCATTGAGGACACGCAGAACACGCTTTACCGGAACAACGCGTCCGACCTTCTGATGGATGAGGCACAGGTCGCCGAAGTCGACTTCGAAGATTTCGACGCGCTGGTCGTTACCGGAACGGCGCTCGCCGCTCATCCGTCTCGTCAGGCAACGCTGAGAGCGATGGAGCATGCCCGGGCGGCCGGCGGCTATGTTGTCCTTGATCTTGATTACCGGCCCTATTCCTGGCCCAGCAGTCTCGAGGCCGCCGAAACCTATCGGGCCGCCATCGAAGCCGCTGATCTCGTTGTCGGCAATGACGACGAATTTGCCGTGGTTGCCGATGGCACCCATGAGGCGGGCCGCGTTCTGGCGGAACAGCTCGGCCGTGAGGACATGACCATCGTTTACAAGATGGGCGAGAAGGGCTCGGTGGTGTTTTCCGAGACGGAAACCTTCGAGACGGGCATTTTTCCGGTGACTGCGATCAAGCCGATGGGGGCGGGCGACGCTTTCATGGCGTTGCTGCTTGCATCGCTCGCGGCGGGACATTCCATGCGCGAAGCGGTGCGGCGCGGGTCGGCGGCTGCCGCGATGGTGGTGTCGACCTTCGGCTGCGCACCGGCCATGCCGACGCCATCAGATCTTGAAACCTTTTTGAACGCTCACAGCGCCCCGCAATCTTGAGGAGACCGCCATGCATATTCCACCGTTTGAAAATGCGAACAAGGCCATCATCGATGTGGAGGATGCGCGCGTTCCGCTGAACTATTTCAACATCGTCAAGCTGACCAGGGGACAGGCCTTCGAATATGCCGTTCCCGGTTACGAGACCGCCATCGTGCCGGCCACCGGCAGCGTTGACGTTTCCGTCGAAGGCGTTGAATTTCCGGCGCTCGGCTTGCGCGGTGTCGATGTCTGGGATGGGGAGCCGGAGGGTGCCTATGTGCCGTCCGGGGCAAAGGCACAGCTTGTCTGCGTGAGCGATGCGGCCGAAGTCTTCATTGCCGGTGCGAAATACGACAAGGTTCTGGAGCCCTTCGATGTGCGCGCGGAAGCGATCGATCTCGTGCAATATGGCTCCGACGACACCAAGACCCATCGCAAGATCAAGCACATTCTCGGGACGAAATATCACGACAAGGTCGGCCGGCTCCTGGTGTCGGAACTGTTCACGGTGGGGCAGGGCGGCTGGTCCGGGTTCCCGCCGCACAAGCACGACACCGACCGGATCCCCGAAGAATCCCGCCACGACGAGACCTACAATTTCCGCTTCCGCCCCAACAAGGGGTTCGGTATGCAGCTCGTGCAGCGGGAAGACGGCAAGGTGGGCGACGCCTACCACATTGTCGACGGGTCGACGATCGTCCTGGACAAGGGCTATCACCCCTGTGTCGTCGCTCCGGGCTATGAAATGTATTATTTCACGATCCTGGGCGGCCTGTCGCAGCGATCGCTGGTCCAGTATTTCCAGCCTGATCACGCCTGGCAGATCGAGACCATTCCTGGCATCAAAGACATGATCGCCAAGTTCAAATGACAGCGGTCAATCTGACGGAGCTGCTCAGGACAGCGTCCGAGGAAGGGCACGCGCTGGCCGGGCTTGTCGTGCTCGGCTGGGAAGACGCCTTGGCCTATGTGGAGGCTGCCGAAGAGGTCGGCTGCCCGGTCATTCTCCAGGCGGGCCCGGGCTGCAGGGCCCATACGCCGGTTCCTGTGATCGGCAGGATGCTGCGGCATCTGGCCGACCAGGCTTCGGTGCCGGTCGTCGTTCATCTCGATCACGGATACACCGTCGAGGAATGCCTGGAAGGGATCGATCACGGCTTTACCTCGCTGATGTTCGATGGCTCCAAACTGCCGATTTCTGAAAATGTCGCCCTGACATCGGGCCTTGTCGAGGTTGCCCATCCGGCAGGCGTTTCGGTTGAAGGGGAGGTTGGCTATGTCGGCTATGCCGCCGGGGCCGCGTCGCGCTTCACCGATCCGGAAGAGGTTGCCCTGTTTGACCGGGAGAGCGGGGCCGATGCCATTGCGATCTCCGTCGGCAACGTGCACCTGCAGACCGAACCGACAGACGGGATCGACTTTGAGGCGCTCAGCGCCATCGAGACGGTGACGAGGAAACCGCTGGTGCTTCATGGCGGCAGCGGGATCCCGGAGGCCGACCGTATTCGGCTGGCCACGGAAACGCGTATCTGCAAGTTCAACTTCGGCACCGAGCTGCGCCAGACCTTCGGCAAGGCGTTGCGGCAGGACCTGGCGGAAAGACCGGACGTCTTTGACAGGATTTCAATTCTCAAGGGCACGGTGCCGGCGGTGCGGGCGGCGGCGAGGCATTTGTTTGAAACGGTTACGGTTTCCCGGAATTGATCGAGGCCTTAAACGAACTGCTGCAGGAACTACGCCTTGCGGTTCCTGCAGATCAGTTGGGATTTGAATGTTTCGCCTTTAGGGATTGACGACAACATAGACCGTCGTGCCGTTTTCCGTGACCGCCTGATAGTAGACGCCGCCGCAATTGTAATAGGCGTTGTAGGGGGTGCAGCCCGAGATGTTGTGACGGCGGTTGACGCGGCGCGACGTCCGGCGGGCCGTGCGGCGCGCGGCGTTCTGGGAAGCCGTCTGTGCACTGGCGTCACTGACCTTGAAAGAAAGCGGGCTGCCGGACTGCAGGGCCTGCGGGTTGATGTCGCCGACATAGCCAATGGAGAAGGCGGCGGCTGCGAGGGTGAGGGCTTTGAGGGTCATGAGGTTTCTCCGTTCAAAATGTGGCCGCGTCTTGCAAGATCATCCGGCGGCCGGTTGTTTCAGTGTTGGTTGATTTTGAGAGGGCTGCTTACTGGGTGTCCGAGCTGTTCTCGTATGCGTTTTCCGCCGCTTCATGGCGTCGGTTCACACGGCGCGAGGTCCGGCGGGATGTGCGCCTAGCCGCGTTCTGAGAGGCGGTCTGGGCTTCGGCCGAGCTGATCTGGAAGGGGCTCGAGCCACCTGCCTGAAAAGCGGACATGTCGACGTCGCCGACATAGGCGATGGAAAAGGCCACGGCGGCCAGGGTGAGTGCTTTGGCTTTCATTTCACGGCTCCTTTGGTGTGATTGCCGCCCCCCAAAAGGGCAGCCCGTCGTTGTTGACAGGGCGAATATGGGCGCAAACGGAGCGCCGATCTTTTGACAGCTGGCCATGTGTTTTTGAGTTCTGGCCAAAGGAGGACTTTTATGAGGGTGCGCCGGTGGGAAGAGGCGAAGCTGTTGAATTTGATGAATAAAACTTTGAGATCGTTAGCGCGGCACGACAGCTGTAGCAGCAACCGGAAGGTTTGGGATGGGCTGCTTTTCGATCGCTCTCTTCGCGTCTTTCCGGACAACTGCAACGACGCTGCAGACCCTCCGGAATGACGGGCCGATATTCTCTGTAAACAAAAAAACGCCCGGGGATCCCGGGCGCTTTTTTCTCGTTCGCTGAGTTTGATCCATGGGTGGAGCCGGCGAGGCCGATGCCTGAAGCGAGACCCAGCCAGGCCCTGATGCGCAGTCCAACGGCCTTGATGACGCCGAGCGCCTCGATCACTTGGGTTGTGACGCTCCCCTTCAAGGGACCTTTCAGGGTTCGGACATGATTCAGAAAACTGAACCAACCATGAAACTGCGACTTCCCCGGCTTTGCGGTGGAATGAACGGAAATCTTGTACTTTGCGTCCGCAAATTGGGCGTTCGAAGGCGCTCTACCTTGTTCTGAGGCCGCCGTTCGTTGCACGGCGAACGAAAATTCAAAAAGGGGCGTGAAACGGTCGTTCGCTGCGGTTTGAACGAACGTCCGGATTTGGGGCGTGTTTTGAAATTTACGCAGCCACGCTCACATTTTTCATTGATCCCCCCAATCTGCGTCCGTGAATGCAGTTTGCGTGTCTCCCGGACCAACATCCACTCATTCAACAAGTACGAAATCGCCAGGCTTCCAGGATTTATCGAACCATGGGTCGAGGGGGCCGTAAAGACGGAGCATCATGTTGAAGCTCTTACCAGGTATGGTCTGGACCCAGTTGCTCTCAAGCCCTTTCGGCGCTTCGGGGCCAACATAGATCGTATAGCCACCGTCATCATTCGCCTTGATTCCCTCGCGGTTGGAATCGATGCCGCCGGATCTCATGTCTGTCTCCAAGATCGAACGGGTCTGGCCGCTGTACATCATGAAGGACCAGAAGTTCGCCGCTGGAACGGGGCCTGGCAGCGTTACGCTATAGGTCTTCGAACCGTCGAGGTAATCGCCGTTGATGTCCCGTGCGGTCATCGCATAGACCGACCCCGACCCAACCGGCGGCGCCGTCATTGCCGGTGTGATGCCGGTCGCCATGTAGTGGAAATAGGTCCGGTCATCCAGCACTCGTGCACCGTCTTCGAGAAACACATGACTTTGCCTCTGGAAGGGCGAGTTCCATTGGCGGTCCTCATAAAAGTAAATACCCGGATCCCGCCCGGCATAAGTGATCGAGCGGGCTGTTGCGTTCGCGATGGCCGCTGCCTCGGTAAGGATCCGCGTCATGCGTTCGCCGGGCGCGAAGGGGGCGCCTTTTTTGATGCCGATCGCAGCCAAGGCACCGGTCATCTCGGGTCCAAAAACACCTTCAGGTTCCCGCTGCACCGCTCCGTTCATCTCGTTGTAAAACTCGATGTTGTTTGCATGGACGGTGTTGTGCTTCACCCCGCTCAGATTGAAGAACGTCTCGGCCGGAGGATTGCCAGCTTCGCTAAGGGGATAGATATTCATCTTCTCCTTCAGTGCAGCGACCACCGGCGCGGGGCCTTCGGCTGGGTCGGGTGTCAGGCGCCCGAGAAACCAGTTGTAGTAGGTAGGGGATTTTACCACGAAGTATCCCTCTGGAACCTCGCCGTCATATTCCGGCGGCAGCAAGAGGTACTTACCGCCTTCGCCTTTGTCCGGGCCCAATGCACCAAAATCGGTGACATAGAGAAAGGCAGCGTTGTCCATCAGTGCCAGGAATCCCGGTGGGATTTCGAGCACAATGGGTCCCGCCGTCGTGTCAACCACGCTGGTAACGTAGATGGTCGTGGTATTTGGCGTCAGCCAGATGCCGCGGGCATCGAAAAGATCCTCTGTAACAAGGATCTCGTTCGTATTGACCCCTGTTGACAGAAGTCCGCGAAACATCCCCTCCATGGCCGCTATTGGAATTCCGTCGAGAAAGACGGTCGTGGCACGAATGAGGTCGAGGTTGTCGTAAGCTTTCTGGACCGTTTCCGGACTGGGCATGCCGTCAAAGAATTCCAGCGTCCCGAGCGAATAGGTCTCAACCACATCCGGCGTGGTTACGCTCTCGGGGACATCAGCGGCAAACTCCTGCGCTGCGGTAGGAAGGGAAAGGAACAGAAAAGTGCTGGCCCAGATCGATTTCCACACCATCATGGCTATCCTCAGTTAATCAAGTTTCTCAAGATCACCCAGTACCCAGCCGCTTTTCAGCCAGCCATCATTCGGGCCATAAAGCCGGAACAGCAGAAAATAGCTTTCCGTAGTCGGGATCCAGTTGCTCTCCAGCCCATCGGGAGCCCTTGGTCCGAAATAGATGTCATAGGAACCGTCTTCGTTGGCTTTCATTGCCCCGGCATCGCGGGATGAAAGGCCGACCCGCTCCACATTGCGGATAAAGCTCTTGGTTTCCATCGAATAGACGATGACTGACCAGAAATCCTTTGCCGGTGTATCAGCTGGTACATTCAGCTTGTAGGTCTGATTGTGGTCATACATGTCACCATCGCTGTCGCGAAGGCCGGTCAGATAGAAGGTTCCACCGCCCAGAAGTTTCGGCAGATAAGTGATCCAGAAATAGCTACCTCCCGCTCGGTCATCGATCAGGACTTCTGTTTCAGTTTCATAAGGAAATCCGGCTTCTGGCTGCCCCTCGGCGAAATCCCATACAAGCCACTGCGTTTTCATTTTGCCGCTGTCGTCGACCCAAAGCGGCACGGTCGCCAGCCCCGGCTCTACGAAATAGCGTTGCATGGCAGCATAGGCCAGGACCAAGCCCTCGTTCATCGCCTTAACCTGACGCTCGTCGGGCTCAAACGGCTGCCCTTTTTCTATTCCGAGATCCTTCAGAAAATTGACCATGATCTTGTCCTGAGGACGGATCGGGTTGTTCTGAACATAGTCGTTCAGATCTTGAAAGTAGGTATGGTTGTAGTAGGGCAGCGAGTCGTAGGGAACTTCTGATGCTTCGTGATAGGTGTTGGGCGGAGGGTTATCTGCCTCTGAAAGGTAATAGACCTTGATTGTTTGGGCATAGGCCGCAGCATCAGCATCCGTTGCGTCCTTGTATAGCCGGGGGCGGAAAGAAAAACCGTATTCATAAGTATCTGTTTTGAAGGGCATGTAGCCCGCGTCTGCCAGGTCTTCGGCTGTCATTTCGCCGTCGTAGCCGGGCGGGAGCATCAGATATTTTCCGCCCTTGCCCTTGTCGTGCCCATCCGGTCCGACATCAACAATCGGCACATCCCAAGCGTTTACGATGGTGCCGAAATAGCTGACTTTATCGGTGGCGGCCGGAACTTCGATCACAAGCGGTCCGGGCTCAGACGTCATTGAAGACCACGCGTAAGCGGTCACATCGTTGGCTGTCAGAAAGCCGTGCTTTGAATCGAACGGCTTGTTTAGATAGACGATATCGTTGTAATCGCCGCCCAGATCCCGGCGAATGCCTTTCAGGAAATCGACCATTCCGGCTGCGGGCATGCCCCAAATCGCAGCCTGAGTGGCCCGCTGAACCATGATCTTGAATTCGATATCCTCGATCTCAGCGGAACGTGCCAGGATGTCGCCGGTGTCGTTAAAGGTTTGTCCGGCGGCCGCACTGCCCGCTGCTGACAAGGCGGCAACCAACACCAAACGCAAGATGCGTGCTTTCATAACGAGACCTTTGGATTGTTGTCCGACTGTCGGTCACGGTAGCCGATAGGAAAGAGCTTGTCAGTCAGGCATGAGCGCAAACGAATAATGTTTGTGATCGCCATTGGATACTATTGGATCAAAGCAAATGTTTCTTGCGAACCCTCTCCCCCCTTGTTTGGTTGCTTGCAAATGAGCTCTGCTAACGTTCTTTGCGCTGAGCATAGGTGTCAGCTCAGGGCCGGAAGTGTTGATGCGGCAAGATTTGGCTAGAGTATCGAATGGGTGAGAAACTGATTTTCGTTGCGGTCAGAGTCACCGACTACAACGCGGACGAAGCCGACTACTATTCAAAGTTCGTCGCCAACTGAGCTTGCACCAAACCGCTACAAGAGGTCCGGCGGCGTAAACCCCTCTGGAATGTTGTCCTCACCCAGGATGACTGGAGTAGACACAGGTTCCTGGTCCGGTAGCGAAGCGAACTGCTCCATGAATTTCAACGAATAAGGTGCCCAACGGTTTCGCCACGGGCGAGCCTCTTCAAGCTCGTATGCTAGCTCGAAGAGTGTTCTTTCGTTGCCTGCTCCGGCGATAAAGTGGCTGCCGATGGGCATACCGGATGTCGCCCCCCAGTTAAGCGGCACCGACATTGCTGGAATACCGGCAGGATTGATCGGGGCCGTAAAGCGCAAGCGCCCCATCATAAAATTTGCCACCTCATCCGACCACAAATCGTCATAACTTGCTTCATCAAGCTTCGGGCACACTACAGGCGAGATAGGCGCCAACATAACGTCGATCTCTGAAAAAACATTGGCAAACACTTCAGACAAGGACTGAAGATACGCAATGCCGGCCTCAATGTCCGCCGGTGTATAGTTGTTGACACTATATTCTACGTTTGATGCCAAAAGGCGTGTCAGCAGACCGGATTCAAGAACCGGTTTACCGCTCACTTGCTCTACCAATGCCTTCAGGCCGCCAACCTTTCCAGCAAAAAAGGCAAAGTAGTTTTCTTGCATCTGCTGTTCATCGACTGGGAATTCGACTTCGATTACGTTGTGACCGAGATCTTCTAGCAGGTTGGCTGTACTCTTCTGAGCGGCCAAAACTTCGGGCTCCACGGGAACCATGGTGCGTGGATTGGCGACATATCCAATCTTGAGCCGACGATCTGATGGGCCCTCAACAAATCCCACGGGTTTGTATGCTCCGCCAGACTTATCTTCCGTGAGATCGAACAAGGCGGCGTTTTCGCGCACCGTTCGGCTGATCGCCTGATTGGTTTTCGCAAGGTCGTGACCACCGTCGGCCTCGCCGGACAGCTTCCGTCCACGTGATGGTTTCATCCCGAAAATTCCGGTTGCCGAGGGAGGCAGACGGTTTGAACCGGCACCGTCTGTCCCGTGCACCATCGTGAGCACACCAGCAGCCACGGCCGCGGCCGCACCGCCACTTGATGTGTAGGCTGAGTACTCAAGGTTCCACGGATTAAGGGTCGGTCCATACAAGGCGTTGTCCGTCATTATGTAACTGGCCAACTCGGGAACGTTGGTCATGCCAATGATGTTCAGACCGGCCTCTTCGATTGCATCGACGTAAAGTACGTTACTTTCAGGTACGTTTTTTTCCAGCAACTTGGAGCCATCGGTTCGATGCATGCCACCGACGTCGACCATATCCTTCATTAGAAATGGGACGCCGGCAAATGGCGCATCTTCAGAGATCATTTGCGCTCTTTCACGTGCACGGTCATACGCGCGAGTCGTCATGAAATTTAGTGTGGGGTTGCTTGTTTCAATCCGATTGATGACGACATCCAGAAGCTCGATCCGGGAAATCTGCTTGCTTTTAATCATCTCCGCGAGATCGATTGTGTCGTGATCAAGCAGTTCATCAATCGGTCCGGTTTTCCCAGGCTGAGCCGAGGCGCGACCTCCTGAACCAGCAGGTGCCAAAGCAATGGCCCCTGCGGCTACGCCAGATTTCAGCAGTTCTCGTCTTGTGAACGTCAGCTGCATTCCGGTGCTCCCTGTGTAATCCAAAGTCATTTCAAACAATCCTGACTAAGACGAAGGAATATTGCTACTGGAATCCGCTCAAGCAGCGAATGCCGGGGGAGTCACGCTCACCATGTCCACTTAGGGCTCTGATGGTAATTTCGCTGCGTTGCGTGGGAGTGACCGCTCCGGGCCGGAAGCGACTACGAGCCTACCAAGCGTTATTGTCTGCTTCGCTAAACGCCGGAGCCAAAATCTGCATGGCAACAATATGTCTCTTCAGAACAAGGCGCTCGCTTTATGAAGCGGCGAGAGAGCCGATTTATTTGCGAACATGCAAAAGTTAAAGAGCGCCCGGGGGGCCCGGGCGCATCTTAAGTTGGACGACAAGGATCAGTGGGCGGAGCCGGCGAGGCCGATGCCGGAGGCGAGACCCAGCCAGGCCTTGATGCGCAATCCGACGGCCTTGATGATGCCGAGCGCCTCGATCACATGGGCGGTGACGCTTCCTTCCAGCGGACCTTTCAGATGTGTCGTGTAGGTCTGGACGATGCAGCCGCTGCCGGGGACCAGGAGCTCCTGGTGTTCGGGATGAACGAGGTCGAGATGGGCAACAACCTGTCCGCGTTTTGCCCGTTCTGCCGGTTCCATCAGCCGTCCGCTGGGCGCCATCTGGCCGGAGGCGATCGGTTGCTGGATGCGGGAGATCCTGGCCGGCAGAACCGTGTTGGTCATGGCGATGTTGAAGTTGCTCTCGCAGGCTATCTCCGCCGCCATACCTTCATAAAGTTCAGTCCGGGAGACCTGGGAAAACCCCGCAACAATCCGGCCCTTTTCCCTCGGGCGGCGGACCGGAACAATCAGCATGGCCGGGCTCATGGCGGCCTGGGCTGCGCGGGCACCAACGCTCAAGGTCAGCTGTTCGACGGTTCCGTCAACGAAGCTCAGGACGCGCGTCTTGTCCAGCTCCACCTGAGCCTGTTTCAGAGACGCTTCGGCCGTTTCCAGCTGAGCGGGCAGAATGTCCGTTGCCTGCACCTTTGCCGCTGCCAGTTTGCTTTCCGCGGCCTCGACTTCAGCGGCCCGGGCGTCGCGTTGAGACGTGGCACGTTCCAGCTGGCTCGGCTGATAGGCCGCCGACCCGCGTGCTTTCAGCTCCAGGTGATCGGCGAGCGTAAGCTCGGCCTGTTTCAGGGCGGAGCGGGCTGCATCGAGCGCGGCCTGCGCTGTTTCGACGTCCAGATGCGCGGCCGTCATGGCGGCGTGGACCTCGTCGACCTTGCGCTCCGAATAGGCGACCTTGGCAAGCTCGGCCGAGTTCTCGATCGCAAAGAGCGGATCACCCACCTTCACCTTGTCGCCCCCTTTCACGAAGACTTCCGTGACCGTGCCGCCGGCTTCTGCAACGACCGGAACCGTCCGGAACGGCACGATGCCGGTAAAGGATTTCGGGTAGTAGTAAAAGACCGCGAAGAAGACGATCAGGGCCAGGACGAACCAGGTGAAGAGGGCACGATGGACGTTGTAGAGCGTGATCGGCATGCCCCGCCACTTGAGATACATGACCCGCAAGACAAAGGGGAACGATGTGACGATGATCTCGATCATTGTGCTGCCTCCTCATCTTCCGGGCGCCACCACAACATGAAGTCGCGGGCAATCGCGGTGATGATCAGGGCCGCGGGCAGCAGAATGCTGAAATGGGACAGGGCCGGCATGAGTTCATAGGCAAGCGCCACGGTCAGCATGGTCGGAATGGTTGTCCGCAACGGCGTGCCCTTGGCCTTGTGTTCGGCATAGTGATCGAACCGGGAATAGAGGTGCACGACCAGAAAGATCGCGAGGAAGAAGATGATCAGTCCGACCCAGGCGTACCAGTCGCCTTCTCCGGGCTGAACCCACCATCTGGGATCACCGCTGGCGGCGGCAGCCTGTGTGGTCAATGCGCCGAGCGCCAGGAGCGACGGCAAAACGAGTTTCAACACGATGAATGTCCTTTGCTGTTTCGAAAGCCACCTCCTCCCAAAACAAAAAGGGGCAGATCGCTTGGTCACAAAGGCATTTGGGAAAAACACCGGCTCCGTTCTTTTGTCATCTGGCCAACGGTTTTTTAGTTTTGGACAATCACTGTGGAATCGTCACCGATTTGCGGGTCTGCAGAAGGCAGGGAGAAACCGGTTGCCACGTGTCAATGCCTATCGACTGAGACATCTCGCGCGCGTCTATGCGCAAGAAGCAGCAGCATCGAAACCGTTCACGGACCTCCTGGCCGAAGCAGCTGTCAGCCCGGACGTGATGGAAGACATGTCCGCTAAGATCGAGCTGACCGCGGAAGCACAGGTTGTGGAACTGGCGTGCCATGCGCTTTCCGACAAGACCTTTGCGGCGCGGGCCGGGCTTTCGACACCGGGGGCCAAGACACTGCTCGCCTATCTGGCCCGGGCCAGCGAAACAGTTGGCCAGGTGCTGCAATTCGCCCAGAAATACTATGCGCTGGAAGATCCGGATCTTCAGTTCCATCTGGTCAGAAGCGACCGGGGGCCAATTGTCGCCCTGGAAAGCGGTGTCCTTGCGGGACATCAGGCCCGGCGCCACAGGGAGCTGCTGGTGTTTGGCATGTTCAGGCGTGTTCAGCAGATTGCGGGCCCCGACTTCGGTCCGCTGGCCCTTTATCTGGACACGCCGGATGCAGAGCATTGTGCGGCCCTGGCGCAGCTGGTCGCGTGCGACGTCTTCTGCGGCCATGGCATGAACGGTGTCGGGCTGCCCGTCGGCGGTCTGGACTACCCGATCCCGACCTTTGATGCCGATCTTCTCGATCATCTGCAGGCCCATGGGGATGCAAGGCTGGAGAAGGCATCGCAAGACATCCCGAGCCTGTCCCAGAAGGTGATCAAGCTTGTCCGCCGACAATTGCCGGGGCATCTGCCGAGCGGAGACGAGATTGCGGACACGCTCTGCATGACCCGCAGAACATTGACACGGCACCTGGCGGCAGAAGGCACGAGCTACAAGGCCCTGGCGGAAACGGCGCGTTGCGATATGGCCAAGAGGCTTCTGGTCGGCGAAGGCAACATTGCCCAGGTCGCCTTTCTGCTGGATTTCGCCGATCAGGCCGCTTTTTCGGTCGCCTTCAAGAGATGGACCGGGACGACGCCGGCGCAGTTCAAGCGAGCACATGTGTGACCGTTCGGGATACGCCAGGCGTTGCCGGACCTCAGCAAGGACCCTACCATGAATAGAAACCTGACCTGCGTGAGGTGAGCCAGACCGCGCGGCCAACGCACCGCGTAAAGACGAGGAACCGTTTTTCATGAAAACCGCCATGACCAGACGGCTTGCGTCCCACCGGCCCCTGCGGCTCTTCGCGTTGCTTGTTGCGCTCGTGGTTGTGATGCTGCCGGGGGGGATTTGCGGGCCCGCTGCTGCCAACGGCGTTCTGGAAGAGGTGCGACGGACCCTGGCACAGCCGGAGCGTCTGCCTCTCGTTGTTGAAAAACGCCGCTCGGCGATCCGCGATTTTTACGCCGCAGATGAAGCGTCGCTGCTTTGGCTGCAAGGTTCCTTGAGTGAAGACTTCCTGGCGGTTCTGCAAACCGTGAGCCGGGAAGGGCTGCGACCGGAAGACTATCCGGCAGAGGTCCTGATTGCCGCGCTGGACGATGCCGAAGACCTGCAGGATCCGGTGGATGCAGCCTGGACCGAGCTTTTGTTCACGGCACAATTCCTCGATTTTGCCAGCGATCTGAGGGCCGGACGCGTTTCGCCGCGGGTGCTTTACCCGGACGCCTATATGCCGCGCAATGCGATCGATGTGCTTGAAGCCCTGGCGCGCCTGGAAGAGGCCGGCAGTCTCGGGGCCTTTGTCGAGACCTGGCAACCGCAGGACGACACCTATCGCCGTCTCAAGGGAGAGCTCGCGCGTCTTCTGGAGATCTCGGCTTCAGGCGGGTTCACCTATGTGGAGCCGGGGGAGGTGATCCGAGCCGGTCAGTCGGATGACCGTGTCCCTGCTCTCAAGCAAAGGCTGATGGAAGACGGTCTGCTTTCTGAGGCTTCCGGACAGAAACTGCTCGACAAGCGCACGGCCTTTGCTGTGGCGCAGGCGCAGCAGCGATATGGCCAACCGGTTTCCGCGGATCTGACGCCCGGTCTCGTGCGGGCGCTCAACATTCCGGTGGATCGGCGGATCGAACAGGTCAGCAACGCCATGGAGCGGATCCGCTGGATCCCGAATGAATATGCGCGCCTGCAGCTCTTCATCAACAAGGGCGAAAACCGGTTTGTCTTTCTGGAAAACGGTCGTGTCCTGCAGGACGGCCGGGCCTATGCCAATTGTCCGGACCGCAATCACACCACGCTGGCGACGATCATCGAGGCGGTCACACTCTATCCGACCTGGCAGGTGCCGTTCGACTATCTCGGCCAGGAACTGCTGAGCCGGCTGCAGCAAGATCCGGATGAGCTGGCGTCGGAAGGCTACTATCTGCGCCGACAGGGGGCGGACGTTCCCTTAAGCGCACTGCCCTGGCGCGAAGCAACGCCGCGAAACCTGAAGCGGCTGGAAGACGAGACCACGCTCTATCTGTCCGGATCCGATCAAAACCCGCTCGGGCGTTATGCCTATCGCCTGCGCCGCGAGCAGAAACTCTCGCTCTTCGACTTGCCCGATGTGCCGGAAGGCGACACGTTCTGCAATCCGTATCTGCCCAAATCCGCCTTCGGCATTGTCGACGGGCTCAACCTGCTCGACCACATTATCGAACCACGGGTCCTGCCGGCGGGCGGCCTGGCGCCGCGCATCGATCGGAACGAGACGGTGACCTTCCCAGCGCGTGGCGGCTTGATGGCGGTCGTTTCGCACCAGTCCGTCTGGGTGCAGCGCCAGGGTACGATCCGGTTCGGCAACGACCCTTACCTGGAAGATGCACGGCTGACATCCGCCCTGTCGGGCAGACCGAAGCCATAGAAACCCTAATGATGTGTGGAAATGGTTTGACTGTGTCCTCTATTTAATTGTTAAGATTGGGGTGCGTCTTAAGTTGATTTTTTACTCTTTGAGTAAGTTCTGATTTAGAGACGCTTAGCGAAATAGATAGTTAGAAGAATTTAGTTCAAACAAAGGATTACCCGATGAAGATTGATATCTATACAAAATGCATTTTAACCGTCATCGCTGTGGCTCTTGTTGCAACCGTGTTCCAAAACTTTATGTCAACGGCCGTTGCTCAAAATGAGATTCAAAGGGTAGCCATCTGCAACATAGATAATCCTAACTATTGCGCACTCGTGAGACCGAGCAATCGAGGCGAACCGTCAATCAGTGTAAAAAACTAGAGTTTTTCCTCCTTGATCTGAGTAGCGACCTTTGTAGACCTTGCCTCTCGCAAGGGCTTTTCGCGGGGGCCGGAACTTTCTATGGTTCCGGCATGCCGCATCTCTTTCTCAACCGCCCCAGAAAATACAATCTCGCGTCCGGTCGGGACAGCGCGGGCAAAGAGCTTTTCTGGGAAAGCCTGAACGCCTTCATCTACAAGATCGGCGGTGTGATCTTCATTTTCGGAAGCGTCTTGTTCTTCCCGGCCTTCAGTGCTTATGAGGATCTCGGCGCCTGGTCCTTTGTGGTCGGCTCGCTGCTTTATCTGCTGGTGACCGGCCACGATCTTCTGGAAGTGTTCAATGCGCGGCGGCATCGCACCGCGCCACCCACGATCTGGAACCGTTTGGAGGCCGCCGCAGCCATAGCCTATGTCACCGGCACCATGCTGTTCATCATCGGCAGTCTGTGTTTTCTCAAACGGTTCGACCAGACGGAGGTTGGCGCCTACTGCTTCATCATCGGCAGTCTGCTGTTCGTGGCAGGGGCGGTGGTCAATGTCATTCAGATCGTGTCTGCGGCCAGCATGATCCGGCTGCAGCTGATGAACCTGACCGCAATCTCCTTCGTTGCCGGATCGGTGCTCTTTGCAGTGGCATCCGTTCCCTATCTCTGGACAGTTGAGAGCGCTTCCGACGCGCGGGAGCTGTTTGCCTATCTGGCACTGCTTTATGTGATTGGCAGTGCGCTGTTCCTGCTTGGTGGCATCTTCAACTACTGGCGGGCGCTGCTGGTAATTGAAGCCCTGAAAACCCGGGGCAACAAGCGTGGCGATCCGGATGATCATCACGGAAACGCACTTCAACAAGACATGCGCGCGGCGCTGGAACGCCGGTTGGATCCCTGAGAAGAAACCGCCTGTCCACGTGCAGGGCCCGGCAAGATGCGAAGCCCTGCAAAACCGTAGCCCGACCGGTCAAGCCACGCGCTTGCCGAACAACTTGGAAAAGAAGCCCTTCTTGGGTTCTTCCACGGTTGCCGCGGCTTCTTTCATGACGCCGGCAACGGTCGTGAAGGTCTCGGTCCAGGCGTCTTTCACCTGCGGCGTGAAAGCCTCGCCGAGGCCCTTTTCAAGCGTGAAGAGGAGGGCGGATCCGACGGTGTCGTAATGTTCGTCCTTGACGCCATAGGCAACATGCTTGCGGCCCAGATCCTGAACCGTCGGCAGGATCGTCTCGACCTGGTGCAGATTGCTGACCGCAACGCCGAGCGTCTGCATCAGCTTGTCTTTCTGGTTGGACATGTCGGCCGGGAACATCGGCCGGACATCGGGTGCGATCTCGAACAGCCGGTCGTAGAAAATGTCGGCCGCCTTGTCCGCAATCGGCGCGACCTGGGCGAAACTGTCCTGAACGAGTTTGATCTTTTCGGGTGTCATGCGCTTTCCTTTCTGAATGTCTACACCGCTTTGGAGAACGGCGATAGCTGTGCTGCTTTTATGAAAGATCTGAGGGGCACCGCCGCCCGGTGTCCGTTGCCGTGGAGCGCTCTGCTTCCCCGGTGTGCAGGCATCTGAGCTCCGGGTTTGGAACGGTGCCGAACAGGGCAGCTGGGCGGGCGGTGCATTGCCGTTTTAACCGTCGAGCGGAATACGAATGACGACGCCGCCCATCACATCACCGAGCTTGAAATCCGTGCGCGGGCTGTCCTTGTGGTCGTTGTGACAGCTGGCGCAGACCTCGGCGACGGCAATGTCCGGATAGACCGCCGTGAAGTAGGTCGTGCCGTCGATTTCTTCTTCGCCGTAAAAGTTTTCGCCAATATTGTCGGCGACAAATTGCAGCCCTTCCTTCTCCAGCTCGGTCTGGTTCTCGGCGTTCGGCTTGTTGATCGGCCAGAGCGACTGCAGCGAATATTCAAAGAGGTCCGTCCGGTCGGCAACGGCCTCCGCGCCCATGCGGAACATCTGGGCGGGAAGCGGCGCGGCGACGTCATCTTCGAAGAATTCCGAGGCCTTGATCAGCTTGTGCTTCGCGACCAGCCGGCCAACGATCATCTTGGTGTAGATGGTGCGGTCGGAATCCATGACCGCGTGAAGCATGTCGGTCACGTCCCTGGGCTCAATGCCATCCGCGTTGGCGACGGTCTGCGGCGCGACTGCCAGCATCAGCGCTCCCAGCCCCGCTGCAGCGAGTTTGTTGAAGTTTCGAGGCATCGGCGTTATCTCCTTCGTATTGCACGATGTGCGATGAAGCGGGAAGTGGGGAATGTGGCGTCCAATCACGGTCCCTACTTCTCGCGGCTAAGGGCCCAGTCGATGCTTTCGATATGCACCGCCGGGCGCCCGTTGAAATTGCTTTCAACGAGATTCGGATCTGCCAGGGCGTCGATGGAAAACTCCAGCGAATGGCAGGAGAGACAGACCGGCCGGATCATTTTTTCGTTCGGTCGGAAATAGGCGTTCTGATTGTGCGTGGTGAAGATCTCACCGCTGCGGCCCTCGATCCTCGGCATGTGGCAGTCGGCGCAGCTGACCCCGCTTCCGGCTGGCGCCTCGCCCGAGACCTCGGCCTGCCACAGGGCAAAATGCGGTGAAGTGAAATAGTTGCGGCTGTGATCATCGTCGTGACAGGTGCCGCAGCTTTCAACAGCGGCGACACGCAGGTCGACGTCATGAGGTTTATGGCAGTTGCCACAGTCGCCGAGCGCGACATCGTGGGCCTCGGGTTTCATTTTATCGGCAAGATAGGAGTCCCCCACTGTGAAGGGGGGAAGCGGCTTGTCCTGAAACAGGGTATGGGCAACACGTGCCAGTCCGTCTTCAGCCACGGGCCGCGGAGGGGCGATTTTCGCATGAAGCTGCATGCCGTGCTTGCCTTCGCTGAAGCTCTTGCGCTGGGGCTTGTGACAGGTGCCGCAGATCTCGGCGCCGGGGGCGTCCAGCCAGTTTTCCTTGAGCTCAGCCAGGTCGGTCGTTTCGGCAGCCTCAGGCGCGTGACAACCGGCGCAATTGACGCCGCTGACCGCATGCGCGGACCCTGCCCACAGCGAAACCGCCGCCTCGGTCCTGTAGATTTCGGGAGCAATGGCGTCTTCAGCAGTCAGGAGCTCTGCAAAGATCTCTCGGGCTTTTTCCCCGGTGTCCTGGCCCGCCTTGTTGTCGAGAAAGGACTTGAGTGCAGCTGTCGGATCGGGAGCCCTTGAAGCTTCGATCAGGAAGGGCGTCGCAGGCTTCAGGCCGTCCTGGGCCAGCACCGGATGGTCCTTGAGCCAGTTGCCGCCGGCATGTTTGACCAGGAATTTTTCATAGAGCGCCGTGTTGTCATGGAAATTGTGGCATCCGGCACTGGCGCAGGTGGTGAAGGCCAGGCCTTCGTGGCTTTTCCGGTCTTCGCCGATCTTCTGGTGACAGGCGCTGCACAGGTCCATCGGCAAGGTGACGGCATTCGCACGCGTCAGCTCGGGCAGATGTTCGGTGTGACAAGTGGTGCATTGCTGGGCGTTGAGGGCCGCCCTCAGCCTTGCCCCCTTGGCTCCGCGGAACTTCTTCGGTGGATGACTGTCGTTGGAAACTTTCTTTTCCGCCTCGTGGCAGCCGAGGCAGGCCTGGGTCATCGCCTTGGCCAGTTTCTTCGGGCTCCTGGTCAGATTGTCGCTGAGCCCTGTTGTGTGGCAGCTTTCGCAGGCGAGTTCGAACTGCTTGTGCGCACTGGTGGTCTTGCCGATGAGCATCAGATCTCTCTGGCCGCCGACAAACAGGATGCCGGCAAGCGCGGAGCCGGCAATGAGTGTCAGTGCGATCCAGAGGATCCAGAGCAGGGCCGTCTTGTTCATTCTCTCCCTCCGGCCTCGCTAGAATGCGTAAACGGTTGCGATGTGAATGATCAGCAGGACCGGCAAGGGCCAGAGTGCGAGAATGTGGACCCAGAGCGGCAGGGTTTTCGGAACAGTTGTTGCCCCTCCCTGACCTTGACCCGGATCCGGCAGGGCGTGGTCCGCTCCCTTCACGAAGCCGGCCACTGCGCCGAAGACGAGCGTTGCCAGGAAGCTGAGCATCAGCAAGAGGTTGAGGTTTGAACCGAGGCGGAAGCCGGTATGCACAACAAGGCCAAGCGCACAGGCAAGGCCGATGGTCAGATGAACCAGGCGCCAGCCGTCATAGCTGCCAAGACGTCCCAGCAGCCTGATGCGTTTGCGCAATCCGATGACCGCGGCGGACACTGTCAGCGCCAACAGGGTGTAGCCGGTATATTGTTTCCAGAGACTGTCGAACCACAGGCTGAACCAAAAGTCCTTCGTGGCATAGCTGTCGGCCAGCGCGATCCGGGGCAGGATTGCGGTCGCGAGCGCAGCCAGCGCGCCCAGAACGGAAACACCGATCAACCAGCGCCACCATCTGACCGGTTCGGGTGGGGCGTCGCCCTGGCCGAGAAGCTCCAGGACAAGGGGTTTGCAGGTGCCACAGACCGTGTTGGCGCTGGTGGTCGCACGGACATCGTCCAGGGTCTGCGACCCGAGCGTGATGCTGTCGAGAACCGCGCCTTTTGTGGTTCCCGTGCAATTGCAGACGATTGCTTCCCTGGGCCAGCTGGCGACACTGTCATCGCCCTGGGGCCAAAGGTCGCCTGATCTGGCAAACCGGGCGGTTTGCCAGAAGCGGACCGGTTGCCGTTTTCCGATGGCCTGCTGCAGCCGGGTGGCCTCGGGCCATTCGCCGACGCCGAGCGCGGCCACCAGTCTGCCCCGGTCGACGAAGAGGCGTCTATAGATGCTTCCGTCGGCGGGCTGGAACACAAAGGACTTGATGTCCTGCTGCTGCTCGATGGATTCAAAGTCGCCCATCGAAAAGACGTCGGCGCCGATGACCTTCAGTTTGGTGGCCGGTACGGACCCCAGGTAGGCGGCGTCTTCTTCATCGCAGATATGGGCCACGGCAACCGATGCCTGCTCGTAACCGGGCCCGACCAGGCCATAGACCTGACCGGCATGCTCGACGCATTCGCCGATGGCGTAGATCGCGTCATCATCCGTACGCATGCTGTCGTCGACGACAATGCCGCGCCGGTGGGAAAGGCCGATCCCGGCCGCCAGCTGGGTGTTGGCACGCACGCCGGTACAGATGATGACCGTGTCGGCTTCCAGGATCCTGTCTTGGCCAAGGAAAACCTTCTCCACCCGGCTGCTGCCGGAAATCTCGTGGACCCGTTCACCGACAAGCACGCTGATTCCGATGGCTTCGATCCGTTCCTTCAACACGTTGCCTGCCGCCAGATCGAGCTGGCGAGGCATCAGTCGGTTTTCGTGTTCAACAACCGTGACGGCCGCGCCACGGGCCGCCATGCCCCGGGCTGCTTCCAGACCCAGCAATCCTCCGCCGATGACAAGCACCTTCCTGGCGGACATCGATCTGGCCACCAGTGCTTCGGCATCATCGAAATTGCGGAAGGTGAAAACGCCCGGCAAGCCGGCGCCGGGGATGGCCGGGACGAAGGCACGGGAGCCGAGGGCAAGGATCAGCTTCGAATAGGGCTGGATCCTGCCGGAGGAGAGCGCGACCAGGCGGTTTTCCCGGTCGACATCGACCACGGATACCCCGTCATACCGGTGAACCTTGCCAGGGCGCGGAAAGTGGTCGCTGGCGTAGATCTGCCCGACTTGCGCTTCCCCGGCCAAGAGCGGGGTGAGCTTTACCCGGTTATAGGGACGCCAGCGCTCGGCATTGAACAGGACGACGGTCCGGCCGCGGCGGGACAGTTCCTGCGCGGCCCGTGTGCCCACCGGACCGCCCCCCACGACCACGACTGGAGGCATCAGTGTCTCTTCCTTGAGGCCTTGATCCGAGCTGGATTTGACGTCTGCAACTACATTCATGGGTCTTCCGCCAAACAAAAAGCCGTCTTGTCCGGAAACTCTCCTGAGCAACCGGAAAAGACGGCTTTGTCTCGTGCCCAACGTTGGGCGGTTCAGATTTCAGGACCCGGCACGGGCCGAACCAGATGCAGCAATTAGCGTGCCATTCAGAGCTACGTAATTTTGTCCATGTGATTCAGATAGTTAGATTTTGGGTGCCTTTTCTAATGTTCGAAGACATGCGGGTTTCTTGGGCAAATCCCGGCGATTGCCTTTCTGTTGTGCAGCGCAAAATCCTCACCTCGGCTCAGGTTGATCTGATTGCAAAGTTGTTTTGATGCATCTTCTGGTTAATCATGGGCGAGGGAGTAATCCGGAAATTTCAGGCAGCAGGTCGTGTTTCTCGATCTGCTTCAGACATAACGCCGACCGCAGGACCGGGTGTCGGCATCCGGCAATGCGCTGTTTGGGAGCCTGATCGTGGTCGGCCAACGCAAATAGTCTTGAAGCACAAGCGCAGAGGGCGAAAGGGGAGGCAATGTCCAGTACCACCCAGCACAAGACACCAGGTGTCTATGTAACCGAGGTCGATGGCTTTCCAGCCTCCGTCGTCGGTGTCGAAACCTCTTTGCCCGCTTTTGTCGGCTATACCGAACAGGCGCATGTGCAAGGAAAGCCGGTTTTTTTCAAACCGCAGAAGATCTCCTCTTTTGCTGATTTTGTTCAGGTGTTCGGTCAAGGTTTCAAACCGGCTGTCCAGATCACCACCGTGGACGCAGCAACAGTCCAGAAGAGCCCCGATGCCTATGACGTTTCCTTCGTCGATGCAGACGGAGCCACAATTTATCTTGCGATCGGCAAGTCTGGAGGTGTGCACTTCAATCTCTATGCCAGCATGAAGCTTTTCTTCGAAAACGGTGGCAGCGACTGTTATGTGGTTTCCGTCGGCGACTACACCGATCAGGGCGCAAAGCCTGACGGTGTTGCAGTGGACGCGAGCAAGCTGAAAGAGGGGCTTGCAGAACTTGCAGACATCGTCGGACCAACCATGCTGGTCGTTCCCGACGCGGTTCTTCTGACGCCGGACGATCCGGACAAAGCCTGGAGCTGCGACGCCTTCTACGAGGTGGTCAATGCGATGAAGGCGCAGTGCGGTCAGCTTCAGGACCGGTTTGCCATTCTGGATGTTTACGGGGCCGAGACGCTCGACCAGGCCGATCCGGAGACGTTCCAGAAGGATCTGGAGGCGAACGTTGCCGAATTCCGGACCAAGATCGGGTCGGAGGACCTTTCCTACGCAGCGGCCTATTTTCCTTTCCTGAAAACCACGACCTATCCTGTCTCGGACATCACCTACACATGGTTCGACCAGGCTGAACTGGCTGCCGTTCTGACGCAGCAGGCAGAAGCGCTCTACAAGGAAGAGCAGCTGGTGGAGGTCAAGGCCATGATCGACCGGACCGCATCGGGGGAAGGGCCGACCAAACCTGATGAAATCGTCGCGCTCAACGATAATCTCCTCAACGCGCTCCCGGTTTTGAGCGAGATCGAAAAGCAGACGGCTCTTCTTCTCGGCGTCCTGCCGCCAAGTGCCGGAATGGCCGGCGTCTACACCCAGGTGGACAATACGCGCGGGGTCTGGTCCGCACCGGCCAATGTGGCTCTGGCGTCGGTCCTTGCACCGACCGTTCATATCAATGACAAGATGCAGGAAGATCTGAACATGCCGCTGGATGGCAAGGCGCTGGATGCCATTCGGGAGTTTCCGGGGCGTGGCACGGTTGTCTGGGGCGCGCGCACGTTGCTCGGCAACAGCCAGGACTGGCGCTACATCCAGGTGCGGCGCACGATCATCTATATCGAACAGTCCATCAAGCTTGCGCTCCAGCAGTTCTGTTTTTCGCCCAATAACAGCAAGACCTGGTCGACGGTGGTTTCGTCGGTCTCCAATTTCCTGCACCAGGTCTGGGCACAGGGTGGATTGCTGGGCGCAACCGCCTCTGAAGCCTATTCGGTGGACTGCGGCCTCGGCTCAACCATGACCGAACAGGATATTCTGGACGGCACCATGATCGTTCAGGTTCGGCTGCAGATGATCCATCCTGGCGAGTTCATCGAGCTGACCCTCAAGCAACAGATGGACGAGGCCTGAGGCGAGCGCCAGCAAAGCTTCTCAATTGAACATCGCGTTGGGCAGCAACAGCGCGATCTGGGGAAAGGCGACGATCAGTGCCAGGGTGACGATCATGGCCAGCCAGAAGGGCATGATGCCGGCAAAGATCGTTTCGATCCGGACGTCTGGCACGACGCTCTTGACGATGAAGACGTTGACGCCGACAGGTGGTGAGATCAGTCCCATCTCCAGGACCAATACCATCACTACGCCCAGCCAGATCGGGTCGAACCCGAGGCCGACCACCAGGGGAAAGACAATCGGAAGAGTGATCACCAGGAGAGACAGGCCCTCGATGAACATGCCCAGAATGACGTAACCCAGCAGGATCAGCGCGAGGGTTCCATAGACCCCGAGATCAAGTCCGGTCATGCCGGCGGCGATAGTGGCCGGCAAGTGGGAAAGGGCAACAAAGGGTGCAAACACATTGGCGCCGATGAGGATGAAGAAGGCCATGCCGGTCGTCTTCAGGGTTTCGGCGCTGACATTGTAAAGTGTCGGCAGGGTGCATTTGCCGCGCAGGACCAGCATCAGCAGGGCGAAGAAGGCGCCGACCCCGGCTGCCTCGACGGGCGTGAAGAAGCCGGTGTAGATGCCGCCGATGGTGATGAAAATGATGATGCCGATCCCGGTCGCCCGAAACAGGCTGATCAGCTTCTCCCGAAGTGTGAACACCGGCCCGCGCGGACCTTCTTCGGGCCAGAAGAAGGTGACAAAGGCAATCGCCACCAGGAACATGGCGGTCAGAAGCAGGCCTGGCAGAACACCGGCCATGAACAACCGGCCAATGGATTCCTCCGTCAACACCGCGTAGATGACAAAACCCGTCGAAGGCGGGATCAGGATGCCGAGGGTTCCTCCGGCCGCGATGGAACCGGTTGCCAGCCGGTCACCATACTTGAAGCGGTTCATTTCAGGATAGGCGACCTTGCCCATCGTGATGGCCGAGGCGAGTGAGGACCCGGAGAGGGCAGCAAAGCCTGCGCAGCCCATGACGGTTGCGGCGGCCAGTCCACCCTTCAGATGTCCGATGATCTTGTGTGCCGCCTCAAACAGGTCCCGGCTCAATCCCGCAGCGGATGCCAGATTGCCCATCAGGATGAACAGCGGAATGATGGTCAGCTCGTAAACGGTGACGGTTGCAAAGACCTGTCCGCTTACCGTGAAGGCCGCCGCCTGAAAACCGGAGAGGGCGACGGTGCCGGCAAAGCCGACAACCAGCAGGGAAATGGCAACGGGTGTTCCAAGGCCGAGCAGCAGGAAGAGCGCAAGGAAACCCAGAAAGCCGACATATTCCGGGCTCATCTGAAAAATCTTTCAACAAGGAGAATGAGCGCCGAGAGCGCGCAGCCGAAGGCGACCGCGTAATAGGACGGGCCAAAGGGCAACTGCAGCAAGAGCGTTGTTTCTCCGAACATTGCGGCTTCGCGCGCGTTCACGAAGGCGCGCCAGGCGACATAGGAGAGGATGGCGATGCCAAGGGCGGAGGTCAGCCAGTCGAGGGGGGATTGGACCCATTTGGGCAGCCGCACCACCAGCGTGTCGATGGCAATCAGGCGGCCCGCCAGCACACAGAGCGGCAGGCTCAGGCCGACAACGAAGGACAGGAGGATCTGGGCATAGTCATTGGCGCCGAAAATCGGACTGTTCAGGAAGGATCTGAGCAGGGCGTCTGAGACAGAAAGGCCCATCAGGACAAACACGGCGACTGCGCCGAGTATGACAAGCGGGACTTCAAGAAACGTCCTCCAGCGCGTGGATCCCGCGCTGGAGGTTGCCAGTTTTTCAAGAGCCATTTGTCAGTTGGCACTCAGCTTTACCGCGATGGCTTCGGCATCCTTGCCGATCTTCTCGCTTTTTTCATCGAGGATCTTGGCGAGGGCCGGCTCCATGGCCGCCCGGAATTCAGCCTCTGCGGCCGCATCGATCTCGATGAGTTCCACCCCGCTGTCCGCGGCAAGTTTCAGTCCGGCTTGCCCGGCTTCATAGAAACCCTTGGCGCCGGCAAGGCTGATGGTACGGCCCGTCAGCTCGTCCAGCTTCTGCTTCTGGCTGTCGCTAAGGTTTTCCCAGCTCTGCTTGTTCATCAGAAGATAGAAACTGTCGAGCGCGGAAGGAATGTTGGTGGTGACGTATTTGGCTGTCTCATGCAGCTTGTAGGAGCGGATGCCAGACGGCCCGATCATGACCGCGTCGATCACGCCGGTGTTCATGGCATTGTAGACATCCGGTGTCGGCATGGAGACGGGAATGCCGCCCCAGGCCTCGATCAGGTCTGCCATGACCGGGTTCGGTGCACGGATCTTCTTGCCCTTCATGTCGGCGAGCGTGCGCACCGGGTCTTCGCGTGAGATCAGCACCGACGGGTTGTTTGCCCACAGACCCAGCAGTTTGGTCTGTGAATATTCGTCCTCAAAGAGATCGATATTGTCCCAGAGTGCATTGGTGGCTTCGGTGCCATTGGCGAACAGACCCGGAATATGGACCAGGCCCGTGGTCGCGAACTGACCCGGTGTGTATTCGGGAATGCCGAAGACGATGTCGGCCACGCCGGTGACCACCCGCTTGTATTGCTGGACCGGGCCCTTGCCCAGTTCGCCGGACGGGTAGATCCGGATGGTCAGTTCACCGTCCGTTGCTGCCTTGATGTCCTCGGACAGGGGTGTCATCACACCCCGGTCCATCGGGTGCATGGACGGCATGAAGTGAGCCGCCTTGAGTTCTGTTGCCGAGGCCGTCTGCAGGCCCAGAAAAACTGCCGCTGCGGCAGCGGTTCCCGCGAGTGCCGCGCGGAAACTCATTGATTTGGTTGGCATTTCCTCTCCCCTCCCAAAATAGTTTACATTGGTAATTAACTTGAGTAATTATCATTGTTAATTGATTAGAAGAGATGCACCGGGCTGAGTCAAGCCTGTTCGCGCGGGGAGAATAATGGCGGCTGAGTTCACGCTTCACAACAGGATCGGCTTCAAGGTGACGCGTCTGGCGCGGATCATGGAAAGCCGGCTGGAAAAGCAGCTCGCGGTCCATGGCATTACACGGTTGCAGTGGTGTGTGTTGCGTGGTGTCGGGCTGGAAGGCGTAACGTCGCCGTCTCAGCTTGCCGATTATATCTGCATCGCCCGTCCGGCCATTTCCAGGCTGCTCAAGTCCATGGAGGAGCAGGGGCTCGTGAACCGGAACGGGATCGACGACGACAAGCGGTTTACCGAAGTTGCGCTGACCGATCTTGGCCAGAGCAAGCTGACCGCCTGCCACGGCCTGGTGCGTGAGCTCAACCAGCATTTCAGCGAAAAGCTGGATGGCGATATCTACGACGTCTTCATGGATGCCATTGACCGCCTGACGGAGGGGGAAGACGTGCAGCTGACACGGCTTTGAGCGTGGATCAGGCAGTGGCTGCGGAGTGTTTGTAATCGGCCGGTTGATGTCCCGGGGGAGAGAGTGAAGTTTTTTTCAGACAAGTCGCGTCCCGTTCACCTGGGGCCTTTTCCACTGGAGCGTCTGGCGCGGCAGGAGGTACTCGTGCTGCCGCCGGACATGCCGGCTTTTGCACCGCTGACCTTTTCCAGACCGGATCGACCGGAAAACATCATCAACGCGATGACGGAAGCCCAGGCGATGCTGGACACCGTGCGCGACGGGCTGGTCAACCGGTCTCGCGCGGACATTCCGGGCGATCTGGTCGAACGGCAGAACCATCTGAAGTCCTTCAGCTACTATTCCGATGTTTCGATGGCAGGCACCTGCGCGGTGCCGCCAGTCGCCCTGTTGAGCGAACCGGTGCGAAATCCGGACATCGACCAGCTGGCGGAAAAACTGCGCACCGGGCAGCACAAGTCGCTCGCCTCCGGGATCGACATGATCATGGCGGATCTCCGCGATGCCGTGAATGCGCCCTTGAAATCGGTCGCGCATCACCAGCATGCGCTTGTCCTTCTGGTTCAGACACCGCGCCCGATCCGGGCGGACGAGCCGGGCCATCGCTGGCTGGAGGGGGCGGAACGCCACCGGTCCGCCTTGCGGGCGATGGAAGTCGCAGCGGTGGTTGCGCAGTATATCCGTCTGCTTGGTTTTGAGGCGCGCGCGCATGGACATTCGGCAAGCGATGTGGATCTGAATGTCCTCGCGGTTGCGTCGGGTCTGGCGAGTGTCGAGGAAGGGGCCTTGGTCAATCCCTATCTGGGAGACCGGTTTGCCATTGCCGCCGTGACAACGGAAATGCCATTCGCCCATGACTTGCCCTTGAAGCCGCTGGCAGAGCAACCGACGTGGAAAACCCATGGGCTTGCCTGGAAAGTCGGATATCGGACAGCCCGGAATGCCGGCAATCTCGACCCTTACGCGAAGCGTCGTTATGTCGACGGTGCGCATCCTTTTGAAACCCTGAAACGGGTCGATACACCAACGACCTATATCGACGAGGACCGTGTCCCGCGTGTTCCAAAGCGAACGGACATGTTCGCACGCTCGCTCTTTGGCGATCTGGGCAAGAAGGTGCAGCAGGCCTCGACCAATGGGCAATATGTACGCAAGTCCGCACCGTCGATGGCGCAGCGGCGCGCGCTGGGCGCTTTCGTCCTCTTGCAGGATGGTGAGCCGGCGAAGCGTGAAGCTTCGGCACCGCCGGACCCGGTTGAAAATGCGCAGAACCTGAAGGCAATGTCCTATTTCCTGGGCGTTGATGCCGTCGGTCTGTCGCGTTGTCCGGACTGGGCCTGGTATTCGCATGACGCCACCGGCACGCCGATCGATCCGCCCCATGATCAGGCCATCTCGATGGTCATTGACCAGGGCTACGAGACGATGGAAGGCGCGACGGGCGACGACTGGATCGCCGTTTCCCAGTCGATGCGGGCCTATCTGCGGTTTTCCATCCTTGGCAGCATCGTCGCCAAGCAGATCCGTAACCTTGGCTACAAGGCTAAGGCCCATACGGTAATCGACGGCGAAGTGCTGCAGCCGCCGCTTCTGCTGCTTTCAGGCCTGGGCGAGGTCAGTCGAATCGGCGAGGTGATCCTGAACCCGTTTCTGGGGCCGCGCCTCAAGTCCGGTGCTGTGACCACCGACATGCCGATTGCCCATGACAAACCGATTTCCTTCGGCCTGCAGAGCTTTTGCGAGGCCTGCAACAAATGCGCGCGGGAATGCCCGTCAGGGGCGATCACCGCCGGGCCGAAACTGATGTTCAACGGCTACGAGATCTGGAAATCCGACAGCCAGAAATGCACCACCTATCGCATCACCAATGAAGGCGGGGCGATGTGCGGCCGGTGCATGAAGACCTGTCCGTGGAACCTGGAAGGTGTCTTTGCCGAGGCGCCGTTCCGGTGGGCAGCAATGAACATACCGAAAGCCGCGCCCTTCCTGGCAAAGCTGGACGACATGGTCGGCAATGGCGAACAGAACCCGGTCAAGAAATGGTGGTGGGACATCGAACTGGCCGAGGACGGCGCCTACCGGCCCGCGAAACAGCCGGTCAATGATCGTCCGCTGCAAAAGGATCTCGACCTCAAATACGAGGACCAGACGCTCGCCGTTTATCCGGCTAACCTTGCGCCGCATCCCTGGCCTTTCCCGTTCCCGATGGATCGGGAAAAGGGGATCGAGGCCTACCAGGCGCTGATCACGGCACAGGAATACAAGGCAAAGCTGGAACGCGGCCAGACCGAAGGCCTTGCCCATGAATATCGCATCGCCGGCGACGCGCCGGTCATCCGAGTGGAGGTCGTCAAGGCAGAGGCCATGGCCGGCGATGTCACCAAATACGAGCTTGCGTCGCTGGACGGGTCGCCCTTGCCCGAGTGGACGGCCGGGGCCCATATCGACATCGTCGTTGCGCCGGAATTCCTGCGGCAGTATTCGCTTTCCGGCAATCCTGCCGACAGAAGCCGCTACCAGATCGGCGTGCTTCGGGAAGATCAGGGCCGGGGCGGATCGCAGCTGCTGCACCGGATCTTCACCGAGGGACGGAAGATCTTCATTTCAAAGCCGATCAATCACTTCCCTCTGGTGGAGGAGGCGGGCAAGTCCTTCCTGATGGGCGGTGGCATCGGTATCACGCCGATGATTGCCATGGCGCACCGGCTGCATGACATCGGTGCGGATTTCGAGCTGCATTATTCCGTTCGGTCTCGGGAAACGGCTGGATACCTGAAGGACCTGGACGCCTTCCCCTGGGCGGACAAAGTGCATCTTCATGTCAGCCAGGAGGGCACACGCGCCAGGTTCGACGAGATCCTGACGGGTTATCGTTCGGGCGATCATGTCTATTGCTGCGGGGCCGCTTCCTACATGGATGCTGTCATGGCGGCGGCCAAGGCGAACGGCTTCGCGGAGGAAGAGCGGCATCTGGAATATTTCAATGTCCCGGAGATGCCGGACTATGAAAACCACCCCTTCACGCTCAAGCTGGCCAAGTCGGGGATCGAGCTGGAAGTGGCAGCTGATCAGAGCGCAACGGACGCGCTGGCGACACGCGGCATTCATGTGGATGTGAAATGCTCCGACGGCATTTGCGGTGTCTGCAAATGCGATCTTGTCTCGGGCGAGGTCGAGCATCGCGACTTCGTCTTGTCGCAAAAACAGCGTGAGACTGCGGTCATCCTGTGTCAGTCCAGAGCTGCGAAAGCAGGTGGTGTGATCGAAGTTGGTCTCTAAGGGGCGGCAGCGCATGTCGCGAGAATGAAAGAGGCGACCCTGCGAGTTGTTGACAGTTTGCACCCCGGTCTTATGTTGTCGTCATGGCCAAGGAAAAATCGAAAAGCTCGGCGCTTGAACAGATCAGTCAGCGCCGCTCCAAGACCCTGAGCACGATTGTCTGTGAAGCAATCGAGGAAATGATCATTTCCGGCGAGCTTGAGGCCGGAGACCGGATCAATGAAAGCGCGCTGGCCACGCGTCTTGGGGTTAGCCGCGGGCCGATCCGCGAAGCCTGCCGCAGCCTGGAGCAGGCGGGGCTCCTGGTGAGTGCGACCAATCATGGCATGTATGTGCGGGAAATGACCCTGGACGAGGCCCGTGACCTTTATGAAGTTCGGGGCTCGCTGGCCGGGCTGACCGGGCGGCTCATCGTCGAGCGGGCCAGCGACGAGACCTTGCAGGACCTGAAAAAACTCGTCGAAAACATGGACGTCGCGGCCAATGAGGGCAACCTGTCACGCTACTACGCGCTCAATCTGGATTTTCATGATTTGCTCGTAAAGGCGGCCGAAAATCCGGCTCTCCAGCAGAGCTATCGCTGGATCGTCAACCAGCTGCACCTGTTCCGCCGGCGCGGTCTGGTCCAGAAGGGCAATCTGATCGTCTCGAACCAGGAGCACCGGGCTATTCTCGAGGCGCTTCTGGCACGCGATCCGGACAGAGCCGACACCGCCATGCGACAGCATGTGGCTGGTGGCTGGGCGCGCATGTCCGCACCGTCCTGACCTCGGCAATTTCCATCTGAACACGTCTTGAAGTCCTTCCAGGGGACCCATCTCCTTGTGTACCCTCACGAAATTGAAAACTGTTGACAGTTTACTGTTTGCAGAATAGCGTTGCCTCCTATTAACGGCGCGACACCCGTCGCGCAGGCGTTGATGGGAGGACCGAATGACTATCCTGAAATCCGTGACCCTGGCCGCGACGGCGCTGGCGATGACCGTTGGTTTTGCCGCCGCGGACGAGTTTCCGTCGCAACCGGTTGAAGTGGTTACGCATGCATCCGCCGGCGGCGGTACCGACACGACCGCACGCACGATGCTGATCCGCGCAAGGCGTGAACTTGGTGTCGATGCCTTCGTCCAGATCAAGAAAGGCGGCGGCGGCACCGTGGCCATGTCCTATGTCTCCGGAAAACCGGCAGACGGTCACACGGTGATGGCGATTACGCCGACCCACCTGATCACCATGGCCCGCGGACGCGCCCCGATCGGCATCGACGAAATCAAGGGCGTCGTGCGCTCCACCGACGACCCGATCATTCTGGTCGTCGCGAAAAGTGCCGGTATCAACTCCTTCGAGGATCTCAAGGGAGCTTCCGAACTGGCACCGATCAAATGGGGAGGCACCCAGGCCGGCGGCATCGACCATATCGCGGCCATGACCTTTTCCAAGAACTCCGGCGTCAAGGTCGCCTATGTTCCCTTTGACGGCGGCGGCGCCATGGTCACCAACCTGATGGGCGGCAATATCCAGGCGGCCGGCCTGAACTATGGCGAGGCTGTCGATGGCATTGAGTCGGGTGACTTCATTCCACTCGCTGTCATGGCCAACCAGCGCCTGAAGGCCCTGCCGGACACACCCACGCTTGCAGAACTTGGCATCGAAGGGGTCAACTTTTCGACCGTGCGGGGCATCGTCGTCATGGCGGATACGCCTGAGGAACGGGTTGCGGCGCTGGAAAGCAAACTCCTGAAAGCCATGGAGCACGGTACCTACCAGTCCTACCTGGAAGGCATCGGCCTTGATCCGTCCTCCGTCGGTGGCGCTTCGGAATGGGATACGCAGATCCGCGACATGTATGCCAGCATCTACGAGACGCTCGGTGAGTTGGGCCTGCGCAAATAATCAACCGGATTGACGGCAGCGCCTGCCTTTCGGCGTGCGCTGCCAAATGGGAGGAACCGCCATGTGGGTGCCCAAGGATCTTGTGCCCGGCAGCGCCATACTTCTTCTGTGTGCCGTGCTGTTCTACATAACCACCACATTCGACAGCGATCCGCTCGGAGCGGCCCAGGGCATGCCTGCAACACACATGCCCCGCCTTGTTCTGACGGTCATTGCGGGACTTGCCGTGATCATGATTGGTCAGGGCCTGCGCTCCGGCGAGAGGAGCCATCTGACAAATCCGCCCTGGCGCATGTGGGCGACTGCCGGTTTGCTTGCCGTGACAGCTTTCACTTTCCCCGTCATCGGTGTGCCGCTCGCCTTCTTCGCAGTCTGTGTTGCCCTGCCGCTGTTGTGGGGCGCGCGCAACCTGCCGCTGATCCTCGCCTTCGCAGTGGCCTTGCCGATTGCGATCTATGTCGTCTTTCAGCTTCTGCTCGGCCTGCGCCTGCCGCTCGGGCCGCTGGCTTTCCTCAGCTGACGGAGAAAACCCATGGAATTTCTCATTGGCGGGCTGCTGGAAATCCTGCAGCCGCAAACCTTGCTTCTGATCTGCGCCGGAACGCTTGTCGGCGTTCTGGTTGGTGCTCTTCCGGGCTTGTCGAGCTCGATGGCCGTGGCCCTGCTGCTGCCTTTCACCATCTACCTGCAGCCGATCCCGGCGATTGCCATGCTGGCTGCGCTCTACTGTGCCGGAACGTTCGGTGGCTCGATCACGGCCATCCTGATCAATGCGCCCGGCGCGCCGCCGGCCGCCGCGACAGCCTTTGACGGGTATCCGCTCGCCAAGAATGGTCAGGCCGGGCGCGCCCTTGGCATGGCCGCAGCCGCCAGTGTAGCGGGCGGTATCTTCAGCCTGTTTGTGCTGATCTTTGCCGCGCCCTTCCTGGCCACCATCGCCTACCGGTTCGGACCGCCTGAGTATTTTGCCCTGACCGTCTTTGGCCTGTCGATGCTGGCGTCGATCAGCGGCAAGTCCGCGGTCAAGAACCTGATTGGTGGTGCCTTCGGTGTTCTGCTTGCAACGGTCGGGGTCGATCTGACGACCGGTGTGGAGCGGTTCACCTTCGGCGTGCCGGAGCTCTATGAAGGCATCAGCTTCATTCCGGTGCTGATAGGTCTCTTTGCCATGGCCGAATTGCTCGACCAGGCGGGTCAGAAGGACCGTCCGCTGGAGCGGTTTGCCATGTCAGCGCTCAAACTACCGTCGCTGGATGATTTCAAACGCGTCTGGAAAACGATCCTGCGCTCGTCCGGCATCGGCACCTTTGTCGGCATCCTGCCGGCCGAGGGCAGTACGGTTGCCGCGATGATCGGCTATAACGAGGCCAAACGCTGGTCGAAAAACAAGGACAATTTCGGCAAGGGTGAGATTGAAGGGGTTGCCGGTCCGGAAGCTGCCAACAATGCAGCCACCGGCGGCGCCATGGTGCCGACGCTGGCGCTCGGCATTCCAGGCTCTGCGACCGCCGCGGTCATTCTCGGCGGTTTGCAGATCCACGGTCTGCGTCCTGGCCCGTATCTCTTCGAAAACCAGCCGAACCTGCTCTACGCGATCTTCTTTGCCATGTTGCTGGCGAATGTCGTGTTCCTGGTGTTCGGCCTGTTCGGGGCCCGCTACTTCTCCCGGATCTCGCTGATCCCGCGTCAGTTCCTGTGGCCGGCCGTCTTCTGTCTCTGTGTTGTCGGGGCATACGGCGTCGGGCAGTCACTGAACGATGTCTACATCATGCTGACTGCCGGTTTCATCGGCTATTTCCTGAACCGGGCCGGCTTCTCGCCCGCTCCCATCATCATGGGACTGGTTCTCGGGCACATGGTCGAAAACTCGCTCGCCCAGTCGATGATCCTGTTCGACCAGGACGCCTGGCGCTTCCTGACCCGCCCGATCGCGGTGCTGTTCTTTGTTCTTGCTGCCCTCAGCATTCTGTCGACGCCGATCGGCCGGCTGATCAAGACGCGCCGTCGGGAGGAGGCGGACCGTCTCGCACACGGCAACGAATGAGCCCTCGCCACCCGTTTCAATGTCACTGCTGTCCGAAAGGACGATCAAGAAGGAACACTCATCATGTCCGTAGCCCGCAACATCTTTGCTGAAGTGCCCGAGAACTCCAGGGCGACCGAAGAAGCGGCACAATTCGTTGAAACCGTCACCTATGCGGATCTGCCGGAAGAAGCGCTCAGGATCGGCACCCGCTGCCTGCTCGACGGCCTCGGTCTTTATGTGGCAGGGGCCGATCACGAGATGGTCGAAATCCTGAAGGCGGAAGCGCTGGACAATGCAGGGCGGCCGGATGCCCTGCTCCTCGACCTTGCAGCGCGCGTACCGGCGCCGATGGCGGCGCGGGTGCTCGGCACATCCGGCCACGCTCATGACTGGGACGACAGCCAGGTCAGTACCGACCCGGCCCATATTTACGGCCTGCTCACCCACCCGACCATTCCGCCGTTGACCGCTTCACTGATCATGGCGCAGAAGATCGGCAATGTTGATGGCCGCGCCTTCATGCTGGCCTTTCTCACCGGCTTCGAGGTCGAATGCAAGATTTCCGAATGGATGCTGCCGCAGCACTACATGAGCGGCATGCATTCCAGCGGCACGGTCGGAACCTTTGGTGCCTATGCTGCAGCCGCCAAGATGCTTGGGCTGAAGGGCGATCAGCTGCGTTGGGGCTTTGGCATTGCCGCCAGCCTTGCCGCTGGCATTCGCTGCAATTTCGGTACGATGACCAAACCGCTTCATGTCGGGCGCGCCTGCGAAAACGGCATCACGGCAGCACTTCTGGCGCAGCGCGGATATACGGCGGACCCGAATGCGCTCGACGGCCCCTGGGGGTTCTTTGCCGTCCAGGGTGGCGGCGTCAGTGAAGGGAAGCTGGGCCAGGGCTTCGGCAGGACCTGGACCATCGTCGAGCCGGGGGTCTCGATCAAGCCCTATCCGTGCGGTGTGCTGACCCATCCGACCATCGATCTGATGCTCCGCCTTGTCACCGATGCCAACATTGCCCCGGACGACATTGAAGGTGTCACGGTACATGCGGGCACCAACATTCTGAAACCCATCCGCTACCCGATTGCGGCCAATCACCTGCAGGCGAAGTTTTCGCTGCCGGCGGCGCTGGCCATGATCGCTCTGGCCCGCAAAGCCGGCAAACGCGAGTTCTCAGATGAGTTCGTGCAGAGCGATGCCATGCAGGCCATGCAGCGGCGCATTCGAACCGAGCTCGATCCGGAGATCGAGGCGCAGGGTTTCAACGTCATGCGGTCGCGCATCACCGTCAAGCTCAAGGGAGACGGTG
Organism: Roseibium sp.; assembly: GCF_965233565.1. GTDB lineage: Bacteria > Pseudomonadota > Alphaproteobacteria > Rhizobiales > Stappiaceae > Roseibium. Next base: position 1,851,253 of record NZ_OZ247494.1, on the reverse strand, counting down.
AAGTCGCCGGTTGGGCCGATGAGCGTTATCGCGGCGGGCCGGAAAACCCGTTGAGCGATGCAGATCTTGAGGCCAAGGTCCGGTCCTGCTGCGAAGGCCTGCTCGACCAGGCCGGGCAGGACCGGCTGATCGAGACCGCCTGGAAGGTGCAGGAGCTGCCAGACAGCGGAGTTCTGGCGCAGCTGCTGCGTTCGGCGCCCTGATCGTCCCTGGCACAAAACATAACGGCGTGCTGGTGAAACAGCACGCCGTCTTCCGTTTGTTTTTCCGGGTTTCCGCCTGGCCACACCATTGCTGGTGGCCCTGACCCTAGGCCGTGCAGAGATGACACGCGACGCGGGCGTGTTCCTGACCGAATTCGCGAACGTCCGGGCGATCTTTCCGGCAGAGGTTTTCGGTGAGGGAACAGCGCGGGTGATAGCTGCAGCCGCTCGGCTTGTTGATCGGATCCGGAATTTCACCCGAAACGATCTCCGCCGTACGGCCGAAGGCATCGATATGAGGCGCCGCATCCATCAGCATGCGCGTATAGGGATGGCGCGGGTTCTGGAACAGCGTGTCCCGGTCGGCGACCTCGACGAGACGGCCCAGATAGAGCACGCCGATTTCGTCGGCCATGTAGCGGATCACCGACAGGTCATGGCTGATGAAGAGGTAGGTGAGGCCAAGCTCCCGCTGCAGGTTCTTCATCAGGTTGAGCACCTGGCTCTGCACCGAGACGTCGAGGGCCGAGGTCGGCTCGTCACAGACGATGAACTCCGGATCGGAGGCGAGCGCGCGGGCAATGGCAATGCGCTGGCGCTGGCCGCCGGAGAACTCGTGCGGGAACTTTTCGCCATCCGATTTGGCAAGGCCGACCTGGTCGAGCAGTTCGGCAACCCGCTTGTCGATCTTCGCAACAGGCATCAGTTCAAAGGCCCGGATCGGTTCGCCGATGATGTGCTTGACGCGCCAACGCGGGTTGAGCGAAGCGTAAGGGCTCTGGAAGATCATCTGGATCCGGCGCCGCATGGCCATCTGGCGCTTGCGGTCCTTGATGGCGAAGAAGTCTTCGCCGTCGATCAGCACCTTGCCGCTGGTCGGTTTCTGCAGGCCGACAATCATCCGGCCAATCGTTGACTTGCCCGAACCGCTCTCGCCGACAAGCGCGAAGGTCTTGCCCTTCGGAATGTCGAAATCGACCGTGTCGACCGCGGTCAGAAACTGTTTCTTCTCCAGCGCCAGCATCCGGTTCAGCCAGGGCTTGGAGACGTCAAAAATGGCGCCCAGGCTCTGGGCGCGGATAAGGGGGGTCTCGCCGGTCATTCGGTGGCTCCGGAGAACTCTTTTGTTTTGGCTTGATAGGCGGGATCGTAGAGCCAGCAGGCGACTTCGCTGCCATCGACCGGTTCAAGGATCGGAATGTCCTGGAAACAGGCGCCGATGGCCTTCTCGCAACGCGGGTTGAAAGCACAGCCCTTCGGGATGGCCCGCAGGTTCGGCATGGATCCCGGGATCTGGCTCAGCGTGTGCATCGTGCCTGTTGTTGACGGTGTCGATGCCATCAGGCCGGTCGTATAGGGGTGCGACGGTGTGCTGAGCACGTTCCGGGTCGGGCCGATCTCGGCAATGCGCCCGGCGTAAAGAACAGCAACGCGGTCGGTGCTTTCCGCGATCACGCCCATGTCGTGCGTGATCAGGATGACCGCCGTGCCGCGCTCCCGGCACAGGCGCTTCAAGAGCGCCATGATCTGCGCCTGGACCGAGACGTCGAGCGCCGTCGTCGGTTCGTCGGCAATGATCAGTTCCGGTTCGGCCGCCAGGGCCAGCGAGATCACCACGCGCTGGCGCATGCCGCCGGAAAACTGGTGCGGATAGGCATCGATCCGGCTGGCAGCCGCGGGAATGCCGACTTCCTCCAGGAGCGCGATGGCCCGGGTCCGGGCTTCGCTGGCTGAAACAGGCAGGTGCGTCCGGATGGTCTGGATCAGCTGCTGGCCGACCGTCATCAGCGGATTGAGGCTGGTCAGCGGGTCCTGGAAGACCATGGCGATCTTCTTGCCGCGGATCCGGCGCATCTGGTCTTCGGAAAGATTGTCGATGCGGTTGCCGTCTAGGTGGATTTCACCGCCGCTTATCCGGCCCGGACGGTCGATCAGTCCGATGATGGCGGAACCGCACATGGATTTACCGGCGCCGCTTTCGCCGACGAGACCGAGAATTTCGCCGGCGCGCACTTCGAAACTGACCCGGTCTACCGGGCGCAGAACGCCGTTGCGTGTCGGAAACTCGACGATCAGATCGGAGACCTTGAGAAGAGGTGTGTCTGTCACGGGTCTATCGCAATTTCGGGTTCAGGACGTCCCGCAGCCAGTCTCCGAACAGGTTCACGGAGAGGGCGAGCGCCAACAGGGTCAGGGACGGGAACAGCAGGATCCACCATTCACCGGAGAGAATGTATTGCCGGCCGACATTGATCAGCGTTCCAAGGGACGGTTCGGTTTTCGGTGCACCGACCCCCAGGAAGCTCAGGGTGGCTTCGGCAATGATGGCCAGGGCCAGGCTGATCGTGGCAATCACCAGGATCGGTCCGGTCACGTTCGGCAGGATGTGGCGCAGCATGATGCTCCAGCGGGTGAGACCGATCAGGTGGCCGGCCTGCACATATTCCTTTTGCCGTTCGACCATCGTCGCGCCGCGCACCGTGCGTGCAAACTGCACCCATTCCGACAGGCCGATTGACAGGATCAGGACCCAGATCGCCATTTCGTCCCGCAGGTCCGGCGGGATGAGGCCCTTGCCGATGCCGTAGAGCAGCATGGCGACCATGATGGACGGGAAGGTCATCTGAATGTCGGCGATGCGCATGATGACGCCGTCGAGCCAGCCGCCGACATAGCCGGAGATGAGGCCAAGCACCACGCCGAGGGTCATGGCGAACAGAACCGCAACCACGCCGACAAAGAGCGAGATGCGCAAGCCGAACAGGATGGTGGAGAAGACGTCACGGCCCTGGTCGTCGGTACCGAGCAGGAAGTAGTCGCCGGTAAAGTCGTTGGCCGACATCGGCTTGGTGAAGCCGTTCATCAGGTTGAGGCTGGCCGGGTCGAACGGTGTGTAGGGCGACAGCAGCGGAGAGAAGACCGCGCCCAGGACCAGCACCGCGAAGACGATGGAGGACACGATGATGACCGGCGCCGACTTGTAGGAGTGCCAGACGTCGGACTGCAACCAACGTTGCAGAAAAGTGGTCGCGACGGCTTCCTTGAATTCGGGCCGGGCCGACGCGCCTTTTGGGGTTTGAATATCCATGATGCCTCTTGTCCTCAGCTGTTGCTCACACTGAGACGTGGATCGATGGTGAAATAGAGCAGGTCGACGATCAGGTTGATGGTCACAAAGATGACCGCAACCAGCAGCAGATAAGCCGACATGACGGGAATATCGACGAAGCTCACCGCATTGAGGAACAGAAGACCAACGCCGGGCCACTGGAAGACGCTTTCGGTGATGATCGCGAAGGCGACGATCGAGCCGAATTGCAGTCCGGTGACAGTGATCACCGGCACCAGCGTGTTCTTCATGGCGTGACCGAAATTGACCGTCTTCTGGCTGAGACCGCGGGCGCGGGCAAACCGGATGTAATCGGTCCGGAGCACCTCGAGCATTTCGGAGCGTACCAGCCGCATGATCAGCGTCATCTGGTAGAGCCCGAGCGTGACGGCGGGCAGGATCATCGACTTGAAGCCGTCCCATGTCAGGATGGCAAGATCGACACCAAGGAAACTGCGCGTGTCACCGCGTCCGAACGATGGCAGCCAGCCGAGATTGACGGAAAACAGCCAGATCAGAAACACGCCGATCAGGAAGGTCGGCAGCGACACGCCGATCAGCGAGGACGTCATGATGAAATTGGCGATGTAGCCATCTCGTCGGATGGCCGTGTAGACCCCTAGCACGAAGCCCAGCGATATGGCAATCACCCCGGAAAGAAAGGCCAGTTCCAGAGTGGCCGGAAGGCGTTCCAGGATCACTTCGCCGACCGGCAGGCCGGCCCGGTAGGAGACACCGAAATCGCCGGTCAGGGCGCGTTGGAAAAAGCGCACATATTGAACGATGAGCGGATCGTTGAGGCCGAGCCGTTCTTCCAGTTCGGCGCGGTCCGCGACGGTGGCTTCCTGTCCAAGCATGTTCTCGAGCGGATCGCCCATGAACTTGAACATGGCAAAGGAGACGAAACCAACGGCCATGAGAACAAGCAGGGCCTGGCCCACGCGCCGGATGATGAATGCGAGCATTTTGTATATGCCAATCGAAAGACTGTGGCGTCGGCAACAGTCTGCTGGAGTCCATCGATAGGGATGCAATTGCTGTTCGGTGACGGTCAGGCCTGATGCGTTTCACGGGCAAGGTGCAATTCACCCGTCGCAGGTCTCTGAAGACATGCCGGCACGTCTGAGCAAAATCACGGAAACCGTGCCGGCTGAAGAACAGCCGGCACGGTCGCCGCTTTCACGACTTACTTGCTGAAGGTCATGAATTTGAAGTGCGGCTGATCTTCCGGCTGAACCGGGAAATCGATGTTGCCCTTCATGCCCCAGTTCAGAACCTGGTTGTGGATCGGCAGGTACAGGGTCTCTGCTTTCACCGTGTCCCAGATCTCGCCGAGCGTACCGTTGCGGACTTCGGAGTCGGTCTCGGAAGCCAGGCTCTGGATTTTGGCGTCAATGTCGGCGTTGGAGTAGCGGGTCGCGTTCCAGGAGCCGTATTTGTCGGTGGTCGTGTGAACGAGGAAGTTGAAGATATACTCGGAATCAAACGTCGGAACGCCCCAGCCGAGCATGTAGAAATCAGTTTCCTTGTTCTTGATCAGCGGGAAGTGCTGGGCCTTCGGCTTGGCGTCGAGGTTCACCTTGATGCCGATCTGGCCGAGCATGCCGACAGCTGCCTGACAGATCGCTTCGTCGTTGACATAACGGTCGTTCGGGCAGTTCAGCGTCAGGCTGAAGCCATCGCCGTAACCGGCTTCGTCCATCAGGGCCTTGGCCTTGGTGACGTCATACTCCGGATAGGCGTCCAGCGCCTCGCTCCAGCCGTTGACGAACGGCGGCATGATGACGCCGGTCGGAGCGGACTGGTCGCGCATGACGACTTTCTTGATGGCATCGCGGTTGATCGCGATGTTCATCGCTTCACGCACGCGCTGGTCGGCCAGCGGGTTCTTGCCGTCAACGCTGTCGCTGGTCAGGTCCGCATCACCCATGTTCATGCCGAAGAAGATGGTGCGGTTCTGGGCGGCGGTGCTGAGCTTCAGACCATCGGTTTCAGCCACACGTGCCAGATCCTGCACCGGAACGTCCTGGATCAGGTCAACTTCACCGGAGAGGAGGGCGGAGACGCGGGTCGCGCTTTCCTGGATCGGGGTATAGATGATTTCGGTGACTTCCATCGGGAACTCACCCTTGCCCCAGTAGTTTTCGTTCTGCTTCAGGACCGTCTTGGAATCCTGCTTGCGGCTTTCCAGAACGAAGGCACCGGTGCCGTTGACAGAGCGGACGCACGGGTTGTCGCCGCCATTGGCAACATCCTGCGGTGCTTCACAGCCATTGGAAACGGTCCAGTCGCTGTCCATGATGAACAGGTTGGTCAGGTTGTTCGGCAGAAGCGGGTTCGGGCCGTTGGTCTCGATGTGAACGGTCAGATCGTCGACCTTGCGCACGTCCTTGATGGACGCCAGCAGTTCCTTCATGGCCGAAGTCGGCATCATGGCGCGCTTGAAGGAGAAAACGACGTCGTCGGCGGTCATGTCTTCGCCGCCATGGAACTTCACGCCTTCACGCAGCTTGAATTCCCAGACATTCGGATTGTCGGTCGGTGCCCAGCTGGTGGCCAGTGCCGGAATGATCTGGGCTTCCATGTCGCGCTGCAGGAGCGGCTCGTACATCTGGTGAGCCAGCGCGTGGGTCGGGCCCTCGTTCTGCGCATGCGGATCAAGCGTCAGCGAGTCGCCGGCGCGTGCCCAGCGAAGCGTTTCGGCATTGGCCGCGCTCAGACCGGCGCAAAGCGCCACACTGGCCGCGGTCAGTTTCAGGAAAGTCTTGGTCATGTAGTTCCCCTCGGTTTTGCCTGGGCCGGTTTTTCCGGCGTGATCTTATGGCGATCCCCAGCCTTGCTTTAAGGACGTCTTCGCGGCCGGGTTGGTGTTCTCACATGATGTGGCCCGTTCCCGCGATATCCTGTTGGTTAAAAAAGCGTTCCGACTTTCGAGAGTCAAGCGATAAGTATATCTACGCAGCTGACGTTACGTGCAATTTCGTTCCTCTGAAACGCAAGTTCGGGAACAATCTGATGTGCCTGTCCCCCAAACATTGCTTTGCCGGATGTTTTCTGCCGTTGGGGCCAGAGGGGGTTAGGCTTTCCGGCATAAAAAGTTCACGGGAATTTGAAACAAAAACCGAAAAATCCGAAAGCAGATTTGCTCCTGTTGAGAAGCGACAAATGCCAATTATGGTTAACGTGTCGAGCGCGTGTGCGGTTGGTTGTGTCAACTGGTCTCGGAATTCCATGAGTTGCGCGGCGACTTTTCGACCTGTTTCAGGTCTCTCGGCTCGTTGGTGCCTGCCGTGCATTGTCTTGCCGACAGCTCCTGGGGCGCCAATTCACCTGTTGCACCGTCTTCCAATTTCAGTCCGGGTGGGGCCATGACAAAACTTGCGGAACAGTTCGAGCACCGTTTTGGGGAACCGTTTGATCCGGACCGGTTTCCTGAAGCTGCCGGCGTTCTCGCCGGCATGCTCGCACGCGGCTCCTGTCGCGACTTTGAACCCAGGACAGTCGACGCCGAGCTCAGCCGGCTGTTATGCGCAGCAGCGCTGGCGTCGCCGACAAAGAGCGACTTGCAGCAGCGGGACATCATTCTCGTGCGTGACCCGAACCTGAAAGCCGACCTTCTTGAACTGGCCGGTCCGGCGTCCTGGTTTGCCAACGTGCCGAACCTTGCGGTCTTTTGCGGCAACAACCGGCGTCAGAGACAGGTGCACGACCTGCGCGGGCATCCGTTCGTCAATGACCATCTGGATGCGTTCTTCAATGCAGCCGTCGATGCAGGTATCGCACTCGCCGCCTTCGTCATGGCTGCCGAGGCAATCGGCCTTGGCTGTTGTCCGATCAGCGCGGTCCGGAACGAAGCCGCAAAGGTGAGCGAGCTGCTGAACCTGCCCGACCATGTCTTTCCCGTTGCGGGTCTGGCCTATGGCTATCCGAAGCAGACAGCGCCGACCATCAGTGTCCGGTTGCCCTTGTCCGTGACCGTGCATGAGGACCGGTTCCAGGAAAGTGATCCGGAGACGGTGATTGCCGACTATGACCGGCGCAGAGAGGTCCAGCAGCCTTACGCTGAGCAACGCTCGCCCGAACGCCATGGTCTTACGGCGACATATGGCTGGTCGGAAGACAAGAGCCGCCAGTATTCTTCGCCGGAACGCGACAGCTTTGGGGCTTTCATCCGGGCCAAGGGTTTCAAGCTGACCTAAGGCCTGGTGTGCCGACCGCATGTCAGACAGGGAAGCCGCTGACAGCAGGAGATTTTCCAAACCTGCTTGTCAATGCGGGATGGAGGCGATATCCGTCACGCAAACAGCAAGCCCGGTCCGCGGACTGCGGTCCTGTCAGGCAGATTGACGCCTGGTCAGCGACCTGTTCAAGCGGGACCGAAATCGAAGGGCGTGCCGTCTCTTACCCATACGCAACAAAGCTCGCACAAGGCGGGTTGGACCTGGAGACACATGATCGAGACCCCCTATTACCTGATCGACAAAGCCGGTCTGCTCCGGAACCTGGAAAAGATCGCCTATGTGCGTGAACGTTCCGGTGCCAAGGCGCTTCTGGCGCTGAAATGCTTTGCCACTTGGTGCGTATTCGACTTCATGCGCGAGTACATGGATGGCACGACATCGTCGTCCCTGAACGAGGTCCGGCTTGGCCATGAACGGTTCGGCAAGGAAACGCACGCCTATTCGGTTGCCTATGCCGACTACGAGATCGACGAGGTGATCTCGCATGCCGACAAGATCATCTTCAACTCGATCAGTCAGCTGGAACGGTTTGGCGGCAAGGCGTCCGGCATCGTCCGGGGGCTGCGGCTGAACCCTCAGGTGAGTTCGTCGACTTTCGACCTCGCCGATCCGGCGCGTCCTTTCTCGCGCCTTGGCGAATGGGATGTGGCCAAGGTGGAAAATGTCATCGACCGGATCAGCGGTTTCATGATCCACAACAATTGCGAGAATAACGACTTCGCGCTGTTCGACCGCATGCTCGGCGACATCGAGGAGAAATTCGGCACACTTCTTGAGCGCGTTGAATGGGTCAGCCTCGGCGGCGGGATTCACTTTACCGGCGACGACTATCCGCTGGACCTGTTTTCGGACCGCCTCAAGGCGTTCTCGGAAAAATACGGCGTCCAGGTCTATCTGGAGCCAGGCGAGGCCTCGATCACCAGGTCGACCACGCTGGAGACCACCGTGCTCGATACGCTCTTCAACGGCAAGAACCTGGCGATCGTCGATGCGTCCATCGAAGCCCACATGCTTGACCTTCTGATCTACCGGGAAAGTGCCAAGGTGAGCCCTGATGAGGGCGCGCATTCCTACATGATCTGCGGCAAATCCTGTCTTGCCGGCGACATTTTCGGCGAGTTCAGGTTCCCGGCCGAACTCAGGACCGGTGACCGGGTTTCCATCCAGGACGCAGCCGGTTACACGATGGTCAAGAAGAACTGGTTCAACGGTGTGAAAATGCCGGCCATCGCGATGAAGGAGCTGGACGGCACGGTCGTGCCGGTGCGCGAATTCACCTACCAGGATTACGAACAAAGTCTGTCTTGAGACTTGAACCCGAACACCCCCAAAGTTCCAGGGAAGGTAAGAAACCTCATGAAAAAGAACGTCCTTATCATCGGCGCCGGTGGTGTCGCCCAGGTGGTGGCGCATAAATGTGCGCAGAACAACGATGTCCTCGGGGACATTCACATTGCCTCGCGCACGGGCTCCAAATGCGACGAGATCATCAAGACCGTTCATGACAAGAATGCCCTGAAGCAGCCGGGCGTTCTGGAAGGCCATGAACTCAACGCACTCGACATCGACGCGACCGCAGACCTGATCCGGAGCACCAAATCCGAGATCGTCATCAATGTCGGCACCGCGTTCCTGAACATGTCCGTGCTCAGCGCCTGCCTCAAGACCGGTGCCGCCTATATCGATACGGCCATTCACGAAGAGCCGGGCAAGATCTGCGAAACCCCGCCCTGGTATGCCAACTATGAATGGAAGCGGGCCGAGGAATGCGAAAAGGCCGGTGTGACGGCCATTCTCGGGGCCGGCTTCGACCCGGGCGTCGTCAATGCCTATGCCCGTCTGGCCAAGGACGACTATCTCGACAAGGTCACCGATGTCGACATTGTCGACATCAATGCCGGCAGCCACAGCCGCTACTTTGCCACCAACTTCGATCCGGAGATCAATTTCCGCGAGTTCACCGGCACCGTCTATTCCTGGCAGAAGGGCGAATGGCAGTCGAACAAGATGTTCGAGATCGGCAAGGAATACGACCTGCCTGTGGTCGGCAAGCGCATGGCCTATCTGTGCGGTCATGACGAAGTGCATTCACTGGCCAAAAATATGGACGGCGCGGATGTCCGCTTCTGGATGGGCTTCGGCGAGCACTACATCAATGTCTTCACCGTCCTGAAGAACATCGGCCTGCTCTCCGAACAGCCGGTCACCACGGCGGAAGGGCTGGAGGTCGTGCCGCTGAAAGTGGTCAAGGCCTGCCTGCCGGACCCGTCCTCGCTGGCGCCGGAATATGAAGGCAAGACCTGCATCGGCGATTTCGTGAAAGGGATCAAGGACGGCAAGGAGCACGAGGTGTTCATCTACAATGTTGCCGACCACAAGGAAGCCTATGAGGAAGTCGGCAGCCAGGGCATTTCCTATACCGCCGGCGTGCCGCCGGTGGCCGCGGCCATGCTGATTGCGACCGGCGAATGGGACGTGAAGAAGATGGCCAATGTAGAAGAACTGCCGCCGCACCCGTTCCTCGGCATCCTCAACCGGATCGGCCTGCCGACCCGCATCAAGGACGCCGATGGCGACCGGGCCATCGAATTCTAAGTCTTGCGCAGACACTGAAAGCAAAAGGCCGGCGGCATGGTGTCATGCCGCCGGCCTTTCTTTGCAATCCGTCAAAGGCTCAGGGCTTCGAACCATGAAGCCGGAGATGCCCTATTTCTGGGACAGGTATTTCGGCGGTTCGGTCAAGAGCAGAACGACGAAAACCAGCACCGGCGTGAAAATCACACTGGCCAGAAAACAGCCGAAGGAGCCGAGGCGCGTTTCCCTACCCCGGTAGCCGACGAGCACGCACAGGAACAGGTAAATGATCAGCGGGGCAACATACATCAGGCGGCTTCCGGTTTGTCTTCCGCCACGTCTTCGCCTTTCCTGATCATGTTCTTGAAGTGATCCTTGTAGGCCTGGGCGTCAAAGTTTAGGACGTCGCCACCCGATTCAAAGTGCTGCTGGAACACCTTGCCGACAGCGTAGGTGAAAGCGCCGAGCGTCGCTCCGGATCCCGCGATCCCGAGGGCCGTTCCGACGACGGGAATGGTCTTCATGAAACTTGAGGCGATGAAAGTTCCTGCGCCAACACCGCCAAGGCTTCCGAGAAGTGCCGTGACGGCGGATTTGGCGGCATTTTCCGAGAACGGGACGTCATAGGCCTGTGCAAGCTTGCGGATCAGGTTGAGCTGGGTGCCAATGGCCGCGACGAGGTCGAAAACCGGAATGGGAATGAGGCCGGTGCCCGCGCCGACGATGACATGATCCCGAATGATCTTGTCCGCGCGCTCGGTGCGTTCTTCGGCGGTCATTTCCGCCTGGTCGGTCTTTTCCGTGTTTTCGGCGAGTTTCTCGGCTTCTTCAGCCTTGTCGGCCGATCCTGCCTTGGTGGAACCTGTGCGAGTGGACTTCGTCGTCATGTCACATATTCCTTTCAGCTTGGCAGCACCGCGCTGCTTACTCTAGGTCAGACTAACTTGAGAAGGCTGCGAATTCAATCTTGCAATCCTGAGTTTAGTTTTCATTTTTTTGCTTATTATCCGTGTTTTCCGTCTCTTCGACCCTGGTTTCCATTGGCGGTTCGTCGGTCGCACTGGGGCCGTCGGCGTCCATTTTGTCGTCTGCAGTTTCAGGTGCTTGTGCCTGAGGTGTGTCGGGGAACAGCTTGGGCAGGGTTGCAAAATCCGGCAGCCGATAGTGCTGCGGATTGACGGCTGCCGGGGCCGGCAGGTCCGGCTGTTTGGTGATGTCGCTGCCCAGAATGAGCGGCAGCTGGTCCTCGCCACTGCCAACGATCACGATCTTGCTGTTGTTCGACTGGGCAAGTTCCACCGTCGCCTCGATCCCGCGCCAGGTCAGCAGTTGAGGTGTCAGGGCATCGGCGACAATTGAATAGAAGGTCTGATAGCCGATGGCGTCGATACGCTTGCGTTCGGCCTCCTTGCGTGCCTGTTCAAGCACGTAATCATAGGCGAGGGCGTTCTGTTCTTCGGTCAGTTTTCGCGAGATGGCCTGATTGAGTTCCTTCGGCAGCTGGATGCGGCGGAGAATGACCTGCTCGAAAATGACCATGTCCTGTTCATTGGAATCGATAGCCTCCATGACCTCGGTTTCCAGCCGGGTCAGATCCACCTGGTAAAGTTCGTGCGGATCATATTTGCCGATGACGGAGCGGATGGCCTCGATCGCGGTTGGCCGGACGAAGCGTTCCGCATATTCGGGGCCGATGGCCTTGTGAAGCTTGCCGGCATTTTCGGCTTTCGGGTGAAAAAGCACGGAAATGTCACTGGTGATGCGCAGTCCGTCGGCGGCAAGCCCGTGAACGGTGTCGTCCTGCTTCTGCACACGGACTTCATACCGGTAGACCCGATTCCAGGGCCATTTTGCATTGATGCCTTCGGTGTAAACAAAGCTGGTATCGGTGCCGGTTGTCAGAGTGCGGAAGAGGACGCCGACCTCACCGGGGCCGATGATGAAGAAGGTCAGGGGCCAGAGCACAATGGAAGCGAAGCCGAGCAACATCAGGTAGGCAATCGCCTTGTCCGTCCGGCTCAGCCCGTGGCGTTTCCGGGGCTTGCCCGCCACGGCCTTTGCTTCAACCTCGTCATCAGCAACGTTCATCCGGAACTCCCTGAAAACGGACCGGTGTGTCGGGCCGCCCGGCTGATCTCACTGTTCAAAGCCGGCATAAAATCAAGGCCTCTCAATGCCTTCCGGTGCACAGCCGGCCAGGGCACAAGCTGCAGACTTGCAAGAAAACCCCTGTGTGGCAAGCGGGATTGTTGCACTGGTCAAAGCTGGAATAATTTGCTTAAGTCGTCTTGCATTGCGTTGCGTCATCGCAACTTGTGGTTAATGGCCCGGCCGAGGTGCCGGGCTTTCGAGACTGAAGGAGCGGGTGGTGGCGTCCAGTTCGGGAACATTCAGTTTCGACCGGCGCGAACTAAGCCGGTTCCTCTACGATCTCTACGATTACGAGCCGAAGATGTTGCGCCGCCTGATTTCGGCGCGGCCCTATGTCTGCCCTTTCGATGAGATCGAACGGCATGTGCCTCAGGGGGCCAGGCTGCTTGATGTGGGGAGCGGGAATGGTGCGCTCTTGGCGATCTTGCTCGCCGCGGGCAGAATTCGTGAAGCGGTTGGTTGTGACGTCCATGAAGGTGCGCTTGTCTCTGCGCGCACGGCAACCGGGCGCACGGGGCAGGGTGGCCAGGTGGCCTTCCGGAAAATTGATGGGTTTGAAGATCTTCCCGGCGAGCAGTTCGACGTGGTGACAATGATCGATGTTCTGCATCACATTGCCGAAAAGGATCGGGCCAGGGCCGTCGACCAGTCCTTGGAGCGGGTGGCTCCAGGCGGGATTTTCCTGTTCAAGGATATGGTCGAAGGGCCCTACTGGCGCCGCCTGGCGCATAATCTCGACGACTACATCTTCTCCGGTGAATGGGTGACGCAGGTCAAGACAGCCGAGTTGAGGAAGCAGGTGTTGAATTCAGGATTTGACCTTGTCGAAGATATGGAAATACCAAGACTGTGGTATGGCAATACGCTTCTGGTTTTCAGGAGGGTAAGTAAATAAACTGCACGTCTTTGACTTGTCAGTTTGTTAAGGAAATTTAACAAATTTTTTGGTGGAAAATCAGCGGCGTGATTTATCTTGCCGTTAAGGAAAGAATGTGGAGACTGAAAGGATGCAATTTAAAGTTTAAGTGAGTCGTTCCTTCTAACGCCTTGAAGGGGGCCGAATTGGTTTCAGATATTGCCAGTCGCCGCATGTTCCTGGCCGGGTATATCCTCGTTCCCGGCAGTCACTTCGCCGGGATGTGGCGGCACCCTTACAGCGAGACCGACTATTGCGATCCGGACCTGTTCAAGGACACGGCCGTCACGCTGGAGCGCGGCGGGTTTGATCTGGCGTTCATTCCTGAATCCCTGAGCGTGACGACCGGCCTGAATGACGACTACGAAACCTTCCTGAAGCGCGGCGCAGTTGGTGCGATCCGGCATGATCCGAGCCAGCTCGTTTCACTGATGGCTTCCGTCACACAGTCGCTCGGCTTCACGGTCACCCTGTCCACGACCTTCATGGAACCCTATCATCTGGCGCGCACCTTGAGCACGCTGGATCACTTCAGCCGCGGTCGGATCTCCTGGAATGTCGTCACGTCAGCCGGTCCGAGCAACGGGCACAATTTCGGTCACTTCCCGAAACTCACGTCTCCGGAATCCTATGACAGGGCCGAAGAGACACTGGAGATCTGCAGAAGCCTCTGGCAGTCCTGGGACCAGGACGCCATGGTCGCCGACAAAGCCGCCGGGATCTACGCAGATACCGACAAGGTCAGACCGATCGATCACGACGGAGACCTGTTCAAGTTACGCGGTCCTTTATCGCTGCCGGCAGGCCCTGCCGGAGAACCGATCCTGATGAGTGTGGGCGTCTCGCCGCGCGGCCGGGATTTTTCCGCAAAATGGGTGGACGTCATCTTTGCGATCCAGGCCGACGCGGACGGCATGTCCGAGTTGCGCGCCGATGTGCGCCGAAGGGCGGCTGAACTCGGTCGCGATCCGGAGAAACTGTTTCTTCTGACGGCGGTCCAGCCCGTGATCGGCGAGACGGAAGCCATCGCCAGGGCGCGGGCTGACTATCTGGACGAGCTCATCCACACCGACGTCGCCGTCGCGTTTCTGTCCGGCATGCTCGGCCTTGACGCAACCGGGTTTTGCCCCGAGACACCGATTGAAGATGTGCTGAAACGCGCCAACGGGCCGTCGGCTCAAAAAGCGGCCGTGGACGGCGGTGCGGCGTTCCCCTGGCTTGAACGGATCCGGCAGGAAGATGCGGACCACGACTGGACGCTCGGCGAGATTGCCATCCGCATGGCGCGCAGCACTTCAACGCCGCGTCTTGTCGGGACGCCCGAGCAGGTGGCCGACCAGCTGGAAAGCTATTTCCTTGCCGGGGCCTGCGACGGTTTCGTGATCACCCCAACCCATTTTCCGGGAAGTTTCGACGAGTTTTCCCGGTCGGTCGTGCCCATCCTGCGCGAGCGAGGACATGTGGCGGAGGCGGCTTCGGGACCGCTCTCCCTCAGACAAAGACTGGGACTGCAAACCTGAAGAGACCGGCCCCGCGGTATCAGCGGGGCCAACGCAAACCTGTGCATGTGATCTGGCGAGCCTCCAACGGAGTTGATCTGAATGGCGCCCCGCGACCCGATTTCCAGAGCTGTGACGGCCAGGAGTGCCGCAGCGGGGGCTCCGTGCGCGGATCCTGATACCTTGTCGCAGAAGTCTATGGATTGTGTTGCGGATCTGTTTGCAAGCCAGGTGCGTGCACGTCCCCATCAAACTGCGCTGCTCATCGGCCAGACATCGGTGAGCTTTGAAGAACTGGACCGCCAGGCAAACCGGCTTGCGTGGCATCTGATCCGGCAGGGTATCGGGCCGGGCAAGATCGTGGCGCTCGGCTGTCCTTCAGGTGCCGACCTCGTCGTATCCTTGCTCGGGATATTGAAAACCGGTGCCTGTTACATGCCCCTTGACCCGTCCTATCCGGCAGGGCGGCTGGTCATGATGCTGGAAGATGCCGAGCCCGATCTGATCATCTGCGGACCCTCCGCGCTGGAAATTGCAGCAGCTGCCGGCATGAGCGACCGGATCCTAGCCATCGGGCAGGAACATGTTCGCTCGCTTATCGACTCGCTGCCTGGCAATGAGCCAACCGCGGAAGATCTGATCAGGCCATCCAGCCAGGATGATCCGGTCTATCTGGTCTATACGTCCGGCTCCACAGGGCGGCCGAAAGGGGTGCTCGGGCGACAACGGGCCCTGGTCAACCGCCTTCTCTGGATCGGCGAAGCCTTGCCGTTTCAAGAGGGGGAACGGACGCTCTTCAAGACCTCGCTCAATTTCATTGACGGATCGACGGAGCTGCTGGGCGCACTGGCCAATGGCAGTGCCGTCGTCGTCCCGGAGGGCCCGGTGACCGGTGATCCCCGCCGCCTTGCGGAAGCCGTCGAACACTTTGGCGTCACGAGGCTGACCGTCGTGCCCAGTCTTCTCGCCTCCTTGCTTGAGGACGACTGTCTGCACCATCTGTCGGACTGCCGAAGCTGGATCACGAGCGGGGAAACGCTGCCCACGAGTCTGCTCGACAGCTTCAGTGAAAAGCTGCCGCTTGCCCGGCTTTACAATTTCTATGGCGCTTCCGAGGCGGCCGGCGACAGTCTCTGGGCGGCTTGTGTTTCAGGAAAACCCGTCACGATCGGCAAGCCGGTGCGCAGGACGGAGGTGTTCCTGCTCGATGGAAATCTTGCCGAAGTCGCTGAAGGTGATGCCGGGGAGCTTTATCTGGCCGGCGAGGGGCTGGCCCTCGGCTATCATCGCCAGCCGGACAGGACAGCGGACCGGTTTGTTGCCTCTCCGTTCGGGCCGCCGGGCGCCCTTCTTTATCGAACAGGCGATGTTGCACGCCGGTTGCCCTCTGGTGAGTATCAGTATCTCGGCCGGAGCGATCACCAGGTGAAGATCCGCGGTGTGCGGGTGGAACCCGGCGAAGTTGCCGCCGCACTGGACGCCTTGCCGGCGATTGCCCGTTCTGCGGTTGTCTCAAAGAGGCGGGAAAACGGCAGTGTCTATCTTGCTGGCTATGTCGTCTGGACCAGGGGGGCAGAAAAGAATGTCCCGAAACTGCTTCGGGACCTCTCTGTGCAATTGCCGCCAGCCTTTCTGCCGTCGGCCGTCGTGACACTGTCCGAGCTGCCGTTGATGCCCAACGGCAAGCTCGACAGAGCGGCCTTGCCGGACCCCGAGCCTCAGGCGCTTTCAGAAGGTGGCGCAGCATTGACCTCGCTGGAGGAAATGCTGTGTCATCTTTTCGCGGAGTTGCTGGGCCTCAAGAGAGTAGGCCCGGAGGATCACTTCTTCCTTCTTGGAGGGCATTCTCTTCTGGCCGCGCGCCTTGCCTATCGGCTTCAGGACCGGCTTGGCGTGTCGCTCGAACCTGCTCAGGTATTCGATGCTCCGACGCCGCAACAACTTGCTCGTCTTGTCGAGAAAGCGGGATCAAAGTCAGCCGCCTTTGCGCTGCAGCCGCGCCCGGCAAAGCTGCCCCTGTCATCTGCCCAGACGCGGCTCTGGTTCCTGAACCGGTTGCACCCGGAGGATGCGTCTTACGCGCTGACCTATGCCTACCGCCTCGATGGTGCCTTGAAGCCCGACACAGTGCGCCGGGCATGGACGGATGTGATCGACCGGCACGAGGTGCTCAGAACGCTCTATCTTGAAGATGAAGATGGCGCGCCCTTTCAGACCATTCTGGCGACCTGGCCTGAAAGCGACGTCTTCAGAGTATCGCCTTCAGCGCTTCAAAACGCGGAAGAGGCGCGGCGTAAACGGGTGGCGTTGCCCTTCGATCTGACCCGAGACCTGCCGATCCGGATTTATCTGGAACCGGCCGCTACAGGATCTTCAGAATCTCATCTGATGCAGATCGTGCTTCATCACATCGCGGTCGATGGCGGCGCCATCAACCTGCTTCTGGCGGATTTCGAGACAGCCTTTGCCGCTCGACGGAAGGGGGAGCGGCCGGACTGGGCCCGCCCGTTAGTCGCCTATGCGGATTTCGCAGTCTGGCAACAGGATTGGCTCGAACACGCAGGGGCCGCAGATGCGCAGCGATACCTTGCAGACTGGAAGGCCGATCTTGAAGCTGCGCCGGAGTGTCTGGACCTGCCGTGTGCAGAAGGGCGTCGCCAGACGGCCCATTGGCTGGGGGATGAGGTTACAGTTGATCTGCCGGCGCGGCTTCACCAGCAGCTGGTGGCACTGGCTGCGGAGACCGGCACCAGCCTCTTCATGGTGCTTCAGGCGGCGCTCGCCACGACCGTGTTCCGGCTAGGCGCCGGTGAGGACATCGTCATCGGGACGCCGGTGGAGGGCCGTCCTGACAAGGCCTTTGAAGAAACAGCCGGTCTGTTCGTCAACATGCTGGCGCTTCGCAACGATCTTTCGGGCCGGCCGAGTTTTCGCGATCTTCTGCTTGCCACGCGTGAGCGGAGCCTGCGGGCCTATCAGCGTAGAGACGTGCCGTTTGAAACCGTGGTCGATGACCTGAGGCCCGAAAGGGACCTGTCCTACCATCCGCTGTTCCAGTTGGTTCTCGCCCTCGACATGGAAGGACCAGCGTCGCTCGACATTCCCGGACTGGCGGCGACACCCCTCAACGTGCCGGTGATCGCTTCCAAGTTTGATCTCTCCTTCGACTTGACAGCTCGCCGCGATGAAAAAGGAGCGCTGGCCGGCATCTTCGGACGGATCGAGTTCCGCACGGATTTGCTGGACCAGAAAAGCGCCACCTGGATTGCGCGCCGTTTTGTGAACCTTCTCGACGCAGTGGTTCAGGATCCGGACGACCGGCTGGACACTCTGACGATGACCGATTTTGCGGAACTCGCCGATGTCGCTTCGCGCAGCCAGGGCCGGCAGGTGGTCAGGCCGGACGCCGTAGTCTCGCTTGTTGAGCGGTTCAGAACGCTTGCAGCCCGGCACGGCAACAAGACAGCGCTTGCCCACGAGGCCTTCGCGCTCTCCTACAAGGATCTGGAGCGCAGCACCGATCTGGTGGCGCGCAACCTCGTTTCGCGCGGCGTAGAACCAGGTGACCGTGTTGCAGTGTTCATGGAGCGATCCATCGATCTGGTGGTTGCAACGCTTGCCATTGTAAAGGCAGGCGCTGCCTATGTGCCGCTCAATCGCAACGATCCGCCGCAGCGGCTGGAGCAGCTCGTCGCGGATACAGCTGCCAGCCTTGTCCTGATCGATGGTCCGAAGGACGGGTCGGCTATTGGGGTGACGGCCAACTGCATCCCCTTTCGCGACCTGCAGGCGGGCAATCCGGATAGCGCCCTGCCGAAAACACAGGCGGCCCAGATCGCGTGTGTCCTGTTCACGTCCGGGTCGACCGGCCGGCCGAAGGGCATCGCGATCAGCCACCGCAACATACAGGCGCTGGCGCTGGACGGGTGCTGGCCGGAAGGATCGCACGAGCGGGTGCTGTTGCATTCCCCCTATGCCTTCGATGCCTCGACCTACGAAATCTGGACGCCGCTGATGCTCGGCCAGGAGCTGTTCGTGGCACCGCCCGGACTTCTGGACGCCGAAACAATCAGCCGCCTCATCGCGACGCATCAGATAACAGCCGCCTGTATCACGACACGGCTCTTCAACATCATTGCCGGGGAAAAACCGGCTGCCTTCCGGCCGCTCAAATCTGTCCTGATCGGCGGCGAGGCGGCGTCAGCAGAGGCCCTTCGCCGGGCAACGTCTGCGGCACCCGATACCCGTTTCGTCAATGGCTATGGTCCGGCAGAAGGCACCACATTCGTTACCTGGCATGCGATGCGGTCACTGGAGGCCGACGCCTACAAGGTTCCGATCGGATTGCCACGCGACAATTGCCAGGTGCGCATTCTGGATGATCGCTTGCAGCCTGTCGGCTTCGGCATGGTGGGTGAGCTTTATCTGGCTGGGGATTGCCTGACACTCGGTTATCTCGGCAGAACGGGTCTTACGGCAGAGCGGTTTGTCGCCGATCCTTTCGGACCGGCGGGCGAGCGGATGTATCGCACCGGTGATCTCGTCCGCTGGCGCAGCGACGGCTTGCTGACCTTCGTTGGCAGGGCGGATCACCAGGTCAAGATCAACGGCTTTCGCATCGAGCCCCAGGAAATTGAAAACGCGATTGGTGCCAATCCCGATATTGGCCAGTGCAGCGTGATCGTGCGTGAGGACCGGCCGGGCGAGAAGAAGCTGTTCGCCTATGTTGTTGCGGCGGGTGAAACTGCCCCGGATCTCCTGGCGCTGCGCACGCATCTGGCCGAGGCCTTGCCCGCCTTCATGGTGCCAGCCCATTTTGTTCCGCTGAACCAGCTGCCCTTCACGACCAACGGCAAGCTCGATGTGTCCAGACTGCCGGCGCCGGACATTCAAGGTGAAACATCGCGGGCGGCAAAAGCAGGACTGGAAGCCGATCTTTGCGGGCTCTTCGCCGATGTCCTGGGCTTGCCGGTGGTCGGTCCGGCGGACAATTTTTTCACGCTCGGCGGCGACAGCATTCTGTCGATCCAGCTGGTCAGCCGCGCGCGGCGACAGGGTCTGATCTTTTCTGCCAAAGATGTCTTTCAATGCAAGACGCCGGAGGCCCTTGCCAAGGCCACTGTCAAGAAAGAGACCGAGCAGAGCGATACAAGTCTCAAGGATGGCTGGCTCGACGCGGCCGAACGGGCCGAGATCCTGGACCGCTACGGGCCGTCTGTTTCAGCTGTCTGGCCTTTGACGGGTCTGCAATCGGGTCTGCTGTTTCATTCGCTGATGGATGCGGAAACGGGCGAGGATGCCTACAAGGTCCAGACGGTGGTGTCTCTTGCCGGCCCGGTGGAGGCAGAGGAGCTGCGCGCCAGCCTTCAGACACTCGTCGCCCGTCATGCGCCCTTGCGGGCCGTCTTCTGCCATGAGGGCGTGCGCGATCCGGTTCAGGTGATCCTGGGGGAGGTTGCCGTGCCGTTTCAGGAACGGGATCTCACGCAAAGCAAGGACCCGAAGGCTGCCCTTGACCAGTTGCTGGCCGAAGACAGGAAGGTGCCGTTCGACCTGGCGAAGGGGCCGCTCTTCAGAGCGCAGCTGGTGCGCTTGCCGGAGGGCCGGGCGGAGCTGATCCTGAGCAATCATCACATCCTGCTCGACGGCTGGTCGCTGCCTGTGCTGATGCGCGAGTTGTGCCAGATCCATGTAATGGGTGGGGCAGTGTCCTTGCCGCCCGTCGTGCCTTTCGATCACTATCTCGGCTGGCTGCAAGCCCAAGACAAGGAGGCCGCGCGTGCTGCCTGGCAGACGGCGCTCTCCGGTCTCGGCGAACCGACCCGGCTTGCTGCCTCCATCCATGGGCAAATGTCTGCGGACAAAAACGCGCCGGATGAAGTGCTGCGCTTCGACAGTTTGCTGAGCGCAGAGGCGACCAGATCCCTGGAGGCGCTTGCCCGCGGGCTCGACATCACGCTCAACACTGTGCTTCAGGGCGCCTGGGCCGTTCTGCTCGGACGGATCTGCGGCAGTACGGACCTTGTCTTTGGGGCGACCGTTTCCGGGCGACCAGCCGAGATTGCCGGCGTGGAGGCCATGGCCGGTCTCTTCATCAACACGGTGCCGGTGCGGGCACAGCCGCAGCCCCGTCAATCCGTCGGCACATTCCTTCAGGATCTGCAGGCCGCGCAGGCGCGCCTCTTGCCACATCAGCATCTCGGCCTGCCGGAAATCCAGGCCGCCGTGGGGCTCGGGGACCTCTTCGACACGCTGGTCGTGTTCGAGAACTATCCCGATCAGGAGGATCTGAGCGGTTCCTCCAAAGAAGGGCTTTCGATCCAGGGGCTGGAGGTCCACGACCGGACCCATTATCCGGCCAGCCTGATGGTGGTGCCGGGCGCGCAATTGCTGTTGCGGCTGGATTGCCGGAAGGAGTGGATCGGGGCGGAGCTCGGCCAGAGCCTCCTGGAGCAGCTCTGCCATCTGCTTCGGCAGATGAGCGCCCGTCCGGAGGCTCTTCTGGGCACCCTTGAGACGCTGGCACCGGAGCAAAGGCAGCGCGCGCAGGATCGCTGGAACGAGACGGGACATGATCTGCCAGCGGGCGATCTGACGGAGCTGATCGCGGCAACGGCCCGCAGATATCCGGACCGGGAGGCCGTGGTCAGCGGCGAGGAGCGGCTCAGCTATGCCGCGCTCGAGGAGCGGGCCAACCGGCTGGCGCATGTTCTTCTTGGGCGGGGTGTTGGCGCGGAAGATGTCGTGGCGATTGCGCTGCCGCGTTCCGCTGACATGATCGTGGCGATGCTGGCGGTCCTGAAAACGGGCGGGGCCTATCTGCCGCTGGACCCGGCCTATCCGCCAGCCCGGATTGCCATGATGCTGGCCGATGCATCGCCCCGACTTGTGCTGAGCGAGGCCGGGACGGCAGCAGAGCTTGCAGACGGACTAACCGGGTGTGAGCGTCTGCTGCTGGACGCGTCGGCGACGAGGGCGGCGCTTGAGACCTCGCCAGTCAGATCACCCGGGGACAAGGATCGGCGGATCCCCATCGATCCGCGCCATCCGGCCTATGTCATCTACACGTCCGGTTCTACCGGCAAGCCGAAGGGCGTTGTCGTCACGCGGCAGGGGCTTGGCAATCTGGCACTTGCGCAGAATGAACGGTTTGACATTTCGGCGACCTCACGTGTGGCCCAGTTTGCCTCCTTCAGTTTTGATGCGGCGTTTTCAGAAGTCTCGACGGCCCTTGTCGCCGGGGCGGCACTGGTGATCTGGCCGAGAGTCGCTTTTACCGATCCGGTTACGCTGAAAGCCTTCATGCAGGAGGAGGCAATCTCTCATATCACGCTGTCTCCCAGCCTTTTGGGCGTGATGGCGGTAGACGATCTGCCGGAAGGATGTGTTCTGGTGACGGCAGGCGAAGCCATCGGCGTTGCGGAGGTCCGGCGATGGGCGGCAAGGTGCCGGCTGATCAATGCCTATGGTCCGACAGAGGTCACGGTGTGCGGCTCCATGAGCCAGCCGATGTCTTCCGGTCATCCTGAAGGCATTGCCTCGATTGGCGACGCGATCTGGAACACGCAGCTCTATGTGCTTGATGAGGCCATGCAGCCTGTCGGTCACGGCGTCGCGGGCGATCTCTATATTGGCGGCATCGGTCTTGCTCGGGGATACCAGAACCAGCCCACCCTGACGGCCGAGAGGTTTCTTGCAGATCCCTTTGCCGGTGCCAGTGCCGGAACCGGTGCCCGGATGTACCGGACTGGGGATCGGGTCTACCGCGGTGCCGATGGCGCGCTCTTCTTCCTTGGCCGCAGCGATACGCAGGTCAAGATCCGGGGACGGCGCATCGAGCCGGGTGAAATCGAACGGGTTCTGCTGCAAAGGGCAGACGTCGCCCAATGTCTGGTCAGCGTCTATGGGGACCCGCAGGGAGGGGCCAGACTGGTTGCCTATGTGATCGGTCCGGAAACAATCGAGCCGGATGCAGATGAGCTGTTGCGGTATTGCGACGACCGCCTGCCGGATTACATGGTGCCCGCACAGATCGACCTTCTGCCCTATTTGCCGCGTTTGCCGAACGGCAAGATCGATCGCAAGGCCTTGCCGGCACCCAGCCGTCCGGAACGCAATGCCGTGTCGCGGGAGCTGTCCCCGGTGGAACAGGCGGTGTCGGCCGCTTTCGCTGAAACGCTCAGTCTTGCGGCAGTTGCACCGGAAGAAAGCTTCTTTGCGCTCGGCGGTGACAGTATTTCCGCGATCCGGCTGGTCAGTCTCTTGCGCAAGGCGGGCTGGCTGACGTCGCCCAGGGATGTTTTCGAGCAGAAGACAGTTGCAAGACTGGCCGGTGTTGTCCACCCGCTCAACATTGACCGCCCGGTTCGAAACACCTCGTCCAGCGGTGGGACCGTTACGTTGACGCCGATCATGCGCTGGTTTTCCGAGCAAGGTGGTCCGGTCGACGGCTTTTTCCAATCGGTCTGCCTGACACTCCCGGAAGGCGCAGACGGCAGCTTTTTGAAGACCGCGCTGGCAGCCTTGTTGCGTCAGCATGAGATGCTGCGTTTGAAGGCTTCAGACGGTCTTGGAAACCTGCGCATAGAGCCTCTTGCAGAAAGGCCGGAGATTGTTCCCCTCAAAACGCTCGACCTGACCGATTGCGACACGAGGTTGGATGTGGCGCAGCGCCTGGAGCAGGCGAATGCAGCCGCCGTTTCGGCCTTATCTGTCGCTGACGGAGCGGTGTTCAATGCGACCTGGTGCCGGCGGGAAAACGGCGCCCCGGACCTTTTGCTGTTATGCGCCCATCATCTCGTCATTGACGGTGTTTCCTGGCGGATCCTGACCGATGACTTGCAGGCAGCCTGGAAGGATTGGAGCGCGGGCCGGTCTGTCTCGGTTGAGCCCGCATCGACATCCTTTCAGGATTGGGGACGGCTCTTGCAACAGGACGCTTGCTCGGAGCAACGCCTTCGGGAATGCGGCTATTGGCAGGAGGTGACAAGCGCTGACACTGCCTCGCTTCTTGTGGAGCCGTTCAACCGAGACCTGGATACCGTTGCAACCCTTGGCTTGCGACACGCGACACTCGATTCTGCCAGAACGGAGCAGGTTCTGACCCGCCTACCGGCTCTTTATGCCTGCAACCCGCAGGACATTCTGCTGACCGCGCTCAGCCTCGCGCTCGGTGCCTTCTTAAGAAAACGAACCGCTTTCACCGGTGCAGCCATTCTCTGCGATGTCGAAGGTCACGGGCGCGAGGCGTTCGGTGAGGCGGATCTCAGCCGAACCATCGGCTGGTTCACGAGCCTTTACCCGGTGCGGCTGGAGCCATGTGATCTGGACCTGCCCATCGCCGATGTGCCTGACCGGGTCCTGAAACACATGATCGGGAGGGCCAAGGAAAGGGCGCTCCGCCTGCCTGATCGCGGCCTCGGCTTCGGCCTGTTGCGCTATCTGAATGAGGAGACGGCGGGTCTTCTCGCCAAGGGGCAAAAGGCGCAAATTTCCTTCAACTATCTCGGCCGTTTCGATGCCGGGCGAAACCACGACTGGGCAGCAGCCTCTGAATTCGGCGGTCTGCGCGGCGGGTTTCCTGCGGCAAGTCCGCTGGAGCATGCACTTTCAATCGACTGCCAGGCGATCGAGGACCTCGACGGCTATCGTCTTCAGACCGATCTTGGTTTTGCCACACGGCACTTGTCCGCTTCTGATGCTGCCGAGTTCGAAGCTTGTTGGGACAGTGCACTGAAACGGCTGGCTTCACATGCAGCTTGGCAGAACGCAGGCGGAAAAACGCCGGCCGATTTTGCATTGGTTTCCCTGGCACAGTCCGAAGTCGACCTTCTGGTCAACCGCTACGGGTCGTCTGTTTCGGCTGTCTGGCCTTTGACGGGCTTGCAGTCGGGTCTTCTGTTTCATTCGCTGATGGATGCGGAAACGGGTGAGGATGCCTACAAGGTCCAGACGGTGGTGTCTCTCGCCGGCCCGGTGGAGGCAGGGGAACTGCGCGCAAGCCTTCAGACACTCGTCGCCCGTCATGCCCCCTTGCGGGCCGTCTTCTGCCATGAGGGCGTGCGTGATCCGGTTCAGGTGATCCTGGGGGAGGTTGCCGTGCCGTTTCAGGAACGGGATCTCACGAAGAGCAAGGACCCGAAGGTGGCCCTTGACCAGTTGCTGGCCGAAGACAGGAAGGTGCCGTTCGACTTGGCGAAGGGGCCGCTTTTCAGAGCGCAGCTGGTGCGCTTGCCTGAGGGCCGCTCCGAGCTGATCCTGACCAACCATCACATCCTGCTCGACGGCTGGTCGCTGCCGGTGCTGATGCGTGAGCTGCACCAGATCCATGCTGCAGGCGGGGCAGCGTCCTTGCCGCCCGTCGTGCCTTTTGATCACTATCTCGGCTGGCTGCAAGCCCAAGACAAGGACGCCGCGCGTGCTGCCTGGCAGACGGCGCTCTCCGGTCTCGACGAACCGACCCGGCTTGCTGCCTCTGTCCATGGGCAAACGTCCGCGGACAAAAACGCCTCGGAGGACGTGCTGCGCTTCGACAGTTTGCTGAGCGCAGAGGCGACCAGATCTCTGGAGGCGCTGGCCCGCGGGCTCGATATCACGCTCAACACCGTTCTTCAGGGTGCCTGGGCCGTGCTGCTCGCACGGATCTGCGGCAGCACGGATCTTGTCTTTGGGGCGACCGTTTCGGGACGGCCAGCGGAGATTGCCGGCGTGGAGGCCATGGCCGGTCTCTTCATCAACACGGTGCCGGTGCGGGCACAGCCGCAACCCCGGCAGTCCGTTGGCGCATTCCTTCAGGATCTGCAGGCCGCGCAGGCGCGCCTCTTGCCACATCAGCACCTTGGCCTGCCGGAGATCCAGGCCGCCGTGGGGCTCGGGGATCTGTTCGACACGCTGGTTGTGTTCGAGAACTATCCTGATCAGGAGGATCTGAGCGGTTCCACTGCAGAATGGCTTTCCATTCAGGGGCTGGAGGTCCACGACCGGACCCATTATCCGGCCAGTCTGATGGTGGTGCCGGGCGCGCAATTGCTGTTGCGGCTGGATTGCCGGAAGGAGCGGATCGGGGCGGACCTCGGCCAGAGCCTCTTGGAGCAGCTCTGCCATCTGCTTCGGCAGATGAGCGCCCGTCCGGAGGCACTTCTGGGCGCCCTTGAGACGCTTGCACCGGAGCAACGCCAGCGCGCGCAGGATCGTTGGAACGAGACGGAACATGATCTGCCGACAGGCGATCTGACGGAGCTGATCGCGGCAACGGCTCTCAGACATCCTGACCGGGAGGCTGTGGTCAGCGGTGAGGAGCGGCTTAGCTATGCCGCGCTCGAAGAGCGGGCCAACCGGCTTGCGCATGTTCTGATTGGGCGGGGTGTCGGCGCGGAAGATGTTGTGGCGATTGCGCTGCCGCGCTCTGCCGAGATGATCGTCGCGATGCTGGCGGTCCTGAAAACGGGCGGGGCCTATCTGCCGCTGGACCCGGCCTATCCGCCGGCGCGGATTGCCATGATGCTTGCCGATGCATCGCCCCGGCTTGTGCTCAGCGAGGCCGCGACGGCGATAGAGCTTGCAGACGGGCTGGCCGGGTGTGGGGTGCTGCAGCTGGACTCGGCGGCGACGAGGGCGGAGCTTCAGGCGGCACCAGCTTTGCCGCCCACGGATGACCATCGGCGCGTCCCCATCGATCCGTGCCATCCAGCCTATGTCATCTACACATCAGGCTCGACAGGAAAGCCAAAGGGCGTTGTCGTCACACGGCAGGGGCTGGGAAATCTTCTTTGCAGCCTCACCCGGACCCTTCCTTTGGGACCAAAAGACCGGTTGCTGAGCGCAACGACAATCGGCTTCGACATTGCCGGACTGGAACTCTTCGGCCCCTTACTCACAGGCGCGACGGTGCTTCTGTTTGACGGCCGGCAGCGGGAAACCGACGCCCTGTCGGACTGGATCGAGAGAAACAGCCCATCGGTCATGCAGGCAACGCCTTCCTTGTGGCGTGCCTTGCTTGAGACAGGTGACTTGCCGCCCTTGCGCATTCTGGCCGGTGGGGAAGCGCTTGATGGGGAACTGGCCGGAAAGCTTCTGGAGGCGGGCCCCGTGACCAATCTCTACGGCCCGACGGAAACAACGATCTGGTCCCTGATGGAGACGATCCTGCCCGAAACTGCTGAGGCTCCGGCAATCGGTCACCCTCTCTGGAACACGCAGGTTCATGTGCTGGATGCGGCGTTGCAGCCTGTTGCGGACGGGGTCTCGGGAGAGCTTTACATCGGGGGACTGGGCCTTGCGCGCGGCTATCATGGCAGGGCCGACCTGACGAGCGAACGCTTTGTCGCCGATCCCTTCGCCGGCGCAGGTGCTCGCATGTATCGCACCGGGGATGTTGTTTTCCGCAGGCCGGATGGAGGGCTGGTCTTCCTCGGCAGAAGCGATGCACAGGTCAAGATCCGGGGACACCGGATCGAGACAGCGGAAATCGAGGCAGTGATAGCGGCAATGACCAACATTGCGCGCGCCGTTGTCATCGACAGACCGGGACCGGGAGGGGCTCCCGTGCTGGTGGCTTATGTGGTGCCGGAAACCGGTGCCGACCTGAAACCGGAGGCGATGCGCAAGGCGCTTCAGCAGCTTCTGCCCGACCATATGGTTCCGGCGGAGTTCGTTATGATCGATGCCGTTCCTCTGACGCCCAACGGCAAGGTGAACCGTCTGGCCTTGCCGGCGCCACACCACGCCAGCCGTTCATCGGAACCGCGCTCCTTGCGCGAGACCCTGCTTTGCAATCTGTTCTCGGATCTGCTGCCCGGGGTGACGGCCGGACCGGAAGACAGCTTTTTCGAACTTGGTGGCCATTCGCTTCTGGCGGCGCGCCTCAAGGTTCAGATGCGTGACAGGCTTGGTCTTGATGTCAGCCTGCATGACATTTTTGAAACGCCGACGGTGCGGGGTTTGCTGTCTCTCGGCAAGGATCGCAAATCTGGTCTCCTTGAACCGGTGCTTCAGATCAGACGTTCCGGCGGCGAAGCGCCGCTCTTCTGCGTTCATCCCGGTTTCGGGCTTGGCTGGAGTTATGCCGGGCTGGTGTCGGTTCTGCCAAACGACGTCCCGGTCGCGGCCTTGCAGGCCCGCGGATATGCAGGCGAGCAAGATCTGCCGCGCACCCTCGATGCCATGGCGGCCGATTATATCGATCATGTCAACCGGTTGTGGCCGGACGGGCCTGTCCGGTTGCTCGGCTGGTCCTTTGGCGGGTTGGCAGCCTTCGAAATGGCCTGGCACCTGGAAGCGCGTGGACGGGCTGTTGATCTGGTTGCGCTGCTGGACTGTTACCCGATGAAGGATGGCGATCCGTTGCCGGATCTTTCCGATCAGGGCGCGCGTCAGGCGTTTTTCGAGATGATCGGCTTCGACCCGCAAGGACGTGCGCCGGACGATGTGGCGTTTGAGGATCTGAAGCGGTTCCTGGTGGAAAACGCGCATCCTCTTTCGGATCTCGGTGCTGCCGATTTCGACAACATGCTGCGGATCGCGCGCAACAACGCGACGCTGGCGCATGGCTTCCGTCCCGAAGCGATCAACGCACCGCTTGTGCATTTCGTTTCAGGATCAAGCTGGGCCATGATGGGGCTGGAAGAAGATCCCTGGTCGCGCCTCACCAGGGGGGGCTTCGAGAGACGCATGCTGGACCATGGCCACCACCAGATGACGACCCCGGCGGCGCTGGACGTCATCGGCAAGCACCTTACGGATCTGATGCGACGGGCCGGACGGTCCTCCGGCCAGGACGATGGAAAAGGGAGAGTTGAGAATGTCGGTTGAACCTCTCAATCCTGTGGAGCGGTCGGAGGTGGTGACCGCCACGCCGATGACCGGACGCGAATTTGTCGACAGTCTCAAGGATCAGCGCTGTGTCTATTTCAACGGTGAACGGGTCACCGATCTCACCGAACATCCCGCCTTCCGCAACTCGGTGCGATCCCTCGCCAGGCTGTATGATGCGCTCCATGACGACCATGACAGCGGCGCCGGCATCCTGACTGCCCCGGCAGATGCCGATCCGACTGGCTATACCCATCGGTATTTCAAGGTGGCCCGAACAGCTGAGGATCTGCTTGGCCAGCAAAAGGCCATCGCCGAATGGGCGAAACTCAGCTACGGCTGGATGGGCAGATCACCCGACTACAAGGCCGCCATCGTCAACACGCTGGAAGCGAATGCGGACTACTACGGGCCCTTTGCGGCAAATGCCCGGCGCTGGTACCACCTGGCGCAGGAGCGGACCTATTTCATGAACCATGCGGTGGCCAATCCGCCCATCGACAGGGCCAAGCCGTTTAGCGACGCCAAGGACATCCTGGTTCATGTGGTGAAGGAAACGGACGCCGGGCTCTACCTGTCGGGCGCCAAAGTGGTCGCGACCTCGGCTGCCCTGACACACTTCAATTTCCTCAGCCACCATGCCGTCTCGGAGACCAACGGGCCACCGACGGCGTTCATGTTCTTTCTCGACATGTCGACACCGGGCATCAAACTGATCTGCCGCAATTCCTACGAATTCGCCGCACACGAAGCCTCAAGCCCGTTCGATCATCCACTGTCGTCCCGGTTCGACGAAAACGACGCCATTCTCGTGCTCGACAATGCTTTTGTGCCCTGGGAAAACGTCCTGGTGCACGGTCCGGCGCACAAGCCGATCGATTTTCTGATGGACACCGGCTACCTGCAGGGGACCTGTTTTCACGGCTGCACCCGGTTCGCGGTCAAACTCGACTTTCTGGCCGGTCTCCTGACCAAGGCGCTGCACATCACAAGCGGTGACGAGTTCCGCGGCAATCAGGTGCTGCAGGGCGAGGTGATCGCGCTCCGGCATCTGTTCTGGTCCCTGTCGGACGCGATGGCAAAGACGCCGGAGCCGTTCGCCGACGGGGCCGTTCTGCCTGGCGTCAGTGCGGCCCAGGCCTATCGCGCCCTGGCTCCCGATGCCTATGGCCGGGTCAAGGAAATCGTTCAGAAGATCGTGGCGTCCGCGCTGATCTATCTGCCGTCCTCGGCGAAGGATTTTCAGAACCCGGAGATCGACGCGTACCTGGAACGGTACGTGCGCGGCTCCAACGGCATCGGATACAAAGATCGCATCAAGCTGATGAAGCTGCTCTGGGACGCCACCGGCTCGGAATTCGCCGGGCGGCACGAGCTTTACGAGCGCAATTACGCCGGCAATCACGAAGAGGTCAAACTGCAGCTGCCGGCGATTGCCCGGCGCGACGGGTCGATGGACCAGATGCTGTCGCTTGTTGACCAGTGTCTTGAAGACTATGATGAATTTGGCTGGTGCAACACGGCGTGGAAAGACTGATGCCACCAGTTGGGGAGACCATGCGATGACCAATCCGTTCGACGATCCCGACGGCACATTTCACGTGCTGGTCAATGACGAGGAACAGCATTCCCTGTGGCCGGATTTTGTTGCGATACCGGAAGGCTGGCGGTCCGTCTTCGGTCCCGGCAAGCGGCAGGACTGTCTCGACTATGTCAATGCCAACTGGCCAGATATCCGACCGAAGAGCCTCCGGGACGCGGCGGGCAACTGACCTGAAAGACACGCTGCGGCGAACCACCTGGAGTGCCTGATTTCCGATGAAATTCTTTCGTCTTTTGTATCGCGAAGCAGGCGACAGCAAACGCACCTTCCTGTTGCTTTCCCTGATCCCGGGTCTTGTGATGGGCCTCGTGATCGCGGTGATCAACGCGGTGACCAATTATCAAAGTGCGGGCGGCGTCCAGTGGCAATATCTCGGCCTGTTCGGGATCGGCTGTGCCACGGTCCTGTTCACGATGAACCGGGCGCTCAACATGGCCACGGCGATCATTGCCGACTATCTGAGCCGGCTGCGCATCAAGGTCACCGATCAGGTCCGCAGTCTCAATCTGGCCGCGGTGGAGGAGATCGGTGTCAACCGGATCCGGTCCGTTGTGGGGCGCGATCACCAGACCATCGAAGAGACGGCGCCGGCGCTGGTCGGACTGATCTACTTCGTCATGCAGCTGGTGATGTCAGCGCTTTACATCTGTTATCTCTCCCCGCTGGCTTTTGCCGTCACTCTGGCCTTCCTGGCGGGCGCTGTCTTCTTCTACCGCAAGAGCTACCAGGACGCCGAGGAGCTGATGCGCCAGGCCAGTCTGAGCGAGCAGGCATTCCAGAACAGTTTCGAGAATATCCTGGGCGGCTTCAAGGAAGTGAAGCTGAACGGGCAGCGCAGCGATGACCTGTTTCACAACTACGTGGTGCCGCGCTCCGAGAAGGTCGAGGAGCTGCGGGTGGAGTCCGGCCGCTCCTTCATTTACGGGCAGTCGGTCAGCGATGTCTTTTTCTACACGCTGATGGGCACGCTGGTTTTCGCCATTCCCTTCTACGTGTCCGACCTCTCTGTTCCGGGCAAGATCGTCACCGTCATCGTTTTTGCCAGCGGCGCGATCACGTCGATCATTCGCATGCTGCCTGTCGTCTCCCGCGCCAATCTTGCAGTGTCCAACATTGAAGACCTGGAGACGTTGCTGGCCGGTCACGCGGAACGCGCGGAGGAGGGGCGTCCGGTCAAGCAGGCGAGGCTGACAAAGTCGCTGGCGCTCAAGAAGATCGCCTATACCTATCACAGCGAAAACGGAGACAGGCCGTTCTCCATCGGTCCCTGCGATCTGGAGATCGAAGCGGGTGAAATGGTCTTTATTGTCGGCGGCAATGGCAGCGGCAAGTCGACCCTGGCCAAGATCCTGACCGGGCTCTACGACGCCAATGGCGGGCATATCTCCTGGGACGGAAAAACCGTGAAGGCTGCCAATATCGACCTGTATCGCAGCCTGTTTGCCGTCATCTTTTCCGATTTTCACCTGTTTGACAGGCTTTACGGCGTCGACCTGTCCGATGAGCAGAAACTCTACGATCTGCTGGAAGACATGAAGCTGGATGAAAAGGTCCACTATCGCAACAACCGCTTCAGCACGACCAACCTGTCCACGGGCCAACGCAAGCGCCTTGCGATGGTGGTTGCCCTGCTGGAGGACCGGGATGTCTATGTGTTCGACGAATGGGCTGCCGACCAGGATCCGGAATATCGCCGCTGGTACTACACGGAGTTTCTCACGAAGCTGAAGAAGGACGGCCGTACGGTCATTGCGATCACCCATGACGATCGCTATTTCGATGTTGCCGACAAGGTTGTCTGGATGGAAGAAGGCAGGATCAGCAAAGTGGCGCGCCCGGCCGAGGCTGACGCCTGAGGCTTTATGAGATCCCTGCTCCGGCCTGTTGGCACGTGGGCCGGCCGTCATCGCCGAATGTTGCAAAATTTCAATTTGACTATCAGCAATTGATGGTCATCTATCGGGCCGCACGAATGGTCGCGACGAAATATCTGCTCGGACCGGACCGCTGCTGCCTCTACAACGGTCAGGCATGGCCTGACGGGCGGCGCTGCAGCAGGTCAACCGCCTGAGCCGACGCCGGCAGGTTCGCGCCTGGTCGCAGGCTCTTCCGCTTGCCTGCGAGCAAACATCAACGTCTGAAAAGGACAGAACGCATGTCACTTCGTATCAACGACACCGTCCCGAACTTCACCGCAGAGACCGATCAGGGGCAGATCACGTTTCACGACTGGATCGGTGACAGCTGGGCGATCCTGTTCAGCCACCCGAAGGATTTCACTCCGGTCTGCACCACGGAATTCGGCGCCGTTGCACAGCTGGCTGCCGAGTGGGAAAAGCGCGGCACCAAGGTGATCGGCGTTTCTGTCGACAGCGCGGAAGACCATCGGAAATGGAAAGGTGACATTGAAAAGGTCGGTGGGGCTGCCGCCGGTTTCCCGATCATTGCCGACGAAGGCCTGGCGGTCTCCAAGGCATTCGACATGCTGCCTGCCGAAGCCTATCTGCCGGACGGACGCACGCCGGCCGACAGCGCTACCGTTCGCTCCGTTTTCATCATCGGTCCGGACAAGCAGCTGAAACTGTCCATGACCTACCCGATGACCGTTGGCCGGAACTTTGCCGAAGTGCTGCGCGCGCTGGACGCCCTGCAGACCTCCGCAAAGGGTGTGGCCACGCCGGCCAACTGGCAGGTGGGTGAGGATGTCATCATCCCGCCGGCCGTCAGCGACGAAGATGCCAAGGCAAAATTCGGCGAGTTCGACGCCGTCCTGCCTTACCTGCGCAAGACCAAGGCCCCGGCCTAAGCGTCAAAGAGCCTGTCACGGCATTTCCGGTGCCGTGACAGCGCCCCGGCCGGTCAGTGATAACACTTCCGGCGTGACATCTTGCCGATGCCCGGGTTGAGCGTGTTGGTGGGATCACATTTCTTGTAGAATTCGGCGAGATCCGGCTTGGCCGCGTAGAGATGGCCGACATTGTGTTCGGCCGGATATTCCGCACCGCGTTGATCCAGCAGCGCCAGCATCTTCTGCTTGAGCGCCTTCGGGTCCCGGCCTTTCTTCACGATATAGTCCTGATGCAACACGTGGCAGAAGAAGTGGCCGTAATAAAGCTTGTGCAGCAGGTTGTCCTCGATCTCCGCCGGCAGCGTTTCGAACCAGTCCCGGTCGTCCCGGCGCAGTGCAATGTCGAGCGCCAGGATGTCCTCGACGTCACCGGCATGCACGGCCTGGTAACGGACGGCCGCACCGGCGGCGGCGAAGCGATGCAGTCCGGCAATCTTGCCCTCCCGGGGCGTGCAGGTGAACCAGGCACCGTCCTCGCCTGAAAAGAAGTCCGCCAGAAAAGCCTCCGCCTCGGCAACACCGCCGTCCCGCATCTTCAGGATCAGGTGGTGCTCGTAGTTTGCCCGGTACTCTTCCATTCGTTTCGGCAATACATTCGGCCACATCCAGCTCAGCACCTGCATGAAGCGATCGGTCAGGTTGGAGGGCAGCAACGGGATCTTCGAAAGCCGCGCATCCACCCAGCCTTTCATGGCAAAGATGGCCGGCAGCTTGTCCGTTCCCATCTTGTCGATCAGGACGAGCGTGTCCTTGCCGTATTTTTTGGATATGTCGTAGATCTCGGCATGCATGTATTCGCCCGAGACCGGCAGGTGTTCGAACTCCGCGAGAACGTGGCGGCGCAGTCTTGTCAGCACCTGGGTGTCATTGGTGCCGATATAGAAGACCTTTTCGGTTTCCGGCTTGGGGTAGGTGTCGAGCCGGGCTGCGAATACCGCCAGCTTTCCGGCGCAGCCGGAGGCTTCGTGCAGCCGCCGCTTGTCCGCATTGAACCGCGCGGGGCTCGGCGAGTCGATGTCCCGGACCCGCTGGTGATAGTCGGTGTCCGAGGCCTTGAGATTGGTTTCTTCAATGTCCTGGTCGGTGTAGTCGCCAGTCTCGAGCCGCGTCAGGATGGTCTCCGGGTCGTCCCCCAGCGCAATGCCCAGATGATTGACCAGTTCAAGTGTGCCGTCTTCGCGGACCTGCGCATAAAGCGAGAGTTCTGTGTATGACGGACCGCGCTCGACAAGGGAACCGCCGGAATTGTTGCAGACACCGCCGATGATCGAAGCGCCGATGCAGGAGGAGCCGATGACCGAATGCGGTTCCCGGTCCAGCGGTGCCATCAGTTTTTCCAGGCTGAACAGGGTGGCGCCGGGAAAGGAGACGATCTGCCGGCCTTCGTTCAGCAGCTGGATCTTGTCCATGCGTTTGGTGCTCAGGACAATCGCGTCCCGGTCATACTGGCCGTTGGGTGTCGACCCTTCGGTCAAGCCCGTGTTGGCGGCCTGCATGATCACGATCTTGTCTGCGGCGACACAGGCCTTCAGAACGTTCCACTGCTCCAGCAAGGTTCCGGGCTGCACGACGGCGAGCGCCTTGCCTTCGCCGGAGCGGAAACCCTTGCAGAACCGCTCCATCGACCTCGGATTGGTGATCACATGCCGGTTTCCGACAATGTCCTTGAGTGCGGCAACGAGCTGATCGTCAGTCTGTGTATTGGCCTGGGCTTGCATGCTGTGCCTCCGGCTTCTGATCCGTCGCGTCTCGGCAAACGGCAGGGGGTCAAGCGTGTCGGGTTGCTTTGGTATATATTTTTTACCAATTTACCTTCTGGCACGCAAGCTGGCAATCAGACCTTCTGCCAAGACGGCGGGATAGGTCGGTCAGTCAGGGATTGGCGGCAGACCGTGACATAGTTTCAAACGGAGGACTGACTGCAGTCCGGCCCGCGGCAGTGCCGGAGCCAGGCTGTCAACAGGCGGCAGGTGCTCAGATAGGTGCCGACAGAGAGCTAAGCGATGCCTGCTGTCTGATCCGAAGAGGCGGATTACATGGCAAAAGCGTCGGTCAGTCTTTTGACAAAGTCTTCCTTGCTGTCGCCTTCCGGCAGGCTGGCATGTGCGGCCGGGTCGATCCGCCGGACCTCTCCAAGTTGATCGAGGAACCGGTTGATGGCGTCAATCGCGTCGAGGGACACGGGTTCTATCAGCATGATGGCATGGGCCAGCACGGCGCTGCGGCTTCGGTCGGCCTTGCCGCGCCGGATGCGCATGGCCGTACCTGCGAATTTGCGGCCATTGAACTGGACGTTGAACTCTCCGTCGCAGAAGGCGCCCGGTTGCCAGCCCCGGCTGGCGCCCGGCCCAAGCGCCTGTTCGATCGCAGTGCAGAGCCGGTCATATTCCCGACGGATATCGACCTGGATGCCGGACTGAGTGGCGTAAACATGGGTGACGTTCAGGATGCCGGTGCCCTGAGGTGTCACGTCTCCGCCGGTGCTGCGCAGGTGCACGGGCCAGCCTTCGGCTTCAAGGATTTGCGAAGCTTTCTCGAAAAGAGGTTTGTTGCTCAGGTTTTTCGGCGACACCAGACATGTCGGGCTTTCCCAGAACCAGAGATGGCGCTTGGCCGGATTTTGGCTGACCTCTTCCAGCAGGTCGAGCTCATGCGCCAATGCCTCGGCGGCATCCAGGAAATCGATCAAGAGCTACCTCAATGGACCGCGTCTTCAGATTGCCTTGGATCTAGATTATCCTTGAACAGAACACAACAGCAGCGCTGCGCCCCGCGGAACGATCACGCGCAGTGTGCCGGCCGGCATCCATCGGCTTGCAACAATCACCAGGAGTGGTGATCGTCAGTTCGGAAAAAGATTGCATACCAGTGTATACTGAACTATTAGGGCACCCAGCAAGCTTGACCCGGCACGCCAGAACAGAACGCGACCCGGCGTCATAGCGATCATCAACTCCAAAGCGCCGGGGGTATCATGAGCCTTTATGCCGATTATCTGAAAGAGATCGAGACACGCAAAACGCAGGGTCTGAATCCCAAGCCGATTGACGATGGTGCGCTTGTCGACGAAATCGTCGCACAGATCAAGGACCCGGCCAACGAGCACCGCGAAGCGTCCCTGAAGTTCTTCATCTACAACACGCTGCCGGGCACAACCAGCGCCGCCGGCGCGAAGGCCCGGTTCCTGAAAGAGATCATCCTTGGTGAGGCTGACGTGCCGGAAATTCTCCCGGCCTTCGCTTTCGAACTGCTGTCCCACATGAAGGGCGGTCCGTCGATCGAGGTCCTGCTCGACCTGGCCCTCGGCAATGACGAGCAGATCGCAAGGAGCGCGGCGGACGTCCTGAAGACCCAGGTCTTCCTCTACGAAGCCGATACCGATCGCCTGAAAGAGGCTTATGCCGCCGGCAACGCCATTGCCGCAGATATCCTGCAGAGCTACTCCAAGGCCGAATTCTTTACCAAGCTTCCGGAGATCGATGAGGAGATCAAGGTTGTCACTTATATCGCCGCTGAAGGCGATATCTCCACCGACCTTCTGTCGCCCGGCAACCAGGCTCACTCCCGCGCCGACCGTGAACTGCATGGCAAGTGCATGATCTCCGAGCGCGCGCAGCAGGAAATCCAGGCTCTGAAACTGCAGCATCCGGACAAGCAGGTGATGCTGATTGCCGAGAAAGGCACCATGGGTGTCGGCTCCTCGCGCATGTCCGGCGTCAACAACGTTGCGCTGTGGACCGGCAAGCAGGCGAGCCCCTATGTTCCCTTCGTCAACTATGCGCCGATCGTTGCAGGCACCAACGGCATCTCCCCGATCTTCCTGACCACCGTCGGCGTGACCGGCGGCGTCGGCATCGACCTGAAGAACTGGGTCAAGAAGCTGGATGAAGACGGCAACCCGATCCTGAACAATGACGGCAATCCGGTTCTGGAGCAGAAATACTCCGTTGAAACCGGCACGGTGCTGACCATCAACACCCAGAAAAAGAAGCTCTATAACGGGGAAGGCGACGAGGAACTGGTCGACGTGTCCTCGTCCTTCTCGCCGCAGAAACTCGAGTTCATCAAGGCCGGCGGCTCCTATGCCATCGTCTTCGGCAAGAAGCTGCAGAGCGTTGCCTGCGACATTCTCGGTGTGGAACTGAAATCCGCCTTTGCCCCGTCGAAGGAAATCTCCCACGAAGGCCAGGGCCTGACCGCGGTTGAGAAGATCTTCAACAAGAATGCCGTCGGCTCCACTCCGGGCAAGGTCCTGCATGCCGGCTCCGACGTGCGGGTGAAGGTCAACATCGTCGGGTCGCAGGACACGACCGGCCTGATGACCTCCCAGGAGCTGGAAGCCATGGCTGCGACCGTGCTGTCGCCGACCGTGGACGGTGCCTATCAGTCCGGCTGCCACACGGCATCGGTCTGGGACCTGAAAGCACAGGCCAACACGCCCAAGCTGATGGCCTTCATGCACAAGTTCGGCCTGATCACGGCGCGCGACCCGAAGGGCGTCTATCACTCCATGACGGACGTGATCCACAAGGTGCTGAACGACATCACAGTGGATGACTGGGCGATCATTATCGGCGGCGACAGCCACACGCGCATGTCGAAGGGCGTTGCCTTTGGCGCGGACTCCGGCACCGTTGCCCTGGCGCTGGCCACCGGCGAAGCCAGCATGCCGATCCCGGAATCGGTCAAAGTGACCTTCAAGGGC
The DNA here is from genome assembly GCF_965233565.1 of Roseibium sp. Taxonomy (GTDB): domain Bacteria; phylum Pseudomonadota; class Alphaproteobacteria; order Rhizobiales; family Stappiaceae; genus Roseibium. The sequence goes on along the minus strand of NZ_OZ247494.1, from coordinate 1,813,595 downwards.
TCCATGGCCGACCACATGGATTTCCGCGATGTGGTTCATGCCACCCAGGCGCAGATGCTGAAGCAGCACGGCGACAACGTCTTCCAGGGCCGCATCATCGAGGTTCATATCGGCACGCTGCTGGCTGACCAGGCCTTCACCTTCACCGACTGGACAGCCGAGATGAAGGCCAAGGCCTCCATCTGCATTTCCAACGATGAGACGCTGATTGAATCGCTGGAAATCGCGAAGCATCGCATCCAGGTGATGATCGACAAGGGCATGGACAACGACAACAAGATGCTCCAGGGCCTGGTCGACATTGCCGACAAGCGCATCGCCGAAATCAAGTCGGGGGAAAAGCCGGCACTTACCCCGGATGCCAACGCGAAATACTTCGCGGAAGTCGTTGTCGATCTCGACGAGATCAACGAGCCGATGATCGCCGACCCGGACGTCAACAATGCCGACGTTTCCAAGCGTTACACCCACGACACGATCCGGCCGATCTCCTATTACAATGCGGAAAAGAAGGTCGATCTGGGCTTTGTCGGCTCCTGCATGGTTCACAAGGGCGATGTGAAGATCGTGGCGCAGATGCTGCGCAATCTTGAAAAAGAAAATGGCAATGTCGAGTTCAAGGCACCGCTCGTTGTCGCTGCTCCGACCTACAACATCATCGACGAGTTGAAGGAAGAGGGCGACTGGTCGGTCCTGCAGAAGTATTCCGGCTTCGAGTTCGACGATACCGCGCCGAAAAGCACGGCCCGCACAGAATACGAGAACATTCTCTATCTCGAGCGGCCCGGCTGTAACCTTTGCATGGGCAACCAGGAAAAGGCAGCCAAGGGCGATACGGTGCTGGCGACGTCGACCCGCCTGTTCAAGGGCCGCGTGGTTGAGGACAGCGACGACAAGAAGGGCGAGTCCCTGCTGGCGTCGACGCCTGTCGTGGTTCTCTCCGCAATCCTCGGCAGAACGCCGACGGTCGAGGAATACAAGACCGCGGTTGAAGGCATCGACCTGACCAAGTTCGCGCCGCCGCTGCAGAAACCGCTCGATACCCAGTCGGTCCACTTCTAAGGACCGCTGGCCAAAAGGGCTGGAAATGAGCTGCCGTGCCGACCGTCTCCGCGTTTTTCGGAGATGGTTGGCGCGGCAGATTTGTTTCAGGTGTCTTGAGACGTCTCGATTGCAATCGCTAAAGGTGGCAAGTTCTCGGGGCGCTCTTCGCTGACAGACCAGCTTGCGTCACCGAACCGAACCTCGCCTTGAGGCCGGAGCATCAGGTGGGCCAGATCGAGGCCGGGAAGATCGTCGATCAGCCCACAGCCCTCTGCCTTGAGCACCGCCTCCTTCATGCGCCACAGGCGCAGGAACAGATCCACCCGGACATCGGCGGGCGCGGACAGAAGCAGGCGCTGCTCGGCTTGCGACAGGGTCAGCCGCGACAGGTTTGCCGCTTCGCTTGCATCGATACGCCCTGTTGCCTCGATGTCGACACCGATCCGCCGCCCCATGCAAAAGGCGGCTGCTACCCAGCCATTGGAATGGGTCAGGTTGAATTGGCACGCCTGGCCATCAATGTAGGGCTTGCCTTGTGCGTTTGTTTCGATCGGCACGGCGCCGGGGGGCAATTTCAGCATATCGCCTAGCACGCGGCGCAGGATGGACCGGCCGAGAAGATGCTCCAGGCGGTTCTGCTCCAGCCGGAACCGGTCCGCCCGCTCACGTTCCAACGTGCTGGTGAGCTTTGAAGCCAGCAAGTCAGCGGTGTTGGCATCCGTGATGGACGCAGCAATCACAAGGGCCTGACCTCCTTCAAGGTGGGAAGCAGGATCAGTGAGCGCATCAATGCTCACGATCAATGGTGTGGGGGCACATTCAATTACCTCAATCATGAATCCAGAATTGCACTGCAAAGGTCCAGCTGGCCAGTCGAAACTGAGAACTTGAATTGGAGAGAGTTGTGCAAAGGGTATGCGGAGGCGGAAGGGCTGGCTCCATTCCAACTTGGCCGCAAAGTAACGTGATGTGTCTCACAAGGGCGCAGGCCGTTCGCCCTGGGTGCCCTCCTGCGTTTTGCTTCCAAAAGACGGTTTTTCGACGTTCCGCTCTGATAAATCGCAATTTATATTGAAAAACTAAATTCTGAAATCAATTTAGATATCTTTATATATGAAATTTAAAAAATAGATTAGCTCCTGTCGGGGCCGGATGTTTCCGGGCCCGTCTCACAAACTGATCATCCTCCCGATTGCGGGCGAGAACGTCCGCGTGAGACAGAAGAGAGCATTTCTCATGAAGTACGAGAACTTTTCCACTTTCAGCGCCCGTGCGGATAATGGCGTTCTTTGGATCACCTTCGACTTTCCACCTGTCAATGTGCAGGGGCAACAGATGTTGGCCGACCTGAACAGTCTGGCCATGCGGCTGGAGCGGGACAGGGAAACCAAGGTGGTTGTGTTTCAGTCCGCGAACCCGGAAATCTGGGTGTGTCACTACGATACCGAACTGCTGAAAGACATGTCTGACGAGGCGGTGTCGCGAGATGAGGCGCAGCTGCTCGATTTGCAGGCTGTCTGCGAGCGGATCAGCAAGGTTCCGCAGGCCACCATCGCGAAACTGGAGGGATTTGCCCGCGGTGGCGGGCACGAACTTGCGCTGGCACTCGACATGCGTTTTGCCGCAAGAGGCAAATACAAGTTCATGCAGATGGAAGTCGGTATGGGGATCCTGCCGTGTGGTGGTGGAGCTTCGCGCATGGCGCGTCAGACCGGGCTTGGCCGGGCGCTCGAAATCGTCTTGAGTGCGCGTGACTTTGATGCTGATGAAGCGGAAGCGCTCGGCACGGTCAACAAGGCCCTGGACCCGGATGAAATCGGTGACTATGTCGAGGCTCTGGCCAGACGGATCGCCCAGTTCCCGGCAGAGTCCATCAATGCGTGCAAGCAGGCGGTTTATGAATCCATCGACAAGCCCATCAACGAGGCTTTGAAGGCGGAAGCCTATTGGCTTTATCAGGCGACCAGCAAGACGCCGGCCCTGAAGCGGTTCACGGTTGCCGACGAGCAGGGTCTGGAACATGACATCGAGAACCAGCGCAACTGGAACGAACTTGTCATGAAAGTCCAGGAGATCCAGTAATCGGGAACAGGCTGGAGGGCTGCCGGGTGGAACATGTCCGGCAGCCTGTGATCCGCTGTTTCAATAGTCTTGCTGGACAAGACCGCAGCGGGGCGTAGGCAGGACTTTCCCGACGTTTGGACTCACTCAAGGCGTTCGCCGGAGGCGACCCCTTGGGGAAGAAGGGAGAGGCGTGTCAGCCGGCAGCCTCTCCTAGGACGACGCGAAGGTGACCTTGACGCCGCGCTGGCGAAAATAGGCCTGGAGCAACTTGCGGCCGGATCGGTTGTTCTGGACGAGCTTCGAAGCATCCAGTACCGCTTCCTTCAGGCCCTCTGCCTGCAACGCCGTCTTGAGTGCAGCGATATGCAGGTCGATGTCCTCATTGTCCGCCTGAAGAGATTGATAGATGCGGCTCGTTGCGTCCGCTACGGTCAGTTCACTCACTGGTCCATTCCCGAAGTTGTTGTTTGCGGGCGCATATCACATTAACAGGCCTGACACCAAAAAGAGTTGATCCGACGAGGTTGACCAGGAACAGATTACACGAGAGACGATGGGCACGTTTTTGTTGTTCGGCACGAGATGTCAGCCCATTATTCCGGTTCAAACTGGTGTTGATATTGCAAAGTCACAAACTGGAGCATGGCCTTGTCGAGAAATCACTGGACAGTTCGAGATGAAGTATCTGACGGTAGACGGTATGGGTTTCGGCACTGGAGTGCGAGACACTTACGAAGGCGGTTATATTGAACTGGATGCGCTCGGTATCACCGAGCGGCTGCAGAAGGATATCCGAACGTGGCTTTCAAGGTATGAAGCCGCATTTTTTGCCGGTTTTCGAGACCGCGGTACCGTGACGGCTCTGGATGAGGCAGGCGTACAAATCGCCAAACGCTTGTCCGACGAATTGCCTCACTCGAAAGTCACCTATTACTCGGATGCAAGAAGCGAGCGACTTCACTTCTTGAGGTAGAGCACTTCCCGGTTAGATTGGCTCAGTCTGTTTGAAGTCTGGCGAGACGATCAGCGCCGGGGGGCGTGAAGTCCATAGCGGGGCTATGGGCAAACGGCCCGAAAAAGCAGGTGTCCGCCAGACACAATCCCGGAGGGCCGCGCCGGTTTGGCCCAATGCCAGCGGAAGTTGCCTCGATCGTGCGGCCAGCACGCTCTTCGTCAACGTCCTTGACCTTGAACGCACTGTCTTTCAGCGGCACGCACTCTAAGCGCTTGGTATAAATCCGGGGTTGGTTGCCAGGCAGACAACGCCTGAATGGTGCTCGTCGCCGTAGGTATCGGCGTTGATAAGATGGCCATCATAGCCACCGACCTTGCAGAGCGTGGTGCCGTTTCTCCAGACCATCATGAGGTCATGCTCGAGCTCCCAGTCGCACTCCGCCGAAGGCTCGCGTGTGCGGATTTGTACAAGTCTTATGCGTTCAATATTGCCGAATGGCAGGCTCTGTCTTCCGCAGTTAACGCACGGCGCGGTTCATGCCTCCATCCGAAAGGATGTTCTGGCCATTGATGTATCGCGCCGCTTCGGAGGCAAGGAAAACGCAGGCCTTGCCGATCTCGGCGAATGAGGCGGGCCGTTGAGCCGGAATGGACCGCTGCGCGAATTCGGAGAGATTCACGTTCTCGCAAAAACCAGGCATCAGATTGTTCATGTTGATGTTGTGGCGCGCGTAGCGGTCTCCAAACAGCTTTGAGAAGCTGTGCAAAGCGCCACGCAACATGCTCATGGGATAAGGGGCGCGCGGCTCGACCGTATTCATGGACGAGATGTTCACAAAGGACCCGCCGCCTTGCTTGATCATGATCGGAGTCACGATCCGCGCCAACTTGACGACGTTGAGCACATACATGTCGAGACTTTCGTGCCAAAGCGTGTCAGGCAATTCCAGCAACGGCCCGTCGTAGTCAGGATCAAAGCCGACCGTCTTGATGGTTTCCGGTACGCCGCCACCATGGCCCATATTGCTGACAACAGCATCAATACGGCCATACGCTTCCAACGTCGCGTCGACCATTTTCTGCAGGTCTGAGGTATCCAGAACCGAGCCCTGGCATCCAATGCCACCCAATTCCTCGGCCAAATCCTTGGAGCGTGTGGAAGGCGACATCAGGGATACCTTGTAGCCCGCCTTTGCCATCTCGATCGCGCAGCCTTTGCCGATGCCCTGTCCGGTTCCAGTCATGAGGGCGACTTTTAGATCAGACATTCGATTGCCTCGCTGTGAAGAACTTTCTTATCCTGAAGCGAAGATAAGGCAGAAAATTATTGTCTTGTAACGAGTTTACAGCCGTATGATGTGAAATAAACTCACAGCCATGGCACATGTTAGACACCTTCGGGCGCTGCAGGCGTTCAACGCAGCAGCAGAACGGTCGAACCTCAGCAAAGCCGCCGAGGATCTCGGGGTAACGCACGGCGCTGTCAGCCGGCAGATCAAGCAATTGGAACAATACCTGGATGTCGTTTTGCTGCGACGGCTGCCTAGCGGTGTTGAGCTCACGGAAGCGGGTACGCGCCTGCACCTGGCAACGCGGCAAGCGTTCGGGATATTGGAGCAGGGGATCGAGAAAACCAGGCGAGCCCGCAAGCAACGTTCGATCAAAATATCGCTGTCGTCCTCGTTGGCGATCAAATGGCTGGTACCGAAGCTCCGGGACTTCCGCGCAAGGTATCCGGGCATTTCGGTGTATCTGGATACTGATGATCAGGTCGTCGACTTCGCCGACAGTGATGTTGATGTCGCCTTGCGTTTCGGCAGCAATCAAGGGCGGGACCTTTATTGCGAGCACCTAATGCGCGAACGTCTGGTCCTGGTCGCGGCGCCTTCCCTTGTACCGGAAGGAGCTATCGCGCCTGCCTCCGTCGCAAAACTCCCTCTGCTACATGACCAATTCCATCCGCACTGGGATACATGGGCGAGAGCAGCCGGACTGCATGAGCCGGATGTTCAATCAAGGAGTTCTCCTTTCCCCGACTCGGCAGTGCTGATTGCAGCAGCCATCGATGGGCAGGGAGCAGCTCTGGTTCGCAACATACTCGTGGCAGATGATATCGAGGCAGGGCGGCTGGTCCGATTAAGCAAAATTGGCGTTGAGCAAGACAGATCGCTGCTCTTTGTGTGCCGGGACGGCGATGAAAAAACTCTTCCCGTGTCAGCGCTTCGCGTGTGGCTTACCGAGGTCTGTTTGTGGCTTTGATCTGCAATAGTCCCTGTCTGACCTTCATGTTTTAGGCGTCATCACAGCGGGTGGGGACGAACCAGGGTTTCATGAGACCAGCTGGAGCGACTCATTCTCGCCGCCTGTTCGAATTTCGTTCCGTTTGAACTCAAGATCCAGTGAGCCGACTGACTTCTCCTGGCTCGTCGCCTCAGCCACGGGGGAGCAGCGGAGGCAGCCTTTGTTCGAAGATGGAAGATTTCACGATTGAAGTATGCGTTTCTGCCCGGTCGTGGAATGGCAACAAAATGTCATCCAGTTCGGCCACCTCCACCAGGACGAGACGCGCAACGTAACAATCTTCACCTGTCACCCTGTCGCAGGACGTGAAGCGAGGCTGGTCTTCAATCATCCGCTCGACCACATGCAGCTGCCCGCTGCGAGGCTTGATCCGGACCAGTGCTTGCACGGTATAGCCCAGCGAGCGCAAATCGATCCGGGCACCGAAACCGTCTACAAATCCTGTCTCTTGCAGTCGGCGGAGGCGCTCTCCTACGGCGGGACCAGACAAGCCAACCACCTTGCCGATTTCCGCAAGGCTCGAACGGCCATCCGAATCGAGAATTTCTATGATCTCACAATCTGTTTGGTCCAGTGATTTTGACATGAAGGCATAATCGGGAATTGGCGCGCGATTTGAAAGGCCTTTTTCCAGTTTCCCTTTGCGACTGCCCGGACAGTTGCACCCCGGATGACTAAAATGCGCCCCAACAAACAGGAGAGCATCATGGAAATCCAAAGAGTTGCAGCGTTCAGTCAAGGTGGTGAAGGGGGCAATCCGGCAGGCGTAGTCTTGTTGAGCGAGCCCGCACAGGTGACGGACATGGCCCGTGTCGCCGCCGAGGTCGGCTATTCGGAAACGGCCTTTGCCGTTCCGCAAGACGACACCGGAATGAACTGGCGGGTGCGCTATTTTTCACCTGAATCCGAGGTTCCGTTCTGTGGTCACGCGACGATCGCGCTCGGCGCGGTACTGGGGCAGCATGCCGGTCCGGGGACGTTTGCCCTGACATTGAACGACGCGTCGATCACCGTTGAAGCGCAGCCGTCCGAGACGGGCATGATCGCGACGCTGACCTCACCGCCGACGAAGAGCCGGGCAATCAGCGAAGATGAGCTCTCCGATGTGCTGGCACTCTTTGGACTGAGCCTGGATGATCTTGATCCCCGACTTCCGGCAGCCCGCATTCATGGCGGGGCAGATCACATCGTCCTGCCGCTGCAACACCGCGCTCAATTGGCGGGCATGAGCTATGACCTTGACCAGGGGCGCGACGTGATGCGCAAACATGGCCTCGTGACAGTCATGCTCGTTTTTATCGAAGCCGATCAGATGTTTGCCGTCAGGAACGCCTTCGCATCAGGTGGGGTTACGGAAGATCCCGCCACAGGGGCAGCTGCCGCAGCCTTTGCGGGCTATCTGAGAGACAGGAACTGGCCCCACGGCGGAAAATTCACGATCCGTCAGGGCGAAGATATGGGCCATCCCTCATTGATTGAGGTCGAGTTGAACGACACTCCAGGCGCGCCGGTTCGGGTGTCCGGCAGCGCGCGGGCGATAAAGTAAGATACTCAAACACAGACCGAAAGAGGAGGGATATGCCCCCCGTCAGCGGACGGTTTTGACGGAGCCTTGAATTGCGCTGAGCCCACAAGCTGTCGGACAGTCCTGGATTGAGGATGGGCAGTCATGAGGTCCGCCGGATGGGTCACTGACCAGTGTTGCCCGGCAGTGTCTGGTGTGATCGAGATTGAAGCTAATCGGGACCCGTCAGCACTGTTCGACGAACGGCGCGATTCAAACGGTGTGAAAGCCTCTGGGAGAATGTCGGTAGCGGGACCCACTGCCGTCGATCCGCCATCTGCCGGCATTACTCTACAGGCTCCTATTGTTCTCTCGGGCACTGGCGGCCAAGCTCTCGACTGCGGGATTTCCTCGGTAGGGCGGCCATCCCATAATCTGCGACGATCTCCCTTGCACTCTGCGATGGCCTCTCCTGTGTTCCAATTTTTGCATGGGGTATTCAAAACTTGAGTTGGTCATTGCCAGTCCGCCCGCACATAGTTCCCAGTGATTTGATCGGAAAGGTGACGGTCTTGGTCGGCAGACCCAGTCAGCTCGGAATGATACGCAAATGAGTGCGCAGGCGTCTGACAGCGTCTCGGTGCGGTTGCCCTGCAGGTTGAGGGCAACCATAAGCGTGCTGGACGCCTCTGGAAGCCGTATCGTCGCTTATCGCGATGATTGTGCTTCAGATGCAGCGCGCTTCCACAAATGGATGGCGGATGCGGTCCTTCCTGCCGCTACCGGTGCCAGAACCAGGGACGTTGAAAACGCACCCCCTTGGCCAGCCCTTTTGAAGCTGCACAAAACAGCAGCTGAAGGCTTTCCGATAACAATTGCCCAATGGCGGGACGTCCTGGGGCCTGTCTACCATGCCCTGTTCGTCGCCGCCTTTCCCTATGACCAGGGGTATGCCAAAGCCTATGCTTCGGCACTCGAGTTCGCCGGAACGAACCGCAAGATGATTGAGGATGCCTTCGGATCGGCGGAAGCTTATGCGCAATATTACGGCGACACGAATACGACTGCGATCCGCGATTTCGGCTGCCGCGCGCATGCTGCCGCGCATACGCGGCTGGCAGCGCCTGCCTATGCTTCCTGCGACTTGGGCCGGATCTGCGGATCGGGGTTGCCGATGAGGCTTCGGGCATTGCTGTTCTCGGTTGCGGTCGAGGATCGGCCGCAGCTGAGTTCACGACTTCTCGGCGGCCTTCTCGAAGCGTTTTCAACCCGCCCGGACCAACTGGCGCAGAACTCAGGGACTATCAGATGAACAAGTGGGGCCTCGACGCCATCAAGAAGACTGTCACGCGCAAGCGCCCGGTCCATCGGCATTTCTCCACGCGCCAGATCACACCTGTTATCGGGGCGGAAATCACGGGGATCGACCTTTCACGTGAGCTTGATGATGAGGCGATTGCCGAGATCCGCGAAGCGTTGCTCGAATATCATGTCCTGGTGTTTCGCGACCAGGATCTGACCCGTGAGCAGGAAAAGGCTTTCGGTCGCAGGTTTGGAACCTTGCGCAGCCTACCGGTCGAAGACATCGATGGGGATGATCCGGAAATTGTCCTTATCCAGGCTTCCCAACAATCAAAATTCGTTGCCGGAGAATCCTGGCACACCGATGGAACCGCAGCGGCTGAACCGGCTTTTGCCCAGATCCTTTATCTCAAGGAAATTCCGGAGATCGGATGCGGTGGCGACACAATGTTCGCAAACATGCACATGGCTTACGAGATGCTTTCGCCGGCCATGAAGGTGTTTCTTGACGGCTTGACGGCAATACACGACGGTGCGGTTCCCTGGCGGGGCTATGACGCGCCACCCAACTTGCCGAAAACCGAACACCCGGTCGTGGCTCTGCACTCGGAAACCGGGCGCAAGATGTTGTTCGTGAACCCGGGATTTACCACGCATATTCCCCAATTGGCACCGGAAGAAAGTCAGGCGGTGCTGAACATGTTGTTTGCGCTGGTCGATCAGGAACACGCGTTGAGCTGTCGTATCTCCTGGCAACCCGGAACAATGGTATTCTGGGACAACCGCTGTACTCAGCACAGAGCAATCTGGGATTATTTCCCCTGCAACCGATACGGCGAGCGGGTAACCTTGCTCGGATCACCTATCCTGTCGCCGCAAAGGGCAACGGCCACCGGTTGATGTAAAAGGTTCCTCCGGACGGTATCAGCAAAAACAAAACCCCTCGGATTGATCCGAGGGGTTTGCTTTGCCCACCGTAATGAGATGTATCAAGGTGCAGCTCGCATCCTGAGAACCGCTTCAGAGGCGAAAGGCCCATGGGCCAGACCCTGAAGATGCGCGGGTCGACGCGCCTTCGGGCTTTCGCCGTCAATTCTCAGTAACAAGGACCCCGCGTATTTCTTGGAGAACCAGTCTGCCGAAGGCCTCGTTTGCGTGTAGTGGGTCGTTGTCCTTGCAGAACTCCGTCCTGAGCCAGCCGTCCGACCCGCCGGTGTCTTGACGCAGGTCGATCAATCTCATGCCGATTGCGCGGTAGCGATCGAGCATCTGGTCCTGAACCGCCGTGAAGACGGATGGAATGGAAAGGTCCGGCACCCGTTGCGGAGCTGCCACGCCGATGACGTCGACGCCGTTGCCGACCAGATGCCGATAAAAGGTGAGCGGAACGGCCAACATCTCTTCAACCACCTCGGCGAAGATCGGACTGTGCAGCGTTTCCGTGTCGGGGTCAGTATCGGGTGCGGCGTAGCAGGACCAGATCTCCCGTGTCGCCATAAAATGCGGGCTGAGGCCAAGCGTGGAAACCAGAGGGCATTTTAGTTGCTCTAGCGCCGGGATACCAAGATCGGTCAAAAACTTTGCCAGGAGCTTGGCGGCCTGCTCGCCGGTGAGCGCCAGGCGCCCGTCGCCGACGGTGAAGAACGGGCTGAAGAATTCTCGTCCGGATCCGAGCGGGCCACCGTGAAACGAGACTCCGTCAAGCCTGGCCGCCCGGCCGATGGCGGCTGCGTGCGAGTCGCCCAGCAACAGAAAGTCAGGGCAGGGGGGCATAGTATTCAAGCAGCTCGTCCTCACAGATGATTTCGCCGGTCGGAACACATTGGGTCGTGGAACCGGACCCTGTGGCCTTGAAGAAGTGCCGCATAACCGCGTCGATCCCCTGTTCGGTTATCGTCCGGCCATTTTGCGCGAAATACCGGGCGCCGGAACACGGATTGCCGATCAGTTCGAAGGATGGGAAATAATCGACCCTGCCGTATTGATCCGCGATTTCGCCGACCACCGTCCGCAAGGTGTTCTTTGTCTGAAAGTTCGCGGCAAGCACGTGCTTTCCGGAAATGGTTGCCGTGATGGGAACCGGCGATACGGTCAAGAGGATCTTCAGTCCGGGATTGACCGACCACAACAGTTCGAGAGTCTTGTCCAGGGCATCCCGGCAGTCCGCGTAGCCGAAGATCCGCGCCTCGTGGCGTTCCGGGTCGAACCGGCCTTTCACGGTGCCGGGGCACGCCGGATAGACCGCGCTGGTTGCGCAGTTGACCCAGGCTTCCGTCAGGCCGGGCGTGAAAATGAACAAGGTGGCTTTTCGAATGGCGGCCAGCATGGCTTCCAGTGTGCGCTGGCGCGTGGCAAGAACTTCCTCGGCGCTGGGAAAGCCGTCAACGGAAATGCTGGGCCGGAAAGGATCGTGAAACCGGTCGTCGGCCTGCCAGACTTCGCTATCCGGTTTCCGGGTGCCCAAGGCCCATTGCACCCATTGCAGCAACAAGGGAGCCGTATAGATGTTGCCTGTCCTGAACGAAAACAGGCCGTAGCCGTTCTGTTCGTGCTGCGAGCGGGGCAAATCAGCGGGTGGTGTTTCGCTTTCGTACCAGCGCAGACCGCGACTTCGCAATTGCCGGCCGATGTTCTGTGCAAAACAGGATCCCGCGGTGAGAATGAGGTCCTGAGCGGAGATCTCGAATTTCGGCTGCCAGAGGCTCTCAAGCGCCGTTGGATCGGCTTCCGCGACCGCAGGCTTCCAGAAGGCGGTGTTGGGAAGGGAATCGTAAGGGGTCATGCCTGGGCATCCTTTCCGATGGCCAGCGATTCTCGGCGAGGAAGCTTTTGGAGTGCCACAACACCGAACAGAATGATCGGAACGCAGGCTGCCGCCGCCAGGACAAACACAATCGCTCCGCTAACGATCGTAAGCGCGAGCGACATCATGGCCGGAGCGAAAGCCCCTCCCACATTGGAAAGGGAATAGGCGCCGAAATAGGCATTGCGGTTACGCTCCGGGGCAATCCTGTCGACCACGGTGAGAAACAGCGGCATCGCTATGATCTCCGCTATCGTGGCGACGACGATGGCGGCAATCCAGAGCGCTTGGGTTTCTGCCGAGGCAAAGGCGATCATCAGCAGCGCAATCGCGAGGGCTGTCATGGCCACTGTCAGGGCGCGGTTTTCCGGCATGGTCGCGATGGTTTGCATGAACAGGCCGTGGACAACCAGAACAGTCGCAGCGTTGGCAAAGGAAAACGCCGCAATAAGCCAGGTGATGTCGGCGACGTCGAGCGACACCAGGTAGAAGGTCAGAGGCTCATCCGTCAGGGCATAAACGAGGACCAGAAGGAAGTTGCAGGCAAACAGCGCCGCAAAGGCCTTGTCACTGGAGGCCATCAGCAAGGAACGAATGGCAGAAGGTGCACTCTCGGGCTGCTCTGAAACCCTGTGCGCGGGAACCACGGCGTGGACGCAGTATCCGAGAACGGCATACAAACCGCACGAGACGATGTAGATCGCGTTGTTGCCGGTTTCGATGAACATCACGCCCAAAAGCGGGCCAATCGCCGCTGCGAGGTTCACACCGAAATACCGAAGATGATAAAGACCGCTTCTCTGCGCCGTATTCTCTGCGCAGGCACCCAGGACCGAGCGGAAGAGCGGTTCGGCCGCACCTGACACCAACGACGACAGAAATATGGCGGCAAAGAATATTTCCTTGCCGGTCGCCGTCATCATCAGCAGCAGGCAGAGGATATTGACGGCGACGGAAGTCAGAAGGAGCTGTCTGGCTCCGATCTTGTCTGCCCAGCTTCCGCCGAATGGGGCTACCGCCATGCCGCACAGGGCGGAGACGGTGAACATCAGTCCGATTTCCTCGATCGATGCACCGTGGTTCCTCGTCAGCAGGATAGTGACAAAAGGCCAGATCATGAGCTGGGCCAGACGCGCAAGACAGATCCCGGTCAGGAGGAGCCGCGCCGGTCGCGGCGCGCCCTTGTAAGTTCTGTAGACCGACGTTCCGACGAGGTTCATGAAGGCTGCACTCGCTTTGTCACTCGCCCTGCACCTTTGCAGGGATGCTGTCAGCGCTGAGAGGCAGGTAGCTGCGCCCAAAACCGAAGCAGGATGCAGCAGCTTATGAAAAAAGCGAATTTGATCAAGGTTTTGGCCTATTCAAATATTGGATCGGCGTTTCAATTTCTGCATTAGATTTCGCGGCTATCTTGCCAATAGTGTTCTGATCCCGAGCATCCGACCGGACAGCGCCCAAGGGCTTTCCGCCGGCTGGAAGAACCAACGCGAGAGACCTCACTCCCCTATGCGTGCCGCGATCATTGCCAACAGCCAGTCATCCTCGAAACTGTCTTTGTGTGAAGAGGCGGACCTTGCATTGTTGCGGCATGCGCTGGGTGTTGGTCCGGAAGAAAAGCTCTCTCTTTCGTTCTTCCTGAAAGAGGACGCGACGCCCGCGCACCCGCAATTATCCTGTGAGAAGTTCGACAGGATCGTGCTTGACCTCGGTTCCGGCCCTCTCCTCGATGACGGTGTGCTGACCGAGGTGCTGAAATACGGTGTCGACGTTACCCTTTTCGCGCCGGGCACGCCCGCCGACGGCGTAACCTATCGTGGCGGATTTATCCTTGGGCCTTCGCGGGCGGCTGCACCGTCGGACTTTCTCGAGGTCTTTTCGCGCAAGGTCCATGTCGCTCCGGATGCTCCGGCACTCGTATCGGTCAACAACAGCCTGACTTACGCAGAGCTCGAACGCTACTCGGACCTGCTGGCGATGAAACTGATCGACGGAGGTGTGGAACCCGGCGCGCGCGTCGGCCTGTTCTTCAACAAGAGCTTCGAGCTGGTTGCGAGCCTTTTGGCGGTTCTGAAGGCTGGCGCGGCATTTGTACCGCTTGCGCCAGCCTATCCGATGGCACGGCTCCAGGGCATGGTCAGTGATTCCGGCATGCAGCTGGTCCTCTGCGATGCGTCCAACCGGGCGAAGGCAGCAAAGCTGGCAACAGCCGGCGCCTGCGATTGTTCCGTGGTTGACCTCGCTGACCTGCCGCAGCACGCCCAGGATCAGGCAGCTTTTACAGCCCGTTCCGTCTCTGGCGAGAGCCTCGCCTACATCATCTTCACCAGCGGCTCGACCGGAAAGCCGAAAGGAGGGATGGTTCCCCGCCGCGGATTGGCGAACCTGGTTCAGGTATTGCGCGGCGTGTCCGGTCCGGTGGCGGGAGACACGGTTCTGCAGTTCGCATCATCGAGTTTCGATGCGTCCATCGCCGAGCTGGTTCTTGCTCTTTCCAATGGGGCGGCCCTGTTCATGCCCGATGAAAGCATGCCACTCATCGGTGACGTGCTGATCGATGTACTTGCCGGGCAGAAGATCACGCATGCCATTCTTCCGCCTGCCGTGCTCGCTGGTCTTGAGCCGGGAACCGGTCTTCACCACTTGCGGGAGCTCTTTTTGGCAGGCGAGGCCGCCGCGCCGGAAACAGTCCGCGACTGGTGTGCAAGCGGGCGCAGGGTCTTCAATGCCTATGGGCCGACAGAGTGCTCGGTCCATGCCACGACCCATTTGTGCCTGGGAACGGAGATGGAAACGCCGCCCATCGGCTTTCCGGGAACCAATACATTGGCCGCCATCCTTGATGGCGAAGGCAGGCGGATGCCTCCGGGAGGCGAAGGGACACTCTATCTCGGCGGTAAGGGTGTCTCGCTCGGCTATTGCGGCGACGAAAAGCTCACGGCCGACCGGTTCGTGCAACTTCAGGAATTCCCTGACGAGACGTTCTACAAAACCGGCGACCGCGTGCGGTTCGAACCGACGGGCGAGCTGACTTTCCTCGGCCGAACTGATTTCCAGGTGAAGATCGATGGGCGGCGGATCGATCTCGGCGAGATCGAGGCGGTGTTGCTGGCCCATGGGGCCGTTCAAGCGTGCGCGATCGTGGCCACAGGGCTGCACGCCTTCTACAGCGGTGGGACATCTCCCGAGCACCTTGTCAAGGCGCTCGCCGAAATGCTCCCCCACTACATGCAACCGGTCATTCACCAGCGTCCGGATCTTCCGCTCACTGCAAACGGCAAGGTGGACCGGCAAGCGCTGAAAAAGGAACTTGAGAGCAGCTTCGCCGCCGGTGACGCAGCTCCGGTCAGTGCCATCGACGTGTCCGCTGATGCGGGGATCGAGCAGGCCGTCGTTTCGATCTGGGAAGAAATACTGGGCGCGAGGCCGGAACATGCCGGAACACGTTTTTTCGACATGCCGGGCGCCAGTTCATTGGCCAGCGTGCGCTACCAGTCCCGGCACAGGGCGGTCTTCGGCAAGGACATCTCGATCCGGCAGTTTTACGAAAATCCGACCGTCGCAGGTTGCGCGGCCCATGCCAGGCAAGACATGCCCTTCGACGGTCAGTTCGAGTTCGACGATCAACTGGAAACTCCAGGGACAACGCCCCTGTCCTTCCAGCAGCGCGGGGTCTGGTTGCTCGAACAGATGACAACCGGTTCGCTTGCCTACAATGCACAGGCGATCATGAGGATCAAAGGCCGGTTGGACCGGGAACTCCTGCAGGCGGCTCTGGACGAGGTGGTGGCACGCCACGAGATCTTCCGCACGGCGTTCCGCATGGATGCTTCCGGAGAGCCATGCCAGATCGTTTTCCCGATGGCACCGGCCTTTCTGACCTTCGCGGACCTGACAGGACAGGGTGAAGAGGCGTTACGTGCGCTCGTCGACCGCGAGGTCGCCAAACCGTTCAAACTGAGCCAACTGCCGTTGGTTCGGTGGGTCCTTGCGGAAATGGGACCGGGTGACCACGCGCTTCTGCACATCGAGCATCACCTGGTGCATGACGGCTGGAGTGCAAATCTTTTCCTGAAAGAGATGCTGGACATCTATGATCGGCTCGCGGGCCACCAGGTCGAACCACTCGCCCCGCCGCCTGCACAATACCGTCACTACGTCGCCTGGCAGAAGAGCGAAGCGGGCCGCAGGCGCACCGAAGAGGGTGTTCGCTTCTGGTCACGGAAGCTGGCCGGTTCCAGTTTTCATCCTCCGATCCTCACGGACTTTCCCCGTCCTCCGCGACAGGACTTCAAGGGGCAGCAGCTTCGGTTCACATTGAAGGCCGACCGACTTGCCCAACTGGATGCCTTTGCCCGCAAAAGCGGGGCGAGCCGTTACGCAACCATGCTTGCTGCCTTTACCGTGCTCTTGCACCAGCAAAGCGGTCAGGATGACGTTCTCGTCGGCTCGGCCATGGCAAACCGGCGGGCCAAGGCTTCCGAGGCCATGATCGGCATGTGGGTCAACAGCACCGTTATCCGCAGCCGAACGGAAAAAGACATGTCTTTCGCCGCCCACCTGCAGCGTGTCCAGGGTGAAATCGCCGATGCCCAGGACTATCAGGATACGGCATTCGAAGAGGTCGTGCGGGCTCTGGATCCGAAGCGCACGCTCTCCCACAACCCGATTTTCCAGGTGGGCTTCAGCTACCACAATTCCGACCAACCCCTGATGCACCGGCATGATTTCGATTTGAGTGTCGAAGCGGCTTACAGCAACAGGAGTTCCAAGTTCGACCTTGAGGTCGTTCTGGTTCCCGAAATCGATCCCGACGGCTCGGAGCGGGAACTCACGGTGGTCTGGACCTATGCGTCTTCGCTTTTCGAGCGTGCGCGCATGGAGACCATGTGGGAATGCTACGACGAATTGCTGGCGCGTTGCATCGAGGCACCGGAGACCGCGCTGGCGAACCTCCCAACCCTTTCAGCACGTCTTCGCCAACAGATCACCCTGAATTGGAATCCATGCAGCGCCGAAGAGCTTGAGCCGTATTGCCTGCACACACGTTTCGAAACACACGCTGAAAGGACGCCCGACGCCGTCGCAGTCACCGATCTTGGCGGCGGTGCGCTTACCTATGGCGAGCTGAACGCCGCCGCGAACCGGCTTGCCCGGCACTTGCGCCGTTTCGGAGCCCGGCCAGAACGGCTCGTTGCCATACATATGGATCGTGGCGTTTCGATGGTGGTTGCCATGCTCGCCGCGGTCAAGGCGGGAGCAGGTTATCTGCCTCTGGACCCCACGCATCCGGTGGAACGGATCCGCTTCATCCTTGAGAATGCGGAGCCTGTGGCAATCCTCACAGACGGGACGGTCGAGGAAGAGAGATTTTCAGCGAACGGACTTGCCATTCCCTTGATCGATATCACCGAGACAGGTTTCTGGCAGGCAAATCCTGCGTCCAACCTGTCTCCGAGCGAGAGCGGGATCGGTCCGGAGGACCGCGCCTATGTCATCTACACCTCCGGATCGACCGGCAGGCCAAAGGGCGTGGAAGTCGAGCATCGTCAGATCAGCAGCCTGTTTCAGGCAACTGAGAGCAAGTTTGCATTTGACCCCACGGATGTCTGGACCTGCTTTCACTCCTTTGCCTTCGATTTTTCCGTCTGGGAGCTTTGGGGAGCATTGATCCACGGCGGCAAGGTCATCGTCTTGCCCAGCGACATGGCACGCAACACGGCGGAGTTTCTCGCGCTCCTGGTCCGCGAACGCGTGACGGTTCTGAACCAGACGCCCGCGGCCTTCCGCGCCCTGATCGAGGTGCAGGGTGAAACGGAGGCGGAAAAAAGTCATTGCGTTCGTCAGGTAATCCTGGGGGGCGACATCCTCGATGTATCGTCGTTGAGTCCCTGGCTGAAACGTCCGGAGAATGCCGGTTCGGTGATCACCAACATGTATGGCATCACCGAGACAACCGTGCATGTAACCGAATGTGACATGTCGAAGGAACTCATCGAGGACGTCCGGCCAGGCAGTCCGGTTGGCCGCAAGCTCGATCATCTGAAGCTCTATGTTGTTGACCGGAACGGCGCTCTTTGTGCGCCTGGCGTGCCGGGCGAGATCCTCGTGGGCGGGGCCGGAGTGGCTCGGGGGTATCTACGCAATCCGGATCTCACGGCCGAGCGGTTTGTCGATAACCTCATTGTTCCAGGGGAACGGCTCTACAGGTCCGGCGACCTTGCCCGGTTCCGTAACAACGGTTCGGTCGAATTCCTGGGACGGATCGATCACCAGATCAGTCTGCGGGGCTACCGGATCGAACCCGGCGAGATCGAAGCCGCGCTGGTTGCATGCGGAGCCGCGCAGGCTTTCGTGATGAAGCGAGAGGAACGGCTGGTTGGCTATGTGGCCGGTGCGCCGGATCTGGATGAGCTGCGGAACGGTCTGAAACGCCATCTCCCTGACTACATGATACCGTCAGCCATACTGACGCTGGACACTCTGCCATTGACGGCGAACGGCAAGATCGACCGCCGCGCGCTCCCTGATCCGGATGAAACAGATCTCGATCTTGAGATCTATGTCGCCCCGAAGGATGAGACCGAAAGGCGGATTGCCGCAGTCTGGTCCCAGCTTCTCCGTGTCTCGCAAGTCGGCCGGAGCGCCAACTTCTTTTCCCTTGGCGGTCATTCCCTTCTTGTAATTCGTGCAATCGGATTGCTTCGTCAGCAAGGCATTTCGGTTTCTGCTGCGGACTTCCTCGCCAATCCGGTCCTGTCGGATCTCGCGCTCCATTGCAGCACGGAGAACAAGGCGGAGGCCGACTGCGTCGGCTTCGTCATGTCAGATGCCGAAAGGGCAGCAGTCGAGAAAGCCGTTCCCGGCGGCCGGGACAATCTCCAGGATGCCTATCCGCTCGGTCCTTTCCAGGAAGGGGCATTGTTTCACCATCTCATGACGAGCGAGACCGATCCTTACACGATCTGGCGGGGCTACCGCTTCCGTTCGAGAGTGGAGGTGGATCGATATGTCGAAGCCCTCCAGACGGTCATCGACCGGCATGACGCCCTGCGCACCGGTTTTGTCTGGCAGCAGCTCGTTAGCCCCCTCCAGTTCGTCGCCAGGCATGCTCCGGTCGAGCTGGTCGAGCTGGAGACCGTTCTGGACCGCGAGAGTGACCCTGTCGTTCAACTCGAGAAGATCCTCGGGCTCGAAACTTTTCGCTTCGACCTGTCAAAACCGCCGTTGTTCAAGCTTTACCATGCGCGGGATGTCGATGGCGCCCATGTGGTGCTGAATGTCTTCCACCATATCATCGACGACAATACCTCGCTGAAACAGCTTGACTTCGAAGTCGCGCAGGTCATGCGGGGGAAAGTCGCTGAGCTGCCTGAACCGGTGCCATTCCGGCCCTACCTGCTTGCCATGCGCGAACAAATGGAAACGCCTGAGGCGGCGGCATACTTTGGAGCTCGGCTGGGGCAACTAACGGAGCCCACGGTTGCCTTCGGATGCGACGTGTCGGTCGAAGCGCTTAAGATGACCCATGCCCATACCGTGTTTCTCCGGGACGGGTCCCTTGCCCTTCTCAGAAGGGCGGCGAGTGCGGCCGGTGTGTCGTTGGCCGCATTTGCCCATGCGGCTATGACGCTGCTGATGATGAAGGGCAGCGGCCGCGAAGAAGTTACCTTCGGCTCGGTCATGACGGGGCGGATGAACGCTGGAGCAGGTGCCGAACGTGTTCTCGGCCCTTTCATCAATACGTTGCCATTCAGTCATGGCCGCCCTGACCTGGCTCCGCGCGCATTTCTCAACCATGTGCAGGGTGAACTCAACGGCCTGATCAGGTTCGAAAATACCTCGATCCCGTTCATTCAACAGCTCAGCGGCATCAAGGCCCCGAAGATGCTGTTCAATGCCCTGCTCAACTATCGTCATCGCGATCCGATGGCGGATGGCGATCAATCGGGACGTGTTCTGCCAGATGTGGAAGAGCTGTCCTGCCAGGAACGATCCAACTTCCCGCTTTCCGTCGATGTCGACGATGCCGGCGGTTATGTGCGGATCGCTGTGACCGCGAGCGGCGGGAAACAGTCCTCCCAGATCGCCGCAATTCTCGTCGATATTTGCCTCAATCTTGCTCGCCAGGTCGAGACCGGCTCCGACATCCCGGTTTCGGACATCGTGTCGAAGGCAGGGCAACATTCCACCGCAAAGGATCTTTCGTCAGCAATCCTCATGGGAGCCCCTCTTGCGTCGCCCGAAGGCAAGGCAATTCACCATCACTTCGAGGAGCGGTCCAGCCAAACTCCGACTTCTGTCGCGCTTGTCGATGGCGACAGATGCATGACCTATCGGGAACTGGATGAGGCTTCCAACCAGCTCGCACGCGTGCTTGTTCGGCGCGGGGTCGGTACGGACCGGATCGTGATGCTCGCGATCCCCCGGAGTCTCGAGCTCGTTACGTACATCTTGGCAACGCTCAAAGCAGGTGGAGCCTATCTGCCGGTGGACCCTGAAGGCGGACAGGCCCGTCTCGAGGCGATCTGCAAGGACGCCGCGCCGCAGGTCATCGTGTGCCTGGACGAGAGAACGGAGTTCTTTGCGGGCGAAACGGTTGCGTCCGTGTCGGATCTTCTAGAACAAAGCCGGGGCCTGCCGAAAGAAAGATTGGCGCAAGCCGGCGAGGGCGTCTCTGAAAGCGCCGCAGCCCTTGTCATCTACACGTCGGGCAGCACCGGCACGCCTAAAGGCGTTGTCGTTGAACACCGTAACCTTTCCGCTGTCGTCGATGCCTGGCATCAGGGTCTCAATCTCGGGCCGCAAACAACGGTTCTGCAGATGGCGTCCGCTGCGTTCGACGTTTTCACCGCCGATGTCATTCGAAGCCTCTGCTTTGGCGGTAAACTGGTTCTAGCTGGAAGGGAAAGCCTGCTCGATCCGCAAGAATTGGCGGCGCTTATCAGGAAAGAACGGACGAATTTCGCCGACTTCGTGCCTGCGACCCTCGACATGCTGATGCAGTCCCGGTGGGGGGACGAAGAATGTTTCGGCCATTTCGAAACCGTTGTGTGTGGTTCGGACCGGTGGAGTGCCCAGTCCGCCACCCGTTTGCGGAGCTTGTGCGTTTCTGACGCGAGGTTGCTGCATGCCTATGGCCTGACGGAAGCAACGATTGACAGTCTTGTGTCTGTTCTTCCGACCAGTCCGGAGGCAATAGACCGCCTGTCGCTCGGCCGACCGTTGCCAGGAATGTGCGCGGCCATTCTGGATGAGCGGGGCGATCCGGTCGCCAAAGGCGAGGTGGGGGAGCTCTATGTCGGCGGTGCGGGTGTCGCGAGAGGGTATCTGAACCGGCCGGAATTGACGGCTGAACGGTTCGTGGAACTGGATCTGTGTGGCCTCGGACGGATGTACCGAACCGGTGATCGCGTGCGTCTCACGGAAGACGGCGACGTGGAATTTCTTGGGCGGGCCGACAATCAGGTGAAAGTGTCCGGACACCGTATCGAACCCGGCGAAGTTGAGGCTGCTTTGCTGCGCGCCGGTGCCGGTACCGCCGTCGTTGTCGAACGTTCCGGGTGTCTGGTTGCTTTCACCGATGATGCCGTTTCACCGGAAAAGCTGAAGACAGCACTGCTCTCGGACCTCCCGGCCTATCTTGTGCCGTCCCGGATCCTGTCCCTGTCGCGTTTTCCCTTGACTGCAAACGGCAAGATTGACCGGGAAGCCCTGGATTTGCCTTCTTCGAGCGACGCGGAAGACCCAGCGTTCGAGGCCCCGCGGTCCGATATGGAAAAGCTGGCCGCATCCGTCTGGGCAGAGATCCTTGGGATCGCCCGCATCGGGCGTAACGACAGGTTCTTTGACATTGGCGGTCATTCAATGCCTGCGGTGCGGGTTGCTCTTCGGCTTACCGAAATCCTCAAGCGGGACATTCGGGCAGTCGAGCTTTTCCGCAAGCCTTGCCTGAGCGAATTCGCCAGTGCTCTGGAGGAGAGCAACCCGGATACTCTGCCGGACATGGAGCCGGCCGATCGGTCGCAGCCACTCGAGTTGTCTCCCTCGCAACGCCAGCTCTGGCTTGCGACCAGGGAAGGTAACGCGAACGCGGCCTATAACATGCCGTTGTTCCTGCACCTTACCGGAGAGCTGGACGCAGCGGCGCTGCAGACGGCATTGAATGCAGTCCTGAAACGCCATGAACCGCTGCGGACGCTGATCGCCGAAGATGAAGGGGAACCGGTTCAGAAAATTCTGCCACCGGATACGACACTCTCCCTTTCGGTCCAGGACATGACCGGTGCCGATACAGACGAGATTGAAAGGCTACGGGAGCTTGAACTCGCGAGACCAATTGATCTGGAACGCGACCTTCCGATCAGGGCGACTTTGCTGAAGCGCTCCATGAGCTGCCACGAATTGCTGCTCACGATCCATCATATCGCGGCTGATGGATGGTCCATCGGCGAGCTGTGGCGGGAACTGGCGAGCTATTATGCTCAAGTCCGGGCAGGGGAGGTTCTGGACGTTCGGGAACCGTCCGCCACCTATGCGGATTATGCCGCGTGGCAGAATCGCTGTCTCCAGTCCGGTGCTTTTGCTGGCCAGTTGGAATACTGGAAGGAAAGGTTGGGTGATGCGCCGCCCACCTCGACGCCACCACCGGACCAGCCGCGCTCAGGCAATCGGGACTACAAGGGAAGAGCGCTTCCGGTTTCCTTCGGCAAAGAGCTGACCGCCGGCCTGAACTCAGTGGCCAAGCAGTGCGATACCACCGTCTTCACGGTGCTGCTGGCAGGGCTGGCGCTGGTCGTCGGCAGGTTTGCCGGGCAAAGTGACCTCGTTCTGGGTATTCCCAATGCCAATCGGCAAAAGTCCGAAACGCAGAACCTGATCGGTTTCTTCGTCAATACACTTGCGCTGCGTGTCGACCTTTCGGAGGCCTCCGGTTTTGACGAACTCGTAGCGCAAGTGCGGGAAAGGTTCCTCGAAGCGCAGGACAACCAGCATATTCCGTTCGAAGAAATCGTTCGTGTCCTGAACCCTCAAAGATCGGCAAGCTTCAGCCCGTTGTTCCAGGTGATGCTGGCCTGGGAAGGGGACGTCGAAGAGCCGCCTGCGATGCCGGGTCTCAGCGTGGAATTGCTGCCGCATGAGCGTCGGTCAGCCAAATTCGACATGTTGCTCGGACTGCATGGAACAGCCGACGGCATTCGAGGAAGCCTTGAATACTCCACTGCGCTGTTTGAGGACGATACGGCATTCCGGCTTCTTAAGGTGTTGGAACGACTGCTGGAGCAGGTCCGCCGGACACCCGGTATCGCATTGGCGGAAATCGATTTTCTGGGCGACGTGGATCGAAGCAGGATTCTGACAAGCCTCTCAAGTGGCGCTCGCGTGGACTACTCCGGGGTACCGCTCTGGCATCGCTTCGAGAACCAGGCCAGAAAGACGCCGAATGCGCCGGCTCTCGAGTTCAGCGGCGATCGACTGGACTATGCCGGCCTTCTGGAAAACGCGGAGCGCATCGCCTGGGCGATGCAGCAGTCCGGTGTTGAACCTGGAGACCGGGTTGCGATCAGCCTTGACCGTTCCTTTGACATGGTCGCAGGCGTGCTGGCAACGGCCCGTGTTGGTGCGGTCTGCGTGCCGGTGGATCCGGCCTATCCGGCCGATCGCCGTGCCTTCATCCTGAAGGACGCCGAGCCGAGGGTATGGATTGCCCGTGAAGGCGACACGCCCGGGATGCCGAACGCCGGACAGGCGGTCATCCACCCGGAAACCCTTGAGAAAAGCCGGAAGCCGTCTTCTGTCCCCGCCCATGAGAGTGGTCCGGATGACGTGTGTTACATCCTTTATACGTCTGGCAGCACCGGTTGGCCGAAAGGGGTTTCCCAAACCCATCGGATGCTGTGCAACCTCGTCAGCTGGCAGACTGACACAGACCGGCAGAAAAGGCCGAATCCTGCTCGTGTGCTGCAATTTGCATCGCTTAACTTCGATGTTGCCTTCCAGGAAATCTACACCACGCTTTCGGGAGGAGGTTGCCTCGTTCTTGTCGAGGAGGACATGCGCCGCGATATGGAGCAGCTCGGCAAGTTTCTCTCGGAAGCCGGCATAGACAGGGCGTTTCTGCCTTTTGCCGTACTCCAGCAACTCGCGGGCTTCGAACAGCCTCTGGGAGGCGCTTGCGAGATCATCACCGCCGGCGAGGCCCTTGTTGCGACAGAGGCGGTCACGTCCTTTGCCCGGCGGTGCGGCGGCCGGGTGCTGTGCAACCAGTACGGTCCCACTGAGACGCACGTGGTGACCGAGCAGGTGCTCGACATCGCCGACATGGCCGATTGGCCGGCGCGCCCGCCAATCGGTCGTCCGCTGCCCAACACCCGGGTCTACATCCTTGGCCCAGATTTGGAGTTGCTGCCGCAGGGGGCGATCGGTGAAATCGTCGTTGCGGGTGAATGCGTGGCGGCCGGTTATTGGAACAACCCGGCACTGACACTGGAGCGGTTCGTCGACGATCCCTGGGGGAACGATCCGGGGCGCAAGATGTACCGCACCGGAGATCTGGGCAGGTTCAATCGAGAAGGGGCGATTGAATATGTCGGTCGTCAGGATGACCAGATAAAGATCCGCGGGTTCCGGGTGGAACTCGGTGAGGTCGAAGCTTCTATACTGGATCTTCCCGGTGTCGAGGAGGCTGCTGTAATCGCGCAGCCGACACCTCGCGGCGATCTTGAACTCGTTGCTTTTGTCCGCGGACAAGTCGAATTCGAAGATCTGAAGCTTGCTCTGGCCAAACGATTGCCGGAGCACATGATGCCCTTGCGCTGGCAGCAACTGGCAAGTTTTCCGATCACGGCAAACGGCAAGATCGACCGTCGGGCATTGGCAAAAGATGTTGTCGAAAGCCGGCCGAATGATCACGAGCCACCTGTCGGTGAAACGGAGCAGCGTCTTGCGGCGATCTGGGAAGAAATTCTCAAGGTCAACGGTGCCGGACGCCGAGAAACGTTCTTCTCCCTCGGGGGGCACTCGCTCCTGGCGGCGAAGCTGATCCACCATATTCGTTCAGTATTTGCGGTCCAAATCGGGCTGAGCGACATCTTTCAGCATCCCTCGCTGGCCGATTTGGCTGCAGTCGTCGATGCCCGACGGGCAACGTCGCCGGGTGCCGAGGATGTCGTTTCGATCGTTGCAGACCCTGACAATCGCTATTGCCCGTTCCCTCTCACGGACATTCAGGAAGCCTATTGGGTCGGTCGATCAGAGGGAATTGGCCTCGGCGGGGTCAGTGCCCATGCCTATGACGAAAGACGTTTGACCGGGCTTGATCCGGAGCGGTTCGAGACGGCGCTCAATCGCCTGATTGCCCGTCATGACATGCTTCGCGTCGTGTTCCTCGAGGATGGGACACAGAAGATCCTCCAGGATGTGCCGCACTATACCGTTAAGATCGTGGATGTATCAGGCCTTTCGAGCGAAGATCGGGAGACCAGACTGGCAGAGACGCGCGAACGCATGTCCCACCAGCTGCATGATGCGACCCGTTGGCCCCTCTACGAGTTCGTTCTGACCCGTGTCGACGAGACCGTTTTCCATCTTCATCTCAGCATGGATTCTCTGATCGTCGACGCGGCGAGCGGTGACATTTTCATGCATGAACTGGTCACACTCTATCGGGATCCTGAAGCCCGGCTCCCGCCGATCGACGTAACCTTCCGGGACTATGTGCTCGCCGAACGGGCTATGCGCGACGCCCCCCAATACAAGACTTCCCTCGACTATTGGCTCGAACGGCTGGACACATTGGCCTCCGGGCCCGATCTTGCCCTTCTGAGGCAACCCGACAGCATTACGAAACCCAGGTTCACCCGGCGTGAGCATGTCGTGGATGCAGAAGAATGGTCGGCTTTGAAGAAACAGGCGGCTTCGCGGGGGCTTTCGCCTTCAGGGATGTTGCTGGCCGTCTTCTCGGAAGTTCTTGCCCGTTATGCAAAGACATCCCGGTTCACCTTGTCGCTTCCGCTATTCAACCGGCAGCCGCTCCACCCTCACATCAATCGTGTCATCGGCGACTTCACGTCGGTCGTGCTGTGTGAGGTCGAGGTTGAAGATGACCTTCCCTTCGCCGAATTCGCGCGGCAGGTGCAAACCCGCCTGTGGCGGGACATGGACCATGCCAAGGTGAGCGGGATCCGCATTACACGGGAACTCGCAAAGGCCCGGCAAAGCCAGCAGGCGCCGTTTCCGGTGGTTTTCAATTCGACGCTTGTCGCTGGCGATGTCGATCCGGTGGAACTCGGGTTTTCCAGGGAGCTGAAGGCCGAACGGGTGCACACGATCACGCAGACGCCGCAAGTCTGGATCGATCACACGATCGTCGAGATCGACGGCTGCCTCGCCTTCAACTGGGACAGCATCGACGACCTTTTCCCGGACGGGCTGATGGAGGCAATGTTCGCGGAATACCTGGAGCTTCTGGACCGGCTTTCCGCAGACGGGGGATGGAACGAGGTCCTCGCCGATCGCAAGCCGCTTCCTTCGGAACCTGCCTCCTGGCAACGGGAGGAGCTCGGCCTGTTGCACGACAGGTTCGACCGGCAGGCGGCTCTGACGCCGGATCTTCCGGCAATCCTCTCCGGACATCGGTCGATGTCCTACGCACAGGTGGCCGCGGAAGCCAGGTCATTGGCGGGACGTTTGCAGCAAGAGGGCCTGGAACCAGGCGAGTTGGTCGCCATCGCGATGTCTCCTGGTTGGGAACAGGCTGTTGCCGCGCTTGCAATCCTTTTCGCAGGTGGCGCCTATCTGCCGATGGATCCGTCGCTGCCTTCAGAACGGATCAGGTCCATCGTCGATCAGACCGGAGCGAAAATCGCCCTTGTGCAGCCCAAGGTTCAGATCGGTCTGCCGGGCGGGATGCGGATTATCGAGGTGCAGCCCGATCCGGAGGAAAGTGCCTTTGCTTTTCAGCGTGTGGAGCGTGTGGAGACCGAC
This sequence comes from Roseibium sp., assembly GCF_965233565.1. Lineage (GTDB taxonomy): Bacteria > Pseudomonadota > Alphaproteobacteria > Rhizobiales > Stappiaceae > Roseibium. The sequence goes on along the minus strand of NZ_OZ247494.1, from coordinate 1,786,641 downwards.
GTTGCCTATGTCATCTTCACGTCCGGATCCACCGGCGTTCCGAAGGGTGTCGTCATCGATCACGGCGGAGCCGTGAATACGATCCTGGACATCAACGACCGCATTGGTCTGATTTCGTCGGACCGCGTCTTCGCCTTGTCCGCCCTGAGTTTCGACCTGTCCGTCTATGACATTTTCGGGACGCTCACGGCAGGCGCAGCGGTGGTCTATCCGGAGGCCGATCTGGCACGAGATCCGGTCCATTGGCTGAAACTGGCTGACCGCTTCGGCGTGACGGTCTGGAACTCGGTACCGGCACTTCTTTCCATGTTTGTGGAGACCGCAGAGGCTGAACGCCGCTCGATTCCGGAGAGCCTGCGCCTTGCCATGCTGTCCGGTGACTGGATCCCGCTGACCCTGCCGGACCGGTTCCGCACCCTTTGCCCTTCCGCAAAGGTGTTGAGCCTCGGCGGTGCCACCGAAGCCTCGATCTGGTCCATATCGCACCCGGTGGACGAGTTGGACCCAAGCTGGAGCAGCATTCCCTATGGCACGGCCCTTCGCGGGCAGGGGATGCATGTCCTCGATAGCGCTCTGCGCGAACGCCCGGCCTGGGCAACAGGTGAAATCTACATCAGTGGGCGCGGTCTTGCGCTGGGTTACTGGAAGGACCGCGAGCGCACGGCGCGCAGTTTCATCCTGCATCCGGTCACGGGCCAGAGACTTTACCGTACCGGGGATCTGGGCCGGTATCGGCCAGACGGGATCATAGAATTCCTTGGCCGGGCGGATACGCAGGTCAAGGTTCAGGGCTACAGGATCGAACTGGGGGAAATCGAAAAAGCTCTGGAGCGCTACCCTGGTGTGCGGGCTGCGGCGGCACGGGTCTGGGGAGATAACATGTCGGCAAAGACGCTGGCAGGTTATGTGGTCATGAATGCGGGCAGCTTCGATGAAATTGCATTCAAGACCTTTCTTGAGACCATCCTGCCGAGCTACGAGGTACCATCCTCGATCATCCAGCTGGAGAATATGCCTCTGTCATCAAACGGGAAGGTCGATCGTGCCCGTTTGCCTGAAATTCGCGAAACCACTCCAGCACCTGCGTTGAGCTGTGAGTACGGTTCGGCCGAGGAGGAGCGTATCGGCGAGATCGTCTCCGGGATTATGGGAGGCCGGTCGGTAAAACCGTCGGACAACCTTCTGGCTTTCGGGGCAACCTCCATCGACATCGTCCGCATGTCGAATGCAATTGCTTCCGAACTCGGGGTTCGCCCGCCTCTTGCCCGCTTCATGCGCGCGCCGACGCTCTTGACGCTTCTTGAAATCTGGCGGGAAGCCCGTCCGATGCCCGAGGCGGCGGCTGGTGAGGCGGTATCCCGCGGGGGGCCTATCGAGGATCATGCCGCAAGGTCCTCGTTCAAGGAAGAAGAGCGGGGCTTGCGCAAATTGCCGTCGTCTGCCCGCAGGGTTGCGCTTCCGATTGCACCGGATACGGCTGATTACCGCAGACTTCGGTCCGTGCGGGAGTATCGGCGGGAACCGGTGCCGCTTGCGGCACTTGCCGGGCTTCTTGGTGCGCTCGCGCGAAACGGCGACGATGCTGCTCCTCGTTACCGATATGCCTCGGCGGGCGGTCTCTACCCGGTTCAGACCTATCTCTATGTCAAGGACGGGTTGGTCGAAGGCTGCGCTGAGGGAGCCTACTATTTCGATCCCAAAGCCGGCGCCCTGGTAACTTTGAGCGGGCAGGAGCGGCTGACAGCCGATGCCTACGACTTTTTCGTCAACCGGCCGACATTCGAGGGAGCCGCATTCTCGATATTCCTGGTGGCCGATCTGGCTGCGATAGAACCTCTTTATGGGGAGCAAAGCGAGGCATTCTGCCTGATCGAGACCGGCGAGATGGCACAGGAACTTGCCCATGCAGCTGCGAAGAACCGTCTCGGCCTGTGCGGGATCGGAAATGCGGAACCGGAACTCGTCGTCCGCCTGTTTGGGCTGGGGAGCGCACACAGGCCCATGTACTCGCTCCTGGGCGGACTTCGCGAGGACCTTGAAGACGATGCCGTCGACCCGTCCTTGACCTCGGTGGAAGAATACGAGGAGTTCGACCTGTGACCGCCCTTGAACTCCTCACCCGACTGGAAGAGCTGAAGGTCCAGCTCAGCACAGATGGCAAAGACCTGAAGGTAAAGGCTCCGAAGGGAGTTCTCTCCGGAGCGCTGAAAGACAAGCTGTCCCGTCACAAGGCCGAGCTCATCACGCTCCTCCTGTCCCGCCCCGAACAGACTGCCCCGGCATCTTTCGGTCAGACGCAACTCTGGTTTCTGGACCAGCTCTCGCCGGGCGATGCCAGCTACAACAACCCGTTGGCGCTCCGCCTGACGGGGCATCTGGACATTGCCGCGCTTGCTCGCGCCGTCGACGCGCTCTGCAGCCGGCAGACAGCTTTGCGAACTCTGTTCCGGTCTGGCGAAAACGGGTTGGAACAACATGTCATGGCCAGCCGGTCCGGTCTGCTGGACCGCCTTGAGGCCGGCCCTGAAAAACTCGAGGAACTCTTGCAGGAAGAAGCAGCCAAGGGCTTCGATCTTGCGTCGGATCTTCCTTTCAGGGCAAGGCTGCTGGAACTGGCGCCACGCGAGCACGTGCTCCTTCTCACTGTTCATCACATTGCGGCCGATGGCTGGTCCATCGGTCTGATCCTCAATGAACTGGCCGAGCTGTATTCGGCGGACGTAGAAGGACGACCATCCACTCTGCCGCCGCTCGAGCGGAGCTATTGTGACTTTTCCCGGCTGCAGAAACGGCGCGAGGAAGCGCAGGAGTTCCTGCCGCAACTGGAATTCTGGAAAAGCAGTCTGAAGGAATGCCCCGTTCGTGTCGGGTTCACGCCGGACCGCAAGCACCTTGCTGCTGAAGGCAACCCGGGAGCCCATCTGCAGGTGGACCTGCACGAAGGGATAGCCGAAAGACTCGACCGGTTCTGCCGTGAGACCGGAGTGACGCCCTTCGCGGTCTTCATGGGCCTGCACATGTGCGTGCTGGCGTTCAACAGCGGCGAGACGGACATTCCTGTCGGGTCTCCGGTCGCCGGTCGGGAAGACACCTCGCTGGAAAACCTGGTCGGGCATTTCATCAACACGGTCGTCTTGCGTCACCGCCTTGATTGGACGGAAAATTTCGCCGGCCTGTGCCAGCGTCTTTATGAGCAGCAGCTGGAAGTCATGGACAATGCCGAAGTTCCCTTCGATCGTGTCGTCGAGGCCGTGAACCCACCACGCAGCCAGGCTTTTTCGCCGTTGTTTCAAACCATGCTCATCTACCAGAACACGCCGCCGGGCCGCCTGAGGCTGACGGGGGTCGATGTCGAGGGGCTCGCGACGGACAGTGGCACGGCGAAATACGAGATGACCATCGAGGTCTTCCGGACCGAAAACCGGCTGCGTCTGGGGTTCGAATACCGTAGCGACCTCTATGACCGGCGAACAGTGGAAGGCTGGGCCGGACAGTATGAAACCGTTCTTGATTGGCTCCTTGACAATCCTCGAACCGCTCTCACCGAAGCCCGGTTCATCAGCAAAGAACTGGAACACAGCCTGATTGTGGACTTGGGGGCGGGCAGGGTACCTGCCGAGCCGCAAGTCGCAGTGCTTGACCGGTTTCAGGCCCAGGTGGACAGGTCGCCGGCAGCTGTCGCCATCCAGGAGGGCGAAACCTCGGTTTCCTATGCAGAACTTTCCGAGATGGTGGCGCAATTGGCTGGCTGGTTCCAGGCCGAAGGGATCGGGAAGGGGCGACTTGTCGGTATCTGTGCCCGCCGTTCTGCAAACACGGTCGCCGCGATGCTTGCGGCATTGGCGAACGGATGCGGCTGGCTCATGCTCGATCCGGACTACCCCGCCGATCGGCTGCACTGGATGATTGCAGATGCAAAACCGGCGCTGATCCTGACCGACGAGGCGGGCGAGGCTTCACTGGGCCTGCCGGCGCTGGACAATGCAATGTCTCCGACCGGCGAGAGAGCCAAGGTGGCACGGATAGACGGTCCATCAGCGCAGTGGCGACGTGCTGCTCAGGCAAGTCCATGCCCGGCGGCACAACAAGACCTGGCCTATGTCATCTATACCTCGGGGTCGTCCGGCCGCCCGAAGGGCGCCTGCCTGAGCGTTGGCGGGCTGTCGAACCTTGTCGGATGGACCATCGGAGCCTTCCCCTTGCGGGACGGAGCCAAGGTCCTGCAAAGGACCAGTCTCAGCTTTGACGCCGGCATCTGGGAAGTGTTCTGGCCCTTGTGTGCGGGACACACTCTTGTCATCGCAGCCGGGGAACAGGCTGCCGACCCGGTGTCCCTGGCGAACCTGATTGCGCGTCACGAGGTGGACGCGCTTCAGTTCGTCCCGGCAACGCTTCAGCTCTTCGCCGATAGACTGGATCTCGGCAGCTGTCCCTCTGTGCGCTATGTCTTTTGCGGGGGAGGTCAGCTTACCGGAGCGCTCGCGTCGACAGTTCTGACAAGGCTCCCGGAGGCCAAACTCGTCAATGTCTACGGGCCGACGGAAACAACCGTCGATTCGACCTGGCATGTGGTCGAAGCAGAGGATCTGGCAGGTGACAGCATTCCAATCGGTCGCCCGATTGATGGTGCCCATGTCCGTGTAGTGGATAGCTTCGGCAGATTGGTGGCGCCGGGCATGGCTGGGGAGTTGCTTGTTGGCGGCGCCGGGGTCGGTTTGGGTTATTTGAACCGCCAGGATCTCACGGATGAAGCCTTTGTCCCGGATCGGTGGGCCATCGACGAAAAGGTCTACCGAACCGGTGACCTGGTTCGTGTTAGCCATGACGGACTGCTGACATTCGAAGGACGACGGGATTTTCAGGTAAAGCTCAACGGTTTCCGGATCGAACTCGGAGAGATCGAAGCCGCGCTGGAGCGGGCCGGTGCGCTCGGTGCAGTGGTCGTTGCCGCGCACGAGCAACTGACGGCCTTCGTTCCGGGCAGCGAGGACGACGAGGAAACGCTGCAAGCCGCGATCGCGCGCGAACTTCCCTCCCACATGCAGCCACATCGGTTCCTATTTCCCGAGACCCTGCCGAGCTTGCCCAACGGCAAACCAGATCGGAAGGCCCTGTGCGAGCTCGCCGGCAAGTTCCGTTCCAATGCAGTCAATCAGACAAACCCACGGGATCAAACGGAACTGATCCTCTATCAGATCTGGAAGCGTGTGCTGACCCATCCGCATATCGGGATAAGGGACACGTTTTTCGACCTTGGGGGAAATTCGATAGCGGCAATTAAGCTGGCGCATGCCATATCGGAGTGCTTCGAGAAGAACATTCCTGTCCGGGAGATCTTCCAAAACCCGACCATTGAAGCGCAGGCGACCCTTGTTCGGGACAACACGTCCGGCCGGCAGGCAGACGATATCCTCATTGAATTTCGCAAGGGAGTTCCGGGACCGAAACTGATTTGCATCCATCCAGCCGGCGGAACGGCCTTTTGTTATCTGTCGCTGGCGCGTTCTCTCCCGGAAAGCATGGGGGTGATCGGGTTGCAATCGGTTGGCCTCAACAATGGAGAAGCTCCCCTGCAAGCGGTCGAGCAGATGGCCGAGCTCTATCTGGAGCGGCTTGCGCCTCATCTTGCCGGCCCCGTGATCCTGACTGGTCTTTCCTTTGGCGGTCTTGTCGCTCACGAAATGGGCGCGCGCCTCACCGCGAGAGGGCAAGAGGATGTTGCGGTGGTTCTTCTGGACACGCAGGGGACAGAGGACGAGCGGATCCGGCGGTCCATCGGTGAAGTCGACATGGACGACTTTCGCTCCAAGCTGGTGCGTTTCAACGGCACCTATCCGGGGATCGAGGATCGCCAGATCGAGCGGTATTTCACGGTCTATAACCAAAACCGGTTGTCGGTCCGCGAGTATGAGGTGCCCCCTACCAAGGCAAGAACCGTTTTCATCCAGGCCGTTTCCGATCTTCCGCGCCCGGCTCTCCATGAGACACGACGTTTCTGGAAGCGCCGCGCCCTGGGCGGTCTGTCCGTGAGATTGGTCCGGGGGGATCACTGGGACATGCTGGAAACCGAAGAGCTGGAGACCGTGCGTCAGGCCGTGCTCACGGAAGCATCCATTCTTGAAGGGGCTGACGAAAAGGTTCCCCTCAGGCTCCTGGAACTGGAAGGAGCCGAATGATGGAAGCTGGCGTAAACACACGCGAAGCTTCGCGTTTCCTGGATCTCCTAGAAAGCAGTTTTGCCAAACATGAGGTCTGCATTGCGGTCACGGACGGTGATGCGACCTTCACCTATGCCAGTCTCTGGGAGAAGGCCGGAAAGCTCGCCGAAAGCCTGCTCGGGCGCGGGTTCAATCCGGGCGATGTGATCGCGCTTGCGCTCCCGCGTGGGTGGCCGCTGGTCGTCAGCATGGTCGCGGGCGTTCGGGCTGGTCTAACGCTTATGCCGCTCGACCTCGCAAGTCCTCCGGAGCGGACCCAGCGTATGCTTGCCGATGCTTCTGCACGCGCGATCCTGGGACATAAGCGGAGTTGTCGAACACAATCGGCCGGAGACTTGCCTGTCCTGGATGTGGAAACGCTCTTGTCGCAAGACACCGGCGATAAGGTGCCTGTGTTCGGGGGAATGGCGGAAGACAGGACCGCTTTTCTTTTCTATACGTCAGGCTCCACCGGTATGCCGAAGGGCGTTCAAGTGACGACCGCCGGGCTGCTCAGGCTTGCTATGCAGCCGGGCTATGTCCCCATGGCCAAAGGAGATCGGACGGCCTGCCTCTCCAATACGGCCTTCGATGCCATCAGCTTCGATGTCTGGACCCCGCTCCTGACGGGTGGAACATGTGTCATCGTTCCCATGGACATTGCTGACGATGCAGACGGTTTTGCCAGATGGCTCGAGAGTGCTCGCATAGATCGCCTCTTCATGACGGTTGCGCTGTTCAACCTGCTTGTCGAAGAAGTGCCGACCTGCTTTGCATCTCTGGAAACGGTCCTGATTGGTGGTGAACAGCTCAATGCGGCCAAGGTGCGGGCCTGGTACGCTGCCAACCCACAGTCGCGCTGCACGATCCACAATGTTTACGGTCCGACCGAGCACACGACATTCGCTCTGAGCTATCCCATTCCCCGAAACCATCAGGGCGAGGTCGTGCCGATTGGCCGCCCGTTACCGGAAACGGTTGTCAAATTGCGCCGGCCGGATGGACATCCGGCGGATCCCGGAGAGATCGCCGAACTGCTGCTTGGCGGTTCCGGTCTGGCAAGAGGGTATCTCAATCGACCCGAGGAGACCGCCAGGGCCTTTGTTGTGCTTCAGGACGGAGAGGAAACGCGGCGTTACTATCGAACCGGAGATCTGGTCCAGCTCGACGCGGATGGTCTGGTGCGTTTCGTCGGCCGTATGGACCGGCAGGTCAAGATCCGCGGGTTCCGGGTGGAACCAGGTGAAGTCGAGGCAAGGCTCTGCGAATTACAAGGCATCCGAGGGGTCCATGTCTGCGTCAGAAAATCCTCTTCGGGTACGCTTCAGCTCCTTGCCTTCCTGATCGCGGACAAGGACCTGGACGAGGTCCGCTACCGGGAACAGGTCGCGGCAACGCTGCCGAGACAGATGCATCCGCACGCAAGCCTCCTGGTGGACCGCTTTCCGCTGAACGCAAACGGGAAAATCGACGAGGCGGCGTTGCTCGACCTGCCTGCCCGGTCAGTCGGCGAGATCGACACGACCGCAATGAGACCCGGGTCGGCGCATGACGACGCGCTCCGTCTCGTCGAAACGATCCTGGAGCAACGCCCTGTCGACGAGGGACGGACTTTCCTTGAATGCGGTGGGGACTCGCTGTCGGCAATGAGGCTCGCAAGCCGGATTTCAAGACAGTCTGGAAAAAGAATTCAACCTGGTGACCTGCTGAACCGGACACTGACCGAAATTGTTGAACTGCTTGCTGTTCCATCTTCGGAAACGGCCGGTCCCGAACGCATCTGGGGAACATTGAGCAGCGCCCCGGCCAGCAGCGAGCAGCTTCGTCTTTGGCTATTTCAGCAAGTCAATCCGCAGAGCCGAGCCTATGACGTGCCTCTGGTCTTCCACTTTGATGAGCAGGTGGATCCAGGCCGTCTCAAAGATGCGTTCCGGAAGCTGGCCCAGCGGCACCGGTCGTTGCGCGTCCGGTTCTGCGAGCAGGACGGTGAGCTTCGTCAGGTGCTGGAGGACTGGCCTGATACAGGCTTTTCGGTTCGCGAAGGAGACCGTTGGCAAGACGTTGCAGACGAAGTCTTTCGCATTCCTTTCGATCTCGGCAGACCGGATCTTTTCAGGGTTTTCTGGGTTCCTTCCGACCGGACCGGAGGGACCTTGCTCATTCATTGTCACCACATCGTCATTGACGGTTGGTCGCTGACAGAATTGCTGCGGGATCTCAGTCTTCTTTACGCGACCGGGAACGAAATGCTTCTCGAGCCGGCGGGAATGGACAGTCTCGATTTCGGAAACTGGCAACGGGCCTGGCGACGCGGCGAGGATTACCGCAGATCGCTGGAGGCGGCTTGCGGCGCAACCGGTCAGGAAGGACCCGTACGGGACAGGCTTCCTGCGAAACCCGGTCCTGGCAGAGAAAGTGCAGAGATCTTTCAAACGCGTCTTTCAGCCGAAGCCGCGGACCACCTGGCCGATTTTGCAAGGGTGCACGGGCTGACGCGGTTTCAGGTTCTGCAAGGCGCACTGGCACTTTCACTCGGATGCGTCCTGGGACTTGATCATTTCGTTATGGCAACGCCTGCTGCCAACAGAGCTCCTTCGGGAGCGCTGGAGGGGGTCGGCATGTTTGCAAACACGGTTCTGCTTCCCTGCCACTCGGTCCGGACTGGCAATGCGGGGCAAGCAATCGTCAATCAGGCACGGCGCACGGCGCGGATCATGGCGCACGACAGCGTGTTGCTCGAGGATCTCTTGACTGATCCGGTCTATCGCGAGAGTGTCGGAACTGGCGATTTCGATTTTCTCTTTGTTCTGGAAACGACCGATTATGATGCGTTGAAACTCGGTTCGGCGAAGGCAGACGTAGATTTTCTTCGTAATGCGGAAGCCAAGTGCCCGCTTCTCGTCACCGCATTCGATCACGGGGCCACGGTCGATTTCCATTGGGAAGCTGCAGTTTCGCGGATATCCGGGCAAGTTCTTCGGAAAATTCAGGACGTCTTTGAAGGGTTGCTGCAGGCACTGGGCGACGAAACGGCGCGACTGGATCATCTGTCCGCGAGCCGGTCGATCCTCGTGACCGCGGGAGGTGTTTCCACGTCGACCGGCAGCCGTATCATTGATGCATTCGACGCGGCTGTTGCTGCGTCGCCCGGGACATGTGCCCTCGTGACTGAAACGGGCTGCACAGTCAGTTACGAGGAACTCTTACGGCGGTCTAACCGGCTTGCGGCGACATTGCACAATGACCCGCGGATAGCCGGGTGTGGAGATGACGCCCTCAGGGTTGCGATAGCCATGTCAGGGGGTGCCGGACATATTGTTTCGTTGCTGGCTCTGGCTCGACTGGGACTGACAGTCGTACCACTCGACATGAGCTATCCGCTCCCGTTTCAACTTCAGGTGCTGGAACAGGCCCGGCCGGCGGTCATCCTTCACGATGGCACCCGCGATGATGTTTCTGAGCATGCTGCACTTTCAGCGCAAAACCATCTGCTCTTCGATGTGAACGACGTTTTGCCGGAACCGGAAAGCCAGGCAACCCGCATACAGGACGGGGCGCCCTTCTACATGCTGTTCACATCCGGTTCGACCGGCGTCCCAAAGGCTGTTGCGGTCTGGGAGGATCTCCTCTGGAACCTCCTCGCGTGGCAGAACAAGTCCAGTGGCGGCGCAAGAACCACACAGCAGTTTTCCAAGTTGTCGTTCGATGTTTCTTTCCAGGAAATACTCTCAACGCTTTGTTTTGGAGGAATATTCTGCCTTCTGAAATCAGAGTGGCGAACCGATATGTCGGCGCTTCTCGACAATATCGAACGCCATTCTGTCGAGCGAATTTTCATGCCGTATGTGGCCTTGCAGATTCTTGCCGAGGAAGGCCGTTCAAGCGCTCGATTTCCGGAAGAGCTTGGTGAGGTGATCGTCGCCGGAGAACAGCTGGTCTGCACCAGCGCGATCCGCGCCTGGTTCGCCGGCAGCCCCCGAGCACGTCTTGTCAACCAGTACGGTCCCACCGAAACGCACGTCGTCTCTGCGTATAGCTTGGAGGGCGCGAGTACAGACTGGCCCGACACAGTTCCGATCGGCACGGCCGTGCCGGGGTTCGGCCTGGCTGTCCTCAACGATGCCGGGGAAGCCGTTCCCTTTGGCCAGGAGGGACATCTGTGGATTGGTGGAGAGCTGATCCGCCGGTGTTACGTCGGCAATGCTGACCTCAATGCGTTCCACTTTGTTTCCCGGGATGATCTGCCAGGAGCCAGGACCTGGCTTTGGTACCGGTCGGGCGATCTTGCCGTCATGGATGCGGATGGCTGTTTATCCTGGACCGGCCGCAGCGATACGCAAGTAAAGATATCAGGGCACCGTGTGGAACTTGCGCAGATCGAGGATGTTCTCCGCGTCGCGTCCGGCAATGACAACACGATCGTTCAGCCGAACGGGGAGGGCCGGATCTGCGCATATTTCGTCGGTGAACCCGGGATTGCGAGCGAAACCGATCTTGACAATGCCATTCGGGTCACCTTGCCGGCGCATGTGCGGGTGTCCAGTTACCGGGTATTGACTGAATGGCCGCGCGCGCCGAGCGGCAAGATTGACCGTCGCAATCTGGAGCAGGCCGATTGGAAGCCCCTCAGGGTGCAATCCGGTGAGGACCTGCCTGCAACAAACACGATTGTCGCTGAAGTGCAGGCGTGCTTCGCTGTCGTGACTGGACGCAGTATCGCCGCCGGCCAGACATTTTTCGACGCCGGGGCAACCAGTTTGGACCTGGTCCGGATCAAGCAGAAGCTCGGCGAACATCTTGGTTGCAACATTGCGGTCACGGACCTTTTCTCCAATCCCACTCCGAGGGCCGTCGCGGCAGCGCTGGCAGGTGGGGAGCCAGTTGGCCGCGCGTTTGCGGCAGCAGATGGCCATTCCCCGGAACTGCCCCGGTCAGCCGATGTCGCCATTGTCGGAATGGCCTTCAATCTTCCCGGCGCCGCCACCACGGATGAGCTTGGCGCCATGATCAGTGGCGGTCTCTGCGGCATCGAGCGGATCGGTGAGGACCGGGGCGACCACGTTGCCGTCCGCAGCCAGATAGAAGGTCTGATGGACTTCGACCCCGGCTATTTCGGGATTTCGGACGCGGAGGCTGCACTGATGGACCCGCAGCAGCGTCATGCCCTGCTGAATGCTGTCCAGGCACTCGCCAATGCCGGTGTCGATCCGGATAGATCGGTTGCAAAGATAGGGATAATCGCCAGTGCTGGCGAGAATGTCTATTTTCAGCAGGTGTTGAAGCACGTTGACGGAAAGAGGCTGCCCGATGGCTTCCAGTTGGCGCTGCATCACGACAAGGATTACCTGGCGAGCAAGATTGCCTACCGCCTGGGGTTTACCGGCCCGGCCTACAGCGTTCAGACCGCCTGCTCAAGTTCGCTCGTCGCCTTGCATCTGGGGGCTCAGGCGGTGCGGTCCGGCGACTGCGACATCGTTGTCGTGACAGGGGTCCTCGCGGACCCGACACTGACTGACGGGTACCGCTATCGCCCGAACCACATTTTTTCCAGAGACGGAACCTGCCGTCCCTTTGACAGGTTGGCCTCCGGCACGATCGGTGCGAGCGGCGTCTGTTCGGTGGTCCTGAAGTCCGCTCCCGTTGCCATGCAGGATGGAAGTCGCCTGCATGCGCTTCTGCTCGGCAGCGCCATTAACAATGACGGCCGTGCAAAGATGGGTTACGCGGCGCCGTCTGCGGAAGGGCAGGCCGATGCGATCAAACGGGCAATGCGTCAAGCGGGTTTGACTGCTGCCGATATCGGCTTTGTCGAGACGCATGGAACCGGAACCGCCCTTGGAGACCCGATAGAGATCAAGGGGCTTTCCATTGCCTATGGTGGCGAGCATCCGGTCGTCCCGCTGACCTCATTCAAGAGTCAGATCGGCCATCTTGGTGCGGCTGCCGGTCTCGCCGGGGTTATTCGGGCCATTTCGGCGATGCGCATCGGCATGCTGCCGCCCTGTCTTCATTTCTCGGAGGAGAACGGGGAAACAAGCCTGTCTGCGCTGGGGTTCCGGGTTGTCGCGCAGGCAGAACCCTGGTCTTCGGACCGTCCCATGATCGCAGGCATCTCCAGTTTCGGCATAGGCGGCACCAACGCGCATGCGGTTCTGAGAGCCGCACCGCCACTTTCTGTGAAACAAGAGCAAACGGCAGACCGTCCGGTCCTTCTGCTGTCCGCGGCTGCTTTAACCGTGTTACGGTCATGGGCAGGACTGATCGCCGACTATCTCGAACGACACCCGGGGCAATTGCCCCAGGTTCTTCGGCACCTCCGGCTGGGACAACGTCACCTTGCCTTCAGAACCGCCGCCCTTTGTCCCGACTGCGAGACCGCCATTGGTTTCCTGAGGTCAGTCGAAAAGGGAGAAAAACCTTCCGCTCCCGTTGATCCTGACCTGGCCGATTGGCTGAATGGGGGCCCCTGGATCGAGAACGGGGTTGGGCCTTCACCGGATGACTTCCCGGCCTATCCGTTCGGATGCCGACGCTTCAACCTCCTTGAGACGAACGGCCAGCCAGCCATCGTCGAACCGTCTGAAACAGCAAAACGCAGCGACCCTGAAGACTGGTTGTACCAGGAATGCTGGATCGAGGCCGGACGCCTCCGCTCCCGTGATGAAAACACCGGCCGAATTCTGGTCGTCCAATCGCTTGAGCGCCTGCCGGAACAAACTGTCCGGCTGCTGGAAAGCACATACGGAGCCGTTGAATGGTTGCCGCTGGAGGAGCCGGTGGGTTTCGGTCAGGCGCGCGAGTTTCTGAAGGGTCTTTTGCAGCGATATCCGGACGCAAAGGGTGTGGACTGGGTCCATGCCGGAGCCCTGGGTGTCGAGGCGGGGCGAACCCGCCAGGCTCTCCTGCGTGGTGAACAGCTTTGCGTTGACGGTCTGGCTGCTACCGGACAGGAGCTGGCCAATGCCGGCCCGGCAGATCTTCGTCTTGTCGCGCTCTCCAGGAACGCTGCACCGGTTAGCGGCTCCGAACCCTTTACCTCGGCTTGTGTGCTGGGCTCCGTCCTTCCGGTCTTCAGGCAGGAAACCGGTCTTTCCACGCTTTGGATCGATGTCGACGATCAAGAGATGTCGGCAGGCCTTCTGGCTGCATTGCCGCACCTGCTGGAGCTTTATCGAACGGACAAGCTTGCAGTCAGGGGGCGGAAACTCTTTGCCGCGCGGATGATGCCGGCCAGGGAAAACCCTTCTGGGGGGGCAAGCGTGTTTCCCGACGGGCTCTATCTGGTCCTTGGTGGGACAGGCGGCATTGGTGCTTCCCTTGCGCTGGAAATCCTGTCTCAGACAAACACCAGGGTCCTTCTGGTCGGGCGATCTGCAACCGACGTCATGCCGGAAATGGCAGGTTACGAAGGACGCGTCCGCACACTACGCGCCGATCTGGTTACGCTGGAAGGCAGGCAGCAGGTGAAGCAGGCACTTCGTGATGAAGCCGGACCCCTGGCCGGTATTGTGCATGCGGTCGGGCTGGGACATGGCGCCTTGCTTGCACACCGGAACGCCGCCGAGCAGAGAAAATTGCGAGCGCCGAAGATCGAAACGGCGATATTCTGCGAGGAGTTGATCGGGGAATTCAGCCCTCAATTCGCGCTCTACTGCTCCTCGATGGCAGCGCATTTCGGGGGGCTTGGGCAATTCGACTATGCGGCAACCAATGCCGTTCTCGATGCTCTTGCCGTCATGGACGCGGATACCGGGGTTGGTACTCAGCGTCTTTCCATCAACTGGGATATCTGGTCCGAAGCAGGCATGGCGGTTCGCTCGACGGTGGGCGGAAAGACCCATACCGAGCATCTTGCAGTAGGACTGTCCAATGCCGACGGACGTGATGTGTTCCGAAGATGTGTGACATCGGGCCTCCCACGGGTGCTAGTGTCGACGGTTGACCCTGAAAGGGCCGCGAGCCGCTTTTATGGCGCGGTCAATTCAGCTGACCGCAGATCCGCCAGACACACGCAGGAAACTTCGGCAGCCACAGTAGTCCGGCACCTGAAGCAATTGCTGGACTGCGAAACGGTCACGGAAGCGGATCTGCTTTCTGACCTGGGAGTGGATTCGCTTGCAACGATCGAACTTTTGGAGGGCCTGGAGAAAGAGCTAGGCATTCGCGTCAACATCGCAGCGATTGGACCCCGGTCCTGCATTTCCGACATCGCCGCTCTGCTTTCCAGCGAGGTTCGCGCGGCGAAGGCGGAGAAACCGCTGCCGCAAGCGGAAATCTGGCGGTGGCCCGCTGGCGGTCCAATGGTCTGTTTCGTGCATCCGGTCGGTGGCGATGTCCAGTGCTATCATGATTTGGCCAATGCCCTGCCGAGCGAGACCGGCATCTGCGTGATCTCGGATCCTTCTCTTATTTCTCCGGGCGAAATCCACGAGACCCTGAGGCAGAAGGCCAATTGCTATCTGGATGAACTGCAGGCCGCTGTCGAACCTTTCGCCGGGGCATGGATCCTCGCCGGCTGGTCATTCGGGGCCTGTGTCGCCCATGAAATGGTTCGACTGCTCGAGGAGGAAGGAAGGCACATCGCCGGACTTTGGATGATCGACCCTCCTCCTCATCCCGAAGGCGGGGGCCTCGCAACGCTAAACGAAATCAGCCTCGACGCGGTTCTTGACAGCGAGCTTGCGACGGTATCGAGAACGCATTCAGGGTCTGAAACCGTCGGCGCACCTGACGGAGACTATGTGGCGAAGGTCCGCGGCGCCTGCATCCGCAACATCGGCCTCTTGCGCTCGTGGCGGCCTGGCAGGATCGCGGTGCCGACGCAAATTTTCCTTGCCAGGCAAGGGAGCTCACTAAAAGGAGCCGTCTTCGAGAAGCCGGCAGCGCAACAGCGAAACTGGTCGAGATCGCTTGGCAGCAAGACGTCGTTTCACCTTCTGGATGCCGATCACTACGGTATTGTCGAAAAACCTGCGGTTTCGCAGATTTCAGGTCTCTTGCTGTCTACAATCGACCGGAAGACCGTGGCTGGCGAAGCAGCGGAATAGGCGATCAGGGAGCTAACCGCGAAACGCCTAGCTGAGACCGAAGGGCCTGAAACAGTTGAGGCGGCGGATTTTCGATCAGCGCATGATCGCCGGGAAGTTCGAAATGCTGAAACTTCCCGATCGTGTATTCACCCCAGTCGGACATCAGTTTTGCCGGAACTATCGTGTCAAGGTTCGCGCTGACGGCGACAAGCGGAGTTCCGATAGGGATCGGCCGCTCAAGCCGATACCGGCGGCAGAGGTTGAAGTCCGCGAGGATAGTCGGCAACAAAACCTCCTGAAGCTCAGGGTATTCCCTGAGGATCCCATTCGCCGGATTGAAGGCGATCAGCTGCTCGAGGGTAAAGTCGATGTTGCCAGGATCGAGCTCCGGCAAGATCCGCTCTGCGTGCGGCGGGGGGGACGTGATGACAAACACCGCGACGGGCCGGGCAAGATTGTGTGCTTCGATCCGGCGGCAAAGTTCGTATGCCAACCACCCGCCCATGCTGGATCCCAATATTGCGTAAGGAGACACGGTCATGGGGATCATGGCTTCGAACAGCTCTTCGACCATGGTCTCCAGGCTCGCGGGGATTTTGTCATCTAGACGCGTGCTGCGCCCGGGTAAGGCCACCGGCACAATATGCAAATGGGTTGCAAGGTCTTTCTGCCAGCGCATGAAGAGCGACGTATCCGAGCCGGCCTGCGGGAGGCAAACAAGGTTCAGGTGGTCGGATCGAAA
Organism: Roseibium sp.; assembly: GCF_965233565.1. Lineage (GTDB taxonomy): Bacteria > Pseudomonadota > Alphaproteobacteria > Rhizobiales > Stappiaceae > Roseibium. The sequence goes on along the minus strand of NZ_OZ247494.1, from coordinate 1,770,673 downwards.
GGGGGAGCGAAACCAGGGAGACATATGTTTCAGGCATTTCTTGAAAGTGGAAAAACGTTCGAGCGTTCTTTTGCTTCCGATTGCAGAAGTTGCCAGAGGCGCGAGAGGCTTTCCTTGGTATTTGCACGGCGCCTGTAGAGGCGGATTTCAAGTTGCGCGGAGAACCTGTCATCTCCGATCTGCCGTAACTGGCCGCAATCGAGTTCCTTCTGGCACATTGCCTTTGGCAACCAGCCGACCCCGAAACCTTCCATGATAAGTGCCTTGACGCCGACGGCTCTGCCGGCACGGTTGACCTCCTCGACGCCGATTTGCGGGAAATGCCGGCAAATCAGCTGGTCCACCAGCGAACTGAGTGACGAAGTCGAGCAATAGCCGAGAACCGGACCAGGGCTGAAAGGAGAGGGGCTGCCCGCTGCAATCGGGATCGACGGTTTTGTGGAGGTCACGGCGATCAGCCGGTCATGTGCCAGCGAGATGTGTTCGAATTCCCCCTTGTCGAGTTCTTCTGCGTGACGCATCTCCGGATGCCAATAAAGGAGGACCAGGTCACAATACTTCTGCTGCAAGGCCGTAATGTACTGATCGGACGACCAGGACGGAGACTTCAGGTTCCGCTCTGTCATTTGCGGATCGAGGTGCCGCTCCAGATGCCAGAGGTATTGGGTGAGGTAAAGCGACTGGGGAGCCGCTATGCGCAACTTGCCGGCCAGGACTGTACTCGCTTCGCGACATCGTGTGACGGTGTCGTGGTATGTGGAAAGTATATGTCTCGCTTGTGAAAGGAAAATTTCTCCGGCGGATGTCATGGATAATGGAACCGTCGTGCGATCTATAAGCTTTGTTCCGACTTCTTCTTCTAGTATTTTAATGCGTCGACTGAATGCAGGCTGGCTTACATTGCGAGAGTCTGCAGCTTTCGAGAAGTTTTTAACTTCCGACAGCGCTACAAAATCTTTAAGCCACGATAATTCCAATTTACTTCCCCAATAGCTAAGCCGAGAACATCTCCTGTAGCTGTGCCATAGAGATCCAAAACCGCAAGGTACGCAACTACTGATCGTGTATTCTAGATTTCGCTATAAAAAATAGAATAGAATATTCCGGCATGCGGTGGGTCGCGAAAAATAAATCCACATTATCCGTCGGTCAGAAATAGTTTTTAATACCCTCCCAGCGTGCTGCAATTGGAGAAAATGCTTAGTGATCTTTTCAGAAAAAGTGTTTAAAAACTTATAGTTGCATCAATAGTTGCATCAATGTTTACGCCCTTCAAATTGAGGTTAATGAGGGCGATTTCATGGCCATGTTGCAATTGGTAACTCTGGGTTGTGGTGATTTCTGAAAGTGCGAGCTAACCACCAATTTTTCCGGTAGAAGACGGGCCTGACCGTTTCGTCTGGGGAGGCCGTCAGATCGATTGCCGCAAGATCTTCGGAAAGGCCGCTGCCCACTGCTTTGAAAATGGCTTCCTTGAGACACCAGATCCTCAGGAAGCTCAGTCGTTTCTGGGTTGCGCGATTTGGTGGCCCCTGTGCGCAGGCAGTCCGACAGCTTGTCGGCGAGGGTTCGAGTTTTCTGGGCCGTGCGGGAACCTTGAACACGGGTTCAACCGTATCGGTGCGCAAATACTTGCGCTTTGTGTTCCGGGTCAATCCGATGCGCCGGGAAATCTCCTGGATCGAAAGCTGATCAAGAAAATGCCAGTGTCTGACAACGCTCAACAACGCCATGTCTCTCACTCCGTATTCCTTCACAGAAATCACGCAGGTGTGGGTTTAAACATGGGGCAGTTCTCAGTGTAAAAGCCGGGCCTTAACGGGCTAGGTCTCTGGGAAGATCAGCAGCAAGGGGGCATGATTGGCACAATCAATTTCAGTGACGGTTTCAGCCAGGACACGGCGGTACAGATCACCGAGCGAAGCCTTTCGGTCGCGGAGTTTAGGAAGTGCATGGGGCGAGCACACCTTCGCTTCAACCAGGAAGACTATGTTCACAAAGCCCGCCCAACCCAGTGAGGGTGATATGGCTGCAGGGTCATAGCTTGGGTGGAATTAAATCGGACAAGATCAACTTGGATTGGTAGCGGAGGAGGGACTCGAACCCCCGACACGCGGATTATGATTCCGCTGCTCTAACCGGCTGAGCTACTCCGCCATCCAATGCGCTTCAGGGCCTGGGCGGCCCGCGCAACGTGGGGTGCTTATAGTGAGGCGGCGGGCGGGCGTCAAGCGTTGAATCGATGCCCGTCCGCAAAGTTTTTCAATGTTGCTCAAGCGGCAGAAACCGGGCTTTCGGCTTGTGGAAAATCGATGGTCCAGGTGCCGGTGCGCTCGGTCTTGTCGATCCAGCCGCCGCCGAAAACCCGCGCCGTGTCGTCGTCTGAATCGAAAAAGACGCAGGCCTGGCCCGGCGCCACTCCGGTTTCGGCATTTGCCAGGTCGACAAAGGCCTTGCCGTTCAGGAAGCGCAAGGTGGCAGGTGCCGGTGGCCGGGTGGAGCGCACCTTGGCAAAGAGCTCTATCTCGTCGCCCTCATCCAGCGGCTGATCGCCGATCCAGTTCATGTCCCGAAGCAGGATGGTGCGTGTTGCCAGGGCTTCACGCGGGCCGACCACCACCCGGCGCTCGTCCGGGTCGAGGCGGACCACGTAAAGCGGTTCTCCGGTGGCAACGCCGAGACCGCGGCGCTGGCCGATCGTGTAGTGAATGATGCCTTCATGCCGGCCCAGCACCCGGCCATCCATATGGACTATCTCGCCCGGCTCGGCCGCATTGGGGCGCAGCTTGCGGATTACCTCTGCATAGTCGCCATTCGGCACGAAGCAGATGTCCTGGCTGTCCGGCTTGTTGGCCACCGACAGACCGAACTGTTCAGCCAGGTCCCGCACCTTTGCCTTGGGCATGCCGCCAAGAGGAAAGCGGACAAAGTCCAACTGCTCCTGGGTCGTGGCGAACAGGAAGTAGCTCTGGTCTCGGTCCAGGTCGGTGGGCCGGTAGAGTGCGCGCTTGTTGCCCTGCTGGCTTGAGCGCACATAATGGCCGGTCGCCAGCGCATCTGCGCCGAGATCCTTCGCGGTCTTCAGGAGATCGGTGAACTTGACGGTCTGATTGCAGGAGACGCAGGGGATCGGGGTTTCGCCGGCTATATAGCTGTCGGCAAAGCGGTCCATGACCTGCTCCTTGAAGCGGCTTTCATAATCAAGCACGTAATGCGGGATGCCGATTGTCTCGGCCGCGCGGCGGGCGTCGTGAATGTCGACGCCGGCGCAGCAGGACTTGGCCTTGGCAACCGCGGCACCATGATCGTAAAGCTGAAGCGTGACGCCGATGACGTCATAGCCCTCCGCCTTCATCAGCGCCGCGACGACGGAACTGTCGACGCCGCCGGACATGGCAACGACAACACGCGTATCCTCCGGGCGGCCGGGCAGATCCAGACTGTTTCGCATTTTCAAAGTCTTCCAGAAGTCCTGGCCGGTTCAGCGCTCCGGGCAGTTGCCCCGGGCCGTCCACGCCGATTGCATCGGGAGAGGCTGCGCGCTGATCTCAAGGCCTGTTTCAAAGTTGGCGGCACTATACAGATATGGTCATTCTTTGCCAATTGCCCGCCTGTGCATGGCAGGCACGCTTTGCCCGATCGGCAAACCTTGCCGCCCCTTGAGGGTATGTATTGCGAGGATGTGACTCCTTTCGTCAGGAAAATCAGTCACTTGCAAAGGGGCTTCGGTTGGCCCGCTCCTTGCTTTCTGTCTCGTGACGCAATGTGCCTGCAGCGGCGGGCGAGGATTTCGGGGGCAATCGTGCTGCCATTTGGACTGACAACGGATGTTTCTGCCGGGGCGCTGGCTGCCGGGGGCGGAGGTGCGCTCGGAGCTGCGCCGGCTTCTGGTGGTGTGATCGCCGGTGGAGAAGCGGGCGGTTTCGCGCATGAACTGAAAGCGGTGGCCGGGCAGGCTCTCGCGCAGGACGGAGCCAAGGCCGGGCAGGCCGGGGCGGCGGAAAGCGCTCTGGAAACACTTCAGCTTTTAAAGTCTTCCGCTGAACTGCCGGAGGGGACCGTCCTGCCGCAAGACGCGGTGCCGGAAACCTTGCCCGAAGTGGCAGTGCCGGAGGAAGGCCAGCAGATGCCGGTGGCAGAAGCTGGTGTGGAGGTCGCGGAGACGGATGACGTCAGTCTGCCAGCTACGCCTGCCGGAGAAATTACCCTGGCGGCGTTGGCACCGGCCCATATGGGCGTGGTTATGTCGCCGGCCGTTTCGGCAGGTGCCGCCGTTGTGCCTCAGGTGACTGGGCCTTCAGTCGATACAGGCGCAGGGGGTGCCTTGCCCCAGACCGGCGGACTGGCGGCAGGCGTGGGTGCTGGTGCTGTTTCCGGTGCCGCGCCCGCGACGCCGATACCTGCCCAACCTTCGCAATCGGCTTCTTCAGGAGCGGCATCGCCGGCCACACCTCAGCAAGTTGGCGAAGGTGTGCAAACGGGTCCGCTGTCCCAGTCATCCGGTGAACCTCTTCAACAGGCCACAGCCCCTGCCGGGCGGCGTTGGCAGACCGAGTTGCCGCAAGAATTCCGCGCGCCGACAACGGTTCCCGTCCAGTCGCGGCCCGCCGGACCTGTTCCGACTGTTGAGATGCAACTGCCCGCTGTTGCCACTGCCGGAGCGGCCGGTACGCCGGCAACCGGGGTGAAACCACCGGTGGTGCAGGTAACTGCCGCAGCCCCGGCGCAGCAAACGGTGACCGACACTTCCGGACCAATGACCGGTGGAGCGCCGTCGGCGGTGCTCCAATCGCAGACAGTGGCCGATGTCATGACTAAAGCGCCGTCCGCGCCGGTCCAACAGATTGCCGGCCAGGGTCTCGGGTCCAAGCCGGCTGACGGGCAGGGGGGCGTCACTCAAGCCGCAGGGGCGCCGGCAGCGGCTCCTGCTGTTGTTGCGAATGCGGGGCAGTCCGCGGTCCAGCCCCAGATCCAGATCCCGGCGGCGACGGATGATGCACCCGTGGTGGTCGCGTCCGGGCTGGATGTGGCACTGGATCAGGACATTGATGGAGATGCTCTGCCTCTTAAGCCATTATCTGCTGACACTGCGCCAGCGACCGGCGCCAAGCCTGCGGCTGGAGCGGGGGCGGGAACGGCAGGTTCCGCCAATTCTGACCGTGGATCAAGCGCAGCTCAAAACACAGCTGCCGGCCTGGCGGCGCCTGTTGCCGCAGCTGCCCTGGCTCCAGTCCTGAGTGAGGAAGGCGACCTGCCGCCAGGTGTTCTTGAACTGGAAGCCGGCTCGGAGTTCACGACGGCTACCGTTCGCGGCGGTGACATGAGCGGGGCAATGCGCACGGAAAGCCTGCAGACGCCCAATCAGGCTCAGTCAACGCAGGTGGCCACACAGGTGGCTGCAGAAATTGTCCGGAACCTGAAAAACGGACAGACGCAATTTCAGATGCGGTTCGATCCGCCGGAGCTCGGCCGGGTTGAAGTCAACATGCGGGTCGCCGCCGACGGCAGCGTTCAAGCGCACCTGATCGTCGAGCGGCCGGAAACCCTCGACATGTTCCTCAGGGACCAGCGGGGCCTGGAACGCGCTCTCGAAGCGGCTGGTCTCAATCCGGATTCCGACAATCTGCAGTTCTCGCTGAAGCAGGATGGTGGTCAGGACATGGCCGGGGACCAGGAGAACCGGAACGGTTCGGGCAGTGCTGATGAGGGCTCTGCAGACGGCGCCGGAGATGCAGACCCGGAGGTCAGTGACCGGGTCCGATTGATGCTTGCCGAACAGCGCGGCGGTCTGGACATGAAAGTATAAAGGGGCGGGATCCGTCCCGGGAGTGAAGCATGACCACAATTACTTCATCCACATCTGCGACAACGACGGGCGATGCGGCAAACAGCAGCGCCAGCCTGATCGCGGATTACGAGCTCTTCCTGAGTATCCTGACGACGCAGATCCAGAACCAGGATCCGCTCGATCCATTGGACTCGGCCGAGTACACCAACCAGCTGGTGCAGTATTCCAATGTCGAGCAGGCGATCAAGCAGAACCAGAACCTGGAAGACATCATCGCGACGCTGCAGAGCAATCAAAGCATGAGCTATGTCAGCTATATCGGCAATGAAGTGACGGCGGACGCCTCTACCACGACGCTGACGGGCAGTCAGGCGAGCTGGGCATACGATGTGACCGAGGCGGCGACGGGAACCTTCGAGATCCGCAATTCCAGCGGCGCGGTGGTCTATAGCGGCGATATCGAGCTTGATGCCGGCAGTGGCACGTTCAACTGGGACGGCCGCACCGACAGCGGCCAGCAGGCGGTGGACGGGCTTTATACGATCGCCTTCGACGTGAAGGACTCTTCAAGCCGGCCGGAGACGGTGCGCACGCAGGTGACGGGAGTTGTTGACAGCGTGGACTGGTCCAGCGGCGAGGCAGTGCTGAAGGTCGGCAACCAGGAATTCCCGATCAGCGCCGTGACAAAGGTGTCCAGCCCGTCGTAGCGACAGGTCGATCAGGATAATCCGATCCGAAAAGCCTCGAACCTGTTCGGGGCTTTTTGTTGTCCAACCATCTTCCTGTCTTTTGTGTGTCTGTCGCAATTTTGGATTGAAACCGAATTGCCTCGCAAATTGCATGGGTTAGTAACTATGGTTAACGAATTCATATATCGGTATTTACAATTCGAATGATTATTTTGACGAAACCCTAAATATCATTCACTAAATTTAGATTTTATAGTTAATAAAAACACAACTTTGCTTTAGTCGTTTGTTAAGCGTCATCAGGTAGTCTCAAATCAACCTTGGTCATGGTTAGTGTGAGAGTACAATGACCGAACAGATTCGTTCGCGTGTAAAATATGTCATCGGCCCCGATGGAAGCCCGCTTACCATTGCGGACCTTCCGCCGACCTCCACCAAACGGTGGGTCATCCGGCGCAAGGCGGAAGTGGTTGCGGCGGTTCGAGGGGGACTCCTGTCCCTGGAAGAGGCTTGCCAGAGATACACTTTGACGGTTGAGGAATTCCTCTCCTGGCAGAGTTCGATCGAAAAGCATGGGCTTGCCGGCCTCAGGGCCACACGGATCCAGCAATACCGGAACTGACCGGAACACATTTGGATGGAGCGGCGCGGATGGCGCGCCGTTGAAGGGTCGGCTCAGCCGGCCTTTTTTATTGAACAGCAGAAACCCTGTCCTCCAGTTTTCTTGGCGAAAGCGTTTTCCATGTCCAGAAGACCCAAACGACGCGCCAGTCTCCAGGAGATCCTCGCCTCCTGTTCCGAAACGCTCTTCCCGGCAGAGATGGGGGCGGCGGAGGTCCGTCTCGACAGCCGCGGCGCCGATGGGGACACGCCGCTGCATGTCATGCTCTGGCGGGACGATACATATTCTGCCCTGGAGCTCATACGTGCCGGTGCGGACGTCAACGCCGTCGGCGACATGTCCGAGACGCCTTTGCATGTTGCGATCTCCAGGCAAAATCTCAAGATTATCGAGGCGCTGCTGGAGGCGGGAGCAAACACGTCGCTGGTCTCGGAGTTTGGCGACACGCCACTTGGCAAGGCGGAAGCGGTTGGTGGAGATGTCCAGCGCCTGCTTCGGGGCCGTTGATTGTCAGCGCCAATACTCCCGCTGATTTGCGCTGCGCGGTGCCGGCTGACCTCAACGGAACTTATCCAAAAATTAATCAGGTAGGCAGTTTTTCCCCACCTGAGTTGCGTTTTGCATTATATGAATTCGCAGAAATCCGCCGATCCCGGAATGCGGGAAAGGGTTTGTTAACCACTTGTTAACCCTCTGGGCGGCAAATTTTGCCCATCGAAGGTGTGGTATGCCGAGCCGACTCCAACAATAACGGCTTTAGGCATGTTTCAGATGCGGGCGGGCATTCGTGAACGGACTAACTGAATTCATTAGAACACTGGGACCGGCACGTATCGCCGCGATGGGCGCGGTTGCGGCTATCCTGATCGGCGTGTTCGCGTTTATCATTTTCCGTGTCACAGCCCCTCAGATGACGACGCTCTACAATGAGCTGACCCTTGAAGATTCCGCGGCCATCGTGACCCAGCTGGAAAGCCAGGGAGTGCAGTTCCAGCTCAAGCGCGAAGGCTCCACCATTCTTGTGTCCAAGGAGCAGGTTGCCCGGCTTAGAATGCAGCTTGCTGCAGAAGGTCTGCCGACCGGCGGGTCCATCGGCTACGAGATCTTTGACCGGACCGATACGCTGGGGGCCACCAGTTTCGTTCAGAACATCAATCACCTGCGCGCCATGGAAGGCGAGTTGTCACGCACGATCGGTTCGCTCGATCGCATTCGGGCCGCCCGCGTTCATCTGGTCATCCCGGAGCGGCAACTGTTCCAGCGGGACCGCCGTCCGCCTTCGGCCTCCATCGTGCTGAATGTGCGCGGTGCGCTGGGTCCTGGCGAAATCCGCGCCGTGCAGCACCTCGTGGCAACGGCTGTTGACGGGCTTGATCCGGATCGGGTGTCGATTGTCGATGAGAGCGGTCGCTTGCTCGCCTCGGGTGTCGGTAATGACGAAGACGGCATGGTTTCGGCCTCGTTGCAGGAACGCACGGTCGCCGTCGAAAGCCGGTTGCGCAACCAGATTGAGGAAATTCTGAATTCCGTGGTTGGTCCGGGACGTGCGCGGGTCCGCGTCAACGCGGAAGTGGATTACAACCGGCTGACCGAAACCACGGAGACCTTCGACCCGGAAGGCCAGGTCGTGCGTTCGACCCAGACCAAGGAAGAAGCAAGCTCGGCGGTGTCGCGGAACGGTCAGGTGACTGTGGGTAACCAGCAGCCCAACGCAAATGCGCAAGAGGATGGCGGCGGCGAGCGGGATACTTCGACGCTGACCGAAGAAATCACCAATTACGAGATTTCCAGGTCGACGCGGACCGAAGTGGTCGAAGCCGGTCAGGTGCGCCGACTGTCCGTTGCGGTGCTGGTGGACGGCACGTATCAGCCGGATGGCAGCGGAAACAATGTCTATACGCCGCGTTCCCAGGAGACGCTGGATCGTATCGCGGTTCTGGTCCGCTCGGCCGTCGGCTTCGACGCGACACGCGGTGACAGCGTGGAAGTGGTCAATCTGCAGTTCGCCCTGCCGCCCCAGGACGACCTCCTGGCCGAGCCGGACGGACTGTTTGAATTCACAAGGGACGACATCATCCGGTTCGCCGAACTCGGTGTCCTGTTCCTGATCGCGGTTCTGTTGCTGCTGTTCGTGGTCCGCCCGCTGCTGCGCCGCATCGTGACACCGGAAGAAAAACAGCCGCAGGAACTGATGATCGGACCGGACGGTACGCTGGTGGTTGAAACCGAAGTGCCGAAGGATGAGCCGGAAGAAGACGAGTTTGTTATTGAATGGCTTGAGCAGGCCAAACAGGAAGGCGCCATGCAGGCGAGTTCGATCGCAAAGGTCGGCGGCATGATCTCGGATCATCCGACGGAAGCGGTGAACATTGTTCGCGGCTGGCTGGATGAGCAGGCAGCCTGATGGTAAGCGATCAACTCCAGAAACAGCTCCAGGTCAGCGCAGAGCACGAAGATCGTGAGCTGAAGGGTGCCGAACGGGCAGCCGTCCTGCTGCTGGCGCTTGGTGAGCAGCATGGTGCGCCGATCTGGGAGAAGCTGGACGAAATCGAAGTGCGCCAGGTGTCGGCTGCCATGGCCAATCTGGGGCCGGTCACGCCGAACATGCTGGAGGACCTGTTCAAGGATTTCGTGCGCCGTGTCAGTTCCACCGGGGCGCTGACCGGCAACGTGGATGCAACCGAACGTCTTCTGGCCAGCTTCCTGCCCGGTGACAAGGTCTCCATCATCATGGAGGAGATCCGCGGACCGGCAGGCCGCAACATGTGGGAGAAGCTCTCCAATGTGCAGGAGAACGTTCTCGCCAACTATCTGAAGAACGAATATCCGCAAACCGTTGCGGTGGTGCTGTCGAAGATCAACTCGGACCATGCCGCGCGTGTTCTGGGTATCCTGCCGGAAGAGCTGGCGCTCGAAGTCGTCAGCCGGATGCTGCGCATGGATGCCGTTCAAAAGGAAGTTCTGGAGAAGGTCGAGCAGACGCTCCGTGTCGAGTTCATGTCGAACCTCACCAACACGTCGCGCCGGGACAGTCACGAGATGATGGCCGACATCTTCAACAATTTCGACCGGCAGACAGAGGCCCGGTTCCTGGCCGCGCTGGAAGAGGACAACCGCGAGGCGGCGGACCGGATCAAGACGCTGATGTTCACCTTCGACGATCTGCTCAAGCTCGACGCGGCAAGCTGCCAGACGCTGCTGCGCCATGTGGAGAAGGACCAGCTGGCGATCGCCCTGAAGGGCTCGACCGACACGGCGCGGGAATTCTTCTTCGGCAATATGTCCTCGCGCGCAGCCAAGCTTCTGCAGGACGACATGGATGCGCTTGGACCTGTACGCCTTAGAGACGTGGACGAGGCACAGACCAGCATGGTCAACAAGGCCAAGGACCTGGCGGCCAAGGGCGAGATCATGATCTCCAAGTCCAAGGGCGATGACGAGATTATCTATTGATGCGGCAAGCGGCGCGTAGCGGAAACAGAATGGGCAGTATGAGCAACCCGTCGAAATTCCTGTTCAATGTCGACTTCTCCGAACCGGAGGAGCCGGAGGTGGTTGCTCCGCCCGAACCGGAAATTCCGATGATCCCGGTTTCCGAGCACAAGAAGCTTCTGAAGGAGGCTCAGGCCAAGGCGTTCGAGGAAGGCCGGGTCAAGGCCCTTCAGGACCTGCAGACCAAGCAGGAGACGCTGCTGACGGAGGAGGTCGGTCATCTCGTGCGGGCAGTGGGGCAGGTGCTGGAGACACTGGACGAGGTCCAGGCCGCCCGGGAGCAGGATGCGATTAGCCTGTCATTTCTTGTGGCTAGACGCCTGTGCGCCCACCTGATTGCCCGCCAGCCGCTGGCCGAAACGGTGGCGTTGGTGTCAGAATGTCTGGGGCCCTTGCGCAAGGCGCCGCATCTTGTCATCCGCATCGCGGAAAAGGATGTCGAGGCGCTGAAAGCCCAGGTAGACCCGATCGTGCATGAAAAGGGGTTCGAGGGACGCCTGGTGATCCTCGGAGAGCCTGAAATCAGCCGGGGCGATTGCCATATCGAATGGGCCGATGGTGGCATCCGGCGGGACCGGAAAGCGCTGGAAGGCGAGATCGACACGAGTATCCGCGCCTATTTGCGGGCGCGCAGTTCAGAAAAACGCGGAACTCCGTCGGACAAGCCGGCGGAAAAGGACACTGACGCATGAGCGACGAACAGGATACCAACATTCCGCTCGACGAGCTGGAAGCTCCCGAGCGTCACGCAGATGACGGTGAGGTTCTCGGACCGCAATCCGCGGCCGATCTGGAGGCCGTGTTTGATGTCCCGGTCCGGATTTCCGCGGTGCTCGGGCATTCCCGCATGCATGTCTCGGATCTCTTGAAGCTGGCCTCCGGCACGGTGCTGGAACTCGACCGCAAGGTCGGTGAGGCCATCGACATTTACGTGAACAACCGTCTGGTTGCCCGCGGCGAAGTTGTCCTTGTGGAAGACAAGCTCGGCGTGACCATGACGGAAATCATCAAGACGGATCGATAGGAAACAGCACGGATGCGTCTGTTAATAGTCGGAACCCTCGGCGGTCAGCTGACCACCGCTTCGAAGATCGCCATGCAGAGCGGGGCGCAGGTCACCCATGCGGACGATGTCGAAGGGGCCCTGAAGGTTCTCAGATCGGGCCGCGGCGCGGACCTTCTGATGGTCGAGGTGCATCTCGACATTGCCGGCCTGATCCAGAAACTTCAGGACGAAAGGGTCCACGTTCCGGTCGTTGCCTGTGGCATCGAGACCGATGCCCAGGCGGCCGTTTCGGCGATCCGGGCCGGCGCGAAGGAATATATCCCGCTGCCGCCGGATCCGGAAATGATCGCGGCCGTTCTGGCGGCGGTCGCCCAGGAACGCGGCGACCTGATTTACCGCGACGAGGCGATGGCCACCGTGGTCAAGCTGGCCGAGCAGGTGGCGCCCTCTGAAGCCTCCGTTTTGATCACCGGCGAATCCGGCACGGGCAAGGAAGTCATCGCCCGCCACGTGCACAAATGTTCGAACCGGGCCTCGAAACCCTTCATTTCGATCAACTGCGCCGCGATCCCGGAACATCTGCTGGAATCTGAATTGTTCGGCCACGAGAAGGGCGCCTTTACCGGGGCCGTGGCACGGCGGATCGGCAAATTCGAGGAAGCCGACGGCGGCACGCTGCTCCTGGACGAGATTTCCGAGATGGATGTGCGGCTGCAGGCCAAGTTGCTGCGCGCGATCCAGGAACGGATGATCGACCGCGTCGGCGGCACACGTCCGGTTCCGGTGAATATCCGCATCCTGGCCACCTCCAACCGGGATCTGGCCGAAACCGTGCGGCAGGGCCAGTTTCGCGAAGATCTCCTGTTCCGGCTGAATGTCGTCAATCTGAAACTGCCGGCTCTGCGGGAGCGTCCGGCCGACATCATGGAACTCGCAGGCTTCTTCATCTCCCATTATTCGGAGGCCAACGGCGTGCCGGTGCGTCCGCTGTCGGCCGAGGCGCGTCAGGCGCTGATGAGCAATCCGTGGCCCGGGAACGTCCGCGAACTGGAAAACACCATGCACCGGGCCATTCTCCTGGCAAACGGTGCTGAAATCGGCGTTGAGGCGATCCGCATGCCCGACGGCTCTCCACTGACCGTCTCCAGAGGCCCTGCAGAACGGGCGGCGCAAACCGCGGAAGCTGTGACACGATCCTTTGTCGGCCGCACGGTTGCCGACGTGGAGCGGGACCTCATCCTGGACACGCTGGACCATTGTCTGGGCAACCGGACCCATGCAGCGAAAATTCTGGGTATCTCGATCCGGACGCTGCGCAACAAGCTGAATCAATATACCGATGAAGGTATCAGCGTGCCCGGGCCTGGCGAAGCCCGCACATAAGCTTTCGGGCCCGGATAGGGCCCGGACCAGAGGACGCAGCGCCGCTTCAGGACGGATGGCGCAGGTAAGGAACTGAAATCGGAATGTCGGACACGGCGGCAGACGGACAAGGTGGTGCAGGCGGGCCGAAAGGCCCGGGTGGCGCTGCGCCGGGCCAGCAGGCGGCTGCACCGCAGACCGGCGGCGGGGTGTCCGGTTTCCCGAGCGTTGCGGAGCTGATCGATACCCTGAAGAAGGGCGATATCGGTCTTGCCACCGGCATTCTCGTCATCCTGACGCTGCTGATCCTGCCGATGCCTCCCGTGATGCTGGACATGTTCCTGGCGGTGTCGATCATCTTCTCGGTCCTGATCCTGATGACGGGCCTGTTCATCCAGAAACCGCTGGAATTCTCGTCCTTCCCGACGGTGCTCCTGATCGCGACGATGCTGCGGCTTGGCCTGAACATCGCCTCGACCCGCCTGATCCTGTCGAACGGCCACGAGGGGACCGCGGCCGCCGGCAACGTCATCCAGTCCTTCGGCAACCTCGTGATGGGCGGGAACTTTGTCATCGGGATCATCGTCTTCGCGATCCTGGTGATCGTGAACTTCGTGGTCATCACCAAGGGTTCCGGCCGTATCGCGGAAGTCGCCGCCCGCTTCACCCTGGACGCCATGCCGGGCAAGCAGATGGCAATCGACGCGGATCTCTCAGCTGGCCTCATCGATGAGGCGGAAGCCAAGTCACGGCGCAAGGCGCTGGAAGACGAAAGCTCCTTCTTCGGCGCTATGGACGGTGCCTCGAAATTCGTGCGCGGCGATGCCATTGCCGGCCTGCTGATCACCTTCATCAACATTCTTGGCGGCATCTTCATCGGCGTTGCCCAGATGGAGCTGAGCTTCTCCGAAGCGGCCAACAACTACACGCTGCTGACCATCGGTGACGGCCTTGTCTCGCAGATCCCTGCGCTGATCGTCTCGACCGCGGCCGGCCTGCTGGTCTCCAAGGCCGGGGTGCATGGTGCTGCCGACAAGGCGCTGACGGCTCAGTTCACGGGCTATCCGAAGGCACTTGGCATGTCCGCGGCCGTGATGGTGATCCTGGCGCTGCTGCCGGGCATGCCGATGATCCCGTTTTTCGGTCTGGCCGGTGTTGCCGGTTATCTTGCCTACAGGGTTGGCACGCAGAAGAAACAGGAAGCGGCCAAGGCGGCACAGGTGAAGGCAATCGAGACCGCTCCGCCGCCGCCGCCGGAACCGCCGATCACCGATGCGCTCAAGATGGACGAACTGCGCATCGAACTGGGCTATGCGCTGCTGCCGCTGATCAACGGCAAGGCCACCAGCGAGGGCGATGTCCTGACCGAGCAGATCAAGGCGTTGCGTCGCCAGGTCGCCGGCGACATGGGCGTGATCATGCCGCCCGTACGCATTCTCGACAACATCCAGCTCGGCGCCAACGACTATGTCATCAAGGTCAAGGAAGTCGAGGCCGGGCGCGGGGTGCTCTACCCGAACCACTTCATGGTCATGGATCCGGCCGGTGGCCAGGTCAAATTGCCGGGCACGCACACGACCGAACCGACCTTCGGACTGCCGGCCACCTGGGTGGAGGCCCAGTATCGCGAGGACGCGTCCCTGCGCGGATATACAGTGGTTGACCCGGCCACCGTGCTGTCGACCCATCTGACAGAGACCATCAAGGCCAATATTTCCGAACTCCTGACCTATGGCGATGTTCAGAAACTGCTGAAGGAGCTGCAGGGCGAACAGGCCAAGCTGGTGGAAGATCTGATCCCGTCGCAGATCACCGTCTCCGGTATCCAGCGCGTCTTGCAGACGCTGCTCAACGAGCGCATTTCGGTGCGCGATCTCGGCACGATCCTGGAAGGCGTGTCGGAGGCGACCGGCATGACCCGCAACACGGACACCATTGCCGAACATGTGCGCACGCGCCTTGGCCGCCAGATCTGCGCGTCCAACTTGTCGCCCGGCGGCTATCTGCCGCTGATCGCCCTGTCGCCGCAATGGGAACAGGCCTTCCTGGAGGCGATCGTGGGCGAGGGCGACGACCGCCAGCTCGCCATGCAGCCGAGCAAGCTGCAGGAGTTTGTCGGCCGCGTGCGCGATGCCTTCGAGGAGGCCGCCCAGCAGGGCGAGGTGCCTGTGCTCCTGACCTCGCCGCAGACACGGCCCTTCGTCCGCTCCATCGTCGAGCGCTTCCGGGCCCACACCACCATCATGAGCCAGGCCGAAGTCCACCCGCGCATCAAGCTGAAGACGATCGGCTCGATCTAGAGCATTTTCCGACCAAATTGGTGCATTCTGCCGGAGCCAGTTTGGTCCAAGACCAAGGGAGCTGACGAAGAGCGTGCTGGCGGCACGGTCGAGACAGCTTCCGCGGGCATTGGGCCGCACTGGCCCGACCCTTCGGGTTTGTGTCTGGCAGACGTCTGCTTTGTCGGGCCACTTGTCCATAGCCCCGCTATGGACTGCCCACCCCTCCGCGCAGATCGCCTCGCCAGATCTCAAACAGAATGCGCCAATCTGGTCGGAAAATGCTCTAAGGGTAGAGCCCCTCGGGCTTCCGGGTGACGTATCAAAAAAAGAGCCGGTCGTTTGACCGGCTCTTTCCGTTTCAAGCTTCAGGCTGTCTTTCTTTAGACGAAGGTGAAGTCGTCCAGGTGAAGGTCCGCCTTGGTGACGTTCAGCAGGGTGATGCTGGTGTCGCCGTCGACCGTGATCACGGTGTTGCCACCGACCGTATCGGCAGCTGCGAGAACCGCATCGGCATCTGAGAACACGCTGGAAGCGAACTGGAGCACGTCCTCCGTGCCCGCTCCGGCGACAAAGTCACCAACCGTGTCGTGGCCCGTGACGCCTTCCTGGAAGACGAAGGTGTCGCTGCCGGCTTCCCCGAAGAGGACATCGCCACCCGCGCCGCCATCAATGACATCGTCACCGCTACCGGCTTCGATGACGTCGACGAGGTCCGTCCCGGTGAGCGTCTCGTTGCCGCTTGTGCCAACCATGACGGTGCGGCTGTCCGGATCGGTGTAGAGAGCCTCAAGCGTGCTCCATTCGCCAGTGCCGCGGAAGGTGACGTCTTCCATGCCGTTCAGGATCTTCACGCCATCGGTGGCATGAATGACATAGATCGTGCCGTCCGGGTTCCACTGGAACTCGTAGTCGGCGCGCGCGCCTTCCAGATGCAGGTGATCGGTGCCGTCGCCGCCGAACAGGATGTCGTTGCCGCCGAGCGGCTGGATGGTGTCGTTGCCGGCGCCGGCCACAACGATGTCGTCACCATGAGAGGCGTAGATGAACTCGTAGCTGTCCGTTCCGGCAAAGGTCCTGAAGGAACTGTGCTGCGGCAACAGGTCCTCCGTGCGGTACCATTTGCCTTCACCCGAAAACCAGATGCCGTTGATGCTGTGAAGCGTATCGACGCCATACTCTGCGCTCGTCGCGGTGAAGCTGCCGTCCTTGTTCCAGCGGAAGACATAGTCCGAGGCAGCCCCGGCAAAGCGGGCCTGGTCGTAACCGTCGCCGCCGAGCAGGACATCATTGCCCTTGGAGTTCCGGATCCAGTCGTTTTCACCGCCGGCGCGCAGGATGTCATCCCCATCCGTGCCTTCCAGCGTCTCCTTGCCGTCGGTGCCTTCAATCAGGTTGGACGTGCCCCCGGTGACCGAGACCAGTGCGCTGAGCTGGTAGCTGGCATTTTCGCCGCTGAAATAGAGCGTTTCGATGCCGGACAGCAGATCGGTGCCAAAGGCTGCGCTGGTGATGGTGTAGGTGCCGTCCTGGTTTTCCGTGACGGTGACATCCGCAGCGCTGCCGCCATAGGTGACCTGGTCGTTTCCAGCGCCACCGAAGATCGTGTCGTCTCCGGCGCTGCCTTCGATGACATCGTCACCGTCACCGGCCTCAACGACATCGGCAAAATCCGTTCCGGCAAGCGTGTCGTTGCCGCTGGTGCCGTCGACAACGGTGCGGCTGTCCGGATCGACATAAAGGTTGTTCAGCCAGGCCCATTCGCCAGAGCCGCGGAAGGTGACTTCATCGATCCCGTTCAGGATCTTGACGCCGTCGGTCGCATGGATCGCGTAGACCGAACCGTCCGGGTTCCACTGGAACTCATAGTCGGCGCGAGCGCCTTCCAAATGGAGATGATCGTCGCCGTCGCCAAAGATAATATCGTTGCCACCTAGCGGCTGGATGGTGTCGTTGCCGGCGCCGGCAACAACGATGTCGTCGCCGTGAGAGGCGTAGATGAACTCGTAGCTGTCCGTGCCGGCAAAGGTCTTGAAGGAGCTGTGTTGCGGCAGCAGGTCCTCCGTGCGGTACCATTTGCCTTCGCCTCTGAACCAGATGCCATTGATGCTGTGAAGCGTGTCGACACCATATTCAGCGCTTGTGGCGGTAAAGCTGCCATCTTTGTTCCAGCGGAACACATAATCGGACGCCGCGCCTTCGAAGCGGGCCTGATCGTAACCGTCGCCGCCGAGCAGGACATCGTTGCCCTTGGAGTTTTCCAGCCAGTCGTTTTCGCCGCCGGCGCGCAGGATGTCGTTGCCATCCGTACCTTCCAGCGTCTCCTTGCCATCGGTGCCGGTGATGACATTGATGGTCGTGGAGGGAGCTGCGGCCTCGATGGAAAGGTCAAACAGATCTTCGGCTGACAGGGTCCCGTCGGACGCGATGACTTTCAGCGACAGGGTGCCGGCAGTGCCCTGCGGCGGTGTTCCGGAGAAGGTCCGGGTTGCGGCATCGAAGCTCAGCCACGTGGGCAGGTCGGAGCCGTCGGCAAGCGTCGCGCTATAGGTAAGCGCGTCGCCATCGACGTCAGTGAAGGCATCTGCCGGAACGGTGAAGCTCCAGGCCATGTCTTCCGTACCCGATTGACCGGTGATGTCATTGGCCACCACGGGGGCGTCATTTTCCGGTGCGATCACGAGGTCAAACACATCCGAAGCGGAAGCCGTGCCGTCAGAGGCGATGACCTTGAGCGACAGGGTGCCGTTGAAGTCCTGCGACGGTGTCCCCGAGAAGGTCCGGGTATCTGCGTCAAAGCCAATCCAGGCGGGCAGGGCCGAGCCGTCGGCCAGCGTCGCGCTGTAGGTGAGCGCATCGCCGTCGGCGTCGGAGAAGCTGTCGGCCGGAACGGTGAAGGTCCAGGCCGTGTCTTCGTTGGACGTCTGGTCTGCCAGTGCATTTGAGACCAGCGGTGCCCTGTTCTGCGGCTGGGACAGAATGTCGAGCAGCGTTGCCTCGGTCCAGACGGTGCCATCATTGAAGACGAACTGTTCGACGCCGGAGTCCTTGCGGCTCCGGGTCTCGTAGAATTGTTCGTCGAGCAGGATCGAACCGCCATCGGCAAAGTGAAGCGTGACGTCGTCCCGGTCGGACTGCGACCGTGACACGGTGACCTGTGAGGCCAGGATGCCGTCGCCGAACACGATCCGGTCGGCCGCACCATCGCCATAGGTGTCGAAGATCGTGTCGTTACCGTCACCCAGGTCATAGAGATAGGTGTCGTCTCCATCCATGCCCCTGATCGTGTCATTGCCGGCGCCACCTTCCAGAACATCGCCGCGATCGCTGAAGCCGTGGATGGTATCGTCGCCGGACGTAGCCGCAGCCTCCCGCACCAGCCGAGCCAGATCGTCCTTGCCCCAGATGGTGCCATCGGCGAATTTGAAGAGTTCGATGCCCGCCTCCTGGCGTGCTTCGAATTGATCGTCAAGCGTCACCGATCCACCATCGGCGAAGGTCAGCGTAACGTCGTCGTAATAGTTGGAGAAGGTAATCGTGTCCGCCGCGATCCCGGCGCCAAAGACAAGTGTGTCTGCGAAACCCTCGCCAACATCGCCTTCGTCGATGATGTCGTTGCCGTCGCCGAGATCGTAGAGATAGGTGTCGTTGCCTTCCGTGCCCCAGATCTTGTCGTTGCCAAGGCCACCTTCGATGGTGTCGTTCCGGTCGTCAAAGCCTGTGATCTCGTCATCGGCATCGGTGGACATGCTTGCGAGTGCCATATCCGCAAGCTGCTCCTTGCCCCAGACGGTACCGTCGGCAAAATGAACCTCTTCAATGCCCGTGATGAGTGACTCGTTGTCGTTATACTGCGCCATCAGCTCGAGGCTGCCGCCGTCGGAGAATTCCAGTACCAGACTGGATTTTTCGTTGCCGCTGTTGCGCTCCTTCTTGACGACAGTCACATCCGAAACGGAAATCGCATCGGACAGGAACACACGGTCATGGGAACTCGACCCGCCTTCGTGGATCCGGTCGTTGCCGTCGCCAAGGTCATAGAAATAGATGTCGTTGTTGGTGCTGCCGCGGACATAGTCGTCGCCAGCGCCCATATCCAGAAAGTATTTTTTCCGGTTGTAGCGCAGGTCAAGATTGTCATCGCCGTCGGTGCCGTATTCCAGGTCGCCGAGATAGGAGCTTTCGGTCACGAAATCGATGGTGACCGAAGCGGTCGACGTGTTGGTGCCGTCGCTGATCGTATATGTGAACGTGCCATGTTCGATGAGATCCTGGCTGGTCGCGTTGACCACCACATTGCCGTTGCCGTCGAGCGATACGGTGCAGTTGGCCGCATCCTGAACCGACACGATGGTGAACTGGCCGCTGTCCAGATCGGTGTCGTTGGCGCTGAGTGCATCCGCTGTCAGCACAAGTGGTGCGTCCACCGTGGCATAGAACCTGTCATCGGCGGCAAAGACCGGGTCGTTGACCTCGTCGATAAAGAGGGTGAAGAACGCGCTGGCGGTCTTGAAGCCGTCGCTGGCAACCACTTCCAGGCCGACGGCGCCGTGAAACTCTTCCGGCAGGTAGCCGGAGAAGGTACCGCTTTCGGCATTGAAACTCAGCCAGTCGGGCAGACGATTGCCATCGGCAAGGTGCGCGCTGAGCTGCAGCTGGGAGCCGTCCTCATCGGCAAAAACGGAGGCAGGGAGCTGGAAGGTCCAGAGGCCGCCCTCTTCCTGAGCTGTCTGCGCGTCGATCTCGTTGGCAACGACGGGGGCTGCGTTGCCTTCGCTGTTGAGAAGCGTGATGGATTTGGTCGCGCTGACCTTGCCGTCACTAGCCGCGACACGCAGCTGCAGCGTGCCGCCGAAGCCGGCCGGCGGTGTTCCGGTAAAGGTCCCGGAGGCCGCATCGAAGCTGAGCCAGGCGGGTAGATCCGAACCATCGGCAAGCGTCGCCGTAAGGCTGAGCGCATCGCCATCGGCATCCGAATAGGAGGCCGGATCGAGGCTGAGCGACAGGGCCGAACCAGGGGTCACGGACACCGTCTCTTCGGTGTCTGCCCAGATCGGGACGTGATTGTCCGCGTTCGTCAGTGCGAAGATGTCGTTGTAGGAAAGATTGGCAGTCCGGTCTTCGCCATCGAAGAAACGGAAGCTGCTGATGCGGCCGCGGCCGTCTTCCTGGTCGAAGAAATCGACGACCAGCAGCTTTTCGCCGGTGGAGATAACGCGTGCTTCCAGGTCCATGCCGTTGGTGCCGGCGCGGTGGAAGGTGACATCGGCCAAGGCGATGTCCTGCATCTGCACGCGGTTGCTGGTTGCCGTATACCCTTCCAGGATGGTGTCGTTGCCGTCGCCGAGGCGGTAGATGTAAAGGTCCGAGCCGTCGCCGCCGGCAAGCACGTCGTCGCCGGTGCCGCCCTCGATGGTGTCGTTGCCGCCGCCACCGTGGATATTGTCTCCTTCGGCACCACCGGAGATCGTGTCGTCACCGCCGCCGCCGAAGAGAGTGTCGACACCATCGCCGCCTTCAAGCGTGTCCTCGTCGGCGCCGCCGTCCAGGCGGTCATTGCCGGTGCCGCCAATGAGATAGTCCCGGCCAGAACCGCCGGTTACGATGTCGTTGCCCGCGCCGGCTTCAACAGTGTCGCTGCCATTGCCGCCATGGGCGACATCGTCGCCGTCGCCACCGCCGAGATAGTCGTTGCCTTCGCCGCCGTCGAGCGTGTCATGGCCGTCCCCGCCGAGAAGGTCGTCATCGCCTTCGCTGCCGGACAGTTCGTCATTGCCGCCGTCGCCTCTCAGTGCATCGTTGCCTTGGGTGCCCAGGATAACGTCGTCGCCACCCAAGCCATGGTAGAATGCGCCTTTGTCTTCCTCTCCGTTTTCCGGGCCGGGAGCCTCGGTTTCGCCACTCTCAGAGCCCATCGACGGCAATGGAATGTGAATGCCAAAGTCTCCCTTGTCGAAGTCTTCGATAACAAACCGGGCATGGTAGCCCTCCCAATGGCCATCAATATCGGCCCCATGCTCCTGAACGGTGTATAGGGAGAAGCCGTACAGATCTTTCGTGGTGACGTCATAGTAGAGCATTCCAAAATCGCTCTTGTAGACGTCGATTCCCCAAGATGTTGTGCGCTCGTAGTCTTTATTGCTGAACTCTTCGAGGAAATAGTCCTTCGTTACCGTGTCGGTAAAACGATCGTATGAATAGGCCGAGTAGCCTAGGAAAATTTCGCCTTTCCCATCTGCATCGCGAATTCGATCCACGTTCTGGTACAAGCTAAGGTCGAATTTCTGAAGGCCGGGTCTATCAACATTGCTGATCAGGACAGCGTCGAAAAAGGAGTAACCGCCCGTTGCCTCGAATGGGGTAAACCAGTCACTCTGGTCTTCGACGACTTCCTGTTTGCTGAAAAGATAGTAGGTGTCGTTGCCCTCTCCGCCGTCGAGAATGTCTTTTTCTTCGTCGTCGAAGACGATCTCGGTATCGAGGTCATCGAAGAAGGTCTTGTACTCCTCGAAGGTAAAGTCGTCCTTGACGCCGCCAGCCAGGTGATCGTCACCCGCTTCTCCGAACAGCTCGTCTTCGCCGGTTCCGCCAGACAATTTGTCGGCGTGTTCGCCGCCAACGAGAACGTCATTGCCCTCTCCGGCGAATAGTTGGTCTTCACCGTCACCCCCGAACAGGAAGTCGCGTCCACCGCCGGAGATGAGGGTGTCATTTCCATCGATGCCTATCAGGAGATCTGTTTTTGTGTCTCCGTCATCGATGCGAATTTCGACGTCCTGATCGGCGGCCGTAAGAAAACCAAACTTGGTACGCTCTATTTTGTCTTCGCCAATATAATCGGTCAGATTTAGCTTTGTAATATATTCAGAAAGCTGTTGCCCTTCATGTACGCCAAGAACATTTCCAAAATAGTGCGTTCTGACGGTCGTTGAAGATCCGTCTAGATCCTTCATTACGCTATTTGCAAAGTTAACAGCGCCGCCATAAACATCGTCTACGTTTTCTGTTTTTAGAAAAGCGGCATACTCGCTAGCAGTATCTATTTCTTCAGGCGGTATATCCGGTGCTGGGGCAACTTCGGTCCCCGGGACAGCCTGTGGGTCAAGTGTGCCCAGTGCATAATGGCTGAGCTCGTGGGCTAAAATCCTCTCCAAGCTGGCATATTGTAAAGACCCATCTTCATTAATGAATGACGCCTCTGTCCCGTCAATAGCGGCTTCGGAAAGCCCCATAAATCGCTTATCTCGATCGATAAAAGATCCCAATGCCTTAATAATGTAATATGTGTCTCCACCATTGGGAGGGGGTGTTATCAAGCTTTCCCCCGTTTCAGATGTCAAAACTCGCTCAAGAGCGGTTGCTAACTTTACGCGCTCCGGATCGGTGAAACCTCTTTTAGTTTCTTCATCGTAAGGCTGAATTGCCCATTTAATGATCTTTGGCGGATTGCCCGGAATGGTGAAAAATACTTCTGTGAAGTCGGAATTTATCATAAATTGTACCTTTTATTTAATTTTTGCGCTTGCAGGATTTGGTGATTCTTAATATTTCTTCATAATTTTCTTTCAGTAGGTCATGTTCTATTTGTGATCGAAATAATTCTTTATCGAGTGATCGTGCTCCAAGTTGGCATTGATGGAATGCATCGCGCCAATACAGCTGAAATGCCGGTAGTAAACACGACCAAGAATGATCAAGGGCCAATTCTTGAAAAATCACCTTTCCAGCAACTGTGCTCACAGTTGTTGCGCGGTCTGAGGCGTCTAGATGACGAAAAAGACCGCGTTGTGCTTCTTTGGAGCCGTATGGAAAATCTCCCATCGTATATGGCACGATTGGGGAGTTGGCATTTTTGTAGTTAAAAAATGAATTGTCCAAACCTAGCAAGAAAAATAGCGATTGGCCTGTAAAAATAGCTTCGCAATATATTTTACCATTACTTGTTTTTGAGATGGTGAGGCCATCAATTATTTTTTTACTGTTTCTTTTCCTTTTTGGGTGCCGGTAATAGCCGTATCCCTCAATGTCATCTCGGCTCTCGCAAAAACTTATGCCACGGTCAGAAGTCCCCGGAATATCGATCGTAGGCGGGAGATCGGCCTCATGAAGTGGCCTGTTGTCGAAGCAAACAAGGACATCCGCGGTGTTTGGATCACTGACGCTTGGCAAATCTGGTTTAAATACCGTGGGTGAGAAGTTACTTACGTGCCCGGCAATGGCTGAAGTATTGACATTGGGTGCTTCCGAATAATGCTCAGAAATCCAGTATTTCAGCTCATCTGCAGCGACAGGGCCTGTGTTTAGTAGAGTCGGTATGGCGATCACGACTGCGCGCCAAACCATTGGTGTCAGCCAACGTGAAAAATTTTGCTTCATCGATGATACTCATCAGCTGAGGTTTATACGTTCGAGCCCGTTTGCATCGCATCACTTTTTGTCGATGATGGGGCGCTGCGGGATGTTGTCAGAAGCGCAACTTCTGATAGCTTTCGTCGTTATTTTTTACAAGGTCTTTTCGTCTGGCCTGCCGGCAAAACCTCAGCGCGATGCGGCGCCGGTTCCGCTCTTGCGAAGCCTCGAAATCACGAGCGAGAATTTGCGTTCGGTGATTGACCCGTTCGTTGTGTGGCGCCTTCTATGCAGGCGTGCTGCCTGGATCAAGCGGAAACGAAATACGCGGTGGCTTCATCTCTTGTTAAGCTTAATATTGGGGCTTTCACGGATGCCGCCCGGCAAGGAAGCTGGTGTTGCGACAGGCCCAGACCCGGCCCTTCGTCCGCTCCATCGTCGAACGCTTCCGGGCCCACACCACCATCATGAGCCAGGCCGAAGTCCACCCGCGCATCAAGCTGAAGACGATCGGCTCGATCTGAGAACCGTTTGGGGAATTTCTTCGGAAAAAAGCCGGGGTCTGATGGGCCTCAGACCAGAACGTTGACCCGCGCCATGGCGGCGGTCTGGTTGGCATAGGCGCCGACGCGGCCCTGGTTCTGCATCACGAACATCGTATTGGCCTGCGAGGCCTGCAGACCGATGGTGTTGAAGGTGCTGGCCAGGTTGCGCAGTTCCTGCATTTTCTGGGCAGATGCCTGGCGGCGCTTGGCCCAGGCCTTGTTGTAGTCGGACCAGGTCGATTTTCGCTGGGAGCGAAACTTGTTGTGATAATCGCGCTGGACGTAGTTTCCGACTTTGGGCATGGCTGCATCTTTCCTGGATACACGCCTTCAAGCTTGCCAAATCGTGGTTAACAGGCCGTTAATATCGCGCAATACGCGATTCACCCCCTTGGAGGTCCGGCCCGGCGCTGCTATGGGCCGGAGCCTGACCTCTAGTGAAGGAGAATCGACGGTGGCAGAGACGTTTGGCGCAGCCCTCAATCTGGATGGCTATACGGAAGTTCCGGATGGCAAGATCGCCTTTGTGGTCACCTATCTGGAAATGCTGCAGGCGCCTGCCAAACCGCTTGCGCCGCCGCGCAGCGACGTGACGCTGGAGCGCTGGAGCGCGCCGGATGTCGCCAGCTACCGCGAACTGTTCAAGGAGATCGGCGAGGACTGGATCTGGTTCAGCCGCCTGGAACAGGACGAGGACGTTCTGGCAAAAACCCTGGCCGAGCCGGCGCGGGAACTCTATCAGCCGATGAAGGGTGGCAAGTCCGTCGGGACGCTGGAACTGGATTATGCCAATCCGGCCGAACCTGTCGTTGCCTATTTCGGCCTTGTGCCGGGAGCGATTGGCGGTGGTCTCGGGCGCTGGCTCATGGGGCAGGCCGTGGAGATGGCCTGGGCGCGCCCGGAAACGAAACGCCTGTGGCTGCACACCTGTACCGGCGACAGCCCGCAGGCGATCCATTTCTATCAGTCCTGCGGCTTCAGGCCCTACAAACGCGCCATCGAGGTGGCCGACGACCCGCGTCTCAAGGGGCTGCTCGGCAGGGACCGGGCGCCACACGTGCCGGTGATCGGCTAGGCGGCCACTCAGGCCGCCGACTGTCGTCATTGCAGGACTTGATCCTGCAATCCATGCCGTGACGAGGTTTCGTCGGGATAATCTCGCGTGTGGTGACGATATGGCATGGGTCCCATGGTCAAGCCATGGGACGACGATTGTCGGGGCGATGTGGGCGAGCTGTCATCGAGCGCTCGGCGACACACTCACGCACTCATCTTGACCCGCTCCGGAAACGCGTCTGCAATTGATTTCCGGCTGGCTTCCAGAACACCGCGTTCGGTGATCAGGCCGGTGACAAGCCGGGCAGGCGTGACGTCGAAGGCCGGATTGCCGACCTCGGAGCCGTCGGCGACGATGTCGATCGTCTCGATGGCGCCGGTCTGCGTGCGGCCGGTCATCTGGCTGACTTCCAGGCCGCTGCGCTCCTCGATCGGGATTTCCTGCACGCCGTCCGACAGCGAGAAATCGATAGTGGGGGAGGGCAGGGCGACATAGAAGGGCACGTTGTTGTCCCGGGCCGCCAGGGCTTTCAGATAGGTGCCGATCTTGTTGCAGACATCGCCGGTCGCCGTGGTGCGGTCGGTGCCGGTGATCACGATATCGACCTCGCCATGCTGCATCAGATGGCCGCCCGCATTGTCGACGATGACGGTGTGCGGCACGCCGTGATGGCCAAGCTCCCAGGCCGTCAGGAAAGCGCCCTGGTTGCGCGGGCGGGTCTCATCGACCCAGACATGGACCGGAATACCGCCATCATGGGACATGTAGATCGGGGCCGTGGCCGTGCCCCAGTCGACGGTGGCAAGCCAGCCGGCATTGCAGTGGGTGAGGATGTTCACCGGTTCGCCGGCGCGTTTCAGCCGGGCGATGGCGGCGATCAGCTCCATGCCATGCATGCCGATCGCCATGTTGATGGCAATGTCTTCATCGCAGATGGCGTTGGCGAGCAGGAAGGCGGCTTCTTCGCGGGCTTCCGGGTTGACCTGAATGAGCGCCTTGCGCGCCTTGTCGAGTGCCCAATGCAGGTTGACCGCGGTTGGCCGGGTTTCCAGCAGCGCAGAACAGGCGGCGTGCAGGTTGGCATCGGAAGGGTCTTCGCGCATGGCAAGGGCGACGCCATAGGCGGCCGTTGCGCCGATCAGCGGTGCACCGCGCACCTGCATGACGCGGATCGCGTGGGCGGCGTCTGCCATCGTGTAGAGCCGGGCGATCTCAAAGGCATAGGGAAACTTGGTCTGGTCGATGATCTCAACCGCGCTGCCATCCTCGGCGAGCCAGATCGTGCGGTACTTCTTGCCGTCGACATTCATGTTCACGCTCCCCGGAATATCCGATTTGTCTTTGCATAACCCATGATCAGGGGGCGGGCCAATGGTGGCTTGCTGGCTTCGGGTCAAAAAATGTCTTAATCTTTGTTAACCATGTTCGGATACCCGGTGGATAGCGTGCAGGGAAAAGGCGTGCGGCTGTTCCGTCCCGGTAAGAGTCAGTTAAGATTCTATTGACCAAGAGTAAAACGGAGTCAGGCACCCCATGTCTGAAATGCAGGATAACGTTGTCCCCCACACCCGCATGCGCTCCCTGCGGGACGCAATCCGCAAGGTGCAGCTTGGCGAGGTCGAGCGTTCGGATGTGGTGGTGGAGCTGCAGGATACCGAGCGGGCGCGCCTCGACATGCTCGCGGACGAACTGAAAGACGTCTTCAAGGAAATCCCCCAGGACGACGACCAGTTTTCACTGCAGATCATTTCCGGTTCGACGCCCCGGCTCTGGATCGACGCCACCAGCCACGTGGTGGTCGGCGGCGACCGGCGGACCTACCGGTTCCTGAAGGACACGCGTCTCGGCCGGGTGGTCATTCTGGAGACCGCCAATATCGACGACATGGCCGATTGCCTGACCGAATATATCGCCGAACGGGTGCTGGAGCGGGAAAAGGCGCTGGAAGGCGACTGGCTCAACAACCGGCTGCGCCAGGTGGCGATTGACAGCCAGGTGGTGCGCGTCAAGGAAAGCCGGACGCCCTGGCTTGCCGTTGCCGGCGCTTTTGGCGTCGGCATCGCCGCCGGTGTGGTCGGCCTGGTGGCCTTTGCCTGGTTCGCCAATCCGCTTTGAGCCGCGGAGGGTCGCCTTTCGGCTATCATTCGGAGGGAACATGTCGGAAGCCTGTTTGAGTCTTTCCGATCTGCCGGACCCGGAAGACCGGGAAGCGGTCATTGCGTTTGCGCGTTCCTTTAGAGGTTATCAGGTGTTCGGGTCTTTCCGAGCCTGCGCGGATGCGGCATTTGCCAGGCGACGCGAGACGCTCGCGGATATTCGCAATGAGTTGTTTTTTGAGCAGCGGTCTGGGAACCATGCAGGTGGTTCTCAATCGACCATAGCGCTTTATCAGGAATTGCTGCCGTATTTCAGGCAGTTCCTCAGCGACGACGCCGATCTTGCCTGAACTGTGTCAGGTGGCCTGTTTGGAAACCTCGACGTCCCGTTCTACCAAGAGCTTCACCGGCTCGTTCGGCGCATCGAAGCCGTGTTCCTCCATTCGGCAGGACCAGCCTTCGTTGGTCCTTTCGATTTTGAACAGATTGTAGCGTGCTGCCGGTTTCTTGCCGCCCGGGGCGCTGGTGGCGGAGGGCACGCCGACCACCGGAACGGGGCCGTCCGGTCCCTCGATTGTCTCGAAACTGTCGATATGGGTATGCCCGTGCAGGATCAGTTCCGCGCCGGCACGCTTGATGACGGCGCGCACGCGCGAGGCGTCCGATAGGCGCTTGTGCCAGCCGGTGGCTTTGCGGAAAGGCGGGTGATGCAACATGACAACCCGGAAACAGCCTTCCTTGCCGAGCTCTTCCAGAATGGCCCTGAGGCGTTTGCTCTGCTCACTGCCGACCCGGCCAGTCGCGAACCAGGGACCGCTGGCACGCCCCGTGGTGACGCCGATCAGCGCGATGTCGCCACGTTTGCGGACATAGGGAAAGGTGGCTTCCGACCTGGTGCCGACGGCCGGGGCCTCCGCGGCATCGTCGCCGCACATATAGGGCCACCAGGCCGACCGGGCGCGGCGCACGGCGCCGGGTACATAAGCGTCGTGGTTGCCGGGAACAACGGAGACGTCGTCCGGGTCTCCGACCTCTTCCAGCCAGTCGCGTGCGCCTGTGATTTCAAGTGGCAGGGCGATGTTGACCAGATCGCCCGTGACCGCGATGTGGTCGGGCGCCTGCGCCTTCATGTCCTCGACCAGCTGATCCAGGTAATTGGCACCCATGATCTTTGAGCGGTTGCGCTGCCAGTTCAGGTAACCGAGCAGGCGCTTGGAAAAGAGCTGCAGCAGTTTCGGATCGGGCAGGGGACCAAGATGAGGGTCGGAGAGATGCGCAAGCGTGAACATGTGGCGCATCTTCAAAACGAAAGGCGCCGCGTCAAGGAGAAATGACGCGGCGCCTTTGATCTTGGACTGAACCGGAAACCGGTGGTCCGGCTTATTTGCCCGGTTTGGCCGACTTGGCGGCCTTCGGAGCTTTTTGAGCGCTGGTGTCAGCGGAGCGCGTGGTCTCGCGCAGCGTCGCGTTCACAACATTCACAAAACCGAACATCTTCTGTCTCCGTTCAGTTCCCTATCCGACCTCAGTTGGTCGGGAAGGTGGTCAGGGTTGCGACAACGCGCGGGTTGGTGAGGTCAACGGCAGGCTTCCACTGGTAGTGGTTGCGGTTGCGGCGGCGTTTTCCAAACAGTGCGTTCAACATCGGTCTTTTCCTTCGGACATCAGGCAGTCGGGAGAACTGCCTTCGAAATCATCTTGTTGCCCGATATATAGGCAACCTTCCCTCGAAGGAGGAGCGTTATTCTGAGTGAGCTGCATTGCAGCAATTGCATGGGTTAACAAAGCCTTTCCCGTTGGTTGTGTCTGTTATCCCGCCCGAAACACGGACCCGAACATGCTGAAACTGCTTTCCTTTCTTCCCACGAGCTGGACCATTCGCCTGATCCAGCAGGTCGGCCTGCTGCGCAACTCCTATACGCTGGGGGTGCGGGTCATCGTGGAAGACGAGACCGGCGGTGTGCTGCTGGTACGGCACAGCTATCTCGATGGCTGGTATTTGCCGGGCGGCGGGGTTGAACGGGAGGAGACATTGGCGGAGGCCGCAAGGCGGGAGGTTTTTGAGGAAACCGGGGTCACGGCGACTGAAGATCCGCAACTGCTCAACATCTATCTTCACACCGGTGGCACCCGGCGCGATCATGTCGGCCTGTTTCACCTGGCGAACTGGCAGCAGGCAGAGACCTTCCTGGCGCCGAACGCGGAGATTGTCGAGGCACGGTTCTTTGCGCAGGAGGAACTACCTCCGGGGCTTTCAAAGGCAACTGCGCGGCGGCTCAAGGAGTTCCGCGCAGGTACATTGTTGGATTCCAGCCGCTGGTAGCGGCAACAGCGCTGGTCAGACAGCGGCGATCTGGCAGCAGCGATCAGGCAGCGGCCTTGAACCGGTCCCGGTTATGCGGTGTCGTCAAGTCAAGATCCGGGCCGACGGGAACGATCCGTGTCGGGTTCACGCTTTCATGCGAGCCGTAATAGTGCTCCTTGATGGTCTTCATATCGACCGTTTCGGCAACACCCGGCACCTGATAGAGCTCCCGCAGGTAATTGGAGAGGTTCGGGTAGTCCTCGATCCGGCGGATATTGCACTTGAAGTGGCCAACATAGACCGGGTCGAAACGCACCAGCGTCGTGAACAGGCGCCAGTCGGCTTCCGTCAGGCGGTCGCCGACAAGGTAGCGCTGGCCGGAGAGCCGGTCCTCAAGGTCGTCAAGGGTCTCGAAAAGCGCGGTGACCGCCTCTTCATAGGCTTCCTGGCTGGTGGCGAAGCCGGACTTGTAAACACCGTTGTTCA
This sequence comes from Roseibium sp., assembly GCF_965233565.1. GTDB lineage: Bacteria > Pseudomonadota > Alphaproteobacteria > Rhizobiales > Stappiaceae > Roseibium. Next base: position 1,740,597 of record NZ_OZ247494.1, on the reverse strand, counting down.
CCGTGTGATAGATGCGCTCGTTGATGGCGTCGATGTCAGCGCGAAGCTCTTGCGGATAGAAGTCGAGCGTCGAGCCGGTCAGACCGTCAAAGGCGGAGTTGAACATCCGAATGATTTCAGACGATTCATTGCTGACAATCGTGTTCTGTTTCTTGTCCCAGAGGACCGGCACGGTTGCCCGTCCGGTATAGTGCGGGTCGGCCTTGGCATAGAGATGCCAGGCGTATTTTGCCCCCACAAGAGGCTCCGCTTCGGCGAATTCCCAACCGTTTTCCAGCATCAAGGGCTGAACCGCGGAGAGGGAGATCTTGTCGTCCAGCCCCTTCAGCTTGCGGAAGATCATCGTGCGGTGCGCCCAGGGGCAGGCAAAGGAAACAAACAGGTGATAGCGTCCTGCCTCGGCCTTGAAACCATCCTTGCCACTCGGTCCGGCGGAACCGTCCGCGGTGATCCAGTTGCGAAATGCGGCATCCTTGCGGACAAACCGGCCACCGGTGGATTTCGTGTCATACCACTGGTCTTTCCAGACACCGTCGACGAGCAGTCCCATGATGCACTCCCTTGCTGAATTGCTGTGCTGCGTTCGTTTGTTAGGTTGTGCGGGAACGCGCCATTTCAATCAACTGAATGCACTGTTGCTGATCCGTGAACAATCGAGGCCAACCTGGAAACAGCCAAAAAAGCGCTGGACCCGGCGCGGCAATGCGTGCTAACCGCTTTCGTCACTTGAGAAGTTGCCGGCGGATCGCGCCGGCACATGACGAGACTGGGATCCATGACCGCAGGTCTGACACTCCGACGACGAACCAGCCGACGAGATTTTTCTCGTTCGCACCGTCGCGGCTGACCTGATCCCGGAACCTTCTGATCCTTTCGTCCGGGCCAACCGGCAGGCGCGTTTTTAAAAAAGCTGCTTGCTGGAACTCGAATTATGAAACAGACGATGTGGGTCATCCGGTCCGAAGACACTGCCGACAACGAGGCGATTGAAACCCTGCAGGCGGAAGCCTTCGGGCCCGGCCGTTTTGCGCGTACAGCCTTCAGGGTCCGGGAAAACGTGCCTCACCGGGCCGACCTGTCCTTTGTTGGCTTGTCCGGTGAATGTGTTGCCGGATCCATCCGGCTGACACCGATCCGCGTTGGCGAGGATGACGCTCTCCTGCTCGGGCCGTTGACCGTGTCACCGGAGTTCAAGAACCGCGGCCTCGGCAAGGCGCTGATGCGCACCGCCATGGAAGCCGCGGCCGCAGCGGGCGACACGGTCGTCCTCCTGGTCGGTGATGCACCCTATTACAGCCCTTTCGGTTTCCAGCAGGTGCCTCCTGGCCGGATCACGCTGCCCGGCCCGGTCGACCCTGCACGGCTCCTGGTGGCGCTGCTGAATGATGGTGACATGCCAAGCGGTGCGGTGCATGGTGGAGCGCCTACCGACGCTTCGACCCCAGTTTGAAGTGAGCAGAGCAAGTGTCCGGTCCTTCGAGATGGCCTGACGGCCTCTTCAGGATGAGGCCGAGTGTGGTGCCGGTGCGTTGCCGCTTGCTTTCAACCTCATCCTGAGGAGCGCGTTTGCACGCGTCTTGAAGGGTAAGCTGCGAATTCAGTCCTTACGCCAATGCTATCGCCCTTCGCGATAACCGGTCAGTGACGGTGCACCGGTCAGGAGCGTGAGGCCGATGAGGCCGATCATCAGCGAATAACACCCTTGCCTGCACAGGGGCACCTCAACCATCCAGGGCATTGTGGCAGGGGCCTTCGATTGGGACCAGGCTGCGGATCAGTCTCTTAGTCCTGCCTTGTGCAAGGCGGCGCTTGCCCGAAACCGGACACGGGCGCACCTTTCCTTTTCGCTCTCCGACGCGTCTGCCGGACACCGGCAGATCCTCGACAGCCAGGCCATGTCTTCAGGGTCCAGCCAGAGAGCAACGCGCCCTTTTTCCTGTTCTTGCGCAGCATTTGTCGGAACGGGCCCACTCATGCGGTAACTCGCTTCTTCGTGTTGTCAGCGTGTCAGCGCCCTTCGCGATACCAGGTCAGTGACAGGGCACCGAGCAGGAGCGCAAGGCCGAACAGGCCGATCATCAGCGGATAACGGTCAATGCCGTTGAGGACGCTGGCTTCGGTCGCCTTCAGACCTATCCAGCCATTGCCGGCATAATTGGCCGATTCGCGCATGGAGACGACCCGCGGCACGTTGAGATCGCCGCCAATGTCCCGCAGACGCTCCGACGCACCTCCGGTGGCCTTGGTCAGTGGTGCCAGAGGTTCCGTCGAGGACAGGACGTCTGTGTATTCCCGCGGGTTCTGCGGGCCGACATGAATTAGCGCATTCATGTCGCCCTCCGAGATGGCGAACAGCCCTGTCTCGGTGACGGGAAGACCGCCGCGCCAGAGGCCCGGTTCCTGTTCGGTCAGCGCGACGTCCGTGCTGTCGCCTGTGGGGGACACCACGGTGACGTTGTCGATGGTTTCGCCGAGGGTCTGGCGTTCAATGACCAGTTCCGGACCCCGCAGGGAAACGTTGAGTGCTTCTTCCTCCAGATCCGGTTCCTGCATCAGCCAGTGGGCCAGCCGGCGCAACAGGGGCACATGCGGGCCGCCGCCTTCAAAGCCGCGCGCCCATAGCCAGACATGATCGGACAGAAGCATCGCCACGCGGCCTTCGCCTTCCCGGTTCAGAACCAGCAGCGGCGTATCGCTCGGACCCGACATCAGCGTCTGGCCGGCATCGAGTTCGGTGTCGACGGCGCGGAACCAGCGGCTCCAGGCGGGCGGGTCCTGTTCGGAGCCCGGCAGGCCGCGTGTGACCGGATGGCGTTCGCCGAGATTGGCGAGCGTTGCATGGAAGGGCTGTTCCAGAATGGTTCCGGTCGGCCGTGCAGGCAGGATCGGTGCCAGCGGTGTCCGGTAGAGGCTGCCACCTTCGGCATAATCTGGTCCGCCCGCCAGCAGGACTGCTCCACCATCGCGCACATAGCGGGCGATGTTGTCGAAATAGAGCATCGGCAACACACCGCGGCGGACATACCGGTCGAAAATGATCAGATCGAACTCGTCGATCTTGACCGAGAACAGCTCGCGTGTCGGGAAGGCGATCAGGGACAGTTGATTGATCGGGGTGCCATCCTGTTTTTCAGGCGGGCGCAGAATGGTGAAGTGGACCAGGTCGACCGAGGCATCCGACTTGAGCAGGTTGCGCCAGGTGCGCTCACCGGCATGCGGAGAGCCGGAAACCAGCAATACGCGCAGGTTTTCACGGATGCCGTCAATGGTGACGACAGCCCGGTTGTTCAGTGTGGTGAGCTCACCCTCGAGCGGTTCGGCGTCGAATTCGAAGATGTTGTCGCCGCCATGGGCAATCTCGACCGGAATGTCGATCTTGGCACCCGTGGTGGCCATGCGTTCGGTAATGACGGAGCCGTCGCGTTTGACAGTCAGGCGGACCTGGTCGCCCGGGCCGGTGCCCTGGCCCTGGTCGACAACGGTCAGGCTGACGGTCTGTTCGGAGCCGACCAGGCCGAAGCGCGGGGCCTTGTCCAGGACGATGCGCCGGTCGCGCTCTTCCACACGGCCGGTGATCAGGCCGTGCACCGGGGCGTCGAAGCCGAGGGCGCCCGCGGTTTCAGGAATATCGTGGATCTGGCCATCAGTGATGATGATCGCACCGCCGACGCGCTCCGGCGGCACATCGGCCAGACCGTTGGAAAGGGTTTGAAACACCTGCGTGCCATCGCCCGAACCTGAATTGCGCGCTTCCAGAACGCGCAGGTCGAACCCGGGCAGGGCCTCGATCCGCCGCTGGATTTCCGCAGCCGTTTCGTCGGTGGTTTCCGCGCGCCCGTCGAGCCGCTGGCTCTGGCTCTTGTCGACCACGACAGCGACCACGCTGGAAAGCGGCTCCCGGTCCTCGCGCTCAATGGCAGGATTGGACAGCGCCAACACCAGAAGTGCCATGGTAAAGGCCCTGAGCAGCCAGCCGCGCAGGTTCAGATAGCCGGACAGACCGGTCAGAAGCAGCGTGATGATTGCCCCGGTGATCAGGGCCCAAAGAGGCAATAGCGGGTCGAAGGAGAGGGACCAGACCATCAGCGCTCCATCTGTCTCATTGGCCGAGCCGTTCGAGCAGGGCAGGAATATGGACCTGATCGGCCTTGTAGTTGCCGGTCAGACTGTACATGACGATGTTGACACCCGAACGGAAGGCGTAATCCCGCTGGATCGGATTGTTCGGAACTGTCGGGTACATGAATTCGCCGGTTTCGGTAATTGCCCAGGCCGCGGCGAAATCATTGCCGGTGATCAGGATCGGCGACACACCGTCGCCCGCGCGCACGGGCCTGTCGCCGCGCGCGGCGATTTCTTCCAGGCTCTCAACCCAAAGCGGGCTGGTGGCATAGCGCCCGGGGAAAGTGTCCAGCAGGTAGAAAGCCTTGGTCAGGACGTGATCGGGTGGCACCGGCTCCAGGGGCGGCACATCCAGATCCTCCAGGATCTCGCGCAGCTTCAAGGTTGCCGGCGTCGAGCCGAAGCCGGTGGCCGAGGCGTTGATGTGATCGCGCGTGTCGAACAAGATGGTGCCACCATTGCGCATGAAGGTGTCGATGCGGGCAATGGTCTGATCGCCTGGTTTGTCCATCGCGGGATCGATCGGCCAGTAGAGCAGGGAATAGAAGGCAAGTTCATCGCGGGCAATGTCGACGGCGCTCGGCGCCCCCGGCTCAAGTGCCGTGCGCTCGGCCAGAAACTGGGAGAGGCCCGACAGGCCGGCCGCACTGGCATCGTCGATTTCCGGATTGCCGGTCAGGACATAGGCGAGCCTGGTGTCCAGCGTCGATTCAAGCGCCTGCAATTCGCTGTTCGTCGATTGTGCGAAGGCCCGATCGGCGCCGAGGTTCACCAGAAGCACCGAGCCGAACAGCACAGCAAAGGCCGCGTTGATATGCCGGCTCCGCATGCCGATGCGGCTGAGGCCGCCGGCGAGCAGGAACACGGCAATGGCGTCGACCACCATCAGCAGGAATGCAAGGGTGAAGAAGACGGCCCTGAGGTCCAGCGGGTCGGTTGTCGGATAGGGAGCTTCCGCAAGGCTTTCCCCAAAGACCGACAGGTCGAGCGGGGCCAGTTCGTCGTCTCTTTTCATCAGGTTGAGCGCGCGGAACCCGTCTTCGGTGCCATAGAGACCGGGCGGTGTGCGGCGGCTGGCAGCGGCCCGCTGGAAGTCGGCGGCGCTGACGGGTGTGACCTCGACAGGCGGCGGACCGAACCGGCCGAACCCGTCCAGCAATCTGAGGGGCGGCAAGACGCTGTTGGATTGTGTTCCGTCTTCCGCGGTCTCCGAGGCGGCAACCACATTGGAAACGGACAGGATCCGGCGCAGCATGTTCAGGAAAACGCCGGACAGCGGCAGGTTGGACCAGGCGGAATCGGCCGTGACGTGAAACAGGACCACGGATCCGGCTCCGATCGGCGCAGCGGTCACCAAAGGTGTGCCATCCTCCAGCATGGCCCAGGTGCGCTCCGGCAGGTCGGAGGTCGGTTCGGCGAGGACCTGACGGGTCACGGTCACTTCTTCTGGCACCTTCAGCCCGGCAAAGGGCGAGCCTTCCGGAAAATCAGCCAGGTGCTGCGGCTGTTTCCAGCTGAGCGATCCTCCGAGCGACCGATCACCTGCCCTGAGGCGCACAGGGATCAGTGCATCGCTGCCGCCCGCGGTGCGCGGGCCGGCGAAGCGCACAAGCATGCCACCGTTTTCCACCCATTCGCGCAAGGTGGCTTCCGTGGTGTCCGGCAGGCGGCCGACATCGGCCAGAACCAGCACGGAGATGCCCTGGTCGATCAGAGAGGGCACGGCCTCGTCAATATCGCTGACCCGAGGGCGGCGAATGTCGGAGAAGGGCAGCAGTGCGCGTTCGAGATAGTAGACCGGTGACAGCAGCGGCTGATCGAGATCGCCGGACTGACCGGAAATCAGGCCGACGGTCCGGCGGCGCCAGCTGTCGTCCACCAGCTGCACGGCCCCGGCGGCGGCCTCACCGGCAATTTCGACGCGGGCTATGTCGTTGCGTAATTCGCTCGGCAGTTCGAACCGGGCTTCGGTCTCCGTCGCACCGCTGTCGAAATTGACCTGCACCTCGCCAAGGACCAATCCTTTCAGATCAAGGGCGCGCACGGTCGCAGCGCCGAGTTTCTGATCAGGATGCCGTGCGACTTTCAAGGTTAGCGCGTCGGTGTCGTTGTTCAGGTCCTTCAACCCCATGGGCGTGTCGAGACCGGTGAAGACGGTGATCGGCACCTGGCCCACAATGTCGGCAAGGTCGTCGACAAAGGACCCGCTGGTGTTTGTGCCGTCGGACAGCCAGATGATCGCGGACGGCGGCGTGGCCTGTGCGGCCTTTCGCAGGCCAAGGCTGAGTTCGGCGCGCAGCGGCGGATAGGGTCTCGGTTCGAGAGCGCGCAGTTTGTCCAGCGCGGTTGTCGCGCTTTCCGGCGCAAAATTCTGGCCCGGGCCTTCAGCGGTGGCGGCGAACAGAAGCGGTTGGCCCTCCTGTTCGGCAGCTGTCAGGATGCGTTCGGCAGCGCCAACCTGCGTGTCCCAGCTTCTGGCGGATGTCCAGCCATTGTCGACCAGAACCCAAAGCACGCCGTCGCCGGTTTCAAGCGGTTCGGCCGAGCGCCAGACCGGGCCTGCCAGGGCGAAAATCAGAATGGCGGCCAGCAGAAGCCGCAAAAGCGTCAGCCACCAGGGGCTGCGCTGCGGGGTTTCCTCATGCTGGTCGATATCGAGCAGCAGACGGGTCGGGGGAAACTGGATTTCACGCGGCCGGGGCGGCGTCAGACGCAGCAGCCACCAGATTACCGGCAAAAGCGCAAGAGCAGTGAGAATCCACGGCGCAGTAAAGGTCAGGGGGAGGCCGGCAAACACGGGTCAGGCACCTCCCTGCTGCATCACATCGAGAGCGCCGGAGAGGGCGCTGTGCAGGACCAGCAATGGTTCGGAGGCCGGTCTGTCCGTGTGATGAAGGACATAGGTCCAACCTGCCTTGCGGGCCATGTCGCGCAGCTCCGCTCGGTGGGCTTCCAACCTGTTCTGGTAATCCTCGCGCCAGTTTTCGGCGCGTCCCGCGGTCAGGCGCACACCAAGTTCCGGATCGGTGAACTCCACACGTCCATCGAAGGGAAAGGTCTCTTCAATCGGGTCGAGCACCTGCACAAGGTGACCGCGGGCGCCGGTGCTGGCGACGCGCGACAGCCATTCGGCGATGTCTTCGAGCGGATCAAGGAAATCCGACACCAGCACCACGTCGGCAAAACGTTGCACGGCGGTTGTGTCCGGCAAGGCGATCGGTCGTGACAGGTGGGTCAACGCGTCGGCAAGGCGCTCAGCGGCCCGCCGGTCCGAGAACGGCCGGGTCAGGCCGGGCAGGCCGATGCGTTCGCCGGTTTCCGCCAGCATGTCGGCCAGGGCCAGCATGAGCACGATGGCGCGGTCCCGCTTGCTGACCTCCGCAAGCCGGGACCGGAACACCATGGACGGTGAAAGGTCGGCCCAGAGCCAGACCGTGTGGGCCGCCTCCCATTCTCTTTCGCGCACATAAAGGTGGTCGTCCCGGGCAGAGCGGCGCCAGTGGATGCGCTTGGCCGGTTCGCCCATATAGAACGGTCTGAACTGCCAGAAGCTCTCGCCGGGGCCGGCGCGCCGCCGGCCGTGCCAGCCGGCAATGATTGAACTGGCGACGTGACTGGCCTCGACCAGGAGATCCGGCAGCGCATCGGCGACCGAGCGCGCCTCGCCGATGACATTCGGCCAGGTCTGCGGGTCGATACCGGACTGTGCGCTGCTGGAATCCATGCTCTCGGGCTCCTGACGTTGCCTGTCTGTGACTTAGGCGATCTGTTCTTTCACGCGGCGAATGACGTCGCGAACCGTATGGCCGTCGGCGCGGGCGGCGAAGGTCAGCGCCATGCGGTGCTGCAGAACCGGTTCGGCCAGTGCCAGAACATCGTCGACTGACGGCGCCAGGCGGCCATCGACCAGCGCCCGGGCGCGAACGGTCAACATCAGCGCCTGGCTGGCGCGTGGGCCGGGACCCCAGGCAATCAACTTGGTGATGTCGGAGGACGCGCCGCCTTCATCCGGTCTTGCAGAGCGCACAAGATTCAGGATCGCTTCGACGACGGATTCGCCAACGGGCATGCGCCGGACAAGCTGCTGGTAGTCCATGAGCTCACTCGCCGACATGGCCACCTGCGCCACGGCCTGGTCGGCACCGGTCGTTTCCAGGAGGATGCGGCGCTCGGCTTCCAGATCCGGGTAATGCACGTCGATCTGCATGAGGAACCGGTCAAGCTGGGCTTCCGGCAGCGGGTAGGTGCCTTCCTGTTCCAGCGGGTTCTGTGTGGCCAGCACGTGGAACGGACGCGGCAGGTCATGCGGGTGTCCGGCTACCGTGACGTGGTACTCCTGCATCGCCTGCAGAAGTGCGGACTGGGTGCGCGGGCTGGCCCGGTTGATCTCGTCGGCCATGAGCAGCTGTGAGAACACGGGTCCCGGAATGAAACGGAAGGAGCGGCCGCCATCGCTGCTTTGCTCCATCACTTCCGCGCCGAGAATGTCGGAGGGCATCAGGTCCGGTGTGAACTGAATGCGCCGGGCATCGAGGCCGAGCACGGTGCCGAGGGTTTCCACCAGCTTGGTCTTGGCGAGGCCGGGCACGCCGACCAGCAATCCGTGACCGCCGGCCAGAATGGTCACGAGCGATTGCTCGACGACAGTCTCCTGACCGAAGATGATCTGGGCGATGTCGGTCTTGGCGTCGGAGATGCGGGCAACGGCGCGTTCGGCGCTTTCAGCAACGGCGGCGAGGTCTTCTTCGCTGGGGCTGGAGGGGGAAACAACGCTCATGAATCACCTTTCGCGTATTGTTCTAACCGGCTGTCAGACCCAAATAACGGACGCTGCGCCTGTCACCGTGGTTGCTGCGACTCTTGCAGTCTGACACCATATAAATCAGTAGATAAGGCGCAATTGTGCGCCATACAGTGGAAAGGTCCAAGATTCTTTCCATGCCTTGGGGAAAAGGTCTTGCATCCTCTGGACGGCGGCGGAAGGCAAATGATCGTGAAGGGACGGGACTTGGTAAAAATCCGGGTGGTCCGGTCAGGCGACGGTTAGGGGTGAGCGAGGACATGGCGGAAAAAACCGCACCTGAAATGCAGACCATGCCGGCGGGGCTTCAGGCCCTGATGAGCCGGGCGGACGCCAGCGGCAAGGCACCGCCACCGGTCGAAAAATGGAACCCGCCCTTTTGCGGTGACCTGGACATTCGCATTGCACGGGACGGCACCTGGTTCTATCTCGGCTCCCCGATCGGGCGGTTGCCGCTGGTCAAGCTGTTCGCCTCCGTGCTGCGCCGGGATGAAGATGGCAGACATTATCTGGTCACGCCGGTTGAAAAAATCGGCATCACCGTGGAGGACGCGCCGCTGCTGGCGGTCGAGATGGCTGTGGAGGGATCGACCTCCAACCAGGTGCTGACCCTGCGGACCAATCTGGGAGATGTCGTGACCGTCGGGGCCGATCATCCGATCCGCTTTGAAAAAGAACCGGACAGCGGCGGTTTGAAACCCTATGTTCATGTCAGAGGCCGTCTCGAAGCCCTGTTCACGCGGGCGCTGATGTATCAGCTGGCGGATCTGATGGAAGAACGCGACACCGATAGCGGCGTTGAAATGGGGATCTGGAGCGGTGGCCGCTTTTTTGCGGTTGGTCCGGATCTTCTGGCCAATCCGGAGGATGTGAATGACAATTGACACTGGATCGGTTGGCCCGGCTGCATGACTGTTCCGCTCATGACTGACAGCTTTGACACCCGCTCCTGGATTGATGGCCTTAGAATACGGCTGTCCGAGGCGACTGCGCTGGAAAAAGCCGGTGACGGCGTCAGGGAAACCGGCGACCATATTCTCAATCCGGACCTTGGCCCTTACGCAAAATGGGACGGCCCGCCACGCGATGCAGCAGTGCTGATCGGCCTGCTGGAACGCGGGGATGGTCCGAATGTGGTGCTGACACAGCGGACGGGACATCTGAACTCTCACGCCGGTCAGGTGGCTTTTCCAGGTGGAAAGATCGATCCGACGGATGACGGTCCGGTGGAAGCGGCGCTGCGCGAAGCCGACGAGGAAATCGGTCTCTCTCCTGCGGCAGTCGAGCCTATCGGCCATCTGGCGCCCTACCTGACCGGGTCGGGTTACCGGGTGGTGCCGATCATCGGCCTGATCCAGACCGAAACCGCATTCCGGCCCAATCCGGACGAAGTCGAAGACGTTTTCGAAGTGCCGCTCAATTTTCTGATGGATCCGGCAAATCATCAGAAACTCAGCCGGAAGTGGCAGGGCAAACGGCGCTACTTCTATGCAATGCCCTATGGTGAGCGCTATATCTGGGGTGTCACCGCGGGAATCATCCGCTCCTTGTACGATACGGTTTATCGCTGATGTTTCGTGTTTTCCTGGCACATCTCTTTCTGTTCCTGCTCCCCTTTTTCGGCTATGCCCTGTGGCTCTGGATGAGCAAGAAAAGCAACCATCCGGAGCGCTGGTCAAAGGGGCCAATCGCCTGGCTGACGCTGACGGGTCTGGTTCTGGTCATTGCCGGTCTGGTCAGCATGGCAACCCTCACACGAAGCCCGGAAGGCGCAAATTACATTCCCTCGCAGATGCGCGATGGCGTATTTGTTCCAGGGCGGTACGAATAAGGTCATGACAGCGGACGCAATTCATCGCCTCAGCCAAGCCGATTGGCTGAGGACGGACGGCATTCAGGCGGTTTTTTCCGCAATCGAGCAGCAAGGCGATCAGGCCCGTGTTGTTGGCGGCGCCGTGCGCAACACCTTGCTGGATCATCCCGTTCCGGATGTCGATATTGCCACGACCGCGACGCCGGAAATCGTCACGGCACGTGCTCTGGCCGCCGGTCTGAAACCTATCGGCACAGGCATCGACCATGGCACGGTAACCGTGATTGCCGGCGGATTTCCCTATGAAGTCACGACGTTGCGCGAAGATGTCGAAACCTTCGGTCGCCAGGCAAAGGTCGTGTTTGGCCGCAACTGGACCCGGGATGCGGAACGGCGCGACTTCACCCTGAACGCACTTTATGTCGACCGCCACGGCACTTTGCATGACCCGCTCAGCGGGCTGGAGGATTGTCTGGCACGCCGGATCCGCTTCATTGGCGACCCGGACAAGCGGCTGCAGGAAGATTATCTTCGCATCTTGCGCTTCTTCCGGATTTACGCAGCTTACGGCGCTGGCGACATGGATGCGGAAGGCCTTGGTGCGTGCCTGCGACAGCGTGATGGCCTGCGGCACTTGTCGGCCGAGAGGATCGGCCATGAAATGCGCCGGCTGCTCAAGGCTCCGCTTGCCGGCCCGGCCCTCAGAATGATGAATGACTGCGGGCTTTGGGAGATCGCGACCGGCGGCCTGGCGCGTGTTGAAGATTATGAGGCGCTGCGCCGTCTGCAGTCTTTTGCCGGAGAGGTTCTGGCTCCGGAACTCGGGCTCGTGGTGCTAGCCGGGTTCGTGCGTGAAGACCTGGAACGGATCTGCGACCGCTTTCGGCTCTCCAACGCGGAGCGGAATAGAATGCGGACGGCCTGGGCGGCGTTGAAGCGCCTTCGCGGGGTGGACCAACTGCCCGACGCGGCGGACATGATCTATGAATTCGGCCAACAGGGGGCGGTTGATGGCCTGCTCGCACATTGGGCCGGCCGGAGTGCTCAAGGCACGGCGCCGGACAGTGAATTCGAGGAATTTCTGTTGCGATTGAGACAGGTTCAACGGCCGGAATTTCCGCTGAAGGGAGCAGACCTGATCGCGACCGGTCACGCGCCCGGACCGGCCCTGGGCGATCTTCTGAAAAGGCTTGAGACGGCATGGCGCGACAGCCGCTTCTTGCTGGACAGGGAAGCTTTGCTGGCGTTGGCCGATCACGGCTCTTAATTAATTTTTAGGGGGCTACACCCCACTGGTGCAGCAGCATATTGTGACGGACCGGGGTCGAAGCGACTTCTGGGCCGGAGCTCTGGAACACACGGGGGAGCGAATGGAAATTGTTCTGATATCGGACGGTCCGCTTCCGCTTGAAAGCCCGGTCAGGAAATTGCCGTTCTTCTTTCCGGCACGGCTTGTTCACATGGCCAAGGTTTCGCCCCGCACAGTGGGAGACGCAAGAATTGGCGTGGTGGAACTTCTGAATGCGACCGATGCCGGGCTGACTGCCCTGAAGAATTCCTGGGACAGCATTGCCGAGATACCGGTGATCTGCCTTGCGGACCGGAAGAACCGGCGCGAGGTCATCCAGGCGTCGGCATTGGGCAAGACCCAGGTGCTGGAGCGCGAGACACCGCTGGCGCTGCTCTTGCGCACGATCAAGGGAAAGGTCGAATTCGACCCTCTGGGCGACGTGCCGGCACGTGTTCCGGCGACGACCCTGGAAGCTTATCGAAAGGGCAATGCCTTCCTGGAGAGCCTTGCCCTGTCGACGGCTGACGGGTCGAAAATCCAGATCAACCTGCTGAATGAAAGCGCAGCTGAGGTTCTGTCTGCTCTTGAGCTCGACGGCATGTCATCCTGGATCGACGCCGTGCAGGCCCATCACAGCCCGACCTACTGCCATTCCCTGATGGTTGCCGGGCTTGCGGGGGCGTTTGCCGGTCATCTTGGCTGGAGCAAGGCCGACTGCCTGGAGGTCGTTGCAGGCGGTCTGCTGCATGATATCGGCAAAATGCGGATCCCGCTTACCATTCTCGACAAGGCGGACAAGCTGACCGAGGAAGAACGGAAGATCATCGACAAACACCCGCAGTTCGGCCGGGATATTCTGAAACCGAGGCTCGAAGTGCCGTTCGACATCAAAAAGATGGCGATCCAGCACCATGAATATCTCGACGGGTCGGGCTATCCGGATGGTCTCAAGGGCGACCGGGTCTCACCCAAAGTCCGGCTGATGACGATCTGCGATATCTTTACGGCCCTGACCGAAACACGCGCCTACAAGGACGGTCTGCCGGTGCGGGCCGCGCTCGGCACCATGAAGGAAATGGGCAAGAAACTGGATCAGGACATGCTGAACCAGTTTGCGCGCATGGTTATCGATCGGGACTTCGGCGACATCAGCCGAGCCTAGTGGCTTTACCGCAAAGCGGCGGGAACCGTCAGGGCCACTTCACCACAGGCGGCATGGAGGACAGGATCGAAGAGACGTTGCCGCCGGTCTTCAACCCGAAAATCGTGCCACGGTCGTAAAGCAGGTTGTATTCGACATAGCGCCCGCGCCGGACCAGCTGTTCCTCCCTGTCGGTATCCGTCCAGGTCTTTTCGAAGTTGCGGCGTACAAGCTCGGGATAAATGTTCAAAAAGGCCAGGCCGACATCCTTGGTGAAGGAAAAGTCGGCCTCCCAGTCACCGCTGTTGAGATAATCGTAGAAGATGCCGCCGATGCCGCGCGGTTCATTGCGGTGTTTCAGGAAGAAATAGTCGTCGCACCAGGTCTTGTAGGCGCCGTAGTCGGCTACGTCATGGGCGTCACAGGCCGTCTGCATCGCCTCGTGAAAACTGACGGTATCCGGGTCCTGCTGCGTGCGCCTTGCGTCGAGAACCGGTGTCAGGTCGGCACCGCCGCCGAACCATTGCCGTGTCGTGACCACCATACGGGTGTTCATGTGAACCGCAGGCACATGCGGGTTCTGCGGATGGGCGATCAGGCTGATGCCGGAGGCCCAGAAACGGGGATCTTCGTTGGCACCGGGGATCTGCCCCCTGAACTCGGGCGAGAACTCGCCGTGGACCGTAGAGATATGAACGCCAACTTTTTCGAAAACGCGGCCGTGCATCATGGACATGACACCGCCGCCGCCCTTTGCGCCGGTGCTGTCGGTCCGCTCCCAGGGGGTGCGTTCGAACCGGCCGGCCGGCTGGTCGGCAAGCGGCCCGTTCAACGTGCCGAGTTCGTCTTCCAGGTCTTCGAACGCCTGGCAGATCCGGTCGCGCAACTCCTTGAACCAGGCGGGCGCGGTGGTTTTCTTGTCGTCGATGCCATCCGGAATGGGGCCGCCGCGGTTTTCGGGGGAAGGTGCGTTCATGACATCGTCCTAAGCAAAGAAATGTGCAACCGCTGACGCGGTGCCTTCAAAAACACTACCCTGTGCTTCTAGGAAATGTGCCTGTTTGCCGCAAGGCTTCTCCGAGTGCCATGCCGCAGGTGACCGCGACGTTGATCGATCGCATGCCCTCGACCATCGGAACGGTCAGCCGTGCGTCTGCCGTTTCGTGGATGCTGTCCGGAACGCCGGTGCTTTCGCGGCCCAGGAAGAGAATATCATCGGCGAAATACCGGAACCCGGTGTAGGTGTCAGTCGCCTTGGTGGTCAAAAGCACCATGCGCCTCCTGAGCGGTTTGCGCCAGGCCTCGAACTCGTCAAATGAGATGTGCCGGGTCATGGCCGCGCGCTCCAGGTAGTCCATGCCCGCCCGTTTGAGCGCACTGTCGGATATCGGAAACCCGGCGGGTTCGATGATGTGCACCCGCACATTCATGCAGGCGGCAAGACGCAGGATGGTTCCGGTGTTCTGTGGAATGTCCGGTTGATAAAGCGCGATGTCGGGCATGGTGTCCTGTGTGAAAGCTCAATGGGGCGGGGCATATCAGCTGAACACCCGCAGCGCAAAGCAAGTGACCCGGTCTTGCAGCACAGGCTGGTTTGGTCGTCACGCCAAGTTGACAGCGACTTTCGGTGGTTTCCGTAAAATTTCCTTAATGACGCTACGTTAATTTGTGTGTCTGCGTTTCACCAGGAGGCCGCGGCGGCAGGTGTCGATGCGAGAGAGACGATTTGCCTTTTGTTCGTTTATTCTGCTGCTGTCTTTGATGCAGACAGCTGATGCAGCCGCGGAGCAGGTTCTGCTTGTTCAAGACGATTCCTATATGCCCTACATGGGCGCGGAGCAGATAGACGCCGTCGGGGTCTACAGCGACATTCTGGATGAGGCCGGCGAGCGGCTTCAAAAAAGTGAGTTTGCGCTGCAAGCGGTTCCCTGGCCAAGGGCAATAGAGCTGGTTCGTGGCGGCGGGGCACAGGGACTGGTCGGCACCTATTACAGGCCGGTTGTGAGACCCTGGATCCGGCACTTTTCCGTAGCCTTGTTCACGGAACATGTCAGTGTCTATTGTCGGCCGGGTATTGCCCGGCAGGATTGGTCCTATCCGGAAGATTTCAGGGGGCTCACTTTCGGAAACAACACGGGTTTCCGGACGCCAGGCGCGCGTTTCTTCGAACTTGTCGAAGCCGGTGATATCACGCTGCTCGAAGCGCAGACGACGGAGATGAACCTCAATATGCTGGAGCTCGGCCGGCTTGATTGCTATGTGCAGGAACAGCTCACGGCCGAGCGGGAAATCCGCCGAAACCGACTGAAGAATGTGCAGCGGGTGCAAACCATCAGTTCAGAAACGGCACATATCGGCTATTCCATGAGTTGGGTTGGTGCCGAGGCGGATGCCTTCATTGTCGAGATGGATCGTGTGCTTACAGAAATGCACCAGGACGGGTCGGTCAACCGCATCATCAGCGCTTACCTGGGGTCTTCGTAAATACGCTGACGTGGCTTGAAGATTTTTTGATTATCTTATTGCGATTACTGCTGGTAATTACTCGGCTTAATGTTTGGAGAAACTTCTCGCTGCACAATATTTGCGCGCTAAATCGCAAGTAGTGAGGAGTAATCAAATATGTACCGTGAATTGCATTCCCTATTTGCTTCAACTCTTCTCCTTATGGGCGCCGTTTCCGGGCCGGCCTTGGCCGCGGAGATCGTGCTCGTTCAGGATGAGGCCTATCCGCCCTACATGCTGAAAGAGGGCGCGGATGCGTCGGGGATCTGGGCTGATGTGGTGAAAGAGGCCGGCCGGCGGATGGACGGTATCTCGTTCAAGCTGGATGCCGTGCCATGGTCGCGGGCCGTGGGACTGGTCGAGAAGGGCAGGGCCCATGGATTGGTCGGAACATACTACAAGCCGGAGGCGCGCCCCTGGATCGCAACCTATTCCGAACCGGCCATGACAGAACAGGTCAGCGTCTATTGCCATCCGGGTGTCGCCAAGGCGGACTGGACCTACCCGGACGACTACAAGGGACTGACCTTCGGCAACAATACCGGTTTCCAGACACCCGGCGCCAAGTTCTTTGCCATGGTTGAAGCCGGTGACATCACGCTTCAGGAAGCGCCGAGCACGGAACAGAACCTGAAGAAGCTCTCCGCAGGTCGAATCGATTGTTATGTGCAGGAACGCCTCTCGGCGGAAATCGCGATCAATGCGGGTGGCATCGACAATGTCGAACGCGTGACAGATGCCAGTTCGGAAGAGTCTTTCATCGGCTATACCGAGACCTGGACCGGACCGGAGGCTGAAGCCTTCATCGCGGCCATGGACAAGGCGATCAAGGACATGAAAGCCGACGGCACGATCGACAAGATCATCAAGAATTACGTTGGCGGTTAGAGCTCTTTCCTCAAGAAAATGTGGAGAATGACGGAATGGCTTGAATGACTCGTTTCTCCTGGAGGGACAGCGACACATTGCTCGTGTTGCGCAGTCGCTGCCCCGCTCCCGTCGCGGCCTGGATGGGGGCAAGCATTCCCACTGGGGCAATCTAATCCCGGGCGGCATGCCAGCACAGGCTGAGGGGAAGGGTTTTGCAACGCCGTTTCTGTAGGCGGTCACCGGAAACACCGGTATTGTGGTCAAGGTTTCAAGTGATGGGAAAAGAGGCGTGCACGCGTTTCTCTCCAGAGCAGTTCTGCAGTTTCTGTCGGCATATTTGATCATGTGCGGCCCGGTGGCCGCTGCGAAAGAGTTGACGGTTGAGACCGTCACCATGGTGCAGGACTCTGGCTTTCCACCCTACATGATGCAAACGCCTTCGGGACCGGGTGGTGTCTATGCTGAAATCATCTATGAGGTCGACCGGCGTTTGCCGGGTTACCAAATCGAGTTGGAAGCCCTGCCCTGGTCCCGTGCCCTGCATCTCGTTGCCAGCGGTCGTATCAACACCCTCCTTGGCACTTACTACAGACCAAAGGAGCGTCCCTGGCTCAGCCTATACTCCGACGTCATCACGTATGAGAGCGTTTTTGTCTATTGCCGCAAGGGCGTGGCTGACAACAGCTGGGTGTTTCCCGACGATTTTACGGGACTTGTTTTTGGCAACAACAGCGGATTTGAAACCCCTGGCCCTGCATTTTTCGACCTGGTTGGCGAGGGCAAGATCTTTCTCAACGAAGAACAGACCACAGAGCTTAACCTGAAGCTGCTTCACTACGGGCGCGCCGATTGTTATGTGCAGGACAAGTCCGTGGTGGATCCGATCCTGAGCAAACACGTTTACGATATGATCGAACCGGTCAAACAGCTGACCTACGAGGCGGCCCATGTGGGGTTTTCCGAGGCCTGGGACAAGCAAACTGCTGACAAGTTCAAGCGGGAGCTGGACCGTGTGCTGCAAGAAATGAAACTGGACGGCAGCATTGACCGCATCATCTTCCAGAATTTGGTGAACTGATGCGCCGATGGGCCTCTGTTTTCGTGGCCCGTTCTTTTCGTTGGGCCAACCGTTGCTCGCTTGCGTAGGATAGGGACGAGAATCGTTTCCCCTTTTTTGGAACTTGTCCGTGTCCCCGTTGTTCCGCCTTTTTGAATCCTGGATCGATGCGTTCCGGGAGCCGCCCAAAGCCGAAATGCCGCGCGGCGGCATCGCCTTCCTGTTCTATTTCGTATCTCAGGTGCGCTGGCCGTTTGCGGCCATGCTGGCGCTGGGGGGTGCAGCTGCCTTTGTCGAAGTCGCCATCTTCAACTTTCTTGGCGACCTGGTCGACCTTCTTGAAAACGGCAACCGGGAGACGTTCTTTTCCGACCATGGCTGGACCTTGGCCGGAATGGCGTTCGTTGTGCTTGTGGTTCGGGTCATCGTCAATTCCCTGATGGCGCTGGTGGAAGAACAGACCGTCGTTCCAGGTTTCTTCAATCTGGTGCGCTGGCAATGCCATCAACGGGTCATGAAACAGAGCCTGAGCTACTTTCAGGACGATCTGGCAGGACGGCTTTCACAGAAGGTCATGCAGTCCGGCATGTCCGCGGGTGACTTCATGATCAACCTGCTTCAGGTTGCCTGGTTCATTGTTGTCTATGCCCTTACAACGCTTGTGCTGATCACCGAACTTGATCTCCGTCTGGGGCTTCTGGTTGCGCTGTGGCTCGCCTGTTTTGCCGTGGCAGCGCTGACTTTCGTTCCTCGTGTGCGTGTTGCCGCGAAAGATCTCGCCCATTCCTATTCTGGAGTGACCGGCCGGCTCGTGGACACCTATACGAACATTCAGTCGGTCAAGCTTTTTGGATCCCTTGAAGAGGAAAACCGCGGCGCGCGCGGTGCCGTCGAGGGCTTTCTCGACAAGATGAAGGTGTTCACCCGTTTGCTGACTTCGATCCGGATGACGATGTCCTTCATCAACGGGTTGCTGATCGTTGCAATCGCCGGCATGGCGCTCAAGATCTGGCAGGATGGCGGCATCAGCGCCGGACATGTCGCCTTTGCCCTCAGCCTGATCCTCAGGCTCAACATTCTGCTGAACCGCCTGTTCAATCAGCTCAACGGCCTGTTCCGGCAATTCGGGTCAATGCAGGACAGCATGGAGACGGTGGTCAAGCCGATCGCTTTGAGCGATGGCCCACAAGCATTTGACCTGAAGGTCTCCAAGGGCCCCATCTCCTTTGAAAACATCCGCTTTCACTATGGCAAGGCAGGAGGTGTTATCGATCACCTCAACCTGTCCATAGAACCCGGTGAGCGCGTTGGCATTGTCGGGCCTTCCGGTGCCGGGAAAACCACCATCACAAGCCTGCTTCTGCGTTTTTACGACGTTGAGAGTGGCCGTATTCTGATTGATGGGCAGGATATCCGGACCGTTCGTCAGGAGAGCCTGCGCCGGTCCATCGGCATGGTGACCCAGGACCCGTCGCTTCTGCACAGGTCCATCCGGGAGAATATCGGTTACGGGCGCAGCACAGCCAGCGAAGACGAGATTGTCGAAGCAGCGCGCCGGGCGCATGCGCTGACATTTGTCGAGGCGCTGGAAGACAAGCGCGGGCGCAGGGGACTGGATGCCTTTGTGGGCGAGCGCGGCGTGAAACTGTCCGGTGGACAGCGACAGAGGATTGCGATTGCACGCGTGCTTTTGAAGGACGCACCGATCCTGGTACTCGATGAGGCGACATCGGCGCTGGATTCCGAAGTCGAAGCGGCGATCCAGGATAATCTTCAGGCTCTGATGACCGGCAAGACGGTGATCGCAATTGCACACCGCCTGTCGACGATCGCGGCCATGGACCGCCTCATTGTCATGGACAAAGGCCGGATCGTGCAGCAGGGAACACACCAGACCCTGCTGCAGCAAACCGATGGCCTCTATGCACAGCTCTGGCACCGGCAATCGGGTGGTTTCCTGAAATCTCAAACAGAGCCTGTCTGAGAGCCGGTACGGAAAGCTCCACAAGATCGGCGTTTATCTGATCCGGCAAGGGGCGGTGGGCGTAGAACATCCAGACCGCAACAGAGATTTCCATGCTCAAGCTTATCATCGCCTATGTCACGACGGCCCTTGTGTTTCTCGCCATCGATTATGTTTGGCTGACACAAGTTGCCACCCGTTTCTACTTCGACCGGATCGGACACCTCCTGATGGAGAAGCCGAACCTCGCCGCGGCCGGCGTGTTCTATGTCATCTATGTGATCGGCATCGTCATCTTCGCCGTTGCGCCGGCCTTGCGGAACGAGAGCATCGTGACCGCGATCACCTATGGTGCATTGTTCGGGTTCTTTACCTACGCCACCTACGACGTGACAAACTACGCCACGCTCAAAAACTGGCCGGTGATCGTGGCCGTGGTCGATGTGGCCTGGGGAACGTTTCTGTCTGCCATTTCCGCAAGCCTCGGATATTTGCTGACCAGACTGCTCGTTTGACAGACGTGAGTGGTGTCTTAAAGACGTGTACGTATTTTCCCCAGCCCTGGCGCGTTACTGAATTTTTACGTGCATCGCGGTAGTATTTCGCCCGCCTGAGACAAGCCAAGCGAATGGCCTATTCCAGGATCAGTGACATTACCGGGGAATTCTCGTGACGCTTTCAATCAAGGGCCGATTTGTTGCCATGGTGCTCACCGCAGCAGCTATCATGATGGCCGGCACCGCATTTGCTTTCTACACTTTCCGTCAGGCAATCATTGGACAACTCGGCACGCCGAAGGGCGCTGAACAGTTTCTGTCGGGCGATGTCGCCCGTCAGATCGATACCTTGATTCTCGATCAGATGATTACAATCGGACTGGTCGTTTCACCCGTGGGGCTGGCGTTTCTCGGTTTTGCGGTCGTCCTTGCCGTGGGGCTTGCACGGCCCCTGGCACGTCTGCAGGATGGCCTCGACAGATTGTCCTCCGGCGATCTTGATATCCAGATCGAGGGTGAAGGCCGCAGCGACGAAATCGGTGCCATTGCCCGATCGGTGACAGCCTTTCGGGCAGATCTGGCAGAACGGGCAAAAGATCAGGCCCGCAAGGAACTCGCACATCAGGAAACGCTGAGCGAAGAGCGCAAAGCCTTGATGCAGGACGTCGCGGACGATTTTGAAAAATCGGTCATCGGCGTTGTGTCCGCGCTTTCGAAAGCGGCGCAAAGCGTTGAGGACAATTCCGCGGACCTCAATGACGCCGTGAACTCATCCCTTGAAGCTGTCTCTCAGGTCCATACGGCAACGTCCGATACCAGCGGATCGGTCGAGATTGTTACCGGGTCGGCAGAACGGCTGTCCGGGTCCTTGAACCGGGTGCGTGAAGATGTTGACCAGGCGACGGACATCGCCAGCGTCGCGGTGGAAGAGGCGCGGAAAACCGACGAGATCGTCGGGCGTCTGTCCGAGACCGGGCGGGCGATTGGCGAGATTGTTGAACTGATCAGCCAGATTGCTAGCCAGACGAACCTGCTGGCCCTGAATGCGACCATCGAAGCAGCCCGTGCGGGTGAGGCCGGGCGCGGCTTTGCTGTTGTGGCAAACGAGGTGAAGGCGCTTGCAGAGCAGACCACCAAGGCCACTGACGACATTTCCGCGCAGGTTGCCTCGGTTCAGGAAGTCGCCGAACTATCGGAAACCGCCATTCGTTCGATAGCGGAAACCATCGGCCGGGTCAGCGAGATTTCCGGGAAAATCCGGGAGGCGGTTGAAGAGCAGACAACTGCGACGCAGGAGATCAGCAGCAACGCCCAGACGGCGCGCTCTGGTTCCGAACTTGCCGCAGATTGCGTTGAGGCCCTGAGCGGATCGATGCAGAAGAGCCAATCGGCGACCCGTGAAATGCATGGGGCAGCGTCCGAACTCGGCAATTTGTCCGGCAATCTGCAGAAGCAGGTCCAGCAATTCCTGCAGAGTGTGCGCGCAGCGTAGTGGATCTTACTTAGATGAAAGTCCGTATTGGTGTAACTACTAATATGGAGAGATGGCGATTTATTGTTTAGAGATTGGTTCAGAATTGCGCGGATAAAATAAAGCCTGATTTAAACCTGAGCTGAAGCTGGAATATGACAGGCGACTTGGCATATTTGCCGATAGATCATGTGGTGTTCTGCCTGGGAATAGCCCTTGCGTTCCTTGCGATAGGGTTTTTTGCCGGCCGCAGGCAAGCGAGCCGGGCCGACGCCAAGAAAAACTCCAGCTTTGGGAATGATACTGCGGTCCTGAACATGGTCGTGAAACACGTCCATGAGGGCCTGATCATGCAGGACATCTATGGACATATCGAATGGTCCAACCCTGCCTACACACGGATAACAGGGTATGCGGCCGACGAAATCCGGGGCAGGCGGCCGCAGGAATTCATCCTTGCACCGGAAAACGAGTTGTCTCCCGAGACGATCGCAAGTTTCAAATATGATTTGAGCAAGGTTCAGTCCGGGGTGCACGAGCTGATCCGAAATCGCCGAAAGAACGGCGAGCTTTTCTGGAATCAACTGACCTTCGCCGTGGTGGAGGGAGAAACGGACGAGGACACCAAGATCATCCTGATCTGCCGGGATGTCACCTCTCAGGTCGAACACGTCAAGGAACTGGAAGAAGCCCGCACGCGCCTGAAGTATCAAGCCGAGCATGATGATCTGACAGGGGTCGCCAACAGGGCGAAGATGTCGGCTTATCTGCAGGAGAGGGGTTCGACCGGTGCTGGTGGAGCGGGGCAGATCGGCATCATTCATGTGGATCTCGATCACTTCAAGGACATCAATGATCACCATGGCCATAGTGCTGGCGATGCGGTGCTGTGCCAGGCGGCCAGAACACTGAAGTCGGTGCTCGAACCCGAGGGGTTCGTGGCCAGGATTGGCGGCGATGAATTCATCGCGGTTGTTCACGAGCCGACCGGTCCGGAGCAAATGGAGCATCTGGGAGCGGAGATTCTGCGGGGGCTTTCCAGGCCGATTACCGTTGACCGGCAGAAGCTGCGCGTGGCGGGCAGCGTAGGACTGGTCCTGGCTGATCCGGCCAACGCAAGTGTTTCAGAACTGATTCATCGCGCGGATATTGCGCTTTATGCGGCGAAAAAATCAGGCCGCAACTGCTTCGCCTGGTACACAGATGCGATCGGTGCCGCCCACCGGCAGCGCCGGATGGTTCTGGCGCGGTTGGATCAGGATCTGGAGACAGGTGACCTGAGCCTGTTGATGGAGCCGCAATATTGTTTAAAGCGCCAGCAAATCGTCGGCTACGAGGTCTATGCGCGCTGGCTGCATCCGACGGACGGTCTTGTCGACCCGGTAAGGTTGCTGTCACGTCAGGAAGACACTGGCCGACTTGCCCAGATAGAGCTTTTTGCGCTTCGCCGCGGCCTGGCAGAGGTAAAGCGTCTGCGCGAAGCCTCAAACGTCCCGTTTTTCCTGTCGGTCAACCTGACCGATGTCGGTCTCAAGCAACCCGGCGTCATGGACGCAATCCGGCAGATGAGCGAGGATGTCGCCATTCCGACAAGCGATATCATTGTCGAACTGGATGAAAAGATCATCCGCTTCGATGAGCCGGAAGGCCTGGTGGGCGTGATAGAGGATCTGTCCGCAACCGGTTGCCGGGTCGCTGTCGATGAGTTCGGCGGTGGACACGGAGGCGCCGGTCAGCTGATCCGTCTGGACGCGGATATGCTCAAGATCTGTCCTGAGCTGGTGGCTGGCATGGAAGAGCAGGACAATATGCGGCAGCTGGTTCAGTCTGTAATCCGCCTTGCGGGAAACCTGGGGCTTGAGGCTTGTGCGACTGGCGTCAATCGATCCGAGCAACTCGACATTCTGAAGGAATTCGGGTGCCAGAGGATCCAGGGGGAGGTTGTCTCTCCTCCCATGTCACCGCGCGAGGCGGAGCTGCACATGCGGGCTTTCGACCTGAAGCTCGATGCGGATCAGGACAAGCGCGTTCAATAGCGTGTTCATTGGCTGTGGCGGTTGGGCAACAGGTTTCGACCTCATGCAGCGAAATGACGCAATTGCCCTTCCCAAGCCACTCAAAAGCAGTTACCACCACAATCGTCAGCTGCAGACGGCTGATTTTTTATCCCAAGCAGCCGCCCGGCTGCGCAACCAGGAGGGCTACATGATAGATCGTTGCATGATCCACCCGTTTGTCGCCCTTGCGGGTTGCCCGAGGATCTCTGCCCGCCTCCGCTAGGAGGCAGCGAGCCTTCTTTCAAAATCCAAGATTTGCGGTGACCGGCTGAAGCCGTGCCTGCTGGCTGCAGTCGTTTTGCGCCTGTCTGCCGTCACCATCCAAAACGATCCCTTTTCGGAGACGATCCGATGTCAGTCCATTATTCACCGGACCTGTCTGCGCTCGCAGACCGCCCGGATTTCGACGTATCCCTGCCGGAAGAACCGGAACCAGGACGTTTTCAGCGCATGCGCCGGCTGTTTGCCGCTGCTGCTGTGTTTCTGGGGGCGACATTCGCAACCGCCGTTGTGTTTTTCATTCCGGTCTTTATCTACAACCTGAGCCGGATCGAAGCGCTTGAAGTTGCCGGACGCCTGATGCCTGCCTCAGTTTTTGCGGACCAGCTCGGTGCGCTGTTCTGGGGCACGTTCATCCTGGCCCTGGCATTCACAAGCTTCGTGGTGAGCCTCCTGATGTTGGCGTCAAACCGCACGCTTCGCCCCGTCGCTCGCTCCTTTGATCAGGAGAATGCCTTGACCCACCTTGCCGTGTTACGGTTGAGCGGGTCGGAGAGATGACCATGTTTGAACGTTTCGAAAAACTCGTAGATCCGTTTGAAAATACCGAACTTGATGTGCCGCCAAAAGGCTTCTGGGCCTTTTGCTGGTACTACACCAAGCCGGTCTGGCCAATCCTGGCCGGCGTGTCCGTTCTTGGTGCAATCATTGCCGTTCTGGAAGTAATGATCTTCACGTTTCTGGGGGAGCTGGTGACCTGGCTCAGCACGGAAGACGCGGAAACATTCTTCCAGGACAACTGGCGACAGCTCCTCTGGATGGGCCTTGTCGTTCTGGTGCTGCTGCCCGCCTTTGCAGCCTTCTGGGAAATGCTGTTTCACCAGGGGCTGATGGGCACTTATCCCATGTCGGTGCGCTGGCGTGTGCACCGATACCTGCTGCGGCAAAGCATATCCTTCTATCAGAATGATTTTGCCGGGCGGATTGCCAACAAGCTGATGCAGACGGCCCTGGCGGTCCGGGAGGTCGTCACGCGGATTGCGGACATCCTGGTCTATGTGGCCGTCTATTTCGTGGCTGCCCTGTTCGTGGTCGCGGAAGCCAGTCTCTACTTCCTGATCCCGTTTGTCGCCTGGCTCGGCTGTTACCTGATCACGATGCGGATCTTCATTCCGCGACTGAAGAACGTGTCCAGGGACCAGGCGGATGCCCGCTCGCTGATGACCGGCCATGTCGTCGACGCCTATACCAACATTTCCACCGTGAAGCTGTTTTCGCATGCCGAGCGGGAGGAAGAGTATGCCAAGACCTCGATGACATCGTTCCTGAAGACCGTATTTCTGCAAATGCGGTTGGTGTCGGGCATGAACATCACCCTGACGACACTCAACATGATGTTGCTGTTTGCAGTCGGTGGCATGTCCATCGGTCTGTGGCAGGCCGGCAAGGTGACGACGGGCGAAATCGCGGTTGCCGTTGCGCTTGTCCTGAGGTTTCAGGGCATGTCGCAATGGATCCTGTGGGAAGTGTCCGGTCTGTTCGAGAACATCGGCACCGTTCAGGATGGCATCAACACGATCTCGCGGGAGCGGGATGTCACGGACGCGCCGGACGCTGTGGCCCTGGAGGTCCCGAAGGGAGAGATCCAGTTTGAGGGCATCGGCTTTCACTATGGCAAACAGACCGGCGTGATCGAGAAGCTCGACCTGGCGATCAAGCCAGGCGAGAAGATCGGTCTGATCGGTCGCTCCGGAGCCGGCAAGTCGACGCTGATCAACCTGCTTCTGAGGTTCTACGACCTGGAAAGCGGGCGGATCGTGATCGACGGTCAGGACATTTCCGGGGTGCGCCAGGATGATATCCGGGCCAATGTCGGTGTGGTGACGCAGGATACCTCGTTGCTGCACCGCTCGATCCTCGAAAACGTTGCCTATGGCAAGCCGGATGTCAGCCGCGCGGACGTGGAGGCGGCCATTGAAAAGGCCCATGCTGCGGACTTCGTGAAGGACCTGACCGATCTGAACGGTCGCACCGGGCTGGATGCCCATGTCGGTGAGCGTGGTGTCAAACTGTCCGGTGGTCAGCGCCAGCGTATCGCGATTGCGCGTGTTCTCCTGAAGGATGCCCCCATCCTTGTCCTCGACGAGGCGACGTCGGCGCTCGATTCAGAGGTCGAGCTGGCGATCCAGGAGAGCCTGTTCGAACTGATGAAGGGCAAGACGGTGATTGCCATTGCACACCGCCTGTCGACCATCGCGGCCATGGACCGGCTGATTGTCATGGATCAGGGTCGAATCATCGAAGAGGGCTCCCATCAGGAGCTTCTGGACCGGAATGGCCTCTATGCACAGCTGTGGCAGCACCAGTCCGGCGGCTTTTTGTCCTCTGTTCAGGCAGCCTAAAAGCGTTAGAAAACCAGCGGGGCCGGGATTCATTTGAATTCCGGTCTTGCGCTTGTTTGCAAAAAAAGGGCAGAAAAGCGGCGCGGTGGTGGATTTGCCTGCGACATATGCGTTTCGACACGTTTGTTGAACTGGACAAGCGTATCGAAGGGTGCAAAAAGACAAGCCGCTTGGCCAGTGCAGAGTTTCACTGTACTTGGCCCCCGAAAAGCCCGGCATGGTTCCGCTCTCTTCTTGGGCAAGAAGGGAATTCGGACCTGTTGCGGGCTTTCGGTACAGGTAGAACAGGTTTCGAGAGGACGCGACCTTGGCACATACGGATCAGGCGGAACCGACCCGCCGCGATTTCCTCTACATTGCGACCGGCGCCATGGGCGCTGTGGGCGCCGGCGCGCTGGCATGGCCCTTTATCGACCAGATGAACCCGGACGCCTCCGCATTGGCGCTGGCCTCCATCGAGGTTGACGTGTCCGCCGTGGAAGAGGGGCAATCAATTACAGTACAGTGGCGTGGAAAGCCGGTATTCATCCGCAACCGCACCGAGACGGAAGTGGAAGAGGCCAAGGCCGTGCCGGTCGGCGATCTGCCGGACCAGCTGGCACGAAACGCCAACCTTCCGGCCGATGCTGCAGCAACGGATGTGAACCGCGGCGTCGAGGGCAAGGAAAACTGGCTGGTTCAGGTCGGTATCTGTACCCACCTTGGCTGTGTGCCGATTGGCGACGCCGGCGAGTTCGGCGGCTGGTTCTGCCCCTGCCACGGCTCCCACTACGACACCGCCGGCCGTATCCGTAAAGGACCGGCTCCCGAGAATTTGCTCATTCCGCCGCTCGAGTTCGTCAGCGACTCGACCGTCAAGATCGGCTAACGGCAAGCATTTTTTAGGAGGCAGCCATGGCTGGACACTCAAACTATGTACCGCAGAGCGCTGCGGCAAAGTGGCTGGAAAGCCGCCTGCCGGTCATTTCGCTCGTTCGCGGTTCCTTCGTGGATTTCCCGACGCCGAAAAACCTGAACTACTGGTGGACATTCGGCGGCATTCTCTTTTTCGTGCTGATCGCACAGATCCTGACCGGGATCGTGCTGGTCATGCACTACACGCCGAACACGGAAATGGCGTTCAGCAGCGTTGAGCACATCATGCGCGATGTGAACTTCGGCTGGCTGCTGCGCTATCTGCACTCCAACGGTGCATCGATGTTCTTCATCGCCGTCTACATCCATATCTTCCGTGGTCTCTATTACGGTTCCTACAAGGCGCCGCGCGAGATCTCCTGGATCCTGGGTGTGATCATCTTCCTGATCATGATGGGCACCGCCTTCATGGGCTACGTTCTGCCCTGGGGTCAGATGTCCTTCTGGGGCGCAACGGTTATCACCAACCTGTTCTCCGCCATCCCGCTGGTCGGCGAGACCATCGTGACATGGCTGTGGGGCGGTTTCGCGGTCGACAACCCGACGCTCAACCGGTTCTTCTCCCTGCACTACCTGCTGCCGTTCATGATCTTCGGCGTGGTTCTGCTGCATGTGTGGGCGTTCCACACCACGGGCAACAACAACCCGACGGGCGTGCAGCCGAAGACCAAGCAGGACACCGTTCCATTCCACCCGTATTACACGGTCAAGGATCTGTTCGCGATCATCGTCTTCATGGTGCTCTTCTCCTGGTTCGCCTTCTACCTGCCGAACTATCTGGGCCATGCCGACAACTACATCGAGGCCAATCCGCTGGTGACCCCGGCACACATCGTGCCTGAATGGTACTTCCTGCCGTTCTACGCGATCCTGCGTGCGGTTCCGGACAAGCTTGGCGGCGTTGTGCTGATGTTCGGTGCGATCGCGGTCCTGTTCATCCTGCCCTGGCTGGACACGTCCAAGGTTCGCTCCGGCGCCTACCGTCCGCTGTTCAAGCAGTTCTTCTGGATCTTCGCAGCCGTCTGCGTGGCCCTTGGCTACCTTGGCGCCATGCCGGCAGAAGGCATCTACGTGACCCTGTCGCGGATCTTCACTGCCTACTACTTCGCCCACTTCCTGATCATCCTGCCGATGCTCGGTTTCCTTGAGAAGCCGAAACCTCTGCCGGCCTCGATCTCCGAAGCGGTTCTGAAGGGTGGTTCAGGTACACCGGCTGGTGCGGCTGCCGCACCGGACACGAAGTAACGCGAACCGGATCAGGAGTTAATTGAGACAATGAGCACCATGATCAATATGGTTCGTTCCCTCGCGGCGGTGGCAGCTCTTGCCATCGCAACACCGGCCATGGCAGCTGGCGCCAAGGTTGAAATCGACTACCAGCAGTGGTCGTTTTCCGGCCCGTTCGGTTTCTATGACCGTGGCCAGCTGCAGCGCGGCTTCAAGGTCTATCGCGAGAACTGTTCGGCCTGTCACGGCCTGAAATTCGTTGCCTTCCGCAATCTCGCGGAAGACGGCGGTCCCGGTTTTACCGAGGATCAGGCCAAGGCGATTGCAGCGGAGTATACCGTTGTCGATGGCCCGGATGATTTCGGCGACATGTATGACCGTCCGGCCATTCTGGCCGACCGCTTCCCGTCTCCGTTCCCGAACGAGCAGGCAGCGCGTGCAGCCAACAACGGCGCCTACCCGCCGGATTTCTCGCTGCTGGCGAAAGCCCGTGCCGCTCAGCGCGGTTTCCCGGGCTTCGTGTTCGACATCTTCACTCAGTACCAGGAAAACGGCCCGGACTACATCTACTCGCTGCTGACGGGTTATGTGGATGCGCCGGAAGGGCTCGAGGTTCCGGAAGGCCAGTACTACAACCACTCCTTCCTGGCCGGCCAGTTCATCTCCATGGCTCCGCCGCTTTATGACGAGGCTGTTGAATACACCGACGGCACGCCGATGACGGTGGACCAGTATGCCAAGGACGTTGCCGCGTTCATGATGTGGGCTGCAGAGCCGCATCTGGAAGAGCGCAAGAAGATCGGCTTCCGGGTCATGATCTTCCTGATCGTCTTCGCCGGCCTGCTGTACTTCACGAAGAAGAAACTCTGGCGCAACGTTGAGCATTGATTGCTCGCGGTGACAGTGCATGATGAAAGCCGCCGGTTTTTCCGGCGGCTTTTTCTTTTTTGAGGTGACGCATGCGTCGAGCATTCATTGTCTTGTTGTTTGTTTTGCTTCCCGCACCGGCCAGTTCCCAGTCCGCTGCAACGCATACGGTCGAGGTGCTGGATCTTCAGCTCGCGATGCGCGCTGCCCTGCGGGCCGTGGAGGTCTGTAATGAAGCCGGATTTCAGGCGGGAGCTGCGGTGGTCGACCGCTTCGGTGTCGAGCAGGTGACCTTGCGCAACAATATGGGCGGTGCACAGGTGACCGAGGCCGCCCGCTCCAAGGCCCGGACCGCGGCGTCTTTCAACATGCCGACCCAGGAGCTGGAACAGCAGGTCGCGGCGGGCAGCGCCGGCGATCTGAGTGCCATGCCGGGCGTGGTGCCGCTCGGTGGCGGCCTGCCCATCGTGACGGCTTCCGGAACGCTGCTTGGCGGGATCGGGGTTGCCGGAGGTGGCGGCAGTGAAAATGAGGCCAAATGCGCGCAGGCCGGCCTTGACGCCATCGCCGATCAGTTGAAATAAACCTTGCTGGCATCCGGTGCGACGAAGCACCGGTTTTCTGATTTGATTGGGAGCGGTTATGGCAGACGCAGTATTGGGCATTATCGGCGGATCCGGCATCTATGACCTTCCCGGTCTGGAAGACGCGGAGTGGATCTCGGTCGAAAGCCCCTGGGGAACGCCTTCCGATCAGGTGCGTATCGGATCGATCAACGGGTTGAAAATCGTGTTCCTGCCGCGCCACGGCCGGGGGCATGTCTATTCTCCGACGACGATCAACTACCGCGCCAACATCGATGTGATGAAGCGCTGCGGCGTCACCGATCTGCTGTCCGTTTCGGCTTGCGGTTCGCTCAAGGAAGAACATGCTCCCGGTACCTTCGTGCTGGTTGATCAGTTCATTGACCGTACGATCGCCCGCGAGAAGAGTTTCTTCGGAACCGGCTGTGTTGCGCATGTCTCCATGGCGACGCCCGTCAGTCCCAAGCTGGTGGATGCGGTGGCGTCGGCAGCGGAGGCGGAAAGCCTTGCCTATTCGAAAGGTGGCACCTACCTGGCGATGGAAGGTCCGCAGTTTTCTTCGCTGGCCGAAAGTCATCTCTACCGGTCCTGGGGATGCGACGTCATCGGCATGACCAATATGCCGGAGGCCAAGCTCGCCCGTGAAGCGGAGATCTGCTACGCGACCGTTGCCATGGTGACCGACTATGACAGCTGGCATCCCGATCACGGCGAAGTCGACATTCAGGCGATCATCAAGGTCCTGCACGACAATGCGGAGAATGCGCAGCGCCTCGTGGCCCGGGTGGCGCGGGATCTGCCGAAAGAGCACCAGTCCTGTCCGGCGGGCTCCGACACGGCGCTGGAGTTTGCCTTCATGACCGCACCGGACAAACGCGATCCGGCACTGGTTGCAAAACTCGACGCAGTGGCCGGGCGTGTGCTGAACCGGGACTAACCCATTTGTCCATCTGAATTGGCTTCGACCACCGGCGGAAACTTGGTATAACCACCGGCCGGGGGCTTCGGCCGGAACGCTTTTAAAAGAAAGACATGTGATGACCGAACAGACGATCCAGGATGAATTGATCAGCGCCATCCGCACGATCAAGGACTATCCCAAAGAGGGCATCCTGTTCCGGGACATCACGACGCTTCTGGGCAATGCACGCGCGTTTCGCCGGGCCGTCGATGCGCTTGTTCAGCCCTGGGCCGGCTCCAAGGTCGAGCAGGTCGCGGGCATCGAGGCGCGTGGTTTCATTCTTGGCGGCGCGGTGGCGCACCAGCTGTCGGCCGGGTTCGTGCCGATCCGCAAAAAGGGCAAGCTGCCGCACGAAACCGTGCGCATCGCCTATTCGCTGGAATATGGCCTGGACGAGATGGAAATGCACAAGGATGCCATCCGTCCGGGCGACCATGTCATCCTGGTGGACGACCTGATCGCGACCGGCGGCACCGCTGAAGCTGCCTGCAAGCTGCTTCGCTCGATGGGCGCGAATATCGAGGCCGCCTGTTTCATCGTCGACCTGCCGGACCTGGGCGGCCGAAAGAAGCTGGAAGCCCTCAACGTGCCGGTGCGCACGCTGGTGGAATTTCCGGGTCACTGAGCCGCCATGTCGGGAGGACAAGCGGGCGACGGCGCCAAACCGGACTTTTCCAAACGGTTTCGCACTGATTTCGAGACCCTTTTGAAGTGGCGGCGGGATGTGCGCCGGTTCAGACAGGATCCGTTGCCGGAAGGAACACTGCACCATCTGCTGGAGCTGGCCGATCTTGCGCCGTCCGTTGGCAACAGCCAGCCCTGGCGGATTGCGATCGTCGACAGCGCGCAGAAACGGGGCGAGATCATCGCAACGTTCGAAGCTGAAAATGAAGCAGCTGCCCAAAGCTACGACAACGACAAGGCACAGCTCTATCGGCAACTCAAGCTCGCGGGCCTCAAGGAAGCACCGGTGCATCTGGCGGTTTTCAGTGACGAGGATCCGGAGCAGGGGCACGGGCTCGGCCGCATGACCATGCCGGAGACGCTGGCCTATTCCACGGTCAGCATGATCCACACATTCTGGCTGGCGGCCAGGGCGGAAGGGGTGGGGGTCGGCTGGGTGTCGATCCTCGACCCTGAAAAGGTCTCGGAAATCCTGCAGGTTGACGAAAGCTGGCGGCTCGTGGCTTATCTATGCGTCGGATTTCCGGAAGAAGAGCATATCGATCCGGAACTGGAACGGGCACGCTGGCAGGCGCGGACACCGCTGTCGTCACGTATACTTCACCGCTGAGGGCAGGTCATGAGCATCGTCACACGCCGGATCACCGAGGACGACAAGGACGCCGTCTACCAGCTTCTGGCCGAGCGCTGGGCAGGACCTGAAATGCTGCTTGACGGCGAAATCGTCGATGCGTCATCGCTGCCGGGTTTCGTTGCCTATGCCGGTGATGAACTTGTGGGTCTGGTCACCTTGATCAAACGTGAGCAGGAATGGGAAATCCTGACGCTCGATTCACTCAATCGCTGGCATGGTACCGGAACGCTGCTTCTCAATGCAGTTGTCGACGACGCGAAAGCCAGCGGCATTGACCGGCTGACCGTGCGCACCTCCAATGACAACCTGGATGCCTTCCGCTTCTATCAGCGCCGCGGCTTCCGCCTGGAGCGGATCGCCCAGGGGGTGATCGATGCCGAGCGCGAAAAGAAGCCGGAAATTCCGCTGCGCGGCGACTACGGTATCGAGATCCGCGACGAAGTCCTGTTTGCACGCAGTCTTTGAGGCCGAAAGATCCCGTCGCCAGGTGGTGGCAAACACAAATCGCCGGACAGCTCATATGTGTTTGCGATGGCACCCGGGTTTCAGGTTTGCCGTACAATCGTGCCAAGGGCATTGACCACGATCCGTGACGCGGTGAGTGCGGTCATGTTGTCGATGTCCGCGGGTGGATAATACTCCACCAGGTCAAAACCTGCGATCCTCGCCCGTCTGCCCAGCCCCTGTATCAAATCGATCACATGCGTGTAGGACAGTCCGCCCGGCGTGCGTGCCGCCACACCCGGCATGATCGACGGGTCCAGACCATCGCAGTCCAGCGTCACCACGCAGCGCGTGCCCTCCGGAATGTGCTGGAGCGCTGCATGCGGCCCCCGCTCGTGAATTTCACGGGCGGTCACGAAGCGGCTGCCGAATTGCCGCGCCGCTGCCACTTCCTCGTTGCCGGCACTGCCGACGGCCCGGAGCCCCACCTGCACCATGCCCGCAACATGCGGCATCTCGCTGATGCGACGCATGGGACTGGAATAGCCGTAAGGTTCGCCGCCGACCTCGATCCGCCAATCCAGATGTGCGTCGATTTGCATGACCCATAGGGGACCATGATCGGCGAATCCGGCCAGAAACGGGATCGGAATGCTGTCGTCACCGCCGATGAGGACAGGAACAGCCGGTCGCTTCAGCACCTCTCGGATCATGTGTTCGATCCGTGCGCGGTTCCCGGCGGCGTCATCAATGGAGCTTGGCACGTTGCCCGCGTCGATGCAGCACACGGGGTTGCCGTTGAACAAAGGACCGCCCAGGTCGAAATCCCAACGGTCGACAAGCCCGGCGTCTTCCTGGCTGGCGCGCCTGATGGCGTCGGCTGCAAGCGCATGGCCGCTGCTGTCCTGGCCGGGATATGTCGTGCCATGGCCGGCCCCGAAAAGAACTGCTTTGGCTGGTCGGTCTCCAGGCAAATGATGCGGGAGACCGAGAAAACGGGGTGTGATGTGCATCGGTCATCCCTTCAAAACTGGACCAGATCTGGCGCTGTGGCGGTCGAACCTTGCGAAGGTGAATTGCAGGTCTGAAATCTTCAAGCGAATTCGGTCAGGCAGCTGCCGGCTGCCGTTATCGGTGCAATTTGCATTGCGCTGCACAATAGTTATAATTGACCATTCTCAAGAATTTTTCCCTGTCCGGGAGAGCTCTGTACATTTTTAACTCAGAATTTCTGAGGAGGATCAATTATGGCCGAAGCGAAGTCACTGGAAACGGCTGAAGAAATTTCTGATATTGCCTTTGGTTTTATGGGGTCAAAGGCACTTTTTTCTGCACTTCATGTCGATTTGTTTTCTGTTCTTTCCGAGAAAAGCTTGTCTCCTGCAGATGTGGCCAAGAAAAGCGATCTCGACCCGGACCGGGCGACCACGCTGCTGACAGCGCTCACCAGTCTGGGGCTTGTGCGCAAGGAAGGCGATGCTTTCACGAATTCCCCGGCTGCCGAGGCCTTTCTGGTCAAGGGGCGCAAATATGACTTCGGCGACTATCTGCGCTTCCAGATCGACAAGCAGATGTACCCGTTTCTGACACAACTCAATGAAGCGCTGACCGATACGCTCGAGGAGGACCAGGTGGCCTCTTACGAAGACTGGTTCAGCGATCCGGAAGAGGCGCGACTTTACTCAAGATCCCAGCATGCCGGTTCGCTGGGGCCGGGGCGGGGACTTGCCAAGCTGGTCGACCTGTCGGCCGCCGAAACGCTACTCGATGTTGGTGGCGGCACCGGTGCGTTCTCGATCTCGTTGTGCAAGGCTTATCCGCGTTTGCGCTCAACCATTTTGGACTTCCCGAATGTTGCGAAGGTCGGTGAGGAGTTCATAGCCGAGGAAGAGCTGGAAAGCCGGATCGCCTACCGGCCCGGCAACGCTCTGAAGGATCCCTGGCCGGAACATGCGGATGCGGTGTTGATGTCCTATCTCTTTTCCGGTGTGCCGGGGACATCCATCCCGCGGCTGGTACGCAAGGCCTTTGAAGTTCTCACCCCCGGCGGAGATTTCATGGTGCATGACTTCATGGTGGACGAGGCGCGCGACGGTCCGAAACTGGCCGCCCTCTGGCAGCTCCAGCACACGGCATTCAATCCCGAGGCCCGCTCCATCACCAGCTCCTATGTCGCCGGACTGATGGAAGCAGCCGGGTTCAAGAACATTGCGATCGAGCCGATGATCCCGGGCATGACCATGCTTGTACATGGCCACAAGCCGGAATGACTGGTGTCAAGTGGTGCCTGATCCTGTGGAGGGAAGGCACTGCACTTCCCTGAAGGCATTGGCCTTGAGGGCTGGCAGGGGGCCTGCGGCCGACTACACCGGGTCTCATTTGTTGGGCTTTCAGCAGGTTGTGGTTCGAAATTTTCTCGGTTTTTAGTTGTTCTTAAGTCCGCTGATGTAGGTGTTTGACAGGAACCGGTGCGCGGGCCTCGCTGCGGAAACGTAGGGTCTTTCCCGGGCGCACTGGAAGCAGGATGCGGTCAAGCGTGATCGTCTGCCGAACAGTCAACAGTGTCGGATCGCAAGATGCCTTTTCAGCGGAACCAACGACCGAGCTCCTTTGGTCAGACAGCTAACGAGCTCGACATGCAGATCGAGCAAGCAAGGCAGTGGCGGCTGGTGGAGGAACGCTTTCCGGCCGAGAGCGGATTAAGGATCGCCGTTTCGCTGGCCTTTCGATCTGTGGTGTTGTGCGCCGGTCTCGCCTCAGCCTATGCGCTGGCCTTTCACGCCTTGCCGACCTCTTTTCCCTATCCGTTTTATGTTGCGCTGGCAGGCGTTTTTGCTGCCAACATCGTCGCAATCAATTTCTCCAGAGAAGCCAACATGATCAATCCGTTCTGGAGCGATCATGTCTACTGGGCCTGCACCGTCGGGCTGCTGGTGCTGTTTGTTGCCTTGCCGGCGCAGCATCGCCTTTATGATCCGCTGCTGTTCATCTGCCTGGCATTGATGCTCTCATTGCCGTTACCGGGGTATCTCTTAAGCGCGTTGACCCTTCAAAAGACAGCGACAGTGCGCCAGCTTCAGCGGTACCTTGCCAGCCTTCCTGCATCTGACCGTGGCAGGGTGGCGGAGATCCTGCTACGGCGGTAAGCGTCCTACTACATTGACAGAACGGTGCTGTTGAGAGTGGCGGTTCACCAGCCGCCCCCTGTTTTGGCGCCTGTTTCACGGTTGATGCAGCTCCAGTCCGGTTGCAAATCCTTCCAGCTGCTCCGCTGAGACCAGCGTCAGGAGCCGATTCACAGTCGTCTTTCTCTTGCCTGCCAAAGCGGCATTGCCGTTTTTGCTCCGCGTTTGTCTGACCGACCAGGTGACGTCGAAGCGTATTTTCAGAAAAAAGCGACCCCGAAAAAGCCCGGAAAACCGGGACCCTTCGGACATAGCGACGAAGCACGTCTCATTTCCCGCTTGACAATCCGTGGGCAAAACATGTTTTTGGTAAGACATCAGACGTCTGATGTCTTGTGAATTGAATTGTTGATGGAGCGGGCACACCTCATGCGGCATACCTCTGGTCTGGATCTGGTGCTGACACAGGACGAGACGGCAGCTGCCTTCAGCGCGGCGGTGCCGCCGATTTTTCAGACCTCGACCTTCCTGTTTCAGACCTATGAGGCGCTTGAGGACTGTTACAGCGGTGCCAGTTCCGCAGACCTCTATTCCCGAACCGGCAATCCCACGGTACGGCTGCTGGAAGACAAGCTGGCCAGGCTGGAAGGCGGCGGCAAGGCCATCGCGTTTTCAAGCGGAATGGCGGCGATCTCCAGCGCGGTGCTCGGGCTGCTCAAGGCTGGTGACCGGATTGTCAGCATCCGAAATGCCTATTCAGATGCGTATCGCCTGTTCGAAGTGCTGCTGCCGCGCTTTGGTATCGAAACGGACTATGTCGATGCGTCGGACCTGGAGGCTCTTCAGGACCACCTTGAGGGCGCAGCGCTGCTCTTCCTGGAAAACCCGTCGAGCTTCGTTTTCGAGACTTTGAACCTTCGCAAGGTTGCGGCGCTGGCCAGGGCGAAGAACGTCATCACCCTGACCGACAACAGCTTCGCGTCGCCCGTGCTGCAGCGACCGATCGAGGCAGGCATCGATCTGGTCGTGCATTCCGCTTCAAAATATCTTTCAGGACATAGTGACGTCGTTGCCGGATGCGTCATCGGTCATCCCACTTACATCGACCGCATCCGCGCAACGGCGGTGCCGCTGCTTGGCGCCAAACTGTCAGCCATGGAAGCCTCCCTGATCCTGCGCGGGCTGCGCACCCTGGCGCTGCGTGTCGACGCGCACACGCAGACCGCGGACTGGATCGTCGAGCGGCTGAAAGACGATCCGCGCATTGCCAGAATTCACCGTCCCGGGCATGCCGAACCGCTGCCCGAAACCTTGAGCGGCGCGGGCGGTCTCTTCACCCTGACGTTTCAGGAGGGGGTCGATATCCGGGCATTCTGCAATGCCCTCAGGATTTTCCGCCTTGGCGTCAGTTGGGGCGGGTTTGAAAGCCTGGTGCTGCCGGCTGCCATTGCCAACCGGCAGGATTCGGGTCCGAACGCCTTGAACGCATTCCAAATTTCGAAAAATTCGGTCCGGTTCTTTGCCGGGCTCGAAGGTGCATCCGCGCTTCTGGAGGACATCACCGCAGCTCTTGATGCCGCCTGGCATCAAGAGGCGGTGAAGGAGAGTGCGCTGGGTGGGTAACTGATGACACTGGAGGAGAACATGAAACTGATCAAAACCCTGCTGGCAGGTGTTGCTGTCGCGGCGGTCGCCATGCCGGCCCTAGCCGACACCAAGAAGGCGGAAGTGCTGCACTGGTGGACCTCTGCGGGCGAAGCTGCGGCCATCAAGCAATTTGCCGAGGCCTATAATGCAGCCGGCGGCGAATGGATCGATTCCGGTGTCGGTGGCACCGACATGGCGAAGTCGATGCTGACCAACCGGCTGATGGGCGGAAACCCGCCGCAGGTTGGCCAGTTCAACACATCGCGGGAGTTCGAGGAGCTCATCGACGCGGGCGTGCTGAACAATATCGATGTCGAAGCGGAGGCCGGCAACTGGGGCGAGCTTTTCCCGCCCATCATCGACAATCTGGTCAAGCGCAATGGCCATTATTATGCGCTGCCGGTCAATATCCACGGCTCCAACTGGCTCTGGTACAACATCGATCTCCTGGAACAGGCAGGTGTGGAGCCGCCCAGCGACTGGGACAGCTTCTTTGCCGCGGCCGAGAAACTCCAGGAAGCCGGTATCGTACCGCTCGCACTGGGTGGCCAGGCCTGGCAGGAGCGTCTGACTTTCAACGCGGTTCTTCTGACGATCGGCGGCCAGGATCTCTATCTGCGCCTGTTCCAGGATCGGGATCTGTCTGCGCTTGAATCTGACGAGATGAAGCAGGTGGTGTCGACCTATACGCGGCTGCGCGATCTGGTGCGGGCAACCGATAGCGGTTCGCCGGGGCGGTCCTGGAATGACGCCACCAATATGGTCATTTCCGGCAAGGCCGCCATGCAGATCATGGGCGACTGGGCCAAGGGCGAATTCATTGCGGCCGAGAAGGAAATCGGCAAGGACTATGGCTGTGTCCCGGCCGTCCTGCCCGGCTCGACCTACATGATCTCCGGCGATGTCTTCGTGTTCCCGAAGACCGGCAGTGATGCGGACCGCGAGGCCCAATCACTGATGGCGACCACCATGCTCGATCCGAAGGTCCAGGTGGCGTTCAACAACGTCAAGGGGTCCGTTCCCGTACGGCCGGATGTGGATGCCTCGCAGATGGATGCCTGCGGCCAGCAGGCGATCAAGCTGACCAGCGATGCGAAGGTCCATGTCGGTTCGACCAGCATGTATATCTCGCCGGATCTCGCCGGAGCGCTTCAGGACATCTACACCGAGTACTGGAACTCCGAGGGCATGAGCGAAGAGGATGTTCTGTCCTTGATGAACTCGGCCTTCAAATCCATCGACTGACGCGATAGCGGCGCCGTCCTCCCGCGGCGCCTGCGCCCCCGGACACAGCCAGGACACTTTAGGGCATTCGTCCGGGGGCAGCGCTTTCAGGCTTCTAACTGCCTGGAACCCATGAGACTCCAATCGGGAAACCAACATGTTACGCTTGAGTTCGTCACAGCTGACGGCAAGGCTCGTGATTACGCCCTTTGTTATTGTCGCGGTGACCATCTTCGTAATCTGCGTCCTGTGGTCGGTGCAGCTTTCCTTCACCGGTTCAAAACTGCTGCCAAGCCACGATTATGTTGGCCTGCGCCAGTATGAACGCCTGTTTGCAACGACCCGGTGGCTCGTCTCGCTGCAGAACATGGTTACATTCGGCATCTTTTTTGTCGGCGGCTCCCTGGTCTTCGGCTTTCTGCTGGCGGTGTTCATCGACCAGAAGGTGCGCGCGGAATCCGTTTTCCGGACGATCTTCCTGTGTCCGCATGCCTTGTCGTTCGTGGTCACGGGCCTCGCCTGGCAATGGCTGCTCAACCCGTCGCTCGGCATTCAAAAAAGCGTACGGGAGCTTGGCTGGGAGGGGTTCACGTTCGACTGGCTGGTCGACCAGCAGATGGCGATCTACACGATCGTGATCGCGGCCATCTGGCAGGCGTCCGGGCTGGTGATGGCCTTGATGCTGGCGGGCCTGAGATCAGTCGAACCGGAAATCTGGAAGGCCGCCAGGGTCGACGGCATCAGACCCTGGCGGGTCTATCTGCACGTGATTGTGCCTATCCTTGGGCCCGTGATTTTCACCAGCGTGGTTCTGCTGTCGCTGTCCGTGATCAAGGGCTACGACATTGTGGTGGCGATGACGAATGGCGGACCGGGCATTGCAACGGAAGTGCCCGCGAAGTTCGTGCTCGACCATATCCTGCGGCGCGCCAATATCGGCCTCGCCATGGCGGGCGCAACCGTCATGCTGATCACCGTGATCGCGGCTCTCGCACCCTGGCTCTACGCCCAGAACATGCGCAAGAGGAGGGCGTCATGAATCAGATCCCAGCCAAATCCTTCGGAACGCGCGTTGATACCGGGCCACAGGGCAAACCGCCGCGCAAACTCACGCCAAGCCGGATCGGGATCTATCTGTTTCTCGTCATGGCCGCGGCGTTCTTTCTGTTGCCGCTTTATGTCGTGGTGCTGACCTCGCTGAAGACGATGCCGGAAATCCGCCTGGGCAACATTCTGGAATGGCCCGAAATCTGGACTTTTGAAGCCTGGATCATTGCCTGGGACAGCGCCTGCACCGGGCTCACCTGCGAGGGTATCAAGGTCGGATTCTGGAACTCGGTGAAAATCCTGATCCCGAGCCTCTTCGTGTCGATCATGGCCGGTGCGATCTGCGGCTATGTGCTCAGCTACTGGAAGTTCAAAGGCTCGGAACTGTTCTTTTTCATCGTGCTGTTCGGTGCCTTCGTGCCCTACCAGGTGATGATCTATCCGATCATCCGGATCTTTTCGGTGACAGGTCTTTACGGCAGCCTTGCCGGGATCGTCCTGATCCACACGATCTTCGGCCTGCCGATCATGACACTGATCTTCCGCAACTTTTACAGCTCGCTTCCAAAGGAGATCTTCAATGCCGCGCGCGTCGACGGCGGCGGCTTCTTCGCGATCTTCTTTCATGTGCTGTTGCCGATGTCGACGCCGATGCTGATCGTTGCCGTCATTCTACAGGTGACCGGTATCTGGAATGACTATCTGCTCGGCCTGATCTTCGGCGGGCGCGACAACATTCCGATGACCGTGCAGCTTAACAACATCGTCAATTCGGCGCGCGGCGATGTTGCCTACAACGTCAACATGGCCGCCACGCTGCTGACGGCCCTGGTGCCGCTGGCCGTCTATTTCTTCTCCGGACGCTGGTTCGTGCGCGGTATCGCAGCCGGCGCCGTCAAGGGGTGATCAATATGCTCGACAGAAACGCACATGTACGCGCGAAGGATCTGAGTGTCAGCTTTGGTGCAGTCGATGTTCTCAAGGGATTGAATCTCGACATTCACAGAGGTGAATTCCTCGTTTTGCTGGGATCATCCGGCTGCGGGAAATCGACGCTTCTCAACACGATTGCGGGCCTGCAGGACGCCAGCGGCGGCCAGATCCTGATCGACGGCCGCAATGTGACCTGGGAGGAGCCGAAGGACCGGGGACTGGCCATGGTGTTCCAGTCCTATGCGCTTTATCCAAAAATGACCGTGCGCGGAAATCTCTCTTTCGCCCTGAAAATGAACGGTACACCCAAGCGGGACATCGCCGACCAGGTAGACGAGGCGGCACGGATCCTCCAGATCAGCCATCTTCTGGATCGCCGTCCCAGCGAGCTTTCCGGCGGGCAGCGCCAGCGTGTCGCCATCGGACGAGCGCTGGTGCGCCATGTCGATGTTTTCCTGTTCGACGAGCCGCTGTCCAATCTGGATGCTAAGCTGCGCGCCGAATTGCGCGTGGAATTGAAACGCCTGCACCAGGAGCTCGGCGCGACCATGATCTATGTCACCCATGACCAGGTTGAAGCCCTGACGCTGGCAGACAGGATCGCGGCCATTAAAGACGGCGTGATCCAGCAGTTGGCGCCACCGGAAGAGATCTACAACGAGCCTGCCAACAAGTTCGTCGCCCAGTTTATCGGTCTGCCAAGCATGAATTTCTTCAGGGGTGCGATTGCCGATCAGAACGGTGCACCGGCCTTCTGGTCCGATGAGCTGACGATAGATCTCTCCGGCTACGAAACTGCGTCTGCCATGACTGCCGGGCGCGAGGTGGATCTTGGCGTCCGGCCCGAACACATCACGCTTTGCACGGGCGCATCCAGCGGCCGGCCGGCGGTCTCCGGCAAAGTGGACCTGGTGGAAATGCTCGGATCCGAACAGATTGTCTGGGTCGTTTCCAAATCCTCACGCTTCTGCATGCGGATCCCGCCGGACGAGAAGGTTCGCGCCGGGGACATGGTCGAGGCCTGCTTCAACACTGGCAGACTCAATCTGTTCGACTTAAAGTCCGGGCTGCGCCTATGACGCTACCCATCCAGACCGACCCATTCACCCTGGGGAACGGGAGGCGGCCGGGGAGGTGCTCGCAGACGGCAGGCCCTGGCCCAGTCTCGGCTTTCGGAATTCAAACGGGAATGATCGACCATGCATGAACTGCAACCGGTTCCGGCAAAAAGCAAACTTGAAGCGGTGGTTGACAGGCTGGTCGATTTCATCAGCAGCAATCGTTATTCGGCCGGTGACAGGTTGCCGTCAGAACGGGAGCTGATGGACGCGTTGGGTGTGGGCCGCTCCTCCGTGCGCGAAGCCGTACGCAAACTGGAGGCGCTGAACGCCCTGGAGATCCGTCATGGTGCCGGCACGTTTGTCCGGCGCACCATTCAGCCGGGGGAAATTCTCGTGCCGCTGGCCATTGGCGAGGAAAGGGGCGCTCTTCTGCTCGCTCTGGATCTGCGCAGGGCACTGGAAAGCGAGGCCGCCGCACTGGCCGCTGTACGCGGTTCAGACGCAGATATCGCGAATATCGAGGAAAAACTTCTGGCGATGGAAGCTGTTCATCAGGCGAAGGGCGCCGCGCTGGAGGAAGATGAGGCGTTTCACCGATCGATCTATGAAGCAGCCCAGAACCCTCTGTTTGAACAGATTATCTCGAACATGCGCGGGCCGTTTCTCAAGTTCTTTTCCAATGCGGTCAAGTCCACACGGATCGGCGAAAGCTCGTTTCCCTTGCACCGCGAGCTTTATCAGGCGATCGCCGACCGCGATCCGGAGAGAAGCCGCGCAAAAACGGTTGAACTGCTCGATCTCGTCGAGCAGGACCTGCGCATGATGGACTGACACCACCCGTTTTCCCATACCAGATCTTTTGTTGGCACACACACGCCGTCGGCCAGGCTAGTTCCTGCCGCCGCATGTCACCGGCTGGTCAATCGGCCTCGGATCTTCAAAGGAACAGAACTGATGAGCTTGCCATTCTTCGACGGCCATAACGATGTCTTGCTGCGCCTTTTGCGCGCCGGTGCCTCTGGCGGGGCTGCGCGGTTTGTTGACGGAACGCCGGACACCCAGCTGGATTTGCCGCGTGCGCGCCGGGCCGGTTTTGCGGGAGGCCTGTTTGCCATGTTCGCGCCGTCACCGGAGCATTATGATTTCGAGGACTTTCAGTCGGACAAGGGCTATAGCGTGCCCATGCCGCCGCCGCTGGCCCCGGAACTGGCACAAGATGCCACACTGAAGATGGTTGGTGTGGCTGAAGAGATCGAGACAATGTCTTCCGGCGGCGCACGGATCTGCAGGCAGAGCGAAGAGATCCGGGATTGCATCGATCGGGGCCAGCTTGCCATGGTTCTGCATATCGAGGGCGCAGACTGCATCGACGCGGAATTCAGGTTCCTGGATGTGCTCTACGTGCGCGGATTGCGATCCATTGGACTGGTCTGGAGCCGCGACAATATCTTTGGCCATGGCGTGCCGTTCCAGTTTCCGGCGCCGCCCGATATCGGTGCCGGCCTGACGGAACAGGGAAAGGCCTTGGTGTTGGAATGCGACCTAAGGGGCATCATGATCGACCTGTCGCATCTCAATGAAAAGGGTTTTTGGGATGTTGCCGGCCTCAGCTCGAGGCCGCTCATTGCCACACATTCCAATGCCCACCGTCTTTGCGCGTCACCTCGCAATCTGACCGACCGGCAACTAAGGGCGATTGCGGACACGGGCGGTGTCGTTGGTGTCAATTTGGCGCCGTGTTTTCTGGCTGCCAACGGTCTGCTTGAAAGCGCCGTGCCACTGGAACAGGTCCTGGCGCACATCCGTTATCTGGCCAATCACCTCGGTGAGGACGGTGTGACGCTTGGGTCGGACTTTGACGGCGTGATGATGCCCGATGAGATTGGTGACGTGCTTGGCGTTCCCAAAATCTTTGCTGCCTTGGAAAAGGGCGGCTGGTCCAGCCGAAGCATTGAAAAATTCGCCCTCGGAAACTGGATGCGTGTGCTGCGCCAGACCATCGGATGATCTTGGCCTGGTGCAGTCTCCGAAAAAGGGTCGGGCAGCTCAGCTGCCGGTACCGGCGGGGCGTCGTTCCACAAACACTGTGCCCTTGAAGGAAAACACCAGCTTGCCGTCCTGGTTTTCGGCAAGCATATCGGAATGGATCAGGCCCCAATCCGGTCGGCTGCGGCTTTCCGTCTTGCCGGTGACGACGCGCTTGTATCTGAGCGTGTCGTCGACATAGACCGGCTTGATCCATTTCAGGTCTTCAAACCCCGGCGATGGGCCGAGCTTTGCAGGTGTCTTGCCTTGCGCTGCAGCCTCCTCCTGAACCTTCTGGTGAGCTGCCACCCACAATTTCATGAAGACGGATGCGGTATGCCAGCCAGAAGCGCACAACCGGCCGAAATGGGTCTGCGCTGCGGCTTCTTCGCTCAGGTGAAAGGGCTGGGGGTCGAACTGTTCCGCAAAACGGAGAATCTCGTCCCGTGTGAAGGTGTGTTCGCCGAGCTCAAGCGTATCGCCGATCTTGATGTCTTCGAAAAAGTCCGTCATACGCCTGCCTCCCGACGGGCGAACAGGATCGGGTTCACCCAGGTGAGGACTGTGGCTCCCTCCTGATTTTTGGCAGTCACTTCCACCGTGACGATGCCGAGA
Source organism: Roseibium sp. (assembly GCF_965233565.1). Lineage (GTDB taxonomy): Bacteria > Pseudomonadota > Alphaproteobacteria > Rhizobiales > Stappiaceae > Roseibium. The sequence goes on along the minus strand of NZ_OZ247494.1, from coordinate 1,696,395 downwards.
TCCGGTTTGGACCGTAGCGCCTTTGTCTCCATGACCTCCGCCCTGGCCGTAAGTGTGTCACCCGGAAGAACAGGGCGTTTCCATTTGAGGTCGCTGATGCCCGGCGAGCCGCGGCCCGCGGTCTTGTTCAGAAGGTTGGACGCGAGCAGGCGCATGACCAGGGAGGCCGTGTGCCAGCCGGAAGCCGCGAGCCCACCGAGGATCGATGCCTTGCCGGCCTCTTCGTCCAGGTGAAACGGCTGCGGATCAAATTCGGCCGCGAAGGTGACGATGTCATCGCGGGAGACGGTGAGGGAGCCGAGGTCATAGATCTGCCCCGGTTCGAAATCTTCAAAATGGATGAGATCGGACATGAAACATTGCCATAGGAAAAGGGAAGAAACGCGGAGGCGCCGCGTTTCCGATGTTGAAAATCTGTCCGGTGGGATCAGTCGTAGTAGATTTCGTTGTCGTCCATATAGACGTTGCTGGCAGCACAGATGTCGATGCTGATCGGATCGTCCAGAACTTCGCTGTCGTCCTCGGCAAGCCAGCCGACCTGGAAGACCTGATCGCAATTGCCGGTGTCCGCGGTGAATTCCGCTGTGGCGCTTTCTCCGGGTGCGAGAGCATCCGACAGCCAGTTGTCGCTCCAGCCACTGCCGTCATTGGTGTAGAACCCGACGACGATGTTGTTGCCGGTGTTGTTGTAGAGCTGGAAATAGCCTTCCGAGCCGGTTCCCTGTGCGAGAGCGACCGGCGCTGATGCCAGGAGGGCCAGGCCGATGATCGACGATTTCAACAAATTCATACTCTCTCCCCGGCAGCGAGCTGCCCTTTTTTGAATACTGTTCCCAGAAGCTAGTCGCTGCCGGATAAGAAGTAAATTGCCCTGAAGACCAACTAAAGGACTGGTTGGTGAACCGGATTGCCGTATCCGGCAGCCTGCTCAGGCGCTGATATAGTTGCGCCAGTTGTGTTCTTCCCGGAAGCCCAGGACCTCCCGGATCTTGCGGTTGGAAAACAGGGCTTCATGGGCCTCGAGTTCTCTTGAGAGCGGCACGCCCGGGAAAAAGCGTTCCAGGATTTCGGTGTTGGGAATGTCGACGGAGTTGGTGTCGTTGCCGGCATTGAAGATCTGAAAGCCGAGCCCGTCCTTTTCAAGGCAAAGGTCTACGATCTGGCCGAGATCGCGTGCGTCGATATAACAGAAGATGTTGCGGCGGCGCTGGGCCGGGTTTTTGAAGAAATCGGCGAAGCGGTCATATTCGTGAGGCTCGATGACATTGCCGATCCGAAGCGCATAGATGTCGAAACCGGAGCGGCGCTGGAAAGATCGGGCCGTCTGTTCATTCACGACTTTCGACAGGCCGTAGCTGTCCATGGGGTCAACGTCATAATCCTCTTCGACGGGCAGAACCTTCGGGTTGACCACCCCGTCGGCAAAACAGACGCCGTACGTGGTTTCGGAGGAGGCGACAACGACCTTGCGGATGCCGAGCTTCACGGCGGCTTCGATCACGTTGTAGGTGCCGACGGCATTGACCTCGAAGGTCCTGTTGTCCGGTTGGATCAGAATGCGCGGGATTGCCGCGAAATGCACCACCGCATCGAAGGCGGGGACGCCGGTTCCCGGTTCCAGCTCATCAAAGTTGGCGTAGCTGGTCATGACATTGAACATCTCGCCGGACGAGGTGATGTCGGCTGTCAGATTGTCGACCCCGGGATGGTCCAGCGGTGTCAGATCGACATTGACGACCCGGTGCCCCTTGTCGAGCAGGTAGGGGATGACATGGCGGCCGGCCTTGCCGGAGCCGCCTGTAAACAGGATCCGTTTCGGGGTGCTCATGTGGAGTGCTCCGCTTTGGTTCAGTTGCGTTCATCATGAGCAATTCAGCCTCTGATGCCAGTGCGATTTTGTCGCCGCCTGCAACATCTTTGTGACTTGAAGCGGGAGCGAGACCAAGTCCGCAAGATTTATCATTCGGGGCGGTGTTAGGGTCCGTTCACATCTTGAGGACAGCCTATGACCCAGCACGAAAAGACCATGATCGATCCGAAGGACAGCGGCTACATCCGCCGGTTCACAAGGGTGATCGAATACATCTACGCCAATCTGGACGAGGATCCGGATCTGGCGACGCTGGCCGAGGTGGCCGCGCTGTCTCCCTGGCACTGGCACCGGGTCTGGCAGGCCGCCTATGGCGAATCCATCGTTGCGACAGTGAAGCGCCTGCGGCTTCACCGCGCTGCGGCCGATCTGGCCTATACCGACATGGCGCTCCTAAAGGTGGCCCATCGGGCGGGCTATGGCAGCCAGGAAGCCTTTTCCCGCAGTTTCAAACAGTCCTATGGCCAAAGCCCATCGGCCTATCGCGCCGAAAGGGCTTCAAGCAAGTTGCAGCCCGCACATGGCGGAGCCCCGATCCCCAAACACACAGGAGCCAATCTCATGCATGATGTTGAAGTCAAATCCCTGCCGTCCGAAACGCTTGCCGTTCTGCATCACAAGGGCCCCTATATGCAGATCGGGCAGGCGTTCGAAAAACTGGTCGGCGTTCTTGTCGGCCGCAATCTGATCGGCAAGGCCGGTGCAATGAAAGCGCTATATTACTCCGATCCGACCCGGGTGCCGGAAGAGGAGCTGGAATCGGTTGCGGGCGTGGCGGTCACGGATGGATTTCCCGTGGACGCCCCCCTCGAACCACTGGAAACACGCGCCGGCGACTATGCCGTGCTTCGCTACAAGGGCCCTTATGCGGACATGCAAAAGGCCTATACCTGGCTCTATGGCGAATGGTTGACCCAGTCGGGCCGCGAGCCGGCCGACGCGCCCTGCATGGAGATCTATCTCAACAACCCGCGCGACACGGCACCGGCCGATCTCCTGACGGATATCTGCCTGCCGCTTAAACCCGCGGCCTGATGCTGGCTACGTGCCCGGAGCTTGTTCGCGTCTCGAAGGACGGCCTCAAGACTATCAGTTGAGGCCGATCCTTCGAGACGGATCTTACGGTCGGGTCCAGGATGATGTGGAGTTTGGAGCGCTTGCTCCTTTTTCGGGGGACGTACTGACTTCACAGCGGCCAGAAGACAAGGATCGCGGGAATGGAGACAACCAGCACCAACAGTTCCAGCGGCAGGCCCATGCGCCAGTAGTCGCCGAACCGGTATCCGCCCGGTCCCATGATGATGGTGTTGTTCTTGTGCCCGATCGGCGTCAGAAAGGCGCAGGAGGCGGCAACGGCGACCCCCATCAGGAACGGGTCCGGATTGACGCCGAGCGAATTGGCGATCTGAACAGAGATCGGCGCTGCGATCAGGCAGGTTGCGACGTTGTTCAGGAAGTCTGACAAGGTCATGGTGACAATCATCAGGACCGTCAGCGTGACCCAGGCCGGCGCGCCGGCCGTCAAGGACGTGATGCCGTCCGCGATCAGTTGTGCATTGCCAGCCTGTTCAAAGGCCTGGCCAAGCGGGATCAGCGAGCCGAGCAGCACGATGACCTTCCATTCAACGGACTGATAGACTTCCGTGCCGCTGACCAGACCGGTCGCAGCATAGAAGATGATGCAGGCCGCCAGGGCGACCGGCAGATAGGCGAGACCGGCCACGGCCACCGTGATTGCGAGGGCAAAGCCGGCAATGGCCATCCAGGCCTTGTTGCGCTGGATCATGCCGGTCTGCCGGCCTTGCAGTGGCAGGACGCCGAGCCAGCTGCTGGCACTTTCCAGACGGTCCGGTGTGCCCAGAAGAAGGAGCACATCTCCTGCACGGATGGTTTCGTGGCGGACCCGCTTTTGAATGCGTCGGCCCTGCCGTGAAATGCCCAAGAGGGTGACCCCCTGACCATAGAGAAGGCGCATGTCGAATGCCGACTGGCCGATGATGCGCGCGTTGTCAGGCGCAATGGCTTCGATCAGCGTGAGCGCGCTGCCCGTGAGGCCACCCTTGTGACGTTCAGAACCGGCAAAAGCCAGTTTTGCAGCGCCCATGAAAGCCTCGATGGCCTTCGGATCGCCCTCGACAAAGAGGTAGTCGCCTTCCTTGATCGGCTCCCGCCGGGCAAAACCACGAATGCGGCGGCCGTTGCGGATCAGGCCGATGATGGCGACATCCTTGTCCTCGGCAACCGGATAAAGGTCGCCGACGGTCATCGGCTTGTCCTTTGAGACTTTGCCGACCTTGAGTTCGGCCGAATAGAGGCTCTCCGCAAAACCGTCTTCCTTGGGTTTGTCCCGAAAGTGACTGGGTAGCAATCGCCAGCCGATCAACGCGACAAAAAGAATGCCGCTGATCGCAACGACCAGCCCGACGGGCGCAAAGTCGAACATGGTGAAGGGCGCCCCGAGCGCATCGGACCGGTACTCGGCGATCACGATGTTTGGCGGCGTGCCGATCAGGGTGATCATGCCGCCAAGAATGGTAGCGAAGGACAACGGCATCAGCGACAGGCCGGGTGAGCGGCCGGCCTTTTTGGCGGCTTCCAGATCAAGCGGCATCAATAGGGCAAGTGCGGCGACATTGTTGATAATGCCGGACAGGCCGGCACCGACAACGGAGAGCAGCCCGATATGTTTTGCAAGACCGCTGGTGGCGGACAGGAGATACTTGGCGACCAGTTCGACGGCGCCGGAGTTCATCAGGCCGCGTGAGACAATCAGCACGAGGGCAATGATGATGACAGCCGGATGGCCGAAGCCGGAAAAGATCTCACCAGACGGGACAAGTCCCAGAAGGGCGCCGATGATCAGGGCGGCAAAGGCGACGAGGTCGAAGCGAATGCGTCCCCAGACCAGCAGGGCGAAGACAACGCCGAAGAGTACAAAGAGGGCGGATTGCTCGAAGGACACAGGAGAGCTCCAGCTTGGGCGGGAGAAGACAGGGTCCATTCGTTTTAGGCCGAAGCCGGACAATTATCCAGCCGTTGGCCAGAACAGCTCTTGCCCGGCGCGGGGCCGGGCTGAGCGGTTTGAGGGGCAGGCGGGATTGTTTTGACGTCAGGCCGCTTCGGCCTGCGGTTCCTTCACGGGGCTGAGGGCGCTGATGGCAAGCGTCAAAACTGTCACCACAGCGCCGATCCCCAGGATCGCCAGTCCCAATGTCGCGAAGGCTGACAGGAGCAGGCAGCCTGCGATTAGGGCGAGAACTCCGGCGACGCCTGCGCCAAAGCGCTGCGCGGCCATTTTACTGGTTTCAAGAACGGAATTCAGGGTCGTCATGTCAGTCTCCGGTTTTGGGAAATGTCAGGGAAGTGCGGCGGGCAAGGGCCCGCCATCCTTTCAGTTCAGCGTCAGCCTTTCTGCTTGTCGTCGTCTTCACCATCGTCGTCGTCTTCGTCATCATCACCGTCATCGTCCTGTTCCATGGACAGGACATCGCCCGTTGCGGCGTCGATCATGACTTCAACTTCACCGGTGTCGGTCTTGATCTCGACTTCGAAGACCGCTTTGCCGTCTTCGTTTTCCAGTTCGATTTCCTCGATGGTGCCGGCTTGAGCGCCGAGGGCAATCTCGGAAACCTGGCTGATCGACAGGTCGGATGTGAGCGGCGCTTCGTTGGTGTCGGTCTGTGCTGCAACGGCGAGAGACGTGCCGGTCAGGCCAGTGGCGATCAGAGTGGCGGCAAGGATCTTTGCAGTGGTCTTTTTCATGTCAGTTTCCTCTCAAGTGGTCCGGCGACCCGGCGTCGTCCGGTGAACAAGAGATAGGCGGGCAGGTTTTCCCGCCTCTGGCGCGAAATTTACAATCTTGTAAAGAAGCGATTTTTCCTTTCACCCGTGCGTCCAGACCTTGTAGGCCATAGAAAGACAGGCGGTTATCTATCCGCTGCAACGAGAGGCGCTGGTAGCTGGTCAATGAAAATTCTGCTGTTGGAAGACGACGCCGGTATAGGCAAGTGGGTTCACTCAAGTCTGAGCGATGCCGGTCATGTCGTCGACTGGGTCGAGGACGGGCGCGATGCGCTGGCCAGTGCCACGACAGGTGAATTCGACGTGATCGTTCTGGACCGCATGACCCCCGGCATTGATGGCCTGTCGGTTCTGAAGGCCCTGAGGGCATCGAAGAACATGACGCCGGTTCTGTTCCTCACCGCCATGGAAGCCGTTGATGACCGGGTTGAAGGCCTTGAAGCCGGGGCCGACGACTATCTGACCAAGCCCTTTGCTTCGACCGAGCTTCTGGCACGGGTCGGGGCGCTGGGCCGCCGGGCAGCTCCAGCCGCTCAGTCGGAGCCGGTCAAACTGAATGCGGGCGACGTGGAGCTGGATCTTCTGAAGCAGACCTGCGTTCGGCAAGGTTCCAGGATCGATCTGAATGCCAAGGAATTCCGGCTCCTGGAAGTGTTCATGCGCAACCGGGGCAGGGTCCTGACCCGCGCCATGCTTCTGGAACGGGTCTGGGACATCAATTTCGATCCGACCAGCAGTGTCGTAGAAACGCATATCAGCAGGTTGCGGGCAAAGATCGAAAAGCCCTTCGGGGACACGCTCATCCGCACGAAACGGGGGGCGGGATATGTGTTTGAAGCCTAGACAGTTTGCTGTTCAACTCTTCCAGCGGCGGGAGCGGACGGTTTGTTGAAACGTTTCCGACAATTGCTGCAGATGTCGGCGCTTCGCCAGGCCGTGCAGCTGACGCTGGTTTTTCTCGTGATCGTCTGTGTGGCCGGTCTGGTGTCCGTTCTTTTTGTCGATCGCGAGATTACGGCGCGAATTGACACGGAGCTTCAGGGTCGAGCCGCCGATATCGCGACACGACTGGCCGCGACTGGGCCGGACCGGAACATGTTCTACGAAACAGAGGACCGGTTTGCTGTCATCCTGAGTGACAACACTCGCCTTGCAAGGCGCATGACCAATGGAATTGCCAGACTGCCCGGAGCAGCCACCTTTCATTTCAAGGAAGATGAAGAATTTGAAGAACTCGAAGGCCCCTGGCGTGTCTATGCAACACCAATCCCGAACGGTCTTCTGCTGGTCGGCAGCAACCTGGAAAACCGTGAAGACTATCTGGAGGTTCTGATCAACATCTTTGCTGTTTCCGGGGGCGTGACGCTTGTTGTCATGTTGGCGATTGGCGGTCTTCTCGGGTGGCGGGCTCAGAAACGTGTCTCCGTCATCTCCAGTGTTCTGGACCGGGTGGCGGCGGGCGACCTGTCGGCGCGCGTCGGCGACAGGGCGGGGCGCGACGACTTCGGCCGGTTGGCCCGCTCTCTTGACGACACGACGGCGCGCCTGGAAGTCCTGATGCGCCAGACCCGCAATCTCACAACGAACATTGCCCACGATCTCAAAACACCGCTCACGCGGTTGCGTGCCGAACTGGAAAGTCTTGAAGAGCGTACGACAGACACGGACGCGGTGGAAAATGCCCTGGCCCAGACCGACGAGGTCATCCATATCTTTGAAGCGCTGTTGCGGATGGCCAAACTGGAGAGTGGTGAGCACAGGCAGCGGTTCGAGACGCTTCAACTGGCTTCGGTGGTGGAAGACGTTGCAGATATCTATCGCGCCGTTATCGAAGACAGCGGCCGAAGCTTCCAGTTTCAGGCGTCGGGAACCGCGACCGTGCAGGGCGATCGCCGGCTCCTCATCCAGGCATTGGCCAATCTCATTGAAAACAGCCTGAAACATACGCCCGCGAAAACGCAGATCGGTCTTGAAGTCAAAGGCAAGATGCTGGTTTTCACCGATACCGGACCCGGGATTCCTGCAGAGCTTCGGGAACGGGTGTTCGAGCCGATGTTCCGGCTTGAGGAAAGCCGGACAACACCTGGGGCCGGGCTGGGTCTTGCCTTGTTCCAGGCGATTGCCAATCTGCATCAGGCGGAGGTGGTTCTGTCCGATAACCCGCAAACAGGGTCTGTATTCCCAGGGCTACGGATCGAGATCCGGTTCTCGTGATCGGGCAATCTTCGCCCTCTTCACCCGCCTCAGCCGGGCGGAGTTCCGATACCTTGCAGCTTCGGGAGAACATGACCAAAGCTTAATGTTGCCGACACATCTTCGTCAGGATTGCCACCCACATGCCTCTCACAGGCAGGGCATTTCGCTCTGCAAGAAGGGAGACAGAACCATGGAACTTGGCAATCGTCATTATTTTGAAGTCGACACGCTGCTGCAGAAATATGGCGCGCCCAGAAGCAACTGGACGCCGCGCCTGCGCCAGGGCAAACAGGGCGCAAAATGGCAGGACCAGAAAGGTCCGAACCCGCTTGTCCTGAAAGGCCTGGATCGCAGCTAGCAGAAAACCCCGACGGGAGACCGGCGGGGTTTTCCGCTTTCAAGGACATCCGCACTAAACAACGGTCACGTCCAGTTCCGGCAAACCATCGACAGTCGCCCGCATCACATCTCCCCGGTCGACTGCACCAACGCCGGACGGCGTGCCCGTCAGGATGACATCACCGGCCCCGAGCACGAACAGTTCCGACAGTTTGGAAATGATTTCCGGGACCTTCCAGATCAACTGGTTGAGGTCTCCCTCCTGGCGCAGGTCTCCGTTGACGGTCAGGGCGATGCGTCCTTCATGCAGGAACCCGCAGTCGGCAGCCGGCACGATCGGCCCGACCGGTGCGGAGTGTTCAAACGCCTTGCCGGCTTCCCACGGACGACCGGCCTTCTTGGCCTCGCCCTGCAGGTCCCTGCGGGTCATGTCGAGCGCGACCGCATAGCCATAGACATGTTCCAGAGCATTCTCGATGCGGATGTTGCTCTTTCCCGATTTCAGCATCACCGCCAGTTCCACCTCATGATGGACGTCGGTGCTCAAGGCCGGGTAGGGAAACGTGCCTGACGGATCGAGATTGTCAGGATTTTTCTGGAAGAAGAAGGGGGGCTCCCGGTCCGGATCATGACCCATTTCGACCGCATGGGCGGCGTAGTTGCGACCGACGCAGTAGACCCGCCGAACCGGAAACTCCGCCCGGCTTTCGCTGACGGGCAGAAGGACGGGATAGGGGGCCGGGATAACGGTTTTCATCGCTGGTCTTTCGCTTGGAAAAGGAACTCAGCTTTTAGGTCGTTTCCTGCGACAATGTCGAGTGGCCTGCGACACGAAGCGGCGCGCCTGCGGCCTAGACCTGCAATCGTCCTGAAACAGGTTCCTCGATATCCTGCGGGTGGCTCACCAACGCAGCGAGGGCCAGGCGCAGTCCCTGCGCAGCTGTTTCCACGGACATGCTCGGGGCACCGAGATTGTGTTCCAGGGCGGCGACTTCCGGCAGATGCGGGAGGTGCACCCAACCAGCGGGGATCGACTGATCGGTGCCCGTGAGGTGATGCAGGATACCGTAGAAAAGATGGTTGCAGCAGAAGGTGCCTGCCGCGTCGGATATGTCTGCCGGAATGCCGCCTTTTCGCATGGCCTTGACCATGGCGCGGACCGGTAGCGTGCTCTGATAAGCAAGCGGACCATCAGGTGCGGTGAGATCGCCCTGCAGCGCAACGCCCGCATTGTCCTTCAGCCCGTAGCGGGTGCTGTCGTTGAAATTGAGGGCGATGCGTTCAACCGTGATGGTCGCCCGACCGCCGAATTCACCCATCATGACCGCGGCGTCGGCGTTCGTTTCCGTCAGCGCCTGTTTGACCACATCAATGCAGACAAAAAATGTGTTCGGAATGATCCGGGAGACAATTCTTGCCCCAGCAACGGTTTCGCCATCGAGATGTCTGGCAACCTGTTCGGCGGGGTTGACCGGCGTCGTGCCGAAGGCTTCGAAGCCGGTCAGGAGGATGGTCTTCATGTTCACCTCTCAAAACGTGATCCCGCCCTTGGCCTGGGCTGCAAAGAAGTAACCGCCTTCGCTGCCTTACTCGGTCGATTTGCGCCGGGCCTGACGGAGTTCTTCCAGCAGAAAGACTCTCTTGTATCCCCGATACCAGTCCCAAAATGAATCTCTGCGTGTCTCAATGGCGCTGGTATTGATTTTCTGCAGAAACTGACCGTTGTGATCGACGGTAAAAACAAAGGGAATGCCTCCCGAATAGTGCTCGAACGCACCCGTGTTCTGCAACACTGCGTCGCCATTTGGCGCATATTGGCCTTCGATATGCACCAGAACGAAATTTTCCCGAACATAGTCGTTCAGTGAACTGGCCAGTGTGGAGACGTCTTCACGCTCGCGCTCATAGAGCGTTGCCGAATAGAGATCGCCCGGAGAGTCCGGATCTTCAAATTCATATTCAAACTTGGTTTTTGTACCACTTAGATAAGCATCAAAGACGTGGCACCAGATACACCATTCAGCGCCGTAGGAAACCAGTATCGTTTTCCCCTCTCTTCGCGCATTTTGCAGCGCCTGATCGAAGATGGCACGCTGGTCGGCACATTCGTCGTACAGTTTGGCAAGCCCGTATCGGCAATTCTCGTCGAGTTCAGCCGGGAGCTTAGTGAAATTCTCAGCTTTCGCGATGGCAATGCTGCTAATGGTAAGAAATGCGGCTAGAAGTATTCTCAAAAGAAGTCTCCGGTCAAAAAAGGAGCACCTGAACCGGTGTGATTCAAGTGCTCCAGACTGGTTTGCAGTGTCGAGTTCAACTCGAATTTATGTATTGAACTTGAAGAGCAGAACATCGCCGTCCTTGACGATGTATTCCTTGCCTTCGTCGCGGGCTTTGCCGGCTTCCTTGGCAGCACTTTCCCCACCAAGACCGACATAGTCGTCATAGGCAATCGTTTGCGCGCGAATGAAACCGCGTTCGAAATCGGTGTGGATGACGCCGGCCGCGCCCGGGGCCTTGGTGCCTTCTGTGATGGTCCAGGCGCGGGTTTCCTTCGGGCCGGCCGTGAAATAGGTGATCAGGCCCAGAAGGTCGTAGCCGGCGCGGATCATGCGGTCGAGGCCCGGCTCCTCAAGGCCGATGGTTTCCAGGAACTCGTCCTGTTCTTCCTTGTCGAGCTGCGAGATTTCTGCCTCGATGGCAGCGGAAATCACCACGGCAACGGCGCCTTCTTCCTTGGCTTTTTCGGCAACTTTCGCAGACAGGGCATTGCCCTCTGAAGCTGATGCCTCGTCGACGTTGCAGACATAAAGCACGGGTTTGGACGTCAGGAGATTGAGTCCCTTGAGCAGCCTGGCTTCTTCGGCATCGGCAACCTCAAGCACACGGGCCGGCTTGCCGTCCTGAAGGAGGGCGAGGGCCGCTTCCATGATCGGAAGAACCACTTTGGCTTCCTTGTCGCCGCCGGTTGCCTTTTTCTTCAAGGGCGCAATGCGGCGCTCAAGGCTTTCCATGTCCGCGACCATAAGTTCGGTTTCCACCGTCTCCGCGTCGGCCAGCGGATCGATGGCACCGTCCACATGGGTGATGTCGTCATCCTCAAAGCAGCGCAGCACATGGGCAATCGCGTCGACTTCCCGGATGTTGGCCAGGAACTGGTTGCCGAGGCCTTCGCCCTTGGACGCACCGCGCACCAGACCCGCAATGTCGACAAAGGTGATCCGGGTCGGAATGACTTCCTTGGATTCGGCAATGTCGCGAATGGCGTAAAGGCGCGGATCCGGCACGGCCACTTCACCGGTGTTCGGTTCAATGGTGCAGAACGGGTAGTTGGCAGCCTGGGCGGCTGCGGTCTTGGTGAGCGCGTTGAAGAGCGTGGACTTGCCGACATTCGGCAGTCCGACAATGCCGCACTGGAAACCCATGGGAATTCGCTTTCGGTCTGGTCTGAAACTGTTGCCGCGCTACATGCCCGAGGCCGGTCATCAGGTCAAGGCTTTCCGCGGGTCATGGCGGCCCGGGGCAGCAGCCTGTCAGCACAGATCCGCAATTTCGACAAGATAAGCCGTTAGGCAACTTCCGGCGCTTTCCTCAAACTGGCGTTCTTGTATACTCGCCCCGGTGTTTCGGGCTTTTGTATTGGGAATTGAAACTGATGGTTTTCAGTCTCCTGGAGACTGGCATGTGCCGGGTGGATTTGGCCCGGCTGGCCGGGGTCCTGACCACCGCCACTTTCCTTTGCTCGCTGCCTTACGCCAGTCCTGCCGAAGGGCAGGCCTTCGATCCAAGCGCGCTCACCGGTCTCTACGGCGATACATCCATTGACCCGGCCCTTTTGAAGTCTGTCGGCCGGGCCGAGGTCACACGGGCCTATATCCCGGATGCGATCGACCTGTCGCCGCAGATGCCACCCCCGCTGCTGCAGATCCACGGCAGTTGTGTGTCCTACGCAGTCGGCTATGCCATGCGTGGTTATTATGCGGCTTTGGAAAACAACGTCTCGCCGGGCACCAGGGCCTATACACCGAGCCCTGCCTATCTGCATTCCCAGATCCGTGACAAGGATGAAAGCTGCGAGGCCGCCGGCAGCCACGCCTATTATGCCATGTCCTATTTCAAGGGACGGGGCGCGCCGGATCTGGATGCGATTCCGGACATCGCCATGTGCTCGGAGCGGGTGGAGCGGCCGACGTCGCCGCCGGACCGCTTCAAGATACGCGACTTTGAATTTATCTACGTGCTCGAGCGCGACGAACGTCCCGTCAGCAACCGGGACCTGGATGCGATCAAGCAGCAGCTCGCAGCCGGGCACCCCGTTGCAGCGGGCTATCGCATGGTCGATGTCGTGCCATCGTCCCGAACGCCTGACGGCTCCGTGCTGCAATATCTGAAGGCGGGCGAGATCTATCAGGGCTCGCTCGGTCCCAATGCCGGCCTGGGCGGCGGTCATCAGATGGTGCTGGTCGGCTATGACGAAAGGCGCCAGGCCTTCCTGGTTCAGAATTCCTGGGGGCCATATTGGGCGGGCGACGGTTATGGCTGGATCAGTTACGACGCGACCAAGGCTGACCTGCGGAATGCCTCGGTGATGCGCACCTTTGCGCAGCCCCCCAAACCGGTCCCGGGTCTCGACCGTTTCGACCATGGCAACCAGGTGGCATTCAAGGGGGACGATTGCAGCAATCTTTATGTCACAGAGGATGCGCCCGGTGGCATGCCGCTGCTGGGCGGGTTCGTCAGCTCACAGGAGACGCTGAAGAAGCTACGCGCGGAATTTCCACCGGAGCAAATTCAGAAGATTGCGGTGCGGCCCTGGCCGGTCTGCGAGGTGCTGAAGACCCTGGAACGGCCTCTGGCGGAGCCTTCGCGTCCGTCGATTCGCCTTCTGGGCGGCCGGTCCGATCTTGCCTATGGGGACAGTCTGGCATTTGAGGTCACGGCGCCGGACTTCGCTTCCTTTCTCTACATCGTTTACCTGCAGGCCGACGGCACGGTGGTTAATCTGCTGCCCCGCCGCGGACCGGTCCGCGAGCAGGTCCGGTTTGGCCAAACCTTCATCTATGGCGATGGCCGCCAGGGTCGCCAGAAATATACGGTGTCGCCACCAGCCGGATCCGAGGCGATCGTGGTGATTGCGGCGCGCAGCCCGATTGACCAGCTGGAGGCACTTGAGGCCAGCGGTGGCGGTCAGTTTTCTATGCCTGTGAGCGCGGACGGCCAATCGGGTTTGGCGGATGACCGGTTCTTCCTGACGGCTTTGCGGGCGGGGCTGGCGGAACGTCCTTATGAGGCCCGTCTGCCGCGCGAGATCACGGCCACCGTGCTGCATCTGACAATCCGGGACGAGTGAGGGAAACGACATGAGGATCATTTCGAACGTCCTGGGCAGATTGCTGACCGCGGGTGTTGCTCTGGCTTTGCTGAGCGGACTGTTCTCGTCTGCCGTTTCGGCTCAAAACGTGACCAGCGAAGACATTATCCGGGCGCTCTTGCCAGATGGCGGAGCGGCCAAGGTGCGCTCCTTCCGCAAGGCGGAGCCGCATCCCCTTCGCGGGATCAGCATCGAGGGCCAGTTGCCACCCGAAGCGGATCTGCCGCGCATCAACCTGACGGTCAATTTTGAATTCGACAGCGCGTCTCTCACCAATGACGGCATTCTGACCTTGCAGGCACTGGGGCAAGCCCTGCGCGATCCGAGGTTGCGCAACATGCGTTTCCAGATCGCCGGGCACACCGATCTCAAAGGCACGGCGGCCTATAATCTGGACCTCTCCAACCGCAGGGCGTTCATGGTTGCCGAGTTTCTTGCAGCTTTCTACAGCATTCCTCGGGAACGGCTGGTGCCGGTCGGCTATGGCGAAAGCCGGCCTGTCGATCCGGCCAATCCGGAAAGCGGGCGCAACCGGCGCGTGGAAATCATCAACGTCCAGCCGCTGTCCTGAAGGTTAAGCTGATTGCTCAGTCCTTGCCGCCGAGCAGCTTTTTCAGCATATCCGCCATCGGGCCGGACTTCGGTACGCTGACAGGCTTTGCCTGACGGGCCTGGCGGATGTGGCTTTGACCTTTTGGCGGGGCGGATTTCTGTCCTGCCGGCTTTTTGACTTCCGCGGAAGGCTTCGGCTTGCGCTGCGCCTTGTCCGGTTCGAGTGCAAGCGTCAGCTTGTTGGCAAACTGGCTGTCCTTGCCCTCGGCCAGCAGGTCGGCCTGGTCGGCGATCTCGGTCAGGAGCGGCTCGAGCCAGTCCCGATCGGCCTTGGCAAAATCGCCCAGCACATAGTTGGAGACAAGTTTCTTGTCCCCGGGATGGCCGATGCCAAGACGCAGACGACGATAGTCTGCGCCTATGTGAGCGGTGATGGAGCGAAGGCCGTTATGCCCGCCATGACCGCCACCCTTCTTCATGCGGAACTTCGCCGGCGGCAGGTCCAGCTCGTCGTAGAGGACGACGATGTCTTCCGGTTCCAGCTTGAAAAAGCGCATGGCTTCTCCAACGGCCCGTCCGGATTCGTTCATGTAGGTGTTTGGCTTGAGTAACAGGACTTTTTCAGCGCCAAGACGTCCCTCGGAGACCTGGCCCTGGAAGCGCGCCCGCCAGGGCTGGAAGCCGGAGTGGCGCCGATGGATCTCGTCGACCGCCATGAAGCCGATATTGTGCCGGTTACCGGCGTATTTCGCGCCCGGGTTGCCGAGGCCGACAATCAGTTTCATGAGACACCTTTACAATCAGTCCGGATGCAAAAAAGCAGCCTTGCGGCTGCCTTTCAAGTCCCCTTTTGCAGGGGGGGAGGAGGCGAGGGACGCCTCCTGCCTTTTGCTCAGGAAGCGGCTTATTCGCCTTCGGCTTCCGTAGCTTCTGCTTCGCCGCCTTCTTCGCTTTCATCAGCTTCTTGCACGCCGGCCGGCGCAGCAATCGTTGCGATGGTGAAGTCGCGGTCGGTGATCGTCGGCTCACAGCCCTTCGGCAGCTTGACGGCGGAAATGTGCAGGCTGTCGCCCGGCTGTGCTTCAGCCAGATCGATTTCCAGGGCTTCCGGAATGTTGTCGGCCGGAACGGTCATTTCAACCGTGTGGCGGACAATGTTCAGAACACCGCCCTTCTTGAGACCAGGGCAGATTTCTTCGTTCAGGAAGTGAACCGGGATTTCAACGGTCAGCGTTGCGCCCTTGGCAACACGCAGGAAATCGACATGCAGGACGTCGTCGCGTACCGGATGCAGCTGATAGTCCTTGGCGATGACACGGTGCTTTTCACCATCGATGTCGATCGTGCCGATCTGCGAGGTGAAGCCACCCTTGTGCAGGGTGATCGTGGTTTCCTTCACCGGAATGGTGATCGGCAGGGCAGGTTTCTTGTCGCCGTAGATTACGGCGGGGAGAAGGCCTTCGCGACGCAGTGCCCGAGCGGCCCCCTTGCCCACCCGTTCCCGTGCCGACGCCTTCAGCTCATAGCTGGAAGCCATGGCAAAACTCCTTCGAGTGTATAGGTAACGGACCGGCGAACACCGTGGCTTGACGTCAAGTTGTCCGGGATCGGTCCATGAGCGCCTCCTCCAGGGGTGCAGGCGCGAGCGGGGGTATACAGAAAGCCGGGCAAATGTGCAAGCCTGCAGTCGTTGTTCCGTCAAGAATACCTGGCTTTACCGCCAAAAAACACCTGCCGGCTGCCGCGTATTTTGGTCTGTTTGGATAAAAGTGAACCGAATGGTTGACTGACGGGGCCGTTCGGGTCAAGTGTGATCAAGGCACTGGCGCTTGAGGAGATTGATGACATGGCCATCGATGAAGACCTGAACGACCGGCTGCGCAGATTTCTCGGAGGCCGGTCCGGACTGTCTGAAAAGAAGATGATGGGCGGCCTCTGTTTTCTCCTGAACGGCCACATGATCGGTGGAGCCGACCGAACAAAAGACGGCGAGCGGCGGTTCATTTTCAGGGTGGGCAAGGACAATCATGACAAGGCCAGAGCGTTGCCGGGCGCCGTACCCATGGTCCAGGGCGGTCGGACCATGAGCGGGCTGTTTTTTGTCAGAGAGGATGAGGCCCCCGACAGCGTTCTTCAAACCTGGCTGGATCTTGCCGTGGAAAATGCTCTCTCACTACCGCCAAAATAACGACTAGGCGCCGTTTGGCAGCCGCCTTGAAATGTCCTCCCGAAAAGATGGATCAACTTTTTTGGCAAAGGACGCCCGCCATGGTTCGGCGAGCTCATCGAGTTGCGACAGAGCGGACGCAATGGCAGGATCCAGCCGAGGGTTGAAGCGGGCGAGGATGACCTCGCGCAGGTTCCAGTCGGGGCAGGGCCGGTCGATGACCTCGATCGTGTCACCGGCCTCCATCGCGCCCTCTTCCAGGACCCGGAAGTACCAACCGGTCCTGGCGGTCTTCTGGAAAGATGCAGCCTGGGCGGGGTTGTCCGTATGCAGATTGAGTTTCCAGCAGGGCTGGCGGCCTTGCGAGATCTGCAGCCGCGCACTGCCGGCGCTGAAAATGTCGCCAACGCAGAGATCTGCTTCGGTGAACCCTTGCGTGGAGAGGTTTTCACCAAAACCACCGTTCCGGTAGATCTCACTCTTGTCAGGAAACACTTCTCGCCAATGGGCATAGTGCTCGGACGGGTAGATGTGCAGGGCCTTTTCCGGCCCACCGTGCACAGCCAGGTCCGCCTGCTGGTCTCCAACAAGGCCGGTCCGTGTCACCTGAAGGACGCCATCTGCGAGGGTCTTGCGGATGGCAGACGGATCCTTGCCGTCCCAGCGCTGTTCGGGTTTGCCGAGGAAAAGACCAAGGATTGTTGCTGTTTCGGTCATCGAGTTTGGTTCCTGTCAGGAGGCGTGTTCATGGCAAAGCTGGCTGGTTTCAGCGGCCGTCAGCGGGACTTGCAACAGCCGGCAATACCCCTTGGTACCGTCAGCCTCGTGATGGCGGCAGGTGTTGCAGATGCCGAAGGACCGGCCTCCCCGGTGATGCAGCATTGTCAGCACCAGGGATTTCAGGGAGGCGGCAAGAGAGGCCGAGACCTCTGCCGGTAACCGGGACACCACATCGTCCAGCTCCGACGGGGTCGCAAGCAGCGAGCGACCTTCAGCGGTCACGTCGTATCGAATGCTGCGCTTGTCGGTTTCCGAACGGGTTTCCTCGATCAGATCCTTGCGTGCCAGCGCCTTCAGGGTCTGTGAGGCCGTGCCGCGGGTCGTCGCCAGAAAGTCGGCGACATGGGAAGGCGCGCGCGAGAAACGGTTGGCCCGCGCAAGATAGCTGAGTGCCGCAAATTGAGAAGGGTTCAGCGGGCCGTTCCACTCCTCTGCCGCATGCAGTCGTGTCAGCCGGTCGACCAGGTCGCGGATCGTCTGGGTGTCGTTTTGCTCGCTCATGCCTCTTTGTATCGAGTCGAAATTAAACTTGCAATAGTTTCGACTCGCTATTATTAAGGCTGCATCCTCAAACAGGGAGAACCCAGATGCTGAAATCAATCCTTGGAAGTTTCTTGATCGCCGGACTTCCGGCCGCTGCCCTTGCAGGCGGCTCCCATGCGCTCCACCAGGAAGGGGCGGTCTTGTCGGATGACAATCCGAAAGTCGACCCGAATTACGACATCCTCGCAGCGCATGTGCATCGCAAGGGGCGCGTTGTCACCTTTCACATGACCCTGAAGGGAACAGCCGGTGCAACCACTCCGGAACCGGCTGGCGAACTGGCGGGGGCGCCCGTCGAGGCCTATGTCTGGCCGACGTCCTTGTCGCCCGAAACGGTCGGCTTTGAAGGCGCTGAGGGCATCCTGGCCCTGGTCGCCACCAGCCACCCGGATTTCGACGACACGCCGCTTTTTGACGAAAACGGCGACGGCAATGTCGCCAATGACGGTGCCGACTGGCATTCCCATTGGGTCGTTCTGGCACCAAATGACGCTTGCGGTCCGGGTGCGCTGTCGGTCAAGGACATTCCTGACGGCGCCACACCGAAGATGCCGGCAACCTGGCCGGGGTTGCCGATCTACATTGACAGCCCGGGCTTTTCACCGGTTCTGGAGGCTGAAGAGATTACCATCAATGTCTCCTTCGCCGACGACAGCGCGGTCGAAGGGTTGAAATACGATGGGGTCACATCGGCGCTGCGCGTGAACCAGAATGTCCATGCGCCGCTGCTCTGCGTTGTCGATGTCTTCGATGTTGCGTCCGGGGATCTCAGCCTGCCGGGTGCGATCAAGCATCACTGAGGCGCCACAGGGCTGAAGCCCTCCACCGCATTTTATCATACCATGGCTTGCCCATGGCATCCCTGCCGTTCCCTCGCCATTGCTACAGGACCGGCAGGTTCACGGCATGGATTGCCGGGTTAAACCCGGCAATGACGAAGGCGGATGGGCGAAAGCGTCTCACCCCTCATGCGGCGCATAGGTGGCTGGGTCGACCGTTTCAGGCCGGCCCGGCAGCGACAGCCGTGTTTCCCGCGGCGGCGTTTCGGCAATCACCTGGCCGCCTTTGACGACCGCAAGGCGCGTTGCCTTCAGCCGGATGGCCTCAATCGGGTTCTCGGCTTGCAGGAGAACAAAATCCGCCTTGCATCCCTTCGCCAGGCCGTAACCCTCAAGCCCCATCGCCTTGGCCGGGTGACTGGTGACGCAGTCGAAGCAATAGCGAATGGCCTCGCGGCTGGTCATCTGGGCCACATGCAGCCCCATGGAGGCCACTTCGAGCATGTCGCCGGAGCCCATGGAATACCAGGGGTCCATCACACAGTCATGGCCGAAGGAAACGTTGACCCCATAGGAGCGCAGTTCCGGAACCCGCGTCTGGCCACGGCGTTTCGGGTAGCTGTCGTGTCGGCCCTGCAATGTGATGTTGATCAGCGGATTGGCGATGGCGTGAATTTCGGCCTCGGCGATGAGCGGCAGCAGCTTGGAGACATAGTAGTTGTCCATGGAATGCATGGAGGTCAGATGCGAACCGGCCACACGGCCCTGAAGGCCGAGCCTCTGGGTTTCAAAGGCCAGGCTCTCGATATGACGGGACATCGGATCGTCCGTCTCGTCGCAGTGCATATCGACCATCAGTCCGCGTTCGGCTGCAATTTCGCAAAGACGGGCAACGGACCTGGCACCGTCCTGCATGGTGCGCTCGAAATGGGGAATGCCGCCGACAATATCGACGCCCATGTCGAGGGCGGTCAGGAGGTTCTTTTCCGCGTTGGGAGACCGGTAAAGGCCGTCCTGCGGGAAGGCGACGAGCTGCAGGTCGATATAGTCCTTCACCTTCTCACGCACTTCCAGGAGGCCTTTGACACCGGTGAGCCGGTCGTCGCAGACATCGACATGGGAGCGGATCGCGAGCAGCCCCTGCGAGACCGCAAGGTCGCAATATTTCAAGGCTCGTTCGACGACGGCCTCAACGGTGAGGATCTCCTTCAACTCTCCCCAGAGCGCAATGCCTTCCAGCAGGGTGCCGCTGCGGTTCATGCGCGGCAGGCCGAGGGAGAGCGTTGCATCCATGTGGAAGTGGCTGTCGACAAAGGGCGGCGAGACCAGCTTGCCGCCGGCGTCGATCACCTGTGCCGCTTCCGCGGCAATGCCGGCTTCCACGGCCGCGATCCGGCCGTCCTTGCAGGCAATGTCGAGACCATGGCGGCCGTCGGGCAGGTTGGCGTTCTTGACGAGAAGGTCGAAACTCATATCGGTCCTCTCAACGTTGACCGCGGAAGTAAGGCACCAGCAGCGCCCTTGGATAGTCGGCCTTGCGGGCGACCACAATCAGCGCGGCAATGGACAGAAGATAGGGCATCATCAGGAACACCTGGCCCGGAATGAAACTGCCGACTTCGGTCTGAAGACGAACCTGGAACGCGTCGAAAGCTCCGAAGAGCAACGCTCCGATCAGGGCCTTGCCGGGCCGCCAGGAGGCGAAGACGGTCAGCGCAATGCAGATCCAGCCACGGCCGTTGACCATGCCGAAGAAGAAGGCGTCGAACGCGGACATGGTCAGGAAAGCGCCGCCAAGCGCCATGATCGCCGATCCTGCGACAACGGTGCACATGCGAATGGCATAGACCGACAGGCCCTGGGATTCGACAGCGGACGGATTGTCGCCGACCGCCCGGATCGCCAGGCCCAACGGCGTGCGGTAGAGCACATAGGCCGTAACGGCAACCAGAACCAGCGCCAGGAATGTCAGGGATGTCTGTTGGAACAGGGCGGGACCTACAAAGGGCAGGTCGCTCAGAACGGGAATGTCCAGCGGCTTGAAGGCCTCGATGCGCGGCGGCGAAGAGACATCGGGCAGGGCGGTCCTGTAGATGAAGTAGCTGAGCGAGGTGGCAAACAGTGTCACCCCGATCCCGGAGACATGCTGGGAGAGGCCGAGCGGTACCGTCAGGATGGCATGGATCAGTCCGAAAAAGGCGCCGGCCATGGCGGCAACCAGGACCCCGCCCCACAGGCCGGCCCCCAGCCAGACGGCCATCCAACCGGCCATGGCGCCTGCGGTGAAGATGCCTTCGATGCCCAGATTGAGAACGCCGGCGCGCTCGCAGATCAGGGCACCAATCACTCCGAAAATCAAAGGGGTGGCGATGCGGAGCGAAGCAGCCCAGAAATTCGCCGAGAGAAGAATATCGAGGATTTCCATCATTCGGCAGCCTCCTTCGTGGCCGGGCCACCGACAAAGCGAATCTTGAACCTCAAGAACAGGCCGGACACCAGAACGCAGAGCAGCGCCATCGCGACGATGAGATCGGCAAGGTAGTTGGAAACACCGGTGGCGCGCGACATGGAATCGGCGCCGACAAAAATGCTGGCAATGAAAAGCGCTGCCAGCACCACGCCGACCGGCGAGAGGCCGGCGAGCATGGCCACCACAATGCCGGAATAGCCGAAGCCCGGTGAGAGATCTGCGGTGAGATATCCTTTCAGACCGGCGACCTCGCCGACACCGGCCAGTCCGGCGAGAGCACCGGACAGAAGACCAACCCGGATGAAGGTGGCCGTGACCGGAATGCCGGCATGGCGCGCAGCGGCGGCGTTTTCACCCACCGCCCGGATCTCGAAGCCCCAGACCGTGCGCTTGAGGAGGAAATAGACACCGAGCGCCGCGACCAGGGCCAGGATCAGGCCCCAGTGGATGCGCATCCGTGCCATCAGCTTGGGCAGGGCGGCTTCGTCCAGGATCGGCTCCGACTGGGGCCAGCCCATGCCCATCGGGTCCTGCATGGGCCCTTCCAGCATCATTTGCACGAAGAGCAGAATGACGAAATTGAGCAGCAGTGTGGTGACGACTTCGTCGACGCCAAGCCGGGTCTTCAGAAGGGTCGGGCCGAGCATGACGAGCCCGCCCGCCAGTGCACCTGCCAGAACGACCAGCGGGATCAGAATGTAGGAGGGACCCGAAACCAGGCCGGTGCCGACCGCAACGGCGGCGAGCGCACCGGCATAAAGCTGGCCTTCCGCGCCGATGTTCCAGAGTTTCGCCCGGAAGGCGACTGCCGCGGCCAGACCTGTCAGGATCAGCGGCGTTGCCCGGGTCAGCATCTCGGTAAACGCAAAGACCGAGCCGAAGGCGCCCTTGACCATCAGGCCATAGGCCTCGAAGACCGAGAGCCCGGCAAAAGCCATCGGTATCGCCGCGAGCAACAGGGCCGCCACCGCGGCGGCCAGCGTGACAGCCAGGACACGGGTGACGGGAACAGGGCCTCTTGGTTCGAACCGGATCATGCGGCCGCCTCGCCGCCATGCCCGGCCATGCGCAGACCAAGCGTTGCGCGATCAAGTGTTTCCGTCGCCTCCGCCCGGGACAGGTGTCCCCGGTGGATCACGGCAATGCGGTCGGAAAGGCGCATGAGTTCGTCCAGGTCCTCGGAAATCAGAATGACGCCGGCGCCGCGTTCGCGGGCGGCCAGCAGGCGCTTGTGCACGTCGGATGTTGCCCCGACATCCAGTCCGCGCGAGGGCTGTGCGGCAAGCACGACCTTCGGTTTGGCTTCCAGGGTTCGGGCCAGCACAATTTTCTGAATGTTGCCACCGGACAACAGCCGTGCGGGACTGGCTTCGCTCTGGCAGCGAATGTCATAGGTGCTGATCAGGGCCTTGGCCCTTTCACGCAGGGCTGCAAAGCGCAACAGGCCGAAACGCTGGTTTTCGGGTTTGCGGATACTCTCAATGGCAAGATTCTCCGCAACGCTCATCGCCCCCACGATACCGTCGTGATGCCGGTCCTCCGGAATGCGCGCAAGACCAAGATCGATCATGTGCCGGGCATCGGCGTGGGTCAGAGGCGCTCCCTCCAGGCTGAGGGTGCCCGCAGTTACGGCTTCCAGTCCCGAGATAACGCGCGCGAGTGTCGTCTGGCCGTTGCCCGATACGCCGGCAATACCCAGAATTTCCCCTGATCTCAGGTCGAGATCGACGTCCAGCAGCGCGTCGCGGCCATGACCGGCAAAGACATTCGCAAGGGAAAACAGCGTTGCGCCCGGCTTTCCCGGAGACCGGACCAGCTCCGTGATCTCGTGACCGACCATGAGCTCGGCAAGTTTGCGCTGGTCGCTTTCGGCCGTCGGCAGGTCGGCCACCTTGCGGCCGCCGCGCAAGACCGCCACACGGTTCGAAGACGCCACGACTTCAGCGAGCTTGTGTGAAATGAAGATGATGCCGAGCCCGGCCGCTGCCAGCTTCTTCAGGGTGGCGAACAGGGTTTCGGATTCCTGCGGTGTCAGGACGGCGGTCGGCTCATCAAGCACCAGAACGCGTGCATCCCGGTAAAGAGCCTTGAGGATCTCAACGCGCTGCTTTTCACCGACGGACAGGTCGGAAATCCTGGTGTCCAGCGCGACATTCAGGCCGGACCGGTCCATCAGATCTTCCAGCTTCATCCGGGCGGGGGCTCGCGCGGAGGCCAGCGCCGCAAGGCGTTCGGTGCCAAGCAGGATATTGTCGAGCGCGCTGAGGTTTTCCGCGAGCGTGAAATGCTGGTGGACCATGCCGATGCCGGCTTCGAGCGCCGCGTGGGGCGAGCCAGGTTCGAGTTCGACAAGTCTGCCGCCTTCATTGATCAGCACCCGGCCTTCATCAGCCACGTAATGACCGAACAGGATGTTCATCAGAGTTGTCTTGCCGGCACCGTTTTCGCCCAGCAGGGCAAGGATCTCGCCTCGGCTCAGGTCGAGGGAAACGTCGCCATTTGCGGTCAGCGCGCCAAAACGCTTGGTGATGCCGTCGAGCCGGAGGACGACGTCAGCCTCTTCAGCGGGTTCCGTCATGCGGAGCTCCGGAAATCGGGTTCTAAGGGGCCGCAGCGGGGGCGCGGCAAGAAAAGCAGTGGCCGGGAGTAGGCCCCGGCCACCGGAAATTCCCATTACATGGTGGACTTCGGTTCGCTGTCATTGACGTTCACGCGGAACAGGCCATCGAGGATCTCCTGTTCCTTTTCCTTGGCTGCCGCAACCGCGTCGGCCGGTGCCAGGCTTTCATCGACGATGAAGCTGCCGCCGCCATAGGACATGAAGCTGTAGGGACCGTAGTCGGCAGGTTCGAAGCTGCCCTCAACGACGGCGCCGACAGCCTTGTCGATGGTCGGCTCCATGTGCCACAGCGCGGAGGAGAGGATCGTTCCGGGATAGTCGCCGGCCGTATCGATCACGTTGCCGATGGCCAGGATGCCCTTTTCCTTGGCGGCGTCGGAAACGCCGAAACGCTCTGCGTAGAGAATGTCGGCACCCTTGTCGATCATGGCAAAGGCGGATTCCTTGGCCTTGGGCGGGTCGTACCAGGAGTTGATGAAGGTCACGAGGAACTTCACGTCCGGGTTGACGGAGGTTGCGCCGTCCATGAAGGCATGCATCAGCCGGTTCACTTCCGGAATGGCGTAACCGCCGACCATGCCGATCACGTTGGACTTGGTGGTGGCGCCGGCAATCATGCCCGAGAGATAGCTCGGTTCATGGATCCAGTTGTCGAAGACGGCGAAGTTCGGCTTGGCCGGTCCGAAGGAGGAGCCCATCAGGAAAGCCGTTTCCGGATATTCGGCTGCGACCTTGCGGGCAGCGCGTTCCACGGCAAAGGCTTCGCCGACAACAAGATCCATGCCCTGTTCGGCATATTCGCGCATGACGCGCTCATAGTCGGTGTTGGCGACGTTCTCTGAGAAGGTGTAGGTGATCTCGCCGCGTTCCTGGGCGGCCTTGAGCGCCTTGTCGATGCGGCTGACCCATTGCTGCTCGACCGGGACGGTGTAGATCGCGGCGACCTTGATCGGGTCGGCGGCCTGGACGGGCGAATAGGCAAGCCCGGCGGTGACTGTGATGGCCAGCGCGGCCGACAACAAGGCCCGGCGGGCCCTTGAAAACGGTTTTGAATTGATCATCTGGAACCCCTGGAAGTCTTTTTTAACCACAAAATTTGAACACAGATTATGCGTGCCCACAAGCTGGGCAGGTGGTGGAGAAGCTGATTTTTTGAACAAATGGGAAAATTTTTTAGGCGAACGCTGCCGGGCAGGTTGAAAGGGACGATGATACCACCTGAACTGACGGGTCGAACTTGCGAGGATGGATCTTTAATGGACCGACGAAAAACAGAGGACCGTCCTTCCGGCCGATCTGCATCGCTGCGACTTTCCGGACTGACTGTTTGCAACAATTGCAAAGAAGCATGACGCTCTTGGGGGAGACGGTTGCAAAACAAAAAAGCGCCGGACGAGCCGGCGCTTTTAACTGTCGAAAACCGTCAGTCTCAGTTGAAGAGGCTCGAGACCGATTTCTCCAGGGCCGTGCGGTTGATGGCTTCGCCGATCAGTGGGGCAATGGAAATGGCACGGATATTGGCGGCGGCGTCGATGGCTGCGGTCGGCTCGATGGAATTGGTGATCACCAGTTCCTTCAGCTTTGAGGACGTGACGCGCGCAACGGCACCACCGGACAGAACGCCGTGGGTGATGTAGGCCGTGACCGACTTGGCACCTTTGGCTAGCAATGCATCGGCCGCGTTGCACAGCGTACCGCCACTGTCGACAATGTCGTCAACGAGAATGCAGTCGTAGCCGTTCACATCGCCGATGATGTTCATGACTTCCGACTCTCCAGGCTTGTCGCGGCGCTTGTCGACGATGGAGAGCGGAGCTTCGATACGCTTGGCCAGCGCACGGGCCCGGACCACACCGCCCACATCCGGCGAGACCACCATGACATTGTCGGTGGCGTAACGCTCCTTGATGTCGCGGGTCATGACCGGCGCGGCAAACAGGTTGTCGGTCGGAATGTCGAAGAAACCCTGGATCTGACCGGCATGGAGATCCATGGTCAGGACCCGGTCTGCGCCGGCTTCGGTGATCAGGTTGGAGACCAGCTTGGCCGAAATCGGTGTCCGGCCGGAGGCGCGCCGATCCTGGCGGGCATAGCCGAAATAGGGCAGCACGGCGGTGATCCGGCGGGCGGAGGAACGGCGCAGCGCATCGATGATGATGAGCAGTTCCATCAGGTGGTCATTTGCCGGGTAGCTGGTCGACTGCACGACGAAGACGTCTTCGCCGCGCACGTTTTCTTGGATTTCTACGAAGATTTCCTGGTCGGCAAACCGCCGGACCTGGCATTTGGCAAGAGGAGCGTCCAGATATTTGGAGATTTCCTCAGCCAGGGCTCGGTTGGAATTGCCCGCGACGATCTTCATGAGCCGCAAGTCCTTCTGGTGCGACGGCGGGTCGACGAGGGTCAGGTGGCCCTGTCAACACGCGGAACAGGCTTAGGTCGTAAGTCGAGTGCCGGGTGCCGCGAGTCCCTGACGGAAACCCTCGGCAGGCGGCGGCGTTGTAACAACCAAGCACCGGGACGACAACAGCCGTTCGTGCTGAACTGCCGCTTTTTTTGAATTTTTATGACGCAGCGCGGTAATTGCCCGGCAAAGCAATTCATTATCGGTTGAGCCAGGCCTTGATTTCCACCATGGAGCGATTTGCAATGCGCGACAGGGTGCCGGAATTCACCGACTGCCAGGGATCGCCGGAAGCGCCTCCGGTGGCTTCCGTTCCGGAGATTCGCTTCAGCCGGCGGCCGCTGCTGTCGACGATGTCAAAAACGTAGAACACCGTGCCGTTCGAAGGTTGCCCCGTTGCCGACAAATAGCCGTTGACGCGATAGGTTGCCGCTGCGCCGATCCGCCGGACAAGCGTGATGCCCTGCTTGCGGGCTTCCGAGCCGATGAATTCGGAAAGTTCGTCTGCAATGTTGCCTGGCGCGCCGGTGAAAGGTTCAAACGCCAGCGTAACGCCTTCTTCCGGATCCACCGGGCCGGACAGGGCCGGAACAGGGGTCGGTGTCGAGACCGGGTTGGGTGGCTGCGGCGTGGCCTGGCAGGCTGCGAGGCCGGCGGCCAGAAGAAGGCCGGCGACGAAGCGCGGATAAAAGAAACGGTTCGAACGGGACGGAGTTTGCATGAAGGCCTGGCGCTCGCGGTCAGTAACGGTCTGGATGCGGCCCCTGAAACCGACTCAAACAGGCCGGGCCGCGAAAGGTGCACATGGTTTAGCCTGACTTGACCGGCAGGTCGAGAGGCAGCGTGGATAAGCATTCCGGCGCGCCCTCACCGGTCAGATATGTCTGGCCAAGGGTCATGGCTGTTCCCGTGATGGAATCCATCAGGATCATGTGCATGAAAATGACCATGTTCGGCTTCACTTCGGCCGGGTTCGCCTTGTAGGCCATGGGCATGTCCATCCAGCTTGGCGTAAACCGCGCGCCCAGCGAATAGCCGCAGGCGTTCAGCCTGTGGGGCATCATGCCATGATGATCCATGCGTTCGGCATGTGCATCGAAGACATCACCGAAGGTCTTTCCGGGGACCAGCTGGGTCTCGACGGCCGCAAGCGCCTCACGGGTCGCCAGGTACATTTCCTGGTGCCGGTCGGTGGGTGTGCCGATGACCACGGTGCGCATCAGCGCGGCATGATAGTGCCGGTAGGTTCCCGCCCATTCCAGGGTGATCTGGTCCTGGTCGGAGAGCGTGCGCCGGCCGGCCTTGTAGCGGCATAACAGTGCGTCCCGGCCGGACCCGATGATGAACTCGTTGCCCGGATAATCACCGCCGCCTTCAAAGATCGCGCCCTGCATGGCGGAGAGGATGCGGCCCTCGTCGGCTCCCGGACGGATTTCGTCGAGCGCGGCGTGATAGGCCTTGTCACCAAGTTCGGCCGCCTTGCGGACATAGGCGATCTCTTCGGAGCTCTTGACGGCACGAAGCTCCGGAACGAGCGGCGAGGCGTCCCGGATATCGGCAAAACTCGACAGTTCTTCGTTGATCTGAAGGGCGATCCTGCCGTTCATGCCGTGGGTGTCGTATTCGATGCCCAGCCGGCTGCCGAGCAGGTCCATGTCGAACAGCATTTCCTTCAGCTGACCAACCGGACTGGCCGCACCGCGATCAATCCAGATGCGGATGTCCTCGATGTTGGACGTGTGCTTGGCCTGCCGTTCGTCGGCGGAGCGGGTCAGCAACACCTTGCGGCCATCTGCGGTCACGACAAGGCACTGAAAAAAGCAGAAGCCGAACGTGTCGTAGCCGGTCAGCCAGTACATGCTTTCCTGCGCAAAAAGCAGCATGGCGTCGAGTTTTTCCGCTTCCATGACCGCCTTGAGCCGGTCAAAGCGGTTCGCGAATTCGGTTTCGGTGAAATGAAGGGCCATGATGTGTCCTCAAAGAATCGCGATTGCGCTGATCTGGCGGCCGTAATCCGGTTCCTGCCGGTGGGTCGTCCGGCGGTAGGAGAAGAACCGTTGTTCGTCGGAATAAGTGCAGAGCGCCATGTCGGAGACCGTCTTCAACCCCAGCGAGGCAAGCCTGGCCGTGATAAAGGCCGGCAGGTCGAACATGAAATGGCCCGGCTTTTCGGAGGCTCCAAAATAAGCCGCGTTGTCGCTGTCTTCTATCTGAAACCGTTCTTGGAATTCAGGTCCCACTTCATAGGCGGCTTGCGAGATAGTCGGTCCAAGAACCGCGGTGATGTTGGCTCTGGAGGCTCCAAGGTCTTCCATGGCCGTTACGGTGTTCTGCAACACACCTGAAACCGCGCCTTTCCAGCCGGCATGTGCCGCGCCGATCACACCAGCTTCCGGATCGGCGAAAAGAACCGGGCCGCAGTCAGCCGTGGAAATGCCCAGTACGAGGCCGGGGGTTGCGGTCACCAGGGCGTCGGCCTTGCGGTCTGCATCCGCGGCGAAGGGCGCATCGACCGCAATCACATCCGGTGAATGGATCTGATAGGGCGAGACCAGTTGTGCTGCGCCGGTTCCGAATGTCGCTGCCACCCTGCTTCTGTTCTCAAGAACATGCTCACGCCTGTCGTCGGAGCCCAGACCGATATTGAGGCCGGCATAGATGCCTTCGGAAACACCGCCTTCACGCGTGAAGAAACCGTGCGCGAGGCCGTCCAGTTTCAGGTCATCCGATTCAAGTTTCATGGGAGCTCCTGCTCACGGGAAATGCAAACCGCCTGATCCTTGGGGCTTCAGAGCGCGCTGTCAAACGGTGGGACCGTTAATCCAGAGTTTGTCACAGCCAGGACCTTGAAGAGGTTGCCCATCTTGTCCGGTGCGGCAAGCCGCTCGACCGCGTCGCGGATCGCTTCCTGCTCATCGTGGGACTTGCCCGACCCGAGGGCTCCGGCCCGCTCAAGCAGGCCGGACCGAAGCAGGAAGTCGCCTTGCGTCAGTGGCGGCAGTGCGGCTGCGCCGCCGTTCACGGCTGCCGCGGCGAGGCTCTCGAAATTGACATGTGCCGTCAAGTCCGCCTCTCCGGGATGGGCAAGGACGTTATCATAGCGGTGCTTATGGAGCGCCTGCAGCGTGTCTCCAGGTGCGGTCTTCAGGTAGCCGTAGTCGATGAAGAGCGCCATTCCACCGCCTGCTGCAATCCGCCGCCCGATGTCCTCGGCAATGGCATTGGCGGCCGGTTGGGTTTCCAGGATGGAGCCATCAGGGCCAGTTCGGGCAGAAGCCGGAACAGCTGCCTCGGGCAAAGCGGCGGTGCCGATACCAAAGATCAGGTCGCCAGCCTCGTTCACGCCAACCTGGCGCTCCTGCCAGGCATCCGGGGTCTTGACGAACTGATGGATCGGCAGGGCATCAAAAAACTCGTTGGCAACCAGGAGCAATGGTCCCTCCGGCACATCCTGGAACCGGTCCCGGAAGGTTGGCTGGACGGAAGCGTCCTTCAGTGTTGCGTTCTGGATCTTCCTGAGACGGTCACTGGTCTCGACAAGGTTTAGCCGGGCCGCTTTCAGGAAAGCCGGACGCAGGGCGGCGACGCGCAGAAGATCTGCCATCAGCGTGCCGCGACCCGGTCCGAGTTCAACAAGCTCGAACCGGTCTGGCCGGCCCATTGCATCCCAGGCGGACAGACAGGCGGCGCCGACCAGTTCGCCGAACATCTGGCTGATCTCCGGAGCGGTGATGAAGTCACCGGCTGCGCCAAAGGGTTCCCGCGTTGAATAATAGCCATATTCTGGATCGCTCAGGCAGACGGACATGTATTGCGCGACGGTGAGGGGACCCTCCGCCGCGATCCGGGCGCGAAGCTTGTCGAGAAGGCCGGTCACGCGGCTGCCGCGCCTTTGGATCGGCGGGCAGACCAGATCATGGCGGCGAGACCTGCCAGGATCATTGGCAGAGACAGCAGGATGCCCATGGTCAGGAAGCCGCTCAGATAGCCGATATGGGCGTCCGGTACCCGGTAGAGTTCTGCGATCGAGCGGCCGACACCATAGCCGAAGGCGAAGGCGCCGGCCAGGAAACCGGGTCTTTGCAGGAGTTTGAAACGGTGGCTCAACACGCGCAACACCAGGAACAGGATCACGCCTTCCAGCGCAGCTTCATAGAGCTGGCTCGGATGGCGTGGCTCCGGCCCACCGGTCGGGAAGACAAAGGCCCAGGGCACATCTGTGGGGCGGCCCCAGAGTTCTGAATTGATGAAATTGGCAATCCGGCCGAAAAACAGCCCGATCGGCGCGGCGCAGCCGGCCAGATCGAACAGGGTCCAGAGCGGGATGCCCCGTTTCCAGGCAAACAGGACCATCGCGATCACGGTGCCGGCAAAGCCGCCGTGAAACGACATGCCGCCGGACCAGACGGCCAGTGCCTCGCCCGGATTGGCGAGATAATAGCCCGGATTGTAGAACAGGACGTAGCCGAGGCGGCCGCCAAGAATGATGCCGATCGTGCCCCACAGGACAAAGTCGTCAATGTCCGCCCGGCTTGGGCGTGTTGCGGTGCCCCAAAGCTGATCGTTTGCTGCAAGGGCCCGCATGTACCGCCAGGCAAGTAGAATGCCGACGATATAGGCGAGCGCGTACCAGCGCAGGGCAAAGGGGCCGAATTCGACGATCACCGGGTCGATGGCGGGAAAGGGCAGGGCGAATACAGGCGGCACGGCGTTTCCTTGTCTGGACCGGTGGCAGCTTCCGGCAGAACGCTTGGCGGAACTTTGTGCCGCCGTCAAGGCAAGCTGCAGCGCGGCCGGGTGCGGCGGAATTGGATCTTGAAGTTGCGGGCAATCCCTCATACCTGTGAGGCATCTTTTTCACCGCCGATCAAGGAGGGTCCGATGACCCAGGGTCCCAACCGTCTTCTCGATGATTTTGCCAAGCTCATGACCGACGCCGCCGGTGTTGCCCAGGGCGCCCGCCGCGAAGTCGAAACGGCATTCAGAGCACAGGCGGAGCGTTTCCTGTCGGAAATGGATGTGGTGTCCCGCGAGGAACACGAAGCTGTCAAGGAAATGGCCGTGCGTGCACTCGACAAGGTCGAAGAGCTCGAATCGCGGCTGGCTGCGCTTGAAAAATCCGACAAGGATGCTGCAGGAGACGCCTGAAGCAGCGCGTTGACGCTGTCGTGAGCGTTTTCTGTTAATTGTTGATGACAGAATTGCGACGGATAAACCCGGCAGAAATGCAGTGATTTTGAGCAGTTTGTCTACTTTTGTTGCTGAGTCGTCCACAAGTTTCGGCTTTTGGGGCGGCTTGGCATGTATCGTTTAAATTCTTCCTGCACCTATACTCAAAGACAACAGGGATTCGTCGGAGCAAGACGGAACCGGTTCGTGAAAGGGCCATCAAAGGTGCGTATTGCTCCTCCGGCATGGGACATATCCCGGCGGCCCGCCCGGTTATCCTGATCGGGTACTCGGCCCCGGCTCGAAAGGGGAG
Source organism: Roseibium sp. (assembly GCF_965233565.1). Taxonomy (GTDB): domain Bacteria; phylum Pseudomonadota; class Alphaproteobacteria; order Rhizobiales; family Stappiaceae; genus Roseibium. The sequence goes on along the minus strand of NZ_OZ247494.1, from coordinate 1,665,024 downwards.
AAGGCATCATGAGCCTCATCGAGATCGAATTCGAGCGACCTGGCAATCCCGTCGACATGATCGAAACTGTCGCCGCCTTGAACGACTGGGCCTTTGAGCGGTCGGACGAGGATGAGATCACCATCTCCCTTGAAGGCAGCTGGTGCGACTATCATGTCTCCTTCTCCTGGATGGAGGAAGTTGAAGCCCTTCATCTGGCCTGTGCCTTCGACCTGAAAGTGACCGAATTGCGCAAGACCGAGGTCCTGCGGCTTCTGGCCCTGGTCAACGAGCAGCTCTGGATGGGGCACTTCGACCTCTGGAGCAAGGAAAATGTCGTCATGTTCCGTCAGTCACTGCTTCTGACCGGCGGCGCGGAGGCGTCTGCAGCGCAAATCGAGGCGATGCTGACGAATGCCCTTGAAAACTGCGAACGTTTCTATCAAGCCTTCCAGTTCGTTGTCTGGGCCGGTCACTCGGCTGCCGAGGCGCTGAGTACGGCCTTGTTCGAAACCGCAGGAGAAGCATGAGTTTTTCAAAGGAGCGCCCCTTCCTTCTTGTCGGAGCCGGCAAGATGGGTGGGGCAATGCTCGCAGGCTGGATGGCGGAAGGGATCGATCCTGCTTCCGTCGTGGTCTGCGATCCGGGTCTGTCCGACGAGATGGACGGACTGTTGAAATCGCACGGTATCCGCCATGTAGCGGCCGTGCCGGACGATCTGACAGCCGCGATCGTGCTGGTTGCCGTCAAGCCGCAGATGATGGACCAGGTCCTGCCGGGTCTTGCATCCGCGGTTGAGGCGGACACGCTGGTCATGTCGGTTGCAGCCGGGACACCGGTTACGAAATTCCAGGAACACTTTGGCCCTGTTCCGGTGTGCCGCTGCATGCCGAACACGCCGGCCATGGTCAAGCGCGGCATCACGGCTGTCTACCCGACCACTGAGGTTTCGGAAGGCCAGAAACAGGATGTGACGAAGCTCTTGTCGGCCGTTGGCAAGGTTGTCTGGCTCGACAGCGAGGACCAGATCGACCTGGTTACAGGCGTCAGCGGATCCGGTCCTGCGTATGTGTTTTTCCTCGCCGAAGCGCTCAGCGAAGCGGGCATGGCGGCCGGTCTGCCGGAAGAGCTTGCACACGAGCTGGCGGTTGCGACGGTCTGCGGCGCCGGGGAACTGATGCACCAGTCGGGTGATCATCCGGCGACGCTTCGTCAGAATGTCACCAGCCCGAACGGCACCACAGCGGCAGCGCTTGATGTGCTGATGCATGCTGAGGGGCTGCAACCCGTCATGACCGAGGCCGTTGCTGCAGCGGTTAAACGGGCGCGCGAACTCGCACAATAACAGGGCTTCAGATGGCCTGCGGCGGAAGGTCCCCCTTTTCGCCGTGGGTCCGGTTTCCTATGTTGAGGGCAGTCAAACTGCCGGAGGCACCCATGGCGACCGCAAAGACAAAGCAGAAAATCCTTCAGACCTTTCTGGAGCTGCTCGCAGAGCACCCGTACGAAGATGTGTCGCTGCCGCTCATTGCCGAGACGGCGAAGGTGAAACTCTCCGACATGCGCAGCGCCTACAGTTCGAAATTGAAGCTGGTGGCGGCTTTCCTGGAACAAGTGGACACGGCCGTTCTGGATGAACGGGACGAGGACATGGGCGACCAGCCCGCCCGCGACCGGCTGTTCGATATCCTGATGACCCGGATTGATGCACTTGCCGAACATAGGGACGCCGTGCGTGCCCTACAGGAGGCTGCGGCCAAGGATCCGGCCCTGGCCCTTGATCTGAATGCGCTCCATGTGCGCTCACAGAAATGGATGCTGATTGCCGCCGGGATCGACCTTTCCGGCGTCAAGGCGACCGTTGTCGCCCAGGGTCTCGCGTTTGCCTTTGGCCGCGTGGTGGATGTCTGGCTCGACGAAGAGGACGAGGGCATGCCGCGCACCATGGCCCGGCTCGACAAGGAGCTCGACAAGGGCTCCGATTTCATGAAACGGCTGAAGAATGTCGAGGGTCTGGCAAAGGGCGTGCGTTCGTTTCTGCGGAAAGCGTCCGGCGGGCGCAAACGCTGGAAGGACCGGCAACGCGAGACCGATCCCGATACCGAATTCGACGGTGAGGCGCCGGCGGGTGCGTGATGGACACACTTAACGTTAGAAACGTCTCTTGAACGCGAACCGGGCTTGCGCGGTGCCAATTGAACCGCCACGCTCGCGGCAAACAACGGCGAGGGATGTTTCGTGAGCGACCAGATCAGTTTTGATGATTTTCTGAAAGTGGACGTGCGGGTAGGCCGGGTGGTCGAGGCCGAGGATTTTCCGGAAGCCCGCAAGCCGGCCTACAAGATGAAGATCGATTTCGGCCCGGATATCGGCATCAAGAAAACGTCTGCGCAGATCACCAGGCATTACACACCTGAGACGCTGGTCGGGAAGCTGGTGATGGCTGTGGTCAACTTTCCGCCGCGCCAGATCGGCCCGGTGATGTCTGAGGTCTTGACACTCGGCGTGCCCGACGAGGACGGCGAAGTGGTGCTGTTGACCCCGGACAAGGATGTGCCTGTCGGCGGCCGGCTTTACTAACCGGTTCCGGCACACCGTTCTTATCGACAAAGCGTGATTTTGGTTTTTGATGACCAGCAGCGATACTTTCCTCGGAGAGGAGAGATCCGATGGTCTCTGTATCGAAAGGTTTACCTGCGACGTTGAGGCGGATGCGCTGCGTTCAGTATGTCGGGCGGCTCCTGGCTGCGATCGTCGCACTCTGGCTGTTCTGTGTGCCGGCGTCCGCCTGCTCCCTGGCGCTGGTGGTGGCGGTTGACGTCTCGGCCAGTATCTCAGAAACCGAGTATGACCTGCAGCAACGCGGTATCGCCGGTGCCTTGCGGGACCCTTCCGTGCTCGAAGCGATCGAGACCGTTGGCGGGATCTGGCTGCACAGTTTCGAATGGAGTGGCCGCTATCAGCAGAACACGCTGCTGGACTGGCGGTTTCTGAGTGACGAGGCTTCCGCTCATGCCGCTGCGGACGAAATCCTGAGCAACACAAGAGACAGCCGGGAGTTTCTGACGGCGCTCGGCCCGGCGCTGGTTCATGCCCGCGGCATCCTCAACACGGCACCGCAGCGATGTGACCGGCAGGTGATCGATGTGTCCGCCGACGGTATCAACAACCAGGGCGAGGAGCCCCGGTTCGTTTACGCGACCCTCGACTTCAGCGAGGTTACGGTCAACGCGCTTGTGATCCTGAAGGACGACATGACCCTGAACTATTACACTGACAAGGTCATCACCGGACCTGGCGCGTTTATCCAGTCAACGCTGCGCTATGAAGACTATACCGAGGCCATGACCCGAAAGCTGATCCGCGAAATCCTGGGTTACGGATTTGCGGGGTTGCGCTGACCCTATTTCGGGGCAGCGCAAGTCGGTTTCAGAAACGAAGGTCACGTGCCAGGGTGTTCTGGCGCTCGATCACCTTCGGCAGATCAATCGTGGTGACCTTGCCGTCATTGACGATCTGCCTCCCCTCGACAAAGAGGTGTTTCACCCGGGTAGGTCCTGCCAGCAGCAGGGCTGCCGGATCCCAGCTTCCGGCGCTTTCCACGCCGGAAATGTCCCAGATCGCGACATCCGCCCGTTTGCCGACGGCCAGCCGGCCGCAATCGGGCCGGTTTAGCACATCAGCGCCGCCGCGTGTGGCAATCTCAAGCGCCTCGCGGGCCGACAAGGCGTCGGCGCCATTGGCCACCCGTTGCAGCAACATTGACTGTCTGGCTTCAAGAACGAGGTTGGCGGCATCATTGCTGGCCGAGCCGTCTACCCCGAGACCGACCTTCACACCTGCGTCGCGCATGGCCCGCACCGGCGCAATGCCGCTGCCAAGCCGGCAGTTTGAGCAGGGACAATGGGCGACCCCCGTGCCACTGGCTGAAAAGAGCGCGATCTCCTGGCCGTCTAGTTTCACGCAATGGGCATGCCAGACGTCAGCTCCGGTCCAGCCGAGATCTTCTGCATACTGGCCCGGGCGGCAACCGAATTTTTCCTGCGAATAGGCGATGTCTTCGTCATTTTCCGCAAGATGGGTATGGAGCATCACCTTCTTGTCACGGGCCAGCAGCGCTGCATCGCGCATCAGGTCACGGCTGACGGAAAAGGGAGAGCAGGGGGCAAGGCCAACACACACCATGGCGCCTTCGGACGGATCGTGAAAAGCGTCAACGACACGGATGGAGTCTTCCAGGATATCCTGTTCCTTTTCGACCAAATCGTCCGGTGGAAGCCCGCCGTCGCTTTCGCCAATGCTCATTGCGCCGCGGGTCGGGTGAAATCTCAACCCGATCTCCCTGGCCGCTGCGATCGTATCGTCGAGCCTGGACCCGTTCGGAAACAGGTAGAGGTGGTCCGATGTGAGGGTGCAGCCGGACAGCGCCAGTTCGGCAAGGCCGGTCTGGGCAGAGACAAACATCTCTTCCGGTCCGAAACGGGACCAGATCGGATAAAGGGTCTGCAACCAACCGAACAGGAGCGCATCCTGTCCGCCCGGGACGGCCTTTGTCAGGCTCTGGTAGAGATGATGATGGGTGTTGACCAGGCCGGGCGTGACAACGCATCCGCTGGCGGAGTGAACCTCACCACTGCTTTCAAGATCGGGGCCGATTTCGGCGATGACGCCATCCCTTATCCGGATGTCGACGCCCGAATATTCGTTTCGGTCGTCATCCATGGTCAGGACGGTATCGGCATTTTTCAAGAGAATTTCAGGCAAACGCAGTCCTCTGGTCCCCGTCTCATAGGAATGCGTCAGTAGGGCCGGTGGAAAACGGGGGTAAGAACCGGCCCCCAAATTGGTACGGAAAATGAACCGGTGGTGTCAAGCCGCGCGCGGGCTTCCGGTCTTCAGGCAGGGATCCGGATCCGGGCCCGGAGGCCTCCCAGCGGGCTGTCTTCCAGATAGAGGTCACCGCCATGGCCGCGTGCAACGTCCCGGGCAATCGCGAGACCCAGACCGCTGCCGGATTCGTCCATGTTGCGGGCCAGATCCAGCCGGTGAAACGCCTGGAAGGCCAGTTCCCGCTGGTCCTCGGGAATGCCCGGTCCGTCGTCATCCACGGTGATGACAAGCCAGCCCTTCTCGATGGATCCTGTGACTTCCACCCGGTTGCCGTATTTGCAGCCGTTGGTGATCAGGTTCGACAGGCAGCGTTTGAGCGACAGCCGCCGAACCTCGGCGTCCATGTCGCCATCAAAGCGGGCCTTGAGATCCAGGCCGGAAATCTCGGCCTCTTCTTCCAGCTCCTCCAGTAGCGCAGCTATGTCTGTCTGCTGAATGTCTTCGTCGCCGTCGCCGCTGGCAAACGCGAGATAATCCTCCAGCATGTTGCTCATCTCGCCGACATCCTTGCGCATTGCTTCGCTCTCGGGCGTGTCTCCGAGGAAGGCAAGCTGCAGACGCAGCCGGGTCAGGATGGTTCTGAGATCGTGGCTGACACCGGCCAGCATGGTCGTGCGCTGTTCGATCTGCCGTTCGATGCGTCGGCGCATGTCGATGAAGGCGAGGCTGGCCCGGCGCACTTCGCGCGCGCCGCTGGCCCGGAAATTTTCGACCGGCCGCCCCTTGCCGAAGGCGTCGGCGGCGTCGGCCAGGCGAATGATCGGGCGGATCTGATTGCGCAGGAACAAAAGCGCGATGATGACCAGTACCAGCGACGTGGAGAACATCCAGACGAGGAAAATATGCGAGTTGGACGCGAAGGTCTGGCTGCGCCGCGTGAAGACCCGCAGGATGGAATCTTCCAGCTGGATCCTGATTTCCACGAAACGGGAGCGTCCGACCGTATCAATCCAGAAGGGCTTGCCGATCTTCTGGCTGATGGCCTTGCTCAGTTCCTGGTCGATGACGTCAAAGAAGGGTTTGGGCGCGGGCGGCGGCAGTGGTTCCAGCGGTGTGACGGTCATCGACATGCCGAGGGCACGGGAGGCAAGTTGCTCGACATTGGCGTAGTTCGGGTCCTGCGGATAATGTTCCAGAACGTAGACCACAGCGGCGATCTCGCGGACCACGGCTTCCGACATGCGCTGCGACACAAGCTGGTAATGCCGCTCCATGAAGACAAACACCAGCACCGATTGCAGAATGACGATCGGCGTAACGATGATCAGGAACGTCCGGGTGAAGAGACCCTTGGGCATCACCCGATACATGAACCGGGAGATGGCCTTGTAAGGACCGAGAAGCGGTTTGAACGGCCGCAGCAACGTTGTCATGCGTTCGGCAAACCTGAGTTTGCCTCTAAGGGATCCCAGATCCGCCAGTCGGGGCCAGGTCAGTCGCATGCCAGCCTGTAGCCGATGCCGCGCACCGTCTGCAGATAGATCGGGTTGCCGGGATCGGACTCGATTTTCCGCCGGAGCCGGTTGATCTGCACATCGACAGTCCGCTCGCCAAGGCCGCTGTCATCGCCGACGATCTTGTGGCGGGGCACCGTTGCGCCGGGTTGCTCGGCAAATATGGCCAGGATCTGCTTTTCCCTGTCGGTCAGCCGGACCATGCTGTCGCCATTCTTGAGCTCGCCCCGCGAAGCATTGTAGCAAAAAGGTCCAAACCTGATCTCTTCCGTGACAACGGTTGGCTGCTGGTTTCCGCGGCGCAGAATGGCGGCAATGCGCAGCATCAGTTCGCGCGGTTCGAAGGGTTTGGACAGGTAATCATCGACCCCGGCCTCAAGACCGGCAATGCGGTCCGGGGCATCAGAACGTGCCGTCAACATCAGTATCGGCACTTCGGAGGATTGCCGGAGCGAGGCTGCCAACTGCAGGCCGGTCTCACCGGGCATCATCACATCCAGAATGATCAGATCAAATTCCAGTCCGGACAGACATCTGCGCGCATCTGCTGCATTGGCCGCCGTCGTCACTCTATAGCCTGTCTCCTTCAGGAGCCTGGACAGAAGGTCCCTGATCCGATTGTCGTCGTCCACCAGCAGAATGTGATTGGCGTTATCGTCCGGCACCTGGGCATTCATCGTGTCAATTCGGTCCTTGTCCTTTGGCGGCCTTAATCCTGAAGGTCAAAGGCAGAGCGGATCAGCTGCAGGATTTCCGGACGCATCTCGGGATCGATCATCTGCAGCAGAAACTTGCGGATAACTTCGTGACTGCCATCAGGCAACCCAATTAGGGCACGTTCAAGGCGTTTTTGCTGCAGTTTTGCCAGATCCACAGCGAGCGCGTGACCGCGTTCGGTGGTGTAGAGCAACCGCTGCCGCCGGTCGTGGTGGCCTTCACGCTGTTCGATGATGCCGACATCCACAAGCTGCTTCAGGACACGACCGAGACTCTGCTTGGTGATGCGCAGGATGCCGAGCAGGTCGGTCACCATGATGCCGGGATTGCGCTCGACAAAATGCAGCACGCGGTGATGTGCCCGGCCGAATTCGTATTCGGCCAGCACGTCGTCCGGATCGCCGGTGAAGTCGCGATAGGCAAAAAACAAGAGCTCGATTAGATCATAGGGCAGATCCGGATCGCGCTCGGCGCTTATCCGCTCCGGTTCGGCCTCTTCCATGTCCTGTTTGAGAGGAGACGGTGCCGGTTTGAAATTTATGTCAGTCATATTGACTTAATTCTGGTCGATTGTTACTTCTATATGGCTGCGTACGAAATGATCGGTCGTTTTGATGCCGTATTGAGCATCAGATGTTAAACGAATCCGTTCAGGATCGTGGCGGCTATCAGGATACCGATAGTTTGCGTGCTGTGCAAAAAATACAGTGGTGAAAGAGCCGCAAGTCTTTGGCGTCATTTGCCTCTGTGATCTAAAGAGAAAACACGCTGATAGAGCGTGCGGGAGATAAAAAATGGCTGGAACGCCTTTTGACCAGCTGAGTGGCGACATCTGGTACGATGGAAATTTCGTGCCCTGGTCGGAAGCGAAACTGCATGTGCTGAGCCACGGGCTCCACTATGGCAGCAGTGTCTTTGAAGGGGAGCGGGCCTATGGTGGCCGCATCTTCAAGTCCGAAGAACATACCGAACGCCTGCTGGCCTCCGGCAAGATGCTCGGTTTCGACATTCCCTGGACCGCGGAACAGATCAACGCGGCCAAGGAAGAAACCCTGGCGCGCATGAACCTCACGGACGCCTATATCCGGCCGGTGGCCTGGCGCGGCAGTGAGATGATGGGCATCTCGGCCCAGAAGAACACGATCCATCTTGCGATTGCTGCCTGGGAATGGCCGAGTTACTTCAAGCCCGAAGAGCGGCTGAAAGGCATCCGCCTGGACATGGCGGACTACCGCCGGCCAGACCCGCAGACCGCGCCCTACAAGGCCAAGGCCGCAGGTCTCTACATGATCTGCACCATTTCCAAACATGCGGCAGAAGCAAAGGGTTACACGGATGCCCTGATGCTCGACTGGCGCGGCCATGTTGCGGAAGCGACCGGAGCCAACGTCTTCTTCATTCAGGACGGCAAGATCCACACGCCGACACCTGACTGTTTTCTGGACGGCATCACGCGGCGAACCGTGATCGGTCTTGCAAGGGACAGGGGCATCGAAGTGATCGAGCGCACCATCCTGCCGGATGAGCTTGCCGGTTTTGAGCAGTGCTTCGTGACCGGAACAGCGGCAGAGGTTACACCGGTTTCTGAAATCGCCGGCAACACCTTCGAAGTCGGTGAGATCATCAAGACGCTGATGGAAGATTATGATGCTGCCGTTCGGCCGGACGCACCGGCCTTGCAGGCAGCTGCCGGCTAATTCCGCTGCTTCACCTGAAATGCGAACATCGAGGCGGGCTCTGGCCCGCCTCAGACTGCAGACAAAGTTACTCCGTTATTCCGGACGGTCTGCAGCGCAGCTGCATGGCCAGACCCGGGAGCCAGCATTTACTTCGCGCCACAGGCGCGCCCTTATTCGTAAAGTCAGGCACTGAACTGATTTTGTGCTCGCTATTGCTCGCGCTGATACGCCGGGTTCCGGATCGGCGTGCAGTCACACTGCACTTGTCCGGAATGACAGGATGAAGGTTTGGCAACAAACTGAGGCAGGCTTCGGCCCGCCTTTTTTGTGCCGGGACAGCGGATTCTTGCCGTTAGCGACCGAACATCAGGCCGCCGAAACGGTTGACGGCAGGGGCGCCTGTCTCAACGCCGTCGACATCCTGTTCGCGGAGTCGATCGCATGCGTGCCGTGCAGCGGCCAGGTCTGGGTCAGGCCTTCCAGGATGAGCATCAGCTCGACTTCCCTGCCTTCCAGTCCGCCTGCCTTGGCCGCGAGACGCGCGACCTCGCCCTTGTGCTCCTGCAGCAGCGCGATCAGGCGTTTGTCCTGGGGTGCAGCGGCGACCGCTGCGTGGAACAGGCACCCCCTTGCGCTTTCCGTTCCCATCCAGGCGCCGATCCGGTGGAAGATCTCGGCAAGGGCTCTGTCGCCTGCTTCAGGCAGGTCCCCAAAGACCTTTTCCAGATAACGCTGGTGCCGGTGTTCGAGTGCGGCATAGACCATCTCTTCCCGGGACGGGGTGTATTTGTAGAGCGTGCGCAGACTGACACCAGCAGCGTCCCGCAGATCGCCGACGCTTGGTGCGGCAAAGCCGTGTTCGGCGAATGCCCGTTCCAGCCCGGCAGCAATTCTGATCCTCGTATCCGACATGCTTGACTATGTAGAATGATCGTTCTACATGAGCAAGTAGAAAGGTCATTCTACATGGAGTTCTCATGACACACCCCGACACGATGAGCGGTATGGTTCTGACCGGACACGGTGGGTTGGACAAGCTGGTGTGGCGCACCGATCTGCCGCTTCCGGTCGCCGGGGCTGGTGAGGTGCTGATCCGTGTCGGTGCGGCGGCGGTGAACAACACCGACGTCAACACACGGACAGGCTGGTACTCGCCGAAGGTGCGGGGGGACACGTCTTCAGGAGCAGCGGAGGGCTATGCTGCGGGAGAAGGTGCCGAGGGCAGCTGGTCCGGTGAAGCGCTGGCATTTCCGCGCATTCAGGGCGCCGATTGCTGTGGAGAGATTGTCGCTGTTGGGGCGGGGGTTGATCCTTCCAGGATCGGAGAGCGTGTGCTTGTGCGGCCGATGCGGCCAGTCGACGACGGCGCGAAAGGGATGACTGTCCGGACTTTCGGCTCTGAACGCGACGGCGGGTTTGCCGAATTCACGACTGCGCCTTCCGATGACGCAATTGCCGTCAATTCCGATCTCACCGACCTGGAACTGGCGACGTTCCCTTGCGCCTTTTCAACGGCAGAGGGCATGATCCAGCGTTGCGGCCTTGGGGCGGAAAAGGTGCTGATCACCGGGGCGTCCGGTGGTGTCGGCTCCGCCGCCATCCAGCTTGCCAGGCGCCGGGGGGCGCATGTCACCGCGATGACCAGCCCGTCGAAGGCGGCTGAGCTGCGGTCACTGGGTGCCGCCGATATCCTGGGACGCGACGAGGCACTGCCTGAAAGTGCCTTTGATGTGGTGCTGGACCTTGTGGGCGGTCCGCGTTGGCCGGAACTCATCGGGACGCTGCGCAACGGTGGCCGCTATGTCACCTCCGGGGCGATTGCCGGTCCGATCGTGGAACTCGATCTGCGCACGCTTTACCTGAGAGACCTGTCGCTGCTGGGCAGCACCTATCAGCCGGCAAAGGTGTTCACGGACCTGGTGAGCTACATCGAGGCGGGAGAGATCCGCCCGGTCGTTTCCGCGACCTATCCGCTGCGCGAGTTGCGGACGGCGCAGGAGGCCTTTCTGGCCAAATCCTTTGTCGGCAAGATCGGGATCGAAGTCGCGCAACAGGACTGATCGCAGAAACGGTTTGCCTTCCGTCTTCAGTCGCTGGCCGTCTGCGTATCATGCAGCGCGTGAAACATGCGGCCGCGTTCCGCATAGAGGATGCAGCAGATGGCGGCCAGGCCGTAGACAAAAAAGGCCAGACCCAGCGGCTGTGTGGTGCCGTCAAAAAGCTGCCCCATGACATAGCCCAGAAGAGCTCCGCCGAGGGTGGAGATGGTACCGATGACCGAAGAGGCGGTGCCCGCGATGGCGCCCAACGGCTCGATGGCCATGGCGTTGAAGTTGGCACCGAGAAAGCCGAAGCTGGTCATGATTGCCGTGGTCAGGATCATGAAGAGCCAGAAATTTTCCACGCCCAGGGCAGGCAGCAGCCAGACAAGGAAACCTAGACCGGTATAGACAACGGCAGCCCCGTGCGACAGGCGGCGCATGCCGATTGCCTCCACCAGCTGGGCATTGGTGAAGGAGGAGACGGCCATTGTCGCCGCGATCGCGGCAAAGACGATCGGGAACAGGGTGCCAAGGCCAAACACATCGACAAAGATCTGCTGGGACATCGCCAGGAACGAAAACAGCCCGCCGAAGATGAAGGCGGTGCCAACCGAGTAGCCGAGGCAGACCCGTGTTCCCAGGGCCGTCCCGTAGGCGCCCAGTACCGTCGACAGCACGATGGGGCGCCGTTTTTCAACGGCAAGGGTTTCGGGCATGCGATAGGCCGACCAGACCATCATGGCAGCGCCTGAGAACAGCAGCAGCGCGAAAATCCAGTGCCAGCCGGCCACAAGCAGCACGGCCTGACCGATGGACGGCGCAACGATGGGCACCGCCATGAACACCATCATCACCAGAGACATGACCTTGCCCATGCGACGTCCGGTGTAGCAGTCGCGCACCACGGACAGGGCTGCGACGCGTGCGGCTGCGCAGCCGATGCCCTGAATGACGCGGGCAATCAGCAGAACGGTCAGGTCGGAGGCGAAGATCGCCGCGATGCTGGCAAGGCTGTAAAGAGCAAGACCACCGACCAGAATGCGACGCCGTCCGAGCGCATCCGTGACGGGGCCGAAGAAAAACTGGGCGCCGCCGAACCCGACCAGATAGGACAGCAGGACCAGCTGACGGTTGTTTTCTTCCACGATGTTGAGCGCGTCACCAATGGCCGGCAAAGCGGGCAGCATCACATCGATGGCCATGGCGTTGAGCGCCATGATCATGGCGATGATGGTGACAAATTCTGCAAAGGGAATGCCGGGCTCGCGCAGAACTTCGCTGTTGTCGGCGGAAGCGGAGCGGCTTGCAGCAGCCGTTTTGGCTGCCGGTTCGGAAGAGGCACTGTCGTGTTTCAAGGTCGGGACCAGTTCGTACGCGCGGGCGGGTGTGGGCCCGGGAACGTGATGTAGAGAAAACCTGCGGCACAAAGCCAAAAGATGGGTCACCTTAGGAGCTTATGCAGCTCAGGTCCAGCGCGCGGCGTCCTTGTCGTCGGTGGCCTTTGCTTCGACCCAGTTGCTGCTGCCGCCTGTCGAAAGATGCTCCTTTTTCCAGAACGGCGCGCGGGTCTTGAGGTAATCCATCAGGAAATCGGCTGCTTCGAACGCGGCCCTGCGATGAGCCGAGGCGGCAATGACAAGAACGATATTCTCGCCAGGCGGGATCTTGCCGAAGCGATGAACCACCGTCAGGCCGGTCAGGGGCCATCGATCGGCGGCCTCCCGGGCGATCCGGGTCAGCTCGGCCTCGGCCATGCCGGGGTAATGCTCCAGTTCCAAGGCTTCCAGCGTTCCGGCCTCGTCGCGGCAAAGGCCGGTGAATGTCACCAGGGCGCCGACATCCTTGCGGCCCGTGGTCAATCGGGCGGCCTCGGCCGCGGCGTCGAAATCGTCTGCCTGGACGCGAACAAGCGGAACTACAGGCATGGCTCTACCCACCCGTCATCGGCGGAAAGAAGGCCACTTCCCGGGCACCTTCGAGCGCCGCATCGGTTTCGACATGCTCCTGGTCGAGCGCGACCCGGATCGCGTCCTCTTCTTCAAAGGCCGCAGCATGATTTTCATCGAGGGATTTCAGATGCGTGATCAGGTCGGCGACCGTGCTCACAGAAGCAGGCAGGTCGATCTCTTCTTCCTCAAGACCCACCCGTTCGCGGACCCAGGCAAAATAACGGATGTTCATGGCGCCCCTCAAGCTTCGAACGGCCGGTTACTCGGTGATCAGATGACCGATACCGGCGCGGAAATAGTCGTATCCCGTATATAGGGTCAGCAAGGCGGCGAGCCAAAGCGAGACCAGTCCGATGTCGGTTGTATAAGGGAACACCGTGTCGCCGGCCGGACCTGCGAGCAGAAAGGCGATGGCGACCAGCTGGACCGTGGTTTTCCATTTGGCCAGCTGGGTCACCGGTACGCTGACCTGGAGTTCGGCCAGAAACTCCCTGAGGCCGGAGACCAGGATTTCCCGGCACAGTATGATAATCGCCGCGATCATCGACCAGCCGCCGATCGTGCCGTCGCCGGCCAGCATCAGCAGGCTGACGGAGACCAGCAACTTGTCGGCAATCGGGTCCAGCATGCGGCCGAGCGCGGATTGCTGCTGCCAGGCGCGGGCCAGATAACCGTCGAAGAAGTCGGTGATGGCCGCCACCACGAACAGGGCAAGCGCGATCCAGCGCGGCGTGGTGCCTTCGAAATAAAAACAGAAGGCAACAGCCGGAACGGCCAGAATGCGCCCGTAGGTCAGGAGATTGGGCAGGCTCAGAACAATATTGCGTTTCATGTCGGCTTTCAGATAGCGGAAGGCAGATGGGCCAGGCCTTGGCCGGCCGGACCGCCCAGCGTCAATCGAATATGCTCTCGCCCATCTGGTCAATCATCATTTTGGCCTTGCGTATCATCTCGTTTGCAGCTGCCGTTTCTTCGGGCAAGGTGTCGGCACGGATGAAGGTGTGCACCTTCTTCTTGTCACCGTCCTGTTTTTCGATGCGCCCCGAGACCTGCCACTGGCCCTGGTTCTGCTGGGGTTCGGCGACAATCAGGAAACCGTCATAATCCACGGTTTGCGCCTTCGATTTACCCTTACCGCCTTCGCCTGAGGACGAAAACAGGGATTTGAACATCTTGCCGAGCATCTGGAGCCTCAATCTGGTGTTTGTCTTCTTTTAGGCGGCACGGCGGGGGGCTTCAAGGGGGAGACCGTTTTGAAAAGCTGTAGAATTTCGAGAATGCCTGAGGTGATGGGGAACCACGTTCAGATTTAATGAGTGGCGTTCTTTTCGGAACTGGCGACAGGTATACGCTCCAGCGGTGTTGCGACGATGAGCTCCCTGTCAGTGGGATGACAACACGGCCGGGATGAGTTCCTCGGCGAGGGTCGCGGTCGCGTCGACCCGGGCAATACGCCGTGCGCCGGGCCGGTAGGTCAGGAAGACAGGATAGGGACGCGACACATACTCGGTCAGACAGCGGACCAGCCAGCCTTGTTCGAGCGCTTCACCCAACATGAATTCCGGAAGGAACGCAAAGCCTTCTCCGGCAAGTGCGAGGTCGTGGAGAACCGCAAAACTTCGTGAGGCAAAGGGGCCGTCAACCTTGATCGTGGAGACGTTTTCCGGAGAGAAAAACGTCCATGTCGTTTCCGGCTTGTCGTCCCGAAAGGTCAGGCAGGGCAGCCCCTTGAGGTCTTGGGGGGCTTTCAGGTGGTGCCTGCCGGGCAGATCCGGAGCGGCGACCAGCCAGAAGCGGAAGTGCCCCAGTTCCTTCACAACGAGCCGGTCGTCCTGAAAGGTGCCGATCCGAAAGGCCAGGTCCGTGTTCGGGTCCTGCATGTCCTCAAAATGATAGGCGGCCTGCATCACCAGGCTGAGGTCCGGATGTCGCTGCCTGACGGCCGGCAGCAAGGTCGAGGCGAGCAGGGAGCCGAAATCCGGCGTCGTTGCCAGGTTGACCTGGCCGGAGACGCCGCCGCTTTCTTCCCGGGCAATATCGTCGAGCAGGTCCATCTCAGCCAGGATGGACCGGATGCGTTGATCGAGCCGGGCGCCAACCGGCGTGAGTTTCACGGACCTGGCGCCGCGCTCCAGCAGTTTGACCGAAAAATGCGTCTCCAGCTGCGACACATGCCGGCTCACACCGGATTTTGCCATGCCGAGATGATCGGCGGCTGCGCTGATGCCGCCCAGGCGGGCAACGGTGTGAAAGCTGAGCAGGGCCGGTAGACCTATCGTTCTATAATCGTGAACCATAGGTTCAAATTTCTACATCTGTTGCGATTTTTTGGCAACGCCTATCTTCGATCCATCACTTGAACCCGATCTGGAAAACAAACAGGAGCGATCACATGAATATTCTTGTCACTGGTGCGAGCAGTGGATTTGGCAACCTGATGGTTGCCGATCTGGTCAAGGCGGGGCACCGGGTTGCCGGTACCGTACGCGATCCGGAAGGACGCAATGCCGACGTTGCGGCATCCTTGCGGGCTATCGGCGTTGAAATCGTCGACATCGACGTGACCGACGATGTGTCGGTCGAGGCGGGCGTTGCCGCTGCTCAAAAAGTCCTGGGTGGCATCGATGTCCTGGTCAACAACGCAGGTGCCGGGGCACATGGCCTGCAGGAGAATTTTTCCGGAGAAGACTTCAGGCGGATTTTCGACATCAATGTCTTTGGTGTCCAGCGGATGATCCGGGCTGTCCTGCCGCAGATGCGCCAGCGTGGATCAGGTCTCATCCTGAATGTCACAAGCCTGTTGGGCCGCGTCACCATACCGTTCCTGGGCCCTTACAACGCCGCAAAATGGGCTGTTGAAGCGCTCAGCGAAAACTACCGGTGGGAGCTCAGCCAGCTGGGCATCGACGTTGCCGTTGTTGAACCGGGGGGCTTCCCGACGAATTTCTTCGGCAATCTGATCGCGCCTGCGTTGCGCGACCGGGATTCGGGCTATGGCGAGCTGGCAACTGCGCCCGAGGCCATGCTGGAGGAAATGGGCAAGTCCCTTGCCGCCAACCCGCTTCAGTCGCCGCAGATCGTTTCCGACGCGGTCGTGAAACTCATCTCGACCGTGCCCGGCGAGCGACCGTTCCGCACGGAGGTGGATCGCAGCGGCATGGCCGATCCTGTCATTCCCTACAACGCACAGGCGGAAAAGGTCACTGAAGCCCTGTTCACAGCCTATGGCATGGACGGCCTGCTTCAGCTGAACACCGCTGCCGCCAAGGCAGCCTGAGATTTGCAGCCGGTCGGCCATGAGGCCGGCCGGCTGCTCTTGAGCAGAAAAGGATTTGTCATGACCCATTCCGCTTTCACCTCCGCTTCTGTCGCCGTGATCACCGGTGGTGCATCCGGCATCGGCCTTGCGGTTGCAACACGATTTGCACGCATGGGCATGCGTCTGGTAATCGCCGACCAGGCAACGGACAGTCTTGCCCCAACCGAGGCCGTGTTGCGCGGCGCCGGGGCAAAGGACGTTCTGGTTGCCGACCTGGATGTTTCCGACCGCGTTCAACTCCAAACGCTCGAAGCAGAGGTCGCCGAGCGCTTCGGTGGAACGGATATCCTGCTGAACAATGCCGGTGTCGGAGGTCGGTCTTCGACCACCGGAGCAAAGGAACCCTGGGAACGGATGCTGGGTGTGAACCTGTGGGGGGCGATCCACGGCACCCAGGTTTTTGCGCCAAACATGATGTCCCGCGGCCGGCCAGGCGCGATCATCAACACTGGATCCAAACAGGGCATTACCACACCGCCGGGAAACCCGGCCTATAATGTTTCAAAGGCCGCCTTGAAAGGCTACACCGAGGCGCTGGCGCATGAACTGCGGACGACGCCTGGAAACCAGATCACGGCGCATCTCCTGATCCCCGGCTTCGTCTATACGGGCATGATCAGCGCCCCTGAAAAACCGGCATCGGCCTGGACGGCGGATCAAACGGCTGCCTACTTCATCGAAAGCATGGATAAGGGCGACTTTTATATCCTCTGCCCGGACAATGATGTCACTCGGGAGATCGACCAGAAGCGCATTGCCTGGGCTGCCGGCGATCTTATTGAAAACCGTCCGCCGCTCAGCCGCTGGCATCCGGATTACAAAAATGCCTTTGCAGATTTCATGAAAGCCTGAGTACCAGGGTCCCTCGTGCCATTGGGATCCTGTTCCCGCATGGTGAACCCCGTGAGACATTGATACCGGAGCGCTCCTGGCGCCTGTGCGAGCTTGTGCGTTCATTTCAGTGGGGCCGGTTTCTTGCGGCGCAAGAAACGTTACGGCTTTCAGGCGGCATCATTAAAGCCGAGTGCTCAAATCCGGGCGCAAAAAACTGTCTCGCTCAGCCACAAAGTCAGGCGTTTTCGGCGACTGTCGCCTGGCTCCAGTAAGACCCTTCCTTGCGGTCGATGTGAGACTTCAGGATCTCCATGGCCCTTTCGACGTCGCGGTTTTTTACGGCTTCGGTCAGTTCGATATGCTCGCGATAGGATTTGGCCATGTGATCCGGGTGCCGGCCCAGGCGGTTCCGCAGGGCTGCCATTTTTTTGGCAATCGCCTGATAGGCATCGTTCAGGAACCGGTTATCCGACTGGTCGAACAGGCATTGATGGAACACGGTATCGGCAGCCAGATAGGCCGAATCGTCTTTCTGTTCCCGTGCCCTGGTCATGTCCTCGACGCATTTGACCAGAACGTCGTGCAAGGCGTCCGGGTTGAGACGGATTGCTTCCTTGAGAGCGGCTGTCTCAAGACAGACCCGGGCGTCACACAGTTTTGCAAGCTCGGACGGTTCCAGGCTGAAGACGAAGGTTCCCCGCATCGGTTCGACTGACAGCAATCCCTCCATTTCCAGTCGGTTGACGGCTTCCCGAACGGGGGTGCGGCTGACTTCCAGCTCCTTGGAAATGCGAATCTCCGACAGGTGTTCGCCAAGTTCCAGATCACCGCTCACGATCCATTCGCGCAGTGTTTCCGTCACCAATTCGGTCAGTGATTTCGGGCGTTTAATTGACTTCATCGGGATCTCCTTGGCGGGACCCTAACGCAGCTTGCTCTGGCATACAATATACCGATGATTTGACAACTGGCATACAGTATGCCAATTGTGTCGCTGTGCATTAATTTCAACTGGCATACAGTATGCCAGTGAAGATGAGAGAACAGAAGTTGCACGGGTGGAGGGGTCTTGGAGCGGTTTGAGAGAATTTTTGTCGCCTTGAACAGGGCACTGGTCGCACTTGTGCTGGCCCTGGTCTTCAGCATCGTCTTCATCAACGTGCTGGGGCGCTACGGCTTTGGGAATTCCTTTGCCTGGGTGGAGGAAGCCGCGCGGCATCTGATGGTGCTCGGGGCATTTTGCGGTGCCGGGCTTGCGCTGCGCGAAGGGCGGCTGGTCGCGATCACCATGCTTGCGGACCTGCTGCCTTTGACACTGTCTCTCACCCTGAAGTGGCTGATTGTTTTGATCATGGCAACCTTCATGGGTGTCATGACCTGGCTCGGCATTGAGTTTGTCGCCTTCGGCTGGCCCAAGGAAACCATGTCGACAGGCATGCCGCGCGGATTGCCCTATGTGGCCATTCCGCTCGGCTGCGCTTTGTTCCTTGTGCATCTGGCCTTGTTTGCGCGCCGTTTTGTTGCCGGCGAATTCGTGTCTGACCAGGCGGTATCCAGCGAGACCGGAGAGCGGCGGGCATGACCAACACGCTGATCATCCTTTTCTTCGCGACACTGGCGCTTGGTGTCCCTGTTGCCTTCACCATGGGGATCGCCGGTCTTGTGGCATTGGTCACTGGAACGTCGCTCAGTCCGCTGGTCGCGCCGCAGCGCATGTTTGCCGGGATCGACAGTTTTCCGCTGATGGCCGTGCCCTTTTTCATCCTCGCATCGGAACTGATGACCGCCTGCGGCCTGACCAGCGCGCTCCTGAGATTTGCAAATGCCCTGGTCGGGCATGTGCGTGGCGGGCTGGGACATGTGAACATTCTTGTGTCGATGCTGTTTGCCGGGATCAGCGGCTCGGCGCTTGCGGATGCAGCCGGCCCGTCGGCCATCGTGATGCGCATGATGCGCGAGGCGGGCTACGACAAGAACTACGCCGGCGCCCTGTCTGCGGCCACGGCAACCATCGGGCCGATTATTCCGCCGTCCATTCTGGCCGTGATTTATGCCATCTCCACCAAGGGCGTCACGGTTGCCGGGCTTTTCCTTGCCGGCATCGTGCCGGGATTGCTGCTTGGCCTTGCGCTGGCCGTTGCCAACCAGTTTGTCTCCGCAAAGCACGATTATCGCGGCCGGGAACAGCGGGCGGACGCAGGCGAGTTGGTGCAGAGCGCCTGGCTGGCTCTGCCGGCACTGGTGATGCCCGCAATCATCTTGGGTGGCATTCTGCTCGGTGTTTTTACCCCGACGGAAGCCGGTGCCGTCGCCTCGGCCTATGCCTTGCTGCTGGGCTTCCTGCTGAGGCGTTTTTCGCTGTCGGGGCTTTACGGGGCTTTTGTCCGTGCCGCCGTCATCACGTCTTCGGTCTTCCTGATTGTTGCGATGGCGTCGATCTTCGCCTGGATGCTGACCTATCTGCAGATCCCGCAGGAGCTGGCCAAGGCGATTGCCTCGATCTCTCAGGAAAAGCTCGTGGTTCTGCTGATCCTGGCGGCCTTCACGCTGGTCTGCGGTTTCTTTATCGACACACTGCCTGCGCTGATCATCCTGACGCCTGTGCTCGGACCGATTGCCGCGAGCGCGGGCATCGACCCGCTGCAATTCGGGATGATGCTCGTTCTCAATCTGACCATCGGCATGATCACGCCGCCGGTCGGCCCCGTGCTCTTCGTTATCTCAACGGTCGGCGGGCTCAAGCTCGAAGCCCTGTCTCGCGCGGTTCTGCCGCTGCTGCTGGCCGAACTGTTCGTGCTGCTTCTGGTCATCCTGGTGCCCGGTATCAGCACTTTCGTGCCGAACTATTTCGGTTTTTCAAGCTGACATGAAAGGGAGGACCTTATGAAACTCATGTCGAAACTTCTTGCTGCCACGGCCACGATGGCCATCGCAGTCTCTGCAGGCGCTGCGTCCGCAAAGGAGCTGAAATACGCTCACTTCCAATCCGCCGATCTGAGCTCTCCCAAACATGCAGCCGCACTCGCATTTGAAAGCTGTGTCGAGGGCAAGACCTCCGGGTCGATCGATGTTCAGGTGTTTCCGGCCAGCCAGCTGGGGGGCGGTGCGGAAATCATGGAAGGCCTGCAGCTGGGAGCGGTTCAGATGGCAGCCATTCACGACGGCCCGATCTCCGCGATCTACAAGCCGTTCTCCGTTCTGGCCATGCCGTACCTGTTTGACGATCAGGCCATGGCCTGGGCGGTGATGGACGGCGAGTTTGGTCAGGCGCTTGCCGAAGACATGCGCGAGAAGACAGGGATCCGCAGCTTCGGGGTGGCGGATAACGGGGTGCGGAATTTCACCAACAATGTGCGCCCGGTGGATGAGCCGGAGGACATGGCCGGGATGAAAATGCGTGTGATGACGGCGCCGGTCTGGGTCACCCTGGTAGAAAGTCTCGGGGCATCGGCCACGCCCGTGCCCTGGCCGGAACTGCCGGGCGCGCTTGCACAAGGCGTTGTCGATGGCCAGGAAAACGGTGTCACCAACATCGTCAACGCATCTCTTTATCAGCACCAGAAATACGTCTCCCTCGATGGGCATGTGTTCTCCTGGCACGCCTACCTGATGGCGGACAGCTTCTATGAGAGCCTGACCGACACCGAAAAGACGGCCGTTGCCGAGTGCGTGGAAATCTCGAAGACGATCCATCGTGGCATGACTGCGGCACAGGATGCCAATGCCACCGCCATCCTGTCTGAAAAGGGCATGGAAGTGGTGCCGGTGACACCGGAACAAAAAGCAAAGTTCCGGGCCGCGGCACAGCCGGCGGTGCGTGAGTACATCGTCGGTGAAATCGGCGCGGAGTGGCCGGATCGTCTGGACGCTGCGGTCGCAGCCTATCGCGGCGAATAAGGACGTAGAGAGATCACCGATGTCAATCAGTAACGTAGCCGTTCTCGAGCCTGGTTATGCCAGCTACGAGACAGAGAAAGGTGTTCTTTCCGACACCAATGCCCGGGTGGTTCCCGTGGCACCGAGCGACGACGTGATCTCGTCCCTGCGCGTTCTCGATCCGGTTGGTGTCATGGTGCGTGAGAGCGCCATGACACCCGCGGTCATCGACAGCTGCCCCAACCTCAAGGTGATTGTCCGCTACGGGGTCGGGGTCGACAATGTCGACATTCCGCATGCGACCGGGCGCGGCATCTATGTTGCAAATGTGCCCGACTATGGCGCCGAGATCGAGGTCAGCGAACATGCGGTTGCCCTTTATCTCGCGGTCCAGAGACGCCTGCTGACCCGGGATGCGGAAGTCAGGCAGGGCAAGTGGGACATCGGACAGAAGGCCGTCATTCCGGGGCGGGAAAAAGCCATCCTGGGTCTCGTTGGCGGCGGGCGTATCGGCCTGGAAACTGCACGCAAGTTCGGGGCTTTCGGGTTCAGTTCAACGCTTGTCTACGATCCATTCCTCAAGGCAGAGGTGGCGCGCGCGGCGGGTGTGAAGCTCGTCAGTCTCGAGGAGCTTTGCCGAAGCGCCGATGTTGTCAGTCTTCATGCGCCGCTGACCGAGGCAACGCGGCACATTATTGATGCCGCGCATCTGGCTCTGATGAAACGATCGACCATACTGGTCAACGTTTCCCGGGGTGGGCTCGTCGATGAAACGGCGCTGGCCAAAGCCCTCCGCGAGGGGTGGATATTCGGGGCCGGTATCGATGTCTTCGAGCAGGAGCCCGTGCGGGAAAATCATCCCCTTCTGACGACGCCCAACACCATTTTGTCCGATCATGCGGCCTGGTACTCGGAGCGATCCGTTGAAGTGCTCCAGCGCAACGCCGCCCAGGAAGTTCGAAGGGTGCTTACAGGCCAGACGCCGAAGAACTGGGTGAACCAGTGGTAGGGCTCCACACCCTGGCGTTCCCTTCGCTCTCATATCCGGACTGACGCCAAATCCGGGTGTTTTTCAACTCTCAACAAAGGAATGCAATATGACGCTCGCTGAGTTAATTGCAGGATTTAGAGACGTGGCCACGGCCTCCGTGGCCGATGCCGTCGACAAGGTCGCGGGCAAGACCGGCTTCCTGAACCAGTCCATCAAGCCGCGCATCAACGACAGGAAAATCTGCGGACCTGCGGTCACCATCCTGGAAGGACCGACCCAGGAATTTCTGCCACCTCAACATGCGCTGGATGCCATTGACGAGGCCGACGAGGGCTCGGTCATCGTGATTTCGGTCAATAGCGAGGAAAACGTGGCGGTCTGGGGCGGCCTGATGACGGCAGGCGCCGTTGCCAACAAACACGAGGCAGCGATCCTGGACGGTGCGGTCCGCGATCTGGTCGAGATCAAGCGCGATTACGACTTTCCGGTCTTTGCCCGGTCTGTTTCCCCCGGCACCACGCTGGGGCGTTTCAAGACCATTGCCTCAAATGTCGAAGTGCCCATCGGTGAAGTGATGATCAATCCTGGCGACATCGTCGTGGGCGATGTCGACGGTGTCGTTGTCGTGCCGCGCGAGCATGCCGAAGAGGTTCTGCGGATGTCGCAGGAGATCGACGAACGCGAGGCCGAGCAGGCCAAACTCATCATTCAGAACGGATCGCTTCGGGAAGGTCTGGCGAAATACGGCCGCATCTAATTCGGGTCAAGTGTCCGCAGGTTGCGGCAACAACCTGCGGACCGCCAACACTCAGCAAGGGAGGATGAGATGCTGAAACAGTTGCTCAACACTGCGGCCCTTACGGTCGCGCTGGTCACTTCTGCAGCCGCGCAAGACGGGCTGGAAGTCGTGGCAGAATGGAATAGCCTGCCATATGCGGTCAAGGACGAGGCGACCAGGACCGCCTGGGAAGACTCGAAAATTCATGGCCAGGCCCTGGTTCAGGGCGCCAAGCTGGACAGTGCCGGCAACATTTATGTGTCGACGGCGCGCTGGGGCGGACCGGAGATCCCCTCCACCCTTTCCAAACTTGTCAGGAACGGTGAAACCTGGGAGCTGGAAGCCTATCCGTCGGAGGAGATGAACAACATTGCCAACAAGGCGGGGCTCAAGGCGGTCCTCGGCTTTGAAATCGACCGGAACGACGTCATGTGGATCCTCGACCAGGGGCATGTGGCCGGGCCTCCGTTCAAAGAAGGCGATGCCAAGCTTGTTCTGTGGGACATCAAGGAGAACAAGGAAATCCAGCGGTTCGTTTTTCCCAACGAGCTGGCGAACCGGGAATGCTCGTTCCTGAACGACCTTGCCGTCGATAACGATACCGGCTTTGCCTATATCGCCGACAGCGGCATTTTCTGCGATCCCCTGCATGGCGGCTTGCTGATCTATGACAGCAACACCAACACGGCGCGCCGCATCCTGGATCAGCACAAGTTCACCAACAACGAACCGCATTTTTTCTTCAACATCGATGACCGTCAGGTTCTGAAGGGCGGCGGTATGCAGACGGGTGCCGATGGGATTGCGCTGTCGGCCGACAAGGACACGGTCTATTGGACCAACCTGACCGGCAACACGCTCTACAGCCTCGACACCGATCTTTTGCGCAATTTCGAAACCTCCGAAACGGTCATCGAGAATGCTGTCGATGTCGTGACATCGCTGCCGTCGAACACCGATGGCATGACCGGTGACAGCGAAGGCAACATCTATATGACAGCGCTGTCGCTGGACGGGATCATGAAGCTGGACGGTGCGACCGGTCAGGTGTCCCGCTTCATCCATCACCCTGAAATGAACTGGCCGGACACGCTGGCCTGGGGACCGGACGGGGCTTTGTATGTCGTCTCCAACCACCTGCATGTCTGGGTGGATGGCGAGATGGACTTCGAGGCACCGGAGATCCCGAACTTCAGGATCTGGAAGATCCCGGGTGTCGGCAAAAGCTACACCAGCGAATAACCCTCCCGACCAACTTGCTGCGCCGGACGCGGCGCAGCCTTTTTTGCGGAAAGAGAGCTATGCAGCCTGAAATCGTTTGTCTTGGCGAACCCATGCTGGAATTCAACCAGCAACCGGACGGGCGCTTCCTGAAAGGCCACGGCGGTGACACATCGAACGTGGCCATTGCAGCCGCGCGCCAGGGGGCGAAGGTCGGCTACCTGACCCGCCTTGGAGCAGATGCCTTCGGCGACGAGTTTCTGTCCCTCTGGCAGGCTGAGGGGATCGACACGTCCCGTGTGATCCGCGATCCGTCGGCCCACACAGGGGTCTATTTCGTCAGTCATGACGAAAAAGGACATCACTTTTCCTATTTGCGCAAAGGGTCTGCCGCCAGCCGGCTGACGGCGCAGGACCTGCCGGCAGACTATATTCGCAATGCCAAGGTGCTTCACGTCTCGGGCATTAGCCAGGGCATTTCGGAAACCGCCGCCGATACGGTGTTTGCCGCCATGGAACTCTGCCGGAAGGCCGGTGGCTGGGTGGCCTATGACACCAATTTGCGGACGGCGCTCTGGCCGTTGGAGCGCGCTCGGGCCGTCATCACTGCGGGCATGTCCAAGGCCCAGATCGCCTTGCCTGGACTGGAAGATGCCGTCCAGCTTACCGGGCTGACGGATCCGGACCAGATCGCGGATTTCTATCTCGGACTGGGATGTGAGGTGGTGGCCCTGACGCTCGGGTCTGAGGGCACTCTCGTGGCCCTGCCAACGGAGCGCAGGCGGATCAAGGGCAAACGGGTCAAACCCGTTGACGCCACTGGAGCAGGCGACACATTCGACGGTGCCTTTCTTGCGGAAATGGCGGCCGGACGAGACCCGTTCGAGGCTGCCTCCTATGCCAATGCTGCCGCCGCCCTGTCCACGCAGGGATTTGGCGCTGTTGCGCCAATGCCGGATCGTCATAAGGTCAGGGACTTTTTGACGACGGGAGAAGCTGCGTGAAAACGGCACTTGTAACTGGCGGAACCAGCGGGATCGGCTTCGGGGTCTGTGAGGTTCTGCTTGGGCAAGGGTGGCAGGTCATTGCGACCGGTCTGAGCGATACGGAAATCGCCAAATGTCCGAAACGGCCCGGTCTGACGGTTCTGCGTCTCGACGTGACGGATGATCTGTCCGTCTCGAACTGCGTAGCGGAAATCGACCGCCTGGACGGATTGGTGAACTGTGCCGGTGTTCTGATGCGCGGCAAGGAATACGATCTGGAGGTCTTCAGGACTGTTCTGGAAGTCAATCTGGTGGGCACGATGCGCATGTGCCTGGCAGCCCAGCCTTTGCTGAAAGAGACTTCCGGCGCCATCGTCAACACCGCGTCCATGCTGAGTTACTTCGGCGGCGCTCTCGTCCCGGCCTATGCCGCCTCGAAGGGTGGCGTTGCTCAATTGACCAAGTCGCTGGCGGCCGGCTGGGCGGAAGACGGTGTGCGCGTCAACGCGGTCGCGCCCGGGTGGATCGATACGGGTATGACCGAGACGCTGCAGGCAGACGCCGCGCGCAATGGGGCCATTCTGGCGCGCACGCCAATGGGCCGTTGGGGGCAACCCGGAGAGATCGGGGAACTTGTTGCCTGGCTTCTGTCGGACAAGGCCGGGTTCGTGACAGGAAGCATCTATCCTGTCGATGGTGGATATTCCGCGGTTTAGGAGGAAAAGATGCCCTTGCAATCAGATGACGGGAACCCGATGCAGCCTTACCAGCTGCCTTTTCCCAAAGATGCGCTTGAGGAGATCGTCATTCCGGATGCCATTCCCGAAGACGAGCGGCTTTGGGTTCCCCAGGCCGAGAATGTTGCCTTTCGGCCGCTGTGCCTGAACCGGTCGCAGGGATACTGGATGAACCTGCTGCGGGTTCGCAAATCCGGTGTCCTGTCCCGCCACCGGCATCCGCAGCCGGTGCACGGCTTCGTGTTGAAGGGCCGCTGGCACTATCTGGAACATGACTGGGAGGCGCGGGCGGGCGGCTACGTTTTTGAGCCGCCGGGAGAGACCCATACGCTGGTTGTCCCGGAGGATGTCGACGAGATGATCACCTTTTTCCAGGTGAACGGGGTGATGGTCTATGTCGATCCGGTGGGCACGGTCCTCGGCTACGAAGACGTTTTCACCAAGATCGACATGTGCCGGAAACACTATGCCGAGGTTGGTCTCGGCGAAGATTTTGTCGATCAGTTCATTCGCTGATCGACGGTGACCGACATCAGACTGTTTTTTGAAACGAGGGGAAAATGAAATACCTGCACACGATGCTGCGCGTCAGCAATCTCGACGCATCGATCGCGTTCTTCAAGCTTCTGGGCTTCGCTGAAACCGCGCGTTACGACGAACCCGAAGCGCGGTTCACCATCGTCATGATGGCGCCTCCCGGAGGAGAGGATACACCGGTGGAACTCACCTGGAACTATGATCCGGAAGATCTGGGGGAGGCGCGGTTCTTTGGGCATCTGGCTTATGAGGTCGACAATATCTACGAGACCTGTGCCAGCCTTCAGGCTGCTGGTGTTACCATCAATCGTCCGCCACGGGATGGACGCATGGCCTTCATCCGCACGCCCGACAATCACTCGATCGAGTTTCTGCAAAAGGGAGAGGCGTTGCCGCCAGAAGAGCCCTGGGCATCGATGGGGAATGTCGGTCACTGGTAGCAGGGACCGGCACAGGGCGACAGGGGCGACACGTTGACCACGCGGTTTGGCGAGCTGTCCCTCAGCCCAGCTGTCGCTTGCTCCAGTGAAGGCGGCACAGCGAGACATATTTGTCGTTGCCGCCAATCTCGACCTGGTTGCCTTCCTCGACAATGTTGCCGTCGGCATCCAGGCGGGCGACCATGGTGGCCTTGCGGCCGCACCAGCAGATGGTCTTGACCTCTTTCAGATTGTCGGCAAGCGCAAGCAGGGCAGCACTGCCGGGAAAGAGCTTGCCCTGGAAGTCCGTTCTGAGGCCGTAACACATGACCGGGATGCGCAACTGGTCGGCAACATTGGCCAGTTGCCAGGCCTGTGCTTCCGTCAGGAACTGGGCTTCATCGACCAGGACCGCATCGATCTTGCCCGCTTTGCTGCGGGTTTCAATGTGGTCGAACACATCGTCCTGCGGGGAGAACACGTCGGCATCGGCCCCCAGTCCGATCCGCGAGGCGATGCGGCCTGTGCCGGCCCGGTCGTCGAAGGAGGCGATCATCAGAAGCGTGTTCATGCCGCGCTCCTGGTAATTGTAGGCGGCCTGCAGCAGCAAGGTCGACTTGCCGGCGTTCATCGTGGAATAGTTGAAATAGAGCTTGGCCATCTGGGGATCACGGGAATCGGTCACGAAAGGTTCCCGCAGTCTTCAAAAATCCGGCCGAGGCCTCAAACACTTTCCGGTTGAAGTCACAGGCAATGTTTCACCTTTGGCGCGATTTTGTCTGACCCAGTTCGACAATCAGCGGCAGGTGATCCGAGCCGATATGCGGACCCAGAGAGACGTTCACAAGCTGCAGGTCTTTTGAAACGGCGAACTGGTCGACCGGTGCGCCGAGTATCCAGTGCAGGCGATAATCGAAGAAGAAACGCGTGGTCTGCGGCCAGCCGTCCGGATAAGCGGTCTTCAGCCCGTTTCTGGTCAGGGTCTCCTGGAACCGGGCGGACCAAGGCGCGCTGTTCCAGTCGCCGATCGCCAGGATATTGTCGCCGTTTTCCTCCTCCAGCCGGTCAAGAACGGCATCGACCGCGTCGAAATAGCGGCGTTTGTTGAGCCAGCGAGCTTCGGTGCGCGGACTGTCCGGATGAATGACCACGAGATGCAAGGGGGCCTTGCCGGTGTCGAGTGTCAACGACAGCAGCTCCCGATCGGCGTCGTAATAGACATTGGCGCCAGGCGGAAGCTCGCCGTGGATGACCTGTTCTTCGGCCTTCAGGATGGGAAATCGGGAATAGACCACGAGACCGCCGAGATCGCCGACCTTGAGATAGTCCGGAAAACCGTTTCGCCCGGCGCCGCCGGCAGGCAGGCCCAGGCGTTCCCAGCGCCTTTCCTGAATCCACCAGAGCACTTCCTGCAGGACGATGATGTCCGGCTTTTCCTGTTCCAGGAAACTCTGCAGCACCTTGTCGCCCAGAAACAGGTGCTCGATGTTGATGGAAATGATCTTGAGCGGCTGGTCTCCGGCAGCAAGGGGCCCGGCCGGTTTGGTGTTTGCCAGGGTGCGGGCACCAGTCAGCCCGGCCAGGGCAATGCAGGCCGCAAGGGCCAGCATCCAGGTCATCCGGTAGAGCCAGGCCAGCCGGTGGCGGACCAGGAACCCGATCGTACCGCCCAGAATGCCGGCCAGGCCCGCGGCCAGGAATTGCCGCAGGAAAAAGCTCATATTGTCCGCCAGCCAAAAGTCGGGCGCAAGATAGGCCGCCAGGCCCATCAGGCAGACAGCAAGTGCGCCAAGGCTGCCGAGCCAGCCGAGAAGCGACAGGCCGGTGTCGATCAGGGATCGCGGCTTTGAGCGGTTGAGCAGCATCTTGGCCTTTCCGGCTGAAGGAGCAGACAGCCGCTGTGCTTAGCACGAACTGCCGGGGCAGTGTCAGCTAAACCATCGAATGGGATGTGCCCAACATGGGGGGCAAAGACCTTACACGCGGTCTGGCTCACTCATGAAAGTGATCATAAACGAGCCGGGCGATCGCTTCGGAGATGCCTGGAACAGCGGCCAGATCGTCAACGCCCGCCTTTGAGACGGCCTTGGCGGTTCCGAAATGGGTGAGCAGGGCCTTCTTGCGGGTCGGCCCGATGCCTGCGATCTCGTCAAGCGGGTTCTTGACGATGTCCTTCTTGCGCCGCGCCCGATGACTGCCGATGGCAAAGCGGTGGGCCTCGTCGCGCAGGCGCTGCACGAAATAGAGCACCGGATCGCGCTCCGGCAGCATGAAAGACGATCTGCCGGGAATGAAGAACTTCTCCCGTCCCGCGTCCCGGTCCGGTCCCTTGGCAATGCCGACCAGCGGCACGTCGGTGATGCCGAGGCCTTCCAGGGTTTCGCGCGCAGCCGTCAACTGGCCCTGGCCGCCATCGATCAGCACCAGGTCGGGCCAGGCCGGCATTTCGGCAGAAGCCGGCGGCTCTTCGACCGGGGCGCCTTCGCTCTCGCTTTCACCGCTCTGAGGCGGCTCTGTACGGGCATGTTCTTTCAGGAGGCGAGAAAAGCGGCGCGTGAGCACTTCGCGCATCATGCCGTAATCGTCGCCCGGTACGAGGTCTTCGGACTTGATGTTGAACTTGCGATACTGGCCCTTGGTGAAACCTTCCAGCCCGGCAACGATCATGCCGCCAACCGCATTGGTGCCCATTATGTGGGAGTTGTCATAGACCTCGATGCGGCGTGGCGATGCCACCAGATCGAAGGCTTCGGCGACCCCCTTCAACAGGCGCGCCTGGCTGGAGGTTTCCGCCAGACGTCGGCCCAGGGCTTCGCGCGCATTGGTTAGAGCGTGATCGACCAGCTCCTTCTTTTCACCGCGTTTGGGAACGAGCACCTCGACCTTGCGGCCGGTCCGTTCGCTCAAGGCTTCTGAAAGCAGGTCCTGTTCGCCGAGCGCATGGCTCAACAGGATCTGCTTCGGCGCGGGCTTGTCGTCATAGAACTGGGCCAGGAAGCTTTCCAGAATGTCCGTCTCTTCCCAGGATTTGTCCGCCTTGGGGAAATAGGCCCGATTGCCCCAGTTCTGGCCGGTGCGGAAAAAGAACACCTGCACGCAGGTCTGGCCGCCCTCCTGGTGAATGGCGAAAACGTCGGCTTCTTCGACCGATTGCGGGTTGATGCCCTGATGCGCCTGAATGTGGGACAGGGCCGACAGGCGGTCGCGGTAGATGGCGGCCCTTTCAAATTCTAGGTCGGCGGAGGCCGCTTCCATTTGTTCCGCCAGCTGTTTCTTGATCAGTTGACTGCGGCCCGACAGGAAGGCCTTGGCTTCCGAGACCAGGCCGGCATAGTCCTCCGGCCCGATTTCACCGGTACAGGGGCCAGCGCAGCGCTTGATCTGGTATTGCAGGCAGGGGCGCGTGCGGTTCTCGTAATAGCTGTCTGAACAGGTCCGGATCAAAAAGGCCTTCTGCAGGGCATTGATCGTCCGGTCGACCGCGCCTGCAGAGGCAAAGGGGCCGAAATAGGCGCCCTTGCGCTTGCGGGCACCGCGGTGTTTCACAATGGCGGGCGATTCATGATCGCCTGTGACCAGGATATAGGGAAACGACTTGTCGTCGCGCAGCAGCACATTGAAGCGCGGGCGCAGGCGCTTGATCAGATTGGCTTCCAGCAGCAGCGCTTCGGGTTCCGTTTCCGTGACCACGAATTCCATCGCCGCGGTTGCCAGGATCATGCGCATGATGCGGTTCGACTGGCCCTGGAGCCGGGTGTAGCTGGTCACCCGCTTTTTCAGGCTGCGGGCCTTGCCGACATAAAGAACCTCACCGTTCTCGTCGAGCATCCGGTAAACGCCCGGCCCGTTGGGCAGACGCTTGACCTCGTCGGCGATGACCTCGACACCCTTGCGCGGCGCTTCGCTGTTTTTGCCCTCTTCCGAGGTCTCGTCAGGTTGAGAATCAGACATGTCCTGCATGCCAGACATTTAAGCGCCTCGGGCCGTTCAGGAAAGGGGCCTGTTCAGAAGTGCGTTGTCTGCAGGGCGCAAGTTTCAGGTGGTATGGCCGAGCATGTAGACCGTCGCGATGTAGAGGACATAGGCGGCAGTCATGGCAAAGCCGGAAATCCGGCCAAGGCAAATGCGGAAGCCTGCAAGCGCCGTCAACAGCAACGCGCAGGCCAGCATCACCCAGATGTCGAGTTTCAGCACTTCCTGCGGCACGTCGATCGGAACGACGACCGCCGTAATGCCGATGATGGCGAGCAGGTTGAAGATATTGGACCCGATGACATTGCCGATCGCGACGGCACCATGCTGGCGGATGGCGGCCATGACGGTGGTTGCAAGTTCGGGAAGCGATGTGCCAAGCGCAATGACGGTCAGACCGATAACGGCTTCGCTGACGCCCCAGGCGGTGGCGATGGAAGTTGCACCTGTAATGGTAAAATGCGCACCGAGCGGCAGGCCGACCAGACCCAGCAGTATGTAAATGATCGCGATCCAGATGCTGTCCGGCACATCCTCGACTTCGTCAAGGCCGTCATCGTCCTCGTCGATCAATGCGCCGTCGGCCACAGCTGCACCGGCCGCAGCAGCGGCGATGGCTTTTTGTTCCTTGCGATGCCGCCGGGCGACGATGGTCGATGCGCCGAGAAAAAGGCCGAGCAGCGTCAGCAGGACCAGGCCTGCGGTCAAGCCGATCGGGGTGTAGAAACACAGGGCGATGAAAACGAGCGTCACGGTGACCATGAACAGCGCGTTCCGGGTCGCTCCGGCTTCGCCACAGGGTGTGGCTGCTATCAGGGCCGGCATGCCCAGAACGAGCAGAACATTGGCGATGTTGGATCCGACGACATTGCCGATGGCGATACCACCCGCGCCCTCAAGGGCGGCTTTCAGGGATATGACCAGTTCCGGGGCGGAGGTTCCGAAGGCGACGATGGTCAAGCCAATGACAAGGTTCGGAATCCCAAGGCGCTGCGCGACGCCGACAGAACCCCTGACCAGAACATCACCGGCAATGATCAGCACAACCAGTCCGCCTGCGAGGCTTATGTAGTCAAACAGCATCTATGAGTTCCGGTTTCGGTCTGGCGTGGGCGTCGTGCACGGTTTCGGGAAGGGCTCCCAATTCCTGTTGGGCGCCTTATACGCAATAGATTGGTTCGGGGAAAGTCAGTGACAAGGAACTTTCTACCGCCCAAATGGCGACCCGGAATGCAAATTGCAATGGTCTTAACGAGGCATTTATGCTGCCAGATTGTTGCCAGCATTTGTCACCAAATCTCCTAAATCTCAATCCCGATCCGCCACAAACGCTCTCCATATCTGCTGACAGGGGGAGAGTGAGGACGCGGCAACCCCCGTCCGACTCACAACAGGCCTGCCTGAAAAGGGGGCCATTCAGAAAGAAAATGTGGATCTGGAGTATCTGAAATGAAACGTCTTGCACTTGCTGGCATGGCAATGACCGCAGCATCGGCCGCAGCCGCGCCGGTTCTGGCCGCGGATCTGCCCCAGGCCCCGGCACCGGCTTACGAGGCGGTTCCGGCTCCGCAACAGACGATTGACTGGTCCGGGATCTATCTCGGCGGTAATCTCGGTTGGGCGTTCGGGAATTTCGACAACAAGTCTGGCAGCACGGGTCTTGGCACCAACGCCAATGGCGTCGGCGGCGGCCTTTACACCGGCTATAACTTCCAGGTGACGCCCAATGTGGTGATCGGTGCCGAAGCTGACTTCAGCCTCACGGACCTGGAAGAATCGCGTACCAATGGCGGTCTCAACGTCAAATCCAAATCGGACTGGAACTCCAATATCCGGGCGCGTGTCGGTTACAGTTTCGACCGCTACCTGGTCTATGGTGCGGGCGGTCTGGCGCTTGCCGACCTGGAAGTGTCTGCGGCCGGGGACAAGGACAGCAAGACCGCTCTCGGCTGGACGGTAGGTGCCGGTGGCGAAGCGGCCATCACCAACAACATCAGCGCCCGTCTTGAGTATGTCTACCAGGACTTCGGCAGCCAGGATTTCAACCTGAACGGAACCGGCGTCAGCTCGGAATTCAACAATTCCCAGGTTCGACTCGGTCTCGGCTACAAGTTCTGATCATTCGGTGACACCGAGAAACGGGTCCGGTACCTTCAGGTGCCGGGCCCGTTTTGTTACAAGTGGTTACAAGGTTTTCAGAATTTCGCCCCACAAGCATGGTATTTTAACGATGCTGTACTACCTGCGGCAAGTGGGACCGTGTGCTGATGCGGGCCTTGAAGCGGTTCTGTGGGAGAGTTGAATGCGGTTCCTGATGCGCGGACTGGTAGGTCTGGCATTGATGGCAGTGATGATCGGGTTTGCCGGGTTCGGCGGCTACCGGCTTTACGAAGCCATGACGGCTGAGGAGCAGGTACGCCAGCGTCCCGCCCGGGAGCGCAGCTATTCGGTCAATGTGGCTGAACTGGTTCCGCAAACCGTCGCGCCCGTTACCACAGCCTATGGCACGATTGAAAGCTGGCGGACACTGGAACTCCGGGCAAGCTCCGAAGGCCGGCTGGTCGATGTGGCCAGCAAATTCAGAGACGGAGCTGCGGTCGCGGAAGGCGAACTTCTCCTGCGCATCGATCCGGCAAATGCGGAATTCCAGGTTCTGGATGCGGAGGCAGCTCTTGCCGATGCGGAGGCTCAGAAGGCCGAGGCGGAAGAAGCGATTGTCGGAGCCGAGCAGGAACTGGAAGCGGCCCGGCGCCAGCTGGAGCTGCGACGCCAGGCGCTGGAGCGTCAGCGGCAACTGAAGGACAAGGGCTATTCGACCGCCGTCCAGGTGGAAACAGAAGAGCTCGGCGTGGCCTCGCTGGAGCAATCTCTCAGCAACCGCCTGCAAGCGGTGATCACGGCCCGCAAGCGTATCGAACGCATGGACCTGACGGTGAAGCGGGCAGCGCTGGCCCTGGAAGACGCACGACGCGTGCTCGACGAAACGACACTCACCGCCCCTTTCAACGGATATCTTTCCGACGTGAATGCCACACTTGGCCGGCGGGTCAGCCCGTCGGAAACACTGGCGCATTTGATTGACCCGGCCGCTCTGGAGGTCAGGTTCTCATTGTCGACGGCCGAGTTTTCCCGCCTGCTCGACGATCGTGGCAAGTTGATCAAGGTGCCGGTCAGCGTGACCTTGCAGCTCGGAGGGCGATCGATCACCGTACCCGGAAATATCGATCGGTCCGCGGCTGTGGTGTCGGAAGGCGAGGCCGGCCGCACTCTGTTCGCAACGCTTGATATCGAGCCTGGGACTGTTCTGCGTCCCGGCGATTTTGTCCTGGTTGCCGTTGAAGAACCCGAGCTTTTGAACGTAGCGCTTGTGCCAGCCGCCGCTGTGACGGAGGACGGCCGACTGCTGATCGTCGGAGAAGACGAGCGGATCGGCGAAATCCGGGCCAGGGTGCTGCGCAGGATGGGTAACGACGTGGTGCTGGCGGACGTGCCGTTTGGCAGGGACTATGTCCGCGAACGTCTGCCTCAGCTTGGCACCGGTCTCAAAGTGACGCCACGCCGAACGGACGGACAGGACGAGCGGCCGCAGCAGGCGCCGCAAGCCGGCGGTGAGCGCCCATCCGGTGATCTGGTTGCGCTCGATCCCGAGCGCCGCGCGGCCCTGATCGCCCAGTTGAACAGTTCCAACATGCCGGAAAACCGGAAAGCAAGGTTGCTGGCACTTCTGAATGAACCGATGGTGCCCAAGGACCTGATTGAACGGCTCGAACAACGGGGCGGCCGCCGCGGCTGACACGGGCGAGGCGCCTGCGCTGACTGGAGTATCCCGACATGCGTTCACCTGGCGGATCGCAATTCGCTTCACTGCTGGACTACATGGTCCGCCACCGCACGGCGGCCAACCTGTTGCTGGCCCTGATGCTGCTCAGCGGGATTGCCGCCGGGACGCAGATCCGGACCCAGTTCTTTCCGGACTTCGTGCGGGAAGAGGTGGATGTCGAAATCAACTGGCCCGGTGCCGGGCCGGAAGATCTCGACCAGTCTGTGGTCGAAATACTCGGACCTCAGTTGCTTGCGATCAATGGCGTAGACGAAACGACGTCGATTGCGCGCGAAGGCCGGGTCAGCATAGAAATCGAGTTTGAAGACGGCTGGGACATGGGGCAGGCCACCGACGAGGTGAAGGCCGCCGTCGATCAGGCGAGATCCAGTCTTCCAGATGGCATTGACGAGCCGGTTGTCACCCGGGGTGTCTATCGGGACCGGGTGACCGATGTGGTTGTCTATGGCCCGGTCGATATCGATCAGCTGGCGCGGTTTGCTGAAGATCTGCAGACCGTTTTCTTCCGCCAGGGCGTGACCCGGGTGTCGATCCAGGGCCTGGCGAACCCGATCATTCGCGTCAATGTCGGTGAGCAGATGCTGGTGCGGCACGGGCTGACGCTTGCCGAGATCGCAGACACGGTGTCGGCGGAAATGGAAACGACGCCTGCCGGCGATGTCAGTGGCAGTGGTGCGCGACTGCGCACCGGACAAACGCGCCGGTCCGAACAGGAACTCGGCGAGATCGTGATCAAGGCACCGTTGCAGGGGGAGAAGCTCCACCTTCGGTCTGTTGCCGATATTGTCACCGAAGGGGTGGAAAGCGGACGCGCCTATTACCACAGGGGCATGCCGGCGGTTGTTCTGAGGGTCGACCGCAGCGCCCAGGGCGACACGATCTCCATCCAGCGGGATGTCGAACGCATCACGGCGGAGTTCCAGAAGACCCTGCCGGAAGGGGTGGTCGTGCAGCTGACGCGCACGCGCTCCCAGAACATCATCGACAGGCTGAACATCCTGATTGAAAACGGTGCATTCGGTCTTGGACTTGTGCTGGCCTTCCTGTTCCTGTTCCTGTCATCGCGCACGGCGTTCTGGGTGGCCGCAGGCATTCCGGTGGCGATGGCGGCGACCATCGGGCTGATGTATGCCTTTGGTCTGACCCTCAACATGGTCTCGGTCTTCGCGCTGATCATCTGTCTCGGTATCGTGGTGGATGACGCCATCGTGGTCGGGGAACACGCCGATTTCCTGCATCGGCGCGGCTATCCGCCAGCCGAAGCGGCGAGCCTTGCCGCAAGGCGCATGACGGCGCCGGTCTTCAGCGCTTCCATCACCACTCTGATTGCCTTTATCGGGCTGATCGCCATCGGTGGCCGCTTCGGTAGCCTGATCGCAGACATTCCCTTCACCGTTGCCGTGGTGCTGATCGCCAGTCTGGTGGAGTCCTTCCTGATCCTGCCCGCGCACATGAACCATGCCCTTTCGGCGAGCAAGAAACAGCGCTGGTACGATTACCCCAACAGGGCCTTCAACAGAGGGTTTGTCTGGTTCCGGGACAAGCCTTTCCGCACCTTCGTCACCTGGTTGATGTCCGTGCGTTACCCGGCACTGGGTTTTGCCGTGATGGTCCTCCTGCTCTCGTTGTCACTGTTTTTCGATGGCAGCGTGCGCTGGCGTTTCTTCAACGCGCCGGAACGGTCGATCGTGTCCGCCAGCATTGCCATGATGCCTGGCGCGGATCGAAACGACACCAAGGCCATGATCACCGAACTGGAGCGGGCACTCGATACGGTCAATCAACGCTACGCGGACGAATATGGCGCAGAGCCTGTCCTCTTCGTGCTGTCGACGGTCGGGGGGACGGCCGGGCGCGGATTGTCTGGTGCTGACTCCAAGGATGTCGACCAGCTGGGCGGGATTTCCATTGAACTGCTTGATCCTGACCTCAGGCCCTATTCCGCGTTCCAGTTCATTGGCGACTGGCGCAAGGAGATCCAGCGCCCTCCGATGCTGGAGACACTTGCGCTGCGCGGCGAGCGCTCCGGGCCGGGCGGAGACGCAATTGACGTGCGTCTCTACGGAACGTCCACGGAGAATCTGAAGGCTGCCGCGGAGTATCTCAAACAGGCCCTGTCCCCCATGGAGGGGGTCAGTGCGCTGGAAGATACGCTTGCCTATGACAAGCCCGAACTGAGCCTTACGCTGACGGCGCGGGGCGAGGCGCTTGGCTTTACCACGGACGATGTCGCCCGGATCCTGCGCAACAGGCTGGAAGGCGTCGAGGTTGCGGAATTTCCCGTCGGCCGGCGCACGGCAAAGGTCAAGGTCCTGATGCCGGACGAGGAAACGGATGCGGCGTTTCTCTATACGACCAGGGTCCGGACCAATGACGGCAATTACGTCGCGCTGAGCGAGATCGTCAATGTCGACAGCAGCTACGGTTTTGCCTCGGTTCGCCGCAACGACGGCCTCAGGACCCTGCAGGTAACCGGTGACATCGCACAGGACGACCCGGAGGCCGCCGCACGTGTCACTGCGCTTCTGGAAAACGACTTGTTGCCGCAACTGGCTGCGGAGTTTGATGTTGAAAGCGAATTGGCGGGTCTGGCAGAGCAGGAAAGATCGTTCCTGTCAGACGCGATGATCGGCTTCGCTCTCTGCCTTGCCGGGATCTATCTCACGCTTTGCTGGATCTTCGAAAGCTGGACCCGGCCTTTGATGATCATGATCATCATTCCGTTCGGCTCGATCGGCATGCTTTGGGGGCACTATATTCACGGCGTGCCGCTGTCGATGTTCTCCGTGGTCGGTTTCATCGGCATGGCGGGCATCATCATCAATGACAGCATCGTGCTGGTGACCACGATTGACGAATACGCCAAGAACCATCCGTTCCGGCAGGCTCTGGTCAATGGTGTTTGCGACAGGCTTCGGGCCGTCGTCCTGACAACGGCCACGACCGTATTCGGCCTGGCACCCCTCCTGTTTGAGACCAGTCGGCAGGCACAATTCCTGAAACCGACCGTGATCACACTGTCCTACGGTCTGGGCGTCGGGCTGTTTCTGGTGATCCTGCTGGTTCCTGCGCTTCTGGCGGCTCAGCGGGATTTCGGCCAGTCGGTCGCGAGCGGCCGGCGGCTTTTGAAGGCGCGTGGCCGCAAGGCGCTTGCCCGGCCCGGGTCGTAAGACGCTCGATTGTGGTTGGCGGCTTTCTCAGGAACTTCTTGATGCTGCCAGGCCGATCCCGCTGGCCACGAAGAGACCACCTGTGGTCTTGTAGATCCTTGTCATGATCGCCCTGGACAGCTTGAGGCCGCGAACCCATGCGCCGACGCAGCCGTAAAAGAGGGCCACGGAAAACGCGCTGAGCCCAACGAGCAAGACCATGCCGGCCAATTGCTCCAGGCTGTTGCCGTCCACCGACAGAAATTGTGGAAACAGTGCGGTAAAGAACGCAATCGCTTTCGGGTTGCTCATCGCCACGGTGAAACCCGCGGTGAACAGCCTGTGAGATGGCTCCCGCGTGCCTTCTTGCCCGCCGTCAAGCGACACTTGTCGGGCCGCGCTGCGCCACAGCTGAATGCCGACATAGATCAGGTAAACCGCACCGGCATATTTGATGGCGAGAAACAGCGTTGCTGAACTCGTGACGACGAGGCCCAGCCCGGCAGAGGCCAGAACCGCCTGCAAGACCGAAGCAGTGGTGTTGCCGAATGCTGTCAGGACCGAACGGCTCCATCCATAAGCAGCGCCATGGGCGAAAGCGATGAAAGTGCTGGGGCCTGGGATCAGGGACACGCCAAGGACTGTGGCCAGGAAGATGAACCAGTGAGGGGCGTCCATGATCTTAAATCCTGTGATGGTCTGAAAATGCGTTTGCGTCCAAATCGTCTGGAGAGTTCAGCGCACGGAAATGGCTGTGCTCCGGGTCTGACACGGGCACCTTGTTGAAGGGCGAGGCCAGACCTGCGGCATTTCCAGAGACTACTGCAACAGGGCAGGATCGTTATCGGGCACCGGAGCGGGGGGTATCTTTGTGGTCGCAAAGGCTGGAACGGCGGCCTCGAAAGCCTCGAGCCAGGCGGCCAGTTTCGGATGCCCGTCCCGCCAGTTGTCGTTGCCGAAACGTATATCCAGATAGCCAAGCATGCAGGCCAATGTCAGCGTTCCGGCATCAATGTCGTCTGCCGAGGAAGGCATTTTCGGCACATTTTCTTCGAAATAGGCCAGGCCGCGCGCCATCTTGGCGCCCTGATAGGCGTCCCAGGCCGGATCCCGGTATTTGGGTTCCTTGAAGCGCTTTTCATAGACCCTCAGAATGGCTGCTTCCATGATGCCGTCGGCAAGGGTCTGGTTGCGCAACACCGCAAAGCGGGCTTCGCCGGCCGGAAACAGTTTGCCGCCACCGGCCAGAAAGTCGAGATATTCCAGAATGACTGCGCTGTCGTAAAGAACGTCGCCGTTTTCCAGGATCAGGGCCGGGATCTTCCCAAGCGGGTTCTGGCTCCGCAGGCTGTCGGAGGGATCCGCGGTGTTGGCGTCTTCGATCTCGATCCGGTCTTTCAGTCCCAGGATCGCCATGGCGATTTTGATCTTGCGGCCGAAAGGCGAAGGGGGGGACGAACGCAATTTCATCATAATGCGGCTCCAAACAAAGAAACGGTGGACGTACCGCGGTCGCGGCGGAAGATCAGCGGGTGCGCGGCGGCGGGACGGAGAGACTGTCTGCTCGGCAGCTCTTGCGGTCGACTTCCTGGCAGGCGCGGAACTCAAGGTCCCTGGACAGGCAGATCCGGACTTCCTCAAGCTCTCCCTGGTCGCAGGTGACGGCCATGGCGTCCTCCGTCAGACCGGGATTTGCAAGCCGGAAGGCTTTCTCAACCGTTGCAGGAGCAGCCTTGCCCCGCTTGGTCAGTGTGCGGAAGGCGCCGGGAATGTTAATTTTTTCAAAGGCTTCGCGTGTCAGGTCAAAATAGGCTTCCGGCGAAAGCCCGGAGCAGGTGCCGTGTTTGCGCCACTCATGAAAGACCAGATTATGGCTCGGCATGATGTCTTCCATCGAAACGGCGATATCCCGGTCGATGCGTGTCGGTGCGCCCGGGCAGCTCTCCGGATAGCCGCGCTCATATTGCGGCCAGAGACCGTGCACGATGAAGCGGAAGGGGGTGGCGACATCGCATTGATGCCGGCTGGCGCTTGCGCCTTCCTGTTTGCAATAGGTCGGCGACCAGGACAGGGCGAGAACGTAGAAGTCGAACTCGCCGGCCGTGTCGGCGCGTGCCGGTTGCAGGAAGCAAACGATTGTCAGGAGGGCGCAAAGCACCCGGAAACGGGCTGCCGGCATCATCCGCTGATCCTTCCAAGCTGCGATCAGTGCGGGCGCACCGTGCTGCAACGGGCTCCATAGACCCGCCATTTGTCACGCGGGCTGAGACAGGCTTCCACATTCCAGCCCACGCCGACAAACCCGGCATGCTCTTCAACCATGTAGTGAACGGACTGGAAAGACCCGTCCGACAGGCTGGCCTTGCCGCTGCAATAGCGGCGCGCCACCGGGCTGACACCGTGGTCGCGATAGGCAACCTCGCGGATTTCGTCG
Organism: Roseibium sp.; assembly: GCF_965233565.1. Taxonomy (GTDB): domain Bacteria; phylum Pseudomonadota; class Alphaproteobacteria; order Rhizobiales; family Stappiaceae; genus Roseibium. Next base: position 1,625,220 of record NZ_OZ247494.1, on the reverse strand, counting down.
ACACTCGTGATCCTGACGCCGCCATAATAGTCGGCGTAGGCCCTCGCCACCGAATTGCGTACCGCACCGGTCACGGAACCCGCCGTGCAATCCGGGAGGCGTTTTTCGCCGGAGAAGGAGAAATAAACCCGGTTCTCGTCGGCAGCGGCCGGCGCAGCGAGGCTGCCGGCGATGAGCAGGGCCGACAAGGTCGAAGAGGCAAAACGGGCAATACGCACGGCAAGAACTCCGGAAGGCAAACAGTGAATGAGACGATGGGGGAGGCCGCTCTGAAGGTCAAGCTTCGATCCCTTGAAAAAGTGCCCGTGCGCTGATTATTCGCCGATCAGTTGTGTCACGTCCCAGCCGCTCCCGGGCCCCTGATGCAGTGTTTCGGCGAGCCAGGGAAGAACCTGTCTCATCTCGTCCGCCAACGTATAGGGTGGATTGATCAAGGTGATGGCGGAGCCGAGCATGCGTGTGTCTGGGCCGCTTTTGCCAACGCTCAAGCTCAGGGCCAAGACGTCTTTCACGCCGGCTGCGGCGAAGTCCTCGTGCATGCGGCGGATCGCCCTGGCGTCTTTCAGCGGATACCAGAGGGCATAGGTGCCACCGGACCACTTCTTCCAGGCCTTGAGGACGGCGTCTGTCATTCTTGTGAATTCGTCGGTCACCTCAAAGGCCGGATCGATCAGGACAAAGCCGCGTTTTTCTTTGGGCGGCAGGAAACTGCCCATGGCCAGCCAGCCATCGAGATGAATGGTCTTGACCTGGTGGTCTCCCGTGAAGCGCTCGGACAGGGTCCGGAAGTCCTGCGGGTGGAGTTCGGTCAGGGTCAGGCGATCGATCTTGCGCAGCAGCTGGCGGGCAACCTGCGGAGAGCCGGGGTAACGTTCGAGCCGATCATCGGGATTGAGATCCCGTACGACGCCAAGCCATGGTGCCAGGAGCTCGGCGACCGAAGCGGGCATGTCGGCCTCAAGCACCTTGGCGATGCCCTGCTGCCATTCGCCTGTCTTCTGTGTTTCGACGGCGGTCAGGTCATAAAGGCCGATCCCGGCATGGGTGTCGAGAATTCGGAATGGCTTGTCCTTGCGCTGGAAATAAGTGATCAGTCGCGCCAGGACGATGTGTTTGAGCACATCGCCGATATTGCCTGCATGATAGGCGTGACGGTAATTCATGAGCCGTTGTCGGCTTTCGGTTCGGCGGGACGCTGCAGATAGACAACCGCCTTGTCACCATGGTCTGCCTTGCCGATTTCCTCAAAGCCGAGCCGGCCATGAAAGCGCAGTGACCCAGGGTTGGGCGGACGTTCGTTGACCTCGCACAGGAAACTGCGGCCTGTTCCCGCGTAGTGTTCGAACAGGGCGGCATAGAGCGCATCGCCGATCTTGCGGCCGCGCATGGTCTCACTGACACAGATACGGTCGGTATAGGCGAAATTGGTGACGCGCGCGCTCAGCCAGGCGTAATTTGGACTGTCGTAATCCACACCGTCTCCGAGGCACAGCAGAAAACCTGCCGGTTCGCCACTTACTTCGGCAACGAGGCAGATCAGCGCCTGGTTGATCAGGTCGAGAAGCTCTTCTGCCGTCACCTCGCTGACTGCGGGCACGGCCGCATTGTTCATTGTCAGAAGCGTGCTGAGATCGCCGGGTAGAAAGGGGCGAACGGTTGCCTGGGAAGAGATGTCTGACGCCATGAGGATCACCTGAAAGGGACGGGATCTGCCTTATAGGCGGCGGGGCGGGGCTTGAAAAGGAGGTGCTTTTGCGGATTGGCATAAAAACAGGGCGCAACATTTGCTGCGCCCTGATGGATTGGGTCGGTTTACTCATCGGAGCGACAGAGCGCTCAGCACATCACTCCTCGGAAGGAGCCTCGTCATCGCCGGCCGGTTCGCTGCCGTCTTCTTCGAGGACCTGGAGGTTGACGGCTTTCGGTCCTTTGCCGCGACGATCGGGTTCCGTTTCAAAGGAAATCCGCATGCCGCTGTCCAGGGAAGACAGACCTGAGCGCTCAACCGCGGAGATATGAACGAACACGTCCGCATCTCCCTCATCCGGTGTGATGAAGCCAAAGCCCTTGTCGGACTTGAAGAACTTTACGGTGCCAGATTGACGCGGGCCGCGCTCCATGGGTGGGCCATCCCGACGCGGGCGCTGCTGACCGTAGCCACCGCCACCGTCGCGCTGGCCGTAGCCACCTCCGCCGTCACGCTGGCCGTAGCCGCCTCGACCGCCGCCACCATAGCCGCCGCCGCCTTCGCGCTGGCCATAACCGCCACCGCCGCCACCGTCACGCTGGCCGTAACCACCGCGGCCGCCACCGCCGTAACCACCGCCACCATCTCGGTCGCCGCCATAACCGCCACGGCCGCCGCCATATCCGCCGCCGCCGCCGCCGCCGTCACGATCGCCGCCATAACCGCCGCGACCGCCGCCGCCATCACGACCGCCATAACCGCCACGACCACCGCCGTCTCTGTCGTCGCGGCCGTAGCCGCCACCAAAATCATTGCTGCGTCCGCCTCGGTAGCCCCCGTCACGGCCACCGCCATAATCACCACCGAAATCGTTGCCGCCAAAATCACTGCCGAAGTCTTGCGGACCGCCAAACTCGCGCTTGCCGCCGCGCCGACCACGCGACCTCCGGTCCGAATCGCCATCGTGCATTACCAAATCACCTTAATCTCTGTGCCAGTCCGGCACATATCGACCAACCTCACCCGCCTTCACAGTCGAGTCACTTCACTCAGACGCACCCTGTACGTCCTATCAACACTTGAAGAGCGGGTTGAAACAAACTCGCCACATCCCACTCCAGCCGCTGCGTTAGCATCATAAGGTCGGGAAATGCGAAATCGCAAGAAAATCCTTGGGCAAAGCCCTAATTGGAGGCTTTTTTGAGGGGCCAGCTGCTTGACCAATTGGACAAGTCCGGCTCCGTTCCGTCACAGGTCGTTCTGGCGGCTTCCTCCAGAAGGACCAGTCCGGTGCCGTTCCAGACCCACCGGTTCCAGAGGCCGCATTCGCCGACACCGGAGCCCTTGAAGTAGCTGACCAGCTGCTGATCTGCGGGAATCCACTTTGCGTTGTAGATCAGATCTGTTGCAATCGGGCCTTTTTCCGACATGCGGGCAACATGAACCTGACGGGCAGCGCCTTCCTTCCCAGCCAGGATTGCGACATAGGGACTGTTATAGGCGGTCGGTGCGCCACAGGGGATGATGTAGAGCGATGCCCCATCGGCAAAAGGCACCCGGACGGCGTTCAGTCCGGCAAAGATGGTCGGGTCGATTTCCGAGCACAGCCGGTTGGCGGACCAGACCGCCGCGACTTCCGGCGGCAGCTGGTCGGCGCTCATCAGCGAGACCGCATGAGGCGCATCCTTGGCGGGGTCGGTTCCGGGCGCGACGATCGCCGAAACGGTTCCGGTCCGGTCCTGGCGGTTGTCGAGCCACAGAAGGCTGGATTTCAGGCCATGCAAGGGTACGGGAACGGTGACCGGATCCGAGCCGTTGACAGCTGGCAGAATGATCTTGAGTTCCTTGCCGGAGCGCATGGCTTCCAAAAGGGTGAGGGTTGCCGGCCCGGTCGGGTACCAGAAGCCTTCGCCTCCAAGCGGACGGAAACCTGCTGGAGGTTTGACTGCGGGCTGCATTTCCCGGAGCTGTTCGATCGGAAGAGATTCGATCGCCGTGCCATCGACCGCAAACTGAAGCGTGCCTTCCTTCGGCAGCTCGCTGTTGGTTGTCAGGCGAACCAGTGGCTGGGCTTCCGCCTGCCAGTCCCGGACGATGCGAAGATCCACCCAGACCGACTGGCTGCGGGTGTAAGAGGAGGCAAAGCAGACGCCTGTGTTGCCGCAATCCACCGTCCAGCTTTCAAAGCTGGGCACCGTGCGGCCGGGTTGCGCCAGCGAAGCTGAGGCTGCCAGAAGCGCCGTTGTCGCGGAGATCAGCAATGTCAACAATCTTGGCGTCATTAGGTCCGGTCACCCGATTTATTAGGACATCTTCTCACAGGCCCATTCATCTTGTACGAAATGCGCGCGGCAAGGTGAAGCCGATAGTGCACAGAATCACGGCACCGGACAGCGTTGTCCCGTATTTGTTACAAGGGGTCGGCACCTGTGGAGGTGCCGCGATAAGGAGGCAATCATGCCGCAGGAAGGCAACACATCGGACCAGGACGGAACGCAGGAGGCCGGAGAGGACGGCATGCCGCCGATCCAGGTGATGGTCATCGTGGTCTCGGCGTTCCAGCAGAACTGCTCGCTGATCTGGGACCCGGCCACTTTGCGTGGGGCTGTTGTCGATCCGGGCGGCGATGTAGACCGGATCCAGGCTGCGATCCAGAAGCAGGGTGTCACGGTCGAAAAGATCGTGCTGACGCATGGACATATCGACCATGTCGGCGGTGCTGCGGATCTCGCCTCGGCTCTTGGCGTTCCGGTTGAAGGTCCGCATGAAGCCGACAAGCCGCTGATCGACCGGGTCGCCGAGCAGGCCGCACAGTTCGGTGTCGACGATGTCAAGCCCGTGACACCGGATCGCTGGATGGTGGAAGGAGACACGGTCGAGATTGCCGGACGGTCCTTCGACGTGCTGCATTGTCCAGGCCATTCGCCCGGACATCTGGTCTTTGTCGACAAGGAGCTGCGTTTCGCGATTTCTGGAGACGTGCTGTTTGCCGGGTCAATCGGACGAACGGACCTCCCCGGCGGCGACCATGCCACGTTGATCAAGTCCATCCAGGAGAAGCTGTTGCCACTCGGCGACGATGTCGCTTTCCTGCCAGGGCATGGCCAAGCCTCGACCATCGGTCATGAACGCGAAAACAATCCGTTCCTGCAGTGATTGGCAAGACGGTTCCGGGCGCTACATCAGCGCCCGCAGATCGTCGATCCGGTCGTTGACCAGCCAGCCGTAGTAGTTTTCACGTGGCCAGGACTGCCCGCTTCGCCGGAATTTGGCTGCGCGGCTCCAGGGGTCGCCGAGATTGTAGAGCGTTGCGGTCAGGCCCGGATTGTTGGAGATGTCCACCTTGCCGACCGATTTGTAGGCCGCGATGGCGTCCTGAATGATCGCTGCCATGTAATGCAGCGATATGTTGGGATCCATGGTGGCCTTGTAGACCTCTTTGGGGTCGGAGGCTTTCAGTTTGCGATAGCTGCTCTGTCGGGAGACCCGGTCCGTCATTTTCAGGACTGTCAGCGGGCTCAGCTGACCCAAACCAAAACTCTGGCCGGAAAACAGCGGCTGAAAGAAGGCCTCGTTGAAATTCTTCTTGGGGTAGCGCACACCGTCGACACTGCGGCCGCGAAACTTGCTGTTCCAGACGTTTTCGTAGCATGACCAACGCCGGTCGCTGCTCTTTTGAATATGTTCCTTGCGGCAGCGATCGAACTGGGGTCGTTCGACAAAAGCGTCGACATGTTCTCCGTTCAGTTCAAAGTCGAAACGGATGCCGGCATAGGACAATGCCTTGACATAATAGGATTGGGCGCTGTCCAGCGTGTCGTAATTGTAGGTGTGTTCGCCCACGATGGCGCCGACGATGTGGATCGGGTCGATGCCGTATTTCGATGCCACCCGCTTGATCGATCCCATCAGCCTGCGATCTCGTTTCAGGACCGCGAGCACCTTGTCGAATTTGGCGTCGTAGGATGATTTGGAGGCAGAAGTGCGCCTGGAAGAGGCAAAGGGAATTTTGGGCTGCGACCGGTAGCGATTGCCTTCGGGCACCGTGCGCACGGATTGGGCTTCAGCCTGTGTCGCGGTCGCCAGCGGAAGGGTTACGGGGCACGACACCACCGCAATAGCCAGACCGGCCGCCAGCAATCGGGCGGTATGTTTAAACCGATGGGTCTTCCTGCACATCATGACCGTCTTGCGCCTGGCCTTGTTTTTTAAATGGCGCTGGACACATGTCTGCGCGCCCGCGAGCCACATCCATTGCACATAGCTCGTCATTTGCGACTGTAAATAACGCATCTTTCAAAAAGCCCCCAGAAAAAACCACTCGTGCACCAAAGATGCAACTGGTTCCTTTTCCTAGGACGGGCCCATCAACAAAGAAGTGATGCCAGTCACAGCTGTCAGCAATTCGTAAAATTCAGGAGGTCTGGTAGCTCTTTGCGGGCCCCATTCTCAGGCGAACGGACTTTGGGACGCCCAGAAAATCATAAAAGGCCTTGTGCTCGCGCAGGCCACACAATTCACGTTGAATGGTGACGTGCCACAGCGCTTCTCCGGCTTCGGCCAGCAGGGGCAACAGGTCTTCTTCTGTCATCGCCTGGGCAGAGCCGGATGCCTCCAGACGTTGCAGCGCCTCTTCCAGTTTCTTGTTCAGCCGGGAGAGCGTCGCCGCCTTTTCGTTGAAGATTTCCTGCTCGAGCACCGCGGCGAGCGGGTCCTTGTCAGCGGGTTTGGTGAGTTGCGGAGGACGGACGGCCATGGAAGCACCAGACTGTTTCGACGATGATTCAGGCTCACACGGGTGAACGGTTCCGGGCAAGGTCTTTTTCAGCCACGATGAGACCGATCAGGGCCATGAGTTTCAAAATGCAGGGAAGGCCGGCATAGGTGAGGCTGAGCACGAAGTTCAGCTCAAGGGTCATGGGCGCGTTGGGCTGATACCCGAACAGGCCAAGCAGCGGAAGCGCCAGACCGGTTGCAAGCGCCAGCGCCGATTTTGACAGGAATGCCATGATCGAGAACAGGCGGGAGGCGTCTCCCTGCCGCTCGTCAGCGTCGATGTGATCGGCGAGGATCGCCGGAGGCAAGGCCAGATCCGCACCCAGCGCAAGGCCGGAAAAAGCGCAGACAGCCGCATAGGCAGCGATGTCTCCCTGTTGGAGCAAAATCGCCCAGCAAAAGGTCAGGACGGCAACGCCAAGCGATATCTGCCAGGTTCGTATCTTGCCGAACTTTCTTGCAAGGCGTGTCCAGAGTGGCATCGATAAGGCGCCGGACAGGAAATAGATCAACAGAAACAGTCCTGTATAGGCTTCTGCCCCGAGACGGTCGCGAATGAAAAACAGTACAAGTACGGCGGGAATGGCACTTGCGAACGTGTTGAGTGCCATGAGTGCGAAGAAGGTTCCGCGCCAGCGGTCTCTTATCAGTGTCCACCACCCGACGTCCTGTTGCGTTGTCTCCGGCACTGCAAGGGGGGCTTTGTGCATCCAGCGCACCAGAAACCAATAGGCGAGCGCTAGAAGCGGCAGGTAGGAAAGCGCCAACCAGTGAAAGGCGTCTTGCGGACCTGAGAGGTGCATCAGGACCGGCGGTGCGACGGCTGCCACCAGAAGCCCAACCAGCCCGAAAGCCTCGCGGCTGGCAGTTACGCCGGTCCGGTCTGCAGATCGTGTTCGCCACAATCCGCCCAACGCCTGAAAATTGATGGAAACAACGGAAAATCCGGTCGTGCAGATCAAGACGGAAGCGGCAAACCAGACCAGCGTTGCGGAGGAAGTTGGATGAAACAGCATCCAGAAACCGGCGCCGAGAAGCACGGCTCCCAAGGCGAGGATGGTGGCTCTGGAGCTGTGAAAGCGATCGCTCAGGCTGCCGATGATCGGATCCTGCACAGCATCGACAAGGCGCAGCACCAGAAGCACTGTCCCGAGCAGGGTAACGGACTGGCCCATGGTGACCGCATAAAAGTCTGGCGCATGGAGATAGATTGGCAGACCTGCAAAGGCCAGAGGGAAGGCCATCGCGCCATAGGCAAAAAGGTCTGGCCAGCGAAGACGAGCAGGCCCGTTGTCTTCTTCAAGCGTCCTTTCGATTGCCGGGTTGTCATTTGCTTGCTGCGGGGCCTTGGCCCCGCCAATCGCTTTTGTCACGAACCGGCCCCGACGAGACGCGCGCGCAACTGCGGATTTCGGGTGTTGTTGCCGAGCCAGATCGCAAAGAATTTCCTGGTGAAGGCCGGATCATTGATGGTGCCGAGCTTCCTGTTTCCGATGTAAAAGACGGTGCTTCCGCTGGAGGTTCGAACACCGGTGATCGACTGGCCTTTGGAGACGTTTGGAAAGATCGCCTGCATCTGCTTTTCCCAGGAGGCGAGCTGGCCTTTGGAAACGGCGCCCTGACGGCGCATTTCCTTGACAGAGCTCTCGGCAATTGCAGCGCCCTTGAAATTGCGAAGGTAAGTCAGCTTCAGGGCAAACGGCGACGAAGCGCTGTATGTGCCACCCGGTGCGTAGAGCTCCGCATCGAAAACCTTGAACCCGAGATAGGTCATTCGCCCCTTGCCGACCAGCTGGGCCGACGGCACGGAGCGGGCGGCAGCGCCAAGATCGGCAAGGACTGAAGCCGTTGGTAGGGATATTGTCAGAAACAGACCGAGCAGCAGAGCGCCTATCGTCTTGCCGCGGCGGGGCATCGTTTTCGGGGTCAAGATCATGACGACTTCCTCGTGTCGCGTTCAGTTCAGACTGTGATGAATACGAGGCCCGACAGCAATTGGATTGGCCCACGCAGAATTTCGCTGCGCGGTCGAAGTGGGTTGATTTCCGTAGGTGCTGTGAAAGGTGGCGTTATGTCAGGTGCCGAACCCGGAGAACTGCATAGGCACAATTTGCGATTGTTCGCGTATTGGTTTAGTTCAGCCGGCGATACATCTATTGAAGAGCCAAAAGATGTTTAGAGAAAAGTCATCGTGATTCAGGCAAATCGCTGCCCGATTAAGACATTTTTTGGACAGTCCCCGTATTAGTGAAACAAACCTTATTGGGGGACATTATGAAGTTCTGGCAATCTGTGAAATTCACCACCACGGTGCCAATTGTCGCTGTCGTTGCAGTCGCGTTCGTCGCTTTTGCCTATATCACCTCGACCCAGCGCGTGTCGGCGGTACAGGATGCTTTCGAGCAACAGATCAGCATGAGCGCAAACCTGACCAACCAGGCGCTTGGCAATGCGATCTGGGACTTTGACCAGGATTTGGCCGCCAGCCTTCTTGCGCCGCTTCTCAACAACAAGAACTTCTCCTGGGCCGTCGTGCACGAAACCGACGACAAACCGGACACACTGGATGGCGTCTTTTCGTCGCTGATGCGCGATGAAGTCAGAACGGCCATCGAGCCGGTGGTCATTGCCTCTTTGCCAAGCGGCGAAAAGTGGGAAGAGTTAAACGAGCAAAAGAAATCGGAAAAACTGGCGGATGGCCTGGTGGGACTCATTCCTGCAGAGATGCGTGGCGAAAACGCCTCGGCCGATACGTCGTTCTTCAGCAGCTCCCGATATGAAATCGGCATCAAGCCGATCACCCGCAGCGACGGTGATCAGGTTGCGACACTCGGTTACATCTATGTCGGTTTCGATCTTGCCGGAATTGAAGCCGCACGCAGCGAAGCTCTGATGACCGCGTTGATCATCACATTGATTGCGATTGTTGCCGTGTCGTTGGTTCTGGTTGCGCTCATCCGCCGGATCACCGGTCAGATCGGAAATCTGTCTGAAACCATGACCACGCTGTCAGACGGCAACTACGACATCAACATCCCCTATGTTGAGCGCGTTGACGAAATGGGGCAGATGGCACGTACTGTCGAGGTGTTCCGGGACAACGGCCTGCGCCAGCGGGAGCTGGAGGACGAACAGCAGCAGAATATGGAAAACGAACGCCAGCGCCAGGCATCTCTCGAACAGCTTATTTCAGGTTTCCGTGAAGACAGTCAGCGACTGCTTCAGCCGGTCACCGAATCCACCGAGAACATGGGCACCATCTCGTCCATTCTGATGGATCTGTCTTCCAGCAACACGGAGCGAACGGCTTCAGTCGCCGCCGCGACTGAGCAGGCTTATGCCAGCGTCCAGACGGTTGCCTCGGCCTCCGAAGAGCTGTCTGCCTCGATCGGTGAAATCTCGCGTCAGATCGCTGAAACAAGCGATGTGGTGTCGTCTGCAAATGCCAAGGCAACTTCGGCGAACGAACAGGTGGCAAGCCTTGCCTCTTCGGCTCAGAAGATCGGTGCGGTCCTGCAGCTGATCCAGGATATTGCCGAACAGACCAATCTCCTGGCGCTGAACGCGACCATCGAGGCCGCGCGTGCCGGTGAGGCCGGCAAGGGCTTTGCTGTTGTTGCCGCCGAAGTCAAGGAACTGGCGACGCAGACGTCCAAGGCAACCGAGGAAATCTCCGCCCAGATCAATGCCATTCAGGGCGCGTCTTCCGACTCTGTTGCAGCGATTGAAGAGATCGCCAACATCATGGTCAAGGTGAACGAGTTCACCACCTCGATTACCGCGGCTCTCGAGGAGCAGGGGTCTGCAACCGCAGAAATCAGCAGCTCGATCCAGGAGGTTGCCTCCGGTACCCGCGAAATCAGCGAGAACATGACCGGCGTGAAATCCGCCGTGGACGACACATCGCAGTCTGCCGGCGACGTATCGCGCACCTCTTCGGAGGTGGCCGACAACACCCGCCAGTTGGCAGAGCGCATCGACGGTTTCCTGAATCAGGTCGCTGCAGTCTAAGTTACTGAACTTCAGAAGCAATTGAGACCCTCGCGCCTGGCGCGGGGGTTTTGTTTGAAAACGTGACCGTGTTTGCCGCAATCGTCATGTTTTCTTCGATTTCGCAATGCACTATAGTGGCATCACAGCAGGCCGGTTGGAGACTAGGTCGGACAGCTACCGCCCACTCATCGCAAGGCCTGAGATAAAGGACCGGCAGTGAATGCCGGGGACAACAGGACCCCAGGTGAAATCGCTCGACGCGACCCATGAGGCGATAGCTTAGGCCAGTGCCATGAGTAACATCGATCTGAAACCGAGACTGAAGCAGAAGACGAAGGTTCAGAAACCGAACCTCTACAAGGTCATTCTGCTCAATGACGACTATACGCCACGGGAATTCGTCACCCTGATCCTGAAGGCCGAATTCCGGCTGGACGCCGCGCAGGCGGAGGTGGTGATGATGACAGCGCATCAGAAGGGGGCCTGCGTTGTCTCCGTCTATCCGAGAGACGTTGCAGAAACCAAGGCAACCCGGGCGATCGATGCAGCCGGACAGCTCGGTTACCCGCTGCAGTTCACCGTCGAACCGGAATAGGTGCTTTCAGGACACGTTTGTTGTTTGCAGGCCCGGGTCTTCCCGGGCTTTTGTTTGTTCTGCAGAACAGCGCTGGCATGAATTCTGCTGTGAGACCGGGGAACGACCGCGCCTCTCAGGAATTGTGCCAATATGGAACGTGAAGAAACGTCAGCTGCGTCTAAACAGGACAACTTGTTTCGCAAGGTGGTGATCACCGGTGGCCTTGGATTCATCGGTTCGCAAGTGTTTCGACGGGTTTCAAGACTTGAGAGCGTCGCGGAAACCGTAATCCTGGATCGTGTGTCCTATGCCGCTGATTTTCGCAGACTGGCTCCGGCCGGCGAAGCAGGGGAGCTGCCGGTCATTCGCGGCGACATCCGGTCCCGCATTGACGTCGCAGCTGCCCTTCACGAATGCGATGCCGTCATTCACCTGGCGGCGGAGACACATGGTCCCCGGGCCTATGCGGAACCGGATCTGTTCTTCGACGTCAACGTCGCCGGAACCGAAACCCTGCTCAGCGAAGCTCTCAAAGCAGGGGTAAAGCGGTTCATTCACGTCAGTTCAAGTGAGGTCTACGGCCCTGCGCTTGATCCCCTGCGCGAAGAGGCAGCGCTGCGCCCTGTAACGCCCTATGCCTCGTCTAAGGCCATGGCGGAAGAAGCCGTGATGATGGCCGCTCAGCAAGGGCTTAACGCAACCATCCTGCGGCCGACCAACGCCATCGGGGCCGGGCAGAACCCAGAAAAGCTGTTTCCACGCTTTGTCATGCGTGCCTTGCTGGGGCAGCGTCTGACGATCGAGGGATCCGGTCATCAGGAAAGAACTTTCCTGCCAGTTGGCGATCTGGCCAACGCGATCGCCCTGGTTCTCACTGCGCCCATCCAGGACAATCTCGGTGTCTACAACGTGTCCGGGGCCGAAGACCTGACCGTCCTGGACGTGGCCGATCATGTCTCCGAGGTCACCGGCAGAAGCGCCGGGCGCCACTTTCTGCGCGATCGGCTCGCGAACGCCGCGGCCTGCAGGATCGATGACACCAGAATTCGCGGCCTCGGCTACAGGCAGTCAGGCAGCGTCGATGCCGAGTTGCGGGCTCTCCGCGATGTCTATTGCACGCGAGCCCGAAAGTTGCGCGCTGCCTTGTAGCACAGTCGCAATCCACGCCTGACCGGGTTTTTAAAAAACAAACCCCCGGATTTAGGGTCCGGGGGCGGATTGCTCGTTGTGTCTGCGACTGCAATCAATCGCGCAGTTTCACGACCTTGTCGTCGCCGCCGCTCGGTTTGTCATCATCCGGACCGTTGTCTGCATCCGGATCCATGGTCAAATCGTCGATATCCATAGGTTCCAGGTCGCTCGACAGGGGTTCGGTGATCCCGAGATCGCTGGCCGGATCCACGGTCTCGGTCAGACCGAGTTCTTCTGCCGGGCCTCTGCCTTCCATCGCCATCTGGTAATTCGCGATCACCGACTTGAGCTGAACGATCTGCTCGTTGGCGGTGTCGACCTGGATCTTGTAACGCTGCAGACGCTTGTTCTCTTCGATCAGGTCTTCCAGATTGTCGGCAAATTTCTGGTTCTGGTTGCGCTGGTGATTGAGGTCCGTCAGGGCCGAATTGTAACGCAGGTTGAGTTCACGCAGCTTGGCGGTGGTCGCCATCAGCTCGTTGCGGTCTTTCTCGTGGTTTTTCTGGGCGCTGTCGAGCAGGTGCTCGATTTCCTGCATGCGCTTCAGAAGATCCCGGCTGCGCTCCTTCAGCGTGGAGTTCTCGCGCGCCATTTCCTGCAAAGACTGCGCACCGATCCGGCGCTGGGAAGAGAGGTTCTCGATTTCCGCATTGAGCGCATAAACCTCGTTGTCGTGCTTGCGCTGTTCTTCCTCCAGCCGGGACTTGGCATAGACCAGTTCCTGGTTGGCGACGTCCAGATGAGACTTCAGGTCGATATTGTCGTTGCGGAATTCGCCCAGCTCACGCTTGACGGCCTCCAGCTCGCTGGTGACCTGGTTGTTCTTGCGGACCTCGTCTTCCAGAAGCTTGGCGCTTTCAGAGAGGTTCTGCTGGAGTTCCTTCTCGCGGTGACGGACGGCCTCCAGGTCGGATCCGAGGCTCTCAGCGTGTTTCTCAAGGGTTTCGAATTTGGCCTTGAGGTCGTTGAGCTGACCGGACAGATCGGCCACCTGGGAATTCGCTTCGACCAAGGTAGCACTCTGGAGCCGGTACTCCTCGTTGACCTTCTTGTTGTTGTCGCGGATCGAGACAATGTCGTTGCGCGCCGTTTCCAGGGCGGTGCGGGTTTCCGTTGCGCGCTTGCGCAGGGAATGGACTTCCGCCTGGGCGTCTTCCAGCTGCGTGGTCAGCGTCTTGACCTTGTGCTCGGCATCGAGCAGATCGGTCGAGATTTTCGCATTTTCCGATTTCAGCCGGACTTCGGTTTCAACGCTTGAACGGGAGACTTCGAGAAATTCCGACATCATGCGAATGGATGTCTGGCTTTCCATGGCGAAAGCCTGCATCTGCTCGAAGGTTTGATTGAGACCGCCGACCCGGGACTTGAGCCCGTCCAGCTGGTTCATCTTCTCCTGCATCTTCAGGGCGAAAGGCGAAAGCTGCTCGACATTGGCCTTCTCGGAGACTTCAGGTGTCTCCGGGGCCGGGGGTGCCTCTGTCCTGGTCTCGACCTGCTGCTCCTGACCGTCGCCCGGGCGCGAGGATTTCGAGAAAATGCCCATTCCTGTCTCCTGACTTCCGCGCCGGCGCCGCCCGGCGAAAGATACGCAATACGTTTACTCTTTCTTAACCCATGAGGGCGTGCGAATTCAACGACTCACACAAATCGGCCTGCAGAATACATCGGCAAGTGTTACCCCAAAAAGACAGATATCCCCGGCATTTTAACCATTTTGACGATATGGTTAACCGGTCTCCTTCCAGCGACCTATCTCAGATGCCGGTCCAGGAACTGCCGAATTTCCCCTTGGGCCGCTTTTGCGGCGGCCGGATTATACCCGAGCGTGCCGCCCCCGGCAGCAAACCGATCCGGATTTATGACAGCAGCTTCGACGGCTCTGGGCGCGCCAAAGGCCGCTATGTCAAAGCCGTGCACTGCGTTCTCCAGAAAGACGGCCCTGACCGGATGCTCATCCGATCTGCTTTCGGCGGCCACGCGATGGCAGACCGTGTTGTCGACCCAGTCGTCCTCCTTGCCGGAAACGATGAGGATCGGCCCCATATGAGGACCGCGGGCAAAGGAGCAGAAAGGGTAAAGCGCGACACCGGCAGCAAATTTCGCCTCGAAAAACTGCGCAAAGCCTTCATATTGCAAGGTGCTGAGCGGGATCATTCCAAGACGCGACCAGGACATGATGGCAATCCTGTCGGCGTCGATCTCAGGCCGGTCTGCCAGGTAAAGCAGGGCACCGAGCGCTGCCAGCGACCCGCGTTTCCAGTCCAGCGCCGGAATTTCGGCATCGTCCGGTACAAGATCCGGTGGCTGGCACCGGGAAAAGGAAAGGGTCGCATAGCCCCAGTTCTCGAGCTGGTCGAGCCAGGGAGCGTAGTGGGCCGCGTCATGACAGGTCCTGATCACAACGACCGCGGGATGCGGCCCGTCGCCCTTCGGCAGACGCAGGTCACCAGAGAAATGACCCTGGGATAGGTTTGTGGCTGTTGTCTTCAGACGTTTCTGCTGCAGCGGCGTCAGCGGAGCGCGCGGCAATTCGAAAGTGACTGTCTGCGCGACAGCTGATCCCTGCACGAATTTGGTCGGCAGCATCAGCGGTAAAAGAAACAGGGCGACTACAAGCGCGGGCAAACGCCCGGACAGCAAAATCTTCGTCATTGGTTCCTCCATGGTGTCCTCCGCTCTTATCGGCAGATTTGACCATGGTCCGAACAGTGCCGGGCTTGCCGCCCGGAATCAAGCCTCGCGCCGGAAAGCTCTTTGTTCCGGCGCCGGACTATGCACCAATGGCAATCGACCTTCGTTCAAGCTGGAGAAACCGATGCAAATGCGACTTGTGGCCCGCCTGATTGTCTTCCTGCTCGGGTTCTGCCTGGCCGGGACAGCGTCTGCCTATCAGCAGTTCCTGACCTACCGCATCGCCGGCAAGGACATTCTTGCGATCACCATGGCAGACCATGTTGATGAAGACCCGGCTGCCATGACGTTGAAGGTCGTACCGACCGGCGGCATGAGCGACGAGATCCTGATCGAGTCCGATGGTGGTCTCGATGAGTGCAAGACCCAGCTGGAATACATCAAGGGCGTCGATGGCGCCTATGCGGAAATCGTCATCGACATGAATTCCACCACCATGAACGGTGTGCTCGTCCTGCAGTGTGCAACCTTCTACGGACTGTTCCAGGAAGGCCGGTAAGACGAGGCCTTCGAGTTTTGGGGTTCGCCTGCGCTCACGCTGATAGCTTCGGTTACCTGACCTCGGCTATCAGCGTTCTGGCTCAAACCCTCAGCCACCCATTTCGTCGATGGTCCAGCTGAGCGGCCAGGCTTCGGGCGGGCCGCCAACGCCGTCGCAGTTCCCCTTTTCCAGGTACTCGATCAGGATGTAGTTGCCGCTTTCGGCTTCCATCTCGTGTCTTTCGAAGGCGCCGCAATCGTAATTCGGCGAATAGTAGGTCGTGCCGGTGACCTGGCTCGTCGCCGGATCGAAGAAGAGGTTGTTGACCAGCGCGTGATTGGGCTGGTTGAACCCTGGAGGGGTTTCGAACTCCTTCCACTCGTCAAGCGAGGGATTAAAGGGAATGTGGATCGCCATGTAATAGGGCACGTTGGCATCGGCCATCTGGCAGGGGACGACCCAGGTCTCGACATCGCCTTCGGCATAGAACTGCGCGCCGAAAGCCGGCACCGTTTCTTCCAGCTGACAGTCGAGCGTGCGGTACCCCATCATCTGGACGCTGTCGGGGATCTCGCTGACGTTATAGACCAATCCGCGCGGACCGGCCGCCAAGTCCTGGGACGGCATGACCGGTGGCGGCAAGTCATTGGCCGGTGCTGCGGGGGCAGCGCTGGACGCTGTGTCGCGGGCGCTCGCCGCATTCGACGCAGCTGCATCGTTGGAAGCCGTCTGGGACTTGCGTTTGGTGGCGGGCCGGGCGGCGGCCGACGCATTGGCCGAGATGCCGCTGTCCTTGTCCGACGGCAGGCCACCCCAGGCCACAATGGCGTCGAGCCGGCCGACGCGCCCCTGTTCTTCATCGATTTTCAGCAGCGCATGGGTGATGCCCTTGAGCGAAACCCAATAGGTGAGGGTGCCGGTCGATCCGCCGAATTCGATCTGGATCGCCGCATCTTCACCCATCCGGAGCTTTTCCATCAGGTCACGGTCGGCATCGCCGCCAAAGGTCATCTCGTTGCCCTTGTAGACCTTAGAAACCTTGCCGAAATAGCCGTAATTGTCCTCTTCGAGACTTTCGATCTCGATGCGCGCAGGCAAACCTTCGGAAAGGGCGGTTGCCGGATCGAAGGTGACATAAACCTGGCCATCCGCCTTGGCGCTGCGTTCGATCTTCAGCCGGAAAGCTTCGCCGTTGGAGGCTTCCCCATCGGTTTCAGCAATGCAGTAGTTTTTCGCGTTGCAGGAGACCGACCAGTCGCCGAAACTGGTTTTGGGCAACTCGGCGGACGCGCCGCTCACAAGTCCCAATGACAAACCCACAAACCCTAAACTGCGATACACCGTGTCAGCCCCCCTCTGGCCTTAATGCGACCTGAGCCGGTCGCCAAAGCCAGCATGCCGCTGCGATCCGTGAAGTCAATTGGTACTTCCGCTGGGGGCAGCCTACACTCTGCCCAAACATGCCTTATCTACCGACGGGTGAGCAGCATTTCATGACCCAGGCCATCCCCCGGACCGCTCCGGACACAACGCGGCTATTGAAGGCAGAGCGCCGCGGATTACGCCTTGCGATCGTTTGCCGGACGGTTGCAGTCGGTGCCGCTTTTCTATGGGTTGGCGGTTCCTGGCTCGCCTTCGGCTTTTACCCCAATCCTTTGATCTTCCTGGTTCTCGGCCTGTTCACCGCTGTCGGCATCGCGCATGCCAGCGTGATCGGCACGCGGTTCGATCGCTGGTGGATGAAATATACCATCTACACGATCGACATTCTGGCCATCTGCACAACCTTCGCCTTTCTGCCCGTGATCCAGGGAGAAGACGTGCCGCAGATCCTCGCCTTCCGTGCGTATGGCATCTACTATCTGTTCCCGCTGGTTGCCATGGCGACCCTGTCGCTGTCGCCGCGCCTGGTGCTCTGGGCGGGCGGTGTGGCCGTGGCGGGCTGGTTCGCCGCGTTCTTCATCGCGATTTCCGGTATGGAACGCAGATTGTCCTGGTCAGACCTGACGCCCGGCGCAACGCGCGCCGACTACGAAGCCCTGTTTCTGTCTGCCGATTTCATCGGCCGGGGGAACCGGATCGAGGAAACCGGTTTCCTGATGATTGCGACCCTGATCCTCGCGCTGGCAGTGGCGCGGGCGCGCCGCGTGTTTCTGGCGCAGGTCGCGGCTCAGGCCGAGCGCGAGCAGATCGCGGCAACCCTCGGCCGCTATGTGCCCGAAGCCATTGCCAAGCGCCTGATCGAGGATCCGGAAGCCTTGACCCCGCAGGAGCGGCCCGCCGTGATCCTGGTGATGGATATTGCCGGTTTCACCAGCTACTCGGCGGGCCGCCCGCCAACGGAAGTGATCGAACATCTGAACGACTTTCTGTCCGGTTGCGCAGAAAAGATCAGCCGTCACAGTGGGGTGGTCATTCAGTTCACCGGCGATGGCCTGATGGCCGCTTTCGGCACGCCGATTGAAAGCGACAGGCCCGAGCAGGAGGCGGTTGCGGCCGGCAATGCGCTTATCGGCGAAGCGCAGGCGGCAGGTTTCGCCATCCGCATCGGACTGGCGGCGGGCCCGGTTGCGGCCGGCAGCATCGGGTCTTCGGACCGGCAGGCCTTTACCGTTTATGGCGATACCGTCAACCGCGCGGCGCGCCTGGAAGCTCATGCCAAGGTGCTGGGGCGGGCCGTGTTGCTGGATGCCGCCCTGGCGGAAAAGCTGCCGGCCAACCAGCTGGTCGCGGAGGGGCCGCAGCAGCTCCGCGGTCTGAAAGTGCCGGTTGAGGTCTATTCACTCACCATGCCTTGATCAGAAAATTTCCCTAACGTCATTTTTATGAGCCGCTTGCGCGCACTCGCGCTAGACTGTGCCGGATTGAGAGAGCGAGCTCTCCCTGCAAAGATCAGTCGGCCGAGGAGGCTGGAATGCTGCAAGCTGTCGGAGTTCTATTGGCCTTGGTTTTCTGGGTCGGTCTGTCGGGAACGGTGCACGCGGCCAGGACCGCGCTGATCATCGGCAACAGCGCCTATCAAAGTGTTGCGCCATTGGACAATCCTGTGCGGGACGCGGATCTCGCTGCCAGGACCTTTGCCGCGCTCGGCTTTGAGACGGAGGTGGTGCTGGACGCGGACGCGGCCACCATGCGGGCTGCCCTTAAGGACTTCAAGGCCAGTGCCGCCACGGCCGAGGTCGCGGCGATCTTCTTTGCCGGACATGGCGTTCAGGCAGACAATATCAACTATCTGCTGGCGACCGATACGGGCGCGGAAACGCGCGAGGTGTTCCAGCAGACGGCCGTCCGGATGGACGAGTTGCTGGAGGCGCTGTCAGTGGCCAAGGGCGTCAAATTGCTGATCGTCGATGCCTGCCGGGACAATCCCTTCGAAGCGACACGGTCGCTGACCAAGCTCTTCTCCTCCGATGCAAGGGGCCTTGCCCGGGTCAATCATCAGCTGCAGGACCTTATGGTGGTCTATTCCGCTCAACCCGATCACCAGGCGCTGGATGGAGAGGGCGACAACAGCCCCTTCATGGAGGCCTTCTTCGAGGTGTTGACCGCCAAGGAGACGGTGCGCCTGACCGAGGCCCTGATCGACATCACCAATTTTGTGCGCACCAAGACCGCTGACCGGCAGCTGCCCTATACCGAAGGCACCTTGTCGGTTCATCTGGAATTCGCCCTGGAAACGCCGGTGCAGCCGGCACCTGAAGCCGCAGCCTGCCCGGGACAGGGCGATGTTCTGGCCGTGGACAAGGCTGAGCGCTACCTGGAATTTGCCGAGGGCCCGCTAAGCCTCAAGATCTCGGAGAAGGGGACGCCGCTCCTGCAACTCTGTCTGAAGGACGGCGAGATCCTGGTTCAGGGCCGCTATGACGAGCGCTTCGGGGCAGGGGATCTGCGCAACGCGGATCGCGGCGGCTCGGGCTACTATTTCGAGACAGGCGATGGCCGCGACGCGCATCTGTGGTTCTACGCCGACCCGGCAAACGCGTCCGCGGCCGCTGAAATCGGCGTTTATATCGAAGGCGCCGAAATCTCCTGGATCAACACGGCCTGGACGTTCTAGGTCCTGACATTGGCCTGATTGCCGGGTGCGGGGTCACAATTTGTGCAGGCCACAGAACGCTGCTTGGACGCTCTCGATCCAACAGAGCGCGCATTCGTTGCAAAAACCTCTGGACCCGACAACGCCCCGTCATTTCCGACATTGACAATTTCGCCGTGGCTCGCTCAGGTGGCCGCGCCGGACCGGCCGGGCATTTGGGGCTGGGCGGCGAAAAACTCCCGATCCCGCCGGAAGCCGTCCTGGGCAGCGGACCGGTGCCGGATCGTCTCGTCTGTTTCCCAGGAGGTTCCCATGCGACTGACACCCCCGTCCTTTCTCGTTTTCCTGATTTCCCTTGCGCTCTTTGTTGTCGCCGTCCTGCCGCTCGCCGGCATCGCCGTTCCCAGCATCGGCCTCTCCACCGTCCACATCCTGATCGCCTCCTGGGCGGTTCTGGCAGCCGGTGTGCTGTTCAAGGGGATCTGAGCAGCAACTTTGCGTTTGAGAGACGAAGCCGCCTGGTTGGAGACGACCGGGCGGCCTTTTTGTTGGTGCGGAATTGAAAATGAGCTCGCTGCGCTCGCGCTGATACGCTGGGTTCCGGATCTGTACGCAGCTGAGCTGCGCTGGTCCGGAATGACGGCGGAAAGGGGGGCAAACAAACCAACCATCGTCATTCCGGACGGTCTGCAACGCAGTTGCCTGTCCAGATCCGGAACCTTGAGATCGGTCGCACCCTGGGCGCGTTCACTTTTTGGTGTCGCTTGCAGTCTCGCTCTTGAGTTCGCTTGCGCTCACGCTGATGCGCTGGTTTCCGGATCGGCGTGCAGCCTTGCTGCACTTGTCCGGAATGACGGTGGAGATGGCGCAAACAAACACACCACCGTCATTCCGGATTGTCTGCAACGCAGTTGCCTGTCCAGATCCGGAGCTTGGAGATCGGTCACGCCCTGGGTGCCGTCACTTTTTTAGCGTTGCTTGCAGTCTGGCTCTTGAGTTCGCTGCGCTCACGCTGACACGCTGGGTTCCGGATCGGCGCACAGCTTTGCTGCGCTTGTCCGGAATGACGGTGGAGCGGGGCGCAAACAAATTCACCATCGTCATTCCGGACGGTCTGCAACGCAGTTGCATGGCCAGATCCGGAACCCAGAAATCCTTCGCGCTTTTGGCGCGTCCTTGTTCAATGCTGTTTCGCCCGTCGTTTATGAGTTCGCTGCGCTCACGCTGACACGCTGGGTTCCGGATCGGCACACAGCTACGTTGCACTTGTCCGGAATGACGGTGGCGAATGGAGGACGTTTGCTCACCCCCAGAGCCAGTTCACCCCGAGCACAATCATCAAAATGACGACCCCGACGGCCACCAGCGTCTGGGTGTCCGGGCCGGGGCCCTTGCCAGGCGGTGGGCGGAAGAATTTTTCGTCCGGGTCCTCGTTCGGATCGATCACCGGTTCCGGCCGGGGCTTCGGCTTGACCAGCTTCAACACCAGAAACAGGAAGAGGATTGCCATGACGATCGCCATCAGCGGCCCGACAGTGACCGCAACGCCCATGGCAATGCCGCCATTCATGTCGCTGCCTTCGATGGCAACGAAGATCGGGTACGCGGTGAAAAACGCGCCGATATAACCGACAACGGCCCCGACGATGGCACCCAGAATGGCGAGGATGGCGCGCATGAGTTGGTCTCCCCCGCAGGCTTTTGGGAAAGCTTAGTCGGTGAAGGAGATGCTGCATAGCGATTGGAGCAGCTTTTGCGACTGGGCCTTTGCTGTTGAATGCGCAGGCTGTGCCAAACCCTCTGATGTCACCCCGGACCTGATCCGGGGCCCATTCACTCCAAGAGCCCTTTTCATGTTTACTGCCCCGGCCGCCCGCTCTTCTTCGGCCGGCCACGCCGCCGCTTCTCTTCCGCCGGGTCCTCGTAGGACCCCGCGCCGATCTTGCCGCGCACCACCGGTTTCGGATCGTCTGACCCCAGCGGCACTTCGGTGCGGCCGACCGTCATTTCGTCCAGCGCGTTCTTGCGCACCTTGGCACTTGGCGAGGGCAGGGCGTTTTTCTCTCTGGCGGCTTTGGCCTTGTCCTTGGCGGTGAGTTTCTTCTTGCCGCTGGCGCCTTCCTTGGTGCCGCCGGCGCCGAATTTGCGGTCGCCGCGGTAGCCGCCGGTCTTGCTGTCGACGTCGGACTGGCGGGCCATGGCGTCGTCGGCGACGGCCAGCTCGGTTTCCTGCAGGCGCTTGATCTCGTCGCGTAGCCGTGCGGCGGTCTCGAAGTCGAGATCGGCGGCGGCGTCGCGCATCTGTTTTTCCAGATCCTCGATATGGGCCGCCAGATTGTGGCCGACCAGCGAGCCTTCCTCGGCAAAGCCGGCATCGACGGTGACATGATCCTGCTCGTAGACGCTGTCGAGAATGTCGGCGATGTTGCGCTTGACGCTTTCCGGCGTGATGCCGTGCTCTTCGTTATAGGCGAGCTGTTTCTCTCGGCGGCGCTCGGTTTCCGCAATAGCCCGCTCCATGGAGCCGGTCATGTGGTCGGCATAGAGGATCACCTTGCCGTCGACATTTCGCGCGGCACGGCCGATGGTCTGGACCAGCGAGGTTTCCGAGCGCAGAAAACCCTCCTTGTCGGCGTCCAGGATGGCGACCAGCGCACATTCCGGGATGTCGAGGCCCTCGCGCAGCAGGTTGATACCGACCAGAACGTCAAAGGCACCCAGGCGCAGATCGCGGATGATCTCGATGCGCTCCAGCGTGTCGATGTCGGAATGCATGTAGCGCACGCGGACGCCGTTTTCATGCAGGTATTCGGTCAGGTCCTCGGCCATGCGCTTGGTCAGGGTGGTGACCAGGGTGCGGTAGCCCTTGGCCGCAACCTCGCGCACCTCGCCCAGGAGATCGTCGACCTGGCTGGTGGCCGGGCGGATGTCGATGACCGGGTCGACCAGGCCGGTCGGACGGATCACCTGTTCGGCGAAGACGCCGCCGGACTGGTCAAGCTCCCAGGAGCCGGGCGTGGCGGAGACCGCGATGGATTGCGGCCGCATGGCGTTCCATTCCTCGAAGCGCAGCGGCCGGTTGTCCATGCAGGAGGGCAGACGGAAGCCGTATTCGGCCAGCGTCGCCTTGCGGCGGAAGTCGCCCCGGTACATGGCGCCGATCTGCGGAATGGTGACATGGCTTTCGTCGGCGAAAACGATGGCATTGTCCGGCAGATATTCGAACAGGGTGGGGGGCGGTTCGCCCGGCTTGCGGCCGGTGAGATAGCGGGAATAGTTCTCAATGCCGGCACAGGAGCCGGTGGCCTCCAGCATCTCCAGATCGAACATGGTGCGCTGTTCCAGGCGCTGTGCTTCCAGAAGACGGCCGTGCTTGTTGAGCTCGTCCAGCCGGTGTTTGAGCTCTTCCTTGATCGACTTGGTCGCCTGGTTCAGCGTCGGCTTGGGCGTGACATAGTGCGAGTTGGCGTAGATCTTGACGCTTTTCAGCTCGCCAGATTTCTGGCCCGTCAGCGGGTCGAATTCGGTGATCGCCTCGATCTCGTCGCCGAACATGGAAATGCGCCAGGCGCGGTCTTCGTAGTGGGCCGGGAAGAGTTCGATCGTGTCGCCGCGCACCCGGAAGGTGCCGCGCTGGAAGGCGGCATCGTTGCGCTTGTATTGCAAGGCCACAAGGTCGGCGATCAGCTGGCGCTGATCCATGCGTTCGCCGACCTCGATGGCGAAGGTCATCGCCGTATAGGTCTCGACCGAGCCGATACCGTAGATGCAGGACACCGAGGCGACGATGATGACGTCGTCGCGCTCCAGAAGGGCGCGGGTGGCGGAGTGGCGCATCCGGTCGATCTGTTCGTTGATCGAGCTTTCCTTCTCGATATAGGTGTCCGTGCGCGGGACATAGGCTTCCGGCTGATAATAGTCGTAGTAGGAGACGAAATACTCGACCGCATTGTCCGGAAAGAAGGCCTTGAACTCGCCATAGAGCTGGGCGGCAAGGGTCTTGTTCGGTGCCAGGATCAGCGCCGGGCGCTGGGTGCGGGAAATCACCTGGGCCATGGTGTAGGTCTTGCCCGAACCCGTGACACCAAGCAGCACCTGGGTCTGCTCGCCGCCCTCCATGCCTTCGACCAGATCGGCAATCGCAGTCGGCTGGTCGCCGCGCGGTTCATATTCGGATTTCAGAACGATCTCGACGCCGCCTTCCGATTTCGGCGGGCGTTCCGGGCGGTGCGGGATCCAGGCTTCGCCGTTCTTGTGAAGCGGGTTGCCGCTCTCGATCAGCGCGGACAGGGCCTCGACCGTGGCGGTGGCGCCCTGGTTGCCGGTCAATTCGCCGAACTTGCTTTCCTTGGCCTTCTTCTTGTTGGCCTTCTTGTGCTCCTTCAGCTCGGCCTCGAGCTTTTCCGCCTCTTCCAGCGAAATGTCGAGCCCGGCCACGGGATTGAGCCCGCCCGCCGCCCGTTCGCGCACGCTGTCGGCCTTGCCGATGGAGGTGCCGCGGGACGACTTGGTCGGTTTGGATTTTTTGGCACTCGTGTTCGCAGCCTTTTTCGCTGCGGCCTTTGGCGCGGGCTTGTCGGCTTCCTCGGAAATCTCGGCGGCCCAGTCGCTGATGGAGCCGCTCAGGGGCGCTCCTGACAGCGGTTTTTGCGGGGCTTCACCGAAGCCGCTGGTTTCGTCGCTGGCGGTGTCGTCGGCGGAAGGATTTTTCGGGCGCTTGCTCATCAGCGCAATATGGTCCGGTTGCGCGCGCGAGGGAAGGGGTCTGTTGCGGCTTTGTTCCGCTTTACGCCACTTCCTGTCAGTCTCCTGACATGAGGGTGTCAGGAAGTGGCTTTTCAAGAACATCATGTCCTTGGTCGCTGTCGCGGTCGATCTTCGGGTTTCAGGGTCGCGACCTGTTTCGCTCTCCCCCTCTGAACGCCAAACGTAACCGTTCCACCTATGCGTGCTGCGTAGTTTGCTGAATGTCTGCAGGCGCCCGATTGTGCTATAAGTAAAGGCGTTCAGAACAGTCGGAAAATCAACATCTTGCGCGGAGGAGGCGAAAGATGAACACTCAAGTTACGCTCAAGCTCAGCGCGCTGGTTCTGGCGCTCGGCCTGTCGTCGCCGACCCAGGCTGACCCGGCCTCTTTCAGGGACACGCCCGATTTGAGCGCCGCCCGCATTGTGCTGGCCAGCCTGCACCGGGACCTGGAGGTGCCTGCGCTTCCGAACATGTCGTCGCGGATTGTCAGCCCGGACTTTGCCCGGCAACCCGATGCGGCAAATCCGGCCCCGCTGTTGCAGATTGCCGGCCGCTGCGGTTCCTCGGATTATTACTGCGACTCGCCCGGCTATACCTATTGCTGCGGCAACTCGACCGACGGGTTCTACTGTGCGGCGGATGTGAACGGATGTTAGCGCGGTAGCGCTTGCTCCGACTGTGGGTTTTGACGGCGAGCCAACATTAGGTTCGTCTGGGTTTTCAGTCGCGCTAGTTTTTGAACCTATTCGTACGATGCCAATGCAAATAGTGCGGATGAGGGCGCGATGATGTGTCGTTTGGCAAAATGGCCTTCATGTCTCTGTTGAGCAAGTGAGAGACATCGTAGTTGAGTTGGCGAGATGCAAGGATGTCGAATTCATCGGACAAGCTCAATAGGCCGCGGTCGAACATCCAATGCACTGTTCCAGACAAGGCAAGGCCGTTTTGAACAGAATCGTTGCCACCGCATTCGACAGGAATAATGTGCGCTGCTTCGACTTCCGGACGTCCTTTGCCGTTAATCAGACGCAGTCCTGTAAAGGCACATGTGCGGTCATAGAGTTTTCTGATGTGTTGTCGGAATTTAGCGTCCCGAAAAGGGCGATTAATGATCTGAGTTAAGATTTTTCGGTCGGTTGGAAACCCGGTAATCGGAGACTGTTCATTATCCGAAAAAAACACTTGTGGTTTGCGACCTTCTGGCTCGTCATTCCTTGCAGGCCACTCCTCGGTTTCAGAAAAACCGTTTTCAATAATTTTTCTGAAATCTGCATTGCTCAGAGCGCGAATGGCGTTGACGGCAATACCTCCGTTAGGTCTGCCGTCGTCCATGATGAAACCCGTTTCATATCCGCCTAATTCAGTATATTCGAGCGGTCTATCAAAATCCAAACAACCTTCAAGAGTGGCAAAAAAGTGATCAGGTGTTCTGGTGTCTTCGCGAATGTCAACCAGTTTCGCTATCGCGGTGTAATACCTGCTCGGCAACCTTGAAATCGGTCCGTAGTAGACGATCCAGTCACCAAGGGCCTGTTCGACAGTTTTCAGATACCGCTTCGGAAAATGGTGCTGGACGCCCTTAATGTCGTCATAAGGACTGTCGGGTTTGTAATAGAAGATCGCAGGGTTCATAAGCGGATGGATTGTATGTTGTTGTAGGAATACAACCTATCCGACTGATTTCGGTTGTCAATTTTTCCTCACTCGCCCCTCGGAAAGCGCTGGCCTTCCTCGACCTCGTTCAGGTCCATGTGGTTGCGCATGTAGCGTTCGGAGGCCTTTTGCAGGGGCTGGTAGTCCCAGGGGAAATAGGCGCCGTTGCGCAGGGCTTCATAGACGATCCAGCGCCGGGCCTGGGACTGGCGAACCTCGCCGTCAAAGGCGCCCATGTCCCATTGGTGTTCGACGCGGGCCGCGAAGTCGCCGGCCAGTTCTGCATGCGCCGGATCTGCCGCCAGATTGGTCAGTTCATGCGGGTCGTCGGCCAGGTTGAAAAGCTGGGGCGGGTCGAGCTCGCAATGGACGTATTTCCAGTCGCCGTCGCGGATACCGACCAGGGGTGCATAGGAGGCCTCGGCGGCATATTCCATCAGGACAGGCTCGGTGCGGTCCGTGCCGCCTGCCAGCGGCACCAGCGACATGCCGTCTGTCCAGGGCATGATCTCGCTCATGTCGATGCCGCCGAGATCGCAGACCGTCGGCAGCACGTCGAGAGTCGAGACCGGCGTAGAGATGTGACCCGGAGACAGATCCTTGTCGGCGATCATCAGCGGCACGCGGGAGGAGCCTTCGAAGAAGGACATCTTGAACCAGAGACCGCGCTCGCCAAGCATGTCGCCATGGTCGGAGACGAACAGGATTGTCGTGTCCTCTGACAGGTGCATGGCCTCCAGCGCGTGCAGGATTTCACCGATCTTGTCGTCGAGATAGGAGATATTGGCGAAATAGGCCCGGCGCGAGCGGCGGATATTGTCTTCGGTGATGGTGAATCTGCGCCAGTCATTGGCATCGAAAATGCGCTTGGAATGCGGGTCGTGATCGTCATAGTCCATGGCCGGAACCGGCGGCAGCAGGTGTTCGCAATCCTCGTAGAGATCCCAGTACTTCTTGCGGGCAACATACGGGTCGTGCGGATGGGTGAAGCTGACGGTCAGGCAGAAGGGCCGATCGTAATTGCCGCGGCCATAGTCGTAGATCTTGCGCACGGCCTGGAAAGCCACGTCGTCGTCATACTCCATCTGGTTGGAGATCTCCGCGACACCGGCACCGGTGACCGAACCCATGTTGTGATACCACCAGTCGATGCGTTCCCCCGGCTTGCGGTAGTCCGGTGTCCAGCCGAAATCGGCTGGGTAGATATCGGTGGTGAGCCGTTCTTCAAAGCCGTGCATCTGGTCCGGGCCGACAAAATGCATCTTGCCGGAAAGACAGGTAGTGTAACCGGCCCGGCGCAGGTGGTGGGCATAGGTCGGGATGTCGGACGCAAACTCCGCAGCATTGTCATAGACGCCGGTGCGCCTGGGCAGCTGGCCTGACATGAAGCTTGCGCGTCCCGGCGCGCAGAGCGGCGACGCCGTGTAGGTGTTCTCAAAGCGAACCGAGCGCTCCGCCAGCTTTTTGAGATTGGGCGTGTGCAGAAAGTCGGCGGGACCGTCGGGAAATAGCGTCCCGTTCAACTGGTCGACCATCAGGATCAGGATGTTCTTACGCTTCGCCATGCCGTCACTCCGCTGCCGTTAAGTCCACAGGTTAAATTGTCTAGCTTTTTTTTAATTGAGCGATCAATTAAAAACGGCATAGACTGATTTTCAGGCGCCTTCCTGTCGGGCAGGGGCCGCGGGAGAGAGCAAATCAGAAAAGACAAATCCTGTGCACGACAGAAACCCATCGGCATTTTCTTGAACGAGAACCAGAACAGGGGACAGGAGAATGACCAAAGACAAGAAATTCGATCTGAGTGGCGGGGTGTCCCGGCGAAGCATCCTGCAGGGAACGGCTGCCTTGGGGGCGACAGCCTTTGCCAGCCAGTTCGGTGTCAGCCCGGCGGCAGCCCAGCCCAAGAAAGGCGGCGTGCTTCGGGTCGGCATGGCGCATGGCAATACCAACGACAACTATGATCCGGGCACCTGGGACAATGCCTATGTTCAGGTCTTCGGCACGGCGCGCAACGGCTACCTTGTGGAAATCGCCGCAGACGGCTCGCTGGTCGGTGAAGTGGCGGAAAGCTGGGAAGCCTCACCGGACGCAAAGACCTGGACCTTCAAGATCCGCAAGGGCGTTGCCTTCCATGACGGCGGCACCGTCACACCGGAGGATGTGGTCGCGTCGATCAACTATCACCGCGGTGAGGACAGCACGTCGGCGGCCAAACCCTTTGTCGATCCGATCCAGGACATCAGCGTCGATGGCGATAATGTTGTCTTCACCCTGGAAGCCGGCAATGCCGATTTCCCGTTTGTGGCCAGCGACTATCACCTGCCGATCCTGCCATCCAAGGACGGGGCGATCGATCCGACCAGTGCCATTGGTTGCGGCCCCTACAAGGTGACGAACTACACGCCGGGCTACATCGCCGAAATGACCCGCAATCCGGACTACTGGAAGACCGACCGAGCCCATTTCGACGGCATTGTGCTGATGGCAATCGTCGACCCGGCCGCACGCCAGGCCGCGCTGATGACCGGCAATGTCGACGTCATTGACGGCGTGGATCTGAAGACGGTGGCCCTTTTCCAGCGTGCGCCGAATGTGAGCATCCTGTCGACCACCGGAACCCAGCATTACACCTTTGCCATGGACACGCGCGCGGCGCCGTTCAATGACGTCAATGTGCGGATGGCGCTGAAGCATGCCATCGATCGTCAGGAACTGGTCGACAAGATCCTGTTTGGCTACGGGTCGGTCGGTAACGATCATCCGATCAGCCCGTCCAACCGTTTCTATGCAAAGGATCTGGAGCAGACGACCTACGATCCCGACAAGGCAAAATACTTTCTGAAACAGGCCGGTCTCGATTCGCTCAAGGTTCAGCTGTCCGCGGCGGATGCCGCCTTCGGTGGTGCTGTCGACGCAACCGTTCTCTTCTCCAGTTCCGCCGATAAATGCGGTATCGACATCCAGCCGGTGCGTGAACCCAATGACGGTTACTGGTCTGATGTCTGGATGAAGAAGCCGTTCTGCGCGGTCTATTGGGGTGGCCGGCCGACGGAAGACTGGATGTTCTCGGTCGCCTACGCTTCGGGTGCGCCGTGGAACGACACGTTCTGGGAAAACGAGCGGTTCAATGACCTGCTGGTCAGTGCCCGGTCCGAATTGGACGAGACCAAGCGCGCTGACATGTATGCCGAAATGCAGAACATGGTGCGCACGGATGGTGGCGTGATCATTCCGATGTTTGCCAGCTATGTGATGGCGCATAACGACAAGGTCCAGCATCCGGACAAGGTGGCCGCCAACTGGACGCTGGACGGTTTCCGCGCCATCGAGCGCTGGTGGTTCGCCTGATGATCTCCAAACGGCAGCCATAAGCCGGAACCGGCCGGAGACTTTCTTCGGCCGGGACAGAATTTTGGTGTTTGCTCTTCGGAGTTTCCTGACTGGCCGGCGGCTCCCACCCGCCGGCTTTTTCTTGGCGTCGGCAACCGCTGTTCCAGCGATCAGCCGCACAGACTGTCAGGTAGATGAGGGGCCTGTTCCGGCAAGGATCGGGGCGAGTTCACCAAAGGCGTCATAGAGAAAGTCCATCAGGACACGCACCCGCGGATTGGTTTTCAGATCCGCGTGGGTCAGAACCCAGATATCCATATCCGGCACCGGATCGTGGCCGGGCAATCGCACCAGGCCCGGATCCGTGTCGCCAAAATAGCAGGGGATCAGGCCTATGCCCTGACCGTCCCGCATCAGCCGCGCAGCCGATGGCAGTGTGCTGGTGGTCGCGACGGTGCGCGCCGGCAGGACGGGCTTGAGCGAGGGGTCATAGTCAATCGCAATCCAGCGATCGAGTTTGGGCCTGTTTTCCAGATAGACCGGGGCCGCATAGGCGCAAAGCGGGCTGGTCGACACCTTTCGGCCAATTGCGCTGTCTGGCGGTGACTTCGTGATCCTGATCACCACATCGGCTTCCCGGCGCGACAGGCTGGAGAGATGATCGGACATTGCCAGCTCGAGAGTGATCATCGGGAACTGGTGCAAAAACCGGTCGAGCACCGGTGCCAGAACACTCAGGTAAAGGCTTTCAGAAACCGAGAGGCAGACCGGACCGGCAAGGCTTGTGTCCTCGGCAAAGGCGGCCCGTCCGATGGCGGCCGCGTCCTGTTCCATGCGTTCGGCAAGCGGCAGAATGCGGCGACCGAGCGGCGTGAGGGCACGGCCTTTCGGGCCTGGCTCGAACAGCGCGCCACCCAGATCGGCTTCCAGTGCCTTGAGCTGCCTGGCGACAGTGGAATGGGTGGTATTGAGGCTTCTGGCCGCCTGCCGGACGGAGCCCTCGCGCAGGAAGGTCAGAAAGGCGCGGAGATGATCCCAATGCATTGGTCGGTCAACTGGATGATATTTCGAACATGCTGCCGATGTTATGGATGATTTTTCAAACCAAGTGAAGCGGTGCCAGGACCGCTTCACTGTTGGCTATCGCCTTTTGGGAGCCATGTGCCGACTTGTCAGGCGGCCGCAACATCTTTCAGGAAACGGTCGATCCGTGTCGTGACCTCGGCCAGATGGCTGGTGGCGGCCTCGGCAATGTCTTCGACTTCCCGGGCCGACTGGCTGGTTTCGCCGGAGCCTCTGGAAAGGTCGCCAATGTTCTCCGACACGCTGGCCGTCTGACCGGCCGCCTGGGAGACGCCGCTGGAGATCTCGGAAGTCGCCTCCGCCTGCTGTTCCACAGAGCTGGCCATGGCAGCCGCGGTTTCGTTGACGTCCTCCATCATGGTCATGATCCCGCTGATCGCCTCAACGGCAGCATGGGTGGCCTGCTGGATTTCGGTCACCTGGCTGGAGATTTCGTCGGTTGCCTTGGCGGTCTGGCCCGCAAGGGATTTCACTTCAGAAGCCACGACGGCGAAGCCTTTGCCCGCTTCTCCGGCCCGGGCGGCTTCGATGGTTGCGTTGAGCGCCAGCAGGTTGGTCTGTTCGGCGATGTCCTGGATCAGCTGAACCACGGCGCCGATGCGTTCGGCGGAGGCCGACAGGCCGCGGATCTGCTCGTTGGAGGTCCTGGTGGCGCCGGAGGCTTCCTCGACACGGGTGAGCGTGTCGCCGACCTGGCGGCCCACTTCCTGGACCGATGCGCTCAGTTCCTCGGTTGCGGCCGCAATGGTCTGCACATTGTGGCTGGCCTGGCTGGAAGCGGAGCTGACATCTTCACTGCGGCTGGTCGTCGTGCGCGCGATCTCGGACAGTTGTTCCGCCGTGTTGTCGAGCTGCTGCATGTTGCCGGTGACGGTGTCGAGGGCGGTCTCAATGTCCTGGCGGAATTCGGCGACCAGGGCATCGACGGTGTCCTGGCGTTGACGCACCTGCTCCTGGCTGGCTGCGGTTTCCGCTTCCAGGCGCATGCGTTCGCGCTCCCGGTCGCTGAACGTGGCGACAGCCTTGGCCATCTGGCCGAGTTCATCCTTGCGAATGGCCGCCGGAAGGTCGAGGTCGGTGTCGCCGTCCTTCAGTTTCAGCATCGCTTCGGTCAGGCTGCGGATCGGGCGCACGATGGCCACGGACAGCAGGATGACGAAGGCAATACCGAGAGCGATCGCGAGCGCAAGCGTCAGGGAAATCTGGGTCTGGGCCGCGGCTGCGCTGGAAACGGCGGTCTCCCCGGATGAGGCGCTGATCGCTTCCGCCTGTTCCGTCAGAGACGCGGCCGCCGTCGCAAAGTCCTGCTGGCTGCTCTGCAGCGTGCTTGTCGCTGTTCTGACGGTTTCGAAGGATGTTCCGAGTTTCGGCAGGTCTTTGTTGCCGGCAGCGACAAGAATTTTCAAAGGGCCATTGAGGAGATCGGTCAAGGCTTTGTCGGAGGTGTTCTTGCCGGCCGCCGTCCGCACTTTCTCAAGATTTTCAAGTTCCAGCTGCGCTTCCGCCAGATAACGTTCAAAGGAGCCGGACGCCTCCGGGGACGAGGTGTTCAGGAAGTCGGCATAAGCGCTGCGCACACCGAGCACATTGCGGGCGACGCTTTGGGTGTAGTTCGAGAGCAGCGCAATGTCGGCGGAGGCCTTGTCGAAATCGCGCAGATCCTTTCTCAACGCGTCGATAGGCTCTTCGGCAGCCTTGATGATGCCATCGGTCAGAGCGACCAGTTCCTGGGTGGCCGGCTGGATGGTGGTCTTCCAGGCGTCGGCCTCCGGAGTTTTCATATGAGCTTTCAGAAGCTTGGCATAGGCCTTTGAGCCTTTGGTGAGCTTCTTGACGTCGTCCTTGATCGCCTTGGTTTTCACGGTTCTGCGAACGGCCTTGGCGTCCTTGTCGAGATCTTTCACCCGATCGCCGAGGGCCTTGGCCAGGGCCTTGTCCGGATTGGCAGCAAAGGCTTCCGCTTCCTGGGCGAGCACGATCGTGGCAATGCGCATGTCACTGAGGCGCGGCGCGACCTTGGACAGGTCGTTCATCTTGCCTTCGTTGGTGATGGCCAGAGCCGAGCGGTAGGCAGCAAGTTTCTTGAATTCCTCGAAGGCGTTGTCCGTGGTTTGCACCATAGAGGAAGTCAGCGTATCCAACTCCGACACTGCCGCGTCCCGGTCTGCTCGTGTCTGGCGAAGCTTTGTGAACCCGCCCTTCAATTCAGCGACAACCGTTTCCAGGTTTGCGGCGGCTTGCGGGCGTCCGCTGGCCAGAAGACGGCTCTCGTCGGTGATTGAGTTCAGTTCGATCTCAACTGCATCGGCTGCCGCATTGCTGCCATCCAGGCTGAAGGCCTGAGCGTGGTTTTGCAGATACGGCACGCTGCCAAGCAGCTCATTGGCGGCTTTTGCGGTTGTCACAGAAGACTTCACCTGAGACCCGGCGATAAGGCCGCCTGCGCCAACAGCGATCGTACACAGAAGCAGAGCTCCAAAACCGACCCGCAATTGCGTCTTGATCGACCAGTCGAGGAACAGACGCGGCTTGGGGCCCCCACTGGACCTCTCGGCGGGAGTTCCCGTGGCCTTCTTCCTGAGGGGCGGCATCTTGAACGTCATGGTCGCGCTCCGAGGCAACTGCAAGTGGTCCGATTCTGCCGCAAAACCCTTAAAAAGAGCCAAAGAAAGACTGAATCAATGATAAAGACACCCAGCCAGTAATACCAAGACGTTAGCGTCCCAGGAGCAATGATGCCGCCGTCGTGGCGGCAATTGGGGGGCTGCAAACGAGGGAGGCGGTGGATGAAGTTTGCGACGGGTTGTATCATCTTTGGATAGTTTTCGAACCAGCTTGAGCGCGATAGGACAGGGCATCCGAAACACAGGAGACCCGAATGACCTATCAGATCAATTTGCTTCACGCGGACATACCGCAACCCATGCAGGGCGATATGCGCCTTGGCCTTGTGCATGAAGGCAACCAGGTGGCGGAACTGGAGTATCGCTGGGATGACAAGCAGTTCACGGCTGTCTTTGTCGGCAACGCACCGGGCCTGCCGCATCCGGCTCATCCGGTGGTGTTGCTGCAAAAACCGATTGCCGCGATCCAGGCGCTGAAGACCGAAGCCCATGTCAGGCCGACCGATGTGTTCAAGGATCACCAGGTTTCGATCGAGGTAGAGGGATGACCATGCT
Source organism: Roseibium sp. (assembly GCF_965233565.1). Taxonomy (GTDB): domain Bacteria; phylum Pseudomonadota; class Alphaproteobacteria; order Rhizobiales; family Stappiaceae; genus Roseibium. Next base: position 1,591,791 of record NZ_OZ247494.1, on the reverse strand, counting down.
GTCCAGAATTTCCCGCTTCGTCGCCGCGGGTGGCCTGCTGTTCGCGGCTGCCAACGCGCAGGCAATGGCCGAGACGGTCGGGGTCGTGGCCCTCTATAAGGGAGACAAAAGTGCACTGAACGCCATGACGGCCGGCCACGACTGTTCCATCCGCCGTGCGGGAAAAGTGCTGGCACGGCAAGGCAATCTGGATTTGCCGCAGCTCGACCGGTTTGCCGTGCTCAGCTGTGCTGAGAGCCCGCTGAAGTCGACTGCACTGGAAACCATCCTGCCGGACACTGCCCAACCGTTTCTTCTTCTGGAGGGCGATCTACAGGAGTTCGACGTGGCGGGGGGATCACAGGCTGATCAGCGCGAGTATCTTCTGAAACTCAGCTACTACACCAATTCCGATCCGGTCGGACGGTCGAAGGACCTCGCCACGCTGGCTGAAATTGTTGCCCCCCTCGACGATCCTTACAGGACCGAGAGCTTCCTCGAGGTTCATCGGGCATTGGGGCTGCGCACGCCCGATGAAGTGGTGACACTTTTCTATGACAGTCCTGAAGCGGGCAATCGTTTCCGGGCGGCCAACCGGGCCGTTCTCGAAAAGGTCGGCGCCTTCAACAAGGCGCATCTTCTTTCCTTTGTCTATCTGGTTGCCAAGGCCGATTGAGTGCCCTCAAGGAAGGCGCTGCTTAAGTGCCTTCCTTCCCCTTCTCTTTGGGCTGCAAGGTCGAGGTATTCTCGTCTGAAGCCGGTGCCAGGAGGCGCAGGAGCAGGCCGCGCAAGGTCTCCAGGTCCTGCGAACCCAGCCTGGCCTCCAGTTCCCCTTCCAGCTGACGCACCAGGCTGCCCACCTTCACACGCGCCTGCTGGCCCAGTTCCGTCGGAACCGGGCGCTTGTCGCGCTTGTTGCCCGGCACGGGCTCCAGGCGAAGCGCACCCAGTTCGACAAGGCGGGCCACGGCCGCATGTACGGCCTGGCGGGTGACGCCCCGGTCGCGCGCCAGTTCGGAAATGGTGCGCGGATTTCGGCAGATCATCATGAACAGATTGGCGTCTGCGGGCCTTGCAGCATCAAGACCCGTTCCCTTGCGCAATTCGATCATGCGCCGGTCCAGCTCTTCCGACAGGTCGGCGACAAGGCCGCGGATCGAGGCGCGGGGCGGGTGAGTCGGTGCTCTGTCATTCATGCTTGACAATTCCCAATCCGTCATCACATTGTCAAATGTCAACTATGATTGACAAAATGGAGGTGATGATGCGTTTTGGATTTGGGATTTGGGGACTGGCACTTGGGGCGATGGTTTCTGTCGGCGCTGTACCGCTTGGGGCGCAGGAGGTTGACGGCGCACGGTTTCGCGCGCCGGAGGAAGGAACCTGGTATCACCCGGTAGAACCGGAAAAATGGGTGCATGTTGGCGGCGTCGCCTCTGAAATCGACGGGGTATTGACCCGGATCGCAGATGCGGGGCAGGACAGGACCCCGCCGGACGCCCCGGATTATCAGGGTGCGGGCAGCTGGCTTGCAGAATGGCGTGCTGCGGGCGAGAAGGCCTTCAAGGAAGGACGTGCCCTCGAAGTGGCAGGCGATGAGGCAGCAGCGCAGCGGCGTTTTCGGGCAGCCGTGACCTATTTTCTCCAGGCTTCGTCGCCACATACGGATGATCCGGCGCAGCGCGGCGCCTTGAAGCGCGCGCAGGACAGCTACCGGGCACTTGCCGGTCTTCACCCGCTGAGTATTGAAGAAATCGAGATCCCGTTTGAAGATCGCAGCTTCAAGGCCTGGCTGCACAAGCCCGATATCGATGGGCCGGTACCTGCCGTGGTTGTCTCCATGGGGTCGGATGTCGCCAAGGAGGAGCTGCTACCTTACTTCGAAAAACAGCTTGCCATCCGCGGCATTGCGATGCTGTCCCTCGATCTGCCGGGCATGGGCACGTCCGCCGTATGGCGCGCTTCGCCGGATCTGGACAAGCTGCATGTCGCTGCCATCAATCACTTGCGGACGCTTCCGGACATCGATGGCAGAAACCTGTTCCTGCAAGGGGCAAGTTTCGGCGGGCACCCGGTCGCCCGGGCGTGGCTCGCGCGGCCGGAACTCGATCTGGCAGGTGCCATTTTCATGTGCGGACCTGTGCACAGCGCGCTGGTGGCACCGCCTGAGGTCTATGCCCATTTCCCGCAATTCACCATGGACGGGGTTCGGACCCGCTTTGGTCTTGAGCCGGCAGCGGGTTTTGACAAGATTGCTGCTATTGCCGAGACGCTTTCGCTTAAACGACAGGGACTGTTTGACGGTGCTGAAATCGCGACCCCGATGTTCGCGATCGTGACCAATGACGATCCGGTTATCCCACTGGAAGATCTTGAGGCGCTGCTGGCGCGTGGCAACAATGTCAAACGCGTCATCTATGATACGCCGGGACATTGTCCGGAACGGGACTCACGCGAGGCAATGGCAGCGAGCTGGATTGTGGACCAGTTGCGTTAACGGCGCAGGGCACGGGAGCCGGCCCATCCGCCGAGCGGCGCCAGGGGCCGGTCACTGTGTCAGGCGATCCGTCGATGTGGAGGAATTATGCGCCAAAAGGGCAGATTGCAGCCGGTCAATCACGCCCTGATCGATGTCGGGATTGCAGGCCAGAGCCAGATCCACTTGTTTGACCGTCAGGAGCAGCTGAACCTCGAGCCCTTGCTGCTGCGCGACGAAGGGGGTGGAAACCAGTCCTCCCAGCCAAAGCTGAGTGTGCCCCTGTTTCAGCATGTTCACATTGAGATTGTCCTCGTAAACGATCACCAGATTGGGATGACCAGCATCCTGGACTTCCACGGTGCTGGTCCAGCCGCTGACGGCACCGGTTGCATAGCCGAAGCTGTCGGAGAGTTCTGAAAGGGTGATTTCGGTGCCCTTGAGTGCAAACAGCCCGTAGCCATCCACCGCCAAGGGGCCGACCCATTTGAAATTGGGCTCGCGCATAGTGGTGCGCCAGAGCGCAAGGAAACAATGATCGGCATTGTTCCGCACCGCATTCAGACCGCGCTTGAAAGGACGAATGTGAAGATCAAAAGTCACATCGGCTTCGGCAGCAATCTCCCGAATGAGATCCGCGAGCTTTCCCTGGATGCCACCGTTTTCGTCTTGAAAATAAAGTGGCTTGTAGTCTTCGGTGTAGATTACAATCCTTGATTGAGCTCCGTCTAAAGAAAATGCAGGGTTTAGTCCCGCAGCCCATAATATTCCGGCAAAAACAACGGAGAGAGCGGTGCGTGTAGATGGGGCTTTCCGCATATCTATGGTTCTTTTATTGCGTTGATTGCGGTGAATTTGTAATGATTATACTCTCATATGTGTTGATGAAAAGTAATATGTCCATAATCTCAGTTTTTGCGGTCGCTGTGCCCAAGATCCTTTTCAGGCCATAGCTGATCGCGCAGCCGCTGCTTCAGGACCTTTGCTTCCGGAAAACCGCCGTCCGCTTGACGGTCCCAGACCGTGGTTCCGTCACAGGTGATGGTGAATATTCCGCCTGTGCCCGGCACCAGCGTTACGGCACCTGTCTCTTCAGAAAAAGTGGACAGGATTTCCTGTGCCATCCAGGCAGATCGCAGCAGCCAATTGCATTGGCGGCAATAGGTGATGATGATATGGGGGGACGGTACGTTGTCCATGGCGTGCGCTGTTCTCCCGATTTGATCCCGGATACGGTCTGCTTGTGCCACAGCTTCCTTCCGATTTTCCAGAGGCTGTTCCTGCTGAAGTCTCCGCTGCCTTCCAGGCCCATCCCGGCCTGCTGGAAACGTGCGGCAAGCCATTTCAGGTCACAATCAGTCAGGGATTGAGCAATCGCGTTTTTCGACTTGAGGCGGAGCAGGGGACGTTTTATCTGCGTTTGCCGTTCAAACAGCAGGCTGTCCGGGTCGACCGGGTTGCCGAGGCGCACAATCTGGCCCTTGCAGCCCGGCTGGGCCTCGCCGTGCCGCCCCTCTACTGCGATGTCGAGGACGCGATCCTGCTGACGCGGGCCGTTGCGGTTGCCGATCCGCCGCCAACAACCTTGCCGCAGCGGCTCGGCGCCGCCTTGGGAAAACTGCACGCATCGGCAGAGCTCTTCAAAGGCAAGCTGGACCCCGGCGAGATCAATCGGGAGCAACTGTCACGCTTGCCGCAGGAGGGTGTTCTGTCAGTCGAATGGCAAGACCTGGCCAGGGCGTTGTCCGCGCTTGGGAAACAGGCTGGCGAACAGACGGCCTTGCTGGTTCCGAGTCATGGGGATGTTTCTCCAGGAAACTGTCTTCTTGCCGCTGGCGGTTTCTGGCTGATCGATTGGGAGTTTTCCGCCATGGCGCCCCCTGCCTGGGACCTTGCCTATGCTATTCTGGAGCACGATTTTTGTGCCCGATCGGAAACGGTTCTTCTGGAGAGTTATTGCGCGGCGGGGGCCGGACACCTACGTCCGTCGGCGTTGGAACTTGATGTCATGAAGGTCCGGTGTGACGCAGTATCGGCTTTCTGGGCTCTTGAGCAACTGTTGGCCGGGCGTGATGAGACAGTTTTTCTTCCCTTCGCAAGGGAGCGGCGCGACAGGTTGCTTTGCCGATTGAGGCGGTTGCCGGATCTGCCCGGCTAGAGCGAGGCCAGTTCGAAACCAGCTATCGGGCGCTTGGGGTGTAATGTGAGGTAGGGCTATGGCGCGCGGCGAACGAATTCACGTCAGGCAGATTTTTGCTGCGCTTTGCGCGGCTGTTCTTGCCGGGGTCTGGGTAGATCCGGTTTCGCGCGACCTGTTCGAGATTTTGGGGCTTCTGGAGCCCTCACGGTTGTCGTCCGAGCGTTGGGGGTGTCTGCGCGCGCCTTTCAGCCCCTTCCCCTGGTAGTCGCGCGGTCAATCTCCGGGCTCCGCAAGGCAGATGGCATAGGTCTCGTTCATCTGCTGGCGGAGAGACTGGTTCAGGGGATCCTTGTTGAGATCCTCCCAGTTACCGTCCGTTTTCAGCCTGTCGACTGTGCAGGTGCAGGCGGCACTGCAGGCGCTGGGGGAAGCATAGGTATCCTGGCAGGCGATTGTGCAGTTCCGGATGAATGCATTGCTGGCCCGGTCAAGTTCAGGCGTGACCTGGGCAGCGCTCCAGACCAGCCCATAGAGAATCGGCTGGTGCAGGAGGTAGATGGTCAGGGAATGACGGCCGGCCAGGCGAAGCCCCATGCCAGAGGCACCAGCAAAACCAAAAAACGCCAGTTTTTGCCAGACGCCGAATTTTCGGAAACCCTTCGACAGGGAGAGACCGGCGAGCGTCACCCCCGTCCAGGGTGCTACCGGGACGTAGTCGACACTGGCAAAACCCGTTTTGCCCAGCCCGGTCCATAACCAGAACGGTCCGTCGAAGACGGAAGATGTGGCCCAGAGCGGCAGCGTCAGAAAAAACAGGGCAGCGGCCGGGGCCATCCAGGCAGGCAGGCGTGCAAAGGGCAAAGCGATCAGGCTGGCGGCAGCGATGCTGTGCAGAATGCCGAAGCGGACGAAACTGTCGGCGAACGCGAAAAAGGTGACCAATGAGACAGCTGCCGCGGCCGCGGCAATCATTGCCAGGCGGCGCCAGAACGCCCCCCAGCGAATGGCCTCATGATGCGCCAGATCCAGACTGATTCCGGCAAGGAACAGAAAGCTGCCCGCGATTGAACCGGCAAACAGGCGCCAGCCGAAACCTTGAGCGACGGGCCAATGAACGAATCCGAACCAGGAGAGATCCCACGAGAAGTGGTAGATCACCATCGCGATGACCGCGAGCCCGCGCGCAAGATCGATCACGGCCAGACGCGGAGCGCGCATTCTCACATCTCTCTGATTTCAACGGCCAGCTGGACCGGACAGACGTTTGCCTGCCAGAGGTGCAGCAGGCCGGTCGCGAAACAGCTAGCCGCTGAAGGCAACAACAAGTGTTGTGATCAGCGCCGAGGCGGCGATCATGGCGCCGACAAAGGGCCAGGGTGACGGACGATGGGCATCGTAAACATCATGGTTTGCCGGGTCTTGCAGCATTGCCCTCAACTCCCAACTTCAGCAACAGTCAATCGTTTGCTATCGCGTGACCTGACGCTGAGCGTTTCCAAATTGAGAGAGCAAAGGGCTGACTTCAGCAGGCCGATTGCTCTCGTCCCAACCATCAATCAGGCGAGAGTGAGGCAATTGCCCGGCGGCGAAAAGATGGTAAATCAAATCCTAACCGGTTTTCCCAAGGAAAGCGTAAACTTGTGGAGGAGGCGGTAAAGTTTGCCCGCTCTGCTTGACCTTGCAGAACACGTTGAAACCAGGGAGGAAACGGCGCCGCTCAGAGGTCGAGTGCGTCGAGGCCCGCTTCCATATAGTCCGCCAGCAAGGGCATGCCCAGGAGATACTTGGCCGTCGAACCCACGGCCCGTTCACGCGCTTCATCAACAACCTGGTCGAAATCCTCGGCGTCGAAATCGCCTCGGCCGATCCAGGTGATGGCGACAAGTTCGGCGGCCTCGTCCACATTGAGGTCCTCGATCAACTCGCGCAGCTCCTCGTCGGAAAGGTCGTCGTTTTCCTCTTCCGCGAGGCCGTCGTGATTGTGGCTTTCCTCGAGAGTTTCCGCGTCAAATTCAACGTCACCTTCGTGACCGTCTTCGAAACTGTCTTCAAGGGATGAGGCGGCCGCGCGGGCCTTTTGCGCAAACATTCGGATCGTGTCTGCGGAGAGTGTGAGGTTGATGTCCATTGCTGCCTCCGACGAGCCTGAGTTTTCTTTATCGATCCACTTTGGGCTGTTGGCAATGGTCATGGCGCGAATTCCCTTCCAGGTCCCCGAGAGGCTTTCCCCAGGGTTATCCCCCGGAAACCGCCGCAGTGAACGGGGTTTAAGTTAATCGATGGCGCATGTGCCCTGGAGGACCGGGTCGGTCTTGCGGGCAGACGTCCTCATTGCTTTACTTGAGTGATAAACACAGTCCTGTCTTTGACGGGGATCAACATTGAGCTCCGTTGCTCACACGCAGTGTGACTTCCGAGTGGGAATGGTGACGTGTTGGGACAGTTTACCGGGGGCGGACCGGGCACTTGAGGCTCGGCTTTCACGCAAGCACGTGGAGCCGGGCCTCTGCTTTTGTGTGGCATGTTCCGGCTGCTTGCAGCGCCTCTCGGCGCCGGGTTCTTTCCATGAAGATGCCGGAGCGCCAAAGACAGTCTGCACCTGCTCACGCGAGTGTGAAAGACGGTGTCTGGGTATTGCCGGAAATCACCGCTAACCTGCCGCCATGTTTCGGATTCTCATCATTGTCGGATTGCTGCTTGCCGGTCTCCAGCAAAGCCTTGCGCGCGGCAATGTCGAGTTTCCGGAAGCGGAAACTGGCGTGGTCCATCTTCAGGGAACTGGTCTCCAGGGCCTTGACGGCGTGGAGGCAGGTCAACCGGCGGAGGAACCCGGTACTGCGGACACAGCACCGAGCTACTGCAAATCCTCTGACTGCAAGGCCGTTATCGGCACCGCGTTTCTGGAGGCGTTCAATGCAGCCGAAACGCCTGATACGATAAGACCCATCCGGCGGAGCTCCGTCGCGACCCGCCTGGAGCCACGTCCCCCCAATTCCTGATCGTCTGTCCCTGTCATCCGGCCGACACCATCGGCCAACAGTCCAGATAAATCAGGAGATCTTCCATGTTGAAGCGAAGAGATTTGCTGCTTGGCGGCGCAATGCTGCTCGCAGCACCGGTTGGTGTCGCTCAGGCCCATCACACCGAAAAGTTCAAGAAGACGTTCAAGCTCGATCCTGCCTATGTGCCGCAAAGTGTCTTTTATTCAATGACCTATGCGCCAGGCACGATCGTGGTCGATCCGCGCAACCATTTTCTCTACCTCATGGAACGATGGGGACGGGCGCGGCGCTATGGCGTTGGTGTCGGAAAAGCCGGACTGGCTTTCCAGGGCAGCGCCATAGTCCAGCGCAAGGCGGAATGGCCGAGCTGGACACCGACGAAGAACATGATCCGCCGCGAACCGCAGAAATACGCCCGCTATGCGAATGGCGTTCCGGGAGGGGTCAACAACCCGCTTGGTGCCAGAGCGCTCTATCTTTATCGCAACGGCCGCGACACCTACTACCGGATCCATGGGACCACCCAGCCGTCCTCAATTGGCCGGTCCGTCTCAAACGGCTGCATCCGGATGATCAATGACCATGTGATCGATCTCTATGAACGGGTGCCGGTTGGAACCCGGGTTGTGGTTCTTTAAGAGGCGCCCGGACAAGACCCGATGAAAACCGTAATGACACGCCGCAAGATGCTTGCGGGTAGTTTGAGCATGGCCGGACTGACGCTGGCTGGCTGCACCACCCGGCAGGTTCCTTTGCCCGAGCCGGTTCTCCCTCTGGCAGACCCTGCCTTTCAACTGGCCTATGGGCCACGCCCGTCGGAACCTTTCCCAGTGCCGGCAGTCGATCCCGCGGAGCTGAAACCCGCGTTTCGGCGCCAGCGTATATCCTATCTGACCGGGGAAGCCCCTGGAACGGTCATCGTCGATACCAGAAACTTCTATCTCTATCTCGTTGAGCCCAGCGGTACGGCCATGCGCTATGGCGTCGGGCTGGGGCGGCAGGGCTTCGAATGGTCCGGCAGGGCCAGGATCGCATGGAAACGGCCCTGGCCGACCTGGACACCTCCAGACGAGATGATTGCGCGCGAACCGCATCTTGAAAAATACAGCGCCCGCAATGGTGGCATGGCTCCGGGCCTCGACAATCCGCTGGGCGCGCGGGCTCTCTACATCTTCCAGGGCAAGGTCGACACGCTCTACCGGCTGCATGGCACCGCCGAGACGGCGTCGATCGGTCGGGCCGTTTCTTCAGGCTGCGTCAGGCTGGTGAACCAGGACGTGATCGATCTTTTCGACAGGGTCCGGCCGGGTGCCGAGATTGTCGTGAGCTGACACGGAATATCCAACTGTTGGAAACAGGTGAGACATGAAAAAGCAACGGAAAAACAGCAACCGAAAGGCAAAACGTGCCGCTCAGACCTCCGCTCAGGCCGAAAAAACGGGACCGGATCGGCGGGGTGTCCTGCGCCTGTTGCGCAACGTGGCGATCGGCACGGCCCTGCTCGGTGGCACCGGCTACGTCTTCGCTCAGAACGTGATGAATACCATGCACGAACATGATCTGGACCGTGTCGGGAACGGGCGCGCAACTATCGTGCAGATCCATGATCCGCAATGTTCCTTGTGCCTGGCGCTCCAGAAGGAGACCCGCAAGGCCCTGGACATGCTTGAAGGTGAAGAGATCGATTACGTGGTTGCCAATATCAGAACCGAAAAGGGGCGAAGTTTCGCGACCCGTTACGGAGTGCAGCATGTCACGCTGCTCTTGTTCGACAAGGAGGGCGCGCTTCAGGACATCTTGCAAGGGCAACGTGGGTCTTACCAGCTGAAGACCGCCTTTGAAGAACTTGTCGCGTCCTAGGTTCAAGACGCTCAGCATCGGGCAGGCCTGCGGAGCCGATTGGCGTCTTCCGCAGGCTTGTACTGTCTCCGGCTTTAGTACTGGCTGTACGAGTTTTGCTGGTGAACGGGCAGTGGCGGTGCACCCATCTCGTCCGGATTTGCCATGACTGCCGCGGCAACAAGGGCTGCCGCCAGCACGACACCCAGAAAAATGGCTTGCAGCAAGGGCCGGGCGGCGTTCATTTCGGTCTGTTGAGATCCGCTCTTGCGGCGGTTTGACGTATCAGCGTTGGACATGACTATTTTCTGAAATGCAGGCTTCGGGGCGATGGTCGGCGTTGACGACTTGGTTTGTTAGTCGCTGGAAGGGGTGCCGGTGAGGTCGCGGTAAAGGCGCTTGCCAAGCAGCCGGGTTGCGACGGCCATGGCGAAAAACGCCACCAAAGGCAAAGCCAGCCGGGGCTCCCATGTTGACATCAGCATCAGCACACCGGCGGCCAGAACGAACAACACCACGGGCGGAAACGCGTTTGACATTGTTGTCCGGGTTTCAGTCTCAATCACGGTGTCAACCATATTGGCCTCCATCAGCTAGGGTAGCTTCAATGTGGCTCGCAATTGTGCTGGCAGACCGACTCGAATCTGACGGGCCCTGAGTGATTTCATGACCATTTTGCGGCATTTGCCACCAGCTGGCAGGTGGGGGAGCGGTGTGCCACAAAGGGTTGTGAGATTTGTTTCTGAGGAAGGAGCCTTTTCGCAAAACTCGGCAATGAATGTGGGAGAGAAGGTTGCCCACTCTCCCTTATTTTGCTCCGCAAGTCTCACCGTGTGGTGATCCTATCGGGTCAAATGCCCTGAGGCTTAGCTCAGCCGCGCGGGTTTAGTTTGGCAATCTCACGGTCAATTCCAGCTCGATCTGGAGGTCCGGGGCAGCCAGGGCGGCGACGCCAACACCGGTCACACACGGCTGCGCGCCGGCAAACAGATCTAGGATCGGGGTGAAACCCTCTTCGAGCCTTTCCGGTGTAAGGTCGGTGACAAAACAGCGGGCTATGGCGATATCTTCCGGGGTTGCGCCCAATGCCTCAAGCGCGGCTTTGGCATTTGCTGCGACAATTCTCGCCTGTCCGCCCAGATCTGCGGGGGGAGGCGTTCCGTCGGGGCGCAAGGCGACTTGTCCAGACACATAGGCAAGGCGGCCGCTCTCAACGACCGAGATCTGGGAATAGCCAATCGTACTTGCGTCGGGAAGCGATGGCGGGTTCATTCGCTGAATGGATTGTGTCATAAGAAATACTACCTAGGTAGAGTGTGGCTACTCATTTGAATGGAAAATTACTACATCTGTAGAGGAAAAATGTCAAACAAGAAAACCGAACGCCGCGAAGGCATCCTGAATGGGGTCATCGGTCTGTTGGCGGACAAGGGGCTGGAGGGCGTAACCCATCGCGCTGTCGACGAGGCAGCTGCTTTGCCGCAGGGGTCCACATCCTATTATTTTCCCAAAAAAGCCGAGCTTTTGACTGCGGCGGCTGAACATCTCGCAAGCCTTCTTGAAAAAGACTGCGATGATTTGCAGGTTAGGTTCGCTGAAAAGGCGGCCAAGGAGGGGCTCGAGGAGGCTATCGCCTTTGTGGCAGACGAACTTGTAAGTTATACGGACGCCTCCCGCCATTTGTTTCTGGCACGGATGGAACTGACGATAGCGGCTGCCCGGCGTTCCGAACTTGCCGAGGTCGGCGAGCAGTTGAGTGCTGCAGCGCGCCGTCCGATCGCATTTTTTCTCAGGCTAATTGCGGACGGCCGTAAGGATGTGCCGATCGAGACCTGCGCCGGATTGATTGACGGCATCTCGCTGATGTATGCCACTGGTCAAGGGCCGAAGCCGACGACGGAACAAGTTGCTTCCGTGTTCCGGTCCATTCTCTAAGCTAGGCGTGTGGCATGCGTCCGATTTCGAGTTTTCTTTGGGTGGTTTCTTCCATTTGAATGCAAAAATTTAAGTAAACGAAATGTTAAATCTAGAGTACAGTTTTAAACATATTTTGAAATTTACATGAATATGTTCGCCAAAATTTACGATGGCCTACGTTTTTAAGGCCTGATTTTAGTGTTTGTTTGGAATTGAGCGGGATAGTGTGGTTTCGGGAGAGCTTTTGCAAAAAGACCAGGCCTAGAATGACAGTTAATGCAGCGCAACGCGCCACGGCGGCAAAGCCGAACGATGCCGCGACGGCGCCGGCACCCGCACCAAAGCCTGCCGGGGAAATGCCCGCCCTGTCATTGGCTGGGTTGCAATTCTTCATCGCCGATATCAGCAAAAAAACCATTCTCTGGCACGAGGTCGGTTCGCAGAATTTCAACAGCGAAGTCAAGGATCTGCAGGAAGCGCCGTCCAATGAAGCGTTGCGGCACCTGTCGCCTGAAGACCGGAAAACAATCCTGCATCTCGTGCAGGGCGCGATCAGAGACGGCCAGGCGGGGCCGTTCGATGTCGGCGGCGGGCCGGATCACCGCATTCCCGGTGTTCCAATCGTCGCCAATCGCTATGAACTTCCCGATGGGCGCATTCTGGCGATCTGTTTTCCCTCTATCGGCGAACATGACGACAATCCGGGGCGGGTCGCTCTTGGGTTGGCGCCGATCCTGCAGCATTTCGTGGCGTCCTCCACCCGGATCGTGCTGCTGGTCGACAATTTCGGATATGTCCGCTTCGCCAGTGACGGATTTCTGAAAACCTTTCAGATTGAAGATGCCCGCCTGATCCTGGGGCGAAATGTTGCTCATATTCAGGGACGGGTCGGCCGGACCATTGTCTCTCTCGCGCTTGCGTCGCTGACGCGCAGGGCAAGCGCAACAGGCCGCGGCAAGTTCCTGCTGGCCAGTGGCGACAGTACCGACCTGAAATATGAAGCCATGTATTTCCGCATTGGCGGTACGGTTGGCGGGGTTTTGTTTTCCGCCGGCCATATGGGCGGTGATGTCGACTTCGCCAAGGTGTTTGAGATCTGCAGCGCACCGATGCTCGTGGTCAACGCCAAGTCGCGCATGATTATCGCAGCCAACAATGCGGCCATGAAGACCTATCACCTGACGCACGAAGTCATCGAAAGCAAGCCGATCACTGAGACGCTGCTACATGCGAGCAACTATACGGAGCTGCTCGGGGCGGCCAAACAGGATTCCGACGTGCCCGTGTCGGTGCCGGTGACGATCCTCAATGGCCAGACCAAGAAGAAGCGCTTCAAGTGCAGCCTGGTCGATGAGGATACAAAAGATCCGAAACTGATCCTCGAAACGCGGATGTAAATGCGCGCTGACTGTTGGTGTATCGCTAAGCTCTTCCCGTCTGGTCGGCAATTCTTTGCAATTTTGTCATACTTGCAGTCATGAGGCCCTTGTCTTCCGCAGCGCACAGTTTTACGGTCCGCGCGCTGTTATTCCCGTTTCCCCCTGGAGGACATTATGGGCTTTCTTGCTGACGCATTGGCGCGTGTACAACCTTCTGCGACCATCGCCGTCACCAACAAGGCACGCGAGCTGAAAGCCGCAGGCCGCGATGTGATCGGTCTCGGTGCTGGCGAGCCGGATTTCGACACCCCGGAAAACATCAAGGCAGCTGCCATTGCAGCGATCAATGGCGGTAAGACCAAATACACCGCCGTGGATGGCATTCCGGAGCTGAAGGCGGCCATCGTCGAGAAATTCAAGCGGGAAAACGGTCTCACCTACGCGACCAACCAGATCACCGTCGGCACCGGCGGCAAGCAGGTGCTTTACAACGCCCTGATCGCTACGTTGAACCCGGGCGACGAAGTCATCATTCCGACGCCCTACTGGGTCAGTTATCCGGACATGGTGCTGCTTGCAGGCGGCGAGCCGGTGATCGTGGAAGCCGACAAGTCGACCTTCAAGATCACTCCCGAAGCGCTGGATGCCGCGATCACCTCGCGCACCAAATGGCTGATCTTCAACTCACCGTCCAACCCGTCCGGCGCCGCCTATACGGAAGCGGAACTGAAGGCGCTGTGCGAAGTGCTCAAGAAGCACCCGCAGGTCTGGATCATGACCGACGACATGTATGAGCATCTCGTCTATGACGACTTCCAGTTCACCACGCCGGCCCAGGTTGCGCCCGAGCTCTATGAGCGCACGCTGACCGTCAATGGCGTGTCCAAGGCCTATGCCATGACCGGCTGGCGGATCGGTTATGCCGGTGGCCCGGCCGATCTCATCAAGGCCATGGCCAAGGTTCAGTCCCAGTCGACCTCCAACCCGTGTTCCATCGCCCAGTGGGCGGCGGTTGAGGCGCTGAACGGTACCCAGGATTTCATTCCGAAGAACAACGAAATCTTCAAGGGCCGCCGCGATCTCGTGGTGTCCATGCTCAACCAGGCCAACGGCATTTCCTGTCCTGTTCCGGAAGGGGCGTTCTACGTGTTCCCGTCCTGTGCCGGCACCATCGGCAAGACGGCGCCCTCCGGCAAGGTCATCGAAAGCGACGAGGACTTCGTCTCCGAGCTGCTTGAGGCTGAAGGCGTTGCCGTCGTCCACGGCTCGGCCTTCGGACTTGGTCCGAATTTCCGCATTTCCTATGCGACCTCGACCGAGGCCCTGGAAGAAGCCTGCACCCGCATTCAGCGCTTCTGCGGCAATCTGAAATAAGGTGTTTCTCTGCGAGACACTCAGGAAGGCGGCCTTGGCCGCCTTCTTTCATTTCGGGGGCAGCTGCTCCAGCCTTGCCCGCAAAAACCGGATCGCCGGCGCATCGGTTGCCAGCGAAATGGCCTTTCGATAACTCTCCGCAGCCTCAATGGGCCTGCCGGCCTTTGATTGCATGTCGGCTCTCGCGGCCCAAAGCGGCTGGAATCCAGATCCGATTTTTTCTTCCAGCATGTCGAGCTGCCTGAGGCCCTCGGTTTCCCCGTGCAGCACGGAGGTCACTACCGTCTGTGCCACCAGTGCTCCGGCGCTTGGGGCGATCTTGAGGAGGGCCAGATACAGCTTGTTGAGGGCGGGCCAATCCTGTCTTCCGGAGGCTTTTCTGGCAATGTGCACCGCTTCGACGGCGGCTTCCAGCTGGAACCTGCCCGGACGTTTGAAGGTCCCGGCCGTCCTCAACTGTCTTTGGCCATAGGCGATCAGCGTGTCGTCCCAAAGGCCCGTGTCCTGCTCAAGCGTTGGCACGAGCACGCCGTCCTCAATCCGCGCCATGCGCCTTGCATGGCTGAAAGCGATCAGCGACGACAGGCCAAACGCTTCCGCCGACCCTGGCAGCAGCCGTGACATCAGATCTGCCAGATAAAGGGCTTCTTCGCCCATCCCGTCGGCCGGGTCGAGCCAGTCCAGGGCATGCAGCGCATAGATCGCTTCAAAGACGGTTCCACACCGATCCGCCAACGCGCCTGCATCCGGAATTTCAAAGGAAATGCCAGCGTCGCGGATCTTGGTCTTGGCCCTCACCAGGCGTTTGCTCAAAGCGGCGGGAGACACAAGGAAAAGTCTGGCGATCTGGTGTGCATGGATCCCCAACACGGTCTGCAGCATCAGCGGTGTGTGGAGGTCGCGGTCAATGGCCGGGTGTGCGCAGACAAGCAACAATCCGAGACGTTCGTCCGGCAGGGTCTCCGGCTGATGAGGCGTTTCCTGTTGCTGTGGGGCAATATCGTCTTCCACGGGGAAGCGGGCACTGCGCCGCTGAACATCTGTCAGACCGTTGCGCGCAACCGTGAGCAACCAGGCATCCGGCGAAGATGGAACACCGGAGACCGGCCAGGTTTCAAGCGCCTTGCGGAAGGCATCGGCCAGAGCGTCCTCGGCAAGCGCGATGTCGCGGGACCTTGCGGCGAGGATAGCAAGCAGCTTGCCGTATGATTGCCGTGCCGCCAGTTCGGCGGCACGGAATTCCTGGTTCACAGGCTGCCCATTGCCGATGGCCGGATTTCCACTTTGCCTGATTTTGCAGCGGGGCATTTTTCGGCCCAGGCCATGGCAGCATCCAGATCGGGAACCTCAACCACGAAATAGCCGCCGAGCGTTTCCTTGGTGTCGGCGAAGGGGCCGTCCTGCACCTGCCGCGTGCCACCCTTCAGGGACAGGGTCGTTGCCGTGGTGACGGGCTGCAGCCAGTCGGTGTCGACGAACACACCGGCTTCCTGAAGGGCGTTGATATAGTCTCCATAGACTTCCTTTTCAGCAGCCCAGTCCTCTGCCGTCATGTGGGCCAAATCTGCAGGGTCGGTGTACAAGAGAAAAGTGTAGCGCATTGTAAAATCTCGATTTTATTCAGGTTGCGGAGGCGAGGTTTTCAAGACCCTGTTCAAAGGTCTTACCTACCATGTTTTCCAGAAAAAGCCCGAACACCCTGGCGACGGGGTTTCGGCCGAGATCCATGTCCATGCACCAGGTGACCCGGGTCCCGTCCCGACCTTCTTTTGCGGAAATGCTCTGCGCAGGCTGTCCCATCGCACCGAGGTCGATCCGGTAGGCGACGGTATCCCGGGTGACCGATGACACCGTCTGGCTTCCCTTGCCGTCCTTGCCGTTGAAATGAAAGCCGGAGCCGACACCGTCTTCCGGGCCGAAATGGTCGATTTTCAGGTTCGGATCTGCCGTCAGATAGGGATTGAATTTCTGAAATCCGCGGTTGGACCGGGCAAGCGACAGAATGTCTCCCGGGGACGCGGAAAGCGTTGCGGTTCTTTCGACGTGAACGTGGCGGGGCAACAGAAAGGTTGCAGCCAGGCTTAATGCGATCAGGCCGGCGGCGCCGATCAAGAGGATTTCGAGTGTCATGGTCTTAACTCCGGTTGGCGAACGCGAGCGTGCGTTCACCGGGGTGACGAACGGCCTTGAGGCGAATGGACATTTTTTCAAAAAAATTTTTGCCGAACTTTCCCGGAGGGGCTGTTCAGCAGAAGAACTGGAGGTCCGGTTGCAAAGACAGCTATTGCAGGGCAGGGTTACGGGCGTCGGATCAGGAGGAGACCGTTTTGACAGGCTCGAAGCAAAAGCAGTTGCTGGCAGATGTGCTGGAAGGACTTCCCTCCATCGTCTTTATCTTGTTATGGCGCCAGAGCGGCGACCTGGAACTTGCGGGCTGGGCAGGGGCGGGGCTTGCTCTCATTGCGCTTGCCGGATTGCGTTATCTTCGGGTGCACATGAACCCGGTTCTGCTCGGCGTCAATTTCCACCTCCTGTTGGCAACGCCGGTGATCTGGGGTCTGTTTCAAGCCGGTCTTGTCGAAACGGGCCGGCTGTTCGCCGCCCATGCACATGGGGCTGTTCTTCTTACCGTCACGGTGACCGGACTGTTCTTGTCCCTCTTTTCCAGGCGCGGTTTCCTTGCCGCAGATCTCTCGCCGATGCTCTGTCGAACCGCTTCAGCAGGCATGCTCATCCTCTCCTCCGCCGGGGCGTGCTGGGCCTTGCTCGTTCCGGCGCAAAGCTTCCTTGCGGTTATTGCAACGTTGAGCGTCCTGATCCTCGGTCGGCGGTTTGTGCTGGCGACATGGGCGGACAGGGCCAATCACACGCGTATCGGTATTGTCCTGGGCGCGTCGGGCGGGAGCTTTGACACCGCGGACATGGCGGCGTGACCCTTTTGGGGGCTGCCCCGATTTTGACGTTATGGCCACCCATATGACTTCGGCCGGTGGCTTTGCCCCGGCTGTTCAAAAGCTCACCAGGAGATTTTTCAATGCGATTTCTGAAAACCGTTCTTGCCACCGCCTTGGTTGCCGCGGCCACACCGGCGCTGGCCTCGGAAAACAGTCCGAAGGTGGAGATCGGTACGTTGAACTGCCTGGTTGAAGGCGAACATTCCTTCATTGTCGGCTCTTCCGCGACGCTCGGCTGCAGTTTCAAGCCGGTCGATGGCGGTGCAATCGAATATTACCGCGGCAAGGTGCGCGACTATGGTCTTGATATCGGCAAGACCAAGGAAGCAACGCTGGTCTGGGGGGTTCTGGCGCCGTCCGCGGACAGAAAGCCGGGGCTGCTTGCCGGGACCTATGGCGGGCTGACCGCTGGCGCCAGCGTTGGCGCGGGCATCAAGGCGAATGCACTGCTTGGTGGCTTTGACCGGTCGATTGCGCTGAACCCGTTCAGCCTGGAAAGCCAGACCGGCACCAACCTGACACTGGGCGTCAGCAAGCTCACTCTCGAGCCGATCAACTAGCCGCACGGTCGAAGAAACTTCCGCAGGTATTGGGCCAAACCGGCCCGGCCCTCCGGGGTTTGTGTCTGGCGGACATCTGCTTTGTCGGGCCGCTTGCCCATAGCCCCGCTATTGACTTCACGCCCTTCCGCGCAGATCGTCTCGCCAGACTTCAAACAGACTGAGCCAATCTCACCGGGACGTGCTCCAGACACCGTTTCAAGAAGACAGGACTGATCCTAGCGCCCCTGGTTGCAGGCCGCATTGGCGCTGGGGCAGTTCGAGCCGCTTGTACCGGATTGCGTGTTCAGCCGATTGATCTGATTTGTCCGGTTCAGATCGTTGGCGCCTTCGATCCGTTGCCTGGTGGAGAAGTCCGATTGCTGGCGGTTGAGGTTCTGATTGAGTTGCTGACCGGCAGATGGAAGCCGGTTGGGCGTTGCGTCGCTCAGGCCGCGCAGCGTGTTTGTCTGGGCAAGGGTCGGACCAGCCAGAAAGGCCGACAGCAAGGCACTGGAAAGAATGATGCGAAGTGTCATGACGCGCCTCTTCGGCCTGTTGTTGCCTGTTGGTGCTTGTCCTCACCATCATAGCGTGAGCGGGTGAATTATCCAGAAACAGAAGGTCGGCCAAATCGCCGCGACACATCTTTGCCGTCTGGTGCCCTGTCATCATACACGGAAATCCGGGCCGGACCCCGATGAAAGAGACATGCGCTTTGCCCGAAATGCTGCGCTGCCGCGTAAGATTCCCTTGCGTTTGAGCCGCTATCGGCGCGACCATGGAAAACCGCCCCTGGTCGAAGGACTGCCAAGACGGGGTCCGGTTCCTCCGGAGCCGGGCATGGCCTTCGATCCCATCCGGGCGTGACGCGGCGGGCCCGCGTCGTTGGAACGAGTTGAGTGGGGGAGGGACTTCGGACTCGCCTCGTTCTTCCTGCCGGCCGAGCCGCGTTGTTGCGAGGATGACCTCGAGCAAACGGGAGGCTCAATATGGCAATCACGACACATGGAAAGGGAACTTCTGCCGGCGGTACGCCGCGCTGCATCGCCCTTGTCGGGCCGTTCGGCAGCGGCAAGACCAGTCTGATGGAAGCGCTGCTTGCACGGACCGAAAAGGTGGCCCGGCAGGGCACCGTTGCCGACGGCAACACGGTGGGCGATGGCGCTCCGGAAGCGCGTGCCCATGGCATGAGCGTGGAAGTGAATATCGCGGATGTGGACTTTATGGGCGACAGGTTTGTCTTTGCCGATTGTCCCGGATCCGTTGAGTTTTTGAGCGAGATGGACGGCGCCTTGAGCGGGGCGGATCTGGCGGTGGTCGTCGCGGAGGATGACGAACGCAAGGTTCCCGCCTTGCAGCTGATCCTGAAAGCTCTTGAAGCCCGCGCCATTCCGCGGGTTTTGTTTTTGAACAAGATCGACAAGAGCACGCGCCGTGTGCGGGATGTGCTCAACCTGCTGCAACCGGCCTCGGCCGTGCCACTGGTATTGAGGCAGATCCCGATCTGGGAAGACGGTCACGCAACCGGCTTTATCGACCTCGCGCTGGAGCGGGCGCATGTCTATCACGAGAAGGAAGCCAGCACGCAGATCGACATGTCCGACGAGGACCTGGCGCGCGAGCACGAAGCCCGCTTCACCATGCTGGAATTGCTTGCCGATCACGACGACGATCTGATGGAGGCGCTGCTTGAGGATATCGCGCCGGACCGGGATCAGGTCTTTGCGGATCTGGTCAATGAAATGCAGGACGGGCTGATCTGTCCGGTGTTTTTCGGCTCGGCGGAACACGGCAATGGTGTCGGGCGCCTGTTGAAGGCGCTTCGCCACGAAGCACCAGGTGTCGACCGCCTGTCGCGGCGGGTTCTCGACACGCAAAACCGGTCGGCGCTTCAGGTGGTCAAGACACTGCATACCCAGCATGGCGGCAAGCTGTCGGTTGCAAGGATCCTGGACGGTGTGGTGTCGGATGGCGACAGCCTGTTCTTAAATGGTGACCAGGAGATCAAGGTCTCGGGCCTGTTTTCGATCTTCGGTCAACAGGCGAACAAGATCGCCACCGCAGGCAAGGGCGATCTGGTCGGTCTCGGCCGGCTTGATGAGGTGCAGACCGGGGATCTCCTGTGTTTCGAGGCCGGGAGGATTTCCAGCCTGGAAACGCCCGAACCGCGCAGTCCCGTGCTGGCAACCGCCATCGCGGCTTCGCAGCGCAAGGACGAAGTCCGGCTTTCCACGGCGCTGGCCAAGCTGGTCGAGGAAGACCGCTCTCTAACGGTGACCCAGAACCAGACCACGGCCGAAACCCTGCTGGCGGGGCAGGGCGAAATGCATCTCAGAGTGGCGCAGGAACGGTTGGCCGGGAAATACGGCCTCGACATCACGGCCCATACGCCGCACGTGCCCTATTCGGAGACCATCAGGTCGGGCACCAAGATCCGCGGCCGGCACAAGAAACAGTCTGGTGGCCATGGCCAGTTCGGCGATGCCGTTCTGGAGATCAGGCCACTGCCGCGCGGCGAGGGGATCCAGTTTACCGATACGATCACCGGAGGTGTTGTGCCGAAACAGTATATTCCCTCCGTCCGGGACGGGGTTCTGGAAGCGCTTGGGCAGGGGCCGCTCGGCTTTCCGGTGGTCGATGTCGCCGTTTGCCTGACGGATGGTTCCTACCATTCGGTGGACAGCTCCGATCAGGCGTTCAAGATGGCCGGGATCCTGGCGATCCGCGAGGGGCTGCCGGAGTGCAAGCCGGTGCTGCTGGAACCCATCCACAAAGTGGTGGTGACCTGTCCGAATGAGGCGACGGCCAAGGTCAACGCCATTGTTTCGGCCCGGCGCGGGCAATTGCTGGGCTTTGACGCCAGGCCCGGCTGGACCGGCTGGGACGAGGTGCAGGCCTTGATGCCGGAAGCCGAAATCGGCGACCTGATCATCGAGCTGCGCTCGGCGACGGCAGGTGTGGCCAGCTACACCTCGGAATTCGACCACATGGCTGAACTCTCCGGCAAGGCGGCCGATCAGGCTCTGCAAAGATCGGGCAAACAGGCGGCTTGAGCAAAGAATTGGGGAGGCTTGATGCCTCCTCTTTTCCATTCGCTGGCAAGTGCTGGCAATCCAGCTGTGCCAGCCCGTCCTTCCAGCAGCAACTCATCCTGAGGAAGCGCACCAGCGCTGTCTCAAAGGATCGGGTCACTTGTTCAGGTCCATGTCGCTGATCCTTCGAGACAGACCTGACTGTCCTCAGGATGAGGCCGTGAGCTGAGCGCTTCATTGAATTGGCCCCGATCATCTTCACCGTTTCGTTGCCGCAGGTCACCAGGGCGTTATTTGCCATTGAAGACCGATTCCGGTTTCCTGCGGGGCAAATGGAGTGCGACGCATGAACATCCTGAAGAAACGCAGCTGGGACCTTGACGAGCGAGAGGCGACGCCGGAATCCGTCTTCCTGAACCGGCGGCAGATTCTGGCCGGTCTTGTCGGTGGCGGTGCGCTTCTTGGCAGCGGCCTCGGCCTCCGGCCGGCCTTTGCCGAAGAAGACCCAAGCGCTGGCCTTTATCCGGTCAAGCGCAATGCGGCCTACACGCTGGACCGGGACCTCACCGCCGAAGACGTCGCGTCCAAATACAACAATTTTTATGAGTTTGGCTCACACAAGCAGATCTGGCCGGCGGCCCAGGCCCTCAAGATCCGGCCCTGGACGGTGACGCTGGATGGCATGATCGACAATCCGCAGACCGTCGACATCGACGATCTGCTGGCAAAGATGCCACTGGAAGAGCGTCTCTACCGGCACCGCTGTGTCGAGGCCTGGTCGATGGCCGTGCCCTGGTCGGGCTTTGCACTGGCGGACCTTGTCAAGCTTGCGGGCCCTCAGACGGGTGCAAAGTATCTGCGTTTCGAGACGTTCCACGACCCGTCGGTCGCAAGCGGTCAGAAACAGTCCTGGTATCCCTGGCCCTATGTGGAGGGCCTGACCCTGGAAGAGGCCACCAACGAGCTGGCCTTCATGGCGACCGGTGTCTATGGCAAGCCGCTCGCCAAACAGTTCGGCGCTCCGGTGCGTCTGGTGACGCCCTGGAAATACGGCTTCAAATGCATCAAGTCGGTGGTGAAGATCACCTTCACGGACCAGCGTCCGGTCAGCTTCTGGGAAGAGATCCAGCCGAAGGAATATGGTTTCTGGGCCAATGTGAACCCGTCGGTGCCACACCGCCGCTGGCCGCAGGCCTCGGAACGTATTCTGGGCACGGATGAGCGCCGGGACACGTTGCTCTATAATGGATACGAGGAGCAGGTGGCACATCTCTACAAGGACATGAAGGGTGAGCTTCTGTTCATGTAGGGGGGGGGGTTGCACTGCAGCAAAGTATAGGCAAAAAAAGAGCCGGGTCTTTAAGGACCCGGCAGTTTATTTTGATTCACTGAAACCAGTGGAATCACCTTCCAGAGGGGAACAGCTGGTCTGGACATCACTGGGAGGAGGACGTGACGTCCGTGTGACCAACAGTGATGCTTATATGCAGTGCACAAGCCGCATAAACAAGAGGCAGGTGCGCAGACCTGCTATGCATTTTGCGCAGGGCTGTGTTTTCAGGCTTTGGCGGATGCAAAAAAGAATTGTTTTCCAATATGTTAATCCTGTTGAATTAATCGGTGGCGCCGTGTTTTTTTGGTGTTTCCTGTCAGGATTTCTTTGCGTAAGCCCGGGTCTGGTTTGATTGCCTGGCAAAATTGCACTCAGGTTTTTGCATATTTTTTGACCTGATCCTTTTGTTCGTCCCCGCGATTGGCGACTAGGCCGGGCCCAGCAGCATGAAGGTTTCGGACTTTCCGACGCCGTTCATCATGCGGATTTCCGATATGACACTGTTCATTGCCGGCAGACTGGCCACTTCGATTTCCGCGATGATGTCCCAGACGCCATTGGTGTTGGAGAGGTTCGCAATGCCGGGAATGCGTTTGATCGTGGCGACCGTGTTCTTCAGGTTGTTGCCGCTCAACTCGATCAGCATGACAGCGCGCAGCAGGTTTTCGGGCATGTCGTCACTCAGGCGGATGGTGAAGCTCTTGATCGTGCCATTGGCAATCAGGCGATCCAGTCGGGTCTGAACCGTGCCGCGTGCGACTTTCAGGATCTCGGCAAGCTTGGGCAGAGATGCCCTGCTGTTGATGCGCAATTCCGCGATCAGTCTGCGGTCGAGATCATCCATCATATCTGTCTTCGCTGTCAGTTTCGTTGAACGGACTGACAGAATACGCAGAATACTAGATAATTTGACAGGTTTTTGCGTATTCTTTGACCCTTTTCCGGAGGATGTTTTGGCAAAGAGGCCAGACAGGGAAGGAACGGGAATGACACCGGACACAGCGGGGGCTGCGGATGCAACTCACACCTATGGAGATTGGCAACCGGCGGACCGTGTCGAGGAGCTCGCCTGCCGGCTGGTCCGTCTTCCGAGCGAGACGGGAACGCCCGGCGAAGCCGCCTTTGCACGGCAGCTTGTAGCGCTTTTGAGCGAGATACCGTATTTCCGCGACAACCCGGCTGACATCCGTCTGGTGGAAGGGCTGGAGGGCACGCCGGCCCGCAACGTCGTGGCAGTGGTTCGCGGCTCCGGCCGCAAGGCCCTGCTGCTGACAGGGCACTATGACACTGTGTCCGTTGAAAACTATCACGATCTCAAGGAGCTCAGCCGGGAGCCTTATGAACTCAGGACGGCTCTGCTTGCGGATCTGGACAGGGCAAACCTGACGCCGCAGGAGGAGCGTGCGAAGTCTGATCTGGCCAGTGGCGATTTCCTGCCGGGGCGCGGCATGCTGGATATGAAAAGCGGTCTTGCAGCCGGCATTGCCGTGCTTGAGCAGTTCGCGGAGCAGAGCGAGCGGACAGGCAATCTGGTGCTTTGCTGCAGTCCGGACGAAGAACGTGACAGCCGGGGCATGCGCGCATTGCGCGACAGCTTGCCGGAGCTGATGGCTGACATGGGCCTGGAGCCTGCCGGGGCGATCAACATGGACGTGACCTCGGACCAGGGCGACGGAAGCGAGGGGCGCGCCGTTTTTGCCGGCACCATCGGCAAGCTGATGCCTTTTGCACTGGTGGTCGGCAGGAGCTCGCATGCAAGTTATCCCTATGAGGGCGTCAGCGCCCAGATGATCGCAGCCGAGATCGTGCGGCGGATTGAAGCCAATCCCGACCTCAGCGACCGGGGCGGCGATGCAGTGTCACCGCCGCCGATCTGTCTGGAAGCAAGGGACCTGCGCGACGTTTACGAGGTGACAACCCCCGAACGGACCTGGCTTGCCTTCAACTGGCTCTACCATTCCCGGGACCCGGAGGACCTCTTTGCCAGCTTTGTCGACCAGGTGAAGACTGCCGCACAGGCCGGTGTTGCCAGACTGGGGGACAATGCGCGCCGGTTTTACGACCTGTCGGGGAGCGCCGCCGGACCGGAGCCTGCCGATATGCCCATTCTGAGCTACGCGGATCTCAAGGCAGAAGCGGCCCGCCAGCTTGGTGATCGCTTCCAGGATGCCTTGATGGCAAAACAGTCCGCGCTTGAAGGCGTCGATAATCCGATGACCGTCAGCCGCGAGCTGGTGATCTGGCTGGTGGATCGTGCAAGGCTCTCCGGACCGGTGATCGTGACCGGTTTTGCCAGTCTGCACTATCCGTCCACTCGGCTCGACCGAAACCATGCGCACGATGCCGCACTTGAGACCGCGATATCGGCCGTCATGGCAACGCGGCAGCATGACCCGTCCCGACGCTTGATCTGGCGCCCCTGTTTTGAAGGCATTTCCGACATGAGCTTCTTTGGCTCCATGGAGGGCCGCTCTTCTGCGCTGGTTGCCAGGAACACACCACCGGATTGGCTGATTGATCGGCCAGGCCCGAAAAGCCTCAGATGTCCCATGGTGAATATCGGTCCCTGGGGGCGAGAGTTCCATCAACGGCTCGAGCGTGTTTACGCCCCTTACGCCTTTGACGAGCTGCCCCGCATCCTGGCTGAAATCAGCGACCGGTTTTTGGCGGACGCGTGACCGGGTGGGGCGGAAGAACTTCGCCCTAGTAGACCCAGTTCTGGGCGTTGGCCAGCAGGAACTCGCGGAAAGCCTTTACCCTGGCTGTGTTCTTCAGCTCCGATGGGTAGACAAAATAGGTGTCGAAGGAGGGCACCTTGTCTTCCTGTTCGGTCATCACAGGTACCAGGTTCGAAGACTGGTCGATGATGTAGTCGGGCAGCATGGCAATGCCGGCACCGCTCCGGACAGCGCGTTTGATGGCCACGATGTTGTTGGCCTTCAGGGCCGAACGGCGCGGGCTTGTCGCGACACGTCCTGCTGTTTCCAGCCAGTTCATGGATCTGAGATAGGCCGGAGCCTGTTCGCCGAATGTGATGATGCGGTGATTGTCGAGATCATCGATCGAGACGGGGGCGCCGAAGCGCTGCAGATATTCCGGCGACGCATAGACATGGAAATGCACGGTGAACAGCTTGCGCTGGATCAGGTCCGGCTGGGTCGGCTGGCGCAGGCGGATGGCCACATCCGCCTCGCGCATGCCGAGATCAAGCTCGTCGTCGTCAAAGATCAGGTGCAGATCGACATCGGGATAAAGGTCGATGAAGTTCTTGATCCGCGAGGTGAGCCAGGTGGACCCGAGGCCGACCGTTGTGGTCACCCGGAGAATGCCGGAGGGTTTTTCCTTGCTGTCCGTCAGGCTTGACTGGACAGCTTCCAGCTTCATCAGGACGTCGCTGGCTGTGCGATAGAGCAATTCGCCCTGTTCCGTGAGCAGCAGGCCGCGCGCATGGCGGTGAAACAGGGGAACGCCCAGATCATGTTCCAACGCGCTGACCTGCCGGCTGACAGCGGACTGGCTCATATGCAGCGTGTCACCGGCATGGGTGAAACTGCCGGCTTGAGCGGCCGCATGAAAGATACGTAGCTTGTCCCAGTCCATGCGACCCCTCCGAAGGGCGTTGCAGGCAGCCTTATTCGGCTGCCTGTTTGGTCGATGCGGCCTCATGTTCGGCCAGAAACTTCTCAGCTTCAAGCGCGGCCATGCAGCCCATGCCGGCGGCAGTCACCGCCTGGCGGTAAATATCGTCCGTAACGTCGCCGGCGGCGAAGACGCCCGGGATCGACGTTCTGGTCGAATCCGGCGCGGTTTCCATGTAGCCGTTCGGCTTCAGCTTGAGCTGGTCCTTGAACAATTCAACGGACGGCGCGTGGCCAATGGCGATGAAAACACCATCTGTGGAAATTTCCGACAGCTCGCCGGTCTTGGTGTTTTTGAGGCGCACACCGGTGACAGCCTTGGGAATGCCGCCGCCGAGAATCTCGTCGACCTGGCTGTCCCAGATCGTTTCGATCTTCGGGTTGTTGAACAGGCGGTCCTGCAGGATCTTTTCCGCGCGCAGGCTGTCACGGCGATGCACCAGCGTCACCTTCGACGCAAGATTGGCCAGGTAGAGGGCTTCCTCAACGGCGGTGTTGCCACCTCCGACCACGACCACTTCCTTGTTGCGGTAGAAAAAGCCGTCACAGGTCGCGCAGGCGGAGACGCCGGCGCCCATGAAATCCTCTTCGGACTGAAGGCCGAGCCAGCGTGCCTGGGCGCCGGTCGCGATCACGAGCGTGTCTGTCGTGAACACGGTGCCGCTGTCAGCTTCCAGCCGGAACGGACGCTGGGAAAGGTCTGCCTTGATGATCGTGTCATAGACGATCTTGGTGCCGACATTTTCCGCCTGCTTCTGCATCTGTTCCATCAGCCAGGGGCCCATGACCGGGTCGGCGAAACCAGGATAGTTTTCAACATCGGTCGTGATGGTGAGCTGACCGCCCGGCTGGATGCCGGCCACAAGGGTCGGCTCGATCATGGCGCGCGCGGCGTAAATGGCGGCCGTATAACCCGCCGGGCCGGAGCCGATGATCAGAAGTTTGCTGTGTTCCGTGCTCATGGCGCACCTTTTCCTGTCTTTGGTCCGGCTCTTTTTGTCCGGTTGCCCGTCTTCAGGGCTCCTGTGAGTCTTGCCGCCGAAAGCTTGCGTAGTCCGCGAGAATGCGGTCCGCGATGACCGGGGTGGCATCTATCGGCTCGTAGGTAGTGGTTTTCAGCGGACCTGGAAAGGGGTGAACTGCACCGATCCGTTCCAAAGTCCCCAAAAACCCGGTGATCTTGTCGTGACCACCAGCAGGGTGAAACACGTGAACCGGTTTTCCGGTGGCTGTGGCTTCACCGATCATGTTGGTGGAATCGGCCGTGGCGATGATCGCATCCGCTTTTGCAAGATAGTGTCCGAGCGGATTTGGCCCCTGGCCAGACCAGTAGAGATGGGGGCCTGATCTTGCGAGGCTGGAAAGTCCATAGGCAAGATCCGGGGGCGTACGGCGCGACGCCGTGATCATCAGCGACGCATTTTGGGACTGCGCCAGATCGCGCAGGCCTGCAAGCAGGCGCTTCTGGTCCTCTTCACGATAGGTGTGATGACGGCTGTCGCCGCCTATCAGGACCGCCACACGCGGGTGGTTCAGCCGGTCGATGTCGACGAGTGCTTCGGCGCGCAGATCGGCAAGTTTGGTGGCGGAGAACCTGTGAGGAGAGGTCGGGGTCACCAGCACGTTGCGGCCGCGCAATTTGTCGTGTTCCGGCACCCAGATCAGGTCGGCGGCCTCCGGGCCGGTGCGGGGGTCCTTGAGAAAGACGGTAAAGGTATTGCCTCCCGAACGCCGCTTGATCCGGCGCAGATACCCGGCTGCGCGCCTGCCGGAGGCAACGACGATATCCGGATAGGGGAGAGCGATTGGGCTTTGTGGGCGTGATTCCCATTCGCGCGGGTCGACCGGGCCGAAGGGAAGCCACCAGGAAAAGGGTGGTTTTGGTGCGACGGTTCGGGTTTCGTAGGGAACTCCGAGCGTTTCGACAACGCCGATGCATTGTGCAAGATCACCGGCTTTGCCGTCGGTCAGGACCCATGCGGTCGACGGCGCGATCTCCTCAAACTGTGGCATTTAAGGAGCAGTTCCCCTATCGTAATCTTTCGAAATCGTGCGCATTTTTGTTATAGTCTTGCACAAACGCGCAAAAAATCATAACTCGGCACCTGAAACACACGTTAACGCGGGATTCTCCCATTCCGCAAGACGAGGGGCCGGCTCGGTGGCAATTGCCCACACCCGGGTCCAGTTGGAAGCTTTAAGGAGACAGGTGTGAAAGCGCGGCTCGATGCCATTGACTGGCAGATCCTGAAGGAATTGCAAGCAGACGGACGGATGACCAATGTCGAGTTGGCGCGGCGCGTCGGCATTTCCGCGCCTCCGTGTCTCCGCCGGGTCCGGGCTCTTGAAGAAGCCGGCCTGATTCTCGGATACCGCACGCTGCTGGACGAAAAGCAGCTCGGTTATGACGTGACGGCCTTCGCCATGGTCGGTCTGCACAGCCAGACGGAGGCCGACCTGATCGCCTTTGAACAGACGGTGCAGAACTGGCCGCTTGTGCGGGAAAGCTACATGCTGTCCGGGGAGGTCGATTTTCTTCTGAAATGCGTTTCGCCGGACCTGCAGACATTCCAGAACTTTATCATCCGTGAGCTGACCGCCGCGCCCAATGTCGACAGCGTGCGCACCGCCCTGACGATTCGGCGCACCAAGGATGAACCGGTGGTGCCGATCGACTGAGGCTGAACACCTCGTTGCCGGACAGTCTTCAGGCGTGAGCCCCGTTGTCAGGTCGTTTGCGTGTCGCTGCGGCCGGACTGGATGCGCTCCAGTTTCTTGCGCAACCGCAGGATTGTGGCCACATCGCGCAGGGCCGTTGCGACCAGCGTGAACACCACGCTGAGCAGGAAACACGTGGTCAAAATAGCGATCGGCAGCGGCTGTTCGTAATGGAAGGTGTTCAGGGCCTGGTCGACCGGCTCCATTCCGGAATAGAGACGGGTGCGAACGGTTTCCTTGTAGACGCCGAGTTCAAGCGAACCGTGCTTGAGATAGCGCAGGCCATAGACCAGGAACAGCACGGCAGCGGCCAGCGCCACCAGAAAACCGAACATGCGCGCACCGAAGGCAAAAGCACCCTCATAACGCTTCGTCACCAGACGCTTGAAAATCTGGCGTTCGCGCTCATCCAGTTTGGCATAAAGAAACCAGCGATAGGCCCACAGGGGCACCGACGCGACCAGCAGCCATACCGCGATTGCGTGAAAGACCATCAATCACCCTCCGACACGTATCGACTGCTACCTTAGCGGGCGACCGGCACGCGTCAAAGGGGAATATCCGTTGCCCGGGACAAACCGGGGCAGACAAGGGATCAGACGAACTGAACTTCAACGATCTCGTAGGAGCGGGCACCGCCCGGAGCGGCGACTTCAACGCTGTCACCCACCGATTTGCCGATCAGAGCACGTGCAATCGGGGAAGAAATCGAGACCTTGTTGTGCTTCACGTCGGATTCGACATCTCCAACGATCATGTATTTCTTCTCTTCTTCCGTGTCTTCATCAATCAGGGACACGGTTGCGCCGAATTTCACGGTGTCGCCGCTCAGTTTGGTCACGTCGATGACCTCGGCGCGTGAGAGTTTGTCTTCCAGTTCCGCAATACGGCCTTCGTTAAGGCTCTGGGCTTCCTTCGCCGCATGGTATTCGGCGTTTTCCGACAGGTCGCCATGCGCGCGCGCTTCAGCAATCGCATCAACGATGCGCGGACGCTCAACCGTGGTACGTTCCTTCAGTTCGACCTGAAGCATTTTGTAACCGGCGGAGGTCATCGGAACTTTTTCCATGGGTCTCAGACCTTCAACTTATTGGGTCCTTATTTTGCTCTTCTTCAAGGACCGCGCTTTAACAAAAACAAACCAAGCCGGGAAAGGCGCGCTTTCCCGGCCGGTCAATGAGTATATTAGCCTTAGCCGAAGTAGGATTGTAAAGGTCTTACTTCAAGGCTCCCCGCTTTGTGGGCGGTAATGCCTTTGGCCGCTGCAACCGAACCTGCAAGGGTCGTGTAATACGGAACCTTGTTCAGGAGGGCCGCCCGGCGCATCGACCGGCTGTCGGAGATAGCCTGCGCGCCTTCGGTTGTATTGAAGACAAGCTGAACTTCTCCGTTCTTGATAGCATCGACGATATGCGGTCGGCCTTCAAGCACCTTGTTGATCTTCCTGACCGCGATGCCCTTTTCCTCCAGGAATTTCTGGGTACCGCCGGTGGCGATAATGGTGAAGCCGGCTTCTTCCAGGCTCTTCACGGCCTCAAGCACACCTGCCTTGTCCTGGTCCCGCATGGAAACGAAGACCGTGCCTTCGCCCGGGACACCCGTGCCGCAGCCGATCTGCGATTTGGCGAATGCCTTGCCGAAGGCAGTGTCCAGGCCCATGACCTCACCGGTGGAGCGCATTTCCGGACCGAGGATGGTGTCGACACCTGGAAAACGAGCGAAGGGGAACACGGCTTCCTTGACCGCAATATGGTCATATGTGCGATCGCTAAGACCGAAGGAGGCCAGGCTCTCGCCGGCCATGACACGGCTGGCGATCTTGGCAACCGGAGCCCCGATGGTCTTGGCGACGAACGGAACGGTCCGGGAGGCACGCGGGTTCACTTCCAGAACGAAGATCTCGCCGTCCTTGATGGCGTATTGAACGTTCATCAGGCCGCCGACTTCCAGCGCCAGGGCCAGCGCCCTGGTTTGCCGCTTCAGCTCATTCAGCATGTCTTCGCCGAGCGAGAAGGGCGGCAGTGAGCAGGCGCTGTCGCCGGAGTGGATACCGGCTTCCTCGATGTGCTCCATGATGCCGCAGACAAAGACGTCCTTGCCGTCGCAAAGCGCATCGACGTCCACTTCGATGGCGCCGTCCAGGTAGCGGTCGAACAACAGCGGATTGGTGCCCAGCACGGTGTTGATCTGGCCGGTCTTGTCGTTCGGGTATTTGGCGCGCACTTCCGCCGGTACCAGCTCGGGCAGGGTGCCGAGAAGGTAGGAATTGAGGGCTTCCTCGTCGCGGATAATCTGCATCGCACGGCCGCCCAGAACATAGGACGGGCGCACAACAAGCGGCAGTCCGAGCTGGCCGGCAATCAGGCGGCCCTGTTCGACGGAATAGGCAATGCCGTTTTCCGGCTGTTTCAGGTCCAGCTTGATCAGGAGCTTCTGGAACCGGTCACGGTCTTCGGCAAGGTCGATCATGTCCGGCGAGGTGCCGAGGATCGGCACGTCGGCCTTGACCAGCGCCTGGGCCAGTTTCAGCGGGGTCTGGCCACCGAACTGGACGATAACGCCGTGAAGGGTGCCGTTCTCCTGCTCCTTGCGGATGATTTCCAGAACGTCTTCAGCCGTCAGCGGTTCGAAATAGAGCCGGTCGGAGGTGTCGTAGTCGGTGGAGACGGTTTCCGGGTTGCAGTTGACCATGATGGTTTCATAGCCGGCGTCCTCCAGCGCAAAGGCGGCGTGACAGCAGCAATAGTCGAACTCGATGCCCTGACCGATCCGGTTCGGACCACCGCCGAGAATCACCACCTTCTTCCTGTCGGACGGATCTGCCTCGCAAGCCGGTGCGCCCATGAAGGGGGCTTCATAGGTTGAATACATATAGGCAGTGGGCGAAGCGAATTCGGCGGCGCAGGTGTCGATGCGCTTGTAGACCGGATGCACATCCAGATCCTGACGCAGCTTCTTGACGTCGCTTTCGTCGAGGCCGGCGAGGCTGGCCAGCCGCGCATCGGAAAAGCCCATCGATTTCAGCTTGCGCAGATTGTCCGCATCCTGCGGCAGGCCGATGTTGCGCACCTTGGCTTCCATCGCCAGAATGTCGGCCATCTGCTCCAGGAACCAGGTGTTGATGCCGCTGGCCTGGTAGACGTCTTCCACGCTCATGCCCAGCCGCATGGCCTGGGCGACGCTCAGAAGACGTGTCGGGGTTGCCGTTGAAACAGCCGCACGCATGGCGTTGCGGTCGTCGCCCTGATCCAGTCCCGGAATATCTATCTCATCGAGACCGTTCAGGCCGGTTTCAAGGCCGCGCAGGGCCTTTTGCAGGCTTTCATTGAAAGTCCGGCCGATTGCCATGACTTCGCCGACCGACTTCATCGCCGTGGTCAGATAGGGCTCTGAGCCCGGGAATTTTTCGAAGGCAAAGCGCGGGATCTTGGTGACCACATAATCGATGGTCGGTTCGAAGGAGGCCGGTGTCGCGCCGCCGGTGATATCGTTTTCCAGCTCGTCCAGCGTATAGCCGACAGCCAGCTTTGCGGCGATCTTGGCGATCGGGAAGCCGGTGGCCTTGGACGCAAGCGCGGAGGAGCGCGACACGCGCGGGTTCATCTCGATGACGACCAGGCGGCCATTGTCCGGATTGACGGCGAACTGCACGTTGGAACCGCCGGTTTCCACGCCGATCTCGCGCAGCACCGCAATCGAGGCGTCGCGCATGATCTGGTATTCCTTGTCGGTCAGGGTCAGTGCCGGTGCGACGGTGATCGAATCACCGGTATGCACGCCCATGGGATCGACGTTTTCGATGGAGCAGATAATGATGCAGTTGTCCGCCTTGTCGCGGACCACTTCCATCTCATACTCCTTCCAGCCGAGAAGGCTCTCGTCGATCAGGACCTGTCCGACCGGGGAGGCATCGATGCCGGAACGCACGATGGTCTCGTATTCTTCCCGGTTATAGGCAACGCCACCGCCGGTGCCGCCAAGCGTGAAGGCCGGGCGAATGATGGCCGGCAGGCCAATCTCGTCGAGGGCCCGCATGGCTTCCAGGTAGCCTGCGTTGCGGTCATAGCCGCTGATCTTGCCGTTGTCGTCCCTGATAGCCGGCGAGGAGGCGATCGCGGCGCGCGGGTTTTCCAACCCGATTTTGTCCATGGCGGCCCGGAACTTCTCCCGGTCTTCAGCCTTCTCGATGACGTCGGCGCGGGCACCGATCATCTCGACGCCGTATTGTTCCAGGACACCCATTTCCTCAAGATCAAGCGCGCAGTTGAGCGCAGTCTGGCCGCCCATGGTCGGCAGCAGCGCGTCGGGGCGCTCCTTCTCGATGATCTTGGCGACGAGTTCCGGCGTGATTGGCTCTATGTAGGTGGCATCGGCCAGGTCCGGATCAGTCATGATCGTCGCCGGGTTCGAGTTCACCAGGATGATACGGTAACCTTCTTCGCGCAGCGCCTTGCAGGCCTGGGTGCCGGAATAATCGAATTCGCAGGCCTGGCCGATAACAATCGGGCCGGCACCAATGATCAGGATTGAAGAGATATCTGTGCGTTTGGGCATCTCGGCTCGCAGCTCGCAGCGGCCAGTCCGGATAACGAGCGTGCGCTATTCGGTCTGACTCGGACTTGAGGTGAATGACAATGTTGGCTGAGCGCGTCTTATAGGGAAAAGCGGCGCGCTAGGAAACCCCGCCTGGACCGGAAGATGACGTTTTCCGGAGCGGAAATGCGACTTTATTCGGAGTCTTTGATTTCAAGCGGCAGCGGAATGGTCGTCTGACCGTCAAAGTCGCCTATTCCGTTGGACAGGGCATAACAGGCAAGACGGATGGATTTGGGGATCTCGACCGGTCGGCCGTCTCGATTGCCTTTTTCGTAATACTGGATCATGCGCTTCTTCAGACCCAGCCGGTCCGCGGCGTCTTTCTGCTTCAAGCCGAGTGCGCGCCGCCAGTGGCGGAATTGCTGCGGGGTCATGCCGGGCACAGGGTCTTTTGATTTCGAATCGGCCATTTTGTCTTATTCCGGAATGCCTTGGTTTCATGCATCGCTTGTTGCAGCGCACGTCCCATATTCCCTGACAGAAATAACCTTGATGCCGAATTGTCAATCAAGAAGTGCACAATGTGCTCTTTTTGTGCGCTTTTGGATCACGCCGAGGTGCTCAAAATGCAGAAATGAATAAGACAATGCAGAATTACAGCAACGCTTGAGCAACACATCGATCCGGATTTGAAATTTCGGACTGTAGGGAAGTTTTTGGAAAGATTCCAAACTGTTTGGTTTGTAATTATATTCTACATATGCCCTAAGGGTTTTTAGCATCCTGTAATAAATGTCAGGGTTAACACAAAGAGATTTAAGTAGTTTTCCGGTGTGCGCTGCCGTGAGGTTAAGAAAATTTGCCGGGGATAACCCAATTCCAAAAAAGTTTATTTATTAGATTTAGATTATCGATAATTCATATTTATGGCCATTATGGGTAA
This sequence comes from Roseibium sp., assembly GCF_965233565.1. Taxonomy (GTDB): domain Bacteria; phylum Pseudomonadota; class Alphaproteobacteria; order Rhizobiales; family Stappiaceae; genus Roseibium. The sequence goes on along the minus strand of NZ_OZ247494.1, from coordinate 1,557,989 downwards.
TTATCTTTGGAAATAAACATTCCCTGTTGCGTGTTCTTTTGGTTTGGTGGTGAGATTTTGTTTTTCCTTATCTGAAACTTCTGCGGAAAATCTGCAATATTTCCAATTTTTCCGTAGATTTTAACTATCGATCCGGTGTATTAGACTACTGCTTAGTCTCCTATGAGTTTGCTGTTGGGAGCTTCTCGAGCGGTGAGCATTGCGCTTCAAGCTACAGAGGCTGTTATTGCCGTGCTAGTGGGACCCGATTGACCGGAGGTGGGACCGGAAGGTCGGGAGTGCTGCAAGACCCAGCCAGACTTGGAACAAAAAGACAAGATCGGGCTTAAAAGTATGAACAATGTAGCAACCAAAATGGTCGTGGTCCCGGATATTGCAGGTCCGGGGCAGGAAGTGGTTTTGGAAGATCGCGCCCTTGCGATTTCCGAAATGTCGGAGCGGTTTGATGTGACACTCCGGACACTCCGTTTTTATGAGGAAAAAGGTCTTCTCAATCCCGTGCGCAAAGGCGCTCGCCGTTTTTACGGTGCGCGGGACGTCTCGCGGATGCGGGTCATCCTGCAGGCCAAGAAAATCGGTCTGACCCTTGCCGAGATCCGCCGGGTGATCAAGCTGGTGGAAGGCAATGGCAATCGTAATGACCAGTATAAAGAGCTTCAGGAAATCTGCCGCGCTCAGCAGGATATCCTGATCGAGCAGAAGCAAATGCTTGATGAGCAGGTCGCTGAAGTCGAACAGATCCTGTCGGCTTTTGACGAGCTTGTTGCTTGATACAAAGCGATTGAGTGATAGAAGACCCGGCATGGCGACATGCCGGGTCTTTTTGTTTGTATTTCCCGATTTGTTTCTGCGGTGGATTGCCGGGATTATTGCTGGCCGGCCTGCAAGCTGACCTGAAACAGACTGCCGTCTTCTTTCCCGGTGAGTTTTGCGAAATACGCTCTGCCGTCGGCCGACCGGAACAACCAGACGTCGATCGGGTCCGTTCCCTTGACCTTCAGCCTGTAATGTCTGGCGGGAACCTGCTTCGTGCCGAATACCAGGTACTCTGTTCCAAGATCCTCCACCTTGGCCATGAGGATTACCATGTCCTGCGTGTCAAAAATACGCAGGTTGCCGGGCAGGCGAAAGGCATTGCGCTGCCAATAGTAGGGCAGCCCGACAAGGCTGGTGTCGAAACTGCTGGCGGTCAATCTGTCGTTCCGGGGTGTATTCTTGTCGTCGGACAGGAGCAAGGTGCCGATCTCGATGACGTCACCGACTTCCGGCACGAGAAAGGTCGCAACGCCTGTCGCCAGGTCTTTCAATTCGTCCATGTCCTTCTCGCCCTTGTCCTTCATCTGGGAGCGGAAGGACAGGTATTCCTCACCCGAGAGCTGAAGCTTGCTCCAGAAGACCTTCCTGTTTTCTTTCAGCTCGTTGCTGGCTTCCAGAAGTTGCCCTGAAGCGGAAATGCTTTCTTCCAGCGTGCCGCGGATATCGATCTTGCCCCAGAAGCCGCCGGTCTTGATCCGGAGAAACTGCGTGATCTTGTGTCCTCCCTGGGCAAGGTCTTCTGTCTTCATCGTGACGCCTCCGATCTTTTTCTCGTCGAGAAGCAGGTCGTAGTGTTTGAGTGTTTGGGCCATAGCCTGCGGGCACGTGGAAAGCAGTGCCAGCGCCAGGACCGTCTGAAGGAATTTTTGCGTTATACCGAGTTGCATTGATTGTCCCTTAAATGACTTGTTCGAAATCTGACCGGCACAGCGCCCAAGTCAGCGAAATGCATGCTGTGCCGGCGCCACGACCTCTGTGTTGCGTCTGCCCTCTAAGCCCGGTGGAAGGGCCTCGGGCCGACATTTGAAGATATTGAGCGAACGTTCGTTCGCAATTACGGCTTGCTACACCGATTTGGAAAAGAGGTCAATTCAGGGCGCGTCTGAGAGCAAGCCGCGGGTGGGTGCACGGGCGCGGTTGGGGACAGGGGTGCGTACGAGGGCACAAGACGATATCCAGCCCGAGCGTAAAGCACCGAGGCAGATCGCGCGGACGGGCTGACAGAAGCCGGTAGAGCCGCCGCGACGGAAGACCGGCGGCGCCACCGCGTGCACGCACGGCCCTGTCTCACGGGGTGCGGCAAGATATCTGCAACGGTACGCGGCGCGTCTTTCAGCGCCGCATAGGTGCCGCGCCCGTTTCACCGCACTGCTATGAAAAACGCCAGCTCTGGTGAACCGGCGTTTCATCAAGGTCTATCGATGTGCTCCGGGGAGGGTTCAGCCCTGCCTTGCGTCTTCCATCAGGCCGGTGAACCGCTTGAAGAGATAGTGGCTGTCCCGCGGGCCGGGAGAGGCTTCCGGGTGGTACTGGACGGAAAAGACAGGCTTGTCCTTCATCGCAAGGCCGCAGTTGGAGCCGTCGAACAGGGAAACATGTGTCTGCTCGACATTGTCCGGAAGACTGTCGGCATCGACGGCAAAGCCATGGTTCATCGACGTGATTTCCACCTTGCCGGTGGTGTGGTCGAAAACCGGGTGGTTGGCCCCATGGTGGCCCTGATGCATCTTCACGGTCTTGCCACCGAGCGCGAGTGCCAGCATCTGGTGGCCAAGGCAGATGCCGAAGGTCGGAACGCCCTTGTCCACGACCCCGCGAATGGCCGCGACCGAGTATTCACCGGTCGCAGCCGGGTCACCCGGACCGTTGGACAGGAACACGCCGTCCGGTTGATGGGCCAGAATGTCGTCTGCCGTTGCTGTTGCTGGAAGTACCGTCACATCACAACCGGCATCTGCGAGCAGGCGCAGGATGTTCCGTTTGATGCCATAATCGACGGCAACAACCTTGAACGTGCTGCTTGCAGCCTCACCAAAGCCTTCGTCCCACTTCCAGGTGGTTTGCGACCACGGGTGAGACTGGGTGGTTGAGGCGTCCTTGGCCAGATCCATGCCGACGAGGCCAGGCCAGTTTGCAGCGGCTGTTTTCAGGCTGTCCAGATCGAAATCACCGTCTGGTGCATGGGCAATAACGCCGTTGGGCACGCCCTTTTCGCGGATAAGAGCGGTCAGGGCGCGTGTATCGATGCCGCTGATGCCGATCAGGTTGCGGCTCTTGAGCCAGGCATCGAGGTGTTTGGCTGCGCGGTAATTGGCCGGATCGGTGATGCCGGCTGCCAGCACGACGCCGCGAATGCCGCTCTCGGCCGCCATGTTGACGGTCTCAATGTCTTCGTCATTGGCGCCGACATTGCCGATATGGGGAAAAGTGAAGGTGATGATCTGACCGGAATAGGACGGGTCAGTCAGGATCTCCTGGTAGCCGGTCATGGCGGTGTTAAAACAAATCTCACCAACGGCTTGGCCCGTGGCGCCGAGGCCCTGACCCTCGATCACGCTGCCGTCGGAAAGCACAAGCAGGGCGGTCGCCGGGGTCTTGGACCATGCGTCTGCAGTCGTCATGTCTTGTATCCAGATCTTGTTGGTGACATCATGCGCTGCAGGAAGGGCGTCTGGAGCAGGCCTAAATGGCTGCACACGGCCGTCTGCATTAAGCGCGGGACTCTATGGGAAGCGGCTTGGATCGTCAATATTGATCCTCTGAAAAAAGATCTTTAAAATTCAATGACTTGGCTGAGAGTTGCAGTAGGCGCCGATACGCGCCGTGTCTCAGCGCGGCAGGGGTGGGGTTAAACCATGCGCCAGGAAATGCGCGACAGAATCAATGCTGCCCTGAAGGTGGCGCAAGATGATGGCGACAAACGCCGATGCGCGACCCTGCGGTTGATGCAGACAGCGGTCAAGGATCGGGAGGCGGCTGCCCGCGAGACGGGCAAAGATGGCGTCAACGAAGCTGAAGTGATTGAGATTCTTCAGAAAATGATCAGCCAGCGGGAAATCTCGGCTGTGGAATTTGAAAGCGGCGGTCAGCTGGATCTTGCCGAACAGGAACGGACCGAGCAGGACATTATCCGGGAATTTCTGCCTCAGCAGCTAAGCGAAGACGAGATGCGCACAATCTGCCAGGAGATGGTCAAGGATATCGATGCCCACGGCCTCAGAGATATCGGCCGTTGCATGAGCGAGTTGAAAACCCGTTATCCCGGAAAAATGGACTTCATGCAGGCTTCCAGCGTCGTCAAGGACATGTTGCGGGCCGACAACAGCGGCAAAACGGAAAATGGTTCGGACGGCAAGGGAAACGCTTGAGCCGGACGCTGAACCTTAAGGGTTCTGCACAGTTCATCCAGAGTTCTGAACCGACTGCGTTGCGGCTCTGGAAACGTCTTCAAAGTCATTCTATTTTGTAAACAGGTTTGGTGGGACAAGATGTGTCCACCAAAGCCCCGCCTTCTCTGATGATCGGAATGTTGTCTTTTCATGCGTTTTGAGCCGCGTCTTCTCGATGAAATCCGCGCCAGGCTGACCCTGTCGGATCTAGTGGGCCGGCGCGTGACCTGGGACCGGCGCAAGACACAGCCAGGCAAAGGCGACTATTGGGCCTGCTGCCCGTTTCATCAGGAAAAGAGCCCGAGTTTTCACGTCGATGACCGGCGCAACCGCTACAAGTGTTTTGGCTGCGGAGCGTCTGGCGATCACTTTACGTTCGTTTGTGAGACCGAAGGACTGAATTTTCCCGAAGCGGTGGAACGGTTGGCCGAACAGGCCGGTGTGGCGCTTCCGGCACCGGATCCGCAAGCTGCACGCCGGGAAAAAAAGCGGGCAGGCCTCGCCGATATCTGCGAGATGGCTGCCCAATTCTTCCAGCATGAATATGCCGGTCCGCGCGGGGAAACGGCACGGGCCTACTGCGCCAAACGCGGTCTTGCAGCAGAGACCTTGCGCGAATTCCGGTTTGGATTTGCGCCGGACAGCCGGGACGCATTGAAATCCTTCCTGGCGGCGCGGGAAATCCCCGAAGCGGCGATGATCGAGGCGGGGCTCGTGATCCAGCCTGAAAACGGGCGGCCGACCTATGACCGGTTTCGCGGGCGTCTGATGATCCCGATCCAGGATGACCGGGGCCGCGTGGTTGCCTTTGGCGGGCGAACCCTGTCGCCCGACGGGCAGCCGAAATATCTCAACTCGCCGGAAACGCCGCTCTTTCACAAGGGCATCATGCTGTTCAATGCGCACCGGGCGCGGGAGCCGGCCTTCAAGTCGGGCGAGGCAGTGGTGGTTGAAGGCTATCTCGACGCCATCGCGCTGTGGCAGGCAGGTATCCACCACGTTGTCGCTTCGCTCGGGACCGCCTTCACCGAGGACCAGGTGGTCCGGCTCTGGAAATTCGCACCCGAACCGGTGATCTGCTTCGACGGCGACGCGGCTGGCGTCGCGGCGGCGCATCGCGCGATCGACCGCATCTTTCCTGTACTGAAGAGCGGCTATTCCTTCCAGTTCAGCTTTCTGCCGGACGGCATGGACCCGGACGATCTCGTCAAGCAGCGCGGCCTGAGCGGGTTTCACGAGGAGGTCGCCCGCGCGCAGTCCCTGTTCGACGTGGTCTGGGACCGGGAAACGTCTGTTGCGCGCCTCGACACGCCGGAGCGGAAAGCCGCTCTGGAGAAGCGGTTCGACGATCTGATCGGGACCATCCGCGACGAGAGGGTGCGCCGGCGCTATCAGCTCGATCTGAAATTCAAGCTGTCGAACTTTTTTTTCGAACAGTCCCGGCAAAGCCGAAAAAGCGGCAAGGCTGCGGACACCGTCCCTTCACTCGGAATCGCCCGTGAACGCGTCGCCGCCAGCGATGACTTCGGCACGGAGCGCCTGGTGCTGGGGTTGAGCATGCGTTACCCGCATTTGCTCGACCGGAACTTCGAACGTTTCTCAAGGATCCCGTTCGCCAACGAGCTGCATGCCCAGTTGCGTGACGTCCTGTGCCGTATTGTCGACGATCTAGAAGTGGCCCCGATTGCCGATCTGACGGGCGGGTTTGAGGAACCGCTCCGGGATATCATGTCGGAGATGATGGCGGAGACCATCGGTCTGCAGGAACAGAAGGGTGCAGAATTTTCCGCCCTGATCCACCGCTTCCCGCTGCTCAAATCCAATCCGCCGGAAGATTTCATCGAGGCGGCTTTTCTACACTTCCTCGACGTGCTTGAGCTTAATGCGCTGGAAGAGGAACTGGCGTCTGAACTGGCGGTTGCCGATGACGAACTGGACGAGCATTCCTGGTCGCGGATACAGGCGCTGACCCAGGATCTCAGCCGTCGGCGCGAAGAATGCGCGCGGGACGAGGGGGATCTGGCGGAACGCGCCAAGAAGATCAGGACCGCGCCACCAGCCGCGGCCACGGGATAGATGCGTGAGAGATTTCGGTCGTTTGCCGGCCCGCAAAACGCCTCATTTTCCGGTTTCAGGCGGTTGCGGCTTCAAAAAAACGCATTTTCCAATTGACCTGTGACGAATCACACTTGCGAATCGTGCGCGTCGAGCTAAATAGAACCTTTGCAGCCTTCCTGCGCCGCAGCCTTTGAGCCTGCTCGCGGCAATAGTCTAATAAAAGCTGCAACCCGTTTGAACACCTCTTCGGCATTCGTTCTTCGAATGTGGACTTGAAAGACCGTGCGCCGCCTCGATGCTGAAACATGTCAATGTCGAAAAAGCTACGGTTAATTGGGACTTAAGGGACACGGCTTACAAACCTATCCACACTGATTCCTTTGAACGCCGCCGCTGTCAGAAGCTGGCGCGCTGAGGAAGACGTGGGTTGAAGCCAAACTAGGGGCGCGGCGTGGCCCGTCAGGCCACGAACTGGAGCACGACATGGTAGCCAAAGCGACACAAGCAGACGAAACTCAGGAACAGAGCGGGGAAGGCACGGATGGCCCGTTGCTGGACCTGTCGGATGCTGCCGTCAAGAAGATGATCAAAGCCGCCAAGAAGCGCGGCTATGTCACCTATGACGAACTCAACGAGGTTCTGCCGTCGGAACAGGTGTCTTCGGAAAAAATCGAGGACACGATGTCCATGCTGTCCGACATGGGCATCAACGTGATTGATTCCGACGAAGCCGAAGACGGTCCGGAAGAAGTTGACGGTGGCGAGCTGGCAACCACGACCACCACGGCTGTGGCGAAAACCGGCAACACCAAGGAGCCGGCCGATCGCACTGATGACCCGGTGCGCATGTATCTGCGCGAGATGGGGTCCGTCGAGCTTCTGTCCCGCGAAGGCGAAATCGCCATCGCCAAGCGGATCGAGGCCGGTCGCGAAGCGATGATCGCCGGGCTGTGTGAAAGCCCGCTGACCTTCCAGGCGATTATCATCTGGCGCGACGAACTGAACGAAGCCCAGGTTCTCCTGCGCGACATTATCGATCTGGAAGCGACTTACGCCGGCCCGGATGCCAAGGCCGGTCCGGCGGTTGCCAATGACGATGTGGCTCCGAGCGAAGGGGAACAGAAACCGGCATCCGGCGAAACCTCCGAAGAGACGGAGAGCGAAGACGGCGAAGGCGACGGCGAAGAGGATGACGACGAGTTCGAATCCAACGTTTCGCTGTCGGCCATGGAAGCCGAGCTGAAGCCGGGTGTTCTGGAAACCTTCGACAACATCGCCGACAACTACAAGAAGCTGCGCCGCCTGCAGGATCAGCTGGTTGAAAACAAGCTGGCCAACAAGACGCTCTCCCCGAGCCAGGAACGCCGCTACAAGAAGCTGAAAGAAGACATCATTGTCGATGTGAAGAGCCTGTCGCTCAACCAGAACCGTATCGACGCTCTGGTGGCCCAGCTCTATGACATCAACAAGCGTCTGATGGGCTATGAAGGCCGTCTGCTGCGCCTTGCCGACAGCTACAATGTCGACCGCACCGACTTCCTGAAGCAGTATCAGGGCGCCGAGCTGGATCCGAACTGGCTGCGCAAGGTGGCGAATCTCTCCACCCGCGGCTGGAAGAACTTCATCGCCAAGGAAAAGGAAAATGTCCGCGAGCTGCGTCAGGAAATCCAGACGCTGGCAACCGAGACGGGCCTGGAAATCACGGAATTCCGCCGCATCGTGGCCATGGTGCAGAAAGGCGAGCGCGAAGCCCGCATCGCCAAGAAGGAAATGGTCGAGGCCAACCTGCGCCTCGTGATCTCCATCGCCAAGAAATACACCAACCGCGGCCTGCAGTTCCTCGACCTGATCCAGGAAGGCAATATCGGCCTGATGAAAGCGGTCGACAAATTCGAGTACCGCCGCGGCTACAAGTTCTCCACCTATGCGACCTGGTGGATCCGTCAGGCGATCACCCGCTCGATTGCCGACCAGGCCCGCACGATCCGTATTCCGGTGCACATGATCGAGACGATCAACAAGATCGTGCGCACCTCACGCCAGATGCTGCACGAGATCGGCCGCGAGCCGACCCCGGAAGAGCTGGCCGAGAAGCTGCAGATGCCGCTGGAAAAGGTGCGCAAGGTACTGAAGATCGCCAAGGAGCCGATCTCGCTCGAAACGCCGATCGGCGACGAGGAAGATTCGCATCTCGGCGATTTCATCGAGGACAAGAACGCGGTGCTGCCGATCGATGCGGCCATTCAGTCGAACCTGCGCGAGACCACCACCCGCGTGCTGGCGTCGCTGACCCCGCGCGAGGAGCGTGTCCTCCGCATGCGTTTCGGCATCGGCATGAACACCGACCACACGCTGGAAGAAGTCGGCCAGCAGTTCTCGGTGACCCGCGAGCGTATCCGCCAGATCGAGGCGAAAGCGCTTCGCAAGCTGAAACACCCGAGCCGCTCGCGCAAGCTGCGCTCGTTCCTGGACAGCTAGGAGCTGGCCGGGACCTGACAGCAAACAATTTGAAAAACCCGGCGGCAACGCCGGGTTTTTTGGTGCAGGATGACAGAGTGCGAACCGCGCTTTGGAAACAAGGACACTGAATTGGCGCTTGTTGCCGACATGGACCACTTCAACGAGCCGCCCCGGCCCGATGACCGCAAGGAATTCGGCTGGGGCCTTGTGGTGTCGTTTGTCCTGCACGGCCTTGCCGCCCTGTTGATGACGGGGATCATCACCGGTCATGTGACCGAGCCCCTGCAGGATACGGTTGAAGTGGAGCTGGTGCCGCCGCTTGTAGAGACGGTGCCCGTTCCGGAAGAGGTGCCGGAGGCAGCAGCGCCCGAACCGGAACCTGCTCAGGAGGAGGAAGTTCCCCCGCCGCCACCACTGCCTCCAGCGCCGCCGGAGACCGTCGAAGCGCCTGCCGAGGTGCCGATCGAACAGGCGGTGGAAGAGTTTGGCGAAGAGAACACTGCGCCGCTGGAAACCGCTGACGAAACGCCGCCCGAAGAGACCGAGCCTGAGGAGGCCGTTGCCGAGGCTGAGGGCGAGGAGACAACAACGCCCTCCGAGCAGGACGTTGCCGAAGCGGAGCCTGCCGAAACCGATCCTGCGGGAGATGAGGCAGAGGCGGAGGTTGATACGGCTGAGGCCGATCCGTTGGAGAGCGAACCGGAAACCGCAGCCGAGACCGAAACCGAACCGGAGGAGGCGGAGAGCGTCGAGACGGCTTCGCTGCCGGTTGAAGAGGACGTAGAAGCCGCCTCGGGCACGGAAGCGGCGGAGGATGTCGGTATTGCGGAGGAAGCGACGCGGGAAGATTTCGGCGTTGTCGGTCCGATTGCAACCGATGCAACGCCAAGAGTGAAACCGGCGGCGCCCGTCCGGACGGCACGCCGTCAGGACACTGGACAAAATTCCGGTCAATCGTCAGGCGTGCCGGCGGGCATGTTGCCGGCGCGTGAACTGTTTTCCCGTGTCATTCTGGATGATCCGCGGGCGCGCAGCGACATGCGCAACATGTCCGAAGGTCAGCGGCTGAACCTTCTGTGCATGACCGAACTGCGAGCCCAGATTTCCGCGGTCAGCGCCCTGCCGCCGGAGCTGCTGCCGAGATTTCGCCCGCCGCCAGGCAATGTGCTTCAACCCCGAACGGCAGCTTTCCGTAGCCTTGGTCGCTGGTTCGACGTTGCCTTTCGTTGCGAAACGGATCGCGGCGTGACGCGCGTTGAAAAATTCGCCTTCAAGATCGGCAACGAGATCCCGCAGAGCCAGTGGCTGGAACGTGGATTGACCGGGTTTTAGCGGGCTCTCAGCAAGCGCCGACCGGATCAGCGTTCGATTGCCTCTACCGGAAAGAAGCTTGCACCGGGCGGCAGTGCCGCCGCCTCGGCCTGTTCGGTGACCTGGTATTCCAGGCCGAAACCGTAGTCGGGTTTGAAATAGCCGGGGCCGACCTGAGGCGCGGGGCTCAGCGTGGCTTCGCCGGGCTTCAGATCTGATCCGCGGATGACGCCGATCTGGAACACGATGCGTCTAACTGCTTGAGGCGTTTCGCCGAGCCGGTAGCTGTCATAAGGATGATAGGCTCTTGCCGGGTTGGTGAGCACGATTTCACCGGAGATGGTTTCACCCGGTCCAAGCCGCTGGAAATAGGGCAGTTCCGGGCTTTCCACCTTCATGCCATCCGGGATCCGCATGATGAGCTTGCCGGTATAAAGCGTGCCGTCGGCCTGGGGCATGACATAGGCGGTGCCTGGGTCGATCGACAGACTGCCGTCCGCTGCCGGTTGGTAGAGGAGGTCGGCCACATAGATATCGGTCGTCTCCGTGTTGGTCACCTGGTAGGACAGCGCGATATAGGCCGCCGTAACGGTTTTGACGGATAGGGTCAGCATGGGCGCGCGCTCCTGATTTCGATTGCAATCACTTGATCATAAATAGCCGGGCAGCGCGAGGCTGCCGTGTCCGCCGAAACGGCGTCAATAGCGCGGCCGTTGGTGCTCTTCATCATTCTTGCCGATTTCATGCTCGTCGAAATCCTTGCGGATGTTGTTTTCCGTCAGCTCGCTGTCCTTGTATTCGCCAAGGCCGACGGTCTGCAGTTCATAGCCGGGAGCCTTGCGTTTGTTGCCGTCGGCATCGGTATATTCCACTTCGCTGCGGCCATCCGTTGTGCCGTTGGCATCGTGATAGGAGTGGATCAGCTCGTGGCCGAGCCCGATGGCCGGATCGCGGGTCATCCAGTCCTCACCGTTGAGCTTGTCGCGGTCCGGGTTGAACAGCACCGTGCTGTCGCTGCCCGGCCCCGGTTTGTTGTTGGTGGTGTCATAAAGACCCTTGTTCCAGTCGGCGGCCGTTTCCGTGTTGCCCTTGCCTGCAGGGGCCTGCTTGATCGTGGTGGTCTTGTCGCTGGAATCGAGCGCCTGCAGCAGTTTCATGCCGGTCGGGGACTGGGCCAGCCGGTCGAGGGCGGCCAGAGCCTTTTCCTTGAACGCGTCGGTGCCTTCGATCTTGATGGAAGACTGGCCGTTCTTGATCTTGTTCATCAAGGCCTTGCGTTTCAGATCGGCAATCTGCTTCGGCGTCAGGCTGGACGGGGCGCCCATACCAGCTCCCCCACCGCCGCCGCCCGCACCGCCGCCCCCCTGTGTGCCGATCAGCACGGTCGGGAAGCCGGTGACGATAGCGCCGCCTTTCAGGGTCAGGTCGGTCATCCGAGCAGCCGGCAGGTTTTCCACCAGAACGGTCCAGGCGCCGGTGATGATCGGGTCGCCGCCCATGGGAGGTGGCGGGCCAACGCAGACACACAGATCGGTGATGCGTGCCTGGGGCATCATGCCGGTCAGGACCGTCCAGGCGCATTTGTAGACAATCGGCGCTGGAACGCCTGCACACATGGGGCAGGTATGCATGTCGAGAATGCGGGCTGCTGGAAACTGCATGAAACTTCCGCCGTCAGATGAACTTGCAGTAAATTTTCAGATGCGGGCCGGTTTTAGTCAATGACGCTACGTCACACTTTTACGCTTCCGGTGTAAGCTTCCGCGCAGGGGGATCGGTTTGGACAGATATGCCGACCTGAACTTGCGGCAGGTCCCTGGACTGATTTGAAACCCGCGCACGGTAATGGGGGCAGGATGGACACGGCGCATCGGAACCATGCGGGAGGCCTGCGCCCTCAAACCTATATTGAGGAAATGCCGCAATGGCGGGACGGTACAAAGGTTGAAGCATCCGTCCTGACGGGAATGCAGTGGCGGATCTGGTGGCTGGCCTGCGCGGGGAAGTTTTTCGAAGGCATGGTCATCTTCATGACCGGCATCGCCTTGCCCCTGATCGGCCGTGAATTCGGACTGACAGCCTTGCAACACGGATTGGTCAGTTCCGCGGTGCTGTTCGGCATTCTGATTGGTGCCACGGCGCTTGGCGGCCTGGCCGACCGCTTCGGCCGCCGTTTCATGTTCATCGTCGAAATGGTCCTGTTCATTGTATTCCTGCTGGTTCTTTCTGTTGCTCCCGGACTTGTCGTGACGTTGCTGGCACTCTTCGGTATCGGCCTGGCGCTCGGCTGTGACTATCCGACCGCGCATATGGTGATTTCGGAAAACATCCCGGCGCGGGCCCGCGGGAGGATGGTTCTGGGCGCATTCGGCTTTCAGGCGATTGGTGCCATGTGCGGCACGGGGATTGCGTTCCTGACGCTGACCTGGTTTCCGGACCTGCATGCCTGGCGCTGGATGTATCTGGTGGCCGTCCTGCCGGCTGCTCTTGTGCTGATCGGCCGCTTTTTCGTGCCGGAAAGTGCCAGTTGGCTGATGGTGCAGGGCCGTGTGAAAGACGCCGAGGCCGCGCTTTTGAAGCTGCTGCACAGGCAGCCGGTTTACCCGGCCGAGATCAAACTCGCGAGGCAAGCCGGCACCGGCGACCCGGTGCAAGTCAGAATTGGCCTGAAACACTTCCTGCGCGACCGGAAGCTGCGCCGCGCAACCCTCTTTGCCTCCTTACCCTGGTTCCTGCAGGATCTTGGCACTTAAGGCATCGGGATTTTCACACCGGTGATCCTGGCCAGCGCGATCGGTGCCAAGCGAGCCCATGAGGGTTCGGTGGCCGATCTCGTTTACAACGATCTTCTGGCGGCCAGGGGAGCAGCGCTGATCGACGTGCTTCTGATTGTCGGCATCCTTTTCGCGATCGTTCTCACCGACCGGCTCGGCCGGGTCAAACTGCAGGTCATCGGGTTTCTGGGCTGTGCTGCCGGGCTGGCCATTGCCGCGGTCAGCGGTGCTGTTGGCCCGGAGTGGCAGATCCCACTGATTTTCGCGGGTTTCATGCTGTTCAATTTCATGACCAATCTGGGACCGAACGCCCAGACCTATCTGATCGCGGGGGAGGTCTTTCCGGTTGCCTATCGCGGTACCGGGGCCGGGTTTGCGGCCTCCTTCGCGAAGATCGGCGCGGTGATGACCGCGTTCCTGTTCCCGATCTTCCTGAAGGACCATGGCATCGGCACACTGCTAACCGCTCTGGTGGTGACCTCGGTCCTGGGCGCCGTCGTCACCTGGTGTTACCGCATCGAGACGCGCGGCGCGCAACTGGACTGACAGGCCGCGCCGTCAGTCCAGGACCCGTTCCCGCCGGATCAGCCGTTGCCGCAGCACCAGCATGGCGAGGGCAGGAACCAGCGCAATTCCGGCATTGAGATAGTATATGGAGGCGCCAGACTGGATGACGGCATCCCTTGTGACCAGGGTTGCTTCACCCGGTGCAACAAGCCCTGTCATGATGGCGAGCAGGCCCGTTAGTCCGCCGCCAATGGCGATGCCGGCAGAGGAGATGGTCGGCAGGATCGAGGAAACAAGGTTCTGGTCTTCCCCGGTCGCACCATACATCAGCGAACGCATCAGGATCTGGTTGCAGAGCCCGTGGCCGGCGCCTGTGACGATGGCAGCCAGTGCGAAGGCGGGAAGCGAGGCGTTGTCGATTGCCAGGGCTGTCAGGGTCATGCCTCCTGCGATCAGGAATGGTCCCAGCGCCAGATAAAGGAGTTCGCGCTGGCGGTCGGGTGCCCGAGACGAGATGAAGGCAAAAAGCGACCAGGAAAAAGCCAGAAGGGCAGCAACATAACTTGCCTGGGTGACGCTCAGGCCCCAAAGCACCTGACCGATCGTGGTGACAAAAATCGCGCGTACTGCGGCGGCCACCGAGATCAGGATGACGATCCAGGTGCCAAGGCCGATGAGTGTCCGGATGCGGAAGGCGTCACGCGGGAAGAGCCGCCGGGGGCTGGCCGCATCAATCCGCAACAGTAGTCCGGCGACGGTCAACCCGGCCAGGATTGTCAGGGCCAGAGGCAGGGGCTCATGCAGCTCGCCGATGACGGTCAAAAGGAAGATGCTGACGGCGAGCAACGCAAGCCGCAGCACGAACCGGCCATGCCTGCCCTCATGGCTGGCCGGGGCCACCGCAGGAGCGGTGCTGGCGGGCAGGGCGGTGTTCATCAGCACAAACAACAGCACGACCAGGGGCAGGTTGACCAGGAAGGCCGCGCGCCAGGACCAGAGTTCGGACAGGAGGCCTGCGGAGACCGGGCCGAGGCCGGCGGCCAGGGCCCAGACCCCGGCCAGAAGCGCAAACACGCGGGGCACAAGCGTCTGCGGGAACAGATCGGGGATCAGCGCATAACACAGCGCGATGATCATACCTTCGCCAAAACCCTGCAGCGCCCGGCCTGCAATGAGCCCCTCAAGAGATGTCGACAGGCCGGCCAGAACCGAGCCGCCGGCAAGCAGCAGCGTGGCCACCAGGAAGGGCAGGCGGGCGCCGAATTTGACTTTCGAGGCGCCGGTCAGACAGCCGGCGAGGATGGCCATCATCTCAAAGGAGGAAAACACCCAGAAGGCGCGGTCCTGGCCGCCGAGGTCGCGAATGATGTCCGGCAACACGGCGGTGGTGACAAACCCATTGATCGCATGCGAGCCGACCCCGAGCATCAGGGCCAGGGTGCCGGCGGCGCGGTCCGGGGAAAATATGGATTGGCTGGCGGGCAATGGCGCTGGCGACGTGACGGTCATGGCAACCTCAATAAGAAAAGATTTTTCTTTTTATATGCGGGTGCAATCTATAAAGAAAGGAAATTATTTTTTTATTTTGCGGATGATCCTGCGCTCACCCTGACCCCGCGCCCAATCTCAACCTGAGGAAGCGCGTGAGCGCTGTTTCGAAGGATGGGCAACAGGTTCGGAGCTAGCCTCCGATCCTTCGAGACGGCCCTGCCGGTCCTCCTCAGGATGAGGTTGAGTGTGGGGCGGAGGGGTTTCAATAGGCTCTGGCGGCACGTCCTTGCGCTCAAGGGCCGGTTAGGCCCGCCCCAAAGCAACCAACTCCCAGTCATCCCGGCCTCGAGCCGGGATCCAATGGCCGCGCCGCGCTGGCTGGCTTTTGTCGGACCTGGGGACCTCACGCATCTTTTGGACCAAGAAGGATAAAGGCTCTGGAAAGGATTGGACCCCGGATCGGGTCCGGGATGACCCGGAAGGAGGTTGGGGCAGGGGTTGGCAGCGCCGTTGGTGTCTGCCGGACTGTTGTCGAACGTCGGTGGTTGTGGCCTGGTTGTGCCCATTTGCAGTTGCAGTTGCCCCAACGCCTTGCCAATCTGAAGGTCGGATGCAGCGGGGGCGAAAGACATGGACGCTCTGTATTTTGAGAAGCCTGATGATGTCGGCGAGTTCCTGGTGGAGCGACCGCCGGAATGGGCTCAGGTGATTGCGGTGCGAATGGCGCTGCGGGTGTTCCCGCTGGTCTTGCGTGGTGCTTCTGTTCCGGATGAAGCACTTGAGGCCGACCAACGCAGGAACTTGGTGCTGCAGATCTTTCGGGCTCTTTTCATTTCCCGTGTCGCCTGTTTCTTCCAAAAACCGGAGCTTGGCTCCTTTGCGATTTACGAGGCGGCCGCCAGTGCCGTCGACCGGGTCAGCCAGTCACAATCCGAAAGCGCTCCAGTTGAGTTGGTGGCAGGTGTGGCCGCCGCTAAAGCGGCAGCATATGCAGCTCATTTAGAGATCGCCTCAGCATCATCTGCAGATATCGCCGACGCGGGAAGACTGGCGGCCCAGACTTTCGCCAATTCGTTGGGTTTGGAGCATGAAGCTGCACTGGTATTGAATTCGATTTCAGCCGACTGCCTCCGTCTCCTGGGAGACATGGCTCCCAGCGATCTCGTCCGCCAGCCGTTGTGGTTTGAGGAACTGGCCACAAGCGAGTTTACCGCCAACCAGCCCGCCTGGCTTGTTCGTGCATTCGAGACTTTCGCCAACAGCGAGTGGTCCGGCACGGTGGCCTGCCGGCTGATCTCCCAATGGTACCAGGACCTGGTTCCCATCGAAGGTGACGTTTCCAATAGCGCCTTCGGAGAAGAGGCCGATCTTGCCATTGCGTCCCAGCCTGCCGAGTTCTGGAAGGCGACCGATGACAGGGACACAGGTGCCATTTGGGAGGATCTCGAGCTGCTAAGCCGGGGGGGCACGTTGGAGCCCAGGCGAAAGCAGGCTGACGACGACCCTCAGGATGATGAGACCGATGCCGGCGGGACGCCGGACGATCCCGAGACCGATCCCAAGGACGAGAAGGAACCGCCCGCCGAAATCAATGTCGCTGTCCAGTTCGACCAGTTTGCCCGCAAGGACGAGCTGGGCCGCAAGCGATTTGCAGAAATCCTGGCGGCACGGATCGGTGAGCTGCATGGAGGCGGCGGGCCGGACGGACTGGCGGTGAACCTTCACGCACCCTGGGGAGCCGGCAAGACCACGGTCCTCTATTTCATGAAAGGCTTCCTGGAGGCAGAGGAGCTGCCTGAAGACAAGCGCTGGGTGGTGATCGACTTCAATGCCTGGCAGCACGAGCACCGGCGACCGCCCTGGTGGCCCTTTCTGGAAACCGTCAAGAGCCAGCTGTCGGATCGCCTGACGGCGCAGAAACGCCGTACGCGGGCCGCAGAAGTGCGGCACGCCTGGAACGAATGGAAGTTCAAGGCGGAGGCCTTTCCCATTTTTGTGGTTCTGTTGGTCGTTGCAATTCTCCTGACCCTCTTCCTGTCCGGCAGCAGCGATGTTTTCAAGACGGTTCTGGGGGCCGTTGGCGGCGTTTTTACGCTCCTGGCGACAGTCTCGCTTTATTCCCGCAAGGCCTTTTTCGGATCGGAAAAGAGCGCCTCGCTCTACCACGACTTTGCCAGCGATCCCCTGGAGAAGCTTTCGGTGCTGTTCAAGGACATGATCGAGGCGGCGGACGCGCCGGTCTGTATCTTCATCGACGATCTCGACCGCTGCCAGAACGACTTTGTGGTTGAATTCCTGGAAGGGCTGCAGACCTCCTTCCGGCACCGGAAAGTCGCTTATGTGGTGGCTGCCGACAAGTTCTGGATCAAGACCAGCTTTGAAGACAAATATGCGAGCTTCTGCGAAAAGACTGCCGACCGGACCCAGCCGCTCGGCTATCAGTTCCTGGAAAAGATATTCCAGTTCAACGTGCCTTTGCCGGGCATGGCGGCGTGGAAAAAACGCTATCTGGAAGCGCGGCTCGGCCTGATGGGGACCGGTTCCGGCGGTGCCGGGGCAGGCGATCTTTCTTTCGCTGGAACAGGAACGGGAACCGGAAACGGCACCGGAACAGGCCTGGGCACGGGCGACGCCGCGCTGCCGGACGAACAGGTGGAGGATCTTGAAGTCGAACGCCTGCGCGGCGAGATCCGTTCGACGCAGCCCCAAGGCCTGACGCATGAGACGGTCAGGATGTTGTCGACGGGAGACGGCAGCGCCAATCCGGCCTTTCAGGCGGCCTTGGCACTGGAATATACGACCTCTGCAGCAGCTCAGCGGGAGGCGGAGCACTTTCTGCTTCAGTATCTGGAATTGCTGCCGGACAATCCGCGGGTGATCAAGCGCATTATCAACGCCTTCGGCATGTCGGTCGCAACAGCCATCCTGGAACAGCAGGCGCTTGACTATGACGTGCTGACCCGCTGGACGATCCTTGAGCAATGCTATCCGGCGGTCGCCGATGAACTCACCGGAGATCCCGGCCTCGCTGATCAGCTTCTGGCGGTCGATGCTGACGGAGGTGAAGACCTCTCCAACCTGACCGACACCCTTGTCGCTTTCTGCGCAAAGAACATGGCAGTGAAACTGCTCAAGAGCGGCGAGGTTGCCGTACTGACACCGCAGGTGATCCGGCGGCTGACACGCGGCTTTACCGAGGAGGAGGCGGAAGCTGCCTAGGCGCGCGGCCGCCTCACATCCCGGTCAGTTCCAGAAAGTCCGGCGGAACGCTCTCCGCAAGCCAGACACCGTTGTCGGTCCGGAAAAAGACATGGCCGGCGTCCTGCATCACACGGGCAGCGACTTTCAGAACTGCCGGTTTGCCGTGGCGCATGCCGACCTTCACGGCACTGGCGGTGTCGGGAGAGAGGTGCACGTGATGCCGGTTCATCGGTTTGAGCCCTTCGCTCAAGATGAGCGGCAAGGTTTTCGTGGCCGTACCGTGGTAGAGAAATTCCGGCGGTGTCAGCGGGGCAAGGCCAAGGTTGATCTTGACGGAGTGTCCTTGCCGGGCGCGGATCTTCGTGCCGTCTTCGGACAGTTCGAAGCGCTTCTTGTCATTGGTGTCGACCACCCGTTGCAGCTGGGTTCGATCGCAGACTAGCCCGAGACGATCAAAAGCACTCAAGACCTCAGCGACATTTGCCCAGCCGTCTTCGGTCAGTGTCAGCCCGGCGTCCTGGGGTTGATGTCTCAGCCAGAGGGCGAGGCGTTTGGAAATCTTTGTATCTGTTTTCATTGTCTTTTCTTCAAATAGATTTGGTGTTGCGAGCGCAGGTTGCTTCCGCGGCTCTGTCTTTGTCATCCCGGTTTGCCGTGTTGCGGCAAGACCGGGATGACAAACGAACGGCAAGGTGTCTTTCGGCTGGAATGAACTGGACCGCACGCAAGCAGAAACGGCGCGGGAGGTCCCGCGCCGTTCCCGGCTCAAGCAGCGCTGTCGTCGCGCAGCCGGACGAGGTCGTTCATCAGGCCGCCGGTGCCGTTGTGGACCGTCAGCTGATCGACCTTGCCGGCAATGGTCTCCAGAGCTTCCAGCTCCTTGAGGCGCAGCATGACCGGGTTTTCGGCCATGACCCTGGCTGTGTTCAGAAGCGAACGGGTCGCGTTCGTTTCTTCCCGGCGCCGGATCACGTTGGCTTCGGCTTCCTTTTCCGCCGTCACCACCTTGTTGAGGATCTCGCGCATTTCACCCGGCAGGATCACGTCCTTCAGGATGATGTCGCTGACCTCAACGCCGATCGCGGCCATGTCGGTTCGGATCTTTTCGGCCGCTTCCGCATTGACCTCGCCTTTCCTTTCCAGGATCTGGTCGAGCTTCAGCGCGCCAAGCTGCTTGCGGAAAACCACCTGCAGCGCCCGGTAGAGCGTGTCGGCGAAGTCCTTGACCTCGGTTGCGGCCTTCACCGGATCAACAACGCGGTATTCCGCGCTGAGGTTGATCCGGATGGTGACGCGGTCAAGGGTCAGGACTTCCTGACCAGTGACGTCGAGCGCCTGACGCTTCAGGTCGATGACCTTCTGCGTGACCGTGCGGCCGGCCTTCCAGAAAGCATGCACACCGGCTTCCAGCACCTTGGTCAGGACACCGTCGATGAAGAGCAGCGCAACGCTGCCCTCCGTCACCGGCGCAGTCACGACCTGATCCGTCAGACGGGCTTCGCCCAGCCGGCGCATCAGCTTCCGCGGAACGGCCGGTTCCGCCTCGGTGTCGATGAGCGTCGAGGTCCACGGGCCGGCAGCGGTCCACAGCACAAGCCGCTGGTCCGGTCCGATCACCATGGCGATCCGCGTGTCCCGTTCGACGATGGCGATTTCGCCAGGACCGGTCCGGACAACGGTCAGGTGCTCTTCGGCAACTTCGGGAAGCTTATCGAACAGCGCCTTCTCGTAGGC
Source organism: Roseibium sp. (assembly GCF_965233565.1). Taxonomy (GTDB): domain Bacteria; phylum Pseudomonadota; class Alphaproteobacteria; order Rhizobiales; family Stappiaceae; genus Roseibium. The sequence goes on along the minus strand of NZ_OZ247494.1, from coordinate 1,538,248 downwards.
AGACCGAAACGTGGGTGTTGTCAACGCGTGGCGCTCGACCACCAGAGTGCCACGGCCGTTTTCAAGGCTGTGTTCTCCCGGTCCGAGAATGCCCCGGAGTTCGCCCTTGCAAATGTGCAGGGCCCGCTCGGTTTCTGAAATCACAACGCGGGTGCGACCGCGGATCTTGTCGAGAAAAGTCGTCATGTCGATAATCCTTCCATTGCGCTAAGGCACTTGGATGTCCTTTCTGTGGGTTGAAGTCTGTTGGGGGTTGAAAGAAGCGGCTATTCCATAAGAAGGGCCGGGGTGAAAACTTGAATAAAAAGAGAGACCTGAAGAAAACACGAGATCTCCCGACGGGCGTTGGGTCAGCGGGCATCGCGGCGGCTACGCGGGTCACGCCCGTTCGAAAACAGACGGTTCCGGCGCGATCGCGGCAAAGCCTTCACACAAGGCCGGGCGAGGGCACCTGGCATCCGCAAACCGGGATACGCCGGGGCGCAATCCTTGCCTGCGTCTGCAAGTTCTCTTCAGGTCCCGTTGAAAGACAGCACCTAAAGCTGTTGGCTTGTCAGGCCAGTCCGGGTGTGAACCGGGTGTTGGAGCGGGAGTCGAACCCGCGACCCTCAGATTTTCAATCTGATGCTCTACCATTGAGCTATCCATGGAGCGCAGAACAGGAGTCGAACCTGTTGCCTCCGGGCCACAAGGCCCGGCGTTCAACCGTTGAACTTCATGCGCGGCAATCCGATCCGCCAGAACAGCATCCGGACATGAAGCGGCAGGGCCGGATCATGCGGGCGGCAAAAAATAGCCGAACCGTTGATGTCTGCGCCAGCATGGCGACCGGTGAAAAAGTGATAACGCCAAAACGGCTGCCGCCGCAACTGACAATTTCATGACAAGTCTGATTTGTTGCCAACTGGTAACAGTGTGTTGTATTTTTGCAACTTTGCTAAGTTGGGGTGGCCGGGTGGAGGTTCTCATTGATTGCTTTGAAGCAGTTTCGGTGAAGAAGCGTAAACCGCTTTCCGGTGACCCACTTGCGCACGGGCTGGCGCGCAGGCAAACTCGCGGTCAAATTGCAGTTTGCGGCAGTGAGGACCCATGGCCAACAAGCAGTCCCGGTTTCTGATCGACACATATTTTGCAGCCTTCAATGCGGGCGATACGAAGAAGATGGAAAGCCTGGTCGCGGAGGATTTAATCCACGACGTCAATCAGGGCGAAAGGCGCGTTGGCAAGGACGCGTTCTGGTCGTTCAACGTGCACATGACCCGCTGCTACAAGGAACGGCTCACCGATATCGAACTGTTCGTCAACGAGGAAGGCACGCGGGCCGCTGCCGAGTTTGTGGTCAACGGCTCCTATATCGACACGGACACCGGTCTGCCGGAGGCGAAGGGGCAGACCTACAAGTTGCCGGCGGGCAGCTTTTTCGAGATCCGCGACGGCCAGATCGCTCGCATCACCACCTATTACAACCTTCAGAACTGGATCGACCAGGTGAAGGAAGGGGAAGGCGAGAAGGTGGCCGAAGACGCCTGAGGAGGGCGCTTCATACCGGCCGGGTAGTGCCCTGCTCGGCTCAGTCCAGTCCGCTTCATCCCGGCGCGCTCCGTTACAGCTCGACTGGGCGAAGATGTCAGCAGCAGCCTCCGGGCTGACAGCATTGGCGTACGGTCTCGTTGTTGCCGCAGCAATCTTCCAGAAGATAGCGGATCAATGTGCCCATGGCCTCAAAATCTACCTGATAGCAGATCTGCCGGGACTGGCGGGTCGCGCTGACAAGGCCGGCCTCTGCCATGGTCGACAGGTGAAACGAGGCGCGAGACGGCGTCGCGCCGATGGCGGCCGCAATGTCTCCCGCCGTCAGTCCGGCGGAGCCGGCCGCAACAAGTCTTTTCAGAATTTGCAGGCGGGGCGCGCTCGAGATTGCAGAGAGCGCGGCCAGGGCATCGGCTTCCTTCATATTTCAAACTTTCTTGAAATTACATTTCTTTTGTGTCACGACTATATTTCAACAATTTTTGAAATGAAAGGCATGACCATGACCTGCAACTCACTTTTGGAAACCCTTGAGACCCTGCCCGGGGACGCACCGCTGGTGTTTGAAACCCCTGAGGGAGAGATCGGCGACGGCTATCACGTTACCGAGTTCAAGCTGGCACATGTGACGGGGATCGACTGCGGAGCGCGCCTGTCCAACTGGAGCGAAGCGACCCTGCAGCTGCTTGATGGACAGGGGGGCGGTCACATGCCGGCGGGCAAGTTTGCCGGCATCCTGAAGCAAAGCATTGCCAAGGTGAGTGGCCTTGGCGACGCGCCGCTGCAGGTCGAATTCGCGCATGGCAACAGGGCCAGGCAGATCTACCGGCTTGCGACGCCGGAACTCTCCGCCGGTCGGGTCCTTGTCGGTTTGCGGGACACACGGGCCCATTGCAAACCCGCGCTCGACAGGAAGGCGGCGCTCGGCAGCTCTGCCGGCTGTTGCGGCGCCAATGCGGCGAACGAAGCCGGTTGCTGCCAGTAGGCCGGCGGCGAGAACGCGTTTCCGTTCGAAGGAAAGAAAGTGGGCAACGTCGGGACCGAGAGGTTTTCATCCTCGATCCCGGCGTTGCGATTTTCGCGTACGGTCCTCTTTGTGGCAATGTTCGCCGTGTCAGTCAGTCCGTGAGCCAGGGCGGGATGCGGCCGATGCGTTCCAGCAGGAAATCGATGAAGACGCGGACCTTGGCGGTCAGAACATTGGACTCCGGGTAGATCAGCCACAGACCCGTCTCACCCTGCACTTCATAGTCGGGCAAATCGGAGAGTTGGCAAGGTCGTCGCGGCTTCGGTTGCAAACCTACCGCGCCGGCATGCCCTTGGCGCGGAAGTGGCGTTTTTGAGCGGCAATCCGGAACTGGGCGTTGGCGGCACCGTATCCTGCGTAGCCGCCGCGGCGCTCGACGATCTCGAAAAAGAAACCTTCGCCATAGGTTGGACTGTAGAGCTGAAAATACTCGCCCTTTTCGTCCCGGTCATAGAGCATTCCAGAAGATTTGAGCGTGTCCAGCAAATCGTCTTCGAGACCGAAGCGGGCGTCGAGGTCGTCATAATAGTTCGGTGAAATGCTGAGCGGCGTGAAACCATTGGCCTTCAGCGCCTTCATGGTTGCAAAGATATCGTCTGACTTGAAGGAGAGGTGCTGGACACCGGAGCCGAAGCCCTCCTGGATGAAGTGCCCGGCCAGGGTCTTGCGGTTTTCAGCCCCGTTCAAGGTTATGCGCAAGGTGCCGTCGTCATTTTCGATGGCCTGGCTGCGTACCAGTCCGGCCGGGTCGATGACATCGACCATGGCCGTCTTGTCCGTGTCGAAGATCGAGCGGTAAAACAGCAGCCAAGACAGCATTTCGTCGTAATTCATGGTCTCGGCGATGTGGTCGATCCGGGTCAGGCCCGCATCGCAAGTGACCGGATCCGTTTCGACAGCGGTGAATTCCGTTTGCCAGACCCTTGAAAGAGCGTGGCTCCCGTCAATGAAATGAAGCACGCTGCCGCCAAGTGCGCGGATCGCCGGGATACTGAGTTCGCCAGGACCTGTCGGCTGGTCGAAGGTCTTTGCGCCAAGACTTTCGGCGCGGGCGACGGTTGCCTCCGCGTCGGCCACCTTCAGGCCGATGTCGCAGACATTGGTGCCGTGGGACAGATACGATGCGTGCGCGAAGCCTTTGGGGTCTGTGTTGATGACAATGTTGATGCTTCCCTGACGCCAGAGCTCGACATCTTTGGAAATGTGTCTGGCCGTCTTTCTGAAGCCCAGCGTTGAAAGCATGGCTGTGAGATCTCTGGCCTCCGTCCGGTCGGCGGCAAACTCGACAAACTCGATGCCGCCCACGGGAACTCTTTCAGGCATGTCCGGCACCGGAATGCGGATATCAGGTTCTGTGCGTTTGACCTGGTCCATCAGGTACAGCAGCGAACGGTGCCCATCGACGGCAATTGACTTAGGGGAGCCCCCGCGAAACTGGTCGTTGAAGATCTCCAGCGAGAGAACGCCGTCATAGCCGGTTGCAGCGACGGCCCGCATGAAACCGGTGACGTCAAGATCGCCTTCGCCGGGCATGTTGCGGAAGTGCCGGCTCCAGTAGAGAAGGTCCATGTCAAATGCAGGCGCATCGGCAAGCTGGACAAAGAAGATCTTGTCGCCGGGTATCGCCCGGATCGTGTCCGGGTCTGTCTTGCGTGACAATGTGTGAAAGGAATCCAGGATCAAGCCGACATTGGCATGATCTGTCCGCCGGACAACTTCCCAGGCGTCCCGGTGGTCATTGATAAACCGACCCCAGGCGAGCGCTTCGTAGCCGATGCGTATGTCGTATTGAGCCGCGAGGTCGCCAAGCTCATTGAGGTCTGCAGCCGCGCGGTCGATGCCCCCTAGCGCGATCGGAGAGACGCTGGAGCAGATCAGTACCAGATCGGCCCCCATCTCCTTCATCAGGTCGAACTTGCGCCTGGCCCGATCAAAGGTGCGGGCGCGTTGAGGCTCGGGCATGCCCTCGAAGTCTCGAAAGGGCTGAAACAGGGAGATTTCAAGTCCATGGTCCTGAACCAGTTGGCCGACTTCCCTGGGGCTGCGGTCAAAGGCGAGAAAATCGTTTTCAAAGATCTCCACACCATCGAAGCCGGCAGCGGCAATGGCTCCAAGCTTTTCGGCAAGATCTCCGGCGATGGAAACAGTGGCAATGGCGGTTTTCATGGCCTCGATCCTTCGTTTGAAATGGGGCGGAATGCGCCTGCCTTATTCGCCAAGTTCGGCGAAACGGGAGGACATGCGATCGGCGTCGGCCGAAAGGCCGGTAAAGAGCTCAAAAGCCCGAACGGCCTGGTAAACCGCCATGCCGGCACCGCCCATGACCCGGCAGCCGACGGCCCTGGCCGCCTTCAAAAGTTCGGTTTCCATCGGAAAATAAATCACATCGGCAACCCACATGGAGGGCCGAAGACAGGCGTGCGGGACGGGCAAACCAGGCAGCTTGTCCATCCCGACCGGTGTCGCATTGACCAGTCCGTCAGTGGCCCGGGATGTTGTTTCAATGTCATCGGTGACGGAGGCTGACCCGGCGCCGTTTTGACGGCAGACGGCCTGGACGAGTGCTTGCGCCTTTTCAGGGTCCTTGTCGTAAACCGACAGGTGTTCGACCCCGTTGTCCATAAGCGCGAAAGCGACGGCCACGCCGGCACCTCCCGCTCCGACAAGCAGGGTTCGGCTGGCCGTTGCGCCGGACAGGGTCTGCCGAAAGCTCTCCGCAAAGCCCCAATGGTCGGTGTTGTGGCCGATGCGTTTTCCCTCACGGAAGACGACGGTATTGACCGCCCCGACGGCCTGAGCGTTTTCTGACAAATGATCGAGATGTTCCATCACCGCGAGTTTGTAGGGATAGGTCACATTCAATCCGGAAAAGCCGCAGTTTTCGGCCGAAGAGACGATGTCTCCGATCGACAGCCGAGGAGGGCCAATCCGGTCGGTATCGAACAGGCGGTAGACGTATCGGAGGCCGTTGGCAGCACCTTCGGCTTCGTGCATTGCCGGCGTGCGTGAGCGCGCGATCCCGCTGCCGACGAGGCCGGCGAGGATGGTTTGAGGTGTGCCGAGCGGTTGAAAGTCCGCGATCATCCGGGATATCCGAAGATGCGCGGCAGCCACAAAACAAGATCGGGAAAGAAGATCAGGACGAGAAGCGCTGCAACGAGCGCCGCCAGGAAAGCCCATATTTCCGAGATGATTTCCTTGAGCGGGATCTTGCTGACCGCATTGATGACAAAGAGCAGGATGCCATAGGGCGGTGTGATCAGGCCGATCATGCAATTGACCACTGCCACGACGCCGAAATGGACCAGGTCAATGTCAAGCTCGCGGCAGGTCGGTAAAAACAGCGGTATGATCACAAGAATGATCGTGGTCGCGTCGAGGACACATCCAAGCGCAAGCAACATGAGGTTTACGCCGAGCAGGAACACGATCGGCGACACGTCGAGACCGACGAGTGTTCCAGCCAGCATATTCGGAATGTTCTCCGAGGCGACGATATAGTTGAGGATCAGCGCGCCGCCGATCACAAGTCCGACCGCGGCTGAGGACCGTGCGCTTTCCACCAGAATGCGGTAGAGCGCGCCGACGCTCAAAGCGCGGTAAAAAAGGGCGGCCAGCAAGAGCGCATAGGCGGCCGCAACGGCCGCGGCTTCCGTCGGTGTCGTGACGCCGCCGTAAATTCCGTAAAGCAGGATCGCGGGCATCAACAGCGCGGGGAAGGCGTTGATTGTATGCCCCGGCAAATCCTTCAAGGGGACAGGGTCTTCGTGGGTAAATCCGCGCCGGGTGGAGATGTAGGTGTTCATTGCCATGATCACCGCGCCCATAAGGACACCCGGCACGATGCCGGCCAGAAACAGGTATCCGATCGACTGATTGGAAACCAGAGCGTAGAGCACCATGGGAATGGACGGCGGGATGATCGGTCCGATCGTTGCTGACGCAGCGGTGATCGCGGCAGCATAGCCTCTGGTGTAGTGGCCGCTCTTGATCATCATGTCGATAATGATCTTGCCGATTCCGGCGGCATCCGCGACCGCCGAACCGGACATGCCGGAAAAGATCAGCGAGGCGACGACGTTGACGTGGCCAAGGCCGCCCCGAAACCGGCCGACCGTCGCGACACAGAATTGAAGCAATCGCTCGGAGATGGTCCCCGCGTTCATGATGTTCGCGGCGACGATGAAGAGGGGGACTGCCAGCAGCACAAAGCTTTCATAGAGGCCGGCGAGGATCTGTTCTCCGGCAAGCGCCAGATCCTGTCCGGCAACGGCGAGATAGACCAGCGACCCAACAAGAATGGCGTAGGCAATGGGCGTGCCGATTGCAGCCAGCAGAAAGAGTGTCAGAAGGCAAAGTGCCAGCTGAAGGCTCATCCTTCTTCTCCCACATGAATTTCGTGAGTTTCGTCCGGTGCGCCATGCCGCAGCACGTGAAAGAACGTCCAGGCGTATCGCAGGACGATCACGGCCAGGAAGACCGCGTAGATGGAATAGATGGTCCGCATCGGGATCTTCAGCGTGGCGCTTTTCTTGATCTTCAGGAAGTCGATCCAGTCCCATGTGGGCAGCAGAGACCAGGCGAGCGCCACGGCAATCGCAAGGGCCGACACCATCGCCATGACCTTTCGAGGTCCCTTTGGAGCCGCCAGATACAGAATGTCGAAACTGACGTGATCGCGCTCACGGACGATGAACGCGTTGCCGAAGAAGACGATCCAGACCCAGAGCACCAGGCAAAGCTCAAGCGTCCAGCCAAAGGGCTGCTCCATCACGTAGCGCGAGAAAATCTGCAGGAGAAAGGTCAGGAACAGTGCCCCCAGCATGAGGGCAGCGACAGCTTCACCGCTCTTCATTGCCCATTTTGAAAGAAGGGACATGCTTCTCCTCCCGATCGGTGTTGTCTGATGAGGCCAGTCTGTTGTCTGGATGAAAAAGCTCAAGCCGCATGGGCGCCGGAAAAGAAACCGGCCGGCAGTCGGGCACGCTCCGGCCGGGAGTCAGGCGGCAAGTGCCGGAGTGGGATCCGGTGTTGCCGCCTGTCGAATTCTCGGACTTAGTTGCCGAGTGCGTTTATTTTTTCCAGGAGGCCATCCGGCCAGTTGGCCGCATAATCACTTTCAAGATACATGCCCTGAACGCGGTTGCGGAACGCTGAAACGTCCGGTTCGTAGATGGCCATTCCCTGCTCCTGAAGGAACGACACCAGATCCTCTTCCTTCTTCAGCTGAGCCTGGCGCCCTGCCTCAGCCGCATCGTCTGCAGCCTTTTGAACGACCGCCTGCTGATCCGGCGTGAGGCTGTCCCAGACCTTTTTGGAGATGGCGATGTAATTGAGATCCACGAGATGGGATGTCAGGATGATCTGGTTGGTCACTTCGTAAAATTTCGCGTCGACCACGGTCGGCAGCGGGTTGTCCTGTCCGTCGACGGCTCCTGTCTGCAAGGCCGTGTAGACTTCGGTGAACGCCATGGGAGTCGGGTTGGCGCCAAGAGCCTTGCCAAGGAACTGCCAGGCATCCGTACCCGGCATGCGCAGATTGACACCGGCAAGGTCCTCAGGCGTGTTGACGGTGAGTTCGTCCTTGTTCTGACGAAGGTTTACCTGGCGGCGGCCGAGATACATCACGGACAGCAGTTTGACGCCGAGCTCGTCTTCCACCTTCTGTTTGAAGGGGGCCATCAGCTCATCGTTGAAAACGGCGACCTGGTGTGCGGCGTCCTGATGTACATAGCCTGCGGTGAATATCGAAAATTCCGGAAAGAAGACGGCCAGTTCCTGTGCGGACGTGATCGACATTTCCAGGTTGTCGCGTGCAATCGCTTCCAGTTCGGTGCCCTGCTTGAACAGCGTGGCGTTCCAATGCGGTTCGAATTCGGCAAATTCGGCAACAGCCGGTCCGAAGACTTCCGTCATGGCAACCGCCCGTTGATCGGTTGCAGAAGCGGGCGCGGACAGGCGCAACTTGACTTTGTCTGCCGCGCTTGCGGCGGTTCCGCCGAGCGCCGTAGCGGAAACTGTTAGGGCCGCGACTGTCGCAACGAATGCGCGGCGGTTCAGATATTTCCTCATGTGGTTCCTCCCATATGCGGCGGGCCGGCAAAATCGCAGCCGACCACTCCATCACAATCAATTACACAGAGGCAAAATCAATACAACATACATTTTTAATTTTATAGGCTATTTTGACTTTCGTCTCGAGTTGGGTTGATTTTCCTCCCGGTTGGCGATGCTGTGTTCAACGCCGCCAAGGATATGTGCTTCAAGCACTTTTCCGGCCGTTTCTGCGTCATGCGCCAAGGCTGCGTCGTGCAGCATCTTGTGTTCCTGTGCGGCTTCTTCGCCGCGAAATGTCAGTGTAAGCATCTGATATCTAAGATATTTATCAAAAACAGCTCCGTGAGTTTCCAGAAGCGCCCTGGATCCGCATCCGGAAATCAGAGCGCGGTGAAACTGCCAGTCGGCATTCTTCCAGTGTTCCCGGACAGAGGTCTCGCCGGACAGCATCTTTTTCTCCAGCACATGCAGTTTGTGATACGCCGCGACCACTCCGGCTTCCCAGTCAAGGTCACCCCTTTCGAAAGAGCGTTTGAGGGCGTGGCTTTCCAGCAGGATCCTGAGGTCGGCGATTTCTCTCAAATCGTCCTCTGAAACCGGAGCGACTTCGAAGCCTTTTTGTCCTTCTGCAACGACAAAACCATCTGAAGTCAAGCGGTTAAGGATCTCGCGAAGCGTGGTGACACTCACATTGTAGCGCTTTCGCAGCGGTTCTAACCGCAGCCGTTCACTCGGTTTCAGCTGCCCGAAAACAATGTCGTTCCTTATGTTCCGATAGGCACTGTCCCCGACCGTATCGCCCTCTGCCGCCTCTATCATTCCGCTCCTGCCTGGTCTTGCTCTTGACGTTTTTTAAAAATATAGGATATTTCTTTGAATATAGGAAATTCAAAAAACACGTCCCCATCGACCAAAACCTATCCGCAAAGCCGGCTCAATGTAACCTTCCTGTTCGAGGATCCAGAGTTTTGACCTCCAAAGTGTTTGTTCTGAACGGGCCTAACCTCAATCTGCTAGGCAAACGGCAACCGGAGATCTATGGCCGCGAGACCTTGAGCGACGTGGAAACGTCATGTCGCGCGGAGGGCGCCCGCCGGGGTTTCGACATCCGCTTTCACCAGTCGAACAGTGAAGGTCAGCTTATTGACTGGATTCACGAAGCCCGGGATGTCGGTGCGGCAATCATCATAAATCCGGCAGCCTTCACGCACACCTCCATCGCCATACTGGATGCCCTGAACGCGTTCGACGGTCCCGTCCTGGAGGTGCATATAACCAATGTGCACAAACGGGAGAGTTTCCGTCATCGTTCCTATGTCTCGCTTCGGGCTGATGGCGTCATCGCGGGCTTTGGCACGCAAGGCTATGTGCTGGCGCTTCAGCGGATTGCGGATGTTCTCGGCCTTTCAACCTTGAGGGAGGGATCGGCGGCATGACGGCACGCGTTTCCCTTGCGGTTGCCGGCGCCGGTCTGATTGGCAAACGCCATATTCAGGCAATTGATGCTGTCCCCGATGCCAATCTGTCGGCGATTGTCGACCCTGCCGCCGGCGTTCAGGAGCTTGCCCGCAGCAGGGGCGTCTCCTGGTATCCCGATCTGGCGTCTCTGTTCAGCAAAGAAAAGCCGGATGGCGTCATTCTCGCCACCCCCAACCAGTTGCACGTTTCGAACGCGCTTGAATGTATTGATGCCGGCGTTCCGGCACTGGTCGAAAAGCCCCTGGCCAGCGATCTGGCAGGTGCGCAGAGACTGGCGGAGGCATCGGAAGCAGAAGGCGTGGCACTGCTGGTCGGCCACCATCGTCGTCACAATCCCCTTATCGCGGCTGCAAAATCCAAACTGAACGAAGGTGCCCTGGGGACGATTGTTTCGGTTCACGGCATGTTCTGGCTCATGAAGCCGGACGACTATTTTGATGTCGAGTGGCGCCGGCAACCGGGCGCCGGACCGGTTCTCGTCAATCTCATTCACGACATCGACCTGCTGCGGCATCTTGTGGGGGAAGTGGTTTCCGTCCAGGCGCAGGCCTCCAGCATCGTGCGGGGCCACCCTGTAGAAGAAACCTGTGCGATCCTTCTGCGCTTTGAAAACGGAGCGCTTGGAACCTTCAATGTGACGGACACCGCCGTCGCGCCGTGGAGTTGGGAACTGACAGCTGCGGAAAACCCTGCATACCCGGCGACCGGGCAGTCCTGCTATTTCATTGGCGGCACCCACGGTTCACTGGAGCTGCCCAACATGAAACTCTGGTCCAATCCCGCTAAGCGAAGCTGGTGGGAACCGATCAGCGCCAATTTGTTTCCTCAACCGAGCGGCGATCCTCTGGTTCGTCAGATCAGCCACTTCGCGGACGTTGTTCAGGGGCATGAAGCGCCGCTTGTTTCGGCGCGTGAAGGCTTGCGCTCGATGGAGCTGATCGACGCCATTCAGAGCTCGGCAAAATCCGGTGACGTCGTTTTCCTGTCAGGTGCTCAGGGGGCTGAGGCGGAAAAACGGTCCGCGTAGTTGTTCAGAAAAAATACCTTCAAGGCTGTTCGGCAAAAGCGCTGGTTGCCGGGGCGATGGATCCGGACCGGGTCAACCCGTGAGCCAGGGCGGGTTGCGGCCGATGCGTTCCAGCAGGAAATCAATGAAGACGCGGACCTTGGCGGTCAGAACATTGGACTTCGGGTAGATCAGCCACAGGCCCGTATCGTCCTGCACTTCATAGTCGGGCAGAACGCGCACCAGCCGGTTTTCCCGCATATCTTCGGCGGCGTTCCAAAGGGCGGTCAGGCCGATGCCGACACCGGCGCAGGCAGCCAGTTTGAGGCTGAGACCGTCATCCATCACCAGCCGGCAATCCGCATTCGCCGGATCAAAGACATGAATGTTGCCGTCCGGTCCGCGCAGCTGTTTCGGCAAGCGGCTGCGAAAGGCGATATACCGATGCGCGGCCAGGTCGGACGGGTCCGACGGCGTGCCATGACGGGCCAGATAATCGGGTGAGGCAACCAGCACCCTTGTGTCGTCGGCAAGCTTGCGCGCCTTCAGACTGCTGTCCTGGAGCGCGGCGTTGCGCAAGGCAAGATCGAAGCTGCCTTCGATCAGATCAAAGGGCAAATCGGAGAGGCGCAGATCGAGATCGATGCCCGGGTATCGCTCCAGAAACTCCGGCAACAGCGGAATGATATAGGCCTGGGCAAAGGTGCTTGAAGCAGCAAAGCGCAAGGTGCCGGTCACATGTTCGCTGGCAAAGCCCAGCGCGGCGCGTGCAGCGTCTTCCTGGGCCAGGATTTCCCGTGCAAAGGGCAGGAATTCGGCCCCTTCCAGCGACAATGCCACCTTGCGCGTCGATCGATGGAGAAGATCCGCCCCGACCGTCTGTTCCAGCTTGGCCAGCCGGCTGCTGGCGACAGCCGGTGCCAGGCCAAGCTCGCGGCCGGCAGCACTGATGTTGAGCTTTTCCGTCGCCAGAACGAACAGGCGCAGGCTGTCGGTATCCATCCGATTATATCCAAAATCAGAATTATGAACTCGTGTTTGGTCGATTTATATAGTGAGGAGGCCGAATTATCTAGGGGTGGTCCTGAAAGAGAGACAAGACAGATCAAGAGGAGCCGCCCAATGGCCTATTATTCCGTCCTTGCCGTCACCCCGACTTCCGAAGACTGGATCCCGGACTATATCGGCCCGGCCAACAGGCTGGTCGCCCAGTATGGCGGCAAATATCTGGCCAGAACCGCAAGCCACAGCCAGCTGGAAGGCGAAGAGAGCAGCGCCGCTTTGCGCATCGTCATTGAATGGCCATCCAAAGAAGCCGCGGAAGGGTTCATGAAAGACGCGGACTATGCCCCGCATCTTGCGGCCCGCACCAAGGGCTCCAACAGTTTTCACTTCCTGATCGAAGGCAAGGACGATCTGGCCTGAGCGCCGCTTGCACAGTCCTTTGCCAACGCTCTGATCGGAGATGACATCCCATGCAGATTGCAGCCAACGTCAACTATCATGTCCACAGCCCGGACCCTCAAGCCTATCTGATTGATGCGGGCGGTGTGACGGGCAAGCTGGTGCCGCCGGTACAGGACCGTCAGACAGTGTCCGTGCGCGATCTGCGGGGACAGGAAGATCGCGTCCGGTTCGACCGGGACAGCCTGGCCTTTGTGAAACGCCCGAGCGATGAGACGATCTATGGCGACGACAACGCCTGGCAAAAGGCCTATGACCGGCAGCTTGCGGAGCTTCTGACAGAGGAGATCGGCGCGCAGGACGTGGTCATCTTCGATCACACGGTGCGCATTGACGATCCGACGTCCGACCGCAAACCGGCGCGCAATGTTCACAGTGACTACAGCGAAGCGGGGGCGCAGCAACGCCTGCAGGACCTGCTTGGCGATACCGGCGCTGCGGACTGGCGCGAGGGGCATTTCGGCTTCGTCAATGTCTGGCGTCCGATCCGGCACCCGATCGCCAGTGCGCCGCTGGGCTTTGTCCTGCCCGGCTCTGTTGAAGATGCCGACTGGGTCACGCTCGATCTGGTCTATCCCGACCGCATCGGCCAGATCATGGGACTGGTTCACCAGGGCGCGCATGACTGGGTCTACCTGTCTGCGATGACACCGGACGAAGCCGCGATTTTCAATATCTACGACAATCGGGGCCTTGCCTCGATCGCCCACAGCGCCCTTGATCTGGACACCGACGGGCACGCAAGCGTTCCCAGAATGAGCCTGGAGAGCCGGACACTGGTTCGCTACGCGCGCTAGGAAAGGGAGAAGGACGTCATGCTTGATCGTGTTTCAGAGACCGGCTTTCAGCCCCTCAACAAGGGCTTTGACCGGGTGTTCCGGCAGGGCCGTTTGAGTGTCGGGCTGGTAGCGCCGCTGGAGAGCTATCCATATGGCCCGGTGCCGCAGCTGGAGCGCCATCTGGAGCGTGTGAAGCTCGCTGATGAGCTCGGCTTTGCGGCGGTCTGGCTGCGTGACGTTCCTTTCAACGTGCCGTCTTTCGGTGATGCCGGGCAGACTTTCGATCCATTCACCTATCTTGGGTTCCTGTCGGCGGCAACGACCCGCATCGCTCTGGGCGTTGCCAGCATCGTCCTGCCGCTTCGCCATCCTGCTCATGTCGCCAAGGCGGCGGCAAGTGCGGATGTGCTGTCGGGGGGGCGGCTTATTCTGGGCGTTGCCTCGGGCGACCGGCCGGAAGAATTTCCGGCGCTGAACCTGCCGTTTGAAAACCGGGGCGCGCGGTTCCGCGACAGCTTTGACTATATCCGCGAGATGGCAACAGATGCCGGGTCCATCTTCAATTCCTATGGCAGCCCGGGCGGTGGCATGGACATGCTGCCGAAGCCGGTCGCCGGCAAACTGCCGATGCTGATCACCGGTGGCAGCCAACAGGCACCGGACTGGGCTGCGGCCCATGGCGATGGCTGGATGACCTATCCGCGGCCCTTCACGCTGCAGGAGAAGGTGGTGTCCGACTGGCGGTCCCGCGTTCTGGCGCAGGGCGGGTTCGACAAGCCGGTGATGCAGCCGCTCTATGTCGATCTTGCCCCGGAGCCGGATGCGCCGCCAAGACCGATCCATCTGGGCTTCCGGCTCGGGGTCGATCATCTCAAATCCTATCTGGCGGTGCTGCAGGAGATTGGCGTCAACCACGTTGCGCTCAATTTGCGCTTCAACCAGCCGGACGTAGAAGACACACTTAAAAAACTGGCCGACGCGCTTCTGGCGGAGTTCCCGGCCCATGAAACGAGGGACAGGTAAGACCATGAGCAAGACCATTTTGATCACCGGCGCAACCGACGGCATCGGTCTGGAAACCGCCTGCAAACTGAGCGCGGCCGGCCACACGCTGCTGCTGCACGGCCGCAATCCGGACAAGCTCGCGGCAGCCAAGGCGCGCGTCGGTGCAGAACCCGGCGCGGGCGAGGTGGAGACCTGGCTGGCGGACTTTTCCGATCTTGCCGACGTTGCCCGCATGGGCAGCGAAATTGCATCGACGCATGAGCGGCTGGATGTTGTGATCAACAATGCCGGTATCCTGAAAAGCCCGGTGGAGATGACGCCGGCAGGCCTTGATATCCGTTTCGTCGTCAATCTGCTGGCGCCGGTCCTGTTGACGCAGAAACTGCTGCCGTTGATGGGACCGGGCGGCCGGGTGGTCAATCTTTCCTCCGCGGCACAGGCCCCGGTCGATCCAGCTGCGCTCGCCGGCAAGAAACAGCTTTCCGCCATGGATGCCTATGCCCAGAGCAAGCTGGCACTGACCATGTGGACGCGGCATCTGGCACAGGACCTTGCGGGCAAGGGACCGCTGATCGTTGCGGTCAATCCGGGCTCGCTTCTGGCCAGCAAGATGGTCAAGCAAGGCTTCGGCATTGCCGGCAACGATCTTGGCATCGGCGCGGATGTTCTGGTGCGGGCGGCGGTCTCCGAGGAATTTGCCTCGGCGAACGGCCTTTATTTCGACAATGACAGCGGCCGTTTTTCCGATCCGCATCCAGGTGGGCTGAATGACGCGCGCACCGCTGAGCTGATGGATCAGGTAACGGAGCTCCTCGCCGCCCACGCCTGACCCTAGCTCCCAACTCTCTTTGACATCCTGCAAGCCGGATCTGCTAAAATCGCAGGTCCGGCTTTGTTGACAGGCGCTTAAAAAACTATATAACTAGAAATATGGTTATATTGAGTGAGGCGACGATGGATCCGGAAGTGGCAGCCCAGGGCTTTGCGGCCCTTGGTTCTGAAGCGCGATTGCAGGTGGTGCTGACTTTGGTCAAGGCCGGCAAGACGGGGTTGACGGTGGGGGACATCCAGTCCCGGACCGGCATGGCCGCGTCGACGCTGGCCCATCACCTGAAGTTTCTCTCTTCCGCCGGACTGGTCAATCAGGAAAAGGACGGCCGTTCGGTGATCAACCGGGCCGCGTTCGATCACCTGGAAAACCTGGCCGGATACATCCTGAAAGAATGCTGTTCCGACGAGAACGGCTGCGCCGACCCGTTGCAGGAAAGAGAACTGATCCATGACTGATACGGTGGAGACCATCGAGCTTGCGGAGAAATCCGCATCGAGCAGCTGCTGCGCATCGACGCCGTCGACCGGCGCGGACGCCAAACCCAGATGGACCTTCAAGTCCTTCCCGGGCCGAAAATATCTTCTGTCGACCTGGGCGATCGTTGTTGCGGGGCCGCTTCTGGTTCTTTTGCTCGATCAGGCGCAGTTCATTCCCTTTGTCAGCTTTGCCGTTCAGGCCTTCGGCGGCACCTTGCCCTATATCGCCTTTGCGGTTGCGCTGATCGCATGGCTGAAGGCGGCCGGAGCGGAAGCTTATGTCGGCAAGGCTTTCGAAGGGCGCGAGACCCAGGCGATCTTCCTGGCTGCGCTCTTCGGCGGCCTTGCGCCTTTCTGCTCCTGCGAAGTCATCCCCTTCATTGCCGGTCTTCTGGCGGTCGGGGCGCCGCTCTCCGCCATCATGGCCTTCTGGCTGTCTTCCCCGCTGATCGATCCGCCGACATTGCTGATCACGGCCGGTGCGCTGGGCTGGCCCTTTGCCATCGGCAAGGCGGTGTTTGCCGTCGCCCTCGGTCTCTTTGGCGGGTTCCTGGTCTCGCTGCTGCTGCGCACGGGTGTCTTTGCGAACCCGGTCAAGATCGGCTCTTCCGTTGGTGGCTGCGGCTGTGGTGCGTCGCCGAAAACCGGCCGGCCCGTCTGGCAGTTCTGGCGTGAAACCGAGCGTAAGGAACGGTTCGGGGAAGAGCTCAAGACCAATGCGCTCTTTCTGGTGAAATGGCTGGCCCTCGCCTATGTGCTGGAAGCGGCGCTGGTAACTTATGTTCCGGCGGATCTGATTGCCGGTGTCGTCGGCGGCGAAGGGCTCGGCTCCATCGTGATTTCCGCGCTTGTCGGCATGCCCGCCTATCTCAACTCCTATGTGGCGCCGCCGCTTCTGGCCGGCCTGATGGACCAGGGCATGAGCGCCGGTGCGGCCATGGCCTTCATGATTGCCGGTGCGGTCAGCTCCATTCCCGCCATGGCGGCGGTCTGGTCGCTGGTCAAACCGCAGGTCTTTGCGACCTATCTGGGGCTTGGATTTGTCGGGGCCGTTCTGTCCGGCCTGATTTTCCAAATGGTGATCTGAGGACCATGATGATGCGCACCCTTGTTTCCGTTGCCGTTGCTCCCGAGGCGGACGCAAACCGCAAACTGCTGATCCCGATCGGCCTGCCGACACCGTACCAGTTGCCGGCCGGGTTCGAGATTGCCGGTGGCAGCATGACCCTGACGGGCGAGAGCACCACCGGCCAGATGGCAGCCCTCGTGACGCCGGAGCCCGGCGCTACGGTTGAGGTCAGCTACAGCTATCTGGGCGGCGGGCCGGGCTATCCGGATGGGCTGTTTACCCCGCACCGGAACAGGTTCACGCAGGCCGCCCGGGATCTTGTCTTCGATGCAATCAACATCGCCGACGCGCAGCCCGATGGGCACGCAAGCATCCAGGCTCTGGTCAACGCGGCGGCGGAGAAATTCCGCTATGCGCATCCCGAGGTGCGGTTCAACGACGGCTGCAAGGAAATCCCCTATCTGGCCTGCGGCCTGACCGAAGGGTCGTGCGTCGACATCAACACCTACCTGATCGCGTCCTTGCGGGCGGCGGGGTTCGAGGCAGGCTATGTCACCGGCTATTTCTTTCCGGAAGAGAAAAACGGCTGCTGCAGCGACATGCATTGCTGGGTGGTGACACGGCATGACGGCGTGGTTCTGGAGTGGGATATTGCCCATCATCTGAAAATGGGCACGCGGGATGTCTGCTGCGGGCTCAACCCCAAGCCGGGCGACCGCGTCGCTGTCGCCCATTCCATGGGTCTCACCTTCCCGGATCTTGGTATTTCCTGCGAGAAACTGATAGGCGAGCCCGCCTGGATCAGCCCCGACGGCCGCCTCGACAAGGCGGACGTCACCATCAGCCGCAAGATTATCGGCGCGGACGAGGTCGCGGCCTAGGGCGGCTTCCTTTCCCGCTTGTCCTCTCGGAGTTGGCAAGGCCAAATCCGGGATCCGGTACCCGCAGGCCTTTGCGCTTCCAGCCGGCACCGGGGTTACTGGGTCCCGGACCTCCGCTGCGCTGCGTCCGGGATGACAATGTGAAGGCCTGCCGGGGCGGGAGCGCGCTGGCGGATGGGGGCAAAGTTTCCGTTTTTTCGTCATGCCATGGCGCGACCATGGCATCCATGCCCTTGCCTCAAGTGATGGATTTACCCGCCGAGAGGCGACGGCATGGATTGCCGGGGCAGGCCCGGTAATGACGAAGAAAAGGGATTTTCAAAGCGAACGGCCTTGAGGGTTCGGCGCATGTCTTCCCCAGTTGTCATCCCGGATTGGCAAAGCCAAGTCCGGGATCCAGTACCCGCAGGCCCTTGCGCTTCTAGCCGGCACCGGGGTTACTGGGTCCCGGATCTCCGCTGCGCTGCGTCCGGGATGACAAACGCGAGGCAGCCGCGCGACAAGATCGATACGACGCTAGCAATGCATTTCTGTTGTCATCCCGGATTGGCAAAGCCAAGTCCGGGATCCAGTACCCGCAGGCCCTTGCGCTTCCAGCCGGCACCGGGGGTGCTGGGTTACGGACCTCCGCCAAGCAGCATCCCGGATGACAACGCAGAGAGTTTGCCGGGATGGGAGCGGAGGAGACGTGTCACCCTCGTTTCCGGCTGAACACCATCTTCTGGTTGGCAAGGCGGTCCTGGGGACCGATCCAGGCATAGGCAAGCAGCGCCGGTTCGGTCTTGGAGACCGTGATCCGGTGGGTATGTTCAGGCGGGTTGAAGATCATCGAGCCGGGCGCATAAACCCCCTGGTGGTTTTCAGAGACCGCCCCCGACAGGCACAGATAACTTTCCGAAATGCCGCTATGGGCATGGGCCGGATAGGTGCAGCCGGGCGCGAACAGCACCAGGCCCAGGATGACCTCGGTTGTCAGGATCGGGCCGTTGGGACCGCAGATCTCCGCATAGGCATAGGTCTTGTCGAGGCCGCGCGGCACCTTCTCATAGCCATATTGCCAGATCAGATGGTCCTGAATGCTTTCCACGGCCCGGATCAACGGCGCAGTTCTTTCCAGCCGGCCTTCGTCGAGCGCCCGTTTCAGATGGGCCGTGACCGGCTTTTGCGCCGGAGCGTCGAACCGGATTTCGGCCTTGGACCTGCTGACCCGGCTGATGGCCTCGCGCACGGCGCGCTGATGAGCGCGGATCTTGTCGCTGCCGCCGGAGGACAGAAACCTGTAGGCTTCGTAAATCTCGCGCAGCAGATAGCCCCAGTCCGGATAGTCGGACAGACGCTTCTGGGCCACGGTGTCCGCCTGGGAGATTTCAGGATCTTGCATTGTGGCTCCTCTTGCCGGACGGCCGAATTCGGCACCGTGTCACCCTAACCCTGCGCAAGGTAGCGCCTTCCTTTTGTGCGGCAACCGGAAACACATATCCGCCATGTGTCTTTTGTGACTAGGGGCAGGACCCATGAATTTGAGTGAAATGGCAGGGATGAATTTGTTCGGATACGAGGCGCGAAGCTGCAGGAAACCGTCCGGTTTTCAATGAGTTGCAACGACGTTGCCGGGCAAGAAGCCCGCTTATCGGGTTTCTCCTTGCAGCTCCTCGCCGTTTGCCGCGCCATTCCGATCAAATTAATGGGCCTGTCCCCAGGCAATGGCTTGCGCAAGAAATTTGCCTCGATACTCTGCCGGTTCACACCGCAGGACGAATCCCATGACTGTTTTGATTGTCGGCGCCGGCATTTCCGGCCTTTCCACCGCCTGGGCCCTTGCCAAGAGGGGCGTTGAGGTGACGCTTCTGGAGCAGGGGCCGATCCCCAATCCGCTGTCGGCCTCAGGCGACCAGCACCGCATCATCCGCCGGGCCTATGGCGGTCAGGGCGGGTATCAGCGCCGCATCGGCGATGCCTATGCCGCCTGGGATGAAATGTGGTCCGATCTCGGTCAGAAACACCTGGCTGAAACCGGCTTTCTGCTGATGTCGCAGCAGGAAGGCGACGGCGGCGATGAATATCGCGAGGGTTTGCGTGCGGGCGGCTATCCGTTTGAGCAGCTGTCACCGGAAGAGACCGCAGCCCGCTATCCCTTTGTCGATCCGGCAACGATCCGCTATGGCGCCACCAGCGCGGAAGGGGGCGTGCTTTTGTGTCAGAAGATTGCCGCCGGCCTGCGCGACTGGTTGCGTCAGGCCGGGGCGGATGTGCGGGAAAACACGCCGGTCACGGCTGTCGATGCAAGCGCCGGCACCGTCACGCTCGCCGATGGGGCAGAGCTTTCCGCAGAGCATGTCATCGTGACAGCCGGTGCCTGGACGCTCGGCCTCTTCCCGAAGCTTTATGTCAGCCTGACCACCTACCGCACGGCCGTTGTCTATCTGACCCCGCCGGAGGATCTGCGCGCGGCCTGGGAAAGGGCGCCGGCGATCCTCGATCCGGGCGGGCCGATCGACGGTTATGTGCTGCCGCCGGTTGCCGGCACCGGCCTGAAATTCGGCGCAGGCATTCACAAATACAAGGCAGCTCCGGATCAGGACCGGGTCGCCAGGACGGGCGAGGGCGAAACCCTGCGGGACTATTTCTCGCCGCCCTTTGCCCGGATCGGCGAATACAGGGTCGATGATGTCGTGACCTGTGCCTATACCTTCACCGCCGACGAGCATTTTTTCGCCGTCAGCGAAGACAAGGTCACCGTCGTGTCCGCCTGTTCCGGACATGGGTACAAGTTCGGCGCCGTTGTCGGGCAGAAACTGGCGGAAGGCGTTGTGACCGGCGACATGAAGACGGCCCGTCTGTGGCTGGAGGCCAGGGACTGAGCCTGGAAGATTTTTGTGCTGGGATAGAGGTGGACTGGCTGGCATGCCGTTCCGGACGGTTTCCCGCCGAAGCCAGGCGGCAAAGACCGGCAACACCTCGGCAGTTGCGGGTAAGCTTACGGAGAAATGAAAGCTGCGGCCAAGAAGGACCAAGCCATGTCCATTGAAATCAAACGCCTGACCGGCGGGGACCTGAAAGCAGCGCTCGATGCGCTGGCCGGGCTCAGGATCTCCGTGTTTCGTGCCTGGCCCTACCTTTATGAGGGAACACTCGAGTACGAGGCGAAATACCTGCAGCGCTATGCCGAGACGGAGGGGGCGGTGATCGTCGGCGCCTATGACGGCGACAGGCTGGTCGGGGCGGCAACCGGCGAACCGCTGGGCGAGGAACTGGAAGACTTTCGCGCACCACTCGAAGCCCGCGGGTTCAACCTCGACCGGATCTTCTACATGGCCGAATCCGTGCTCGATCCGGTCTATCGCGGACAGGGCATCGGGCATCGCTTCTTTGATGAGCGGGAGGCCCATGCGCGTTCACTCGGCTTTGACGAAGCGGTCTTCTGTGCGGTGATCCGGCCGGAGAACCACCCCTTGAAACCGGCGGATTATGCGCCGCTGGATCCGTTCTGGCGGAAACGCGGCTACGAAAAACTGCAGGATGTCATCGTGACCTTTCCCTGGCTCGATGTCGGCGACACGAACGAAACAGATAAGCCGATGCAGGTCTGGTACCGGAAGCTGTGACGGTTTTCGTGGCGCGCTTCGTGCCACGGCAATCTCACCGTTTGCGGAGGATTATTTTTTAACCGCAGGTATCATTCAAGTAGTTCATGGTTTTCTTGCCCATGATAATACTGCCTATAAATTGTTTTTAAGAATGTAATCATTGTTCTTGCTTAGTCTTCCTGACCTTGAAAGCAGTATCTTTCGAATTTGTAGATGAGCCACGACGTGGCAAGGGCAAGGAGAGCGATCATGTTGGTGCGGACCTTTCGTTTTCTGGCAGGCTTCGGGGCCTGCTTTTTTGCAGCAGTCACCGTTGCAGAGGCGGTGGACTGCCCGCGCGGCGGCACATTGCTGGCGGGTGCAAGTGATTATCGCCCCTATCAGAAGGTGGAGGGCAAGGATGTCTCCGGCATGGATGTGGAAGTGCTTGAAGCCGTGCTCGGCAAGCTCGGCTGCAGTCTGAAAATCGACGCTCTGCCCTGGGCGCGCCATCTGAAAGGCATTCAGGACGGTTCGGTGGATATTGCCTCGCCGGTTTCCAAGACCGAAGAACGGGAAAGCTACGCCCATTTCACCAGTCCCTATGTCAATGCGCGGCAATTGCTGTTTGTCGCGCCGGGCAATGAAACGGCCTCGGTCGACCTGACGGCCTTCTTCGCAGGAGGCGGCAAGCTCGGAGCCATCCGTGAATATGCTTACGGCGGCGACTACATGACCCTGAAGGAGACCCATGCGGGCCAGGTCGATGAAACCGACAGTCTGGAATCCAACCTGAAGAAGCTGGCCGCTGGCAGGGTGGATGCGACCCTTGGGGAGGAATTTGTCGTCGGCGCTGAAATCAAGAGGCTGGGCCTTGGGGACAAGGTGGTTGCCTCTGAAACCGTCATCTCTTCCGATCCCTCCTACTTCATGTTCTCCAAAGCGAGCGTTCCGGAAGAGTTCGTGGCTGCCTTCAGCGCTGAGCTTCAGAAAATGAAGGACAATGGCGAATTCGACGCCATCATTGCAAAATATCGCTGAGGCTTTCCCGGCGTTTTTCTGTTGTTGATCCGAAATCGTGGCCGCTCCGCAAGATACGGAGCGGCCTCACATGCATTTGGTTGGAATTGTTAACCTGGTTGCGTCAGTTTGTTTGCCGAAAAGGCGTGGTTCCGGCAGGCCATACCATGGCCCGGAAACCAAGAGGACATGGGCGGGACTTGAATGATCAAAGAAGCACCTGACAGGTGCGGCATCGTTCTGACATCGATTGAGATTTTACGCATTCGGCTTGTTGCCGCCGTGCTTCTCTGGCAATTCCTGATGGTTTTAAGCCTTGGCGTTTCACCGCTTCGGGCGGAAGGGTTGCGGCTGATCACGTCTCCCTGGCCTCCCTCCAACTACCTGTCGGAGGACGGCCGACCGACAGGCCTGAGCGTGGCCGTGGTCGAAGCGCTGAAGGAGCGGGTCGGCGAAACGGCGCCGATCGAGGTGATCCCCTGGGCCCGCGGTTATCTCACCGCGCAGCAAAACCCCAACGTGATGCTGTTCACAGCAGGGCGCACCCAGGAGCGGCTCGACATGGGGTTTGATTTCATCGGCCCCATCGTGATGTGGTCGCATGTCCTGCTGGCGCCGCGTGACAATCAGGTTGACGTGGCAAGTCTTGAGGACGTCCGTTCCAAGGGATTGACGGTGGCGGGGGTGCGCGGCTCCTGGCAGATCAAGATGATCGCTGAGGCCGGTATCCAGGCAGTGGAGACCGAAGATCACGCAACCGCCGCCAGGATGTTGCTGGCCGGCCGGGTCGATTTCTGGTTCACCTCGCGCCTGCAGGCTTCTGCTGTGCTCATGGAGCTGGGCAAGCGCGGGGATGCTGTTGTGCCGGTCCACACCGTGCGCCGGTCGCCCTCCTACCTGATGGTCTCCAAGGGAACCGATGCTGCGGTGCTGGCCGCGTGGCGCCAGGCCTATGCGGACTTGCTGCTGACGGATTTCTTCGACAGAACCGCCCGGGACTGGAGTGGCCGTCTCGGGGTTCCGCTGCAGTTCCGGGCAGAAGAAGGATTTGTCGCCGAGAGCCTTGACCTCGGCGACACGGGATCCTGACCGTTCCGGTCCTTACTTCAACGACCAGCTGATGGTGACGTTGGCGGCGATGGTTTCCTCGCCTGCTTCGACGGGAACCGGGCTGCCCTTGGCCAACATCATGGATTCAGCGCGCATCATGACCGGCCGGGGCATCTGAACGCCGGTTTCGGTAATGGTCAGAATGCCGCCAAGTTCCGCACCGGCGGCAGCGGCGAACACCTCGGCCTTGTGCCGGGCTGCGTCAACGGCCTTCTTGCGGGCCTCATCCAGCTTTTCCGCCGGGTCGCTGACTTCAAAGCGGATGCCGTCAACGGCATTCGCGCCACTGTTCACTACCAGCGTCAGGAGGTCACCGAGCTTGGTCAGATCGCGGATCTTGACTTCAACACCATTGCGGATCTCATAACCGACGATATCCGGCTGGCGGTCGGAAGACTTGGAGTGATCGTAGCGTGGATAGATGCCGAAACCGGTCGTCTGGATATCCTTGGCCTCGATGCCATTGGCCTTGATTGCATCGATGACCTTGGCGATGGCCGCGCTGTTGCCGGACAAGGCGTCCGCAGCGTCCTCGCCGGTCGTCACCACGCTTGTGGAGATCACGGCCATGTCGGGCGCAACGGCCACGCTGCCCCGGCCTTCCATCGTGATGGTGCCGGATGCCGGAGCCTCGTCCTGCGCAAGGGCAGGCGCTGCCCCCACAAGGGCAGCGCTCAGTCCCGCGGCCAGAACGGCCTTGCGCAGCAGCGGGACGGGCAGGAAATAGCGGACTTTCATATGATCTCTTCCTTGAAAAACACCTGAATTTCGGTGCCGGACTGTCATCACTGATTGCGGCGCGGTCATGACCGCCGCGTTCATCTTCGGTTCACCCAGCCGGACCCCATCTTCTCTTCATGGGGGCGGTGTTTAGGAATTTCAACCTCTGGGTAGCGCTTCGTTAAATCCCGGCGTGTAGGAAATTGGCAGGTGGATGTTTCCAGGGGCTGTCATGACACTTCCCAGAATGAGCCGGCGTTTGTTCCTACTGGTGAGCGTGCTGATATTCCTGATCGAGCTTGCCGGCGTATTCCTGATCATTGATCTTTTTCTCGGCTGGCAGACGACCTGGCATCTTGAACACAGCGCGGCGCGCGGTGATGCCAGCCTGTGGGTGCTGGCTCTCTTTGCAGTGATGCTGGTGGCCCGCATCGTAGCCGCCATGCTGAGGCTGAAAGATGCGGGCGTATCGGTGTGGTTCGCCCTTGCCTATGGTGTGCCGTTGCTCTTGGTCGGTTTTTTCGATGCCATGGTGTTCGCGTTGGTGACGCCGGAGGCGGAGTTCTTCACGCCCGCTATTTTCCGTATTGCAACGTTTGTCTCCTGGCTGGCGATCCTGCTGGTCCCTGCGGCCGGGCACGGGTTCTGGCGTGCCGGTCCGCGCGGACGGGCCGTTCCGGCCGACCCGGCCGGTCCAGGCGGGCTTCCGGTCGATGCACCACACACTCCTTCAAGGTCGGCTGTACCGGACCGGCGGCAGCCAATCATGACAGGACGACCGGCCAGGGCCTTTGGCAAACGCGGGTCCTGAAAGGATCAGGACGCCTTTTGCGTTTCTCCCGGCAGCGGCCCGACGTCGCCGGTTTCCGACAGAAGAACCGCAATCGGGCGGGCGCCTTCGAACCGGGCACAGACGATTACGATCATCACGGTCAGCGGCACGCACAGCACCATGCCGACGACACCCCAGATCGCACCCCAGAAGGCCAGCGACAACATGATCACCAGCCCGGAGAGATTGAGGTTGGAGCCCATCAGACGCGGTTCCACGAGATTGCCGACGGCAAACTGGATCAGGCCGAGGCCGGTGGCGATGGCAAAGAACGGGCCGAGCGTGTCGTAATAGACAATGGCGAGCAGGCTCGGGAAAATCACGCCGATCAGCGAGCCGATGGTCGGAATGTAATTGAGCAGGAAGGCGATGAAGCCGAAGAGGGCCGCGTAGGGCAGGCCTATGGCCAGCAGGACAAGGCTGGTCAGCGCGCCGGTCGCCACCGAGACGGCCGTCTTGATCGAGAAGTAGTGCATGATCGAGCGGTTGATTTCCGCGCGCATGGCAAAGGCGGCTTCGGCCCGTTCCGGAGTGGCGAACAGCCGCTCGAATTTCCGGTCGAAGGTGGACTGTTCCAGGACCAGGAACAGCACATAGATGAAGACCAGGCTGGCGGAGCCCGCCAGCGTCGTCACCAGGCTGGCACCGGCCGTCACCATGCGCGGCACGACGGAATCCGGCAGGAGATCCTTCAGTTCGAGCGGGTCGTTCAGGTCCAGGTGTTTGGAGACTTGGTTAAAGAGCTCCTCCAGGCGCCGCTGATAGGTGGGCGCGTCCTGGGCAAGCTGAGCCAGATTGACCGTGACGATATCGAGGACGAATGTGGCCGCGGCAAAAATGGCAAGGAGAGCCAGCGGAAAAGCGACAAAACCGGGCAGCCGCCAGCGTCCGATGGGGATGGCGGCAAAGAGATGGGCCAGGGAATTGATCATGTACCAGACGATCAGGGCGATCACGAATGGCAGGATCAGCGAGCGCCCGACCACCAGCAACCAGCCGACCATGCAGACCAGAAGAACGCTCAGCGTGACGGACAGAAGCGGGGATCGCATGGCGGCTCCGGTTTGAGGCGTGGGGCAAGGCTTTCATTTAGACCGATTGCGTCCGGGAACGGAACCGTTTTTGCCGCTTGCGGCTAGCCGGCCCCCGTGTCCCGGTTGCCTTTCCAGACCTTTTTGTCTTTGCCGCCGCAAATCCCTTGCCCCGTTTTCCCGCCATGGTATAGGGAGAATTATGCAGGCACGGCATGCGCTGGAACCTGCCGTGGGCCTGTAGCTCAACTGGTTAGAGCCGTCCGCTCATAACGGATTGGTTGGGGGTTCGAGTCCCTCCGGGCCCACCACACTCTCTTTTTTCCTTTTCAAGTCAAAAAGTTATTGAAATTCATAGCTTTGTTTGGCCTGCTTCATTTCAAATAGGCTGTTGGCGCCCTTTGGTGCCGCTACAAGCACACGAGCTTTGCGGTAATGATCACGGGCGGATGCGCACTCTCTTTTCAGGACACGATAGGTTCGACTTCTACCACCGATCTGAGGGCACAAAGCGCTTACTAGCTGCGTTTTGAAAAATAGCTAACGTGAAGCCGAAGGCCGCCGACCTGCCATCGGTTATACATTCGGCGAAGCAGTAATTATGACGATCTTACAGATGTGTCATTTGCATCTATCCTGTAAGTCGACGTCGAAGGTGTCGACGAAAACAGGCCGTCGAGTATGACTGCATCCTCAATATTTTCGTAGGGCTTTTCTACAACTTCACCTCGGTTCCGCATGTCTAGTTGGAGAATCTGTTTTAGTTCGGTCGGCCCTATCGTTCCTTCGAACGCAAGCGCTGCTAAAATCTTTGGTTTACTCATTGTCAGCTTAATGCTTTCGACTCCGGCTGAGCCAAATTCACCGAGCCGTACCATCTGCGCACAAATCACGTACTGACCAACCGGTACGGCTGCCGAATAAAATACACTCGCTCGATCACCTTCGCTGAACCGAACCTCCTGGGGAGCGCCGCTGGTGGCGATGATCTTTTCCTCCAACGTCAACCGCAGGAACGCCAGGATCGCCTCACCGTGGTCGATGATCTCGGTCTGCGAGAAGCCAAACCCCTCGGGAACTGTTGCTCTTGGCATGTACCGTTGCAACAACTGCACAAAAGGCAGGATGGACTGCCGATTCCGTACTCCTTCGGGGTCTGCGGGCAGACGCAAGTTGCCCCAGAGCGCGGGCTTTGAGTCAATCCACAATTGGAACGCTATCTCCTTGCCAGCTGCTTCACAAACCAGCCGAAGATACTGTTCTAGTTCATCAAGCGAAGCCTGCCTATCAACGGGAAGTGCCAGGGTCGTGTCGATCGCTGTCAAATCGCTGAGCTTGAAGACGAGATCAAGGAACACTCCTCGAACCCGGATGCGGCGGTTGCTTTCATTTTGTAAAGAAAACTGCGGTGCGAGCACGCCCACCGGGCAAGCTATATCGCCACCTGGGAGCCCAGAGAACACGATCGTCGAGCTGGTAGGCGAACTCGTATCGACGCTCAAATGGCCCGGTCCAACATCAAACATAGGTGCGCGTAACCGGATGCCGAACCGTTCACTGTAAGCGACCGTGCCGTCGCATGGCACGGATTTTCTAATGCCTAATGAAAGGTCGATAAGGTCCTCTTCTGTTACTCCTTCTGGGAAGCGCAGGCCTAACTGGCCAAAGCCCTCTTCTCCGACGCCCGAGAAGTAGAGCTGCTTGGCTTTCTCCTTCGCATATTCCGTTCCTTGCTCTGAGGCGATCCGATGGAGGACGGACATCACATCGGAATCATTGATCCGGTGCTCGTCTTTGAACCGTATCGTTACAGTTGCTTTGTGGTGGTCTATGCGCTCATCTACTTCCAACTCGCGGGAACGCAGGATGGCGTGTTCGATCAAGTCGTCCCACACGTGTCGGACGTACATCGCTTTCGGCTTTCGGTTGCCGGGTTCAAAAACAAACAAAACATAAAAACAAGGGTCAGGACGGCTGGCAAAGCGCATGGCGTTCGACAGCTTCACCTGGACCACGGGCTCCCCTTCCGTCGCTTTCACTTGCACCACCGCCACTGGCGGCGACGGTTTCATGTCGAGGGGAAGTTTGTGCGACGGATAGGGAAATTCGACGATGTAATCCCAACCGCGTCGATCGTTGTTGGCCTTGTTCGCCACTGCGCCAGGATAGTCGTTGCACAAGCTCTCGAACTCAGATTGCCCGAGACCGCCAAGATCGCGATGTTCTTCGTCCATTGTACCGTTTTTCCATTTACACTCGTTGGTGTTCAGTCCTGAGTGTCAGCGGAGGACGCTTGCAACACTCCTGTATGCAGTATCACAACTCATCTCTGCAGCCGGTTACCCATCGCCTCTATTCTCCGGATTGTCTCGAATTTCGCTCATTGCTATCGACCCATACGTATAAAAGTCCGCGTACAACTAAAAAAATATCGACTTTTGCGACATACCTGGTGCTGTTCAGATGAACATAAATACGCGAAATGGAAATGCGCTTGAAGGCTTCGAATTACAGCTAAGAGGGCCGTCTACGCTCGGTTGGACCTCAGTCGAACGTGAAAGAAGTTGGTATCTCAGCAATTAGTATTGATCTCAAGCAGTGTCTGGTTTCGGAGAACGCGTTGAGAGCTACGAACACCTAATGTGGTGGGCGCTGCAATATGGTCTTCGCGCGGGGAAGGGAGCATGTTACTCCTAATGCACAGATCTCCAGTTGTCCCTGGACCGTGTAATCGATTGCGAGCTTTGTTTGAGTGTGTGACTCTACTCCAAGCTGGTTCTTATAAATTTCTTACCTATTTGAAAAATATAATCCTTTCAGCTGTTTAGCCTTTTCCCTCCGGGCCCACCATTTTCAATATCAGACGAAGTCAGCTATCGCCTGACGATGGCTCAGGTTCGACCTTTATGTCAGCGTCATCGCGTCACTGTGCTTGTCCAAACATGTCCGCCAAGCAGATGTTGATTGGCGAGCCGATGCGCTCAAGCGTCGCGACTACCGGGGCCGACACCGGCATCTCTTCCGCGCAATGTCCTATGCAGCGATGCGGGGCATGGACCGTCGATACCGAAACACGGACAAATGCCGACTAACAGGGGCGGGAAATGCGGGGCCGTCCCGGTCGATTGGCTGGCGTTCAGCTCAACGACAAGGTCAAAGCTTTAGGGTTCGTTGAAACGACTATCCGGGCAATCGTGGTGAGGGGCATCAACAATCAAAAACTTGACTCTCCCCCTTCAACAGGACACGGCGACATCATACGAAGGGACCTGGCAGCCAAACCGAAGAGACCAATGGGAATGACAGTCAATTCTGCGTCCGAGGCTTTGGAACTCCTGCGGTCACTGAAGGCGCCGGCGCGGTTGATTACACATGTGGCGCTGGTGGGGGAGGCGGGCCAGGAACTCGCCGATGGCCTGTCCGATCTGGAGGTTCCATTTGACCGTCAGTTTGTCGAAATCGGGATTGCCCTCCATGACGCCGGGAAAATAACCCACCCGGAAGAGCTCGATCATCCCGGGAACCTCCACGAGCCGGCAGGTCAGGCGCTGTTGCTCGCGGGCGGCGTTGATCCAGGACTGGCGCGGTGCTGCCTGAGTCACGCCCGTTTCAACAGCATGCCGGTTTCCTTCGAGGAGCTGCTGGTCGCTGCTGCAGACAAGCTCTGGAAAGGAAAGCGAGAAGTGGATCTGGAGCTCAGGATTATCGATGAGATGGCAAGCCGGCTGCAGTCCGACCGGTGGAGCCTGTTCACCGACATTGACAGTCTGTTCGAGAAAGTCGCGGCGCGTGGAAGCTGTCGACTGGCCCGAAGCGCTTAAGCAGGCCGGATGAACTGCTCCGAACTCTGCCCACGTGGTGCTGCCAAATAGTCCACACGAGCCCTGACACTGAAAAGGCTGTTGCGGATTGCCGTCAGTTGAACAGGGGATCAGGGCAGTCTTTTACGTCAATGGAGCCTGATCTTGAGCATCCCTGCCTGGCCGAAGCCCAATCAACCAGAAGCAAAGCCGACCGGCGCTGTGAAATGCCCCGAGCAGCAAGAGATTTGGCAAGGGTGATCCATTTCACTTGTTTGTTGCCAGGAGGTTTTTGACTGACCGCAGCTGTCGATCGGGTGTGCTTTCTGCTTGCCTGTCACTTCTCAACGCGATGTTCTGTCCTGTCAGGCTTGGCAAGTCCCGGCGCAGCGCCGAGCGTCTCCCTCAGGCAGATGGTGGTCGGCAAAGCGATGCTTTCGGGATTGCCGCCTTCCAGCGCCGACATCAGGGTCTGGGCCGCGCATTGGCCCATGCGGCGGTGAGGAACGTGGACCGTCGTCAGCGGCACCGGGGCAACGCTGGCCAATTCGATGTCGTCGAAGCCGGTGATCGACACATCTTCGGGAATGCGCAGGTTCATGGCGGCTGCGGCCCGCAGTGCGCCCACCGCAAGCACGTCATTGCCGCACATCACAGCCGTCGGTCGCCGGGGACCGGACATCAGCTTTCGAAAGGCGCTGTCGCCGTTCTCAATGGAATACTGGGTCTCTTCGACTTTCAGGTCTGCCGGGTCGAGGCCGGCCGCCTCCATGGCCTGGCGAATGCCGTGGACACGATCCCGCGCACGATCATTGGCGCCGGTTTCGGCGGAAATGCAGGCGATGGAGCGGTGCCCGTGCTCCAGAACCATGTCGGCAAGCGCGCGCATGGCCTGCTTGTTGTCGAACCCGACAGACAGAAGGTCCTTCTCCGGATCGGCAACCCAGGTCATCACCGCCGGGATCTTTCGTTTTTTCAAAAATTCATAGACGCGTTCGTCGCGCTGGTAGCCGATCAGTAGCAATGCGTCCGCGCCGCGCACGGTCAGCGTTCTGATCTGCTCCTCCTCCAGGTCCGGCCGGTAGGACGAGCTGGCGACAAGGAGCGTGCAGCCGTTCTGCTGCAGCTCCTCCTGAAAGGCCTGGATGCCACGCGCAAAGATCGCGTTTTCCATGGTCGGAATGATAGCGCCGATGGTGTTGGTGCGTCCGGCGGCGAGCGCGCGCGCACTATAGTTCGGCGAATATCCGAGCCGGTCGACCGCCTCCATGACGATCTGCAATGTCTTCTTCGTGACCCGGTCCGGAGAATTGAGGCATCTGGAAACCGTGGCCGTCGAAACCCCTGCTGCAACAGCAACATCGGCGAGCGTCGGCACCTGCGACGCCGGTGGTTTCGGTCGGTCTTCCATCATGTCGGAGCGTTGCCAACGCGGATCGGTCTTAAGTTCATTCAAACTGCCTTACAGGCATTTTCGGTTCGGGAGAACCATTTTTCCGCTTGCATCCTAAAATGTAAGCGCTTACATTTTTCTGCAGCCGGGTAATTTGATCGTTGGGAGGTGATCATGCTTTTGGCTCTGGCGGCCGCTCTATTTGCCGTATTCGCGATCAACGTAACGATCGGTTCCTTTGGCGGGACGCCGTTTTTCGGAAATGTCGGAGAGATGATCTTGCTGTTTGCCGTGTCCATCATGTTCACGGCGGCAGTGCTCAGGAGAGAAGCAAACGAACGCTCCGGCAAGTAGTCCGGCCGATGCCGGACTTTTAGGGAGGAAATCATGAAGAAGACAGAAGACCTCGCGTCGCGCGAGCGCCGTAATTTCTTGAAGCTGGCCAGTGCCGGTGGCTTTACCGCGGCCGTGGTCGCAGGCGCCGCCGGGACCTTGTGGTCGGATGAAGCTGTCGCGCAGACCGCGCAGGAAGAAAGAGAGCGCGAAAAGGCAGCCGCGCACACCATGACGCTTGCGACCGCCTATATTCTCGGCGCCTCGCGCAGCTACCCCATCATGCAGCTGGACCTGAAGGAGAACATTCAGAACGCGACCAACGGCAAGGTCTATGTCAAGCTTGCGCCGGGCGGTCAGCTTGGTGCGGGTGGTGCGCTGGCCCAGGCTGTCCAGGGCGGCACCATCCAGGCAGCCCAGCATTCCCTGTCGAACTTCGCTCCCTTTGCTTCGGCTGTCGATCTGATCAACATGCCGTATTTCTGCGGTTCCAATCAGCGGTTCACCAATCTGGTGACCTCGGATGCCTGGAAAAAGGAAGTCCATCCGAAGATCGAGGCCTCGGGCTTCAAGGCGCTGTTCTATGTGGTGATCGACCCGCGCGTGGTCGCGGTGCGCAAGGGCGGCAACAAGGTGATCACGCCGGCCGATCTCGACGGCGTCAAGTTCCGTGTGCCCGGCTCAGCCATGCTGCAGCAATATTACCGCATGGTCGGCGCCAACCCGACGCCGGTTGCCTGGGGCGAGACGCCTTCGGCCATCAAGCAGGGCGTTGCCGATGCACTCGACCCGTCCGTCGGCGCGCTTTACGTCTTCGGCTTCAAGGACATCCTGAGCCACGTCACCTTCACCCAGGCGGTGCCGGACAGCCAGGTCTATTCCATGAACCTGGAGTGGTTTAACTCCCTGCCGGCCGACGTTCAGGAAGGCATCGAGTTTGCGGGTGAAATCACCGCTCAGCAGAACCTAGCCAAGGTGCCGGCCGCGCGCTCCTACGCCATGTCCGAACTGGTCAAGTCCGGTGTGGAATTCCATTCGCTGACAGAAGACCAGCTGGCCGAATGGAAAGCCGCCGGTGGCTATCAGCGCGAGGAGTGGGACCAGTTCAAGGTTGAGCTGGCCGGATCCATGGATGCCTTCGGGCGCCTTGAAGAAGCTGCCAACACGATGGGCCGCTACTACGTCCACGACGCGTAAGACGTCGCTCTTCCGGCCGGCGCCTGCTGGCGCCGGCCATTGATCCTTGCACATGTCCCTATCACTCGACCGCCGCGTCAGACACCATCTGACGGGAACGGCAGAGGAGTGCCCATGTTAAGAATTCTTCACACCCTGGACCGGAACGGCGAACGCTGGCTGCTGCTGGTCTTCTACGTCACGCTTGTCCTGACCATGTTCGTCGAAGTGGTTCGGCGCGAGGTCTTCGCCTATTCGTCCATCTGGGGTGAAGAGATCGTCCGCTATTCCTTCATCTACCTGGCCTGGGTCGGGGCCGCGGCGGCCGTCAAGGAACGCGGCCATATCCGCATCGACGTGCTCATGCAGTATGTCGGTCCCAAGGTGAAGGCGCTCCTTTACATCTTCGGCGATCTGGTGATGGCGGCCGTCGCGGTCGTGGCCTTCTACTGGTCTCTGGAAACGGTTCTTGTCTCCGCCAAGTTCGGCTCGGTCACCCATGGCCTCCGGATTTCCCAGGTCTGGTTCCTGATGGCGGTGCCCTTCGGCTTCGGCCTGGTGCTCTTCCGCCTCGCCCAGTCTCTCCTGCGCGATCTGCGCGACTTTCGTGACGGCCGGCCCGTCTACGAAGGCGACAAGCTGTTCGACTGAGGGAGGCAAAGATGCTCTGGCAACAATTGCAACAACAGACAGTCGAACTCGGTTGGGAGTTCTACGGTCCTGTCCTGATCTTCGTCCTGCTCGTGGCGCTGGCCGTTCCGGTCTGGGCCGCCATCGGCGCGGCTGCCATCGCCATGCTGATGATTTCCGGCGCCCTGCCGCTGTCGCTGGTCGGTGAAAGCCTCTTTCACGGGATCGACCACTTCGCGCTGACCGCGGTGCCGCTGTTCATCCTGACCGGAGACGTTCTGGTGCGGACCGGTCTCAGCCGCAAGTTCCTGGATGTCGCCGAAGCGCTGACCTGCTGGGCGAAAGGCGGCTTCGGCTCGGCCACCGTCCTGGTCTGCGGCATGTTCTCCGCCATTTCCGGGTCCGATGCGGCAGGCGCTGCAGCGGTCGGCCGCATGACCATCGAGCGGCTCGTGGAAAGCGGCTATCCGCGTCCCTATGCCTGTGCGCTGGTCGCCGCGGGGGCCTGTACCGGTATCCTGATCCCGCCATCGATCGCCTATATCATCATCGGCCTCGTGCTCGGAATTTCCGCTTCGACCCTGTTCCTGGCCGCGGTGATCCCGGGGCTTGCGATCCTCATCTCGATCCTGGTGACGAACATCGTCATGAACCGGATCTATGCCTATGAGGGCGGCGGGCTGATGACCGTCGGCGAGTGGGCCGCCAATCTCGGCCAGGCGCTGAAGTCCGGCTGGTATGCCTTTATCGTGCCCGGCATCATCTTCTACGGCATCTTTTCCGGTCGCCTGACACCGACCGAAGCCGGCGCGGTGGCCGTGGTGGTCACGATCGGCATGGGCTTCATCCTGGGGACACTGAAACTCTCGGATTTTCCGGCCATGCTGGTCAGCTCGGCCAAGGTGAACGGCGTCATCGTTCCGATCATTGCCTTCTCCCTGCCGCTGGCACAGGCGCTGGCGATCCTCGGTGTGCCGCAAGGCTTCGTCTATGCCCTGACCTCGATCACCGAGGAACCGGCGATCCTGATCCTCATGATGATCCTGATCCTGATTGCGGCCGGCTGCGTCATGGAGACCACGCCGAATATCGTGATCCTGGCGCCGATCCTGAAGCCGCTGGCCGACAATATCGGCATGAACGAAATCCAGTTCTGCATCATGATGATCACCGCGCTGGGCGTCGGGTTCATCACGCCGCCGCTGGGTCTCAACCTCTTCGTCGTGTCGGGACTGACCGGGGAGTCGATCCTGAAGATCGCCGCCCGCGCCGTTCCGTTCGTCTTTTTCATGCTCCTCGTGACGTTGCTGATCGCCTATGTGCCGGCGATCTCCACAACGCTGCTTCCCGAGATTTACAAGTAGGGCCCACCATGTCTGTGGAATATCTGAAGAAAGCGGTTCTGACCTCGAAGACCGACGCGTCCGAAACCACCAAGATCGTTCAGGACATCCTCGATACGATCGAGGCCGGCGGCGATGAAGCGGCGCTTGAATATGCGGCGAAGTTCGACAAGTACGAGGGCGACATTCTCCTCTCCGATGCGGCGATTGAGGCTGCCGCGGCGCAGGTTCCCGACAAGCTGAAGCGGGATATTGAATTCGCCCACGCCAATGTGCAGCGCTTTGCCGAGGCACAGAAGGAAACCTGCCAGGATGTCGAGGTCGAGATCATTCCGGGGCTTGTTGCCGGCCAGAAGAGCATCCCGGTCGATACGGCCGGATGCTATATTCCGGGCGGTCGGTACAGCCATATTGCCAGCGCGATCATGACCGTCACAACGGCCAAGGTTGCCGGGTGCCGGAACATCATCGCCTGTTCGCCGCCCCGTCCGGGGATCGGCATCAACCCGGCCATCATCTATGCCGCCAAGGTCTGCGGTGCGGACAAGATCCTCGCCATGGGCGGTGTCCAGGGCGTTGCGGCCATGACCTTCGGTCTCTTCGGCCTGCCCAAGGCCAACATCCTGGTCGGGCCGGGCAACCAGTTCGTTGCCGAGGCAAAACGCATCCTGTTCGGCCGCGTCGGCATCGACATGATCGCGGGACCGACGGACAGTCTGATCCTGGCGGACGGGTCCGCCGACGCCGAAGTGGTGGCTGCCGACCTCGTCGGCCAGGCTGAGCATGGCTACAACTCACCGGTCTGGCTGGTGACCGACACGCGCGCGCTGGCTGAAGAGGTCATGGCACTGGTGCCGAAGCTGATCGACGATCTGCCGGAGGTGAACCGGGACAATGCCGCAGCGGCCTGGCGCGACTATGCCGAAGTCATCCTGTGCGACACGCGCGAGGAAATGGCGGCCACGTCCGATGCCTATGCGCCCGAACACCTGACCGTACAGGCCCAGGATCTCGACTGGTGGAAGGAGCGTCTGTCCTGTTACGGCTCGCTGTTCCTCGGAGAAGAGACCACCGTTGCCTTCGGCGACAAGGCATCCGGCCCCAATCACGTGCTGCCGACGTCAGGTGCTGCCACCTATACCGGCGGGCTTTCGGTCCACAAATACATGAAGATCGTCACCTGGCAGCGGGCAACCCGCGACGCCGCCAAGCCGGTTGCCGAAGCCACGGCCCGGATTTCCAGGCTGGAAGGCATGGAAGGCCATGCGCGCACCGCGGATATCCGGCTGAAGAAGTATTTCCCGGACGAGAGTTTCGATCTGACCGCGGATGCCGGAGCCTGACGGCATGAACGGGTTGTTCGATGTTTCTGGAAAGGTGGCCTGCGTGACCGGGGCAAGCTCCGGTCTCGGCCGCCGCGCGGCGACCGTGCTGGCGCAGGCCGGCGCGCGCGTCGTCGGCGTGGCGCGCCGCGCCGCGGATCTGGAGGCTTGGCGCGCGGAAGCGGGCACAGACACCGCCTGTGTGTCCGCAGATCTGAGCGACCGGGCACAGCTTTCAGAGGTGGCCGCGCAGATCGCGGCTCCCTTCGGATCACCGCAGATCCTGGTCCATGCCGCCGGCATCAACACGCGCCAGGTGGCCGACCAGGTGACGCCGGAAGGCTGGGACATCACCATGACCTTGAACCTGACGGTCCCGTTTTTTCTCAGTCAGGCCTTTGTGCCGGCGATGCGGGACCAGGGCTGGGGCCGTATCATCACCTTTGCCTCGCTCCAGAGCGAGCGCGCCTTTCCGGGCGGGATCGCCTATGGCGCGTCGAAGGGCGGGATCAGCCAGCTGACCCGGGCCATGGCGGAAGCCTGGTCCCGCGACGGCATCAACGCCAACGCCATCGGGCCGGGCTTCTTTCCAACGGAACTGACTGCTGCGGTCTTTGGCGATGATGACCGTGCGGCGCGCAACGCAGCCCAGACCTGTATCGGCCGCAACGGCAATCTAGACGACATTGACGGACCGCTGCTTTTCCTGAGTTCCGATGCCTCGCGCTTTGTCACCGGACAGGTGCTGATGGTCGATGGAGGGTTCACCGCAAAATGAAGGCGCTTGTCTATACCGGGCCCGAGGCGCAGTCTTACCGGGACGTGGAAGACCCTGTTCCCGCTGTGGGAGATGCGCTCATCCAGGTGGCCCATACCGGGATCTGCGGATCGGACATGCATGCCTTTTTAGGGCATGACGACCGCCGCCCGGCACCGCTCATTCTGGGGCACGAAGTGGCCGGCACCGTTCTGTCCGGCGCGCTTGCCGGCAAACGGGTGACCGTCAATCCGCTCGTGACCTGCGGAACCTGCGAAGCCTGCCGGTCCGGCCGGGACAATCTGTGTCCGACCCGGCAGATCATATCGATGCCGCCGCGCGAAGGCGGCTTTGCAGAACGCCTGGCCATGCCGGAGGGCAATCTCGTGGTGGTGCCGGATCATGTATCGGATGCGCAGGCCGCGCTTGCCGAGCCGATTGCCTGCGGCTGGCATGCGGTCCGCCTGGCGCGGACGGCTCTGGCCGGCGGTGCGGGCGAAAACCCGGCCGGGGCGCGCGCCCTGGTGATCGGCGGCGGTGCCATCGGTCTGGGCGCGGCTCTTTCTCTCAAGGCCCAAGGCATTAATGATGTCCGGCTGGTTGAACCCAACAAGGAGCGCGCGCGCTATCTCGCCGACACCTGCGCCCTTGATGTGCTGACACCGGAAGAAGCCGACGACAGCGGCCACTATGATCTGGTCATTGACGGGGTCGGATTTGCCGCGACCCGCGCGGCTGCTTCTGATCGGGCCAAACCCGGTGGCATCATCGTTCATATCGGGCTCGGTTCCGCCGAGGGCGGGCTGGATATTCGCAGAATGACGCTGCAGGAAATCACCTTCATCGGCACCTACACCTATACCGCTCAGGATTTCCGCGACACGGCAAAGGCCATGTTCGACGGTCTTCTGGGCCCGCTCGACTGGGTCGAGACCCGGCCCCTTGCCGAGGGGCAACGCGCCTTCAGCGACCTGCGCTCCGGCCAGGTCGCGGTTCCCAAAATTCTACTCACACCGGATATTTAAGGAGACAGTCATGTCCGAAATCCCTCATCTGCTGGTCCACGAACATGCCGACAATGTCGGTGTTGTCGTCGTGGAAGGCCTGACAGCCGGCACGGACATGCTGTGCTGCGTCACCCATGACAATTCGACCTTTCGCCTGACGGCGGGCGCCGATGTGCCGATCGGCCACAAGATCGCGCTCAAGGATCTGAAGGACGGCGACACGGCGATCAAATACGGCGAGGACATCGGCAAGATCATCGCCGACATTTCCAAGGGCGGCCATGTCCATACCCACAACTGCAAAACCAAGCGCTGGTAAGGAGCCGCTCAGATGTCATCCAAATATTCCAACATGACGGTGCAAGCCTTTCGGCGCGAGAATGGCCGCGTCGGCGTCAGAAACCACGTTGTCATCCTGCCGGTCGACGACATTTCAAACGCGGCCTGCGAAGCCGTTGCCAACAACGTCAAGGGCACGATGGCGATCCCGCATGCCTATGGACGGCTGCAGTTCGGCGAGGATCTTGAACTGCATTTCCGCACCATGATCGGCACCGGCGCCAACCCGAATGTAGCCGCCGTCGTGGTCATCGGCATTGAGCCAGGCTGGACCAAGCGGATCGCCGACGGCATTCGCGAGACCGGCAAGCCGGTCGCCGAATTCTCCATCGAGCAGAACGGCGATTTCGAGACCATTCGGGCGGCTTCCTGGAAAGCCAAGGAATTCGTGCACTGGTCGACCGAGCTGCAGCGCGAGGAGTGCTCGATTTCAGAGCTCTGGGTCTCCACCAAATGCGGCGAAAGCGACACCACCACCGGTCTTGGTTCGTGCCCGACTGTCGGCAACATGTACGACAAGCTCCTGCCGGAAGGCATCACCGGCTTTTTCGGCGAAACCTCGGAAATCACGGGCGCGGAGCATATCTGTCAGAAACGGGCCATCAACGAGGAGGTTGGTGAGCGCTGGTACAAGATGTGGAAGGCCTATCAGGACGATGTCATCTTCGCGCACCAGACCGACGACCTGTCCGACAGTCAGCCGACCAAGGGCAATATCGAAGGCGGGCTGACCACCATCGAGGAAAAGGCCCTCGGCAATCTGGAGAAGATCGGCCGGACGTCCCAGTATATCGATATCCTGGACCCGGCGGAGGCTCCGAAATCCGGCAAGGGTCTCTATTTCATGGATTCCTCTTCCGCCGCCGCCGAGTGCGTGACCCTGATGGCTGCCGGTGGTGCCGTCATCCACACCTTCCCGACCGGGCAGGGCAATGTGGTCGGCAACCCGATTGTGCCGGTCATCAAGATCACCGCCAACCCGCGGACCGTGCGCACGATGTCGGAACATGTGGACGTGGATGTCTCCGGCATCCTGCGCCGTGAAATGACCATTGACGAAGCAGGCGACGCTCTGATCGAAATGATCTGCCGCACGGCCAACGGCCGCAACACCGCGGCCGAGGCCCTGGGTCACCGGGAGTTCTCGATGACCAAACTCTACCGCAGCGCATAGACCGATCGGGCAGGTGACCGGCCCCGGTGTCGGTCGCCTGCCGAAAGGACACGGAATGGAAGCGAGCGAACGCCTGAGTCTCACCGAAGCGACGGACCTGATCCGCAGCGCTTTTGAAGCGGCCGGCGTTCCGGGCGAGACGGCGCTGTCCGTTGCCAGGGCGCTTGTTGCCGCCGAGGCGGAAGGACAGGTTGGCCACGGTTTCTCGCGGGTGGAGGACTATTTCGCGCAGGTCAGAAGCGGAAAGATCGTGGCGGATGCTGATATCGGGATCCTGGAGGTCGGAACGACGAGCCTTCTGGCCGATGCCGGGTTCGGTTTTGCCTATCCCGCGCTCGACAAGGTGATTGAGAGGGGAGCCGGCATCGCCCTGAAACACGGGTGTTGTGCCATGGGCATCACCCGGTCCCACCATTGCGGCGCGCTGTCCCTTCAGGTGGAAAAACTGGCCAAGAGGGGACTGGTTGCGATCATGGTCACCAATGCGCCCGCGGCCATGGCGCCCTTCGGGGGAAAGGCGCCGGTCTTCGGCACCAACCCGATTGCCTTTGCCGCGCCGCGGGCCGGCGCGGCGCCACTGGTAGTCGATCTGTCATTGTCCCGGGTCGCCCGCGGCAAGGTCATGAACGCCCACAAGGCCGGGCGTCCCATTCCCGAGGGCTGGGCGCAGGACAGGGACGGGAACCCGACCACCGATGCGGGCGAAGCGCTGGAAGGCACCATGTTGCCGATCGGCGACGCAAAAGGCACGGCGCTCGCCCTGATGGTGGAGATCCTGGCCACGGTGATGACGGGGGCAGCCCTGAGCACCGAGGCATCCTCTTTCTT
Source organism: Roseibium sp. (assembly GCF_965233565.1). Taxonomy (GTDB): domain Bacteria; phylum Pseudomonadota; class Alphaproteobacteria; order Rhizobiales; family Stappiaceae; genus Roseibium. Next base: position 1,498,262 of record NZ_OZ247494.1, on the reverse strand, counting down.
TTCCGCGGACGGTCCGCCGCCGGGGGTCGGACAGTTCCTGATCGCGCTCAAACCGCAAAGCCCGCTTTTCACCGAGCGGCTGGAGCAGTTGCTGGTGGGCATCGAGACAATGGAGGGGGCACGGCTTCCGGGAACCAGACGTCTGGCGGCGATGCGCGCTGCCGAAGAGAACGGAATTGAAGTCCCGTCCCGTTATGTAACGGGAATTCGAAAACTGGCGGCCGGAAACGCCTGACGGGAAAGACTGCCTGCCGCGGTCAAGACGCTTGTCCTGTTTCCCCGCCCGAGACCGGGCCCGTCTGCAGAAGAAATGCGGCGCGGGTCCCTTAGTGGAGGGAAAGACATGTACAAGCATATCCTCATCCCGGTCGCGCTCGACCATGAAACGCTGATCGACCGCAAACTGGAAAATGCGCGGCATCTGCTCGGCGATGGCGGCAAGATCACCCTGTTGACCGTGCTGGAGAACATTCCAGGCTTTGTCTCCGAATTTGTGACGATGAAGATCGACAATCACCTGACCGGCAAGATCGAAGCAAAACTGCGTGAGGCTGCCGGTGGCGACGACACGATTTCCTGCGCTGTCGTGACAGGCAAGCCGGGCGTTCAGATCGCCCAATATGCGGAAGAAAAGGGCATAGACCTGATCATTGTCGGATCGCACCATCCGTCTGCCCAGGACTATTTTCTGGGATCGACCGCCGCACGCGTTGTGCGCCGGGCAGGGTGCTCGGTGTTCGTCGTCAGGGACTGATTTTCGCCTGCGCGGGCTCCAGATACCGCTCGACGATCCGGTCGATCTCGCCGCTGGATTTCAGTTCGGCAATGGCTTTGTTCAAAGCTGGAAGATGCTCTGCGGCGCAGTTGTGAATGCGCAACGAAAGGTCCGTTGACTGGACGTCCTGGGCGAAGGAAATCTCGACGCCCATGTCCTTTGCCAGATATTGTCCGACGGTTTTTTGCAGGATGCCCAGCTCGGCATGTCCGGTTGCCAGCATCCTGATCATCGTGCGTTCTGAATCGACGTCAAACCGTTCGTCGAATTCGAAGGTGGGATAGCGGTAGCCGAGCACTGCCAGAACGGGTTGTCCCTCTACCGCAATATGGTCCAGTCCCTTGTCCGGGCCGGCATAGGCCAGGGCATCGGTGTGCGACGTGAACGGGATGGAAAACAGAGAGTTGGCGCGTTCTTCGTCGGAGTACCAGGACGGAGAGACACCGAACTCGAGGTGTAGCTTACAACGTTCGAACAGGTAGCGTCCTCGGGTTGCGGGATAAACCCCCCACTCGATCTCAATTCCGGTCAGATCGGAAATACGCTCGGCAATCTCGGCATAGATACCACGTCGAGGCGCTCCCATCGGAAACAGGAAGGGCAGATATCCGTCTTCGGCCTGTCCGGTGCGAAGCACGATCGGATCCGAAGGCGTGTCTTCGGCAAGGACCGGATCGTACAACAAGGAGATTGTTGTCAGGGCAAACGCGACTTTGCAAATTGCGCGTAAGCTGGACAAGGACCGCTCCTCCGTTGTTGTTTCAGCGACCAGCTTGTCAGCGTGTCACTGTCAGCCACCTGCGAACGCACATGAGTCTGCGATGGCCTTGTCTTTTGAACTAGGATAGCGGTCAGAGCATTCTGTCCCAAGTCCTTTTTTGACTTGCAACTTCAACGAGTTGACTTGGGTGTTGCGCGTCTATTCGAAGACGTCGTCCGCCTCCTGGGCTTGCCTCTCGCCTGGGGTGCTCAGGCAGTCTGCTCCTTCCGGCGCGTGTCCTTCAGGGCAACGATCAGCGTTGCGCCGATGATCAGAGCGGCAGAGAGGTAAAAGACCGGTTCGGGCAGAATGTCGAAGAAAAGAGCGTCCGCGAGGACTGCGAAGATCAGGGACAGATATTCGAAGGCAGCCAGTTTGGAGACGTCGCTGTGCTGGTAGCTCACCGTCATCAGGATATGGGCGACACCACCGGCAAGACCGGTGCAGATCAGAAGGCCCAATTGTTCCCAGGTCGGTGTCACCCAGCCAAAGCCGATCGTTGCCAACCCGGCAACGGTGCAGGTGAGCGCGAAATAGAAGGCGATGGCACCGGCGTTTTCTGTCAGCGCCAGGCTTCGGATCTGGATCTTGGCACCTGCGGTCAGGACAGCCATGGCAAACGCCAGCCCGACGCCGATGAGATAGGCCCGGTCGACCTCTGCCGCCGTCGCGCTTGGGAGGACCAGGATCAGAACACCGATCAGACCGAAGATGACCCCGAACCAGCGGGCGTTGCTGACGACTTCCCGCAAGAGAACAGCCGCCAGGGCCACGGCCAAAACCGGCGCCAGATAGCCGATGATGGACGCGTGGGAAAGCGGCAGGAATTTCAGAGATGCGAAACTTGCAAACATGGCCATACAGCCAAGAAGGCACCTCAGGACGTGGCTACCTGGCCGTTTGGTGCGCAGGCCGGAGGGAAACTCCCTGGTAAGCATCAGGTAGAGCACTAGCGGAATAAGCGCAAAGGCACTGCGATAGAAGACGACCTGTCCGACCGGAACGGTGTCGGCAAGAAACTTGATGAAAACAACCATCAGCGTGAAAAACGCCGTGGCTCCGATGCGCAGGGCAATGCCCTTGAATTCCGAGCTCATAGTCAATCCGATAGGTGGCCATCCTGGCTTGCGAAGAGGTCGCGAAGCCGGTCGCCGATAAGGTTTATGGACAAGACGGCCAGCAGGATTGCCAGCCCGGGGAAAATCATGACGTGAGGTGCCGTCTGCATGTAGCTTTTGCCGTCCAGCAGCATAGCGCCCCATTCTGCATGCGGAGGTTGTACGCCGAAACCCAGAAAACTCAAACCTGAAATGGAGAGGATGCTGCGCGACCAGGCATTGGTCCAGAGCACCAGAAGGCTCGGACCGATATTCGGCAGGACGTGGCGCCAGAGGATCAGCCAGGAGGGCAACCCGTTGAGACGCGCCTGAAGAACGAAGTCGCGATGGGCAATCGATATAGCCAGGCTGCGCACAAGGCGTGCGAATTTCATCCATGACACCAGGATCAGGGCGAGCACCATATTGGTCGTGCTGGGGCCGAGCACGCCTGCAATGGTGACCGCAGCGATCAGTTCGGGAAAGGCAAAGAAACTGTCCGTGACGCGCATCAGGCCGACATCGGCGAACCGGCCGAAATGCCCGGCGGCCAGACCGACAATCACACCGACCAATGCGCCCACGGTGGTGATCAGAAAGGCAAGGCCGAGCGACCAGAGACCGCCGTATAGCAGTCTCGTGGCGATGTCGCGCCCAAGCTGATCGGTCCCGAACCAGTGTTCAGGAGAGGGACCCGAGAGCCTGTTCAGGAAATCCGGATCGGTCGGACCATAGGGCGTCAGCGCGAAACCGGCGACGATGAGAACACCAAGACCCGCCAATCCGAAGGCAAGGCTGCGCAGGAAACGGGCGGCGGCCCTGTCATGGTTTTGGCTGCGCAAGTCCTGTTGCTCGGCCGGCAGACTGTCCAGCGCTGTGCTCATGACCGGCCTCCGGTGGCTATTTTGGCCGACTGCTTTGTGAAGAGAGACGACTTCGGATCCAGGATGTCCTGCAGGATCTCGATCAGCGTGTTCAGAAGCACATAGACGAGCGCCGAAAAGAGCACCAGAAACAGGATCATCGGGTAGTCCCTTGAAAGAACCGAACCTGCCAGCAGGGAACCGAGGCCGCCGCGTGCAAAGGTCAGTTCAACGATCACCGTGCCCTCCAGAAGGGCGGCGATGTCCAGACCGATCATGGTGAGAGCGGGCACCAAAGCATGGCGCAGGACATGGCGGAAGAAGATTTCCCGTTCGCTGACACCGCGCAGCCGCAGGGTCTCGATAAAGGGTGCCGACCTCGCTTCCAGGAAAAAGCTGCGCAGCAGGCGGGTCTGGGAGGCCGTGATCCAGAAGGCAAGCGTCAGGGCGGGCAACACCAGATGGGCGGGGGTTCCGGTGCCGTAGGCGGGCAACCAGTTCAAGGTGGCGGCAAAGAGGAGGATCAGCAGCAGACCGAGCCAGTAATTGGGCATGGCCGCCCCGATGGACGCCAGGGCAACGGCGACCCTGTCCGCAAGACTGCCCGGACGCCAGGCTGCTACTGAACTCAAGATAAAGGCACACAAGAGGCCAATGACCAATGCTGTCAGGGTGAGGGTCAGGGTTTCGGCAGCGTTGCCGAGGAAGATGTCCCAGACAGGGGTATTGGAGGCAAAGGAGTTGCCGAAATCTCCTTGCAGAAACCGGGAGAGCCAGAGGAAGAACTGGGTAAAAAACGGTTCGTTCAGGGAAAACTCTTCGCGGATTGCCTCCAGTATCTCAGGTGAAAAGGCATTTGTGTCGGGATAGCGCGCATGGGCGATGGCGGCTGCCTTGTCGCCCGGCGCGAGATAGGTCATCGCAAAGGTGATCAGACTGACGCCAAAGAGGACGCTGCCGAGTGCAGCAAGCCTGCCTGCGGCGCTGACCAGAACCTGTTGCATGGGTTTTTGGCGTGCGTTCACGGGCGCGCCTCCAGACCGGGAGTGTCAGCGCCCTGGGGCGGTGCAAGTTCACCGAGCACCTGGGCGGCGTCAATCAGGGCTTCGCAATAGGCACTTCCCGGCGCGCGGAAGAATGCGTCTGCGCGCTGGCAGGCCTCGACCTTGCCATGACGCAGGACAAGGATCTGGTCCGCATAGGCGGCGGCATAACCGAGGTCATGAGTGACAACGACATAGGACAGGTCATGTTGTTGCTGGATCCGGTCCATGGTGACGGCAACCTGTTTCTGGACGACGGTGTCGAGGGCGCTCAGCGGTTCGTCGAAGAAAATCAGCGACGGTCTGGCAATGAGCGCCCGTGCCAGGCAGGCGCGCTGGGCCTGGCCCATGGAGACTTCGGACGGGCGTCTTGCGGCAAAGTGATGGGGCAGATCGACGCTCTGCAGCGCATCCGCAACCGCACTGTCCAATTCCCGGCGCGACCGTTTCTGCCGGTAGAGGCTCTCGGCGATGGAGACACCCAAAGGCTGGCGGGGGTTGAGGGCGGCAAGCGGATCCTGCATCACCCAGCGGCTGTGAGGCAAACCGGCAGCGCCGTGCCATTTGCCTTCATGACGGATCGGGTCAGCGCCGTCTGCGCGAAACAGAAGGTCATCAAACCGGGCAGGCAGCAGGCCTTGCAGGGCCCGTAACAGGCTCGTCTTTCCGGATCCGCTTTCACCGATCACGCAAAGGGTTTCGCCCTTTTCCAGGGTGAAGGAAACCTGTTCCAGGATGATGGCGCTGTTCAGGTTCAGATGGAGATTTTTTACAGAAAGCATCGATCGGCTATTCGGCGGCAACAGGTTCGGTGTTGGAAGCGGTATTGGCACGGCGCCAGGATCTGTGGGACACGAGCAGCTTGCCGAAATCGGATGCCGGTGCGTTCAAAAGCCGCTCTGTCGGGCCGAATTCCACGACCCGTCCCTCGGCCATGATGGCGGTTCGATTGGCATAGCGGCTTGCGAGCGCAAGGTCATGCGTGACCATGAGCAGAGCGATGTTGTGCCGGGCTGCATGATCCCTCACCAGACGCAGAACCTGGGCCGCTATCAGAGGATCCAGAGCGGAGGTCGGTTCATCGAGAATGAGCAGGTGCGGCGCGCCCAGCAAAGCCATGGCAAGCAACAGCCGTTGTTGCATGCCGCGGCTCCATTGATGCGGAAAGCGGGATCCGAAATCGCTGAGCCCAAGCGCCTCAAAGAGTTTTTCCTTTTCCGTCGGCGTGACGCCGGTGGCCGCGACCTGCCGTTCCGCCTGGCGCCATTGCCAGCGAAGCCGTTTGAGCGGGTCAAAGCCGTAGTCCGGGTTCTGCGGCACATAGGCCATGCCTTGCGGATTGCGCGATTTGGGCCTGGCTGCGAGGTCGAGTCTGGAACCGTTGAAGGTCAGACTTCCCTCAAAGGGTCTGGCCGGCCGGGTCAGGCCCATGACGCAGCGCAGAAGCGTGGATTTGCCAGCGCCGGAACCGCCGACCACTGCAACGCATTCACCGGGGTCGAGTGTCAGGCAGACCTTGTCCAGAACCACCTGCCGGCCAATGCGGGCCGACAGGTTGTCCAGATTCAGAAGGGGGGCAGTGTCAGTCGACAAGGTCCAGGTCCGGCGTCACGAGGTAGGTTTCGGCCGGGTGGATGGCATATCCTTCGACTTTGCCGTTGCCGACGGAGACCTGAGTTTTGTGGAAGACCGGGATCAATGGCAGGTCCTCGTTGATGATCTCCTGAACACGGTCGTAGTGGCTCTTGCGCACTTCGTCGTCGAAATTCTCGCGGCCCTTGGCCAGGAGTGCATCCAGTTCGGGGTTGGCATAGCCTGAGAAATTGTAGCTGACGCCGCTTTCCGCGAGCGTGCTCGGGAAATAGTCCGGGTCACCCTGCGGGGCGGTGCCCCAGGCCTGCAGATGCATGTCGATCTCGCCGGCCTTCAGCGCCTCGTTGTTGGCGTCATATTCGCCCATGGCGATTTCCGCGTTGATGCCGATCTGCTGCAACAGGGCCTGCGTGATTTCCAGCGTCGGGCGCAGCGCGGCACGGCCCTCATAGGAGCGCAGCTTCAGGGTGATTTCCTCGCCGTCCAGTTCCCGGTTGCCGTCGCCATTGGTGTCCTTGATGCCGGCCTCGTCCAGCAGTGCTGCGGCTTTGACCGGGTCATAGTCCAGCGTCAGGTTTTTGTTCGCCCAGGAGGCCATAGAAGCCGGGAAGATGCTGTTGGCTTTTTCACCGCCGACACCGCTGAGGGACGCTGCCACGATCGTGTCGCGATCCAGCCCGAGCGAAACCGCCTGGCGCAGGGCCTTGTTGGCCAGGGGGCCATCGGCCGTTCTCACCTGAAAGAAGAAAAGGCGGGTCGTCGGATTGGAAAACAGCTGACCGTCTCCGGCCTCCTTGAGGGCTGCAAAATCAGGCTCGGGATAGTTGGTGACGAGATCAACATCACCAGCCTGTAGCGCCAGTTTGGCAACAGACGGATCCGACAGCGCATCCATGACGATCCGGTCGAGCTTCGGCTCACCGCCCCAATAGTCGGCGAACTTGCGCGTTTCGTAACTCTTGTCGGTCTCGGCAGAGACAAACACGAAGGGGCCGGTGCCGATCAGCGGCAGCTCCTCAGTGCCTTCCTTCATGACGGCAGCAGAGGGTTCCGTCAGTGACCAGAGAAACGCCGAGTTGGGTTTCCTGGTTTTGAAGAGCAGGGCATTGTCGCCCTCAACGGTGATGCTTTCGATCCCCAAAAGCCTGGAGAGGCGAGGATTGTGTCCTGGGTGGCCTTCGATATCGAGCTTTTCGAACGAAGCCTTCACATCTTCGGCGGTCATAGGCGTGCCGTCGTGAAACTTGACATCGGATCTGAGCACCAGGCGCCACTCGGTCGGCGATACATTTTGAAAAGTTTCCGCCAGGCGCGGCTGCATGGTCATGTCATGCCCGAGGCCGATCAGCGTTTCAGAGACCCCCGCCCGGTTGCTGAGCCAGCCGTTCTGGCGTGCGCGCGGATCCGGCGCGGAGCTTTTCGGGCCGAAAGGAACGGCAATACGAAGGGTCTTGTCAGCAGCAGCTACCGGCTGTGTTGTGGCCGCAAGTCCGGTTGCTGCGACGGCGGAAAGGCCCATCAAAACGGTAAGCGCGGATGTCAGGTTCCATTTCTTCATGGAAGCTCTCCTGGAAAGGATGAAACAGAGAAAGAAGCCGCTACGGGTATCAGTAATGTTATTTCATTACAATGCGGGTCACTGGTGAATTTACCAAGTGCTATTTCGAATCAGGCAATTTTTGGGAGTTCCGGCGCAGAATGCAACCTTGACCTGTCGCCAACATCGTGCCCATCCGGGCAACTGAAGGATTTTATCGGAGGTCTAACGGTGCATTTTGATCAGCCGGAGGGCAAACTGGCGCGCGCGAATCCTTTAGAATGCACTTAACAAGGTCGATCTTGCCGCTGTCACATGTCAATTCATTGTTCTCTCCTCCCTCATGTCCACGGAAGCGGTGCACGCCGTGACTGATACGAACAGCGTGTCAGCCCTTCCTTCCGCGATGACGGAGGACATTGTCGCATCGTCGCGCGACGGCATCCTGACCATCGATCCACACGGCAATCTGACCTCCTTCAACCCGGGTGCCGAAGCCATTTTCGGCCTCAAGGCTGAAGATGTCGTCGGCCTGACCGTTGCCGAGGTGTTTCTGCCGCTGGAAGATCTGGATGCCTTTACCGATTGCGTTCTGGAGGCCGTGCGGCAGCCGGACAAGGAGCATGTGGCCACGATCAGTCTGAAGCGGGCGCACGGGGTGCTTCACCTGAGTGTCCGGGCGGTGCTGCTGCACCGAAAGGGATCCGAGGAACGCATTGGTGTCCTGGTCATGCTGGCCGATGAAAGCGAGCGGGTCGAACTTCTGACGCGGACCGCCGAGCGCGAGCGCGAACGGGCGGCGACCGGGCGCTTTATCGTGGCCGTTCTGACGATCTTTTCCGTGTTCACCCTGCTTCTGGAACCGATCCAGAAACTGGCGCAGGCCCAGGTCTATGATCTGGGACCGGTGATTGCGCTGCTGACGCTCGTCGTGATCGCATTTTTCCTCGACAGATGGGCCTCGCCCGGGGCGCGGACACTTGTCCTGAACCTGCGCCCGGAGCGACGCTACGTGATCGAAAGCATCGTCTGGTCGCTCGGCTTCTGCGGGCTCATGACGGTCGGAAAGTTTCTGCTGATCGCCTTTCAGGTCTATCCCACAGAGATCCAGCCGCGTCTGTTCAGCTTTCTCGTCCTTGACGATGGCACCCGGGTTCACAGCACCGGACTTTATCTGGCGGCGCTTGCCATCTATCTGATCTCGGTGCTGTTTCAGCAATTCGCGATCCGCTGCGCCATCCAGGCGCCGCTGCAGAGTTTCCTGACAGGGGTTGTCAGACAGGCTGGATGGATCGCCAATCTGGTATCGACGCTGCTTTTTGCGGTTCTGCACGCGCATCTCAATCCGATCGTTTCTCTTGCCGTGATTGCGCCGTCCATTCTCTGGGGATGGCTGTTCATGCGCTCGGGCAGTGTCGTGACGCCGATCGTTTCGCATGCGATTATCGGCGTTTATGCGATCTTCATTCTGGGCATCTTCGCCGGACTGGATCAGGTGTAAGGCGGAGCGAATTGACCGGAATGACAGTCACATCCAGCAGGAGGCCGAAGGTGTTGATCGTCAACGCCTATGTCGATCCGTGGCGGTCGGCGGCGCCCATGCGTCTGTTCATTCCCCGGGCGATGGCTCCCTATTACCTGGCCGGGCGGCTGAGTCGCGAAACGGTCGATGTGCGGGTCTATGACGAAGTGCATCACGGTGCTCTTCTGGATCCCAAGCTGTTTGCCTGGCCGGATCTGGTTGTCTTTACGGGTCTGACGGCGGCTTTTGACCGCGCGCGGCAGCTCTCTGCCTATTTCCGGTCTGCCAACCCGGCTGTCGGTGTGGCCATCGGCGGGCCCATCGCGCGCGCCTTGCCGGATCTGTGCGCTGAGGTTTTCGATCATGTTCTTGACGGCGATGTGGAAGCGTTCGACGAGCTGATCGAGGCAGAACTCGGCGCCGATTGCCTGTCGGCTTACCCGGTGCCCCGGTTCGATCTGGCCGGTTGGTCCTACGGGCTCGGCTTCGTGGAAACGACCCGGAACTGCAATTTCAAATGCGCCTTTTGTTCCCTGACCGGCGAGGGGCGGGCCTATCAGGCCTATTCGACGGAGGACATCAACCAGCAGCTCGATGCCCAGGGGCGGTTCATGATGCTGATGGTGCTGGACAACAATTTCTACGGCAACAACCGATCTGATTTCGAACGCAGGGTCGCTGTGCTTGGCGAGCGCTGGCGCCGCGGAGATTTCAAGGGCTGGGGTGCCCTGGTCACCGGCGACTTTTTCAAGAACCCGGACAATCTGGCCAAGGTTGCCGCCAATGGCTGCAAGGCGCTTTTCTCCGGCGTGGAATCGCTCGATCCGGAAGTTCTGAAAACCTACAACAAGAAACACAGCCTTTCTTCGGACCCTCTGACGTTGGGCAGGCTTTGCGCCGAACACGGCATCCTGTTCGACTACGGCATGATGCTGGACTTCGGTCAGCAGACGATCGAAGACGTCGACAGCCAGATCGAGGCGCTGCTCGCGAGCACCGAAACGCCGTTCCCGGCCCTGTTGTCGCTGACCATACCGATCCTCGGCACCCCGCATTTTGCGGAAGTTGCACGCGCCGGGCGTCTGATGCCGAATTTGAGACTGAGCGATCTCGACGGCCAGAAGCTTGTCGAATGGCCGAAGGAACCGCTGGAAGAGGTGGTTGCCTATCTTTCCGACTTGCTGCAGTTCCGCGGCCGCAAGCTGTCCATCACGCGTCACGCGGTGCGCCACGCCTGGTCCCGTCGGCAATCCTTCGACCTGGAGCAGACCCTGATCAGTATGATCGGGCCGGTCGCACGCTATTGTGCCGGTTTCAGGCTCGGCAATTTCAGGCAGATGCGGCAGACCTGGCGCGAGCCGCGCCGGACCTTCTGCTCTATGACCGACCCGCTGAGTGTTACCTACCGGCCGGCGCAAAGGCTCGATGCCAAATACGCCCGGGACTTCGAGCCGCTTCACCTCACAGATGAGGACGGCGCGTTGACACCCGTGGCGATGCAGGCAATCGACCAGCGGGTCTATGCATAGCCGGTGACACGGCCGTTGGGCGCTCCCTGGAGGACGGGTGGAAACCCGTCGCTCACATGAATGAGATGTTTGGACGCTTGCCGACCTTCACGCTCATATTGGCGAAGAGCTCGTTGGGAACTTCAACGAACACGATATCGTTTGATTCCACCACGATGCTGATATTGTTCACCATTGGCGACTTGCGCGGCGCCAGCAACACGTCGGTAAAATTCCGGTTGATCGCAAGCACCGGAACAAAATCCTTCATCTTGCAGAACTTGTTCGCCGCTTCCAGAACACCCAGGTTCTGTTTCACGCCTGCCTCGGAATGACAGCAATCATTTAACTGAAGACACCCCAGCTCCGGATGCAGAAGCTCTGAATAATACATCAGATCATCCAGAACCTTTTCATAGTGATGGTTGGCGTCAACGTAAATCAGATGAAAGTCTTTAGCTTCCTTTTTCTTTAGTTCGTTAAATCCGTCAAGACTGTTTGACTTGATGAATTCGACATTCGGGTTGTCCGAGAACTTGGATCTTGCTTCTTCGAAAATGGCGTCGAAAGTCGATTGCTCTTCAACGGGTCCGCCAAAATAGGCCGCGTATTTGGAGGGGTGGTCTACCCATTCTCGATGCGCGTTGATCAGTTGATATTCCGAGAAACAAACGTCGGCAGACCAGGCATCGATCAGGAACATTTTTTCCGGCTTGAAGGCATCGAACAGGATCTGAGCGTTTTTCCCACTCAGGACGCCGACTTCCGCGATGGACGGTCTGACGCCCAGTTCTCCGTAGATGTGGGCCAAGATCGAATAGATCGCTGTCCTGTTTGCTTCTATGACTTTCATTCTGCTTCCTAAGTTTGAGCCGTGTGTTGACGAAGGTATCAATGAGGTGATCGGGGCCCTGCAAAACCGAACGACTATTCCTGGTGTGACTGATGAGGTCCGTCAGGAGGCCAGAGATGTTTCAGTTCTGTGGATTTCTGTCCTTGCCGGCTCAAAAAACGCGGCAACTTCTTCGATCACACGGTGAATTTCCGCTTCCGAGAGCGACGCGTGCATGGGGAGGCGGATCAGCCGGCCGGCGAGGTTCTCTGTATTCGGGAGGTCGCCATCCCCATAACCGTATCGCTTGCCGACAGGGCTCGAATGCAGTGGTACATAGTGGAAAGCCGCACCTATGCCGTGATGGCTCAGGTGATCGATAAGAGCGTTCCGTGTCCCTCCATCTTCCACGATCAGGTACATCATGTGCGCGTTGCCACGATTGTATTCCGGTGTCGCAGGAAGTCGAAACCACCCCCTTTGCGCAAGGGGCTGCAATGCCTTCATGTAAAGACCGAAGACATTCAGTCGGGCATTTTGGATCTGATCGATTTCCTCAAGCTGAGCTGCCAGGCAAGCTGCCAGCAGGTCGGACATGACGTAGGACGACCCAATCTCCACCCAGGTATACTTGTCGACATTGCCCCGAATGAAATTGGCCCGATTGGTTCCTTTTTCGCGAATGAACTCGGCGCGCTCAAGGACATCCTTGTTGTTGATGACGAGGGCACCACCTTCGCCACAACTGATGTTCTTGGTTTCATGGAAGCTGAAGGTCGACAACGCGCCGAAGCTGCCAAGCGGCCGCCCCTTGTAGCTGGACGTGATTGCCTGGGCGGCATCTTCCACGACAGGAATGTTGTTCTCCTCCGCCAGAGCCATGAGCTGATCCATGTCGCAACTCATCCCGGCATAGTGAACCGGTACAATTGCCCTGGTTCTGGAAGAGATCGCGTTTCTGACGCCTTCCAGGTCAAGATTCATCGTTTCGGGGTGAAGGTCTACAAAGACGGGTTTTGCGCCACGAAGACAGAAGGCATTTGCCGTCGACACAAAAGTATAGGAAGGCATGATGACTTCATCGCCTTCCTTGATATCAAGCAAAAGGGCGGCGATCTCCAGAGCTGCCGTGCAGGAGGTGGTTAGCAGGACACGGCAGTCAAAGCCGATCATCTCTTCAAGTATTCTTTGGCATTTTTTGCCGTATTTGCCATCTCCGGAAGTTTTACCTGACGAAACGGCTTCGGCAACATAGTGCATTTCCCTGTTGGCCAAATATGGCTTGTTAAATGCTATGTTCATCCAAAAATCTTTTGTGTTGATCAAGAATCAAACAATTATGCACCGTCAGGTAGTGGCGTTCATTCGAACTCAATTGTGTTTTCTGTTTGTCCACATCAATCGGAGCTTTCGCGTGGGCTCCTTGTCTGTGGTTGACCAGATGAGCATAACGATAAGCGCGTTTGGCGCGGTTCCGTATCGTCGGGCTGAGATTTAGTCCCATCGTCTCCTCCTGGCCAGAACGATTTGTAAGTGCTTGTATTTTGGCGTTGAGACATTGCAGCAGACGGGATCCACAATGGCAAAAATCGCGCTCTACCTGATGACCGAAAAGGGGCTTGAAGTTCTTGAGCGCATTTTTTCGGTGGACCCGTCAATCGTGTCCCATGTGGTTGTCGGCCGGGATTCAAACCTCAAGATGGATCACGGTGACGAGATCGAGGCGCGTTGCACAGCCGCAAGGATAAGGTGTTTTGCGCGCGAGAATGCTCCGGACGTCGAAGAGGATACCTTTGTCCTGGCTGTTTCCTGGCGGTGGATGATTGTGCATCCGAGCGCCAGGCTGATCATCTTTCACGACTCGTTGCTGCCAAAGTATCGTGGCTTTTCTCCGCTGGTGAACATGTTGATCAATGGTGAAACCAGAATTGGCGTTTCTGCTGTCTTTGGAGCGCAGGACTACGACCGCGGCGATATCATCGCGCAGCGATGGACTGAAATTACCTATCCAATCAGGATTGCAGACGCCATTCGCATCAACAACAGGAACTATGCGGACCTCGCCGAAGAGATCGTTCGACTGATTTCAAATTCGAAACCACTGGTCGGCCAGCCGCAGAACGAGGCCGACGCCAGTTATTCGATCTGGCGTGACAGGGATGATTACTTCGTTGACTGGAGCCGGTCCGCTTCGGACATCAGACGGATGATCGACGCTGTCGGTTCACCCTATGCCGGCGCAAGAACCATGACATCCAGGGGCGAAGAAGTTGTGATCGAAGACGCCGTTGAGGTTGCTGATGTTGCATGCGAATTGAGGCATCCGGGCAAGGTCCTGTTCGTCGAACAAGGTGCGCCAACGGTGATCTGCGGCGCAGGTTTGCTGCGCATTGAAAAAGCCTCGCTGGTCACGCCCGGAGGGCCAGTTGATTTTCTGCCGGTCAGAAACTTTCGGATCAGGTTCCAGTCACTGGAATTCGCGAGGGCCGCTGGTGTCTAAAGACACATCTCGGCTTTGGTTTCGTTGAACTGATCCAGATGTTTCAAAAATTCCGCCATCAGGGCCTTGCTGTCCTTTATGGCCTTTGCGCCCTCCTGGGCAAAGGTCCTGTACTCGGCCATCTTGTCTGGGCTTGTCAGGATTTGCAGGGCCGCGGCGCCGACCTCCTCGTAGGTTTCGAGTTTCGGAAAGTGCTGTGTTGTTATCTGAATGTCCCCATAGGAGACGGACAGGACCGGCAGGCCCGAGGCCATGGCGTAAACGGCAGAGCTGCCGCCACCAACACGCGTTGGAGCCAGGTACAGGTCACAGTGTTCATAGACCGCAACAATGTCAGGCTGGAAGGTGCAGTATTCCGAATTCTGGTCGAGAAGAGGTCTCTCGGTTTTCAGCCGCGTATAATCAGCATACCGGCCGAGAAAGTAGACAAAGGCGTCGCTCTTGGAAACGACGTCTTCCAGCATCTGAAGAAACGCGTCGTCGATTTCAAAACCAAGCCTGTAGCCGACAACGATTATGACGGGTCGGTGATCCGGCAGGTTCAGTTCCTGCCGCGAGACGGATGTTGTCTTTTCGGGTACGTCATAGGGGCCTTCGAACTGAAACAAGGATCGTTGATCCCCGGGTTGTCCCTTGCTTTCGCTGCTTTGCCGGTTCCCGCCCGGTGCACTCATATGGGCGTGGTAATTGACCTCAAGGCAATCGGGAATGACGTCATTGTTCAATGGACTACAGAGCGTGAAGCAGTCCCTGGCAAAGACTTCCGCGATAGCGCACTGGTTTCCGACCACGAGGATGCCAGACGGACCGAACGCCGTAATTGTGTCCAGAACAGCCTTGATGGATGCATCGCTCAACGTGGGAGGGGCAGGCTGAAAAAGATTGATCACCGCGCCGTCCACGACCTCACTTTTTACTTGAGAAAGAGACTTGAGAACGGTTGGCGTGATTCGGCGGGTGAGGTACCCTGAATTCAGTTGTGAAAACATGTTGGTGTTTAACAGCAATACTTCTTTCTGGAAGTCTTCCTGTAATATTTGCACGAACCTGATTGCGCGAAATGAAGGTGCATGCTTTTTGCCGAGTAACTGATCAAGCATGACGACAATGCGCGACGGATTGGGGCGGAAGGAATCTGGCGGCGGAAATTTCTGCTTAATTCCGGTAACCGCATTCAGATAAATCTTGCGCAGCAGGTCCGAGGAAATGATTCCCTCGTGCCTCAACTCGGGGAACAAGAAGGACAGATTGCTCAGCGTGTAGTAGTCGTTGATGTAGTCAACGTGGCCTGGGTCCAGCTTGCGATAGTCTAAGATGGCGCTTTGCAGATAGCTCTTTTCCAAAGTCAGATTGAAGAGCAGGGATAGCAGGAACACACGTGTCGGTAGCTGCTCGGTTCTGGAGAATGCCGTCAGTGTGTCAACAAGTTGTTTCTTCTGAGTTGCGTTCAAAGCCGCATAGTGATTGATCATTTTTGCGGCATTTATTTGCAAAAATGTCCGATCCTGAGCAGTTGAGGCGACACGTGTAAGGGTGTGCAAGACTTTAAAAAATTTCTGATAGCTCAAATCATAGCTCCGATCGAAGAATATTGCCTGAAGAAGAGAAAAACAATTTAGCATTTGATCAGACGGGTGAAATATACCCCTGCTGACTTGATTCGTCGATAAAATTGGCTGGGAATTCTTTCCTGAGCTTAGTGGTGGTGTGGAACTCCATCTTCGCAGGTGAGCCGGTTCGCTTGATCGTCGCGAGGTTTCCTGGTCGAAGCGAGAACGGTCGATACCCGCATTGGGACGAATTGATCGGCCAGACCGGTTGTTACTTCTATCTGAAAGCGACCGGTGTCCGGGACTGGCTCACGCGCCTCTCAAAAAGTCTTCGGCCAGTTCCGTCCAGAACGTTGCCCCGACCGGCAGGATATCGTCGTTGAAATCGTATTTGGGATTGTGCAGCGCCGGGTCGTTGCCAGTCTTGGCCGTGCCGAGCATGAAATAGGTGCCGGGCCGCTCTTCCAGAAAGTATGCGAAATCTTCGCTGCCCATGAACGGGCGGGGAAGGTCGGAGACCTTGTCGCCGCCTGCAAACCGCTTTGCAAAGGCACGGACATAATCGGTCTCGGCCTTGTGGTTCACCATCGGCGGGTAGCCGCGCTCGTAGTCGACCTCGGCGCGCATGCCGTAGCTGGCGGCCTGCCCCTCAGCAATCAGGCGAATGCGGTGTTCCAGTTCATCGCGCACGTTGTTTTCAAGTGCGCGCACCGTGAGGTTCATCTCGGCCCGCTCCGGGATCACATTGCTGGCAACACCGCTGTTGAAGGCACCGACCGTGATCACGGAGGACTGCAGCGCGTGAATGTTGCGCGAGGCGATGGTCTGCAATGCCATGATGATGCTGGCGCCGCAGACGATCGGGTCGGCGGCGGCATGCGGTTCCGCACCATGACCGCCCTGACCGACAACGGTGATCTTGCATTCGTCGGCCGCCGCCATCATCGGGCCTTCCAGAAAGGCAAAATGACCGAAAGGCAGAGACGGCTCGTTGTGCAGACCGAAGACGGCGTCACAGGGAAAACGCTCGAAGAGGCCGTCCTCCATCATCAGGCGGGCGCCGCCGAAGTTTTCCTCCGCGGGCTGGAAGATCAGATGGACCGTGCCGTCAAACTGCCGGCGTTCGGCGAGCAGTCTTGCCGCGCCGAGCAGCATGGCCGTGTGACCGTCATGGCCGCAGGCATGCATCAGGCCCGGATGGGTGCTGGCGTAGTCGGCACCGGTTTCTTCCTGGATCGGCAGGGCATCGAAATCGGCACGGATGCCGATGCTCTTGGTCGATGTGCCGTTGCGCAGCGTGGCGACAATGCCGGTTTTGGCAAGGCCGCGCGTGACGTCATAGCCGAGAGCCGTCAGTTCGGCGGCAACAAAATCGGACGTCTTGAACTCGGACAGGCCGAGTTCGGGGATCGAATGCAGGTGCCGCCGCGTTGCGACAAGGTCCGGCATGATGTTCGACGTCTGCAGGGTCATGATTTCACTCGGGCTTAAGCGCCCCGGCTGGGGACACGGTTTTCCAGGAACCGGAAGAAAAGAACCAGGATTCCCGTCAGACACATATAGATGAGCGCAAGCAGCAGCAATGGTTCGTAGGTCAGATAGGTATCCTGCCGGACCCTTGAAATGACCGCGTAGACATCAACCACGGTAATGGTGGCCACCAGCGGGGTCGATTTCAGCTGCAGCACGGTCTCGCCGCTCAAGGTGGGCAGCGCGCGGTAAAAGGCACGCGGCAGCCAGATGCGGCGGAACATCGTGAACCGGCCCATGCCGAAGGCGCGGGCGGCTTCAAGTTCGCCGCGCGGCACGCCGGCAAAGGCCCCGCGCATCACTTCGCCCTCATAGGCGGCAAAGGAAAGCATCAGGGCGGTGAAGCCGTAAGGCCAGGCCTGGCGCAGATAGGGCCAGAGCTCGGACTGGCGGATTTCCGGATATTGGGCAAAGACGGACCCCAGCCCGTAATAGAGCAGCCAGAGTTGCAGCAAGAGCGGGGTGCCTCGGATCAGGGTGCAGAAGCTGCGGGCCAGCCAGGCGAGCGGGCGCGGACCGGTGACCTGGACCAGGCCGATCGGCAGGGCGAGCAGAAAGCCGACCGCGGCCGTCGAGAACAGCAGAAACAGCGTTTCACCGATGCCCTCGATCAGCTTCCACTGGTATTTCGGCAGCCAGTCCCAGCGCATGAACCAGACAATGCAGAAGACAATGCCGGCAAAGACGGCAAGCAGGAAAATCCGGTGCGGTTCCAGCAGCCTGCGGGGCGGTGGTGGCACATAGGCGGGCATGGTCACTTTGGTGTCGCTCATGTCAGGCCGGCCCCGCGATACCGCGTCTTGCACGCTTTTCAATGCGCGCAATGACCTGGTTGGAGACCAGCGTGAGCGTCAGATACATCAGCCCCGCCGTGCAATAGAACAGCATGTAGGCCTTGGTGCTGCCGGCGGCCTGGCGCGTCACCAGGGTGAGCTCGGAGAAACCGACCACGGCCAGAAGCGCCGTGTCCTTGGTGGCAATCAGCCAGAGGTTGGAAAGGCCCGGAATGGCGAAGGGCAGCATGGCGGGCAAGGTGATGCGGCGCAGCGTCTTGAACGGCGACATGCCGTAAGCGCGCGCGGCCTCGATCTGTCCCGGCGGCACGGCCTTGATGGCACCGCGCAGCACTTCGGTCGAATAGGCGCCCTGGACGATGCCGATGACGAAGATGCCGGCAGCCAGGCCGCTGATGTCGACGCGCGGCAGTCCGACCGTCACCAGAAGGGCGTTCACCGCGTCTGTGCCGGCGTAATAAAGCAGCAGGATCAGGACAAGTTCCGGCACGGCGCGGATGACGGTGGTGTAGACCTCCAGCAGATCACGCAGGATGGGCCCGCCGTAAAGCTTGCCGAAGGCCCCTCCGATGCCGATGAGGAGACCGAGCGCGTAGCCGCCGACGGCAAGCTGCAGCGAGGCAGCGAAGCCTGCCAGCAGGACACCGCCCCATCCGGGAGGCGACAAGGCAAGCAGATCGAGATTGAGAAAACCGGTGTCAGCAGCCATCGGCAGCGGTCAGCCCCTTGACGTGAGGAGGCCCGCTCCGCACCTGAAACGGCGCGGAGCGGGGTGAGCGGGCGGGGCGATCAGCCGCCGTAAATGTCGAAGTCGAAATACTTCTTGGAGAACTCTTCGTAGGTTCCGTTGGCGCGGATCGCGGCGATGGCAGCGTTTACCTTGTCCTTCAGCTCAGTATCGCCCTTGCGCAGACCGACGCCGACACCGGCACCGAGGATCGCCGGGTCATCGGCAACATTGCCCTTGAGTTCGCAGCAGGCGCCGGCATCGGATTTCAGGAAGGCGTCAAGTGCAATGGCATCGGCCTGAACGGCGTCGAGACGGCCGGCGGCCAGATCCTGGTTCACTTCGTCCTGGGTCTGGTACTGCTTGATGTCGTCGGCGGTTGCAGCGAAATACTTGTCGGCATAGTCGGCGTGGATGGTGGATACCTGAACGCCGAGGATCTTGCCGGAAAGGCCTTCCGGAGTCGGCTCGAAATCATCGCCTTTAGCGCCGATGATGCCGGTCGGGGTGTTGTAGTACTTGTCGGAGAAATCGATGGTCTTCAGGCGCTCTTCGGTGATCGACATGGAGCCGACGATCATGTCGATCTTTTCCGATGTCAGGGCCGGAATGATGCCGTCCCAGGCAACCGGGGTGATGACGCAGTCGAGCTTGGCTTCCGCACAGATCGCTTCCATGAACTCGACTTCCCAGCCGACCCACTTGCCGCTGGCATCCGGCGAGGTAAAGGGCGGATAGGGTTCGGCGGCGACACCGACCTTGACCTGGTCGGCCATGGCGCCGGTGACGCCTGCAGCCGTCACGGCGGCTGCTACGAATGCTGCTTTGACAATCTGTTTCATGCTGTTCCCCTGTCTTGTCGACTTTGTGCCGGTTGTCCGGCTCGCTGGCCCAGCCCCCTCAGAGATGCTGGGCAATTCCGTATTTTCTTGCAGCCCGGGTCTGTCGCCTCCCGCGTCAGTGAACCGAGCTGATGAATTTTTTCAGACGCTCCGATTTCGGGTCGCCGAAAACCTGGTCCGGCGGACCCTGTTCCTCAATCACACCGCTGTCCAGGAAGATGACGTGGCTGGCGACTTCACGTGCGAATTTCATTTCGTGGGTGACCAGGATCATGGTGCGGTGTTCGCGGGCCAGGTCCCCGATCACGCTGAGGACTTCACCGACGAGTTCCGGATCAAGGGCGGAGGTCGGTTCGTCGAACAGCATCGCAAGCGGCTGAACCGCAAGCGCACGGGCGATGGCCGCACGTTGTTGCTGGCCGCCGGAC
The DNA here is from genome assembly GCF_965233565.1 of Roseibium sp. GTDB lineage: Bacteria > Pseudomonadota > Alphaproteobacteria > Rhizobiales > Stappiaceae > Roseibium. The sequence goes on along the minus strand of NZ_OZ247494.1, from coordinate 1,478,361 downwards.
AGAAAGGCCGGATAGGCGTCCTGCTTTTCATGAAGACCGACACGGCGCAGGATCTTTTCGGCGATGGCGACCGCTTCGTCGCGCTTCATGCCGAGCACATGCACCGGCACTTCGATCACATTCTGCAGAACCGTCATGTGCTGCCAGAGATTGAAGCTCTGGAACACCATGGCGAGCTGGCTGCGAATGCGCTCGATCTGGCGTCGGTTGGCGGGTCTGAGGCCGTGGTGACCGTCATCCCGGAGCTCGATCGCCTCGCCATGGACCGACACGGATCCGGCGCTGGGCAGCTCGAGCATGTTGATGCAGCGCAGGAAGGTAGATTTGCCGGAACCCGAGCCGCCGATGATAGCGATCACGTCGCCCTGGCGGGCGGTGAGCGATACCCCCTTGAGTACTTCCAGAGGGCCGAAACGTTTGAAGAGGTCACGCACCTCAATGGCTGGCGCCGCAGCTTCCATCATACCGCCAATGCCCGGCCCATGGCCGGTGCAACTGTTGTTACTGTTCCCAGCTGACGCTGTTTTTTTGCCGGTGCGATGTCAGCCTTTCGCCCGGTTGATTTCGTCAGCTTTGCACTTGTCTCCTAATTATTCAACCGTATAATAAGAAAAAAATCAAACTGGTCCGATATGGGTTGGCAGCCGTCTGGAGGAGATCGAATGGCGCTGAAAGCGGAACAAAAGGTGGCTCGGGCCAGCCCATGAGTCGTCGACCGTTTCATCGTATCGGCGAGGCCGAGCGGCGCCAGGACCTGATCCGGGCGACGCTGGAGTGCATCTCCGAAAGCGGCCTGAAGGGCGCGACCGTGCGCCAGGTTGCAGCCCGCGCCGGCGTCACGCCGGGCCTGATCCGGCATTATTTTTCCAGTAAGGAGCAAATGCTTCAGGATGCCTACCGGGAAGTCATGACCGGTATGACCACGGCTGTGGTTGCAGCTGCCGATGCACAGCAGCAGACCGCCCGGGCGCGCCTCCATGATTTCATCGTTGCCAACCTGACACCGCCGGTGGCCGACCCTGCCAAGCTGTCGCTCTGGGCGGCTTTCATCAGTCACGTGCGCGTCGACCCCACGTTCGCGGAGATCCACCGCGAAAGTTACCTGGCCTTCCGCTCCGCCCTTGAGGAGCTTGTCGGAGACGTGCTTGTCGAAGTCGGCCAAGCCGCGGACAAGCGCCGGTGCCAGGAACTGGCCATTGCCATCAACGGCGTGATCGACGGGCTCTGGCTGGAGGGCACGCTGGTCGGCGACCTTTTTTCCGAAACGCCTCTTCCGGGCATCGCCATTCGCTCCGTCGAAGCCCTTCTGGGCGGCATCTCCTTGTCTGAAACGACCCCCTCAAGCTGAGAGATCAACCATGCGCTACGCGTCGATCACCGATCGTCTTGCCCCTTTGGGCTCGGGAAAATGGACCGTGCACCTGAAGGCCCGCGATATGATCGCGGCGGGCAAGGATGTCATTGAACTGACCATCGGCGAACCGGATATCCAGCCGGACGAGGCGCTGATGGATGAGGCGGACCGGTCCATGCGTGCTGGCCGGATCCGTTATTCCAACGGCCGCGGCGAGCCGGGTGTTGTGGCGGCGCTGCGCGAGAAATACCGCCAGCGGCGTGCGGATGTGAGCGATGATAATATCCTTTGTTTTCCGGGAACCCAGACGGCCCTTTTTGCCGTCATGCTGGGCCTTGTGGAGGGGGGGGACGCGGTGCTCGTCGGGGACCCGCTCTATGCGACCTATGAAGGCGTGATTGCTGCCTCCGGCGCGCGCATGGTGCCGGTGCCCCTGCGACCTGAAAACAGCTTTCACCTGCAGGCGGACGATCTGGAACAGGCGGTGACGCCGGACTGCCGGGTGCTTTTGCTGAACACGCCGCACAACCCGACGGGCGCCACGCTGACACGGGACGAGATCGCTGCGATCGGCGAGGTGTGCAGGCGCCATGATCTCTGGATCGTCTGCGATGAGGTCTACGAGAAGATCATCTTTGACGGCGGCACATTTGCCTCCCCCTTCGACCTGCCGGAGCTTGCGGAACGCACAATCGTCGTCTCATCGATTTCCAAGTCGCATGCGGCGCCGGGGTTCCGGTCCGGCTGGGCCGTCGGCCCGGAAGAATTCTGCACGCGGCTCCTGGCTGTCTCGGAAACCATGCTCTTTGGCGGGCAGCCTTTCATTGCCGACATGACCGCGATGGCGGTGTCGGGAGAGTTCGATACGGCAACGCGGATGCGTGAGAACTACCAGCGTCGCGCCGATCTGATCCTGGATCATCTCAAGGGCCACACCATGCTGCGGCCGATGCGGCCGGAAGCAGGTATGTTTCTCCTGATCGACGTCAGGGCCACCGGACTGGACGGTGCGGCCTTTGCGGAACGTCTGTTGGAGGACAAGCAGGTTGCGGTGATGCCCGGTGCCTCCTTCGGCGATCAGGCCGCGGATTTCATCCGACTGTCGCTGACCGTTGACGACAAGGTGCTGGCGGAAGCAACCGACCGGATCGCTGCTTTTGCCGATGCGCTCGGGGAAGGGGACCAAAAATGGGCGTCGTGACCAAGACCGTCGGTGAGGCGCTGATCGATATTCTTGAAGCCAATGGTGTCGATACCGTTTTCGGTATTCCAGGTGTCCATACCGTGGAGCTTTACAGGGGGCTGGCGGCCTCGAAGATCCGGCACATCACGCCGCGCCACGAACAGGGCGCCGGGTTCATGGCCGATGGCTATGCCCGTGTCACCGGCAAGCCGGGCGTTGCCCTTGTGATCACCGGACCGGGACTGACCAACACCATCACGCCGATGGCGCAAGCCTACCAGGATTCCATTCCGATGCTGGTGATTTCCGGGGTCAATGCGCGCGCCAGTCTGGGGCATGGCGCCGGGAAACTGCATGAATTGCCCGATCAGCAGGCGATGATATCGACCCTTGCGCCAATGTCGCACACGCTTCTGGAACCGGGCGATCTGCCTGCCGTGATGGAGCGGGCATTCTCCATCCTGACATCGCACCGGCCGGGGCCGGTGCATATCGAGATCCCGACCGATGTCATGGCGGAAAAGATTTCGCTTGGGCCTCTTCAGGCCGTTCAGGCCACCGGGCCACGGGCCTCCGCCGATCAGGTGCGTGCACTTGCAAAACTTTGTCGGGAGGCGTCACGACCGGCGATCCTGTGTGGTGGCGGCGCCGTGTCGGCGGCCGCTGCGGTCAAAAGGCTCGCCGAGACGCTTGATGCGCCCGTTGTCAGCACGGTCAATGCACGCGGCCTGATGGCCGGGCATCCCCTGTCGGTGCCGGCCAGCCCGTCGCTTGCCGCCGTTAGGGATTTTCTGGCCGGATCCGATCTGGTGATTGCACTCGGCACGCAGATGGGACAGACCGATTACGACATGTATGCCGATGGCGGCTTTCCGGACCTGGACAGCCTGGTGCGGATCGATATCGATCCGGAGCAGCTGACCCGCGGCGCCGCGGCGTCGCTGAAGGTGCTGTCAACGGCCGACCAGCTTCTGGAAGACCTCCTGCCGCTGCTTGCCGATCATCGGGCAGGGGCCGGTGGTGCGGAGCGGGCCAGGGCCTGCCGGGAGGCAGCGCTGGCCGGGCTTTCTCCCAAAATGCGTGCCGAGATCGCCGTTCTGGATATCATCCGCGAGGCTTTGCCGGGGTGTCGCATCGTCGGCGATTCCACCCAGGCGATCTATTCCGGCAATCTATATTTCGAGGCGGGCAGGCCCTCCGGCTGGTTCAATGCGGCCACCGGCTTCGGCGCGTTGGGCTATGGTCCGCCGGCGGCCATTGGAGCCAGCCTTGGCGATCCGGACGCACCGGTGGTCTGTCTCACCGGCGACGGCGGCCTGCAATTCGTACTCGCGGAGATCGGCTCTGCCAGGGACTGCGGCGCCAACGTGATTTTCCTGGTCTGGAACAACGACGGATACGGCGAGATCCGCACCTATATGGAAGACTGCGGCATCGAGCCGGAGGGCGTCACGCCAAGTGCGCCTGACTTTCTGAAAATCGCGGACGCTTACGGACTACCCTCCAGGCGGCTGGCAGATGTCGCAGAACTTGCCGAGGCGTTTCAGGCGATGGCAGCAAAGGGCGGGCCAAGCCTGATCGAGGTGCATGAGACCGGAACGCGCGGGCTGTCGGCCTGAGGGTCGACATCGACGTCGCATCCGGTCACGCAGGCACGATCAGGCGGGGGAGGGCATGCCGTCTACAACAGCCTCCAGAGGCGCCCGGCGGTCGGCGGGGAGTTCGTCCGGGCGTACGACCATCACATATAGAAGCGTGAAATAGACGCTTTTGGCGCAGACTGTGGCGGCTTGAACCAGCGCGCTCAAGGTGAAGCTGATCATCAGGATCGCCAGCGTGGGCAAGGTGTTGACGCCGACCTCGTCAAACTTTGCCAGGAAAGCGCCGGGCAGTTGATCGGCAAAGATGTAGCCGGCCGCCCCGCCGCCGAACAGCCCGAGCACAACGCCGCCTGCAAAAAGGCTGGTGACAAGACTGCCTGCAAGATCGATCCCGATAACACCCACCAGGGTTTCCGGCACGTGTTGGCGCAAGGCCTTCAGCCTGTCGACCAGGGTTCCGAGCGACGCTCTTTCGACCATGATGACGGCAATTCCAAAGTTGGAAATCAGGTCCCAGACCTCCCGGACGGCAAAGAGCAGGAGGGCGAGCAGAAAACCGAAGAAACCATTTTGTTTGGCGTCTGAGACATAGCGCACCAGTGTGCTGACCAGACCGATGAAAAACAGCGTGAAGACCCGGCGCAAGAGCGCCCCGCCGGTTGCGGCCAGACTGATCCGGCCCTTGCGAAGCGTGTCATAGGTCATCTTCGACAGGGCTGCCTGGCAAAACGTCTGCAAGAGCACTTCGAAGGGGACATAAGCCAGCGCAATCAGCATGAGCGGGAAGGCGGTGTCCCAGTCTCTGGTGACAAAGCCCAGATAGAGCAGGGTCAGGAGCAGCGCCGCGCGCCCGGCCTTGACCAGAAACAGAAGGACAAAGGGAAGAACCAGGAAGCGGTCGCTGCCGATGACATCGACACCGGCGCGCAGCAGGCGGCCGATCCTGGTTCCGGCTGGACCGATGCCGGCAAGAAGGGGGGATAGAAACGTCATGAGATCACCATCGGATATCGATCAGGGCGCTGATGCTCGCGTGGTCATTCCACTGTGATGGGAATGCGCTGAACGATCCTGTCTCCTTCGGCAAAGAAATATCTCAGCTCATAGGCGCCAGGGGTGTCCGGCACGGGTACGGAGAGCGGGTTGCCCTCTCCGGTTTCCGCCATGCTCACAACATGTGGCAAGGGTTCGCCGGGCAGCGCGAAGGCAATGTAATCCTTCGGGTTTGTCGTTCCGTTCCACAGAACCTTGACGGAGGTGCCCGCCTTGGCGCTTGCAGGGGCTTTCAGGGTCAGGTCGACGTCTTCGACGGTCAGCGGGACATGGGCCAGAATGACCCTTGGGTCCGTGTTGGTGATGTAGCGGATCTCGTAGTCGCCGGGGGCGGAGGGCATTTGCAGCTGAGCAGGGCTGCCTTCCGCGACGTCGAAATAAAAGCCGGATTCGGGCAGCGGTGCACCCGCTCTGGCGATGGTGACATAGTCGCCGCCACCGGCCGGGCCCTGCCAGCTGATCTCGATGAGGCCACCGGCGCTGGCGACGGAAGGGGCAGACAGGCTGGCTGCGACGTCCTGGATGTCGATCGGGGCCCGCGCGAGAACACTGCCGGTGGCATAATCGACATAGATCAGATCGTGCGGTCCGGGCGCAGGCGGCGCCTGCACCGACAGGGGGCTGCCCTCCCGCAAATCGGCGGAAGAGAGCAAGGTGTCCGCGTTCCCGTCTCGTTCAACGAAAGCCAGGAAGTCGCCTTCCTTGGCCGGGCCTTCCCAGCCAACGGAAACGGGCGCACCGGCAGGTGCTGAGGCCGGCGCATCAAGATGCGCCCGCTCGGGAGCCGGTTTTTCTTCCGCGATGCTGTTCAGCGCCTTGGCGAGGCTTGCGGCGTCATGTGCGCTGTGGAACGTACCGCCGGTTTCGGCCGCCAGGCATTGCAGCTGGCGCCGGGTTTCCGCATCGATGACATCGAAGCCGACCGTGTGAACGGCAAAGTCGATGCCCGCCTGTTCCAGATCGCGGGCCACTGCGCAAGGGTCGAGACTGCAGGTCTCTTCGCCGTCGGAGATCAGGATGACGCTGGCTTTTTCTTCCGTGTATTTCAAGGCTTCGGCGGCTTTAAGGACGGCGGCCGAGAGTGGCGTCTTTCCTTTCGGCGAAATGCCGTTCACGCTGGAGACGATGTCAGATTTCTGATGGGCAGCGGGCGCAAAAAGAGTCTCAATGTCATTGCAGTCGCCCTTGCGGCGGTGACCATAGACTGTCAGTCCGACTTCCATCTCGTCGGGAAGGCGCCGGATGAGATCGCCGACAACCTCCTTGGCGATGGTGATCTTGGCGACCCCGTCGATCTGACCCCACATGGAGCCGGAAGCGTCCAGAACGAGTGTGGTTCGCGGCGCTGTTTCCGCCGCGGCCAGCGGTCCTTGCAGGGCGAGTGCCGTCAATCCGGTCAGCAGACAAAGGGACACAGGTTTGATCATCGATTAGTCCTCATGTGACATCAGGCAAGTTGGCTGTGCTTCAGGCGCAGATGCGGTCTCACGACCCGGTTCGCACCCAGTCGCTGCTGGTCGTGACCACACAGACATCGGTGCCAAATGCGGCAGCGGCTTCCGGTGGGATAACGACCGTTAGTCGGGTGTGGTGCCGGATCCTGTCCGGGCTCAGCACGTGCAGATCCCAGGTCATGTTCGAGCCCTTGCCCCCGTTTTGTGGCAACTGCGAAAAGGCTGACTCAAGCGCCTGTGTCCGCCAGTGGCCCGGTCCGATGCTTTTCCAGGTGACGCCCATCTTGCGGGTCATTTCCAGCTGGTCGGGATGAAACGGCTGGGTCAGGGAGAGGGGCCGGGGCGCGCTGAACTCTTCCAGCGGGCCTCCGACCGGTCCCAGCATGGCGGCGCGCATCATCTCCGGGCAGGTTTCGATCTGAGGCTGTCCCTGGAGCAGTTGCCACTGGCCGCTCAGGGGCTGCGTGCCGGCCTGTGTTGGCCGATCGGTTTTCTGGTCTTGTGGCGCCATGTCGTTTTTTGTGAGGTCGATGGGAAGGTCTGATGGGGCGCAATGGTCCGGGCCGGAATACCGATAGGCGCTGGTGTCGCCGTCCAGAAGAAACACCGTGTCGCCAATGGCCGAGCGGTCGATCCAGTAGCCGCTGCCGTCACTGGCGTCGATGGCCAGGACCTGGTTCTGGCGAACCGGTTCGCCATATTTTTCTGTCTTGGCTGCAAGCTCGGCCTGGTCGGGAACGGAATAGGCGGGTGTCTTGCCGGACTGAATGGTGATGACTGCCGGATTGCAATCGGCTGCGTGGGACTTTGCAGCAAGGGCCAGGCACAGGGCGCAGCCAAAAAGAAGAGAACGAAACACTGGCAAAGCCTTCACCAAATTCAATGACGTATTGGCCTTAGACGGACCTGACATTTTTGACATGCCCAACATTGGTTATATGTTTGCCCGGTTGACCCGGTTTTCGAGATACAGCTTCGTTTATGAATTCAATTCCAGACCTGTTCGGGTCGCTCTATTTTGCGGCTCTGGATGACCAGAAATTCAATGACTTGATTACCTTGGCCGAAACGACGCTCGTCGGCGAAGACGGACATGTCGAAGAGTTCGAGGTGCTGCGCCGGGAATGTGAACGCCATATTGCTCAGGCGGAGAAACTGATGCGGTCGCTTGGACCCGGGCCTCAGGAGGTTCCCGGAAGGCCCGTCTTCGACGTCACGTCCAGCGGGCGCATCGAGGCACCGAACCAGGTGGCACGTGAGCTGTTCGCCCTGCGCGGCGGCGAACGACTTGAACACCTGATCGACGATCCGGAAACGGCGACTTTGCTGTGCCGGTTTGCTTCCGGGCAGGTTGAGCATGCGCCCGTCTTGCGGTTGCCGGGCAAGGACACTGCCAAACCGCTGGTGCTGATTGTGGAGACGGCCGAAGGGGACGGGCGTGCGCGGGTCGCAGGGATGGATGTCCTGTGGCACGAGGCTGCGGAAAGGGCGATGAGGGTGCTCTATGGTCTGACGGTCTCGGAAGCCGAGGTGCTCGGTCTCATGACTATCGGACATGCGCCGGCGGAGGTCGCCGACTTGCGAGGCCGATCCGTCGAAACCGTGCGCCAGCAGATCCGTGCCATCTTGCTGAAACTGGAGGTGAACGGCACCCAGGATGCCGTTCACCTGGCACGGGCGGTTGCCGTCTCCTCGTCGAGCACCCGGCAGATCAAACCGAGCGGCCCGGCGGAGGGCAGTCTGGTTCTGTCCGACGGCCGAGTTCTGGATTATGCCGAGCAGGGTGCCGCGGATGGCGAGGCCGTCATCTTCCTGCATGGCTGTCTGGGGGGGCGGCGTCTGCCGCGGGGCGCCGCGACCGCCCTTGAGCGGGCGGGCCTTCGTCTGATTGCGCCGGCACGTCCCTGGCACGGGCAATCTGCCGGTTGTGCCAGCCTGCTGCAACAGCCGGGCGCTTATGCGGAGGATCTCCTTGCGCTTGCGGATCACCTTGGTCTTGCGACGTTTTCAGTGCTGGCTTTCGATGTTGGTGCGATTTATGCGCTTTGCGCTGCCGACCGACTTGAGGGGCGGTTGACGTCGGTGCTGTGCGCGGCCGCGCAGCCGCCCGTGTTCAGCTTGCGGGATTTTGCCTCAGCGCCCCAGCAGCAGCGCATTTTCGCAACGCTTGCGCGGGTGTCGCCGCCGCTGCTTCGGTATCTCTCGGTCCTGGGAGACCGCAAGCTGAAGAAGGAGGGCCGGTCGGCCTTTGCAGAGACGGTGCTGGGCGGATCCCGGGCGGACCTTGCAGCCTGCAAGGACCCGGAAATCCTCGACCTCATGTGGACCGGTCATCACTTTCATGTCGAGAAGGGGTCTGACGGGTTCATCAATGACTGCCGCCTGATTGCCTCCAACTGGATCGGCAAGGTTGCCCCCTTGAAGGTGCCCCTGCGATTTGTCCACGGATCGGAAGACGTTTCCATTCAAGCAAAGCGGATCACCACCCTGGCACAAAACTTCCAGGCAGAGGTGAGCTGGGTGCCCGGGGCGGGGCACCTGTTGCCTTTCAGTCATTGGAACGCGGTCCTGCCGTTTCTGAAGATCACTTGAAGAAACGGCGTTACAGCGCCATGACACCGCCATCAACGGCCAGGGCCTGCCCGGTGAGGTAAGTGTTTCCCGGATGGATCAGCGACATCATGGTTTCGACGATTTCGGCCGGTTCGCCGAGGCGTTTCATCGGGACGCCTGAACTGAGGAAATCCTGCTTGTCGGCAAAGCCGCTTTCGCTCATCAGCGGTGTCGGGCTGAAAAAGGGGCAAATGGCGTTGATGCGGATATTGTCGCGTGCAAATTCCACCGCTGCGGTCTTGGTCATGCCGACGACGGCGTGTTTGGCCGCTGCGTAGGAGATCAGTTTCGGTGCCGCATTGAGACCAGCAACGGAAGCGACGTTCAAGATGGCGCCGCCATGTTCCTTCATCAAGGGGATCTGGTGTTTCATGCCGAAGAAGACGCCCTTGGCATTGACCGCAAAGGCCCTGTCGAGATCGTCTTCGCTGGTGTCCAGGAGCCCCTTCATCGGCGGAGCAAATCCGGCATTGTTGACGGCAATGTCGAGGCCGCCAAGCATATCCAATGCCCGTTCGCACAGTGTCTGAACGTCGCCTTCGCGGGTGACGTCACAGCAGACGGGAACGATCTTGCCGGAAAGGTCGCCTGCCAGTTCGTCGAGGCCGGCGGCGTTGAGGTCACCCAGAACCAGATTTGCCCCCGCTGCGGAAAGCCGCTCGGCCAGCAACCTGCCGAAGCCGCTGGCGGCACCGGTGATAAGAACGGTTTTTCCTGAGAAGTCGGATGTCATAGACAGATCTCTCGCTCGTCACTTGGACATGATCCGTTGAAGGGCCGCGTCTGCGGACCTTGAGTTTCTGATTTGATGATGCGCAGCTGGTGTGTCAGAGGTGAACCTTGATCTCCGGTTGTTTTGAAAGTGAATTGCGACGTCATGCACAAACCTTTGGACCTCGTTTAATGTTGAGCGCTGAGACAAATTACGATGACATCGTCTGGCCGCTTGTCTTGTTAATTTTCGCACGCCGCACGGATCACGGCGACGGAGTTCCGGAATTTGAACATTTTGCCGAAAATGACCTCCAAGAGCCAGCTGATGTTTTGTGCCGTCTTGATCTGATGACGGACAAGGATGGCTCGGGTCTTCGGCACATATTCCCGACGAATTGGTTGCCAGGAAGACCCTTGTCTCTGGAACGTCACGCCGGTGCTCCGACGGCGTTCGATCTCGTTTTGGTACTGTGTTTTCTGATCGACTGGGATGCCGGACGGTTCGGCGACGTCAAAAGCTGTAGCGGTTCAAGTTTTGATAAGCTGGTGAACGACCTTGATCTGCGTTCGGAGGATTGGTCACAGACGTCTTCAAGACACGGGTTTCACGCGTTTGCTGTCTTGACCGGTTGCCGGGTCCTTGAAGGTCTTGGCCTGGGAGGCTGGACGAGCGGCGGCAGATTCAAGCTTCTTTCCGAATTATCGTCCGGGTCTGGGATCTGCCTGATGGATATTTACCGGCAGTCGCGCGCCAATATTGCAAACAAGCTTGGTGGCGAGGACAAGCTGTATCCGAAACGGCCGGTCTGACGCTTCCGGAAAATTCCGCGATGGCCCAGGCTCGCGGTTTTTAGTGTGCCGCCCGTCACAGGGCATGTGCCACCCCAGCCTCTATTCTTTGTCACACGACGCGGGCAGCATGCGTACCCGCCACTGGCAACAAATCATGAGGAAAGGGGCCATCATGTCTGCAGAAGCGGTGACCAACAGCCAACAGGATTTCTACACCAACCCGCAAGCGCCGGTCGCACGCTATGGCGGTGCCGCGCGGCTTCTGCACTGGGTCGTGGCGGTTCTGGTGCTGGCGACCTGGCCGCTTGGTCTGATGATCGGTTATGCCAAAAAAGACGTGGTGATGAATTTCTACCTCCTACATGAGAGCCTCGGTTTCATCGTGATCTGGCTGATGCTGATCCGGGTTGGCAACAAACTGCTGTCTCGGGCTCCGGAGGCCGAAGGGCCGCTTCACGAACGCATCGCCGCCGCCAGCGTGCACGGATTGCTCTATGCTTTCCTGATCATTATGCCGGTGAGCGGCTTCCTGGCAACCAACGCGCATGGCTTTCCGCTGAAATGGTTCGGTCTTGTCGAGATCTGGAGCCCGCTCGGCAAAAGCCCCGACATTGCCTGGACCCTGTCCGCCATTCATTCCTGGAGCGCCTGGATCCTGCTCGGCCTGCTGGGACTGCATCTGGGGGCGGTGCTGATGCACCACGTCGTTCGCAAGGACAAGACGCTGTTCCGGATGCTGTAAGGCCGCGGTCTTGAGCTCCCTTCAATAGTGCGTGTAACGGCTGGCGCCTCGTGCACCGGCCGTTTTACTATTCTGTCGAACTTGAATGGCGCATGCAGGCTGGTGGGGAGCGAATGGATGACCGAAAACTCTGCCATATTGGAAAGTGAGCTCACCTGCCCGCAATGCAGTCATGCGCAGGTCGAAGTCATGCCGACAGATGCCTGCCAGTGGTTCTATGAATGCCGGAACTGCGCCGCCCTGTTGAAGCCGAAACCCGGCGACTGCTGTGTGTTCTGTTCCTATGGAACCGTGGCCTGCCCGCCGATCCAGGCAGGACAGGGCTGCTGCGGCTGACTGCCTCTCAGGTTCCGTTCAGCCGAGAGCGGGTGCCTCACCGGACGCCCAGAGGCCGACCTTCAACTCTTGCTGACGCCCCCGGATTGCCACGGTTTCCATCCGGAGTGTCTCCAAAGATCCCGCGATCTTTTCGACTTCCGCCAGGAGATCCGCCGACAGGACGACGGACACCTTTTGGTCCTTGGCGACTTCCAGGAGACGGCTTGCGACATTGACGCAGTCGCCGGTGGCTGCGATCTGCTGCTGCCGGTCGTGGCCGAGCCGCGACAGCACAACCTGTCCCAGATGGGCGCCGACCCGCACCGAGCTGATGTCACGGTCCCGTCCGGTTTTCTTGAGCCAGGCGGTAACGTCCCGCTCCAGGGCGAAGGCGCAGCGGCAGGCCCGTACCGGATCGTCGGGATGGGCCTCAGGTATGCCGAAGCCGAGCATCGCGCCGTCGCCCATGAAATCCAGGACGATGCCGTGCTCGTCGCTCACGACATTCACAACAATCGTATGGAACTCCTTCAGGAAGTCCCGTGTTCTGGCAGCGCCGAGACGCTCGCTGAGGCTGGTGTAACCGGACAGATCGACAAACAGGATCGCTGCCGTCTCTTCCTTCGGTGTTGCCAGGAAGGAAGGATCTTCGGAAATGCGCTCGGCCAATCTCGGTGACTGAAAGCGGCTGAGGGCCTCCTGGGCCCGCAGCAGGCGTCGCGCTTCGATCCGGTCGGTCACCTGTCGGGTGATCAGCAGACCAACAACCGGCGGCAGGCTGGCCGCAAAGGGCAGGGTCGCGTTCAGCCAGAGCCCCTGGCCAAAAAACACCACACAGATGATCAGCCATCCGGAAAGCAGCATCAGATAGAAAATCGATGCGGGGGCGAGCGGCAGCAGGATGACGGCGATCATCGCTCCCAGCGTGATCAGGAGCGCTGCGGCGCTGTCCAGTTTGCGAACGCCCGCCGTGCGCACCAGGGGAGCCGCTTCCAGAAGATTGGCTATCGCGGTTGCCTGCACCTCGACCCCGGGCATGACAGGATCAAACGGCGTTGAAAACCGGTCGCCCACGGCAGTCGCGGTGACGCCGAGAACCGCCATGCGGCCTTCCAGCTCCGCTGAAAACCCTGCCGGTGGATTGAGCAGGTCTCCGGCGCTGAGGGTGCGGATGGAGCCTCCGGACCCGACATAGTTCAGGGCCAGGTGCCAGCCGCTGTCCAGCTCGACGGCACGGCCGCCAAGCGTAACACCCGCTTCGGTGATGTTCGGCGATGTGCTCAGGTATTTCGCTGCGGCCTGCAGGGAAAAGGATGGCAGCAGGCCTGAGTCGGTCAGGAACAGCATCGGCACATGACGCGGCGTGCCGCCGCTGTCGGTGACGATGTTCACAAGGCCTGTCGAGGTTGCCGCCGCTAGGGCGGGGGCCGGTGAGAGCATGGTCTCAACGACCGGCACACCGCTAGCCGGTGCAGTGCCTTCACGCATGCGGGCCGCGCCCGCGACCACTGTCGGCAGGCTTGCCAGAGAGTTCGCCAACAACCCGTCGGCCGTTTCGTCCGAGGCGCCAAAGAGCAGGATATCGACCGCGAGCGCCCTGGCTCCGGCCTCCCTGATCCGGTCGACCAGCGCCGCAAGCGCGTCGCGCGGCAACGGGTAGGGGCCGACAGCGTCTATGGTTTCATCATCGATGGCGACGATGACGACATCTTTCGGCGGTGGTTTCTGTCCGGCCAGGGCAATCCTGAGGTCCAGCAACACCGTCTCGAAGCGGTCGGCCACGCTTGCGGTTCCCGCGAGATGCGTGCGCACCAGCAGGCCCGCCCAGATCAGGCCGAGGCAAAGTGCCAGCGCGGTGACCGCGACAGGCAGGGTCGGCTTCATCGTCCGAAACGATCCAGCAGGCTGTCGACCCGCGCCTGCGGCCAGCGCCGGGTTTCGAGCACCGCGCCCGGGGCTACTTCAACACCCAGACCCTCTGTCAGAACCACCGTATCTGAACCGTCGGCGCGCGACACGCTGACCTCTCCCTCGCGAACGAATACCGCGGTCATCTCGTCGGTGACGTCGACGACGTAGACCGTGCCGCGCACGGCCGCAATGGCATGCGGTGTCTGGATCTGGAACGGACCGCTTCCTGGCGTGATCTCGATGTAAAGCCCGTCGGAGGACAGCTCGATGTCGGTTGGCCGGTCATCGGCTTCGCGTTCCACAATGCCCAGCGCGGTCGCTGCCTCGGCTTCAAGGGTGACGCCGCCTGCGCATTGATAGATGCTGCGGGGCGGGTCCTGAAGGTCGGTTTTGGTGCACCCGCTCAAGGTCTGTGCTGCCAGAGGCTGCGCCGCCACGGGCGCCAGCAGGAAGCAGATCGTGAAAATTGCCAGTTTTTTCATCGTCAAATTCCCAGTTTGTGCTTTTCAAGCGCCCCTGAATGCCCATACATCAGACCTTCTAACGCATAGGCTGTGATTGCTGTCACTAGCGTTGTACTGTTGCAAACGGCAAGACGGAACGAAAATGAGCACCGACGGCGACTTTAAAAAGGAAAAACTGCTCGGCAAGAGTTTCATTTTCGAAGCGCTGGACGACCACGCCCGGCAGGAGCTGGCGAATTTCTCCTTCATCAAACGCTACACGGCCGGTGACACGATCTTCACCATGGGAGAGCCTGGCCAGAGCATGATGGCCATTGCTGAAGGCTCTGTCCGGGTGAGCATGTTCACACCCAGCGACCGGGAAGTGACGCTCAACGATCTTCAGGCCGGCGATGTCTTCGGTGAGATCGCCATGCTGGACGGTCAGGAACGGTCTGCCAGCGTCAAGGCTCTGACCAACTGTACGTTGGTGGTCCTGGAGCGGCGCGCCTTGCTGGATCTTCTGAACCGCAATCCAGCCCTTTCGATCCGGCTGATCGAGCTGCTCTGCCGACGCGTGCGCCGCTCGGATGAACGCATGATCGAAATTGCCTTTCTGGACTTGCCGGCACGTCTTGCCAAGCTTGTGCTGCGTCTGACGGTGACCGCACCGGCGTCCGAAGACAAACCGCTTTCCAAGCTGTCACAGTCCCAATCGGAGCTCGCCGGCATGATTGGCAATAGCCGGGAAAACGTAAACCGGTGCCTGCGCCGCTGGCAGAAGGCCGAGCTGGTCGATCTCAAGGATGGCTGGCTGATCATCAGGGATCGTGCGCGGCTGGAGGCTCTGGCAGATGGATAGTGCTGTTGACGCAGCGTTGCCTGTCTAGAAATTTGAAATTCTGAAAAATTACAATGCAAATAACGAAAGAATAGACGTCTTCCTTTTCGTCAATATCGAGTCGTTAACCCTGTAATTTGTCTCTATCTTAAAAATTTGGGCTGACGGTGAACTTCGAAATCATTCGGAGTGCCGCAATGCAGTCTTTCATGGCCAACCGGTCGCTTTCCTTCAAGCTTGCGCTTGTCTGTTGGGTGCCGGTCTTGGCACTGCTCGTTATCAGCCTCCACGATTTCTATTCCGAATACCGAAGCTGGCAAAAGGCCCGGGCGATCGAAGAGGTCCTGGCGGTGGCACCAACGCTCTCGGAACTCGTCCACAATCTGCAACGGGAACGTGGTGTGTCTGCAGGCTATGTCGGCTCGGGGGGGAGTTCCTTTGGTGGAGACCTTGCGGATGTGCGTGCGGCAACAGATGCGCAAATCGATGGCCATCTTGCCGACATCAGCGTGATGGGCAGCGCCCTCGATTTTGCCGGCTTCACCGCGCCCTTTGACAGGGCTGCCGACAAGTTGCAACAACTCGACGGCATGCGGGCGCGGGTCGACGGGATCGATGTCGAGGTTGCTGAACTTGCCGAGTTCTACACGACGACGATCGCAGAGTTGCTCGCAGCCATCGAAAACATGAAATTCGCGGTGGACAGCACGGACACCCTGCGTCCGATCAATGCCTATGTGAACCTGCTGCACGCAAAGGAACAGGCCGGGCTCGAGCGGGCCATGGGATCCGTCGGTTTCGGCTCCGGGCGATTTATGCTCGGCACCTATGAACGCTTTCTGAGCCTGATTGCCAATCAGGAACTTCTGCTGGCGCATTTTTCCAATCATGCACCATCGGAAGCGCTGGTCCTTTTGAACAAGCACCAGAATAGCCAGGTGGAAAAGCAGGTCCGTGTTTATCGCGACATCGCCAAGGCAGCGCCCTTTGGAACTTCTGTCACCGGTGTTTCAGCCTCCGACTGGTGGACCGCTTCAACGAGCCGGATTGACGCGCTCTATGCCATCGAGAAGCGCTTGTCACAATACCTGCACGCGCGGGCACAGGCCGATGCTCAAAACGCGTTCCTGTCGCTTACCTATCTGGCCACTCTGCTGTCGCTTCTCATTCTAGGCGCCACGATCACCTCGATCTGGGTCTACCGGGAAATCCAGCCGCCGATTGCGCGGATCATCAAATCCATGCGGGCCTGGTCGGAAGACAAGGAAGTACCTGACCTGGAGGAGGCCGACCGGCAGGACGGCATTGGCGAACTGGCGCGCACATTCAACGAGTTACGGACCCGTCTGGAATGGAATCGGGTCAAGGACGAAGAGCGGACCACGCGCGAACGCGCTCAGACGCGCGAAATGAAATTGCTGTCCGATCTCAATGAGTGGCTGCAGTCCAGCACATCGACGCATGAACTCTACGAGATGATCGGCACCTTCATGACCAAGATGCTGCCGAATTGCAGCGGCAGTGTCTATGTCTACTCCAATTCCCGCGACGTACTGGATGGCACATGTTCGTGGAACGGGGGTATGCTGCATGAACATATCCGGCCGGGCGACTGTTGGTCCCTGAGGCGTGGACGCGGTTATTCCTATCGTTCGCAGGACATCAAGTTCGCCTGCGAACACACCAAGCCCCATGACGAAAGCCCCTATACCTGCTTGCCGATCCTGGCCCATGGTGAAACCGTTGGAATGATGCACCTGACCCCTTATGGAGACATATCCGAAGAGGACTTTTTCGAGAATTTCCGGGTTGCCCAACTGGCGGCGGAGCAGATCAGTCTGGCGATCGCGAACAGCAAAATGCGCGATCAGCTTCACCAGCAATCCATCCGCGATCCGCTGACGGGGCTCTATAACAGGCGCCACTTCATTGATGCGCTGCGATTGCGGCTGGAACAGTCCAAGCGGTCGGGCCAGCCTTTCGCGCTGGTCTCGATCGACGTCGATCACTTCAAGCGCTTCAACGACAATCATGGTCATGATGCGGGTGACATGGTGTTGCGCGCGGTTGGGTCTACTCTGGAAAAAGAGTGCGATGGCGACGAAATTCCCTGCCGGCTCGGCGGCGAGGAGCTGATGCTGCTTCTGCCGGGCGCCGATGTCAGCCAGGCCGAAAAACGTGCGGAGCATATTCGCGCGGCGATTGAGCGGATCTCTGTTCGCTATGGCGAAAAGAACCTGCCCAAGGTCACTATCTCTGTTGGTATCTCCGTGTTCCCGGATCACGGATCGATCCCGCAAGATCTGATGAAGGTTGCTGACGATGCGCTCTATACATCCAAGGCGAACGGCCGGAACCAGGTGACCGTAGCGTGCCTGGCGGAGGAGGATACCGCCACAGCCGTCGACTTTGAAAAGGTCCGGCAGGAACTTGGCGAGCGCAAGGAACAGAACCGGCGCTCCGGCGATCAGCAATAGGCTGATAATGCCGGGGGCTGATCCGGACGGCGGCAATCGAGCCCGGATCTGTCTTCCCGATCAAACGCGTCCGGTGCCAGGGAATGATCTTTGCCGCGAAGACGGCGAATGACGACCACCCCTTCGTTTCCATCTGGAAATCTTTTTTCTTTCAACGGCTTGTCTGGGGCGTGTCGCACGTCACAGGTCAAACCATGTGTTCCTTCTTAGGTCTAGGTCATCGGCGGACGACAAGTCGCCGGTACCAAAACCAAAGAAGGATATTGATCATGTTTCGCAAGACCATTTTGAAAACCGCCGCTCTGGCCATCATTTCCGCGACTGTTGCCGTGTCCGCCGCGTCCACCGCCTCCGCCGGCAATTACGGCTACGGCTACAAGCCGCACTACAATTCCTACAAGCAGCATGGCTACGCCAAGGGGCACCACAAGCGCCCGTTTGCGCATATTCAGGATCATATCTGGAAGAAACACGTCAGCTGGTGCCACAACCGCTTCAAGACGTTCAACACCTATGACAACACCTACCAGCCTTACAGCGGTCCGCGTGCCCAGTGCTGGTCGCCTTACATCAGCGGCTGAACCAACTGAGATTGCCGACAGCGCGGGTCTTTCAAGGGACCCGCGTCTCTCTCCACTCGTTAGCTGCCCAAGGGTGCTTGAAATGATTGCCAGGAAGATCTTCTCACACGTAACGCTGGCGCTGACTGTAGCCGCCGCTACGATCCCCCTCTCTGCCACCGCCATGGCAGGTGGATTCGGCTATGGAAGCCAGACCGGCTGGAGCGGGTACCAAGCCCATGCCCCCAATCGTCACACAACGCGCAAGCAGGTTTATGTCGGCAGCAACCGGCACCTGGCCTGGTGTTTCAACCGGTATCGCTCCTACCGGCTGATGGACAATACGTTCCAGCCCTATCACGGTCCGCGCCAGGAATGCCTGTCGCCCTATGAGCAGGAGCGGCGTGCGCTCTTTGTCGGCTATCCGGACCAGGCGCCGGAGATCCTGTTTCGGGACCAGGCGGGTGCAACGCCTGAGCCGACAGAAGGCGATCCGTTCGGCAATCTGCCGGAAAGAACAGCGGCGAGGGCGTCGACGGACGGCGGAACTCCTGCGCAGGCAGACCAATTCGGCAACCTGCCTGAACGGGCCGCGCTGGGTGCAGAGGTTCCAGCCGGCAGCGAACCGGTCTCTGCGGAAAGAGCAGCGCCTGCGAAGGTTCCGCAGCTCGTGATTGCTCCCAAGGACGAAGGCGAGGGGACACGCGTCGCGACACCCGACGCACAACCGGGTGCGGCGGAAAACGGTTCCGCGGGCGTGCAATCCGATGCGGACGCTGGCAGCGTGCAGTCCGTTTTGCCGATATCGGATGATCCATCCAGCTCGGCTGCAGCCCAGCCGGAGGACCAGAAAAATCCGGAGACAACTGATAACTGACGAGAGGCAGGTCCTTCAGGCCTGGCAGGTGCCGCCGCCAGCTGGCGGTGCTCATTGCCTCCTGGAGAGGGCGCAGCCCGTTTTTTATGAAAAAGCCTGGCGATGGGTCCCCAGCGCCGGGCTTTTCGTATGGTCGATCGAGGGATTTCCGCGGGGCGAGTCTCAGGAAACGCCCGCAAAATGATGCTTCACGCACCGAACAAAAGCCTGAACTCCGGGCGTACGGTGCAGGTCGACATGGGTCACGAGCCAGATGGTTTCGTGCCAGTCCTCCCGGCGCTCCGCCAGTTCCGTAAAGCCATGCGGCCGGGCATAAGCGACAGGCAGAAAGCCCGCAAGCGTGCCGGATCGAACCGCTTCCCAGATCACCGAAATGCTGTTGGACCGCAAGGCAATAGCGTGTTCGGGCAGATGTTCCGACAGCCAGTCGAAATAGGGGGCTCCGGGCGTGGAAGGTCCGGGAGCTGCAACACAGCCTTGCGGAAAATCCGCCAGGGCAAGGTGCTTCAGGTTTTGCAGACCGAAAAATCCCATCTCAAGACGCGAAACCGGAAGAACGACATAGTCCGGATGGTCCGGTCTTGCTCCGATCCGCAAGGCAATGTCGGCTTCGGCGCGTTCGAGCTTCAGGACCTTGTCATCGCTGATCAGGTCAATCTCGACCTTGGGGTGTTGCTGCCAGAAGGCGGTCAGTACCGGCAGGGTCCAGGGAACGAGGCCGTCCACCAGCGTCACAGCGAGCTTGCCGGTCAAGGCTTCGTTTTCACCTTTGACAAGACGCGGCAGTTCCCCGAACTGATTGTCCGCTCTTTCGGCGCGCCGTTGCAATTCAAGCCCGAGAGGCGTCGGCGTGAATCCACGGCGGTGACGCTGGAACAGTTTTGAACCGAGTTCTTCTTCCAGAGCGTCTATGTGCCGGGTCACCGTTGCACGATGGAGACCGAGTTCCTCTGCGGCGGCGCTCACATTGCCGAGGCGCGCAACACAAGCCGCCGTTCTGATCTCCGTCCAGTGTTCCATGCTGCAAAAACGCGCATCCAGTGTCAGTCTGCTTGGCTTTATATAACAATTTTCCGCATGCAGATAAGGGGCAATCAAACAAGGATGCCCCGATGCACACCGTCAAACACTCTCAAGCAGCTGCATGTCGCTCCTATGCGCAGACCGTGCTCGCAGAAGGGCAGGCGGTGCTCAGCCTGGCTCTGCCGGTCACGGCCGGACTGCTCTCCGGCGTGCTGATGACCGTCATCGACACGCTCATGCTGGTTTCGTTGGGGGCGGCGGCCGTTGCTGCGGTCGGCCTGGCAACCTCTCTCTTCATTATCGTCAGTGCCGCACTTCTCGGCTTTGCCTCCGTCTTCAGCGTTGGTCTGGCGCAGGCAATCGGCTCGCGGAATGACAGTGAGGTGGCACGGGTCATGGGCTCCGGTCTCGTGCTGACCGGGGTGACCGGCACGGTTGCCGGCATCCTGATGGTTCTCTTCATGCCCTTGCTGGTGACCCTGGCGCCCGACGAGACGGTCGGTACATTCTTTCAGGGCTACTGGCTCGTCCTGGCACTGATCGCCCTTCCACATGCGGGATTGGCCGGCGCACGTGGGGCCTATACGGCTCTTGGCCGGCCCTGGCTGTCCGTTCTGTTCACCTTTCTCGGCGTTGCCGCAAACATTCCGCTGAATCTGATGTTCATTCACGGGGTGGGCGGATGGTCCGGCCTTGGCGTCCAGGGCGCTGCCTGGGCAAGCCTTGCCGCAAAGACGCTGACGCTGGTTGTCTTTGCCGGTCATTTCGCCCTTTCGCCTGCGCTGAAACGCTACAGACATCAGCTGAACGTCGTCAGAAGCCGTGTCTGTTCCGATTTCCGTGAGGGGATCTCTGTCGCCCTCGGCAGCGTCAGCGATGGCGGGGCCTATGCGGCGACCGGCATGTTGATTGCGCTGATGGGAACAACAGCACTTGCTGCACACCAGGCCGTACATTCGGTTGGCGTCCTGCTCTTCATGGTGCCCATCGGCATGATGATCGCCGTTTCCATCCGTTGCGGCCGGATCTTCGGTTCGGGACATGCCGCCGATTTGAGACCGCTCTGGTTTGCTGCAACCCTTCTGATCAGTCTTTGGTCCCTGTTGGTGGCCGGGGCGGTCATTCTTCTTCGCCATCCGCTTGCCGAAGTTCTGGGGGCGACACCGGCCGTCAGCGAACTGGCCGCCCTCTTGTTCCTGGTAACCGTCTTTCTTCAGGCGGCCGATGGCCTTCAATCGACCGCGCTTGGTGCTTTGCGCGGGATGTCGGACAACCGAATCCCCAACCTCATCTGCGTCCTGACCTACTGGTTTTTTGCTCTGCCACTCGCCGGGTTCCTCGGGTTTTGGGCCGGTTTCGGACCGGCCGGCGTGTTGCTGGGATACGGCGCGGGCGTGTTGCTGACTGGCGGAATTCTGATCAGGCGGTTCTTCCGCAGGACCGGGCCATTCCGGCGCAACACCTCGGAGCACATCAACAGGACATTTTTAAAAAGCAGGTCCCGGCCCCTTTGACCGGTCATTGCCTCACGCCAAAAGAAGGAATTCGAGATGATTGGAATCGTCGGAGCAACAGGCACAATCGGCCGATACCTGGTGTCAGACCTGGAAGAGTTGAAGGTGCCCGTGACCTGTCTTCAGCGCCGGTCTTCGCAGGCATCGATTAAGACAGGCCGAACCACGCGTGTCGTGCAAGTCGATCTGGACCAGCCCGAGACGCTGAAGAGGGGGCTCTCGGGGTGCCGTTCGCTTTTCCTGCTGACAGGTGCCGATCCGCACCTTTCGACCCAGCAACTTCCGGTCCTGCAGGCGGCCCGAGACGTCGGCGTTGAACACGTGGTGAAGCTCTCTGCCGGCGATCCGGTAGTGTCTGAAACGTCGGCTTCGCAGATCGGCAGGGAACACTGGCGCGTGGAACAGGATCTGATGGCCGGTGACCTGAGTTGGACAATGCTGCGGCCCGGATTTTTCATGCAGAACTATTTGGCAATGGCTGCGGCGATCCGCGAGTTTCGTTCCGTCGCGCTGCCGGTTCCGGCGCACATGACGGTGGGCATGATCGATGCGGCAGATATCGCTGCGGTCGCGGCCGTGGTCCTGGTGGAAGGGGCGTTCAAGGGGGAGGTGGTGTCACTTGCAGGCGAAAGCTACCTGATGTGCGATTTTCCCCTTTTGCTGTCGCATGTCCTTGGACAAGAGGTGACCTACGACCAGGTGACGCTCGATGCTGCCGCAGAAGGCATGAAGGCTGCAGGCATGCCCGGCTGGATGGTTTCGCAACAGCTTGAAGTGCTTCAGCTGATGGCTGTCGGCGCTTTCTCCACCGGCAAGGATCGCCATTTCGAGGTAACCGGCAGAAAACGGCGGTCCTTGAGCGATTTCGTGCGTGCAAATCTTGACCATTTTCGCCCGGTCTGACTTCGGGCACACGCTTTAAGCCGCGCCGGAATTTTAGCTTTGCCGCTTTATCCGGTGCGGCGGTGTGCTGACCGGGGCATCCTGCCTGTCACATATTGAGGCGCTGGTTCGTCTATCTGGCAAAAGCCGACGCATCAGGAAGAAAACGCATGGAAAAACTCGACAAGCCCGGCCTGTTCGAGCAGGCCCGTCCCCGGTTGATGGGCATTGCCTTTCGCCTTTTGGGATCATCCGCCGAAGCGGAAGACGCCGTTCAGGACACAGCGGCGAAATGGCTTCTTGCAAATGAAGAGACCATCAGGGATCCGCTCGGCTGGATGATCCGGGTCTGCACGAACAGGTGTCTGGACATTCTCGGCTCCGCGCGGGTCAGCAAGACCGATTATGTCGGTCCCTGGCTCCCGGATCAGCTCGTTGTCGATCCCGAACCGGATCTGTCGGAACGGCTCGACAGGACCGCAAGCCTCACAAGTGCCTTCCTGCTGCTTCTTGAGCGGCTGACACCCAAGGAAAGAGCGGCCTATCTCCTTCATGACATCTTTGGCATGGCTTTCAGGGAGATCGCCGAAACCTTGCAGCTGAGCGAACTGCACTGCCGCAAACTGGCCTCTAGGGCGCGCAAGCTGGTGCAAAGCGAAAACGTTCGGTTCCTGCCCGGCGAGGCGCGGCAACGGGAGCTCCTGGACCTGTTTCAAGTTGCCCTTCAGACCGGCGATCTGACGGGCCTGGCCGCTGCCTTGAGCGCGGATGCGGATTTCCGGGCCGACAGCGGAGGCAAGGTAACCGCCGTCACGGAGGTGGTGAGTGGGCGTCATGCGGTGACCGACTTTATTTCCGGCACCTTGCTGGCTGCATGGTCGCGGCTTCGGGCGAAGCCTGTCAGGACCAACAGCGGACTGGGGCTGCTTTTGCTTGAGCCCCTGGCCATCCACGCAATCGTCACGTTTGGATTTGACGCGAGCGGCCGGATTTCAAACATCTTCGTCGTTCGAAATCCGGAGAAAATCGACCGCTTTCTGATGCAAAGCTATCGGGTGACGGATCAGGGCGAGTTGCAGCGGCACTAGGGGCCGCTTTTCGTCCAGGCGACGGTCCTGGCGAGGAGGGTGCATGCCTCACTAGAGGTTCTGACTTGCGGGAAAACAGCCGGTTTCCACGAAACGTCCCACAAGCTGTCACCTTTTTTGCCGCGCATTCGTCCTCATGCTGAACCTGACTGATTTCTCTGCCGGAAAGACACTCAATGACTTTGCAGACGGACGTTTTGCCACCCAGGTGGCTGGACCTATTCGCACGCGATCATCTCGCCCATTCCCTCATACTTGGCGGCGGCGTGGTGCTGCATGCGCTGAACATCTTTATATCGACAACGATCCTGCCATCCATTGTCCGGGACATTGGCGGGCTGGATTATTATGCTTGGAGCACGACGCTGTTCGTGGTGGCCTCCATTGTCAGCGCCGCCCTTACCTCGCGGCTGAAAAGCGCGCTGGGTGCCCGAAATGCCTACCTGGTGGCGCTGGGACTGTTCGCGCTCGGCACGATCCTTTGCGGGGCAGCCGGGAACATCGCCTTCTTGAACTTCGGACGCACCATTCAGGGCGCCGGAGGCGGTTTGCTCTACGCACTGGCCTATACGGTGATCCGATCGGTCTTTCCCGAACGTCTGTGGGCGATCGCAATCGGATTGATCACGATGATGTTCGGGGTCTCAACGCTGTTGGGACCGGCTCTTGGCGGTTATTTCGCTGAAATCGGGCAGTGGCGCATGGCGTTTTTTGCGCTGCTGCCGGTTGTCCTGGCAATTGCGGTTTTGAGCGTCGCCAAGCTGAGCGGCACAAAGACGGAAGACGAGCATGCCGCGCCGATCCCTGCGCTTCAGCTGGCGCTTCTGATCGGTATTGTCCTCTCGGTTTCCTTGGCAAGTGCTCAACCGGACAGGCTGACCGTACTTGCCGCAACAGGGGGCAGTTTGCTGTTGGCCGCAGCTGCCTGCTGGATCGAGACCAGATCGCGCGGGCGTCTTCTGCCCCGTGGTGCACTCAATCCACTGTCGGAGCTGGGAGCCCTTTACCTGTGTGTCGCCTTTCTCCTGATCGGCATGCAGCCGGAAACGTTCATTCCCTTCTTCCTGCAGTCTCTCTTTGGTCAGTCGCCCCTGGTGGCCGGCTATATCGGGGCGTTGATGGCGCTGGGGTGGACGGTGGGGTCCATGGTGTCGGCCGGATTTACCGGCGCGAGGGCCCGGCGGACGATCCTGCAGGGCGCCCTGTTGAGCTTCTTCGGTCTTCTGATCCAGTTGCTCCTGCTGCCGTCGGGGGGAGGCTCTCCCGGGGCTCTTGCGGCCGTGTGTCTGGGGCTTGCCCTGGTCGGTTTCGGCATCGGCTTCTGTTGGCCGCATCTGACAACGCAGATCTACAAGACCTCTCCTGCCGGCGAGACCGATCTTGCGGCAGGGGCGATCACGACGGTGCAGATGTTTGCCACCGCGTTTGGCGCTGCGCTCGCCGGGCTCACCGTGAATGCTGCGGGACTGGTCGAGCCAGGTGGAGTGGAAGGGATCTCCGCCGCGGCCTTCTGGATGTGCCTTTTGTTTCTACTGGCGCCTGCTCTCGCTGGGCTCTGCGCGCTCCAGTTTCTGAAACACAACGCTCAACGGGAGACCGATTGATGACCTTCTTCGCTCTTGAACACCTGAACCTGATTGTCCTGTTCGCAGGGCTGGCGAGCTGGACATCGCTGGCCGCGTTCAACAATCTGCGCGCCTTCCGGCATGGAACGCTTTATGTCGGCTTCATCATGGGCATGTCGGCTCTCGACATGCCGGATGCGCCGGACCATCCGTTGACCGCCCGGGCAGTTCGCTCACAACGGGTCCACAAGCTGGCCTTCGGAGCGATCATTCTGGTCGAAATCGCGGTTGCGGCGCTGCTCTGGACCGCTCTGGCCCAAGTGGTGATGTTCGGCCCCGCTCTGTCGGAGCTGGCCGCCTTCGGCGCGCTGACCGGTTTTATGGGCCTGGCATTTTTGCTGCTCGTGAGCGGGTCCTGGTTTGCCTATTATGCTCATATGGAACAGGCGCAACTGACCCATTTTGTGATGATCCTGGTGGCGCTTGCGGGCATGATTGCCATCTAGGGGCCTGACCCAGAGCCGTCCTTGTTGTTTAGACGTCAAAAAAGAGGGGCAGCGCTTCAACGTTGCCCCTCTGCGTGTCATTCCGGACAAGTGCAGTGCGACGGCACGCCGATCCGGAACCCAGCGTATCAGCGCGCGCAAGAACGCGCACAAAATCAACTCAGTGTATGACGTTGGGAATAAGGACGCGCCTATGGCGCGAAGTAAACGCTGGGTTCCGGCTCTGGTCATGCAGCTGCGCTGCAGACCGTCCGGAATGACGGAGAACCTTTGTCAGCAGTCTGAGGGGCAGCGTATCCGTGCTGCCCCTTTTCTGCGTCTAGTACTTGGAGATCTGGACCCGGTTCCACAGGTTGATCATGCTCACACAGGTGGTGATCAGTGTGATCAGTTCCTCCGTGTAGTGTTTGCGGAGCTCGCCGCGGAGCGCCGCAAAATCGGTGTTGCGGTCGAGATAGGTCAAGGCTTCGGCCCAGGCAAAGGCCGCCTTTTCCGCTGCGGTGAAATCGGGCATATGGCGCCAGGCGGCGAGGCGGTCGAGGCGTTCACTGCTCTCGCCGTCCTTGCGCGCATCCCCGCTGTGCATCTTGACGCAATAGGCGCATGCGTTGATCTGCGAGATCCGCAATTCGATGAGATGCGAGAGAGACCGGGGAAGACCCTTTTCCGCCATTAGCACATGGGTTTGCCCAAGATGCTGGATGAGGTCGGGCTGGCGGGCTTCATGCACGACAGCGCTTGTATTCAGTTCCATCCTTTGTACTCCGTCTGTTGGGAAGGATGTACGTGGGACGAACCAGGCGCGCGGAAGGTGACATTGACCAGACGCGGTTGGGGGCTGACGCGACAGGCGGCTGGCCGTGTTGCCGGAGGTGGCTGCTGTTTTCCGCTTTGGAAGGGCGCTTGCTGGTCAGAAAAGTCAAAAAGCCTGGCGATGGGGACCCAGCGCCAGGCTTTTCGGTTGATCTCAGCCTGCTGTGTCAGCCGCCGAAGTCGTCGAGCATGATGTCTTCGCGGTCAACGCCCATGTCGAGCAGCATGTTGATCACGGACTGGTTCATGATGGGAGGACCGCACATGTAGAACTCGCAGTCTTCCGGCGCCGGATGGTTCTTCAGATATTCGTCGTAAAGGACGTTGTGAATGAAGCCGGTATAGCCGGTCCAGTCGTCTTCCGGCAGGGCGTCGGACAGGGCGACGTGCCACTCGAAATTCTCGTTTTCGGCGGCAAGCTGGTCGAAATCCTCAACGAAGAACATTTCGCGCTTGGACCGGGCGCCGTACCAGAAGCTGATCTTGCGCTTGGACTTGAGCCGCTTGAGCTGGTCAAAGATATGGCTGCGCATCGGAGCCATGCCGGCACCACCGCCGATGAAGACCATTTCCTTTTCGGTCTCGCGGGCGAAGAATTCGCCGAACGGACCGGAAATCGTGACCTTGTCGCCCGGTTTCAGGTTGAAGATGTAGCTCGACATCTTGCCGGGGGGGATGCCTTCGGTGCCCGGAGGCGGCGACGCGACACGGACGTTGAGCATGATGATGCCCTTTTCCTCCGGGTAGTTCGCCATGGAATAGGCGCGTTCGACCGGCTCGTCGACAACCGACTGATATTGCCAGAGATTGAAGCGGTCCCAGTCGCCGCGATAATCTTCCTCGACGTCGAAATCGGTGTATTTGAGCTGGTGGGCCGGGGCCTCGATCTGGATGTAGCCGCCGGCGCGGAAGTTGACGTCCTCGCCTTCCGGCAGTTCCAGGACCAGCGCCTTGATGAAGGTGGCAACGTTCTCGTTGGAGCGGACCGTGCACTCCCACTTCTTGACGCCGAAGACCTCTTCGGGAACCTCGATTTCCATGTCCTGCTTGACGGCCACCTGACAGGACAGGCGATCGCCGCAGGCTGCTTCACGCTTGGTGATGTGGCTTTCCTCGGTCGGCAGGATCGAGCCGCCGCCGGAGAAGATCTTGACCCGGCACTGGGCGCAGGTGCCGCCACCGCCACAGGCCGAAGGCACGAACAGTTTCTGTTCGGCCAGCGTTTGCAGAAGCTTGCCGCCGGCGGGAACGGAAATGGTCTTCTCGCCGTTGATGCTGATATTGACGTTGCCCACCGAAACCAGCTTGGAGCGGGCCGCGAGAATGATCGTCACGAGCGCAAGCACGATCAGGGTGAAGAGCAGAATGCCCAGTCCGAATGTCGCCACGGAGCTCTCCTCTTACAGTTTGACGCCGCTGAAGGACATGAAGGCCAGCGCCATCAGACCCGCGGTGATGAAGGTGATGCCCAGGCCCTGGAGGCCGTCGGGAATGTCGGAGTATTTCAGCTTCTCGCGAACACCGGCCATGGCGGTGATCGCCAGGGCCCAGCCGAAGCCGGACGACAGACCGTAGGTGACGGATTCGCTGAAATCGTAGTCGCGTTCCACCATGAACAGCGATCCGCCGAGGATGGCGCAGTTCACCGTGATCAGCGGAAGGAACACGCCGAGCGCGTTGTAGAGCGGCGGGAAATACTTATCGAGCACCATTTCCAGGATCTGCACCAGGGCGGCGATCACGCCGATATAGGAGATCAGCCCGAGAAAGGTCAGGTCGACGTCGCTGAAACCGGCCCAGGACAGCGCGCCGGGCGCGAGCAGATAGGTCAGGATCAGGTTGTTGGCGGGCACGGTGATCGCCTGAACGATCATCACCGAAATGCCGAGGCCGATCGCCGTCGAGATCTTCTTGGAGACCGCGATGAAGGTACACATGCCCAGGAAGAAGGACAGCGCCAGGTTTTCGACAAAGATTGCCTTAACGGCAAGGGAGACCAGCTGTTCCATCAGTGTGCGTCCACCGTCTGGATTTTGTATTCACGCTCTTCCACCTGACCGGGTTTCCATGTCCGGAACGCCCAGATGATCAGGCCGATAATGAAGAAGGCCGAAGGAGGCAGCAGCAGCATGCCGTTCGGGACATACCAGCCGCCGTTGTTCACGGTCGGCAGGACCGTCAGGCCGAAGAGGCTGCCGGAGCCGAACAGCTCGCGGAAGAAACCGACCAGCATCAGGATCAGACCGTAGCCGAGACCGTTGCCGACGCCGTCGATGAAGGACGGGATCGGCGGGTTCTTCATGGCGAAGGCTTCGGCGCGGCCCATGACGATGCAGTTGGTGATGATCAGGCCAACAAAGACCGAGAGGGTCTTGGAAATCTCGTAGGCATAGGCCTTGAGCACCTGATCGACCAGGATCACCAGCGACGCGATGATCACCATCTGCACGATGATCCGGATCGCGCCCGGAATGTGGTTGCGCAGCATGGAGATGAACATGGAGGAAAAGGCGGTCACGAAGGTCACCGCGATGGCCATCACGAAGGAGACCTGCAGCGAAGAGGTGACCGCGAGCGCCGAACAGATCCCGAGCACCTGAAGGGTGATCGGGTTGTTGTCGACCAGCGGATCGATCAGCATGCTTCTCTTGGTCTGAGCCATCAGATCTCTCCTGCTTTGATGTTTTCAAGGAACGGAGCATAGCCTGCTTCGCCCATCCAGAACCGCACGAGGTTGTCGACACCCACAGTCGTCAGCGTTGCGCCGGCCAGGGCGTCGACATGAAAGTCCTCGCCCTGGGGCGGGGCGGTCTTGGCGACCGTGATCAGAAGATCGCCGCTGTCATCGGCCAGCTTCTTGCCGCGCCACAGCGATTTCCAGCGCGGATTGTCGACTTCCGCGCCGAGGCCTGGCGTTTCCGCATGGCTGTAGAACTGCAGCCCGAAGATGTCGTTGGCGTTTTCTTCCAGCGCGATATAGCCGTAAAGCGTCGACCAGAGACCGTAGCCGTGGATCGGCAGGATCACCTTGTCGAGGCTGCCGTCTTCGTTGCGCAGCAGATAGACCGTTACGAATTTGGCCTGACGGCCGATCGAGGCGGGATCGTCCGTCAGGGCGATGGAGGTCGCCGGATCGTCGGCCGCCGCGCGGTCGTCAAAGGTGGCGGCATCGAAGGCGTCGGTGAACTTGCCGGTGGCAAGCTCCAGAACATGCGGCTCGAATTCGGCGAAGGCTTCGGTGATGTCCACGGAAGGATCATAGCGGCCGGCAACCTGCAGGATGTTGATCTGCTTGTCGCGGAGCTTGTTGACTTCCTGGATGGGCCGCAGCGCGACGGCTGCCGCCGATACGACCATCGAGGCGACCAGGCAGAGGGCGACCGCGACAAAGACGGTTTTGGGAACGGAATCCGCCGGCAGATCCAGGAAACGCCGGATGAACCCCTTGTTGTTGTTTCCATTCACGTCAGGCATTGCGCTTCGCCCTGCGTTTGATGTTTGCCTGCACCACGAAATAATCGATCAAGGGTGCAAAAACGTTACCGAAGAGAATGGCCAGCATCATGCCTTCCGGGAAGGCCGGATTGATGACGCGGATCATCACCACCATGAAACCGATCAGGGCGCCGTAGATGTAGCGGCCGAGATTGGTGTGGGAGGCGGACACCGGTTCGGTGACCATGAAAACAAGGCCGAAGGCATAGCCGCCCACCACAAGGTGCCAGTACCAGGGCATGGCGAACATCGGGTTGGTGTCGGAGCCGATGACATTGAGCAACGTGGAAAAGGCGATCATCCCGCCCAGACAGCCGACAATGAGGCGCCAGTTGGCAATCTTGGTGACGAGCAGGAACACAAGGCCGATCAGGCAGGCAAGCGTCGAGGTTTCACCGATGCTGCCCTGCATGATGCCGATGAACGCGTCGAACCAGGTCAGGCCGTGGGCCGCCAGCTGCTGGTAGCCGTCGGAAGCGCCGACCGAAAGGGCGGTCGCACCCGAGAAACCGTCCACCGGGGTCCAGATCGTGTCGCCGGACATCTGCGCCGGATAGGCGAAATAGAGGAAGGCGCGGCCGGTCAGGGCCGGGTTGAGGAAGTTCTTGCCGGTGCCGCCGAAGACTTCCTTGCCGATGACGACGCCGAAGGAAATGCCCAGCGCCACCTGCCAGAGCGGCGCAGACGGCGGCAGGATCAGGGCATAGAGCATCGAGGTGACGAGGAAACCCTCGTTGACCTCATGGCCGCGGACGGTCGCGAAAAGCACTTCCCAGATGCCGCCGACAACCAGCGTTGTGATGTAGATCGGCAGGAAATAGAGCAGCCCGTGCATGAAGTTGGCAAACGGATTGGCCGGATCGAAACCGATCCCGAGCAGCTCGATGACCCAGGCGCGCCAGCCCGACGCGCCGTGAACGGCGATGGCGGAATTGACCTGGAAGCCGACATTGTAGAGGCCGACGAGGATACAGGGGATCGTCGCGATGACCACATAGGTCATGATCCGCTTCATATCGACATAGGACCGGGCATGCGGTGCAGCGGTCGTGACCGTCTTGGGCGTGTAGATGAAACTTTCCACCATCTCGTAAACGGGGAAGAGCTTCTCGTATTTGCCACCCTTTACGAAATAGGGCTCGATACGGTCGAAGAAGTTGCGAAGGCCCAAGGATCAGCCCTCCTTCTCAATTTTGGTGAGGCAGTCGCGCAGCGCAATGCCGTATTCATATTTTGCGGGACAGGCAAATCCGACCAGTCCCAGATCCTCTTCGTCCAGTTCCAGGGCGCCGAGGGCCTGGGCCTGGTCGGTGTCCATCACCAGAAGCGCGCGCAGGAGCTGCGTCGGCAGATAGTCCTGGGGCATAAGCTCTTCAAAGGTGCCGAGCGGGACCATGGCGCGCCGGCCGCCATTGAGGTTCGACGTCAGCGCATAGAGCTTCTTGGAGAACGCGGAGCCAAGCACCGGCTGGAACGCGAATTTGGATGGCATCGGCCGGATCCAGCCCAGCGGGATCTGCTTGTGATCTTCCTCGATCAGGGTGATCTGACGGGCATACCGTCCAAGATAGGCGCTCGGGCCTTCGCCCAGTCGGCCGCTCAGGATCGAGCCGGAAATCAGGCGAACCGGCGCGTCACTTGACAATTGTCCTTCGGAAATCTCTTCCATGGACGTGCCGAGAATGGTTCTGACGAGGCGCGGATTTTGGCACATCGGGCCGCACAGGGCGATGACCCGGCTCGGGTCGAAACGACCGGTCTCAAGCAGACGGCCGATGGCAATGACATCCTGGTAACCAATGGTCCAGACAGACTTTTCGGACGTCGGCACGTCCAGAAAATGGATGTGCGTGCCGGCAAGGCCGGCCGGATGCGGTCCGGAAAACTCAGCCGTTTCGACGCCGGCAACGTCGCGTCCGGGAATGGAGGCGCCGGAAGCGACACAGAGATAGGTCTTGCCCGCGCTCAGCGATGCAACGGCTTCAAGCCCCTTTTCAAAGGCGGCACCGGCATCTGCGATGATCACGGCCGGGTCGGCCGTCAGCGGCTCGGTGTCCGTTGCGGTCACAAAGATTGCGGCCGGTTTCGTGGATGGATCGGGCACCTTGGAATAGGGACGGGTCCGGAACGAGGTCCACAGGCCGGATGCGCACAGGCGCTCGGTCAGACCTTCCGGCGTCGTCGCGTCGCCCACACCGGAGAAATCCACAGGCTCGGCTGCGCCGGCATCCACTTCGATCTCGACGCTGATCAGGACGCGCCGGGCGCCGCGATTGACAGCCTTCACGCGGCCCGAGACAGGGGACGTGACCATGACGTCCGGTGTGTCCTTGTGGAAAAACACCGGAGCGCCGACACCGACCACATCACCTTCCTGAACCACCAGTCTCGGCTTCAGACCGATATAGTCCTCCGCCAGAACTGCTGCGGTTCCGGGCTCATATTCGCCACTGATCTCTTGAACAGGTGCCCCCAGCACAGGCAGATCAAGACCTTTTTTGAGCTTAAAGCTTTGCACGCATCTGGCCTCCAGAATTCGACAGCCCGCCATATGCTACGTTTTTGCTCCCGTAAAAAGCACTATTATGCCGGTTAGGGAAATTTTTTTGTTGAATTGCCTCTCGAAACAAATGAAAAGCGCCATGGACGCGACCCATGTCGCTCAGGATCTATCGGAGACGGTACCGTGGCTACTAACATCGTTTTCTCCCGGCGCAGCTTCATTCTGATGTCGCTGACGACCCTTGCCGCCTGTAAGGGCGGTTCGGAACTTGTCGAGCTTTCCGGCTCCACAATGGGGACCAGCTATTCCGTTACCGGCCTCGACCATGACCGCTTTGTCGACAAGGCGGCCTTGAAAGCGGCGCTCGAAAAGAGCCTTGCCGACGTCAACGCGCAAATGTCGAACTGGGACGCGCAGTCTGAAGTGTCGCGGTTCAACGCGTTCAAATCAACCGATCCGATGACCGTTTCGGAAAGCCTGGCACGTGTGGTCAGCGCAGCCCGGGACGTCAATGCGGCCAGTGACGGTCAATTCGACATCACGCTCGGCCCGGTGATCGAGGCCTGGGGCTTCGGTGCCAAAGGCAGCGCGCATGGCGCCACCCCTGACGCGGCTGTCCTGGCCACTGCGCGGGAAGTCGCCGGTCAGACCCATGGTCTTGAGGTCAGCGGTTCCCAGATCCGCAAGAGCCACCCGGACGCGGAAATCTACCTGCCGTCAATCGGCAAGGGCTTTGGTGTCGATCAGATGGCCAAGGTGGCCAGGGAATTCGGCCTGTCCGACTTCATGGTGGAAATCGGTGGCGACATCTATGTGTCCGGCCGCAATGCCGACGGCATGAACTGGCAGATCGGCATTGAAACGCCGGATGCACATACACGTCAGGCCTACCAGGTCGCAAGCGTGAGCAATCTCGGCATGGCGACGTCCGGCGATTACCGGAACTATTTTGAGCGGGACGGGAAGCGCTTCTCGCACATTATCGACGCCAAGACCGGCCAGCCGATCACGCACAGGACCGCGTCTGTCACCGTGCTTGCAGAAAACACGATGCTGGCCGATGCCTGGGCAACAGCGCTGCTCGTTCTCGGCACAGAACGCGGTCTTGAGATCGCCGACCAGCAGGACCTCGCGGTTTTGTTCATTGATCGCAGCGCAGAAGCGGGCGACAAGACGTTTGCCTCTACTTCCAGCCGCCGCTTCCAGGAGCTGCAGGCCTGATCACGGGACCAAACTGACGTGGCGACCTTTGTCCTTGCCTTTGCTCTCTTGTTGACCGTCATCGTCGGGATGGCGGTTGGCGTGATGTTTTCCGGCAGGACGATCAAGGGCAGCTGCGGCGGTCTGAACGCGATTTCCGATGCGGATCACTGTGTGGTCTGCAGCAAGGAGATCGATCCGAACAGCCCGCTGCGCGACCGGCTCCAGTGTCCCCGAGCCCGCAAAATGCTTGCTGAAATGGAAGCCAAAGAGGCCTGAAATCAGGTCGCGGACACCGGTATGAACGCCACGATGCCCAGGCAGAGTGCCGCGATCACTCCAAACAGCCAGAGCTTCCAGCGCGGTCCCTCTTTCACCCAGACGCGGCGATATTGATAGCCCGCCAGACAGGCGAGCACGAAGAAGATCGTCGCGGTCAGGGGCGTCAGAAAAAAATCTGCCAATTTGGAGAGTTCCTTAGGCCGACATGTTTCGGTTAAGCTGGTCCTTGCCCGCCAGTGGCGAACAGTCAGCAAGGAGCCATTTACATGCCAAGCTCTTATCAGGCCCCCAGCCGGAAAGACAAGATGCAGGCTACGACGCATAGCCAGACAACAGAGTCGAATCTCACCCACGAGACGGCGACCGTCCGGAAAATTCTTGAAAAGAAGGGATCCGACGTCTTTTCCCTGCGGCCCCAGAACACGCTGCACGAAGCCGTGGTGATGCTTCGCGACAAGAAGATCGGCGCGGTTGTGGTGAAGGATGCGGAGGGCAAATTGCAGGGCATCCTGTCGGAGCGCGACATCGTGCGCAGGCTGGCGGAGACGCCAGGCCAGACACTTCCGCAACAGGTCGAGGACATCATGACCAAGACCGTCGAGGTCTGTCAGCCGGACGATGCCCTGATTTCCGTGTTGCGCAAAATGACCGCCGGCCGTTTCCGGCATATGCCGGTCGTCGACGATGGAGTGCTAGTGGGCATCATCACAATTGGTGACGTGGTCAACTATCGGCTGACCGAACTCGAATACGAAGCGCTTCAGCTGAAACAGCTGATCGTCGGCTGACCACGAAGGCTATCCAGCTGACCGGGCAGCTGCGAAGTCCGGTGTTCCAGCACGCAGTCGTCGTCTCGACGGCTGCGTTTTTGTATCTGCCATCCACCTGTCTTGCAGTGCAGACTGGTTGGGTTTTCTAATTTTACAGGCTTTGATTGCAGTGTTGTTTTCAGGTAATTGCGTCGAATCTTGCGTAACAATGGCGACCTGTCTCGAAAATTCGGTGTGAGGTTTCGATTTGGTTTGGTGAATTATGTTTTTTACTTCGACTTTCGTCGTTTGGCCTCATTATTTCTTGGTTTTCTGTCGTGTCAGGGTAAATACTTATCAGTTAATCGAAGTGTTTATAGACCTAAGTATTGCTATACGGAAGTAGTGCCTACCTAAGTAGTCTTGAATGCAGCCGTGGCGCTGGTACTACACTGCGTTGCAGCAATCAGGTCGTGAGCAGAGTCACGCCTGACTGGAGGTAACGGGTTAGGGCGGAGGAGACTGCATGTCCGAAAAACCATCCAACAATGCATATTGGTCGGCCAATATGCGCATCATTTCGATCAGCCTCGTCATCTGGGCGCTGGTTTCGTTCGGGTTCGGCATCCTGCTGCGCCCCATGTTGAGCGGCATCGCTGTCGGTGGCACGGACCTGGGGTTCTGGTTCGCGCAGCAGGGCTCCATCCTGGTCTTCCTGGCGATCATTTTCTTCTACGCCTTCTGGATGAACCGGGTTGACCGGGAACACGGCGTGGATGAGGACTGAGGGGGCCTGAAACGATGGATCAGTTTACGATAAACCTGCTGTTTGTGGGGGGCTCCTTCGCTCTCTATATCGGCATCGCGATCTGGGCCCGTGCCGGGTCCACGTCCGAATTCTACGCTGCCGGCCGCGGGGTTCACCCGGTCACCAACGGTATGGCAACCGCCGCCGACTGGATGTCAGCGGCTTCCTTCATTTCCATGGCCGGCCTGATTGCCTTCACCGGTTATGACAATTCCACCTTCCTGATGGGCTGGACCGGCGGTTATGTGCTGCTGGCGCTGCTGCTTGCGCCTTATCTGCGCAAGTTCGGCAAGTTCACCGTGTCCGAATTCATTGGAGACCGGTTCTACAGCCAGACCGCCCGCATCGTTGCCGTTGTGTGTCTGATCGTCGCCTCGACGACGTACGTCATCGGCCAGATGACCGGCGTTGGCGTGGCCTTCGGCCGCTTCCTGGAAGTGGACAACACGACCGGTCTGCTGATCGGGGCCTGTGTCGTCTTCGCCTATGCGGTGTTCGGCGGCATGAAGGGCGTGACCTATACGCAGGTGGCGCAGTATGTGGTTCTGATCACGGCCTATACCATTCCGGCGATCTTCATCTCGCTGCAGCTGACCGGCAACCCGATCCCGGGTCTCGGCCTCTTCGGTGACGACGTTGCCTCCGGTGTGCCGCTTTTGACCAAGCTGGACCAGGTGGTGACCGAGCTTGGGTTCAACTCCTATACATCCCACCATTCCGACACCTTCAACATGGTGCTGTTCACCCTGTCGCTGATGATCGGTACGGCCGGTCTGCCGCATGTGATCATGCGCTTCTTCACGGTGCCGAAGGTGTCCGACGCACGCTGGTCCGCCGGCTGGGCGCTGGTCTTCATCGCGCTGCTCTACATCACGGCCCCGGCCGTCGGCGCCATGGCGCGGCTCAACATCACCGAGATGATGTGGCCGAATGGCGGCATCAATGGCGGTGCGGTTGCCGTGGAGCAGATCGCAGACGATCCCAAGTATGACTGGATGGACACCTGGCAGAAAACCGGTCTTCTCGACTGGGAAGACAAGAATGGTGACGGCAAGATCCAGTACTACAACGACAAGAATGCCGAGATGCAGGCGCTTGCCGAGGAAAAGGGCTGGGTCGGTAACGAGCTGACCAAGTTCAACCGGGACATTCTGGTTCTGGCAAACCCGGAAATTGCCAACCTGCCCAGCTGGGTGATCGGTCTGGTGGCTGCCGGCGGTCTTGCCGCGGCCCTGTCTACGGCGGCCGGCTTGCTGCTGGCGATTTCCTCGGCGGTCAGTCATGACCTGATCAAGGGGGCAATCAATCCGGCCATTTCGGAGCGCAAGGAACTTCTGTCCGCACGAATTGCCATGGCGGTCGCGATCGTGGTGGCAACCTATCTGGGGCTCAATCCACCAGGCTTTGCGGCGCAAACCGTGGCGCTGGCCTTCGGACTGGCAGCAGCCTCGATCTTCCCGGCGCTGATGATGGGGATCTTCTCGACCCGCATCAACAACACGGGCGCGGTTGCCGGCATGCTGGCAGGCCTGGTCGTGACCCTGGTCTACATCTTCCTGCACAAGGGGTGGTTCTTCATCCCGGGCACCAACAGTTTCACCGATGCTGATCCGCTGCTTGGCACGATCAAGTCCACCTCCTTTGGTGCCATCGGTGCGGCGGTCAACTTCGTGGTGGCCTATATCGTGACCGGCATGACCAAGGAAACTCCGCAGGAGATCAAGGACCTGGTCGAAAGCGTTCGGGTACCGCGCGGTGCGGGTGTCGCCCAGGCGCACTGACAAAGCTCCGGGGGAGGAGACTGACACCTCCCCCGACCTCCCAGACTTGTCCTGCCCGGTCCGCACCGGGCAGGATCTTTCGGTTTCATAAGCCAGGCCAAGTTCATGACCCTGACCGCTGATCAGATCCTGAAGTTCCTGAAGACAGTGCATCCCTACGATGCGTTGCCGGAGACCGACCAGGAGGTGCTGTCGGGCCAGATCGAGCCCTGGCGGCTTTTGGCAGGCACTGTCGTCTATGATCTCGGCGACATGCTGCGCGGGCTGTTTCTGATTCATGAAGGCGGTGTCGAGGTTCGCGACGAAAATGGCGAAATCCTCAGCCAGCTGAGCCAGCGCAATTCCTTCGGTGAGCGCGGTCTGATGCTGGACGGCATTGCGGTGACTTCGGCTCGGACGACCGAAGACACAACACTTTTCGTCTTGCCACCGGATGTCTTTCACGGCCTGATGCGCTCCCAGCCAGCGGTCGCGCGGTTCTTCGACCGGGCCCGGAAAAATCAGGCCCGGGGCAATGAACTCGCCATGACCCGCGCCGCGACCCTGATGTCGTCGGCACCGCTGACGTGCCGGCCGGACGATACGGTTCAGTTTGCCGCCAGCGTCATGCGCGACAATCATGTGTCCTCGCTTTGTGTGACAGGCGCCGATGCAGCCCTGACCGGCATCGTGACGATCCGGGATCTGTCCGGAAAGGTGCTGGCGGAAGGGCGCAGTCCGGAAACACCCGTCAGCGCCGTCATGACGGCCGATCCGGTGACGTTGCCGCCTTCGGCGATCGGGTCCGACGTGCTGCACCTGATGATGGAGCGGCGGATCGGGCATGTGCCAATTGTCGAAGCCGGGCGGCTTGCCGGCATCGTGACACAAACAGACCTGACAACGTTTCAGGCGGTCAGTTCGGCTGAACTGGTTGGCGAGATCTCCCGCTGCGACAGCGCGCAGGAGATTGCCAGGGTGACCGCCCGCATTCCGAAGCTGCTGGTGCAGCTTGTGGCCGGTGGCAGCCGCCATGAAGTGGTGACTCGTTTGATCACCGATATCGCGGACACGGCAACCCGCCGGCTTCTGGCGCTTGCCGAGGAAACACTCGGACCGCCGCCGGTTCCCTATCTCTGGCTCGCCTGTGGTTCGCAGGGCCGGCAGGAACAGACCGGCGTGAGCGATCAGGACAATTGTCTGTTCCTGGATGACAGCGTGACGGAAGCCGATCAGACCGGCTATTTTGCCGAGCTTGCCCGCTTGGTCACGGACGGGCTGAACACCTGCGGCTATGTCTTTTGTCCGGGCGACATGATGGCGACGAACCCGCGCTGGTGCCAGCCGATGCGGGTCTGGAAAAGTTACTTTGAGGGCTGGATCGCAAAGCCGAACCCGGAAGCGCAGATGCTCAGTTCGGTTATGTTCGATCTCAGGCCCATTGGAGGCGACAAAAGCCTTTTTGAGAACCTGCAGGATCAAACGCTGAAAGCAGCCAGCGAGAATTCGATCTTCGTGGCCCACATGATCAGCAATTCGCTGAAACACACGCCGCCGCTCAATCTCTTGAGGGGCCTTGCAACGATCCGCTCGGGCGAAAACAAGAATACGCTGGACCTGAAACATAACGGCGTTGTGCCGGTGGTCGATCTTGCCAGGATCTACGCTTTGCGCGGACAGATCGGTGTGGTCAACACGCGGGCCCGCCTGGAGGAAGCGCGCGAGACGGGGCAGCTGAGCCAGTCCGGTGCGGGCGATCTTCTGGATGCCTATGATCTGATTGCCGAAACACGCCTGCTGCACCAGGCCAACCTGGTCAAGCAGGGCGCCGCACCCGACAATTTCCTGCAGCCGTCGACGCTCTCCGATTTTGAGCGGAGTCATTTGCGGGACGCGTTTGTTGTGGTCAAGACCATGCAGTCGGCCGTCGGCCATGGACGCGGCATGCTGAGCTAGGCGGACAGGACAGCGCCCGGAGCACGGGCCGAAACCGCCGGGAGGAAACGATGTTTGTGGAACTGATCGCAACGCTGGTAGCAGGACTGGCAGGGGCCGGGCTGGTGATGTTGCTCAACCGGCTACTGGGCGGGCGCTTGCCAAGGTGGTTTGCGCCCGTTGCCGCCGGGGCGGCCATGATCGTAACGACGATCGCCAATGAATATGGCTGGTATGACCGGACGCGGCAGTCGCTGCCGGCAGAGGTGGTCGTGGCTCAAACCGTCGAGAGCAAGGCCTTCTACCGTCCCTGGACCTACATCGTGCCGTTCGTCGAAAGATTTGTCGCCATCGACATGGCATCGCTTCAGACACATCCCGAGCAACCCGGATTGCGACTGGTCGAGGCCTATTTCTTCGGGCGCTGGTCACCGGTCAACAAGCTGCCGGTCATCGCGGACTGCACGGAATTGCGCCGGGCCGCTCTTGTGGACGGCGTCAATTTCGAGGCCGCGGGTGAGGTGACCGGGATCACCTGGACGCATGTTTCGAAAGAAGACCCCATCGTTGCCACGGTGTGCGGGACAGGGTGATGCTGACCGGGGTCAATCTGCGGCTTCGCATCTTCCTGATGTTCGCAGGCGTCGCCGCCGCCAGCTGCCTGGTGGTTCTGGCAGCGCTTTATGTCGGCTACAGGCGTATCGACGAAACGGACATCGGCTCGGGTTTCCTGTTTGCGGGAATTCTGTCCGCCTTTGGCCTTATGGCGATCCTGGTGGGGGTCTGGCTGCTCTTCGACGAAAATGTCGCCAAGCCGATCAACCGTCTGGCAGCGGCAATGCGGACGCGCGCGCATGCCGATGTCGCGCCGGGGCTCGATCTGGAAGAGGCGCGCTATCTCGGAGATCTTGCACCTGCCTTGCAGGCTGTCACCGGCCGGCTTTCGGAAATGTCGGACGAAACAGACGGGACTGCGGGTGAAGACACGACGCGCCTGATGGCCGAACGAGCGCATCTGGCGCTGCTCCTGACGGAGATCCCCGTCGCGATCGTTCTGGTCAGCCCCGCCCACAGGATCATGCTCTATGACGGGCAGGCGGCCGATATTCTCGGCCAGGTGCAGGTGCCGCGGCTGAGTGCGTCGATCTTCGACTATTTTTCAAAAAACGATCTGCTCGACGCCTTCGCTCAGCTGGAGGGCAGCCGGAAAGAGGTTGATGTCAGTGTGCGCGGTGCTCGTGACAGGCTGACATTTCAGTTGCGTCTCAAGAAACTCAGCGAAGCTTCGGGTTACATGATCCTGATCGACGGCGCCGATGCCCGTTTGGCGCCGGAGGCGGCGCGGCCGCTGATCTTCGATTTCGATCTGTCTGAACGCGGCAGCGAACGGGCCATCGAAAACACACCGCTGAAAGACCTGACCTTCGCTGTCTTCGATACGGAAACGACCGGACTGATGCCGAACAAGGACGAGATCGTCCAGATCGGTGCCGTTCGAGTGGTCAATGGCCGGATTGTGGAAGGTGAGGCGCTGGACCAGCTGGTCAATCCAGGCCGGCCGATACCGCCTGCCTCAACGAAAGTTCACGGCATCTTTGACGAGATGGTCGCTGATGCACCGGAGCCGGCGGTCGCGGTCGCGCATTTCCACGATTTTGCCCGGGAGGCGGTGATCGTCGCCCACAACGCACCGTTCGACATGGCTTTCCTGCAGAAACACGGGCGGCGCTCCGGCCTGGCCTGGGATCACCCGATCCTCGACACGGTGCTGCTTTCGGCGGTGGTGTTCGGCACCAACGAGGAACATACGCTGGACGCCCTGTGTGCTCGATTGGGTGTGACAATCCCGGAGCAACTCAGACACACGGCGTTGGGCGATGCCTATGCCACAGCTGAAGCCCTGTGCCGCCTGCTGCCGATCCTGTCGTCACAGGGTTACGACACTTTCGGCGATGTCATTCAGCAGACGCGCAAACACGGGCGCCTGCTGAAGGATCTCAATTGACGTTTCGGCGGAGCGTTCCGTTCAGCCCCGCTGTCCGACATAACGCCCGGCGCCATCAGGCAGCGGCAGCACCGCATGGGCCTTGGCAAACGCCGTCAGCTTTTCCTCGACATCCGGTGTCGGCGGGCAGCTCGCCCGTGTCGTCAGGTCGACATGGAGCAGCATGGTTTCCATGGTGGCAGCCACGTCGCCAGCGCCGTTTTTCAGAAAATGGAACAGTTTCATCTTCTTGCCTTCGCCCTGAAGCACCTGCGTGGTGACGATCAGGCGCTCACCCGCCTTGAGCTCATCCAGATAGCGAAGGTGGTTTTCAACGGTAAAGTAGCTCTTGCCGGAGGCGATATAGGCCGCATCCGCGCCGATCAGTTCCATGAAACGGTCGGTGGCCGCCGCGCCGGCTTCCAGATAATGGGCCTCGTTCATGTGGTCGTTGTAATCGGTCCAGCTTTGCGGGATTTGCCGGTCCACAGTGACCGGCAGCTCAACCGGATCAGGGTTGGCGAGGGCCTGCTCATGGCGCAGCAGGACACCACCGGCGCCGCTGCCGTTCTTTTTCAGGGCGCGCATCATGCCGACCAGATTGTCGTCGCGCAGACGCTCCAGTTCGCGGATGGTCAGGTGGCCCGACTGGGCGTCCGACTGACCGGCGATCAGATCCACCAGCTCGTCGGTAAATTCCGGCACGTCCATCAGCTTGGTCCAGGGCCATTCCAGCGCCGGACCGAACTGGGCCATGAAGTGCTTCATGCCCGCTTCGCCGCCGGCAACGCGGTAGGTCTCGAAGAGCCCCATCTGCGCCCATCTGAGGCCGAAACCCATGCGAATGGCCTCGTCGATTTCTTCCGTCGTGGCGTTGCCGTCCTTGACCAGCCACAGGGCCTCGCGCCAGACCGCCTCCAGAAAACGGTCGGCAATATGGGCGTCGATTTCCTTGCGCACGGTCAGCGGGTACATGCCGATGGACCGGAGGATCTCCGCGGCGCGCCCGGTTTCGCCTGGCTCTCCGACCAGTTCGATCAGCGGCAACAGATAGACCGGATTGAACGGGTGGGCGACGATGGCGCGTGCACCCTTCTCGCAGAGTTCGGAGGGTTTGAAACCGGATGTGGAGGAGCCGATAACGGTGGTGACGGAGGCGAGCTCCGTCAGGCTGCCAAGGACCTTGTGCTTCAGCTCCAGCCGTTCCGGCACGCTCTCCTGGATCCAGTCGGCGCCCTTTGCGGCGTCCGCCAGATCTGTGTGGAAGGTGAGGTTGCCCTCCTGCGGCAGGCGCTTGTCGTAAAGGGACGGCAGGCTGCGGCGTGCGTTGGCCAGCACCTCGTTGAACTTGCGTTCGGCCTCCGGGTCCGGGTCGAACACCGCCACGTCCCAGCCATTCAGAAGAAAGCGGGCGGCCCAGCCACCACCGATTACGCCGCCACCGACGATACATGCTTTTTGGGTCATGGTGCGAGTGTCTCCGTGTGGCCGTCAATGGCCAGAATCTGTCCGGAAATGCGGGCGCCGGCATCGGACGCCAGAAAGTGAATGCTGCCGGCAACGTCGTCTGCCGTTACCCAGGTTTTCAGGGAAACGCCTTTGACATAGCTGTCGCGAATGATGTCCTCGGTCTCGCCGCGCGCCCTGGCTTCCATGGCAACGACCCGGTCCATACGCTCGCCTTCCACCGCGCCGGGGCAGACCGCGTTGACGCGGATACCGTGGGAGCCGAGTTCCATGGCGAGAGTCTTGGTGAGGCCGACAATGGCCCATTTGGCGGACGCGTAGGGAGAGCGGAACGGATAGCCGTAAAGACCGGCGGTCGAGGAAGTCAGCACGATCAGGCCGTGGCCTTGCGCCTTCATCACCCTGGCCGCCCAACGGCAGGTCAGAAAGGCACCATGCAGATTGGTGGCAATGCAGCGCTGCCACTCGTCATAGTCCAGTGTCTCGATGGAACCCGCAGGTCCGCCGGTGCCGGCATTGGCGCAGACCACGTCCACGCCGCCCCAATCAGCTTCCAGCGCCGCCAGAAACGCCTTCATGTCCTCTTCCGAGGTGACATCGGCAATTGCAGCGACCGCCCCCGGGTGAGCTGCGGAAAAGGCTTCGACCGCAACCGGATCGGCATCGCAGATGGCGACCGTGTCGCCATCTGCCAGAAACCGCTCGGCAATGGCGCGGCCGATGCCCGAGGCGCCGGCCGTGATGAGCACCCGCCGGCTCATGGTCAGGCCGCCACTGGTGCGCGCTTGGTAAGGCCAAGTTGCGCACGCACGGCGTCCGGGCCGATGATCCGGGCACCCATGCCTTCAACAACGCCGACGGCCTTTTCCACCAGCTGGGCATTGGTGGCGAGAACGCCTTTTTCCACAAACAGGTTGTCTTCCAGCCCGACACGGACATTGCCGCCGGCAAGCACCGCCGCCGCTGCATAGGGCATCTGGTCCCGGCCGAGGCTGAAGGCCGACCAAGACCAGTCCTGCGGAATGGCATTGACCATGGCGATGAAGGTGTTGAGGTCGTTCGGCGCACCCCAGGGAACGCCCATGCACAGCTGAACGAGGGCAGGGGAGGCAAGTGTGCCTTCCTTGACCAGCTGCTTGGCAAACCAGAGGTGGCCGGTGTCGAAGGCCTCGATCTCGGGTTTGACACCCAGCTCCGTCATCATGGCGCCCATCGCCCGCAGCATGCCCGGGGTGTTGGTCATGACATAGTCGGCTTCGGCAAAATTCATGGTGCCGCAGTCGAGTGTGCAGATCTCCGGCAGACACTCGCGCACATGGGCCATGCGTTCGGTGGCACCGATCATGTCCGTGCCGCTGTCATTGACCGGAAGGGGCGCCTCGGTCGAACCGAAGACAATGTCGCCGCCCATGCCGGCCGTCAGGTTCAGGACCACGTCGACATCTGCATCGCGAATGCGGTCGGTGACTTCACGGTAGTAGTCCAGGCGCCGGGACGGCGCGCCGGTCTCCGGATCACGCACGTGGCAGTGCACGATGGCTGCGCCTGCCTTGGCAGCATCGATGGCGCTGTCGGCAATGTCCTTCGGGCTGCGCGGCACATGCGGAGACTTGTCCTGGGTGCCGCCGGAGCCGGTGACGGCACAGGTGATGAAGACGTCGCGGTTCATTTGAAGGGGCATTCGGGTCTCCTAGCGGCCTTTCCAGACCGGATCGCGTTTTTCGGCAAAGGCGCGTGCGCCTTCCATCTGGTCCTCGGAGCGGTAAAGTGCTTCCACCGTCTGGAACTGGCTTCCGGTGATGCGGTTGAGCGCATCCTGGAACTTCATGTCTTCGGCTTCGCGCACGATTTCCTTGATCGCGGCATAGACAAGTGGCGGGCCGGAGGCGAGCAGCTCGGCCATTTTCCAGGCCTGATCCATCAGGTCGGCCGCCGGATGGATGTGATTGATCATGCCCCAGCGGGCCGCTTCGTCCGAATTGATCCAGCGGCCGGTGAACAGCATTTCCATGGCGATGTGATAGGGAATGCGTTTCGGCAGTTTGATGCTGGCGGCGTCGGCAACCG
Organism: Roseibium sp.; assembly: GCF_965233565.1. GTDB lineage: Bacteria > Pseudomonadota > Alphaproteobacteria > Rhizobiales > Stappiaceae > Roseibium. The sequence goes on along the minus strand of NZ_OZ247494.1, from coordinate 1,433,787 downwards.
TGCCGGAACGGATCTCGGGCAGCGCAAAAGTGGCATGGTCTGCGGCCAGGATGATGTCTGCGGACAGGGCCAGCTCCAGCCCGCCGCCGCAGCAGATGCCGTTGACGGCGGCAATCACCGGCTTGTTAAGGCCGCGCAGTTCCTGGAGACCTCCGAAGCCGCCCTTGCCATAGTCGCCGTCGACTGCATCGCCGTCGGCAGCGGCCTTCAGATCCCAGCCCGGGCAGAAGAATTTCTCGCCTGCACCGGTAACGATGGCGACGCGCAGCTCCGGATCATCGCGAAAATCGGTGAAGACGTCGCCCATGATCCGGCTTGTTGCCAGGTCAATGGCATTGGCCTTGGGCCGGTCCAGCGTGACGGCCAGAATATGGCCACGTCTTTCGGTCTTGATGGGACCTTCCATCAGTTTCCTCCCAGTCTCACCAGCGCATCGGCGGCGATGGCAAAGTCCCTGCCGCAGAGCAGGGGATTGATTTCAACTTCCTCGACCGGTGCGCTGCAGGCAAGCGCCTGGATGGCAAGAACGGCAGAAATGATCGCCTCGGTGTCGCAGGAAGGCATGCCGCGATAGCCCGTCAGCACGCGGCCGATCTTCAAGGTCTCAAGGGCCGTGCGGATGTCCTCATCGCCGACAGGCAGGATCAGCGAGACGCTGTCTTTCAAAAGCTCGGTCAAGGTGCCGCCCGCAGCAAGCGTCAGAACGTAGCCATGGGCCGGATCTCGGACAATTCCGATCAGGAGCTCGGCCAGCGTTCCGGTGACCATCTCTTCCACAAGGAATGTCGCCGTCGGCATTTTTTCAGCGGTTTCCTGGACTGCGCAGGCGGATGTCAGGTTGAGCGCGACAGCACCTGCCTCGGTCTTGTGGGCAATGCCGGTGCCCTTGAGCACAACCGGAAAGCCGATTTCCTCAGCGCAGCTTGCGGCCTCCACAGAATTGGCGGCGTTGCGGTGTTTCGGTATTCTGAGCCCGTGTTCTGCAAGGAGCGTCTTGGCCTCGCTCTCGTCCAGAAGCTCCGGATCACGGACCGGGCCGGGCAGATGCACTGGATCGGCCGGCAGCGGGCGCCCGAACAGGGCAGCGGCCTCGATGGCCGTGAGGGCTTCTTCGAAACCACAGAGCGGGACGATGCCCCGCGCGATCAGCTCGCTTGCAATTGCCTCCGGCATCAGCTCCGGCAGGGAACTCAGAATGGCCATCTGCCGACCGGAAGATGTCTGGGCCGCTTCCACCGCGTCGAACACTTTCAGCCATGCCGCGGGATCGCACCGGTCCTGCCGTGGAATGTCGAGAATGACGAGCCCGAGCGAAAGATCGCCCTGCATCATGGCCGTATAGCAGCGGCTCATGGCAGCTTCATCACCCCAGATATAGGTGTGATAGTCGAGCGGGTTGGCGAGCGCGACCTTGGGGCCGAGGACATCGGTCAAAGCTGCGCGCTGGCTGTCGGTCAGCGCCGGGAAGGTCACGTTCCGGCCGACCGCGGTGTCGGCAATCAGGCTGGCCTCGCCCCCGGAACAGGACATGGACGCAATGTTTGCACTTTCGAGCGGACCGGCGACATGCAGAAGTTTCAGGGTCTCCAGGAGCGCGGGCAGGCTGTCAACACGCGCGATGCCCAGGCGTTTGAAAAGGGCATCGGAGCCGGCCGTGCTGCCGGCCATCGATGCGGTATGAGAAAGTGTTGCTGCTTGCGCGGCCTCCGATCGGCCGATCTTCAGGGCAACGACTGGTTTGCCGAGGGCATGAGCGCGGCGCGAAAAGGCCTCAAAGGCCGCAAGGTCGTCAAGGCCCTCGATGTAAAGACCGATGGCCGTGACGCGCTCATCCTGAAGAAGCGCATCGCCGATGTCCGACAGACCGGTCTGTGCCTGGTTGCCGACCGTCATCAGGTAGGCGATCGGCAGACTGCGGGTCTGCATGGTCAGATTGAGGGCGATGTTCGAAGACTGGGCGATGATGGCAACACCGCTTTCCACGGGTGTCAGGCCATGCTGGTCCGGCCAGAGTGTCGCGCCGTCGAGCGCATTCAGAAAACCATAGCAGTTCGGGCCAAGGATCGGCATCTCCCCGGCTGCGTCAACCAGGGCTGCCTGCAGGTCCGCGCCATCGGCGAGCTCTTTCGCGGCTTCACTGAAACCGGAGGCGAAGCAGATCGCGCCGCCGGCGCCAAGACGCGCCAGGCTGGCCACAACCTCGATGGTAGTGTTCCGGTTGACGCCGATAAAGACCGCGTCTGGTGCGGATGGCAACTCGTCTGCCGAGCGGAAGGCTTTGATCCCGCCAATCTCGTCTCGGCTCGGATGGACGGGCCAGAGCGCACCATTGAAACCGGCTTTGCGGCATTCTCCGATGACGTTTTGGCACCAGGTGCCGCCGCCGATGACGGCAATGGATTTCGGCCGGAGCAGACGTTCCAGGGACCGCATGGATCAGGCCCCGAGCGGCCGGAAAATGTCGCGGCTGATGATGTGGCGCTGGATCTCGCTGGTGCCGTCCCAGATGCGCTCGACCCTTGCGTCACGCCAGAAGCGTTCGATGGGAAAGTCGTCCATCAGACCCATGCCGCCGAAGATCTGCAAGGTCGTGTCCGTGACACGGGCCAGCATTTCCGTGGCATAGACCTTGGCGCTGGCGATCTCGCGGTTGGCGGGCAGCCCCTGATCGAGGCGCCAGGCGCCGACCAGTGTCAGCCAGTCCGCCGCATCGATCTCGGTGATCATGTCGGCGACCTGGAAGCCGATGCCCTGGAACTTGGCAATGGCCTGGCCGAACTGCTTGCGTTCAGCGGCATAATTCACGGCATAATCGAAACAGCGGCGGGCGCGGCCGACACTCATGGCCGCAACGGTCAGCCGAGTCGCGTAAAGCCACTCGTTCATGACGTCGAAACCGCCGTCAACCTCGCCAAGAACCTGTGCGTCCGGCAAGCGGCACTTGTCGAAATAGAGAATGTAGTTCTTGTAGCCGCGATGGCTGACGGAGTTGTAGCCATCGCGGACTTCAAAGCCCGGCGTGCCTCTGTCGACCAGGAAACAGGTGATGCGTTTCTTCGGGCCTTTCGGTGTCTCGTCGACGCCGGTGGCGACAAAGACGATGAAGAAGTCTGCGTGTTCCGCCCCGGAGATGAAGTGCTTGGAGCCGTTGATCACCCAATCGCCGCCGTCGCGCACGGCCTGGCATTTCATGCCACGCACATCGGAGCCGGCATCCGGCTCGGTCATGGCCAGCGCGTCCATCTTTTCGCCGCGCACGGCAGGCAGCAGATAGCGCTCGCGCTGTTCGTCCCTGCAGGCCATCAGGATGTTCTGCGGACGGCCGAAAAAGTGGTTGAGGGCCATGGATCCGCGACCGAGTTCACGCTCGACCAGCGTGAAATCCAGATGGCTGAGCCCGGCGCCGCCGACCTCTTCCGGAAAATTGCAGGCGTAGAAGCCGAGATCAATGCATTTCTGCTTGATCTCCTCACCGAGCTCCAGGGGCACCTGACCGGTTTTCTCGACCATGTCCTCGTGCGGATAGATCTCGTTTTCAACGAAAGAGCGGACGGTTGAGACGATCATCTCCTGCTCTTCGCTCAGACCAAACTCCATCGGGATCTCCTCTTGCCTCTTGCAACAGAGAGTGAGACAAGCAGGGAAACGTCAGTGTGCCGTTTTGGAGAAAAATCATGCAGATTTCGGAAAAATCTTCCGCTTCCCGAAAAATCTGCGTTTTCCTGTTCGACAAGTTCTCGGTCTATTGCCTTGCCAATGCCGTTGAGCCCTTCCGAGCTGCCAACACGATTGCCCGCCGGCAGCTCTATGTTTGGGAGCATGTCAGCCTGGACGGAGGCACCGTCACCTCTTCCAGCGGGCTGCCGGTGGACACACGGTCCTGGGCAGAGGCCATGCCGACCGGGGATTTCCTTTTCGTGATGCCGAGCTATGACTATACGCAGTATGCCGGTGCCCGCATGCAACGGGTGCTGCGGGCGGCGAGGGGGCGTTTTGCAACCCTCGTCGGCATGGATACCGGTGCCTGGCTGATGGCCTCGGCCGGTCTGCTGGATGGTCGCCAGGCGACCATTCACTGGGACGAACTGTCTCTCTTTGCCGAAACCTTCCCGGAGGTGGACGTGGTTGAGGACCGTGTCGTTGCCGGCAGGGACACCTGCACCTGCGGTGGTGCGTCGACCACTTTCGAGCTGACACTGGAGCTGATCAAACAGCAACATGGTGCCCTGTTTGCACTCGAGGTCTCCGCCAATTTCATGCATGGCGACGCGTTTGAGCGGCAGGATCCGCGCCTGCGGCTGACGGCAGACAGCCTGGTGCGCAGCGCGGCGGCCCTCATGCGCAGAACGCTGGAAACGCCGCTTACGATCGCCGAACTGGCAGCCCGGCTGAACATCGACCAGAGAAGCCTGGAAGACCATTTTCGCCAGGAGGTCGGCATGACGCCGCTCGGTGTCTACAAGGCGATCCGGCTGCGTGAAGCCCGGAGGCTTGTCGAACTGACACGGCTCAGCATTGCGGAGATTTCCGAGAGATGCGGTTATCGCAATTCGAGTGCGATGACGCGGGCGTACCGACTGGAATTCGGCCAGCCGCCGCGTGCGCACAGACAATAGGCCTTGTATCGCAGGACCTGAGACAAGCCTCAGGCCGCGGCCCTGAGTGAGATGCCGGCACGCCGACCATCGATGCGTTCGTCCCGGTAGTCAGACCAGTCCGGATCCAAGGACGTGGCGCTTTCCGGAAACGCGGCGGCCAGCACGGGGTCTGTTACGTCGTTGCACCAGCCTTCAACCGGGTTGAACTCCATCACGGCCTGAACGCGCTCCAGTTGCCCAGTCCGTACATCTTCAATGATCCGGGCGAGGCTCATGTCACCAAGGTCATGCTCCGCCGCGTAAAAGCAGCTTCCAAGGTCGCAAATGACCGAAAAAAAACTGCGGTCCAGGTTCAAACTCATAAACAGTCTCCCAATACAAGATATGAATATACGCATATTGCGTATAAATTCAAGTCAGGAAGAATGGATTGGATGCAAATACGTTCACATTCTGGTCGAGCGGGCGGATTGGAGAAGTTTGTGCCGGAGGCAGGCGATCTGTGGGGCTGGTGGCAGGGGCATCCTTTGGCTGAGGAGTGCCTCAAAAGCCCTGTGTGGCTAGTCGATTTGTCGGATGACACTCAGGATCTTGGCAATGATGCGGACTTCCGTGGCTTCCTCGTCATGTTCGTTGAAAACCACAGGCTCCTGAAAGCGGGGGTCGTCGGATTCCGGCTGTAGTTCTATGACGTTGTTCCTGCGGATGATGCGTTTTGCGGTCCGTTCGACCGTATGGCCGCCATCCCGTGAGCGCTCGACCACCACAAGGTCGCCCGACTTGATTTCAATGCCGGCATCCAAATAGTCGAGGCAGAGGATCAGGTCGCCGTTTCGTGCGATCCTGTTCAAGCTTTCGCCGTTGATTTCCAACAGGTATTGGCATTCGCTCGGGAAACGCAGGTCGCCCGAAATTGTGGCCTTGCGCACGGCATCCGTTTCGAAAAGGCCAGCTTCCATCCAAAGGCCTGCGGCCACCTGCCCCTTGAGGTCAAGCGCTATGGCGGCACGGGCTGGTGCATGCGAGGCTTCCAGTTCGGTGAGGCTTGTCGGGGCCAGCGCCAGAACCTCCTCGCGGCTGATCGGCGTTTCGCCTTTGCCGACCAGGACAGGCAGGAGCTTGGCAACAAAATCAGCCGGTAGGGCCGGTTTGGTGTAGTCCGGGCTGAAGTATCTCTGGATCGAAGAGGCGTTCTGGTAGCCCATCGCCCGGGCGATCGCCCGGATTGAAAGGCCGCTGCGATCTTTCAGCTCCACCAAGTGGCCCGAGATCGCCGAATGTTGGTTCGTGTCCATAAAAAATTCCGCCTGTGCAGGAATGTCGCGTACGCTATATCATCAAATCTGTACGGAGTCCATGTTGACATGTATACGCTAAATGCGTACGTTTGGGCGATGTCGAATGTAGAAGCGTGGGAGCGACAATGGAACGTAATGAAATCTCACCGACAGGGCCGATGTCCTGTCGGCAAGGATGGACAATTCGGGGGGGCAAATTATCGGTCCGGGAGGGCGCGTGGTGAGAAGCGTCAAGGACGAAATCGAGGAAGCCAGAGCCAAGGTCGCTCACTGCAGGATTCGAGCGGAGCGACCCGGTTCCAGACTGGAGGACGACTTTGCCCTCGAAAAAGCGCGCAACCGTTTGTTGACGCTGGAACTGCGGCAATTGAAGCTGGCTGGCAGCGCGGGCCATGGGCGCAGAGCGGACATACCGCGGTCGCAACGAAGCAGGACTGGCGAGCGAATAACCGCTGGAACAAAACGGGATCAAAAACTCAGCGCACCGCGAGAAAAGGCGGAAAAACTGTTTGCTGCGCTCAATCAAAAGCGAACCGACAAGGGAGGGGCCGAGTAATGGCATCAGGTGGTCTGGTCGACAGGATCGCTGCGGAGTTCGGTGTGCACTTCATTGCCCACACGCGCAGGGTGGAAGGTCGTCATCAGTCGAAAGCACGAAGAACCTGTCTGACTTTGCTGAAGAAGCACGGGCCGGAACATTTGCGGCTGGTATTCGGTCTGATCAACACCGCAGAGAATCGCGGCAACTGGTCAGCCCAGTGTTTCACGGCTGTCTCCTGGTTGGTTCTCAACAAGCCCAGCTGGATCGAGCGGCGCGGTTTCCTGGATCGGTTCGACAAGATCAATTTGCAGGCGCTCCTGGAAAAATCCAAGGAAATCAATCCTTCTGCACCCACTGTGACACTGTCCGTGCTCTTGTCTTACGAGCTCGACAAACGGTTGCAGCAACCCTTTCTGGAGCGGGCTGCATGAAAGCAGTTGTCAGACAAATTCTTGAGATTACACTACGCGAGTCAATCATTGGCTGTGGTGCGTTTTTCGATTTCTGCGCGCAGAAATTGCGTCGACTGGGTGCCGGGATTGGCGACGGGCGTTTGATTTACTCATTGATTGAGGATTTGCAGGATGAACGGTTACCTGACCAAGGCGCAGCTTCATGCCTACGAACGGGGCGTGGAGGCGTTCCGGGAGGGAAAAGGGCGGCAAGACAATCCCTATCCGCCAGAGGCCGATTATTTTGGTCTTTGGGAAGAGGGCTACCTCAAGGAACAGGATTGCGGCCCCCGGCGCGCCGACGCCGGCTGAACGGACAGGGAAAGCAGACCCTCATTGGCGGATTGCGGGGTGCTCATGGCCTGTAATGCGTCAAAAATGGTCCTTGATCGGCTTGTGGAAGCCGTGGAAGTGATAGCTGCCACCGGCAAGGGGGACGGGCCACGTGCGGTCCTGGCAGCCTGGCCGGAATACCGGCGTAAAATCGGCAAGCGGCGCAGGACGTTTCCCCCCCGAGTGATCAGCGAGGCCGAGGAAGCCATTACATGGTTCTCCCTGATTGAGGACGTTGATGCCCGCCGCGCCTTGCAGTTTGAAGTCATGTGCAAAGCCGGGGGCGGCAAATTCAGCAATGTATGTGACAAGTATGGTTGGAAGCGGACAACTGTGACCAGCCGGAACCGGGCGGTCTTGCGCAAACTGGCGCAGAAACTGCGAGCCTGAAGTCGCGTGCGATAACTGTGCCGGTCCGGGCCTAAGTCTGTCTGGATCCGGCGCAGATAATCTCCACTGCGGCGATCGCCTCTTGAGTGCGACCATGCCAGTTTGCCGCAGTTACGGGTGTCCAGTGAGCGCCGACTTTTTGGAGCCAATGGCGGAGGCGGTTAAGGAACCAGAGCCGTTGATCGTGACCAACGTGGTAACGTGTGCCGTCATCCACCCAACCCATTTCAGGTCCAAGCAGCAGGTAATGCTGTCTTGAAGCACGCGTCTTCAGAAGGTTCGCAACGGGCTCCGGAACGCCGCCCAAGAGGGCTTCGGCCCAAACGACTGTCTGAAGGAGGTCGGTGTCCTCGAAGACAAGCGGACCGGCACGTTCCGCGATCGCATCTGCAAATGCCAGATGGCCGTTCGCAATGTTCAGAAAATCCGCTTCCGTCCATCCGCTGCCTTGCCGAAAGATAGCGTCATACGCCCGGCCGTATTCGGGTATGGCAAGAGTTCCGAATTGCTTGGCCAGGCTGTCGCTCAAGGTCGTTTTGCCGCTGCTTTCTGGTCCGAGCAATGTGATGCGCTTTTGGTAATAGGTCCGGACTGGGCCCGGGACATGCTTCCAGTGCCGATGCGCAGCGTGACGGATCTGCGTGGCTGAGACGGGCACAATGCTTCTGTCCGGGTCGACCTGGAAAGGTTTTGCTGCGAGCACGTCGGCGAGCTGGACAATGTAGGGTTCAGAGCCGAACACCCAATCGATTGGTTCCGGGTGATGTTCCCTGCAGGCGGCCTGCCAGATTGCCCAGAAATTCGGATGATCCTTCGGCTCCTGCGGGATATCGCGGTGCATATGTACGACCCGGACACCGGGGCGGTTAAGGCATCTGCCCATCCAATCCGCCCGCAAACATCCGTCGATCGGTTCAGCGTCGTTGCTGCAAACAAGCACGGTGAGCTGATCGACATGCCGCAAGGCGACATCGCAGACGAAGAGGTGGCCGTTATGGGGGGGCATGAATTTGCCGAGCATAAAACCGCGTTTCATGCCTGTCTTTCTTCGCTCGGCGCACGTCGCCATTGCAAAAGGCCGCAAATGGCGAGCACGAGGAAAATGCAATAAAGCGCGGCGGTTGGGGCAAGATCCCGAGAATAGAACAAGCCGATGGCAAGCACATCGACTGTGATCCAAAGATACCAGCTTTCCAGATGGCGCCTGGACAGGAGGAATTGGGCGGTGACCGAAAAAGCTGCGACCGCAGCGTCCCAGAACGGCGCGGCTGCATCGGTGTAACGGGCCATCAGCCAACCGATCACCAGCCAGGCTACTGCTGTGCCGGCCAGGTAGGACAAGAAGAGCCGTGGTGCAAGGGGCGCGACCACAATCAATCCATCATCTGCCCGTCCTTTCAACCAGTACCAGAGACCGTAGATCTGGATGGCGAAAAAGTAGATTTGCAGCAGAGCATCGCTATAGAGGCGGTAGTCCCAGAAAATGAAGAAATAGAGGGACACCATGACGAAACCGAATGGGTAGTTCCAGATCGATCTCCGAATGATCAGAATGACGTTCATAATGCCACAGGCGACCGCTATCCATTCAATCGGTGTCGATCCAATCATTGCGAACAAAAAAGTTATCATTGCAGCCGTCCAATCAGTTAAGCGGTTGCGGGCCGGCTCTCACAGGACCGAGGCGCGGGAAAAGTCCCGGTTGACCAGTCGTGTGAGCGGGAGACAGAGGTCCTGTCCATTAACTGGCGCGCCGACGTGATTCTGCGTGTCATCCTTGTTTGGACCATTCCGGCAAAAAGTCTTTTGAGGTTGAGCTTGTCCTGTTCTACAACTTATGACGATTTCAATTGTTGCTGCGGTTACCCGCTGGCGGAGGAGAGTATCAAATGACGGACCTGAGGACGCTGACGATCCAGGACTTTGAAAAACTGGTGGACGCTGCGTTCGAGGTAAGGTCGACGCCAACGAAGCTGCAATTGTCGCTTTTGGAAGTCAAGGCCATGGGGTCTGGGGAGCGAGACGGGGGAGCCTTTTCCGTGCTTTGGCAGGGCCCGGTGGAACCGGTGCTGGAGCAATCCATCTACACTTTGTATCAGCCGGACTTTGGCGAACAGGAGGTCTTCCTTGTGCCTGTGGCCGAAAAGGACGTCGGCATTCAGTACGAGGCTGTCTTTACCTGACTGCACAGCTGCTCAGGTTGCGGAGCCGGCTGTTGCGGCTTCGCACGGGTGGGCCAGCAAATCATAAACCCCCTTGTCCTCCCGTTTTTCAAAACCGAGGCGAAGGTAAAGGCGCATCGCCGGGTTCTGCTTTTCGACATGAATACCGAGTGCTTTTCCGGCAGCTGATGCCTCGTCGATCAGATCCTCCAGAATGGCTCGGCCAAGGCCTTTTGCGCGGTGTTCGGGCGAGAGTGCGATGTCAATGATCCGGTGTTCGCTGTTCCAGCGCTCCAGATAGAGCCTGCCGATCGCTTGTCCCTGCTTCTCGATGATCAGCCACAACGCATCCGGGTAATGGGTCTGATAGTGCCGATGCTGCGCTTCGAACTGCATTGCGATGAAGGCTTGTTTTTCGGTTTCTGTCCACGGTGTCTGGGCCAGTTCCGGTTCGCGGGTTGACCGATACAGCTTCAGCAGGAATGGAAAGTCGTCTGCACTGACATTGCGGTAGTCAATATTCAAAGCCACCGCACGCGGGCGCGGTGGCAAAGGAGCCTTGCCATGGGAAAGCGGCCAGTCCGCCATTTCAAGGTCGCTCATGCCGGATTGGGTGTCACGTCCTGAGTCACGGCCATTGCGGACAAGGGCCCTCCGAGAGGCGTCCAGGTTGCGGACCAATGAGCAAGGCTCTGTTGCGTCAGAACCGACGCGTTACCGGTGCTTGTTTCCAGGGCAAACAGGCTGAGGCGCGTGTCCGCATTGGGCTGGAGCAGGAGGGCGCTGTCATTGGCGACATGGGCAATGATCTGCGGGGCCGACCAGTTGTCGTCGGCGCCACCTGTCTGGTACTTCGCATATACCGGGCTGTTCGGACCGGAACCGACCTGGGCTGCGACATACAGGCCATCATTCGAAGAGGTCGCGAGCGTCATGGTCTGGACCGGTTCGTTGAACGAGGCAAACAGCGCCCATGGGGAGAAGGTGCTGGAGCTCACCTCATCCTGGACCATCATGTAGATCTTGTTGCCGATGCGGGCAAAGATGTGCACGAGGGCATTGCCGTCAATACCGCAGATCAACTGCTCGAAACCGTCGAGACCGCCGCTGATGTCCTTCCAGCCCTCCCAGCCTTCCGGCAGAAACGGGTGATCGCTCGACTGAAGGTTCATATAGGGAACGCTTGCCGCGTTGATGCCGGCCAGCAGGATGCGGCCGTCGGCATTCTGGGTGGCCGTGAGACTGCACAGACCACCTGGCAGTTGTTGCCAGTCGGACCAGGGCTGGGCAGGCGGGATTTCAACGGGAACGGTGATTTCCACCGGCGTGTCGGTCCCCGGTGGAACAACGGTAAAGGTTTCTTCCTTGACGGTGTTGGCATTCTGGTACTTCCACCAGATGGCATTTCCGGCCGCGGAACTGGTGACAAAGACATTCTGGCGGCCGGTCAATCCGATGGTGAGAACCGTATCCAGAAAATCTGGCACGCCGTCCGGTTTGCCGAGATTGACCGGTTCGGCGAAGCGTTCAGGGGCATCTTCGTTCTTGCTTTCGCGAATGTAGATCAAATCGCCTGACGAGGCGTCTGCCGCCATCACCGAGACATAACCGTCCTGGGTAATGGAGGTATTGAGAGGCGCCGGTTTGAAACTTTCTTGGGTCAGTTGCGTGAAATCGGCAGCAAAGCCGCCGTTTTCCTGGGTCTGATCCTTGTATTCCAGTACCCCGCCGGGTGTGGTCGCAGCGAAGAAAATCCGGAAATAGCTGGGTGATGTGGTGACGTTGCCTTCAAATTCCTCAGGTGCAGCATCTTCGACTGACATGGTGCAATTCCTTTGGCTGATCTTGAGTCGGCCTGTTCAGGCTTTGGATAGGCCCGGCCTGCTGTGGCTAGCTGCGGGACGGGTAAAGCCCCTGAAGCGCGATGATGAAATTCAGCGTCAGAAAGGGCTGAAGATTGGTGTGGGCCTGACCGCCGCCTGTTGTCGACATGGCCTCGCTGGCTAGATCCACATGGTTCGCGGATGAATCTGAATAAAAGACCTGCGGAAAGGTTGCCGCAATCGAGGTTTGATTGGACGGGGTCGTTGTGTTCCCTCGACCCGACGTCGCGCGCAAAGTGTGCGAATGCGAGGGGATCTGAGCCTCGCTCAGCGTGACGGTCTCCGTGCCAACCCTTTCGCCCAGGCGGCGGGCGGTCAGGCCGGGGCCTCGGCCCGGGTGCATCGGTGCCCGGCCTTGAAGGTTCGGCAAGGCCGTTGTTGAGCGCCCGTCGCCGCCATAGGTCGTTCCGATCAGGGAAAACAGCGCCGTGTTCTGTGCAATCGGCAGCAGCTGACCATCACAAAAAGCCCAGCTGCGCGGCGCGAAGTTTCCAGCGAAAATGCGGATTTCAGCGATAAAGGGTTCTGACATTTCCGCCTCCTAGTGCCTGCTTGGATAAATGCCGAAGAGCGCGATGATGAAGTTGATGCAGAGTGTCGGCATAAGATTGGTGTGCGGCCCGGACCCGCCGGTGTTTTGGATCGACCCGGACGCCATGCTCACGGTTTGCGCTTCTGCGCGGTAAATGCTGAGGGCTGCGGTTTGCGCCAATAGGTGGCCCTGCGGGGTTGCGACGGTCGCGGGCGCGACATTGGCGTTGAAGTCGTGCGTATGGCTGGCCAGCTGATTTGTGGTCAGAGTGACATTTTCCGCGCCGCCCTTGCTGCCGAGCCTTCGAGGGCTCAGTCCGGGGCCGGTGCCCTGATGAAGGGGAATGCGCCCGCGCAAGTCAGGCAAGCCGAAAGTCGTGCGGCCATCGCCGCCGTAAATGGTGCCCAGGAGCGAAAACAGGGCATCGTTCTGCGAGACCGCAAGCAGCTGGCCATCACAGAAGGCCCAGCCGCGCGGTGCGAAATTCCCGGCGAACATACGGATTTCGCCCACAAAGGGTTCAGACATCTTATGGCCTCCTCAGTTCCGCGACGGGAAGAGCCCCTGGAGGGCGATGCAAAAGGAAAGGGTGAGATAGGGCTGCATGTTGTTATGGGCCTGCCCTCCGCCCGCATTTGTGACAGTGCCGCTTCGAAGCGCGCGGTCGTTCGCGGCCTCCGGGGAGCGATAGGCATCATCGGACGCCAGATAGTGGTTTTGCGGACTTCTCTGGTCCCCGGGTTGTGACACCGCCACTGCCGCATGCGTATGGGCGGCAATTTCCGCGGCGGTCAAGGTCACAGTTTCAGCACCGCTCTTCTGTCCGAGCGTGTGTCCGTCGCTTCGATGGATCGGGGTTCGGCTGCGCAGGTCCGGTAAAGCAAAGGAAGTCCTTCCGTCTCCGCCATAGGTGGTGCCGAGGAGAGAATAGAGAGACTGGTTCTGATTGATGGGCAGGATTTGCCCGTCGGTGAATGCCCAACCGCGCGGAGCGAAGTTGAAACCAACTATTCGAATTTCGGCAAGAAAAGGCTCTGACATGGTTCTCCCCCTGTCAATGCAGAACTGCAATCAAGTGTTGTGCGGATTGAAGATGCGATGACCCACGCAACGAATTCCAAGCGACTATTTCAAATTTTACACAACCTTACCTAGATGTATTTCACATAACAAGCAAAAATTCAGAGAGGCGTTGTGCAATTTCGTTGAATGTCCGAATGCTTGCGTATTTCTTTTTTCAGGCGTGGTGTTTCAATTTTGATTCTGTTTTAATAAGCAAAACAAAGATTAGGCAAAATCTAAATTGATCATTTGTACGCCTAATTTGTCTTATGATTTTGATTTAAGATTCAAGCATTTACGGAATGCGTTGACAAAATCCAGATAAAACATCCAATTCTGAAAATTTTTTACCCTACACGCCCGTTAGTTGCAAATATGCAACTGATGGGTGAATTGGTTCACAATCATCGAAACGACCTTCGGTTGTCCTTGCGGAATACTCAAACTCAAATATAAACTTTTAATAGCAATTTTTATTTGTGAATCTTTAGGTCGAAATTTGCATTTATTGATTGTGGATGTGATCCGGCCGGATGCCGTTTGACTGGAAGTCGGGGTGAGCACCCTTGGTACTTTCAATTGCGTGTGGTCCTGCGTTTTGACTGGGAATTCTAGGGGACCATTGGGGGGGCTTGGGAAGGTGAGAGTTTTCGTACTGGTTGTGCTCGCATTTTTTTCGGCGCTGTCCCTGCTTGTGGCGCCGAATTCCGCGGACGCTGCCACAATCAGCTGCGGATTCACGCTTCCCGCGACCGGGACGGACACGGCCGGCATTGATCTCGACGGTTTAACCTGTGCCACACCGGACGATTTTGGCGGTGCCGGAACGCACGATATCGTTATCGCGAATGACCTGGACCAGGGAACGCCCGAGGTCATTATCTTCTTCCAGAACATTACCAGCGCCACCGTTTCCGGCGGCACCTCAGGGAATGGTGCCTACGGCAATGGCGCAACCGCTTTTGTCGGCTGTGATCCTACAGCGGGCTGCACCATAAGCGTGAGCGGAACCGAAGACGATGCCGACGCCTTCAGCTTCTCCATGACGAACGCCGCCGGGGCGGGTGACACTGATATTACCTTTTCAACCGTCACGGCGGGACCGACAGCACCAGAAATCTCCGTGTCTGAAACCGGCCAGGGCCAGGGCGCCGTGGCCGATGGCGGTACCCTAGCGCAAGGGTCTCAGACGGCTGGCTCCGCTTTAACGCTCACCTTCACGGTAACCAATTCCGGCGACGCCGACCTGACCATCGCGACGGCGACGTCTTCCAGCCCTTCCAATGTGACGGTCAATTCCATTGGTGCACCGTCTGACACGACCGTCTCGTCCGGCGGCGGAACCGAGACATTCACGGTTCAATATACGCCGACTGCCGCCGGGGCCTTTTCCTTCGACCTGTCGTTCGTGAACGATGACAGCGACGAGAACCCGTATAATTTCACCGTCAGCGGAACGGCGACGGGCGCGCCCGAGATATCGGTTGCCGAAACCGGGCAGGGTCAGGGCGCGGTGGCCGATGGCGGCACGCTGGCGCAGGGCAGTCAGGCGGCCGGTTCCGCTCTGACCCTGACATTCACCGTGACCAATTCAGGGACCGGGGACCTGACGATTGCAACGGCGACGTCTTCCAGCCCTTCCAACGTGACGGTCAACTCCATAGGTGCGCCGTCCAGCACAACCGTTTCGTCCGGCGGTGGCACCGAGACCTTCACGGTTCAGTATACGCCGACCATTGCCGGTGCCTTTTCCTTTGACCTGTCCTTCGTGAACGATGACAGCGACGAGAACCCGTATAATTTCACCGTGAGCGGAACGGCGACGGGCGCCCCCGAGATATCGGTTTCCGAAACAGGCCAGGGCCAAGGCGCGGTCGCAGACGGTGGAACGCTGGCGCAGGGCAGTCAGGCGGCCGGTTCAGCGCTGACCCTGACGTTTACGGTGACCAATTCCGGCACGGACGATCTGACGATTGCCACGGCAACGTCTTCCAGCCCTTCGAATGTGACGGTCAACTCCATTGGTGCGCCGTCCAGTACGACCGTGTCGCCGAGCGGCGGCACCGAGACCTTCACGGTGCAATATACGCCGACCATTGCCGGCGCCTTTTCCTTCGACCTGTCGTTCGTGAACGATGACAGCGACGAGAACCCGTATAATTTCACCGTCAGCGGAACGGCGACGGGCGCCCCCGAGATATCGGTTTCCGAAACAGGTCAGGGGCAGGGGGCGGTCGCCGATGGCGGCACGCTGGCGCAGGGCAGTCAGGCGGCCGGTTCCGCTCTGACCCTGACCTTTACCGTGACCAACTCGGGCACGGACGACCTGACCATCGCAACGGCGACGTCTTCCAGCCCTTCCAACGTGACTGTCAACTCCATTGGTGCACCGTCCAGCACAACCGTGTCGCCAAGCGGCGGCACCGAGACCTTCACGGTTCAGTATACGCCGACTGTTGCGGGTGCCTTTTCCTTCGACCTGTCGTTCGTGAACGATGACAGCGACGAGAACCCCTATAATTTTACCGTGAGCGGAACGGCGACCGGAGCACCTGAAATATCGGTTTCCGAAACAGGTCAGGGGCAGGGCGCGGTCGCCGATGGCGGCACGCTGGCGCAGGGCAGTCAGGCGGCCGGTTCCGCTCTGACCCTGACATTCACCGTGACCAATTCAGGGACCGGGGACCTGACGATTGCAACGGCGACGTCTTCCAGCCCTTCCAACGTGACGGTCAACTCCATCGGTGCGCCGTCCAGCACAACCGTGTCGTCCGGCGGCGGCACCGAGACCTTCACGGTTCAGTATACGCCGACCATTGCCGGTGCCTTTTCCTTTGACCTGTCCTTCGTGAATGATGACAGCGACGAGAATCCGTATAATTTTACCGTCAGCGGAACGGCGACGGGCGCCCCTGAGATATCGGTTTCCGAAACAGGCCAGGGCCAAGGGGCGGTCGCAGACGGCGGAACGCTTGCTCAAGGGACGCAGGTTTCAGGAACCGCGCTGACGCTGACGTTTACGGTGACCAATTCCGGCACGGACGATCTGACGATTGCCACGGCTACTTCTTCCAGCCCTTCGAATGTGACGGTCAACTCGATCGGTGCGCCGTCCAGTACGACCGTGTCGCCGAGCGGCGGCACCGAGACCTTCACGGTGCAATATACGCCGACCGCCGCCGGTGCCTTTTCATTCGACCTGTCTTTCGTCAACGACGATGCCGATGAGAATCCATACAATTTCACTGTCAGCGGAACGGCGACCGCTGTTCCGACGTTCTCGCAAGCTTTCGCGCCAAGCACCATTCTTTCCGGCGGAACGTCAACGGTCACCTTCACGATCGACAACTCGGCCAACGGCTCGGCCGCAACATCTCTGGATTTTACGGACAACCTTCCGGCGGGTGTCAACGTGGCAACGCCTTCCAACGGCTCCACAACCTGCACCGGCGGTACATTGACGGCGGTAAGCGGTTCAAGCGTGATCAGTTATTCAGGTGGAACGGTCGGCGCCGGGGCGACCTGTACGTTGACTGTGGACGTGACTGCGCCCAGCGACGGTGCCTTTGTCAACACGACCGGAGACCTGACATCCAGCCTGGGCAATTCGGGTACGTCGTCCGACACTCTGACCGTTGCCTCTCCTGAAATCGATGTGCAGCGTCCCGCTGCCAGCTCGATTGCAGACGGTGGCACGGACAGTCAGGGCAGCGTGACTTTCGGGGTTCAGCAGACGCTGACCTATACCATTGAGAATACCGGCTCTGCGACACTTACCCTGACCGGAACGCCCACCAGCGCTTCGCCCAGCAATGTCAGCGTGGATTCCATTTCAGCGCCCGGGTCAAGCTCACTGGCAGGCGGGGCGACAACAACCTTTACGGTTCAGTACACGCCGACTGCCGCAGGCGCCTTTTCCTTCGAAATCGACATCGTCAGCGACGACGCGGATGAGGGTAATTATGACCTGTTGGTGAGCGGGACTGCGGCGGGCGCAGCGGAAATCGTCGTGTCCTCTTCCGAGAGCGGTGCGGTCACCGATGGCGGCACCGACACAGTGTCCGGTACCGCCACCGCCGGCACTTCCGCGACAATCACCTATACGATCACCAACTCGGGTTCGAGCGCGCTCAGCGTGACGACACCGACGGTCGGCGCAAATGTCAGCAGCACGACCAATGTGACGGTGAACAGCTTTTCGCTCAGCTCCAATACGGTCGCCAGCGGTGGCGGCACAGCAACGTTGCAGGTCAGCTATACCCCGGCCGGCGGTGGGACCTTCGGGTTCGATTTCAGTTTCGCCAACAATGATGCGGACGAGAATCCGTTTAATGTCACCGTCAGCGGCACAGCCGGCAGCAACGTTGCAGGACTTGCGGTGACCTCCGGGTCCGATCAATCGACCGAGATCAATACTCAATTCGACTCTGTCCTCGTCGCCACTGTCACGGATACCGGCAACAACGGGGTCGCCGGGGTCAGTGTCACTTTCACAGCGCCGGCGACCGGAGCGTCGCTGACCTTTGCCAATACGGGGACGAACACGGAAACAGTGACAACGGCGGCAGATGGAACGGCGACCAGTTCGGCGATGACGGCGAATTCCACGGCTTCCAGCTTTGACGGCGGAGCGCTCAAGGCCTATTCCGTAACGGCCAGCGCGTCGGGCCTGACCAGCGTTTCGTTTTCGCTCACCAATGAACGGGACTCAGAGGCCGATATCCAGAAGACCAAGGAAGTGATTGCGTCTTTCGTTATCAATCGCGCCAATGCAATCGTGTCCGGCCAGCCGGATATTGTCTCGCGCCTGACCAATGGACCTTTCGGCCGGCAAAGTGGACAAAACGGCTTCAATTTCAATGTGACCCCCTCTAGCCAGTCCGGGGACTTCCAGTTCTCCTACAGGGCTTTCCTGAATGCGCTGCGCAACGGGTCCGGCGGCGCGTCGGGAGGGCCCGCGAACGATCCTGGATACCGGCCGGGAAGCCGGCAGCAGGATCGCTACGCAGCCTTCGACAGTTTCACATCGTCTGGGACCATGAGCTACACGGCGGTCTCCCCTGGATTGGCTGAAGAGGATACGCTTGCAATTCTGAGCGGGACCAATGGCGCGGCGCCTGCCGGAGAAGCGCAAACAGCCGAGCACTCGTCTGGCTGGGATTTCTGGGCACAGGGCACCTTCGCGATCACCGACAACAAAAACAGCAAAAGTCACACCGGGCTTCTCTTTGCCGGCGTCGACTATCGCTACAAGGACCGGGCCGCCTTCGGCCTGATGGGACAGCTCGATATCACCGAGGAGACCAACGGGTCGGCAAATACGTCTGCCAATGGTGTCGGTTGGATGGCGGGACCCTATGGTGTGCTGCGGGTGCACCAGAATTTCTATATCGACGGGCTCTTCACCTACGGACAATCCTACAACACCGTCAATGCGCTGGGCCTGTTTGAAGACGACTTCCGAACCCAGCGGTTCCTCTTGCAAGGTGGTCTGACCGGTAACTTCAAGCTGAATGAGACGACACGCATCAGCCCGTTTACCCGCATCACCTACTATTTTGAAGAACAGGAGAGCTATACCGATACGCTCGGCCGCCTGATCCCCTCACAGGATTTCGACCTCGGCCGAATTGAATTCGGGCCCAAGGTTTCCTGGGATCTGCAGTTGAACGACATCCTGTTCTCGCCGTTCCTGTCCCTGTCAGGTATCTATGATTTCAACAAGCTGCAGGACGATACGCCGACCGATGCCACGCTGGCGTCCTCTGACGAAGATCTGCGGGCCCGGCTTGAAGCCGGAGCCGGGCTGCTGATGCCCGGCCGCGGAATTCGTATATCGGGTGAGGGGTATTTCGACGGCATCGGCACGGATGATTTCCGGTCCTATGGCCTTACTCTGAACGTCACCATCCCGTTCTAAAGCCCGGCCGTTGCTGATCTGGCGGAGGTGCCCGCACTTTTGCCGGGATCTGTGGTTCGGTCCGCAACGCCGGTAATCATGGAGACGATCTCGTTCTTGTCGGTTTCGGCCGTTTCGCGAATGCCAATCTGTTGGCCGCGGCGCAGCACGCAAATGCGATCGGAGAGGCGGAAGACCTGGTCGAGCGAGTGGCTGATGATCAGGATGGCGAGGTTTTTCTTTTTCAGAGACGCGACAAGCTCTTCCACCTTCGCGGTTTCGGCGACACCCAGGGCTGCGGTCGGCTCGTCCAGGAGAACCAGCTTGGAGGCCCAGTGGGTCGCTCTTGCAATCGCGATGCCTTGCCGCTGCCCACCGCTGAGATCGCGGATGGTGGAACCAGCAGATGGAATGCGAACATCCAGCTCATCGACCAGCTGTTGGCACTCCCGGCGCATACGCTTCTTGTCGAGCAGGCCAAAGGGCGGTTTGGTGAGTTCGCGCCCGAGAAACATGTTCATATAGACCGGCTGCTGATCGGCCAGGGCCAGATCCTGATAGACCACTTCAATGCCGCGGCTGCGGGCGGAGCTTGCATCGGAAAAGCTGACTTCCTCGCCGTCCAGTCGGATCGCGCCGGAGGTCGGCTTGTAGACTCCCGAAATGATCTTCACCAGCGTGGACTTGCCGGCGCCGTTGTCACCGACAAGCGCGACGATCTCGCCGGCCCTGAGGTCGAGCGAAAAGTCCTGGATGGCAACCACACCGCCAAAGGCCTTGTGGATGTTGGTCAGGGAAAGGACTGGATCTGACACGTTCATTGCTGGAGCGCTCCCGGCCAGCTGACGGGATCGCCAAAGCTGTTCTCGATGGTGGTGACGACCGGATTTCCGCTGCTGATACCGGAGATGCCGGCAACAAGTGCGCGGGTGACAAAGGCCTGACCGCGAAAGCCGAAGACAGCCGTGTCTCCGGGTCCCGGCTGCTTAGGGCCCGTCGCGTCGATCATGGCGTAATAGTCGATAGCCGAATAGTCCGGGAACTCGACGTCACGCAGCGCGGACAGGCTGGCGGTCGGTTCGGCGGAAACCAGGGCCTGAACCTGGTATTTTGGAAAGACCGGATCGATGTACAGCCCGCCGCCAAAACAATAGGCCTTGCCGCCATGGTGGTGCGAGACTTCTGAAAGATAAAGCACCGCCGGGTTCTCCGGCAAGTCTTCCACCGCATGGAGAGGCGTCGTGCCATGAAGGCCGTTGCCGGGTTCGCATTGGGTTGCACCGGCTTCGGCCAGGGCGCCGAGAACTGCAGAGGACGTGGTGCCCGGAGCATTGATCTCGATGCCGGGCCGACCGGATTTGGCCAGCGCATCGGCCGCCCGGCCCAGAGTGGCAAGGTTTGGGGTCGGTTTGACCTTGCGGGTCTCCAGGTCAAAGAGCAGGGCCGGAAAGGTGGTGATACCTGCAAAGGCTGCGCCGTCGAGGGCGTCCAGCCTTGCTGCCACCTCGACAATTTCTTCCGCCGCGAAGCCGCCCTCGTGACCGCGGTAGAAAGTGTCGCCTTCGGTCTGAATACGGGCCAGGAGTTTCTGGACGCGCCCGGCTTCATGCGCTGCGCCTGCCGCTTCGGCAGCCTTGGTATCGGAAAAGACCGTCCAGTAGTCCGGTTGCAGTTTTGCGGCTGCAAAGGCGGCTTCCCGGCGCGGGATCTGGACCAGATGGCCGAGATGACCTGTCTTCAGACCGGCCCGGTCGCAGGCCAGCGCACAGGCCATGTCGACGGCGACCGACCGGTCGATGCCGCCTTTCTGGACCGCCTGACAGAAACCGGAGTGCCGACCCACCTGTTTGGTCATGGCGAAGGTTTTCAGGCCATGCTTAGCCGCTTCGTTCTGAAAGAGCCGGGCATTGTCTTCTACCGCGTCAAGATCGAGCACATAGGCATTGGCCGGGATCTCGCCCTTTTGGTGAAGGGCCATCGCCGCTTCGATGAAGGCCGGGTTGCGGCGGATCAAGGTGTCTAGAAACATGGAAAGCTCCGCTTAACGGCTGGTGTCGCGCAGGGAGACGGCGACGGCAATGAGAATGATGAGACCGCGAACGATCATCTGGTCCGAGACATCTAGACCCATCAGGATGAGGCCATTGTTGAGCATGCCCATCAGCAGCGAGCCCAAAAGAGCGCCGATAATCGAGCCCTTGCCGCCATTGAGCGCCGTGCCGCCGACAATGACCGCGGCAATCACGGTCATCAGATCGCTTTCACCCAGCGTGTATTTTGCGGCCTGAAGGCGGCCGGCATAGAGCAATCCGGCGAGGCCGGCCATAGTGCCGCAGAGCATCAGCACACTGAGACGAATGCGTGGCACCTTGATGCCGGAGACCTGTGCGGCACGGGCATTGTCGCCGGTTGCCAGCACATGCGCGCCGAAACGCGTGTTGCGGTAAACGATGTGGCCGACGATGACCGCAGCGATGGTCCAGAGGACCAGCGAGGGAATAGAAAACAGAGCGCCAGAGCCGAATATGCCAGTGAACGTATCGTTGAGCACAGGGATGGAGCGAAGATCTGTCATGGACCGTGCGATGCCCGCGAAAAGTCCCATGGTTGCGAGCGTGACCAGGAAGGACGGCAGGCGCAGATAGGCGACCAGGACACCGTTGACGGCGCCGATGAGCGCACCGGCACCGAGACCGGCCATGACGCCGACGACCATCGGGTAGGATTGCATGGCAACGGCGGCGGAAAGCGCGGACACGGCGACCACCGAGCCGAAACTGAGGTCGATCTCTCCGGCTGACAGCGCAAAGACAAGACCGATGGCCATGATGGTGGCCGGAGCCGTCTGAAGAACAATGTTGGTCAGGTTCCGGCTGGTCAGGAAGCCGTCATCGTGAAGCGTGATCGCGAAGAACAGGAAGATCGCCAGAAAGCCGAGATAAATTACGGAGCGCTGCAGATCGAGGCGCTGCAGGCGCGCTGCGATGGTGGTCATGTCAGTCTCTTTGCTGCAAGGAAGTTCCGGCGGGCAGAGAGCTGCCCGCCGTATTGCCGGTCACTGCGCGGAGGAAACGCTTGCCGGCGCGTCGATGTTGAGCGACTTTTTCCATCCCTCGACCACCGTGTCTGCGGTTACCGTGATGGCAGGCGCTGTCACGAAAGGCGGCACATCCTTTCCGGCAAGACGCAGCGCTGCGGCGGCTGCCATGGCGCGGCCGAGTTCATAGGCTTCATCGGCGACGATGGCAGCGACATTGCCGCCCCGGACCATGTCGAGTGCGACCGGCTCAGACAGATCGAGCGTGACGATTTTCGTGGTCTTGTTGCCGTTCGCGCGCAGCGCCGCGAGCACACCTTCCGCAGGACCTGCCCAGGTGACATAGATGCCGCCGAGGTCCGGGTTCTTCAACAGCATCGCGTTGGCGATCTCTTCGGCGCGGGCCGGGTCGCTGATGCCCTGTTCGGCAACGATGGAGATTTCCGGATAGTCCTTTTCGATCGTCGCCTTGAAGGCGTTGTCCCGCTGGTTGGTCACGTAATAGTCGGCATCGTGGTAGATCCAGCCGACGGTGCCTTTGCCGCCCATGGCGCTTGCCAGGGCGTCAGCGGCCTGCTTGCCCATCTGGAAAAGATCGTCGGTGACGATGGCGGCATAGTCGCGCGGATGCTCGTATCCGGCCGGCAGGTTGGAGAGAAACACCAGGGAGACCCCACCGTCGCGGGCTTCCTTGAAGGCAGCCGCGGAGGTGACGGGGTCGAGCGGCAACGAGAGAATGATGTTCGGTTCCTTGGCAAGCGAGGTTTCGATGTCGCTGCGCTGCTTGGCGGCGTCAAAACCGGCACTGGTGGTGGCCACCAGCTCAATACCAAGTCGCTCGAATTCGTTCTTCGCGCCGGCGCTGACGGCGTTGACGAAATCGGACTGGTCGTGCCAGAGCAGGGCGGCCTTGTAGCCCGCGCCGCGGATCGCCTCCAGGCTGTCATCGCCGACGACGACTTCGGCGGACGGCGTCGCGCTTTCCCCGCCCGGGCCGACGGTCTGGGCCATGGCGGCGGGTGACAGAGCGCTGACGCTCATCAGTGTGAACAGGGCGGAAGCCGCCAGGTGTCTTGCTGCAGATTTCATGTCGGTACCCTCTGGTTGTTGGTTGTTACCGTGCTTCTTCCAGGCCGCAATATTCGGCCACGAACAGCGCAAAAGCCCTGACGGCTGCCAGGTAGCTTTCCACCTCGATGCGCTCTTCGAATGTGTGCGCCAGGGCGATGTCGCCCGGTGCGCAGTAAACTGCCGGACAACCGATCTCGTTGACGAGAAACGGCATTTCCGACCAATAGGGCGCGCCGCCGAGGGCACCGCCCGATCCCAAAACATCGCCGACACAACGAGCCAGCAGCCGGGCATCCGGGTGGTCTCGGTCGATCTCAACAGGCGAGCCGCCAAACCTGTGGTCCCGGCCTGCGGGATAGTCGATCTGAAGGGTGATGCCGTCGGCAACGGGAGCTGCGTGGATGACTGCTTCCAGTGCCGCAACGGCCTCGTTCAGATCTTCGCCGGGGCGTAACTTGCGGATCAGGGAAAAGCGGCATTCGCCTGGGACTGCGATATAGCCGCCGCCGCGTATATCCGTGACGAGAACGGAGGACGTACCAACCAGGTCATGTTTCGGCCCGGCGGTCAGGTCAGCCTCATGCGCCCAGATCTGTTCGAGGATGGCGTGGGTGGCTTTCAGGGCGTCGGTGCCAAGCTCCGGTGTGCCAAAATAGGCGGATTTTCCGGTGATGGTGACATCTGCAATGAAAAAGCCGATCTGCGCGGTATAGACGTCGAGCTTTGTCGGTTCGACATAGACTGCGAAATCGGGTTTGGCGATTTCGCCGGCTTGGATGCGTTTGACAAGGTCGTGGGCTCCGGCGCTGACGCCCGTTCCGGGTTCTCCGCTTTCCTCGTCGCCGATAAAGGCAAAGGAGAGGCCGCCTGCAGGTTGGTAGCCTGCGGATTGCAACAGGCGCAAGCCGGCCAGCGCCGCACAGATACCGCCCTTTAGATCACAAGCGCCCCGACCCCAGATGTGGCCGTCCATCAGTGCGCCCGAAAACGGGTTCTCCTGCGGTTTACCTGACCAGTTGTCTTGCCAGCCACGGACATGGACCGTGTCGGTGTGGCCGACAAACAGGAGCCGTTTTGCCTCCGCACCGGCCACCTTTGTTTCCCCCCAGACATTCAGGCGTCCAGGCAGAAAGTCACCCGATCCGGTCTGAAGTCCGAGCCCGTCCATCCGGCTTTTCAGGAAAGAGGCAAAACCGGATTCATTACCGGTGATGCTTTCATGGCCGATGGCCTCCTGGAGCAATTTCAGGTCCGCGTCCCGGTCCTGACGGTCGCTCAGTGCTTGAAGGAACTCAGACGTCATCAGGCTGCTCCCTTCCTGAACGTCTCGATGGAAGGCGGCGGCACGGCGATCTCCACCCCTTTCAATCCCTCTGTGAATAGGGACAGGTGCAGGCGGGAAAGGGCGACAGAGGCGCCACCGGCAAGTGCGGCATGATTGCCGAGCGTTGACTTTTCAATCAGGACCGGTCGCGGAAAACAGGCTTTCAGCTGATTTTCTACCCTTGAGAACAATTCTTCGCGCGCACCGATTGAGCCACCGATGACGATGCAGGACGGGTCGAGCACGGCTGCCAAAGCTGCCATCACGCGCGCCGCCTGGCGGGCCGTCTGGTCAAGGGTCTCGGACGCGTCCGTGTCACCGTCATTGGCGGCTTCGAAGATGGCGGGCACGCCGAGGGTCCTGCCGGTTTTTCGCGCGTAGAGTTCCGTGATGGCGTGTGTGGCGGCGACCCGTTCCAGGGCGCCGGTTTCCAGGCTCTCCGGCTCGAAGGGATCGGCACCGAAGGGCAGATAGCCGATCTCGCCAGCAGCCCCGTTCAGTCCGCGATGGAGCTGACCGCCAATGACGATGCCTGCGCCGATGCCGGTTCCGATGGAGACGTAGATCAGGTCGTCCTTGTCGCTGCGCTTGGTCAGCCAGTGTTCGCCAAGCGCCGCCAGATTGACGTCGTTTTCGACGAAGACCTCGATGCCGAGGGCGTCGCGCCAAAGGGCCGGTGCATCGAGATCACCGATACCTGGGATATTTGGCGCCATGCGGATGTTGCCGGTTTCCCGGTCCGGGGCACCCGGGACACCGATCACCGCGACGCGCGGGAGTTTTGCGGTGGTTCCGGCCTGGGTGGCCGTGCGCCGGATCAGGTCGGCGACCTGATCGATCACGGCCTTTCCGCCGGCCTTGTCGGTCGGCTCCACCAATTCGGAGACAACGGCGCCGGTCAAGTTGCAGATGGCGACACGGATCTTGGTGCCGCCGAGATCAACACTTGCAACGGAGGCGGCCTCCGGCACGATCTCGTAGACGACGGCCCGGCGGCCGACATGGCCTTCGGTTTGCCCAACGGTCCTGACCCAGCCTTCTTCTTCCAGATTGCCGACAATCTCTGACACGGTCTGCTTGGACAGGCCGGTGATCTTGGACACGCTTGCGCGGGAGATCGGGCTGTAGCTGGCAATCGCCTGAACCACTGCACTCAGGGACATGCGCCGGGAGATGTTGGAAGGGTTGGCCAAGATGGGCACCTCATTAGTTCGTTCAGTTACCGAACTAATTATAAATTGAAATCTGAGTCAAGTGCGGTTTGCGAAGTCTGGCAGGTCCGGACGGGTGATGAAGCTGGTGAATGCATGGCTCCGGCAAAGAAGTGGTGGTCCTCCGAAGGTTCTGAAGGTGGGGACGGAAAAAGTCTCTTCCGAAGCGCATAATGCCGGCTTCTGCCAAAGTCCTGATTGCTCAAAACAAACTGAAAAGATCAATCTAAACAGGTGGTTCAGTTGGTTCTGGCGATTGGACAGGCTCGTCAAAACGGAGCTATAAGAGGTCTTATCAAGTCATCCTGGAAAACTGCATCCATCGAACACTTCACGTGCTCGTATGCCGGATTTCGATGGGCGCGACCGTGCCGCACGAGGGTGACTTTCTTTCAACTGAAGATGAGCGAGGTGACGCATGGCTCAAATGGGCAGCGGCGCTTGCGCGCTGCCATGGCCGACGCCGGAAGACAGGCGGCGGGCCTGCAGCGCATTCTGCGACCATATTGCCGCTGGCTTTTCGATCGACAGTTTTCCAGGCGCGGACCGCAAGACCCTTCGGTACTACGCAGAGCAGTTTCCGGAGGACTTTCCAGCTGAACAACTTGAAGCGGCCGCACGGCGCGGGCTTCTGGAATGGGAACGCATTGGCAAGGCTGGCAGCCAGGGGGAGTTGCCAAAGTTCAACGCCAGCGCCTGGGCGCTGAACATGAAGAACCGGGCCGGGTGGCGGGACCGTTCGGAGCTTGAGAGCTGGAACATCCTGGCAGGGCCGGAGGACGCCGGACAGCTCGAGGCGTTGAAACCACGAAGTTCGAATGAAATCGCGCTGGGCGTGATGGCACTTCTGACCGCAAAGGACCTTTCGGAAGATGACAACGGCCCTGGAAACACTGATCAGAACCATCGACAAGATGGAGCCACCCAATCGCGTCGCGTTGCAAAAGAAACTGGATGAAGCCGGGGTGCTCAACCAGTTCGACGTCTGGCGGCCGCAACATGGCCCCCAGGCGGACGGTTATTTCTCAAAGGCTGATCTGACACTCTATGGTGGTGCCGCCGGCGGCGGCAAGACGGACCTGATCGCCGGCCTGGCGCTGTTCGCCCATCACAAGGCCGTCATCTTCCGGCAATCACTAAAATCGCTGAAAGGTCTGATCGAACGCATGAACACGCTGATGCGGCAGGCGGATATGGGAAAAATCACCGGCAACCCGCCTCGCTGGGTCGGCCCGGACGAACGTCTGATCGAGTTTGGTCATCTGGGGCTGCCCGGTGCTGAAGAAGACTGGCAAGGACGCGACCATGACCTGAAGGCCTTCGATGAGGGTGCGCAGATGGACCCGCGCAAGATCATCTTTGTGCTCGGCTGGCTGCGCAGCAGCCGAAAAGGACAACGTTGCCGCGGTCTGATCGCCACCAATCCGCCAATTGGCGGACAAGGAGATTACCTGAGTGACTGGTTCGGGCCCTGGCTCGACCCGCTTCACCCGCTCCATGGCAAGGTCGAGCCCGGAGACCTGCTCTGGGCCGTTTTCATCGACGATGGCGACGCAATTCGCACCGTCTGGGTGGACGGGCCGGAACCGGTCGAGATCGAGGGCGAATTGCGCACGCCAAAAAGCCGGACTTTTATTCCCGCGCGGCGGCAGGACAACCGGTTTCTGGGCGCAGACTACGATGCGCAGCTTGACCAGATGCCGGAACCGATGCGGACTGCGCTGAAGACCGGCGACTTTCTGGCTGCCCGGCAGGACCATGATTGGCAGGTGATCCCGTCCGACTGGGTTGACCTGGCCTTTCAGCGCTATGACGAGGGGATCGACAAGGACCGGCCGATGGATGTGCTGGCGGTGGATGTCGCACAGGGTGGCAAGGACAAGACTGTCCTGCAGCCTCTGCATGGCCGGCGGTTTGAGCAAAACATTGTCCGCAAGGGGGCTGATACCAAGGACGGGGCAGATGTCGGTGCACTAATCATCCGGGAGCGGAGGGACAATGCGCTGATCGTGGTCGACTGTACTGGCGGCTGGGGTGGGGACACGGTCGGATTTCTGACCCGTGAAAACGGTCTTCCTGTCGAAAAATGCGTCTTCTCCGCCCAGTCCGGCGAGACCGCAAAAGACAGCCGTATCCCCTTCTATAATCTGCGGGCCCAGCTCTACTGGCGGTTTCGAGAGGCGCTTCACCCCAAAAGCGGGGCGGGGCTCGCAATCAGGCGCTCCGCCACGATCAAGGCGCAGCTGACGGCGCATCGCTGGAAGATGAAGGGCGGCCGAATCCTGATCGAAAGCAAGGAAGACATCAAGGAACGGCTCGGTGCGTCACCGGACGAAGCCGATGCGATAGTCGAGGCATGGGGATGGAAAGACAGGGCGGATCTGAAAAAAGTTCTGGTGAATACAGGCCGAAGCCAGATGAAGCCGCTGGACGATCCCCTCGGCGGCTTCTGATAAAGGACCTGTGTCTGCGGGATGTCAGCTACATTGCAGCGAACATGCGTCAGCAGGATTATGAGGAAATCTCGTGTCTCTGGGCGGTCTGGGACACGCGCGCCCTGGGTGTCTGCGCGATCGAAACGGCAGTGCCGGGCATGGTCTGGTCAGTCTGGTATGACGGCCAGCCGGCGGCAGCCTTCGGCTTCAGCCAGGCGTCGGCTTTCGATCCGCAGCACTGGCAGGCCTGGGCTTTTGGTACAGAGCGATTCAAGCGCTGTGTGCCGGTGATCACGCGGCATATCCTGTCGTTGCGCCCACAGATCGAACGTGATTGCCGGCGACTTCAGGTGATCACGATGCGTGGGCACGATATTGCCCATCGCTGGATCGAGGCGCTCGGGGCGGAACGGGAAGGCCGACTCAAGTCCTACGGCCGCGGCGGTGAGGACTTCCTGATCTATGCCTGGACCGGGAGCGACGGTGCGCGTGATGGGGAACGGGACAATTTTTGGGTGCAATGCGTTTGATACTGTGATTTATTGCAATGGAACAATTAGAGAACATATGATGGCTCTATCTGAGCAGCCAGAGGCGTTGGCCCTCTGCTAGCAGCGCTAGGACGGCGAGGCGCTGAAACTGAGCTGCAACAAGTATTTGAACGGTGCAAGCGATGGAATGGCTCGAGTATCTGCAGCTTGTTGCGTATTTTGGGTTCCTGGCGTTCTGGCCCTTGTCACTTCTTTTCAGAATATATCTCAATGTCCGCCTAGTGCTGGGGCCTGACACTTCCAAGATAGGCCGCCTCTCCGACAGCGTTGTTGTGTTGAGTACTGCATTTTTTCTCTATTTGTATCTCTGCATCTTTTTCGATCGTGACCTACTTCCTCTCTTCTTTAACGATTATCGGAATTACGTATTCGCGGTTTTTATTGCCGACATTGCACTCAGTGTTATCCAGTTGATCCGGTGCTTTCCACGACGGGCCGCAAGAGTGACATGGACAAGACGCATACTCTCTGTGCTGCTGCTTTACTGCGTGTTTCAAGCCGCCGCCCTTTCCGCCTTATCGCTGGCTTGATACCGGTTGCAATCACGCGCTTTTTGAAGTGCCCGGTCATCGGGCCGAGACCATCCTGCGCACTGGTGGCGACTTGCTTCCTGCGGGCTAGGGGGGCGAGGTCAAATCGACAAGACACCGACTCGCAAAGCCGCCAGATGTAGTCCTGCAGAATTTCTCAGCTAACAGCCTGGTCGGAGCAAGATGCTCCGGCCGTTCAACTGCTCTCAAGAGTGGGCAGGACGGCATTGCAAGATGTTCCGGCCAAGGTGTCGTGTGAATGATGCAGCGCATCGAACTTTCGCGCAGGCCTTCGGAGCCTGCTCCTGAAGCAACGGTGGCAATTACTGTACGGCAAACCGCTTGCCGAAAGCCTGTCTGATGCCAGTTTCGGAGACTGAAATGGAAACTATCGAGCTTCGTGTGACGGATGCCGCTTCGAAGGATTTCGGGCATCTCTACATCATCTATACGAATAACGAAGGAAAAGAATTTGTCATTCGGGGCGGACCGGGGCCGCTGTCTGTCGTCGGGAACATCGACGTGGAAATCGGCCCCTATTCGGAACGGTCCCGGGACTGGGTTCCGCCTGCCGAGCGCTCCCTGGAAGACACCGTCGTTCTGGAAAGCGGAGAGGATCTTGAAGAAAAATATCTCAAGATGGCCTTCTTCGCCCAGTTGGTTGAGCAGTCGGAAGTGGATTACGACACGCTTGCGGCGGTCGGCGACGTCAACTCAGACTGGATCGTCAACAGCAACGGGCTCGTGTCCGCCGCACTGGCTTCTGTCGACATCAATATTACAAAGGAGGGCCTGCCACCTTCGGAGCGGCGCCGTCCCGCGGCCGGATTTGAAAACAGGAGGGCCTTCGAGGCGCCGGTTTCAGAGTTTCTGTCTACGCATTTTGACGATGCAGCAGGCCAACATGCGGCTGGCTATGCCGCCGTTTATCAGCGCCTTGAAGACAGGTTTGTCCAGAAACACAAGGGGCAGATCCATGACCTTGACAACAGGACCAACCGGTCCCTCGAATTTCTGAACGAGGTATGGCAGGGAACTCCCGACGGTTCGGATCCGTCGAACGATGGCGAAGGTCTCTGGGACGAGTTGTTTGGAGACAGCATCTTTCCGGAACACATCGCCGAAGACTTTGGTGATGTCGATTGGCGCGCAACGGAGGACAACATTCGCCGGCTTCACCGGAGCGATCCTACACTGGCGTCCTCCATCCTTGGCGAACTTGCGACGGCGAGGTCACTGGGCATGCCCTGGAAAAAGGATTTCGCACGCAAATATGGCGGCTACTTCATCTACCTGGATGGACCAGCGACGCCAGGGGGCGAGGCAGGTGAGCCCGACAGACAGGTGCCACTTGGGAGCGAAGGAGCGCGGCTTTACCTCGACGCATCAGCTCAGGACGTGGCACTGGCCGATCTGGCCCTGGACAAGGAAACCGCCCAGCCAGGCGGTCACGCAATTCATTCGGTACCAGGAAGGCCTCCGGTCCCTGTTCCGGCCCGCGAAACATCCTTCGACCGGTATCGTCAACTTGGCATGACCGCCGAAGAGGAAGCCGAAGCACTGGAGGAACATGCCAAACTCTGGAAGCAGAGTTTTCTCGATATGGGCGGTGACGAAGAAGCGGCAGAAGCGTTGGCGCTCGCGCGGTTTTCCAACACATGGGGCCTGACGGAATTTGCATCCGAGGCAAAGGGTGTCGTGTTCAAACACCCGGTGGAAAAGGTCTACCCGGCAACGAGCGGGACAAACCGTGACTACATCCGCAAGGAAGTGGAGGGACTTCTGGCAACACTTGGCATCACGGCAAGGCGATGGTCATTGATGCCAAACGCGCACACGGGAAGCGACTGGAAAAAGGGTGGAACCGATGACGAAGGGTTTGGCCCACGCATGACCCTGACCTATACCGATGAGATCGGTGAACAGATCCTGGTGACAAACAGCTTCCAAGCGAATGTGCGCGGGGCCTTTGCACCGACATCTGACACGGATGAAATTCCGTCGAATGAGCCGGTTATGAATGCGGGCCAGGATATGTGACACCCATTTTCGTTTTTAAGGTGCCGGCAAGTGCTTTTGACCGAGCCTTTTTCTTGATGGCTTCCATCTTGCGATGATTGGCAACAGCTTCTTGTCCGCCTCTTGTTGCGGTGTAGAGTTTCAGCCTCTCGAAATCGCCCGCGCCAACCGGTGCAATGGCCGCATCCACGTAGTCAAAGCGCCCGGGGTCGCTCCAGAGTGCCTTGATGAAGCGCAGGTAACGCCAGCGTGTGAGCATCAGCAGCAAAATGTTGCGCACCGTTTCAAAGGCATGTTTGGGATAGAAGATCAGAGGGCTTTCGACCGGCAAACCCGGGCGGCGGTCACGACGGTATTTCAATCGCAAGAATCCGCCGTCGAGCGAAAAGACATTGTGGAGCCGTGATCCGGTTCCATAGACCAGCAGCCGGTTCATGGTCGCAATTTTCTTGTTGCTTCCAAGCGCAGCCGCACGGCGCAGGATGGTGCGGCAATGGTCCGGGGAATAGAAGGTTGCCCAGGCTTCGATGTAGAGCTTGTCGAGCTCGTCGCCGGGCAAGTTCGGATGCCGGATCACACTATGGGTCAAATCGTAGCGATTGAGATCCGGATGGATCCAGGTGCCTGCGGCCACGGCGTTCTTGTGGTCTTCGGAGCCTGGCAGCGGCGTGAGGATCGACAGTGAGAGTATGTCGACAGCAAGCTCGCGCTTGAGGACATCGATATCGTGAAGGACGGATTCTCGGGTGTCGTTGGGAAACCCGATGATGTAACCGGCA
Organism: Roseibium sp.; assembly: GCF_965233565.1. Taxonomy (GTDB): domain Bacteria; phylum Pseudomonadota; class Alphaproteobacteria; order Rhizobiales; family Stappiaceae; genus Roseibium. The sequence continues at coordinate 1,401,680 of NZ_OZ247494.1, read as the reverse complement.
GTCAGGACCACGGGGTGTTGCTTCCAGGCGAGGAACATCTCACGGTAGTCGGTGATCTTGTTCTGTCTTTTCTTGGAGCCGGCCAGGTTGTCCGGATTGATGTTTTCCAGCCCGATAAACACCTGATCGACACCGGCTCTAACGCATTTGTCTATGAAATTCGGGATCTTGTGGCACAGGGTATCGACCTGAATGATCAGGGTGAATCTGAGCCCGTCTTCCTCGCGAAGCCGGATCAGCGTATCGAGAAAGGCTTCCCAGTTCCGGTTGCGTGCGAAATTGTCGTCCGTGACGAAGAACTTGGTGACACCGATCCTGGCGTGATCCCTGATGATCTTCTCAAGGTCCCCGGTGGAACGAAATCGACTGCCTCTGCCTTGAACATTGATGATGCAGCAAAAACTACATTCAAACGGACACCCGCGACCGAGATCGAAACTGCCGTACCCCAGTGTCGACTGTTCCACTTGTGCCTTTTCAACGACAGGCACCGGTTGACCAGGCAGTGAGGGCAGGTCCTTGGTGTGGTCGTAGACCTGTTTCAGGGCACCGGCATAGGCATCTTTCAGGACCGCGTCGAAGCGCCTGCCTTCGACCTCGCCGAGAAAGAAGGAAATGCCCATGTCCAATGCGTCGCGCATGTCCTTTGGCATTTTCTCAAGCATGGCCATGCAGCCGGTCACATGAAACCCGCCGACAGAGACGGGCAGGCCTGCCGCCAGAAATTGCTGGGCGAGGTCGATGGCGCGGGGGAATTGATTGCTCTGGACGCCGGCGAAGCAGATCAGGCCACGAGCCCCGTCGTGCCGGATCTCTTTGATGATCTGTTGCGGGCGTATGCGGGTGTTGCCTTCATCGATGGCGTGGATTGAAATTTCCACATCGGGGCCAAGGACTTGCCGTTTCTTGCAATCTAATGAAATTCCAACAAGGCAGGAAAGCGAATTGGCTGGGATTGTGGTCTTGTGCCAATGAATCGGATAGCCGTCATCGTCATATTTGGTTGGCCGAATAAGAAAAATGTGAAATTTGTCTGTCGCCATAACTGTCCCTCGCCAGTCTCGACATTTCACTCTTTTATTTGTGCTGTGGTGTGTGTGATTTATTCTAGCAATTAACTCTATGTCAGGGAAGCACTGGATTGTTTAAGGTCACATTCGTGGCCGGTGTTTATCGCAGCATTTTACGTGGATTGGCAGCAAGAGCCGGATTGCCGGCGCTCAGGCAACATCTGAGCGAAACGTGTGCCGGTAGTCTGTCGGGCTCAATCCAAGGCGTTTTCGAAAATGATGGCGCAGCGTGTGGGCGCTTCCAAAGCCGACCATTGCCGCCACCGTTTCCATGTCCTGGCGCCCTGTGATGAGGATTTCCTTGGCCGCTTCGATGCGCTCTCCGGTCAGCCAATCGCCCGGCGTCAGGCCGACAGCATCAATGAAACGCCGCTGAAAGGTGCGCGCGCTCATGTGACAGCTCGCCGCCATGCCTTCGATTGTCCAGTTCTTCGCAAGCCGGCGGCGCACATCTTCCAGGAGCGGGGCGATCGCACTCTCTGGCCTGCAGGAAACCGGACGTTCCAGGAACTGGGCTTGCCCCCCTTGTCGCTGAGCGGGCACTACGAGGCGCCTTGCAACACTGTTGGCCTTTTCCGGTCCATAGTCACGTCTGATGATTTCGAGCATCAGATCGATGCCCGCCGCACTGCCGGCTGATGTACAGACGCGGTTTTCAAGCCGGTAAAGCGATGCTTCGTCCACCGAAATGGAGGGAAAACGGGCGCGAAGCTGTTCTGCATAACGCCAGTGGGTGGTGGCTGTCTTGCCATCGAGCAGGCCCGTCGCGGCCAGAACAAACGCGCCGGAACAGATCGATACGAGCCGGGCGCCGCGCCGGTGAGCGCTAACCAGCCTGTCCCTGAGATTTTCAGGGACTTTCGCGTCAGCACGCTTCCAACCCGGAACGACAATGACGTCGGCATGGTCAAGGGCGTCAATGCCCTGATCTGCAGAAATGCTTAGTCCACCAGCTGCCCGTAAAGGGCCATCCTCGATCGCGCAGCTGGCGAAGCGGTACCAGTCCTCACCGAATTCCGGCCGTGGTAAGCCGAAGATTTCCGCCGTGAGGCCAAACTCGAAAGTGCACAAGCCGTCATAGACAAGAGCGACCACGAGCGGTCCGGTTGGGGCTGTCGTGGGAGGCAGTTGAGCGGAAGTTGTGATGTTTGGCATGATTTTTACGTATATCGTCTTTCGTGCCAATTGCCAAGATCAGTGCTCCAGGACAGAACCTTCTGGAAAGGAGACCTCATGACCAACAATGTTACCAAGATACCCGCAGCTTCGAGTGCCCTGGCCGCGGAACATTTTGCCGCGGAGTTTGCATTCGAGACAGATTGCTGGGACGTCCACGATGCCTTGAGAAGTGATCCCGGATTTGTGCTCCTGGATGTTCGCAGTCCCGCTCTTTTTGCCAAGGGACACATCCCGGGGGCCATCAACCTGCCGCATGGCAAGATCATACGGTCCAAGCTGGCCCATTGGCCGGAAGACACCCTGTTTGTGACCTATTGTGCTGGGCCTCATTGCAATGGTGCGGCGCGCGGCGCATTGCGGCTCGCAGAACTTGAACGTCCCGTGAAGATCATGGCCGGGGGGATTACCGGTTGGATCGACGAAGGATTCGAGTTGGAAAACGAAGCGCAGTGAGACAGTAACGACCGTGAAAATGTGCTTCGACGATTATGCGCGCCCGCCGGACAGACTGCTTGAAAAAAATCTGGCGTACAACGCGCAAGGCTGAAATGGCGGAGCCTGTTGATTGAGCTAGTTTTTCCGAAAAGTCACGTCTAAACAGATGTTTGAGACCCGTTCACAAGCTGGACGGGTCGTCAAAACAGCTCTAAAACAGGGCTTACAAAGTTACCTTGGAAAAGTGTGGCTGAACGATCGGGACATTGGACCCGCCTTCAGCCTTCCATGTCGATCCATTCTGCAAAATCGTTGACCGTTCTCGTCTCACGTGGTGACGCATCACCATTGTTTGACCCGTCGAGACTTTTTGCGGGAGCGCTTTGGAGACCAATCCCTAAATCCAACTCATCTGAAAGGAGCACCTCATGTGTCTCTTTGGAGGCGGCGGCGCGAAGCAGCCGAAACCTGAACCGACACCGCCGCCGCCGCGGCAGCCCGATCCACAGCGCCAGGCCAGGAACCTTCAGGAAAACGGCCGGCGTCGGCGGGCTGCGGCCTATAGTTCGCGTGCAACCAACCTGACGAGCCCGCTCGGCGTTCCCGATTTCGGCAGCGCCTCGCGTCCGGGTGTCACTCTTCTCGGGCGTGCCTGATGGGGATCATCGAAGACCTGAAATCCGAGTTGCAGTCTGCACGTGCGGAACGCCAGTGGGTGGAAGATGACTGGCAGGACTATGTCACCTACACCGCTCCCGATATGGAGCGTGGGTTCAATCGGGCGGGAGGAGTGACTTCGTCGGACGGGATGAGTGTCTTCCGGCATTCTGCTGCTCGAAACCGCTCGCGGAAACTGTTCGATCCAACAGCGGTCTGGCTGCTTGACCGTCTGGCATCCGGCGTTGGTTCGCTGACGATGCCCGAGGGGTTTTCCTGGCACGGCATCGGCTTTGGTGATCCGTTCGCGCCACCGCCCACCCAGGACGATGAGGAGTTTTTCGAACTGGTCCGGGATCATCTGTTCCGGGTGCGCTATTCCGGCCGGTCCGGCTTCGCACTCGCCAACCGCTCCCGCATTCTGTCGACGGTCAAACTTGGGACGGGAGTGCTTTATCCGGTCGAGAACGAGAACAGTCTTGCCGACATCCGGACACCGATCCATTACCGCTATGTCCCGCTTTATGAAATATATCTGATCGTTGATGCGCAGGGAAATGACTGCGGTTTCTTCCGTGTGCGGACCTTGGCGGCCTGGCAGGCTGTGAAGGAATATGGCGGCAAGGTCTCCGAGCGCGTGAAAGAGGACGCCGAGGATCCGAAACGCAAAACGCGAGAACACGTCTTCGTTCATGCCTGTTTTCTGCGAGAGGGTGGCCACTCCGATGCAGCAGACATCAGAAAGTCGCGCTACGAAAGCATCCATTTCGAGGAGCAGAGCGGTCATATCTGTCGGAAGGCTGGTTTTTTCGAATACCCGCTGGTGATCAGCCGTTGGGACCGGGATGGACTGTCGCCCTACGGATCGCCACCTCAGGCCAAACTGATGAGCGATATCAAGAGCCTGCAAAGCCTGGCGCGCGACAGTCTGATTGCCAGTTCACAGGCGGTTCGCCCGCCAATTGCCACCCATCGGGAAGAACGTCAGCTCGACCTGAATCCCGGACGGACCAATCCGGGGCTGATCGACGAACAGGGCCGGCCGCTGTTTCGCCCAATGATCGAGACGGTCAATCCGGGTGCCGCGGACAGCCAGATCGAGAACATCCGCGAAAAACTGCGGGTCGGTCTTTATGGGGATCTCTGGCAGACGCTGCTGGAAGGCAACGGCCGCACGGCTACGGAAGTCAATATTCGCCGCAAGGAGATGGCCGACATGATCGGCCCCTTCTCGACCAATATTCTGGCCGGCAACGAAAACCTGTTCGAGCGGGAGATTGGCATATTGGGTCGTCGCGGCGCTTTCTCCGAAGGCTCTCCGCTCGAGCCTCCCGACACGGTGCTGGCGGGCGATGTCACGCTGACGTCGACTGCCCCGATCGATCAGATGCGCGAGGCTGGTCATTTCGAAGCGATCATGGGGTTCCAGGAGTATCTTGCGGTGGCCGCCGCTGCGGACCCGTCGATACTTGATCTGCATGATCGCGACGAGGAATACGATCTGACGCGCCGCGCGCTGGGGTTGCCAGCAAAGCTGAAACGCAGGCCCGATGAGGTAGATGCCTTACGAGAGGAACGCGAGGAGACAGCAACGCAACAACAACAGCTTGCGGCAGGGGAGAGCATGGCGCGTATAGCCAAGGACGGTGCACCGATCCTGCAAACCCTACAACAGGGAGAAGGCAAAACCGATGTGGCGTAGCCTTAAACGTGTGGCTGTCCGGCGCAAGGACAGACCTGCTGCTATCGAACGGGCCTACAGGTCCGTTTTTTTATGTGCCGAGGGCGAGCTCGTCCTGGCAGATCTTGCTGCCGAGTGTGGGATTTATCAGGCGCCCCCCGCGGACCTAAGTGTCCGTGCCAGCGGTTATCTGGACGGGCGGAAAGCGCTTTATGCCCGTATCCTTGCCATGATCCGGATCTCACCGGAAGAACATGCCGCGCTCCAACAGGCTGCGCGGCTGGAGACGATGCCAGACTATGAAACCGATGAGGACTTTTGAGGATGAATGACTTGGCAGGCAACCAGCGTGACGACGCAGCCTATTCCAGCTCTGGTACAGAGACCCCTCCAGGAGTTTTTGTCGAAAACCACCACCCAGCGGCCGGCGAAAACAGCTTAGGGAACCCGGCGGACATGTCTGAGCGTCTTCATGGCCACGACGGGCAACAAGAGCGTTTCGTTACTTTGCCGGGTGAGGCGGCAAGCCCAGACGAAATCGAAACATTTTTCGGGGAACTAGCTTCGCGCTGGACACCGAAAGACGGCTATCAATTTAAGCTGCCGGAGACGCTTCCGGAGACTTTCCCCTATGACCAAGCCTTCGCCGAAGAGGTCGGCGGCTGGTTCAAAGAGGCTGGCCTTCCGCCCTCTGCCGCACAAAAACTGCATGATCGCTGGCTCAACAAGATGTCGGATCACCATGCCGAACAACAAGATGCGGCAAGCGCGGAGACTGCTGCCCAGGCCGAGGCCATTCATCGGGCCCATGAGTCGCTTGTCCGGGAATATGGCGAGGCAGGAAGTGACGGATACCAGAACCTGGTTGCCAGGGCGGACAGGGCTTTGACCGGGCTCAAGTCTGCGGGGGTTGATCTGTCCGACTGGTTTGTCGGAAAGGGCGCTCTGACGCAAGCGGATGAAAACGGCCAGCAGCAGGTATCCGATCCAACTGCGGTCAAACTGCTGGCATTCATTCACGACCGGGCTTTTGCGGAAGACAGCCTTGACGGGTTCACCGAGACCGGAGGAGACGGCAACCCATTCGATGCCGCAAATCCTGACCTCAAGAGGCAGTCGGATCTGCTGGAGCGCAATCCCGCGCAAGCCCGGCGGCTGATCGTGTCAGCCGGACGAGACCCCGGTCTGTTCAGGCTGTAAAATCAGTGTCCAGCTGCTGACAAGGCGAGGTCTCGCTCTGCACCACTGATCTCTGACGGGAGCGAAGGCAGGGAAGTCGCGTCGACTAATCGAACGAGAGATAACAAGTCGCCACCGCAGGAGGGCGGGCGCATTTTACCGATCCGCTTCCTACTCGCACTTCGGCACAACCATGGGGTCTTCATTTTCCCCTGAGAGGGGCGGGGAAAACGAAAGATCGCCAGTCTCCAGCCGTTCAGCGCGGACCGTGTAGACGCTTGGGTTCGTGTCTCCAGGCCACTTTTCCAAACACTCGTACTTGGTTCCATCAACCTGCTGACAGAAGGCCCGGTGATACGCCCGGTTAATCAGCAAGACATCTTCGAACATTGTAAATGTATACGGAAGCTCGGGTTCCGGACAGTATTTCTCCTGTGCAGCCGCAGGATTTGCTAGCATAAAAGCCAAAAGGAAAACTTTTTTCATGGGGTCCAAAGTTAATGACTTTTCTCGCCGCATCTATATTGCGGCAAGGAATATCGGGTTGGCGGATCCGCAAGCGCGTTTAGCCGCAGCACAATCCTCAGTAGAAACCGGCTACGGAAGATCTGTCAAGGGGCACAACTATTTCGGTATCAAAGCGGGACGCTCCTGGACAGGAAAGGTTCAAGAATTTCAGACCTGGGAGGAGGAAAATGGAAATCGTGTCAACATCCGTGACAGGTTCCGCAAGTACAACAGTTTGGAAGAAAGTCTGAAAGACTGGGTAAAGACGGTCTCTGCACGCTGGCCTGAGGCGATGTCTGCAAAAAGTTTTGAAGCGGCGGTGGAGGGACTGCGCTACGGCAAGCGCGGCGGATATGCAACCGACAGCCAGTACGGACAAAAACTGGCCTTTGTGGAACGCCGGATCGGGGACGCCTATTCACCACCGTCTGAGGTGCTGGAGCAATTTGTCAGACGCACCGAGGCCGATGCAGACCTTCAAAACCTGCTTGCGGGTGACAAAAGAATATCAACTTCGCCAAGCATATTTGATACGCATAGTGTTGGTTCGTTGAACACCGACGCGACACCCGTACCAAGGGAAAAACCGGGGTCTTCGGGGTCAAGTCCAGACGGCCCGGTGCCGCAACCAAAACCCCGGCGGGGCGCTTCCAGATATCCGCTATCGCACTTACCCCTTTTACCGGGAGCGAACGCGGTATTGCCGGCGATCTTCTCCGCAAGTGAAAGCGCCGTTCAGTCGGGCCAGTCGGGGCGAGGAAATCGTCAGGAGCAGTCGCAGACCAAAGAACGACTTGAGGCGGCCAAGCTTTCAAACCAAACACGCGACCACAATCCCTTCGACCTGAAACAACCCGACCTCAGACTGCAAGCCGCCCTCATTGAAAGCGCACCTGCTCTGGCAGAACAATTGATCTTTGCGGCGGGACGGAACCCTAGATTGTTCGGACTGTAGGAGGGGTCAGTCTGAAACCCTCAATGCCTGGTAATTTTCGAAAATCAGGCTGTGGTGACACGTTAACGCCTAGCTTCGCTGGATTCCCACAGCCTTGCAAGGGGCGCCCGGAGACCCGGGTTCCTTCTACGTCGCAATTGCAATTCTTGATTTAAAAAAACTTGAGAACAAAATAGAAACATGTCTAGATTGCCATGCTTTTCAGATTGCTGTTAGTCACAGGGGGCACAAGGGGAATAGCGTGATGACGTCGGACACAGCCACCAACAGTTCTGTGAGAATAACTCGGATTTCTGTTTACCTATTCATCTTTCTGGGTGTCTTTTTATCGCAATCCATTTTTGATTACATGGTTCATTATGACTATTTCAGTGTTCTGATAATATTTCCCTATGCGGTTTTTTTTCTTTTTCTACTGATTTTGGTGGTCGTTTTACTGATCAAGAGAAAACTCATTCTGGCCGCCATTGTTCTGGCGGCATTTCTCTCTGCCTGGCTGATCGATTTTGAAATTGAAGTCATAGATTATTTGCGAGTTCGAAACCTTGTTGCGGCGGGAACGATCAATTCGGATGTGATGAGGTGGGGAGAGCCACCTTTCTATCAGTATAATTATGAAACATTACTTGTAAGAAGCAGTTCCGGAGAGCTCTCCGACATTAACTTACTTCTGAAGAAGGAAGGTTTTGACCATCTCTCCGAAAGGTGTTCTTTGGACGTAAGCAGAGTGCACCCGGATTTTGTTGTGGTCAGAGGCTGGTGTTGAAACAATGTGCTTTTTTAAGATGGAAGTCAGATGTCCAAAAACATATTTTACGTCAAGGATGGAAAAGGGAGGCAAGTTCCTGCAAAACACCTGACGGATTCTTCCGGGAATTTTATCATCAATCCACGAACAAACGCTCCATACATTGCGCCTGCAAGTTATTCTGTTGCGGATGCTATCTCAGTTGGACGGCGTTTGCGTCAGTACCGGCTGACCAGTTCAGACAAATACGAAAAGATTATTGAAATCTTCAGGGCCGGAGGACAACAGGACCTGCAGCGAAGCTATAACGGCAAGGTTGGAAACAGCGGCCACGAATTTGTCGAGGACTTCAGGGATATTGCTTCGTTTCACTTCGGGCTGTCCATGCGTGCGGCCGGTGTGGATGAAGAGATCTCTGTCATGGGTGGAGGCTTCTACAACGCCTGGAAGAAGTTTGCGAAGGGTGAAAACCTCGACACGTCCGGCGACTGGTGGAACAATCCGCGTAACCCACCGAATATCCGAATGGGATCGCAGATCTATGAATCCGGGCGTGTGAAACTCGATCCGGACATGGAATTCGATCTGTTCCCCTTCAAGGAACTTGAGATTTCGACTGGCGATCCGATTGCTGAAGGGGTGTATTCGGCCTTGCACAACGGCAAATCGAGGCAGGAAATCGCCAATCATCTCAAGACCGGCGGCGACCTGAGCCAAAACGGCGCTTTCCGCAGGAAAGGGCATCCGTTTGCAGGGAATGCCGTTCCTCAAAGCTCCGGCCCAGGCGAAAATCAGACACATGCCCGGCAGCAGATCGACAAGTCGGCGCCGCGCAGAGCTCCGGAACGTCCGACGCAGGACCATCTGCTTCGGAAAATAAAGTCCGAGCCAGTTCACTTGAATGGTCCTATCGAACCCTGGAACGGGCAATCGATCGCAAAAAACCCCTTTCACCTGGACGGTCAAGACCTGCGCAGACAAGCGGAGCTTTTGGATACCGACCCGGTTCTGGCCAGGCGACTGATTGAAGCTGCCGGTCGAAATCCATCGTTGTTCCGGCTCTAGAGCGAGCGTTCTTTCACCAAACCCCATCAGCATGTTTCGAACCGGCCAACCGGATGTATCCGCAGGCCGTTGGGAGCAATTCGCCGGCACGCTTCGAAGGTGTTGCCGTCGCGGACTTATTTCAATTCGGCTTCGAACCCATTTTTAGTCAAGCAAGGAAACTCAATGACTTCTGCAATTTCAGATATTGTCGTACCACGCGTTTTCACGCCTTATATGGCGGAAAACAAACCAGCAAAACTCGTCCTTCTTGAAAAGTCAGGCATTCTCGCCGCGCCAGCGCCGGACATTGCCAAGCGGTTCAAGGCTGGTGGCAATCAGATCGAGGTGCCCTATTGGGAAGACCTTGATGACGCCGAGCCAACAATCATGGACGACAGCGACAACAAGATCTCTGTATCGAAGATCAGCGCCAGTGACATGAAGGCTTATAAACACCGGTTGGCAAAAAAATACGGTGCCAAGACGGTCACCAGTTATGCGGCCACCGGCCGGGGCGACAGCGCGATGAACCGCGTTGCAGAACGTGTGGGCGCCTATTGGGGACGCCGCAAGGAAGAACGCATCATTGCCACGGCCGAAGGTGTTCTTGCGGACAACGTCGCCAACGATGGCGGCGACATGGTCTACTCGATCTATTCCGATGTCGGTTCGCCGACTGCGGCCAACCGGATCAGCTACCAGGCAATCAACAGGGCGCGTCTGACCATGGGGGAGAACCTGGACGACCTGCGCGTGATCGCCATGCACAGCTTTGTCTATGGCACGTTGCTTGACGACGAGAAGATTGAATTCAAGAAACCTTCCGAGGCGCCGTTCGAGGTGCCGTATTACGCCGGCATGATGGTCGTGCATTCGGAAATGATGCCGGTCACGGCGGGCGCCAGCGCAGACGAGTATTCCTGCTTTCTGTTTGCTCCAGGGGCCTTCATGCATATCGATGAAGTGCCGAACCGGACGACAATCTACGGCAATGAGGGGACGGAAATCACCCGTGATCCGGATATTGGTGATGGCGGTGGTGCGGACTACCTGACCACACGCCGCTTTGAAATGATCCATCCGGCCGGCATGGACTTCACTGGAACCTCGCTGGCCAAATCCCAGGGCGCGACACTGGGCGAGTTGCGAAACGCAGCCAATTGGGACCGGAAATACAATCGCAAGAACGTCAAGTTCGCCTGTCTCAAGGTGAACATCTGACCCGCCAGCGGCGCGCGATAAACCAGCAGGCTTCAAGGCAGCTTCGGCTGCCTTTTTTGATTCAAGGAGATCTTCATGAGCGAAATTTGCGAACGCAGGGTGCGTCATCTGAAACGCCTGCAGGCCGATCACAATCGAGATTTCTGGGCACGCTTCGGTCATCAGAACGTGGAAACCGACAGCAAGGTGATCCACTTGTCCGATGCCATAGCTGCTGACTGGAACAGGAAGCAGAAAGCGGCTGCAAAATCATCAGCGGCAGCGTCCCCGACGACCGGGACACGAGAACTGCCCAGGGGATGGCGCTGCGAACACTGGAAGACGCAACAGGCGATGGCGTTCGACTATGCCGGTGTGCGCGCGTCCAACAAGGCCGAGGCCGTAGCGGCGCTGCAAGCCTATGAGGGGGAACCAGACCTTCCGCCCGCCGCCTGAAGTTTCCCCATATCTTGAGAGGATCGATGTCCGGTACCGTCAACACAGCCGTTGAGATGGCCAATCTGGCGCTGGCTCATCTCAAAGAGGCACCCATTCGGGATTTCGACTATTCGTCAGTGGCGTCAAGATGGTTCAAGAACCACTATGCTGCCCATCGGGATGCCTATCTCGCCATGCATGACTGGGACTTTGCCAATGCGCTTGTCTGGTTGTCCGCGGAGACGGAGCGTCCGCCATTTCGATGGGCGTTTCAATACAGAAAGCCGGCCGATTGCCTGCGGCTGCCCTTGCAAAGCGAGCGGGGTGAGCCGGGCGGAAAACTGATCCCCTTCGAGGTCATTGGCCAAAGAATCCTGAGCAATCAGGGTCCTCCCTTTCCGTTGCGATATGTACGAAGAGTGGAAAGAGAGACAGATTTCTCGCCGCTCTTCGTGCAAGGCCTGGCATTGTTTCTGGCGGCAGGCTGTGCGCACGTCATAACCGGAAAAAACAGTCGTGCAGAAAGTCTGCGAGAGGCGGCGCGCGACGCTTTTGAACAAGCAGGCCTTGCCGATGCCCGTCAAGGCTTACCTCTTCCGATGATCGATCTGGACCTTATTACTGACCGATGAGTTATCACCTACAGGCCACCTTCAGCCGCGGGGAACTGGATCCGGAACTGCATTATCGCTCCGATCTTGAATTGTTTCGCTCAGCCCTAGCGCAGTGCGAAAACTTCATCACGCTGAAGCGGGGTGGTTTGCGCCGGCGCGGGGGAACCCGCTTCGTCGCGGAACTGAAGAACAGTCTTCAAGGCGGCTGGCTGATCCCCTTCGAATTCGGCAACGGCCAATCCTACATGCTGGAATTCGGTGAAGGCTATTTTCGCGTCTTTACCAGCAGCGGCAGGATCCAAGGTGTCGAAGTCCCAACGCCCTATAGCGTTTCGGATCTTTCCAAACTGAAGTTCGTCCAGTCTACCGACACCTTGTTTATCACCGGAGGGGAGATCGCACCCCAGGCATTGAAGCGGCGTGCGGAAACCTCCTGGGTCATCGAGCCTATGGATTTCCAGGACGGTCCATACCTGGATGTGAATATAGCACCTACAAATCTCAAACCTTCCGACCTTGGCAACCCGGTACCGAAAATGACGTCAAGTTCGGCGCAGAACGGGAGTGCAAGCGCGTCCCACAACAGCAGCGCCGCCTGGCAGGTGTTCGACCGCTCGGAGGGAAAGGTTGTGCTGTCCAGTGGTGCGAGCGGCTGGCTGCAATACCACTTTACTTCTGCCGTGGTTATTGACGCCTACATGCTTCAGGCACCCAATGACAACAGCCAGAACGACGACATGCCCTGGCAATGGAACATAGAGGCGTCCAACGACGGAACCAACTGGACGATCCTGGACACTCAAGACGGGCAAGACACCTGGGCCTCGAATGAATGGCGGCAATATGCGTTTCACAACGAAACAGGGTTCACCCGGTACCGCCTGAGCTTTCGTCAGGGTGGCGGGCCCAATGGCGACAACGCCGCCATCGGGCAACTTGTCTTTCATCAGGCAGGTCAAGACCAGACGCCGTTTGATCTGACAGCCTCCAACACGGCTGGCATCAATGGGGGGGATGGTTTCAAGGCGACAGATGTGGGGCGTCATATTCGGTTTCGTGGATCTGACGGATTCTGGCGCTGGTTCAAGATCTCGAGCCGAATCTCAACGAAAAAGGTCAAGGTCCAGCTTTTCGGCCAAGCCCTGCTTGATGATAAGGCGCAAACTTCCTGGCGGTTGGGGGCCTGGTCCGGGACAACTGGCTGGCCGGAAACGGTGGGCTGGCACAAAAGCCGTCTTGCTTTTGCCGGTACGCGTGAAGAACCGCAGAAAGTCTGGGAGAGCCAGACAGAGGATTACACCAATTTCTCGGTGTCTCATGTGCTGCAGGCATCTGACGCAGTTACCGCGGCCATTTTGTCTGGTCAGGTAAACCGCATTCAGTGGCTTGTAGATGACAATGACCTCATCGTTGGCACGACACGCGCCGTGCGAGCACTCGGCAAAGCAACAGACCAGGACCCCTATGGCCCGGAGAATGTTGACCAGCGACCGGAAACCAACTTCGGAGCCAACGGTATCAGTCCCATCAAGATTGGATCGGTGCTGCTCTATTTTGGCTCTTATGGCACGGATATGCGCGAGATCGCCTATGACTTTTCCGCCGACGGACGCGTTTCGCAATCGGTAAGTGAGGTGCAGTCTCACCTGTTCAAGGCGGGAATATTCGGTGCCAGTTATCAGCAGTATCCCGACAGCATCCTTTGGCTCTGGGACAGTTCCGGACGCGGGATTGGCTTCACGTATGAACGCGAACAACAGGTCTACGGAATGCACCGTCACGATTTTGGCGGTGCAGTCGAATGTATGGCTGATCTTTCTGCGGCTGGCGCCGACGAAATCTGGATGATCGTCAAAAGGACGGTCAACGGTCAGGTCCGGCGGTATATCGAAGTGATGCAGAAACCCTTTCTTGGCGGTGCTCAAGAAGATGCCTGGCATCTTGATTGCGCCTCCCGGTACCAGGGGCCGCCGGTCAACACCCTATCCGGCCTCGGCTACCTGGAGGGGGAGGAGGTCGTTCTCTACGCGGATGGAACAGACTATCAGGCCACAGTTCATGGTGGTGAGATTAGTCTGCCCAACGGTCAAACCGCTGAAAAAATCCTGGTTGGTCTCGATGTGCGTGCAACGGCGAAAACGCTCCCCTTTCCGGTCAATGCGCAAGATGGAGCTACGTTGGGCCGCAAGCTGAGGGTTGATACCTGCGCGATTGCCGTCCTTGAAACCGGAACGCTGAAAGTCGGCTCTGAAGTCACGCACCTTGATCAGCTGATTCACTATCGCGCCGGCGATCAGGCTGGTGCGCCTGCACCGTTGCGCACGGGCGTTCTTCAGCCGGTGCCAGAGACCCGATGGGAAGGCGGTGGACAGCTGACCCTCGAGGCAAACGGCGGCAAACCATCAACAATCCTGGCCATAAATTTTGGAAAAGACGGAGAACCCTAGTCATGTGCCATCCTGCAATTGTTGCTGCGGTATCCGTTGCCGGCTCGCTGGCTGGAGCAGCTACTCAAGCTCAAGGAATTCGCCAGCAGGCCGAAGCCAATGCCAGGGCCGAAGAACGCCGTGCTGAATTTGCCGAACGTCAGAAGGACGTGAACCAGACACGTGCCTCCTTTGAGCGAAAGCGTTCTGTTGAAAAATATCAGCGCGTCATCGGCAATAATCGCGCAGCCGTTGCGGAACGGGGGCTGTTTGAAGCCGGGTCGCCGACGGATGTGCTCAACGATAACGCCAGGGAAGAAGCGTTACATATCGAAGCCATTCGGTATGGAGCTGAAGGTGAGCGTGGCAACCTGGCATTTGAAGCCGTAACAGCCCGGGAACGGGCCCACTCTCACAGAGCCGCCGGCCGCATCGGTGCCGGCAGCGCAATTTTGGGCGGCCTTTCAAACGCAGCAACCTCGCTCGGCAGCGCGATCTACAATGCGCGCAAGCAACCGAATTCAAGGAAGGCGACCTCCATTGGCTAGGTTGAGAAAATTCAAAGGCCCTGATGGGCTTCCAAATGTGCGCCGACCAGCCGTTGTCGCCGATACAGCTGTTGGGCAGGCAACTGAAGCCTTCGGGCGCCAAATCCAGCGGTCTGCCCGACAGGCAGGAGAACTCGGTGACCTGTTGCTAAAACGTCAGGCGGAATTTGACGCGCTCGAACGGGAAGTTGTGAAGGCACGCGTCGATGCAAGAGTTCGAGAAAAAGAAGCGGAAGAACGGGAAAACCTGCAACCGGGAGCCGTCGGATATGCCGACACCATGTCGTCGCATTACGCACAGGTGCGGCAAGACGCGACTTTGGCGCAACCCGAACGTCTGCAGCTACAGCTTGCTCGAGACTTCGACGCGCAGGATGATCACTATGCCACTCGGTTTGCAACGAGTGAGTATCTTGAAGGTCAACGCTTTTTGCGCCGACGGCTCGACGAGCTCTTGCAGGTGCAGACGGCTTCAGTGACTGAAAATCCGAATGGACTCGATGGTGCCATCGCGAAGTTTACGACCTTGGTTGACGCCGTAACCCTGCCCACCGCTGCAAAGGAGTCCATTCGGCAGGCAGGACAGAACAGTCTTGTCGAAACCTGGATCAGGACACTTGAGCCACACAGCAGGCTTGTCCACCTAGAGAGGGAGGGCGGCAAGGGGGATGGGGCAGAGCCGAGCGCGGACGAAACGGTCAACAACATTTCGCAGGTTAGACGCAATCTGGTACGGGATTTGCCGCCGCCAACACGCAGTCGTCTTCGCGAAGAGGCTCAGGTCGAGATTGTCTTCGCCGAACACCGGGAAGGTGAAGAGCTGGTGCGCAGGATCATCAGCGAAGCAGGTGGTTTTGACCCAGACGAGGTCGATCAAAATCAGGTCCTCGGGCCAGAGAGCAAGAGACGCCTCCGGCGCATTTGGGAAAAGCAGGCGGCCAAAACGGGCATGAACCAGAATGCGGTCCGTTGGAGCCGCGAAGCAGCGACTGGTAATCCTTATTCGCGCAAAGATCGCGAATTGTCTGATCTCGCATTTCGGTATCTCCGCGCTCGCGGAGGAGAGGCCAAACAGGCAGCGAAGGCGCTTCTGCGAGACAAGCGTGTGCTTCCGGATACCTATGCAGAAGGTCTGATGAAAGATATGCGAGGGACGGATGCTACGGTCCTTCAGGCGGCGTACGAAGATCTCTCCGGTGTTTCACAGATTGATCCGGGGGCAATCCCAACGGGCTCTGCCGGAGCTCGCCTGCAGGACAGCCTTTTAAAGTGGGATCTCTTGACCAATCGTATAGGTTTCAGTCCGGCCGAAGCTGCAGAAAAACTTGCCAAGGTCAACGATCCCAACCTGCGCAGAACTTTGAACGATCGCCTATCGGGAGCGACAGAAGACCTGTTGGCAAATCAGCACGGCACCCGGTTTCTCCTGGAAAGGATATCAGCGCAAAAGCCGTTGTCCGACGGCTTCTGAACACGGCGTTGATCAAGATTACGGTGAACATTAGTTCACTTCAGGCCCTCTAAAACTGAGGGAAACACCTACTCCAGGCCAAAGTCTGGCAGGAGTTTGAAGGGCAACCCATGACAATTGCAGCTTTATCAGAAGGCCGCGTCCAGATTGAGGGCGACGGTACGGCAGATCGTGTCGATTTGCCGTTTCAATTCATCGATCAAAATAACCTAGAAGTGATTCATCGGGATCTCGACGGCAATACCGAAATCTGGCGATACCAACAGGCGCCGGGAAATTGGTCCTACACCGGCGGGGATTTTGCGACTGGTACGGTCTTCTTCGAACCTTCAGCCTTGAAGCCGGGGGAGACACTCACCGTAATTCTGGTAAGCGATTTCCGGCAGCCATACAGTCTTGCAGGCGGCGAAATTGACCCGGCGGTTATGGAGAAAGCCATGGACCGCTCTGCCATCAACATGCAATCGGTGGCATCTCGGGCGCTTCTGGACAAGAACGGCGGCTATGACCTGGAGGGGCGACGGGTTGTGAATGGCCTTGAAGCGGCCGACAACAATGACTTGCCCACATTGCAGCAGGTGCTGGAGATTGCAGCTCTTCCCGGCGCTCCGGGTCCGAAGGGGCCTGTCGGCGATCAGGGAGCCGTCGGCCCGGCTGGAGCGCAAGGCCCGGAAGGTCCGCAAGGACCGCAAGGGGAGCGTGGGCCAGTCGGTTATGAAGGGCCAAGGGGGCCCACTGGTCTCCAGGGCCCCGAGGGGCCCCGAGGGCCCGAAGGCCCGACGGGCCCAACCGGTTCACAGGGACCGATCGGACCTCAGGGGCCTCAAGGACCAGAAGGACCCGTCGGCAAGTCCTTCGATCCGGATGCATCGGGCCTGACGGCTGATCGTGATGCCTACAATGCCGAAGCCGCAAACTTCTCGTTTCTCGACGTGGAAACCGGAACCGTTTATTTCAAGCTTTCCAACGACATTGGTGCATGGTCATCGGGTGTCCCGTTTGGCCGGGGTCCGCAGGGACTGCAGGGCCCGCAAGGGATCCAGGGGCCGGCTGGTCCGATCGGTTTGAACCATCGTGGCACCTGGGCCAGTTCGATTGCCTATGCTGTGAAAGACACAGTGTTTCACGACGGTTCCTATTTCATTTGCCTAACCGAAAACAGCGATGTCCAGCCGCACGTAGATGTTGCGGAATGGGACATGTTGGCCTCCCGGGGTGAACGCGGCCTGCAGGGGCAACAGGGAATTCAAGGCCCGGAAGGCCCGCAAGGGGCTCAAGGACCTGAAGGCGTTCAGGGGCCGAAAGGAGACCCCGGGGCGCAAGGGCCGACTGGAGCACAAGGTCCGCAAGGTGCACAGGGCGACCCGGGCCTAGTATACCGAGGCATATGGTCTTCGGCGCAAACCTACACTTCCGATGAAACGGTCACCTATAATGGGTCTTCGTTCATTTCCTTGAGGCTCAACATCGGCAAGAATCCCAGCACTTCGCCGGATGATTGGGGTCTGCTGGCCACAAGGGGCGAAACTGGGGCAGCCGGTGCGACAGGGCCGCAAGGACCACAAGGGCCTTCAGGTTCTACAAGCTACAACGCCGGGACACTCGACGGTCTCGACAGCTCCCAGTTTGTACGCGCGGACACTTCCGACACAATGGCTGGCAGCTACACGATCACGTCCAATCTGTCCGTGCATGGCAACATGTATTCAGGCAAGAACGGTGGTGGGGACAGCTGGCATCTTTTCTATGACGACAACAGCAATGCCTGGCGATCGTTCGGATGGGATGACAGTCAAAACTGCTTCGTCATGGAGGAGAATGATGGGGGGCTTCACAAGGTCTCAATGACCGACACTCAGTCTAGCGCAGGAGCAACTAATTTTCCCATAGGGCATGTGCTAATTGTTATTAATCAGTCTGCATTCAATCGGAATGGATCGTACGGTGTCTATTTGAGGTCTGGCTCAAGCATACAATACGTGGGGTCCAATACGAGCCTCAAGGGGGCCGCGCTATCGGGTACTTGGAGAAACAGGGGGATGAGCGGAGGCCATGTTAACGGTTACCTGACATGTTTGATGGAGCGAGTTGCGTGATGGAGATATTCTTTCTCACAAAAATTCAACCAGATTCTACTTCTGGAACAACGCCTGAGACCTTTTCGGGGGTAGTTAATTTTGTAGGGCGTGTACTAAAACATGATCCTATCGGAGAATATTCGTATGGAATATCAAGACGTGATAGTGCTAATTACAATCAACAAAGCAATTGTGCCACTCACCAAATTATTTCCGTCCTAAGAACTTGGGTTGCGGAAGGAAACACAATTCCACTCTGGAAGGAGCCAACACCACTTGAGAGAAGAAAAAATTTCCAACCTTTGACGGCCCGGCAATTTCGGTTGGGAATGCTCAACATAATACAAAACGAGATAAGAGTTGAAAAACTTATTCAAAAAATTGATTGCTCAGATAAAAGAAAGAAATATGAGATTGAATGGGAGTATTCGATAGATTTTTCTAGGATGAGTCCATTAATAGAATTTCTATTTAATCAACTGGGTTATTCGCAAGAGTTCGTGGATGAGTTTTGGGATAAGTCAATAAAGTACTAGGCGTGTTGACTATTTTTATCTCAAAGTCGTTTGTGTTGCCAGCATCTTAAGCCGTTTGGGATGAGCTATCGGAAACGTTGATGGAAAACGTATGGCCTGCTCCCTGATTGTCCACGTTTAAGAGTTAGCTTTGTTCACGACGTGATCTTTGTAGAAGTTCGCTTCGAAATTGTTTGGCATGAGCCCTTAAAGGTTCGTTTGCTATTGGCTTAGATTTTTGTCGTTTCTCCAATTTTCAACGATGTTTCGGGCATGAAGACAGCTGCGGAATAGGTGTTCGTTGATACATTTGTCACTCAGGTTTCCATTAAAGCTTTCAACAGGGCCATTCTGAATCGGCTTACCCCGGACGGTGTGATGCCATGCCTCGGCTCGCCTCGCCTCGGTCTTTTTGCCATTTGAGCATGGCATTTGACGTGAGCTCTGTGCCGTTGTCGCTGACCTACCTAGGAAGAAAGCGTTCATGTCGCTCCGCGATCCCGGTCAGTTTGCGCGCTCTACACGTGCGTCGGAAATTGACTTTTCGATGATCGCTGCCAGACATTTCTGACTGACTTGGTCAATGACACACAGGATACGGAAGCGCCATCCATCAATCAGAGCATCGGAGACAAAGTCGAGGGTCAGGCGCAGATTGCTAGTTTGCGGTGCAGTCACTGGAGCACGCGTACCCTTGGCTTTTTTCCGGCCGCCGCGCTTGCATATGATGAGACGAATTTCCCTGAAGAACCGGCAAACGTTCTTTCAGCTGGCCTAGGGCACCTCCGTGCTACCGTACTTTGAGCGCCACTTCTAGAGCGTAGCATCGCTGAGGCCATATTTGCGGCATAATCCGGCGACCGAAGTAGCTGCCTAGTATTCTTTCAAAAAGTCGTTGATCTGCTCATCTGAGAATTTGGACTTTTTCATCTTCTTTTTCCTCAATAGGAAAAAGACTAATCAAAAATTGAGGAGTTTTCAGGGGGGCAGCTTAAAACGTTTGTGTGGCTAGTGTTTTTGTTGGTGTGTTTTACGCCGGAAGTTTCACCCTTTTTGATCAAGGGTATCGTTTCAGGATTTACATTATGACGGTGATTGTGAATTGGCGTCGCGTGCTTCGAAAAACGTGGAGTGTGCGTTTCATGGTACTTGCCGCGGCCTTATCCGCGGCTGAAGTTGCAACGCCCATTTTGGGTGAGGGAAGCGTTGAAGCTGGTTACTTCGCAGCGCTTTCTGGCCTTTCAACAGCAGGGGCATTTGTGGCCCGGATATTAGCGCAGAAGGAATTTGAGAATGAAGCGTAGGACTCGGCTAGCCGGGGGCGTTGCGGTTCTTGCCGTCGCCTTCGTGGGTATGTGGGAAGGGCTACGGTTGACTGCCTATCGTGATGTGGTTGGCGTGCCGACGATCTGTTATGGGGAGACCCACGGGGTTCAGATGGGAGACAAGTATGGCAGGGCAGACTGTGACGCCATCCTTCTCACGTCGCTTATGAAACATGAAGCTGGAATGCGACGTTGCTTGCGTGATCCGGACAGTATTCCGGAGAAGAGTTATGTCGCGTTTGTCAGCCTGACCTACAACATCGGCGTCAACGCGTTTTGCCGATCGACGGCACGGAAGCGCCTTGATGCTGGGGATCTACGGGGAGCATGTGATGCCGCGACCTGGTTCCGAAAGGCAGGAGGGCGCACCATTCGTGGATTGATCAATCGACGCATGGCAGAACACGACTTGTGCCTGGAGGGTGTCGGATGATGGCGTTATTGCTGAAAAGTCGCGCCGCCAGCTCTCTACTGACCGTGATCGTCATTTTCGGCGGTCTTTTTGTTTGGCATCTTGCCGACAAAACCAGTGCAGTGCGCAAAGCCGTTGCCGAATATGTCGCACAAGCCGAACTGCAAGCTCTGAGGGCCAGCCTGAGCGAAGTCAGTCGCCGGCAAGCCGTGACGGATTTCGCCAACAAGAGTCTGGAAATCGAAATGGAACAGGCCAAGGAACAAGCCAAGAAGGCCACGAGGGAATTGGAGCATTATGTTTCGACCGTTGAGGATAACTGCATTGTTGACCCTGCTCTCCGCAAGCGCCTGCGCAACGGGTGAGGGCATTTCTGGAGCCACAGGTTTAAACCAAGACTTGGTGCAGGCCAGCGCACGATTGCCGGACTATCCGATTGATTGTCGAAAACTGGAAAATTCGGGAGTCCGGGCGGGCGAGCCGCTCGATTTGGCATTGCTTCGAACGGATCGTGCGCTTGATCGTGCGAACAAGCGATTGAGTAGCTGCAGTCGCTGGTACGATACGCTCAAGGCTGGATTTGCGAGAGACAGCGGATAGCGGATGAAGAAGTGCGGGTGCGCGCTGTAAAGGTAGTATGGCAGGGGGCACTCGGCGACACGAGACGTGTTTAGCACCATGGCATTAAACACTAGAACATTCTTGGGAGATTCGGCAGCTTGTGAATTGTTGCAAGATTTGCAGGTGACTACATTCAGCACCAAGGACAAAGTTCTCAAAGCGTTCCTTGGAGAAATGCCGTTCTCTGGACATTCCAATCTGGCTTCGAGGTTGATTTGGAACAGTAAATCTGTTCGCGAAACTGACGCAGCAGGATCGTGTGCACCACAAAATCAGTTGTGACCAAAGAAGAAACATACTGTTCACAAATTTTACCCTAGTGCTAGCAAAATTTAGTTATTATCTCAAATTTTGAAACGATGTGATAGCTATCGTTTGGGACGATTGGAGATAAAACGATGACCTCAGAAAAAACGATCCTTCAGATTAATGCCTCAGCGCGAAAATCCGGTTCGGTGACGCGAGAACTGTCCGACGTTCTAGTGACCCGCTTGCTCGAAAATGCACCCGACACCAAAGTAATCAGCCGGGATGTTTCCCAGGGCCTTCCCTTTCTTGACGAAGACTGGATTGGAGCAAATTTCACTGATCCGAATGAAAGACACGCTGAGCAAAGATTGAAACTGGCGTTGTCGGATACACTTGTCGGTGAACTAAAAGCGGCAGATACGATAGTTATCGGGGCCCCAATCTATAATTTCTCAGTTCCGGCAGCACTCAAGGCATGGATCGATCTTGTAGCCAGGGCCAAAGAAACATTCCTTTATACGGATAACGGGCCTGTTGGGCTCTTGAATGGCAAGAAGGCATATGTACTTGTAGCTTCCGGAGGAACGAAACTTGGCTCTGAAATCGACTTTGCCGGCTCGTATCTGAAGCATGTGCTTGGCTTCATAGGTATTTCCGACGTTACCTTCGTCGCCGCAGACCAACTGATGATTGACCCGGCGAAGCGCGAGGCGGCACTAGCGAAAGCACTGCATTTGGCGGCATAGGTCTGGTGTGATCGGGGCGGCTGTTGTTCTGGCCAGCCTGCCGAAACGGGGGTGGTCGCTCAAGCAATTTCTGGTTGTGGCTGAACGTGCCCGTTCGGAAGGTCTAAAGGACACCGTGCTTTTGTTGCCTTACAAGCGTCTTGGGCGGGGCAATCCAGCAGGACGTGGCGCTCAGGAACAAGCGATCCAAGTCGTCTGGCGTAGCTCCGCTTGACAGTATTTTTAATTGATACCAGATCTCTTAAGCCTACCTGAATGTAGACTTTTCATGGCATTCTTGGGTTCCGCACGTTGGTTCAGATCACACCAACTACGATTGCAGCCAAAAATGCGAACGCCGCCAAAAAGGCAATGAAGTTCAGGTTCCGTGCAAGAGTCATCTTTTCACTCCCGTTCACCTCTGTCTGACCGGGCGATACTATGCCAGGCTTTCAGGGAAACGAAGCGAAAAAGATGTTGCATTGCAGCGTGGAAATGCATGCACAGGTTGTGTTTTTTGGGATTTTGTTAAGTAAAGCCTTGATAGCAAACGGTTGGCGCTTTCACGATTGTGCGACAATTTTTCACCGGCTAAGTGCTGTGGTGCTGACCTGCATCGGGTTTCAGAAAGAACGTCGGACTGATCACGCTCAATCCGTCACTGAACGGATTCATCCAGTCAAATCCAAGTAGGTTAATGTTAAGAGCCTGCTGCTAGATTTTTCGGCAACGCGTTCAGCGTGTCGGAGTTTCGATGATCAGTCTTGCAAAACTTGCTGATATGGCGAGGGATCCAAGCGCCTCAGGTCGCAAGAGCCTGATCGGTGCGCTGACGGATTTGTTTGTTGGGTCGGGAGACGATCGTGACGAACAAATCAGCCTGCTTTTCGGCGATATCGTGTTGAAGGTCCTGGGGCAGCTGGAAGAGGAAACCCGAATTATCCTCTCCAAAAGAGTTTGCGGTGAAAAGGCGGCACCACGTGACCTCATGGTCAAATTGGCCCAGGATACGATCACTGTAGCTGAACCCGTCCTGGAGAACTCGCCTGCCTTAACGTCGGAAGACCTGGTGGCAATTGCCTCGTCTGCGTCGATGAAGCATTTGGGGGCGATTGCAGGACGCCAGGTCGTTGACAAAGCCGTAACGACCGTTCTGGTCGACCGTGGTGATTCCGAAGTGTTGAGCAAGGTTGCAGAGAACAAGGGCGCAGAGATCGCGGACGGATCCTTCTTGAAACTCGTTGAGAAGGCCCGTTCGAATGAGAGCATTCAGGCCGCGCTTGTAGGTCGCTCGGATCTCCCGGAAGAGGCCGCACATGCCTTGTTGCCGTTTTTGACCGAGGAGCTTAAAGAGCGGATTAGTTCGCTCGGCGCGGATAGCACGCTGGTACAATTGCTTGCCGAACGGGCAGCAACCGAAGTTGCGGCGCGCGCGAATAAACTTGAAGAAGCGCGGGAACAATCCAACGCGCTCATCAAGGATGTGGTCAGCAAGAAAACTAAAATTGATGATGCGATCACACAGTTCGCGAGATCTGACCGTACTGCCGAATTGGGCATGTTGCTGGCGCGCGTCAGTGACTTGCCGCCAGCGGCCGTTTCCCAGTTGCTGTTCAGTGCAAGTGACAAGCCGTTGATCATTCTTTGCAAGGCCAATGGCGTTACATCTGAGGCTTATAAGGACATACTCACCATGAGAGCCCGACGGCTTCGCATGGGGGGACTGGAACTAAACGCAGCTATTCAGAGATATTCTGCTTTGAGTGAGGCCGGGGCCATAAGGTCGCTTGAAACTCTCAAACAGTCTGGTGGCGTCTTCGGATTGAAAACCGGTGCAGACAAATCTTCAGACGAGGCCGACCCAGCGAAAAAGAATATCCCCTTTGCTTCCAGTCGCTGAAACCTAGCTGCTGGTCTTCTGTAATGTTGCCGTCATGGCAGCCGCGGATATCAAGAAGGTTCCACCTACCTTGTTGATCAATCGCAACAAGGAAGGGCTGCGGAGTTTCTGGCCGAGAGCTGCTGCTGCAAATGCGTAAACCGCAGCATTCAGAATGCCGAGTATTACAAAGGTCGTGCCAAGCAGGAAAAGTTGCGGGACAACGGCAGCCTGAGGGGCGATGAACTGCGGCAAGAATGCCATGAAGAAAATGATGCCCTTTGGATTGAGAGCCGTAACAACATAGGCATGCCAGAAGATCTTCCTGGCTGACACATCAGCCACCTGGTGCGGGCCGAGGGCCTTGGGTCTGGAGCGCCACATCTTGATGCCCAGCCAGATGAGGTAGCCGGCACCAACCCATTTGAGGATGGCAAAGGCTGTCGCCGATGTTGCAAGTATCGCTCCGAGCCCCATCAGGGATCCGGCGGCCGCGGTGGCGTCGCCCAGGCCGACGCCCATGACGCTGGCAAATGCCGACTTGCGGCCCTGGGTGAGGGCATAGCTGACAACCAGCATGATTGTCGGGCCCGGTATGGCCAAGACCACGAGCGTCGCGACGACATAGGCAAGATAAAGTTCAAGTGTCACTGGAAAGGCCCTGCTGAAACTGGCCCGTAACGATAGACCTTGTGCTGTGAATGTTCAATCATGGGCAAGGGGTGAATGCAGGAATCAGTGACATGAAGTTTCCCGGTTGGGACCATGGCGTTTTGCTGACCTGGCTGCTGGCCGCAAACATGTCTGTTGCGGGCGCCGCTGTCCCGAGCCCTGTGCCGAAGCCGCTTCAAACGCACTCCGCGGAAGACATGGACGAACGCGAGCGGCTGCCGCGTGCAAAGCCCTCAGAGGCAGACCGGACCACAGAGGAAAGCGCCAACGCGACGTTGCCTCGCCCTGAATGCACTGTGTCGGACGCGGTGATCGAACGCACAGAGCCTTTTTCAGGAGCTCTGAAAAAGAGCGACCTGGACGATGATGCATGTGGCATTGCAAGCCCGGTCCGCCTTGTGTCCGTCGGGACAACGCGGTCAGAGGTTCACTTCCTCGAAAACGTGCTTGTCTCCTGTGAGTTTGCGCAGGTCGTAACCGATTGGCTGATACAAGATGTGGTTCCTGCCGCGCGTGACCGTCTCGACCGCGCCTTGACCGGAGTTGGCAGCGGACCGGGCTACCAGTGTCGGCGGCGCAACAATCTTGCCGACGGCAAACTCTCCGAACACGCCACTGGCAATGCGATCGACATCTCGCACCTCACACTAGAGGGGGGCTTAACGGTCTCTGTGGAAGAAGACTGGTCAGCAGAAACTGCAGAAGGCGCGTTTCTGAGGGAAATTCATGCTGCTGCCTGCAAGCGATTTACTACGGTTCTCGGGCCAGATGCCGATCCCAACCACAAGTCTCACTTTCATCTGGATACCGGATGCCATGGCCGGGATTGCACTTATCTGATTTGCCAATAAACCGACCCAAACTTGCATTTCGGCGGGAAGCTTGTTCCCTTAAGGCACTGACTCCAAACGACGGGACGCTGAATGGAACGCTACGAAACTGCCGTTGATGCTGCGCTCGATCTGCGCCCGGATCAGCCTGTCTATTGTTTTCGTCCGGGCGTGCTGCAACGGGATGCGCAGCAGTTTCAAAACCTGTTTCCCGGAAAAACTGCGTATGCGGTGAAAACCAATGGGGAACCGTTTGTGCTCAAGGCTCTCGCGGAGGCCGGGATCACCTGTTTTGACGTGGCGTCTCCGGCGGAGTTCGCAGCCGTTCGCGAGGCGGCGCCGAAAGCGGAGATGCTTTACATGCATCCGATCAAGGCGCAGTCGGACATCCGGCTTGCGCTGGAACAATACCGTATCCGAACACTGTCGCTTGATCACGAAGACGAAGTTGCAAAAATCCTGCGCATCGTGCGGGCACTGGATATCGACCCGGGCAGGATCACCCTTTTTGTGCGCATCGCCACGAAAGGGCATGCAGCCTATGAGCTTTCGAAGAAATTCGGCGCGGCACCTGGCCACGCCGTGGAGTTGTTGCAGCGGATCCACCGGATCGGCTTCAAATGCGGCCTGTGTTTCCACGTCGGCAGCCAGATCGAAGAACCGGAAACTTACGAACGGGCTCTTGCTTCGGCGGACTGGATCCGGTCACGCGCAGGTGTTCCGATCGTGGAACTCGATGTCGGCGGCGGTTTTCCGGCCGAATACGGTCACGACCCACGCCGGAAAGTCCCTGAACTGCCTTCGCTTGAGGAGCTGATGCACCAGTTGCAGAAGGACATTGCGGAGTGGCAATTCGACCAACTTCCGCTGGTCGCGGAACCGGGACGGGTGATTGTCGCCCGGTCGATTTCGCTAATTGTCCGTGTGCTTCTGAAAAAGGGGCGCCGCCTTTACATCAATGACGGGATCTGGGCGTCGCTCTCCGATAGCTGGACGGGCAAGATAACCCTACCGGCCCGGTTCATTCCCGATCCCGCCCGTAGGACCCGGTCAGGTCAGGCGGACAAGATTGTTCCATTCAAGGTTTGCGGGGCAACGTGCGACAGCGTCGATATTCTGTCGCGGCCGTTCTGGCTTCCTGAAACTATTGACACGGGCGACTGGATCGAAATCGGTCACATTGGGGCCTACAGCCTGTCCCTGCGAACACGGTTCAACGGATTTTATCCGGACAAAGTGATCGAAGTGGTCACTCCGTTTGATGCCGGAGTGGCGCCGGAGGGCTTTGCCTCGATCGAAACGATGGCGGATTGAACCAACCCAGGAAAAAGCTGCAGCAAGCGGGGGCAGTTCGGCTGACCATTGCTCGCTGCAGCAGGTGCACGGGGCTTGGCTTAAAGTGGTTGCACCTTATTGGCAGAAGCGCTGGACACCCCGATAGGTGGTGTAAGTGCCAGTCGATGGGTTGAAGGACCGGTATTTGGAAGAGCAATATTGGTACCAGGCCGGGCTCCAGGGCTGATAGCCAATAGGGCCGCGTACATGGCCGGGATAAGGAGCCGGCGGGTAGTAGTTTACCGGCGGCGGGGCTGCGTAGGAGGGTTGGCTAGTCGCTCCCAGGAGAATTGCGCCGGCCGCAAGGCCAATCACCCCGGCTGCGACCGCAGCGCCCAGATTGTCGTTATTCTTGTGACGCCGATGCTTATGGTGTTTGCGATGATGGTGGTGATGCCCGCCACGGTCGTTCCAGCCGTTGCGGGGGCCGGCCTCTGCGGTGGCAACCGTCGGAAGAAGAAGGGCACCGGTCAGGGCGGCTGCCAAGAGGCGTTTGCTTGTGTTGTTCATCGGGTTTCTCCAATGTGCCGCGCCAATCATGGGCGCTGTAACTGATGGCGGGAAACTCGCACAGGAGCCCTGAACGGGTTCTGAGATGCCCGTTCATCTAACGTTCAGATTTCTCTTGTGGGGGCTCGCCAGGTTTGACAATGCTTATGCAAACAGGATCACTTGCAGCAGCTTGGAGACAGGATTGGCGAATTCGGATGACGCCCGCAAAGACCAAAAGTCCTTGATTCGACCGACGGATGACACTGCGCGTCTGCAAGCAAAAGGACTCGTCCGCACCGCACGCTTTGGCGCCCTGGCCGCAATCGACGCCGCGACTGGACATCCGGTAGCAAGCCGGGTGTCTGTTGCGACCGATATGGATGGAACACCCGTCATTCTGACAAGCATGCTGTCCGGGCATACCGAAGCCATATGCCAAACACCGTCCTGTTCGCTTCTGGTTGGGGAACCCGGCAAAGGAGATCCGCTTGCCCATCCAAGAGTGAGTCTGTTCTGTTCCGCTAAACAAATTATGCGGCAAAGCGTGGAGCATAAGAGGCTTCGCCGGCGTTATCTGTCGCGCCATCCCAAGGCAGCGCTCTATGCCGATTTTGGCGATTTCTCATTTTTCCGCCTGGAGTTGATGGGCGCCAGTTTGAATGGGGGTTTTGGAAAGGCGTTCGAACTTGATCCGTCCGACTTGATAGCTCCTGTTGAAGACCTTCCGACATGGGCCTCTCTGGAAGAGGGGGCAGTCATTCATATGAATGAAGCTCACCTTGATGCAGTGAAACTCTATGCCGAAGTGCTGCTGAAGGCCGAAGCCGCCAACTGGCGCCTGGCGTGTCTTGACCCAGAGGGCCTGGATCTGGTTGCAGGTGACTGGACTGAACGGCTTTGGTTCGCGAAAAGGCTGTCCGGGCCTGAAGATCTGCGGCCGACCCTTGTGGCGCTGGCCTTGCAAGCGCGCAACACCTGAAACTCAATTGCCTGCGCCTGTCGGAAACTCTGGAATGTGGCTTGTCCGGTACAGGGAACCAGTCTAACACTCAACATTATTTTCTTCAGGACGAATTGTTTTGCCTACGCTCTGACCGGTCTTCGATCCCGCTTTGCATTCTTGGAATGCGCAATTTGACTTGTTCGTCATGGTGGCGGATCGGGACCGGTATGGCATTGCCCAACCGTATCTGATTTTTCCGATACATCGCCATGGCTATTGTGAAGCCGACCTGTCCCCAGGTCAGTTGGATCTGCGCGCCACACCGTCCCGGCAGCCCGTTGACGGACTTCCTATTCAGGAAGACCCACGGAATGTCGTTTTTGTTCAAAGTCGAGTGGACCATTTGTTGTACCGCTTCTCCCACCATCATTCGTCCTTGTGGCCGTTGCGGGCAGGCAGTTCCGTTCCAATCCACTGGTAAGTTTCGTCTCAATGCCAATGGCAGCAAGCTGGATGCCTGGCTGATCTATAGCTGCACCAATTGCGGAAAGACCTGGAACAGGACGGTTTTCGCCCGTAAGCCTGTTGCAATTGTGCCTATGAAAGATCTGGCGGCCCTGCAATACAATGATCCAGTATTTGCTGAGCAGCTCGCTCGTGCGCCTTTGAAAACGGCCGGAGGGCTCGAGAAACCTGCCAGCGGTTTTACCCTGATCAGCAGGCGGCTCACCTGCGCTGAAAATGCGAACGGTTCGGGACTGCTCATACTGCGAAATCCGGATCTGGGCCGTATCAGGCTCGATCAAGTTCTGGCGAGAGGGTTGAAAACCAACAGGAAAGAGGTGGCCAGACTGATAGAGACGGGGCTGGTGCGGGTTCAGTCCCAATCCAAAAAAGCCATCCGCCGGCCCGTGCCCGCTGTTTTGAATATTGAAGTCCAGACTGCGAGGGTACCTGACTGGGTGAAGATGGCCGACGGGGAGCTGGATTAGTGGTGCCAAAACCGAAAAATGTGTAGCGCGGTCAGGAAGCGGACACGGTCACCTGATCGAATACGACCCGGTCGCGACCGGCTCTTTTGGCTGCATACATGGCAGAATCAGCGGCGTTGATGGCGCCGCTGAGCTCTGCATGTGCCGTCAGGTCGGCGATGCCGAAGGACGCTGTCACCGACAATTCACCGTCGCCTTTCACCTTGTAGGTTTTTTGCGCGCTGGCCTTTCGCAATCGCTCGGCTACCCGGGCAACGGTGTTTTCAGTAACGCCGCTGATACAGAGCAGAAACTCTTCGCCACCATAACGAAAAAACAGGTCGTCGCTGCGGATATGGTCCCGGACCAATGCTCCGAAGCCTTTCAGAACCTGATCGCCGATCTCGTGGCCATAATCGTCATTGACTGATTTGAAGTGGTCCAGATCGATCATGACCACCCAGGCCTTGTTGTTTTTGCTCCCAGCCAGCCGTTTTCGCTCTTCAAGACGCACGGTCATCAATGATCGGTTTTCCGCTCCCGTGAGTGGGTCCGTGGCATTAATCGACGCGATGAGAGCATCGTAGGCCGCCTCAATGAGGCCAACAAACCGTTCTGAAGACTGTAGAAAATCGTCGTAAAGTGCTTCCTCGATCGTCCCGCCGCTGGAAACAGTCAGAGCCATGTCGCGCGCCAAGTCATGAACCTTCTTGTGCCGGTTGACCAGATTGTCGAGCGTTGCGGCATCCAGATCCAGCTCTTTTGCCCGCGTTTCCAACCAATGCCCGAACGCGCAATGGACATGAGCGTCAGTGGCGACCATCTCGTTCGTCGGTTCAAGGCCGCAAATCAAGGTCTTGTTCAGCCGGTAGACCCAGTTTCGGTGGCTGTTCAACATCTTGTCCAGCTCTTGAGCCGTTTCTTCCTGCTTCCTGGTTTGCAAAGGTATCATCTATGCGCCATGCGCCCGTCTGGTAAATCCACAAGAACTGCTATGATTCTTACTGAACAGTGCTAATGGCGACAATTGCTTTAGACAAGAAAAGCTCATTTTTCTTGTTCTTTTTTACGAATACGAGAATGTAATCGGATATGTTGCAATCTGTTGTTGGTGCTGGCGCAGTGCTGCCGGGATTCATGCTTGCCATTTTTTCGAACGGGGCGCTTGGCACATCGATGCGCGCAATTTTCTCGGTCAAGAGGGGGCGTGCCTTCTCGAACGCTCCCACAGTCTGCGCAACGGAAAAAATCCGTTATGCTCTTTTCTGTAGGATCAGGAGGCAAACGGCAAACTTTTTCCCTTTACGAACAGAATTCGGGGGTTATGTTATTTTATAATAATTTAGAATATTTTGTGAAATAGTAATGGGTTATTTTCTAGTTAAACTTCTTCGCGTAAAGAAAAGCCGCGCCTTTCTGCGTGACCTTTCTTGAGGGCCTGATGGACCTCCTTGAACACGTATGTCGGCAGCGGCCACGCGTGATGCCCGGGTCCCCTTCAAGCTGCGCGCAAGTGTCCCAGAAAGTCGCTCAGTCCGTCGCGGATTGTACCGATTTGCTGCGAGACGTCCTGGACCCGGATGACAACTTGCTCAACTTTCTCTCCGGATGTCTGGGCAGCCTTGTTCACAGCCGCAATATTTGAAGAAATGTCCTGACTGCCTGCTGCGACGTCGCTGGCATTTTTGGCGATTTCGGATGTCACCGCATTTTGTTCTTCAATGGCCGAAGCTATTCCGGAAATCTGGTCGCGAATATCAGCCATGGATCTCACCACGGCGAGAATTGATCCGGAGCAACTCGTGGCGCCGGATTGGACACCACTCAACTGCGCCCCGATCTGATCAGTTGCCTGACCCGTCTGGTTAGCAAGTGCCTTGACTTCAGATGCCACGACGGCAAATCCCTTCCCTGCTTCCCCCGCTCTCGCAGCCTCAATGGTTGCATTCAACGCAAGCAAGTTGGTCTGTGCCGCGATATCACTGATCAGTTTCAGCACTTCGTTGATTTCCTCTGCTGATGCCGACAGATCGCTGACTGTGTTGCCAGTGTCCTCGGCCTGTTCAGATGTCTGTGTCGTAGATGTGTTTGCAAGGGTCACCTGCCGGCTGATTTCCTGGATCGAGCTGGCAAGCTCTTCAGAGGCGGAAGCGACTGATTGAACGCACGCACTTGCCTGTTCTGCCGCCGCGGCAACCGTATGGGAGCGCTCAATGGTTTCGTGACTGT
This sequence comes from Roseibium sp., assembly GCF_965233565.1. Lineage (GTDB taxonomy): Bacteria > Pseudomonadota > Alphaproteobacteria > Rhizobiales > Stappiaceae > Roseibium. Next base: position 1,370,249 of record NZ_OZ247494.1, on the reverse strand, counting down.
TCTGCGCAAGTTGATCGGCCCCTGTTTCCAGATCCCTCACCGCTGAGATGACTGCGTTGCAGCTGGTCATGAGCAGTTTTTCCAGTTCGTCAGCAAGCCTCAGTCTCGTCTCTCGTCTATCAATTTCGGCCTGTTTCTCTTCTTCTCGCGCCTGTTCCTGCAACCGTTTCATTTCGATCGTGTTGTCTCGAAAGGTTTCGAATGCGCGCGCCACTTTTCCGATTTCATCTCGTGAGCGGACATGGACCTCGACATCGGTGTTACCCTGCGCAAGTTCAAGCAGTCCGTCCGTCACCTGGTTCAGCGGTTTTGAAATCACAAGGCGAGCAAACAGGGCCGACCCGATAATGCAAATCACGAAGGTTGCAATCGCTGTGAAGGTAATTTGCCGAAGTGCCTGTTTTTCGTGGGCTTCGGCCGTAAGAGCGGCAGTTTGGGTGAAATGCTCGATTTCCTCCAGAAGCGCAATCAATTCGCGGTCCAGTCTCTGCTGCTCCTCTTCCAGCTGAACCAGCAGTGAATTCGCAGAGGCGAAGTCGCCACGCTCAATCAGCTCCATGATTTCGTCCAGGTGGGACTTGTACTGTGCATACTCCTGCTCGATCCGTTTCAGTTGTTCGAGCGCCATCGTGAATTCGGCCTGCTCGGCCTCTGTGTCGGAATTCAGCAGCGCCTTTTCGGCAAGCTCTTCAGCCTTGAGGATTTCCTCTGCAACCTGGTCTTCCAATTTCCTGAGCGTCGCCTTCAGTGGGACTAATGCGGCCTCTTCCTTTTCGGAGCGAAGGCCGGACAATCGCATGATCCGTTCGACAAGCGCCGCCTGTTCCAACTGGTGATTTGTGACATGGCTGATGGCTTCGGTGAGGGGGATGTCCTTTTCAGCGATGTTTGCCAGCTCCTTGCCGATCTGATGCATCTGAAAGATGGCGACAACCGAAACGAGTGCCAGGCCCAGGCACAAAAAACCGACCAGTGATAGAATCTTGGCCGCGACAGAGGATGAAATCGGATTTGAGGTAATCATCTTGATGCCCGCATTTGCAGTCAGGTTGCTGAAGACGTTACGTAATTCTCCTAGGATTAACCTACTTAAAGTTGAATAGCAGGTTAATTTTTCAACGTATGGCAAATGAATTTCTCTCATAGGTAGAAATTCGAGTGTCTATTCTGCTTGGTCCAGATTGACTATCAATCGAGGTTTTCTGCGGAAGGCGCTGCGGTGTGTTTCGCTGTGATCCAAAAGAAAAGCCGCGCACAGGGCGCGGCTTTGAATGTCTCTTGTTGTCTGAAAGATCTAGGCTGATCCCCAGCCACCTGCTGTCGGTGTGATGACAGTGACGGCTTCACCGGCCTCCAGAATGGTCTGGTCGCAGCCTTCGAGCTTCTCAATCTTTCCATCAAGCCTGCGGACCTCGGTGCGGCCGAGTTCGCCGTCGCTGCCGCCATCGAGCCCCTTTGGGGGAACGGTGCGGTGGGAGGCGAGAATAGCACAGTCCATCTTTTCCAGGAAACGCAGCGTCCGCCGTGTGCCGTCGCCTGCCGACCAGTGCCCCTTGCCACCGGATCCTTTGCGGATGTGGAAATCCTCCAGGAGCACCGGGAAGCGGAATTCCAGAACTTCCGGGTCCGTCAGGCGGGAGTTGGTCATGTGGGTGTGCACACCGTCGGTGCCGTTGAAACCCGGACCGGCCGGTGAGCCGGAGCAGATGGTTTCGTAGTACTGATAGGTGTCATTGCCGAAGGTCAGGTTGTTCATCGTCCCTTGCGCATTGGCCATGGCGCCAAGCGCAGCGAAGACCGCATTGGTAACGTGCTGGGACGTCTCCACATTGCCGGCAACGACAGCTGCCGGGTAAGAGGGACGCAGCATGCAGTCCTGCGGGATGATAATGTTGATCGGCTTGAGACAGCCTGCATTCATCGGAATGTCGCCGTCAACCATGACACGGAAGCAGTAAAGGATCGCTGCACGTGTCACAGGTTCAGGAGCGTTGAAGTTGTTGGGTTTCACACCCGATGTGCCTGTGAAGTCGACGGTTGCCTCGCGCTTGTCCTTGTCGACGGTAATCTTGACCTTGATCACCGAGCCCTGGTCGGTCGGATATTCGTATTCGGAATCCTTCAGGGCTTCGATGACCCGCCGCACGCTTTCTTCCGCATTGTCCTGAACGTGGCCCATGTAGGCCTGGACCACATCGAGACCGAAATGGGCGACCATCTTGCGCAGTTCCTGAATGCCCTTTTCATTGGCCGCGATCTGGGCGGAAAGGTCGGCAACATTCTGGTGCGGATTTCGGGCCGGGTAGGGGTGGTTGGTCAGAAGCTCAACCAGCTCCTGCTCGCAGAAACGTCCCTGATCGACAATCTTGAAATTGTCGAAGAGGACGCCCTCTTCGTCCACATTAGTCGCGCGCGGGGTCATGGATCCAGGCGCGGAACCGCCGACATCGGCATGGTGCCCGCGGGATGCAGACCAGAACAGGATCTCCTTGCCGTCATCATCAAACACCGGAGAGACCACGGTGATGTCCGGCAAATGTGTGCCGCCATTATAGGGTGCGTTCAGAGCGAAAACGTCTCCAGGTTTGATCTTGCCCTTGTTCAGCTTGATCACCGTTTCCACCGAGCGGTCCATGGACCCCAGATGCACCGGCATGTGCGGAGCGTTGGCAACCAGAGCGCCGCTTGCGTCGAAGACCGCACAGGAAAAGTCGAGACGTTCCTTGATGTTGACCGAATAGGCCGTGTTCTGAAGTGTCACGCCCATCTGTTCCGCAATTGACATGAACAGGTTGTTGAACACTTCCAGCATGACCGGGTCGGCATGGGTGCCGATAGCTTCCGCACGCTTGAGCGGCACAATGCGCTTCAGGATCACATGGTCCTTGGCGTTGATTTCTGCCTGCCAGCCGTCCTCAACGGCAATGGTCGCGTGCGGCTCGATAATCACGGCCGGGCCAGTCACTTTCATGCCGGGTTTCAGCCCTTCACGCTTGAAGACACCTGCCTTGTGCCATCCGCCGTCGGAGTAGACACTTGTGGAGGTAGCTGCTAGCGGGTCCTGGGAGATCAGCGAGAGATCCGGTTCAGTCAGACCAGCACCGCCTCCTGCGGTTTCCACTTCGAGAGCTTCTACCACTACTGGCTTGTTGTCATAGGCAAAGCCGAATTGTTTCTTGTGCGCGTCTTCAAAGGCTTCGCGCATGCCCGCGACGGAGCCGAGCGGCACCGGAAGGGGAGTGTCGGTGCCGTCATAACGCAGATGAACAGTCGCGGTGGTCCGGCGAGCATCCGCCGAGATGGCCTGTTTTTCCAGTTCGGCTTCAGTTTGGGCGGCAAGCCCGTCGCGCAAGGCGGCCAGTTCCGGCAGCAGCTCTTCGGTCAGAGTTTTGACAACAGCTTTCTGACGGTCAGCCCGAATGTCTGCGAGACCCATACCGTAGGCGGAAAGAATGCCCGAGAACGGATGCAGGATCACTGTTTTCATCCCGAGGCTATCCGCCACCCGGCAACCGGTTTGCCCACCGGCACCACCGAAACAGGTCAACGCATATTCAGTGACGTCATAACCGCGCTGCACCGAGATCTTTTTGATCGCGTTGGCCATGTTTTCAACGGCAATCTTCAGGAACCCATCGGCGACTTCTTCCGGTGTGCGGCCATCGCCAATGCGCATGGCGAGATCCGTGAAACGTTTGCGCACGATTTCGCCGTCTAGCGCTTCGTCCTGGTTCGGGCCGAAGATTTTCGGGAAGAATTCCGGCACCAGTTTGCCGGTCATAAGGTTGGCATCGGTCACCGTCAGCGGGCCGCCCCGACGGTAGCAGGACGGGCCCGGGTTGGCGCCTGCAGAATCTGGCCCAACCTGAAAGCGGCCGTCGGCGTAGTGAAGGATCGATCCACCACCGGCAGCCACCGTGTGGATCATCATCATGGGGGCACGCATGCGCACACCGGCAACTTCGGTCTCGAAGGCGCGCTCGTAGTCACCATCAAAGTGGCAAACATCGGTTGAGGTGCCCCCCATGTCGAAGCCGATGATCTTTTCAAAACCAGCCATGCGCGACGTTTCAACCGCACCGACAACGCCGCCCGCCGGCCCGGATAGGATCGCGTCCTTTCCCTGGAAAAGGTCGGCCGCCGTGAGACCTCCTGAGGACTGCATGAACATCAGGCGCGGGCCCGCGCCAAGCTCTTCCTGTACCTGGTCCACGTAACGGCGCAAGATCGGCGAAAGATAGGCGTCAACCACGGTTGTGTCGCCCCGGCCGACCAGCTTCATCAGCGGCGAAACCTCATGAGAAACGGAAATCTGCGGGAATCCGATTTCCTCCGCGATTGCCTTCAAAGATTGTTCGTGAGCGGGGAAGGCATAGGCATGCATGAGCACGATGGCGATCGAGCGGATGCCGGCGTTCCAGGCCGCCTGCATTTCCGAGCGGGCAACGGATTGGTCGAGCGCGATCTCCACAGTGCCGTCCGCCCGAACACGTTCCGGCAGCTCGTGAACGCTTTCATAGAGCAGTTCCGGCTTGATGATCTCCTTGGCGAAGATATGCGGCCGTGCCTGGTAACCGATCTCCAGCGCATCACGAAAGCCCTTGGTGATGAAGAGGGCAGTGCGCTCACCCTTGCGTTCAAGCAGGGCGTTGGTGGCAACGGTTGTTCCCATCTTCACTGTGGCGACTTTGTTGGAGGGGATGGCAGCGCCTTTTTCCACGCCGAGCAGCTCACGAATGCCCTGGATGGCAGCGTCACGATAGGCTTCCGGATTTTCGGAAAGAACCTTGTGCGGATGCAGTGTTCCATCCGGCGCACGGCCTACGATATCGGTGAATGTGCCGCCCCGGTCGATCCAAAAATCCCACTTGGCTGTCATGATCTTCCCTCTGATTCTGCCGGTTCAAACCGCCTGTGCGATTCAGTCCCGGATTGCGTTTTCTTGATTGCTGGTGAGTTTATGCTGACATTTTATCGATAAAATGTCGATGAAAAAATCTGAATAGGGGGCTATTTGATCTTTTTATTGCCCGTGCAGTCGCCATATCAGATTGAACGCAAAGCGAAATTTGGAAACTCAGGGGATAGCAATGTCCGGCGACAATAGGTCCAATGACCGCGATCCGTTTCTGTTACGCCTTGCCAATGGCGTTGAAACCGTCGTCGGTCTCCTAGATGCAGAGCTCGGTCTTGTTGTCTTTGCGTTTCTGCTGGCACTGGTCCTTGGAGCTTCTCTGGTTGGCGTGTTGCTGGAGCTTTTGATAGGGACAGCTGTGTTGACGGTGGTTGCGCTGCTTGGCGCCGTTGTGATGTTCTTCTTTTCCGATTGAATTTTGGGATGCCGGTTTTAGTCAGCCGCCGGTGGCCTGACCAGCCGCAGGCCGCTCGCACCCCAACCGAAACGCTGTGAAGCAATGGTGCTTTCGTCTGCGTTGAATGCTCGGAGTACGGAGGTGGTTTCCGTGTCGTTGCTGTGTACGATCAGGAGCCACTTGTCCTTGCGGTCCAGCGTCTTCAGGTCTTCAGCCTCCTCGACTGTTACAAATGCCTCGGGCGTGCGCAGGTAGTAAGAGAGAGCGGGCGCGGCAAATCCCTTGTAGAGGACCAGCCGGTCATCCGGCTGACGTTGAGACTGATAGTCGTCTGCAATCAGCCGCCATTCCGGCCTGATTTTCGTCTGCAAGGTGAATTTGAGTTCCGGCAAGGAAAGCAATAGAGCGGTGGCCACAAGCACCAGCGGTGCGATCTGTGGCAGCAGGCGCTGGGCTGCGATTGCAGCGAGCAACAGAAGGCCGGGCCACGCAGCGATCAGATACCGGTCGAATAAAATGGGCTGGACAAGAACGGAGTAACAATAGGCGAGAAGGGGAGGGCCGAATGTATAGGCCATGCAAACAAGCAGTCCCCTTGATGGGAAAGGCGCGGTGCCGTGCCGGCTCGGCTGGATCAGAACCTGAAGCAACCCGACGAGAGCCAGCGAGGCGAGCAGCCAGAACAGGAAGAGCGAACCGGAGATGCTGAAAAGCACTCCTTTCAGAAATGCGACATCCGGATAGGCGATCCAGAAGCCTTCCTCTGCGACGGAACGCACCCTGCTCGCCAGAATCAGCAACCAGGGGAGAAACAGCAAGACACTGCCAAGCATGGCAAGGCAGGCTTTGAAGGCACTCGATCCGCTGACGGATCTGTTCCGGAACATGTCCACCAGCGCGAATAGACCACAGACCAGACCTACTGCGGCGAAGCCCAGTACGGCGTAGATATGGCTGTAGAGGAACAGCGTGCCGCTGAAGGTCAGGGCGATCTGCCAGCGGCCTGAGGCGCGCTGCAAAAGCTTAAGAGTTGCCAGAAGGAAGGCCAGACCCGTTGCCGCAAGCAAGGCATACATGCGCGCTTCTGTCGAATACCAGATGTGAAACGGCGAGACCGCGAGAAGTGCTGCCGCTGCCAGTCCTGCAGTGCGTCCAGCCATCAGGCTGGCAAGCGGGTACATGAGCAGCACAGCCGCAAGGCCAAGCAAGGCAGATGGCAGCCGGAGCGCAGTTTCACTGTCCCCAAGAACCGGCATGCTCAACCAAAGAACAACATTGTGAAGGGGAGGGTAATTATCCGCAGCGACGGCCGTCAGCAATTCGGTGAATGTGCCATTTGATTGGTCCCAGCTTACCGCCTCATCATACCAGAGGCTGGTGCGGTCTAGATCGGGAAATCTCAGCAAGACCGCGACGACCAGAATGAACAGCAACACAAAGGTTTCCCAGCGCCATCCGGTCTGCAATTGCCCGGTATCATCTTGCTTCAAATTTCTGTCTCCCACCTTGCTGGACAAACGCTATCCAATCCGGGAACGAGAAGAAAGAAGGGATAGAGTTCACGCACACATCAAGAATTTATCGATAAATTGTTGATGTTTTCAGATTTTGAGTCTACTCTTTCTGGAGATGCACATTCCAGGGTGCCGGCAAGAACGCACCCGGAGCAGCATCGCGACGGGCATGACCCGCATCCTAGAGGAGAACAATATGCTGCAATCTCGTTTCCTGACCCGTGCCGGTGTTCATCTGGCCGCTGCCGCCGCTCTCACGCTGGCCGGTTTCACCGCCGCATCCGCCGAAACCAAGTGGGACATGCCAACGCCTTATGGTGATGGCAATTTTCACACTCAGAACATCGCCGCCTTTGCCGAGGATGTGAAAGACAAGACGGGTGGCTCGCTGGTCATCCAGATCCATTCTGCAGGCTCGCTGTTCAAGCACCCGGAAATCAAGAACGCCGTTCGCAAAGGGCTGGCTCCGATCGGTGAAGTCCTTGTCTCTCGCCTGTCCAATGAAGATCCGGTGTTCGGCGTTGATTCCGTGCCGTTCCTGGCGCCGTCTTACGATCAGGCCTGGAAGCTCTACGAGGCGGCCAAGCCGGCCATGGAAGAAAAGCTCGGCGAACAGGGGCTGCAACTGCTTTACGCCGTGCCGTGGCCGCCTCAGGGCATCTACGCCCAGAAGGAAGTCACCGAAATCGGCGACATGAGCGGTCTGAAGATCCGCGCCTATAACGCGGCGACCGAGCGTCTGGCCATCCTTGCTGGTGGTGTGACTGCACAGATCGAAGCTCCGGACATTCCGACCGCCTTCTCGACCGGCCGTGTCGACGCCATGATCACCTCACCCTCCACCGGTGCGAATTCCAAGGCCTGGGACTTTGTCAGCCACTATCACGACACGCAGGCCTGGCTGCCGAAAAACATGGTGATCGTGAACAAGGGTGCCTTTGATGCTCTAAGCGATGCTGAAAAAGCTGCTGTCATGGAAGCCGCAGGCGTCGCGGAAAAGCGCGGCTGGGAAGCTTCCAAGGTCGAGACCAAGACAAAGACCAAGGTGCTGTCCGACAATGGCATCACCGTTGTCCAGCCCTCCAGCCAGCTGATCCAGGACCTTGCCGGTATCGGCGAGACTATGGCCGCCGAATGGCAGGAGCAGGCCGGCGAAGAAGGTGCTGCCATCCTCGAAGCTTACAAGAACTAAGAATACGACGCCGGGCCAAAGTGCCCGGCGTCTTCTTATCAGCTGACCAGAGCAGGTATGTCTGGATTGAGCTGTTTGACGGCGGAAGTGGGATCGCGCGCGAATCGGACATTTTGGGAGTGCTTTCCGCCACTCCTTGAAAAGCTTGTCCGTCAGGTGCCGGAGTTCCGGCAAACGCCCTCGTGGCCAATCGGGAAGTTGCGCCGCCCTGCCGTCAGGCAATTGCGATCCGGTCGAACGATCAACTACAAATTCAACTTGCTCTTACCGGTGGGGGAAGCCGATGCGAAAGGCTTTGAATATTCTCTATCAGACGGCGACGGTCCTGGCCGCGTGTTGTCTGCTTGTCATTGCCACGCTCGTGGCACTCCAGGTGCTGGGGCGCATTGCCGACTGGGCACTCATTCAATTCGGGCTTGAACCACTCCGATTTCAGGTGCCGTCGCTTGCGGAGTTTGCCGGCTTTCTTCTGGTTGGTGCTTCCTTTCTGGCACTGGCGGGGACGCTTCGCAACAATGACCACATTCGCGTTTCCATGTTGCTTCAGGCTGTGCCGCCGGGCGCTGCGCGGCTGCTCAATATCTGGGTGATCGCGATCGCCTTCGCATTGGCTGCGTTTTTTACCTGGAACGCCGCGCTGCTGGCGCTCGACAGCTACACCTATAACGAAACCTCTTACGGTGTCGTTCCCGTACCACTGGTTTACCCGCAGAGCGTCATGACACTGGGGTTGCTGGTGTTCAGCATCTCCCTGCTGGACGACCTGATCGTCTCCCTGACAGGTCGGGCACCGAGTTTCGAAACAGCCGTCAAGGCAGATCTGATTGAGGGGAAAGAATAATGGACCTCTCGATGATCGCATTCTTCCTCGGTCTCGGCATGCTGGCGGCACTTGCTACCGGTATCTGGGTTGCTGTCGCGCTTTTCGCCGTCGCGCTTGCCGCCATGATGGCGTTGGTGTCTGTCCCGGCGGGGCCTGTCATGGCTACCACGGTCTGGGGGGCTGCTAACTCCTGGGACCTGACCGCCCTGCCAATGTTCATCTGGATGGGAGAGATCCTGTTCCGTTCGCGCCTGTCAGAGGACATGTTTGCAGGCCTGTCGCCGTGGATGCGCAGCCTGCCGGGCCGTCTTCTGCATGTGAATATTCTCGGTTGTGGCATCTTTGCCGCTGTCTCGGGCTCATCCGCTGCGACCACGGCGACGATCGGGCGCATGTCGCTGCCGGAGCTCAAACAGCGCGGCTATGATGAGCGCATCGCCATCGGCACGCTTGCCGGTTCCGGTACGCTGGGCCTGTTGATCCCACCGTCGATTATCCTGATCGTCTATGGCGCGGCCACAGAACAGTCGATCGCGCGGCTGTTCATGGCTGGTGTTCTGCCGGGAGCGATGCTGTGTGTGCTGTTCATGGGCTACGTTGCCATCTGGGCCCTGTTGAACCGGTCGAAAATGCCGGCGCAGGAAGAGGCTATGCCCTTCGGAGAGAAGCTGCGCGCAACCCTGCGTCTGTTGCCGGTCATTGGCCTGATTGTTGGCATTATCGGCTCCATTTATGCCGGACTTGCTTCTCCGACTGAAGCCGCGGCCATCGGCGTGATGTTGTCGCTGCTGCTATCCTGGGTCAGTGGTACACTCAATCGGAAGAGCTTTTCCGAAGCGCTCATGGGGGCGACGCGCACATCCTGCATGATCGCGTTCATCCTGGCCGGGGCCGCCTTCCTGACGGTTGCCATGGGCTATACCGGCATCCCGCGCGAGCTGGCCGCCTGGATCGGCGCCATGAACCTCTCGCCCTATGCGCTCCTGATCGCACTGACGCTGTTTTTCGTGGTGCTGGGCTGCTTTCTGGACGGCATTTCGGTGGTGGTTCTGACAACTTCGGTGATCCTGCCGATGGTCGAGCAGGCCGGCATGGACCTGATCTGGTTTGGCATTTACCTCGTCCTGGTCGTGGAAATGAGCCAGATCACGCCGCCGGTGGGTTTCAACCTGTTCGTCCTTCAGGGCATGACCGGGCACAACATCTTCAAGGTCGCCAAGATGGCCCTGCCGTTTTTCCTGCTGATGATCGTGGCCGTCGTGCTGATTGTCGCGTTCCCGGGGTTGGCGCTTTGGCTTCCGGAAGCAATGCAGGGACGCTAGCGCCGCTTGCGTTCTGTTCCAGGGCGCACTAAGGCGTCTTAACTTGAAAAACAAACCGGCACATGCAATCCAAACGGGCTGCATGTGCCGGATGCTTTTGATCAATCGTTCTGGAGACTGGATGTGACGGACAAGACAGACAAAAACGCCGAGCTGCCCATCGGCCCGGTGGTGTCGGCCGCCCATCTGGCTTCCGGCGCGATGCCGGCTCTCTCGGAAATTGAGTTTGCCGTCACGATGATGGTGAATGCCTATCATCGCTGGATGGTCCGCTGCATGGCGGCAAGTGGCTCTGAAGGTCTCGGTCCGCTCGATGTTCTGGTGCTGCACTCGGTCAATCACCGGGGACGGGCAAAGACGCTCTCCGATATCTGCCTCGTGCTCAATATCGAAGACACCCACACCGTTACCTATGCCTTGAAAAAACTTGAGAAGGCGGGACTCATCGCCTCCGGGCGCCGAGGCAAGGAAAAAACAGCTGAAATCACCAGCGAAGGCGAAAGGGCGTGCCTGGAATACCGGCGGCTGCGCGAGGCCCTGCTGGTGGAGCCCATGAAAGCACTTGGGCTCGATGAAACCGAGCTCTCGCGACTGGCCGCGACGCTGCGCCTCGTTTCCGGAAACTACGATCAGGCTGCAAGAGCTGCTGCCGCCATGTAATTGCTGAATTGCTGCGGAGCAACATTTTGCGTTGATTGCTACAAAATTTCTTGTAGGATCGAAGTATGAAGGATCAAGACGCCATAGCGGCGCTGGGCGCCCTTGCGCAGGAAGACCGGTTATCGGCCTTTCGATTGCTGATGGCAGAAGGCAGCGATGGATTGCCGTCGGGCACTATTGCCGAAAGGCTGGACATACAGCCGACCCGGATGTCGTTTCACCTCACGACACTGGAGCGAGCCGGTCTGCTGACGGCCCGAAGAGAGGGCAGGCATATTCATTATGCGGTCGACTATGACCGGATGCGGTTGCTTCTGAGCTTTCTGATGGAAGACTGCTGCGGCAACAATCCTGCCATTTGTGGCTTCACACCTGACGATTTTTCCGTGCCTGCGGGCCAATGACGAGACCCTACATCCATGACGATCAAGATCTATCACAATCCCAAATGCGGAACCTCTCGCAACACCCTGGAAATGATCCGAAAATCCGGTGAGGAGCTGCAGGTTGTAGAGTATTTGAAGACGCCTCCGAGCCGGGACGAACTTGTCGACCTGATCGGCCGCATGGAAATTTCCGTTCGAGACCTCTTGCGGCAGAAAGGCACCCCTTATGACGAGTTGGGTCTTGGCGAGGACAAATGGAGCGACGATCAGCTGATCGACTTCATGATGGAGCATCCCATCCTGATCAACCGACCAATTGTCGTTTCCGAAAAGGGCGTCCGGCTCTGTCGTCCGTCCGAAAAGGTTCTGGATCTACTGGCAGCCGACATCGGCTCATTTACGAAGGAAGACGGTGAGGTTGTCACCTCGAATGGCTGAGACCGGAATGAATGTGACTGCGCTCGACAACGTGTCTGTTGAAGATCTTCGACCAGTCTTGAAAGAAAGTCTGTTCGCCTCGGACGAATTGGGTCATCCGCCCCGTATTCTCCTGCTGTATGGATCCTTGAGAGAGCGTTCATACAGCCGGTTTCTGGCTCAGGAGGCGCAGCGTCTTCTGGAAGCCTACGGCGCGGATACCCGGATTTACGATCCTTCGGGGCTGCCGTTGCCGGATGACGCGGAAACGGACCATCCGAAGGTCGCAGAATTGCGGGAGCTTTGTGCCTGGTCAGAAGGGCAGATCTGGTGTTCACCGGAACGCCACGGTGCCATGACGGGCGTGATGAAATCGCAGATCGACTGGATTCCCCTCAGCGTCGGTGCGATCCGGCCGACCCAGGGCAAGACCCTTGCCCTGATGCAGGTGTCCGGCGGGTCCCAATCCTTCAATGCGGTCAATCAGATGCGTGTTTTGGGACGATGGATGCGCATGGTCACCGTTCCGAACCAGTCCTCTGTGCCGAAAGCCTATCAGGAATTTGACGAAAACGGCCGCATGAAACCGTCTGCCCTCTATGACCGCGTGGTGGATGTGGTGGAAGAGTTCATGAAGTTCACGCTGCTCGTGCGTGGACGGTCCGACTATCTGGTCGACCGGTATTCGGAGCGGAAGGCAGAGCGGGAAAAGCGGTTGGCGGCCGAAACGTCAATTCGCGAGGCGGTCGGCCAATAAGCGGTTCGTCAACCGGTCGACTTGAGCGGGAGTGGTTCCACGTCTTGGCGCTGTGGTTTTTTGGCGGCCACGCGCCGGGCCGGAACCACCTTTGCCCCTTGAGCCAGCTTTGGGGATAGCTTGATCTTGGGTGAAGCGATTGTCGCTTTGCGATCCTGCTGCTGTTGTTGCGGAAACCAGCGCCCCCCGGACGTGTTCAGCGGGAAAATGGGGTAAGCGGCTTCGTGTTTGGCAACTGTGTCCGGTTTGCCGAACATGTAACCTTGAACCAGGTCGCAGCCCGCCGCGCTCAACAGGATTGTCTGAGATTCGGTTTCCACCCCTTCGGCCGTGATCGTGACGTCGAGGGAGCGGCCGAGACCGACAATCGAGGTTACGATGGCGTCCGTACTGGCATCCTTGCCCAGGTTCTGAATGAAGGCCTTGTCGATCTTGATCTTGTCGAACGGGAACAGGCTCAGATAGCTGAGGGAGGAATAGCCTGTGCCGAAATCGTCCATGGCGATGGAAACGCCCATGTCGCGGATTTGCCGCAATGTCTCAATTACAGCGTCCGTATTGGAAATCAGCAGGCTTTCCGTGATTTCGATTTCGAGCCGACGCGGGTCCAGCTTGGAGTTCTGCAGCGCCTGGGCGACCCGCTTCTGGGTTTCGCCGGCAATAAACTGCGCCGGTGACACATTGACCGCAACGCGGCGGCTGCGGTCGGACCAGAGCGCGGCTTCCTGGCAGGCGTGATTGAGAACCCAGGTCCCGATCTCCTCAATCAGACCCGTGTCCTCCGCTATTGGAATAAAGATATCGGGCCGGATCATTCCCTTGGTTGGGTGTTCCCAACGGATCAGTGCCTCAAAGCCCTTCAAACTGCCATCCTTCAAAGCATATTGCGGTTGATACAGCAGTTTGAACTGATTGAATTTCAACGCCTTGACCAGGCCCTCTTCAACTTCCTTGCGTTTTTGGGCCTCGGCATCCAGGCCCGGGGTGTACCACGAGAAGGTGGAGCGGCCACTGTGCTTCGCCCGGTAGAGCGCTAGGTCGGCACAATGCAGCAGCCTGGAGGCACGCCACGAGCCGTCTGTGGCTCTGGCAAGTCCAATGGATAGGGAGATCTTGATGTCCTTGCCATCGATCGAACAGGGGGCTTCGGTTGCCGAAATCATATCGGCGGCAAGGCGGGTCATCCGACCGGGATCGGAAATTGATGTCAGCATCACGGCAAATTCGTCGCCGGACAGGCGCGCCACCAAATGATTGCCGAAGACCGCCTTCAATCGCTCACCGACGATCTGAAGAAAGACATCTCCGATGCCGTGTCCATACGTATCGTTGATTTCCTTGAACTTGTCGACATCGATCAGCATCACGCCGATATTGGAGGCCTTTGCCTGAGCCAGACGCAAGGCTTCGGTAAGACGGGCGTTGAATACCGCACGGTTCGGGAGGCCTGTCAGCGTGTCGTGGTGCGCCAGGAACTGAATGTCACGATTGGTCCGCACCTGATCGTAAAACCGCATCCAAAGAAGAATGCCGGCAAAAACGAAGGAAGCCAGACACAGGCCACCTATCGCAGCGCTGATCGACCAGATGAGCGGCGTCAGGCTCTTCAACATGTCGTTCTGTGTCACCAGAAGCAATAGACCCGGGTCGTTGGGACCGGCATTTCTGGGACGGTAGGTGATGAGAGCGTTTTGGCCGAATTTTCCCTGCCACGTCATGTCGGGCAGGGCGACGATTTCTTTCTTCGAACTGAAGGCCTTGTTTACCAGTCCCAGCACAGACGGCGACCGCAAGAGCTCAAATCTGTGCCAGGGAACGTCCGCCGGGTTGGTAAAGCGTCCGGCATTGTCAGCCGTGGCTGGATATACAAGGGCTGCATCGACCACAGACGAGTTGCCGTTTTCCTGCTGAGACAGTGCCTTGAGTGCCGCCAGCTCGGCAGCAGGAATGCGAGATTGTTGGCCCTGTTGCGGGGAAAGCCGCAATCCCGGTGGTGCGGGAGCGACCTGCTGGTTGGCAATGTCTGACAGGATTTTGCCAATCGACCTATCTTGCGGAAGAAATGCCTGTTCAAGCCCTCTTACGACAAGCCAGTGAGTCAAGAGACGATTGCTCGCGTAGACCCCCAGCGCCAGTGTGAGCACCAGCGACATGGAGATGAAGAAAATAACAATGTTGCTTCTTACGATGGGAGCTGCCATCCCCTGAGGCACCATTTTGCGAACAAGTGACTGACAAGACTATGCTCAATTCCTTTAACCATCATGAATCGCTTTTCCGCGGCTTTCTGCGCTGAAAATTGGGTATCTCGGTGAGACACACCCGTACCGCGAATTCATCCGGGCGACCTGGGTGATCTGGTCAAATCCCGACTGTGCCGATAAGACTGGAGCTGCAAGTTGATTCATTTCCGGCAGTGACTGCCGTTTGGCCTGTATTCCTTTTCCGATCCAGCAGGAGCTGATGTGTGAGTGTCTGGAGCAATCTCGGGGCGATTGTAAGTTCGATCGGGACCGGAGGCGTTCAAATCGTCGACCGTTTGGTGCAGCTCGTTCTGGCACGCCCCGAAGGCACAAGCCGCGTGGGTTTCACGGTGGCCATGATTGCGTTGTCGGCAAAGATGGCCAAGGCCGATGGCGTCGTGACCACGGACGAGATAATCGCGTTCCGAGAGCTGTTCGATGTTCCGCAAGGAGAAGAACGCAACGTGACCCGCCTTTTCAACCTGGCACAGGAAGACATCGCCGGTTTTGAGGTCTACGCCAAGAAGCTGGCAGACCTGTTTCCGTATGACCAGAAGACCTTGCTGGATATTCTTGATGGGCTTTTTCACATTGCGAAAGCTGACGGCGTCGTCCACGAAAGCGAAATAGGCTACCTTTCAAAGGTGGCTGAGACCTTCGGTATCGATGATCGCGAGTTTTCGAAGATTCTCGCCCGACATGTGCGCAAGGACGGCAATCCTTACGATGTGCTTGGTCTCGGGCCGGAAGCAAGTGATGCGGATCTGAAAGCTCACTACCGGCGTGAGGTGCAGGAAACCCACCCGGACCGGCTGATCGCGAGGGGGGTTCCGGAAGAGTTCGTACGGATCGCGAACGACCGTCTTGCTGCATTGAACGAAGCCTGGGCAAAGATCTGCGCGGAAAGAGGTCTATGAGCGTTGCGACTGACACCGGTGTAAAAGCAAGAATTCACCCGTCCCCCAATCATGGCCAGCGAGCGCAAGGCGCTCCGATCGACATGGTGGTGGTTCACTACACGGGCATGGAGACTGCCGACGAGGCCTTGCAGCGCCTGTGCGATCCGCGGGCAGAGGTGTCCGCCCACTATTTCGTCCACGAAGACGGCTCCATTTTGCAATGTGTCCCGGAATCACGCCGCGCCTGGCATTCCGGGCGCAGCTTCTGGAAGGGGGAAAGCGACATCAATTCCAGGTCGATCGGTGTCGAGATCGTCAACCCGGGACATGAGTTCGGCTACAGGCCATTCCCGGACGGACAGATCGAGGCGGTCATTTCCCTGTTGCGCGATGTCTGCCAACGCCACGGTATCCATCCCTGGATGGTTCTGGCCCATTCCGATATCGCTCCTGACCGCAAGGAAGACCCGGGCGAATTGTTTCCGTGGGACCGGCTTGCAGAAGCCGGGATCGGGCTTTGGGTGCCGCCTTTTCCGCTGGGGGCGGGCGTTCTGATGCAGGAAGGCGATGTTGGCCAGCCGGTCGAGGCAGTACAGTCCATGCTGGCGCTCTACGGCTATGAAATCGACATCAACGGCAAGTTCGACGAAAGGACGCGTCAGGTGGTGACTGCCTTCCAGCGGCACTTCCGGCAGGAGAAGGTCGATGGTGTCGTCGACGAATCCACCATTGAAACGTTGAACACGCTTCTTCGCAAACTTCCGACTCTGGCGACTTGACGCGCCATGCGCCTTGCTTCGAGAGGAGTGGCTTGCCCTTACAGCGCCCCGTCGGCCGCGTCCGGTTTTGCCTGAAAGCCAGCTTTCCAGTCTTGGAGTGCCCAATCCAGTGCCGGGACCAGGTCTTTGTGTCGATGATGTAGGTAGACAAATGCCGCGGTTTTTGGGGTAACGCGCCGGGTGTGTAGATTGGCCGGGCGTTTGCTGATCTGGATCAGTGACAAGGAATCGATCAAGACACCGTCGACGCGATTTGTTTCAAGCATCGAGAATGCTGCTTTGTAATCATCGATCTCGACTGATATTGCGTGCTGCGGCAACACTCTTTGCTGCCAAAGCGTTCCCCGCAAAACCGCCACTGGTTTGCCTTTCATCTTTTCAAGCGCGAGCAAGCTCGGGGAAAGTGTAACCAGTAGCCCGTGAGCCTCGAAGATGGCCGTGGGAACTCGAATCCCGACGGTGCCAAGCTCCTGCTGATATTCGCTGACACGAAACAGTTCACCGTCTATCTGCCCCTCGCGCATCAGCACAGTCGCCCTGTTGCCAGGCACATAGCTGACGTGAAAACAAAGACCGTGGCGGGTCAGTGCGCTCTGCAAGCTGGGCAACATCACATGGTCCCCACCTTGAAAGGCGGATACCATTTTCAGACAGGGGTCGTCCGCTGAAACCGAGGTTGTTGTTCCTGCGAACAGAGCAAGAAGGACGCCGAACAGACCTTTTCGAATGGTCGCCAAGAGTACAGCCGCTCCCGTCTTTGTTCCCGGTCCCGCTGCAGCAACAGCGTCGATAGAATAAGTTTAGACTGAAGAGGCAAACAGTCGGTCAACGGTCTTTTTTGCTTCCTGCACTGCAGCAAAATTCGATTGAAATTGTCAGCAGGCGTCACAGTGTTTCTTTGGATCGCCAAACTCCTGACATGGGGCTTGCCCACTTTCGCCACAAAGCACAGAAACTGACATGTTTTTGTATGAAATTCTCGTAATGTTCTGCAATAAATTGAAATAATTCGTGATTGGATAGCGCCCATTTTCGTCTCACTGCTCCGGCATTTCTCCGCCCCGAATTCAACGCAACGAAAACCAAAAAGGGCTGGACTGAATGTTACGGTCATTCTCGAAACTGACTGGGGCGCTTTGCCTTTTCGCCTACGCAACCTCTCTCGCCGCGCCGACGGCGATGGCCGCCGGCTCGGGTTCCGATCCGATCCTGCATGTTATTGATCCGGCGAAACAGGCGAGCACGCCGGAAACCAAGGATTCGGTTGGCTCCGGATCCAAGCCGATCCTGCATGTGATCGCTTCCGATGCCGATAATAAGCCGGCAGCAAAGACAAAAGCTGCATCGGTGAAGAAAAAGCCGACATCGAAGAAATCCAGGTCGGCGCACAAGACGTCCAAGAGCTCTGGCGCCAAAACGGCTTCCCGAAGCGTTTCCAAGGACAACTACGCCAAGTTGATCCGCAAGGCGGCAGCCAAGCACGGCGTTCCGGTCAAGATCGCCAAGGCGGTGGTCGAGGTTGAAAGCAACTTCAATCCGCGCGCACGCGGCAGCGCAGGGGAGGTCGGCCTGATGCAGATCAAACCGGCAACCGCACGCGGCATCGGCTATCGCGGTTCGACCAAGGCGCTCTACGATCCGGAAACCAATCTGGAATGGGGCATGAAGTATCTTGCAGGTGCACACCAAAGGGCTGGTGGCGACCTCTGCGGCACGATCCTGCGCTACAACGCCGGTCACTACGCCAAGCGTATGAACCCGATCAGCCGCCGCTACTGCTCCAAGGTCAAACGGATCCTGGCGTCAAGCTAACAGGGCGGTCTGTCGTGGGCACGAAAACCCCGCTGGCTTTCCAGCGGGGTTTTTTGTCGTTCTGATCTTGCCGGGTCAGGCGAATTTCTTGCGAGCAGCCGGGACGGAAGCCGGCACCTTGGTCTCCGCTGGAACATCGCCAGCGGCAAGGGGCTGGCCGATCGCTGTTACGACCGGAACAACCCCCGCCCAAATGTCGGTGCCCAGGTCCTCCTTGTCGTCGACCGGTCCGCCGGTGCGCACTTTGGTGCTGACATGCTCAATGTCGAGCACAAGTACCCCGGTTGCCTTGAGTTCCTGGGACGTCATCTCACGGCACTCATCCCACCGTCCCGGAAGCAGGTGATCTGTGATGGCAGCGAGCGCCGAAACCTGTTCCTCCCGGTCTTCCACCAGTCGTGCCGTCCCATGGACGATGGCGCAGCGGTAGTTGACCGAGTGATGGAACCCGGACCGGGCAACAACGATGCCGTCAATCAGGGTTACTTCCAGGCTTGCGGGAGCGCTGCCGCCATTGGCCTTGATGATCCGGGTCGTACTGGCGCCATGGATATAAAGCTTGTCGCCGATACGGGCATAGGCCATCGGAATGACCATCGGACGATTTTCATGCACAAAGCCGACATGGGCCACCATGCCCTTGTCGAGAATGTCGAAGGCCAGGTCCCGGTCATAGCTGCCCCGGTTCATCTGACGAATTTTTGCGTAGCGCGGCAGATCTTTGCCTTGCCGCTTGTCCAATGAGGACATGGGTGCCTCCAAATGGTGTGTCGTCTTGTGTTTTGCTGTTTGCGCGATAAATTGGTTCTGAAAAAGATCCGGTTTAAAGAAAATGGCAGAACCAGTTTTACCAGAAGGCATTCTTACGCTGGACCGCACCGACCCTGTGCCGCTGGCGGAGCAGATTTATCGCTGCTTCCGTGAGGCGGTGCGTGCCGGGCACCTGACGGCAGGTACGAGATTGCCATCGACGCGCCGTCTGGCCGCCTCACTGAAGGTTGCTCGGAACACTGTCAACACGGCCTATGAGCTTCTCAAGGCGGAAGGTGTGATCAGCATTCGAGGTGGCGCCGCGCCCAGGATCTCGGCCGAATTGCCGCCAGAGGGTGCGGCGGGCGAAGTCGTGCCGGGGACGGCCGCACCGGCGCTGTCAACGCGGGGTAAACTGCTTTCTGAGAACTTGCGCGGAGAGGGCTGGTTTCGCCAACCCGGCGCCCTTCAGCCCGGCGCCCCGGCTCTTGACAGTTTTCCGTTCGAGGACTGGGCAAGATGCCTGCGTCGTGCCGCCAGGCTCGAACGAAGCTCCGATCTTCATTACCAGAATTTCTGCGGTGTCGAGGCCCTCAAGCAGCAACTGGTCAGGCATCTCGCGGCCGAACGGGGGGTGAGGGCGGAGCCGGAGCAGATCCTGATCACCAGCACGATGCAGGCGAGCCTGTCTCTTCTGGCGCAGGTACTGACCGATCCCGGAGATGCCGTCTGGCTGGAGGAACCGGGCTATCTCGGCGCGCGTACGGCTTTTCACGGGGCGGGTCTCGTCATCCGGCCCTTGCCGACCGATCGTGAGGGTGCGGACGCCTCGAAAGTCGCATCCGGAGCGCCGGCCCCGAAACTCATCTATGTCACGCCGTCTCATCAGTATCCGCTGGGGGTCAGAATGCCGCTTGCACGCCGGCTTTCCCTGATACAGGCCGCGGAAGACGCCGGTGCGGTGATCCTGGAAGATGACTATGACAGTGAGTTCCTGTTCTCCGGCCGTCCGGTTGCCGCACTTCACGGGCTCGCACCGGAAGGCCGGGTGATCTATCTCGGTACCTTTGCAAAGAGCCTGCTACCAGGCCTCCGGATTGCCTATTGTGTCGTTCCAAAAGTCCTGACGGAGCCACTTCAACAGATGATGCGCAACATGGGGTGCGCGGCCAATGTCCAGGCCCAGGCCGCCCTTGCCTGGTTCATGGACAGCGGCGCCTATCGTAAGCACTTGAAGCAGATCCGGGAGCTCTATCAGGAGCGTGGCAATCTGCTGGTCGAGATTCTGCAGCGCCGCCTCGGCAATCGGCTTGAAGTTACGCCACCAACGGGAAATGTTCAGGTCGCTGTCCTGTTCCGGGAACAGGTGGACGACATCGGGATCGCGTTGGCGATGCAGGAGCGGGGCTTTGCTGTCTCGGCGCTGAGCAACTGCTACATGGAAGCACCCCGCAAAAGCGGCCTCATCATCGGCTTTGCCGGCGCGACCCGGGACCAGATCGATCAGGGAGCTGATGCCCTTGCCAGTCTGCTAGAGCAATTTCCGACCAAATTGCTCTAGAGGACGCAAGAACGGCCAACTAAACCGGATCAAAGACGCATCCTGGGTACGTCGCCCCGCACGATCAGGTTCGCATCGGTTGCCGAAATCACATCATCCACACTGGTGTTTGGTCCGATTTCCTTCAGGACAAGACCGTCATCCGTCGGTTCAATGACGGCCATTTCCGTGACGATCAGGCTGATGCGGCGCTGGGCGGTCAGCGGGAGCGTGCATTCCTTCAGGATTTTCGGTTTGCCTTTGGCTGTGTGAACCATGGCCACGATCACGTGTTTGGCCCCTGCAACAAGATCCATGGCACCGCCCATCCCGGGCACCATCTTGCCAGGGATCATCCAGTTGGCCAGATAGCCGCGTTCGTCGACCTGAAGACCGCCGAGCACGGTCATGTCAAGATGGCCGCCCCTGATCAACCCGAAACTCATGGCGCTGTCGATGGAAGCGGCCCCTGGAACCGCAGTTACAAACCCGCCTCCGGCATCGGTCAGGTCCGGATCCTCCATGCCTTCCGGCGGCCGGGCGCCGAGACCGATCACGCCATTCTCCGCCTGGAAGAAGACATGTACGTCGTTTGGCAGGTAGTTGGCCACCATCGAGGGCAGGCCGATGCCGAGATTGACCAGTGTGTTCGAGGCGATTTCCTGCGCCACGCGACGGGCGATGATTTCCTTTGCATCCATCAGGCAGCCCTTTCCAGAAGATGGTCGACCAGAATGCCGGGGGTCTTGACGCTGTCGGGCGAGATCACGCCGACCGGGACGATCGTGTGAGGCTCGGCAATCACCGTTTTGCCGGCGAGGGCCATGATCGGATTGAAATTATGCGCGGTCAGCGAGTATTCCAGATTGCCGACATAGTCGGCCCGGTAGGCCGCGAGCAGGGCAAAATCACCGTGAATGGGTGTTTCAAGAAGATATTCCTTGCCGTCCACGACGATCTTTTCCTTGCCGTCTTCGACAAGGGTTCCAAGGCCTGTCGGCGTCAGGATGCCGCCGAGGCCGACGCCTGCGGCCCGGATCCGCTCCACCAGTGTGCCCTGCGGCACCAGGTCCACGTCGATCTCGCCCGAGATCATTTTCTGCTGGGTTTCCGGGTTGAGGCCGATATGCGAGGCAATGACCCTGGAAACGCTTCCAGCCGTGATCAGCTTGCCGATGCCACGGCCCGGCATTGCCGTGTCATTGGCCACCACCGTCAGGTTCTTGACACCCTTTTCCACCAGGGCGTCGATCAGCCGATGGGGTGAGCCCACGCCCATAAACCCGCCAATCAGAAGAACGGCCCCGTCGGGAATGAGTTCCGCAGCCTCTTGTATTTTTGTCGCCTCTTTCATGCGAGCGCTCCCCGGATTGCAACCAAGTCCGGGGACGTTAAACGCTGATTGACGTCAGTTAAATGAAGATTGTGCGAGGCCGTAATACTACGCAGTCTTGGCCGCGGTGGCTAAGCTCATGGCTGACCGGGGCATCTCGACTGCAGGACGCTGTTTGATGCAAAGTCGGCTGCGGCCAGTATTCTGTCTGCTTCCATCCCGGTCCTGGCCATGGCATTCAGACCCAGGATCACGGTCAGAACGAAGCTGGTGACCGCTTCGGCTTCGTTTCTCGAAAGCGGGGTCACCTGCCGGCCCAGGACGTCATGCAGCCGGTCCTCGATCCGGTCCATCTTCGCGCGCACCAGTGCGTAGTCCTTCGCGGCCATTGGTACGGCACCGGTCGCGGATGACAGCAGCAGGCATCCGCGAGGCGTGTTCTCTGTCATGAAGCGGCCAACATGTCGGATGAAATCGGCAATGGCCGCCAATGGATCGTCATTTCGCTCCAGCAGGGACAGTCCGGTTTCCGTCGCCTCGGTCCAGTATTTCTCCAGGGCTGCGGCGAAGACGTCATCCTTGCAGCCGAAAGCCGCATAAAAGCTGCCGCGCTTGATGCCGATGGCATCCTGCAGGTCGTCGACGGAAGTGCCCTGGTAGCCTTTTGTCCAGAACACATCCACAAACGCGTCTAGCGCGGTATCGACGTCGAAGGATTTCGGGCGGCCTGCCATGGGCTCACTTTCGGTCCGGTCTCCGGCGGGGGACCGCCGGAGACCGGGACTGTTATTCGGCAGCAGCGGCGGCCGGCGCCCAGGCAAACTTCTGGAAGGGGGCATCGACCGGCGTGTCCGCCAGGTGGTTGACGTAATTAGACATCACTTTCTGGGCGACACCAAGAATGACGTCAAGAACCTGGCGTCTCGAATACCCCGCGTTCAGGAAGCGCTCCACGTCCTGATCGGCAACAACACCTCGCTGACGCACCACCTTTAGTGTGAACTGGCGCAGAGCCTCGAGTTTTTCGTCTTCCAGCGGCGCTCCCTCGCGCAGCGCGTCAATCACACCAGCGTTGATTTTCTGCATATGGGCGATCGCGGTATGGGCGGGAACACAATAGTGGCACGCATGTTCCACATTGATGGTCAGCCAGACCACCGTCTGCTGGGCCGGTGTCAGGCTGGTCTTCTGGAAAAGTTCGTGAAGCTTCTGATAAGCCTCCAGATGTTCCGGAGATTCAGCCATAACCGCATGCAGGTTCGGCACCATGCCGAACGCTTTCAGGGAATTGTCCAGAAGAGGCTTGCTGGTCTCAGGTGCTGTGTCCTGCGTGTGCAGCGTAAAATCGGTCATTCCAGTCTCCATGTTCTGCGCCGGTCGTATCGCGGGTTGGTTGCCGGCTGATCACATGTGGGTATTTTGTACTTAGTAGTCAAAAATTAAAACTACGAGGAAAACCGCCAAAATCGGCGGTTCTTCCATGTGCTCAAGAAATCGTGAAACCCGGTCTTTGGCGTCGCGGCAAGACGAAAGGACTGCCGCGACGGTCTTGTTGAACTTTGCGCGGGCTGCACTGTCAGGTTGAAGGAACCGGGATCCGGGTGAGCGACGTGAAACGGCACAACGGATTGTCTCGGATCTGGATCACGGGCAAGAGGAGATCCGGCTCTGGCGGGTTTTGAGACTCTATACGCTCCACCGCTTCTGGCCGGACACGGCCTGCCACCATTTGAAAGCGTCATAAGTTTCAAGGGAAAGAGTGGCAGGGCAAGGTACAGTCGCTTGACCTTGCCGGAAAACGCACTTAAGTCCGCAGGCGCCAGTCGGCCGGACAGCCGCTGCCGCAAGCGCCGAAAGGCCGCGGGGGAGGAAAGTCCGGGCTCCATGGGAACACGGTGCCGGGTAACGCCCGGCGAGGGCGACCTTAGGGAAAGTGCCACAGAAAGCAAACCGCTCCGGTCAAATCGAAAGATCCAACCGGGGTAAGGGTGAAAGGGTGGGGTAAGAGCCCACCGCGCAACTGGCAACAGCGGCGGCATGGTAAACCCCACCGGGAGCAAGACCGAATAGGGACAGCACGGCCTTCGGGCCAGGCCGGTTTCCAGGCCCGCTGTCCGGGTTGGTTGCGTGAGGTGCCTGGCGACAGGCACCCCAGATGAATGGCTGTCACGTCCGTGAAAACGGGCCATACAGAACCCGGCTTACAGGCCGGCTGGCTTTTTTTCCTGGCGTCTGTCAGGCAACTGAATAACTCGGTGTGCTTTTCAGAAAGCCGCCATAGGCATCCGCATTCGGATAGGAGAACTGTTCCGCAAGCGGATTGCTGCGCTTGCGTTTCAAAGCTCCCATGTCGGCCAGCAACTCGTCGAAATGCCGGAAATGAAACGGCGCTGAACAGAGCCCTCCATAGACTTTTGCGGCCGGCCGTTCCTTTCGGCGCCAGACCAGCATCTCATCAATACTGCGTCGCATCTCTGCGTCGCTCGGCTGGTTGGCAAGCTGGCCGTCGGCATAGCGCACCAGCCAGTTGGCAATCATCTCGGCCGAAAGCACCGTGCAGAAGCTGGAATTGAAACCGACGAACCCCATGTCCGGCAAATCCGGATTGACCGAGAGTCGATAGACCCGGTACTGGCCGTCAGCCTCGACAAGCTTGTCGCGGTATTCTTTTGCCAGATAGGGGATGCCGAGTTTCCAGCCGACCGCAAGGACCGACAGATCGCAGGGGATCTTTTCCCCCGTCGACAGAACCACGTGCCTCGGCTCATAGGCCGTAAACGTCCCGCGCACCGGGCGGATGGTTCCGCTTTCAAATCCTTCAAACAGGCCCGGCGTAACGATCGGCAGCGAGCATGACGCGTCCTTCTCGATCGGGATATCAGGCACCATGTCCCATTTCTTCAAGTTGAGCTGGAACTTCAACAGCGTTTCCAACCCGCGGAAATTCGCCCAGATCAGCGGCTTGAAGGCCGTAAAAACGGCTTTGGCTGCTGCAGAGCGCCCCCAGCTGTTGAATTGCTGTTCCTGCGCCCGCATGTAGAGAAGCCGCTTGAAATTGATGCCGCCGACAAAATAGGGCACGCGCCAGACAGGTTCGCGATAGACCATCGTCACCGATTTCGCGCCGTTCTTCGACGCATTCACGACAAGGTCCGTCGCCGACTTGGAGCCGCCGAGCACCACCACGTGTTTGCCACGGGCAAACTCGGGATCGGTATATTCCGAACTGTGCATCACCTGACCGCCGGAAGCCTCGAAATCCGACTGGCCCGGATGGGTGAGGACGTTCTTGTCGGAGAACTGCCCGGTGCAGATCGCGACGAAGTCGACATCTTCCGTCCAGCTCTTGCCGGCGGCCTCCAGCGTCAGACGCCATCCCGGCTTGCCGTCGCTTCGCCGATCCATGGAGGCGACATTGGTGTTGAGACGGAACAGGCGGGCCAGATCGTGTTTCCTGGCATAGGCATGCAGATAGGCATGAACCTGCGGTCCCTTCGGCCATTCCGGATAATCCTCCGGCATCGGGAGGTCGGTAAACCTGTAAAGGTCCTTCGGAGACTGGGTCTGTACGTCCGGATAGGAGCGGGACAGCTCCCAGACCCCGCCGAAATCGTGGCTGCGTTCGATGCCAAGCACCCTGTGGCCGCGTTCGTCGAAAGCCTTTGCAGCCGCAAGTCCGCTCACGCCGCCGCCGATCACGGCGACAGTCTTGCGTTTCGTCATTCTCGATGTCCTCCTGCCTGTGTCTTGCGCGATCAGCCTTGGTCGGGCGGTGGCAGGAAATCGACTTCGTGCAGAGCAGAAAGACGCACGAGTTCGGCCGGATCGGTGACACCGTCCAGAGCGCCGAAGAGATCGAAAAGCTTGCGCGTCGGCGCCACACCGAAGACGCAGGTCGCCGTCTTGCCGGACCGGTTGAAAATTCCGTGCGCCTCGCCCATTGGCATGCGCACCGTGTCGCCAGGCCCTGCCTTGTGAACGGCGCCGCCCATTTCCACTTCCAGCTCACCGTCCAGCATGACGATCCACTCGTCCTGCGTCGGGTGAATGTGAGGCGGTACGAAGGTTTCTGCCGGAATGACGGCGTGCCAGATAAAGGCGTTGTTGCTCAGAACCTTCGGTGTGTAGGTGTGACCGACCACGTTCCAGCTGATCGTGTCGAGGCCCGCATTGGCTGCGGTAATGCCTGCTCCGTTGTGCATTTTGTTCCCCTCATGCTTATCGGATGACCGGGAAAGGCTAAGCTTGTGAGGCGCGAAAGTTTTATCCGGAAAACGAAATTACTTGGCCATCTGCTCTGAAATGCCGCATTGCATGCCGGCATTCGCTTGCCTGCCGATGCGGCAGGCGGCATGATTTTGCCATGGCAGCTGACGCATATCTCAAACGGCCGCTTGACCGGTTTCGCAGCTTCGAGACGAAGGATGTCGACGAGGCGCGGCAGATTGTCGGCCGGCACTTCTGCAGCCACAGGCTGGACCGGGCCTCTGCCTCCGGCCGGTTCGATGCCTGCCAGAACCGCTTGGCCGGACAGCGCGTCTCACTCAACTACATCCGGTATGGCGCTGACGTGAGTATCGAACCCGGGGAGCTCACCGATTTCTATCTGATTCAGGTCCCACTCCGTGGGAGCGCCGATATTACGAACGGCCGGCAGTCACTCGTGTCGACACCAAAACTGGCGAGCGTCCTCAACCCGGACCGCCACACGAAAATGCGCTGGCACGCGGGGTGCGAACAAATCCTGCTGCAGATAGATCGCGCATTCTTGCATGCCGTTGCCGAGAAAATGGCCGGGCTTCCACTGGCCCGGATAAGGTTTGCTGCCGGGCTCGATCTGGCAAGGACGGATGTTGCCGCATGGAGCCGCTGTTTTCGCGGCCTGGTTCAGGCGGTGGAAGCCGGTGAAGCCTTTGACAGCGGGGATCAGCGTCGCCAGCGGCTGCTGGAAGAGGCGCTGGTTGGCTCTTTGCTGGCGTGCCAGGCAAACACCGCGTCGTCCTTGCTGGAGAGACGGGAGAGCGGTGCAGCACCGGCCATCCTGAAGCGCGCCCGGACCTTCATTCAGGAGCGGTTCCGGGACGAGATCGGCCTGCTCGACATCAGCGCCCATGCCGGGACCACGCCGCGCAACTTGCAGATCCTGTTCAAACGCGAATACGGGGCAGGGCCGGTTCAGCAGTTGCACGACACGCGCCTGGCCTATGCGCGCCATTTGCTGTTGGCGGACGCGGACAGTCTTTCGATTGCCGAAATCGCGGAGGCCTCGGGGCACCGCCACTTCGGCCGGTTTTCCGTCGGCTACAAGAAGCGTTTCGGCGAATCTCCGAGAGACACGCGCAGCGCTAGACTGTTCAGCTGAAACTCTATGGTTGTTTCGGGATGAAAACACGATTTCACGTGTTTTGTCTGATCGCTTTTGCAGGTGCGAAGTAAATCGGGCGAAAATCGGTCAGCTCGCCACAGTAATACCTTGAACTTTTAATGTTTTGTCCATTTTTCTGCACCTCGGTCTGCCTAGCCTTGTCTTGTTCTACTCAAAACAGGCGGGATGAAAAATGGAAGGAACATTCGAGGATTTCTTGGCCGCACTGCTGGCCTTTGAATCGGGGTGGGATCGCGACCGGTACAACGCCGGCGTCATCCAGGACTGGCAGCTGGACCAGTGGGCTGGCGGCCCGGTCCAGGATCATTTCCCGGGCTACTCGAGCTGGTCGCAGCTGAGTGATGCCGAGTGGGAGAAAATGGCCTACCAGTCGATGAATTCACTTGGCTTTGTCGGTTTCCAGTTCGGCGAGGCATTGCTGATTGATCTTGGCTATTACGATGCGACCACATTCTATGGCAATGGCGCGTCAACCAACACGTGGCAGGGCACCTGGACGGGCAAGAACGGTGTCAACTCGCTCGAAGACTTCATGACCAAGGAGGCGCAAACCGTCGCGATCCAGGAGGCCTTCGGTTACAACCTTCAGGTTCTTGAAGGACAGCTGGCCGGCAGCGGGCAATCGCTGAGCGATTTCATCGGCCAGACGGCTAGCTACACCCAGAACGGCCAGACGGTGACCGTGGAACTGACGCTGACCGGCATTCTGGCAGCAGCACACCTGCGTGGTGCCTGGGGTACGGCGACCCTGTTACAGAACGGTGCCGTCAGTACGGATGAATACGGCACGTCGATCCTGCAATATATCGATCAGTTCGGCGGCTACGACGCCCCGTCGATCGCCGACCAGATTGCCTTTTATGAGGATCGCCTGACGGGTGACGAGGGGCTTGGCACTCCGGGAGATGGCGACACGCCGGATACGGGAGACACAGGAGGCGATGGTGGCAACGGCTCGGCCGGTGTCGGTGAAAACGATGCCGATGTGGTGATCACCTGGTCCTGGGGTCAGGATGAGGTGGTCAACGGCTTTAATCCGGCAACGGATACGATCTTCATCGACTGGATCGGCGCTGCGGACCTGAACGTCACCCAAACCACTGCGGGCGTCGTCTTTGCGGTTCCGTCCAACAATCAGACCACGACGCTGGCCGGTGTTCAGCTGTCCGATCTGAGCGATGCCAATTTCACCATTCTGGACACGGGAACCGCAGCCGAGGTGCTGGCACTGGTCGGCGATGGATCAACGACACCGGACACGCCGGATGAGCCTGATACCCCGGATGAGCCGGATACGCCCGACGAACCGGATACACCTGATGAGCCGGACGAACCTGATACGCCCGACACGCCGGACACACCACCGGTCACGCCTGACAGCTGGAACGGAACGGCCGGTGTGACGGCGGCAACTGCCACTGTTGTGATCACCTGGGCCTGGGGCACCAACCGCACGATCACGGATTTCGACCCGGCCAGCGATACGATCTTCATCGACTGGTTCGGCCCGGAAGCGATCGATGTGGCGGAAGTGAATGGCGACACGGTCTTCACGATGGCCTCCAACAACCAGACGCTGACCCTGGCCGGCATCTCGCTGAGTGAGCTGTCACCGGCAAACTTCACGATCCAGAGCACGGCCACCGGCCAGGAAATCCTCGGTCAGGTCGGCTCGGGCGCCACCGATCCCGATCAACCGGATGAGCCGGACGACCCCGACACACCGGATACGCCCGACACACCCGACGGGCCGCAGATGATCATGATCATGCCGGACAGTCCTTCGCGCGTGATCACGGACTTCAATCCGGCAACAGACATGCTGCATCTGGAAGCGGGCGTGATTGCCGAGCGGCTGGAGTTCGCGGATTATCCGGAGACGATAGCCGATGTCGCCGCCGGGCTGACCGTCCGGGTTCTGACCGCCACCGGCGAGATTGCCAGTGAGACCGTTCTGGTTGGCATCGATGCGTCCGACTTGTCGATGAACAACTTCATGGTCGCCGAAGAATCCGCACTCAACGAGGTGGCAACGCTTCTGGGGACGGCTGTGGTGACCCCGGATACGGGCGGGTTTGATGTCATCTACGACAATGACGGTTCCAATCCGCCGGTGCCGTCAGGCGCCAGTGATCTGGGCGGCGTGAAATGGCCGGCCGAATTTGGCGCGGACGATATTATCGGGTTCAATCCGGCGGCTGACGAGATCGATTTCGGCAATGCGTCCGTGCATGGTCTGATCCTGACGATGACGCCGAATGGCGAGCCGGTGATCGACAATCCCTGGGGACCGGACATGCAGATCCTGCAAGGTGTCCAGCTGTCCGACCTCTCGATCGAGAATTTCGGCGTTGTCGGCAACGAACATCTGCGCCAGGATCTCGGTGGCATCCTCTCCTGGGAAAAAGGCATCGGGCCACGCGACGCGGACACGGTCTATATCCGGTCTCACGAATACGGAGCTTTTCAGGTGATCGACGGATTTGATCCGGCGACGCAGAAGATCAGCTTCCTCTATTTCGGAACGCGGGAGCGGTTGAGTGTCGAGGATACCTCCGAAGGCATGGTGATCAGTTCGCTGCCGAGCGGGCAGGGTTTCCTGTTCACCGGTGTGTCCAAATCGGACCTGATCGCCGGCAATCTGGAGTTCCATTTCGACCAGGTGATGGAAGACAATCTGGAAGCGCCTTTCGGGATCGACCAGAACGACGTCTCGCTGGTATCGCGTGAGGCCCTTCTGACGCCTGAAGCGCCTCCGGGTGAGACGACCGACGGCCACCAGGTGCGGGAAGGGACAGGTGTCTCTCCTGATCCGGATCTACCGGACACACCTGATACGCCCGACACGCCGGACGAGCCCGTGGTGCCGCCGTCGACATCCGACGACATCGTGCTGGGGGCGGGGGCTGAGACCGTTCAGGTTACCTGGGACTGGGGGCGCATGTTCGCGGTCCAGAACTTCAACCCGGCCGAGGACATTCTGGACTTCGGCAGCCTGGCGGCCTCCGACGTGACCCTGGAGGAGGTCGGCGCAGACCTGCTGATCACCGTCGAGAACAACGGTGGTCACGGTTACCTGCTGGAAGGTCTGCAGGCGGAAGACCTGTCGATTGCCAACCTGACCGCGGCAAACTGGAATTCCGTCGTCACGGATAATGGCGGCATCGCCGACCAGCTTGCGTCGCTCGGCAACGCAGATCTGCTGATGTAAGTCATCCGGGCAGCCGGTTGAAGAAAACGAAACGCCGCGCCACAGCGCGGCGTTTCCCGTTCTCCACAAGTCTTTGCAACTAGGCACATTTTGCCGCCTTCGGGGTGGCTGAAATCGAAAATCTCCGTATTCCTGCGAATCCGATTCTTCATTTGTGTCAAGGCTTCATTAAGCATGTTCGACGTAAGGTCGTTCGACGGGGTCGTGTGCGATCAAATCGAGCTGGAATCCATGAGATTCCATTGACCGCCCATGAAATCCCATGGTATCCCATAGATACCCAGAAAGGGGAGCGCGGGCCCATTTCAGTAGGGCTTGGGACATCGGTTTAACGGCTCGGCAAGAGCTGTCTTTGCAAATTGCATGTCCCGGCGAGTTGCCGGCCTTTCCTTCGTTCTAGGGTGTTTCGGGGATTTGAACGGGTGAGAACCCGTTTCGAGGGGATTGATGGCCGGCTTTGTTTCTCACTTTACCAACCGGCTGGATGCCAAGGGTCGCGTGTCGATCCCGGCGCCCTTCCGTGCGGTTCTGGCGAGAGATGGTTTTGACGGTCTTTATTGCATTGCTTCTCCTCATTGCGCCGCGGTTGACGCTGGCGGCAATGACCTGCTGGCCGAGATCAACAAGCGCTCGGAAGCCTTTGCAAAACTCTCCCCGGATCATGATGCCCTTGCGGTTGCCCTCTTCGGCGCCAGCGAAAACCCCAGGATCGATGGAGATGGCCGCATGACCATTTCCGACATGATCCGCGATCACACCGGGCTCACCGACCAGGTCACCTTTGTCGGCATGAACTACAAGTTCCAGATCTGGGAGCCGGAAAAGTTTCGCGAGTATCGCGCAGAGGCCCAAAAGCGTGCGCTCGCGATGTTGTCGGGGCAGCTCCCCGCACCCTCTCAGGGAGAGCCGGTATGATGGCGCTCGGCGACAGAGATGCTGTTTCTGCCGCAGGCGGACCCGAGCGCCATGTGCCGGTTCTCCTGAACGAGGTGCTGGAGTGGCTGGCTCCGCAATCGGGCGAAGTGGTTGTCGACGGGACCTTCGGCGCCGGCGGCTATTCGCGTGCGCTGCTGGCACGCGGCGCAAAGGTGGTCGGGATCGACCGGGACCCTGATGCCATTGCCGGTGGCCAGGAGCTGGTGCGTGAGGCGGATGGCGATCTGATCCTTGTGCCCGGGCAATTTGCAGACCTGGAACAACATGCCCGCGCAAGCGGCTTTGATGGTGTCGACGGCGTCGTGCTGGATCTCGGCGTCTCCTCCATGCAGCTCGACGAGGCCGAGCGCGGCTTCTCGTTCCTGCGCGACGGGCCGCTCGACATGCGTATGGAGCAGGCTGGGCCGTCGGCTGCGGATGTGGTCAATGAGCTGCCAGTCCGGGACCTGATCCGAGTGATCGGTCTCCTGGGCGAAGAAAAACGTGCAACCAGTGTTGCGCACGCAATTGACCGCGCGCGGCAGGAAAAGCCCTTTGAGGGCACGCTGGAACTGGCAAGCCTGATCGAGAAGGTGCTCGGCCGGTCTCCCAAGAAGGCACAGATCCATCCGGCAACCCGCACATTCCAGGCGCTCCGGATCTACGTCAACGGCGAGCTGCATCAGGCTGCCGAGGCGCTTGGGGCTGCCGAGCGCATCCTGAAGCCGGGCGGCCGTCTGGTTCTGGTGAGCTTTCACTCTCTGGAAGACCGGATCGTCAAGCGGTTCTTCCAGGACCGTACAAAGACCCGTGGCGGCGGGTCTCGTCATATGCCGGAGGCAGAGGTTCCGCCGGCGACTTTTGAAATGCTGACGCGCAAGGCGGTCGAAGCTGCGGCCGGGGAAACGGATGTCAATCCGCGTGCGCGCTCCGCGAAACTTCGGGCCGGGCGGCGGACCGAGGCACCGGCACGCGATCTCGATATCCACGAGGCCGGCGTGCCGCGGCTTGCGGCGTTTCACGGACTAGGGGGCTGACAATGGTGCGAACGCTGAACATCCTGTTCATTCTCGCGGTCCTGATTGGTGCCGCGACGGTTTACGACATGAAGCTTGCAGCGACGAAATCGGCTGAAAAAGTCGCCGAACTGCAGCGTCAGATCGATGAGGAACGCGATGCAATCCGCCATCTGAAAGCAGAGTGGAGCCTCCTGAACAAACCCGACCGGCTGCAGACGCTGGTCGAACGATACAACGATTATCTGCAGCTGGAGCCGCTTGACGTGAAGCAGATCGTGACCCCGGAAGACCTTCCGGCACGTCCGGTCATGCTGGAGCCGATCGGCGGCAACCAGATGGGCGGCTATGCCGGCTCATCGGCGGTCATTCAGTGAGGGCGCGGCGATGACGATGGTAAGCGAACCGGCAAGCTTTCTTCAGGTGCGGCGCACCCATCCAAGGGCGGCCCGCAGTTCCGTTTCTTCCAGCGCGGTGAAATCTCGGGTCTATGTGGCGATGCTGGCCTTTGCCTGCGTCTACATCGCGATTGCCGGACGTCTGGTCATGCTGGCGCAGATGGAAGAAGCACCGTCCCGCGCCTGGATCTCCGCCCAGGATTCCGTGTCCGCTTCGCGGCCGGACCTGATCGACCGTAACGGAGAGATCCTGGCGACCGATATCAAGACCGCATCCCTTTATGCCGAACCGCGCCGCATCCTGGATGTAGACGAAGCCGTTGAAGGCCTGATCCGTGTGTTGCCGGACCTGGATGAGCCGCTTGTCCGGCGTCGTCTGGGCAGCGGCACAGGCTTCGTCTGGCTGAAGCGGGAAATGACGCCGCAACAGGCCGAGCAGGTCCATAATTTGGGCCTGCCGGGCATCGGTTTCCTGTCGGAAAATCAACGGTTTTACCCAGGTGGCCCGACGGCGGGTCACATTGTCGGGTCGGTGAATGTCGACAATCAGGGCCTGGCCGGGATTGAAAAATACATCGACGATTCCTGGCTGTCCGATCTTCAGTCGCTCGGGTTCACGGCAGACCGGTCCATGGAGCCGGTGCGGCTCTCCGTCGACCTGCGGGTACAGCATGTCGTGCGCGACGAGCTGGTCAAAGCCATGGAGCGCTACCGCGCTATTGCCGCGGCCGGCATCGTTCTGGACGCCAAGACCGGCGAAGTGGTGGCCATGTCCTCGCTGCCGGATTACGACCCGAATGACCGCGCGCAGGCTCTGGAGAAAGACCGGCTGAACCGTGCAACAGGTGGCGTCTTCGAAATGGGGTCGGTCTTCAAGACCTTCACAACGGCCATGGCGCTGGATTCGGGGGCGGTCAGCATCAATGACAGCTTCGATGCGACCCGCCCGATCCGGGCCGGCGGGCGGACGATCAACGATTTCCACGGGAAAAACCGCATCCTGTCGGTGCCGGAAGTCTTCATCTATTCGTCGAATATCGGCACGGCGAAAATGATGCTGGCGACGGGTGTCGCACGCCAGAAGGAATTCCTGGGACGTCTGCATCTGACCAGCCGGCTGACAACGGAACTGCCTGAAAACGCCGCGCCGCTGCTGCCGCCGAAATGGAACGAGCTTGCGGCGATGACCATCTCCTTCGGGCACGGCATCTCGGTAACACCGATGCAGACGGCTGTGGGCGCGGCGGCGTTGGTCAATGGGGGTGTGCTGTTGCCGCCAACCTTCATGCCGCGCAGCCAGGAAGATGTTCAAAAGCTTGGAAAACAAGTCATTTCTCCGGAAACGAGCCGGATGATGCGTTACCTCTTCCGCCTCAATGTTCTGTCCGGCTCCGGCCGCCGTGCCGACGTGCCGGGCTATACGGTTGGCGGCAAGACCGGCACGGCCGAGAAGATCGAGAACGGCAAATACGTGCGCAACAAGCGCCGCAATTCCTTCCTGTCAGCTTTTCCGATGGATGACCCGCGTTACGTGGTTCTGGTCGTGATCGACGAGCCGAAGCCGGAGCGTGAAGGCATCGGCGCGACGGCCGGTCTGAACACGGCACCGGTCACCGGCGCTATCATTCGCAGGGCTGCGCCGATGCTCGGCGTGATGCCACGCTTCGGCAAGGGGGATGAACCAATCGAGATTTCCTATTAAGGAGAGACCTTGAAACCTTGATATCCGGCGGGGTCGCAGCTGTTTCCGGATATCGACAAGGCTTCCACATCACGACGACGCACAAAGATGATCGGACAACATGGACCTTGACTATCTTGCCGCCGGCCTTGCGGTGCCGGATGCGGCCAGGGATCTCAAAATAGCCGGGCTTACGGCCGACAGCCGTAAGGTTCAGCCCGGCTTTCTGTTTGCAGCTTTCAAGGGTGCCGCTGTCGACGGCACCAGATTTGCCCCGAAAGCCGTTGCAGCCGGAGCTGTCGCGATCCTGTGCGCTGCAGAGGCCGCCGATGCCGTGCGCACCGCCTGCGGTGGTGACGTCATCGTCCTCGGTGCGGGTGAGCCACGGCAGGCCTTTGCCCGAATGGCGGCACGGTTTTTTGGCGCACAGCCCGACACGATCGTCGCCGTCACCGGAACGGCCGGCAAGACTTCGGTCGCCCATTTTGTCCGGCAGATCTTTCAGGGGGCAGGTCACCCCGCTGCCAGCCTTGGCACGCTTGGCATGGTCAAGCCGGATGGCGAGAGTTATGGCGGACTGACGACGCCCGATCCGGTTGCCCTGCATCAGCAACTGGCGGCCCTGGAAGATGAAGGCATCAACCATGCGGCCATGGAAGCCTCGTCCCATGGGCTCGATCAGTATCGTCTCGATGGTGTGCGCCTGACGGCTGCCGCGTTCACCAACCTTGGCCGCGACCACATGGATTACCACCCGACGATCGAGGATTACCTGCGCGCCAAGCTGCGGCTCTTCTCCGAATTGCTGCCGGCCGGCGGGACGGTTGTCGTCGATCCGGGTGAAAAATATGCGGACCGCGTGCTGGCCGTTGCCGAAGAGCGCGGCCTTCCGGTGTTTACGGTCGGTGAAACCGGCAAGGACCTGAAACTGACCGGGTTGAAACCGGCCGGTG
The DNA here is from genome assembly GCF_965233565.1 of Roseibium sp. Taxonomy (GTDB): domain Bacteria; phylum Pseudomonadota; class Alphaproteobacteria; order Rhizobiales; family Stappiaceae; genus Roseibium. The sequence continues at coordinate 1,334,950 of NZ_OZ247494.1, read as the reverse complement.
CCGGCCAGGAGCTGACCCTTCAGACCGCACGCGGCGAATACAAGGTGACCCTGCCGCTGATCGGCCGGTTCCAGGTCTCCAATGCCTTGATCGCGGCTGGTCTTGTCATCGCCTCCGGGATGGACACGGGCGCCGCTCTGCGCGCCCTTGAAAACCTGAAGGGCGCACCGGGGCGGCTGGAACTTGCCGGGAAGACAGGCGAGGGCGGGCTGGTCTTCGTCGACTACGCGCACAAACCGGACGCACTCGACAATGCACTGGCCGCCTTGAAGCCGTTTGCCGGCGGCAGGCTTTCCGTTGTTGTCGGGGCCGGCGGCGACAGGGATCCCGGAAAACGTCCGTTGATGGGAGAGGCCGCGGCACGTCATGCCGATCTGGTTATCATCACCGACGACAACCCGCGTTCGGAAGATCCTGCCAGCATTCGCAAGGCGGTTCTTGGCGGCGCGCCGGATGCGCTGGAAATTGGTGACCGTTACGAGGCGATTGCCGAGGGGGTTCGCCGGCTCAAGAAGGGCGATATCCTGTGTGTTGCCGGAAAAGGCCACGAAACGGGCCAGATTGTTGGCGACACAGTGATTCCCTTTTCCGACCACGAAGCAGTGAAACGCGCCATCAGCCTTGAAGGAAACACATGAGCGAACCGCTTTGGACCTTGGACGCCTTTGTCGAGGCTGCCGGCGGCAGCCTCAAGGGCGAGGCTGGCGCTGACATCACCGGAATATCCATCGACAGCCGCACGCTTCAGCCGGGTGACGCCTTCGTGGCAATCAAGGGGGACCGGTTTGACGGGCACGACTTCGTGGCGGCTGCGCTGGAAGCCGGTGCGACCGTTGCCCTGGTGGCCGAAAGCCGTCTTTCAGAGCTGCCCGAAGACGGTCGGTATGTGGTCGTTGAAGACCCGCTCGAAGCACTGCGCCAGATCGGCATTGCGGCACGGGCGCGGACATCCGCGCGCATTGTTGCGGTCACCGGGTCCGTCGGCAAGACCGGCACCAAGGAAGCGTTGCGTCTGACGCTGGAGCCTTCAGGCAAGGTGCACGCCTCTGTCGCCTCCTTCAACAATCACTGGGGCGTGCCGCTGACGTTGGCGCGCATGCCGGCCGAGACCGATTTCGGCGTTTTTGAGATCGGCATGAACCACGCCGGCGAGATCACCCCGCTGGTTCAGATGGTGCGCCCGCATGTGGCAATCATCACCACGGTGCAGGCCGTTCATCTGGAATTCTTCGACAGTGTCGAGCAGATCGCGAAGGCCAAGGCCGAAATCTTTGATGGCCTGGAACCGGGCGGTATCGCCGTTTTGAACAGGGACAATCTTCAATTCGACCTGTTGAAGTTCCTGGCCGCCACCAAGGGCATCGCCACAATCCAGACATTCGGTGAGAACCCGGCTGCCGACAGCCACACGCAGAAGGTTGTCAGCTATCCTGCCGGCTCCAGTGTCGAAGCTGCGATCCTGGGCCAGGAAATCACCTACAAGATCGGGGCGCCGGGCAAGCATCACGTCAAGAACAGCCTGGCCGTCTTGACCGCCGTTGCCGATCTCGGCGCCGACCTGGCAAAAGCCGGACTGGCGCTCGATACGATGCGGGCCCCTAGGGGCCGCGGGGAAGTGTCGCGCCTGCCGGTGCCGAACGGCGAACTCAACCTGATCGACGAGAGTTACAACGCCAACCCGGCCTCCATGCGCGCTGCTCTCGCGGTGCTGGGCGAAGCACCGGTGACCCGGCCGGGTCGGCGGATTGCCGTCATCGGCGACATGCGCGAACTGGGGACCGATGCGGACCGGCTTCATGCGGAACTGCTGAAACCAATCCGGGACGCAGAGATCGACGTGGTCTATTGCGCGGGCCCGCATATGCATGCGCTCTGGCAGGAGCTGCCGCATGATCTGCGCGCGCATTACTGCGAGGACGCTGCGGATCTGGAAGAGGTTTTGTTGAACGATGTGCGTGCAGGCGATGTCGTCATGGTCAAGGGATCTCTTGGAACCCGCATGGGCCCGCTTGTCGAGGCATTGAAAAAGGAATATCCGCCTGTCGATGACACAGAGGCGGCATAAGGGGCTTTGAACTGAATGTTTTATTTCCTGGGGCAATTTGCGGATCAGATTTCGGCACTGAACGTATTCCGCTACATCACGTTCCGGACCGGCGGCGCGATCATGACCGCGCTGTTTTTCGTTTTTCTCTTCGGTCCGAAAATCATTGCCAGCCTCAGGATCCGGCAGGGCCATGGCCAACCGATCCGGTCTGACGGCCCGGAAAGCCATCTTCTGACCAAGAAGGGCACGCCCACAATGGGCGGATTGATGATCCTGTCCGGCGCGCTGGTGGCGGCCTTGCTGTGGTCGGATCTGTCCAACCCCTATGTCTGGGTGGTGATCGGGGTCACGCTCGGCTTCGGCGGCATCGGTTTTTACGACGACTATCTGAAAGTCACCAAGTCCTCGCACAAGGGCTTTGGCGGCAAGGCCCGTCTCGGGCTCGAGTTCATCATCGCGGCCACGGCCGCTTTTGCCGTGACGATGCTCGATACCTCGGAATATTCCGAGGCCATCACGTTCCCCTTCCTGAAGGATTTCACACTCAATCTCGGGATTATTTTCATTCCCTTTGCGGCCTTTGTGATGGTCGGGGCGGGCAATGCGGTCAACCTGACCGACGGGCTTGACGGTCTTGCCATCGTCCCGGTGATGATTGCCTGCGCCTCCTTCGGTCTGATTGCCTACCTCTCGGGTAACGCGGTGTTTGCCAACTACCTGCAGATCCATCACGTTTCGGGCACCGGGGAACTGGCCGTCATCTGCGGCGCGGTGATTGGTGCCGGCCTCGGCTTTCTGTGGTTCAACGCGCCCCCGGCCGCCATTTTCATGGGCGACACCGGTTCGCTGGCGCTTGGCGGCATGATCGGCGCGATTGCGGTTGCCACCAAACATGAAATCGTGCTGGCCATTATCGGAGGCCTGTTCGTGCTGGAAGCCGTCTCCGTGATCGTGCAGGTGATTTCCTTCCGGCTGACCGGCAAGCGTGTCTTCCGAATGGCGCCGATCCACCATCATTTCGAGATCATGGGCTGGACGGAAAGCCAGGTTGTCATCCGCTTCTGGATCATTTCCGTCGTCCTGGCCCTGATCGGCCTTGCTACCTTGAAGCTGAGGTAAGGCGATGATCCCGGTCACCACATTCATGAGCCAGAAGGTCGCCCTGTTCGGACTTGGCGGGTCCGGGCTCGCGACCGCGCGGGCGCTTCGCGCCGGTGGGGCCGATGTAGTGTGTTTTGACGACAATGCAGACCGTGTTGCCGATGCGGCAGCCGAGGGGCTCACGACCGGTGACTTGAGGAAACTCGACTGGACCGAGGTTGCCGCGCTGGTGCTCGCGCCTGGCGTGCCGCTGACCCATCCCGTTCCGCACTGGTCTGTCGATCTGGCCCGGGATGCAGGCGTCGAAATCATCGGCGATGTGGAGCTATTCTGCCGGGAGCGGCGCAATCTCTGCCCGTCTGCGCCCCTGATCGCGATCACCGGCACGAACGGCAAGTCGACCACGACCGCGCTTGTGACGCATCTCCTGAAGGAGATGGGACTTGATGTTCAAATGGGCGGCAACATTGGAACGCCCGTCCTCGAACTCGAGCTGCCGCAGCCCGGACGTCACTATGTGATTGAGTGCTCGTCCTACCAGATCGATCTGGCGCCGACGCTCGATCCGACGGTCGGCGTGCACATGAACCTGTCGCCGGACCATCTCGACCGGCACGGCTCAATGGAAAACTATGCAGCGATCAAGGAACGGCTGGTCGCAGGAGCCAAGGTCGCCGTGGTCGGCGTTGACGACCGGCTGTCCTCTGACATTGCCGACCGGCTCGACATGGCGCGCAAGCCTGTCTGCCGCATTGCCGGCGAACGGGAGCTTACGGATGGCATTTACGCTCATAAGGGAAAACTGATCGAAGCCCATGACGGGGCGCAGAACGTTGTGGCCCTGCTCGGCGGTATCGACAGCCTGCGGGGCGACCACAATGGCCAGAACGCGGCGGCTGCCTTTGCTGCGCTCCGGGCGCTTGAGCTTCCGGCCGACAAGATTTCCTACGCCATGAAGTCCTTTCCCGGCCTGCACCACAGGATGGAAGTCGTCTCGAAGCAGGGACGGGTGCTGTTCATCAACGACTCCAAGGCAACCAATGCGGATGCCGCGGCGCGGGCCCTGTCGAGCTTTGACCGGATCTACTGGATTGCCGGAGGCCGGGCCAAATCCGGCGGCATCTCGTCGCTCGACGAGTATTTCCCGAAGATTGCAAAGGCATTCCTGATTGGCGAGGCAGCCAGGGATTTCGCCAAGACACTGGAAGACCGGGTGCCGCACACGATCAGCGGAACGCTGACGCAGGCTGTCAAGGATGCCGCCGCGGAGGCGGCGGAAGACGGGGCAGAGGAAATCGCCATACTTTTGTCGCCGGCCTGTGCGAGCTTTGATCAATTCCCGAACTTCGAATTGCGGGGCGCTGCTTTTGTAGACGCGGTGCGTGCCTTGCCTGACGCTGGAAACACTCAGGAGGAGGTTGCGTAAGATGGTGTCACGCGCCGATCGCAGCAAATTCGCCGAATGGCTTTGGACCGTCGATCATTACCTGCTCGCCGCGTTCGGACTTCTGCTCGTTGCAGGCGTGGTCTTCGCCTTCGCCGCCAGTCCGCCGGTGGCCGAACGGATCGGCGTCGGGTCGCTCTATTTCGTCAAGCGGCAGGCAATGTTTGTAGTGCCGGCACTGGCCATCATGCTGGCTGCCTCGCTGATGACGCCGCGCATGGTGCGCCGGGCCGCGCTGGTCGTATTCGCCATATCGGTCTTTCTGCTGATCGCGACCCTGTTCATGGGGTTCGAAACCAAGGGCGCGAGGCGGTGGATCTATGTGGCGGGTGTCTCTGTCCAGGCCTCGGAATTCCTGAAACCGGCCTTTGTGATCCTGATCGCGTTCCTGCTGTCCGAAAGCGGGCGCCGTCGCGAGATCCCGGGTGTCCTGTTCGCCTTCGTGCTGTTTGCGATCTGCGCCGCTCTGCTGATCGCCCAACCTGACTTCGGTCAGACCATGCTGCTCGGGCTGGTTTGGGCCGGTCTCTTCTTTCTTAACGGCATTTCCTGGCTGATCATCGTGGCGCTCGGATTGATCGGTATCGTCGGGCTCTTTGCGGCTTACGCCTTCCTCCCGCACGTGACGACACGTGTCGACCGGTTCATGGATCCCAGCAAGGGGGACACCTACCAGATCGATGCGGCAATCGACTCCTTCCTGTCCGGGGGCTGGTTCGGCCAGGGGCCGGGCGAGGGGACCGTCAAACGGGTGTTGCCGGACAGCCATGCCGACTTTGTCTTTGCCGTTGTCGGCGAAGAATTCGGAATTCTCATCTGCCTGCTGCTGGTGGCTGTCTTTGCCTTTATCGTGCTGCGCGGTCTGAAACATGCCAGCCGCGACCAGGACGCGTTCAGCCGTCTGGCCACTGCGGGACTTGTTGTTCTGTTCGGTTTGCAGGCCACCATCAATCTGGCCGTGAACCTTCACCTGATGCCGTCCAAGGGCATGACACTGCCATTCATTTCCTATGGCGGTTCATCGCTTCTGTCCTCGGCCATGACAGCCGGTGCCATTCTGGCGCTCACGCGCAGGCGGCCTCAGCCGTCGCGCGGCGACGTTGTCACCGTCAGCCGGTTGTCGCCCTCGTCCCTAATGTAAGCCCAAAGCCGGTTTCCATGAGCAAAACAGTTTTATTGACGGCCGGCGGTACCGGCGGCCACTTGTTTCCCGCACAGGCTCTTGCCAGTGAACTGATCCGGCGTGGCTGGACCGTCGAACTGGCGACAGACGAGCGGGCAGACAAATATGGCAGCGCCTTTCCGGCCAGAGACGTTCATATCATCGCCTCGGAAACCATTCGGGGCCGTAACCCGATTGCCATTGCCAAGACAGCCCTGAAACTGCTCTGGGGCACGGTCCAGGCGCGCAAGGTCATCAAATCGCTCAAGCCGGATGTTGTCGCCGGTTTCGGTGGCTATCCGACGTTCCCACCGATGTTTGCGGCGCGGCTGTCGGGGACGCCATCCATTCTACATGAAGCAAACGGCGTCATGGGCCGGGCCAACAAGATGCTGGCCAAGGGCGTGACGGCGATTGCCACCAGCGTACCGATGGATGAATTGCCGGGAGACCTGAAGTCCAAGCTCACCGAGACCGGTAATCCGGTGCGCGATGCAGTCATAGATGCCTCGGAAATCTTCTATTCCGTTCCGGATTCAATCGGTCCGTTCAGACTGCTGGTCTTTGGTGGTTCACAAGGCGCGCGCTTTTTCTCCGATCTGGTGCCGCCGGCGGTCGAAAAGCTGCCGGAGGACAAACGCAAGCGGCTTCAGATCGTGCAGCAATGCCGGCCGGAGGATATGGAACGGGTCCAGGAAGTCTATGACAATCTGGGCGTTCAGGCCGAATGCGCGCCGTTCTTCCAGGACATGCCCCAGCGCATCGCGCAATCCCATTTGGTGCTCTGTCGCTCCGGAGCGTCGTCCGTAAGCGAGCTTGGCGTTCTGGGGCGCCCGTCCATCCTGGTGCCGCTGCCGGGCGCCATCGACCAGGATCAGGCCGCCAATGCCAAGGTGTTGGAGAAAGTTGGCGGGGCCTGGCCGATCCGTCAGGTGGATCTCTTCCCGGAGCGTCTTGCCAAGGAGCTTGTCCGCTTCATGGAAACACCTGAGATGCTGAAAGACGCTGCCAAAAATGCCCGTAGTGTCGGACGGCCCGATGCGGTGAAGCGGCTTGCGGATCTGGTCGAGGAAGTTGCCAATTCAAAAGGAGAACGGCCATGAAGATGCCGCAGGATATCGGACCGGTTCATTTTGTCGGCATTGGCGGCATCGGCATGAGCGGCATTGCCGAAGTGCTGAAAACACTCGGCTATGAGGTTCAGGGATCGGACATGGCGGAAAACGCCAATGTCCAGCGGCTGCGCCAGAACGGCATCAAGGTCACTGTCGGCCATGCCGCAGAAAATCTCGGGGACGCCGAGGTTCTGGTGGTCTCTTCGGCGATCAAGAAGGACAATCCGGAATTGGTCGCTGCCCGGGAGAAACTGATCCCGGTGGTGCGCCGCGCTGAGATGCTCGCCGAGCTGATGCGCTTCAAGCAGTCCATCGCGGTCGGTGGCACCCATGGCAAAACCACGACCACCTCCATGGTTGCTGCTCTGCTGGATGCCGGCAACCTGGATCCGACCGTGATCAATGGCGGCATCATCAACGCCTATGGCACCAATGCCCGCATGGGCGAGGGCGACTGGATGGTGGTCGAGGCGGATGAAAGCGACGGTACCTTCATCAAGCTGCCGGCCGACATTGCCATTGTCACCAACATAGATCCGGAACATCTGGATCATTACGGCGATTTTGCCGGCGTACGCGCGGCCTTCCGGCAGTTTGTCGAGAACGTGCCCTTCTACGGGTTTGCCGTGATGTGTCTGGATCATCCGGAAGTCCAGACCATGATCGGCACAATCGAGGACCGGCGCGTGGTCACCTACGGCACCAATCCGCAGGCCGATGTCCGTTTTACCGATGTCTCCATGGATGGCGGCAAATCGACCTTCTCCGTCAGCATTCGGGACCGGCGCAGCGACCAGGTGACCGAGCTGAAGGATCTGGTGCTGCCGATGCCGGGCCTTCACAACGTTTCCAATGCAACAGCGGCGATCGCAGTCGCCTCGCAACTGGGCGTCGGGGCAGAAGACCTTGAAAAGGGCATTTCCTCCTTCGGTGGCGTGAAGCGGCGCTTTACCCACACGGGCACTGTGAACGGCGTTCAGATCTTTGACGACTACGGGCATCATCCGGTGGAGATCAAGGCCGTGCTCCACGCGGCCCGCCAGTCAACCAGAGGCAAGGTGATCGCAGTGATGCAGCCGCATCGCTATTCGCGATTGCACAGCCTGTTCGATGATTTCTCCAACTGTTTCAACGATGCCGACAGCGTGATCATCACGCCTGTCTATGAAGCCGGCGAACAGCCCATCGAAGGGGCTCTGCACACGGATCTCGTGTCAGGCATGAAAACACGCGGTCACCGCAACGTTCAGGCTGTCAACGGTCCGGAGGCAATTCCGGCCCTCATCAAGGACATGGCCGAACCAGGAGATTTTGTCGTCTGCCTCGGCGCCGGCAATATCACACAATGGGCCTATGCCCTGCCGAAGCAGCTTGAAGATCTCTGAAGGAGACGGCTCGTGAGTTTCCCAGATCTTCTTGAGGAGCATCCGGACCTGGGCGAAGGTATCCGGGGCAAACTGACGGCCAATCAGCCGCTATCCGCGGTGACGTGGTTTCGCACTGGCGGGCCGGCGCAACTGATGTTTCAGCCGGCCGACGAAGACGATCTGGCTGCCTTTCTGAAGAAACTGCCGAACGGGATACCGGTCCTGCCGGTAGGCCTGGGATCGAACCTTCTGGTGCGCGACGGTGGTCTGGAAGGCGTCGTCATTCGGCTGAGTGCCAAGGGCTTCGGCGGCATTGATGATCTTGGCGGCAATCGCCTGCTGGCCGGGGCTGCGGTTCCGGACAAGCGTCTGGCGGAAGCTGCGGCCAGGGCCGGCCTTGGTGGATTTGCGTTTTATACGGGCATCCCGGGCGGGCTTGGTGGTGCCTTGCGCATGAATGCAGGCGCTCACGGAACAGAGACCCGCGAGCGCATGGTGGAACTCACGGCGGTTGATCGTGACGGAGAACGACACGTCCTGTCCAACGCCGACATGGGTTATGCCTATCGTCATTCGGCCGCTTCGAAAGACCTGATCTTCACCTCGGCGGTGTTTGAGGGGATCCCGCAGGACGAGGCCGACATTCGTCAGGACATGGCCGATGTGGTCGCACACCGCGAGAAGGCGCAGCCGATCCGCGAAAAGACCGGTGGCTCGACCTTCAAGAATCCGCCTGGCACCTCCGCCTGGAAGGAAGTCGACGCGGCCGGGTGCCGGGGGCTTACCGTCGGCGGGGCGCAGATGTCGGAAATGCACTGCAATTTCATGATCAACACCGGCAATGCCACCGGCCACGACCTGGAGCTCCTTGGTGAAACCGTGCGGGCGCGGGTTCTGAAACACAGTGGCATTCGGCTGGAATGGGAAATCAAGCGATTGGGAGCGTTCGGGCCTCAAGGAGCGATCGAACCGTTTTTGGGTGAAGAAGGGGAGGCCGCGTAGATGGCCAAGAAACATGTCGCCGTTCTGATGGGTGGATGGGTCAACGAGCGGCCGGTCTCTCTGACCAGCGGCCGGGAATGCGCTGCCGCCCTTGAAGAGGCCGGCTACAAGGTCACGAAGGTCGATGTCGACCGCAACGTCTCGGCCGTTCTGGCCAAATTGAAGCCCGACGTGGCCTTCAATGCGCTCCATGGACCTTTCGGGGAAGATGGCTGCATTCAGGGAATATTAGAGTTTCTTAACATTCCCTATACCCATTCCGGGGTGATGGCTTCGGGCCTTGCAATGAACAAGGTGAAGGCCAAGGCGGTGATGCAGGCCGCCGGTGTTCCGGTCACCGAACACCTGATTGTGAACCGTTACGACATCCAGCGCGAACACCCGATGAAGCCGCCCTATGTGCTGAAACCGATCAACGAGGGCTCCAGCTTCGGTGTCTTGATTGTCAAGGAAGATCAAGAGTTTCCGCCGCAGGAGCTGTCCCGGACCGACTGGCCGTACCCGGATGTCCTGATGTGCGAAAAGTTCATTGCGGGGCGCGAACTCACCTGTGCGGTCAAGGAGGACCAGCCCCTTGGCGTCATCGACATCGTGCCGATGGGCCACAGCTTCTACGATTATGATGCAAAATATGTAGAAGGCGGTTCAAAACACATTCTTCCTGCAAAAATTTCACCGATTGTTTACCAAACCATAGAGACACTAGCGGTTAAGGCGCATCAGGCTTTGGGATGCCGCGGTGTTTCCCGGGCCGATTTCCGATTCGATGAACGCGAAGACGGTTCCGGAGACCTGATCTGCCTAGAAGTGAACACGCAACCAGGCATGACGCCGACTTCTCTTGTGCCCGAAATGGCGGCCCACAAGGGGATGAGTTTCAAGGACCTGGTGAGTTGGATGGTTGAGGACGCGAGTTGCTGTCGTTAGCGCGCAAAAAGACCCGGGACCTGCTGACCCCGCTGGAAGCCGAACTGGCTCCGCGGGGGCGCGGCGTTGCGCGTCTGCATCGTCAACCGGTCTGGCGCTCGGCCGGACGACTGACCGATCTGCCGCGCTGGACCGGTTCTGCTGCTGCGCTGGGGTTCTTAACCTTAACAATTGGTTATGGAATAGTCATAGGGGGGCACGGCCGTATCGTCTCCGATGCGTTCCTGTCGGCGGCCGGGTTCGGTATCGAGGCCGTCAAGCTCTCCGGTCAGCGGGAAATCAACGAGTTCCAGATCCTGGAAGCTTTGGAAATCCATGAAGGTTCATCGCTGGCCTTGTTCGACGCGGATGGCGCCCGCGAGCGTCTTAGCAAGATGGCCTGGGTCAAGCACGCCTCGGTGATGAAGCTTTATCCGAGCACGCTCCAGATCAATATCGAGGAACGGATCCCCTACGCCCTGTGGCAGCGCGGCGATCTTGTGTCCATTGTCAACGAAGCCGGTGACGTGATCACGGATGAGGTCGACGGCCGCTACGCCAACCTGCTGCTGGTGGTCAATCATGGCGCACAGCGTCGGGCGACGGAAATCAACACGGCGCTGGAGAAAGTGCCGGATCTGCGCCCGCGGGTGCGTGCAGCGTTTCTCGTGTCGGACCGCCGTTGGGATCTGCAGCTGGAGAACGGCATCTCGATCCGGCTGCCACAGGACAATATCGATGCGGCCCTGGCCGATCTGATGGAAATGGACAAGGAAAGCGGCTTGCTGTCGCGAGACATCATTGCAATCGACATGCGCCTTGCCGACAGGGTCACGGTGCGCCTTTCCGACGAAACCGCGGAAGAACGCAAGATCATGACCGGCGGCAACGGGCGGAATGCAAAAAGGGAGCGGGATACATGAGCCGTTCCTCAAGCAATCTCTATTTGCCGAAGATGCGGCCGCTGCCGAGCCGTCGTTCGGTCATCATGTCGGTTCTGGATGTCGGTTCGACCAAGATCTGCTGCCTGATTGCAAAGCTGGTGCCGCAGGAAGACAAGACGATCCTGTCGAGCCGCTCGCACAAGGTCGAAGTGCTTGGCTATGGCTATCAGCGCTCGCGCGGCATCAAGTCCGGCGTCGTGGTCGACATGGATGCAGCCGAGCATGCGATCCGTCTTGCGGTCGATAGCGCCGAACGCATGGCCGGCGTGACCGTTGAATCGCTGATTGCCAATGTCAGCTGCGGCCGCCTGCAAAGCGAGATTTACAGCGCCAGCGTGCCGCTTGCCGGCGACAGCGTGTCGGAAGCCGACATTCAGCGGGTTCTGTCCGCAGGTTCCAGCCACTCCATCACCGATGGCCGGGCCGTCACTCACGCGTTGCCGATTTCCTATTCGCTGGACGGCAGCCGCGGCATCCGCGATCCGCGCGGCATGATGGGCCACAAGCTCGGCGTGGACATGCAGGTCGTGTCGGCGGAAGTGCCGCCGGTACGCAATCTGGAACTGTGCATCAACCGCGGTCACCTGCATGTGGAAACCATGGTGGCAACGCCGTTTGCCAGCGGCCTGTCGACGATTGTTGACGACGAGGCGGAGCTCGGTGTCGCCTGTATCGACATGGGCGGCGGCACGACGACACTGTCGGTCTTCGTCGACGGTCACATGGTGCATCTTGATGCGATCGCCGTTGGCGGCAACCACGTCACCACGGATATCGCAAGAGCGTTCGCGACCCGTCTGCAGGATGCGGAACGCCTGAAAACCCTTTACGGCTCGCCGCTGGCTTCCAGCTCGGACGATCGTGACATGCTCACGGTGCCGCCGCTGGAAAGCGACAGCGACCTGCCCAACCAGATCCCGCGCTCGGCTTTGACCCGGGTCATTCGCCCGCGTGTGGAAGAGATCCTTGAACTTGTGAGAGATCGGCTGACGGCGTCCGGCTTTGCCGGACGTGTGGGCAAGCAGATCGTCCTGACAGGGGGCGCTAGTCAGCTCACGGGTCTTGGAGAAGTTGCGCGTCACATCCTGGGGCGCAACGTCCGTCTTGGCCGGCCGCTTGGTGTCGCCGGTCTTCCCGAGGCTGCCAAAGGTCCGGCATTTGCCGCCGCGGTTGGCCTCTTGATTTATCCGCAGGTCGCTCAGATCGAACAGTTCGAACACAAGAACGGACGGTCAGGGTGGGGCGGGCAATCTGGTTACCTGGCCCGTGTTGGCCAGTGGATCAGGGAAAGCTTCTGACGACATGAGCCAAGAAGACGACAGCCAGGAATTGGAACTGCCCGTTGTGGCAGAGGAACTTAGGGAAGAAGAGGGTTCTCCCGTAGCGGGGGCACCAGTGGGTCGCGAGGATAATATGACCATCAACCTGAAGATGCCCGACATTCAGGAGCTGAAGCCGCGCATTACGGTCTTCGGCGTCGGCGGCGCGGGCGGAAACGCCGTCAATAACATGATCACAGCAGGCCTCCAGGGGTGCGACTTCGTCTGCGCCAACACGGATGCCCAGGCACTGGCAATGAACCAGTCCGATCGGCTCGTCCAGATGGGCGTTGCAGTTACGGAAGGTCTCGGCGCCGGGTCCCAGCCGGAAGTCGGCTCTGCCGCGGCTGAGGAAGTGATCGACGAGATCAACGACCACCTGTCCGGATCCCATATGGTGTTCATCACCGCCGGCATGGGCGGTGGCACCGGCACCGGTGCAGCGCCGGTGATTGCCCGGGCCGCACGCGAGCAGGGCATCCTGACCGTCGGCGTGGTCACCAAGCCGTTCCAGTTCGAAGGTGCGCGCCGCATGCGCATCGCGGACAGCGGCATTGAGGAACTGCAGCGCAATGTCGATACGCTGATCGTCATTCCGAACCAGAACCTGTTCCGGATTGCCAACGCCCAGACCACTTTCGCCGATGCTTTTGCAATGGCCGACCAGGTGCTCTATTCCGGTGTTGCCTGCATCACCGACCTGATGGTGAAAGAAGGCCTCATCAACCTCGACTTCGCCGACGTCCGCTCCGTGATGCGCGGCATGGGCAAGGCGATGATGGGCACGGGTGAGGCCAGCGGCGAGAAGCGTGCACAACAGGCTGCGGAAGCGGCCATTGCCAACCCGCTGCTGGACGAATCCTCCATGAAGGGTGCCAAGGGCCTCCTGATCTCGATCACCGGCGGCAATGATCTGACGCTGTTCGAGGTCGACGAAGCCGCTACCCGCATCCGTGAGGAAGTGGACGCCGACGCCAACATCATCCTGGGCGCGACCTTCGATGAGACGCTGGACGGCATCATCCGGGTTTCCGTTGTGGCCACCGGCATTGACCGGGAGGAGGGCCTTGCCGCCGCTCCGTTTCCCGGCACTGCAGCACAGCCTTTGAAGGCCGAAGCGCCGGTTCTGGCCCGCACGCCGGAGATCACCACCGCCAAACCGGCGCCGGCGCCTGAAAAGGCCAGCGCACAGGATGCGGCCGCCAAGGCTGTTGCCAACCTGGAAAAGGAACTGGCTCTGCCGGATCCCGCTCCGGTCGCCGTCGCCAGCGATCCGGCCGTTGAAATCAAGAAGGTTCAGCCCAGCAGCGCTTCGCTCTCGGCCAAGCCTGCCATGATGGATATCGAGGACGAGGCTCCGGCTCAGGTTGTTGAAGACACCCCGGTCAGCCAGCCGTATATCCCGCCTGTGGCTGAAGCCCACAATCCGGCACCGCGTATGCCGCGGGTCGAGGACTTCCCGCCGATCGCTCAGCGTGAAATCCGGGCGCAGCAGGATACGGCACCGGCCCAGCCGCAGGCTGCTCAGCAACCGGCAGCCGCGCCTGCGCAGCCGCAACAGGCCGAACCCTTTGCCGAGCATGACGAGGAGGACCGCCGTCCGATGGGACTGCTGCGTCGTCTCGCAAGCGGCCTCGGGCGCCGCGAAGAAGACGAAGACGAGCATGAGGCACCGGCACCGGTTGCCCGTCAGGCTCCGCAAATGCAGCAGCCGGCACCGCGTGCACCGCAGCAACGCCCCGCTGCACAGGGCGCGACCGGCCAGCTCGACAACACGGGCCGGGCCGCTCCCAAGCCGCTCGCTGCCAGCGAAGACGAACAGTTGGAAATCCCGGCATTCCTGCGCCGGCAGGCCAACTGATTCGACACGCGATCTTCTTCCCTGATCGCAACAGCCCGAGGCTCACGCTTCGGGCTGTTTTTGTAACAGAACGAATTTCCTTATATTTTTCAGTTATTTGCCGGCCTGTGGATCGTTACAAACCGTAATAAAGCTTTATTTCGCTCTGCAGCAGAACGGGACTATCTTCCCAGCCAACGTGGGATCGTTAAAAGTCCGTAACTCCTCAGGAGTAATTCCCGGACATTTGCGACCGCAATTGGAAGGGCAGGGTTTCATGACCACTTATGTTGACCGACAGACGACGCTTGCCGATCAGGTGACCCTGACCGGTATTGGCGTTCATTCCGGCAAGCCGGCGTCGATCACTCTGGTACCTGCCGAAGCTGGTGTGGGGATTGTGTTCACCCGTACCGACCAGGACAATGCCTGCGAAATTCCGGCCCGGTGGGACAAGGTCACGCAGACCGCACTTTGCACGGTTCTGGGCGATCCCTCCAAGGACGGGGTTTCGACCGTCGAACATCTCATGGCCGCACTTTTCGGCATGGGCATCGACAATCTGATAGTCGAGATCGACGGTCCTGAGATGCCGATCATGGATGGCAGCAGCTCGGTCTTTGTCGAGGCAATTGAGCAGGTCGGCCTGAAGAAACTGGATCGCGGCCGTCGGTATCTGAAGGTCAACAAGACCGTGCGTGTGGACAATGGCAGCGCCTGGTGTGAATTGCACCCGCATGACGGCACGAAATTTGACATCACGATCGATTTTGACACGCCGCTGATCGGCAAGCAGCAGTTCGTTGACGACATCACGCCGGACGTGTTCCGCGATGATCTTTCTCGCGCACGCACTTTTGGCTACGTGAAGGATGTCGAACAGCTCTGGAAAATGGGCTTTGCGCTCGGCTCGTCGCTTGAGAACTCCGTTGCCATCGCAGACGACAAGGTGCTGAACCCTGAAGGAACGCGCTGGCCGGACGAGTTCGCCCGTCACAAGGCTCTGGATGCCGTTGGTGACCTGGCGCTGGCCGGTCTGCCGATCCTCGGCCTCTACCGGTCCTACAAGGGCGGTCACAAGATGAACCATGCCATCCTGGTCAAGCTGTTTGAGGACCCGAGCGCGTTCGAAATTGTCGAGGCGCCTGCGTTCCGGCAAGTTGGACAGGTCGACAAGGGCGGGATTGCCGCCGCTGCGGTGTTCGGCCCCGACGTTTCCTGAGGTTAATCCACGGCTGCTGTTTTCAGCAGCCGTTTTCATTTGTGCGGAATGCGGCGCTTTTTGGCGCTATTGCCATAAAATTGCTCAAAAAAAGCGTCACATCGCCGATCAGGACGTGACGGGGGCAGGTAAAGTCCGCTAAACACTCCTGTCGAATAAATAGGAAGACTGCCTGCATAATGGGTGGTCTGTGGGGCCGGGCGGTCCGGGAGCATAGGCGTGAACGGAATTGAGACTGGTTCTGATTTGGGCAGAACCAACCGTATGAAGAATTTTCTCAGAATGGCCGTTCTGGCGGCGCCGATTGCGCTTGCCGCCTGCGGGGGTAAGGACGATCTGGATGAGCTTGCGCTCAATGACACGCCGCCCGAAGTGCTGTTCAATGAGGGACTGGCGCTGCGTGCACAGGGCAAGCTGCGCGACTCGACCGAAAAATTCGAAGAGCTGGACAAGCTTTATCCCTATTCCGAGTATTCCAAGAAGTCCCTGGTCAACCTTGCCTTCCTGAACTACTCGCGCGGCAAATACACCGAAACGGTGACCGCGGCCCGCCGGTTCGTGACGCTTTATCCGGGCGACGAGGATTCGGCTTACATGCTCTATCTCGCCGGCCAGAGTTTCTTCCGGCAGATGCCGGACATCACGCGCGACCAGGCCGTGACCCGCAAGGCGGCGTCGGCCTATTCCGAACTGATCCAGCGTTACCCTGAATCTGAATACGTTCCGGATGCAGAAAAGAAACTGCGCATCGTCAAGGATCAGCTTGGCGGCAAGGAGATGCAGGTCGGGCGCTACTATCTGAAGAAGCGCAACTACATCGCCGGCATCAATCGCTTCAAGACTGTTGTCGTTGATTATCAGACCACCCGCCATGTCGAAGAGGCACTGTTCCGCCTGACCGAGGCCTACTACGCCCTGGGTGTCGTCAATGAGGCTCAGACAGCAGCTGCGGTCCTGGGGCACAACTACCCGGACAGCCAGTGGTACAAGGACGCGTTTTCGCTGTTGAACAAGGGTGGTTATTCACCGAGCGAAGACGCCGGCAGCTGGATCAGCCGCGCCTTCCGCAGTATTTGACGCGGTGCGTCGATAATCAGGTTGAAATGCCCTAACAGGCTCTTTCAAGACGGCGCGGTCCTCCTATATGGTGGGCCGCGCCGAACTTTATGGAGCGACCTTTATGCTGGTCACGCTGTCTATTCGTGACATCGTTCTGATTGACCGTCTTGATCTCGATTTTACGGCCGGAATGTCGGTCCTGACCGGCGAGACCGGTGCGGGCAAGTCCATTCTTCTCGATTCCCTGTCCCTCGCGCTTGGCGCGCGCGGGGATGCGGACCTCGTGCGCCATGGCGAGGCCCAGGGGCAGGTCACGGCCGTGTTCGATGTGCCTGCCGGGCATCCCGTGCGGGGATTCCTGAAGGAAAACGACGTCGACGACGACGGCGACGTCATTCTGCGCCGTATTCAAACTGCGGATGGCCGCACGCGGGCGTTTGTCAATGACCAGCCCGTCAGCGCCGGCCTGTTGCGCCAGGCGGGCGGTCTCCTGGTCGAAATCCATGGCCAGCATGATGACCGCGCCCTCGTGGATCCGGAAAGCCATCGTGCGCTGATCGATGTCTTTGGCGGGTTAACGGGGGAAGCGGAGGCGGTCGCGTCCGCATATTCCGCCTTCAAGACGGCCGAAAAGGCGGTGAGCGATCACGAAAAGCGGATCGAAGCGGCCCGCAACGAAGCCGATTACCTGCGCGCCTCCGTCGATGAACTCCGCCAGTTGAAGCCCGAACAGGGCGAAGAGGAGCAGCTCGCCGCCCGCCGCACCGACATGATGGCGGTGGAGAAGATCGCCGGTGACCTTAACGAGGCCTTTGAAACGCTGAACGGCACGGCATCTCCCATTCCGGAACTTGCCAGCCTGCTGCGCCGACTGGAGCGCAAGGCGGATCAGGTGCCGCATCTCCTTGGCGCACCGGTCCGTCATCTGGCAGAGGCTCTTGATCAGCTGGAGGAAACACGCGGCGGCCTGGAAACAGCTCTCCGGGAAACCGAATTCGATCCAAGAGAACTAGAAAATGTCGAGGAGCGGCTGTTTGCACTGCGCGCCGCCTCCCGCAAATACTCCGTTCCCGTTGAAGAGCTGGCGGGCTTGTGCGAGCGGATGTCGACGGATCTGTCCGATCTGGATGCCGGAGAGGACAAGCTTGCTGCACTGATCACCGCGGCTGGCCAGGCGCGGGCGGATTACGACAAGAAGGCCGCGCGACTGTCGGACAAGCGCCGCAAGTCCGCCAAGGCACTGGAAAAGGCCGTGGAAGTCGAGCTGCCGGACCTGAAACTGGAGCGCGCGAAATTCATCGTCGAATTTGACAGCGATCCCGAAAGCCGCGGGCGTAGCGGCATCGATCAGCTGGAATTTCACGTTCAGACAAACCCTGGCACGAAGCCCGGCCCGATGATGAAGGTCGCTTCGGGAGGTGAATTGTCGAGGTTTCTTCTGGCCCTGAAAGTCTCGCTGGCTGACAAGGGATCTGCGCCGACCCTGGTCTTCGATGAAATCGACACGGGTGTCGGTGGCGCCGTTGCTGAGGCAATCGGCCTGCGGCTCGCCCGCCTGGCAGCCAGTGTTCAGGTGCTGACGGTTACCCATGCACCGCAGGTCGCGGCGCGCGCGGAAGGTCATTTCCTGATCGCCAAGGAAGCCTTGAAAAAGGACCGGGTGGCAACCCGTGTGCAACGTATCGGCGATGATCACCGCAGCGAGGAAATCGCGCGCATGCTGGCAGGCAGCGTGATCACCGAAGAGGCGCGGGCGGCAGCTCGCAGACTTTTGACGGCAGCGGAATAGGGCCTGGCATGAGCGACAACAGCAGCACCTCGGGCATCGGTGTGGACACGTTGACCCAGAAGGAAGCCCAGGTCGAATTGCAACGGCTTGCGGCTGAAATCGCAGAGCACGACCGGCGCTACCACCAGGAAGATGCCCCGACCATCTCCGATGCCGACTACGACGCCCTGCGCCGTCGCAACAACGAGATCGAGGCGCGGTTTCCCGATCTGGTCCTGGCCGACGGACCGTCTGAGAATGTCGGTGCAGCGCCGGCGTCCGGGTTCGGCAAGATCACCCACCGGGTGCCGATGCTCTCGCTCGACAATGCCTTTAGCGACGAAGACGTCCAGGACTTTGTCGGCCGGGTGCGCCGCTTCCTGAAATTCGATCCGCTGCAGGGTGTTCTGGCGGTGACGGCAGAGCCGAAGATCGACGGCCTGTCCCTTTCGCTGCGCTATGAAAACGGTCAGCTCGTTTATGCCGCCACGCGTGGCGACGGCACCACAGGTGAAAACGTCACCGCCAACGCCCGGACCATCAAGGACATCCCGGAGACGCTGTCCGGTGACGTGCCTGAGGTCGTGGAGCTGCGCGGTGAAGTCTACATGGCGCACAAGGACTTTCAGGCGCTGAACGCCCGCATGGAGGCCAATGGCGGCAAGGTCTTTGCCAATCCGCGCAATGCGGCGGCGGGATCCCTGCGTCAGCTGAAGTCGGAAATCACCGCGTCCAGGCCCCTGCGCTTCTTTGCCTATGCCTGGGGCGAGATGAGCGCCATGCCGGCCGATACGCAGTTCGACATGGTCGAACAGATGCGGGCCTGGGGGTTTCAGATCAACCCGCTGATGAAACGCTGCGAGACGGTTGAAGAACTGCTTGGCGTCTATCACGGCATCGAGGAAAGTCGCGCGCAGCTCGATTACGACATTGACGGTGTCGTCTACAAGGTCGACCGGCTGGACCTGCAGGAACGGCTCGGCTTCGTGTCCCGTTCGCCCCGCTGGGCAATTGCACACAAGTTCCCGGCCGAGCAGGCCTTCACTGTGCTCAACGACATCGAGATCCAGGTTGGCCGAACGGGAGCGCTGACGCCGGTTGCCAAGCTGGAGCCGATCACGGTTGGCGGCGTTGTCGTTTCCAATGCGACGCTCCACAACGAGGATTACATCAAGGGCATCGGACAGGACGGTGAGCCGATCCGCGAGGGCAAGGATCTGCGCATTGGCGACACGGTCAAGATCCAGCGCGCCGGAGATGTCATACCGCAGATCGTCGATATCGATCTGGACAAGCGCCCCGAAGGTGCGGTTCCGTTTGAATTCCCGACCGTTTGTCCGGCCTGCGGCAGTCATGCGGTGCGCGAGGAGAACGAAAAGACCGGACGGGTCGATGCGGTGCGCCGCTGCACCGGGGGGCTGATCTGCCCGGCCCAGGCGACCGAGAAGCTCAAGCATTTTGTTTCCCGCAACGCTTTCGACATTGAAGGCTTCGGCGACAAGCAGGTCGATGCCTTCTATCAGGACGGCATGGTCATGGCGCCGGCAGACATCTTCACGCTGGAAGAGCGCGACAAGCGCTCGCTGACCAAGCTGCGCAACCGGGAAGGCTGGGGCGCTGTCTCGGCCAGGAATCTGTTCGAGGCGATCAATGCCCGCCGCGATATCGATCTGCACCGGTTCATCTTTGCCCTTGGTATCCGTCATGTCGGCGAAGGCAATGCCAAGTTGCTCGCCCGTGCCTACGGTTCCTGGGCGGCGTTTTACCAGGCCATGCAGGCCGCCCATGATCCGGCGGGCGAGGCCTTTGCGGAGCTGAACGACATTGACGGCATTGGTCACATCGTTGCCGACGCTCTGGTCGAGTTCTTTGCCGAGCAGCACAATCGTGCCCAGCTCGACGCATTGCTGGCGGAAGTCAGTCCGAAGGACCCGGAAAAGATTGATGCCAGCGGGTCTCCGGTTGCCGGCAAGACGGTGGTGTTCACCGGGTCCCTGGAACGCATGACCCGTGACGAGGCCAAGGCCATGGCCGAACGTTTCGGCGCCAAGACCTCCGGGTCCGTTTCAAAGAAGACCGATCTCGTCGTCGCCGGTCCGGGAGCCGGATCCAAACTGAAAAAGGCTCAGGAGCTGGACATTGAAGTGATCTCCGAGGACGACTGGTTCGATTTGGTGGGCGCTTGATCGGAAACCCGAGCAGGTAATTTGCTGAACCCAAACGAATCAGATTTTTTCCAAATTGTTGAAAATTAAAAAGATTTTTCCGAAAAGTTTTGAACTTGCACATTGTTAATAATGACAGGCTCATCTGGATTTAACTTTACCACCTATAATTGATTCTATTGACATGAAGCTGTTTTAGTGTCGCAAAATGTCAAATTTCCCGCTTCCGTTAAGTAAGAGGTAATCTGGCCGATTCAGTTTGATCGAAATTGGTTTCGGTCTGGAGGGGCTGCGGAAATGAAACGCATCAGAATGCAGATTGCCGTGTTGGCGGGCGTGCCGATGCTGGCAGTCATTGGTTTTGCCACAATGAGTGTCATGGAAAAGGTGATCGAGCGGTCGCATCATGAATTCATGAAGCCGTTGACCCGGATCGCGGAAGACGCAGGCAATCTGGTGCACGAGCTGCAAAAAGAACGCGGCATGAGTGTCAGTCTGATCAAGTCGGATTATGACCCTGCCATCGCATCCAACCTTGCCAAACAGCGTCCTAACGCGGATGCGGCCCTCAAGATTTTCGACGAGCATCTTGCGTCGCTCGATCTCAATGACGAGGCACTGCTGAAGGACCTGCAGCATGTCGCTGAGGAGGTCCACAAGACGGACAAGCTCCGCAGCGCCGTTGATGCGAAACAGCTCAGTGCCGCGGACGTGGTCAAGGGATACAGCCACGAAATTCACGAGTTGATCCATGTGATCGGAGTAACGACGGAAGCAAGCCCGTCACAGGAAATCACCTCGGAGCTTCTGCCCTATCTCACCATTGTCGAAGCGATGGAATCCGGCGGATTGGAACGTGCCAACGGCGCGGCGCTCCTGAAGGAGTTCAATAAGACGGGTGAAGTGAACCCGGCAACCTTCAAGAACGTGATCGTTCACTATGGCGGTGAGAATGCTTTTCTGAAGGAGTTTGCCTCTGTGGCAAAGCCCGACCAGAAAAAGCTCTATGCCGATACGGTCAAGGGGCCGGACGTCGACAAGGCGCTCGCCTGGCGGTATGTGATCCAGGAACTGCCCCAGACCAAGGACGCGCAGGGCATTGAAGGTGCGGCCTGGTTCGCCCAGGCGACCAAACGTCTTGACCTGATGAAACAGGTCTCGGACGACTTTATCCACCGGGCCGAAGCCGCTGCCGACAAGGATACGGCAGATCTGAACACGCAAATCTTCTGGCTGACCGTGATTGCTGTCGGATGCACTTTGTTGACCCTGGCGCTTGTCGGTTGGCAGGTGCTTTCCATTACCCGCACTCTCGGGCGTCAGCGCGATTCTATTTCCGGTCTGGCCGAAGGGGATCTCACGGTCGATGTGACGGATACGGATCGTCCCGATGAGATCGGTGATATTGCCCGGGCCGCGGAAGTGTTCCGGGCCAACCTGATCCGTCAGAAAGAGCTGGAAGAGGAAGCCGAAATCGGGCGGGCGCAACGCCGCAAACGCGCGGCGCAGCTCGAAAGTGCAATTGAACATTTCCAGACGTCCGTCAAGACGGTCCAGGAGCAGTTGAGCAGCGAAACCGAAGATATGCGCGCCGGCGCCGGCGAGATGGTCACGATTGCCATGCATGCGGACGAGAGTGCGCGCGCCGCCAATGCGGCAACGGAAGAGGCGACCACCAACGTTCAGACGGTTGCTTCGGCGGCGGCAGAGTTGTCGGCCTCCATTGGCGAGATCGCCCGCCAGGCAATCACGGCGACCGAGATTTCCGCGGCCGCGGCCGAAACCGCTGTCGCTGCCGACAAGGACATATCGATCCTGGCGGAAACGGCCGACAAGATCGGCGAGGTTGTCGAAATCATCCGCGCCATTGCCGAACAGACCAATCTTCTGGCGCTGAATGCCACCATTGAGGCGGCGCGGGCCGGTGAGGCCGGCAAGGGTTTTGCCGTTGTTGCTGCCGAGGTCAAGGAGCTGTCGACCCAGACCGCCAAGGCGACCGACGAAATCGCGTCGCAGATTTCCGGTGTTCAAAGTTCGACCCAGAAGTCCGTGAACGCAATCCGCTCGATCGTTGAACGTATCGAAGAAGTCCGGTCCGTCAGTGAGACCATCTCGGTTTCGGTCGACGAGCAGAATGCCGCCACTGGCGAAATCACGCAGAGCATCACGCTGGCTTCTGACGGGGCCACATCGGCAGCGTCCAATGTGGCCGGGGTGTCCGGTTCCATCGACCAGACCCGGCAGAAGTCGGAAGTCATGAGCCAGTCTGCCGAACAGCTCGGCGAAGTGGCGACGAACCTGTCCCGCGCTGTGGACCAGTTCCTCAACGAGGTTCGGGACGAAGAAGCGGCCTGATGCCATTGGTACGTGCCAGATAGCACAATCACTTCGAAGCCGCCTGGCGGCAAACGGGACCCGGTCCACCCCGAAAGGGACGCAGGACCCGCATAGCCTCGCGTTGACCGGGTCCCGCCAGGTTCTTTCTTCGCGGCAGGACTGCGTCCTCAATCAACCTCTCCTTCGTCGTCCCGGACGCAGCGCAGCGGAGATCTGGGCCCGAGTACGCCCTGTGGTGGCTGGAGCCGCAGGCGTTTCCTGGATCCCGGACTTGGCTTGCCAATCCGGGATGACAATCGACAGGATGTCGATGGACTTGTTGCAGCCTCCGTCCTGCGCCGCTGCCTCTCGCTTGTCTTCCCGGACGCAGCGGAGCGGAGATCCGGGACCCAGTAACCCCTGTGGTGGCTGGTGCCGCAGGCGTTCGCGTTTCCTGGATCCCGGACTTGGCTTTGCCAATCCGGGATGACAATCGACAGGATGTCGATGGACTTGTTGCTGCCTCTGTCCTGCGCCGCTGCCTCACGCTTGTCATCCCGGACGCAGCGCAGCGGAGATCCGAGACCCAGTAACCCCTGTGGTGGCTGGAGCCGCAGGCGCCGGCGTTTCCTGGATCCCGGACTTGGCTTTGCCAATCCGGGATGACAATCGACAGGATGTCGATGGACTTGTTGCTGCCTCTGTCCTGCGCCGTTGCCCTCACTTGTCATCCCGGACGCAGCGGAGCGGAGATCCGGGACCCAGTAACCCCTGTGGTGGCTGGAGCCGCTGGTGCCGGAGTTTCCTGGATCCCGGACTTGGCTTTGCCAATCCGGGATGACAATCGACAGGATGGCGATGGACTTGTTGCTGCCTCTTTGCTGCGCCGTTGCCCCTCGCTTGTCATCCCGGACGCAGCGCAGCGGAGATCCGGGACCCAGTAGCCCTGTGGTGGCTGGTGCCGCAGGCGTTCACGTTTACTGGAACCCGGACTTGGCTTCGCCAATCCGGGATGACAATCGACAGGATGTCGATGGACTTGTTGCTGCCTCTGTCCTGCGCCGTTGCCCTCACTTGTCATCCCGGACGCAGCGGAGCGGAGATCCGGGACCCAGTAACCCCTGTGGTGGCTGGAGCCGCAGGCGCCGGCGTTTCCTGGAACCCTGCCTTGGCTTCGCAGATCAGGATGACTGGGCCACGGTTTTGGTTTGGCGGGGTTCGGGGTGCCAGTCGCAGAGCCTTGCAGCGCATTTCCGATGGCAGGCCAAGAAAACCGAGAGCCTGTCCCCTGCCATCTTGTCCCCACCAAATCCTCCGGTTCAGCCTCGCCAGCGCCGCTTTGTTGCTATATTGTTCTCCACCAAGAGCGCTTGAGAACACCGGACCAGTACATCATGACCGACCCGGACGGGTACGACGATCCATTTGACGATCCCTTTCAGCCGATCGGTACGAAAGCCGAACCCGCGCCCGTGCCCGCACGGCCGGAAGGCGGGATTGCCGCGCGGGCCATGGCGGCCCGGCGCGCGCCGGACTATCTCACCGGCCTGAACCCCGAACAGCGGCTGGCGGTGGAAACCACGGAAGGCCCCGTTCTGGTGCTGGCCGGTGCCGGCACGGGCAAGACCCGCGTTCTGACCACCCGCATTGCCCATATCCTGGCAACCGGACTGGCCCGGCCGTCCGAGATCCTGGCGGTGACCTTCACCAACAAGGCCGCGCGCGAGATGAAGGAGCGCATTGCCGGTTTTGTCGGCGGCAATGTCGAGGGCATGGCCTGGCTCGGCACGTTCCACTCGATCTGCGTCAAGATCCTGCGCAAGCACGCCGAGCTGGTCGGGCTCAAGTCGTCCTTCTCGATCCTCGATACGGACGACCAGATCCGCCTGATCAAGCAGATCATCCAGGCCGAGGGCCTCGATGACAAGCGCTGGACCGCCAAGGCCTTCGCCGGCATGCTCGACGGCTGGAAGAACCGTGCGCTTGGGCCAAAGGATATTCCGGAGGGGGAGGCGCGGGCCTTCGCCAATGGCAAGGGCCGCAGGCTCTATGAGGAGTACCAGGAACGTCTATCGATCCTGAACGCGGCCGATTTCGGTGATCTGCTCCTGCATGTGATCACGCTGTTCAAGACCCAGCCGGATGTTCTGAAGGAATACCAGCGCCGGTTCCGCTACATGCTGGTCGATGAATATCAGGACACAAACATTGCCCAGTATCTCTGGCTGCGCCTGCTTGCCCAGGGCAACCCGAATGTCTGCTGTGTTGGCGACGACGATCAGTCGATCTATGGCTGGCGCGGGGCGGAGGTCGACAACATCCTGCGCTTCGAACACGACTTCAAGGGAGCGGAAGTGATCCGCCTGGAGCGCAATTATCGCTCCACCAGCCATATTCTGGCCGCCGCCTCCCACTTGATTTCCTTCAATGAGGGCCGGCTCGGCAAGACGCTGTTCACGGATTTTCACGAGCCGGATCATGACCTTGTCTCGGTGGCCTCCGTCTGGGACAGCGAAGAGGAAGCCCGCACCATCGGTGATGAAATCGAGGCACTGCAGACCAGGGGGCATAGCCTCAACGAGATGGCGGTGCTGGTGCGCGCCTCGTTCCAGATGCGCGAATTCGAAGACCGGTTTGTCACGCTTGGCCTCAACTACCGTGTCATCGGCGGCCCGCGCTTTTACGAGCGCATGGAGATCCGCGACGCCATGGCCTATTTCCGCTGCGTGGTGCAGCCGGCCGACGATCTTGCCTTTGAACGCATCGTCAACACGCCGAAGCGGGGCCTGGGCGATGCGACGCTGAAACTGGTTCACGGCGTCGCGCGGGCGGAACGCATTCCGTTGATGCAGGCAGCTGCCCAACTGATCGACACGGAAGAGCTCAAGCCCAAGCCGCGCAACGCACTGAAAACCGTGCTCGACAATTTCGAACGCTGGCGGCGCCAGCTCGACCAGCTCAAGCATACGGAGCTGGCCGAGATCATTCTGGATGAGAGCGGTTATACCGAGATGTGGCGGCTCGACCGGTCCGCCGAAGCGCCCGGCCGGCTCGACAACCTGAAGGAACTCATCCGCTCGATGGAAGAGTTCGAGTCCCTGGCCGGATTCCTGGAGCATATTTCGCTGGTCATGGACCGGGACAGCGCGGATACGAGCGATGCCGTCTCCATCATGACGCTGCATTCGGCCAAGGGGCTGGAATTCGACACGGTGTTCCTGCCGGGCTGGGAGGAGGGCCTCTTTCCGCACCAGCGCGCCCTTGACGAAAGCGGCCGGGCGGGGCTCGAGGAAGAGCGACGGCTTGCCTATGTCGGCATCACCCGGGCCAAGAAACGGGCCAAACTCTATTTCGCTTCCAACCGGCGCATTCACGGGCTCTGGCAATCCACCGTGCCGTCCCGTTTTCTGGACGAATTGCCGCCGGACCATGTGGAGATCGCGGAACCGTCCTCAAATTATGGCGGCTATGCGGGCGGCGGTTACGGACCTTCGCGTTTCGACAGCCACGATCCGTTCGACGGCGGCAGCTATTCGACACCGGGCTGGAAACGGGCGCAGCGCAACCGGCAAACCTCCGAAGGCTTTTCCGAGGGGGGCGGACGCGGCTATCAGTCCGCGCGCCAGAAACGCCAGGGACCGCTGACCATCGAAGGCGAACTGGTTGCCAAGTCCGTCAGCGAAACACCTTCCGACTATGCCCTCGGCGAACGGGTGTTCCATCTCAAGTTCGGCTATGGCGCCATCAAGTCGATCGAGGGCAACAAACTGACCATCGACTTCGAAAAAGCCGGTGTGAAAAAGGTCATCGACAGCTTCGTCGAGCGGCATTGAGCCCTGCAGCAACTCTCGCTACGCAGCTGCCTCTCCGTTGTCATCCCGGACGCAGCGCAGCGGAGATCCGGGACCCAGTAACCCCTGTGCTCGCTGGAGCCGCAGGCGTTTGCGTCTACCGGATCCCGGTCCTGGCTTCGCCAATCCGGGATGACAATCGATAGGTTGTCGACGGGCTGGTTGCGGCCTCTTTGTCGTGCCGCTGCTTCTCCGTTGTCATCCCGGACGCAGCGTAGCGGCGGTCCGGGACCCAGTACGCCCTGTGGCAGCTGGAGCCGCTGGTGTTTGCGTTTACTGGATCCCGGACTTGGCTTCGCCAATCCGGGATGACAATCGATAGGCCGCTGATGCGGGGGATGCAGTTCCGTTGCCGCATTGCTTCGCCAAACCGCACGCCCGCGTTTCATCCCTGCGATTTCCCGGAAACGGAACCGGCCACCCGAAGGTGGCCGGCCGGTTTCCCGAGTGGGGCATGCAATCGCATTCAGGTTGTGGGCACGAATACAGGTGCTCGGGAAACCTGGCCTGGCTGCCAGTTTGGGGGATGGCGGCCAGACCGTTCCGCAGTGTCAGACAGTGTAGTCGGCCAGCAGCGAAGCAACTTCTCCGGATTGTTCTCCCGAGCCGTCATAGGTTGAACCGCTCTGAAGCTGGCTCAAGATCGCGCTCAACAGCTCCTGCGCAGCGCCGCCCTGGCCGCTGCCCAGGCCTGGCTTCGGCGGCCGGCCGAGTTCACCTTCCTCAAACATCTCGGCAAGGTGGTCCGCCTGGTCCTGATCGAGCGTTCCGGCTTCGACCTGGTCCGACAGCATGCTTTCAAAACTGGCCTGCATCTCCTCCCGGCTGGGTGGGGTGCCGCCAGGCTCCGGACGCCCTGCCTCCATACGCTCGGTGTGGATGGCGTCCAGTGCCGCCATCATGGCGTCCTGGTCTTCTGAGGTGATGTCACCTGCCTCGACCTGCGCGTTCAAAGTGTTGGCCACCTGATCCCTGGGGGATGCGCCCTGTGGCATCATGGGCATAGAACCAATCTGCATCTCGTTCCGCTCCTGCATGAGTGTTTACGCCGTTACTGGAAGGACCGTGATGCTGGAAAAGTTAACGGTGTCTTAACCGTTCCGGAGTGGGTTTTCGGCCTGTTTCTGCGATATTTTGCGGAAATAGTGGGAAACACTTCCGTGTCACATTAACCTTCAAAAGCGGATGCAATTCCTTCTCCAGACGGCATAAGGTCCAGCCATGCGAACACCTTCACACATCCTTGTCGTCGAAGACGATTCCGAGATCGGATTGCTGATCAAGCGCCATCTGGTGGCCAATGATTTCAAGGTCACCCTGGCGCGGGACGGCGCCGAGATGGACCGGCTTCTGGCCAGCAACAGGGTCGATCTGATCCTGCTCGACCTGATGCTGCCCGGTGAAGACGGGATCAGCATCTGCCGGCGCCTCAGGGCGTCGAGTTCGGTGCCGATCATCATCGTCTCGGCGAAGGGGGAGGATATCGACCGTGTTGTCGGGCTGGAAGTGGGCGCGGACGATTATGTGCCCAAGCCCTTCAATCCGCGTGAGCTGATCGCGCGCGTCAGGGCGCTGTTTCGGCGCGTCGAACTGGGCGGTCTTGCTGCACCGGCATCGAATGGCAGGCTTACCTTCGAGGGCTGGCAGATGGATTGCCGTCTGCGCACGTTGCACAATGGCGAGCATGCGCTTGTCTCGCTTACACCAGCAGAATTCAACCTGCTTCAGGTTCTGGCAGAACGCAGCGGGCGGGTGCTGAGCCGGGAACAGCTGGTTGAACTCACGCTTGGCCAGTTCGGAGCCACCAACGGCCGCAACATCGACATCCTGATCAGCCGGCTGCGCTCCAAACTGGAGGCAGGCGGTGCGGCCTACCAGTATATTCGAACGGTTCGGGCTGGCGGCTATGAGTTTGTCGCACCGGTGGCGCGCGATGAGCAGCCTGCTTAAGCTTGTCTGGCCCGATACGATGCGGCACCAGATCCTGGTGTTGCTGGCCGCAGCGGGCCTGTTCATGGTCGCTGCCGGTGCGGTCGCCTTTCTGTTTGCCAAACGGAGCTATGACAGCAACAGCCCGGTGATGAACAGTCACCTCGTCAGCGTTGCCGTGACCAAGCTCAACGAGACGCCGGTCCAGGAGCGGGCCGCCATGCTGGAGACGCTGCAAGCGGGTCTGCCGGACGTGACCCTGGAGCTGGTCACGGAAGAAGCGCTGATGCAGGACGGCGGTGCCAGCGACGGTCGGCGGTTCGGTCCGTTTGTGACCGGAGAAACCTTGCTGGGCATGCGGATCGAACATGTACTCGGGCCCCGCGAACGCGGCGGCGGGGAACCTCCGCTGGTCTATATCCGGTTGCAGGACGGGGCGCTTCTGGCCGCAGAGTGGGGAACGCGGGCGCCGCCTCCTCCCGTGCTCGGGCCGCCCTTCTATCTGTTTCTGGGTTTTCTGCTCTTGAGTTTCTGTGGCCTGATGATCTGGGCCGCGCGCAGTCTGGCTGGTCCCCTGGCGGATCTGGCAGCTTCTGCGCGGACTTTCGGCGAGGTCTCGACCAACCCGGTGCCGGTTCGCGAAGGCGGTCCAAAAGAAGTGCGGCAAGCGGCAGAGGCTTTCAACCGCATGCAGCTCCGGATCAACGATGTTCTGGAAAAACGCACGCGCATGCTGGCGGCGGTCAGCCACGATCTCAGAACTCCGCTGACTCGGTTGCGTCTGCGTCTCGATCTCCTGGAAGAAGAGGACCTGCGCGAGAAGAGCCTGCAGGATCTCAACCTGATGGAACAGCAGATCGACGCAGCCCTGACATTTCTGCGCGACGGCGCAACGGCGGAGCCGCTTGAGCGCATCGATCTGCCCAGTTTCCTGCAGTCCCTGTGCGATCAATATGCCGATACCGGCAGTCTCGTCTCGCTCAGATATGAAGGCCGCCTGTCGGTGATGGCCCGCAGCACCGAGCTTGGCCGGGCCATGAGCAACCTTATCGACAACGCGCTGCACTATGCCACCGCTGCCGAAGTCCTGACATACCGGGATGCTGGGATGATCCGGATTGACGTGGTCGATCATGGGCCGGGGATTGAAGCGAAGGACAGGGCACGGCTTCTGGAGCCTTTCGAGCGCGGCGACGAGGCGCGCCGGATCCGCGAAGGCACGGGCTTCGGTCTGGGCCTACCGACGGCAAAGTCCATCGTCGAGGCGCATGGAGGTCGTCTGGAATTGACCGAAACGCCAGGAGGTGGACTTACAGTCTGTCTTTTCTTTCAGGCGATCGAAGACGGTCCGACCTAGGTCAGCCTGGCATTTGTGAGGCAGACCGGTGAATCCCGCGCTGCCAGTCCTCTTCACCGTGAAGGAGGCACCCTACAGGGTATGGTTCAGCTAGAGGTCCACGCCCTTTGGCTTGATCAACATGCTGCGTTCCTTCAGGTAGGGATGAATTGCCACCGCTTCCCGCAAGGCCTTCTGACCAAGTTTGACCCGGCCCTGGGTCATGAAGATCATGGCTCTGCCGCTCAGCGCGCCAAAATGGCGCGGCTCCAGCTCCAGGACGCGCATGATGTCCTCTAGGCTTTCGTCGTAGTTCCCTTGTAAAAACAGGATGAAAGCGCGCTGGTTCCAGCCCTCCGAATAGTCGGGGGCAGCGTCAACGACTTCATCGAGCAAGTCTCTGGCGCCCTGGAAGTCATAGACGCCGCGACGCTTCATGGCTTCGTCGACCTTTGCGCGAATGTCAGGTGTGGGCGCTGCGTCCAGCCAGTTTTCCCAGATCTGGCTTTCGATTGACTCGGCGGCCTGTTCACTTGGCGCGTTTTTCAGAGCCTTGAACAACGCGTCCATATCGTCGGCGGCGGAGACAGGCAGGGCCAGAACAAGAATTCCGGTGAGTGCCAACAAGGCCAATTGCCAGGTCTGGCCGAGCGGGGTGAAAATCGAAGGGCGTGACATCGCTCAGTTCCTTTCTCCTTGTCAGGAAATGGGGCGCTCTGCCGAAATGCCCAGTCTTTTGCCGTCAAGGCGCTGGTTTCGCGACCGGCTTCCCGCTATACCGCACGCTTTGAAGCCAACCACCTGAGGCAACTCTGTCATGAAAACCATCCGGGTGCGGATCACCGCCGAAGAACTGGAAGCCAAACGCATTGCAGAGATCCTGGAGCGGGCCTTCGAGGAGGATGGCAATCCGGTGACCATCTACGAGGCCTCGCCCGACGGCCGGATCTGGTCCGCGGAAATCCTGTTGTTCGACATGGAACCGGACGCTGCTGCGGCGGCCGTGCGTGACCGGGTCGGCGCAGACGCCTTTGCGGCTCCGCTGGAGGCTGAAGAGTTGCCGGATATCAACTGGGTGGAAAAAAGCCTGGAAGGTCTGAAGCCCGTGCGCGCGGGCAGGTTTATCGTGCATGGCGGTCATGACCGGGACAAGGTTGTTCCAGGCGCCATCGGTCTGGAAATCGAGGCAGCGCTTGCCTTTGGCACCGGGCATCATGGCACCACAGCGGGCTGCCTGGAAGAAATCGACCGGCTCCTGTCGCTGCGCGAATATGACAGCATTCTGGATCTGGGCACCGGTACCGGCGTTCTGGCGATTGCAGCGGCCCTGAAGGCGCGGCAAACCGTTCTGGCAACCGATATCGACCCGGTTGCGACCCAGACGGCTCTGGAGAATGCCCGTCTCAACGGCGCGTCACACCTGGTGAAGGGTTTTACAGCCAACGGCATGGAAGACCGGCGCTTCCGTCTCTACGGGCCGTTTGATCTTGTGATTGCCAATATCCTGGCGCGGCCCCTCATGAAAATGGCAAAATCCATCGGCGAACACATGACATCGACCGCGACACTGGTGCTGTCCGGTCTCAGGGTCGAAGACGGGCCGCGCATTCTCTTTGCCTATCGTTGCCAGGGATTTGTCCTGGACCGCCGCGGCGAGAAAGACGGCTGGCTGACGCTGACCCTGGTGAGAGGCCGCAAGGTGGCGTGAAGACAACATACTGAAACGCAGATGCGAAAAAGCCCGCCGGACAATCCGGCGGGCTTTTTCAGTGCACAGCGTATTTATGAATACGTCCTGAGCCCCTTAGAAACCGCGGGTGCTGGTGCCTTCGCGCTCCAGTTCGTCGCGGTTGTAGCCGTGCGCTGCCAGTGTGGCGTCGTCCAGCGACAGAAGGTAGCCGTTGACATAGCGGCGGGCCTGGGCGGAACGGGCCTCAATCATGCGGTCGAATGCACGGCGCATGAAGGAGCTGCCAGCGCGGGTCGAAGTGGTCGTTTTCAGGGTCATCGTGATCTTTCCCATTTGAAGTTTCAGAGCTTCCCCAGAGCATCCTGTGTTCGCTCGAACACAGACAAGATGCTCTGCTCATTAGAAGCGATCAGCTTTTTGGCTATCCAAGCGACCCGCTTTGATAGCCGCTGATCTTGGGAGAAACGTCTTTGTTCTTGTGTGATCTCAATATGCGCTTTCCCATCCGCGTCAGGTAGGGCCCTGAGCGCATGACTGCTCTGCGCTCTTCGCATATGCGAAGGCGTATATTGCATTGCGGTAAAATTGAATGAAACTTCCGCTGAATAGCTTGAAGGGGAAAAATTATCCGTCTTGATCCCTGCCATTGGCCAAATTACCGTGCGCCGCATGTTTCAGACCTTTGACGATCTCAGCGATCCTTCCTGCGGGGCGCCGCATGCAGCGCTTCTCAGGGCCGAACTTGCCCGCCGCGGCCTCGATGGCTTTCTGATCCCGCGTGCCGACGCGCATCAGGGCGAATATGTGCCGCCGCATGACTGCCGCCTGCAATGGCTGACCGGCTTTACCGGCTCGGCGGGCCTTGCGGCCGTTCTGGGCGAGGACGCCGCGATCTTTGTGGATGGCCGTTACACTATTCAGGTGCGCGAGCAGGTCGACATGGAGGTTTTTCCGGCCAGTCACCTGATCAACGAACCGGTCACCGACTGGCTGGCGGCACGTCTCAAGCCGGGGCAGAAGCTCGGCATCGACGCCATGCTGCACACTGTGCGCGAGGTGCGCCGTCTGAAAAGCGTTTGCGAGGAAGCCGGGGCGGAACTGGTCACGCTTCAGGACAATCCGGTCGATACTGTCTGGAATGACCGGCCGGAGCCGCCACTCGGCGAGGTCTCGCTCTATCCGGTGAGCCTTGCCGGCCGGGAAGCGGCGGACAAAATCGCCGAGATCCAGGCAGCGCTGAAGGACAAGAAAGCCGATGCCTGCGTGCTGACGCAGCCTGATTCCATTGCCTGGCTGTTCAATATCCGCGGCTCCGATGTTACCCACACGCCATTGCCGCTCTCCTTTGCGACCGTGCCGAGTGACGGCAAACCGG
Organism: Roseibium sp.; assembly: GCF_965233565.1. Lineage (GTDB taxonomy): Bacteria > Pseudomonadota > Alphaproteobacteria > Rhizobiales > Stappiaceae > Roseibium. The sequence goes on along the minus strand of NZ_OZ247494.1, from coordinate 1,301,992 downwards.
CGCTTTATATCGACGGCCGAAAACTGACCAACTCGGTCCGTGACGCCCTGTCGGACCTGACGGAGATCAGTGAACCCGGCAGCTTCAAGTCTGGTCTCGAAGCGCTGGGTGCTGCCGGCGCCGATGTTCTGATCGATCCTGCACTGGCAGGCATCGGCATCGCCGATGCAATCGTTGATGCGGGTGGCACGCTTGTCGAGGCCCAGGATCCGGTTCTGCTGCCCAAGGCCGTCAAGAACGAGACAGAGCTGAACGGGGCAAGGGCGGCGCATGTCCGGGACGCTGTGGCCTATATCAATTTCCTGTGCTGGTTTGACGAAGAAGCCCCCAAAGGCGAGCTGGACGAGATCGGGGCGGCGGAGAAACTGGAAGAGTTCCGGCGCGAGACCGGCGTTCTGAAGGATATCTCCTTCGACACGATCTCGGGGGCCGGACCGAATGGGGCCATTTGCCACTACAGGGTCAGCCGCTCCAGCAACCTCAAAATCCCGGTCGGCAAACCCTTTCTGATCGACAGTGGCGCCCAGTTCGAGGACGGCACCACAGACATCACGAGGACGCTCGCCGTCGGTGAAGTCAGCGCGGAAACGAAGCGTCATTTCACGCTGGTCCTGAAGGGGCATATCGCCATTTCCACGGCAAAGTTTCCGGAAGGCACCAGCGGCGCGCAGCTTGATACGCTTGCGCGGATCGATCTCTGGAAGGCCGGGCTCGATTTCGACCACGGCACGGGCCATGGGGTCGGTGTCTATCTTGGTGTTCACGAAGGTCCGCAGCGAATTGCCAAGACGGGAACCGTACCGCTGAAGCCGGGCATGATCCTGTCGAACGAGCCGGGGTATTATCCGGCCGGTGAATATGGCATCCGCCTGGAGAACCTCGAGATCGTCACGGAGCCAAGGGACATTGCAGGCGGCGAACGGCCGATGCTCGGCTTTGAAACCATCACCCTTGTGCCAATGGACCTGCGCCTGGTGGAACCTGCCCTGTTGACCCGCGCCGAACGGGACTGGCTCAACGGGTATCACGCGCGCGTGCGGTCGGAAATCGGCCCGCTGCTTGGGGCCCGTCAACGGATCTGGCTGGAACAGGCGACCAAAGAGATCTAAAAGGTCGGTGGACAGAATTCTTCGGTCCCCCACCATGATATTGCATAGTCTTGTTGAGGTTTGAATGCGCGCGGCAGATGTCTTGAAGATGCCACTCTATGCGGCAGAGCTTGCCACAGGGGCGAAGTCCTTCTGTGACAACCCGCTCATTGGCAGCCGGCGTCTCAACGAAGCGGGCCTGCATGTGAAACGGATCAGGCTGGCTGAACAGATGGCTGATGCCAGGCGCAAGCGGTTGGCACATCTGATGAGCGAGGAAGACAGGGCCGCCTATCAGCGGGACGGCTTCATCGCGACACGGGACCTGGTCAGCACCGAGGAGCTTGCCGGGCTTCGTCGGGAAGTCGAAACAACCCGCTTTGATGCCTGGGATATGCGCCAGGGCAATGCCGTGACGCGCTTCATTCCACTTCCACCCAAGGTGCTCAAGGGGCTGCCCTATCTGAAATCGGTGGTCTGGAGCAAGGCGATCCAGAACGGCCTGCGGTATGTCGCTTCGACCAATGGCGACCCGCTGATGTATCTGCACATCGTCATGACAGATCCGGCCAAGAACCGGAAGGCGGATCCGCAGACAGCCTTTCATTCTGATACGTTCCATCAAACGGCCAAATGCTGGTTCTTTCTCTATGACATCGACGATGCAGAGGGACCGTTTACTTACATTGCCGGGTCGCACAGGTTGACGAAGGAACGTCTTGACTGGGAGCGGCAGCATAGCCTGACGGCGTCCACGGACAAGAACCGGCTACATGCACGCGGCTCCTTCCGGCTTGCGGCGCATGAACTCGACAAGCTGAACTATCCGCAACCCACCCGGTTCTCGGTCCCGGCGAACACGCTGGTCGTGGCGGACACACACGGGTTTCACGCGCGCGCCGCGAGCGAAAGAGCATCGGTGCGGGTCGGACTATACGGTTCCTTGCGCAGGAACCCGTTCCTGCCCTGGACGGGGTTGGACGTTTTCACCCTGCCGGGTCTCAAGGGCCGGCAGGCGCAGATCCACATGATGCAAAAGAATCTCGACGTTCGTCTGAAGGGCAGGACGTCGCACAAATATGCCGGCAAGATCCTGGCGACCGAACCCTCAAGGTTCTGAAAACGGTTCAGGCGGCAACCGGGAAGCGTTCTAGTTGTGCTCTTCCTTGGTCGCCTTGATCAGCGCCGCATTGAAATAACGCAATCCACGTACGTGCCGCGCAGTTCCGATGATTTTGGACGCATCGCCCTTGGCGACAACGGGCAGGGCCGCTTTGCCGCAGCTGTCAAAGCTCTTCAGAGCGCTTTCCAGCGTGTCAGTGTCGTGAAGATATGGTCCGTCCTCGCCCGGATTGAAGGCACGATCCTCCTCCGCTTCCGGCGGTGGATCCATGAAATCGCGCACCTTCACTGTTTCGCTCAGGAACTGGTGAACACCTTCGTTCACGAAACAGCCGCGCATGCCCAGTTGCCAGTGAAAATAGGATTTGCCATGAACGGCCTGGGTCAGGCCGGTGGCAATGGAGACGGCCAGAAGCAGCGCAATCGAGAGCGCATAGCCGCCGGTCAGCTCAAACACGATCACCGTGGTGGAAAACGGTGCGCCCAGCACGGCGGCGGCAACTGCCCCCATGCCCAGAATGGCATAGAGGCCGTGACTGGAGGCGACTTCAGGAAAGACGGAGGCGGCAATCAGGCCGAAGGCGCCCCCCGTCATGGCGCCGAGATAGAGTGAGGGTGAAAAGATTCCGCCTCCAAAACGCGAGGCGAGCGTGATTGCTGTGGCCGCCGTCTTGACCACGAGCAGCGTCAGCATGGTCGTGATCGGCAGTGATTGCTTGAGGGCAAGGTCGGTCGCTTCATAGCCAACACCGAGAATTCCGGGGAAGAAAACGCCGAGCGTGCCAACAGCCAGGCCGCCGATCACCGGGCGGAACCAAAGCGGCATGGTAATGTTGCGGGCTGTCCAGTCGGTGCCGATCAGGGCGAACTGAAAGATGATCGCAACGGCCGCGCAGGTCAGGCCGAGCAGAGCGAAGGCCGGGATTTCCAGATAGGACGTGATCTCATAGGCGGGAATTTCGAAGGCAGCGATATCGCCGAACCAAAGCCGGGACAGCAGCGTTCCCATCACGGAGGCGAGCACGATCGGCACAAAAGCAGACACGGCGTAATGGCCGAGGATCACTTCATGAGCGAACAGAACGCCCGCAATTGGCGCGTTGAATGATGCCGACACCCCGCTTGCGACGGCGCATCCAAGCAGGATGCGACGGGCGGAATCGGGCAAGTTGAAAAAGCTGCAGACGGCAGTTCCGAGCGTGGCGCCGAGATGAACGACCGGACCTTCGCGCCCCGCGCTGGCTCCACTGCCGAGAGAGATTGAAGTGACCAGCGCAGACCAAAGGCCCGATTTGAGTGGCAAACCGCGTCCGCCATAGGCCCGCGCCTCGATAACGTCTGCGACACCTCCGGCACGCTGCTGGGGATGAAATCGCTGCAGGATCCAGCCGACGATCAGACCACCGACAACCGGGGCCAGGAGAATCACCCACCACGGCTGTTGTGCCGCGGCCTGCCAGGTCAGTTCGGTCGTGGTCCGCAGCCAGGGCCATTGAAACAGGCCGATGGCAGTTCGAAAAGCGATGGCGGCGAGGGCGACGAGAGCACCGACAAAAATCGCAAGACCCCAGGTGACATGCAGCCGGTTTGCCCGGAACTGGCGCACGTTCGGCGTAATCCAGCTGACGAGGATGGTGGGAAGCTGAGCGGCGGTTTCCAGTATCTTGCGCATCACTCACGAGCGGGCAGGAGGCTTCGGCTGACAACATTTTGCCCGAGTCGGTGGGAAAGAACAGGCCCGCAAACCGGATTTATGGCCTGTTCACAGACCTTTGCGTCATCGGGTGGCTCAATTTGTGCGTTTTTTCCGGATTTCGACATGACGTCCGGCGCGTTCCGGTCGGGGCAGGCCTTTCTGGGCATCGGCAAGCTCCGTGAGATTGGCAAGGATATCCTCCGGCCAGGGAACCACCTTGCGTGCCGTCATGTCGACGTGAAGGCTCAGTTGTTCGCTCGTTGCCGAGAGCCAGCCTTCGCTCGCGTGATGTAGTTCCTGGTAGAAATGCGCGCGCTTTTCATCGAAGTCGACGAGTTGCAGGGTCACGGTCACTTTCATGCCCGCGCTGAGTTCTCTGAGGTAACAGACATGTGCCTCGGCCGTAAAAAAGGACGCGCCGCGGTCCTTGACGTAATCAGGTCCCAGGCCCAATCGGTGAAAGACCTCGTCAACCGCCGTATCGAAGAGAACATTGTAATAGGCCATGTTCAAATGGCCATTATAGTCGATCCAGTCGTCCCTGACCGTCATGACGGCGCTTGTGACCGGTTCGCATTTCCAGAGGCCTGTCATGCAGTTTCTCCGCGTGATTCCGGATAGAGTTGTGTCTCGGGTGCGTTTGCCTTTGACCTTTCGGCTTTGCACTAACATATTCAAAAATAAACTGGCGTGGCCATAGCCGCGCATCGTGGAGGACAGACTATGCCGGAAGTGGCCAACGTGCCGGGATCAGCGCAATCAGGCGACACACAGACTGGCGTCGCAGCCGTTGTTGCGCAGTTGAAGGACAGGTTCCAGGACCGTTGTGCAACGTCGCTGGCCCTGCGCGAACAGCATGGCCACACCACCACCTGGCTTAAGAATCAACCGCCAGACGCTGTCGTTTTTGCTGAAACCACGGAAGAAGTGGCCGAGATTGTCAGGATCTGCAAAGGCGGCAAGGTGCCGATTATCCCCTTTGGAACAGGATCTTCGCTGGAGGGGCATGTCAATGCGCCGCTGGGTGGGATTTCGATCGACCTGTCGCGCATGAATGCGATCCTGGAAGTCAATGCTTCCGATCTTGACTGCCGCGTGCAGGCCGGCGTGACTCGCAAACAATTGAACAGCTACATTCGAGACACCGGTCTGTTTTTTCCGATTGACCCGGGCGCGGATGCCTCGCTCGGCGGCATGGCGGCGACGCGCGCCTCCGGCACCAACGCGGTGCGTTACGGCACAATGAAGGATGCTGTGCTCGGCCTGACGGTGGTCACGCCGGACGGGCGCATCATCCGGGCCGGGGGGCGGGCCAAGAAGTCGTCTGCCGGCTATGATCTTACCCGGCTCTATGTCGGTTCGGAAGGCACGCTCGGCGTGATCACCGAGCTCACCTTGCGGCTTCATGGACAGCCGGAAGCGATTTCCGGCGGGATCTGTCCCTTCCCGGACGTTGCGTCTGCCTGTCAGGCCGTCAGCATGACCATACAGATGGGCCTTCCGGTCGCGCGCATCGAGCTGCTTGACGAGGTTCAGGTGCGAGGCTGCAACATCTACTCAAAGCTGGACCTTGCTGAAACGCCCACTCTTTTTCTTGAGTTTCACGGTTCCGAGGCTGGCGTTCAGGAGCAGTCGGAAATGTTTTCCGAGATTGCGTCCGAATTCGGCGGCGGACCGTTCGAATGGGCGACGGCCGCGGAAGACAGAACACGTCTCTGGGCGGCCCGGCATGATGCCTATTGGGCCGGCAAGGCATTGAAACCGGAGGCGCAGATCATGGTGACGGATGTCTGCGTGCCGATCTCGAAGCTGGCCGACTGTGTTGCAGAGACGACGGAGGATATCCGTGCACACGGCTTCCTGGCACCGATCGTCGGGCATGTCGGCGACGGCAATTTCCATGTCCAGGTGCTGGTCGACTTCGATGATCCGGAGGCGGTGCGCGAGACGGAGAAATTTGTTGAGCGCCTGTCATTGAGGGCGATCGACATGGGCGGTACCTGCACCGGCGAACATGGCGTGGGGCAGGGCAAGCAGAAATACATGGCCCGCGAACACGGCGAAGCGCTGGATGTCATGCGGGCCGTGAAACAGGCTTTGGATCCGGATAATTTGATGAATCCCGGCAAGATCCTGCCGCAGTCATGATATTGTATCGAATCAGACCAATAAGCTCGATCTGGATTTTTGCTGGTCGGTTTTGAAAAAGGCACGCTGGCGGTGACAAAACCGTGTTTGCGGTGCAGCAAGGATCGGGTACACCTGTCCGGCAAGGTTTCCGGTGACGTTGGAAAGCAAGGAGACGAGGCCTGAACTCCGTCTATATCACGTTGGGCATAACGGTGATCCTGGTGCTGGTGGCAGCACTGGTGGGACCATTCTTTATCGACTGGACAAATTACCGTTCCACGTTTGAGGTCTATGCGGAGCGCGCTCTCGGCCACAAGGTGACCGTTTTGGGCGAGGCCGACCTTCGCCTGTTGCCAGCGCCGTCGATCAGCTTTTCCGACGTCCGGGTAGGCGAGGCGGAAGACCCGCTTCTCGTTGTTTCCAAATTCGATATGCGGGTGGAACTGCCGCCTCTGATGAAGGGTGAGATCCGCGTCATAGAAATGGAGCTGGACCGGCCGCATCTGGCGCTGGCGCTTGATGAAGAGGGCCGTCTGGACTGGCTGACCGCGATGACCTCGAACGGGGCGCTTGCCAAGCTGGCTCCGGAAGACCTGGCCTTTGAAAAGGTCACCATCCGGGATGGCGCTCTGACCATCGTTGATGCCCGCTCGGGCGAAACGCACCAGGTCGACAATGGCAATCTGGCCGTTTCCGCACGCACGCTTGCCGGCCCTTTCAAGGCGTCCGGCAGCCTCACCCTGAACGGTGCTCCTTTCACGGTCAGCCTTGCGACCGGCCAGGCGCGGCAGGAAAGCGGTATCCGGATCAAGGGGGAGGTGACCCCGACCAACCGTCCGGTCAATTTTGCCTTTGACGGCATGTTGCAGGAAGTCGATGCAACACCGGCTTTCGAGGGCCGTTTTACCATTGCGTCCGTTGCGTTGGACGAAGCGGATCAGAACAGCTGGCAGGCCGAAGGCGCGTTCTCTGCCGATATTGCTGAAGTCGCGATCCCGGAATTCGAGTTTCGCTACGGTCCGGAGGATCGGCGCCTCAGCATGACCGGCAATGCGGATCTGGTTTATGCCGGTGACAAGCGTTTTGAAATCCGCGCCAAGTCCAAGCAGGTCGATCTTGACCGTTTGCTTGGGGGCGGGCCGCAGGCGCCGGTTGAGATCGAGGCGGCCGGTGAGCGCCTTGTCGCCGCCCTGCGTGCGGTGCCGCTGCCGTCGATCGATGGCGCGATTTCCATGGACGTCCCGGCGCTGGTTGCCGGTGGCGGGATCATCCAGAACGTGCGGCTGGACCTTGAAACCATGCTGGGTGGCTGGCGCATTGCCCGCCTCGCAGGCCGTTTGCCCGGTCGGACGCTGGTTGCCACGCAGGGGGACCTGGGTCTGGAACCCTCAATGACCTATCGCGGGGCAGTGTCTGTCAGCTCCGATCAGCCGGGTTCGCTTCTGAGCTGGTGGCGCCAGAAGGATCTTGGCGTCAGCGCGATGGATCCGGTGTCGATGGAAGGCCGGTTGAACCTGGTGCCGGAAGGCGCTGCGCTGAACAATCTTCGGCTGACCCTTGCCGGTGCGGAGGCGCGTGGCGGCCTCGCTTATCGCAAACCGCGTAACGGCAATTCCGTGTTCTCGCTCAGCCTTGATGCGGAACGTGTCGACCTGGACCAGATCGAAGGCCTGGTGGCCCTGATCCGTCCGGACCGAGACGCATCGGGTGCGACCCGGGATCCGAAAGGCCTCGACGTATCGCTGCGTCTCAGGGCGCGGGAAGTGGTCGCGCGGGGCGTTGAAGGGGCCGGTCTGACGCTCGAAGCGGAATATTCCGATGGCGGTGTGCGCATCGACCGGCTGTTTGCAGATGATCTGGCCGGAGCGCGGCTCGATGTTGACGGAGAAATCCGGAATCTCTTTTCCGCACCGGAAGGGGCAGTGTCCGGAACGCTGGACGCCCGCGACCTCTCCGGTCTTGTAGCGCTTACCGGCAGCCTTTTCCCGGATGCAGCCTTTGTCGAACGGCTTGAAACGGCGGCGGCCAGCCTGGTGCCGGCGAAATTCGATGCCGAATTGCGGGCCGCGGCGGTTGGCGGGGAGACCGACATGTCCCTGCGCCTTGACGGCACGGCGGGCGGCGCCGAGACGGCGCTTACCGCTGCGCTGAAGGGCCGGGTCGATGAATGGCAGGCGGCCGATCTAGATCTGTCGCTTGCCCTGAAAGGGCCGGATGGCGGCAAGATGCTGCAGCAGCTCGGCTTTGACGTCATTCCGGTCGAGGCTCTGGGAACGGGACGGCTGGACGTCACGGCTGCGGGCAGACCGGAAGAGCAGCTCAAGCTTGGTCTGTTGGCTGTTGTGGGGTCTTCGCAGCTCAGCGGCAGCGGTAGCTTGAGGCTCGCGCCTGACGCGGAGCCTGAATACCGCTTTGCCCTGTCGGCAGAAACCGATGACCTCGCCCCACTCGCCCTTATGGCAGGCCGTGTTCTACCGGTCATGACCGGCACGATCCCGGCCGAGCTTGCGGTTGATTTTGACGGTGTCGGCAGTGCGATTGCCATCAGCCGGGCGGAAGGGGCTGTTGGTGAGACCAGGTTCGAGGCGCGCCTTGAAGGGGATCTGGAGCCGGCTCCGGGTGAGCGCAATCGCCGGTTCTCCGGCGAACTCACCTTGAACCAGGCGGACCTGCGCGGCCTGACCGAACTTGTTCTCGGGCCCGACCAGTGGTTTGCCACCGGGGACGGCTCCAGCATCTGGCCGGTTGATCCGTTCGGGGCGCCGTTGCTTCACGGATTTGATGTGAGTCTTGCGTTCCAGGCGGACAGGCTTCTGCTGGACGACGAAAACGAGATAACCGGGCCGCGCGCAGAGTTTCGTCTGTCGCCGTCGCTGATGCGGCTGGATGGGCTGAGCGGTGCTTTTGCTGGTGGGAGGCTCAATGGCAGCCTGTCGATCCGGCGCAGCGAGGCGGAAGCCGCGTTGTCCGGCAGGGTCAAGCTCGACAAGGCCGACCTGCGCCAGCTCTCCTGGCGCCCGGGGGGCAGGGCGGTTGCCTCGGGCACACTCGATCTCTTCCTGGAATTTGAGGGCGCCGGCCGATCGATTTCCGCCATTGTCACCGGGCTCAGCGGTGGCGGCACCTTCTCCATGGAGAAGGGCGACTTCCGGGGCCTTAATCCGCAGGCGTTTCCGCTTGTGACCCGTGCGGTCGATGCCGGACTCGAACTTGCGGACGACAAGATCCGCGATGTCTTTGTCAGTCACATGGCCGCCGGCAGCCTGCCGTTTGAACGGGTTGACGGAACACTGACGCTGGTCGGCGGACGCCTGAGTGCCCGCAATGTGGTGGTGGATTCAGAGCGTGCTGAAATCTTCGGCTCTGCGGAAGTGGATCTTGGCAGCTACGATCTGGATGCCGATTTTTCGCTGAAAGTCGACCCGGGCGAAGAAGCCGTCACCGGCGCCGAGCCGCAGGTCGGGCTTTTGTTCCAGGGGCCGGTCGATGGGCCGGTCAGACGCGTGGATATCGCCCCCTTCACGGCCTATCTGACCCTGCGCGCCTTCGAGCAGGAGGTCGAGCGGGTGGAAAAGCTGCAGGCGGAAATCCTGGAGCGGGACCGTCTGGTGCGCGAACTGAAAGCGCAGCGCGAAGCTGCCGACCGGCGCGTACGGCTCGCTGCGGAAGCCGCGCAACGCGCCGAGGAAGAACGGCTCCGGCTGGAACAGGACCAGTCCGGCACCGAAGATCAGACCTCCGAGGAACAGGAAAACTCGGCCCTCCAGCCAGCGGCGGTTCCCGAGGCTCCAGCCCCCCGGCAGCAGAGCAGTGTGACGCCGGCCGAGCCGGCTGCGCCCTTTGCCGAGCGCATCCGCGCCGTTCTGGAAACACCGGGAAGCGAGGCAATCGCTGCGCCACCTGCAACTGTCCCGGCCGCCAAACCCGCCAACAGCCTGCCGCCGCTTGATCCGCCGGTCTCAATCGAGGACCTGATCACTCAGGATGTCGGTGGTCCGCTGATTCTGCCGGGATTGCCGCAGTAGGCACTTGTCTACGCTATTCGCAGGCCTTGTTGATTATGTATCCGCCCGCGTCCTCTGAAAGAACACAGGAATGGCCAGGGTCCCCCTTCGGGACCTCAACGCCTTGCGACAGAATGAAATCGACTCTGTGTGCTCCGGCGAGCGAGGCGGGAATGCGGATTTCATCCACGATGCGGAACTGACCCCTGCGGAGTAATTTGAGCTTCCGTTCTGCAACGAGTTGCGCCAGCCCGGTTTCCTGAGGCAGCACGATATAGTCTTCGGCTGGAGCGTCACTGACAATCTCCTCTCTGTCCAGGCTTATGACACCGCCACGATTGTAAATGTATATGGGATAGAACACCGCGTCCGGGACCGTTTGAGACATCAGGCTGTTGATTGCCTTGCTGGGCTCGAATGTCTTCTTGGAAGCGGATACCGTCTTGACTGGAATGCGTGTTTCACGCTCAGGCGGTGGTGGCAGTTTGATCTTGCGCGTGGAGCCTGAAGGCAATGAAAGGTCGTGCAATGTGTATTGCCCAAAGGACGTGATTGGGGCTTTACCGGCCAGGCTCGTCACACCGATACGTGCCTTAACTTCCTTGAGAGCACCAGTTTCCCAGAAATAGGTGATGCAGTCCTCCGCCGGGAGGAAACTCGACTTGGACGGCGCTACACCTGTCAGGCCAGCCTTGATTTTTCCGGCCTTTGACGTTCTACCTGCAAGAACGACATGTTCGATCCGGTCCGTTGCACCTTCGAATTGCCAGATCATTGGCGTGTAGCTGACCAGAACCAGATAAAGGCCTTTTTCTCCTGGCTCGATCCGGATTGTTCCGGTCGAGGTTTCGGCATCCTGGCCGGCAACGGTCACGGAAGGAACACTGCTCCCCTCGTAGGACCCTACAAGCAGGATGTCAGAGTCCGCGGAAGCTTCGGGAGCGGTACAGGCCGTGTCTGATGGTGCCTGCATCTGCAATGCGGATGCATAAGTGTCCGCAGTAAACGCTTTCCTGAGCGTGTCCCGAGCTTCCGCGAGTTCCAGTCTGCCGTTTTTGTCCGGGTCCAGTTCGAGAAGGCTTTTTAGGATCAACACCAGTTCGGCTTCCTGCCGAGGTGGTTTGCCGTTCTTCTTTTCGGCGATGATCGTGAGTTCGGAAAAGCTAATCGTCCCGTCCTGGTTCGGGTCATGATCAAACAGTTTCTTCAGGCTCCGCTGAATGGTTCTTTCGACCCGGGCGGGATGTCTTCCGGCCCGGCTGCCCAACTCGCTTCGCATAACGACTTCAGTTTCATCGCGCTCGATCGACTGGTCACCATTCAGGTCGAACCTCAAATACTCGTGAAAAACTTGCGCGCGTGTTCTGGCGAGTTCCCTTTTGACAAAGAGGTCGATGTCGTTCTGATCAATGCCGTCATGGTGGAGGTCCAGGCTGTCGAACAGCCGTTCGACGCGCGTGTCCAGATCTTTGGGAGCGATCTTTTGACCGTATCTCGCTTGCCAATGTTGCCGGAGTTCCGCGTAAAGTGCATCGGAAGCGTTGGCGGGCCCGGCAAGAACGCTGGTGAAACACAAAGCGCCACAAGAAATTGCGCGCAGATATTCGCCGCATTTTTTATTGGAAAAGGATGGCATGAAAATCTCCCTAAACACACTTAATGAGTGTGTTTAGGCTGATAGATCTCTAGAAAGTTTTAAGCGTGCCGGGTGAATTTTCTCAATGCTGCACGGGAGAGCCGAAACCGCTCTCAAGCGCCAGAAGCTTGGGTCTGAAGGCACGTCTTCAACGCCCAGACCCGTACCGCAGAGGATAGCGGGTCCTCTGGATCCCGGGTGTCGTCGATCTCTGCAATCAAGCTGGCCAGCGATCGTTTCTCGGCCGCAATGAACCCATCGACCACGTCCCAGAATTCAGGCTCCAGCGCAAGGCTGGTGCGGTGGCCGTGTAGGGAGAGGGAGCGTTTGAGAAGGGCCATGCAAGGTCAACTGTCGGCGTCGTTGCCGGATGGATCATCCTGGGCCAGCCTGTGGCCGTCGACATGGCTTTCAAGATCCTCACGCCGCTTGCGGGCGGCTTCGCGCTCGGCCTTGGAGCGGCCGTATTTGCGGCGGTTGTCTTCCGCAGCCTTATCCTTGTCCTGGCGCTGCTTCTGTTTGCGCGCCATGCGCAGATTGATGATCTCCGCGCTCATGGGAAGCTCCCCGGCTGATACTGAAATCAGGTCTTCTTGCGGAAGGCGTCAAGCGAGACAACTTCGCCGCCACCGTCGCCGGCAGGGGTGTCCGCCGCTGCGTCATCCTTCTTGTCGGACTTGGCGCTTGCAGCTTCCTGGCTGTCATCCTGTTCACCGTCCGTTTTGGACTGGCTGTCTTCGTGGTCCTGTTCCGCCTTGGCAAGTTCTTCCACGGCTTCCAGGAGTTCTTCCGGCAGTTCCTCGGCGGTCTTGCCCGGATCGAATTCCAGCGCAAACTGAACAGAGGGGTCAAAGAAACCCTTGATGGCAGAGAAGGGCACCAGCAGTTTTTCCGGCACGCCGCCGAAGGACAGGCCGACCTCGAAGGCATGCTCACCTATGGCGAGATCCCAGAACTGGTGCTGCAGGACTATGGTCATTTCCTGCGGGTAGCGCTCTTTCAGGCGCTGCGAGATGCGCACGCCCGGCGCGTTGGTGTCGAAGGCGATGTAGAAGTGATGATCCCCGGGCAACCCGGTGCGTCCGACTTCGGCAAGGATTTTCTTGACCGCGCCACGCAGCGCGTCCTGGATCAGAATGTCGTATCGCAGAAGGTCTTCAGACATCAGTTTCGTTCGAATCTCGCTTGGATTATCGTCTCTCTGGAGCACATTGACGGGCCGCGATCAAAAAGAAAAGGCTCTTTTCAAAGTGAACCCAGATTAATGTGTCCTGCTCATCAAGAACGCTCCGTCTCATGACAGAATTGTCCAGGTCAAGGCTTGGGGAGAGCAAGATCAAGTGGAGGCTTCTGTTGCCAGGTGCCTCCGAACCCCGCCTGGAGGTGCTAACCAACAGGACTTAGTGGACTACCGGCGCAGCATTACGCTGCGACAGCGTTGTCCATAGCATAGTTGTCGTTTGCAACTATTAGAACAGCCCGATAACGGTGGTACAATGCCGAGCAAAAGCACAGTCTTTACGCCCTCGTCGATCCTATTTCGCCCCCGCCGAAACCCATGAGATTTCCTGAGCTTAAGCCTCATGGGCTTGGGTGGAGGCGCCGGGTACCGCCCCCGGGTCCGATAGGTTTATTGCACTGACAGTTTATTGCCATAGCTGGCGAACCAGCACTGCTGATATAGGCGGTTTGGGGCCGGATTAAAAGGGCCTTTTCAATCAATGCCTTGCTTTGCCGGCTTATTGGGGAGCCATCCACAGACCGGTCCGAAGCTGGGGAAAGTGCCTGCCAAGGGCTGTGTTTTCGCTAAAATCTGCGACATTAACCTCAACACCGGAAACAAGAGAGCAGGGGCCGCCGCCGTGCAGCAGTATCACGATCTCATGGCCAAGATCCTGGAAGAGGGCACCGACCGGGGCGACCGCACCGGCACCGGTACGCGCTCCATCTTCGGTCATCAGATGCGCTTTGATCTTGCCGATGGCTTCCCGCTGGTGACGACCAAGAAGCTGCACTTGAGGTCGATCATTCACGAGTTGCTCTGGTTCCTCGCCGGTGACACCAATATCGGTTACCTGAAGGAAAACGGCGTCAAGATCTGGGACGACTGGGCGGACGAGAACGGTGAACTGGGTCCGGTCTATGGCTATCAATGGCGTTCCTGGCCGGCACCGGATGGCCGCTCGATCGACCAGATCACCAATCTGCTCACCATGATCCGCACCAATCCGGAAAGCCGCCGGCTGATCGTCTCGGCCTGGAACCCGGCCCTGGTCGATGAAATGGCGCTGCCGCCGTGCCACTCGCTGTTCCAGTTCTATGTCGCGGACGGCAAACTTTCCTGCCAGCTTTACCAGCGCTCGGCGGATGTCTTTCTAGGTGTTCCCTTCAACATCGCGTCCTATGCGCTGCTCACCATGATGGTCGCCCAGGTCACCGGCCTCAAGCCCGGCGACTTCGTGCACACCTTCGGTGATGCCCATCTTTATTCAAACCATTTCGATCAGGCGCGCGAACAGCTGACCCGGTCTTTCCGTCCTCTTCCGGAGATGAAGATCAATCCGGACGTGACAGATCTTTTTGCGTTCAGGTTCGAGGACTTCGAACTGGTGGGCTACGATCCGCACCCGCATATCGCTGCGCCGATTGCGGTTTAAAGGCTCTCGTTGCCGGCCACATGTCCGCTCGCGCGAAATTGCGCCGGGCGATGAAAGACATATTGCAACGCCGATCAGGGGGGAGGCGAATGGCTGCTTCAAGTGCGCGGGAGTTCGTTGACAGGCTTTTGACCACCCATGATACGACGCTGCCTTACGAGCAAAGAGAACAAGCTGTCAGAGACCTGCTCGCGGAGCTCCAGTGCGATCATGACAAGGACGCGGTGCGAGAGCTTCTCGAACGATATCTTTGCGCCGACTACAAAGTGAGCGAAGATTATACAGACCGATACGACCGCGTGTTCCAGGACGCTTACTACGAGTGCGACGGACGATACGTTGACCTGGATATAGGAGATTATGGGAATCCTTTGCCTGCCTTCGGTCCGCAGGCAAATGCCTGGCAGGCTCTGATCGAAACGTTCTGGTCACAAGATCAGGCGGTCGATTTTGCTCTCAGGTTCATTCAAAGAGAAGAAACAGATTTCGACGAAGTGACGGTGCCGCGGGTCGTCATTGAAATCTGTTCTGTTTATCCGGACGAGGCGTCGATTGCCGAGGCGATAGTTCGCAGGTCGAAAAACATAGACCTGCAAAACTGTTCTCTGGAAGAAATTCGATATCTTGATGACATTGTTAGTTTGTTCGGTTTCTATTTTTTGAAATGCCGAAACGTAATTCCATTCCTGAAAGATCAACTTGATCACAATCGAGATGCCTACAAGCGGGAAAATGCTTTCCGCGTGCTTTGCAAATTTCTTCCGCTCGAGCCGAAAGAGTGGGACTATCTGGTTTCCAAGTTCAAAACCTCTGTCGGCGTGCGGATGCCATCCAACATTCCTGGAAAGACATATGTTTCCGGACGATTGTACACGGCGCGTTGCCTTGAGTGGTTGTTGGAATTCGGCACGGAAGCGCAGCTGCTGAGAGATCTTGTCTCGGATGTGCTCGGTGACGAGCTGTTTGAAGAACAGGACCGGCTGGAAGGGTTGCTTCAGAGTTACGACTACAAGCTTTCGGGCCGTGCCAAGCCGCAACATACCGGACCTTGGTCTGCTTGAGAGGCCGGCAACAGGTGCAGGCAGGAAACGCCTCTAAACTCAATCTTCGAGGTGAGGCTACGCCACCTCGAACCAGGTCATCATGCCCGAAGCCGCGTGGCCGAGCATGTGGCAGTGGATCAGCCACTTGCCCGGATTGTCCGTGACAAAGGCGATCTTGACCGTTTCCCGGGGCTGGGTGGTGAACGTGTCGCGCCAGTCGGGATGTTCCAGCTTTTTACCATTTCGTTCCAGGACCCTGAAATGATGACCATGCAGATGCATGGCGTGCGCGAAACTGGTGTCGTTGCGGCTTTCAATCACGATGGACTCGCCGTTTTTGGCACTGAACAGCGGCGTGTCGTCCATGCCGGGCTTGCCGTTGAACGCCCAGAACATGCCGTTGTCCATCATCTGGCGGATTTCGTCTTCGCTCTTCTCCTCCATCAGCGCCCGCATGCCCATCATGGCGCCACCGGCCATGTTGAGCGGCACTTTTCGGGCCGCCGCCAGGTCCGGTTCGGGCAGGGTGTTGGCGGCCGGCATGGTGAACGGCAGATCCGGCGCCGACGCCTCCGAGACCTTGAAGGTCGCAAACTGGAAGGGCTGGCCGGTCATGGTTTCAAAGGCAATGTCCTCCGCCGTTTCCGGCCGCATCACCAGATCCATGCGCTGTGCCGGTGACAGCTGGAGCGTGCCGACAATGTCACGAGCCTCGTCAAAAGATTGGCCATCAAGCGCAATCACTTTGGCACCGAAGCGGGACGGGGCGATGTCGAGCACGCGGGACGCGGAGGAGTTGATCAGCCGGATCCGGTGCCAGCGATCCTGCTGCAAGGAAATGTCCGGCATGGAGGCGCCGTTGATGGTCAGCCAGTTGCCGAGGCGGCCGGCATGGGAAAAATCGTGGCGCGCGCCGAAGCTGGCCGTTTCCAGCGTGCCGTCCTCGTTGAGCCGCCAGTCGTTTAGCATCAGGGTGATGTCGCTGGCTGGATCGAAGACCGGTTCGTTTTCCTCGACGATCAGCGGGCCGGCGAGGCCGCGCGGCACCTGGTTCCAGCTCATCGTGTGGGCGTGATACCAGTAGGTGCCTGCATCGGGCACGACGAAGTCATAGTCGAAGCTTTCGCCAGGCTTCACGGCGGGCTGGGTCAGGCCGGCGACACCGTCCATGGCATTGTCGATCCGGATGCCGTGCCAGTGGACCGAAGTAGCCTCGTCCAGCTTGTTGAGGAACCTGACCTTCACCCGCTCGCCGCGTTTCACCCGGATCTCCGGTCCCGGCAGGCGGCCGTTATAGAGCCAGAGATCCGACAAACCGCCATCCTTGCCGTAAAGCCGAGCCTGGCCCTTTTCAGCCGTCAGCTCGAAAAAACCGTCAGCTGACCGGGCCAGCGAAAATGTCGGCAACAGAGCCGCGCCAATTCCCGCTGCGGTGGTTTTCAGAAAAGTTCTGCGGTTCACTTGGTCTCTCCCAGGCTGCTGATGGCACTGCCCTGAGCTTCAAATGATGGTTCCAGCAAGGGGAGGGTCAAGAGTACGGACTTCCCGTGTCATAATAATGCTCGCATTCATTGCGGAGACTTGACAGTCTCAACCCAGTTTTCATGAAGGGATTTCAAATATGGGTTCATCCACCAGCCTTTCCCTGTCACCTCATGCCCTTGCTGCCGAGCGACAAGGGTTTGACACGGCCATTGGCCGCAAACTCTGCGCAGGTGTCGAGGCGGGGCTGTTGCCGCATCTGCACGCTGTTCTGGCGGAACGGGGCGGTGAGACCGTTCTTGAAAGCTATGGCAGCGGGCCGGACGAGAATTGGGGCCGGCCGATTGGCAACGTCCGGTTTGACGCCGAAACCCTGCATGATCTGAGGTCGGTTTCCAAAAGCATTGTCAGCCTGCTTTACGGGATTGCGCTGGAACGCGGCGAGGTGCCGCGGCTCGATACCCCGATCCTGGAGCTCTTCCCCGACTATCCGGATCTTGCGCGCGATCCGGCACGGCAGAAGCTGACCATCGAACATGCGCTCACCATGACGCTGGGCATGGAATGGGATGAAGCCCGCCCCTATACGGATCCGGAAAACAGCGAAATCGCGATGGAACAAGCGCCGGACCGCTATCGCTTCATTCTGGAGCGCCCCATCTTGGCGGAGCCGGGCACGCGCTGGATTTACAGCGGCGGTGCGACTGCGCTTGTCGGCGAAATCCTGCAGCGGGGAACCGGCAAGAAACTGCCGGACTTTGCCGTAGAAACTCTTTTTTCACAGCTTGGGATCGAGCGCTTTGAATGGGCTGCCGGACCGGATGGGACGCATTCACCAGCCTCGGGATTGCGGCTGACGGCCCCTGATCTTCTGAAGATCGGCCGCATGGTGCTCAACAATGGCACCTGGCAGGATCACCGGATCGTACCGGAAGCCTGGCTGACCGCGTCGCTCCGGCCGGTGATCGCCACAGGGGAGGGGCCGGATTACGGCTGTTTCTGGTTTTGCGGCCAGGCACCCGTGCCGGCTCTTGAGGGACGAGCACAATGGTTCGCCGGCTTCGGCAATGGCGGTCAGCGCCTGTGGCTCTGCCCGAGGGCGGATGTGGCCGCCGTCATCTTTTCCGGCGACTACAACAACTGGACCGCCTGGATCCCGCCGACCCGGGTCTGGACCGAAATCATCCTGGCGAACCTGGAGAGCGTGTAGTCAGGCAGACAGTACTTCGTCATGCCATGGCTCGACCATGGCATCCATGCCGTGACCTGGCGTCCTTGCTCAGATGTGAGGAAACGGCGTGGATTGCAGGGTCAAGCCCTGCAATGACGAGGAAATTGGTAGCCAGTCGGCATATCAGTCGCTTGATGAACAAGGCGGGCGCAAGCACCAACGTGGTCTTTCCTACCGCGCCGCCAGCAGATCCATGTACCAGTGGGCGCTTGCCTTCAGTGTCCTCACCTGGGTTTCGTAGTTCACGTGCACGATGCCGAAGCGCATGCGATAGCCCTCGGCCCATTCGAAATTGTCCATCAGGCTCCAGAGAAAATAGCCCTTCACCGGAACGCCGGCATCGCGCGCATCGGCAACGGCGCCGAAATGACCGTCCAGATAGTCAATCCGGCGCTGGTCTTTAATCACGCCGTTCACCGGTTCGTCGTTGTAGCAGGCACCGTTTTCTGTGATGTAGCAGTCAGGCAGGGTGTACCGGCCGTGGAGATCCTTCAGGAGATCGGAGAGCCCTGTTGCGTCCACCTCCCAGCCGATATCGGTGACGGGAACATCGCCTTTGGGCGGGACGGCCGCCGCCTGGGGATAGTCAGCGTCCAGGTCAGCCTCCTCGCGCACCCGCCAGGGCGTATAGTAATTGAGGCCCCACCAGTCGAGCGGCTGCCGGATGGTTTCCAGGTCGCCGGCGCGGATGTCCATGGCCGCGCCAAGATCCTCCAGCACCTCCTGCGGATAGGCGCCTTCGAACAGCGGTCCGAAATAGATGCCATTGTGGAACTGGAACGCACGCTGGGCAGCAAGCCTGTCTTCGGGTGTATCGGTCGCCGGATAGATCGAATAGGCATTGAGAACGATACCCATCGGTAGGTCGGGTTTCACCGCGCGTGCCGCCTGAACACTCAGGCCATGAGCGCGGTTGAGCGTATGAACGGCGACGGCAAAGGCAGCCCGGTTCTGTTCGCCTGGCGCGTGAATGCCGTAAAGATGGCTCAGGTGACAGATGCACCAGGGTTCGTTGATGGTCGCCAGTGCGTCCATACGGTCGCCCAGCCGTCTGACCACGATCTCCGTATAGTCCGCAAAGGCTTCGGCCGTGTCGCGCGCGGTCCAGCCGCCATAGCCTGCGAGCGTCAGCGGCAGGTCCCAGTGATAGAGCGTCGGATAGACCTTGAGACCGCGGCCGACCAGCCCGTCGATCAGACGGTCATAGAAATCGAGACCCTTCTCATTCACCTTGCCCCTGCCATCTGGCAGGATGCGCGGCCAGGCGATGGAAAAACGATAGGCGCCGACGCCGAGATCCCGGATCAGGTCAAGGTCGCTTTCCCAGCGATGATAGTGATCGCAGGCCATGTCGCCGCTATGCCCTTCAAACACCCGGCCCGGCATCTTGGAAAACGCGTCCCAGATGCTGCGGCCGCGGCCGTCTTCATCGGCCGCGCCCTCGATCTGATAGGCGGCAGTGGCGACACCGAACAGGAAGTCTTCTGGAAAGCGCTGTGCCAGATCTTTGGGAGAGGCCATGGGTTCTCATCTCGGCGTTGGGGAAGATGCCGAGGTGATAGGCTTCAAAGCGCTTTGGATCAAGCCCTTTCCTGCATGTCCAGAAGCCAGGTCCAGAACGGCAAGGTCGGTTCCCAGGCTTCACAAAGCCCTGAAACAGCGGTGTCACCTGTCAGAAACCCCGGGTCCGCCAGCGTTTTCCAGGCAGCCAGCCCCTTGTGCCGGGCAAGATCGCCAAAGGCATGATCTTTGGGGAAGCCCCGCGGCGGTTTGGCCAGATCCGGTTCGGAAATTTCAAATCCCTGTCCCGTCAGCTCAGTGAGCAATCGGGAGATTTCCTCGCCCCTGCCGGTCTCAAGCGCCTTGAGGTAGGCGCCCAGCCCGGATTTGGAAAAAGCCATGCAGCCGGTGCCAAAGCGGATATGGCCGGTTTCGATCGACAGAAAGAAGCTTGGCGGTTGCGCATCCTTACCCTCAAAGGCGGCACCCGCGGGCCAGAACGCCATGCGGATATGGGTGTTGTAAGGGGTCTTGTCCTTGGAAAAGCGCAGGTCCCGGTTGATGCGGAACTGCTTGGATTTCAGCTCCCGCCCGGTACGTGCGCCGAGCGCGTCCGCAAGGGCTGGCCGGAACCGGTCGGACGGTTTTTTGACAAGGTTCTGGTAATCGGCCTTATGGGCGTCAAACCATTCCTTGTTATTGTTCTCAGCCAGATCGGTCAGGAACTTGAACGAGCCTGGCTCAAAGGCTGCGAAGTCTGATTGGGTCATTGCGCTGCCTTTGCCGGTTTCGGACGTTTCGACTTGGCGGCCTTGGGCGGCAAGGCACAGACAAAGGTTCGGGCCATCTCGACCCAGTCTCTCAGATCGTCGTCGGTTTCGATCCCTTCCGGCTGGACCCGGATGAAACCGGGCATCGGCCGCCCGGTTGGACGGCACTGCGTGGCGTGCGGTCTGGACAGGGCGAGCGGCTCCTGGTCCTTGCCGACACGCGCCATGAGGCCGCGCTTGGACGCACAGACCAGCATGTTGCCGTTCACCAGGAAGCAGGTGCTGCCAAACATGCGTTTCTGCTCCACCCTGTCGTCGGGGATCAGGGCGCGGATGCGCTCGATCAGGACGGTCTCCATCAGCTCCGACATCTTCACAATTCTCCTTGTTCCGGCAAGATCACCTGTCAAAGACGGTTGGTGCACCGGAATTCCGACAGGCACCGGCAAAGAAATTCGCTGGCAATGCCATTCCTCCAGCGTTTCATGCTAGGAGGCGGTCAGTGAAATGAAAACCGGATTCGGAGAAAACCTTGCCCGAACTCGTGCTGATCGCGGCCGTTGCGCGTAACGGCATCATCGGAGCGGACAATGACATGCCCTGGAAGCTGTCGTCCGATCTTAAACATTTCAAGAAACTCACACTCGGCAAGCCGGTGATCATGGGCCGCAAGACGTTTCTGTCCTTCGGCGGCAAACCCCTGCCGGGCCGGCCGCATGTGGTCATTTCGCGCGACCCGGACTATGCGCCGGAGGGGGCAGAAAGCGCGACCTCATTCGAAGCGGCCTATGACCGCGCCTGCGCGCTGGCTGCCGGCCTGGGTGTCGATGAAATCATGTGCATCGGAGGCGGCCAGATCTATGCGCAGGCGATGGCGCGGGCGGATCGGCTGGAAATCACCGAGGTTGCCGCCGAACCGGCCGGTGACACGCGTTTTCCGGACATTGATGCGGCGGTCTGGCGGGAAACGGAGCGGAATGCTGGCATCAGAACGGAAAAAGACAGCGCGGATTTCACATTCGTCACCTATCGCCGCAAACCCTGATCCGAAGATCAGGAGATAAACACCAAAAGCCAAAGACCTGAGTGAATGACCCTTTCTGCGACCATGACTGCCCGCTGGGCGGCCTTTGACGAGCTCAGCCTGCAAGAGCTCTACGATCTGTTGCGCCTGCGTCAGCAGGTCTTCATCCTGGAGCAACAGTCTTTCTATGCCGATATCGACGGCAAGGATCAGGAGACACTGCACTATCTGATCCAGAACCGGGACACAGGCGCCTTGCTGGGCTCCATCCGTCTCCTGACGGACGCAGACAAGGCAATGTCGCGCATCGGCCGCGTGGTGATTGCCGAAGAAGCACGCGGCACCGGTCTCGGGCGCCTGTTGATGCAGGCCGGGATCGACAAGGCGCTTGACCTGTTGCCAGGATGCGAGGTCCATGTCTCGGCGCAGGCCTACCTGGAAAAGTTCTACGGATCTCTTGGCTTCAAGACCGTTTCCGACGTCTACATCGAAGATGGCATTCCGCATATCGACATGATCCGGTCCTGATTTTCGCGCAAGCTGCAGCCCAGCTGCGGCATATTGTGCCTTTGCCGCTTGACACATACGGTCTCAGGCCCCACCTGCGGCACGGGAAATCTTATTGGTTTCGGGAGGATCTTGCGCCCCGCTTTCCGTTGAAAGCGGCCAGTAACCTCCCTATAACCAACGGTGAGTCAGAACGGGCACCAGCCCATGTCCGGCACCCATCGCCGGATCTCGAAGAAGGAAGTTTTGATGCCTTGGAGCAATCAGTCAGGTGGCGGTGGCCCCTGGAAAGGTGGCGGGAACGGCGGCGGCCCATGGGGCGGCGGCGGAAACAACAACGGACCCTGGGGGGGCGGTGGCGGCCCGAACCGGGGTGGTAACAACCCGCCGGATCTGGAAGAGCTCCTGAAACGCACCCAGGACCGCATGAAAAACGTGCTGCCTGGTGGCGGCGGCGGTGGCCTGGGTGCCATCGGCGTGCTGATCGTTGCCGGTGTCGTCGTGATCGGCTGGCTGGCCACGGGCTTTTATGTCGTGGACGAAGGTGAAGTCGGCGTTGAGCTGGTTCTGGGTGAAGTCAACGACCAGACCCCTCCGGGCCTGAACTACAACTGGCCTTACCCGATCGGCGAAGTTTACAAGCCGAAAGTCGAGCTGCAGCGTGAAACAACGGTTGGCACGGAAGAAACCGTGAGCAGCTCCGGTGTGGTGCGTGCGCGCGACGTCTCGGAAGAAAGCCTGATGCTGACGGGCGACGAAAACATCGTTGATGTCGGCTTCAAGGTTCTGTGGCGTATCAAGAACACTCGCGATGGCATCAGCGACTACCTGTTCAACATTCAGGATCCTGAAGCGACGGTGAAGGCGGTGGCCGAAAGCGCCATGCGTGAAGCCGTAGGCAGCTCGAACATCGACTCCATCCTGACCGAGAACCGCGTTGCCATCCAGAACGACGTCGTCACGCTGATGCAGACGACCCTGGACAGCTACCGGGCGGGTATCGAGATTGCCGAAGTGCAGATGCAGCGGGTTGACCCGCCGGCACAGGTCATCGACGCCTTCCGCGACGTGCAGGCAGCCCGCGCCGACCAGGAGCGTATCCGCAACGAGGCAGAAGCCTACGCCAACCGGGTCGTTCCGGAAGCGCGTGGTGAAGCAGCCCGCGTTCTGGAAGCGGCCAACGCCTACAAGGACCAGACCATTGCCGAGGCAACCGGTCAGTCCCAGCGTTTCACCAAGATCTATGAACAGTACAAGAATGCTCCGGATGTCACCCGCGAGCGTCTTTACCTCGAGACCCTGGAAAAAGTCCTGGGTGCCAACAACAAGATCATCATTGACAGCGAGTCCTCCGGATCGGGCGTGTTGCCCTTCCTGCCGCTCAATGACCTGAACCCGCGTGGCGGCAGTGCCACGACGGCACGGACCGGAGGAAACTGATCATGCGCAGTGGAATTCTTGCCATTCTCCTGATTGGCGTGGCCGTGCTCGGCTACATGTCGATCTACATCGTCAACCCGACCCAGCAGGCGCTCGTCCTGCAGCTCGGCCGGATTGTCGACCAACCGAAAACGGAGCCCGGTTACTACTTCAAGTATCCGTTCATCCAGAACGTCGTTTACCTCGACAAGCGTGTTCTCAACCTGAACATGCCGCCGCTCGAGCCGATCTCCTCGGACAAGAAGCGTCTCGTGGTGGATGCCTTTGCGCGTTACAAGATCTCCGATCCGGTGCTCTTCTACCAGCGTGTTGCCAATGTGCAGACGGCCAACCGCCGCCTGTCGACCTTGCTGCAGTCCTCGCTCCGGTCCGAGCTTGGCCGCACCAGCTTCGTGGCGCTCGTGCGCGACGACCGTTCCGGAGTGATGGAAGCGATCCGCAAGGACGTCAGCGCAAACGCCAAGGAACTCGGCATTGAGGTCATCGACGTGAAGATCCGCCGGGCCGACCTGCCGGATGCCAACTCCCAGGCGATTTACGCCCGCATGCAGACGGAACGTCAGCGGGAAGCCACCGAAATCCGCGCCCAGGGTGAGGAAGTCGCCCGCCGGATCCGCTCGCGCGCAGATCGCGACGCGACGGTTCTGGTTGCTGAAGCGAAGCGGGATTCGGAAATCACCCGCGGTGACGGTGACGCAGAGCGGAACAAGATCTTTGCTGAAGCATTCGGCGCCGATCCGGAGTTCTTTGCCTTCTACCGGTCCATGCAGGCCTATGAAGCCGGCTTGCAGTCGGGAGATACCAGCCTTGTGCTCTCGCCTGACTCGAGCTTCTTCCGGTTCTTCAAGGACCCGATGGGGCAGAACCTTGATCCGGCCGCCAATGACAATGGCAGCCAAGGCGTGTCCGACCGGTCGCCGTCTCTCGCCTCTCAATGAGCGAGCTGGTGACCGCACTGGGCCTGGTCCTTGTGCTTGAAGGTGTGCTCTACGCGCTGGTGCCCGGTGGCATGAAAGCCATCATGCGCAGCGCGCTGGAGACCCCGGACCAGACCCTGCGCCTGACGGGCCTGATTGCGGCCGTGATCGGCGTGTTTCTTGTGTGGATCATTCGCGGATAACGAAAAGTTTTCGGGCGGGAGGGGCCAAATCCTCCCGCCCGTTCTATATTCTGGGAAACGAACCTTAAAACACCCATCGGATGCCGGCCCGTGAAAGAATGGCTGGCGATCCCACCGGCCGGGATGAGGAGAAAGCCTAATGGCTCCAAAAATGATGCGCCGTCGGATGACCCGCGTTGCAGCCGCTGCTGCGGGTATTCTGCTTGGCGGTATGGCACTGGTGCAGCCCGTCAACACAGCCCATGCGCAGGGACCGGTGTCCGTCGCCGATCTGGCGGAAAACCTTGCAGATGCGGTTGTGAACATTTCCACGGCTCAGACCGTTCAAGGGCGCCGTTCGGTGCCGATGCCGCAGGTTCCGGACGGATCGCCGTTCCAGGAGTTCTTCGAGGAATTCTTCAACCGGCAGAACCGCGACGACGATCAGCCGCGCCGCGTTCAGTCGCTGGGCTCCGGCTTTGTCATCGATGGCACGGAAGGCATCATCATCACCAACAATCACGTGATTGAAGGCGCCGATGAAATCACCGCCAACTTCAATGACGGCACCAAGCTGCGTGCTGAAATCATCGGTACCGATGAAAAGACCGATATTGCTGTCT
Source organism: Roseibium sp. (assembly GCF_965233565.1). GTDB lineage: Bacteria > Pseudomonadota > Alphaproteobacteria > Rhizobiales > Stappiaceae > Roseibium. The sequence continues at coordinate 1,276,940 of NZ_OZ247494.1, read as the reverse complement.
TGAAGGTCGAGCCGGAAACGCCGCTGAAAGCGGTCGATTTCGGCAATAGCGACACCATCCGTGTCGGTGACTGGGTCATGGCCATCGGCAACCCGTTCGGTCTTGGCGGAACGGTCACCGTGGGTATTGTCTCGGCGCGGAACCGCGATATCAATTCCGGTCCCTATGACAATTTCATCCAGACGGATGCGTCGATCAACCGGGGCAACTCCGGTGGCCCGCTGTTCGACATGCAGGGCAACGTGGTCGGCATCAACACCGCGATCATCTCGCCGTCCGGCGGTTCAATCGGCATCGGCTTTGCGATCCCGGCCAAGACGGCCATGCGCGTTATCGACCAGCTGCGCGAGTTCGGTGAGACCCGCCGTGGCTGGCTTGGCGTACGCATTCAGGAAGTCACCGACGAAATCGCTGACAGCCTGGCCATGGAAGAGGCCATGGGCGCGCTGGTTGCCGGCGTGACCGAGGACGGTCCGGCCGCCAAGGCCGAGATCGAACCGGGCGACGTGATCATCAAGTTCGACGGCAAGGAGGTGGAAGCCATGCGGGAACTGCCGCGCATGGTTGCAGAAACCGCCATCGGCAAGGAAGTTGAAGTCGTCGTGCTGCGCAAGGGCGAGGAAGTCACGATCTCCGTGACGCTGGAGCGCCTTCAGGAAAATGAAGTCACCGAGGCAAGCGCAACCACCGAGGACGAGCCCGCGGACAAGCCGGCTGAAAAAAGCGAAGTGCTCGGCATGATGCTTGCCGAACTGGACGATGCGCTGCGTGAGCAGTTCTCGATCGAGGAAGACGTCTCCGGTGTTGTTGTCACCGAAGTTCTGTCCGGTTCGTCCGCCGAAGAAAAGCGGGTGATGGCGGGTGACGTGATCAAGGAAGTCGCCCAGGAGCCCGTGGCAACGCCGGCCGATGTCGAGGCCCAGATCAAGAAACTCAAGGAAGACGGCCGCCGCTCGGCACTGCTGCTTCTGTCCAACCCGACCGGCGACGTTCGTTTCGTACCGGTGCGGATCGAAGACCAGTAAGTTCGGTCAACGAATTTGGATCTGAGAAAGGCGCCGGAAACGGCGCCTTTTTTGTGTCAAGGCTCCACCCGGTTTCCTCAACCTGAGAAGGACCGTAACGACCTTCTCGAAGGATGGGCTGCTTTGTTGCTGATCCTACTGAAGGCCGGCTCAGCCGGACTTGCAAGTGACCGGAATTCCGTCGAGATGGATTGCGGTTTTGCGCATCAAGTCGATACCCACTTCATGGGAGCCCGGGCGCTCAGCCTGAAATCCGGGTCACATCCGAGACGGTTGCATTGCCACCACAGATCACAAGGCCTATGACGGCATCACCTGGCAAATTGGCGGCGACGCGCCGCGCTGCAGGTATCAGTGCCCCTGCCGCCGGTTCCACCCAGATGTGTTCTTTCTCGGCGAAGTCTATGACGCCCTGGAAGGCTTCCCGGTCTTCCACCACAACAACCTCCCGGACCAGTTCCAGAACACACTCCAGAAACACACCGGAAACGATCGGGACGCCAAGCGTCGATATGGCGGTCGTCACATCGATGGTGACGGGCGCGCGTTGTTTCATGGCTCTGGCCATCGAGTCGGATCCATGCGTCTCGACACCCCAGACCCTGGTCTGCGGGGAGAGGGCCTTTGTCACCGTGGCAACACCGGAAATCATCGAGCCGCCGCCGATGGTGGCAAAAATGTCCGTGATCTGGGGCGCTGCTTCCAGAAATTCCAGCGCCAATGTGCCGGATCCGGCTGCGATCTGGACATCATCGCAATCGTCGATCAATGAATAGCCGTTTGCAGCGAGCTCATCCGCCCTGGCAAAGGCAGACGCGACATCCGGCGTCCAGATCACCTTTGCCCCGGCCGCTTCAATGCGCTGTGCGGATGCCACAGGAGCAGATTCAGGCAGGACGATTGTCACAGCCAGGCCCAGTGTCTCGCACACTTCCGCAAGCGCGATGCCAAAGTTTCCGCCGCTGACAGCCACAAATTGTGCGCTTTCGGCTTCGGTATCCGTGGACAGGAGCCTGTTCAACACGCCCCTTCGTTTGAAAGATCCACCGATTTGCAGGTTCTCGAGTTTGAGAACGGTTCGTCGTCCAAGCAGCTTTGACAGAACCGGAGCCTCGATCGCGGGGGTGACAAGCACCTTCCCGGCAATGCGATCAGCTGCGGCACGGATTTCTTGAATGGCAATCATCTTGGCATGTTTCAAAACTGGCGGATGGTCTTCATCAAGACGCGAGTGCGTTGCAAGGGGCCCGGAGGCACTGTTTCTGCGTGAAACGCGGTTGGACCAGGGGGCACGGTGAAATGTCTTCGGGGTCGAGACAGTTCTTGATAAGTGGCATGCGTCGCGGGGGCTGTCGAGCAGCCAGGAAACGCTGCGCCACTTCAGCTCAACACGAAATCCTTCTCCGCATAGCCCTGCAAATAGAGCAGGGCCGTCAGATCACCGTGATCGATCCGGAAATCGGCGGCTTCAGCGACCGCAGGCTTGGCGCGGTAGGCAACGCCGGTGCCGGCGCGCTCGATCATGGCCAGGTCGTTGGCGCCATCGCCGACGGCCAGCGTGTTCTCAAACGAGATGCCTTTTTCGGCTGCGAGAAACTCCAGACGAGCCCGCTTGGCGTCGCGCCCCAAAATGGGCTGACCAACCCTGCCGGTCAGTTTGCCGTCCGCTTCCAACAGCGTGTTGGCCTGGTTCTCGTCAAAGCCGATCATATTTGCAATCGCCTTGGTGAAATGGGTGAAGCCGCCTGAAACGAGTGCACAATAGGCGCCGTTGGCCTTCATGGTCTGGACCAGCGTGCGGCCGCCTGGCATCAGCTGGATGCGGTTGCTCAGGACGGAACCGATCGCGGAGACCGGAAGGCCTTCAAGAAGGCCGACACGCTCCTCCAGCGCCGGCTCAAACTCGATTTCGCCGCGCATGGCACGTTCGGTGATCTCCGAGATGCGTTCCTTCAGGCCGAGTTCAGCCGCCAGTTCGTCAATGCATTCCTGGCGGATCATGGTGGAATCCATGTCGGCAATCAGCAGGCGCTTGCGGCGATCTCCGTCTGCCTGCACAAAGACGTCGACAGGTTGTGAGCCGATGATGCTGCGCAGATCCTGTTCGGCAGCTCTTGCATCGGCACCGGTAAACCGGATATCGGCTGCAACACCGGGGCTGAGAACGACCGGTGCCTCTGTGGCACCCAGGGTGTCGGCAGCCCCGACGAGCAGTTCCTGATCGACAGCGGGCGCAGTCGGCGTGGACACCAAAGTGGCAACGAGAGACATGGACAGTTCCTTGGAAGGCAACAGGACAGAAGCTTTGAACAGGCGCGTCATTCTGATAGCCGGGCCGACGGCCAGCGGCAAGTCCGCCCTGGCTCTGGATCTGGCAAAAAAACTGAATGGTGTCATTGTCAATGCCGACTCCATGCAGCTCTATCGGGAGCTCCGCCTTGTCAGCGCCCGGCCGTCGGCAGAAGAAGAGGCAGACGTGCCTCATCGTCTCTATGGCATCCTTCCGGCGTCCCAGGCCTTCTCGACCGGGGCCTGGCTGCGGCTTGTCGGGACCGAAATTGCCTCAGCAGAAGAGAGGGGGCAGATGCCGATCCTGGTTGGCGGCACGGGGCTTTATTTCAAGGCGCTGACCGAAGGATTTGCCGAAATGCCGGAGATACCGGAGGAGATACGCCGTCAGGCCCGTGATCTGGCGGACCGGCAGGGTGTGGAAGGATTAAGACAGGAGCTGACCCGGCTGGGCGACAAGACCGCTGCTGAGGCACTTTCCGATCCGCAGCGTCTCGCCCGCGCCCTGGAGGTGCTGATGGCCACGGGCAAGTCGCTCGCACATTGGCAGAAGGCGCATCAGGCGCCGCCATTGCTGCGGCCGGAAGAGTGCTGCCGGATCGTGCTGGCGCCGCCCCGGCCCTGGCTGCACGAGCGTATTGCGCAAAGGGCGGAGCTGATGCTGGCGGAAGCCGGTCAGGCCGAAGTGCGTTCGCTTCTGGAGAAGGACCTTTCAGACAAACTTCCGGCAATGCGGGCTATCGGGGTCGCTGAAATCGGCGCTTTCCTGGCTGGAGAAGCCGATTATTCAGAAACGCTCCACAGGCTGACTGTTGCAACGCGGCAATACGCCAAACGTCAGGAAACCTGGTTCCGCAACCAGATGGGCGGTTGGCAACGGGTTGATCCGTCGGCCGGAATCAACCTGGAAAACTGGCAAGGCATATTTTCCGGATAGTTGGTTAACATATCAAGTGTGCGCTGCAGCGTCGAGTATCAGGTTAACCTGTTGGTAATACGAATTTATTTTTTCCGATTTTGTTCTTATACTTTTGTCTGCCATCGGGTTGGCACAATTCAGGGTTATATGAATCGCCCTGTCTGCAATCGTTTCGGGAATGAGGCGGTGGCGGTCAAACAGACTTCAGAACCAGGGAGGACATGGTGCAGACGATTTATCTCGAATGCGGCGCAGTGCGGCTTGTCCCTTTTTCGCCGGCGGATATTCATCTCGTCAAAGACCTTCATTCCGACCCGTATGGAAACCGATGTCACGAATTCTCCAGCAATTGCACGGTCGTTGACGCAGCCGAGCTGGTGCGTTCGGCTCTGCAAAACCAGGACGACCTCGGTTTCGCGAAGTGGAAAGCGGTTTCTCCGGAAGGCGACTTTCTGGGCTGGGCGGGGTTCACACCGGTCGCCGAGACCTCGGAGATCAGCCTGAACTATTGTCTGCGCAACGACGTGCTCGACGCGGATCCGGAATTGCCGACCCGTCTGTGCGCTGCGCTGTCGGGCTGGTTCTTCGAAAATACCTATTTCTCGCATCTTGTTGCCGTCGTCCGGACCGATAACCGTCTCATGCGTGATGTCGTCCTGGATGCCGGATTCTATCATCGCGAAAGCAAGGTGATTGACGGTATGCAGGCGGATGTGTTCCAGCTGCTCAGCCCGTCCATGCAATCCTATCTCATGAGTGCATAGGCAGTGCGCCGGCGCCTGTTGGCGCCCGGTTGTTTGCCTGGGACCGTGTTCGACACGGTCCCTTTTTTTGAAAGTGTTCATTTTGATCAAGCCTGTATTGGAAACGGCACGGCTGCGCCTGACGCCATTCACCGAAGATGATTTTCTGAAACTGCAGGAGCTGCATTCCGACCCGGAGGTCAATCGGTACCTGTCGCCGGGGCCGGTGGTCATGAGCCCGGAGGAAGTGCATCGCCGCTTGAAAAACTATGCTGAGGATCACGTCCAGTCGGGCATCTCGAAATGGAAACTGGAGACCCTTGACGGCCGTTTTGTCGGCCGCGCCGGGTTTTCCTGGCAGTCGGATCCGGATGGGTATGAACTCGGCTACAGTCTGAGGAGATCGGCCTGGGGCAGGGGATATGCGACCGAGATTGCATCTGCGCTTGTCGCCTGGTTCTTCGACAATACCGACCAGGATCATCTCATCGCCTATGCGGTGCGGGAACATGAGGCCTCCCTGAAGGTCATGGAGAAAGCCGGCATGTGCTTCTGGCGGGACATGGACATTAACGGGCTTGCCTGCCGGTTCTACCGGGTGGAAAGGGCGATGGCCTGATCAAGATCATGTATTGTCCAGACCTTCAAACCGGAAAGTCCAGACCTTGATTCACCCTGTGGTTCAGACAGACCGGCTGCGACTGATGCCATTTTCCGAGGACGACTTGCCTGCGCTTGTCGCGCTGCATGCTGATCCGGAGGTCAACCGTTTCCTGGCGTCAGGTCCGGTTGCACTCCAGCCCGGGGACGTGCGTGACCGTCTTGACCGCTATCTGGAAGACAACCGGCGGCACAAGATCTCCGGCTGGAAGCTGGAGACACTGGACGGCGTTCTGGTCGGACGAGCGGGTTTTTCCAAGCTGAAAGATCCCGAAGGTTATGAACTCGGCTATGTGCTGCAGAGAAACGCCTGGGGTGCCGGTTATGCCACAGAGATCGCCTGTGCCCTGGTTGCCTGGTTCTTCGAAGAAACCGCTGAACCGCAGCTGTTTGCAACTGCGGAGGAGGCGCATGATGCGTCGATAAGGGTGTTGCAAAAAGCCGGGCTTCACCTCTGGCAGGATCGCGAAATCGACGGGGTTGCCTGCAGGATTTTCCGGGTTACGCGTCGCCAGTTCCTGACAGAGGCTAACGCATCACTCTCCCGGGCCGGTGAGCCTGGAAGCCGTCTTTAACTCTTAGGACAGGAAACCGCCCGTCGCGGCTGCCAGGGCAACAGGAAGCGCGGCAGATGTCAGCGTTTCCGCGAGTTGGTCATCGGACAGCGCCCGGGCGGTCGTCAGGGCACCGATCAGGACGCTCAGAAAGGCCCAGGCGCGGTTCAGGCGCAGCACGTCGGTTTCCCCTGGCAGGCCCTTGGCGATGAGTGCCGCAATCGCCCGCATCTTCTGGTCGTAAAGAGCGCGTGTGTCCGGCTTGGCGCGGGCCACGTCCGGCGACATGGCGGTCATGGCACAGCCGCAGGCCCTGTCCTTGCGATGGGCCGCTCCAAGATAATACCGGGCAAAGGCCTCTACCCAGCCCGCACCATGCTGATCCTGGTAGGCAGGTACAGTCTCGATCACCTCGTTCAGGCCGAGCTCCAGAGCTGCGTGGAAAGCTCCGTCCTTGGACCCAAGATGGGCGTAGAACGCCCCGGATGTTGCGCCCGCCGCCTTTGCGATCGCGTCCACGCCAACGCCGGAAAAACCTTCGCTGCGAAACGCCCGGCTGGAGGCGTTCAGAAGTGCGCGATGTGTCTCCGCCTTGCGTAGCTGCTGTTTTGCCATGCTGTCTGCCTTTTTATAACGATCGTTATTTGAATCTTGACAAAATAACGATCGTTACATAAATAAGCCTCGCAACTAAATATAACGAACGTTATATTTTTTAGAAGGAGCAGAACCATGCCACTCGCATTGAATTACACGGAAGGTGTCCTGACCGCGGAAGCTGGCCGGTTGGCCGGAAAGAAAATCACGGAAGCTTTCCTGAAATGGCACGGGCTTGCCGGCAACGCCGTCATGACACCCAACGTCACCATGCAGATCCAGGCGCTGCCGCACGGTGGAGCCCTCTCCGGGGGCGAACCGGTCAAGGGTGCCTGGCTGGAATGCAAGACACCATCCTTTGCCCTGGCCGACCGGGACATCCAGGTCGGCTTCTTCAAGGAGGCGACCGATATCATCGCCGATGCCGCCGAGGGGCGGCTGCCGCGGGAGAAGATCTGGTCGAACCTCGTTCACACGGTGGACGGGACCTGGAACCTGGACGGCGAGGCGATGACCAATCAGCAGCTTTCCGAGCGCCTTGCCAAAGGCTGAGTGTCAGACAGAAATCGCAGGATCAAACACATGAAAACGTTTCGAACCACACTGGCGGCAGCTGCTGCCATGTTGATGACGGCTCTGCCTGCCATGGCCGATGACTGCCTGGAAATCGGTGGCGTCGCCATTCCGAATTTCTTTGCCGAAGGCGAAGGAAAGCCGGTGATTATCTCCGCGACGCTGATGGGGTCGGTGACCAATGCGTCCGGCAAGATCCTGGAGCAGCGCGCCACGGAGACCGGACTTGAGATGGAGATGGAACACTATTTCGGCCGTGCGGATGGCGGAGCGATCTACACCAAAGATGTCGGCATCCTGACCGCAGTTCCGGGCAGGCCTGGTCGCTACATGATTGAAATCAGTTATGATGTTCAGGAAGGCCAGGGTCGGGGCACATTGTCCGATTATGGCGGAAGCTTTTCAAGCTACGGCCTGGTGGACCTGCGCAATCCGCAGGATTTGCAGGGCCTTGTTCGCTATTCCGGTGAACTCTGCAAGTGACCGGTCAGAGGAGAGGGGCCGTGTTGCGGCCCTTTTTCTGGCAAAGGGAGTTTCAGATGCCGATCGACTTTTTGAGCCCGGCAAAAAAACGTCCTAACTGCCGTGGCCTGGTAAAAATGTAGCTCCTGCCGGCAAATGAGTTGATGCCCGCAAGGTCTTTCTCGCGGTGGTCTTCCCTGTAGTTCAGAACGAAACGGAAAAATGGCCAGTCGATCCGCTCGACGCAGCCTTCGGGCAATTCGCCTTCACGTGATTTGCCACGTCCGAACAAGGTGCGCCGCGCCACTCTTGTGGCACACAGCAGAGTGGAAAAATCCAGGTAAATCAGCGTGTCCGCTGCCGCGAGGCGCAGGTCCAGCGTGTCGGCAAAGTTGCCGTCCATGATCCATCGAGGTCTGGCGACGAGTTCCTGAATGGTCGCACGCCAGGCTGCCTTTGTCGGACGTTGCCAGCCCGGCAACCAGTAATGGCTGTCCAGGTGAATGACCGGCAGCCCGGTTAGCTGGCCGAGTTTGCGCGCAGCCTGTGACTTGCCGGAGCCCGGGCATCCGGCAATCAGGACCCTGTTCATGTTCTGGGCTGTCAGTCCTTGCTCCAACGCCCTCCGCTCCCTGGTTCCACGCAACCAGGATCGGCCGATAGCACAGCGAATGTTCCAGGGGCGAAGCCGAGGGCGCCGGAAAACGGCCGTTCCAGTACTTTTCATAGCACTTCATCAGCACCGCTGTCAGCGGGGCGGATGGAGCGACCCGACTGGTCAGATCCCGTTGTGAAACCGCCTGGCAATTTCTTCGGAGAGTTCGGGAAGGAGCGTTGCCCAATGGCCGGCCCTTGGAGAGCGGATGACATCAAGGCTCGGATACCAGATGCTGCGACCCTCTTCTGAAAACCAGTACCAGGGCGCAACACGCGGGACGAGCGCCAGGCCTGGCGTTCCGGAGGCACCCGCCGCATGCAGAACGATGCCGTCCGGACCGACGACATAATCCAGCACCTGCACCAGTGCAGCGAGATCTTCGAGCTGTTCGACGTGGCGTCCGGCGTCGATGATACCCTTGTGGCCTGCAAGCTGGGACCGGCTGTGGTCCCAGATGGTGCTGACCAGGGTTCCGGGCAGCTGGGGCAGGCCGGAAAGCAGGCTGCCCAGGGTCAGTCCGGGCGGGGCTTCATTCCAGGCGATTCCGATCCAGGGTTTCGGAAACTCCGACAAGGCGTCGCGCCAGCGTTGCAGGCGGTCTTCGCGCGCCGGCAGATAAGGTGTGGTGCCCGTCAGACCACCACGCATTTGAGCCGGCACGGCCAGCAGACCAGAGACCGGAAAGGTTCCAGAAACTTCCGGATGAGGCTGAGCGACCAGCCGGGCATCGCTCGGCAGAAAGGTGTCGAAATCGAACAGCCGCACAAGGCCGGCCAGAGTTGCCGCACCAATCACGGGCGTTTGTGTTCCTTGTCCGGCGGCGCCGATAAACCGGGCCATCACCATGAATTCCAGGTTGCTCAGACCGGGATCGACCACCATCGCCGAAGAGCGGAGATGGTTCGCCAGAGCCTCCTCGTCCGGCTTCTTGGCCGCGTCCGAACCGGAAAGATTGAGCACCTCTGGCAGCCTGTCCAGTTGACCCGTTGCAAGATACGCTTCCCGGAGCACGCTCAACAGCCGGGTCCTGTCAGGCTCTTCCAGCCGGTCGCTGTTGCCAAGCAGCGGTTCCAGTAGCTGCAAGGTCTTTTCCGGTTCCCCGGCCAGACCGTAGGCGGTTCCCAGCGTCAGCACGGCTTCCATGCGGTTCTTCGACGCCTTGGCAACCGGTGCGAAGTCCCGCAGGGCTTCTTCTGCCTCACCCCGTTCTGCCTTGATCCGGATGTAACAGAGCCAGGCGGGCATGGAGTCTGGAAACAGTGTCTTGACCCGGTCGGCAAACCGCAACGCTTCCGTCAACTGGCCGGTTGCCGCGGCATTATCGGCCAGTGCAAGCAGGTATTCCGGGTTGGCCGGGTCCTGCAAGTGTGCCTTCTGGAGAAAGCCTGCGGCTTCCCCGTGATCCGACAGGACAGTCAGGAGCTGACCGACAAGAGCGTTGAGAGCAGCATCGTCGGGATCCAGCGCATGGGCCTCGCGTGCCGAGGCGAGAGCGGGGGCAAACAGACCGATCGAGAAGTAGAGCCGGGCGATGCCATGCAGGATGTCCTGGCTTTCTGTCTGCTCTCGAACGGTTTTCAAAAGGACTTCCACATCGGATAGGGCGCCGGCAGCGGCCAGAAACTCGGCTTTCAGCAGCGCGGCCTGGACATGAAAGGGATCGATCGCCAGAGCCCGATCGGCCAGACGTTCCGCCTCGCCGGGATTGTTGCCGGCGAGGGCCACTTTTGCGGCAAGGGCCAGGAAACCGGCATCCCGCTCACTCTGTGCTGTTGCCTTGGTCAGCAGCGACTGGGCCGACTGCAGGTCGCCTCTGGAAAGGCTTGTCTCGATCAGGCCGGTGAGGGCTTCCGGATGTCCGGGGGATATGTCGAGGATGCTTTCAAACAGCAAGGCTGCGTTGTCATGCCTGCCGGCGGCCGCGTGGTCGCGAGCAGCCTGAAGTCTGTCATCTACCAGAAGCATTGTTTACCCTGTCGCCCTGTTCCTGCTGCAGCATCAGCCGATGCTGACACGTTCGGCATCAAGACGAACATCTTCCTTGGCGGTGATCAGAGACACGTCGCTGTTCTGCGTGGCGACACTGTCGATGTTCTGAACCAGAATACCGGCCTTGAGCGTCTCGGTTTCCTTGATCGCACTGCTGCGGCTCTGCGCGGTCGTGGTGATAGTGCGGGCATTGACCATCTTGTCGACATAAGTCTCAAGGGACCGGCTGAAATTGGTCACCAGCTGCTTGCCGGTCTGCATCAGGCTTTCGGTCAGGACGGTTAGCCGGCGGGCACTCACCTTCACGTCCGGAGCGGAGAGAGCCAGGCTGCCCTTGGTGGTCAGGGCGACATCCTTTGCACCCGTCACGCCGATTTCAGCCGTGACAGTGGCTTCCCGGGCCAGAACGGATAGCATGAAGGACTGCTCGGGGCCGCTATAGACCAGAACCGTGTCGCCAATGACGGGCGCCAGCAGGCAGCTTGTGGCCTGAACCGCATGGATCTGTTCGCCCGTGTCCAGCGTCACCATGGCTTCCACTTCTGTCAGGAGCGCCTTGACCGTCCCGGTCTGAAGTCCGGCGCTCGATGCTGGATCCTGCTGCGCCGTTCTTGCGACCGGTTCCGTCTGGCTCTGGGTCTTCAGGGTCATGAGCTGCTCGCTGTCTCGAAAGGGTGTGTCAAGTCTATCAGATTTCGGCGGAACCGAGAGGCCGTAGGTCCAGTTTGATCAACTCAGGCACAAGACCCGAATCTGTGACGGAGAAAGTGTCATTCCGACGGAATTTGGCGACAGGCCATTTTGAGCAGTCGGATCCATAAGCGAGCGGGTCGCGGGCATGCATTGGAAAAACAGTTTGAACGAGCCCAGGATGTTGCGGCTGTTGGAACACACCATGCCGGACGCGACACCGGGACCGGGACCACTGATGGTCACCGGGGCAATATTGGCCATGTTATGCACCGGCGTGCACATGACATAGGTGCGAAGGCACGTCGGAATTTCGGTCGCGCGCATACCCATGGACATCAGCGGCATCGGCATTGGACCAGCGGGCGTGGTTTGCAGGTAGACATCGGGGACCGAGAAATCCATGCCGGGCAGAGGTCCCTGCGTGTTCACGAAAGGCATTAATACTGTTCTCCTTTTGCCGGCGTCTCGCCCTCCAAGACGACCTGGTCTGTCCGGTACAATTCTGCAATCAGTCGTTCAGTGTCGGTGTCTATGCGGCTGCCTGATGTGCCGAGCATCACAGTTTGTTCGGTTTTGGCGCCGTGAAACTTGGTGTTGTAAAAACGGCTTGCAGACAGCGATGCACCGGACAGGTCCGCGTGTGAGAGTTCCGCCTGGGCAAGGTCGCATTCGTCAAAGAGCGCAGCCCGGCAATCGGCTTCCAGAAAGACGGCGGAGAACATCTGGGACCTGCTGAAACGGGCCGCGGACAGGCCCGCGCCGGCGAAATTCGCCAAAGACAACTGGCTTCCGGACAGGTCGACACCATCCAGCTTGCTGTTTGTGAAGCCGGTCGTGTTGGCCGTGATACCCTTCAGGCTGGCACCTTCAAAGTCACATTCGGCGAACACCGACGCTGTCAGGTTCGCACCGTCCATCCGGGTGCCCTTGAAAGCGCCCTTGTGGAATGTGCAATGCTGCCAGGACTGGCCGGCAAGATCGAGCCCCGACAGGTTGGCGTCCGCGAACAGGGCGATGTCGATATGCGCCCCGGTAATGTCGACCGGCCGCAGGTCGGCTTCACTCAGCATGAAATTCGACAGGGTCGCGTTGGCGAAACTGGCGCCCTTGATGTCCGGTGCAATCATCGCTGCCCGGTAAAAATGAGTGCCTGAAAAATCGGCGTTGGACAGGTTCGGCTGCGCGAAGGAAATCTCGGTGAAAGTGCTGCCCTCAAAGGCGCAGCCACTGGCATCGCCGCCCACGAGCTGAAGCCGTTCGACGTGAGTGTCCCGCAGCTGTGCTCCCGGCAGGTCGCAGCCGACAAGCTGGGTGTTGTAGAGATTGCAGCGGTTGAACGTTGCCGCATTCAGTCGACAGGAAACGATCTGGGCTTCGGACAGGTCGGCGCCTGAGAAGTCGCAGCCCGTGAGGTTGCAGTCGATGAAGCGGATGCCGCTGAGGTCCTCACCCGCGAAGGAGTGACCCGCCGCATCTCGCATCATGATCGGCTGTTCATGAGCATGAAAGGCCAGAACGTCTTCGCGCGATATCGGCTTTCTGTCTGGTTTGTCAGGCATGGCTCTGTTGCTCCATCAGGGTCAGTCCCAGATTTGCGCCGGTCAGATCGCAACCTGCCAGTTTGGTGTCCAGAAGGTTTGCTGCATAGAGATTGGCCGCCCGCATCGAACAATTCCGCAGATCCGCTCCGGTCAGTGCCGCCATGAACAGATTGGCGCCAAAGAAGTCGCTGCCCTGGAAATCGGATTTTCCGAACATCGAATTGCGAAAAGCGGCCAATCGGAAGTCGTTGCCATTCAGGTCACAGGCATTGAAGAAACAGGTGTCCCCTTTCGCCCGCAGGAAACAGCACTCCGCCATTTTCGCGGTGTTGAAGGAGCTTTCCTTTGCGTCGAGCCTGTCAAAACGGGCCCCGGTCAGATCGCAATTGCCCATGAAACCGACGGAAAGCCATTTGCCGTTCCGGCCGTCGGCTCCCGCAGCATTGACTTCCACAAAGCCGATCCGTTCCAGGTCGCTGCCGGTCAGGTCCATGCCCGTCATCGGCACCATGACAAACATGGTGCGAAGGATTTTGGAAGAGGACAGGCCAATACCATCGGCACTTCCGGACAGGAACTGGCAGTCGGTGATCCGGCTTTGCGTCAGTTTGACATTGTCCAGCGTCGTTTCGATGAAGCGAACCTTGTCCAATTCGACGTTACTGCCTGCAGTTCCGGAGAAATTGGCCTGAAAGATCATCAGATCAACGAGCCTGGCCCCGTCCAGACGCATGTTCTTGGCGCACACCCGGCTGAGATTGGCATGGGTCAGGTCGGCCTTGGTAAAATCCGTCCCGTCGAGCGTCGCACCGGTAAAGACGGCGCCGGTCAGGTCTGAACCGGCAAAGCTGGCGCCGGTCAGATCGGCTCTTTCAAAAAACGTGTCGGTCAGGTCCAGTCCGCTGAAATCAACGCCGCGCAGGTCTGCGCCGGCCAGGTCCGCACCCTGGAACGCGTGACCGGCCTTCAGCTTGTCCGCGATCAGGGCGCCGAGGCGCACCGGCACGCCTTCCGGCAGGGGATCAAGCGGAAAAAGTGGTGTTGGCGACTGGTGGCGTGCCATGGCCATGTTCTCGTCGACCGTGACGTCGGCTTCTTCAAGCCGGGCCATGGTCATGTCAACAGCCGCGGGAACCGCGTCAGACGGGGCTTGCCCGGCCGTGGGTTGCAAGGCTCCGGTATCGGCCTCGGCCGCCTTGCCCATCAGTGCGTCCAGCATGTCGTTGAACGTGTCTTTGGCCACCGGAAGCGATCCGGTCTGGCTCAGGGTCTGGTCCAGCTGTGTTTCCAGAGCACTCTTGTCGAGCCCGTCCAGGCTGGCGCCGGCCTTTTGAACGTCATCGGTGGCCTGGGTATCGGTGTCCAGCTGGTCGAGACCGGCAAGGTCCATATCACTGAGCGCCTGCCGGAGATCCGCCAGAATGCTGCCTTCCGGCTGGCGCAACGCGCGGGCCACCGCCTTGTCGTATGCCACCTCGATGTCATCCTGTGAGGCGCTTTGCGGTTCACCGAACAATTCGGCGAGGCCGTCTAGGGAAGGTTCGAGGCCGGTGGTTGCGTCCGCCCCCGCGTCACTGGCCGTCTCCCGCTGCGCTTTCAACGCGTTCAGCTGACTGCTGAGCTGGTTCAATCCGTCGGCAAGTTCCGGATCCAGTTCAACATCCGCATACCGCTGGACCAGGTCATCGTCGACAATCGGGTTTTCAAGATTGGCCGGCAGGCGTCCTGAAGGGGCGGCGGCAACAACGGCCCGCCGCTGCAGCTCGGCGCGCACCATTTCCCGGTCGCGTTTTTCCAGAAGCGCTTCTTCCACGGCCTTGACGTCGTCCAGCAGGGCGGCGACGTCCAGTTCACCGTTTTCCAGGTCTTCGCGGGTTGGCTGGGCAATCAGGGGAAGGTCGTCGGCAATTCCGGATTGCTGCTCAGGGAAGATGTCCTTGGGCAGGCCTTCGTCCTCGAGCATCTTGCCGATGGCCCAGTCCTGATTGTCCTTGAACTTCTGACGGTCGGCTGCCGCCTTGTCGAGCTTTGCCTGTTGCCGTCCGTTCCAGATGGCGGCATCAATTTCGGGCATCAGCTGATAATCGGCGAGTGCGTATTTGTGACCGTCTTCCTTGGACCGGCGTTTCCGGTGAATATCCGCGTAATAGGCGTGGTCGCGCGACGTCTGCCCGGTTTCTTCCACCGCGACCATGATCGAGGCGATGTCTTCTGCAAACCGGTCCTCGGCCCGAATGAGGCCGCGGAATGTCAGGACGGCCTTCTGCAGATTCGGGAACAAGGTGACAGTGTCGCAGTGCATGCCGGTTTCATGCAGCGAGCCGTCCTTTACCAGCTCGTAAAAACAGCGCGCCGTCAAATACGGCAGCTGACCGCCCACCGTTGTTTCTCCGCGTGACATACCGGAGATCGCAAAGCTTTCCCCCCCGTCGAAAAACGCGTCAAATCGCTGATCATGCGGCGCTTCGCAGTGATAAAGCGGGTTGAAGTCTTCGGGTTTCAGCGGTGAGACCTTGTCGATCCAGTGCTGGTCATAGGTGCCAAGCAAGGTAATCCGTGCCGGATCATCCGCTGCGATCGGACCAAAATGGACCGGCGTGGGGCGATCTTCTATGGACTTGATCAAACGCGCGGGGTTTTCAACGTTGGGAAGCGGGGCATCAAAGCCGGATTCCAGAAGTATGGAGGCTCCATATCCCTTGCCACGCGGATTATGGGCAAAGCCCTGACCACCGAAGGCCTGAATGTCGCCGATCGGCATTTTCAGGAACGGCGCTGGCCGGCTCATCTGGACGCCCTGGTCGGTCAGGCGCCAGTACCGGTCACCGAAAACAGCCAGCTTCTTTTGAAATGATCCGAACCGGGCGGTGACTTCGACACCCTCGACAGGGGCTTCCGTGGGCGAGAGCGCGCAGCCGGCGATGATCAGCTCAGCCTTCGGCTTGGCCTGCCCCTTGTCGAAGATGGCACCGTTTGGCATCTGCTCGGCGACCATCGGCCAAAGCGCCTGTTCGGTCAGGAACCGCTTCGGATCCGAAAAATCAAACAGGGCATGGGCGGAGACGGTGGTCAGGGCACCGTCCCAGGACAGCTCTGTCTGCTGGGCCACAGAGATCCGTGAGGGTTTTATGATTGCTGGCAAGCTGCTCTCTCACCGTGGTCTGTTTGTTTTTGGGCCAGCCGCAAACGCCCGGAGGCTTGACGGCAGGCCATGCATTATACGGGGAGACCGGTTCAGACGTAACAGCTGAGGTTGCCGAGCTTGACGTCACAGCCGAAGTTCTTGAGTTCCGCCTGGACGCTCTGGACATGCAGTTCCTTGCGCTTGGCTTCCAGCCGGGTCGCCTCGGCTTTCAGACCCTGCAGGCCGACCATGATCTCGTCCCATTCGGCAGAGCAATCGGTGGCACCGAACTTGGCCGTCAGTTTTTTCATGACGATGCCCTTCAGGTCGATCTGGGTGCCCTTCCAGTTAAGGGAGACCCAATCGGACATGAAGTTGAACTTGTCGAACTGCATGCGCACGCCGTAGACGGATTCCATCACGCCGCCGTAATAGGTGGTCATGTTGAAGCCGTAGATGCTGTTGAAGTCCCAGCCGAACTTGTGGGTTTCGTAGGAGTCCTTGTATTTGATCAGGTGCCACTTCTCATAAGTGTGTTTGGACTTGCCTTTGATGTCGCGGTCTTCTTCGTCGCACTCGACCTTCAGCTTCTTGGCGCAGGTCACCGTCATGTTGCCGGTTTCGGTCGTCAGGGCATAATTGTTCTGCACCGCGTGAGACATGTCCCCATTGACATCCATCGTATGGCTGCCGTTGGTTTTCTGGTGATAGTTCCCGGTTTCCAGGTACATGCGCTCGGCGGCCTTGACGAGGACACGCCCGTCGCAGGACATCATGATGCCCTCGGCACCGCCGGCGGCATTGGTATAGACGGAACTGTCATTGCCTTCGTCGGTGATATGTTGCGAGGGGAACAGGTCGCTCTGATGATTGTGATCAAAGACCCGTTTTTCGACGTCGGAATACTCTCCGAGCCGCAGGAAGGCACCGACATTGTCGGTTGAGGCGGAATTGCTGTTGGACGGAACGAGATAGAACATCGTCCGGCGGGCAGGGGGGGCATTGTGACCGTGGGGGCGTCGAGCCATGGGTATGTCTCCAAGTGTCTTTTTGTTCTGTTGGAACTTGTCAGCCCTGCAGCAGTCAATTCCTTGTTGGTCGGGTGCGGAAGGTCCGCGTCTTGCAAGCCGGCGCTTATGTCACAGAACCGCACCATGTCGTAGAGTGATAGTGCGGAAAGGGTTAAGGTCCGGTTCGCTTTCTGTGTGGCACCCGAGCCAGGGTCAGTACATATATCCTTCGTTTATTCGGCACATTTGCCGTGTGACCGATGCCCCATCGTCGTCACATGGCTGTAACATTGCACTTGATCACGCCATTGGTAAATTTCAAGAGGCTGAAAAATCCCGACCACAAAAAAATAGCCGTCGAAGAACTTTCCGGCTGCTGCCCCAGGGAATTCTGCGAAAGGGGCGAGGACGCGCAGCGATCCTCAAGGCCGTGTTTTCATGAGGTTCCCGGCCAAAGGAAAGCCCCTGCAGCACCTGCCTGAAAGGCATGGCTGCAGGGGCTGACGGTTCGTTAAGCCTGATTGGAGATTACAGGCGGTTAGACCGCCTGCAGGGCGCCCGGATTGCCGGTCTGCTGGCGCAGGGCCAGTTTGTTCATGGCCGAGACATAGGCACGGGCGGAGGCGACCAGCGTGTCGGTGTCCGCGCCCTTGCCGGTGGCGATCCGTCCTTCAGCTTCCAGGCGCACGGAGACTTCCGCCTGTGCGTCCGTGCCTTCAGTGACCGCGTGCACCTGGTAGAGCGACAGGGTCGCTTCATGCGGCACGATGCCCTTGATGGCGTTGAAGGTGGCATCGACCGGGCCGTCGCCCGTGGCTTCCTTGGTGATGTGCTGGCCGTTGACATCCATGGTCAGGATGGCTTTCTGCGGGCCGCCGGTGCCGGCAATCACGGTCAGCGCGATCACCTTGGTGCTTTCGCCCAGGATGTTGATCTCGTCCTCGACCAGCGCCTCGATGTCCTCGTCATAGACATGCTTCTTGCGGTCGGCCAGGTCCTTGAACCGGCGGAACGCATCCTGCAGGGCGTTGTCGCCCAGTTCGAAACCCAGTTCCTTCAGCTTGTCGCGGAAGGCATGGCGGCCGGAGTGCTTGCCCATGACCAGGGACGTGGCTTTCACGCCGACGTCTTCCGGGCGCATGATCTCGTAGGTCTCGGCATTTTTCAGCATGCCATCCTGGTGAATGCCGCTCTCGTGGGCAAAGGCGTTCTTGCCGACAATCGCCTTGTTGTACTGGACGGCGAAACCGGAGGCGCCGGCGACCATCTTGGACGCGCGCACCATGAATTGCGGATCGATCTGGGTGGCGTAGGGCAGAACGTCCGCGCGGGTGCGGATTGCCATGACGATCTCTTCCAGCGCCGCGTTGCCCGCCCGTTCGCCGAGGCCGTTGATGGTGCATTCGATCTGGCGCGCGCCGCCGGCGACGCCTGCCAGGGAGTTGGCAACCGCCAGGCCCAGGTCGTCATGGCAATGGACGGAGAAGATCGCCTTGTCGCTGTCCGGCACGCGTTCGCGGATCTGCTCGAACATGGCCTTGTATTCTTCCGGCGTCGCATAGCCGACGGTGTCCGGCAGGTTGATGGTGGTGGCGCCGCACTTGATGGCCGCTTCCACACAGCGGCACAGATAGTCGATCGGTGTGCGGGTCGCGTCCATGGCGGACCATTCGACATCGTCGATCAGGTTGCGCGAGCGGGTCACCGTGTCGGTGATGATCGACAACACTTCCTCTTCGGTCTTGTTCATCTGGAACTTCAGATGGATCGGAGAGGTCGACACGAATGTGTGGATGCGGCCTTTGCCGGCGTGCTTGACGGCTTCGCCGCATCGGTCGATGTCGGCGTGGATGGCGCGGGCCAGACCGGCAATCACAGAGTTTTTCGAGCGGCGGGCGATTTCGCTGACAGCTTCGAAGTCGCCGTTTGACGCGATCGGAAAGCCTGCTTCGATGATGTCGACGCCCATGTCGTCGAGAATTTCGGCAATCTGCAGCTTCTCTTCCAGCGTCATCGATGCGCCGGGCGATTGTTCGCCGTCACGCAAGGTGGTGTCGAAGATCCGGATCTGGTCCTTCTCGGAAGTGGTCGTCATGATGTTTCGTCCCTGGCTTGGATCGGCGCTTAAAGGCGGTGTTGGGCTGGCGGGCGCGATCCGATTGTCGTGATGCGGTTTTTGAAAAACTCTCCCCTAAGTGCCCGTTCCGCTGAAGATCACGCGGAGCAGCCGACGCTCAGGGGCATCTAAGAAGGAGGAGATCGCCAAGTAGGAGGAGGCCGCCGCGCTGGGTCAGCGCGATCGCAGAAGAACCGGAAATGTCGCGAGCCGCGATCATGGGTCTGCCTTGGGCCTTTGGTCGTCTTCAAACTGGTCGTCCGTCAAAGGTGGCGCAAAAGCGTGACCCGACGGTTAACGGGTTCTGTTCATAAGTCAGCTTGGAAAATGTTGCAACCGGCTTTTGCCGGGCTGTCCTCAGGCGATTTCGCGCAGCAATGAGATGTGACCCATGTGCAACGGTGTCTCTTTTTGGCATCTGGGACCAGTGTTGCCGGTTGATGCCGGCACGTCTGGCCGGTATGTAACCGCCATCCCGCGCCACCAATGCGGCGTAACGAGGAGACATGCATTGCTGGATTTAGACACCCTGCCGGGTCTGCGCTTCGCCGCCTTCCAGTCGCTGCCGTAAACACATTCCCATGTGCTGCGGTCGGGACAGGATCTGAGACGACCGTGCAACCCTCAAAACTGAAGAAACCGACTGGATTTCGCATCGGGTGAATGACCCCGGTGGCGATCCGATCTGGGTCATGGGACGATCATGAACGAATATCAATTGGTGAAAGCCATGCTGCTCCATGTGAGCCGCGGGCTTGCCGAAGAGGCCCCTTTGGCAAAAGCGCTGAAGGACTGGTGCCTCGACAATCTGGTCTGGCTTGACCTTGGCATTCGCAAGCGCGACGCCAAGAACTGGGGCAATTTGCAAAAAGTGCTGCAGGGCTGGCGACTGCCTGAAGCGCCGGCACCCTATGTCATGGAGATCGCCGACACGCTGACCGAACTTCTTGGGCTGGACACGGAAAACAGCACCTTGCTGGCCCTGCTGATCGGTTGCGACCGGCTGCCGAAACTGCAGAGCCTGTCGGAGGCGGTGACGGCCAAGGGCGTCGACCTGCCGGTCCTGCTGGCGGAGCTTTGCGGTGTCTCGCCGCACGAGGCCTTGCGCTTTGTCCGGCGCAGCCCGGTTTTCCGGCTTGGTTTGATCGGATTTGAGGTCTGCCGGTCCGGGGCGGTTGCCGTCGATATCAAGTGGACGCTTGAGAAACTGCTCGACCGGGCGCCGAGCCAGGGCGACGAATTTGTCGATGCCCTGATCGGTCCGCGTCATCAGACCAGCCTGTCTCTGCAGGACTTCGCCGAAGTCCCGGACGTGTCTTTCCTGGCAAGCCTGATCACCGGCGCCGTCAGGGAAGGCGCCAAGGGTGTCAACATTCTTGTCCACGGACCGCCTGGCACGGGCAAAACGGAACTCGCTCGCGTGCTCTGCGCTGCGGCGGAGCTGCGTCTCCATGCCGTTGGCGAGGTCGATGACGATGGCGAGGAACCGACGCGCTACGACCGGGTCAGTGCGCTCCTGTTGGCACAGCGCGTTCTGAAGGACAAAAAAGAGGCCGTGCTTCTGTTCGATGAAATGGAGGATTTCATCGGCGATGCCCAGCTAAGCCCGGGCGATTTCATGATGCGCCGGGACGGCAGCAAGGTGTTCATCAACCGGATGCTGGAAAACAACCCGGTTCCGGTCATCTGGACGACCAATGCCGTCGGCAACATGGATGACGCCATCCTGCGCCGGATGAGTTATGTGCTGAGGATGGACTATCCGACACGCAAAGCGCGCCGGCGCATCGCGGAGACGATCTGCAAGGACGAGCAGGTGGCCTTTTCGCAGGACATTGCGGCGCTTGTTGAAAGCGCTGAAGAGACGACCACGATCCTGCGCAACGCCGCAAGGGCGTCGAAGCTGGCCGGTCAGGACGGCAATGTCGAGCAGGCCGCCACTGCGCTGGTCAAGACGCTGCGCGGCGGTGTGCTGCCGAACAATAATGCTCAGGGCATCGACCTGGACCTCTTTAACACCGAGCCTTCGCTCAGCACGGTGCTGGACGGCATCGCCTCGTGTGGCCACAGCGATGTCTCGCTCCTGCTGAGCGGTCCCCCGGGAACCGGCAAAACGGCGTTCGCCCATCACTTTGCCGAGCGCCTGGACAAGCCGTTGCTGACGAAGCGGGCCTCGGATCTGCTGTCCAAGTGGGTTGGTGGAACCGAGCGCAACATCGCGGACGCTTTTGCCGACGCGCGCTATGAACAGGGGGTATTGTTCTTCGACGAGGCGGACAGCCTGATGTTCGACCGGGGCACGGCTCAGGCAAGTTGGGAGGCGGGGCAGGTCAATGAGCTGCTTTCCTGGCTCGACCGTCATGACCAGCCTGTTCTGGCCGCGACCAACTTTGCCGCCAAACTGGATGCGGCGACCCTGCGCCGGTTTGATTTCAAGCTGGAGCTGAAACCCCTGGAGCGGACCGGTCTTGCTTATGCGTTCCGCAAATTCTTCGGTTCAGAGGCGCCTGAGGAGGTTCTCTGCCTGCGCAATCTGACGCCGGGCGACTTTGCGGTGGTGAAAAAGCAGCTACGCTTCACGGCGGACCCTTCCGTTCGGGACATCGCGTCCGCCCTGGTGAGGGAAGCGCGATTGAAGCCGGAGACCGGGATGGCGATCGGTTTCCTGGGAAGCTGATCCACATGAGCGCATGGCCTCAAACCGGTTCTCCGGTGCATAAAAGTGAAAACCCCGGCTCTCGGCCGGGGTTTTCTTCATTGCCAGTCAGGCCTCCGCGTCATACCGGTCCCGCCGGCGCAACCAGGCCATGGGCCAGGGAAGACCGTCTTCGTGACGGCCCATCGGCGTCAGATCGAGCAGATTATAGGCCATGTTCAGGATGTCGAGACCGCGGCCATAGGTGGAATAGGAATGGGCAATGCGCCCGTCCTCCAGCTTCAAAAAAGTGCTGACGCCCGGCAGTTCCTCGGAAAAGGCGGCGCCCGTGTAGTTGTAGCCTTGGCCATTGCGGACTTCCTTGCCCGGGAAGGTGACGCCGAAATCGGTGCTGAAGTCGTTTCCGGCGGTCGACACCCAGTCAAAACTCCATCCCATGCGCTTCTTGTAGGCGTCCAGTTTGGATAGCGGGGCATTCGATGTGGCGACCAGGGCCGTGTCACGGGCTGCCAGGTGAATATCCAGCGTGTCGTAATTGTCCGCCCAGAAGGAACAGCTCGGACAGCCTTCTTCCCAGTCCTCGCCAAACATGAAGTGATAGACGATCAGCTGCCTGCTCGGACCGAACAGGTCGGAGAGTGTCTTCTTGCCCTCCGGTGTCTCGAAGACATAGTTCTTGTCGATGATGACCATCGGCAGGTCGCGGCGGGCCGCGGAAAGGGCATCGCGCTCCTTGGTAAATTCCTTTTCCCTGGACAGGAGTTTCCTGCGGGCCTCCAGCCATTCGGCCCGGCTGACAATCTGCGGTGCGGACATTTTCATTCTCCCGGTTCGCGTTCCAGTTCCATGACAAAATCGGCAAGCCGCTCGAAACAGCCGTTCCAGCCGGCACCGACACCATGGCGGGCGTCTTCGGTCTTGATGGCCTCATGGCACAGCCTGACTTCGGTGGCTTTGCCTGCGGCTGTAAAGGTCACAGCCACTTTGGATGTGTCGGTGGTTTCGCGGGTTCCGTCGGCAAACTCCTTCACGTGCCGCCAGCTGAACTCCAGGCGGCTGGGCGGGTCGATGACCAGATATTCGCCCTCGAAATGGATCTGTTTTTCATCGGACCGGTCGATCACGAAGCACCATTTGCCGCCCACCTTGAGGTCGATCTGGACCTCTTCCAGGCTGCCGGACTTCGGAATGAACCAGCTGCAGACGTCACGCGGATCGGTGAAGGCCCTGAAGACACGTTCCGGTGCAGCCCTGAACAGGCCCTCAATGATGATCGGGTCTCGGCCCGGTGCCGATTTCAGGTATTCCCTGGAAGGCTGATCTGCGGTCATGATTGCGTGTCCTCCTTGGCAAGATGACGGGCGAGCGCATCGAAGCGGTCGATCCAGAAACTCTCATATTTGCTGAGCCAGTCGACAGCTTCCTTGATTGGAGCGCCGCGCAGCCGGCAGTGACGGGTTCGACCGCGCTTCTCGATATCGACCAGTCCGGCATCCGACAACACCCGCAGATGCTTGGAAACCGCCGTCAACGACATGTCGAACGGTGCCGCCAATTCCGACAAGGGTGTCTCACCATCTGCCAGGCGGGCAACAATCGCCCGCCGCGTGCCGTCGCTGAGAGCTGCAAATGTGGCGTCGAGTTGGGGCATGTGCGTCACAGTCATAAAGTGAACCTTTTGGTTGACTATCATCTCATTCCATTATAGTCAACCATTAGGTTGAGTAAAGGGCTGGTCCGTGGTCCGGGCTCATCCGGCCGCAGGAAAGCTGCGGAAACCAATCGAGGAGTTGTACCGATGAAGCTTTACGTTACCGATCTGTCGCCCAACAGCCGCCGTGTCCTGGCCGCTTTGGGTCACCTTGGTTTCAAGGGAGAAACTGAGATCCAGAAATTCGACATCCTCAATGGCGAGCAGCGCACCGAGGCCTTTCGGGCGGTCAACCCGAACCTGAAAGTGCCGGCTTTGACAGATGGCGACCTTAATCTCTGGGAAGCCAATCCGATCATGATCTATCTGGCAGACAAGGCCGGCGCAGACAGCTTCTGTCCGTCAGATCCGCGCGGGCGCATAGAGGTCCTGCGCTGGATGTCCTGGGAAGTGCAGCATTACAACCGTGCCCTGGGGGACATCGTCTGGGAAACCGTGGCCAAGCCGGCATTCGGCATGGGCGCGCCGGACCAGGAGAAGATTGACGCTGCGCTCGAGAATTACCACCGCTTTGCCGCTGTGCTGAACGACCATCTCGCGGGCCGCGATTTCATTCTCGGGGAGAACGTGACGGTGGCGGATTTTGCGGTCGGCGCGGTCTCTGCGCTCGCGCTGCATCCTCAGTCACAGGTGCCACTGGACGACTACCCGCATGTCAAGGCCTGGTATCTGCGGCTAGAGGGCGTTCCGGCCTGGCAGGCCACCGCACCAAGAGCACCGGCAGAAGCTGCCGAGTGATATTATGAGAGGTGGCGGCCTGCGTGGCCGCCACCGCACGTCAGGAATACAGCTGCCGGCACCTCGCAAAATCCATCGGGTCCTGGTCTTTGCGCGTCGAAACCGCCGGTCCTGCCTGCTTTCTTATCCAAGCGGCTCCGGCTAAGCTGAGCCGGCAATGAAAAAATACTATTTCGTAGCGTTATCCTTCGGTGTACTAGCTGCGGTCCTGATGGGGCTGAATTCCGTTTTTGTCCGGTTTCTGACAACCGACATGCATGGACTTCAGATCGCAGTGGTTCGGCTCTGGGTCGCCTGCAGCGTGATTTTCATGCTGCTCCGCCTGAAAGGTCACAAGCTGGACCTGTTTCCTTATGACCGCTACCAGTGTCTGGCGATCTTCGGGTTCACGCTGAACTACATCACCTTCCACATAGGTCTTGAGAAAACCAGCGCCACAAATGCGATGGTGATCGAGAACACCGCACCGGTTTTTGTGCTGCTCTTTTTGGTGGCCGCCGGGCTGGAGCGGGTTCGCTGGACGGACGGGCTTGCAATTGTCATGGCGCTTTTCGGGGTCTACCTGACCGTTCGGCACGACTTCGACCTGGATACCGGCAACCGGGCCGGCGACCTGTTGGAGCTGGGCGCAGGGGTCAGCTGGGCCCTGTTCATCGTGGGCAGCGCCGCGGCTGTCAAGAAAACGCAAACGACCCTGGATCGAATGGCCGTTCTCTTGAAGATCCTGTTGCCCTGTGCGGTTGTGCTGACGCCGACCTTCCTGTTTTACCCGCTTTCGGTCACCGCCGTCGATGTGTCCGTGCTGCTTGCACTTGGCGTCTTCTCGACCGCGCTCGGCTACTATTTCTGGTATGAGGCCATGGCAACGGTGTCGACCGTGATGGCCTCCCTGCTGGTTGTCCTGTCGGTCGTCTTTACGTTCCTTGCAGCCTTTTTTGTCCTGGGTGAACAGGTCACTCTGGACATGCTGACGGGGGCCGCGCTGATCATCGCGGCGGTCATCCTGCCAAGTCTAGCAGATGCTTTATTCGCGAAACGGGATCGTCAGGAGATCTGACCCCCCCCCCCCCGGAAATTCTACAGAAAGAGCTCGCCTCGAGCCACCAGCGTGGCCTGGCCGCCGATCCTGACGGCATGCATGCCGCCGTTTTCAATGTCGATTTCCAGATCGATCAGCGACGGGCGCCCCATTTCAAAGCCTTGCTCAATGCGGATGTGATGGGTGCCGTTGGGCAGGTCGTCATAATAGTCGACCACGCCGGCAAAGGCGGCTGCGGCCGAGCCTGTTGCCGGATCTTCCGGAATGCCCATGTCGGGCGCGAACAGGCGGGCGTGGAAGGCGCTGTCGTGGGAGCGTGTTTCCCGGCAATAGACATAGGCGTCGGTGTGGCCGTTCTTGCCAAAGCCGGCTTTCCACATGGACGGCACGGGCTTGGCCCTGGCAAGGGCGTCCAGATCGCGCACCGGCACGAAGGTGAAGGGCGGTCCAACCTGGAAGCGGGAGGGAGCATGGTTCTCGAAACCGATATCGCTCGGTTCCAGGTTCAGCGCGGCAGCGATCAGTTCGGCATTGTGGGTCGGTCCTGCCGGCTCGGGCAGTTGCGGAACGTCGAACTCGGCGAAGGCGGCCGCGTTTTCGCGTAGAATGACCGCGCAGCGCACGGTGCCGATCTGCTGCCGAAGCACAACTACGGCGTCCTGTTCTCCGGCGATGTCTCCAAAGCGCTCCTTGGCCATCAAGATGGCGGTTCCGACGGTCGGATGGCCGGCAAAGGGCAGCTCCATCTTGGGCGTGAAGATGCGCATGTTGGCCGAGTGGCCCGGATTTTCGGGCGGAAACACGAACACGGTTTCGGAGAGGTTGAACTCGCCGGCGATCTTCTGCATTTGCTCGTCGCTAAGGCCTTCCGAATCCAGAACCACAGCCAAGGGATTGCCGGCCAGGCTTGTGTTGGTGAAGACATCCAGGATCGCGTAGCGACGGCTCATGTATCGTATCTCCCTAGAGCAGCGACCGCTCAACCGGAATGGGAAGAGAGGCCAAAAGCTGGTTGCTTCTAACGTGTTCGAACATCCGGCCGGAGCAAATCACCTGGGCTCTGTGACATGTGATGAGCGCTTGAGCTGGCGACCGACTCCATCAAATTGAGCGGACTTTTGCATGTTAATGCACGTCCTTCCAGTGCTAAGTGCGTCAAGATGGTGAACAAATTCTTGCAGGAGCGTAGCTGGAATTCAGCGCAGCTACGGCAGCAAATAGTCCCCGACAGCCTTGGCATAAGACACAATTGCCGGGTCCTGCAGGTCTTCGCGGCAGCGAATGATGCGCATGTCCGCAAGCTCCTGCTCTCGCGATGCTGCGGAAAAACGCAGGATCGCGTCGCGCAACTGCTCGGCCGGCATGGCCACTTCCAGAACCTGTCCCACGGAAATGCGCGGGCCGTCGAAGGTGATCAACAGATCCCTTGCCGCAACGTCCGCCGGTTTAAGGCCAGTCTCTTCTTCCAGTTCCCTGTAGATGGCGCCGACGACATCCACCTTGCCGTTCGGCAACAGGTCTGTCGGGTCGAGATTGCCGCCGGGTGGATAGATTAATCCGCCAGTGGCTGTGCGGTCGGACATGACGCCATAAAGCAGGGCGCCATCTTCGGAGCGCAATATGGCTGATCCGAAGAGGTTGAAGGCAGACGCGTCCGGAGCGCCCCAGTCCCGCCAGGCGAGATGCGCAGCAAAAGAACTTTCTTTGCAGGTCCCCTGAAAGACACCGGCTTCAAACCGGTAGCCGGTCAGTTTCAAGGTGCGCCCATTCCACAGCAAAGCAATGCGTTTTCTGGCCTCTTCGAAATACTCTTGGATTTCCCGCTCGTGAGCGCTTTCGAACGCCCATGGCTCTGGAGACACGGATATGTCCAGTTTACTGATCTTTTGCACGCTGGCAGGCAGGATCTTCTCCATCATCGGAATGTCCTTGCCCGGCGACATTTCGCTTGGGCGCGTCGCGACCGTTCTGAAGCCGCGCTGTTCATAAAAGGACCCGGCATGGGCATCGGATTCCAGGTAAAGACGTGGCAGGCCCATTTCCCGTGCACGATCTTCGGCTCGGGTCAGCAACAGGCCGCCGATCCCGTGTCCCTGGGCTTCTGGCGCGACAAACAGGAAGTCGATTAGCAGGGTGTCGTCTCCTTGCTGGGTCACGCCGGAGAAGGCGATGGGCACACCGTCTTTTTCGGCAACTGTCACGGTGAGAGATCGGATGGTCGCCTCGGCGATACTCCAGTGGTCGCGAAATTCCGCCATCAAGTGCGGCGGGTAACCCCAAGACGCTTTCGCGCGGTGGAGAATGTCGGTGAGAGCCGGGGCGTCGGAAAGTTTGGCGGGGCGGAGTTTCAGGGGCATGGATGGTCAGCTATAAAAGTGAAGTGAGTTTGGAGCCAGAGTGTGAGGTTTGTGTGACTCTGCCGGGTTTACCGCTGAAGGGGGACGACCAGGGGCGGAAAAACCGATCGTAGAAAATCCGGCACCTTTTCGGCAATGTCCTCAAGGTCGTCCACGGTGATATTTGCCGGGTAGAAGGAAGAGACATCGTGTCGGATGCCGACGCCAGCCAGCCGAAATACGGGATCGGCGGAGATCTGCTCCAGTGTTTCCAACAGGTGATCGTAGAGACAGTCGCCGGGATTGGCGAGCAGTGTGGCGTCGTCCACAGGGGCGCCGTCGGACACCGCGATGATCACTTTTTCACGGGCCTGCAGCTTATCGAGCCTGCCTTTGGCCCACTGGAGAGCCTCTCCATCGACGTTTTCTTTCAAAAGAGGTTTGTTGAGCAGGTGCCGCACCTCAAAGGGGGCCCCTCTTTCGGGCGCTGAAGCCGACTTATAGACAATGTGCAAGAGGTCGTTCAGACGTCCCGGATTTCTGGGGCAGTTTCGCTGCCTCCATTTAAGCCGCGAGTAGCCTCCCTTCCATTGGCTGGTTGTGAAACCCAGTATCTCGTGCTTCACGCCGGCGCCGCTCAAATAGTCTGCCAGGCACTCGACTAAAAAACAGGACATCATCGCGGGCAAGCCCTTGAGGGAGCCCGAATGATCTATCAGGATTGACGTGATCGTGTCGCTGGCTTGCGGAAACGGCTCCGATCTTGTCTGTTTTCCAAGATCATAGAAATCCAGCTTGTTTCGAAAAGGCCGCGTCAGAGCGTCATAAACTTCAAGCTCCTGCTTCCACGCGCGTTTTTCTTCCTTCGGCAAGTCCTCCGTGAGCTGTTTTCCCGTTTTCTCGACATCGAATTCTCTGGTGAAGACTTTGTAGGGGCTGCTCTTTTCGGCGTCTTTTTCCCTGGGTCTAAAAATCTTTTTCCAAAACACGGTGACCGCCAGATCGTAGGACTTCAAACCCGGTTCTTCTAAAGGGGTTCAGCGGGCGGTTCAATGTGTCGGGCATTGCAGCCTCTGGAAGGTGTTTGCAACTTGGCCGAAAAATGTACTAGCGGATGAAAGTCCCGTTCTGCAACTCGGTCACGGCCTGGATCAGCTCCTGGCGGGTGTTCATGACGATCGGACCGTGCCAGGCGACCGGCTCCTTGATCGGGGCGCCCGACACCAGCAGGAAACGAATGCCGTGGTCGCCTGCCTGGACCACGATCTCGTCGCCTGTGCCGAAAATCACCAGCGTGCGGTTGCCGGTTTCGTCCCGGATCTTCAGTTCCTCACCGCCGAATTCCTTTTCGGTCAGGACACCGAACGGATCGGACGCGCCCTCGAACGTACCGGAGCCTTCAAAGACATAGGCAAAGGTCTGTTTGTAGGTGTCGACCTTGAACCGCTTTTTCCGGCCCGCAGGCACATGGATGTCGAGATATTGCGGATCGGCGGCAATGCCGTCCACCGGACCGCTTTTGCCCCAGAAACTGCCGCAGATGATCCGGGCCGAAGATCCGTCATCGTCGACGACAACAGGAATGTCCTTTGCGGTGACGTCCTGGTAGCGCGGTTCGGTCATTTTCAGGGAGGAAGGCAGGTTGGCCCAGAGCTGGAAGCCGTGCATGCGGCCCTTGTCGTCGCCCTTGGGCATTTCCTGGTGCATGATGCCGCGTCCGGCGGTCATCCATTGGACGTCCCCGGCACCGAGATTGCCCGTGTTGCCCAGGCTGTCGCCGTGTTCCACCGTTCCGGCAAGTACATAGGTGATGGTCTCGATGCCCCGGTGCGGGTGCCATGGAAAACCCTTCAGGTAGTCTTCGGGGCGGTCATTGCGGAAATCGTCCAGCAGCAGGAACGGATCCAGCATTTCCGGGTCCTGGAAACCGAAGACGCGGTCAAGCCGGACGCCGGCACCTTCCAGCGTCGGTTGTGTGGAGCCGATATGTGTGACGGGGCGGATCGACATGGTTTTTCCTTCAGAGGATTTCCGTTTGGACCTGAAGATAGAGGTGTTTCACCGGAAACCCAGCGCAGCGCGAAAGACGCAGTGTTCAGACAACGGAAACAATGGTGACGTCTTGAAAAGGTGGGTTTGGCACTGCGCAGCTATCTCTCAGCGCCGGCGACAAGCCATGACGCTGGCTGCTTGCGCCGGGCCTGCGCTCAGTGACCGAAGACCGGAAGGATTTCGTTCCTTCAAGCCAGTGTCCTGCCTTGCGATGAGGTGCGTACCTCAGTATGCTTTGTCCAGCCGGCCGACAGGGTCGAGCGCCGCGTATGCGCTTGGCAAACGGTGGTGGGGCAACACAGGACCGGCAGGATCTCCTTGCAAGGTCATTCTATCAGGCCGCTGGATCAATGGGAGGAAGTCATGGTGGTTTCGAAGTTAGACCCGGACTTTGTCATTCAGGATGAAGCCGCTCTTCGCAAACTGTTTCCGCCGACGCATGATCTTGCCATCAAGAAGTGCCTGACTTCGGTCGACAAGTACTCCCGGGACTTTATTGCCCGGTCTCCGTTTCTGTGTCTGGGCACGCAGAACCGTTCGGGCAAGGCCGATGTCAGTCCGCGTGGTGACCTGCCCGGATTTGTGAAGGTTCTTGACGCGCAAACGCTCGCCATACCTGACCGGCCAGGCAACAATCGGCTCGACAGTCTGAGCAACATTCTGGAAAACCCGTCAACTGGCCTCTTGTTCCTTATACCGGGGTTCGATGACACCTTGCGGATAAACGGTCAGGCGCAGCTTGTTCGGGACCCTTGGCTGCTCGAGGGCCTGAGTGTCGATGGTCGCCCGCCAAGACTTGCCATTCTGGTCAAGGTGGAAACGGTTTTCATGCATTGCGCCAAGGCGTTCCGCCGCTCCCGCCTTTGGGATCCAGATCAGTTCCAGAACAGAAAGGAGATGCCGTCGCTGATTGAGATCATCCATGAACAGACGACCGGCGAGAAAGGTGACAGCCAGGACATGACAAGGCGGTCGGAGGCGCTGGAAGAGGACTATAAACGCACTCTCTACTAAGTGCGCGGAGCAGATGCGTGGTCTGTCGATCACGTGGTGCGATCTCCAGATCAGCGGACGGTTCCCGGTCACCTTGCATCTTGCGACTGAACCGCCCACATGCGAGGGTGCCCGCCTGTTTGGCCAATCGGTCAAAATCCTTTTTCTAGCCGGTTTGAAACATGTCTCCGATTTTGTCCGTTCGCGATCTTGAAAAGACCTATGACGGTGGCTTCCAGGCACTCAAGTCGGTGTCCCTGGATATCAAGAAAGGTGAAGTGTTTGCGCTTCTCGGTCCCAACGGTGCCGGCAAGACGACCCTGATCAGCACGATTTGCGGACTTGTGAAGCCGACATCGGGAAGCATCACGGTCGGGGGGCATGATGCGCTGAAGGACTACCGGGCGGCCCGCCAGCTGATCGGCCTTGTGCCGCAGGAGATGCCGACGGCGCCTTTCGAAATGGTCGGCGATACCGTTGCCTTCAGTCGCGGTCTGTTCGGCCTTCCACCCAACCGGAACCTTGTGGAAACGATCCTGAAGGACCTGACGCTCTGGGACAAGCGCGACAATCCGATCATGGCGCTGTCCGGCGGCATGAAACGCAGGTTGCTGGTCGCCAAGGCGTTGGCGCATGAACCGCAGATCCTGTTCCTGGACGAGCCGACGGCCGGTGTCGACGTGGAGCTGCGACATGACATGTGGCGCATTGTCGAAGAGCTGAAGGCCAAGGGCGTCACCATCATTCTGACGACCCATTACATCGAGGAAGCCGAGGAAATGGCCGACAGGGTCGGCGTCATCAACAAGGGTGAAATCATTCTGGTGGAGGACAAGGCGGAACTGATGCGCAAGCTCGGCCGCAAGCTCCTGACCCTCAGTCTGAACGAGCCGATCACCGTGATCCCGAACGAACTTTCGCACTATGATCTGAGCCTGGAAGACGATGGACACAGTCTGGTCTATACCTATGACAGCCAGGCAGACAGAACGGGCATTACCGCGTTGCTGACGGATCTTGCCAAGTCGGGCGTTCGTTTTCAGGACCTGCAGACGGACCAGTCGTCGCTGGAAGACATTTTCGTGGACCTGGTCAGGCAAGGGTAGGGGGTGATGACGGGCGGCTATTCCATTCGCAGAGCGAGACTGGACGATCGTGACGCACTCACGGATCTGTGCATGCGCTCCAAGCAGTCCAACGGCTATGACGATGCCTTCATGGCGATGTGTGCGGAAGAGCTGCGGGTCCGTGACAGCTGGATCCTCGACAATGATTTCTGGCTGGCGGAAGCGAGCGACGGCAGGCCTGTCGGCTGTATCCGGCTTTCGGTGGAAGAGGATGGCGTCACAGGGGAGCTTGAGACCTGCTTTGTCGATCCGGACTGGCAGGGACGCCAGGTCGGGCGCCGCCTGTTCGACACGCTTCACAGGCGCGCCAGGGACCTCAAACTGGTTACGGTTGCTCTGGACGGAGATCCTTATGCCGAGCCATTTTATGCCCGGTTGGGCTTTCAAACGACTGGCCGGACACCGTCCGGCTCAATTCCCGGGCGCACATTGCCCCGGATGGAACTGAGACTGGGCTGAGGGCAACGGGGCGGATGAATTTCGAAGCGGTCAAATCCATTTATATCGCGGAAATGGCGCGCACCAGGCGCACTATCATGCAGAGCATCATCTCGCCGGTGATTTCGACGGTGCTCTATTTCGTGGTGTTCGGCGCCGCCATCGGCTCGCGCATCTCCGAAGTCGACGGGGTCAGCTACGGCGCGTTCATCGTGCCCGGCCTGATCATGCTGTCCCTGATGACCCAGAGCCTGTCCAACGCGTCCTTCGGCATCTATTTTCCGCGCTTCACCGGCACGATCTTCGAGGTGCTGTCGGCCCCGGTTTCCTTCCTGGAAATCACTGTTGCCTATGTGGGGGCTGCGGCGACCAAGTCCGTCCTGGTCGGCCTGATCATCCTGATCACCGCCAACTTCTTCGTGCCGATCGAGATCCAGCATCCCTTCTGGATGGTGACCTTCTTCATGCTGACCGCGATCACCTTTGCGCTGCTCGGATTCATCATCGGCATCTGGGCCGACAATTTTGAAAAACTGCAATTTGTGCCGCTGTTGATCGTGACACCACTGGCCTTTCTGGGCGGCAGCTTCTATTCCATCAACATGCTGCCGGAGTTCTGGCAAAAGGTCACGCTGATCAATCCTGTGGTCTATCTGATCTCCGGTTTTCGCTGGAGCTTCTATGGCCAGGCGGATGTCAGCCTTTGGCTGTCGCTGCTGGCAACAATGATCTTTCTCGGCGGTTCGCTGGCCGTCGTGCACTGGATTTTCAAGACCGGTTACCGCCTGAAACCTTGAGGTCGGCCGGCCAGGAAACGGGTTTGGTATGAGTCGCATCAATGTTTTGAAACGCGCTTTTGTCATTGGTCTTGCCGCGCTGCTGGCGGCTTGTCAGACGGCTCAAGGACCAGCCACTTCCACGGCCCCGGTCCCGGCGACCGCGACACCAGCGGTTCAAACGGCTTCGCTTCCGACACTCAGCTACACACCGGCCACTGCGGTTGAACGCGGCTTCTCGGCGCTTGTTCTGAATGCGTCGACAGGCGAGGAGCTCTATGCCGTCGAAGCTGACGCACCTCGCTTTCCGGCGTCTCTGACCAAGATGATGACGCTTTACCTGTTGTTCGAGGCCGTCAGCACCGGGCGTTATGCCCTGTCTTCGCCGCTGAAGGTCTCGGCCAAGGCAGCGGCAGAGCCTCCTGCCAAGATCGGTCTCAAGGCCGGATCGACCATCACGGTGGAACAGGCGGCCCGGGCGCTGGCGGTGAAATCGGCCAATGACGTGGCCCTTGTCGTGGCGGAAAACCTTGCAGGCAGCGAAGCGGCCTTTGCGCGCCAGATGACGTCGAAGGCCAGGGCGCTGGGCCTGTCAAAAACACGCTTCGTCAACGCAACCGGTTTGCCTGATACGTCTCAGGTGACGTCTGCCCGGGACATGGCCAAGCTCGGCATGGCCTTGAAAAGCCGGTTTCCGCAATATGGCAGCTATTACCGGGCAAAGTCCTTCTCCTACAATGGCCGTTCCTTCCGCGCGACCAACAATCTGATCGGCAAGGTCTCCGGCGTCGACGGTCTGAAGACCGGCTATATCCGCATGTCCGGCTACAATCTGGTGGCGACCGCAAATCGCGGTGGCAAGCGCCTGATCGTGGTCGTGATTGGCGGCCAGAGCGAGGCTGCACGTGACAGGGAAGTTACCCGGCTGATCGAAGCCTATTCCTGAGAAATGTCAGGTGGCTTCGGGCGCGGGATCCGCAAAGGAGACCCGGTTGCGGCCGGCTTTTTTCGACTTGTAGAGCCCTTTGTCGACCGTCTGCAGAATGTCGGTGGAGGCAAGGGCTTCACCGTCGCCATGGTAGATCCCGGCAGACGCGGTCAATCGGAAATCCTCCGGCGCAAATTCGAAGCGCAGTCCTGAAATGCATTCGCGCAGCCGGTTGGCGATCTTGTAGGCATTGTCGCGTGAAACGCTCGGCAGCAGGACCGCGAATTCCTCACCGCCGAGCCTGGCAAAACAATCGTTCTGACGAAGCTGGGCCTTCACGGCGGAGGTGATCCTGACCAGTGCCTCGTCGCCGGCGACATGGCCATAGCGATCGTTGACTTCCTTGAAATGGTCGAGATCGAAATGGATCAGGCCGAAATCCTCTTCAGGGCTGCCTTGAAGGATGTCCTCCAGCCGCGCCTGAAACTCGCGCCGGTTGAAGGCGCCTGTGAGCGGATCACGGCGGGCGGCTTCCTTGTGTCCGCGGGCGATCAACTCAAAGGACAGGGCCAGGGAAAACGCACCGGTAAGCGATACGAAGACCAGAGCGCTCATCAGATGGATGTCAAGGGTCATGTCGTTGAGCATTCCGGGTCCCTGAGGTCCGCCGGAAAAAAGGCCGAGCACCGTGCGCAGCACGCCTTCGGCTCCCAGGAAGAAGAATGCCAGGATCAGTCCGACCGGCGACAGCAACCCCCGGAACGGGGCTCTTGCATAAGCCGTGATGGTGAGCAGCGCAAGAATGGTGAAGACCACGTTCGACGCAATATAGGCGAGGGTGTAGTCGGACAGCAGGAAGGCCGTGGAGGCGACGAGAAGGTAGGCAGAAGTCGGCGCGGCGACATTACTGATCCGGCTGGGAAGTTGCGCGATCTGGCGCGCGGCATGCCAGTGACAGCCGAACCCGAGCAACAGGAGCGCGTTGGGAAGAAGATAGGCCGCCAGGATCGGCAGGTGGTCGTCCAATGCGAAACACAGGAGCGCAAGGGCCAGAAGGGCGTTGGCGGCAGACCAGCTCAGAAAATGAGCGCGTGGCGAGACCTGAAAGGACATCGCCAGGAAGGTGATGGCAAAGATCGACAGCAAAAGCACGTTGGCCGAGAAGAGCGTCGATGCATCCATCAATAGGTCTCCGGTCTTGAGTCGAATGAATTGCGTTTGCTTACGTTACGGCAAAAAATCTTGAGATCCGGTTAGTGTATGCGGAAAAACTTTCGAGAATTGAGGTACTTGGGTGGCAATTTTCATTTAAATGCCTCGTAAATTTTATCCTTGCTGCTATTGCGTTTGTTCGTTTTTCGAGGCCCTTTCAGCGTTGATCCGGCATGGGGCACAGCCACCATGCAACCAGGCTGCACCAGTGGAAGTGGCAGGGAGCAGACTGACGCTTCGGAAGTTGTTTCGCAGGCGTGCCCGCGCTATGAGGAACCTGCAAGAGGCCACTGAAATTCAGTGACAAATGGTGTTTGTTTCGAGCGGGAAACAGGGCAGGCCATCTGCTGTTGCATGGTCGTCTCGCCTTGTTGGGTGGAATATGAAATCGATTGGACTTGCTGCTCTCCTCGTCTTGCTGCCGATGTTGCCCGCGCATGCCGTGTCGGGAAAGGACGGAGGGCGCGAACTCGGTCGTGGTGAGCTGAGCCTGAGGCAGGGGCTTTCCGCGCCGGGCCATTTTGCACGCCAGTCTCCTGGAAACATTCCCGACGCGCGGGAACTGGAAAAACTGCTGGCGCGTGAGGCTGCCGAGGATCCGGAGGACCTTTACCGTCTCGGGCTCGCCTATGAGAGTTCGGCGCTCTGGAAGCCGGACTATCAGAAGGCGTTTTCGTATTTCCAGCGGTCCGAAGCGCTGGGCTATCCCTATGCCAAGGCACAGCTCGGCTACTATTACGAAACCGGTCTTGCAGGCGTTCAGGACTACAAGAAGGCCGTCTCCTATTACCAGGAAGGTGCGGATTTCGGTGACAGCTGGGCAGGGCTCCGGCTCGGATACCTTTACTTGGACGGAAACGGCGTCCGCAAAACGGACAGTCAGGCCTATTTCTGGATCGACTGGGCCCGCAAGGGTGGCGTTCCGGAGGCCACCGCTGCGCTCGGCTGGTTGCATGAAAACGGAATCGGCACCGAAACCGACATGGATCAGGCGGCCCGTCTTTACCGGCAGGCAGGTGAAGAAGGCGCCGCGAACGCCTGGGTCCTGCTTGGGCTTCTGCATGAACATGGAGAGCTGGGGCAAAAGGATCCGGCGAAGGCCGTCGAGCTTTACAGAAAGGCTGCCGAGCAGGGCAATGCCATGGGCAAGCACCATCTTGGCACGATGTATTACTGGGGTATTGGCGTTGAAGAAGACCGCACGCAGGCGGTTTCCCTGTACAGGGCAGCCAGCGAAGAGGGCTACGCCAGGGCCCATATCTCGTTGGGTCTTGCCTATGAACAAGGCTTAGGCGTCGCTCAGGATTTCGCCAAGGCGGCGGACCAGTACCGGCAGGCTCTTGAAGAGGAGCGTTATCCGCGTGCGCTTGCCTATCTGGCCTGGCTCTACCAGGAGGGAAAGGGCGTCAAACAGGACCTGACGGAGGCCAGATCTCTCTACGAAGAAGCGTCGGCCAAAGGCGAGCCATTTGCAAAAACCGAGCTTGGCCTGGCTTACGTAAACGGGTCTCAGATGACCGGACGTGATGTCGATGCCGGGCGCAGGCTGTTAAGGGAGGCGGCCGAAAACAACCATTCATCGGCGATCCTCGCCCTGGCGGACATGTATGAACGAGGCATTGGCGTTGCAGCGGATGCCGTTGAAGCGATCCGGTGGTATGAAA
Source organism: Roseibium sp. (assembly GCF_965233565.1). Lineage (GTDB taxonomy): Bacteria > Pseudomonadota > Alphaproteobacteria > Rhizobiales > Stappiaceae > Roseibium. The sequence continues at coordinate 1,240,317 of NZ_OZ247494.1, read as the reverse complement.
GGGGCGTTGCCATCGGCGAACCGGAGGCAATGAGTTCGCTCGGCGATTTTTACGAGAATGGCAATGAGGTCGAGCGGGATTTCAGCCGGGCGTTCGAGCTCTACCAACAGGCTCTCGATGCGGGGTATCAGCGCGCCCTGATCGACCTCGGCGTTCTTTATACCAATGATGCCTGGTCAGGCCGCGACTATGACAAGGCGCTTGACTATCTGGAGAAGGCGCACGGCGCGGAGGTCGACGTCGCCGCGATGATCCTGGGACAGGCCTATTTCGATGGCGACTGGCTTGAAGAAGATCTGACGCGTGCACGCAGCTATTTGCAGGAAGCATCAGAGAACGGGTACTGGCTGGCGTCGTCCTATCTCGGTTACCTGGAAGAGGAAGGACTTGGCGGTCCGCAGGACATGAAAAATGCTCTGCGCCACTATGAGACGGCCGCCAGCGGCGACAGTCTTTTTGCAGCGCGGCGGCTGATGGTGATTTTTTCCGCCAGTGACGCCACTTCAGAAAACGAGGCAAAGGCGTTGAAATGGCAGATCCGGGCAGGTGAACTGGGCGATGCTGCCCTGGCCTTTAAGGCGGCCGAAACGCTTTTTCACGATCCGCTTCACCGGGATCTCGGCAAGGCGTCCGAGCTTTACCGGATTGCCGCAGACGACGGCAATCTGGACGCCTCGGTGAAATGGGCTCGGATGCAGATCCTGGGGGAGGTGCCGGGGGCAGACTATTTTGCCGGTATCTATGAACTCAGCGAACAGGCGAAGGAGAAACCGCTCTCTTTGCTCGGAGCTTTCTCCTGGATGACAGATCAGGCCGAAGAAACCGCTTATTCTTCGCACAAGGCGAAAGAGCGAGACCTGTTCCTGGGCCTCGCGCATCTCTACAGCATCGTCCTGCCGCAGGATTTTGAGCAAGCGGAATCCTATCTGAAGAAGGTTGCTGAGGCGAAAGACTATCCGGATGTGGCCCCTTTTGCGCTGGCGCAGGTGTCGATCGAAAGGGGGGATAGCCTGCCGGTGGTGCAGGGCGAGATTTATCCGCTCCTGGAAAAATCCGCCGATCGTGGGATCCTCGCGGCACAGCTGCAGCTGGCGCAGAATTTTGACTATGGCTACTTCAGTCAACCGCACCACGAGAAAGCAGCTTTCTGGTACCGGCTGGCGGCGTCTCATTCAGATCTGGCGGCACGCCGGCTCGCTGAAATTGCGTTGTCCAACGATATTGAGGGCACTGACCCGCAACGCGCACTGGGCATGCTCGAATCCATGGCGGAGGCAGGTGATGCCAAGGCGGCCTTCAGCCTGGCAACGGCCTTGTCCAGGCATGGAGAGTGGCAAGACCTGCCTCAAGCCGTTCACTATGCTGAAAAGGCGGCTCGATTTGGCGAGGCCGACGCTTATGCTCTGCTTGGCTGGCTCAACCTCAACGGCGGCCTTGAAGATGGCAGCTGGCAAAAGGCGTATTCCTATCTGACGACAGGTGCGGACGCCGGCAACGTTTTTTCGATGCAAACGCTCGGAGACAGTTTTGCCTGGGGTATGATTGGTGCCCGGGATGTGAACAAGGCTCGCCATTGGCTGACGAAAGCAGCAGACGCCGGGCTGTCGGACGCCCAGGCGTCTTTGGGCATCTTGTTGACCTCGTCAGCTTTTCAGGACGAGGCAGATCTCAAGGAAGGGGTCGAGTGGCTGCAGGCCGCAGCACGCCAAAACGATGCCTATGCCCATTACAGTCTCGGTGTCGCCGCCTTGCGGGGCAGGGGCCTTGAGCGCGATCCGATTGGTGCCAAACACTATTTTCAGATGACCTGGCAGCTGGATTCGGCAGTCGGCAATGTGGCTCTTGGCGACTATTACTATTATGGCGGTGAGGGAAAGCCTGACTACCCCAAGGCCAGGGATCACTACCTGATGGCTGCCGGGTACGGCAATCACAATGGCAGGCTCTATTCGGCATGGCTGTTTCGGTACGGGATCGGCGTTGAAGCAGATCCGGCGCGGGCAGCGGATCTGCTGCGCACGAACTCGGATGAAGGCGACCTTCTGTCCATGGTCGAGCTGGCCAAGCTCTATCGGGACGGTGCCGGGGTCTCCCGGGATCGCGACAAGGCCCTGGACCTTTTGCGGCAAGCCAGAAGACGAGGGTCTGCCCAGGCCGCAGCCCAGATCGGCTGGATGACTTTGAAGGGCCTGGGCGTGGACCAGGATGTCGAAACCGGGCTGAAGGCCATTGAAGAGGCCGCGGGACAAGAGGTGCCGGACGCTCTTTATCTGCAGGCCAAGGTGCTAGAAGAAGGCATTCACCTGCCGCAAGATCTCGATCGGGCAATTGAGCTTTATAAACGGGCTGCCGATTACGAGAACTATCCGGCCTTTGAGGCCTTGAGGCGACTGAACATCGACTATCAGGCTCTGGGCGGTGGTACACCCCTGAAATACAGGATCCTGGAGAACTGATTCCTTGCGGACAGGCCCTTGAATGAAAAACCCCGCCGGAAACCGGCGGGGTTCTGTCTTGTGGCTGATGGGGCGCCTTGAGCTTAGTTCTTGGTCTTGTCGACGAGGGCGTTGGACTTGATCCACGGCATCATGCCGCGCAGCTTTTCGCCGACTTCCTCGATCTGGTGACGGTCGTTGAGGCGGCGGGTTGCCTTGAACTTGGCAGCGCCGGCCCGGTATTCCTGCATCCAGTCGGAGGTGAACTTGCCGGTCTGGATGTCGGTCAGGACGCGCTTCATCTCCGCCTTGGTTTCAGCCGTCACGATGCGCGGACCGGTGACATACTCGCCCCATTCCGCGGTGTTGGAGATGGAGTAGTTCATGTTGGCGATGCCGCCTTCGTAGATCAGGTCCACGATCAGCTTCACTTCGTGCAGGCACTCGAAATAGGCCATTTCCGGCGCGTAACCGGCTTCGACCAGGGTTTCGAAACCGGCGCGGATCAGCTCGACCAAACCGCCGCACAGAACGGCCTGTTCGCCGAAGAGATCGGTTTCGCACTCTTCCTGGAAGGTGGTCTCGATGATGCCGGAGCGGCCGCCGCCAACGCCGCAGGCGTAGGAGAGGCCAAGGTCAAGGGCGTTGCCGGAAGCGTCCTGGTGAACGGCGACCAGGCACGGCACGCCGCCGCCCTTCTGGTATTCGCCGCGCACGGTGTGGCCCGGGCCTTTCGGTGCGACCATGAGGACGTCAACAGAGGCCTTCGGCTCGATCAGGCCGAAGTGGACGTTGAGGCCGTGGGCAAAGGCGATGGCTGCGCCGTCGCGGATGTTGCCGGCAATGTGGTCCTTGTAGATGTCGGCCTGGAGTTCGTCCGGGGTGGCCATCATCATCAGGTCGGCCCAACCGGCAGCTTCTGCCACGGTCATGACCTTGAAGCCGTCGGCTTCGGCCTTCAGCGCAGTGGTGGACCCGGCGCGCAGCGCAACCGCAATCTCGGTGCAGCCGCTGTCCTTCAGGTTCATGGCATGGGCACGGCCCTGGGAGCCGTAGCCGATGATGGCGACTTTCTTGGATTTGATCAGGTTGAGATCAGCATCACGATCGTAATAAACGCGCATGGGTTCCTTTCTCCCGTCTGCAGTTCGTTTGTTCAGGCGCCGGGGTTTTGCCCGGTCGTGTTTGTTGAGGTGTTCCCCAGTGGCACCGGCTGGAAGCGTCAGGCTCCGAACAGCCGGTAAAAGCGGTCGACGGCCGTTTCGGCCTGGGATTTCAGATCCTTCTCGGCCGGGCTGGCGGCCTCACCGAGAAGAAGGCGGATATGGACGTCCCGGATCGCCAGGCCATAGAGCACCTGGTAGGCATCCTCGGAATCGTCGAATTTCAAGAGCCCGTGGCGGCGGCCGCTGTCGAGCATGGCGCGGGCACGGGTGGAAATCATGTGCTTGCCGCGCACCAGCAGAAGCTGGCCGAGACGGTTGGAATTGGTGTTGCTCTGACCAATGGACAGGCGGTTCAAAGCCAGCGAACTTTCGGAAAAGAGGACGCCGAGCAGGGCTTCGACAAAGGCGGTGACATGGGCCCGGAACGTCTCGGCATCGGCGGTTGCGCCGGTCTCGGACGGGAACTGGACCTGGCTGGCCTGGAAGGCGACAACGGCGGCCAGCAGCCCGTCCCGGTCGCCGAACCACTTGTAAAGGCTTTCCTTGGAACAGCTGGCGGTGCGCGCCAGGCCCGCAGTCGTCAGAGCCTTTTCCCCGCCTTCGACCAGAAGCGTCAGCGCGTGTTGCAACACCACCTGCTGGCGCGGCGAAAACTCGGGCGCGGCGTCCGGGCGGGAGGTGGCAATGTCGAAGGCGGCTGCGGGCATCTTGGTCTGGTCGCTTGCTTGCGGGGCAGGTGTTTCTTTGGTGAACCGTACGGTACGGTTCGGTTTATGGCAAAGCTCGGGCGGTGGGTCAAGAGAGAATTTGACTCTTTTGCAAATGCGAATTTCCCTAGAGGTACCTTTGAGCCTTTTACGTGGCGTGAAAATGAAGGGGCGCGTATTCAGTCTTTTGTCTCGTCTTTTTAAAGTATTTGAAAGACCGGATGTCGAATATTCAATAGGAGATTATTGGAGAAAATTGAGGGGGTATTGATATGTCGATTTGTAAACATGTCCTGGTCGCGCAGTTGGTGGTCGGGTTCTTGCTTATCAGTACTGTGGCCGGCTTGACCGCGCAGAGGGTGACGGCAACGATCGACCTGTCCGAGCAGCGGCTCTATCTCTATGTCGACGGCCGACTGCGCAACAAATGGGCTGTGTCGACGGCGCGCAAGGGCTACCGCACGCCGACGGGCAGCTGGCGCCCGACCCGGCTGGAGCGCGACTGGCATTCGCGCAAGTACAACTGGGCCCCGATGCCCTATTCGGTCTTCTTCTATGGCGGTTATGCCATTCACGGCACCACGGACCTAAAACGACTCGGTCGCCCAGCTTCGCACGGCTGCATCCGCCTGCATCCGAAACATGCCGCACACCTGTTCAATCTGGTCCGCCAGGTGGGGCGCAGCAATGCCCGGGTTGTCATCCGGAAGTAGCGAGTGCGACATCAGATAGCCTGCTCAAGGCGGTATGTGTTTGCGTTGATTGAGGCAAGGCGACGGCAGTTTGTTCAACTCGCTGAAACGAGAAGCCTGAACTGTTTTTCATGTAAAAACTGACAATTATTCAAATTATTGAAATATTAGTTTGCCGATGTTCAGATACAGTCTTCAAAATGGTCCGGGTGTCCTTATGTTCGAAAAGTCAGGGAATGCGCGTATCTGGTTAAATCTGTCGATGTTGTTCGCATTTATTGCGGTCATGCTCGTCGTCGGCAAATTCGTGATATCCGGCGCCGTTGATGACGTGATCGAAGCCAATGCGGAGCGCAAGGCGGGCACCTGGGCGAGTTATCTTGTCAAATCGGTTCCGGATCTGCAGAACCTGATCAAGTCCGGCGAACCAACAGCGGCGCAGACTGCTGTTATCGACAAGGCGGTCCAGGTGGCCGATGTCTTTCGTTTCAAACTCTTCGACGAAGAGGCCCGCGTCGTATTGATTTCCGACGAACTGGACAGGCCCCTGGAAGCCGGGGCGAAGACCGACCACAACGGCAACGCCCTGACCGTGCTGACAACGGGCAACCCTGTCATCGATTTGCAGGATGGCCGGCAAAAGGACAACCGGCCGGATCTCTATGTGGAAGCCTATGTGCCGATCGTCTCGGCAGCAGGCCAGCCGATCGGCGTGGTCGAGGTCTATCTGGATCAGACCCCTGTCGCGGCCCTGTTTGAACGGAACTATCTCTATCTGGTCGGGGCGCTTGGGCTTGTTGTTCTTGCCAGTTTCGGCGTGCCCTTCGTCGCCTATGTCCTGAAGATGCGGCAGCAGGTCCGAACCGGCGAGAAAGTCCGGCTGCTGTCGTCTCGCGACCAGCTGACGGGGCTGCACAACCGGGCCACCTTTTTCCATAAGGTGAAGGACGCGCTGGACGCCGGGGATCTGGATCTTGGCAAGGCGGCCGTCATCTTTATCGACCTCGACAAGTTCAAGACCATCAATGACACGTTCGGTCACAAGGCGGGGGACGAGTTCCTGCGTCACGTCGGGAATGCGATTTCCCGCAGCCTGACGCCGGATGACCTGGCGGCGCGTCTCGGCGGAGACGAGTTCATCATCATCTCCGGCAAACGGGACATGCCGGCTGTCGAGCGTCTGATTGAAGATCTGAGAGAAGCCGTGAGCGAGCCGGTCCGAGTCGACGGCATTGCCCTGACCGGTCATCTGAGCATTGGCGTGCATTTTGACCCGGCTCCGGGGCTCGATCTGAAAGAGCGGATGCACAAGGCGGATATCGCGCTCTATCAGGCCAAGTTGATGGGGCGCAACACCTGGGTTCGCTTCACGCCGGATCTGGAGGAAAAGATCGCACGGCGGCAATTTGTCGAAGAATGCATCGTCGCGGGTTTCCCGCAGAACCGGTTCGAAGTTCACTATCAGCCGCTGATCGAGCAGACGACCCTGAAGGTGGTCGGCTTCGAAGCACTGCTGCGTCTCTCCGATGGTGACGGCAACTACATTCCGCCGGCGGAATTTGTCCCGATTGCCGAAGAGGCCGGCGAGATCGCCGCCATCGGCGCCTGGGTGCTTGATCAGGCGACGCGGTCCGCGGTCACCTGGCCGGACCACCTGTTTGTCTCCGTCAACCTCTCCGCCCGGCAATTCGAGGAGGGCACTCTTGTCGCGTGCGTGAAGGCCTGCCTGGAACGGTCCGGTCTCGCTCCGGAAAGGCTAGAGCTGGAGGTGACGGAAAACATGCTCATCGAGCAGGAGGACAAGATCATCCACCAGCTCAACGCCCTGAACGCGCTGGGGGTCTCCCTGGCCATGGATGATTTTGGAACCGGTTATTCCAGCCTTGGCTATCTCTGGAAGTACAAGTTCAACAAGCTCAAGGTCGACCGGTCCTTCGTCAGCTCCCTGACCGGAGCGGACAGCAAGTCGCGCCACGTGCTGGACACCATCATTTCGCTCGGTCACCGCCTCGACATGACCGTCACGATCGAGGGCATCGAGACGGAAGCGCAGGTCGAAGCGCTCAACAGCCTGTCCTGCGACCATTTCCAGGGGTTCTATTACGGTGTTCCAATGCCGGCACAGGAGCTGGCGCCGTTCATCTCGAATACGATTGAAACGGCCAGACGCAAGGGCGGTGCACACAAGCTGCGTCTCGCAGAAAAACCGGAAGGCCCAGCCAGGGATGCCGGTTAGGTATCGCGCTACTTAATTGTGCAGCAAGAGCCCCTACGCCAGAGGGTGTAGGGGCTTGAAAAGTCCCGGCGTTTGCCCACGTTGAAACGAGGCAAACGTCAGGCGGGCATCCGGTGTACGATCACAAGAAACGTCTTGAGTGGTTTGGAAGCGCTGAATTTGCGATCCGATGGCTCATTATCCCCGGGCTGTTATTTGCTGCAGCAGCAGCATCCTATCTGTACTTCTATTCCGGCTTTGCCGAGGTCACGGCCGTGATCACCAGGGTTGAGCGCTCCTGTGTCGCCAGGAAGTCGAACGGGACGCTGAAGTCGCACCGGGTTGAAACCAGGGACATTGATTGCACCCTTCTCGAAACGCCACTTGCGCGTGACCTGGAGCGCCAGGGATTTCGCTTCGATGTGTCCAGCGATATTGCCTTCAACTACACCTCGCCGGTGAACGGACGGCGGTTGCAGGGATTCGGAACTGTTGGCGAGGCAGATCTCGCCCCGGGTGACAGGATCAGGATCGGGGCGTCAACGTCGAAACCTCACGTTTATACGGTCGACTGGTAGTGCTGTCGCGTGTGCTTGGCCGCGCGGCTTACGCAGCTATTCTCTATCGGCTGCCTCTTTCAACCACTCCGCCAGCATCTCCGCCGTTTCCCTGTTCCGGCTCCTGTGCGACAGCACCGCGTGATAGGCGTTGTTGGGGGTGAGCGGCGGCAGGCCGGCGGGGATCAGCTGGCGGTTGGCGACATGATCGCCGGTGATGGCGCGCCAGCCGAGCATAACACCGTGGCCGGAGAGGGCTGCCTGGGTGGCCTGGACGTAATTTGAAAAGCGCAGGCCCTTAGCGGAGCCTGCCGCCTTCTGGCCGGTGCGGGCGAGATAGTCGGGCCAGGAAATCCAGCGCCGGTCACCGGTCTCCACATGGATCAGAAAAGCCGTGCCGAGGCTACCGCCGGTTTCCTTGAGGCGGCGGACATAGGAAGGCGCGCAGACCGGCTCGACCCTCTCGTGAAACAGCAATTCGACGGCGCCGTCCTCCCAGCGGCCATCGCCATAGCGCATGGCAATGTCCGTGCCGGGCGCAAGGAGCGGTGTTTCCTGCACCGACGTCAGCACATTCACCGCCACATCCGGATGCTCCAGGTAAAAGGCTTCCAGTCTGGGCATGAGCCAGTAGGTGGCAAACCCCATGGTGCAGGCGACCGTCACGGTTGCGCCCGTCGGATCGGCAAGGGCTCTGATATCGTCCAGGGCTTCGGTCAGGCGCTCCCGGTTTTCGACCACGGCCCGGAACAGGATCGCTCCTGCCTCTGTAAGGCTGGCAGGCCGGGTGCTGCGGTCAAGCAGCGGCGCGCCGATATGGGCTTCCAGCTGTTTCAGGGACTGGCTGACTGCCGACAGCGAGACATTGAGTTCTCCGGCCGCGGCCTTGGCGCTGCCGGCGCGCTGGACGGTTTCAAAGACCGTCAGCAGCCGAAGGGGTGGCAAGCGGTCCATACGATGCCTCAAGTTAAGTTATGGCTTAAGTTAAGTTTCGATTTTATCGTCTTTTCAAATCGCGTTCGCAAGCGCATTTATCTTTCAAGACCATGAAATTCATTCGCTTCTCGCATTCCGGCTTGTGGAGCCCTTGCGGGAGGTCTTCTTAAGTAAAGGACTGGACCATGCTGGGGACGGGTGACGCGGGTGTGCTGCTGCGCGAGCAGGGGCTTGATGTGCCCATGAGTGATGGCAAGGCGGCCTATTTCAATTACTACTGGCTGCGCGACAATTGCCCGAGTTCCTTCGATCCGGAAACCCGGGAACGGGTGTTTGACGTCTTTGACATGGCGGAAGCCCCGAGAGCGGCCTCGGCCGCGATTTCGGGTGGCATGCTGGAAATTCACTGGCAGGGCTCCGGTCATGTCAGCCGTCTGCCCCTGGACCAGCTATCCGCCTATGCCGGTGGCTCAAGGCGGCCCGACAATGCCGACCTGCCGCGCAAAGCCTGGTATGGCGATCACTACGACAAGATCGCACGCTTTGCCCATGCCGACCTGATGGCCGACAAGAGCCATATTCGCGACTGGGCTGAGGTCATGCTGACGGATGGAGTGGCGCTGCTGACCGGTCTGCCGGACACGGACGAGGCGCTGACAGATACGGCCGGTCTGATCGGGCATGTGCGGCCGAGCTATTTCGGCAAGGTGTTCGAGGTGAAGACCCATATCAAGCCGACCAACCTTGCCTTCACTTCCAAGGCGCTGCCGCTGCACACGGATCTGCCTGATGAGGATCTGGCGCCGGGCATCCAGTTTCTGCACTGCCTGGCGAACACGGTGGCGGGCGGCAACTCGATCTTCGCCGATGGTCTGGCCGTTGCCGAGGATTTCCGGGCGCTCTATCCCGAGGAGTTCAAGCTCCTGGTCGAAACCGATGTGCCCTATTTCTGTGAGCATGACAGCTTCGACATGCGCGCCCGCCAGCGCGTGATCGAACTGGATGCCCATGGCAACATCTCCGGCGTCACCATCAGCCAGCATCACGCGGACATTTTCGACCTGCCACAAAAGGATCTTGACCGGTTCTACCCGGCCTTCTGCCGCTTTGGCCGGATGATGCGCGACGACAAGTACCTGATGCGCTTCCGCCTGAACGCGGGCGAGTGTATCGTCTTCGACAATCATCGCATCGTGCATGGCCGCGCTGCCTATTCGGCCACGAGCGGCAGCCGGCACCTGCGCGGCTGTTATACCGATCGGGGCGAATTGCGCTCCACCTACCGGGTTCTTGCCGGGGAAAGGCGGTTCAAATGAGTGTCGTGACTGACGTTGCCTTCAAAGGGGCTGCCGACCGGCAGAGCGAAGAGGCGCTGCGAGAGGATCTTGCGGCAGCGTTCCGGATCGCGGTTCGCATGGGCTGGCATGAATCCGTCGGCAACCACTTTTCGGCCGCCGTATCCGAAGATGGCGCCACCTTTCTGATGAACCCGAAATGGCGGCATTTTTCCGAAGTCCGGGCCAGTGATCTCCTCCGGCTCGACGCCCATGACGACACGGTCATGGACGGGCCAGATGCCCCGGATGCCTCGGCCTGGTGCATTCACGGCACGGTGCACCGGACCAACCCCAAGGCCCGCGTCCTGTTTCACGTTCATCCGCCCCATGCCACCGCACTGGCCTGCCTTGCCGACCCGTCGATGAAACCGGTCGACCTCAACACGGCACGCTTCTTCGGCAAGGTGGCGGTCGATCTCGGATTTGGCGGCATGGCCGACGAGGCAGAGGAGGGGCGCCGCATCGCCGAGACGCTGGGTGACAAACCGGTGCTGGTGATGGGCAATCACGGTGTTTCGATTGCGGCCGAAACCGTCCCGGAAGCCTTCGAACATCTCTATTTCTTTGAGCGGGCGGCGGAGATCCTCCTGAAGGCCTATGCCAGCGGTCAGCCGCTGGCGGTGATGTCCGACAATCTCGCCGCCAAGACCGCCGCGGAGTGGGAGCCCTACAAGGGCATGGGGTATGAACATTTCGACTACTGGAAACGCCAGCTCGACCGGACCGAGCCCGACTACAGGGACTGAGGGCTGACTTCGGGGCCTTTGTGCGAACCATCATTGTCTTCCCGAATTGGCACTGCCGGGTCCGGGATCCAGTAGACGCAAGCGCCCGCAGCTCCAGCCGCCACAGGGAGTACTTGGTCCCGGATCTCCGCTGCTCTTCGTCCGGGATGACAACGGAGAGATTGCTATGTGGCACTGGTCTCCCGGAATTGCGCTCCGTCAGACCAACCCTACACTAACACTCTCCTCAACAAACAATCCCGGTAGCCGGTATGATGGCAAGACCAGGGTCCTGAAGGCTGTGAGGCCGAGGGAATCGACACCTCACGGCATACTGTGTCCCTGCCTTCGCGGGATAGGACCAGTTTCGTCCCCGGGTAATGAGACGGATTTGGATGATTGCAACCTGGTGGCGTGTTAAGCGTCGTTTATGGCGAAACTCAATCCTCTCATCCTGTTGCCGTTGCTGAGTTTTCTCTGGCTCGCGAGTGGCGTTGTCCTGGCGGGCCGTTACTATCCGGGCTACGATCATCTCGGCCAGTTCATGAGCGAGCTCGGAGCATCCGGAACGACCCATGGCGCCTGGGTCAATTTGCTCGTCTTTGCCGGGGCCGAGGTCTGGGTGCTGCTGTTTGTGGCACTGGCCGGAAGAAACTTTATTGGAAACGGCGTTGCCTTGGCCGGACTGCTGCTGCTTGCGGTCTATGCGTTCCTGCTATTGATCGCCGCTTTTTTCCCTTGTGATTTCGAGTGCCGGCCGGTGGAGCCGACCCGATCGCATCTGATCCATGTCAGTGCCGGAATGTCGGCCTATGCCGCCGGGCTCTGCGGTCTCTTCCTGATCTCGACCGGCTTGAGGCGGGACGGGCGCGGTGCAGTGTCAGACCGAACAGCCGGTCTGCTTGTTCTCGCAGGAGCAGGCCTGTTGGCCGGTACGGTTCTGTCGCAGGGCTATGCGGGTCTTTTCCAGAGAGTGCTTGAGGGGCTGCTCTACCTCTGGATGATCCGGATTGGGGTCGCGTTGTCCCGTCAGGCCGCGCAAGTGGATGTCACCCCGGACAAGCGCAGCGCAGATCCGGGGCCTACTCGCCGGTCCACACGCCAAATCTGAAGGTGCTTCTGAAGCCGGACTTGCCACACGCCATTTCTCTGGAAATGAGTGGGCCCCGGGTCTCGCTGCGTTCGCATGGGGTGACAATGAGGCAGACGCGGATTTTGCTGCCGCAATTCAGCGCTGGTTCTGACAAAAACGCCCTGTAGTACCCGCCTAATACCCGTTTCGTTTCTTTGCCTGCTAGCGTTCGTCCATCGCTTTTTGCCAAGCTGGAGGACAGAGCATGAGTGCGACGAAGATCCTGATGATCACCGGGGATTTCACCGAAGACTATGAAACCATGGTGCCGTTTCAGACCTTGCTGGCCATGGGTCATGAGGTCGATGCGGTCTGCCCCGGAAAGAAGGCCGGTGAGACGGTTGCCACCTGCATCCACGATTTCGAAGGTGACCAGACCTATACGGAAAAGCGCGGTCACAACTTCACCCTGAATGCGAGCTTCGCGGACATCGACGTGGCTGCCTATGATGCGCTGCTGATCCCGGGTGGCCGGGCACCGGAATATCTGCGCCTCGACGCGAGCGTACTTGCCGCCGTCAAACATTTCATGGACGAAGGCAAGCCGGTGGCCGCCATCTGCCACGGTGCCCAGATCCTGACCGCTGCCAAGGTCATTGAAGGGCGGACCGTCTCCGCCTATCCGGCCTGCCGTCCTGAAGTCGAGCTTGCCGGCGCCACCTATGCCGACATCGCCATCGATGGAGCCGTCACCGATGGCAACCTGGTCACGGCGCCAGCCTGGCCGGCTCATCCTGCGTGGCTGTCCCAGTTCAACGCGCTGCTGAAAGGCGCAGCGGCCGGATCGCTGGCGGCGTAACTGCGTTCAGCGGCCTAGCCGCACTCACAGCGTCATCCTGAGGAGGACCGTCCGGTCCGTCTCGAAGGATCGGCATCTTGTTCTGGTGTTTGTGGCCGATCCTTCGAGACAGCGCTGACGCGCTTCCTCAGGATGACGTGGTGGGCCTGGCGGAGAACGTGCACCGGTACTTCCCCTTCCACTTGTGGGGAGGGCAAGGGGGGCTTTGCCGCTTCTGCCAGTTGTTCGGCTTCGCCGAATACCCCCATCCCTGGCCCTTCCCCACAAGGGGGAAGGGGACTAGGCTGCCGTTCTGGCGAAAGTGTACGTTCCCCGTGCAGCCGCTGCCGGAACGATTACAAGCGAAACGCCCGGAGGAAACCGACATGTGCAAACTCTTTATCGAAGCCGATCCGGCGCTTTGGGAGAGCACCACGAAATCGCTCCGGATCGACGGCATGGTGACCTCCGTGCGTCTGGAGACCTTCTTCTGGAAAGTGCTCGACGAGATAGCGGCGCGCGACGACATGAACGTGGTGCAGCTGATCACCAGGCTGCATCACGAAAGCATCGATGCCGGTCATGATCTCGGCAATTTCACAAGTTTTCTCAGGGTCTGCTGCGGCCGTTACCTGGCCCTTCAGCTTTCCGGCGACGTGCCCACCGACACGCGCCTGCCGATTGCCGGGCTCGATGCGGACGACATTCTGGAGGCGGAAAGCGGGCGGGTGCACTAGCGCTCACTTCAGGCGTAGCAGAACCTCGTCCGCAATGGCCAGGGACGCGGTCAGGCCCGGGGACTCCATGCCATAGAGCGCAACCAGTCCTTCAAGCCCGTGCGCCTCCGGTCCATCTATGCGGAAATCGGCGGCCGGTTCGCCGGGGGCGGCGATTTTCGGGCGGATGCCGCTGTAGTCCGGGATCAGCGCTTCGTCTTTCAGATCCGGCCAGTAACTGCGGATGGCGGCGTAGAACGTGTCGCCGCGGGACGGATCGACCGCGTAGTCCTTTTCCGTCACCCATTCGACGTCCGGCCCGAACCGGGCCTGGTGTTGCAGGTCGAGGGTCAGGTGAACGCCAAGGCCGCCGGGTTCAGGGACCGGGTAGATCAGCCTGGAAAAGGGAGACTTGCCCTGCAGCTTGAAATAGTTGCCCTTGGCGAGGAAGGCCTTCGGCGCCCTTGAGGCAGGCAGAGCTGCCATGAGGCCCGGCGCGTCGTGACCGGCGGAGACGATCAGCTCCCGGCAGGTGAGTGCATAATCGCCGTCTTCTTCCGTCGAAACCTCGACCCGATAGCCTCCGGCCGGGTCCGGCGCGATCTGCGTCACGTTTGTGTTCAAAACCACCTGACCACCCCCGGCGCCGAGGCCGCCCTCAAGCGCCAGCATGAAGCCATGGCTGTCGATGATGCCGGTGGACGGGGACAGCAACGCGCCGGCGCCTTCAAGGGCCGGTTCCAGCTCCAGCATCTGCCGCCGGTCCAGAAACGCGAGATCCGTGACCCCGTTGTCTGCCGCCTTCTGCTTCAGGGCCTGAAGCTCCGGGATCTGATCTTCTCTGGCCGCGACGATCAGTTTGCCGAGCCGCTCGTGTTGAACGTCGTTTTCGGCACAAAAGTCATAGAGTTGTTGTTTGCCAGAGACGCAGACCCGCGCCTTGAGGCTGTCTGTCGGATAATAGATGCCGGCGTGAATGACTTCCGAATTTCGGGCGCTGGTTTCAGACCCGATCAGGCCGTGACGCTCCAGAACGAGCACTTCTCTGCCCGCTTGTGCCAGGGCGCGGCCGATTGCCAGGCCAATGACACCGGCGCCGATCACGATGGTTTCGATGTCTGGCATAGAAACCTCTGCTTGTTATCCCGGACGGAGCGCTGCGAAGTCCCGGGACCGAGGAACCCCGGAAGGTTGCAGTTGGTCAAAGGCCCCGGCCATGCGGGGTAATGGGGTCCCGCTTTGGCAGGAATGACGCCAGGAAAGCGCCGATGCGAAAAGCTGGCGAGGGCCTCCCTGCCGGGGTCGGCAGGGAGGCCTCAGTCGGTTAGCCCCACCATTTCTCCGGATCGAAGGAGCCTGCGGCGTCCTCGATGACCTGGCCGACCTGGAAGAGCGTGCTCTCGTCGAACGGCTTGCCGATCAGCTGCAGGCCGAGCGGCAGGCCGGACTTGTCGAGGCCGGCGGGAACGGAGATGCCCGGCAGACCCGCCATGTTCACGGTCACGGTGAAGATGTCATTCAGGTACATTTTCACCGGATCGGAATGAAGGTCCTGATCGGCGACGCCAAAGGCAGCCGACGGTGTTGCCGGGGTCAGGATGGCGTCGACGCCGTTCTGCCAGGCCAGGTCGAAGTCGCGCTTGATCAGGGTGCGGACCTTCTGGGCTTTCAGGTAATAGGCGTCGTAGTAGCCGGCGGACAGAACGTAGGTGCCGATCAGGACACGGCGCTTGACCTCTTCGCCGAAACCTGCGGCGCGGGTGTTTTCGTACATCTCGACAATGTCATTGCCCGGTACCCGCAAGCCGTAGCGAACACCGTCATACCGCGCGAGGTTGGAAGAGGCTTCCGCAGGCGCGACGATGTAATAGGCCGGCAGGGCGTATTTGGTATGCGGCATGGAGATGTCGACGATCTCCGCGCCGGCATCCTTCAGCCATTCAATGCCCTTCTGCCACAATTCGTCGATCTCGCCCGGCATGCCGTCCATGCGGTATTCGGCCGGAATGCCGATCTTGAGGCCTTTCACCGACTTGCCGATGGCAGCTTCATAGTCCGGCACCTCGATGTCGACGGAGGTGGTGTCCTTCGGATCGACGGAGGCCATGGACTTCAGAAGGATGGCGCTGTCGCGGACCGTGTGGGCGATCGGACCGGCCTGGTCGAGCGAGGAGGCAAAGGCAACGACGCCCCAGCGCGAGCAGCGGCCATAGGTCGGCTTGATGCCGACCGTGCCGGTGAAGGCTGCCGGCTGCCGGATCGAGCCGCCGGTGTCGGTGGCGGTGGCGCCCATGCACAGGCGCGCGGCGACGGCGGACGCGGAGCCGCCGGACGAGCCGCCCGGGACCAGGTCCTGGTTGGAGCCGGTCTTGCGCCACGGGTTGATCACGGGGCCGTAATAAGAGGTTTCGTTGGACGAGCCCATGGCGAATTCGTCCATGTTCAGCTTGCCGAGCATGACGGCGCCGTCGGCCCAGAGGTTGGACGTGACGGTGGACTCGTAAGGCGGCTTGAAGCCATCCAGAATATGGCTGCAGGCCTGGGTGTGCACACCCTTGGTGGCAAACAGGTCCTTGATGCCGAGCGGGATGCCTTCCAGAGCACCACCGGTGCCGGCGGCCAGTTTTTCGTCAGACGCCTTGGCCATGTTGCGGGCCTGGTCGGCCGTCACGGTGACATAGGCATTGAGCTGGCTGTTGGCCGCTTCAATATTGGCAATGAAGGCGTCGGTCAGCTCAAGGGACGTGTAGTCCTTGTTTTTCAATCCCTCGCGGGCTTCGGCAATCGTGAGTTTGGTCAGGTCGGTCATGAATTTTTCTCAATCGGGGCCTTTACGGCCAAAAGCGGAGCGGGCGGCTTATTCGACGACTTTCGGCACCATGAAGAAATGATCTTCGGAGGCCGGGGCGTTCTGGGTGATGTCACCGGCCTTGTTGCCGTCCGTGACGCCGTCCACGCGCTTTTTCATGGTCTGCTCGACGACGGAGGTCAGGGGCTCGACGCCGTCGATATTCACTTCGTCGAGCTGCTCGACAAAGCCGAGAATGGCGTTCAGTTCGCCGGTCATGCGGGTTGCGTCTTCGTCGCTCACCTTGATGCGTGCCAGGCGGGCGACGCGTTTCACCGTATCGGTATCAACTGACATTGTGTCCTCGTTGGTCTGGCTGGCGTGGCCAGGATCACTTCCGGCCACGGGCATTGGTCCCGGCCTGTTTGCGGTGACCGCGGCGCAAAATCAAGCGGTCCGTCTTGTCTTCCAGCCGAAATTCTCATAATACGGTACCAATTATAACCGAAATTGAGTTTTGCCGTGACAAAGACCAAGGAACCGATCCGCCCGCTGCCGATGGCTGCTATTGTCTATCTGGCATTCGAGCCTGCCTGGCTGGGGCTCTCGCGCGAAGAACGAGGCGCGCATGCACAAAGAATCGGCGCGATCCTGGCGCGCCACCCGAAGGTCTCCTTCGAATGGTTCGATGCCGACGCGCTGGCAGGCGGTTTTTCCGACTTTGCCATCTGCCGGTTTTCCGACATGCGCGCCTATCACCACCTGTGGGAGGAGCTGCGCGATACCGAGATCTTCGCGCATCCCTTTGCCCGGATCGTCAATGTCACGACTGGCATTGAAAACGGGTTTCAGGATTATGAGGCCGCGTTGGCGGGAGCGGCCGATGGCTGAGGCTGGCCGTCCTCAACAGGCCCGGGTGACGGCAGCCCTGCTGGAGGCGACACTCCTGGAACTTGCTGACAACGGGTTTGAGAAAGCCACCATTGCCGCGATTGCCGCGCGTGCGCGCACCAGCAAACAGGCTGTTTACCGGCGTTTCGACACCAAGGAGGCACTGGTCGCCGCGGCCATTGAAGCGGCGCTCGCGGCGGCCAATCCGGGCCCGCCACAGCGCGGCAGCGTTGCCGAAGACCTGCGGCTTTGTCTCGGCAACACGGCGGCTGCATTGCAGGAAACACCGCTCGGGGCGGCCCTCAGGGCCCTGGTGCCGCATCGCCAAAAACCGGATCTGGCCGACGTTCTGGATGCGGCAGAGGAGGGGCGCCGCCTGATCCTGCGCCAGATCTTCGTGGCAACACCCTTTGAGGCAGACATGGAAACCCGCATCGACCTGCTGCTCGGACTGATCTATTTCCGGCTGCTGATCCGGGGGCTGAAGGTCACCGAAGCGGATATCGAAACGGCGATCTATCTGGTCCTGGGCCTGGTGGCGCCGCGTGATCCGGAAAGGTTTGCAGGTCTCCCCGGAATGTGATCGCGGGGTCGTTCACGATCTCCTCGCCGGCTGCTGTCACTTCTGTGATCAAGGGTGATTGGTCTTCCCGGGCGTCATGGCACATTTTTTAACCAGCGCGGTGCAGGCATGCGCCGGACGCCACGACCCGATCACACCTCTTGGAGACGTTGATGCCGCTCTATACGTCCAAATCCGTTCTTCTGGGGCTCACTGCCCTCTTTTCCGCCGCCGCCTTCACAGCATCGGCTGATGAAATCACCACCTTCACCAAGGATGGGGCTGCCATTGGTGGCACTGATCCGGTTGCCTATTTCACCGAAGGCAAGCCCGTTGCCGGGTCCGACCAGTTCACCTACGATTATGACGAAGTGACCTGGAAATTCTCTTCGGAAGAAAACCGCGACAAGTTCGCAGCCGATCCTGCGAAATATGCCCCGCAATATGGCGGCTTCTGCGCGTTTGGCGCGGCCATGGGCTTCAAGGTTCCGGTCATCCCGGATGCCTGGTCGATCGTCGACGGCAAGCTCTACCTGAACAACTCCCACAAGGTTCAGGAGCGTTTCGAGGAAGACATTCCGGGTTATATCCGAAAGGCGACGCTCAACTGGGACATCATCAAGGAAAAGAACCCGAGCGAGCTGACCGAGCCGATCATCCGGGATTGATGCTCCCTCCCTGTATTCTCCTCTCCTTGAGCCCGCCGCCAGGCGGGCTTTTTTTGTTTGCTACCAGTGAGCGGGAGCGCTGCATCAAGCCTTTCTTTGTCATCAATTCATTGGGATGAGGACACCGACTGAGACGGTGTGGCGAGGCGGGACCGGCAGCTTGGAGACACTGTTTCAGGTCGTCACAAGTGGTGCGCCGTTCTGCCTCAATGTCACCCCGGCCAAGCGCAGCGCAGAGTAGAGCCGGGGCCTACTCGCTGGCCTGCTTGCTGAATCGCAAGATGTCTAAACTTCCGAGAAGGCTCGCTGTGAAGGGATCAAGCTCTCTGGAAACGATTAGGCCCCGGGTCTCGCTTCGCTCGCCCGGGGTGACACCTGGGGAGACCCTCTCGATTTGGGAGGGCGGTGGCGAGCATTCGCAAGGGAGGGCCAACACGGCAACGCCTCTCTGGAAGGCTCAAGCAGGCCCTGGTGTCATCCCGGCTGCAGCGCAGCGGAGAGCCGGGGTCCAACGACCGGATTGGTCCAGTGCAAAACAACTGTTTCTTCGGCTTACTGGATCCCGGTCTTGGCTGCGCCAAACCGGGATGACAACGGAAGGAACGCGGGTAACTTCACCTCTCTTCTCCCTTCGTTCAGCCACCCCCCTTTTATTCCCGCGCCACAAGTGCTAAATCCTGAGAAATTAACTCAGCATTTAAGAGGTGCCCCTTGGCCAGGCTTCCGAAACGCCGTCCCCGGTTTCTGACTGTCAAAACCGCCTATCATCTCAGCCCGAACCTGATCCGGGTGACCTTTGCCGGTCCCGAGCTGGAAGGGTTTCCGAAGGGCCATCACGGCGCCAATTGCAAGCTTGTCCTGCCACGCGACGGTGAAAGCCGGGCTGAATTCGAGGCTTATTTCGCCCCGGACGCACCGAAGGAAAAGATCCACGCCGTGCGCACCTATACGGTTCGTGCCTATCGGGAAGACAGCCAGGAACTCGACATTGATTTTGTCGCGCATGGTGACAATGGTCCGGCCACCCGCTGGGCACAGGCGGCAAAGCCCGGATCTTTCCTTGGCTTCATGGGGCCGAGCCAACCGAAACTGACCGAGTTTTACGCCGACTGGTACCTGCTGGCCGCCGATCTCTCGGCCATGCCGGTGGTTGAAGCCACCCTGGAGGCCCTGCCGTCAGATGCGAAGGGGCTGGCGGTTTTCGAAGTGCCGACCGAAGAGGACATTCGTGACATCGCCGCGCCGGCCGGCATCGAGCTGCGCTGGCTGGTCCAGCCGGAGCAGCACCGTGCGTCGATGGCGCAGGTGGACCTCGTCAAGTCCCTCGACTGGCCGAGCGGGACTGTTCAGACCTGCATTGCAGGCGAAAGCTCGGTGATCCGGGCCTTGCGGGATCACCTGCACAATGAGCGGCAGGTTCCCAAACGTGATACCTATATTTCCGGTTATTGGAAAATTGGTCTGGTGGAGGACGAGCATCAGAAGATGAAGCGGGCCGAGGCGGCCTGAAAGGCCGTGCGAGCATTCAGGAACGTCCTGAATGCTCTTTTGTCCCGGCTTCGCGCTGCCTAGCCGTCCTTGTAATAGGAGCTGTAGCCGTTGAGGGCAGGGGCGCCGCCCAGATGGGCGTAGAGAACCCGTGACCCTGCCGGGATGCTGCCAGTCCGGACCAGGTCGATCATGCCCTGCATCGACTTGCCCTCATAGACCGGGTCCGTGATCATGGCTTCCGTTTTTGCCGCAAGGCGGATGGCGGCATTGGTTTCCTCCGACGGCACGCCATAGGCCGGATAGGCGTAGTCCGGGTTGATGAGGATTTCGTCTTCTCGCACCGACCGGCCGAGCTCCACGAGTTCTGCCGTTGTGTCGACGATCTGACGCACCTGTTGCCGTGTCTTTTCCAGGGTTCCGGAAGCATCAATCCCGATCACCCGGTCCGCACGGTTCTGGGCGGCGAAGCCGACAATCATGCCGGCCTGTGTCGAACCGGTGACGACACAGACGATGATGTAGTCGAAGGAAAAGCCCAGTTCTTCTTCCTGGGTCCTGACTTCTTCGGCAAATCGCACATAGCCCAGGCCACCGAACTTATGCACCGAAGCGCCAGCCGGAATGCCATAGGGGATGCCGCCGCTGTCCCGCACCGACTGCATGGCCTCCTCCCAGCTTTTTCGGATGCCGATGTCGAAACCATCTTCGACGAGGCGTGAATCGGCTCCCATCAGACGCGTCAACAGGATGTTGCCGACACGGTCGTAAACAGCGTCGTGGTGCGGTACCCATTTTTCCTGAACCACCACGCATTTCATGCCGATCTTGGCGGCAGTGGCCGCCACCATGCGGGTGTGATTGGACTGGACGCCGCCGATGGAGACCAGCGTGTCGGCGCCCGAGGCAATGGCATCCGGCACGATATATTCGAGCTTGCGCAGCTTGTTGCCGCCAAAGGCCAGCCCGGAATTGCAGTCTTCCCGTTTGGCGTAGATCTCCACCTTGCCGCCGAGGGCCTCGGAAAGGCGCGGGAGATGTTCGATCGGGGTCGAGCCGAATGTCAGCGGGTAGCGTTTAAACTTTTCAAGATTCATGATTGGCACCTCTGTTCGAAAGAGGTCTGAATCATGGCAGCTTCTTTATGAAAGGTGCTCTCGAAAGCGGGTGTGATTTTGAGTCTTTAGGAAGATGATTTGGCGTTGAAATTGTGTTTAATTTGAAGAATTGATTGCAAATCGGAAGATTTTTTCATGACAGATGCGCTCGACCGGATTGACCGCAAGATTCTGAAACACTTGCAGCAGGATGGCCGCCTCAGCAATGCGGATCTTGCCGGTCTGGTCAATGTGAGCCCGGCCACCTGTCACAGGCGCACCCAGCGTCTTTTCGAAGACGGCTATATCAAGGGCGTGCATGCCCAGATCGATCCCGAGCGGGTCGACCGGTCCGCGCTGGTGATCGTCGGTGTGGTTCTCGACCGGTCTACACCCCAGAGCTTTGCCGAATTTGAAGACGTGATCCGCAAAGCGGACTTCATTCTGGATTGTCACCTGGTCGCCGGCGACTTCGACTATTTCCTGAAGATCCGTGCGCGCGACATGGCCGACTTCAACAAGCTGCACGGCGAGAAGCTGATTGCGTTGCCGGGCGTCCGGCAAACGCGCACATTCTTTGTCATGAAGGAAGTGACGGACAATGCCCCGCTTCCATTCTAAGCGGGGAGGGGCGCTCTTGCGGCCTAGCGGCTGGCGGAGGCCAGCGCTGCGCCGAAGCCGACAAACAGTCCGCCGGTGACACGGCGGACCCAGAGCATGCGCCTTGCGGAGGTCAGGAAACGGCGCATGTGGCCGCCGGCGAAGGCGATGGCGGCATGGTTGGCAAAACAGAGCGCCGCATAGGTAACCGACAGCACGGTGATTTCCAGCAGGTCGATACGGTCGTTCCGCATGAATTGCGGGAAGAGGGCCGTGATCACCAGGATGGCCTTTGGATTGGTGACGGAGACCAGAAAGGCTTCCAGGAACAATTTCCAAGAGCTCTTGCGCGCGGTGAGGACGCCGTCCTGCAGCTGAAAGGTTGTCTTGTCGCGCCAGATCTTGATGCCAAGGAAGATCAGATAGGCGGCACCGATGATTTTCAGGACGGTGAAGGCAAGAGCGGAGGCTGCCATGATTGCGCCAAAGCCGAGCGCCACGGCGAACCCGAGTACGACAAGGCCAAGGGCATTGCCGCTGGCTGAGGCAAGCGTTGCGTTGCGGCCGAACCGCAGCGTGTTGGACAGCGCCAGCATGACGGCCGGGCCGGGGCTGATGGCCGGCAGCAGGGAAACAGCAATAAACAGCAGCCAAAGATCAATCGGCATCGGACAATCCTTAAAGGGGCCTGAAGCGGGGCAGGCCGGATCAAAAAAAAGCGGGCCCGTCAGGGCAGGAGGCGGCCGTCCCGGACGGCCTTTGCCAGGAGATCCTGGGCATAAGACCAAAGCCCCGGGAAGGGCGAGAGGCGGGCTTCCTTCGTCTGCCGCATGGTGTCGGCCGACAAGGGTTCATGGGTGGGCTCCGGCTGGCCGGAGGCAAAGACCAGCACCATGGGATGCAGAGCGTCCATGGCATTGGCAAACCGGGCTTCCGGCGTCTCGCCGGCTTCGAACTCGAGCCAGAGGCCCTTGAATTCCGATGCCTGGTCTTCAGGCAGCAGGCCGAATAGTCTCTCGGCAGCCGCCTGTTCACGCGCCTTGATGTCGGCCCGGTTGGCATCGGTCACCCAATGGTCGCCGGCGTCGATCTCCACAAGGTCGTGAACCGCAAGCAGCTTGATCACGTGATGGATATCGGTCCCTGGCAGCGCGTGGTCTGCAAGGGTCAGCGTCTGCAGGATCACATGCCAGCAATGTTCGGCGGTGGTCTCCCGGCGGTTGCCGCCGGCCAGCTGGTTGAGCCGGACCACTTCCTTCAGCTTGTCGGTCTCCAGGAGAAAACCGATCTGCCGCTCCAGCGAAGCCTCCATTCAGACCTCGCCCATGGCACGGCGGAACCGCTCGACGCTGCCGGCAAAGCCGTGGATCAAGGCATCGGCCGTAAAGCCGTGTCCGATCGACATTTCGCGGATGAAGGGCGCGCGTGCCAGAAGCGCCGGAATGTTGTCGACCGTCAGGTCATGGCCGGCATTGACGCCAAGGCCGTTGGCGCGTGCGGCCTCGGCCGTCGCCACGATCCGGTCGAGTTCCTTGTCGGCTTTCGCCGGATCGTCGAAACAGGCGCCGTAGGGACCGGTATAGATCTCGATCCGTTCCGCGCCGAGCCGCGCAGCGTGTTCCGGTGCCGCCGGGTCCGGATCGCAAAACAGCGATACCGTGACGGCCCATTCCTTGGACGCGGCAATCGCCGTTTCAAGCGCGCCGGTGTCTTTTGAAAAATCCCAGCCATGATCGGAAGTCGTCTGCTCCGGATCGTCGGGCACGAACAGGACCTGCTCCGGGCGGGCGTCTTCGACCAGCTTCAGAAAATCAGGTGAAGGGTAGCCTTCCAGGCAGAGTTCCTTGTTCGGGAACCGGTCCTCGATCAGTTCGGACAGCTCAAACACATCGGTCTTGCGGATGTGACGCTCGTCCGGTCGGGGGTGCACGGTGATGCCTTTAGCCCCGGCTTCCATCGCAAGAGCGGCCAGACCGGTGACGCTCGGCCAGGGCAGGTTGCGGCGATTGCGCAGCATGGCGACGGCATTGACATTGACGGACAGGCGCGAGACGGCGGACATGGCTCGAATTCCGGTTGAAACGGTTGCGATCAAGGTTGAAGGGGTTGGGTCAGGATCGAAAGATTGTTTCAAAAGGTCTTGAAGTCAAACAAGAAATTGTCACTAGAGACAATGTTTTCAAGGTACTTGTCTCTTGGCAGGGGCCGTGATCCGGCGCGGACGGACTTGACGTGCATGCAGCTGAATGAGCACCAGACACACGAGCCAAACGGCGAAGGAAAGCGGAAATGTGTAGGTTCGAAAGCCGATCGCGCCACCGACGACAGTGCCAATCCCAGGAAAGACGAGCGTTCCGATAAGGGCACCAGCCAGGATTGGGCAGAAAAACGCGGTCGCCGTGGCCAGTATCCAGCCGTCTTGACCCGAGCGGCCGAAACCTCCGGAGAGAACAAGGCCAGCGGGAAAGCCTCCCGCGACACCTATCGCCGCGAAAAACGCCAGTTCTGCCCAATCATTGGCTCGAGACGCGAACAACGTCGTTGCAATTGCAAGGGACACCGCAGCGCCGGCGCAGGCACACTCAATCGCAATTACAAAGCGCCAAGCGTTGCGCTTCAACCAGCAGGCCTGACGGTCGTTGTTTTTCGGCATGCAGTCTCCTCCAGCTTTCCCTGGTAGCGCACCAGCAACCCGGCAAGGGGCAGCGATATTCTGACATCAAAGTGGAAGACACCGCCCTTGGCTGTCTCCGTTGCCTCGCTGACCGGTAGCAGCCAGCGCGGCAGTGGCAAGCCCAAAACCCGGCCGCGTGCCACGGGAAAGGCCAGGGTTCCATGTTGGCCGTTCAGATGAATATCGAATGTCATCGGCCCGAACCGCTCTTGCACGATGCCGGTGCCTGGCTTGCCTTTCAGACTGAGTACGGAGGTGAAGACCTTGCCGCCAAAGTCTCGTTCCCAGATCTCGCAGTCACCGCGCCGCTCGATTGTCACCGAGACCGGTGTGCTGTCAGTCTGCGCTGGAAAGCCGACGACCCGGCAGACCAGTCTGCCCAGGAAAGAGCTGCCGCGCGTGACCCTGGCCTCGCCGGACCAGCAGCGCTTGTCGAAGACGGTGTGAAGATCCTTGACCGGCTGGGGCGAGGCCTCGAAGGCCGGGCCGAGTGCCTGCTGAAACAGGCTGGGCTGACGCTGGATCTCGATATGCGTGGTGACACTGAGATGACGCGTTGCTTCCGAGACTTCCTCCAGGGAGATCTCGCCGAGGCAGGCACGGGCTCCGGGGGGAACTGTGCCCTTGACCAGCTTTTGACACAGGATCGCAGCAGCAACGGCCGGAATATGCGGACCATCGCCCGCTTCCGCGATCAGTGTCCACCGCCGGTCAAGCGGCTTGCCTTCCAGATCGAGCCCGGCAAGGCGCACTTCCATGCCGCCGCGGTCGGTGCCAAGCGGTTCCAGCCAGTCGGCGATTGTCTGCAGAGGCCGTGCCAGCGGTTCCAGCGAGCGCATCAGCCGCAGGCGCGCCAAAAAGGAGAGGGCCCAGAGGCCGAGATGCATGACGGGGAGCTCAAGCCCGGCGCGAAACAGAACGGTGCGAGCGCCGTATTTGTCCGGAAAGAGCGCGAGATCCGGTGCGCCGATGAAGCTGGTCCAGCGCAATGGCAGGCCGGTCGCATCTCCAGGGCCGATCCGGCGCCGGGCAAGCCCGGACCAGCCGGAAACGGCAACCTCAGACCCGTCGCGAAAAACGGCAAGGGGCCGCCCGGTCTGGTCCAGAATGGCGCGCATCACGGAGAGACCACGCGGGGCGCGGTTGCCGGGCAGGATCGCACTCTCGATCAGGTCGAGGCGGGAGAAATTCTCGATCAGCGCCTCAACCGCGGCAGAAGAAAGTGCCGGAACGCTGGAGACGCCGGACAGGGCGGTCAAACCGGCCGTAGTTGCCCTCTCCTCCAGGGCACTGATGCGGGCCGTAAAGCTGGCATCGTCGGAGAGGTCCAGATAGTGGCTATTGGCAGCAAGGGCGGCTTCTGCGACCCTGTATGGCGCCTGGTCATAGGCCTGAAACGGGCCGGCGGCATCGATGGTCACGAACGGGGACAGGGCTTTCAGGCCTTGCGCAAAATCCGGGGCTGCCCGGTCCAGCACTGCAGGGCTGCCGCCATGGCTGTTGCAGAAGATGTGTGCCCGTTCGAGGCTGCGCCCCGCGACGACGACCTCAAAGTCTTTGCTTCGCAAGAGGGCCATGGCCAGCTTGCCGCCGAACACACCATAGCCGCCGAGAATAACGATCCGCTTCCTGGAAGGGGCGTCAGTCAAGCAATCGTTCCTTGAGTTCGGCTGACGGCAAAGGGCAGGTGCGCTGGCCGAACCGGTAGCGGTTCCGTGCAATCCGGTCATAGAGCCAGTTGCCGAAACCGGTCGGCAGAAGGTCAAGCACCGTCAGAACCCGCCAGGGCCAGCCCAGGCTGCGCATGGCGGCAGTGAACGAGGCCAGCTTGATAAAAGCCTTCCCATCAAGAAGAACGATGTTGGTTTCCATCAGATCCGGGTCGAGCCCATGGGCCAGGTAAAGGGCACGTCCGGTTTTGGAGTGGGCATCGACAAACCGGAACCCGGCTTTTCTGTCACGCCGGGCCATGAAACGGGCAAAGCCGGAACACAGAATGCAGATCCCGTCGAAAACGATCAGATTGCCCTGTGGCAGATAGGCTTGCGCCTCAAGGGGCGAAGGCACTGAGTGGCCTTGGCTGTTATTCGCCTGTTGCTGCATGCAGGAAACTCACTGCTTGGGCTGCAAGGATCTGGTGTGGGATCTCATACCAGATTGATGCCGTTTGGGAGCCCACTATTTGCCGCAGTCCAGCCTCCGTCACTGCACTGCCTGGAAAACCGGGCTGCCGTGAGCGCTGCGATACCGTATTTCTCCGGAATATGCGTCGTCCCGCTTTTGCAGTATGAGCGCGCGGGGCGCAGAATTCTGCCGATTCGAATGATTTCCAGCGTTTGCATCACCAAAACCGGTTTTGGTTTTCGCGATGAACGGGAATCGATGCATACATTATTCCAGTAACCAGATCCGGGTTGTTCATGGCCACGTCCAACGCACTCCTTCTATTCGCTCAGGCGGCTGTTTATTTCACCGTCATGATGAGCTTGCTCAGGGCGCGCAAGGCGATCGGTATCGGCGTGTTCATGTGCGCGCTGGG
This sequence comes from Roseibium sp., assembly GCF_965233565.1. Lineage (GTDB taxonomy): Bacteria > Pseudomonadota > Alphaproteobacteria > Rhizobiales > Stappiaceae > Roseibium. The sequence continues at coordinate 1,213,614 of NZ_OZ247494.1, read as the reverse complement.
CGTCATGCATTTTCTGGAAACCTATCTTGCCAGCGTCTTTTACATTCAGCTTCCCTTCGGCATCGTTTCGCCGGGCTCGACCGTGCTGTTCTCCGGCAAGCTGCTGATGATCCTGCTGCTCTACATCCGTGAGGATGCGCTTGTGGTGCGCCAGCCGATCTACGGCCTTTTGATCGGCAACTTCCTGATCGTCGGGCTGGTGATGATCCTGCGCTACCATGACACGGTCAACGTCACCAACGGCAACAGTCCGGACTTCGCCTTTATCGACGAAATGGGCCTTTTGATGGTCTGGGGCACAGTGCTGCTGTTTCTCGACAGCATCCTGATCATCATTCTCTACGAGCGGCTCGGCGACTGGCTCGGGCGCCATCTGGGGCTGCGATTTCTGATTTGCGGCGCGGTTGTGCTGACCTTCGATCAGGCCGGGTTCTTCCTGGCGCTGCACTATGTCTCCGGCGCGCCCGGCCATGTGTTTTTCGGCGGCTGGGCCGCCAAGATGGTAGCGACCGTTGTCTACACGGTGCTGTTCGTCCTCTATCTGAAATATTTCGACACGGAAAAGGGCTGGTTGACCAACCGCCCGCTGAAGGATGTCTTCCAGGTTCTGACCTACCGTGAACGCTATCAGCAACTGCTGGAAGCCTCCATCCGCGATCATCTGACCGGGGCGCTGGACCGCAGCCAGTATGACCAGAATGCACCGGGCATTCTGGAGCGGAACCTGCTTGCAGAGCGCCCCTTGTCGCTGCTCGTGATCGACATTGATCATTTCAAACAGGTCAATGACCGGCTTGGCCATCAGGCCGGCGACGAGGTGCTGAAAACCGTCTCGCGGCTTCTGACCGACAATCTGCGCTCCGACGATCACCTTTATCGGGTGGGCGGCGAGGAATTCGTACTTATGTGCGAAAAACTTCCTGTCGACGGAGCGCTTTCGCTCGCCGAGCGGCTGCGCAAGACCATCGAACGCTTCACCAAGGTCTATCTGCCGGAGAAGGTGACCGTCAGTGTCGGTGTCGCGTCGGCCCCGATTGACGGTCACACGGTCGAGGACCTGTTCCGGACGGCGGATCAGCGGCTCTACGAGGCCAAGGAAGCCGGCCGCAATCGGGTGATCGGCCCGGGAGCTGCCGCCTGACCCCAGGCGGTCAGGCCACGCTGAGCGCCCATGAACAGGATTTTCTGCTGAAGTCCAAACCTGGGATGGCGCGCCGAATGAACCGCTCGACAGGTTCCTGACTTCCCGTCTTTTGCGTCAAAGCATCCGGACAACCGGCGGTCTCTGCGTTCAGTCGTGAGACCTGTAGGAGACGTGCGCGCCCCGCCACCTCAGGCCGATAAGGGCCTCTCTGGCATGATGCCATTCTGGACGATCACCGAAACCAGCTTGCCAGCGAAACACCTATTGGTGTAGGGAGGTGAAATGTAATAACATAACATCTGATGGAGAGAGATGTCATGCCGGACAAACGTTTGCCCGTGACGGTGCTGTCGGGATTTCTGGGCGCTGGCAAAACCACCTTGTTGAACCGGATCCTGAACAACCGGGAAGGCCTCAAAGTCGCCGTCATCGTCAATGACATGTCGGAGGTGAATATCGATGCGGATCTGGTGCGGGCCGGCGGTGCGGAGCTCAGCCAGACCGAGGAAACACTGGTGGAGATGTCCAATGGCTGCATCTGCTGCACGTTGCGGGACGATCTCCTGCAGGAAGTGCGACGGCTCAGCGAAGAGGGCGCGTTCGACTATCTCCTGATCGAGTCGACCGGCATTTCCGAGCCGCTGCCGGTGGCCACCACTTTCGAGTTTCGCGACGAAGACGGCCAGAGCCTCGCCGATGTCGCCCGCCTCGACACCATGGTCACGGTGGTGGATGCGGTCAATCTGCTGAAGGACTATTCAAGCCATGACTTCCTGCGGGACCGGGGCGAGGTCCTGGGAGAGGAAGATGAGCGCACGCTGGTGCATCTTCTGACCGACCAGATCGAATTTGCCGACGTGGTCGTACTCAACAAGGTGAGCGTCGCCGAACCGTCCCAGGTGGACGCCGCCCGCAAGATTATCCGCAGCCTCAATGGCGATGCCCGGATCCTGGAAACCGACTACAGCGAGGTCGCCCCGTCGGAGATCCTCAATACGGGTCTCTTCAACTTTGAAAAGGCCCATGAACACCCGATGTGGGCCAAGGAACTCTATGGTTTTGCCGAGCACGTGCCGGAGACGGAAGAATACGGCGTGGCGTCTTTCGTCTATCGGGCGCGCCGCCCCTTCGATCCGCAGAAGATACACACCTTGCTCAACAATGCACTGCCGGGCGTCATCCGCGCCAAGGGGCATTTCTGGATCGGTAGCCGGCCCGATTTCGTGATCGAGTTTTCACTGGCAGGTGCGCTGTCCAGCATCAGCCCGCTGGGCACATGGTGGGCCTCGGTGCCGCCGGAGAAATGGCCGAACGACCCGCGCGCCCACGATTATGCCCGCGCCCAATGGGTCGAGCCATTCGGCGACCGGCGTCAGGAACTGGTCTTTATCGGTGCGGGCATCGACTGGCCGGCGCTGAAAAGCCGCCTCGACGCCTGCCTGATCCCGGAACTTCAGGGCAACGATCTTGCAGCCTTTGCCGGCCTGCCGGATCCGTTCCCGCCCTTCAGGCGGGCCGAGGCCGCGGCATGAGCCTGGCAGAGACCCGATATTCAGCCGGAGACCAGCTGGCCCGCGATGTCCTTATCGGCCGCGAGCCGGATATTCTCGATGACATTCATCTGCCGTCGGTGGCCGCCTCGATCTGGGCGCGCACACCGGCGCCGGACTTCCAGGGCTGGATCGACGGGCTTACCGTCGATCAGCTGCCGGAACTGGCGACCGTTGTCCCGGTGCATCTCGCCGAGGCGGCCGTACTGGCCGCTGCCGAAACGGCCGGAACGCCCACCGGGCCGGAACTGGACATGCTGGCCGGCGACGTTGGCGCCCTGGCCTTGATGGTGGCCAAGACCCTGCGGGTGGACCAGATCCGCCTCCGCCTTGATGTCTCCGAAGAGGTCATGTGCCCGAAATTTCACATCGACAATGTGGTCGCCCGGCTGCTGTGCAGCTATCGCGGGCCGGGGACGGACTATGTGCCGGAGGGAGCGGAAGGCGATCCCGGCCGGATCCGTCAGGTCCGCACCGGGGCTGTTGGCCTCTTTCGGGGACGGCTCTGGCCTGATGTGGACAGCACCGGCCTCCTGCACCGCTCGCCCGCCATGCCGAAGGACATCGGCGCAAGGCTGCTTCTGGTGATTGATCCGGTGGTCTGAGCCCGAAGGCAGGGTGACGCGTGAACCGCTTCCCCGGCAGCACATTCCTCTCCGCGAAAGAGGGGACCGGGGAAGGTTTGTCAAGTGTCGGCGGTCTCGCGCCGCCACCCACCATTGTCATCCCGGTTTGGCGCAGCCAGGAGCGGGATCCGGTCATTACCGGGATTTATTTGTCTGATCGCGGACGTTCCGGCAAACCGGGCCCCGGATCTGCGCTTTGTTTGTCCTCGGTGCCAGGGAGAGGTCTTGCTTTCCAGCCGGCAGAGAGGCTTACCCTGCCGCGTAAAGCGAGCCCGTGCGTGTCTTCAAAAACGCTTCCAGCGGGATGTCTTCCTGACGCAGGAAGCCGTGGTCCGGCAGTTTGCCGTCGCGCACCATTTCGATGACGGCAACGACGGATGCAGATGTCGTCCAGGCAATCGCCGTGCGCATCTTGCCGCCGATTTCGATGGGTTTATAGGCCCGCACGAATTCCTCGCGGCGCGCACGGCCGTCGATGGTGCCTTCGGACGCCACATGCACATAAACAACATCGTTGTCGGTCGGCGGTTTGGCATGGACCAGGATCTCGCCGGCCTCCTGGCGCCGCTCGCGCATCAGGAGTTCGTGGAAGAAGAAATTCATCAGCTCCGCATGGCCCGGGTAACGCATGGTCTTGTAGTCGATATTGGCGACCTTGCCGAGATAGGTCTCGCACATGGTGCCGAGGCCGCCGGAGGTGGTGAAGGCTTCCAGCTTCATGCCGTCGATATAGATGGTCTCCAGCCATTCCATCGGCGAGACCCATTTGCGCACGCCATCCTCGATCACCTCGCAATCATTGAGATATTCGTTGACGACCCCGTCCGGTGACCAGTTGAAGGCATAGCCCATCAGCCCGGTCGGGTTCTGCGGCAGCGCGCCGACACGCATGCGGCAGGAGCGGCATTCATCAAAGTCGCCGATCTGCTTGGCGCCGACAATGCCGACAAAGCCCGGCGCAAGACCGCATTGCGGCGCCATCAGGCCCTTGGCGGTTTCGCTCATCTCTATGATCGCCTTGGTGGTCGGCACGTCCTCGGTCAGATCGAAATAGTGAATGCCGGCGGCATGGGCGGCGGTCGCAACACCGACATTGAGCTGATAGGGCAGGCAGGAAAGGATGGCGTCGACATCCGCGACGATCTTTTCCAGGCTGTCATAGGCCTTCAGGTCTGCCGAGCGAATGTCAAACGGCATCTCCTCGCGCGGGGCGTGCTGGTCATAGGCGATGACCTCAAAGCCGCTGTCATGTAATAGCCGCGCGGCCAGCGCTCCCACTTTGCCCAGACCCAGTACCGCGATTTTTTTCATGTCTCTGCTCCCTGGCGAAAGGCGCCCTTCTTCGGAGCTGCCCTTGCCCGATTGTTCCCCTGACGGCGTTTTTTCCACCCGCGCCGAAGCACGGGTCGAAAAACGCCCGTTGGGCCTATTAGGAGCTGATTTGGTGCCAAACAAAACGGCAAAAAACTTTTCAAAAAGCTAGTTTTCTGACATTTTGTCAGGCTTGGTGCGGCCCATAAACCCGGCTTTCAGGAAACCACATGGACGATCTCGACCACCGCCTGCTTCACCTTCTGACGCGCGATGCCCGCATGTCTGCGACGGATCTGGCTGAAAAGCTTGGTGTGTCGCGCGGCACGGTGCAGAACCGGATCGACCGGCTCCAGCACCAGAAGGTGATCCACCGCTTCACGGTCGAGCTCGGCCCTTCGGACGAGGACCACCAGATCAGCGCCTTCACCCTGATCCGCCTCACCGCCGACGACGGCCGCGCCACCCAGGCCGCGCTCCGCCGCATCGAGGCGATCACCGACATCCACACGCTCAGCGGCGCGTTCGACCTGGTCGCGGAGCTGCGGGTGCGCTCGCTGAAACTGCTGGACAGGACGCTGGACGAGATCCGGGCCCTGCCGGAAGTGGCGGAGACGCAGAGCCATATCCGGTTGGCGTCGGCGGGGCGGTGAGGGGGCAGTTCCCTGGAAAGATCAGCCTTCGAAAATGCGTTTCCTGGCATTTTCGACGTGATCGCGCATCGCCTGCCGGGCGGCTTCGGGATCGGACGCCTTGATCGCATCGTAGATGTCGTAATGTTCCGATTGAACCAGTTTCATGCGCGTCTGCGGTTTGGTGAGCGACAGATTGCGGGTGAGGTTCATGCCGGTCAGGATGTTCGATTGCATGGAGGACCGGGCGGCTGCGAAATACTTGTTGTCGGCGGCATTGCACACCGCAACATGAAAGGCCTCGTCTGCAGCGACACCCAACTCGCTTTCCCGGATACATCGGTCAAGTTCGTCCAGAGTGCCGCGCATGTCGGCAAGGTCTGTGTCAGTCCGGCGCTGCGCGGCAAAAAAGGCGGCTTCCCCTTCGATAGCGGCCCGAAACTCGAAGGTTCTTTGAATGTCGGCGATCGAGCCGACCGGCGCGAAGTCACGGACCGCGCCTTCGGGGCGCCGCTTGACGAAGGAACCGGAGCCCTGCCGGGAAACGATGACGTCATCTTCGCGCAACTGTTTCAGGGCCTGGCGAAGCACTGGTCTGGACATGCCGAATTCGGTGCACAAAACCTGTTCGGACGGCAGTTTTGCACCGACCGGCACGTCGCCGTCCATGATCTTGGCAAGGATATTCTCATAGGCGCGGTCGGACAGCGACCGGTCGCGCATGGAACCGTCACTTGCCGCTTTTTTCTCTATTTTCCTTTTGCCAGACGCCACGTGTTGAACCTGTCCTTGGTTGAAGGATCTGTCGGAGGGTAGAGCCCAAATGTAGAAGCCCCCTGTTTGACCATGTCTAGCACGAAGTCTTCGAAGACAGTCATCTCTGCAGCTTCATTTGCAACTTCGTTTGCCATATGGCGTGGGATGCACACAACACCTTCATTGTCTCCAACAATGATGTCGCCGGGAAAGACCGAGACCCCGCCACAGGCAATGGGATCATTCACGGCGACTGCGTGGTGTTTCGTCAGGTTGGTCGGTGCACTCGGACGGGAATGGAAGGCGGGCATGTCGAGTTCCGCAATGTCGGGCGTGTCCCTGAAGCCGCCGTCCGTGACGATGCCGCGGCACCCTCTCGCCTGAAGCCGTGTGGCGAGAATGCAGCCGGCGGATGCGGCCGATGCATCCATCCGCGAGTCGATCATGAATACGGCGCCAGACGGGCATTCCTCCACTCCCTTGCGCTGGGCATTGTTACGATCCGCGAAAGAGGCAAGATGATCCAGGTCTTCGCGTGCGGGAATGTATCTCAGAGTATAGGCGGGCCCGACCATGTTCGGTCCCGGGCGCAGTCTGGAAACCCCTTGCAAGTAGATGTTTTTCAATCCTCTTTTGAACAAAACCGTGGTGAGCGTCGCGGTGCTGACACTCATGAGCTTGTCAAAAGCCCCTTCTTCAAGGTCTGACATCGGCAGGGTCCATCATCTGTGTATTCCAGGGGTGTGTCGTCGTTTGAAACGACTACTCTTAGATCGCCAACTTGTCAATAAGTTGTAATTTTTGTGAGTTGCGGGTTGTTGGTTCTGTTTCGCTCTACAAGTGACGGTGGACCTGTTCCAATTGGAAGGTCGTGACAATCGAGAGCTGAAGAGAAACTTCATGATCTTAATAATCAATATATTCTAATAAGTTATACGATTTTAAATGCTGCAGTTTCGATCCCGGCACCAGAGAGGATTGCTCTCGCCATGGCTCAGTTCCGGCTGATTGGAACACGCCTGGGCGGACAGCCTGGGAGACGCAATCGGGACTGAAATATCGAACTGTCCGGAAAAATAAATCGATTAAAAAGAGCTGATTTACAAGCCGAAACACCTATCACCATAAACTGAAGATATGGGAAACATTATTTAAAACAGATACTTAGTGTCGTTCTTCAAAAAGAATTTGTTCACTTCATTTTTCAACTTGTAAAAATTTGTAAAGTACGTATCGTCTAGCCTGGTCAAACAGGGAGGAACTCATGACCGGTATGAAATCATTGAAGCTGGGCGTCGCCTTTGTTGCCGCAATCGCGGCATCCGCGGCGGGTCTGTCTGCCGAGGCGAAGGAGCTGCGCGGCTGGAACATTCATGTGGAGGACTATCCCGTCTCTCACGGCATGGAAGCCTTTGTGAAGGAGGTCAGTGAAAAGACCAATGGCGAGATCACCGGCAAGGTCTTTCATGGCGGCGTGCTCGGATCCCAGCCGGATGCCATTGAGCAGGTCCGGCTCGGTGTCGTGGACTTCGGCGTGTTCAGCCTCGGGCCGATGGGGCAGGTGGTTCCCGAAACCAATGTTGTCTCGTTGCCGTTCATCTTCAAAAGCGTGCCGCAGATGTATGAACTCATGGACGGCGAGGCCGGGGCGGCCCTGAGCAAGGGACTGGAAGCGAAGGGCATCGTCGCGCTTGGCTATTACGACGCCGGTGCCCGGTCCTTCTACACCTCGATGAAATCCATTCAGGAGCCGGAAGACCTGGCGGGCATGAAGATCCGCGTCATGAACAACGACCTGTTTGTTGGCATGGTGGACAGCATGGGCGGCAATGCAACACCGATGGCTTTTGCTGAAGTCTATCAGGCCATCAAGACGGGCGTCGTGGACGGGGCGGAAAACAATCCGCCGTCTTATGAATCCACCAATCACTTCGAGGTTGCCAAGTTCTATTCCCTGACAGAGCACCTCATCATTCCCGAATGCCTTTGCATGAGCAAAAAGACCTTCGATGCCTTGACGGCGGAGCAGCAGGACATTGTCCGGGAGGCAGGCCGCAACAGCACGGAATTGCAGCGCAAGCTCTGGCAGGACCGCGAAGCGGCGAGCATGGCCAAGGTCGAGGAAGGTGGTGTTGCCGTGAACACGGTTGAGGACAAGGCTGCGTTCCAGGCAGCCATGGCTCCGGTCTATGATGCCTTCCTTGAGCAGAACCCGAACCTGGTCGGCCTGGTCGACCTGTTCAGAAACGCGCAGTAAACAGCGTTACCCCGGGGCTGCGCCAACTCCTCCGGCGCGGCCCTGCAGGTTCTGGAGCCGCAAAAATGCCGCATCATGTGAACGTCTGGCATCAGCTCGAAATATGGCTTGATCGCCTGAAGCGCCTCTGCGTTCTGGTTGGTTCGGTTGCCCTGGTCGTTCTGGTCGCGACCTTCGGCTGGCTGGTTTTCGGACGCTATGTCCTGAACCAGACCCCGACCTGGGTCGAGCAACTTGCTCTGTTGCTGATTTGCTACATCACCTTTCTCGGGGCTGCCATCGGCGTCCATGAGCAGTCTCATCTGGGTGTTACCCTGCTGCGGGATGCGTTGCCCGCGCGCCTGCGGCAGGGGCTTCTGCTCCTGACCGACCTGTGCCTGGCGCTGTTCGGCGCCGTCATGTTGTCCGCGTGTCTTGAGCTCTTTGAATTCGGCTGGTCCACGCGGCTGCCGATGCTGAACATTCCTGAAAGTTTCAGAACTCTCTCGGCCGTCTTGTGCGGCGGGCTGATGATTGTGTTTGCCGGAGCGCGGGTCCTTTTAAGGGGGCATTACCTGCTGCGCGGCGAGATCTACGAAGACAGGAAGGTAATCTAAAATGGGTCTCGCAATCCTGCTTGGCGTATTCGGTATCAGTGTGCTTCTGGGCGTTCCCGTCGCCTTTGCAATGGGCATCTCGGCCGCAGCGGCGTTCTGGTACGAAGGCTTTCCACTGCTGATGACGTTTCAGCGGTCCATCTCGGGCGTTGCGTCCTTTTCGTTGCTGGCGATCCCGTTTTTCGTCTTTGCCGGTGAACTGATGCTGCATGGCGGCATTGCCGCTCGGCTGGTGAAGCTTGCTTCGGCGCTGGTCGGGCATGTCCGCGGTGGCCTGGCTTCGGTGAATATCTTTTCCAGCATGCTGTTCGGCGGCATTTCCGGATCGGCGATTGCCGACATTTCCGCTCTTGGCTCACTGCTCATTCCGGTGATGAAGGGCAAGGGCTACAAACCCGACTACGCGGTCAATGTCACCGTAACCTCCTCGATTGCCGGGATCGTCATCCCGCCGAGCCACAACATGATCATTTTCGTGGTCGCGGCCGGTGGCGGGATATCCATTTCCAAGCTGTTCCTGGCCGGCGTCATTCCCGGCATCCTGATGTGCGTCTGTCTGGCCATCGCTGCCTATGCCGTGGCTCTGAAACACAATTACGGGTCCGAACCCTTTCCGGGCTGGCGCGTGGTGGGGCAGACGGCGATTGCTGCCATTCCCGGGCTGATCACCGCGGTCATCATTGTCGGTGGTGTGTTGTCGGGCGTGTTTACCGTCACCGAATCCGGTGCCTTTGGCGCGATCTACGCGCTTCTGCTGACAGCCTTTGCCTATCGGAGCCTCGACTGGGACAGTTTCGTGGTGTCGGTGACGTCGGCGCTCAGAACGACCGCCATGGTCATGATCCTGATCGGCTTTGCCAGTTCCTTTGCCTATCTGCTGGCGCTCTATCAGGTGCCGGCAAAGCTCAGTGAATTCCTGCTCGGGATCTCCGAGGAGAAAATCGTCATTCTGCTGATGATCAACCTCATGCTGCTGATGCTCGGCATGATCATGGACATGGCGGCGCTGATCCTGATCTGTACGCCGATCTTCCTGCCGATCGCCAGAGAACTCGGCATGGACCCGGTCCAGTTCGGCATCATGCTGCTGGTCAATCTCGGTCTCGGCCTGTGCACTCCGCCGGTCGGTACCTGCCTCTTCGTCGGCTGTGCGGTCGGCAAGATAAAGATCGAGCAAGCGCTCAAATCCATCTGGCCTTTCTATCTGGCGCTGTTCGTAGCGCTGATGCTGATCACCTACGTGCCCGCCTTCTCCATGTTCCTGCCCTCGCTGTTCGAGTGAACGGCCGGATGGAAAAGGAAAGGTTTCAAGCCGCGGCCCGCTGGCCGCGAAGATGGGCGAAACACCACTCGCTGCCGGGATTCCCGGCGACATCACACCAGTTCAGGGACAAAGTCATGAAACTTGAGGGAAAAACCGCCATCGTCACGGGAGGCGGCCGGGATATCGGCCGGGCCTGCGCCTTGAAACTTGCCGAAGAAGGCGCAGCTGTCGCCATCAACTATTTCTCCAGCAGCGCGGGCGCAGAGGAGACCGTTGCCGCGATTGCAGCGGCGGGCGGCAGGGCCTTCGCACTTCAAGGCGACCTGAACAGTGAATCCGGCGTTCAGGCACTGGTCGACAGAACCGTTGCCGAATTCGGCGGGCTTGATGTGCTTGTGAACAATGCCGGCGGTCTGATTGCCCGCAAGACCATTGCCGACATGTCGCTGGAGCATTGGCGGGCCGTGATGGATCTCAACCTGACCAGCACGTTTTTGATGATCAAGGCGTGCCTTCCCCACATGACGTCGGGGGCAATCGTCAACATTGCCAGTCAGGCCGGGCGCGATGGCGGCGGCGGCGGCGCTGTGGCCTATGCGGCGTCCAAGGGCGCCGTCATGACGCTGACCCGCGGGCTTGCCAAGGAGCTCGGACCGGATATCCGGGTCAATGCGCTCTGTCCCGGCATGATCGACACCGACTTCCACAATATCTTCACCAAACCGGAGGTGCGCAGGACCGTGGAGGCAGCGACGCCCTTGAAGCGACAGGGCACGCCTGAGGATGTCGCCAATCTCGTTGCCTTTCTGGCAACGGACGCCGCGTCCTTCGTGACCGGCGCCAATGTCGACATCAATGGCGGCCTGTTTTTCAGCTGATCGCGAAAGGGAAGGAAACCGACAGTGACCGAGTTTCAAGTCGTGAAAACAGGGGACGGGGTCACCCGCCAGGTTCTGGCCGATCATCCGGACCTGATGATGGTGGCCTTCTGCTTCGACCATGCAGGCGCCGAAGGCGCGCTCCACAATCATCCGCATGTGCAGTCGACCTTTGTCGAAAGCGGCCGGTTCAGGTTTTTCCTCGGAGACGAACAGCGGGAGGTCTCGGCCGGGGACAGCTTCGTCATTCCCTCCGGGCTGACACATGGCTGTGTCTGCCTGGAACCCGGCCGCCTGGTCGACTGCTTCACGCCAAGACGGGATGACTTTCTCTAAGGGATGCCGGTCTTGTGAGGGGCCAAGCGTGCTGTCTCTGCATTCCTGCTTCAGTGGGCAGGGGCGGCTCGAGGGCCGTCACGACGGCTGTCTGCTTCCTCTGCTGACAAGAGATGCCCATATGTCCGTAACCGATCTTGCGGAAAAGCTGGGCGTCTCGCGCGGTTCCGTCCAGAGCCGGGTCGACCGGATGTAGCCTCAGAAATTGGTTCACCGCTGACAGGTGGAGCTCGGCCCTTCGGACGAGGACCACCAGATCAGCGCCTTCCCCCTGATCCGCCTCACCGCCGACGACTGCCGCGCCACCCAGGCCGCGCTCCGCCGCATCGAGGCGATCACCGACATCCACACGCTCAGCGGCGCGTTCGACCTGGTCGCGGAGCTGCGGATGCGCTCGCTGAAACTGCTGGACAGGACGCTGGACGAGATCAGGGCCCTGCCGGAAGTGGCGGAAACGCAGAGCCATATCCGGTTGGCGTCGGCGGGGCGGTGAGGGGGAGTTTTGGGACTATGAGCCCTTCGGTATTCAGCTTGCGTATGCGAATATACGTCTGACCTTGTCGCGTTGGTTTTACCGCGCGCAGGTCTAAACTCTTGCATTGAGTGGCAAACTATTGGTCGGCGGCCAAATTGACGGGTGTCGCGTACAAAATGCAGCAGTGTTTTACTTAACGTTACCCGCGTGATGACGACGCGCCGAACATCGCCTGAGCTGCCGAAATTAGGTTTCGGAGCAAGGTTGACACCAATCCACTACTGTAGCCCATCAAAAACGGCAACAATATCATTGCATAGTGACTGATCTCTAAGGCGCTTTGATCTTCTGTAGATTGAAAGTTGAAAACAACGTCAAGATAACTTCGTGAAATCGTAAGTGTAACAACCCATCCCAAAATTGAACCCAAGATAATTCTCGATTTTCCCTGATACTCATCGAAATGTGCTGCCACATCAGAAGTTGAATACGCCGATGCTGCGAAAAGCTCCGCGCATGCGGCTCCAATCACACCCAAGGCAGTGCCAAACAATATGATTGCGATACTCCACGTAGGATAGCACCAGTAAGAAGCTTGGCAGTCAGGATCTGACAAGATACTCGTGCGAAAAACTATGCAAATTGCTGTAGTGAAGGCAAGGCCACCGAGCGCCCATATTGCAATATTTAGTATAGAGTTCTTGTATCGCTTTACATCTTCTGGCGTAAAAGATGGCACAGTAAGAATCGTTATTGGTTTAGTTGCAGCAGTAATTTCTTTCAAAATTTTTGTGGCTTCCGCTTGATTTTCTTCGCTTCCATGTGAGTTATCTAGTCTATACAATCTATCGACTAATTTATCATCTATTTGAACGCCAATTGCTATGCAATAAGTGCATAGACGGCGCATTGCGCCTATATCTAAATCTCCTTGTCTTGGTACTTGATTCGTTTCCTCACTCATGCCAAATTTACCTCATGTCCATGCATTTGTGTAAAAACTTGTATCAGTTTTCCGCGTTTTTACTTTCGACTGCCGTAGTAATTTTGTTCTCGACAGTGTCAGAAGTCAATGCTGTCGACTGCGCGCGCGTGAGTGCCGTCATTGTGGATGGTGCAACGTACAATCAAAGGAAAGGTAATCGCTCAACTTCCGTTGAGCGTCTAAGGTCTTTGCTGTCGACCAAGTTTCCAAATACTCGTATTGCTTTGTTTGATAATACGCTTTCAGGGGGTCGCTCTGGAGAATTGGTTAAGCAACACATTAGTGATTTTGCTAAGGATTTATTTGTTCCGAGTGTCCCGAGTGTAGTATTTATACACTTTTCAACATTTTACGATCAAAACAAACCGGAATTTGAAAGGGAACGATTCGAGTTTTTTCTGCGCCTTCTCTGGAAAGAAAACTCTGAAGTAATTCTGGTAATTTCCAGCCGATCTTTAATGCGAAATCCATCCGGTTGGGCACGACATTTCAGATCTCGGTATGGCCAGCCGGATGATAGATTATTCGTAACAGGTAATTATCACCCGAAAAAGTGGCATAAAAATCTTGATCTTCTAGCGGTTGATCAATTGGCAGGAGTTTTGTCAAAAATCTGCTCATAGCTTAATTAGGGCATTTTTTTCAGCGACAGCAAAGTTTTTCTGTGAAAAAGAGGTCATTAGCGAAGCCGGAAAAGAAGTACATTTTGTCCGAGTATCTGCCATTTGTTCTGATCTATTGAATGTTGTTTTTTGGGATTGCAATCGGGGTAAGGGGCAAGGCGAATTCTGATTTGGCGACACAAAGCTGAAATCAAGCACTCGGTTTGCGGCTATGCCGGTAAGAAGCCAATTACTTCACTGCTCACTGTGCCAAATAAATCGATCTCGGCATACACCCGAACGCGTCAATGCTACCGAAAATTTCTCTTACATACTGATAGGACCCGGCATCTACTTTTTACACCAAGACCCATCCTAGCTCCCCAGCAATCCCCTCCAACCACCCCACCAGCACCTTCGCCTGCGCACTTAGCGCCCCCCGATGGATAAGCCCATACCGCGACCCATCCGCGCTGAATCCAAACGGCGCCACCAGCCGCTCCCGACCGATATCATCCAGAGCTACCACTTCCGGCAACAACCCAACCCCGAGCCCGCTTGAGGCGGCTTCGGCGTTGAGGAAGTGATGGTCCAGTTCGCGGCGGTCTTTCGGGCGTGGGGCGTCCGGGTGGGCGGCGAGCCAGGTGTCCCAGGAGTCGGGGCGGGTTTTCGAGATGAGCGCGGTGTAGTCGCCGGCGGTGAAGCGGGCGTGCATTGCGGCGGTCATCACCGGGCCGACCCGTTCGGGAAAGAGCGGGCGGACGGTCCAGGCTGGGTCGAGCGGGAAATCCAGTCGGCGGAGGGCGAGGATGCCGGCGTCGCGGCGTGGATCCATGGCGCCGCCACCAACCGACAGATGGATGGCGATATCGGGATGGGCCGCCTCGAAGGCGGCAAGGCGCGGGATCAGCCAGCGCATGGCAACGGATCGTTCGCAGGAGAGCAGGACGGCGCCGGGTCCCTCCTGCTGTGCCTCCCGGATTGTGGCAATCGTGCGGGTGAGATCATCGAAGCTGCGCCGGCAGGCATCGCTGAGGGCCTCGCCCGCCCCCGTCAGCCGGATACCGCGGCCGTCCCGCTCCAGAAGCGGGGCGCCGACGGCCTCCGACAGCCTTGAGACGCGGCGGCTGACGGCGGCATGCGTGAGGGAGAGCTCTTCGGCAGCGGATCGGACGGAACCGGTGCGTGCGGTTGCATCAAAGGCGCGCAGATCGTCGAGATAGGGGAGGTCAGAGCGTTTCATTGGTGATTTATTGTCACATATTCTGGTGCCAAATCATTGCTTGTCCTGCAAGACACTTTCGCAGACGTTACCAGTATGACTTCAACGAGCCCACCCCTTTTCGGCATTCTGGCCGATGATCTGACAAGCGCCGCAGATGGTGCCGCCCCCTTTGTTGCACGCGGCTTTCGGGCCAGTGTCGGCCTGGGCCACGTGCCGCAGACGCAGCCACAATCACAGGCGGAGGTGATCGCCATCGACATGGCAACACGCTCCCTGCCGGTCGCAGAGGCGATGGCCCGGGCCGCGAGGTTCGCTCGCTCCCTAGATAGCTGCCGATTCCTGGTAAAGACGGTCGATTCCACGCTGCGCGGCCATGTGCGTGCTGAAATCAGCGCCGCCTTTGCCGCCAGCTGCCGCCAGCGTCTGGTCCTGGCGCCGGCTTTTCCCGCAGCAGGGCGGGTGACGCGGGACGGCGTGCAGCTGGTGGAGGGTGTCCCGGTGGCCGAAAGCCCCTATGCCAATGACCCGGTTCATCCGGTCAGAAGCTCGGAGCTGGCGGAGCTGGTGCCTGATACGATCCAGGACGTCACCATTCTGGATGCGGACACCCAGCAGGAGCTGACCGCCCGCGTGGCGGAGATTGACGAGCGGGAAACGGTGCTCTGGGTCGGTTCGCCTGGACTGGCCATCGCCTTGTCGCAGCTGGTTGGGGGAGGGGAAGGCCCGGAAACTTGTCCAGAGACGTCCGGTGATGTTCTTGTTGTGGTTGGCAGCGCCAATCCGGTGAGCACAGATCAGACGGCAAGGCTCTTCGGGTTTCCAGGCGTTACCGTCCTGAGCGCGCCGTTGCACCGGGGCGATCCGCTCGAGACGCTGGCGGCCTTGACGGGCGATGCCCTGGCCGAGCTTCAGTCCGGCCGCTATGGCGCGCTTCTGGCAACGGGCGGCGATACGATGACAGCCCTTCTGGAGGCCTCCGGCATCGAGCGCTTTGCGCTTTTGGGCGAATTCGAACCCGGTTTCCCGTCGGCGCAGGCAACATATAAAGGGCGACCGCTTGTCCTTGGCTTGAAGGCGGGCGGGTTTGGCGGGCCGGACACGTTCCGGCACGCTGTTGAATGTCTCACCCGAAGCAAGGAACGCAACTCGTGATCCAGCCCCCACTTGTCATCACCATGGGCGATCCGGCCGGCATCGGCCCTGAAATTGTCGCCAAAGCCTTTGTCGCCGGTAAGGCTCCTGACTGTGTTGTGGCCGGAAGTCCTTCGGTCATGAAACGCGCCGTGCAGCTTGTCGGTGCCGATCTGGAAATCCGAAAAATCACCTCAATTGAAGAGGGGAGGCCGGAGCCCGGTGTGATCAACGTTTTGCCAATCTCGCAGGACGCAGAATGTGTTCCCTTCGGCAAGGTGTCCGCGGCCGGCGGGCGGGCCGCGTTCGAGGCGGTTATCGGCGCGATCGACCTGGCAAAGACGGGGTGCGCCTCCGGAATCGTGACGGCGCCGATCAACAAGGAAGCGCTGTCGGCAGCTGGGTACACGTATCCCGGTCATACGGAGATCCTCGCCGAATGTGCCGGCGTGGACCGGGTGGCCATGATGCTCGCCAATGACGAGATCCGGACCGTGCTGGTCACCATCCACCAGTCCCTGCACGATGCCATCAAAAGCGCCGATTTTTCAGCGCAGATGAATGCCATCCGCCTGGCCCAGTCGGCCTGCCTGGATCTGGGTATCGCGGCGCCGCGCATTGCCGTTGCCGGGCTCAATCCGCATGCCGGCGAAGGCGGGCTGTTCGGGCGGGAGGAGATCGATATCATTTCGCCCGCCATAGACGCTGCGCGCGCTGAGGGCATCGATGTGACCGGTCCCTGGCCGGGAGATACGGTGTTCATGGCGGCCCGGCGCGGCAAATTCGATGTGGTGGTTGCCCAGTATCACGATCAGGGGCTGATCCCGGTGAAATATCTGGGTGTGGAAACTGGCGTCAACATCACTCTCGGCTTGCCCTTCGTGCGCACATCGCCCGATCATGGCACCGCGTTCGACATTGCCGGGCAGGGGGTGGCCGATGCCGCCAGCCTGTCCACCGCCATTGCCTATGCGCATCGCCTTGCCGCGATGCGCCGAACCAGCGAGGAGGCAGCCTGATGGGCCTGCGTTTCATTTTCATGCTCACCCGGGACGACCGCACCGTGCCGGAGGCTGCCAACCATCTGGAAACGGCGCTTGAACTTGGCGTGCGTCATATCGGCTTCAAGGATATCGGCCTGCCGGTTGAAGACCTGAAAGCGCTCAATGCCCGGATCAAGGCAAAGGGGGCGACGTCCTACCTGGAAGTGGTCAGCCTGGACCGGGACAGCGAGACCGCTTCCGCGCGCGCTGCCGTCGATATCGGGGTTGACGTCCTGCTGGGCGGAACGCGTGTCGCGGACGTTCTGCCGATCCTGAAGGGCACGGAGATCGAATATTTCCCGTTTCCGGGGCAGATCACCGGGCATCCGAGCGTTCTGGAAGGCAGCATCGAAGAAATTGCAGCAAGTGCGCGCGCGCTTGTTGCCCATGACGGGGTGCATGGTCTCGACCTTCTGGCCTACCGGTCGCCGCTGCCGGACATTCCGGCGATGATTGCCGCCGTCTGCGAAGCCGCCGGCAAGCCGGTGATTGTCGCCGGGTCCATCGCCGACCGGGCGCGCATCGCAGCCGTGCAGAACGCTGGTGCGGCCGGTTTCACAATCGGCACGGCGGCGCTCGATGGCGCCTATCCGGCGGAGGACAAGACGCTCGCCACCCAGCTTGCGGCCATCGTCCGCGATGTCGCGGACCTGAACGGGCATCTGTCGCCCTTCGGCAAGAAGAGCCTGGACCGGGCCTTCGGTTCGTTTGAAGACACCTGGTCGCCGCGTATCGCTGGGCAGATCAACAACATGCAGATCAAGCTCGCCAAGTTTTCCGGCGCTTTCACCTGGCATTTTCATGAAACCGAGGACGAGCTCTTTCTGGTCCACCGAGGACGGCTCCTGATGAAATTCCGCGACCGTGAGGAAATCCTGGAGGAGGGCGAGTTCATCGTCGTTCCCCACGGCATCGAACATTGCCCCGTCGCCCTGACGGAGACTTGCGAGGTCGTGCTGCTGGAGCCCGGAACCACGGTCAACACGGGCACGGCTGCAGACGCGCGCCGGGTGGACAAGCTGGCAGTTGTCTGAGGGGGCCGTCCGCCTCTGCAGTCTTGGTGCACTTGTCCGAAGTGATGCGCTGACGGGATGGCGTCAAACAGAAAAGCCCCGGTCGGTGACCGGGGCCTTGGTTCGTTCTGAAGACGGTGGTTACACCCGGTTGAGCAACCGCGCGCGAATGGTGTTCGGCAGCTGGCGGATCTCTTCCAGGATCTTTACCGGGTCCTCTACGGGGCTGTCGACATCCAGCACCACATAGCCGATGTCGGAATGGGACTGCATGTACTGGGCGAAGATGTTGAGGTTGTGCCGTGTGAAGAGATCGTTCAGCGTGCGCATGGCGCCCGGTGCGTTGTGGTGCACCTGGATAAAGCGCGTCGCGTCGATGCCCTTGGGCAGCTGGACCTGCGGGAAAGACACCGCGCCGATGGTCGAGCCGACATCGGAATATTCCACGAGACGCTTTGAGACTTCCTCGCCGATCCGCGCCTGGGCCTCTTCCGTTGAACCGCCGACATGCGGGGTCAGGATGACGTTGTCGAGGCCGCGCAGCGGCGAAATGAACTCGTCCTTGTTGGATTTCGGTTCGACCGGGAACACGTCAATGGCGGCCCCTGCCAGATGACCGGATGTCAGCGCTGCGGCCAGGGCATCGATGTCGATCACCTTGCCGCGGGCGTTGTTGATCAGGAAGGCGCCCTTTTTCATCTTGGCGATCTGATCGGCACCGAACATGTTGCGCGTTTCCGGCGTGTCCGGAACGTGCAGGGAGACAACGTCGGACGCTTCCAGGAGCGCGTCGAGGCTTTCGGCCGGCGCGACATTGCCGTGCTGCAGCTTGTCGACCAGATCGAAATAGATCACCCGCAGCCCCATGGCCTCGGCAAGGTTGGAGAGCTGCGTGCCGATATTGCCGTAACCGATGATGCCGAGTGTCTTGCCGCGGACTTCATGCGAGCCGGTTGCGGTCTTCAGCCAGCGGCCTTCATGGGCGGCGGAGGATTTCGGGAAAACACCGCGCATCAGCATGACGATTTCGGCAATCGTCAGTTCCGCGACAGAACGGGTGTTGGAGAACGGTGCGTTGAAGACCGGGATGCCGCGTGTCAGCGTGCCGGTCAGGTCGACCTGGTTGGTGCCGACGGAAAAACAGCCGACGGCAACAAGGCTCTTGGCCGCTTCCAGAACCTCTTCGGTTACCTGGGTGCGTGAGCGGATGCCGAGCATCTGGACACCCTGGAGTTTCTCGATCAGCGCGTCCTTTTCCAGCGCGCCGGACAGGACCTCCACATTGGTGTAGCCGTTCTTTTCAAGAACCGCGTGCGCGGTCGGCGAAATGCCTTCCAGCAGCAGCCAGCGGATCTGGTTTTTCGGTCGGGAGAGACCGTGCATCATGGCGAAGTGCCTTTTGATCTGATTGGTTTGGATGGCGCCGATCCGGCGCCTCTGACGCGGGTGTCGTATACGCGCTCCACCGTGTCGCGTCTAGGTGGGCGGGGCAGAAAGCCGCGCCGATCTGCGCAAGAAAAGCGTTTGGTTTCAATTCGGCGGCGTTTCGAGATCGGTTTTGAGCCGGGTCAGCAAATTGACGGCATTTTCCGCGTAATCTCCGATCCAGCGATCATAAATTTTCTTGATCGGCAGCGCGTTGAGATGATTCCAGCGTTCACGCCCCTTGCGCTGGACAATGATCAGGTCTGCTGCCTCCAGCACTTTCATGTGCTGCATCACCGTACAGCGGTCCAGTTCCGGGAAAGCCGCGCAAAGCGTTCCGGTGGTTTGCGGTGCGTCTTTCAAAAGATCCAGCAACCGTCGCCGGCGGCTGTCCGCCAGTGCCTTGAAAATTCTGTCCGAATCGTCTGTGCTTGACATGTTATATTTTTATAACATTAAATCTCCTGAAACAAGGAAGCAGTTATGGGCGAACTTGTCATTGAACTGGAACAGGCCTGCCGAAGCCCGGTTGACGGGCTATGGGCAACGCTGCTCACGCCGAGCCTCTGGTGGGGCGAAGGGGTGTTGTTGGAACCCCATTCGGGGGGCGCTTTTCACGAACCCTGGCGGGATGCCGAAGGCGAACACCACACACGCGGCCAGGTGCTTGCCATCGAAGCGCCGTCCCGTCTGCGTCTCAGTTGGCGCGATGATGACTGGGACTTCGACACACGGGTGTCTTTCAGCTTGTCCGGAGACGCAACGGGCAGCCGGATCGAGCTGCGTCATGAAGGCTGGCAGCATGCGGCAGCTGAGCGACAGGTGCCGCTGATGCATGCGCATCGCGGGGGCTGGGCCATGCATCTGAGGAACCTTGTCGAGCATGCAGAGCAAACCATGGGAAAGGGAGGCGGGAGGAGATGAAACCATCCTTCAGGATTGCAGGCAGGATCGCAAAGCCGGTGTCTGACGTGTTCGAAGCCGTCGTCAACCCGGATCGGCTCTCCGCCTACTTTACGACTGGCGGCGCGGACGGACGGCTTGAACCTGGCGTCACCGTCCATTGGGCCTTTGGCGAATTTCCCGGACGGTTCCCGGTCAAGGTGGACAAGGTTGAAAAAGACCGTCTGCTTGTCTTCCGCTGGGCCGCACAAGAGGAAGGCGAGGTCAGTTCCACCGGCAAGCTGCCGGAGCCGGTCGGTTACGACACAATTGTCACCATGACGTTTGAGCCGCTTGAGGACGGCCGCACATTGGTCACGATCAGCGAGGAGGGCTGGCGTGACACGCCAGGTGCCCTCAAGGCGTCTTATGGCAATTGCGAAGGCTGGACGCAGATGCTCTGCGCCCTGAAAGGCTGGCTGGAACACGGCGTCAATCTGAGGGAAGGCTTCTACGGCTAGACCTGTCGCTGGATAGCCGCCGTGCCGGGTTCACGAATTGGACTGTGCGCGCCCTTCCAGGCGGCTGGCAATCTTGAAAATAGTTTCCTCGTCATAGCCGAGACCGAGATCCTGTTGCAGGAACCGGCTGAGTTCCCCGGCCTCCCGGATCTGCCACTCCCGGTTTTCGCTCTTGCCCACAAGCCTGGCCCGGCCGTCCAGAAAACTGAAAAAACCGTCCTCCGTCAGACGATAGAACTTGATGCTGTTGGCAAAGGGCATTTTCGGCGAAGCCGCGCAGAGAAAATTGGCGCCTTCAATGTCGGCGGACCGAACGTCGACCCGGTCAAAACCGTAAAGCGGAAACCAGCCCTCGTCGGTCAGTCGTTCCAGCACATGTTCGCCGGAGGTCTCTTCAAAGCGGATCCGGTAGGTCTGATCGCGGATCGGCTGGGCGTCTTCGGATATCCGGACCGGTTCTGCCGGCGCCTGTCCGCCGAAGCCGGCATCGACCAGCCACTCGGAACCGTCGAGCGTGACGACAAAGGCGAGATGTGAACGGGCGCCGCCTTCCGCCGCACCCTGCCGCACGCGGGCAAGAACCTGCCTTGCATGGAACCCGAGGGCGTCGAGAGCCTCACCCAGCAGGGAATTCAGCTCGAAGCAATAGCCACCGCAACGCTCCAAAACGAGTTTCTGCCAGCGGCTTTCCGGATCGAGCTCCGGAACTTGTCCCAGAAATGGCAGCACGTTCTCGAAGGGGATGGCGCTGATCTGCGCCGCCTGGAGGGCCTTCAGACCGGCGAGGTTCGGTGTGCAGGTTTGAAGGCCGATGCGGGTGAGATAGGTGGAAAGGTCGAAGGGCATGGCTGGGTCCGGTAGGGGCGGGGTAGGCTTGATGTAGGTGGCAGGGGAGACCTTGCCAAGCTTGCGTTCCTCTCCAACGTCTTTCCAACCTCAAAAGGCGCACGACGGGACAGGAGTGCCAAAGGTCCGTGCCGCCGTATCGCGGACCCGTCGACCGGCCCTCGGCTCCCCGGGTCCGGCTCTCCGCTGCGCCGCGTCCGGCATGACCAAGCAATTGGGGTTGGGTGAGCTTAAAAAGGCCTGCCGTATTCCTGCAGCGGGGCAGGCTGCCGACAATCCCTCAGCCTGTCATTCCGGACGAGTGCAGCGTTGCTGCATGCTGATCCGGAACCCAGCGTATCAGCGCGAGTGAAAGCGAGCACAAAGTCAATCAATTATCTGACTTTATTGAAAAAGGCGCGCCTGGGGCGCGAAATATTCGCTGGGTTCCGGAACTGGTCATGCAGCTCTGCTGCAGACCGTCCGGAATGACGGAGGCACCTTTTAAACAAAATACCCGCCGCATTCCTGCGGCGGGCTCCTGACATCTGTTGCTGAAGAGTTGCTCAGAGCCCTTCCGGACCTCGCTGCACGGCGGCGACGCCGGTTCTGGACACTTCGACCAGGCCGAGAGGCTTCATGATCGAGATGAACTGCTCGATCTTGGAGGTGCGGCCGGTAATCTCGAAGACGAAATGCTCGGTCGTGGCGTCGATCACCGTGGTGCGGAAGGCATCGGCCAGACGCAGGGCCTCCAGGCGTTTCTCGCCGGTTCCCTCAACCTTCACCAGCGCAAGTTCCCGCTCCAGCGGCTTGTCCTGGTTGGCGCGTTTGGCGCGCACGGTGAGATCAGTCACCCGGTGCACCGGTACGAGGCGATCGAGCTGGTGGCGGATCTGCTCGATGATCATCGGCGTGCCTGTGGTCACGATGGTGATCCGCGACAGGTGTTTCTCGTGCTCGGTTTCCGACACGGTCAGGCTGTCGATGTTGTAGCCGCGACCGGAGAACAGACCGATCACGCGGGCGAGCACGCCCGGTTCGTTGTCGACGAGGAGCGATAGGGTGTGGGTTTCGATTTCATTGCTGACTTCGGCCAGGAAATAGGCGGAAGGCGCATCAACATTCTGGGCGTTCATGACTTTGTCTATCCTTGTGCCTGGCACTTAAACGAGGGATTTGCCTTCGGCGCTGATCGCGTTGGCGACCGCCTCGTCATTGGCCTCATCCGGCAGCAGCATTTCATTGTGGGCCTTGCCCGACGGGATCATCGGGAAACAGTTGGCGAGGTTGGCGACGCGGCAGTCGAACAGGACCGGCTTGTCCACGGCGATCATTTCCTCAATGGCGCCATCCAGATCGCCCGGCTTTTCCACCCGGAAACCGACACCGCCATAGGCCTCCGCCAGTTTGACGAAGTCCGGTAGGCTGTCGGTGTAGGAGTGGGACAGGCGGTTGCCATGAAGCAGCTGCTGCCACTGGCGGACCATGCCCATATACTGGTTGTTCAGGATGAACACCTTGACCGGCAGGCCGAACTGAACGGCGGTCGACATTTCCTGGATGTTCATCAGGATCGAGGCGTCCCCGGCAATATCGATGCACAGCGCATCGCGGTGGGCCGTCTGGGCGCCGATGGCGGCCGGCAGGCCGTAGCCCATGGTGCCGAGGCCACCGGAGGTCAGCCACCGGTTCGGTTCCTCGAAACCGTAGAACTGGGCCGCCCACATCTGGTGCTGACCGACTTCCGTTGAGATGAAGGTCTTGCGATGCTTGGTCAGTTCATAGAGCCGCTGGATCGCGTATTGCGGCATGATGATGTCTTCATTGGGCTTGTAGGCCAGCGAGTTGCGCGCGCGCCACTGGTCGACCTGCTGCCACCAGGCCTTCATCGCGGTTTCGTCGGCCTTCTTGGACGAGGACCGCCAGATCCGGACCATGTCTTCCAGAATATGGCCGACATCGCCGATGATCGGCAGGTCGACATTGATGGTCTTGTTGATGGAGGACGGATCGATGTCGATATGAATCTTGCGGGAGCCCGGCGAGAAGGCGTCGGTGCGGCCGGTGATACGGTCATCGAAGCGGGCGCCGATGCAGACCATCAGGTCACAGTCGTGCATCGCCATGTTGGCTTCGTAGGTACCGTGCATGCCCAGCATGCCCAGCCAGTTTTCACCGGAAGCCGGATAGGCGCCGAGCCCCATCAGCGTGGAGGTGATCGGAAAACCGGTCAGGGAGACGAGTTCGCGCAGCAGCTGGCAGGCCTGCGGGCCGGAATTGATCACGCCGCCGCCGGTGTAAAGAACCGGCTTTTTGGCGGCTGCCATCAGTTCAACGGCTTGCCGGATGCTGGCGGCATCGCCCTTCAGCTGCGGGCGGTAGCTCTTGTGGGCCGACGCCGGGTTCGGTGTCGGTCCCTGATAGGTGCCGGTGGCGAACTGAACGTCCTTGGGGATATCGACGACGACCGGGCCGGGACGGCCGGAGGTGGCGACATAAAAGGCCTCATGCAGGATGCGCGGCAGGTCGTCGACATTGCGCACCAGCCAGTTGTGCTTGGTGCAGGGGCGGGTGATGCCGACCGTGTCGCATTCCTGGAAGGCGTCGTTGCCGATCAGATGGGTCGGCACCTGGCCGGAGATGCAGACCAGCGGGATGCTGTCCAGCATGGCGTCGGTCAGGGCGGTGACCATGTTGGTTGCACCCGGGCCGGAAGTGACCAGGGCAACGCCCGGCTTGCCGGTGGAGCGGGCATATCCTTCGGCGGCATGGCCGGCGCCCTGTTCGTGGCGTACGAGAATATGCTCCAGACCGTCCTGCTGAATGATCTCGTCATAAATGGGAAGCACTGCGCCGCCCGGGTAGCCGAAGATCGTGTCAACTCCCTGGTCTTTCAGCGCCTGGATGACCATTTCGGCGCCGGTCATTTCCCGTGTCATTCGTTCCGTCCTTGCATTTTGCCCGTCTTTCGGGCCTTGGCTCTCGTCATCTTTATGTTCTGGGCCTGTCGCCTGTAGCGTCAAAGGTCCGGTCTACGCGGAAGGAAAGGGCGGGTTCAGAGGGCGGGTACAAAAAAAGGCCCCTCGGGGAGCCTTGGTCGCGCGCCATCTGGTCCGTACGGGATTCAACCCGCTGCGGAGGCGCGCTTTCCTACTACGATTAGAATGAGCGACATCGCCATGTCGTCCCGGTCCCTTGATGCTGCAGGCCAAAAGGCCTCTGGACAGTGTTATCGGGTTGCCCCGCTGGCCTCACCTTCAAAACTGCGTACAAGACATTGTTCTGTCTGCACCTTCTTGGGCGATACCAGCATCAACCCGTCACGTCCGTCCGGGCTTGATGCGGCGCACACTAGTCAGGCGGTCTGAACCGGTCAAGCCTTAATTTCATTTATTGCGCCAAAGTTTTCAGATGTTTTTGAAAGTTTCGTTGAGGGCGTTGCATTTGTGCAATCCTTCCGCTTGCGTCAATTCACGAGCGAACTGCGTTAAGCGCATGGCGGCTTTGACAAAAAAGTGTCACAAAGTCCATTGCCTTGGGGAAGGGCGCGGTATATACACCCGCAATCCGGCGCGCCGCTGCCCAAAGCGGCCCTTCCGCCGTAGATGGGTGTGTAGCTCAGTTGGTAGAGCAGCTGACTCTTAATCAGCGGGTCTGGGGTTCGAGCCCCCACTCACCCACCATTTTCAGCGTAAAGCATCGAGATGACCGCGCAGCGACAGGAGCGCGCGTTCCGCTTCCCGGATGGCTTCGCGGATGGTGATTTCCTCGCGGTGGTCAATGTGATCGTCGACCAGGGCCTCATGGGCCGCACGCAGAACGTCAGCCGCTTCGATCACGATCCTTTCCGCGCCGCGCGCAAGATTTTCCTCAAATGACGCCGTGTCCGGCCCGATCTGTCGTTCGGCGGGAACATAGGGTGTGCCCGCCAGCAGAAAATCGGCAATGACCGGATCGTCGATCACGATCAGAAGTCTCTGGATTTCGTCGGCCGAAAAGGGCGTTGCATGGCGGAGCCGATTGTAGAATGCGGCATAGCTCATGCCCATTTCGTCCGCGACACGGTCCAGTTCCGATTTTCCGCGGCCTGTCAGGGTGCGGTGAACCAGATTTGCGAAGGCCCGCCCGCGATCCGCTTCCGGCAGCACGGTTCCTGCTTTCGTTTCCCGATTGTCCATTCCGCCCCTGCCCATCATGTTTTTCAGTCAAAAGACTAGCGAATGTCACGTTCGTGAACAAAGTCTCTGCCGGGTCTGTTCAACAGGCTTGTATCGCCCCGTCGCGTGCAGAGACAGTGATTTGACGAGATCCATGGGATTGTTCGTAGAAGAGGATCTGGCAGAAAAGATGGTCTTCGGACGGGAAAACGTCGTGGTCGTCCGTTTCTGCCGTCGGGATGACCATGCCGCGACAAAACGGAACCGTTTCCTTCTCTGAAAGCCTGTTCCAGATGACGGAAAGGTCGATCCTCGGCGATGTGTCTGACATAGGGCGCCTCCTGCAATGCTCGTGTCGTCACTTCCGGCTTGTGAGCCAATGAAGCGATCCTAGGACACGATTGTCAGGAAGGCGCTCAAAGAAACCGCGTGATTTTGCATTGTAAATTTTCGGGAGGTCAAGCGTGTCCCTTCAAGGCGTCCTGCGAAAGCAATGAGGGCACAATCTCCTGACAGGTTCCGTCCTGAAGATGCGTGCCGTCTTCGCCCAGTACTTCCAGGAGCAGCCAGTCATTTGTCCCCGTGGCCGCGAGGCAGATCGTGGCGGCCGGCTGGCCGTCGTAGTGATAGAAATAGAGGTCTCCCGCCAGGACATCGGCGAGATACCGGTCGACGCCGTTGCGCATGCGCTGGCTTTCCCGTTGCAGCTGGGCGGCATTTGCGATTGGGGTCAGC
This sequence comes from Roseibium sp., assembly GCF_965233565.1. Lineage (GTDB taxonomy): Bacteria > Pseudomonadota > Alphaproteobacteria > Rhizobiales > Stappiaceae > Roseibium. Next base: position 1,187,242 of record NZ_OZ247494.1, on the reverse strand, counting down.
ATCGGTGCCGTCGGAATTGGCGGTGCCGGAAAGCTGCGGCTGCGGCCCGCCAGAGTGGTCCAGTGCATCAACCACCATTGCAGGGCCTGGGGTGCCTGTAACTTCTTGAGACCGGCCAGTGCGGCCGGCCGTTCCGAGGCTGTCAGGTTGCGCAGGCCGGACTTGATCGTGGCGATCAGGCGGGACAGGGGTACCCCCTGGTCGATCAGGGCCTGGACAGGTGTCATGCCGGCCCACTCCGTCTCTGAGAGGATTGCGCTGAAAGACCGCTGTTGCAGGCGGGTCAGGTCTTCGGACACCTGAGGCGCGCCAGCCTGCGAAAGCGCCGACTTGATGCTACGCTCATCAAGCAGGTCGCTGCCCGGCGGGAACTGTTCCAGAAATGCCAACAGGGCCGGAGGCGGCGTTGCCTTGAGAAACCGGTGCAGAAGCGTTTCCCGCGTTTCCAGGTTCAAAGTGTCCGCAAAAGCCTGGCGCTGCCGCGGTGCGGTTCGTCCGGCGGCGCAAAAGAGCTCCAAGGTCAGCGACAAGGTGCCCAGGCGGCCGAACGCGGTCTGGCGGTGGACCTGTTTCCAGAGACCCGGCGCGCGCCGGAATAGATCGAGCAACAGCCATTGCTGCGCGCCGAACGGCGCGGCGAGAGCGACGAGCAGCCGGGGGAGTGTTGCGATGTATTCCGCCAGGGCCTTCTCCGCGCCCGGGCCTGCGGCAATGCCTGTGCCCAATGTTCTCGGGTGATGCGCCAGGACGCTCCTTTGTGTTGCGATGCGGCCGTAGTCGGGGGCGTCGAGCACAGCCCAGGCAGGCAGAAAGTCCTCCGGGTCGCGGTGCTGGCGCCGGATCGTGCAGGCAAAGGGCTGGTCCCAATAGGAATAGAGGATCGTGTCGCTGCCGGAGCGCTCACAAAGGCCTTCGCCTGTCCATTCGTAATTCGCGTAGGTCGGCGGCAGGGAGCGCTCCGACTGTTCTTCAAGCGCCAGCTGCTGCTGGCCCGCCAGCATGTCCCGAGTTGCCATGGTGCCCTCTTTCGGTCGTACAGCACTGCAACCCTGCGCCTTCGCCGTGACACCAGCAATTCGGCCGGCTGATTCCTTTGCGGATATGCACAGGGCAGGGTAAAGGGCGGCAAGAATTGCCGAGGCGGATAACCCGGTGCCTATGCTGACCGGGCTGCATGAAGTTCTGGCTTTTCGTCTGCCCTGCATTTAGGGAGAGGGCTGCACATCAACGGGAAATGTCGCCATGACCATCGATCGCCTGACGCTACGCAAGTTCCTTCTGCAGGAAAAGGAGAAACACGGCCTCGATCAGGACATGATGCTGCTCTTGGAAGACATCGCCACGTCGTGCCGCATCATCGCCCATCAGATCCGCAACGGTCCCTTCCTGGATATTCTGGGCGCAGCATCGACGGAGAATGTGCAAGGGGAAACCCAGAAACAGCTCGACATCATCGCCAACGACATTTTCCTCGACCACTGTTCCAATTGTGCGCGGGTGGCAGCGCTGGTGTCGGAGGAAATCGATGACGTCATCTGGCTGAAGAAAGAGCCGAAAAAGGGCGACTACCTCGTCTATTTCGATCCGTTGGACGGGTCCTCGAACCTCAATGTCAACCTGTCGGTCGGTTCGATCTTTTCTGTGGTGGAACTGGCAGAAGACTTGACCGAGCTCAGCAACGAGGCGGTTCTCATCAAGGGAAACAGGCAGATTTGCGCCGGCTATTCCCTCTACGGTCCATCGACCTCGCTGGTCTTTTCAACCGGCCATGGTGTCAACGGCTTCACGCACAAGATCGGGTCGGGAGAATTCCTGCTGACCTTCCCGGACATGAAACTGCCGGCGGAAACAGGCGAATTTGCGATCAACGCATCGCGTTACCGCAGCTGGAACGGGCCTGTCCGCCGGTATGTGGAAGAATGTATCGACGGCAAGGACGGGTTGCGCGGCAAGGCCTTCAACATGCGCTGGACCGCGTCCATGGTGGCAGAGGTTCACCGGATCCTGATGCGCGGCGGGGTGTTTCTCTATCCGAAGGATTCGGAGAATGCCCATATGGGCGGCAAGTTGCGCCTGCTCTACGAGGCCAATCCGATGGGTTTCATTGTTGAACAGGCCGGTGGCCGGGCCTCGACCGGCCGCGAGCGGATCCTGGACGTGGCACCCACAGGGCATCACCAGCGCGTCTCGGTCATTCTCGGTTGCAGGGACGAAGTCGAGCTGATCGACCGGTACCACGCCGAAGCGGACGACTGACGGCGCTGGACACGGGTCAGATCAGTGCCGCGTCCATGATCCATTCCACGACGCGCCTCACCGGCTGTGAGGCGCTGGCGCCGGCCGGCACGGCAAGGCCGTGATGCCTGCCGGCGAGCTGGACCTCTGGTTCAATGACCTGCAGGCGCCCGCTCTCAAGCTCCGCCTCTATGAAAGGGTACGCGCCAAGGGCGAAACCGGTGCCGCCGGTGGCCATCTGCAAGGCGCAGTGCATGGAATTGACGAGCGCAAACCTCGGTGCCGGCAAGGGTCGGCTTGCGGCGGCCAGCCAGGACTGCCAGGTGCCGCGTGGGCCGGCGGTCTGGACCAGACAGGGCGATTCCGGCAGGTTCGAGGGCCAGAGAGCGGCAAGCTCCGGTGTTGCCACCGCAACGATCCGCTCCCGGAACAAGGGCAGAAAACCGGCGGACGAGCTGGCGAGATCCTCATAGGTAAAGACGATGTCCCAGGAGCCTGGAACGCTCGGGTCCAGCTGATAGTTGACACTGATCTGGATCTCGATGCCGGGAAGATCGGAATAGAGGGCGCCGAGGCGGGGCGCCAGCCACAGATGCGCGAAGGTCGGGGAGTAACAGGCAAGTCGGACGCGCTCGGTTTCGGGCCGCGTGAAGAGGTCTTCCGTCACGCTGCGAATATCGGCCAGGGAGCCGCTTAACTGGTTCAGATAGGCTTCGCCGATTTCGGTCAGGAAGACCCGCCGGCCACGCCGTTCGAACAGCGGTGCATCGAGCTCCTGTTCCAGTTTGACGATCTGCTGGCTGACCGCGCCCTGGGTCAGGCCAAGCTCGGTGGCTGCCTTGGTGAAATTCAAGTGGCGGGCTGCGGCTTCGAACGTGGCCAGCCAGGACATCGGAATTCGGGACATAATCTGCTCTTTGATTAGAATTTTAATCTAGAAGAATGCAAAAGCGCGTCAAGCGATGAGAGGTTCAGCGCGATGTCGCCTTAAGGATCGAATTCGATCAAATAACTGCTTTCGTCAAATATCTGAAAAATATCGGAAAAACACGCATATTACTCTCCGTTGACATGAGTGGTCCCGGAAGCTGTTGCAGTTTGAATTTCCCTTCTATTAGAAAATTGATCAGACTCAGTGTCGCGCTGATGCCCTCACTGGTGTTGTCGCTGGTTAGCGCCAGCGAGACCAGTGAGCTTTTTGACGGCCAACCAAAGAACGGAGCATGAGATGTCCGGCAAGGTAATTCTGGTGATCATGGACGGCGTCGGCTACGACACGGCCGTCAGCCAATGCGGCTATCTGCAAAGCGCGGTGTCGCTTGGCATCGCCCGCCGCTGGAAGATGGTAACGGCAACGCCGAGCATATCCGGCCCGATGTATGAGACCATTCATACCGGTCTTTGGCCCTATGAACACGGCATCACCTGCAACCATGCCATGCGGTCTTCTGAGAAGGACAACGTCTTCTCCGTGGCACGGGCCGCGGGCCGCGCAACGGCTGCGGTCGCCCATTCCTACTTCCACAAGCTTTATGCCGGCGAGGCCTGGGATCCGCTGCGCTCCGTCGAACATTGCAACGAAAACGGCGATCTCCAGTACGGGCGGTTCTATTCCATGGAAGGTTATGGCCGGGCAAATGCGGTTGCGCCGGCGGAAATCGATCTTTGCGCCCAGACCATCCGTCTTATTGAGGACCATCAGCCGGACTATCTGCTGCTGCACACGTGCGCCGCCGATACGCTCGGGCACACGTTTGGTGGTGACAGCGCCGAATACCGGGCGCAGGCGATGATGATTGATGGCGCCCTGGCACGGGTGCTGCCGGTTTGGCGTGCTGCAGGTTATGAGGTGATGATCACCGCCGATCACGGCATGTCCGCGGAAGGGGCCCATGGCGGCACGTCGTCGGTCGAAACCGAAGTGCCGTTCTACTATTTCGGCGATGGTGATGTCTCGACCGAAGACGGCCGGTTGAACCAGCTACAGTTGGCTGCCTCGCTTCTGGCGCGCCTGGGTGTCGATCCCGCACGCGGCATGCGACCGGCTTTCATGAACAAGGCTGCGGGGCAATGACGGGTCGAGCTCCGGCTGGCGTGAGGGCGATCCTGTTCGACAAGGACGGCACGCTGTTTTCCTTTGACGCGACCTGGATGGCCTATTGCGAACGCATGTTCGATCGGCTGACAGGGTCGGATGAAGCGTTGAGCGACGAGCTGGCCGAGATCTGCGGATACGACCGCAGGGAAGGCACCTTTGTCCCGGGTTCGGTGATCGTCGCCGGCAGTACGGAAGAGGTGCTGCGCCTCTGGGCCGGGAGACTGGGGGAGGGAGGTCTTGGCAAGGTCCGGCGGGCTCATGAAGCGGCGGTCAGAGCATTGCCACTGGTGCCTGTTGCGGGTGCTCGCGTAGCACTTGAGAATTTGCACCGGAACGGCATTTTTCTGGGTGTGGCCACCAATGACACGGAAGCATCCGCCCGCGATCAGCTTGCGCATGCCGGCCTGTCGGAGCTTTTCGGCTTTGTTGCCGGTTCTGACAGCGGATACGGCGCCAAGCCCGGCCCCGGCATGGCCGAGGGATTTGGCCGGGCGAGTGGAATCTCTCCGGCCGAAACGGCCATGGTCGGCGACAGCGTTCACGATATGGAATTTGCGCGCAACGCAGGACTGGCCGAGCGGCTGGCGGTTCTCAGCGGGCCGGCGGAGCTTAAAGAGCTGGAGCGCTTCGCCACGGCGGTCCTGCCGGATATAAGCCATTTGCCCCGGCATCATGGTCTTGCGGAAGAGGTCTAGGGACCTGACCCTATGCCTTGGGTGACCTTGCCGGAAAGAGCGCGCGCCGGCGCGCTCCGGGCCTTGCGCCGGAGACCTGATAGGCAGGATGCCAGCTGAGGCCGTCACGGCGCCAGCGGTGATGGTCGCTCCGGTTGGAGCTGAACGGACGGGAATGCATCTCGACAAGCGTGACCAGGGAAAAGATCCTGGTGAAGCCGGTCTTGGTTTCGAAGCGCAGCAAAAGCCGTTGCAAAGTCATATCCGGTAGAGACTCGCCCAGAATTTGCCCCGTTCTTTGAATGTCGAAATTGGGTTCCCCCTGCATGGTCCAATGATAGGCTTCCGCAATGGCATGCCTGTAGCCATCTGGCAGGCATGCGGCCGGCGACACATGATTCAGGTCGTCGAGCGCCTGAGGATAGAATTTCAAGAAGTTGGACTGCTTGCCGACAAAGGTGACATGCGGCACTTCGCCTTGCGGTGCCCCGGGCAGCGTCAGGAGAAGCCAAGGGCAGAGGCGGGTCAGTTCGCTGTCGCCGAAGACAACGCCCTTGTTCTTGAGCCAGGTCCGGTAAAGAAACTGGGCCATGTCGCCGGCCAGTCCCTGTTCGACATGGGAAATGGGTTGCGGTTCGATGAAGGCGTCTCCATCTGAAAACCCTTCTGGCGCTTCTGTGGCGAATGTTTTCGGCCGGGGTGGAGACTGCCAGAGAATGTCGGAATGCGCAGTCGCTGCGAACTCGCTCCGCCGGTGGGCCGGCAACGCGTCCGGCTGTGTGTGTCCGAACATGTTGTAGCAATGGAAATCGAGTAGAAAGCCGCAGTCGAAACGCGTTGCGGTCTGGTAAAGCGCGGTCAGGTCCGCGTGCCCGGAAACACCGTTTCGATCTTGCATTGTTTGCCCGTTGCGCTTGATGCCACGGACAGTTCAGCGCATTTCTCCGGAAGCGGCAATCCTGAAAAAACTACCGGGGTTCTGATGCGGCCACGCGCCCGCGGTCTGCCCTGCAGACCGCGGGCGCGTGGAACAGGGGCCGGTTACCGGGCCGTCAGGGTGACCGACGCGAGGTCGGAGCCGACCACGGTTTCGCCTTCAAAACCGCTGTCGACAACGGCGTTGCGGTAATCGTCTTCGGTCAAGGCACCGTCGGGCAGTTTGTAGGGACCCTGGCGCGGCGCGCCGACCGGTGGGATCAGGTGGGTCAGCATCAGATGCTTCACCCCGGCGCGCCGGGCCAGGTGACCGAGATCGGTGGCGTTCGACTGGCGGAAGAAGATCGGTGGCGGAAAACCGGTGCCGCCCTCCGGCCCCATTACCGGGTGAATGGTGGAATGCACCACGATATCTGCCCCTTGCGCCAGTTTCTCAACCTGGCCGGATGTGGATGTTTCCCGGGGCGGTTTGCGCACGTCATTGCCGGCATCCCCGCCGATGACAACACTTCCCGCTGGCGTATCGACCCGGTAGGACGCGTGGCCGGCAATATGGGTGGAGCGAATGGCACTGACTGTGACGTCCCCCTTGGACCAGACCTCCTTGGCCTCGTCTTCCGGTTTGAAGTCCTTCACCTCGATCAGTTCCGCCGGGCCGCCCGGCAGACGTTTCTTGTTCTCAGCCAGTCGCTGAGCGATTTCTCCCGACTGGATCAACGCATCGCCAATATGTTTGGCAAACCGCTCGCAACTCAGGGCAAAACCCAGAGGTGACCTGGTTTCTTCGCTGCAGACAAGATCCACCTTCGGACCGCCGGAGTTGAAATGCCAACGCAGCTGCATCATGTCGGCGAGCCCCTCCGTGTGGTCGGAATGCAAATGGCTCAAGAAAATCGCGTCCAGTTGCCCGACGGGCACGCCTGCCTGGCTCAGGCGCTGGGTGGTGCCGCGGCCCGTATCGAACTGCAGGCGCATGTCGTTGCATTTATTCTCCACCGTGCCGAACTGCACGAGTGTGCCGGCGCCCGCCTGTCCCTGATAGACGGGTGGTCCGCCCTGGGTGCCGGTCAACGTCACCTTCAGACAGGTCTCTGCCCATGCGCCTGACGCGGCGAGCAGACCGCCACCAAGCACCAATGCCCGAACCAGATTCCGTGCCATTCTCTCCTCCTGTCGATTTATATTGTTATGAGAATATAATATCGATTTTAGTAGAAAACGCAATGAAGCATCGATTGTTCTGGCTCATTGTCGGCATGTCGCTTCATACGATCATGGGAAGGCGTGACGGGAAAAGCGGGTGGGTGTGCGCTATGCGCGCCCATGTCGAACTTGCGTGGGTGTTTGCGGAAACAAGGACGCCAAGAGGCGCTTCTATACGGCGGGTGGTTCGGCCACTTGTCGGCTGAAATCCTGTTTCCGGGCGGCAGACTCCAATCCACGGATGTCCGAAGACGCCGCAACTTCTTTTTGTGTGGCGTAGCGCTCGTGGTTCTGCGTAACGCGACCAAGGTCATAGAGATAGTTGACCATGACGCCGGCCGACTGAACCCTGCCTTTTTCCGAAATGTCCGCATCCGCGTGAATTGCGTGGACCTGGGCGCCATTGCCGAGGTGGAACCGTGCCACGGGGTCGAGCGGCAGTCCGTCGGGCCGCTTGGCGGATAGCAGATAATGCGCAGCCAGCTGGCGCAGCTGTTTTGGCTCCGCCTCGGCAAAGGGAATGTCTTTGCCGACCAGCCATTTGGTGAGGCCCGGGATCGGCGACAGGGTGACAAAGGTCTTCAGTCCCGGCAGTTCCGCCGACAGATCGGCGGCCACTTGCTTAATCAGGGAGTTGCCGAAGGAAATTCCGGCAAGCCCCTCCTGACAATTGGAGATGGAATAGAACACCGCGGTTCTGGCTTCTTCGGCCGTGATCGGTTCCCGGTCTTCGGCCAGCAGGCCCTGAATGGAACCGGGGATCTCTGCTGTCAGGGCCACTTCCACAAAGATCAGCGGCTCGTCCGGCATTGAGGGGTGGAAAAAGGCGAAACATCTGCGGTCAACGGGCACCAGACGCCGGCGGAGATCTTCCCAGCTCTCGATTTCGTGGACTGCCTCATAGGCGATGATCTTTTCAAGGATATGGGCCGGACTTTCCCAGCTGATCGGGCGCAGCACCAGAAAACCGCGGTTGAACCAGGACAGGAACAGATGCCGGAAATCCTGGTCGAGTGCCTGAAGGGCAGGGTCCGTACCGCCCAGCCGCAACAGGTCCGAGCGCATGCGAACCAACCGTTCGGTGGCGCCTGGTATCTGATTCAGGCGGCGGATGAGTTCCTGCCGGTCCGGTTCTACAGCGGCCATGAAGGCACGATAGCTTTTTTTGCTGGGGTCGGCTTCATAAGCGTCGAGCGTTGAGCGCACATGCTCCGGGTCTATATTCATGTCTGCAGCAAGATGCCTGAAAAAGGTGAGCTTGCCGTCGTCGTCCATTTCCTCAAAGCGCTGCAGGATGCTGCCGGCCGCGGCGAGGCCGGTGATTTCACCGGCGGCGCCGACGAGTTCACCGATGAGTTCCTCCGTTGGCCGGGCGTCCTGCCGGCCTGGTGAAAACGGCAGATTGCGGCGTTCGAAGATGGTCGACAGCAGGTCGCCGAAGAGGGACATGTGGATCTCCAGACATCTGGTTCCGAGGGCACGGCTGCCCTTAAGATAAGAAACCTTCGGCGTGCCCCCAATTGTCCAAAGGAAGAACGGCCGCGTCGGCGTCAGGAAAAATCGACAGCCTTGGTGGAGAGCCCGACGGACAGCGAAAAGCTGCCTTCGTTGATCAGCCAGCGGCGCACGGAATAGCTCCTGACGCCCCGGCTGTGCATGGGATCAGCAGCTGCAAGCGCTTCTGCCTCTTCAAGCGAGGCGGCACGGTAGATGATCATGCCTTCTCCGGTCATGTTTTCTCCCGACGCATCCGAAACCGGTCCGGCAAACGCAAGCTTTCCTTCTGCTTCCAGCCTTGCCTGATAAGCCAGATGGTCGGGCAGGGTTCCCGGCAGATCAACGTCCGGACCGGCAGGCACCGTGTTGACGACATAAAGCTCCAACGCCAGCGCGCCACGCTCTTTTGCGATCCGTTTGTACTCAGTCCATTTGGGCATGTTGCACCTCCTGTTTCCTGCACTCTAAAAAAATCGATATTATTTGACAATCTTAAAAATAGTCGTCAAAGTGTCAAAAAATTGGGAAACACCGAGGCGGTTATGCGATTCATTGTTGGGACAGGTGTGTCGGGGCAGGGCGTTTATGTTGTCGAAGGCGACTGGGCGTGGAACCTGACAAAGGCGGATGAGCGGTTCGGCACGGACCTGATGGCCTTGATCGAGGGCGTGGCGGACCCGTCAGCAATTGCTGACGCGCGCACCAAGGTCGATGCAGAGCCGGTTGCCTCGCTCACGCCTGGCCTGCCGGTTGCCCGCCCGGGCAAGATCATCTGCCTGGGCCTGAACTATGTCGATCACATCAAGGAAGGGGGCTACGACGTGCCGGTTTATCCGGCCCTGTTCATGCGCTCCAACACGTCCATGATCCCGGCCGGAGCGCCGATGGTGCGTCCCTCCTGCTCCGAGCAGCTTGATTACGAGGCCGAGCTGATGGTGATCATCGGCAAGGGCGGCAAGCACATTTCCGAGGCAGATGCTCTGTCCCACGTGTTTGGCTACACGCTGTTTAACGACGGTTCCGTGCGCGAATACCAGCGCAAGACTCACCAATGGACGCCTGGCAAGAATTTCGATGCCACCGGCCCTGTCGGACCGGTGATCGTGACGCCGGACGAGCTGCCGGAAGGCGCAGACGGCCTGAAGATCGAGTCCCGCGTTGGCTCCGAAATCCTCCAAAGCGCAACCACCTCCGACATGCTCTGGAGCGTTGCGCGCACCATTGCGACGGTATCCGAATACACAACGCTGGAGCCGGGCGATTATCTCGCCATGGGCACGCCTCCGGGCGTAGGACATGCCAAGAAACCGCCGCGCTGGCTTAGGCCGGGCGAGACGGTCGAGGTGGAGATCGAAGGCATCGGCATCTGCGCCAATCCGATCGTGGCCGAAGAAGATGTCCAGGCAACGGAGGCGGCGGAATGAGCATGGCTGCCTCGAAAGCCCCGACCGGAGAAGCACTTGCCAAGCTTCGCGCCGATGCGCAGGAGGCCGTGCGCTCACTTCGTGAGCGGGTCGGGCGGCTCGACGATGACGGCATCGATCTGATCCTCCGGACGGCGCGCTCGCATTATGCCTGGCAGGACAAGCCGGTTCCGCGTGAGCTGCTGGAGACGATCTACGACATCACGGCGGCCGGTGCGACCAGCATGAACACCTGTCCGGCGCGGTTTTTCTTCGTCGAGACGATCGAAGCCAAGAAGCGACTGGCGAAATCGCTCAAGGACAAGAATATCGACAAGATGATGTCGGCCCCATCGACAGTGATCATCGCGCACGACCTGGAGTTCTGGAAGGAGCTGCCATACCTCTTTCCGCATGAGGACCGGCGGCCGCATTTCGAAGGCAAAGCGGAACACTCTGAAGTCACGGCGTTTCGAAACGGCACCCTGCAGGGGGCCTATTTCATGATCGCCGCCCGCGCCGTCGGGCTGGATGTCGGCGCCATGTCCGGCTTTTCCAACCAGATTGTCGATGAAGAGTTCTTTGCCGGAACGACACTGAAGTCGAACTTCCTGTGCAATCTCGGATATGCCGACGAGACGGCGCTGTTTCAGAAGCTGCCCCGTCTGCCGTTCGACACGGCCTGCAAGTTTCTGTGAGGGAAAATGGTGGCCTTGAAGGAAAAAACGGTTGTGAAGCTGCGGGCCAGGGGCACCGGTCTGTCGCATTCGCGGACAGATGTCGGCATTCGTGACCTGACCTTTTCCATTGACGAACCGGCGGCGCGCGGCGGGACCAATCTTGGACCTGCACCGACAGAGGCAGCCGTTGCTGCCCTGGCAGGCTGCACCAACGTGATCGGCCACAAATGCGCCGCCAGGCTCGGCGTTGATATCGGTCACATGGAAATCGAGATTACCTGCGAGTTCGACCGCAGGGGCGTCACTCTTGAGGAGGAGATCGACGTTCCCTTTGTCGCGCTGCGCCAGGTGGTGACCTGCGACGGGTCGCTGAGTGAAGACGACCTGCAGAAAGTCGCAGGCGACGTCGCCAAGTACTGCCCGCTGTCCAAGCTCTTTGAACAGTCGGGGACTGCACTTGAGACGGTCTGGCAGAAAGCCTGACCGGTCTCGTTCTTTTGGGAGGAGAATGTCATGATTGGAAAACTGACACGGCGGAGCGCCTTGGCTCTTGCGCTTCTGAGCGCCACCTCGGTACCGTCCTTTGCAACGGAAACCATCAAGGCGGTGGTGATTGACGGTTATCCGGCCCGGGCTCTCTGGGTGAAGGAGTTCACAAACTTCTTCATTCCTGAAGTCGACAAGCGGCTTGCCAAGACCGGCAACTACAAGATGGACTGGCAGGAAAGCTATGGCGGGTCCATCGTCAAGCCGAAGGGTGTCCTGGAAGGTGTGAAGCTCGGGCTTGGCGACATCGGTATCGTCACCACCATCTTCCACTCTTCGAAACTGCCGAGCCAGGCGATTTCTGCCGTGACCCCCTTCATCGCGCCGGATTCCCGCGCTGTGGCCAAGGCGGTGGACGAGATCGCCAAGGAATTCCCGACCATGCAGAAGGAATTCGAAGCCCAGAACCAGGTCTACCTCGCCACCGGCGTGGTGCTTGATACCTACCAGGTGTTCTCCAAGGAGCCGATCAACTCGCTTGCCGACCTGGAAGGCAAGAAGGTTGCCGGTGCCGGCATGAACCTGCGTTATCTTGAGGGCATCGACGGCGCGGCCGGTGTGCGCGGTGGCCTGACCGACTTCTACAACATGCTGCAGACCGGCCTGGTCGACAAGGCCATGCTGTGGCCGGAAGCTGCCAAGACCTTCAAGATCGCGGAGGTTGCACCTTACATGCTCAAGGCCGATCTTGGTGCCGTGAACTCCAAGACCATCACCGTCAACAAGGACTATTGGGATGGTCTGCCGGACGAGGTGAAAGACGTGCTGCAGGAAGTGGCCGTTGAATATCGCGACCATGTTGCCGGCATTGCCATGGACCGTGCGGAAGCGAGCCGGGCCGCCTATGTGGAATCCGGTGGTACCGTGGTGGAGATGGATCCGGAACAGCGTGCAGCCTGGGCGGCCGCCATGCCGAACATTGCCGTGGAATGGGCCGCGAACCTCGACACCAAGGGCGAGCCGGGCAGCGACATGCTGAAGGCCTATATGGCGAAGCTCGCCGAGGCCGGTTACACCCCGGTGCGGGACTGGTCCTCCGAGCTGACCCAGTAAGTCACCAGACAAGACGCATGCCGCCCGAACGGGGGCATGCGCCGGACACGGGTTGCAGGCAAGTGGCAGGTGACCCGATTTCCTTCCTCGTGCAAAATCAAAAAAACTGGACGGCACAAGCGGGGTTGCTGGAATGCTGGAATTCTTGACCGGCGGGGCACGCGCCTTCTCGAAATTGATCAGTTGGGTGGCAATCGGCGCCAACGCAGTCGGCACGCTCATCGTGCTCGGCCTGGTTCTGATCGTGAATTACGACGTCGTGGCGCGCGGCCTCTTCAACGCCCCCTTCCGGGGTGCCTATGAAGTGGTCCAGTTCTCCATGGTGCTGATCGTCTTCCTGCAGCTCCCCGATGTCGTGCGCATGAACCGGCTGACACGGTCCGACGGTTTTCTGACAATCCTGTCGACGACGCGGCCCGGCTCTGCGGACTCAATCCGGCGGACGATCAACTTCGTCTCCGCCGTCTTCATGGGACTGGTGGCCTATGCGATCTGGCCGGAATTCCTTGAAATGTATGAAACAAAAGACTTTTTTGGCGTTCCAGGCATCTTCACCGCGCCCTGGTGGCCGATCAAGCTCGCCATCTTTCTGAGCGCTCTCATGTGCGCTCTCCTGTTCTTCATCAAGGTCCTGATACCGGACCACAAGGTTGAGCCCGTGCGTCTCAACGAACACGCAGAGGAAGACTCGTGACACCTTTTGAAATCGGCATTCTATCGGTCGTCGCGATTGTCGTTCTCGTCTATCTCGGCGTTTACATTCCGATTGCCCTCGGCCTCGTTTCCTTCGTCTCCATCCTGCTGATGCGGGACAATTTCGACCTGGCAATCAACCTTCTGAAGATCGCCATTGGCGACAGCGTGATGGAATACACCTTTGCCACGGTGCCGCTCTTCACCTTCATGGGACTGATTGTCTCCAAGGCGGGGCTTGGGGCGGATATCTATCAGGTGATGAACAGCGGCTTTCGCAAGGTCAAGGGCGGCATTGGCATGGCCACCGTCGGTGCGAATGCTGTCTTTGCAGCCGTCACCGGCTCGTCGATCGCTTCCGCCTCGGTCTTCTCCAAGGTCTCCGTGCCTCAGATGATGGCATTCGACTACAATCCGCGCTTCGCCGTCGGCGTGGTTGCCGGGTCGTCCGTTCTGGGCATGATCATTCCGCCGTCGGCCATGCTGATCATCTATTCCTTCGTCGCCGAGCAAAGTGTGGGAGACATGTTCCTGGCCGGCGTCGTGCCGGGGCTCATGCTGGCCGCTGCCTATGTCGCCGCGATCTTCCTGATGGGCCGTTTGACGCCAGCCTATGTCGGTGGCCGTACGGCAGAGGAAACGGAATGGATGTCCCCGCTGGAGATTGCGGACAAGACCCTGCCGACCCTTGTCCTGATTGTTGCTGTGCTTGGAGGTATTTATACCGGCTGGCTGACACCGGTTGAGGCCGGGGCAGCCGGGTCCTTGCTGGGCTTGGTGATCGCGGCTCTGCGCAAGAAGCTGACGCTGACGTCTCTTTGGCATGCGCTCCTGGAGACAGGGCATATCACCGCATCCATCCTGTTCCTGATCACGGCCGCGTCGATCTACAGCCGCATGCTCGGGCTTGCCGGCCTGCCGAACGAACTCGGCGATCTTCTGACCGATACCCAGCTGACCTTCTTCTGGATCATGGTTATCTACGTTCTGCTGATGATCTTCCTCGGAACGATCCTCGACACGGCGTCGATCATCCTGATTGTCGTGCCGCTGTTCCTGCCGCTGGTGGAGCCGATGGGGCTGTCCCTGGTCTGGTTCGGCATCGTCACCGTGGTCGGCGCCGAGATTGGCCTTCTGACACCACCTCTCGGCATTTCCTGTTTTGTCATCAAGGCGACGCTGAACGATCCGCGCATCTCGCTGAAAGATGTCTTTGTCGGTGCGTTCCCGTTCGCACTGGTCATGCTGATCGTGCTGATTGCACTGATCCGCTGGCCGTCGCTCAGCCTTGCCATTCTGAACTAAGAGGGTTCCATGCGTCACGTCACCAAGGACAACATCACCGACGTCTTCATGGGGTATTTCGGTCCGGATACAGATCCGCGGCTGAAGGAGATCCTGAAGAGCCTCGTCACGCATCTGCACGACTTTGCCCGCGAGACAAATCTGACCCATGCCGAATGGCGCAAGGGCATCGAATTCCTGGAATGGGCCGGCAATATCTCGGATGCCGAGCGGCATGAATTCGTGCTTCTGTCCGATGTTCTGGGCCTGTCCTCGCTGGTCGACATGTTGCACTCGCATCCGGAAGGCACGAGCTCCAGTGTGCTCGGACCGTTCCACATCACGGGGGCGCCACCGTTGCCGATCGGTGCTGACCTGCGCAAGGATTTCGGCGATCAGGTGCTCTTGGCCGAAGGCACGATCCGCGACACGGACGGCAATCCGATCGAAGGTGCGGAGCTGGATATCTGGCAGACGGCGCCCAACGGCCTTTATTCAAGTCAGGACCCGGACCAGGACACCTATTCGTTCCACGGCCTTCAGACAACCGGCAAGGACGGCCGCTATGCCTTCACCTCGGTCAAGCCGGTTTGCTACACAGTGCCGAGCGATGGTCCGGTGGGTGATATCCTGAATGCCAGCGGGCGCCATCCCTGGCGGCCTTCCCACCTGCACTACATCGTCAAGGCACCGGGCTACCGCACCCTGGTGACGGAGATCTTCCCGGATGACGACCCTTACCTCGATCAGGACACGGTTTTCGGTGTGCGCGACGACCTGGTCATGACCTATGTCGAACAGCCGGCAGGGACCTTTCCGGAGGAAGGTTTCGAGCTCTCCGGTCAGGTGGACGGGCCGTGGCTCAAGGCCGCGTTCGATCTGGTGTTGGTCAGGGAATGAGGGGAGGGGCTAGCTCTCTTCGCATCCCTGCACCTACCCTTCGTCTTTCCGGAGCCGTCGCTTCACTTCGTCCGGGATGACCTTGGAAAGGTCATTTGGAGACCGTGTTCCATCGATTGTCATCCCGGTTTGAAGCGCAGTCTTCAAGACCGGGATCCAGTACGCCGTGCTGATGGAAGCATATCAATCGGCGCTCGCGTTTACCGGGGCCCGGCTTTCCGCTGCGCTCCGGCCGGGATGACAATTGAGGCGAGATTGCGCGCCTCGCGGCTACTCCGCAGCTTCCGCCACAAAATGTTTTTCCAGGAACGCGCCGGTGTTGCGGTAGTGGTCGAGTAGAAGATGGCAGGCGGTCTCAATGTCACGATCGACGGCCGCGTTCATGATGTCCGTGTGCTCCTTGCCAATGTCGCGCTTGGAGTAGTTCAGCGCCCTTCCGGCAAGATAGCGATATCGGATGTTGAGGTCGTAGAGCTGGTTGCAGAATTTCAGCAGTACCGGCGAATGGCAGGCGCTGATCAGGTTCATGTGGAAGGCCTTGTGAAGCTCTTCAAAACGTTCCACATTTGCGCGGGGCTCGCGCATCATCCGATGGTGACTGATCACCAGCCGGTCTTCCCACGCGTGGTCGGCGCTTTGCAGGCTTTCCCGCAGCGCCATCTCTTCCAGCTGGCAGCGCAGTTTCAGGATTTCCGTAAAATTCTGCGGGCTGATTTCCGCGGCCCGGAACCCCCGCTGGTCAAGCCGTTCCACCAGAAGGTCCGACACCAGCAACGTCAGGGCTTCGCGGATGGGCGAGCCACCCATATCCAGGATCTTGCGCAGGTTCTCGATCTTGAGTTTTTCACCGGGCGCCAGTTCGCCGACCAGGATCATCCGTCTGATCGCCAGATAGGCTCGTTGGGTGGCGGAAGGTTCCTGGGCGGGGTCGATATGCGGTTGAATGCTCATGGGCTGATAATATCGATTTTTCTGACGATTTGCCAGTTTTAACTACCGTCTTATCAACCAAGGTCAAGTCTGGAATCGCGGAAAATCGCCGGTTGGCGGCAGAAAGGTCAGATAAGCTGTCAGAGCAATGAGGCGCAGCCGCATTTCAAGCGGCGCGCCCGTGCTCATCCTGTTGCTCAAGCGGCCCTTTTTTCAAGGACCGGAAGAAAGCGGCAACGGCATCCGTCAGCTGGCCGGCATTGGCGCTCATGGTTTCAGCGGAACTCAGGACGGTCTTGGAAGCGGCCTGTGTGGTGGCCGCGTTTTCGGCAACACCGTCGACCGTATTGGTGACGTCCGTCGTGCACTTCACCGTGCTGGAAACGTTGTCCTGAATGGCCTGTGTGGCCTCGGCCTGCTTTTCAGCGGCAGCTGAAATCATGCCGGTGATCGTTTCGATCTCGGTAATGGTCTGGGAAATGGTGTCGAAGGATTCTGCTGTTTCCCGGCTGGCCGTGTCGACTTCCTCCAGCGACTGGGTGATTTCCTGGGTGGCCTTCGCGGTCTGGTTCGCCAGTTCCTTGACCTCGGCGGCAACGACGGCAAAACCCTTGCCCATTTCGCCGGCTCTTGCGGCCTCAATGGTGGCATTCAGTGCAAGCAGGTTGGTCTGATCGGCAATCGAGGAGATCAGGCTGATGATCTCGCCGATGGCTTCTGCCGAGGTCTTCAGGCTGTTGGCCTTGTCCTGCCCCTGTGCGACCTGATTGACAGCTTCGCGGGCAATCTCGATGGACCGGCCGATCTGGCCGGTGATCTCGGTGGTGGATTGTGACAGGTGGTCGGCGGCCTCCGCTGCTGCATTGACGTTGTCGGAGGTCAGGTTGGCTGCGTCGGCAATCGCTGTCACCACCTGGGCGTTGGATTGGGCAGAGGCCTCCATGTCACCTGCGGTGCCGGTCATGCTGTTGGCCGAGGACATCAGGCTTTCTGCGATCTGGCTGATCTGGCTTTCGAAGGAGTCGGTCGACTCGCGAAATGCGCCCACGCGGCCTTTGATGGTTTCAATGGCATCGTTCATGATCCCGGCGTTTTGCAGGTAGCTGCCATTGAGACCGCCGGGCTGGATCCGGCGGTAATATTGATTGTTCTGGATGGCGGTCATCGAGGCGGCGGCCTCGCGCATGAAAGCGTCCGTCCTGTCGATCATGTGGTTCATGGCGATCATCAACTCGCGGATGTCGCCATGCTCGGCATAATCCTTGGCGCGGGCTTCAAAATTCCCCCAGCCGACCTCGCTGCAGACTTTTGATGCTGCCGCAAGGCCCTTTCTGGAGCGCTGCACGGCCAGGACCACGAACAGCGCTGAAAGGGCGGTTAGGCCGGACATGATTGCTGCTGCGAATGTCCAGCCGACAAGTGCGCTGACACAGGCGCCAAGTCCGGCAAGTGCGGCGAGGGCCGCGCCAAGAACAGCGTTAGAGAGTGTGAATGAGCTCGTCATAACTCACGCCTTTGGATTGAAGAAGAGAGACCAGTTGGTCGTGACCGGCCTGCATGCCGGCTTTCCGGTTGTCTGCGGTCTGTTCGGTCTGAAGAAGCTGGGCATAAAGCGGCGTGATGATGTCGTCGACAATCCGGCGGTTCGGAACCCGCCTGTTTGAATGGTATCCGATGATCGCGCCGCGCTCGTCATAGCTTGGCGTCACATGCGCCAGAACCCAATAGTGGTCGCCATTGGCCGACATGTTGATCACGTAGGCAAAGATCTCGCCGCCGGCTTCGATCGTGTCCCACAGCAGCTTGAACACGCATCTGGGCATATCAGGGTGGCGGATTAGGCTATGGGGCGCATTTTCCAGCGCCTTGCCGTCAAAGCCGGCAATGTCCCGGAACACGTTGTTCGCGTAGGTGATGCGCCCGCGCGTGTCGGTCTTGGAGACGATCAGGTCCCGTTCTGAGAAAAATCGCTCAATCCCGGTTGGCTGAACCTTGTAATGTGTCATCCCACCATTGCCCGCTTCCTGGTGCGACCTGAGTCGCGTTTGTCGGACAACGCTATCCCCGCAGGCTTAAAGATCCTTAAAGAAAGGGTGCATTTTGCGGTTGTAATCAACTAGGGGTATATGCACTTTTGACGAGGGTTTCGGTTGTGACGCGGCAGCTGAGCGGAGAATTCCTGACAGGCCCGGTGTTGCGCGGTGCCGGGACCGGCGCATCCGATAAACTGCGGACTTTGCAGGACAGGGCGACATTCTGTATAGAGAGCGCCAACCGCCCGGACCCAATGTGCGCTCGGCCGTCAGGCCAGCCCCTCCGGCACCTTGTCCAGAAAAAGAACAAGACCAATGAACGACTTTCTCGTTGCTGCCCTCTACCTGTTCACGCCGCTCGACGACTTTGAGGCGATGCGGGACCCGCTCAAGGCCTATTGCAAGGCAAGGGATGTGCGCGGCAGCCTGCTTCTGGCGCAGGAAGGGATCAACGGCACGATTTGCGGACCGGAAGCGGGCGTGCGTGCGGTTTTGGCGCACTTGCGGGCCGACCCGCGCCTGAAAGACCTGACCCACAAGGAGGCGTGGACGCACCGGCACGTGTTCAAACGCATGAAAGTGCGGTTGAAGCAGGAAATCGTGCGTCTGGCCGTCGATGGCATCGATCCGAACGAAATCGTTGGCGAATATGTCAAGCCGGAAGACTGGAATGCGCTGATTTCCGATCCGGACGTGGTGGTGATCGACACCCGCAACGACTACGAATTTGCCTTCGGAACCTTTGAACGGGCGCTCAACCCGGAAACGCAGGCATTTCGCGACTTTCCCGACTGGGTGGAAGGCCAGGAAGACCTGAAGAAGAAGCCCAAGGTCGCGATGTTCTGCACCGGCGGCATCCGCTGCGAGAAGGCGACCGCCTGGATGCTGAAAAACGGCTTTGAGGATGTCTATCACCTGGAAGGCGGCATTCTGAACTACCTGGAGAAGGTTCCGGAGGAAAACAGCCTTTGGAAGGGGGAGTGTTTCGTCTTTGATGACCGGGTCTCCGTCGACCATCAGCTGCAGCCGCGCTGGGGTTCCTGGGTTCCCGAAGAAGCCCGGCACATCATCAACGAAGACACCGACTACGAAAAAAGCGCGCGGGCAGAGACCGATGCGGCCGCCGAGGTGGAAGCAATTTCTTAACGACTGTTAACTTTTTCGCTTTAACCCCTTGAACATCTTCCCTAAAGTCATGGTGCAGAGCGTTTTTCTGCACCAGACTGGGGGATAAGTTGATGCGTCACAGGTTCTGGAGCGCGGCCGTCGCGCTGGTTCTCACACCGGTTCTCAGTTCTTCGGTTGTGGCAGGCGGGCAGGCCTTGTCCTGCTATGAACAAGCGACTGTCCCGGCTGTCTATCGAACCGTGCATCAAAAAGTTCTTGTGCAGCCCGCCTCCAGCTATGTGGTGCAGAAGCCGGCCGTCTACAGTTACCGGACCAAACGGGTGCTCGTGCAGGCCGAGCGTGTCAGCTACCGGCAGACGCCCGCTGTTTACCAGACACGGCAAAGCCAGGTTCTGGTACAGCCGGCCAGCGTCGGGTGGGAATATCGCATGATCAAGGGCCGCAAGATCCTGTGCAAGGTGCAGCACCCGGCCGTCTATAGAACCGTCAGTCAAAAGGTTCTCGTGCAGCCGGCTTCGAAAGTGGCCGTCCGCCAGCCGGCGATTTACAGCTCGGTCCGGGAAAAGGTTCTCGTGCAACCGGCAACCAGTCACCGCGTTCATAAGCCGGCGGTCTACCGGACCGTCAGTCGACAGGTTCTTGTTCAGCCGGCGCAGACTGTCTGGAAACCGGTGCGTGTCCGCGGTTGCCGGTACTAACGGTTTTCAGCCTAACCTAGCGGGGGAACATGATGATTTGCACTTTGGTTGCCTCTTCGATCCTGCTCAGCGTTGAAGACGGATCCATGGCGGTCCTGATCCCGGAAAATCAATCCGTCCGCATCTATGATGAACAGTCTGCGAGCGGGGAGACTGCGGTCGTGCATCTCATCGGTGAGACCAAGATCCAGGTGCGGGGCGTCAAGGCGAAGCAGATTATCGAGGCGATGAAAGCCTGCCGCCGGACGGAAGGATAACACGGCAAGCAATTTGCTTCGCCCTGAGCCTAGGTGCCAGAGGTTTTGAACCGATAGGACCTCAAGCCCGTCCGGCCGTGGCCTTCGACCAGAAAGAGCCCGCCGGAGAGCGTGTCGGGGTCCATTGTTGTCGGATCTGCAGGCTGCTTGATGCTCGTGACGATCAGGTGATCGAGATCAGGTCCGCAGAAGCAGGGCATGGTCGGCTTGTCGACAGGCAACTTGATGGCTTCCAACAGATTGCCGTCCGGGCTGAAGCAATTCAACACGCCGGCAGAAACACCCGCACTCCAGTAGTTGCCGTCCGTATCGACCGTTGCACCATCCGGGCGGCCGGTGTCGTTGGTCTGCTGGGCGTAGAGCATTTTCGAGCCGAGCGCACCGCTCGACGGGTCGAAGCCGTAACATTCGATCCAGCCGGGCGAGGTGTCGGAATGATACATGTAGGCCCCGTCCGGGGTCCATGCGAGACCATTTGAACATTGCAGTTCATCGCGGATTTCGGCGACGTCGCCGCTGGCGTCGATCCGGTAGAGACCGGCAATAGGCTCACGCGGTGAGCTGGTGTCCATCGTGCCGACCCAGAAGGCCCCATCCGGCCCAACCTTGCCATCGTTGAGGCGGGTGCGTGGTTCGTCCGCCTGAACCTCGGCCAGGATTTCGCTTCTTTCCGTCGCCGGATCAAACAGCAGGATCTTGTCCCAGACACTGACAATCAGCCGGTCATCATCCGTCAGGCCGAACGAACCGACCTCATTGTCGAAATGATAGGTGGTGATCTTGCGACTTGCCCAGTCCATCGACTGGATGGAGCGACCCTGAATATCCGCCCAGAGCAGGCGGTTGGCCCGGTCATCCCAGGTTGGACATTCGGCAAGCTGATAGGTTGTGTCGAGAAAGCGGGTGATCGTGTGGGTCACCGGAGGCGGTTCCTTAAAAAGCCAATTCCATGAACGGAGGCGGACTATAGCGGGGGTTGCGGTGAACGTCGACTGTTCTTGGATGTTTGCCGGAGCATTGCGCGAAACAACCCTAGTCGCCCTCCAGCGGGATCGCTGTCCGCTTGACGATCGGGCGAATGGCAAAGGAGGATTTCATCCTGAGAACGCCGGGGAGCTGCGCGAGGTGATCCCGGTGGATGCGTTCGAAATCGATCGGGTCCCGTGCGGAAAGACGGAGGATGTAGTCGGCGTCGCCGGCCATCAGGAAACATTCCATGATCTCGTCGGACCGGGCGACGGCGCGCTCGAAATTCTCCAGCGTCTCCTTGGACTGGCCGGTAAGCGAGATCTCGACAAAGACGTCCATGTGCCGGCCGAGTTTCTTCTGGTCCAGAAGCGCAACATACTTGTCGATGATGCCGGCGTCTTCCAGGGCGCGCATGCGCCTGAGGCAGGCCGAGGCCGACAGGCCGACCTTGTCTGCAAGATCCGCATTGGCAATGCGGCCGTCGCTTTGCAGGACATTCAGGATTTTCCGGTCGAGGCGATCGAGTTTCATTTTGTTGCACCGCACATATTGCTGGCATTGAGATCATGCCTAGCAATATATTTGAGCTTTTGTCCAATTGGCGCAAGAAAATTGCGTCAAGGGCGATCGATGAGGCGTGGAACGCAAGCACATTCGAGGCAATTGGGCGTAGACTCATCGGCAATCAAAATGCTTCCAGAGGAGACGGGAAGATGCGTATTGGTGTGCCGAAGGAAATCAAGAACCACGAATACCGGGTCGGTCTGACCCCGGACAGCGTTCATGAAATGGTGGCCCACGGCCACGAAGTTGTCGTGGAAACCAATGCCGGTGCCGGTATCGGCGCCAGTGATGCAGATTATGAGGCGGCCGGTGCGAAGATCCTGGCGACCGCCAAGGACGTCTTCGACGCGGCCAACATGATCGTCAAGGTCAAGGAACCGCAGGCCGTCGAACGCGCCATGCTGCGTCCGGACCACATTCTCTTCACCTACCTGCATCTGGCTCCGGATGCGGAACAGACCGCGGACCTGGTCAAGTCCGGTGCAACCTGCATCGCCTATGAGACGGTTGTTGACGCCCGCGGTGCACTGCCGCTGCTGGTGCCGATGTCCCAGGTGGCCGGGCGCCTGTCCGTCATTGCCGGTGCCAAGGCGCTGGAAAAGGCACAGGGCGGCTCCGGCACGCTGATCGGCGGCGTGCCGGGTGTTGAGCCGGCCAAAGTTGTCGTGATCGGCGGCGGCGTTGTCGGCTCCCATGCCATCACCATGGCGATCGGCCTCGGCGCCGATGTCACCGTTCTCGACCGCAACACCGCAGTCCTCGGCGAGCTTGCCCTTGCGTTCGGACCGGCTCTGAAGACCGTCTACTCGACCAAGTCGGCGCTCGAAAAACACGTTCTGGAAGCCGACGTCGTTGTCGGTGCCGTGCTGGTCGCCGGTGCAGCAGCTCCGAAACTGGTCTCCAGGGATCTGGTGAGCCGCATGAAGCCGGGTTCGGTTCTGGTGGATGTCGCCATCGACCAGGGCGGCTGCTTCGAGACGTCCAAGGCAACCACCCATTCCGACCCGACCTACATCATCGACGATGTGGTGCATTACTGCGTTGCCAACATGCCGGGTGCGGTTCCGAAGACCTCCACTTATGCGCTCAACAACGCCACGCTGCCGTTTGCGCTCGCTCTTGCCGACAAGGGCGCCAAAAAGGCTCTGCTCGACGACCCGCATTTCCTGCCGGGCCTGAACGTCATCGGCGGGCAGGTTACCTGCGAAGCGGTTGCGACCGCGCTTGGCTACGACTATGTCGACCCGAAGGTCGCGCTGGAACAGGCCAAGGACGCGGCGGCTGCCTGAGCTGTCATGCACTGAACTGCAAGAGAAAGCCGGTCCCTCGAGGCCGGCTTTTTGCGATGTGATTTGCAGGCTGAAAAGTCCTGGCCCTAAAGCTTGCCGAAGCTCCAAAGTGCCTGGGCCGCAAGCAGCATTTCCTCGTGCAGCCGCTCGTAGCGCGTCTCGCGCTCCTTGCTGAAATAGCCTTCCTCTCCGACGGGATCGGGTTCGCCCAGCAGATAGGCGATGTCGAGGGCGAAGTAGGTCATGTCTCCGTAAGGGCGTTTGATGTCAGAAGCCAGCATCCCGCCCAAATCGCCTAGTCTCAGGTTTTTCAGAAGCACCAGATGATCTTTCGTCACTGTGAAGTCCATGGTGTCTGCGTCCGGAACCTGGACATAGTTCATGTACCGGACCGAAATATCGAGGACACCGGTTACTGGATTGCGCAAGTGTGCGATGGGAACGTCATAATCGCCTGGATCCAGCCTTGCTTCCTGGAAGAAGCGGACCAGGTGCGGTTCCAGCCTTTTTGACAATTCCTGACATGACTTCCTGCTGCCTGGTTTGAGACCTGGTGCATAGTCTTCAAGGCCGCGAAATTGTTGGGTCTCGACGTCTTCATCCGGCATCTCGGCTGCAAAGAAAATCATACCGACTTCGCCTCCTCCGAACCAGAAAACATTCAGGTGGCGCCGCATGTCGGCGGCGACGTCTTTGAAGTTCTGCTCGGTCGCTTGGGTCATGGCGATAACTCCTTCTGAAATAGATGACTTGGAAAACGGGGCGCGATGCACCCAGCAAGGGGAGGGAATATCAGCCGGATGTCCTCGCCTCCTGAGGTCAACCTAGAGGTATCGAACTTTCAGGGTGTGATGCTGATCACACCAAAAGGACGTACGCCTCAGGATCGTCAACTCAGATGACATATGTTGCCAAAGGCACAGCCCACTTCGACATAAATGCTTGTGCGCAGAAAGCTTTCCAATCAACAAAACAAATTTTACTTCGATTATCGAATAAATGTTAATCTCTTCAGCGAATAGATCTCACCATTGCTGTTTTCACCGGGAGATTTCAATTGCTCGTTTCGATTGTTTTTGCCGGACTTTTCGGTGCTGGTATCGTTTTGGCGGTGCAAGGATGGAAAAAGAAAAGCTTTTTCTTGTCTCTGTCCGGGGGCGTTCTGGCGTTTTTTGGCGTCGCCCTGTTTGTGCTGGACACAATGGCGGAAATGAAAAAGGCCGGAATGATCTGAGGGCTGAGCCCCAGATCCAAAAAATGGGCGGGACGAATTCGTCCAGATATGTGGCACAAAGCTGCAGCAAACCCGCTTGTCGCACTTTTTCGTGCAATTCGTCGCCATGCGGTTTGCCATTCTATCAAACTTGGGAGGCCTGGCGGAACGGCTGTTGGCGGCAGATCGGTCTGGCGCCGAGATAGTTATCCCTTTGAAACCCGTGGCGGTATTGAGAAAGGTCCTTTGACTTTGCAGCTTCCGCGGGCTATCGCGACCTCGTATTAAATCGCACGTTGAAGGGTCGTGAATTGCATGTCCGCGAAATTTTCAGTTTTGGCCAAAATCTTTGTAATAGCCGTCTGTTTCATTGGCGTTCCTCTTGAAGCAGCAAACGCCAAGGATAACAAGTTCCTCTGCAGCGAAGTGTTTCGATCGTTCAAATCCGCAATCAACGCACACGACAAACACTTGATGAAATACGCAGCATTCGCCAAGGGGCGCGCCTTCACCATCACCGGAATGAAAGGGTGCGGGTGGGCACATGGCAAGAAAACCCAGGCGGAAGCGGACCGTGTTGCCATGAAAAACTGTCGGAAAAGCGCCAAGAATCCAGACAAATGTTACATCGCGCTTCGGTACAAGGACTGACGCGTCCGGCAGAAGGCCCCAGTTTGGTCTGAAATGCTCTAGGGGCACCTGACTTTATAGGGGGTGCCGTCCTGGTCATGGGCGATGCAATTGCGCGGCGTGGTGACGACGCCGACCAGACCACCGCCAACGGCACCAAGGGCCGCGCCTGCCAGAGTGGCGTTTACGGTGGAGCCCGCAACAGCGCCAATGGTCGCTCCGGTGGCAGCCCCAAGACCTGCACCGATCAGCATGCGGTCGCGCTGGCTCTCGGTGTTGGCACAACCGGCCAGCAGAATGGCGGATAGCGTTGCAACGAGCACAGGTTTCATGGAGCAGCCCTTGACGGAATCTAATCCCGACAAGGGTGAAGAGGTATGGTTAACAGATCCTTACCAGGGGCCGTTTATCCAAGGCTCAGGTGCCTATGGACAGCGGACCCGGAACGGGTTGCCGTTCTGGTCGTAGGCCACACAGTTCTTGGGTGCGGTCGCAGCCCCCACGAGAGCCCCGCCGGCTGCACCAATGGCAGCCCCGGCAAGTGCCGGACCTGCACCGGCTCCAGCTGCCGCACCGACGATGGCGCCCGTCGCAGCCCCCAGACCACCACCCACAAGGGCGCGGTCGCGCGTGCTGCTTGATTGACAGCCGGCCAGGAGAAGCGCCGCTGCAGCGATCAACAGAAAGGATTTCATCGTATGTCCTTGCGCCCCGAGGCCGTTACGGAATGCCGTGCCGCCTTACGGGCAGGCGACACGATAGGGATTGCCGTACCTGTCATAGGCGACGCAGTTCTTCGGCGTGGTGGCGGCTCCCACGATAGCACCGCCGGCAGCACCAATGGCGGCGCCGGCCAATGCCGGGCCGGCTCCATTGCCGGCTGCGGCACCGATGATGGCGCCGGTAGCAGCGCCAAGACCGCCACCAACAAGCGCCCGGTCTGTCTGGCTGTCAGACTGGCAGCCGGCGAGGAAGGCCGCTGCGGCGGCGATCAAAAACAGTTTTTTCATCTTGTCCATCCTGCCGGCCCCTCAGCCGGGCTCACTCAAGAGGCGATCGCTGCCTTACGGGCAAGCGACGCGGTAAGGATTACCGTAACGGTCGTAGGCAACGCAGTTTTTCGGAGTGGTCGCACCACCGACAATGGCACCGCCAGCGCCACCGATGGCTGCTCCGACCAGTGCGCCGCCGACATCGCCCGTTGCGGCTGCGCCGATGGCGGCACCCGTTGCCGCGCCCAGGCCGCCACCGACCAAGGCACGGTCGCGTTGGCTGTCAGACTGGCAACCTGCCAGCGCGAGGGCGACTGCTGCGAGCAAAACAAACTTTTTCATAAAAGGTATCTCCCTTCCACTTCGCGTAAGGCCGCGAATTCAATAGAATAAAGTCTCACAGAGGTTAAGCTGCTTTGACCGCAGGGGCAATGTCGCAATTCGAACAATGAACCTGCACCCTGGCCCGGCCGCACCGGACCAGGCCCGTTGTCCGACAAAGAAAGCGCCGGTTGGGCAAAAGTAAGGCGCCCGGAACTTCGTTAACAAATTTGACGCATGGAGGGAGGGTCAGCTCCGAAGGGTCGCCAATAGACCTTGTGTCGATGCGTCTTTCGAATCAGCTGCCGTGTCGCCCTTCACCATTGGCAACAGAGCGGTCGCCAGCTCCTTGCCCAGCTCCACGCCCCACTGATCGAAGGAGTTGATGCCCCAGATGACGCCCTCGACAAAGACGCGGTGCTCGTAAAGAGCGATCAGGCGGCCGAGCGCAAATGGTGTCAGCTTGTCATAGGCCAGGGTGAGGGAGGGGCGATCACCCGGAAACACCTTGTGCGGGGCAAGGCGGGCAACCTCTTCGGATGCCATTCCTGACTTGCTCAGCAGCTCGGTTGCTTCGTCCAGCGTGCGGCCCAGCATGAGCGCTTCCGACTGTGCCAGGCAATTGGCGATCAGCAGTTCATGGTGATGCTTGAGGTCGTCTTCGTGACCGTTGGCGGCAATCAGGAATTCGCACGGAATGACGGTCGTGCCCTGATGCAGCAGCTGGTAGAAGGCGTGCTGACCATTGGTGCCAGGTTCGCCCCAGACAAGCGGGCCTGTTTCTTCTGTGACCGGGCTGCCGTCGAGCCTGACGCGCTTGCCGTTCGATTCCATGTCGAGTTGCTGCAGATAGGCCGGCAGGCGCGCCAG
This sequence comes from Roseibium sp., assembly GCF_965233565.1. GTDB lineage: Bacteria > Pseudomonadota > Alphaproteobacteria > Rhizobiales > Stappiaceae > Roseibium. Next base: position 1,160,146 of record NZ_OZ247494.1, on the reverse strand, counting down.
ACGTTGGTCGTAAGGCAGCACGGCGCGGGCGGAATAGCCCAGACAATCGCGGTTCCAGACGCCGATCAGGGCCATCAGGACAGGCAGGTTTTTCTCCAGCGGGGCTTCCGCGAAATGGGTGTCGAGGGCATGGGCCCCTTCCAGAAAGTCATTGAAGGCATCCGGACCGATGGCGATCATCAACGGCAATCCGATGGCCGACCAGACGGAATAGCGGCCGCCGACCCAATCCCAGAAACCGAACACCCTTGTTTCATCAATGCCAAAGGCTGCGACCTTGTCGAGGGCGGTGGAAACCGCGGCAAAGTGGTCGCCAACGGCCTCTTCGCCGAGAGCCCCGGCAATCCAATTGCGCGCGGTTTGCGCGTTGGTCATGGTCTCGATGGTGGTGAAGGTCTTCGAGGCGACAATGACCAGGGTGGTGGCCGGGTCGAGCTTTTCCAGCGTGTCGGCGATATGCGCACCGTCGACATTCGAGACGTAATGCAGCTCCGGCCCGTCATGGTAGGGGCTGAGCGCCAGCGTGGTCATAACAGGGCCGAGATCCGACCCGCCAATGCCGATATTGACGACGTCGGTAAAGGCGTCGCCGCTGGACGATGTCAGATCGCCAGACCGGATCGCCTCGGAAAAATCAGCCATGGCGTCGAGCACGGCGCGCACGTCCGGCATGACGTCCTCGCCGTCGACCAGAACCGGCTTGTCCGACTTGTTGCGCAAGGCCGTGTGCAACACCGCCCGGTTCTCGGTAGCGTTGATCTTTTCTCCGGCGAACATGGCATTGCGCCGGCCTTCGACATCCGCGGCATTCGCCAGATCGAGCAGCAGGTCAAGGGTCTTGCCGTCAAGCTTCGACTTGGAATAATCGAGGAGAAGGTCGTCACAGCGCGCAGAGAGGGACGTGAACCGGTCCGGGTCGGCGGCAAACAACTGCCGCAGCGTGGTGTTCTTTAGGTTGTCCGCCTGCCGGGCAAGCGCATCAAACGCTGCGTGAAGAGCCATGAACGATCTCCTTAAATCGATTTAGCTGCCGCTTTTCGGGCAAAATTCGATGGTGCGCACCAGATAGCACAGGCTCCCCGGAAGAGGGAGCAGAAAATGTGGGCAAGGCTGCCAGGCTCGTGTCCGGCAAGCTGTCGGCAGGCCGGGGGGCGATAACCGACCCAAGCGGGCATTCACGCAGTTGGAGTGCAAGAGGCTGGACTGAAGTTCTCACCAGGGGAAGAAGCGATTTACCTGCCGCACGGGCTCGAGACGGCTTGGCACCGGGACGTCTTGAGTGAATGGCTTCTGGGAAAGCCTCGGCGAGATCATGTTGCAAGAATAACCTGTCTATACGTGACGCGGCAGTTCTGCTTGAATATTTGAGAGAATCTGAGTCGTTGCCGCTTTGGGCAGGCGAAACGAAGACCGTCTTTGGGTAAGCCGTATCATGAGCTCCGAAACTAAAAAACATGGCCTCGTGCATTTGCAGGACCAACCGGGTGCAGAAGAAGAGGTGGTGGTGATGGATTTTGACAATTTGTCAGTCCTGCACGCCACCGTTACCAATGTCAGCGAATGGGGCTGCCGTCTGACTTCAGTGGATATTTCCAGGCTTTACAAGAATGTCGGCATCTGGCCCAAGGACGCGGACACGCTGGTCAAGGCTCAGGTCACCTCGGTGAAAGGCAGCGATGCGGCCCTGGTCTTTGCCAAGAGCGAAAAGTCCGTCTCCGACAAACGCCGCGAGAAACGTAACAATGTCAGCATTCCGGTGAAAATCGCTGACCTGGAAGGCATCACGGAAATTGAAGGCCGGATTGTGGATGCAGGCAACAATGGTGTGCGCATCACCGCCAAGGGCCTGACCGCAATGCCGGAAGAAGTGCTGCTCACCATGAAGAAGTTCGACAAGCCGGTGGTTGCCGAATTTGCCTGGCGGAACGAAACCTCGGCAGGGTTGCGGCTGTTATGGAACCGCACCCTGGAGCAGAACGAAGACGAACACGGCGAAGATGACGCCGATGCCGACGCTGATGCCGGCGACGAGGAACAGCAAAGCGCCTGAGGCTGAAATGCCTCAGGCGAGCCTGATCAGTCGTTCAGAGTTGCGGCAGCGCGGGCACGTTCTTCAATGCCGGCCCAATCTTCGGCTGCGATGGCCTTTGCATCGGCAATCCAGGATCCCCCGACACACAGGACGTTCGGCAGTTTGAGGTAGTCCTGAGCCTTGTCCAGGGAAACACCACCCGTCGGACAGAACTTGGCTGCCGCCAGCGGTGAGGAGAGGGATTTCAGGTAGGGGGCGCCGCCTGCCTGTTCGGCCGGAAAGAATTTCAGTCTCTGATAGCCACGCTCAAGCAGTGCCATGACCTCAGAGGCCGTTGCCGCGCCCGGAAGTAGCGGAACACTGTGTTCGTCAGCCGCATCAAGCAGGGTATCTGTCGCGCCAGGCGACACAATGAAACGGGCACCAGCGGATACGGCGGCATCATACTGCTTGCCATCGAGCACCGTTCCGGCCCCGACGATTGCGCCTTCCACGTGCTCATTGACCGCGTCAATCGCTTCAAGGGCATGCGGTGTGCGCAGCGTGATCTCGATGGCAGGCAGACCGCCGCGCACCAGAGCCCTTGCCATCGGCACGGCTTTTTTCGGGTCTTCCACCACCAGAACCGGGATCACCGGGGCAGCGCACATTACTTTTTCGATTTTTTCAATGTCCTGGGCCACAGGCTTCTCCTCGAATTCGCAGGTCAGGCACCAAACACATGCGCACCGGTATCGGCGGTACCGACATTGGCCCGGAAGGCGGCAAAGAGATCGCGGCCGACACCGAACTGGTGCTGGCTCAGATCGGCTTCGGCCAGAGGCCGCGCGTTGAACTCGGCTTCGTCCACCAGAACTTCAAGCTTGCCGGTGACGGCGTCGATGCGGATCATGTCACCGTCCCGGATCCTGGCGATGGGCCCGCCATCGGCTGCTTCCGGCGTGACGTGGATGGCGGCCGGGACCTTGCCGGAGGCGCCGGACATGCGTCCGTCCGTGATCAGGGCCACCTTGTGGCCGCGATCCTGCAGGATGCCGAGACAGGGCGTCAGCTTGTGCAGTTCCGGCATGCCGATGGCTTTTGGACCCTGGAAACGGACCACGGCGGCGACGTCGCCCTTCAGTTCCTTGTTGTTGAAAGCAGCCAGGAAGTCGTTCTGGTCGTGGAAGACCCGGGCAGGGGCCTCGATGACGTGACGCTCCTTGGCGACGGCCGAAATCTTGATGACCGCCTTGCCGATATTGCCGGTGAGCATTTTCAGACCGCCCGTCGGCTGGAAAGCCTTGGCGATCGGGGCCAGAACGGTTTCGTCGCCGGACGTTTCCGGCACTTCCTGCCGCAGGACATTGCCTTCCGCGTCCAGCTTTGCTTCCGCTGTGTAACCGGACAGATCCGTACCGTAGACGGTCTTGACGTCCTGGTGCAGATAGCCGTCGCCGAGCAGTTCCCGGATCAGGAACTGCAGGCCGCCGGCTGCCTGGAAGTGGTTCACATCTGCCTTGCCGTTCGGATAGACGCGGGCGAGCAGCGGTACCACGTCTGAGAGGTCGGAGATATCGTCCCAGGTGAGCCTGATGCCGGCCGCGGCGGCGATCGCCACAAGGTGCATTGTGTGATTGGTCGAGCCGCCGGTGGCGTGCAGACCGACAACTCCGTTGACGATGGCTTTCTCGTCGATGACTTCACCGGCAGGCGTGAATTCGTTGCCAAGAGCGGAGATAGCCAGGGCGCGTTTGGCGGCTTCCTTGGTGAGCGCGTCGCGCAAGGGGGTGCCCGGATTGATGAAGGAAGCGCCGGGCATGTGCAGGCCCATGATTTCCATCAGCATCTGGTTGGAGTTGGCGGTGCCGTAAAAGGTACAGGTGCCCGGCGAATGATAGGCAGCGGACTCGCTTTCCAGCAGCGCATCGCGGCCGACCTTGCCCTCCGCATAAAGCTGGCGGACCTTGGCCTTCTCGTCATTGGAAATGCCGGTGGTCATCGGGCCGGCCGGTACGAAGACGGCTGGCAGATGGCCGAAGGACAGGGCGGCAATGGCAAGGCCCGGAACGATCTTGTCGCAAATGCCGAGGAAAACGGCTGCGTCGAACATCTGGTGCGACAGGCCGACCGCCGCCCCCATGGCAATGACGTCGCGCGAGAACAGCGACAGTTCCATGCCGTCCTGGCCCTGGGTGACACCGTCGCACATGGCCGGCACGCCGCCGGCGACCTGCGCAACAGCGCCGACCTCATGGGCAGCTTCGCGGATCATGGATGGGTAGGTTTCATAGGGCTGGTGCGCCGACAGCATGTCGTTATAGGAAGTGATGATCCCCAGGTTCGCCACAACGTCGCCGGACAGCGCCTTCTTGTCGGAAAGGCCGCAGGCGGCAAATCCGTGGGCGAGGTTGCCACAGGAAAGGCGGGAACGCTGAGGTCCCTGCTCGGCCGCCTTGCCGATCCGTTCCAGATAGATCGAGCGGCTGTCATGGCTGCGTTTGACGATCCGTTCCGTGACGTCGCCAATGCGGTCCTGAATGGTCATGCTGTCAAATCCTTTGCTAGCCGGTCTTGGCTTGGCTGTTTTCTGGCAGATAGGGCGAAATTCCGTTTTCGCACCCTGCTTTAATCGATTTAAACGACAGAAAACTCACAGGATGGGATCCTGTGAGCGTTTCTTAGATGCCGTCTTCGGCCCAGGTGCGGCCGTCACGCTCCACCAGAGCGATGGAGGCCGACGGGCCCCAGGTGCCGGCGGTGTAGCCTTTGGGAGTGTCCTTGGAGGCCGCCCAGGCAGCCTGGATCGGATCAATCCAGGCCCAGGCCGCATCGACTTCGTCGCGGCGCATGAACAGGGTCTGGTTACCGCGGATCACGTCCATGATCAGGCGCTCATAGGCATCCGGGTTACGCACCTTGAAGGCTTCGGCGAAGCTCATGTCGAGCGGCACCTTGCGCAGGCGCATGCCGCCGGGGCCGGGGTCCTTGATCATGATCTGCATCTGGACGCCTTCATCCGGCTGCAGGCGGATGATCAGCCGGTTGGCAGTGATCGATCCGGCTTCCGTGTCGAAGATCGAATGCGGGATCGGGCGGAACTGGACCACGATCTCCGAGACGCGCTGGGCCAGGCGTTTGCCGGTCCGCAGGTAGAAGGGCACGCCGGCCCACCGCCAGTTGGCAATCTCCGCCTTCAGAGCAACAAAGGTTTCCGTGCGGCTCTCGTCATTGCCGAGTTCTTCCAGATAGCCGGGGACAGCGCCACCGGCAGAGGCTCCTGCACGATACTGGCCACGCACCGTCAGCTTGTCGGCGCTTTGCTCGTTGATGGGGGCGAGTGCCTTCAGAACCTTGAGTTTCTCGTCGCGGACACTGTCCGCATTCATGGATTCCGGCGGCTCCATGGCGACAAGGCAGAGCAGCTGCAGGATGTGGTTCTGGACCATGTCGCGCAGGGCGCCGGCCGTGTCGTAGTAGCCGGCGCGGCCGCCGGTGCCGAGGGATTCGGCGACCGTGATCTGGACATGGTCGATATGGGCGGCGTTCCAGAGCGGTTCGAAGAGGGCATTGGCAAAGCGCAACGCCATCAGGTTCTGAACCGTTTCCTTGCCGAGATAATGGTCGATACGGAAGATCTGGTGTTCGTCAAAGACGGCCCCGACTGTGTCGTTGAGGGCCTTGGCCGAAGCGCCGTCCTTGCCGATCGGCTTTTCCATCACGACACGGGCGTTTTCATTGACAACACCGATGCGACCGAGGTTTTCGCAGATGGTTCCGAAAAGGTCGGGACCTACCGCGAGGTAAAAGGCACGGATGACATCGCTGCGCTCGTCGAGGACTGTTTTCAGGTCTTCAAACCCTTCCGCCGTGGCGATATCGATCTTGACGTAGCGCAGGCGCTTCAGAAACTGATCCAGATGCGCATCGTCGAGGTCCTTGACGTGCTCAACCAGCGCCTTCCTGGCATAGTCACGGTAATCGTCATCGGTGTAATCGCGGCGGGCGCTGCAGATGATGCGCGCGTCTTCCGGCATCTGGCCGTCAGCATCGCGATGATAGAGCGCTGGCAGAAGCTTGCGATTGGCAAGATCTCCGGATGCGCCGAACACGACCAGGTCGAATTCATCTACTTCAATGACGCGTACCGCCATGGTTCATCCCTTCTCAGCAGCTGTCTTACAAGCGGATTACAGGTCAATCCGCTTTTTGCAATGCACCTAAAGCAGGCTTTTAAATCGATTTAATTCACTTGTCAGCTGTTATTTCAGGCCAGCCCATTCTTTTTCAAGCTCCGCCTTGCGCGGCAGATCCGCACCCCGGCGCGAGCATGTGATCCCTGCTGCCGTTACAGCAAATTCCACCAGCCGGCGCAATTGCTCCTGCTGAAGATTTTCCAATGCGGTCCGGCTTGTCGCGCCGAGATGCCTTAATCCGGCAAGCAGGGCGGCCTGAAACGTGTCGCCGGCGCCAACTGTATCCTCGACCGATACCTTGACGCCTGGACAATCGATCTCAATACCTGGAGCGAAGGCTGTCGCGCCGTCGCCGCCCCGGGTGACGATCACGAGACCTGCTCCTGCCGCGAGCCAGTGGCGCGCGATCTTGTCGACCGGTTCACCCGGTGCGATCAGTTCCAGGTCTTCATCACTGACCTTGATGAGATCCGTCAGCGGAACCAGCGCTTCTGTGTTGTTGCGCCAGAGGTCCATATCGGAGACCACGGTCGGGCGGATGTTCGGATCGAAGGAAATCAGCGTGTGGGGTTTTTCACGGGCGATCAGTCTCTTCAGGGCGCCTGCCACCGGTTCCACCAGCGCCGTGTAGGATCCGATATGCAAAAAGGCGGGAGGAGTGTCGAATATGGGCAGATCTGCCTCCGTCACCATCCGGTCGGCCGCATTGGCACCATAAAACGTATAGGCCGGGGAGCCATGTGCGTCCTTCTGCACAAGGCTCAGGGTGGTCAGGTAGTCGGTCCTGAGAATATAGCGCTCGGAGACGCCTTCCGTTCGGAACTTATCGACCAGCTTTTCACCGAGCGCATCCCTGGAGATGCCGCCAAAGAAAGCGGCCTCTTCGCCAAGACGGGCCAGCCCCATGGCAACGTTGAAAGGGGAGCCGCCGATGCGGGCGTCGAATGCGACACTGTCGCCGGGCGAGTTGTCGCCAAACAGGTCGAAGAGGGCTTCGCCGCAAATCAGAAACATATTGGTTTTCTACTCTCAGATTGGGCGCAGGGCACTACGCCGGAAGACGTTGTTGCACAAACAGATTTGCCAGACAGACCAGCTCATCTTGAGGAGCCGTGCCGCCGATGTCTCGAAGGATGGGCCACTAGAGCACAGCTTGCTGCCGATCCTTAGAGACAGACCTGGCGGTCCCCCTCAGGAGGAGGGAGCTTCCCAGGTGACAGGCCGTGTTGACGCGCATTCATGACGACCAGTCGAAATCTTGGACAAGAGTTTCGGGTCCCCTCTCACGCCGCAAGGTCCTCAGGCGGGTCCATGGCACCGGTCATGATGGCCACGGCGTCGGACATGGAAAAATCCGAAGGCTTGATCACGCAGGCACGTTTGCCCAGCCGATGAATGTGGATGCGGTCGGCGACCTCAAACACATGCGGCATGTTGTGGCTGATCAGGACAATCGGCAGGCCTCTTGCCTTGACGTCCTTGATCAGGTCGAGCACGCGCCGGCTTTCCTTGACACCAAGGGCTGCCGTCGGTTCGTCCATGATCACCACCTTGGAACCGAAAGCCGCCGCCCGGGCCACGGCCACACCCTGGCGCTGGCCGCCCGACAGCGTTTCCACGGCCTGGTTGATGTTCTGAATCGTAAGCAGGCCAAGCTCGTTCAACTTTTCGCGGGCGATTGCTTCCATCCTGCTGCGGTCGAGCTGGCGCAGGACCTTGCCGCGGAACCCGGATTTCCGAAGCTCGCGCCCCATGAACATGTTGTCCGTGATGGACAGGGCCGGTGACATGGCAAGCGTCTGGTAGACCGTCTCGATACCTGCCTCGCGGGCATCGATCGGGGAGGTGAAATGGATCGGCTTCCCGTCCAGAAGCACCTCGCCGTCATCGGGTTGAACCGCGCCGCTGAGCGCCTTGATCAGGGTGGACTTGCCGGCACCGTTGTCACCGATGACGGCCAGGATCTCGCCCGGATAAAGTTCGAAATCGGCATGATCCATGGCGACCACGCGGCCATAGCGCTTGACCAGGCTTTTGGCTTGAAGAACAGCTTCCATCAGACTGATACCTTTCTGATCCACTGGTCGATCGCGACCGCACCGATGATGAGAATGCCGATCAGCAGATAGGTCCACTGGGCATCGGCACCGAGCAGGCGCAGGCTCAGGGTGAAGACGCCAACGATCAGCGCCCCGAAAAGCGTACCGAGGATCGAGCCGCGGCCGCCGAACAGCGAGATGCCGCCGATCACCACCGCGGTGATCGATTCAATGTTGGCGAGCTGGCCCGTGGTCGGTGACACGGAGCCGATGCGGCCGATCATGGCCCAGCCGGCAAAGGCGCAGATCAGGCCGGAGAGCATGTAAACGGAGATCAGCACTTTCTTGACCTGGACACCGGACAGCTGTGCGGCTTCCGGATCGTCGCCGACGGCATAGACATGCCGGCCCCAGGCGGTCTGTCGCAGCGCATAGGCCAGCACCACGATCAGGATCACCATGAAGATCACGCCATAGGTGAAGATGGCACCACCAATATTGATCTTGTTGCCGAAGAACTGCAGCAACGGGGCCTGGGCTGCGATGTCCTGAGAGCGAATGGTCTCGTTGGCGGAATAGAGAAAATTCGTCGCGAGCACGATCTGCCACATGCCGAGCGTGACGATGAAGGGCGGCAGCTTCACCACAGCCACGAGAAAGCCGTTGATGTAACCGCAGATGGTGCCGCAGATCAGGCCGCAAGCGATTGCGACTTCAACCGGCAGGCCGTATCGGAAGGTGAACTGGCCCATGACGACGGACGAGAGCACCATGATGGCGCCAACGGACAGATCGATGCCGGCGGTCAGGATGACGATGCTTTGCGCTGCCGCCACGATGCCGACGATCTGAACCTGCTGGAGGATCAGCGTCATCGCAAAGGGGGAAAACAGCTTTGAGCCAAGCATGATCCCGAAGACGATCAGGGACAGCAGCAGGACGATCAGCGGAACCAGGCTCGGCGTCTGATGAAGCGTGTGCTGGATCTTCTGGCCAAGGCCGCGGTGGTGTTCGTCAAATGATGCAACTGCCTGCGGACCGGATGCCGCGGCGGTTTCGAAATCCGCCGGTCCATCGGCCGGTTTTGTGTCTGAGGTCATGCCCGAATTCCCTCTGTGCCTCTGAAAAAGGGGGCCAGGTCGCCCAAGCCCCCTTCGTTTTGGTGGCGTAAGCCTTAGCCCCAGCAGAGCTCCGTGCCCTTGGCGGTGTCAATGGACTCAACACCGTCAACCGGCTTGTCGGTGACCAGGGCAACGCCCGTGTCGAAGAAGTCCTTGCCCGGGGTCGGCTCCGGCTTTTCGCCGCTGTCGGCCCACTTCTTGATCGCCTCGATGCCGAGCGAGGCCATCAGCAGCGGATATTGCTGCGAGGTGGCGCCGATGACGCCGTCCTTGACGTTCTGCACGCCCGGGCAACCGCCATCCACGGAGACGATCAGCACATCGTTCTCGCGGCCAATGGCCTTCAAAGCCTCATAAGCCCCGGCGGCCGCCGGCTCGTTGATCGTGTAGATGACGTTGATCATCGGGTCCTTGGCCAGGAGGTTTTCCATTGCCTTGCGGCCACCTTCCTCGTTGCCGGCGGTGACGTCGTTGCCGACAATGCGCGGGTCGGTTTCATCGCCCCACTTGTTCGGGTCGCCGAGATCGATGCCGAAGCCCTGCAGGAAGCCCTGGTCGCGCAGAACGCCGACAGTCGGCTGGCTGATGGCAAGATCGAGCATGCCGATCTTGGCATTGGCCGCGTCGTCGCCAAGAGAGGCTGCGGCCCATTTGCCGATCAGTTCACCGGCCAAGAAGTTGTCCGTCGCAAACGTAGCGTCGGCTGCATCGATCGGGCTCAGCGGGGTGTCGAGCGCGATCACCAGGAGGCCGTTGTCGCGGGCCTGCTTGACGGCCGGAACGATGGATGACGTGTCGGATGCGGTCAGAAGAATGCCCTTGGCGCCATCGGCGATGCAGGTTTCGATGGCAGCAACCTGGGTTTCATGGTCACCGTCGATCTTGCCGGCAAAGGACTTCAGCTCGATACCGAGTTCTTCTGCCTTGGCGGTGGCACCTTCCTTCATCTTCACGAAGAACGGGTTGGTGTCGGTCTTGGTAATCAGGCAGGCAGAAATATCTGCTGCGGCTGCCGGGGCTGCTGCCATGGCGGCAAGCACGGATGCTGTCGCAAGGAATTTACGGATCATGTGCGGTTTCCTCCCTGGCCTTGATTAAGTCTGACGGTTGGGTGCGGCCAGATGTGACCCCAACCGTGCTGCCCGTGCAGGAAAGCTGGCTTTGTCCTCCGCGCTGCCAGCGCCTGCGGGTCCGGTGTCCTTCCCGCCTGTCAGGATCGCGGCCCTGGGCGAGAAGTTGAAGAATTGCGGCAGGCTGGCTGCGCCGATCGCACCGGCGTCGTGGCCAAAACTGCCGACCTGGATATCGGGTGAGTGCCGTTTTTCGGGCGCTGCGCGTTCCACGGCTTCCTTCAAGGCTGACCGGAATGCTGCCGGAAATGGGCCACCCAGATCGCCGTCGATGACAACCAGCGGCACGTCCAGAAGCGCATAGGCGGATCTGAGCGCAAGCCCCAGGGCGTCCGCGCAGTCCTGCAGCCATTCGCGGTATCTTATGTCGCTCGTCTCGACCGCATCTTGCAGATCGGTCCTGTTCAGCCTGGAGAAGTCGTCCGGCGCCATGTGCCGGGCGAGGGCGACCAGAGAGGCGCGCGTGAGCAGCAGGTCCCACTGGTTGCGCGGCTTCGGTGCCGTCGGAAGGCTGCTGGGGGGGACCGGCATCATGGCCACGTCGCCGGCATTGCCTGTCTCGCCCCGAATGACATCGCCTTTCAGGATCAACCCACCACCGATGGCCGGTCCGAGGAAAAGGTAGAGAAAATGGTCGTTCTGGCGGCCAAGGCCGTAAAACAGTTCCGCAACTGCGGCGGCCGTGCCGTCGTTTTCGCTAAAGACCGGCAGCCCCGTCGCCGTCTCAAGCGTTTCGGCGAGGTCGTAGTCGTCCCATTTTTTGAAGTCGGCTTCCGGAAGGCCCAGTTCGTGCAGCCAGGCGCCGAGATTGAACGGCTGGGCAAGGCCTATCCCGGTGATGCGGGTCTGCTCGTCGGAACCCAGTTCTTCGCGCAGGATCCGGATGTCTTCGGTGAGGATTTCCAGGGCGCGTTCCGGTGCGGGCAGGATCAGGTCGTGCAGGCGGCGGCTGACAAGCCGGCCGGAAAAGTCCATCAGCACCGTTTCCATGTTGGTGCGGTCAAGACGCACACCGAAGGAATAGGCGCCTCCCGGTGCCAGACGCAGGATGGTCGCCGGCTGTCCCCGGCTGCCGTCATGACGTTTGCCGGCCTCAACGATCAGCCCTTCTTCGATCAGGTCCTGGATGATCGCGCCAATGGCCGCGTTGGTCAGCTGAACGGCCCGGGCGAGTTCCGCCTTGGAGGCTTCGCCGGCGCGCCGCAGGATCTGCAGAACGATGCGCTCGTTATAACGGCGCAACTGCGCGGAATTCGAGCCGCGCCCGCTTTTGCGAGGTTCCTCCACCCTTGTCGCTCCTCCGGATCCCCATCACTCTCTTTTGGAGTGGTTCAGAATAATTTATCTTGATGAAATTATTCGCCGGTTCACGCTTCCTGTCAATTCGAATTCGCTTTTGCATCGCGTAGTTTCAATGTCGCAAAGCGGTAAGTTTTTGAAAAATCGATCAGAAAATCTTGAGACGTGAACCAAAAAAGTGACGTTAGGTCAATTAATATAGGTGAAGCGACGCAAAAGGCGCGCGAAAAAATGCGCGCGCCTTCAATTTGGAAGCGGAACCGTTGCTCTCAGCCGAAAAGATCGAATGCAAAGGCGTTGACATAGGGCGCCAGTTCGGAATTCTCCCACCAGTTCCCGCTGCCGAAATTGACGTTGTTGTTGCGATCAATTTCGCCGGTTTCCAGAGAGTCGAACACCGAGATTTCATCCCAGTTGTAGGAGATCATGTTGACGCTATCGACAATGTCCGCATTCTGGCCGACATACTGCAGAAAGGGGACGAAAAACTCGTTCCAGACCTGTGCGGTTGAAGAGATGTAGAACAGCGGGTCGCTCTCGTCGAAAAACTGGTCGATCAGCACGCCGGTGTCGTCACCGGATGCATCTGCAACGGCATGAAACTTGGCATAGGCAAGTTCCCCTTCTTCGAGGAAGCGGATCGGACCGTCATAGTCGGGCCCGAGTTCTTCCAGGCGTGTGGCGACAACCTCGTTGAACTGGTCCCGATCTGTGTAGACCCCGGCCGGTGTTGATTCCGAGATATCCAGTTTCTTGCCGTGATCACGCGCGTAATCGGCAAAGGCCTGGAAGAAGACGTCGAAGTCGTCGATCACATCCTGACCGGTGTCGGCCGTTCCGTCGGCAAAGGACCAGCTGCGGGCAGATTCCTCAGACTGGAAATAGGAGACGCCGACGATGTCGACATAGTCGTCGCCCGGGTACCATAGGTCGAGGTGATCATAGACGTCCTGTTTGGTGATCGGTGCATCGGCGCCGTTGGCTTCATCGTAAATCGGATTTCCAGGTTCACGTTCCGCACCGGACTGGGATTGCCAGACCATTTCGACATTGCTCAGCCCCATGCTGTCCGGGGCTTTCAAAAGTTCTGCGACCAGTTTGAAGGAGTTGATGTATTCGGCGGCGGTGCCGCTGATATCCGCGTGGTCATTGAACTCTGCATCGAATTCATAGCCCGGCCGGACATGGATGGAGCCGATATGGGCGCCGTCGTCGCGCAGCATCTGGGCAAAGGAGAGCAGGGAATCGGCCTGCAACTCCCATTGATCCGGTGTCCAGGTGCCGTTGATCAGGTCGGTAAAGGGTTCGAAATCTCCCTGAGAGTATTGCGTGACGATGTCCAGAACCGAAATAGTCTCGCCATTCGCCTTGCGGGTTTCGTATTCCAGCCACATGGCATTCATCGCTTCGACACCGCTGATTTCCCGACCGTCATAGGACTGGAATTCGATGCCGACCGTCATGGTGCTGCCCGCATTGGCTGCCTTCAGGCTGGCATTGACGTTGTTGTTGCCGGCTCCCTGGAACCCTTCGCCGTAAAGATTGTCCCGGCCACCGGTGTTGACGTTGAAGTAATCGATGTTGCCCTCGTTGAACCAGACGCCGTCGACGCTCTCGAAGGTTTCCAGGTTCTGGCCCAGAATCCAGTTCACATGGCTTGCTTCGTAGCTTGGGCCGTTGCGGAAGATGTTGTTTTCATTGAAAACATCGATGACGGAGTCGATGAAACTGCGGGTCTGGTCAAGGAGGCCGTCCAGCGCCGGATTGTTCGCGTCGACGATGTCCTGTTCCAGTTTGTCAGCCAGGCTGACGATGGCTTTCAACGTGTTCCAGTCCTGAGCTGCCAGAGGTTGCTCGGCATCGGACATCAGGCGGTTCAGTTCAGTTTCGAAGGGGTTCGAGCTCTGCTGGGAGTTTGTGTGTGATTGGGCCCATTCCACCGTTTCCTCAACAAACCCGGGCAACGCGTCGCTGGATCTGGCTTCAAGGCGCGCCTTGAGAGCGGCGAGGGCACTGCCGATTCCATCCGGTTCAGCGTCGAACGAAAACTGAAAACTGTCGTTGCCCCAAAACCCAGACGACAGGGTATGAGCATGCTGCCTGTGATAGTTCATTTAAGTTCCTCCACTTTAAATTGTGTGAACGGCAAACGTTCACGTTTTTGCAGATCTCGATAGAAAATCTGCAAACTCTCTGTGCGGTTGTTCGCTTTGTCTGAATTGTCTTATTGATTCCATAAGAAGAAAATAGAATCAAGTGAGTCAAATTTTTGTTTTATTGGGTGAAAAATGCAGTTTAAAAAAGATTGATTTAGATTAATACATAATACTATGGGGTCGATATAAGATTATATTTTGGAGAAATTTGAAATGCCAGGCTCCTCCGGCTGAGTTGGGTAGTAATAAAAATTGATTCTACATATGATTTAGAAACTTGGCGAGGTGTGATCACGATTCTGAGGTACGTACTTCATTCTGGGTGATGTCATTGAGGGGCGTTTTTCTTAAATGCACTCAAAACGTGTAAAAGGGGTGTGGCGCTGTTTTGGTCTTTCAGCTTTTGCGCTTCGCCCTGTGCTCTGTATTGTCGAAGGCAGAAAAAGAATCGGAGAACAAACATGCCGGTCCATCACGATGAAGCTTTTCTGGCACAGGCAATTGCCGCCGGAGCAGGGGAACAGCCCGCAGACCTGGTAATCAAGGATGTCGCAATGTTCAGCGTTGTCGATGGCACGACAACCCGGACAGACATTGCCGTGGTCGGCGACCGGATCGTTGGTACACATGGCCGATATGACGGCAAGGAGCAGATTGACGGCTCTGGTCTGACGGCCGTGCCGGGCTTCATCGACACGCATCTGCATGTGGAATCCTCGCTGGTCACCCCGTTTGAATTTGACCGTTGCGTGCTGCCGCATGGCGTGACGACAGCGATTTGCGACCCACACGAGATTGCCAATGTGCTGGGTGCGGAAGGAATTCGGTATTTTCTCGACAGTTCGCTCGAAACCGTCATGGATCTTCGGGTCAATCTGTCGTCCTGTGTGCCTGCGACCGCTTTCGAGACCGCCGGCGCCTGTCTGGAGATTGAGGACCTGCTGCCGTTCCGCGGTCATGCCAAGGTGATTGGCCTCGCGGAATTCATGAATTTCCCGGGGGTTCTGGCGCGCGATCCAAAGGTGCTCGCCAAGCTTGCAGCCTTCCAGGACGGGCATATTGATGGCCATGCGCCCCTTCTCGTAGGTATGGGACTCAATGGCTATCTCGCGGCCGGTATCCGCACCGATCACGAAGCAACGACCGCCGAGGAAGCGCTTGAAAAACTTGCCAAGGGAATGACCATCCTGATGCGAGAGGGGTCGGTCTCCAAGGATCTGGAGGCGCTTGCCCCGATCCTGACCCCGGATGTGTCGGCCTTTGTTGCGCTGTGCACGGACGATCGCAATCCGCTCGACATTGCCGAGGAAGGCCATCTCGACAGCATGATCCGGCGGCTGATCGCCAAGGGGATCCGGCCGCTCGATGCCTATCGGGCAGCCAGCTGGTCCGCTGCGAATGCCTTCGGCCTGAAGGACAAGGGCGTGATTGCACCGGGCAAACGGGCGGATATTGCGCTTCTGAGCGATTTTGAGGATTGCCGGGTGGCTGAGGTGATCTGCGGTGGCGTGATCGCCGGAGATGAAGCCTTTTCACGTCGGACCATCGTTTCGCCCGTTGGTCTCGACAGCGTCAAGGTTGCCGCGGTCTCCGCGGAGAAATTCGATATTCCGGCCCGCAACAGCGAAGCCGATGTGATTGGCGTGGTGCCGGGCAAGATCATCACCGAGCATCTGAAACGCACCCTGCCGGTCACCGGTGGCAAGACCCTGGCAGACCTTGACCAGGATGTCCTGAAGGTGGCGGTGGTCGAGCGTCACAAGGGCACGGGCAATATCGGCCTCGGTTTTGTCAACGGCTTCGGCATGAAGCGCGGCGCGATAGCGTCCTCCGTCGGTCATGACAGCCACAATATCTGTGTAGTCGGCGCCAACGAGGCGGCCATGGCCCATGCCGTCAACCGGGTGATCGAGATGAAGGGCGGCTTTGCCGTGGCCGACGAGACAGGCGTCATGGCAGATCTCGCGCTGCCGCTGGCCGGACTGATGAGCCTGGAACCGTTCGAAACAGTCAAGGAGCATCTGGAAGAGCTTCGGGCCGCCGCCAAGTCACTCGGCTGCACACTGGCCGAACCCTTCCTGCAGGTGGCCTTCCTGCCGCTGCCGGTAATCCCGCATCTGAAGATCACGGATTTCGGCATGTTCGACGTCAACAAGTTCGAGCTGATCGATCAGGGTTCCTGAAGAGGGCTCAGTAGCGGCGCATGCGCCGCCTGAAACGGGCCCAGGCCCAGCCTTCTTCCAGGCCCAGCCAGAAAAGCACGAGGCCGATGATCAGGGAGATCTTGAACACCTTGTTGTCAAAGGCAAAACCGGCAAGGAACTCGGCGGGATAGGCGATCTTCGGATTGACCGGCAGATAGACGACATCGATCGCTTCGCGGGTCTTCTTGTCGACAAGATTGGCTGGCAGCGTCACCACCAGGGTTCGCAGGGTCTCGTTTTTCGGCCGGTAGTCGATCACCAACGTGTCGCCCCGGGTCCAGGTGCTCGGGTTTTTCAGGAAATTCCGAGGGTTCTCGCGCTTTCGTTTCTCGATGACGGCCGGATCCTGAGGGGCGTTCTGAAGGGCGACAATGCGTCCTTCGACCGTGTCGCCGAAGCTGGTCAGGAGGGAATATTTCAGGGCACTGTCAAAGTGCAGGAACAGGGAAATCAACACAAGCACGGAGGCGAAGAAGAGCATGGCCAGCTTGTGGGCAAAACCATCTTCCTGCGTTTCATGCGGATTAAACATCGGCCCCGGCACCTGTTGCCGGACCAGAACGAAAACGCCGCAAGGTCCGGCCATTTCCCCATTTCCGGCATGATGGCACATTTTCAGGTTTAAGGCAGTTCTTTCATGAGACCGACCTTGTGCGTTCGTGCCATCAATCCAAGGCCAATCGGTAAAGGTGGGCCGTCAATACCGGCGCAATCGGGTTCTGAAACCGGCCCATTTCCGACCAGCGCGGATCGCGAAGAACAACACGACAAGCCCTGCAATGAGAGACCAGAGCAGGATTTGGCTGTCCAGCGAGAACTTGTGCAGGCTGCGGGAGGGAAATGCGATTTTCGGGTTGAGCGGCAGATAGGTAATGTTCAGTGCACCCGTTGTCTCGCGGATAATCTCACCAGGCTTAATCCTGAAATCCAGTATTACGGGCGCGGCATCAATGGGCTCAAACTCGACAACAATTCTCTCGTTTGCCCAGTCTTCTATGTTTTTCAGGGTGTTGCGGGGACTGGCTCGATAGTGGGCCATCGCCTTGTCCCAGTCCGGCGTATCATCGATTATCACCAGAACCCGTCCGGGGGCGGACACGCCAAAGCCCTTCAGCAACCAATATTTCAATCCGCTATCGTGGTGGAGATAAATTGAGAAGAGGATCGCGCAAGCCGCAAAAAACAGAATGGCCATGTTGAGCGCATGACTGTCTTCTGCTGCTTCTTTGGGATTGAACATAAAAGAAACTCCTAATCGAATATCGCAACAAGATATGCACTTAAAGGTAGCAAATATGCAATTCCGTGAGGTTCACGTGCCATGATTCTCACCCTTGCGGTCTCCGGGTACCGTTCCCTGCGCGACCTGGTTTTGCCGTTGGACCGGATTACACTGGTGACCGGGGCCAATGGCAGCGGCAAATCGAGTCTCTACCGGTCAATCCGGCTGCTGGCCGAAGTCGCCCAGGGCCAGGCAATTGCCTCGCTGGCTGCGGAAGGCGGTTTGAACTCAACTCTCTGGGCGGGACCGGAAGCCATTTCGCGGGCGATGAAACGCGGCGAAGTGCCGGTGCAGGGCACCGTGCGCAAGAATGTCGTCAGTCTGAAACTCGGCTTTGCCGACGAGGATTACGGCTATGCCATCGATCTCGGATTGCCGGCCGATGCGGGCGGTTCGCTGTTCTCCATGGATCCGGAGATCAAGGCGGAAGTGCTGTGGGCAGGTGAGGCCCTGTCGCGATCCAACGAGATCGCCGGGCGCAACGGTCCGACCGTCAGGGTCTTGAACGAGCGGGGACAGAGGATCCCGGTGCTGCAGACCCTGGCCCGCTTCGACAGCATGATGACCCATGCGGCAGATCCGAAGGATGGGCTGGAACTGCTGGTGATGCGTGAACGCATGCGGGCATGGCGCTTCTACGATCATCTGCGCACCGATCGAGAGGCACCGGCAAGGTTCCCCAAGATCGGCACACGAACGCCCGTCTTGAGCGGCGATGGCGGCGATCTGGCTGCCGCGCTTCAGACCATCCAGGAGATCGGCGATGAACAGGAGCTGGCCGAGGCCATCGACGATGCCTTTCCGGGCGCTGCCATCGAGATCTCGGTGAATGACGGCTATTTTGAACTGCTGATGCGGCAGAAGGGGCTGTTAAGGCCGCTTCGGGCGAGTGAGCTCTCCGATGGTACGCTGCGCTATCTGCTCCTGACCGCAGCCCTTCTGTCGCCGAGACCCGCTCCGCTGATCGTGCTGAACGAGCCGGAAACCAGTCTGCATCCGGCGCTGCTGGAACCGCTCGCCCGGCTGATCGCAAAGGCGGCTCAAAAGACGCAGGTGATCGTCGTGTCGCATGCCGGTGTCCTGGTCGACGAACTGGCCTGTGAACCCGGCTGTCTGCGCTATGATTTGCGAAAAGAACTGGGTGAGACGGTTGTGGATGGCGCGGATACACCCAAATGGGCCTGGCCGAAGCGATAATTTTCCGGCAAGCTTTCCAACGGGATAAGCTTTTGATTTGGCGATGCTATTGCCATTTCCTACCGCCGTCTTATCTAACAGATCAGACTGTGCAGGTGCAAAAAAGTGCCGAGGTGTCGTTACGTCGCGAGTTGACGTTTGCGGAAGGTTGCGTCATGTCAGGAGGCACCCAAAGAGGCAATGCCACATTGGCGGACGGGATCCGGAGGGGGGAATGTCCGGTTGGCGCGTGGAGGCGCAGAACCGGATGTCAGGTCGAAGACCCGCCCGCACGAGTGGCATAAAAACGCGTTGGAGAACTTTATGACGACTGCGGAGGAGTGGAACGCGGCGTTTGTGCCCCGTCCAGTACACGAGTATCTCGAAACGACCGTTTCCGAGTTCGGTGCGCGCCCGGCCGCCGATTTCATGGGCAAGGTCTGGACCTATGCGGAGATCGGCGAACTGGTCGATCGCACCGCAGCCGGCCTTCAGGCGATGGGCGTCGGGCCCGGTGTCAATGTCGGGCTGTGCCTGCCCAACACGCCCTATTACACGATCTTCTATTTCGCGATCCTGAAGATCGGTGCCACGGTTGCCAACTTCAATCCGCTTTATGTGGAACGGGAAATCTCCTTCCAGGCACGCGACGCCGACGTTCGGATCATGGTGACCATGGATCTGAAGGTCATCTACGACAAGGTTGAAGAGGTCCGGAAGGAAAAGATCCTCGACAAGATCATCGTCTGTCCGATGAGTTTCTGCCTGCCGAGCGTCAAGAAGGTGCTGTTCAGTCTGTTCAAGCGCAAGGAGCTGGCCGACATCCCGAAGGATGACGCGCATATCTGGTTCGACGACCTGCAGACCAGCGGCAACACGCCGAAGCCTGTCGATATTGATGTGAACGAGTCCATTGCCGTCCTGCAATATACAGGTGGCACGACCGGTGTGCCGAAGGGCGCCATGCTGACGCACAAGAACCTGGCGGCCAATATCGAGCAGATGCGCTGCATCTTCGAAAAGGCCAAACCAGGGGAAGAGAGGATGCTCTGCGTACTTCCCTTCTTCCACGTCTTCGCCATGACGGTGGCCCAGAACCTCTCCATCATCCTGGGCGCTGAAATGGTGCTTCAGCCGCGCTTCGAGCTTAAAGCGCTGCTGGATGCGATCGTGCGCAAAAAAGTGACGCTGTTTCCGGGCGTGCCGACCATCTATACGGCGATCAACAATTCGCCCATGACCGAGAAATACGATCTGACCAGCATCCGGCTGTGTCTGTCCGGTGGGGCACCGCTTCCGGTCGAGGTGAAGGAGAATTTCGAGAAGATCACCGGCTGCGTCCTGGTGGAGGGCTATGGCCTGACGGAATCCTCACCTGTTGCTGCCGTCAATCCGCTCGATGAAAACCGTCGTGCGGGTTCTATCGGCCAGTTGGCGCCAGGCACCAAGGCACGCTTCGTCAGCATCGAGGACCGGGTTACCGAGGTGGCGCAGGGGGAAAAGGGCGAATTGATGTTGCACGGCCCCCAGATCATGAAGGGCTACTGGAAGCGCGACGACGCCACGGCCGATACAATCACCGAGGACGGTTATCTGCATACCGGCGATGTCGGCTATATCGACGAGGACGGTTTCATCTATCTCGTCGACCGCATCAAGGACCTGATCCTGTGCTCCGGCTACAATGTTTATCCGCGTGTCATCGAGGAAGCGATCTATCAGAACGAGGCCGTTGACGAGACCATCGTCATTGCCGTCCCGGACGAATATCGCGGCCAGTCGCCAAAGGCTTTCATCAAGCTGAAGGACGGGTATTCAATGACCGGCGATGAGATGAAGACTTTCCTGAAGGATCATCTGTCGACCATTGAATTGCCAAGGGAATTCGAGTTCCGCGACGAGCTGCCCAAGACCATGGTCGGCAAGCTCTCCAAGAAGGAACTTGTCGAAGAAGAAGCCCAGAAACGGGCGATGGCGGAAGCCAAGAGTGCTTGAGGCAGGCTAAAATCTGTCCGTCCTGAAACGCGCGTCCTCGACGCGCGTTTCGTCATTCTGGACCAACGCATGCCCTGGCTGTCATCCCGGGCGAGGCGTAGCGCAGACCCGGGACCCGGGACACCTGGGAGGTAACAGTCGGGTACGAACAGAGACCATGAGGCTTCCCGGGTCCCTGCTTTCGCGGGGAAAACATAGCAAGACTGCCGCACGGTCTATCCATTTTCGTCATTGCAGGGCTCGACCCTGCAATCCATGCCGTTTCGTGGTCTCGAGCGCAGCCCTGTCCGCGGAGCGCTCATGGCATGGATCCCATGGTCAAGCCATGGGATGACGAAGGCCGTGCGAGCGAGCGTTGTTCCTTTACCTCGACGTTCGGCGCCTGCTGTTTGTCATCCCGGATGCAGTGCAGAGGAGACCCGGGACCCGGTACACCTGGGAGGTAACAGTCGGGTACGAACAGAGATCATGAGGCTTTCCGGGTCCCTGCTTTCGTGGGGATTACATAGAAAGACTGCCGCACGGTCTATCCATTTTCGTCATTGCAGGGCTCGACCCTGCAATCCATGCCGTTTCGTCGTCTCGAGTGCAGCCCTGTCCGCGGAGAGCTCATGGCATGGATCCCATGGTCAAGCCATGGGATGACGAAGGCAGTGCGAGCGAGCGTTGTTTGTGCGCCCTGACGTTCGGCGCCTGCTGTTTGTCTTCCCGGATGCGGTGCAGAGGAGATCCGGGACCCAGGACACCTGGGAGGTAACAGACGGATACGAACAGAGACTATGAGGCTTCCCGGATACCCGCTTACGCGGGGATGACATGGCAAGACTGCCGCACGGTCTATCCATTTTCGTCATTGCAGGGCTCGACCCTGCAATCCATGCCGTTTCGTCGTCTCGAGCGCAGCCCTGTCCGCGGAGAGCCCATGGCATGGATCCCATGGTCAAGCCATGGGATGACGAAGGCAGTGCGAGCGAGCGTTGTTGGTGCGCCCTGACGTTCGGCGCCTGCTGTTTGTCATCCCGGATGCAACGCAGCGGAGACCCGGGACCCGGGACACCCGGGGAATTTGCCGTAGTGTTGAATGGCAGCCATTTAAGTGTGCCGGTTCCCCGCCTGCGCGGGGATGACAATCGAGAGCTTGGTGGCTGCCGCCCAAACTTCTGAAATACAGACAGTTTTCCTAGCTGTTATACCCGCGCCCGTCAGACGCCCGGGCCAGTTCCCGGCCGCGCTTGGCTTCGCGGCGGACCGTGTAGATCGAGGCCGCGATGATGATAGCAGCGCCGATCAGCGTTTCCACCCGCGGCCACTGGCTGAAGACCAGCGCGCCGAAGATCGTTGCGTAGAGCAGCCTTGTGTAGTCGAGCGAGGCAATCGCCGTGGCTTCTCCGGCCTTGAAGGCGCGAATGTTGGCCATTTGCGCGGCCCAGGATATGGCACCGATCACCAGGAGCAGGCCCCACTGGCCAAGGGTCGGTGCCTGCCAGGTGTAGACCGCAGGTGCCGCCATGATCAGGCCGACGCCAAATGCCTGGTAGGTCAGGATGGTCACCGGCGGGTCGGTGCGGGTCAGGAGGCGCACGACGATCATCACCATTCCGGCACAGGCGGCCCCGGCAATTGCCAGCAGGGCGTAAGGATCGATCAGACCTTCACCATCCGGGCGCAACATCAGAACAACGCCGAGAAAGCCGATGATGGTTGCGCCCCAGCGATGCACCCCGACGGTTTCACCCAGGAGCCAGATGGCGAATATCGTGATGAAGAAGGTCTTGGAAAAGCTGATAGCCGTAGCGTCGGCCAGCGGCATTTCGATGACGGCGGTGAAGCCGCACAGCATAGCGGTGGAGGCGAACAGAATGCGGGTCAGCTGCAGGCCCGGCCGTTTGGTGGCCAGCGACCCGGGCAGACCGCGCAGGATCGTGGGTGCAACAATGGCCAGCATGATGGCCTGGCGGACCACCAGGATCTGAAAAACGGACAGGTCCTGGCCCAGGAACTTGATCATGGTGACCATGATCGAAAACAGGAAGGCGGCCAGCAGGATCCAGAGCGCGCCAATGGTGTTGGACGGCAGGTTGGCCGTCATGCGGATCAGCTTGCGCTGGAGCGGGTTGCCGCGCGCCTCGTCGGGCGCGGGGTCCTTGGCTGGCATGTCCATTTGTGTTCCTTGCCGGACGGCATGCGCATGCGGCGGTCCCGACAGGGCCGGAGCAGGGGCGTGGCTCAAGAGGAGCGGATTGTTGCGCTTGCAACAAGTCTAGCGGTTTTGGGGGCGAAAGGAAGAGGCTCCGTTTGTCTTCTGCGCCGGGTGGCCCATACTTTTCTGGAAAACCGAGGGAGGAAGGCCATGCAGAAAATCCAGACCCAGGGCATTCACCACATCACGCTGACCGGGGCAGACCGGCAGACATCCATCGATTTCTGGGAAGGCGTGCTTGGCATGCCCTTTGTTTTCGAACAGCCCAATCTGGATGATCCCAACCAGAGCCATCTCTATTTCGATCCGGGTGACGGCCGGCTGATCACGATCTTCACCAACGAAGAGCGCAAGCCGGATCCGGAGCCGGCGCCGCAGTCCATCGGCTGCGTCCACCATCTGGCGCTCGATGTTTCCCAGGCGACCTTCCGGCAGATCGCCGAACGGCTGGAGGCGCGCGGCATCGAACACAGCGGGCCGAAGGATCGCGGCTTTATGGATTCCATCTATTTCCGGGATCCGCTGGGTCTCCTGATCGAGCTGGCAAGCTACCGGTTCAAACCGCCTGAAGGTGTCCAGATGGGCGAAGTCATGCTGGAGGCGCATCGCATCCGGGTGGCGCGCGGCGACTATAATATCCAGGAGGTTCATCTGGCCGATGCGATCGAACTTCTGACGCGGGAGACACGGCGCAGCCTGTCGGACAACCGAAGCCCGAAAAACCCTTATTCCTGATCCCGAGACGGGGCCGGTTGCTGATTGGGGTCGGGCCTGGTGGCGCCCCCGTATTGCGCCGATCCCGATGCCGTGCCATGCTCGAAACCGAGGGTGGTCGCGACATGCCTTCCGCAGAAGAAGGTGCTGGGAACTTATTGAATGACAAGGACAAAATCAGTCCGCCCGGCCGTTACGGCCGATATTATCGGCTGGCGTGAAATTGTCAGCCTGCCGGAACTTGGCGTCTTCGACATGCGAGCCAAGATCGACACCGGTGCCCGCACATCCGCACTTCACGCCGAGGAGCAGGAACTGTTTAACCGGGATGGCACACGCTGGGTGCGTTTCCGGGTTCCGGCCTCCAGGCATCATAGTGACTTTCGGGTCGAAGTACCCGTTCTGGATGAGCGGGACATCAAGAACACAAGCGGCGTGCCGGAAAGCCGGGTGGTGATAAGAACCCTGCTTCATCTTGGTACCCATCACTGGCACGTGGATGTGTCGCTCGCGGACCGGAGCAATATGGGCTTCGACATGATCCTCGGGCGAACGGCAATTCGTCGGCGCAATGTCCTGGTGAATGCCGGCCGGTCCTTTCTGGCCGGCAAGCCCGCACCGGTTACCCAACACTGAAGTCGATGTCAGGCAGCGGCCTGTTTGAAGGCCGAGAGCAGGGGATGAGATTCATGAAGATTGCAATGATGGCGCGGAACCCGGAGCTCTATTCCCACCGGCGCCTGAAGGAAGCCGCGGAGGAACGCGGCTACCAGCTGGACATCATCAACACGCTGCGCTGCTACATGAACATCGCTTCCAGGCGACCCGAAATCTACTACAACGGTGACAAGCTGACCGGCTATGACGCGGTGATCCCGCGGATCGGCGCGTCGGTGACCTTCTACGGCCTGGCGGTGCTGCGCCAGTTCGAGATGATGGGCGTCTATCCGCTGAATGAATCGGTTGCCATCGGTCGCTCGCGCGACAAGCTGCGGTCCATGCAGCTGCTGGCGCGGGACGGCATTGGCCTGCCGGTGACAACCTTTGCCCATGATCCGAAGATGACGGAGGAAGTGCTGCAGACGGCCGGCGGGGCACCCGTCGTGATCAAGCTTCTGGAAGGCACGCAGGGCATCGGCGTGGTCCTCGCCGATACGGAACGCTCGGCAAAGTCGGTCATCGAGGCCTTTCGCGGTGCGAATGTGAATATTCTGGTGCAGGAATTCATCAAGGAAGCAGGGGGCTCGGATATCCGGGCAATCGTTGTCGGCGGCAAGGTAATCGCCGCCATGCAGCGGACGGGGGCTGAAGGTGAGTTTCGCTCCAATCTCCACCGCGGCGGCAGCGCCAAGCCGATCAAGATCTCCCCGGAAGAGCGCTCCACCGCCGTTCGGGCGGCCAAGACCATGGGGCTCAATGTCTGCGGCGTCGATATGCTCCGGTCCAATCACGGGGCTGTCGTGATGGAAGTGAACTCCTCGCCCGGCCTGGAGGGCGTTGAAAAAGCGACCGGGATTGATGCGGCCGGGAAGATCATCGATTTTCTCGCCAAACATGCGGTGGCCGGCAAGACCAAGACGAAGGGGCGCGGGTGAAGAAGACAGTCGACCCCTTCCTGATCGGTGAGCATTCCATTGCACCCGGGACACGGCGCACGGTGGACCTGCCGGTCAGCGTGCTGTCAGATCACACGCCCGTCACCATGTCGGTACATGTGCTGCACGGGCGGCGGCCCGGACCCGTCCTCTTTGTCAGCGCGGCGGTTCACGGAGACGAGGTCATCGGCGTGGAGATCGCGCGGCGGATCCTGAAGGCGCCGCAGCTCGAGGCCCAGGAGCTGGAGAAGCTGAAGGGCACGCTGCTGGTGGTGCCGATCGTCAATGCCTTCGGCTTCCTGAACCATTCCCGCTACCTGCCGGACCGGCGCGACCTCAACCGGTCCTTCCCCGGCAGCCAGCGCGGATCGCTGGCCGGACGGCTTGCGAACCTGTTCATGACCGAGATCGTCAATCGCTCGGATTTCGGCATTGATCTGCATTCGGCGGCGATCCACCGGATCAACCTGCCGCAGATCCGCGTGTCGCCGTCGCGGCCGGAAACGCTGACGCTGGCAAAGGCCTTTGGAGCCCCGGTTGTTCTGACCTCCAAGCTGCGAGAAGGCTCCATGCGCGAGGCGGCCCAGTCCAAGGGCACGGACGTTCTCGTGTTCGAGGCAGGCGAGGGGCTTCGTTTTGACGAGATGGCGATCCGCGCGGGCGTTTCCGGCATCCTGCGTGTGATGCGGGCGCTGAAGATGCTTGGCGCGAAGGGCATTACCCGGCCGAAGGCGCCGTCGATCCTGACCAAGTCCAGCTATTGGGTGCGGTCACCGGCAGGCGGGCTTCTGCGGCCGTTCAAATATATCGGCGATGTGGTCGAACCACAGATGCTGCTCGGCATCGTCTCGGATCCCTTCGGCGAGAATGAGCGCGAGGTGATTGCAGATTACGGCGGGCTTGTCATCGGGCGCACCAATCTGCCTGTCGTCAATGAAGGCGATGGCCTGTTTCACATTGCCGACGTCAGCGAGAAATACGATGCGGAACTGACGCTCGACAGCCTTGTCTCACAACTTGAAGCCGATCCCTTGTTTGATGAGGACGAGATCATTTAAGATAGTCGGGAAGATTCCTCCAAAGAGGGAGGCGATGGCCGCCCTCTGGCCTCACAAGCTTCAGAACACTATGTACGATATAGACACCGTGCATGGTGCTTCAAATTCGTCTCGGGATTGCCTTCCCAAACAAGCAGGTCCAATTCGATGAACCAGATGGTCACTCCGAAATTCGGTGTCGGCGCGCCTTTGCGTCGTAAAGAAGATGCTCCGCTTATCACGGGCAAGGGCATCTATACAGCAGACTACATGCCGGATGGCTGCCTCCATTCGGTGGTTGTGCGCTCTGCCATGGCGCATGCAAAGATCAGCCTGGAAAATGTCGATGACATTCGCGCCATGGAAGGCGTTCATCTGGTGCTGACCGGCGCGGAACTCGCCGGCAAGACCATGCCCTGCCAGGTCGGGCTGAAGCAGATTGACGGCAGCAGTTTCCCCGTGCCCGACCAGCCGGTGCTGTGCTCGGATAAAGTGCGCTATGTCGGCGATGCGATCGCCTTTGTCGTGGCCGACAGCGTCAGCGCGGCGCGCGATGCGGCGGACATGCTGGAAGTGGATTACGATCCGCTTGATGTCGTGGTGGGGATCGAGGACGCCCTGGCGCCGGACGCGGTCAAGGTCTGGCCCGAGTTTGACAGCAACGTTGCCTTCACCTTCGGGCAGGGCGATGCCGCCAAGACCGACGAGGCCTTCGCCCAGGCCGCGAAGACCGTTTCCATCGACGTGGTCAACAACCGGATCGTCGCCAATTACATGGAGCTGCGCGGCTGTGTCGCCGAGTTTTCACCCGAGACAGATCGTTTCAAGCTGACGCTGGGCACCCAGGGCGGACATGGCCTGCGCGGTGTCATCTGCGGCATTCTGGGGCTTGAACAGGACAAGCTGCAGGTGATCACGCCGGAAGTCGGCGGCGGTTTCGGCACCAAGATGTTCTGTTACCGGGAATATCCGCTGGCGATGATCGCGGCCCAGGAACTTGGCCGCCCCGTGCGCTGGACCGGGGAGCGGATGGATCACTTCGTCACCGACGCCCATGGCCGGGACAATCTCACCCATGCGGAACTGGCGCTGGATGCGGACAACCGTATTCTCGGACTGAAGGTGCATGTGAAGGCGGCCATGGGCGCCTATCTGCACCAGTTCGCGCCGTTTATCCCCTTTGTCGGCACCTCCATGTCGTCCGGGCTTTACGATATTCCCGCGGTCTTTGCGAAGGTCGAGGGTGTCTACATGCACACCGTGCCGACCGATGCCTTCCGCGGCGCGGGCCGCCCGGAAGCGGCCTATCTGATCGAACGGCTGATCGACAAGGCGGGTGAGGAAACCGGCCTTGGCCCGGTAGAGATCCGCAAGCGCAATTTCATCAGGCAGGACCAGCTGCCCTACACGACCCAGACCGGGCGCATGTATGACACCGGCGATTTCGCCGGACATCTCGACAAGGCGCTGGACGTGGCCGACTGGGCGGGCTTCAAGGACCGCCAGGAAACAAGCGCCGCAGCCGGCAAATATCGCGGCATCGGCCTTTGCTCCTATATCGAGGCCTGCGCCTTTGCCGGCGGCGAGGAAGCAACCCTTGAGCTCGACGAAAAAGGCAGCCTGACGCTGCTGATCGGCACACAGACCAACGGTCAGGGCCATGCAACCGCCTACAGCCAGGTGGTCGCCGAGGAATTCGGTGTCACCATTGAGGATGTGGACGTGATCCAGGGCGACACCGACCGGGTGCGCAAGGGCGGCGGCACCGGCGGGTCCCGCTCGATCCCGATCGGTCTGCCGTCCGTGCGCGAAGCGGGCCGCACGCTGGTCAAGAAGGTCAAGGAACTGGCTGCCGACCGGCTGGAGGCCGGGATCGAGGATCTGGAGCTCGACAGCGGCCTGGTGCGTGTTGTCGGAACCGACCAGCAGGTGACACTGGCAGAGATCGTCGCCGAAGCCGGCGAGACCCTGTCGGCGCGCGAAGAGGTCAAGCAGTCGGAAAACACCTATCCGAACGGCACGCATGTCTGTGAGGTGGAAGTCGATCCGGACACTGGCGATGTCGATCTGGTCAATTACGTGATCATCGACGACTTCGGCGTCACGGTGAACCCGCTGCTG
This sequence comes from Roseibium sp., assembly GCF_965233565.1. GTDB lineage: Bacteria > Pseudomonadota > Alphaproteobacteria > Rhizobiales > Stappiaceae > Roseibium. The sequence continues at coordinate 1,131,870 of NZ_OZ247494.1, read as the reverse complement.
CTCGCCGGTCAAGTGCATGGAGGGGCGGCGTCAGCCGTCAGCCAGGCGCTGTGCGAACAGACGGTCTATGACGAGGATGGCCAGCTTCTGACCGCCTCTCTGCTCGACTATCGTATGCTGAGGGCCGCCGACCTGCCGGACATCCATTTCGAGACCCGGAACATCCCGTCGACCACCAATGCCATGGGCATCAAGGGCGCCGGCGAAGCCGGCACGATCGGCGGCTGTGCGGCGGTGATGAATGCCGTTCAGATGGCTCTGAAGGACGGCGCCGGCGTCAGCGACCTGGTCGACATGCCGGCGACACCGATCAGGGTCTGGGAGGCGATCCAGTCGGCGAAGTGAAGTTTCAGAGGCGACCAGACGGTCGCCTCTTTGTTTTGGCGGTAACGTCTTCAAGGCTCATGTGACCAGCTGCGGACCCAAAGTGGTGATGGGCAGGTAAACCCTCAACTCTCATTGGTCTCCCGTACTTGTGTGCACCGTTTTATTGCACTTTCGGGCTGTTTCGGCTGGTCTTGGTCATCGCTTGCGTTATTACCAAAGAAGCGCATTTTTCGATCAATCGCAGAATCAGGAATAAACCTGTGTTTCAATCCTTCTTTCCGAAACCAAAGCTGTTCTTCCTGTCCGCCGCTATTTGGGCCATGGCCGCGGTTCTCATCTGGTACGGTTTTGCCAGCGATCTCGGCGAGACGCTCGGTTTTGGAACGGATCCGGAAGGGCCGCCGCCGATTGATCTAACCTACTTCGTCACACCGACCTTCCTCTGGTTCTACACGTATTACGCCTTCTTCACCGTGGTGTTCGGCGGTTTCTGGTGGGTGTTTTCACGCGATCACCGTTGGCATCTCTGGTCGGTCTGGGGTTCCTCGCTGATCATTTTCATGACCTATTTCTCGGTTCAGGTCTCCGTCGCGATCAACAACTGGCGCCGTCCGTTTGGCGACACGCTTCAAAATGCGCTTGAAGGCGATAAGGGCGTCGTTGCCAGCGACTTCTACATTCTGATGCTGATGTTCGCGCAGATTGCTGGCCTCTCCATGGGCATGTTTGTGCTGAACCGTTTCTTTGTCAGCCACTACATTTTCCGCTGGCGTACGGCGATGAACGACTATTACGTCGCCAAATGGAAAAACGTTCGCCACATTGAAGGGGCCTCGCAGCGTATTCAGGAAGACACAATGCGTTTTGCGTCCATCATGGAAGGCCTCGGCGTCTCCATGATCGATGCGGTCATGACCCTGATTGCGTTCTTGCCCGTGCTGTTTTCGCTCTCAGGTTATGTCAGCACGCTGCCAATCGTTGGCGAAATACCGGCACCGCTTTTCACGGCGGCGATTGTCTGGTCCCTGTTCGGAACAGTGCTGCTGGCGGTCGTGGGGATCAAGCTGCCCGGGCTGGAGTTTCACAATCAGCGCGTGGAAGCGGCCTATCGTAAGGAGCTTGTCTATGGCGAGGATCATGAACACAGGGCACAGCCGCTTACTCTGACCGAACTCTTCAGCAACGTACGGCGGAACTATTTTAGGCTCTATTTCCACTATCTCTATTTCAACCTCGCCAGAGGCTTTTACATTCAGGCCGACAACCTGTTCACCTATTTCATTCTGGTGCCGACGATTGTGGCTGGCACAATCACCTACGGTATCGTCCAGCAGATCCTGACCGCATTCGGCCAGGTGTCGAACTCGTTCCAGTATCTTGTGAACTCCTGGTCGACGATCATCGAACTGCTGTCGATCTATAAACGTCTGAAGGGCTTCGAGGTGTCGATTGCCGAGAGGGAGCGCATGACGCCCGAAGAAGTGGCCAAGATGCTGGAGGAAAAAGAAGCAAGGCTCTGACGGCTTGGCCGGGGATCCGTAAAAACAGCCCAGATGGATTGCAAAGCCAGCGTTGGCGCTGGATACTGATGGCACCGGCTGACGGCGAACCTGTCGTGTCAGTCCGGCCTCACCTTGTCCGCCACCTCCCGTGGACTGCCCACGCGTCGTGCGTCGCCCTTTTTTCTCCTTTCGATCTTCGGACCTGTGGGTCGGAGGAGCTCTTTTGTTTGTCAGGTCCCGGATGTCCTACATGCCGCTTTCAAGCCTGAAATCCCGCTTCTCTGGCCAGCCGGCCCCCACCGGCATGACCCGGCAGGCTCCGCTCCTCGGGATTTCGCTGAAGGTGGCCTCGACGCTTATCTTTTTTGTCATGGCCACCGCTCTGAAGATCGCCGCGGAGACCGTGCCGATCGGGCAGCTGGTGTTTGTTCGGAATTTTTTCGGCCTGTTTCCCGTGCTGCTGATGGTGGCAATGCGTGGGGAGTTGGGACTGGCCTTTCAGACGCAGAACCCGCGCGGACACCTGATCCGGGCGACCATCGGTCTGTCGGCCATGGTCTGCATGTTCACGGCGCTGTCGCTGCTGCCGCTTCCGGATGCCACCGCCATCGGCTTTGCAACGCCGCTATTTGTGGTTGTTCTGGCGTTTTTCCTGCTGGGCGAACAGGTCCGGATCTATCGCTGGAGCGCGGTCGGGGTCGGTTTTGTCGGGATCCTGGTGGTGCTGTCGCCACATCTCGGCGAGGCTCATCTTGACGGCCCATCGACCTTCGGCGCGGCAATCGGCGTGTTGGGGGCCGGGTTTGCGGCGCTGGCCATGATCACGGTGCGCAAGCTTTGCGAGACCGAACGCACCTCGACCATCGTTACATGGTTCGCCGGCGCCTCCACGTTGCTGGCGCTGCTGACCCTGCCGCTCGGGCTCATGCTGCCGGGGCAGGCCTGGGTGCTGCCGGACGCACCAACGGCAGGTCTCCTGGTCCTGATCGGACTGGCCGGCGGCGTCGGTCAGATATTGCTGACCCAGAGCTATCGCTTCGCCGATGCGTCGACCATCGCACCGTTCGATTATGTCAACATGCTCTGGGCGATCATCATCGGCTGGCTGGTGTTTTCCGAAACGCCGGTTGGCGAAGTGGTTCTGGGAGCGCTGATCGTGATCGCGGCCGGGATCTTCGTCATCTACCGCGAACACAAGCTGGGCCTCGACCGCACCAAGGCCCGCAGGGCGTCAACGCCGTCGCGGTCGTAATGGGCAGACCAACCTCTCTCTTGTCATCCCGGTTTGACGCGAAGCGGCAAGACCGGGATCCAGTAGCCCCGGCACCGGCTGGAGCCGCTGGCGCTCGTGTTTACTGGGTCCCGGACTTGGCTGCGCCAATCCGGGAGGACAAGGGAGAGGGATTTTGTCTGCCACCCTACTGCGGCTTGTATTCAAACCGTTCGACCTGGCTCTTGGTGCCGTCCGGGAAAATGAGCTGAACGCTGATCGACTGGGTCGAGCCGGCCGGCCGTTCCAGATAGGGCTTGTCCTTCAGGACCGCGTTCGGATTGTCCGGGTTGCACGCTTCCAGTTCCCACTCCTGGTCGATCGGGCCGTCATTGAGGCCGTAAAAGACATAGTCGATCCCGCATTTCCAGGATTCCAGGTGGGTGAAATAGATCAGCTCCTGGCCCTGCCAGTCGCGAAAGGCGACCCAGTTGGCCTTGGTCAGGTCAAGGATCTGCTTGATCTGCTCCGGTGGCATGCCCTGCGCGGAGGCCGGTGCGGCGATAGCGGCAGACGAAAGGGCGAGGCCGAGGCAAAGGGCTGTCGATTTCAGAAATTGCATGAAACAGTCTCCGTGGAACGCGGACAGGCTCTAAAAAGCCTTGAAGGTGATGATCGTCTTGGTGTCCTGGATGCCGTCGATCGGGTGCACCTTTTCATTGACGAAATGGCCGATATCAGCGCCGTTATCGACATAGAACTTCACCAACAGGTCATAGTCGCCACTGGTCGAATAGACTTCGGACGCAATCTCCGCATCGGCAATCGCATTGGCGACCTGGTAGGTCTTGCCCAACTGGCATTTGATCATCACGAAAAACGGTATCATGCGGTGCTCCGGAATTGCTGTTCCAAATGATGCCCATGGACATCGCCTATCTGGGCGTTTCAGTCAATCGTTGAACGCCAGGCCGGCAAGACGGAAAGCCGCACTTGCAATCGCCCGTGTCGCTTGTTAACCGTGCAGGCGTCTCATGGGGGTGCCCGGCCATTCCGGATCGGGCTGAGAGGCAGCCTGCCAACTCCTTGAACCTGATCCGGCTGATACCGGCGGAGGGACTTGAGATCATGACACTTTCCATCGCTGCCACCACGCAATCGCTGACGCCCGAAACGGTTTACGGACTGCTTGAAAAGGTCAGACGGCAACAGCCGCGCGTTCATGCCATCACCAATGCGGTGGCCCAGGCCTTCACGGCCAACACGCTGCTGGCGCTTGGTGCTGTTCCGTCAATGACGCTTGCGCCGGACGAGGTCGCAGGATTTGCGGCAAGCGCAGACGCATTGCTGGTCAATCTTGGCACGCTGGATGAAACCCGGCGTGCCGCCATTCCCCTGGCGATCGAGGCTGCCTGCGCTGCCGGAAGACCGGTCTGTATCGATCCGGTCTTTGTGGACAGGTCTCCGTCACGCTGTGCCTTTGCGCTGACCCTGATGGCTTCCCGGCCGGATCTCGTGCGCCTGAATACGGCGGAACTCGAGGCCCTGTTTCCGGAAAGGGCAAAGGCGGACGCGCTGATTGCCGGTGGAACGGTTTTGGCCGTGACGGGCGCGGAAGACAAGATCGAGAGCGAAGGCGAGGATTTCCGTCTGTTGAACGGACACCCGCTCATGAGTCGCGTCACGGCGACAGGCTGCGCCGGCGGGGCGGTTCTGGCCGCCTTCTGCGCCGTGGAGGGCGACAAGGCGCTGGCGGCGGCCTGCGGCCTCTCCGTCTTCAATATTGCCGGTGAGCTGGCTGCCATGCGGGCCGGCGGGCCCGGCAGTCTGGTTCCGGAATTGCTCGATGCGCTATACGGCCTCTGCTTGCGCGATATCGAGACACGACTCCAGTCTGCCTGACTTCAATTGCAATCACATCCCGGGAGATGCAGATGACCGCCATTGCGGTAACCATTGCAGGGTCCGACAGCGGCGGTGGCGCCGGTGTCCAGGCCGACCTGAAAGCCTTTTCTGCAAACGGTGTTTACGGCGCCAGCGTGCTGACCGCGCTGACGGCCCAGAACACGCTTGGCGTCAGCGCCATTCACGACGTGCCGCTGGAGTTTGTGCGGGCGCAGATCGATGCGGTCTATTCCGATCTGGCCGTCAAGGCGACCAAGATCGGCATGCTGTCGCGCGTGGACACCATTCAGGCCGTGGCCGAAGGGCTGAAAGCCCACGCCCCCGGGCCCGTTGTGCTGGATCCTGTCATGGTGGCCGCCTCCGGCGATCCGCTGCTCGCCGACAGTGCCGTTGCGACGCTGATGGCCGAACTGGTGCCGCTGGCCGACATCATCACGCCGAACCTTCATGAAGCCGCCCGCATGCTGGAAACCGGCCTTGCGGGTGATGAAGCGGGCATGAAGGCTCAGGCCGAGAAACTGCTGGGGCTGGGCGCAAAGGCTGTTCTGATCAAGGGCGGGCACGGTGAAGGCGCAGAGAGTGCGGACCTGCTGCTGACCAGAGACGGGACGTCCTATTGGCTGCGCGACAGGCGGATCGACACCGGCAACACCCACGGCACCGGCTGCACCCTGTCGTCGACCATCGCGGCCGGCCTTGCCAAGGGGCTTTCGATGGCTCAGGCGGTTGCCGATGCCAAGGCTTATATCCAGGCCGCGATCGCGGCCGCAGACACGCTTCAGATCGGCAGCGGGCATGGCCCCGTGCACCATTTCCACGGCTATTGGAGCAAGTGAGATGAACAAGACGAGTGGCCAAAGGACACAGGTGAACCGCCGCGCCTTGCTTGGTGCGACAGCGGCCGGAGCAGCCGGTCTGGCAGCGCCAGCTGTTGCTCAGGAACAGGCAACGCTGGAATGGAAGCTGGTCACCTCCTGGCCGAAGAACCTGCCGGGTCCCGGCATCACCGCGCAGCGAATTGCAGACCAGATCGAGCTGATGTCGGGTGGCCGCATGCGTGTGCGCCTGTTTGCCGCCGGAGAACTGGTGCCTGCACTGGGCGTATTCGATGCCGTCTCGGCCGGCACAGCCCAGATGGCCCATACGGCTTCCTTCTTCTGGCAGGGCAAGATCCCGGCCTCGGTCTATTTCACGGCCGTACCCTTCGGTCTCCTGCCGCATGAACATATTGCCTGGATCGAGCAGGGCGGCGGGCAGGCGCTCTGGGACGAACTCTATGCACCGTTTGGTCTGAAGCCGGTCATGGCAGGCAATACGGGCGTCCAGATGGGCGGCTGGTACAAGCGCGAGATCACGGGCCTTAACGATCTCAAAGGGCTGAAGATCCGCATGCCGGGCCTCGGGGGTGAGGTGATGCGCCGTCTCGGCGCCACGCCGGTCAGCCTGCCGCCGGGTGAATTGTTCCAGGCCCTGCAGAGCGGTGTTCTGGATGCGACCGAATTCCTGGGGCCCTGGTCGGATCGCGCGATGGGGTTTCAGAAGGTCGCGCACAACTACTATTCGCCTGGGTTCCACGAGCCGAACGGCACGGGCGAGGCCCTCTTCAACAAGACTGCGCTGGACGGGTTGCCGGAGGAGCTGAGGACCATCGTGCTGGAAGCCTGCCGGGCCGAGAACGGTCGGGCGCTGGCGGAAAGCGACTGGCAGAACGCCGGCAGCCTGAAACTGCTGCAGGAGGAGGACGGCGTGACCGTGCGCCCTTATCCGGAACCGGTTCTGGCCGCGCTCAGGCAAACGGCTACTGACGTTCTGGCTGAATTCGCGGAAAAGGATCCGCTGGCCGGGCGCATCCAGGAAAGCCATCAGGCGGCACGGGAGCGCCTGGCCCCGTGGAGCAGCATCGCCATGCGCAGTTTTATGGCGGCGCGGGACGCCTAGGCAGTCGACGGTATGACCGGCAGCGCGCAAAAAAACGCGGTGCCGGTGTCGCCGTCCTTCGCCCCCATCCTCGCTGTGGCTCCTGACATTTTTCCACTGGCTCGTTGGTTCAGCGCCGTCACAGGTGTTGGGGCAAAGGGCTGCCGTAAAGTCATTTCATCGGTGATTTTACCGAGGGACTTCAGGGTATTTGTCCAACAACCTACCCGTGTTCCCTAACGACACGTGTGGCAAAGCCGCAACGTTCAATGGCTAATTTACGTTATCGGAAGCTGGTATTTTTTCTGCCTCTTTTTTGGGCAAAAGAGTCAACTTGTGTCGATCATGTGACGAAGTGTCTCTGAACTTGTCGATTTTTGGGTGATGAGCGGACGTTCACCCGAAACCTAAGGGAATTTCCTGACTATATTGCAATGCAGCAAGCGATTTTCTGCCGGTGCCGGGCCCCAATATTGTGTTGAAACCGGGCGCCTTCTCCGGGAATTCTGTCATCAGTTGTCATGAATCACCCAGCGGGAAGGGGATGGGAGGAAACACCATGTCGTGGGCAAACAAAAAAACAGTTCTATTTGCGTCGACCGCGGTCGCGCTATCCATGGTTGCAGGCGCAGCGCATGCGGGCGGTTTCGCCCTGCGTGAGCAGAGCTCCTACTATCAGGGCATGTCATTTGCCGGTTACGGCACAACGGGCGGTGGCATTTCGTCCATGTACTGGAACCCGGCTTCGTTGATGGGGGCGCAGCAGGGCCTGACAGTCGAGGCGCATAACACGGGGCTGTTCCCGGTGTCAGAGATCAACGGAACCTTGTCAGGTGGCTTTCTGGGAACTTCTTCCGTCGGCAGTGGCGACATCGCGTCCGACGCCTTCATCCCGGCGTCCTATGCGGCGTACCGGCTGAATGACCAGGTCATCTTCGGCGTCGGCATCAACGCCCCGTTCGGTCTCTCCACCAAACCGGACTTCAACTGGGCGGGGCAGTTCTATTCCCGCTCCTCGTCCGTGTTCTCGATGAACGTCAACCCGGCGCTCGCGTTGCAGATCAACGAGATGGTGTCGATCGCGGTCGGTGTTCAGGTCCAGTACCTGAAAGTCTCACTGAAATCCGCTGACGCCACGTCTGGTGCCGGCTTCCCGCGCTCGAACGAAATCAAGGGCGACGATGTCGGCTTCGGTGTCACTGCCGGTCTGACCGTGCGTCCGTGGGAAGGTACCGAAATCGGCATCGGCTATCGCTCCGGCGTTGGTCATGACCTTGATGGCGACCTGATCGTGGGCGGTGTCACCAGCGCGATCGGCCTTGGCGTCGTGACGCCGGACATGGTCAACATCTCTGCGCGTCAGAAGATCACCGACAAGATCCGCGTTCTGGGAACGGTCGAATGGACCAACTGGAGCCGTCTGAAGTCACCGCGCGCAATCTCCGACACCAGTGGAGCGGCACTGACCACGCTGCATTTCAACTATGATGACGGCTGGTTCTTCTCGCTCGGTGGTGAATATGACTTCAACGATCAGCTGACCCTTCGGGCCGGTCTCGGCTACGAGATCTCGCCGATCGACGAAGACATCCGTTCCACCCGCCTGCCGGACAACAATCGCTGGTGGCTGTCCGCCGGTGCGACCTATGACTTCAACAAGCATATGTCGTTCGATCTGGGCTACACCCACATCATTCCGGAATCGACCAAGATCAACATTGCTCCGGGTCACCAGGACTACAATGCCACCTTCGGCACCTACACCGCCGATGTTGACAGCCACGTCAACATCATCTCCGCATCGCTGCGCTACAAGTTCTAAGACCAGCTCAGCAGCGTCTTGACGAGAGGCCGGGGCATTGCTCCGGCCTTTTGTGTGTGGTTGCGAGGATTTCATCGTCGGCACGGATTGCTGCTGAACCGGTATCAGCAGGCGGATTGTTACAACTTGAACTATATTTTTTTACCGCGCCCCAAGCCTAGCCAAGGAATGAGAAAAGAGTTATCGTTAATCTTTTAGGTAAAGACGATGCCGTATAAGCCTTTTTACGCAGCTGTTTTTCTACTTGGTGCAACAGTTGGTGCATTGCACGGCCTATCGCTTTCCCCCGTTTCATCGGCTGTCTTGCAAATCCTGGGTACGATTGCGGCAAGTGCTGTTGGTCTGGTCGCCGGAACCGGGCGAAAACTGCCGACAGCCATCGTGTTGCGTCAGACCTTGCCGGCGCTAACTGCAATTATTTTTGCCGTTCTGGCGGGCTATTGGGCCGGTTGGGGCGTAACGAAATTGTATCTGGCCGATAGCTACAGGCTTTCCGCAGAACTTGCCGACTTGAGCTCCAAACAGAAAGTGGATGCTTATCGACTGATCGCTATCGGTCGGGCTGTCGGCGTCCCGAAAGCAGTCAGCGAGGCACGGATTTCGCAGTTGGCGCTCAATCCGGAGGCGCTGCGCGTACGTCGACTTGACCGGCAGGAAGAAACGCGCGCGATTGCGCGCCTTGCGCTGGAGGCGGGGAATTGCAAACGAACTGCGCCAGAGGCTTATGTCGAAACACTGGATGAGATTGCGAAGCTTGATGATGATGCCCGGAAGGTGATCACGAGGTTTTCGGGAAACAAATGGGTCATGCAGTATCTTGATCTTCGAATGAACACTCTGTTGATCCCGCTGCCCGAGAACGCACCCGATTTTAATTCTTTGATGACCGCTGCAGGCTGCAACCTCAACGAAAAGGCTCGGAGACAGATCGCTGCGCTTGAGCGAACGCTTAAAAACGAGCCCACAACCATCGAAGGCGAAATCAGAAGAATTCTGGCAAATACGCCAGATGTTTCAAGTGAATCCCTTCTCCGAGACCCGGGGGTTGAAAATGAGGCATTTTAGCAAAAGCGCCGTTTTGGTTGTCGTGCTCATGTTTGCTCTTGCAGAACAAGCGGCGGCGCAGGGGCAACTCTCCCAACCGACCTTCTCCAACTCCTATGATCAAGCCAGGTTTAAGTCTCTTGTCGGTGACACTTTCGGCTACGCGCTGCAAAACGGGCCGGAGACCTTCGATTACGTTCCAATGGAAGTGAAAACTGCGAAGCTCTATGATGAGTTCCAGAATTCGGTTGTCTCAAGGTGGGCGCTAGATTGGAATGAAAGTGACTGGGCGGGATATTTGGACCGTTTGGAAGGCGTGGGGTTCGGGCCACCTTCTGGCGTGGATCAGCAGCCAATTGATCCGGACGCGGCAACGGGCACCTACCAGGATCCCGATACCGGAAATACCGGTTGGAACCAGCGTGTGAAGGCTTCGGAAAAAGCAAAGAGGTCGGCCGGACTGTTAACCTGCAAAGCAGCGATCGCAGCGCTCCATGAACGTGTTTGCCAAGACACGAAAAAATGCGATCTGGAAGAGGAATACAAAAGCAGCTGTGTGACGAAGCATAGCAACGTCGATGACGCGAAATCCTGTGTTGCCGTGGTGTCTGACTACGGAACCGCGTGTTACTCCGGTCAAGGACTGAAGGATTTCAATTACACTTCGCTAAGCGGTGGTGGCACTTCTGAACAGCCATTGTGCAACGTCGCATCCTTTTCGCATGTCGGCCAGATTGCATTCGCGACAGCCGGCCATTGCGTAAAGGATCACGAGCTTACCAGTGGATTTCATCGCAAGTACGCTGTGGAGCAAAGGTTTACAAAGACAGACGACGGACCATTTCATGCATCAGGAGATTTCAGTTTCTTGGAGTCAGACGATGCATTGGCTTTCCTGCAAGGTGATGCTTACCCCTTGAGTACAGGACAGGCCCGGGAGTTTGTCCCAACCATTTTTGCAGGCAACAATAGCCTCGCACTGTTGGCCAACGAGGTGAGTAAACTAAATGAACTCCCGGAAGAGTTTGCCCTTTACTGGATTGATTCAAGTGCATTGTGCACAGTTGTTCAGTACGATGGGGGCACTGGCGAAATGCTGCACACTTGCCAGACAACCAGGGGCGCAAGCGGTGGAATTCTGGTGCAAAAGCACGAGGATGCAGTTGTTGTTGTCGGGGTGAATACCGGGCCGAGCGATGAAGATCACAACACGACAAACATGGCGCAATTCGCGAGTGGTAGCGCCTTTCAGAACTGATTGCGAACGTTCGGTCGGAGCCGGAGCCTGAATGCTGGCTTCTGGTGGGCGAGAATGATCGGCTCCGATAGTCGAGGAGGTTCTTTGCTGAATTTGTCGAAGCGACTTTCCTTTCAGAAAGAACAGCCCCGAGAGGCGGTCCACGCGTGATGTGTCAGGGAGGGCCGCAGGCCCGCGTCGCATCTGCATTCCGGGATACCCATTGGAAATATGGCTTGCCAGTGATGGCGGGGTTTCCTAGGGTGTCGCGAAGGTCAATTTAAACAACGGGAGGGCACCAGCTGAGCATGCGCATCAAACGCCTCCTTCAGCATGGTCCCCGCTACGCCCTGTGAATACGTTTGCAGGGCTGGCCAGAGAACACCCTTCGACGGTCGGTTCATAAGCCGCATCGCGGCGCTACCCGTTTGACCCGAGTTTCCAATGACTGTCATCAATCTCAATGCTGTGGGCATGACCCTTGGCGAGTCTCTGTTTCGCGACCTCAACCTGACAATTTCCAAATCCGACCGCATTGGCCTGGTGGCCGCCAACGGTCGCGGCAAGTCCACTTTGTTGGCATGTCTGGCCGGTGACCTGGACCAGACCGCTGGGGAGATCACATGGTCCAGAGGCCTGCGTGTCGGCCTTGTTCGCCAGATCCTGCCACCAGAAGCCCTAACCGTCTCCCTTTATGACTGGGTGAAAACCGCACTGCCTGCCGACCAGGCCGAATACGAAACCTGGCGGGTGGATGTGGTGCTCGACGAATTGCAGGTGCCTTTTGACCTTCAGCATCGGTTGCTGGGGCAGCTCAGCGGCGGCTGGCAGCGGACAGCCATGTTGGCAGCGGCCTGGATCAAGGAGCCGGACGTCCTGCTGCTGGATGAGCCAACCAACCATCTCGACCTGAGCCGTATTGCTCTGCTTGAGGCCTGGCTTTCGGAGATACGCAGTGACGTTTCGCTCGTCGTGACGTCCCATGACAGGGCGTTTCTTGATGCGGTGACAAACCGGACCCTGTTTCTCAGACCCGAGCACTCGCGGGTGTTTCCGTTGCCGTTCAGCGAGGCGCGCGCCGTCCTGAGACAGGAAGACGCGGCGGCGGAACGGCAACAGGCCAACGACATGAACAAGGCCCGGCAGTTGCGGCGGCAGGCTGCGAAGCTGAAAAATGTAGGCATAAATTCCGGGTCCGATCTGCTCCTGACCAAGACAAAACAGCTGAAGGAGCGCGCCGACAAGCTCGAGGCGGCCGCCAGGCCGGTGCACCGGGAGCAATCGGCCGGTGATATCAGGCTTGCCAATAGCGGCACCCACGCAAAGGCTCTGGTGACGCTGGATGATGTTGAGGTCAAGACGCCGGATGGGCGCCTGCTGTACAGGACCGGCAAGAAATATCTGGTTCGCGGGGATCGCGTCGTCCTGCTGGGCACAAACGGCACGGGCAAGACGCAACTGATCAAGGCGGTACAGCGGGCCCTGGCGGGCCAGGAGACAACCGTGAAATGCGCCCCGTCCGTCGTCGCCGCCTATTCCGACCAGCATCTGAGCCAGCTGGACGACGAGGAGACGCCGCTTGGCGCGGTCACGGGCCAGTTCAGCATCGGCGACACGCGGGCGCGCGCCGTTCTGGCGGGCGCCGGCGTCACTATCCAGATGCAGGGCACCAGAATTGGGGCGCTGTCAGGCGGGCAGAAGGCACGATTGGCCATGTTGATGCTTCGCTTGAAGCAACCGAATTTCTACCTGCTTGACGAGCCGACCAACCATCTCGATATCGAGGGGCAGGAAGCGCTCGAGGCGGAGCTGATCAACCACGGCGTTTCCTGTCTTCTCGTCAGTCATGACCGCAGTTTCCTGCGCAATGTCGGCAACCGCTTCTGGTGGATCAACAATCGAAAGCTTGAGGAGATCGATAGTCCCGAGGCCTATTTGAGCGACGAAATGAGGGCGGGGTAATAAGGCGGAGATCTTGCCCGGCAGCAGAGAGTTGAAGGGAATGCCGTTCTGGGCAAGCCGGCGGCAGACGTCGGCGAGGAACGTGGTTTTCGGTATGTCGGGATTGGTGCGGTGGGCGATTGTTCCAGCGTCTTGCCGGCGATCCGGCAGATCCGGTTTAGCCAATTGACTGCGGTCGGAACGAGATGTGTGACCCGTCCGTTTCGGGCTCTCAAGTTGGGTGTTCACTGGTATTCGACCCAGTCTGAGGCGCTGCCATTCTTTGCGGTTCGACCGAAGGTCCGCTGAGGGCGGGAAGCGGGCTTTCGTTGCGGGTTGAGCAGAGGTCCGATATTGGTTTACCTTGAACGAGTTAGATTACTAAATCGTCTTGTCGGCTAATTCGCCCAACCGAGAACGTCTCGGATGACCGACCACCTTGGCTCCGCAACCGCATCCCGGCGACCCTCAATCCAGTATTGTTCCAGTTCCTCAATACCGCCGGACTCCCGTTCTATGAGGAGCCATGTATTCAGGGCTTTCAACACCAGCGGGCTTTGCTTCGATGTTAGGTAGACCATAGGGACGCGCGTCACGGGTCTTGGCACGACAACCGAAAAACGTGGATACAACAGTGTCCAGGCCGCGCCTTCTTCAGCCGTATCGATGAAGGCATCTGCCCCGGCACCACCGCTTTCAAAATACGATCGCTGCGCCTCGAGATCTTCCAGGGAGACAAAATCGACATCCGGCAAATTGGTTTCGGCGGCCCTCGGAAACGCATGATAACTTCCGACTGCGAGTGTGAGACCGTCCGTTTCAAGTATTTTCGACCATGTCTCGACAGCTTTGCGTCGTTCGTCCGGGACAACCAGCGCAAGCGTTGCGATCCCCACAGGCTCTGATTGCAGCGTCTCTGCTGTCCGATCCAGTGAAACGGCGGTGGAATTAAAGACAGCATCACAATAGCCGCTGTCGAGTTTGGCTGCCGCGGTATCGATCCGGCCAAGTGGGAGGAACTCCGGTGTTAGACGAGAGCGCTGTGCAAATCGAAGCGCCATTTCGATGTCGAAGCCCACCAATTGGTTGTCGCTGTTGAAAAAGGACAGTGGGTAGTTGCCTGGAATGTAACAGATCCGGATTGTGCCGGAGGTTGCGATATCTTCATAGGGCCTCGGAGCACCTGGAGATGATGCTTCCGGTTCTCCAATGTGTACCACCGCGTCCGTTTCGGGACCCAGCAGTCTTGCTTCGGACAGAACGTCGGCTGCCGTATAGGGCACAACGATGTAATTCGAGTAGACCAGCCGGAAGCCCAGCAGCAGTGCAATCGCGATCAAAACGCCCGGAAGCAAAGTCTTGAACAAAACCGGAAACCGAAACCAGATCTGATTTTGCAGCGCGAAAGTTCCAATCAGAGCGATCGTCGCATAGTGCATAACGCCGACAAGGGACGACAACCGGCTGCCAACAAAGTCGATGGACAAAAACACGCTGAACAGACTTGGCGGAAGATCGACAAGATCGAGCGTGAACGGGATCGAAATTGCCGTGCCACCGAACAGACTGGCAATCCCGCCAAGGATCATGACCGCGTATTGCGATACTTCAATAGGGGTGCCGATGTACCACCCTCCAAAAACGATAAATCCAAGGGCAAGAACATTTCCGATTGTCGGGAAGCTATAAAAGGTGGGGATCAAAACATCCACGGAGGACTGTACTTCCCGCTCTTCATCGGCTTCGTCCTGCGAAAGCAGCCTAGGGCGCTCGGACACAGACGCTTCGATCAACCGTTTGCAGGCATCTGCAAGCATCGGGAGAACCACGAGCGTGCTTCCGGTCGCAAAGGCCGTCAGCATGGGCGCGCGCAGGGCACGCAACATCTCCAAATGTCTTAGCGGCGTCACACTTGAAACAACGGCGGGAAGGAGCCAAAGCGCTGTAATGACTGCAAGTGCAGCGGACACGACGACATGAACCTGCAATCTGAACAGGTCTTCGGCGCTGACCGTGCCGGCGAGGGCTGCGACAAGAGCAAAAACACCGATTGGAGACAACCGCGAGACGACACCAGTGACCTTTGACAAGGTATCACCCAGGACCAACAAAGGGTCTATGATCAGCTCCCGCCGGGGCGTGACCGTCAGTGCCAAGCCGATAAAAATACTGAACACCACAACTGCCGGCACGATCGCATTGGCCATCGCATGGAACGGGTTGGAGGGAATGAACAGCAAAAGAAAATCAACGGGCGTTCCCGCCTCAAGGGACGATTTCTGAAACAGCGATCTTTGCGGCCAGTCCGGGTAGGCCAATGGCATTGCCAGAACAAGGCAGATACCAAGCAACCAAAGTAGACCTAGCACACCGCCGCCACTGCGGGCCAGTTTTCCAATCTCGACGATCTCGAGGCGGCCCAAACCTGTGATGAGCGCCACCATGATGTAGGGTATGACCGTGATTTGCAGGAGCCTAATAAACGCCGTTCCAACAAAGTTCAGTGGCGCTGCAAGTTCCCCCAGAAAGAGACCTGTGACGAGGCCGGCGACCAAACCAATCAAGACCTGAAGGGCAAGATCAATTCTGGCTAGACGCATGGGTTTCTTACCATTTTCTTTCGCAAGACAAGATGCACGTCAAGTGCTTATGCCGGGGTTGCGGAATCGAGTCATAGGGTAACCTAAGCGCGTTTGGGGGGAAGAGTCACGGTGCTGGGAATAGGTCCCAATGCATTGGCGCTAGGGCAGGCGATTGCGGCAATCGCTTTTTGTACTGTCGGTCTCGTTAGGTGATGCCTTCGCATAGGCGCGTGGTAGCCAATTGCAGAATCAGGCCGAAGTTTCAAGCGTGACACATTTCTCCGCAACGGTTGGCGATGAGCCAACACCCCGCTGCCGGGTGGAGAGCATATTGGCGCATTCCTGACCTAAGTTGTTTTGATCTTTATCGCGTGATTTTGGTGCCTCACGGTGGTTGGTTCTTGACCTGTCCAGCGCAGAGCTTCTGTTTAGTGGAATGAATTGAAAGCAGCCGTTGTTTCAAACGGACTTTCACTGCATCAAACCACACGGCAGCTCAGGGCCATTAATGCCCGCACCCAGGTGCAACTTCGATGTCCGCTTTGCTGTTTCAACGACAAAACCTCGCAGTCCGCTCCCGGCCCCTTCGCAGACGTCGCCATGTGCAATCGACGTCTGTGGCTCTCCCCCTCAAAACGCCGCCGGATAGAGCCCGCCATCCATCAGGATGTTCTGCCCGGTGATGTAGCCCGCGTGGCGCGAGCACAGGAAGGCGCAGGTCTGACCGAATTCCTCCGCATTGCCGAAGCGTTTGGCAGGGATGCCGGCTGCCTGTTCGGCGCGGACGTCGTCGAGGCTCCGGCCGGTCTGTTCAGCCGTGCGCGTGAAGCCGCCCTTCAGCCGGTCGGTGTCCATCTTGCCCGGCAACAGGTTGTTGATGGTGATGCCGTGCGGGGCAAGCTGGCGGCAGACACCCGCCAGAAAGGCCGTCAGGCCGGCGCGCGCGCCGCTCGACAGGTCGAGACCCTCGATCGGCATCTTGACCGACAGCGAGGTGATGTTGACGACACGGCCGAAACCACGTGCCTTCATGCCGGGCGTTACCGCCTGGATCAGCTCAACCGGAGTCACGAAATTCTGGATCGCACCGCTGATCAGCGCCTCGCGATCAAGCTCGGTATAGTCCTTGCGGGGCGGGCCACCGTTGTTGTTGACCAGAATGTCGGGGTCGGGACAGGCGGCAAGCAGGGCCTGTTGGCCTGACTGGGTCGAGACATCGGCCGCAACAGCGGTGACCTCAACGCCGTAGCGGGTCTCCAGTGCCACCCGTGTCTCCGCCAGAACAGCTTCGTCGCGCCCGTTCAGGACGACGGAACAGCCGGCTTCGGCGAGTGCCTCGGCGCAACCCCGGCCGAGCCCGCGGCTGGATGCGCAGATGATTGCTTTTTTGCCCTTCAGTCCAAGGTCCATGGAATGTCTCCCGTCAGATCAATTTGAGCGTCTTTGTGGACGCTCAGGTCGCGCAGTGTCAAACGGGAAGCTGCTACAGGCCTGCCGCTGAGACATCGCGATGTAAATCCGGCGCGTGTCCACGTATTAATCATGAAGGCGGAAAACAAAATCAGAGAAGGAAGACGGCTTAATTGTCATAATAGTGATACTTGAATCGCGTCTATAGCGCCCCAATAGGAATTTGGAGAATTGCCATGTCGACCGCCGAGGGATCGCGGCATTACCGGGCATTGTTTCTGTCAGACGTTCATCTTGGCACGCGCGGCTGCCAGGCGGAGATGCTGCTCGACTTTCTGAAGGATCACGATGCCGAGACCATCTATCTGGTCGGCGACATCGCCGATGGCTGGCGCCTGAAGCGGTCCTGGTACTGGCCGCAGCTGCACAATGATGTGGTTCAGAAAATTCTGCGCAAGGGCCGCAAGGGAGCCCGGATCATCTATATCCCCGGCAATCACGACGAGTTCCTGCGCAGTTTTCTCGGTACCCATTTCGGCGGCGTCGAGGTGACCGACAGCATCATTCACGAGGCCGCCAACGGCAAGCGTTACCTGGTGATCCACGGCGATCAGTTCGATGTTGTTATCCGGCACGCCAAGTGGCTGGCCTTTTTCGGCGACAAGGCATACGTGACCGCCCTTGGCATCAACACCTGGGTCAATTTTGTGCGCAGGAACCTTGGACTGACTTACTGGTCCCTGTCCGCCTGGGCGAAGCTGAAGGTGAAAAACGCCGTAAGTTTCATCGGGCGGTTCGAAGAGGCGCTGTCTGACGAAGCGCGCCGGCAGGGTGTTGACGGTGTGATCTGCGGTCACATCCACCACGCGGCCGACAGGGATCTCGACGGGATCCACTATATCAATACGGGTGACTGGGTAGAGAGTTGTACTGCGGTCGCCGAACACCATGATGGCACGTTTGAGGTGATCAGATGGGTGGACAAGACCCAGACGAAAGCGGTGCGGCCGAAATCCAAGGAAGCACCGGTCGCCGCATGAGTTCCATTCTTATCGTGACGGACGCCTGGCATCCGCAAATCAACGGTGTGGTCCGCTCGCTGGAACGCACCGCGGAAGAGCTTGAGGCCATCGGTGTCAGGGTCGAAGTCCTGTCGCCGCAGGAATTCAAGACCCTGCCGTGTCCGACCTATCCAGAAATCAGGCTGTCCCTGACCCATCGCGGCATCGTTCGGCGCAAGATCGAAGAGTATGGCTGCGAGCATCTTCACATTGCAACAGAAGGGCCGCTGGGCCTGCTGGCCGCCAGTGTTGCGAAAAAGACCGGGCGTCCGTTCACGACCAGCTACCACACCCGGTTTCCCGAATATGTTTCCGCGCGCCTGCCGGTTCCCCTGGCCTGGTCCTACAGCTGGCTGCGGCGGTTCCACAATGCCGGCTGTGGCTGCATGGTGGCCACGCGCTCGCTGGAACAGGACTTGCGGGATCGCGGTTTCAACAACCTGATGCGCTGGTCCCGGGGCGTCGACGAGCAGCTTTTCAAGCCCTATGAGGGCTCGGTTCTGCCTGAAGAGTTGCCGCGCCCCGTTTTCATGTATGTCGGGCGGGTTGCCGTTGAAAAGAACATCAAGGCCTTCCTGGATCTCGACCTTCCAGGATCGATGGTGGTCGTCGGCGACGGGCCGCAACTGGACAGTCTGCGCCGCGAGTATGCAAAGGTGCATTTCACGGGAGCCAAGGTGGGCGAGGAGCTTGCCCGCCACTATGCCGATGCGGACGTGTTTGTCTTTCCCTCGCTGACCGACACCTTTGGAAATGTGATGCTGGAAGCGCTCGCCTGCGGTGTTCCGGTCGCGGCCTATCCGGTCATGGGGCCGCTTGACGTGATTGGTGACACCGGTGCCGGCGTGCTGTCCGAAGATCTTCGCGAGGCCGCGATCGCCTCTTTGGACATTCCCCGCGATCATTGCCGGAAAATCGCCCTGAATTACACATGGGCCGCCAGCGCGCGTCAGTTCCTGGACAATTGCATCGAGGCACGGGACATCTACAACAGCGTCCACGGCGACGCCAAGGCCGCCGAGTAACAGGCGGCTGGTGCCGTGTTCGCAAACGGCTAAATTGACACCCGGACAATTTCCTGCTGGCGCGGTCCGCTCTCCTGTGAAATTTCTTGCTGAATGCCAGCCCCAGGTGGCGGGCCTGTTGTTCGCGTGCCCAGGCATGCGAATGGCTGTTTTCTGTTTCAGACCCAAGAAAGAGCCCACATGACGGACCTCCACTCCCAAGTCGTTGAAACGTCTCCTGCGGCGGTGTCGATCGATGACATCCGCGCTGCGGCCGAGCGCATCCGTGGTGAAGCGGTGGTGACACCGGTCCTGCGGCATCCGGCTCTGGATGCAGCGGTTGGCGCGACCGTTCTGATCAAGCCCGAGAACCTTCAGCGCAGCGGATCCTTCAAGTTCCGAGGCGCCTTCAACCGCCTCAACATGATCCCGGCGGCGGATCGTCCGCGGGGCGTTGTTGCCTGTTCTTCCGGCAACCATGCCCAGGGTGTGGCGGCAGGTGCGCAGTTGCTCGGCATGCCGGCCACCATCGTCATGCCCGCAGATGCGCCCGCGATCAAGCTGGAGCGGACGCGTGGTTTCGGGGCAGAGGTCGTGACTTACGATCGGGCTACGGAAGACCGGGACGAGATCGCTGCGGCACTGTGCCGCGACAGCGGCGCGACCTTCGTTCATCCCTTTGACGACGCCGGCGTGATTGCCGGCCAGGGCACTGTTGGCCTTGAACTGGCCCGTCAGGCAAAAGACCTTGGCCTGGCGCTCGACGACGTGTGTGCCTGCACCGGGGGAGGCGGTCTGTCGAGCGGCATCGCGCTGGCTCTTTCGGAAGTGTCGACCAAGACCCGGTTTCACACGGTCGAACCGGCGGGTTTCGACGATTACAAACGCTCGCTTGACGCAGGGGAGCGCTTGAGCAACGTGGAAAAGTCCGGTTCGGTCTGCGACGCGCTCTTGTCCGAAACGCCCGGGGAAATCGGTTTTTCGATACTGAAGCAGCTGGCCGGAGACGGGCTTATCGTGACCGACAAGGAAGCCCTTGCTGCCGTCGCCTTTGCCTTCACCGAGCTGAAGCTCGTTGTGGAACCGGGTGGGGCAGTGGCTCTGGCCGCGCTGCTCTCCGGCAAACTGCCAGTTGCCGGCAAGACGGTTGGTGTCGTCTTGACCGGTGGCAATATTGATCCACAGATGCTGATGACGGCGCTTGCCCGTTAACGCTCTCTTAGAGCCTCTTTTGTAGAGCGGAAGTGAAGGCGGATTATCTGCAACCGGGAGTGGGGTTCCGGGGAATGCACCGTCTTCAATTCGTCGAGACGGGACGAACGGAATGCAGGGCCTGAGCAAGGATGGTCTGCGCTGAATGCAGGCGATCCGCTTCTCCTAACATCGCCGGGACGTGACCGTGACGCTGCTTTGGCGCCGGCAAATCTGCGCGACCTCGAGCACAGGTCGCCAGAGGTGCGGAGCAGCGTGTGCACAAATGAGTTAAGAGGCTTCAATGCAACACACCAGTTTGAAGGACCGGCTGACATTCTTCCGGTATGAGGAAGAAGACCGCGCCCTGGCGCGATCTCTTTGGCCGCTGATCAAGTCTGCCTTGCCCCAGGTTCTTCAGGACTTTTATGCCCACGTCAAAACCGTGCCGCATCTGGCGGACCTTGTCGGCGAACAGCAATCCCGTCTGGTGGCCGCACAGATGGCCCATTGGGAAGGTTTGTTTTCCGATGGACCGGACGCTGCCTATGAGGAACGTGCCGTCCGGATAGGACTGGCGCATGTGCGCATCGGGCTGGATCCCAGCTGGTACATCGGCGGCTACTCGTTTGTGCTGACCCGCATGAGCGACCTGTTGATGAAGAAGCGCTTCCTGTCGAATGCCAAGCGCAGCCGGGCGCTGGCGCTCCTGAACAAGCTGATCATGCTCGACATGGACCTCGCCATTTCGACGTATCACGACAAGATGGTTTCGGAGGCCGTTGCGCGAGAGGAAGGGCTCAAATCCGCCATCCAGGAATTCCAGGACACGCTCGGCGGCACAATCGGCGCGCTTCGCTCAGCCTCGGACGAACTGGATACCTCCTTCGGCAGCCTGAGCCGCGAGACGGAAGAGATCAGCTCCCGGATCGTCGCCATGGACAGTTCATCCGGGGAAACGGCCAGCGGTGTCCAGTCAAGCGCCACGGCCACGGAAGAAATGACGGCGTCCATCAGCGAGATCGGACGGCAGGCGGGGCAGTCCCGCGAAATGGCGATTAAGGCCGTAGAAGGCGCGCGCAATACGAATGAATCCATGACGGAACTGGCACGCTTTGCCGAGCAGGTGGGCTCGGTGATCGGCCTCATTTCCGACATCGCAGCGCAAACCAATCTGCTTGCACTCAATGCCACGATCGAGGCAGCACGGGCAGGCGAGATGGGCAAGGGGTTTGCCGTCGTTGCCTCGGAAGTCAAGGAACTGGCCAGCCAGACCACCAAGGCGACGGAAGACATTACGGAGCAGATCGCCAGCATCCAGCAGGCGACCCAGCAATCGGCGCAGGATATCGACGGAATCACCACGATCATCGGCGAACTGTCGGAAATTGCGACGGGCATTGCTTCGGCCGTGGAACAGCAGGCCGCCGCCACGGCGGAGATTTCCTCCTCCGTGCAGCTGGCTGCCCAGGGCACCCAGGCGGTCACCGACGAAATCACGGCGGTGCGTGGTTCCGTGGAGACAGTTGGCGGTTCGGTCGGGTCGATCCGAAGCCTGTCGACGTCCCTGAAAAGCCAGGCAGATCACCTGGGGCTTCAGGCCGACCAGTTCTTCGACAGGATCAACGGCTGATCCAGGATCGCTGACGGAATTGACCTCCGCCACCTCTCAGGTTGCGGAGGTTTTCTGTTGCAGGGCGTAGCCCCGGTGGACACAGGCTCTTCAACCGGGCAATTGCCCTCGTCGCGTTGCTCACCTTTTTGTTGAGCGCTCCTCTCTGTTGCTTCAAAAGGCTTTCCGGAGGTAGCTGGTTCAAACCTCTTTGAAGACTGGATCTTCGAAGTCAGTCCGGTTCTGGCTGACCTGAACGCCAGCTGCCACAGAAGATCGGGGGAAGTCTATGAGAGCGGTTTTGAGGTTCCTGACGTTGGTCTTGATCCCCATGCTGATTGTCAGCATGGGTTCTGCCATGGCGGAAGAAGCGGCAGAACGCAAGGCACGTTCCATTGAAATCCTGCGTTCAGAAGGTGTGAAATACATCGATCACCTGCCGAAGATCGAGACTGTTGACGAGAGCCTCCGGCGAACGGAGGAAGACGTCGTAAGGCGAACGCTTGCGCTTGCCATCGTCGCGGTCAAGGCGGAGACGGACGACTATTCCCTGGGTCAGGAGTTGATCGCGCAGTTCGGGGCGGAAGGGTTTTTTACGCCCCACGAAGAAGCCTTCATGAAAGATCGCACACCAACGGAGCAGGAGCGTATTCAGTTCGTGTGGCGGTACGAGGCGGTTCACGTGTTGCTCTGGGCAATGGGGGTCTATGACGAGATCGGGTCCGCCGGTGTGATCACGGATGTGCCTCTTCTGGCGGAAACATTGCGTGACCTTGGTCCTGACGGCCTGCGTGCACGCGCAAGGCTGCGCTCACAGGCTGAAATCCTGGATGCTGCCGATTTGATCTATCGATATCACTGGGCTGTTGTCGATGCGCGCATCAACGGCCGTGCAGCGCCAACCTCCCTTGATCCGGGCGTTGTTTATGAGCGCCACTATACTCTGAACTGGCTGATCGGCTACTCAGGCCAGTCCTGGGATGACATCTCCACAGACACCTGAACACGGTCCAAAGTCTGGCACGAGCCTGTGCAGGATTACGCTTCTACAACTGGTCGATGACGCCTGGCAAAAGGTCTGCCTTGGCCCGAAAGCGAAATGGCCCGGTGAGGATGACTCACCGGGCCATATTTGAAAGCGGGTGGCTCTTTTGGGAGCGGCGCGAAAGCGCTTCCGGCAGTTATCAGTTGAACAGGGCCTGACGCTCTGCTTCGGAAAGGCTTTGCAGGGGGTCGTCACCGTCCTCGGCTGCGGATTCTTCGGTCAGTTCCCAGTCTGCGTCCGCTTCAGCTTCGGCCTCAGCCTCTGCGTTGACTTCGCTGTCGAACAGGGCCTCGATGGCGGCTTCGTCAAGCGTGGCGTCCGGATCTGCAACATCGAACTCGTCTTCGGCTGCGACGACTTCAGGCACATCCTCTTCAGCTTCTTCTTCCGCGGCCGCCGGGGTCGCCGCGAACATGTCGTCGATTGCGGCTGCGTCCATCGGCTCGTCGCCGCCTGCCATGATCGCGTCGATATCAACCTCGTCGGCGACAGCCTCTTCGGCTTCGTCGGCTGCTGCCATGATGGCGTCGACATCGGCATCGCTGGCATGGACCGGTGCGGCCGGCATTTCAGCGCCAGTTTCCTTGATTGCGGCGTCGAGTACATCGTCGCTTGCAGAGAACAGTTCGTCGACATTGGTCTGGGAAACGCCGCCGCCGTCCCGCTGCGGACCATTGAGCAGATGTGCATCCGGGCGGGTATCGACAGGACCGGCGGTGTCGTCCGCATCCATGTCCTCGATGCCCCAGATGTTGATCATCAGGTTGATGCGGCTTTCCAGGTAGCGCAGCACCTGAACGACCTTGTTGGTGCGTTGGCCGGTGAGATCCTGGAAGGAACAGGCCATGAAGATCTCGGTCGCCTTGGCGTCGATGTCGTCGCAAGTCGCATCGTCGGCACCGTTTTCGCGCAGCACCCAGGCTTTTTCCTGGATTTGCTCGGCGGCTTCCAGGATGGACTGGGTTGCGCCTTCCGTCTGCGTGACAATGGCATCGAGCTCATGGGAGGCATCAACAAAGCGGTTGCTGTCGTCGCCTTCCTGCTTGATGTTTGCGATCTCGGACTTGGTCCGTTCGATCGCCTCGTGCATGTCGGCAATGTCGAGACGGATCTTGTCGAGGTCCGGAACCTTGCGTTGCCGGGTCACCACCTTCTCAAGCCGGTGGATGGCCCCCAGAATCTCTGTGGTTTCCGGGGTCTTGTTCCGATTGAGAAACTCTTTTAGAAACCGACGCCCGCGATCGGATTCCATCAGGGTCTGTTCGAGGGTCTGGTATTCGGCTTCGCCGATCAGCCCTTGCTCTTCCTGTACTGCTTCCGCTTTCATGTGGACGCGTATCTCAACTTGCCTAAGGGTCATCTGTTGCCGCAACGCGGACAACTTATCCTTCAGGGTAAGGCGAAAATCGTTAACATCCTTTTTAGGACGGCTTCCCGCACGTTAATTCATGGCATTTAACTCAATTCCGATCAGTGCCCGCGTGTCCGGGCTGTTTGCCGGTCACTTCTTCGGATTTGGCCTGTTTCTGCCGTTTTTTCCGGTTGTTCTGGGCGTGAGCGGCTTAACTGCCGCGGAGATCGGTTTTATCCTGGGGGCAGGGACAATCGCGAGAATCGCAGCGAGCCCGGCCTTGTCGAATCTCTCCGACAGGACGGGTCAAAGGCGATTGTCCGTTCTGATCTATTCGCTGCTGGGGGCAGCGTTCCTGTGCGGGTTCTTCTTGCCCGGCGGTTCGGTCATGCTCGGAATTGCCGTCATCGGATACATGGTTATGAACGCACCGATCGTTCCCCTGAGTGATGCGTATGCGCTGGATGTTCAACGCAATACGGGGGCGGACTATGCGCGGATGCGTCTTTGGGGCTCGGCCGGATTCGTCATAGCCAATCTGGTCGGCGGCGTGCTTGCCGCCGAGGGAACGTCCTGGATGCTCGTGCTGGCGATTGTCTCGGCTGGGGTGGTGACGGGTGCGGTGGCCATGTCACTCCCGCGCCAGCAGCGGGACAATGGGGCAGCGAGTTCGCCGGCCGCGGACGCGGAGACACCGTTTCGCAGCATCTGGTTCTGGCCGGTGGTGACCGTGCTCGGCCTGTTCCAGGCCAGCCATGCTGCCTTTTACGGCTTCGGGACGCTCTACTGGCAGGCCAAGGCGGTACCGGATGTTGCCATTGGTGTGCTTTGGGCCGTTGGCGTTGTGGCTGAAATTGCCTTGTTCAGCGTTGCCGGAAAAATCGCACAACGCTTTGATCCGCCGGTGTTCCTGTTTGCGGCCGGCCTGGCTGCCACCTTGCGTTGGGCCCTGTTTCCCTTTGCCGACACATTGCCGGCCATGGCTGCGCTGCAATTGCTGCACGGTCTGTCCTTCGGGGCGGCGCATCTGGGCGCGGTGGCCATCCTGGCCAAGGTGGTGCCGGCTCGCTGGGCCGGGACCGGACAGGGCTTCCTGGCAACGTCGGTTGGCATCCAGATGGCCATCGGCCTCAGCATCTGCGGCGCGCTTTATGACCTCAACCATGACTGGCCGTTTTATCTGATGGCGGTTGTCGCGCTGGTGGGCACGCTGATCATGATGGCGCTGACACCGTTGGTGCGGCGGCAGATGGGGGCGAGTGACTGACGCTTGCCGCTACACAACCTTGAGAGCCTGTTTCCGGGGCGGCATGTCAGCGCCGTTTCAAAGGATGGGCATTCCGATCGGGAAACGGTGGCCGATCCTTCGAGACGGGCCTGACGGCCCTCCTCAGGATGAGGTGGTGTGTATGATGGTCTCTTGTCCTTGCCGAAGGCGCTGATGGGCTGGGGCTAGCCCCAAAGCTCCGGCTCCGGCGGGTAAAGTGTGCTGCCTTCAAAGCGCAGTCCCGGGTTGCGATCCTCAGCCAGAAGCAATGGGCCGTCGAGGTCCACATAATCGGCGGTCTGCGCGATCACCACGGCGGGGGCCATGGCCAGGGATGTGCCGAGCATGCAGCCGACCATCACCTTCAGATCCTGCGCCTTCGCGTCTTCGACCAGTTTCAACGCCGCTGTCAGGCCGCCCGCCTTGTCGAGCTTGATGTTGACCGCATCGTATTTCTCGGCAAGGCCGTCGATGCTCTTTCCCGGATGCAGGCTTTCGTCCGCACAGATGGTGACCTTTCGGTCCAATCCGGCCAGCAGGCCGTCGTTTTTCGATGGCAGCGGCTGTTCGATCAGGGCAACACCGGCGGCTTCGCAGGCAGCCATGTTGATCTGGAAGCAGGTATCATCCCAGGCCTCGTTGGCATCGACAATCAGCGTGCTGTCGGGCGCTGCCGCGCGCACGGCGGCAATGCGCTGGTCATCGCCCGGTCCTGCCAGCTTGACCTTGAGCAATGGCCGATGGGCGGCCGCACGGGTTTTCTCTGCCATGACATCAGGCGTGTCGACGCTGATGGTGAAGGCCGTCGTCACCGGCTTGAGCAGGCCGGCACCGGCCAGATCTGCGGCCCGTCTGCCAGAACGTTTGGCCTCCAGGTCCCACAGCGCGCAATCGACGGCGTTTCGGGCCGCCCCGGCCGGCATGAGGTGCAGCAGCTGCTCCCGTGTCAGGCCTTCTTTCAGAAGTTCGGCAACTTCATCGATCTGTGTCTGAACGCTTTCAAGCGTCTCGCCGTAGCGCGGGTAGGGCACACATTCGCCGTGGCCCCTATACGTGCCGTCCTCCAGGCTCACCACAACGACCTGCGCATGGGTGCGGGTTTCGCGGGAGATCTTGAAACCGCCCGCGATTTCGAAGCGCTGTGCTTCGATGCTGACGGAAATGCTCATGGGGCACCAAACTCCGCGGAGACCTTGTCGACGATGGCATCCATACCGTAGCGGACCGGGTCGGTCGCCGGCAGGCCATGTTTTTCGCCGACCTTGGCGAGATAGGCGAGTGCCTCGTCATCGTCGAGCGCGGCAGTGTTGACGGCAACGCCGACGCAGCGGATGTCCGGATTGGTCAGCTGGCCGCATTGGACGGTCATGTCAATGACCTGCTGGATTGTCGGCAACGGGGTCTCGACGCCACGCATCCTGGTGCGTGTCGGTTCGTGGCAGACAATGAAGCCGTCCGGCTGCGAGCCGTGTAAGAGACCAAGCGTCACCCCGGCGAAGGACGGATGAAACAGCGAGCCTTGCCCCTCGATGATCTGCCAATGGTCTTCCTCGGTTGCCGGGGACAGCCATTCCGCGGCGCCGGAAATGAAGTCGGCGATGACGGCGTCGAGAGAGATGCCCCGGCCGGAAATGAACACACCGGTCTGACCGGTTGCACAGAAGGAACTCCTGTAGCCACGCTCGTTCATGGCCTTGTCCATGGCAAGCGCGGTGTATTTCTTGCCGACCGAACAATCGGTGCCGACGGCCAGGATGCGCTTGCCCGGCCGTTTGGTGCCCTTGCCGGTGGCGAAAGTTTCCGTGTTGTGGCGTACGTCGTGGAGCTGGCGGCCATTTTCTTCCGCCGCCGCCCTGATTGCGGGAATGCTGGCCAGGCGCACATGAAGACCCGAGGCGACGTCGAGCCCGGCCTTGAGGGCAGCCACGATCGAATCGACCCAATGGTCCGGAAGCTGTCCGCCGGCATTGACGGCGCCGATGACAAGGGTCCGGGCGCCGGCAGCGGCGCCATCTGAAATACTTGTGTCCGGCAGGCCGGTGTCGGCGGCGCAGCCATCAAGCCGCACCTGCCCAAGACACCAGTCCCTGCGCCAATCGACGATGCCGATGGCGGTTTTTGCCGCTAGGGCATCGGGAACGTCACCGAGGAACAAAAGGTAAGGACGGGCAATTTCCATGGACAAAGCTTTCAAGTGGCTGCTGGACGTTAAACTTCTCAATCAGGTATACGAGGGATGACGAACCAGCGGCAAGAGGGCAGCCAGCCGGAATGGCATTCTTGGAGAAAAACACGGCACCGACGATTGCGTTAGAGGCGGACGGTGCCGAGCATCAGCTTCTGGCCCTTTCCGGCGACTGGACCGTCAGCACCATTGGTGAGGCCGAAAGTGACCTTGCCGAGCTGAATGTGGCCCGGGATCAGCTCACCTGTATCGACGTCTCGGGCATCGATCATCTGGATACGAGCGGTGCCTGGCTGATCCACCGCACGCGCGGCCGTCTGGAATTCAAGGGGCGACGTGTCGGACTGACGGGTGTCACGCCTGTGCGCCAGACGCTGTTTGACGAGATCGAGCGTCATCACCCGCCGAGCTGGAAACCGGAGCGTGGCGGCTTTTCCATAGTGGGTTTCCTGGAAACGACCGGCCGCCAGATGGTGGACGTCTACAAAGACGCCATGGCCATGCTGCATATTCTGGGGTCGCTCGGTCTGGTTCTGTCCACGGTTCTGTTGCAGCCCAAGCGCCTGCGCAGCATTTCCATTGCCGTGCAATTCGAACGCAGCTGCATCGGGGCAGTGCCGATCGTGGCGCTGATGAGTTTCCTGATCGGCGCGATCATTTCCCAGCAGGGCGGTTTCTATCTCCGGCAGTTCGGGGCCGACATCTATGTTGTCGACCTGGCCGGTATCCTGGTGCTGCGTGAAATCGGCGTCATCCTGACGGCCATCATGGTGGCCGGCCGGTCCGGGTCGGCCTTTACGGCGGAACTCGGGGCCATGCGCATGCAGGAAGAGGTCGATGCACTTCATGTGATAGGCCTCAATGTGACCGAAGTGCTGGTGCTGCCGCGCATTCTGGCGCTGATGATCGCCTTGCCCATCCTGACCTTCATTGCCGATATGGCGGCGCTTTTCGGTTCCGGTATCGTGACCTGGGTCTATCTCGACATACCGCCGGCGGCCTTTCTGACCCAGCTTCAGGCTGCGATCACCATCGATACGCTGGTGGTCGGCCTGGTCAAGGCACCGTTCATGGCCCTGATCATCGGCCTCATTGCCTGTGTAGAAGGTCTGAAAGTCGAGGGGTCCTCTGAATCGCTCGGGCGTCATACGACTATGTCCGTGGTCAAGGCGATCTTCCTGGTCATCGTGGTGGACGGTTTCTTCGCCATGTTCTTTGCCGCCATTGGAGTTTGACCGGATCGATGAAGCTGCGCGCGCCTGACACCAGCGTCAAAAACACCGTCTCAACCGGTGAAGATGCCGATTATGTGCTGTCCGTCCGCGACATCACCGTCGGTTTTGGCTCCAAGATCATCCTGCAGGATCTGGACCTGGACGTTCGCCGGGGGGAGGTGCTTGGCTTCGTCGGCGGGTCGGGAACGGGCAAATCCGTTCTGATGCGCACCATTCTGGGCCTCACGCCCAAACGGACCGGATTGATCTCGGTATTCGGTCATGATCTCTCCACGGCGAATGCGAAGGAACGCAAGGCGATCGAACGTCGCTGGGGCGTCCTGTTCCAGCAGGGCGCACTGTTTTCGTCGCTGACGGTCAAGCAGAACATCCAGGTGCCGATGCGCGAGCACCTGAAGCTGTCGCCGCAGTTGATGGACGAACTGGCAGGGCTGAAGCTTGAACTGGTCGGTCTGCCCCAGGATGCCGCGGACAAACTGCCGTCGGAACTCTCCGGCGGCATGGTCAAGCGCGCCAGCCTGGCCCGTGCCCTTGCACTTGATCCGGATTTGGTGTTTCTGGACGAGCCGACATCCGGTCTGGACCCGATCGGGGCGGCTGCTTTTGATTCGCTGATTGCAAACCTGAGTTCGACTCTCGGATTGACCGTTTATATGGTCACCCATGACCTCGACAGCCTGCATTCCATCTGCGATCGCATTGCTGTTCTTGGGAAAAAGCGTGTTCTGGCAATTGGAACACTGGACGATATGATGAAAAACGATGATCCATGGATCACGTCTTACTTCCGCGGAGAGCGGGCATTGCGCCGAGTATAGGTTGGACTGACTGAATGGAAACCCGGGCAAACTACATTCTGATCGGCGCTTTCATGGTTGCCATCCTGTTCGGTGCGTTCGGGTTTGTTTACTGGAAGGCCGTTTCGGCCGAGTCTCGTCAGAACGTGGAACTGAAAATCCTCTATCCCGGCCCGGTGACCGGATTGCCGGTCGGGGGGCAGGTGCTGTTCAACGGCATCAAGGTCGGCGACGTCAAGTCGCTGGACTTCGCCCCCGGCGATCCAACCAAGGTTGTCGCCACGGTCAGTATCCGGCCATCCACACCGCTGCGCGAGGATACCAAGGCGACCCTGAATTTCACGGGCCTCACCGGTGTTGCCTATGTGGACCTGACCGGCGGCACATCCGATTCCCCAAAGCTTCTGGGCCGGGCGGACGGCAAGGTGCCGGTTATCGAAGCCGAACGGTCCTTCTTTGACGACATTGTCGATGGTGCGCGTGACGTTCTGAAACGCGCCGATTCCACAATGAAGACCATCGATGACCTCCTGAAGGACAACGAACCGGCGATCAATGAAATCGTCCAGAATGTCGAGACCTTCTCCGGTGCTCTTGCCGCCAACTCTGACGGCGTCAAGGATTTCATGGCGAGTATCGGCAAGGCATCCGAATCCTTCTCCAGCCTGTCAGGGCGCCTGGAAAAACTGGTCGATCAGGGTGAGCGCCTTCTGGCTGCGGTTCCCTCCGACAAGGTGACTGCGATCGTTGACGATCTGAGCAAGTTCTCGCAAAGCCTCGGCAATGCCAGCAAGGATATCGACCTGCTTGTGGCGGACGCCCAGAATGCGGCCAAGGAACTGGAGACCTTCACCAAGAACCTGAATGCGGGTCTCGACAACGTTCACAAGATCGTCGAGGCGGTGAAGCCGGAAGACATTGAAAAAGTCATGGCGGGGGCCGCCGCGCTGGGCGATGTGCTTGAAAAACGCTCCGGCGACATCGACAAGCTGGTCACGGCAACCAGCGAAACCATGCAGAATGTCAATCAGATCGTAGAAGTCGTGCAGCAGCGCGAAGGCACGGTCGTTGAAATCCTGGAAGGCAGCCGCGATGTGGTGGCCAAGGTCGATGCGATCATGACCAGGGGCGTCGAAATTGCAGCGGCAATCGATCCGCTTCAAATCGATCAGGTGGTCAACAATGTTTCCGTCTTCACGGAGGGCATGAACGCTTCCCTGCTGCGTGTCGACGAGATCCTGGCAAGCGTCGATCCGGACCAGATTGGCCAGACCGTCGACAATGTTTCCAGCATTGTCGACAACTTCAACAATCAGCAAACGCAGATCAACGAGATCATCGCGTCCACCAAGTCGACGGTACAGAATTTCGAAGCTGTCTCCGCGACCGTGCGGGGGCAGGATGACCGGATTGCGGCGCTGATCACCGATGTTCAGGCGGCGGCAGAACGGTTCTCGACAACGCTGGAAACGGCCAATGATCTCATGAAGGCTGTCGATCCGGAGAAGGTTGCGAATATTGTCGGTTCGGTCGAAACGGCGGCCTCCGGCCTTGCCAATCCGGAAGACGGTATTCCGGCGATCCTGCAAAGTGCGCGCAAGGCGGCCGACAACGTTCAGCAGATGACAGCGAACCTGGAAAAGCGTACGCCGGATGTCGATCAGATCATCACGGATGCCAAGCAGATGACGGCGACGCTGAACGCAACTTCCGTGAGGGTCGAGAGCCTGGTGGAGAAGGTCTCGACCATGGTCGACGGCGATGGCGAGGGCCTGATCAAGGAAGCAACCCTTGCAGCCCAGGCGATCCGCAAGATCGCGGTTGCCTTTGAAAGCCGGGCGGATTCAATTGCCGGCGGACTTTCCAAGTTCGCGACGCAAGGATCAGCCGATTTCACGGCTGCTCTGGCGCAGGTCAACCGCACGCTGATCTCGATCCAGCGCGCTGCCGAAAGTTTCGAACGCAGTCCGAACCGGGTGATTTTCGGTGGAGAGGACGTGCCGACCTATTCAGGCGGGCGGCGCAGGTAAAAGACGATGGTTAAGGGCTGGGACGCATGACGAAGACACCGACAGACATGACCCGCCGGGGCGTTCTCGGAGCGCTCGGGCTCGGCGTGCTGGTCTCCGGCTGTGCCAGCAACACGCCTTCCGCCTATTACAGCATCGCCGCGGCCGATGTCGGAGGCCTTGCCGGCCGTTCCAGCCGTGTTCAGGTGCTGGTTGCCGCGCCGCGTGCGCTAAAAGCGCTTGATACCACTTATATCGCAGTGGTCGACAAGGGGCCGGTCTACAGCTATTTCCCGGAAAGCGCCTGGGCGGACACGTTGCCCAATGTGGTCCAGCTGAAGCTGGTGGAAACCCTGCAGAACACCGGTCGCCTGCGCGGCGTCGGCGTACCGGGCGACGGTCTCCTGATCGATTATCAGCTGCAGACCGAAATCCGGGCCTTCGAGCTCCGGGTCGATGGCACCGACCGTGGCCTTGTCGAGATCTCCGCCCGTGTCGTCAACGATCGCAACGGCCGTACGGTCGCGACCAAGGTGTTCCGCGCCGAAACCCCTTCCGGCAGCACATCGGTCGACAAGGCGGTGGAAGCGATGAACGCCTCCGCCGACCGGGTGTTTGCCGAAATGGCCGCCTGGACACTCAGGAACGTTTGAACGAAAACGTGCCGGTCGACCTGCTGTTAAATCAAGGTTGGCGCATCCGGAGTTCGTTTTTCAGACGATCGATTTCGGCCAGGAGGCGCGGAATATCCTGGCGGGCGTGTGCAATGAAATCCTGATCCGCATGCGTGGCACCTGGTATTTCAAGATCCGGGCCACGTGTGTCATCCTCTCCGGTCCTGATGAAGTCACTGCCGCTGGTATGGTCACGTCCTTCTAGAAAAGAAGTCCAGGGTCCCGGTGTTGCCGCGTCACAGCGCCGCCGCATGGCTTTGAGGTCGTGGTCGCTGATGGGGCCGGTGTTCAATGGACTGGTCGCTCCCTGTCTGGTGTGGTGCAACATACCGTGTCATCCAGTTGCTTCAAGCGGCACAACGGACACCCTCAAACGTGATCGTGTTTCAGCTCTGCCACAGGCCAGTTCGCCTTTGCGGCGGCTCCGTCATAGAGGCTGTTCAAAAACGCAAGGATGTTTGCAGACGGATTGTCGCTCGTTCGCGCGTCCTCGTATTTCAGGATAGCCAGTGCGCCACCATTCTTCTCTGCCCAGAAAGCCTCTGAGGGTGCCAGGGCAACCTGATTGAGACCGGCAGGTTCGGGATAGGCATAACCGTAAAAGGCGGCTTCGGGGAAGCTGTCGTCGCCGGGCCAGAAGCCGATCGAGATGACCTCGTGGGAATAGGCCTCCCTGTCCGACTGGGTGCCGCTTTCAAGAGGGTGTGCCCGTCCGGAGAACCGGGTGACAACCAGATCGAACGAATGCCAATAGAGCTGAACCGGTGTCTGCTTGCCGACAAAACCGGACCGGTAGTTTTCAAAGATGCCGGCAATGGAGCAGAGCGCCCGCCAGAAGTCTGAAATGGCTGCCGCGTCGTAGAGCCTGGGAGCGGTGTCCTCGGCAAAAGGCACTTTCGATTTATTGTCATAGGGTACGCCGACGATTTTCACCGCCACGCCGAGTGTTTCGAGACGTGTGAACAGGGCTTCGTGGAATTCAGCGACGGTCAGCCCAGGCACATCGAATGCAGCCTGCCGGCCGTCGTTCAGGCTGATCGTCACGCGGTGATCGAGCATATCATAGAGAATTTCGAAGCCGCTCTCCCCGTAAGGGATCCGCCCTGTGGTCAATCCGCGGACATGCGGATAGAGCGTGACATGCCACCAGTGGTTCATCTTGGGATGCGCCTTGAGGCGGATCTTGCCGATTATCTGCAAGAAGAGATGCAACGTGTCCTTGCTGTCGAACCAGCTGGCATAGGGCAGGGTGGGGAGTGTCGTCATGGCAGTCTCGGCGGTTGGCTGCAACTTGGGACTTAAGGAAATAGGCGGGGCCGGCTGCGAGGGAACAGGTCTTTTCAAAAAGATTATTTTTGCCGGATGAGGGCCTATCTCCTGACTGCAAGGCCAGTCCGGCATTTCCTGCGCAGCCTGTCAGAATTGTCAGGATTGAAAGCCGCAGCCTGATCGGGCTCTTGTTTGCCTATCACTATAAGTTAAGTGTCTTGCGTCACGATGCTTTTGAACGTGACAAAAAGCATGAAACAGGGTCATGTTCCCGCAGATGACGTTCTTGTTCGCGAACGCTGCATCGGTAGGTGGTACAGGCTATGCATGAACTGGAATACGATGCAGACCCAGAAGCCGGTTCCGCCAGGAGCCTTGGCGAGGACGTCGTCGGCCTGATCGTGCCTGACATCACCAATCCGTTTTTCGCCCAGCTCGCAAAGCATATCGAGATGGAAGCCGCTCTGCGCGGGATCATGGTGATGCTGTCCAACTCCCATGAAGACCCGGCCATCGAGCGCAAGCAGATCAAGGCGATGTATGACCGCTCGATCTCCGGCATCATCGTGGTCTCGACATCCGATGCCAGCCTTCCCTTCAGTACGGATATTCCAATCGTTTCCGTCGACCGGCGTTATGGCAGCTACCCGCTGGTAACGACAGACCAGTGGCACGGCTCGGGCATGCTGGCCGAACATCTGCACGGTCTTGGACACAGGCATATGGCTTACATTGCAGGGCCACTTGAAACAGAGGTTGCCCGGCAGCGCCGCGATGGTTTTGTAGCGCGTGTCGAGGCGCTTTCGCGTCCCGAAGATCCGATTGAAATGACCGTCCAGTCGGGCCCGTTCGATTCCGAGACAGGAGAGGCGATCGGGCGCGAGATCCTGCTATCCGTGCGCAAGGGCGGACGGATTACCGCGATTGCGACCTCCTGCGATCAACAGGCCATCGGTGTTCTGAGATGCGCCCGTGACCTCGGCGTGCATGTGCCGCAGGATGTTTCGGTGATCGGCTTCGACGATATTGCGATGGCGTCACTGGTGGTTCCCCGGCTGACAACATTGCGACAGCCGATTGAAGACCTTGCTTCCGGTGCGCTTGAAAGGGTGCTTTCCGAAACCGGGTTCACGACCGACTACGCGATCCGTGGCTCCCTGGTGATCCGCGAATCGACCGCACCTCCAAGCGAATGGAGCTAGGCTGTGCAAAGACCGTTCTCTTCGGCTCTCCTGGTTTTCCGTCCAGATGGGGCCGACCCCCTGGCTTTACCGAGTGGATAGGTCAACGGTCCGGCCGGTAATGTAGGTGTAGCCCTCGGCGAGAAGCTGGAAGACGACATCTGTTTCTTCAACCGATCTTGGCGTGTAAAGCAGCACAAACCCTTCCCATCCAGGCCGGCTGTTCGCCCAGGGATGCAGTGTCGCCCAGCCCGTTTTGACGGCTTCCATTGCACGGCGGGGCGGCAGGGAGGCATGCAGGCTGCCATCGGGGTGGAGATGCGCAAACTCCCGACCGCCGACAATGGCTTCCGGGTGCACCAGGTCGAGGTCTTCATCGAGCCAGAAGCCCCGGGCACCCGGCAAGGAAATGACCGTCCTTCGAATGTCGACACCGGGCAGTGTGGCGACCAGCTTCAAAAGACGGTCCGACAATTCCGGAACAGGTTTCGCGCCGAGCTGAATGTGGGGAACAGACCGGGTGGTTTCGGGTAGTGGCCCTTCCCGCTCTGGAAGGGGGGTGTTCTGCGCAAAGCCGCCTCCCGGCAACAAGACGGCTATAGCCAGCAGCTGTGCTGCAATTCCAATTGCAGAAGCGGATCTGTTCATGGGTGAACTCGCAGGACTATTGGCTTTCCCGGAACTTCTTGTGGCAGGCACTGCAGGCACCGCCAATCGCCCCGATATTGGCCTGAACGCCGTCCAGCCCGTCAGCGGCGACGGCTGCCATTTTAGCAGCCGCGTCAGCGAGCGACTTGTTGATCTCCGCGCTTTCCGGATAGGTGGTCCACGCTTCAAGCTTGGCGCGGGTTGCCCCGGGAAGAGCCGTGCTGTCGGAGCCCTGTGGCCAGGCAGCCCCGTTGTTCATGGATGCGAGGACCCGGATGTTCTCGGCTGCCGTGGCTGCCGCTTCAGGGTTGTAATTCATCTCCCCCTTGGCCATGGCTGCCAGTTGTCCCAGGTTCCAGGCATATAGCGCCATGACGGCCTTGCGGGCCTTGATGGGGCCTTCGAATGTGTCCTGGGCCGATGCCACACCAATGCTCGTGGAACCGGCAACGAGCAGCGAACATATCAGTTTGACGACGGATTTCATGGGACCTCCTTGACTGTGCAGGATTGAACAGTTTTCATTCTCCATGTTTGATTGTGGCAGTAAATTCGAAAAAAACAGGCGGAAAGGTGTGCAAAAATGCACAGCATGAGATGGGGTGACCTGCAGTTCGTTCATGCAGTTGCGGAACACGGGTCACTGTCGGCGGCGTCGCGTGCCCTTGGCGTCAATCACGCGACGGTCTTGCGCAGGATTGCCTTGCTGGAAGCTGCCAGCAACGTCACCTTGTTCGACCGTGCGAATGATGGCTACCGGCCACGGCCTGAATGTCGTGCCCTGCTGGAGCCTCTCAAACGGATGGATCATGCTGCGGAGCGGGTCAGGCGGAGCCTTGCGCTTGCGGCCAAGGGGCTGGAGGGAACGTTTCGGCTTGCGACAACGGACGCGATTGCCTGTCTTCTTCTGCCCAAACACCTTGCCGAGCTGCGGCTGAAGCACCCGAACATCAATGTCGAGATTGCCGTTTCCAACGATCCGATCGATTTATCGATGTCCGGCGCGGAAATCCTTGTGCGACCGGGGCAAAACCTGCCCCGGGAACTCAGCGGGTATCATGCGGGCTCTGTAGCCTTTGGTGTTTTTGCATCAGCGGACTATTTGCGCCGGAGTGAGCAAACTGACCTTGAACACCAGCGATGGCTTGGTGCTGCGCCGGATTTTGCGCAGTCGACTGCGGGGGAATGGCAGTTTTCCCGCAACCAGGCTGGCTTCGAGGTCTCTGCCGACAGTTTTCTGACATTGGCCAATCTTGCCGCCGAGGGGATGGGGTTGGCTCTGCTACCGACTTTTGTCGGTCAGAAGACACCTGGGCTTGTTGCGGTTCCCGAGTTTCCGGAGGGGCCCGAAATCGGCATCTGGGTGGCGACCCACAAGGATTTTCGACAGCAGGCCGACATTGAAGTGCTGCTGAGTTTTTTCGCTGAAGCGCTTGGGGCTGCCTTGAGGCTGCGGCAAGCAGGTTAGGTTCGGGATCGAGCGATCTTTTGGCCTGGCCATCTTTATTGGAGAATGACGTCGTGGCTGCTCGCTTCTCCTATGCGTGTCACCCGACGGCAGGATTTTGCACCGGACGTGACATCCGGCACCACCGCGCCCGGTCCTAGCTGCCGCCGATCGTTGCCTGGAGTGCGGTCTCCGCGACCTTGTCGAACAGTGTCTTGTCGTTGGAGGCCGACGCGATGATCATGCCCCCTTCCAGGGCGGCGACAAGCGTGAGAGCCTTGTCACCCGCGTGCTCAATGCCGTGTTTCTCAAGCAGGGCTTCAAGCCAGACCCTGTTGGCCTTGAAGAAAGCCGCCGTCTTGCGGTTTATGTCTTCCGGCAGACCATTGGCTTCGGCGCCCATGACGGCGCAAAGACAGATGGATTCTGTCAGCACCAATGCATTGGCATAAAGGCCCACAAAACCCTTCAGGGCAGCGCGGAGCGTGCCGGTGTCGAGATCTTCCAGGGCAGCCTGAAAGTTCTTTGCGTAGCGGTCGACAAGAGCTTCGCCGAGTGTGTGTTTGGTCGGGAAATGATAGTGCACGCTGGCGCTCTTGATGCCGACATCGCTTGCCAGGTCGCGGAAACTCATTTCTGCGAACCCTGCCTTGCGGACCCGCTTTTCCGCGGCCGCCAGTATTTTTTCCTTCATCGTCAGCGACATGGCTCTCTCCAATCTATCGAGTGATAGATAGTTCTTGACTTGTCTCGGGGCAACTCCTAACTAAGTATCTATCGATAGATAGATTAATTCTTGATGATGAGGTAGGTCCCGGATGATCCGGAGCCTATGTGAATGAGAAAGTGGTGAAGGAGCAGGCTCCGGCGCATGCAAAATGGGAAGGCTGGCGACGGCCCGCCTGACCGGCTCTGCGCTGGGGCAAACCGCAGCAGCAAGGCTACAGAGTGAACCGGTAGGCTCGCAGCCATGAAAAGGCCGCGGGGAGGGAAAGGCAGACAGATGGAACTCAATGCGAATTTCGACCGGCGGGCCGCAGTCCATGCGGATCAGGAGCCCTGGATCGCCTCGCCCATGAAAGGGGTGGATCGCAGAATGCTGGACCGTGTGGGCGGCGAGGTTGCGCGGGCAACAACGATTGTCCGGTATGCGCCCGGCAGCGCGTTCTCAGCGCATACGCATACCGGCGGTGAGGAATTTCTGGTGTTGGACGGCGTCTTTCAGGACGAGCATGGCGACTTTCCGGTCGGCACATATGTGCGCAATCCGCCGACTTCGTCCCACACGCCAAGCTCGGCACCGGGAGCAACGATCTTCGTGAAGCTCTGGCAGTTCGACATGGAGGATCGCCATCAGGTCACAATTGACACCAACAGGGAGACCCCCAGGCCGGCGAGCGACGGGGTTTCTGAAATTCCCCTGTTTGAAGATGCGCGCGAGCGGGTGCGTATAGAGCTCTGGGAACCGGGGGCCGAAATCTCCGTTGCGGCGCATGACGGGTTCGAGGCGCTGGTGATCAAGGGCAGCTTTGTGGAAGGCGGCGAAACCTTCCGGTCCAATTCCTGGCTGCGGCTGCCTCCCGGCAGACCACTGAAAGCCGAGGCGGGTGAGGCCGGGGCACGTCTTTGGGTGAAATCGGGGCATCTGGCAGAACCGCAGACCGCCCCGCAAATCGGAGACTGAAATGACACATCCCTTCGCTCTTGTTGCCGGCGCCGGAGCCGGCCTTGGTCAATGTCTGGTCCGTACCTTCTATGACAGCGGATATCACGCGGTCGGTCTCAACCGCTCCGTGCCGGACGGGGCGGCTGAAACCACACAGGCACTCGATCTGACCGACGCGTCGGCAACGGCGAATGTGCTGTCGGAGCTTCTCCGGGCACATGGCGCGCCAAGACTTGTGGTGCACAACACCGCAAAGCTGTTGATCTCCGACTTTGAAAACACCTCCAATGCCGATTTCGAAGCCGCCTGGCGGTCGATGGTCCTGTCGGCAGTCAATCTTGCACGTGGCGTCTTGCCGGGCATGGTGGCAGCAGGCGGCGGCACGTTCATTGTCTCGGGGGCCACAGCCAGCCTGCGCGGGGGCCGAAACTTTGCCGCTTTTGCCTCTGCCAAGGCTGGCCTGCGCACCTTGACCCAGTCCCTGGCGCGCGAATACGGGCCCAAAGGCATACACGTTGTTCACGTGATCCTGGACGGGATCGTGGACACGGCCGCAAGCCGCGCTCTGCACACATTGGACCCCGCAAGGATGATGCAGCCGGAAGATATTGCAAAGGCCTATCTGGCGCTTGCCGACCAGCCGGGATCCACCTGGACCCACGAGCTTGACCTCAGGCCCATGGGGGAGGCGTTCTGATGAAAACGGATGTGCTGGTTGTCGGCGGGGGCCTGTCCGGTCTGGCGCTCGCCGATCAGTTGACGCGCGAGGGTATCGACCACCTGGTCATCGAGGCACAGGACCGGCTTGGGGGACGTATCCTGACCAGGAACCTTGACGGCGGCGCCTTCGACCTTGGTCCGGCCTGGTTCTGGCCCGGTCAACCGCGGATGGCAGCCCTGGCGGACAGGTTCGGGATACCGGTCTTCGAGCAATTTGAGACGGGCGATCTCGTCTATCAGGACCAGAGCGGTGCCGTTCAGCGTGGTCGCGGTTTTGCGTCCATGCAGGGCTCCTACCGTCTGGAAGGGGGCATGGGCCGGTTGATCGAAGCGCTTGGCGACGTCCTGGCACCCGAAAGCGTGCTGACAAACAGCCGATTGGCAGCGCTTGCCCATGGAGAGGGCGGTCACACGGCGTCAATCCTGCAACAAGGCTTACCCCGGACGATCGAGGCCCGGGACGTTGTGCTTGCGCTTCCCCCGCGGGTGATCGCCGAGATGGTGTCCTTTGATCCCGCGCTTGATGAAAGGCAGGTGGCGGCCCTGCGCGCAATCCCGACCTGGATGGCCGGGCAGGCCAAGATCCTCGCTGTCTACGACAAGCCCCACTGGCGGATGGCGGGAATGTCGGGGGATGCCATGAGCCATTACGGGCCGATGGTGGAAATCCATGATGCTTCTCCGGTGGAAGGAGGCCCCTATGCGCTGTTCGGTTTTGTCGGCGTTCCCGCGCAGGTCCGGGCGACACGCGAGGCGCAGTTGATGGATCTTGCGCGATCCCAGCTGGTGGACCTTTTCGGCCCCGCAATGGCCGAGCCCCTGGAGCTCGTGCTGCAGGACTGGGCAAAGGTGCCGGAAATTGCGCGGTCAAAGGACATGACCCCGGTTGGAGGCCATCCCGACTATGGTCTGCCGGCCGGCCTGCAGACGCTCGGCACGGGTGGGCTGCATTTCGCATCCACCGAGACTGCACCGACCTTCGGCGGTTTTCTGGAAGGTGCGCTTGAGGCAGCAGAAAGAACAGCCCGGGCAATCAGGCAAAGGGTTCCCGAGGGAGCCTAGAAGCGTGTGCTGTCTGCCGACTTTATCGTCAGAGGTGACGGTGCCTGGCCGTTAGTGGTCTTCAGCCCTGCCGCGCGGCGGCACCGCTTCGACAACGTTTTCCCTGGTTACGTCACTCATCGGGCAGTGAACGCGGATCGTCGCGATCGGTGTGTCCGGTTCGAGTATGCCGATCACGGTTTCGATGTCCGGGCAGCCATCGTCCCGGCAGGCCAGTTCTGAAACTGTAATCGC
This sequence comes from Roseibium sp., assembly GCF_965233565.1. Taxonomy (GTDB): domain Bacteria; phylum Pseudomonadota; class Alphaproteobacteria; order Rhizobiales; family Stappiaceae; genus Roseibium. The sequence continues at coordinate 1,091,315 of NZ_OZ247494.1, read as the reverse complement.
CGTGTCTTCCGGGAGCTCCAGAAGCTCCCGGACCCAACCCTTGATCTCTGTTGACTTGGCTTTCAGCCGTGTGAATTTGGGCGCCAGCGGATTGACGAATCCGCTCATTCGGCCGCTTCCTGAGATTCTGCGACGCATTGCCTGAAGCCGTTTTCAATCGCTTCCCGGGGCAGGTCGCGACCGATAAAGACGATCCTTGTGGTACGGGCTTCATCCTCTTTCCACGGGCGCTGATGGTCACCTTCTAGCAACATGTGGACGCCTTGCATGACAAACCGATCATCGTCGCCCGGAAAGGCGATAATACCTTTCATCCGCAGCATGTCGGGACCATGTTCCTGGGCAATCGTCTGGATCCACGGAAAGAAGCGCTGCGGATCAAGCGGCTCGTCGCTAAGCAGCGAGAAACTCGAGACATGATCATCATGATGGTGGTGATGATGGTGGTCCAGGAATTCGGGTTCGATCTCCAGCACCCGGTCCAGGTCGAAGGCATTGCGCCCGAGAATATTGTCCAGCGGCACCTGGCAGCGCTTGCTGCGGTGGATGATTGCCGTCGGATTGATCCCGCGAATGCGCTGCTCGACATTTGCAAGCTGGTTCTCGGTCACCAGGTCGGTCTTGTTGAGAAGAACGATGTCGGCGAAGGCCAATTGTTCCTGGGCCTCGTGGGCCTTGTCGATCTCGTCGAGCAGGTGTTTGGCGTCGACGACAGTGACGATTGCATCAAGGCTGGTCTTGGACTGCACATCGTCGTCGACGAAAAAGGTCTGGGCGACAGGCGCCGGATCGGCCAATCCCGTGGTCTCGATCAGGATCGCGTCGAAATGGTTTCGCCGTTTCATCAGTCCATCGATGATGCGGATGAGATCCCCGCGCACCGTACAGCAGATGCAGCCGTTGTTCATTTCGAAGACTTCTTCGTCGGAATCGACGACAAGGTCGTTGTCTATGCCGACCTCGCCGAACTCGTTGACGATGACCGCGTATCGTTTACCGTGATTTTCCGTCAGGATGCGATTGAGCAGGGTTGTTTTGCCCGCGCCCAGATACCCTGTGAGCACGGTGACAGGTGTCTTTTTCAATTCAGTCATTTTGACCTCCGGGACAAGCGGCTAAGTGTTGAGAAAGCTTGTGAAAACGCTGCAACGAAGTCACCCGCTGCAGACTTGAGAAACTTTGTGAAAGAGCTTGGCTCGGAGTCGATCACGGCGCTGAAAAGCTCTTTGACCGGCTCGGGGTCTATGCCGTCCGTAATGAAAACGAGCCGCGTGCGCCGATCCGCGTCAGGCCAGGCCGGCAGGCGGACAGGGGCGGACAGAACGTGCTGGACAGCATGAATGATCATCGGCTCGTTGGGGGCATCCGCCGTCGCGACAATCCCCTTGACCCGCAACAGGCGCTGGCCTGCGGACCCTTGCAGAAGCGTCAAAAAGCGCTGCAGCCGGTCTCCGGACAGAGGAAAGTCCCTGACCAGACTGAACGTGCGAATGCCGGTGCCATGCCGAGCCGCCGGGTTTACCGTTCCTGGCATCGCACCATGTCCGGAGTCCTGCGCCAGGGCGCTCTCCAGGGCGAGCCACCCAACGACATCCTCACCTCGCTCGACTGTGGCATAAGGCCGGGGCGCAAAAAGGGTGGCGAGGTCGGCGGTGCACCGGTCAAAGACCTCTGCACCGGCGTTGAGTGTGCGAAGGTCTTGGATGAGCGTAAAGCTGTCGAATGACGGATTGCTGTCCTGGGCAAGATCCGTTTTCGTCAAGACGATCCGATCTGCGAACGCGATCTGTTTCACGGCTTCAAAATGATGCTCAACAGAGTTCACCCCGGCGACGACGTCGAAGAGGGTCACAACGCCTGCCAGATAGAAGACCGCGCGTTGATCCGCATCTTGAAGCGGGCTGTCAGGGCGCGTGCCGGAGGTGAGGGCATTGACCAACGGTGCCGGGTCGCCAAGCCCGCTCATTTCCACGATGACGCGCGAGAAGCCATGGGTCCGGCCGCTGTCTGCGGCGGTTTTCAGGTCGGACAACGTTTGTTGGAGATTTGTCGTGCCCACGCAGCACAGGCAGCCGGTTGATACCTGCTGAATGGCGGTTTCGCCTTGGCGGACCAGCAGATGATCGACGGGTACGTCGCCGAATTCATTGATGATAATGGCAGTGTCTCTGACTGCCGGATCGTTCAAAAAGGCGTTTAACAGCGTCGATTTTCCGGAGCCCAGAAAACCGCTGAGCAAAAAAACGGGTATGCGATCGGGAAAAAGCATATCAGGCCCAGTCTTGGTTGCTGGTTGGTCTGTTGCAGCCGAGGTACTCATGGCGTGTCTCACACACAGCGCGATGAATGATGGCCTGTGATCAACCAGTGCCCGTCGATCTGTGCATAGGTGAACAGGAAGCGGGCGGGTACGGCTTCCGCACCCCCATCTTCCGTCCGAAACGAGAATGTGTAGATGCCGCCGATTGCGACAGTGCCGTGCGCAGGATCTGCCCGGACAACTTCCTGCTCGACAGTGCAACCGAGCACCTGCCGGGACAAAAAGAACTCGAAGTAACTGCGGCGCCCAGCTTCAGTGACGTGGATCTCGTTGGACAAGGTTGGCACCAGGACGGCGTCTTTTGCATAAAGCGTGAGAACCGTCTCGATCCGGTTGGATGTGACGGCCTCAGTCCACCGGTTCAAAGCCGTGCGAGCTTCATCGAAGCCGGACGCTTTGCGGGCGTGAGCAAGCTGACCAAAATTCTGTTCCAATTCTTGTTCCTGAATCTGCTTGGGTGAACAAATCATGGGGTTCACAGTTGACGTGCCGGACACCGGGACCTGTCCCACAGGCCTCACTATTGCTTGGTAATGTTATAACGTATTGTGGTCAAATCAAGGTGATGACCGCGCCGGTTTTCCCACGGGAAATCGCCCGGTTTCAGAGGACCGGCTCGCGAAGGTGCGGGATGCCGTAGACGTCGCACGTCAAAAACGATGATTGACTGATATGTTATAACGTTGCATCTCTGCCGGAATTTTTCTGACGGAGGTCTCTAGGACAATGAATTACGCTGCGACTGTTACAGCCATGGCAGAGTACAGGAAGGAACACGGCCTGCGTCCGTCGCGTGCGGACGCAGAAGCAGCCGTCCGCATCTTGCTGGAATGGACGGGCGATGATCCGGACCGGGAGGGGCTTGTCGACACACCGGCCCGTGTCGTTCGGGCCTATGAAGAGTTTTTCGAGGGATATACGATCGATCCAGCGGAGCTGCTGGCCAGAACCTTTGAAGAGACCAATGATTACAACGATTTAATTGTGCTCCGAAACATGCGATTGGAGAGCCACTGCGAGCATCATGTGGTCCCGATCATCGGCAAGGTCCATATCGCCTATCTGCCCGCCAATCGTGTGGTCGGCATCAGCAAGCTGGCGCGGGTCGTGGAGGTTTTTGCCAAACGTCTACAGATCCAGGAGACGCTGACATCCCAGATTGCCGATACCATTCAGGACGTGCTGCGGCCCCGCGGCGTTGCTGTTGTTATTGAGGCAGCGCACATGTGCATGACCACACGAGGCATCAGGAAACCGGGTGTTTCCATGCTGACACGCCGCCTTCTCGGGGAATTCCAGACCGACCCGGATCTGCGCCGCGACTTTCTGTCTTCCATTTCCAGTTCCCTGAAAGGAGAGGTCTGATGAATGAATCCATTCCCTTCGCGCAGCGTGTTTCCATCGAGCAGGTGGAAGAAGGCAAACAGCTTGCACCAAAGTTCGATGAAAATGGCCTCATACCGGTCGTCACAACTGACGCTTCGTCCGGCGAGGTTCTTATGATGGGGGTCATGAACAAGGAGGCTCTGAGGCAGACCATCAGGACTGGCGAGGCCCACTACTGGAGCCGTAGCCGCAAGGTGCTCTGGCACAAGGGGGCGACCAGCGGATTGGTGCAAAAAGTGGTGGAGATGCGCATCGACGACGATCAGGACGCCGTCTGGCTCCGTGTCGCCATTGACGGCGGTGCCAGCTGTCATGTCGGCTACCGTTCCTGTTTCTATCGCGCGGTCCCCGTTGAGGTCGAAGGCGGTTCGGTCGAGTTGCGTTTTACCGAACAGGAAAAGGCCTTTGACCCGGTCGAAGTCTATGGCGACGCCCCTAACCCGACGCAGCTCTGACGCCGGTATTTGCAGTCTGCCCTGGAAAGGACACGGGGTGTCTCCGGGTCCTTTTGATTGTTGAAATAGCACGCAGGCCTATTGGGCCGGGGGCTTTGTCGCCGCTGCTGGTCGTTTTCACACGGCCGGTGGCGTCCGCGCGCGTGGAGCAAGATTTTCCGGGATCAACGGTTTAACTGCCGTAAGACTTATTCCGAAGGAAAATCGATATTTCATCATCTGTTTGCCGAATTACTCCGTACCGATCAGCATAGTTCGTCGAAACAGGAGTAATCGACATGAAAAAGAGTCTGCTTGCCCTTACAGCTTCTTTCTGCCTATTGGCTGGCGCCGCCAAGGCCAACACGATCGTTGACATTGCCGCTGGCGATGACCGGTTCAGCACCCTTGTTGCTGCCGTGCAGGCTGCCGGACTTCAGGATGCCTTGCAGGGACCTGGTCCGTTCACGGTATTTGCTCCCGTCAACGATGCCTTTGCCGCTCTGCCGGAAGGCACTGTCGAGACCTTGCTGAAACCGGAAAACAAGGACCAGTTGACCAACGTCCTTCTTTATCATGTCGATGATCGCAAACTGACGGCGAGTGACATTCCGGTAGGTTCCAACTATTTCAAGCCGCTGCTGACCAGCGAGCGCACCTGCATCACCCGGTCGGGTGACGGTGTTCAGGTTGCCGATGGCAGCGGCGCCAGCGCAAATGTCATCATCGCCGATATTCAGGCGGACAATGGCGTCATTCACGTGATCGACAAGGTGCTTTTGCCGGGCGACCGCCCCGCCTGCCACTGAGCCTTCAATCAAGGGGCCCGCGCATTGTGCGGGCTCTTTTTTGTTTGTGGCTGAGGCAGAGTTACCGGAGCAGCTTTGCGTCCGACGACTGCAGAACGCCCCTCAGGACCGGGCCTGTATCACCGCTTCAATGGTGGGCAGCACCGGTATCACTTGCCGTCGCCTTCGCGAACCGACGTGAAAGCTCGGCAATATGCCGGGGCCCGACTTCGCAGCAACCGCCGATGATGGTTGCACCAAGATCGATCCACGTGGCGGCATGGTCGGCATAAGCGCCCGGCGTCAGATCCGTTCGGGCGGAGAGTTTGGAGACACTGCTGCCTTTTTTCAGGAATTCGGGTTTGATCGCGGTGAAGCCATTGGCGTAAGCGCCGGTTCTGAAGTCGGACTGACCTAAAATGCCCAGTCCGGTGGTGATGGCTTCCGGCACAGAGCAGTTGAGCAGCACCGCATCGGGTTCGAACCTTTCAAGCTCTTTGAGCACGACATCCAGCGGTTCACCGGAGCGCAGCTCTTTGCCATTCTGATCGTCCACCGTGAGCCCGATCCAGACCGGTTTGCCGAATTGTTGTGCCGCCGACAGCGACGCCCGTGCCTGTGACAGCGAGGCAATCGTCTCGATGACAAAAAGGTCGACCTTGTCTTTCTGCAATCGGCAAATCTCTTCGTAGAGTGCGGTGGAAGCGGCCTCCGAGGGGGCGCCGTCATGGCTGTAGGACCAGCCGAGCGGGCCGAGACAGCCCGCAATGAGGCCGGAGCCGTGCGCCTGCTGCGATTGCCGTGCGAGGTCGCAGGCCAGGTGATGCAGCTGTTCGAACTGGTCTTCCAGGTCAGCCGGGCGTAAGCGGTCGCGATGAAGCGTATAGCTGTTTACTGTCGCGACCTCTGCGCCTGCCGCGAAAAAATCGTCATGGATAGCACTGACCAGATCGGGGCGTTCCATCATCAATTCGCAGGACCAGAGCCCGGTTGGGGTGCGCCCGGTGCGATGCACCAGTTCCTGGCCCATGCCGCCATCAAGGATCGTTATCTTCGTCAAGTCCGATCTCTCCTGCCTTTGCGCTCCGAAACCGGATGACGCCACAGTGTCTTTTTTCCCAAACGCAATGTGTCGCGTCAGGTCTGGTGCGACAACGGTTTATCCATGAAAAAGTTTGACGGTGACCGTTCTAAGGCGCCGGTCGGCAGGACGCGGGATCTTGGCAGACAACCTCCCGGCGCCCTTATTTTCCTCTTAAGTTTTCAACCCTATACAGGGACGAAATATCCTTAGGTAAATTGACCGATGGGAAGCTGGTCGACCGGTCCTCCGGGCGCCCCTAAACAGAGAGGCTTGTGGCATGACGCAATCTGATTTGGTCGAGACAACGGCGACGGCGCACCAGCTGGAGGTAGAGTTCACGCAAGCCGGAGAGTTGGGTCTCGCAAGATCTGGCAGCACGTCAGACAGCTCGCAAGAGACCCGCAGCCCGGAGGCCTGGGCGGAAGCTGTTCAGACGCTTGATGCAGCCATTGAAGACGCTGCTCCGGCTGAAATTGCACTTGCCGTCTTTGCCGTTTTCGCCGCTCGACTGAGCGAAAACCGCGTCGCCGTCCTGGCGCTGGCACAAGCGGGCCCGGATGGTCAGGGCAGTGGGGTTTTTGAAACCGGGCTCACGGCGGAGAAACCCTTCGCCGAGATATTGTCGGAAGTGACCCGCAGCGGCTTTGGTGCGGCCACTGGGCTTTCCGGCTTACCAGACCTTCCCGCAGGGGTCCCGTTGCCGTTTTTGGTCCGTGCAGGGGCTCGTTCGGCACAGGAAATCGTTGCGGCACTGGAGCTTCAAATCTCGGCCGACGGCAGCCTCACGCTTGTTCATCCGGCAAGCCTTGGGGACGGCCTAGTCGAGCTGTTCCTGGAACGGTTGACGGCACTCGCGACCGGACTGGCCAGCAACCCGGCAACACCGCTGGTGCATCAGCCGATCATGTCGGCGGACGAGCGCAAGACGGTTGTTGAGACCTGGAATGCGACAGACCGTCACTACGGCTATGAAGGCGGTCTCGTCGCGATGATGGAGCGAGCCGCGGCGGCAACCCCGGATCACCCCGCGCTGATCTTCAAGGAGGCGACGCTCAGCTATGCCGAGTTCAATGCCCGGGTAAACCGTCTGGCGCGTCTCTTGCGGGAGAAAGGCGTTGGTCCCGACAGGTTTGTCGCGCTTTTCATGGACCGGAGCCTGGAAATGGTGATCGGGCTCTGGGCGACGATCAAGGCCGGCGGTGCCTATGTGCCGCTCAACACCGAAGATCCGTCCGGCCGCCTGACGGAAATCATCGAGGATTGCAAGCCGGTTGCCGTTCTGACCCAGGCGCATCTTGCGGACAAGATCGAAACAGATGTTGCCGAGGTGATTGTCCTGCCGGAGGGCGGAGATACGGCGCAAGCGTTTGCGGCGGACAATCTGGGTCTGGAGATCGCCCCCGGGGACCTTGCCTACATGATCTACACATCCGGTTCGACCGGAAAGCCGAAAGGCGTGATTGTCGAACACGAGGCGATCCACAACCGGGTTGTCTGGATGCATGAGGAATATGGCCTGGAGCCGGAAGACAGGGTCCTTCAAAAGACGCCCTATACGTTCGACGTGTCCGTCTGGGAATTCCTCTGGCCCTTTGCCGTCGGCTCGACCCTGGTGGTGGCCATTCCGGGCGGTCACATGTCGATCCGCTATCTGAAACGCGAGATCAAGCAATCCGGCGTCACGCATCTGCACTTCGTGCCGTCGATGCTGCGGCTGTTCCTGCTGGCACCGTCTCTCGACGAGCTCCAGATCAGGAAGCTGTTCTGTTCCGGCGAAGCGCTTGGCTTCGATCTGGTTCAGGCCTTTTACGAAAAGGCGAGCGACAGCGTCGAGGTCCACAATCTGTATGGCCCGACGGAAGCGGCGGTCGATGTCAGCTATTTTGCCTGCCCGCGCAAGTCCGGCGATCACAGCATTCCGATCGGCAAGCCGGTGACCAATACCGGGCTTTATGTGCTGGACGAATATGACCAGCCGGTCCCGGTCGGTGTTCCGGGTGAGCTTCACATCGGCGGGGTTCAGCTGGCGAGGGGCTACTGGAACCGGGACGATCTGACCGCGGAACGCTTCATCCCGTGTCCTGTCGAGGACGCACCGCACCGGCGGCTTTACCGCACCGGCGATCTAGCCTATTTCCGTCCCGACGGCGAGATCATGTATCTCGGCCGCAATGATTTCCAGGTGAAGATCAGTGGCGTCCGCATCGAGCTTGGGGAAATCGAAGCCGCCATCCGCTCTGCTGAAGGTATCCGGGACGTGGTGGTGGTTGCGGAAGAAAATCAGGGCCAGAAATCCCTGGTCGCCTATGTGGTTGCGGAGGCCGCCGGCGATGCGGCTGCTGCTGCGATCAAGGCCGCTGTCGCGGAAAAATGCCCGCCCTTCTATGTGCCCCAGGATGTCCGTTTCCTGGCCGAGATGCCGTTGACGGTGTCGGGCAAGATCAATCGCAAGCTTCTGAAGGACCAGCCGCGGCTTTGAGGCTGCGGCTGGCTCTCCGGTCAGATCAGCATCAGGGATAGCGCCGGCACGGCGATCAAGAGGCCGAGCCGCAGAATGTCGGCCAGCCAGAAGGGCAGGATGCCGGCGAACATGGTTCGAAGGGGCACATCGGTCAAAACCGACCGCAGCACGAAGACATTGAGGCCGATCGGCGGCGAGATCAGGCTGATCTCGGTGACCACGACCACCACAATGCCGAACCAGATCAGCACCATCTCCGGATCTGCCAGAAGGCCGCCGCCGAAGTCGAGCGAGGTCACCAGCGGGAAGAATACCGGAACGGTGAGCAGGATCATGGAGAGGCTTTCCAGGACGGCCCCCAGAACCACATAGATCAGCACCAGCACAAGGATCACCACATAGGCGTTGACGTCGAGCGACTGGACGAAGGTCAGAAGGGCATCGGGGACACCGGCATAGCTGATGAAGTTGGAAAAGACTTCCGCGCCGATGATGATCGCGAAGATCATGGCCGTGGTGCGGGCGCAGTTGAGACCGGCAGTATAGAGTTTCTTCCACGTCAGCCCGCCTGAAACCAGCGCAATGACAAAGGCAGCGGCCGCGCCGATCCCGGCGGCTTCGGTCGGTGTGAAGAAGCCGCCATAGATGCCGATCATGATCACGGCAAAAAGGCCCAGCACGGAGAGCACGCCCCAGACATCCTTGCGCTCCAGTTTCCGGTCCTCTGCGCCTTGCGGGGCGAGATCCGGTTTCAGAAGGACGGTGACGTAAACGGCCGCGAGATAGAAGACAACGCCGAGCAGGCCCGGAATGATGCCGGCGATGAAGAGTTTGCCGATATCGGCTTCGGTCAATAGCCCGTAGATGATCAGGATGACGCTCGGCGGGATCAGGATGCCGAGCGTGCCGCCGGCGGCAATCGAGCCCGTGGCCAGGCTGTCGGCATACCCTGCCTTGCGCATGGACGGCATGGCGACCTTTGACATGGTTGCGGCCGTTGCCAGCGACGAGCCGCAGACGGCGGAAAAGCCGCCACAGGCGACGATCGCGGCCATGGCGAGGCCTCCGCGCATCCGGTGCAGCAAATGGTGCGCTGTTGAAAACAGGGACTGGCTGACGCCGGATATGGTGAGCAGGTTGCCCATCAGGATGAACAGCGGGATCACCGACAGGGTGAAGGACAGGCCGGTCTCGAACGCGGCATTTCCAAGCAGGTTCAGCGCTGCATTCCAGTTGCGCAAAGCGGCAAAACCGGCGGTGCCGACGATGATCATGGCAATGGCAATGGGCACGCGCACCAGCACGAGGGCGAACAGGGCGCCAAATCCGATCAGAGCTTCAAGCACGGGCTCAGGCCTTTTCCCGGAAACGTTTGGTGAAGAAGTAAAGGGCCGCCAGCGCCGACACGGCGAAGGAAGCAGCGCCAAGCCAGCCGACATAAAAGAGCGGAATTTCAAGCGAATCCGTCACGCGGCCGCGGCGCTGCAACTTGTCGGCATGTTCGAGCAGTTCCATGGCAATCAGGGCAAAGACACCGATGGTGCACAGGGCAGCGGCGAGCGTTCCGAGCTGCTTCAGGAAGCTGCTTTTGACACCGTCCAGCAGCTCCACCTCGATATGTTCACCTGCGGCTGTTGTCAGCGGCAGGGCCAGGAAGATCAGTGTGGCCAGCAGGATTTCGGTGAGCTCGTAAGCACCGGTGACCGGACTGTTGAAGGCATAGCGGGCAACGACGTCGACACAGGTGAGTGCGATCAGGCCGGCCAGGACCAGTAAACAGGCCAGGCCGAGCAGGAAACTCGCTCCGCGCCGGATCTTTGCAATCCGGCCCGGAGCCTTATCGTTAGGTTGCGGCAGCATGATCAGGGATTGATGCCGGTCTTGCCGCGGAATTCGGCAAGGGCAGCCGTGCCGTCAAAGCCGGTTTTCTGGACAGCATCGGCCCAGGTGGCTTCGTGTTTGGCAGCCAGCTCCTTCAGGGCCGCCAGGACCGGGGCAGGGGCATCGTAAACCTCGATGTCCTTGTCGGCGATATAGGCCGCGCCGCGCGTGTCGGCACCGTCCCAGACGGAGCCTGCCAGTTCGGCCAGCGCTGCACCGGAAACCTTTTCAATAGCGGACTGGTCTTCGGTGGAGATGCCGTCCCAGATGTCTTCGTTCATGACCATGAACCAGGAGGTGTTGTAGATGCCGCCCGGGACGCGCATGGAGTATTTGACATGGTCGGTCAGATTGAAGGCCTGCAGGGCTTCCATCGGGAAGGTGACACCGTCAATCACGCCGCGGGAGAGCTTTTCGTAAACTTCACCCGGCCCCATGAACTGGGTGATGATGTCGAGTTCCTGGGCCAGGCCTGCGATGTAACCACCCGGCGTGCGCACCTTCAGGCCGGAGAAGTCTTCCGGGGTCTCGATCTTGCGCTGGTTGTTGTGGAACATGCCCGGCCCATGCACCCAAAGGCCCAGGAGCTTGGTGCCCTGGTGCTCGGCTTGTGCGTCCATGGTGCCGGCATAGACGTCCCAGTAGGCCTTGGAGCCTTCGGTCGCCGTGTCGGCGATGAAGGAGAACTGGCCGATGCGCGAGCGCAGGAACCGGTCGTCCTTGGTGAAGGAATGCAGGCCGTAGGTGATGTCGACAATGCCTTCGGCGGCAAGGTCAAAATGCTCCGGCGGCGAGCCGACCGGCTTTGGCAGGATGCGCACCGTGACGCGGCCTTCCGTTGCCTCGGCGACCTGATCCGCCCAGGGCTGGATAACGCCGGTGACGATCGGATGTTTCGGCGGCAGCCAGGATGACAGCACCAGTTCGTCGGCGCTGGCCGTTGCGACAAGGCCCGTCAGCGCGGTGGCGGCAACGCCGGCCAGAATGGAAATGCACTTCAACTGTTTCAAGGGTCTCTCCTCCCACCTTTCATGATGGCCGTTCTTGCCGGTATCATCCGGACTTGAAACGCGGCGCCAAACATAGTTACATATGAAACAAAATAGTTACATGTGAAACTAAGTCAATCGAAAATCGCATGATTACGCCGAACGGATAACGTGGAAGACGGATGAACAAGTTGACCGAAGCGGACAAAACAACGCCAGAAACCATTGACTTCCTTGCGGAAACTGAAGCTGGTCCGGTATCTGCGTTTGAGCTGGAGACGTTCTTTCCCTACCAGGTGCGCGTGTTTTACTCAGATGTCACCCGCGCCCTGTCGGCGGTCTATCAGCGCGACTACGGCATGATGCCGGCGGAGTGGCGCACCATGGCGATCCTGGGCTCTTCCTCCACCGGGCTGCAGGCAACGGAGATCGTTGCGCGCTCCAGTATGGACAAGGTGGTGGTCAGCCGTGCCGTCAAGCGTATGGAGGAGCGCGGGTTCCTTGTGCGCGAGAGCAACGAGGCCGACGGCCGCAGCTTCCTGTTGAAACTGTCCGACGAGGGCAGGGCCGTCTATGAGGACCTTGGACCGAAGCTTAAGCAGGTCGAACAGCAGATGCTGGACGGTCTTACGGCCGACGAAATCACCGCATTCCTGTCGGTCACCAGAAAGATCCGGGAGAACCTGGCCGGCGATCTCGACGGGGTGAGCGACTGAGGTGATTGGCGGCAGAGGCTAGGAGAGGACACCCTTTTCCTGCAGTTTTGCGATCTCCGTTCGAATGGTGTCGACAAAGGCTGTCTCAATCCGGCTCAATGGGCGGTCGTCATGTTGAAATACGGCCATTTCCCACTCGATTTTCGGCTCGATCGGCAGCGCGACAACATCGTCTCCGACGGTCAGCAGGCTGGTCAGCGGATCGACGATGGCAATGCCGACGCCACGGCGCACCAGACCGTGAACAGCCCTGTTCGTGCGGGCTTCGGCTGCGATTTTGCGCTGACCTCCGGAGTTTTGCATCATGTAGTCGACGCGCGTGCGAAGCGGGCTGCCAATCGATAGCTCCACAAAAACCTCCTTGCTGATGTCGTCCAAATTGACGCTTTTTGCTGTTGCCAGCCTGTGCCCGCGCGGCACCAGGCACAATGCTGCACACGTGCCAAGGGGCAGCAGGCTGGCGCCATAGGGGCTGGCGTCGAGCGTGATGCCAACACCCAGATCGCAGCTGCCCTCATGGAACATCCGCAACAGGTCCTCCAGGCCCGCATCAATGATCTTGATGGCCACATCCGGATGTATCTGTTTGTAACTGGCGACCACATCCAACAGAAACGTATCGAGGTAAACCGGCTGCGATGCCACGATGATGCGGCCAACCTGCCGGTTGGATATGGCACGTGCCTCGCGATCGAGATCCTGGAAAGCAGCCAGAGACCGGGACACCTTGGCGTGGAACAGGACTGCTTCCGGGGTCGGTGCCAGCTGATTCCGTTTCCTCAGAAACAGCGGGAAGCCGACATTCTCCTCCAGCTGCCCGAGCAGGCGGCTGACCATGGGTTGGCTGACCTTCAATTCCGCAGAAGCCCGCGTGGTTGAGCCCGTTGTCATGAAGGCATCGAAGGCCTCGAGTTGCCGCAAGTTCATGTATTCACCTCAATAACCAGTATGCATAAAAGTAATACTAAAGCAACTAATTTGCATTGTAAAGCATACTGTGTAATAAAGATGTGCGTGCGTTGAAGACACGCGGCACCGGACTTCCGGTGCAACAACAAGTGACCTTCTCAAAGAGGACAAAATGTCAAAAATTCTGAAAAGCCTCCTGGCGGGCTGCGCGCTCGCCATCGCTACAGGTGTGGCTGAAGCCGATTATCCGGAAAAGGCCGTGACCGTGGTTGCGCCCTATGGTGCCGGTGGCGCGTCCGACCTGGCTGCCCGTTCGCTGGCCGATGTCGCACGCGACTATCTCGGCGATCAGCCGGTCGTGGTCATCAACAAGACCGGCAATGGCGGCATGAATGGCGCCAGGTACGTGTCGCAGAGTGCCCCGGACGGTTACACCCTGCTTCTTGCCCGGGTCGGTATGGCGCTCTACCCGGCCGTTCAGGAAAGCGCACCGGTTGGTTGGGATGATTACACGTTCCTTGGGTCGCTGGAGGCAACTCCGATGATCCTGGCTGTGTCCGAAACCTCGCCGTATCAGACCATGGAGGACCTGATCGGAGCGCTGAAATCCGGCGCTTCACCGCTCACATATGGGGCTTCAGGGGCAACTTCGATCGACGGTTTTACCGTTCAGGCGCTGCTGTCGGACAATGGGCTGGACCCGCTGCAAGCGGCAACCCTGGTCCCTTACAAGGGCGGTAGTGCGCTTGCGACGGCGCTGCTCGGCGGGCATGTCGATTTTCTGGCGGTCGCAGCGGGCTCGCTGATGCCCCATATCGAGGCCGGCAAGATGCGCCCTCTCATGGTCTATGCCCCTGCGCGCATGGAGAAATTGCCGGACGTGCCGACGGCCTCGGAACTGGGTTTCGAAAAGGCCGGTCAGATTTCCGGCTGGAGCGCGCTTTATGGCCCGAAGGGGCTTCCAGAAGACGTGGTCAAACAGTGGGCAACGGTCTTGAAGCAGGTCGGTGACGATCCGGACTGGCTCACTCTGGCGAGCCGGCGAGGCTCTATCTCGACAGCTGGCGAGGGCGATATGGCCGCCTTTGCCAAGTCGCAATATGAACTCTTCAACGGCATGGCCAAAGACTTTGGCTACGTGAAGTAATCCGGCGCGCAAAGGGAGGTCTCGGCATGATCAACAAGTATGTCATCAGAGGCGTTTTGATAACGCTTTTCTTCGGCCTGGTTCACTTCGTGCTGATCCCTGTCCATGTGCCCAGACCTTCCTTCATTCCGGGCTTTGCGCCACCGCCGGACATGTGGCCGCGTGTTGTCTCCTTGCTTGGTATGGGTATCGGCCTTTTTTCTATCGCGACGGCCGTGATGGAAAGCCGCCAGGCGACCGGGAAGATCGCGCCCGTACCGTGGCAGTTGCAGTTGCGCGCGGAGACCCTGTTGCGGCTCGCACTGGTGGCGGCGGTCTTTGCCGGGTTTGCATGGATGCTGCCGCGTCTGGGGTTTCTGGGAAGTGCCATTCTTCTGGCCCTGGCGACCTTTTCCCTGACAGGGGGCTTCCGGTACCGGCTGCTGGCAACCCTGCTGGCCCTGATGCTTCCGGTCCTTTTGCAGCTGTTCTTTGCGAACGTGATGTACACGCCGTTCCCGGCGGGCAGTTGGGACGTGCTGCCGGCCCTGCGTTAGGCAAGGGCTGGCAGCCGGCAAGGCCGGAAAAACCAAAGTCAAAAACACAAAGCCTTGGATCAGGTTTCTTGCGTTCGGCCGAGCGCGGGACACCCGTGCCTCATCAACCACGGAAGACAGACCCATGTGGAATGACATTCTAATCGCCGTGAGTTCCGTCGCCACGTTTGCAAATGTTCTTGCTATGTGTGCGGGGATCCTGGCCGGCGTGGTCATCGGCGCCATTCCGGGCATGACCGGAACCATGGCGGTGACGCTCGCTCTGCCCTTCACCTTTTACATGCAACCGGTGACGAGCATCCTTCTCCTGGTTGCCCTTTACAAGGGCAGCACCTATGGCGCCTCCATATCGGCGATCCTGATCAAGACACCCGGAACGGCCTCTGCCGCCTGTACGATCCTTGACGGCTGGCCGCTCGCTCAACAGGGCAAGGCTGGAAAAGCGCTCAACATGGCGCTTGTGTCCTCCTGTATCGGCGACTTCATCTCCAACATCTCGCTGATCTTCCTGGCCGCACCGCTTGCCCTGCTGGCCCTGCGTGTCGGCCCGGCGGAGTATTTCATGCTGATGGCGTTTGCGCTTTGCATGGTGGCCTCGATATCCGGAAATTCTCTGCTGATGGGCATCATTTCCGCGTGCCTCGGGCTTCTGCTGGCAACGGTCGGCGAAGACATCTACGGATCCTTCCGCTTTGCCATGACGGAGGACATGAAAGGCGGATTGTCGATTGCGCCGGTTCTGATCGGCCTGTTTGCGCTGCCTGAGCTGATCCGCTTGATCGTGTTTCGGGACGGGCAGCAGGGCATGGCCATGAAGCTGGGCGACAATCACCTGACCCTGACCGAAGTCCGGCGCGTCTTCAAGTCGATCATCCGCGGCAGCTTTATCGGTGTTGTGCTGGGAGCCATTCCCGGGATCGGTCCGTCAGCGGCGGCCTTCTTCTCTTACGGTGAAGCCCGCCGGTCTTCGCCGAACCGGGACAATTTCGGCAAGGGAGAGCTGGAGGGGATCGCGGCATCTGAATCGGCCAACAACGGTTGCTGTGGTTCCACCATGATCCCGTTGCTTGCTCTTGGTGTGCCCGGTGACGTCATCACAGGTGTGATGCTGGGTGCCTTCATGATCCAGGGACTGACGCCCGGGCCATTGCTCTTCCAGAACAATCTCAACGAAGTCTATATGCTGTTCATCGGCATGATGTTCTCATCGGTGCTTCTGTTCATCGCCGGCAAGCTGACTGTCCGGTATTTCTCCAGGATTGCCGCGATCCCGCAGGTGATCCTCGGACCGGTTGTGCTGATGCTGTGCATCTACGGCATTTACGCGATATCCAGCAATACCTTTGACGTGACCGTGCTCTTGATCATGGGCGGCGTCGGCTTTGTCATGATGCTCCTGGAGATACCTGCCGCGCCCTTCCTGATCGCGTTCATTCTCGGGCCGATGTTCGAGGATAACCTGCGCCGGGCCCTGGCCATCTCCAGAGGCGACCTGTCGATCTTCTTTCAATCGCCGATCTCCTGGCTCTTTGTCTGTCTGATCGTCTTTTTCCTGGCCCTGACTGTGCGTTGGGAGCTGCAAAAACTGAGGCAAAAGCGTGCTGAAAGCTAAGTCGTTCGTGCTGGACAGCAATCTGTCCCCCCTTGAAAGATCCAAGCAGATCCTTTCGGATCTCGTCAGCTTCGACACAACGAGCCACAAATCAAACCTTGAGTTGATCGACTTTGTTGCCGATTACCTGGAAGCGTTCGGCGTCTCGGCGACCATCCTGACGGATCAAACGGGAAAAAAGGCCAATCTCGTTGCGGCAATCGGTCCGCAGGACCGCCCGGGCATTGTCCTGTCCGGCCACACGGATGTTGTGCCGGCCCTGGAGGAGGGGTGGCGGACCCGGCCGTTCGAGCTCGTCGAGACGGCCGGCCGGCTCGTCGGCAGAGGCAGTTGCGACATGAAGGGGTTTGTTGCCTGCATTTTGGCGATGGTACCGGAATTCGTCGAAGCCCGGATCAACCGGCCAATCTGGATCTGTCTCTCCCACGATGAGGAGGTCGGGTGTCTTGGAGCGCCGGCCATCGCCTCCTGGCTGGCCAAGCGCCCAGTGCCGCCTTTTCTGGCAATCGTCGGCGAGCCGACGGAGATGAGACTTGTCACGGGACAGAAAGGCAAGATTGCCATGCGGTGCCACGTTCATGGAACGTCCGGTCACTCATCCTTTGCCCCCGATCATGTCAACGCCGTCGCCTATGCCGCCCGGATCGTATCGCTCATTGCCGCGCGCGCCGAACGGTTCAGGTGCGAAGGGCCCTTCGATCCGGATTTCACCGTTCCGCATTCAACCATGCTGGCAACCATGATCCAGGGTGGGGTCGCAACCAATATCACGCCAGAGAGGTGCAGTTTCACCTTCGAGATCCGCAGCCTGCCGGTCCACGACGCAAGGGCTGAGCTGGCCGGCCTGATGACCGATGTGGCCGGGACGCTGGTTCCGGAGATGCAGGACATCAATCCGGCAACCGGCGTCGTTTTTGAGGAGATCTTTTCCTACCCGGCGATGGGAGACGGGACGGATTCCATGGGCTTCCTGCTGTTTCGGGACATCATGCCCGATTGGTCGGGCAAGGTCTCCTATGGGTCGGAAGGAGGTGTGTTTGAACAGGTGGGCGGAATTCCCTCCATCATCGTCGGGCCGGGCTCGATTGCCCAGGCTCACAAGCCGGGCGAATTCATCGAGATCGAACAACTGGACAAGTGTCTCGGGTTCCTGCGCCAAATGACCGGCCGATTGAAACAGTCCAATTGAATTGGTGGCAGCCGGTTTTCCGGCGATAGTTCCATGCAAAAAAGAACGCCCTTTCTTGAAAAGGGCGTTCAGGTGAGGTGGCTGCAGTCTTCTTCTTGTGTTGCAGGCTGATGTTATTTGGCGAGCCACTCGTCGCGGATCTGTTCAAACCGGTTTTCCGCGGTCAGTTCCCGGATCGCTTCGTCAAGCTTGGCGACCAGGTCTTCTGCACCTGGAAAGTCCTTGCGGATGCCGATGACAAACCGCGAGGAGTTTTCCAGAAAGGGGAGTTCGACGACCGGCAAATCGAAACCGAGTTCATTGAGCTGGTGTTTCCCGATGGCATAAGGGCTGACGTGAATATCAGACCGGTTGCTGTTGACCAGCTGGAACACGTTGGCGAGGTTGTCGACCTTGTAGACGGAATAGTCCCTGAGGTTTGATTCTCCCCAGCCGTTGCCGAGATAATCGACGATCTCGAACTTGCCGAAATCCTCCATGGCGGCAATTTCCTGAATTTCCCCGGCGCGCGGATTACCGGATGAATAGAAGGCAACGCGTTCCGGTCCCCAGACCTTTTCCTTGCCGAAAACGGCATATTCCTGGCGTTTGGCGGTGGCGACGGTGCAAAAGGCATCCAGTTGGCCTCTTTCCACCAGCTTCTGCGCCCGCGCCCAGGGATAACCGTGAAACTCGGGAGAGACGCCGTCGACCTTTTCAAAGATCGCCTTGATCGAGTCGACAAGGATGCCCTGAACGGCTTCGCCACTCCCGAAGGTAATCGGGGGATAGGCTTCGTAATGTGCAAAGCGAACGGTTGTTTCTGCAGTCGCTCCCGTTGCCGTCGTCACGAAAATGCCGACTGTGCAAAGTCTCAGAAAGTGTCTGATCTTGGTCAGGTGCTTGTTCATTTGCTCTCCTCCAGACAGGGGCTGTCATAAACCCATGGGACCAGCGCCCCTCTCGGGCCGACTGTGGTTTGACTTGGCTGATCTTCTGCAGGCAGAGCATTCAAAGGGCAGAGTGATCCTGCATTCCACGAGGCTTAAGTAAAAGCGTCATGGAACGACAACTGTTTTGAATAGCTTCTCTGCAGGATCGGGAAACAGTATCACGTGAAAATGTTAAAATAAAGTATAAATGATTGAATATACTATATATGTATATGTATTAGTCAGTAAAATTGAAAGAAATGTCAATAATACTCAGTATTACTATTTGTTATCCGTGGCGCTGTTTCAGGGCGCCGGCGAGCAAGCTTTTGCCAGGGCGTGTATCCATAACCAGAAGGATGCTGTCCAACGCCTTCGGCGGAACCCTTGAAATCCGGACAGTCAACCACGCAGGTTAGCGATACGAACCGGGTGCACATTCTTCGCCTTCGCGCCGAAGTCGGTTTTTGGAAGAAGTATCGAACTTCGCCTTATGGGCCGACCCGATCGGCTTTCGCGACGAGGCGCTGCCAGTTTCCAGGAGAAATGCCGTAGTTTGCTTTGAACCGCCGGGTCATGTGCGACTGGTCGCTGAAGCCGGCCGCAAGCGCCGCCTCTGACAAACTGCACCCACTTGCAATGCCGGCGCGAGCCCGATCAAGTCGGCGCATCATCAAAAACCTGTACGGGCTAGTTCCATAGGCTTTGCGGAACTGGCGGGCGAGTGAATAGCGATCCTGCCCGGTCACGGCCTCAAGTTCGTCCGAGGTTACGGTCCGGTCGAGATTGGCTTCGAGAAACCTGCGCGCCCGACGGGTCGCGCTGAAGTCGATCAACGATTGGGCCGACCGATGTGCCGAAGGGTCATTTGCCAGCAGGCCGTCCGCCAGGGCCATGGTGATTTCATCAAGCGCAATAGGCTCCAAGACAGAGTCCAGATCACCGAAGGCTGCATGAATGGCTCTCAATAACCTTGGGTCGCCGAAGACGGCATCCTTCACAAAGGGGAGCGCGCCGGCGGAAGGGCCGAGGGCCTCGCGCACCAGAGACGGCTCGATGTAGAGCATCCGATAATGAAAGCCGTCTTCGGTTCCAGCCTCCCCGTTGTGGATCTCATCAGGGTGCAGAACCATGACCTGCCCTGGGGTGCTATCCGCGCGAGCTCCGCGGTAGTCGAAGCTTTGCACGCCTCTTATCGTGTAGCCGATGGAATACGTGTCGTGCCGATGTGGGGCGTAGGCCTCGCCAGAGAAGAAGGCTTCAATTCGCTGAATGCCGTATTGCCAAGGTGCAACGCGAACCCAGTCAAATGCGCACGATCGTTCAAGACCCGGTGTCGGATCTCGTGCTTCATCATCTCCAGGTATTGGCGTCGTCGAAATCGGATTTCTCCATTGCAGCCGCGCGGACGCTTTGCACCAATCGAACCAGGTCAAAGGCTGGTCTTCACACGAAAAAGGACACCGCAGATGAAAACAGTCAACCTCTCAGAAAAACTGAACCGCTTCTCAAGCCATTGGGATCCTCATGTAGTCGCCGATTACAACGACAATGACGTCATGGTCGTGAAATTCATTGGCGAATATGCATTCCACAAGCACGATACGACGGATGACTTCTTTTATGTGCTGGAAGGTGAAATGGAGATGGATATCGAGGGAGAGCCCTCGCGCACAGTTAAGGCCGGCGAGCTCTTCATCGTCCCCAAGGGTGTTGTCCATCGGCCGAGAGCAGACAAGGAGGTTAAGGTGCTGCTGATCGAACCGAAGGGGGAACCAAATTCCGGGGATTCCGACAGGCAACCGGCTCCCAAGCCCCGAATCTGATTTGTGCTGCGGCAGGGAGACAGACCTTAACTCTTGCGGCTGTTCGGCTATGGCTGCGCGTTTTTGAGGCCACGGTCTAGCGTTTTCGGGACTGGAGTTGGTGATGTGCCGACTGTGTGCACGAAAAAACCGCCCGGTCGCAGAACCGGGCGGTTTGAGCCGGCAGGAGGGGCACCCTGTCCGACAGGTGGGCTGCGTTGCAGGTCGCAGCCCGGAGGCGTTTTGGTCTTAGGTGACCGGGCTTAGGTGACTGGGGCGCGGTAGTCGTCGGAGGCGCTGGTGCCGGCCTTTTCGTGGGTCCAGTCACACTTGCGGTAGGTGAAGGACCACTTGTCGGTGTCGCCGCGGGACGCGTTGGCTTCGTCATTGACGTCCGGCAGGATCGTCTTGCCTTCCACCAGAACCGCGTCCTCGAACTTGATCGTGTAGTAGTGTTCCTGAACACCGGCAGTCGAGGTGCGCCAGAACTGGACTTCGATTTCCAGGCTCTCGCCGGTGGCCAGGGCCTGCCACAGGAGCGGCGTGGCCTTGTCGACCGGCTTCATGAAGGTGGTCGGCATGTGGCGGCGGGTGGCGATGATCGAACCGGATTGCGGGTCACGGGGCACGATGGCGTTCTGTTCGAAGGCATAGACGAGGGATTCGCCTTCATGGCCTTCCTGCCACAGGTTGCCGATGCTGTCGGCGGTGGTTGCGTCGGACGTCATGTCGCCCTGGGTTGCGCCTTTGATGGTGATGTAAGCGATGTTGGACATTTTGAAATCTCCTGCCTGGCTGTGCGTTCAGTGAGTGTGTGTTCTTGTTGTTGACTTCCGGGGCTCGTTGTCTGGAGCCGATGGGGAGAGAATTGCAACGGGTGTGCCAACTTGCGTAACTTTCGTGATGTGATTGTTTTCGCAGCGAAAATTCTCTCCCCAGCGAAAGTGTTAAAATATGGAACTGTGCAGTTTTCTGCACAGTCGCCTCCGGACTGCGAAGAAACACGCGCAGGCAAAGTGTGACGAACATCACAAAATGCGGTTCTGGAGGGGCAAGTGAGGGAGAATGGGCGTGGAATGTCGCGGTATTGGACAAGTGGTTTGAGCCACTTGCAGCACTTTTTTGCAGTCGAGTGCGCAGAATCGCTCCGTCTAGTGCCAACTGTTCCGCTTTTCCCTTGAGGTTCTTGCAAACCCCGGTGTCACCCCGGCCGCAGCGCAGCGGAGAGCCGGGGCCTACTCGCAGAGCGCCTTGCTGTAGCGCAGGGCATTCAAATTTTTGCGGATCCGCTGTGCGAGAGGATCAGGTTCTCTGGAAACGAGTAGGCCCCGGGTCTCGCGCAGCTCGCCCGGGGTGACACCGAAGGAGACGGCGTGGCGAAGTGGGACCGGCAACATTAGGCCACTTTTCAGCTCTGATTTACGTGGTGCGGCCTTCGCACCTGTGTCACCCCGGCCGCAGCGCAGCGGAGAGCCGGGGCCTACTCGCAGGGCCCCTTGCTGAAGCGCAAGGCATTCAAATTTTTGCGGATCCGCTGTGCGAGAGGATCAGGCTCTCTGGAAGTGAGTAGGCCCCGGGTCTCGCGAAGCTCGCCCGGGGTGACACTGGAGGAGATGGCGAGGCGAAGTGGGGCCGACAAAATCAGGCCACTTTTCCGCTCTGCTTTATGTGGTGCGGCCTTCGCACCTGTGTCACCCCGGCCGCAGCGCAGCGGAGAGCCGGGGCCTACTCGCTGCTCCACTTGCTGAAGCGCAAGGCATTCAAATTGCCGCAGATCCGCTGTGCGAAATGACCAGGCGCTCTGCAAACGAGTAGGCCCCGGGGTCTCGCGAAGCTCGCCCGGGGTGACACTGGAGGAGACGGCGAGGCGAAGTGGGACCGGCAAAATCAGGCCGCTTTTCCTCTCCGAATTACGTGGTGCGGCCTTCGCACCTGTGTCACCCCGGCCGCAGCGTAGCGGAGAGCCGGGGCCTACTCGCAGGCCCCCTTGCTGAAGCGCAGGGCATCCAAATTTCCGCGGATCCGCTCTGCGAGAGGATCAGGCTCTCTGGAAGTGAGTAGGCCCCGGGTCTCGCGCAGCTCGCCCGGGGTGACACTGGAGGGGCTAGCGAGGGCTCTGAACTGGGTTGCGCATTGCGCGTGTCTCGCAATCAAAAAAGGCGGCCAGTGGCCGCCTTTTTTCGTGTCCATTTCAAAGCGCCGCTTAGTCGAGGCGCCCGCTGGCATGGGCCAGCATGGTGTAGACCTTGCCGGTGTCCGAGGTGAGGTAGGTCTGGCCGAGCATGTTGTCGCGGTCGTTGCGCGACACCTGGGCCAGAAGTTGCTCGAAATCGGCCACGTAGCGTTCCACCGCCGTGCGGAATTCAGGGTCGCGGGAATACTTCTGACGGATCTCGTCAAAAGTCTGCTGGCCCTGGAGCGTGTAGAGACGGCGGGTGAAGACGTGACGCTCGCCATTGCGGTAGCGGTTCCACAGATCGACGAAGGTCTCGTGATCGATGGCCCGGGCAATGTCGACAGACAGCGAGTTGAGGCTCTCCACCGTCTGCAGTGGCGTCCGGCTCATGTCGGTGTCCGAACTGGCATCTTCGTCACGCGAAGCCCGGCGCAGCAGATCTGCCACCCAGCCCTTGCCACCGGATGTTCCTCCGGTTGCGGCCGGTGCCGGCTGCTGGCGGCGCGGTTCGGCCGGGCGTGCCGGCTGAGGCTGCTGCCGCGGTTCGGCGGCGACCGGGGCTGCCGGTGCATAGCTTGCCGGAGCAGGTTGCGGAGCCGGCTGCTGCGGGGCAGGGGCCGCGCTGGCTGCCGCGTGCGCGGCAGGGCGGGAGATGTCCAGCGTGTTCGACTGCTTGGCGACGATCTCGGAGAGCTCCGTCAGCGCGCGGATCTGCTCGTTGACCACCTTGCGCAGGGCTGCGGAAGATTCTTCCGCCTCGTCCGGCAGGTTGAGGACGCCCTGTTTCAGTTCGCTGCGGGTCGCTTCCAGTTCGCGGTGCACCTCGCGGGCGACATCGCGCATGCGGGTGGCCGCATCGTTGAAGCGTTCGGAAGCGTCTGTGACAGTGCGCGACATTTCCGAAACGATGTCGTCCTGGGCCGAGCGGATGGCTTCGCGGGCCTTCTGGCCCTCCATGCCGGCGGTCAGGCGCATCGATTCAAACTGCTCGGCCACCTGCTTGGTGGCAGCTTCCGCAGCCGCCGACAGCATGTTGGCCGCCTCGCGGGCCCGGTCGTCGGCCGATTCCAGCGTTTCCGACAGGGTCGAAGTGAACGACCGCATGAGCGTGTCGACGGCCTCGGTCTTCGCCAGAAGCGTGTCGGCAACTTCCTCGATCGCCGTGCGGCGCTCGGAGACGCGGCCCTCGACGGAGCGGTTGGTGTCTTCCAGGTGACGGGCGGCCTTGGTCAGTTCTTCAGACTGATCGCCAAAGCGGTTGGTCAGGTTCTGGATATCTGCCAACGTCGTGTCGGTGACATCGCGCAGGTTGGAGACCTGCTCGGAGATCAGCGTCGTGGTGGCATTTGTGTCCGTCACGGCACGGTCGACCGCGGAGCGGAACTCGCCGGCCCGGCGGGCCAGATTGCCTTCGACCTCGTTGAGGTTCTCGCCTGCCGTGGCAACAATACCCTGCAGGTTGGCGTTGGAGGTCTCGATCTTGTTGAGGATCTCCGTGACGTCCGCTTCCAGACGCTGCTTGGTATCGCTGAGCAGGCTGGTCGCCTGTGCGCTGCGCTCGTTGATGCTGGCGACGATACGGTCGCCGGCTTCGACCAGCGAACGGGTCGCGTCCAGGCCGGTATGCGCAAAGGTGTCGGTGACATCGCGGCCCTTGACGGTGATGGCGTCGAGGATGGCGGTGTGGACCTCGGAGAGGCGGCCCGTGAGATCATTGGCGCGCATCTCGATGGCGCTGATGAGCTCGTTGCCATCCGTGCCGACAATCTTGGCAAGTTCGCCGGAACGGGCCCCGAAGGCTTCGTTGAGGCTGGTTGCCTTTTCAAGCAGCTCGTTGGCAACTTCGTTGCCGCGACCGACCAGAAGATCTGCTGCCTCGGCCACCGCGCTGTTGACCCGGGCGCGGACCATGCCGGCTTCGCTCGACATCTGGCCGCGAATGTCTTCCAGGGTCCTGGCGAGGGTGATGCGGGCCTGTTCGCTTTCCGCGGACAGGTTGCCGGAGATCTCGGCAATGAGGCCGGCCAGCTCGTTGCGGACCTTTTCGCTTTCGCCGGTCAGGGAGCCGGTGAACTCGGCAAGGGTGCCGGCATAAAGCGTGCGGGCCTTTTCGCTCTCTGCGCCCATGGCACGGGCGGCATCGCCGACCGCGCTCAGAACCAGATCGCGGATCTTGCCGCTTTCACCCGACATTGCACCGGTTGCCTGCTGCATGGCGGCGGTCACCGTATCGGCAGCCTTCTGGCTTTCGCCAACCAGGACGCCGCGGGCTTCGCCGACGGACCCCAGCACGATCTGGCGCATACGGTCGCCTTCGCCGGTGAGCTTCTCGGTTGCCTGGGAGAGGGCGCCATCGACGATTTCAACCGTCTTGGTGCGCTCGTCCGCCAGGGTCTGGACGGCTGCCGTGACAGCTTCCTGAACCACGTCGCGCAGGCGGGTGCTCTCGGTGGAGAGCGTCGCTCCAGCTTCGGAGATGACGGCCGTGAGAATGTCGCGGGCGCGTTCGCTCTCGCCGGTGAGCGTGCCGGAAATGCTTTCCAGGCGCTCGTTCAGGATGGTTTCCAGCTGCGTTGCGCGGCTGTCGAGGGTTTCTGCGACCTCGAACACCTTGGCGCCGAGCGAGACATTGATCTCCGCGATCCGTTCGGACAGGGATTCCGTCAGCTCTTCGCTCTGCTTGCCCAGCACGCTGCCGGCTTCCGCCAGACGGTTGTCGAGAGCAGAGGTCATTTCGTCCTGGCCGTCGACAAAAGCCTTGGCGATTTCCTTGGTGCGGGAAATCAGGGTCTCGGAGATCTGGCGGGCGCGGGCGTCGAGGGTTTCGTCGATCCGGTCCGTACCGCTGGTCATGGACGCAGACAGGAGTTCCGCCTTCTCGGCCATGGACGTCGCGGCACCGTCGACCCGTTCGGACAGCGTGTTGCCGATGTCCTCGGCCCGTTCGGCGAGGGTGTTGCCGGCAGCTTCGATGCGCTGACCGAGCTGCAGCGTGATGGCATCGGAGCGGTCGGCCAGAACATCGGTGATGTTGCGGGTCTTTTCCTCCAGAGCATCGCTGATGCCGGTGGTGCGGTTCTCGATCGCGTCGGACAGGATCTGGGTGCGCGCCTCGAGCGTGGCCTCGAAGGCGGCCGTGCGCTGATCCAGCGTCAGATCCAGCGTGTTGATGTGGCTGCCGAGAGAGGCATCCATGGTGGAAATCCGCTCGCCAAGTGCTGTGTCCATCGTGGCGACCTTGTCGCTGAACGAAGCGTCCATGGTCGTGAAGCGCTGCTCCAGTGCGGTGTCCATGGTGGCGATCTTGTCGGCAAGCGAGGTGTCGATGTAACCGAGGCGCTGTTCCAGCGAGGTGTCCATCGTGCTGATGCGGTCGGTGAGCGTTGCATCCATCACGGTGAAACGCTGCTCGAGCGAGCTGTCGATCGTGCCAAGACGTTCGCCCAGGGTCGCGTCGATCGCCGAGTGACGCTGCTCGAGAGAGGCGTCCATGGCCGAGATGCGGTCTCCAAGCGATGCGTCCATGGCATCGACGCGGGCCGCGAAGGTCGAGTCGAGCGTGCCCAGGCGCGAATCCAGAGCTTCGGACAGCAGCAGGGTTTTGGTGTCGAACGCATCGATAAGCTGGCCGCCACGGTCGGTGACGATGGTTTCCAGTTCGGTGAGACGGGTCGACAGGCCTTCCTGCAGGGCCTGGCCGCGGACTTCCAGCGTTTCGGCGATCTGGCCGCTGATCTGGTTGATGTCGCCGGCGACCCGGTCGCCGCGGCTGCCGATCAGTTCGGCCAGCTGGGTGCCGGTTTCCGCCAGTTTCAGGGTCAGCGAATTGGTCTGCTCGCCGAGGCCGGCGGCAAACTGACCGGAAACGCCTTCCAGGGTTTCGCGGAAGCCGACTGTCTGCTGTTCCAGAATGGTGGCCATCTCGTTGCTGCGGGCTGCCAGACGCTGGTCAAGCTCCGCACCGTCGATGGAGATCGCGGTGTAGATGCGCTCGGAGATGTTGTCGAATTTCTCTGCCAGTTCGCCGCCGCGCACAGAAATGGTCTCTGTGAGGGAGCCGGCGGTTTCGTCCAGCTTGGAGGCGATTTCGCCGCCGCGCAGGCTGAGGTCGACCACGATGCTCTCTCCCGTGCCGCGCAGGATCTCTGCGACTTCGGTGGAGCGGCTCGACAAGGTCTCGACGATTTCCGCACCGCGGATCGAGATCGTGTCGGTGACCGTCTGGCCCTTCTCGGAAATGCTCTCGACAACCCGGTTGCCTGTTTCGGCCAGGGATTCATCCAGCGAGGTGACGCGGCTGTCGACAGTGGTGACCAGTTCCTCGGTGCGCGAGGTGATGGTGTCGATCAGGCGGCCGGAGGTGAGCGAAAGGTTGGCGTTGATCTCTTCGCCGCGGGCCGTGATGGTGTCGCCAACGGTCGTGCCGGTGGTTTCCAGGGTGACGCGGAACTCGTCCGCCTTCTCGCTCAAGGTGTTGATCACCGACGAGCTGGAAGAGGCGAGGGTGTCGTTGATTTCGGTGCTGCGCGCGGAAAGTGTTTCCACGAAGGTGTTGGCCGTGTCGGCAAAACGTGCATTGACGTCGTTGCCGCGCGCGGTCAGCGTCTCCCACATGGTTGCACCGGTTTCCGCCAGGCTGTCGACCAGGTCGTTGCCCGTGGTGGACAGACGCGCCACATAGTCTTCCGCACGAACGGTGAGGCTGTCGACCAGTTCGTTGCCGGAGGCATTCAGCGTGGCGCCGAGGGATTCGATGCGGCTGTCGACGGTCGCGGTCAGTTCTTCCACGCGGCTGTTGACGGCGTCGATCATGCGCTGGGTGGCGAGATCGACATTGTTGCCGAGTTCACCGGACGTGCTGGAGAGCTGTGAGGCGAAGTTCTCGTGGGCACCTGCGATGGTCTCGCGCACACGTTCGGCGTTCATGACAATGGATTCACGCTGGCTGACCAGTTCCTCGATCAGGGCACGGATTTTCAGTTCATTGTCATTATAGGAGCGCTCCAGCGAGGAGACCTCGTTGTGGACGAGCACTTCCAGCTCGCTGGCACGGGCAATGGCGCGTTCGATGCCGTCGCCCATGGCGGCGACTTCGCGGCGGATGGCCTGGCCGACACTGAGAATGCTTTCCTTGGCCATGTCTTCCGGCTCGGCCAGGCGCAGGGCGACTTCGGTCATGCCGCGGGCGACAATGCGCATTTCCTGCGCGCGCCAGATCATCATGGCCATGACAAAGAAGAAGATGATCGGCACGACGATACCGACCGCCGCCAGGATCATCTCCGGCGAGGACATCAGGGCCTGCGGATCGGTGAGGGAAGTCACCTTGTCCGAGAAGGCGCTCATGAACAGGCTGCTGCCGAGTGCGGCCCAGACGGCGCTCAGGGCAAGGGCGCCCCAGAAAGGCGCGGAAGAGGGACGGCGCTGCAAGGCGTAGATGAGGTTGCCGATATTGCGGCGGTCGTCATTGGCCGCCGGCGGGCGTCCACCGCGGCCGCGACGACGCGCAGGGCGCTCCTCGCGCTGGTTGGTGTCGCGTGTGTCCGCCTGGGGCTGCTTTGCCGGCTCCGCTGCGCTCGTGTCTGTTGCAGGGGCCGATGCCGTTTCAGGGCCGCCGAAATCCAGTTTCAGGGCCTCTTCCACAGCAGACAGAGCCGCTTCCGCCGGATCTTTTGCCTTTGTCGGATTTGCCATTTAGGGTCGCCTCACATCCGTACTCATTACACACCGGTACCAAGCCAGGCTGATTTTTCAGCCTGTTACAGTTGTCTACCGGATGCGTCCTCGTCGCGCGCCGCCCACCAGACAGCGTCGCAAAACCTGTACGTGGAGAGGGCCGCCGCTGACCGACCGCGAACTTTTCGTTCGACGGTTCTCTCCCCACCTTGCCGCATCAGTAACTGTAATGGCACAATCTCTCCTAACGAACAAGAAACGGCAATAGCGTGAGTCACTTAGGGGGCGGTCAGGATGCCAGAATCGAAGGCAGGCGACGTGGCGGAAGCAGCTGAAATCGCAGCTGTTGCGGATGCACTCAAGACGAGCAAATTGACGGCTCCGCAAAAGCGCTGGTTGAAAAAGGGCCTCGATCAGCCCGGCGGCAAGCTGCCTCTGTTCGACGATCAGGGACGGGAAATTCCGGCACGCACAATTCGCGCCTGTATCGAAGCAGGCTGGGCAGAGCCTTGGTTTTCCAACCCAATCAAGCCCGATTGGCTGGTTTGCAAGCTGACGCCTGCAGCAATCGAGGCTCTGACCGCAAGTCAAAAAGGCAAAAAAAGTTAACGCCGAATCAGATCATTAAAATTTTAGCGATTCAGGAAAACAGCAGAAATGCAAGGGCTTTTTGAATCCTGTTTTGATAGCCACGTTAAAACGCGTTAACCACGAATCGAATTTTTTGGGGACTTCTTCGTCAGCGGGCAGTTTGTGAGATCGGTTTAACCGGGTGTTTGCGGATTGGAGATCACTCTAACGTGAGCCTGCGAATGCAACAGGGCGTCGGCAGGCATGCATGGTCAAGTTTGGAGTATCCCCATGGCCTCGTCTTCTTTGGCCCGTGTTGCCGGCCGGTCCGGTCCCGACGCACCGATCGATCTGGTGCAGCTGGCGGCGAACACACTGGGCAATCGCGATCTGGAAGTTCAGGTCCTTCATCTGTTCAAGTCGCAATCCTCCAACACCCTGGAACGGCTCAACCGCGAAAGTGACGCGGGCATACGCCGGGATCTTGTCCATACGCTCAAAGGCTCGGCGCGCGCTGTGGGGGCAGAACGTGTGGCGATCGTCTGCGAAGCGCTTGAGGGGCGCATGCGAGACAGGGCCGATGCGGATACGGATGGCCTTGCGGACGCGGTCGAGGAGGTCAATGCCTATATCCGCGATCTTCTGGACAGCTGATTTGCGTTGAATTTTGGGCCCATTGCCGCACAGATACGGCACGGTCCTTGACCTTTTGCGTTTATTCTTTATTTCGGTCGTCGGAGAACCTCTGTTTCAAGGCTTGGACGCGACATATGCCGAAGATCACATTTGTAACCGCTGACGGAAACCAGACCGAAGTCGATGCCGCCGAAGGCTCGACGGTGATGGAGAACGCCATTAAGAACATGGTGCCGGGAATTGAAGCGGAATGCGGCGGCGCCTGCGCCTGCGCGACCTGTCATGTCTATGTCGACGACGCCTGGAAGGACAAGACCGGGTCGCCTGAGCCGATGGAAGAGGATATGCTCGACTTTGCCTATGACGTGAAGCCGACCTCGCGCCTGTCCTGCCAGATCAAGGTGAGCGGCGAGCTTGACGGTCTCGTCGTGCACGTGCCGGAACGCCAGGCTTAAATTCCAGGCAAACTGTCAATACTTTCAGCCTCCTCCTGAGGAGCGCGCCTGCGCGCGTCTCGAAGGAAACCGCGCCCTTGGCGCGTCTTTACCAGAGAATTCAGACGCTTGACTGGTTTGTGCTCGCTGTCGCTCGTACTGACGCGCCGGGTTCCGGATCGGCGCGCAGCGTCGCTGCACCTGTCCGAAAGGACGAGCTGAGCGTTTGTAAGCAATCGGAAAGGGCGGCCGAATGGCCGCCCTTTTTGTAACTGATCTCAATGGTCAGCACAGAGCGCTGCCGGGTCACTCCGCTGGCTGGGCCGCCGGTTTGCGGAACCAGAAATCCACTTCGCGACCTTCTTCCGGGTTGCTCGGGATCAGGCTGGCGAGCGCCAGGCTGACCAGGGCCATGCCGGCTCCGGCGAGGAACACGGCTGCCGGCGAAACCAGCCAGATCAGGCCGAACAGAACCGGAATGAACACCGCCGCGATATGATTGATTGTGAAGGCGACACCTGCGGTCGGGGCGATGTCCGCCGGATCGGCGATCTTCTGGAAATAGGTCTTGATCGCAATCGCGATGGCGAAGAAGGCGTGGTCGATGACATAAAGCGCAGCGGCCAGTGTCGCGTTGGTGACAAAGGCATAGGTCACGAAGACCCCCGCAAGGCCCACATATTCAAAGATCAGTGCCTTGCGCTCGCCGAACCGCACGATCAGTTTGCCGATGCTCGGGGCCAGGAACATGTTGAAGGCGCCGTTCAGGAAAAACAGAAGCGCAACCTCGTGCACGTCATAGCCAAACCGTTCGACCATCAGGAAGCCTGCAAAAACGGTGAAGATCTGACGGCGCGCGCCGGCCATGAAGGTGAGGGCGTAGTAGAGCCAGTAGCGTTTCTTCAGGATCAGCTTCTTGTGCTGCGGCACGCCCTCCCGGAAATGCGGATAGGCCATCATCAGGAAGGCGAGCACCACCAGGGTGAGGCCGCCGGCAATGGCGAAGACGGCGGTGAACGACAGATCGAAGGTTTTCCAGGCGATGAAGATCAGGCCGTAGGCGATCAGCTGGGCGAAGGCGCCGACGGCGATGATCTTGCCCATGCTGGCCGCAGCCGTTGCCTTGGGCAGCCACTGCAGCGACAGCGACTGCGCCATGGTTTCGTAATAATGGAAGCCGATCGACATGATCAGGGTGGTTATGTAAAAGCCCATCGCCGTCGGGAAATAGCCTGTAATGGCAACACCGAAGCCCAGCAGGAGCAATGACAGATAGGCAAGGGTCTGCTCGCGCATGAGCAGCAGCAGATAGACGGCGAGAAAGCTGAGAAAACCCGGAATTTCGCGGATCGACTGCTGGATGCCGATCTCGCGACCGGTAAAGTCCAGCTCCTGAACCGCAAAATTGTTCATGAGGTTCCACCAGGCCGCAAACGAGAGCTGCATGGCGCCTGCCATGATCATCAGGAGAACGGCCGGCGAGCGCCAGCCCTTGATCTCGTCCGGGTGGGCGTTTTGGGTAAAGTAGGTCATTCCGTAGCCAGATAAGAGAAACAGTCCGACAGCGCTGTTGCCTGCTTTTAGGCCGATCCGCGCCTTGCGTGTTAGCGGTGTTTTGTCAGGATATGTCTCTGACCCGCCAAATTTTGAGTGGGTGGTTAAAGATCGGCGGACTCCAAGCCGGCCAAATGTGTATCTGCAACAAAAAATGTAAAGCGTGCTTTACTTTTCGCCTCTGATGTGAAATGTAAAGGTCACTTTACATTTGTTCGTTTCAGGAGCCGACAATGACCCGGTTTGACCGTCTTTCCTTGCAGTATGTCGCCGAGACGCTCGGGGCCACCGCCCTGTTTGTTGCGTCCAGTTTTTGGGCAAAGGACTATCTGGACACCAACGCGTCCGATTTTTCTACGCATGTTCTGGTGTCCGGTCTTGCAACCCTGCCGATGTTTCTCGTGCTGTGGGCCCTGGTCAGATATTACCGCAAGGTGGACGAGCGTGAGCGGCTGATCATGGCCGTGGCCGGGTCGATCACCTTGCTGGTTGGTGTCCTGGCAGCCCTTTTCCTCGCAAAGCTGGAAGCGGTGCTGACGGTCGACCTCAACTATTTCGCCGCGTTTCTGTTTGTCATGTGGTCTGTTGCCACGGCTGGCGTTCGCTGGAAGATGTGATGCGGAACCATCTGAAAACCCTGAGGGGCGAGCGTGGCTGGTCCCAGGCGGATCTCGCCGAACGGCTTGACGTGACGCGCCAGACCGTGATCGCGCTGGAGAAGGGCAGGTACGATCCCAGCCTGCCGCTTGCCTTCCGCATTTCACGTGTCTTTGACCTGCCTATTGAACAGTTGTTTGACCCCGATGAAGACTGAGACCGGGTCCGAAGGCGGTCAGACCGGTCCAGGGCGCTTTCCCTGGCATCGTTCCAGCTGAGCCTGAGCCGGTTGAACGCGCCCAGTGGACAGGCCGCTTCGGGTGTTTGGCCCGGTTCAGCAACTGGGCAATCTGCAGAAAGGTGGCTATCATTCGCCCATGAGCATTCATCCCGAACTCTCGGAATTTCCGACCGAAGCCGTCCCCGGTCCGCTGATCGGCTATGCCAAGAGCCAGCCTGCGGGCATCGGACATAATGGCTGGCATTCCCACGATGCTGCGCAGCTCTTTCATGTGGTCAAGGGATCGATTGCGATTGATACCGAAATGGGCACGTTTTTCGCACCGCCCGAACGGGCTGTCTGGTTGCCCTCACGGCTGTCTCACCAGACCCGCTACCTGACCGATACCGAAATCCGCTACGTCTATGTGCAATTCGACCACACGCAGGGCCTGCCGCAAACGCCGCAGGTGATCCAAGTCACCACCTTGCTGCGGGCGCTGATCCTCGAATTCATGTCCTACCCGCGGGCGGCAAGCGTGGAAGGGCCTGCCGCCAGGATCGCGGCCGTGATCCTGGATCAGCTCAAGATGCTGCCGGCGGCACCTTTACAGCTGCCAATGCCACAGGATCCCAAATTGCGGGCTCTGTGCGACGGGGTCGTGCGCTGTCCTGCTCACATTCCCTCGCTGAGCGAGGCGGCGTCGCGCTGTACGACCTCCGTCAGGTCTTTCGAACGGCGGATCAAGGCGGAAACCGGTCTCAGCTACCGCACCTGGTGCCGGCAGGTGAAACTGTTCCGGGCGCTGGAGCTGCTTGCCGCCGGCCGCAGCGTGTCAGACGTATCTCACAAACTCGGGTATGAGGGGCCGAGCGCTTTTGTCGCGACCTTCAAAAAGGCCTTCGGCGTGACACCTGGCCGGTATTTTGGCGACGTGAGTGATTGATTTTTCTCATGGCGGCAAATTGCCCGCCGTCCCAAAAGAGGAAAGAACCACTTTTGGGAGTCATTCAATGTTCAAGAAAGTCCTCGTTCCCGTGGATCCCGCCGAAGCCGGGTTTGCCGAAGATGCCCTGGCAAAGGCATCCCAGATGGCGCGCGATTATGGCACCAAGGTCCACCTTCTGGCAGTCTGCCCGGAAGTTCAGAGCTTTGTCGCCAGCCAGTTGCCGGAGGGGTGGCAGGAACGGGAGTTCCAGGAAACGGCGCAGATCCTCGACAAGATCGCGGCGGGTCTCGATGCGCCGGAAGGCGCTGTCGATGTGGCCGTCCGCATGGGCTCGGTCTACCACGAAGTGATCGAAGAAGCAGAGCGGACCGCCTGTGACCTGGTTCTCATGACCTCGCACAAACCGGGCCTGTCGACCTATTTCGTCGGATCGAACGCAGCCCATATTGTCCGGCACGCACCGTGTTCGGTGCTTGTGCTGCGCGGAAGCTGACGAGCGCTCAGCCCACTCGCGTCAGCAGCATGGCAATGGCGATGTAGCGGAACGGGTAGCGGTCCGGATAGGCCTTGAGCAGATCAACGGCCGTGTCATAGATGCGCTCAACAAGCTTGCCCCTGTCCGGCGTTTCGGGCAGGGCGCCAGAGAGGACCGCCTCCGTGAAAGCGCGGAAGAAATTGACATAGTCCGTAGCGTAACGGTCCAGGTCACCGTCTGACTGGAAGCGCTCGTTGAACGGCACGATAATCTCGTAGGACCTGGTCTGCTCGATGTCGAACAGTCCGCGTGCGCCATAGGTCTCGTCGGTCACAGGAGCGATCAGCTCGTCCAGCGTTCGCATATAGACCGGCTGATAATAGCGCTCATAGGTCTCCCGGCTGACCTCGCCCAAGTCGACATGGGCCAGGACGGCATCGTTCAGGAGATCGTAAAGGCCATTGCAGGTGCTTGCGGTGTCGTTGGCGCCAAAGACCTGGACCAGGAGTTTGCCTCCCGGGACCAGTTCGCGGGCGCGTTTGTTCAGGAACGTTCCGACGTCCTGTTTCGCCTGCGCTGCAAAGGCATTCCTATCCTCGTCAGCAACAAAACCGTTCGCCCGTTCCTTGCTGGGGCCGTTTGGAAAAATGTATCCAGGCAAGGCCTTGACCGGACGGCGGGACAGAAAACCGATCGCATTGAACGTGGTTGCCAGATGCAACGAGCGGTCCGGCAGCAGCTGGTCATACATGGAGCCGGCGACTGCTGCGGAATAGACCCTGTCGCTTTCAAAAACACTTTTGCCGCCCGGTTGCAGGTTCACGAACAGTTTGGAAAAGTCGTTGGTGGGCAGGTCGGAGTGGATGGTCTGAACCGGGCGGTGGGTGCGGGGCAGCAGGGACGTGAGGGCGCGCTGCATTACCGCAATCGAATTGCGCCCTTCCGAGCAGCCGAAATCCGCCAGACAGACCGGGCCAGCTCCCTCGACAGACAGGGAATTGATCGCCTGGTCCAGCAAGGGCAGGACCGCTTCGATGGCATTCCATTGGGGAGACGAATTGGCATTGTAAAAGCCGCCGCCGACCATGCCGGACGTGGTGCTGTGGGGCGAGAAGGCAGGGGTGTCTTCAGACGCGCTCACCGTGCCAGTTCCTTCATGGCTTCTGTGAGCCCCTCGACTGTCATCGGGAACATGCGGCCTTCCATCAGCTCGTTCAGCATCTGGATGGATTGCGTGTAATGCCAGTGCTGCTGACGAACCGGGTTGAGCCAGACCGCGCTGTTGTAAAGGCCTGTGATCCTTTGCATCCAGGCAGAGCCTGGTTCCTCGTTCCAGTGTTCGACAGAGCCGCCCGGATAAGCGATCTCGTAAGGGCTCATCGAGGCATCGCCGACGAAGATGATCTTGTAGTCGGACGGGTATTTGTGCAGCACGTCCATGGTTGGAATGCGTTCGGTGTGACGGCGGCGGTTTTCCTTCCAGACATACTCGTAAAGGCAGTTGTGGAAGTAAAAATGCTCCATCACCTTGAATTCTGAGCGCGCGGCCGAAAACAGTTCCTCGCAGACTCGGATGTGGTCGTCCATCGAACCGCCGATGTCGAAGAACAGGAGCACCTTGACCGCATTGTGCCGCTCCGGGCGCATCCTGATGTCCAGAAGGCCCTTGTGCGCCGTTGCCCGGATCGTGTTGTCGAGATCAAGTTCCTCGGCCGCGCCGGTCCTTGCAAAGTTTCTGAGCCGCTTCAGGGCAACCTGGATGTTGCGGGTGCCCAGAAGCTGGGTGTCGTCCAGATCCTTGAACTCACGTTTGTCCCAGACCTTGACCGCCCGGCGGTGCCGGCTTTCCTTCTGGCCGATACGCACGCCTTCCGGATTGTAACCGTAGGCGCCAAAGGGCGATGTGCCGGCCGTACCGATCCACTTGTTGCCGCCCTGGTGGCGTTTTTCCTGCTCCTTCAAGCGTTCGCGCAGGGTTTCCATCAGCTTCTCGAAACCGCCAAGGGCCTCGATCTGCGCCTTTTCCTCATCCGTCAGGTGTTTCTCGGCAAGCTTGCGCAGCCACTCTTCGGGAATGTCGGTCAGGGGCACGTCGCTCATCAGCTCAAGGCCCTTGAAGACATGGGCGAAGACCCGGTCGAACTTGTCCAGGTTGCTTTCGTCCTTCACGAGCGCAAGACGTGCCAGATAATAGAAATCCTCAACGCTTTTCTCCGCCAGATCCTTGTCCAGCGCCTCCATCAGCGTCAGGTATTCGCGCAGCGAGACCGGGATGCCCGCCGATTTGAGTTCGGTGAAGAAACTTATGAACATGAGCCGAACCTAGAGCGTTTCGCTGTCAGATTGAAGCGTTCTGTTTGTTGTCCGGAGAGATGGATGCGTGGAGCCACGTGAAGCCATGGAGGGGCGATGGATGAGCGGCACGACAAACAGCCGTCCGCCAGACATCAACCCGAAGGGCCGGGCCGGTTTGGTCCAATGCCGTCGGTCATTTTCAAAAACTGATCTTGCCACCGAGGCGCATGGTGGCGGACACGGTCTCGGTGCTGTCATAGCCGCCCTCGACACTGGCAAGGAACGCTGCGCCGCCATTTGATTTCCAGACGGCGTCTGCCCGGCCGAAGCCGCGCACGACAGCGTCGTCATTGTCGGTGGACAGATTGAGCGCGGTTCCGGACAGGTTGCCGTCGACATTGTCGCTCAGCGTGAAGATGCCGTCGATGCCGGCTGCAACGCCGAAATGAAGGGCCCCGGTGTCAGCAGCGACGGGGGCAAAATCAAATGCAGTCTCGCCGCGAAGCTCCAGAACGTTCAACGAACGCCCGGAGACGGTCAGGCCCGAGGTCGTCTCGCTTGCGTCGCCCGATTGCCACAGCCCGGAATACCGGGCTCGCACGCTCGGTGTGAGCGTGCCTTGCGTCAGGGCGAAGGCATGGCCGAGACGGGCACTTGGCGTGAGGAAGAGGTAGTCGTAGTCGATCGACAGGTCCTGCAGGCCGCCGGCAACCATGTTGTTCAGAACCGTGACATCCTCGGAACTGTTCAGATAACCGCCGAGCAGGCTGACCTGGGCGAAGGTCTGCTGCCAGTTCCGCGAGGCATATGCACCGACGAAAAGGCTGTACGTGTCTGCCGAGTGCACATCGTTGTTGCTGTCGGTGTGTCCAATTGAGAAACCACCGGCGACACCTGCCCGGTAGTCGGCTCCGAAGCCGCGCTCGGCACCGGCCATCAGGCCACCGAAACTGTGATCAAAACCGTCATTGCCATCCCGGTTCAACAATCCGCCGAAAGGCGACGCCCAGACGGACCACCTGTCTGAAACCGTTTCGGCTGGCGTTCCATTGGTGGCAACGAATGCGGAGCCGTTGAGGCCTCCCGCATTCATCTGCTCCTCGACAACGTCCGCCAGCTCACGTGAGAGCGCGTTGAAGGTGAGCGATGTTGTGCCCAGCTGGAATTCATCCGGATTGAAGAAAGTTACCGTGTTGCCATTGGTATTGATGACCAGGCCATCAGAAGTCAGCGTGCCGGGGACACTGGAGAAACCGTAAATAGCGGTCCGGCTGCCTTCGTAGGAAAAGGACGCGGTGGAGGCGTCGGTGAAGGTCAGGTCTCCGACAATAAGCGAGCCGTTCTGAAGTGTAACAGTCGCGTTCGCGCCGTTGATATAGATTGCGGAGCCGTTTTCGGAGGATGTCGTTCCTGAACTGGTGACCGTGACGGTTGCATTGTCGCCGACAACCGATATGCCATGCCCGGCCGCAGCGTCGCTGCCGGTTCTTGAGCCGGTGTTTTCTACAGTTCCGGAGTTGGTGACTGTCGCATTGTTGCCAGTGATTTCAACCCCGTTGCTGTCTGCGCCGGATGTTGTGATCCTGCCGGATGTCGATACCGTTGCCGTGTTGCCGTTGACATCGATCCCGTTTCCGCCTTCACCCGACTGCGTCAGTGTCCCGGAATTGGTGACCGTGATGGAGTCTCCGTCACTGTCGATGCCGTCACTGCTGTTGCCGGTCGTGGTGATGGAGCCGGAATTGGTGATGTTGGCCGAGTCTCCGTCGGTGCCGATGCCGTGAGCATCTTCGCCGCTTGTTGAAACCGTGTTTTGGTTGTTGATCGTTGCGCCATCATTCGACGCGTAAATTGCGTCGGACTGGTCGCCGGACGTGGAGAGGGATCCTGTATTGGTGATCGACACCCGGTCACCGAGGGCCCCAATCCCGAAAGAACTGAAGCCATTGGTCGTGATGCTGCCTGCATTGCTGATG
Organism: Roseibium sp.; assembly: GCF_965233565.1. Classification (GTDB taxonomy): domain Bacteria; phylum Pseudomonadota; class Alphaproteobacteria; order Rhizobiales; family Stappiaceae; genus Roseibium. Next base: position 1,053,589 of record NZ_OZ247494.1, on the reverse strand, counting down.
GTCGAGTCATTTCCCTGGGAGCCAATGCCAGGCGCACCGCTGCCCTGCGTCGTGATCGAGCCGGATGCCGTATTGGTGATGGTGCTGCCATTGCCTTTCGACTCGATCCCCAAAGCGTCATTCCCGTTCACGGAAATGGTACCGCTGTTGGTTATGGAGGCGTTGGTTGCACCGCCGTCGGAATCGATACCTGTGGCGTCATCACTCGTCGTCGTGATTGTGCCGCTGTTGTTCACAACAGCATTGGCACCGTCCGCATCGATCCCGTGTGCGTCTTCACCGGTTGTGTTGATCGTGCCGGAATTGGTCGCGCTGGAATCGTCTCCGGCGATCTTGATGCCGTCTGCATCCTCGCCCGCCGTGGATATCGAACCTGAATTCGAAACGGTGGCACTGTCGCCGTCAGCGCCAATGCCGATAGAATCGTCGCCGGTGGTGGTGATCGTTCTCGTGTTGATCAGGGTTGAGGCATTGCCGTCGGAATAAATCCCGAAGGCATCTTCTCCGCTTGTCACAATCGTGCCGCTGTTCGTGGCCGAACCGTCGTCACCGAACACGTAGATTCCATCCGAACGAAACCCGTTGGTCGTGATGTCCCCGGAGTTTTCAGCGCTGGAATTGTCACCATCCAGCGAGATGCCGAGATTGAAATCACCGTCGAGGTCAATTGTCCCGGAATTGACAACAACCGCGTCATCGTCGTTGGTGACGATGCCGAAGATGAAGTTTCCGGTGCCGGTTATGTCGCCATTGTTGGTGATACGTGAATTGGCCCCCGTGGAACCAATACCTGCAAACGAAGGGCCGCCCGTGTTTTCAACGTCAATGACGCCATTGTTGATGGCGGTTTGATCATCATTGCCCAGTACCAGACCGTCTTCGTCGGTGACGTCGATGGTCCCGCCACTGTCGATCGTGCCGGTATCGCCAACATCTGTCAGCGTCTGGGTTGTCGTGACCGTTGTGCCGGACGGAATGGTGATGTCGGCGGCGAAGGCAACGGCAGGCAGGACCAGCCACATGGCACAGCTTGCCATGAGCGCGTGTTTGATCTGATGAGCCCCGCAGCCTTTTTCGGTCGTACCGATCATTCCTGACGCCTTGTTGTTTGCTATTTCTTAACGCATTTCGTCAAGCTGACGAAGCGAAAACGAAGTATGGGGTCAGGTCTTAGTGGAGCTGTGACCCAGGCACAACAAATGTGGCGTCCAAAGGCGCTAAACTTACGTTTAATATATATTTTACAACAGGTTAGTTGTTTCCATCTGTTTCCTGTTTCTTTGCCAGTGACGTCAGTTCACCCATGAATTCCTTCACGCTCGGGCCGTTGTCGGCGACGAATGGAGACGGACGGCACACCGCGATGGCGGCGATTCCGATGCGGGCGGTCAAGAGCCCGTTGATGACGCCTTCTCCCAAACGCGCCGACAAGCGGGCGGCTAGGCTATGGCCCAGAAATTCGGAGGCCAGACTGTCACCAGCTGCCATGCCGCCGGTGACGGCCAGGTGCGAGACAACATGTCTGGCGAGCCGCAGAAAGCCAAGTGTGCCCGGCCGGCCGCCGTAAAGCGTGGAAACGCGGCGGATGGTCCTGAGGTTCTCAAACAGAACCATCAGGAGGTCGACCAGGGCGCGGGGACTGACCGCGGTCACCAGCGACACCCGCTTGGCGCTGTTGAGCACAATGCGGTTCGCCTCCTGATCGAGAGGGCGCAACAGGTCGCGTTCCGCAAGGATGACCAGATCGCGTCCGTCGATGACCTCCTGCATGTGACCTGCAAGTGCCTTGCGGCCCTGCGCCGTTTCGGGCCGGTCGGCGTAAAGGGTCATGAGGTCCTTCAGGCCGGCCGTTGCCGCTTTCGCATCGTCCTCGTCGGCTGCTGTTTTCAGTTTTGCACGCAGATGGTCGATCTTGCCGAGCCGAGCCAGTCCGGCAAACTCGCGGATAATCAGTCCGGTCAACCCGAGGGCGGCAATGGCCGCAAGGGCGACTGCCAGCCAGCCAAGCCAGTCGGTTCGGGCAAACAGATCCCGGATCAGGCTATCGATGGCAAGGCCGATTGCCAGGGAGACCAGGCCCGTGAGGCCGACCATGATCCACTTGCCGAAACCGAAACGGGATTTTGGAGTGCTGGCATCTCGCGGCAGACGCGGTTCATCCTCTTCCAGATAGGCCTGGGTGACGAGTGCCTCGCCGGCTGAGGGTTCCCGGGTCTCGTCGTCGGTCAGACGCACCTTGCTGTCATCGAGACGAAAGGCAGTTGGCTTGCGGCCAGGAGGTGGGGTCGATCCGGTCATGCCAGTCGGTCTCCAATCAGGAATTCAAGGGCTCGGTCCAGACGGATATGCGGCAAAGATAGGGTCAGCCCCTCTGCCGTGGTATCCAGTGCCGGCGGCCGGAAACGCAGAAATTGAAGATCTGCCTGAGCGGCCTGAAAACTCGGTCGAAGGTCTTCAGAAACAGAGTCACCTTCGGCAAAAAGTGATTCAGGATCTGTCGGCAAGTCCCCGGGAAACATAGCGATTTCCGATTTGCCATCATAGGTGTCGCCGTTCAGGCGCTCACCGGGTAGCGGAGTGCCGAGGATAGCGGGAAGCTCTTCACCCCGGTGTTTGACGGTTGCCTCGCGTGTTGCGCGGACGGCAGCCATCGCAAGCACATCCACCTCAGCGCCCTTGAAGCGGGCCTTTTCTTCCGCGCGTGCAACCAGCCGTTTCAAGATAGCCTGAAGGCGGTCGTGATCGGAGCGGTGCAAATGGTCTGCCTTGGTGGCGGCGAACAGGATCCGGTCTATCCTGCGGGTCAGAATGGAGGACAGCCAGCTGCGTTTGCCCGGCCGGAACGCACCAAGCACTTCACTCAAGGCCGTCTCAAGGTCAGTGATCGCATGAGGTCCGGCATTTAAAGCGTGCAGGACGTCGACCAGGACAATCTGGCGGTCGAGCCGGGCAAAATGATCCCGAAAGAAGGGACGCACGACATGGGCCTTGTAGGCCTCGTAGCGCCGTTCCATCATTGCACGCAAGGTGCCGGACCGTGCTGGCGCAGCATCGGCCGCAATGTCCAATGGCGCAAACGTGAGGGCAGGGGAGCCGTCGAGGTCACCTGGCATCAGAAACCGTCCAGGTGGCAGCATCGAGAGCGCGTGCGCATCCGCCCGGCAGGCTGCCAGGTAGGATTTGAAACAGGCCGCCAGTTTCTGGGCCGCGGGTTCGCTTTCCGGTGCGGTCGGGTCTGCTTCCTCCAGTGCCTTGAGAAAGGGGGCGGCAATGTCAACGCGGTTCTGGACGCGTGCGCGGGCGAGTGCCTCGGCTGAAAAGGTCGCATAATCCTTGCCGAGCAGGGGCAGATCCAGCAGCCATTCGCCCGGATAATCGATCAGGTCGAGATGCAGGCGCCCCGGGCCCAGCTTGCGATAGAAATAGGAGGAGCTCTCGTAATCGATGGTCAGACGCAGTTCCGAGACCTGGCGTGTGGACGCCGGCCAGACCCGGTCCTTGACCAGCGCCTGCACATGGGCTTCGTAGTCGAAGCGCGGCACGGCATCGTCCGGCTGGGGCTGAAGCTGCGCACCGGTCATGCGGTGTCCGGCAGCGGCCGCAAAAAGGGGCAGTCGGCCACCATGGACAAGATTGTGAACAAGGGCGGTTAGGAAAACGGTCTTGCCGGCGCGGGCAAGGCCGGTCACGCCCAACCGAACGCTCGGCACGGTCAGGTCAACGGCTGCATCGGCCAGGTTTGCCAGCGCAAGCCGGGACTCTTCCTTCAGTGTGGTCAACGGGTTCAAGAGCACCTCCAGCGCGTTCATGTAAGCGCTGGCCGGAGCAGTTGCAATCGCCGATCAGTTTGCGGTCAGCCGAGATCGTCCTTCAGGTCACGGGGTTTGACAAAACGCTCCAGGTGACCGGTTCCGGGCTGAAGTTCAGACCAGTCGGCAATATCGAAATCGATCACGGCAAGGGCCGCAGTCGGGTATTTTTCCTTCAGATCCGCGATCGCCGCCGGAGCGCCCGTGCCGGCCAGGGAAAGCGCCGTTTCTTCGGTGGCGGGATTATGGGCGATCACCATAAGATTTTGTGCGCGGCCGCCATGTTTTCGGATGAGAGACAGGTAATCGTCTTCGCTCTGCCGATAGAGATCGGACAACAGGTGGATCTGGGCTTCCTGCGGCAGGCTTGTCAGTACGCGGGCAAGCGTTTCCCGGGTTCTTAAGGAGGTGGAGCAGAGAACCTGGTTGGGCAGCAGGGCGTGTTCCCTGAGATATCGCGCCATTCGCGAGGCTGCAGCCTTGCCACGGCTGTTCAGGGGGCGGTCGATATCCTCCAGGGACGGATCGCCCCAGTCGGATTTGGCATGTCTGAGCAGTAAGAGCCGCATTTTGTTTCCAGATGTTGGTCGGTTGCGGACGCGAGGGCGTAAAGGCCAGAAACCTGATGTCAATTCTGGTTGGCAAGGGCCTGGGTGAAGGAGGTCACTGCGGGGCCGATATCAACTTCCTGCGTCGGCAGGGTGTAGGACAGCCACAGCGTATAATCGGCCTTGGCACCGGAAAAATACCACAACGTTTCGCAAAGGCTTGTCGGCGTCCAGCTGCGCGTTCTGAAGGAGATGCCGGAGGCCGCTGCCCCCGTCAGTTTGATTGGCTCAAATCCGGCGGCCTTGTAGTTGCGGGAGAAGGTCAGAGCCTCGCGGCGCCCTGTACCTTCCACGTGTTTGCGCAAAACCGCGGTGATGCCGTCCCGGCCGGTATAGATACAGCCGGCCAGGCTCACCTGATCGCCCTCCATCACCTTGATCCGGTAAAACGGGCCGATCATGTCCGGACAGCGCAGGCCTGTGAAATGGCGCAGCCCCTCCACGTCGCTTTGCCAGCCTGCGTCCTGCTCCGGTGGCACCTGTGCGGAAGCCGGTAGCGACAGGCCCATGGCTACAGCTATCAGCAGCCCTGCCTTGAAGCCTATGTCCGACACCTGTCGCGCCACCGCAATTCCCCGTGTTAGGTCCGTTCCCTTCGTGCCATAAACGCCAACCGCTCAAACAGGTGAACATCCTGTTCATTCTTCAGAAGGGCCCCGTGGAGCGGTGGAATCAGCTTGGAACTATCTTGTTGACGAAGCGTTTCCGGGTCAACGTCCTCGTTCAGAAGCAGCTTGATCCAGTCGATCAATTCCGATGTCGATGGTTTTTTCTTCAACCCCGGCACATCACGTACATCGTAGAACAGGCGCAGTGCTTCCGACAGCAGGCGCTGCTTGATACCGGGGAAATGCACATCAACGATTTCCGTCATGGTTTCCGCGTCCGGAAACTTGATGAAGTGGAAAAAACAGCGGCGCAGAAAGGCGTCCGGCAAGTCTTTTTCATTGTTGGATGTAATGATCACGACGGGGCGCCGCACTGCCCGGACCGTCTCGCCGGTCTCGTAGACATGAAATTCCATGCGGTCGAGTTCCAGCAGGAGATCGTTCGGGAATTCGATGTCGGCCTTGTCAATCTCGTCGATCAAGAGGACCGGCCGTTCCGGAGCCTCGAAAGCTTCCCAGAGTTTGCCCTTGCGAATGTAATTGTTGATATCCTTGACGCGTTCGTCGCCAAGCTGGCTGTCGCGCAAGCGCGAGACGGCATCATATTCATAAAGACCCTGCTGGGCCTTGGTGGTGGATTTGACATGCCACTCGATCAGCGGTGCTCCAAGGGCGGCCGCAACCTGCTGGGCCAGAACGGTCTTGCCGGTACCCGGCTCGCCTTTCACCAGAAGCGGCCGCTCCAGGGCAACCGCCGCGTTGACGGCAACGCGCAGATCTTCCGTGGCGATATAGTTCTCAGTTCCTTCAAAGCGCATGGGCAATTTGTCCTTCGTCAGTCGGCGGCAAGTTGGCAGGCCCGGAGGCGGGACGCAAGCCAATAAAGGCAAGGAGCGGCAGGCGGCAAGGAGGGACAGTCTTGCCCATCTTGAGGGGAAGATTTTGCCCGGCAGGACGTGGATTGCCGGTCTTCGGGCGAATGCTTCCACAAGGACTAGTTTTCTAATTATTTGAAAAAATTGAAGAAAAACTCCCGGTTCGATTCTGGCACGCCCTTTGCGGATGGAAGCCGATTATGGGCGAAAGCCCGCGTAGCAGTGCCCGATCTATAAAGAGGACCGAACATGGGTATTTATGGGGCTATCAACTCGGCCGTTTCCGGACTGGCGGCGCAGGCCACGGCTCTGGAGAATATTTCCGGTAACGTCGCCAACTCGCAGACCACCGGTTACAAGCGGCTCGACACGACGTTCTCCGATCTCGTTTCCGGCGGTGGGTCGGTGCAGGCGCAGCAAGTGTCGGGTACGACCTTTGCAACGTCGCGTGCCACCAATACCGTTCAGGGCGATATCACCTCCGTTGATGTCGACACCTATATGGCCATCAACGGCGAAGGGTATTTCGTTGTGACGAAGGCGTCCGACGTTGTCGACGGGTCCACGACCTTTGCAGACGAAACCTATTACACGCGCGGCGGCGATTTCGAACGCGACAAGGAGGGGTATCTGATCAACGCCTCCGGTTATTACCTTCAAGGCTTCCCGCTAGACCCCGATACCGGTAACGCCATCGGTGACAATCCGACCGTGATCCAGATCGAGAACCAGCCATTGGGAGCTTCGGCGACCACCACGGTTGAATATCAGGCGAACCTGCCACGTGTTCCCGATACCACAGATTATGATGGTTCCGACGAAGATACTGCGCTGCTTGATGCAGGTGTCGGTGTTGGCAACATTACCGTAGCCAATGAGCAGGATTTCCTGGATTCTTCCATTTCCGGCGGTTCAATCACCATCTACAACCAAAACGGTACAGCGATGAACGTCGAGGTGCGTTACGCCAAACGGCTCAATGAAGATGCCGGTGTGCCGCAGAATGACACCTGGAGCATGTATATCGGCACAGGCGGTGATGCGACGGACTCCTGGTACGATGTCGGCGACATTGAGTTCGATTCCACTGGTGTTATGGGCACCCTCACGGCCGGTGGCATGACTGGCACTGCTGTCAACGGAACCGGCGACGGTTTCACCATCACTGCACTGACCATCGGTGGCACCACGGCAAACAACGTTGAGTTCTCGTTTGCCAATGGCTCCCTGACCCAGTTCTCGGATCCCGATGGAACGGCCAGCTCCGTTTCACTCGACCAGGATGGTTATCCTGCCGGTGAATTGACCGGAGTTGCAGTGGATGATGCGGGCCGCGTGGTTGCAAGCTATTCGAACAACCAGCAGCGTGCGGTCTACCAGATTCCGCTGGCGACATTTGAAGCAGAACAGAACCTGCAGCGTGTCGACGGTGCAGCCTTTGCGGCGACCGCTTCTTCCGGTGATGCGGATCTGTCCGGTGGCGGCCAGATTCTTGCCAAGAAACTGGAGCTCTCCAATGCCGATATTGCCGACGAGTTCTCCAAACTGATCATCACTCAGCAGGCCTATTCTGCAAACTCGAGGATCGTCACCTCCGCGGACGAAATGCTCGATGACGCCCTGAACATGGTCCGGTAATTCGGGCTCCGCCGGCGGGCTCAAGCCCGCCGGTTCGCCTGGTCTAGTCGCGTAAAAGGAAGGAGAAGCCGCCATGGGTCTGAGCAGTGCCATGAACACAGCGGTTTTCGGCATTACCTACAATCAGCGCCAGTTGGACGTGACAGCGACCAACATCGCGAACGCTGATACGGCCGGCTATTCCAAAAAGATTATTTCCGCTGAAGTCTTCTTCGATGGTCTCGGCAACGTTGCAGGTATGAATGCAACGGAAGTCCGGCGCATTGTCGATGAACAAATTCAGGCGGACTATTTCAACTCGCTGGCCGACACCAATTACGCCAAGCAGATCGCGGATTTCACAGATCGTCTCGACGATATCTTCGGGACCATCGGCGACAAGAGCAGCCTGACATCGCTTGCCGGTGAACTGTCCTCAAAACTCGCGGTTCTGGTGAACGATCCGGGCAATTATGCTGCGCAGAACGACGTTGTTGCGATTGCGGATGCGTTTGCACGTGAACTCAACTCATCCTACGAGCAGATTGCTGACCTGCGTCAGGAGGCCGACACTGCCCTGTCAACGCAGACGGACGCCGTCAATGGGGTGCTGAGCAGCATCGAGGACATCGACGAAGCGATCCGGGACGCGGCGCAATCGGGTATCTCGACAGCGGACATGGAAGACGAGCGCGATCGGCTGATCGAGCAGCTTTCCGCATATCTCGACGTCAATGTCTCCGAAGGTTCCAACGATACGCTGTTCATCCAGACCGCGGATGGCCAGCAGCTTTACGCGGACAACCAGGCCTCAACCCTGTCTTTCTCGCAGTCTCATTCCCTGCAGCCCGGACAGACCGGTAACTCCGTCATGGTGACAACGCCGGGTGGAACCAGCTATGACCTGATTGCCGGATCGAGATCCGGCCTCATGGTGGCCACGGCCGAACTTCGGGACGACATCCTGGTCGAAGCGCAGACACAGCTCGACACCATTGCTGCTGAAATCTCGCTGGCCTTTTCCAACGTCACCGTGGACAGCACGGCAGTGACGGTCGGCCTGGATGACGGCTTCGATCTTGATATCTCTGCCCTGCAGGCCGGCAATACCATCACGGTGGAATACACGGATACAGGCGGCACGGCGCAGACGGTAACGCTGGTCGGGGTCGAGGATGCTACCTTGCTGCCCCTGGACAATTCCGCGACGGCCAATCCGAATGACACGGTTTTCGGCATTGATATTTCCAGCGGGACGCAGGCAACAATCATCACCAACATCATTGCCGCGATGGGGGCCACCGGGTTGCAGGTCAGCAACAACGGTTCCGATCAGCTGCGGGTTCTGGGAGACAATACAGGGCCAACCACGGTTGAAAGCCTGACGGCCGATGTCACCGTCACGGCCCACACGGACCAAGGGCTTGGCCTGGCGATTTTCGTGGACAGCCGGGACGCGCCCGAACTGTTCACGGACGCGCTCGAGGACAGCGGTCAGCGGCTTGGCTACGCCAACGCGATTGCCGTCAATCCGGACCTTTTGGCAGACAGTGCTCTTCTGGTGAATTATCAGACCACGCCGACCGCCAACACTGCGAACGATCCGGCCCGCGCTCAATATCTGTCCGAAGCCTTGACGTCCACCACGACGTACTATGACCCGGGGTCGGGCATCGGCAGTTCGTCGACCCCCTTCCAGGGCAGTGTCATCGATTTCGTCAACCAGACCGTCGCCTTTCAGGGGAACCAGGCGGAGGATGCCGCCACCTATTCGGACAGCAAGGAAACGCTGACCAGGAACCTGGCGATCCGCTACGAGGAAAGCTACGCGGTTGATCTGGATACGGAACTTGCCTTCATGGTGCAGCTTGAGAACGCCTATGCGGCCAATGCCCGTGTCATGCAGACGATCAAGGAGCTCTTCGATGAGCTCTTGAACATTGTATAAGGTTTAGGTGCGTCATGCCTGTCTCTACAGTCACCACATCCCGGACATATCTGATCCAGCAGCTGGGTGAACTCAACGACTCGCTTGCCCAGAAAACAACGCAGCTTGCGCGCGGCAAGGTGGGCGATACCTATGGTGAAATCGGCGATCGCCGTCTGCTGGACATTCAGCTGACCCAGAAGGTCAGCATGATCGAGACCTACCAGCAGACCATCACGATCTCCAACCTGCATCTGCAGACGGCGACCATGTCGCTGGACCGGCTGGAAGAGCTGCGCCAGGATGCCAAGTCAGCCCTCGATACCAACGACTTCATCCTGCAGGATGACGGCCAGACCCAGACCCAGTCGCGGGCAGAGCTCTTGCTCAACGAGGCGGTCAACATCCTCAATACGGAAGTCGCGGGCTATTACGTCTTCGGCGGAACCGATGCCGTGAATGATCCGGTGGCCAGCCTGCAGGCCATCCTGGACGGCGAGAACGGGCGTGACGGGCTACGCACCTATCTGAGCGAATTTTCGCAAGCCAATCTCGGCACCAACAACAATGGACGGGTCGATACGTCTGCATTGACCACAAACTACGCCGGCGCCGTGCCAACCGATTCAACCTTCACGGTTGCCGAGGACGGTGCGCATGATTTCGGTTTCGACATCTCCTCGGTTACGTCGACGCTGACAAACGTCGCCGTCACCGGCCCGCTGGCGGCGGACCCCGACAGTTTCGACGTTCAGTTCACAGGGCAGCCCAATCTGGGTGAGACGATCTCCGTCGAGCTGACCCTGCCTCCGGACCATACGGAGACGGTCACGATCGAATTTACCGCGGCCGCAACGGCTGAGAACGAGGGCACCTTTGCCATCGGGGCGGATCTGGAGGAAACCGCGCAGAACCTTCGGGATGCGCTGGCGGCTGAAATCGAAAGCCAGGCGCAAACCACCTTGCGCGCCGTTTCAGACGAATGGGCGGCAGAGGAGTTCTTTACCACCTTTGGCGGCGAGGAACCGCAGCGCATCGATGGCCCGCCCTATGACACGGCAACGGCCTTGACGGCGGGCGGCTCGACAACCGTCGAATGGTATACCGGCCGCAACGATTCAGTGACCGACCCGCGGGACGACAAGAACGCCGTGGTCGACGGCAACCTGACGGTCAATTACGGCGTAAGGGCCAATGAAACCGCGTTGCAGGAGCTGGTGCAGTCGCTGGCAGCCTTTGTGGCCGCTGATTTTTCAGGCGGCACGCAGACTGACGAAGAATATTACAACGCGCTGTCAACCAATCTGAGGGCCACACTGCATCCACCGGGCGTGGAACAATCCGGCATCGTGGACATCGCCACCGATATTGCGATCACCCATCGCACGGTCTCGCTGACCGAAGACCGCCACGTGCAAATGAAAAGCACCTATGAAGGCACGATCGCCGACATCGAAGGCATCGACCAGGACCGCGTGGCCGCTGAAATCCTTCAGCTTCAGACCAATATCGAAGTGTCCTACCGGGCGTCCTCCATCGTCTTCAACCTGTCGCTATCCGACTATCTGTAGACGCAGGCCCGCGCACATTTTTCTCAGGATCAGCCGGCTTGAAGGAGCCGGCTTTTTCTTGTTTTGGTGATTGTACGAAGTCTCTTTTTGCTAATTTAGGTTGTCAATCCAAAAAACGTCATAGTAAATTTCCGTTGGGGAGTTTAAGCGCCGGTTTCTTGGACTTGAAATCATCTGCTGATTGCATGCGTGCCTTTTGGCTCCTGCAAATCCGTTGGTCTAATCTGATGCGGTTTTATAGAAATCGATGGCTTCTCTTGGTGATTTTTCTTGATTTTTTGTTTGGAAGAAACTGTGGTTAGACCTGTTTACAACGTTAAGCACTACGTCGAGAGACAATCTCAACAACGGGTATTCAATGAGCTTCTGGAACGCTCAGAACTTCGCCGAAAATGCGGACTGTTGTTCCACGGTGATGGCGGAAGCGGCAAGTCATGGCTCTTTGAGCACCTGAAAGCCAGGCTCGCTGAGAAACACAAGCTTGCCAGCTCTGCGGGCCTACCTGGTTTTTGTTACACTTTTCTGTCGCTCGACAGGAATAACGAGCGGCAGCTGTCTTGGTTTGCGTCCTTGAGACTGAATACGAAGTTCAATCTTGGCGTGCAGTCGCGGCTATCGTCGCAGTTCAAGTATTTTAAGCGCTTCGACACCCTGTTCATGATCTTGAGCACGCTAGAGGGGAAGGAGTTTAAACACCCAAAATATGGTGGTTTCTTCTCCCACGACAAATACGTTGCCGCCGTTGAAGAAGGGCTTGTCGACAGTTTTCTCAAGTTCATTGAAACCCCAGTCACTGAAACGGCGACGTCGAGCTTGGGGCTTGTTGCGCAAGTCGTGGAAGATACGCCGGTTAATACCTTGTTCAAGTTCTTCGGCGCGGTCGGAGAACAATACTTGATGAAAGATGCACTCAAAAAATTCGCGGTGGAGTTCGAAGGCGCCCATCTTTGGGGTGTTGATGAGTGCCTGGAACGGTTGCCACTGTTCCTGGCCAGGGACCTGAACGAGCTGGCCGAGGATTTTCCTCACAACAAAACCGTGCTCCTGATCGATGGGCATGACCGAGTTTTTTCTCATGCCAGTCCCGAACAGGGCGGTAATCTCGAACGTCTGATACGGACATTCTGCGAGGAGTTGAAAACGGGAACAATCGTACTGTTTTCCCAGTACAAGATCGACTGGCTCAAGGAAGGAAAAGCTCTTTCTGAAATGAACGAAACAGGACAGGTCCTGCTGTCTTCGTCGTCTCAGGATTATTTTGGGGCCGGAAAAGGAGCCCCCCTGCGCTCAGCCAGCGACTGGGAAGACGAAGCGTCCTTTGGGAACATTTTCGACCTGCCGTTTGCAAATGGTTCTGAACAGGCGATTGAAGACACCGCTGGCTCCAACCCCACATCAGGGGAGGGGTCATTCAGTGAAGTGGTTCTTGTTCCATTGCACGGCTTTGAAACACGCGCCGAGAAGCTCGATCTCGTCGCCAGGCTGGGTATGTCGGAACACCTTCACTGTCCAGCCATGGAAGGTATCCTCGAAACGACATCATTGCCCTTCGAATTACATGCAAAGCTGACCTACCTGAAAGAAAACCTGGGGCGGATTTCGGGTGACAAGGCAAAATTTTTAAACTCATTCAGTCTTCTTTTTGAAGAAATCATGGCCAACAAGCCGCAAGATGAAGCACGGATTCTAAAATTACTTTGGTACCTCACAGCATTTGATCGGTCGATTCTGGAAACAATTTGCGATTCTTTGAATGTTGCTGTTCACCAAACCCTTTTGGATCACGTACTTGGCAGCGGAATGATTGTCGAAGCGGATGAGCCGGGTTACTTCAAGGTTGAGCATCACTACAAGAAACTGCTGTGGGACCTTCGCAGGAAAGAGGGGGGAAATCAGGACCAGCAGTCGGATTCTCGCGCTGACTACCGGCTTGCCGATGATCGTGTCATCCTCGCGGACGCCTTGCAGCGCCACATTGATCAAAAACGAAAAGAAGTGCCCTTGCACCAAATGGCAGTGCCCGTTGGCGATCTGTTAAATTCGTGCGTTTTGTCAGGAACTTCCAAGTCAAACACTGACAAGAGACTTCTTTCTGGAAGATGGCAGACCGAACAGCTTTCCAGAATTTTCAATACCTGGTTCGATTTCCTGGAAGACACCATTCGTCAGGAAGCGCCGAGCCTCTGGCTTAAGAAGATCCTGGGATTGCGCAAGTGGGCGCTGTCGCAGATCCTACTCTCCAAAGACAATGACAGGCCCCATTTGGCGGCCTTCGTTCTGCTGTTTGTGCGCGCCAATGAACTCGCAGCAGAAATTTCCTGTACAGCTGGCCGAAGATACGAACCGGCTGATGCGCGCGATTATCTTTTCGATTCCCGGGAACTGCTAACTCATCTGGCCGAGAAGCGTTTTGTCAGCCCGTTGTCACCTGCCATGAATCGGTACTGGCTCCTGCGAACGGAGCTATTGGAGAACCGGTTGTCGCCGCATTGGAGCAATGCCCGCGGCGCGGGGTATCTTGGGGCGTTGAACCATGGTGTCAGCCTGACCCAGACCTTGCGTTGCCTGGATGATTTCAAAGCGTTGATCAAGGCAACTGAAGGTGAGATCGATCAAACGGTGGAAAGGCATCACCGCATTCTGGAAGCGCGAATTCTGTCAAGTGTTTCCAAACAGTTACGTCGGTCAAGCTATGCTTCATCAAGGAAATTCGCCAACGAGAGCAAGGAAATCGCGCATAAGCTCTATGCCGATTTTCCCGCTGACCTGAGTGTGGTCGAAGAGCTTGTGGACAACGACCCCGACGTCGACAATGGCGCACTTTCTCTCGAGGACTATTCCGCAACGGTCAAAGACTTGAGCCGTTTCGTCGACCGAGGCCATCGCAGTCAGCGCATAGTGTTCTGGCTTGAAAAGGCGAAGATCCGGCTTGCGCGAAGTTACATCGCAGAAGCAGCTGACAACGAAACAATGCCGGAAGAGGCTGACAGGCTTCTGAAGGAAAACTACATGTTCTTGGCAGAGCTTGTTGCGAACCCCAAATCCGCCCCTTTTGAGTTGTTGCGGCTTTACATCAAATCCGTCAGAAAAACGGCCGAGATTTATAAGGGAATTCGAGGTCATTTTGAACCCGAGGAACAGGGCATCGACAGCGATCTTGTTGTCGGAGTTGTCGCAAATGTAATCGAGACCTTGCGCGAGCGACAAATTCATCTTGGCCACCCCGCCTTCCATGAAATCAACCGCCTGGCGCAATTGAATGCTGCGCTTGCCAGGCGGTTTTTGGAGGTCGTCACCACAAATGCCGATCGGATTGAAGGCGAACTTGGCAAGGCGCGTTGGCTCATTATCCTTGCAAAGCTCTGGCGGACGCATCTCCGGGCAGAGGGAGGCGCCAGCCTTGAAAATCCTGTCTTTGTCGACGCGATAAAAGCGATCGATCTTTGTCCAGAGGAACATGAAGAAGCCGCCAAATTTGCGTCCGCGAGGAAAAATTTTGCAGGTTACGTGCTGGAAGCACAGATCCGCCGTGCGGCGGAAACCGGCACCTTTTTTGGCAACGGCGAGGGGGTTCTGGAATTAAGAGACAATTGGTCCGGAAACGAACTCGCAAAATTTGTCGGACTAGCTGCCGACATCTCGAGTGAACACAGGCAGGAAGCAGTTCGGCTCTTGGAAGAATTTCTACCTCTGGTGCTCGACGCTCAACCGCTCGACTTGCGGAGCTACTCTGAAGGGATGGTGCTCTACTTGTCACTCACGGAGGAGCCGCAAAGAAAGCTCGATGTCGAACCGGAAGCGATCAGCCGGCTCTCCATCGACTTGGCAGATAACCCGAGTGAGCAAAGTGGTTACAGCGCTCTATTCGCTGCCAAAACATATCAGGCTCGGCTGGAACAGGAGTCGTGGGACCGGGCAACGCGCATCTTGGCTGCAGCCCTGATCAGTCTTGAACCCGAATTGCCTGCAGACAGCCAATTGCGGCATAAACTCCGCAGGGAATATGCAGCCGCAGTCTGGCAGGGGTTACAGGCTCAGAGGGCAGCCAAACGCCAGCAACTTGTTTCGCGAATTCCCCCGTCTGAGGGCTGGCTCGAGACATTCGCTCAAGGAAGCACCGAGACCTTTGTCGACGATTTGCTTGACGTCCTGTACCGGTTCCCCGTTCCGCCGAAACCTTATCCTGGAGACCTGCTCGTTGCAGATTTTGACGAGATAACCGAGAAGCTGGCAACGAATGGTCCAGGCAATCAGCCAGGTAAGGCGATTGTCGGCAAGTGGGGTGGCCACGAGGTGTCCCTGGCATCCAACCTGATCTCTGTGCAGGAATATCACCGGTTGCAGGTAACAGGCGAGGAAGACAGAGAGACTGGTCCGGAGGAGGAGGGGCAGCCGGACCAGGAGGAAGCGTTTGGCGAAACAGCGGTGCCCTTGTCAGAAGCGTTGGCGGGAGCTCGAGAGACGGTTGAACCGCCAAGTCGGTTGCTGGTCTCCCTCATGAAGCCAAGACTGGGTTTTCTGCCGGTGTCTCAACGAGGGTGGCAGCATGTCATGGCCGCCTTCGATCTTCTGTATCCGGGTGTAATTGGCAACGGTGCTATGGGGTCTCGTCTTGCACTCGGAGCATCGAACTCGTGGTTACTTTGTTTCCTGCCACTTGAACACAAAACGGTGCTCTTGAGTGGCGACGGTTGGTTCCTGAATGCGCTTAAATCTTCCTTGGGCCTGCGTAGAATAACGTTGAGCCAAACTTCTCCTCTGTCGGGGAGGCAGGGCAAGATTGCCGAAATCGAGGAGTTCAGGAAGGTTGCCTACAAGTCCTTGAGCCTGATTGAGCTTACCGGCGGAAATGCACGTTTTCTTGGAGACGAAGAGGAAAACAGGGATCCGAGAAAAGATCGAACCTTCATTTCGATGTTCAAGAAGCTGTTTCCCGGTGTAATGCCGAGAATTTCAGGACCGGATGGCTTCTGGGTAAGGAGCGTTGCTGGCAGCGAAGGGCAGGCCTTCGAAGAAAATCTAGATCAGCAGATTACAGAATTCGAGCCGGAAGAGCTCGACACACGCCGCCGTCAAAGACTTGTTGTTGAACGCCTGAAGGGACGTCCCGGAAGGGTGCAGGGTGCCGAATTGGCGAATGAGGACGGCATTCAGGTAACGCTGTCAGCAGATGTGTTGAGGAGAAGTGGCCTCGTCATTGTCTTGGGACAATCCCTCTGGTGCAAGGTCTACAGGGACGGTGAAACTTACAGAGTCAGCGATGTGAAGCCGTTCCACATAGCTCACAAAGATCTGGAGGAATTCACGGTCCTTGATATCGACAGGTCTGCGCAACGGTTCAAAATTCAGGTACCTATGGATTCCCGTCAGCTTGACGTCAATGAATTCGCGACAGTGGAGGGCAACTTGCAGTTTGCCGAAGTCGCAATACATCGCAAGTTGACCGTCGGAGATGTCTTGCTGTGTGAAGTCAGGCGAGATGATGCTGACCTGCCCATATTGACCTATGTAAAAGGTCCAGGAGGGGAGCAAAACCTGCTGACACGGCAAGACCTGACCGTTCTGAACTTCTCCCCCAAAAATGATGCCTATTACCTGGAGGGCGAAGGTGTCGACCGACTGGTCAAACTGCCCATGGCCATGCTGAGGCGCATTGGCTACCACAGGCTGCAATCCGGTGACGCCGTGTCGGCGACTGTGCGCAGCAACTGGCGTTTCCCGGTGGTTAGCCGGCTGTTGGAATGCAGTCGACGAATCTACTGGGACATTGAGGGTACCATCAAGTGGGAGCTGGAACCTGACGGCGGTCGGCGTTGCTGGCTGGTCGAAATTTCGCGTCCTCAGGACAGGGGCCTGAAAAAGGGCTTGCAGCCGTTGTTTCTCCATGAGGCTGCGCTTCCTCAGCTTTACAAGTTTCCGTGTCTGCCGGAAGGCGCAAAGGTACATTTGACCATGCAAGAGGAGCCGAACAATCGGTACTCCCTCACGCGTGTGCAGCACATGGATCTTCTTGACCAGGGACGCTGGATCCTAGGGGAAGTGAGCAGCGCCCAGGACGGGAACCTCCTTTTTCTGAATTTTTCTTACAATGGCGAGCAGCTCAGTGCGCTAATACCTCCTCAGCTGCATGATTGCTTTGGGCATTTGGACCAGTGCGAGGCGATCTGGAAGCGGGCCAAGATTGCGGCCACACCAAAAGGATATGCCGTCTGTGATCTGCATCAGGTGCCTCGTATTCCCGGTCCATTGGCAAACGGACGAATCGTGCCCTTCAGAGAAGGCGCGCCATATGCCTTCGAAAAGAACGGGCGCTTTGGTTTTGTAGAACTCGAGGATGGCACACGCATCAAGCTCAGCCAAAATGCAATTCTAGATGCGGGACTTCCCGACCGGCATATTCTTGGCCTGCCCGTGGCTTGCCAGATTGCTGAGCTTGGAGACAAACGCTCCATCAGTTTCGTGCAGTTCAACCATAGGGAAGGGCACAACGATTTGATGTGCTATTTGCTTCCGGCACGAACCGGGGCAGAAGGCAGGGTTCTGCAAAGCGCCAATGGCGATATAAAGATCTTCGTGCACAAGAGCCATTATGCCTACAACTGGCTTTGTGATGAGATGCCCGGACAGTATCTATCGGTGAAGGCCTATTTGTACGAAGGCAAATGGCGGTTGCTGGATGCAGTCCGGGAAAACGAACGTGCGCCCTGGAAATACGGGTTTTATCAGGGGCCGCGTTCCGAAGATCAGGATGGTCAGCTGGTCGATGAGATGCTGTTCCGGGTGTTGGGCGCGGAAGACCGTGTTTCCTTCCCCAGGTGGATGCTCAGGGAGAGGGGGGCTGATGATCTGAAGTTTGGTGACAAGGTTCGCTTCACGGTCCTGGAAACCAAGTCCAAAGCCCTCACACCGGGTATGTTCGAACGCGCACCGCACGACGATGACTGGTTTCACGAGGGGTATGTCGCCTTCTACAATCAGGAGAAAGATTTCGGCAAAATCGTTATGATCCGTGACCGCAGTGCCGAAATCCGCTTTAACGCAGCTGCATTCCAGGTGGAGGCGGACAAGATTACGAAATCCATGCCGGTGGAATTTTCGCTGCAACGGGACAATCGCACGAACTTGCAAGTGTCGCAGGCCGTGCGGAGGAACATCAAGAAGTTGCCGTGGACCGAAGCCTCGCTCGACAGCCTGAATGAAAATCCAAGTTACGGTTTCGTTGAAATTCAAGACCCTGACGGTGAGCGGGGCCAAGCTTATCTCCCGGCAACACTGGTTGAAATGCTCGGATTTGATGACCGTTTCGGCCCCGGCGCACGGCTGTTTTGCCAATTCCTCCCGGGAGCAGAAAGGCCAAGTGTCGTCAATGCCGTGATGGTTCCCGAAGATGGTCTCGCTGACAATGAACGGATACTCGTGGCCAGCTTTGGCAGCGACCAACGACGTCCCGGTAGATTTACTGATCTTTTCACCGGGGATGAGTTTTTCGCATTGCCCGGAGCCTATCTCAATGAAGAGGAAGGAGACATGACGGTTCTGCGGGACGAGATCGTTCATGTAAGTACGCGTCAGGATGGGCAGGCAATGGTGGTGGACGCGATTTTGTCAAAGATCGGAAAAGCTACCGACTTTTCTCCGAAACTCGATGATGTCAGGCAAGAACCCGGTGAAGCAGGTGAGGTGGGCTGACAACAAAGGCCGGTCGCTTTGAGCGCCGGCCTTGATTGTGGCTTGCTGGAGGGAGATTTACTCGGCGTCGGCCGGTTGGGATCTCAAGCCTTCCGCAATTGCCCGATTGATGTTGATGAGCACACCGATCTTGTTGACGTCGTCGGTCGTGATGATCGACATCGTCTGCTTGAAAACAAACACGCCCAAGGTGGCAATATTGTTCTTGATGTCCTGCGGCAACTCGCTTTCCGCGCTTGTTGCCGAGGTTACAAGGATTGTCCAGAGCTTGCGGTTATAGACCAGCGCATCATCTTTTTCGGCGAGTGAGGACTCTTCCCACTCATCCTTGATCAACTGAAGCCGTGCTGCGGCTTTCATCAGCAGATTTGCTTCCAGTTCCCGAGGCGACACCGCTGCCACCTGGCTTGTCTTCTGGTAAGCCTGAGCTGCCTGCTTGTACATGACTGATCAGCGTCCCTTCATACTCGATGAGCTTACGTGCTTCTTTCAGAGCTTTGTAAAAGGCGCCGGTTAGGATGGAGTTACTAATCCTGGTAACGTACGGGATCGTACTCGGCGCGGCCTTTACAATATCGTTGACGAGAGTGAAGTAATTCTCCTGAATTCTTTCGATATCCGTCGATAGATACATCAGCTGAACGGCTAGATAGACCCGTTTTGCCGGTGTATCAGCGGTGGCCGGAGTGAGAATATCCTTTTCTCGAAGAATGGGTGCCTGGCCTTCGATAAACAGGCGCGTGCGCTGATTATCATTGGTAATGACACTGTCTCCGATGATAATTCTTTCGCCCGGTTTTAGCTCGACCTTGAGCGCCATTCCGTGACCTCCAAGCGTGAGTATCGCGGTGAAACGTTAACAAAAGAGTTAACGCGCCTTCCCGATACCTTAATGTTTCCTGCTGCCGATGTTAACCGAACAGGCTCAGAACACTCTGATCGGCCTGGTTGGCAAGCGACAGAGCGGTCGACGACAATTGCTGGCGGGTCTGAAGCGCCAGCATGTTCGCGCCTTCTTCGTTCATATCGGCGATGGTGAGTTCACCTGCGCCGACCTCGAGCGTGTTGATCAGATTCTGTGTGAAATCCGTTCGAATTTCAACGGTGGACAAGGCGGTTCCCATGGCCCGGGCCGCTGATCGGAGCTCGTCCAGCGCCGCGTTGATGGCTTGCAGCGTCCGGTCGATATCCGTGTCGGTCTTGAATTCGGACGCTGCTGCCGACAGCCCGACTGTGCCGCTGCCCGTTGCCAGCGTTGCCCTGTTGAAATCGGCATTGCTGCTGCTGATGTCGAACGACACCTCACCGATCAGCGAGATGCTGCCGCCCGAGAAGGTCGCGTCGAGGCCTTTCACGTTGTCGATGAACGTCACCAGGTCGCTGACGGTGGTTTCTTCGTCAATCTCAATCGATGCCGGCTCGAAACCGTTGCCGTCGGTAATGGTGATGGTGTCACCCGCCTGGAACCCACCTGAGGTGATCAGCGTTGCGGTTGAACTCAGGGCGGAGACGGTCAAAGTTGTCGTTGTGCCGCCGGTGTCGCCACCGTCCGTAATCGCGCCGCCGCCTGTTGCGTTTTTGGATATGTAAAGCGGGTTGTCGAGACCGGAGGTGATGGTAATCGAATCTGTTGCTTCATCGAAGCTGGCCTGCACACCGTTCAAGCCGTTGAGTGCATCGACATAGTCCTGGACCGTTACAATGTCCGTGCCGACTGTGAAGGTGGTGGTGCCGGAGGAATCCGTGACGGATACCACGTTGGTATCGGCCCAGTCTGTCAGTTCGTTCAGGTTCGAAGACGCCTGTAGCCCGCCCAGGCTGAGCGTGGTCGTGCCCCCATAAAGGTTGAAGGACGCCGTGCCTGTGCCGCCTGTGTCGAGGTCGTCCAGATTAAGACCGTCGTCCAAAGTCGTGTCGGTGAAATCGACCGGGTCGACCGTCAGATTGGAGGTGCTGTCCTCGTTGAAGATCACTTCCAGCTCGTTGCCGGCGCCTGCAAGAAGGTTCTTGCCCTTGTAGCTTGAGTCCCGGGCCATGTCCTCAATCTGCTCAAGCAGGTCATTGTACTGGCTGGTGAACAGCTTGCGCTCATATTCGCTGGACGTCTGCAAAGCCTGGTTGGCGATGGCCTTGGCGGACTCCACGAGTTTTGTGATGGAGGTAATGCCCTTGTCGGCCGCGCGGATGGTCTGAACCGACTGGCCCATATTGTCGAGCAGGTTGGTCAGATCGCTCGCCCGGTCGTTCAGGGACTGCGCCGTGAAGAAGGAGTTCGGATTGTCGAGCGCCGTGTTGACCTTCAGGCCTGTGGCCAGTCGGGTTTGCGTGACCGATTGCAGATCCGCCGTCTGTTTCAGAGACAGGAGATTGTCCCGGACAGCACTGGAGAGAACAATATCAGGCATCAGACTTCACCGCTTTCCTGTTCCATACGCGTCGAGAGAGCCTGCCGAGCCGTCAAGTTGAGCAAACGCCCTCTTCGTAAATCTAAATGGAAAGTTAATCGCTGATGCATCAGTTAACTTACTGTAAATAAAAGTTACCAAAAGGTTTCTTTTAAATATCTGATTCTAAATGAGATTTTTTCCTCTCTTTTCTGAGTCGCGAACCCAAAAACAAAAACGGCGGACCAAAAGTCCGCCGTTTCCAAGTCTTCGAAGGTGAATCAGCCGCCAGACTGATTCTGCCTGAATTAGAAGAGGGATAGCACCGTCTGGTCTGCCTGGGAGGCGAAGGACAGAGATGTCGATGCGAGCTGCTGACGGGTCTGAAGGGCCAGCAGGTTTGCACCTTCCTCGTTGGTATCGGCCAAGGTCAGAAGACCAGCACCTTCCTGCAAAGTATTGATCATCGTCTTGGTGTAATCTTGACGGATCTCAACAGTCGAAAGGTTTGTACCGAATTCGGATGCCTGAGAGCGAAGGTTCGACAGAGCGGTGTTCAGGCGGTCAACCACACGGTTGATGTCTGAATCCGTTGCAAATCCGCTGTCCGACAAGGCCGACAGTGTCACGCCGGAAGTGTTCGCGGTGAAGGCATCGCTTGCAAAGTCCGAATTGTCACTGGTGAGAGCCAGATCCACATCGGAGGTGATGTCGAGACGGCCGGAGGCCGCATTGAACGTGGCTTCGACCCCGTTGAAGTCGTCGATGAAGTTCTCCAGGTCGGAGACCGTCGTATCGCTTTCGATTTCCAGCGAGCCCAGTTCGAAGCCGTTGCCGTCCGTCAGGGTCAGCGTGTCGCCAACCGCGAAGGAGCCGGTGTCGGAGAGCAGGGCGCCGGTGGAAGCCAGTGCCGTAGCAGCCACTTCGAAGGTGGACAGGGCGGCGGAGTGCGTGTCGACAGTGTCAGAGATGTGGAAGTCCTGGTCACTGTAGATGGTCAGCTCACCGCTGGTGTCGTCGAATTCGGCACGTACACCGGAAATGGCGTTGAGATTGTCAACCAGATCCTGAACCGTCGCACCCGCGGTCACCGTACCGGAGCCGGAGATGATCGCGTTCGGAGAATCGATCGCATCGACGAATTCCAGGGTGGTCGTGGTCGAGATCACGTTCGATTCCGACAGCGTGGAAGCCGAATTCAACGTCGTGGTGCCGTCGGTCAGCGTGATGGTCTGCTTGCCGCCCTGAAGGGTGAAGGATGTGGTTGAGCCCTGACCTTCAGCCAGATCCGAGAGGTTCAGACCAGTGGAGAGGGACGTGTCGGTGTAGTCGACCGCTTCGATCGTCAGCTTGGACGTGGAGTCTTCGTTGAAGATCGTGGTGAGGTCGTTGCCGTCGCCAGCCAGCAGGTTCTTGCCCTTGTAGGAGCTGTCTTTTGCGACATCTTCGATCTGCTCGAGCAGGTCATTATACTGTTCGGTGAACTTCTTGCGCTCGTACTGGCTCTGCGTCTGCAGCGCCTGGTTGGCTTTCGCCTTCGCAGTTTCAACCAGATCGGTAATGGTCTGGATGCCCTTGTCGGCGGCCTTGATGGTCTGCAGAGACTGACCCATGTCGTCCAGCAGCGTGGACAGATCGTTGGCACGAGAGTTGAGGCCCGATGCCGTGAAGAAGCTGTTCGGATTGTCGAGAGCAGAATTCACCTTGAGGCCGGTTGCCAGTTTATTCTGGACGCCGGACATCAGATCTGCGGTGGACTGAAGCGTGAGGAGGTTCTGCCGTACGGCAGCTGACAGGGTAATATCCTGCATCTGATTATCCCTTTCCTGGGTCACATGTACAGCTGCTCTTCCTGAGCAGGTTGATTAGGATCATCTCCTGTTAACCCTAATCATTGGTTAATCGGATCGCATTTTAGGGTTAACGAGCCGTTAACGCGCTGACGGTGCACCTGAAAACGGGATGAAGCCTGTAGAGACGCCAAGTCGGGCGGGAAGGGCAGGAAAGCTGCGCAGAAACGCAAAAAGGCGGGCCGAAGCCCGCCTTTCGCTAATCTTGAGTGCCTTTGGCTTAGAAGAGCCGCAGAACGTTCTGGTCGGCCTGCGCTGCGAAGGACAGCGAGGTGGACGCAAGACTCTGACGGGTCTGCAGGGCCAACAGGTTTGCACCTTCTTCGTTGGTGTCTGCCAGGGTCAGGAGGCCAGCACCTTCTTCCAGCGTGTTGATCAGGTTCGACGTGAAGTCCTGACGGTTTTCCACGATAGAGAGGTTGGTACCGAACTCGGAAGCCTGGGTCCGCAGGGAACCGAGCGCCGTGTTCAGACGGTCAACCACGCGGTTGATGTCCGAATCGGTTGCAAAGCCACTGTCGGAGATTGCCGAAAGCGAGACACCGCTGGTGTTCGCTGTGAAGGCATCGCTTGCAAAGTCCGAATTGTCACTGGTGAGAGCCAGATCGACTTCTGAAGTGATGTCCAGACGGCCCGAAGAGGCGTTGAACGACGCCGAAACGCCCTGGAAGTCGTTGACGAAGTTCGTCAGGTCGGAGACCGACGTGTCGCTTTCGATTTCCAGCGAGCCCAGTTCGAAGCCGTTGCCGTCCGTCAGGGTCAGCGTGTCGCCAACCGCGAAGGAGCCGGTGTCGGAGAGCAGGGCGCCGGTGGAAGCCAGTGCCGTAGCAGCCACTTCGAAGGTGGACAGGGCGGCGGAGTGCGTGTCGACAGTGTCAGAGATGTGGAAGTCCTGGTCACTGTAGATGGTCAGCTCACCGCTGGTGTCGTCAAATTCGGCACGTACACCGGAAATGGCGTTGAGGCCATCAACCAGATCCTGAACCGTCGCACCCGCAGTCACCGTACCGGAGCCGGAGATGATTGCATTCGGAGAATCGATCGCGTCGACGAATTCCAGGGTGGTCGTGGTCGAGATCACGTTGGAATCCGACAGAGCGGAGCTGGAGTTCAGCGTCGTGGTGCCGTCGGTCAGCGTGATGGTCTGTTTGCCGCCCTGAAGGGTAAAGGAAGTGGTTGCACCCTGACCTTCAGCCAGATCCGAGAGGTTCAGGCCAGTGGACAGGGAAGAATCGGTGTAGTCGACCGCTTCGATCGTCAGCTTGGACGTGGAGTCTTCGTTGAAGATCGTGGTCAGGTCGTTGCCGTCGCCAGCCAGCAGGTTCTTGCCCTTGTAGCCAGCGTCCTTTGCCAGGTCTTCGATCTGGGTCAGGAGTTCGTTGTACTGAGACGCAAACTGCTTGCGCTCGTACTGGCTCTGCGTCTGCAGGGCCTGGTTGGCTTTCGCCTTGGCGGATTCGACCAGCTTGGTGATGCTCGAAATGCCGTCATCCGCAGCTTTCAGGGTCTGAACCGACTGGCCCATGTCGTCCAGAAGCGTGGACAGGTCATTTGCACGGGAAGTCAGGCCGGAAGCCGTGAAGAAGCTGTTCGGATTATCCAGTGCCGAGTTCACTTTCTTACCGGTGGCCAGTTTGTTCTGGACATCGGACATGAAGCTAGCGGTCTGCTGG
Source organism: Roseibium sp. (assembly GCF_965233565.1). Lineage (GTDB taxonomy): Bacteria > Pseudomonadota > Alphaproteobacteria > Rhizobiales > Stappiaceae > Roseibium. The sequence continues at coordinate 1,028,978 of NZ_OZ247494.1, read as the reverse complement.
AGAGTATTTAGGTTCGAACGAACCGCGCTGGACAGAGTAATGTCAGCCATTTTGTTTCCTTTCTAGGAATACGAGATACAGGAACCCTTCCTGGGTCCGACGCACATCTATCCGCGTTTACTTGAAACAATTTCTAAAGAAACATGGTTAGCGAGAATTAACCTTAATTCTTGTTAAATATTGCGGCATGGCAAAGGCGCTTTGCGCATGAAATCAGTGTCCTGACGACAGCCATCTTTTAAAGGAAGGCACCGCCTGAACAGGACACGAAACACGATGGCGTTCCCGGGCGGTGCGTTTGAGGAGCCGAAATTAACAAACCCGGCATCGTCCCGTGGCGGTTGGGTTTCGATCGCGGCTTTGCAACGGGCTCGTGAAGGGCAGTTTCCGTCTGGACAGGTGTCCGCACAGCGATGTCACCTGGAGATGTCACCCGGATAAGCCGGAAGGCCGACATCGGAGTGGAACGGGTCGGTCAGGTTGCTGCCGGCAAAGAGCCGATGCTGTATCGGGCTGGATGAGCCGGAATAGGGGGGCAAGAGGTTCGGCAATTCGGGGGAGGTAACAATGGAGACGGATCGCAAACGGCGGGGCCGTCGCGAACGTATAGAAATGGTCGACTGGATAAGATGGGCCAGCCCGGCAAAGGCCTCAGGCGACCGTTTGTACAGAGCCCTGGTTGTCCCGGGCCTGTTCCTGCTGACTCGACAGCGTTTCCGCGTAGGCACGCAGGCGCAACAGGGTCTCGGCAGGTACTTGCCTGACAACCTGTCCGGTTTCCGTATTGGTCGCTATATAGATAAGGCTTTCGCTGTCCGGATCGATGACATTCTGTCGCTCGACCGTCGGCGTGAAACGTTCCAGCAACGAGCGCTGCTCGCGTTCATTGTTGGCGGACCGCTGGCTGTCTTCCGATTCGCTTAAGGGCGTAACGGTTTCTTCAGGCGGCAATTCCGTCGTGGCCGACGATTCATTTTGTTCCGGAGCCCGCGTTGCCGGCGTAATCGCCGTGTACGTCGGCGATGGCGGCCGGGCCAGTCCCGTGTCCAACATCTTTCCCTCCGGGTGCTCGATACATATACCCGTTCACCGTCAAATATAACGTAAGGGAATGAATCCTCTGTTAACGGAATGATTAGAATTTTAGGGAAGTCGCTTTAGCCGATTGGCTTCGTTCCTGATTCGTTTTGACCGCGGCGTTTTGCTGGCTATTTCACCCCCTTGGCAGGTTTCTCTAGGTGAAATGAAAACGCTCCCGATACCGGGAGCGTCTCTAATAACAGGTCTGTCCCGCCGGGGCGACCGGCAGCTTCTCAGAGAGACTGATTGACGGCGATGCCCCGGGCCGATTGCGGACCATTCGGCGCAGCACCGTTGCGGCCATAGGTCGTTGGTGCGTCTGCATTCTTGGCACCGGCAATTTTCGCCACCGTCGACACGATGTTGTTGGCAACATCGCGTGCGGTCGACAGAACGGCCAGGTTGATGCGCAGGACAGGCTGGAATTCGCCATGCTGCCGACGCAGGTTCTGTGTGGCAGCCGGCGCCAGATTGCCGAGCGCAACGGCGTGTTCCTTGGCCGTCATCATGCCCCTTGTATATTCGTGGATCAGCCGGGCCTTGTCTGCCTGAAGCTCACCCGCTTCCCTGAGTTTGCCGGCGCGCACAAGGTCGGTTTCCATCTCGATTACCGACAGCAGCGCTTCCATCGTGCCCGAAAGCGCGGAGCAGAAGTTTTCCGCGTCCTGCTGGCTGGTTGGCCGTTCCAGAGAAAACGGAAAAGCCGTTGTGTTAGGCTGTGCAGTCATCTTGCGCCCTCCTGCAGTGCAAGCAGTTCGCGTTCCACGCTATCGGCGAGACCGATGCCGCCACTTTCCGCAATGGTACGCGCATATTCGTCAATCAAAAGGCCCTGCCAGGCATCCGAACCGGCCCCGTTGCCCCAGGTGCCGCCTTCCTGGAGGCCGGTAAACATGTTCTGGAGCATGGTGTTCAGGAACACAGCTTCAAATTCTTCAGCTGCCTCGCGCACCGCCGTCTTGTCGTTCCGGTCAACCCCGCGCAGGGCATCCTGGGGATTGGAGCTGACGGCCGCCGGCGAAATCTGCGGTGTGATCTGATCCAGCATCACAGCACCTCGATATCGGCCTGCAGCGCGCCGGACGCCTTGATGGCCTGCAGGATGGAGATCATGTCGCGCGGACCGATGCCCAGGGCATTGAGACCATCGACCAGCTGCTTCAAGGTGACCGTTTCCGGGACGATCGCCAGTTTGGTGCCATCCTCGTTCACGTTGACTTCCGACCGGGGCACGATCGCTGTCTCACCATTTGCAAAGGGCAGGGGCTGCGACACCTGAGGCGTTTCGGCAATGGTCACCGTCAGGTTGCCCTGGGCAACCGCGACCATCGAGACCTTCACATCCTGGCCCATCACGATGATACCCGAGTTCTCGTCGATCACGATGCGGGCGGCCAGATCCGGTTCGACGATCAGCTGTTCGATATCGGTCAGGAGATCGACGATGTTGCCGTCATATTGCTGGGGCAGATCGAGGCGGACAGTGGCCGGGTCGAGCGGTTCGGCGGTCGGCATGCCGATCAGTTCGTTGATTGACAGGGCAATGCGCCGGGCCGTGGTCAGGTCCGGGTTGCGCAGGGCCAGGCGCAGGGTTGTCAGCGATGCAAGTTTGAACTCCAGTTCGCGCTCGACAAGGCCGCCATTGGCAATGCGGCCGGCCGTTGGCACGCCGCGCACGACGGATGCTGCATCTGCCTGCGCGGAGAAGCCGCCGATTGCGACCGACCCCTGGGCGATGGCATAGACTTCTCCGTCCGCGCCGACCAGCGGTGTGACCAGCAAGGTGCCGCCCTGCAGGGAATCTGCATCGCCAAGGGCGCTGACATTGACATCAATGCGCGTTCCCTGCGTCGAGAAAGGCGGCAGATTGGCTGTCACCATGACCGCAGCCACAGTGTTGGTGTTGAGATCCACGTTGCGGGTGTTGACGCCGAGACGTTCCAGCATGGCCTGCAGGCTCTGCTGGGTGAAAGGCGAATTGTTCAGCGAGTCACCGGTGCCGTTCAGGCCAACAACCAACCCGTAACCGATCAGCTGGTTTTCCCGGATGCCTTCGAAATCGGCGATGTCCTTGATGCGGGAGGCGGCCTCCGCCGGCGCCGTGAAGGCCAGGGCGCAGATTGCAGCAACCGCGGCTGCGTAGACCAGCCGGCAGAGTTTTTCAGAGAACCTGTTACTGAAGTTTCGCATTACTGAGTCTGGTCCGCCATCTGTGAGCCGGCCTGTCCCGCCGGAAGGATTGTCCCGGCTAGCGCAATGCGAGAGCCGTGCCACTTTCCAAGCTTCAGCAAATCTTTTCCCGAAACTGCCCGGATTCTGCGCTGTTTGCTGCTATGATTGAAAGCCTATCCACGCAAAACTGTCTGGACGGGTTAAAGAAATGCGTTTGCCGGGCGGCAAATATTGCCTCCATGATAAGGACTCATTTACCCTTCCCGGCAGAATCTGACAGGCAGGTCCGCGGTTCGCGTGGGGAGTGCCGTCAGCCGGACTGGAAGAGCGAACATGCGTATCACTGGCAACAAGCCCATCACTGGCGTTCAGGGCAAGGGCGCAAAAAAGGGGAAACCCTCTGCTTCAGAGCAGTTTGCACCCGATATGGGAAGCGAGGTCGTGCAGTCCTCGCAGACTGCGGGCGGCGCTGCGATCCAGGGCATGGACGCCCTTCTTGCGCTCCAGGAAGTTGATGCGCTGGCGGAGCGCCGGTCCCGTGCTGCGCGGCACGGGCACACGCTACTGGATGCGCTTGAGGCCGTGCGGACCGATCTTCTTGCGGGTCAGGTGTCGGAGGACAGGCTGGAGCTTCTGGCCAGGCAGGTCGTCAACCGTCAGGAGAGTGGCGATTCGCGGATCGATTCCGTGCTGGAAGAGATCGAGTTGCGTGTCAAAGTTGAGCTCGCAAAGCTGGGCAGATTCATTGACTGACCGGTCGGAAATTCCGTTAAAATTTGCCGCAAAACTAGCTAAAAGTTACGCAACGAATTGAAAGATATAAACTTTCTTTGATGCCATTTTTAACAAATGAACCGTTGTCGGGAGGAGGAAGCGGCTATATATTGCGCCCGGCATATCGGCAATCCGGAGCTATCGATGACGGTTGAAATTGAGTCTGAATATCGACCCTCGGAAGACGAGCCGTTCATGAATGACAGGCAGCGCGAGTATTTTCGAAACAAGCTGCTTGCCTGGAAGGAAGAGATCCTGAAGGAGAGCAAGGAAACGCTCACCAACCTTCAGGAGGAAAGTCAGAACCACCCCGATTTCGCCGACCGTGCGTCCTCTGAAACCGACCGCTCCATCGAGCTTCGGGCCAGGGACCGTCAGCGTAAACTGATTTCAAAGATCGATGACGCTTTGGAGCGGATTACTGACGGCAGCTACGGCTACTGCGAAGAAACCGGGGAACCCATCGCCCTGCGGCGGCTGGAAGCCCGCCCGATCGCGACCTTGTCGATCGAGGCCCAGGAAGCGCATGAGCGCCGGGAAAAGGTTTATCGCGACGACTGATCTTCCCTGATACGGCCGATCCACCTGCAAAAGTGGAACCGAACGACTTACAAAACCTTCCCCATTGGGGAAGGTTTTTTTGTCCTTGGACAGTCCGTTCTTTGCCCGGCGCTTTTGTTGTCGAGGCGCGCGGCTGTGCCTGATCTTCACTCTGTGACCGTTGAAATAGTGCCTGCTTACACTGTAGGATTGTGCCAAAAGCACGAGAATTTTTTTTAGATATTCAATTTTGAATTGGGGGGAGGGATGGTCGCAGTTCTCCGAAAGATTCACTTTTTTATCATAGCAGCCAGTGTTGGCTTGTTTTGTCTTACGGTCTTGCTGCCGCCGAGCAATGAACAAATCGCATTGCAGCAAGTTTCCCTGCTCAAGAAGATATTCAATGCCGAAAACCTTGTTGAAAGAATAAACCAGGCTGCACTGGAAAATGCGGATTCAAATTTAGATAAATACTACAGAGAATCTGAATTGATTGGATTTATGCTTAGTCGGGTTGGCGAACTTGATGATCGTCCAAATATCGAAGATTCGGAGATCTTTAAAAGCTTCGCAGCTGAACTGGAATATAGCGTACAGGTACAATTTGCGAACGGAGATTTCATTGGGGCAAACAGGAAGACCTATGACGAGATTGAAGTTAGTCTGGCATCGGTTGACCGGATACTGGACATCTTCGATCCCGAAAAATCATCTTTTCAAGAAAACGTTCATGTAACGTTCAAGAAAAATCTATGGGTTCCGCTAAACTCGAAAATTCTAAAAAGCGGGTGTCGAGATGAGGGGCTGACGGGGCCGGTTTTCAACATGGCCAGATTGCTCGAAGGCGTGAGCCCCGATGAGATTGAGAACGAAAGAAATTCGCTAAACGGCGTAAAACTGCTTTGGGATGCAGCCGTTTCTGGTGGGATGGTTTCCTTCGAGAGTTTGAATGCTCAAGACTTGGAGCTGCATGTCTTTGCCAGAGATGGGGGGATCAAAGTTGCTGAAGCAAAACTTTCTGCGCAAAGCGGTCCAGCTGTTCTCACAAATTCAGAGCAGGAAAACTTGCCGAACCTGGTTTTTCACTTGTGCGTGAAGGAAGATGGGACAGCGGTTTTTACGAACTTTATCAGCGGTTTGGAGCAGTCCATCATCGCTGAAGTGTCGCCGGTGGATCTGAAAAAGGTCAGTCTGATCCCCACGCTTGCAGGCAATGCTTCTGATGCCGTTGACCCGAAAATGTTTGAGGAGGAGTTTCAAACCCTGAATTCCTACTCCCAGGGATTTGGAGAGTTTTCCCTGGATGAGCTTGTTACTATCTTCAGCGCGCTGTCCAAGCGGAATTCCGAGACCTTGGAGTTTGCTGGTATCAAAGTAACTGCCCCTAACGTGAAGCTCGTCGGGTCTGTGGCGGTGCTTTTTTTACTTGTATATTTCTACACCCATGCTCGGCAGTTCGTTCGCACTGAAAAGCCGGATAGTGACAAGGACATCATCTGGATCGTTCTTTACAAAGATTTATTGTCCAGGTTTTTGTCAGTGTCTAGCCTCGTCTTGCTGCCTGTAGTCTCTATCGGGTGTGTTGCTTATAGGTTCGGGTTTGATTTCTATTTGGCAAACTTTGAATATTCAGAAGCTAATCCGCAAATTCTTTCAAGCGTCTTAGAGCTGTTCGTGATGCTTTTTGTGTTTGTCGCAAGCCTGATTATCGCCATTCTGCTTTTGCGGCTGCTCCCTAAAGTGAGATCTGTATATGAAGTGAATAGGTAGGTTCGATCGCCGTTAACCGTGAGCACAGTTAAACTTGCCGCACCACTGGTATCGCTTTGTTTTGTCCCGTGTTGCGAATTGAGCGTAACCTGGTGTTGATGTCGCTGCCTTTGGCAGGAATGCGGCTGACCCTGAAGCAGGGTCAGCCTTTACACTTCAGAGCGTGATCCGGTATTGCGCGAAGCCGTCAGCGCCGTCGCCGGCCGGTTCGATGCGTACCCCCTCGACGGAGGCCGCATGTTCTGCACCACCGGGGCCGGTTTCGAACAGAACCGTGGTGTCCGGAACCGGCCGGAACCGCCAGTTGGCGTCGGCCGACGGGTTGATCGTACCCTGTTCGACAATGTAACGCACCAGCACATCCCGGTTGGTGTCCGGGCCGACAAACACCACGACGTCGTCGTTGATGCCGGGGAAGTTGCCGCCGCCGCCGGCGCGGTAGTTGTTGGTCGCGACGATGAACGTGTCGTCGAAATTCAGTGGCTTGCCGTCGAATTCAAGTTTAACGATGCGGTTCGCGTCCGGATTGATCAGTTCCCCCTTGGGATCGTATTTCGACGGCTGGGTCAGGTCGATCTCGTAGGTGAGACCGTCAATGACGTCGAAATTGTAGCTCGGAAACTCCGGGTTGATCAGCGGCTGGTCGGCCTTGCCAGGCTCCACCTGCCGGAAGATGCCGGCAGAGCGTTCCAGCCACTCCTTGATTGTGCTGCCCTTGATGGCGACGGCACGGACCGTGTTCGGATAGAGATAGAGATCCGCAACGTTCTTGATGGCGACATCGCCGACAGGAACGTCCGTGTAATAGTCCGGCCCGCCACGGCCACCGGCCTTGAAGGGAGCTGCGGCGGACAGGATCGGCAGGCCTTCCCATTCCGTGCCCTTCATCATCTGTTCGATGTACCAGGTCTGGGCCTTGGAGACGATCTGCACACTTGGATCGTCGGCGACAAGGGCAAAATAGGAATGCAGCGGTGCGGAGGTCTTGCCGACCGGGCGGCGGACATAGGCCAGCGTTGCCTCGTGATCCTCCTTGACCGCGTCCAGAACGTCCTGCTGGCTCTCGACGAGCGGTGTGACCTTGCGGCCTTCCTTTTCAAAGATCGGCCGGGCTTCGGTCATGAAGTTGGCGACCCGCCAGCCATTGCCGTCCCGCTCGATCATCAGGTCGATGACACCCAGATGCGAGCCCCAGAACCCGCCCATGGCGGCCGGCTTGCCGAAGAGCGTGCCTTTTTCGGCATCCACGCCCGGCAGGCCTTCATATTGCGGGCCGGGGAACACAAGGTGATGGTGGCCGGTAAATACCGCATCGATGCCGTCGATGGCCGCCAGATGCAGCGATGCGTTTTCCATGCCTTCGGCATAATCATTGGCATCGATACCAGAGTGGGAGAGGGCGATGACAAGATCGCAGCCCTGTTCCCGCATTTCCGGCACGAAGGCTCTTGCCGATGCAACGATGTCCCGCGCGTTGGCGCTGCCTTCCAGGTGGCGGCGGTCCCAGTTCATGATCTGGGGCGGGACGAAGCCGATAAAGCCGATCTTGATCGGGGCCTTGTTACCGGCGCCGTCGGTGATCTCCTTTTCGACGATCACGTAGGGCTTCAGAAACAGGGTGTCGTCGCGTGCATTGGAGGCGAGCGTCGTGCCCTTTACAAGATTGGCGCAAACGAACGGGAAATTGGCGCCCGACAGCACCTTCATCATGAAGTCGAGGCCGTAGTTGAATTCGTGGTTGCCGAGCGCAGCGGCGTCGAAATCGAGGACATTCATGCCCTTGATGACCGGATGAACGTCACCTTCGCGCATGCCACGCTCATAGGCGACGAAGTCCCCCATCGGGTTGCCCTGCAGAAAGTCGCCATTGTCGACCAGGACGGAATTGGTGGCTTCTTCGCGAATCTGGCGGATCAGCGTCGCGGTACGGGCCAGGCCGGCCGTGTCGACCGGCCGGTCGCCATAATAGTCATACGGGAACACATGGACGTGCAGGTCGGTGGTTTCCATCAACCGGATGTGGGCCGTGCCATCCTTGGCAAGCGCCGAATAGGGATGCAGCGCAGTGGCGAAACCGGTGGCCGCGGCGCCCATGAGCAGGCTGCGCCTGGAAAGGGAAAAATCGTTTTTGATAGGCATGAGATAGCTCCTGTTCGGCCGGACGGCCGGCAGCGGGTTTTGCACCGCTGCCGTTACAACCGTGTGACGGATCAGGCTGCCTGACCCGTCACTTTTGTCAAGGTAAAGTGTTGCCGACCCGCGATCCGCCACAGCAGCTGTGGAAGGCCCGGCACCGACCAGGCCCGACCATAGACAATTCGGAGCTTCAGAAATCCACGTGTTCCTTCAGGAAGCCCAGAACATCTTCCCGGACAGGCTCGACATCCAGCAAGCCGTGCCTGTGTTTCAACTTTTCGTCTCGATAGACGATGGATCTGCTCCCGTTTTCGGGGTCCAGAAATGGCGTGCAGTCGCCTTTGGTCCACTGATCCTGGTACCAGGGATCATTCTCCCCAACGAGCGTCAGAACCGGTTCGCCTTCACGTGCACGCACGCCCTTGTATTCCAGCCAGCCTGCGTGACAGGTCCAGCCTTCCGCAACTCTTGCCCTCACAAACTGGCGTTCGTTCTGGGGCTCAAACAACACGGTCGTCAGGGCGCCCTCGCTGAAACCCATCAGGACAATATTGTCGGCATCGACGCTCGAAAGCTGCCTGGCTTTTTCAATGGCGTATCCGGCATCGTTCTTCCTGAGCACCACCGTTCCCCGAAACAGTCCACCTTCACGCGTTTCCACGTTGCAGGACCGGGGATAGACGTCCCGTGCCAGACTGGCAGGGGCAATCACGAGAAAGCCGTTTTCGGCAAGGAACCTGATGCGCTGGTGGGTGCCGGACCAGATGCCGCTGCAGCCGTGCAGATAGATGACGGTCGGAAGCTTTTGGCCTGTCGCAGCGGTCTGCCGTTCCAGATCTTCGGTTGTCGCTCGTGTGGACCGGCCCGGCCCGGCAGGCACACGCACGATAGCTGCCTTCCACGTCCGCTCGAGTTCATCCGGATCGTCCCAGTGTTTCCAGGTCAGATCGGCAGGCGCTGAAAACACTTTTGTACTGTTATGCAGGCCTGCATCCTGTGCGTGGGAGGGCTTTGTCACCGCAATGGCGCAAAGAACGGAAAACAACGCAGCATAGGGCGCAATATTGCGACGTTTAAACAAAGGCATATGAGCAACCTCCTTAAAAACAGGCGGGTGCCAACAGCATGCAGATATTGTTTTTATAGTGTCCGGCTGAAAACGTGCCGTTCGGCCATTGCCACCCAAATGGAAATACGCACAGAGTGGGCGCATCTTACACGAATTGCGAAGCGGCTGGCAAAGACCCGGGAGGCTTGCTCCGGATCGGTGGCTGATAGCACGGTCCAGGAGCGCTTGAAATCCGGGGTTCCCGGTCCCGGCTGCCTACAATATGTGGCGTGCCACTTGGTGCCCTGGCCAGCCGTTCGCCTGACCTGAATTGAGAACGGGCACGGCACTCGGGGAGCGAGATGCCGTGCCCGTCGTCAGCCAAGCCCGGCAACGCTTCTAGAACACGTTGCCGGAGTTTGGCCGGGGGACCGTATGTGGGGGAGACTAGAACGGCAGCAGGATATCCAGGACCTGGTTGCCGACCCGCGGCTGTTGGACATCGGTGATCTGACCGCGGCCACCATATCCGATGCGCGCTTCGGCGATCTGCTCGCTGGCGATGCGGTTGTTGGAGGTGATGTCCTCTGGCCGCACGATGCCGGCGACGATCAACTCACGCACTTCGAAATTCACACGGACTTCCTGGCGTCCCTCGATGACCATATTGCCGTTGGGCAGGACCTGAGTAACCACCGCCGCCACGGTCGTCTGCAGGGTTTCCTCGCGCTCGACACTGCCCGAACCGGTGAAGTTGGAGTTGCTGTTGACATTGGCCAAGTCGCTGGCGGCTGCTCCGGCCGGCATGAAGATCGTGTCAATGGCGGTGCCGACGGCGCCGCCGACGCCTGCGCCGCTGGTTTCCGTCCGGCTGCGGGCTGTGTCGTTCTCGAACTCCGCCTCGTCATTGATCGTGACAACCACGGTCAGAATATCGCCGACCTGGCTGGCCCGCTGGTCCTTGAAGAAAGCCCGGCTGCCCGATTGCCAAAGGGAGTTGGGATTGTAATGCGCCTGCACCGGGTCGGGCATGGGCATTTGCACCGGCCGGTAGCCCGGTGTCGTGGTCGGATCCTGGATGGCATTCAGGGTCGGTTGCTGGCCGACATTGGCCAGCTTGTCTGCGGTGCCGCAACCGGCGGCGAGGGCGGAAAGCGCGATGCTCGCCAGAAGCTGTCTGGGGAATGTGCTCAACATTAATCGGTCTCGCTGTTCAAGCTTGCGATAACAGGGTTGGCGGCATGAACGCGTACTTGGCCGCGGGAGATAACAATCGCCGGCACGATCCGCCGGGACTGAAGGTTCATGACATCGATCACGTCGCCCTTGGCGCCGTCATCCATGGCCTGGGCCCGGGAGGTCAGTTTCATTCCCGGCATTTCGAAGGTGACCGTGATTTTTTCGCCGCGCCTGATCAGGACGGGGCGCTGGAAGTCCCTGTGCGACAGCGGCGCGTTGGCGCGGATGTTGGTCCGGGCCTGCTTGCCGACAATCTCGCTTGCGTCCCTGACCGCACCGGCCGGGACCTTGTTGCGGGGCAGGCGGAGCCTGTCGACATCACCTTCTTTCAGAATGTCACCCCGGCGGACCGGCTGCATCAGGGCGGCAATTTCGATCATTTCGGTGGCGACGCCCGACAGGATCAGCCGTTCAGTGCCGAATTCCACGGCAACGGAGGCATGAAGGGTGAAATGTCCATTGCCTGCGGACCATTCGACCCGGTCGACCCGGATCGGGTCATGAACCTTTGGATCTGCCAGGACCTGGTCCGGAGCCTGCAGGAGCCGGATTTCAAGATTGTCGGCATCCAGTCCGGCATTGCGCTCGGAAAGTGCCGTGCGTACGAGACCGGCCAGCTGATCCCTGTTCAACTTGGTGGCGCCACGATAGACGACCACCGTTCTGAGACCGTCGGTTCCTGCGGTTTCAAGGCCAGCCGCCCGCGCGCGCTCGGCCACGAGGGTGGCCGGGACATTGCCGGAAGTGCCCATATCCGGAGACCGGAACAGGGGCTTTTGCGACAAGAGCCCTGCATTGGAATAGAAATCACCCACTGTGACGATGTCCGACAGGGTCATGACCTGCGAGCGAAGCACCGGGCGTTCGTCCGCCAGGGCCAGGGACAGGCCAAGTGGCACCAGCAGCAGGCCGAGTACGCATCTGGCAAGGCGTCTTATCATTTCAAGCCCTCCCGGTTAGCGCAGGTTGGTCGTTGTGGAATACATCTCGTCGGCAGCCTGGATGATCTTTGAGTTCATCTCATAGGCGCGCTGGGCCGAGATCAGGTCGGCGATTTCCGTCACCGCATCCACATTGGCCATTTCAAGGAAGTATTGCTGCGTGCTGCCAAAGCCGTTGTCACCGGGATTTCCGGTTTCGGCCTGGCCACTGGCGTCGGTTTCCAGAAACAGGTTGTCACCGATGGCTTCAAGGCCGGCCTTGTTGACGAAGCGGGCCAGCTGGATCTGGCCGAGCTGAACCGTGGTGCCGGTCTGGTCGACCCCCTGCACCACGCCCGTGTTGGAAATCGTGATGTCCTGGGTCGTCTCGGGGATCGTGATGCCGGGGTTGACTGTGTAGCCGTCAACGGTGACGAGCTGCCCGTCGGCGTCGCGCTCAAACGATCCGTCGCGGGTATAGCCCGTGGTGCCGTCCGGCAGGTCGATCTGGAAGAAACCTTCACCGCGGACGGCGACATCGAGGTCCTTGCCGGTCTGTTCCAGGGACCCCTGGGACATGATGCGCGTGGTCGAGGCCAGTTTCACACCGGAGCCGATCTGAATGCCGGTCGGGACGATGGTGCCGGCATCGGAGGTCTCCGTGCCCATGCGGCGCAGGTTCTGATAGAGCAGGTCCTGAAAATCGGCGCGCTGCTTCTTGAACCCCGTCGTGCGCATATTGGCGACATTGTTGGAAATGACTTCGACGTTCAGTTCCTGGGCCTTCATGCCCGTTGCGGCAATGTGGAGTGCTTTCATGTTCGTCTTCCCTCCTGCCGGTTAGGCCTGGAATCTGCCAAGCGTCGAAATGGCCTGCTGACGCAGTTCGTCCGCGTCCTTCAGGAACTTGGAAACCGATTCATAGGCACGGGTGATTTCAATCAGACGGGTCACCTCGTAGATGCCATCGACATTCGATTGCTCCAGAGCGCCCTGCACCACACGAAACCGGTCGGGCACACCCGCGTTTTCGCCTTGGTAAAGGGTTTCGCTCAGTTTCTGCAGTGCCTGATTGTCTTCAAAGGCCACGACCCGGACCTGGCCGCGGACGCCGAGCTCTGTTGAGATCGTGCCGTCTTCGGCAATCTCGATCAGCCCATCTTCGCGTGTGAAGGTGAGGGCGCCTGCCGATGTCAGGACCGGGCGACCTTCGGAGGTGACCAGCTGTCCCGTCGAATCCAGGTGGAAGGCACCGTTGCGCGTATAGGCTTCCGTTCCGTCCTCCATCTGGATGACGAAGAAGCCGTCTCCCTCGAGCGCCATGTCGAGGTCGTTGCCGGTCAGCTTGAAGCTGCCATTGGCGAAATCCGTATGCGTCTTGTAGTCATGGACGTAGGAAAGGGTTTCGTCCTGCGTCTGAAATTCGGTCGCTTCGGCCACCGGCATCAGATACTCTTCAAACAGCAGGTTCTGCGTCTTGAAGCCCGATGTGTTAATGTTCGCCATGTTGTTGGCGACCACGTTCAGTTGATTCCGTAAGGCCGTTTGCCGTGACAAGCCGACTAGCTGTGCGTTCTCCATCGTGAACGGTTCCCTTCATGCTCCCCGATGAGCCGCCGGATCTCCCCAGACCTTCGGGCTCGTTAAGGTTAATGCACGAGGCGTGCCAGTTTTTAAATCCTTGGGAAATCTGGGTAAAAGACCAACGGGGCAGGTGCGTGCGGCAAGAGATTCCGGCAGAAGTTAACCACTTGGCAATTTTTGCCCGGTGACTCGCGTGAATGGATTGGTAACCAATCGTTAACCATTAACTCTTTAGTAATAAATAGAGCGCGCGCGAGCGCCAGGCTGTAAGCGGAGTGCGGAATGACTGACGAAAACGCCGCAGCCGACGACGACGGCGATGATGGTGCGGAAGGTGCCGCCGGGGGCGGCAAGAAAAAGCTGTTCCTCTTTGGCGGCATTGGCCTGGTTCTGCTGCTCGCTGCAGGTGGCGCGGGCTATTACTTCTTCATGATGGGCGACAGCATGCCGGCGCCCATGCCGGGAGACCCGGACCAGCCTCAGGTGGTTCAAAAACCGGTGGTCTTTTACGACCTGCCGGAAATGACGGTCAATTTGGCGACGGACGGGCGCACCACCTACCTGAAGGTGAGGATCGCGCTGGAAGTCGAGAATCGTGCAATGATCGAGCAGATCCAGCCGTATCTGCCGCGGATTCTGGATGCATTCCAGATCTACCTCCGCGAATTGCGCCCTGCGGACCTGGAAGGGTCTGCTGGTCTGTTCCGCTTGAAGGAAGAATTGCTTCGGCGGATCAATCTGTCGGTCTATCCGGCAAAGGTTGAAGGGGTGCTGTTCAAGGAAATCCTTGTTCAGTGAGACGTTGAATGGCTGACATCGACGACGATGACGATCTGTCCGAAGAGGACATGGCGGATGCGTGGGGCGCGGCTCTTGCCGAGCAGGGCGCCGGCGGGGACGATGATGAAGATCTCGCTGCGGCCTGGGGTGCTGCTCTAGAGGAGCAGGGCGCCGGGAACTCTGACGATATGGCAGCCCAGTGGGCGGCCATGATCGACGACAGTGAGCCGGATCTGGAAAATGCCACGCGGGGCGCTGACCGTGTCCTGAACCAGGAGGAGATCGACAACCTCCTCGGCTTCAACATTGAAGACACGATCGCCGGCGACCAGAGCGGCATCCGGGCCCTTATCAACTCGGCAATGGTCTCCTATGAGCGCCTGCCGATGCTGGAAATCGTCTTCGACCGCCTGGTGCGGCTGACGACGACCTCCTTGCGCAATTTCACTTCCGACAACGTGGAAGTGTCACTGGACTCCATCAGTTCCGTGCGTTTCGGCGATTATCTCAACTCCATCCCGCTGCCGGCCATTCTGGGCGTGTTCAAGGCGGAGGAGTGGGACGGATTCGGCCTGATCACGGTTGAATCGAGCCTGATCTATTCCATCATCGACGTTCTGCTTGGCGGCGGACGAGGCACGTCGGCGGTGCGTGTTGAAGGCCGGCCCTATACGACCATCGAGACCGGTCTGGTGCAGCAGATGGTGGCGCTGATCCTTCAGGATGCCGAGCAGGCCTTCGCGCCACTGTCGCCGGTGCATTTCAACCTGGAGCGCCTGGAAACCAACCCGCGCTTTGCCGCGATTTCCCGACCGGCCAACGCCGCCATTCTTGTCGAGCTTCGCATCGACATGGAAGACCGTGGCGGCTCGGTCGAGATCATGATGCCCTATGCCACTCTGGAGCCGATCCGCGATCTGCTCCTGCAGATGTTCATGGGCGAGAAATTTGGCCGCGATCCGATCTGGGAAGGGCACCTGGCAACGGAAATCCACGCAGCCGAGGTTGATATCGATGCCGTGCTTTACGAGACCTACCTGCCGCTCGGGCGGGTGCTCAGTCTCGACATTGGTCAGACGCTTGTCTTCGACAAGGAGCCGAGCGATCCGGTGATGATCAAATGCGGCAATGTCCCATTGACCGAGGGAACGCTCGGCAAGGTGGACGACACGATTGCCATCCGCGTCGCAAAGAATTTGCGCAAGCCCAAAATGACACTGGCGGCTTTCGAGCGCGCCATGCAGAGCGAAATGGGGGACCAATGAGCACTTTGCCACTCGGGATGATTATTGAAGGTCTGGTTGCTGTCCTGCTGGTGATCACCATCGGTTACTGCTGGACGCTGAACCGCCGTCTTCAGCGGCTGCGGGCGGACGAAGAAGTGCTTCGCGCGACCATCTCTGAACTGATGACAGCAACGGAGATTGCCGAACGGGCGATCCTGGGTCTCAAGACCACGGCAGCGGAAGCTGATAAAACTTTGGGGCATCGCCTTAAGCAAGCGGAAACCATGTCTCATACCCTTGCTGGCCAACTGGGCGAAGGTGAGAAAGTCTTTACCAAAATATCCCAGATTGCCGACGCAGCCCGGATGGCGTCGCCGCAACGCGAGCCCGCGCCCCGGCAGCATGGCTATGCACCTCAGCCCTCGCTGGAACCGCAATACCATGCGCCCGTGGCGGAGGATTTTGCACCGGTGCCAGCGGCGGAACCGGAACCGCGTCGGAGCAGCCGGGCCTCTGATATCCGCAGTGCTGCTGCGGAAGCGACCGCACGGCTGGAACAGTTCCGTAAACGCAATGGTGCTGCTGCATGAACTTGAGACTGCTGCCATTATTGGGAGTTTCGGCGAGCGCATTGCTCGCCCTGAAGCTGCTTGGCCTGACGCTCGGGCCGGAAAGCGGCGAGATTTCCATCAATGGGGCAGTCGCGCAGGAAACGCCGGCGGGTGGTGATCAGCAGACCATGGACATGCCGGAAATGGCCGATGGGCAAGGCGAGGGCGCCGCTATGGCACCGCCGCCGCCGCCAGGGGAGCTCCCGGACCAGCCCGTTCTGCCGGACAGTCTCGAAATCGGCGGGTCGGCTGCCGAACGTGCTGTGCTGGAAAGCCTCGGTAGACGGCGGGAGTCCCTGCAGCAGCAGGAAGGGCAGCTGGACCTGCGTGAAAAGCTGCTGAAGGCCACCGAAGAGCGCATTCAGAAACGTGTCGACGAGCTGAAGAAACTGGAAGAGCGGATCGAGGCTGCCGTCGAAGAGAAAAAGAAGCAGGAAGAAAACGAGATTGCCGGCCTGGTGACCATGTATGAAAACATGAAACCAAAGGATGCGGCGCGGATTTTCGACCGGTTGAGCCTGCCGATCCTGATGAAGGTCGTGCGTCAGATGAAGCCCCGGAAGATGGCGGACATTCTGGCCAAAATGCATCCGGAAGCCGCAGAGAGGCTGACGGTTGCAATCGCCAGTAACGCTTCCGAGCCCGTCCAGCCGGCTCAGCCGGTGCGGGCACAGGCGCCGGCGCAGGATACCTTGCCGAAGATCCCCTCAAACTGACCTGAAAAGGCTGTATTTGCGCGGAACGCGTAAGGGCGCGTTAACAAGACCAGACCTAAAATAGAGTGTTGGCGTCATCCGAGGATTTACCATTTTGCCAGGACCGTTCCTGACATCAGAAAACAGCTACCGTACTGCCGTTGCCGGCGGTACGCCGCGTTGGCTGTATCTGATGGCCGGCTTCTGGTTTGTCCTGATGCTCATGATGGCCGTTCGGCCGGTGCAGGCCCAGCCTCTCGAGCCCGTTGAACTCAATGTCTCGCAGGAAGAAGGCTTCGGCCGTATCGTGCTGACCTTCAAGGACCGGACGCTCCTGCCGATCTATGATGCCGTGATTACCGGCGGCGTCCTGCGGATCTCGTTTGAAGAGCCGATCGACATCAATGTAGACGACGTGCCGCTGGATCTTGGCGACTATGTCACCATCGCCCGCCGCGACCCGGATGGCAGTGCGATCCGGTTTGCGCTTAAAAGTCAGTATCAGATCAATACGCTTGAGGCGGGTGAGAAGCTTTTTGTCGACATCCTGCCAATGACCTGGCAGGGCCTGCCGCCTGGCTTGCCGGATGATGTCGTTCGCGACCTGGCCAAGCGCGCCGAAGAGGCCATGCGCAAGGTGCGGGCCCTGGAGCAGGCACGCCTAAAGGCCCAGGAAGGACCGGAAGTCACGCTTCATGTGGGTGAGCACCCGACCTTTACCCGGCTGGTGTTCGACTGGTCGATCAAGTTCGACACGGCATTCGTGCGGGAAAACGACATCATCAAGGTGACGTTCAATCACCCGGCCCAGCTCGACATTGCCCATTTGCGTGCGCACCTGCCCCAAGGTGTCATTGACGCAACCTCCTTCCTGGATCAGGGCAAACTGAAGTTTCTGATGCGCGTCGAGCCTTCCGTGGATATCCGCGCTTTCCGGGAAGAGCAGACCTATGTGATCGATGTCACTCCGGAAAACATGGAAGCCAATGATCCGGCCAACGCGCTGATCAACAAGGAATTGTCTGTTGCGGACAACGAGAACCGCAAGGACATGATCACAGCGCCGGGTCTGCGCGACACGCGCGAGGTGAAAAATCCACGCGGTCTGCCGCCGGCGGGCGCAACCACAACAGCCAGTGGCGGTGTCCTGAAAGAATCGCGGGCCGATGAATCGCCGGCCTATACAGTCATCCCCATCGGCGATCCGGCCGGTGCCGACGGTGCGAGAGCGCCAGCGCCCCCCGCACAGGGTGAACAGGCGCCCGACCAGTCCGCTGCGGTGACAGGCGAACCGTCGCCGGAAGCCGGGCGGGCGACCGCGGAACCGGCGCAAACCGCAATGGTGCCCAGAACCAAGCCGGTTGTGACCGCAGAAGGGCCTCCACAGGATGGCGACGACGGAGGCTCTGGAGTTTCCGCTGAAACGGACATCGCTGCTGCAGAACCTGTTGACCCGACGACCGCCCCGGCGGTCGAAACGCTTCCTGCCCCGGAGCTTGCTGCCGCCCAGGCGCTGCCCCGGTCGGAAGAAGCAGCTGACGATGCCTTGACCACGGCCGCTATTTCACCGGCAGCCGTTTCGGGAGAAGCCGAGAGCGACAGTGGGCCTGTGCTGCCGCAGGGTGCGGTGCAGGTCGCGCAGGTCGATCCGGGCGCTTTGCCGCTTTCGGAACCGATGCCACAGGAAGATTTTGAACGGCAGGCGCCGATGCTGGACCTGTCACAGCAGCAGATCGAAGAGCCACAGGCGGAGGCTGTGCCGGAAAACAACGGCATCCCGACCCTGCAGCCTGCCGAGGCGATCAATCGCGGACAACAGCCCAATGCGCCATACAGGGCGGCGCCGGTTCAGATCCAGAACAACCCCACGCTCGGCGGCAGCGATGTGCCGGCGGGTATTCAGCTGCCGGACCAGCCGGCCCCGGCCCAGGAGGCCTGGCGCGCCAATGGCGGCCGTGATCTCAACCAACCTGCGGCCTCTCCCGAAACACCACCGGCAAGTTTTGCGCAGGAAGTGCGCAACTTCGTATCGGCCGAAGCCCGGCGCATCGGCAACACGGTGCGGGTGGTGTTTCCGTTTTCCGAACCTGTCTCCAGTGCCGTCTTCCGCCGCAATGACAGCATCTGGCTGGTGTTCGACACCGATGCCACCATCGACACACGCGGCATGGTGTCAGCGCTCGCCGAAACGGCTGAGACCATCGAAGTCAAACAGTTTGACGACTACCAGATCCTGCGTCTGGACATGAATGACCCGGTTCTGGCAACTGTCGGCGTGGACGGCAATGCCTGGTCGCTGGTGATCGGCGATCTAATCCTGGAACCTTCGCGGCCCTTGCAGCTTGAGCGGAATGTGCGGGGGGACGGGGGCTCTGTGCTCCGTGTGCTGTACCAGGACCCGCAAAACATCCGCCAGGTGACCGATCCGTTTGTCGGCGACTCGATTTCTCTGGTCACGGGGTTTGGTCCCCCGCGCGGGCTGTTGAAACCACAGAATTTTGTCGATCTGGAAGCGCTCAGCTCAGCCCAGGGCATCGCCGTGGTTTCAAAGTCCGACGGCGTCAAGATGAAGATCCTCGGCGACGATGTCATCATCGAGAAAGAGGGGGGGCTGGCTCTCTCCAACAACTATTTGCGTGGTGGCACGGGCGCTCTGAACAATATCGTCGATCCGGATGATGGAAACTACGTCGAGTTCGTTTCCCTCAGCACCGAAGGACCGGGTGCGTACCGCTCTCGCTTGCTGGAGCTGCAGGACAAGCTCTCCCGTGCGCCGGAAGGCCGGCGCCGCAAACCTCTTGTTGCCCTGGCGCGCTTCTATCTGGCGCACCAGTTCGCCCAGGAGGCGCTCGGCCTGATGAAACTTGCCCTGGAAGAAGAGCCGGCCCTTGCCGAGGACAGCTCATTCAACCTGATGATGGGCGCAGCCCAGACAATGGCGGACAGGCCTGAACTGGCCTATTCGCATCTCAACCGGCCGGATCTGAAAAACAGCCCGGACGCTGCTGTCTGGCAAACGCTCGTCGACGTCAAGCTCGGCAACTGGACCTCTGCGCGCATCGCCATGCCGCGGGGCCGCGCCGTCGTGGGCAACTATCCGACTGCCATCCAGACCGAGTTCAAACTGGCGGCTGCCCAGGCGATGGTCGAGGTCAATGATTTTGGCGTCGCCAATGGCATTCTGGCAGAGATCGAACCGTCCGAAGTCACACGGACGCAGGCCGCGCGCTACGACATTCTGCGCGGACGGGTTGCCGATGCTTCTGGCCGGTCGCAGGAAGCCCTGACCGTGTTTGACCTGGTGACCCGGTCCGACGACCGCCCGCGGGCGGCGGAGGCAGAATATCGTGCCTTGCGCATCCGCTACAGGGACGGAGAACTGACGATTGACGAGGCCATCGACCAGCTTGCTGGCCTGGCCACGTCCTGGCGCGGGGACGAGATCGAACTCAAGACACTGCGCTTCCTGTCACAGCTTTATGCGGAGCGTGGGCAGTACCGGGAAGCGTTCGAGGCGATGAAGTCGGCCGTGCAGGCCGAGCCGGATGCCGACACGACGCGATTGTTGCAGGAAGAGATGAACGGCCTCTTCAACGCCCTGTTCCTGGATGGCAGGGCCGAAGAGATGCCGGCGGTCAAGGCTCTGGCCCTGTTCTACGATTTCCGCGAGATGACGCCGATTGGCCGTCAGGGCGACGAAATGGTACGTCTGCTCGCCAAGAGGCTGGTTGAGGTCGATCTGCTGGACCAGGCGACGGAGCTGCTGCGTCACCAGGTCGACAACCGGTTGAAGGGCGCGGCACGGGCGCAGATCGCGGCAGACCTGGCTGCCATCTACCTGATGGACCGCAAGGCGGAAGAAGCGCTCCGCGTTCTGAACAGGACGCGGCAGGCGAGCCTGCCTTCGACCCTTGAGCGTCAGCGCAACATCGTCGAAGCGCGTGCATTGACCGAGAGCGGTCGGCCTGACCTTGCCCTTGAACTGGTCCGCAACATGCGCGGGTCCGACGTCGACCGGCTGCGTGCCGACACGTTCTGGGCGGCGGAAAGCTGGCGCGATGCCGGTGAGCAGCTGGAGGCCATGCATGGCTCGCGCTGGTCCGACAACATTCCGCTGGACAACCTCGAGCGCAGGGACATTCTGCGGGCCGCGATTGCCTATTCACTTGCCGGTGACCAGCTCAGCCTGGAGCGGTTGCAGAACAAGTATATGAACAAGATGGCCGACAGCGCCGAGGCCTTCGCCTTCGAGGTCGTCACCCGGCCTATCGAAGCGCAGGGAGTTGAATTCCTTGAGGTCGCCAACAGGCTGGCAGATACGGATTCCCTTGAAACCTTCCTTGCGGAGTATCGCAGGCAGTACATGTCACCAGACCGCAGTCCAGATCAGACAGCGGATGCAGCCGGCTGAGCCTTCCCGGTTCATGAAATCCGGATAAGTTAGGTCGCCACCTTTTGCATCTCGGGCTGAGCTGCGGTTCTGCGCGGCTTTTTCAGTTCCGCCTTGTAGCGCATGACCAGTTCGGGAATTGACCTTGTGCTGCGGTCGAGCCATTCGCAGCGCGCTTTCAGAAAATCACGATAGGTCTTTTCATGGATGCCGGTTTGCAACATCAGACGCATGATGGCGCCGTCCGCATCGGATTTCAGGGTGTCGGCAACCACATCGTCTGCAAGATTGATCTTGCGGCCGATCAGCCAGATTGCCGCATCCAGGCGGGTCTGTTCGAACAGGGTGCGCAGGATCGCGTCGAATGACAGTTCGCCATTGGCAATCTGTATGCTGGCCTCATGCCTCGAATAGTGCATGCCGTCCAGTTCGACACCACCGTCGCGCTGAGCGCCCTCAATGGTGCTGGCAAGACGGATCAGGTCTCCGCTTTCCAGGGCTGATTTGAGTGGGGGAGGCACCAGCGGACAATTGGTCTCCAGAATGTCCATCTGCATTTCCATGAATTCTTCGTCGTTCATGGCGCGTCTTGCGATCCCGGCGAGCACTTCAGCTTCGGTATTTGCAAAGATCAGGAGAGCCAGTGTGCCCTTGATGGAAAAGGGGGCTTCCAGATTGTCGAGGAGCGCATGCACGACATTCCTGCTGGCGCGCGCGATCAATGTGTCGGTGATTTCCTCGCTCAGGTCGGCGCGGTGTGCCATGGACAGACGCTTGTTGTTGCCGCCGTTCTTGGCCAGGGCCATGAGCGCATCCTGGCTGATCATGGGCGAACACTCGATCACCGGTTCCGACAGCTCGTAGTCTTCCTGTGCCAGTCTGTCGGCCAGGTCCGGGATGATCCGGTCCGTTTTGGCCAGCCGCACGACCAGTTCGTAACGGGCAGCCCGATCGAGCTGGTCGAAGACCGAGAGCACGATCCTGGAAAACAGTTCCCGTTCGGTCTCGGTCGGGTCGTGCTCCTCCGAACGGGCATACTCGCCGACAAGCGTTCGGATGAGTTTCGACCGCGCCTCGGGTTCCTTTATCCTTGCGAGCTGTTCAAGCTGATCTCTTAACACTGACCTGCCGCTATTAAAAATGGGAGAGACGTCTCCCCTCTGGGAAGTTCAATATTTCAGTTTCTTCTTAATATTCTTCTACTTTTGGCAGGGCTGCTCGCCCGTCAGCCACCGCCAAAACTCTTCACCAGTGAACCGGCCACCAGGTTCCAGCCGTCGACAAGAACAAAGAAGATCAGCTTGAACGGCAGCGAGATCACCACGGGTGGCAACATCATCATGCCCATGGACATGAGCACCGAGGCAATGACCAGATCGATGATGAGAAAGGGCAGATATAAAAGAAAACCGATTTCAAAGGCGCGGCGCAATTCCGAAATCATGAAAGCGGGAATGAGCGTGGCCATCGCCAGGCCTTCGGGCCCTTCCGGCGCGTCCTGGCCGGAGAGCTCCTGGAACAGGGCGAGGTCCTTTTCGCGCACCTGGGACAACATGAACCTGCGGAACGGATCCGAAGCGCGTTCATAGGCCTGCTCGATTTCGATGTCGCCGTCGACAAGCGGCTGGACGCCCTCATTGTAGGCTGCCTGGAGTGTGGGCATCATGATGAAAGCTGACAGGAACAGGGCCAGGCTGACCATCACCATGTTCGGGGGGGCCGTCTGAAGCCCGATGGCGGAGCGAAGCAGCGACAGCACCACCACAATGCGCGTGAAGCTTGTCACCATGATGAGGATCGAAGGGGCAAGGGACAGAACGGTCAGGAGAATGACGAGCTGGACTGCTCGTTCCGTCAGGCTGGCATCGTCTCCGAAACCAACGGAAATTTCCTGCGCCAAGGCAGGCCCGGCAGTCAGGAGCAGGAGCGCTCCCAGAAGTGTGGCTGTCCCCACCTTCCAGTGCCGGCAGCAATATAGAAGGGCACTCGTCCTCAATTCGAGGGCCCACCCAGTTCGTCCAGGATCTTGGCCATTTCGTCTTCGATCGGGTTCCTGTCTCCAAGGGTTCCGGTGGGCCGGGGGGCAGCCTTCACCGGTTCGGCCGGCTTTTTCTGTTCGGTTGGCCGGTGCTGGATGGCGGGTGCGGTATTGGTCGGCGCCTGGTGTGGCGTGTCCTGTTTGACCGAGGCATCCTGGGTGGCCGGCGTATCCTGCTCGGCTGGCGTCTGATCGGAGCCGGCTGGCGCTTTCTCTTCACTGGCGGCTTCAGCAGCCGGCGTCCCGGTTTGCGGCAGATCCTCCAGAAGGTCGTTCATGTCGAGGGTGATATCCGGCGACTGTTCAGGACCACTCGCGTCTGGTGTCGAGGCATCGCTTGCGGTTTTGTCATCTGTCCCGGATGCCACGTCAATCTTGTCCTGATTGGCCTCGTCCTGATGGTCTGTACCTGTGTTGCCCTCGGCTTGCTCCGAAACGTCCTTTTTGATCTCAGAAGCGGTTTCGGCAGCTGCGGGAGCGGTCTGAGCGTCTGCGTCACCGGCGGTCGACGCATGCGCGTCTGGGATATTGTCGGCGACGACCGCGGCTGCCTGTGAGGTTTCCGTGGATGATGTCTCGGTTTCGGACTGTGCGCCTGCAGCGCTCATAACCGGCTCGACCTTTTCCTGTGCGCTCGCGGTTTCCCTTGGTTTCAACAAGGCTGTTTTGGCACGCGCCGCCGGACCGGAGGCCGGTGGGGAAATCGAATGCCCGCCATAAGACGGCCGTTCGCGTGGACTGAAGGGCCTTGCAAGGGATTTCAATTTCGAACTGGCGGACGAACCTGAAGCAGCGGAGGGTGTCTCCAGAGGGCTGGCAGCCGCTTGGGCAAGCGCCGCTGTTTCCCCTTTGCTCGGGCTGGCCAGGTTCTCGGACGTTTTCGTCGGCTCTTTTTTATCCTTGCCGAAGGTTCGGCTGAAACCGTTCTGGGCGGCGGCTTTCAGGAGGTCCGCTGCGCGGTCCGGGCGCTTGCCTGCACTGGAACTAGTTGCGAGCGGCGTTTCAGGCGCCGCCGGGCTGGCAATGGGCGGTGTCGCTTGCGGCGGCGGCGACGTTTCAGCGGATTTGGCCGAGACCGGAGAAGCCGGGCGCGCCGCGCTGGCAGACGGCATCTCGCGCGTCTGAGGCACAGGGACAGCGCGCGCAGGCGGGGGGGCAGGGCTCGCGGCAACGGACGGCGCCGGGGGGCGGGCCTGATCCAGAAGCGGGGGGACGGGCTCGTTCTGGGCGGCGAGATCGTCCGGTCGTGCCGGAATGTCGGGGCCAGGGGCGACCGGTGCTCTCACCGGAGCCTGGTTTCCAAGGCTGGCCGTCTGTCCGGGGCGCTGTTGTGTGAGCGGGGCATTGCGCAGAATGTTCTGCTCAACAACGACATCGCTCGGCCCACCGATCAGGATGAGATGTTCGATATTGTCGCGTCGCACCAGAACAAGGCGCCGTCTGGCATCAATCGTGGCGCTGTCCATGACGGCGATGCGCGGTTGCCGGTTGCGGTTCGGGCTGGTCTGGCCGCCCATGAGGCGCTTGAGGATGAAAATGAACAGCGCAAACAGCAGCAAGACGACTGCAAGCGCCAGAATGACGGCAATGGCCTGCGTGACGCCCCCGCTCACATTGAATGTGGTTTCGATCCAGTTGTACATTTTGCCCTCGTGCCGCCCCGCCTGCGGATTGAACTCGATTGCAGGTTACCCCGGCTTCTTGCCTCAATTGGGGAAGAACGCCTTTATCCCCAGTAATTCCTGATGCTTCGCTTCGGACGGCCCGGCTCTCCAACGCACTCGGTAGCCTTGCTTTTCTCAGTGCCGGAGCCGCGCTCCTTATGGAAATCTGATTGCCGGTTGCTTGCTGAGCCGCTGCGAATCTCACTAGGCCTTAAAGTTAACAGAAGCAGGCAAAATTTGCCTGTCGGGGCCATGGCTCTTTTTGCGAAATGCAAAGGAATGTTGTCCCTTCCACTGGTTTTTGTAAGGTTTGCGTGCTGAGGCTCGGTGTGAGCGTTAACCTTTCATTAACCATTTGAGCGGCAATCATTGCCGAGTTGGTTAACGAATGGTGAATCGCATGACCGTCACCGATCTGCCGCTGTTCCAGGCGCTGAAGTCGAAGATGCAATGGCATCAGACACGGCAGGGCGTGCTTGCGGAAAACATTGCCCATGCTGATACGCCTGGCTACCAGGCCCGGGAAGTGAAGGCCTATTCCTTCCAGGAGCATATCGGTCGTCAGTCTTTCGGCCTGACAACGGCCACCACCAAGGCCGGTCATATCGAAGTGGCGATATCGGGCCAGGGCAAGGTCAAGGCGGAAGAGCGCGACACTTTCGAAATCACACCGAGCGGAAACAGCGTCAATCTGGAAGAGCAGATGATGAAGATCACCGAAAACCAGATGGACTACCAGGCGGTGACAGCGCTTTACACCAAGGGACTCGGATTGATCCGGAAAGCCCTTTCCAAAAGCGTCTGACACGTGGCCTGACTAGAAAAGGACCCGATCCATGGACCTGCTCAAATCCCTGTTCATCTCCGCAAGCGGACTGAAAGCGCAAAACGGGCGCATGCGAGTCATCGCGGAGAACATTGCCAACGCCAACTCGACAGGCAGGACACCCGAGGAAGAGCCCTACCGACGCAAGATCCCGACCTTCCAGTCTCATTTCGATCGCGAGCTGGAGGCCAACAAGGTTGAGCTCGGCAAGATCGCCGAGGATACGTCCGCGTTCAAATCCGTGCACATGCCGGGGCATCCGGCCGCGGACGAGAAGGGCTATGTGCGCCAGCCGAACGTGAACACGCTGATCGAGACCACCGACATGCGCGAAGCGCAGCGGTCCTACGAAGCCAATCTGAACGTCATCGATTCAACCCGCAAGATGCTTCAGAAGACCATCGATATTCTGAGGGCGTAAGCCGCCGAGTTGCAAGGAGCCTAAGCCATGTCGACCGCGTCGATTGCAAACAATGCCTACCAGATGGCGGCCAAGCTGCAGCAGCAGGCGCGGGCGCTGGAAGACACCGCGCCCCGTCCAGAGGCTGTCGATTTCGGTAAGATGGTGCAGGAAGCGGTCGGGGACGTGGTTGAGGCCGGACGTGTTGCCGACGACAAGGCTGTCGGCCTCGTGGAAGGCAAGGCCGATGTGGTCGATGTCGTGACGGCGATCGCCGAGACCGAGGTGGCCCTGGAAACCATGGTCGCGGTGCGCGACCGGGTCATTTCCGCCTATGAGGAAATCATGAGAATGCCGATCTGATTGGCAAACTGAAAGGCGCATTTCATGACCGGTGCTGAAGTTCTCGATGTGGCACGCGAAGCCGTCTGGACCATGATCCTGGTGGCGGGGCCGGTCATGGTGATCGGCCTTCTGGTGGGTATCGTGATCGCCCTGTTCCAGGCGCTGACACAGATTCAGGAAATGACGCTGGTCTTCGTGCCCAAGATCCTGGCGATCTTTGCGACAATCCTTGTGATGCTGCCCTTCATGAGCAGCGTGCTCCAGACCTTCATGGGGCGTATCAGCGAGTTGATCCTGACCACCGGTTAGGCGTGCGCTCATGACGATCCAGCTTGATTTCCTGCCCGATGTTGCCGCCGCGTTCATGCTGATGTTCGCGCGACTGGGCACGATGATCATGCTGCTGCCGGGGCTCGGAGAGAGCACTATTCCAACGCGGTTTCGGCTGACGATCGCACTGGCCCTGACGCTGGTGCTTTATCCGGTTGCTGCATCACTTTATCCGGCCGACCTGACATCGAATGCACCACGACTCGCCATGCTCTTGTTCGGGGAAATGGCCATCGGGTTCGGTATCGGCCTCTGTGCAAAGATGATCACGTCCGTCCTGCAGATCGCGGGTGTGATCATGGCCAACCAGTCGGGGCTGGCCTTCGCGCTCGGCACGGATATCGCCAACGAGGGCCAGCAGGGCGCGCTTTACGGCAACTTCCTGTCAATCCTCGGTATCACGCTGATCTTCGTGACCGACACCCACTATCTGGTGATCGCTGCGCTGCATGACAGTTTCACTCTTTTTCCGCCGGGAAAGCCGCCGCCCGTTGGTGATTTTTCCCAGAACGCGGCGGATACGGTGGCGCATATCTTTACCATCGCGGTGCGCATGTCCGCGCCGTTTCTGGTGGTCGGTCTGGTGTTTTACTTCGGCCTCGGCCTGCTCAACAAGCTGATGCCGCAAATGCAGATCTTCTTCATCGCCATGCCCGTGAACATCGCGATCGGGTTCCTTCTTCTCATGGTGCTGATTGTCACGCTGATGATGTTCTATCTGGATCATTTTCAGCAGGCCATCGGCAAGTTCATTGTGGGGTGATGCCGCGCAATGGCTGACAATACCGACGATTCGGAGAAAACTGAGGACCCCACGCAAAAGCGCTTGAAGGAAGCGCATGACAAGGGGGACGTACCGAAATCTCAGGAAGTCAGTACCTGGTTCACGCTGGCCGGGGCGACCCTGATGATTGCCCTGCTTGCGCCCGGAGCGGCCGCTGCGCTGGGCGACCTGATGAAAGGTTATCTGGAGCATGCCCACCAGATCCCGGTGGACGGTTATGCTCTGAAGGCCCTGTGGCGCGACACGGGCCAGTCGGTTGCCTTGATCGCCGGCTTGCCTCTTCTGGCGCTGGTTCTCATGGCGGTTGCAGGCAACCTCGTGCAGCACCAGCCGCTGTTTACCGGCGAAACCATTAAGCCGAAGCTCTCCAAGATTTCACCGCTCTCGGGCTTCAAGCGCCTGTTTTCCGTCGACAGCCTGGTCAACTTCGCAAAGGGAATGGCGAAGATCGTGATCGTGGGTGCAGTCATGGTCGCGGTGATGTGGCCGCACCGGGACGAGGCCGACATCATCATCTTCGCGGAAACCAGCGTCATTCTGCAGGAAGCCCGGGTGCTGATCCTGCAATGCCTTGCCGCTATCCTGGCCGTCATGACGGTCGTTGCCGCAGCCGACTTCATCTACCAGAAGAACAAGTGGTTCAACAAACAGAAGATGTCGCTGCGTGAGGTCAAGGAAGAATTCAAGCAGACGGAAGGCGATCCGCAGGTCAAGGGCAAGATCCGGCAACTCCGGATGGAACGCTCGCGCAAGCGCATGATGGCGGCGGTGCCGGCTGCGACCGTGGTTGTCACCAACCCGACCCACTATGCTGTTGCGCTCAAATATGAAGAGGGAATGGGCGCGCCGCTCTGCCTGGCGAAGGGAACGGACGCCGTTGCCTTGAAAATGCGTGAGATCGCCAAGGAGCATGAGGTGCCGGTGGTTGAAAACCCGCCGCTTGCCCGTGCGCTCTATGCCACCGTCGACATCGATCAGGAAGTGCCGGAAGAGCATTACAAGGCTGTTGCCGAGGTGATCGGCTTCGTCTTCCGCATGCGCAACCGCGCCAAGTGGCGGGCAAACTGACGGCATCAAAGCAACACGCAATGACAGCTCCCAAGTCAAACAGGTGAATTTCAACAGGACTTGGTCGCATATCAGTTGAAATACGCTATTAAGCACAGAATGCTTATGTACGGCCCTTTCAGATGCGAATCGGGCCGGGGAGACAGGACGAATGAAGGACATGGACGGATCGCCGAGCGGGCCGATGATCAGTCGCCCAGAGCGGTCCGGCAATATAGGGCTGCTGATCGGCCTGGCGCTGCTGCTTGTCGGCGCCGCTGCTGCCTTTGCGGTGATGGACCGTGAAGTTGCGCAGCCGTTCATCCTTGCGCTTCTGGGCATTCTGGCCGTGGTCGGCGTGTTCTGCCTCTTTGCCGGCGCGATCGGCTTTCTGCGCCTGTCCGCGCGTCCGGGCGAATCCAATCCGCTTGCATCCGCTTTTGTCGACACGCTTGAAGACGGCGCCCTGATCACCGATCTGGACGGGCGGCTGGTTTATGCCAACAAGGCCTACGCCGATCTGACCGGCGCGGAAACCGCTGCCGACATTCGGGTGGTTGAGAGGGTGTTCTCTTCAGATCCGGATGCAGCCGATGCCATTTTCCGCCTGTCCCAGGCCATGCGCGACGGCCGCAGGGCCCAGGAAGAGATCCGCATGCCGTTCCCGCTCGGACGGGCGGACGGCACCGCGCGCTGGTACCGGGTGTCGGTGCGTCCGCTCCAGGTGTCCAAGGAGCGGGGCGGCGGCAAACCCATGGCTGTGTGGCAGCTGGCCGACATCACCCGCGACCGCGCCGAACAGGAAAACTCCTTCCAGGAGCTGCAGCGGGTCATCAATTTCCTCGATCATGCGCCGGCCGGGTTCTTTTCCTGCGATGCCGAAGGCCGGATCGTCTATCTGAACGCCACACTGGCCGACTGGCTGGGGTATGATCTGGCCCAGTTCGACGCCGGTGACCTTGATCTCTCCAGCATCGTGCGCGGTGACGGAACCGAGCTGATCCGGTCTCTCAAGGGCCAGGCCGGCGAGGTCAAGAGCGAAACCTTCGATCTCGACTTTGTCACCCGCAACGGTCGCGGCCTGCCTGTGCGGCTGTTGCACCGGGTGCCTTTCGGCGAGAACGGGCAACCAGGCGACAGCCGGACGCTGGTGCTCAACCGGTCAAGGGGCGAAGAAGCGTCCGAGGCGCTGAGGGCGGCCGAGGTTCGTTTTGCGCGTTTCTTCAACAACACGCCGATCGCGATTGCCTCGCTCGACAAGGAAGGCCGGGTGCTCAGGACCAATGCGCCGTTCCTGAAGCTCTTCGGAGCTGTCGATACGGATGACGAGTCGCCCAAGCTGGAAGCCTATGTGGCCGACAATGGCCGCGAGGAGCTCGCAAGATCCTTGCAAGCGGCAGCCAATGGAATCGGTGAAATCGCCCCCGTCGACATTCCACTTGTGGAAGGCAACGATCCGCGCTCGGCAACCTTCTATGTCTCCGCGGTTCAGGAAGGCGAGGGCGACGGCGAGGCAGCCATCGTCTATGCCCTGGAAACCACGCAGCAACGGGCGCTGGAAGCGCAATTCGCCCAGAGTCAGAAGATGCAGGCCATCGGTCAGCTGGCCGGTGGCGTTGCGCATGATTTCAACAACGTCCTGACCGCGATCATCGGATTCTCGGACCTGCTGCTTGCCAGCCACCGGCCGACCGACCCGTCCTTCCAGGACATCATGAACATCAAGCAGAACGCCAACCGGGCCGCCGGTCTGGTGCGGCAGCTGCTGGCCTTCTCGCGTCGCCAGACGCTGCGTCCGCAGCAGCTGGAACTGAACGACGTTCTCGCGGATCTCTCCATCCTGCTTGACCGCTTGCTCGGCGAGAAGGTGGAGCTGAAGGTGATCCATGGCCGCGATTTGTGGCCGGTCATGGCCGACCTCAACCAGCTCGAGCAGGTGATCGTCAATCTGGCCGTGAATGCGGGCGATGCCATGTCCGATGGCGGCCGCCTGACCATTCGCACGCGCAATGTCACCGAGGCCGAGAGCACGAAATTCGAGAACACCCGCGGCATGCCTCCGGGCGAATACACGTTGGTCGAGGTCGAGGACACCGGTCACGGTATGCCTCCGGAGATCATGGAAAAGATCTTTGATCCGTTCTTTTCCACCAAGGAAGTCGGCAAGGGGACCGGCCTTGGTCTGTCCACCGTCTATGGCATCGTCAAGCAGACCGGCGGGTTCATCTTCTGCACCTCCGAGGTCGATCTCGGCACGACGTTCCGGCTGTTCCTGCCGCGGCATATCCCGCAAGTGGTGGAAGAGAAGAAGCCGGAGCCGAAGGAGAGTGAACCGGAGAAGGTCGCCGATCTCACCGGTTCCGCTTCGATCCTGCTGGTCGAGGACGAAGAGGCCGTGCGGGCGTTTGCCGCGCGTGCGCTCGCTTCACGCGGTTATACCGTCTACGAGGCAGGCTCCGGCAACGAAGCACTGGAGGTGATGGAAGAAACCGATGGTGAGGTCGACCTGGTGGTCTCCGACGTGGTGATGCCGGAAATGGATGGACCGACCCTCCTGGTCGAGCTGCGCAAGACCCGCCCGGATCTGAAGATCATCTTCGTGTCGGGCTATGCCGAGGATGCGTTTGAGGAAAACCTGCCGGAAGGCGAGCAGTTCTTCTTCCTGCCCAAGCCGTTCACGCTGAAGCAGCTGGCGACCACCGTGAAGGATGTCTTGAACGGTTAGAAAAGCCGGTGCAGACTTCGCCTTGTTTCATCGAACAGGGCGGATGATCGCATGCAGTTTCCGGAATTCATTCAGAAGTTTCCAGCACTTGACGTTCCTTTTCCGGAGGACGTCGTCAAGTCGTATGCGGTGCAATCCGATGCCGGGCTCGTCGTCTTTTTCGACTTTGTCAAAGACATGGTCCTGCCGCCCCATTCCCATCTGGCGCAATGGGGTACTGTTCTGAGTGGCGAGATAGAGTTCACCATTGCCGGCGAGACCCGGACCCTGGGCCCCGGCGCTATCTATGACATTCCGAGCGGCGCCGAGCATGGTGCGATCATCAAGGCGGGAACCAAGGTGATCGACGTTTTCGAAGAAGCGGAACGGTATCCGCTGAGGTCCTGAACCGGGCCCGGGCCGGGCTGGTCTGAACGGCGATTTCCGGCCTGCCCGTGCTTGACACTCCCGACCCGATTTGGCACTGATCTGCGCATGGGGCATGCGAACACCCCGTGAGGCGTCAGCTGAAGTTTCGCGTCCATAGACCCTCAATTGACGGGAGGACGCGCCATGCCGTCTCCAAACACGATTACAGTTTCTCAGCTGAACAGATTGATAGGCCTGCCGGACGCACCGGTGATTGTCGATGTGCGCATCGACGAGGACTTTGACAACGACCCTTTCTTCCTTCCCTCAGCCGTTCGGCACCCCTTCAACGAGATTGAAACGCTGGTGCCGCGCCTGGCCGGGCGGAAGGTGGTCGTGGTCTGCTGGAAAGGGCTGAAACTCAGCGCGGGAGCCGCCGCGATTTTACGTGCCGAGGGGATCGAGGCTCAGATCCTGGAAGGCGGAGCGACCGCCTGGCGGGAGGCCGGGTTGCCGCTTGTGCCCGCAGCAAGCCTGCCGGCGCGCAATGAAAAGGGGCAGACCGTCTGGGTGACACGGCACCGGCCGAAGGTCGACCGGATTGCCTGTCCCTGGCTGATCAGGCGGTTTGTCGATCCGTCGGCAAGGTTTCTTTTTGTTGCGCCGTCGGAAGTGGCCGGTGTGGCCGAACGCTTCAACGCCACGCCGTTTGATGTTGAAGGCGTCTTCTGGAGCCACCGGGAAGACTATTGCAGTTTCGATACAATGGTGAGCGAGTTCGGCCTGACAACGGAGCCGCTTCAGCGTCTGGCGACCATCGTGCGCGGTGCGGATACCAACCGGCACGACCTGGCGCCCGAGGCCGCCGGGCTTCTTGCGGCCTCCCTTGGTCTGTCGCGCATGTACAAGGATGACCTCAAGCAGCTCGAGGCAGGCATGGCGCTTTATGATGCCTATTACCGTTGGGCCCGGGATGCGGTAGAGGAAGGCCATGACTGGCCGACGCCGAGCAAGAAGGGCTGACTGTTGTGACTGCACATCAAAAAACGGCACCGGAAATGTCCGGCGCCGCGCCCTCAGACGGGCAGGATACGTCCTGGGGACGTTTGATCTCCGTTTTCGGCGGCATCGGCCTTCTGTCTTTCGGAGGACCGGCAGCGCAGATTGCCCTCATGCACCGCAAGCTGGTCGATGAGACCGGCTGGTTGTCGGAGAAAAACTACGTCAACGCGCTCGGCTTCTGCATGCTTCTGCCGGGGCCGGAAGCCATGCAGCTGGCGACCTATTGCGGCTGGAAGCTGCGGGGTGTGGCCGGCGGCTTGCTGGCCGGGCTCCTGTTCGTGGTGCCCGGCGCCCTGGCGATCTTTGCCCTGGCAACGGTTTACGCGCTTTATGGCAACGTGCCGCTGGTCAGTCAGCTGTTTCTCGGCATCAAGGCCGCCGTCCTCATCGTGGTGCTTGAAGCGCTCCTGCGGCTCTCGAAGCGGGCTTTGACGGAACAGCGGCAATGGGTAATCGCGGGTCTGGCTTTCATTGCCATTTTCTTTCTGGCGTTGCCCTTTCCCCTGATCGTCCTCGCTGCAGGGTTCTACGGCGCTGTATTTTCCTCAGCGCATCTCGGCACAGGCGGCAGCCCTCCAATTGGCGTATCGATTTCCAGAACACTGCGGACCGTGGCTATCTGGCTTGTCGTCTGGCTTGGACCGCTCGCCGTGCTTGAGGGGGCAACGGGGATACCGGTGCTGAGCGAGCTAGGCTGGTTCTTCTCCAAGCTGGCTGTGGTCACCTTTGGCGGTGCCTACGCGGTGCTCGCCTATATGGCTCAGGACGTTGTGACCATTCACGGCTGGCTGAGCGCCGGCGAGATGATGGACGGTCTGGGTCTGGCTGAAACAACGCCGGGGCCGCTGATCCTGGTGACACAGTTTGTCGGCTTTCTCGCCGCTGCCAATGAAGGCGGCCTGGCGCTCGGCTTTGCCGGCGGCGTGGTGGCGCTCTGGGCTACCTTCGTGCCGTGTTTCCTCTGGATCTTTGCCGGGGCTCCCTATCTGGAATGGATCTCGGCCCAGCCGAGGCTGAAATCGGCTCTCAGCGCAATCATCGCGGCCGTGGTCGGCGTCATTCTGAACCTCTCGGTCTGGTTCGCCCTGCATGTCTTTTTTGCGGATGTCACGGCGGAAAAATGGGGCTGGCTGACGCTCTGGCTGCCGGACCTTGCCAGCCTGGACTGGCGGGTGCCCGTCCTGGCGGCGCTGTGTGGCGTGTTGCTGCTGCGGTTTCATGCCGGGTTGATCTGGGTGCTCCTGGCGTCGGCTCTCGGCGGGGTGCTGCTGTCGCAGATCTGATGCCGGTGTTCGGTCCGGAGCGGGTTTAGGCATTGATTCAGGTTGCTGGCAAACTGATTCAGAGCTTGAGCTCAAGTGTTTGTTTCCACAGCGGCAACTTTGAGGGGCGACCGGGTTCGGCGCCTCAAGAGCGCGCGCAGGTTTGCGCTCACGGCGTCCGGTTCCTCGATTGGTGTCAGATGGCCGCTCTCCTCCAGTATGGAGAGGTCGGCTCCCGGAATTCGGTTTGCCAAATCCTTGTGAAGGTCGGGTGGGGTCAGGACGTCGTGGCGGCCGCACAGTACCAGTGTCGGGCAGGTGATGCGGGCGAGCGAGGGACGGCTGTCCGGGCGCTCGATCCGGGACTGGCGAATGAAGACCTCAGGGCCGAGCCTCTTGGTCATGGCGCGAACGCGGTCGATCAGGGCGATGTTGGATTGATTGTCTGGGGACAGATAGGAGCGGGCTAGCCTGCGGCCGAAGCCGTGAAAGCGCCCGGGCTTTGCGGTCTGGGCGATGAGCTGTTCGCGCTCCCGACTGCGCTCCGGCGTATCCGGCAGCATGGTGGTGTCGAGTAGTGCCAGGTGGGTGACCCGTTCCGGGGCTCGCCGCATCACCTCCAGGGCCACGGTGCCACCGAGGGAGAAACCGGCGAGGGCGAAGGTGTCGGCGCTGGTTGCCAGAACCATTTCGGCGAGCACCGCCAGCGATGTGCCGTGGGTGATGTCGGCAACGCGGGGTTGGGCAATGTCCCGAAGGTCTGCAACCTGGTCACGCCAGAGATCGGCATCATTCATAAGCCCGGGTATCAGCACGATCTGTGGCAGGGTCATCGGGTATCCTCCGGAACGGTGGCCAAAATGGCCCTTGCCCTGATCCTGACCGGTTCGTCGACCATGGCTCCGTCAACGACGACGGCGCCATCTCCGGCGCTCACAACCCTGCGGGCCCACGCGATCTCGGAAACACCTGGTGCAAGCGCCCTGCGGATATCGGCGACCTGCCTTGGATGAATGCAGAGTTTGCCGGTCATGCCGAGGTCCCGGGCATGCGCAGCATCCTCATGAGCTATGGTGGGGTCGGTCAGGTCCGCGGTGACACCGTCGATCGGCGCGGCAATGCCGGTAAGTTTCGAAGCGAGCACCAGCTCGGAACGAACAGGCAGCAGGACCTCCCGGCGATGCGCGCAGCCGAGGTCAGCGCAATAGTCGATTGAACCGAAGGCGAGCCGGACAACACCTTCGTGAGCGGCAATCTTGCGCGCATTGGCAAGCCCTCTGGCGCTTTCGATCAGGGCAATGACCGGCACCCTGCGACCCAGAGACGTCCAGAGCTTGTCGATATCTGCAGGGTCTTCTGCCTTGGGCAGCATCACCGCATCAATCTCAAGTGACTTCAGGGTGTCGATGTCGGCGGCGTAAAACGGCGTCTGGGCCGCGTTGACCCGGACGATCACCGGTTTGTCGGTGAACGTCCTTGTCAGATTGGCCCGGGCGCTGTCCTTTTCTGATGCTGGAACCGCGTCTTCAAGGTCAATAATGACGGCATCTGCCTTGCTTGCGGCAGCCTTGGCAAAGCGGTTCGGCCGGTTTGCGGGCACAAAAAGAGGCACCTGAAGGATTGTCACCATGACGCGGTTGCCTCCATCGCCACGGGGCCGCCGACCTGCGCTGACCAGAGCCGCAGGCTGCCGTCTTCCGCGTCCGCCGCATTGACGGTGAAATCAGCCGTGTCGAAGATAGTGCCGATGCTGCGAAAGCTGAACTCTGCCGGGCAGCTGCCTTTCAGGTCGGCGGCAAACTGGCAAAGCAGCGTCGCCTGCAAGGGGCCATGCACGATCAGACCTGGATAGCCTTCCACGTCGCGCACATAGTCCTTGTCATAGTGGATGCGGTGGCCGTTGAAGGTCATGGCGGAATAGCGAAACAGATATGCGGCAGACGGGGCAATCCGCCGGAACTGGTCACCTTGTGCTGCGGCTTCGACGGCGGGCTTTGTGGTGGTCTCCTGCACAGAGGCCGCTTCGCGAAAAACGATGTCCTGTCGTTCGGTCAGGACCGGCCGGCCGTTTGCCGTGACGTCGTGCTGAACGGTGACAAAGCACAAGGGACCGGTGCGCCCCTGTTTCAGAACCACGTCCTTGACGGTGGAGCGCCGTGTGAGCTCATCTCCGATCAGGATGTCGCCGTGAAAGGCGAAGGCGCCGCCGGCCCACATGCGCCGGGGCAGCGGCACCGGGGGCAGGAAACCGCCGCGGGCGGCATGGCCGTCCGGTCCGAGTTCCGCAGTGGCGACGGAAGGCTGGGCCAGACAGAAGTGGATCAGGAGCGGTGCCGCATCTCCCGGCGTTTCACCGGATGAACGGTCGAAGGTGGCATTGAACTGGCGCACAAGTGCAGGGCTCAAGGTCTCGGAGGC
The DNA here is from genome assembly GCF_965233565.1 of Roseibium sp. GTDB lineage: Bacteria > Pseudomonadota > Alphaproteobacteria > Rhizobiales > Stappiaceae > Roseibium. The sequence continues at coordinate 992,764 of NZ_OZ247494.1, read as the reverse complement.
ACTGTCCTCTTGCCCGATCCAGCGGCGCAGATGGTCGATATCGAGATCCATGTCAGCTCTCCAGCGGTTTAAGGGCCGGAACAGGGCCGTAGGTTCGCGGTTCGTCCTTGAAGATGGCTGCAGGTGCGGGGAAGGAGACAGGCCCTCCCGGGCTGTCGACGGTCATCCGGCGCAGATGCGGATGGCCGGAGAGACCCGCCATGTCGTTGACGGTCGCCAGCGCGATCCCAGCTTTGGTGAGGTGTTCGATCGCGGTCGCGGCATCCTGCGTTGCAAAGGCATCTGCGACAGCGCCGTCTGTCTCCGCACGATTGGCAACGCGGGCCACATTGGTGGCAAAGCGCGGGTCGGTGCCAAGCTCCGGCTGGCTCATGAAATCGCTGCAGAGCACGCGCCACTCCCGGTCGCTCTGAATGGAAATCAGGATCGGTGTTCCGTCTTTTGCGGAAAAGACTCCGTAAGGGGAGATCGACGGATGCGCGAGGCCGATCCGCTTCGGTGTGTGACCGCCCTCATGATTGAGCAGGGGTACGGTCAACCAGTCTGCAAGAACGTCAAACATGGAAATGGAAATCTGAGCACCCTTGCCTGTGATACCGCGCTGGATCAGGGCTTCCAGGATGGCGGCATAAGCGGTCGCACCCGTGGCTATATCCACCACCGAAATGCCGACCCGGGAGGGTTCGTTGGGTCCGCCCGTGATCGAGCAGAGGCCGGTCTCGGCCTGGATCAGGAGGTCATAGGCCTTGCGATCTGCCATCGGTCCGGTTTCGCCAAAGCCGCTGATGGAGCAGGTGATCAGGCGGGGGTGCGTTTCGATGAGCTGCGCCGGATCGCAACCGAGACGGGCGAGGGCGCCGGGTTTCAGATTCTGGATCAGGACGTCCGCATCGGCAATCAACTCGCCCAGGACGCTCTTGCCCCGATCCGAGGCAAGGTCCAGGGTGACGCTGTTCTTGCCCCGGTTGAGCCAGACGAAGTAACTCGACTGGCCGGCGGCGACATCATCGTAGCCTCTGGCAAAATCGCCTTCCGGACGCTCGATCTTGGTGACTTCAGCGCCGGCATCGGCAAGACGGGAGGAGGCAAAGGGGGCGGCAACTGCCTGTTCGACAGCAACAACCTTCAGGCCTTCAAGCGGTAGCACCATCAGTAGGACCTCGGCAGGCCGAGCACGTGCTCGGCGACATAGGACAGAATGAGATTGGTCGAAATCGGTGCCACCTGGTAAAGGCGGGTCTCCCGGAACTTGCGTTCAACATCATATTCGGCTGCAAATCCGAAGCCGCCATGAAATTGCAGGCAGGCATTGGCGGCTTCCCAGCTCGCCTTGGCGGCCAGGTATTTGGCCATGTTGGCTTCCGTGCCGCAGGCGGCGCCATCGTCATAGAGGGCACAGGCCTTGTAACGCATCAGATTGGCCGCCTCGATCTCGATAAAGGCCTCGGCAATCGGGAACTGAACACCCTGGTTCTGGCCGATCGGACGGCCGAACACTTCGCGATCGCGGACATAATCCGTCACCTTGTCGGTGAACCAGTAGCCGTCACCGATGCATTCGGCGGCAATCAGCGTGCGCTCGGCGTTGAGGCCCGTGAGGATGTATTTGAACCCCATGCCTTCCTCGCCGATCAGGTTCTCCTCAGGGATCTCCAGATTGTCGAAAAAGAGCTCGTTGGTCTCATGGTTGACCATGTTCGGGATCGGTCGAACCTCCATGCCGGAAGTCATGGCGTCCTTGATGTCGACGAGAAAGATCGACAGGCCTTCGGACTTTTTCTGAACATTCTTCAAGGGTGTCGTGCGGGCCAGCAGGATCATCAGGTCGGAATGCTGGACCCGGCTGATCCAGACCTTCTGTCCGTTGATGACATAGCGGTCGCCTTTTTTCACCGCTGTGGTCTTGATCCGGGTGGTGTCGGTGCCGGTGGTCGGTTCCGTGACCCCCATGGACTGCAGCCTAAGTTCGCCGGCCGCGATTTTCGGCAGGTATTTCCGGCGTTGTTCCTCAGAACCGTGCCGGACCAGGGTTGTCATGTTGTACATCTGGCCGTGGCAGGCGCCCGAGTTGCCCCCTGCGCGATTGATCTCTTCCATGATCACCGACGCCTCTGTCAGACCGAGGCCGGCGCCGCCATAAGCTTCTGGGATCAGCGCGGCCATCCAGCCCTCTCGGGTCAATGCGGAAACGAAATCCTCTGGGTAGGAGCGTTCTTCGTCGATCTTGCGGTGATATTCGGCGGGAAACTGGGCGCAAAGGGCCCGGATCCCGTCTCGGATATCCTGATAGGTGTCTGGTTGGGCGGTCATTTTGGGCTTCTTGCTGGAACCGGAGTGAGCGCAGTTAAGCCCGCCAATCAGCATTAAACAAATATATGTTTTGGATCTTTGGTATACATTAATTATATGGAAGGCAGTTTCTATTTGAGAGATTGCGATGGATATCAGGCAGCTGCGCTATTTCCTCGAAATTGCCGAACAGGGGTCGCTGACAAAGGCGGCGGAGCGTCTGCATGTGGCGCAGCCGGCGCTGTCGCTCCATGTGAAGAACATGGAGGAACAGCTTGGTACACAATTGCTGACACGCGGGCGTGCAGGCGTCCGGCCGACGGAGGCGGGCGACCTTCTGGTGGAAAGGGCGCGCCGCATCCTCGACGATCTGGCGCGCACAGAGGATGACATTCGCAACCTCGACGGAGATCCGGCCGGAATTGTACGTCTCGGGTTTCCAGGCACGATCAGCGCCATGGTGTCGTTGCCGCTGATCCTGGCGGCCCGTCAGCGCTATCCGCGGATCACGCTCAACATTACCGAAGCGATGAGCGGTGTCATCGGTGAATGGCTGTCGGAGGGCAAGATTGACCTTGCCGTGCTCTACAGCCGCTCGCGAGATCCGCAGATCCTGTCCGATCTTCTCCTGGAAGAAGAACTGGTGGTGGTGTGGCCGGCGGGCAGTTCGCCGCCGGAGACGCTTGATCTGGCAAAGCTTGAGGAAGAGCCGATGGTCCTGCCGAGCGGCGCTCATGGACTGAGGGTGCTGATCGATCAGACCTGTCAGGGGCTCGGTTTCGCGCCAAAAATCGCCATGGAAATCGATTCCTTCAACAATATCAAACGGCTGGTCGCGGCAGGCTTTGGACCTTCGATCCTGCCGCTTTATTCGGTCGCAGAGGAAGTGGCATCCGGTGCGTTGAAGGTCAGCCATATTGCGTCGCCGGGTCTCTGGCGCGGCGCCCATCTGATGTCGCGCGGTGGGCGTCCCGTGCCGCGCGCCCAGGCTGCGGTTCGCGATCTCCTGAGGGAAGTGATTATCGATCTGCGCGACAAGGGCGCCTGGGCGGCGGCTCGGGTGCCGTCATCGTGACGGCGATGACCCGTCCTGAACCACGTTCAAATGCCTGAAACTGTTGCTGTTGTCTTCGGTGAGGTTCTGGCTCAGCATCCAGTCTCGGACGGCGCTTGCATTGTCATCCAGATCCTTGTCCTTCGGCCAGACAACGTAATAGCCATTGCCGGTCCGGAACGTGTGGCCGGTGACTTTCCGGAGGCGGCCATTGTCGATGAAGGCTTCCACGAGATGGCGCCAGCCCAGAGCAACGGCGTCGCCATCCAGTGCCATCTGCACCACGGCGACATATTCGTTCGCACGCGAGCCACGCACCTTGTCCGCGCCGGGAACACCGGCGGACCGCAGCCAGTCCTTCCAGGTGGCTGCGTAGCGATAAGGTTCGTCGAGATGGGCAAGGTGGTGTGAGAGAAGATCGCGCGGTTGCTCGGGAGTGCCGTGTTTTTCCAGATAAGCCGGGGAGGCGACCGCGATGATTTCCTCGGTCTCGAAACGGGCGCAGGCATAGCCGGGCCAGTCCTTGGGGCGGCCACCGCGAATACCGAGTGGAATCTCTTCTACAACAATATCGAGATCCCGATCGGCCGTGTGAAGCCGCAGTTCGATATCCGCCAGGTCCGTGCGCAGGAGCTGCAGGCGGGGGGCGATCCACAAGGTTGCGAAGGCCGTCGATACCGAGACTGTGACGACATCGTCCGCCGGTTTGGTCCGCACCGCACCAATGCCGTCGGCCAGCAGATAAAGCCCGCGCGTCACTTCCGCATGAAGCCGGTCACCTGCTCGTGTCAGGCGGACTTCCCGGTGACCGCGCTGAAACAGCGGCTGGCCGATCTCCTCCTCCAGAGCCTTGATCGAATAGGAAACGGCAGACTGGGTCATGCCAAGTTCTTCGCCGGCCCTTGTGAAGGACCCGAGCCGGCCAGCAGCCTCAAAGGCGACCAGGCCGCGAAAGGAGGGTAGAAGTCTGCGCAGGTTTGCCATGAGAGAATTTTATGCCAAGCATGACAATTTTCAAGCGTCACAACGCAATTTGACGCGTCTAGCATCGAACCAGGATATGGCACTGGGAGGATGTTATGGCCGTTGTTTCCGAGACTGCCGATCGGCGGGGGGCAAACGAAGCGGTTCGGGGCGGGCGCAGCGGAGGGCGCGCCGGTCGCCGGGCCAAGCGTTCGGTGAGTGTCGCACCAGTCGGCCGGCCCTATATCGTCCGGCAGCTGCCACCTCATGACATCCTCTCCGAAGAGAGCCTTCAGCGGATCGAGGCAGTTGCGGAAACGCTGCTGGCGGAAATCGGCATCGAGTTCCGGGACGACCCGGAAAGTCTGGCACTTTGGAAATCAGCAGGTGCCGAGCTGGACGGGGTCCGCGTCCGGTTTCCGAAGGGGCTGATACCGGAACTTCTGAAAACAGCACCGAGCCGGTTCACCCAGCATGCCCGCAATCCGGTCAACAGTGTCGAGATCGGTGGCGACAACGTCGTCTTCGCGCCCGCCTATGGTAGCCCGTTTGTAATGGATCTCGACGAGGGGCGCCGATACGGCACGATCGAGGACTTCCGAAATTTCATCAAGTTGGCCCAGTCCTCGCCCTGGCTGCATCACTCCGGCGGCACGATCTGCGAACCGGTGGATGTGCCGGTAAACAAGCGGCACCTCGATATGGTCATGGCCCATATCACGCTGTCAGACCGGCCATTCCTGGGCTCGGTGACCGCGCAGGAGCGCGCCGAAGATTCCGTCGAGATGGCCCGGATGGTGTTTGGCGCTGAGTTCCTGGAAAGCAACTGCGTCATCATGGGCAACCTGAACGTCAATTCGCCGCTGGTCTGGGACGGCACGATGACCAGCGTCCTGCGCGCCTATGCAGCGGCCAATCAGGGAACGGTACTGGTGCCATTCATTCTGGGCGGAGCCATGGGGCCGGTCACAACGGCCGGAGCGATCGCCCAGGCCCATGCGGAAACGCTGGCAGGATGTGCGCTGACCCAACTTGTGCGCCCCGGCGCACCGGTGATCTATGGCAATTTCCTGTCGTCGATGAGCCTGCGCTCCGGCTCGCCGACTTTCGGCACGCCGGAACCGGCGGCCGGCTCCCTTGTTGTCGGTCAGCTGGCGCGCCGGGCCGGCTTGCCGCTGCGCTGTGCCGGCAACTTCACCACGTCGAAACTGCCGGACGCCCAGGCCATGAACGAAGGCACCATGTCGATGCTCTCGGCCATCCATTGCGGGGCCAATTTCATTCTGCATTCCGCTGGTTTTCTCGATGGGCTCTTGTCGATGTCCTACGAGAAATTCATGATGGACGCGGATTTCTGCGGTGCGCTGCACACCTATCTCGGCAGCGTTGTCATCGACGACAACACACTGGCGCTGGACGCCTTCCGCGAAGTCGGCCCGGGCAATCACTTCTTTGGCTGCGAACATACGATGCGCAATTACGAGACTGCGTTTTTCGACGCGGCCAGCGCCGACAACACGCCGTTCGAGACCTGGGAGGAAAACGGTTCGGTGGACGCTGCCACCCGCGCCAACCGGGCCTGGAAGGAAACGCTTGCCGCCTATGAAGCGCCACCGCTCGACGCCGGTTTGAAGGAACAGCTGGCCGATTTTGTCGAGAGACGGAAAGCCTCCATGGAAGACCGCTGGTACTGAGGCCGGGAAGACAAAATGAAGATCACAAACATCCGTGTCACACACGTCAACCTGCCGTTTGATGCGCCGTTCTGGTGGACTGGCGGGCTTTATCCCGGCGCGTCCAAGTCGATCATCGAGGTGGAGACGGACGAAGGCGTCGTCGGGCTTGGTGAAGCGCCCTGGTATCATTTCGGCGAGGTGATCAAGGCTGAAATTGCTCCGGCGCTGATCGGGGCAGATCCGCTGGACCTTGCCGATTGTGAAGCCCGCTGCGTGCCGCCCTGGCAAATCACGGCGAATACGGGGGAGGGAGCGGCTTCGGTTGCTTTCGGGGCCGTTGAATTGGCGCTCTGGGACATCAAGGGCAAGGTGTTCGGGCAACAGCTCTACAAGTTGCTGGGCGGCGCCGTGCGCAAGGACATCAAGTTCTCCGAGTATTTCTCCTTCCGCCCCGAGCACAATGGCGCCGGCGGGGAAATGAGCGCGGAGGCTATCCGCGACTACTGCCTGAAGATGCGGGAGGAGCACGGCTCGTCCATTTTCGAGGGCAAACTGATCCTGGGCGATCCGGAGCTGGAGATCAGAACGGTCAGACTGTTGCGCGAGGCGCTGGGTGAGAAGGCCGAGATCAAGCTCGACAGCAACATGCAATATTCGCTGACAACAGCGCGCTGGCTGCTGCGCGAGCTGGAGCCCTTCAACATCCGCAATTACGAGGATCCGGTTGCCACATTTGAGGAAATGGCGGCGCTGCGCCAGCACAGCATCATTCCGTTCTCGACCCACGTCCCGGATCTGAAACGGGCGGTCGCGCTCGGCGCGCCGGACAATTTTGTCTGTAATTTCGCCGCGCTGGGCGGGATTTCACGCAGCCTGAAATTCATTGCCGCCTGTGAGGCGATGGGCAAGGGCTTTTGGTGTTATTCCAACGATCTCGGCATCATGACGGCGGCCTATCTGCATGTTTCCGCGGCAACCCCTCTGATTTCGGAAGCCTCGCAGTCCCTGTTCCGGTGGCAGATCGGCGACGTAATCCGAGATGGTCCGTTCCGGCAGACCAATGATGTTGTGCGGGTGCCGGAAGGGCCGGGGCTGGGCGTTGAACTGGATCCGGTCGAATTCAGGCGCTGGGCGAAGCTTTTCGAAGACGAGGGGCCGATGAGCCATTTCCACGATCCGGCCAGGCCAACCCATCACCGGACCTTGCCACTTTACTGAACCGGGAAAGCCAGGGAGGCAATCAGGCCGCGTGTGCAGGCTGGAATCGATAGCGACCGGTGATTTCAAAGTCGAACAGACGGTCTTCCAGCCGTGTCCCGGCACCGATATTGTGAACCACCATCGGCCTTTTGCCGTCGGGCGAGAGCCGCTGGGTGACAATGGCGATATGGGGCAGGTTTCCGGGCAGCATCTGCGAAACGAGATCGCCGGGAACATAATCGCCCGGCCGGTCGCTGACCGGCAGCTCTGCGCCCTTGCGTTTGAAGAAGGCCTGCAGGTTCGGCACCCGGCGGTGATCGATATTGCGGTCCGGACGCTTCAGGCCCCAGATTTTCGGGTAGGCCGAAAAATGTGCCTTCATGTCGGCATTGACGGCTTGCTGCAGATCGTAACCGAACGCATCGCGATAGGCACGGATGACAACATCGGTGCAAACTCCGCGTTCCCGGGGAATATCTCCATTTGGAAAAGAGAGCCCGGCATAGGCCGGGTCATAGATCAAGGTAACCCCGATCTGGCTTTCAGCGGCGGCGATCAGCTTTTCTGCAAAGGGGGAAGTGTGGCCCCAAGCATTAACCGGCCTGCCCGGGTTCGCCTGCGCCAATCGAAGACCTTTTTCGAGTGGATCTGCGGCGATTTGCGCGACGGCGGCAAGGCCACTTCCGGCCAGTAAGCCAGATCCGATCAGAAAGCTGCGCCGGTTCATTCCGTCCTCCAGGTTCCGCCCCAGCGATAGGCTGGCACTTGGACAGGAATAGGGCGGCAACCTGCGAGATGTGGCGGAGGGACTGCCAAAAGCAGCCCCTTGCAACCATGACTTAGTAATTTTCTCTCTTTTGTTTCTGGAAATTTAATCAGATCGGGCTTTACTTTGTGAATATGCGGTGCAATCGAATGTTTGACAAAAAAACACTGTCAATAATTACGATATTTGCGTGGGTTTTCCTGTATTCAGGCCCTGCGGCTGTGGCGCAGGACTATTTGCCTTACGAACAAGTCTTTCAAAAACACAGCGCACCGATGCTGATGGTTGAACCGGCCAGCGGGGCGATCATCGACGCCAACAAGGCTGCACAGGAGTTTTACGGATACGACCGCGCGACCTTGCGCAGTATGGCCATTCAGACCATCAATCAGCTAACGGCAGAGCAAGTGCTGGCGGAGCGCCAGTTGGCGCAACGCGAAGATCGCAATTTCTTCATCTTCCGGCATAAGCTGGCTGACGGGTCCGTGCGCACCGTTGAAGTTCATTCCACACCGTTGGAGTTTCGCGGCCGGCCCGCACTATTGTCCATCATTCACGACATTTCAGCAGATCGCGGTCGTCAGGAGGAACTCTGGCATTACAAGAACCGGCTCGAAGAGATGGTGGACGCAAAAAGCCAGGAGCTTGCCTCCGCCAACGAAACCCGGGACCGCTGGATGCTGGCGCTGGTGATAACGCTTACCGTTTCGCTGATCGCCGTCGGATTCCTGTTTCTTGAACGCAACGCGGCGCACAGGCGCTTGAGATCTTCAGAACAGCGCCTGAGGGAAATCATATTCGGGACAAATGTCGGCACATGGGAATGGAACGTGCAGACGGGAGCTGCGGTTTACAACAAGCGTTGGGCAGAAATTGTCGGTTACAGGCTGGAAGAACTGGAACCGGTCAGCACGGAAACCTGGGAAAAGCTCGCGCATCCGGACGACGTGAAAAAGTCTCAGGAGAAGCTGGAAGAGGTTTTTGCCGGCAAGGTGCCGGCCTATGATTGTGAAATCCGCATGCGTCACAAGGACGGCCGATGGGTGTGGGTTCTGGATCGCGGCCGGGTGGTCGAGTGGACCAAGGACGGCGAGCCCTTGCGCATGTCGGGGACCCACGCGGACATTACCGTGCTGAAAGAAAGCGAAGAAGCGGTCCGGCGCCTTGCCATGACCGACCATCTGACCGGCCTGTCCAATCGGGCCCATTTCAGCCAGAGCCTGGAGGAAAATGTCCGGATCGCCGATCGCGAGAACCGCAAATTCGCGCTGATGATGCTGGACCTGAACACGTTCAAGCCCGTCAATGACAGCCACGGTCATCCGGTGGGGGACGCTCTCCTGCAGGAAGTGGCCGAAACGATCAAGAAATGCACCCGTGACGGAGATATCGTCACACGGGTTGGCGGCGACGAGTTCGCGGTCATCATCGGGGATTATTGCGGCGAGGATGACGTCTTGTCCTGTGCGGGCCGGATTTATCGCGAGATTTCCAAACCGACGGAGATCCAGGGCAAGACGATCTCCATCAGCGTCAGCATCGGTATTTCCTATTATCCGGACGATGCCGATACGGCGACCGAGCTCATCAAGCGCGCCGACCAGGCCATGTACCAGGCAAAAAAGAGCGGCTCCAACGTTCTGACCTACAAGACGTTCCGAATGCGCGCAGCAAGCTGAAGCCGGGCGGCGTCGGACCAATGGGTGCAAAAAAGGTGCAAGGCCCGCCCGCCACTGGCCAATTCCTGAAAAACGATGCAGAAGAGTCAGCCAGGTGGCCGAAACGGTGGAGCTGAGATGGTTGAAGAACAATCCGACGTAGATTTTTCACAGGCCCGGCCTGCAATCCTGCTTATCGCCGGATTTGGCGATACATCGGAGATGTATTCCGCCCTCCTGCAGACGCCTTTGGCCCGTTCCTTTCGGCTGCTGCCGACCGATTTGCCGGGGTTTGGTGCAGCGGCCCTGGAAACAACAAGCCTGCAAACTCTTGCCAACCACGTGGCAGAGGTCGCTCGCCAGGAGGAGGCCCGGATTATTGTCGCGCATTCCGTTGCATCCATCGTTGCGTCGCTTGCAGCAGCGCAGCCCGACTGCCCCTTGCAGCAAATCCTGTCCCTGGAGGGGAACCTGACAGCAGAAGACGCCTATTTTTCGGGAACGGCAGCAGACCATGACGACCCGCTGGCGTTTCGGACCGCGTTCCTGGCGCGGTTGGACGACATGGCAAAAGACAATCCGGTCATTGCAAGATACCGCGAGAAGGTCGCCCGTGCCGATGCACAGGCGCTTTGGGATCTGGGGCGTGACGCCCGGCGGTTTTCCGGTGAAACAGCACCTGGAGAAACTCTGCTTGCGGCGGCAGACGTGACCTATTTCTACAATCCCGTAAACTGTCCGCAGGCGTCGTTGGATTGGCTCCTGGGCCGGAATGTGAGGCAGGTTGTTCTGCAGGGGGCCTCGCACTGGCCAAGTGTGGATCAGCCAGAGCGTCTTGCCGCTGAGATCGAGGCAGCGCTTGCAAAAATGGCTGACCTGTCGTGATTGCAATATCTGTACAGGCCGTCCTGTCGCTGATCAGGTGCTGCTCCGCGCTGCCGGGGGCAGGACACCCGTCATTGAAGTTTCCCGTCTAACTTCCTCGATGAGTGCTCTGACGGCTTCTTGGCCGGCGCCGGAAGCGGTTCTGATGACATAGGTAATGGCGGGGGGCGTGGGGAAAGGGGTTTCGATAATCTTCATTCCCCGCGTCACGTGGTGCCGGGCCAGCAGGGCAATGCCGAGTCCGGCCTCAATGCTTGCAATCAAACCCGCATTGCTTGAACACACAAGCGCCGTGCGAAACTGATGCGCGTCCGTCTGCGCTTCGGCTCGCAGCCATTTCTTGTAAATGCAATTGTCGTCATAGGCGAGAAACGGGATTTGCAGGGTCAGGTCAAAGGTGCTGTCGGCAGAGCGGACCCAGCAGACGTCGTCCTCAAAAAGAGCAATATCAGACGGGCGCAGGTCCCTGGTGAAGACCTGCATGATCGCGAGATCAATCCGGCCGTCCTGAAGGTCTTGCTGCAGCGTCAGGCTCTGGGAGATATGCGTGCGCACGCTGACGCCCGGGCAGAGCCGAGAGAAGCGCCCGAGAATGCGGGCGAGATGCGCGCTCGTGATGTCTTCAGTGGTTCCCAGTTTGATATTGCCCGTGACCGGGCGTGCGCCCAGTGCAAGCAGAGCCTCGTCATGCAGCGCCAGAATGCGGTTCGCGTAGTCAAGCAAACGGGTGCCGGTTTCGGTGAGCAGCGGTGCACCCGAGCGTCGGCTCAAAAGCGTGCAGCCGAGATTGTCCTCCAGACGCCGGATTTTGTGACTTACGGCCGATTGTGAGAGAGCGACATGATCTGCTGCGCGCGTCACACCTCCTTGTGCGACGATCGCCTGAAACACACGAAGGGCTTCAATGTCGAGTCTGCCGGCCATGTCTTCTCCTTCGCGCGGATAGATCTCATGACAAATTTCGATCATTTTAGGAAATCAATTCATTTGTTTCAACTGCGCGGAGCCGGCAGTCTTTCTCGAGTTTAAAACAGAGCGGAACCTTGCCTCATGAAACCCATCGCAGACAGACATGTTCTCATCCAAAACTGCCGCATCGCGCACGGTATCCGGGGCGAAGGAGCACCGGTGGTCTTGATTCACGGCACACCCTCTTCCTCCTTGATCTGGAGGAATGTGATCCCCGCGCTGGTTGCTGGTGGCTACAAGGTTCATGTCTTCGACTTGCTTGGTTACGGTCTGTCCGAGCGCCCCTGGGCCCCTGACATCGACACGTCTGTCAGCGGGCAGGTGCCCATACTGGAAGCGCTGATGGAGCACTGGGGCCTTGCCGATTGTCATCTGATTGCGCATGACATCGGCGGCGGTGTAGCCCAACAATTCTGCCTTAAGGCAGCAGACCGTGTTCGCAGTCTGACACTGATCGACGTGGTCAGTTTCGACAGCTGGCCTTCTCAGCGAACGCAAGAGCAGATGCAGGCAGGTCTTGATGCCCTCATCGCAGCGCCGGCCGAGGAGCACCGTGCGCATTTCCGGGAGTGGTTGCTGTCAACCGTGGAAAACAAGGATCGCTTCAAGGCGACAAGTCTCGACACGTTCCTGGATCTGTTGTCGAACCCGGTAGGGCAGGCGAGTCTGTTTCAGCATCAGGTGAGGCATTACGATCCCAAGCACACGTCAGAGGCCGGCAGGCATCTTGGTAAGCTCGCCGGTCTCCCGGTCCAGATTATTTGGGGTGAGAATGACAACTGGCAGGTTGTCGACTGGGCTTACAAGCTCAAATCCGCCATTCCCGGAGCCGAACTGCATGTCCTGCCGGATTGCGGTCACTTTGCGATGGAAGATCAACCTGAAGAAATCGGGAAGCTTCTGCGAAGTTTCCTGGACAGGTGCGCACCTGCTTCTTCAGGAAGGATTGCCGCCTTGGGATAGCGTCCGCCGGGCTGGTCAGCTCCACCGTTCAAGATCCGCAGAAAAAGGCGTCAGGTCGCCGATATGTGCGGACACCCAGTCCGGATCGTAATAGGTGTCGAGATAGCGCTGGCCGCTGTCGCACATGACCGAAACGATTGAGCCGGTCTCGCCGCGGCCGCGCATCTCCGCCGCGATCTGCAGCGTGCCCCACAGGTTGGTGCCGGTCGAGGCGCCGGGTTTGCGGCCGATCAGCTTTTCCAGCCATAACATGGTGGCGACGCTGGCGGCGTCCGGCACCTTGATCATCCGGTCGATGACACCCGGCACGAAGGAGTGTTCCACCTGCGGCCGGCCGATACCCTCGATGCGGCTGGAACAGTCGGCGGTAAGACTGTGATCGCCTGAATGATATGCATCGTGAAAGACCGAGTTCTCGGGATCGACGACGGTCAGGCCCGTCTCATGTCCCTTGTAGCGGATGTAGCGTCCCAGTGTGGCCGACGTGCCGCCGGTGCCGGCGCTCATGACCAGCATCCTGGGGATCGGGTGCGGTTCGAACGCCATCTGCTCAAAAATGCTTTCGGCAATGTTGTTGTTGCCGCGCCAGTCCGTTGCCCGTTCCGCATAGGTGAACTGGTCCATGAAGTGGCCGCCCAGCTTGCCGGCCAGATCAACGGCAGCGTCATGCATTTCCGGGGCGGAACCGACGTAATGCGGTTCGCCGCCGTAAAGACGGATCAGCTCGATCTTGCTGTGCGCAGTCGATTTCGGGACGACTGCGATGAAGGGCACGCCGATCATCTGGGCAAAATAGGCCTCCGACACCGCCGTGCTGCCCGAGGACGCCTCGATCACCGGGGTTCCCTCGGTGATCTTCCCGTTGCAGAGCGCATAAAGAAACAGGGAGCGGGCGAGGCGGTGTTTCAGACTGCCGGTTGGGTGGGTGCTCTCATCTTTCAGATAGATATCGATACCGTCGAGCTTCAGCCCGTGCAGCTTGAAAAGATGCGTGTCGGCGGAGCGGTGGGCGTCCGCGTTGATTTTCGCGACAGCGTCATGCACCCATTTGTCCATTGGCGTCCTCCCAATTCAAAGGCCCAGGGTCATCCACAAGACATCACCCGAACCTGATATTGCCCAGGTTGTGCTCAAGCGGCATTTAGATGCATCTTGCGGTGCAATTTCACATTGATCAAACCTGTCGTTCTTTATGTCCTATCTCCTTGCGCGCCGTCCACTCGGCGAGACTTCCACCAACTGGATCGGGGGGCTGCCCAAGATCGAGGCAAGCCGGTGGCCGCGCTGTGCGGCAACGGGGCTGCCCCTGCATTTTCTGGCCCAGATCGATCTGGCGCAGGTGCCGGACGCCGCCGCCAAGGCGGGGCTGCCGGATAGGGGCTGGCTCAGCTTCTTTGCGGATACGGAGTTTTCAAATTCGGCGGTCCGGAACGGTTTTCCCGCCTGTGTCATCCATAGCGAGGCGCTGACAGAGCCGTGCGCGCCGCCGCCTGACCTGCCTGAGCCCTACGGGCAGGATTTCACATACGCTTTGTCGTATCACGTCTTTCATCCGCGCGACCGGTTCCTGTGCAGTCCGGTGTCGCTGGTCGATATTGGAGACGGCGACCCCGCCGCGATCGCAAGACAGGCGTGCGTCAGCTATTCCAGTGTGTTTGACCCCGAGCGGGACGGCATGCCATTTCGCGAAGCTGCGGCCGGATTGCTGGTGTCGCTGCAGCGGGCGCAGGACCGGAACGCCATCCGGTTCGACATTGAGGAAAACCAGAAGGCTGTCGACCGTTTGCGCGAGAGCCTGGATGCAATTGAGCAGCATCAGCATCTTGAGGGCGAGGCCTTCCAGGCTGCGATGGCCGCAGCAGGGTTTCACGGGCTTGAGCAATTCCCCGGCCGCGCCAAGGCCGGGCGCGAGAAACACCTCCAAGGGGCGCAAAACAGTCTCCGGTCGGCGCTGCGCAGCCGGGAGACACTGCCAAAACTGATGGCGGAACTTGCTCGGATCGCCCGGGATGGCGAGGCGCATGCTCCGATGTCGCGGGAGGACTATGACACGGTTCTCGGAATGATCGGCCGGGAGGGATTTTCCTCCAGCCTTGTGACCGAAGGCCTTGAACGTCACATGCGCGGTGTGCTCGGCAACCTCGCGTTCGGAGCGCAGCCGCAACCCGAACGTTTGCCGGAAACGGTGGTGGACCATTGGAACGCCAATCCACATTCCGCCGCTGGGCCGCATATTTTCCTGGGAGATGGGCCGTCACCGCAACTCCTCGAAGACGGCTTTGCCGGCTGCCGGCCGCTGCTGCATCTGGCCTGCGACACCGTGTTGGGACTGTCCTGGGGCGATATGGGCGTCGTGCAATTCTGGATGCATCCGGACGATATTCGTGATCGAGCCTGGCACAAGGTGAAGTTGCGCCTGGCGGGCTGCTGAGCCTCTGAATGTCCTGGAGGCCTTCAGTCCCTAAAGCGGGATACCTGCAATATGGGCGATCAGCTCCAAGCTGTTGCGGGCGCTGAACTTTTTCATCAGCCGCGCTCGATGTACTTCCACAGTGCGCGGCGACAATTCCAGAAGGCGGGCGATCTCCTTGGTGGTGTTGCCTTCCGCCAGAAGTTTGGCCACCTGGCGCTCGCGCAGGCTCATTTCGGCCAGAGGCCGATCCTCGGAAATGTCGGCGAAGCTCCAGACGGCTTTTTCGAAGGGGGCGTCGGCGTCCAGGGACTGGCCGCGCACCCGGCACCAGAAATTCTCTCCCGACTTGCGGCGCATGATGCGTTCGTCCCGGTAGCGACCGACACCCCGCATGATTTCAAGTCCGATTCGGCCGATGCGCTGGAATTCTTCCGAAGACGGATACAGCAGCGACAGGGAAGCGTTGGCCAGTTCCTCGGGCGCATAGCCGAACATCTCCGCAAATCGCGGATTGCAGCGCCGGATCTGCCGGTTTTCGGAGAAGATCAAGCCAACCGGTGCATTGTCGAACGCGAGCGCTGCAAAGTCTTCCATCTTGTTTCCGTTACGTGTTTTGCCGGAATTTCCGGCGGGGGACTTCGGATTGTATCTCAATAGCGCTTTATGGGGGATTGGTTGTGTGCGTGGGTGCGCCTGAGGCTGCCGGGAGGAAAGCTGCCCGGGATTGCACCGCCACACCCACTCATCCTGGGGAGCGCTTTGCCGGCGTTTTGATGCATCGGCCCCGCTTGTGTGGGTGCCATGCCCTCATGTGCGTTGAACGGACCGCCTGTCCGGAACTTGGCGTCCAGTCGAAACGCGGCGTTCAGCGCTCTCCAGGATGAGACCTATCCGCTTCGCGTTGGGTGTGCCCGGCGCGGGAAGGAAGCCACGGGAAACTGCAACCTTGCGGTTTCTCCGCAGAGGGGCAGAAACGGGTGGGAGAATGACCAATGAATCCGGCTGAATGGCTGATGAGAACAGCGCTCAGGACCCCGGACGCACCAGCTCTTCTGGAAGGAACGGAGCGCAGGGCGAGTTACGCGGAATTCGCCCGAAGTGCCGGTGCGATTGGCGCGGCCCTGACCGGTCATGGTCTTGTCCGTGGAGACCGGGTGGCCCTTTTCGCCGCCAATTCCACGCGGTATCTGGAAGCGCTCTACGGCATCTGGTGGGCCGGTGCCGCCGCCGTTCCGATCAATGCCAAGCTGCACGCGCGTGAAGCCGCCTGGATGATCGAGAACTCCGGCGCGCGATTTGTTTTTGCCGATGGCAAATCAGCCGCCGCTCTGTCAGCCCACCTGAAGGGCGACAGCACGACCCTCGTCTCGCTGGAAAGTGCTGAATTTGATGCCATGCGGCTGACCGAGCCCCGTGCGCTGCCGGTGCCGCTGGCCGAAGGTGATCTTGCCTGGCTTTTCTACACCTCCGGTACCACCGGCAAACCCAAGGGAGTGATGCTCACCTGCTCAAATCTGGCGTCGATGGCCTTGAGCTATTTTGTCGATGTCGACGACGTCAAGCCGCAGGATGCTGCCCTTTATGCCGCGCCGATGAGCCATGGCGCCGGGCTCTACAATTTCATGCATGTGATGAAGGGGTCCCGTCACGTGGTTCCGAAGAGCGGAGGATTTGACGCTGAGGAGATCCTGCAGATTGCGCCGCTGCTCGGCTCGATATCCATGTTTGCGGCCCCGACGATGGTGCGCCGTCTGGTCGATGCTGCCAGACAGTCTGGCGGCACGGGCAAGGGGCTGAGGACAATCGTCTATGCCGGCGGGCCGATGTATGAAGCCGATATCCTGGAAGCCGTCGAGGTGATGGGCTCACGCTTCGTCCAGATCTACGGTCAGGGCGAATGCCCGATGGGCATCACCACCCTGGCGCGTCACGAGGTCAGCGACCGGACCAATCCATTTTGGCGAGAGCGGCTCAATTCCGTCGGGACGGCCCAGTCCGTGGTGCGTGTCGCAATTGTCGACGACAAGGGTAATGCGTTGCCGAGCGGAGAGGTTGGCGAGATCGTTGTTGAGGGCCCGACGGTGATGAAGGGCTATTGGCGCAACGAGGACGCCACTGCCGCAACGCTCAAGAACGGCTGGCTCTGGACGGGCGATATGGGCCGGATGGACGAAGACGGTTACGTCACGCTTCAGGACCGCTCCAAGGACGTCATTATCTCCGGGGGCTCCAACATCTACCCGCGCGAAGTGGAAGAGGTGCTGCTGGCTCACCCGGCTGTGCATGAAGTGGCGGTCGTTGGCACTCCAGATCTTGAGTGGGGGGAGGTGGTTGTCGCCTTTGTCGCCTGCCATGGCGGGAACAGCGTGACGGAAGACGAACTCAGTCAGCTTTGCCTGGACAACATCGCGCGGTTCAAGCGGCCCAAGACTTATCGTTTCGTCGACAGCCTGCCGAAGAACAATTACGGCAAGATCCTGAAGACGGAGCTGCGACAGCACATCAAGGAGGAGGAAACGGCATGACGGATCTCAGCGGAAAATCGGCTCTGGTCACGGGGTCTGTCCAGGGCATTGGTCTGGCGGTCGCCAAGGCGCTGGCTGCGGCCGGGGCGCGTATCGCCGTGCACGGTCTTGCGACACGGGACCAGGCGGATGCGGCTGTTGCGGAGATCAGCGAAGCCGGAGCACCGGAGGCCCGGTTTTTTGACGCTGACATGCGCGATGTCACGGCAATCGAACGCATGATGGCGGATGTGGAAACCTGGGGCGGGGCAGATATACTCGTCAACAATGCCGGCATTCAGAAGACGGCAAGCCTGAAAGAGCTAGATGCATCGACCTGGGATGCAATCATCGGGGTCAACCTCTCGGGCGTCTTTCACACCATGCGGCTGGCCTTGCCGAAAATGGCGGACAAGGGGTTTGGCCGTGTGATCAACATTGCCTCGGTTCACGGATTGGTCGCTTCGGTGAACAAGGCGCCTTATGTTGCTTCCAAATTCGGTGTTGTCGGCATGAGCAAGGTGGCCGCCCTTGAGTTCGCCGCCGAAGGTTCCAAGGCTTCCGGAGGAGTGACGGTCAACTGCATTGCGCCGGGCTGGACGGAGACTGCGATCATCGAACCCCAGGTCGAAGCCCGGGCGGCCCTGTTCGGCGGTGACCGCGACAAGGGCATTGCCGACCTTCTGAAAGAAAAGCAGCCATCGCAACGCACTTCCGATCCGTCCGAAATCGGCGCCCTGGCCTTGTGGCTCTGCGCCCCGGTTGCCCACAATGTCACAGGCGTGACCATCCCAGTGGATGGCGGCTGGACGGCACAATAGATACTTTTACTGAGCAAGACGACTGTGTCTTGATTTTTCGCAAGGACCTTTCCTGACAGCCTGCCTACCTTTGCATCAAGTGATTGCAGTTTGTGCAGGCAGGTCAGGCATCGTGACGACACCCAACCCCAGCCGTCGAAATTTTCTGAGAGGCAATTTCCGCGCGACCGAATCCGACGTGATGCGGCCGCCCGGCGCCGTTCCCGATTTTGACCGGGTCTGTACCGAATGCGGTGACTGCGTGTCGGCCTGCCCGGAAGGGATCCTCGTCAACGGACCGGACAAACGCCCGCTTGTGGATTTCGACAAGGGGGCCTGCACCTTTTGCGTTGCCTGTGTGGAGGCCTGTCCATCTGGTGCCTTGAACCCTGAAACGGCCCATATCTGGGACTGGCGGGCTGAGGTCAGCGAAGGCTGCCTGTCCATGCAGGGCGTGACCTGCCGAACCTGCGAAGATGTGTGCGAACCGCAGGCCATCCGGTTCCGGCTGGCCAAGGCAGGCAAATCCTATCCTGTCATTGACTTAAATCAATGTTCGGGATGCGGCGCTTGCGCACACTCGTGTCCAGCTAGTGCCATCTCGTTCGAAAAGCACATTCCTTCCGGAAAAGGCCAACAATAATGAATATCTGCGGCTGCTTGGTTCACGCAACTCTGGAGGCCGCGGACGATGTCCGTCGCGCCATTGAAGCCATTGAAAGCGCCGAAGTGCATGCGGCCGGTGACGACGGCCGCATTGTCGTTGTTGTCGAGGATACCGCGACCGCGACCGCTGCCGATCAGATCATGGCCATGCACCAGATTCCCGGCGTGATTTCCGTCACGCTGACCTACCACCATTTCGAAGACCTTTCGCAGCCTGCCGGTTGCGCGTCATCCTAAGCCGGAGAGCCGTCATGACCATCTCGGAATCCCGCCGTAATTTCCTGAAAGCCACGGCTGCTGCCAGCACGGCGGCGGCTGCCGGTTTGCCCCTGGCCACCGGGCCGGCGGCTGCCCAGGCCCAGACATCCGACATTCGCTGGGACAAGGCGCCCTGCCGTTTCTGCGGCACCGGCTGTTCGGTTCTGGTCGGCACCAAGGCCGGCCGGGTTGTCGCCACGCAGGGCGACCCCGACGCACCGGTCAATCGCGGCCTCAACTGCATCAAGGGCTATTTCCTGTCCAAGATCATGTATGGCCAGGACCGCCTGACCACGCCGCTTCTGCGCAAGTCCAACGGTGTCTTCGACAAGAATGGCGAATTCGAGCCGGTGAGCTGGGACGAAGCTTTCGATATCATGGCCGAGAAATGGAAAGAGGCCCTGGCGAAGAAAGGCCCGACCTCCGTCGGCATGTTCGGTTCCGGCCAGTGGACGGTCTGGGAAGGTTATGCCGCCGCCAAGTTCATGAAAGCCGGCCTCAGGTCCAACAACATCGACCCGAATGCGCGTCACTGCATGGCCTCCGCCGTGGTCGGCTTCATGCGTGCCTTCGGCATTGACGAACCGATGGGCTGCTATGACGATCTGGAGCATGCGGACACCTTCGTGCTCTGGGGCTCCAACATGGCCGAGATGCACCCGATCCTGTGGTCGCGCCTGACGGATACCCGCCTGACCAAGCCAGGCTGTGAAGTCCATGTCCTGTCGACGTTTGAACACCGCTCCTTCGAGCTTGCCGATAACGGCATGGTGTTCGCGCCACAGACCGATCTGGCGATCCTGAACTACATCGCCAACTACATCATCCAGAATGATGCGGTGAACTGGGACTTCATGAATGCCCATGTGAACATCACCAAGACCGACACCGACATCGGCTATGGCCTTCGGGACAGTAACCCGTTGCAGCAGGAAGCCGCCAATCCGAATTCCGGCAAGTTGTCGCCGATGAGCTTCGACGAATATGCGGATGCGGTGTCCGAATACACGGTCGACAAGGTGGCCGAACTCTCCGGCGTTCCGGCCGCGGCGCTGGAAAAACTGGCCCAGCAATATGCCGATCCGAACCGCAAGGTGATGTCGCTCTGGACCATGGGCTTCAACCAGCATACCCGCGGGTCCTGGGTGAACGGGTTGATGTACAACGTACACCTTCTGACGGGCAAGATTTCCGAGCCGGGCAACTCGCCCTTCTCGCTGACCGGCCAGCCGTCCGCCTGCGGCACGGCGCGTGAAGTCGGTACCTTTGCGCACCGCCTGCCGGCCGACATGGTGGTCGCCAACGACAAGCACCGCGAAATCTGCGAGACCGCCTGGAACATTCCGGAAGGTACAATACCGCCGAAGCCCGGTTTCCATGCAGTCCTGCAGCACCGCAAGCTGAAGGACGGCGATCTCAACGCCTATTGGGTTCAGTGCAACAACAACATGCAGGCAGCGCCCAACATGAACGAGGAAGGGTTCCCGGGCTATCGCAATCCGGAAAACTTCATCGTTGTCTCCGATCCCTATCCGACCGTGACGGCCATGGCCGCTGACCTGATCCTGCCGACCGCCATGTGGGTGGAAAAGGAAGGCGCCTACGGCAATGCGGAACGCCGCACCCAGTTCTGGCGCCAGCAGGTCAAGGCCCCGGGCGAAGCCAAGTCCGATGTCTGGCAGATCATGGAGTTCTCCAAGCGCTTCACCGTCGAAGAAGCCTGGGGCGAGGAACTGATCGCGAAGAAACCGGAACTGGCCGGAAAGACGCTTTACGAAGTGCTTTTCGCCAACGGCGTTGTCGACAAGTATCCCGTGTCGGAAACTGCGGAGGGCTTCCACAACGACGAAGCCGAGCATTTCGGTTTTTATGTCCAGAAGGGCCTGTTCGAGGAGTATGCCGATTTCGGCCGCGGTCATGCGCACGACCTGGCGTCCTTCGACACTTACCACCAGGCGCGCGGCCTGCGCTGGCCGGTCGTGGACGGCAAGGAAACGCTCTATCGTTTCCGCGAGGGCTATGACCCCTATGTCGAGGAAGGCAAGGGCGTTCAGTTCTATGGTCACAAGGATGGCAAGGCCAAGATCATCTTCGCGCCTTTTGAGGTCGCGGCGGAAAGCCCGGACGAGGAATTCGATCTGTGGCTGTGCACAGGCCGTGTTCTGGAGCACTGGCATTCCGGTTCGATGACGCGCCGGGTGCCCGAGCTGCACCGGGCCTACCCGTCGGCTGTCTGTTACATGCATCCGGACGATGCAAGGGCACGCGATGTGCGCCGCGGTCAGGAGATCCTGCTCTCGACGCGACGGGGCGAGATGCTGACCCGGGTGGAAACCCGCGGCCGCAACAAGCCGCCGAAGGGTCTTGTTTTCGTGCCGTGGTTCGACGAAAGCCAGCTGATCAACAAGCTGACGCTCGACGCAACCTGCCCGCTGTCGAAGGAAACAGACTTCAAGAAATGCGCCTGTAAGGTCGAACGCGCCTAAAGGTGCTTTGAAGGTCGCCAGCCATGTCCGCAAGCCCACAGCTGAAGTCTCCCGGCCGCCGCCGTTTCCTGACGGAAACGGCGCGCGTTGCCGGTGGCTGTGCGGTTGCGGGCACGCTTTTGGCCTATGTGGCGCGCGATGCCCGCGCGCTGCCTGCCGAGGCACTGCGCCCGCCTGGCGCCATGCCGGAGGCCGATTTTCTGTCGGCGTGTATCCGGTGCGGCCTGTGCGCGCGCGATTGTCCTTATGACACGCTGAAACTCGCCGAACTCGGCGAGGATGGCCCGGCAACCGGAACCCCCTATTTCACGGCCCGCGAGGTGCCCTGCGAGATGTGCGACGACATTCCCTGTGTCGCCGCCTGTCCGACCGGGGCGCTCGATCCGAAACTGGACCTCATAGACGATGCCCGTATGGGCACGGCCGTTCTGGTGGACCAGGAAAACTGTCTCAACTTCCTCGGACTGCGCTGCGATGTCTGTTACCGGGTCTGTCCGGTGATCGACGAGGCCATCACTCTTGAAACCTCTCACAACGCGAGATCGGGCAAACACGCCATCTTCGCACCGACGGTCCACGCGGATCGGTGCACGGGCTGCGGGCTGTGCGAAAAGAGCTGCGTCTTGCCGGAGGCGGCCATCAAGGTGCTGCCGGTCCGTTTGGCACGCGGCTCCTCCGCCGACCATTACCGAAAGGGTTGGGAGGAAAAGGAACGCAAGGGCGCACCGCTGGTGGAGGGCATCATCGATCTGCCCGACCGGATGCCGGCACCGGCAGGAGGCGCACCGGATGCCACCGGCGGATTTGAACCGGCCTTCAAGGTTCCGGGAGGCGGCCAATGAGTGCCAGGACCAACCTCCCGGTCGGGCTCGAAGCCATTCGCGCAAAAGGCTGGTTTGGTGCGCATCGATACCTGGTGCTGCGCCGTTTCTCGCAGGCGTTTTTCCTTGGTCTGTTCCTGCTGGGGCCGTGGTTCGGCATCTGGTGGGTGGCCGGGACACTCGCCGGCTCGCGCACCTTTGGCGTCTTGCCGCTGACCGACCCTCTGGTCCTGTTGCAGAGCCTTGCCGCCGGACACCTGCCGGAACTGACCGCGCTCGTCGGGGCGATCATCGTGCTTGCTGTTTACGCGCTGGTCGGCGGGCGGGTCTATTGTTCCTGGGTCTGCCCGATCAATCCGGTGACCGATGCGGCGCACTGGCTTCATGACCGGCTCGGCCTGCAGAAAGGCTGGCAACCGAAGCGATCGGCCCGTCTTTGGGTCCTGGGGTCAGTCCTTGTCGTCAGCGCGCTGACCGGGACGATCGCCTGGGAACTGGTCAACCCGGTCACGATCGTGCATCGCGGACTGATCTTCGGTATGGGCTTTGCCTGGGTTGTCGTGGCGGCTGTGTTCCTGTTTGACCTTCTTGTGTCCCGGCGCGGCTGGTGCAGCCACATCTGCCCGGTTGGCGCCTTTTACGGCCTTGTCGGCTCCAAGAGTGTCTTGCGCGTCAGCGCCGCCAACCGCGCTGCCTGCGACGATTGCATGGACTGCTATGCCGTCTGCCCGGAAAACCACGTGATCTCGCCCGCACTGAAGGGAAAACCGGGCGATACGCCGGTGATCCTGTCACCGGACTGCACCAATTGCGGCCGCTGCATAGATGTCTGCGCCGTCGATGTTTTCGCTTTCACCCGCCGATTTGACCAGCGCGTCAGGGAGGCCGCCAAACCGGCGGCAGACGTGCCTTCTGAATATGCCGCTTGAACGGAGCAACGGAGAATTGACATGAAACTGCCGGTCCTTGTGGGAATATCCACCCTTGCTATCACGACAGTTCTGGCTGGGCTCGCGATTGCGCAATCTTCCGGCCCCGTCCAGAGCCTTCGCGGCGCCGAAATCGATCAGTCGCTGCCTGCCGACAGTGTTCACAAGCAGATGGAAGGCCGGATCGCGCGCAATTACCGCCAGCAGCCGCCGCTGATCCCGCATTCCGTGTCGCAGTACCAGATGGACAAACGCACCAACCAGTGCCTGAGCTGTCATGACTGGACCGTGGCCGGTGAGCGTGGCGCCCCGACGCTTTCCATGACCCACTATCTCGACCGGGATGGCAACCAGCTCGACACGGTCGCCGGTACCCGCTGGTTCTGCAATCAGTGCCATGTTCCCCAGGCCAACGCCCCCGAACTGGTCGGCAACGACTTCCAACCTTCCAACGTGGTTCGCTGACGCGGGAACAGGAGAGAAGAGATCATGTCAGATCCGAATGAAAAGCCGAAGGGCGGCCTGATCCGCAGGCTCTGGAACGGCTTCTGGAGCCCGGTTGCCGCCTTCAGTGTCGGCTTTATCGCGATTGGCGGTTTTCTGGGCGGAATCCTGTTCTGGGGGGCGTTCAACTGGAGCATGGAACTGACCAACACCGAAGAGTTCTGCGTCGGCTGCCACACGATGGAAACCAATCTCGGCGAATACCGGGAAACGATCCACTACAACAACCATTCCGGTGTCCGCGCGATCTGCTCCGATTGCCACGTGCCGCATGAATGGCAGCACAAGGTCAAGGCCAAGATTATTGCGGTGAAGGACGTCTATCATGAGATCATGGGAACGATCTCGACACCGGAGAAATATGAAGAGCACCGGCTTGCCATGGCCTCGCTCGTCTGGCGGAAGATGAAAGCCTCCGACAGCCGCGAATGCCGCAACTGTCACAACTTCGATTACATGGATTTCACCATCCAGGAAGCCCGGGCAGCCTCCGAGCACCAGCGGGCCATCGACGAGAACATGACCTGCATTGACTGCCACCAGGGCATCGCGCATGAATTGCCGCCCAATTATCTGGAGGAATACAAGCGTGTTACCGAGGAACTGCAGGCTGAAAATGCTCCGCAGACACCCCGGACCGACGACGTTGCGGCCATGAAATCCTATGTCGGCAGCCTGCCGAACTAAGACCTGCGAGGAGCGCCCGGCTGGCAAAACCGGCCGGGCGTCAGCCATCAGACCATTATAGAAAAGGCAATGACATGCTTGGCATTCTCGATCTGCTCGGAACCATTGGAGGCAATGTGCTCAGCCTGCCGGGGATCCTCGGACTCGCGCTTGGAATGACAACCCGGAACTGGGTGGTGGCCGCCATTCTCGGCGGGCTCGTCGGGGTGTTCGAAACCGTTGTTTTCGCAGGGTTCCGCTTTGGCGATATCGGCAGCTTCGATCTGGCTATCGCGGTCCTGGTCGGAGTGCTTGCCGGCAGCCTCGGCTGCGCAATCCGTCACAGGGGAGCGACGGCCTGACGGGAGGTCTTTGACCGGAAATAACATCCTTTGTGAAGAACCTCTTCATCGCACCGCCGGCAGGCGGTGCGATAGAGCATTTTCCGACCGAATAGGCCTTACCCCGGCAACGCCACATTCGTGTTGAACAGCCCGGGCGCGCCATTGATCCCAAGTCCGGTTGCTCTCTGGTGCATCTGGCGGATCTGGCCGCGCGTGAGGGTGAAATCGGTCTTGATGACATTGTTCTGGGCGTCGACCTGGCTGATCGTTGGCATCATCAGGTTCTTGCCGCCGACGATTTGGCCCATATGCGGTTCGACCGGCACGACAATGCTGCCATGGCCAGGCATGGGAAGGGGCATGGCCGTTGGGTGGTCGAGGCCGAGAGCGTGGCCGATTTCGTGGGCCAGGACTTCACCGGCGGCGAAGGCGCGGCGGTATTTGGTCGGATCCCGGATCAGGATGGTCGGCGAGGTGCCGCTGGTGACGCCGTAGGCCACCAGCTTTTTGTTCCGCGCCTCTTCTTCATAGGTCAGGATGTTGTTGACGAAGAAGACGTTGATATCCGCGGTCAGATCCCTGTAGGTGTCGAGATAATCCCACTCGTCCACTTCGCCATCCTTTTTCTCACCCGCCTCGATGTAATTGACGGCCTTGCCGAAGATGTGGTCGACGCGGCGGATGTCATGGACCTGGAGATGGATGTTGGCGTGGCCGAAGAGAATGCGGTTCGCGGTTTCCAGGCTGGTCGTGACGTCCGCCGCGGTGCGGGTCGACCCGCCATGGTCGTCCTGAACGAGGTGGAAGGTCACCTTGACGGAGAAATTGCGCAGGACGTCGACGCCAAGCTGGGCAAGGATCTGTCCCTTGCTGTTGCGGGCGACGATCCGCCTGTCTTCAAGACCGGTGAAGCCGTGCAGGCCTGAGAGGAGAAAGAGGCGACTTCTGGTAATGGCGCGCGGACGGATCTCCGTTACGGTGACATTTGGGTCGAGGGCAGTCACCGTCAGATCCTGACCGCCGATAAGTTGAACGATGCGGTTTCCATTCGCCGGAACCATCTGCCAGGGCAGGCCGCCCCTGTCGTCAAAGCCGTTGAGCGCTTTGCCGGCTACGAAGCGCGGATGACCGGGGTCTGCCTTCGGCGGCCTGGGGACAGGCGGCTTTGGAAAGGGATGAACCGGAACCACACGTTTGGGGTCAGTGCCCCCGGAGCCTGGGTCTATGGGCGCCGGCCCGTTTGGAATAGGGCCGTTCGGATCAGGTGGATTGACCGGACCGGGAGCGGGGTCGTCGAGCAACGTGCCGCCGAGTTCGGTATTCAGACAGGTGATCGTTTTCTCGCCGGCATCGCCGTCGATCGCAAGACCGTTCCTGGATTGATAATGCCGCGTGACCGCGTCGGTCTCCTTGCCGAAGATGCCGTCCAGGAAACCGCCGGGTCCGGTTGAAACGGGCATCGCGTAACCGAGTGCGACATAGGCGTCCTGCAGCAGAACAACTCCGGGGCCCCGTTCACCCCGTTTGATCGGCGGTGCGTTGCAAACGGCGGTTTTCAGTCGGATCTTGCCTGGCGTCTGCATGCTCTTGCCTTTCCTCGTCGTCAGATTGAAACTGCACTGCGCGTCATCAGCCGCTCTTGGCCATTTTTTTGGCGTGCTTCCACATTTCGTGGACTTGCGTCTTGCGCAGATAGGACGTCATGGTCTGGCCGATATCGGCCATGATCGTCTTGTCCCTGTGCTTGAGACCCAGTTCATGACCGACCTCGTGCATCAGCGTCCACTTGCCGACCTTCTTGTTGACCTTGGCAGTGACGAAGTCGTCTTCGATGATGATGCGGCCCTGACCGGACCACAGGCCGGTGTGCGTATCGCCTTTTTCGGCATTCTCCGCGTTCATCTCATATTCCCAGACACAGAAAACACTGAGATCGGCCGTGTGCTTGCACGCCTGGTAGATCAGGTAGACGTCCTGCGTCTCGACCCGTTTCTGCATGTCCCGTACCAGAATGACTTCGCCGAGATCGGCGTTCACTTTTTCCGCATAGACATGCTTTTTCTCCAGGTGGATGTTGCATTGCTGGGCAAGAAGTTTGCTGGTGTCCTTCACAAGCTGAGCGAGTTCGCTGACGGGGCGTTTGGTTTTGCGGACCTTGTCGCTGACCATGTAAAAATCGACCGTCAGCACATAGGGTTTGGTTGCTTCCGCCTCCATTCTGGCAAGTGTATGCGTGCCGCTACGCGCTGAGATCATGGCGCGCGCTCCGTCGACCTCGCTGGTGAGGCGGAAATGACGGCTGCCATCTGGGAAACTTTTCGGGATTTCATGAACCTTGATGAGACTGTTGTCGCTGGTCACGGTCAGACCTTCGCCATGGAGAAGCCTGACAATCGCGCCGCCGCCGCCCGAACTGTTCGGTTGAATGGCGGTCGGTACCATCTGCCAGGGCGGCACCACCGTGTTGTCGAAGCCGCTTGCAATTCGCTCCTCTGCGAATTGCGGATGCTTGCCGGGTTTGGGACCAGGTTTTGGGCCCTTGGGAACGATAGGAGGGCCTCCGGGATTATGCGGCCCGGGCTTCACAGGATGAACGGGACCGTTCGGCCCTGGCGTGACCGGCCTGTCCCCAGGCGTGTTGCCGCCCAGAATGTCGGCGAGAGCGGTCAGGGTCTGCTGACCAACAATGCCGTCCACGGACAGGTTTTGGTTCACCTGAAAGTGCCGAGTGACCGAATAGGTCTCCTTGCCGAAGATCCCGTCCGCTGAGCCGTCAGTCCGGATGGAGCCGGGCATCGCAAAGCCCGCCGTCGCATAGGCCTGTTGAACCATCGCGATGGCCTGCCCGCGTTCGCCCCAGCGCATGGGGGGAGCATTTCGGGCAGCGCTTTGAAGCCGCGGATGGTCGCTGAGACTGAAATTTTCGCTGGTCATGGCAAAACCTGCTGTTGTGTCCGGTGGTGCAATCACGGACAGTGCAACTAATGCGTTTGCACTTTACAGCGATCGTCTCGGCGCGAAGTGACTCAGATCACGCTTGGCCGGTTTGAAGAGTTTGGCGTCGCGGGAATTGGCAGCGTTCAGCGAAGCCGGCCAGGAAAGGGCGGTGATAAGGAGACGTTTCACAGTTTCGCAAACCACATGCGCTTGCTCTTTGTGCCAATCTTCGCAAGTCTCTCCCGGTCGTCTCATGGCTTTGCCATAATCTCCGGGAGGTCTTTCATGCATGTTCTCGTCATCGGTGCTGCCGGCATGGTCGGACGGAAGCTCCTGGCACGGATTGCCGCCGAACCTGGGGTGCTGGGTTTTGACATCCGGGAGCTGACGCTGGCCGATGCCGTGGCGCCCTCGGTGCCGAAAGGGCTGCAAGGGGCAAAGGCCTTGACCATTGATCTGGCGGCTCCTGGAACAGCGGAGCGACTGATCGGGGGGCGGCCGGACCTGATCTTTCATCTGGCAGCAGTGGTGTCCGGAGAAGCGGAAGCCGATTTTGAGAAAGGCTATAGCGTCAACCTTGATGGCAGCAGGAACCTTTTTGAGGCGATCCGGCACGAGGCCATGCGCGAACCCTATTGCCCGCGGCTGGTCTTTGCCTCGTCCCTTGCCGTTTTCGGGGCTCCGTTTCCCGACCGGATCGAGGATGAGTTTCTGACAGCGCCTTTGACCAGTTACGGCACCCAGAAGGCGATCACCGAACTGCTTCTTGCTGATTACACCCGCAAGGGCATTTTTGACGGCATCGGCCTGCGCCTTCCCACCATCTGTATCCGGCCAGGTGCCCCCAACAAGGCGGCATCCGGCTTTTTTTCCAACATCTTGCGGGAACCACTGAAGGGAGAAGAGGCGGTGCTGCCGGTATCGGACAACGTGCGCCACTGGTTCGCCAGCCCACGCGCGGCCGTCGGCTTCTTCCTTCAGGCCGCCCGGATGGAAACGGGCCGCATCGGTCCGCGCCGGAGCCTGACGATGCCGGGCCTGTCGGCTACGGTTGCCGAAGAAATCGAGGCGCTTGGGCGTATCGCAGGGGAGGCCGCAGTGAAGCTGATCCGGCGTGAACCAGACCCGGTGATCCAGAAGATTGTCGAGGGCTGGCCGAGGAATTTCGATGCAAAACGGGCGTCAGAACTTGGCTTTCAGGTGGACGCCGGGTTTGACGAGATCATCCGCATGCATCTGGAAGACGAAGGGACAGAGGTTTGAACGAGGCAAGGGAAACGGCCGCGCGGATCGCGCTGGTCACGGGAGGCGGCACAGGGGTCGGCAAGGCGGTGGCGACAGGATTGAGCCGCGCGGGCTGGTACGTTGTCCTGAGTGGACGGCGGCAGTCTGTCCTGGACGAAGCCGCTGCTGCAATCTCCGCCGAGACCGGTGGAGACGTCTTGGGTGTTGCCGCGGATGTCGGCGACCCGGCCTCCGTAAGGGCGCTGTTTCGCGTGATCGAGGACCGATGTAGGAGGCTTGATCTCCTGGTGAACAATGCCGGGATATCCAACTCCGCCGTCCCGCTGGAGGAGATCAGCTATGCGGAATGGAGCGCGGTTGTTGCCGCCAATCTGACAGGCGCCTTCCTGTGCACCCAGGAAGCCTTCCGGCTGATGAAAAAACAGACCCCGCATGGCGGACGGATCGTCAACAACGGCTCAATCTCCGCGACGACCCCCAGGCCCTTCTCGGCCCCCTATACGGCCACCAAACATGCCATCACGGGGCTGACCAAATCGACGGCCCTAGATGGTCGCCCCTTTGACATTGCCTGCGGCCAGATCGACATCGGCAATGCCGCAAGCGACATGACCGCGAAAATGGAAAAAGGCGTTCCCCAGGCCAATGGCGAGACGGCGATAGAACCGACCATCGATCCGGCTCATGTCGCCGATGCGGTGGTCTACATGGCATCCCTGCCGCTTGATGCCAATGTTCTCTCGCTCACCGTGATGGCGACGAAAATGCCCTTTGTCGGACGGGGGTAGGCAACCGTCTGCCTCGGGCTCTTGAGACCTCTGGCAAGTTTGCCCAACTGGCGGCACGCGATCGCGCCGCCAAGGGTTTTCAGCGCGATTTAACGACCATTGGTTCCCGGCTTGAGGCCGGGACAGACCTTTTCTGACTGTTCTCAGCGGCCAGCCTGCTGGAACCTTTCATGTCTGGATTGAGGGAAACGGGAAATACACCATTTGCTTACTTGTTTTTACGGCAAATAAACCTTCTGGTTGCAAAGTAAAGTGTTAACGCATACATTGTGGCGTTTTGAAACAAAGGGGCATGTGTGATGACACTGCCGGCAGCAATTCTGTTCGGGTCCATCGGAACCCTGGCCGAAACCTCGGAAATGCAGCGCGAAGCGTTCAACCGGGCGTTTGCGCTGGCCGGGCTCAGCTGGCGCTGGAATCGCTCCCTTTATCAGGCGCTCTTGAAAACCACGGGCGGTGCCAACCGGATCGAGGCTTTTGCGCTCAGCCGCGGTCAGGTGGTCGATGCCAGATCCATCCATGTCGCCAAAACCGCGATCTATCATCAGCTTCTTGCCGAAAAGCCGCTGGACTTGCGTGCAGGTGTTGCCGAAACGATCTTGTGGGCCAGAGACAACGGCATCAGGCTGGGCCTGGTTTCCACCACCGGCCGTGGCAATATCGAGCGGTTGCTGGTGGCGCTGGCGCCGGCTTGCACCCGTGACATGTTCGACATCGTTACCGATGGCAGCCAGGTAAACGCGCCAAAACCTGATCCGGAAGCCTATCATCTGGCTTTGGACAAACTTCGCCTTGATCCGGGCGATGCCGTTGCCATTGAGGACAGCGCCGCAAGCCTGAGCGCATCGGTGGACGCCGGCATTGCCACCGTCGCTTTCCCCGGCGAGAATGTCTATGGCGACGACTTTGCCCTGGCGACGGCCATCACACCGGTACTGAGCCCTGATGTGATCCTGGACGCCGTCTATGGTCAGGCAAGGCAAACTGCATTCGGCTGAAAGCAGCCTTCTTATCGTTCTCTATTCTTGAACAGTGTGATCGATCTTTTGCGTCTGGTGACTGGCAGGTGGACAACTTACCTGCCGATCGAACGGGATTTGCCCCGTCCGAATGACCCGAGACAGAAAGGAGACGTCATGCTTGCAGATCTGGACATTCGAACCGCGGACATGCCGGACGAAATGCGTCTTCTCCTGGCGGAATATCCGCGCGAGAGCTGGGACGGACATCCGGGCTTCCATGAAAAGACCCGCAACTGGCTGGGCGCGCATCAGGGGTTTCGGCGTTTGTCGGAGCTGGTGCGGAGCGACACCGAAGCCTATCTGGACAAATCCATGGGCGCGGAAGAATTCGCCCTGCGCCTGTCCCGCTTCGGCAACCTGCTGGTGGGCAATCTGCACGGCCATCACACGTGGGAGGACCGGAGCTATTTTCCGGAACTCTCGGCGGCCGATCCCCGGTTCGATCAAGGGCTGGAGATCCTGGAAAAGGATCATGAAACGCTCGACCAGGTGTTGCATGGCTTTGCCGGCACCGCCAATCGTGCGATCAAGCTGACACAGCTGGACGAGGCTCAGGCGCGTGAGGAAGCCGGCAAGTTACTGCCTGCCGCACAAATGATTGAAACATTGCTCGACCGGCATTTGGGCGATGAAGAAGAATTGGCAGTGCCGATCATTCTACATCACCGCCTGCGAGGATAAGGGAAGACCCATGTCGGACAAGACGCCGGACAATGCAGTGGAAGAAAGTCAGGCAGATGCGGCCGGGCGCCGCGCGCGAGGTGAATTCGTGCGCGGCGTCAGCGGTTTCCGGTCCGAAATCGGCGATCCGGAGTTTCCGCCGGAACCGGGGCGCTATCACCTCTTCGTTGCGCTCAACTGCCCATGGTGTCACCGGGTGACACTGGCCCGCAACATTCTCGGGCTTCAAAACGCGATCACGCTGGACATCGCCTTTCCGGGGCGGACCGATGAAGAGGATCCGGAAGGACCCAACTTCTGGCAATTCGCACCGGACAAGATCGCCAGCCTGACCGGAGCTACTCTTCCCGAATGCACGCACGAAACGGCAACAGGGCAGGGATACCGCCTGGTGCGCGACATCTACCGGGCCGAAGGGTCCGATGAAAAGTCGGTTCCCGTTCTCTACGACAAACGGCAAAAGCGGATTGTCAGCAACGAAAGTGCGGAGATCATCCGCATGTTGAACGCCCATGCCCTTGCGCTCGGGAGCGACAGTCAGGATGCGGCGAGAGTGGATCTCTACCCGGCTGACAAGGACATGCGTTCTGAAATCGACACGCTCAACGAACAGATCTACCAGGCCATCAACAACGGCGCCTACAAGGCCGGGTTTTCTTCCGATCAGTCTGTCTATGCTGCTGCTTTTGAGGCCTATTTCGACATGCTGGGGAAGCTGGAGGCACGCCTTGACGATGGCCGCCCCTTTCTGACGGGTGCCCGGTTCACGGAAGCGGACCTGCGTCTCTTCCCGACGCTCTACCGGCATGACCCGGTTTACGCGGTGCGCATGAAGTTGAACGGAGCCAGGATTGTCGATTATCCGAACCTCTGGCGCTGGCTGTGCCGGGTCCATGCCCTGCCGGGCGTTGCCGCCAGCAACTCGCTCGTCCATTGCCGGCAAGGCTATTTCGGGCGGTCCTGGAACGGCGTCGTGCCGCTCGGACCCATCAGGCCCATGCCCTATCCCGAGGCGTATGACCATCCGGAGCTTGCAGACGGGTAACGGTCTTGCCGCTACGGGTTCAACAGGGGCAGGGCGTGTTTGTCGGCATCTTGTCTTTCGTCCGGAACCGACCGGCGGACCGCGTCGGCCAGAATGCGCCAGCCCTCCTGTCCGGTTTTCCGGGGATGGTCTCCATACCGGTCTGCGCCAAGCAGGTGGAGGGCCTCCCTGATCCTGGTCTGATCCTTCTGTCTGAGATGGGGTGGTCGCTCTGTCCAGATTTTCAAGGCCTTTACAGTCGCCGGATAGTCCTGACTTTCGATTGCCGCCAGGAGGCGCCTGCGGGCAAAGGCCTTGCTTTTCTGATATCTGGCCCGGCGCTCCCTTCTCAATCGGGCAAGGTGTGGCCAGCAAAGATAAGCCAAAACCAGGAGGACAATGAGACCTGTCGCCATGGCAAGGACTGTCCGTGCGTCGAACCGGGTGAGGCTCTCGCGGGTAAGGGCAGGCGCTCCCGTCGCCGAGACGGAGACGGCTTCCAGGGAGGCGGTTTCAACCGTCTTGGAGCTGATATTGTACCAGGAGAGCTCTATGGCAGGCAGATCCCCTTGTCCGTTGCCCTGCACCATCAGGGTCACCACTTCCTTGCGGCTGCCGGAGAGGAGGCCGCGATCGTCCTTTTCCTCCAGCACCGGCGTCTCCGCATAGGCCGCAAAGCCCTCGATCTGCGGAACTTCCGTCAGTTGCGGAAGCATCATGGGAGACGCGCCCGTCAGTGCCACGGTAACCGTGCGGCGGATGCTGTCCCCCGGTTTCAGGTCCGTGGTCTCGCCGGAAATTTCCTGAGTGAGTTTCAGCGTCTTCGCAGCAATGAAAGGTGTGAGCTGTTCCGCTCCCTCCGGTACAATCCCCTCGATTTCAATCGGCCCCAGATCCACAGAGGTTGTCAGCGGCACGGATGTGTTGTCCGGATCGGCATAGGTTATGTCGACGGCCCCGCCCGGAAGCGAGAACTTGCCTGGTACAAGGGGCGTGATCATATAGCGCCGGCTGACGCCGGACCAGTCTTCACCGTCGATGCGCCTGCTTGTCGGCGATGTTGCGCGCTCAGGCAGTCTGACACGCACATTCGGGGCGTCCAGCGTGGGAAAGACCGCAGGCTGCGGCATCCAGGTCGGAACGAGAACGGTGATCCGCAAGGGCAGGAACTGACCCGGTATCGTCTGGGTCTTTTCGAATTCGACTTCGACGATCGGCTCAGGCAGATCGGCCGCCAGTGAAAGCTGCGGCAACAGCCAGAGCAATGCGGTCAGTGTGAGAAACGCGCTGCGGGTCATTGCTCGGCCGCCTCGATGGCAAAACGCTGACGCAGGAAATCGCCGGTGCGTGTGTCCACAAAGCTCATCCACTGGTCCGTGGTCAGAAGCCGGTCGCCGTCTTCCGAAACGTTCATCTCCGTCTCCGTGCCGCGCTCTTCCTCATTGTCGAAGACGGTGTCGTCAGCGCCGATGCCTGCCTCTTCGCCGGTGTCGGATTGCTCTCGTGTGGTTTCGATGTAGTCGAGAATTTCCCGGGCGGCCTTCAGGTTGGCGGCGGCCTGCGGAAAATCGGGATCAAGTTTCAGGGTTTCCTCAAAAGCCGCGATGCCGTCACGATATCCCCGGCTGCGCATGTGCGCCATGCCCTTGGCGAAAGCAGCTTCTGCGGTGTCAAGCCGGTCATAGGTCCGCGCCGCCTCTTCATATTGCCCATCCTTGTAAAGCGCGCGGGCCTTCCACATGGGATCGACAAAAAGCGCGGCAGCCCGTTTGTACTCCTTGTTGTTGAAGGCGATCTGGCCTTGCTGGTCCGGCGTCAGAAACCAGTCGGCGACACCGGCTTTCGCCTGATCCGGCAGGCTCAGCGTCAAGCCGGCCACCAGTGCCCAGGCCGACCAGCGCATGGTCCAGCCACGCCGGAACCAGATCAGCGTCAGAAGCGCTGCCGGGATGGCCAGCATCCAGCCGCGATCGTCCCAGGGCTGACTTCCTGTTTCGTTGAGCGCGCGGCGGTAATCTGCATTGAGAGATCGGTCCAGCGTGCGCAGGTCGCTGTCATCCGGTGTGACGCGGACCTTGACCTTGTCGACTGCGTCCAGACCGGGATCGCTCGCCCCGGTTGGCAACATGGCGAGAACTCCGATGGCAACGTCTGCGTTTTCGTCGCCGGCCAGGGCATTTGCATCTGCCGGGTCGAGCGCATCCAGAACAAGGAGGATGGCACCGCTTGTGTCCGCAGAGGCCAGCATGGACCTGGCGCGGTCCAGAGCCGCGGCCACATCATCGCCTTCCCGGGGCATCACGTCGGGGGCCAGTCCTTCCAGGTAAGGCTGCATCACGGTCGGGTCGTTGGTCATGGGGACGACCGAATGGGCCGTGCCGGCATAAGCGACCAGGGCGGTTCTCGCGCCTGCGCGCAAAGCCAGCAGATCCGTGATCTTCTGCTTTGCGCGCTCCAGCCGCGTTGGCGCAATGTCGTTGGCCGTCATGGACGGGGTTACCTTCAGAACAACGACCATCGGGGCGGTCTGGGCGACAAACGGATCTGGCTGGCGTGACCAGGTCGGACCGGCCGAACCCAGAACGGCCAGAACCAGCACCAGCGCAACGCCGTCAATTGGCAGCAGCCGTTTTTTCCTGCCGGACCCGACTGTCAGAGCTGCGCGCAAATGCGGCGCGAGACCGTCAATCTCCGGACCCTGCCGTGTTGCTCTGCGCCGAACCAGAAACCAGACCAGGAGAGCCGGGATCAGCAGCAAGAGCCAGAGAGGCCGAATGAAGTGGAGTTCGGAGAGGATAAAGCCGAGCTCGCTCATGCTGTTCGCCTCCCGATCCTTCCGGAAAAAGCCAGGAAACCTGTTGCCAGAATGCCGATCGCTGCGGCGACCGCCAGCGGGATATGTGCCAGACTGGTTTTGGGGCGATAGGACAGGGACCGGGTCTCACGCGGTGCCAGCGTGTCGATCCGGTCATAGACATCGGTCAATCCGGCTTCGTCTTCGGCAAAGAAAAACTCCCCGCCCGTGCGCGAGGCAATGGCTTTAAGCGTCTCCAGATCGACCCGGTTGTCACCCGACCCCTTGGGGTCGCCGACGCCGATGGCGTAGATTTCTATACCTTTTCCGGCAGCGATCTCTGCTGCATTCACAGGGCTCATGCGGCTGCCGGTGTCCGCACCGTCCGACAGGAGGATGAGCAGACGCTGCTCTATGTCGCTGATCTCGAAGGTTCGGATGGAAAGGCCGACGGCATCGCCGAGTGCCGTGTGCGGGCCGGCCATGCCGACCTGAGTTTGCCCGAGAAGGGTGGTGATCGTGTCGAGGTCTTCTGTCAGCGGTGACTGGACATAGGCCTTTGTTCCAAACACGATGAGCGCCATTCGGTCACCGTCCCGTCCGGCGATGAAGCCGTCAACGACGTCCCTGACAGCGGCCAGCCTTTGTTTGGGGGCACCGTCCGGTGTCCGGAAATCCCGGGTGTCCATGGATCCGGAGATGTCGATGGCCAGGACAACATCCCTTGCCGCGCGTGTGACTTCGACAGCGTCTCCGATGCGTTCGGGACGGGCCATGGCAAGGCAGAGAAGACACCAGACAAGCACCGCCACGCCCATCTGAAGGCGAGATCTCGATAGAACAACGGCTCCCGGGCCAGGCATTGTTCCCGCAGTCCTGGTGATGCGCCGGAAAAACGGGAACCGCAGCGCCGGGACCTGTTCCTTGTGGGCGGGCACCAACCAGAGGACAAGAAGGGGCAGGGGAAGGGCAAGAAAGGCCCATGGGAAGGCAAACCCGATCATGCGGGCACCTCCCGCCGATGGGTGCGGATCCAGCGTTCGGCCAGGGCAGTCAATTCGGGTGACGGCTGCGGCATGGCGCGATAGGGAGCCCCAAGAAGAGCTTCCGCAGCGTTGCCGTCGAACGTGCAGTCGCGCCCGGTCCGCGTCAGAAAGTCGATCCAGGAGGGGCCGGTCAGGGCGGCAACGTCCTGTCGAGGGAAGGCCGCGAGTGCGGTTCGCCTGAGAAGATAGGCAATATCCGCAGGGTTCTCCGCGATATTTGTCAGTTCGGCAAGGGCCTCTCGGCGGTAGGCATTGGCCCGGTAGCGGCGCTGTAGCCGAACCAAAATGGCCGCGACACCAAAGGCAAACAGGATGGCAAGGGCAATCCAGCCCCAGGTCTGGGGAACCATGGAGACGGGGCCCGGGTCGGCCGGTTCGGCCAGGCGGTCCAGCAGGTCGACCAGGGTCACTGGGTTGGTGCCGGTGTCGCTCATCGGCGTTGTCCCACCCTGCCCAGAAGCCGCGCCATCTGCGCGATGCTGTCCTCGCCGGAGGAAAGCGGCATGACAGGAAAACCGTAGCGCCGCTGCCAGTCCAGGATTTCCGCCAGCCGTCCCATGGCCATGTCCCGCAGCCTCTGGTGCACCGACCGGTCGCCGGTGTCGATCTCTGCCTGGAGCGTGCCATCTGAAACAATGATGCGGATGCCGGCAGGCACCATGTCCGCATAAGGGTCAGACACCAGACACAGGACGAGGTCGTTGTGCCGTGAAAGGTTGGCGACGAGACGGTGTGTTGTCTCGTCGATTTCGTCGAAATCGGAAAATACCAGAACCAGATGGTCACGCCGAGCAATGCGTGCGACATTTTGGAGAACCGTGTTGAGCGGCATGGGCGAGACCGACGGGGCTTCGGCGCGCAGGAGGCCGTTGGCTTCGCTGATTGCGGCCAGAAAGCTGGTCAGGGACGAGCGACTGCGGCGCGGACGGATTTCCGCGATGGCTTCATCCCCGAAGACCAGGCCGCCGACGCGGTCGCCCTGATCAAAGATCCGGAATGCGGCAAGAGCGGCGCATTCGGCCGCTGTGACCGATTTCATGTTAAGCCGGGAGCCGAAGAACATGGACATGCGCTGGTCCACCACGATCAGGGCGGGCCGGTCCCGCTCTTCGGTAAAGACACGCACATGAGGTTTGCCGGTGCGCGCGGTGACTTTCCAGTCGATGGATCGAACATCGTCCGAGGGGAGATAGTCGCGCAGTTCCTCGAAATTGAGGCCGCGTCCGCGCAGGCGCGATGCGTGACGCCCATTGAGGATGCTGCGAGCTGGCTGATGCGGCAGAAACGTCAGGCCGCGCGCCTTGCCTTCCAGGGACAGGAGGTGAGCGAGATCGATGCGCACACGCGGATCGGCTTCTTCCGAACCGGGCGACTTTGGTGAAAGTCCGCTGCGCAGGCGCGCGGCCCTGTCCCGCATGGTTTCCCTCCCTAAGGCAGTGCCACCTGCATTCTCAGCTCCTCAACCACCCTGTCCGGATCGATGCCTTCACCCTGGGCCTCGAAACTGAGCCCAAGCCGGTGGCGCAGAACATCGGCGACGATGGCATGAACGTCTTCCGGGTCGACATAGTCCCGTCCGCTGAGCCAGGCGTGAGTGCGCCCGCATCTGTCGAGGGCAAGAGAGGCGCGGGGTGAGGCTCCGATTTCGATCCAGCGCTTGAGATTGTCGCCGTAAGCCTCTGGAAACCTGGTCGTATTGACGAGATCGGCCATGTAGCGCTCCATCGCTTCGGAGACATGAATGGCAGCGATCTCCCGCCGCGCGGCAAACACGGTTTCCTGCGAAACTGGTGCTGTCTGTGAGACGGTTGAGGCACCTTCTTTTCTCTCGCCGAGGGCTGCGATTTCTTCGCCTCGCATCAGCCGGATCACCTCCACCTCGTCCTCAACGGGTGGATAGGAGATCAGGACATGCATCAGGAAACGGTCCATCTGCGCCTCGGGAAGCGGGTAGGTGCCTTCCTGTTCCACCGGGTTCTGGGTCGCCATCACCATGAACAGCGGTTCCATCTTGTGGGTCTTGCCGCCGACAGTGACCTGCCGCTCTTCCATGGCCTCCAACAGGGCCGCCTGGACCTTGGCAGGCGCCCGGTTTATCTCGTCCGCCAGCACGATATTGGCGAAGATGGGGCCGGGTTCGAAGCGGAACTCGGCGCTGCCGCCGGCCTGGTAGTAGACATCGGTTCCGGTGACATCGGAGGGGAGAAGGTCCGGTGTGAACTGGATCCGGCTGAAATCTGCTTCCAGGTTCCTGGCCAGCGCCTTGATGGCGCGTGTCTTGGCAAGACCCGGCAGGCCCTCGACCAAAAGATTGCCGTTTGCCAGGAGGCCGATGATCAGCCGGTCAATCACGCCTTCCTGGCCGATAATGGCCTCTTGCATGCGCGCCTTGAGGTCCTCAATCCTGGAAAGCGTGTCGCTCATGATGGGTCCGTTCAATTGTCTGCGCGCCCGGCCAGCACTTCCGTCAGCACCTGACCGCGCGCGCCGCTGGGTGGCTTGATGCCGAGATAGGCTGCGACCGTCGGGGCGAGGTCGACGGTTTCCACACGGCGGGCAACCTTGGAGGGGGCAATGCCCGGACCTGCAAAAATCAGGGGGACAAACGTGTCGTAGCTCCAGGGCGAACCGTGATGCGAGGCGACCTGCAGCCCGTCAAAATCCCCGACGAACCAGTGGGACTCGAACACCACATAAATGTCGCCGGATCTTTCGGGGTGAAAATTGGCCAGGATGGCACTGCTGATGGTGGTTTGAGCTACAGCGCCTGCGCGCAGGTCCTCGCTCGAAACTGCCTGGGCGATGCCCGGCATTTTCTGAAGCTCTGTTGCGAGCGTCCGGGCAACGTCTTCCTTTTCAAGGCCGTTTTGCTCCAGATAGTCCTCGTTCAGATAGACGTAAGGCTGGGAGAAGGTTTCGATGAGTTCCTTCGCTGCACCAAATTCCCGCGTCAGCGTTTCGGCCGCTTCGCGCTTATCGATGTCGTCGAAACTGAAATAGCTGGCCGGAATACCGAGAGACTTGAGATAACCCGGAACTTCGGCGGCACCGTGATCTGCGGACAGAACAACAAGCGTCCTGTCGAGCCCGACCTTTTGATCGACATGGGCCAGAAGGTCGGACAACGTGCGGTCGAGCCGGCGCAGGTTGTCCTCGGCCTCAAGGCTGGATGGGCCGAAGATATGGCCGACATAGTCGGTTGAGGAGAAACTCACGGCGAGATAGTCGGTGACGTCATCCGTGCCGATCGCCTCGTTGTCGATCAGCGACTTGGCAAAGTCTGCGGTCAGCTCGTCCCCGGCCGGGCTGAGCGTGAGCAAGGTGGTGTAGTATTTCTGGCTGGCCGGACCGAAAGGATGCGGGAAAACCCGTCCGAAACCCGGGAAATCCGTTTCCCATTCCATGTCATCCATGTCGCCGAACCGGTAGCTGCCTCGCGCGTCGGAAAGTTCCCAGTCCGTGTCCGCATAGGACAGGACGTGCCCGGTGCTGTTCCAGGCATCGACCCAGTCCGGATAGGCGTCCATGTAGTAGGACGAGGTCACGAATCGGCCCTCGCTTTTGGAGAACCAGTACGCCGTCCCGGTGTGCCCGGCCATCGAAATGGCACCACGATCCTTGACCGAAACCGCGAAGATCTTCGGGTTGCCGGCGATGCCGATGGCGATCTCGTCGGACAGGGTCGAGGAGAGGATTGCGCTGGGGGAGCGGCCGTCCGTGGTGGCGGCCCGTTGCGTCGGGTCGATCTCGGTTGACTGATCGATGCCGGCATGGGCCAGGAGGGCATAATTGCCGTCCTGGACGTTGTAGTTCGGCTGGCCGGTTTTGCGGTCGAACCAGACGTTGGCGACCATGCCGTGTACCGCCGGGTCCGTACCTGTCGCAAGCGTCGTGTGGCCGACAATCGTTTCGGTATTGGCGTGCCGGTGATGGGCGTCGGTGAAATAGAGACCGTTGTCCAGGAGATAGCGGAAGCCGCCGTCGCCGAAATGAGCGGCATTTCTGAAGAGAAGATCTCCGCGCAACTGATCAACCGTGATCTGTAACACCAGCTTCGGCTTAGCAGAGATGTCCTGTGCCGAGGCTCCGGATGCGAGCGTGGCCGCCGTCACCATCAGGACTGTGCAAAGACACGTGGAAATCTGCATGAGTGGCTCCCGGCGAGGCAATGCGACAAACGCCGGTTTACCGCGCTGCGGTCAACCGGCGGAAAGGTGGAGGTGGCGCTTACCGCCACCTCATTTGCTGCGTTGGTTACTGAGCGCCGCCCGGGGCTGTCAGCTTGTCCATGACCTGCTCCAGCGAGAAACTGGCGGCTTTCTGGCGCGGTGGAAATTCCTGGAAGGTCGCCAGGAAATTGCCGACATATTGCTGCGCTGGGACAAGCATGTAGGCCCGGTCGATCAGCCAGTCATAATAGGTGTTGGACGTCCGGTAGGACCGCTCGTAGGGATCGCGGCGCAGATTGAAGATCAAGGGCAGTCGCAGCTCCGTGAAGGGCTCGATCCAGGCGCGCAGGGTCTGGTATTCCTTCTGCTCCATGAACACGAGTTTCCAGTCGTTCCAGCGAAGTGCCGTCAGGTCGCCGTCGTCGGAGAAATAGAAGATCTCCGCTCTTGGTCCCTTGTCGGTCTCACCGGTCAGCACCGGCAGGAAGTTATAGCCGTCGAGGTGAACCTTGTATTCGCGGCCGATTGCCTGGACACCGCCGGCTTTCAGCTGTTCCTTGATGTCCGGAACACCGGCCGCTGCCAGATAGGTCGGCAACCAGTCCATGTGGTGCATGATCTCGTTTGAGACGGACCCTGCTTCGATCTTGCCAGGCCAGCGCACCATGGACGGGACCCGCCAGCCACCTTCCCAGTTGGTGTTCTTCTCGCCGAAGAACGGGGTCGCGGCGGCGTCTGGCCAGGTGTTGTAGTGCGGACCGTTGTCGGTCGAATA
Source organism: Roseibium sp. (assembly GCF_965233565.1). Classification (GTDB taxonomy): domain Bacteria; phylum Pseudomonadota; class Alphaproteobacteria; order Rhizobiales; family Stappiaceae; genus Roseibium. Next base: position 951,469 of record NZ_OZ247494.1, on the reverse strand, counting down.
ATGCACGATGGTGTTGTCGGCAATGCCGAGTTCATCGATAAGATCGAGCAACTGTCCGACATGCAGGTCATGCTCGATCATGCCGGCCGTGTACTCGTCGACATTGCGACCGGCGATCTGGTTGGCCTGCTGGCGCATGTCGTCCTTCACATGCGTCCGGAAGTGCATGCGGGTGCCGTTCCACCAGACATAGAAGGGCTGGCCCTGTTCATGTGCACGTTTGATGAAGTCGATGGCCGCCGCGACGGTTTCCTCATCAACCGTTTCCATGCGTTTCTTGCTCAGGGGACCGGTGTCCTCGATGGACCCGTCAGCCGACGACTTGATGACGCCGCGCGGTCCGAAGGCTTCGCGGAACGTCCTACCGTCCGCAAGCACCATGTCGCCGGGATAGTCCTCGTTCTCGGGCTCTTCCTCGGCATTCAGGTGATAGAGATTGCCGAAGAATTCATCGAAGCCATGGTTGGTCGGCAGGTGCTCGTCCTTGTCGCCCAGGTGGTTCTTGCCGAACTGGCCGGTGACATAGCCCTGCGCCTTTAAAAGGCCGGCGATTGTCGGGTCTTCTTCCTGCATGCCGAGATCGGCGCCCGGAAGACCGACTTTTGACAGGCCGGTGCGAAACACGCTCTGGCCCATGATGTAGGAAGAGCGTCCGGCTGTGCAGGACTGCTCGCCATAATAGTCGGTGAAGATCATGCCTTCATCGGCGACGCGGTCGATATTGGGCGTGCGGTACCCCATCAGGCCCATCGTGTAGGCCGAAATGTTGGATTGTCCGACATCATCGCCCCAGATGACGAGAATGTTGGGCTTGTCTGCAGATTGCGCGCGCGCATCTGCTGGCAGCAGCGCGAGCGCGCCAGAGGCGCACACGGCCAGCGCTGCGGCCAAATTCTTAAAGGAAATTGTCATGGGTGGGTCCTTCCCCTGTGCACTTTGTGCGCCGCAAAACCAAGGTTATTCAATAAGTTGGCAATTGGCGAATGCAATCAAACGATGAAAATTACGCTAAGTCAACAAGAGGAAAGGTTGTAATCGGGGCAGATTATTCCGGCGCCTAGCCGGTTCAGCAAAGCGGTGTTGAAGATCAACCGGATCGCCGAATGAGCGCCTGCCGGAATTGTTTCGGCGTCACGCCTGTGCGGCGTTTGAAGGCCCGTTCAAAGGCGGTCTGATCGGAATAGTCGAGCTCGCAGGCGATTTGGGCCAGGGTGTGCGGCGTATCGATCAGAGCGTGGCGGGCCACGCGGTAGCGGCAATCGTCCAGCAGGATCGAAAAGCGGGTGCCTTCTTCACCAAGATGACGATGCAGGGACCGCCGGGACAGTCCGAGCTGGCGGGCAATGGTCTCCTGGTCGGCCTGGCCGGTGCCAAGCGTCTCGTAGATCGCCGTACGGGTGCGTGCCGTCAGGGAGCGGGCACGGGCCTTTTGCGCAAGTTCCCGGCTCAAGTGCTGCAGCACGCTGCGATGGCGCAGGCTGTCATCTTTCGGCATCGGCAGCGCGAGCACGCTTTCGGGGAAACTGAGGGCATTGGTCTCGCAGTCAAACAGGCAGAAGCTTCCGGCCGCGGCCATCGAGCTGGCCTGAGACCGTGATGCGGTGTGTTCGAAACATACCAGATCGGGAGACCACGCGGCTCCGGCTCCCCGACGGATCAGCTCGATCAAGACGGACAGTGTGAATTCAGCATCCTGCCTGCGCGGCCAGATATCCGGATTGAGAATGCGATAGGTCAGCGTGGCAACCCCGTCTTCCACGGCTAGCTGCAGATCGGTCTCGCTCTGGATGAACTTGATGAACCGCTCGAAAGTACGCAGCGCAGAGCCGACAGTGGAAGCGGTCAAAAGAGCATCGCCGAGGTCGCCCAGGTCATGGAGGTCCAGAAGCGGGCCGGACTGCCAGCCAAGGCTCTGCTGTCCGAGCAGATCCGCGCCGTTCTCATAGATCTGGACAAAGGCATAGAGCGGGATCTCGTGTCCGGTGTCTTTCCAGACCGAAACGGGAAGGCCGCTCTGGCGGCCGAGTGCTTCCGGCTCCAGGCCCTGTTGCGTCAACACCGCCTGAAGACCGTTCAACGCGCCCGAGATGATGGTTGCGCTTTTCGGCATGTTCCTCGCTTCGGTTCGAAGCCTCTCCTCCGCAACCTGCCGCAGGTAACGGCGGGCTGTTGTCTCGACTACATCAAACATTCCCAGGTCATGCAAATGATGAGCGGGCGTTTTTGCCGTTTCGGAAAAGATTGGCCGAAATTGTCGGGAAAGCAGATCCGAACCGCTCCCCTAATGGCGCCCACAGAGAGATCTGGCTTCGCACCTTGAACACTTGGGCGGCCGGACGAGGGAACAGTATTGGTGATCAATTACGATTGTGTCGTCGCCGGGGGCGGGCCCGCCGGTGCCTTCGCAGCGCGTGAGCTGACGCGTGCCGGTTGCAAGGTTCTGATCGTCGATCCGGCGATGGGATCAACGCGCCTGGAAGGCCTGAGCGACCGTGTTGCACGGCTTCTTGAGGGCCGCTACCTGTCGGCCGCCATGGCAACTGCCAGTGAACCGGGACATCGGCAAGTCGACTGGGCAGGACTGCAGAGCAGTGCCAATGGTGAACGTCTCGTGCGCCGCCCGGCATTCGATCAGGCCCTGAGGTCTGCTGCTGTCGAGGCTGGGGCGGACGTGATTGAAGCGCGACTTGGCCGGATCGATAAAAGCGCCCCGGATCAGGGCGTTATCGTCACGCTTTCAAACGGAACCTCTGTCTGCTCGCGACTGGTGATCGATGCGCGCGGCCGCCAGGCGCCGTCATCCCGCCGATTGAAAGGGCCTCAGACGCTGGCCATCAGCGGCCGGATCGACGGAGCGTTCGAGGCACCTGGAACATATGTCGCGTCGTCGCCTGAGGGGTGGATGTGGCTGGCCAGGGCGCCGGGACTTGGCGGCTGGCTCCAGATCTGCGTGGAAGCAGACAGTCTTGTCGGCGGTGGCCAGGCTGCACTTCAAGACCGGTTGAAGCGTTTCCTGATGCAGCCGCAGCTCAGGTCTCAATTCGCCAAGCTCAACCTCAGGTCATCGCTGTTGGCGCGGCCAGCCGGGCTGGTTCTTTCTGCGCCGGAGCTCACACTGCCGGTTATTCCAGTTGGCGATGCGGCCGTGGCGATCGACCCGCTCTCCGGTCACGGGCTTTTCTGGGCGCTTTCCTCTGCACTGGCCGCCGTGCCGATGGTTCTGACAATCCTGGAAAATGCGGCAAGCGGCGGTTTTCTGGCGGCGCGGTTCTATCGCGCCAGGGTGGTCGAGACCTTCTGGCGCCAGGCGCGCATCGGCCGCGATTTCTACGCCCTTGAACAGGATCTCGCCGGTCACGCCTTCTGGGATCGCCGTTCGAACTGGCCCGACAACCGCCCAGCGCACCAGGTCCCGGACAAGAGCCGGCTGGAGACCCGTGTTGTGGTTGAAAACAACCGCCTTGTTGAGCGGGACGTTCTGATCACACCGCAGGATCCGGGCGGAGTGGCCTTCATTGCCGGGCTTCCGGTCGCTGACCTTCTGAAAACGTTCAAGGGGGATCTCACTCCAAAATCTGTCACTGGCAAGCCGTCTCCGGCGCTCCAGGCCGCTTATCCATGGCTGCGAAGCCGGGGTCTGATCAATGGCGGGACAAGCCAATCCAATCAGCAATCAACCAGAACAAGGGAAACAGCATGATACCCAGTTTGCGAAAGGGGCATCTCGCCGGCCTGGCCGGTCTCCTGCTCCTGATGCCATTGCCGGCCACTGCCGAGGACGGGCCGGCGTTGCTTGATGCCAATTGCGGCGGTTGCCATGCGGCCGACGAGACAGGTGCCCTCAGCCGGGTCAAGGGCCAGCGGAAAACGCCGGAAGGCTGGCTGATGACCATCGTACGCATGCGGCTCTTCCACGGCATGGAAATCACGCCGGAGGATCAGGGCAAACTGGTGCATTACCTGTCCGAGACGCAGGGCCTCGCACCGAGCGAAGCAGCGGACTATCGCTATATCCTGGAGCGCGAACCTTCTGTCGTCGAGGATGTCGATGCTCCTTTTGGAGAAATGTGCTCACGCTGCCACTCGGCTGCCCGCTTCACCCTTCAACGGCGCACACAGGAAGAGTGGGATCTTCACATTGATTTCCATGTCGGCCAGTTCCAGACGCTGGAATACCAGGCGCTTGGACGGGACCGGGAATGGCTGAAGATCGCGCGCGAGGAAATCGTGCCGCTGCTGGCCGAGCGCTATCCGCTGGAATCGGATGCCTGGACGGCCTGGCTTGAAGCCCGGAAACCGGAGGCGAATGGTACCTGGCTGTTCACCACCACCTTGCCGGACAAGGGCGAAGCCTATGGCCGCCTTGAGGTGTCGGGCGATGCCCAGCCATTCACCGTCTCCGGTACGCTGGTGACAGCGGCGGGCGAGGAACTGCCGGTCTCCGGCAGGCTCAATGTCTATACAGGCTATGAATGGCGGGCCAATCTGGATATTGGCGGCGACAAGTATCGGCAGATCCTGGCGATGTCGGAGGAGGGAGACCGTCTTTCCGGCCGGCAGTTCCTCCATGCGGAGGACAGCCTTGGCGGCGCCTTCCGGGCGGTCAAGGCAGGTGGCGAAACAGCCATTGCCGGCGTCGTGCCGTCAACACTGCCGGCAGGGTCGGAGAAAACCGTTCAGGTCGTCGGCACCGGTCTTGGCGATGTTGCCCTTTCCGGCGCTCTGGAGGCATCCGGCGGAGCGGCTAACCTCTACGGCGCGTCGATCAAGGTCGCGCCCGCAGATGACACAGATGGCTTGATCAGCGTCGCGTCCGGTGAAGCAGCTGCGGAAAACGCGATTGCCGTCTACAGCCATATCGACAGCCTGAAAGTCGAGCCTGCCTTTGGCGTCGCCCGGGTTGGCGGTGGCGGCGGTTCGGCCGGCAAGGTCCCGGCCCGTTTCGACGCGGTCGGCTACTGGAAAGGTCCGGACGGCGAAGCCGGCACGGAAGACGACATCCGCATCGGGGTCGTGCCCGCCAGATGGTCGGTTGAACCCTTCAATGAGGAAGCTGAACACCTGAAGGATGTCGAACATGCCGGCCAGATGGATACCGAGCTCGGTATCTTCGTGCCGGGTGTCGCCGGCCCCAATCCGGACCGGCCGTTTTCCACCAACAATGCGGGCAATCTGAAAGTGCTGGCAACGAACGGCGATGTCACCGGCGAGGGACAACTGATCGTCACCGTCCAGCGCTGGAACGATCCGCCGATCCGCTGAACAAGGAGCAATGCATCATGGGATATCTCTTTTTTCAGCCGCAAAATGCGCACCGGGTCGAGGTGGACGGACGGCAGCTGCTGTTTCACGTGCCGACGACCTCCCTGTTTGAGATCGACAGGCTCGACAGCGACGTGATCGATCTCTTCCGGGACCGGTCACAGGTCACCGAAAGCGACGTCAGGGATCGGTTCGAGGGCCGGGTGGACCCGGATCTCGTCACCGAGCGTCTGCGGGCTCTGCTCGACCTCGACATCATCACCGACGGCGGCGCGCCCAGGGCCGAACGGCCGCCGGTTCACATCGAGAACTTTCCGCTGACGACGATCGTTCTCAACGTCAACACGGGCTGCAACCTGTCCTGCACCTATTGTTACAAGGAGGACCTGGATACGCCGTCGAAAAGCCGGCGCATGGCTTTTGAGACGGCCAAACGCTCCATTGAGCTGCTATTGGCCGAAAGCTCGGACCGGGACAGCTATAACGTTGTGTTCTTTGGCGGCGAACCGTTGAGCAATCTGGCGCTGATCCGCGAGGTGGTCGCCTATGCAGAGGAGCGCTTTGGCAGCCTCGGCAAGCGAGTAGACTTTTCGCTGACCACCAACGCAACGTTGCTGACCGAAGAAAATGTCGACTGGCTGAATACCCATCGATTCGGCCTGACAATCTCCATGGACGGGCCCAGGGCACTCCACGACAAGAACCGCAAGACCGTCGGCGGCAAAGGCACCTACGACGTGGTCGCCCGCAAGACCAGGATGCTGCTGGAGCGCTACTCCTCCCGGCCTGTTGGCGGGCGGGTGACGCTGACAAGCGGCGTCACGGCCGTCTACGACATCTGGGATCATCTCAAGAACGAGATCGGTTTTCACGAGGTGGGCTTCTCGCCGGTGACCTCCGGCCCCGTTACGCCGTTCAACCTTACCGGGGACGAACTCATAACGGTGTTCGAGGAAATGAAGCGGCTCGGCCGACACTACCGGGACGAGGCGCTTCTCGGCCGCAACATCGGCTTTTCCAACATGCACCAGCTGATGAACGATCTTTATGAAGGTCGCTCCAAGGCACTTCCCTGTGGGGCGGGACTGGGCATGCTGGCAGTCGATCATGAGGGCGGCCTGAACTTGTGTCACCGGTTCACCGGGTCCGACATGGACACCTATGGCTCGGTGGACAGCGGCATTGAAAAGCAGAAGCTGGCACGGTTCATCGAGGACCGGGCCGATCGCACCGACAAGGGCTGTTCGACCTGCCGCATCCGCAACATTTGTGCGGGTGGCTGCTACCACGAGAGCTACGCCCATTTCTCAGACCCGATGAAGCCGACCTACCACTATTGCGACCTGATGCGCGACTGGGTCGATTTTGGCATTGGCGTCTATGGCGAGCTGATCGCCGGCGCGCCTGCCTTCTTTTCCGATCACATCATGCCGCGGAGGGCATACGGCAAATGAGACATCTGAAACCCCTGAACCAGAAAGCCGACCGCGTGGTTGCGGCCGTTGAGAGCGACAAGATGGACGAGGTCCGGGCGATGCAGACGGTGGTTGCCGGCTGCGCCTCGACCCTTGATCCGGGTTGGGAGGTCGACCCGTTCGGCGGCGTTGCCGCCCTGTGCCAGCCGATGGAGGCTGATCTATACGGCTGTTCCGATCCGTGCTGGTGGCCGGCCCAGGTGCCGGACACCATGAATTCCTACAAGGACTGGAACGACGGCGCCGACAATGCCGGCAAGGACTGGCGCTCGCTCGGCACGGTGTTCCCGGCCGACAGCGAAACCTGATGGCCCGACAAAACCCAAGGAGTAATTCCATGCGAACTCTTTTCGCAGCCGCGACGGCTGTGCTCTGCCTCGGGCTCTCCGGTCTGCCGGCACAGGCCAGGGACCTGATCGTCACCGTCGCCAAGCCTGACAGGCTTTATGTGATCGATGCCAAGGCACGCACGATCGAAACCGATTGCCAGCTCGACTTCAACCTGATGCCCGGCGTCATCGTGATGTCGCCGGACAATTCCATCGCCTACATCCTCGGCAACCGCTGGGAAGATGTCTTCGGCATCGAACTGGCCACCTGCAAAACGGTGTTTTCCGCGCACCAGTCCGAAGGGGACATTCGCCGCAAGACGATCGCCTCGCTTGCGGTCTCCAAGGACGGCAAGGAGCTTTACACCGTGCGCAACCCGGTGCGGTTGCTCTCTGATCGCTATGAAGTGATGGAACCGGAATTTGCGGTTTACGAGACGGCGGCAGGCCTCGACGCTGCGCCGGCCCGGACCTTCCCGAGCCCGCGCCGGGTCACCGTGATGGCAACCGGTGAAAACGGCGAGGTCTATGCCGCCGGGCATGACATTTATGCCTTTGATCCGAAGACGGGTGAGCGCACGGTCAAGATCGCCAATGCCAGCTGGGACCGGCCGACCTATTCCCCACCGGATGTGCTGGCCTTCTGGCCCATCGGCACCCAGGCGAACGAGTTCATGCTGCTCTATTCGGCCGCGAAATTCACCGACGAGACCTTCAGCGAAATCGCCGATTTTGTCTGGGGCTATCAGAGTGTCGACCTCAGCACCGGCGAGAGCACAATCGAGGATTTCGCCAGCCTTGAAGTGATCATGTTCTCAGCGATCCGCGATCCGAACGACACCTCCAAGCTCTATGGCGTCTACACACAGCTTTCCAAGCATGACGTCGACAAGAAAGAGCTGATCAAGCGGGTCGACCTGCCGCACACCTATTACTGCATCAACATCTCTTCTGACGGCAAGGAGATCTATGTCGGCGGTACCAATGACGACATCGGCATCTACGACGCCGACAGCCTGGAGCGCATTGGCGAGATCCTGTTGCCGTCCGGCGGCGACATGGCCGCAGGCACGATGCATGTGATCAACACCGGGAGTTAGGTGGCAATGCCCTTGGTTGAACCGGGCGTACAGTCATCCCGTTGTCATCCCGGGCGACCGAAGGGAGACCCGGGACCCAGTACGCCGAGAGCTATCGGGTCTTGCCGCCGGTCTCACGGAGTACTGGGTCCCCGCCTTCGCGGGGATGACAATTGAGGAGGCGGAGATCTTGAGGCGCGTACAGCCCTCCCGTTGTCATCCCGGGCGACTGAAGGGAGACCCGGGACCCAGTACGCCGAAAGCTATCGGGTCTTGCCGCCGGTCTCACGGAGTACTGGCTCCCCGCCTTCGCGGGGATGACAATTGAGGAGGCGGAGATCTTGAGGCGCGTACAGCCCTCCCGTTGTCATCCCGGGCGACTGAAGGGAGACCCGGGACCCAGTACGCCGAAAGCTATCGGGTCTTGCCGCTGGCCTCACGGAGTACTGGGTCCCCGCCTTCGCGGGGATGACAATGGAGAGATGGTTTTGAAAATGGCAGAGCAATGAAACAGGCAACGCCTCTCGCAGAGATATTGACGAACGCAAAGGAAACGCCGCAACACCGGCCGCTTCTGCGCGGGCTGTTCAACCGCCTGTTCGGCGACCGGGAAGCTGCCTGGTTGCTGCCTTTGGTAACGCCGTATCGCGGGCCGCTGGCCGCGCTGTTTGCCTTGTCGATGGTAACGGCGGCGGCGGGGCTGGTGCCGCCCTATCTGACCAAGCTGGTGATCGATCAGGGCCTGATGACCGGCGACAGAAAAGCGCTTGTTGTCTTTTCCGCTGCCCTGTTCGGTATTGGTCTTGCCGCGTTGGCGCTGGGCGCGTTGAATTCCCTGCTGCATCTGAAGTTTTCTGCCAGGTTGCTGGCGGATCTGCGCCGGGCGGCGGTCGCAAGGATCCTTCAGCAATCGCCCCGCTGGCAGGCGCGGCAAAAGACCGGTGAACTGATGAGCCGGCTCGATGGCGATGCCGGTGAGGTTCAGCAATTCACCTTCGCCGTTCTCGTCTCCGGCGCGGGCAGCGTGCTGCGGCTTGCCGGCGGGCTGGTGATGCTGTTCGTGCTGGCACCCAAGCTCGCTCTGCTGGCTCTGGCGCTGGCACCGTTGGAGCTGTTGTTCTTCGCAAGAGCGCGACCGGTCACGCACCAAAAGGCAATGGAGGTGCGTCGGGCGCGCGGTCATCTGGCTTCAGGCCTTGCGGAGACCATCACGGGCCTTGGTGCCCTCCGAGCGCTCAATGCGGCCGACGCGGCTGCCGGCCGGATCGAGATCCGCCAAACCACCCTGGTCGACGCCTTGATGAAAGCGCAGATGTGGTCGGAGCTGACCCGTGCCGTGCCGATGGTGCTGACCGCGATCCTGCGCGGAGCGGTGTTTCTGGTCGGCGGGCTGGCCGTCATCGACGGCACCATGCCGCTCGGCTCACTGATCGCCTTTATCGCCTATCTCGGTTTCCTTATCGGACCGATGCAGTCTCTGATCTCCCTCTGGCACGGCCAGGCGCGCATGAAAGCCGCGCTCGACAGGCTGGACCAGATCATGAGCGCCACACCGGACGTGCGCGATCCCGCAGCGCCCGTTCCGCTCGGTGTCGGACCGGGCGATCTGGTTCTGAACCACGTCGCCTACACGCCGGCAGATGGTTCGCCGCTGTTTCAGGACCTGTCCCTGTGTGTCCCCGCGGGGTGCAAGCTTCGGCTTGCAGGGCCCTCAGGGAGTGGCAAGTCCTCGCTCCTGTCCTTGCTGCAGCGTCACGCTGATCCGGCTGCGGGCACGGTTTTTCTGAGCGGCATCGATCTCAGACAGCTGGCACTGAAGGACTTGCGCGGCGCGGTGGCACTGGTGCCGCAGAAAGGGCACGTCTTTTCCGGGACGCTTGCCGACAATCTCCGTCTCGGCTGTCCGACCGCCACGGACCAGGACATGCTGAAGGTCCTGCAACTCGTTGAACTGGAGGAACGGTTCGTTTTCGACGGGTTGGCAACAGCGCTGGGCGAGGGCGGGCTTGAGCTTTCGGGTGGCGAGCGTCAGCGGCTCTGTCTGGCCCGGGCGCTTTTGCAACCCTTCAGCGTCCTGGTACTGGACGAGAGCCTCTCGGAAGTCGATGGCGTGCGGGTCACCCGGATCATGTCCGCGATCGATCGTTGCTACAAGGGCTGCAGCCGGATCATCGTCACGCATGGCGAGCCGGCGCGCTATGGCACTTTCGACCTTGAACTGGACCTCAAAGACTACGCGACAGGAGGGGGAGGGACACCATGACCCGCATCGGTCTCATAGATGGTGCACTGCCGGCGGACTGGCCGGGCCTGGAACGTCAGGCCTGGCTCTGCGAGGCGGATGGCACCCCCCATGCCGGACAACACGCAGCCGCCATGGCGCGTACGATCCAGTCTCATGCGCCTGAAGCTGCAATCGTCAACGCAGTGGTCTTCCCGGGGCGGCTGGCCACTCGTCTGCCTTATGTGCGCACGGCCCTGGACTGGCTGGCGGACACGCCGCCCGACCTTGTCCTTTGCGCTTTCGGCATGGCCCGTTCTTCGGTGGACCTGAGCATCGCAGTCTCCCGTCTGCAGAAGGCCGGAACCATTGTCATCGCTTCGGCTCCGGCACGCGGCGAACTGGTTTACCCGGCCGCACTCTACGGCGTTCTCTCCGTCCAGGGGGACGCCCGCTGCGTCCCGGTTGAGCTTTCCCGCCTCGACCTGCCGCATGCGGTTTTTGGCGCGTGCCCGGAGGCTGCTGGATATCCGGACATCCGCGGCGCCAGCCCGGCGGCGGCGCATGTGGCGGGGCTGCTGGCGGCATGTGAGAGGGAGAGGGACCACGTGTCGGCCTGTCTCGAGGGATTCGTTCGTTACAGGGGGCGGGAGCGACGTATCGCTTCGGTCGAATAGCCGGAAATACGGTTTACTTCGGACCTCCCATCAAAGCGCCACTCCTGCTATGCCTGAAGGCATGCCACCCTCCACTCCCTTCCAACCCTGGTACCATCGCACCGCCACGGCTGAACGCGCGCCTGTTTACCCCGACGGCTGCCGCGACGTTCTGATTGTCCGTGCGCCCGGCGCGCGCGAGAAAATCGTTCTGACGGAGCTGGATCTGCGGCCACGCGTGGCGGAGCTTGCTGCCGGAACGGAGATTGCCGGCTACAGGTTACGGCCCGGAGCGACCATCAGGCCGACCGTTCTGGCCGAGATCGAGCGCGATTGCGGCCGGGCGGAGGAGATGCTCGGCAATGAACTGGCGGCCCGGGAAGGTGCCGGAGGGCCAGGTGAGGAAATCCTGCTGGCGCTGGTCGAACCCGGGGCCAGTGTCGAGAGCGTTGCGGCGGATCTGGGGGTGTCGAAACGCACGTTGCAGAGGCAGGTCAGGATGTTGGGATTGCCCGCACCGGACTATTGGCGCCTGCTGGCACGGGCCCGGCGGGCCGCCGGGCTCCTGAAGGGCGGGCAATCCCTGACCGAGATCGCCTATGCGAGCGGGTATAGCGACCAGGCGCATTTTTCACGCGAGATGCGGCGCTGGTTCGGACAGACGCCGAGCGCGCTGCAGGCCCGCCCGGGTCTCCTTGAGCAGATTTGTCAGCCTGCGCTCGGCAACTGGACCGGCGAACAGATCTCGACGAGATAACCGAAAGGATCGCTGACATAGGACGTGGTCTGGCCCCAGGGCTCTTCGCGCTCGTCCTGGACCAGCGTCGCGCCCGCTGCGATGGCCTTCTTGAGAGCCGCGGCCACGTCGTCCGTTTCAAAGGCCAGTTCGAAAACCGGCTTTTCCGGATCCGGCGTGCCGGGAGATTTGCCGAGCTGGCGCATCAACGCCTTGGAGGAAAAGGCAAGCTTGGTCTCTCCGGTGGCCAGCTCGCCATAGTCGCCGCTTTCGTGCAGGAACGCGCGTTTGAAACCGAGGGCGCGCTCGTAGAAATCAAGCGCGGTGGCAACATCGTCGACGTACAAAATCGAATACCGGAAAATCACTTTTGGGCTCCTGTCGAGTTGGTTCGACACGTTTCTAGCGCCGGATAGAAGGGCCTGTCTTGAAGGATCGCGACACGGGTGGTTTCTCTTTGAAGGCAAGGCAAATCCATCCGGAGAGACGAGACGTATCCTTCTCCTGTCATCCCAGGCGACCGCAGGGAGACCAGGGACCCAGGACGCCGTGAGCCCGCGGATCCAGCCGCCAGTCTCACGGACTCCTGGGACCCCGCTCTCGCGGGGATGACAATTGAGAAACACAGAAGTTTTGTCTCAGTGTCACCCCGGGCGAACAACGTGAGACCCGGGGCCCACTCGTTCGCAGAGCGGTGGGTTTGGCCCTTGTCGACGACAAGACGGACGCTTTGGCTAGCGGCTCCGCGAGTGGGTCCCGGCTTTCCGCTGCGCTCCGGCCGGGATGACATCGGGGGTGGGGACATGCCTATCGTATAGAGGAGAGGTGGTTGCCGGGCGTTCTTCCGCCAACGGGGGAGCTGCTTACCGCCAACACTCACTCCTTCAAGATGCCCGCCAGCAGCTTACGGGTCGCCGTTTCATAAGCTTGGCGGTCTTCGCCATTGGCAATCGCCAGTGCCGCCCGGTCGAAGGCGGAGGAGAGGAGGTCTGCGAGTGGTTCCAGGGGAATGTCCTTCAGGGCGCCATGATTGGCGGCGTGGCGCAGACCTTCCAAGAGCGTGGCGCCACCGGTCTGGCGGTCGATCTCGGCCATTTCGGCAAGGCCCAGGACGGTCGGTCCCTCGAGCAGCATGATGCGGGCGCGGCCGGGCACGGACATGGCCGTGAAATAGGCCTGGGCGCCTGCCATGAAGGCATCGAGCGGCGTCTGGCTGGTGTCGGTTTCCGCGTTGATATCGGCGGCAATGGCTTCCGACTCCAGCAGCACCAGCGCCCGCATCAGATCGGCCTTGTCGGCGAAATGGTGATAGAGCGCGCCCCGCGTGACATTGGCCGCCTTGACGATCTCCGGTGTTGCCGTCTCCGCATAGCCTTTTTCCACGATCAGAGCCCGCGCTGCTTCCAAGAGCGCCCGGCGGGTTTCCGCGCGTCGTTCGGCCTGGGTGCGACGGCCGCCTGAGTCCCGTTCGTTTTTTTCTTGCATACATGCAGCCTGTATGTTAGTTGAAAAATTACATACAGACTGTATGTCTTTTTTGTTGGTTTGCATAGCCCCTGCCAGAACGGGTTCGGGCCCATCAGGAGAAGAGCGATGAAATGCACGCAGTATTACCCGGTTCTGATGACTTCCAAGGTCGCCGAGACCTCCCGGTTCTATCAGGACAATTTCCGCTTCAAGGCCATCTTCGAGGCTGACTGGTATGTGCATCTGCAGTCCGAAGACGATGACAAGGTCAATCTTGCGGTGCTCGATCAGACCCATGAGACCATTCCGGAGGAGGGCCGGGGCAACGGCGCCGGCGGCATGCTGCTCAACTTCGAGGTCGAGGATGTCGATGCCATCTATGAAGAGGCAAAGAGCAAGGGCCTGCCGATCCTTCTAGCGCTGCGCGACGAGCCTTTTGGCCAGCGCCATTTCATCACGAAGGACCCGAACGGTGTCCTGATCGATGTCATCAAGCCGATTCCGCCCAGTGAGGAATTCCTGAGGCAGTTCGCGCCAGAGGCCCTGCCGGCCTAGGCAGCCAAAGAGCATGCCGGGCGGGGCCGGGGGACGTTTCCCGCTGCTGTGAACCGGTCCTGCGAAAGGCGGCATGAGAAAGGCGTGGCCGGTGTCCGGTCACGCCTTTCATGTTTTTGACAAATGGAAAGCTGTCGCCGGTTACGATGTGATGGGCGGGCAAGAGCTGTTCTGTTCGGCGCGGGACTTGAGACCCTGCAGGCTTTGCATGGTGTTCGGATTGCCCGGCAACACGAAACTCTGTTCCAGCGCGGTGCGCGAATTGTTGATCACGGCCAGGTCCTGCACGGCAAGGGTCTGGCAGGGCGTGCCGGTGAAACGCACCCGAATCCGGATCACCCGCTGGCCGTTGTCGGACGGGCCGAACTGGGAATCGAGGGCAGGGTTCTCACCGCTCATCGCGCGTTCCATCACCACCATGTTGGGCTGGTCCTGGATGACGATCGTGCCGCGCTCCTGGGCACTGGAAACAAGGGCACTGCGGACGGTCATCGGGTCGGCCGCGATGTTGACCGATTGCGCTCCTGCCGGAACTGTCAGCTGCGGCTGTTCGGGCAGCGGTGTGCGCTGCGACGAACCGGACTGGCAGGCGGCAAGGGTGAGCGCGCTGAGGCTGATGAAAAGAAGGCGTCGCATGTGCAGTCCCGAGCTTGTCTTAATCTTTCAAAGTGCAGCTTCTAATCCGGCTTACTGTCAAATGACAACAGATGACACGTAATCTACGGCAATGTTCCAGCAATAAACTGACATAACACTCCTAACGAAGCCTTGTGACAAGAGCAGGGCGGCGCAAGCTTCCCAAGAGGCTTCAGAATGTGTCGCCCGTCTTGAAGCCGCCACCACCGAAACTGCCGCCGCTCTTGAAACCGCCGCCCCCGAAGGGTTTGTTCCGCCGACTGCCGCCAAATCCGCCCATGGATTTGGGCAGTCCGGATCCGTTTGGAAATGCCACCTGCCGTCCGCGCGGCTTGCGGCGCTTGTGCGAGCGTTCCGCGCGGGACCAGTATTCCGCGCCGGTAATGGCACCCTTGACCAGTTCTCCGAGGAGAACGGTCGTCAGCTTGTCGTCGGAGAAGGTTGATTCCCAGCTGCCATAGCCCCGGGACCGAAAACGCTTGATGACATCGGCAAGTTCCGTGCGGCGCCGGCCAATGTCGCGTTGCAGCTCCCTGTCCTGGCGGATTTCCCGGGCGATCTGTTCGACCCGTTCCCTCAGTTCCTCGATGCGCTGGACAATCTTTTCGTCTTCCGGGGAGGGGGTTTCGAGCGCGGCGCGCCAAAGATCATTGAGATCGTCGGCCTGCAGCGAAACGGCCAGGTGTTCTTCCGCCTTCTGGAAATCTGCATCCTCGCCGCTGGAAAACTCGGCCAACGCCTCGGACAGCGTTTCGATCCGCCGGTCGAGCTTGTCCAGATCGCCGTCGATCTGGTCGATGTCGGCGCTCAGGTCTTCAATCGTGCCGACGAGGTCCGAACCGGCTGCATCCGTCATGGCGTTTCTGCTGAAATCGGCCAGTTTTTCCTGCTCTTCACGTGCAATCTCGGCACAGCGTTCGGCGTGTCTGGCAACCCGCTCGGGTATGCTTGTCAGCATCGCATAATTGGCCCGGGCGTCGGTGAACCTGATCAGGCCGGCAACCCATCTGTCCAGCGAGCGAACAAGACCGCGTCGTTTGTAGTCCGGTGTCCCGTAGCCCCGTTGCCACAGATAGATGAACAGTGGGTCTGCCTCGTAGGCCTTGCCCTTTTGCTGCCGGTCCTGTTCGGAGGTTGCCGCCTTGGAAGCTGCGGCCTCGGCAGTGGCCAGTGCCGCATCGGTGCGCTCACGCTGGTCTTGATAGCCGGCATCCTTTTCCAGACGGCTGTCGACGGCGTCCATCAGCTCATCCATCTGGTTTTCGGCCGCATCGCGGCCGGCATCCAGTTCGCCGCGTTTCTTCTGCAGCTGGCTGCGCTCGCTTTCGCACTGGCGCAACTGGTCGGTCAGCACCTTGTAGTCCGCGCTACGCTTGTCCAGCAGGCGCCGGGCTTCGCGGGCAGCACTGTCGAGGCGGGTGTTGAGCGAGCCGGCACTGTCGGTGTCGAGACGGAACCGGGCGAGATCCCGATAGGCTTCGCTCTGGCGTTCCTGCAAGTCGGTCAGGGCACGCGTCGAACGTTCGATGCGTTTGCTGAGCTCGGCTTCCTCGCGGCGCAGATCGGTCAGCGACTGTTCGATCGTGCCAAGGGTCTGGCGTCCCGTCAGCATGGGCTGGCCTCCTTCCGGGGCTTGGGCATGCTAGCCGTTACCATGATGTGATCGCTCCGTCCTGCACGCCGCTGCGCCAATTGATCTCAAGGTCACCGCGCCGCTTCTGGCCAAGCACGCCTTTCTGCACGATACCGTCTTCCATCTTGTCGCGGCGCACCGCGTCGTAGATCGTCTGCGAGACCCGCTGACCCCATTTGTCGACACGTTTGGCCGCACTGTTTTCTTCGGAAACGATATCGCGTTCCAGGACATTGCCGTCCGGATCGACCGCCTCGACGACGATGTAGTAATTCTGGGTTTCCGGATTGGCCTCCGGAATGCGCTCAACGCCGGTCGGGATGCCTTCGCGCGAAATGATCCTGACCTCGAAGACTTCCTGCAGTTTTGCTGCCAGATCGCGCAAGTCCGTTTCCGCCTTGAAGGCGGCTTCGTTCTTGCCGTCCGTCAGTGCCAGGCGGCCATCGTCGGCCAGGCGTTGTGCTTCTGCCTCGATCTCCGCGTTGTCCGTGAGCGTGTCCACGCGTTCGACAAGTTCGGTATAAGTCGTCGGCAGGGCCTGCAGGCGTGCCTGCAGATCGGCTTCCGCGCGTTGGGCCGGCAGCTTCACGATGAAGTACCAGGCGGCCACGAAAACCACGATGACACCGATCGCGGCCGCCAGCCACTTGGACCAGGTGCTCCGCGAAATGTAGATCATGGCCAGGGTGCGCTGGAAACCTGCTGACGGAGGGGCGTAGACGAACCGGTCGCGCTTCAGATCCTCAACGCCGGCCTTCAGGATGTGATCGGGAACGTCGATGCCCTGGGAGGCATAGACCTGACGCAACCGCTCGACCATGGCCGCGTCGCGCTCGTCTGACTTGAGTTCCCGGGCAACCTGGCCTTCTTCGTGGCGCAACGTGTCGACCACGTCCATCGCCATCATGA
The DNA here is from genome assembly GCF_965233565.1 of Roseibium sp. GTDB lineage: Bacteria > Pseudomonadota > Alphaproteobacteria > Rhizobiales > Stappiaceae > Roseibium. The sequence continues at coordinate 934,511 of NZ_OZ247494.1, read as the reverse complement.
GATCGTCGAGCGGGGCGTCGGATTTGCTTGCCATTTACGCGTTACTTCTCCTGACGGCGGACCGGATGGCCGGTCCGCCTGAGCCGGCGATTTACAGTGCTTGGCCCTGTGCCGTCAATTTGGCGAGACGGCGCTTGCCATCTTCGACCGCGTTGCGGATTTCTTCCGAGTTCTTGGTCGACATGTCACGCATCTCGTTGATGATCTCGCGCGACTGGACCTGGAAATTGACCACGCTGTCGACCAGCTTCTTGACCGATGCGGCGGCGACCGTCGGTCCGTAACCGGCCTTGAGCGCCTCCTGCTGCACGGCGTCGCCGATTTCGGCCAGGGTCTCCAGGCTCTTGTTGATGCCATCCTTCATCGCGTTCAGCGTTTCGGTGGATTCGTGCAGGCCCTGCAGGCCCGTGAAAGACGCATTGAGCGCCGTCAGCACCGATTCATTGGTGGAGAAGAAGCTGACCGACTGTGCGTAGACCCGTTCCTTGGCATTGGTGGTCTGTACGAGGCGCGCCATGATGACTTCCGACGTGTTGTAGCCGACCGTCAGGTTGTCGGAGAGGTCCTTGGCGATCTGATAGCGCTTTTCCTCGTCCTGCATCTCGCGCAGCTTTTCGTCCCGCGCCAGTTCCAGACGGGCTTTCTGAGCCGGATCGTCGCCTGCATAGGCCTCGACCTCACCGGAAGCGCCTTCCAGGGCTGCCTTGGCCGCGGAGAGCTTTTCCGTGGCCATGTTGAGCAGTTCAAGGGCAGTGACCTCGGCCTGTTTCAGCGCCCCGCGGAAGTCGCGATAGGCTTCCAGGATGGTCTGCTCGCGCTCGATCTGGTCTTTGGTGGCTCTGGCGACGTCCTTGTAGGTGGAGCGGATATCGTCGAAGCGGTCGGAAATCGTGCCGCGGCGCATGTCGCGCCACTTGTTGGCAAGGTTTTCCGTGAAGGAGATCTTGCCGTCTGCCAATTGGTCGACAAGCGTCTTGGCGTCATCGCGGATGGTGTTGAAAGCTTCCGTGATCTCTTCGTAGCGCTGGCCAATATCCATCTGCTGGACCTGGGACCGGACCACTTCATTGAAGTTCGAAGCCTGGGCCAGCGTGCGCGAGATTACGAGGACCTTGTCCGGAGACATGTCGGAGATCTGTTCCAGCAGCGCGTTGATCGGTGCGTCTTTTTCGCTTTCCGGCGAAATGCCGATGTCACGCAGCGTCGACAGCGCGCGGTCGAGATACTGAAGCGGGGAAAAACTTCCGGCCGGAGCGGCCGCATTTTCCGGGGTTTCTGGGGCTGCCGCGTCTGTCATGTCTGACCTCCTCGAAAAACGCTACCTGAACTCTTGGCCGTCCGGATTGGATCCCGGCCCAAGCCTATTCCTTAATGAAATCTTGCGGCAAGTAAGGTCAGGCTTACGCCGCAATGTCAACGGCTTAAGCCGCGCCGATTTCGCAATAGACGGCCAAAGGCATTATCGCTGACCCGGGAACAGCCTTACGCGCCGAATGCGACAGACATGTCTCGTCCGCCTTGTTCATTGTGGCAACTGACCGAAAAACTTGCCCGGCTCACTTGGGGAGGCCCGGTTGCCGCACTTTAAGGTATCCGCACCGCCGCAATGACGTTGTCATGTGGGGGCGCACGCTTCGCCCGGTGGACACCGCGTCCTCCAGGTTTCAAGGCACGCCATTCCTCTGTTGGGGGGAACAGGCAATCGCTGCAGCGGTCGCGACGGACGCAAGGTAAGTCGAAAATGTCAGCCGGGGCTTGACCGGGGCAGGGCCGTGTCGGCAAGGCTATGGATATGAAGCAATATCAGACGTTCCTTTTTGCCTGTCTCCTGGCTGTTCTGGCAACGGCCGGTGTTTTTCAGGATGTCGCCAGGGCCCAGGAGACGGCTGGGGCTCCGGTCTCAGCCCAGCCCACCGTGCTCGATCTGTTTGAGCGTGCCTCCACGGCACTCGAGAACGGGATTGTTTCGGAGAAAACGCTGGAACTGTTGCGCAGGCAACTTGTTGAAGTGCGGGACAGCAATGCGATCATCGTCGCGGAAGGCAGCATCGAAGCCGAGACGCTCGCAGCCCAGCTCAGGGCGCTGGGTCCGCAGCCGGAGGGACAGGACGAACCTGCGGAGATTGCCGAGCGGCGCCGGGACCTGACCAATGCACTGGCTGCCGCGAATGCCCCGATCCGGGAAGCGCGCGAAATCACCAACTTGGCGAATGTGCTTATTCGAGAGGCCGACCGCCAGATCCGGGCGAGGAAGATCGACAGCCTGCTGACCCGCTATCCGTCGCCCGTGTTTCCCTCCACCTGGAGTTCGGGCTGGCAGGAAATCGAGCAGTTCTGGCAGCGACTGAACCGGGATATCCAGGCTGAGCTGGCACGTCCCAGCGTTTCCAAGGCACTTGGAGAAACCGTGCCTGTCGCACTCGGGCTGATCGCTTTCGGACTTCTGTTTCTTCTGGTGCTGCGGCATCCCATACACCGGATCCTGCTCAAGATCAGCCTGAAGCAGGAACCCGGTGTGCGTGCGGTCGCCCTGGCGGTTGTCTATAACCTTTCCATTTTGCTGTTGCCGGTTATAGGTGCGCTTGCGCTGCTTCTGGTGATCCCGGTGCTGGACATCTATCCCAATGCCGCGCGGATTGCGCTGACCGCAACACCTGTTGTCGCCCTCGTGATGGTGATCGCAAACTGGCTCGGGCACACGTTGTTTGCACCTGAGCAGACAAGATGGCGATTGCTGGAACTTGAGGAACGCGAAGCCAAACTCGGCCTGCGGCTCTGCCAGGGGCTCGGTGTCTTCATGATGCTGGAAGTCGTGCTGGAGGCCTTGCAGCTGGACAATGCCTTCGGCGAAGCCGCGATTTCAGCCATGTCCGTTCCGCTTATCGTCATGGCAGCCGTTTTGCTCTGGGCTCTTGCAGGAACCCTTCGCAACAAACGGGCAGATGCCGTGCCTGGTCCGGGCGAAGGGGAAGAGGTGGAAGACGGCGAGGAGGCGGACGAGGCTTCTGTCAAACCGCAGGAATCCGGTTTTCTCTTCTTCCTGTCACTCTTGATGAAGGCGTCGGCGGTTCTGGCCGTGACCGTGACGCTTGCCGGTTATGTGCAGCTCGCCAGGGCAGCGATCATCCCGATGATCATGACGGTGGCGCAGCTCGGCCTCGGTTTCATGTTCTATCATCTGTCACAGACGCTCGTGAAGGCGGCGACCAACAGGGACGAGGCCGCGCCGGCGCCAATCCTCGTCAGCATCGCACTGGTGCTGGCGCTGGTCGCCGTGTTCGCGCCGCTGATTGCCCTGACATGGGGCGCGCGCGCCACGGATATCGCCGATGCCTGGCGTCTCCTTGTCAACGGCGTGCAATTCGGCGATATCCGGCTCTCGCTGGATTCGCTGATCGTGCTGGCCGTGGTGTTCTCACTCGGCGTATTCATCACGCGCTGGCTGAAGAACCTGCTAAGGCGTTCTGTTCTGCCGCAAACCCGCATGGACAGCGGCGCGCAGACGGCCATCGTCACCGGCACCGGTTACGTAGGGCTCACACTGGCCGCCCTGATCGCGGTCTCGACAGCGGGGCTCAATCTTTCCAGCCTTGCCGTTGTTGCCGGGGCACTCTCGGTCGGCATCGGTTTTGGCCTGCAGACCATCGTGTCGAATTTCGTGTCCGGAATCATTCTCCTGATTGAACGCCCGATCAAGGAGGGGGACTGGATCGAAGTCTCCGGCCAGTCGGGATATGTGCGCAAGATTTCGGTCCGCTCGACCCGGATCGAGACATTTGACCGGCATGATGTCATCATTCCGAACTCGGACCTGATAGCCGGAACGGTTCGCAACATGACCCTCAGCAACAAGTCGGGACGTTTGCTGCTGCCGGTGCGGGTCGCCTATGGCAGCGATCTTGAGAAGGTCAAGTCGATCCTGACCGATGCCGCCCGCGGACACTTCACAATCGCGCGCTATCCCGCGCCCTTTGTGCTTTTCAGCGGGCTTGGCGAAAGCGCCTTGAATTTCGAATTGCGGTGTTACCTGAAGGACGTCAACAACATCCTGACGACCAAGTCCGACCTCTATTTCACGATCTACAATGAGCTCGGCAAGGCCGGCATCGAGATCCCGTTTCCGCAACAGGATCTCCACGTCAAGGATATCGACAAGCTTCTGGCGCTCCTGGAGCGCAAGCAGGAAGCCGGCCCGGCGCGGGCTTCCTGAACGGATCAGACCAGCTCGGCTGCAATCCGCGCAGCAAGCCGCGCGTTGTTGCGCACTAGGGCGATGTTGGTGTCGAGGCTGCGGCCTGCCGTCAGATCAAGGATGGCGCCGAGCACATATGGCGTGACTTCCTTGCCGCGGATGCCGTCCGTCTCGGCCTGGGCGATGGCCGCATCGATGTAACCGGTCATTTCCGAGCGCGGAATCTCATCTGTCTCCGGCACGGGGTTGGCAATCAGGACACCACCATGGTCCGGAAAAGCCGAGCGCATCTTCAACAGTGCGCCGATCTCTTCTGCGGAGTTGAGGGTGTATGGCGCGGCAAGGCCGCTCTGGCGTGACCAGAACGCCGGCAGCTCTTCCGTGCCATAGGCAATGACCGGGACGCCCTTGGTTTCAAGGACTTCCAGGGTCTTGGGTATATCGAGCAGCGCCTTGGCGCCGGCGGAAACGACGCAGACCGGCGTGCGGCCGAGTTCATCGAGGTCGGCGGAAATGTCGAAGCTCTGCTCCGCACCCTTGTGAACGCCGCCAATGCCGCCGGTGGCAAACACTTTCAGACCGGCGGCATGTGCCGCCATCATGGTTGCGGCCACGGTTGTCGCGCCATAGCGGCCGGTCGCCAGGGCGAACGTGAGGTCGGCGCGCGAGCATTTCATCACATCCCTGGCCTGGGCGAGGCGGTCGAGATCCGCGTCGGACAGTCCGACCATGATCTTGCCGTCCATCAGCGCGATGGTTGCCGGTACGGCGCCTTCGGCCCGGATGTCGGCTTCGACCTGTCGTGCCGTCTCGACGTTTTTCGGAAACGGCATGCCGTGGGTGATGATGGTCGATTCCAGGGCGACGACCGGCTTGCCGGTCGACAGGGCGTCTCGGACTTCGTCGTTATAAACAATCAGATCCGCAAGCGCGGCCGGGGCAGGGCTGGTCACAGGAGTAGCCTTTCTGGTTCGTTGGTCCGGCGGTTTTCAGCCGGACGGAGTTGGCTGTCTTATAGGCGGCGCCACTCAGGGCGCCAAGATCAGATTTTGTCCATTTGGTCAAATTGGTGAAGGGCCTGCCATGAAAGCCCATCTGCTAGTGCACCGGTGCTGGACAGCGTGAGGGCCGCCGCAGCAAGGCCGAAGGGCATGGCAGCCGTTAGCTTCCTGCCACGGGCAAGTGCCGCGAGCGTGCCGGCCATGAGCGCATCTCCGGCGCCGGTCACGTCGATGATCCGGGTTGCCCTAGGTTGGAACCTGCTGACCGCGCCATCCTCCAGAACCATGACGTCTTCGGCCCCGCTGGTGAGCACAAACCGGTTCAGGCCTGCGCTGACCAGCGCGGAGGCGAGGTCCTCGGCGGCGGTGTCCCGCGGCAGGTCTGTCAGGGCGACGGCTTCGCCGCGATTGAGCATCAGGCAATCGAGGTCGGCCAATAGTGGCTTCAACCGGATCGCCTTCGCCTCAGAGACGGCATTGGCGATCAACCGGGCGGGACGGACCCGGGCGACCAGGCGGCGCAGCATGTCGGCGGGCAGGTTGGCATCCGCAAACCAGAGCGTTTCGGACGGCATGTCCGCGGTAAGTCGCGCCAGGAGACTATCAAACAGATCGGCCGGAGCTTCGGCGAGCACCCGGTCATCCACGCAGGCCGCCGCCAGTGCGCCGGACGGATCGTGAAGTGCCAGATATTGACCGGTCGCAAATCCCGGACGCGGCACGGTTTCAAGCTGGAGGCCTTCACCTGTCAGCTGCCGGCTGAGTTCCCGGGCCGCACCATCGTCGCCGATGGCGCCCACCAGACGAACGGATACGCCAAGCCGCGAAAGGGACCTGGCCAGATTGGTTGCGACGCCGCCCGGTCTGGCGGCAAATCGGGCAGGGGTCGAGGTTTCCGGCCGGATGGTCTCGCTGGCATGGGCAATCGTATCGTAATGAATTGCGCCAATGGCAATGACTGGAAAGGGCTTTATGTCGGTCACGTCCGGCAAGATCTCATTTCGGGGGCCGATCAGCCAGGCACTGGCATTTGCGGCACTCAACTTCAGAACAGCGCGGGCTAGCAGATTAGCATCGGGGCGGCAAGCGTGCCGGGCAGGACGCTTGATTCTGCCGAAAGACAGAATCACGAGATGTTCCGTTTTTTGTTGACGCTGCGTCAGTTTTTGTCAGCGTTGATGAGAACATATTGGAAACAAACACGCATTTCCATTTAAATACCAATCGGTTTTGGTGACTTGAAAAATGAGAACAAAATGTGTACAAAGGCTCTCATTGAAACGGCGCGTCCATCGTGGAATAAGGAGCGTGAGCCATGTCACAAAGTACACTTCGTCTCGTAGAAAGCAGCCAGATGGATAAGACAAAAGCGCTTGATGCAGCGCTCAGCCAGATCGAACGCGCCTTTGGCAAGGGCTCCATCATGAAGATGGGCCAGGGCCAGGCCGTGGAGATCCAGGCCGTTTCGACCGGATCGCTCGGTCTCGATATTGCTCTTGGGATCGGCGGTCTGCCGCGGGGGCGAATTGTTGAAATCTACGGTCCTGAATCGTCCGGTAAAACCACGCTGGCGCTGCACACGGTGGCCGAGGCCCAGAAGAATGGCGGTATCTGCGCTTTTGTTGACGCAGAACACGCGCTTGATCCCATTTATGCCCGCAAGCTGGGTGTCGACATTGACAATCTCTTGATCTCGCAACCCGATGCCGGTGAACAGGCACTTGAAATTGCCGATACGCTGGTTCGCTCGGGCGCGATTGATGTTCTGGTGATCGACTCGGTCGCTGCCCTGACGCCGAAGGCCGAGCTTGAAGGCGAGATGGGCGACAGTCTGCCGGGCATGCAGGCACGCCTGATGAGTCAGGCGCTGCGCAAGCTGACCGCATCGATTTCCAAGTCGAACTGCATGGTCATCTTCATCAACCAGATCCGTATGAAGATCGGCGTGATGTTCGGCTCACCCGAAACGACCACCGGTGGTAACGCCCTGAAATTCTATGCCTCCGTGCGCCTCGATATTCGCCGCATCGGGTCGATCAAGGACCGCGACGAGGTTGTCGGCAACCAGACGCGCGTCAAGGTCGTGAAAAACAAGCTGGCGCCTCCCTTCCGTCAGGTCGAATTCGATATCGTTTATGGCGAAGGTGTTTCCAAGACCGGCGAACTGATCGACCTGGGCGTCAAGGGCAATATTGTCGAGAAGTCCGGGGCCTGGTTCTCCTATAACAGCCAGCGTCTCGGCCAGGGCCGGGAAAACGCCAAGCAGTTCCTGAGGGACAATCCGGAAGTGGCCGACGAGATTGAACTGGCGATCCGCCAGAATGCCGGTCTCATTGCCGATGCGATCATTGATCCGGCCGGTGGCGCGGAAGACGGCGACGATTAAGTCCGCCATCGTGACCTGATGACGATTTGCCGGCCCATGGTCGGCCTTCCAGAGGCCTCCTCCTGTTGTTCAGGAGGGGGCCTTTCTCGATTCAAGGGACATGTGAGGTCATCGTTACGTGCTTGACGGGCCCAATGGTGCCGCAATTGCTGGACAGCGCAAAAGTGCAAAGTTAAAAGGCTGTTCCGGCCGCGATCCAACTTCGGGATCGGGGCTCCCAAGATTTACAACCGGCCCGATCCCAAGGGCTTTGGACCGATGCGAGACCTGAATGACCGGCGTTAATGAAATCCGCTCCGCCTTTCTGGACTACTTTAAGAAAAACGATCACGAGGTGGTCGAATCCGGACCTCTGGTGCCGCGCAACGATCCCACGCTGATGTTTGCCAATGCCGGCATGAATCAGTTCAAGAACGTCTTTACCGGCCTGGAAAAGCGCGACTATTCACGAGCGGTCACGGCTCAGAAGGTGGTGCGTGCCGGCGGCAAGCACAACGACCTCGACAATGTCGGTTACACCGCCCGGCATCACACCTTCTTCGAGATGCTCGGCAACTTTTCCTTCGGTGATTATTTCAAGGACCGTGCCATCGAGCTCGCCTGGAACCTGATCACCAGGGAGTACGGCCTGCCAGCCGACAAGCTGCTGGTGACGGTCTATGCCGAGGACGACCAGGCGTTTGATCTCTGGAAAAAGATTGCCGGTCTCAGCGAAGACCGCATCATCCGCATTCCGACCTCGGACAATTTCTGGTCCATGGGCGACACCGGACCCTGCGGACCCTGTTCGGAAATCTTCTATGACCACGGCGATCACGTCTGGGGTGGCCCTCCGGGCTCTGCCGAGGAAGACGGCGACCGGTTCATCGAGATCTGGAACCTGGTCTTCATGCAATATGAGCAGACGCCGGAAGCGCGGCTCGATCTGCCGCGGCCGTCGATCGACACCGGCATGGGCATCGAGCGGATTGCCGCTGTCATGCAAGGCGTTCACAACAACTACGACATCGACCTCTTCAAGGCGCTGATTGCCGCCTCCGAACATGCCACGGGCGTGGACGCGGAAGGCGATGCACTTGGAAGCCACCGGGTGATTGCCGATCACCTGCGGTCCACGAGTTTCCTGATCGCCGATGGCGTGCTGCCGTCCAATGAAGGCCGGGGCTATGTGCTGCGCCGGATCATGCGCCGCGGCATGCGCCACGCCCATCTGCTCGGCGCCAGCGAGCCGCTGATGCACAAGCTGGTGCCCGCGCTGGTGCGCGAGATGGGCCGGGCCTATCCGGAGCTCGGCCGCGCCGAGGACCTGATCACCGAAACGCTGAAGCTGGAAGAAACCCGTTTCCGCAAGACGCTGGAACGCGGCCTCGGCCTGCTCGACAGTGCAACGGACGACCTCACAGCCGGAGGCCAGCTCGATGGCGAGACGGCCTTCAAGCTCTATGACACCTATGGTTTCCCGCTGGACCTCACCCAGGACGCCCTGCGTGCACGGGACATCTCGGTCGACACCGACGGTTTCGATGCCGCCATGGAGCGCCAGAAGGCCGAAGCCCGGGCGGCGTGGTCCGGTTCCGGCGGCGCGGCAACGGAAGCTGTCTGGTTCGCGCTCAAGGAAAAACACGGCGCCACCGATTTCCTCGGCTATGAAACCGAGAGTGCCGAAGGCGTCGTTGCCGGTCTCGCGTCTGAGGACAAGGAAGTGGCTGACCTGACAGCCGGCCAGAGCGGTTTCGTTGTGCTCAACCAGACCCCGTTCTATGGAGAAAGCGGCGGTCAGGTCGGAGATACCGGCCTGATGCTGGCAAATGGCGTCAGGGCGGTTGTCACCAACACGCAGAAGAAGGCCGATGGTCTGTTTGTGCATGCGGTGACCGTGGAAGAGGGTACGCTGGTGCCGGGCCTCGCCCTTGAGCTGAAGGTCGATCACGGCCGCCGCACGTCGATCCGGGCGAACCACTCAGCCACACACCTGGTGCACGAAGCCCTCCGGGAAGTTCTGGGCGGCCATGTTGCCCAGAAGGGCTCGCTGGTGACACCGGAGCGCCTGCGTTTCGACTTTTCTCATCCGAAGCCGGTCGGAGATGACGAGCTTGCAACCGTTGAGACCTTCGCCAATGAGATCGTGCTGCAGAATGCCCCTGTCGAGACGCGCCTGATGGCCGTTGACGATGCCATCGAGGCCGGCGCCATGGCGCTGTTCGGCGAAAAATATGGCGAGGAAGTCAGGGTCGTCTCCATGGGCACTGCGCTCCATGGGGACAAGGAAGGCAAGCCGTATTCGCTGGAACTCTGCGGCGGTACGCATGTGAAACGCACCGGCGATATCGGTCTTGTGACCCTGGTGTCCGAAGGCGCCGTTGCTGCCGGCGTTCGCCGCATCGAGGCCCTGACGGGCGCTGAAGCCCGGGCCTACCTGGATGGTCAGGACAAGCGCATGCGTGAAGTGGCCGCGATCCTGAAAACCGGCGCAGAGGATGTGCCGGCGCGGGTGGCCCAGCTTGTGGAAGAACGCCGCAAGCTTGAAAAAGAGCTGGCCGATGCGAAGAAGAAACTTGCCATGGGTGGCGGCTCGGGCGAGGGCGCTCCGGTGAAGGATGCCGGTTCGTTCAAGCTCATGGCCCGAACGGTTGATGGCATCAATCCGAAGGACCTGAAGGGCATGGCCGATGAGGCCAAGGCCCAGCTCGGCTCCGGCGTGGTGGTGCTGATCAGCGTTGCTGAAGACAACAAGGCGGCGATCGTGACCGCTGTCACCAAGGATCTGACGGAAAAGGTCAGCGCGGTTGATCTGGTGCGCATCGGATCCGAAGCCCTGGGCGGTCGCGGTGGCGGCGGCCGGCCGGACATGGCACAGGCCGGTGGCCCCGACGGCTCCAAGGCCGATGGCGCCATCGCCGCGATCGAGAGCCATCTGGCAGGCCTCTGAAGATCTTCAGCCAATCTTGAATGATGAAGCGGGCGGTCCCTTCGGGCCGCCCGTTTTCATGTCACTTTTGCTGGCTCAGCGCAGGAGCGATGAGTTCAATCCGGTTGGTCCAGATATATCCCTGAAATCCATCCGGAACCGATTGCATTTGTTCCTGCGTATCGATCCCGCCTGTGCCCTTGGGCGGACCGGAATAGATCACCTCGGTGTCATGCGCGCGCATCCGCGCCAGGAAGCGGTTCGGCCAACCCCAGAGATACGGCGCATAATTGGATGGCACCAGGATCGTTTTGCTGCGGCATGCTCCCGGGACAAAGCCTGACCAGCCAAGGGCGATGTAGCGCGGCAGGCAGGATTTGGTGTCCTCTTTTGTAAAACCGCGCAGGCCCGGCCGGTGGCGGATCATTTTCGCGGTTGGTGCTTCGCCGCCGTAAACGCCCCAGACACGGGTTTCCCACTCCGGATGGGTCTTTAATAGGGCTTCGAGCCGGTCCGCTTCCGCAGGATCCCGGCTCTTGAAGTTGATCAGGAACTTGCCTTCCGGAAATCCCTCCAGAACGTCGCTGAGGGAGGGCAGCTTGCCAAGTCCGGTGCCTCTGAAGGGATAGGTCTGGCCGTTGTCGGCCGTATAGCCGTAACCGATGTCGAGCGCCTTCAGGGCGGAAAGGCTATGCTCACGCGTGACACCCGAACCATCGGTCCGGCAGTCCAGGGTCCAGTCGTGAAAAACGGCAAAATGACCGTCGGTGGTTGGATGGATGTCGAGTTCGACAATGTCCGCCCCGGCAGCAAAGGCGGCCTCCATCGAGGCGAGCGTGTTTTCCAGAAAGGCGTGTTCGGGTTTAAAAATCCGGTCGGCGGTGCAGGTGTCGCGGCCAAGATCCGTCCGGTCATAGGTTTGATGGATGCCACGATGGGAAATGATCGTCAGGTCGCCATCTGCGGGCGAAGAAGCAAGCCAGGATGCGTTGACGACATAAAGCACCAGCCCGAGAAGGGCGGCGGCGACAAGACTTTTTCGAAACATTGACTACAGCCGGAAGACTCAGTTGGAAAACCAGCTGCGAGTCTTTCCGTGAGACTGTGGCTGAACGGAGACGGGGACTATACGGTCGGCACCATCATGAGCGTTAATTGAGGGCATTTCCGGGGACAAAAACTGAAAAAGCGTGCCATCTGGCACGCTCTTTTCAGTCAGATACCGATTTGATCAGCTCAGGGCTGCTGCCAGTGCAAGGGCCATGGCCGTAAGGAAGGTTGAGGCAATCAACATTTTCAGCACCACGTGATGCTGCGTGGTTTCACCGGCCCGCGCCTTGTCGGTTTCAATGGTCATCGTCATCTCCTTTTGGTTTCGCTTACACAAGGACAGATGGGGACCTGCGGCAATCTTGCCCAATCACTATGTCGCGTCCCGATGTCACGGAATTGCGCACACCATGTGAAGAGCTGCACTCCAAGGCTTTGTTCCCGCACTCTTATCCGGTAATGATGTGAGTGAAGTTCGATGACGTGAGGTTCTGGTGGCAGAGCAGACCTTCAAGCGGAAAATCTACGAGGTCCTTGAGGACACGGGCAAACAGAAACTGGCGGCCCGGTCTTTGAGGCAGTTTCTCGTGTTCCTGATCCTGTTGAATATCGGGCTGGCCGTCCTGGAGACGGTGCCCCAGGTCAAGGAAACCTTTGGCCCGCATCTGCGTTTCGTGCAGCTCGCCAGCGGCTTTGTATTTCTCATCGAGTACGTGTTGCGCCTTTACGTGGCAGACCTTCATCCGCCCCTGCGTCGATACGGACCGTTCTGGTCCAGATACCGGTATGCGGTTCAGCCCGACGCGGTGATCGATCTCATTGGAGCGCTACCGCTGCTGTTCGTCCTGTTCCTGCCGAACCAGGCGGTCACCATCGTGGTGATTTTGCGCCTGCTGCGGTTTCTCAAGCTGGCCCGTTATTCTCCGGCGCTGCGTTCTCTGATTTCGGCGGTGGTTGCCGAACGCAACGCCCTGATGGGTTCCACCATGATCATCGCCGGGGTCATCTTGCTGGCGGCGACCCTGATGTATCTGGTCGAGCATGATGATCAGCCGGAGAAGTTCCGGAGCATCCTGCACGGCATTTACTGGGCGATCACGACGGTGACGACCGTGGGCTATGGTGACGTCGTGCCGGTGACCAATCTCGGCAAGATGGTCGGCAGTGTCGTGATGATGATGGGATACGGTCTGATCGCCTTGCCCGTCGGCATCATAGCCTCCGCCTTTGCACGTGAGATCCATAGCCGCGATTTCGTGGTGACCTGGGCGATGGTGGCCCGGGTGCCGCTGTTTGAGGATCTCAAGGCCACCGAGATTGCCGAAGTGACCAAGCTTCTTCAGGCGCAAAGTGTCAAGAAGGGGGTTACCATCGCCGACAAGGGGGACATTGCGGACAAAATGTTCTTCATTGCCGACGGCGAAGTCGCGATCAAGCTGGAACATGACACTGTCTATCTTGGTGAAGGCAACTTTTTTGGCGAGCTTGCCCTGATCAATCAGACACCCCGCAAGGCCGTGGTCACCGCCTATAGCGATTGTCAGCTGATGGTGCTTGAAGCCGGGGCGCTTCAACAACTGATGGACCGGGACGAGGCACTGGCCCAGAAGATCATGGAGGAAGCCAGGGAGCGCGTCTCCGAGGGCAAGAAAGTCCTTGGCGAGATTGCGGAAGAGGAATTGCAGCAGGCAGGGGTCTTTGCGTCTGCCGAGCGCGCCGACGCGGAACCTGAGCTGTTTGAAGGGGGCGCATCGGTCGTTGAGAGGGATCCGGCGAAATAGCCGGTCAGTCGATCCGGCAGGCCACCCCTTGCCTGGGTGGGTCCTGGACCTGAATGAGCATCATGACGCAAGGGGCCTCCCCGACGACGCCGGACAGGTGGCCGGCCCGTCCGTTCGCGTCTTCCCGCGCGAGCTGATCCTCTCCGAAGGACAACTCTCCGGGCCCCATCTCGACCCTTGTGCCATCCATGCTTTCCACAAACCAGGTTCCGGAGAGCGGCACAATCCATTGCGGTTTGGGATTTCGGTGCCATTGCAAGGTGCCTGGCTGCAGCTCCAGGATCGTGATGTCCTCCGGCTCTGCTGCAAGGCGTCTTACCCAAAGATCTTTGGCAGGCGGCGCGAAACTTTTGAGTTCCAGTTTGTCAAACCGGCACTTGCTTTGATGGGTGATGCCATCCGTGTCGGTCCAGAGATGCCAATAGACAGCGAGTTGCGCCGCGTCGATCGAACTGGAGGTCATATCGGGCAAAGCCTTCTCAATAGGGCACCAGACCCGGCGGAAGCTGGGCGTAGAGCGGATCGCCCTGCCAGAAGACATCGGTCGGGCCGACCGCGAAATCGATCAGGTTCCAGCGATTGTACTGAAACTTCAGAAGGGCAACGGTGAAGACGCCGTCCATATATTCGGCCTGGTTGGCATAGGTGGTCTGGTAAAGGTTGATTGCGCCGCCACCCGGACGCTGCGGGCTGAGCTGAACGAAAGCCCAGCCACTGCCGGAACGCATCCAGTCGACCACGAATTCGACCGGCGGGCCCACGCGCGCTTCCAGCATGGGCCGCACCGCGTTGAGGATTTCCGATCGTTCGGCGGTTCCGCGCGCGGGTTCATGAACGGATTGCGCGAAGGCGTTCAGGCCGAGTGCAAGTGTTAGAAAGACACATAAGAAAAGTCTTTTAATCATTTGATTTATTTTGAGAAAAGAATTTGCTTCAGAAAATGATTCAAACATGGTGTTCCCCGTGTGACGGTGGTGTCAGGCCCAGTCAGCTGCAAAGGTAGCACGAAATGCGCCATCCTGCCGGGCAGGTGGTTATCACGTTCCTCTTCGGATCAGGTCTGTTCAAGAGGCGGTGGTTTGGCTTCAACCCAGGATGGGCTGACAATGCCTGACATCCGCCCCGTGGTGGTCGGCAAGTTGCCCACAAATCGCCCAATCGGCGCCCAAGTTTGAGCCTTCTGGCCTGCTCTCCTGATCTGACCGTGCTTGTAGATGGAGGAGCCTGCTGATGTGTGCCCGCCTTTTCACCAGAACCGCATGGTTCGGGACCGCCGTTGCCTGTCTTGCCTTTGCATCGTCACCGGCCTTGGCCCACAGCCAGCCGCATGCTGACCGGATCGAGGTTGCCTTTGTGCTTGATACCACCGGATCGATGTCCGGTCTGATCGACAATGCACGCCGCAAGATCTGGTCCATCGCAAACACCATATCCCGCGCCAATCCGAATGCGGATATCCGCATGGGACTGGTTGCCTATCGCGATTTTGGCGATGACTATGTGGTGCGGACGTTTCAGATGACGCCGGACCTGCAGGAGGTCAATGCTCTGCTGTGGAAGTTTCGAGCCTCTGGCGGCGGCGATGGTCCGGAGGCTGTGAACGAGGCGCTGGATGCCGGTGTCTCGGAGATCGCGTGGTCCCGGTCGGGCAACACCCGTCGGCTCCTGTTCCTGGTTGGCGATGCGCCGCCGCACATGGACTATCAGGGGCCGAATTATCCGGAGATCCTGAAGGAGGCGCGTCAGCGCGATATCACCGTCAACACGGTGCAGGCCGGTGACTGGTATGAAACCCGTCAATATTGGCAGACCATCGCCCGGATGGGGGGCGGCAGCTATATCGCGATCGCACAGGATGGCGGGCTGACCACGCATTACGACAGCCCCTGGGATGATGAGATCCTGGACTTGCAGCGGCGCATCGACCAGACCGTGGTGCCCTATGGCAATCGGGCGCAGCAAAGGCAGTTGCAGGCGCGCATCGCCACGAAGTCTTACGCCAAGGATCATGGCGCGGTCGCGGAATCTTCCTATCTCATCGGCAAGGGCAAGGTGACCACCGGAGATGGCGATCTTGTCGATGATCTTGAGGCTGGCCGGGTCGACTTGAAAACCCTGCCGAAAGATCAGTTGCCCGAAGCGGTTGCTGACCTTGCTGAAGAGGAGCAACGCGCCTTCGTTGCGCAGAAACTGGCAGAACGGCGTGAATTGTCCGCACAGATGAAAGAACTTGTTGCCAAGCGGGACGCCCATGTCGCGGATGCCAGAAAGAGCGAAGCGTCTGCCGCGCCGGCCTTTGACACCGAAGTCAGCCGCATTCTGGAAGAGCAGCTGAACTGAAGACCTGAGGCTCCGGCCAGGAGCCTCCCGTCTGCTCAGTCGCGTGACTGCGGCGCAGTTTCCTGAAAACTGGGCCGGGCCGCAAAATGCGCAAGCCACGCCGACAGTCTGGGAGCTGTCTTGAGCAACAGGGAGCCTTCCTCTGCCATCTGGAAGAGGGCAAACATCGGAGCCGCATGGCAATCGGCCAGGCTGGGTCTGGTGCCCAGCAGGAACGAGCTGCCGGTGCAAAGGCCCTCCAGAGTCGTGACAATGGTTCTGGCAGCCCCCATGGCAGCAGCGATCTTGACCTCGTCTGCCGGAGTGCCATCCCGGGTTTTCACAATGCGCTCGACAAAAATATCCCAGACGAGGGTTCGATAGGCGTAAGTGTCGAGGATGGACAGGATCTGGGTCATGCGGGCCCGACCGAGCGGGTCGTCTGGTTGCAGTGGCGGGCCGTCAAAGGCTTCATCGATATAGCGCAGGATCGCCACCGTTTCATAAAGGGTCTCGTCACCATGTTTCAGGGCCGGGATCTTGCCGAAGGGCTGCAGTGCCAGATAGTCCGAAGGCGGGCCTTCCGGCGCAAAGACATCGATCGGAACATGTTTGTAGGCAAGACCCTTTTCCGCCAGCGCGAGCCGTGCGGAGCGGACATAGACGGAATAGTCGGCGCCATAAAGTTCAAGCATGAAGATCCTTCGGACATGCGGTCGAGACGCGCCCTGTGGGGCCAAGAAACTTAGGACCGGTTTCGCATCTGTTGGTCACCAGCCGCGTTCCACCTGAACATAGGCGATATTCGGGCGCGGTTCCGGCGTCGGCGTATGGGAACGGGGAAGATTGTTCAGCATGAAAGGGCCGGTATTTCTGTTCAGGTTCGCAACCGCTCGCACGATCAAGGAGTTGCCCGCACCGAATGGACCAGAGAGAGTGCCAAAGGCACCCGGCGCGACTCCCAAGTCGATGGGGCCGATCAGGGGTGTTTTCAACTGGGTGAATGTGAGCACTTGAGAGCGGGGCTCCAGCATGCAGACGACGTGGTCCCGTCTGTCCAGTAACAATTGCCATTGGTAAAAATGTCTTGCAATGCCCGGTTCTGCATACTTAAACCCTTTTTGGCATCTGCCCTGAATTGCCAGCGTATTTGATGCAGAACATGATCACAACTTTGCTTTTTGGTGCTTCTTTTGACCCATATTGGAATTGATCTCGGTACGACCAACTCTTTGATTTCCGTGTTCGAGGAAGCCGGACCGAGACTTCTGCCCAACCGACTTGGAAAATTTCTCACCCCTTCTGTCGTCGGTTACGACGGCAAGCAGCTTTATGTCGGCGAAACGGCACTGGCGCGCAAAGTCGCCAATCCCGACCAGGTTGTCACCGCATTCAAGCGCACCATGGGCACGGAAAAAGACTACAAGATCGGCGGCAAGCGATTTGACTCCGTCGAACTGTCGAGCGCGGTCCTGGCGACGCTCAAGGAAGACGCAGAGGCAGCGCTCGGCGCGCCGGTTGGCGATGTGGTGATTTCCGTACCCGCCTATTTCAACGAAATGCAGCGGAGCTGCGTCGCGACGGCAGCGCGAACGGCCGGTCTCAATCCGGTCCGGCTGATCAACGAACCGACCGCGGCCGCGCTTGCCTATGGCCTTCAGGATCTGGATGCGGAAAGCTGTTTCCTGGTGTTCGACCTCGGTGGCGGTACCTTCGACGTTTCGGTGCTCGAGGTCTTTGAGGGGGTGATGGAGGTCAAGGCGACTTCCGGCGACGCCTTTCTCGGCGGTGAGGATTTCAGCGATGTGCTCGCCAAACATCTTTTTTCCCAACTGCAAAAGGACCAGCAGACCGATGCGAACCGGGTGCCGGTTGCCAAGATCGCCGAAGAGGTCAAGCGCACGCTGACCGAACGGCCAGCGGCAGAGGTGAAGATCGACCGCCCGGGCCTGTCACTGGCGGCGCATGTGACTCGGGACGAGTTCGAGGACCTCAGTGCCGCTCTCCTGAAAAGGCTGCGGAGACCGCTTGAGCGGGTTCTGCACGATGCCAGGCTGGCGCCCTCCGATCTGGAAAAGGTCGTGCTCGTTGGCGGGGCCACGCGGATGCCGGTAATCCGTTCGATGCTGGCCAAGACCTTGCGGCATTTTCCTGATGCCCATATCGATCCCGATCACGCTGTCGCTCTAGGTGCGGCCGTACAGGCCGGCCTTGTCGGCAAGAACCAGGCCCTGAGCGACGTCGTCATGACGGATGTCACCGCACATTCGCTGGGCGTCGAGACGGCGCGCCAGATCGGTGGCCGTCATTTTGACGGCTATTTTCTGCCGATCATCGAGCGCAACACGGTGATCCCGGTGTCGCGGGAAGAGGTCATCAGCGCGCTGCATCCCGGCCAGACGGCGATAGAGGTCAATGTCTATCAGGGGGAAGCGCCGGACGTGAAATCGAATGTCAAACTGGGCAGCGTCACGGTGAATTTGCCGCGCAACAAGTCGGGTGAATTGGAGCCGGCCTCGGTGCGGTTCACCTATGATGTCTCCGGGCTCCTGGATGTCGATGTCACGACGCTGAACGATGAGAAAACAACCAGTCTCCTGATCAAGAACCTTGCCGGTCACATGAGTGACAAGGACATCGAGGCGACCCGCAAGAAACTGTCCAAACTCAAGACCCATCCGGCGGAAGAGGAAGTCAACATCCTGCTGCGCGCGCGGATCGAACAGTGTTTCTCCATGGCACGGCTGGACCAACGCGCCGAGTTCTCGGAGCTGCTGACACAATTTGATGCCGTCCTGGCCAACCAGGATCAATCCGAAATCGAGCGTTTCCGCACGGACATCGCTCCGCTTCTTGACCAGTTCGAGGCCAGCTATGTCCTTTGAGAACGACCAGTCCTTTCCCTTCAGCGTGCTCGGCATCGACGAGCCGGACACCGTGACCCGCAAACAGGTCAAGAGCGCCTATGCCCGCAAGTTGAAATCCATCGACCAGGCCAGCGACGCCGAGGCGTTTCAGGAACTGCGCGGAGCTCTGGAATTGGCTTTGCATCTCGTCGAGCTGCGTGAACGTGCGTCTGAAAGTGAGGCTGAGACCGGACGATCCGATGGTGCCCTGGCCGGAAGTGAACCCGGACATGGGCAAAGAGAAGACGCGGGAGTGGACACGCAATCCACGAACCTGTCCGACGAAAGCGGCTTGCCTCCGGACGCTCAGGTTCCGGCTGGGCAGCTTGAGGCCGCCATCGCTCTTGACCGCGATCTGGCGCTGGAAAACGGCATTCCTGTCGAGATGCGCGACCGCATCGCCGAGATCGAGACGCTTGGTCCGAGCCATACCGCGATCCGCAAGATCTCCGAAATGCTGGATGATCCGGACTTCGCCGAATTTGAAGCCAACAGGCTTCTCGGGCTGGTAATCGCCAACTTCCTGGAACGGGGCATTGAATGGCGCGACGATGATACGCCCCGCTTTGCCCCCGACGTGACCAAGGTGTTTCTGCAGAAACTTGACGAACGCTACCACTGGCTTGCCGATTATCGTGCGCTGGAAGACTTCACCTACCAGCCGGAGATATTGCATGCGGCCATCTTCCTGACGGTCAACGGCTATCCCGCAGTTGGGCAGGAAGTCGGGATCGACAAGATGGCACCGATTGACGGCACGCTGGGGATTGCTGTGCTGATATCGTTTTTTGGCGGCATCCTTGGACGCGTGCTGGATCCTGGAACCTTGCCAGAGGTGGTGCTCGGCTGGATCGTGACGGTTGCCGTGGTGATTGTCTTCGCGATCCTTGCCTACAAGATTGTTGGAAAGCTTCTCGGTTCGCTGTTCCGGCGTGATGATTTCCGTTCCTGAGATCAATTTCCGGGGACGGGACATTGCACGACACTTTCACCATGGAGGCCTTTGAGCTGTTGGGCATCGCCCATCCGGAGGAGGTCAGCCGCAAGCAGGTCAGATCGGCCTATGCAAAGCGGCTCAAGCAGATCGACCCAGCCGAAGACCCTCAAGGTTTCCAGGCGCTGCGTCATGCGCTGGAAACCGCGCTGGCGTTTGTCGACGGTGAGCGCACTGTTCCGGCGACACCACACGACGGTCCGCAGCCCTTGGTCGACCCGGCTGACGGAAGGAAGCCACGCCAGGAAACAGACCGACAGGTCGCACCTGCACCCGCAGAACCGATCATTTCGGCAGCAGAGCTCGGTCTTGCCGAACTACAATGCCTGCGGCTCGGCGATAATACCGTGTCGACGATCACGCGGCTCCTGAACGACACAGCGTTCGATGACCTGGAGATGAACAAGCAGCTTGAACGAGAACTTGTTCTTTTCCTGGATCGCCGGCTGGTCATGAAGAAGGGCGGCATACCGTCCTTTACAAATGACATCACGCCGGGACTGATGAAAGCGATGGCGGCGCGGTTCGACTGGCTGACGGATTACCGGGGCATCGAAAAGAATGCCGGGCGTCCTGAATTGGTAAGCATGGCGATTTCGTTCCTGATCGGCGCCGAGCAAACCCGGCAGCAGCATCAACGCGAAGCCATGGCGCTTTGGGACTGGATCATGGGCATTGCCATTTTTGTTGGCATCCCGCTCGGTGTTGCAGCCCAGTTTCTGGAAAAGGACAGCATCTGGCAGCTGCTGGCCGGAGGGGCGGCGGGCGTTTCCTTTCTGGTGATCATGTTCGTCCTGATGCGGCGCTAAAGCGCTTTACAAGCAGTCAACATGGCCGGCCCCAGATGCCAAAACGCCCCGGAGTGTCCTCCGGGGCGCCAGAATTACCCGATAAGCTTGGAGCTCAGAGTTCCGCCATCGCCTTTTGCAGGTTCTCGTCGATCTTGTCGAGGAAGCCGGTGGTGGTCAGCCAGCCCTGGTCCGGGCCGACCAGTAGCGCCAGATCCTTGGTCATGTAGCCCGACTCCACGGTCTTGATGCAGACGGTTTCCAGTGTCTTGGCGAAGCGGGCAAGCTTGTCATTGCCGTCCAGCTTGGCCCTGTGGGCGAGGCCCCGCGTCCAGGCGAAGATCGAGGCAATGGAGTTGGTCGAGGTGCTTTCACCGGCCTGGTGCTGACGGTAGTGACGCGTGACCGTGCCATGCGCCGCTTCCGCTTCCACCGTCTTGCCGTCCGGTGTCATCAGGACCGATGTCATCAGACCGAGTGAGCCGAACCCTTGCGCGACCGTGTCGGATTGTACATCACCGTCATAATTCTTGCAGGCCCAGACATAGCCACCGGACCATTTCAGGGCGCTTGCCACCATGTCGTCGATCAGCCGGTGCTCGTACCAGATGCCGGCCTCGGCATATTCGTCCTTGAATTCGGCCTCGTAGATCTCCTGGAACAGGTCCTTGAAGCGGCCGTCATAGGCCTTCAGGATCGTGTTCTTGGTGGAGAGGTAGCAGGGCACCTTGCGCTGCAGGGCGTAGTTCAGCGAGGCGCGTGCGAAATCGCGGATGGAGTCGTCGAGATTGTACATCGCCATGGCGACACCGGAAGAGGGGGCGTCAAAGACGTCGCGTTCGATCTCGGTGCCGTCTTCGCCGACAAATTTCAGGGTCAGCTTGCCTTTGCCCGGAAAGGTGAAATCGGTGGCGCGATACTGGTCGCCGAAGGCGTGGCGGCCGACTATGATCGGCTGGGTCCAGCCCGGTACCAGGCGCGGCACGTTCTGCATGATGATCGGCTCGCGGAAGATCACGCCGCCCAGAATGTTGCGGATGGTGCCGTTGGGCGAGCGGTACATGCGCTTCAGGCCAAACTCTTCAACCCGCGCCTCGTCCGGCGTGATCGTGGCGCATTTGATGCCAACACCATGTTCCTTGATCGCGTTGGCGGCGTCGACCGTGATCTGGTCATCGGTCTCGTCGCGCTTTTCGATCGACAGGTCATAATAGAGCAGGTCGATATCGAGATAGGGATGGATCAGCTTGTCCTTGATGAAGGCCCACATGATGCGGGTCATCTCGTCGCCGTCGAGTTCAACAACGGGATTGTCGACTTTGATCTTTGCCATGGAAGGGTGGCCTCGCGGTCTTTAAAAGGGATCGGGCAATCGGGAAACGCACGGTACAGACTTGTACCGGATTTCTATTGTGTGCGCTTGTATACAATCATCTGGTGAGAGGCAAGGGCGTATTGATCTTTCAATCGATTGCCGGAAAAACTCTCTGGAGCCAGTCGGGTTAAGACCCTCACTCCGCCTTGCAATGCGACCGTGGCAAGGGTGACAGCAGATAGGAAGAATCCTCTGGGGTCTTGCGGATCACCGCATCGCCGGCATCACATTGTGCGAAGAAGAGATCCTTGTCCGGCTTCACCAGCAGCCGGTCGTCTGACCTTCCATGGATCTCGAAGGACCCTCCATCGCACTCGATGGCACATGTCAGGGCTTCACCCGAAGCCTCGCAAATGGCGTGGTCCTGCCAGGACCGGTCCTGACCGCGCAACCAGACATCGAGCCTGAGGACCAGCTTTGGCGTGTCCGGATAGGGCTGGAAGGGACTGTCCATGCCCAGGAGTTCCTGCCGGTTCGGAAAATGGCTGATGGCAAAGTCGATCACCTGCTGCCCGCGATGCCGGTCAAGATGTTCAGTGGAATAACTGCGGCCGTAGCAGCTGTCGGTGCTGGCAAAATAGGCTTCCAGGGGCGCGGCCGCAGCGCTGCCTGTCATGACCAGTCCCAGGACGAGGGGTGCGATAATCCGTCTGAACATCATGTCCTCCGAGGTGCCGTGGAGAGTGCCGGCTGACGGCGATCAGCAGCTGTGGTTTGGGGTGAGGCCAGTCGACAACAGGTGGAAGGATTGAAGCACCCCGGCCGGGCCTGAAATGGCAAAGGCGAGGCCGGTGCCGTTCACCGTCCAGGAGCCGGTCAGTCCTTCGCCGGCGGCATCGCAGCTGGCGCCGAGATAGTAGACTTTCCTTGCCGACAGGATGCGTCCGGTGAAGCCATCGCCAGACGGTTCGAACCGATAGGCGTCCTGCAGGGACGTGAACACATAGCCGTTTGGATTGGCGCTAACCGAATATAGAAGACCGTCAGTGCCGATCGCGACAAATTCCGTGTCATCGGCATAGGCCGGAAGATCCGCTTCAATCCAGTTGTTGGCGCTTGAAGCTGCTACTGACAAAGACAAGAACAGAAAACACAGAAGCAGAAACCGGATCATGTGCAGAACAGCCTTTTCTGAAAACGGGTCGATGAAAAGCCTTGTTGCTTCAAAGACCGAAACGTTACGGAAACCCATGCGGAAAATCCAGTTCTCCTTGAGTCATTGCAATCCGCGCTGCTCCTGAAAGGCCTTAATCTCTTCCGCATAGGGCGCAACGATATCTGCCACCGTCACGTTCTGAAGCTCGGCCTGAAAGGTTTGTCGCGCGGCCTCAAGCGCGTTTGAGGTCGCGGTATTGGCTGCCCGTTCCAACAGGCAGTCCGGTGCGTCGCCGGACTGGCCGAGAGCAAAGAGCTGGGGCGAACCAAGTGCCGCATAGACATCTGCCAGGGATATCTCGGACAACGGCCTTTCCAGCACCCAGCCGCCGCCATGGCCCTTTGTGGCCGTGACAAAACCGGCCTTGCGCAGACCCGCCATGGTGCGGCGGACAAGCGACGGATTGGTGTTCAGCATGCTGCCGATCTGATCGGACGTAACCGGCTCCCTGATCTGTTCCAGGTGCAGAAGAACATGAAGAACGCGGGGAAGGCGGCTGTCGGTGCGCATCATTGGTTCCTTGTATCAATGCCCGGACTATAAGCGCGGCCCTTTCTTGTGACAACAAAAAGCACAAGAGATTGACATGCGAAATCATGTTACTTATAAAGTAACGAAATTTCCTTTCCGACTGGAGTTACTGATGTCTGTCTCTTGCACGGAGGCCGGGCAGCGCCCTGGCAGCCGATGGGTGGCGCTTGCAGCGCTTTACCTCGCCATGTTCATGAACATTCTGGACGTATCCGTGGTCAATCTGGCGCTGCCTTCCATTCAGGCAAATGTCGGCGCATCAGACACGGAACTGGAATGGGTTCTGGTGGTCTATGTCCTGACCTTCGCCGCAGGCCTGCTGCCCTTCGGACGGTTTGGCGATGTCCTGGGACGAAAGCGTCTGTTCCTCTGGGGCGTTGCCGGGTTCACGGCGAGCTCGCTTATGTGCGGCCTGGCACCGGATATTCAGACCCTGATTGGTGCGCGTGGCCTTCAGGGTCTCTGCGGTGCGATGATGGTGCCGCAAGTCCTGGCGATCGTGCATGTGCTTTTCACCGGGGAGGAGAAGGGCAGGGCAATGGGGCTCTTCGGCGCCGTCAGCGCGCTGGGCGCCGTTGCCGGACCGCTGGTTGGCGGGGTGCTGGTGTCTGCCGATCTCTTTGGCCTTGGCTGGCGGCCGATCTTCCTGATCAACCTGCCGATCGGACTTGTGTCGATTGTCGGTGCCCTGCGGTTTCTGCCTGAGTTGCAGGTCGATCGGCGTCTGACACCGGACTGGACCGGCACGGCGCTGTTCGCTGCGGCCGTTCTGGCTCTCGTGTTTCCGCTGGTTGAAGGGAGGCAATTCGGCTGGCCGCTTTGGTGCTACGGATTGATCGGGCTTGGATGTGTATTTGGCGGGCTGTTTTATGGTCAGCAGAGGCACAGATACAAACGCGCACAGCCGCAGTTGCTGCCGATCCCGCTGACGCGTGATGCCGTATTCGTCTGCGGTGTCCTGTTCATTGCCCTGTTTTTCTCCGCCATGGCAGGCATGTTTTTCATGCTGGCTATCTTTCTCCAGGCTGGTCAGGGCCATACGCCTCTTGTGGCCGGTCTCTTGCTGGCGCCGCATCCGGTGGGAGTCATCCTGGCGTCGACGCTGACGGGCCGTCTGGGTACGCGCTGGCTGAACGGGCGCATCGTGATCAGCTGCCTGATTGTTCTTTGTGGTCTGGTCGCGCTGCGCGCGACCGTGTCTGCCCAATTGGCAGAAGCCTTTTTTCTGGTATCGCTGCTGGCCGTCGGCCTCGGTGTCGGAACCGGGATACCAGCTTTGTTTCAGCTGGTCCTGTCGCGGGTCTCCGGAAGCGACGCCGGGGCCGGGTCCGGCGTTTTACAGGCCTTTCAGCAGATCGGCATGGCGCTTGGCATCGCCATTCAGGGGCAGATCTTCTTCGGCGGTCTTGGAGCAAGCTGGAAAGAAGGTGCCTTTCCGGAGGCGGCCGCGGTCACGCTGATCTATCCGGTCGGTGTGCTCGCAGGGCTTCTCGCGGTGGCCTGGGTCGTGTGGTGGAGATTTCGCAGGACGCCGGACAATTAATCAGGCGTCCGAGACATGTCGCCATCGCGCTTAGCAAGTCTTAGGTCATCTTCTTGAGGTGCGGGGATCGGTTCATATGTCTTTAATTGAAAAAGCTCGTAGAGTTATATGCGTTTTGCCCCATGTGAAAATTATCAGGTTTGGAAACTTTATTTCGTTTCGTCGGGAAATACGAAATTAGGGCCGTGATTCTACTTCTGCGTTTATAATTTGTTGAGGGGCGAAGGGAACACTGAAAGGGCTGGGCGGCCGCTGGCAGACGCGGCATTTCTTTGTTACTCGGGAGCTGTTTTGTGTTGAGTGCTCTTCGTTTCTGGTCTCACGAGCTTTTCAAGCGTGTTTTTGTCCGGGCCACTCTTTATGGAGTATTCGGTCTGGTGGCGTTTTCGCTGGCCCTGATCGTCATCGACTACTATTCGCAGATGAGCAAGATCGGCGATCGGCTGGCACGCACGGCACATGACAAGGCGCTGTTCGTCACCAATATCGCGGCCCGCGAAATCCAGAACAAGAATTACGGCGAGTTGGAGCGGTTGTTGAACGCCATTGCCGGTGACCGCTACATCGTCGCTGCCAAGGTCTACAACCGGTTCGGGCATGAGTTTGCCAGTGATTTCACTTCCGCCACGCCCTCCAGTGAAGTCAGCCTGAACGAAGCCGCTTTGACGGCAGCGCAGACGGGCCAGTCGGCGCATATCGAGACCGCCACGACCATCGAATACCTGCTGCCCGCATTCCTGGGAGGTGAGGCGGTCGGCAGCGTTCTGGTCCGGATTTCCAAAACCGAGATGCAAGGCATCCTGCGGGACAAGATCATGCAGGTCGCCATCGTGCTCGGGCTGCTGCTCCTGGCCTTTGTTCCGGTGCTGGTCTTTTTGATGTACCGGGCCACCGCCGGTGTCAGCCGTGTGACGCAGGCCGCCAATGAGGCGGCGGCCGGCTTTCTGGATTGCGGTTTGAAGACGGACGCCCCCGGTGAGGTTGGCGATCTGCAATCCGCGTTTCGCGGCATGATGATCAAGCTGCGCGAAAACATCGTGAAGATCGAGCAGCTCGCCTATACAGACCGGATCACCGGCCTGCCAAACCGCGCCAAGCTGGACAATTCGGCGCTGACACAGATCGACCTGCGCCCTAATGGCGAGGGCAGCGTGCTCTATATCGGGCTTGATCGCTTCAAGCTGATCAATGATCTGCATGGCCATGCTACAGGCGACAAATTGCTCCGGCTTATTTCCGTCCGCCTGTCGCGTTTCATCGACCAGATGGCCGGGCCCATGACCTCGAAACCGCCCTGCGTGGCCCGGTTCTCCGGTGATGAATTTGTTGTTCTGCTTCCCGGCCTGAGCGATCCGGACGCCCTGGAACGCCTGGCGGAAGCCGTCGTGGACCGATTGGGCGGTGCGCACAGGATCGGTCGTCTGTCGTTGTCGGTCACCGTCAGCGTGGGTGTCGTGCGCTATCCCGAACATGGCAAAACATCTGAGGAAGTGCTGCGCAACGCCAACATGGCGATGTACGAGGCCAAGGCGTCGGGAAGAGCACAGTCAGTCACCTACAATGACCAGATCCGCGAACGCATGACCGAGCGCGAACAGATCCGTGACAGGCTGAAAACGGCGCTTTCAGAGCGGTCCCTGTCCGTGCATTACCAGCCGAAGGTCGACCTTTCGACCGGCAGGATCGCCGGATCGGAAGCGCTGCTGCGCTGGAAGGATGCGGAGCTTGGCCAGGTGCCGCCGTTCAAGTTCATCCCGGTGGCAGAGGAGAGCGGTCTCATCGGGCCGATCGGTGAATTTGTCCTGGAGACAGCTCTGCGCGACATGAAGGCACTCAACGACAATGGCGCTGATGTGTGTGTCGCGGTGAATGTCGCACCGTTACAGTTGCAATCCCCCGATTTCTGCGACCGGACACTGGGCATCATCAAGGACAGCGGATTTTCAAGGCGCCGGCTGGAACTTGAAGTGACCGAGTCCAGCCTTGTCGATTACTCCCAGACGCTGCTTGACCAGATCATGCCGATCAAGCGGGAAGGGGTGAAATTTGCGATCGACGATTTCGGTACCGGCTATTCGTCGCTCCACAGCCTTGCCAGCATGCCGTTTGACACGCTCAAGATCGACCGGTCCTTCATCATGGATATCGACAAGTCGGAAGACCGGCGGACCATCGTCGAACTGATCCTGATGATGGCACGGCAGCTCCACCTGACCACGGTATCGGAGGGGGTCGAGACCCAGTTGCAGATGGATTACATCAATCTGTGGGGCGGAACGCTCGGACAGGGCTATTTGTGGAGCCCGGCCGTACCTTATGGAGAGTTCCGGAAAATGGTACTCAATCCGGAGGAGGCTGGATTGACTGCACCACAGGCAGCGGCCTCCTGAGCGCCAGGCCACCTGCCGCCAAACCACAATAGGACTGCCCCTTGACGGCGAAGTCGCCATGTCAATCGAAGGTCACAGTGACTTCGAAAGCACCGCTTATTTTCGCTCTACCGACCGGCTGATTTCGGTGATCACACCAAAAGCCACGGCAGCCATGATCTTCAGGAGACCGCTGTCGATCGCCTGTTCCGGGCGCATGTTTCCCAGAAACAGCCCGGGGCGAGGCTCGGTTACGATATCCATGGCAACGCTGATGGCCAGGCCAACTTGCATGCAGCCAAGGAAAAATACAACTCCAGCGATAAACGTTCCCAATTTGGTAAAGGGCATTGCGAAGTCTCTCGAAGTCTAGTGTATGCCTTCGAGGTTACCAATTGTTATTGTTATTGCAAGTATAAAATCGTAAATTACTAAATGATGAAAATTTTATGCAAATTATATTAGAAGTATATTTCGAATTTCATTTCCTGATCTCCTGCTAATATTGAGGAAAAACAAAATATTACGGTGTGAAAGCAATAGATTATCTACAGATAGGGCTGGCAATTTCTTGTTTTCCAGTTCGGAAACAGACGCAGCTGCACCTTGAGTTTGCACGACTTGGGCGCCCGGAGGTGGAGTGCGGTCCGCAAGTCAGTCAGGTCCGGCAGAAGGAGGTTTCTTCCCGGCACATTCGTGCCGGGAAGGACCTGGGCGTTCTGACTGCAAAGGAGCTGGTGCCGGTAAGGCGGCGTCATCGTGCCTCTTCAAAGCGCTCCCCCTTGAAGGTTCTGACCGGGTTGCCGCGCTCCAGCTGCCTGTGTTTGCGGTAATGATCGGATCTGTTCCGGGCGGCCTGCTCCTGGCTTTTCAAGAGGAAACGGGCTCGCAACCGGTCCAGCGCCACCTGCCGGTTGCGATGCTGGGAGCGCTCATCGGTCGATTGGGCGGAGACACCGGTCGGCAGATGGGTGATCCGGACACCACTGTCTGTTGTATTCTGATGCTGCCCACCCGGCCCGCCGGCCCGAAAGGTCTCGATCCGAAGGTCCTTGGGGTCCAACCGGAGATCGCCATGTTCCTGCCGGGTCACGGGAAAGACGCCGACAAACCAGTTCTGCCGTTTGTAATGCGGCCGGAACGGGCTTTTGCAGGTCCACTTGACGGTGCCCGACCAGGCACTTGCAAGACCGTTCGCGTCCGGTCCCGTCAACGTGATCAGGGCCGATGCCGGATCACGTTCGCAGCTGCAGTCCGGAACGGTGGCACAGAAGCGAAGCCCTTTCAGCAACGCTTCCCTCTCGATCCTGCGCAGCACAAGCAAAACCGCCCTGCGGCACTCCCGGGGACCGTCACCGCTGGTCACCAGAAGGTGCTGGTGTGAAGCTGTGTTCATCGCAACCCCCTGCGTTCGATCTGGCGCCTGCGTTTGTCCTGCCGGGCGCTTTCAACCGCCTGCGGAACGGCCCTTTTGTAGGTCAGCAGCGGTTTCAGGGCGGCGACAGGTGCGGCAAGTCCTGTTGATTGCAGGTCATTGAGGACCTGCGACGGGTCCTTGTAAGCATTCGGCGCTTCCTCGATCAGCAGCTGACGATCCTCGCAGATGACGATCCCGCCGAATGATGTCCGGGCGAGTTTCTCCCGGGCCGACCTTGTATCGCCCGCCCGCCCGGCCATGGAGCGGCGGTCGAACTTGCGGCCTGCACCATGGGCAAGGGAGGCCAGTGCCTCCGGTCGCCCGCTGCAGGGGGCGAGCAGATAGCTGAGCGCGTCGCGCGATCCGGCGAGTGGCACAAGCGCCCGATCGGCCTTCGCAGCCCCCTTGCGGTGCAGAAAGCCGTCGCCTCGACCCTCGATGAGATTGTGCGGGGCGTCGGCGACAAGGCTGACTTCGCAGCGCAGGGCGTCAGCCGCCCGTTCCGCAATCAGGGCCCGGTTCAGGGTAGCCCATCGCACCGCCTGGTCATGCGCTTCCAGATAGGACTTGCCGTCGGGGCTTTCCGGGGCAAGGCCGTCGAACCGGTTCAGCACGGTTTCAAACACTGCCATGCCCAGCGAACGGGACCCGGAATGAACCAGTAGAACGAGGTCTCCCTTGGCAAGACCGGCGGCCTTCAGCGCGCCGGCATTGGTGCTGTCGTCAATCTGCTGGACCTCGCAGAAGTGATTGCCGCCACCGATCGTGCCAAGGGCCTGGCCGTGAAGTCCGGTCGGCAAGTCGCTGGCTGCGAGGCGCGCCCTGGCATTGCCGTCCCAGACGCTTTCGAGCTGGCGTAACCTGGCGGCGGCCTTGTCCAGCCGCAGCTTGCGGGCAGGCAGGCTGAGCGCATAAAGGCTCATGCCGCAGCCGATATCGTTGCCGATCAGCTGAGGGTAAATCCGGTCAGCCAGGATTGCCGCGCCGACCGGTCCGCATTTTCCAGGATGCAGGTCCGGAAAGGCGGCGACGGCAGACACGCCGGCCATGCCGGCCACAAGGGCGAGCTGGTCTTCCGCAGCGCCCTCGATCCAGGCCTGACTTGAATAATAACGATGGATGGGCGCCGCGCCTTCTTGCGCAGCCCCAGCCTTTGGAGAAGTGCCCATGTCGGGAACCTTTTTGAAAACGGGTAAAGCACAGGGTCAGGCCTTGCCTGTCCTGATGTGCCTCCGGCGCACCGCGAACGCGGATTAGCGGAGGGGTGCTGCCCTTGAGGGCGCGCGGTGCATGGTCGTCATGTCCGGTGTCCCGTTTTCAAAAGAAATCGTTGGTGCCGCCTGTCGCGGGTGGGAGGGAGATAAGCGCCCGCTTGAGCGTGCGCAAGGGTCTTTCAGGCGGAGCGCGATCGACGCGCTGCTCCTGTGGCAATTCGGTCACGTGTCCCTGGACGCAAAAAGGGCGGCCGAGGCCGCCCTTCAAGAGTAATCAGCTGAAACAGTGTCAGCCGATAATGCCGTTCAGCGTCGCGCTCGGGCGCATGACCGCATCGACCTTGGCCTGCGGCGCATGGTAGTAGCCGCCGGTGTCGGCTGCACCGCCCTGGACCCCATTGAGCTCGGCCACGATGGCGTCCTCATTGCTGGAAAGGGCTTCGGCGACAGGCGCAAAATGCGCCTTCAGCTCGGCGTCCTGGTCCTGGGCTGCAAGTGCCTGGGCCCAGTAGAGGGCGATGTAGAAGTGGCTGCCACGGTTGTCGAGGCCGCCCACCTTGCGGGCCGGGGACTTGTTGTTGTCGAGCAGGCCTTCAATCGCCTTGTCGAGCGCGTCGGCCAGAACCTGGGCCTTGGCGTTGTCCTTGACGTTGGCGAGGTGCTCCAGCGACGCGCCGAGGGCGCAGAACTCACCGAGCGAGTCCCAGCGCAGGTAGTTTTCTTCCTGCAGCTGCTGCACATGTTTCGGAGCCGAACCGCCGGCACCGGTCTCGAACAGGCCGCCGCCATTCATCAGCGGAACGATGGACAGCATCTTGGCCGAGGTGCCGACTTCCAGGATCGGATAGAGATCGGTGAGGTAGTCGCGCAGGACGTTGCCGGTGATGGCGATCGTGTCTTCACCGCGGGCGATCCGCTCGGTGGAGTATTTTGCCGCTTCGGTCGGTGCCATGATCTTCAGGTCCAGACCGGACGTGTCGTGATCCGGCAGATAGGCGTTGACCTTCTTGATCAGCTCCGCATCGTGACCGCGGGTTTCGTCCAGCCAGAAGACGCCCGGCATGCCGGAAAGGCGGGCGCGGGTGACGCCGAGCTTGACCCAGTCGCGGATCGGAGCGTCCTTGGTGCGGCAGGCGCGCCAGATGTCGCCTTCTTCAACACCGTGCTCGATCAGGGTGGTGCCGGCGGCATCAACGACCCGGATGGTGCCGTCGGCCGGGGCCTTAAAGGTCTGCGGATGGGAGCCGTATTCCTCGGCCTTCTGGGCCATCAGACCGACATTCGGCACGGTGCCCATCTTGGCCGGATCAAGCGCGCCGTTCTCGCGGCAGAAGTCGATGACGGCGGAATAGACGCCCGCATAAGAGCTATCCGGAATCACGCATTTGGTATCGGCTTCCTTGCCGTCCGGGCCCCAGCCCTTGCCGCCTGCGCGGATGACGGCCGGCATGGAGGCGTCGATGATGACGTCGGAGGAGACATGCAGGTTGGTGATGCCCTTGTCGGAGTTCACCATGTACATGGCCGGACCGTTGTCGAGCGCAGCCTTGATGTCCGCCTGGATTTCGGCGGCCTTGTCGGCGGGCAGGGTGGCAACCTTGGCTTCCAGGTCGCCGATGCCGAGATCCGGATTGACGCCGAGCTCGGCAAAAGTGGCGGCGTGTTTGGCAAAGACGTCCTTCAGGAACACTTTCACGCAGTGACCGAAGATGATCGGGTCGGAGACCTTCATCATGGTCGCTTTCATGTGCAGGGAGAACAGGATGCCCTGGTTCTTGGCGTCCTCGATCTGCTGCTCCAGGAAGTCGGCCAGCGCGCGCACGCTCATATAGGTCGCGTCGATGACATCACCGTCTTCCAGCGGCCAGTCACCCTTCAGCGTGGTGGCGCTGCCGTCCTTGGCAACGAATTCGATTTTGGCGGTGCCTGCGGAGGCGGCGCCAACGGTCACGGATTTCTCGTTGGAGCGGAAATCGCTTTCACCCATGGTGGCGACATGGGTCTTGGAGGAGCTGACCCATTCCCCCATGCGGTGCGGGTTCTTCTTGGCATATTCCTTGACGGCCTTCGGTGCGCGGCGGTCGGAATTGCCCTCGCGCAGCACCGGGTTCACGGCGGAGCCCTTGATGGCGTCATAGCGGGCCTTGACGGATTTTTCCTCATCCGACTGCGGATCGGCCGGATAGTCCGGCAGCTTGTAACCCTGCTCCTGCAGCTCCTTGATGGCCGCGTTCAGCTGCGGCTGGGAAGCGGAGATGTTCGGCAGCTTGATGACATTGGCGTCCGGCTGCTTGACCATTTCGCCGAGCTCGGCAAGGTCGTCCGACTGTTTCTGGTCGTCGGTGAGATAGTCCGGGAAGTTCGCCAGGATACGGCCGGCCAGCGAGATGTCGCGGGTGCCGATGGTCAGCCCGGCAGCCTTGGTGAAGGAGCGGATGATCGGCAGGAACGAGGCACTTGCCAGTTCCGGCGCTTCGTCGACCTTGGTGTAGATGATATCAGCCATGGCGGTCACTTTTCCCGGTGTTCGAAGTGGGTCTTTCGGGGCGGCACGACACCGGCCCGACTGGAATTTCGACTAGCGTATACAATTGTACGCAATCAATTGAAAGCCCTTCGGAAGGCGTAGGGCGAATTGTCCGGCGGTGTTCTAGCAAACGGGTGGGAAAAGGCAAACGGGGGAGAGGCGGTGGTCAGATGTCGATGTGGTCCGCACCGGCGGCGCGCGCCTGATTTCTGATTTCGTTTAAAAGTTCGAATTCCGAGATATTCAGAAGCAACAAACTGATGGAAAGTCGGTCTCCGCCGATCAGGTCCAGCTTTCTGGTCAAAGTGTTCCAGTCCCGCAGGCCCAACTTTTCAATTTCTCCGGGGTTCAACTTGATGATCAGCTGTGCCTCCTGGGCCCAAATTGCGTTGATGGATGACCAGGGAACTAGAGCGGTTCCTGTCTCAGGAAATGCGAGGCCCTTTCCGGAAAGGATCACATCAGGCCCCTCGTGCCGTTGTAGGGATCTCAAGCGGAAGAACAAATAGCCGATGACCGAGACGCCAACCGGCAGAAGCACCAGATCCCAAGCTGATCTTTCCCCCTTGAAAACTTCAGCGACGAATATAGGCGCAAGTACAATGGTCGATGCGAAAAAAATCCCAAACGCCCATTTGAAAAATGAGATCCGTTTTTTGGAGTAGGTGAGTTCCATAGGTCGTCTTTGGCTCTGTTGGTAGCGTCGGATACTCGCCCGAAGTAAATTTCCAGTAGTCGCATACGCAGAGCGAACAAAAAGGGCTAGTCCCAGTCACTCGTGGCGGGAGCGCCATGCGCCTTGGCGTATGCGCGTATCATGCGTTCGACTTCTTTGCGTGAGAGCTTGTAGCCGTAAAGCATGATGGCTACATCGCGTTTGGTGAACACCTTCGTCGGATTGCGCAACGTGTTTCCAACTGATGAAGGGTTTTTCGTGTAGTGCAATTCGTCCGTGTAGAGCACAAGATGCTTTAGTCTACCTCGCGCGATATAAAGTACTCGAATGCGCGTAACTGCGTGCCAGGGGACGAACCAATGTTGGTGTACGTAAGTAACCCCTTCCGGACTGAGTTCTAGCCACGGCTTGTCATTGAAAATTGCCAATTGATAAAACATACCTAGAACCAATATAAGGAGAAATATAGTGACGGAAATTGCCAATATTCCTTTATCTTCTAAGATATTGCCTTCAATGTATTCGTTGTAGGTGGCGAGCATCATTCCGAAAGTCATAGCAATTACTATTAAGAAATTTACGATGAATTTTGCTGCTGATCGATAGAACTTTCGCTTCTTGTTTGTGTCTATTTCCATGTCAAATTCGCCGGTATTGAAAAAGCGAGTTGACCATAGGCGCGCGCGGTTAAATATAAGTTGTGAAGGAGGTTGTGGTGTTCTTTTAGGTGTGGCGGGCCCGTCGGCTGTTCGCATTTCAGCACTATCCTACTGCAGGCGCTCCATGCGCCTCGGCGTAGGCCAGGACGATCGACTGCAAGTCCCTGAAGGACACACCAAAACCCATCGGGTTCAGGCAATGCCCTTGTGCACCGACCAGCGCATTTGCGAGCCGGTAAGCCTTGTAGACGACAGACTGATTCAAGGTGGCCTCGAAGGTCTCGTCGAGGTCCAGCATGATGAAGGATGAGCCGCGGCTTCGCCAGGTGGATATCCCGGTGATGTGAGCCCAGGGCAGCCAGTCCGCTGAAATCCGTTCGTCCCGGATGCCCTCGGGGCCGATCTCGATGGCCTGATCGGGCTTCAGCAGCAGGCGGATCGCGCCAAAAAGGCCGAGACCGCCGAAAAACGCCATGCAGACAATGCCGAGGACCTGGCCGTCGCCCTCGCTGCCGGGAGCGTCGAAGACGCCCGTTGTCAGCACGTATCCAAGACCCGCGAAAGGGATGCTCAGGCTCAACAGCAGCAGCGTCCTGGCAAGGGAACGTTTGAAGCGGAGTGTCTCGTTGGGGTCGATAGTCATGTGATCTTGCGGTTCTGGACGTGCGCGGTTGGCGAGCCACGGCTGGTATTGATGAGATGGATGGCAAAGCGAGTTTTACCTGCAGGCTTGTCAAAAGCCCATGTCTCTGTCCATCTCCTCGGCATGAACACGCTCCTTGAAAAAATTGATTCCGCTCGGGTAGCCTGCGGCTATCTGACCGTCGAAGCCATGATGGAAACGCTGGAAGGCAACCATGTACTGGATCCGTTTTCGACGCTCGTGACGGCAGGCGTTCAACTTGGAAAGGGCAACATTCTCTATCCCGGGGTCACGCTCAAGGCGTCCGGCTCTTCCAGACTGGTGATGGCGGATTGCAATCTTCTCCATGCAGGATGCCTCTTCGAAGCCTCGCAGGGGGACATCATCGTTGGAAGCGGCAACTGTTTCGGTGAGGGCGGGTTTATCGCCAAGGCAAACCGGCAAGGGGCGCGGATAGAGATCGGAGATGTTGGCCGTTATCAGAACAATCCCAGCGTTTTTGGGGAAACGACACTCGGTGATGGCTGCCAGCTCCTGGGAAGTATCCTCGTGGACAGTTGCGTCTTGGAAGGCGGCGGCTCTCATGACGAGCCTGATCCCGATCTAAGAGGCGGTTTGCTGAAGGGAAGTGGGCCGGCTCGCAATCTCACCATCCCGAAGGGCAAGGTTATTGCCGGTCAGGGCGGGTTCCTGCAGGCCGACTTGTTGCCGCAAAGCCACTTCCATCCAAAGGCCTGATGGACGACGACTGGAAGTGAAACCGAATGGGTGCCGTTTAGAAACGTGCTTCAGCGCTCCAGAACGCCACCGCCCCGTCCGGCAGTCCCGCCAACACCCGGTCCAGCTCCCGCTCATCAATGGAGGACCGGCGCAGGGCGGCCGCGACGTCTTCGATCGCGCTTTCCGGGGCCAGGTTGTGATCCTTGCGCACGGATTTCATCTCCCGGATCAGCGACGCCCGGTCCGGAAAGGGGGGCGGGGTGTCTGAGAGCGTCCAGTCCTCGACGAAGATCGCCCGTGGCACGGCCGGCAGCACATTTGCAAATACAAGAGCCTGCTGCGTGGTCAGGTGGCTGCGGAAGGTGTGCAGAACGGCGCGCAGCGTGTGATAGGCCTGATGATGGGTCTGCAGCATGCAGGTGTCGCGCACGTCTTTGATGAAGGCATCGAAGTCCTGGGAAGCGAGGAAATAGGTCTGGGGCATCGGCATGGCAGGCACCGGGGAAGATTCGTTTGTCCTCCAGTCTGTCCCGGCTCGTTCTGTCTGTCACCCTCATGCTTGCCCGTGATTGTCATTCCGCATGCAGTGCGGCGGCGATAAGGGATCCGGGCCACACGGTGGGAGGTTCTATGCACAAGCGCAAGGACGACAGCTTATTGGGTTCAGGCCTTGGCTACGCCAAACCGGGATGAAAATGACCGTTTCAGAAACCCATGAGCGTGCTCAGGGAGAGGACGGCATTGTTCCGGATTAATAAAGCACCTCGGCGGACCTGTATTTCCCGGTGATCCGCTCGAAGTCGCCACTGTCCTTTATGGCTTGTAACTCTGCATCAAATGCAGCGACGAATTCGGCCGACACGCTCTTCTTGGCGAACATGATGTAATTGGGTTCCGAGGCGACGACGACGTCCGTCACCTTGATCTTGTCGGCGAGGCGCAGTTTGGCGATTTCCGCCGACACGACAAAGGTTTCACCGAGGATTGCGTCGACCCGGCCAAGCACCAATTGTTTCAGATTGAGTTCCAGACTGTCGGTTGTCTCGATCTGCCCGGAATAAGCCTCCTTGAGCTTCGGAAAGTCCCCGCCATACGCGTATTCGCGGATGACGCCCAGCCGGTTGCCCTGTTCGAAGAAGGACGCCAGGGACTTGTAACGCGGCCTGGTGCCGGCGGTGACGAACAGGATTTCGTCGGCGACAATATATCGCGCGGTGAAATGGGCGAATGCCTCTCGATCCGGCGTTTTTGTGACAGGCGTCGCAATATCCACCGTGCCATTCTGCATGGCATTCAGATGGCGGGCCCAGGGCAGGGGCACCTTGGTGAGCCGGCAACCCATCTTGTTCAGGATGGTTTCGATGACCTCGAAATCCA
This sequence comes from Roseibium sp., assembly GCF_965233565.1. Lineage (GTDB taxonomy): Bacteria > Pseudomonadota > Alphaproteobacteria > Rhizobiales > Stappiaceae > Roseibium. The sequence goes on along the minus strand of NZ_OZ247494.1, from coordinate 897,979 downwards.
TGCCGCTGACCGCATTCCCCTCCACGATGTTGTAGGGTCTGTAGTCTCCGGCCCCTGCGATCAGGGTGCCGTCCCGCGGACAGTCCACAGCGTGGGCTGGTTGTCCCGGCAGCGCGACGCAAAGCGCAAGCAGGACGCACGTCACTGCCAGGGACTTGCTGGTGATAGGGCTCGTTCGGGCCTTGTGCATGCGTAAAACATGGCTTTGAAACGTGAAATTACTCTTGATTAGACTGTAAAAAAGTCGAAACAATTTCAGTCTTGGTATTATTACTTAATAAGATAAAGTGGTACTGGTCCGCTTTGCACGCCGAGCCTGTAAGTGAAGGGGTGCAGATCCTGTCCGCACCCCTCCTTTCGTTGCCTGGATGCCCGGATCAGCGACCACTGACCGCCGGGCTGAGGGCCGGAAAACGCACGATGCGATAGGTGCCGAGTGAAGCATCCTCGCCGCCATTCAGCACAGGTGAGCGGTGTAGCTCGTTGATGGTGGCATAGACATAGCCGTCGGCTCCGATGGAAAAGCCATCTGGCCAGGGCAATCCCTCGTCCGACTGGAAAAGCTCTTCATAACTGCCATCCGGTCTTGTGACACCGATGGCATTGTCCGTCATGGCGGTGATGTAGACATTGCCGCCCGTGTCCACCGTCGAGCCGTCGGAGATCGGTTTGTCGCCGTAGCGCTCCACCCGTTCGATCAAGTCCTCTTCGCTCAGGCTTTCGTTGAGCAGATCCTTTGTCTGGACCCGGTACATGGCGCTGGCCGTCATGGGCGCAAAATAGACCCAGGTATTGGTCGGATCGATGGTAATCGGGTTCACACCAATCCTGGCCGGACTGCCGCCGAGCAGAATTTCGCGCCCGTCAATGACCATCGGCGTGTCTTCCGGTGTGGTGAAGCGGGAGCCTTCCAGAACGCGGCGTGCGCGGCCCGTCTCCAGATCCAGAACGATCAGGGCAGAGTTTACGCCGTCTCCCGTGTCGGAAATGTAGATTGCGCCGTGATCCCGGTCGACCGCGAGATCGTTGAGGAAAGACGTCGGACGGGCCACCGGCGCGCCGATATAGTGGATGGCATGGAGCTGTTCGGTGTTGGTGTTCCAGCCGACCACACGCCCGGTCTGGTTTTCACCCTGTCCGTCCAGCATCCACAAGATGCCGTTCCGGTCGGCCCTCAGGCCCAGAACACCGTTGAGACCGTTGCCGTCCTCTTCCGGCGCTCTTGCCCAGGTTTCGCTCGGATAGGGTTTTGTCGTGCCGTCCTGGAACACCTCCACAACGCGCAGTTCCGGGCCATAAAACTCGTGTACGGACATGAACATGCGGCCATCCGGGCCAATGGCAAGATTGCCGGGCGGCATGGACTTGTCGAATTGCAGATAGGTTTCCAGACCTTCAGCACTGGCCGGCGCAGCAAGGGCGGACAACATCATGGCTGCAGCAAGAATATGTTTCATTCACTCCTCCATCGGTTGATGGGGAGGGTTTAAAGTTTTTGGATTTTGAGAGTAAGATATTCAAAATCTAAAGCAGCATTCGAAAAATTCAAATGTACAACATCGCAGATCTGCAGAGCTTCGTGGCGCTGGCCAAATCCGGTGGCATCACCTCGGCCGCCGCGCAACAGGGCATTTCGGCCGCGACGGCCAGCCACAGGCTGGCCAAATTGGAAAGCAGTCTGAACGTGACGCTGGTTCACAGGAACTCCCGGAGCTTTCGCCTGACAGAGGAAGGGCAGCTCTTCCTTGAGCGGGTGGAGACCATTCTAGAAGAGCTGCAACAGGCGGAACTGGAAATCGGCAGCGGAACCGCTCAGCTGAGGGGCCATTTGCGGGTGACCATGTCGCCTTGGATCCTGTCGCGGTTTGTCATGCCGGTGTTGCCGGAGTTTCGCCGGCAGCATCCGGATCTGTCGGTCGAATTCCTGGCGGTTGATCGCTATGTGCCGCTGGTCGAGGAAGCACAGGACTGCGCCATCCGTGTCGGACAGCTGGCCGACAGTTCCCTGATCGCCGCGAAACTCTGTGACAACCACAGGATCATTTGCGCGGCGCCGCGGTTCCTGGAGGAGCAGGGAAGACCGGAACTGATTGAAGACCTGCGAGACGCCCCCTGGGTATGCCTGCCCTGGCAAACACGGTTCGATCTGGTTGATCGGAAAGGGCGAAAACGGCAGATCTCCGTTGCTCGCAGCGTGGCTGTGTCGAATTCCGACATGCTGACGGCGGGAGCCATCGAAGGCTTGGGCTTCGCGGTCAAATCGCGCCTTGCGGTCCAGGACGAACTTGATGCGGGCGCACTGGTGGAGGTGATGCCGGGCCGGTTGCACGCGCCAGAGGCGCCGATCTCCTTTGTCTATTCGGCTGAAACGCGCAGCAGCTCCAAGACGCGGGCGTTTCTGGACCTTGCGCGGGTGGCCTTTCGACGTTGATATTGCGGTCGGCAACTTCCCATTTTCGGCAGAACCGGGTACATCCCCCGCCCATGAGCAAAAACGCACATATCAGAGATGAAGCCCGGGCCGTGACCGCCCGGCCGCCGGCGGTGATCCTGTGTGAGCCGCAGCTTGGTGAAAACATCGGCACTGCGGCGCGGGCCATGGCGAATTTCGGACTGGTCGATCTCAGGATCGTCAATCCGCGTGATGGCTGGCCGAGTGAAAAGGCACGTGCGGCCGCCAGCAGGGCCGATCACGTCATCGACAAGGTTCAGGTGTTCGACAGCGTCGAGGCCGCGATTGCCGATCTGCAATTTGTCTACGCCACCACGGCGCGTTCTCGCGAAGTGCCGAAACCTGTGCGCGGGCCGGATGAAGCTGCGAAAAAATCCGTTGAACTCGGTGAGACGGGAGCCGCCACCGGCTATTTGTTTGGCCGGGAGCGCTGGGGTCTCAACAACGAGGAAGTGGCACTGGCCGACGAGATCGTGACCTTGCCGGTCGATCCGGACTTTGCCTCGCTGAACATTGCCCAGGCCGTGCTGGTCTGCGCTTATGAATGGCGCAAGACCGCAACATCCGGTGCGCTGCCCTTTATCCTGTCCGAAGAAGAACATCCGCCGGCAAAGAAGGACGATATCCTGCGCTTCTTCGAACATCTGGAAGGTGCGCTCGACAAGGCAACTTTCTTCCGCCCGCCCGAACGGCGCCCGCATATGGTGCGCACCTTGCGCAACATCTTCCAGAAAGCGGAACTGACCGAGCAGGAAGTCCGCGCGCTCCGCGGTGTCATTGCGAGCCTGGAAAAGCGCGAAACCCGTCCGCGCAAGGACAAGGGCGCTTCGGAAACAGAAGACTAGGAGCGGAACGTGAGCGGCTCGGGACCGGTTCTGTTTTTTGATTCAGGTCTTGGCGGGCTCACGGTTCTGCGTGAGGCACGCTACCTGCTGCCCTACGAGCAGTTCCTTTATGTTGCCGACGATGCCGCCTTCCCGATCGGACGCTGGCAGGAGGTGGAGCTGAAAGCACGGCTCCTGGCGTTGTTTGACGATTTGATCGCCCGTCATGCACCGAAGGCGGTGGTGATTGCCTGCAACACGGCTTTCACGCTGGCCGGAGAGGCCCTGAGGGAAGCCCATCCTGATATCCCCTTTGTCGGAACGGTTCCGGCGATCAAGCCTGCGGCAGAACGGACGTCCTCCGGGCTGATTTCGGTACTGGCGACGCCGGGGACCGTGCGCCGAGCCTATACCAAAAGCCTGATCGACAGCTTCGCCGGCAAGTGCCATGTGCGCCTGGTCGGGTCCGACATGCTGGCGGAGCTGGCCGAACGGCATCTGCGCGGCGACAGCGTCGCTGACGAAGAGCTCCTGACCGAGATCTCTGACTGTTTCCTGGAGCAGAATGAGCTGCGGACGGATATCGTCGTGCTCGCCTGCACGCATTATCCGTTTCTCGCCAATCGTTTCCGCAAGATTGCCCCTTGGCCGGTCGACTGGCTGGATCCGGCCGAGGCCATTGCCCGCCAGCTGGTGCGCGTTCTGGGGGCGGGGGCCGCGACGCAGCCGTCACTTGGGCCGGACCGGGCTGTTTTCACGTCCAGGTCGCAGAGCGCCGTGCTGATCCGATTGCTTGCCGGGTTCGGGCTGGCTTTGGTTTGAAGGCCGGAAACCCCAACCCAAGGCGTCATCCTGAGGACGCGCGTTAGCGCTGTTTCGAAGGATGAGCCACAAGCATCTGAATTTGCAGCCGGTCCCACGAGACACGCGCGGGCGCGCTCCTCAGGACAACGCTGAACAAGTGTTTACGTTGCATCTAGTTGGGCTCAGGCCGCCAGGCTCTTGACCACGAGGCCGTCGTCGGAGCGTTTGGCCGCCCGCTTCAGTTCCATGATTTCATGGTTGAGCGTTTCGGGATGGACGGTTGTGCCCTTGGCAAGGCTGAGGATCGAAATCGAACACTGCAGCAGAGGGAATTGCCGGGTGGTGCCAAACCGGTCCTGGGCCTCAATATAGCCGCGTTCCCGGTGTTCGGGCTCATAGAAACTTTCCACATCGAGCCGGAAAGCGCGTTTGAGCGCGAGCATGCGCGCGGCGACATCGGTCTGGTCGATGTTGTGAAAGCCGACGAAGAAATCGTCGCCGCCGATATGGCCGTGAAAGGTTCCGGAGCCTGATATATGGCGTTGCAGGAGCTCGCCGAACAGGATGATGGCCCGGTCCCCCTGACGATAGCCATAGGTATCGTTGAACGGTTTGAAATTGTCGAAATCGAGATAGACCAGATGTCGGTCCTGTGTGCCCTTGCGCGCGGAATCGGCGATGAACTTGGCAATGGCACCATTGCCGGGCAGGCGGGTCAGCGGGTTCTGGTCCTGCGCCTCCTGAAGGCGCTTTTCGTGGATGATCTTCAGAAGAGACGTTGCCGACAGAAAGCCGGCGTATCGAAAATTCTCCGTGATGATAATGCCGTCCGAGTTGATCGAAGAGGCAAAGGTTACCAGCAGCATGTCGGCGTTTGAATCGATGTCGGCAATCGGACAGGCGCGGACGAATGAGCGTAACGGAAAATCGAGCGCGGCCTTGGCGTCGTCGTCATCCGGCCCCCCGGCATAAAGATATGCCTTGAGATCGCGCTCGTGGATCAGCCCGCGCGGCTCGTTGTTGCTGTCCAGCACAGGCACCACGCTGGCATCCTGATTGTGGACGACCATGTCGAGCAATTCGTTCATGGACGCGTCGAACCTGATTGTCGGCAGCTGGACCAGCTCATTGCGGATCCGGTCCTGTTCCTCGCGCCGCTTGCCGCCGGTGCCCGGTGCCCGCACGTGGTCGTAAAACAGTTTCGCAGAGGAGGCCTTCTGAAACGGCTTGGCGACAAAATAGCCCTGGATCAGGTCGCAGCCGGCTTCCCGGCACGCCTTGAATTCGCGTTCCGTCTCCACGCCTTCGGCAATAACCCTGGCGCCCAGCACGTGGGCGAGGTTGGCAACCGTCGTGACAAACAGCTTGCGTCTTGCGTCGCTGTCGATGCCGTTCAGGAAAAAGCGGTCGATCTTGACATAGTCGGGTGACATGTCGTGCAGCAGGCGCAGCTCGGAAGAGCCGCGGCCGAAATCGTCCAGTGCAATCAGGAACCCGATCTGACGCAAGTCGTTGATTGCGTGATGGGTGACGTCGGTGAACGTCTGCTGATGGCGTTCGGAAAACTCCAGGCAGATCTGATTTATCTGCAGTCCGGCCCTGGACACGATCTCGCTCAAGTTCATACGAGGATCGTTTTCCTCGCCGAGGTCGCGTCCGTCCAGCTTGAAATAGAGTTTGGTGCCCTGTGCGATCTTGAGGCTGGCGAATCGGGCAAGGGCCTTTTCGATCAGCTTCGCTTCCAGCTCCGGCAGATACCCGGATGCGTGTGCCTCGTCGATCAGATCATCTACCGACCGGGCCCCGACAAGGTCGCAATTGCGGATCTGAGCCTCGTACCCGTAAACAACGCCCGTGCCGATATCGACGACCGGCTGCAGGGCATAATCGAGCGCGTCGAGCGTGTCTTTCGGCGCACAGCAGACTGCACCGGTATCGTCCGGTTCTGCCTGCAGAGCTGATTGACTGTTCGCTGACATGCTTGTTCCTGTGCCTCGTCCGGCCGATATGCTTCCACTTGTGTGATGGGGATTTGAGAGTGCCGTTTCCCTGCTATTATTCTCTAGGGTTGTAACGGCGATTGCATAGTGAAAAGCTGCAATTAAAATTTCCTAAATGTATGCATTGTTTTCCGCGTCTTGTGAACGTAACGTCATCAATTAGGGGTGGATATCCTTTTAGGTGCGACCTGAAAGTCGAAGTTGTCCAACAAAAACCTGCGAAAACAGGCTCGCACGGGCGAGTTTCCTGGTTCGTGCATTGACATTCGTGGACCCATTCTGTATCTCCGCGCGGTCCGGTGGGCTTTGTCTTCCGGATCTACGCACCCGTGGGCATCCGGCCGGCGCCGTCTAGCCGGGTCCCTGTCGATCCGATCTTCCCGCATAAGCAGGTTGTGACGATAAAGGAGGGCGCGTTTCCTTTTAAATAACAACGCGAATTCAAAGGAAACCGCGATATGTCGAAGCGCCATAGCGTTAAGTACAAAATCGACCGCCGGATGGGCGAAAACATCTGGGGTCGTCCGAAGAGCCCGGCCAACAAGCGTGAATACGGCCCGGGTCAGCACGGTCAGCGCCGCAAAGGCAAACTGTCCGACTTCGGTGTTCAGCTCCGCGCCAAGCAGAAGCTGAAAGGCTATTACGGCAACATTTCCGAAAAGCAGTTCCGCAAGGTTTACGCTGAAGCGTCCCGTCTGAAAGGCGATACGTCTGAGAACCTGATCGGTCTGCTGGAGCGCCGCCTCGACGCCGTCATCTACCGTGCCAAGTTCGTCCCGACCGTGTTTGCTGCCCGTCAGTTCATCAACCACGGCCACATCAAGGTCAACGGCAAGCGCGTCAACATCCCGAGCTACCAGCTGCGTCCGGGTGACGTGATCGAAGTCCGCGAAAAGTCCAAGCAGCTCGCCCTGGTCCTGGAAGCTGTCCAGTCCGCAGAGCGTGACGTGCCGGATTATGTCGACGTCGACCACAACAAGATGACCGCGACCTACGCGCGCATTCCGGGTTTCTCCGATGTACCTTATCCGGTGCAGATGGAACCGAACCTGGTCGTCGAATTCTATTCGCGCTAATCAGCGCCGAATATGGTTTGAAGGGAAGGGCCCGCCATCTGGCGGGCCTTTTCTTTTGAGCGGGTGCCGGTTCATCGGTCTCAGTCTTTGTTGCCGCAATCCGTGTCCTCCGACGGAGGGCGAAAGAAATTTCTTGCCTGTTGGAAAGGGGCCGGGTCCTCGTGTTCCACAAAGCCGCCGGAGCGGAAGCTCCAGTGGTGATCCCAGCCATGGCCATCAACCCGGAGCAACAGGTAAGGCCGGATCACAGTCTCATGCCGGTTCAGAAGCAGAACCTGGCTGGGCACAAGATCCAGGACACTGCGGGTCCTGTTGTCATTGCCATCCTGTAGGCACCAGCCGGCGCCCTCTGCAAGCGCACGTGCTTGATATCCGACACTTGCGATGAAAAAGAGCCAGACACCCAGACCGGCGACGAGAAGGGCCAGGGCCGCTGCCGGACCGGAGCGCCGCCAGTTGCGGGGCAGGACTTGGAGGCGAAAATAGGCTCCGGGCTCAAGCAAAAAAAGAGGTGCGGTAAGAGTCAAAGTGAGGCAGCCGATGATTAGCACCCAGGGAATACCCAGATGGTATGGCATCATCATCAGGCCGAAGCCTCCCGTTGTTGCAAGGTCCCAGAGAAAGGGAAAACCCAGAAGCGCAAACAGCGGTGCCAGGACAAATCCATAGGATTTTCGGCCTCTTGCGAATTGCACAAAAAGAACCAAAACGTGTGAAAGGCCAACTAAGGCAAACATCGCCCCAGTTTCCAGACCGAGCCAAAACAGAAAGGCGAGAAACACGATTGGAGGAATGAGGCAAGTCGCCCAGAAACGGGTGTAAACCAGCATTGCCGGCATGCACTCAGGGGCGCGCCAGTCGACCAGTCGAATGGTCATGAGCAGGAGCAAAACGATAAAATAGGCAAAAAGAAAAGTCATGTGCGACTGTGGCCGGGCAAATGAGGCCAAAGTCAGTCGGGCCCGGGCTATTGAGCGCGCAATCTTTTCATATGCAGATCCATTGCCTTTTCGATCGGCGATTTCTGGGTCTTGTCGGCAGGTACATAGACGCCATCGTCGGCGAGACTGGTCCACAGGGCCGTTTGTTCCGCCTTTTCATGATGACGCGTTGTCTGCTTGAGCTGCCTCATCAAGGCGCGGGTTTTGGCCTCTCTTTGAAAACTGAAGTGGTGTCCGTCATAGAGGCCCTTTTGAGCCGGATCTGCTGACCGATAGACATAAATCGAGGTGAGGAGCTCAATGCCGGACTGGGTTCTGCCTTTCAAGAGACACTCAAAGACCGCGACGCCATAGGTCTTGCCGCCGGTCCCGTATCTGCCTGGCAAGGACCCCAAATCGCTGCCGAGTTTGGGGCAGGCGATTGCGCGATAGTCGTTGATCTCCCGGGTGGAGGCTTGAACGAACGCGCCATCTGGCGCGATCGCATAGACATCTTCGGCCGGCGAAAACTGAAGTTTCCTTGCCAGAAGCCTGTCTGCTTCAGTCGTCTCCAGCGGCCCGGTTCCACGAAACATGTGTATCAGAAAATAGCCGATCGCAACCGAGACGAGGCCGATTGAGATCCATTTCGAGGCGGAGCTGCTCATGATCCGGTCTCCTCTTCAACGGTATCCTATGGCCCAGTCCTCTAGGGGCCTTGCTTCCCTTCTGAGCCTCGACGGAAGGCCGCCTTGCTCACGCAGCCTCCTGAGGCCTCTTGCTCAAGGCCTTTGCGGCCTTTGGCAACGAGGCCGGTCAGTTGACGGTTTTGGGACTGGCGGTACGGCGGCCCGAGGCTGCGGCGACCGGAAACAGTTCCCGGGGGCTTTCCGTGTGATCGGAGCCAGGTTGTCCGCTCCAGACGGTAACCGTGACCTTCGGGGCGTCCTGCAAAGGGGCAAGGCGTGCGAAAATCCGGTCGTTCGACATCAGATTGTTCATTTGAACCAACTCGCATTGCTGAATGAATGTGACGGGTGCACCTTAGCAAACATGTCATTCTGGTTGTGTGATCTTCGGCACATCCCTGCGGTATCGCGGCTGATCGTCCTCCACCGGGTCAGATGTCATTGCGCGGAATGCGAAGCACCTGGCCGGGCAATATCAGGTTGGGATTGCTGAGTAGATGCTGATTGGCTTCAAAGATCGGCTGATAGATCGTGTTGCCGTAGTGCTGTTGCGCGATCTTCGTCAAAGTGTCGCCGGGCCTGACGGTATAGGGCTGCCAGCCGCGATAGCCGGACAGGATCCTGGGGCCAAAGAGGACCGGGATCACCACCGAGGGGCCGTTCTCATTGCCGCTGTCGTCGGCCAGGGTCAGAAACAGGCGGGTCAGTTCGAAGCTGTTGGTGTCCGGAATGTCGATGAAACCCTGAAACTGCCGGAGGCCCAGGGAGCCGACCTGGACAAACGACGCATATTCGTCGTGACCTTCGGAAACGCGGACACTGAGCGTACCTTCAAAGGCTGTTGCATTGCCCGCGATCAAGATCCTTGGGCCGACGAGGTCGAAGGGTTGTGGCTGCTGAATGTCGAGTGTCACGGTCATCTCGATTGCCTCCTGATACGTGCTCCGGATGTCAAAACTGCCCTCGACAGGTGCTTAGTCAGTCACAATTTCTGGGCGAAAACGTGTTCGGCACACTAGGAGGGCGTGAGGGATTGGCGCGAACGATAACCTGGTGGACCTTTGAAAGCGGCTGCTTTTTGCTTTTCCCTGCGCCAGCGATCCGCTATGTCACCGCAAACAGCCACAGAGCCCCAAGGCCGCGATCATGAACGACATTGCCGATACCGCCGACACGGATGTTCCGGCGCTCCTGCGAAACGCACCTTCAAGCGTGGAGTTCAAGAAGCTGCGCAAGCGGCTTCTGCGGCAGACGCGCGAGGCGATCGGCGACTTCGGCATGGTGTCTGCGCAGGCAACGCAGGAGAACAAGCCGAAATGGCTTGTGTGCCTGTCCGGCGGCAAGGACAGCTACACGCTGCTGGCCGTCCTGATCGAGCTGAAATGGCGCGGCCTGCTGCCGGTTGACCTGATTGCCTGCAATCTGGACCAGGCCCAGCCGGGGTTTCCAGCCGATGTCCTGCCTAAATTCTTTGAAGACAATGGCATTGAACACCTGATCATCCGCGAGGACACCTATTCGATCGTCACGGACAAGATCCCCGAGCATCGCACCTATTGCTCGCTGTGCTCGCGCCTGCGCCGGGGCATTCTTTACCGGGTGGCGCGGGAGCAGGGTTGCGAGGCGATCGTACTGGGCCATCACAGGGAAGACATTCTTGAAACCTTCTTCATGAATCTCTTCCATGGCGGCCGTCTTGCCTCCATGCCGCCGAAACTGATCAACGACGAGGGGGATCTTCTTGTTCTGCGCCCGCTGGCCTACGCGGCTGAGAGCGACATTGCCAAGTTTTCAAATGGCATGCAGTTCCCGATCATCCCGTGCAATCTCTGCGGTTCGCAGGACGGTCTGCAGCGGGAAGAAGTCAAGCGCATGCTGCAGGGCTGGGAAAAGGCCAACCCGGGCCGCCTCGGCGTGATGGCAAGGGCGCTTGGCCACACCCGGCCGTCGCATTTGCTCGACCGCACGCTCTATGACTTCATCAACCTGCGTCCGGCGGAGGGGCAGGGCAAGGAAGAAAGCGGCGAGGCTGAGGAACCCTGCGGCGCAAGCCTCGCCATGACCGCCAAGCTGTTTGCTGCGGAGTGACATTCAGCCGAAAGTTCGAAAATTGCGAATGTGTGCTGTCCTCAGCTCAAGCTGAATGTGATCTCCCGGAAGTCTGAAACCCGCGGACAGTCGTGCGCTGCAACTTCGGGACGCGCAAAATCGATTGCGACAACGTCACAGCCTGCCCTTAGGCCAGCCTCGATCCCGGCAGGGGCGTCCTCGAACACCAGACACGCCCGGGGAGGCACGCTCAGCCGTTTCACGGCGAGGAGATAGCCGGAAGGATCGGGTTTGCCCTTTTGGATATCTTCCGCCGTCACGAACACTTCCGGAATCGGCAAACCGGCGGCCGTCAGGCGCCGGGTGGCGAGATCGCGTCCCGCGGATGTCACGATGGCCCACCGGTCGGGTGGCAACCGGTCCAGCAGATCGGCGGCGCCCGGGACGGCGATGATGCCGCGCACATCCGAGACCTCTGCCGCCTCAAGTCTTGCGGCCTCCGCTTCACAGTCCATGTCTGCTGGTGCAAAGTCCCGGATGGTGTCGATTGTCCGTCGGCCCTGGCAAACGGCGAGCAAGGCCTTAGGGTCGATACCGTTCTGAACGGCCCAATCCGTCATCACGCGCTCAACGACGGCACTGGAATCCAGGAGCGTTCCGTCCATATCGAACAGAACCGCCGAATACGCCCGATCTAGATGCACCATTCTTGATCTGATCCTTTGAAAATGCGGGAAATCTGGGCTGAGCTAAGCATAGCCAGTCTGTCTGTCTGGTGAAATTCATGAAAAACCCGTTGCAAGGTCGGATTTAGGCGAAAATCTCCCTCAACCAGCTTTCGACCGTTCGAACCGCCGGTCTTGCCGGGCGTGCGCTGTCACGATGAAGCAGATGATGTGTTCGTGTCGAGGGCAGGGTGATGTTGAACGGGATCGCTAAGCGGCCGCTTCTTTCCAGCTGTCTGGCGACCTTGCCCAGGAGCAGGGCGATACCGCCGCCGGAGGCAGCCAGTTCAACCGCCGCAAGAGATGTGTCGACCGTGATGCCACGGCGCTGGTCCGGGGCTTTCAAACCGGCAGTCTCGAGGAGATTCGGCCAGTGATCGTCAAAACCCAGAATGTTGATCCAGGGCTGGCCTAGAAGGTCTTCCGGTTGTCGCAATTGCTTTCCAAGGTCCGGATGGCAGACAGGCAGAATGGTTTCCGTGCCGATGGCTTCGGATTGCGCTCCCGGCCAGTTGCCTGTACCCAACCGGATTTCAATATCGATCCCCGTTTCCAGCATGGTGTCCGCCCAGATGGCGGAGAGAAGCCGGATGGAAAGACCCGGGTGCCGTCGCTGAAGGGCGGGCAGGGCAGGAGCGATGATCAGGGCCGCCTCGGAGATCGGAGCGCGGAGGGTGACCGTGCCGGATGACCTGGTGCCGAAGAGAGAGTTGGTGGCTGCGGCAAGGTCCAGCAAGGCCTTGCGCACGGACGGCAAATAGGCGCGCCCGCTTGCGGTGAGATCGACTTTGCGCGTGGTGCGTTCCAGAAGCTGGTGGCCGAGCTGGTTTTCCAGGGAGCTGACATGGTTGCTGACGGCGGCCTGGGTCAGGCCAAGCTCCGCGCTGGCCGCGGTGAAGCTGCCCAGCCGACTGGCCGCCTCGAAGCTTCGCAACCACTGCATATTGGGGAGGGAGGACATCAGGCAGCCTATTCATAAAAAATTCGAAGTAAACTTGTCAGATTATATCGTTTCTATTTTGATTTGGCGAGGCGCAAGCTGAGAGCTCCTGTTTCACTCCTTCAGAAGGCTGCGTCTCATGCGTGTCGGTTTCATCGGTCTTGGCAATGTCGGCGGCAAACTTGCCGGCAGCATCCTGCGCAACGGTTTCGAGCTCACCGTGCTCGACCTCAACCCGCTGCTGGTGGAGAGTTTTGTCGCCATGGGCGCAACACGCGGCGACAGTCCGAAACAGTTGGCGGAAAGCTGCGATGTTGTCATCACCTGCCTGCCGAGCCCGGCGGCGTGTGCTGCCGTGGTCGAAGGCGAAAACGGCATTCTTGAAGGGATCGGCCCGGGCAGGATCTGGGCGGAGATGTCGACGACCGACGCGGCTGAGACCAGGCGTTTGGCAGAGCTTGTGATCGCCAATGGGGCGGAGGCGATCGAATGTCCGGTTTCCGGTGGATGCCACCGCGCGGCGACCGGCAACATCTCGATCTTTGCCGGCTGCGCGCGGCCCACCTTTGAAAAGGCGCTGCCGTTCCTGACCGTGCTCGGCCGACGCGTGCTGCATACGGGCGACATCGGATCGGCCTCGATCCTGAAAGTGGTGACCAACTACCTGGCAACGGCCAATCTCGTCGCTCTTGCGGAGGCGCTGACCACCTGCAAGGCCGCTGGCATGGATCTGAACACCTCTTATGAGGCGATCCGGATTTCCTCGGGCAATTCCTTTGTGCACGAGACGGAGAGCCAGGTCATCCTGAACGGCTCGCGCGACATCTCCTTCACCATGGACCTGGTGGCCAAGGATATCGGTCTCTTTCAGAAGATTGCCGAGGACAATGACGTGCCTTTGGAACTGTCGCCCCTGCTGAACCGGATTTTTGCCGATGGCATCGAGCGGTATGGCCCGCGGGAGCTCTCGCCAAACATCATCAAGCGGCTCGAAGACGCAACCAGCCTCAATGTGCTTGCGCCCGGTTTTCCCGCTGAAATGCTTGACGACGAGCCGGAAGAATCCGGCTATGAAGTTGTGCCCCATCGGGGTGAACCGGCGTCAGACAAACGGGAAGCGGCAGGCGGATGATCGAAAAGCGGCAGTTTTACATCGATGGCACCTGGGTTGAGCCGATTGAGCCGAACGACCTGACCGTGATCAACCCGGCCACCGAGCAGCCGGTTGCCGTGATTTCGCTCGGCACCGCTGCCGATGTCGACAGGGCCGTTGCTGCCGCGCAGGCTGCCTTCGACACCTGGTCGCAGACCTCTGTCGAGGAACGGGCGGCCCTGCTGGAGCGGGTCATTGCCATTTATGAGCGCCGGTCTGGCGAGATGGACGAGGCGATCCGCCTGGAAATGGGCGCGCCGATCGATTTCGCCCGCGAGCAGCAGACACCTGCCGGGACGGGCCACCTGCAGGCCACCCTGGAAGCGTTGCGGAACCACCGGTTCGAAAAACCCAGCCCGCGCGGGGGCAGCCTTCTGCGCCACGAACCGATCGGTGTCTGCGGCCTGATCACACCCTGGAACTGGCCGATCAACCAGATCGCCGCCAAGGTGGCCCCGGCGCTCGCCGCCGGCTGCACCATGGTTCTGAAGCCGAGCGAAATAGCGCCGCTGTCCGCGCTTCTCTTTGCCGAGATGCTGGACGAGGCCGGCTGTCCGGCGGGCGTGTTCAATCTGGTCAATGGCGATGGTCCCGGGGTTGGCGCTGCCATGTCGTCCCATCCCGGCATCGACATGATGTCCTTCACCGGTTCCACCCGAGCCGGCATCTCCGTCACGCAGAACGCCGCGGAGACAGTCAAGCGCGTGGCGCTGGAGCTGGGCGGCAAGTCGGCCAACCTGGTGTTTGCGGATGCGGACCTGGAAACCGCTCTGCGTTTTTCCCTTGGCAGCTGCTTTTCCAATACCGGCCAGTCCTGCGACGCGCCGACCCGCCTGCTGGTGGAACAAAGCGTCTATGAGGATGCAGTTGCTCTTGCAGGAACAATCGCGGCGGAAACCAGGGTGGGCGATCCGGCCAGGCCCGGCGATCACGTCGGTCCCGTGATCAGTGATCTGCAATATGAAAAGATCCAGGGGCATATCGAGCGCGGCATTGCCGATGGCGCCCGGCTTGTTGCCGGTGGTCCGGGAAAACCGGACGGGTTCGAGACCGGCTATTTCGTCAAGCCGACGGTCTTTGCCGATGTCACCAACGAGATGTCGATTGCCCGCAACGAGATTTTCGGACCCGTTCTCGTCATGATCCCCTTCGAAACGGAAGACGAGGCGATTGCCATGGCCAATGACACGCCCTATGGCCTGGCCGCCTATCTTCAGACCAGCGACCCGGAACGGGCCAAACGTGTCTCGCGGAAGCTGAGAGCGGGCAGTGTCTACATCAATGGCGCCAGCCCGGACTGGGACGTGCCTTTCGGCGGCTACAAGCAATCGGGCAACGGCCGGGAATATGGCGAATTCGGCCTGGAGGATTTCCTGGAGCTGAAGGCGATTACGGGCTGACGTTTGAACGCCGCATTTGCGGTTTGACGTCGAACTGCCGGATCAGTTCCTAGTGTCCGTCGACCTGTTGAGCAGGTCGTGCCGTGTGCGGATGTCTTCCGGCCAGCTGGCCTTGATGAAGGACAGAACCGCGACGATGTCTTCGTCTGTCAGCGTCTCTTCAAACGCCGGCATGTTTGAGGCAACGGTCTCCAGTCCCAGCGCTTTTCGGGTTCCGAATTTGGTGATCCGGAAGAGAAGGTCGTCGGAATGGTGCCAGGTATGGCCTGTTTGGTCATGCGGTGGCGCGGGCAGCGTGCCGTCGGCATTCGCGGTCTGCCAGTCCGGTTCTCCCTGAAGCTGATTGCCGTGGCAGGCAGCGCAGGCCTGCTCATAGATGCCGGCACCCTGACGGACCAGCGCCGGATCGTCCGGGCGGAGAAGGCCGGCCGAAGCAGAGTTTGAAGACCCTTGCGGCCAGGTGACGTATCCGACCGCCGCAGCCACGGCGGTGATCAAGGCCGCGCATGCCGGCCAGACGACTTTTGGCCGAAGGATCATTACAGCACAACGATAGGCGAGCCGTCGGGAACGCGGCTGTAGAGGTCGATAATGTCCTGATTGATCAGCCGGACGCAACCGCTGGAGACGGCGGAGCCGATGGTCCAGTATTCCATCGTGCCGTGAACGCGGTAGAGCGTGTCCTTGTTGCCCTGAAAGATATAGAGCGCCCGGGCGCCAAGCGGGTTCTGCAATCCCGGCGGCATGCCGCCATTGCGCCAGCTCCACTGCTCCAGTTCCGGTTCGCGGGCAATCATCTCCTCAGGCGGCGTCCATTTCGGCCAGGCGGCCTTGCGGGCGATCCTGGCCCGTCCGGACCATTCGAACCCGGCCCGGCCAAGACCGACGCCATAGCGCATCGCCTTGCCCTGTTCCTGGACCAGGTAGAGGTAATAGTTGTTGGTGTCGACCACCAGGGTCCCGACCCGTTCACTGGTCGGGTAATCGACCTGCTGTCGAAAGAAACGCTCGGGCACTTTTTTCAGATCGACCGCCGGCAGCGAAAATCGCTCTTCCGGCATGGCGCGATACATGGCGAGATTGGCCGGATCCTCTGCGGGCGACAGGGGAACGGGCGCCTTGCTGGTCGACGCGCAGCCGGTGACGGCGAGCCCTGCAAGGCTCGCCGAACCGGCAAGAAAGTGTCTTCTTGTCAGGTGTTTCATCTTGTTGTTACTGACCCATTTCCATGTAGGGTTTGGCGCTTTCAGAGCCTTTTGCCCCGATTGCGTAGACGGTGTAACGGGCATTCGGGTCGTGCCCCATGCCGAGGGAACCTTGCGGCATTCCCGGCACGGCGATCCCGCGAATGTCAGGGCGCTCGCTCATCAGGTTTTCCATGGCCTCCAGCGGCACATGGCCTTCGAGGATGTATTTGCGCTCATCGCCGATCACCGCAGTGTGGCAGGCCTGCACGTCGTCCGGGACGCCAGCCTGTTTCTTGATCGCGGTGAGGTCCTCGTGGTTCTCGACGACAACCGTGTAGCCCGCGGCTTCAACGGCGTCGGTCCAGACCTCGCAGCAGCCGCACCAGGGCGTCTTGTAGACAGTGATTGTCGTCTCGTCCCCGGCCTGCGCTGCGGCAGACAGGAACAGGGCGCTGCCGAGTGCGGCAAGCATCAATTTGGTCTTGGTCATTGGTCGGCTCCGGTCTTGTTGGTGGCCTGGCAGGATTTGCCCATGAAACGGTGCAGGACCGCATGCATGGCAACGCAGCCGAGCATCGGCCCGGCCAGGAGAAGGGTTTCCGTCCAGGTCAGTCCGGAAGGGGCCGAATAGATCAGGAGCCCCGTGCCGGCGAGCATGGCCAGACAGCAGGCAGCCATGAAAAACGTGTGGGCGTTCAGGAAGCCGCGACCGGCGATCGGTGTCGTGGCGGACGGAGCCCGATTGGTGGTGTCCTCAAAGCTCATTGAGCGATTACCTGTATGTGAGGTGAGGCGAAGCCCGGGCCGGGTAAAGGCGCCCGGATCAGCTTCGTTCAACCTTGCAGTTTCTGATGATCCCGGGCCTGTCGGACCGGGGACGAGTGATCAGAAACCGATGGGAGGCTGAAGGACGGGGCCAGGCCCATGCGCGATCAGGAGGGGCGATGAGGTTGATTCGATTTCCACTTCGGCCGCCACGGGAAGCGTCAGAGACGCCAGCAGCAAAGACAGACAGTCCGCGCTGCATTGGGCGGATTTGGTGCCGGGAGCCTGTCGGCCGCCCTGTTCACAGCATGCGTGATGAGGCAGTTCAAGAGCAGGCGTTGTTGATGAAACGCCAGTCTCAAGCGGGACAATGGCACCGGCAGTCGTCTTGGCACCGCTGAAGGCGGCGGCCATGTTGACCCCCAAAAACAACAGCAACAGCAATGTGACGAGGATGGCGCGCATGCCTGACCTGTTTTCCACTTCTTGCCCGCACAGACTCACCACTTGAGCCAATGCAGCCTGACCCCGCAGGTAAGGGCGAATTGCGGTCAAACCGTGACTGAAGCGCTGTTGGCGGCGACTGGTGCACGGATCGGTCTAGCGTCCTGATCCGATGTCACCCTTCAGGTCGGCTCTTGCCTGATATTTCCGCAAAGCGGCCAGCAGGCTCTTTTCCGGATCGAGGCCGCATTCGATGGCGAGCGCGTGGACGGCGAACAGCAGGTCGCCGATTTCCTCTTTCAGATCGGCGGTGATGTCAGGTCTGGACCGGCCGTAGTTTGAAGCCTTCAGGACTTCCTTGCTGACCTCACCAAGTTCGCTGGTGATGTCGAGCAGGCGCTGCTCCGGAGCGCAATTCAGGCCGTGTCTGGCCAAAAAGGCTGCAATATCTTCGGCTGACGTGGTCTCTGTCATGTTTTCACCGGTGCCTGTTTGGACGGCCCGCGCAGATGTTCTATCAGCAGCCTGAGCGGGACCATGTTTTTATATTCGCGCGGGAAATAGATATGAAGGCCCGGGGCTTTTGAGAGGTGGTCCTCCAGAACCGGGATCAGACGCTGCGCGGCAATATCTTCTGAACAGAAATCCCGGAACGTATAGACCAGACCAAGTCCCCGTCTGGCAAGGTCGACCGAGGCTGGCAGCGTGTTGACAACAAGATTGCCTCCCGTGGCAACCGAGTAGTCGCCATCGGGACCGGAAAAACGCCACTCGGCGATTTTTCCAGATGTCTGGAAACGATAACTGATGCAGCTGTGGTGGAGCAGCTCCTGCGGGGCTTCAGGGCGACCATGCTCTTCGACGTATTCTGGGCTGGCGGCGACCAGCAGACGAAGCGGTGGTGTCAGCCTGACGGCGATCATGTCGTCGGCGATGCGATCTCCGATGCGAAAGCCGGCATGCAGCTTTTCATCGAGAAGGTCCGACAGGGCATCCGTCAGAGACAGTTCGAGGTCGATTTCAGGAAAGGCTTTTCGAAAGGATTTCATGATCGGCGCGAGCACAAGCCTGTAGGCGAAGTCCGGCACGGCCAGCCGAAGGCTGCCGCGGGCGGCATGCCCGGTCGTTCGTGCGCTTTCCAGGGCGGCTGCGAGTTGCTCGAATGCAGGGCCTGCCCCGCGCATCAGGGTACGGCCGGCTTCCGTCAGATTGACTGAGCGCGTCGTGCGGACAAAGAGCGCTGTTCCCAGCCTTTCCTCAAGATTGCGCAATTGATGGCTGACCGTCGAGGGCTTGATCCCCAGCGCGTCGGCCGCCGCTTTCAGGCTCCCGTGCTGCGCAATCGCAATGAAAATCTCGAGTGTTGCGAGGGGGAGACGCATCCAGGTTCCAGCAAGAGTCATTATTCGATTTTATACATGAGTGTGATTAAAAATCGGGTAATTCATGAACTCAGTCAAGTTCTTTAGGGTTCTCTTGTGCTGGCCAGCATGCCCTGAACCGGACACCTGTGATCCGGTTTCCGTTTCCAAACTGCAGCGACAACGGCGAAACCCGTCTGCTGGTTGCAGCCGAATGCCTGAGGAGGCTGGTATGAACTCTGTCTTGAAAACCATCACAATTGCGTCCGCGCTGTTTGCCGCAACACCGGCGCTTGCCGGATCTCCCGATGAAAACGTCAAGGTGGTGCAGGACTTCTTTGCCGCATATGGGGCCAATGATCTCGATGGCATTGCCGCGGTCATGGACGAAAATGTGCGCTGGCATATCCCCGGGCGCCACCCGCTCTCAGGCACCAAGACCGGCCGGGACGAAGTCCTTGCGTTTTTCGCGGAACTTGGCGCGGCGGGGTTCAAGGCCGAACCGATCTATTTCGGGGCGGACGAGACCCATGTGGTGGACATTCACCGGGGGTGGTCCAACGTGGCAGACAAGCCCAATGTCGATACGATCTGGGCCCTGGTCTATCGCATTGAGGATGGCAAGATCGTTGAGGCGACCAATCTCAGCGCCGACCAGGATGCTGCCAACACGTTTTTCTGGTCTCAGTACCGTCTGGCACCGGTGCCGGAGCGCCTGGCCAGATGAATTCGCCTGATGCCGCTTTTCCGGCTTGCGATCCCAGACCCTGTTCCTTCTGACAGACCTGCCGCCAAGCATGCTGACGGTGCTTGCGACAACGGAGCGAAACAAGATGAAAATCCTCGTTCTAACCGCCCATCCCGACTTGTCGTCTTCTCGGATAAACCGCGCCTGGTATCAGGCCCTGATGCAAAGCCCCGGCGTAACCGCGCGCAACCTGACGGCGGTCGGTGGCCCGATGATGACATTTGACCGCCGCGACGAGCAGGCCTTGCTGCTTGCTCATGACCGCATTGTGTTTCAGTTTCCGTTCTACTGGTATTCCTCTCCACCGGTCCTGAAGGCGTGGATGGATGCCGTGCTCAGCTACGGTTTTGCCTATGGGCCGGGAGGTGACAAGCTGAAAGGGCGCGAGTTTCTTTGCCTGGTTTCAACGGGCGGACCTGAAAGCAGTTATCACGCCGGCGGCTATAACAGCTTCTCCATGGATGAATTTCTGAAACCTTTCCAGCAAACCGCCAATCTAACCGGCATGACCTATCTGCGCCCATTCGTGTTTCATGGCCTGGCCCAGGCTGATCCGGCAGTGATTTCAGCCAGTCGGTCTGAGATGTTGGCCCATATCACGGATGCCGAACTTGATCCGAAGGTCCGGCTGTCCCGACTGCTGCGCGAGATTGAAGCAGATCCTCAAAAGGCTGCTGCGGTCAGCTGAGTGAGTGCCAGAGGCGGGGTCCGCCGCTCCGCCCGCATCTTCCCCTCCTCAAGACTGGACCCGGTGCGCCGTTCGGGCCAGTCTGCTGGGAAGCGGACTTGCGGGAGGTGACATGCGGGATTTGCGGATCTGTTTTGTGGGCGACAGCTATGTAAATGGCAGCGGAGACGAAACAGGCCTCGGTTGGACCGGGCGTCTTTGTGCCCGGCGAACCTCCGGGGACCTGCGCCTGACCCGCTACGATCTCGGCATTCGCGGGGAAACCACCGATCAGATCGGCGCACGCTGGCATAGCGAGTGCACACCGCGGCTGCCGGAGGGCGCCGACAACCGGGTGGTTCTGCAGTTCGGCATCAATGATGTTGCCGTGATTACCGGGCAGGGGCGGCATGTTGCCCCCGAAGTGTCTCTTGCGAGCGCTGCGGAGCTGGTTTCGGCAGCAGCAGCGGCCTACCCGACCTTGTGGGTCGGTCTGCCACCGGCAAATGTCGCATGCTCTCCGATGCATCCAAGCGCCGGGCTTGAAATCAGTTTTCGCCAGGAAGACGCGATTGCACTCAACAGGGCCTTCGAGGACCTGGCCTCCGCGTTGGGCGTTGCCTATCTCGACATTCAGACCCCTCTGCTCGGCGATACAGCCTATCTAAACAGCCTGACCCGAGGAGACCGAATGCATCCGGACGGACAGGGCTATGCCCGGATTGCGGACCTGGTGGATGCCTGGCCCGCCTGGTCGGACTGGTTCAAGGTGTAGAAATGGACGGGGCTGAGTTGAAGCGTCTTGCTCATCTTTTCGGCGGAGCGTCGGTGTGAGCGGCTGGACGACGTTTCAACCATCCCCTATCTCTTTCCCATGACCTTGCGTGCACAACAGACATCCAATGACTACGGTATCGTCGTGGAACCGCTTGCCGGCGAAGTGATTGCCTGGCGGCGCGGAGAGGTCATAGCCCGTTCCAACAGGGCGAAGGTCATGTATGAGACCCGGCTGTCGCCGGTGGTCTATTTCCCGCAAGAGGACATTCTGGCGGAGCTGGAGCCGGCACCGGAGCACAAGACGTTCTGTCCTTTCAAGGGCACGGCGTCCTACAGCCATGTGAAGGCCGGCAAGGAGCGCATGGAAAACGGCGCCTGGCACTATCCCAAGGCCCTGCCGGAAGGCCAGGCGGTCGACGGCTGTTTTGCCTTCATGCCCGGTGTTGCAGACCGGATCGAGCATGAGGGCGCGGAGATCGAGGCGCTGCCGATCGGTAATATCACCGGGCCGGTGGTCGACTGGCTCCTGCGCGAGGCCTGGCTTGCCAAGTCGCCGGACGAGCTGCTGGCAGCGCTCGGCCGTAAACTGGTTGAGGACGGCGTTGCCGTTTCCCGCCTCAGCATTCTGATCTGGTCCCTGCATCCGATGATCGCCGGGCAGAACTGCATCTGGTCGCGCGACGAAGACGAAGTCATCAGCCGCTATCCGTCCTACGAGATTCTGGAAAGCCCGGTCTTTACCGACAGCCCGTTCCAGCACGTCGCCGACGGCCTCGGCGGTGTGCGTCAGAAGCTCGACACCAATCCGGACGAATTCAATTTCCCGATCATGGAAGATCTGAAGGAGAAGGGCGTGACCGATTATGTCGCGATGCCCTTGCCGTTCTCCGACGGGCGCATCAACGTCCTGACGCTTGCATCCGATCATCCGAATGGTTTCACCACCGCCAATCTCGGGCTCATTTTTGAGTGTTCCGCCCTGATCAGCCGCCTGTTTGAGGTCTTTGCCCTGACCTCCAGCGCGACCTCGCTGCTGGAAACCTATCTCGGCAAACGCACAGGTGCCCGGGTACTGGGCGGAGAGATCCGCCGGGGCGACGGCGATGTCATCGACGCGGCAATCCTGTTCTGCGACCTGCGCCATTCCACACGGCTGGAGACGGAGCTGGGCCGTGAAGCCTATGTGGAGCAGCTCAACCGCTTCTTTGAAGTCACCACGGACATCGTCAACTCGCATGAAGGCGAGGTGCTCAAATTCATCGGCGATGCAGTGCTGGCGATCTTTCCGGCCGGGGCCGGACATGCGGCGGCCTGCGCCCATGCGGTGGAAAGTGCGCATGAGATTGTCTCAAGGCTGAAGGACCCGGATCCGGAGACGAATGACATGTCGCTATCCTGCGCCATCGGCATTGCCTATGGCGAGGTGACCTATGGCAATGTCGGGTCAAAGGAACGGCTGGATTTTACGGTGATCGGCAGTGCGGCGAATGTTGCTGCCCGGCTTGGCGAATATGGCAAGGTCATCGGCCAGCCGGTGGTGGCAACGGACGAGGTTGCGGTGGAGGGCCGGTTCAGGACCGACAGTCTTGGCGGCGTGGAGCTGCACAATGTCAAGGACCGGATCGCGGCCAGTACGGTATTCGTTGAAGACTGAAGTTCGTTCCCGGTTCAGTGAAGGCTTTTTTCGCCTGCAAACCCGCCCATCGGCTGGTTGCGCACCAGGATCACGAGACCTTCGTCGGACGGTCCGGCGTTCTTTGCGGCGACGCCGCCGTAATTGGCGCAAAGCTCTTCAGCGCTCTTCTTTTGAGCGGGCGTGAACATGGTGATGGCCTGGCAATCGACTCGGCGCAGTTCCGTGTCGGTTTTCACGCCTCCGGACAAGGCGAGACTCACGCCGGCCAGTGCAAGCGCGAAAGTGGTGGTGGCTGCAACAGCAATCTTCTTCATTGTCCCCGGTCCCATTTCCCGGCCCCGAACAGTTCAAGGGCCTCGTGATATGGACGGAGAATGGCGGAACACACCTGTACTCACCCTGACATCCGCATTCACCTGACGTTCAGCTTAGGCGATTCGTCTGATATTGCCGAGGTTTGGCGCCAGAAGCTACGATTTCGATTCGGGTTAACGTTGGATAAAACGCAAGTCTAGGTGGTTTTGACGGGGGTGTCAGAGCTCCGTCTGGGTCACCTCGTCCGGATGCTCCAACCGAAGCTGGTTCCGGACATCGGTCAGGATCTTGCCCAGAAGATTCTGTCCCGGCCAGTTTTCCGGTTCGGTCCGGGCCGCCGTTTGCGCGTCAAGACCAATGCCCCAGATCAGGTCGGTGGGGCTGGCTTCGACGAGCAGCTTGTCGCCTGTCTGGAAGAGCTTGCGCCTGAGCCCCTTGTTCTGGCTGAACTTCGCGTGATTCACACGGTAAACGATCTCTTCCCTTTGGGCCTGCCAGATAGTTTCCTCAAATTTGCGGACCTGCCGGCCAAGCGCTTTTTGCCGCCCCGGATCTGAAGCGGCCGCGATTTTGGCAGCCGTTTCGAGATCATCGAACAGAAGCGCCTTGAAATACATCATGGCCTGTTCGGCGGTGTTGAAGGTCTTGCCGTCGAGATCGAACGCGGATTTCTGCCACTGGCTGAACGGCCCGCTCCAAAAGAAATGAACTCGGTCGGCGGTGTTGGTCAAAACCTTGTCCTCATGGGCAAGACATCGGCAAAAAAAGGGGCGGAAAACCGCCCCTTGAAACTTCGACTCATGCAGGTGCTGGCGGCTCAGGCCGTCTGCTGGCTGGTCTCGACGCCTTTTTCGGTGAGCATGCCCTGCAGTTCCTGGTTCTGGAACATTTCACGAATGATGTCGCAGCCGCCGACGAATTCACCCTTCACATAGAGCTGGGGAATGGTCGGCCAGTTGGTGAATTCCTTGATGCCCTGGCGCAGCTCATCGTCTTCCAGCACGTTGATGCCTTTGTACGGCGCGCCGACATAGTCGAGGATCTGCACAACCTGCCCGGAAAAACCGCATTGCGGGAAGTTCGGGGTGCCTTTCATGAACAGCACAACATCGTTGCTGTCGACTTCGTTCTTGATCCAGTCCTGGATGCTCATGGGTTTCACGTCCTCATTGTTTCGCCGGCGGCGCCAGAAGCGATTTGCCGGTGCGGTAAACCAGTTTCGATACGGAGCGCCAGATCCGCAGTTCCATGACCAGCATGGCAAGCAAGGACACGGTCAGCAATAAGGCGAGCATCATGTTCAGATCTCCGATCGACTTCCCTGCTATCTGGACAGGTGAGAGGCAAGAATCAAGTGTTCATGCGCCTGCGCGGCAACCTGTCAGGCCGTTTTTGCTCAATCCGGAGCCTTGGTCTGAAGCGCAAGGGCGTGCAGGGCACCGCCCATGTTGCCCTTCAGGGCTTCATAGACCAGTTGATGCTGCTGGACGCGGCTCTTGCCCCGGAAGGCTTCGGAAACGACATTGGCCGCGTAGTGATCGCCATCGCCGGCCAGGTCGCGGATCTCCACCTGAGCGTCGGGCAGCGCCTCCTTGATCAGGGTTTCGATCTCATTCGCGTTCATCGGCATTGTGCATCAGTCCTTTTGTATAAGCGCCTGAACGGCAACGAGCTTAAGCCGTCGCCATATAGTTCGGGAACCAATCTTCGTGCGCTTTTTTCAAGTTTGCAACGGATATGGTGAGGATGCCTTCCACAGTCAAATCCGATCCGCCCGTTGTGCCGATTTGTTGAACGTCGACGCCGGCGTCCAGAATGTCTTCCATCACAGCCTCGACCTTGTCCTGCGCGACGGTCAGAACGTAGCGGCCCTGGTCCTCGCCGAAAAGCGCGGCATGGGCGGGGCCGTCTACCTTGACCGTGGCGCCGAGGCCGCCGGCCATGGCCATTTCGGCAAGCGCAACGCCCAGGCCCCCGGAAGAAATGTCATGTACGCCGGTGAGGCGGGCTGCGCCGATCAGCTGGCGGACCAGCGTGCCACGGCGTTTTTCTGCGGCCAGATCTACCGGCGGCGGAGCACCTTCCTCGCGGCCGAGAATGTCTGCGAGATACTGGGACGCGCCAAGATGGGTACCAAGGCCGCCGATTACCAGGATCGCATCGCCTTCTTGCGCGAAGGCAGCCGCGGCTCGGACAGTCACGTCCGGCAGCAGGCCGACGCCGCCAATGGCCGGGGTCGGCAGGATCGCCTCGCCATGGGTCTCGTTGTAAAGCGAGACATTGCCGGAAACGATCGGGAATTGCAGTTCGCGGCAGGCTTCGCCGATGCCTTTGATGCAGCCGACGAACTGGCCCATGATCTCCGGCTTTTCCGGGTTGCCGAAATTGAGGTTATCTGTCGCTGCCAGCGGTTCGGAGCCAACGGCAGTCAGGTTGCGCCAGACTTCGGCCACGGCCTGTTTGCCGCCTTCAAACGGGTCTGCCTCGCAGTAGCGCGGCGTCACGTCGACGGAGAAGGCCAGGCCCTTGCGGCCGCCGTCCACACGGATGACGCCGGCGTCGCCGCCCGGTGTTGCCGCCGTGTTGCCCTGGATAAGCGTGTCATATTGCTCATAGACCCAGCGGCGGGACGAACCGTTGGCGTTGCCGACAAGCGTCTTCAGAGCTTCGGCATAGTCCGCCGGCTCGGCGACATCCGAGGCGGTCAGGACAGGCAGCTTCTTGGGCTCGACCCAGGGCCGGTCATATTCGGGAGCCTCGTCGCCCAGTTCCTTGATGGGCAGGTCAGCAACGATGTCGCCCTGGTGCTTGACGACAAAGCGCAGCGTGTCGGTGGTCTTGCCGACAATGGCGAAGTCGAGGCCCCATTTCTTGAAGATGGCCTCGGCCTCGTGTTCCTTTTCCGGACGCAGCACCATGAGCATGCGCTCCTGGCTTTCGGAAAGCATCATCTCGTAGGCGCTCATGCGCTCTTCGCGCACCGGCACCTTGTCGAGATCAAGTTCGATGCCGAGGTCGCCGCTGGCGCCCATTTCGACGGCGGAGCAGGTGAGACCGGCGGCGCCCATGTCCTGGATGGCGATGACTGCGCCGGTTTCCATCAGTTCAAGGCAGGCTTCCAGAAGGCATTTTTCGGTGAACGGGTCACCGACCTGAACCGTGGGGCGTTTTTCGTCGATCGTATCGTCGAATTCGGCCGAGGCCATGGTGGCTCCGCCGACGCCGTCGCGTCCGGTCTTGGCGCCGAGATAAACGACGGGCAGGCCGACACCTTCGGCCTTGGCGAGGAAAATCGCGTCGGACTTGGCAAGACCGGCTGCAAAGGCGTTGACCAGACAGTTGCCGTTATAGCGGGCGTGAAACTCGACTTCGCCGCCGACTGTCGGCACGCCGAAAGAGTTGCCGTAGCCGCCGACCCCGGACACGACACCGGAGACCAGATGCTTGGTGCGCGGATGATCAGGCTCGCCGAACCGCAATGCGTTCATGGCAGCCACCGGACGGGCGCCCATGGTAAACACATCGCGCAGAATGCCGCCGACCCCGGTCGCAGCGCCCTGGTAGGGCTCGATATAGGAGGGGTGGTTGTGGCTCTCCATCTTGAAGACGACCGCCTGGCCGTCGCCGATATCGACAACACCGGCGTTCTCACCCGGTCCCTGCAGGACGCGGGGGCCTTCCGTAGGCAAGGTTTTCAGCCATTTCTTGGAAGACTTGTAGGAGCAATGCTCGTTCCACATGGCCGAAAAGATGCCGAGTTCGGTGAAGCTGGGCTCGCGGCCGATCAGCTCCAGGATGCGCTCATATTCATCGGGCTTCAGGCCGTGGGAAGCAATCAGGTCGGGCGTGATCTTGATGTCGTTCGGGATCATGTCGGTCCGGTCATTTGAGGCCGCTGCGGCGGGGCCGCGCTGGCGCAGGCTGGCAGTGATGCCGCCCTTTAGCAGATTGTCCGGGAAATGGGGAGCCTCGCGGTTCAAAGAAAATCCGGAAATTGCCGCTCATCCAAGAGCTTTCGCCAGAATAACGCCCGTATAGCCGACATAAGCCAGCAGCATGAGCGCGCCTTCGCGGCGGCTGAGGCGCCATCCGCTCATGGCAAAGACCAGCAAGGCAGCGGTTGCACCGAGCAATACCCAGATGTCGAGCCGCATGATTTCCTGCGGAACCTGCAAGGGAGAGATCACTGCCGTCAGGCCGAGAATGCCCAGGATGTTGAAGAGGTTCGAGCCCAGAATGTTGCCGAGCGCGATGTCTGTCTGGCGTTTGAGCGCGGCCATGGCTGAAGTGACAAGTTCCGGCAGCGAGGTGCCGACGGCCACGATCGTCACGCCAATCACGGCGTCGCTGACACCGGCTGCCCTGGCAATCGTGCTTGCGCCGGCCACCAGAAAATGCGCGCCACCGAGAATCATGACAAGGCCGCCAAAGGCCATGAGCAGATTAAGTGGCAACTGCGACGGTTTCGGCTGGGGGATGACAAGCTCTGTCCCGCTGCGATGAAGCTCTGCCGCAGGCGTTTTCTGACCCTTTTCCATCCGGTAGGTGATCACAAGATAGGTGACAAGGGCGAGTACGAGCGCAAGGCCTGCTTCCCGGCCGATCAGGCCGGCCAGGGCAAGGCCGGTAAAGGCGAGTGCTGCCAAGGCGTTTGCAGGACCGTCCCGCATGAGGGCAGCTGGATCGACGCGCAAGGGACAGATCAGCGCGGTCAGGCCAAGGATCAATAGAATATTGGCGATGTTCGACCCGGCGACGTTGCCTACGGCAATGCCGGGTGAACCGTTCAGGGCGGCCAGGATGCTGGTCATGAGTTCCGGTGTCGAGGTGCCGAAACCGACCAGAACCAGACCAATCAGCAATTCGGAAATGCCGAACCGCTGCGCGAGGCCCACGGAACCGCGCACAAGCAGGTCACCACCTGCCACGAGAAGCACTAGGCCAAGCAGAATTTCAAGGACGGTCATGGTCGAGATCCAATGGAAATGCGATCGGCAGATAGGAGGCGCCGCTGCGGTTTGCAATGGCTAAGGTCCGGGAGCCTACCAGGCGCAGCCAGCAAAGTTGGTTCTAGGCACGAGGACAGAAGGAAAGCGTGTCTGCATCCATTTCACTTCATCCCCCGATTTGTGCTTCCAGCGCCTCCACCAGGCCCTTGCCGTAAAACGTGACCCGCCGGGTCCCGGCGATGCGCGGATCGCGAATTTCAAGCCGCAGGGCCTGCGTGAAAAAGAGGTTGATGCGGTCGGCCTCGGCGATTGCGTTCCAGGGGATCAGGAGCGGTTCGTGGCCGATCCGGAACGGCAGGATTGGACGCATATAGAGGCCGGAGGGCGACGTCATCACCGTGAGCACGTTTCGATAGCTGGACAACCTGCCGAAAGTGGCGCTGGTGAAATGCCAGCTCTGGCCTGAGACGGGCTCCGTTCCCGGATAGGTCCGCGCCAGCGACGCCCAGCCGCTGATGCGGGCCGATGCAAACACGATTGCCGACCATAGCAAGGTGAAGCCGACGAGAAATCCTGGGATGATCAGGGCGACTAGACCGGATTCGGACATGGGCAACCACCGCTTTTGAGCACAGCACCTGCGCGTTTGAGCTCGTAGTCTAGCCCAGATTCGCGTCGTCGGTCCGCGGAATGTTCGCTGTCAGGATCGGCGGCAGGTTCTATTCGAAACTGTCGTAACAGACACAATTGTCTTCCAGCAGGTCCTGCAGGACCTGAAGGCCCTTGGCGGTTTCCTCGCGGCTGCGCGGATTGGTGATGCCGATGCGCACCCGGTGATAGACCTTGCCGGAGCGGCCTGCCTTGAATTCGTCCTCGTCGTCGATCAGCACGTTTTCCGACGCGGCAGCGGCCTTGAAAGTACCTGAGAGCCAGGGCTCGGGCAGCTTGAGCCAGAGGAACGGCGCATCCGGGGCCGCCTCCATCTCGTATTTGCCGAGATGCGTCTTCACCAGAGCGTGACGGGCCGCGATTTCAGCCAGGATCTTCTTGCGGAAATCCTCTGCGGCACCGGACAGGACCAGGCGGGCGGAGAGTTCCGACAGCAGAAAGGAAATCCCGCCGGTCAGCATCTTGTGCGCCGTATAGACCCGCTGGGCATGGGAGAGGGGGCTGGAGACCCAGCCGCCACGCACACCTGCGGTCACCGACTTTGACAGAGACCCGACATGGAAGGTGCGTTCCGGGGCAAGGGCGGCGATCGGCAGAAGGTCGGCCTCGCGCAAGGAGCCGTAGACTTCGTCCTCGATGATCCAGAGATTGTGCTGCCGGGCCACGTCGGCAATCTCTTGCCGGCGCCTGGCGCTCATCACGCGAACGGTCGGATTGTGCATGCTCGGCATCAAAAACATCAGCTTCGGGTGTTTTTGTGCACAGACCCGCGCCAGATCCTCCGGCAAGGGGCCCTCATTGTCCCGGGCAACCTGGATTGGCCGCCGGCCGCTAAGCGCTGCGCCGCGGGCGATCGAGCTGTAGGTGAGGTCCTCGAAGGCGATCTGGTCACCGGGCGCCGTTGTGGCGGCAATGATGGCCATGATGGCGGCCTGGGCGCCGGTTGTCGGCACAATACTGCCTTCCGACGGTTCCCAGCCGGCGCGGGACAGCCAGATGCGCCCGGCCTGCCGCCAGCTGTCCGGCACGGTGCGAGTATAGCTGGCAATTTCGTAGGCCGCCTCCCGCGTGATCTCCGCCGTCAGACTGCAGATCGCCTCTGCCTGGCCGATTTCCGGCGCGGAGGTGCTGTCGAACCGGATGGCTTCCGGGGAGGGGACCGAGATCCGTGTTCCGGCGAAGGCCGTGTCGCGGGGGGCGGCCATGGCGCCCTGCAGCCAGGATGTCGCCCGGGAGGCGCTGCCGGCCGGTGCGTGCGGCGGTCTGTCGAGATCCGGCTTTGTGTTTTCCTCCAGCGTCGGTTCCGGGGCACTGCCAAGTACAAATGTGCCCCTGCCAACTTCACCGCTCACAAGACCTCTTTGCCGGATCACTGCATAAGCGCGTCCGATCGTGCCGACGGTGACACCGAGGTCATAGGCAAGGTCGCGTTGCGGCGGCAGCTTCGCGCCGGCTGCAAGTGCGCCCGTGGCGATGTCTTCACCGATCCGGTCGGCAAGGCGGATATAGAGCGGCCCCTGGCCGTCCGGGATTTCTGGGTGCCAATTTGTCATGGTGACAATTTAATATATTGCATCCGTCATTGAGTCAATTCATATGATTGTAGCGCTACAATGTTTGGTGCAACACAAATTGTAACCCTCTGGAGTAAGAAATGAGTGCAATACACACGCTGACCGGCGCGCCAAGCGCCCCTTCAAGCTTCTTGTCGGAGATCAGGACCCAATTGTTCCTGTTCCTGCGGGCAAGGCGGACGCGGCTGGATTTGTTGGAACTGACCGATCATGAGCTGGAAGATCTCGGACTGAGCCGGGAAGCCGCACGGAGAGAAGCCATGCGTCCGTTCTGGGACATTGGCGACCGGCGCGAGGGCCTGTCTTGAAGCCCATTTTCCAAACCAGGGTCTTTCCGGGTCAGACCAGACCTGTCTGACCCGGAAAGGCCCTGGTGCAAAAGCCCCGGCCTGAGCAATTCAGCCCCTGACAAGGACCGCTGCCCCCGGCGGAGCCTTGTTGACTGCCGGACACGGATGCAGTCCCGTGTCCGGCATTTCGCGTTCAGACCGCGCCGGTATATTCGCCGCGCGCCGGATAGTCGTTCTTCTGAACGAAATCGAGCGCGCCGACCATCTCCTGAAAATGCGGGCGCACAAACGGCATCGTCTGGACAGAGGCGAAATAGAGCGTGCCATCGGGCTTGACCAGGAACACACCCGGCTCGGAAAACAGCGCAGGTTCCTCAATACCGATCGAGGTCGTGCCCCGGCTGGTGGAGATGAACAGCCCCCAGGCACGTGCGACCGTCAGCGGCAGACCATAGCCGAACCGCAGGCCTGGCTGGGCAACCTTGTCGGACATCTTCTGAGCGCGATCCTGATCATCGGAGGAAATCGCGATTGTCTTGACACCCTTGGCGGCAAAATCCTCGGTGAGACGACCGAGTTCCTTCAGATAGGTGGCGCAGATCGGGCAGTGCAGGCCGCGATAGAACACGACCAGAGTCGCGAAATCCGCACCATCGCCGGACAGGTCGAAGGTTCCGTTTTCAAGCGTTTCGACGGTCAGCGCAGGAACGGACTGGCGGGGTACAAGCATGGTTTACCTCTTTTCCATTGGGCAAGGCGTGTTTTTTCCTTGCGGATGCCCCTAAGTTAGTGAACGATTGTGACATAAACATTCTAAAAAGTTGCCTTGGAGTACGGAAAATGCAGGTTCCCTATCGCACATCCTTCAATGGCAAACTGGACCGGCTGTCTTCCCTGATCGACCGGCTACGCGTTCACGTGGCCAATACTCTTGCAGGTGGCACCGAATTGGATACGGCCAATTTCCGGATCTACAAGTCTGACGACGAGGCGCTGCGCCTTGTTTTTTGTCCGCTGCGGCAAGACGGTATTGGCGATTGCGCCGACGTGGCACCCTGCGAGCGGGAAACGACGCTTGTTGCGGCGCGGATCACGATTTCAGGCATTGGCCGCCAGCTGATCAACGCGCTGCCGGACTGCATTTCCGTGCCGCTTGCCGAAGAGCCCTATCTGAATGCGGTGGTGACGCCCCTGATTGAGGAAGTGACGCAGCCCCGCTGCGGCGGACAGGCCGTGTTTCAGCGCCTTTGCGAAGTGGTGGTAATCCGCCTCCTGCGGCACGCGATGGAGGAAGGCAAGGCGGATACGGGCCTTCTGAACGGACTGGCGCATCCACGGATCGCCGCCGCGCTGGTCGCGATTCACGAGGCACCCGGCGAAGCCTGGACCCTTGAAAAACTGGCGACTGCGGCCGGCATGTCTCGTACCCAGTTTGCGGTGACCTTCAAGGACCTCGTGGGTATCACGCCGATGGGCTATCTGTCGAACTGGCGGCTGGACATTGCGCGTGCGGAGCTGGAAGCCGGGCGGCAGGTCAAGGCCGTTGCCACTTTATGTGGCTTTGCCAGTCCGGCGGCTTTCTCCCGTGCCTTCTCCCGCCGGTTCGGCTATTCGCCCAAGAAGCGTCCGGTTGAAGCTGCGTGAGGAACATAGAGAGCGACAGCTCGGATCCTTGCCGGAATTGCCCCGTCGTCAAGCCACAGATAGACCATGGCTTTCCTGCCGATTGAGGTTCCGCATGCACCTGGCAACTATGTGGTGGAGGCGACAGGGACTGCCGGATCAGGCCTGACGATGACGACCAACTATTTGCGCAGAGCCCGGTCCTAACCGCGCTCGTCGATACGGCGCTCCAGGGCATAAAGTTCGTCATTGATATCGTCGGCCTTGCGTGCGAACAGCGCCTGGGCGTCCTTCAGGCCGAGATTGTAGAAATGCGCGCCCAGGGTCGGCGTGAGGAAATCTATCAGCAGCTCGGCATCCATGTTGCCGATATCGATGTCCAGGTCTTCGTCAAGATAACGCTTGATCTGCTGGGCGAGGCGGGGTCGGACGTCCTTGTCGAGCTTAAGTTCCGTCATTCCCGCCTCCCTGTGTGATCTGTCAGGCCGCGTCGGCAAGGCTCTCGAACAGCGTCCGGCCGTCGAGGCCGCCATGCAGCGGTTCGACCAGGTTTTCCGGATGCGGCATCATGCCGAGTACATTGCCCTTGTCGTTCATGATGCCGGCAATGTCGTTGATCGAGCCGTTCGGATTGGTGCCGTTGGCATACCGGAACACGACCTGGCCGTTGTCCTCGATCCGCTTGAGCGTGTCTTCGTCGGCGAAATAGTTACCGTCGTGATGGGCGACGGGGCAGCGCCAGACCTGGCCCTTCTCGAATTTGGAGGAGAAGCGGGTTGCCGTGTTGACCGTTTCCATCATCACTTCCTTGCAGACGAAGTGAAGATCGGCGTTGCGCATCAGTGCACCGGGCAACAGGCCGGCTTCGGTCAGGATCTGAAAACCGTTGCAGACGCCCAGGACCGATACACCGCTGTCAGCCTTGGCCACCAGGTCCTTCAGGATTGGCGAGCGCGCGGCGATCGCGCCGGAGCGCAGATAGTCGCCATAGGAAAAGCCGCCCGGCACCACCACCAGATCGACATCGGGCAGCGTACTTTCCGTGTGCCAGACACTCTGTGGCCGGGTTCCGGTGATCAGTTCCAGGGCGTGGAACATGTCTCGGTCGCGGTTGGAGCCTGGGAAAACGATAACAGCGGTTTTCATGTGTTTGGGTCCGGAAGTCAGAGCAGGAAGAATACGGCAAGGAGAGCTGCAAGGGCGGGCACAAGGATGAAGATGGCCGCCTTCAGGGCCAGAAAAGTCATCGCCTTGCGGGCGTCTTCATCCATGATGGCTCCCGGCCTCAGGCGATCTCGATGGCGTAATTCTCAATAACGGTGTTGGCGAGCAGCTTTTCGCACATCTGCTCCAGCTCGGCCTTGGCAGCCGCTTCATCGGAACCCGTCAGCTCGACATCGAACACCTTGCCCTGACGGACGGAACCGACATCGCCAAATCCGAGGCCGCCAAGCGCGCCTTCAATGGCTTTCCCCTGAGGATCGAGCACACCGTTTTTCAAGGTGACGATGACGCGTGCTTTCATGTGTGGGTCCCCGCAACACTTGCGCTGAGCGCAAAACAAACAGTTTGGGGCTCCCCATACACGAGGAGCCCCAGAAGAGGAAGAGCAATGTGGACAAAAGCGGTGGTTTACGGCAGCCGTTTGATGGTCGTGTTGCTCAGGTACCGCTTGAAATAGGTGTTCGCGACACTCCGTGAGCGCGAAGCTGCAACGAGAACCGATCCCCGGTTGTTTTGGATAATGAAACGGCCCGTCATCCAGATACGACCCTCACGGTCCTTGAAGTAGGCGGTGAAATCAAACCCGGCGTAGTCCTTTTTCACGACGCGCCGCGTGATCGTGATCTTTTCCTGATCCTTGGAAGCAATATTGTAGACATTGGCGATGGCGTTGAAGAGTTCACGGGACAGAACCCCGTCCTTGATTGCCTTTTCCATGTCCCCGGACACCTTGACCGGGCCGTGAGCGATCAGGCGATCCGACTTGCAGCGTGGCGCATGGCAGACATAGCCAGTGAAGCCGTTCGATGTTTTTTTGGTCCAGCCGGCCGGTGCGTAGTTCGTCTGAATGCTTCCCGGCTTCAGACCAGTCGTCTGACAGGCAGCCAGAAGGCCGCAAAGCAATGTGACGGCAACCGCCTTGAGAATGGATTTTGATTGAAAAGACATAACGCCCCCTTGTTGAAAACAAGAGGGCGTTTAATGGGTGTTTTTTACAGGAGCAATCGTGACGCAAGGTCCGATTTGTCAAATAGAATCCGACATGTGTCCCGATTGCATCACTGTTACTTCACCAGGGTCGGACCTGACCCTACGGGCCGTTCGCTGCCGAGCATGATGCCGAGGCGCTTGGCGACTTCCTGGTAGGCTTCCAGCATGCCGCCCAGATCGCGGCGGAAGCGGTCCTTGTCCATCTTGTCGTTGGTCTCGATGTCCCACAGACGGCAGCTGTCAGGCGAGATCTCGTCGGCAACGACGATGCGCATCATGTCGCCTTCAAACAGGCGGCCGCATTCGATCTTGAAATCGACCAGACGGATGCCGACACCCAGGAACAGGCCGGACAGGAAATCGTTGACACGGATGGCAAGTGCCATCATGTCGTCCAGTTCCTGAGGCGTGGCCCAGCCGAAGGCCGTGATGTGCTCTTCGGCGACCATCGGATCGTCGAGCTCGTCGTTCTTGTAATAGAACTCGATGATGGAGCGGGGCAGCTGCGTGCCTTCTTCCAGACCGAGCCGCTTGGCGATGGAGCCGGCGGCGACATTGCGCACCACGACTTCCAGCGGAATGATCTCGACTTCCCGGATCAGCTGCTCGCGCATGTTGAGGCGGCGGATGAAATGGGTCGGGATGCCAATGGCATTGAGATGATTGAAGACGAATTCGGAGATGCGGTTGTTGAGCACTCCCTTGCCGTCAACGATCTCGTGCTTCTTGTTGTTGAAGGCGGTCGCGTCGTCCTTGAAGTGCTGAACCAGGGTTCCCGGTTCCGGACCTTCGTAAAGGATCTTGCCTTTACCCTCGTAAATGCGCCGGCGGCGGTTCATAGGCTATACCGTTTGTTATTAGAGAAACCTGTAGCGGGTTCCTGCTCACCTTGTCGTCCATCCGCTGGGAGTTTTTTACGTCAACCGGCGGGCGCCCTAAGGCTGCAAGCCCTATTTTGCGGCGCGGAACTTACCCGAAGCGGGAGAAAAGTACAATCCTGGTTTCCCGCACCATGCCTAAGGTTTTTGCGGGGCCGTTATGCTTTTGACGCATGAGTGAAGGTACTGCGTTGATTTGCTGGCCCTGCGGGGATATGCAAGAGGCCAAATCAACCCCATATAGGGGGCAGTGCATCAGCGCAGTTCAGGAGACGATGAATATGAGCACATTCGACAAGCGCGAGCAGGGATTTGAAAACAAGTTTGCGCATGACGAGGAGCTGCGGTTCAAGGCAAACGCCCGGCGCAACAAGCTGCTGGGCCTGTGGGCTGCCGGGCTTCTTGGTTATGAGGGCGACAAGGCCGAGGAATATGCCAAGGAAGTCGTTCGTGCCGACTTCGAAGAGCCGGGCGACGAAGATGTCTTCCGCAAGCTGCGCGAAGATTTCGACAAGAACAATGTCGAGCAGTCCGACCATCAGATTCGCCGCAACATGGAAGAACTGATGGCAACTGCCGTCGACCAGCTCCAGAACGAAGGCTGATCAGCGCCACGTTTTAACCTGGCCATGAAACAGGCGCCCACCTTTGCAGGCGGGCGCCTTTTTTGTTTTCGCGCAAGTGTCTTCGAGACGTCTATTCGAACGTGTAGGACCCAAGCTCACACAGGTTTAGACCGTAGTCCTCCAGGGCTTCGCCGTCTGAAAAAACCGCACGGATATCGTAAACGCAGGTGCTCAGGCCATCTGCGATATAGACGTCGGTTTCTTACCCGGCATCCAGGATGCCTCCGGTCATGAGGTTGTTTTCCCAGTCATTCGAACTGGCTGGCGAAACAAAGAAACCCGTGATGGGGGTGTCGGTGTCGTTGACAAGGGAGAAATCGAGGTCTTCCGCAGCCGCCTGAGCAACGGACAGTGTCAGGGCCGCCGCAGCTGCCGCAAGAATGAAGTTCTTTTTCATGTTGTCTTCCTGTTTCGCGGCTGATTGCCCTGGTTGCCGTGAAATTGTGTTGATACTTCCTGCCGATTGGCTGACACAGCCAAGCGGTCCTCATTGGCAAGATTTACGGCGTAATTTTGTCGAATGGAGAATTGGGGTCACTTTCCACCAGATTGGGAGGCTGCGTACTCTTCGCAGGAACAGCGGCGTTCAAGTAATTGAGCGGATTGCGGGATTTTCACAAACTTGGCGCTTGCAGTCCTCAAGGACTCCCAGTTTGATAGGCGCAACACGAGGAGGCCCGACGTGACCGACAAACTGTTTCTCGCCGACAAATTGCGCTCCGGACAGGCCGTTGTCACCGGCTGGTCGCTTCTGTCCGAACCGATGGTGCCTGAATTGTTTGCCAGGGCCGGCTATGACGCCGTGACCATTGATCTGCAGCACGGCATGTATGATTTTGATGACGCCTGCACCACACTGGCGGCCATCGCCCTTGGCGGCGCTCACCGTATCGCCCGCATTCCGGTCGGTGACAATGCGCTGGCCGGACGGCTGGTGGATATGGGCGCGGAATGCCTGATCGCGCCGATGATCAATTCCCGGAAAGAAGCGGAAGAATTTGCAAGGGCTGTCAAATATCCACCGGACGGTGAGCGCAGCTGGTCGCCGTTCCGGGCGGCGATGCTGAGCGAACAGACCAGCGACCAGTATCTGAAAAACGCCAATCGGCAGACCCTGGCGCTAGCGATGATCGAGACCGAGGAGGCCATGGACGCGCTCGATGACATCCTGACCGTCGACAGTCTGGACGGCGTCTTTGTCGGGCCGAGTGATCTGTCCCTGGCCTTGTCAAAAGGCGAGGCGCTTGATCCCAATGGCGCGCGGACTTCGGAAGCCTGCGCGGATATAGCTGAAAAGACCCTGGCCGCCGGAAAGCTGGCCGGCATCTTCTGTCTGAACGCCGACAAGGTCGAGGAAGCCTATCACCAGGGCTTTCGCCTGATGTCGCATGGCATCGACACCATATTCCTGGATCATTCCGCTCGCACCTGCCTCAGGGAAGTTGCCTGGCTGGGAGACGTCAAGGATCGCCCGGAAACGGGGTATTGAGCTTAGCCCGTGCCGGCCTCAGTCAAGCCGTTTCATGAAATGGGCAAAGGACATCAGGCCTTCGGGCCAGGGACCATGCCCGCTTTCCACATTGATGTGGCCGGCTTCGCCTGCGTCCTGAAACGTTGTGCCCCAGGCCTTTGAAAAGGCCTGCGCGCGCTCATAGACGCAATAAGGATCGTTTCGGCTGGCGACCAGATGTGCCTGGAAGGGCAGGGGTTGCAATGGCACGGGCTTGAAATCCCCACCATCAAATTCCGGAACCAGACCGTCCCTGTCCCAGTCGGACGGGGCAACGAGATAGGCGCCGTGGATCTTGTCCCTCAAAGCATGCGCGCCGTGAGCCACCAGAATACAGCCCAGAGAGTGGGCGACCAGAACGACCGGTTTGTCGCAGGCTTCGACTTCGGCAACCAGCGTGTCCAGCCAGTCATTGCGCTCAGGCTGATGCAGTTCGGCCTGCTTGACGACCCTGGCAGTCGGCATCTTGTCGCGCCAGCGCAGCAGCCAGTGGCCAGGGAGAATCTGGCCGTAGCCGGGAACAAGCAGAATGTCGGTTTCTGAGATCTTCACAGTAACTGGGTCCCATCCTTGTAGAGCGCAGGCGTCTGCATACCGTTGATGCCGAAAATGTCAATTCGAACCGGTGTCGACCAGACTGATTCCAGCGTGGTGCATCGAGACATGTGCACCGATCAGCCTTGCAGAGGGAGCACCGGGAGGCGTCAGGGTGCGTCAGGAGTGTTTCTGAAGTCGAAACATCCTTTCTTTTCAACATGTCAGCAGGAACACTAGGTCACTTTTGCCAATGGGGATCTGTTGCAAAAAGTCTTTGCGGCACTTTCATGGCCACTCAAACAAAAGTGGCTGAGATTTGGTGTCTCGGAGTGATTGTTTGCTGTATTTATGTGACGTTTTTCGTTTTGTCAGCATGTATTCAATTTTAATACTTAATTCAAGTTGATTACCTGAATAATGATCATGAAAAAATGAAATTGTCAGTGATTGTCATCAAGTAAATGCATTGATGTTAACGTTGACTCTTCTTTGTTGCTGGTTATTTCTGCGGGCGTTTTTTGAATTTGATCGCGCCTGAAAAGGAATTGCCATGCGGAAGAGCTATTTCCGTCTCGTCCTGTTTTCTACATCAGCTCTCGTCAGCGTTTCGCTTGTTCATGCCCTTCACGCACAAGAGGTGATCGATGGAACCCATGAAACCGTGATTGGTGATGGCAGCGGCACACGCCCTGCCAACTGGGACATCGGCAACAGTCTGACACTGGGCGACGGCAGCGGCACGGAAAGTGTCCTGGAAATCTCGCAGGGCGGCCGGGTCACCAATACAACCGGTGTCCTTGGGCAGAACTCCGACGCGTCTGTGGTCGTTTCCGGTGCAGGCTCTGCGTGGGAGACCTCAGGTGCCCTGGTGCTTGGCAGTGGTGACGGGACCACTGCTGGTCTGACCATTGCCAATGGCGGGACAGTCCAAAGCGGTGAAACGTCAATTGGCTCTGGCGTCGGCAGTCAGGGCGATGTGGTGCTGACGGGGAGCGGATCCGCCTGGATCGTGAATGGTGATTTGCGACTTGGTGACGAGGGACATGCCTCGGTTCTGATCAGCGATGGTGCTGAGGCGGAAACCTCTGCACTGCGCCTGACAGCCGCGGAGAGGTCGGCGGCCATGGTGACGATCTCCGGACAAGGCTCGAGCCTGATCATGGCTGGTAGCGGTTACATCAGCGGCGGTGGCACCAACGCGCTCACAATTGAAGATGGCGGTGCTTTGATCAGTGCCAGCATGCAGATCTCCGGAACAGAAGACAATGCCGCGCTGGTCACGGTAACCGGTGAAAACTCCATTTGGGAATCACGGGCCGGCGGTGTTGTGGTTGGTGATGTTTCGGATGGTGAGCTGGAGCTTCTGGACGGAGGCCGGCTTGAGGCGGGAAATGTCACGGTCGGAAGAAACGGCAAGGGGCGTGGAACAGTAACGATCAATGGCGACGGTAGTGCGCTGACCACCCGCGCGAACCTGATTGTCGGCCAGACCGGAGTTGGCGATGTCCTCCTGAGCGACAACGGCGTCCTTGAGACAGGTGGGCAAACGGTGCTTGGCTCGAACGAAGATGGTAAGGGAACGATTGATCTGCGCGGTGCTGGTGTGCGTTGGGCAGCAGAGGGACCCGTCACACTTGGCCAGGACGGCGAAGGCAGCGTCAGCGCACAGGACGGTGCGCATATGTCGATGCAGTCACTTGTGCTCGGCGCGGAAAGAACCGGTTCTGGCGTTCTGCAACTTGAGGGCACGGACACACTGCTGGCCGTCGAAAGCGATCTGGTTATTGGCCAGTCCGGTGGCGGGGCAGTGATGCTGGCCGACGGGGCGCGAATGACGGCAAGGTCCCTTGTGATGGGCAGCGCAGAAGACAGTGGCGGTGAGCTGATCCTCTATGGCGGCCATCTGTCGCTCGAAGAGACGATGGAAATCGGCCGAGACGGCGTCGGAGCTGTCGCCCTAGTTGAGAACGGTTCCCTAACTGCTGCAGGTGGCCTGTCGGTTGGATCGGACAGTCTTTTCTTCATCGGAGCGCCGAAAGGGCGGGATCTT
The DNA here is from genome assembly GCF_965233565.1 of Roseibium sp. Lineage (GTDB taxonomy): Bacteria > Pseudomonadota > Alphaproteobacteria > Rhizobiales > Stappiaceae > Roseibium. The sequence goes on along the minus strand of NZ_OZ247494.1, from coordinate 858,127 downwards.
TATGCGCCGGGGACTTTGACGACGCCGAGCCTCCTGGTTGAGACAGGTGGGGAACTTATCCTCAATCACTCAAGCGAGGCGTATCTCCTTGAGACGGACCTGTCGGGCAGCGGACACATGAATGTTGCCGGCGGCTCAACGACATTGCGCAGTGGAACGGGTTTTGCCGGCACCGTCGGCATCGACGAGGGGGCAACGCTGACGGCCGCCAGCTCGATGTTGACCGGTCCGATCGAGAATGAAGGCCGGCTGGTTTTTGATGAAAGTGAAGATGGCATCTATGGCGGCCTCCTGAGCGGATCAGGGGAGTTTGTGAAGGCGGGCGCAGGCCAGCTCACCGTTCGGGACCTGAGCGGCTTTCATGGCAACGTGGCCGTGGAGGCGGGCAGGTTCAGTTACGATGGCCTCTTTGATGGGGCGCTTTCGGTCAGCGGCAGTGGCATTCTTTCCGGCGCCGGAACCTTCAACAGTCTGGATATTCAGAATGGCGGCATTTTTGCCCCGGGCAATTCGATCGGAACGTCACGCGTTTCCGGTGGCCTGGCTTTTGGTGCAGGGTCCGTCTACGAGGTTGAGGTGGATTCTTCCGGCAATTCGGACCTGACGATCGTCGAAAACGGCACGACCATCGACTCCGCTGCCAGCGTTGCCGTCCTGGCTGAAAACCGGACGGATACCGGGGCAGGCTACGCCGCGGAGACTACCTACACCATACTCCAGTCCAGCGACGGCATAACCGGGACCTTCGGCTCGGTGACCGATACATTCGCTTTTCTGAGCGCTGAGCTGACCTACGATCCAACGTCGGTCTATCTCACCTTGGCCAGGAGCGAGACGGATACGCCCGAAGCCGTGTTCGCCGCCGGAACAACGACCCGAAATCAGAGGACTACTTCTGCAGGCGTCGCCTCGCTGGGGTCAGGAACGCTGTTCGACGCCGTTCTGCTGTTGCCGGACGGCGAAACCGAAGCAGCCTTTGACGCACTCTCCGGCGAAGCCCATGCCTCCGTGCGTGGTCAGCTTTCGCAGGATGTTCGTCCGGCCCAGGACGCGGTGGAACGCCGGATCCGGTCCGGATTTGACAGCGTTGCGGCGCTGGGAGAGACGGCTTTCAACGGGCAGATCAGTCAGGATCTGACAGGCGGCTGGCAGCTGTGGGGCGAGGTTTACGGGGCTTGGGGAGAGCGTGACGGCAGTGCCAATTCGGCCGGGTATACGCGCTCCGGCGGCGGCCTCGTGGCGGGTGTGGACAAGGCCGTGAGCAGCACGTGGCGCCTCGGAGCCTTTGGCGGATTCGGGACCACCTCCTTTGACGTCGATGCGCGCGCCTCAAGCGGGAACACCACCAATCTGACCGCAGGTGTCTATTCCGGCCATCTCCTGGGAGCCATAAACCTGCACGCCGGTTCGTCGCTTACCTGGCATGGGGTCGACATGACCCGCAGTGTACGCTTTACCGGTCTGAACGAAACGTTGACATCCGACTATTCCGCCTGGACGGGCCAGCTCTTTGCCGAGGCGGCCTATACGGTTGAATTCCAGCAGGTCCGGGTGTCGCCCTTCCTGGGGGCATCGATCGTTTCAACGCAGAGCGACGGCTTTTCTGAAAAAGGCGGTTCCGCAGCGTTGAAAGTGTCATCCGGACAGGAAACCACAGGCACGACCACACTTGGTGTGCGCGGAGAAACCGCTCCGCTTCTCCTGGGTGAGAGTTTCCTGCATTTCAGCGGGTCTTTGGCCTGGCGGCATACATTCGGCGACGTGACGCCGGCAAACAGCATGCGATTTGATGGCGGAAACGCGTTTACTGTCAGCGGGACGCCGATTGACCGGGATACGGCACAGATCTCCGCTGCCATGACCTGGAGTCATGGCAGCGCCCTCAGCCTTGATTTGGGTTACACGGGCGAATTTGGCAACAGTGCCCAGGATCATGGCGCGCGCGCCGGGTTTTCGCTGGAGTTCTGAGCCTCCAAGACGACTCAGGGGCCATAAGGCGAGAGACAAGCCCGCCTTTGGCCCTTGTAGGGCTGGAAACTGTTGTCAGCGGCCCGGTAGGAGCGGTACCGCCGGTCGCACCATTCATAGTGGGCCGGGCTCAGAGCCGGGACAACAATGTCAGGCGGTTGAAAAGAACCTCTCCTGGCCGGCCCAAGTTCGAGGGGCGGGCGAATGATTTCTTTTGGCGGCGGGACGACATTGAACCCGAAACGGAAGGCCGTTGGTGGATACCACCAACCATCGTACCAGCGATAGCCGGGATGATATTTCGGGTCACCACGGTAACCCAGAAAATGCTCGCGCCGTCTGTGATAGGAAAGGTTTCCGCTTCTTTGGTCGATCTGCAGGACCGGTGCTTCGCCGGACGCGGAAAAGTGCCTTTCAGTGTCCGTTAGACCAATGCCGCCAGCCAGGGCGCGCGTTGGCCACAAAGCAAGACTTCCAACCAGCAGAAATGTCAAAAAGGAACTGGGCAACGGCACTCCGGTCTCCGACTGCATCGAATGAAACTATCCGATGATGGTTCCCGGATTATTTACGCAACGTCAACTCTCGCTTTGGTGTTTGTCCGGTCAGTTCAGGAGAGCGGGCCATAAAAGCCGTGCTGAAGCGAGCGTGCCCAGCCCGACCGGCGGTTTTTTTCAGCTTCGCGCGCGGCCTTGTCCCAATCGTAGCTCAGGATTTTTTCCTGGAAGTTCCAGGCGCCGTTGTTGTTGGTCATGGTGGCGTAGCGTGCATGCGGGCTGCCGGCCTCCATGACATGGCGGTGCGGATGGTCGTCCTCGTAGGACGGCAGGCCGACACTGCCCGGATTGAGCAGGATCTGACCGGTTTTCTGCAACCGGATCACCCTGGGAATGTGCGTGTGGCCACAGCAGACGACCGGAGCGGCTTCGCCCTTCAACTCGGCGAGAAGCGTCTCCTCGTCCGGCAGGTGGCCCTTCGGGCCATCGACCTTCTCGGTCAGGTAGCGGTCGTCATTGTCCGGGGTGCCGTGGCACAGGAAGATGTCTTCCGTCAGCCGGATTGTCGGCTGGGAGGTGGACAGCCAGTCCTGGCTCGCATCGCTCAGGCGCTCGACTGTGAAAGCATCTGTGGGTCCCATCTTGTCGATGGGATTGTCCAGCACGATCCGGTCGTGATTGCCGCGAATGGTCGGCCAGCCGGTTTCGCGCAGAATTGCGGCCGTTTCCTCCGGCCAGAGCGGGCCTGACACGCAATCACCCAGATTAACGACGAGGTCAGGGGCTTCCAGCTTGAGATCCGCCAGAACGGCTTCCAGCGCAAGGACATTGCCGTGAATGTCGGACACAACTGCGATTTTCATGAATGCGCTCCGGTAATTCCGTTGCCGACGGGAAACCTGGAAGACCAGGTATGCGCGGGTTTGCCTAACGCGAGACCGCATTTTGAGGAAGCGCAGCGCGCTTCCTCAGGATCAGACCGATTGCCGCCACCGTGTTGTGCCTTGATTGGGGACAGGGACCCGATGACCGCGAAGTGTCGCCGATCAGCTTTCCCCGAAGACCCGTTCGAAGATCACATCGACATTCTTGGTGTGATAGCCAAGATCGAAGCGGTCGCGGATCTCTTCTTCCGACAGGTACTTGCGCACGTCTTCATCCGCCAGCAGTTCGCTCAGGAAATCGACCGACGCGGAGCCGGCCACCTGGTAGCTGTCCCAGACCTTCATGGCGTTGCGCTGGACCAGGCGGTAGGCGTCTTCACGGGACGACCCGGCCTGGGTGAGGGCCAGCAGGATACGTTGGGAATGCACAAGGCCGCCGAGACGGTCCATGTTGCCGATCATGCGCTCCGGATAGACCATCAGCTTGTCGATGACGTTGGTGAGGCGCACCAGGGCGAAATCCAGGGTGACGGTTGCGTCCGGGCCGATCATGCGTTCCACGGAAGAGTGGGAGATGTCCCGCTCGTGCCACAGCGCCACATTTTCCATGGCCGGGATGGAATAGCCGCGCACGATGCGGGCAAGGCCGGTGAGATTTTCGGTCAAGACCGGATTGCGTTTGTGCGGCATGGCCGACGAGCCCTTCTGACCCTTGGAGAAGAACTCCTCGGCTTCGAGCACTTCGGTGCGCTGCAGGTGCCGGACTTCGGTGGCCACGCGCTCGATCGACGAGGCGATAACGCCGAGCGTTGCAAAATACATGGCATGACGATCACGCGGGATCACCTGGGTGGAAACCGGCTCGGCCTGCAGGCCCATGGCCTTGGCAACATGCTCTTCAACGGACGGATCGATATTGGCGAAGGTGCCGACGGCACCGGAAATGGCGCAGGTGGCGATTTCCTCGCGGGCGGCCAGAAGCCTAGTCTTGCAGCGGTTGAACTCGGCATAGGCCTCGGCCATCTTCAGGCCGAACGTGACCGGCTCGGCGTGAATGCCGTGGGACCGGCCGATGCAGACCGTGTCCTTGTGTTCCATGGCCCGGCGCTTGATCGCGGCAAGCAGCGCGTCCATGTCGGCGAGCAGGAGATCGGTCGCCTTGACCAGCTGAACGTTGAAGCAAGTGTCGAGCACGTCGGAAGAGGTCATGCCCTGGTGCACGAAACGCGCATCCGGGCCAACGATTTCGGCGAGATGCGTCAGGAAGGCGATGACATCGTGCTTGGTTTCCCGCTCGATCTCGTCGATGCGATCAATGTCGAACGTCGCGCTGCCGCCCTTTTCCCAGATGGTCTTGGCGGCTTCCTTGGGAATCACACCGAGTTCCGCCAGTGCGTCGCAAGCATGGGCCTCGATCTCGAACCAGATGCGGAATTTCGATTCCGGCGACCAGATGGCAACCATGTTGGGACGGGAATAGCGCGGGATCATCGCAGGCAGGACCTCATTTTTGAGAGAATTTCTGGCTGCGGCATAGCAAATGGAGGAGGGCGCTTCAATGCGGCACGGCGGTTTTTGCTTGCAGCGCCGCCGTACAATGTGAATTTTACCTCTCAGACCCGTGGCTTAGCTGTTCAAAAGGAGCGGTGCATGACGATCTGGCGCCCGTCCAGTTCCATAACGGTCAAGGCAATGGCCCTGATCTGGCAGGATGACGCCTTGCTCTTGTCTGAAATCCGTGATGACGCCGGCCGGGTGACGGGCATGCGCCCGCTCGGCGGATCCGTGGAGTTCGGTGAGCCCTGGCGTGACGCGCTTCAGCGTGAATTTCTCGAAGAGCTGGGCACGCGGATTACACTGCTCGACAATCACTTCGTGATGGAAAACATCTATGAGCATCACGGTGTCACGGGTCACGAGATCGTTTTCCTGTGCCATGCCCATTTCACGGACAGCAGTTACTACCGCATGGATACCGTCATTTACGAGATCAATGACGATACCATGGGCACGGCAAAGTGGATCACACTTGAGGAACTCACCGCCAAGGGGCTGGAACTCTACCCGGCGGGCCTCGCGCAAAAACTTTCCCCACCCAGTCCGGGTCAGAAACCCGGCCGTTTGTTCAGCTGACCCGGTTGCTCTCCCCCTTTGAGCCTCATAACCAAACTGGCCGTACCGACTGCGGCCGACTTCATTGATTGATTGGACTACAGATGATTTTTCGCCCTCTTGCCATCGCTGTCATGACCCTTGTCACCAGTGCCGGGTCGGCTCTGGCGGCAGAGCCTGACTTTTCCAGGTTCATGGCGTCGCCCTCCGGTGCTGCCGGACTGAGTGCGGCCATCGGCAGCCTTGGACCCTGCGCGACAACGCCGCAATGGTCCCTGGGCTTTGATCCGGATCTCGACAAGGAAAACCCGGACCACGTCTATGTCGGTTGCCAGTATGATCCTGGCGGAGACGAGGCCGGAGAGCTTTACGACAAGGGCGTGCTGGCGAAATTCGTCAATTACGGTGGTGTGCTGTATCTGGAGAGCCTGACACAGTTGCCCTAGGCCCGCTCGGCGGCGGGTTCACGCGCGACATATCGGCTGCTTCAGCGCTTGAAGTCGGACCGTTCGACCGGGGCGTCGTCGACGCTGTCATATTCCAGCATCTCGTCGAGTTCTTCCTCGGCGATATAGCGGTTGAACTTGTCCTTGTGCAGGCTGAGCCGGACCGCCAGCAGGTAGATGCCCGTGGCCATCAGGGCTATGGCAATCATGTCGGGACCAACCGGCAGCATGCCGGAGCCTCCGCCAAAAGACCCCAGATAGGAAAAGCACACAAGGCCAATCAGGTAAGGCGGCAGCCAGGCCGCTTCGCGCCAGTCGAGACTGTCGAACCCGCCCTGTTTGCTGCGCACCAGCATGAGCGCAAAGCCGATGGCAAGGCAGATGCCGAGATGCAGCATCGTGTGCCAACCGCTCCAGTAGATGATCAGGCTGGCGACAACAAATGCAAGACAGCCTGTGATCGGGGCAGCGGGCAGGACGAAGGCGCGAGGTGTGTCGGGCAGCAAACGCCGGAAGGACAAAACGGCGATCGGTCCGACAATGAACGACAGGACGATCGAGGAGGTGTTGAGCGCGAGCACTTCCTTGAAGGGCAGAAGCACGAAGAACAGCGACGCGACTGCAAAATTGACCAGAAGCGAAAACAGCGGCACACCACGGGCGGACAAGGTTTCCATGAATTTGGGGAACAGGCCGTTCTGTGCCATGGCGAGACCCAGGCGGGCGTTGGAGCCAACGGAGACAAGCCCCGAGGCGAAGCTGGAAATGCGTGCGCTGGTGTCCAGAATGCTGACGATCCAGAGTGCGCCGACCGCTGTCGCAAGGGCTGCCATGGGACCGAGTTCACCGGTAAAATGCAGCGCCGGCCAGCCATCCGACAGCTGTGCGTGATCCAGCGCGCCCAGAAAGGCGAGTTGCAGACCGCCGTAGATCACCAGGCAGACCACGAGTGACAGCACAAGCGCCAAGGGCACGTTGACTTTCGGGTTCCGGGCTTCGCCGGCCATGTCGATCACGTGCCGGAAACCGATCAGGGCGAAGATCACGCCACCGGTGGAGATGGCTGACAGGATCCCCTTGAGCCCTTCCGGTGCGAAACCGCCATAGTCGCTGAAATTGGCGTAGCGGAACTCGGAGGTCAGGATCACGGCGGCAAGCAGGGCGGGGATGACGATCTTGACCCAGGTGAGTGCCGTGTTGATCCTGGCAAAGAACTTCACGCCAAAGGCGTTGAGCACGGTGAAAAACAGCAAGAGCAGGCAGGCGACTCCAAGCCCGGCGGGTGTCAGCAGACCATCCGGTCCGTAAAGCCAGGGCGCCATGCTCTTCGAGTAGCGCAAGACGGCTTCGACCTCGATTGTTGCCGTCGTGTTGTAGCCGATCCAGGCGGTCCAGCCCATGGTCATGGAAACGACCGAACCATGGGAAAAATGCGGCACCCGGCCAATACCGCCGGCCACAGGCAGGATCGTTGCGATCTCTGCAAAGGTCGCGGCCAAAAGCAGCATGGCAAAGCCGCCGATCATCCAGGCAATCAGGGACGAGGGGCCAGCCGCCTGGGCGGCCAGAAGCGGGGCAAACAGCCAGCCAGAGCCGAGAATGCCGCTGATGGCGACAAAAGTCAGCCCAAGCAACCCGATACTGCGTTCCATATGTGCCAAGACGAATCCCCCCGGATCTTTGTCTTCGAACTGGGAGCTTAACCGAGGGAGTGTCTCATCGGGAAGACGGGTTGTTGCGGTTGTGATGGTGTTGCGCGGAAATCCCTGACTTTTGAGGCTTTAGATCTCCTTCAGCAAGCGGTCGATCCTTCGAGACGGGCCTGTGGCCCTCCTGAGGAAGAGATTGTTGGGTTTGGTAACCGCTCGGTTTCTGCCGATTGAAACAGCGCTTAGCGTCCATCTCTTTCCAGTGACAGCCAACTTCCAGACCTCATCCTGAGGAAGCGCGTTAGCGCTGTCTCGAAGGATGGGCTACTTGCTCAGTGTTTCTCGCAATGGTTGTGACTGCTGTGTTAAGCATGTCGTATGAGTGCGACCGTTTACATTCTGCGCTGTGCCGATGGCAGCTACTATGCCGGGGTCACTGAAAAGGACCTTGAAACCCGCCTAAGTGAACATCAGCAAGGTGTTTATGACGGCTTCACAGCGCGCCGTCGGCCGCTGACGCTTGTCTTTAACTGTCACTTTGAGCGGATCACGGACGCGATTGCCTTTGAGCGTCAGGTCAAGAAATGGCGGCGAGAAAAGAAGGAGGCGCTGATCCGGGGCGATTTTGAAGCGCTTCCGAAGCTTTCTCGGCGAGGGAAAAAACACAGTAATATTGCCGGAGAAAACGGGGAGCGAGCGGCCCCTCCTTCGAGACGGACCTAGCGGTCCTCCTCAGGATGAGGTCTGAGGGTGTGGCACTACCGAACAGTTAGGTTTGTGGGACTTTAAGGCTCAGACGGCAATCTTTGGTATCGGTTCATCCTGCAAATTCTGGCAATGCAGCAATCAACGGCCTCATCCTGAGAAGGGCCGCAGGCCGGTCTCGAAGGATCGGCCGTTTGCGGCCGTCTACGCCATTTCCCTAAGCTTCTGCCGCCGCCTTGCGGATCGCCGAGATATTCTCCCGGTAGCTCTCCACGGACCCGCCCTTGAAGACGGCAGAGCCGGCCACAAGCACATTGGCGCCGGCAGCGGCCACGAGCGGGGCGGTCGCGGGGGTGACGCCGCCGTCGATTTCCAGATCGATCGGACGGTCGCCGATCATCTCGCGGATGCGCCGGGTCTTTTCGACCTGGGACTCGATGAATTTCTGTCCACCGAACCCCGGGTTCACGGTCATGACCAGGATGAGGTCGAGCCGGTCAAGCACATATTCCAGAACATTTTCAGGGGTGGCCGGATTGAGCGACACGCCGGCCTTCTTGCCGAGGTTGCGGATGGCCTGGAGCGAGCGGTCGAGATGGGTGGTTGCTTCCGCATGCACCGTGATGATGTCCGACCCGGCCTTGGCGAAGGCTTCCAGATAGGGATCGCAAGGTTCGATCATCAGGTGGGTGTCGAAGATCTTGTCGGTATGGGGCCGGAGTTTTGCGATCACGTCCGGGCCGAAGGTGATGTTGGGAACAAAATGGCCGTCCATGACATCGAGATGGATCCAGTCGGCGCCGGCCTCCACCACGTCGCGGACCTCCTGGCCGAGTTTGGAAAAATCGGAGGCGAGGATGGACGGAGCGATCTTGATGTCGCGCGGCATGGCAGTCTCCCGAATGGCCCGTGCGGCCTCGACTTGGGCCGCGGAAATCTTGTGCCGCCGCGCTAGCATTTCTGGCCCTTGCGGGCAAGGCGGCGCGGCAGGCATCAATCGGTTTAGTTGCTCAAAGCCGTCCGGTAATCGCCAGATACCGTCTGTCCGGACCTTCAAATCCGACACTGTCCATCTGAAGGAGGACGGCAAAAACCGGCGGTGCTTCGGCAGGGAAGAAGGTCACGAACCGCTCGATCCGATAACTGAGCGGGCACTTGCGGCTCTTGGGAACGGATTTGTCTTCGTTGAGAATGCGCGTAACGCCGTCATGCACCATGGTGAGGCGGAAGCCCCTGGTTTCCGCACCGTAGCCCTGGCACTTCGCGTCGGGCAGCGCGTATTCGGACAGGGTGAGCTCCACCGGGCTGTCCCCCTCCTGAAAGAACACACGTGGGGCGACGACCATCTTATGGGGATCGGATGTCAGTTCCGTAAGCGGACTGAAGCCGACCGTGTCGCCCTTGCCGGCGATTGCCTTGTCCTTCAGAAGTGGTTGTGCGGCAAGGCGGTTCTCAGAGCGTGCAGCCGTCAGTGCGTTGTCGGCGGCGTCCCCCAGGCCCACATCGACGTCCTTGCGCAGGCGGAAAGGCGAGGGTTTCACCCAGCTGTCGCCGATGACATCCACCACGAAGATTTCCGAATAGGGAAAGCCGGAGCCATCCTGGAAGCCGTATTGTTCAAAGGCGAAGAAACTGCCGGTCTTGGAAAAGCCGAGCACATGAAGTTTCGCCGTGTCGCCGGCAAAGGCTGCCGGGGACAGAAGACCGGCAGTGACGAGAAGGGACAGGCATCTGAGTGCGCGGAGAAAAGTCACGGACAGGCTCCTTCAAGGGTCGGTTGGTGTCATCCTGAAGCGGCAGATAAGCATAGCATGGCCATCGAAAAGACCAGCTACGTCACACTTCCGGCGTTCGGCCCGCAGTAGAGCCGCACGAAGGGTTTCAGCATCATCGGCAGCATGTAGATCGGGAACTGGCCAACGGCGAACCAAAGCCAGGTGAGTTCGGGCAAGGTGCCGCCAAGGGCGGCCACCATCAGGCCCATGTTGCGGGTGCCGCAGGTGTGTGCGATGGCATAGGCGTCTTCGCGGCTTGCGGGCGCGAAGAGAGCAAGCGACAGCAGCATCTGCACAAGCGCCAGCGCAAAGGTGAGGGCGGTCAGTCCAAGCGTAAAGCCAGGCTTTGCCGCAAAGCTCGCCGCGACCCCGTCCATGGCAGCAATTGCGAAGACCAGAAGCAGCAGAACGTTCAGTCCGCTGATGTGGTGGGAAGAGCGTGCCAGCCGTTCACGCCCGGCCAGTCGGCGGAAGACAAATGACAACAGAAAGGCGCCGACCAGAAGAGCGGACAATTGCAGGGCCAGGCCGCCGACGCTCAAGGGCAGCGCCGCGCCCAGCATGAGTTCCCCGACAAGGGGAGCGGTCAGAGGGGTGACGATCAGTGCGGCGACCGAGAGCGCAAGGCTCAACGTGCCGTCGAGGCCCAGCAGGTAGATAAAGGCCGGAGCGGCCATGACGGGCGGTGCCGCGGTGGCAATATAGAGCGCAAGGACGATGTCGGGGCCAAGGGTGTCCGGGCCGATGGCCAGAATGGCCAGCCAGGTCAGGAGCGGCGCGCCAAGCATTGTCCAGACAAGAGCTGCGATCAGCAGAGCCGGGCGGCGCAGGCGACGGACGATGGCGTCCTGGTCAACGCGCAGGAAAGCAAGCGTCAGCAGACTGAACACAGCGACGGCGAGATACGGGCGCAGGTAAGCGGACAGGGCGGGCAGGGCGACGCCGATAAAGATACTCACAACAAGTGCGGCCGTACCGTGGCGTCCAATCCACGCAAGGCCTGCCCCGATCATCCGAATCATCTAGTGTTGTCTCCTGGCGTGGCTTTCTTGGCAGGTGTCTCGGCCCGAATTGACGGATGGCGGGACCTCAAGCAAGACCCAATGACCCTGGACCGACCGGAACAGGTATGACAGCAAAAACAAGACAGACGCAATCCTTTGACGTGATCGTGCTTGGCGCCGGCATCGTCGGCGTTACCACAGCCCTGCACTTGCGCCGCCTGGGACTGGAAGTGGCTTTGGTCGACCGGAAACATCCGGGGGAGGAAGCATCGTTTGGCAATGCCGGCATTGTTCAGCGCAACGGATTCGTCCCCCACAAGGTGCCGACGCACCCGCTGAAGCTGCTTGGCATATTTCTGGGCCAGTCCAGCGCAGTTTCGCTTGATCCGGCCACCGTGCTCCGCTTGCTGCCATGGATCAGGCAGTTCCAGAAGGCGGGCAGCGAGCGCGGTGCGGAGATCTATTCAAGAGTGGTTGCGCCCTTGAGAGCGTTCGCGGTGCAAGAGCATCTGGAGCTGGCACGCAGCACCAATGCCGACCGCTTCTACCGCCAGGGTGGCTGGCTGCATCTCTATCGTAGCGAGGATGGCTTCAAGGAGAGCAATGCGGAGCGCCAATACGCCAGGGTGTTCGGCGTTGCCTATGATGAACTTGGAGACAGCGCGATCAATGCTCTGGAGCCCGGACTGAAAACCGGCGGGCTGAAGGCTCTGCACTGGCTGGAAAGCTGCTCCGTTTCCAATCCGGGGGCAGTGGTCGACGCGTTCTGGCGAGGTTTCATTCGGGAAGGAGGCAGCTCCTTTCGGGGCGACGCGCGGCGGCTGACCCGCCACCGGAGCGTCTGGCAGTTAAGCTGTGAGCGCGGTGAGATCACGGCTTCCCAGGCCGTGGTGGCGCTGGGTGCCTGGTCCGACGACCTCCTGACGCGGCTCGGCGAAACCTATCCGCTTGCCGTCAAACGCGGTTATCACATGCATTACCGGCCTCTGTCCGGGGCGTCGCTGTCTCGTCCGGTCGTCGATGTTGAAAACGGGTTTGCCCTGACACCGACGGACAACGGTATTCGCCTGACGACAGGTGTGGAACTTGCGGCGCGTGACGCACCGCCGAATCCGGCGGTCCTGAAACGGACAAAAAGGCGGGCCGAGGAGCTGTTCCCACTCGGCCGAAGTCTGAAAGACGAAGTCTGGATGGGATGCCGGCCGTGCCTGCCCGATTCCCTGCCGGTCGTGGGGCCGTCTCCGTTGACGCCGGGCCTGTGGCTGAATTTCGGTCATGCCCATGACGGCTTCACGCTTGGACCGATTACTGGACGTCTGCTCGCTTCAATGATCGCGGGCAAGGACCCGTTGCTCGATCCGGCTGGCCTGTCGCCGGGACGTTTCTTTCAATAATCTTCTTCTAAACCTGCCTAAACCTTGGTTGAGCCGCGGGTTTATAAGCCTTTGAGGGATGGTGCGCCCGGCGTTCGACGGGCAAATCGGGAGCAACGGCGCTGACATTGCCGTTGGCCCGAATTTCCAACCGCCAAAGGACACCCCCATGACGCTCCCGATCAAATCTACCGCGTTTTCCCTGTTCTCCTTAACCGGATTTCTGGCCGGGACAAGCTTTGCCATGGCCGCTGTTTCCGTCGGCGATACGCTTGGCACGACGGAGGAGGAGATCCGCGCCGCGCTGACCGCCGAAGGCTACAAGGTGGAAGAGATTGAAACCGAGAAAGGTGAAATTGAGGCCGAAGTCTCTCTGGATGGCAAGGAGATGGAAGTTGTTGTCGATGCCAAGTCCGGCCTGGTTCTGGAAATGGAACTGGACGATCAGGACGAGGATGGCGAGAAAGACGACGACTGACATCTGACCGGCCAACCCCGGCCGGACCCGCCGTGGTCCGCCCCGACCACCCGGCCGGGGGCCAACCCGAATTCTGCCATCGGTGCACCATCCGATAAACAGCCTTGGTTTACCCCTGGAAACACCGCATCATACGGCCCATCAGACCGGCGTCGCGGCTGACGCTCTCATGCCTGCCTTCAGGGAGATGATTTCGAATTATGCCGACCTTGCCCAACTGGAAAATTGCCTGGCCCTGGCTTCTCTTCGGTCTGCAGGCGATTTGCGTTTTTTTTCTCGTGACGGAGGAAGTGGTCGACTGGGTCTGGGGGGAAAACCCTGCTTCGGTGATCGGCAACGACATCGTGGAAAACCTGGTCGTGGCGGCACTGGTCGTCAGTCTGGTGGCCACCGGCTTTGAAGTACGAAAGACAATGACCCGTCAAAAACGTCTGGAACAACAGGTCAAAGCCGCCTCCGGTGCCTTTGCCACGATGCTGGAAGAGCATTTCGAGACCTGGGGTTTGACACCGTCCGAATGTGACGTTGCCCTGCTTGCGTTGAAGGGGTTTACAATCTCTGAAATCGCCTCAATTCGCAAAACCGCGGAAGGAACCGTGAAGGCTCAGTGCAACGCGATTTACAGGAAAGCCGGCGTGTCGGGCCGTCCGCAGCTGCTGTCCCTGTTCATTGACGAGTTGCTCTATGGTTCCCTGATTTCTGAAAATGATCCGGATACAAAGAAACCGGACGCCTCCGGGTCAGTTTCGACCTCACACCCGCAAAGGGTTTGATGTGGATTGCATTCCGGCTTGGCCCAACGTGTCCCATTTGTAATTAGGAAAGTTGCCCGGGCTTCCCATCTGTGTCCCGAACAATGGTGAAAACCCAACGGGAGACACGAGATGTTACCAACCCTGCGCCATGGACTTGTGGCCGCAATTGTTCCTGCTTTTCTGGTGGTTTCGGGGCAGGTGGCCCTGGCACAGGTGCAGCCCGGTCATTCGGTCGGCCTGAAGATTTCCGAGATTGCCAGGAGCCTTGAGGACAATGGTTACGAGATACAGGAGATCGAGGTCAAACCCGACCGTGTCGAGGTTGAGGTTGTGATCGAAGGCGAGAAACTGGAGATCAAGGTCGATCCTCAGTCGGGCCTCGTCACGCGCGTTGAACACGACTAGCCGCGATCACTGAGTGCACGAGAACCGGGGCCACTAGAACCGGGTCCACTAGAACTGGGTGCACCAGAACCTGACGAGGGACCAAAACGCAGACGCACTGTTGGCGTCCGCGTCCTTCCCTGGCCCTGTCTCAGCTCTCGCGCAAAGGCAGAGCCACCGTATCCTTGACCGTATTGACGACGATACGCGATTGCACGTCGGACACCAGCGTGTTGTCGAGCAGTTTCAAACGCAGAAAATTGTCGTAGGTTTTGATATCATCGGTGACGACCTTGATTAGGTAGTCGACGGCACCGGTGATACGCTCGCATGTGACGACTTCCGGCCAGTGATGCACCAGCTTGTCGAAAGTTTCCATGTTCTCGCGGCTGGGAACAGCAAGCTTGACGAAGGAATAGGCCACGAACCCGAGACCGACGGATTCGCGGTCGATAATGGCGGTGATCTGGCGGATGATCCCCTGTTCCTTCAAGCGCTTGATGCGCCGCCAGCAGGGTGTTTGGCTCATGCCCGCTTCCTTTGCGACTTCGGCAATGGAGAGCGAAGCATCCCGCTGCAGGACGCGCAGGACACGTATGTCAGACGGGTCGAGAAGATATTTGTCGGTCATTGGTTATTTTAGGAATTTTTATTCTGCCCCTGGATGATTGCCCGTGACGATAGCACAGAATTTGCCGGAGAAAAGGATGATATTAATCTGAAAGAGAGGTTGCCGCCGGGCCTGGCCGCCCCAGGTGCGGTATGAGGAGGAATTCGGATGAATGTGCATATGCCAACCGTGACCCTGGAGGACAAATATGTCGCCACGGAAGGGCGGGTTTATCTGACGGGCATACAGGCACTGGTCCGGCTGGCGCTCGACCGGGCCCGTCTGGATCGGGAGGCCGGTCTGAAGACCGGTGGGTTCATCTCCGGGTACCGCGGCTCGCCGCTTGCAGGCTATGACACCGAACTGATGCGCGCGCACCGACATCTCCAGGGTTATGACGTTGTCTTCAAGCCCGGGGTCAATGAAGAGCTTGGTGCAACGGCCGTCTGGGGTAGCCAGAAATTGCGCGGTGAAGGTGGTGTGGGCCGGCCAACCGCCTATGACGGGGTCTTCGGGATCTGGTACGGCAAGGCACCCGGGGTGGACCGTGCCGGCGACGCTCTGCGTCAGGCCAATGCGTCCGGAACCGACCGCAACGGTGGCGTTCTCGCGCTGGCCGGGGACGATCACCTGGCCAAATCCTCCATTCTTCCGGCCCAGAGTGAATTCTTCTTCGAACATGCCGAAATGCCTGTGCTTAATCCGGCAGACATTCAGGAAGTGCTCGACTACGGCCTTCATGGGCTGGAAATGTCACGCTTTACCAGCTTGTGGACCGCACTGATCTGTGTCGCAGACACGATGGATGCGTCTGCCACCATCAACGTAGCGCCCAACCGGCTGCGGCTGGTGCGTCCGCTTGAGGGCGATCCGCGCAAGGACTACCGCCAGAACCGCGACCTGCTTCTGGGCAACCGGCTGGAAACAGAGCGTCTGGTGCGCGATCTGCGTGTGCCGGCCGCCCAGGCCTATGTGCGCACCAATGGCCTCGACCGGGTCGCCTTCGGCACCCGCAGCAACGCCAAACTGGGGATCGTGACCTCCGGCAAGGCCTATAGGGATCTGCTTCAGGCTCTCGACCTGATGGGTATCACCGAGGATTTCGCCAGGCGTCTGGGGCTCGGGGTCTACAAGGTCGCCATGACCTGGCCGCTGGAACCGCTCGGCCTGCGCGAATTTGCCCGCGGTGCGGAACGCCTGCTGGTGGTCGAGCACAAGCGTGCCTTCATGGAAACGCAGATCAAGGAAGTCTCCTATCACTGGCCGGAAATGAGCCGCCCGGAAATCTGGGGCAAGCGCCGCCCGGACGGGGCTCCGTTCCTGTCCGACGTACTGGAGATTTCGGTCGCCGAACTCATCGAAGGGCTGATGAAGTGGTTGCCCGCGGACGTGGTCAACGACGAAATGCGCGCCGTTGCTGCGCGGATGAACAAGCAGGCCATGTGGGCCCAGGGGCACGCGGAACGCGCCGCCCGCATTCCCTATTTTTGCTCCGGCTGCCCGCATTCGACCTCGACCAGGACACCGGAAGGCTCCCGCTCGATGCCGGGCATCGGCTGCCACGCCATGACCGAAATGGCGGGCCGCACAACCGAGGGGCAGATCGCCATGGGTGGTGAGGGGGTGCTCTGGGTTGGCCAGCAGCCGTTCTCCGGCGACAGCCACGTCTTTGCCAATGTCGGTGACGGAACCTATTTCCACTCCGGCATCCTGGCCATCCGTCAGGCGCTCGCGGCCAAGGTGCCGATTACCTACAAGGTGCTTTACAACGACGCCGTTGCCATGACCGGTGGTCAGAAGGTCGATGGCCAGCTGACCGTGCCGCAGATCACCCGCCAGCTGGAAGCAGAAGGTGTAGAGCGTATTGCCATTGTCTCTGAAAACCCGGAAGGCTATGGCTCCTGGTCGCCGATTGCGCCGGGCACGAAGGTACATCACCGCGATGAACTGATGGATGTGCAGGAAGAGTTGCAGACATATCCGGGCGTTTCCGTGATTGTCTATGACCAGACCTGCGCGGCAGAAAAGCGCCGCCGGCGCAAGCGCGGCTCCTTCCCGGATCCGGACATGCGTCTGTTCATCAATGATCGCGTCTGCGAGGGCTGCGGTGACTGCTCGGTCCAGTCGAACTGTCTGTCGGTGGAACCGCTGCCGACCCCGTTCGGAGAAAAGCGGACCATCAACCAGTCCAGCTGCAACAAGGATTTCTCCTGCATCAAGGGCTTCTGCCCCTCCTTTGTCGAGATCGACGGCGCCGCGCTCAAGAAGCCGAAAAAGGCCGATGTTGATGTCGACGTCCTGGTCGAAGCGCTGACGCAGCCGGAGTTGGCGTCGCTGGAGCGCACGCAGAACACGCTGGTTGCCGGTATCGGTGGCATGGGTGTGACCACGATCAGCGCGGTGCTGGCCATGGCCGCTCATGTCGATGGCAAACAGGCCTCGACGCTGGACATGACCGGTCTGGCGCAAAAAGGCGGTCCGGTCACCTCCCATGTCCGCTTTGCCGCGCTCGACAAATCCATCGAGGGACCGCGTGTGCCGGCGGCAAGCCTGGATCTTCTGATTGCCAGCGACATGGTGGTCGCTGCCAATGCGGACCAGTTGGCGCTCGCCCATCGGGGTCATACGCTGACGGTGGCCAACACCAAGGTGGCGCCGACTGCGGAATTTGTCCTGAAGCAGACGCTGTCCTTCGACGAGCAGCGTATGGACAATGCCCTGCGCCAGGCGTCGAGCACATATCTGCCGGTGAATGCAGCTGATGTTGCCGAAAAACTGCTGGGCGATGCCATCTACGCCAACATGCTTCTTGTGGGCATGGCCTATCAGAGTGGTGCGTTGCCGATCTCCGACTACGCCATCGAGACCGCGCTGGAGCTGAATGGCGCTGCAGTGAAGAACAATATCAAGGCGTTCCGGGCCGGGCGGGTCCTGGCGGCCGAGCCGGAAAAACTGCTTTCCTCGCTGCCGTCGGAAGCCAAGCCACGGGTCTTTTCGCTGGACGAAAAGATTGCGTTCAACGCGGCCGAGCTGACCGCCTATCAGGATGGCACCTATGCGGACCGGTATCTTTCTCTGATTGCCAAGGTAAAAGCCGCCGATGAAGCTCACGGCCCCGGCACTCTGCGCCTGACCCAGACCGTCGCCGACATGCTCTACAAGGTGATGGCCTACAAGGACGAATACGAGGTGGCCCGGCTTTATTCCGATCCGGCCTTCAAGGAGAAGATCGCGCAGCGATTTGAAAATCCGCGGCAGCTGAAAGTGCATCTGGCGCCGCCAATGCTGGCGCACCGGATTGATCCCAAGACCGGTCGTCCGGAAAAGATCGCCTTCGGGCCCTGGATCTTCAGTGCGTTCAGGCTGCTGGCCGGGTTCAAGGGCATGCGCGGCAAATGGTACGATCCGTTTGCCCGCACCGCCGAGCGCAGGGCCGAACGAGCGCTGATCGTTCAATACGAGGCCGATATTGCCGAAATCCTCAACCGGTTACCGGACAGAAATTACGGTCTGCTGGTCGAACTTGCCCGGGTGCCGGATCTCGTAAGGGGCTTTGGACCCGTGAAAGAGGCCAATCTGGAAAAGGCCGCCGACAAACGCCGCCACCTGCTCAGCCAGCTCCACAAGAGCAATGACGATGGCAGCGACGATCAGGTGGGGACCAAGGAATTTCTGGCAGCGGCGGAATAGGCTGGACGTTCCTTCGGAACATGATGAACTCAGACCCGGTGCCACAGGGCGCCGGGTTGTTTGTTTTTGAATGCCTTTCGGCGACTTCAGCTCCAGAGACCGCTGATTTGCGGCCGTTGCCGTTCCTCTTCCCGTGCGCGCAATCCGTTGTCTGCCAGAACGTCGGCGAGCAGGTCATGCGGAATTGCACCATAGGCCGGTTTTTTCCGGAACAGCTGTTTCAAAGCCGTCGCCCAGTTTTCGAGACCGCGGGAATCGCTGGAGGGCGGGACCAGATGAAGGTGTGCGGGGTGCGGGCGGGGCATGGCTCTCTCCATTAAAAAAGAATTTCCTTTCTTTATATGGGGAGGCAAATCAACTCATCAATAAGGAAAGAAAATTATTTTTTAATTCAGTTACGCATGGCGATCCGTCGCGGTTTTCCGCGATAGAAACCGGCATTTGGTTCTTTAACAGGTGGGTAAATGCCAACCACCCAAGTCGCGCACCAGCGCTGCCCGGAAGCTTTTTTCGCAATTATTTTTTTACAATTTCAGCTGGCTATTTACCCATCGTTTCCTTGCTGGAAAAAAGGAATAATATATAAAAATCAACTACCTATACTGAATACATGGCATATGTGTAGAATTCTCAGAAAGTTTTACAAAAAGACGATTACATTCTCGAAAAGCGCGTTTCGACCTTCTTTAAATCTCACCTTCATTTTCGGTACCAACGCCGGACCGGCACCCTTTTGACAACTGGTATCGAAGAATGACTGAAGCGTTGAAAACAGAACTGGTGAACTTCTCGGAGCTGACCGGTGAAGCTGGCAGCGCCCGTCGGGCCGAATTGGCCCGGCATGTCGCAACGCTGTTCGCCCTGACCTCCGACCGTTGTTCGGATGAACAGGTTGATATCTATGACAGCGTGCTGCTGCGTCTTGTTGACATGGTCGAATCCGAGGTGCGTCGCTACGTTGCCGAACAGATGGCCAGTCTGCGCCGCGGACCGGAAGAAACCATCCGCCGCCTGGCAGATGACGACATTGAGGTTGCCGAACCGATCCTGCTGCGGTCAACCGTTCTGCGAGACACCGACCTGATCAAGATCGCGGAAAAGCGGGGCAACTCCCATCGGTTTGCAATTGCGCAGCGCGAGGTGCTTTCCGAACAGCTGACGGATGTTCTGGTGCGCCAGGGCGACCTGAAGGTGAAGCGCAAGGTTGCCAGCAATGACGGTGCCAGCCTGTCGAACCTGTCGATCATCTCCCTGATCAGTGATGCGGCGTCCGATGCCACTTTGCAGCTTTCGCTGAGCGAACGCGCCGACCTGGCAGAAGCCCATATTGCCAGCCTGATCTCCGTGGCGAGCGAAGAAGTGCGGCGCAAGCTGCATGCGCAGGGTCGCGGACAGGAGGCGGCACGGGTCGACGAAGCCGCAGACGTCGCCGCACAGCGCATGTCGAACCAGTACTGGCTGGGCCGGTACGACTTTGAAACCGCGCGCAGCCGGATCCTGCTCCTGGCCAAGCGCGGCATGGTCAATGAAGCGGCGCTGCGCCGGTTTGCCTCCGAGGACCGGTTTGCCGAAGCGGTGGCGACATTTGCCTGGCTGGTGCGCTGCGGGGTCGAGGAAGTCAGCCACTGGATGGTCCGGCCGGATCCGGAGCCCTTCGTTATCCTGGCCAAGGCCTCGGGCTTTTCCTCCATCACGGTCGGCTCGCTGCTCGGCATCGGCCCCTGGCGCCACCGTTTGACGCCGGAAGTGCGCAGCGACGCCATGGCAACCTTCGAACGCATGACCATCGCAGAAGCCAAGCGCAAGATGGCGCATTGGAGCAACAACGTTCTGCACTGAATTTACCAGCGAGGCGCATCCTGCTGAGACCTGAAGCCCGGCTCGTCAGAGCCGGGTTTGTTTTTTGATCCGGTCCCTTTTGGCCCAGTTTCTTTCAAATCAAACAGATCCGTGCAAAGAAGGACGCAGTTTTTCATGCGACTCGACACGGAGCTCTCATGCGTCTGCCTTATACGCCCAATCATTCACTCGATCTGAAACCTGCCCGCGTCTGGCACGGGGTCCGGTTTCTGAGTGTCCTGTTCACTATCCTGCTTGTTTTCAGCGCCGCATCCCTGCCTGTTCAAGCACAGGGCCTGACCGGTGTGATCTCCGGCATGGCCGCGTCAGGCGAAACGGAGGACAAACCTGAAAACGGCAAGGTGGCCACCGAAACGGATGATGACGAAGCCTCTCATGAAGAGGGCGACGAAGAAGGCGGTGGAATTCTGGGTTCCGTCGACGAATTTGCCGATGAGGCGGTTGCGGCTAGGGACGTCTTCAAATCCATCCTGAAGGAAATTCCGACCATCCACGACACGATGCTGGAAACGCTGCAGGACGAAGGTGAGGGGCAGGGGCTGAGCTGGATTCCCGCCGCACTGATCGACATCGTCATTGCAGCCGCTTTCGGCATTGCAGCGTCCATTCTGCTTGCGCGCTGGGGACGGCGCCAGTTTGCCTCCATGTACAAGGAGGATGTCTATTCGCGGTCCGACAAGATCATCTATCTCTATCTGCGCGCCCTTTTGATGATCGTCGGCGTCATTCTGTTCTTCGCCGTTTCAGTCGTAGTCTTCCTCCTGATCGGATCCGGACTGGAAGCGGCCAACGAAACCGCCATGGTCGTGTTCGGAGTGGTCGCAGTCTTCATGGCACTGAGGATCATCTGGCTCAATCTTCTGGTGCCTGATGCGGAAAGCCACCGGTTGATTTCCTTTACCAACGCCGAGGCGAACGGCCTTTACAAGAGCCTTCTGGTTGGCGCAGGTGTCTCGCTGTTTGCGGTCGCTTTCTGTCTCTGGATGGAACGACTCGGATTGAATGAGGACGCGCACAAGGTTGCTCTCATCGGCGCGTCGGCCCTGTCCATGATCATTCTGAGCGGCATCGCTCTTGCGTATCGCAAGGCGATCGCCCGGTTGATCCGGGGCGAGGGGGACGTGCCCGTCTGGCGGCGCTTCATCGCCGGGTCCTGGCACTACATCGCGATTTTCTATTTCGTGATCGCCTGGGGCATTTCCGCGGTGCGCATCCTGCTTGATCTGCCGGATGCCACCGGCCTCGTCGGCGCGCCGCTCCAGGTGATCCTGTTGGCTGCGATCGTCTACGGTCTGCTGATCCTGATCATCGACCGCGTGTTGCTGCCACGTCTCGATACGGCCGACGCGCAGGCGAAGATCGCGGAAGACATTCAGCGCGCCGAAGAGAACGAAGGAGCGGGAGACGAAGATCCGGAAAGCGCTCAGGCTCAGGCGCGGGCGGAAGCCGCCGAACGAGAAGCGATGCGATCCCCCTTCCGGGACCTGTTCGACCGGGGGGCCGCGATCATTGTCGTTTTCGGTGCCATTGACATACTGGCTCACCAATGGGGCGTGCCGCTTGCCGGCAGCGGTTCCCTGATCGGCTCCTTCATCGAGGTGCTGCTGGTCGTGTTCCTGGGCTACATGGCCTACGAGGCGGTCAAGATCGTCATTGATCGCCAGATTGCCAAGGAAGCGCCTGCCGAAAAGGACGAAGAGGCCGAGGTTGGCGGCGCGGGCGAAAGCCGGATTGCAACGCTGTTGCCGATCTTCCGGAATTTCCTGCTGATCACCATCGTGGTGATTGCGGCCATGGTGGTGCTGGCGGAACTCGGGGTGAATATTGCGCCGCTCTTTGCCGGTGCGGGTGTTGTCGGTCTGGCCATCGGCTTCGGTGCCCAGACGCTCATCCGGGATATTTTCTCTGGCGCCTTCTATCTGATCGACGATGCCTTCCGGAAAGGCGAATATATCGACATCGGCAGCGCAAAGGGCATGGTCGAGAAAATCTCGATCCGGTCCATGCAGCTGCGCCACCATCGCGGCGCGCTGACGACGATCCCGTTCGGGGAAATCCAGCAGGTGGAAAATTTCTCACGCGACTGGGCCGTTATGAAACTCGCCTTCCGGGTCACGTACGACACGGACGTGGAAAAGATGCGCAAGCTGATCAAGAATTTCGGCAAGGAGCTTCTGGACGACGAGTATTACGGGCCGATGTTCCTGGCTCCGCTCAAGTCCCAGGGCATCATGTCGATGGAAGACAGCGCCATGATCGCACGGGTGAAATTCACCACCAAGCCGGGCAAGCAGTTCGAGCTCAGGAAGATCGTCTATGCCGGCCTTCGGGATCTGTTTGAACAGAACGGCATCAAGTTTGCGCATCGCCAGGTGACCGTGCGGGTCGCAGGGGAGGACGGTGAGGCGCCTACGGACGCTCAACGGGCAGCAGCCGCTCAGGCCGCAGCCCAGGCAGCGCTCGCCGGCGGTGCAGCCCATAGCAGCTTCGATGACCTTGAAGGAGACAACGGTGGCGGAACGGACCAGATCTGACCGGTACGCCACCGGCAAAACGGCCTGATTGCACGAAGCCGCACGATTGCTTTGTGCGAAGGCTCTGTCACGATGATATGCTTCCCTCTCACCAGGTCCAGGCATTGGGGGGAAGCATGCTCAGAAGTGGTTTTGCCGGAATGGTTTTCGGTCTCGGACTTGCCGGAACAGCTTGGGCGGGTCCCTTGCAGGACAAGGCAGGGGACGCGGAAACGGCGCTGGCTGCAGGCAAGGGCGTTGAAGCCATCCAGCTGATGCGGGAAGCTCTGTCTGACGTCTGGAAGGAGGCGCCGCTCGCCATTCCGACGTCGACTTACGTCGTGGCCCCAGCAGACGGCTATGGCATCTACACCGCGCGGGACGACAACAGTTTTGCTGAAGGTGAACCACTGTTGATCTATCTTGAGCCGGTCGGCTTTGACTGGAAGCAGCAGGACGGGCTTTACAACTCCCTTCTGACGGTCGATTTCGATCTGACGTCCCCGGACGGCAAGGTGCTCGCCGGTCAGAAGGGCTTTGGCCGGTTCGATTTCAAGAGCCACGTGCCGAACACCGAGTACATGGCGAACCTGACACTGAATGTCAGCGGTGCACCCGCCGGTGACTATGTGCTTGTCTTGACGGTCAATGACGAACATGGCGGTGGTTCGGCGAAAGTCGAACTGCCTTTCTCGATCAAGTAGGCCGTATTTACTTGTCTTTCGACTGAAGCAACTCTCTGGCCCAGGCAAGGGTCAGGACTTGCTCTTTCAGAACGCCGAAATGCAGCACGTTGCATTGGCCCGTCAGGAAGTGTCGGCAGTCACCGGTGTTTGTGATGGAGGCCACAGCCTTTTCTGCCAGTTCCGTCAGGTTTTGCTGACCTGATCATGTTTTGGAGCTGGCAATGGTTTTGAAATTCTTTGGAGGGCTGCTGTTAAGCGCCATGTGTGTCGGACCGGCTCAGGCCGGTACGATTGTCGACAAGGCTGTTGCGGTGGAAGAGGCAATTGACCGCGGAGACACTCTGGCTGCGGTGACGCTCATGCGATCTGCGTTTCTGGAGGCGCGACAGAACCT
Organism: Roseibium sp.; assembly: GCF_965233565.1. Lineage (GTDB taxonomy): Bacteria > Pseudomonadota > Alphaproteobacteria > Rhizobiales > Stappiaceae > Roseibium. Next base: position 834,344 of record NZ_OZ247494.1, on the reverse strand, counting down.
GCCCGTGGCCATCGCCAGATTGGCCTATGTCACCGACACGGTCGGTCCACTTGGCCGACCTGAAGAACGCGGCAGCCATGTTTTTTCGAGCGGGGAAACATTGCGGCTCTTCGTGGAACCCCAGGGACTGGACCTGGTTTTCGCAGATGGCCAATACTCTGTGGACTATGTGATCAGCGCGCAGGTTCAGTTGTCCGATGGCACGCCGATCATGAACAATGACCGGTTCGGCGAAATGAAGATCAAGAGCCGGGGAACCGATCCGGGTTCCTATGCCAACCTGAAGCTGGACCTGACCGACGCGCGCGCGGGGAACTACACTTTTCTTGTGAAAATCAGTGACCAGATCGGCAAAGATGAGGCGACGGCTGCTTTGCCTTTTGTCGTCCGGTGATCGTGCAAACGGCAGGATAAGACCGGTGCAATGGCGTGTTATCACATGAAGGCGTGGACCTCTGCCGCGAAATCCTTTATCGCTCCCGGCGGGAATGCCAATCCGCGGCGGCGCAAGGTTATGAGCTGACGCGCATTGGTGCGAGACAACGGAACCGGAATGCGGATTGGATTTCAGGCAGGCACTTTGAACGAGCGTGGCATGAGTGTCGCGCTTCACGACTATGCGCTTGGGGTCCAGGACAAGCTCGGTCACGAGGCCTTCGTCTTTTACAAGGCAGCCAAGAGCACACCATCCGTGGTGGAGAAATTCGGACAGTCCCTGACCATGGTGCCGGTCGAACCGGGAGTTGACGCTCGCCGGGTCAGCGAGCCGCTGCAACTCGACTTCTGCTACTACATTCGCGAGGGGCGCCTTGGTCCGCTGGACGTTGCCGCGAACAGATCAGGCGTTCATTCCGTGTTCCGCCATTTCGAGCCGCATGGCGATGTCTATGCCTATGTGTCGGACTGGCTGGCCGACTGGATGACCGGCGGACTTGCCCCGGCCGTACCGCATATTGTCGATCTGCCGTTACCGACCGGCACGCTGCGCGCCGAGTTTGGCATTCCGGCGGACGCTCATGTGGTGGGACGCTATGGCGGCGCTGACCAGTTCAACATTCCGTTTGCGCAGGCAGCTGTTGAAGAGGCATTGGGCAAACGGGCGAATCTCTGGTTTCTGTTCGTCAACACGCACAAGTTTATCGATCACGAACGCGCGCTGTTTCTGCCGCCGATCATCGACCCCTTGGAAAAGTCGCGTTTCATTGCAACCTGCGATGCCGGGCTCAACGCCAAGAAAATCGGCGAGAGTTTCGGACTGGCCATCGCGGAATTCCTGATGTTCGGCAAACCGGTTTACAGCTGGGCCGGCGGGATGGATCAGAACCATGTCGTCATGACACCCAAATCGGAGTGGATCTACCGGACGCAGCGGGACCTCGTGCGCCTGCTGTCACACTATACGCCGTCCCTGCAGGATTCCGATCTTGCACGTGATTCCGTGGCGGCCTATCTGCCGGGTCCCGTCATGCAGAAATTTGACGAGGTGTTCTTGTCCGGGAAATGGTCTGCGGACGGTCTCACATTGCCGGCCTCGTTCAAGATCAAGCGCTATCTCCAGGAAAAGGCGCTCAGGGCGCAATTCAGACTATGGAAGAGCCTGTAGGCCGGACATGAAGCTTTACGACTGTTTTGTCTTTCACAACGAGTTTGATCTCCTGGAAATCCGTCTGCGGGAAATGGAGGACCATGTCGACCATTTTGTCCTCGTGGAAGCCAACCAGACGCAGCGCGGCGGCGCCAAACCTTACTATTTCGCCGAAAACCGGGAACGTTTTGCGCCCTGGGCCGACAAGATCATCGACCTGCAAATCGAGTTTCCGGCGGAATTGCCCCCGGCGCTCGGGGTTTACAAGAACCGGCGCAAAAAAGACTGGGAGCGCGAGAACTATCAGCGCAACTGCATCGGCCAAGCGCTCGAAGACTGTGCGCCGGACGACCTGATCCTGTTGTCGGATGTGGATGAAGTTATCCGCAAGCCTGTCCTTGCGAAGGTGTTGAACGATAGGCTTTACAGGAACCGCCTTCTGGTCTTCGAGCAGAGCCTGCACAAGCATCATCTCAACCGGATCGTTCCCGGCAAGACCTGGCTGCTCGGCTCGCGCATGATCGAAAAGAAATACCTGACGACGCCGCAGCAGCTTCGGCGCACAAAGGCGCGGCTGACCAAGAAGAGTTATGTTCCCGGATTTCTGACCCAGCCTTTCCTCAGGATCCGCAACAACAACCTCTCCGGCATCAGCCGTCCGGTCACGATTGTTCCCGATGCTGGGTGGCACTTCTCGTCGATGGGGGGACTTGAAGCTTTCAGAACCAAGCTTGCCTCCGTGGTGCACGGGCAGACGGTCGATACCAGCAACATCGAGGAGCTCTACGAGCGGGAGCTGATCGGCACCGAACTTGTTCCGCTCAAGGATTTGCCGCGCTGCGCCCGCGACGGAGCATTTGCTCACATGCTGGAGACCGGCGAACGGGCTCCGGCAAGCTGAGACAAGCGTCCGCGAGCATAGGTCGGTCAAAGGGGCGCCCGGTGTTCACCTCCCGTGACAGCAGGTCATGGGCCTTCGAACCGCTCCCGTCGGGCGCGACCTACGTGCCCTCGCTGCCGTAAAAGTGTTCGTAGCGACGGGCCGCGACGGCGGCAACGAGCGCGATCGTTGCCGATCCAAGCATGATCACCAGCAGGCCATAGCGGACATTTTCATCAGACAAGGTCATCCCGGCGATCCAGGACATGATTGCGCCTGACATGACCGTGAAAGCCCCTGCCAGGCCGGCCGCGCTTCCGGCGAGCTTGGGCCTGACAGACAAAACGCCCGCATTGGCGCTGGGCAATGTCAAGCCGTTGGAGAGCCCGACAAGCATGCAGGGACCGAAGAGGGCCAGAACATGGTCTACCCCGGTCGCGTAGAGGCCAAGACCAAGCAGGAGGCCTGTACAGGCAATGATCCGGCCTGTGAGCATCATTGTGGTCAGCCGAACGCGGCCGGCAAACCGTCCGGACAGAAAACTGCCGATCATGAAGCCGCCCGTGATGGAACCCATGAAAAGACCAAGCACGCCCGGTGACAGGTCGAAGGCCGCGTTGGCCGCGAGCGGCGCGCCGGCCAGGAAGGCGAAAAAGGCACCGATCGAAAAGCCCATGCAGACCGTGTACGCCCAGAAGCGGCGTGATTTTATGAGCTCAGGGTATGTCCGGAACTGTTCGAGGATCGTGTCGGAAGGCGACCGGTTGGTTTCTTTGAGGTCAAACCAGCACAATACCAGCACCGAGACACCAAAGACTGCCAGGAACCAGAAACTGGCCCGCCAGCCGAAGGTTTCGTCCAGCAGGCCGCCGAAACCGGGGCCGAGCATGGGGGCAACAGCCCAGGCCATCGCGATGTAGCCGATCTTGCTGGCGGCATCCTGCTTGCTGGTCGTGTCGCGCACGACGGCGAGTGCCACGGCATAGGTCGGGGCGATGACGGCCTGGATCAGCCTGAAGGTCAAGAACCACCAGATGTCCCGGGCCAGAATGCAGCCGAGTGTTGCAACCAGGAAAATCACAAGTCCGCCCAGGATGACCGGCCGGCGGCCGAATCGGTCGGAGAGCGGCCCAAGCACCAGTTGCAGGATGGCCGAGACGGCGGCATAGGCCGCCAGGGACAGGCCGACAATGGCGTAATCCACGTCGAACTCTGCAGCCATGTTGGTCAGCGATGGCAGGAAGATGTTGATGGGAAGGATGCAAAGGGCCGACAGCAGGATCAAGGTGGAGAGGCGTGGGCCGGCGGCGGGACTTTGCATGATCGGGGCACATCTGGGTCAGCGAAATTGAACAATGAGCTGTCGGTGCCGATGACAACGCCGTTCTGCATCTCGAGCCTCCCCAGACAACAGACCGCCGATCCAATTTGCAATGGTAATCTGTGGCTGGTCCTTTCGACGTGCGTACGCAGTGTCGGGAAACTGGCCGCTGCATGAGGCGGAACACGGCTTTTTACCCGGTGAATTTGGTCATATTAGGCGCATATAAACCAATCCATGTCGCAAATGTTTTGATCGCTTGCATCAACTGAGCGTTTGATATAAAGATATCTTTATATCGACATTGATGGCGAAGCTGATGACTGATGAGCATACCCTTTCCGTGGAAGACACTCTGACAGCCCTTCGGGCCGTGGGCGAGACGACACGTCTTCGCCTGATCGCCCTGTTGGCGGAGAGTGAGCTCACGGTAAAGGATGCGACCGCCATTCTCGGTCAGAGCCAGCCCCGTATTTCGCGCCATCTGAAGCTTCTTGCCGAGGCCGATCTGATCAAGCGCTATCCGGAAGGATCCTGGGTCTATTACCGGCTGGCCGACGGCCCTGCCGGGCAGCTGGCGCGTGACCTTGTCGCCCGCATCTCGACCGATGACGCTGTCCTGGCTGCCGACCAGGAGCGCTTTCAAGGCATTCGCAAGGCCAAGGCGGAAGAGGCGGCTGCCTATTTTGCCGCGCGCGCGCTCACGTGGGATCGCGAGCGGTCGCTGCATGTCTCAGAAGAGGATGTTGAGGCCGCCATGCGGGCGGCGCTTGGCGACACACCGTTCCAGTCATTTCTCGATCTGGGGACCGGAACGGGCCGTCTTCTCGAGGTGTTCGCGGACCAGTACACGACAGCCCTCGGCATCGATGCCTCCCACGACATGCTGGCTGTTGCCCGGGCCAATCTTGCCAAGGCAGGCCTTTCCAATGCCCAGGTGCGCCATGGCGACGCCTATGCGCTCAACGTGCCGCCGCGCTCCTTTGATGTGGTGACCATCCACCAGGTGCTGCACTTTCTGGATGAACCGGCACGAGCGCTCAGTGAAGCTGCCCGGGCGCTGCGCCCCGGAGGCCGCTTGCTGATCATCGATTTTGCCCCGCACGAGCTTGAATTCCTGCGCGACAACCATGCCCATCGCCGTCTTGGATTTGCCCATGACCAGATGGAGCGTTGGCTGGATGCGCTTGAACTGGATCTGGAACAGGTGACCGACCTGGTTCCTGGAGAAGACAACGAAACCAACCTGACCGTTACCCTCTGGCTTGCCCGTGATCGACGCATCGTCACCGACCTGCCAGCAAGAGATACGTCCCGAGAGGTCGCCTGAAATGACTGACACGTCCAACCGCCGCTCGCATCAGGCGGCTCCGTCGCCGATCACCGCGTCGTTCGAGTTCTTTCCGCCCAAGAGCGACAAGATGGCCGAGACGCTGTGGAACACGGTTCAGCGGCTGGCCCCGCTTGCGCCGTCCTTTGTCTCCGTGACCTATGGCGCCGGCGGGTCGACGCGTGAGCGCACGCACAAGACTGTCGAACGGATCCTGAAGGAAACGGATCTTGCGCCTGCGGCTCACCTGACCTGCGTCGGGGCATCTCAGGACGAAGTCAACGAGATCGTTCGGGAATACTGGGATCTGGGCGTTCGCCATCTGGTGGCCCTGCGCGGAGATCCGCTGGAAGGAATCGGCTCGCGCTACGTGCCTCATGAAAGCGGCTATGCCTACGCGACCGATCTCGTCGCAGGCATCAAGAAGATCGCCAATTTCGACATTTCCGTCTCCGGATATCCGGAAAAGCACCCGGAAAGCGGCTCCTGGCAAAAAGAAATCGACAATCTGAAGCGCAAGGTGGATGCCGGGGCCGACCGGATCATCACGCAGTATTTCTTCGACAATGATCTTTTTGATGCCTATCTCGACCGGATCGCGGCCGCCGGCATCAACATTCCTGTGATCCCGGGCATCCTGCCGATCCACAATTTCGAGCAGACCATGGTGTTCTCCGCCAAGTGCGGCACTTCGATCCCGCAATGGCTTGCCCGTCGCTTTGCCGGCCTGAAGGACGATCCGGAAACCCGCAAGCTGGTCGGTGTCTCGGTGGCCTGCGAACAGGTCATGGATCTCGTCGACAAGGGCATCAACGACTTCCACTTCTACACCATGAACCGCGCCGATCTGACTTATGCCATCTGCCACATGCTTGGCATGGGACGGCAGGAACCGGAAAACCTGGCAGCCTGAAACCAGGCAGCCTGTCAGGTTTGACCCTGCGGCCCGCAGGACATGCCCGTGAAGGGGCCCAGCCTTTTTGACGGGGCACCCGACGCTTCTCTTGTTCCCCACCGGAGGGGCAAAACGGGTTCTAAGTTCGACCGCCGAATTCCTCGGCAGGTGACACGACACGATTATCCGCGCCTTCCATGCAGGAAGGCGCCTGACCACATTGAACCAGAGCTTCTGGAAGGAATGATCCCGTGACCAAGTCCGACGCCTTTGAGCGCCTTCGTGACCTCGCCAAGACCCGTATTCTCGTGCTTGACGGCGCCATGGGAACTGAAATCCAGCTCCTGAAACTGGATGAAGTTGCCTATCGCGGGGACAGGTTCAAGGACTGGCCGAGCGACGTCAAAGGCAACAACGATCTTTTGAGCCTGACCCAGCCCGACGCAATCCGGCAGATCCATGTCGATTATCTTCATGCCGGTGCCGACCTTATCGAGACCAACACGTTTTCCTCCACAACCATTGCCCAGGCCGACTACGGCATGGAGGAACTGGCCTATGAGCTCAATTTCGAGAGCGCCAAACTGGCACGGGAAGCCTGTGACAAGGTCATGGCCGAGGACCCGTCGCGGCCGCGCTTCGTCGCCGGGGCCCTTGGCCCGACCAACAGGACGGCTTCGATCTCGCCGGATGTGAACAACCCCGGCTACCGCGCTGTTTCCTTTGATGATCTTCGCATTGCTTACGCGGAAGCTGCACGCGGTCTGATTGCTGGTGGCGCTGATGTCCTTCTGGTCGAAACGATCTTCGACACGCTCAACGCCAAGGCGGCCCTGTTCGGGATCGAGGAAGTCTTTGAAGAGGTCGGCACGACCTTGCCGGTCCTCGTCTCCGGCACCATCACCGATCTGTCCGGCCGTACGCTTTCCGGCCAGACACCGGAGGCCTTCTGGAATTCCGTACGTCACACCAGCCCGCTCGCCATCGGCCTCAACTGTGCCCTTGGCGCCAAAGAAATGCGCGCCCATGTGGACGAGCTTGGCCGGGTTGCCGACACGCTGGTCTGCGCCTATCCGAATGCCGGTCTGCCCAACGAGTTTGGCGAATATGACGAGAGCCCGGAGCACATGGCCGGGCTGATCGAGGAATTTGCCTCTGCCGGGCTTGTCAACATTGTCGGTGGCTGCTGCGGCACCACCCCGGCGCATATCAAGGCGATTGCGGAGGCCGTTGCGGACAAGACACCGCGTGCGATCCCTGAAATCGACAGGCATATGCGCCTGTCGGGCCTGGAACCGTTCGTGGTCACCAAGGAAACCAATTTCGTCAATGTCGGCGAACGCACCAACGTCACCGGGTCGGCCCGCTTCCGCAAGCTGATCAAGGAAGGCGACTATGCGACCGCGCTCGATGTCGCCCGCCAGCAGGTCGAAAACGGCGCGCAGATTATCGACATCAACATGGATGAAGGCCTGCTGGACTCCGAAGAGGCGATGGTCACCTTCCTCAACCTGGTGGCCGCCGAGCCGGACATCGCCAAGGTGCCGGTGATGATCGACAGTTCCAAATGGACCGTCATTGAAGCCGGCCTGAAATGCATTCAGGGCAAGGGGGTCGTGAACTCAATCTCGCTGAAGGAAGGCGAGGAGGAGTTCATCAAGCATGCCAGGCTGGTACGCCGCTATGGCGCCGCCGTTGTGGTGATGGCCTTCGACGAGAAGGGTCAGGCAGATACCTTCGAGCGCAAGACCGAGATCTGTTCAAGGTCCTACAAGGTGCTGACGGAGAAGGTCGGGTTCGCGCCGGAGGACATCATTTTCGACCCGAACATCTTTGCGGTGGCCACAGGCATCGAGGAACACAACAATTACGGTGTCGACTTCATCGAAGCGACAGGCTGGATCCGCGAAAATCTGCCGCATGCCCATGTGTCGGGCGGCGTTTCGAACCTGTCCTTCTCCTTCCGCGGCAACGAGGCCGTGCGCGAGGCCATGCATTCCGTGTTCCTCTATCACGCCATTCAGCGCGGTATGGACATGGGCATTGTCAATGCCGGTCAGTTGGCGGTCTACAACGATCTGGACACCGAATTGCGCGAGCTGTGCGAGGACGTGGTCCTGAACCGCCGGGACGATGCAACGGATCGCATGCTGGACGCGGCCGAACGCTGGAAAGGTGAGGGCGGCAAGAAACGCGAAGCCGATCTGACCTGGCGCACCTGGGGTGTGGCCAAGCGGCTGGAACATGCCCTGGTGCACGGGATCGATGACTTCGTGGTCGAGGACACGGAAGAAGCCCGGCAGGCGTTTGACCGGCCGCTTCACGTGATCGAAGGCCCGTTGATGGACGGCATGAATGTGGTCGGTGACCTCTTCGGGTCCGGCCAGATGTTCCTGCCCCAGGTGGTCAAGTCCGCCCGAGTGATGAAAAAGGCCGTCGCCTACCTGATGCCCTTCATGGAGAAGGAAAAGGAAGAAAAAGGCATCACTGGCCAGTCGTCGGCCGGCAAGATCCTGATGGCGACCGTGAAGGGCGACGTCCACGACATCGGCAAGAACATCGTCGGCGTGGTTCTCCAGTGCAACAATTTCGAGGTGATCGACCTCGGCGTGATGGTGCCGGCTGCCAAGATCCTGGAAACGGCCAAGGCTGAAAAGGTCGATATGGTCGGGCTGTCCGGTCTGATCACGCCGTCGCTCGATGAAATGTGCCATGTCGCGGCCGAACTGGAACGTGAAGGCCTGGATGTGCCCCTCCTGATTGGCGGTGCGACCACATCGAAGATCCACACGGCTGTGAAGATCCATCCGAACTATGCCCGCGGCCAGGCGATCTATGTGACCGATGCCGGCCGGGCGGTCGGGGTGGCGTCCAAGCTGATGAGCGAAGGCGGGCGGGTGCCTTACTATGCAGACGTCCGTGCCGAATATGCCGACATTGCCGAAAAACATGCTGCCGGCCGGGGCAACCAGCAGCGCACGTCGCTGAAGGCCGCCCGGGACAATGCCTTCAAGGCGGACTTTACCGGCAAGCCGCCGGTCGCGCCGAAGAAACCGGGCTCAACGGTTTTCGACGACTTCCCGCTGGAAGACCTCGTGCCGCTGATCGACTGGACACCATTCTTCGCGACCTGGGAAATCAAGGGCCGTTATCCGGCCGTTCTGACGGACAATCGCTATGGCCCGGCAGCCAAGGCGCTTTATGACGACGCCCGGCGCATGCTGGACGAGATCGTCGAAAAGAAGCTGCTGACCGCGCGTGGTGTCGCCGCACTTTGGCCGGCAAATGCCGTGGGCGACGACCTCCGCGTCTTTACCGACGAGACCCGGTCCGAGACCCTGGCAACCTTCCACACCCTGCGCCAGCAGATGGCGCGTTCCGCCGGCGGGCGCGCGAATGTTGCAATGAGCGACTTCGTGGCGCAGCAGGACAGCGGCATCTCCGACTGGATCGGTGGATTTGCGGTGACAGCCGGTCACGGCGAAGACGAGCTTGCCGCGCGCTATGCCCGGGAAGGGGATGACTACAACAAGATCCTGTCCCAGGCTCTGGCGGACCGGCTGGCGGAAGCCTTTGCGGAAAAGCTCCACCAGATCGTTCGCACGGATCTTTGGGGCTACGCCAAAGACGAGGCCTTGTCCGTGGAGGACATCATTGCCGAAAAGTACCAGGGCATTCGCCCGGCGCCTGGCTATCCGGCCCAGCCGGACCACACGGAAAAGGACACGCTTTTCAAGCTTCTCGATGCGGAGCGCCTGACCGGCATTCAGCTGACGGAAAGCAAGGCCATGTTGCCGGGGTCTTCGGTATCCGGTCTCTATTTCGGCCATGCGGACAGCCACTATTTTGGTGTCGGCAAGATCGAAAAGGACCAGGTGGAGGACTACGCGCTGCGCAAGGGCTGGGATCTGGCCTATGCGGAACGTTGGCTGGCCCCGATTCTGAACTACGATCCGGCGCGCATGATTGCAGCCGAATAGGCGCGTTTCTCCTAAAACCGATTAAAAACTGAACGGCCTCCGGTGGATAAATCCCGGAGGCCGTTTATTTTTGTCTGTGAATTTAATGACGTAAGGAAAATAACACGTTTTTTTGAAAAAATGCACATTGTGCGCTCTTGATAGGTGCACAAAGTGCGCGTATATATAAACGCATAAGGCGAATGCACTGCAGGTTCGCGTTCGCCAAAGGAGAAGAAAAATGACTGTGCAAATCGCCAGAATGCTTCTGGTGGACCACCGCCAGGACTACAACCGGGACCGCCTTTCGTGGTTGCCGTCACGTCTTTACCGCTCCTGGCGGGAAGCGAAGCCAAAGGATCAGGAGGCTTCAAAGGCCGCCTGAACGGGCCAGACCTCGTTCGGCCCCAACGACAACAATAAAATTGCCCACGGACGTTTCGTTGCCCCAAATGTCCGACCACATCCTTACAGAACCCGGCTTCGGCCGGGTTTTTTGTCTTCCGGGTTCAGGATCTGCTCAAAAGAAGTCTCACACCCGCAAATGCAAAGAAACCGCTGAGCAGCAGCTGAATGCTGCGGCGGGCCTTGCCGTAGAGCCGGAGCATAGCCGGTGTTGAAAAGGCGACTGCGTATAGCACGTGCACAAGGACGGAAAGCACGAAGGTGCCCAGCACGATCACCGCGCCGACCCAGACAGGCGCATCCTGCTTGAGACCGAGGGAAATGATTGCGATCCAGGCGAGAGCAGCCTTGGGGTTGGTCATCTGGATCACATAGCCCCTGATCAGATAACCGATCGGTGTGCGCGGGCCCCCAGCCAGCTGTTTTGCGTCGATGTCGTGCCGTGACAAGGCCGACTTCAGCGACTTCCAGGCCAGCCAAAGCAAGTAGAGCCCGCCGGCAATCTTGATCGCCGTCAGTGCGGAGGCATAGGTGGCAAGAAGGGCGGAGAGGCCCAGAACCGTCAACATGGCCCAGGTAAGGGATCCTGTGGCGACGCCAAGCGCGAGTGCTACGCCTGATCTGCGCCCGGCGCTCATGGATGTTCCAAGGACCGCCAGTATGTTTGGGCCCGGACTGGCGATGGCCAGCAGAAAAGCGGAATAGGCGAGCAATATGCCCGGCAGGTAGAGGGAAAGCTGGTCCATGATCGTCTCTCTTGTCGTCTGGTCAGAGCACCATAAGAGGATATGGACGAGTAATGCCTCGGTCTGGATCGAAGTGTGACAGAAATCAAAAACAATCGCTTGAAGGACAGCCCGCGCATCCCGGTTTGTCATCCCGGCCGCAGCGTAGCGGAGAGCCGGGATCCAGTAGTCACTGGCGCTTTCTTGGAATATCGCGCTGCGCCCTACTGGATCCCGGTCTTGGCTGCATTAAATCGGGGTGACAATCGATTGTTCGTTTTTGACGGCATCGGCCACGCCCATCGACGTCATCCTGAGGAGGTCCGCCAGGTCCGTCTCGAAGGATGGGCCACGGGGTAGGGACCATGCTTCCGGTCCTTCGAGACGCCGCTAATGCGGTTCCTCGGGATGATGTTCGAACGTTAGGGGCGGCCCGAAGTTGCAAATCAAAGTGGAAACAGCTCCTTCATCGCCGCTTCTCCCTTGGGCGAGATATGCACGATGCGGCTGTTCTCTTCCCGGCGCAGCCAGCGCTGGTCCTGGAAATGGGAGAGGAGGGCCGCACCCAGGCTGCCGGCCAGATGATTGCGCCGTTCGCTCCAGTCGAGACAGGCACGGCACATGGGGCGGCGGCTCGCGTTCAGGGCGCCAAGTTCGATGCCGATCTCCGAGATGAAGGTGGCGCCTTTCTCGGTCAGCGCGAGACCGCCCTTGTCGGATGAGGCTGTCAGCATGTCCCGCATCTGCAGGCTGTCATAGATCCGGACCGCCATGTCGCCGGCGAGGTGATCGTAGCAGACACGAGCGGCACGCATGGCAGGATCGCGGGGGCCGGTGCGCGTGCGTAGATGTCCCTTGCGGGCGGCAAGCCCCATAATGGCTTCCAGAACGGTGCCGACTTCCGGCCCGGCCAGCGTGAAATAGCGGTGGCGGCCCTGTTTGGCCTGGGCGAGCAGGCCTCCTTCCATCAGTTTTTTCAGGTGTGAACTGGCGGTCTGGCCGGTGATGCCGGCTTCCGTTGCCAGTTCGGTTGCCGTCAGCGCCTTGCCGCTTAAAAGCGCGCTCAGAATGTTGGCGCGGGCAGGATCGCCGATCAGGGCGCCAATACGGGCAATGTCCGGTCCTTCCTTCATATTCAGCCTCCATGGTTCGATCGCTGTCGAAGCATTCGCGTCGCGGAGCATGGCATAGAGCGGATCGTTAGACCAGCGCAAAGGACCGCTCCATGATTACCTGTTTCATCCGCTATCACATCGACCCGACCAAGAAGGCCGCCTTTGAGCAATATGCCCGCAACTGGGGGCAGGCGATCCCCCGTTGCGGGGCCGACCTGATCGGTTATTACGCACCGCATGAAGGCTCCACGACGCTCGCCTATGGCGTTTATTCCGTCGAGAACCTGGCAGCTTATGAAGCCTATCGGGCGCGGCTGGCCGCCGATTCACTCGGCAGGGAGAATTATGAATTCGCCATGGCGGAAAAATTCATCTTGCGGGAAGACCGCACCTTCCTGAAACTGGCCTCCGCACCGCATGCGAGGGGAGAGAGTGGACGATGATAGCCGTGATTTTCGAAGTGATGCCGCATGCGGACAAGAAACAGGACTATCTGGACGTGGCAGCTGAAATGCGGCCACTGGTCGATCAAATCGACGGCTTCCTGTCGGTGGAGCGGTTTCAAAGCCTGACCAATCCTGAAAAACTTCTCTCTCTGTCCTTCTTTCGCGATGAGGCAGCGCTCGACGAATGGCGGCAGCTGACACAGCACCGCAAGGCCCAGACCGCCGGGCGGACCTCTTACTTCAAGGACTACAGGCTGCGCATTGCGCATGTCCTCAGGGATTACGGCATGGACGAGCGAGCGGAGGCCCCGGCCGACAGCCGTGAGCTGCACGGGTAAAGCCGCGTCTCATGCCTTCCAGATCTTTCGAGTTCTTCCTGCTGGGTGTTCTCGCCCTGCTGTGGGGCTCCTCTTACATGTGGATCGCCCTGGCGCTGCCCTCCTTTCCTCCTGCGACCCTGATTGCGATCAGGGTCCTGTCGGCTTCGCTGGTGCTTTTGGCTATCCTTGCTGCCCAGGGCATTGCCTTGCCGAAGGATGGCCGCAGCTGGCGGCTGTTCATGGTGCAGTCGCTGGTCAACAGCACCGGTCCCTGGCTGATGCTGGCCTGGGGGCAGCAATATGCGGGGACGGCTGTTTCCAGTGTGCTTAATTCGACCTCACCGCTCTGGGTGTTCGCCTTGTCCTTTCTGCTTCTGCAAAGAGGTCAGCGGCCGGGCGTGCTTCAGTTGATCGGCGCGTTGTTCGGCTTTGGCGGCATCGTTCTGATCGTCGGGGTCGGCGCGCTTCAGGATATCGGGCAAACCCTCGTGCCGCAGCTCGTGGTGCTTCTGGGAGCGGTCCTATACGGTATCGCCGCTTTGCGCGGGCCGCTCTTTGCAGAGTATCCGCCAATTGTCGCTGCTACCGGCACGCTGATCTGTGCCTCTGCCGTGCTTGTTCCGTTGAGCCTCCTAACGGAGAGCCCTTGGGAGCAGACACTGGACGCAACCGGCATTCTGTCGGCGCTGATTCTGGGCGTCATCTGTACGGCTTTCGCCTTCCTGATCTATTTCCGCCTGTTGAACACGCTTGGCCCCATGGGCACCGCCAGCCAGGCCTATCTGCGCTCCGGCGTCGGCGTCTTTCTGGGCGTCGTGTTCCTGTCGGAAAGCCTCGATCTGGAAACCTTTGCCGGAATCTGCCTTGCCATTTTCGGGGTTGTTCTGATCAACTGGCCTCAGAAGGCAAAACGTCAGGCCGCCCCAAGTCCGGGCAAGGAGGTGTCATGAGTGTGCTGACGGTATTCGAGGCCGGGTCACGGCCGACAAAACGCGCCAATCCGGACTATTTCACCGGCACGGTCTGGCAGGATCCGGTGATCGAGGCTCCGGCGCCGGCGCGGGTCAGGGCAATCCGGGTGACATTCGAACCGCGTGCGCGCACGCATTGGCACACGCATCCGCTCGGGCAGACCTTGCAGGTGCTCGAGGGGGCAGGCTTTGTGCATTTGTGGGGGCAGGAAAAACTCTCGATCCTGCCGGGCGATGTCATCTGGATCCCGCCTGGTGTGAAGCACTGGCACGGCGCCGGGCCGACAACCGCGCTTGTGCATCTGGCGATCCAGGAAGAGCTGGACGGGTCGGTGGCCGAGTGGCTCGAGGCTGTCGATGATGCCACCTATGCCGGTGGCATCGAGGCGCGCCGCTGACCGGCGGCCCTTCAGCTTCCGAGCGGTAACCGCACCTCGGCTTCCAGGCCACCTGCCTCACGGTTGCGCAGATCGATCCGCCCGCCATGGGCGTGGATGATGGAACGCGTAATGGCAAGGCCCAGCCCAATGCCCCCGGTTTCTTCGCTACGGGATTCTTCCAGTCGAACGAACGGCTCGAAGACGTCCTTCAAACGGTCGTCAGGAATGCCGGGTCCCTTGTCACGGACGCGGATGATCGCCTCTTGTCCTTTCTTGCTGGCCTTGATGGAAACGGCTTCGCCGTAGCGGATGCCGTTTTCGATCAGATTGCGCAGGGCCCGCTTGAGGGCCATCGGACGGCAGGGGACAATAATACGCTCGCTCGTTTCCACGCTGCAGTTGTGACCGAGATCCTGCTGATCACCCGCGATCGCTTCCAGAAGCGCCCCCAGGTCGGCGTTTTCGGCCGTTTCCGCCTGAGCCTCGTCCTTGGCAAAGCGCAAGGCAGCTTCGGTCATGGCCGCCATTTCATCCAGGGTCTCGATCATCTTGTCGCGGTTTTCGTCATCGTCAATGAATTCCGCCCGAAGGCGCAAAGACGTGATCGGGGTTCTCAGATCATGGCTGATGGCCGCCAGCATGCGGGTTCGGTCCTGGACGAAGCGTGTCAGCCGGTCCTGCATGTCGTTGAAGGCAGAGGTCAGCGCACGGACTTCCCTGGGTCCGCTCGGTGTCAACGGTTCCTGTTCTTCGCCGCGGCCGAGTTTTTCCGCACTTGTGGCGAGATCCTTGAGCGGCCGTGTGACACGACGCACGGCAAGACCGATGATGAGCACCGTCAGCAGAGCAGTGAGGCCGAGTTGTACCATGAGAGCAAAGAACGCACCGGAGGGAGGCCGGTAACTTGTCGCGACATTCAGCCATCGGCCGTTGGTCATCTGGATCGACAGGGACAGGTCTTCCGGCTTGTTCATTATCTTGCGCAAATTGTGCGGCCGCTCGCGTTTGGGAACGTCACGCCAGCTGGCCTTGTCGTCGTCCCTGGCCTCTCGCCTGCCGGGACCGCGCTTTTCGTCTGCGTGAATGTTGAGATGGACTACCTGGCCCGTGGCGAGGTCGCGGGACATGTAACCTTGCAGTCGCTGTTCGAACCGGGAGGTGCCCGGCTCGGGCGCAAGCGGTGTATCGCCCAGCCAGAAGACGGCGTAGCGGCTGCTGCTGGCTTCCAGGATCCGGTCCTGCAGGGCAACCGGCGTGTCCTCCATCAGCTCCGACAGGGCGACGGCGCGGGCCAGAAGATTGTCACGGGCCGCGGCGACCAGTGCGATGCGGCGTTCATCCTGGAAGATCCAGATGCTGAGCGCCTGGGCGGCGACAATCGCGGCCAGCATCAGCACGATCAGCTGGGAGGCCAGGGAACTGGGCCAGAGAAACGCTGCAATCTTGCGGGGGAGGGCGGTCCGGTTCATTCGGCGGCGTCTTTCACCTCGGACGTGAACATGTAACCACCGCCCCAGACCGTCTTGATCAGCTTGGGTTCTTTCGGGTCTTCCTCGATCTTGCGGCGCAGGCGGGAGACCTGGTTGTCGATCGACCGGTCAAAGACGGCTGGCGTACGGCCGGTCGTCAGGTCCATGAGCTGGTCCCGGTTCAGCACCATTTTCGGGCGTTTCAAAAAGGCGCAGAGCAGCTGGAACTCCCCGCTGGACAGGGCGACAGAGGTTCCCTCCGGATCGAGTAGCTCGCGGCGGGCAACATTCAGCGACCAGCCGTCGAAATGCAGCCTGTCCTGTTCGATCGGGTCACGTTCTCTTGGAACCAGCGATGTGCGCCGCAGCACCGCCCGGATCCGGGCCAGCAGTTCACGCGGGTTGAAGGGCTTGGTGACATAATCATCCGCGCCGATCTCCAGTCCGATGACCCGGTCGGTATCATCGGCCATGGCGGTCAGAAGGATGACCGGCATGGATCCGGTCTCCACAAGGTGCCGGCACAGCGACAAGCCGTCTTCCCCCGGCATCATGATGTCGAGCACCACCAGATCGATGGAGGCGGCCTTGAGCGCCTTGCGTGCATGGGCGGCATTTTCGGCCGTCGTTGCGCGCAGACCGTTCTTGACCAGATAACGCGCCAGTGTCTCGCGGATGTCGCGATGATCGTCGACGACCAGGATATGCGGGCTCGGGTCGCTCACATCTGTCTCCATTCTTGTGGCGTCCTTTCAGACATTGAATCTGCGAAGCCACGGATCTTGCTGTTTCTATGGGTAAAATAGTCTTCCGCGCGGAAAGGTGCGAGCCGAACTTGTAACAAAGTGTATCGCAGCAGCCCTTGGGGACAGATGGCGACACTTCGGGCCTCTTCCACGGGTAATCCTGCGACAATTGCTTCTTACCTTCAGCTCATCAACGAACCAAGGAGTTGTTGGAATGAAACCGTTCAAGAAGATTGCAATTGCCGCCCTGGCTGCGAGCGTCGCGGGTACCGCGCTGACCGCCGGCCTTCCCGCTCTCGCCCAGGACACGGCAGCAGCCGGGGACGGGGGCAAACAGATTCAGCAGACCGAGGGCCAGCGCATGGCCCATAAGGGAGAACGCGGCGGACGCGGTTGGGGCCGTGGCCATCGCGGCGGCGAGCGGCGCGCAGAGCGCCTGTTCGAGCGCTTCGACGTGAACAAGGATGGCGTCATCACCCAGGCCGAAATCGAGGAAGTCCGGGCGCAGGATTTTGCCGCGGCCGATACCGACGGAAATGGCGAGATCAGCCTGGAGGAATTCAAGGCGGCTTTCATGGAACGGTCGAATGACCGCATGGTCCGTGCCTTCCAGTTCCTGGACAGTGACGGTGACGGCACCGTGACCCAGGCTGAAGTCGACGCGGTCGCCAACCGTATGTTCAACCGGCTCGACCGGGACGGCAACGGCGTTGTCGAGCGTGTCCGTGGCAATCGTGGCCAGGGCGCCGAAGAAGGGGATCGCCAGCAGCGCGCAGACCGCGGTGAACGGGGCGAGCGGGGCGAACGCGGCGGACGCCGTGGTGGCCGCGGTGGTCAGGGCGCCATGTTCCTGAGCCTGTTCGACACCGACGGCAACGGCCAGGTCACCCGCGAAGACTTCGATGCCAAGCGCGCCGAACTGTTCGCGCTTGCCGACACCAATGGCAGCGGTTCCTTCACCATCGAAGAGTTCGGCCCGCTGTGGCTGGCGCTGAATGAAAACCGCATCGTCAACATGTTCCAGCGTGCGGATGCTGATGGCAGCCTCGGGATCACAGCCGAGGAACATGACAAGCGCCTGGACAAGCTGATGGACCGCGCCGACCGCAACAAGGACGGCGTCATCACCAAGGCCGACTTCAAGGGCGGCAAGAAAGGCAAGGGCAAAGGCAAGGGCTGGCACAAGAACCAGCGCGGCTAAGCCTGAAGCACCCTCCGGACCCGCCTCCGGAGCCGTTTCCCCGCTCTTCCATACCCCCTCCTTGCGGGGAGACATCTTGGGAGCCGCAGCCGCGGCTCCTTTTTTCTACTTTGGGCAGCCATCACAGAATGCGGAAGACGCCGCCCGATGCTTCGATCTAACCGTGAAAGGCTCAAAGGTTGTTTTCGCACAAATGCGGTCAGCAACAACCGCCTCATCCTGAGGAAGCGCGGCCGCGCTGTCTCGAAGGATGGGCCACTTGTCTTGTCCCGTTGTCACGGCCCATCCTTCGAGACGGGCCTGGTGGCCCTCCTCAGGATGACGGTCGGGGAGGGAGAACTGCTTGAACTGATCTGACTTTTGCGATTGCTTCAGTAATAGAGCTGCATCGCGCGGTGCTGTAGCGCGTTACGGGAATTTCAAGGATTTTCGGCCATTCTCCCGCCCGGGTTACATCCGGGGGACGACATGACCAAGCCGAGTTTGATGGATTTTGTCGAGGCGAAGATCGCGGAGGGCGTCGTCAGCGAAGATGATGTCATCACGCTGCGCCGTTACATCTATAGCGACATGGTCGTCTCGCTCGAGGAAGGGGCTGCCCTGTTCAGATTGAACGCGGCAGCGCAGGGTTTTCCAGACAGTTGGTACGACCTATTTCCCGAAGCGATGGCCGACATTCTTGTCAATCAGGTCCGGCCCTCTGGCTATGTTTCCGAAGACAATGCCGCCTGGCTGATCGGGCAGGTGACGGCGGACGGGCATGTCTGCAGCCGCACCGAGCTGGATGCGGTCCTGCACATTCTGGAAAGAGCGCGCAAGGCGCCGGAAAATCTTGAACAGTTCGCGCTGCGTGCGGTGGCTCAATCCGTGATTTCCGGGACGGGGGCCACGCGCTCCGGTGCGGAGCTGAAGCCGGGTGTGATCTCCGACGGGGAGGTGGAGCTGTTGCGCCGTGTGCTTTATGCCGGCGCCGGCTGCGGTGGCATGGCCATTTCCAGGGCGGAGGCGGAAGTCCTGTTCGATCTCAACGATGCGACGGTGGAAGCGGAAAACGCCCCGGCCTGGTCGGAACTGTTCACCAAGGCCGTTGCCAATCATTTGATGGCGCTGTCCGGATTTGCCCCGCCACCGCGCGAAGTGGCCCTGGCGCGGGAAGACTGGCTCGAGCAGCCCGGTGGTTTTGAAGGCGGCATTGGCGGATTTTTCAAGAAGATGGTCTCCGGCGGTGTCAGCGGTGTGCGTGAGGCCTATCGGGACCAGCCGGACCCCTTTGCGGAACGCGGCGCGGCCATGGAAACCGAAATCGCGGTCAATGAGGTGGTCACCGGTGACGAAACCGGCTGGCTGGTGGAGCGCATCGGCCGGGACGGGCAGTTGCACGAGAATGAGAAGGCGCTCCTGCGTTTTCTGCGCGAAGAAAGCCCGACCATTCATCCTTCCCTGCAGCCGCTTCTGGACAAGGCATTTTGACGAAACGGTCTTACTCGACCCGCATGGCTTCCGTTTCCAGGATCAGCTGAACTTCATCGCCGACAAATCCATTGTCGACCGCATAAGTCATGCCGTACCGGCTGCGGATCACGGTTCCCCTGGCACTGATGCCAAGCGTGAACCGGCCATGGCCAAACGGATAGTTGGCCGCCTTGTTCAAGGTGACTTCCAGCGTCAGCGGATGGGTCTGGCCCAAGAGGGTCAGGTTGCCTTCCACAGTCCCTGTTGTGTCGCTCGTCGGCGTGCCGCCGGTCGCCGTGAAGGTCATCACCGGGAAGGTCTCGACATTCAGGAAATCCTTGTTGCGCACATGGTTGTCGCGCGCGGCGTTGAAGGAATTCACGCTGGCGGTCTGCACCGTGATTGAGACATCGGACAGTTCCTGGCTTTCCATGTCATAGGTAAACCCGCCCTCGAATTCCAGGAACAGACCGAGCGTGTCGGCATAACCGAGGTGATCGACCATGAAGGCGATGGTGGTGTGTTCGGGATCAAGTTCATAGCGGTGAGATTCGGCCAGGGCAGGGGTGGCCATCAGACCGATTGCAAATGCACTTCCAAACACGTTCCGCATGACCCACCTCGTCTTGACTGCCCCCACCCGATCCCAGCTAGCGCGGTTTCGCGTGGAGGCAATGGGGTCAGACGATCTGACCGACATCGATCCGGTTGCCGTCAGGATCTGCAAAGACAAAGGCGCGCAAGCCATAGTCCTTGTCTTCAAGGCGCCTGATGATCCTGAGGCCATGGGCCTCACAGGCTTTGTAGGCGGCGTCGGCATTCGATACCAGCATGTGCGCCTGGTTGAAGGCCGGCGGCTTGTAGGTTTTTTGCAGGGAGAGATGCAATTCCGCGTCGTCTTTCTGCAGGATCATGAAACCGGTCGGATTTCCGTTTTCAAAGACCTTTTCGAAGCCGAAGACGGCCTGATAGACCGCACTGGCGCGCTGGATATCGCTCACGCCGAGTGTTGCTGCGATACGGCCTAGCCGGAGACTGGATGAGGGGTCAGGTGTCATGGCGAACCCACCTTTGCTGGAAAACGCGCAGGGTTGGCGCCGGGCGATGCCGGTTTGGCCAAATGCAGCGCGCAATGCCAGGGCGGTGCCTGGAATGGTTAGGCTCCGGCCGAAACCGGAGCCTTGAAAACTTAGTCGACCTCGTAAATCTTGCCAAGATCCTTGATCATCAACTTCGCAGCGAGGATGCCGCCCGCCGTGTTCCAGATGGCATCACTGACCTGGTGTACCTTGCCTGCCTCAACTGCGGAAAGAGACTGCCAGAGTGGATCGGCCAGGACGTCTTCTTCCAGCGATGTGCCCTTGCCGTCGCCGCTGTCATAGGTGAAATAGAAGATCCGGTCGCCATCCATGTTGGGAATGCTCTCCTTGCCGGTGCGGATCGCAAATTCCTCGACATTCTGATTGGCCGGACGGTTGAAACCGATATCTTTCAGGAGAACGCCGGAAAAACTGTCGAGCTGGTAGATCCGGATCTGCCCGGGCACGAAGCGGATCACGGAGACCTCTTCATTCAGCTTGTCACCCAGCTTGCCACGTAGTCCGGCGACGGCAGCATCATAGTCGGCAATGGCGGCGTCGGCTTCTTCTGTCTTGCCAAGTGCCTCTGCATAAAGGCGGAAATTGATCTTCCAGTCGCCACGCAATTCTTTCGACATGACCGTCGGAGCAATCGCTGTCAGCTGCGGATAGATCTCTTCGTGACGTTGCTTGTTGGCGAGGATGAGATCCGGTTCGAGCGCTGCGACAAGCTCCAGGTTGATCGCACTTTCCTTGCCGACCGGTTCCGCGCCCTCCATTCCATCGCGGATATGATCCCACCAGGGATTTCCCAGCCAGGAATTTGCTGCACCGACCGGCGTCACTCCAAGCGCAAGAAGAGCCTCCGTGCCCTCATTCGTGAGAACGATGACACGCTTCGGTTCATCCGGCACGGCGACGGTCCCCATGCTGTCGGTGACATCCCGGGCAAGGGCGGGGGCAGCCACAAGCGCGGCACAAAGGGGCAGGGCGCGCAGGAGCGCAAGCACAGTCTTCATTAGAACGACTCCAAAAGTTGAGTAATTGCCTCCAGTATTATTCCCGTGTATGTGACGAACGTTCGGGATTGTCAATTATCGGGAGAGTGGGAAAATGGGGCGGCTGGTTCTGGCGTTGGGCCTTGCGCTCTGTGCGGTAGTATTGCTCAGCCTGCATGCAGGTCTGGTGTTTTACGGACCGCAGAAGGTCTGGGATGCCTTTGCCGATGGACAAAGCGCCGAAGCATTAATCATCACAACGCTTCGTTTACCCCGCACGCTGATCGGTCTTGTGGCCGGCGCGGCTTTGGGGCTGTCTGGCCTCCTGATGCAGTCGGTCACCCGCAATCCCGTCGCCGAACCAGGTTTGCTCGGCGTCAATTCCGGCGCCGCCTTTGCCGTCATTCTCTGTGTGATTGTCCTGGGGGGAACGGGCCTTGCAGGACTGGGGATCGCGGCAATCCTCGGTGCGCTTCTGACAACGGCCTTGGTTTTCCTGATCTCCATGTCGTCAGGCGGCGTCGGCAACCCTGCGACGACGCTGCTTGCAGGTTTCACGGTTGCCGCGCTGACGGCCTCTTTCAGCCAGACCCTGCTGTTGATTGACGAGAGCGCCCTGGAAACGCTGCTCTTCTGGCTGTCCGGCAGTTTTGCTGACAGGCCGTTGCACCTGTTGTGGCTGGGGGCGCCGCTTTTGGTTGTCGGTGTATGCGGCAGTCTTTTTCTTGCAACAGCGCTGGATGTTTTGCGGCTGGACGATGCGAGTGCTCAAGCGGTGGGCCTGAATGTTGCCGCGGTGCGGCTGAGCGCGCTGACCCTGGCGGCCCTGCTGGCGGCCGGGACGGTTGCCATGGCGGGGCCGATCATGTTCCTGGGGCTTGCAGCCCCGCATCTAGCGCGGCTTATGGCCGGAAACGTCTTGCCGTCGACCCGGCAGCTGATTGTCCTGACCACGTTGACCGGAGCCAATCTTGCTGTTGCCGCCGATATCCTGGCGCGCGTCGTCGTGGCACCCGGTGAAGCTCCGATGAGCGCAGTGCTGGCGCTGATCGGCGTTCCCATGCTGATCCACATTCTCAGGCGGCGAAAAGGATTGGCCAACTGATGGTTTTACCCAATTCCTTTTCCCGGCTCGTTCCGCTTTTTGCCGCGCTCGCCCTGCTGACTGTCGCAGCAGCGGGTATCGGATCGAGTTTCATGTCCCCCGAACGTGTGGTCGCAGCGCTGCTGGGGCAGGGCAGCCGGATGGACGAGGTCATCCTCTGGAAGCTGCGATTGCCTCGTGTCGCACTCGCCATTCTGGCCGGTGCAGCACTGGCTCTGGCCGGGGCCTTGCTCCAGCGCATTGTCCGCAATCCGATGGCGTCACCGTCCGTTCTTGGGATAACGGATGGAGCTGCCGTTGGTGTTGTGCTGTTTCTCTGGCTGTTTTCCGACCAGGCCAACACGCTGACGGTTTCCATTCACTGGCAACCGCTGGCCGCGTTTCAGGGGGCAGCTCTTTTTGGCGGGCTGGTTCTATGGCTTGCGGCGGCAGATCGGAGCGGCAACCGGACGCTCACAGTGGTGCTCTACGGCATCGCGCTTGCGGCTCTTGCCAAGGCGGCCGTTACGCTGTTGATCATCCTGGGTCCCGTATACCGCGCCAGCCAGGCCCTGACCTGGCTCACCGGATCTGTCGGCACGGCGCACTGGCAGGATGTTCTTGTGCTTGGCGCCTGCCTCCTTCTGAGCCTGCCCTTGCTCGTTGCGCTTCGCCTGACCTTCCAACAGCTCGCCCTTGATCCGCACAGCGCCGCAGTGACGGGGCTTTCCGTCGATCGCGCAAATTATGCCTTTTTGGCGATTGCGGTTTTTCTGACCGGTGCTGCGGTCGCCCATGTCGGCGCAATCGGATTTGTCGGTCTGATCGCACCGCATCTTGCGCGTGTCTGGTACGGGCAGTTCCGGCCGGTTTATCTGGTGGCAACCGCGCTTACCGGCAGTGCTCTTGTTCTTGGCGCCGATATCCTGGCACGGATCATTGCGCCGCCGCTGGAATTGCCGGCAGGCGCCCTGACTGCTCTGGTCGGGGCGCCGCTGTTTTTGTACCTCCTCATGAAAGGACGCCGCTCTCATGCCTGACTTGATGGCAAGCCTTGCGAATGTGCGTGCCGCCTATGGTGGTGCCCTGGCGCTCGACCGGCTGTCTCTCGATTTGCCGGACGGCAAGATCGTTGCCTTTTGCGGCCCCAATGGCAGTGGCAAGTCGACCGCGCTCAAGGTGATGCGCGGGTTGCATGCACCGGATGCCGGCGAGGTCACGATCGCCGGCAAGGCCCTTTCCGACTGGACGCCGAGGAATCTGGCACAACAGGTTGCGATGCTGTCCCAGTCGCCCGAGGCGCCGTCCGACCTGACCGTGGGCGATCTGGTCATGATGGGGCGTTTTGCACATAGAAACCGGTTTGCCGGCCCGACGACAGAGGACCAGGAAAGCTGTCTGAAGGCGCTTGCGGTGACCGAGCTTTCAGACTTCAGGGACCGCGCCCTGTCGCAATTGTCCGGCGGTCAACTGCAGCGGGCCTGGGTGGCCATGGTGCTGGCCCAGGAAGCTCCCCGCATCTTCCTGGACGAACCGACAAACCATCTCGACATTGCCCATGCCTATGAACTGCTGGATCTCGTCCACCGTTTGAGCCGAATTGAGGCAAGAAGCTTCGTGATCGTCCTGCATGATCTGAACATGGCGATGCGCTACGCCGATCACGTGGTCCTGTTCGACAGGGGCCAGGTTTCTGCCAGCGGACCGGCTCTGGACATTCTCACCGAAGAACGTGTCACGTCCGTCTTCGGCGTTGCCTGCCGGATTTTGCCTTTGGAAGGACTGGAGCGCCCGGTGCTGGTGTCGTGGGGCCAAAAGCTCACTGAAAGGTAGTTTGCGCAAAATCTGCACATAGGCTGACAACGCCCTGCAACCGGGTCCGGCAGAAAGACCGCCATGACCCGTCTGGCAAATCTTTCACCGACCTCCACCGCCTTCGTTCTGGCTTCCACCATTCTGGCCTATGAGCCGCTGCGCTGGCTGCTGGGCTCCTGGCAGGACCCGTCCTATGCCTCCAGCGGACTGATCTATCTCGCAGCCCTTTTGGCGCTGGGTGTCTGGTCGCTCTCAAGTCCGGTCAAAACCGCAGAGACGCACCATCGGCAGATCGCCGTGCTGTTGCTGGTCGCCTCGGCGCTGATCCGGCTGGCCAGCCAGGTGCTGGCCATCAACGTGATCGGCGGTCTGGCCCTGGCGCTGGATGTGTTCGCCCTGGCAACCTTTTTCAAGACCGGTGAACGCCGCCGGGCCGTGTCGCCCTTCTGGCTGTCGGTCCTGTTCCTGTTCACGCTGCCGGTGGAGCGGATCCTGCAGCGGTTGATCGGCTATCCCTTGCAGGAATTGTCTGCGAACCTGTCCTGCGCGGGCCTTGACCTGTTTTTTACAGATCTTTCCTGTTCCGGCATTCGCATTGCGCTGGCCGGCCGCGATGTGCTGGTCGATCTGCCATGTTCCGGGACCTCCGGCCTGATGCTTGCCATGGCCTTTGTCGTGCTTTTGAACGCGCTCTACCGGCCGGCCCTGATGACCGCTGTCCTCTGGCTGGGGCTCGCCTTCCTCTTCGCGGTGCTGGGCAATGCGCTGAGGATCATGCTGCTTGCAGTCGGCCTTGCCTTTCCGGAGGCGGTGCTCGGGGCGGATGTCATGGCAGGGCCGCTGCATGACCTGATCGGATATCTGACGCTCGCCCTGTCGATGGTCCCGGTGTTTGTCCTCTATCGGCCGAAGGCCAAGGCACACACAGCCGCGATCTGGCAGATGCCTTTGCCGCCGATGTCCAGAGCGGCCCGGTCCTTGTCCGCACTCCTGTTCCTCAGCCTTGCCGCCGTGATCGTGTCGCTGCCGCGCCAGGCACTTGATGTCTCCGCAACAACAAAACCTCAGCCGCTGCCGGTTCGCCTTGGTGGCGAGATCGGCATGGATGAAGCCCTGCTGCCGGTCGAACAGCGCTATTTCGAACTTTATGGCGGCCACGCCCAGAAACGCCGCTACGGGCCGATGGCGCTGACGCTGGTGCATACGTCCTCACCCTTGCGGCATCTGCACGCGCCGGATGATTGCCTGCGCGGTCTGGGTTTCGAAGTGACCTTTCTCGGCACCCGTTTCGATCCGGTGCCGACGGCCTACTACCGCGCGACCTCCGCGGACGGCGGCGACTGGCGGGTCGCGGTCACCTTCACGTCCAGCACGGGTGCGGTCACGCACAACATCGCCGAAGCGATCTGGCTGTGGCTCAAAGCGCCCGGCAGCCGCTGGACCAGCATCCAGCGCATCACACCCTGGTCTCTTGCCGAGGATCGGCAGACGGCCTTCGAAGCGGCCACCCGTGCCGCACTTGACCTGACCTCCCCGGAACTCTGACCCAGAAGGAGTTGCCTCCATGTTGACGTCGTTCCAGAAAATGCTGCCTTTGGCGCTTGCCGCGCTGACGTTCGGCCTGGGGCCGGCTGCCGCCGACCCGGACCTTGATGACCTTGCCGGCAGCGTCGTTGCCAATGTGGACGGCAAGGAGATCCACCTGCCGCTGCTTTCATCGGACTATTCCGTCCGGATCGATGGTGATGCCGCTCATGTCGAACTGACCCAGACCTTTCTCAACCCGACCCGGACACCGCTTCATGCGACCTATCTGTTTCCCCTGAACCAGAAGGCGGCCATCCACGCCATGAAGATGGATCTGGACGGCGAGACCGTCATTGCCCGCATCCAGAAAAAGGCCGAGGCCCAGAAAACCTTCGAAGCGGCCAAGGCCGAGGGCAAGGCCGCGGCGCTCCTGACCCAGCACCGCCCTAACATGTTCACCCAGGACATCGCTCATCTGATGCCCGGCCGTCCGGTTCGGATCACACTGGAATATGTTCAGCATGTGCCGAAGATCGATGGCGCCTACGAACTGGTCGTGCCGCTGTTGGTGGGGCCACGCTTTGACGGGCCGGACCTCAAGACCGATGTTCAATTGAGCGGCACCAAAACCGACGACCGCATCGCCTATGATGACGATATTGTCTCGGTTTCCGGGACCGAGACAGTTTCCGGCTGGCAGATCGACAGGCTTCCGGCTTATTCGCCCGTGATCGGTCAGGACGCGCCGGACGAGATCGATCCGAAACGGGTCTCGCTTGACCTCAGGCTGACGGCGCCGATGCCGGTCACCGCGCTCTGGAGCAAGACCCATGCGCTGGATGTGGCCGACGAGGGCAAGGTCAAGACCATCCGGTTTGCCGGCAACAAGGCCATCGACAACCGCGACTTCGTGCTGCGCTACGAGCTGTCGGCTGAACAGGATGTGGCAGCGGGTGTTTCCGCATTCTTTGACGCAGAACGCGGCGGCTATTTCTCCATGCTGATCGAGCCACCGAAACTGCCGGCAGAAGACACGATCGGGCGCCGGGAACTGGTCTTCGTGCTGGATACGTCCGGGTCCATGAGCGGCGAGCCGCTTCAGGCCAGCAAGGTCTTCATGGAAGAGGCCATCAAGGGCCTGAGGCCTGAAGACCACTTTCGCATCCTGCGCTTTTCCAACACCACGTCCCAGTTTGCCCGCGGTGCCGTCAAGGCAACAGAACGCAACAAGCAAAGGGCACTCCACTTTGTTGCCGGTCTGAGCGCAGATGGCGGCACGGAGCTCAACCGGGCGATCAACACTGCCTTTGATCTTGCCCCGGTGAAAGAGACGACACGTATCGTGGTGTTCCTGACCGACGGCTACATTGGCGCCGAGCGGGACGTGATTGACTCCATCGCGCGGCGGATCGGCAATGCCCGGATCTATGCGTTTGGTGTTGGCGATGCGGTCAACCGCTTTCTGTTGGATGCGATGGCGCGAGAGGGCAGGGGATATGCCCGGTATGTCGGTCTAGGCGAAGAGGCCAGGGTGGCCGCCGAGGCCTTTGCCGCCAGACTGAAGTCGCCGCTCCTGACCGATATTTCCATCGACTGGAACGGGCTCAAGGTGGCAGACCAGACACCGGCCAGGATCCCGGATCTGTTCGAAGGTGGTGCTGTCCGGCTACTGGGCCGCTATCAGGCAGGCGGCAAACACACGGCCTTCGTCAATGGCCTCGTCAATGGCCGGGCTGCCAGCCTGCCGATCGAGATCGACCTTCCCGGCACCGCTGCTGCAGGCGACCAGGCGGCAAAAGCGCTGCCGCTGCTTTGGGCCCGTGAACAGATCTTCGACAAGAACCGCGCCTATACGATCGGTGGCAGCCGGGACAGGCAGCTTGAACAGGAAATCACCGAGCTTGGTCTGACCTATGCGCTTCAGTCCCGGTTTACCTCCTTCGTTGCGGTGTCGGAAAAAGTGGCCAATACGGACCCGGCCTCGGCCAGTCAGAAGAACGTTCCGCTGCCGCAGGTGTCTGGCGTCTCAAAAGCGGCCTATCCGTCGCTCAACCTGAGTGGCAGCTCGGCGCCGGAACCGGAAGGCATTCTGGGGGTGATGATGATCCTTCTGGCGCTGCTCGCTCGCTTCCGGAAGCAGATCTCGTCTCGCTTGAGGACACGGGTGGCAAGGATCCAGCGGTCCGAAGTCAATGCCTCGGATGAGCCCGCCCTGGCTCTGGACCGGCGGCTTCCCAGAGGTCTGCGTCGGGACAGCTGGTGGCTGGAAAGCTGATCGACGCTCGGCTATTGATAACGCTTCCGCGGCCAGCCGCGGGAGCTCTTTTCAGGAAGACTGCATTGCAAGACAAGACCATTCTCGTTGTTGATGACGACCCGGCCATCCGGGACGTGATCTGTTTCGCCCTCCAGAAAGCCTCCTATCGCTATGAAGTGGCCGCCGATGGCAAGGAGGCGCTGGACAAGGCAACGCTCCATGATCCTGCGCTGATCGTGCTCGATATCGGCCTGCCGGAAATGGACGGCCTCGATGTTTGCCGGCACCTTCGCCGGACCTCCGAAGTGCCGATCCTGTTCCTGTCGGCACGGGACGATGAAATCGACCGGATTGTGGGTCTGGAACTCGGGGCAGACGATTATGTCACCAAACCGTTCAGCCCGCGCGAGCTGATTGCCAGGGTTGGCGCGATCCTGAAACGCTATGGTGCGCCCGTCCAAGACCAGGAGAGCAAGGAGGCGCCCGTGCTGGAGCATGGCGGCCTGCGCCTCGACAAGGCTCAGCGCGAGGTGACGGCGGGCGAGGCTCCCGTCTCCATGACCGCGATCGAATTCGATATCCTCGCCACGCTGCTTGCACGGCCGAAGATCGTCTTTTCCCGGGAACAGATCCTGCAGCAGGCCTACAAGGACAACATCCACGTTTCGGACCGGACCATAGACAGCCATGTCCGCAACATCCGCGCCAAGCTGACCGGCGCTGGGTGCCGTGATGCGATTGAAACGGTGCATGGTGTCGGCTTTCGTCTCGGGCCCTGCCGGATTGAAAGCGCATGACCCTCTCCCGGACGTTCCCCGACAAATGGCGGCCGCCCCTGTTTCTGGTGGTGGCGGCCGTCCTCGGCATCATGCTGCTGGTGCCGCTGGCGGGGATATTTTTTTTCCGGGTCTATGAAAACCAGTTGATCGAAACGACGGAAGCTGAACTGATTACCCAGTCGGCCGCAATTGCCGCGGCGACCGCGCAGCGGCTGAAGGAACTTGGTGGCACCGATCTGCCACTTGGCGAGGCCGTTGCCAGTGCGCCCGCCAAGTCCTACCGCGGCGGTCTTGTCGTTCAATATCTGACCGGGGGGTGGACCCCGGTTCTGACCCGTCTCGATCTGACCAAGACGCCAATTTTGCCGGGCCGGCCCGATCCGCTGCCGGCAACGGAGGCCGTGCATCCGGTCTATGAGGAGACCGGAGGCCATCTCGACCAGATCCTGCTTGAAACCCAGAAGCTGACCCTGGCCGGGTTTCGGCTGCTCGATTTCAACGGTACGGTGATCGCGGGCCGCGACGAGCTGGGCCAGTCCCTCGCTCATGTCGAAGAGGTGCAACAGGCGCTGACCGGCCGCTATGCCAGTGCCTTGCGCGAGCGGGTTGTCGGCAACCCGCAGCCGATCTATTCCATCAGCCGCGGCACCAGTGTCCGCGTTTTCATCGCGATGCCGATCATCGTGGACAACAAGGTCGCGGGCGTTGTTTATGCCTCGCGCACGCCCAGCAACATCCTGAAGGAACTGTTCCTGAAGCGGGAAGCGGTCTTCTGGCTGGCTCTATTTGTGCTGGGCGCGACCTTCATCGTCGGCCTGATTTTCGTGCGCGCGATTTCCGGACCGATCCGGGCCCTGACCCGCCGGTCGCTCCAGATCGGTGCCGGCGATCGCGACGCCCTGAAGCCGCTCGCCATCCACGGCAACCGGGAAATCCACGCGCTGTCGGAAAGCATGCTCGACATGTCGCGCAAGCTGTTTGAGCGCAACGACTACATCAACACCTTCGCCAATCACGTCACCCATGAACTGAAGTCGCCGCTGACCGCGATCCAGGGCACAGCGGAGCTGATGAAAGATGGCGGCAGTGACCTCAGCGACGCGGACCGGGCGCGTTTCCTGGACAATATCCTGCGCGACACGGACCGGGCGTCCTTGCTTTTGAACAGGCTGCGTGAGCTTGCCAGGGCGGACAGTGTCGAGATTGCGGGGGCCTGCCAGCTGGCGTCGGTCGTTGCCGACCTGCGAAGCCGTTTTGAAGGCGTTCAGATCGCGTGCCCGAAAGAGGCCCGACTGCCGATGTCGGCGGAAAATGCGCGGATCGTGTTTGAAAATCTGATCGACAATTCCATGCGTCACGGGGCTGACCATGTCACGATTTCGATAACGACGGACCGTCAGCATCTGCAGGTGAGGGTACAGGACAATGGCGAAGGCATCTCCGCCGGCAACGCCTATCAGATCTTCGATCTGTTTTTCACCACGCGGCGTGACAGTGGCGGTACGGGCATGGGGCTCGGCATCATCCAGGCCCTTCTGAAAGCCCACGGCGCTTCGATCAGCCTGCTGCCGGCAGACAATGTCGGTGCCTGTTTCGAGCTGGAGCTTCCGATGCGGAACTGATGTCAGTCAGTCCATCGTGCACTGAACTCAGCCGCCAGATGGTCTATCAGGGCTCTCAGTCGCCGCGTCAGGTGCCGGTTGGGCGGGTAAAGCGCATAGACGCCATAGGTGTCGGTAGCATAATCCGGCAGGACCCGTTCCAGCTGCCCGTCGCGCAGTGCGGTCTCGACCGGATAGAAGGGCGACATGGCTATGCCCAGACCGCCAATGGCCATCCGGGCAAGGGCGGCCGGTGAATTGGACGTGACCGCGCCCTGCATGCGGATCACATGCTCCTTGCCGCTTCTGTAAAAACGCCAGATATTGGGTTCCATCTGGTTGCTGTTGACAAGGCAGGTGTGCGTGGCAAGCGCCTCGGGGCTGCGCGGCCGGCCGTTGCGGTTGAGATAGTCCGGGGAGGCGCTCAAGACCAGCGGCATGTCGGCGAGTTTCCGGGCAATCAGGGCGGAGTCCCGCAAGGCGCCGATCCGGACCGCCAGATCGAGACCTTCCTCGACGACGGACACCCGGCTGTCGGTCAGTTTCATGTCAAGTTCGACACTAGGATGGGCCTGCAGAAACGGGATCAGCGCCTCCGTAAGCTTGGTGCTGCCAAATCCGGTCGGAGCGGTCAGGCGGATCGGACCGGCCAGTGCGCCCTGTTTTTCTCGCACGAGATCGTCCAGCTCGTCCATCTGCTCCAGGATCGGCCGGCAGCGTTCCAGGTAGGCGGTTCCAACGTCGGTCAGGGACACGCTGCGCGTCGTCCGGTTGAAGAGCTGTGTCTTCAGCTGGCTTTCCAGGTGCTGGACATATTTGCTGACCAGTTTGGTCGACAGTCCGAGCCGTTTGCCGGCTGCGGTGAAGGACTGGTCCTGCGCCACTGCCACAAAGGCGCGCATGGTTTCGATCTTGTCCAAGGCCGGTCTCCGTTTGGAAATCGAATACTCGTATTGTCCTCAATTTGTTCACAATCATTGAATGAAGTCGAGGATTATCTCTGATGGCGTTGGGTGACATATTGCGGTCAGCGGATCCGGCAGGACCACCCCGCCGCCGCGAAAGTTCAGTCAAATGGAGACCGTCATGTCCAACGCCATTCGCATTCACACCTTTCCGCTCTCCGGCCATTGCCACAGGATCGAGCTCTTTGCCGGGCTTGCCGGGCTCAATCACGAGCTGATCAAGGTCGACCTTGCAGCCGGTGAGCACAAGCAGCAGCCGTTCCTGTCACTCAATCCGGCCGGCAAGGTTCCGGTGATCGAGGACGGCGACTTCGTCCTGGCCGATTCCAACGCGATCCTTGTTTATCTTGCCCGTAAATACGCCCCGGACTGGTTGCCGGCTGATCCGGCGCAAGAGGCGCTTGTCCAGAGATACCTGTCGCTGGCGGCCAATGAAATCGCCAATGGACCGGCCGCGGCGCGCCTCGTGACCGTGTTCGGCGCGCAGCTTGATGCCGACAAGGCCAAGGGGATCGCGGCCTATGCGTTCGATCTGCTCGAGGGGCTTCTGGACGGCCGCGACTGGCTGGTCGGCAACCGGCCGAGCATCGCCGATGTCGCGATCTACAGCTACACCGCCCATGCACCGGAAGGAAATGTCTCGCTGGAGCCTTATCCCAACATCCGGGCTTTCCTGAAGCGCGTCGAGGCCTTGCCGGGCTTTGTCGCCATGCCGGCAACACCGGTCGGGCTTGCTGCCTGAGTGCGATCAAAGGGCCGGACGTGTTCCGAGACTTCCGGCCCCAAACCCATTCCTGAAACCTGTGAGGATCGGACATGTTTGACCCAGACCAGACCAGAGCACAAACGGCCGCGTCGCCCTTTCACGACGGTGAGCGTCATGTGCAGGCAAAGCTCGGTGACAGCGATGTGCAGCGCTGGGCAAGTGGCGCCATTCGCAGCTTCATGCCAGATCAGCACAGGGTCTTTTTCGAGCAACAGCCGTTTCTTGTCGTTTCCGGTCGGGACGGCGAGGGACGGCCGTGGGCCACGCTTCTAGAGGGCGGCCCGGGTTTTGTGCAGTCGCCGGAAGCAACCACGCTCGACATCTCGGCCCGTCCTATGACTGGCGATGCATTGGACGGGGCTTTTGCAGAGGGAGCCGATATCGGCCTCCTCGGCATCGAGCTGGCAACGCGCCGCCGCAACCGGGCTAATGGACGGGTGGCGGCGAACGATGGTGGCGGTATCCGTTTCGCGCTCGGCCAGTCCTTTGGCAATTGCCCGCAATATATCCGTGCCCGCAAATACTGGTGGTCGCCGGATAAACCCGAGGGTTCAGCGACCCGGGGCGCCGCGTTGACGGAGAGCCAGCAAGCCTGGATCAGAGCTGCCGACACGTTTTTCATCGCTTCCGGCTATCGGGGCGAGGACGACAATCCCGCCTACGGCATGGACATCTCGCACCGTGGCGGCGAGGCCGGTTTTGTCGAGGTCCTGGACGAGAGAACCCTGCGCTTTCCGGACTATGCCGGCAACCGGTTCTACAACACGATTGGCAATATCCTGAAGGACCCGCGCGTGGGCTTCTTGTTCGTCGATTTTGCCTCCGGCAGCCTCTTGCAAGTGACTGGCCGGGCCAGCATCGACTGGGACTCCAGCGCCGTTGCTCGAGTGCCGGGGGCGCGCCAGCTGATCACGCTGGAAATCGACGAGATCGTGGAGCTGCGCTCCATGCTGCGCCTGCGCTGGCAGGAGGACGCGGCATCAGCACGGGACCTGCGCCTGGTCAACAAGGTCCGGGAGAGCGCGGATGTCACATCGTTTTACCTTGAATCCCGCGACGGCGGCCCGCTGTCCCCGTTTCGGGCGGGCCAGCATCTGCCGATCGAACTGCATCTTGCCGGCGATCTCGGCAAGGTTCAGCGCAGCTATTCGTTGTCCGGCTCACCAGCGGACAGGCACTATCGGATTTCGGTCAAGCGCGAACCGCGAGGGCTGGTGTCGCGGGTTCTGCATGATGCGCTGGAAGTCGATTCGATCATTGGCAGCAGCAAGCCGGCGGGTGATTTTGTTTTGCCGCAGGATGCTGCACCGCTGGTTCTGGTCGGTGCCGGGATCGGTATCACGCCGCTCATGAGCATGCTGCACGAACTTGTCTCTGCCGGCGACACACGGCCAGTCTGGTTCGTGCAGGGTGTGCGTGACGGAGCCCATCACCCGTTCAGACAAGAGGCCGCAAGGCTCGCGTCGACGCGTTCGAACATCCAGCTGCACAGCGTCTACAGCCAGCCATCAGCGATCGATTTGGAAAAGCGCTCCTTCGACACGCAGGGCAGGGTATCAGGTAAGTTTCTGATTGACCTCGTTAGCCAGCCCGATGCGCGCTACCTGTTGTGTGGTCCGGCCGGATTTCTGGCTGAAGTGACCGCAGACCTGCAGCGGCATGGCGTGCCGGAGGACAGGATCTCGTTCGAGACGTTTTGAACGAGTTAAGGCCCAGATCCTGGGACCCGTCGCTCCGTATCCCGCGTTGCTACCCACCGGTGTCACCCCGGGTGAGCAAAGCGAGACCCGGGGCCTACTCATTTCCAGAGCGCTGCTGTTTTGCAGCACGTGTTGGAAGAGTTTCGATCAGTTTCAGCAAGCTTTGCGGCGAGTGGGCCCCGGATCTGCGCTTCGCTTGTCCGGGGTGACACCGGTGGTTCGCGTAAGTGCCGAATTGAAAATGTCAGCTGCCGTTCGAACCTGCTCGTCACTCTTCCGGTGCGAAGTCGATATGGATGTGGTTTCCATCCGGGTCCCAGACATTGATCGAGACCCTGCCGAACCCGGGCTGGACGGAGCGGCGGTAGGTCTCGCCACGCTCCTTGAGCCGGGCTTCGAAGGCTTCGGCGCCCGTCGCGGTGAAGGCAAAATGCTCCAGCTTCAGCCGCTCTTCCGACCCGACGGCCGGGCCGCCGTCGATGCCGACCAGGTGAATGGCGGCCGCGTCGCCAGCATAGAGCCAGGCACCTGGAAAGGGAAAATCCGGACGCGGACCGGGCTTCATGCCCAGGATGTCACCGTACCAGGCGATCATCGCGTCGAGTTGCGTCGTGCGCAGGTTGACATGGTCCAGTTTGCCGATCTGCATCAGGCTGCCTTCCATTTGATCGAGCAGCCGATGGAGGGGACCTGCTCGGCCGGGCCCTTGCCCGTTTCGGCAATCTGCTTCATCGCCTCAAAAAGCTCGCGACGCAGGTCCGGGGAGGAAGCCCCCATGCGGGTTGCGTCCAGACGGCCACGATACTGCAGGCCGTGATCGCTATTGAGCCCGAAAAAGTCCGGCGTGCAGACGGCGCCATAGGCCTTTGCAATTCTCTGATCGGCATCGTGCAGATAGGGGAAGGAAAAGCTGCGCTCCAGGGCCATCTTCTGCATGTTCTCGAAATTGTCCGCCGGGTAGGCGACCGGATCGTTGGAGCAGATCGCGGCCACACCGATGCCGTGTTGCTTCAGTTCATCCGCATCACGAACGATCTTGTCGAGAATGGCCAGCACGAACGGGCAGTGGTTGCAGATGAACATCACCAGCGTGCCGTTCTCACCCCGGACACTGTCAAGACTGTGCAGACCGCCATCTGTTGCGGGCAACTGGAAATGGGGTGCCTGCCAGTCGAAATCGCAGACCGGAGGGTTTAGGGCAGCCATTGGAACCTCTTTTCGCTGATGCGTTTCATCGAACAATAGAAGCCGGCGCGCCGGCTTCCCAGTGCTTAGGGTCAGGACCCATTAGTTTGAGTGAAATGATAGGGACAAATTTGCTCGGAGACGAGGCGCAATACTGCGGGAACCGTCCGACTTCCCAAGATTTGCAACGACTTCGCCTCTCAAATTCACCTTATGTCGCAAGAGTTCACAAACGAGTTTGATCAACTGCCGCAAGCCTGCTTTTCCTTGCAGCTTGTTGCCGATTGTCGCGCCATTTCGATCAAATTGGTGAGGCCTGACCGTAAAGAGTTTCGACGAGAATTTTCAACAAATCTCGTTTCAGTGATTGCCGGTTCAGCCGATCACGGTCATCTCGTTCAAGGTGAAATCGGCTACGGCGCCCTCTGTTGCAGTCATGTAGGCCGCAAGGTGCGGAGCATTCATGTGGGTCTGCCAAAGCTCGCGGCTTTCCCAGTTTTCGTAGAACATGAAATGTGCCGGATTTTCATTGTCCTGGTGCAGGTCGTAATTGAGACATCCGGGTTCCGCACGTGTGATGTCGATCAGTTTGTGCAGTTCGGCTTTGACAAGGTCGATCTTGTCCGGATGTGCTTTGATATTGGCAACGATGGTCAGTTTGGTCATGGCCTGTCTCCTTGGTGTCTGAACATTGATGTTCATTGAGTAGCCGCTTGACATTGTCGGATAAACGGTCAGAAATCGGATTGTTAATCCGGAATTTCCGTATAATGCTGCTCGACAACATCTCACTCTTCCTGCTGATCGTGGAAAAAGGCAGCCTGGCTGCCGCTGGTCGGGAGATCGGGGTGTCCCCGACGACCGTTTCAGAACGGCTTGCTGCGCTGGAAGGTCATTATGGCGTCACCTTGTTGAATCGGACGACACGTTCCATCAGTCTTACCGAAGAAGGGCGCATGCTGGTTGAAGGCGCCAAACCCGTGCTGGAGGAGGTTTCGGATCTTGAAAACAGGATTCGTTTCGGTGCCCGGACACTATCAGGCCAGATCCGCCTGAGCGCACCTAATGATCTCGGCCGGACCATTATCTCCGAAGCCATCCGTTCGTTTCAGGAGCAACATCCGGGCATCTCGATCGACCTTACCTTGTCAGACGGTTATGTGGACATCGTTGGCTCCGGCCTCGACCTTGCGGTGCGCTTCGGGGCGATCGGAGACAGCTCGCTCCGGGTGCGGGCACTGCCCGCCAAGCGGCGCATCGTCTGTGCAGCACCGGTTTATCTCGACAGGTTCGGAGCCCCGACCACACCGGAAGATCTGAAAAGTCACCGGTGTCTGATCATGCGGTTCGGCCAGAACATCGACAATCTGTGGGTGTTTGGATCGGGCGCCTCAAGGCAGGCCGTGACGGTGCCCGGTTTTCTCGTTGCCAATGACGGCGCGCTGGTGCGCCAATGGGGACTGGAAGGCCGCGGCGTGATGCTGAAATCCGAATTCGATATTCGGGAGGATCTGCGCAGTGGACGTCTGTGCGAGCTGCTGACCGAATTTGAAATGTCGACTGCGCCTTTGCAGTTGCTCTTTCCACCCGGCAAGGCTGCGCCGCGACGCGTGAAGGCATTTGCGGATCATGTCACCGCGGCCTTCAAAACGTTTGGCTAGTGTTTGAGCGGGCCGATTAACCAGCGGAAAAAAAATATCTGAAACGAAGATTTTCTCCTTGCGCCATCGGACAAACGGGCGCATACACGCGCTGCCCAAATTCGCACGTGCCCGTGGTCGTTCATGGGGTGTCTCACAAGGCATCTCTTAAGGGGCAGCAGCCAATTCAACCGCCAAGGGGCGGGCTGCAGGTCCGGACGGCTTAAAGCAACGACGTAAGAGGGCTTTTTTAGTCTCGGCCGGGGTTTCCAACCTCCGGGGTCACTGAAGAGGCACTTGTTACATCCTTGCCCGACGTGCGGCTCGGTCTCTCCGATCCAATCAACGGCATTCCCGACGCGGGAAAGTTTTGCGCTGGTCCCAGCTGCAAGGCCCAACCGTCGCTGCGGTCAACCCGGCCTCCGGTTCCATCCCGGGGGAGGCCCGGTGCGTTCCGCAGCACCCTGCGACGTGACTTGCTGCGCGCCAACCGACTTGATGCGCGTTTGCAGATTGATTTGAGAAAGGGGAATTCCCCATGAGCGACCGTATCCGCGACTTCCTCCGCCGACGGGACGACGATGGCCCTTGTGTTGTGGTCGATCTCGACATTGTGCGCGAGAACTTCGAAGCCTTTGCCAGGTCCCTCCCGGACACGTCCATCTACTACGCCGTGAAGGCCAACCCGGCACCGGAAATCCTGTCGCTCCTGGAAAGCCTGGGGTCCTCTTTCGACTGCGCCTCCGTTGGCGAGATCGAAATGGTGCTGGCCACCGGTGCCACCGCCGACCGCATTTCCTACGGCAACACCATCAAGAAGGAGAAGGACATTGCGCGCGCCTATCAGCATGGCATCCACCTCTTTGCCGTCGACTGTGTTGAAGAAGTCGAAAAGATCGCCCGCGTCGCTCCGGGATCCAAAGTCTTCTGCCGGGTCCTGTGTGACGGTGCCGGCGCCGAATGGCCGCTTTCCCGCAAATTCGGCTGTGACCCGGACATGGCGCCCGACGTCCTTGAGCACGCGCACCGTCTCGGCCTCGTCGCCTATGGCGTCTCCTTCCATGTCGGCTCCCAGCAAGCCAACCTCTCAGCCTGGGATTTCGCTCTCGCCATGGCGGCAGGGGTCTTCAAGGAAATGGCGCAGCGCGGCATCGAGCTGAAGATGGTGAATATGGGTGGGGGCTTCCCGACCCGTTACCTGAAAGACATTCCGGGTGTGCCGAGCTATGGCGAAGCGATCTTCCATGCGCTGACCAAGCATTTCGGCAACCAGCTGCCGTCGACCATCATCGAGCCGGGCCGCGGCATGGTCGGCAATGCCGGTATGATCGAGGCCGAAGTGGTGCTGATCTCGCGGAAATCCGAACAGGATGAAACCCGCTGGGTCTATCTCGACATCGGCATGTTCAACGGCCTGGCCGAAACCATGGACGAGGCGATCCGCTACCCGATCCGGACTGCCCGCGACGGCGACCGGACCGAACCTTGCGTGCTGGCCGGCCCGACCTGCGACAGTGTCGACGTGCTCTACGAAAAGACGCCCTACCATTTGCCGGTTAGCCTTTCCATCGGTGACAAGGTGCTGATTGAAGCCTGCGGGGCTTACACGACCACCTATTCCACGGTTGGCTTCAACGGTTTCGCGCCGCTGGCATCCCACGTCATCTGAGGCCTCCTGCCATGATCGACATTGTCGAGGAGGTGCCGGCTCACGCCGGCGCCCGCGAAGCGCTGCTCGACCTTTGTTTCGGCGACGAGCGGTTCACAAAAACTTCGGAGCGCTTGCGTGAGGGCCGTCTGCCCGTGTTCGCATTTTCAGCGTTGGACGAATCTGGCAGGCTGGTCGGCACGGTAAGGCTCTGGTCTGTGGCGGACCGCAACGGCAAACTATGTCTGTTGCTCGGACCTCTTGCCGTCGACCCGGCCTGCCGGGGAAGCAAGGTGGGAGACCGGTTGATGCGTCATGCGCTCAACCAGTGCGCACTCCATGGCCACGGATCGGTGATCCTGGTCGGCGATCTGCCTTATTACACGCGTTTCGGGTTCGAGGCGGGGCGGCTGGACGAGGCTAGTTTGCCGGGTCCGGTTTCCCGGGAGCGGTTTCTTGGCCTTGAATTTGCGGCTGGACATCTGGCTGGCCTGAACGGTCCGCTGTCAGCTGCCGGGCTTGCAGACCTTGCAGGACCGACTGCAGCGACCCAAGATCTTTATCCGGTATCAAAGCTTGCTTGACTTGCAGTCCCGACGGAAGGCTGTGATTTCTTCGCCGCCATCTCTTACGTTTTCCTGACTGACTTTGTTTGCTGAGAAGTACAAACAGGCAAAAGTCTGTTGATCGTCCTGACCAGGAAAAGCGGACGCAAGACTTGAAATTTCAGCAGAAACCGGTCACACCTTAGAAAAGGCGCATTAAGTGCGCTTTGGTGAATGAAGGGATTCCCAGCGGGCCGGACCCAGCTCCAGGAGAGGGGGCGGCGATCATGGACAAGATTGGAGCTTGAGAATGACCGACGACAGCAACGGCGGCGTGCCAAAGAAACCAGCTCGGAAACCGGCTACGGCGCGTAAACCGGCGACGAAGGCGGCAACGGGCAAGCCAGCCGCTGCCAAATCGGCCAGCTCCACGTCACGCAAGACAGCCGCCAAACCGTCTGCGGCAGCGAAGACCGCGGCGAAACCGGCCGCCAGGGCCGCTTCAAGCAAATCCACGAAAACGTCGTCTGCGGTCAGACCGCCGGCAGCTGCAAAGCCAGCCGCAGCCAAAACGACTGCAGCCACCAAGTCAAACGCTGCCCGGAAACCGGCTGCCACCAAGGCAGCTGCCACGAAGACCGCCGCAAAACCGCCTGCGGCGGCAAAGACTGCGACCGCAAAGGCACCGGCAGCGTCAGAAACGGCGGCGGCCAAGAAACCAGCCACAACCCGCAAGGCGGCCACCACCAAGGCGGCCACCACCAAGACAGCCACGTCAAGGGCAGCCGCCAAGGTACCGGCCGCAACAAAGACAAATGCAGCTGCCCGGAAACCGGCCACGCCGAAAACGCCTGCTGCGAAACAGGCAGCGAGCAAGCCCGCCGCGACAAAAGCGGCTGCGCCCATGAAAACGACCGCCAGAAAACCTGCAGCCACCCGGAAACCGGCCACTGTCAAGGCAACCGCAAAGCCGGCCGCCAAGGCGCCGGCAGCCCCAAAGACGGCAGCGGCCGCCAAGAAGCCGGCGACGCAGAAACCTGCTGCTGCGAAACCGTCGGCCAAGTCAACGGTGGCAAAGCCGGCTACAGCTGCAAAAGCACCTGCCAGAAAGCCCGCAGCCAAAGCGGGACCTGCGAAAGGGACGATTCACGGCACCATCACCGGTCCGGTGGTGATGATCGGTCTGGGCTCCATCGGCAAGGGCACGTTGCCGCTGATCGAACGGCACTTCAATTTCGACGCCTCCCGCTTCACCGTGATCGACCCGGTCGACACGGACGCAAAGCTGGTCACGGACCGTGGCTACGCGTTCCAAAAGGTTGCGCTGACGCCGGACAATTACAAGGACATCCTGACACCGCTCCTGACCGAAGGAGAGGGGCAAGGGTTTGTTGTCAACCTGTCGGTCGATACGTCGTCGCTCGATCTGATGAAGCTCTGCCGCAAGCTCGGCGTACTTTATATCGACACCGTCGTCGAACCGTGGCTTGGTTTTTATTTCGACGAGACCGCTTCTGCGGCGGACCGGACGAACTATGCCTTGCGCGAAACCGTGCGCAAGGAAAAAGCCAGGAAACCGGGCGGTACAACAGCCGTGTCCTGCTGCGGCGCCAATCCGGGCATGGTCTCCTGGTTCGTGAAACAGGCCCTGGTCGACATTGCCACGGAGACGGGCGTCAAGTTCAAGGAGCCCAAGTCCCGCAAGGACTGGGGCAAGCTGATGAAGAAGGTCGGCGTCAAGGGAATCCACATTGCGGAGCGCGACACCCAGCGAGCCAAGGAACCGAAACCGGCCGGTGAATTCTGGAACACCTGGTCCGTGGAAGGCTTTCTGTCAGAAGGCTTTCAGCCGGCGGAACTCGGCTGGGGGACCCATGAAACCTGGAAACCGTCCAACGCCAGGAAACACAAGAAGGGCTGCAAGGCAGCCATCTACCTGGAACAGCCGGGCGCCAATACGCGCGTCAGAACCTGGTGCCCGACACCGGGTGCCCAGTACGGCTACCTGGTAACCCACAATGAAGCGATTTCCATCGCCGACTATTTCACCGTCGGCGAGGGCAAGAAGGTCAGCTATCGTCCGACCTGTCACTATGCCTATCACCCCGCCAACGTCGCGGTTCTGTCGCTGCACGAACTGTTCGGGTCGGCTGGCAAGATCCAGCAGAAGCTTCATGTTCTGGACGAAAATGAACTTCAGGATGGCATCGACGAGCTCGGCGTCCTGCTCTACGGCCACAAGAAAAATGCCTATTGGTATGGATCCCAGCTCTCGGTTGAAGAGACACGCAAGCTGGCGCCTTACCAGAACGCCACCGGCCTGCAGGTGACCTCCGCCGTCATCGCCGGCATGGTCTGGGCGCTGGAGAATCCGGAAGCCGGCATCGTTGAAACCGACGAGATGGACTACAAGCGCTGCCTGGAAATCCAGCGGCCCTATCTCGGTCCGGTCAAGGGGTATTATACCGACTGGACACCGCTGGAAGGCCGGCCGGGTTTTTATCCGGAAGACATTGATACCAAGGACCCCTGGCAGTTCCGCAACATCCTTGTGCGATAAGTCTGACAGCGACGTCTCGCCCAAAGATAGGTTTTTGAAGACACCGCCCCAATGGGCGGTGTCTCCCCCGTTGGGCAGGATAGAGGGGCAATCCGCCAGATCGGAATGCTCTCCGGCAAAGATTTTGGAACAGGGCGTTTGAGGAACAGGATCATCATGCTTTCGGGGGTGACCCGGAAAGATCGACACCAGGTGATGACCGAGGTGAATGACGCTGTTTTGCACTCAGGTGGTTGGGTCGAAGGTCACACGTTGCTGTCCAACATCGCAACGGTTTTCAAGCTTGAACTTCCCGTCAAAGGACTTCAGGTCCTGGCTGACAAGCTCGAGCCGTTAGAGGTGCGTCTCGATGAGGAGAGCAGGGAGACCGTGGCAAAGGTGACCGGCACGGCCGGGGCCCCGTCTGTTGAAATCCGGGTTACGCTCAACGTTACCTTCATCCATGACGAGCCTGATTTGCGGCGCGCCGTCCCGGCTGTCCCGGGCTGAGGGGCTTGCGCCCCGCAGTTTCATTCGTGTCAGGTGGGCTGTTGGTCGGAGACCGCCTTTTGAAGCTTCCGGTTCGCGACCTTCAGTGCCAGCAGCCGCGCCAGGACCACGGCGGCGGCAACGGCCCCCAGACCGATCAGAAGGTCGGGGTAGGCACCGAATGGCAAACGGAAAGACAACGCGAAGATTTCCAGAAAACTGCCGGTGAAAGCCAGGAACAGGGCGCCCGCCAATGCGAAGGCCATTCCATCCCCGGAAAAGAAACCCCGGCGGCGTCTGGACTGGAAGAAGCCGGAGACACGCAGATAGGCATAAACGGTGGCGCAGAACAGGCCCGTGATCAGCAGCAGCAGTCCCGCGTCGGCGATGTGGTAGGTGGACAGAAAGGTCCAGACTTTGTCGAAGTGTTGCATATTCCGCTCTCAGTGCTCCGGGCAGAAGGGGCTGCCGGACGCCGTCAGTTCATTGATATTGTTCAGGAGCAATCAACGCTGAAGGAGCAGATGGGGATTGATTGATACACATGCCAGAGGTCCGCAAACAAATCTTTTTGTTGCCCTATTTGCCGGGTGCCGGATTGCTGTCAGGCAATTGGCGGCACCCGTTGGGGCGCGGAAGGCAGTGGGGCGGGGCAATGGTGCCACCTGATTACCAGCCGAACTGGAACGTTGTTCCGGTCTGGCCGTAGCCGTTTTGCACCACATGGCCGTTTGTGTTCTTGCCGAACTGAAACAGGCCATAGGCATGATTGTTGCCATGCTGCTGAATGGTGCCGTTATGACCGTTGCCGTCCTGGACAAGAATGCCGTGATTGCCGAAACCGTTTTGCAGGATGCCTGCCGCGTTGCCGAAACCGTTCTGCTTGATTCCGCCCTGTTTGCTCATCTCGTTGGCAATGCCGGCGGCGATCAGGCCAGCGCGCATCAATTGCTGCTGCTCGTGGTTTTGAGGATTCAACGTGAAGGAAAAAGATCCACCGGCAAGGGCAGGCGAGGTGGACAGGCCGCTCATGATCACGGCTGCGGCGGACAGGGATTTGATCTTGTAAGTCATTGAAGAAGCTCCTGGATCGCGTTCAGTTAGATGTTGTTGCCAATGCGTTTGCTGCAGGAATGTGTCTTGCCGGCGAGCGAGATCTGCAGGTCTGCGTCGTAGACGCCGGAGCTGGCAAGGCGAATGGTGCCGGTTTTTGCTTCACCGCTCGATCCGATGGCAAAGGCGCCGCCCTGGCTAGTGCTGGTGCTGTTGCGGCCATCGCCGCCCTTGAGCGTCAGCCTGTACAGACCTGTCTCGCCTTGAACGCCTCTGGCGATGCCGGTCAGGACCGTCGCGCCTGATGTTGAAAGCGTTTCAATGGTGCAGGCGGACTGATAGTCCGTTTCCTGGGCGTTCGATCCGGACACCGCCTGACAGGCGGCCGCCGTCGCGGCGACCACAGCCAGAAATCCGATTTTTGCAAAGTTGCGCATGAGAGGGGCTCCTCAGGGTCGCTTCGGTGGCCATGGAGTGGCCACCGATAATGCGGGAAGGGTCAGGGAAGACCCGGCTTACGGGCAGGTCTGGACGAATGCGGCAACGTTGCCGGAGCCGGCCTGGTTCACAGAGGCGTCGCAGCCATGTCCGACCTGGACACCGGCGGCGATGTTGCCGTTGCCGTCCTGGGTCATGATTGCATTGTGATCGGTTCCGAACTGGCCGACACCTGCGGAATTGCCGAAGCCGTTTTGCCAGGTGTCCGCGAAATGGTGAGCGCCGGTCTGGCCGATAGCGGCCGTGTTGCCGTTGCCGAACTGTCGGCTGAGACCTTCATTGTGATGGCCGTCCTGGAAGATGCCGATCAGGTTGTCGAAGCCGTTCTGGGTTCCGCCGGTGACATGGCCAAAACCGAATTGCTCGATATTGATGCCGTTGGCGCTTGCGGGCAGGGCGGCGGCGGAGAAGGTCAGGGCAGTGGCGGTGGTAATGATCAGCTTGCGAAACATTTGAACGAACTCCTGTCGGGTCGGCTGTGCCGTTGTTTTGAAGACAGGTGGACGCTAACCGGCATGCGCGGAACCGACGCTGAATGTTGCATTCAGGAAGTGTTCATCGAGCCGATTCTGTCTGGTTTCAGGCCCAAAAGCCCTTATCTTGTGCGTGTTATTCGGAGGAATTTTTCAGATGTTGCAGGTTCAGGAGGGACGTCCCGCTCCAAATATTGAGCAAGTAGAGCGCAAGCGGCGGCTGCGTCTTGTCGTCATTGTCTATCCCTTTGCACTGACGCTGATCGCCCTTGCCGCGAACGTGTTTCTGCTCGGTATTGCTCCGCTCGCCATGGCGTTGCCATCGCAGGAGGTTGTAGCGGTTTTGGCGGCGTCAGCCGTTTTGCTGCTGGTCAACCATTCCTGGCTGATGACGCAGACCGAGCTGACCAGAAGCCGGTACGATTTGTATGCGACGCCCGAGGAATGGCAGGCAGCCCGGAAGGAGAGCGCCAAAGCGTCGGCGGAAGGGATAGCGGAAGTCGGGCGGTGTCAGAACGCCCATCGCAACACCACCGAGAACGCCGTCTATTTTGTGTTCCTGGCCGGGCTGATGGCTTTCGTGACGCCGTCATTCCCGGCAGTCGT
This sequence comes from Roseibium sp., assembly GCF_965233565.1. Taxonomy (GTDB): domain Bacteria; phylum Pseudomonadota; class Alphaproteobacteria; order Rhizobiales; family Stappiaceae; genus Roseibium. The sequence continues at coordinate 789,897 of NZ_OZ247494.1, read as the reverse complement.
TGCCTGGATCGGCGGATTCGGATTGGCCCGGCTCGGTTATTCCTATGCGTATCTCTCGGGTAGGTCCGGGATGCGCGGTGCATTCATGAGCCTCGGGCTCCTGAGCCTTTATGGCTTGGCAAGCTATCTTGTGCTTGCTCTGCTTCATTAAAGAAGCCGGACCAGGGTCTGCAGGCATCGATCAATCAGCCTCGCCGACAGCGCCCTGCACAGAGACCTGATGGAACTTGCGGGGATCAAACGAGTAGCCGGACGACGTTGAGCGGTTCGGCTTTTCCCTTGACCTTTTGCGGCCCGATTGGCTGCTGTGCGAGGTCTTCTCCCAGTTTCCTAGCGATCTCCTCGGAGGCCAGGATCACGACTTCGGCAGTTGCATCGATTTCCTTGCCCAGGCTTTCCAGGCGCGAGGCGGCATTCACCGTGTCGCCGATCACGGTGTAGTTGACGCGCTCAGGCGCGCCGATGTCGCCGACAACAAGCGGCCCCATATGAAGCCCGATGCGGAAGCGAACGGGCAGTTCACCGCGTTCGATACGGGCCTGGTTGTCGGTCATGACGGCGCGGGCCATGGCAAGTGCCGCCCTGGCCGCCGGGGCCGCCGCATTTTCCAGCCGTTCCGGAGCGCCCCAGAAGGCCATGACGCTGTCGCCGATATATTTGTCGATGGTGCCGCCTTCCCTTGTGATCTCGGCACCTAGCAGCGACAGATGGTGGTTGACGAAGGCGGCCGTCTCGGTCGCCGACATGCCTTCAGAAGCGGACGTGAAACCGGCAATATCGGTAAAGAGCACCGCCACCTCGCGCTCTTCCGGCGGGGCGTCGGCACGGCCCTCGCTCAAGAGCTTCTGCACAAGAGTTGTGGGCACATATCGGTTGAACGCCGTCAGCCCGCCGACCATGGCATTGAAGCCTTTCGACAGGTCGTCCAGTTCCCGGATCACGCTGGAAGGGAGCGGCGGGACAGCGGCAAGGTTCAGGTTGGCGACCTCCTTGGCAGCGCTTGAGGCACGCTGGACCGGCCGTGCAATCCGCTGAGCCAGTAGAACGGCGCCGATCAGCGAGATGAACAGCAGTCCGGTCCCTACCAGGACGGCAAACAGGACCTGCTGCAACGGTTGGTCCAGGAATTCGGCCGGGAAATGCACGCCGATCCGCGCTGGCAACCCCAGCAGGTTCTCGTTCTTCTGTTCCAGAACGACAAACCGCTTCTGACCGTCTTCGGTATGACCGACATGAAGATCGAGATCCTCGCCAAGATCGAAGGAGGCATTGTCCAGTTTCGGCATCTGTTCGAACCTGGCGAGAAAGGCATCCGGCACGTGCTTGACCGGAAACAGCGGCATGGATTCGCTCAAGGAGTCGAAAGCCTGATCGAGCGTCGGGTGAGCGATGATGTCATGGGAGTCTTCCTTCATCAGAAAGACATTGATGTCGTCGGTGGAGATGTACCAGGTGATTTCGGACATCCTGTCCAGAGACATGCCAACCATCAGGCTGCCGCGATATGTTGTGTCCTCATAGAGTGGCCGGACATAGACGAAATAGGTGTGTTTGCGCTCCTTCATGTAAAGCGGAGCGCTCCAGAACGGCTCTTTGTCTTGTCTGGCCTGGTCAGTCAGCTTGATGAGTTCGGGAATGTCTTTTGCAAGATCGACATCACCGCCGAGCAGTTTTCCGTCGGCATCTCCTCGGTCAACATCCACGCCCAAATCCTGGTCGTCGACCATCACCAGAAAGGAAACCTGCTGGACCGGTGCCAGCACACCAAAAAGATAGGTCACCAGCAGGTCTGGGTCGTCGAAGGGCAGCTCACCGGCTTCCCAGGAAAGGGCCGTGTATTCGGAGGCCTCGGTGACCGCGTGAAGCTGCTCGACAAAAGCGATCTCGGCCGAATCCATACCAATGTCGACAATTTCTCCCCCGAGCTGGCGCACGACAGTCGAAGAGGTAAAGGCCTGTATCAGCAGAATGGCGGCTGCCGTGATCAGAACAAATGTTCCGATGACGGTGGCAAGTGTCGGCGTGATGAAGAGTTTCGTTTGTCGAGACACAATGGCAACCCGGATCAGGATCGGTGGATTTCACATTGTGTATCTGTTCCAAATTCCGGCGGTCAGGGCAATGCGGGACCGTGGACATGCCTCAAACAAAAGCCCGAGCGGCTGACCGCTCGGGCTTTTCCGGTTTTCAAGTCGGTGGTCAGGCCTAGGACGTCTTTTCCTGCGGATCGAACGTGTGACCGTAATCAACGGCGATTTCGTAGTCGGGGTCTTCCAGAACGGAGACCTCCACAAGATTACCGGCCTTGTGCAGCAGTTTCTGACAGTCAGGCGACAGGTGCCGCAGATGCAGACGCTTGCCGGCGGCTTCGTATTTGGACGCCAGGGCATCGATCGCTTCCAGGCCCGAGTGATCGACCACCCGGCTGTCGATGAAGTCGACGACCACGTCTTCCGGGTCTTTCTGCGGATCGAACAGATCGACAAAGCCGGTGGTGGAGCCGAAGAACAGCGGGCCGCTGAGGCGATAGACCTTCCAGCCTTCCTTGCTGGTGCCGATACGCGCGTCGATGCGGCTGGCGGCATTCCAGGCATAGGCGAGCGCCGAGATGATGACGCCGACAACCACGGCGACAGCCAGGTCGGCATAGACGGTCACACAGGTGACCACGACCATGACCAGCGCATCGGTGAGCGGGATCTTGTGCACGATCTTCAGGCTGGCCCAGGCAAAGGTGCCGATCACCACCATGAACATGACACCGACGAGCGCTGCAACGGGGATCTGCTCGATCAGCGGCGAGGCGATCACGATAAAGGACAACAGGAAGAGCGCGGCCGCGATGCCGGAGATGCGGGTGCGGGCACCAGATTTCACGTTGATCATCGACTGGCCGATCATGGCGCAGCCGCCCATGCCACCGAAGAAGCCGGTGACGATATTGGCAGTGCCCTGGGCAACACATTCCTTGGACGCGCCGCCCTTGGTGTTGGTCAGGTCAGCAACAAGGTTCAGCGTCAGCAGGGATTCAATCAGGCCGATCGCGGACAGGATGACCGCATAAGGGAAGATGATCTGGAGCGTTTCCCAGGTCAGGGGCACCATCGGAATATGAAACTCGGGCAGGCCACCGGCGATGGAGGCGAGGTCGCCCACCGATCGCGTGTCGAGGTCGAAGCCGAGAACAAGGCCGGTCACGACCAGGATGCCGGCCAGGGGGGCCGGGAAGGCCTTGGTGAACCGTGGCAGGAACCAGATCACGGCCATGGTCAGGGCGATCAGGCCGAGCATCAGGTAAAGCTGGGATCCGGTCATCCAGGCCAGACCTCCGGCGCCGTCCGGCACCTTGAACTGGCCGAGCTGGGCCAGGAAAATCACGATGGCCAGACCATTCACGAAACCAAGCATGACCGGATGCGGCACCATGCGGATGAACTTGCCCCACCGGAGCAGGCCGACAGCGATCTGGATCACGCCCATCAGGACAACCGTCGCAAACAGGTATTCAACCCCGTGCTGGGCGACCAGGGACACCATCACCACGGCGAGGGCGCCGGTCGCGCCGGAGATCATGCCCGGACGGCCACCGATGCAGGCGGTGATGAGACCGACAAAGAACGCTGCGTAAAGGCCGACAAGCGGATTGACACCCGCGACAAAGGCGAAGGCAACCGCCTCCGGCACAAGCGCAAGGGCCACGGTCAGACCGGCAAGAAGCTCGGTCTTGATGCGCATGGCATCCATTTTTACAGGTTTGACAGGCGCAAGGCCTTCCGCGCGTGCTGACACGAGCTGCTCCAGTTAATTCGTGTGGTTTAGAAGGCCGGTGCCAGATCTGCCCGCGTCTGACTCCTTGACCAAAATCAAGCTGCGACCTTTTAGTTGATTTTTTGCAACGCAGCAAGGTTGCCATCGGATAGCTGCTATGCAGACGCCAGGCGTGCCCTCGTATTTCGATTACCTTCGAAGAAGCGTAACTTTGTGCAATTCAGAATTGAATTTATGGTAGATTAAACTATTAATTTTCCTTTCTTTACGTAATGTTTGTCAATAGATTGCGTTTTTCCCTTTTGTAAACAATTTCATTTATCTTTGTTTTCAGCGTGCAAAGAGGCCGCTCAAAGGAGCGGTCAAGGCAAAGCCCGGGACATGACAGCTAGTTTCTCCGCGAAGCAACCGTTGGAAGCCGGACATAGCCTGTGTGCTCGAGGGGATAGTGTTGCTCTGGCGTCTCGGACCCTTTTTTGTCGTCGTCTTCCTTCTCGCCTCCTCAATGATGGCACAGGCGCAGGAACGGCTTGTTTTTGCAACGATTGAAAACACGCCAAACGGGCGAATAGGCGCTGTCATCTTAAAAGAGGCTTATGGACGCCTTGGCATTGAGGCCGACATTTACAAAACCTCCGGCAAGCGTGGCCTGCTTCAGTCCTCGGCAGGTGTTCTGGATGGTGAAGTTGTCCGCTTCAAGCTTATTGGCGACCTGCATCCGACGCTTCTGCGGGTCGACGTGCCCCTGATCGAATTTGCGATTACGGTCTTCGTCAACCAGTCGGATGTATCAGAAGTAGCCGTCCTGGATCTGTCCACGCTCCGGATTGGTCATCTGGCGGGAGCCGTAAAACTTGCCCAGCTCACGCAAGGTTTTGACGACGTCTGGAAGGCGGGGTCCAACACCGAGTTGTTCGGAATGCTTGCCGCCGGTCATCTGGAGGCGGTTGTCAGCGCGTCCGTTGCAGGCCGTATCGCAGCAAAGCAGTTGGGCTTGAAGGGAATTGAAGAGCTCGATCCGCCCCTGGAGAGGGAGAACCTCTATCACTTCCTTCATGAAAAGCACGCCCACCTCGTCCCGAAACTGACACGGGTACTGAGACATATGCGCGAAACAGGAGAGTTGCAGGCCCTGATTGATGCCGAGATAACCGCCATGATGGGAAGCGTCAGTCCAGCGTTGAATGCAGAAAAGCAGTGAGGCTCGAAATACTTAGGTAACTTCTTGGTGTTCCGGTCAAAAGTTACAATGTTTTGGGTCTGTTGTTGCTGCTATCCTCCAAATCAGAGAAAACAACAAATAAAAATGTAACCGGAGGTTGTTGATTTGCTTGTATCCTCTATCAGGTTGCTTCTTGTTCTTGCGGTGTTCGCAGCAGCTCTGCTCCCCGCGCGCGCTGACAATATGGTCATGGCCACAGACGACTGGCCACCCTTCCGGATTTCGACCGAACATGGCCTTGTGGGACTTGATCTCGATTTCATCGATGAAGTTGCTCGCCGCGCCGGTGCGGAGTTGACCGTTTCCAAGATGCCCTGGGGACGCGGTCTGACATCGATGCAGTCCGGCTCAGTCGATGTGATGACAGGCCTGGCCTACAGGGATGAACGCGCCGAATACATCGCCTATACCGACACGCCCTATTTCAAGTGTTCAACCGCGTTCTATACGATTGCGGGCCTTGCGGATAAAATTCAGACCTATGAGGACCTGGCGGACCATCAGGTCGGCTATGTGCTGCACTCCGCCTATTTCGACCGGTTCGACAATGACGAGTCCCTCGACAAGGTGGGTGTTGCCCAGGAGCAGATCCTGATCGAGATGCTGATGCGCCGCCGCTTCGGTGTCATGATCGGAACCGACTGCCAGGTCGACTATTTCATCAAGGAACAGGGCTTTGCCGGAAAGATCGAGAAGACGCCGTACGTTCCCGGCAATTCCGTCGACCTTTACCTTGGTGTCTCGAAAAAATCCGATTGGGCCGAGAAACTTGATCTCCTCAACAAGGTGGTCAAGGAGCTCGTCGATGAAGGTTTTGTCGAACAGATCTCGCAAGATTATTACGGGACCCATTCCTGACCCTCGAAAGATCATTGCCTCCTGATCGCCGACTGGCAGGCCCCGGTGCAGGAAAACCTGTGCTTTTCAATGCAGCGTCGGGAGGGAGAGGTCCCGTCCCGACGATAATAGACCGCCTATTGCCCGGCCGGGGTGCGCGGAGCTGCAGGCTGCTGTGACTGGCCAAGACTGGCGCCCAACAGCGCCGCAGCGCCGGCAAACCCGCTGTCACCGCCGACAACGGTGTTGGGCACGAGCTTGCCGACCAGCCCGACCAGTTCCGGTTTGCGCTCCAGTGAGGTCAGCAGTTTTTCAAGCGCTTGCAGCAGAGCCACACGGTCCTGACCGAGAACATCGACCTGGGCGCGCTGACCGCGGGCAAGTTCTTCCAGATACTGGCGTTCCGCACGGCCGAGCGCGGCACGTTCCTGCTCGCGCTGATTGGCCACCTGCACGGCGATCTGGGCTTCCACGAGCCGTGGCTGCTCGTCCGCCGTCGACCTGGCCTGCTCGGTTTCAATGCGTTTTTGCTGTGCGTCTGTTTCCCGCTCATAGGCGGTCGACAGCTGATCGGCGAGCTGAACGCGCAGGCGCGAGACCAGAAGTTCGGGCGGGATGGCAGGTTCTCCCAGTCGGATTTCGCGAATATCGACTCCAGCCTTGTTGCCCTCCACCTTGATCTGCTGCTCGATGGTCTGTTCGAGCGCATCCCGGTTTTCGATGAGATCGAGCACCCGTGTCGGGCGCACCGTGAAGCTTGGCGGCTGTTTCACCGTGCCGTCCGGATTCTTGTCCGGAACCCGGATCGAGGCGCCGGCGACATTGCGCACGATGGAACGGATTGCAGGGGTCAGAATGCGGTTCTCGATTTCATCGAGACCGCCGACAGAGCCGACCACGACCGGGGCGTTGTCAGGATCAACCTGCACCAGGGCGCGCAATTCCAGGGGGATGTCCCAGCCCTCGACCTTGACGAAGACCGCGCGGTCGGCGGCGTCACCGGGGATCTGTTCCTGTTCCGCGCGTTCGTTCTGCTGGATGTTGCCCTGCTGGTCGACGGAGAGATCGATGATGCGCTTGGTGTAGCCGCCCTTGTATTCCCAGGTCTGGACGCGCGTGTCGACGAGGGTGACTTCATAGGCCTGTCTGTTGAGATAGTAGGCGCCCGGAAACAGGGGCTCCTTCCAGATGCCGACGCAACCGCGAGGCACGAGGGGCACCGTCAGAGCCTCGCGGGACACCGCCGAAGCGGAGACCTCCTCTTCGACACAGTTGATGCCCGGCTGGCTGACATTGGATTTCACGACACCGACATGGCCGGCCGGAATGATGGTTGCGTCGGTGTTTTCGTCGAGACGCACATCAAACAGATAGCGGTTGAGGCGATACTGTCCGGGTTTGAGGACGGTTTCCTGGGGGCCGCGCAGTCCGCCTTTGGTCAGGAAACTGTCGGCCTTCAGCATGTCTCCGACACTTTCGTCCGGTATGGCCGGTGCCATGAACATGCCGGATGGCATCGCCGCGCCGTCCAGTGCGGTCAGCTGGCCATAGTAGCCCTCCGGAATGGTAACGACTTCCCATTCCTCGAAGTCATAGAGAACGCGCACCAGCGGAATGAAATGGAAGCCCGGTCCGAGGATCTGCGCCTGCGGGCCCTTTTCGCCGTCGAGGGCGATGATGCGGCCCTCGGGAAGTTCCTTGAAGGCATAGATGCGTTTCAGATGACCGACACCATTGGCGTCGACAAAGATGAAGGAGGTCGACAGCAGCATGAATGCGCCGACCAGGACCAGGGCGATGCCCATGAACCGGCTGGCGAAGACACGCAGAAGCCTATGCCCGCCGGAGGGAGCAGCTGTCTTGCGCAATATAATGGCTGCACCCAGAACGATTGCGACAATTCCAACGATCACACCGAGCATTGCAGCGCCCTCCCGCATGGCTTCAGACCTAGGTTTCATCAGATCGCCGGGAGCGGGCGGAGTCAAATCCCGTGCCCGGAATTTCCGGGTTTTTGATCATGGGGAGCGCGGAATTCGCTCGACGGACCATTGGTGGAGGATTAGAACCTGCAAAAACAGGCCCGGGAGGAAACATGAAACCGACCAATCCGGTCTTTACCGGCATCGACACGACCGTGTTTGAAACCATGTCCCGTCTGGCCATGGCGCACGAGGCCGTCAATCTCGGTCAGGGCTTTCCGGATGTGGATGGCCCGGAAGACATCCGCACTGTTGCCGCGGAGGCGTTGATCGCCGGTCCGAACCAGTATCCACCCATGCTCGGCCTGCCCGCGTTGCGACAGGCCGTCGCCGATGCCAACAAGCGTTTTTATGGTCTGGATGTTGATCCGGGCTCTGAAGTCATGGTCACCTCCGGTGCAACCGAAGCACTGGCCGACTGCCTGTTCGCGCTGGTGTCTCCCGGCGACGAGGTTGTCCTGATCGAGCCGCTGTATGACTGTTATCTGCCGCTGGTGAAGCAGGCTGGCGGCGTTCCCGTCCGTGTGCGCGTGACGCCACCCACCTGGGATCTCGACAGGGAGGCGCTCAGGCAGGCATTTTCAGAAAAGACCAAGGCCATTCTCATCAACAACCCGATGAACCCGACGGCCAAAGTGTTTACCGAAAGCGAGTTGCAGCTGATTGCCGACCTGTGTGTCGAACGCGACGCCTATGCCATCTGCGATGAGGTCTATGAACATCTGGTGTTCGATGGTGCCCGGCACCTGCCGCTCATGGGCTTTGACGACATGCGCGGGCGTACCGTGCGGATCGGCTCCGCGGGCAAGACCTTTTCGCTGACCGGCTGGAAGGTCGGTTATGTGACCGGTCCTGCGGCGCTGATGGACCCGATCGCCAAGGCGCACCAGTGGGTCACCTTCACCACACCGCCCAACCTGCAGAAGGCGGTGGCCTATGGGCTTGCCAAGGACGACAGCTATTTCACCGGTCTTGCCGGCGACCTGACGGCCAAGCGGGACCGCATGGCAGCTGGCCTGACCGCGCTCGGCTTTTCGGTTCTGCCCTGCGCGGCGACCTATTTCCTGACCTGCGGCATAGGGGGGCTGGGGCTTGGCGCAACGGATGTGGAGGCCTGCGAGACGCTGGTGCGCGATGCGGGCGTTGCTGCCGTTCCCGTTTCGGCTTTCTATGGCTCAGACGCGCCGACGGGCTTTATCCGCTTCTGCTTCTGCAAGAGAGAAGAGGTCATTGACGAAGCCCTGGCGCGCCTGTCGGCATTTTTGACTGCCGAACGCGCCGAATCCGCCTAGCCTGTCACCATGCAAGTCGTCTGAAATGAGAAATTACATGGACAATCCCGCCCTGGTCGATGTCACGAGAGGCAACCTCACCGAAAGTCTTCACCGGGGCAGCGTCGCCGTTGTCGACACGCAGGGGAAACTTGTTTTCGGGATTGGCAACGTGGAGGCCCGCGTTTTTCCGCGCTCCGCGATCAAGGCCCTTCAGGCCCTGCCACTGGTGGAGTCGGGTGCGGCCGATGCGCTCGATTTGACAGACGCCGAATTGTCTTTGGCCTGCGCCTCTCATAACGGTGAAGAGATCCATGCCAATTCGGCGCGGGTGATGCTGATGAAAGCCGGCCTGACCGAGGACGATCTGGAATGCGGTCCGCAATGGCCGAAACGCATGGAAGATGCCGCCCGCCTGATCCTGGACGATGAGACACCCTGTGGCTTGCACAACAATTGTTCCGGCAAACATGCGGGCTTTCTGGGGCTTGCCAGGGTGATGGGTGTTGACACCAAGGGGTATGTGGAGCCGGGTCACCCGGTTCAACGAGAGGTGAAACTGGCCATCGAGCAGATGACGGGCGACAAGCTGTCTGAAGATGTCTGTGGTGTCGATGGCTGCTCCATACCGACCTATGCATCGCCGATGCAGAGCTTTGCCCGCGCGTTTGCGGCGTTTGGCTCCGGTGAGGGGCTCGAACCATTGCGCGCCGATGCTGCGCAACGGATCTATGATGCCTGTATCAACGAACCCTATATGGTCGCCGGCGCCGACCGGTTCTGCACCAGGGTGATGGAGACCTTTCGCGGTCGCGTCTTCGTGAAAACCGGGGCAGAAGGTGTTTTCTGTGGCGCTGTTCCCGAACTCGGTCTCGGTATCGCTTTGAAATGCGATGATGGCGCAACGCGTGCGGCCGAGGTGATGATGGCAACAGTTCTTGAAGCCATGCTCGACCTGAACGACGAGGAAGCCGCGTTGCTGGACGGATTGGTCAACCCTCCGGTTTTGAACCGGCGCGGCATTCAGTCCGGCCACATCAAGCCGCGGCAGGATTTTCTGGCAGCCTTGAAGGCGGAACTGCCGTAGGGCTCAACTGAGAGGCTTCACCCAACGCCTCTTCCTGAGGCGCCGCGGTAGCGGCGTTTCGAAGCATCGTCAGCTTCAATCCAATGAGCAACCTATGCTTCGAGACGGATCTGGCGGGCCTCCTCAGGATGAGGACATTTATGTGGTGATCTTATTCAGTCAAAAAGTTTTCTTCATCAGAACCTTGTTGCCTTTTCTTGAAGTTTCGCTCCAGCCGAGGTGGCTGTAAAGCGCGACGTTGCCGGGCATGGCGACATGCGTGGCCAGATGGATTTCCTGCGCACCACCGGCGCGGGCGAATTCTTCGACATGCTCCATCAGCAAACGGCCGAGACCCTTGCCCTTGGCGGCCGGGTCGACGGCGATGTTCATCAAATGTGCGGTGGCATCGGTCAGACTTAAGATTGCACAACCGGCAATCCGGCCTTCGAGTTCAGCCACAAAGACGTTGTGCGCCTCAATGTCTTCCGCAACGCCCGCAGAGACGTCGGGGAGGTCGGGCAACGCCGATTTTACCGGTTGATAGGCACGGTCGATACAGGTTTTCAAGGCTTCCGCGTCTTGCATTTTTGCCATTCGAATGGCTGGGTGGGCGCTTGTCTTTGTCATTGGAGCTCTCTCATGGCGCATCGTCCCGGTCTGTCTTTCCGTTTCACCCACGCAATCACCCGCACGCCAGCCGACAGTGTTGCCAATGGCATCCGGGCGGTGGATGCCGGAGATCCGAGTGGTGAAAAATTCCGGCAGGAACATGGGCTCTATGTGTCGGCGCTGCAAGAGGCAGGGCTGACCGTTGACGTTCTTCCGGCGCTGGAGTCGTTTCCAGACAGCTGTTTCGTCGAGGATCCGGCATTCTGCCTGCCCGAAGGCGCCATTCAGCTCAGGCCGGGTACAGCGAGTCGGGAAGGGGAAGGCAAGGAAATCCGCGCCGCACTCGACAATCGTTTCGGCAAGGTCGTCGAACTGCCCGGGGCCGGCCATGTCGATGGCGGCGATGTGCTGATGCTGGACGATGTCATCCTGATCGGCCTGTCGGCGCGCACCGATCGCGACGGGGCAGAAGCCTTTGCCAAGGTGCTGGGAGACTGGGGTTACAACGCCGAAGTCTGCGAGACACCCGAAGGCGTTCTGCATTTCAAGACCGCGTGTTCGACGCTTGGCGATGATGTGATCCTGGCCACAAAGGTGATGGCCGACAGCGGTTTCTTTGGCCCACGCAAGACCGTCGTGGTGCCGGAAGGCGAAGACTACGCGGCGAATGTCATTCGGGTGAATGATGTGGTGCTGGTACCGGAAGGTTATCCCAGGACGCTCGCTGCCATCGAGGCGGCCGGCTTCAGGACGGTCGTTCTGCCGACCCATGAAGCCCGCAAGGTCGATGGTGGATTGTCCTGCCTGTCCTTGCGGTTTGCCCTGACCTAGGAGGTTCCCGACCGGATAACGCGCATCCGGACGGGAACTGTTTCTGAAAAGCCTGTTACGATGACACGGTCAGAACAAGTTCGAGTGCATCTCCGCTGATCCGGACGGATGGCGTGATACCGTCCGGAAAGGCATTGAACCTGGCCCGCTGTGCGAGGCTCTGCAGCCCTGCCGACGAACCGGGGGCGGTGATCAATGTCGATACCGTGGACTTGGTTCCAACCGGGACAAAATAAATTCCTGCATTGATCTCGAGCGTGCCGCCGGACACGTCAACGGTGTCGGTCAGGGTGAGGTGTGCATTGAGACCCTTGAAATTGTCGATCTGGAATTTCAGGTTGCCGCCGGACTGCTGGTAATTCCTGACCGAACAGGTGCCGGTCGCCCCCATCTGAAAATCACCGCTGGTGTTGATGATGGTGTGGGCGCTGTTGCCGTTGAAGACCCCGTGCGGGTGGCTGTCGCTGACGACACCGCAGAACTGGCCGCCGTCTTTCAACTCGATCTTGTGGACATTCGTCCCCTGAATGCTGCCCGGATCCTGAAAGTTGTTTCCAACCACCTCGATCGTGTCCTTGCTCCACAGGCAGGCGGTGCCATCGGAGGAGACCTGGCAGATCTTGTCGATTGCGGTTCGGCCCACAATGAAGAAGACACCCGGGTCGATTTTCAGGAACGACTCGTCCTCCAGGGTCAGCGGACCCATGGCGGGTTGTGCGAGTTTCAGGTCCTCGTCCAGGCAGCTTCGCCCGGACTGGCCTTCCGGCGTTCCCTTGACGGTGATGATGGATTGCGCCGTCACAACAGGAAGCCTGTTGAACAGGATCCCGCCCAGGATAAGCCCGCCATATACGCCCAGAGTCAGGTTGCCGTCGATGGTGAACCGTTCACCGGCGGGGATCTCGAACCCGGCATCGTTGCCGACGGTCAGGTTTGGCAGGGCACCACCGGTGACGCCTTTGAGCCTGGAGTTGCTGCCGTTGCCGTTGATGATGCTTCTGCCGGTGCCGCTGGCCCGGACACCATAGGTGACGGCGGCACCCTGTTCGACCGTCAGGACCGCAAAGCCGCCATCCTGGATTTCGCTGTCCGTCGAACTTGTAACGGTTGCGTCTTTTTGGAAAGCCGTTGTGTCCGCGCTCAGCGAGAAGGACGCCACAATGTCGATTGTGTTCGTCTCTCCGGCGTTCACTTTCGCAATTGCGGCATTTAACTCCGTCTCACTCGAGACGGATACGGTTACGTCTGCAGTCAGTACGTCGGCCATTGGATGCCCCCTGTCAATCAAGAAATGCAACCAATGGTGATGTGAAAGTCCTAATGCACTCTAAAAGAGGGTGGTGAAATTCTGCCCTGCATCCTATGATTTACGTCGCCGCTTCTGCGATTCAGGCTGCGATCTGGTTGCCATGGATGGTCAGGTTGGCAAATTCTGAGGCATTGTTGAGCTCCCCGGTGGCTTTTTCCAGCCATCGGTAGCCGTTGATGGCACCCGACTTCGAGCCCTGAACGATGTTCCCCGTAATCACCGCCGCGCCGGCCCCGTCGACAACTGTTACCGCAATGCCGGTGCCGCAGTCGCGAATGACATTCTGCGAAGCGGCGACGTTGCGCATATAGGGGCCCCAGCCGAGCATCAGTCCGAATTTGGGTGCACCTTCAACCACATTGCCTGTCAGGGTCGTGTCGGCTTCCACCGCTATGCCGATGCCGAAACCGGCCACTTCGGGCGGGTAGGGGCCGTCTTTCTTGATGTTGCGAATGAGATTGCCGGAACAAACGGCCATGCGGCCGCCGTCCATGAAATTGGCAATCGAAATGCCGATCGTGCCGCCGTCGACAATGTTATTGGCAATGACTGCGCCCTGGAAGCCGAATTCGGAATAGATGGCAGTCTCGCCAGAGCGCAGGCATGAATTGCCGATTATCTGGACGTTGGAGCCGGCATTGGACCGGATCGCGGAAAAGGCGCAATCTGCGACGCGATTGTTGGAGACCATCACGCCATGGGCGCGGAAGACATTGATGCCATTGCCGAACTGGCCGGTGCCGCCATAGCGGGCGCCGATGCGTTCGACGCGGTTGCCGGAGACAATGGTGCCGTCTTCGCCTTCACGCCAGCGATGCACCCAGATGCCGCCATTGGCGCAATCGGTCACCGTGTTGCCGATAATCGCGAGCCCGGTCGCCTCGTTCGAGCGCAGACCGGCCTCGGCAGCGCCCGAAATTCGGCAGTTCTCGACACGTCCGGAGCAGCGGTCCATCAGGAGGCCCATCTTCGTCGATCCCGTGATCTCGCAATTGTCGAGTGTCACGTTGCGGCAGCCAATAAAATGCAGCAGGCCTTCAGTGAAGTCACCGATCGAGCGATTGGCGCCGTCAAAGGTAATGCCGGTCAGGCCGATGTTGGAAACGCCTTCGGCACGGATGAGTTGGCCACCACCACCTTGATAGACGAGACGGGTTCGGCCCGGAACGCCGACGATCAAGGTACCTGACGGCAGCCGCAGGTTGGCAACCGGGTAGGTTCCGGCCGGCAGAAACAGCGCGCGGCCGCGCTCCACGGCCCGGTTGACGGCATTCTGGAATTGAGCGGTCTGGTCGTTGGCCGCATTCGGGAGCAGGCCGAGATCTTCCGAATCGATCGAGCCGCGCAGATCGGCGACCTTCATCTGGGCATGGGCAACTGTCCCGGAAAGGCACAGTGCTGTCCCGGCAAGAAACGCGCGGCGGTTCAGATTCGGTACGAAACGGGTCATCGGCCAGCCATTTACTCAATTTGCGTCCCGGTTCGGGATGCGGTTCGGTGTCTGGTCCGGAAATCGCAAGTCTCGTGCCGACTGGCGGCATCATTTCAAAAGAAAACCGGCCGGGAAGAACCCGGCCGGCTTTTCGGTCGTATGGGGCCACAGGGGATCAGAGTTCAGCCGGGTCGGCGTCCTTCAGGTCGCCCCACTTGCCGTCAGCGGCGTCGATGAAGCCAGGGATGTCGCCGTTCCAGCGTTCCTGAATGCTTGCAGACAGGTTCAGGTAGAGCTTGCCGTCGACGATCTTCCAGAGGTCCGGGTCACCATCAACCTTGACGCCCATGGCCGTTCCGAAGGCGCAGAAGCCACCATATTGCGGCAGGTACTGGTCCGGATTTTCCTTGAAGAGATCGCGGTTTTCTTCCGAAACGAAACGATAGGTGGCACCATTGTGGACGGCGGTGATGGCAAAGTCACCATCCTGCGGTGCGCCGTTGGTGAAATAGGAAACCGGGTCGACACCGCGCAGGGCCAGACCGGTCACCGTTGCATTGACGTCGAAGCCGGCGCCAAATGCGCTGGAGACAAGGCCGGTAACAATTACGAAGGCGGCAACGGAGCCGCGGATCAGATTGGCAATCATTTCTAGACACTCCCGAGGGGTTGAAGCTGGCCGGCCGTTTGCGGATTGTGCTGCTTGCCTTTTTTCGGTACCATTTGGTTCCTAATTGGGTGCAGAGCCGCGTTTCAGCCGGTGCGTTAGACATAGAGTTAGGAACCGTTTGGTACAAAACACAAGCGCGTGAGATGTCGGTGAAGAGATCGTGATACAGCCAAGGATGGAGAAACATGGCCAGACCGCGTGAGTTCGATCCTGAGATCGCCATGGATCGGGCAATGGCCCTCTTCTGGGATGTCGGCTACGAAGAAGCGTCGCTGGCGGAGCTTCTGTCGGCGATGGAGATCACAAAGGGCTCGTTCTACAAGGCTTTCCAGGACAAGCAGTCTATCTATCTGGCGGCCCTGGACCGCTACAATGACCAGGTTGTCAGCGGTACGGTTGCTTTTTTGACGGACGTCAGCCAAGGCACCGGCTGTGACCGTATTCTGGGCCTGTTCGGCCGGATTTCCGAGGCGGTCCAGCGCGACGGCGACCGGCTTGGCTGTTTCCTGTGCAACGCCATGATCGACAAGGCCGGGGGCGGCGAAGCCGAGGCCAGGTTACAGGCCATGACGCGCCGGCTGGAAGGGGCCTTTCAACGCGCGCTTCTGGATGACGGCTGGGACACCAAAACGGCTCAACGGACCGCCAGAGGCATTCTGTCGGCCTATTTCGGTCTGCGGGTTCTCGGGCGTGCCGGTCTGTCGTCAGACATGGCAGCTGACTGCATCGGTCAGGTAGAGCGGCTGCTGAAGCCCGATTGAGGGAGTAAAACAACGTGCATGGGCAAGGCAGGAGGGACTGACGGCAGCACATCTTGAGGAAACGCGAAAGCGCCACTTCGAAGATTGCGCACTTGCCCGGAAGCCCGTTGGAAGACGCAGGACAAATGCATCTCACACCATCTGTCTGGCCACTTCCTCCAGGATGAGCACCGCGGCATTTTCCACCTTGGAAAACTCGGGTCGTTGATCATCCGGACCGTCCGGCAGCTTGGGCACATGCACGAAAATGCTCGGAATGCCGGAGCCGATGGAATCCCAGAGCGTGGCATTGCACAGATAGGTGCCCGCATCGTCCGACAACACAGCGGGGGCGTCTGCCAGACAGGCTGCAGCGCGAAGCGGTTCTGCAGGCAGGGTCGAGGCACGAGCCTGTTCGGCTCCAGCAGCCAGCTCCGGTTCGTCCGGCAGCTTTCCAGCTGCATCCGGACGCACCTGGTCGGTCTTGTTCACCGCACGGGTCTCGATATTGATTTCGGGACGGGTGCCGTCGACACCGAAATGGACAATCGCGACCGGCTTGATGTCCTGGCGCAGCTTATCCGTCACGTCCTGCCGTCCGGTCCAGGTGGTCGGCAGGACATGAAACGAGAAACGAATGCCTGGCGGCGGCGCGGCCAACCGGTCAGGCAGGGACTGCATCAGCTGTTGCGTTGGATTGACTGGGGCTCCCGGAAAGGGCGAAAAGCCGGTGACCAGAATTGTCTTGCGATCAGCTTCAGTCATTCATTCAGTCCCATCAGATCTGCCAGTTCGTCAACGGCCAGGGAAACAGCTGTTGTACCGCCGCGCACCTCTGCTTCCAGCGTGGTCAAGCGCTGGCTGGTGCGCTTGTTGGTTCTCAGGGCTTCCATCATGCGCTGCTGCAGCATATCCCACATCCAGGCGACCTGTTGCCGGCTGCGCTTGTCTGCCCATTCGCCGCTTGCTTCCATGCGTTCGCGGTAAATACCGATCTGCTGCCAGAGCTGGTCAAGACCTTCATTGGCAAGCCCGGAGACCGTGATGACGGGCGGCGTCCAATTGGGGGATTTGGGCGCCAGAATATGCAGCGCAGCCCGATAATCCGAGGCTGCCGAGCGTGCACGCGTGGCGCCGTCGCCATCAGCCTTGTTGACGGCAATCATGTCGGCGATTTCCAGAACGCCCTTCTTGATGCCCTGCAACTCGTCGCCGGCTCCGGGCAACATCAGCACCAGGAAGAAATCGACCATGTCGGCAACGGTTGTCTCGGACTGACCAATACCCACGGTTTCCACGAGGATCACATCAAAACCCGCCGCTTCGCAGAGCAGCATGGTCTCCCGTGTCTTGGCGGCGACACCACCAAGGGTTCCGGCTGACGGAGAGGGGCGGATGAATGCATCCCTGTCGACCGCCAGGCGTGCCATGCGGGTCTTGTCGCCAAGGATGGAGCCGCCGGTGCGTGTGGAGGAGGGGTCAACCGCGAGCACGGCGACCTTGTGTCCGGCAGCCGTCAGGTTGGAGCCGAGCGTATCGATCGTCGTCGACTTGCCCACGCCAGGAACGCCGGTGATACCGACACGCAGCGCTTTTCCGGTCAACGGCAGCAGATCCTGAAGCAACCGTTGAGCAATCTGGCGGTGCTCGGTCTTTTTTGATTCCACGAGCGTGATCGCGCGCGCAAGCGCTGCGCGTTTTCCGTTGCGCAGGTCCTCGGCAAGGCGGGCTGGGTCAAGTGCGTTTGGTCTGGCGGTCATTTCAATGGCTTTACCGCAGGTCGCGGCAAAGGTCACGGTCCCTAAAGGGAGAAGGCGGACGGCAAGGCAACAGTCCCGGACTTTTTGACCTATGCCAAGCTCAAGGCCATGCTCAAGGATTGATGTTACGGGCCAAATCCGTGTTAGATACGCCCGATTGAAAAGAAACGTTTCCACCTTGGTGCAGCATGACACCCCTGTCTTATCTGAAAGCCCCGTTCTGGGTTCTGGGTCTTGCCGGAACCGACAAGTCGACGCGCAAGAACCCGCTTTTGGGTAGCGAAAAGCTCAACAGCTGGGGGCTGCATAAAAAACGCGTCGCTCTCGCTGCCAGTCTGGCGGCTTCCCGGCGCGCCCGGCTCGCCCGCCTGCTGGATCCGGAACAGCGCGCGTTTTTCGACGAGAACGGCTATTTCCTGGTCAGGAATTTCCTGGCCGACGAGGTGTTTGCCCAGCTGAAGGAAGAGGTGTTCAATCAGACATTTCCGACCAGGGAAATGCGTCAGGGGCAGGCGGTGACACGCATGACCCTTTTGCCGCCCAAGGTGCTTGGCAAGAACCCGGCAATTGCGCAGGCCGTGCGTGATCCACGCGCGATCAACATGCTTCGTTACGCGGCGTCGCAAGGCGGTCAGCCGCTCAACTTCCTCCAGACCGTCCTGGTCGAACCGCAAAAGGTGAAAAAGAAGGATCCGCAGTCCGACGCGCATGCGGATACGTTCCACGCCACCTCAAAGGCCTGGCTGTTCCTGCAGGATGTGGCCGAGGACGAGGGACCTTTCTTTTTTGTTCCGGGCTCGCACAAGCTCACCAGGGAGCGGCTCGAATGGGAATACGAGTGTTCGCTGACAGCCGCCAGGGATCCGCGCTCGCACCATGCCAGCGGTTCATTCCGCATTCGCACAGACGAGCTGGCCGCTCTTGGCCTGCCTCAGCCGGTCAAGATGGCGGTGCCGGAAAACACCCTTGTGGTGGCCGATACGTTCGCGTTTCACGGCCGCACGCCCTCCGACAAACCGACCATGCGTTCGGAGATCCACTGGCACATGCGCCGCAACCCGTTCCTTCCCTGGACCGGCGGTGATTTCAAGTCCCTGCCTTTCTTGAAAGACCGGGGCATGCCAGTGCTTATGGATCTCGCCGATGCCGCTGAAAAAACACTGAAAAAGCGCAACGTCTGGCGGCCGGTTGGGGACGTGAAGGTGCGCTCAAAGGCGCATGTTTGAAGCGGTCTGGTTACGGCGTTTTCAGGCACCAGTCAGGCACTTCGGCCTCATCCTGAGGAGCGCGCCCTGCGCGCGTCTCGAAGGGTCAGATACACATTCCTGAACAAGCTGCTTATCCTTCGAGACGGACCTGACGGCCCTCCTCAGGATGAGGTCTATTGTGTTGCGCGTCATTGAATAGAACAAATCCCACAGCATGCGCATGGTTGCGGCAGGTTTTCAGAACCACCATCTCCACTAGGCATGAAGTTTTTGAAGGGCCTTCGCGTTGACCCATCTCGATCTGTTCAAAACCATCAGCAGCAACAGCATTGTCGGGCTTGTAATCGATTTCTTTTGGAGTTTGTTCTTCGACCGCTATTCGGGTTGGCTAGGTCGAGCGATCAACCTGGCAGTCATCCTGATCGCTATCTTGTTTATGCTACTCTGGTCATACTTCCGGTATGCTGCAAAATAAGAACTGGGTTGGCAGGTTCTGTAGCCAGTCAACTGACTATCGAAATTCAAGCCTGTTCAGCTTTTCGGCGTCCATAGAATGCGCTGCAGTTCGGCGTCAAACAGATCGTTTTCAGCCGGCAGGCGGTCGAACGGGCCCTGGTAGCCCGGAATGGCGTAGACCAGCTCGACATTCGGGTGGCCGGTCGACTGGCAGATCGCCATGCCGCGCCAGAGATTCTTGCCCACTCGGCAATCGGCGCGTGATGTTCCGATTTCCGAGAAGGTCATGCCGATGCGTTCGCCGTTGGGACCTTGCAAATGGTGGGTCACACCATGAACGGTGCGAACCTTGCCATTCTGGCCCTTGAACACCTGGAGCACCTGGAAGCCGTCGCTGTTGAACGCGGCCAGCGCCCATTCGGTGTTGTTTTCAACGGCGGTCTGGATGCCCTCGGTGGTGAAGCCGGGCAGGGCAGCCTCGATCGCTTTCTGGCCGTAAGTCGTTTCGCTGTTGATGCCACCGATCCGATCCTCAGTAATCTGGACCAGCGTTTCGTTCGAGGTGCGCACCAGACGGCTGGACGCGCCGTCGAGTTCTCCGGTCGGTGTACAGGCCGCAGCCGTGACGGCAAGAACAGACGCAATACCAAGGGCACTCAGACGCATAACGATACTCGGACATGTGGACGTTGCTTCGCTTTCAGCGAGCCTCGAGGGATTTACCAAGTAACGCCCTGTTTGCAAAGGCGACTTTAGACCCCTGTGGAAAGTTCCTGACAGGTGCCGTAGGGGCTTTCGGGGGTTGGCCGGAGAATGCTCAGGTTTCGTCGCGCTTGATCCATTTGGGCGCAGATGGCGGCTCATAGGCATTGAACAGGTCGAGCATGCCTTCCGGGGTGTCCGCAATCTGGGCCATGTCGCGCATCACCTTCTTGGTGAAACCCTCTTCGGTCTGGTGATCGAGAAACCGGATCAGGTGATCGTAGTAGCCGTCGATATTGAGAAACCCGCAGGGTTTCTGGTGGTAGCCAAGCTGGCCCCAGGTCCAGACCTCGAAAATCTCTTCCAGCGTGCCGACGCCGCCGGGCAGGGCAATGAAGGCATCGGACAGGTCGGCCATCATCGCCTTGCGTTCGTGCATGGACCCGACAAGGTGAAGTTCGGTCAGTCCCTCGTGACCGATTTCCTTCTCCTGAAGCGCGCGCGGCAGGACGCCGATGACCTTGCCCCCGGCTTCCAGCGCTGCGTCCGCGACCGTTCCCATCAGGCCGACCCTGGCGCCGCCATAGACCAGCGCATAACCGTTTTCGGCAATGGCCCGTCCGGTGGTGCGTGCTGCCTCGGCATAGTTGTCGCGTGTGCCGTAGCTCGAGCCGCAAAAGACGCAAATGGTTTTCATGTGTGATCTCCGTCGAACGAGCCGGGCGCGCGGCAGACCCGCGCGCCGTCTGACGATCAGTCCTCGGCCAGTTCCTTCAGGACCCGCGCCCAGGAGCGAATGCCCTTGTGGAAGCTGGTCAGGTTGTATTTCTCATTCGGCGAATGGATCTGGTCGTCTTCCAGTCCAAAGCCGATCAGCAACGAATCCATGCCCAGCATGCGCTTGAAGTCGCCGACAATCGGAATGGAACCGCCCATGCCGATCAGGGCCGCATCGGTTTCCCATTCGTCCTGAAGCGCCTTCTTGCCTTTTTCCAGGACTGGCATTGCAAAATCGAGCCGCAGGGCGGGGCTGCCTTCCTTGGCGATGAACTCCACGCTGCAATCGGCCGGGATCTTGGAGCGCACATAGGCGCGGAAGGCTTCCTGGATCTTGTCCGGATCCTGGTCACCGACAAGGCGGAAGGTGAATTTGGCATGGGCTTCCGCGGGGATCACGGTCTTGGAACCGGCTCCCTGATAGCCGCCCCACATGCCGTTCACTTCGACGGTCGGCCGGGTCCAGATATGCTCCAGGGGCGTGCGGTCATTTTCACCGCGCGGATATTTCAGGCCGACATCGCCAAGGAATTCCTCGACAGAGAAACCCAGCGTGTCCCACATCGCCTTCACGTCGTCCGGCATCTCAATGACACCATCATAGAAGCCGGGCAGGGTGATCTTGCCGTTTTCGTCGTGCAGGCCTGCAATGATGTTGGCGACGATGTGGTTCGGGTTCTGGGCCGACCCGCCATACATGCCCGAATGCAGGTCCCGGCTGGCGGCCTTGACGATGATCTCGTCGCCGACCATGCCGCGCAACATCACCGAGATGGCCGGGGTTTTGGCATCCCACATGCCGGTGTCGCAGACCATGGCGAGGTCACAGGAAAGTTCGTCCTTGTTGGCTTCCAGGAACGGATGCAGCGATGGTGAGCCGCTTTCCTCTTCGCCCTCGAACAGGATCGAAACATCGACCGGCAGGTCGCCGGTCTCTTCGATAAAGGCCCGGGCGGCCTCGACAAACGTCATCAGCTGGCCCTTGTCGTCGGACGATCCGCGCGCAACGATGATCTTGCTGCCGTCTTCCCGCGTTTCGATGACCGGGTCGAAGGGATCGCGGTTCCAGAGCTCGAGCGGGTCCACCGGCTGAACGTCATAATGGCCATAGAAGAGCACGTGCGGGCCGGGTTTGCCGGACTTGCGGTGTCCCACGACCATCGGATGACCGGCGGTGTCGCGCACGGACGCCTCGATACCGATGTCGGTCAGCTCCTTCGCGAGCCATTCGGCGGCTTCGCGGCAGGGGGCCTTGAATTCGGGATCGGTGGAAATGCTTTTGATCTTGAGAAGGTCAAACAGACGCTCAAGGCTCTGGTCGAGATTGGCATCGATGCGTGCCAGGACCTTGTCGATGGAACTCATGACGGATCCTCAAAAATTGGAACTGAATGGATCGGGCCCGAAGACTCAGGCCCTTGAGAAGGCCCTAACAGGCCACAACGCAGCGGGCAGCGCAAATGGATATTCGCACGCTGCCGATATACCGTTGCGTCTATAGGCCCTTGTGTCAGGCCGCCCGAGTGTCTTCATCTCCTGAGACTGCGGTTGCCTCAAGGTCGTCCATCTCGGAAGGCGCCTTGTCTCGGGAGAGATAGACGGTTGTCGACGGAAACGCGAATTCGGAACCGTTGG
This sequence comes from Roseibium sp., assembly GCF_965233565.1. Classification (GTDB taxonomy): domain Bacteria; phylum Pseudomonadota; class Alphaproteobacteria; order Rhizobiales; family Stappiaceae; genus Roseibium. Next base: position 767,619 of record NZ_OZ247494.1, on the reverse strand, counting down.
TCTCGATCAGGGCACGCATGTCGAACAGCATGTCTTCCTGAATGCCGAGAAAATCCGCGTAGGAGGGGGCGAGCACGTAGGCATAGGCCTCGACCGTCACGGCGTAGTCATCGTAGCCGATCATGCGCACACGCATGGTCTCGGAGAGCACCTTGTCATGCTTTGTCAGATAGTCGCGCAGCGCAGACAGAATGTGTTTCAGCTCCTCCGGGCCAGTCTCATAGCGCAGCCCGAACCGGTGCCGGAAGTGAAACTGGTCACGTTGGCTGTAATTGATGATCTTGCGCTTGGCGAGATCCGCGTTGGCCACCGTGATCAGCGTCCGGTCGAGCGCGCGAATGCGTGTCGAGCGGATGCCGATGGATTCAACCGTGCCGGCAAGATCGTCAAACTGGCAGAATTCCCCGACGCGAACCATGCGGTCCGCGTAAAGGATGACACCACCAATAAGGTTCTCGATGGTCGGCTGCGCCGCAAGCGCTATGGCAAGGCCTCCAACACCGAGGCCGGCGATGACGCCATAAATCGGAATGCCGATACGTGTGGCACCATAGCCGAGCACGATCAGGGCGATCGCCAATGAAAAGACCCGGAACCCCGTGCGCAGCAAGCTGGCGTCAAGGCCCTGTTGTGCAGATCCGGCCGAGTTCGCAAGCCAGACATAGAAAAACTGCAATGTCTGATACACAAGCCAGGCGGTCGCCGACCAGACGATGGCCGTTGTGGTCGTGCCGATTGCAACGAGCGGCGTGCCGGTGATGTTGATCTGGTCTTCGCAAAGGTAACGGAACAGGTTGGCCGCCAAAATGACGATCACAGGCGCGAGCAGAGCCATGAAGATCCGTCTGACTTCGTTGACGGAAACAGCGCGCCACCTGCGCCAGCGCACATAGGCGCCCAACAGGAGCACGTAACTTGCAATCAGAAAGATCAGGGCCAGCCATTGCCAGTAGGCCTGGTCGGAGAGGTGATTGTGGAGCCAGGACGGGCCGGCCTCGATCACGTCATACCATTGCGGTGCGATCAGGTTGCCCGGCGTATAGATGTAATACTCAAACAGGTCTTCTCCCCGGTCGGCCCTGAGCGGCAGCACCCGCACAACAGCATAGTCATCGGGAATGCGGGCAACCGATTCCTTCGAAAACAAATAGTGTCCGCGCGCCTCTCCCGTGTCCTGCCGAAAGATGCGAATGCTCGTGCCCGGTACTGTCCAATGCCCGGGAAGTCCCGAAGCGCCACCGGTGCTCAGGAAACCGCCTGCAGGCGACCCTGGAATGTCCGAAAAGACGGGAGTCGGGATTCTGTCGAGGATCTCCTGAAGCTGCAACGCGATTTCGATGCTGGCGTTCTCGCGTGAGGTGACAGGGATGTCACTGAGGTCAAAAGTCTGCGCTGCCTTTTCCAACAAGGCTTTGACCAGGACAAGTTTTTCGCGCTCCTCGGCAGTCAGGAACAATCGGTTGCTGTCGTCGTAGGATTGTCGAACGGCCAGCCACAAGGCGTTCACTTCATTCATGATGTAGACGAAGCTTTCCAGGGTCGCCCGAGGGCTTGTCGTGTCAGGTGGTGATATCGGATTGTCTCGAAGATAGGCGCGTGCCCGATCAACCCGATTTGGATCGAGTGCGCCAGGACCTTCCTCCAAACCCGATTCTGCCGTTTCCTGGGCAAAGGACACGGTCTGCTGACTGGCAAAAACCAGAAACAGGACAAGGCCGCAAATGAGAAGTGTCGCTTTTGGCAAGAGCCCAGATTTCCGGCGTTTGAAGCTTCCCGAACAGCTTCTCCAACTATCCTGAATTTGCATTTCGTGCCACCTGTGGTTGATCCTGCCGCAGGTTTAGCGCTGTTGGGTAACTATCCTGTTACTTAAGCAAGAGCGGCGCGTGCGCAGGACTAGCCGCTGGAGGGGCTGAGTCCGTCGCTGGCTGTTATGACAATTTCCACGCGCACCGGGCCAACCGTATCCTCCAGCCGGGCTGCCAGCATGTCCCGGAAGTCGTCGACGGCACGCGCCTCGATCGGGCGTTCGGGGTCCAGATAGACAACAACCCAGTGCATGCGTCCGGCCTGCAGGACGGCGGCCCGGTGAAACCGGAACTGTTTCTCCCGGGCAAGAGCTCTAGCGGCCCGGGCGACTTTTGCATGGGTACCACTCGGCGCGCTGACGCCGGCGAGATCGGCGAGTGTTGTCCGGAAGGAGGAAAGCGGCTGCCAGATGATCGCCAGGATCAGGATCAACACGATCACGGCGTCGCCGATCGGCACATAGGGGGCGAGAACCGTACCTTTCAGGAAGGGCAGGGACAGAAGGGCTGCTCCGGAGCCGAGACTGAGCGCACCGTCGATGAGCGCGGCGCGGGCTTCGGTCTTCAAAATGGCGCTGCGTTTGCCGGTCTTGCGGTAGGCCCTGTGAAAATTGAATGCCAGTCCCAGGCAAATCAGCACGATGACCACTGCATAAATGGCGATCGGACCGAAGATCAGCTCTGGCACGCTGCCGCCGGAAAAGAAGGTCCAGATCTTGCTGCCGGAAACAACCGCTGCAAAGACCAGAACACCGATCAGGATCAGACTGCGGAAGGTGACATAGAGCACCTCGTCGAAATCATGGCCCCATGGGCGTTTGCGGGTCGGGGGCAGGCCGACACGGGCTCCGATCCGGGCTGCCGCAATGGCCGACACGAAATTGACCGCGGAATAGAGCCCGTCCACGAGCATGGCGTCGGACCGCGACGCCCAGGCCGTCGCGATACCGGCAAAGGCCATGAATAGATTGGCCCATTTGCCGAGGGCGAGTGCCTTGCGCTCCACATCCCGGTGCTGTGCCGCGCTGTCGCTCATGATGGTTGCTCAGTTGCCCCGCTTCAGGGAGCCGAGCAGGCCTCGGACAAGGGCGCGGCCGAGCGAATTGCCGAGGCTGCGCGCAGCCGACTTCAGACCGGCCTCCAGAACGGTGTCGCGTTGGCTGCGCCGGTTGCTGCGCCGCTTTCGGCTTTCCCGTCGCGGGCGGTCGTCGCGGCCAAAGTCAGGCAACTGGAAGCCGGAGCGGGACCGGCGCGGTTCGCCGTGTTTCCTGGCGTGCCGGTCTTCCTTGTCCTGTCGTTTCTGTTCCTGCCGCTGGGCTTCCTCGGCGCGTTGCTGAAGCACTTCATAGGCCGAAATGCGGTCCTTGGGCCGGTCGTAAAGACCGAAGACCGGGCTCGACTGGATCAGGGTGCGCCGCTCAGCCTGGGTCACAGGGCCTAGGCGAGAACAGGGGGGACGGATCAGCGTGCGCTGGACAATGGAAGGAATGCCCTTTCCCTCTAGTGTCGAGACCAGTGCCTCACCGACGCCAAGCTCGGTAATGACACGCTCTGTATCGAGATCCGGATTGGGCCGGAAGGTCTCTGCAGCGGCGCGGACTGCCTTCTGGTCGCGCGGGGTAAATGCCCTGAGCGCGTGCTGGATCCGGTTGCCGAGCTGGGCGAGCACGGTTTCCGGCACATCGAGCGGGTTCTGGGTAACGAAATAGACGCCGACGCCCTTGGAGCGGATCAGCCGAACCACCTGCTCGACCTTTTCGATCAGCGCCTTGGGCGCATCGGAGAACAGCAGGTGCGCTTCATCGAAGAAAAACACCAGTCGCGGCTTTTCCGGGTCGCCGACTTCCGGGAGCTCTTCGAACAGCTCCGACAGCAGCCAGAGCAGAAACACTCCGTAAAGCCGCGGGGCGGACATCAGTTTGTCTGCAGCCAGGATGTTGACAACGCCGCGCCCGTCGGGAGCGGTCCGGATGAAGTCCCGGATGTCGAGTGCCGGCTCGCCGAAGAAGGCCTCCGCTCCCTGACGTTCCAGAACCAGAAGACGCCGCTGGATGGCACCGATGGAGGACTTGGACACGTTGCCGTAAATCGTGGAAAGCTCGGAAGCACGTTCTGCGACATGGGCCAGCATGGCTCTGAGGTCCTTCAGGTCGAGCAGCAGCAGGCCTTCATCGTCGGCCAGCTCGAACAGGACATTCAGAACACCTTCCTGGGTGTCGTTGAGTTCCAGCAACCGGGCGAGCAACAGGGGGCCGATTTCCGAGACGGTGGTTCGGATCGGATGCCCCTGTTCGCCTAGCAGATCCCAGAAAACCGCCGGGACAGCCTCGTAGGAATAGGACTTGCTGATGCCGACATCCTTGGCGCGTTTTTCCAGGAAGTCCTTGGACACCCCCTCAGCAGCGAGCCCAGACAGGTCGCCCTTGATATCGGCGCAGAAGACCGGCACCCCGGCCTTTGAAAACCCTTCCGCGAGGATCTGGAGAGACACTGTCTTGCCTGTTCCCGTTGCACCGGCGATCAGCCCGTGCCGGTTGGCAAGCTTGAGGGCAAGGGTTTCGTCCCTGGTGCTGGCACCGATGAAGATACTGTCTGTCGCCGTCACGTGTTCCCCCGAATCCGTCCACCTTGCGGCAGCCTAGAATGTTTCGCCTGCTGAGAGAACCGCTCAGTTAACCGGCTCCTGCGACAACCGCGTGAAACCCTGGACGCACGGGAAGCTGCGGCATTGCGGTGCACTGCCTGAAATGATCATCGACGGATGCCGTTCGGCACCTGTATAGAAAGCAAAGAAGCGCCGGGGAGACGGGCGTACAGGGATTAGGCAGGAGATTTCCATGGAAGAGCTCATCAACCGGATGATGGCGGCAGCCGGCATTGACGCAGACACGGCAAAGAGCGCGATCGGCATTATTCTAGGTTTCCTCAACAAGGAAGGTCCGGAAGACAAGATGCAGCTGATTTTCGACGCTTTGCCCGGTGCCCAGGAGCTGGTGGCAGCACGCGAAGAAGCCGGCGGCGGCGGTGGCCTCCTGGGTGGGCTCGGCAGCATGATGGGTGGCCAGATGGGCGCCATGGCCGCACTTACCGAACTCAATGGCATCGGTCTGGACATGAGCGGTGTGCAAAGTGTTGCCAAGGAACTCATTTCCTATGCTAAGGAAAAAGCAGGGGATGACGTTGTGAATGAAGTGGTTTCACAAATTCCGGGGTTGAGCCAAATCGTCTGATTGCCCCAGGGTTCGGCTGCCGGTGATTGAGGGAGTTCTGTGCGGATGTCTTATTCCATCGACGAAATCGAGGGCATCGGCCCGACCTATGCGGCCAAGCTGGGCGAAATCGGCATCAAGACCACCGAAGCGTATCTGGAACGGGCGAAAGACCCGAAAGGACGCAAGGCGCTGGAAGACGAAACGGGAATCGATGGCAAGCGGATCCTGAAATGGGCCAACATGGCCGACCTGATGCGCATCAGTGGTGTCGGTGAGGAATATTCCGAGCTTCTGGAGGCTGCGGGCGTCGATACCGTGAAAGAACTCAAACACCGCAATGCGGCCAACCTGGCGGCGAAGATGGCCGAGGTGAACGAGGACAAGAAACTTGTTCGCCAGGTGCCGAGCGAGAGCCAGGTCACCAAGTGGGTTGACCAGGCCAAGGAACTTGCTCCGATGATGACCTATTAAGGTCAGTTCATCAGATCACTGAAAACAAGAAAAGGCGCGCCTGCAAGCGCGCCTTTTATTAGCCCCTGAAATTGGATCAGCCTTGCTTTGGCCAGTGTTAGACGCTGATCTGTCCGTAGCGAAGTGCTTCAACCACGGTGTGCGTCTTGTTTGAAGCGTTCAGTTTAACACTGGCATTTTGCAAATGTGCGTGGACAGTCCGCTGCGAAATGTCGAGCACATCGGCGATTTCTCCGGCCGTCTTGCCATAAGCCGTCAGTTCCAGAACCCTGCGTTCGCGGGTCGACAGGGCGCCCGGACGCTGGCCGGAAATGACGCCGAGTTCCCGCAGGCGCGAGAAGGCGGCAGCCGACAGGACTTCCAGATTGGAGAGGTCATACTTGTTGACCTGAAGCGACGGTCCGCTTGCAAACACAAAGGCCTGGAAGGGGTAGAGTTCCGTCACCGGAACCACGACGATCTGGCTGCCCTCGCCGGCGGACGCGAGAAGATCGGAGTGTTCCATGTCGCCTGCAGTGATGGTCCAGACCCTGGCCCTGTTGGAGCCGAGGCCCAGCATGAGCGCGCTGTCATTTGCGGACAGGGACGTGCTCTCGATGCCGTCGTTGCGCTGATCCGGCCAGCGGAACCGCTGAACGAGATTGTCAATCGGACGGTTCGGCATCGGCAGGCCGGTTATGAGGATATGCGTCGCCCCCATGCGGCGGAGATTGGATTCCAAGATATCGAGAACATGATGGGCGGCATTTGCTTCTGAGATGGCTCTCAGTTTGCTCTTCAATTCCGTTTGATCAAGCATTGTGCACATCCTTTGCGGCTTGAGGCGCCGCTTTTTTGCGTCTGTTCCGACGGACGCCGGGACAGCCGCTGATGGGTGAAACCGCTTCCCGCGATAACCCTTTCAGGTCATTGCCGGAGTCGTTTGCCGCGCATTTCTTATGAGGGTAGAAATTCCCATGCGTCAGCACTCATACGCTACAATACAATTGATGATCGTACCAATAGGGAAAACTGGCAAATTTAGCTTATTCCGCCAAAAATTTGGCAAATTACAACAAAACACGCTCTGTTTGGCGGGCCTGGAATAGGTCAGTATTGTTGATTTGTCGTTGTTAGGCGTGCTTATTGAGCAGTTGCTGATTATTTTGCGTTCCAAATTAAGTATAGGCCGTTTTGATTCTTTCCGGACCTGGCGAGGCGCGCGTCGCGTGAAGGGCTGCTCCGCTCGAAAACCTTACCCTTTCTGCTGAGTTGCCAAGCTTTGCGGGCAGGGACTAAAACGGGCACAGGGAGACAATATCCATGCCCAACAGTTTTACCGGTCCTGATCATTTTTACACCGCGGAGGAAGATGCCTGGTGGAGTGCCGTCGACAAGGCGCTCAAGGGGGCGTCGCGGCAGAAGCTCTTCGGAACGACGGAAGACGGGGCCCAGATCGCTCCGCTTTATGCGCGTCGACAGGACGGTCCTGCCCGCCAGCTGCGGCAGGGTCAGGGAGACTGGTCGCTTGTGCAGCGGATCGACATTCCCGACGTCGGGGATGCAAATGCTCAACTTCTGGAAGACCTGACTGGTGGTGCCAGCGGGCTTGATCTGGTGTTCTCCGGTGCTTCGGCCGCCTATGGCCATGGCATCCGGATCGAGGATCTTGCCGGTCTGGAGACGTTGCTGGCGGACGTGCAACTGGAGTTGATCGATCTGCGCTTCGAAGCCGGGCGGGAAAACATCGAGGTTCTGGCACTTCTCCTGGCTTATCTGGAAAAACATCAGATCGACCCGGCAAAGGTGAAAATTACTGCCGGTTTCGACCCCTATGGCTGGATTGCGGCAAATGGGGTTGCCCTTGCGGATATGGAGCAGGCCTTCCGGCATTTCCGGGATGCGATTGTTTCCGCGGATCAGCTCGGTAGCCCGCTGCGCATGATGAAGGCGGAGGGGCGGATCTGGCATGAGGCCGGCGCGACGCCAGCGCAAGAACTTGCACTTGTTCTGGCCTCTGCGACCGAACATCTCAGAATGCTGGAAGGCACCGGGCTCGCGCCGGACGCCTGGGCCCGGAAGATTTCGTTCAGCCTGATCGCCGATGCAGATCAGATCGGTACGATCGCCAAAGCCAGGGCCTTGCGCGCGTTATGGTCCAGCGTGCTGGCGGAAGCGGGCCTGCCACAAGCCGCCGTGCCGCTTCACATGAGCACCTCTTATAGAATGCTGACCCGGCGCGATCCCTGGGTGAACCTGCTCCGCAACACGGTGGCCGTCTTCGCGGCAGGTGTGGGCGGTGCCGACAGCATCTGCGTGTTGCCGCACACGCTGGCCGTTGGACTGCCGGATGGCTTTGCCCGCCGGCTTGCCCGCAACACACAATCCATCCTGCTGGAAGAGAGCAATCTGGCGAAGGTTACGGACCCGGCTGCCGGTTCGGGAGCGATCGAAGCCCGAACGGATGCACTTTGCGAAGGGGCGTGGGGACTGTTTCAGGAAATCGAAGCAGCAGGTGGTCTGATGAAGGCGCTTCACGAAGGTGTTGTGCACACCCGCATCGAGGCATCGCGCAAAGATCGGGACAAGGATGTCGCCCGCCGCAAACGTCCGATCACGGGGGTCAGCGAGTTCCCGGATCTGAAGGAAACCGGCGTTGCGGTGCTGGAACAGCCCGCGCCGGAACTGGCCGGTCTGGCATCGCCGCCCGCGGACCTGCCTGAGCCTGGCAACGGAGAACGCTTTGCGGCTCTCCGGAAACTGGCCCTGGAGGGGCGGCCGATGCAGGATCTTGGCATGCGCCTCGATCAGCTGCCGCGCGACACGAGCTATCCTGCGCTCGGCGGCGCGCGGTTGTCCGAGCCCTTCGAGAAGCTTCGCACCCGGGCAGAGGCATTCGAGGCGCAGAACGCGGTCGAACCGAAAATCTTTCTAGCAACGCTCGGCAGTCTGCCGCAATTCACCGCGCGTGGCACCTGGACGGCGAATGCTTTTGCCGCCGGTGGTTTCCAGCCGGTTGGCCAGGAGGTGTATGATACGATGGACGACCTGATCACGGCGTTCCGCAATAGCGGTGCGGTCTTGGCCTGTCTCGTGTCATCCGATGATGTCTATACAGAAAAGGCAGGGTCCGTTGCCGAGGCACTGAAGACGGCCGGAGCCCGTCATCTTTATCTTGCTGGGCGACCGGGAGAGCAGGAAGAAACGTATCGCGCGGCCGGGATCGGCGCCTTCCTGTTTGCAGGATGCGATCTCCTGGAGCTGCTTGGCAACGCCCATGACTTGTTGGAGGCGTGCTACGGCGCCGAGCTGTCAGATCTGGAGGTCCAGTAATGAGTCGGATCCCGAATTTTGCAAAAACACCGTTTCAAAACCGGTTGCCGAAAGCCGAGCGGGGCGACAAGGCTGCCTGGGAAACACCGGAAGGCATAGATGTGCCGCCGGTGTATGGCGCTGCCGATCTCGACGGCCTGAAACACCTGAACACCTGGCCCGGATTGCCACCCTTCATGCGCGGACCCTATCCGACTATGTATGTCCAGCAACCCTGGACCGTGCGCCAATATGCAGGGTTCTCGACGGCAGAGGACTCCAATGCCTTCTACCGGCGCAATCTGGCGGCCGGTCAGAAGGGGCTTTCAGTGGCCTTCGACCTGGCCACCCACCGCGGTTATGACAGCGATCATCCCCGTGTGGCCGGTGATGTCGGCATGGCCGGCGTCGCAATCGATTCCATTTATGACATGCGCACGCTCTTTTCCGGCATTCCGCTGGACAAGATGAGTGTCTCCATGACCATGAACGGGGCTGTTCTTCCTGTGCTGGCGCTTTACATAGTCGCGGCCGAAGAGCAGGGCGTCGCCCAGAAGGACCTGTCGGGCACCATTCAGAATGACATTCTGAAGGAGTTCATGGTCCGCAACACCTATATCTATCCGCCGCAACCTTCGATGCGGATCATCTCGGACATCTTCAAGTACACCTCGCAGAACATGCCGCGATTCAACTCGATCTCGATTTCCGGCTATCACATGCAGGAAGCCGGGGCGACAGCGGATCTGGAACTTGCCTATACGATCGCCGACGGCATCGAATATGCCCGCGCAGGCGTAGCCGCCGGCATGGATATCGACCAGTTTGCACCGCGGTTGTCATTCTTCTGGGCGATCGGCATGAATTTCTTCATGGAAGTCGCCAAACTGCGCGCCGCACGCCTCATCTGGGCGACGCTGATGGAAGAGAACTTCCAGCCGAAAAATCCGAAATCCCTGTCGCTGCGGACCCACTCGCAGACATCGGGCTGGTCGCTGACCGCCCAGGATGTCTTCAACAATGTGATCCGCACCTGTGTGGAAGCGATGGCGGCAACACAGGGACATACCCAGTCACTGCACACCAACGCACTCGACGAGGCGCTGGCGCTACCGACGGATTTCTCTGCCCGGATCGCCCGCAACACGCAGTTGTTCCTGCAGCAGGAAAGCGGCACGACCGGGGTGATCGACCCGTGGGGCGGATCCTATTATGTCGAGAAGCTGACAGCCGATCTCGCCGAAAAGGCCATGGCGCATATCCGCGAGGTCGAGGAACTCGGCGGCATGGCCAAGGCCATCGAAAAGGGTATCCCGAAGCTGCGCATCGAAGAGGCCGCGGCCATGACCCAGGCCCGGATCGACAGCGGCGCCCAGACCGTCGTCGGCGTCAACAAGTTCAAGCCGGAGAGTGAACAGGCGATCGACGTTCTGAAGGTGGACAATGCCCAGGTGCGGGCCGCCCAGATCGACAAGTTGCAGCGGCTGCGGGCCGAGCGCAATGAAACCGAAACCCAGGCCGCGCTGGATGCCCTCACACACTGCGCGTCTTCCGGCGAAGGCAATCTTCTTGACCTGTCCGTAAAGGCCGCCCGGGCGAAGGCAACCGTCGGCGAAATCTCGCTCGCGATGGAGAAGGTCTTCGACCGGCACAAAGCCGAGATCAAGTCGATTGCCGGGGTCTACAAACGAGAGGCCGGTGCCATGTCCGACACGATCGAAAAAGTGCAGAAACTGGTGGAACGCTTCGAGGACAATGACGGACGCCGTCCGCGCATTCTCGTTGCCAAGATGGGCCAGGATGGGCATGACCGCGGCCAGAAGGTGATCGCATCGGCCTTTGCCGACCTCGGCTTCGACGTCGATATCGGACCCTTGTTCCAGACACCGGAAGAAGCCGCCCGTCAGGCTGTGGAAAACGACGTCCACGTTGTCGGGGTTTCGTCACTTGCCGCCGGTCACCTGACGCTGGTGCCGGCGCTCAAGAAGGCATTGGCTGATGAGGGGCGGGAAGACATCATGATCGTGGTGGGCGGTGTGGTGCCGCCGCAGGACTATGACGAGCTTTACAACTCCGGTGCCGCTGCCATCTTCCCGCCGGGCACCGTGATCGCGGAAGCCGCGATCGGACTGGTCGGCAAGCTGAACGAACAACTCGGCTACGGGTCGGCAGAAGCTGCGGAATGACGAAAAGGGCCGTGGCGCTTAGGCGTCACGTGCCGACTTTATTCATTTCATGAGGTTTGCCGGGCGCTCTCAGGCAGAGCGCTTGGTCAGTGTGTGTAGCGGTGCCGGCGTCTCAAGATACGCAATCTCGATATGGGGCCGTGCGCGCTGCTGGACGTGAGCCAATCCAAGGCACATGTCTCCCTCGTCCTCGATGTAAAAAGTGTCGGGGAGGTCGGCAGCATCGCCGGGCAGGATCAATCCCGTGTTGCCGTTCTTGAGATCATAAAGTGTGCAGGGACCAATGAGGTCCTGCGACAGGGTCCTGAGTTTGCCGGCGCGAAGACGTGCCCGCGTCGCGGGGACCGTTCGTTTACCGGTATTGGCGTCTTTCATATGCACGTTACGGCCCTCGGTGATCCGAATTACAATCAGTGTAGAATTTACCGAGGGCGACTATTAACGCAGGAAACTTTTGGAAGGTTTGAGCCGGCTATGCAGGTTTGAATCTGATTTTAGCTATCGGGGTAAGGATTAGGAACGTGAAGGGGTTAGGTCATTCTTCGCCGGATCCATCGGCTTCGTAAATCAGAATGTCGCCAGGCTGGCAGTCCAGCACATCGCAGATCTTTTCCAGGGTTTCGAAACGCACACCCTTGACCTTGCCTGACTTGAGCAACGACACGTTCTGCTCGGTGATGCCGATGCGTTCTGCAAGCTCTTTCGAGCGCATCTTGCGGCGGGCGAGCATTACATCCAGTTCAATGATGATCGGCATGGTGGTTGGGTCCCCGGCGCGCTGTCGCTATATTATTTGTCTGTTTTCTTCTGCGAGCAGGGCGGCCTCGCGCAGGATCCATCCAAGCACCAGCATGAGAGCCCCAAGAATCAGGCAGGATACTTCACCGCCATCGACCGTTACGTCAACTATCCTTTGTGCCTCCGGATAGTCCATTGTTGTTATGAGGGCCGCGACAGGGTCGCTGGCGACATCAAAAAAGGCGTAGGAAATCAGCCAGACACCCGCCATGATCAGCCGTTTCAGCGTGTTGGCTGAAAAGAAGTCCATGTTCTGGAGGCGGGCACACAACATACGCAGGCTCCAAAGCGCGTTCATGAGCAGGAAGAACGAAATGGCGACCAGCAGTGACAGCAAGGCACGCTGCAGGAACGACATGTGCAGGAAGCTGCGTTCAATGTCTCCAACTACAATCGATTCTTCGCCGTTGATGGAAGGCCAGGTTGGAAAAAGGACTGAAACAAACAGGCCCAGACCCATGATCGGCAGCGCAATGGCGCTCAGGGTCAGAAGCCATTTTACAAAGCCGGCGCAGCCCCGAATGCGGCGCAGCCGTTTGTCTCTCAGTTCTGCTTCCATGGTTGTCATACCCACCTCACGAGACTGTTCCCATGCCTACGGTCTTCAGACAAATTGCCGGTTTTCATCGGCGATCAAAGCGGCTTCCCTCAGGATCCAGCCAAACAGAAGCATCAAGGCACCGAGAATCAGGAAGAAGATTTCACCACCATCCAGCGTGATATCGACCTGGCGCTCGCCCGGGGGCAGGTCAAAGGTCAGGATGAAGGACCCCAGGGGATCGCTGATCAGGTCGAACACGGCAAAGGCGATCAGCCAGGTGCCGAACGCAATCACATTGGCAAGCGTTTTGGGTGAGAAGAACTCCATCTGCTGAAACCGCTTGAAGACCTGGCGGATGTTCCAGCCCGCAATCATGAGCAGCGTGAAGGCTATCGCTGCCAGGGCAGCGATGCCGACGCGCTGGAGATGGGGAACCTCACCAAAGGTGCGTTCTACATCCGCCACGTCGAGTGTTTCGTCAGCCGCGAACATGAAGTCGTTCGGCAAGGCAATGCCAACGGTCACGAAAACGCCAAAGATGAAGATCACTGCCAAAACAACGGTCACCACCCATTTCATGATGCCCGAGACCCGGCGAATGCGGGTGAGGCGCCGTTCTCTATCCGCGGTTTCTGAAACGGTCATGCGGGTAACTCCAAAGGTCTCATACGAACTGGCGGTTTTCATCCGCGATCAGGGCCGCTTCACGCAGGATCCAGCCGAACAACAACATCAAGGTGCCCAGAATGAAGAAAAAGACCTCTCCGCCATCGCACTCGATGTCGTAACTGCGGTCGGCCGGAGGGTAGTCATAGGTGATGACGAAAGACGCGACCGGCTGGCCAAGGAGCTCGAAGACGGCAAATACGATCAGACACAGGCCGAACGCGCTGATTTTGGATAGCGTTCTTGGAGCAAAAAAGTCAGCATTCTGAAATCCCCGAAAGATCTGGTGCACATTCCAGGCCGCGCCAATCAGCATGGCAAAGGAAAACGCGTTCAGAAAGGAGAGGGCAATTCGCTGCGTTTGGGGCACGTCTGCGAGCAGGCGTTCACTCTCTTCAAAGTAAATCACTTCATCCGCCAAAAGCATCTGATCTTTCGGCAAGGCGGCGCCAATCACGACAACGGCCGCGAAAACGAGCAGAACGGCGAGCATCACGGCGCTCGTCCATTTCATGATCATTGACGTTAGCTGGATCCGTCTCAGCTGTTTTTTCCTGGTGGCGGTGTTGCTCTGTGTCATCGGGACCTCAAACGAACTGCTTGTTTTCGTCCGCGATCACGGCCGCTTCACGCAGGATCCAGCCAAACAGCAACATCAAGGTGCCGAGCACTATGAAAAAGATCTCGCCGCCCGTGATTTCCGTTTCGATGATCCGCTGCCCCTCCGGCAGATCGATGGACGCCAGCAATGAACTGATCGGGTCATTGGCAGCGTCGAGGAGCCCGAATGCGATGAGCCAGATGCCGAAGGTGAAGACGGTTGAAAGCGTCAGGGGCGAGAAGAAGTCGGTCTTTTGAAACTGCGCAAATATCCGGTGGACGTGCCAGAAGGCTCCCGTCAGCAGCAGAAAGGCAACGCCGGTGAGCGCTGCCAGACCGAGCCGTTGCAGCAGGGGCAGCTCGCCAATGGGGCGCTCAAGCGTGCCAAAGTCGATGGTTTCGGTCTCCGCTCCAAAAGGTTCCGGCCAGATCAGGGCAGCCACCAGGAAAACGCCCGCGAGCACCAGGAGCGCGATCACCACAGCCGCGGCCCATTTCATAATCCCGGCAAGACGGCGGATCCTGCCAAGTCGGCTGTGTCGTTCCAGTTCCAAGCTGCTCATCGGTGTCTCACGCAATCTTTTTCGCTGAGTGCCCATCGCGCTGACTACTCCGAAGCCAGTTTTTTTGCAAGCGCAAAACAAAGTGGTTGACAAAAAAATTAATGCAGGCATTTTGCAAATTATCGTTTCACAATAAAAAATCAAGTTTGTGTTGCGTTGAAAATGTCATAAATGAAGTGAGTTCACTGATGGTAAGTTCTTTTGCCAATTATGATTTTCCTGCTCGTGAGCGGACCGGTTCCAACCGCCCGAGGACAAAACAGGGAATTGTGCGGCGCATTCTGCGCAGTCACTGGGTGCTCGAACCGCTTATTCTGTGTGCTTTGCTGTTCGTGCTGATCTCCGGCGCCTACGCGGCGGATCTCGACCCCTATCAGGAGCCGGTCTTTCAGTCTCCGGCACCGCATTCGCTTTGGGCCGGGCCCTATCTCGGTTTCGAGACGGGCATTTCCCAGACCGTGACCGACGTCAAGTCCGGAGGGCGCTCGAAAGACCTGTCACGGGTCGACGCGGCGTTCGGTCTGTTCGGTGGCTACAACTGGGAAGTCTCGCGCTTCGTTCTGGGCGTTGAGGGTGGTGCAACCTATCTCGGCGGCCGCGAGAAGGGCCGCCATCCGACGCTCGGAACCGTTGAAACCGGCGCGAAATGGACTGTCAGCGCCAAGGCGCGGGCCGGTCTGCCGATCAATAATTTCATGCCCTATCTCAGCCTCGGTATCGCAGCAACGGAGCACAGCCTGAAAGCCAACGGGACCGAGAAGAATTCTGTGTCGATCGGACCGGTTTTCGGCGGCGGCCTGGAAGTGGCCGTGACCGAAGAGTGGCACATCCGGGCGGACTATTCTGTCACGGGTATCATCGACGACACGGCGCGTTATGGCGGTGCCAACGTCAAACGCACGTCCGCCAATCACCGACTGATGATCGGCGTCTCCCGCTCGTTCTGAGTTGTTGCCGGACGTGACCGTCAGGCAACCCAAGGCACCCGCGTCTGATCCCACTGGGCGCGGGTGCTTTTCAAAACACTCCCTTTTCGGGCGGTTCAGCTAAGTGCGGCCAGCCCGGTCAGGTCGGCCAGAACGGCCTTGGGGGCAAGGTCTGCATATTCGTCCGGCATGCCTGTGCGGTTCATCCACACGGTGCGGAAGCCAAAGGCGGTGGCCCCTGCAACGTCCCAGCGATTGGATGACTGGAAAGAGACCTCTTCCGGATAGATGCGGAAATGGGTGGTCACCATTTCGTATGTGCGCGGGTCGGTCTTGAAAGTCTTCAGTTCATCAACCGAAAAAATCTCGTCGAAGAGCTCGGTCAGGCCTGAGGCCTTGGCAGCGGCTTCCAGCATGGCTGGCGATCCATTGGACAGGATCGTGATCTTGGCGCCCGTGGCCTTTAGAGCGGTCAGAACTTCCGGAACTTCCGGGTAGCAATCGAGCTCCCAATAAGCGCTGAGCAGATCGTCACGCAGCGACTTGTCCGCGCTCGGGACAAGCGCAAACGCGGTATCCAGTCCCTGTTGCGTCAGTTCCCAGAAATCCTGATAGCGCCCCATCAGGGCACGAACCCAGGAATATTCCAGCTGCTTCTCACGCCAGAGCGAGGACAGCCTCTGGGCGTCCGGCCCAAGTTTTTCAGCGTGTTTTCTGACGGCGGCATGCACATCGAACAAGGTGCCATAGGCATCGAACACAAACGCGGCATGTGCCATCTTTCAAACTCTCCAAGCCATTCTGCGGGAACCGCGGAAGAGAACAGGCTGGGAGCAGCTGCGTCAAGCACTGGCATCTGCGACAAAAGTCGCAAGGGCAATTTTTACGGTCTCATTGGGCAGGCGGCAAAGTGACAGAGCCGTCGGGACCGAGCGTCCAGAAGGGGTTGTGCGCAATCTCCAGTAAATGACCGCCCGGGATCTCGACATAGGAGGAATAGCCGCCCCAGAAGGCTTTTTCCGGCTGTTTGACAGGTTTTGCACCGGCCGCGAGCGCCTCCTGAAACGCCGTATCGACTTCGTCTGCAGTCGCCGTGTTCCAGGCAAGTGTGACAGCCCCTGTTCTGTCACCGGTAACGTCCCTGCCGATTTCCTGTTCCAGAGCCTGCCGGCCGTATAGTGCAAACACACCGCCGAGCACCTGGAAAAACACGACTTCCGGGGAAGGGGCGGCATTGACCTGCCAGCCGAGACCATCCTCGAAAAAGCGCCTTGCTTCGGAAACGTCGTCAACCACGAGCGTGGTCATTGAAATTCGCTGCTGCATCGTATCTGCCTTTCAGGTTGGAACATAAAGAGAACATTTGGAGGGGAATGTCAATTGCCGGTTGCTTGCAGGCCGCGTTGTCGGTGTCCCCGAAAGCCTGCGCGGTTGCGCGTAGAAGAGTTGCTGGGAAGTGGAAAATTGTATTCGGAAACAGGCGTAGTGGGAATAATTTCTTCTCGATCTCGGCTGGAAGGACGAAGAAAACCGGCAACTTTCTGGAATTCTGCGGTAAGCTATTGACCTTGAACGGCGGGCGGTGTTGTGTCGGCGCAAGACCAGCAAATCAGCGGCAAAAAGGGAAGAGACATGAGCGGATGGAGCGACACCTGGACCTGGATTGACGGGGCATGGCACGAGGGAAATCCGCCGATCATGGGGCCGCGTACTCACGCTTCCTGGCTCGGATCGAGTGTGTTTGACGGCGCCCGGTTTTTCGAAGGGGTCTTGCCCGATATCGATCTGCATTGCCAGCGGGTGAATGACAGCGCGCTTGCACTCGGGCTGAAGCCAACGATGCAGGTGGGGGAAATGGCTGAGCTGACGCGAGAGGGCTGTGCCAAGTTCAAGAGCGACCAGCAGATCTACGTCAAACCCATGTACTGGGTAGAGGGGGACGGTCCTGGCGTGATTGTCGGCGACCCGGAGAGCACCCGTTTCTGCCTGTGCCTGTTCGACGCGCCAATGGCGCCCAGGGACGCGGCGATGAGCATTACGCTGTCACCGTTCCGCCGCCCGACGATGGAATGCATGCCGGTCAATGCCAAGGCTGGCTGTCTTTATCCCAACAACGCCCGGGCCATGGTGGAAGCCAAGGGCCGCGGCTTTGACAATGCGGTGGTGCGCGACATGCTTGGCAATGTCGCGGAACTGACCTCGGCCAATATCTTCATGGCCAAGGAGGGAAAGGTGCATACGCCGGCGCCGAACGGCACCTTCCTGAACGGGATCACCCGCCAACGGGTCATCCAGCTGCTGAAGAGCGCCGGTTATGACGTCTTTGAGCGCACCATGGATTATGGCGAATTCCTGGAAGCGGACGAGATCTTCTCCACCGGCAACTATAACAAGGTGACGCCGGTCAAGCGTATCGAGGAGCGTGACCTCCAGCCGGGTCCGATTGCGGCACGGGCGCGCGAACTCTACTGGGAATTCTCGCACGCCTGATAACGTGCTGGAGCGTTGAACCGGTTACCGGGCAACGAGGGCTGCGGCGACCATCAAGGAGGCCGCAGCCGCAAGCGAGGCTGCCGAGAAGGATCCCGTGGCGTGATGCAATTGTCCGGCAAACCAGGGACCCGCCATCTGCCCCAGCCCGAAGCTTGCCGTCAGCACGGCGAGCATCCGACGGATGGCGGCGGCACCGCCGTCGCTCGCTTCGCGCCGCGCCTCCATCAGCCCAAGGGCGGTGATGCCCATGAATGTGCCTCCGAGCAGGCCTGCGCCGAGCAGGAACAGCACGGGTTGCAGCGTGACGGCCGTCAACGCCACACCGCCCGCCTCCAGAACGCAGGCCACAGCGAAGGCCTTCCGGGTGCCAAGACGCCCCGCAATCCTGTTCCAGACGTAAATGGACGGCGCCGCGCATAACCCGACCGTCAGCCAGACAAAGGGCTCCGTCGGCTGCAGAGCGGGCGTGGCACGGGCAATGGCGTTCACGAATGTCGCCGTGATCACGTAGCCGAAGCCGAAAAGACCGTATGCCAGGATCAGACGCACCCTGCTGCCGCTGGAAAAGGGCGAGGCAGCTGGCTTGTCCCCGTTTTCCGCTGAGCCAGCTCTCCGGGTGTTGTCAGCTGGCACCAGCCAGGCGGCAAGAAGGAAAAAGACCAGCGTGACGCTGCCGCTCGCCAGCCAGAGAAGCTTCCAATCGGCGGAAAGATGTGCCAGGGCTGCGACCAGCAGGGCAGAAAAGGCAATGCCGCATCCAACACCTGCAAAATGCAGGGCAGACAGGCTGGCGCGGCCTGACGATGCGAGGCGTTCGAGGATCAGGCTTGTTGAAAACACGAGCACAAAGGCGCTGGCGATACCGCTGATGAACCGGATCAGGAGAAAGGCCGGCAGGGCGGTGGTTGCGGCCATAGCGGCACTGGTCAGTGCGCTGACGGCAAGACCGCTTAAAAACCAGAAGCGGGGGCTGCCGGGCAGGAACCTGGACGCGCCCAGCAAGGCACCTGCGAGATAACCCAGAAAGTTCGCCGAGGCGATCAGGCCTGCATCATCTGCCGGCAAACCCAGGCCCTCGCTCATGAAAGGCAGGATCGGGGTATAGACAAAGCGGCCGATGCCCATGGCTGCAGCAAGGGCCAGAAGACCGCCAAAGGCGAGCGCGACCGGGGATCGGGCAGGTGTCGTCATGTTTGGGTTCCGGATCGCGATGGGAGGTGTGGCGGGGCGGGACGTGGTTCCCGGGCAAAATGCCATCTTTCCGGGGAATTGTCATTTTCGGCGTCCGCGTCCGATGGTTTGCCGGTTAAATAATTTTGACTTTCTTCTTAGTTTCGATCTATTGCGGTTATTTACGATGGTGTTTGACGTTTAATCTTGTCGTATTTACGGAAGTTGAAGAGAAAGCAGTTGTTCATTCCTGATTGATACTTTGTGCTGCCCTTGGAGTATTCAAAAAAAACGGACAGGATAGAGACATGCGTCATCTCCTTACTGCTACGGCGATTCTGGCGGCCTTTGCCGGACCGGCTGCCGCTGAAACCGTGAAACTGACAACTCTGGAATGGCCGCCCTATGTGACGGCAGATGCCAGCGGCCCCAGTACCGATGCGGTCAAATCGACTTTCGAAAAGGCGGGTGTTTCGGCGGAAGTACAAGTCTTTCCCTGGAACCGGGCGATCAACCTGGCGCAGAAGGATCCGGCCTGGATCGGTGTCTATCCGGAATATTATTCAGAAGCCAGCGATGTTGAGAAAGGGGGCGACCGCTGCCTGTTTTCCAAGTCGTTCGGTGTCAGCCCCGTTGGATTTATCCAGCGCAAGGACTCCGACTTTACCTGGAGCAGTCATGACGACCTGAAGGCTTATTCCATCGGTGTTGTGCGCGGCTACAACAACGAGGAAAAGTTTGATGCGATGGTGGCGGCCGGCGACATCAAGGTCGAGGAAGCCGATGACGATGCTCAAAACATTCTGAAAGTGGCCGGCAAGCGCGCCGCCGCCGGCGTGATCGACAAGCTCGTGTTTGAGCATCTGGCACAAAACGATCCGGCGGTTGGCAAAGTCGCGGGTGATCTGACTTTCAACGACACCCTTTTGATTGAACACGGTCTGTACATCTGTTTCGAGAACAGCGACGCGGGCCGGGCGGCACGCGACAAATTCAATTCTGCCCTGTAAGCTAATAGCGGAGACGCCCTGACAGGGCGGTCTCCACCCGAAGGGGCAATGGCAGGCCTGACAGCGGGCCTGTCTCGCAAGAGGCATTCATGCGTACGGTTCTAGCGAGCGTTTTTACTGCAGTCCTTGCAGTTTTTCCGGCTGCGTCGGCGGAAAAACTGAAGCTGACGACGCTCAACTGGCCGCCCTACGTTCTTGAGGACGGATCGGGACCGAACACGGATACAGTGCGCGAGATCTTTGCCAGGGGCGGCGTCGACATGGAACACCAGGTGTTTCCCTGGAACCGGGCCATCAAGCTGGCCGCCGATGATCCTGAGTGGATTGGTGTTTACCCGGAATACTATTCAGAGGACATCGACGCGGAAAAGGGCGGCGACCGTTGCCTGTTCTCCAAATCCTTCGGCGTCAGCCCCGTCGGCTTCCTGAAGCGGCGGAAGTCGGATTTTACCTGGTCCAGCCATGAAGACCTGAAAGACTATGTCATCGGCGTGGTGCGCGGATATGTGAACGAAGACCGTCTGGATCATATGATTGCAGCGGGTGAGATCACCGCCCAGCTTGCGGAAGATGACACGCAGAATATTCTACAGGTCGCAGCGCAGCGGACCGATGCCATCGTCATCGATCGTCTGGTCTTCGAGTATCTGAAGTCAAAAATGAAAGTTGTGGCCAAGGTTGCCAAAGAGCTCGAGTTTCACGACAAGCTCCTGGTTCAGCATGGCCTTTATGTCTGTTTTGAAAACTCTGCTGCCGGACGGGCGGCGCGCCAGATCTTCAACAGTCAAATGCCCGACAAGGATCTAACGGCTGAGAGCATCGACGGAGATCAGGACATCCGGCAGGGATCTGCGACTGGCGGCTGAAACCGGCAAGGGATCACGGCAAGATTCTCCCGCCGCGATCCTGGCGAGGTGCCGACAGGTACGTTCTACCTCAAATCAGGGCCTGTGCCACGATCATGAGTATACCGGCCCCGATAATATAGCCGGCGTCAATGGCGATGGCGGCCGTCGACTTGCCGCTGAAACCGCCATTTGACGCCGTCAGGCTCGCTGCGGCCAGAATGGCGAGAAGGGCGGTTAACAGGGCATCGTGGGTTGCCGTAACCCCGATCACGGTGGCCAGAAAAAGCAAACCGACAATTTGTGCGAGCATGGCCCCCATCGGAGGTTTGCTGTCCGGCGTCAGTTCAACACCGGAGCCTTCTGCCCAGGTCTTGAAAAACAGCAAGGGCGAATAAACGAGCCAACCGAACAAAAACGCGGCAATGGCCCCCACGATCACGGCTATCCAGTTTACAGAGTCGAATTCCATCTTTTCCCCCGGCTTGCTGTTGTCCAACCTCAGGAAATGTACCGATGAAGCGGATAATAGTCAACCAAATGGTTTAGTTTACTGTCTGCTTGCAGCCAAGGTCAGGGAAAGAGGGGGGCGCACAGGTCAATTGCCCCGCTTTCCGTCGAAGGTGTGTTTTGAAAAGAAAAAAATTTCTTTATTTTGAAGATCGCCGCTTGCCGACCGGCCTTGGCGATCCTATTTTGCCGCTCGACGCGGTCTGTTTGGGTGTTTTGCCCGGCCGCCGGTCCCAGACCCATTGAGGAGATTGTCATGTCTTTCGAATTGCCTGACCTGCCGTATGCCTATGACGCGTTGGCACCCTACATGTCTGCCGAGACGCTTGAGTTTCACCACGACAAGCACCATCAGGCCTATGTCACCAAAGGCAACGAGCTGCTCGCCGGCAGTGGCCTGGAAGGCAAGTCTCTGGAAGAGATCGTCAAGGAGAGCTACGGCAAGAACGCGCCGCTGTTCAACAATGCCGGTCAGCACTATAACCACATCCATTTCTGGAAGTGGATGAAGAAGGACGGCGGCGGCACGTCGCTGCCGGGAGCCCTGGCCTCTGCGATCGACAGCGATCTGGGTGGTTACGACAAGTTCCGCGCCGATTTCATTGCCGCCGGTATCGGTCAGTTCGGCTCCGGTTGGGCCTGGCTGGCGGTCAAGGACGGCAAGCTTGAAATCATGAAAACGCCGAACGGTGAAAATCCGCTGGTTCACGGCGCGGCGCCGATCCTCGGCTGCGACGTCTGGGAGCACTCCTACTACATCGACTACCGCAACGCGCGTCCGAAGTATCTGGAAGCTTTCATCGACAACATGATCAACTGGGACTACGTCCTGGAGATGTACGAAGCCGCAAAATAACGTTTCCGGCATTCGCGAAATCAGGGGCCCCGGTTCAGACGAACCGGGGCCTTTTCATATCCGGGCATACATCTTGTTACATTTTAGCGGGCGTGTTCACGGGACCGTGATTTAGCGCGCCGCAGGCAAATGCGCTGTACTCCCCTTGGTGCGATGACGCGACGCGCCTTTGATCGCCTTGTTTGCGAGAGGGAGAACTACATGCGCATTTTTCAGAAGATTGCAGTGATCGGTTTGGCCGCAGGTCTTGGTTTTGCCGGTTTCACGGCCCAGGCCGCTGATGATCCCGTTGCAGCCCGGCAAGCCGTCATGGCGTCGGTTGGCGCGGCAGCCGGACTTGGCGGCGGCATGATGAAGGGCGAGATCGACTACAACCCAGCTGCCGGCAAGGCCGCAATCGCAACCATGAACGCGGCCGCCGCGACCTTCGGGGACTTCTTTCCGGCCGGCTCCGACCAGGGCAACACGGGTGCAGCCCCGGCGATCTGGGAAAACGCAGACGGTTTCTCCGCCGAACTTGCCAAGTTTGCGGATGCTGCGAGCAAGGCCATGGAAGCGTCCGGTAAATCCGGCCCTGCCGACCTGGATGCATTCAAAGCTGCCATGGGTCCTGTCTTCGGCACTTGCAAATCCTGTCACGAGACGTACCGTAAGAAGAACTGACCGGAAGTCAGTCCCGACTTTCCGGTGATTTCGGTATGAAACCTGGAGAGGTCCTTTGAAAAAGGCGATCATAGTCCTCATTCTGTTCGGCGTGATCGCCGCCGGTGCCGGCTGGGTCCTCTCTGCACCGACGCGCATGTCTGACACTCAGGCATCGGCCTTGAAATCCGGTGATCCTGAAAAGGGTGAGCTGGTGTTCTGGGCAGGGGGCTGCGCCTCCTGCCATGCGGCCAAGGGCGCAGAAGGAGATGCACTTCTGGAGCTGGGCGGCGGGCTCCGGCTGGAAACGCCCTTTGGCACTTTCGTGGCCCCGAACATCTCTGCCAGCGAGGCAGATGGTATCGGTGCCTGGTCGCTCATTGATTTTGCCAACGCCATGACCCATGGCACCTCGCCGGACGGACAGAACCTCTATCCGTCCTTTCCCTATACGTCCTATGCCCGAATGAGCGGCGAAGACCTTGGCGATCTTTATGCCTTTCTGAAAACCGTGCCGGCCGTCTCGGGCAAGGCAGCCGATCATGAACTCGGTTTTCCCTTCAACATCAGACGTGGTCTCGGCTTGTGGAAGCGCATGTTCCTGGATCCAGATCCGGTCGTAGCTTCACCGGTCGGGGCTCCGGAAGTCGACCCGGCCCTCTGGGCGCGGGGTCGTTACCTGGTTGAAGGTCCAGGCCACTGCGGTGAATGTCATACGCCGCGTGACTTCGCCGGCGGGTTGATCCTCGGCAGCTGGCTCGGAGGGGCGCCGGCGCCCACAGGAGAGGGGCGTATTCCGGACATCACTCCGGTTGAAGGTGGTTTTGGCAGCTGGAGCGCAGCCGATATTGCCTATTATCTGGAGAGCGGTTTCACCCCGGACTATGATTCCTTTGGTGGTGAGATGGTGCATGTTCAGGAAAACATGGCGCGGCTGCCGGCAAGCGACCGCGAGGCAATCGCTGCCTATCTGAAAGCCATCCCGGCTGTCGACCCTGCCAATAACTGAGATCAAGCGCATTTGGATTTAGCTGCCACATGACCGGTTCGCCGACGTTTTCCATTTGCCAGGTCGACCGGGCGGAGGATCTGGAGACCATCCGGTCCCTGTTCCGGGCCTATGTCGACTGGCTGGCAATCGATCTCAGCTATCAGGGCTTCGAGGAAGAGCTGGCCGGACTGCCCGGCAAATATGCGCCGCCGGCGGGCGGGCTTTTTCTGGCCAAGGATGGGATCGGCACGGTTCTGGGCTGCGTGGCACTGCGCCCGTTCGGCGACGCCGGTGCCTGCGAGATGAAGCGGCTTTACGTTCTGCCGGAAGGGCGGGGGCGCGGGGTCGGCGCCGGGCTTGTTTCGACTGTTCTGGAAGCTGCGGAAACAGCAGGCTACTGCGAAATGCTGCTCGACACGTTGCCGACCATGACGGGTGCAATCAAACTCTACAGAGCGGCGGGATTTGAGAAGGTCGATGCCTATTATGACACGCCCATCGCTGAGACCGTGTTCTTCAGAAAACGCATTGTAAGCTGATCAGGCGCACTTCAAACAAAACCACCCGCAAGCAGGTGGTCAGTTGTTGTTTTTTATTTTTTGGGTCGCATTGCCCGTGCACAGTTATCTTTTTAATCGAATCCAATCTAACACAGGTTGTGGCGTGGGTGTATTCCGGAACAGGCGCGGGACATCACGTTTTCTTGCAATGTCCCGCAAGTTTTCAACCAGCCTCAACAAAGGATGAATTCAATTGCCGAACTGCCCGGCATTTGCGACCCGTTCTCGGGTGCAATCAGTCTGTCAGCGCCTGTGGGGCCGGGGAGCAAGCTCACTGTAAGGCAATCAGGGCCTCGATCTCGACACGGAGCTCCGGCGCGAACAGGCCGGAAACCATGACCAGCGAGCTGGCGGGAATGGCATCACCATAGCGCTCCGTCAGCGCGGTCCGGATGCCGGGAATATCTGCGGGATCGCAGACAAAGACCGTTACCTTGACCAGATCGCGCAAGGAACGCTCGTACTGTTCGGCAATGACCTCAAGCTGATCGAGCACGGCCGCGGTCTGTGCCTTGGCATCAAGTGGCTGGGCATCCGTGCCAAAGGCGGTAAAGCCTGACGTATAGAGCGTATCGCCATGGACGACGGCATGGGTATAGGGCCCGACCGGCAGGCCGAGCTGTTCGAAATTCTGTCTGGAGACAGGCATCTTGCTTCCTTTTGAAGATCAGGAAAGACGCTGGACCAGGAAGGCTGTTGCCTTCTGGACAGCAGGTCCGAGGAAAAAGGCGATGAGGGCAGCCGCTGGCCAGGCCAGCTGAAAGGCTTTCATCCACTGAGCGACAAAGGCTTCCGTCAGGCCCAGATTGATGAAGGTCACCCAGCAGGACATGAGCAAAGACAGGCTGAATGACATCAGCAGGGCTGCAATCAGCCGGGTTTTCAGGACCTGGTCAGGCATCGGCTGCTTCAAGCGCACCGATCTCTGACAGTTCCTCGATGTAGTTGACTTTGGTCAGGTTGCGCGCAAGGAACGCCTTTGTGTGTGGCATTTCAAAATGGGCTTCCAGTGCTTTCTTGTCGGTCCAGCTTTCCCACAAAGTGAATTTACGCGGATCCTTCCGGTTTTGCCTGATCTCGAACAGATGGCAGTCCGGTTCAGTCTGTGTCTGTAACGCCAGGTCACGCAGTCCGGCTTCGGTTTCCCTCAAGTCCGCACCGTCCTGAAGTTCAATGCCTGCACTGATGAAATATCGGGTCATTTCAATCTCCCTTGCGTGTGAGTGCAAGACAGACATATTGATTTCATTTTTCAAAATCTATATGCGTAAATGAGAGTTTAAATTGAGAAAATGAAATCATGTTGGATGATGTTGCCCTGTTTGTTCAGATTGCCCAGCTGCGCAGCCTGAAGGCGGCGGCGGATCGGGTCGGGCTGCCGCCGGCAACCGTTACCCGTCGTTTGCGCAAGCTCGAAGAGCGGATCGGAGCGCAACTTGTTCACCGGTCGGCGCGCAAATTTGCCCTGACATCGGCAGGGCAGGCCTATTTCGAGGCCTTTGCGGATCTGGTGCAGCACGCGGAGGCAACGCTTCGCAGCCTGGACACCGATATGAGTGCCTTGCAGGGCAGCCTGAAGGCGGCAGCCCCGACCAACATTTCCGTTGGTATCCTGCAGCCGATGTGGTCCGGTTTTCTGAAGGAATATCCGGACATCCGCCTGACGCTGACACTGAGCAACGAGAACCAGGATCTTCTGGCCAACCAGGTGGATCTGGCCTTGCGCGCCGGACCGCAAACGGATGAACGCCTGTATCAGCAACGCCTTGGTACCGTTGCGACGATCCTTGTGGCGTCACCCGGTTATCTCAACCAGGCTGGTACGCCGACCAATCCGGCAGAGATCGAATCCCACGCCCAGATCCGCGTGGCTGCCTTGCCGGAATGGCTGCTGCAGAACACAACGAGCGGGGAGCGGGCAAGAATACCCATCTCTGCCAGGATCACGGTCGACGATATCGGCCTGGCCCGGCAACTGGCCGCAGACGGCCATGGACTGGCTCTGTTGCCCGTCAGCGAATTGTCGGCGGACCTGCAAACCGGCCGGCTTGTTCCGGTGCTGCCAGGGTGGCAGGGCCAAAGGCGGGATATCTTCGCTGTCTGGCCGACAGGCCGCTTGTTAAGTGCCCGCGCAAAGTGCCTGCGAGATTACATCGCCGACTATCTGAGTGAACGACCGATCTTCCGCGGAGAGGTGCCAGAGAGCGGCCCCCGGCTTTAGGCGGTGTAGGTGTTGCAGCGCATGAAACGCGGGATGTCGATATAGCCGCGCATGTAGAAGATCCAGGCTTCGCATTCCTGCTGGGTCTTGAAACAGCCGGCCTGCGAAATCAGGTAATTCTGGTCGAAATTGTTGACCTTGCCGCTGGCAATGCCCTTCCAGCCGCTGCCGGTGAATGTCCGGCAATCGTAGGGCGTGTTGTAGGTATAGGGAATGTTCTGCCGGGTTTTGGAGAAGGTCGGCGCGAACAGCAGATCCGAGGGCTGCTGAAACTGTGATTGGCAGCCGGCCATCAGAAGGGCCGCTGACAGTGTTGCCACGACACGCAGGCGTGCCTTCAATCCGGAGCTGTCGGGGCGGGCAAGGCGTGTCGAAACGGGCATTCTGGGCTCCAGTGATCGCGGCGGCCGACTGGCGGCCATCTCAGAAACTGATTTGCTTTTGCGTCAGATGAGCCGAAGACAGGGGCAAAATCAAGTCACGAAAACGAAGCCCCCCGCACTTGCGCGCGAGGGACGGGAAGGGGGACCGATAGTGCCAGTGGACGGCCGGCTCCCGGAGCGGCCAGACCGGGTCAGGCAAACGGATCGATATTGGGCAGATTGAAGTCGAAGGGGTTCTCCAGTCCCTGGCCGGCATCTTCCCACGGCTGGTAGTGGCCGTCTTCCTGAAGCTGCAGCAAGACGGCTTCCAGGTGGTCGCTGATCGTTCCGACCGCGTCCCAGGCATCGCCCATGCCGGCCGCAAACCGGGCAATTTCTTCGTAAAAGCCTTGCGGCAGGTCGCCGATCTCGATCTCGTCGAGGCTGGAAAAGTAGAACGGGAACGGCGTTTCGTACTCAAAATGATAGGCCCGTTCGGCGCCGTTCAGGTAGACGATTTCACCCTCGAACAGAACCGACATGGTCATTTCGTACTGACCGAAATCGTTCAGTTGAATCTCGACAGCCAATTCGAAGACCATCTCGAATTCTTCAATCCCGTAGTCGAACGCTTCGCCGTAGATTTCAAGCATCTGCTCCTGGCCGAAGGCCGTCAGGACCGGGTCGCCATGTTCGTTGAAGGTTTCAGCCTGGATCGTGGTGCCGACCTCGGAGGCCATTTCGATGTAAAGCTGTCTGAATTGGTTGTCGTAGAAATTGCCCTCAAACTCATGCATGAGGCCGCTCTGATATTCGACGGGGACTTCCTGGCCATTGTAGAAACTGGACTTGATTTCGGTCGCCCGTTCCTCCGCCAGCGTCATGATGTCCAGCGTTCCCTCCGAGGTGCGGAAGGTATAATCCATCATCTCAAGGCCGAAACCCAATTGCTGTTCTCCGGCAGCATTTGAAGAATCAACCTGGGCACTGATGCCGCCCTGTGCGCCTTTTTCCAGTTCACCACCGGGCAGGTTCCCCTTGCCGTCGAGATCATAGGGGTCGAGGTTCAGGAACGGCAGATCGTTGGTGGCGCCGTCACCCGGCGGTGCAAGGTCCTGGTTCTGGGAGGATGAGGCGACTGGAGCGATGTAAAGGTCGCCGTCTTGATCCGTAAGATGCAGTACAGGGGGGGGCGTATTTTGGGACGATGTCGTGCCGGTTTCCAGGTCGATGTCCAGCAGGGTGTCCAGGTCGATGCGGGTGCTGTTGCCGAATACTTGATGCTTGGTCATGTTGTCTCCTCTCCAATTCGAAAGTTGCGCCCGGTTGAAATTTTGTTTCGTCCGGAGCCCTAGAGTTGGTGAGCAGAGGTGGTGCGATCAATTTAACTTTGTTTCATGAACTATTGGAAATATTTCGGTTCGAAGAAAAAAGGACAGATACAAAAATCAGGAAATTTCTGAAAACGAAAAACACCAGCGAAGATATATTTGAAAAAATCTAGCGAAATCTACCGAGATAAAAAAATCGGCGCCGGAAGCGCCGATTCTTCATGATTTGTACTCGGGGAGGGCTTAATTCACCGTCACCCAACGCAGCATCAGGAAATTGTCCGCACGCTGTGTCAGGTCGATATTCGATTTTGACCCCCACAGCAGCGGCTGAATGTGCAAGGGCACATAAACCACGTCGTCGCGGACAATTGTCGCGACTTCCTCCAGCATGGCCTGGCGTTTTTCCGGATCGATTTCGCGCTGGATCTGCGGCAGGAGTTCATCGACCCGGGCGTTGGAGTAGCCACCAAAGTTCCAGCTGCCGAGCTTCTTCTCGTCATTCTTGGTGGTGACCAGGAAGCGGACCGGGTGCTCCGCGTCGAAGGTGCCGGGCGACCAGCCAAGCAGATACATGTCGAAATTGCCCGCGCGCAGCTCCGGCCAATACGTCCTGACTGGCATGGCATTCAGGTTGGCTTTCATGCCGGACTGGGTCAGAAGGGCCGCCATGGCCTTGCACAGGGCTTCGTCGTTTATGTAGCGGTCGTTCGGGCATTTGAGGCCGAATGAAAATCCGTCCGGATAACCGGCTTCCGCCAGCAGTGCCTTGGCGCCTTCCGGATCATAGCCAATGCGCTCGGAAGCAGCAGCGCTATAACCTTTCATCTGCGGGCTGACCAGCTGGCTGGCGACTTCCGCATTGCCGCGCATGATCTTGTCGACAAGCGCTTCCGCATTGATCGCCTTTTGCACGGCGGTGCGCACCTTCACGTCCTGAAACGGGTTCTTGTCGGCCGTTTCCTTGGAATATTTCAGGGCGTCGTGGCCATGGGCAAAGCCGAGCATGATCACCCGAGCCTCGATGCCCCGGTGCAGGGTGAGACCGTCCTGATCTTCGATGCGGCTGACATCCTGGACCGGAACCGGTTCAATCAGGTCCACCTGACCGCTGAGCAGGCCGGAAACCGCAGTTGCCGGGTTGGCGATCGGCAGGAACGTTGCCTTTGTCAGATTGTGCTGTTTCTCGTCCCACCAGCCGTCGAAGGGTTCCAGCACGGTTTCCACACCCGGTTCGCGCGACGCCAGCTTGAAGGGACCGGTGCCGTTGGTGTTCAAGGTGGCGTAGGTTTCCGTGTCTCTCGCCGGCAATTCCGCACCATTCGCTTCAGCCCAGCCCTTGTCCAGGATCATGAAGTTGGCGATGGAATCGGGAAAGATCGGGTTGGGCGCATGGGTCAGGAAGTCGACGGTATAGTCGTCCACGATCTTGACTTCCTTTACCGGCGCAAACCAGGAACTGACGTCGGACGCTTCCGAGGAAGCCCGTTCATAGGAAAACAGCACGTCTTCTGCCGTGAAATCGGCGCCGTCGTGGAACTTGACGCCTTCACGCAATTTGAAGCGCCAGCCGTCTTCGCCAAGCGGTTCCCAGCTTTCCGCCAGAGATCCTTCAATGGCCATGTTCTTGTCGCGCCGCACAAGACCTTCATAAACATTGTTCAGAAAGCCCAGCACCGGCGCGGAGCTGACGGCGTGAGGGTCCATCGTCTGCGGGTCGGTCGGCGACGACCAGCGCAATTCGGCGGCAGAGGCGACGGAAACGGAAGAGAGCAGGGCAGCTGCGAGTGTAAAACCTGCAGCAACATGTCCGGCTCGGCGTGATGACTTGGTCATGACATCCCCATTGGTGGTTTTGACTTTGTGGTTGGAAATCAGCCTAAGCCATTTCAGGGCAAAAGAAATACCGGGCCCGCACGCGGACCCGGTCCTCTTTTCAAAAACGCGTGATGAAAGGCGATCAGGTCTTGCCGGTCACCATCAGGGCGAAGGCCTGGTTGCGGGCGACTTCCTTCAGACGATCGAACCGTCCGGAAGCACCGCCATGGCCGGCATCCATGTTGGTGGTCAGCATCAGAAGGCTGTCACCGGTCTTGGTTGCCCGCAATTTGGCAACCCATTTGGCCGGTTCCCAGTAGGTGACACGCGGGTCGGTCAGGCCGGCGATCGCGAAAATGGCCGGATAGTCCTTTGCCTCGACATTGTCATAAGGGGAATAGGAACCGATGTAGTCATAGGCCGACTTGTCGGCAATCGGATTGCCCCATTCCGGCCATTCCGGCGGTGTCAGCGGCAGCGTGTCGTCCAGCATGGTGGCGAGGACATCAACGAAGGGCACTTCGGCGATGATGCCGCCAAATTTGTCCGGTGCCATGTTGGCGATCGCTCCCATCAGCATGCCGCCGGCCGAACCACCATGGGCGACGATCCGGTCATGAGTTGTGAATTTCTCCGAGACCAGATGATCGGCGGCGGCGATGAAATCGGTGAACGTGTTCTTCTTTTGCTCGCGCCGGCCATCCTTGTACCAGCGGAAACCCTTGTCCTTGCCGCCGCGGATATGCGCAATCGCATAAACAAAGCCGCGATTGACCAGAGACAGGCAGTTGGTGTTGAAGCTGGCCGGAATGGTGATGCCGTAGGAGCCGTAGCCATAGAGCAGCAGCGGCGCGGAGCCGTCGAGCCTGGTGTCCTTGTGATAGAGCAGCGACACCGGCACGGTTTCCCCGTCCGGCGCAGGCGCCATCAGCCGGCGCGTGACATAGTCGGACGCCTCGTGTCCGGACGGCACTTCCTGTTCCTTGCGCAACACTCTTTCCCGCGTCTCGACATTGTAGTCGAAGGTCTGCGACGGGGTTGTCATGGACGAGTAGGTGAAGCGGATCGTGGTCGTGTCGAATTCATAACCGTCGCTGAGACCGAGGGAATAGGCTTCTTCGTCAAAGGCGATTTCGTGTTCGACATTGTCCGCCAGGCGGCGGATGACGATGCGCGGCAGGCCGTCCTCCCGCTCCAGCCGGGTCATGAAGGTCTTGAAGACACAATGGGACAGGATCAGGCAGCCCGGCTTGTGGGCGACCAGGTCGGTCCAGTTGTCTCGGCCCGGATCCGATTTCGGTGCAGTGACGATCTTGAAGTCTTCCGCATCGCCCGCGTTGGTCAGGATATAGAACTGATCGCCGTGATCATCGACGGAGTATTCAACTCCGGTTTCGCGCGCCGCGATCAGTTTTGGAGCGGCAGTCGGTTCATCCGCGGGGATGGTCCAGACTTCCGAGGTTTCGTGATCATGGATGTCGATGATGATCGTGTCGCCCGACTGGGTCTTGCCGACCCCCATGAAAAAGCCGGCATCCTTTTCCTCAAAGACAAGTGCGTCCTTTGCCGGGTCCGTACCGATTTCGTGGCGGAACAGCTTCGATGGCCGGTGATTGGCGTCCAGGCGGATGTAGAAGACATATTTGTCGTCTGACGAAAACACACCGCCGCCACCCGTGTCCTCGATCTTGTCATCGAGATCCTGGCCGGTTTCGGTATCGCGCAGGCGCAGCGTGTAATATTCCGAGCCCTTGTCGTCATAGGCCCAGGCCAGAAGCTTGTGGCCGGTCGCCTGGCTGACCCCACCAAACTTGAAATAGGCCTTGCCTTCGGCTTCCTGGTCGCCGTTCAGGAGGATGGTTTCCCTGCCGCCGTCCCGCGGGGTGCGGAAGAAGATCGGCTGCTGGCCACCGGTCTCGAATTTCAGGCCATAGGCGTAAGGGCCATCCGGAGAGGGGACGGAACTGTCATCTTCCTTGATGCGGCCGCGCGCCTCGGCAAAGAGTTGCTCCTGAAGCGCATTGGTCGGAGCCATCTGGGCTTCCTGGTAGGCGTTTTCCGCTTCCAGGTAGGCACGGATATCGGCGTCGAGAACTGACGGGTCACGCATGACC
The DNA here is from genome assembly GCF_965233565.1 of Roseibium sp. Classification (GTDB taxonomy): domain Bacteria; phylum Pseudomonadota; class Alphaproteobacteria; order Rhizobiales; family Stappiaceae; genus Roseibium. The sequence goes on along the minus strand of NZ_OZ247494.1, from coordinate 735,634 downwards.
TCCTGCCAGTTGTCGGCGCGCAGCCAGGCATAATCGTCCTGCCGCTTGATGCCATGGGTTTCAAAGGTGGCGGGGCGCGCTTCGGCGCGCGGGGGAAAAGCATCCTGTTTCATGGTCTGGGAGGTAGGCGCTTTGCGGGGCGATGGCAAGAGGTGCAGGCTGTCAAAGTCCCGCGTGCCTATGACTGTGTTCCACTCGCGAAAACCGCGGTGATGCGGGGCAGGAGAAGTTCGGAGATCGTGGTGTCGGGATCAGCCTGAAAAAGAGCGGCGGTGCGTTCAAGCTCGTCGAGGGCAGCGATCTTTTGGCTCAACGCCGGGAGGTCCAGCGAGACTGCGTCCCTGGGATCCAGCCTTCCAAGCTGCGTTGCCGGGGCAGCGCGCCGACTGCATCGACAGGCATTCTGGGGGGCGGCAATGCCACAACTGGCACGCAGAAGTGACTGGATTTTTGTCCGGGCCCGGGACAGGCGCTTACGGAAATTGGCTGGCGACAGGCCGAGCGCGGCGGCGGCTTCAGACTGATCAAGGCAAAGGATTTCGCCCAGGATGTAGGCCAGCCGATGGTCGCCGTCGAGTACCTGCAGCATGGCCCGGCAGCAGCCGAGCTTGACCTGGGCGACCAGCAATGCGGTTTCCGGATTGTCCGTGGCGGTCACATCCAGCCCGTCTTGCAGGTCCGACGCGAAGCCTTCGGCGCTGACCGGGGCCTGCCGGGCCTTGCCGCCACGAAAATCGAGAATGCATCTGGTGGCAATCGTCCAGGCCCAGGTCGAAAACCGGGCGTCGCCGCGAAAGGTTGACAGGTTTGTCGCCAGCCGGATCAGAACCTCCTGGGTGGCATCCTCGGCGTCGTCGTGCCGCTGAAGCATGCGCAGGGCGAGGTTATAGACCGGACGCATGGCCAGCGACAGAATGCGGTCCAGGGCGGCGGCCTCACCGGAGGTCGCCCGCTTAACCAGAGCGTCGTCAATCAGTTCAAGCGGGCGCTCCATGAAACTACTCTCCCGCGATCAGATCCATCGGACCAGCCAGCCTCGGTGGCGCCGCCATCAGTGCCAGGAAGTCCGGGGTTGTGGGCAGGGACTGGAACAGTCGATTGCCTTCTTCGGCAGCCGCCGCATCGCGCCAGTGCATTTTGTCCATGAAGAGGTTGGGTTCGGCGGCAGAACGATAGGTGGCTGAGGCCAGCAGTCCCGGCAGGGAATGCGCCTCTGCAATCAGCTTTTCCTTGATGTCCAGAAAGGCGGGGATGTTCTCGTCGCTGATTTCGTAGACATAGACTTCGGTGTGTTTGGTCATTGGACTGTCCTGTTCCAGGTGAACGTTACACACCGTTTGACGGACGCAGACGTCGGTCTGTGACAAACAAAATTGCCTTGTCTTCAAAAACTCGGTCAGGCGATTGTTTTCAAACAAGCTGGCCGCTCGGATCCTATTTGAGCACGATCGGGTTGTTGGTCCGGCTCAAACGCAGTTTCGGGACGGCCTGATGGTGGGTGTTGATGTAGAGAGTGGCTTCATTGGCCGCAATTTCGTCGATCGGCAGATCGTTAGGTAAAACGCCGTCCAGCAGGATCCTGGCAGCCATGTCCGCCGCAGCCTCGCCGCGTTCGCGATACTCGGTTCCGAAGGCGAGCGTAATGCCCTCGTTGATATAGGCGGTCGAGGACCCCATGCTCACGACATCCTGGGGAAGGATCTGCTTCAACAGATCGAAATAGGCAATGAAGGACGATGCCGCCGTGACATAGATGACGTCGGCGGATTGGAGTTGCGGTGTCAGGGAATCAATTTGCAGCTTGCTTGTCCTGGCATCGGGCGACAGGCGCAAGCGGAGGACTTCCTTACCGAGTGCTTCGCTCACTGCGGTGATCTTGTCGAGCTCGGAGACTGAATTGTCCTCGCGTGGGTCGAACAGGACGGCAATTCGTTTGAATGGATAGAGCTGCTCAAGCAACTGAATGTTGACTTCGGGCGACAGCGCCATCTTGGCGCCGGTTATACCGAAGGCGGGTGAGCCGTGCGAAGCCGCAATCCCGACCCCTACCGGATTGGCAACGATGTTGAACAGATGAGGGATGCCGTCTGGATTGAAATTCTTGACGGTTTGCGTCGCCGTTGTGCCGAAGGTGTAAATCAGATCCTTCGATTTCAGTTTGTCCCGGCTCTGCCGCAAAAATCCGGCAAGCCTGTTCTGGTCGCGTGCGGCGTCAAAGATTTCGTACTCGGCGTCGACGCCCAGGTCTTTCAGCCGCTGAATGAAACCGAACTCCGCGTCGGTCTGACCTCGCCAGGTGATCATCAGGATTGACTTGCTTTCGGCGCTGGCATTGCCGGCGTACAGGGAGCAAAGCACAAACAGCAGACATATCAACCGGGTCAACAAACGGGGTGCACTCCCATTGGCACGAGGATTTGGCACAGCCATCCTTCACATTCAGGTCATGAATCTATCCTGAATTTGCAAATGCTCCTAACCTGCTTTTTGTCTTGCTCAGTTAAAAAACGTTTCTTTTGCCAGCGAAATTTTTCCTGTTTTTTACCTCTGGTTGTTTCTGGTTGTTGGGCCGCCTTTTGACTGTATCGTTAGACCGGCGGGTTCGACCGGGAGCCAGCTCGACACAGACGGCATATTCGCGCGCGGAGTGCTCGGTCATGACCTAGCGGTAACAGGCCTGCGAACCGCTGTTCTTTCAATGCGGTTGTCAGGACCTCTCAACAAGGATTGAATCTTTTTCAGCGGCACGTCCGGTGATCAGTCATAGCTGAGATCCGTGGCCTTGCCGCGGAACACCGTGTAAGCCAGCACCGTGTAACCGATAATCACCGGCAGGACGAACAGAGCGCCCAGCAGAATGATGAAGAGGCTTTCGGGTGCACTGGCGCTCTCGTAAAGCGTCAGTTTTTCCGGCACCACATAGGGATAGAAGGAATAGGCCAGTCCGGCAAATGCAAGAACGAACAGCAGGGAAGAGGCTGTGAACGGTATCCAGTTCCAGCGGTCGAGCCTGTCCGGCAAGTGCTTGAGTGCAATCCAGAGGACGCCGAGCAAAAGAAGCGAAACAAGGGGCAGGGGAGCCAGCAGGATGATGATGGGAAACGAAAACCATTTTTCGAAGATCCGCTCGCTGATCAGGGGGCTTGCCGCCGAAACGGCGCATAGGCCGACCAGGACTCCCAGGAGCCTCCGACGTGCCCAGGTGACCGCCTTGATCTGCAGGGCACCGTCTGTCTTGATGATCAGCCATGCGGCACCGATCAGACCATAGCCGGCCGTCAGGCAAAGCGCCGTCAAGGCGCCAAACGCCATTGTGGCAGCTGTCTGTTCGAGGCCCATGATGTAGATGCCGAGCATGTAGCCTTGTGAAAGCGAGGCTGCGAGTGAGCCGATAAAGAAGGACCGGTCCCAGATCACCTTTTGTGCTCCGGTCGTCTTGGCACGGAACTCGAAAGCGACACCGCGCAGGATCAGACCGATCAACATGACTGCAACCGGCAGATAAAGCGCTGTCAGCACCGTCCCGTGGGCGACTGGAAAGGCAACCAGCAAGAGGCCGACTGCCAGCACAAGCCAGGTTTCGTTTGCATCCCAGAAGGGCCCAATGGCCGCCACCATTCTGTCCTGTTCGTGCTTTTCGGCAAGCGGAAAAAGAATGCCCACGCCGAGATCAAAACCGTCCAGAATGACATAGACGAGAATGGACAGGCCCATCAGGGCGGCAAAGGCCAGCGGCAGCCAAACGGCCGGATCTCCAAACAGGGTCATCGTGTAACTCCGCGGGCAGAAAGGCGACAGGAGCTGCGCCGGAATGGGGTCGGCGGTCAGGTTCCGACGATTTGTAAGCCAGTCGGAAAATCACGGTAACATAGGCGACCAGCAGGAGCGCATAGACCACCAGATAGGCGGCAAGTGTCGTCGCGACCATTCCGGCCGGAACGTCGGCCACGGCGGCTTCCGTCGTCAGAACCCCTTGAACAAGCCAGGGCTGACGACCGATCTCTGTTGTGTACCAACCGGCCAATGTTGCCACCCATCCGGAGAAAGTCATCGCGACGAGCGCACGCAGGACCCACCGGTTCAGCCCGTCGAGGCCGCCGCTGCGGCGCATGGCTATCAACGTGCCCCAGCTGACCAGCAGCATAAGGACACCTGTTCCGACCATGATGCGGAAGGACCAGAAGACGGGGGCGACCGGCGGGTGAAGGGCCGTGCCATCTTCAGCATAAAAGTCGTTGAGACCCGGGACAACGCCGGCTGGATCGTGCTTCAGGATGAGTGATGCGCCGCTCGGGACGCCGATTTCGAACCGGTTCTCCCGGTTCTCTTCGTCGGGCAGGGCAAAGAGCAGCAGGGGCGTGTTGGGGCCGGTTGTCCAGTTGCCCTCCATGGCAGCGACTTTCTGAGGCTGATGCTCAAGCGTGTTGAGACCATGCAGATCGCCTGCATAGATCTGGGCCGGTATCAGGATTGCAGCCATCCAGAGGCCGGTGCGAAGCGACAGGCGGGCGCCTTTTGACCGATCACCGACCAGCCGCCTGTAGGCAGAAACGCCCGTGATGAGAAAGGCGACTGTCAGTCCGGAGGCCAGCAACATATGGGCGAGCCGGTAGGGCATGGAGGGATTGAAGATGATAGCCATCCAGTCCGTGGCGTGAACCACGCCATCGCGCAGCTCGAAGCCGGCAGGCGTGTGCATCCAGGAATTCAATACCAGGATCCAGAACGCGCTGACCGTGGTGCCGAAGGCGACAAGGAACGTCGCCAGCGTGTGCAGCCAGTTCGGAACGCGGCGTGTGCCGAAAAGCATGATGCCAAGAAAGGCCGCCTCCAGAAAAAAGGCCGTCAGAACCTCATAGGCCAAAAGCGGGCCGGCGACATTGCCCACGGTTTCCATGAAACCGGGCCAGTTGGTGCCGAACTGAAAGCTCATGGTAATGCCGCTGACAACACCAAGGCCGAAGGAGAGGGCAAAGATCTTGACCCAGAACCGGTAGGCGGCCATCCATCGGTCATCACTGGTTGCATTGAAGCGAAGCTTGAAAAACAGCAGCACCCACCCCAGCGCGATGGTGATCGTCGGGAACAGGATGTGAAACGAGATGTTGGCGGCAAACTGGATCCGGCTCAGCAGCAGCTCTTCCATTTGGTCCTCTAAGCGGTTGTCTTCTCTGGCCTGGATATGGACTTTTGCGCAGGCGCCACAATCGAAATCGGCCAGGATGCGGCGCCATGCCCTGCGTCAAGCCGCCACCTCGCCGTCAGTCCGTTCTGCGCTACCGCGGGTCGTATTCCCGATTGACAGCATGACCCTTGTTGGCCACAAGAAAGGGATGGTTTCCGAATCCGAAGCCGGATCGGAATTAAAAGGGAACACGGTGAGGCGTAGCCATCAGGCACCAAATCCGTGACTGCCCCCGCAACTGTGAGCGGCGAGCGACCCTGGAAGCGCCACTGGGAGACCCCCGGGAAGGACCAGGCAAGCTGCGACCCGCAAGTCAGGAGACCTGCCATTTCACCTGAAACTTCAACCCGGACGGGGTGTTCCGGAGGAGCGAGTGACATGGCAATTCAGCAACTGCTGATCTCAAGTGACATTCGGTTCGACAAGCCCCCGTGCAATCGCGGAGGGCGATATGAACCGGACAGACACAAGACAGACTTCTTTCACCACTGCTCGCAAGAGAACGCCGACCAGCAGCCTTAGCGAACGTGCGGCCCGGGCCATGTGCCCGAACCGCTTCAAGGACGTGCTTGCAAAGAACAAGGATCGTAATGTAATAACATTACAAGATTCTCTTTCCGGTGTTGCAGCAGGAGGTTCCTTGAAAGCACTTGAGGCGCAAGACCGTCCGGCCAGGCTGGACGAAGCAGACCCCTCTGTTTCGAACAGGGGGACCGGGCATGAGCACTGAACCGCACAAGATTTTCGTCTGCACCTCCTGCCGGCATAAAAACAGCAATTGTCGGCCGGGCTACGAGCTGATCAAGAAGCTGCAGGACGCCCTGAAGCTTGCGGTGCCCGTGGTCGGTGATGATTTCGAGATCTCGGGCGTCGCCTGCATGGCCGACTGTTCCAGGCCGTGTACGGTGGCCTATCGGGCCAGTGGCAAGGCAACCTATCTCTTTGGCGATATCGATCCGGAAACGGATATCGATGATCTGGTTGCCTTTGCGGAGCACTATCGTGCCCTCGAGGACGGATGGTGCAATTCCGGCGAACGGCCCGGCAAGCTGCGCCGGACGGCACTTGCCCGGATACCGGCGGCCATGATCGTCACCGAAGCCGATACGGCCGCCGTCTCATGAGCGGTGCAACGCTTTCCGTTCGCGGTGTGAGCTGGCAGCCGGGCAGGGGCAAACGGCTCCTGAACGATGTCAGTTTCGAGCTTGCGGCTGGAAAGGTACTTGGAATTGCCGGGGCCAATGGCGCCGGCAAATCCACGCTTCTGCGACTGCTGTACCGGTTTCACCGGCCGGTCAGCGGTTCCGTTCATCTGAACGGCCGGGACATCTGGTCGTTGTCGGCACGCGAGAGTGCCCGGCAGATTGCCGCCGTCCTTCAGGAACAACCAACGGATTTTGCGCTTTCCGTTCGTGAAATCGTGGCGCTCGGCCGGCGTCCGCATGGATCCGGATTTGCAGGTGGCGGGCGTCACGACGCTGAACTCATTGACGGTGCACTGGACCGTATGGGGCTTTTCTGTCTGGCAGGCCGTTCCTTCGGGACCTTGTCAGGCGGTGAACGTCAGCGGGTGATGGTGGCCCGGGCACTCGCCCAGGAGCCGCAATTGCTGATCCTGGATGAACCGACAAATCACCTGGATATCCGCCACCAGCTCGAAATCGTCGCGCTGATCAGCAGCCTCAACATCACCATTGTGACCAGTCTGCATGATCTCAACATGGCGGCGCAGGTGTGTGATCAGGTGCTGTTGCTTCACCAGGGCAATCTGGTGGCTCACGGCGCGCCGGAAGAGGTTTTGACGCCGGAATATATCGAACACGCCTATTCGGTGCGGGTCCAGCAGCAGGAGCTGGGGCCTGGCCGTGAACGACATCTCAGTTTTCATCTTTAAAAGTGGAGTATCTTTATGAAACGTCTGGCCCTTGGTCTGGCTGCAACCCTTTACGCAGGTACAGCTTTTGCTCAGACAACCGTTCAAAGCTGCGACCGCGAGGTCACCTTTGACGCCCCGCCGAAAGCGGCCATTTCCAACGACGTCAACCTGACGGAAATGATGCTGGTGCTGGGCCTGCGTGACAGCATGGTCGGCTATACCGGCATTTCCGGGTGGAAAACGCTGGACGAGGAGATGCGCGAAGGCGTTGCCGAACTGCCGGAACTGTCCGCCAAATACCCGACCAGGGAAGTGCTGATCGGCGCAGATGCGGATTTTTACTTCGCGGGCTGGAACTATGGCATGAAGGTTGGCGGAGAGGTCACGCCCGAAACCCTGGAGCCGTTCGGGATCAAGGTCTACGAGCTGACGGAATCGTGCATCCATATCGGCGACAAACCGAAGGTGTCCATGGACGACATGTATAATGATCTCGTTAATCTCGGGAAGATTTTCAATGTCGAAGACACCGCCCTTGACCTGGTGGCGGGCTACAAGCAGGAGCTTGAATCCTTTACCTCTGCGCTTGAAACCGGCGACAAGCCGCTGCGCGTCTTTGTTTATGACAGTGGTGAAGACAAGCCATTCACGGCCGGCCGTTACGCGATGCCGACTGCCCTGATCGAGGCGGCCGGCGGTGTCAACGTGCTCGATGATTTCGAGAAGAGCTGGGCCAAGATCGACTGGGAAACAGTGGTCGAAAAAGATCCGGAAGTGGTCGTGATCGTCAATTACGGCAACGTCACAGCCGAGCAGAAGCGTGACTTCATGAAGAACAATCCAGCGCTTGCCGGAATTGATGCCGTCAAGAACGACCGTTTTGTCACTCTGGAATACGTGGAAGCGACACCGGGACCGCGGAACATCAATGCGGTGAAGAAACTCGCCGACGCCTTCTGGGGAGAATGAGCCCTTGTTGCAACGACCGGCTTCGGATGGACTGGATCGCTCGTTTCAGACTGACCAGCGAAAATCCACCAAGCAGAGCGCGATCGGCCTGTGGATTCTGGCGGGCTTGATCGTTCTTGTCGTGTCCGTGGTCATGGGCGTTTCGGTCGGGGCGGTTTCCGTCCCGTCTGGAACGGTTCTCGGGGTTGTTGCCAACAAGGTCTGGCCGGGACTGGTTGACGTCGACTGGTCCAAGGGCCGGGAAGCCATCGTCTGGGACATCCGCTTTCCGCGGGTGATCCTGGCCGCCTTTGTCGGTGCCGGGCTGGCGCTGGTCGGGGCGGCGCTGCAGGCGGTGACGCGCAATCCGCTGGCTGATCCACACCTGCTCGGCATATCGTCGGGCGGGGCAGCCGGTGCCATTCTGGCGCTTTTGCACACGGGGCTTTTTCTCGGTCTTCTGACCGTGCCCGTGATGGCCTTTGCAGGCGCGCTGCTGGCAACGCTTGTTGTGCTCAGCGTGACCCGGTTCACCGGCGCAACAAGCGCCGACAAGCTGGTGCTGGCCGGGGTTGCCGTGTCCTTCGTGATCATGGCCCTGGCCAATATCCTGATTTTCCTGGGCGATCCGAGGGCCACGCATACGGTGGTGTTCTGGATGCTGGGCGGGCTTGGTCTGGCGCAATGGAGCCATCTGCTTTATCCGCTCGCCATTCTGGTCCTGACGACGCCTTACCTCCTGATGAAGGCCGCGGATCTGAATGCGATGACCATCGGCGATGAAACGGCTGCAACGCTGGGCATCGCCGTTCAACGTTTCCGGCTGACGGTGTTCGTCGTTGGCGCTCTCATCACCGGCGTGATGGTCGCGTTTTCCGGGATCATCGGCTTTGTCGGCCTGATGATCCCGCATATCGCGAGATACCTGGTGGGGGGCAGTTACACGCGTGTCCTGCCGATTTCACTTCTGCTTGGCGCGATTTTCCTCATCTGGGCGGATATTCTGGCGCGCACGCTGATGGCGCCGGAAGACATGCCCATCGGCATCGTCACCGGTCTGATCGGCGGTGTCTTCTTCATCATCCTGCTGCGATCGAAGTCCGGCGACGGCGGCCGCTGAACAGGATGAAGATCATCACGGCCATGTTCAGGAAGTTCCAGGCGATGCCGTTCAGGAAGGCGGCATCATAGGAACCGGTCAGATCGTAGATCAGGCCGGACAGCCAGCCGCCGAGCGCCATGCCGAGGATTGTTGACATGATCACCAGACCGACCCGCTGGCCGGCCTCGCGTGCCGGCAGGTATTCGCGCACGATCACTGCGTAACTCGGCACGATGCCGCCCTGGGCCAGGCCGAAGATCAGCGAGACCAGATAGAGCGATGCCAGCCCATCGAAGGGAATATAGAGAAACAGGGCAGCGCACTGCAGGACGGAGCCGATCAGCAGCGTCTTCACGCCGCCAATCTTGTCGGCAACGAAACCGGAGGCAAGCCGGCTGATCACCCCGGCGCCCGTCATCAGCGCGATCATGTCGGCGCCGGGCGCAACGCCGAAGCCGAGATCGACACAATAGGCAACGATATGGACCTGCGGCATCGACATGGCCACGCAGCAGGCCAGGCCGGCCAGAACCAGCAGCCATTGCAGCGCTGCCGGTGATAGGCCGGTGGTCTGGTCACCGAAGGCCCGGGCGCTGGGCGCGGCCGACAGGGCGCTTTCGGGTGGTCGCCGGCGCAGGATCAGCGCAAGCGGAACCATGGTGACAATGCAGATCGCCGCGATCATCAGGTAGGTTTCGCGCCAATCGGTCGTGGCCAGGCTCCACTGGATGAAGGTTGGCCAGAGCACACCTGCCAGATAATTGCCACAGGCCGCACAGGCAACCGCGAGCCCGCGGCGTTTCAGAAACCAGTGGGAGACATCTGCAATCAGCGGCCCGAAGGTCGCCGCCGTGCCCAATCCGACAAGAACGCCCTGGGCAAGCGAGAACATCCAGACATCCGTGGACAGTGCCGCCAGCGCGAAACCGGCGCTGAGCGCGACGGCCGATCCGATCACAGGCGGCACGATGCCGAACCGGTCGACAAAACGACCCAGCAGATAGTTGCCGGCGGCGAAACCCAGCATGGTTGCAGTGTAGGGCAGGGAGGCGCCGGCCCGGTCAATGCCAAAATCGGTCTGGACTGCCGGCAGAACGACCACGACCGCCCACATGCCGGCGCCTCCAAGGGTGCTCAGCAGGATCGAGATGGCCAGGCGGAACCAGGCATAGGGCCCGTCCTGGACGTAAGGGTCTGGCGCGGTGGCAACGGACATGATCGGCTTTCCGGACATTCAGTCTTTCGTGCCTATCAGGTCGGCAGACCTGCGACCAACAAATTTCCTTGAAGCAATTGAACAGGATCTGAAATGAGTTCGGTCCGCACAAAGCCAGGTTATGACGTTTTGTCATTCTCCGGAGCGTGCCCGTAGGCCTTCAGGATCCGCAGGGCAATCAGCGTGATCCAGCGGCTTGGCTGCCTCGGTGGTTCCAGCTCCAGGTGGGTTTTGCCGGGCAGCGCCGCGCTGCGCAGCCAGCGCCCGTCCTTGCGCCGCAATCCGGCCAGCCGGGTCAGTGCTTCCTGCATCCTCGGGTCGAACGGCGTGCCGTCGGCGCGAAACGTGTCGAGGGCGCGAAGCGTGGTGTAACGCCAGCGGGCCGGGAAGGTCGGTTTCAGAAAGCCGGCCCGAATGATGTCACCGCTCCGGCGGGAGCGGAACAGACGACGGGCCAGGAGGGCTTCCCTGGCTGTGCGGAGACTGTCCCTGATCTCTTCGGCGCGATAGGAGTGGCCTTTCGCCAAAAAGCCGGACAAGCCTTCGATCGCCGATAGTGTTGAATGCAGGGAGCTGACCTTTGCACCGGACCTGTTGCGCATGCAGTTGAAACCGCCGTCTTGCATTCGCTCACCCAGAAGAAAGTCGACCACCGGTTCCAGGCGCTTTGCTGTTACTCCGAAATAGGCGGCATAGCTCAGAAAGAGCGCATTGATGCAGACATCGCTCTTCTTGTCTCCAGCGGATGCTGTGATGCCGCCGTCCCGGGCGCGCGGACGCCTGAGGATCAGATCAAGGCTCTCGGCGATTGCCGGATGGTCAGGCGGAAAGGCAAAGGACTTGAGGTCCAGAAGCGTGTAGTGGCTGGCGGTCCAGTAGGGCTTGTAAAAGCCATTGCCCCAGGAGCCATCGATGTGGCGCGCCTCCAGATAGGCCTTGCCCCAGCCTTCCAGAGGAATGCGCTTCTGAAGATCTAGGCGATCTTCTTCAAAGAGATCCCTGTGAACCTGGAAGGCGATTGCCGGATCGCCGTCCAGAAGCCAGGTTACGACCGGATCGTTTTTTGAGAGATTGAACGAAGAGGAGGCAAATAGTGCAGACGGCATTGGCGACGGGAGCGTTTCGGTGCCGCGCATTTTAGCCTTGCCTTACGGGGCCTTCCAGTTCGGAAGACCCCTGATGATCGAGTCTTACGCTGCGTCGCCGTCGACCTGGCTCGTTGCCAGCGTCTCGGCAACAAAGTCCCCGAGCGTTCGCGCGGGATGGCCGATCAGGTCTTGCAGTGCTGTGGAGGCTGTTTCCAGTTCGCCTGCCGAAGCCCCGCGGTCCGCATCGGCAAGGGCCTTGGCGAAGCCGTCCGGCAGTCCCGCTTCCACCAGGATCCCGGCATAGGTGTCTTCCGGAAGATTGTTGAACGGAATGTCGCGTCCGCTCTGGCGGGTGAGTTCGGCGGCGAGATCTGCGAGGGTGAAGGCGGGTTGGCCGCCAAGGTCGAGGGCGCGTGTGGACAGGTCATCACCTGCGATCACCCTGGCGGCCGCTTCGGCATAGTCCGAGCGTCCTGCCGCGGAGAACCGGCCGCTGCCACTTGCACCGACAACGGCACCGTGGGCAAGGGCAGCTGCAACGGTGCCGGCGAAGTTTTCAAGGTACCAGCCATTGCGAAGAACGGCATGCGCAATGCCGCTGTCGGCAAGCCGCTGTTCCGTTTCGACATGTTCCGCAGCAAGGATCAGGCTGGAGTGCGGCACGTTGAGCAGGCTGGTATAGGCAATGAACCGGACGCCGGCAGCCTTGGCGGCTTCGATGACCGCTGCATGCTGTTCCACCCGCTTGCCGACCTCGGATCCGGAGATCAACAGCAGACGGTCGACGCCGGCCAGGGCTGCGCGCAGACTTTCCAGATCGTCGTAGTCGCCTTTGACTACAGAGACGTGAGCGGAGGCAAGATCCTGAGCCTTTTCCGGCGAGCGCACCAGAGCGCGCACCGGTTCCGTGGTCAGGTTCTGGAGGTGTTTCAGGGCAAGGCGGCCCAGCTGGCCATTGGCACCCGTGACAGCGATCATCGTCTTTCTCCTTCAAACGATCGGTTATGTTCGGATGCTTCCCATGTAGACGAGTCACTTACTTTTTGTTAGTACGTACAAAAAGGTTAGTTTTGGGATTTCCTGAAACTGGTCCTGAAAGTTTGGAGATCCATGGCAAATCCAAGATCCGAAACGAAGCCGGAACCCTTGCAGCAACCGTTCCGACCGCTGTCAGCCCTGGTTCGGCAGGGCGAACTGTTCAACCAGAACTGTCCGTCCCGTGACATCCTGAAACACCTGACCAGCCGCTGGGGCGTGCTGGTCCTGATCGCATTGCTGGAAAAGGAGCACCGGTTTTCCGAGCTTCGGCGCAAGGTCGGTGGGGTCAGCGAGAAAATGCTGGCGCAAACCCTGCAAACGCTGGAGGCCGACGGGTTCGTCAACCGGCATTCCCACCCCGTGGTGCCGCCCCATGTTGACTACAGCCTGACCCCGATCGGCCGGGAAGTCGCGGCAAAGGTTCGTGATTTTGCCGACTGGATCGAAGTGAATATCGGTCGGATCCTTGCAGCGCAGGTGCCTCAAAGCTGAGCTTCCGGCGGCCTAGACCTGATTAACCCGGCGGGCAGACCGTAGCGTCGTCACCGTTTTCGAGGCGAAAGCGGACGCAGCCCGGCGCCTGACCCTTGGCAGGCGCTGCACGTTTGAGGACGCGTGCGGGAAGATCGATCCGGTCCTGCTCCTCGAGGCTGTTTTCTGAAAAACCGACGATACGCAGGCTGCGCAGGTTGTCCGAAGGCACCACGAGCTCAGGTGTTCCCTTGCCGGTCCAGGCAATGTCGGCCGAAAGATCCTGATGGCGCGAGCCGATCTTGTGGTTGGAAAAGCCCGGAAGCGAGGCAAGGGGAACAAGCGTCTTGCCCTGCCAGTCCACGACGTGGAGCGTGCCACCGATATGCGGGGTCTCGACATAGGCGATCTGCTTGTTGCCGCGTCCGGCATAGTCGGCAATGCCGGCAATATTCAGCCATCGGTTGGTCCGGCCAATCGGGGCTGCTGCCGCCAGTTCCCTGAGCTTGCCGTCCCGGATGCCGTAGAGGGCAACGCTGCCACCCGCGTCTTGAAAAGACCGGATCGCAACGATCTCGATTTCACCGTCGCCATCCAGGTCTACGATCCTTGGTGTGCGATCTTCAAACACCTGATCAAACGGCAGGAACAGGTCATAGTGCCGGCCATCCTGGAAAGCGACATGCAGCGATCCGGCCTCAATGTCATCCCCCAGGATGGCGTGCTGGTAGCGCGCGGTGGGCGCGCCATACCAGGCAGCAACACCTGTCCCGTCTGAAAGTCGGTCAAGCGCATAGTGCCCGTCGGGCAATCCGTTGACCGGTCTCATGTCCGCGCCGTTCCAGACAGAGGCAGGCACGTTGTCCGCGGCCGTTGCAAATCCTGAAGGAGACAGCAGCAGCCAACCCAAAGCGGCCATCGACAGAAATCGACGTGCAATCATGTTGTCCCCTTCAGACCAATGCTTCCGGCCAATGCCGCTGGATTATGCGCGGTATCAGCATCGTTGGCAGCCTGGCCCGCTCCGAGCAGACAGGCCTCGGTGCCGGCATCCATCGGTACCATCAGTTCAATCGTCATGCCCTCGATCACCGCGTCCTGCACGGACACGAGCTGACCCAGAAGGGAGGTGACGCGCAATCGGCTTCCGTCCGGGCCCAACACTTCAACGGGGACAAAGACCGGAACATTCTCGCGAAAGGTCTCGTCGAGGCCATCCAGAAGTCCTGCCTCGCGTGCTTCCTCCAGGAGCTCGTTCAGCTCCGGATCTTCGGCTGCTTCCTTGTAAAGGCGTGCAGCGAAAATCGGTGCGGCTTCGGTCCAGTTCAGGATGCGTTCCCGGAACGCCGCCGACAGAAAAATCCTGAACAGATTGGGCGGTTGGTTCTGCTGTTCAGAAAACCCGGTGAGAAACAGCTTGCCAGGCAGATTGGTGCGCAGGATCGTCCAGCGTTTGTCGAGCACATAGGCCGGGAAGGGCCAGTGTTTGAGCAGTCTTGTCTCGATCAGGTCGAGCGCTTCGACGACATCCGGTGAATCTTCCGCGCGGCATTTGTACGGGCTGGAAAAACCGGCTGCCTGGTAAAGCACCTGGCTTCGGGCCACGGGCAGTGCCAGCTCCCGTTCAATTCTCTGGATCATGAAGGGGCTTGGCCCGGCGCGCCCGGTTTCCAGAAACGAGACGTGGCGCTGGGTCGAGCCGATCCGTGCGGCGAGCTCGGCCTGTGACAGGCCGCGCTCACGGCGCAGCGCCTTCAAGGAGTTACCGAAAGGAGAAGTTTGCCCATTCATTCAACAATCTGCCCTGGTCGCTGTAGCCGCTTATTCCCTTTGAAGGAATTGCCGAGAGTATCAGAAGATTTAGGCTCCGCTTCGTAGTCACGCAACACACGAAGACCGGAGCAACCGATGACCACCTGGATCCTGGCCGTTTTACTTCTCTACCTGGCCCAGATTTACCTCAGCGCGGCCCTCTACCTGCCGTCAGAAAGCATCTGGCAGCATGCCGGCGGTCGAGATGTTCTGCCTGAAAAAGGAAAATACAAGGGGCGGTCGGACAGGGCCCTTGTCAATATGAAGGAAAACCTGCCGTTCTTCCTTGTGCCGGCGGTGCTGGTGTATGTCATCCCGACAACGGACATGGCGCTGGCAATCACCGGGGCACAGCTTTTTTTCTTCGGCCGCCTGCTCTACGTGCCGTCGTATCTCTCCGGCATTCCCGGCCCGCGGTCTCTGGCCTATGGTGTGGCCCTGTGCGGCAATATCATCATGGCGTGGGCGCTGGTTTCAGGATGATGCCGGATGCCCGCACGGTTGGATGGTTCCGGCTCGGCACGAGCCGGTTCCGAAGGAGCGTACTGGTCCACGATCTGCCAGTAGCGCGGGTCGCGCCAGACCCTTGAGACAGCCAGTGCCAGCCGGGCCCTGATCTTCGGATCAAGATCCTTGTTGGCTGCGAGCCACTGGATGCCGTGGGTGACAGGCGCACCGACAATTAGGTTTCCAGGATCGTGTCCCTGTTGCCGATAGACGTAATTCGCCCGGATCGACATGGTGTACCAGGCATCGATCCGGCCGGTGTGCAACATGGTGCTCATCTGCTCCGCTGTCGGGATTTCCTCGATGTTGTTCACGCCGTTGCGCTTCAGGATCCGGCTTCTTTGGCTGCCGAGATGAACACCGATCACCTTGCCGCTTTCGATGGCCTTCTCGAATGTGTCCAGCGGCTGGTCAAGCGTGACGAACGCGCTCTCGGTATAGATTAGCGGCGCGATGTATTGAAATTTTTCCCCGCGCGCCCGCGAATAGGCTGCCGTGAACAACAGGGAACCGGACGTGTTTTCCGCAAGCACCTGTGCCCGTTTCCAGGGGGCGAAACGCACCTCGATCTCCAGGCCTGCCTCTTCGGCTACAAGCTCCATGAGCTCAACGGCGATGCCCTTGTTTTCCGCATCGATGGACAGAGGTGGCAAATAGCCGGTGAAGGCGATCAGCTTGTTTCTTTCCTGCGCCTGCACCGAAGTGCCATACAGAACACCGAGCCCCAGCGCCAGGACACGCAGTCCAGTCCAGGATAACCTTCCGAAAAGATACAAGTCCGCCCCCAGAAACTTATTCGCTTCATCGCGAATAATGACTAGGTTTTGTAACTGAATTCTGAATCTTGATGTAAAAATTGACAGTATAGAAATTTAAAGACCCGGTCGAAGCTGTCGCCGGGTCTTCGATTAATTGGTTCCAACAGCCGAAACAGCTTTAGTCGCCGGTATTCGTGTCTGCCGGTTTGCGGCCGCCATGCACGAAATTCATTGCATGTCCGTTCATGCAGTAGCGCAGGCCCGTCGGCTTTGGGCCGTCCGGAAAGACATGTCCCAGATGGGCGTCACAGCTGTTGCAGCGGATCTCCGTTCGAAACATGCCATGGGAATGATCGTCCAGCTCCCGGATGGCATCGGGATGCACACTCTCGAAAAAGCTCGGCCATCCGCAGCCAGCATCGAACTTTGTGTCGGACATGAACAGGGGCGCGCCGCAGCAGACACAGTCATACCGGCCGATGAGCTGGTTGTCCCAGTAGGGCCCGGTAAACGGACGTTCCGTGCCGGACTGCCGGGTGACGTAGAACTGTTCGGGCGTGAGCTGTTCCATCCATTCGGCGGTGGTTTTCTTGATTTTCGGCGCTCCGTCAGCCTGACGCGTTTTCTGGTCGCTCATTTCACGATCCTTTTGGTGTGTTTTGTGCATGAAATAAGCGCGGTATCGATGCGCGGCAAGATTTGTCAGGTAACGTTACCGTCAGCTACCGTGACAGGACATTCATCACCGTTTTAACCCGATTGCCGCCTTCCTGGCGCGCCTGGAATACGCAGTTCTCCGCCGCTGCCAGGATGAATTCCGAGCTCTCCGAAACGCCTGTTTGCTCTGCGACGGCGCAGGCCGCGCCAACGGAAGCGGTCATGATGCCATTTCCGGCCGTGTTGTCGGGATTGGGGATGGCGAGATCCTGAATGGCGACCTGCAGATAGGCGCTGATCGTCTCCGCGCCCATTTCGTGGGTCCGTGGCAGGAGCAGTGAGAATTCGGACGTTGCGGTGCGCGCTGCGATGTCGGCCGGCCGGCGGGCCGTTTCCTGCAAGGTGGAGGCGACCTTGTTGAGACAGTCTTCGGCAGCGCTGGGGCCAAGGTGCTCGGCCAAAGCGTCGAAACGGTCCAGGGAGACCTTGATCAGACTGGTATGGGTTCTTTCGCGCAAGGCAATTGCCCATTCCCGCCTGAGGCTGTCTTCAAAGGCCCGGCGGTTAATGAGGCCTGTCAGCGGGTCTGTCTGGGTCGCGGCTTCGAGCTGGTTCTCCAGGTCCTTACGTTTTGCAATGCTGCGGAAGTAAACTGCAAAGGCGTATGGCTCGCCTGTTGCGTTTTCAAGCAGATGCACGGTCACTTCCGCCCAGATCAGCGAGCCGAAAGCCGAGCGCAATTGCAGGTCCGCATGGGGAAGCGGCCCCTGCGGATCCGCGCTCCCCGACAGGATCGCGTTCAGGAGTTCTGCGTCAGTGTTGGGAACGCCCATATAGACAAGGTCGCTCAGATGATCTGCAAACTTGTCGGCATTCCATCCGAACAGCCGCTCTGCGGCCGGCGACAGAAAGGCGGGGTCTCCGCCGAGAGACAACAGCACAATGGCATCGTTGCTCAGCTTGACCAGCGTTTCGAAATCAATGCTGGACGGGTGGAGCAAGCTCTGCCCGGAAGGAGTTTCCCTGTTGCCGTCCAACACCATTTTCGCCTCGCATAGAAATCTGACGGAAATGCTTCGTCCAAATGAAACTGAACGGTATTCACGTTGCGAAATCAAGTGGCAAGCGCAGCACATCGAATCGGCGGGGAACGGCAGAACGCCAATTTCGGCGAAATTCCTCACCTGAGAGCGCGAAATTCACGCCATGAGATTGACAGCTAAGCAAAAATCACAGCGAAAAGTTCCTCGTATCTAGCGCGAAGTTTAGCTGGAACAAGAGAGCGGTTTGAAAATATCGAAAATCGGCTGCCATCAGCTTGAAGAGGCGGATTCAACTGCCTAAGACATGTCATAACCTGTTTCGGGCCGTTATCATCTGGCGGACCCGGGCTGATTCTATTGAATCGGCGGTCGCCGTTTCTTGATCAACTGCAACGAAAGTTCAGCATGACGCCAGCAATGATCGACGACACCACTCTTTATGCTGTCCTCGCGCCCTTTGCTGCCGCGGCAGTTGCACCGTTTCTGACCCGTTGGTTCAAGCACAACGCCGCTTGGCCGCTTGCGGTCGTGCCTGCGCTGATCTTCCTTCATTTTGTCGGCTTCATCGAGCCCGTGTCACGAGGCGAGACCTTTGTTGCCAGCATTGCCTGGGTACCCAGTTACAATGTCGACTTCTCGGTCTATGTGGACGGTCTGTCGACCCTGTTTGCCCTGCTGATTTCCGGCATCGGCACCTTCATCATTCTCTATGCCGGGGGCTATCTGAAAGGACACCCGCAACAAGGCAGGTTCTTTTCGTTTCTGTTTCTGTTCATGGGCGCGATGCTCGGGCTTGTGCTCGGCAATAACCTGATTTCGCTGTTCATTTTCTGGGAGCTGACGTCGATTACGTCGTTCCTGCTGATCGGGTTTGATCATCTGCGTGCCGCCTCGCGCCGCGCCGCGATCCAGGCGCTCGTGGTGACCGGAGGAGGGGGGCTTGTACTCCTGGCAGGCTTCCTGGTGATCATTCAGGCGACCGGCAAATACGAGATGTCCGCCTTGCTGGGCTCGCCGGACGTCATCAAGGACAGCGGTCTATATCTGGTGATCTTCATCCTGGTGCTCGGAGGAGCGTTTACCAAGTCGGCACAGTTTCCGTTCCACTTCTGGCTGCCCAATGCCATGGAGGCGCCGACGCCGGTCTCGGCGTTCCTGCATTCGGCAACCATGGTGAAGGCAGGTGTCTATCTTCTGATGCGCATGCACCCGCTGCTGGGAGACACGCCGGAATGGAATACTGTCCTGCCGATTTTCGGCGGAATGACTCTTCTGGTGGGCACGATCCTGGCTGTTCGCCAGACCGATCTGAAGCTCATGCTGGCCTACACCACAGTGGCCTCGCTCGGCCTTCTGGTTATGCTGACCGGCACGAGTGACGAAAGAGCCCTGGAAGCTGCGGTCCTCTATCTGTTGGCCCACTCCCTGTTCAAGGGTGCCTTGTTCATGGTCGCCGGCACGATCGACCACGAAGCCGGGACGCGGGACATCACCAAGCTTGGTGGATTGCGCTCAGCGATGCCGATCACGTTCCTGGCAGCGTGTCTTGCAGCTCTTTCCATGGCTGGTCTGCCGCCCTTCATCGGCTTCATCGCGAAGGAAGTGCTCTATTATGGCACCTGGGGCTGGCTGGAATTCTGGGGGCTGCCGCTGACGCTGACGGCGCTTGTCGGCAACGCCTTGATGTTCGTGATTGCCGCAGCTGTTGCGATCAAGCCTTTCTTTGGTCCCAAGGTGGAAACGCCCAAACATGCCCATGAAGGCCCAGTGCTTCTCTTTGCAGGTCCTGTTGTCCTGTCTGTTCTGGGGCTCGGTCTGGCGCTTGTTGCGCATACGACGGGCGATCTCTTCGTGGCCCCGACCCTGGCATCGCTCCGCGGCGTCTTTACCGAGATCGACCTTCACCTCTGGCCGACCTACATCTCCGGCAATGTTGCGCTTTACCTGTCAATCATCACGATTGGTCTTGGCATCGCCCTTTTCACGCAGCTCGACCGGCTGCGGGCAACCATCGCCGGTATCCTGACTACGATCGGCTGGGGCCCGGACAAGGGCTTCGACCAGTTCGTCGCCGGCATTGTCAGCCTGTCGACCCTGATCACGCGGCTTCTGCAGACCGGCAAGATGCAGACCTACATGGTGCTGACTTTCCTCTTCACCGGTCTGGCCGTTCTGTTGCCCGGTTATCTCACCAACAGCTTCCCGGCGATGCCCAAGCTGCCGGAATACCGGTTCTATGAGTGGGGCATCTTCCTGATTGCCGTGCTTGGCCTGTTTGCGGTGCTGATCGCCAAGACACGGCTGACCGCCATTGTCTCGCTCGGTATCCAGGGCTTTGCCGTGGCGCTGATCTTCCTGATCTTCGGAGCTCCGGACCTGGCCTTCACCCAGTTCATGGTCGAAACATTGTCCGTGGTCATCCTGGCGCTGGTTATGACCCGCCTCAACCTGCATCCGAGCGATCACCGGTCCCTGCCAGCGGCGCTCAGCACGGGCGCGGTTGCTGCGGCCGTGGGCCTCGGACTGTGCCTGACGCTGATGGCAATCACGCAGCAGCCGTTCGACAGCCGCCTGTCTGATTTCTTCACCGAGTTCAGTCGTTCGATTGCCCATGGCCGCAACATCGTCAACGTGATCCTCGTCGACTTCCGCGGCATTGATACGCTCGGCGAGATTGCCGTGGTGGTGCTGGCAGGGCTCTGCGTGCTGGCTCTGATCCGCGTACGCACCAGACCTGAGAAACCGGACGAAGCGCCAGATGCCGAAGCGGCCCAGTCCAAACCGGCGGAGGCAAACTGATGCGTACAATCATCTTTCGCACCATCGCGCCGTATCTCTCCGCGCTTATGGTCCTGTTTTCGATCTTCGTGCTTCTGCGCGGTCACAATGAACCGGGGGGGGGCTTTATCGGCGGGCTGATCGCTGCGTCCGCATTGGCGATTTTCGGCATTGCCTGCGGCGTCGCCTCCGTGCGCCGTGCCATTGTCTTCCACCCGATGGGCATTGCAGGCTTCGGCCTGTTCATCGGGGCCGCGGCCGGCATTATCTCGCTGTTCAAGAGCCAGCCTTTCATGACCAGCCAATGGTGGTACGTGAAGGCGTTCGGCGTCGAGATCCCGCTGTCGTCACCATTGATCTTCGACATTGGCGTCTATCTGGTGGTCGTCGGGGCCATAGGCTCCATTGCTCTGGCGCTGGAAGAAAGGGAGGCCGACTGATGGAAACCGGTGTTGCAATCCTGATCGGCCTGTTCTTCACGGTGGCTGTCTATCTGATGCTGTCGAAGCAGCTGGTCCGGATCCTGCTGGGCATCGCCATTCTCGGCAATTCGGTGAACATGCTGATCTTCACCAATGGCCGCCTCACGCGGGAAGTGCCACCGCTGATCCCGCCGGATCTCTATACGCCTGCCATCGCGACGGCCAATCCGCTGCCGCAAGCTCTTGTGCTGACGGCAATCGTGATTTCGTTTTCGTTCTTTGCCTTCCTGCTGGTGCTGGCCTTCCGCGCCTATCAGGAGCTGGGCACGGATGAAGTCAACGAGATGCGCGTCGCCGAGCCCGACAACGATCAAACTCCGCCGCAAGGGTACTAAGCTTCATGGCCGGTTCCTCCGTTTCCGTCGACTATTCCCAGGCGATGAATCTCGAACCCGTTGCTGCGGGTGACTGGCTGGTGGTCGCCCCGGTGCTGATCACCATGCTGGGCGGTGCGCTGTGCCTGATGCTGCGCAAGAACACAGACCTGCAGCCCAAGCTTGGCGTCAGTTTCCTGGTGCTTCTTGTCGTGGCCAGTGCCGGGTTGCTGTTGCGCGTGCTCGACCAGGGTGTGATCACCATGGTGATGGGCGGCTGGCTGCCACCATTCGGCATCGCCTTTACGGTCGACGCGCTTGGCGCAACGCTGACCATGATCGGCTCCGTCGTCGCGCTGTGTGCCGGCATCTTCGGCATGTCGACGGTCGACAGCACCGGGCGGCGCTATGGCTTCTACCCGTTCCTCCTGTTGCTGATGACCGGTGTCTGCGGCGCGTTCCTGACCGGCGATGTCTTCAACCTCTATGTCTGGTTCGAGGTTCTTCTGATCTCGTCCTATGGCCTGCTGGTGCTCGGCAATGACCGGATCCAGCTGGACGGTGCCGTGAAATACGGCGTTTTGAATCTGGTCGGCACCAACCTCTTTCTGATCGCAACCGGCCTGCTGTATGGCATGTTCGGTACACTCAACATGGCCGATATAGCCGGCAAAGTGGCGGAACTGAACAATCCCGCCTCCGGGACTCTGGCGACTGTCGCGGCACTCTACTTCCTGGCCTTTGCCATGAAGGCGGCCGCATTCCCGGTCAATTTCTGGCTGCCGGCCTCCTATCACACGCCAAATATCGTGATTTCCGCGGTCTTTGCCGGCCTGCTGACCAAAGTCGGTGTGTACGCCCTGATCCGGCTGTTCGTGCTGGTCTTTCCAAAGTCGCTTGACTACATGGCCGATGTTGTGGCGCTTGTGGCGATTGGAACGCTTCTGGTCGGGGCAATCGGCGCGCTTGCCCAGAGCGAGGTCCGGCGGCTTCTCGGTTATCTGGTAATCGCCGGCATCGGCTCCATGCTGGCCGGTGTTGCGATCGGCTCCGAGCAGGCGATTGCCGGGGCAATCTTCTACGCGGTGCATTCCATCATTGTCATGACGGCGCTTTATCTGGCGTCCGGTGTCATGAACCTGATGGCCGGGTCCTATGATCTGCGGAAGCTGGGCGGCCTTTATCAGAAGAACGCCGCCTTTGCCGCAGTGTTCCTGATCCTGGCCTTTGCCGTGTCCGGCCTGCCGCCCTTTTCCGGCTTCTGGCCCAAAGTGGTGCTTGTCGCGGAGGCCTTTGATGACAGCCGTGCCTGGCTGGGTGCTGCCATTCTGCTCAGCGGTTTCCTGACGACGCTGGCAATGGGGCGGGTCTGGATCTACGCCTTCTGGCGTGGCGGGCCCGAGGGAACGGCGGATGGCCAGTCGGTGTCCGGCGACGGCGCTGCTACCATGCATCTCAAGGGCGGAACGGTGTGGCTGCCTCTCTTAATCCTGACGGCACTTATCGTCTATTTCGGCCTTCAGCCGGAATGGATGATGGATCTGTCACAGCGCGGCGGAAACAGCGTGGTCAATCCGCTGGGTTACCTGCGTTCGGTCTTTGGAGGTGAGGGATGACCAGTCTCTTTCTCATCAATATTCTTCTGATGCTTGCCTGGGCGGCGGTCACGGGCAGCTTTGCCGAGGTCAATCTTGCCTTTGGCTTCCTGCTCGGTTTCGGCGCTCTTTACCTGATCCGGGAACAGGTTGGTACGACCGAGTACACACAAAGGGTGACAAAGGGCGTCGGCCTTGCGTTTCTATTTGTCTACGAGCTGATCAAATCGGCCTGGCGCGTGGCGATGATCGTTCTGCGGCCGAAAATCGATCTGCAGCCGGGCATTATCGCCTTTCCGCTGACAGTGGACCGGGACTTTGAGATCACCATGCTCGCCAATCTGATCACACTGACGCCGGGCACGCTTTCGATGGACGTCTCGGAAGACCGCAAGACCCTTTATATCCACTGCATTGACGTGCCGGATCCGCAGGCGACAATCGATGACATCAAGAACGGTTTCGAGCGCAAGATCCTGGAGGTGTTCCGATGACACCCATTGACAGTTTTGCCTCGCAGTTCCTGCATGTCTGCGTTCATATCGCCCTGGGCCTGCTCACCGTGTCGTTTCTGGTGATTGTTTACAGGACACTCAAGGGACCGACCTTGCCGGATCGCGTGGTGGCTCTCGATATGCTGGTTGCAACCGGTATCGGCTTCATCGCCGCGATCGGCGTCTCGACCGGTTTTTATCTCTATATCGATATTGCGATCACGCTCGGCCTGGTCGGGTTCCTGGCGACCGTCGCCTTCGCGCGTTTCATCCTCAACCGCGGAACGGCCGGGGACCAGACGATCATGGAAGAAGTCGAAGAGAGCATCAGACGCAGGGAGGCCGGACAATGACGGCGCTTGTTGAGATCGTCACCGGCGTCATGCTTGTGATCGGCGCCGGTTTTGCCCTGGTGGCATCTATTGGCCTCGTACGCCTGAAGGATGTCTACATGAGAACCCACGCGGCCTCCAAGGCCGGTACGCTGGGGTCAGGTGTCATGCTTCTTGCGCTTGCAGTTCACGCCGGTGACCTTGGCGTCGTTACGCGGGCGATCGCAGGTGTGGTCTTCTTTCTGCTGACCGCCCCAATTTCGGCCCATTTGTTGGCGAAAGCTGCCTACTCGGCCGGATACCGTCCCTGCGCCGATACCAAGGAAGACGCTCTGGCTGAAACGATGAGGCCCAAGGGCTGAGGCCGGCAGTCTGCTGCTTCGACGTGTTTAGTCTGCTTTCGAGACAATACTATCCATCCATTGTCTAACTAGGTGCATTAGAACCGTTCAATATTTATAGAATTTGATTTTTATTGAGACGAAGCGACTTTTATTTGAATTCCGGGGTTGTCGTTTCTGGGGGACGGCGATATAAGGCTGTGACGATTGCCTGCAAAGTAGAATCGTTTTCGATTTCCAGATCCGCAAGTAACAGATTTCTCGAAAGTGCTTTCGGAACAATCCTTTTGCAGGTAAACAGCGTATCAAATTTTGAAATCAGTAGAGAACGGGTGAAAAATGACTGACAGTCCGGTGGATACAAATCTGATTGATCTTACGGCAGACATCGTGTCCGCCTATGTGAGCAACAACACTGTTGCGTCAACAGACCTGCCAGGCCTGATCAACGAGGTGTATGGCGCTCTTCAGAAGACAGCCAATGCCTCCAGCGAACCGGAGCCGGAGCCGCTGAAGCCTGCTGTCCCGGTGAAGAAGTCGGTCATGCCGGACTACATCATCTGCCTCGAAGACGGCAAAAAATTCAAGTCGCTGAAGCGTCACTTGCGCACCCACTACAACATGACCCCGGAAGAGTACCGGGAAAAGTGGGACCTGGGCGCAGACTATCCGATGGTCGCCCCGAACTATGCTGCAGCTCGCTCCGAACTTGCCAAGAAAATGGGCCTCGGCCAGCAGCGCAAGCGGTCCAAGTAAGGGTCGCTTCTGCTCGAGAGCAAAACGTCAAGAGCTGCCCGACGGGCAGCTCTTTTTTTTGTTTCATCGGAATGGCCCGCCTCAGGCTGCTTCGAGAGCGCCTTGGGCGTCGGACCGGATGCGGCCAACCATTGAACGTAATCCATTGGAGCGTTGCGGGGTCAGGTGTTCCTGCAGTCCGAGTTTGCCGAAGATGCCTTCGACGTCGGTTTCAAGGATTTCCCGAGCCGGCTTGCCGCTGAAAAGAGCCGTGACGATCGCGACAAGCCCCTGAACGATCAATGCGTCGCTGTCGCCCCTGAAGGTCAGCACCGGGCCGCCATCTGCAGTCTTGTCGACGCTGGTGATCAACCAGACCTGCGACACGCAGCCGCGCACCTTGTTAGCATCGGTTTTTTCGCTGCCGTCGAGCGGCGGCAATTCCTTGCCGAGGTCGATCAGATATTTGTAACGGTCTTCCCAGTCGTCGAGAAAGTCAAAGGTCTCAAGGATTTCGTCTAGGCTGGTCGTCATGGCACCGGTCTTTGAAGGTCGTTTGCGCTTTCATATAGCTCGCACATGCCGATCTGCAAATGGGTAAGTGGCCGGATCTTGTCCACGGCCCCGGGCATCAGGCGATGGGAATGTGGTTTCGACGGAAAAAGACATAAAAATACGCCGCAGATGGAATGGGCAGCTTTCCATCTGCGGCGCAGCGGAACAAACCGCTGAAGTGAAGCCGTCTTTGCGATGCCGCCCTGCGGCACCGCTCCAGCGGGGGCGCAATCGGCCGTTTCAGACCCAGGAGGTCATAGGGTCGTCAACAGCCTGGCCGCTCAGGTCTTCAGGCCTGAGCGGGGTTTGGGCCGTGGCACCGGCCCAAAATCTGTCTCCAGCGCGGAGACGTTGTTCAAGTCAGGTTGCCAGACAGGAGGGGCTGTCTGGATCTGGTCGGCCGCCAGGTCTGTCGCAGGCGTGGTCGAGCCTGTGAGCAGAGCGTCTGCGTCTGACTGGTCAGCTACCTGTGTGTCGAGATATTCGTAAACGATGCGCGCACCATCGCGCGCCCGGCTGCCGATGGCGGTGAGGGCATTGCCGCCCGTTTCGCAGGCTTGCGGATTTCGCCCGCAGAAACCACCGATGTCGGACACCGTCGCCTGTGCTGCCAGGAAGGCAGAAACCGGATCAACTTTTTCCACCGTGGTGCTTTCCTTCCCGGACCCGAGTGGAATCAGGGCCAGAACCAAGGTGAGCCAGAAGGCCGTCCTCAAGAGAAAGAACATGTCGCTACCCATAGTCTGTTCTGCTTTGCACGCCTTTGTGCCACTGGCGCGCTTGTTATGAAGGCACCATAACAGCGACATGAGAATGCCCGGTTGAGCAGGAAGGTTCAATTTTCATAAAATAAAACAGGTATTTAAGTCGAGTTTTCTGACAAATTGATTCAAATTTGAATGAATTTCGATCAAGTCCCTGAAACCGCGCCCTTATTTGGAAAAAATCGGCAAACCGAATTCATCCTTTATCGTTCCTTAAGTGCTCCGGACGACAATGCTCCTAGACAGGGTAAGAGCAACCCTGCGCGGTGTTGCGGTAGAGTTGAGTAGAGTGCGTAACCTTCTGAAATCGATGCGAAATACACTTGGGCAATGGATGAGCCGTGTTGACGGAATGATTCATCCCGCTGCCGCTTCCGATCCTTTTCTGGCTCCGCTGCACCGCTCTTTCATGATCAGCAGTTTTGTGAGCGGTGGGACGGCGCTGTTGGTCTTGCCTTTGCACCTGGCACTTGCCGGTCCGCCTCATGCCGCCGTTCTGCTTGTCCTGGCCTGGATGCTCGGCCAATGGCCACTGGCTCTTTATCTGTCCCGTTCGGGCACACTCAACAAGGCCATTGCCCTGTCGTCGGGTCTGTTTGCCTGTTTTATTGCTGCCATGTGCTTGTTGACCGGCGGTACGAGGTCCTTTGCGTTGCTCTGGCTTCTGATGCCGTTGATGGAAACCGCCTTTGCGACCGACCGAAAGGTTCCCGTGGTGGTAGGGGGACTTTGTGGTGCGCTTTTGGCGGCAATTGCCTTCCTGCCTTTGCCGGAATTTCAGATCGTGGTTCCTGCCACAGGAATGGTGCTCTACGCCACGCTTGGTGCACTGCTCTATGCTGGTGTGCTTTCTCTTCGTCTGACGCTTGACAGGACGCTGGCGCGGCAGGTGGTGCAACGGACGCAGTGCGATCTCGACCTGATCGCACAAGGCACCAGGGATGTCGTGTGCGAGGTTGCTGCTGACGGCACGCTCCGTCTGCTGGGCGGTTCGGTTTCGGCACTGGTAGGGCCGCTGCCGCTGGCCGATGGAGAAGACTGGTTGTTTCCGCGCCTGCATGTCGCGGACCGGCCATTGTACCTGACGCGCCTGTCGGAAGCGCGGCACAGTGGCAAGGCTCAACGTTTCGACGTTCGGTTTCGGGTTGGTGCAACGCGTCCCGGTGAAATCGGACTGGCTGACTACCGCTGCCTGTCACTTGTAATGCAATTGCCTTTGCAGCCAGCCGTGCAAACCGATGCGCAACCGGTTCTGTTGTTGACGCTTTCCGACGCCGGGCAGTCTGCACTGAGGTCGGAGCCAGCTGATGCTTCTGCCGGTCGCTCGAAAGCGGATATTGAGGTTGCGGCTGACCTGACGGCTCGCGCCAATCCGGAGACCATGTTGCGGATGTCTGCGCCTGTTTCCTCTCCAGCTGAGGGTGATGAGGCAGGACAGGTGCAGAAGGCAATTCCGGCCAACGCCCTTCATGCCACGTGTGACTTGTCGGCCAGCCTGGAACAGTGCCGGGACCTTTTGACCCCTGTCGCGGCGAGGCGCGGCATCCATCTGGATGTTTCCGTCGACGACAATTTGCCTTTGGTCGCGGTCGAGCCGAAAGGTGTGCGGCAGGCGGTGAACTGCCTGTTGGCGGACATGATCGAGACCTGCGGCGACGGGGCGGTTCTGGTGATTTCTGCAGAGGTGACTGACGCAGACGTTTCCTGCACCGTGGCCGTATCCGGGCGGCGGTCCGCACAGACCTGGCGCACGGCCCATTCAAAGTCGGTGATTGATCGGGCGAGTGAATTGCTGGAACGTGCCGGCGCCCGAATGCGCATTGCAAAGGATGTGGAAAAGGACAATCAGGTGATCCTCCTTCTTCCGCAATCCGCTGCGTCCGCAGGGGACGCTATCCTGGCCAGAACGGCATAGGTGAGCGGCATGGCAAAAACGCGAAAGTCCTCGAAACCGACAAAAGCCCAGGCGGCGCAGCACCCTGAGACCCTGATGTCCAAGGCGGGACATGTGGCGCTTGATAATCCGGTTGCAGCCGGTGGCACCGTAGTCATGGGACTGACGGCCTGCCTGATTATTGCCAACGCGATCGGCCTCCAGCCGGGCCGTCATCCGGCGCCGCTCTTTGCGACGCGGGATCGTCCGGAGGCTTTCCAGATGCCCGAGCCGGACGGCAGAAGTCCGGAGCTGAAAATCCAGGAAATCTCGAC
Organism: Roseibium sp.; assembly: GCF_965233565.1. Taxonomy (GTDB): domain Bacteria; phylum Pseudomonadota; class Alphaproteobacteria; order Rhizobiales; family Stappiaceae; genus Roseibium. The sequence continues at coordinate 707,335 of NZ_OZ247494.1, read as the reverse complement.
GCTGGTGCTCGACCTGCAGATTTCCCTCAGGAAAATCGGATTCTATGAAGGGCCACTCGACGGGCTGAACGGCCCGGCAACGGAACGGGCGATCCGGTCTTTTGAGCGCCGGGCCGGCCAGGTGGAAACAGGCGACGCCAGCGAAGCCTTGCTTGCTCTGGTGCTCATGCATGGTGATGCTCCGGCGGAAGGGCTGGTGCCGGTTCCGCGCGCCAAGCCTGGCGGAATCACCTTGCCGCCTCAGCCCGTGGGCGACGCTGGTGCCTCTCCCGTCGACGCTGATCCCGAACTCATGAAAATACAGAAAGCCCTGTCCGAGCTGGGCTATGGACCGCTCAAGGCGGATGGACTCATGGGGGCGAACACCACGGCGGCGATCCGACGGTTTGAATTCGACCGGGGTCTGCCTTTGACCGGAGAGCCAGGTCCGAAAGTCATCGAGCGACTTGAAATGGTCAGCGGGCGCAAACTGTCCGGATGAAGCCGGGCAGTTGCCCGGGAAGTGTATCTGACCTAAACCTGCCGGAAATCATCGTTGACAAGGGGGCAAGCCATTGCTTCTCCGGTGTGATGTGGGTGTTGGGAACGGCTATGCGGGTAACGTCCGAGTTTTTTGTCAGCGCACTGGTCCGGCGCATATTCGGCGAAGGCGGGTTCGCCGCCGTAAGCAAGAAGGGGGCGCCGGAAGCGGGCGCTGTCTTCATCTGTGTCGACCGGCTCGACGGGACATTCGACTTTTACGGTCCTGCGCCGCAGTCCATGTTCAGCGAACTGCCCCAGGGGCGTCTGTTCGAACAACTGTTTGAGGGAACCGACAAGGACGCCATCGAAAGACGCCTTGCCAGTGAGGCTCGAATGGATCCGGATTACTGGCTGGTAGACATCGAAGCGCGGGAAGGGCAGGTCGACTTGCCTCTGGCACAGGAAGAGGCCCCCGATCCGGGGGCGGGTGTCTTCCGGTTCTAGATCCTGCTGCCCATTTGACTGTTTTGACCACTTCTGATGCGCAGAGGCCTAAGGACAGGTGTTTTCTCAGGTGCCGGACTTCCTGACGGCCTTGGAGACACGAAAGAGTGGTTTGCCCTTTGCCCGGATCTCGCGCCTGCCATTTTCCTGATATTGCGGCGTGTGTTCGGGTGTCGGTGTCTCGACGCTCTCAGCACCTTGATCATGCAGGAGCCACTGGCCGACCAGAACTTCGGCAGCGCCGGGGCTCAGTGTTTTGTTAAGGCGCAGCAGACTGCGCAGGCGCTCCAGGGAAAGATCGGCACCGGCGAGGCGTATCAGCACGGTGGTCAACTGACCGGCCGAGAAGCCCAGTGCTTTTAGGGCAACCGTCAGGCCTTCCGCCTGATCCTGCTTGATCAACAGGTCGCAGGTTGCGCGCGGCAGGCCAAGGCCCTGGCCAAGCAGATCGGCAAACCGGCTGCGGTTTTGCCGAAGCGCTTCTTGAAGCAGGGCGTCCTGAAGCTTCAGACGGCCGCTATTGGAGGCTGCTGCTGGCGTCGCCGCCGGCGCTTGAGCCTGTTTGACCAGGCTGGTCATCTCGGCTGCTGCGATGGCCTTGGCCTTCAAAGGAGCCGGCAAGTGCAGGAATTGTCCCATGAGTCCATCCGGGTTTAGCGCGTCCTGACCAGCCAATTCTAAACCAAGAGTGGCAACGATGTCACTACGGCAACTCAATTTCGCCTGATGGGCTTGCGTGAGAATGACGTCATTGCGGTCCAGAAGGATGCGGATCACGGCCGCGCCGGCATGTTCACACAACACCGAGATCACCGATTCGCGTAAAGATGGACGATTGGCGATCGCCTTCCTTAAGCTGTCAGGACCCGTTCGGGCGGTGCGCAGAAGGAGATCCACAGAAAGCCGGGGGCTGTAACGAAGCGCTGGATAGGCAGTCAGATCGTCGTTGTCGCCGGCCAGAAGTTCGAGCAGATCGTGCGGCATTTCCGGATGACCAGCAAGCAACGTGGCAATTCGGCGCCGGTCTGGCAGCGACGTCGCCGGCAGGAGATTGCGGGCCAGCTCAAGAAAAATCTCTTTCTCATCAATGTCATGCCGCGTTCGGCCGGCAAAGAGCTCACTTGCGGCCAACAACACACCACGGTCGGAGCCGCTGGCTTGTGTGTGTTTGCGTCGGGAGGAGAAAGTTGGCACAGGCGAGTTGAAACGTTGGGGTTGGCGCATGAGACCCGTCTACAAAAAACAAAAGACCGGACCACCGGTTGGACTGATACCCTTCAAATTGAAGCAAAAGCGTTAGCATGCTGTTAACCCTGACGACTTCTTAATGGAGAGGCAGGAAGTAATGCGTCGCCCGTTTGACCGTTCCCCGTCGGTAATACGCCGTCCAGGGGAGATCGGAACCGAAGGAGGAGACGATGGGCACCTTGTTGGACTTTTCATCCGCACAACGGCCCACTGCGCGTGTGGGCCAGCGCTCAAATCAACGCCGCTCGACCAGCCGGGACAGCTTTGGGGAAGTTATCCTCTTCCCAGGTGTACGCTACGAGCGTCACGACCTTGATCTTGCCGCACGAATCACGACCATCGGTAAGGCGGCCGGACCAGCTGGTTCCGACAAGGACTGACGGTCCAAGCCTCTCCAGCCGCATGTGCCGGGAATCAATGCAGCGGTCTGGAGACATGCCCGATGGGCAAAGGCAAAGCGGAACATAACGCTGCCGCGTCCTCAAAGGATGGCGGAGCCGTTTGCGGGCAGGGTCTCCGGATTGTCCTGGTCGCGCTGGCGGCTCTTGGGCTTGCGGCCTGTGTGCGTCCGACCGGTGATTTCGACCGTGCCAAACCCTCCGTCATCCATGACAAGGTGATGCCGACCGCTGGCGACGAGGCTGCGCGATTGCGCGGCGATCCGGTCTCCAAATTCAATTACACTGATGACGAAAAACTGCTGCGCAACCGCGGCTGGACCTTGATACGCCCTCCCTGGACCAAGGACTGGATCGGCGGCACGATGGTCGAACTGTCGCGCACGCGGGTCCTGCCGGAGACCGAGGGGCGGGTGCCGCCGGATCTCTATCTGATCTATCTGCGATCCGACAAATTCCGATCGTCCAACGCGCGTTACGACAAGATCGCTGCCGATGCCTCCGGCGATGCGGAACTGGTGATGCCATTTTGCGAAGTGGCGCTGCGGGTGAAAAAGGCCGATGACGAACGCCTGCGGGTGCTTCAGCGCCAACCGGTGACAACCGAAGAAACCTATGAAGGTGCCAAGGCACGGGTCTGGGAAAACCGCGTTATGATCAAATGGGTCGGCCAGGCACTCCGGTATCGCATCATCGCCTACAAGAAGGCGCTGGACGGCCTGGAAATCGAAACACCGACCCAGAACCGGGTCTGGAAGGTCAACAATGCCATCCGGGAGCTAGAGGGCCAGGTCCGGATTGCTGAAGCCGGCTGTGATCCGAACACCCGGGGCGTTGCCGACCAGCCTGTCAAACGGTCCCGCATCTTCAAGAACTGGAGCACTGAACGGCCACCGGTTCAAAAGTGAGGTCGGCGGTGTTTGCAGGCCATGCGCTCACAAGTAGTCCCGTCCCGACGCCTGTCCGGCAAAATAGGCGATGGCGGCAAAACTGGCATAGAACAGGCCGAAGGACAGCATTTCGATAATCAGCAACACCTCATAGACGATGGTGAAAAAGCTTTTCGGAAAAACGAACGAAAGCGCGATCCAGGCAAAGAGGAGGCCGGTGAATACCTGGCAAATCCGGCTCAGCAGCGTTCGTTTTTCGTGAATGACCGTGTCGAAACGGCCGATAGCAAATCCCAGGACAAAGGGCAGAAAGTGCAGCACCGCACCGGCGGCATAAAGTCGGTAGTCTGTGTCCATGCGCCGGGTTGAGGACCTCTCACATTGAAGTTGGGTGTGGTGTTTGAAGAGGTTTCGTCCTCATATCCCCCCGCAACTCGCCGCTTTCAGCGCGCGGTCCACGGTGCCGGCGCGCGTGGGGTGGGGAACATAGGCCCGAAGCAGGGCAAAACCGCTGATCGGCTCCTCCGTTTCGATGACAATCAGGTCCTCCAGGTTCTCCGGAGGGTTTTCGCGCAAGATTGAGAGCTGCTCCGTTGTCAGGACCAGCATGGAGAGGCGTTCTGCGCCTGCAGTGCGGTTGTTGAGGCTGTAGACGGCTTCACCGGCCGCGTTGAAGAGACCGATCGACCAGAATGGCACCGGGATGCTGGCGTCAAACAGGACCGGTCCCTCGCTCAACTGAAAGCGGCAGGTCGCATGTTTCATCGCAGGATCGAGATCGGGAAGCGCTTCGGCGCCGGGGTAAACATCGGGAAGCAGATTGAACTGCCGGTCTGGACCGTGTGCGGCGACATTGTCGTAAGCACTGTGCTGGACATTGTGCGGTATGCTCAGAACCACAAGAATGTGAATGATCGCGGCCAGGCACAGAGTGGCCAAAAGTCCGACAGTCAGGGAAAAACGCGGTGAGAGGGTCATGGGCAGCCCTGCCTGTCGATCACCGGCATGCTGACCCCATCCAGCGCGGCACCGGTCGTGACCGGCGCATCATAAAGCCTCAGTACAAAGCGAAGGCCGTCGCTTGCTTTTGCATTGGCCGCCAGTGGCAGCCAGTTTCCCGAATGAGGGCTGCGAGCGGCCATGATCTCGAAACTGCCGTCCGGTGCCCGCAATAGGTCGTTGCTTGCCAGACTGGCGCGCCCCGAGAGGGTTTCCACGAGACGCCCGTGACCGTTCACCGCCGTCAGCGTCCAGAGGCGCGCGGAAGGTGTCTGGCCGGCGATCCGGTAGACGCAGGTGGGATCGAGCAGGTGGCCCCGGCTGTCTTCGCGGGCAACCAGTGCCAAACCTTCGCCGGACGCCAAAGGAATGACCGCGCCGCGGGTGTAGATTGCAACGGAATAGGGATCTGCACTCGCCGTTCCCGCCTTGGGATAGGCGCGCCAGGGGCCGATGGTCTCCGCATTCAGCGGCTCTTCGCGTTCGATGATCAGATAGGCGGAACTGATGCCGATCAACGCGGCCAGGACCAAGACCGTCGTGACGGTGGCCAGCGTCCGCAAGGGGTGGCCGCGGTGCGGACGAATGATGCGCGGCAGACGGGTCTCGTACCAGTCGGCCTCGCCATGCGGCGATGGACGGAAAGACGTGTCGCTCATTGCACCGCCACGGTTTCGGCCGGTTCGTTTGCGGGCACTGCACTGGCACTTTGTTGACCCATCAGCCGGCGTAGGTCGCGGCCAATCCTGAGCAGCAAAGACTGTGTGCGCCGTTTGAGCACCCGGGGCTGGGCCGTGTCCGACTGTTTGTTCGCCAGCTGCGCAGGGGCGGCGCGCGCTAGGCGCGGCAGGTTTTCCGCCTCCACGCCCGGCATGCGCGCCAGTTCGATGCCGTTATGGGCGAAGGCCATGTATTTCTGCCAGGTCATGGCGGGCAGGCTGCCGCCGGTCACACGCCGGGTGGAAGAAAAATCGTCATTGCCGAACCAGACAGCAGTGGTGAAGTTGCCGGTGTAGCCGACAAACCAGGCATCCCGATAGGCATTGGTCGTGCCGGTCTTGCCGGCGGCGACAACGCCGTCGATGCGCGCACGGCGAGCCGTGCCGGCTTCCACCACGTTGACCAGGATGTCATTGATCTGGTGGACCTTTTCTTCTGGCAGCACGCGGATCGCGTCCGGACTGTCTGTGCCGTGTCTGTAGAGAACCTTGCCATTGCTGTTTTTCACTTCCAGGATCGCATAGGCTGGGGCCTTGAAGCCGCCATTGGCAAAGGTGGAATAGGATGCGGCCATGTCGATCACGGAGACTTCGGACGATCCGATCGGCAGGGAGATGGAGTTTTCAAGCTCGTGGGTCAGCCCCATCGCGTAAGCCGTCTCGATGATCTTGTCACGGCCGAAATCCAGAGACAGGCGCACGGGAATGGTGTTGATCGACTTTGTCAGCGCCAGCTTCAACGTGACCGGCCCTCGATAGCTCCTGTTGTAGTTCTTCGGCGACCAGTTGCCGATCCAGACCGGCCGGTCCGGCACGATGCTGGACGGTTCATAGCCGTTCATGAAGGCGGTCATGTAGACGAAAGGCTTGAATGAGGAGCCGGGCTGGCGCAAGGCATTGACAGCCCGGTTGAACTGGCTTTCGCCATAGGACCGGCCACCGACCATGGCGACGACGGCACCGTCCGGAACCATGGAGACAAGGGCAGCCTCGTTGGCGTCGCGCAGTTTTCCGTTTTCGCGCAGGATCGTTTCAACAGCCAGATCCGCCTGGCGCTGCAGGGCCGGATCGAGCGTGGTGCGCACGGTGACGATGCGGTCCCGAGCCATGGCCGGATTGCGCCGGGCCAGCTTCTTGACCTCATCCAGCGCCCAGTCGAGGAAATATTCCGGTAGCTGTTCCTGCGACCGGTCGACGGCCAGCGCCGGGTTGCGCCGGGCTCCGATCACCTGGCCTTCGGTCAGGAGGCGGGCCTGGACCATGTTGGTCAGCACCTCGTTGGCGCGCGCGCGCGCCGCGGGCAGATTGATGTGGGGGGCATATTTGCCCGGGGCCTTGAAAAGACCCGCCAGCATGGCGCTTTCGGCAAGCGTCAGCTCGCGGACGTTCTTGTTGAAGTAAAATTCGGAAGCAGCGGTCACGCCGAAGACGCCGCCGCCCATGTAGGCGCGGTCGAGATAGAGTTTCAGGATTTCCTGTTTGCTGAGGTTCGCCTCGAGCCAGAGCGCCAGATAGGCCTCTTTGATCTTGCGGCTGAGACTGCGCTCATTGGTCAGGAAAAGGTTCTTGGCCAGCTGCTGGGTGAGCGTGGAGCCCCCCTGGACCACACCGCCTGCGCGGGCATTTTCCACCATCGCACGGAATGTGCCGACAAAGTCGATGCCGAAATGGCTGAAAAAACGCCTGTCTTCCGTGGCCAGCGTGGCCTTGATCAGGGAATCCGGGATCTCTTCAAGCGGGACACTGTCATTGAGAACGATACCGCGCCGGCCGATTTCCTTGCCGAAGCGATCCAGGAAGGTGACCGCGAAGTCGTCCGTCGTTTTCCAGTCCGCATAGCGTGTCGCCTCGAAGGCCGGTTGGGCAAAGGCCAGCACGACGATGAACCCGGCCAGGCCATAGGTCAGCCCCTCTGAGGACACTTCGGCAAGCATCCGCCAGATGCCCTTGGCGCGGAAACGCCGCAAAAACGCGTCGTAACTTTCAAAGGCGCGGCGGATGGCCGAACCGCTCTTCCAGAGCGCCGTATCGACAAAGGCGTCTATGGCCAGAAAGAACCGGCGGATCCGATGCCGCTTGCGGGGCGGTTTTTCCGCGCTTGGGCCCGCAGTCTTGCCTGCCGTTTCTCCAGCAGGGGCCGTCTTGTCTGAGTGCACTTCGTTCGTCACGCGAACAGGGTCTCCGGGTCAAACTCGCCGAGGTCACGTTAGCCGCTTTTCCGGAATTGGAAAACAGGCCGATTGCCGCGTCGTCGTGATTCCAGTTTACCGATTTTCCTTAGAAATTGCTTGCTTTTCAAACACTATTGCGTGCCCGTTGCTTGTCGGCTCCCTTCCGGCGTGCTAGGCGCCGGAAAACCACGGCACCCAAAAGGCACCTTTAGCCATGAGCGCGAACGACATTGCGGGCGGCCTTCCGTTCTGGAAGACAAAATCGCTTGAGGAAATGAGCGGATCTGAATGGGAGAGCCTGTGCGACGGCTGTGCCCGCTGCTGCCTGAACAAGCTGGAAGACTGGGATACCGGTGAGATCGTCTGGACAGACGTTGCCTGCACGCTTCTGGATGGCGACAGCTGCCGGTGTCGGGACTATGAAAACCGGGCCGCGACCGTGCCGGACTGTATCCAGCTGACACCTGCAGAAGTCAGAACACTCACCTGGTTGCCGCCAACCTGTGGCTATCGACTGGTGTCCGAGGGCAGGGATCTTTACTGGTGGCATCCGCTGGTGTCAGGGGACCCGGAGACGGTCCATCAGGCGGGCATTTCCGTTCGGGGCAAGACGGTTCCCGAAGACGGCATGGCGCTGGAGGACTACGAAAATCACGTGGTTTCCTGGCCGGGGGAAGAGCCATCGTAACCTTGGTCAAAATAACAATAAAACTGCATATGTGCCAGAAAATTCACCAGTTTTGGTTGTGTGCTTGTCTTTTCCAGAATTTTTTTCGGTGCATATTGTTGTACACGATCCGGGGACGATTGTGAAAGACCGTTAGGTTTATATGAAGGTCGATTTCCGAATTGATATATATATTTCTCGAAGTCTCTTTCATTCTTCATAGATGCTTCTCTTTTTCTTTAAGTCTTTTTTTAGTTGCTCGGTATTGAGTCCGCCCAGCAAAAATGTCTGGAGGACCTTGATCCATGATTGCAAGTACCATTCGTGCCGCCGTTTTGGCTGGCGGTATCGCTCTCGCACCGTTGGGGGCACTTGCCGATACGGTTGCCGTGACCATTCCCGACAACAATCTGACCGGTTACGTCAGTGCGCTGCTGACGAAGGCGCTCGGCGACGCGGGTCACGATCTTCAGATCGAGAAAGCTGATTCCGATCTGACGGTTCAGCGGATGATGAAGATGCTGGAAGATGGCCAGGGCATCGACCTGATCTGGCGCGGCGAAGACGCCGCCCTGAAGGAACAGTTTCTGGAAGTAAACGTCAATCTGACCAACGGCCTCAAGGGCTATCGGGTTCTTTTTGTGCGCCCGGACGACAAGGAAGCCTATGCCGATGTCGCCAACCTGGACGATTTCAAGGCAAAGGGCACGATTGGTGGCTTCGGCAAGAACTGGAATGACGTTCGGATCTGGGCAAAGAACGGACTGCCAACCGACGAGACCGACGGCAAATGGAACCCGACCATCTACAAGAAGCTGGCCGCTGGCGGTCGCGGCGTGGATTATTTCTCCCGGGGTATCACCGAAATTGCAGTCGAAGCCCCACAGCATCCTGAACTTGCCGTCGAACCGCATCTGGGCCTGGTTTACGACAATGATTTCCGGCTCTACGTCTCCAAGACCAACCCGGACCTGCACAAGGTTCTGACAGATGCTCTCACGGCCGCCAAAGAGAGCGGGGCGATGCTTGCTCTTTTGAAAGAGACCTACCCTGCTGTTTATGATGCATCTCAGCTGAACATCGACGGCCGGAAAGTGATCAATCTGGAGATGCCATAACCCAGTGCAATACTGGAATTCTGGTGCAGCCGCGCTCCTTTGGAGCGCGGTTTTTCTTTGAGCGGCTCCTGATGCATGGAGGAATATTGGTATATTTAACTATTATTGAGGGGGTTGCCTCTCGGCTCTAATAGTTTTTCTGATATTGAAACTTGTGATTTAATAAAATCTGATGTCTCTGTTGGCCTTTTTTCGTTGGTGTGACTTATATGCTTAAAGTTGTACGTGCGATTATTTGCATTGCGTTTGGCATACTTACTGTGTTGCCGACCTCCGCGGAAACGTTGCGGCTTCGCGTGCCGGATGTGAGCACCACGGATTACGTCGTCGACTTGCTAACGAGTTCGCTCGAAAAACACGGAAAATCAGTCGTATTTGACCGTGTGGATGCCGAGTTCAACATGGCCCGGCAGATGGTGCTTTTCGAGACGGGGGAGGGGCTTGACCTGATCTGGCGGGGCGAGAGCCCGGATCTGAAACAAAAATATCTTGAGGTGGAGGTCGACATCACCGACGGGTTGAAGGGCTATCGGGTCATGCTGATCCACCCCAGGGACCGGGACCTCTACAAGGGCGTCACCTCCCTGGAGGAATTTCAGGCCGTTGGCACGGTTGCCGCACTCGGCGCCGGTTGGAACGATGTTGATGTCTGGCAGCAGAACGACCTGAAACTGCAGGAATTCAAGGGGGTCTGGAACCCCGAGATCTATCACCTCATTGCCCTTGGCGGACGCGGGGTCGACTATTTCCCGCGCGGGATTACAGAGATTGCCGGCGAAGCTGCCTTGCATCCCAACCTGCTGATCGAACCGCATCTTGGTCTCGTCTATGCCAATGACTTCCGGTTCTATGTCACGAAAGAGAATGCCGAGCTGCATGCGCTCCTGACCCAGGCCCTGAAAGAGGCTGAGCAAGACGGGACGTTGCTTGAGATCCTCAAGCGGGCCAATCCGGATGTTTACGATCCGGACAAGATCAATATCGACGGCCGCACGATCATCCCGCTGTCGATGCCGTGATCCGCCGGCCAGGGGACCAGACCTAACCCTCGTCGGTCAGCAGAAATGCTTCGACGTGCCGTCGCAGCCGCTCTTCCAGTGTTGCTCTGTCGGTCAGTTGATGGCTCTTCAGCAAAATGGCGCCGTGAATCATGAAGGCGATCAGTCCGTCTGTCAGTTCGGCGGCAGACCTGTCCCGCCGCAGAGCGGGTCTCAGCGTATCGGTTTGCTGCCAGGCTTCGAGAAAGGTCGCGAGGTCCTTGTCGAGACCGGCCAGTGTTTCGACAAAGGCTTCGGCGCAATGCGGCTTGGTTACACCGATATTGTCGAGAAACAGGCGCAGGATTGTCGGGCTGTCGGTGATCACCGCGATCAGGGCCATCATGCGCCGCATCAGAAGACCGACCGGGTCTTGCATGTCGCTGCTTTCTGCCGCTTCTGCCGCGTTTGAAGCGCGCAGGGCATTCAGGCGATCCAGCAATACGTAGGACAGCAAGCCATCCATGTCGCCGAAATGGGAAAAGACTGTGCCTTTGGCTACGCCCGCTTCCTTTGCCACCGCGTCGGCGGTGACAAGTTCCAGGCCGTGTTTCTGGCTGAGGTCACGGGCCGCCGTCAACACACGGGCGCGGGTGGCAATGCTGCGCTGCTGTGGTTTGCGTGTCATGTTTCCTCATTAAAATTGACCGCGGTCAAAAAATATCTTGACCTATCTCTATAACGCCGTCAAAAAATGACCGTGGTCAATTTTTGACGGCTTGCTTAACCAGGTATGGGAATACAGATGAAGCGCATACTCGTTCTTGACGGACACCCGGCCGATGGATCCTTTTGTGGAGCTTTGGCGCAGAACTTTGCCGACAATGCGGCTCAGGCCGGACAGGAGGTGCGGATCAGGCATCTGTCTGCCATGCAATTCGATCCGGATTTCGGACAGTCCGGTTTCAAGGATGCCAAACCGCTGGAGCCGGATCTGGAAGCGCTCTGGCAGGACATCCTGTGGTGCGAACAATTTGTCCTGGCCCATCCGCTCTGGTGGGGTGGGCTGCCGGCCAAACTGAAGGGCCTGTTTGACAGGGTGTTATTGCCCGGGACAGCGTTCCGGTATGTCGAAGGCAAGCCGTTGCCGGAAAAGTTGCTCAAGGGGCGGACAGCCCAGGTGCTGGTCACTTCGGACACGCCCGGATGGTTCTATCGCTGGGTCTACGGAGCAGGAACCCGAAAGCAGCTTGAAAAGCAGATCCTCAATTTCTGCGGGCTGAAGCCGGCCGGCTACCATATGTTCTCCCCCATTCGTGGCTCAGCAGACAAGGACCGGGCGGCAATGATGAACCGCGCCGGCGCTCTTGGTCGCAAGGCCGCCTAGCCGAACGTTGAGGTTACTGCTGTGCCGTTGCCTTTGCGGCGGCATCGGCCTCGCGACGCTGCTGTTCCTGCGAAAACACGACGTAGTACTGATAGATGTTGCCGACATAGTCGACCGGTTCCCGGCCAATTTCAGAGGCGACGATCCATTCGACATTGCCGAACCATTTATCCGGATCGTAGCCGTGTTTCTTTGCTTTTTCGCGCATCCGCTCGAAGCGGCTCGGACCGGCATTATAGGCCGCAAGCGCAAAGAAGGTCTGATTGGCCTCCATTGGCTTCAGTTCCGAAAAATAGTGATCGGCGAGAAAACGCAGATATTTGACGCCGGCATGAACATTCTTGTCCGGATCCTTGTCGATCCCCTTGATATTGATCGGATTGCCGGCCGCAGTCGCAGGCTTGATCTGCATGAGACCGACTGCTCCGGCGCGGCTGCGGGCCTTGGGATCGAACCTGGATTCCTGATAGCTTTGGGCGGCAATCAGCAACCAGTCGATCTCGTATTCCGTGCCGTATTTCCGGAAGACGGTCTGCAGCTCGTCCAGGGCGCTCTTGTAATGCGCATCGCGCATGTCTTTCAGATAGGTCGCTTCCTTCAGATACCGCTTGAACAGGATGTTGCCGAGCAGCGTTCCCTTTTTTACGGTGGCGGCAAAGCCGTTGACCTCTTTCAGAAGGGCCGGCGCGTCTTTTCTGACGGCGATCGCGATTTCACCATCCGTGCGCACCGATGCTGCCGGATGCATTTTCAGCCCGTCCAGAACCTGTAGCCAGAGTTCGGCCTTGTGCTGGTCGACAATCACCATGGGCAGAGCCCCGGCTGATACCATTTCCAGAAGGTCGTCATCTTCCAGCTTTTCGTCGGCCTTGGTGATTTTTATCGGATCCTTGCCGGCCGCCTTGAGCGATTTGTTCAGATCCTGAAGGCTATGATAGTAAGACGCGGATTGCCGCACGGTGACTGACCTGCCGGCCAGCGCGTCCGGAGCAGCGAGATCTGCCACGGTGTCCAGGGTGACGGGGACTTCATGCACACCGGTCAGAAGGGGATCGGAAAAGTCGGCGAGTTCCCGGCGTTCATCGGTGATAGTCAGATTGCCGAGCGCCAGGTCACCGCGCCCTTCATAAAGGTCTGAGAACAGGCGATGGCGCGGGGTCGGGATCAGGACGATCTTCGCCTCGTTCACTTTCTTGCCGTGCAGCTTGTGCAGGTGCTTGTCGAATTCCGTCATCAGATCAACGGCGCTGCCACGCTGAACGCCCTTGTCGATAAAATAACCGGTTTTCGAAAAAGGGATCAGCACCCTGATGTAACCCCGGTCGATCAGGGCATCGAAGTCGCCGGTGAAGGGATCGCGCAACTTGTCTTCAAGTGCGTCGGCAAGACCGGTGCCCATGGCCTGGGCCTGTTGTCCTGCGAAAGCCGTGGTCAGACCGACCATCAGTAACAGGCACAAGCGAAATGCGAAAAGACGCGACACCATCTGGAGCCTCCCAAGTGAAAGTGCCTCCGGAGTAAAAGCAGGATTGTCGCGTCTGGCAAGCTTGAAGGAGCGGCGGCTTCTGTTTGATCCCGGCTACTTTGTAAAGGTGAGTTCTACGGTGCCGATGGTGAATCCGGCTTTCATCACCCGGGCCGTGTTGCGCACCGTCCGGCGGTTCACCTGTTCCAGCGTGTCGTCGAAGCGCAGCAGCAAGGGGCCGTTCTCGGTCTCCAGCTGCGCGATATAGGAGAAGCGGATCGCACCGTCAGATGTGGTGCGCACATTGGCGGGAGCAATCACATCCGATCGCTGGCCGATGTAGCGCCCCTCGCCAACCTTCTGGAAGAACCATGTCTTGGTGTCCCTTTCACCGTCGTCATAGACAAAGTCCTCGCGCAGACGCAACGTGAAGGTCTTGGGGTTCCAATGGCCGTTCAGATACACGGTGAAGGGGCGGTTGACGCCCGCGATCTTGCTTTCAAAAACCCCTTTGCCGACGGTTCTTCCCTTGAAAAACTCTTCCAGAACAAGGGTATTGGCTGAAACCGGCGCGGCAAGGCCGGCGGTCAGAAGTAGGAACAGAACGGTCCTGAGGAGAAACATGGTCTTGCAAAGCCTCTGTCGATGAAGGTGCTCTGCATACGGCGCCAGACTGCAGCCGGATCTGATTTAGCTGCCGAAGCGGGTCTGCCAGGTCGGCACCGGGTCGTCTTCGGCAGGTGTGGCGTGATAGATGCCCCGGGCAATGGCTCTTGCAAGGCAGGATGCCGCCGCCGCCCCGAGCTGGACCATGTCTTCCAGTCCGTTCTCGAGGCGCTTTTGTCCGGTGGAAAGGGCAAAGACCAGGTCGCCATCAAGCGGCGTGTGTGCCGGCCAAAGTGCACGGGCAAGACCGTCATGCGCCATGACGGCGAGACGCTTTGCCTCCCCCTTGGTCAGAATGGCGTCGGTGGCAACAGCCGCAATCGTCGTGTTGGCGCCGGCCTTCAGGCCATCCAGCTTTGTGCGTACGGTCGTGCTGTCTGCGGGCAGGGGGTGCGCCATGCCGCGGCCGCCGAATTCGGCTTCTTCCTCAAAGGGCGCTGCCCAGAAATGCGGTGTGTCGCCGACGGTGGCCCGCCCGAGCGCGTTGACAGCGACGATCGCGCCGACCGTGACCCCGTTGTCGAGTACCTGTGAGGCGGAACCGAGGCCGCCCTTCAGATTGGCCGTTGTCGCCCCGGTGCCGGCGCCAATGGAGCCGAGCGGAAAGTCATATCCGATGGCATCCAGTGCCGACCGGCCGAGGTCGCGGTAAGGCGCCGCCTGACCCCAGCTTTTGTCGCCGCCATTGAGGAGATCGAACAGGATGGCGGTCGGCACGATCGGTACGCGCACGGGGCCGACCTGAAAGCCGTATCCGAGTTCTGCCAGACGGCCCTGCACGCCGGCGCCCGCATCCAGGCCGAAAGCGGAGCCTCCGGCCAGAACCACCGCGTCGATCTTGTCCACGGTCTGCTCGGGCTCAAGAAGTGCAATTTCACGCGTACCTGGGGCGCCGCCGTGAATGGCGACAGAAGCGACGGCCGGCTCGTCCGGAACCAGCACGGTCGCGCCGGACTTCAGGGACTGGTCGGAGGCATTGCCGACCTTCAGGCCCGGAACGTCGGTGATCAGATTGCGTTGGCCGGCCATGGAAAATGCGTCCCGAATATGACTGCTGGGGGATCAGTGTGCGCGTGGTGACGTCAGGTGTCGAGGCTTTTGTAGCCGCGCCGGACATAGAGCAGCGATTTGCCCGGGTCCGTCATGCGCAGGTCGGTGACGGTGCCGACAATGATGGAATGGGTGCCCATTTCGGTGGCCGAATGCACCTCGCAATCGACACTCAGGCGGGCGCTGTCGAGCGCAGGGCAACCGGTGGCCAGCGCTGTCCAGTCCCCCTTGGCGAAACGCTCCGGCATCTCCAGTTTGTGACGGCCGGCAAAGGCATCGGAGATGTCTTCATGGTCGTCGCTCAAGGTGTTCAGGCAGAAACAGCCGTTCTCCAGGACGGCATCGTGGACGCGCGTTTCCCGGTTGAGGCAAATGAGAATACTGGGCGGATTGTCGCTGACCGAGCATGCCGCCGAGACGGTTGCTCCGAGACGGCCGGCGCTGCCGTCGGTGGTGACAACATGGACGGCTGCCGCGATCCGGCTCATGGCCTCGCGAAAGCTGGTGGTGTCCAGAGGCAACCGGTCCTGATCGGTCTGGCCCGGCGGGGAAGTGGACATGGTTCGGCTCCTTGCCCGCTTGGCGCGGGAATCGTCTTTGGCGGTAGTCTATGCGCGCCGGAAGGGGCTGCCTAGGCTGTCTTAGCGAAATGGTTCGGCTGCCGTCAAACGGTTCATCGCCCACGTGTTCATGTGTCTTTTGAATAGACCCGGACAAGAAAACATGGGTTGTGGATTGAGCTTGGCAACCGCCCGCGTTAGGCATATCGGTGTGATCTAAATGCCGGAGATGTGGATGTTCTTGCAGAAACTTGGCCTTGCAGCAGGGCTCTTGGCCCTTGGCGCTCTCTCTGTGCCTGCCAAGGCCGATATCCGCATTGCGGTTGCCGGTCCAATGGAGGGCCAGTTCAGTGCCTTTGGCGAACAGATGCTTGCCGGAGCGGCACAGGCGGTTGCCGACATCAATGCGGCCGGCGGTGTCAATGGTGAACAGCTGATCCTGGAAGCGGTGGATGACGGCTGCGTGGCGGACAAGGCGGTTGCGGTTGCCAACCAGCTGATCGGCAAGGGGGTGGTCTTCGTTGCAGGTCATTTCTGTTTCGGAGCGTCGATTGCGGCCAGCGAGGTTTATGCCGATGCCGGGATCGTCCAGATCTCGCCCGCGACCACCTTGCCGAAATTCACGGACGACCGGCCCGGAGACGGCGTCTTCCGGCTGGCGCCCAGGGATGACAGCCAAGCCAAGGTGGCCGGACAGTTGCTCGCCAGGGACTTTGGTATTGAGCGCATTGCGTTGCTGCATGACAAGACGGCCTATGGCAAAGGCCTTGTCGATGCGGTCAAGGCGGAAATGAATGCGCTTGGCACCAGTGAAAGCCTGTCTCTTGGTTTTGATGCGGGGGAAGACGACTATCGCGGTCTTGTGTCCCAGCTCGGCCTGCAGAATGTCGGTGTCGTCTATCTGGGCGGGTATCATCCCGAGGCTGGCCTGATTGCACTTGAGATGCAGCGCCAGGGCCTCGACGCCGTGCTGATTTCAGGTGATGCCCTGATGACGGACGAGTTCTGGCTCGTTGCCGGGCCGGCAGGAAACGGGACGCTTTTGACCTATCCTGAGATACCGCGGCAGCGCCCGGAAGCCCAAAAGGTGGTGGCTGCGCTGGACGAGGCAGGATTGCCGGCCGACCGCTATGCGCTGACCAGCTATGCGGCGATCCAGGCCTGGGCACAGGCCGCTGAAAGCGCTGGCAACACCACCTTGAAGGATGTTGCGGCAGCTCTTGGCGCTGGTGATCTGGCAACGGTGATCGGGCCGGTGCGGTTTGACGCAAACGGTGATGCAAATGCGCCAGCCTATGTCTGGTATGAATGGCGGGACGGGGTGCCTCAGCACCGCCCCTGAGCTTTCGGTTTCGACAGCTAAACGGCAAAGCGCGCGCCTTTTGACTGGACACGCGCTGTTTCGAAGGGATGAGCCGTCGATCAGCCGCGGCGGCCTGTGCCGCTGATGACCAGATTGACCTTGTCGGCATAGATCGGCTGGCCGGCTTTCATGCCGTAGAAACTTCTGAAAAACCCACCGGTGACTTCAAAACCGACACCGCCACTGGCCTTGGCGCCGGTCAGCCTCACTGTCAGCTTGGTGCGCATGGTCTTGCCGCGCAGGGTCAGGTTACCTTCCACTTCAGCGCTGCGGTCTCCGGTCATGCGCACCCGCGTGCTTTTGAAGACCGCGACCGGATGATTGGCCACGTCGAACATGGCGGCGCTTTTCAAGAAGCCGGTGACCTTGTCGTTGTTGGTCTGAACACTGCCCAGATCGACCTTCACACTGACGTGGCTCTTTTCGGGCCGGTTCTGATTGAGGACCATCTTGCCGGACACGCTCTTGAAAGCGCCGGTTACGGGCTTGCCGCCGAGGACCTTGACGGAAAATCCGGTGTTCACCTGGGCTGGTGACAAAGTGTAGGTGCCGGTCAGAGGTCCGGCCGCGACCGGTTGAACCGCCAGGGAGAGGGCCAGCAGACCGACAAGGCCGGCGAACAGGGTTCTGATATGCCGCAAACGGGCAGTCGGGAATGGGATACGGGGCATCTCGATATCCTTGAGCTGGGCCTTGATGCTGGCCATGAAACGGGTCTGTCGAAACAGGCGGCGCTGCTATGCGCCTTGTTCCGGAAAGCCGCCTTCCCGGAGCCATGCCTGAAGTATCCCTGTTGCCACGGCCGGGCATAGTGATGCGCGTCACAAGCGAAAGACCAGGAACAGGCGCTCAAGGCGCCTGTTAACCCTCTGTTAAGAAAATAGCGCGCTGCCCGTTCTTTCAAGTCTTTGAGCAGGATAGGGTTGGGCAAGGTTGAATTCCGGTTGGGAATAGGAAAGTGCCATGCGTCCGGCCGATTTGTTCCGCGTCTTCGCGCCGACAGCTCTCGTGCTGTTTCTCGTCTTGTCAGGAAGCGTCCCCGCTCGCGCAGCCGAGCTGGTCGGGTTTTCCGATCACCGTTTCAGGCCCGGGACGATCGTGATCAGAAACTCCGAAAAGCGGCTTTACCTGGTTCTGCGCGGCAACCGGGCCATCCGGTACAAGGTGGCTGTGGGCAAACGCCGCAAATCCTGGACAGGGCAGGCCTATATTACCGGCAAATACGTGCGGCCGGACTGGTCGCCCTCAGCCGAGGTACGCCGGGATCACCCGCATCTGCCGACCCTGATCAAGGGAGGCGCACCCAACAATCCAATGGGTGTGGCCGCCATGACGCTCTCCAACGGCAACTACGCCATTCACGGCACCAACCGGCCGGGATCCATCGGCCGCGCCGTTTCCTATGGCTGCATTCGCATGGCCAACCACGACATCCAGGATCTCTACCAGCGTGTCGGTATTCGAACTCCGGTCATCGCGTTGCCGTAGTGGGCGGCCAGCTTGCCGCAGGGACAGCTTGCCGCATCTAGTTTCATGAAATTGAATATAAGGTGAGGCCGGGTCTTCTCAGGCCCTTTTTAATGGCCCCACCGGTCTCCAGTGCCCCAACACGATGCCGGTGGGGTTTCATCCAAGAAACGCCGTTACATTTTGCGACAAAGTCGGGGGGCTCCCGGCACAGATGCGCGACACCTTCTTGCTAGTCTTTGAAACGTCAAAGGCACAGGATCTTTCATCCGGGCGAGGGGCGACATGCTGACCATTCTGAATTCACGCTACTTTCTATGGGCACTGCTGGCACTTCCGTCGATCCCGATGATGGTTGCCTTGATCGGCGGGGCGGGACCCGACGACGGGCGTCCGGTCACGGAAGCCCTGTTGCACCCGACGGGTGAATTTGCCGCGCGCTTCATGATCATAGCCATGGTCATCTCGCCATTCCGGCTGATGTTTCCGAAATCCAGATTCTGGTTCTGGATGGCCAGGCGGCGGCGCTATTTTGGTGTGGCTGCCTTTGCCTATGCGGTTTTCCACACGGTGCTCTACCTGGTCGATATGGGGTCGCTCAAAGCCGTGCTCGGCGAGTTCTGGAGCCTCGGCATCTGGACCGGCTGGCTCGCCTTCTTCATTTTCCTGCCGCTTGGTCTGACGTCGAACGATGCGTCGGTCAGGGCACTCGGGCGGTATTGGCGGCCGCTTCAGCGCAGCGTCTATGTCGCGGCCGTGGCAACGTTGCTGCATTGGATTTTCGTGCACAACAATCTGGGTCCGGCCCTGGTGCATTTCCTGCCGCTTGCCGCGCTCGAGGCCTACCGCGTGTTCCGTCTCTATCGCCCCGGCGCAAAACCAGCCCCTGTTTCGTCCTGACCGCCGACTGGAGGAGAATTCGATGAATTATACGCTCTACACCATCCAATCCATGCTGGCTGGCCTCTTCGCCTTTCCGGCCTATGCCACCGGCGTCTACGAGTGTGAACCGACGGATCGGGCCGCCTGGCTCTCTCAGGAGCAGGTGAGCGAAAAACTGACCGGTGACGGCTGGCAGGTGCGCCGCATGAAAGAAGATGGCGGTTGCTGGGAAGTCTATGGCACGACCCCGGAGGGACAGCGGGTCGAGGTCTATGTGCATCCGGTGACCGGCGAGGTGATGTTGATCAACCAGCGCGGCACGATCCTCTATCGGAAGGAGGGGTAAGGCAGCCAGATGTCAGTCAGCCTGTTCGGCTGCTGACAGATAGCTAAGCCATTTGTCCCTGACGGCCTCTTGCAGATCAATCTCCCGATCCCTGCAAAACAAAAGCAGGTGCGCGAATAGGTCCGCGGCTTCATCGGCCAAAGCCCGCTTCAGGTCTTCCGCCGATTTGCCATTCGGTCTGCCCTTGCCCGCACATTTCAGATCGGCGGCCGTGAGTTCGCCGAGTTCCTCGGTGAGCTTGGCAAGATACCAGCCGCTGTCCCGTTCAATTTCGAAGCGCCGGGCATAGATGTCGGAGACCGCCGCAACGCCGTCTTCGATTTCGGACAAGGTCTTGTCGGTCACATGAAGATCCCTCAGGCGGTGAGCCAGCGTTTCGGGTCGGCCTTTTCAGTGATGCCGCCGTTTCCGGAAAGCGCGGCAACAAGGTCTGCGACGGCGTCCAGGGAATGGACGGCGCGAAATTCGTCGACATGGGGCAGCATGGCGCGGATGCCCTTGGCCTTGGCCTCGAAACCGTCAAAGCGCAGCAACGGGTTCAGCCAGATCAGGCGGCGGCAGGAGCGGTGCAGCCTGTCGATTTCCCGTTCCAGATCCTCGTCCGTATCCCGTTCCAGCCCATCGGTGATGAGGAGTACCGTCGGTTTGCCGGAGAGCACGCGGCGCGACCAGTGGCGGTTGAAATCATGCAGCGCCGAGGCGATGCGGGTCCCGCCGGACCAGTCTTCCACCCCATCCGAACAGGCCTCCAGAGCCTCATCCGGGTCTTTCATCCGCAGTTGACGGGTGACATTGGTCAGTCTCGTGCCGAACAGGAACGTGTGCACATCTCGACGTTCAGCTGTTGCGGCATGCAGGAAATGCAGCAGAAGCCTTGAATACTGGCTCATGGAACCGGAAATATCGCAAAGCACCACGAGAGGCGGGCGCTTTTCGGCCGGCTTGCGGAATTTGAGGTCGATGATATCGCCGCCCGCGCGCATCGAGGCTCTGAGCGTGCGGCGCGGATCGACCTTGCCTTTTGCGGAAGGGGTGAGCCGGCGGAGCCGGATCCTGTCCATCGGCAGGCTCATTGACCTGAGGGCCTGTTTGGCCGCGTCGATTTCTTCCGCCGTCATCTGGGCGAAGTCCTTGCTCTGCAGCAGTTCCTTGCCGGATACCGTGAACTTGGCGTCGATCTCGATCTGCGGCACCGTTTCTTCTGCCACCCGTTCCCTGGCCGCCTCAAAGGCCTGGGAAACTCGGGTCTGGCCGGCCTTCGGCTTTTCCGGTTCACCGCGCGGCGGGGCCACGGGGGAGAGCACCGCCAGCATCTTTTCAATCAGGCCGCGGCTTTGCCAGTAAATGCGGAAGGCTTCGTCGAACAGCACCTTGTGTTCATGCTTGCGGACGAACACTGCGTGCAGTGTCCAGTAAAGATCGTCCCGGTTCTGAATGCCGCTGACCTCGACCGCGGCAACGGCATCGACTACCGAGGCCGGACCGACCGGCACGCCCGCCTTGCGCAGCGTGCGGGCGAAATAGACGATATTGTCCGTGATGCGGGAGCGCAGCTCAGGCGAAGAAGACATGTTCGCCTCGCAGATTGCCCTGTTTTTTGGCGACAACGAAGATCATGCCGTTCGCTCACACGGCCGGCATGGAGGGCTGCTGCGGAACGTCCTTGCGAATGTCGTCGATCATCTGGCGCACCTTGGAGCCGCGTACGCGCTCGATGTCGTCCTGGTATTTGAGCAGGACGCCAAGCGTGTCGGAGGCCATGTCCGGGTCGAGCGCAATCTCGTTGAGCTCGGAAAGGGCTGTCGCCCAGTCGAGCGTCTCGGCCACACCCGGCTGCTTGAAGAGATCCTCGTCGGCGCGCAGTTTCTGGACGAACGCGACCACCTCAAGCGCCAGGCGTTCCGCGGCGCCTGGAACCTTGCGGCGCACGATCTCAAGTTCCCGCTCGGCATCCGGGTAGTCGACCCAGTGATAGAGACAGCGGCGCTTCAGGGCGTCGTGGATCTCCCGGGTCCGGTTGGTGGTGATGATCACGATCGGCGGTTCTTCGGCCTTGATGGTGCCGAGTTCGGGAATGGAAACCTGGTTGTCGGCGAGCACTTCGAGAAGGAACGCCTCAAAGGCCTCGTCGGCCCGGTCGAGCTCGTCGATCAGGAACACGGGCGCACCGGACAGGGAAGGCTCCAGGGCCTGCAAGACGGGGCGCTTGATCAGGAACCGTTCGTCGAAGATCGACTTCGACAGTTCCGAGTGGTCCGTGTCGCCGGCAGCTTCCGCCACGCGGATCTCGACCATCTGGGCCGGATAATTCCACTCGTAAACGGCGGACGCGACATCGAGACCCTCGTAACATTGCAGGCGGATCAGGTCGCGTCCGAGCGTCGTCGACAGCACCTTGGCAATTTCGGTCTTGCCGACACCGGCTTCCCCTTCCAGAAACAGGGGCCGCTTCATCTTCAGGGCAAGATGCAGGACGGTTGCCAGGGACCGGTCGGCGACGTAACCGGCCTGATCCATCAGCTGGAGCGTGTCGTCAATGGAAGCGGGCAGGGGCAATTGGCTCATGGTGTCTCCGGCGGGCAGGGCAATCCCAGATGTATATAGGCAGCATCACGGCATGGCCATGTGCAAGGGGGCATCGCAGCGGCCACGTGATCCCCCTAATGTGTTTCTGCTTCCGAACCTTCTATAAAAGCGCAACTGATTCAAGGGAGGAGAGAGTGTTGCCTGGCAAAACGATTCTTTGGGCGGCTGCGGTCTTGATGTGCGGGACTGCCGCCATGGCCTCAGACACCGGCTATCCGACCGATGCCGCCAGCCTGGCCTCCGGGCGGGAACTTGCGGAAATCCATTGTGCAGCCTGCCACGCCGTTGCCGTTGACGATGTCAGCGCACAGGAGGGGGCGCCAGCTTTTCGCGATCTCTCCAAGCTCTATCCGCTCGAAAGTCTTGAGGAACCGCTGGCCGAAGGCATCGTGACCGCGCATGAAAACATGCCGGAAGTTGCCTTTGCCCCGGATGACATCGACGCCTTTTTAGGGTATTTGAGCTCCATCCAATCCAATTAATCGGTTGCCCGGTCCATGGACGGCGCTTTGTTAGCAGGCGTGCTAGAGTGCTGCTAAAGTTATGTTTTTGAACAGGAATTGACCAAAAGTCGGGTTTGGTTAACCAGAGTTCCGTGACACTCTTTTCTTAGGCAAAAGAAAGGATTGGCATGACAACCAGCTCTGACTTTGAAAAACGGTTCCTGGGATATGGACTGCTCACCGCGGAGATCCTCTACCACTTGCCGGATCACCCGCGGTTTCTGCAGAGTTTCCTCTGGCAAACCGAAGATCTTGCACCGAAATTTCCGGAACTGACCCGGTTTCTGACGTTCTGGGAACGGGAGATCGAAGGCAGCATTCACTCTGTTCGGATCGCCCATCAGAACTTGATCGAGCCGGTCGATTTCCGCTATGCGGATGGTGAAATCCTCATTCACTGAAGACGGCTGATCGCGGGTTATCGCGGGGTGAGGCCCAGGCCGGCCCCGTCGCGCATCACGGCGCGAGACTGGTCGGTGAAGTCCGATCCGCTGCCCGCGTGCAAGACAAAGCCGGGCAGCAGCTGCAAGGGCGCCTTGCTGGCGCGAATGGCGCGAATGAGCACCCGCGTGGCCGGTGCCTCGGGCCTCGGACGCAAGGGTATGACGTCAATCGCGCCAAAGCGGCCCTGAAGCACATCCAGAAGTTCGCGCAGACCGTCGGCGCGGAAGATGGCCGTCAGGCTGCCCCCGTCGCGCACGATATCCGTTGCCGTCTTGGCCCAGGGTTCCAGGCCGCGATCGTCCAGCATATGGGCGCCTGCCCGGGCCGTGTTTGGTGAAGCGCGGAATTTCTCGGCCTCGTAATAGGGCGGGTTCATGATGGCATGGTCGGCCATCGCGGGTGTCAGGCCAGCTGCGTGACGCTGGCTGCCCTTTGCGGTGATGTCGGCCTCCAGAAGGGAGATGCGGTCCGCAAAGGCGGCATTGGCCGGGTCGTTCAGGCCACGCCGGGCGAGATCTAGCACGGTCTGGTCGATCTCGACCAGTGTCACCTTGATGTCAGGCAGACGCGCCGCAGCACAAAAACCGGCGGTGCCGACACCGGCACCAAGATCGACAACATGTCCCCTGGTTCCTTCCGGCAGCGCTGCTGCAAGATAGACGGCATCAAGCCCCGCCCGGTGGCGGCCACGTCTCGGCTGGTGGACATAGACCTTGCCGCCCAGAAAGGCGTCATGCGTCGTTTCCGGTTCCGAGGTGGCCGGGGGCGTCGTCATCTCAGGCCTGTCCGCGTTCCGGGCGCAGTTCATGTTCAAGGCCGGCGTCACACACCAGCCTGCGGGCCTGCTGTAATTGATCGCCGTCAACAAGGACACGCCGCGGGATCATGGCAAGCGATCCTTCCAGGATACTCATGTTGCCGTCTGCGACAAAATGCTTGATGCCGGCTTCCTCTAGAATCGATTCCAGGAACGAAATCAGCACTGGATCGTTGGTTCTGACGAGTTCTTCCATAGTTTTCCCGGCGTTAGCGGTTCAGCAATTCAATGTGTCTTGTCGGAGTGCGGTCGACTGGTCTACAGCAAAACCTGCTGATCGTGGCAATTCAAGCGTTTGTCAACGGA
The DNA here is from genome assembly GCF_965233565.1 of Roseibium sp. GTDB lineage: Bacteria > Pseudomonadota > Alphaproteobacteria > Rhizobiales > Stappiaceae > Roseibium. The sequence continues at coordinate 683,340 of NZ_OZ247494.1, read as the reverse complement.
TTGGCGGCTTGCCCCGGAGGCCATCGCACCATATTGTCCGCTCAAATATTCAGGGAGTGCCATAAGTGGCCGTTGTTGCAACCTATTCTGACAATCAGACGCGCCAGCCGAGCATTCAGCCTCTGGTGGACCTTGTGTCTTCTGGCATGGCGGATGTCAATGAACTGATCCTGTCCAAGGCCGGTTCAAATGTTGAACTGATCCCGGAGATCGCCAAGCACCTGATTTCCTCAGGCGGCAAGCGGCTGCGGCCGATGCTGACGCTCGCCTGTGCCGACATGTTCGGCTATCAGGGCGAGGGGCACGTCACCTTGGCAGCCAGTGTCGAATTCATGCACACAGCGACACTGCTGCATGATGACGTGGTTGATGAAAGTGACATGCGCCGCGGCAAACTGGCGGCACGCAAGCTCTGGGGCAATCAGGCCAGCGTCCTGGTTGGCGATTACCTGCTCGGCCAGGCCTTCAAGATGATGGTTGATGTCGGTTCGCTGGAAGCACTGCGCATCCTGTCCACCGCGTCGGCAGTGATTGCGGAAGGCGAAGTGCTGCAGCTCGGTGCGGCCAAGAATATCGCCACCACCGAGGCGGACTATCTGCGCGTGATCGAGGCCAAGACGGCAGCCCTGTTTGCTGCTGCGGCTGAAGTCGGTCCGGTGATCGCGGATCAGTCGGAAGACATGAAAAAGGCCGCCCGAACATATGGCCTTGAACTTGGCTATGCTTTCCAGCTGGTCGACGATGCCCTGGATTATGGCGGCTCCTCAGCCGATCTCGGCAAGGATGTCGGCGATGATTTCCGCGAAGGCAAGATCACGCTCCCCGTTGTGCTGGCGGTCGCGCGTGGCACGGATGCCGATCGCGAATTCTGGAAGCGCTGCCTCGAGGGCGAAGATGTTGCCGATGGCGATCTGGAACAGGCCATCGACCTTCTGAAGAAATACGATGCTTTGGCGGAAACGGTCGAACGGGCGAAGACCTACGGCAACAATGCGCTGAGGGCGCTGGAAACCCTGCCGGCAGGTGCGCATAACGACGCCCTTGCCGATGCCGTTTCCTTCTGCATCTCCCGTGTGAGCTGATTGTTGCAAGACTTTGTATAGACGAGAAAACGCGAATCTGAAGTCAGTTCAATGCTAACGAGGTTGCGTGAGGCAAGCGCAGCTTCTTTTAGTGAGGTCGAATGATGGCTTCAGTAAGCTTAAAATTTCTGATCTGAATATTTTATAGTTTTTAGATTTAATATATTTTAGGCGGTAGTAATTCGTTCTGAAGAGAAGTTGTTTTTAAGTGCGCGCTCAGTCTGAGGGTCTTATATTTGTTTTTTCTCAATGCGGCGAAGATGTTTAGTGTCGTTCCAGTATTTGATAGTTACCAATTTTTGAATAGATCTGATGGGCATATTCTGCTGAGGTAAGCGTATTTTCGTGCGTAGTGAATGTCGCGCACGGGGGCAATTTCTTTAGAGTGGACAATCAGTAATTGAAGACCGTCGCATCAGATCGCTTGGAGAGTGATATGATGGCACACTCTTTTTTTAGCATGTTCAATTCAACGATATCATCTCGGGATGCCAAGCATGAAATTAACGCGAGATCAAAAGATTGCTTTGTTTTTTGGTGTGTTTGGGCTCGCGTTAGCAGCCGCAGCACTTGTCCCTGCCTATCGCCCAGCGATTTTTGACAATTCGCCTGCTGATGCCAGATGTGCTGAGCTTAGGTCTCAATTAATCACTGTATCTGGTGACTATCGTGCACAAAGAAAAATCGCCAGAGATGCCCGACGGCACCTAAGTAGTGTTGAGTCTGACATAGCGTATGCCAATCGGCGCAAGCAACTGATCGAAGGCTTCTTCGTAGAACTGGAGGTGCGAAATGAAATGCGATCTTACGCTTCAATACTGCATGACGCCGCAGCAGAATTTAAAGATGAGTTTGCTTCTTTTGATTGTACTCCGCAACGATGTGTCGTTCCCAAGCCGATACTAGATCGATTTTATTCCTCTATGATTGATGGCGGAATTCCATCGAGCCCGGGAACCAGAAGAGACAAACGGCTCGTTTTCATGAGCCATGGTTTTGACCCAAGCGATTATCGAATCTTCGATTTCCTTCCTTCCACTCCAGAAGAAGCTGAGCGTGTGGCTTCGGAGCTGCAGGAGGCCGCCTCAGTGTTAGGGCCAAACTCTGACTACCTTTGGCGGGACACGTCGTGGGGCAACACGTTTGAAACAATCGAGGGACCTCAGGAGCTTGAAGACCAGAAGGCAGCGCTAGTGCGCTTAGCACCGTCGCGTTTGCAGGCAGAGCAGAATGTATCGGTGACCGAGAATGAAGAAAAGCGATTGAAAAGATTATTTGATAAGCTGAATTCTGAAGTAAAGGAACTGGACTGTCGAAAAAAATCTCAATAATGGCAGGGTGGAGGAGGCTATTTAGCTGAGTGGTGTCGCAAAAAATATGGCTGTACTCAAAAGTACTGTGCCGTTACAGCTTTTTGGGTCACTAATCGGCAGAATTGTTCGAATTTCATGTCAACGGGCCGGAGGCAATCCACCAGTTTGGATGTTCAGCCCTCAGGCTGCGTTCAAGATCCATGGCGTGTTTTTGGTCGCACAGGCCAAAACAGGTCGCGCCCGAGCCCGACATGCGGCTGAATTCGATCCTTGTATCTTCCTGAAGGGCCGCAAGCACCGCACTGATGTCCGGACACAGGCTCTCTGCCGGGCCCTGCAAATCATTGCGGCAGCTCACGAGATAGGCAGTGAGCTGTGACAGGGTTTCGAACTTCTCCGGCACAAGCGGCAAGGCGTCATTGTCCCGATGGCTCAAGGCCGCGAAAACCTCCGGGGTCGAGACACCAACCTTGGGATTGACCAGCACGATGCCGCAGTTGGGCAGGACAGGACCGGGGGCGAGTTCGTCACCGATGCCGCTCATGCGCTGCGCTTCGGGGTAAAGGCAGACCGGAACGTCGGCGCCCAGCGACAGGGCCAGGGCGTGCATGGCGTCTTCGGAAAGGTATGTTCCGGTGAAGTCTTCCAGAAGCCGTAAGGTCGTTGCCGCGTCGCTGGAGCCGCCGCCGATGCCGGAGGCGACCGGAAGGCGTTTGGTGAGCGTCAGCCTGACCGAAGGCATTGTAATGTTGGCTCTGGCGGCAAAGCCGCTGACCGCTTTCAGGACAAGATTGTGTTCTGTCGGACCGTCCAGATCGCGGGCGAACGGGCCTTCCAGCCTCAGCTCCGGCTTGTCTGCCGGCTCGACGGCAATCCGGTCCCCGATCTGCGGAAAGGCCACCAGCGAATCGAGCAGGTGATAGCCGTCTGACCGCCGACCAGTGATATGCAGCGCCAGATTCACCTTGGCCCGGGCAAGTTCCACCCGGGCAGTCGTGGCTGTTTGAAGGGACATTTCGCGTTTCCGGTCAGCCGCCGTTGTTGCCGGTTTCGGCCTTGGCTGCGTCGGTTCCTTCCGGATCTTTCAGTCCATTGGCGATCTTGTCGAGAATTTTCGGAAGTTCTTTCTCTTCCGGTCCGAGATCGCGGGCATGATTCCACTGAAAGCGGGCTTCGTTCCGCCGGCCTACCATCCAGTAGGCATCGCCCAGATGATCGTTGATGACCGGATCCGCAGGGCGCAGCTCAATCGCCCGCTCCAGTTCCTTGACGGCTTCCTCGTAGCGGCCCAGGCGGAAATAGACCCAGCCGAGACTGTCAACGATGTAACCATCGGTCGGCCGCAACTCGACCGCCGTCTTGATCATCTCAAGCGCCTCGTCGAGTTTCAGGCCCTGGTCTACCAGCGAGTAGCCCAGGTAGTTCAAGACAAGCGGCTGGTTTTCGTTGAGCTCCAGGGCCTTGCGGAAGTCGGCTTCCGCCAGATCCCATTTGCCCAGGCGTTCCCTGGCAATGCCGCGGAAATAGAGCAGCAGCCAGTGCCGGTTTTCCAGTTCCTCGATCGTGTCGATGCCCTGGGTGTAGATGGCATCGGCATCGTCATAGATCTCGTGGGAGCGCAGAACGTTGCCGAGCGCGATCACCGCTTCCAGGTCCGACGGGTCTTCGTCGATCAGCGCCTGGAGATGCTCGCGAGCGTCGTCGAGTTTTTCAAGCTGGTTGAAATTCATACCAACCTGGATTTCGGCCTCGCGCTTCAGGACGCTGTCCGCCGGAACCATCATCAGCGCTTCGATGGCGCGTTCTGGCTGTTCCATGCGCTCAAAGATGCTGCCAAGCGCAATCGCAGCGAATTCGGCCTTGGGATCCAGGAAAAGGGCGAGTTGCAGGTAGGATGTCGACAGTTCCTCGCCGCCGTCCCGGCCAATCACCGCTCCAAGGCCATAAAGGATTTCGGACATCCCTTCCGACGGGTCGGTGACCATTGGCGGAATGACTTCTCCGCTTGAGATGATGGCGCGGGTCTGGTCCAGCTTTGGATGACCCCGGAACTGCTCGTCGTACAGGTCGAGGGCTTCCAGAGCCTCCTTCTGCCTTCCGTTTGCCGCAAGCACACGGGCATAGGCGTCGACAACACGAATGGCGCCCTGGTCGACCGCATAGGCGCCTTCCGCAGCTTCAAGAGCTTCCGGGTTGCGGCCGGCGGCAAAGAGCAGGTGGGTTTTGTGCGTTGCCTTGAAAACCTCGAACCAGTCCGGTCCGCTCAGGGCGTCGATTGTGTCCAGCGCCTCATCGATCTTGCCATTGCCATAAAGTGCCCAGGCCCGGGCAATACCGATGGAGAGCTGCGCAAGCGGGCCGTTGCGGCCCTTGGAAAGAGTCTCGTCTGCCTTGGCGTACTGGCCCTCGACCATGTCGGATGCGCCAAGCGCAAGCTGTGCCAGGAAATTCTGCAGACCGGCCTTTTCCAGTTCGCCGGCATAATGAACAGCTTCCTCGACATCGCCATTGGCGAGTTTCAGCAGGAAGGTCCGCTCCAGCAGCATGGTGTTGGTCGGGTCGGCGGCCAGCGTTTCCTCGTAGAAGGCGGCGGCCTGGCCATAGTCTTTTTCGAAGCCGGCGAGGCGTCCGGACAGATAGCTGCCGGACAAGGTGAAGGGCAGCCCGGAAGGCGTGCCGAAGACCTGAGATCCGGCGTTGGTGTCTGCAAACGCCAGAGCCGGTGACAAGGCAAGCACGCTGACCAGCGCAAGGAGCTTCAGCCGCAGCGGTCTGCGGTCCGTGTTCACAGCGGCGCCGGTCACGTTTGTCATCATTCCTCGCACTTTGATTACCCGTCACATCGATTGTTGCTTATTGCCTTTGACAATGGCGTCTTTAAGGCTGACCGGCAAGAAGGCCGGGGTAACTTTCTGAGGGTTTAAATCCTTTTGATTTTGCACATCGTCGGAATTACCCAGCCAAATGGCGCAAGGATACGGTTTTCCGGCAAAAAGGGCTTGAAGACAAACAAGTGCTGTCGCAGGAATGTGCGGTGCAATATAGCCGGGGGCGCACAATTTGCCCCAGGTCAAACTGAGAATGTGCGAAAGCACATAGGGTAGACACCTGTTGGCCGGCGGTCGGGATTGGGCCTTGATCGCAGTCGAACGGGTCTCCGGATGCCCAGGTGAGGAGAGTGGTAGATGACCAAATGGGTCTATAGTTTCGGTGATGGCGATGCCGAGGGTGCTGCGGAAATGCGCAACCTGCTCGGCGGCAAAGGCGCAAACCTTGCCGAAATGAGCAGTCTTGGACTGCCGGTCCCACCGGGTTTCACGATCACCACCGAAGTCTGCACCTGGTACTATGCGCACGAAAAATCCTATCCGGACGAACTGGCCGCCCAGGTCGCGGAAGCCGTTGAAAAAGTCGGTGGGATCACGGGACGGAAATTCGGTGACACCGACAGGCCGTTGCTGTTGTCGGTGCGCTCGGGCGCCAGGGTTTCCATGCCCGGAATGATGGACACGGTGCTCAATCTCGGCCTCAACGACGAGACTGTCGAGGCCCTGGCTGTCGAGGCGGGCGACCGGCGTTTTGCCTATGACAGCTACCGGCGCTTCATCCAGATGTATTCCGACGTGGTGCTCGGGCTTGACCATCACGAATTCGAGGAGATCCTCGAAGATTACAAGGAGCGCAACGAGCTTACGCTCGATACGGAAATCGACGCGGATGCCTGGCTCGGCATTATCGAGCAATTCAAGGCACTGGTGGAAGAGGAACTGGAAAAGCCGTTCCCGCAGGATCCCCAGGAGCAGCTCTGGGGCGCAGTCGGAGCCGTTTTCAGCTCCTGGATGGTGCCGCGGGCGGTAACCTATCGCCGGCTCCATGACCTGCCGGCGTCCTGGGGCACGGCCGTCAATGTCCAGGCCATGGTGTTCGGCAATATGGGTGAGGATTCGGCAACAGGTGTCGCATTCACCCGCAACCCGTCCACCGGTGAAAAGGCGCTCTACGGTGAGTTTCTGGTCAATGCCCAGGGCGAGGATGTGGTTGCTGGTATCCGCACACCGCAGGACATCACCGAAAAGGCACGGATTGAGGCGGGCTCTTCCAATCCATCTCTGGAAAGCCTGATGCCGGCAGCCTTTGCGGAATTCCAGAGCTATTGCGACAAGCTGGAAGCGCATTACAGGGATATGCAGGACCTGGAGTTTACCATCGAGAAGGGCAAGCTCTGGATGCTGCAGACCCGCAATGGCAAGCGGACGGCCAAGGCAGCCCTGAAGATCGCGGTCGACATGGTCGCTGAAGGCCTGCTGTCGGAAGATGTCGCTATCGGCCGGGTGGAGCCGGGCGCGCTCGACCAGTTGCTGCACCCGACCATTGACCCGAACGCTGAACGCGACGTGATCACGACCGGTCTGCCGGCCTCTCCGGGGGCTGCGTCCGGCGCCATTGTTTTTACCTCCGACGAAGCGGAAAAGGCCAAGGCCGAGGGACGCAAGGTCATTCTGGTTCGGGTGGAGACGAGCCCGGAAGACATTCACGGCATGCATGCGGCCGAGGGCATCCTGACCAGCCGTGGCGGCATGACCAGCCACGCGGCCGTCGTGGCACGCGGTATGGGCAAGCCCTGCGTGGCCGGTGCCGGTATGCTTCGCATCGACTATCGCAATGGCGTCATCAATGCTGCGGGACGGCAGCTGAAGGAAGGCGACACGATCACGATTGACGGGGCAACCGGCCAGGTCCTTCTGGGCGAAGTGAAGATGCTTCAGCCGACGCTCTCCGGTGATTTCGGCACATTGATGGGCTGGGCTGACAAGGGACGGCGCATGCGCGTGCGCACCAATGCCGAAACGCCTCAGGATGCCAAGGTGGCGCGTGAATTCGGTGCGGAGGGCATCGGTCTCTGTCGCACGGAACATATGTTCTTCGAAGGCGAGCGTATCGTTGCGGTGCGTGAGATGATCCTGGCGGAGACGGAAGAGGGGCGCCGGGCGGTGCTCGCCAAGCTGCTTCCGATGCAGCGGCAGGATTTCATCGAGCTGTTCGAGATCATGCACGGTCTGCCGGTCACCATCCGTCTTCTCGATCCGCCGCTTCACGAGTTCCTGCCGAAATCGGATGAGGAGCTTGCCGAAGTCGCAACGGCCATGGGGGCCGATCCGGAGCGCCTGCGAGACCGGGCGCTGGCGCTGGAGGAATTCAACCCGATGCTTGGCCATCGCGGTTGCCGCCTGCTGGTGTCCTATCCGGAAATTGCGGAAATGCAGGCACGAGCAATCTTTGAAGCCGCGGTCCAGGCTGCCAAGGACACCGGAGCGCCGGTTGTTCCGGAAATCATGGTGCCTTTGGTTGGCCTGAAGGGCGAACTCGATCTGGTGCGTCAGCGCATCGAGGCCATGGCCAAGGCCGTCATGGAGGAGAGCGGTGCGGAACTGACCTATCAGATCGGCACCATGGTCGAGTTGCCGCGCGCGGCTCTGAAAGCGGCCGAGATCGCGCAGTCCGCCGAGTTCTTCTCCTTCGGTACCAACGATCTGACACAGACGACCTTCGGTATTTCGCGCGATGACGCGGCATCGTTCCTCGGCACCTACCAGACCCGTGGCATCATGGAGCAGGACCCGTTCGTGTCGCTCGACCAGGAGGGCGTCGGTGAGCTGATCAAGATCGGCGTGGAGCGCGGCCGGTCGACCCGCCCGGACATCAAGCTTGGCATTTGCGGTGAGCATGGCGGCGACCCGGCCTCGATCACCTTCTGCGAGGGGGTGGGCCTGGACTATGTTTCGTGCTCGCCGTTCCGCGTCCCGATCGCCCGCCTGGCCGCCGCTCAGGCGGCGCTCAAGAAGAAAACTGCAGGCTGAGTGGTCTTGCTGACCCGAGCCCTGTTTGAGGAGCCGCGCAGGTGAGCGGCTCCTTCCCGGATCTGGTTGAGCTGCGCGCAGGAGGCAAACGTCTGCTGTCGCGGGTGCTTACCCGTCTGGAAACGCACGCCGCAGATCCGGTAACCGCGGCTTTTCTGGATGACGTCGCAAACAGGCCCCTTGGCCACGTGTTGGGTCTGACAGGACCTCCTGGTGTCGGCAAGTCCAGTCTTACCGATGCCTTGATCAGCGCATTCCGCGCTGACGGGCTTCGGGTTGGCGTGCTTGCGGTCGACCCGTCGTCCGCGCTGACGGGGGGCGCCCTTCTGGGGGATCGCACACGACTGAAGACAGACCCGGATGATGACGGCGTTTTTGTCCGCTCCATGGCTGCGCGCGACAGGCTCGGCGGTCTTTCCGACGAAGCGGTGGCTGCCATTGCGCTTTTAAGAGCGGTTTGCGATCGGGTGATCGTTGAAACCGTCGGCATCGGTCAGTCGGAAGGGGATCTGAAACAGGCCGTCGACAGTGTTGTCCTGTGCATTCAGCCGGGCTCCGGTGACAGCCTGCAATTCATGAAAGCCGGCATCATGGAACTGCCGGATGTCGTCGCGGTGACCAAAGCGGATATGGAGGTCCTGGCGCGCCGGGCCGCGTCGGATGTGAAGGGCGCGCTGTCCCTGAGCCGATCAACAGCAGAGGACTGGCAGGTACCTGTTTGCGAAGTCTCGGCGCAAAACCAGACAGGCATTGACGAGTTGGTCAGCCAGCTGAACCGGCACCGGGTGTTTCTGGAAGACTGCGGCCGATTGAGCGAGCGGCGCCGGGCCCAGCATGCGGCCTGGTTCAAGGATATGGTGCGGGCAGAATTCGGGGCAGCCGGGCTTAGGGTGATGGCTGCGGAGAAGACAACGGCCTGGCTTGAACACGCCGAAACAGCGCCTTTCAGAAGCTTTGCTGCGTTTTCGACCGAGTTGCAATTACGTCTGGAGAGGTAGGCGCAGTTCAACCCTTCGCCACCTGTGCCTGGTAGCTGAGATCAGTGCCAAAACCAGACGTGCCGCCATCGCCATTGAAATCTTCCAGGAATTTGGTGAGGGCAGCTTCGGGCAGCGGCTTGGAGATGAAATAGCCCTGCATCCGGTGGCAGTCATGGGCCTGCAGGAAGCGGATCTGCTCCAGGGTTTCGATACCCTCGGCAACGATGGTCATGCCGAGCGCCTTGCCGAGCTGGATGATCGACACGAGAATGGCTTCCGCTTCCTCGTTGCCATTCATGTCGGAGACGAAATCCCGGTCGATCTTGAGCGTGTCGAACGGGAACCGGCGCAGATAGCTGAGGCTTGAATAGCCGGAGCCGAAATCATCCAGTGCCACTTTGACACCAAGGTTTTTCAGGCGCCGCAAGGCCTTCAGAACCGAGTCATTGCGCCCGGCAAAGACGGTTTCCGTGACCTCGATTTCAAGCCGCTGCGGCGGCAGGTTGTTGGAAGCCAGGATCGCCATCACCTTTTCCACGAAGCGCGGATGCTTGAACTGGTTGGGCGAGACATTGACCGACATGACGATGCCGGGCCATTCATGGGCCTGGGCGCAGGCCTTGTTCAGGACCCAGAGGCCCAGATCGTTGATCAGGCCGGTTTCCTCGGCAACCGGAATGAACTGGGCGGGAGAGACGACGGTGCCGTCTTCCTTGGTCCAGCGGGCGAGGGCCTCCACACTCACGATCCGCTCGGCGCTGGTGTCGGTCTGGGGCTGGTAGGCCAGGTCCAGCTCATCATTTTTAAGCGCAAGACGCAGTTCGCGGGACAGCCTGTCCTTGGACTGGACATGGTGTTCCATGTTGGCTTCGAAGAAGGAACGCCGATTGCGGCCATTGGCCTTGGCATCGTAAAGGGCGATGTCGGCCTTGCGCAGAAGTTCGTCAGGATCATTGCCGTCGCGCGGGGCGATGGCAGCACCCATCGAGAGGCTGGCGTGAAGTTCCCGGCGTCCGATCATGATGGGGCGGGCGATTTCGTCCTGTACCTGGTCCAGAACATATTCCAGCCAGACATCATCTTCGCAGTCCTTGATGACCATGGCGAATTCGTCGCCGCTGATGCGGGCAACGATGCCGGATTCCGGGATAACCCGTTTCAGACGTTGCGCAACCGCGACAATGACCTTGTCGCCGGCCGAATGCCCCAGCGTGTCGTTGATATCCTTGAAGTGATCAAGGTCGATATAGACGACGGCCGTGTTGCTTTGCCTGTGAATGCTCTCTTCCAGCGTGTCGGTCAGAAGCGCATGAAAGCGGGCCCTGTTGGGAAGGCCGGACAGCGCATCATGACGGGCGGCATGAACCGCCTTGGCTTCACTGTGAGCAAGGCGCCGGGTCATCTGGCGCGTGAACAGCGTCACCAGGATAACAACGGCTGCGATCATGAACGCTGCGAGCGCCAGAAACGGGTTGATCCGCTGCAGCATCAGGGTGCCCGGCTGCGTGGTTTGCCAGGCGATCATACCGATATCCGCATTGCGAGGTGACCGCAGCTGATAGCGGCCAACACCATCCCGGCCGGTCTGGGAATTGGTCAGGACAAAGCCGTCCAGCCGGGACATTTCGGAAATGTCCTTCAGCTTTTCGCCGCGCAATGGCACCAGGCTGACGAGAACCGAAGGCGGAAAACGCTCTTTTGCAATTGACTGGATCTGCGGCATGACCGCGGCCGCGCTGAACAGATGCGGTTCGCCGGCCAGAGCGACAACCCCCGTTTCGGCGATTGACCGGCGCGCGTCGCTGCTCTGCGGCACGAAACTGTACAGGCCGGACGGGGTGCGCGTGAAGGAGTTGATATAGCGGGCCCTGACCTTGGCAACTGACGGCGACAGGTCTCTGAAGAGCTGGTCGTCCATCCATTTGCTGGTGTGGTTCTGGGCATAGACGGAGGCGACTTCGAAGTCGCGGTTGATCAGAACGGATTTGGTGAAACCATGGTTCTGGAACAGCCAGTGCATGATGTTGTCATAGATCCAGCTCTGATCGGGATCCGGCTGGTTGATCCGGTGATAAGCCTCGTCCCAGATGACCACGCCGTTCTGCAGTTTGACCAGGTAGTTCTTGGTCAATTGCAGCGCGCCGGCAATGAGCTTGTGCTGGGACTGTTCCGCGGTTTCGTCCGACAATCTGGCAGACCAGTGCATCAGGCCAAAAATGCCAAAAACCGAAATGACGACGACCACGACCATCGGAATGATGATCGCGTTTGCAATCTGTCCGCCAGAGTTTTTAGACGAATTGTACATACATCTGCCCAGTTGCTACGCGCAGAGTATTGTCGAACTCGGTTAAGGAATGCCGCAGAACTATAGTAAAATATCGGTAAACAAGAAAAAGTTCCGATCCATTTTCTCCAAGGCCTTAAAGAACTTTCGGATGTTTCAGAAGGCGATCTGTGCGGGTTATAGTTCAGATCAACTGAAGACTTCGAAAACTGACATTTTTACGTAGGCCGACGACAATGTGATCATGCACGGTGATGCCCAGAGGGTCGGCAATCGAGATGATTTTCTGGGTCATCTGAATATCGGCACGGGAGGGCGTCGGGTCGCCGGACGGATGATTGTGAACCAGGATGATAGCTGTAGCGGCAAGTTCTAGCGCCCGCCGGATGACCTCGCGCGGGTAGACCGGTGTATGATCGACCGTGCCGGTCTGCTGGATCTCGTCCGCGATCAGCGCGTTTTTCTTGTCCAGATAAAGCACCCGGAACTGTTCGATATCGCTTTGGCCCATGGCGGCCTGCAGGTAGTCGATCACGCCCTGCCAGCTTTCCAGCACGGTCTTTTCGGGGATACCGGAGCGATGGTAGCGGATGATTGCGGCATGGACGGCCTGGAGCGTGTCGATGCTGATGTCGGACAGGCCCGGAATTTCCTTCAACCGTTCGCGCGGCGCGGCGAGCGCGGCGGGAAAGGAGCCGAAACGTTGCAGTAGGGCTTTGGCGATCGGCTTGGTGTCCTGGCGGGGCAGGGCGGAAAATAACAGGAATTCCAGAAGCTCATAGTCGGCGAGCCCTTGCTCGCCGGTTTTACGGAACCGCTCTCTCAGTCGCTGGCGGTGGCCCTTGTGGTTCGGCTCGGGTGAGCCGGCAATGCCGTCAAAAGACTTCTGGTCCATTTACTCCTGTCAGTCGTTCGGCCGTCCCGGCTTGTGAATGCCGCCTGGCGAGGTGGTGAAGATCTGGCAGCCGTCGGGCGTGATGCCGATGGAATGTTCGAACTGGGCCGACAGCGAGCGGTCGCGGGTGACCGCCGTCCAGCCGTCGCTCAGCACTTTGACATGCGGGCGGCCGAGATTGACCATCGGTTCGATGGTGAAGATCATGCCGGGCTTGAGCTCAACCCCTTCGCCCGGGCGGCCGTAATGCAGGATGTTCGGCGTGTCGTGGAACAGAAGGCCGAGACCGTGGCCGCAGAAATCGCGCACCACGGAGCAGCGCTGCGCCTCGACATAGGTCTGGATGGCATGGCCGATGTCGCCAGTGGTGTTGCCCGGCTTGGCGGCCTCGATGCCGCGCATCAGCGATTCGTAGGTGACGTCGATCAGGCGTTCTGCGGCGCGCTTCAGCTGTCCGACCGGGTACATGCGGCTGGAATCACCGTGCCAGCCGTCGAGAATGAAGGTTACGTCGATATTGACGATGTCGCCGTCGCGAAGCGCCTTGTCATTCGGAATGCCGTGACAGACAACATGGTTGATCGAGGTGCAGCTGGACTTGGTGTATCCACGATAGTTCAGCGTCGCCGGCAGGGCGTTGTGATCGCGGCCATACTGGTAGACGAAATCGTCGATTTCCTGGGTGGTCGTTCCCGGTTTGACGAGGGCGGCCAGCTCGTCCAGGCACGCGGCGGTCAATTGCCCGGCGCGCATCATGCCTTCAAAATCCTCAGGCCCGTAAAGGCGCACCTGTCCGGTGTTCTTCAGGGGAGCGTCGGCGGCGTCGATATAGCTGACCATGGGGTGTCCGTGTCTCGCACTTATCTGCGTGGCTGCTGGACCCGGCATGGTCGCTGCCTGCGCATTGTTCTTGGATTACCCTTCCACATACCGTTCAAAGCCGCCAATTTCCAGCGTCACTTGACGCAAAAACACGCGAACGTGGAAAGCGGCACCCGGAAACCGCAATTGCAAGCCTTGCGTCTTGCGCTTTTTTTGCAGGGCCGTTAGGGGAAGGGGATCTGCGGGCGTGGTGGAATTGGTAGACACAAGGGACTTAAAATCCCTCGGCCCTAGGCTGTACGGGTTCGAGTCCCGTCGCCCGCACCATTTTGTTTTTACTTAGGTACGAATTCAGACCGCAACTCGGCAGTTTGCATATAGCAAAAGCATTTCATGCTGTTTAGTGTCAGGAGATTGGGCTTCGCACCTCAATCTAGATTATCGGTTGCTTGCTACCTTGTTTGTTGGAAGCTGTGCATGATTAAGGATAAGTGAGAACAAAAAGGGAACATTTTATTGTTTTCTGAGAAACTTTGTGCCAGCATGTCAAAAATCGACACAGCAAAGGATTCGGTGCGTGGCGCAACAGCAAGACAAGACGGAGTTTGCCCAGCTAAGGGAACTGGCTGGTCTTACAATTGAAGAAGCAGCGCGGGTCACCAAGGTTTCACTCAGGTCAGCCTACCGTCATGAAAATGGCGACTGTTCTCCGACGCCACTCGCTCTGGATATGTTGCGTTTGCTTGCAAAGCACAACCGTCCAGTTCAGAAAGACGTCCGATTTCGGTTTATCGATCTGTTCGCCGGGATCGGAGGTTTGCGTATTGGCTTCGAGAATATCGGCGGAAAATGTGTTTTCACCAGCGAATGGGACAAATACGCTGCAGACACCTACCGGAGAAATTTTCCGGAAGATCCAGAGCATGTTTTCGCAGGTGATATCCGGGAATACACAACAAGTAGCGAGGCGCTTTCACGCATACCGGCCCATGATGTCCTGCTTGCGGGATTTCCCTGCCAGCCGTTTTCCATTGCCGGTGTTTCCAAAAAGAATGCGCTTGGACGTCCGCACGGATTTATGGATGCAACGCAAGGAACACTCTTCTTCGATGTTGCGCAGATTATCCAACACCATAAGCCCGACGCATTCCTGCTTGAAAATGTCAAAAACCTGAAAAGTCATGATGGTGGCAATACGTTCACGACCATTATGAAAGTTCTCGAAGAGGAGCTTGGTTACAAGGTCGAGACGCGGATCATCAGCGCGAAACCTTGGGTGCCCCAAGGTCGGGAGCGGATATTTATTGTCGGTTTCCGGGACAGGAATGCCGGATTTTCGTTTGATGATGTCATTGTGCCGACCGGTCCAGAGCCTAAACTCGGGAGTATCCTGTTACCGAAGGTCGACGAGAAGTACACATTGACCCCTAAACTCTGGGACTATTTGCAAGGATACAAGAAAAAGCACGAGGCAAAAGGCAACGGGTTCGGGTTTGGCCTCTTTGGCCCCGATGATGTGGCTAGAACGCTTTCCGCCCGTTATTACAAGGATGGCTCCGAGATCCTGATTGATCAAGGGGAGCAGAAGCGTCCCCGTCGTCTGACACCGAAGGAATGCGCGAGACTGATGGGTTTTGAACGCGGCAACCGGGTCTGGGACATTAAGGTTTCGGATACGCAAGCCTACAAACAATTCGGCAATGCGGTGGTCGTACCCGTTGTCGAGGCTGTTGCGGAGGCGATGAGTCCGTGGTTATTGCGAGCGACGAAGCCAGCTGAGATCATTCCGATTGAAGTGATAGAGAAGGATGAACGGAAAGCTGCTGTCGTAAATGGCTGACGTTGTTTCGAGAGAGGTTCGCAGCCGGATGATGTCCGGTATCCGTGGCAAGGATACCAAGCCAGAGCTGATTATCCGGCAAGCGCTCCATAAGGCTGGATTTCGTTACCGATTGCATGACAGGAAACTTCCCGGCAAACCAGATCTGGTCTTCCCGAAATATCGGGCTATTATCTTTGTTCACGGCTGCTTCTGGCATGGGCACGACTGTCACCTTTTCAGGCTGCCAGCGACAAGAACCGATTTCTGGCAACGGAAAATTGCCTCGAATGTTAATAGGGACAAGGTCACGGTCAAGGCCTTGGAAAGCCTTGGATGGCGGATTGGCACGGTCTGGGAATGTGCCTTGAAGGGCAAGACGCGCCTCGCGGGAGATCTTGTGATCAGACGTTTGATCTCATGGCTTAAATCTGCGGAACCTTTACTTGAACTACACGGAGACCCGTTATGATCGCGCGGGGTTTCCTCTCCGATTATTTCGAAGGCGTGGCTGTGAAGCGCCTGAGCAAGGTTGAGACAAGTCCGACCAGCTCCAATCAGCATGAGTTCAATGGTTCGAGGCCGTTGCGTGACCTTTTCGGCGACGACGACCGGAAAAACATTCCAACACGTTTTATCTGGCTTGGAGGTGAACAGGCCGGTGTGACCGCCGAAAGCGTGATCAGCTGGTACGACGCACGCCGCAAACATCCCACACGTACGGAATATCGACTCTATTATCCAGCCAATGAAGTCACAGCGATGATGGAAGAGGGAGAAACCTTCTTTCTGGCATTGCGGCGTGACGATACCGCTATGGTGATTATCACGCCTGCCGGAAGCACGGTGCAGAACCAGCTACTCTGGTTGTTTGGTCTGGAAGAAGAACCGGAACTTGAATTTTCCGCCCACGAGATTGGCGGGAACCAGGACGCGGAACTGGACTTCACCGTTCGTTACATTCTGGATGAACTTGGGATCGAGCCCGAAGAGCCGGAGTCCGACAAGCTGGATAGCCTGATCGAACGGTTTGGTATGAAATTTCCCACAACGCGGGAGTTTTCGGCGCTTGCCCGTTCCTCCCTGCCTGAAATCTCCGTCCGCGACAATTCCGACGATGCGCTGGTCGCATGGCTTGAACGTGAAGAGGCCATGTTCCGCAGACTTGAGCGCCACATCGTGTCAGAACGGTTACAGAACGGGTTTTATTCAGCCGGGGACGCCGATGTTGACGGATTTCTCGCTTTCTCGCTGAGTGTCCAGAACAGGCGGAAGGCACGTGCCGGTCAGTCATTGGAAAATCATCTGGAGGCAATTTTTGAGGGAAACGGTGTCAGATACTCACGCGGTGCCCTGACAGAAAATCGCAACAAACCTGATTTCCTGTTTCCCGGAGCGGAGCGCTATCACGATGCCGACTTTCCTGCGGAACGGCTGACAATGCTCGGTGCCAAGTCAACCCTGAAAGACCGATGGCGTCAGGTGCTTGCCGAAGCCGAACGGATTGACCGGAAACACCTTCTCACTCTCGAACCGGCTATTTCCGAGCACCAGACCGAGCAAATGAAAGGAGTCAACTTGCAGCTTGTTCTGCCGCGACGTCTTCATCAGAGTTATCGGGAAAGTCAGCGAGAATGGTTGATGGCGATTTCAGATTTCATCGATCTTGTTCGCAAGCGCCAAATCAATTGATTGGCGGCATTATTTGCCTTCGGCAGGCTCCTCTTTCGGAGTGGGAGAAAATGTTGCCGGATCGATATTGGGTTGACCGGTTCGACTGATGTAAGCACCAAATCTCTGTGCAACGTTTGCAAGAAATGGCGAAGAAACGGAGGCTTTTCTTCTATTCAGGTTTTCTGCCTTGTTCAAGTCTTCCAGAGACATGGTGCGAACCGCAGAAAAGTTCACGACGAGAGGATCGAAGTTACCTGGAAGCGGTGGAAGAAAATGCTTTGATACCGGCATTTCCTGATTGGTTTTTTTTCTGATCCAATCAAGGGCCTTGTTTCTCTTCTCTTCCTTTGCCACATCCTGAGCTTTGTTCAACTGTCCGTCCCAGCCGTCAATCCCTGGCTCACAGATGCACAGGATTGCGTTGGGGATTTTCTGGGTTGCCATATCGCATTGCGGGCTGACCACAATCCATAAATGCCCTTCCTCCAGTTGGAAAATATCGCCGGTATGTGCGCGCATTTCATGGAAGGAAGGTGATACATAGGCTTCATACGGATGCCACTCGATGTTTTCGGGATGCTCAAGTCCAAGCTTGTCAACGAGATGGGATGCGTATTGCCGGGCGACGATTTCCGCAGTCTGTTTCGGATCTGTAACGGGAAGACTGTTCCATTGAGGCCAAAGTCTCTTGCCAAAAATTTCGGCTCCGGCTTGCTCCATCCTGTGACGTACCAGATCCAGCACTTCCATCATTGACCAGTTTTCTGCAAGCCAGCAAACGGCGTTTTCAGCTGTATTTTCATCGCCTTTGTCAAACTGGCGAACGTGCTGCTTGTCTGCAATTTCGGGCTCCAGTTCACTCATGTTTGCACTAATGACCCCGATCGGAAGGCCGCGTTCGAGGAGTAAGGAATTGATAATCTGGTTGCCGTTGAGGTGCTTGGGCTTTTCTTCCTTGCTTGCAGGGATCCGAATGTCGATCAGGGCACAATCTATCCTGCTGCCCTGTATGAGACTTTCGGCCTCTGTCACATTCCCGGCAACCTGATAATTGAATTTCCTTTCGTTCGCCGCGTTCGCCACATTCCATGCATTCACAGCGTCATTGAAAGAATCGATCTGGGCTTCATCATCCTCGACCAACAAAATCCTGAGCACTTTCGACATTACTTTAATTCCCTTGGATAAAAGATCTCGAATATGGTTCCTTCCTCCGTTTCCGGATGAAATAAAAGTTTTGCACCAGATCTGGCAAGAGCTTCCCTCGCGATATTGAGACCAAGTCCAGTTCCGCCTTCCTTTAGGCTGAAGCCCACGTCAAAGATCAACTCGTGGAATTCTTCATCAATACCTGGTCCGTTGTCTGTAATGAAAATACGCACTCCATCGGAAGCTCGTTTCAGGGTGATGTTGATCCTGGGGTCTTCGATCCGGGACCCCTCCAGCCAATGGATTGCGTTTCCAACAAGATTGATAATCGCAGTCGAGAGATCTCCCGGATACCCCGTAACCAAATGGACCTTGTCGGTGTTTTCGATCTGGATTTGCGGATCGTGCGTTTCGAAAATCTCGATTGTCGAACTGATCAGGGCGTGAGGATTGAAATTTTCCGGTTTGCCGCGTTTTCCTCCCGCAAGAGGTCTGAGGAGGCGGAAAAGATCTGCCAATCCACTTGCATTGTCGCGAAGGTGTTTGAGTTTTCCAAGCAGGTCCGACTTAACTTCGGTACGCGATGGATCGGCGAGCAGGTTTTCAATGAGGCCGGATATCTTGGGAGAGGTTCCGGCGATGTAGGCTGCCCTTGGAGCACCTTCATGCAAGACTTCCCCGATAATGGCACCGAGAGATGACTTTGCCTCCAGTACGCGTTGCCGTTCTTCGAGCTGGTCAATCTGTACCTGCAGACTGGCTGCTTCAGAGCTGATTATCTTTTCTGCTTCTGCCTGTTTCTCCGGCGGTACCAGACGAAGAACAGCCTGCCTTATTCTTCCGAGTTCAGCCTCGCGACGAACATCGTTGAAGGAACCTTTGCGTTTACGTGAAAGGCCTGCCTTTTCACGAAACTTCTGACGGCGAGGTTCGGCCACCCTCGACAGCAATGCGAGAGAAAGTTCGCGTAGCCGCCGAAATGCTGCGTTGTCCTCGAAGCCTTCGCGGCTGCTCTTTTCGACCAATTCCGATTTATCGGTATCCTGGACCGTAATGTAGCCGGCGACCTGGTTGTGACCGATGCGGAGTGACGGGTCTTGAACGCGCCGTGTGTCAAGCGTCAGCCAGTCGTTTTCTTCATCTCCATAGGGGCGAACCCGGAAGCTGTTCCGGTAGATCGCAACTCCGGCAACCTCGTTGAGAATCCTGCGTGCCTCTGCGACTGACAAATCCCCGAGACCGGCTTCGCGCATATTCTTTTTGAGTGGCTCAGCCTCACGGTCAAAAATATAGAAATGAACATCGAAGGGGCCTGGCTGCGGGTCATCGTCACTGCCCGATATTTCAAGCTCGATGTCCTGAGGCGATTGATCTCCTCTCCGGATCTGAAATGTCCCCTGAAACTTGCCGTTTTCGTCAAAATGCCCGGCGAGTTCATAATCGCAGGCCGTCAATAAGGGGTAGGGTTTGACCTCGAATGCGTCGAGAGGATCCGCAGATTCTTCAGGTTCTGTGCCAAATGCGCTTTGTACCAGCTCCCTGCCATCGAACGTCGTTGTTTCTTTTGTGCAATCCGACAAATCCAGGTAAATCCGGAAGTCTCTGTCTTCTTCTCTTGTTCCGAAAGGGGAAATTAGTCTTCGTAGTTCAAGAAGTAGCCTGCTTAGAGATTGCTTGTTCCAAAAGTCGTGAAGTTCGCGGATCTCAATAAGCGTTCCGGTCCCACTCTGAGTTTTTTGCTCTAGGTATTCGATTTCGATATCTGAAAGGTAGCGATCTCCGGTAAAATCATCCCAATCAATCTCGGGGATAAGGACTTCGGTATTGGTACCTTCAGTTTCAACAATTGAATTCAATGCCATTTTCTTGCCGAGCTTTGCTGCGGCAAATCGACCAATTCCCTTGGAGCCCATCATCGTGCGGCCCCTAGGAGACTTTCGGTTGAGAAGCTTCGAAGTTGTGGCCGGTTCCATCCATTTTTCATGGATTACAGACAGTGGCATACCGTGCCCGTCATCAGAGACGGTGATTGTCCCTGCATTTGGGTGAAGGGGAGGAGTAAACCTTACGATTACACGCGATGCGTCGGCATCGTATGCGTTCTTAACCAGTTCAACGATTGCAGCTTCGGGGCCGCTAATCAGTTGGTCGCCGATCGTCCGAATAATTCTCGCACGTGGATTGAATTTTAGTGTTTTATCTATTATTTCGCCTCCCGTATAAGTTGCCGGATTGTAACATGGTGACAGGCAAGCGCTAGAAATTTCCAGTCCTTTTTGAAGGTTAGAAGAACAGCAATTAGTCAGATCTTCGAACTTGATATGTATCTAACACATTGTGATTAAAAGTATCAGAGATGTCTGGACCAGTGTGCCCTTTTGGTCGAACCTCTTCACTAAGAGGCAATGCACACCGCTTCCGGTGTGCTGCGTCGGCCAACGTAAGCGATCCGAACCGCGCTATGCGGTTCGTCCGCCTTCATCAGCGTTTGAGGTCATTTGCCTGATTTTTAAGTGACGGGCCCGTTGTCAGCCTCAAGGCGGCCGTTCGGCCCCGCTGACGCGGTAAAGCCTTGACCCTGCCTGCCGGTGCCTGTGATTGGCTTGGGAAGGGCAAATGGATAAGTAGCGGCGCGCGCGCCGCGTGCGCTTTTTGCGGCAACATTCTGAATTTCATGAAAAAACTATTACACAGTATCTTACACATACACACAACTTGCTAAAATAAAATAAACAAAAACAGATGGTTATGAGTTTTCATCTAGGACTTAAAATCCCTCGGCCCTAGGCTGTACGGGTTCGAGTCCCGTCGCCCGCACCATCCTTTTTTGCGCTATCGGCCTTCGGCCTACTTGAGCGCGGTTCCAGCTCGCTCCGCTCACCTGCACCAACCCTTGTTGCGCTAACGGCCTTTGGCCTTCTTGAGCGCGGGATGCGGCACTCCGCTAACCTATAAATAATGTTTGCGCGACCACGCTTGGAGCTACTTGAGCGCAGAGCGCTTGCGCAAATCGGGACCATGCGCCCGGAATTGCGGCGGGTTGTTTTGCCAATCGGCTTGCAAACCCTGATTGCCGAGCCCACATCGATCCTGTTCCTCGGCCGGGCGGTGTTCCTCTGCGTATGCGGTGCTCATTCTTTCGGTTTCCAAGGCTGACGGCAAACGCTGATCAAGAGCGTTTCAACTCAGATCTTTTACTCAGGTGATGCCATGAAACCCGCAATCCGTTTGGCACCAATCGACAAGACCAACTGGGAGACGGTTGTCGATCTTGAGCTGGAAGAAGCGCAGGAGCACTTCGTTGCCTCCAATGCCTATTCGCTGGCGGAGGCTGCTTACGAAACGGCTTGCACTCCCTTTGCGGTTTATGCCGGAGACGAGATCGTCGGTTTTGTGATGTTTGCGTCGCTGGCGGCCGAAGGCCTGGCGGGCGAATACATGATCTGCAGACTGATGACCGACAAGCGGCATCAGAAAAAGGGCTACGGGCGAAAGGCGCTGGATCGGACGATTGCCCACATTTCGTCAGCACCCGGCTGCAAGAAGATCAAGATCTGCTACCACCCGCAAAACCCTGTGGCAAAAGACTTTTATGCAAGCTTCGGATTTGTCGAAGTCGGTCTCGACGAAGATGGCGAAATGATTGCGGAATTGGCGCCACCGTCGCAGACCTCACCATGAGGGCCTGTTCGCGGAGGCGTTCTTGAAGTTGACGCCCGTGGCGGCTCGCAGTCCGGATTGGCCGGCCCCTAACTTCCAGTATATCCGCACGTCCTTCGATATCGACCGACCGTTTGTTGAAGGGCTAGCCGTCCTGACATGCCTCGACGATTGCCGTCAGCCCAGGAGGGCTTTACGGCCTGGTGCCGGCCATTCCAAACGTAGAAGCCGTTTAAATGACGGTTTTTTCAACGGTGTCTTGAGGTTTCCCTTCAGAAGACTGATCGTGAAGCACCCACGGTCGACCTGGCGCCTTTGCGGGTTATTTGGTTTGAACGATGCCAGGGTTTTGAACGATGCCAGGGTGTGGCCACGCGGAAGCTGCAAGGAATGCGCCATCAGGATCCGCATGTCCTGCCATTTGAGGCAGGTGCACGCGGGGCAAGGTCTCATTCCACGTATTGCCGGACGGAGAAATCCAGCTCAGATCTCGTCGAGATATTGTTCTGCTAAAGCGGCAATCTCAGATGCCTTGTCAGTGCCATTGATGACTCGTCGGGCATTGATGAAATCGGTGCTGTTTTTGGTGATGTATTGTTCAAGTTTTCTGGATGTAAAGCTGCCCATTTTCATGCCATGCGCAATCACGAACAAAGCGACATCGTGGCGAAGTGCGATGTCCGGGTCGTCCTTCAGATCCAAGCCCAGTATGCTCTCATAAAGCTCATAGTTGTTTTCCCAGGTGAGCTGAACATAGCCACGTCCATAATAGGGATAGTATTTCAGGTTCTTGCGGCGCCAGGATTCCGACAGCCAATAGGCCTCCTTGACAGGTTCGAACGTATGGTTGGTTTCCCAACGCGCCGTTGCAAGACCGTAGGCAATCTGTGCCTTGTGAGGCAGGCCAATAAACCGGAAGGCTTCACCGATACGCTCGATCACCTGGTCCGATGAATTTGCGGGCGCGTTGAGAATTTTCAGGACCTCGGCGACTTTGTCCTTCAGGAAATCGACGGCTTCTCCTGACACCAGTCGGGGATCACCGAGCTTTTTGTCCGCGACAAATTCGGCAAAGGCATTCCGGGTCTTGGGGCCATGCAGCCCGTCTGCCTCGCCAACCGGATAAGCGCAAACGGCCAAACCGCGCTGGACGGCCTGCAAACGGGATTTTGTCAGCGATATCAATTCCGAGTTGGGTTTGATCTGGTCAAGTGCCTTAACGTTCAGCATAGCGTTGGCTCTCCTCGGCGAGGTAAAAACTGGTTTTACGGGCCCTTGTCGGGGCAGGGGCGCGCATTGACGGTGAAGGAGGTGTAATTTCAGTCCCTATGAAATGAAGGTCTCAGACCCAGCACAATGAAAATTGCAATCAAAATGAGAGCGTTATTGTATCATATTCCTAATTTGTGTTAAGTTTTAAAATATTGCTTGGTCCGAGTGCGGCGAAAATAGATTTTTCTTAAACTGAATGGTGTGTCGTGACCGGAAATTGAGAAACAGATTCAATGTATTTCGAGGAAAATGAATCTGTGGGCCGGGATTTGTTTGCTTTATTCAAATATCTACTTTGTTGGAGATTTTCATGTTCAAATATCAAGATTACTATATTCCGCTCTACAAGGGGCATGCCGTCAGCCCTGACTGGACCTCCGCAACAAACCACAAGCCCATGGGCGTGACATGGCACTGGACGGCCATGCGTACTTTGAAAGACAGTCGCGGTGTGCTCCAGGGCGGCGCCGGAGGTGTCAAAAGCAGAGTTTCAGCGCACTACTGCGTTGGTCAGAATTTCAAGGAAGGCGTCGATCGTTACGTGCGGCTGACGGATCGTTCCTGGCATGCCGGAATTGAGCAGAAAATCCGCTGGGACGGGAAGAAATCAACCAACACGACAAAAGGCTCGCGTGCCTGTATCGGAATTGAAACGGCCCATATCGGCTATGCGCGTCCTGGGCACCCGGCGCAACCGGGCTGGAAGGACTATGTCGACACAAATTGCAGGTCAATCTGGACCATTCCGGACTGGCCGTCTGAGCAGTTTGAAATGATGGTTGCCGTCGGCAAGGAAATCCTTGGAAAATGGCCGCACATTCCCTGGCAGCACCATCACGGTCATCACGATATCTGCCCGGGTTACAAGCAGGATGTCATCGGTATGCGTTTTGCCGATCTTCTTCGCGCCATCTATGATGACAATTCCATTCCAGAGATCTGGTCTCCGCTCTGGACCACTGTGGCGCGGCAACGCGTTCTGATTGCGCTCGGATACGATCTGGGCAGCTGGAAAGATGACGGGCATTGGGGAAATTTCAGCCAGGCTGCCTTGCGGGATTTTCAGAAAGACAGTGACGCTGTAGTTGTTCCCTACTGGACGACATTTACCTGCCAGGATGCTTATGCCGCCTTGAAGGCGAAGGGCAAGGACCTCGACACCGTCGCCAAGACACCTGCCTGATCGCGTGGTAGCGAGCCCGGTCGGCGAGCGCGTGCCGAAGCGATCGGGGTGGTGGTTCGGACGAACGGCCCGATAGCTGTCTGACTTTCGATCTTCACATTCCGCCGCCGGCCCGGACTTCAACCGCCACGTCCAGAAAACTCCTGATCAGGCGTAGTTCACGCTTGTCGGCAGGGATGGCGATGCAGTCGCGATAGCCTTCCGGCATTTCGGTAACGGAAACAGCTGTCAGCTTTTCAGACGGGAAAAGACTGTTTTCCAACAGAAGACCAATACCGAGATTGTGCAGGATGGCTTCCTTGACCATGGGGAATGTCGTTGTTCGCAGAATTCGAGGCAGGTTCAGCTGGTGCGCCTGGAACTTTCTTCGGACGACTTTCTGAGTGAGAGAGCCATCTTCAGGAAGTACCAGGGTCTCGTTCTGGAGATCGGCGAGCGAGATCTTTTTGCGTTTCGCCAGGGGATGGCTTTTCAGCATATGGGCCTTGTAGCTGGACCGTCTGAGCTCATGCGTGAACAGGGCAGGGCTCTCTTCGGGGTCGGTCACTATGGCGATATCTACCTGTCGTTCGGCCAACAAGGTCATCGCCGTGGTCCAGTTGTAGAGCGTGAAGTCGATCTGGATCTGCGGATAAAGCCGCCCGTATTGGGCGATGATCGGCATCGCCGGACGTGGGGCATTGGCGATCAGGCGAATGTGTCCGTCAGTGAGGGCGCTGTAGTCGCTGATTTTTTCGGTGACCAGCTGCTCCACGGTCGCCAGCCGGTCTGACACGGAAAACAGCTCCTTTCCTGCACGGGTCAGCTCAAGGCCGGAGCGGCGGCGGATGAAGAGCTGTGTGCCCATCCGGGTTTCCAGCTTGGCGATATGTTGCGTCACCGACGACTGCGTGACGCCGAGTGCCTTCGCGGCAGCTGAGATCGAGCCTTCGCGCGCGGCGAAGGTAAAGGCCTTGACCTGGTAGGGGCTTGGAGGGGTGTTCATGACAGTTCCATAATATCTGCGCTGCCGAACCGTAGCTCCTATTAGCGACGCTAATATTACGTCACAGACGGTTCAACCGGTGCCCCTAGTGTGCCCGCCAGACATTGGGGGCATAGATGACAGCCATATCCTTATCGGCAATCGAAAAGAGCTTCGGCACGACCAGGGTCCTGGAGGGGATCAATCTCGACATCGCCGATGGTGAATTCCTGACGCTGGTCGGACCGTCGGGTTGCGGCAAGTCGACCCTTCTTCGCATTCTGGCTGGCCTTGAGGCGCCGACTTCTGGACGCGTGGAGATCGGGGGCAGGGATGTCACAAGCGTGCGTCCGGCCGACCGGAACCTGGCCATGGTGTTCCAGTCCTATGCGCTTTACCCGCATCTGACTGTCGCGCAAAACATGATGACCCCGTTGAAACTGCGGGACCTGTCGACGGTTCAGCGATTGCCGTTTGCCGGTCCCCTGATGGCACGGGGCGCCTATCGCGCCATTCTCAGCCAGGTCGAAGACACCGCGAAGATCCTGAAGATAGATCATCTGCTTGATCGCAAGCCGGGGCAGCTTTCTGGCGGGCAGCGCCAACGTGCGGCGCTGGGCCGGGCCATGGTGCGCAAGCCGTTGGCCTTCCTGATGGATGAGCCGCTCTCCAATCTGGATGCCGCGCTGCGCATTCACATGCGATCGGAGCTTGCCGAGCTGCACCGCACGCTCAAGACCACATTCGTTTATGTCACCCATGATCAGGCCGAAGCCCTGACAATGTCGGACCGGATGGCCGTGATGATGGACGGCAACATCCTCCAGCTTGGTGCGCCAGACGAGATCTACAACAATCCGAACGACATGCGTGTCGCGGAATTTGTCGGTGCCCCGAAAATCAATCTGCTGCCCGGCACGCTCGATGAAGCCGGTCACGCCCGATGCGGGGAGATGGTTCTTGCCCGTGTCGCCGCAAATGGGGTTGTCGGTTCTGTTACCATCGGATTGAGACCTGAACATCTCGCGCTCTGTGACATGGGCGCTCCAGAATCCTTGAGTGGCCGCGTGGTGCACAAGGAAAATCTTGGCGCTGACATCTACCTGCATGTCTCCGTTCTGGATGGCGCGCAGCGGCTGGTGGTGCGTGTCTCCCCGGTTGAAGGTGCAGAGATTTCCATCGGGGAAACCCGGTCCTTTCACAGATTGCACGGGCAGGCGATGGTCTTCGGCAAGGATGGCAAGCGCCTCGACCTGTCGGAGCCGGCCAACGAAGTGGCGGAGGTGGCCTGATGCCGGATAGCAGGGCCCATCTGTGGTTTGTCGGCCCGGCCCTCACGTTGATGGTGCTGATCCTTCTGCTGCCCATTCTCGTGGCGGCGGCGCTCAGTTTCACCAGCTACAGCCTCGGCAATCCGGGGGCGGATTTCGTTGGGCTGGAGAATTACGAAAAGATCTTCACCCGTTCGACCTATGAGAAGATGTTCGGCGCCACTTTTCGCTATGTCTTCGTGGTGGTGCCGCTGTCCGTCGGGCTGGGACTCGGGGCCGCGTTGCTGATCAACTCCACAAAACGCTTCGGCGATCTCTACAAGACAATCTACTTCCTGCCGGTGATGGCGGCCCTGATCGCAATGGCGATTGTCTGGGAATTCGCGTTTCATCCGACCATCGGCATTGTCAATTCCACGCTGGAACGCGGCTGCGGCTCATTTCTGGAAGCCTGGGGCTGGTTCGCCCATGGCTGCGAACGGGGCTTCCCGCTCTGGCTCACCGACCGCGACTATGCGATCTGGACGGTGGCCTTTATCGGGGTCTGGCAAGGCTTCGGGTTCAACATGGTGCTCTATCTTGCCGGACTGACATCGGTCCCGCGTGAACTCTATCACGCTGCCGAGATGGACGGTGCCAAGACGGCGTGGGACCGGTTCCGGCTGGTGACCTGGCCGATGCTCGGCCCGACCACGGTTTTCGTGGTGACGATCTCCTTCATCCGCTCCTTCCAGGTGTTCGACACGGTCGAGGCCTTCTATCCGCAAGGCGGCGGACCTTCCAAATCGGTCTATGTCATGATGTTCGCCATCTACGAAAAGGCCATTCAGCAGAACCTGATGGGCATTGGAGCAGCCATTACCGTGGTCTTCCTTGGCTTCGTCATGTTCCTGACCCTGATCCAGCGCTGGCTGGTCGAACGCCGGGTGCATTATTCATGAGCGACACAGCCCTTTCGCAACCCAGTGCGGTGAGCGTGCCGAGCTTCCGGTTTTCCGCTGCTGAAACACTGAAACATGTGGTGCTGATCCTCGGCAGCCTCATTGTGCTGCTGCCCTTTTATGTGATGGTCAGCTACAGCTTCAAAAGCCCTGCGGAAATCATGCAGAACACCGGGGGGTTCTTCGGGGCTCAGGAGCTGTTCCGGGACGACTATTGCATCAAGCTCGGCAGGGATGTTGCCGACTGCATGGTGACGCCGGTCATCTACAACTACACAACGGCCTTCGAGAAGGCGCCGCTGCTGCGTTACCTCTTCAACGGCGTCGTTGTGACCGCATCGATCTTCTTCATCCAGGTCCTCGTTGCACTCCCTTGCGCCTATGCGCTTGCAAAACTGCGCTTCTGGGGCAGGGAGGCGGTCTTCGGCCTGGTGCTGTTCTGCCTGCTGATCCCGGTGCATGCGATTGCCCTGCCGCTCTACATCATGTTGGCGAAACTGGGTCTCACCAATTCCTATGCGGCGCTGGTCATCCCCTGGACCATCTCGGTCTTCGGCATCTTCCTGATGCGCCAGTTTTTCATGACTGTGCCGGACGACCTGATCGACGCGGCGCGCATGGACGGGATGAGTGAATTCTCGATCATCTGGAACGTCATGCTTCCGACCGCGATCCCCGCACTCCTGGCCTTTGCCATCTTCTCGGTCGTGGCGCACTGGAACGACTATTTCTGGCCGCGCATCGTCATCACCGGCGACCGCAGCCTGTTCACGCCGCCGCTGGGTCTGCGCGAGTTCAAGGGCGACGCGGATGGCGACAATTTCGGTCCGATGATGGCGACAGCGACCATCATCGTCCTGCCGCTGATCGTGGCCTTTCTGGTCGCGCAGCGGCGCTTCATCGAGGGAATTACCTTGAGCGGGATGAAATGACCGCAAGAGGTTTTGAGGCGGGACCGCCCGTTGGAGGCGGCCCCGTTACCTGATCCTGCAAGGGATCATCCGGGTGCGGACAGTTTGGCGACCGGGCCGCACCCGTGGCAACACCACGGAGAGTTTCATGAAAAAGTGTCTCACTGCAATTGCTTTTCTTCTGGCCGCCGGCTCTGCCCAGGCTCAGGACGAGAAGATCACCATCGAATTCGCCTATCCCTATTCGCATCTCTTCGATGTGACCTATGAAAAGATCCTGCCGATGTTCAACGAGCAGTATCCGAACATCGAGGTGAAAATCCGCGCCGCTTACGAATCCTACGAAGACGGCACCAACACGATCCTGCGCGAAGCCGTTGCCGGCACGCTGCCGGATGTGACCATGCAGGGTCTGAACCGCCAGGCGATCTTGGTCGACAAAGGTATTGCCAAGTCGCTGGAGCCGTTCATCCTGAAGGAAGAAGACTTCGCCAAGGACGGCTACCATGATGCCATGCTGGCGCTGGGCACGTTCAACGACGACATTTACGGCCTGCCGTTCTCCGTCTCGCTGCCGGTCGGCTACTACAATATGGACGTGATGGCCAAGGCCGGTATCACCTCCACGGACCAGCTGCCGAAGACCTGGGAAGAGGTTGTTGCCACTTGCGGAAAGCTGCGCGAAGCCGGCGTCAAGAACCCGATGTTCTGGGGCTGGAACATCACGGGCAACTGGTTCCTGCAGGCACTGATGTGGTCCCAGGACAAGCCGACCATGGAAGGCAACGACTTCCAGATTTCGTCTCCGGAAGGCCTGAAGTCGCTGGAAACCATGCAGTCCCTGTTCCGTGGCTGCGACATGCAGAACATCGAGTGGAAAGCCGCTCTGGCGTCCTTCTCCGCCGGCGAAATCGGCATGATGTTCTGGTCGACATCCGCTCTGGGTGCTGTTGAACGCGCCAAGGGTGATTTCGTTCTGAAAACCAACGAATTCCCGGGTCTGGAAGCAACCGGTCCGAAGGGCCTTCCGGCTGGTGGCAACGCCGCTCTGCTGGTCTCGACTTCCGATGATCCGAAGGAGCTGGAAGCTGCCTGGAAGTGGCTGAAATTCATCACTTCCGGTCAGGGCGCTGCCGAAGTTGCCCGCACCACCGGCTACATGCCGCCGAACAAGGCTGCCAACGAGGTGATCCTGGCCGACTTCTACAAAGACAACCCGAACAAGGAAACCGCCGTTCGCCAGCTGCCGCTGCTGCGCGACTGGCAGGCCTATCCGGGTGACAACGGCCTTGCCATCACCCAGGTAATCTATGACGGCATCGAAGGCGTCGTGACCGGTGAATATGAAGACATGAGCGAGCTGCAGGAAGAGCTTCACGAGGAAGTTCAGGACCTGCTGCCGTCCGCCAACTGATCCGGACTTCCAGGAAACGCCGCCCGGTTTCGGGCGGCGTTTTTCAATCACAACAACAATCTGGAGAAAGCGGTGAAACTTCTTCAACTCACTGACATTCACCTGACCAAACCGGGTGAGACCATCGGCGACCGGGATCCGAACGCGAATTTCCAGAAAGCCCTTGCGCATGCCATTCATCTGCATGGCGACGCAGATGCCCTCGTCATCACGGGTGATCTGTCTGACTGGGGCGATCGGGAAGACTATATTCGGCTCAAGGAGATGTTGGCGCCGGTTCCGTTCCCGGTTCACCTGTGCATCGGCAATCACGATGAGCGGGATGTGTTCCTGTCGGTCTTTCCCGAAACATCAGACGACAATGGCTTCGTGCAATCGGTCTTTGACCTTCCTGTCGGGACAGGGATTGTCCTCGACAGCTGGGGACCGAACAGCCATGCCGGCTTTTATTGCGAAACGCGCAGAGCCTGGCTGGCAACGCAGCTGGAGCGTCTGGAAGGACCGGTGTTCCTGTTCATGCATCACAATCCTGTGCCGATCGGCATTGCACCGATGGACCAGATCATGTTGCAGGAAGCAGAAGCCTTTGGCCAGCTTGTTGCCCGGCATGCCGACAAGATCCGGCACATCTTTCACGGTCATTGCCACCTGCCGCTCTGCGGGTCGCTTCACGGGGTACCGTTCAGCGCGCCGCGAGGCACGAACCATGCGGGCTGGCCAGATTTCGGCAATGACCGGAACCTGAGCGCGTCAGACCTGCCGGAGGCCTATGCCGTGATCCTTGCCGGTGACAATTCGGTCATGGTGCATATGGTCGAATTTGGCTACCAGGGCGAGATCCGCCGGGAAGGTTCGCCGGATTATGCCGACTGGGACCGGCTGACCATGGTGCGCTGACAAAAGCCTGAATTGCAGGCCCGACCGTTCTTCACTACAAGCAAAGGTGGTGCACTTTGGAAGGGCTGCGTTGGCATGGGAAAAATCATTGTGTCGCGCACAACGGGCCTCATCGACATGTTCCGCGCTTATCAGGTCGTGATTGACGGGGAACGTGTCGGAGAGGTCAAACGTGGCGGTACCGTCGAAATCGAGCTTGAGGAAGGCAGGCACGCCATTCAGCTCCAGATCGACTGGTGCCGCAGCAACACGGTCCTGTTTGATTTGGACGGCAAGACCGCCCGGTTCGTCGGTGGCAACAACTTTGACGGCATGAAGTTGCTTGTTGCAATCTTTCACCTTATGTTTTCCCGGGGTGACTATCTCTGGTTGAAAGAGGCTTGAGCCGATCGAATTGCGTTCGCCGCGTTGTTTTGCTGTTTTGATTGTTTGATTGACCCATGACGCGTCGTGCCTGTTCGGAAAGTCTTGGGGGGACTTGAAATGGGGGAAGCACAGGCAATTGATGCATGGTCCGAACTTGAAGGCACCTACAGGACCGTGCAAACCCAGGTGAGCGGTTTCGTGTCCGAAGCCGGGATTATTGGCGCGAACCTTATCCGGGACGTGCCAACGCGTATCGAATACATGCGGATGATCCGTGCCGAAGCCGACACGGTTCTGGAACAGGCGTGCGCCAACAAGAGCGCTGCCAAGGAATTCTTCGACTATATTTTTGAGCGCCGCATCGCCCTCAGGAATGCGCAGCAAGACAGGGCGACCGCGACGACGAACATAATTTCCAAGTTGCTGACAAAGAAACGCACCAAAGCCGAGCTAATTGTCAAGGCAGCCAAGGACCTGTCAAAGAAGGGCAGGATTTCGATCCAGATTTCGGATGGCATGTCGGATGCCGATGCCTTGAAGAAGATCATGGCGAGCGATGATTTTGATGATGTTCTGCTCAAGGCTATCGACAAGGGCGGGGGGAGCAGAGGCTCCATAACTCCGACCAAGATGAAATTGCAGGGGGCTGGACTGCTGATCCTAACGGTCGCCCTTGCAGGTCTCGATATCTACGTGTCGGAAGACAAGTCTTTTGCAACGACCAAAAATGTGTCTGCAATTGCCGGCGGAGCCGGTGGCGCCTGGGCGCTCGCGGCAGCAGGCCTTGCCTTCGGGGGGCCGATCGGTGGGGCCATCGGTCTGGTCGTAGGCGGTCTTGTCGGGAGTTATGCGGGTGAGGAAATTCACTTCCAGGCCCGTGGGATTAACGTCAATCCCAAGATAAATCAGTTGGTGCAGAAACACTTTGGCTGGACCTGGAATGATGAAGAAGGGCTTGCCTATGACGCGCACACGGAGTTTCTTGGCGATCTCGGATCTGTCTATGTGCTGTTCTTCCATCTGAACGAGAAGCGGAGCAGTGATTCCGACGACGTGGCTGTCGCCTATATTCAAGTTGCTCAGAAGGTGCTGCGCAAGCATCCGAGCGGAGCCCTGGCAAACGGTTTGAAATCAAAGAACGGCAAGGCGCTTTTGGATCTTCTCCATTCGATCCTTGATGCCGGCTGGACCTCGGATGTCGAATACAGCCTCATGAGCTGGCTGCAGACGCAAAAAGCGCTCAAATAAGACGAATGCCGCAGGAATAGAGCCCTGTTTTCCGGTTGGCGGCTCTTATTGAAGTGACCGGACAAACAGTGCGACGCAGTTTGTCACGGTCTCGTGGTGTAACTGTCACAATGACGGCCGGGAAACGGAGTAGAAGGCTGTTCCACCTGAATTCTGCGTGCCGGGATTGATATCTGCCTGGCATGCCGCCGCCAAGAGAAGAGCTGATGACCTTTGCCGATAAACACGCGCCGACGGGCAGCGAAGTGACCGTTCTGAAGAACGCGAGAATCGTTCTGGGCAATGAAGTTGTAAAGGGCCACTTGTCCGTTGCCGACGGCAGGATCATTGCCGTTGATACGGGCGTAGCGCCGCAATCCGGTCTTGATCTGGAGGGTGACTACCTGGTGCCGGGTCTGGTGGACATTCACACCGACCATTTTGAAAAACACGTCTTTCCGCGCGCCCATGTACGCTGGGACCCGTTGCGGGCTGCCATGGCGCATGACGCCCAGATCATCGGCAGTGGCATCACCACCGTTTTCGACAGTTTGTGCGTGGGCGCAACCATCAAGAACCCGGAACGGCGAGAGATCCTGGCACCGATGATCGATGCTCTGGAAAAGGCCCAGGCGGCCGGTATGCTCAAATCCGAGCATCTGGTGCATCTGCGCTGCGAGATCACGGATGAAGAAACAACCGCCCTGACAGAAGAAAATATCGGCAAGGACATTGTCCGCATGGTCTCGGTGATGGAGCACCTGCCGGGCCGGCGTCAGAGCAAGAATATCGAAGGCTACATCGAGCGGCGGATGGCCGAAACGGGCGACAGCCGCAAGGCGGTCGAATTGGCGACACAGGAACTGCTGAACTTCTCAGACGATATCAGTGCAAAGGTACGCCCGGCGGTCGTCGCCCTCGCTCATACGCACAAACTGCCTCTGCTGAGCCACGACGATACCGAGCTGGAACACATCGATGAGGCACTGGCCGAGGG
This sequence comes from Roseibium sp., assembly GCF_965233565.1. Lineage (GTDB taxonomy): Bacteria > Pseudomonadota > Alphaproteobacteria > Rhizobiales > Stappiaceae > Roseibium. Next base: position 650,358 of record NZ_OZ247494.1, on the reverse strand, counting down.
CATCTCTGTTTCGGAATTCCCTTGCACGCAGGACGCGGCACGCAAGGCAAAACGCCATGACATGCATGTCGTCGGTGGCGCGCCGAACATCATCCGCGGCGGGTCCCAATCGGGCAATGTCGCTGTCAGCGATCTGATGGCGGAGAGCCTGGTCGACATTCTGGCGTCTGACTATGTTCCGCGTTCGCTTCTGGACAGCGCCTTCATGATCGCAGCCGAAGAGGCCCTCGACGTCGATTTGCCGACGGCCGTGCGCATGGTGTCAAAGACGCCCGCACGTGTGGCCGGCCTGACGGACCGGGGTGAGATTGCCCAGGGCCAGCGCGCCGATCTGCTGCATGTCGGCCTGCATGACGGTCATCCCTTCGTCAAGCAGGCCTGGCGGGCCGGACAGCGGGTGCTTTAGGAACGCTGTGGCACCTTTCTGGTGGTGTTTCCGAGGTGAGGGCACGGCATGGATCCCATGGTCAAGCCATGGGATGACGATGGTAGGGTGAAAGCCTGAAGCCGTTATTTTTTAACTTCGTCATTGCAGGGCTTGACCCTGCAATCCAGGACATTGCTTTTCAAATCCTGATCAGTCTTTGCCTAGGAATTCAAAAAGCGTTTCAGATCGAACCACTCCGGGTTCATTCCCTCAATGAGTTCAATCTTCCATTTGCGCGGCCAGCTTTTGATCGCTTTCTCCCGCGCAATCGCTTGCGGTGCGTAAGGGTGCTCTTCATACCAGACAAGGCGTGTGGCTCCGTAACGGGCCGCGAAGCGAGAGCCCTGTCCTGTTTCGTGCTGGTAAATTCTGATGGCCAAGTTGTTGGTCACGCCCGTGTAAAGCGTCCCGTTTTTCCGGCTGGCGAGCATATAGACCCAGAACCGTCTCATCAGTGGATAGAAAACGGCCTGGATTGCAGGGTCAAGCCCTGCAATGACGTAGCTAAGTGTATAGTGGCTGAGGCCTTGCCCCCACCTTCGTCATCCCATGGCTTGACCATGGGATCCATGCCGTGACCTTTGGGCTAGTTCAGGACTTAGCTACAACTCTCCGTAGCGGCTGCTCCGAACTCACCCCTGCCGTCCGTTTTCCTGACCACCAATGATCCGTTTTCTCAGGAACCCGGAGAAGCCGTCGATCACGTAAACCGTCAGGATGATCAGGAAGATGATTGTCCAGGCCTCCGGCCACTTGTAGGCGCTGATGCGGTCGGCGAGCAGGAAGCCGATGCCGCCGGCACCGACGATGCCCAGGATCGTGCCTGAGCGGGTGTTGGATTCGAAGTTGTAGAGAATGATCGACAGGATCACCGGCAAGGCCTGAGGCAGAATGGCGAAGCGGATGGTCTGGAGGTTGCCGCCGCCAGAAGCCTTGACACCATCGACCGGTTTCTTGGACGTGTTCTCGATTGCTTCCGAAAACAGCTTTGAAAAGGTGCCGATTTCCGAGACCGCAATGGCGAGGATGCCGGCCAGCGGACCAAGACCGAAGGCGCGGATGAAAATCAGCGCCAGGATGATCTGCTCAACAGCGCGCAGGGCGTCGAAGCCGCGCCGGGCGCTCAGGCGCAGCCAGCTGAAGGGCATGATGTTCTTGGCGCCCAGGAAGGCGAGCGGGAAGGCGATGATGGCCCCCAGAATCGTGCCCATGAAAGCCATGGCCACTGTTTCGCCGAGACCCTTGAGAATTTCGCTCCAGTCCTGCCACGTGGTCCAGATATGGGGCGGGAACATGAAGGAGAGCACGTTGCCAAAGCGTGTCAGACCTTCCAGGATACGCCCAGGTGAGAAGTCGAACGCCCACAGGCACCAGCCGGTCAGGGCGGCGAAAACGGACCAGGCGGCGATCCTGACAAGTTTCGCCCGAAGCGGCATTCCAAAAGCACCGGGTACCAGGTCCCTGGCAGCGTCAAGGGAGAGAGGTGTCTTGTTCATGATCATACTCCCTTGCCGGTCAGGCCGATGATGCGATGGCGAACTTTTTCACTGACCGTGTCAATCACGATCACGGTGACGAAGATGATCAGGAAGAGCGCGGAGAGGTCCGTGTATTCCTGCAAGGACATGGCGACCCGGATTTCCTGGCCGAGGCCGCCTGCGCCGACGAAGCCGATAATGGAAGACGCCCGGACGTTGATTTCGAACCGCAGCAACGTGTAGCTGATGATGTTCGGAACGACCTGGGGGACGATGCCGTATCTGATCTGGTCGAACCAGGATCCGCCGGAAGCCTTGATGCCTTCCAGCGGCCGCATGTCTGCATTTTCATTGGCTTCGGAATAGAGCTTGCCGAGCGCGCCGGTGGCATGCAGGCCAATGGCAAGTACGCCCGCGAGTGGACCGACGCCAAAACAGAAAACGAAAATCAGGGCCCAGACGAGTTCCGGAACCGTGCGAATTATTTCCAGATAGCGCCGGGTCAGATTGAGCACAAAGCGATTGGGTGCAAGGTTCCGGGAGGCCGGAAAACTGAGAAGAAAAGCTCCAACCACACCGAAGAGCGTTGCCATATAGGCAATCAGGATCGTTTCGAGAAGAAGCTGCAGCCAGACCTTCCAGCGCCAGAACCAGTTGGCAATGTCGGATCCGAGCGTCTCCCAATGGAGGACCGGCAAGGTCTTGTAGAGATATTCCCCAAGACGCGGCAAACCGGCCCAGATTTTCCACATGGAGACCCGGTCGCCATTGGAGAGCGTCACATCGGTCATGTCGAAAAATCCGCCGATCCAGGCGGCGGCCACGAAACAGACCGCAAAGAGCGCTGTCGAGACCGTGTTGACGCGCAGCGCGGACTTACGCGCGGCAGCATAGTCGCGTTCGAACTGGTCGATCGCCGGAGAAAGAGCCGTCATGGGAATGCCGTAAAAGGGGATAAGGGGTAAGAAAGGCGCCGACGGGCGCCTTTCTCGTATGGTTGGCTTAGCCGCCGCGGCGCTGCTTTTTCAGCCAGTCGCGCATGTCGACGATCCACTGATAGCGCTCATGGTCGACGCGCTTCCAACCCTTTTGCGGGCTGTCGTCGCCGCCGCGCATGGAGTTGAAGGCCGCCGGATCTTTTTCCGGGATGGTTTCAACGGCAACGGTCATGTCTGCGATCAGCTCGGCCGGCAGATTGACGCGGGCGGTGAACGGGCCGCTCGTGATTTCCGGGCTTTCCCAGATCGGGCAGACGACGCCTTCTTCGATCATGCCCTTGGTGATCATGCGCTGCCAGCGGCCGTCGGTGGCGTTGTTCTGCCAGGTGGCGGCACTATCATACTGTTTGTTGACAACACCGAGCACGCCGGTCTCGTGGCCACCGGAGAACGGGATGGCGGCAAAATGGGTTTTCGGGTCATAGCCCTGCTGAACCATGTTGAAGTAGGGCACGGCGAAACCCGACGTGGAATCCGGATCGGCAAACGCGTGGACCTTGCCTTTGAGATCGTCCAGGGAGGTATAGCCGCTGTCGCAACGAACCATCACGACGGAGTAGTAACCGGTGGAACCGTCCTTGTTGAGACGGGTCAGCAGCGGAACGACACCGCCATTGGTTTCGGTGTAGGCAGCTGCATAGGAAGACGAGCCTAGGAACGCGAATTCGATCTGGTCGGCGGCAATCGCCTGGATCACGCCGTCATAGGAACCTGCGGTGAAGATCTCGACTTCAACGCCGAGTTCCTTTTCAAGGTATTCTTCAAACGGCTTGTAGCGGGCGATCCGGTCTTTCTCGTTTTCGCCGGACAGAATGCCGAATTTGAGGGTTTTGTACTGGTCTTTCCAGCTGTCAGCCAGGGCCGGGGAGGCGGCCAGAACGACTGCGGAAACTGCTGCTGCGAAGATAGCCTTCATGGTGATGCTCCTGTTGCGCCGGATATCCGGCTCATCGGCGGCAAATGCCGCCCTGTTGCGCTTGATCGGGAAGCCCGGCCTGGCGCGGTCAGGCCCCAACCGCCTGCCTGGCGGGCTGGGACGAAACGTCTGTGATTGAGGTAGAAGTCACGCTCTCGTCGATGTCGGCGCCAAGCGTGTCGGTGCCATAGATCTGACGGACCCGTTCGGTCGTGAGTGCGTCCGGAGTGCCGTCAAAATGCACCCGGCCATCGCGCATGGCGATGATGCGTTCACAATAGGCGCGGGCCGTATCCAGCGTGTGCAGATTGACCAGCACCGTGAGACCGTCTGTGCGGTTGATTTCACGCAGCGCGTCCATCACACGGGTGGCATTGGCCGGATCGAGCGAAGCGATGGGCTCATCTGCCAGCATGATGCGCGGGTTCTGAACCAGTGCCTTGGCAATGGCGACACGCTGTTGCTGGCCGCCGGAAAGCGTTCCGGCCCTCTGCAGGGCCTGGGGGGCGAGATCCAGCCGATCCAGCGCCTCAATGGCCCGTGTCCGATCCTCGTCGGTAAAGCTGCGGCTCATGGAGCGCAGGAAACCCGTATGGGCAATGCGGCCGACCATGACATTGGTCAGCACATCCATCCGTTCCACCAGATTGAATTGCTGGAAGATCATGGCACAGGAGGCCCGCCAAAGGCGCAGGTCACGGCCTTTCAAGGCGGTGATATCCTGGCCGTCATTGACGATCGTGCCGGTGCTCGGATCTGTCAGCCGGTTGATCATGCGCAGCAAGGTCGACTTGCCTGCGCCCGAGCGTCCGATGACGCCTACCATCTGTCCCTTGGGGATTGCCAGGGACACTGCGTCCACTGCGGTCAGGTCCCCGAATTTCTTCGATAATTGCTCAATGACAAGCATTACGCCCTCCAAAACCGGAGTGCGACCTAGCAAAAATCTGCGCTTGGCAGATGTCTATATGATTATACTTTTATGAAGTTTTACGACAGTCTCGATGTATTTGTTTGCCGGTGAAAAAATAAAATCATGAATCTGAAGCGTAATATCAAATTGTATTTTGTGTCGCTGGAAATCAGATCAGTTTTACTGTCGTAATTGTCGTCATTTCTACATAATAAGTTCATTTTCGACGCCGCTCTTATCGTTACGCTCCACGCGCCTTGCCGGACCTGACCCGGCAACAACAGGAGCTTCCGACATGCGTTTTTTGAAAACCGCCGCCATCGCGGCTGCAGCGCTCGCTGTATCGCTTACGTCTTCTTTTGCCGACACATTCAAACTTGCCGTCACCGACGTTGAAGGCCTTGAGCGCCTCCAGCTGGAATGGGGTCCGTTCAAGCAGGCGCTGGAAAATGCCACCGACCACACATTCGAGTTCTTTCCGGTCACCAGCCGTACGGCAGCCGCCGAAGCGTTGCGTGCCAAGCGCGTCGATTTTGTCGTCACGGGCCCGGCTGAATACATCGTCATCAACAAACTTACGGAAGCCACGCCGTTGATCGGTCTTGGCCGTCCGGACTATTTCTGTGCGATCGTCGTTCGTGCCGACAGCGGCATCACCCGCCCGGCCGACCTGAAAGGCCAGAAGGTTGCCTTCGGTGACATCGGTTCCACATCCAACATGCTGTGCCCGATGCAGCTGATGGCCGACTATGGCGTTGATCCGGTCAAGGACGTCAACAAGCTGCACACGTCCCGCAACATTGCGCATGAAGCCCTCAAGAAGGGCGACGTCGCTGCGATCGGCACCAACCACAATTCCTGGCTGCGCGTGCGCAACAAGGACGAGAGCGTGCCGAACGGTTTCTTCCGCGTGATCGCACGGTCCGGCGATCTGCCGAACGACATGCTGATGGTTGCCGCCCATGTCGACCCGGCCAAGGCCGAAGGCGTGCGCAAGGCCATCCTGGACAACAAGGATGCGATCATCGCCGGCATTCTCGCGCATGAAGAGAATGACAAGTATGGCGGCATGGACCTGGTTGCCATCGAAGATGGTGCTTATGACCTGGTTCGTTCCATGTATACCACCGCCGGCTTCCCGCAATACGACAACTTCATCGGCGAATAATGGCCCAGGCCCAGTTTCAGACCATCGGCGCTCCGGCGCCGGTGGTTCCCGTTGCCAAAGAGATCGCCTCGCGCGCCTGCGAGCTGTCAGTGACGGGGCTTTGCAAGAGTTTCGGAAAGAACCGGCCGGTGTTGCGCGGCGTTTCCTTTGCCGTTCATCAACGGGAATCCGTCGCCCTGATCGGGTCGAACGGGGCAGGCAAGTCAACCGCCCTGCGGTGTGCCTTGCGCCTCCTGGAGCCGGAGACCGGATCCATCTCGCTTTTTGACCAGGACATTACAAGCGCCGGGCTTCGTCAGCTCCGGACCGTCCGGGCCGATGTCGGCTTTGTTTTCCAGAAACACAATCTCGTGCCGCGTGTGTCGGCTTTGACAAATGTGATTCACGGCAATCTCGGCCGCAGGGGCGGGGTGCGCGGCTGGACGCATTTTCTGGCCTCCTCCGGCCTGAGAGACCGGGCCATGGCCTGCCTGGAACGCGTTGGCCTGGCTGAACACGCGCTGAAGCGCGCGGATCAGCTGTCCGGTGGCCAGTCTCAGCGCGTCGCGATTGCACGGGCTCTCATGCAGCAGCCAAAGATGATCGTGGCGGACGAGCCTGTCGCCAGTCTCGACCCGGTCGCCGGGCAAGAGGTGATGGATCTCTTTCACCAGCTGACCCGTGAAGAAGGCATTACGCTCCTGTTCACCTCGCACAATGTGCAGCAGGCGCTCGACTATTCGGACCGTGTTCTGGCCATCAAGCAGGGCGCGATCGTGCTGGACGAGACGAGCGGTGCGCTGAGCGCAGCCGATATGGGCAAGCACTATGGCTGAGATAGCAAATATCAAATCCCGCCAGGTGCCCGACCGGTTCGAGCGGCCTGGTGTCTTCAAGTTCACGGCTTATGTGGCGCTCGCCGCGTTTGTGATCTGGTCGTTTCAAGGTGCGGGCTGGTCCTTTTCCGCGCTCGTCTCCGGTGGTCCGGCAATGGCCGACTTCCTGTCACGGGCCTGGCCTCCCTCCCTGGAGCGGTTGCCTCAGCTCTCCGGTGCGCTGGTCGAAACCTTTCAGATGGCGCTGGCCGGCACAATCATCGGCGTCGTGGTCAGCGTGCCGCTCGCCATATTGGCCGCCAAGGGACTGACGCGGCAGGGGATCCTGTCCAGATCGGTCTATACGGCGTCGCGTCTCCTGATTGCCCTGTTCCGGACGGTTCCGGACCTGGTCTGGGCCCTGGTGTTTGTCATTTCGGTCGGTCTCGGCCCCTTTGCCGGCACGCTGGCGATTGCGGTCGACACGATCGGTTTCTGCGGCCGTTTCTTCGCCGAAGCCATGGAGGATGTCGAAAAGGGGCCGAGCGAGGCTCTGACTGCAGCCGGAGCCAGCCGGACCGACACCATCTTCTGTGCCGTCATCCCTGCGGCCATGCCCTCGTTCATCACCACCTCGCTGTTTGCCCTGGAAAAGGCAACGCGGTCCTCTGTCGTGCTCGGCCTTGTCGGGGCAGGCGGGATCGGCATCGAACTGAAGGTGGCGATGGATTTCTTCGACTACCAGCTCGCCATGACCATCATCCTGATGATCTTCGTGCTGGTGCTTCTTGTTGAACGGCTCGGCAGCATCGCCCGAAGCCGGATTTTGGAAGGAACTTCACAATGAGTGACACACAGACCCTGGAGCGCACGGATACGGCGCATTTTGCCTGGGACAAACGCTGGCAGACCGAAGCGGGCCGTGCGGACTGGCTCAAGCCGGCCGACGATGTGGCCATGCTGATCGCTTCCCTGCAGCAGGACGGACCGGTCAAGGCGCTGGATCTCGGCTGCGGTGTCGGTCGTCATGCGCTTGCCTTTGCGCGTGCGGGCTTCGAGACCCACGCGGTCGACCTGTCCGAGGCGGGCTTGCAGGAGCTTGAAAAAAGCGCGAAGGCTGGCGGCGTGGAAGTTGCGGCGCAACTGGCGCCGATGACCGAATTGCCGTTTGAAGACAACACGTTCGACTATGTTCTATCCTTCAACGTGATCTATCACGGTGACCCGGATATCGTGAAAAAGGCCATTTCGGAAATTACCCGCGTTCTGAAGCCGGGGGGCGTCTACCAGGGCACCATGCTGTCCAAGCGGAACGGCAATTTCGGACTGGGAACCGAAGTCGCACCCGACACCTATGTGCGCGAAGGTGACGACGACAAGGACCACCCGCATTTCTATTGCAACGCGGCTGAACTGGTGGCGCTTTTTGACGGCTTTGAACTGCGCTCGTTGGAAGACAAGCTGCACAGCAAGCCGGGCTCCTGGCACTGGCACCTGGTGGCGGAACGGCTCGCCTGACCCGAAACGGGCTTGGCCTGGACAGGTCCGCGTCGGACCTGTCCAGGCGCCTAGTCGACAGCCGGCTCCGGGAGCGGTTCGTCCGTTTCCGGCGCCAGCGTCTGGTCGGCATCTGCCGTGGGCTGGCTCGTAAAGCCCTTCAGACCGCCGAACTCGCGCGCGTCGCGCTGGATTTCGACCGGGCTGAGCGCATACCCCGTTGCAAGTTCAGCAAGCGAGCGCAGCGCATGCATGTGAATACGCTCATAGCCGTGGCTGGCATCGACACCAAAGGTGATCAGGGCCGTGCGCACATCCGCACCTGCCTCGATCGCGGTCGCAGCGTCGGAGCGGTAATACCGGAAGATATCCTTTTGAAACTTGATATCGTTGTCGCGGCAGAGCTGCGCCATCTTGCGGGTCAGGTGGTAGTCGAACGGGCCGGTCTGGTCTCCCATCGCGATCGTGACGCCGAATTCGTCGGAGTTCTGACCGGGCGCAGTGGTGCCATTGTCGATGGCCACAAGCGAGGCGATTTCCGGTGTCAGGATCGACTGGGCGCCGTGACCCGTCTCCTCGGCAATTGTGAACAGCCAGTAGATATCGACCGTCGGTTCGATCTCCGTTTCAACCAGGGCCTTCAAGGCCGCCAGCATCACGGCAACGCCGGCCTTGTTGTCGAGGTGACGTGAGACAATGAATCCGTTTTCCAGAAACTCCGGTGCCGGATCAATGGCGACAAAGTCACCGACATCAATGCCGAGCCGGTGCAAATCGTCACGGGTCTTTGAATAGGCGTCAACCCGGAGCTCGACATAGTCCCAGCCCACCGGCAACTTGTCGACCTCTTCGTTAAAGGTGTGACCTGAAGCCTTCAGGGGCAGGATGGTGCCGGAATAGGCGCCGTTCTCGGAGAAGAGCGTGGTCCGGGCACCTTCGGCAAAGCGGGCCGACCAGTGCCCGATCGGCACAAGTTCAAGCCGGCCATTTTCCTTCAGCGACTTGACCTGTGCACCGAGCGTGTCGAGGTGCGAGACAAAGGCCCGGGCTGGTTTGCGGCTCTTGCCCTCAATCCGCGCCCTGACGGCACCGCGCCGCGTGATCTCGAAAAACACGTCGAGGGATTCAAGTTCCTTGCAGACATGCCGTACGATTTCATCGGTATAGCCGGTTGGGCTGGGTATCTGCAAAAGCTCGTTCAGTTTGTCCGTCAGATAGGAGATATCGATGTTCAAGAGCGTCATGATCCGGCCCGGCTCAATGTCGTCCTGACGGGCTGGGGCACCGACAGGGGGAAGAGGAAATCTACGAAGCGCTCGGCTGTGGGCTGCGGTTCGTGATTTGCCAGCCCCGGCCGCTCATTCGCCTCGATAAAACGATAATCCGGTTGTCGGGGGTCCTTGACCATCAAGTCAATGCCGGTGACCGGAATTTCGATCGCGCGCGCGGCCCGAATGGCGGCATCTATCAGCGTGTGATGGGTTTCTCCGGTGACATCGTGGATGGTGCCGCCGGTATGAAGATTGGCGGTGCGCCGAACGGCCAGCACCTGGCCTTGAGGGAGAATATCGTCCAAAGCCACATCATGAGCGTCGAGGCAGCGATCCACTTCATCGTCAATAACGATCGTGGATTCGCCGCCGGTTGCCGCCGACCGTCTTCTGGACTGGGTCTCAATGAGTTCCCGGATGGTGGCCTTGCCATTGCCGGTGACTTCCGCCGGCTTGCGCAAGGCTGCCGCAACGACCTTGTAGTCGATGACGACAAGCCTGAGGTCTTGCCCGGAAACACATTCTTCCACCAAGACATCGTTGGAAAAGGTCCGCGCCACATCAATGGCGTCCATGATCTGGCTGACAGAGGTCAGGCCGATGGCAATGCCCTTGCCCTGTTCACCACGCGCCGGTTTGACCACTACGGATCCGTGTTTTTCCAGGAACAGCGCAATGTCGTCGGCGCTACCGGCCAGGATCTGGTCGGGGACCTCGACACCGGCGCGCTCGACAATGCGACGGGTGGTTGCCTTGTCGTCGCAGATGGACATGGCAACGGCGCTGGTAAACTCGCTCAAGGATTCCCGGCATGCCACCGACCGGCCACCGTAGGACAGGCGGAAGAAGCCGCCTTCCGCATCGACGATCTCCGTCTGGATTCCCCGCCGCCGCGCCTCATTGACGATGATCGTGGCATAGGGATTGAGCTTGTCCTCCAGGGCAGGTCCGGCAAACAAAGCCTCGTTGATGGTGTTCTTGCGTTTGACTGTAAAAAAGGGCACCCGTTCGAAGCCGAGTTTTTCGTAAAGGCCAATGGCAAGGTCGTTGTCGTGGAGAACCGAGAGATCCAAATGGGGCAGGCCCTTGCCCTTGAAGACTTCCGCAAGGCGGCGCACCAGCGCTTCTCCAACACCGGGAAAGCGGGCTTGTGGTGACACGGCGAGACACCAGAGCGAACTGCCCAGATCGGCGCCACTGGTCGCCCGGCTGTGATCGATGCCCATGGCTGTGCCGACGATGCTGCCGGTGTCGTCCTCTTCGGCAACCAGGATCGTCGTGGTCCGGGGGTCGAGTTCCGACCAGAAGAACTCCGGGGGCACCGGCACCATGCCGCGGCGGATATAGAGCTCGTTGATGGCCTCCGCATCGCTGCGCGAGGACAGCCGCCGGACCGTGAAGCCCTTGCGCCGGCTGCGGGCAGGGCGGTAGGTCGCCAGATTGAGTCGGAACGTGTGGGACGGATCCAGGAAAAGCTCCTGCGGGGCGGACCCGACCAGGACATGCGGGTCGCGGACGTAAAAAGCGATGTCGCGCCGGTCCGGGCGCTCATTGCGCAGGACCTCGACCAGCTTGTCCATGTCCTGGTAGGTGTTGGCAAAAACGAGGCGGCCCCAACCGCAATTGATATAGCGGTTTTTCTGGGCTTCCGTTTCTTCCTCCAGTCTGAACTCGGGTTTCAGGCCATGTTCGCGCATGCGTTTCAGCCGGTGGTCAAAGGCGCCCTTGGGGCGTGTGGGATCGTTCTCAGCCAACGGTCAGACCTCCTGTGCCTGCAGCCACATTTCCAGAAGGGCGACCTGCCAGAGTTCCGAGCCACGCAGCGGCGTGATGTATTTGGTCGGATCGGCATAGAGCTTGTCGAGATAGGCCTGGTTGAACAGGCCACGGTCGCGGGCGGCACGGCTTGAAAGCGTGTCGCGGACCATGTCCAGGTAGTCGCCTTGAATGTACTTGAGTGCGGGCACCGGAAAATAGCCCTTGGGCCGGTCAATCACTGCGCTCGGGATCACCTGACGAGCCGCTTCCTTCAAAACGCCTTTGCCGTCTTGAGCGAGCTTGAATTTGGCTGGAATGCGTCCGGCAAGCTCGACGAGTTCGTGGTCCAGGAATGGCACACGTGCCTCAAGCCCCCAGGCCATGGAGTGATTGTCGACGCGTTTGACCGGGTCGTCCACCAGCATGATATTGGTGTCGAGACGAAGAGCCTTGTCGACCGGGTCTTCGGCGCCGGCTCCTGCAAAATGGGCCTCCACGAATGCAAGGCTTTCGTCCCGTTCGCAACGATAGTCAGGGGCAACGGCCTCGGCCATCTGCGCCTCCGTCCGGTCGAAAAAGGCGGCGCGATAGTCCTGGACGGGCCGATTGGAGCCGGACAGCTTCGGATACCAGTGGTAGCCAGCAAAAACCTCATCCGCGCCCTGGCCAGACTGGACCACCTTGATGTGTCTCGAGACTTCCCTGGAAAGCAGGTAGAAGCCGATATTGTCATAAGAAACCATTGGTTCCGACATCGCGCGGATCGCGCCTGGCAGGTTTTCCTGCAAATGCGAGGAAGGGATGAAAATCTGGTTGTGACTGGTGCCGTAGTGCTCGGCAATCAGGTCCGAATACTGGAATTCATCCCCCTTCTCGCCGTGGGCTTCCTCGAAGCCGATCGAGAAGGTGGCCAGCCCCTTCTGGCCTTCTTCGGCAAGAAGGCCGACGATCAGGCTTGAATCGACACCGCCCGACAGGAGCACACCCACCGAAACATCAGCCACCATTCGGCGGCGGACGGCGGTGCGCAGGCTTTCCAGAACTGCATCGCGCCAGTCGTCGGCACTGCGTGTCAGATCTTCTGTCGATTTCTCGAAGTCCGGCGACCAATAGGTGTAGTCGCTTGCAGACCCGTCGGCCTCGATGCTGCGGACCGTGGCCGCGGGCAGCTTGCGCACACCGTTCAAGATGGTGCGCGGAGCAGGAACAACTGCGTGCCAGCTCATGTAGTGGTGCAGAGCGACACGGTCGATCGACGTATCGATCCCGCCGCCCGCCAGGAGCGCTGGCAGGGAGGAAGCAAACGCGAGGCGGTTGCCGGCTTCGCTCAGGTAAAACGGTTTGATACCAAAGCGGTCACGGGCCAGGTGGATGCGGCCGCTTTCATGTTCGTGAATGGCAATGGCAAACATGCCGTGAAAGCGTGCAAAACAATCCTTGCCCCATTCCGCCCAGGCCTTGAGAATGACTTCGGTGTCACTGGTCGAAAAAAAGGCATAACCTTTGGCCGTCAGGTCTTCGCGCAGCTCCTGGTAATTGTAGATGCAGCCATTAAAGACCAGTGACAGGCCCAGGGCCATGTCGGTCATCGGCTGTGCGCCGCGTTCACTCAGATCGATAATTCTGAGACGGCGGTGGCCGAAAGCGACCCGGCCACGCTGGGTAACACCCATGCCATCGGGACCGCGGGCTTCCATTGCATCGGCCATCCGGGAAACCCGGACAACATCCGCCTGTTCGCCACCAAAAACCACTTCGCCGCAAATGCCGCACATATTGACAAATAACTCCGTTCCTTGAGAAGACGGAGACTATATAGAACTCTGATCGTTAGAGTTCAAATGAGTAGAGGTGTAACGATGCAGGCGATGGAGTCATCGCAAGTGGTCAAGGCCATCCGGAAAATCGTTCGGGCCATTGACTTGCGCTCTCGGGAAGTGTCCAGGCAGACAGGTCTGACGATCCCGCAAATTGTTGTTTTGCAAGGCGTTCGTGACCTTGGTGAAGTCACAACGAAAGCCCTGTCCGAAAATTCCGACCTGAGCTCCGCGACCGTGGTGACAATTCTCGACAAGCTGGAGGAAAAAGGTCTTATCGAACGCTACAGGTCGGTCTCCGACAGGCGAATCGTGCATGCGAGGCTGACCTCTGACGGGGAAACGATTGCGGGTGACCTGCCGGGCCTGCTGCATGAAGAATTCGAAAAAAAGTTCGATGCCCTCGATCCGGACGATCGTGCGCAGCTGGTTTCCTCCATTGAGCAGATTGCCGAAATGATGAATGCGCACAAGCTGGATGCCGCCGCTATTCTGGTAACGGGCAAGCTGCCTGACTGACGGTCCGTGGATCCGCGGAAAGAATTGAGATCCGTCGCTCAGGCCCGCTTTCTTTGAGAGATCCCGCCATCACCTGCAAGGGCTTTCTGAAAGGCCGAGACGCGATCCTGGATTTCTTCGGCTGGAACGGCCGGCGAGCAGTAAAAGCCCTGCAGGCCGTCGCAGCCGAGTGTGGCGGTCAGGGCATATTCTCCGGCAGTTTCCGCGCCTTCGGCGATCACCCGGAGGCCGAGGCTGCGGCTGAGGCCGACAATGGCTTCAAACAACTGTCGCTTCTGAGAATTCTCGTCGGCTTTTGTGAGGAACGCCCGGTCGATCTTCAGTTCCTGGAAGGGGAGCCTGTGAAGATAAATCAGGGAGGAATAGCCGGAACCGAAATCGTCGAGGGACAGCTGAACACCGATCTGCTGCAGCTCAGACAGGATGTCGAGAACCGTCAGCTCGCTGGTATCGAAAAAGACATTCTCGGTGACTTCCAGGCACAGAACATGCGGTGGCAGCTCGTAAGTGTCGAGTACATTGCGGACCGTATCGGCGAAGCTTGGCTGACGGAACTGAAGGGGTGAAACGTTGACCGACACCTGGCGGAATTCAAAGCCTTCCTGGCGCCAGGCCGCTGCCTGTTTGCAGGCCGCTTCCAGCACATACTGACCCAGTTCCAGCACAAGGCCGGTTTTTTCGGCAATCGGGATGAATTCTCCCGGTGGGATAAAGCCGCGCTTTTCGCTTGGCCAGCGGATCAGTGCTTCCACGCCGACCAACTGTCCGTCCGCAGGCCGGATTTGCGGTTGGTAATGCAAAAGCAGCTGGTCTGTTTTCAATGCGGCACGCAACAGCGTTTCCGTCAGCATTTCCCTCTGGATGCGTTCGTTGAGTGGCGGCGCGAAAAACTCGTAACGCGGACCTTCCTTCTTTTTGGCCGCCCGAAGCGCGAGGCCGGCGACGCGGTGGGCCGTTTCAACATCCTCGGCATCCCTTGGAAGGAGCGCAATTCCGATGCTCGGCTCTACCCGAATTTCCCCTTCTTCCAGGTGAAAGGGGGAGGAGAGCAGTTCGATCGCCTTGACGGCGTAGTCCTCGGCGATGGCTCCACGGCTGTCAAAGGGCAACAGGATGCAGAAATCATCGGCCGAAATCCGGGCGATCTGGGCCCTGGGGCCAAATATGTTGGCCAGGCGGGCATAGGCCTGAAGCAGGATCCGGTTGCCGACCTGCTGGCCGAATGTGTCGTTGACCTTGGCAAAGCCGTTGAAATCGAGATGGATCAGGGAGGCTGAGGCCTTGTTCTGTTTTGCGCGCAGCAGGGCCTTGCGAAGATCCGAAAAATACTGAGCGCGATTGCCGGCTGTCGTGACAGGGTCGGTATAGGCAAGCTTGTGAAGCTTGTCCTGCAGATCCGTGACTTTCTCCAGGCCGTGTGCAAGGTCGCCAATTTCGTCGCGGCGTTCCGTATGCGGAATGTTCTTGGTCTTGGTGCCACCTGCCAGGTCGTTGGCGACACCGGCAAGCTGGCGCAGGGGCAATAGCTCGAACCGCAAAAGGAGACCGCCAATCAGAATAACCGCCGTCAGGATGACAATCGCCGCCGACAGGATCCGCGTCTTCAACCGGTTCTCCGCATGGGTGAGATCATCGACCCAACCGACATCGACCGCGACTGCTCCGGCCACCTTTCCGGCCGCCGTCAGGATGGGCGTCAGATAGGCAAGCCGGAGGCGGCCCTGCACGGGCACATTGCCGATATAGGGATGGCCTGCTTCCAGGCTGGCATAAGCCGGATGGCCCTTGCCAAGCGAAAAAGCGGGCGCCGGGCCACCGTCAGGAGCCTTGAAGGTGGTTGCGAACCGGTCGAAGGTGGCCGTTTCCTCGGACCATTTGAACAGATTGGCTGCCCCCTGATTGGTTCGGCCGATCGCCGTGACCAATTGATTCAGCTGATCGCTCGGTTGAAGCAGGAACGGAGTGGCGTCGGCTGCAATCCTCAGCGACACCGGGTTGTTGTTGCTGTCGAACTCGGGGTGGAAAACAAAGTCTGTGCCGAAACAAAGAATCGCGGCGGCGCTCCGCGCGGCGCGGTCGATCCGGATTGAGGCGTTTTCCTTGGTCGTTCTGGAGAGCTCAAAATAGCTCAGGCCGGAGACAAGGCCGATGCTGCAGAGGACCAATATGACCAAAATGGAGCTGATCCGGAATACAAGCGTATGTAGACCCAATCTTTTTATCTCACCAATTCCTTGTCATTTTCACGTATAGATCGTTGTTTTTAGGTAGACACGTAAAAGTAAATTCCAATCGCTACGAAATTCTGAACGCGCGGTAATAAAATCAATCTTACTCTGGGTCAGCTTGTGGTTTTTTGTGCAGGTCTCTTCTCTCTGCCTGTGTTCTGTCGGGGAAGGCGCGCGCGCCCCATTGGAAAATCGACCGAAAACGGGTAGGACGGGGTCTGAAGCGGGCCATTGATCGCAAACCGTCCGCATCGGTTTTTGGGATGAGTGCCGCTTGATTTCTTTGCGACCCGTATTGAACGTCCTTGGCTTCCTGTATGTCGGGCTTGCCACCGCCATGCTGATTCCGGCGATTGTCGACGTTGCACAGAAAAACGCGGACTGGCAGGCCTTTGTGTTTTCGGCGCTGCTGACGGGCATGGTGGGCATGCTCTTGTCCATTGCCGTGGGTGGTGCTCTGCGTGAAGGGCTGGACACACGGCAGACCTTCATTCTGACGACACTTGCCTGGACGACCCTGCCGGCCTTCGGAGCCTTGCCGTTCTTGTGGCTGGGCGTTGGGTATGCCGATGCCGTTTTTGAGGCCGTGTCCGGCTTTACCACCACAGGGTCAACCGTTCTGACGGGCCTTGATGGTCTGCCGCCAGGTCTTCTGGTCTGGCGGTCCCTGATGCAGTGGATGGGCGGTATCGGGATCGTCGTTATGGCGATCGTGCTCTTGCCGTTCCTCAGGATCGGCGGAATGCAGCTGTTTCAGAGTGAAAGTTCTGACCGGTCGGAAAAGATCGTCAGCCGCTCCGTGGAGCTTATCCGCCTGATCGGCCTGGCCTATCTTTTTCTGACGGTCTCCTGCATTGCCTCCTATCTGGCGACGGGGATGGAGCTGTTTGACGCGTTCAACCATGCGCTGACCACGATTGCGACGGGTGGATTTTCCACCCATGACCTGTCCTTCGGGTATTTCACCAACCCGGCGTCCGGCTGGGTGGCGGTGTTTTTCATGGTGGTTGGCGCCTTGCCCTTCGTATTGATCGTGCAGGCCTTGCGCGGCCATCCGCTGTTGCTGTGGCGCGACCCCCAGGTTCGGGCGCTGCTCGGCTTTCTGGCGCTCGTCTCGCTGACGCTGACGGTCTATCTCGGCATCAACATGCAATTTCCCTTCGATGAGGCGCTGCTGCGTGCCACTTTCAACGTGGTGTCGGTGGTCACCGGGACGGGCTATGCGCTCGGCGATTTTTCGCAATGGGGCGCGCCGGTTGTCGGCATCACCTTGCTGCTGATGTTCGTCGGTGGCTGCACCGGATCGACGACGGGTGGTATCAAGATCTTCCGCTTTCTTGTCTTCTTCGGCACGGTCAGGGCGCATCTGCGGCGCATGGTGCGGCCACACCGGATCATGTCGGAAGAATATGGCGGCACGCGGCTGACACCGGAACTGTCGTTTTCGGTCCTGGCGTTCCTGGTGGTCTATCTGGGGTCCGTCGGCATCATTACGGTTGCGCTGTCGTTTTTTGATCTCGACCTGGTCACGGCCGTCTCCGCCGCAGCGACGTCCGTCGGAAATGTCGGGCCCGGGCTCGGGCCCATGATCGGACCGGCTGGTCATTTCGCTCCGCTTCCGGACGGTGCAAAGTGGTTGTTGTCCTTTGCCATGCTGCTGGGCCGACTTGAACTGTTCACTGTTCTGGTGCTGCTTGACCCGGATTTCTGGTCCAAATAGGCCTGAAGCGTCTTTCCACCTTCCTGCATGAGGATTGCCCAGCATGAAGTTCACCGCGCCACTGGTCGGCGGCCGGCTCGAGAAACGTTACAAGCGATTCCTTGCCGATGTTGTCCTTGAGGACGGCAGTGCAGTAACGGCCCACTGCGCCAACCCGGGCTCCATGCTGGGGCTGAAGGAACCGGGGTCCCGGGTCTGGTTGTCGCTTTCGGACAATCCCAAGCGGAAGCTCAAATACTCCTGGGAGGTGATCGAGGCGGACGGCGCGCTGGTCGGCATCAACACCGCGCATCCCAACAAGCTGGTGGAAGAAGCCCTGGAGGCGGGCCGGATCGACGGACTGTCCGGCTATGCCTCCCTGCGCCGGGAAGTCAAATACGGCAAGAATTCCCGCATCGATATTCTGCTGGAAAGCGATACCGGGGCAAAGACCTATGTCGAGGTCAAGAATGTACACCTCATGCGCCGGCCGGGGCTTGCGGAGTTTCCGGACAGCGTGACGGCGAGAGGGGCCAAGCATCTGGGCGAGCTGGCGGACATGGTTGCCGAGGGACATCGCGCTGCCATGGTCTTCCTGGTCCAGCGGCCCGATTGCGATCGCCTGAGCCTTGCAAGCGACATCGATCCGACCTATGCGGCGGCTTTTGCAGCCGCCCGAGCTGCAGGCGTGGAGGTCTATGCGATCGGTTGCGATGTCCGGCTTGACGGGATCGACGCGATCAGGCCGGTGACGCTCGAGATTGCCTGAGTGTTCTTCTGAGAGTTCAGGCCTGACGGACCACGATCGGGGTGCCGTTCGGGACGCGATTATATAGATCGATCACATCCTGCTGCAGCAGGCGCACGCAGCCGGACGAAACGGCTTTCCCGATCGACCAAGTATCTGCAGTGCCATGAAGACGGTAAAGCGTGTCGCGATTGCCTTCAAAAATGTAGAGCGCGCGTGCTCCAAGCGGATTGTCGAGGCCGGGCGGCATGCCTTCCCGGTATTTTTCAAGGTCGGGCTGGCGCGCGATCATCTCTGCCGGCGGCGTCCAGGTCGGCCAGGCCCTCTTGTGCTGGATCTTGGCACGGCCACCCCAGGCGAATCCGGCGCGGCCGATGCCGACGCCATAGCGCATCGCCTTGCCGCCCGCCATGGTCAGGTAAAGGAACCGGTTCGGCGTGTCGACGATGATGGTCCCGGCAGGTTCAGGCGCGGCATAATCCACCAGCTGGCGGTAGTAGACCGGATCAATCTTGCTCAGGTCGATCGCCGGAAGCGGGAAACGCTCCCCGGGCATGGCCCGGTACATCTGTGCAAAATCCGAAGAGACTTTTACGCCATCGGCGCCAGGGGTGCCCGGACGCGCGGGCCGGGGCGGCAGCTGCGCCTGGTTCTGGCAGCCTGCTGCAAATGCCGCTGTGGCAGAAGCAAGAAACTGGCGTCGGTTCAGCATTCCCATTTCCATTCACGTGCTGACACACAGTGTCACGCGGAAGTCCAGGCACAGGATAGGCGACTGTATGCCTGTGTCACCCGATTGACCTTGGCTTGTTTCGTGTCAGTTTGCAGCGATTCGGTGTCGCAGATGCAAATCGGCCGGTCAAACATGTGTCCGACCGGTCGATGGATGCTTGTTCAGGATATTTTCTGCGGAAGCGCAGCGCTTGCGTCACCTCAAGGTGACATCCGCATCTTGGATCGCAGCCGGTTTTTCCCGTTCGGCGGGATCAGCCGGCCGTGTCCTTGGAAAGCGGCGGCTGGAACTGCCAGCCCATGTCCCATGGGAAATAGATCCAGGTGTCCTGGGAGACTTCGGTGATAAAGGTATCCACCATGGGCACGCCAACCGGCTTTGCATAGACGGTGGCGTAATGGGCCTTGGGCAGCATTTCCCGAACCACCTTGAGCGTCTTGCCGGTGTCGACGAGATCGTCGATCACCAGAACACCGCTGCCTTCGCCGCCTTCCAGATCAACGACTTTCGGGTCGATCGGCTTGATGACCTGAAGCGAGCCCTGGTTGTCATAATCATGATAGGAGGCAATACAAACGGTCTCGATCGTTCGGATACCCAGCTCACGGGCGACGATGCCGGCCGGCACCAGGCCGCCGCGGGTGATGCAGACGATGGCTTTCCACTCACCTTCGCTCGACAGTCGCCAGGCGAGGGCCCGCGAGTCCCTGTGGAACATGTCCCAGGATACCGGGAAAGCTTTGTTTTGGGCGGGGTTTTCCATATCTCTTCCTTCAAATTATCCGGCAAATTATCCGGTGAGCTCGGCAACGGCGGCGGCGACATCGCCTACAGCCGCCTGCAATACGGCCTCATTGCGCGAGCGTATGACGATCTGGGTGGTGAATTTTCCGTCGCTGGCCCGCGGGTAGGACCCGATCAGCGTTTCGGGATGCGCATCCTGGATTGCGGCCAGGCGTTCGGCGATCCGGCTCTCCGGCATATCTGCCGCAACGGTTTCCGACAGCATCTTGGTGCCGGTTGAAAGTGTCGGAGCCAGCGCGTCCATCATGGCCTGCATGATGGACGGCACACCCGCCATCACATGGACGTTGCCGATCCTGAACCCGGGGGCCTTGGAGACCTTGTTCTCGATCAGGTCAGCGCCTTCCGGGATGCGTGCCATGCGCTGGCGCGCCGGGGTGAACTGGCCCGGCAGATAGTGCTTTTCAAGAATGGCGACGGCACGCGGGTCAAGATTCAGCGGCACGTCGAAGGCGTCCGCAATGCTCTCGGCGGTGATGTCGTCGTGGGTCGGACCGATGCCGCCGGAGGTGAACACGTAATCGTATTTCTGCCGGAGGCTGTTCACCGCGCCGACAATCTCGGGCTTTTCGTCCGGCACGATCCTGACTTCCTTGAGGTCGATGCCAAGGGAAGTCAGGTAGTCGGCCAGAAAACCAATGTTCTTGTCCTTGGTACGGCCTGACAGGATCTCGTCGCCGATGACCAGAAACGCTGCGGTTACAACGTTATCTGCGTTCTGACCGGTCATCTTCAAACTCCCTGACATCTGATTGGGGATTGGCTTTAGCCCAGCTTACCGTACGGCTCAAGCAAAAGCGCTGCCTACTGGTCCAGCGTCCAGCCATAAATATCGTCATACCGGCTTGCCAGGGACGTGGGTTTGGACAGGCGCAACACCATGTCGCGCGCAAAGGCCATGGCGCCGGAATAGTGGAACGTACGGGCGTTGCCGAAGGAAATGTCCTGCACATGTGCCACGCGTGATTTCCGTTCGCGCTCAAAGGCTCTCAAGGCGGCCGGGATATTGTTCGTGTCAGCAGGCAGGTGACTGGCAAGAACCGCAGCATCTTCAATGGCCATTGCAGCACCCTGCGCCATGTATGGCAGCATCGCATGAGCGGCGTCGCCGAGGAGTGCGATGTGACCGTGCGACCAGGGGGCGGTGGCCTTGACGCTGCACAGGGCCCATTTGAGCCAGTGATCCGAGGACCTCAAAAGATTGCGGACATCCGTCGGCCAGTTGGCGAACTGGTGCAACAGGGCTTCCTTGTCCGCCGGTGCGGACCAGGTTTCATCCTGCCAGGGCTCTGAAGTCAGCGCGACAATGTTGAGTTCCCTGCCGCCTTTGACCGGATAGTGGACAAGATGCGACTCTTCATTGAGCCACAGGCCCGCATCGCCGAGCCAGCGTTTGGGAACAGCGTCGACAGGCAAGGTCGTGCGATAGGCGACTTGCCCGCTGAAGTGAGCATTCTCATGCCCCGGTACGAGCTGTCGAACCTTTGACCAGACACCATCCGCGCCGATCAGGGCCTTGCAGTTCTGATGACCTGTGACCTGATCGTCCTGGAAGATGCACGACAAGTGGTCATAGGGGGAGGCCGTCAGGTCCACGATCTCACAGCCAAGTCTGAGCTCAATGCCCGTCACCGACTTTGCTTTTCTGAGCAACACCTGTTGAAGGTCGGCACGGTGGATCTGCCAGAACGGGTGGCCGTGACGTTCTTTCAGGAAACTTCCAAGGCGCACTGTTGCCAGTTGGCGTCCCGACGCCCCTGACCAGATGCGTAAATTGTCCGGGGCATAAGCGTGAGGTGCGAGGTCTTCCAGGATACCGAGCTGGTCGAGAACCGAACAGGCATTCGGAGATAGTTGAAGACCTGCACCGACTTCCCTGAGCGCTTTGGCCTTGTCCATCACGATGATGGAATGACCGCGCGCCTGCAGCGCGAGAGCGGCCGCAAGGCCGCCTATGCCAGCGCCAGCAATGACGATCGGGTGGTCAGCCTCACCATTCGTGCTCATGTCATCGCTTATAGCTTAAGCGGCGACCGGCGCCCAGCTGCAATCAGCAGGCGAGGACTCGGTTGCCTGCAAAGTTGCATCGAACTTGTAAAGCGTGGAGCAATAGGGGCAGACCACTTCGTTCTCGCTTCCCATGTCCAGAAAGATGTGAGGGTGGTCAAATGGCGGTTTCGCACCGATGCACATGAATTCTCGTGCACCGATGGCTACGGAGTCATGTCCGCTTGAATTCTGAAAGTGCGGGATGACCTGATCCGCCATTGTCACGTTCCTCTATTCTCAAGGGTCAATACTCAAATCTGGACCCCGATACCAAATCTACCGGACCATATCCACTCCTTCCCGGTCTGTGTAGGGGCTAAGTGCCGCGGTTCACAGGCGAGGGGGCGATGCTTTTTGATTTGGGCTTTGCCAAGTGGAGGTAAACCGCCTAGGGTAGGGAACAATTGCATTTTCCGTTTACGTAAGGGTTAGCTTATACATGCCGCAGTTTGAGTATGACGGAGTCAGGATCGCCTATTTGGACGAGGGCGAAGGTGACCCGATCCTTCTGATCCACGGCTTTGCATCCAACAAACAGGTAAACTGGCAGTATCCGGGCTGGGTTGACCTCCTGGTGAAGGACGGTCGCCGGGTCATTGCGATTGACAATCGCGGTCATGGGGACAGTCAGAAATTCTATGATCCTGCCGCCTATGGGGCCCCCGTGATGGCGGAAGATGCCCGCCGGTTGCTGGATCACCTCAAGATCGAACAGGCGGATGTGATGGGCTACTCCATGGGAGCCCGGATTTCAGCGTTTCTGACGTTGAACCATCCAGGCCGGGTGCGCCGGGCAGTCTTTTCCGGGCTGGGCTACGGCATGATCACCGGGATCGGGGACCCGGAGCCGATTGCGACCGCCCTTGAGACCGAACGACTGCAGGACATCAGTGACCGGACCGGGCGGGCCTTCCGTGCCTTTGCCGAGCAGACGGGGTCGGACCGACGCGCGCTGGCGGCCTGTATGCGGTCGTCGCGCCAGAAGATCAGCGAAGAGGATGTCGCCCGGATCGAGCGGCCGGTGCTGGTTGCCGTCGGAACCAAAGACGACGTGGCCGGATCTCCGCAAAAACTGGCGGCCTTGATCCCGCATTCGGATGTTCTGGAAATCCCGGGACGTGACCATATGGTCGCCGTTGGCGACAAGGTTCACAAGCAGGGAGTGCTGGCCTTCTTGAACAACGTAGACGCTTAGAAGCTGGTCCTGGTGCCGGAGGAGCACCTGCCAAAGCCATTGATCTGTGGGAGGTTTTATGGGTCCGAAACGCGTTGAATTCCAGGGAGCGGAGAAAAACAGTCTGATCGCAGACCGCTATGGTGCGGGAGAGCAGCCGGTCATCATGCTGCATGGCGGCGGTCAGACGCGTCACTCCTGGGATGCAGCCTCAAGACGCATCGCCGATCTTGGCCATCCGGTCTATTCGCTGGACCAGCGGGGACACGGACAAAGCGGCTGGGTGTCGTCCGGCAATTATGCATTTGACGATTTTGCCCGCGACCTTGTGGCCGTCACCCGCCAGGTTGGCGCTCTACATCGCCAGAAGCCGGTGGTGGTCGGCGCGTCGCTGGGTGGCTTTGCCGGCATGCTGGCGGAAGGCCGCGAAAATCCGGGTGGACTTGCGGCTCTGGTGCTGGTCGACATCACCCCGCGGATCGACATGGACGGCGTCAGCAAGATCCTGGGCTTCATGGGCGATCGGGTGGATGTCGGGTTTGACACGGTGGAAGAGGCCGCCGACGCCATCGCCCGTTATCTGCCCAACCGGGCCCGGCCGAAGGATCTGTCGGGTCTGTCCAAGAACCTGCGTCTTCATGAAGATGGCCGGTATCGCTGGCACTGGGACCCGGCTTTCCTGAAGACGGACCGTCACAGCAATCCGGATCAGGCAGCGGCTGCCCAAGATGAAATGATTGTTGCGGCCGGCAATCTGAAACTTCCTGTCCTGCTCATTCGTGGCCGGAACTCCGAACTTGTGTCCATGGACCACGTGAAGGAGTTCCAGGCGCTGGTGCCACATGCCAGGTTCACCGACATCCACGATGCCGGTCATATGGTGGCTGGTGACAAGAACGACGTGTTTGCCGGAGCTGTGGAAGATTTCCTGATTGCGTTGAAGGCTGATGCCGAGCCCGCATGAGGTCAAAGGCGATTCTTTTCAAAGGGATGCGGGCATACCCTGACAAAGTGAATCCAATCGGCTGCAGACACTAGAGCCCATTGAAACGGGGCTGTCTCTTCTCCAGGAAGGCCCGGCAGCCTTCCCTGTAATCCTCACTGTCGATACAGCGCTCCGCGTCACGGCGGAGCTCGGCAAACTTGCCGTCAGTCCCTGTTGCCGCCAACTGGTTGATCGCCTGCTTCGCAGCTTTCAGCGACAGCGGAGCGTTGGCGCACAGCGTGGCCGTCAGGGTGTCGATCCGCTCGTCCAGCTTGTCATCCGGCACGACTTCGTTGATCAGGCCGATGGCGAGCGCTTGATGCGCCGAAAGCCTATCAGCCGTAAAAAGCAGTTTCTTCGCTTCAGACGGTGATACGGCTTCAAGCAGATCGCCAAGTGCTTCCGGCGGATAGGCAAGCCCCAGTCTGGCCGCTGGTATGGCGAAAAAGGCCGATTGTGCGGCGACCCTGAGATCGCAGGCGAGCGCTAGCCCGAGCCCGCCGCCAAGGCAGGGGCCCTCAATGGCGGCAATGACGGGCACCGGCAGGCTTTTCAGGGCCTTGAAGGCTGCGACATTGATGTCGTCATACCGTTTTGCTGCTTCGGGTGTGGAGCGGATGGCTTCGAATTCGGAGATGTCGGCACCTGCGCAGAAGCTCTTGCCACCCGCGCCGCGCACCACACAAACACGGACGTCTTTATCTTCTCGCAGCGCTACAAGTCTGGTGGGTAGCGCCTGCCAGGCGGCCAGGGGAAGCGCATTTTTCTTCGAAGGCGCATTGAGCATCAGTTCCGCTACGGTGCCCCGCACTGTCAGCCGCGGGTTGTCCGGTGATGGACCATCAGACGAGAGCAGGGTCATGTATGAGCCTCGATTTGGGAAATCATAAATGCAACAGATAGGAATTCTTGAATCTTGCGGGTTCATTTAAGGGTTTCATATCTGATATCAGCATGTTTGATTTTGGAAAATCAGACGACAGTCCTATGTTTAGACTGTTGTGACGGCTTGAAAAGGAGACAGGCCATGTCGGCACCGATCAGCAAGTCCGACTTGAAACAAGTTCCGACCCATGATCCGGTCTGGCGGCAATTGCGGGAAGAAGCGCAGGCAATGGTGGCGGATGAGCCCGCCCTGTCGTCCTTTGTCTATGAGACGGTGCTCAATCATGACAGCCTGGAAGAGGCTGTTCTGCACCGCCTGGGCGACCGTCTTGGACGGGACGTCGTTTCCGCATCGCTGATCCGCCAGACCTATCTTGAGGCCTTGGCCGACGAACCGGAGCTCGCCAAGATCTTCCGGGTTGATATCGTGGCGGTGTTCGACCGCGATCCGGCCTGCTTCCGGTATCTGGAACCGGTTCTCTATTTCAAGGGCTTCCACGGTTTGCAGACGCACCGTCTGGCAAACTGGCTCTGGCGCAAGGGGCGTAAGGATTTTGCGCTTTACCTGCAGAGCCGCGCGTCTGAAGTGTTCCAGATCGACATCCATCCGGCCGTTCCGGTCGGTCGGGGTATCTTCATCGACCACGGCACCGGCATTGTTGTCGGTGGCACCGCGGTGATCGAGGATGAAGTCTCCATTCTGCAGGGCGTTACGCTCGGTGGTACGGGTAAGGTCGGTGGCGATCGTCATCCCAAGATCCGCCACGGCGTGCTGCTCGGTGCGGGCGCCAAGGTGCTCGGCAACCTGGAAATCGGCCATTGCTCGCGGATTGCCTCCGGCTCTGTCGTGCTGAAGGATGTGCCGGCGAACACGACCGTGGCAGGTGTTCCGGCGAAAATCGTCGGGGAAGCAGGGTGTCCGGAACCCGCACGAAGCATGAACCAGCTTCTTGGCGAGGAAGACGGGGATAGCTGACGGAAAGGCTTTGGCAAAGCGGCGCGGTCCTGTAGGGTCCCGGCCAGTCAAAGCCCCAGTCACAATGGCTACAACAGGAGATCGCCGTGAAGCCTGATGAAATCCGCAAGATCGAAGCGTATCTGCGTTCGAAATTCGAGTTGCAGAGCCTTCAGGTCCGCGCTCGCCCGCGCAAGGATGACTCTGCCGAAGTCTATATCGGCGAAGAGTTTATCGGCGTGATATTCCGGGATGACGAAGATGAGGATCTGAGCTGGAATTTCCAGATGGCGATCCTGGAAATCGACCTGGAAGACGTCTGAACGGCGCGGTTTGATCAATTGGATGTGTTAGGCGGTCTCCCAGGAGGCCGCCTTTTTTTCACTATTGACTTGCAGGTGGGAAACTCGTTCGGCGAAGTCAATTTATCGCGATGCGCAAGTCCGAAACTCGCTTGAGGATGTCTCGGTCCAGCCGGCGCCAGTCCGGCAACAGGGACTGATCGAACCGGTACCTGAGTTCCAGACCGGCCTCGAGCCTGAGCGCGCGATGACACCGGGCGGATTGGGTTGGTGCTTCGAGCCGGCACCTTGCAATGAACCCGTCCTGCCTTGCAGGATCAAAAGCAACAAGATCGGTCACCGGGGCACCCCGGGACGACAGATTGAGGATTTTCAATCCGGCCGGGCCTGTCAGTTCTCCGCCTCTGGCAAGGCGCCTGAAAAAGGGTTCGAGACGTGCCCTCAAGCTCTCCCGTCCCGGATTGCTGTCCAGGTCGATCACGATGAGTCCCTGGTCCGTCCTGTCAAGTTGCCCCTCTTCAGCCGTGAGGCCTGGCCACTGCAGAATTAGTCGCAGTGCGCTCAGGCGGGTTACCTCAGACCGTGACAGCGACCGTTGGTGGCCGGGCGCAACCAGATCTCCGGTCAGGCGAAAATGCGCCGGGCCGATCGAAACCGTGACCGGTTCCGCCATCTGAGCAGGGGAAGAGGGAGCCCAGGTTCCAGTAAATTTCAGCGTCTTCTGTGCCAAATGCGCAGTGCCGAGAATGAAGAGTGCCAAAAACAGCAAATTGAAAAAGCGCGGTTGGAATTTGCTGGGTTCCGGCAGCGTGACGGGGATCATTGTTCCGCCGTCCCATTCAGGACCGCCCCCTTTTGGCACGGCATGTCCAATATCGGCACAGATGTCCCGAGTGGAGAAGTCGTGGTATCCGCGGAAACCGGCAGAATGTCTGGATTTTCGCCCATTTGCCTTTCCGGCACAGTCTTTGCTCTTGACCCTTTAGGAATTCTTAATCACTTTCCAAGGGAAAGAGTTAACAAGGGGTTAACGGGCGTGCTGTTCAATCTTCTAATCGTTGGATACATTGCCTGTGCGGGCTTTGTCGCCGCCGGCGTTCTGGGCAGCCTCTACCAGCTGGTGACCCACGAGCCGCCCAAGTTCAGCCTCGCTGGCGAGGGTTTGCTGGCGTTTCTTGCAGGCATCTTCCTCTGCGTCTTTGCCGGTCCTTTCATCATCATGCGCAATGCCATTCGGGGTCGCCGGATTGAAAAGCGGCCGCTCGGCTGGCTGGTTGCCTCTTCCACGATCGCGGGCATGTGGAGCATGTGCTCCGGCGTGATGGTGATGAATGTGGCTCTTGTCATAGTCGGCTACGGCTGATCCGTCATGCCGATCTACGCTCTTGATGGCCGAACCCCCGCTTTCCCGGATACCGGAGACTATTGGGTTGCCCCAAACGCGACGCTGATTGGCGACGTGGTTCTAAAAGAGGCGGCCAGCGTCTGGTTCGGCGCCGTGTTGCGGGGGGACAATGAAACGATCTCCGTCGGCGCGCGTTCCAATGTGCAGGATGGCTGTGTGTTCCATACGGATATGGGCTATCCGCTGACCATCGGTGACAACTGCACCATCGGCCACAAGGCCATCCTTCACGGGTGCGCCATCAAGGACAACAGCCTGATCGGGATGGGCGCAACGGTGCTCAATGGAGCCGTCATCGGCTCCAATTGCATCATCGGCGCCAATGCGCTGATCGCGGAAGGCAAGGAAATTCCAGACAATTCGCTGGTGGTCGGCGTTCCTGGCAAAGTGGTAAAAACCTTGCCGGACGAGATCGCCATGAGCATTGCCAATTCGGCCGACGGTTATGTGCGTAACTGGCGCAGGTTCAAGGCCGGTCTCAAGGCCGTCTGACCGGCATCGCAGGGTCAGCTCCCTCATATCCATGATCTGAAAAAAACGGGAACCGGCCTGCGGGGGGCGGGCCGGTTCCCTGGATCCGGTCGTGGTAGGGATGGGGAGGGTGGGGACGCGACCGGATCGTCCTTTTGGCCGGGGGTGCCGGCCAATCCCGAATTGTCAGTTTGACACGCTGCTGACCGTGGTCACACGCGTATCTGAAATGCCGGTCCACTTCGCAGGTGAGCTCGCGGACTGACGTTTGATGTAGCGGTAAGGGGTTGAGTACCAGGGCAGAACGGCCTCGATCTGGTTGTCGAGGATCATGTCGCCGTGATCCGTACGCACCGTCAGGACCGCATGCCCGGAATTCTGGGTGTCCTTGGCAACAGTGATCAAGAGGGCGCTTTTGGGCCACCCGGCTTTGATCAGGACCCGTTGCTTTTCAAGGACATATTCTTCGCAGTCGCCATATCCATTGACCGGGTAGGACCAGTGTTCTTCCTTGCCGAACAGATCCGCGTCGGTCATCGGGTGGATGCGGCGGTTTACTTCCGCGTTGATGGCAATGAGTTCGTTCCACCTGGCTTCGTCCAGACGGACGACCACCGGCTCATACCGTTCATTCGGACAGGCCCAGCCGTTGTCTCTGCAGAACTGGACGTGTCCAACCGGTGCCTTCACCGATTTGTGCATGTCCATGAAGCGGCCCGGATCGGCATGAGCCGAGGTCCCCGATCCAATGGCAGTGAAAACCAGAGTTGATGCAAGCAAAGTTGATTTAAGTAGATTCATCGTAACGCCCTCCCCAAGGCTGACGTAACGATGCCGGAATGACTTTTACTTCAAGAAAATCTTCAAAGTAAAACTAGATGAATATTTGAGTTTAATTCTAATATTATTTTATGTTAATTTGAGTATTGTTTGAATAAACATTGACTCAGACTTATCTAAAATTGTCTATTTCTCCGACAAGTTCTTGAACATAAAACAAAAAGAGGAGTGCGCCTCATCTCGGGTGAGCGATACCGGCGGTCAGGGGAGCGCCTCGGAACGACGACGTTGGGTGTATTTGTGCGGCGAAGTCGCGTTGAAAAAAGTTGTTTTTCTTGAAAAAAGCGCAGCCCTGCTTGGTGTGTCCCTGCAAAAATTAACAGGGTTGCTGCCGGTCACTCGGGCTCAAAACCAGATGAGTCCCGTATTCCGGACCATGTGCAGACGGGAAACCGGGCGTGACGCGATGGTCCCGTGACCCAAAAGAAGAGTCACGCCAAGAACGGCACTTTAAGTTTCAGTTTTCAGGATAGATCAGTCGTCTTCCGGCGCGGAAATGTGCAGTTCCAGAAGTTCCCGGCTCTGAACCGCAGCAAACTCAACTGCAATGCCACCCTCGATGCGGCGGATCACGCGTGCCGTCATTTTGCCGAGTGTGATCCTGTCGCCCATCTCCGGAACAATATCGGTGGCGATTGCCGCCCCTGACAAGGACACGTCGAAGATCCGGCAGACATGTTCCGAACCGTCGGGCAGAATCATCTTGGTCATCGGGTTTTTCGGGACGAAACGGTCGTGGCGCCGGTCTTCCGGAAGATTAAGCTCGTCACGGTTGGCAAGCCAGGTCAGGACATTGGCGATCTTGTCGCGCTTGCGGACGGTGTTACGCAGTTCGACGGCAAAGCCGCCGTCTATCAGCCGTGATATGCGGCCTTCCACACGGCTCAGATGATCAAGATAGGCAATGACGCGTTCGCCAACCTTGCCGGTTACTGGCGTGATCATGGCCATGCCACCCGGTGACATGTCGATCACCTGACAAGGGTATTCGCGCCGGTCCTCAAGCATGAACCGGCCCAGAATATTCACCTGAACCCGTTGGTGTCGCCGGCGATCAGTGACTTGAAGCGATTTGCTTCCTTCTGGTGCTGTTGCCAATCCGGCGCTCATGCCTGTTCTATCCAAAACCGTGCGCAAATCGCACTTCCCCCGGCTGAGATGCGATTCAAAAGACGTCTCTCGATCACTTTAGGCAGCTGGGGTTAACGATGTGTAAGAGTGTAGCCGTTACGGCGTCAAGGTCTAGGCTCGGAGCAGACAAAAATGACGTGTGGCTCAATAAGTGCGGATGTTTTGCCTTCAGACTGGCAAAAATACTAGGGATGGTGCAGGTCGGGGCCGATGGTTCAGGCGCCATCGAATTGTGGAAAGGTGACGCAGAGCAAACCAGCCCCGGATCAAAACGAATCTCGATCCGGGACTGGAAGAGGGATTGGCAGGCAGCGCGTCAGGACTTGCCGCCGGAATAGACCGTCAGGTGTCCCACTTTCCGTTCAGCCCCTTTCGGCAGGGGCGGGGTCGGCATGGTCAGTCCTTCTGCGGTGAAACGCGGCAGAATGGGGTTGATGGTCGTTGCCGGCGCGTCGACGAAATACGGCCGTTCATCCGGCCAGACCAGACGCAGGCTGCTGACGGTCTGGTTCAAAATGGGATGCAGGCCGATCCAGTAAGGTTTTTCCATGGGCGTGCAGCTGCCAAGGATGCGGATGCGGCCTTCACCTGGAACATTCAGTGGGACCAGCAGCATCTCCATCTGCAGGATCTGGCCCCGTTCCGTGTGCCCGTTGACGCCGATCACGGCGGCAGCGGCATCTTCGGTGATGGCGGCGATCAGACTTTCCAGAGCTTCGCGATCCTTGACGCTCCAGCCTCGCAGGAAGTTTCGGCCTTTCAGCTCCCGGCAGTGTGCTGAGCACAGGCGGGTTCCTGCCAGGCGGTAGCGGACATCCTGTGGTCCGTTGGTCTCCAGGATGAAGGTGTCACCCAGAAGACCACGGATTTCACCGGGGTCGACTTCGCTGCGATTGGGAGCCGGACGTGCGCCGCGAAGGTTGTCCCAGTAGTTATAGAGTGTCTGCGTTACGCCGTGTTTCATCTGGTTACGCCTCGTTGCCAATCTGCGTCCGGTGTTTCGTCTCAAGACAGAACCTGTTTCAAAACGGGACGCTTGTTTTTCCCTGTTTGTATTTGACCGGTACTAAGCAGGGGGCGTGCCAAGTCTCTGTGTCACCGTCACTTTGAGCTGCGGGGGAATGTTAAGGTTAATTCTTGGTAAAGCTTGTTATGCTGACAAAGTGCTGGCAGCTTAATAATTAGTTCATGAAGACGGCGGGTGGGAGGAACCTGTTGTTGCTGGCAAGGCTGCGGAGCGTTAGGAACGGCCACCAAGAGCCGGTCTCGCGAAAACAAGCGCCGGCCAAATTGAACACATGTCCGAATACCGGGCGCGTGGGGACGCGACCGACTATAGGGGGGCATCGCAAGGCGCCGGCTGTCGAAAGATAGCCGGCGTTTTGTTTTGAGCGTCGTCCTGTCACCGGCAGCGCCCTATTTGCATTCACCATACTGCGTGATCGACGCTATTGGCTGATGGGGCGCCCTTGTTTTGTCCCGGATCTTGCTTAGAAAAGAAGAGCAACAAGGCTGAGGTTTCATGAACGTATACCGGTTTGACGAAGAGCGCGCCCGGCGCGAAAAAGCCAAGAAGGCGCAGGAACCTCAGCGTCCGCCGTCTCCCCGTGCGGTCAATCTGCCGGATGTGATTCTCTGGCTCGGGGGAGTGATGGTGGTGATACACGCCGTCCGCTCTCTGCTGTTACCCGAAAGTCTCGATCGTTGGGTGCTGGCCCTGTTCGCCTTCTGGCCAGAGAAATATGCAGCATTCTTCAATCTGTCGCCGCTGGCGCTTCTGTCCAGCATCTGGGGTTTTGTCAGTTACAGCCTGCTGCACGGCGGTGTCACGCATATCATGTTCAATCTGGCCTGGATGGCGATCTTCGGGACGGCCGTTGCGCGTCGGTTCGGAACAGGCAGGTTTCTGCTGTTGTCGGCCCTGTGCGCGGTGGGCGGGGCTCTGGCCCATCTGGCGACCAACTGGGGCAGTCCCTCGCCAATGATCGGCGCATCTGCGGCCGTATCCGGACACATGGCACTTGCCATCCGGTTCGTCTACGAATTTGGCGGGCCTCTGGGGGTCTTCAGAACAAGCGATCCCCGAGCCTATTTTGTGCCGGCACAGTCGCTTCAGAAATGCTTCCGCGACCGACAAGTACAGGTGTTTGTCGGCATCTGGTTTGGGCTCAATCTTATTATCGGCCTGACGAGCAGCGCGGGGGCGGGGGCGCCGGCAAGTGTTGCCTGGCAGGCCCATATCGGCGGTTTCCTGGCCGGTCTTGCCCTGTTTCCGCTGTTCGATCCGGTGCCGCGCCGACGGTAGCGGCAGCCCCCGGGGTTCCGTCCCTCAGCAGTTCAAATCCGACTTGCACCACAACGGTTTGCGCAAGCAGATTTTTTTGCCATGATGGGTTTGTTCCGCATTCAGCGGGACAGAGATGCCATGGGAGGTGTTTGGATGACCGTAGCCGCAATCCTCAGTGGGAAAGGCCACGAAACGATTACCGCGCAAAGCAACGCGCTGCTTAGCGAAATCTGTGAAACCCTGGCAAAACACAAGATTGGTGCCGTCGTCGTCTGCAACGGCGACAACGAGATCGAGGGCATTGTCTCCGAGCGTGACATCGTGCGTGTCATTGGCACACAGGGACCGTCGGCGCTTCAGCTGGCGGTGTCCGGCATCATGACCAAGAATGTTGTCACCTGCACGGAAGAGAACAACATCAACGAAGTCATGGCACGAATGACCCAGGGCCGCTTCCGCCATATGCCGGTCGTCAAGGACGGCAAGCTCACCGGCGTGATTTCGATCGGTGATGTGGTCAAGTTCAAGATTGCACAGGTCGAGCTCGAAGCCGAGCAGATGCGCAGCTACATCACGATGGCCTGACCTTGCCGGGTGACGGCCCGGTTACATGTCAAAAGCTGTCTTGCGTTTGTGAAACAAGCGTTGCTTTGCAGACTGCGTGATCGGGCATTTTCTCCTTGAAATCAAATGGCCGGCGTCCGGGAGAACGGACGCCGGCCTTTCCGGTCCGGTAAGGGGCGTCAACGGGACCGGAAAATTGCTGGCGGCGCTAAACGAACAGGAAGTCGCTTACGTCCAGGCTCGCGAGGCTGACATTTTCCAGGAGTATCTGGTCGTCGTTGAATTGAATGCTCACATCCGAGCCGACTGCGGAGAAGTCCAGAAGTCCGAAACTGAGTGCAGGCCCCAAATCGTCATCGACAAAACAGATGAGATCGCTGCCGTCTTCAAAGTCCGTGATTGTGTCAATGTTCGCTGATGGACTTGCCGCGTCATGGAAGACGAACCTGTCGTTGCCTGCGCCCCCTGTCAGAATATTTTGAAGATCATTGGCGACGATCAGGTCGTTGCCCGACCCTGAGATGGCGTTTTCGATTCGGGTCCCCTGGGCGATGATCAGATTGCCATCGACACCGCGGACGCTCGATATGGCCTGTTCCCGCAGATCAATGGTCTGGTCCTGACCTGTGTCTGCGAAATTGAGGGTGTCGATGCCACCGTCATCCACGATCGTATAGGTCGTCGGCGTGCTGTTGCCGATGATGTGGTTCATGATTGACCCAGCAGTGCCGTTGTCACCGTAAACGGTGTCAGAGGTCCGCGTGTCACCGGAGCTGCCATAGAGTGCGCGAATTGCCATGACATCGGCGACCTGCGGCGTGGCGACATAGGCAAAATCGGCGTCGATCGCGGTGTTTTCCGTTTGGCTGAAATAGGACATGACCGTCGCCTGCCAGCTGTCATTGGCATAGTCATTGTCGATGCCGTAGTCGGCGGAGCCGTTGTAATTGCCGGCGTGTCCCAGTCCGAGCGCGTGGCCGATTTCGTGAATGTATGTCTGAAACGAGTAGTTGCTCAGATTGTAACCGTCTCCGGAAATCCAGGATGTCGAGACATTCACAAAGGACTGGTCGATGCTTCCGTCCGAATTGAGGTTTGAATAGGCGTAGGCGCCGCTGTCCCAGTCATCGAACATGATGTCTGCCTGGCCGCGGGTGGTGACGAATTGAATGCCGGTCACGTCCGACCACAGTTCCAGGGCGTAGTGGGCGTAGAACTGACCCTTTTGCGTCAGTCCCGCATAATTGACGGTGATGGTCCCGCCAACCGGGATGTCGAAGTGTCGAGTGGGCTCTCCTTCCCTGATCCAGAAATTGTCGGTCAGCTGATGGGCGATCTGTTCGTTCGTGAAGCTGGGTTTTGTTGCCGCCGCGGAGACAGGCTTTGCGGATTTCTGGTCCGTCATGAGTGTGGTCCCTTTTCTGAAAGTGTTGCCCTTGCCCTTTTTCCCGGTCCGTCCGGGTGGGGCGTTGCGAGCCTGGAGATGACCGTGCTGCAATTCGGGGTTGCCGAACCGAGCGTTCATCAACAAAAATCAACCTAAAATTGTATAATGAGAAAAAGCAATATAAAATTGTATAACAGATTGCCCACACCTCGGTCTGGGCCGAGGCTGCAGGTAGAGCTGGGCATTTTTTTAAAGGGGGGAGGCGTCGCCTCACAGTTCAGGGATGCAGGCTGAGACCAGGCCGCTCGCAGCCAGGATTTGTGGCCGGTTGCACGTGGCACATCAGTTATGCAATCCGCGGAAGCTCTCAATCCCGGACAGATTTGGAGCGAGGTTTTCAGGAGAAGTTTTCGCCCCTTTTGACGGAACTTTTGTCACGCCGGGACGAATTCTACCGAATTGGTGGGCGGGAGCTGTATCAGGGCTTGCCGTAGACGTCGGCCGGGTCGTAGACCTTTTCCGCTTCGACGCGCTCCAGACGCACTGCGCCGTCTTCCGGCTTTACGACCTTTCTGAAAAAACAGGATCGGTAGCCGACGTGGCACGTGGCGCCATTGCCCGCCACGGACACCTTGAGCACAAGGGCGTCCTGATCGCAGTCAGTCAGAATTTCATGAACCTGCTGGATCTGGCCGGAGGTTTCGCCCTTCTTCCAGTACCCCTTGCGCGAGCGGCTCCAGTACCAGGCCTCGCCGGTTTCGATCGTGCGCTTGAGGGCTTCGGCATTCATGTAGCCGACCATCAGCACTTCTGCAGAGGACACTTCCGTGACAACGGCGACGATCAGACCGTCGCCGTCAAATTTCGGCATCAGCAGTTCGCCGTCTTCGACAGTCTTCTTGTCGCCGCGTTCGGAGAGTTCAATTTGGGACATTTTCAGGAGCCCTTGCCAGAATGAAGTCAGGCAAGGGAAGAAGGTTAGAGACCCTTGCCACGCACCAGGGACATAAACTTGGCCTGCTCGGCCGGGTCGTCCTGGAACACGCCGGTAAATTGAGTGGTGATCGTGGAGACCCCCGGTTTCTGGACGCCGCGCATGGTCATGCACTGATGTTCCGCTTCGAGCATCACGGCAAGGCCGCGCGGTGCCAGAGCATCGTCAATGACCGATGCGATCTGCGCCGTCAAGTTTTCCTGCGTCTGCAGGCGCTTGGCGTAAATGTCGACGACGCGGGCGAGCTTGGAGAGGCCAACCACACCTTCCGCCGGATAATAGGCGATGTGGGCCTCGCCGATAAAAGGCAGCATGTGGTGTTCGCAATGGGAATGGAACGGAATGCCGCGCACCAGCACGATGTCCTGGTAGCCTCCGACATCTTCGAAGGTGCGCGCCAGATGTTCGGCCGGATCTTCGAAATAGCCGCTATAGAGCTGGCTGATGGCCTTGACCACGCGCTTGGGCGTGTCGAGCAGGCCCTCGCGGTCCGGATCGTCGCCGGTCCAGGCAAGAATCGTACGCACCGCCGCTTCCGCTTCTTCACGGCTCGGCCGATGCAACTGGTCCGGTGTCTTTCTTTCGAAGGATTTTTCAACCGGCTTCAGGACTGCGTCCATTGGGATCCTCGCAACTTTACCCTTGTCACTCGTCATACGGCGCTCGCCTGTGCACAGATCAGGATACCCGGGCATTTGGGCCGCGGACGTGTATCATACTCCACACAAAATGCGAACGCACAGTTTCTGAGAGGGAGAAGCCGGTTTCAAGCGCCATTGCGGCACCCGATATGACCAACTGCGACCACTCTGCCCCTTGCGAAATTGCCGTGGCGTCTGATCTATATATAGAAAAGCTATGCGCCATCAATGTGTCGCGCATCACAGGCATTCACGAAGAGGCGAGTTATGCTCGACGACATCTATAACGCCAAGATCCTGGAATTTGCGGGAAATATCCCGCGGATCGGCCGGCTTGATCATCCCGACGCTACTGCAAAGGCCCATTCGAAACTTTGTGGATCAACGGTCATCGTGGATCTTTCCATGAAGGACGGTGTGGTGTCCGACTTCGCTCATGACGTCAAAGCGTGCGCCCTCGGGCAGGCGTCGTCGTCGATCATGGCGCAAAATATCGTTGGTGCCAGCGCGGCCGAACTGCGTGAGGTCCAAAAAAGCATGCGCGCCATGTTGAAAGAGGGCGGTGAAACTCCCCAGGGCCGGTTTGCGGATCTGAAGTTTCTGGAACCCGTGCGCGAATACAAGGCGCGGCATGCGTCGACCCTGCTGACCTTTGATGCGGTCGTCGATGCGCTCGACCAGATCGAGGCGCGCGCCACGGAAGACAGCGCGGTCGCCTGACCGGTGCGACGAGATGCTGCTGCGTCATGTGCTCCCCGAATACCAGACCGCACCCCGGCGGTAGATCTCTTTCGGTACCTGGCCGGCTGGCCATTGGCCTGATCTGGCTCTATCGCCATTCCCTGTCGCTGGTTATGGGGCGAGGGTGCCGGTATGCGCCGACCTGTTCCGACTATACCGAGCAGGCCATCCGCAGGTTCGGCTTCTGGGCGGGCGGCTGGATTGGCCTGTCCCGGATCCTCAGATGCAACCCGTTGGGGGCCTCTGGCTTTGACCCGGTTCCGGAGAAACTGCCGGACAAAGCCCGCTGGTTTCTGCCCTGGCGCTATGGTCGCTGGACAGGAGCGCACATTCCAGAAGAGCACCGGTTGGATTAGGCGGCCGGACAGATCTTGTTGAGATCGCAGGGTGGTGCGGGGTTCGCCTTGACGAGCCTGTTTGTCGCCTTCTATCGGTGCGGGATGGCCTACGATTACGAACTGCTTTATCGAGAAACACCCCACGCCCTTGGAGAGCCCACGCAGGCATTTGTGGACTTCTTCAATCGACTGGATGCGTCGGGACTTTCTGTTCTGGATGTCGGGTGCGGGCAAGGACGAGACGCGCTTTTCATCGCCCGTCTCGGACACTCGGTGACAGGGGTCGATCTGTCTTCAAGCGGTATCGAGCAACTAGGTGCCGACGCCGTGCGGGAAAATCTGCCGATCAGAGGTGTTGTCGCTGATCTGGAGCACTATGCACCGGAAGAAGACTTCGACATCGTGCTGATCGACAGGACGCTGCATATGCTGGATGAGCCTGTTCGACTTGACCTTCTTAAACGCCTTCTTCCTGCGGTGAAGGCTGGTGGCTGGTTGCTGATTGCCGATGAAAAATCGAACATTGCCGGCTTTCAGAACGTTCTTGATGACCATTCGGCGAACTGGGTGCCTGTCCTCGCGAAACGTGGATATCTGTTTGTGAAGCGCGATTGAATTTCTGAGGACCAGGCCGCGCATCAGCCCCGGTCTTCAATTTCCAGTCAGGACGCGCAGGCTTCCGATTTACGGCTGCGGATCAGCTGCCAGCCAAAGGTCATTCCCATGGCGGCCACAAGGATTGCGGCCGCGCCGCCCAGTTGCGGCAATTGGAGCTTGTAGCCAAAGACGGCGTAGTCGACCAGGAAGGCGACGACCGGGTTGATGAACGAAAACGCGCCTTGCAGGTAGGTTGGCAGTTTCTGAACCGCACTGTACATGACGATATACATGATCCCGGTATGGACCGCGCCGAGCGTGATCAGCGAACTCCAGGCGATTGTGCCTTCCGGCAGCGCGTTCCAGCTGACAAACGGTGCCAGCATCAGGATGCCGACACAGACCTGGACCAGGGCGATCAGCTGCGGTGGTGTGCCGGAGAGCTTCTTGGTGAGCAGGGCCGCGACCGCCCAGAAGAAGGCCGCACCAATCGCGAGCAGAATTCCAAGCGCGAGATTGGAACTTGCGTAACTGGCTGCTTCGGGCTTGGACAGGACGATGACAACCACACCAGCAAAGGCAATGGCCAGCCAGCCAAGCTTGTTGGCGGTGATCCTTTCGCCCAGAAAGAGGGCACCGAACCCGACGAGAATGAAGGGCTGAATGTTGTAGACCGCTGTCGCGACGCTGATGGAGATCTGGCCAATCGCGCTGAAGATCATGGCCCAGTTGACGACAATGGCAACACCGCCTATCGCGGCGACGAGAAGCTGTTTCCAGGTGATCTGCTTCCGGAACAGTCCCATCGCAGCGCAGATGATCAGGAGCGTCAGCGCCCCGAAGGCGCAGCGCCAGAAAACGACATCGATCGCAGGCTGGCCCGAAAGCACCGCGAAGAGGCCGATGGTACCGAGGATTGCCATTGCCGTCGTCATTTCGGCGGCGCCGCGAAGAGTTCTGTCCATGTGAGCCTCCGTTTGCTTTAAGTTGAGGCAAGTCTGACAAAGTCGCGGGCAGGGCTCTACACTCAGAATTAGGTTGTTTTTGGCTTTTGGTTTATTTTGGAAGGTGTCGAGACGGCAGAGTTGAAAATATGAAACTGGATGCAACGGATCAGAAAATTATCGAAGCCCTGATCAGGGACGCACGGATGTCGCTGAAGGAGCTGGCGACCCAAGCCGGACTTTCCTCCCCGGGAGTGTCCGAGCGCATCCGGCGGCTGCAGGAAAGGGGCGTCATCCGCGGCTTCACGGCGGATATCGATCCCAAGGCGCTTGGATACAGCCTGCAGGCGATCGTGCGCATCCGGCCGCTGCCGGGCAAACTCCACATCGTCCGGCAATTGATCCAGGACATCCCGGAGTTTTGTGAGTGCGACAAGGTCACCGGCGAAGACTGTTTCATCGCCCGCCTGGCAGTGCCGTCGATTGAACTGCTGGACGGTATCCTGGACAAGATCTCCGACAAGGCGGAGACCAGCACCGCTATCGTGAAATCGCAGCCAATCCAGAGACGGCCGCCGCCTCTGGTGGTAACGGAAGACGATTGAAACCTCGCGCCGGGGCTTTCGGCGCAGACGCATAATCAACACACTTGCGCTGAAAACGAGCGGAAAGCCCGGGTAAAGCTTGCCGGATCAGTCTGAATCCCGTATGCCACCCAGCGTTCCCGAACCTTTGAAAAGCTTACCTGCCTTGTCTGCAGGAGTGAGCAGGAGACATGACTATGATTCAGCTGACTTTCCCCGATAATTCCGTGCGCGAGTACGAGCAGGGCACCACCGGTCTTGCCGTTGCCGAGGGCATTTCCAAATCGCTGGCCAAGAAGGCCGTTGCGATGACCCTTGACGGAGAACTGAAGGATCTCAGCGATCCGATCACCGCAAACCACAAGCTCGAGATCGTTACCCGCGACGATCCGCGTGCCCTGGAACTGATCCGCCACGATGCGGCCCATGTGATGGCCGAAGCCGTGCAGGAACTGTGGCCGGGCACCCAGGTGACCATCGGTCCGGTGATCGAAAACGGCTTTTATTACGATTTCAAGCGGGTTCATCCGGACAGCGGTGACGACTGGCCGTTCCATCCGGACGACCTGCCGGTGATCGAGAAGAAGATGCGCGAGATCATTGCGCGTGCCGCCCAGTTCACCAAGGAAGTCTGGACCCGCGAGGAAGCCAAGACCTATTTTGCCGCCAAGGGCGAGCACTACAAGGTCGAGCTGGTTGATGCGATTCCGGAAGACCAGGACATCAAGATCTACAAGCAGGGCCAGTGGCTGGATCTCTGCCGCGGACCGCATATGGTCTCCACCAAGCAGATCGGCGACGCCTTCAAGCTTATGAAGGTGGCCGGTGCCTATTGGCGTGGCGATTCCAACAACGAAATGCTGTCCCGTATCTATGCGACCGCCTGGCACAATGAGAAGGAGCTGAAGGGCTAC
The DNA here is from genome assembly GCF_965233565.1 of Roseibium sp. GTDB lineage: Bacteria > Pseudomonadota > Alphaproteobacteria > Rhizobiales > Stappiaceae > Roseibium. The sequence continues at coordinate 610,402 of NZ_OZ247494.1, read as the reverse complement.
CTTCACATGCTGGAGGAAGCTGAAAAGCGCGACCACCGCAAACTCGGCCGGGAGATGGACCTGTTCCATTTCCAGGAAGAGGGGCCCGGCGTCGTCTTCTGGCACCCCAAGGGCTGGGATATGTTCCAGAGCCTGATCGCCTACAAGCGACGGGTGTTGAAGGAGGACTACAAGGAAGTCAACGCGCCGCAAGTCCTGCATACCTCGCTTTGGGAGACCTCCGGGCACTGGGGCTGGTACAAGGAGAACATGTTCTCCGTGCAGTGTGCCGATCCGGAAAGTGAAGACGACCGGGTTTACGCCCTGAAGCCGATGAACTGTCCGGGCCACGTGCAGATCTTCAAGCATGGCCTGAAGAGTTACCGCGACCTGCCGCTGCGCATGGCGGAGTTCGGCGTGGTGCATCGCTATGAGCCGTCGGGCGCCCTGCACGGGTTGATGCGTGTGCGCGGCTTCACCCAGGACGATGCCCATGTCTTCTGCACCGAAGAGCAGATGGCCGACGAGTGCATGAAGATCAATGAACTGATCCTCTCGGTCTACAAGGATTTCGGCTTTGACGAGATCGTCGTCAAACTGTCGACCCGGCCGGAAAAGCGGGTCGGTTCCGACGAAGCCTGGGATCATGCCGAAGAGGTGATGGCCGACGTTCTCAAGAAGATCGAGGCGGAATCCGAAGGCCGTGTGAAAACCGATATCCTGCCGGGCGAGGGGGCCTTCTATGGTCCGAAGTTCGAATATACCCTGCGTGATGCCATTGGCCGTGAATGGCAATGTGGCACCACACAGGTGGACTTCAACCTGCCGGAGCGGTTTGGCGCTTTCTACGTCGACAACAACGGCGAGAAGAAGACGCCGGTGATGATCCACCGGGCCATTTGCGGCTCGATGGAACGGTTCCTCGGTATCCTGATCGAGAACTATGCCGGTCACTTCCCGCTGTGGTTCGCGCCGTTGCAGATCGTCGTGGCGACGATCACCTCTGAAGCCGATGCCTACGGGCAGGAAGTCGCCGACATGTTGAAGGCCCAGGGCCTCAAGGTGGAAACCGACTTCCGAAACGAGAAGATCAACTACAAGGTCCGCGAGCATTCGCTGGCCAAAGTCCCGGTGATCATCGTTTGCGGCATGCGGGAAGCTGAAGAGCGAACCGTCAACGTTCGCCGGCTCGGCTCCAAGGACCAGAAATCCTTTGGGCTGGACGAAGCCGTGGCAGCTTTTGTCGAGGAAGCGACCCCGCCGGACTTGAAATAACCTGGTTACCTCCGATTTAGGAGAAAACTGACAGGTTGCGCATTGCCCTTCCCTTGGGGCATACCCCCTTGGTGATGGGCAATGCGTTGTCACATTCGTGAAACAGAAGTTCTGGTAATGGGTTCCAAATTTGCCAGAAACTTCTCAGGGTCAGACGATCGCCGTGGATTACGCTGAATTCAGTTACGCCAATCCGGACCATCCACCGCTGAAGCGGTGGACCATTCGTGCCATTGAAGGCATGTCGGGCCGCCGCAAGCTGGTCGACATCTACGAGGTCTGGAAAGAGACGATGGTCGGCACGTCCGATTATATCTGGAGCGACCTGCTCGGCCTGATCAATCTGAATGTCGCCGTGGAAGACGGTGAGTGGCCGCCGAAAAACCTGCCGCAAGGTCCGCTGGTGCTGATTGCCAATCACCCCTACGGCATTGGCGACGGTCTTGCAGTCCTGGCCCTGGCTGAAAAACTCGGCCGCCCGTTCAAGATCCTCATCAACAACGAACTGTTGAAGGTTCCCGAAGTCCGTCCGTTCTCGCTGCCGGTTGATTTTGAGGAAACCAAGGAAGCGCTCAAGACCAACATGGCAACCCGCAAGGAGGCCCTGCGCCTGCTTGAGGAAGGAACGACCATCATCGTGTTTCCCGGTGGCGGGGTCGCAACGGCTGCCAAGCCTTTCGGGCGCGCGGAAGAGTTGCCCTGGAAGACCTTCACCGCCAAGATGATCCGCTCTTCCAAGGCAACCGTTCTGCCGCTCTATTTTGACGGCCAGAACTCCTGGCTGTTCCATCTGGTCAGCAAGTATTCACTGACCTTGCGCCTGTCGTTGCTGGTTCGGGAGTTCCGGCGCATTCTTGGTTCCGTCATCACCGCCCGTGCCGGAAATCCGATCCCGTTCGAAACCCTGTCGGGCTTTCGGGACCAGAAGGAAATCATGGACTTCCTGCAGACCAAGGTGATGGAAATGGCACCTGCAAATGCCAAGAAACGGCTGCTGAGCCGTCGCGGCTGAACAGACCATTTTGACGATGCTTGCGGACGACGCGAAGCGGAAGTTGCTGCGTTGGCGAGGGTGACACCTGATTGCCGGTCGCTAGCCGAGATCCAATTGTCTCTTTTCCAGTTTCACTGCCGGGCTTGATCCGGCAAACCAGACTGCGGCCTCAGCCGTTTGCTGAAACCTTGCCTTGGGCAGTCGCAATGCGTCGGGTCCCATGGTCAAGCCATGAGACGACGGGATGAAATGAATTGATGGTAGGCGCGGGTCTTTAAATCTGCGAAATCAGTTGTTTGCGGTCGTTTGTTGACCTGACAGTTCACTGATTGAGGTGACCACTTCGACTTCCCGGTCGTTGCCCGGATCAACCTGGAACGTGTGCAGGTAGGTCTTGCCGTTGTTTCGCGCGAGCGCCTCATATTCACCCTCGGCAAGGACGAAATCCGGAAAGGCACCGGTTGCCTCGACCACGACATCACCACCCGGGCTCAGGACGGACCATGTGGTATTGGCGATGGCTTCGCCGCCGCGTTCATTGACCAGCTTGAGCGTGATATCGGCAGCCTTGTGGAAAATCGTGGCTTCGGTCAGTTTGCCCGGCAGGACCTGAATATCGGCGCGGACCACGGCGTTGACGGCGCCATAGCGGCTGACAACGTGATAGGTATCGGCGCTAAGGCGGACTATGGATCCGGGCTTCACGTTCCTGGCGATCACGTTGCGTTCGCCGCGCTGGTTGAATTCCATGCCGAAAATGTCGAAGGAAACAGGTTTGCTGTCGAGCGGGTCGCCATCCTTGAGCGCCGCGCCGAACTTGATGCCGCCGGCATTGAGCGTGACCATCTTCGACTGGACTTCCTTGCCGATGACGATGCGGTTGGTGGCCTGCGCAAAGCCGTAAGCGGTATGGATCAGATAGGCACCCGGGTCGAGCCGGAACTCGGCATCCCCGCCTCGGGAGGTGGCGACCAGCTGCAACCGGCCATCGGCATTGGTGGTTTCGGAATAGATCCGCCAGATCAGGTCGTCATTGAGGGGAGGGCTGTCCGCCGTCAACTTGGCCATGAGATAGAGCGCGCCCTGGTGCAGACCGCCCTTGACCCCTGTCGCCTTGAATGAGGTCGGTGCATAGGGGGACTCCACCACGATGTCGGAAAAAAGCGGTTCCGGCTCACGGTCGAGCAGGTTGACGATTGGCGAGTCGGAAATGGTGGGCGGCGCTTTCGGGTCCGGTTTTACAGCCGGAACCGGCGGCAACTCGGCATCTTGTGCAAAGGGTGAGCTTGCAAAGCCCATCAGGAGCATGGCGCAGATCAGCGCGCCAATGGCGCCATTCTTGGCGGTGCGTGTCCATTGGGACAGGGCTGATACGGTTGCGGTCTTCAACATGCCCACTTCATTATCATTATGGCTCGAGAAATATAACCAGTGATTTGAGTCGCAAACCCCAAAGGCGCTCCAAGCCTGCCTAAAGGCCCTGAAATTCGGGCAAATTCAAGACCCAGTCATCAAAGTTGACAATTACGGTCAATGAATTACGTGGATCATAACACAACAGGCGGGACAGGACATTCATGTCGGATTTCAAGACCGGTTCACCGGACACCCTGGCGTTCTTGCGGAAGCGCCGCTCTCACCCTGCCATTACCATGTCGGAACCAGGCCCGGAGGAAGATCAGGTCAGGGATCTTCTGACGATCGCCGCGCGCGTGCCCGATCATGGCAAACTGGCACCCTGGCGTTTTATCCTTTTCAGGCCTGACGACGGCCGGAAGATAGGGGCCTGGCTGGCACAGAGATATGGTGCGCTCAACGGGCCGCTGGATGACGATCAGAAAAACAAGGAACTGACCCGGTTCACACGTGCGCCCCTGATTATCGGTGTGGTCAGCAAGGCGGCTGAGCACCCCAAAATTCCGGTCTGGGAACAGCAGCTCTCCGCAGGCGCGGTCTGCATGAACCTTGTGACCGCCGCTGCTGCTGCGGGCTACGCGTCACAATGGCTGACCGAATGGTACACTTTCGATGAACAGGCCGCTGCCTATCTGGGAGCGCGCCCGGGTGAACGATTTGCCGGCTTCATTCAAATCGGGACTGCCACGCAGCCACCGGTCGAAAGGCCGCGTCCCGACCTAGACGACCTGATTTCCAACTGGACCGAGACTGACTGACACATGTTCTACGAAACCGAGAAAAACGACCACGGCCTGCCGCACAATCCGTTCAAGGCCATTGTCGCGCCGCGACCCATCGGCTGGATCTCTTCGCTGGATCAGGAAGGCAAACCCAATCTCGCCCCCTACAGTTTCTTCAATGCCGTTTGCGACACACCACCGATCGTGATGTTTTCCTCCTCCGGCTACAAGGACAGTGTCGGCAATGTGGATGCAACGGGTGAATTTGTCTGCAACATGGTCAGCCTTGATCTGAAGGACCAGATGAACCAGAGCTCGGCCGCTGTTCCGCATGGCACCTCCGAATTCGACCTGTCCGGACTGGATATGGCGCCGTCCCGGCTGGTAAAGGCGCCGCGGGTCGCACATGCGGTCACCGCGCTGGAATGCAGACACCTGCAGACGCTTCGTATGACGGGCCTGGATGGCACAGAAACGGACAGTTATGTGGTGTTCGGGCAGGTTGTCGGCATTCACATCGATGACAGCGTCCTCGTTGACGGTCTTGTCGATGTGACGCGCTACAAGCCTTTGTCGCGGCTCGGCTACATGGATTATGCCGCTGTCGGTGAAGTTTTCCAGATGGGGCGGCCCAAGGTCTAGTCGGCCTGCACGCGGTGTCTGACCGCCAACATCCCAGGGCGCCGGCCGAGTCGGCGCCTTTTTTCATGAAACGGTTGCCGACTCGCTTTCAGCCGGTTAAGAAGCCGTTGCTTTGCAGATTTTTCTTGGCGCGTTTTTCCCAAGAAAAGGTCCGGATTTCTCTTGATGTCCACACTGCCGGATCCATCCATTAGTAGATCTGCCCAGGCTGAAACAAAAAAGAACTCAGCTTGAGACCTCTATAAGCGCCTCCTGTGTGTTGTTAAGGTTTTGTTAACCATTTGGGCGTGAAAGTTAACGAAGTAATAACTTAGTTCCGTCGAGGAGAAAGCGCCATGCGGGTTGCTGATACTGCCTCGGTCGCGTCTCGGATCGAGCTTGCGTTTCAGTCTGCGAGTACTTCAACGGGTACGTCTTTTGACTACCTGGTGAAGACGGCCGCACGGGAGTCATCATTCAACCCGTCTGCCAAAGCAAAGACGTCCAGTGCAACAGGGCTGTTCCAGTTCATTGAATCCACCTGGCTGGAAACAATGAAGGAAGCCGGGCCGAAACACGGGCTGGACAAATACTCCGACCACATCAAGCGGGCCAAGAGCGGCAAATATTATGTGAGCGACCCACAAATGCGGCGCGAGATACTGGACCTGCGCAAGGATCCGGAAATCTCGTCGACCATGGCAGGGGCGCTGACACAGAAAAATGCCCAGTATCTGGAGCGCAAGATCGGCCGGGAGCCGACCGACGGTGAACTCTACATGGCGCATTTCCTGGGGGCCCATGGTGCCAGCAGGCTGATCGACGCCACCAACGCCAATCCGGACATGCGCGCGGACAAGATGTTTTCCGCGCAGGCTCGTGCCAACAAGCCCATCTTCTATGAGCGCAATGGCAAGGCTCGGTCGATGCAGGAAGTCTACGAAGTTATCGTGTCCAAACATGACGCGGTGACCATGATTGCCCAGGCCAGCGGCAAGAAAGACCTGCGCACGTCCGGAGAATTGCTTCAGGTCGCGACACTGCCGAATGCCAAGCCCGTGCGTGGCGCTCCGGTCGCCCCGCAAAACTTCGATCATCTTGCCGGTGACCCTGCCGCGGCCTTTGCGATGCGGTCCAAGCCGCAGCCGCCTGTGCAGGTCGCAGCTGCCGAGCCTGCGGTCCCGCAATTGCCGGAAGACACTCCTCTGGAACTGGCTGTGGCCAAGGTCCCGATACCCGACGCGCGCCCGGGCAAACCTGTCGAAACGACACCTGGCGCGACCTTCCTTGAGGAAACCGTTGTGGCAGCGGCCACTCGGCCAACACCTCAGAACCCTCGGGAAGCGTCCATTGAGGGTACGGATTTCGACGCCACCACACGTGTTCTGTCTGCCTTCCAGGCAACGGAAACCGCCAACCCGTTTGAAGCCCTTTTCCGCAATGACCAGGGGTCTTCCCAGGCCGATGTCAATCCGCGATTTGCATCAGCCTTTGCGGCGGTCGAGGAAGCAGCTCTCTACAGTGCGCTTTCCGGGGCTTCCAGTCAGGTGCAGGCCCAGGAACTGGCACTGGCCAATCAGGGCGGCCCTCTGGATCTGACCCGATTCTTGCGGCTGAAGGCCGAAGAGGAACAACGGGAATTGCTGCCGCCAGCATAAGCCGGCAGCGCTTTCTGAACCTTGGCAAAATTATGGTGAACCGATCGTTAAGCCTTTGATGTCAGGATTAACCTGCACATATGGGAAGATCGTTTTACCGCCATGACCCAACACGACATTCTGCACGCCAGCGACGATGATGAGCGCACCTTGGACATACAGGCCGCACAGGAGTTTGCGGAACGGTATTTGGCCGCCGACCCGGGCAGCCAGGAACGGACCAGCATGGCCGCAGCCCTGACGATTCTTCTCGACGATCCGAGTCGCCCTGTGCGCAAGGCGATTGCAAATGTGCTCGCTTCGAGCCCGCATTCTCCCGGCCATGTCATCAGGTGTCTTGCCCATGACGTCGACGAGGTTGCCTTGCCGATCCTGACCCGGTCACCGATCTTGACGGAAGCCGAACTGGTCGACCTGTTGGCTGAGGGCAGTGATGATGCTCAGTGCGCTATCGCCGCACGGGACAGTCTGCCGGCCTCCATTTGTGCGGCAATCTGTGAAGTCGGTTGTGAGGCTGCCTGTCGGGTGCTGCTGGAAAATCGATCTGCGAAAGTGTTGCAGTCCTCGCTTCTGCGCCTGGCTCAGCGGTTCGAGGACCGTCCGGACCTTTGCGACCAGCTGCTGAAAACCCGCGACCTGCCCCTTGCCATGCGCTTTCAGCTGCTGATGCGGCTGGCGCAAAACCTGGATGACCACCCAATCGTGCTGGAGCGGGTGCCGGAACACCAGCGAGCAACCTTTCTGAGCGACGCGGAGGACAAGGTTGTTCTGCGTCTGGCGCTGGAAGCCGGCGCCGAGGATCTGCCGGATTTTGTCGAGCATCTGCGCGAGAGCGGCAAACTGACCACAAGGCTGTTGCTGCGCGCCGTCTGCTGCGGCCGCCTGCGGTTCTTTGCAGCCTCGCTGGCCAATCTTGGTGGTGTGCCGCTGCCCCGTCTGTGCAAGCTGCTGGTGAGCGTGCGCCGGTCGGCGCTTCAGGCCATCCTCAGAAAAGCCGGCCTGCCGCTACGCGCCCACCAGGCCTTTCTGCTGGCCATCGACATCGCCCGTCAGGCCGACGCGGATTTCACCTATGACCTGCCGCTGGATGAAGCGCGCATGCTCACCGAAACGCTGCTGGCCGAGATGCAGGATGGCGCGCTGGGAGCGGATGAAGACGTCGTTGCCTTCCTGCGCCGCTTCGCCATTGACGTCGCCCGCCTGGAGGCGCGGCTGCTGCTGAAGAACAGCGGATTGCAGGTGACGGCTGCTGCGTGAGGCAACAGCGGTCGCTCTACAGGCATTGAGCTGCCATGCGGCTTAAGAATGCCGGAGAGAACGGCTCAGATCCATTTGCAGGTCAGGTTCCAGCTTGACTTCGAACCCCAGCAAGTCAGTTTCCTGCCGCAGGGATGAGACAGGGTCGGTCGTCCCAGTGTCGGCACCCTGCCGATGATCTTGTTGCCATAGGCCGTCGGATTGGACGGACAATTGCCTGCGGATTGTGTGGCCTTTTGCGTGTTTGTGCCGCTGCCCGGTGGAGTCTCTCGCTTGATTGCTACGCATTTGCCGTTCTTCAGTTCCTGATTGCGGCTACAGGTCAACGGACAGATACGTCCGGTCGACTGTTTGAGACCGTCAAGGATGGCGGGGCTGGGATCCAGAGAGGCCAGCTCGATCTTCGTCTCTTTGGCGTAGATTTTCAGCGCGTTTCTGCTCCGCTTACCCCAAACGCCATCCACACCGCCAACCGAGCAGCCAAGCCGATTGAGTTCAGATTGCATGGCTCTTGCGAGTTCCTTTTCGGTCAGCGCCGGTTGCGTTTCGTCAACCGCAGCCACTGCCGGCGCCAGTGAATCTGCGCTTGTGGGGTCGGGCGTCAGACTGGCAAGCTGCTGTTCTGTGCCTGTCTCGGCGGCTGGCGCAGCCGTGCCGGAGGGTGTATTGAGCGCAATCGAGGTCTCCGGCTGACCCTTCTTCTTGTCCTCTGAGATCGTTTGCTTCAATGCGTCGAGTTTCAATCGGGCCAGATCCGTGTAGATCCCGCCCGGATATCGGGTGAGGTAGCTTTCGAGCATCTCCGGACGCTGTGTTGTCTGGATCGATTGCCAATAGGCGATTTCCGCGGCCGTGTCCTGGCGCTGGCGGTTTATCCGGTTTCTTTCCCCTGCCGTCTTGATTTCCTGAATGCGCAATTTGGCAAGGTCTGCGAATTGACCGTCCGGATAACGCTTCAGATAGGTTTCAAAATAATCCGCCGTTTGACCGTTCTTGATAGTGTCCCAGTAGGTCAGCTCGATCTGGGGATTGATCTTGGGCGTCTCCGGCTCTGGGCTCTTTTCTCTCAAGATGACCTCGCCGGTAAGCGAGGAGTTTTCCCATGGAACCTGTTCGCCCTTGGTTGCCGTCAAAACGTCCCGGCGAACCAGCACGAGGTCTCGGGTGATGTCCTGCCCGGGAGTGCCGAGATGTTTGACCAGCGCGGAAGTGAACGGGCTGTTCTCTCCGTCACCGTCCAGCGCGACATTTCCGGGTTGGGTGGCAAAGGAAATGAGGGAGCCGACACCTGATCCAATCTTGGCAAGGCCACGCCCAACAGCTGCAGACCGTGTGCCCATCGACCGTGCAAGGTTTCTGGTGAAAGGGTTGTTGCGGCAGGCATCCAGGAAGACCAGATTGATATCCGTCGCATCTTCCATTGCATTCAGGATCAGGTTGGCTGGAAAAGTCTCGAAATCGAGATCGAGATGCGACCCGAGCTCGGCATCGACGGGCACAAGATAGTTTTCGCCATGCACCTGCAGACCGTGTCCAGCATAGAAGAAAAGCGCGAGATCGGCCTGGTCGAGCTTGCCGACAAACTGCCGGAACGTCCGGCGCATGGCGCGCAGGTCCAGATCCACGCCGGAGACAACTTCAAATCCCAGCGCTTCGAGCTTTTCGGCCATCGCGTTGGCGTCGTTATAGGGGTTTTTCAGCTCAGCCACGTGTTGATAGGCGGAATTGCCAATCACGAGAGCCACTCTTTTTTCCGCCTTTGCGGAGACGGTTGAAATCAGAAACAAAAAACAAATGAAGAGAAAGTGTTTCATAGTCATTCTCCAGATTCGATGAATGCTATGATTGCGCTTTGCTTGTGTCAAACGCCCGGCCCATGACCCGCGTAGGCGCAAGGGGACTGATCGTTGACAGGCTTTTCATCCTTGCGGAAAGACAAGCCGGTGGGAAATTCCTTCCGGCGCGCGCAGCTAGGCGTCCGCATCCTTCTTCGGAAACTGCGCCAGGTAGTCGTCCGTCACGCTGAGCAGCGTTTCAAGAAGTTCCACCCCGGTCTTGTTGGCATCGTCCTTGGCGCCTTCCATGACCATGGCGCGGATGGCTTCCACATAGCGGCCGGCGAGTTCGAGCGGCAGCTTGTCAGGGGAGGGGATGTTCTCGATCAGATGGCAGAAACCGGCGGCAACCTGGCCGACCAGCGGAAAACCGAGGGTCAGGGCCTGGCCCTTGATGTTGTGGGCGGCCTGGAACAGCGTGGCGAGGCCGTCTTCGGTGAGGCCGTCGATCTTGATGCTCTCCCAGGCGCTCAGGAGGTCCCTGGTCTCGTTGTCCATCCAGTTGCCGAAATGGGAGGAAATCCGCTGCAGGGCGGCTTCTGCGGCCTTGACCGGGTCGAATTTCTTGGCCTCACGGGGTGTGAGCTCACGAACCTTCGATCTGAGATCGGTCGGAGGGGTCAAGATTTCGTACTCCTGATCCTTGGCTGTGTCGGCCATAACGCGGAATGCCCTCTTTGTTCGGCTGAAAAGCCTTTGGCGGCAGTATGGTCAATCATGCTTAACAGGGAGTTTCCGCAACCGGACCCGAACCCTAATAGCGGAACATTTCCGTCAGGATGCGCTCGTCCCAGCCATGGTCGGAATCGAACATGATCAACCCTTCCGTGTCTGTGGCTTCCCGCACCGAGACACAGGTGACCCGACGGATTTCGGTGTGATCGGCCGAGGCGCTGACCGGGCGTTTGCCGGCGTCGAGAATGTCGATGTCCACCTGCGCCCAGTTCGGTAGAAGGGCGCCCCGCCATCGGCGCGGCCGGAAAGCGCTGATCGGGGTGAGGGCCAGAAGCTGGGCCGTGATCGGCAGGATCGGGCCGTGTGCGGAGAGGTTATAGGCCGTGCTGCCGGCAGGTGTCGCCACGATGATGCCGTCGCAGACGAGTTCCTCCAGCCGGTTGCGGCCATCCACCGAGATCTGCAGGCGAGCGGCCTGCGAGGTCTGGCGCAGCAGCGAGACTTCGTTGATGGCAAGCGCCTTGTGCACCGTGCCGTCCTCATCGGTCGCGGTCATTTCCAGCGGCCGGATTGTCGTGACATCCGCCTTCGACAGACGGTCCCTCAGATCCTCGTCGCGATATTCGTTCATCAGGAAGCCGACCGAACCGCGATTCATGCCGTAGATCGGCGTGCCGCTGCCCATGTGGGCATGTAGCGTCTGCAGCATCAGGCCGTCACCACCAAGCGCCACGATCACATCGGCATCGGTCACCGGCACGCTGCCATAGCGATGCGCCAGCTCCCGGCGCGCCTTCATGGCTTCTTCCGTGTCGCTTGAAACAAAGGCCAGCTTCTCCGTCGAAACCGGCTGCGCGTTTTCAGGACTGGGCGGTGGTGGGGACTGGTTCATGGCCTGCGACGTATTTTGCCTGACGGTCTTGCCGGGATGACTTGCCCCCGGCTCGGAGACCGGCTCTTCCCGGACATCGGATCAGCACCATAGCCGGGGTTGATGCTCAGGGGCAGTGAAAAATTAGCGGGAGTTGGCAGAAGAGCGGAAACTACGCTACTGCCTTCTCCATTCTGAAAAATGACAATGCCGGTGATCAGGGAAATTGAATGCGATGACTTACAAGGAAACACTGCCCGTCTGGTGGAGCATTACCTGGCGCTTTTGTCTGATTTGGTTCGTGCTGTCGACCGTGATGGGGTTTGTGATTGTTTGGAACTCTGAGCTCTGGAGTATGGAGTTTTGGGAGACGAACGACCTTGGTGAACTCAAAGAGCAATTCGAAGACCTCCAGAACTCATTCCTGTTCGCTGTGGTGTCACCAGTTCTGGAACTCCTGCTTCTTGTCTTGGTCTCTTTGTGGGCGGTCAGGGCAGGTTTGAAGAAACATGATCTGCAAAGGCGATCTGTCTAAGGTGTTGGAAGGTCCTGAAATAATGGAGGAGCGAAGATGTGTGGAAATGGAGAAAAGCTGACTGGATTTGGTTCGTTGCAATGTGGGTGCTGCTGACCTTCATGATGCTGATGATCAATCATTATGGAAAGCTTGCTGCCGAACCGAAGATCTTTTGGATCGTCTGTTTTCCTCCGTTTATCTCCTGGTTGATGGTGCTCCGTGACAGGACCAGAGCGCGGAAATGAATATTGCGAAATAAAAGGGCTATTCACTCTCTTCCGTCGACAACCTCAGCGCCGGCACTGCAGCCGCTTCTGCCTCGCCACAGCGCGGGTTCTCCAGCAGCTCCTGCCATTCGAAAAACGGCACAATCGCCGAGCGGACGTCGTCGATCTTGGCGGACATCACACCAGCGACGCGGAGACCATCCGGGGTCTGGACCAGGAGCGGTCCACCTGATGCACCAGCTTCCGAGGCGCAGTTGGTGACCCAGCTGTCTTCGGCCGTGCCCATGACCTTGCAGTCCTCGACGACGGTCGGCAGGAAGCGGCGGCTGCGGCGATAGCCGACGGACTGGAAACGTGTGTCCTTGGTCAGAACAGCCGCTTCTTCGAGCGAGAGGGCCTGGACAGGTGGCAGCGTGCTTGGTTCCTTCAGGACAATCAGACCGACATCGTCATGGACATCGCGCAGTTTCGGCCGCTTGCGCGGGACATAATCGGCATCCGGATGGACGCAGGCGATTTCGAGCCGGGCCGCATATTCGTCGCGGCGAACACCGGCCATGAAAAGCAAATCGTCAACCGGGAAGGGGCGCAGGGTGTTCTTGTTGTAGAGGCAATGGGCGGCGGTCAGCACGAGATTGGGCGCGATCAGCGTACCGGTGCACATGGATGTCGACCGGTAGCCGGCCACATTGACCCGGCCGATCGAGGGCCAGGGGGCATCCGTGCTGTCGATGATCTTCAACTCGACGGCCCCGGCGGGCAGTGCGACCAGCGCCGATAGCATCAGGCCTGCAAGACGCACGCTTCTCCGGCTGCCGCCGTGAGCTGGCCTCTTGCCACTGGATTTCCTCGACAACTTGCGCATGTTTTCAGGTCCCGTTTCCGTGTCATTCTCAGCGACACGGTTTAACGGGACCTAAAACAGGGCAGATATGCGCGTTTATTGCGCGTAATAGTCCCAGACCAGGGTCCGCGCGAGGGTCTCGTCATTATGGGCCAGACGTTCCGACAGCATGGTTTCCAGTTGCGCCAGGACGATCTCCGGGTGCGCTGCGGCCCTGTTCTCCAGTGTGCCGCCCGCTGCGTCCATCAGAAGACCCGGCAGCCCGGACGCGTGGACGTAATGCCAGTTAGGGCCAAGTCGGGAGACGACGGCCGTCGACCCCTTGCCGGCGGCGTCCGATAACAGGTCCGGATTGGTTTTGGCCAGTTCCCGGTAGTCGAATTCAAACAGCGCCGCGTCCCGCCAGCCGAGCGGTGTTTCGCCGGAAAGATAGGGTAAGAGGCTCGCGCCGTCCGGGGCGTGTTCCGGATCGAGTTCCAGAAGATCGAGCAGCGTCGGGAAGATGTCGGTGGCCGAGGTGAAGGCCGACACCCGGTTGGACTTGGCGCCGCCGGGCGCCTTGATCATAAGCGGGATATGATAGCTTTCGCGATAGAAGCCGCCTTTGCCGAGCATCCAGTGATCACCCATCATCTCCGCATGGTCGGAGGTGAAAATGATCAGCGTGTTATTCTGCGGTTTTAGAGCGTCGAAGATCCGGCCAAGCTGGGCGTCAACCTCGGAAATCATGCCGTAATAGAGCGCGCGGAGGCGTTTCAGGTCGTGCCGCGTCAGGTCGCGCACATGTTCCGTCGCGCCCGGGATATGGCTGGCCAGGCGCTGGTGGTTTTGAAGCGCGGCAACGAGCGGGTGGAAAGCAGCTTCCTCTTCCGGCGTGGTGCCGCCTGCGAAATCCGGTCCGTCTGCCGGGTCATACAGTGTGTTGTAAGGCGCCGGGACGGTGATCGGTGGATGCGGGCGCAGGAAGGAGATATGCGCCATCCACGGCGTCTCGCCTTCCTGTTCGGTGAGCCAGGACAGGAAGCGGTTGGTCAGGAAAGCGGTCTGGGTATCCTCTTTGGAATAGGCAGGCGCCTTGCAGGAAATCCGTTCGCCATCTTCCGGCTCGACCTGGTGGATCGACTCGATGCTGCCTGGATCATGGCCACGTGTGGCGAGCCAGGAGAGCCAGGGTTTGTCGTCTTCCGGCAGACTTTGGCCCACATCGAAGCCCGGCAGCACACCCTCATAGGTCGTCAGCGCCGGATCGTTCGGGTCATGCAGACGCGGATCCGGCGAAGTGTCGGTATAGCCGAAGAGTGTCGGCTTGTAGCCGGCGCGGCGGGCAGCGCGGGCAATGTTGTCGAAACGGTCATCCAGCGGCGCGCCGTTCGCAACGACCCGGTGATTGCGCTGATAGAGCCCGGTATAGAGCGAGGCGCGTGCCGGAGAGCAGGGGGCCGTCGCCGCATAATGCTGTTCGAACACCGTTGCGGTTTCTGCAAAGGCATCCAGATGCGGTGTTTTCACCACCTCATGGCCGACAGTGCCGAGGCAATCGCCTCGCCACTGGTCTGCCGTGATCAGCAGAATGTTCGGCCGGTTGTTCATGCTGCCTCGAGCTGTTCAAGCAGTGCCGGGAGATCGGCGACGGTGTCGATCACGAAGTCCGCACCGGCTTCCTTGAGCTTTGCCGTAGCGTGAAGTCGAATGGCCTCGACTTCGGTCTCCGGCAAGGCAGCAAGTTCATCTGGGGTCTTGCCGGCGTAGTTTCCGGAGAGCGCCAGCCCGACCGTCAGACAGCCGGCGGCAACGCCTTCGGCAATGCCGGGCTCGGTGTCGTCAACCTTGATCACGGCGCTTGGTGGATAGGCGACCAGATCGACAAAACACTGATACATGCCGAGCGGGCCCGGACGGCCTTCGGGCAGGTCGTCGGCGCAGATGAGGTTGTCGGGTTCATAGCCCTGTTCGGCGGCACGAGGCAGAACGCGTTCCATGATCGAGCGGGTGTAGCCCGTGGTGGACCCGATCTTGATGCCTTTGGCGCGCAGATCCTTGATGACATCGTTCGCCCCTGGAACGAGATCGGCAAAATCGGCCACGACGTCCTCGTTCATCGGCACGAAGACCTCATAGACCTTGTCGACATCCGCATCCGTCGGGGCTGCACCGTATTTGTCGGCCCACTGCGCGGCGATGTCGGGGTCGTCCATCATGGAGCGAATGTGGTCCCATTTCGGCTTGCCCATTGGCGCGCGCGCCTGAGCGATGGAAGCGGTGATGCCGAACGTTTTAAACGCCTTGACGAAGACGCCCATCGGGGCGAAGGAGCCGAAATCGATCATGGTTCCGGCCCAGTCAAAAACGACGGCTTTGAACTTGCTCATGGGTTTTTTCCTTTTTCTTGTTGGGTCAGGCGGCGAGGCGGGCGCGTTCCACCAGCGCCTCGGCCGGCGGTGCGGCACTTTCAACGCCCATCTCGGTCAGAACGTCGCCGGCAGCGGCAACGACGTCGCGCATGATGTGTTCGTCCA
This sequence comes from Roseibium sp., assembly GCF_965233565.1. Lineage (GTDB taxonomy): Bacteria > Pseudomonadota > Alphaproteobacteria > Rhizobiales > Stappiaceae > Roseibium. The sequence goes on along the minus strand of NZ_OZ247494.1, from coordinate 594,995 downwards.
TCTGGCCGATACAGCCGACGCGGAAGCTTTCAACGACGGTCAGCTTGCCGGGGTAGAGAATGAAGCCGCGGGTTTTCATCCGGTCGTAGAACTCCGGGAAGGAGAAGGCCGGATCGGCCGGACAGAAGAACGTCACGATGATGGGCGACAGCCATTCAGAATCGAGCAGGGTCTCAAAGCCCAGTTCGCGCATGCCCGCAACCAGCACGTCCCGGTTCCGTGTGTAGCGTGCCCCGCGACCGGCGACGCCGCCCTCGTCCTTGTGCCCTTTGAGGGCTTCCAGGAAGGCGGCGACGACATGGGTGGGCGGCGTAAAACGCCACTGACCGGATTTTTCCATATGTGCCCATTGGGCATGGATGTCGAGGCTGAGGGAGTGGCTGTTGCCTTTTGAGGTTTCCAGCGCAGATTTCCTGGCCAGGATAAAGCCGAAGCCGGGCACGCCTTCGATGCATTTGTTGGCCGAAGACACCATTGCGTCGAAGGCAAGTTCTGCGGGCTCCAGCGGAACAGCGCCAAAGGCGGACATGGAATCGATCAGGAGTGTGCGTCCGGCCGCGGCAACCGCGTCGGAGATTTCCTTGACCGGATTGAGGATGCCGGAACTGGTCTCGCAGTGGACCGCGACCACATGGGAGATTTCCGGGTCGGCGGCGAGCAGGGCCGCAACCTCGTTGCCGCGTGGCGGCAGGTAGTCGCCTTTGTCGAGGAGTTCGACCGGGCGTCCGAGATAGGCCATCGTCTCGGCAGCGCGTTTGCCATAGGCGCCATTGCTCAGGATCAGGGTCTTTTTGTCTTTCGGCGTGAAGCTGGCGAGCATCGCTTCAACGGCAAAAGTCCCGCTGCCCTGCATCGGAACACAGTCGTAAGCGTCTGCACCGTCGCCGAGCAACTCCAGGAGCGAGGCGCGCATGGTGGCGGTCATTGCCCTGAAGTCACCATCCCAGCTGCCCCAGTCTCTCAGCATGGCTTCCTTGACGGCGGCCGAGGTTGTCAGCGGCCCGGGTGTCAGAAGAAAGGGTTCACCGAGTCTGGGGCGGTCTAAGGCGTCTTTTTTTGTCATCGTTTCACCTAGGCTCTTTTGCGGGAGAAGTCGAAATCGGCGGTGTAGTGGCAAGCGACAAAGTGATCCTCGGCCACTTCCTGCCAGTCCGGAACCTCGCTTGCACAGCGGTCTTTTGCAAAAGGACAGCGGCTGTGAAACCGGCATCCGGAGGGCGCGTCAAGCGGGTTCGGAATTTCACCCTGCAGCTTGATCGGATCAAAATGCGCATCCGGATCCGCCTGCGGGATCGCGGACAAAAGCGCATGGGTATAGGGGTGTTTCGGTTCGAAGAAGAGCTTTTCGGTCGGCGCATATTCAACGAACTTGCCGACATACATGACGGCGACCCGGTGGCTCATCTGGGCAACCACCGACAGATCGTGCGCGATGAAGAGGAACGCCACCCCCATCTCTTCCTGCAGGTCTTTCAACAGGTTGACGATTTCTGCCTGGATGGAGACATCGAGCGCGGAGACGCTTTCATCGCACACGACAAAGTCGGGTCTGGAGACAAGCGCGCGGGCAATACAGATGCGTTGGCGCTGGCCGCCGGAAAAGGCGTGCGGAAACCGCCGCAGGTGTTCCAGATTCAGTTTGCAGCGGCCGGCGATCTCCCGGACCCGTTCGTCGATGGCCGCGCGATCCTTCATCATGCCGGAGGCGATCAGCGGTTCGGCGATGATGTCGCGCACGGTCATGCGTGGATTGAGGGAAGAGTAGGGATCCTGGAAGACGAGACTCATCTTGGAGCGGAACAGGCGCAGCCTGTCTGCGGCCAGTGTCGACAGATGCACCGAGCCTTCGGAAAAGACCATGTTCATATGCTGGCGGAACTTGCGCAGCTCTTCGCCTTCGGCATGGGCAACGTCCACGTCATGGCCGTTGGTGTGAAAGACCACTTCGCCGTCTGTCGGATCGATCGCGCGCAGGATGGCCCGTCCGACGGTGGTCTTGCCGGAGCCGGATTCCCCGACCAGGCCAACCGTCTCGCCGCGCTTGATGTCAAAGGAGACGCCGTCGACGGCGCGCAACTGTTTCACTTCGGATGAAAACAGCTTCTTCTTGCGGATCGGAAACCGGACTTCCAGATCCTTCACTTCAATGAGTGTGTTGCTCATGCCGCGCTCCTTCCGCCACTCTGGCCACCGCTGGCCTGGTCACTGTGAAGCCAGCACCGTACGGAGCGACCAGGCCCCCGGGAGACTTCGTGAGGCGGGTTCACATCGCAAATCCCGTTGATGAATTCAGGACAGCGGGTGTGGAACGGGCAACCGGTCGGCCGTTCGGTCGGACTTGGAATGTCACCGGGTACCGGCGACAGCCGGTCATGCAGGGTGTCGAGGCTGGGGATCGCCTTGAGCAGGCCTTGCGTATAGGGGTGCTGAGGCGAGCGGATGACGTCCCGGGTCGCGCCGCGTTCAACGATGGTGCCGAGATACATGACCGCCACTTCGTCCGCGATCTGGGCGATAACGCCCAGATCGTGAGTGATGAAAATCATCGCCATGCCGAGATCACGCTGGAGGTCGCGCATCAGGTCGAGCACCTGGGCCTGGATCGTCACGTCGAGTGCCGTTGTCGGCTCGTCGGCAATCAGGAGGGCCGGACCTGCGGACAGGGCAAGGGCGATCATGGCGCGCTGGCGCATGCCGCCGGACATTTCATGCGGGTACTGGTCGATCCGGTCCGACGGATTGGAAATGCCGACCTTGTCGAGCATTTCCACCGCCAGCTCACGCGCTTCACGCTTGCCGCATTTCCTATGCAGGCGGATCGCCTCCATCATCTGGTTGCCGATCGTATAGACCGGCGAAAAGCTCGCCATCGGTTCCTGGAAAATCATGCCGATCTCGCCGCCACGCAGATGCCGGAGCGAGCGCGATTTCGGCTTGATCTTGTCGATCTCGATCTCCCTGCCGTCCTTGGCCCGATAGGTGATGCGGGTCTCGTCGGACAGGCTGGCATTGCCGGGCAGAAGGCGCATCAGGGCCTTTGTGGTGATTGACTTTCCCGAGCCGCTCTCGCCGACGAGGCCCAGTGTCTTGCCGGCCTCGACCGCAAAACTGACGCGTTGCACCGGTGTGATCAGGCCTTCATCGGTGCGGAAAGAAATGGAGAGGTTTTCAACGCTCAGCATGTCGCTCTCCTTACCTTGCATCGCCATAGGGATCGGCCGCGTCCCGCAGTCCGTCGCCGATGACGGTGAAGGCCAGCACGGCGACCACCACGAATATGGCCGGAATGAACAGCCACGGGGTCTGTTCGATGACCCGAACCGACTGTGCCTGCTGAAGCAACACGCCCCAGGAAACGGTGGGTGGGCGCAGACCAAGGCCGACGAAGGAGAGGGCTGTTTCCGACAGGATCATGTAGGGGAAGGAGATCACGAGATCGACGATGATGAAGCTGGTGAAGCTCGGCAGCATGTGCTGGCCGATGATCCGGCCGGGTCTGGCCCCTGCCAACCGGGCGGCCACCACATAGTCTTCTCCCCGGATCGAGAGGAGCTGGGATCGTATGCGTCTGGCAAGCGTCGGCCAACCGAAGAGCCCAAGGATCAGCGTCATGGCAAAATAGACCTGGGTAGTCGACCATTCCTTCGGCATGGCGGCGGCCAGACCCATATAAAGCGGAATGATCGGCACAACGCGCACCACTTCCGTGACGCGCTGGATAACGTTGTCGGTCATGCCGCCGGCATAGCCTGCAATTCCGCCGATCATCAGCGCGAGCGCGAAGGAAATCAGAACGCCCAGGACGCCGATCGAGAGCGAGGTGCGGGTCGCATACATGGTGCGCGAGAAGACATCACGCCCCAGGTCATCCGTGCCCCAGAGATGCAGTTTCGCGTCCGGGTCCGACAGTCCGAAGAGATGGCGGTTGGTGGGAATGAACCCCAGCACCAGAGTGTCTTCACCGGACGCGAAGAAGGTGACGTAGACTCGCTTTTCCGGGTCGGGCACGGAAATCGCGCGCAAGGTGACCGGATCGCGTTTGGTCGAAACGCCGTGAATGAAGGGAACGGCGGAACAGCCGTTCTGGTCGCAGAAGATCGGGATCTGCGGCGCGCCGTCGATATATTTGGCATCGCGCGTGGTCGGGCCGTAGGGAGCGACAAACTCCGCAAAGATGCCGAGGAGCGCCATCAGGCCCAGCAGGAAGCTGGCGACCATCGCGGCCTTGTGCCGGCGAAAGCGCCACCAGATCAGCGTCCATTGCGAGGCCGAATAGTATTTCAGCCGTTGCTGGCGTTCCTTTTCTTCTTTTTTGGAGAGGGCGTCTGCGGTTGCGTCCGTCATTGATCAGGCCCCCAGTTTGATGCGCGGGTCGAGCCACGCCAGCAATAGGTCGGAAACGAAATTCATGAAAACGATGATGAAGGTGAGCAGCAGCAGGATGGCGCCGGCCACATACATGTCGAGATCGAGATAGGCTTTCAAAAGCAGCTCGCCGAGTTCTGTCAGGCCAAGCACGGCGGCGACGATCGGCAGCTCGGAAAAGATCCGGTTGACGTCAAAGCCGATGGTCGAGACGATCGGGTTGATGGCGAGCCTTGCCGGGTATTTCAGCAGGAGTTTGCCTTCCGGCACGCCGCGGGCGCGCGCCGCAGTGACCGAGAGCCGGTTTAGCTCATCGGACATGGTCGCGCGCATGGTCTGGATCTGGTAGGCGACGGCAGACCAGGCGAGCACGACGGCCGGCAGCCAGAGATGTTTGATCAGGTCCCAGACCTTGGCCAGCGACCAGGGCGCATTCTGATACTGCGCTGAAAACAGTCCGCCGATATCGGCGCCGAACCACTTGTTGGCAAAATAAAGCAGGATCAGCGCCAGCAGGAAGTTGGGCAGGGCCAGGCCCAGATAGGAAAAGACGGTCAGGCCATAGTCGAGCGAGGAGCCGCGCTTCACGGCGGCATAGATGCCGACCGGGATGGAGATCGCGTAGGTCAGGACCAGCGTGGTCAGGAGAATGCCGAGTGTCAGCCAGGCCTTGTCGCCGATCACCTTGACGACGGAGGTCTCAAAGGCGAAGGCCTGACCGAAGTCGCCGCGCAGGACAATGCCGCCGATCCAGTCGAAATAGCGGAAGACCATCGGCTTATCGAGACCGAGATCTGCCCGAATCGCCTCGATGTCGGCCTCGGTGACGCTGACCCCGGTGCCGGAGAATTTGCGGAAGGCGTAGCGGTCGGCATAATCGCCCGGCGGAATTTCCATGATGATGAACACCATCACGGACACGAGCGCCATGGTGATCACCATGCCCACGAAGCGCTCAAGTGTGAACCGAAGCATGCAACCTCTCCTGGAATGATGGCATCAGCATCGTGTTGTCATCCCGGACGGAGCGAAGCGCAGATCCGGGATCCAGTACCCGAGGGCCGTTGCCGGTTCCAATAAGGCCGGTGTTTACTGGATCCCTGCCTGCGCAGGGATGACAAGGGAAAGTGTGGTGAGCCGGGGCAGCCCTGCCGCCCCGGCCTTAAGTCAATGACTTACTGTTCCAGAGACCACTGCTGCGGACGGTACGGATAGACCCAGTAGAAGTCGTAGGTCTTGGCCTTGATCGGCTTCACGTTCTTCAGGTCGTTGCGGAACATGAACGGGGCAACAATGTCGCCGACGGTGCCGATTTTCAGCATGTTGTCGACATGGATCTGGGCGATTTCCGCACCCAGCCTGTTGCTTTCCTCAGAACCCATTTCGACCTGGATGAACTTTTCCGACAGATCCCAGAGCTTCTGGATATCAGCCGGCGGCTCGGTGCCCTGCGTGCCGTCGGTTTCTTTCCAGGCGGCCCATTCGAAGCCGTTGCCCGGGTTGAAATAGTCACCAAACGGCGGAATGAACACCGTGACATCCTGGGAAATGGTCGGACCGGCATTGCCGTCATACTTCCAGGTGGTCACGTCCAGGTCGTTGTTGTTGCCGGCCGCACGATATTCGTCGGAGGTGACTTCCTTCAGGTCGATGCGGACGCCGGCAGCGGACCAGTAGTCGCGCACCAGTTCCATCATCTTCACCGGAACACCTTGCGTGGAATAGACGAGGCGAACCACCAGCGGCTTGCCGTCCGGGCGCTCAAGCGTGCCGTCACCATCGGCATCCTTCAGACCCATTTCGGCGAGAAGTGCCTTGGCGCCGTCGAGATCGTAGGCGATGTCCTTGTTGAGCATCTCTTCGGAGATGAAGGACACGGTCTTCGGTTCTGCCGGGACGCCCTGCATCGGTGTGCCCTGACCGAGATAGACGATCTCGTTGATCTCGCCGCGGTTCATGGCAATCGACATGGCGCGGTTGAAGCGGATGTCGGAGAAGAGTTCCGCCAGGACCGGGTCCTTGTGGGTCCGGTTGAAGGAGAAGAACACGTTCTCACCGAAGGTCGGCGCGAAGGAGACGGTGTAGTTACCCTTGCCTTCGTTTTCCTTCAGGAGCGGGAAGTCTTCGAGGAAGACGGCCTGCTGTTTCCAGACCACTTCGCCGTTCATGATCTTCAGGTTCTGCACTTCCTTGTCGCCGATATAGGTCTCGGAGATTTCGGAGATGTAAGGCAGCTGGTTGCCGGCGGTGTCGACCATGTGGAAATAGGGGTTGGCAACCAGTTTGCGGCCTTCCGCGCTTTCTTCCACGACGATGTGGCTTTCCAGCGTCGGCACGACGGCACGGCCGATCTTGGCAGCCTTGTCGGCGTCTTTCAGAAGCGGAGACGGAACGTCTTTCCAGTCGGAGCCGCCATAGTAGAAATCGACGGCTGCTGCCGCGTTTTCAAAACCGTGTTCCTTGGCGAGCGTTTCGGCGTTTTCATTGTATTTCGGCATGAACTGGCCGAGGAAATGTTTCGGCTGGAACGGTTGGCCATAATCGACGGCAAACCGGTTCAGGATGCCCGGGGTCGGAACCGGGAAAGTGAACTTGACGGTGAGCGGATCAACAGCTTCGACATTGACCGGTTCGCCCGCGAACAGCCAGCGGCCCGGGGTCTTTTCGTAGACATCCGGGTTCAGGATGATGTCGTTGTACCAGAAGGCGACGTCTTCAGCGGTGAAGGGCTCGCCATCGGACCACTTGTGGCCGTCTCGCAGGGTGATGGTCAGCTCAGTGTAGTCGTCGTTCCAGGCCCAACCCTTGGCAACATTCGGGACGACGGTCTGCAAGTCGTCGGCATAGCGCACGAAGTTGACGTGACGGACAGACAAAAGGTCGGACGTGCCGGATTCGGTGCCCTTGGACAGGCCGGTCAGGACGCCGCCATAGGTACCGATCTTTTCGTAAGGGGCCACAACCAGCGGCTCGGCCGGAAGACGTTCGGCGACGGCCGGCAGGGCCTCGTTGCCGAGGATCTTGCCGTTCAGGTCATTGATCGCCGGGTTTTCTGTGAAGGCAACGGCGCAGGAGGCCTTTTCCTGGAACTCGGCCAGTTCGAACTGCTGCGGATAGTCGGCGGTGAGACCCTGCATGTCGGCAACGGTGACAGGAGGGCAGTTGGCCAGTGCGGGCGAGGCCATGACGGCCAGCGCAGCGCCGGACAGGAGAAGGGATTTGATGGTCATTGCGGTTTCCTCGACGGGAGTGTTTGCGAGGCCTAATGACGTCCCTTTTATAACAGTTTGATGAATATTCCAGTTGTATAGCTTTTTGTTATAGATTGAGCTCTGACACCGAAGTGTCAAACACCCCTGAGACTTTTGCGGAAGGCCTCGACCGCGGCGACATTGGCCATGTCCCTGTGCCAGACCACATAATGATGGGCGACCAGGGACGGGTCGTCGATCTGGATCGCAATACAGCCGTCGCGATCCGTGATTTCCGCTTCCATGGCGATTCCCACACCGACACCGGAGCGGATCAGGGTGGCAATCGACCCCCAGGACCCGAGTGCCAAAATGGTCCTGGGTTTCTGGCCGGCTATGGTCGCGGCGGCCTCGAAGATCTTCCGTGTGCCCGAAGAGCCCTCGCGCTGCAAAAACGCGAGGTTGCCGACATCAGCCCAGGTGACCTTGTCTTGAGCGGCCAGCGGGTGATCGGGCGGGGCGGCGATGACGATGCGGGTCTTGACCAGTAATTCGCCGTCGAGGCCCGCCGGAACTTCCCGGCCGGTGATGAAGCCGATGTCGATCTCGCCTTCCTCGAAAAGATCGAGAATGTCCTGGGTGGCAAGCGCCCGGGCTTCGATGGCAATGTCCGGATGACTGGACATGAAGGTCGAGATCCTGGGGATCGCAAGCTGATAGGTCGAGTAACCGATCCGGAGTTCGCCGGAGGCGAGCGCCCGGTGGTGTGACAGCTCTGTTTCCAGATCGCCGACCAGGGCCAGAACGGCCCGGATACGCGGCAACAGACCCTGAAGCGCGGGCGTTGCGGAGACACTGTAGCCGACCTTGGCGAGCAGCTTGGTCTTGAACCGGCTTTCCAGGCCTTGCACATGATTGGAGATGGAGGGTTGTGAAACGCCGATCTCCTTGGCTGCGGCCGAAAAACTACCCGTGCGCACCACGGCCTCCAGAGCGCGCAGCTGAACCAGCGTCAGGGTGTTCTTGGGTCTGGGCGGAGAAGAAGCCATGGAAGGTCAGCCGGCAAGATCCGCAACGGGTGCCCTGGCAACACCTGTGACCTCAAGATGATGCGCCACCCGCAAGGCGAGGTCTTCACGCCAGGCCGGGGCAATCACCTGAACGCCAATGGGCAACCTTGCCCCCTGAAGCCAGATCGGGACGGTGACGGCCGGCAGGCCGATATAGGAAATCGGCTGGGTGAAAAGCCCGATATTCGGCCGGGCCGGCATGGTCTCTCCATTGATGGTGAAAGTCTTGGTGCCGGAGGCAAGGGCCGGGAAGGGGGTTGCCGGTGCCAGAAGAATGTCGACCTTTTCGAAGATCTTGCGGAAGAGATCCCGGAACCAGGACCGGAACCGCTGCGCCTGTTGCAGCCAGACGGCAGGGACCATTGTGCCGGCCAGGAAGCGGTCGCGGGTTTCCGGGTCAAAATCCTGAGGACGTTCCCGAATCCGCTGCAAGTGCAGGCTGGAGCCTTCTGCCGCGGTGATCACGTAGGCCGCGGCACGTGCGCGTGCGGCTTCCGGAATATCGATTTCCAGATTGGCCCCGAGGGCCTTGGCGACCAGATCGGTTGCATTCAGGGCTTCCGGGAGGGCCTTGTCCCTGAAATATCCACCTGCGACGGCGATCCTCAGCTGGTCGATGCCCTGGTCCAGATGCGCATGGGTTTCGATTTGCGGATGAGATGCCTGAGCCGGGTCTGCCGGGTCCGGGCCTTGCAACACATCGAAGATGAGCGCGAGGTCCTCCGCCGAGCGGGTCAATGGCCCCAGGTGATCCAGGCTGCCGACAAAGGGATAGGTGCCGGCACGGCTGAGACGGCCGTAAGTCGGCTTCAGTCCGAACAGGCCGCAGAAGGACGCCGGCACCCTGATCGAGCCGTTTGTGTCGGAGCCCATGGCGAGCGGCACCATGCCGGCTGCGAGGGATGCGCCGGAGCCGGAGGAAGACCCGCCTGTCATGCGGCCGAGATCATGCGGGTTGCGGCAGATGCCGTCATGAGCGCTCTCGCCGGTGAAATCATAGGCGTATTCGCCCATATGTGTGGCACCGACGAGGACTGCGCCGGCTTCTTTCAGCTTGCGGACGAGCGTTGCATCGGCACTTGCTGGCGGATTCTCGCGGTTGATCTTGGCGCCCGCACGTGTGGTCAGGCCTTCAACGTCATAAAGGTTCTTGACCGCATAGGGGACGCCGGCCAAGGGCAGTGTCCGGCCGTCGGCAAGGGCGTCATCCACCGCGCGTGCTTCAAGCAGCGCCCGCTCGGAAAGAATATCCGTGAAGGCATTGACCTTGGGATTGAGCGTTTCGATGGATTGCAGAGCCGCATAGGCGACTTCGAGGGCCTTGGTTTCGCCGCTGGCAACGGCTGAGACGGTCTGTGTCGCTGTCCACGAGCGCAAGGTTTCGTCAGCTCCGCTCATGGAACAAAGACCGGCGCAGCTTCAATATCGGCGTCCATCGGAAAGTCCAGAACCTGCTCGGCCGCCTTCTCGATGGCTGCGATGTGCATTTCAACCACAGGCCGCCAGCTGTCCTCGATGGTCACGTCCATCACGGCTTCCATATGGGCCACATGCTCTTTTGCGTTAAACGGTTTTTGCATTCCCCGATCCTTCCCACCCGGTCGATAGCGTCCTGTTTCATCTTTCAAATTGCAGACGCGATGTCCAGTCCGATCCTGACGAAGGCACCCCTGCAAGGCGCAATTTTAGAGCTCAACCGGAAGACGCTGACCGTGCCGGCAAGGCTCCCCGGATTTTCTTGCCCTTGCGTCTTTCATTGCCCGATGGGCTCGGCTAGGCTTTCCGCAAAGACATATTCCGATTCAGGCGGTGTTGTGCCGCCGGCGATTTTCATCGAGCCCTTGTCTCTTCGTTCTGACGCGTCGGGCTCATCCATTGACTGTCTCTGTCCTTAAAAAGGAGGAGCCATGTTGGACGCGATTGCCGGACTTTGTTCCCGACGGCTTTACGGCGTGGCGCGGCTGACCCTGGTGTTGGCCTCCGGTTTATTGCTCACCGGCTGTGCGCTTTCCGACGCGCCGGTGCTCAATCCAAAAGGCCCCATCGCCCTGGCAGAACGGAACCTTCTGTTCACCGCCTTCTGGCTGATGATGATTGTCGCCATACCGGCCATCCTGCTGACGCTCTTCTTTGCCTGGCGCTATCGGCGCCGCGAAAACGGCGCGGCCTATACGCCCGACTGGGAAGGCTCCTGGACCATCGAGGCCGTTGTCTGGCTGGTGCCGGCGGCCATCGTGATTGCCATCGGCACATTGGTCTGGGAGTCCACCCACAGGCTCGATCCCTATAAGGCACTCGTTCCGGAGGGCAAAAACCCGGCCTTCACGGTACAGGCCATCGCGCTCGACTGGAAATGGCTGTTTCTCTACCCGGAACTGGGCACGGCCAGCGTCAATGAGCTGGCATTTCCGGCCAACCGGCCGCTCAGGATCGAGATCACCTCCGACACGGTGATGAACTCGCTGATGATCCCGGCCCTCGGCGGACAGATCTATGCCATGGCCGGCATGCGCTCCGAGCTCAATCTGATTGCCGATGAGCCGGGCGTTTTCATGGGACGCAACACCATGTATTCCGGTGACGGTTTTTCCGACCAGCACTTCAAGGCGCATGCCATGAGCGAGGCCGATTTCAAGGCCTGGAACGGTAAAGTGGGGGACAGCGGATCAGCGCTGGATGCGGCCACCTATGCGGACCTGCACAAGCAGAGCATTGCCGACCCGGTCACTTATTACAGCAGTTACGAGACAGACCTCTTCAAGACCATCATGAAAAAATATGCGCCAGTCTCGGCGCCTGCCTCAGGGCCGGCTCATCAGGGACATGGCGAGGGCGAGGGGGATTCATAATGCTGGGACGTCTGACAATCGATGCCCTGCCGTTCTATTCCTGGGTCGCCATGGGCGGTGCACTCGTAACCGTCGGCGGCGGTGTCGCCGTGTTTTTGCTGATCACTTACCTGCGCGCCTGGAAGGTTTTGTGGACCGACTGGCTGACCAGCGTCGATCACAAGAGGATCGGCATCATGTATGTGGTGCTCGCGCTGGTCATGCTGGTGCGCGGTTTCGTCGACGCCATCATGATGCGGGCCCAGCAGGCCATTGCGCTCAACAGCGAGGGCTATCTGCCGCCGGAGCATTTTGAACAGATCTTCTCTTCCCACGGCACGATCATGATCTTCTTCGTGGCGATGCCGTTTTTGACCGGTCTGATCAACATCATCGTGCCGCAGCAGATTGGTGCCCGCGACGTTGCCTTCCCCTTTCTGAACTCCGTCAGTTTGTGGATGACCGCCGCTGGAGCCGCACTGGTGCTGGTGTCGCTGGTGATCGGCAAGTTCTCGCAAGCCGGCTGGACCGGCTATCCGCCATATTCCGGCATTGAATACAGCCCGGGTGTCGGCGTCGATTACTGGCTCTGGGCCCTGATCGTCAGCGGTGTCGGTTCGACGCTGTCAGGCATCAATTTCATCGTCACCATCGTCAAGAACCGCTGTCCGGGCATGACTTTCATGCGCATGCCGCTGTTCACCTGGACAGCATTGTGTATTTCGATCCTGATCGCCTTTGCCTTTCCGGCGCTGACCGTCGTTGCCGCCCAGCTGACACTTGATCGCACGCTCGGCTTTCACTTCTTCACCAATGGCGATGGCGGCAACATGATGATGTACGCCAATCTGCTCTGGATCTGGGGCCATCCGGAAGTCTACATCCTGATCCTGCCGGCCTTCGGCATCTTTTCCGAAGTGGTCGCGACCTTCTCGCGCAAACGTCTCTTCGGCTATGCCTCGCTGGTCTATGCCACGGCCTGTATCGCGCTTCTGTCCTTCACCGTCTGGCTGCATCACTTTTTCACCATGGGCTCCTCGGCCAATGTGAATGCGGTCTTCGGCATCGCCACGATGATCATCGCAGTGCCAACGGGCGTGAAGATCTTCGACTGGCTTTTCACGATGTTCCGCGGCCGGATCGAGTATCACCCGTCCATGGTGTTCACCATCGGTTTCATGGTGACCTTCGTCATTGGTGGTGTCACCGGCGTGCTGCTGGCGCTGCCGCCCGCCGACTACCTGATGCACAACTCGACCTTCCTGGTCGCGCATTTCCACAACATGCTGATCCCCGGCGCGCTGTTCGGCTATTTCGCCGGCATGAACTACTGGTTCCCCAAGGCCTTCGGCTTCAAGCTTGACGTCAAATGGGGCCTGCGCTCGTTCTGGTTCTGGATCATTGGCTTTTATCTCGCCTTCATGCCGCTTTACGTGCTTGGTTTCATGGGCATGAGCCGACGGATGGAACACTATGCCGACCCGAACTGGCAGCCCTACCTGGTGGTGGCGGCGCTGGGCGCGGTCTGTGTGCTGATCGGCATCGTCTGCATTGCGGTCCAGCTGATTGTCTCCGCCCGCAACTGGGGCTCGGCCCGGGACGTCACCGGTGATCCCTGGAACGGCCGTACACTGGAATGGGCAACATCGTCGCCGCCCGCGCCCTACAACTTCGCCGTTCTGCCCGAGGTGCGGGATCTGGATGCGTTTCACGACATGAAGATCCGCGGGGAAATCTATCTGCCGCCGGCAAGCTACGAAGACATCGTCATGCCGAAAAACACCTGGATCGGTCCGGTGCTCGGTGCGCTAGCCTTCGGTCTTGGCTTTGCCTTTGTCTGGTACATCTGGTGGCTGGTTGCGCTCTGTTTTGTTCTGTCGCTGATCTGCGTCGGCATCAGGGCATCGGACGACAATTCCGAATATGTGCTGCCCGCGGCCGAGGTGGCGAAGATCGAGCAGGCAAGGCTGGCGCAGATCTCGCCGGCGGACATGCATGACATGCGTGATTTTGTGCCGCGCGGGGCCGCCTCAGGTGCACCGCTGCCGGGATCGGTTTGAGGAGAGGCCGGATGTCCGTATCAGCCGTTCTGGAAGAAGAAGAGAAGAAGTCGCTGGAAGCCAGGGAATTCGGGTTCTGGATCTACCTGATGACCGACGCGATCCTGTTCGCGTTGCTGTTTGCAACCTATGTGGTTCTGTCCAAGAACTCAGCCGCCGGCCCCACCTCCAACGAGCTGTTCGACCTGCGGCACACGGCCGGCGAAACGGCGCTTCTGCTGATTTCCAGTCTCACCTTCGGTTTTGCGTCCATCGCCCAACGGGCCGGGCATCAGGCTCATGTCGTGCGCTGGCTCGTTGTGACGCTGCTGCTGGGTCTCGGCTTCCTGGCGATGGAGTTGATCGAGTTCCTGGGCATGATCGCCAAGGGGGCGGGGCCTGACGTGTCAGGTTTCCTGTCGGCCTTCTATACGCTGATCGGCACCCACGGCCTCCATGTCGCCTTCGGCTGTCTCGGCATTGTCGTGATGATCGGCCAGATCCAGGTCAAGGGGCTTACTCAGCCGGTGCGCTCGCGGGTCTTCCGGCTGGGATTGTTCTGGCATTTTCTCGACATTGTCTGGATCGGGATTTTCTCGGTCGTTTACCTGCCCGGCGTGATGTAGGAGCAAAGCCATGCACAGATTTGCCGACCGTCCCGCCGCCCGCTACATCATTGGTTTCGTTCTGGCCGTGATCCTGACGGCCATTCCTTTCACAGTCGTTGGTGCCGGACTGCTGACCGGACCGCCAGCCTATGCGGTCATTGCTGCCGGAGCGGTGATGCAGGTCATCGTGCACCTTGTCTATTTCCTTCACCTCGACCTGAAATCGACACCGGTGGAAAATGTCTTTTTTCTTGGATTTGCAGCCGTTCTGATCTTCATCATGGTCGGCGGCAGCCTCTGGATCATGACGGATCTGCACCATCGGATGATGTAGAGAGAGTTCAGGAAAGGGGAGACTCCACACGCCTTCGGCACCTTCGCCGCCGCAGCAGCAAAAAGGAAACCCCATGCACATCAATCGTTTGATCCGGACAGGTTTGGCCGTTTTCGCACTCAATCTGGTGGCGGTCCCCACCACCGCCGCTACGCAGTGTAGCAAGGATATCAGCAAGGTGGAACATGCGGTCGATCACCACCAGCGCGAGGGCATCGACATCACCACGGCAGAAAAGATGCGCGCGCTGCTTCAGGAAGCCAACAAGGAGCGGAAAGCGGGCAACGAGAAGAAGTGCCAGGAGCTGATTGACCAGGCCAAATATATGGGCGGGGTGGAGTAGAAGGCCGAGGACTGGCCCGTCACTGTCAGCATTGCAAAACAAGCCCCGCCAAAGTCTTCGATGGCTGGGCAGGCTTCATTTAGTCTTTGCCGTTGTTGTCTCAGACCCCGTAATTGCCTTCTGCCTTTTGGAGAATGCTGAACTGGCGAGCACCTTGTCCAGGCGCCGCGAGCTTGAGACCGTTCCAGGGGATGGTGCTTCCTTGCATCTGCGCGCTCCGGCGGCGCTCATGTGCGCTGGAATGGCGCGGCAACACAAAATGTCCGGCCAGGTTACGCCGCTGCAGTGGTGACAGGTTATGCTCTCCCGGCTGTCCCCGTCTCAATAAAGCCGTTGACCCGTTCAGAACCCGGCAATCAGTCAAGGCGCTGATATTACACGGATTCAAACAGGTGTATGATTTCAAGAGGAGCAATTTGGAGTAGAAAATAGATATTATTTAGACTGATTGCGACATTGTCATAATGACGGATGTTTTGTAGGCAATTTTATCTATTAAAGTTTTTTGCCAATATTTAATATTTTTGATCGATAGTTATTAATTACTATGAAGTGGAATTTAATTACTGTGAATTCTGCGGAGTTTCTGTTTTCGTTTGCGTCTTGAGTGAATAGTCAGGGTAGATGTAGATGTCGCTCAGTCAAAAGGTCCCGCTCGTTGCAGCGCTGCTTATCATCCTGAGCGGCTGTCAGTCGGACAGCCTGGGTGAGCTTTCGACTTATGGCGACAAGGCCTTCACGAACGACGACCTGTCAGATGTCTCCTTTTATCGAGATGACGAATTGCTGAAGCAGGCGCAGGTCCAGTTCAAGGCGAAAAACTATGGCAAGGCCTATTCGATCTACAGAAAGGCGGTTGCTGTGTATCCCAAGGATCCGGTGGCCTGGATCGGATATGCGGCGTCAGCCGATATGGTCGGCCGCTTCGACAGTGCAGACCAGGGCTACAGGGTTCTTGCGGGAATGATCCCCGGCCGTCCCGAGTACCTGAACAATGTCGGGTATTCCTATCTTCTGCGCGGCAATCTCGTGGCAGCGCGTCGCTATTTTCTGAAGGCCTACGAACTCGATCCGAAGAATGAAACCACGGTAAACAATCTGCAGCTGTTGGGTAACAGTGTGTCGTTTGCGAAGCGGGGATGAATGAAACACAGCGCGATCCCCCCGGACTTCACCGTTGTCAGGAGCCACAGCCTGTCCAGGCTGGTCCGGTCCGGGGTTTCGGCCGAGGATCCGGCAGGACAGGAACATGTCCGCTTGAGCCAGATCCGTGTCGTGATCGCCCTGAACGTCGTTTCCATCGTACTTGCCCTGCTGCTGTTCGGCGGGCTGTTTCTGTCCTGGTCTCTCAATGCCGAACTGAACGCGGTCAGGGAAGAGCTCGCGGGCTTGCAGCAGTTCGAGAAACGGATCTTGGCGCGCGTAGACTTGATGAACAACGGTGTTCAACACAGGCTTTCAAAAATGGAGCAACGCATGGGTGCCATCAGGTCCGATGTCAGCCTTGTTGCCAAGGGGCGCCGGGACCCGGCGTCAACGGTTGAACGCATTGCCACACTGATCCGCAATGACGGCGCCTATTTCGGAACGGCAACGGCGGAACTCTTGCTGACCCCGGAACTGTCCGGGCAGCGCTCTCAGCGGTTCGTCCCGAACCAGCCTTCAAGCAGCCCGGCAATCTCGCATGGTGGTCCGCCGGAAGATGGGGGCGCGCTCTTCAGCAGGGTCATGACCGCAGACGGGAAAGTCAGGTACGAGATGAAGAGGTAGTGTGACGGGCCTGCTTGCCGATCATGAATTTTCGGAACGTTGCAAACTACGAGACACGAAGAGTGTCTGGAAAGACTGGAGATGCTCCATAGGCGAAGAGGCTTCACCCGGTGGGCGCAGGTCAACAGAGTTTTGACGGTGTGGACCGGTAAGAGCAGGTGTCAGGGAAATCTGAGAAAGTACCCGCTATTGTAAAGAATTACACTTGTAATTCGTCCCAAGGATACTTTTCGACTCAATGTCTTCTTTGGTGTTTCACGAGGCGTTAATCGACAGGACTATAAGATGCGAAGTAACGAGTCGGCGGAGGCGTCCCTGATCTGACGCAGATAAAAACAAAATCTTGAAGGGGACGTGGTTTCATGTCACGTGAGAATTGACAGGCTTCTGCAACATGCGGTTCCCGCGCGCCAGGTTGCTCCTGACAGCAGCCACCTTGGCTGGGGAGCTTGTGTTCGGCTGTTGCTCCATGCAAGTGGCACAGGCCCAGGTCGACGAGGTGACACTGGTCGTCAACGGCGGCGGTGTTTCGAAAATCACGATGCAACCGGGCACAACCAGAACTGTCAGGACCAACCGCTCCTTTTCCGACCTTGTGGTCGGCGATCCCGATGTTGCGGACATTGTCCCGCTTTCAAGCCAGTCACTTTACATCCAGGGCCAGTCACCGGGACTGACCAACATTTCGATTTACAGCGACCGGAAAACGCTGCTGGGCGTGATCGAGGTTCGCGTTCAGCTGAATTTCGACGAGGTTGCCCAAGCGGTCCGTGCGGTGGCGCCAACCGCACAGGTTCGCGTTTCCAACGTCAACAACCGCATCAGGCTGTTCGGCAGCGTCAACAGTCCGACTGATTTGACGAAAGTCCTCGAAGTTGCGCAGCAGTTTTCGGAGTTGCCGGTGATCAATGCGCTCAGCGTGCGGGGACCGCAACAGGTCGCCCTGGAAATCAGGGTTCTGGAGGCCAGCCGTGCGATCGGGCGAGACCTTGGCGTGAATTGGGTCGGGCGGTCCGACAACGGCAATGTCAGCACGTCCGGGGCCCGGGTCCAAACTGGCGTCGATGAAAACACCGGCAGCTTGATTGCCGTTCTTGGCACCGGTGCGAGCGTGGCCCAGCAGGGGGCATTGCCTTTCGGAACGCTTGTTGCGAAAGTTCTTGAAACCGCCGGGTTGCGCATCGACACCATTATCGATGCCCTGGAAGGCAAGGGGCTTGTTCGCCGTCTTGCACAACCCAACCTGACCACGATCAGCGGCGAAGCGGCCCGGTTTCATGTCGGCGGGGAAGTGCCCATTCAGACCGCGACTTCAAGTGCCGGCGGTGTGGCGACGTCCACCGATTACCGGCCGTTTGGTGTACGATTGGAATTTGTCCCGACAGTCCTCGACAACAGCCGTATCAACCTGCGCGTCATGACCGAAGTCAGCGACATTGACGGGTCGATCAATGTCAACGGCAATCCCGGTTTCCGTTCCCGGCGCGCAGAAGCGGTGATTGAACTCCGTGATGGCCAGAGTTTCTCCATGGCCGGGCTTTTGGACAATATTGACCAGCGGGATATCAATCAGATCCCCTGGCTGGGACAGGTTCCTGTACTTGGCACTCTGTTCAGATCGACAAGCTTCCAGAAGCGGGAAACGGATCTTGTCATCGTGGCGACGCCACGCCTCGTGCGCCCGGCAAATCCCAGCGAGAATCTAGCCTCTCCACTGGACAAAACCCGGCCAGCCGATGATGTCGAGATGTTTGCGCTTGGGCTGCTGGAGGTCAACAAGGACATGCTGCGCAAATATCGCGAAGGGGCGGGGCTGATCGGACCATACGGTCATATTGTCGACCTGGAACTCGAGGCTGGCTATGTCTATTCGAAGAACTAAGTGGGCCTTCGCCCTGCTGCCGGCGGCCCTGCTTTCCGGCTGTGCGGACTATATGAGCCATCGCGACACGGTCACGTTCGGCGCCGGGAACGCGATGGAGACCAACATGGCCATTCACACCGCAAGGCCCTTTCCGCCTCGGGCGTACAACACCAACCTGGACCGGGACGGCAAATCGGTGGTCAACGCCCAGGAACGTTACCTGACACCTGGGGATCCTGAAGTCCCCGGAAGTGAAGACCGGGCCGCGACCGTGCCGTAAAAGTTTTCATTATTTTGATAAGCTGACTACACAATAGTTCCTTGTTAAAACAATGAAATTCAGCTTTGCTCTATTGCTTATATTTATTGATTCTAATTTTTACCTTTCGGTAAGTCTTGTCTTGAGGTGTTGATTTTAGTGTGGGTTCAGAAGGAATTTCCCCACTGGATGCACTGGACTGGAAAATGAAGATCGTTCGCATACTGGTATTCCTGTTCGCAGCAGGCGCAGGTTTCATGGCGTTCCGTCTTGTGATGGACAATCAGCGTCCGGCAGCTCCGGTGGTCGTAGCAGCACCCGTGGTCGTCACGAAAGGTGTCCTGGTCGCGGTGAAGGACATTCCCATGGGCAAGAAGGTGCGGGCGTCCGATGTCACGTGGCGTGAATGGCCGGAAAATACGATCTCCGACGGGGTGATCATCAGGAGCGACGATTCCAAAGCCAACAAGAGCTTTGTCGGCATGATCGCAAGAGGCCACATCTTTTCAGGTGAAGCCATCCGCGCAGAACGGCTGATCAACACGGACAAGGGGTATATGGCTGCGATCCTGCCCAAGGGTAAGCTTGCGATTGCCGTCAAGGTGGAACAGGAGACGTCGGCTGGCGGTTTCATCCTCCCGGGCGACAAGGTCGACGTGATCCTGACGCGGGAAATCGACGACGAGAACCTTGTTGCCGATACCATCTTGCAGAACATTCGCGTCCTTGCCATCGACAGCACGACCGCGGGCGAGAAGGAGACCAAGAACCTTTCGCCCAAACGAACCGCGACGCTGGAATTGAACTCCGATCAGTCGGAAATCATTGTTCAGGCGCAGCAGGTTGGAAAAATCGCTCTGGCGTTGCGCAGCGCCGAAGATTCCTATGATGTTTCTGAGGCGGAACAGACAATGGGACGGCAGGCGAAATTTGTTCGCGTGCAGTCCGGCCGGTGGACCATCGTTGCCAACAACACCCTGTTTTGATCTGCACCAACAGGCCCGTCCAGAGCAGGTAATGTGCGTGACTGGCCGATTTGCAATCGGTCAGGACAGGCGCCGTCGTGTCCGGGAAATGGCGTGTCTCGTTTGACCAGCAGGGGGACCTCCGACCCTGAGGTTTGGCGCCGGAACATCAAATGGGCCAAGGGCACTCGAGAGAAGGCGTAGACGCTGTCTCCGGTATCTACTGTGACCTGAACGGATTTTTGGGAAATGGTGCCGGCAGCAGGATTCGAACCCGCGACCCCGAGATTACAAATCACGTGCTCTACCAGCTGAGCTATACCGGCGCCGGGAATGGCTTCTACCAGATTGCGCACGCTTGTCCATGCCCGGGCGAACTTTTTTGCATTCTGATTCCGGAAATTCTCCTAAGTCTCTCACTTTTCAGCCAAAACGGCTTAGCCGCTGTGGATAAACGGGTGTCGTCCCGCGAAGACTTCAGCAGGAAAGCTCTGGATTGGAACTGCCCGACCGCATGGCGGCCCTGGCTGGCCGGATGTTGAAGGGAAAGGTGGGAGACCAAAGAGCGGATCTGCAGGACGGTCAAAACCGGTTGCCCTGCGTCCGGTCGCTGCGCGATGCTCACCTATCGGCCGTGAGGGAGGACTGGAAATGCATGTGATCAGGTTGGTTCGGTGGATGGGGCTTCTCGCAGCCCTGATCGGCAGTCTGCCGCTGGCCGCCCGTGCGCATGAGATCAAGGTCTGCAAATGCGACAAGGCCTGTTACACCGATGAAGTCAGCCGGGTATCGTGCGAGCGTGGCAAGGCTCGGTTCCATTCACACGGACTGCCCGACCCGGAAGACCCGATGATGCGTGGCATCACCGCCACCAATCAACAGTTTCCGGCCGAACACAATTACGAGTTTGAAATCCTCCTGGAACCGGAACTGGCGCGGCAGCCGACGCCGACCGAGGCCGGGCCGGTCGGGGTTGCCATCAATGGCGTGCCGATCTTCGACCCGAGCACACAGGGACCGGTGAACCGCAAGACGGGGCGGCGGCCGAGTGCCTTTGAAGCCGGTGAGCTGGATGTTTGCGGCGGCCACGCCGGCCGCGGCGATGACTACCATTATCACATCGCGCCGAAATGCCTGATCGATGACCTCGGGCCGGCCTGGGTGGACCAGGACAAGAAACCGATCGGCTACGCGATGGACGGTTTTCCGATCCTGGCCCTCGGCTGGTTCGACAAGAAGAACGCGGTCGAACAGGATCTTGATCCCTGCCGTGGCATGAAGGATGCCACCGGACAGTATTTCTACAATGTGAAAACCACCTCAAGCTGGGATGTTCTGCATTGCCTCGCCGGGCGGCCACAGCATTTTGCCCGGGATCGCTGGAACCATCGGAGCGATCGGACTGGCAAGGAAATTACCGGTATTCCGATCCGTTTTGCAATCAAGGACAGCACGCGCACATCCTACGGCCGGGACGTCTGCCATGTGATGACCGGAACGCTTCAGGGCGAGCAGATCCTTCAGACCAATGGCCGGGCCAGAAAAATCAGGGCGCAGGAGGGCAGCCTCTTTTATTGCAACAAGGCCTGCTACGGTCTCTTCTTCGAGGCTGACAAAAGCCGAACCTTTCGGGGACGGGCGATTTATTACGACTACATCACGGATGGCTGTCCCGCCGGATTCGGCGTCGCGCGTTTGACGACCTTCACGCCCTATGAGGGGCCAGCGCAGAGCCGCAAGGGTCCGCCGCCAACCCGGAAGTGAAGCCGGTCAAAGCCGATAGACTTTCCCCGACAGCACCCTGCTGTGCAAGCGGAGCAACGCGGCGGCATCTGCTGCGTGCGGAATGCTGCTTTTGAACGCGCGTACATTGCCGTCGATGTCCTGTGCAAGCTGAATTGACGGCGGCACGCCGATCTTTGCGGCGAGCACGCGCGCTTTCAGTTGCAACCGGTCCGATTTCTGCATGTCACCGAGCCGAAGATCGGCCGAGGCACTGTTGAGATCTGCGCTGAGATCGCCGACCCTGCCATCAATGCTGAGGGCGGCATTTTGCCCGGTCACGACAAGTTCGCGAACAGTACCGGACAAGGACAGGCTCAATTGCGCGCAATCGGCCCTGATTCTGGAATAGTCTCCTTTCAGGTCGATCTTGCCGGCGGGTTGACGCACCGCGAGCGAAACACCTTCGGGCACAAGTCCTGTTACACCCAGAACACAAGACGCGTCAGCATGGTCGCCGTTCGAGCTCTTGATGTGAACATGAAGAATGCCTTCGCTTTGACGCATCTGGACGCGTGGCTGTCGCTCATGCGGTTCCAGGTCGATTGCCTCCGTCCGCATGGAAAACGCGCCTACGCGGGCCGTCGACAAGGATATGGAACAAGGGGAACCTTCGAAGACCAGACCGGCAACCGTCTCAAAATCGATCTCGCTCGACGGATCCAACGTTGTTGGAAACATTCCTGGGTCCTCCGGATCAGACAGCAATCTGAATCCCAGAATGTCGCGAATAGGAATGTGTTTCAATTTTAAATTGCGAAATTGCTTGGAAAACTTTTTGATTGATTGGTCTGTCTTGCATCAAAGAATCTGACTGCCCTTAGGGCACTTTGGCCACGTCAGCCCAACAAGGCTCGCAGGACTTGATTCCCCGACAGGTTCCGTGTCTGGTGTCTGTGTGTCTCACCTCACCCTTGTCGTCATCCTTTTCGAAAAGAACAGGCGGCAAGCGGATATCACCTCGCCACCTTGTCGAAAGTGTCCGGATCAGTTTCATGACCGAATCCCAGCGGATTTGCCTGATTTTCTATCTGCAGCCGATCGCGCTCGGGGCCTGGCTGCCTCATATTCCAGGGGTCCAGACGGAGCTCGGGCTGAGCAACAGCGCGTTGGCCCTGGCGCTGATCGGCGGGCCCATCGGCACCCTGACGACATTGCTCGTGGCCGGGCGTCTTGCGAACTGGCTCGGTGCGAAGCGCATTACGCTTGTCTGGTATCCGCTGTTCCTCATCGCCATGTTGCTGCCGTTCCTGTCGCCGAACGCGTGGGCCCTGATGGCCGCGCTGGCCCTGGTTGGCAGCACCATGTCGGTCCTGGAGCTGGGGCTGAACGTGCTGGCCGATGAATATGAGGCGCGTACCGGCCACAAGGTGATGAGCCGGGCGCATGGGTGCTGGAGTTTCGGTCTCCTGTCCGGAACCCTGATCGGCTCGGCTGTTGCCGGTATCGGTCTCGAGCCTCTATTGGCAGGCATAAGCATTGCGGTGGTCGTACAGGCGCTGGTGCTGCCGGCGATCCGGCGCTTGCCGGCCGCGCCCACCAAAGCAGATCACGCGGAGAAGCCGTCCGGGTTCCGGTTGCCGCATCCCCTCTTGCTTGGCATTTGCATCTTCACCTTCGGCACCACGCTGGTGGAAGGCGCTGTTGCCGACTGGGCTGCGGTTTATCTGCGGGATGCATTCATGGCGCATCCGGGTCTTGCCGGGTTGGGCATTGCGGTCTTTTCGCTGTGCCTTGCCTCAACGCGGCTTCTGGGGGATCGCCTGCGCCAGAAATCAAGTCCGGGACGGTTGGGGCAGGCCCTGGCCCTGATTGGCCTGACGGGCCTGACCCTCATCTGGCTCGCGCCGAATGTGCCCGTTGCCCTTCTGGGGCTTGGTGTTCTGGGCGTCGGAGCAGCGCTCGCCTTTCCGCTTGGCGTTACCGCGGCGTCTTCGGCACCGGGAACAAGCGCGGCTGCCAATGTCGCCGTCCTGTCCTTCATCGCCTTGCTCGGGTTCCTTGTGGGGCCGCTGGCAATCGGCCCGCTGGCTGACGCCTATGGAATTCGCACTGCGCTGATGGTCATGGCGCCGATGGTGGGGCTGAGTTTGCTCTTTGCACCGTGTCTGACAAGGGCGCAGAGACTGCGTCCGGTATCAAAGGCGCATGCAGAAAACCAGCCCGGGCCCAGTGAAGTCAGCTGATGCGCGGCCAGTTCAGGGTGAAACGACGTACAATGTCCCGGTTAGGTCGCACATGCGCCAAACCGGGATGCAACATGCAAGGGCAGAAGCCGATCGGTCCTCAGAGCCCCATCTTCATACGGGCCACATAAAGCGACAGCACGGCTGCATTGGAGACATTGAGGGACCGGATCTCGCCGGGCATGTCGAGCCGGGCGGTGAGGCCACAGGCTTCGCGCACGCCTTGCCGCACGCCTTTGCCTTCCGAGCCGAGCACCAGCACGGTCTTGTCGGTAAAAGGTGTGTCTTCCAGGCTCGCCGGCCCGTCGCTGTCGAGCGCAATGCAGGAGAAGCCCTGGTCCTTCATCTCGGTGACGAAGCGGGCCATGTTCTTCACGCGCACATGCTTGATCATGTCGAGCGCGCCGGAAGCGGCCTTGGCAAGCACGGAACCTTCCTCCGGGGCGTGGCGCTCGGTGGTGACGACCGCGTCGGCATCAAGGGCAACGGCGGAACGCAGGATGGCGCCGACATTATGCGGGTCGGTCACCTGGTCGAGGGCCAGGATCAGCCGGGCGCCCTTGAGGTGTTCTGCGCCATAGGCGGGCAGGGGATCGGCTTCCAGGATCATGCCCTGGTGGACGGCGTCCTTGGTGACCATGCGGTCAAGCGCGCGCGGCATCATGGTCTCGACCGGAACGTCGATCCTGACGCCCCGTTCTTCCAGGCGGCGCTGCGCATTTTCCGTTGCATAAAGCTTCAGCCGCTTGCGGTCGGAATTAGCAAAGGCCGCTTCCACGGTGTGGAGACCATAAAGCAGCACCGGTCCTTCCGGCGGCAGGCCGGGCCGGCGCGGCGCAGGCTTGCCGGCAAATCGCTTGTTGCCGCGATAGGCGGGCTTGTTGCCCGGGCGGAATGGTTTCTTGTCGTCACTCATGGCGCAGCTCTAGACCCAAACGCGATGGAGGGGAAGGGGTTAACTCTGCGAGGTAAAACCCAGTAACATGTGCTCGCTTTCAGAAAGGCATTCTCGGTGCAAGCGCCTTTTATTCGGCGTCGTCAAGTGGAGGGCCTTTCTGGAACGCAAATTTGCGGAGAAGAAGGTCGCCGACTAGACGGCTGCAAAAACCCACCAAAGCCCATGAAACGATGAAGACACCGGAAAACCAGGAGATGTTGTAAAAGAAAGGCCAGACCTCGTGGCAGTTATCCCGGTTGCAGACGAAATATCGCCCGTCGAGAACGTATCCACTCAAGGCATCGCCGTTCAGAAGAATATATAGAATGACGAAGGGAAAAGAGCCGCACGCTGCAAACACAATTGCGATCGTACTGAAATATCCAAACAGAATGCCCGCTCTTTTTCGCACCAAACTCCAGAAAAACAATGCTCCTCCAGTTTCATTGTAGCTTGAACCGAACACGGTTCCCAGCGTGCCGGAATGCGAACCACTAACGGGCCCGCAATCCGGCCGCCGACAATAGAGCCTTCAGCTCGGCTTCATGATCATGCAGCTGACCGTGCCATGGGCGATCAGTTTGCCATTGGCATCGCGCAGGTCGCCTTCGGACGTGGCAAGGCGCGATCCCCTGTGAACGATGCGGCCTTCGCAGATGACTTCTCCGCTTGTGGCCTGGAGCGGGCGGACCATGTTTACCGTCAGCGACGTCGTTGTGTAGAACTCGCCGGGCTGCAACGTGGTATGGACCGCGCAGGACAGGGCCGTGTCGATCAGCGTTGAGATCCAGCCGCCATGAACCGTGCCGAGCGGGTTTAGAAATTCCTTCGCTGGCTGACCGGTAAAGACGGCGCGGCCCTCGGAGAACTCCTTCATGCGGATATTGGAATGCACCATGATCGGCGGCGCCGGCAATTCGCCCGCCATCATGCGTTCAAAGATGTCGAGGCCGGTCATTTCATGAAAGGCCTTCTTGGGCAGGGCGCCAAGCGTGTGGGTCTTGCCGTTTTCGGTAATCGTGTCACTCATTTTGAAAAATCCTGATGTGAAGGAAACGGAACTAGGTGGTCTTTTCGGAAGAAGCGGGACGGACAGACGCCTCCCTGTCTTCCAGGATATGGACGGCCTTTCTGAGCGCTGACATCTGGCTGCGCACCGCATCCGCGCCTTCCGGGCCGAGAAGTGTGTTCAATTCTTCCTGGGCCTTCAGCCACGTCTGGTGGATCTCGATGACCTTTTTCTCACCCGCCGGTGTCAGAACAGGCAGTACCTTGCGGCCGCGGCCTTCCTGCCGGGTGATCAGGCCGGCAGCCTCAAGCGGCTTGAGATTGCGGGCGAGGGTGGAGCGGTCGATTCCCAGGAACCTGGCTATTTCGGCTGCGGAGGACGCGGAGCCGTCGGCGATGGCTGCCAGCAGCTGCGCCTGTGTGAGCTCCAGGCCGACTTCCACCATATGCCTGTTGTAATGCCGCGTCAGCAGATTGGCCGTGCGGCGGGCCGCGTGGCCCAGGCATGTGCGGCCCATATGCAGGAAGTCGATGTCATCAAGGGATATGTTCATATGTTGTAGATACAACAACAACAGTATCCCGGCAAGGCTGAGTGCCGGTACAATCCTGTTTTTGAGACAGATCCGGCGAGCTTCGACAGGCAAGCTCATGGCGTCCTTGCGCAAAACAGGCAGTGACAAAGTTGTCCACAGGTGCGGGCAACAGGAGGCAAATCAACGGGAAAATCTGAGGCAAACCGTGACATTCGAGCAGTTGGCAGGCACTGTGAGGGGAATGGATGCTGGAGCATTCCGTTGCGTTCGAAGCAGCTGTTTCGAGCGTCCTCATGATTTTGTTCAATTCTTTGCAAAATCAGCGTTGACACACGAGGTCCGCATCTGCATAACACGCGCCACGGGATTGCTCGCCCCTTCAAGGCGGGCTCTTCGGTAAGCCATCCTGATCGCTTCGGCGTGAAGCAGGACGAGATGGAGGAGTGCCCGAGTGGCTAAAGGGGACGGACTGTAAATCCGTTGGCTATGCCTACGTTGGTTCGAATCCAACCTCCTCCACCATCGTTCCTGGTTCTCTCGTTGTGCGGGTGTAGCTCAATGGTAGAGCAGCAGCCTTCCAAGCTGACGACGAGGGTTCGATTCCCTTCACCCGCTCCATCATGGGTGCTGATCGGAGTGTCCGGAACGGAAGGCTCTTTCGCCCGGAAATCCTGAAAAGTTCTACGGGAAGTAGTTCGTCGCTCGCGGATCTGTCCAAGGCGCCGGATTGCGGCCCGCCTCGACCCGTATCGACCGAACTGAGTATTGGACAGAGAGCGACGCCGATGGCGAAGGAAAAGTTTGAGCGCAATAAGCCGCACGTTAACATTGGCACGATTGGCCACGTTGACCACGGCAAGACCACGCTGACCGCTGCAATCACCATGACGCTGGCTGAAGCCGGTGGTGCTGAAGCGAAAGCCTATGATGAGATCGACGGCGCGCCGGAAGAAAAGGCACGCGGCATCACCATCTCCACGGCACACGTTGAGTATGAGACGGACAACCGTCACTACGCCCACGTCGACTGCCCGGGCCACGCTGACTACGTGAAGAACATGATCACCGGTGCTGCCCAGATGGACGGCGCGATCTTGGTGTGTTCTGCCGCAGACGGCCCGATGCCGCAGACCCGTGAGCACATCCTGCTTGCCCGTCAGGTCGGCGTTCCGGCTCTGGTTGTCTTCATGAACAAGGTCGACCAGGTCGACGATGAAGAGTTGCTTGAGCTGGTTGAGATGGAAATCCGCGAGCTGCTGTCTTCCTACGAGTTCCCGGGCGACGACATTCCGATCGTCAAGGGTTCTGCTCTGGCAGCCGTTGAGAACCGCGATGCGGCCATCGGCCGTGACGCGATCCGTGAGCTGATGGCTCAGGTCGACGACTACATCCCGACGCCTGAGCGTCCGAAGGATCAGCCGTTCCTGATGCCGATCGAAGACGTGTTCTCGATCTCCGGCCGCGGTACCGTTGTGACCGGCCGTGTTGAGCGCGGTGTGATCAACGTGGGTGAAGAAGTCGAGATCGTCGGCATCAAGGACACCACCAAGACCACCGTTACCGGTGTTGAAATGTTCCGCAAGCTGCTGGACAGCGGTGAAGCAGGCGACAACATCGGCGCCCTGATCCGCGGCATCGGCCGCGAGGACGTTGAGCGTGGCCAGGTTCTGTGTAAGCCGGGTTCTGTGACCCCGCACACGAAGTTCAAGGCCGAGGCTTACATCCTCACCAAGGAAGAAGGTGGTCGTCACACCCCGTTCTTCACCAACTACCGCCCGCAGTTCTACTTCCGTACGACGGACGTGACCGGTGTGGTGTCCCTGCCGGAAGGCACGGAAATGGTGATGCCGGGCGACAACGTCTCCGTTGACGTTGAGCTGATCGTGCCGATCGCCATGGAAGAAGGCCTGCGCTTCGCTATCCGCGAAGGTGGCCGTACCGTCGGCGCCGGCGTCGTCGCATCCATCATCGAATAAGATGATTTCGGGCCGTCGGGCTTGTGCCCGGCGGTCCCGCCTCCTAAGTGTTGCCATGTGCGGCTTATGGAGGTATCAGGAGCTGGTTCGCTGAAGGCGGACATCTTGAAGGGGTATAGCTCAGCTGGTAGAGCGACGGTCTCCAAAACCGTAGGTCGCGGGTTCGAACCCTGCTGCCCCTGCCATTTAGCTCTTGATTAATTTGCCTCGAGGGCTTAAAGAGTTTCCTCGAGTGAGGCGCGCGAAGAATTTTCGCGCGCCCACTCGTATTTAAAAGACCGGAATCGGAATGGCCAAGACCAATCCCTTTAAATTCATCCAGGAAGTGCGCGCCGAAACGTCCAAGGTGACCTGGCCGACGCGCAAGGAAACCGCTGTGACCACCATCATGGTGTTCGTCATGGTGCTGATCGCTTCGATTTTCTTCCTGTTGGCTGACCAGCTGATGGGGTGGGGGATCGGCTATATCCTGGGTGTCGGCAGCTGATTTTGCGCTGCTCCCCGGTTTGAAGACAAAGAACAAGAAGCGGAACTGAAATCCATGGCCAAGCGCTGGTACATTGTGCACGCCTATTCCAATTTCGAGAAGAAGGTCGCCGATTCCATCCGCGAGAAGGCCGAACAGAAAGGCTTGACCGATCTGTTTGAGGAAATCCTGGTTCCGATGGAAAAGGTCGTCGAAGTGCGCCGTGGCCGCAAGGTCGATACGGAGCGCAAATTCTTCCCGGGCTATGTCCTGGTGAAGATGGAGATGACGAACGAGGCGTTCCACCTGATCAAGGATACGCCGAAAGTCACCGGGTTCCTGGGCGCGGATCAAAAGCCGATGCCGATCCCGGAAAAAGAGGCAATGCGCATCATCAACCAGGTGCAGGAAGGCGTCGACCGGCCGAAGCCGTCCGTCAGCTTCGAGGTTGGTGAGCAGGTGCGTGTCTCCGACGGTCCGTTCGCGTCCTTCTCCGGCCTTGTCGAGGAAGTCGACGACGAGCGTGCACGTCTCAAGGTGGCCGTGTCCATCTTCGGTCGCGCAACGCCGGTCGAACTGGAATTCGGTCAGGTCGACAAGCTCTGACTGTTTGCTGCCCTGGACAGGGTGGCGTGAATGCCTGACATGCCGCTCATGAAGCGCGCGGTCAGGATCCCTACGGTGGAAGGTTCGGGGGCTCATCGCCGGGTCCCGTTCAAGGGCCAGACCACCACCTCCCAGGCAACCGGATTGCCGTCCGGTTGCAAATGATTGGAGAGACACATGGCGAAGAAAATTGAAGGCTTCCTGAAGCTTCAGGTGCCGGCAGGTTCCGCGACCCCGTCGCCGCCCATCGGGCCGGCACTCGGTCAGCGTGGTCTGAACATCATGGAATTCTGCAAGGCGTTCAACGCGCAGACCCAGGATGTTGAAAAGGGTGCTCCGTGCCCGACCGTGATTACCTACTACTCCGACAAGTCCTTCACGTTCGAAGTGAAGACGGCTCCGGTCAGCTTCTTCCTGAAGAAAGCTGCCAAGCTGCAGAAGGGGTCCCAGACCCCGGGCCGCGGCACCGTCGGTTCCGTGACCCGTGACCAGGTCAAGGAAATCGCAGAAGCCAAGATGAAGGACCTGAACGCCAACGACGTCGATGCAGCGATGCTGATGGTCGAAGGCTCCGCCCGTTCGATGGGCCTTGAGGTGAAGGGGTAAGATCATGGCGAAGGTTGGAAAGCGTATCAAAGAAGCGCGTGACGGCATCGACCGCAACAAGCTCTATGCCCTCGACGAGGCAATCGGTCTGGTCAAAGGCCGGTCCAAGACCAAGTTCGACGAAACCGTCGAAGTGGCGATCAACCTCGGTGTTGACCCGCGTCACGCAGACCAGATGGTCCGCGGCGTGTGTGTTCTGCCGAACGGCACTGGCAAGACCGTCAAGGTTGCCGTCTTCGCACGTGGCGACAAGGCTGACGAAGCCAAGGCCGCCGGCGCCGACATCGTTGGTGCGGAAGAGCTGGTCCAGGAAGTCCAGAGCGGCAAGATCGACTTCGATCGCTGCATTGCGACCCCGGACATGATGCCGCTCGTCGGCCGTCTTGGTAAGGTTCTCGGCCCGCGCGGCCTGATGCCGAACCCGAAGGTCGGCACCGTGACCCCGGACGTCACCGCAGCTGTCAACGACGCCAAGGGCGGCGCTGTTCAGTTCCGCGTTGAGAAGGCCGGTATCGTTCACGCCGGCGTTGGCAAGGTGTCCTTCTCCGAAGAAGCGATCTCCCAGAACGTCAAGGCTCTGATCGACGCTGTTCAGAAGGCCAAGCCGTCCGGTGCAAAAGGCTCCTACCTGAAGCGCATTGCCGTGTCCTCCACGATGGGCCCGGGCGTGAAGGTTGATCTCGCAAGCGTTGCTGGCGAGTAATCCGGGGTTCCGGATTTTTTGAAGATTTCGGCCGAAAGGCCGGATAGACCCGGCGGCAAGCTGCCGGGTTGCCCTGTCCGAGACTGCAGGTGCCGGGTGACTGGCTTAAGCTTATTGGCCTGCATAGATGGGTGAGAACCGAATTCTCCGCCGACTGGCGGGCAACCCGGTTCGAACCAGACCTTGCCGCGCGCTTCGAGGCGTGAGGGTGAGGGGACAGGACCCTGAGCGTCGCCTAGAAGCGGTTCCGGGTTCGGGACCTCCTTCCGAGGCGGCAAAGGTAAACCGGCGGCGGAAACGCCGCCAAATGGAGAAGGCAAGTGGAAAGAGCGGAAAAGCACGAGTTCGTGACGGCTCTCAACGCCGAGCTGGGTAACACCGGTGTTGTTGTTGTCGCGCACTATGCAGGTCTTTCGGTTGCACAGATGACCGCGTTGCGGGCATCGGTGCGTGAAGCCGGCGGCACTGTAAAAGTCGCAAAAAACCGCCTTGTGAAACTCGCCCTTCAAGGCACCGACCTTGAGCACATCTCCGACCTGTTTCAGGGCCCGACCGTCATCGTCCATTCCGACGATCCGGTAGCCGCTCCGAAAGCAGCCGTCGACTTCGCCAAGGCAAACGAGAAGTTTGCGATCCTTGGCGGTGCTCTTGGTACGACCAACCTGAACCCGGATGGGGTCAAGTCTCTGGCAACCATGCCGTCGCTCGATGAGCTGCGTGCGAAACTGGTTGGCATGATCCAGACCCCGGCTTCCCGTATGGCTCAGGTTACCGCCGCACCGGCCGGGCAGCTTGCCCGTGTCTTCGGCGCGTACGCCAAGAAGGACGAGGCCGCATAAGGCGTCCAAACACACTGTCTCACGTAACCAAACACTGGTTCGAACTAAGGTACTAAGAAAATGGCTGATCTTGAAAAGCTCGTAGAAGAACTGTCCGCACTGACCGTCATGGAAGCTGCAGAACTTTCCAAGCTTCTGGAAGAAAAGTGGGGCGTTTCCGCCGCTGCTCCGGTTGCTGTTGCTGCTGTTGCCGGCGCTGCTGGTGATGCAGGTGCTGCTGCTGAAGAGAAAACCGAATTTGACGTTGTTCTGGCTTCTGCCGGCGACAAGAAAATCAACGTCATCAAGGAAGTCCGTGCCATCACCGGCCTGGGCCTGAAGGAAGCCAAGGAACTCGTTGAGTCCGCTCCGAAGGCTGTCAAGGAAGGCGTTGCCAAGGACGAAGCTGAAGAGCTGAAGAAGAAGCTGGAAGAAGCTGGTGCTTCTGTCGAGCTGAAGTAATAAGGCTTTTCAAGCCTTTGGCGGTCCCGGCCTGGCCGGGACCGTTGCTTGCCCCGGCGGGTCTGACCCGTTTCCGGGGCGAACGTCCCACTAGGGCATGGTGTTGCGGTTCCCATCGAACCGTCATGTTCTAGACCCCACAGACCGATCAACGCGTCTGCTTTTTGTGAGGTCACGACAAGCAGGTTGATCTGAGGGGGACGGTTTTCCGAAGCGCCCGGGCAGTGAGCCCGATTGGACAAGGGGCGTTTCGGGAAGCCGTTACCCGGCCGATACGAGGAGCGACAATGACCCAAACGTTCAACGGTCGCAAAAAGGTCCGTAAATATTTCGGATCGATCCGCGATGTCGCGGCTATGCCCAATCTCATCGAGGTACAAAAAGCATCCTACGACCAGTTTCTTCAGGTCGACGAGATGCAGGGCGGTGGTCGCAAAAATGAAGGCCTTGAAGCGGTCTTCCAGTCCGTATTTCCGATCTCCGATTTTGCAGGCACGTCCCTGCTGGAATTTGTTTCCTACGAATTCGAAGCCCCCAAATACGACGTCGACGAGTGCCGTCAGCGCGACATGACCTTCGCAGCGCCGCTGAAGGTGACCCTGCGCCTGATCGTGTTTGATGTCGATGAAGACACCGGTGCCAAGTCCGTCAAGGACATCAAGGAACAGGATGTCTACATGGGCGACATGCCGTTCATGACCGACAACGGCACCTTTATCGTCAACGGCACCGAGCGCGTCATCGTCTCCCAGATGCACCGGTCTCCGGGCGTGTTCTTCGACCATGACAAGGGCAAGACCCATTCTTCCGGCAAGCTGTTGTTTGCCGCACGCGTGATCCCGTATCGCGGCTCCTGGCTCGACATCGAGTTCGACGCAAAGGACATCGTGCATGCCCGTATCGACCGTCGCCGGAAGATCCCGGTCACGTCGCTGCTGATGGCGCTCGGCCTGGACGGTGAGGAAATCCTCAACACGTTCTACAACCGGATCGACTACACCCGTCAGAAGGACGGCTCCTGGCGCATGCCGTTTGACGGTGCGCGTCTGAAAGGCACCAAGGCGTCCTACGACCTGATCGACGCAGACAGCGGTGATGTGGTGGTCGAAGGCGGTCGCAAGATTACCGCGCGTACGATCCGCCAGCTCGAGGAAAAGGGCATCACCGCCCTGAAAGTGACCGACGAGGATCTGCACGGCCAGTACCTGGCCGAGGATATTGTCGATACCCAGACCGGTGAGATCTATGTGGAAGCCGGCGACGAAATCACCGGCAAGGTGCTCGAGGAGCTGGTCGAGCGTGGGTACCACGATCTGCCGATGCTCGACATCGACCACGTCAACACGGGCCCTTACATCCGCAACACGCTCAATGTCGACAAGAACGAATCCCGCGAGGATGCGCTCTTTGACATCTACCGCGTGATGCGCCCGGGTGAGCCGCCCACCATCGACACTGCCGAAGCGATGTTCCAGTCGCTGTTCTTCGACGACGAGCGCTACGACCTGTCCGCGGTCGGCCGTGTCAAGATGAACATGCGTCTTGATGTCGAGTGTGAGGACACCGTACGTGTTCTGCGCAAGGAAGACATCCTGGAAGTCATCCGTGTTCTTCTGGAGCTGCGTGACGGCAAGGGTGAGATCGACGACATCGACAACCTCGGCAACCGCCGTGTCCGTTCTGTCGGCGAGCTGATGGAAAACCAGTACCGCGTCGGTCTGCTGCGCATGGAACGTGCGATCAAGGAGCGTATGAGCTCCGTCGAGATCGACACGGTCATGCCGCAGGATCTGATCAACGCCAAGCCGGCTGCTGCTGCCGTGCGCGAGTTCTTCGGTTCTTCGCAGCTGTCGCAGTTCATGGACCAGACCAACCCGCTGTCGGAAGTCACCCACAAGCGCCGCCTGTCGGCCCTTGGCCCGGGTGGTCTGACCCGTGAGCGCGCAGGCTTCGAAGTCCGCGACGTTCACCCGACGCACTATGGTCGTATCTGCCCGATTGAAACGCCGGAAGGCCCGAACATCGGTCTGATCAACTCGCTTGCGACCTTCGCCCGTGTCAACAAGTACGGCTTCATCGAAAGCCCGTACCGGAAGGTGAAGGACGGTGCCGTCACCAACGACGTCGTCTACCTTTCGGCCATGGAAGAAGCCAAGCACTACGTGGCGCAGTCCAACGCCGTCTATGACGATGAAGGCCGCTTCACCGAAGAGCTGATCACCTGCCGTCACGCCGGTGAAAACATGATGGTTCCGTCCGACAAGGTCGACCTCATGGACGTTTCGCCGAAGCAGCTTGTCTCGGTTGCCGCAGCGCTCATTCCGTTCCTCGAGAACGATGACGCCAACCGCGCACTGATGGGCTCGAACATGCAGCGTCAGGCCGTGCCGCTGGTACGCGCCGAGGCACCGTTTGTCGGCACCGGCATGGAGCCGATCGTGGCCCGCGATTCCGGTGCGGCCATCGGTGCCCGCCGCGCAGGTGTGGTCGACCAGGTCGATGCGACGCGTATCGTTATCCGGGCGACCGAAGAACTCGACCCGGGCAAGTCCGGCGTCGATATCTACCGGCTGCAGAAGTTCCAGCGTTCCAACCAGAACACCTGCATCAACCAGCGTCCGCTGGTACGCGTCGGTGACCGGGTCCACAAGGGTGACATCATTGCCGACGGTCCGTCGACCGATCTCGGCGATCTGGCACTCGGCCGGAACGTGCTTGTCGCGTTCATGCCCTGGAACGGCTACAACTTCGAGGATTCCATCCTCCTGTCCGAGCGCATCGTGTCTGACGATGTCTTCACCTCCATCCACCTCGAGGAATTCGAAGTGATGGCGCGTGACACCAAGCTCGGCCCGGAAGAGATCACGCGCGACATTCCGAACGTTTCGGAAGAAGCGCTCAAGAACCTCGACGAAGCCGGTATCGTCTATATCGGTGCCGAGCTGAACCCGGGTGATATCCTGGTCGGCAAGATCACACCGAAGGGCGAGAGCCCGATGACGCCGGAAGAGAAGCTTCTGCGCGCCATCTTCGGTGAAAAAGCATCCGACGTTCGCGATACCTCCCTGCGCCTGCCGCCGGGGGTTTCGGGTACCGTCGTCGAAGTGCGCGTCTTCAACCGCCACGGCGTTGAAAAAGACGAGCGCGCGATGGCGATCGAGCGTGAGGAAATCGAACGCCTCGCGAAAGACCGCGACGACGAACAGGCAATCCTTGACCGCAACGTCTATGGCCGTCTGGCCGAGATGCTGATGGACAAGACCGCCGTTGCCGGCCCGAAGGGCTTCAAGAAGGACACGCAGCTGACCGGGGACGTTCTCAACGACTTCCCGCGCTCGCAGTGGTGGCAGTTTGCCACCGACGACGAGAAGTTCATGTCCGAGATCGAAGCTCTGCGCGGTCAGTATGACGACAGCCGCAAGCGTCTCGAGCAGCGTTTCATCGACAAGGTCGAGAAGCTGCAGCGCGGTGACGAACTGCCGCCGGGCGTCATGAAGATGGTCAAGGTCTTTGTTGCGGTGAAGCGCAAGCTGCAGCCGGGCGACAAGATGGCCGGCCGTCACGGCAACAAGGGCGTGGTCTCCAAGATCAACCCGTGCGAAGACATGCCGTTCCTGGAAGACGGCACGCATGTCGACATCGTGCTCAACCCGCTCGGCGTTCCGTCGCGCATGAACGTCGGCCAGATCCTTGAGACCCACATGGGTTGGGCCTGCCGCGGCATGGGCCTGCGCATCGGCGAGATGTATGATGAGTACCGCAAGACCGGTGAGATCGAGAACCTGCGTGGCAAGGTCATCGAGATCTACGGCGACAACCTGAAGGGCGACAACGTCAAGGAGTTCGACGACGAAGGCGTCGTGCGCCTGGCGGAACAGCTGAAAAAGGGTGTGCCGATCGCTACGCCGGTCTTTGACGGCGCACGCGAGCCGGACGTTGTCGAGGCACTCAACATCGCTGGTTACAAGCCGTCGGGTCAGTCGACCCTCTATGACGGCCGGACCGGTGAAGAGTTCGATCGCCAGGTCACGGTGGGCTACATCTACATGCTGAAGCTCCACCACCTTGTCGATGACAAGATCCACGCCCGTTCGATCGGCCCGTACTCGCTCGTCACGCAGCAGCCGCTGGGTGGTAAGGCGCAGTTCGGTGGCCAGCGCTTCGGCGAGATGGAGGTCTGGGCACTGGAAGCCTACGGTGCAGCCTACACGCTGCAGGAAATGCTCACCGTCAAGTCGGACGACGTGGCCGGCCGTACGAAGGTCTACGAGGCCATCGTTCGCGGCGACGACACGTTCGAGGCGGGCATTCCGGAAAGCTTCAACGTGCTTGTGAAGGAAATGCGGTCCCTGGGTCTCAACGTTGAACTGCAACGGACGGATGCCCCAGCGATTGCCGAGGAAGAAACTGCAGACGCTGCAGAGTAACCCCGGCAACGGACCAATATGACTTGGCATGCCGGTCGCGGGGAGGGGCAAGAAAGTCCCGTCCCCGGCCGCGCATCGAAGGAGATGGATCATGAATCACGAAGTCATGAACCTGTTCAATCAGCAGGCTCCGACACAGACCTTCGACAATATCCGGATCTCGCTGGCGAGCCCGGAGAAGATCTTGTCCTGGTCTTTCGGCGAAATCAAAAAGCCGGAAACCATCAATTACCGTACGTTCAAACCGGAACGGGACGGCCTGTTCTGCGCGCGTATCTTTGGCCCGATCAAGGACTACGAATGTCTTTGCGGCAAATACAAGCGCATGAAATACAAAGGTGTTATCTGTGAAAAGTGTGGCGTTGAAGTCACCTTGTCGCGGGTTCGCCGTGAGCGCATGGGCCACATCGAACTGGCCGCGCCGGTTGCGCATATCTGGTTCCTGAAGTCCCTGCCGAGCCGCATCGGTCTGCTGCTCGACATGACGCTGAAGGATCTGGAGCGCGTTCTTTATTTCGAGAACTATGTGGTTCTGGAGCCGGGCCTGACCCCGCTCAAGCAGCACCAGCTGCTCTCGGAAGAGGACTTCGTTGCCGCTCAGGACGAATATGGCGAAGATGCTTTCACCGCCATGATCGGCGCGGAAGCAATCCGCGAGATCCTGATGAGCATGGATCTTGAGCGCGAATCCGAAAAGCTGCGCCAGGAAATCGCCGAGGCGACCACCGAGCTGAAGCCGAAGAAGCTGGCCAAGCGCCTGAAGGTCATCGAAGCTTTCATGGAATCCGGTAACCGCCCGGAATGGATGATCATGACCGTGGTGCCGGTGATCCCGCCGGATCTGCGTCCGCTTGTTCCGCTGGACGGCGGCCGTTTCGCGACCTCGGACCTGAACGATCTCTACCGCCGCGTGATCAACCGGAACAACCGTCTGCGCCGCCTGATGGAACTGCGTGCTCCGGACATCATCATCCGGAACGAGAAGCGTATGCTTCAGGAGTCCGTTGACGCCCTGTTCGACAACGGCCGCCGCGGCCGTGTCATTACCGGTGCCAACAAGCGTCCGCTGAAGTCGCTGTCCGACATGCTGAAAGGCAAGCAGGGCCGCTTCCGTCAGAACCTGCTCGGCAAGCGCGTCGACTATTCCGGCCGTTCGGTCATCACCGTGGGTCCGGAACTGAAGCTGCACCAGTGTGGTTTGCCGAAGAAGATGGCGCTTGAGCTGTTCAAGCCGTTCATCTACTCGCGCCTCGACGCCAAGGGTTTCTCGTCCACGGTCAAGCAGGCGAAGAAGCTGGTTGAGAAGGAACGTCCGGAAGTCTGGGATATTCTCGACGAGGTGATCCGCGAGCACCCGGTTCTTCTGAACCGCGCGCCGACGCTTCACCGCCTCGGTATCCAGGCGTTCGAACCGACCCTGATCGAAGGCAAGGCCATCCAGCTGCATCCGCTCGTCTGCTCCGCGTTCAACGCCGACTTCGACGGTGACCAGATGGCTGTTCACGTGCCGCTGTCGCTGGAAGCCCAGCTGGAAGCGCGGACGCTGATGATGTCGACGAACAACATTCTGCACCCGGCAAACGGTGGTCCGATCATCGTGCCGTCGCAGGATATCGTTCTCGGTCTCTACTATCTCTCGATCATGGCGGAAGGCGAGCCGGGCGAAGGCATGGCCTTCTCCGATATCGGCGAGATCCATCATGCGCTGGCCAACAAGGTCATCACGCTGCACACCAAGATCAAGGGCCGTTTCCGCTCTGTCGACGCCGAGGGCAACCCGACGTCGGAGATCATCGAAACCACCCCTGGCCGGATGCTGATCGCGGAACTTCTGCCGAAGCACCACGAAGTGCCGTTCGAGGTCTGCAACAAGCTGATGACCAAGAAGGACATCTCCAAGATGATCGACACGGTTTACCGTGCCTGCGGTCAGAAGGAGACGGTCATCTTCTGTGACCGGATCATGCAGCTTGGCTTCAAGAATGCCTGTAACGCCGGCATTTCCTTCGGCATGGACGACATGGTCATCCCGGACACCAAGCAGAAGCTGGTGGCCGAAACCGCGTCGCTCGCAACCGAATACGAGCAGCAGTACAATGACGGTCTGATCACCCAGGGCGAGAAGTACAACAAGGTTGTCGACGCCTGGGCGAAATGTACCGACAAGATCGCCGACGAGATGATGGCCCGCATTAAGGCGGTCCAGGTCGACGAGGAGAGCGGACGCCAGAAGCCGATGAACTCGGTCTACATGATGTCCCACTCCGGTGCCCGTGGTTCGCCCCAGCAGATGAAGCAGCTGGCCGGCATGCGCGGCCTGATGGCCAAGCCGGACGGCTCCATCATCGAGAACCCGATCATCTCGAACTTCAAGGAAGGCCTGTCGGTTCTGGAGTACTTCAACTCCACACACGGTGCCCGTAAGGGTCTGGCTGACACCGCCTTGAAGACCGCGAACTCCGGTTACCTGACCCGCCGTCTGGTGGACGTTGCCCAGGATTCCATCATCCTTGAACCGGATTGTGGCTCCGAGCGCGGCATCACCGTAGCGCCGATCGTCGATGCCGGTAACGTCATTGCCTCTCTGGGCATGCGCGTTCTCGGCCGCACGACCGCTGAAGACGTCATCAACAACCAGACCGGCGAAGTGCTGGTGCCGAAGGGCACGCTCATCGACGAGAAGGACGTTGATGCCATCGAGGCCGCCAAGGTGCAGCAGATCAAGATCCGTTCGGTTCTGACCTGTGAAACCGAGACCGGCGTCTGTGCGACCTGTTACGGTCGTGACCTGGCCCGCGGTACGCCTGTGAACATGGGTGAAGCTGTCGGCGTCATCGCCGCGCAGTCCATCGGTGAGCCGGGCACGCAGCTGACCATGCGTACCTTCCACATCGGTGGTACGGCGCAGGTTGTCGACAGCTCGTTCATCGAGTCCAATGTCGACGGCACGATCAAGATCCGGAACCGGTCGGTCAATCGCGACAGCGAAGGCAACCTGGTTGCCATGGTCCGCAACATGTCCATCGTTGTCATCGACAGCGACGGCAACGAGCGTGCCGTGCACCGTGTCGCCTACGGCTCCAAGCTGCATGTCGACGAGGGCGACAGCGTCAAGCGCGGCCAGCGCATCGCGGAATGGGATCCTTACACCCGTCCGATGCTGGCCGAAGTCGACGGTGTCGTGGACTTCGAAGACCTGGTCGATGGTCAGTCCGTTCAGGAAACGGCCGACGAGGCAACTGGTATCACCAAGCGTGTCGTCATCG
Source organism: Roseibium sp. (assembly GCF_965233565.1). Lineage (GTDB taxonomy): Bacteria > Pseudomonadota > Alphaproteobacteria > Rhizobiales > Stappiaceae > Roseibium. The sequence continues at coordinate 555,580 of NZ_OZ247494.1, read as the reverse complement.
ACTGGCGTTCCTCGCAGCGCGGTGCCGATCTGAAGCCGGCCATCGTCATCAAGGACGCCAAGGGCGCGGTCTCCAAGACCGATCGCGGCTCCGATGCTCGCCTGATGCTGTCCGTTGACGCGGTTCTCTCGGTTCAGCCGGGGGCCACGGTCAAGGCTGGTGATGTTCTGGCGCGTATTCCGCTGGAAAGCGCCAAGACCAAGGACATCACCGGTGGTCTGCCGCGCGTTGCGGAACTGTTCGAGGCTCGCCGTCCGAAGGATCACGCGATCATCGCTGAAATCGATGGTACGATCCGCTTCGGCCGCGACTACAAGAACAAGCGCCGCATCATCATCGAGCCGGCGGAAGAGGGCGTCGAGCCCGTCGAATATCTCATCCCGAAAGGCAAGCATTTCCACCTTCAGGAAGGCGATGCCATTGAAAAGGGTGAGTATATCCTCGACGGCAACCCGGCACCGCATGACATCCTGGCGGTCAAGGGCGTGGAAGCGCTCGCCGCATATCTCGTCAACGAGATCCAGGAAGTCTACCGCCTGCAGGGCGTGACCATCAACGACAAGCACATCGAAGTGATTGTCCGCCAGATGCTGCAGAAGATCGAGATTACCGATCCGGGCGACACGGAGTTCTTCTCCGGCGAGCAGATTGACAAGCTCGACTTCGAGGAAGCCAACCGCAAGGCGATCGACAACGCACGCGATCCTGCCAAGGGTGTTCCGGTTCTGCTCGGTATCACCAAGGCATCGCTGCAGACCCGTTCGTTCTTCTCTGCCGCCTCCTTCCAGGAGACGACCCGCGTCCTCACCGACGCTGCGGTCAACGGCAAGACCGACCCGCTGGTCGGCCTGAAGGAAAACGTGATTGTCGGCCGTCTGATCCCGGCCGGTACCGGTGGGGTCATGAAGCGCATCCGCCAGATTGCAACGCACCGCGACGACCTGATCCAGGAAGCGCAGCGCCAGCAGTCTTCGGACAGCGCCGAAGAAGGCCTCCTGGAAGACATGACGGGTGCAGCCGAATAATCGGTACATCCTTGAAAGTTCGGAAGGCCGCCCTCGGGCGGCCTTTCTTGTATCAAGAGCTGGAAGGGGAAACCCATGAACGACAATGACCTTGAACTCGACCCGACCGTTTACATCGTGATTGGCCGGGTCTGGGAAGGTGAAGACGCTTCTCCGGAATCGGCCATCACCATCCACGCGCTGCTGATGGCGCCCGATGACGACGATGCCGTGCGCAAGACACTGGAGTCCCTGTCTGCGCAAGGTTTTGCGGAAGCGGAACTCGATCAGATCGGTGTCATGGACGGCGAACCGGATGATCCGGTCTATGAGGGTGCCTATCAGGATGCGCTTGCCGGAAATGTTGCGATCGTGACCTTCACCGAATAGCGGCGCCGCGTTGCTGCTCGACCCGGAAGGCAGTTCTGCGGTGAGGGACTGGCTGCAATGCGTTTTCGCACCAGCTGGCACCTTGGACCGGCGAATGGGCAGGGGAGATCGGGCCGCTCCTGGAATCAGGCCGTTATTTCAAGGAGCAAGATGAGTCGACGATCGGTCGGACTGATCAGTATTGATCCAATTTGACTGACCTGATTCAGACTTGGTTCAGACTTGTGACGTGCGGAAGAATCTGCCTGCGAAATATTGTTTCAAAAACAGCGTCACAAACCTGTCGTAAAGTTGCGTATCTGTCGGAAAACGTTCCGGAAATTTGGATTGCCAAAGCGTAACGCGCAGAAACGCGGTTTTTTGGACAAAGCACTTGACGCAAAGGGTGCATATGAGTAGGTTCCGCGCATCCCAAGGGCAGGCGGTAAGAGTGAAGCCGTCCAGCGCTGAACAAGGCGCAGGACCAAGTCCTCTTAAACGCTGCCGGGTTACATAGGCGAATACGCGTCGATTGCATGACCGCGAGGCAACTCGTGGTCCTCTGGTTTTTCGCAGCGCCTGCCGCTCTTTTCTGAGCGCGCGGGCGCGATTTTGCATGCTTGATGGCTTGCGGATCAGCGGAGGACTGCAGTTGCATACGAATTTTTGGATGGACAAGGTAAAGGGCACAGAATGCCGACCATCAACCAGTTGATCCGCAACCCGCGGAAAGTTCCGGCGAAGCGGAACAAGGTGCCGGCCATGGAGGCCTGCCCGCAGAAGCGTGGTGTTTGCACCCGCGTTTACACGACGACGCCGAAGAAGCCGAACTCGGCTCTGCGTAAGGTGGCCAAGATCCGCCTGACCAACGGCTTCGAAGTCATTGGCTACATCCCGGGTGAAGGTCACAACCTTCAGGAACACTCGGTGGTGATGATCCGCGGCGGCCGCGTCAAGGATTTGCCGGGTGTGCGCTACCACATCATCCGTGGTGTGCTTGACACCCAGGGCGTTAAAGATCGTAAGCAGCGTCGTTCGAAATACGGCGCCAAGCGGCCGAAGTAAGGAGCACGTCAGATGTCCCGTCGTCACCGCGCAGAAAAACGCGAAATCAACCCGGATCCGAAGTTCGGGGATATTGTCGTCACCAAGTTCATGAACTCCATCATGTATGACGGCAAGAAGTCTACCGCCGAGCGCATCGTCTACGGTGCCTTCGACGTAGTCGAAAACAAGACCCGTGAGAACCCGATCGAGGTGTTCCACGCTGCTCTTGAGAACGTCATGCCGCAAGTGGAAGTTCGGTCCCGCCGTGTTGGTGGTGCGACCTACCAGGTTCCGGTTGAGGTTCGCACCGATCGCCGTCAGGCGCTCGCAATCCGTTGGTTGATCGCCGCAGCGCGCAACCGCAATGAAACCACGATGGTTGACCGTCTCTCCGGCGAACTGCTCGATGCAGCAAACAACCGTGGTACCGCAGTTAAGAAGCGCGAAGACACGCACCGGATGGCCGACGCCAACCGCGCATTCTCGCACTATCGCTGGTAATAAGTTACTTCGAAGGGCTGACGCTATGTCGCGCACGCATAATATCGAGGACTACCGCAACTTCGGCATCATGGCTCACATCGATGCCGGTAAGACGACGACCACCGAGCGGATCCTCTACTACACGGGTAAGAGCCACAAGATCGGCGAAGTTCATGACGGCGCAGCCACCATGGACTGGATGGAGCAGGAGCAGGAGCGTGGCATCACGATCACCTCTGCTGCGACCACCGCTTTCTGGAAAGAAAAGCGCCTGAACATCATCGACACCCCGGGCCACGTTGACTTCACGATTGAAGTTGAGCGTTCCCTGCGTGTACTCGACGGTGCCGTCGCTCTTCTGGACGCCAACGCTGGCGTTGAGCCGCAGACCGAAACTGTCTGGCGTCAGGCCGACAAGTACAACGTCCCGCGGATGATCTTCGTCAACAAGATGGATAAGCTGGGCGCCGATTTCGACCGTTGTGTCGAGATGATCCGCAAGCGCCTCGGCTGCACGCCGCTGGTCATGCAGCTGAATGTCGGTGCCGAGAGCGAATTCGCCGGCGTTATCGACCTTCTGGAAATGAAGGCCCTGATCTGGCAGTCGGAAAACCTGGGCGCTGCCTGGGACGTTGTCGACATCCCGGCCGATCAGGTTGACCGTGCTCAGGAAGCACGCGATGCGCTGATCGAAACCGTTGTCGAAATCGACGAAGCAGCCATGGAAGCCTACCTGGAAGGTGAAGAGCCCTCCATGGAGACGATCAAGAAACTGATCCGCAAGGGCACCATCAACAACGACTTTGTTCCGGTATTCTGCGGTTCCGCGTTCAAGAACAAAGGCGTTCAGCCGCTGCTCGACGCTGTTGTCGACTACCTGCCGAGCCCGGTCGAGGTTCCTGCCATTAAGGGCATCGATCCGAAAACCGAAGGCGAAGTCGAGCGTAAATCCTCTGACGACGAGCCGCTCGGCCTCTTGGCATTCAAGATCGCGAACGACCCGTTTGTCGGCTCCCTGACGTTCTGCCGCATCTACTCCGGTGTCCTGAACAAGGGCGTGTCCCTGCTCAACACCGTGAAAGACAAGCGTGAGCGCGTCGGCCGGATGATGCAGATGCACTCCAACTCCCGTGAAGACATCGACGTGGCCTATGCAGGCGACATCGTTGCTATCGCGGGCCTCAAGGACACCACGACCGGCGACACCCTGTGTGACCCGCTGAAGCCGGTGATCCTGGAGCGCATGGAATTCCCTGAGCCGGTGATCGAGATCGCCGTTGAGCCGAAGACCAAAGGCGACCAGGAAAAGATGGGCCTCGCGCTCAACCGCCTGGCTGCTGAAGATCCGTCCTTCCGCGTCAAGACAGACGAAGAATCCGGTCAGACCATCATCGCCGGCATGGGCGAACTGCACCTGGACATCATCGTCGACCGCATGAAGCGCGAATTCAAGGTCGAGGCCAACATCGGTGCGCCGCAGGTTGCTTACCGTGAAACCATCACCAAACAGGCTGAAGTGGATTATACCCACAAGAAGCAGTCCGGTGGTTCTGGCCAGTTCGCCCGCATCAAGCTCACCATCGAGCCCGCTGAGCCGAATGAAGGCTATGTGTTCGAGAGCAAGATTGTCGGTGGTAACGTTCCGAAGGAATACATCCCGGGCGTGACCAAGGGTATCGAAAGCGTTATGTCGTCCGGTCCTATCGCCGGCTTCCCGATGCTGGATATCAAGGCGATCCTGACCGACGGTGCATACCACGACGTTGACTCCTCTGTGCTCGCCTTCGAAATCGCCGGCCGTGCCGGCTTCCGCGAAGCGATCCAGAAGGCCGGCCCGAAACTGCTCGAGCCGATCATGAAGGTCGAGGTTGTTACCCCGGAAGACTACATGGGTGATGTGATTGGTGACCTGAACTCCCGCCGCGGCCAGATCGCAGGTACGGAAAACCGGGGCATCGTGACTGTCATCACCGCAATGGTGCCGCTGGCCAACATGTTTGGTTACGTGAACAACCTGCGTTCCATGTCCCAGGGCCGCGCGCAGTACTCGATGGTGTTCGATCACTACGAGCAGGTGCCGCAGGCTGTCGCCGAAGAGGTTCAGGCGAAATACGCCTGATCCCACCTCTTGAAGTCAAAAAGAATTAGAGAAACGGAGTAATCCGATGGCGAAAGAAAAGTTTGAGCGCAATAAGCCGCACGTTAACATTGGCACGATTGGCCACGTTGACCACGGCAAGACCACGCTGACCGCTGCAATCACCATGACGCTGGCTGAAGCCGGTGGTGCTGAAGCGAAAGCCTATGATGAGATCGATGGCGCGCCGGAAGAAAAGGCACGCGGCATCACCATCTCCACGGCACACGTTGAGTATGAGACGGACAACCGTCACTACGCCCACGTCGACTGCCCGGGCCACGCTGACTACGTGAAGAACATGATCACCGGTGCTGCCCAGATGGACGGCGCGATCCTGGTGTGTTCTGCCGCAGACGGCCCGATGCCGCAGACCCGTGAGCACATCCTGCTTGCCCGTCAGGTCGGCGTTCCGGCTCTGGTTGTCTTCATGAACAAGGTCGACCAGGTCGACGATGAAGAGCTGCTTGAGCTGGTTGAGATGGAAATCCGCGAGCTGCTGTCTTCCTACGAGTTCCCGGGCGACGACATTCCGATCGTCAAGGGTTCTGCTCTGGCAGCCGTTGAGAACCGCGATGCGGCCATCGGCCGTGACGCGATCCGTGAGCTGATGGCTCAGGTAGACGACTACATCCCGACGCCTGAGCGTCCGAAGGATCAGCCGTTCCTGATGCCGATCGAAGACGTGTTCTCGATCTCCGGCCGCGGTACCGTTGTGACCGGCCGTGTTGAGCGCGGTGTGATCAACGTGGGTGAAGAAGTCGAGATCGTCGGCATCAAGGACACCACCAAGACCACCGTTACCGGTGTTGAAATGTTCCGCAAGCTGCTGGACAGCGGTGAAGCAGGCGACAACATCGGCGCCCTGATCCGCGGCATCGGCCGCGAGGACGTTGAGCGTGGCCAGGTTCTGTGTAAGCCGGGTTCTGTGACCCCGCACACGAAGTTCAAGGCCGAGGCTTACATCCTCACCAAGGAAGAAGGTGGTCGTCACACCCCGTTCTTCACCAACTACCGCCCGCAGTTCTACTTCCGTACGACGGACGTGACCGGTGTGGTGTCCCTGCCGGAAGGCACGGAAATGGTGATGCCGGGCGACAACGTCTCCGTTGACGTTGAGCTGATCGTGCCGATCGCCATGGAAGAAGGCCTGCGCTTCGCTATCCGCGAAGGTGGCCGTACCGTCGGCGCCGGCGTCGTCGCATCCATCATCGAATAATCGACAGCCGGGCCTGCCGGCGAAACTGAATTTGGTTACGCGGGCAGGCCCGCAGATTTGTTGGGAACAATAACAATGAACGGTCAGAACATCCGGATCCGCCTCAAGGCGTTTGACCACCGTATTCTGGACGCCTCCACCAAGGAGATCGTCAATACGGCCAAGCGGACCGGTGCTCAGGTACGGGGTCCCGTGCCGCTGCCGACGCGGATCGAGAAGTACACCGTGCTTCGCGGACCGCATATCGATAAGAAAAGCCGCGATCAGTTCGAGATGCGTACGCACAAGCGTCTTCTCGACATCGTCGATCCGACTCCCCAGACCGTGGACGCGCTGATGAAGCTCGACCTGGCGGCTGGTGTCGACGTCGAGATCAAGCTGTAAGCCGGTTCGAAGGGGACACATCCAATGCGTTCTGGAGTGATCGCTCAGAAAGTGGGCATGACCCGCATCTACAACGATGCAGGCGAGCATGTTCCGGTCACCGTGCTGCGGCTGGAAAATTGCCAGGTCGTTGCTCAGCGGACTGATGAGAAGAATGGTTACACTGCACTGCAACTCGGTGCAGGTACCCGCAAGGTAAAGAACACGCCGAAGGCGCTGCGTGGCCACTTTGCAGTTGCAAAGGTCGAGCCGAAGCGGACCGTCGCCGAATTCCGCGTTTCCGCGGACAACCTGATCGACATTGGTGCGGAACTGACCGCTGACCACTACGTCGAAGGTCAGTTCGTCGACGTGACCGGCACCTCCATCGGTAAGGGTTTTGCCGGTGCAATGAAGCGTCACAACTTCGGTGGTGGCCGCGCATCGCACGGTAACTCGATCTCGCACCGTTCACACGGTTCTACCGGTCAGTGTCAGGACCCGGGCCGCGTGTTCAAGGGCAAGAAAATGGCCGGTCACATGGGTGATGCCCGCGTGACCACGCAGAACCTGAAGGTTGTGCGCACTGATGTTGAGCGTGGCCTGATCATGGTCGAGGGCTCTGTTCCGGGCGCCAAGGGCGGCTGGATCCTGGTCCGCGACGCGATCAAAAAGGCGCTGCCGGAAAACGTTCCGGTTCCGGGTGCTTTCAAGGCGTCCGAAGCGACTGAGGCTGCCGGGAAGGAGAGTGAGTGATGGAACTCCAGGTCAAGACCCTCGAAGGTGGGGCGGCCGGTTCGATCACGGTGTCTGACGAGATCTTCGGTCTCGAGCCGCGCACCGATTTGATCCACCGCGTGGTGCGCTGGCAGCTGGCGAAACGCCAGGCTGGCACCCACAAAGCGCTGCAGCGTTCGGAAATCTCCGGCACGACGAAGAAATTCGTCCGCCAGAAGGGCTCCGGCGGCGCACGTCACGGCAACAAGAAGGCTCCGCAGTTCCGCGGTGGTGGCAAGGCTTTCGGCCCGATCGTCCGCGATCACGGCCATGACCTGCCGAAGAAGGTTCGCACCCTCGGCCTGAAGCACGCTCTGTCGGCAAAAGCCAAGGCAGACAGCATCGTTGTCGTTGAAGACGCCAAGGCTGCTGAAGCCAAGACCAAGGCTCTGAAGGCCCAGCTGAACAAGCTTGGACTGACCAGCGCGCTGGTCATCGACGGCGCCGAAGTCGACAACAACTTCGCACTGGCCTCCCGCAACATCCCGCATCTGGATGTGCTGCCGGTTCAGGGCATCAACGTTTACGACATCCTGCGGGCCAACACCCTGGTGTTGACCAAGGCTGCGGTGTCCGCACTTGAGGAGCGCTTCAAATGAGCAAACTTCCTCATTACGACAAGATTGTCGGCCCGGTGATCACCGAAAAGTCGACGATGGCTTCCGAAGAGAACAAGGTTGTCTTCAAGGTTGCAAACGATGCAACCAAGCCGGAAATCAAGGCCGCAGTCGAAGCACTGTTCGGTGTCAAGGTCACGGCAGTGAATACCCTGGTCCGCAAGGGCAAGGTGAAGCGCTTCCGCGGTCGCCTTGGCCGTCAGTCCGACTTCAAGAAGGCCGTCGTTACGCTGCAGGAAGGTCACGGCATCGACGTGACCACCGGGCTCTAAGACGGGGACCAGAAGAAAATGGCACTTAAGACATTCAACCCGACGTCCCCAGGCCGCCGTCAGCTGGTACAGGTTGACCGCTCCGGTCTGTGGAAGGGCAAGCCGGTCAAGACCCTGACCGAAGGCCTGTCCAAGTCCGGTGGCCGCAACAACACCGGCCGCCTGACGTCTCCGAACCGCGGTGGCGGTCACAAGCGGACCTACCGCCTTGTAGACTTCAAGCGCCGCAAGTGGGACGTACCGGCAACGGTCGAGCGCATGGAATACGATCCGAACCGGACCGCATTCATCGCACTGATCCGCTACGAAGACGGTGAGCTGAGCTACATCCTGGCGCCGCAGCGCCTGGCTGAAGGCGACACCGTTGTTGCTGGCGAAAACGTCGACGTGAAGCCGGGCAACGCAGCACCGCTGTCGCGCATTCCGGTCGGCACGATCGTGCACAACATCGAACTGAAGCCCGGCAAGGGCGCTCAGATCGCCCGCTCCGCCGGTGCGTTCGTTCAGATCGTTGGCCGCGACCAGGGTTACACCACGCTTCGCCTGATGTCTGGCGAACAGCGCCGTGTGCTTGGTACTTGCATGGCAACCATTGGCGCCGTGTCCAACCCGGACCACGCCAACGTGAACCTCGGCAAGGCTGGCCGTTCCCGCTGGCTTGGCATTCGCCCGCACACCCGCGGTGTTGCCATGAACCCGATCGACCACCCGCATGGTGGTGGTGAAGGCCGGACTTCCGGTGGTCGTCATCCGGTTACCCCTTGGGGCAAACCGACCAAAGGTAAGCGCACGCGGCGCAATAAGCAGACTGATAAGTATATCGTCCGCAGCCGCCACGCGCGTAAGAAGTAAAGGGCAAGATCGTGGCACGTTCGATCTGGAAAGGTCCGTTTGTCGACGGGTATCTGCTGAAGAAAGCGGACAAGGTACGTGAGTCCGGCCGGAACGAGGTCATCAAGACCTGGAGCCGCCGCTCGACGATCCTGCCGCAGTTCGTCGGTTTGACCTTCGGCGTCTACAACGGTCAAAAGCACGTTCCGGTGCTGGTGTCTGAAGAGATGATTGGTCACAAGTTCGGCGAGTTCTCGCCGTCCCGGACCTACTACGGACACGGCGCCGACAAGAAGGCGAAGAGGAAGTAACGATGGGCAAGCCGAAGAGTGAGCGGACGCTCGCTGACAATGAGGCTCGGGCAATGACGCGGATGATCCGCGTCTCCCCCCGTAAGCTGAACCTCGTTGCGGCCTCGATCCGTGGCAAAAAGGTCGGCTCCGCGATTGCGGACCTGACATTCTCCCGCAAGCGCATCGCGCAGGATGTCAAGAAGACCCTGATGTCCGCCATTGCCAATGCGGAAAACAACCATGACCTGGACATCGACAACCTGGTGGTTGCCGAAGCTCATGTTGGCAAGGCTTTTGTCATCAAGCGTTTCCAGGCCCGTGCACGCGGACGTGTTGGCCGGATCGAGAAGCCTTTCTCGAACCTGACCATCGTCGTGCGCGAAGTTGAGGAGACTGCCTGATGGGACACAAGACAAACCCGATCGGCATGCGCCTCGGGATCAACCGCACCTGGGATTCCCGCTGGTATGCAAACAAGAACGAATACGGCGATCTTCTGCACGAAGATTTCCGCATCCGTGAACTGCTGCTGAAGGAACTGAAGCAGGCTGCGGTGTCCAAAGTGGTCATCGAACGTCCGCACAAGAAGTGCCGCGTGTCCATCCATTCCGGTCGTCCGGGTGTGGTCATCGGCAAGAAGGGTGCTGACATCGAGCGTCTTCGCAAGAAGATCGCCGACATCACCAATTCCGAAGTGCACATCAACATCGTTGAAGTGCGCAAGCCGGAAATCGATGCGACCCTGGTTGCCGCGTCTATCGCTCAGCAGCTGGAACGCCGTGTTGCCTTCCGCCGCGCCATGAAGCGGGCCGTTCAGTCCGCCATGCGTCTCGGCGCCCAGGGCATCCGGATCAACTGCGGCGGCCGTCTCGGCGGTGCGGAAATTGCTCGTATCGAATGGTATCGCGAAGGTCGCGTGCCGCTCCACACCCTGCGTGCCGACATCGACTACGGTGTTGCCAGCGCACACACGGCTTACGGCGTGTGCGGTGTGAAGGTCTGGATCTTCAAAGGTGAAATTCTGGAACACGACCCGATGGCGTCTGAACGCCGTGCGACGTCTGCTTCCGAAGGTAACCAGGGTGATCGCGGCGGACGCCGGGATCGGGGCCGCGAGCGCGCAGCTTAATTCAAGCTGCCTGCCGCTCGTAAGATAAGAAAGACGAGAGAAGAACGATGCTGCAACCGAAGCGCACTAAGTTCCGCAAGCAGCACAAAGGCCGCATCCACGGCTTGTCGAAGGGGGGCACCGACCTCAACTTCGGCGCGTTCGGTCTGAAGGCTGTTGAGCCGGAGCGTGTGACTGCACGTCAGATCGAAGCGGCCCGTCGTGCTATGACCCGCCACATGAAGCGTGCTGGTCGTGTTTGGATCCGGATCTTCCCGGACCTGCCGGTTTCCTCGAAGCCTGCTGAAGTCCGCATGGGTAAAGGTAAGGGTTCTCCGGATTACTGGGCTTGCCGTGTCAAGCCTGGCCGGATCATGTTCGAGATTGACGGTGTGTCGGAAGAGATCGCACGTGAAGCGATGCGTCTTGCCGCTGCCAAACTGCCGATCAAATGCCGTTTCGTTCAGCGTATCGGCGAGTAAGGCAGAGGAGTTTAAGCCATGAAGGCGACCGATGTACGGGCTAAGACCCTCGACGAGCTCCGCACGGAACTCGAAGGCCTGAAGAAAGAGCAGTTCAACCTGCGCTTCCAGAAGGCAACGGGTCAGCTTGAAAACACTGCGCGTGTCCGGCAGATCCGCCGCGACATCGCGCGTATCCAGACGATCATGCGCGAGAAGCGCGTGTCGGCGAACGCGTAAGGAGACGGCCATGCCGAAGCGTATCCTGCAGGGCACCGTTGTCAGCGACGCCAATGACAAAACGGTGACGGTGAACGTGGAGCGTCGCTTCACGCACCCGCTGCTCAAGAAGACTGTGCGCCGGACGAAGAAGTACCGCGCACACGACGAAAACAACCAGTACAAGGTTGGCGATTCTGTTCAGATTGAAGAGTGCTCGCCGATCTCGAAAAACAAGCGTTGGACCGTGGTCACTCAGTGACCGCTGTTCAATAGTGAGCATCAGGCGCTCGTGACCCGAGCGCCAAGAAAAGAACAAGGCAGCCAGTCATGATTCAGATGCAAACAAACCTCGACGTCGCCGACAATTCCGGCGCCCGTCGTGTCATGTGCATCAAAGTGCTCGGCGGCTCCAAGCGTAAATATGCCCAGGTAGGCGACATCATCGTCGTCTCCGTCAAAGAGGCTATTCCGCGGGGCCGCGTTAAGAAGGGCGACGTGATGAAGGCTGTCGTCGTGCGCACGGCAAAGGATATCCGCCGTCCCGATGGCAGCGTGATCCGGTTCGACCGCAATGCGGCCGTGCTGGTCAACAACAACAAGGAGCCTGTCGGCACCCGTATCTTTGGTCCGGTGCCGCGTGAACTCCGCGCAAAGAACCACATGAAGATCATTTCGCTCGCGCCGGAGGTGCTCTGATGGCTGCGAAAATTAAAAAAGGCGACACGGTGGTCGTGCTGACCGGCCGTGACAAGGGTAAATCCGGCGAAGTCGTTCAGATGCTGCCGGCCGACAACAAGGCCCTGGTCCGCGGAATCAACATGGTCCGCCGTCACCAGAAGCAGACCCAGACGCAGGAAGCAGGCATCGTGGCCAAGGAAGCTCCGATCCACCTGTCCAACATCGCGCTGGCCGATCCGAAGGACGGCAAGGCGACCCGCGTCGGCTTCAAAGTGCAGGAAGACGGCACCAAGGTTCGTGTGGCCAAGCGCTCGGGAGATCTGATCGATGGCTGAGACCACTTACGTGCCGCGTCTCAAGACGCATTATGATGAAGTCGTGCGCAAGCAGCTTCTTGAGAAGTTCCAGTACAAGAACGTCATGCAGGTTCCGCAGCTGGAAAAGATCGTCCTGAACATCGGTGTCGGTGAGGCAGTTGGCGATTCCAAGAAGGCGCGCACCGCTGCTGAAGACCTGGCGGCAATCGCCGGTCAGAAGCCGGTCATCACCAAGGCCAAGAAATCCATCGCGACCTTCAAGGTCCGCGAAGGCATGCCGCTGGGTGCCAAGGTGACCCTGCGCCGCCAGCAGATGTTCGAATTCATGGATCGCCTGATCACCATCGCGCTGCCGCGCGTTCGTGACTTCCGTGGTCTGAATCCGAAGAGCTTCGACGGTCGCGGCAACTACGCCATGGGCATCAAAGAACACATCGTGTTCCCGGAAATCGAGTACGACAAGGTCGACCAGATCTGGGGCATGGACGTGATCGTTTGCACCACGGCGCCGACGGATGACGAGGCGCGCGAGCTTCTGCGCGCGTTCAACTTCCCGTTCACGAAGTAACGGGCAAGGAAGGGAACGACGATGGCGAAGAAAAGCGCAGTCGAAAAAAACAAGCGCCGCGAGAAGCTTGTCAAGAAATACGCTGAGAAGCGCGCTGCTCTGAAGGCAATGGCTAAAGATGAAAGCCTGTCCCTGGAAGAGCGCTACAACGCCCGCCTGAAGCTGGCGAAACTGCCGCGGAACTCCGCGCCGAACCGCGTTCGCAACCGTTGCGAAGTGTCCGGCCGTCCGCGCGGTTTCTACCGCAAGCTGAAGATGTCGCGTATTGCGCTTCGTGAACTGGGCTCCCTGGGCAAGATCCCGGGCCTGGTCAAGTCGAGCTGGTAAGGAGAAACTCCGATGGCAATTTCTGATCCGTTGGGGGATATGCTGACCCGGATTCGCAACGCGCAGATGCGTCGCAAGAACAAGGTCAGTTCACCAAAATCCAAATTGCGTGCACATGTACTTGATGTGCTGGCAAAAGAGGGTTACATCCGTGGCTACACCACGGTGGAATACGAGGGCGGTAAGTCCGAGTTGGAAATCGAACTGAAGTATTTCGACGGTGAGCCGGTTATCCGCACGATTGAGCGGGTGTCCAAGCCGGGTCGCCGCGTGTACTCGTCGGTGAAAAACATCCCGCATGTCTCTAATGGCCTGGGCGTGTCGATCATTTCGACCCCGCGTGGCGTCATGAGCGACCATCAGGCGCGGGAAGAAAACGTAGGTGGTGAGGTTCTTTGCCGCGTCTTCTGATGCGGCATCCTCGCTTTTGAAACAACGACAAGGTTGGTCAAATGTCTCGTATTGGCAAAAAGCCAGTCCCCGTGCCGAGCGGGGTAACGGCATCGATCGACGGTCAGACAGTTGTGATCAAGGGCCCGAAAGGCGAAAAGTCTTTCGTGCTCAATGATCTTGTTCTGGCCGAAATGACGGATGACGGGATCAAAATCGATCCGCGCAACACTTCCAAGCCGGCCCGCTCCATGTGGGGCATGAGCCGGACCATGGTGCAGAACCTGATCACGGGTGTGACCGAGGGCTTCAAGAAAGACCTCGCTATCACCGGTGTCGGTTACCGTGCACAGGTCCAGGGTCAAAATCTTCAGCTGGCGCTGGGTTTCTCGCACGACGTCGTCTATCCGATCCCGGAAGGCATCGAAATCAAGTGCCCGAAACCGACGGAAATCAACATCACCGGTACCGACAAACAGCGTGTCGGCCAGGTGGCTGCTGAAATCCGCGAATTCCGCCCGCCGGAGCCGTATAAAGGCAAAGGCGTTCGTTATGCAGACGAGTTCATCGTCCGCAAAGAAGGCAAGAAGAAGTAACGGACCTTAGATCATGGCGAATAGCAAACAAGCTTTCGAGCGCCGCCGCGATCGCGTGCGTCGTTCGATCCAGAAAGCCGCGAACGGTCGTCCGCGCCTTTCTGTCTTCCGCTCGTCCAAGCAGATCTACGCCCAGATCATCGACGATGCGAAGGGGCACACCATTGCCTCTGCTTCTACGATCGAGTCGGATCTCAAGGGCAGCCTGAAAACAGGCGCCGACGTTGCAGCAGCTGCTGCCGTTGGCAAGCTTGTTGCCGAGCGCGCAGTCGCTGCCGGCGTCAAGCAAGTCGTGTTTGACCGTGGCGGGTACATGTTTCACGGGCGCGTCAAGGCGCTTGCTGATGCGGCCCGCGAAGGTGGACTTGAATTCTGATCAGCGCTCTTGAAGCGCTCTTAAGAACGGAAGACAAATAAAATGGCGAGACAGGAAAATCGCGATCGCGAAGAGCGAGACAGCGAATTCGTCGACAAGCTCGTTCACATCAACCGCGTTGCCAAGGTGGTCAAGGGTGGCCGTCGTTTCGGCTTTGCCGCGCTGGTAGTGGTTGGTGATCAGAAGGGCCGTGTCGGCTTCGGTCATGGCAAGGCACGCGAAGTGCCGGAAGCCATCCGGAAAGCAACTGAAGCTGCAAAGCGCACCATGATCCGTGTGCCGCTGCGCGAGGGCCGGACCCTTCACCACGATGTGGAAGGCCGTCACGGCGCTGGCAAGGTTCTGCTGCGTGCGGCTCCGGCCGGTACCGGTATCATTGCAGGCGGCCCGATGCGTGCCGTTTTCGAAACGCTCGGTGTTCAGGACGTTGTGGCCAAGTCGCTGGGGACTTCCAACCCCTACAACATGGTTCGTGCAACCTTCAACGCACTGACCAAGGAAGACAGCCCGCGCTCCGTCGCTGCCCGCCGTGGCCTCAAGGTCTCGGTTCTGCAGTCCCGGCGTCGTGACAACACCGATGATGCGGCTCCGGCTGCTGCCGAGGCTTGATCTCGGCGGCTCCGGTCCCCAGCTGATAGAGGGTAGGTTCCATGGCGAACACCGAAAAGACTGTAACGGTCGAACAGATCGGCAGCCCGCTGCGCCGTCCTAAGGACCAGCGCGCGACGCTTGTCGGTCTCGGCCTGAACAAGATGCACCGCCGTTCCACACTGAAGGACACTCCTGAAGTGCGCGGCATGATCAATAAGGTCCAGCATCTCGTTCGCGTCGTCGAAGACAACGCATAAGAACGGGGTGAGGAGATAAGAACATGAAGCTCAACGAACTTCGTGACAATGAAGGTGCCGTAAAAGACCGCATGCGTGTCGGTCGCGGCATCGGTTCCGGCAAGGGCAAGACTGGCGGCCGTGGTGTCAAAGGTCAGAAATCCCGTTCCGGCGTTGCCATCAAAGGCTTTGAAGGCGGTCAGATGCCGCTTCACCGCCGTCTGCCGAAGCGCGGCTTCACGAACATTTTTGCCAAGGACTACAACACTGTGTCCGTTGGCCGTGTTCAGAAGGCGATCGACGCAGGCAAGCTGAATGCGTCCGAGACGGTTACCGTCGAAGCGTTGAAGGCTGCTGGTGTAGTCAAGCGGGTCCGTGACGGTGTGCGCATCGTTGCCAACGGTGAACTCACCGCTGCAGTGACCTTCGAAGTTGCCGGTGCCTCCAAAGGCGCTGTTGCAGCGATCGAAAAAGCAGGCGGCAAGGTAGCCGTCCTGGGAGCTCAGGCTTAACAGCCTGGGCTTCACCCATTTCCTGGGCAAGCATACCGGAGTAGGGCATGGCATCCGCCGCCGAGCAACTGGCGTCAAATCTCAATTTCTCAGCTTTCGCCAAGGCTGAAGAACTCAAAAAGCGCATCTGGTTCACACTGGGGGCGCTTTTGGTTTATCGACTGGGCACTTACATTCCGCTGCCCGGTATCAATCCTGAAGCTTTCGCGCAGGCCTTCAGCCAGGCCCAGTCCGGCATTATCGGCATGTTCAACATGTTTGCCGGTGGTGCGGTCGAGCGCATGGCGATCTTCGCCCTCGGCATCATGCCGTATATTTCTGCCTCCATTATCATGCAGCTCATGACGACGGTCGTCCCGACGCTTGAGCAGATGAAGAAGGAAGGCGAGCAGGGCCGGAAAGTCATCAACCAGTACACCCGCTACGGCACTGTGATCCTGGCAGCGTTCCAAGCCTACGGCATTGCGGTGGGGCTGGAAAGCGCGACCAACGTCGTTACCGATCCGGGCTGGTTCTTCCGGGCCTCCACGGTGATCACGCTGGTCGGCGGCACCATGTTCCTGATGTGGCTGGGTGAACAGATCACGTCGCGCGGTATCGGTAACGGTATCTCGCTGATCATCTTTGCCGGCATCGTCGCCGGGCTGCCGTCGGCCGTGGTGCAGACGCTTGAGCTTGGCCGTCAGGGCTCTCTTGCGACCTGGATCATCCTGGCCGTCATCATCCTGGCAGTGGTCGTCATCGGCTTTATCGTGTTCATGGAACGCGCGCAGCGCCGGCTTCTGATCCAGTATCCGAAGCGCCAGATGGGCAACCGCATGTTCGAGGGCAACACCTCGTTCCTGCCGCTCAAGCTGAACACCGCCGGTGTGATTCCACCGATCTTTGCTTCGTCTCTGCTGCTGGTGCCTGCGACCTTGTCCGGGTTCGGCCAGGGTGGCGGCAATGAATGGCTGACCTACATCACTGCGGCGCTTGGTCACGGGCAACCGCTGTTCATGGTCTTTTATGCGGCCATGATCATCTTCTTCTGTTTCTTCTATACCGCGATTGTCTTCAATCCGAGCGACACCGCGGACAACCTGAAGAAACATGGCGGCTTCATTCCGGGTATCCGCCCGGGTGAGCGTACGGCGCAGTACATTGACTTCGTTCTCACGCGCATTACGGTGGTAGGTGCCATTTACATCACCATCGTTTGTCTATTACCCGAATTCCTCATTTCGGCGACAGGCGTTCCGTTCTATTTCGGGGGGACTTCTCTGCTGATTGTCGTAAGTGTGACAATGGATACCGTGTCACAGATCCAGGGCCACCTGCTTGCGCATCAGTATGAAGGTCTGGTGAAAAAAGCGAAGCTCAGGGGGAAACGTCGATGAGGCTAATTCTGGTAGGACCGCCAGGAGCGGGGAAGGGGACGCAGGCAGCGCATCTAGTTGCCAAATACGGCATCCCGCAGCTCTCCACCGGAGATATGCTGCGGGCAGCGGTTGCGGCCCAGACCCCGGTCGGCCTCAAGGCCAAGGAAGCGATGGATTCCGGTGGCCTTGTCTCCGACGAGATCGTGGTCGGCATTATCCGGGACCGGATTGCCGAAGACGATGCCAAGGGCGGTTTTATCCTGGATGGCTTCCCGCGGACCGTGGCTCAAGCCGACGCGCTTGCGCAGATGCTTCAGCAGGGCAACGTGAAGATCAACGCGGTTCTTGAGCTGCGTGTCGACCAGAACAACCTGGTCGACCGGATCATCAAGCGGGCCGAAGATGCCAAGGCTGCCGGTCAGCCGGTGCGCAAGGACGACGACCCGGAAGTGTTCAAGCAACGCCTTGAGGAATACAACCGCTACACCGCAGATGTCGTGCCCTATTACGAGAAGGCAGGCCTGCTTTCCGTAATCGATGGCATGCAGTCCATTGAACAAGTAACGGCCTCGATAGAATCCGTTCTTCAAGGACTTGACGAAAAGGTTTAGAGCCGTTAAACGACGCGCTCTACCTTACAGTTGAGCCGGTTCCATGTAAGTGGGACCGGCATTCTCTGTGCCGGGGCTGCCCCGGCATTTTCGTACCCGCAAGGGCCGGACTCCACCGGACGCGGGCATTACCCACTGCGATCAGGCCTCGGTCCGACGCATAACATGGAGACGAACGTGGCACGTATTGCTGGCGTTAACATCCCGACGAACAAGCGCGTTGTCATCGCGCTTCAGTATATCCACGGCATTGGCAAAAAATATGCCCAGGAAATCATCGAAAAGAACAACATCGATGCTGCCCGCCGTGTGAACGAGCTTTCCGACGCAGAAGTGCTGTCCATCCGTGAAACCATCGACCGCGACTACCTCGTGGAAGGTGATCTTCGCCGGGACACCGCCATGAACATCAAGCGTCTGATGGACCTTGGCTGCTACCGCGGCCTGCGTCACCGCCGCGGCCTGCCGGTTCGCGGTCAGCGGACGCACACGAACGCCCGTACCCGCAAGGGTCCGGCGAAACCGATCGCTGGTAAGAAGAAATAATCATCGCCCCGCGATTGGTGGTGGAGCTGCCGGCATTACGGCAGTGACGAGATCAATACAAGGATAACAGAATGGCTAAAGACACGACGCGCGTGCGTCGCCGCGAACGCAAGAACATCTCTTCTGGCGTTGCGCATGTGAACTCCACGTTCAACAACACCATGATCACGATCACCGATGCCCAGGGCAACGCGATCTCCTGGTCGTCTGCTGGTGCACTCGGCTTCAAGGGCTCCCGTAAGTCCACGCCGTATGCCGCCCAGGTTGCTGCTGAAGACGCTGCCAAGAAGGCTGCCGAACACGGCATGCGCACTCTGGAAGTTGAAGTCCGTGGTCCCGGTTCTGGCCGTGAATCTGCTCTGCGCGCCCTGCAGGCTGCCGGTTTCCTGATTACGTCCATCCGTGACGTGACGCCGATTCCGCACAATGGCTGCCGTCCGCGTAAGCGTCGCCGCGTCTAAGGCTTTTCGGCTTTAGGTACCTGTTTCTCCAAATGGCAAAGAATGGCTCGGCCTTGATCAGCCGGGCGGGATAGCCGAAGGGACGAAAACGTGACCATTCAGAAAAACTGGCAAGAACTGATCAAGCCGACCAAACTCGAGATCAAGCCGGGTGAAGATCCGCGCTTCTTGGCAACTGTTGTTGCCGAGCCGCTCGAGCGTGGCTACGGGCTGACACTGGGCAATGCCCTGCGCCGTATCCTGCTGTCCTCGCTTCAGGGCGCTGCAGTGACCGCGGTTCAGATCGATGGCGTTCTCCACGAGTTCTCGTCGATCCCGGGTGTCCGGGAAGATGTCACCGACATCGTGCTCAACATCAAGGAAATCGCCATCCGGATGGAAGGTGAAGGTCCGAAGCGCATGGTCGTGCGCAAGCAGGGCCCGGGTGTTGTGACCGCAGGTGACATCCAGACCGTTGGCGATGTCGAGGTTCTCAACCCGGAACTGGTGCTCTGCACGCTCGATGAAGGCGCTGAAATCCGCATGGAATTCACCGTCAACACCGGCAAGGGCTACCATTCTTCGGACCGGAACCGTCCGGAAGATGCGCCGATCGGCCTGATCCCGGTCGACAGCCTGTACTCCCCGGTCAAGAAGGTCTCCTACAAGGTGGAAAACACCCGTGAAGGCCAGGTTCTTGACTATGATAAGCTGACCCTGACCGTCGAAACCGATGGTTCCGTCAAGCCGGATGATGCTGTGGCGTTCGCTGCTCGCATTCTGCAGGATCAGCTGTCCATCTTCGTCAACTTCGAAGAGCCGCAGCGCGAAGTCGCCGAGGACACTGTCCCGGAACTGGCGTTCAACCCGGCCCTTCTCAAGAAGGTCGACGAACTGGAACTGTCTGTCCGGTCTGCAAACTGCCTGAAGAACGACAATATCGTGTATATTGGCGATCTCATTCAGAAGACCGAAGCGGAAATGCTGCGGACCCCGAATTTCGGCCGCAAGTCGCTCAACGAGATCAAGGAAGTTCTCGCCCAGATGGGTCTCCATCTCGGCATGGAAGTCGCCAACTGGCCGCCGGAGAACATCGACGATCTCGCCAAGCGCTACGAAGACCATCAGTATTAAGGGGCGCACGCGTCCCTGTTAGGATCAACCGGGAAAGTGCCTTAGGCAGACTTCCCGACAGGAAAAGGAGAGGGCCATGCGCCACGGTAAATCCGGCCGCAAGCTCAACCGGACCTCTAGCCACCGCAAGGCTATGTTCGCGAACATGGCAGCGTCGCTGATCAAACACGAACAGATCGTCACGACCCTGCCGAAGGCTAAAGAAATGAAGCCGATCATCGACAAGCTCATCACCCTGGGCAAACGCGGTGATCTCCATGCACGTCGTCAGGCCATTTCGCAGATTCGCGACACGGCCATGGTTGCCAAGCTCTTTGAAACGCTCGGTGAGCGCTACAAGGACCGCAACGGCGGCTACTCCCGCGTTCTGAAAGCCGGCTTCCGCTATGGCGACAACGCTCCGATGGCTGTCATCGAGCTGGTCGACCGCGATCCGGAAGCACGCGGTGCTGAAGACCGTGCACGTGTTGAAGCTGAAGAAGCTGCTGAAAACGCAGCGTAAGCTTCTCCACCTCGCAAGTATCTGAAAAGGCGGGCGCTATGCCCGCCTTTTTGTTTTGCCGGTACAGCGCCCGATCTGCCGCGCTGTGCCGGATAGTGAGACCGCCGATTATCAATGATTTAAGGAAAACTGCCTAACCTGAAAGCATGCCTCGTGGAGATGTGCGAGAGGCTGGGGAGAACTACTGTGATCGGCTCAAAGAATTCTGCAGCGAAGAAAAGCTCGCCTTCTCTTCGTCTTTCATTTGTCATTCCGGCATTGATGATCGTTGTAACCGTGGCGGCCTGCACGGCGGTTGGCATGATCGGTTACATGACCGGGCGCGACGGCTTGCAAAAAGCGGCCGAAGCGGAACTTGGCATGGTCATTACAGCGCGCAGTGCGCTGTTGGAGTCCCGCCTGCATGCGGCCGAATCCGAGATCGTGAATCTGGCCTCCAGCGTTGCTGATCCGCTCAGCAATCTCGGCAACGCCACGATGAATCTCTCCAAGGAAAAAGAAGACATTCTGGATCTGTTCCATAAGCCCACGACACCGGAAGAACGTGCGGAAATTACGGGAACCGAGCAGAAGACGATGTATGCCTGGCGTCACTCCGAGGCGCACCCGGCCTTCTACAACGTCTGGAAGAATGGCGGTTACGCGGATATCTACCTGCTCGACCCGGCCGGGCTGGTTCTTTACTCCGTGACGAAGGGCGATGAATTCCTGTCCAAGTTGGGCGAGGGCAGCGCCGCCGACAACACGGGTCTTCAGACCGTTTTCAACGCAGCCAAGGGCCTGGAGAAGGGTGAGATTGCCTCCAGCAGCTTTGAACAGTATGGCCCGGCCGATGATGAAGGGTCTTTGTTCATCGCTTCTCCGGTCTTCATGAACTCGTTCGGTGCTGTCAGCCTGAGCGGCGTTGCCGTGATGCGCCTCGATGCCGACTTCCTGAACAACATCGTTGCCAGCCGGAATGATCTTGGCGAAACCGGTCAGGTCTATGTGGTTGACGAAAACGGCCTCGTCTTGAGCGACATGCCGCTCGCGGATGCGCCGACGGCTCTCGTGGCAACCACGGACGCAGCACCCGTTCTGGCGGCGACCGGCGGTCTGGAAACAGCAGAGATTGTCACCGGCGCCGACGGTGTGGCCGATCTGATGGTGGCGCGGCCGCTGTCCTTCCAGGGGCAGAGCTGGGCGATCGTGGCTGAAAAAAGTGTTGAGGAAACACTTTCGGCAGTCACCAACATGCGCGACCAGATGTTCATGTGGTCACTGGCCACCATTGCCGTGGCGACGGTCATCGCGCTCCTGTTCTCCCGTTCCATTACCGGGCCGCTGACAACGCTTGTCGGTGCCTTGAATGCGATTGCATCCGGCGATCTCGGCGCGGAAATCAAGGCGGCAAGCCGCAAGGACGAAATCGGTGACATTGGCCGTGCCGTGTTGCAGATCCGCCAGAATGCAGCTGAAGAGAATGAACGCCGTGCCGCTGAAGAATCTGAAGAAGCGCAGCGGCAGGCCGAGCAACGCCAAGAAATGCTGGCGAGCCTTGCGGGCGATTTCGAAGCGACCGTCGGCACCGTTGTTGATCGCGTTGCACAGTCGGCCGGCAAACTGCGTGAATCGGCCAACAACATGCGCAGCATGACCGACAGTGCCGGCGAAACGTCAGCCAATGCGGCAACCATGTCGGAAGAGACGCTGGCGGAGGTGGAATCCATTGCGGCAGCGTCCGACCAGTTGTCCAGCTCGATCCAGGAAATCTCCACCCTGATCGAACGTTCTTCCGGTGTGGCAGCCGAAGCCACCAAACGGGCCGAGACGACCAACGAAACCGTCAAGTCGCTCGCGGAAGCCGCCAACCGGATCGGTGAAGTTGTGACGCTGATCTCCGACATTGCCGACCAGACCAATCTGCTTGCGCTCAATGCCACCATCGAGGCGGCCAGAGCCGGTGAAGCGGGCAAGGGATTTGCGGTTGTTGCCTCCGAGGTCAAGGATTTGGCAGCGCAGACCGGCAAGGCCACCGGCGAAATCCAGCAGCAGATCGATGCGATCCGCGGTGCGACAGACGATGCGGTGGGTGCCATCGGCGACATCCAGAAGACCATCGACGACATCACGCAGTCGGTCAGCGAAGTCGCGGCAGCGGTCACCGAGCAGAGCTATGCGACCCAGGGCATTGCGGAAAACACCCAGCGGGCGGCCGGCGGCACCTCCAAGGTGACCGAGGACATCCGCAACGTCTCGTCGCTGTCCAACGACACCAATATGGCAGCGCAGAACTTCTCCGAAGAAGCTGCCGACATGGCCAACCAGGCCGACGAGCTTGACCGCGAAGTGCGCAGTTTCCTGTCCCAGGTTCGCTCCGCCTGACGGCCAACGGCCAAAGCCAGGCACAAAAGACCGTGAAGGCCGCCGGAAACCCGGCGGCCTTTCGCTTTTGTATTTGCCTCTCTTCCACCCTATCTGCCATGTATCGCCATGGTCACGAAAGAATCGAAAAAGAGGCACCCTCCATGCGCCTGACACTCTCCGGCTCCGTCCGCTCGCTGACGACCTTGCTCCTGGCAGGTCTGATCGGCGTGTCTGCGGCTTCTGCTCAGACGGCCCAACCCTCCGCTGCGGATCTGCGCCTGGTTCCCCAGAGCGATGCCCAGATCAAGCTGTCCTTTGCGCCGATCGTGAAACAGGTCGCACCGGCCGTGGTCAATGTCTATGCGAGCCGCAAGGTCGTGCAGCGACAGCGTGTGTCGCCGTTTTTCGATGATCCGTTCTTTCGCCGTTTCTTTGGTCAGCCGGGTGGTGGCTTCGACAGGCCGCGGGAACGCGTTGAATCCTCGCTCGGATCCGGCGTGATCATCTCAGCGGACGGCACCGTGATCACCAACCACCACGTCATCAAGGATGCAGACGAGGTCCGTGTGGCATTGAACGATCGGCGGGAATTCGATGCCGACATCGTTCTGCTGGATGAGCGTACTGATCTGGCGGTTCTGAAGATCCGTGAGGGGGGCCCCTTCGAGCACGTGGCATTTGCCGATTCTGACAGCCTTGAAGTTGGCGACATCGTTCTGGCGATTGGCAACCCGTTCGGTGTCGGGCAGACGGTGACCCAAGGCATCGTTTCTGCAACCGCACGGACACAGGTGGGCGTGACCGACTTTCAGTTCTTCATCCAGACCGACGCGGCCATCAACCCGGGCAATTCCGGTGGCGCTCTTGTGGACATGACCGGTCGGTTGGTTGGTATCAACACGGCGATCTTCTCGCGCTCTGGTGGCTCCAACGGCATCGGCTTTGCCATTCCGGCCCATATGGCCCGGTTTGTGGCCCGTGCGGCTGATCAGGGCGGCAAGGTGCAGCGCCCGTGGCTTGGCGCAACGGTGCAGCAGGTCAATGCCGAAATTGCGGAAGCCCTGTCTCTCGACAGGCCGCAGGGGGTTCTCGTCACCGCCGTTTTCGAAGGTTCGCCTGCGCATGAGGCCGGATTGCGGGTCAGCGATCTGGTAATTGCGATTGAAGGCAAGGAGGTCACCGACCCGAATTCATTCGGCTACCGGTTTGCCACCAAGATGATTGGTGAGGACACGGAATTTCTGGTTGTGCGGAGCGGCAAGGAAGTGGTTCTGCCCGTTTCCCTGAAACCCGCACCGGAAACCGTCCCGCGTGACACGCGCGAATTGCTCGAATTCTCTCCTTTTGAAGGGGCAACGGTCATGAACCTGTCGCCCGCCGTGTCCACCGAGCTCGGACTGGACGGCCTGTTTGAAGGTGTCGTGATTGCTGCGGTCAACCGGGGCAGCACGGCCAATCAGGTCGGTCTGCGACCGGGTGACATCGTGCGCGCCGTGAACGATCAGCAGATCAAGACAACGCGCATGCTGGAAACCGTGACCAAGACGCCTCCGCGTGTCTGGCGGCTGGAGATCGAGCGTGATGGCAAGGTGTCCCAACTCGTTCTGCGTTAGGCTTACCCGTGAGTGACCTTTTTGAAGCGTCCGGATTGAGCCAGGCCGGTCCGCGTCCGCTTGCTGACCGGATGCGGCCGACGCAGCTCGCCGATGTGGTCGGGCAGGACCATCTGCTGGGATCGGATGGCACGCTGACGCGCATGCTGAAAACGCGGTCGCTCGGGTCGCTGATCTTCTGGGGACCACCCGGGACTGGCAAAACCACGATTGCCCGGCTCCTGGCCAATGAGACGGATCTGGCTTTTGAGCAGATCTCCGCGATCTTTTCGGGCGTTGCGGACCTCAAGAAAGTATTCGAAGGAGCGCGGGCGCGGCGCATGGGCGGCCGGGCGACGCTGCTTTTTGTCGACGAGATCCATCGGTTCAACCGGGCGCAGCAAGACAGTTTCCTGCCAGTGATGGAAGACGGCACGATCACGCTGGTCGGAGCAACCACGGAAAACCCGTCCTTCGAACTCAATGCGGCCCTGTTGTCACGGTCGCATGTGATGACCTTTCAGTCGCTTTCACCGGAGGCGATCGAAAAGTTGCTCAGCCGGGCCGAGGAAGAAGAAGGCAAGACCCTTCCGCTGGATGAAGACGCGCGCCAGGTCCTGATCCGCATGGCGGACGGTGATGGCCGATCCTCTCTGACGCTGGCCGAGGATGTCTGGCGCGCCGCCGATGAGGGCGAGGTGTTTGATGCCGAGCGCCTGCAGGAAATCGTGCAGCGGCGGGCACCGATCTACGACAAGGGGGCCGACGGCCACTACAATCTGATCTCGGCCTTGCACAAGTCTGTCCGCGGCTCAGACCCGGATGCTGCGCTTTACTGGTTCTGCCGCATGCTGGATGGAGGCGAGGACCCGATGTTTCTCGCCCGGCGTCTCATCCGCATGGCCGTGGAGGATATCGGGCTGGCGGATCCGAATGCCCTGGTTCAGGCAAATGCCTCGCGCGACGCCTACCAGATGCTGGGGTCTCCTGAAGGAGAGCTGGCTCTTGCGCAAACGGTCATCTATCTGGCAACAGCGCCCAAATCCAACGGGGCCTATGTCGCTTACAAGGCGGCGATGCGCGACGCCAAATCCAGCGGTTCGCTGCTGCCCCCCAAACACATTCTGAACGCGCCGACCAAGCTGATGAAAGAGGAAGGCTACGGTACGGGCTACCAATATGATCACGATGCGCCGGACGGTTTTTCCGGTCAGGACTATTTCCCGGAACAGATGGGCCGCAAGAGCTACTACGCCCCGCCGCAGCGCGGGTTTGAACGTGAACTGCGGAAGCGGCTGGACTACTGGGACAAGCTCCGCAAGGAACGCGGCTGAGATAGTTTCGCAATCAACGTTGCCGACCTGCCCGGCTTTGTCCCGCAGGACACAGTCAGGTCCGTTTCGAAGGATGATGCGGCATGCTTGTTGAAACGAGATGGCCTAACGAATTCGATGGTCGTTCCATCAGGACTTGTCGGTGCTGAGCCGGTCAAGCGCCGTCTTGAGGGACGTGATGAGATTGTCACGCACATCGGGACTGATGGAGTCAGGCAGCCCTTGGGCAAGGTCGGACAGTTGCTGGGTGACGGCGGACAGGTCGAGAACGCGCTGTTCGCTCACCGGTTCCTTTAGTCCAATCACTTCATAGGTCGTCACCGGATAGGCAATGCCCTTGACCGTGACTTCACCGTTCTCGGCGCATTTGATGTGGTCCTTGACCTGGGAATAGGTCTCGAAGGAGATCAGGACCGAACCGGGCATCGCCAGGCTTTCCAGACGGGACGCCGTGTTCACACCGCGGCCAATGATGGTGTAATCGAGCCTGTTGTCGCTGCCGAAATTGCCGACCGTGCAATAGTCCGTGTGGATGCCCATGCGGCATTTCAGCGGTTTTGCAATGCCCGCTTCCTGCCAGACCGCTTGAAGGTCTTTCATGCGCGCCTGCATTTCGATTGCCATGCGCACACAGGCGAGGGCGTCTTCCGTCACGCCTCGGGTTTCCGGATCGCCGAAGAAGATCAGAATCGCATCGCCGACATATTTGTCGATGGTTGCACCATGTTTGAGCGCGATGTTCGACATCTCCGTCAGATACTGATTGAGAACGGATGTCAGTTCTTCCGATTCCAATCGGTCGGCAGTCTCCGTGAAGTCCGCGATATCGGAGAAAAAAACGGTTAGTTTCTTGCGGCTCGACTCGATCTTGACTTCCTGGCGGCCTTCGAAAATCGATTGATACACCTGCGGGGAGAGGTATTTGGCCAGCTGCTGGGAGAGGTTTTCCAGCCGTATGGACTGATCGGCCAGCTGGTCCTCGACCGCTTCACCATGCTCGATCGTCGCCTCGTAAAGGACACGCAGATCTTCCAGCTCGGATCGCAGATTTTCGTTTTCCTCGCGCAGATCGAGAAGGAGAGAAGCGTCTGCACCGTTTGCTTTCGCATCGGAGGTCTGCGCTTTTGTCTTGCTTGCCTTGGCCATATCGGTCTGCGTGGTCGTCATCGGGGCGTCGATGTGGTTCCAGTAAAGTGAAGAAATCAGAATCACTTTGGAAATCTAGGATCATCTTAGCGGAAGACGACTGGCAGGACTGCGAAATTTGTAATCTTTTGTATCGCGTTGGTTTCTCGCGACGATGTTTTACACTTTTCCCCATCAGTAAAGTGATCGGAAATGATCGCTGTTCGAGAGCGTGCCTCTTTGGTGCTCCAATTTGATAGCCAGATAAAGAATGTAACCATTTTTTTGATCCAGAATCGCACCCTGGCTGTCATGGTGATTGCATGAAGGAAATCGAACTCAGACTGGCGCTGGTGCTCTATGGCGGCGTTTCGCTGGCCATCTACATGCATGGGGTCAGCCGCGAGATCCTGAACCTTGTGCGGGCTTCAAGCTTCCGGCTGGACCGGAAGAGCGTCAATCAGGCACAGCGGACGGATTCCCAGGAGCTGCCTCCCGTGCAGAGCGCCTATCGTGACCTGCTCGATCTCCTGTCCTCCGTCGCCGATATCAGGGTCGTCGTCGATTCCATTGCCGGTGCGTCGGCAGGCGGCGTCAATGGCATCATGCTGGCACGGGCGCTGGCACATGACCTGCCGCTCGACAGCCACAGCGAGATGTGGCTCAAGAATGCCGATGTCACGCGCCTGGCACGTCCGCAAAACGGCCTTTCCCGCTATCTGAAGATCTCGATTTCCCCGGTGCTCGACCAGCTGATCTCTTCGCGGCTGGACAAGCAGATCGAAAGCGCTGAAACGCGTGAAAAACTGCGCCTGTTCATGCAGGCGCGCTGGTTTTCACCGCCGTTTTCCGGCGAGCGGTTCATTGGCTGGATGCTGGATGCGTGCCAGAAGATGGAACAGGAGGCGAAACCAGGTCGGAGCCTCATTCCGCGCGGCCAGACGCTGGACCTGTTTGTCACGATCACCGACTACAACGGCGTCAAGCGCAGGATCCATCTGGACGACCCGGATTATGTGGAGGAATGGGATCACCGGCGGATCCTGAAGTTTCACGCAGCGCATCGGACGCCGGGTTATGTCGACAGTCAGTTTGACAGGGAAAACATTCCGGAACTTGTCTTCGCTGCCCGTGCGACTTCGTCGTTTCCAGGCGCGTTTCCGCCGGCGACGGTGGCTGAAATGGAGCGGGTGCTTGCCGACCAGAACCTGAACTGGCGTCACAAGGACGCCTTTCTCGCACGCGGTCTGAACCTCACCAAAGACACCATGGGCCAACATTGTTTTGTCGATGGCAGTGTGGTGATGAACAAGCCGTTTGCCCCGGTCATCGATGTGATCCAGGACCGGCCGGCCGCAAGGGAAGTTGCGCGCAGGCTGATTTATGTGGACCCGGCTCCTGTCGAAACCGCCAGGCAAGGGCAAGGCGGCGCAGAGCTTCCCGGCTTCTTCCGGGTCATCCTTGCGTCTCTGGCGCATATTCCACGCAACGAGCCGATCGGCGACGACCTGATGGAACTGGAACGGAACAATCGGCGCAGCCGCTGGCTCTCCCAGCTCATCGACAGCGCCAGCCCGATGGTCGACCAGGCGGTGTCCGGCCTTTTGCCAAAGCGGCGCCAGGTGACCACGGACCTGTTGTCGAAATGCCGAAAGCAGGCCACCGTGGCGGCGTTCGAGCAGGCGGGCTTTGCGTTTCTGAACTATCAGTCGCTGAAATTGCATTCGCTTGCCGACAGGCTTGCGCAGCTGACGGCCAGGCTAAGTGGTCTTGAGCATGCGCGCGGTCAGGAAGAGGCGCTGCTCGGGCTGATCTCGGATCATTTCAACCAGATGACCGCAGCCAGCAAGGACCTGCTCGGTCGCACCGATCCTCACATTGTCGCGCTGTTGCGCGGTCTGGATGTAGACTACCGGATCCGGCGGCTTCGTGTTGCCATCCGCAAGCTGAACGGTTTCTACCACTATCGACCGGGAGAAGATCTGCCTCCGCCGGACACGGCGTCGCTCGACCAGATGAAGGCGCTGCTTTACGAACAGATCGATCATCTGGGCTGGCGCTGGAACGACCGCTTCTTCGGCGGTGCCAGCCGGGAACTGGCCAAAACCTTTCTCGCCGACCTGGAAGCGGGGTCGAGTGCAGCACACGAGCATGTTGAACCGCTGCTGAATTCCTATGTCCAGATGATGGGACTTGCCGATCTCGACCGGCTCCAGGATGAGCTTTTCTCGGAAAGGGCGCGCGATCTGCTCGACAAGGACCGGCACATGTCCTTGATGCGATCCTACATCGGCTTTGGTTTCTTCGACCTGATCACGTTCCCGGTCTTGCAGCGCAACGACTTTTCGGAAGTCACCGAAATCCTGGTCGACCGGATCAGCCCGCGGGATGCAACCAGTCTTTATACGGAAGGCTTTGATCTGAAAGGCAAGTCGCTCAATACCTTCGGGGCCTTCTTCAACCGGGGCTGGCGCGAGCATGATTACCTCTGGGGACGGCTCAATGCTGCAGACCGGCTGGTCAGCATCGTGTTGTCAGCTGCCGGAGTGGGCACTTTGCCGCAGCCGCAGGTCAATCAGGCACGGGCACGGATCTTTTTGGCTGTTCTTGAGGAAGAGCGCGGTAAACTCACTGAAATACCAGAGGAAATTGAGCGCATCGATGCTCTGGTTCGATCCATTTTTCCCGATTTTGCCCATGTCGCTGAGGAGGTCTAGCGCAACATGAGCTAAAATCGGCAAGGGATTCCTTGACGTGAGGTCTGCAGGTTGGCTACCCACTGATGATAAGAGTGCAGTAGCCACGGATTGTCAGTTGAATGGATTTTTTCTTCGATAGTGTCGGGCGCGGCCCGCTGGCCTTTCTGGCCCTTTTCGGCTGTCTCTATGCCGCAAGCCTGGTGATCCTTTTCACCACCGGGATCACGATGACGCTGCTTAACCGCCGGCACCCGGACAGAAAGATCCAGAAGCGTGAGCCGACCCATGATGCGCTGAGAGATATCCGCTCCTCCATGGTGCAGCTGTCGATCACCAGTTCTTGTCTGTCGATCGGTCTCTTTGCCCAGATGCGGGGCTGGACGCTGTTTGAATCGGTTGCACTGTCCTGGTGGTCGGTGCCGCTGTTCTTCGTCTTGTCCCTGATGCTGCACGACACCTGGTTCTACTGGGGACACAGGATCCTGCACACCAAGCTGTTCTACCGGTTCCACAAACCACATCACATGACAGTCACACCGACGGTCTGGTCCAATGATGCCGGCTCGAGCGTCGATACGCTGTTTGCGCATTCCTATTACGCACTGGTGCTGTTTGTTGTGCCAATGCCGCCGCTGGTCTTCCTCGGGCACCGGCTCTTCGATCAGGTCTCCGCCGCGATCGGTCATTGCGGGTACGAGCATTTTGCAAGCCCGAGCGCACGCAAGCCCTGGCCGTTGCTGTGCACGCTCTACCACGACCAGCATCACCAGTATTTTGTCTATAATTACGCCAACTATTTTTCCTTCTGGGACAGGTTCTGCGGCACCATTCACCCGACCTATGACGATCGGGTCGAAGGCTTTGAGGAGCTGTATGCCGGCAAGAGGGATCAGGCGTGATGGAGCTTCTGATCGACTATCTGGTCGTGTTCGCGCTGACCTATCTTGCCATGGTGGCGGTTTATTTTGCGACCGGGTTCACGTTGCTGGCGATCAATGCGCGCCATCCGGAACGGCGTATCCAGAAACACCGCGACGGGATGAAACGCCAGGCGGAAGAGATCAAGGCGTCGCTGTCGGCGCTGGCAACGTCCTCCGTGTTGATGTCCGCCGGCTTTTTTGCGCAGCTTCAAGGCTGGGTGCTGTTCGCGCCGCTGGAGCTCAGCTGGTGGTCGTTTCCGCTGATGTTCGCGGTCTGCTTCATTCTGTTCGATGCCTGGTTCTACTGGGGACACCGGCTGCTGCACGTGCCGGCGCTTTACAAGTTTCATGTGCCACATCACCGCTCGATCGCCCCGACCGCCTGGAGCAACGACTCCTCCACCACGGTGGATACCCTGATTGAGCACTTTTTCTATTTTCTGGTCTGGTTCGTGCTGCCGGTGCCGGCCCTGAGCGTGTTCGCGCTGCGACTGTTCGACCAGATTTCCGGAATGGTCGGTCATTCGGGGTTTGAATATTTCGCGTCAAAATCGTCGCGTTTCCCGTCACCGCTGATTTGCACGACTTTCCATGATCTGCATCATTCGCAGTTCCACTACAATTACGGTAACTTCTTTTCGTTCTGGGACCGGGTCTGCGGCACGGTGCATCCGAAATATGATGCGCTGGTGAAGTCGATGGAAGAGACCGGCGAGATTCCGGACACGGAAGAAACCAAGGTCAAGGCCTGACCTCAAGACAACCGGGTAGCCCGCACGCTTTTGGCCGTGTCAGCCAACCGACCAACTGGATGTAAGACAAGACATGCTTGATCAAGCGCTGACAGTATTGCTTGAGTTTCTGCCGATCTATGCGGCTTGCTACGGCGTGAACGTGTTTCTGTATTTTGCGACCGGCTGGGTTCTGGTGCAGATCCAGAACCGCCACCCGGAACGGCGTATTCAGCAGAACCGGCGCGGCGAAAAGCGCATGTGGAAGGAAATCCGCGCGAGCGTCTGGTCGTTGACGGTAACCGCCGGCTGCCTGGCAGGCGGGATTTTCCTGTCGATGAAAGGCTGGACGCTGGTGGCACCGCTGGAACTGACCTGGTGGTCGGCCATCCTGATGTTCGTGGTGTCCATCATTGCCTTCGACACCTGGTTCTACTGGGGCCATCGGCTGATGCACACCAAGTGGCTCTACCGCTTTCACGCCGAACATCACCGCTCGGTCGCCCCGACCGTCTGGAGCACCTATTCCGACGATCTGGTCGATGCCTTCGTGATGCAGAGCTATTACCTGTGGGCCGTGATCTTCCTGCCGATTCCGATCCCGGTGCTGATCGTTCACCGCCTGTGGGATCATTTCAACGGCACCATCGGTCACTCGGGTTTCGAGTTCTGGGCCTCACCCATGTCGCGCATGCCGTCGCCCATGGTCTGCGTCACCTTCCATGACCAGCATCATTCCCGGTTCAAGTACAATTTCGCCAATTTCTTCTCGTTCTGGGACCGGGTCTGCGGCACGATCGATCCGAAATATGACGAGCAGGTCAAGGTGTTCGAGAAGCTGGGGCAGCCAGTCGAGCAAAAGCCCGCTGCGCCGGGGGAATAGCCTACTCTTGTCATCCTGGTTTGACGCGCAGCGGCAAGACCGGGAGCCGGTACCCCGAAGCCTTTGTTGTCCAACTCGATAATCAAGTGAATACTGGATCCCGGCTCTGCGTTGCGCTTGGCCGGGATGACAAATTCAACGGATATGGGGCGCGGGTTTGAAACATCTCCTTCTGGTCATGCTTGGCGGTGGTCTCGGGGCAGGTGGGCGCCATCTGGTGTCGCTGCTTTCGGTGCGGTTGTTCGGCCTGGGGTTTCCGGTCGGTACGCTCACCGTCAACGTGGTCGGTTCGCTGCTGATGGGCCTGTTCATCGGCTGGCTGGTGAAACATGAAACCGGAAACCTGCAGTCCTTGCGGTACTTTTTCGCCACCGGTTTCCTGGGAGGCTTCACCACCTTCTCGGCGTTTTCCCTGGACACGTCGGTCCTTTGGGAACGGGGCGACACCCATTTGGCCCTGGTCTATGTTCTGGCTTCTGTTCTCCTCTCCATCGGGGCTGTTTTCGCCGGTCTCATGATCATGCGGCACGTTGCTAGCTAAGAACTGCTTTCTTTCCGCAGCGATTCCGCCTATACGCAGCGGAACGATTTTGCCCCGCATATCCGCGGTGGCCGGGGATTTGCGCGGCGACAGGCCCGCAAGCCAAGACTGAGAACAATATGTCCGCGATTGAACAGATCAAAGTGACCGCCGACGAGGCGGGCATGCGCCTCGACCGTTGGTTCAAGTCCCACTATCCGGGGCTCGCCTTCGGCCGACTGCAGAAGCTGCTGCGCACCGGTCAGGTGCGCGTCGATGGCAAGCGTGCCGAGACCAACACCCGCATCGCCAAGGGCCAGTTGATCCGCATTCCGCCGCTCGGCGTCGATCTGCCTGCGGATGACAAGAAAAACGCCCGTCCGAAATCGACCAAGCTGATTGCCGATGACCGCAAGGCCATCGAGGACATGCTGCTGTTTGAAGACAATCAGGTGATGGTTCTGAACAAGCCGGCTGGTCTGGCGGTCCAGGGCGGTTCCGGCCTGAAGCGTCATCTGGACGGCATGCTGGAAGCCTTTACGGACCGCAAGGGCAACAAGCCGCGCCTTGTGCACCGGCTCGACAAGGAGACCTCCGGCATCATTCTGGTGGCGCGCACACGCCAGGCGGCGCAGGAACTCACCAAGGCGTTCCGTCACCGCAACACACGCAAGATCTACTGGGCGATGCTGGCCGGCGTGCCGAAGCCGTTCCAGGGCCGCATCTCGACCTTTCTGGCCCGCAATGAAGGCGATGAACGCATGCAGGTCGTGCGTCAGGGCGACGACGATGCCCAGCACGCCGTCTCGCTTTATTCGGTGTTTGAAAAATCCGGGCAGAAGCTGTCCTGGGTGACGATGAAGCCGGTCACCGGCCGGACCCACCAGCTCAGGGCCCATGCCGCCCATATCGGCCATCCGATCATTGGCGACGACAAGTATTTCAACATCGAGAACTGGGAGCTGCCGGGCGGCATTCAGAACCGGCTGCATCTGCTCGCCCGCCGGATCGTGATCCCGCATCCCTCCGGTCACGGCCAGATCGATGTGTCCGCGCCTCTGCCGCCGCATATGCAGCAGACCTGGAACCTGCTCGGGTTCGATGCAACGGACTACGATCCGGAAGTCGATGATCCGGACGATGCGCTCAACAAGCGGTAGGGCCCAGGGTCAGAGCCCTAATCCGCGATGTGATGGATTTCGAGGGTGAAACCCTCGTCGTCCGTCGGGCGCTGGAAATGGGCGCTGATCCGGTCGAACTGGTCTTCTGTCACCGAAAACTGGTGTGTGCCGGCAGCGTTCCGCCGCCTGAGCCGCTTCTTGCAGACCGCGTCCGGAATGTCGAGAACGTGGAGCCGGTGCGTGCATCCCGATTTTTCAATCAGTTCCTTCATCCAGAGCCTGGCCTCAATCGTGTTGGCCTGAAAATCGAGCACGACTGATGTGCCGTTTTCCAGCAGCGAGATGATGTGAGGCGCCATGGTGCGCCGGAGCCGGCTGGAATAGGTCACGAAATCCCTGAGCGTGCGCATCTCCTCGCCGAAGAGGCCTGCGAGCCAGGCGTCCTCGCGCAGCACCACGGTGCCGGGCGCATCGCCAAGCCTGTCGGCCAGCGTTGACTTTCCGGAGGCAACCTTGCCGCACAACAGGTGAAGGATAGGCGTGGTCATGGCGTGGGATACCAGTTCCTGGTCGGCTCTCAGAGACCCTGAAACAGGGCGGTCAGGATCACGGAAGCTATGGTCACCCCAACGACCCCGGCGACAAGCTTCCAGGCGTCCTTTCGCTGCTTGAGGCCCGGCCAGCCGATCGGTTTGATGACCTGAACGGCGGCGACCAGAAACAGCAGAAAGATAAGGATCTTGGTCAAGAAGACCTCCGGCGGGGCAGGAATGGCATTTGCCTTTCGGGCATAGCCAATCCGGGCCGCCGCCGCAAGGTGATTAGGCGCCTGCGCCCCGGTTCAGCTTGGCCAGATAGGTGGGCAGCTTTTCCATGGACGGCACAACGATCATGGTCTTGACCTTGCCGGCCTTGAACGCTTTCAGGAACTTGTTGTAGTCGCGGAAGGCAACGCAGCCATGAGAGCCCTTGGAATTGCGGAGCAGGGGAGTGTGGGCGAGCATGCCGTCGCGCCCTTTCATGGCAGCCCGGTCCTGGGGCAGCATGCGGATGGCCTCAACGCCATGGAACCGCCGTTCCCGCATGCGCAGGCGATAGATATTCGGCGGGGTCGGGCCGAGATTTTTCACATAGGCGTATTTCGGATTGTCCATCCGGTGACCAATGCCGGAATGTGCCTTCAGCTTGGTGCCGTCGGGCATATGCACCGTCGCGGCGCTGATGTCGTAGACGGCGACTTTGCTGGCCGGGCCCGGCAGGCCTTTAGGGCCGCTGAACAGTTTGCCGAGGCCGCCAAAAACGCCGTTTTCGTCGTCTTCCGGGTTGCCCGGGCGGGCATAGGCCAGAACAGGAGATGCATTTTCCGGCTTGGCCGTGCGGCGCGGCTTGTCTGCGCTGGCCACACGGCGCGGCGCGGCCGGTTTGGCACCTGGTGGCGGGGGAACGATTGCGCCCGGTTTGTCCGGAACCGATGTGGAAAGGCCGGCGACCAGGTTCGCCGCCGGGGCGGCTTTCACGTCAACTGTCGCCGAGGCGGCGGTGCCAACTGTCTGCAGCGCAGCGACTGTTATCGTCGGCGCCGGCAGATTGTCTTCCGTTTCAGCGAGCTGAGTAGGCTGTTCGGCTTGTGTGCGAGCCTGGGCAGCAAGCAGGGACCGCGCCAGCTTCAATCTGGCAAGTTTCACCGCCAGGGCAGACTTGGCTGCCTGCCGGGCTGCGTCCGCCTTCTGCCGCTCGACCTCCAGGAGATCGATGGAGGCTTGCGCCAGGCCTCCGCCGGCAAGGGGCGCCCTTGCTGCTGCGGCGACCTGCACCTGCAACGTGTCAGCGCCGGCGATGAAGGAGGTCGGTTCAATCTGCGTGAGTGTCAGGCTGCGGGAAGGGGCCTTGTCGGCCGACAGATGTGTTGGAGACAGGGTTGCTCCGATCCCGACAACCGTGGCCGCAAGGCCGGACATGAGCAGGGTTGCGCTTGCAAGCACAGCATAGAAGGTCCGGTCGCCCTTGCGCTTCGCGTGACCTTTTTGCCGGCTGTTTTCCCGTTTTTTCCCAAGCATTCAGACAAAACCATTCTGTCGCGCAGCCTGTCATGGCCGCGTGTGTCAATTCGTATGTTTTGGTGACAAGCTTGCCCCAAACGATCGTGCCCACCCGCGCTTATGATTATCAGCCGTTAAGGTAACCAGTGCGTTTAGAAACGTGGTTAACCAATCCTGAAGCGCCGGATCGTGTGTTCGTTTCCCAAGATAAAGAGGCAATTTTCGGGCGCTCGCCCAAAATAGTCGATATCCAAAGATTGGCGGTTAATTGAAGGTTAATGCCGGTAATCTTTGCCTATTGTTAAAAGTACTAGGATCAGGCGTGAATTGGAAAGATCGTCTGAGGAGAATTGAAACGTAGATGTCTCGGGCGTCCGTTTTCCTGTGGGACACCCTTTTGGCGTTGGAGCATGATCTGCGTGTTTGGACATGCGGGGAGGGCGCTCTTCGTTTCAACAGGTGAACTTTCACAGGCAGATCTTGACGTTTTCCGCAAAACCCTGCACATGCGGGCCGCAACAGCCCCAAAGCCAGGTCCTTCATGTATCTGATCCTATTTGATGTCGACGGCACGCTGGTAGACAGCCAGAACACGATCCTGCACGGCCTTGAGGTGGGATTTGAAGCGGTCGGTCTGGAGATGCCGGACAGGAAAACGGCATTGTCCATTGTCGGCCGGTCGCTGGAAGAAGCGTTTCTGGATCTGGTCGGACCGGAGCAGGCTGACAATGTACCCGCCATGGCAACCGCTTACCGGCAGGCCAAAATCAGCCGGCGACAACAGGGACTGGATCTGGATCCGCTTTATCCAGGTGCGCGCGAGGCGGTTGACAGACTGCACCGCCGTGACGAGATCCTTTTGGGGATTGCCACCGGTAAGGCCATGCGCGGTGTGCGGCACATGTTCGACAACCATGATCTGCATGGACGCTTTGCTACGATCCAGACGGCGGACACCTCGCCGTCGAAGCCACATCCGGACATGGTGCACCAGGCGATGGCGGAAACAGCTGTTGCGCCTGAGCACACCGTAATGATTGGTGACACCGGTTTTGACATGGCCATGGCAAAGGCTGCCGGGGCGCATGCACTTGGGGTGACCTGGGGCTATCACGATCATTCCCGGCTTCGGGAAAATGGTGCTGACCGCATTATCAGCTCTTACTCAGATCTGGATGAGGCTCTGGGTGACATTTTGAATTTCGACAAGGAAACAATCTGATGCGTGACTTTCTTGAAGTTTTGCAGGAAGACGCAGCGAAGGATCCGGAACAGCGTGCCCGGGAACTGTCCCGGCGCGAATTGCCCAAGCGGTTCTACAAGGACGCAGCGCATGTTGCCGTCGACGGCGGCTACGCCATTCACCTGGATGGCCGCCCGGTCAAGACGCCAGGCAAAACGCTGCTCCTGCTGCCGAACCAGGCGCTCGGATCTGCCGTTGCCGCCGAATGGCAGGCGCAGGAAAAGGAAATCAATCCGGCGAACATGCCGCTGACGCGGATTGCCAACTCGGCGCAGGACGCTGTCAGTGTTCGCTTTGACGAAGTCGCGGACGATATCACGAAGTTCGCCGGCAATGACGCGCTCTGCTATCGCGCAGACGATCCGGACAGCCTAGTGGAGACACAGCGGCGCCTCTGGGACCCGGTCGTGGACTGGGCCGGGGATCTGCTGGGTGGCCGGTTCGTTCTGATCGAGGGCCTGATCCATGTGCCGCAATCCGAACAGCTGCTGGCTGCTTACCGGGCCCGCATTGCCGACGAGACACCGCTCCGCCTTGCCGCCTTGCACACGGCGACCAGCCTGACAGGATCGGCCTTGCTGGCACTGGCGCTAAAGGAAGGCCGGCTGGAGGCAGATGCCGTATGGGCAGCGGCACACGTGGAAGAAGACTTCAACATCGAACGCTGGGGCGCGGACGCTGAAGCCACCCAGATCCGTGCCTACAAGCGGACCGAGTTCGACGCGGCCGCGCTGGTTCTCAGGGAAGGGTGAGGGGCACTGCCTTTCGAGGAAATTCGGCTGATGATGAAGAGTCCTGGTTCCTCGCTTTCGCGGGGATCCGGGAAAGCTCCTAAATTCAATGGCTGGACATAGTGATTGGCAACACGGTCCAGTCTCACCCCAGATAGAACGTTGTCGCCATCAGGAAGAAGATCAGCACACCGAGGACGTCATTTGACGAGGTGATGAAGACGCCGATGGCCATGGCGGGGTCGATGCCGATCTTGTCGAGGATGATCGGAACCGTGGCGCCGACCATGGCGGCGAGGGTGGTGACGCACAGGAGCGACAAGGATGTCGCAAGCGCAAGACGCATGGGTTCTTCCAGGGGAACCACGAAAGAGGCGATCAGCACCAGACAGCCCAGGATCGTGCCCGCAATAGCACCGTTGAACAGCGCTGCTGCCAGTTCCTTCATCAGCCGGAAGAAAATGTCACCGGACCAGAGGGCTCCGGTGGCAATGCCCTGGACGGCAACGGCAGAGGCCTGAAGACCGGCATTGCCGGCCATGGACATGGTCACTGGGATAAAGGCGGCCAGGATCGCCGCCTCTGCCAGCTGATCCTCATAAGAACCGACGACGGTCGCGGCAACACTGGCGCCGACCAGTCCGGCGAGCAGCCAGGGCAGGCGGCGGCGGACGATTCTCAGAACCGTGTCGTCCGCCCGCGATTCGCCGGAGACACCGCTCATCAGAAGCATATCTTCGTTGGCCTCGTCTGAGGCAATACGCGTAAGCTGCTTGGGGGTCACACGCCCGATCAGATGTCCTTCCGCGCTGACCACCGGAACAGTCCGCATGTCGCGTTTTCGCGCCACACGCAGGACTTCCTCCTGGTCGGTGTCGGCAGAAACCGTCAGGACGTCCCGGTTCATGATGTCCCGAAGCGGCGTGTCCGCAGGGGCAAGAAGCAGGCGGCCGACTTCGATGGTCCCGGTCAGCTTGCCTTCCCGGTCGGTGACATAGACGGTGAACACACGGCGGATGCGATCTGCTTCCGCGCGCATCTGGGCGACGGCCTCGCCGGTCGTGCAATCTTCCGGCAGGGCAACGAATTTCCGTGCCATCACGCGGCCGGCCGTGTCGTCGGCATAACTGCCGCGCGTGCCGATCTCGTCAATGTCCTTCAGGCGGGCGATCAGTTCGTCGGCGACGTCGTCCGGAAACTCGTTCAGAATTTCAACGGCGTCTTCCGGATCCAGTCCGTCCAGGATGTCGTGAAACTGTTCAAGCGTGGATTCCTCCATGAGAATGGAGCGGAATTCCGGACGCAGCTCCGCAACCACCTTGATGGACGGATTTGCCGGCAGCCACTGGAACAGTTTGCGGGCATGTTTGAGGCGCAGCCTTGTCAGGAGCTGCATGACGTCAATCGGGTCCCAGCGCTTGAGTAGCTCGACCACCTGATTGCGCTTGCCGGCCTTGATCAGCTCGCGCACCGCAGTCTGGACCGCGTCGTTCTCCTCGAGCGGTTCCTGTGCAGGTTCGCGGGTCCAGGACAGATCCTGTAGGTCAGAGACAGCGCCTGAACTGTTCATGGATACGCACCTTACCGTTTGATCGGACCGCTTCTACTGCCGCATTGTGACGATCCGCTGACAGCGCGCGCGTTGCTCAGACCTCGAATTCGTCGATGTCGGCAAAGGCCTCGCGCAGCTTGTCGGACCAGCCCTGGGAGAGCTTCCTGAAATAGGGATCATCTTGCTCGATCCGGACCTGACGGTCCGTGGAATAGCTGTCGGTGTTGTAAAGCAGCATGTCGATCGGCATGCCGACCGACAGGTTGGACCGGAGTGTGCTGTCGAAAGACAGCAAGACGAGCTTGGCGGCTTCTCCGAGGCGCATGTCCGCCCGTGTCACGCGGTCCAGAATGGGCTTGCCGTATTTGTGCTCGCCGATCTGCAGGAAGGGCGTGTCGCTGCCCACCTCGATGAAGTTTCCGGCCGCGTAGATCTGGAACAGGCGCGGTTCCTCGCCCTTGATCTGGCCGCCGAGAATGAAGGTGACGAAGAAACTCTCTGCACTAGTGGCCAGGGCCTCGCCGTCAATCGCCTTGACCTCGCGCACAGCGCTGCCGACCAGCCGTGCCACCTGGAACATCGTCTTTGCGGTCATCAGGGTTGTGCGGTCTTTCTCCGCAGAGGAAATATGTTCCGTCAGCAGCGAAATGACGGCCTGGGTCACGGCCAGATTGCCGGCGGACATCAGCGTGATGACCCGCTCCCCGGGCTCTTCCCAGACATGCAGCTTCTTGAACGTGGAAATGTTGTCGACGCCGGCATTCGTGCGGGTATCGGCGGCGAACACAAGGCCGCGATCCAGTTTCAAGCCAACGCAATATGTCATGCAAATGCCCTTCGGGAACCGTTCAGTCAGTCTGGATCAGGAGATAAACGGTTTGTGGCGTCCGGAGCATGACGGTCACTGCTGTTGCTGCTGAAACGCGGCCTGTGCCACGTCGACCTCAACTTGCAGGTTTTCCTCCAGCCCGCCGAAACGGATCCCCCTGATCGGCGCAGCAGAACGGGAATCCAGGCCGACCGTCAAGCGAATATATCGATCTGTGGGGCACATTGTGTTGGATATGTCGAAGCCGGTCCAGCCGAGGCCGTTGATCATGACCTCGACCCAGGCGTGGTGTGCTTCGGAGGCCTGTTCATCTTCCAGCAGCATGTAACCCGACACGTAACGTGCGGGAATGGACAGCGAGCGGGCGGCCGCGATGAAAATATGGGCGTGATCCTGGCAGACACCTTCGCCTGCCGCCAGAACAGATGCGGCCGGCGCATGTGTTTCCGTCACGCCCACCTTGTAGTCGACCTTGTCACGGATGGCATGCATCAACGCATGGAAGCCGGCGATCTTGTCATGGACATCGGCGAGCGAGGCAAGCTTCCGGATTGCCTGATTGGCCTGGGTGAGGGGGGTGACGCGCGTGTAGATCCTGTTGGGGGCACTTGCACCGGGATCATGGCCGATGACGCCGCTGGTATCGACCGTGTCGACGGTCCCGGTCGCCGTAATTTCAACGTCTTCGACGGGCTCGCTGCGTGACACCATGTGAACCTGGTTGTCGAACGCGTCCTTGTAGGTGGTCGCACGTTCGATCCCCGGAGCTTCGATCGTCCAGTTGACGATGGTTTGCGTCGGACCGTTCTCCGGCGTCAGCCGCAACTGTTGCATGGCGTTGGCCAGCGGCGTTTCATAACGGTATCGGGTGGTGTGTCGGACGGTCAGTCGCATGAGGCACCGGGTCGGGTTGAAAGGTCAGGCAAAATTATAGTCTTCGGAGAGCTGTCTTGCGAAGGCGTTGTTCTTTCCAATGAAGTCGTTCAGGAAGTCATGCAGACCCATTTGATAGATTTCACGCATCTGCTTTTCAGAGAGTTCGCGGGAGAGATCGGCTGCGAGATCGAGACTGGGTTCTCTTGAGCCGTAGAACTGGGCAAGGTCTTCGGCCGTCTCGGCGATCCAGTCGTAACAATGGGCAAGGGACCGGGGCATCTCTGTTCGCAGGATCAGGAACTCGGCGATGTTGTGAGCCTTGAGCCTGGAGTTCGGATAAGCGAAGCGATAGCTGCGACGGCCACCGAGCGCGCGCAGGATCGCAGACCAGTGGTAGCGCTCCATTGCACCGTCATCCACGATGTCATTATCGGGTAGCAGCGCCCAGTACTGGGTGTCGAGGATCCGCGCCGTGTTGTCGGCCCGCTCCACGAAATTGCCCAGCTGGCTGAAGAAATAGCCGTCATCGCGCAAAATCGTGTTCAGCAAGGCACCGCGGAACAGATGGGCCCGCTGGTTCACCCAGGCCAGGAAATCCGGCAGCTTGTCCTGGGTGATCGATTGCGGGTTGGCTTCGGCAAATTCGATCCAGGTGGTGTTGATGGCTTCCCAGAGTTCAGCCGTGATCCCGGTGCGAACGGCGCGCGCATTGTTGCGCGCCAGTTCCAGGCAGGAGCGGATGCTGGTCGGATTGTCCTTGGAAAAAATCATGTAGGACATGACATGACGAAGCTGCAATTCGTCGTATTTTTCCCTGTAGCCGGCTTCTGATCCGGTGTTTGCGAGCGCGAAGGTCCAATGGGTGCCGTGTTCCTGTCCGGAGTGGGACATGATGGCGCCGCGATAGGCGACTTCCAAAAGGCGCGTGATGTTCTGGGCGCGCTCGTGATAGCGGGACATCCAGAACAGTGACGAGGCGGTTCTTCCGAGCATCTGTCTTTCAGTCCTCCAGAACCCAGGTGTCTTTGGTGCCGCCGCCCTGACTGGAGTTGACGACGAGAGAGCCTTTCTTGAGGGCAACGCGTGTGAGGCCGCCTGGCGTGATGCGCACCTGGTCACCAATCAAAACGAACGGACGCAAATCGACATGGCGGGGAGCCACCCCCGAATTGACGTGCGTCGGACAGGCCGACAGAGCCAAAGTCGGCTGCGCAATATAGTTGGACGGATTGGCCTCAAGCACCTTGCGGAACTCCGCAATCTCCCGCTTGGAGGCCGTCGGGCCGATCAGCATGCCGTAGCCACCGGAGCCGTGAACTTCCTTGACAACAATGTCCTGAAGATTGTCGAGCACATAGGCCAGATCATCCGCTCGCGAACAGTTCCAGGTCGGAACATTGTTCAGAATCGGTTTCTGGCCGGTGTAGAACTCGATGATGTCCGGGACATAGGCATAGATGGCCTTGTCGTCGGCAATGCCGGTGCCCGGTGCGTTGCAGATGGTGACATTGCCGGCACGGTAGGCATCGAACAGGCCGGGGACACCGAGCATGCTGTCCGGATTGAAGGTGAGTGGATCGAGGAACGCGTCGTCGATGCGCCGATAGATGACATCGACCTGCTTCGGTTCCCGCGTCGTGCGCATGTAGACATGCCCGGCATCCACGAAGAGGTCGCGGCCCTCCACCAGTTCCACGCCCATGGAATCGGCCAGGAACGCATGTTCGAAATAGGCGGAGTTGTAAATTCCGGGCGTCAGCACAACGATGGTCTGGCTGGATTTGGCCGGATCCGGGGCAACGCTCTCAAGGGTCTGCAGGAGGTTCTCCGGATATTGTTCGACCGGGGCGACGTGATGGGTCTGGAACAGTTCCGGAAACAGCCGCATCATCGTTTCGCGGTTTTCCATCATGTAGGAGACGCCGGAAGGCGTGCGGGTATTGTCTTCCAGAACGTAGAACTCGTTCTCGGAGACCCGCACCAGATCTGTTCCGATGATGTGCGAATAGACTTTGCGGGCTGGGGTGAAACCAGCCATTTCCGGCAGGAAAGCTTCGTTCTGCAGGACAAGGTCAGCAGGGATTCTGCCGGCGCGCAGGATTTCCTGGCGGTGGTAGATGTCATGAAGGAAGGCATTGAGCGCGCGCACCCGCTGGTCAATGCCTGCCGACAGGCGGCGCCATTCGGACGCGGAAATGATGCGCGGGATCGGATCGAATGGGATCAGCCGTTCGGTGGCCTCGTCGGCGCCATAGACTGCAAAGGTGATGCCGAGGCGTCGAAATATCGTTTCAGCGTCTTTGCTTTTGCGGGAAAGAAAATTGGAGGGTTTGTCTTCCAGCCACCTGGCAAGCCTGGAGTAGCACTGGCGTGGCCCCCCGGTCTCGTCGAGCATTTCGTTAAAAAACGTGCGGTCGTTCGACATTGCCTCCCCTTTGTCACTGCTACCTTCTTGAGCAATCATGACAAAATTCTGAAGGGTGTCAAAGTGCAATGTCGCGGCGTTGCTGCCTAGAATTTAGGCGGACACAAAAACTTGCGGCAAACCAAAAGCTTTCCCGGGCAAACAGGCCCATTAAGGTGAACGGCTTTGCAAGTTGCACGGCATACGGGCAGCGGCCGGCTGACGGACAGCGGCCTTTGCTGTTCAGTTTGTCGGCAGTCCGGCAACGGGTGAGACTTGTGGAGGCCGCGCCGCCCGATGCCGGATGACCTAGGTCATCTTTGTACGACCGGTCGAGATGACTGTCACATCGCCATATTTGCGACCGGTCCAGACATGCAAACCGGCACCGACACCCAGCATGGGGATTGTGTAGAGGCCCTTTTTCACGAACCCCTTGTTCTTGGTGATTTCGATCGCCGCATGGCTCAGTTCCTCGTATTTTTCCATCGTCGAGACGATCTTGCCGATCCCCTTCAGGCCCTTCAGCACATCGCCAAGCTTGCCGCCGATCGCCAGATCGAGATCCCAGTCCGACCACTCGCCCTTCTTGTTGAACTCCTGCGGTGACTTCACGCCATGGGCCACGATGACGATGGCGCCAACGCTGCCGCCGAGGCCACCGCCGATTTTCCAGCCATCGGCCATCAGGTCGACATAGTCGACAAAGCCGCCATCATCCGCACTGGCGCGGTAAAGGCGCCCATTCCAGTTGTAACGTCCGACCGCAACCAGATCTCCCGAGTGGCTTTCGCCAATACCGACCCACATGGTGGAGGCTTTCTTCGGCTTCGGTTTCATCTTTTTCGGGGTCTTGATGACCTTGGGATTGGGCGGTGTTGGAATGGAATGCACGTAGATCATGACCGCCCGAAACTGGCCGTCCTCGACACCGTCCTCCTGACCCATTTCTTCTGCCAGCGATTCTCCGAGACCGTCGACCAGCTCAAACGGAAAACTTTTCTGCAAGGCCTCTTCAAGGAAGAGCTGGACCGCGACGGCCCGTTTCTTGGACAATGCCTTGTTGAAGGCGGCCTTGCCGCTTCTGCTG
This sequence comes from Roseibium sp., assembly GCF_965233565.1. Lineage (GTDB taxonomy): Bacteria > Pseudomonadota > Alphaproteobacteria > Rhizobiales > Stappiaceae > Roseibium. The sequence continues at coordinate 511,157 of NZ_OZ247494.1, read as the reverse complement.
GACAGGCCGACCACGCTGATACTGCCATTGCCGCGCAGGAGCGGAACGACGTGCCGCCGGAGCCAGGCCTTGTGCTCTTCCTTGAGGTTTGACTGGCTGATGTCGAAAAACTGGAGACGGGCGAGTGTGACGGGGCCTTCACTGTGTTCAACAACGAACTTTTCGGACATGATTTACTCCGATTGAAAAAAACGGTATCCGGGCTTGGCGCGGCGTGTTCGAAAGTCCGGGTCAGAACGTCCGAAACGCACCGGTTACCGCGCAGAAATCGATAGGTATCGTAACGCCGTAACGCTACGTTAGTAAGCGGGTGAGGCAAAGCCTATCTGGCCCACATCCGGAGGAATTCGTCAGGAGTGTGATAAAGACCACTGGCAGCGTCTTCAGACCGGGTTCCAGAGGAGGGTACGCGGGATCGTCCGCGGGGGCTGGAGGTTTTCCCATAAGCCCATGTGCTGACTAGGCTTCCGGGGTCGGATCATGATACGCCGTCACCAAGTGAGATTTGGGAGGTCCCGATGAAAGAAGTTCTGGCCGAATTGGAACAGCGCCGGGAAACGGCCCGGCTGGGCGGTGGGCAGCGCCGTATCGATGCGCAGCATGGCAAGGGCAAGCTGACGGCGCGCGAGCGGATCGAAGTGTTGCTGGATGAGGGCTCTTTCGAAGAGTTCGACATGTTCAAGCAGCATCGCTGCACCGATTTTGGCATGGAAGATCAGCACATTCCGGGCGATGGTGTTGTCACCGGCTGGGGTACGGTCAATGGCCGCACCATCTATGTCTTCTCAAAGGACTTCACTGTCTTTGGCGGTTCTTTGTCGGAAACGCATGCGGAAAAGATCACCAAGCTACAGGACATGGCGTTGCAGAACCGCGCGCCGATCATTGGCCTGTTCGATGCCGGCGGTGCCCGCATCCAGGAAGGGGTTGCGGCACTCGGCGGTTATGGTGAGGTGTTTCAGCGCAATGTGCTGGCCTCCGGTGTCATTCCGCAGATCTCGCTGATCATGGGACCCTGTGCCGGCGGCGACGTCTATTCGCCCGCCATGACCGATTTCATCTTCATGGTGCGCGACACGTCCTACATGTTCGTGACGGGCCCGGATGTCGTGAAGACGGTCACCAACGAAACCGTCACGGCGGAAGAACTGGGTGGTGCCTCCATTCACACCACCAAATCGTCCATCGCCGATGGCGCCTTTGACAATGATGTCGAGGCGCTCCAGGAAATGCGCCGGCTGATCGACTTCCTGCCGATGAACAATCAGGCCGATCTGCCTGAGCTGACGAACTATGACGATCCCGACCGGATCGACACCAGCCTGGACACGCTTATCCCGGACAATCCGAACAAGCCCTACGACATGAAGGAACTTGTTCTGAAGACCGTCGACGAAGGTGATTTCTACGAGATCCAGGGCAGCTTTGCCGGCAATATCCTGACCGGTTTTGGCCGTATCGAGGGGCGTACGGTCGGCATTGTCGCCAACCAGCCGATGGTGCTCGCAGGGGTTCTGGATTCAGACGCCAGCCGCAAGGCGGCGCGGTTCGTTCGCTTCTGTGACTGTTTCGGAATTCCGATCGTGACCTTTGTCGATGTTCCCGGATTTCTACCCGGGACGGCGCAGGAATATGGCGGCCTGATCAAACATGGTGCCAAGCTGCTCTTTGCCTATGCGGAGGCAACCGTTCCGAAAATCACCGTGATCACCCGCAAGGCCTATGGCGGCGCCTATGACGTGATGAGCTCCAAGCATATCCGCGGCGACATCAACTACGCCTGGCCGAGTGCGGAGATTGCCGTCATGGGCGCGAAGGGCGCCGTAGAAATCCTGTATCGGTCGGAACTGGGCGATCCGGACAAGATCGCTCAGCGCACCAAGGATTACGAAGACCGGTTCGCCAATCCCTTTGTCGCCGCCGAGCGTGGTTACATCGACGATGTCATCCGGCCACATTCGACCCGCAGGCGGGTCGCCAAGGCACTGGCACTGCTGCGCTCGAAACAGGCGGAAACGCCCTGGAAAAAGCACGACAACATTCCGCTTTGAGCAGCGGTTTGATGTTTTAAAAAGAGCGCGGGCCGGTTTTCCGGCCCGTTCTCGTCAGTTCCAGCGATTGAAGCCGCCGCGCGGGAACAGGGGCTCCTTGCATTCATAGGCAACCGGGCATTTGCGGGCATCCCGGGTCTGGCCATACTGCGTGAAGAGAACCTGGTTCCGGTCGCAATAGCTCAGGTTGGAGACGAACATCGAATAGGTGTGCTGACCTGTGGTGAACACAACAGCGCCGTGCTGAAGAACCATCTGCTGAGCCTGTGCGCAGGTCATCTGCCGCAAGTCCGGCCGCGCTTCGGCAGCGGATGTGATGGCAAGGCCCGCGAACAGTACGGCCGCCGAACACGTCAAAAATTTCCGCATGTCTACCTCCTGACAGGGGGGCGTTGCATTCAAAGTGCTCAGGCAATGATCATGCCCGCATTCGCCGGAATGATCATACCCCGCGCAAGCACTAGAGCGCCAGTATGCCGCGGTCAGGCTGGTGGAAGTGTGACCGGCAACACCAAAATGCCGGTCAGGCAGGAGGATCTGCTTTTATTGACTGTTTCGCGCGACCTGGCTGGCGCACACCGAATGCGGCATGGCCTCGCGAACTCCTCGCAAGGAAAAGCCAGCGTAACGCCTGTCTTCCAGCTGCACCTTGAACCGGAACGAGGTTCTGAGGCGATGCCAGAAATAGGTCAGATTGTCTGCACAGGCAGGGCAATCGTTGCGGATATATCCGTCGGAGCCGGCCCTGAACTTGACGAGCTTGTGGTCGAGTTCGATCCTCACAAGCGTGTCGGGAGTAGGGGGCTTTCCCTTGATATCGACGCTGATCAGGACGCCGCGCGGATTATGGTTGGGTGGGCACCAGATGGTGAAACGTGCACCGGTCGTGTTGACGGTCCAATAGCGGTCATACCCATGGGCCCTGTCACTGTGCCATCTGCCAAACTCCGCGGCATGCGAAGCTGGCACGGTGATCAGAAATGCAATCAGGAAGAGAAAGGTTTTCAGCATTTGTCCTACCAATACCGTCCTTGGCACAATTGCTGATGGTGTCTAAAGTTTTCGTAAAATTTTAAGCAAAATTGCGGCCTCCAGCGCGAAAGCCGGCGTCCGGCATGCCTTTAACTATTCGGGTTTTTCTTCTGCCAATCGGTCGGACAGACGGGGCCGGGAAGGATCTCTTTCGCGCCCTTCAGCGAGAAGCCCGCATAGCGATTGTCATGAAACTTGACAGCCATCGTGTGAGCAGCTCTCAACCTGTGCCAGACATAGCCGAAACTGTCGGAACATGTGGCACAACCACTTTCAATATAGCCCTGATTGTTGACAGGCAATTCGAGGATCTCCTGGTCCATGATCAGCTTGATCCGCGTGTTGGGCGTCGGCGTTTGACCGTCGACTTCGATATGAAGCAACGTGCCGTTGACCTTGCGTTCCGGATGACACCAGACCACGAAATTGTCGCCGACATTATTGGTGGTCCAATACCGCGTAAAGCCATTGATTTCGCCACTGTTCCACTTGCCAATGCTGGCGGCGGACGCAGTACCTGACAACAACAGTCCAACGAGAATGGCGCCTTGAAGGCGTTTCATCATTCAGTGCTTCCTCTTTTCCTCCGTAATTTCTGCAATAGGAGTGTTAATATTCAGATAAACGGGATTTGCCGTTGGTCGAATTGATGAAGTCTTCTGGTCACCTTTGCGTCAGGAGCAGATAAATTTCGGCAAACTCGAACCTGCTCCGCAAAAACACGCCTCGCCCTTTGGATAAGTTGCGTGCCTCTTTGGCGGGCCTTACAAAAAGCAAAACGATCCAGTCGGGTGGAAATCCATGTTCTCGAAAATACTTGTCGCCAACCGGGGTGAAATTGCTTGCCGGGTAATAAAGACCGCCCGCCGCATGGGCATCAAGACCGTTGCGGTCTATTCCGATGCTGACCGGGATGCCCTTCATGTGGAGATGGCGGACGAGGCAGTTCACATCGGACCGGCAGCCGCCGCAGAATCCTATCTGATCGCGGACAAGATCATTGCCGCCTGCAAGCAAACTGGCGCAGAGGCTGTGCATCCGGGATATGGCTTCTTGTCGGAGCGGGCCAGCTTTCCCGAAGCGCTGAAGAAGGAAGGCATTGTCTGGATCGGTCCGAACCCGCGTGCCATCGAGGCCATGGGCGACAAGATCGAATCCAAGAAATTTGCCAATGAGGCAAAGGTCAGCACCGTTCCTGGTTATCTCGGGGTAATCGAAAGCCCGGATCAGGCCGTGGAGATCGCCGAGGACATCGGTTATCCGGTAATGATCAAGGCTTCGGCCGGCGGTGGCGGCAAGGGCATGCGCATCGCCTGGAACGCCGATGAAGTGCGCGACGGATATACGCGCTCCAAATCGGAAGCCGCGTCTTCCTTCGGCGATGACCGTGTGTTTATCGAGAAATTCATCGAGAACCCGCGCCATATCGAAATCCAGGTGCTCGGCGACAAACACGGCAATGCCATCTATCTGGGGGAACGCGAATGTTCGATCCAGCGGCGCAACCAGAAGGTCATCGAGGAAGCGCCGTCGCCGCTTCTGGACGAGGAAACGCGCCGCCTGATGGGCGAACAGGCCGTCGCGCTGGCCAAGGCCGTTGATTACGACAGCGCCGGCACCGTGGAATTCGTTGCCGGACAGGACAAGAGCTTCTTCTTCCTGGAGATGAACACCCGCCTGCAGGTGGAGCATCCGGTGACGGAGCTGATCACGGGTGTCGATCTGGTCGAACAAATGATACGTGTGGCCGCCGGGGAAGCCCTTGAGCTGAAGCAGGAGGACGTCAAGCTGAATGGCTGGTCTGTGGAAAGCCGCATCTATGCGGAGGACCCTTACCGGAACTTCCTGCCGTCGATCGGACGGCTCGTGCGCTATCAGCCGCCGGAGGAGATGACCTCCGACGGCATCACGGTCCGCAATGACACGGGCGTGGTCGAAGGGTCGGAGATCTCCATGTTCTACGATCCCATGATCGCCAAGCTGATCACGCATGCGCCCAGCCGTGAGGAAGCCATTGATGCGATGAGCCAGGCGCTGGACGCGTTTTACGTCGATGGCATTCAGCACAATGTACCGTTCCTGACGGCCCTGATGAACCATCCGCGCTGGCGCTCCGGGGAACTCGCAACCAGTTTCATTGCCGATGAATATCCGGACGGTTTTGCCCCGGCGGTTCCGGACGCGGAGGCTCATGCGGTGCTGGCTGCTGTCTCCCTGTCCATGGGCGCGTTGCAACGGGAACGGCTCGACCATCTTCCAGGACGCCTGCGGCCGCATTCCGGCGCAATCCGGGAAGACTGGGTGGTCAAGCTCGACAAGACCTACGTGCCGATCCGACAGGCGGCCGGTTATCCGGGCACGCCCGTGGAAATCGACGTCGCGATTGGCGATGGCCCGGTGATGAACGTGGAATCCGACTGGTCCCCGGGTGATCCGATGTGGTCCGGTCAGGTCGGTGGCCGTGATGTCACGGTTCAGGTCCGTCCGGTCAGGGGCGGGTATCGTCTCGACTGGCAGGGCTATTCCGTTGTGGCCAGCGTGCTGACACCGCGGGTTGCCGAACTCGACCAGCTGATGCCGGAGAAACTGCCGCCGGACACGTCCAAGATGCTGCTTTGCCCGATGCCGGGACTGGTGGTGTCGATCGCGGTCGCCGAAGGGCAGGAAGTCAAGGCGGGCGAACAGCTTGCCGTTGTCGAGGCCATGAAGATGGAGAACGTCTTGCGGGCTGAGCGCGATTGCACCGTTTCTGCAATCAAGGCAGAGCCCGGCGACAGCCTGGCAGTGGATGCCGTGATTATGGAATTTGCCTGAGGGCGCTGATTGACAGCAAGTCGAATCCGGCGATAGTGCAGCGGCCTGCAGTTGATTGCAGGCCGTTTTCTTTTGCAGGTTAGGGCGCGCGCATGACGGTTTCTGCGGTTTTGTTTGATCTCGACGGAACCCTGACAGACCCGTTCGACGGCATTACGCGCTCAATCCAGCATGCCCTGGAGAAAATGTCGGCCAAGGCGGTCGCCGCGGCCGATCTGCGCTGGTGCATCGGGCCGCCGCTCTGGGACAGTTTCCGGGTGCTGCTAGAGACCGATGACAAGGCCCGGCTGGATGAAGCTGTTGCGCACTACCGGGAGCGCTACACCGTCACCGGTCTCTATGAGAATTCCCTGATCGAAGGCATTCCGGACGTGCTTGCCGAACTGTCTTCGGCTGGCATCAAGCTTCATGTCTGCACTTCCAAGCCCCACGCCTATGCCGGCAAGATTGTCGAGCATTTCGGCCTGATGCCGCATTTCGGCAAGGTTTATGGGTCCGAGCTGGACGGGACCCGCTCCGCCAAGACAGACCTGATTGCGCATGTCCTTTCCGAGGAAGGGCTTGCGGCGGAGGAAACCGTGATGATCGGCGACCGCAAGCACGACCTCATCGGGGCCAATGCCAATGGCGTGAAGGGTGTCGGTGTGCTGTGGGGTTATGGCAGCCGGGAAGAGCTGGCCGCCGAGAAGCCGGTGTTAATTGCCGAAAAACCCGCCGAATTGGGGTCTTTGCTCGAGGCCTGACAAGCGGCGGACAATCCCTGGACCCGTCAGATCCTGGGTGCCATCAAAAGGGCTCAAAGACAGGGGGCGTGTTGTCTGCCGGCAACAGCGTCTGCCAATGTCTTTAGGCTGAGGCAAGCGGCGTTGCCCTTGTCGCCGATTGGCGTATAGTTCCGCCATTGTCACTCGAACGCCCGATGGCCGGTTCTATGTAATCCGTATTTGCACATTGTCCTTGTTCAATCGGCCCCGTTTTCCGGGGCTTTTCGATGTGCATTTCCGTGACCCCATTTCCGATTGCCGACTGTATGCGGTTTGAAAGACCGTGAAAGCAGTGCTGCGTCCGTCCGGGGCACGGGCCAATTCGAGCAACACCATGGAACTGATAAAATATCCGCGCACGCGCCATCTGGAAGGATCGCGCTTGCAACAAGGGGACCTGTCCGACGATCAGCCGATATCCGGTCTGGCCGGAAGGAACCTTGTCATTGAAGAGAAAATCGATGGGGCCAACTGTGCCGTGTCTTTCGGCGAGGAGGGGCAACTGCAACTGCAAAGCCGTGGCCACTTTCTTGTGGGCGGGCACCGGGAGCGCCATTTCGACCTGCTGAAAACCTGGGCGTCTGCGCATGCTCACAGGTTTCGGGAGGCGCTTGGCATGCGCTATGTCATGTATGGCGAATGGCTTTATGCCAAACACACGGTGTTTTACGACCGGCTGCCGCATTTCTTCCTCGAATTCGACCTTCTCGACCGGGAGACGGGTCGTTTTCTGAGCACGGCTGCCCGTCGGGACATCCTGTTCGGTCTGCCGGTCATGCCCGTTCCCGTAGTTTTTGAGGGGGAAGTTGGTTCGGTCGAACAGGTCGAGGGCCTCGTGAAACCCTCCCTCTACAAGTCGCCGGACTGGCGAGAGGCACTCCGGGACGCCGCGCTGGCCTCCGGCAATCGCCTTGAAATGGTCGACCGGCAGACGGAGGATTCCGATCTGGCGGAGGGACTTTATGTCAAACAGGAGGAGGGTGAGACGGTAACCGGGCGGTTCAAATTCGTGCGCGCTGGTTTCATCCAGGCGATCACGGAAGCTGACGGGCACTGGCAGTCGCGTCCAATCCTGCCCAACCGTCTGGCGGAGGGGATCGATATCTTCGCGCCCGAGCTTGCCGTGAAAGGAGCCTATGATGATCCGGATGCCATCTGATCAGGTGACCTTTGAAGCGCTGGAGCAGCTGGTCCCGGTTGCGCCAGATTGGAGAGTCGCCTGGGACCGTATCTGGCCGCTCTGGCCGGAACTGTCACTCCTCGACAACTGCCAGCAGGATCCGGTCCACCATGCGGAAGGCGATGTCGGCCGGCACACCCGCATGGTGGTGGACGCGCTTGTGTCGCTGCCGGACTGGCGACAGCTGGACCCGGGGAACAGATCCTGTCTGTTCTGGGCAGCGGTCTTGCATGATGTCGGCAAGCCGGCGACAACGCGGGCGGAGGATGACGGGCGCATCACCTCCCGTGGGCATTCCAGGGTTGGTGCAAGCATCGCGAGGCGACTTCTGTGGCATGCGGGTGCGCCCTTTGTCTGGCGAGAACAGCTTTGCGGCCTGATTGTCACGCATCAGCTTCCCTTCTGGCTGATTGAGCGGGGCAACCCGGAGCGTCTTGCCATCGAGACCTCCTGGAAGTGCCGGCCGGATCTCCTGTGTCTTCATGCCGAAGCTGACGCGATGGGGCGGATCTGTGCCGACCAGGACGGCATTCTGGTGAATGTCGGACTGGCACGGCAGGTCTTTGAAGACGCCGGTTGCGGGACAGAGCCATTCGCCTTTGCCAATGACGAGAGCAGGGTTGCCTTTTTCGAACGGCCGGACCGGGATCCGCGTTACGTGGCGTTTGAAGACTTTCGTTGCCGTGTGACCGTGATGTCAGGTCTTCCGGGGGCGGGCAAGGACACCTGGATTGCGCGGAACCGCCCGGAACTGCCTGTCGTCAGTCTCGATGCGGTGCGCGAAGAACTTGGAGAGCCGGCAACGGGGAACCAGGGCAGGGTGATCCAGGCTGCCTATGAGGCGGCACGTCAACACCTGCGCAAGGGGCAGGACTTTGTCTGGAACGCGACCAACATATCCGCCCAGCTCCGGGGCAGGCCGCTGAGATTGCTGCGTGACTATGGCGCCCGGGTCGAAATCGTCTATCTGGAGCCGTCACAAGCTGCCTTGCATGCCCAGAACAGGAGCAGGGACGCAGTCGTGCCGGAGGCAGTCATCGATGATCTGGTGCGGAAGCTCGAACCACCGGGTCGCTGGGAGGCACACAAGGTCACCCATGTCGTGGAAGGGTGTACACTTTAACAAGAACGCAGAGCCGGGCACTGTCCGGCTCTGCCACGATCCGGGGACAAGCAATTGCCTGATCCGGGACCTGTTTCAGTATCACTGAATTTTTTTGGCCGTGTCCATTGCATGGTGTCTCTTTCAGGCGTAAGGATCGCCTTGAGAACAGTTCTCGGGGCGGGGTGAGAGTCCCCACCGGCGGTATCAGGGAGACCTGGAGCCCGCGAGCGCCTTGCTGATTGTTTCAGCAAGGGTCAGCAGATCCGGTGAGAAGCCGGAGCCGACGGTTATGGCAACGTTTTGCGGCGATGTCTGAAAGTCCGGATGAGAGAGAACTTGGTCGTGGTCCCGTTTCGGGGCCCGGTCACGTGTCTTTTTGAGGCTGTTCAGGACGACAACCGAACGGACCAGAAAGGACACCGTCATGAAAGACGGATCCCGGACATCACTTTTTGCTGCGCTTGCCATGATCGGGGCAGGGGCCTCCTTTGCGCTGGTCAATGGCGCCCTGCAGGCCTCGACCATGCAGCTCGGCGTGCCGTCGACCTCGGCAGCCTTCTGGCAATATGCGCTGGGATTGCTGGTGGGATTGCCCTTTGTCTTGCGGCGCGGCCTGTCGGCACTCCGGACAAAACAGCTTGGCTGGCATCTGTCCCGCGGTGCCCTGGCCGTCATCGGCATTCAGCTCTGGGTGGCCGGTCTGGCGCGGGTGGAAATCTGGCAGGCGATCGCCCTTGTGATGACCTCGCCGTTTTTCGTGATTGTCGGAGCCAAACTGTTTTTCAGTGAACGGGTCGGGCTGGTGCGCTGGCTGGCCACCATTGCCGGTTTTGGTGGTGGCATGGTGATTCTCGAACCGTGGACAGAGGCATTCAGCTGGGCGGCTCTGCTCCCGGTCGGCGCGGCGGCCTTCTGGGCCGGTACCTCTCTGGTGACAAAGAAACTGACTGCAACCGAACGGGCCGATTCCATCACCATCTATCTTCTGCTTCTGCTGACGCCGGTGAACGCGCTGCTGGCGCTGGGCGATGGTGGAATTGTTCCGTCCGGTCAGGCGATGTGGCTGCTCGTCGGCGCAGGCGTGCTTACGGTTCTTGCCAATTATCTGCTGACGCTGGCCTATCAGAAGGCCGATGCAACCTTCGTCCAGCCATTCGATCATCTGAAACTGCCGCTCAACATCGCGGTCGGCTTTTTTGCCTTCGGGTTTGCCCCTTCCGGGGCCTTCTGGCCGGGCGCCCTCGTGATTGTCGGAGCATCTCTCGTCGTGATGCTGGACGAGCAAAAGCGATCGGCCCGGGACAATACGCTCGCGAAGGCGTAGCCGGTATCTGAGAGGCTGTGGCAAGTTTGCGATTTGTCGAGGCGTGATTGAAAATCGCAAAGCTCGCAGCCCCTAGCAAGCAGTGGCGAAGCGCTCTAGGGTTAACCCCAGTCGACGCGGAGGAGCGCTTCATGACGGCAGATCCATTGACAATGCATGTTCTGATCGAAGGCCGGGTGCAGGGCGTCGGCTATCGGGCCTGGTGTGCCGGAGAGGCCGAAGCGCGGTCTTTGTCGGGATGGGTACGCAACCTGCCAAACGGGACGGTGGAAGCCGTCTTTTCAGGGCCTTCGGACGTCGTCGTCGATATGCTGGATGCTCTTTGGCAAGGTCCGCCGTTTGCGCGTGTCAAAACTGTCTCCAACTTGGAGGCGGTGGAGGCCGTCCCGGAAAGCTTTGAGGTGCGGTGAGGCTGTCAACCGCGCTTCGATTTCTTTGTCGCAGTTTAAAGTGGCTTTCTGTCTCCGGACAACCTTTGTTCCCTTGCGTAATTATACCCGGCTCGTGAGTGTGTTTGGACAGGACAACGCACAGGGGCACACGTTCATGTGGACCAAATACGCACTCCTAATCGTAGGTTTTTTGCTGTGGCCCATTATGGCGTTGGCGGATGCAAAGACATATGAAGTCGACTTGGTGAACAAGACCGACGAGATCTATGTATTTGTGAATCATTTGCCTTTTCGGGCAACCGGTGAGAGCGGCCGTCAGTATGACCTGTTGATGGATGAACTTTTCGCAAAAAGCAGCTTTAGAGTCTCGCGTGTGGTTGCGCCGCTTTCACGTGCGGGAACCCTGTTCAAGGCTCGGAAGAAATCTTGCCTGTTTCCGACAGGCTCGAGCCGGCTGGACAATCCAGAGACCGCTCACCACTATGTCGGGTCAAAAGCTGTCGATTACTTTTCACTCAGGCTTTACGCTCCGAGGCAAAGTACCGAAGAATTCTATTTTCTGGAAAGCCTCCGGAACCGTAATATCGGATACATTGCCGGTTCTGGTGCCATAAGAACGTTGGGAGACGTCGCGGCGGGGTGGACGCCGGTGGAAAGCGAAAGCCAACTTGTCGCCATGATCAAACTCGGAAGGCTTGATGGCTTTGTGGGCCATTATCCTGATACGCAGATTGCAATCGAAAAGCTCGACGCTGCTCATCTTGTAAACGTGAAGCCTCTGCTCTACGGCAAGGCCCCGGAAACGGCGATCTTCTTGTGTCATGCGAATGAGGTCGGGGCAAAGTTCATTGCAGAAATGAATGAACTTCTGGATGGTCTCAGGCGGCAAGGTCGCCTGAAAGAGATCCTCGGTCAGTTTGCGATATTAGCCACACCCAATCCGCATCTCTGAGCCTGAAGCACCAGTCGTGGTTCTCCGGCAAAGCGCTCTGCCGCCTTGCTGACTACGATTGGCGTCAGAAAGGATGCAGGACGGTCGCATGACAATTGAGGGAATGGTGTGTGTAGCGTATATCAATTTCATCAAAGCAGGTTGAGTTGTCACGGAAATATAGCAATGATCTGGTCTTTCAGGTGAAACAATCGGTGTGTCCGGTTGGCTCACTTCAAGCTGTTGTGACAATCCAGGGAGAATTTCAGTGAAGATTGCGATACTTGGCGGTGATGGTTTTGTCGGCTGGCCCACATCCCTGCATCTGTCGGACCAGGGGCACGAGGTTCATATCATCGACAATCTCAGCCGTCGCTGGATCGACGCCGAACTTGGCGTGCAGTCTCTCACGCCGATGGATTCGATTCAGGAACGCACGCGGATCTGGAAACAGGAAACCGGCAACACGATCCATTTCCACCTGATTGACATCGCCGCCGACTATCAGGTGTTCAAGGCCTGGCTTGCCGACAACCGGCCGGACGCAATCATCCATTTCGCCGAACAGCGCGCCGCGCCCTATTCGATGAAATCGGATCAGCACAAGAACTACACGGTCAACAACAACGTCAACGCCACGCATCACCTGCTGAACGCCATGGTCGAACTCGATCTGGATTCGCATCTGGTTCACCTCGGCACGATGGGCGTCTACGGCTACTCCAGTGTCGGTGCTGCCATTCCGGAAGGCTATCTCAGCGTGGATGTCGAAACGCTGGATGGTGACAAGGCGGCCCAGGAGATCCTCTATCCGGCCAATCCCGGCTCGATCTACCACATGACCAAGTGCCTGGATCAGCTTCTGTTCCAGTTCTATGCCAAGAATGACGGTCTCAGGATCACCGATCTGCACCAGGGAATCGTCTGGGGCACTCATACCGAGCAGACCCTGCGCCACAAGCAGCTGATCAATCGGTTCGACTATGACGGCGATTATGGCACCGTTCTGAATCGCTTCCTGATCCAGGCGGCCATCGGTTACCCGCTGACGGTGCACGGAACGGGTGGCCAGACACGGGCCTTCATTCACATTCAGGATTCGGTGCGCTGCGTCGAGCTGGCCCTCAAAAACCCGCCGCAGAAAGGCGACCGGGTCAAGGTCTTCAACCAGATGACGGAAACCCACCGGGTGCGCGATCTGGCGGAGCTGATTTCCAGGTTGACCGGCGCCAAGGTTGCCTACCTGCCGAACCCGCGCAAGGAAGCGGCCGAAAACGATCTGGTCGTTGAAAACAAGCAGTTCCTGGAACTCGGTCTCAACCCGATCACGCTGGAAGACGGACTTCTGACGGAAGTTGTCGACGTGGCGAAGAACTTCTCCTACCGCGTCGATCGCAGCCGCGTTCCGGCGGTTTCGGCCTGGACCAAAGACATTGCAGAAGAGATCGAGCACGATCCGGAACATCCGCGTCTGAAATCGGTCTCCTGAGGTCTGGCGATGCAGGATGCTCCGGAATTCGATAGAGGACCGGCCAGCCGGACCGCCTATGTGACACTGGTGACCAACCGGGACTATGTGCTCGGGGCGTCCGCGCTATTGCGTTCGCTGCGGCGGACCGACACGGAGGCAGATCTTGTGGTGCTGTTCACGCCGGCGGTCGCAGAAGACGACCTGTCGGTTCTGACAGCCTTTGCCCCGCGGCTCGGCCGTTGCGAACGCCTGCCGACTTCAGAAGCTTTCAACGAGCGTCACGAGCGCGGCCGGCTGCACAAGGCGGCCCCGTTCACGAAAGGTGGCAAGCCGGTGTTTCATACACCGCTCGACAACTTCGTGAAGCTGCGCCTCTGGCAGCTGAAGGACTACGAGCGTGTTGTTTTCATCGACGCCGACGCATTGGTGCTCCGGAACTGCGACAAGCTGTTCGGCTATCCGGAATTCTGCGCCGCACCCAATGTCTATGAAAGCCTGACGGATTTTCACCGCCTGAACAGTGGTGTTTTCACGGCGAAGCCGGATGAAGACACCTTTGCCACCATGCTGGAACGACTCGATCGGCCGGAAGCGTTCTGGCGGCGCACCGACCAGACGTTTCTGGAGCATTTTTTCCCCGACTGGCACGGGCTGCCGGTCTTTTACAACATGCTGCAATATGTCTGGTTCAACCTTCCGGACCTCTGGGACTGGCGGCAGGTTCACATTCTGCACTACCAGTATGAAAAACCCTGGCAGACCAGTCACGACAAGGCCGAACGCCTGCGGCCCCTGATCGATCTCTGGCAGGCCTATGCGACCGGTGACGGCATTCCGGACGTGATTTCGGATCTGCCCGGACCGCTGGACGGACCGGCGCGGAAAGCATCCTGACATGCATGTCCTGCTGACGGGGGCGAGCGGAACGGTCGGGCGGTTCATTCTTGATCGGCTGATCGGGGATGGCCACAGCGTCACATGTCTTGGACGTCAGCCGATTGACGGATTTTCGGCCGGATTTTGCCGGTACGATCTTGCAGATCCTCAGCCGGAGCTGCCGCAAGCCGACGCATTGGTCCATTGCGCCTTGCTGCATGAACCCGGGCGGTTTCGGGGCGGTGAGGGGGACGATCCAGAGGCATTCACCCGGGTGAATGTCGGAGGCACGGAAGCCCTGTTTGACGCGGCAATACGCGCCGGCTGCCGGCATGCCGTGTTTCTCTCAAGCCGGGCGGTCTATGGTGATCACCGGCGCGGCGACCTGCTTTCAGAAACCGATCAGCCGCGCCCGGATTCGCTTTATGGTGAGGTCAAGCTGGCCGGTGAACAGGCACTTGAAACGCGGAGTGACGCGCATTTCGGTGGCAGCGTTCTGAGAGCGACCGGCATCTACGGACTGCCACCCGGGCTCAGTTCACACAAATGGTCTTCCATGTTCGAGGCCTTTGCGCATGGTGAAGAGATTGCGCCGCGCCGGGCAACGGAAGTTCATGGCGCGGACCTGGCAGCCGCCGTGTCCCTGCTGCTGGGACGAAACGGCCAGTCGCCCTTCGATGTCTTCAACGTATCGGATCTGTTGCTCGACCGGCGGGAGCTGCTCGGGCTTTATGCTGAAGCCTCCAAAGTGTCCGGCAAGTTGCCGGATGAGGCCAACACGGTGCCGGGTGTCATGGCTACGGACAAGCTGCGCGCGCTTGGATGGACACCGGGCGGCAAACACGGTTTGCAGGCGTTCTTGCGGGACGTCGTGAAATAGCCGGACAGGGATCATCGACCTGATCTTTTACCCCGGCGCCTCTGGGGCACGAGACGCCCAAATGGTAAGGTCTTTCCTGCCGGGTTTGATCGATATACACGCGACTGCCGCACGATAGCTCGAGGCAGGCGGGAGGCAAAAAATGAAGGGCGGACCAGCAGGTCCGCCCCTTTCGTCTGTTCTTCCGTTTCAATCAGGCTGCGCGGATGCCGTCGAAGAAACGTTCGACCTTGGAGCGCAGGTCCGAGGCCTCGCTGGAAAGCGACTCGGCGGTCGACAGGACATCGGTCGCATTCCGGCCCGTGGACTGGGCGCCGCTGGAAACCTGGATGATGGTTTCGGAGATCGAATCCGTGCCGGTGGAGACCTCGTTGACGTTTTTCGAGATTTCGTTGGTTGCCAGGCTCTGCTGTTCGACCGAGACCGAGATGTCCTTGGAGATCTCCGACATCTCGGCGATCACGTTGGCAATGTCCTTGATGGCATCGGCCGCCTGGTTGGAAACGGTCTGCATCGCCTGGATCTGGGTGGCGATTTCTTCCGTTGCCTGAGCGGTCTGTGTTGCCAGGGATTTCACTTCCGAAGCCACGACCGCAAAGCCCTTGCCGGCTTCCCCGGCTCGGGCTGCCTCGATGGTGGCATTCAGCGCCAGAAGGTTGGTCTGGGCAGCGATGTCGTTGATCAGACTGACGATCTGGCTGATCCGGTCCGTGGTCGCCACCAGGCTCTGGACGGTCTGATCTGTCTGGGAGGCTGCACTGGAGGCCTTGTCGGAGATGCCAGCCTGGTCTTCCACGCGCCGCGCGATTTCGGCGATGGAGGAGGTCAGCTCTTCGGAGGCGGCTGCGACCGAGCGTACATTTGCGGCCGTGTCACCGGTGGTGCGGGCGGCTGCTTCCGCGTCGGTCGAGCTCTTGTCGGACGTTTCTGCCAGCTCACGCGCCGTGCGTTCCAGCTCGTTGGTGGCGTTGGAGACGGTTTCCAGAACGTCGTGGATTTCCTGGTTGAAACCGCCGAGCAGATCATCGACGGCGGCGGCACGGCGTTGCTTTGCTTCCTGTTCGGCTTCGCGTTCCGCCTCCAGCTCACGCTGCGCCTTGCCGTTGGTCTTGAAGACTTCAACCGCGTTGGCAATCGATCCGATCTCGTCGTTGCGCTCAAGACCCTGGACCGGTGCATCGAGGTCACCTTCGGCGATCTCGGCCATGGAGCGGGTCACGGATGCCAGCGGGCGGGCAAGCAGGGTCTGGAACAAGGTTCCCAGGATGATCAGCATCAGCACGGTGGCGATCACCGTGGCAATGATGGCCGAGTAGCGGAAACTGGTCAGGCTGGCATAGGCAGCGGCCTCGTCGACAGACAGACCGATTTGCCAGTCAACGGGTAGGCCGGTCACGGCAACAAACTGCACGATCCGGTCGCCATTGGCATTGGAGGCATATTGCGGCTCGGCGGAAACCTTGACCGAGCTTCCCGGAAACAGGTCGCTCAAGGGTTTGGAGATCAGGTCGCTGTCGGGGTGAATGAGGATGGTGCCGCTGGAATCCGTCACGAAGACATATCCCATGCCACCCATATCGGATGCGGCCAGCATGTCTGCCAGGGTGGTAATATCAAAGTCGCCGCCGACAACACCTGCAAGAGTTCCGCCAGCCTTGACCGGGGTGGCGGCCGTCACGATCAGATTGCCTGAAGAGGCATCCTGGTAGGGCGCCGTAATCGTGGAGTTGCCCTTGGCTGCGGCGTCTTGGTACCAGGGCCGTTTACGCGGGTCATACCCTTCTGGCAGATCGGCCTCCGGCCACATGTTGAAGGCACCGTCTTCGGCAACACCGTAATAGGTGGCGCTGAAATTGTCGGTCAGGCTCTTCAGGTTGAAGAACTCGGGCGTGACGTCGTCTGCCTTGGCGATCCGTTCGGCCGTGGTTTCCACAAGCAGCAGACGTGCCTCGAACCAGTTGCGGACAATATTGACTTCGGACTGTCCGACACCGGTCATGTAGTCGCGCACTTCGTCGGATTTGGCGTTGCGCTGCAGGGTGTCGTTGAAGAGGCCGAAGCCGGCGAAAATCGCCACAATGACGGCGGCTGCCGCCAGCAGGATCTTGGTGATGACGCTCTTGGATGAGCGTTGCGCAGGAGACTGGGTCACAAACTCGGGTCCCGATCGTTGAGAAAGTTTGTGTCTTTCTTGGCGCAAACGAGTGAAGGAAAACTAAATCTGGCGGGGTGTTGCCGGTTAATACATGAAGGAGATCAGTATTTAGAAAAAACACCCGCAATAATGACAATGATTATTTCGGATAGGGTCTTTCGGTGGCAGCAAACGGCTTGGAGGAGCGAATCATTTGTCGGGGCTGTGATCGCCGGGGATCCCGTCAGCGCAGTTCAGTCGGGCCGAAGATTTTCTCAAATTCTACCCGAAGAACGCTGTCATTTTCCGCCATTGTCACGGGAATGCCGAGGTCGACCAGGCTGGTGACACCATGTTCGGTGACGCCGCAAGGTACGATGCCCGAAAAATGTTCCAGCTCCGGTTCGACATTGAAGCTGATGCCGTGAAAGGCCACCCACTTGCGCAGGCGAATGCCGATTGCGGCGATCTTGTCCTCCACGGTCGCGCCGCGACCCGGCCGGCGTACCCAGACGCCGACCCGGTCCTCGCGCCGTTCCCCGCGGATATGATAGTGCCAGAGCGTGTTGATCAGCCAGGCTTCGAGCGCGGAGACAAAGGCGCGTACGTCCTGATGGCGTCGCTTCAGATCCAGCATCACGTAGGCAACCCGCTGGCCGGGACCGTGATAGGTATGCTGGCCGCCGCGCCCGGTGCGATAGACCGGGAACCGGTCCGGCGCGACCAGATCGGCATCGTCGGCGCGCTTGCCTGCGGTATAAAGGGGAGGGTGCTCCAGCAGCCAGACACGCTCGCCCGCTTCGCCGGCAATGATTCTCGCAACATGCTCGTCCATTTCCGCGATCGCCTGCTCATAATCGACAAGGTCGTCCGAAATACGCCATTCCACCGGTGCAGAGCCCGGTTTTGGCAGAAAACTGTAAGAAAGGTCGTCTCTATCGGCTGGTGACATGTGGATGACACTTCATTGTTTTTTGAGCTGGCAGGCCGTGCCGTGATATGATGGAGCGCTGGCGGGCAATGCCCCTTTTAAGGATCAATGCGTCCAATGACCACCTTTGACGAGATCAAAGTCGACATATCCGTTGTGCTGGGGGAGAACGAGATGCCCGTTCACCAGCTCCTTCGCATGGGCCGTGGTGCCGTGATCGATCTCGATGTCAACGAGGACGATGACGTCAGGATCTACGCCAACAACACCCTGGTCGCAAAGGGCCAGGTGGTGCTGCTTGGTGAGCGGATCGGCATCTCCATCACCGAAGTCCTGATGCGGCCGCCCGAGATCCGGCCGATGCGCACCGATGGGCCGCTCTAGCCTGAATGCACAGCTGTTTTGAAGAAAACTCGTGAGCCTGTGAATTATTGCAAAAAGGGCTCTTGCGCCCCCAAATTCCTTTTGCTACATGGAGCGCCTCGACGCTGACAGGCGCCGGGAACAATCGAATATGCGGTCGTGGCGGAATTGGTAGACGCGCAGCGTTGAGGTCGCTGTGGGGTAAAACCCGTGGAAGTTCGAGTCTTCTCGACCGCACCATATTCGAAGCATGCTACCAGTGCTTCACCAAAAGGCTGCCCCTCGGGGCGGCCTTTTTGGTTCTTGGGCCGCTTGGCTGGCACAGATGGATGCGCTTGTCGGTGCCGCGCCGAATATGCTTTCCTGTCCCGGCGTTCGATTCACAGTGTCTTGCCAGAACAGCTTCTGTCCGGGAGACGCGTGTCAGGGGCTGAAGATGTTGACTTTCAAAACAAATCTTACATTGCCGGCGTTGGCCGCGGTGGCCATGCTGCCGATCACCGGCAGCGGTTTCGCCCAGGAGCCAATGATCTCGCCGCAATCGGTGGTCGGCTCCGCGACCGTGCCCGTTGACGGCGATATCTATCGCTTCCGGGCCGTGCTCGCCGAAACGGATGACGGCGGCGATCTTTTTATCTACACCGATGCAGGTGAGGGCTGGGTTCAGGCCGCCCATGCCAAAAATATTGTCTGGCGGGGCGGCATGTATGGCCAGGAACCGTGGATGGAAGAAACCGAACACGGGTCGCTGAAAGTTTATTCTGAGAACTCGTCCATCGGACGGGACCGCTGGGAACAGATCCTGACCATTGCCTATCGTGGTGGTGCCTTTGTCGTGGCGGGCTACACCTACAGCTACTACGATACGCTCGATCCGGATGCCGCCGGCCAGTGTGACGTCAATCTGCTGACCGGAAAGGGCGTGCACAACAACAATCAATTCAAGACGAAACTTCCGGCAATGAAGGTTGCTGACTGGACGATGGAGACCAGGCCGCCGGAATGTGCAAGGGACTGAGAGTCTTGCAGGGTCTCGCCTATCGGCCGGTCTCCGTTGCGCGCAAGTCCAACGGTCCGGCATGACGGGCACCTCCGACAGCCATCACCGGTTTGACCAGATCCTGCAAAGCATGCGCTTCAAGTTTCCCTGGAGAGACTATCAGCAACGGGTTCTGGACGAACTGGATCGTCATCTGGACGATTCTCAGCTGCATGTCGTTGCAGCACCTGGGTCTGGCAAAACGGTGCTCGGCCTGGAGGTGCTGCGCCGCCTTGGAAAACCGGCCATCGTTTTTGCGCCGACACTGACGATCCGGCAGCAATGGAAGTCACGTCTGACAGAGCTGTTTCTGCCGGATGGGACTGACGACAGCTGGATATCGCTGAACATCCGGGAAGTGAAACCGGTCACGATCGTGACCTACCAGGGCTTTCACGCCGCAATGACGGGCACGCCGCCGGAGGCTGAAGACGGAAACGGCTGGTCAGTTGCCGAGAAACTTGTTCAGCAGTTTCGAGACCTTGGTGTCGGCACGCTGGTTTTCGATGAAGCGCATCACTTGCGAAAGGAGTGGCACCAGTCGCTCATGCGACTGCGCCAGGCGCTTGCCGATGAGACCACGACCGTTTCTTTGACCGCGACGCCGCCTTATGACACCGACGCGGCGGAATGGGACAATTATGAAGCCCTGTGCGGTCCGATTGACTGCGAGATTTCCGTGCCGGAGCTGGTCAAGACCGGGGACCTGTGCCCGCACCAGGACCTGGTCTGCTTTTCTGCGCCGACAGCAGACGAAACCAGCTTCATCAATGCGTTTGCCAACAATCTCAATGGATTTGCGCAAGACCTGCTGACGAATGCGAAATTTCTTGACCGCCTGGAAAATCTGCCCTGGTTTCGCTCTCCGGCCGATTGGGAAGAGGAGCTTTTCCGTCAGGCAGACGTCTGTCTCGCCGCGCTGGTGTTTCTGACTGCCGCCGGACGTTCGGTTTCCCCGGTTTTGCTGGAACTCTTCAGTCTGGACAACCGGGAACTGCCCGGGCTGGATCGGGAGTTTCTGGAACACCTGTTGAACGGTGTCCTGAACGGCGAGATGGCCGACCGGTTCGAACCGGGCCTGCGAAAGGATATTTCCAGGAAGCTCAAGGCCTTCGGCGGAATGCGCGGCAAAAGAGCCGCGCTTGCCAACATGGACCGGATCGATCGCATGCTGCGCAACAGCCTGGGCAAGATCCAGAGCATCCGGTCCATTGTGGCGGCGGAGTGCTCCAGTTTGGGCAATCGTCTGCGCATGGTCATCCTGACCGACCACATTCACCGCGATCTTCAGCCCAGTGATCATCAGGCGGTCTATGAGCCGGTGAAGATCGGCGCAGTGCCGGTGTTCGAGGTCCTGCGCAATCGGGGTGACTATGCCTACGAAGTCGGGCTGTTGACGGGTTCCTATGTGGTCTTGCCAGCCAAGGCACTGGAGCTGTTGCAAACCGCCTGCGGGAATGCCGGGCTCAGCCGGGACGACCTGCGTTTGCGACCGCTGGCCCACGATCCCGCTTATGTTGAGGTGGAACTGACGGCTTCCGTTCGTCATCTGACGGTCCCCCTGATGACCGAAGTGTTCCGGAAGGGGGGCGTGACAGTGCTTGTAGGGACGCAGGCGCTTCTGGGAGAGGGCTGGGACGCGCCCTGTATCAATTCCCTTGTGCTGGCGAGTACGGTCGGATCATTCATGCTGTCCAACCAGATGCGGGGCCGCGCCATCCGGAAGGACCCGGAGGACAGCCGGAAAACGGCAAATGTCTGGCATCTGGCATGTGTCAAACTGCCTGATACCAGCAGCGTCGTCGGCAAGGTTCTGGAGACTGGCCGGCAGGTGGGAAGACACTTCAGATCGCAGAAGCCCCTGCGCGAGGATCTCGGACAGGATGCCGTACTGCTGGTGCGCCGCTTCAAGGCCTTTGAAGGGCTCAGCATGAGTGATCCGCCCTATATCGAAACAGGGTTGGGACGGCTGGGGTTCGCCGAAACCGATTGGTCGGAAGAAGCGCTTGATCAGGTCAATGGGGCAACCTTTGCCAGAAGTGCCGATCGGGCAGGGCTTACTGAGCGCTGGAAGCTGGCCCTTTTCAAGAGCTCGGCAGGTGCAAGATTGCGCCCGATGGCCGCCGTGCGCAGAGCCCCCCAGAGCTGGGTCTATCGCAGGGCCAGGCGTATGGGCGGGGTGATCCTGCCCTTGCTGGTTCTGGCCGTTGCGGCGTTGGCTTATTCCCTCTGGGCTCAAAAAACGATGACTGCCTTGGGGGCGGTCGTTGTTCTGTTGCTCACGTTATTCCTTGCAAAGAAGGAAAACCTCCACAGGACGGTTCCGCGGGCGCTACGCAACCGGTCGGTGGAACAGAACCTGTCGCAGATCGGGAAGGCTGTGCTTGAGGCGCTGTCCGAAACCGGGCAGCTAAAGACACCGCTCCATCAGTTGAAGCCTGCTGTTCATGTTCTGCACGGCGAGCATTTCTGCAGCCTGGATGGCGCAGACCCCAAGGAACAGGCGCTTTTCCTGAAATGCCTGGAGCAGCTTTTGAGCCCGGTGGAGAACCCAAGATACATCCTGTTGCGGCAGGTGTGCAGTTTTGGGCAAACGCGTACCGATTACCATCCAGTCCCGGATGCCCTTGGCGCCCGGAAAATCCAGGCGGAAACGCTGGCGCGCTGTTGGCAGCGGTTTGTTTCGGATGTCGAGCTTGTCTCGGTGAGATCCAGGGAAGGGCGCAGGCTCTTGTTAGGGGCAAGGATGGAGACAAGTTCCGCCGATTTCTGTCCTCAGGCCGAGCGTCTCGGACGTTGGCTATAGATGCAGGTGATCGTGTCGGCGGGTGTCAGGAGGCAGCGCCGGCTCTCTCATTGATGCCGCATTTGTACCGCTGCTATGTCCTTGAAAACCAACCTGGGTGATGTGTGACCTCAACCGACAAGACCAATTTGAAACGGGCCGCCTGCCTTGGTGTCGCAATTGCCGTTGTTGCACTTCTGTTTGTTCAGCTGCTCACGACCGCTTTTTCGATCAAGGACTTCTGGCTGGTTGCTGTCCAGAATGCAGCCGTGTGGCGTCACGTGCTTCTGCCTCAGCTGATGTCGCCTGGCGTCTGGTCGATCCTGATTTCAACACTTGAATGCCTGGTGATTGTCCTGGTCCTGACGCAGGTGGTTCTAAGACCGCGCAAGGCCTGGAGGGCTTATCTGGCGCTGGTTGTCCTGGAACTGATCTCGGCTTTTCTGTCTTTTGCGGTCCTGCGACCGGACATACCGGATCAGCTTCAGTCCGCGGTGCTCCTGGGGTATGGCTATGCCCTTCTGCGCATGGGCCTGACGTTGGTCCTTCTCCTTTTGCTGGCCAGATTGGCGGCGGCGACAAGCAGTACTGTGGAGGTTGAAAACCGTGCGTGACGTTTTCCGGTCCTGGAACAGAGGCCATCGCAGCAGCAGGCTCAAACCGATAATCGCTTTGGCTTTCTTGTTGTCGTTCGCAGATATCGCGTGGGCCCAGAACCTCACGGTCAATCCCGGCCGCTTCGGGGCCATGACCTGCCAACAGCTCTGGTATACCGAACAGGAAGTGCTGGCGGAGGGGCGTGTGTGTCTGAAGAGCGAGCGGGCCCGGCGGGCGTTTCGGCGGGCGCCGCGCTGTATATCCGATGACGAGACCATTTTGCCGGCAAAGGTGGAAGCCTATCTGGAGCAGCTGCGAGTGGCCGCGCGGAAAAAGGGTTGCCAGGGGTTTTGACAGCTCATGACCGGCCGAGTTAACCGGCGCGGAGCACACGGTTTCGAATTGCTTTCATCTGCGTAAGTCTGTGGACCGGTTTCGTTTTTCCTGTGGCGCTTTTTCCCTGCAAACGCTAGTTCTGGACGCATACCGGTGCAGGCTCACCGGATCGGGTCAACACGCAGGTGAGGAGGGTGCCGGATGAGCGAAGCAGCTGAGCTTGATGTCGCCGCGCCGTCCGAACCACTGATCCCGGTGCGTGACGAAGAAGAGCGTCTCAATCCTGATTTCATTGCTGCCGTCGAAGCAGCAATCCAGGCAAATGACACGGTTGCGCTTCGCGAACTGGCCGGCGACCTGCATGAGGCCGATACCGGCGATCTGCTTGAAACACTCGATGCGGATGATCGTGCCGCCTTTGTCCGGTTGCTGGGCGACGAATTCGACTACACCGCCCTGACGGAGATCGACGAGGCGGTTCGTCTTGAACTGCTGGAGGAGCTGCCCAACGAGGTCATCGCCGAAGGCCTGGAAGACCTTGATTCCGATGACGCCGTCTACATCCTGGAGGACCTGGACGAAGACGACCAGGCCGAGATCCTGGAAGAGCTGCCCTATGCCGACCGGGCGCAGCTGCAAAAGGCACTGGACTATCCGGAAGACAGCGCCGGCCGGCGCATGCAGAGCGAATTCATCGCCGTTGCGCCCTTCTGGACCGTCGGACAAACCATCGACTACATGCGCGAGGCACGGGATCTTCCGGACAGTTTCTACGAAATCTACGTCGTGGATCCCAAGTTCAAGCTCCTGGGGGCGGTGCATCTGGACAAGATCCTGCGCACCAGGCGCGACGAAAAGGTCACTTCCATCATGGAAGAGACGCGTCAGGCCGTCCTGGCAACGGAAGACCAGGAAGAGACCGCCCGCCGGTTTGAACGCTATAATCTGGTCTCCGCCGCCGTCGTTGACGAAAATGAGCGCCTGGTCGGTGTCCTGACCGTCGATGACATCGTCGATGTCATCCAGGAAGAAGCGGAAGAAGACATTCGCGCGCTGGCCGGTGTTGGCGACGAGGAAATCTCCGACGATGTCATCACCATCGCGCGCTCGCGGTTTACCTGGCTGGTTGTCAATCTGGGAACAGCCATTCTGGCTTCCGTGGTGATAGCTCTTTTTGAAGACACGATCGAGGCCATGGTCGCGCTCGCCGTGCTGATGCCGATCGTGGCCTCCATGGGTGGCAATGCGGGCACGCAGACCATGACGGTCGCCGTGCGCGGTATCGCCACCCAGGAACTGGGCGCCCGCAACATGCTCCGCGTGCTCAATCGTGAGGTGCTGGTGAGCGTGCTCAACGGAGTTGCGCTGGCGGTGCTGATCGGGATCACGGCCTGGCTCTGGTTTGCAAGTCCGGGCCTTGGCGTGGTGATCGCCGGGGCGATCGTGATCAACATGCTGTTTGCCGGTCTCTCCGGCCTACTGATCCCGATTGCGCTCGACCGGATGAATGTCGACCCGGCCATTGCGTCCAGCGTTTTTGTAACGACGGTGACCGATGTGGTCGGCTTCTTCGCCTTTCTCGGCATTGCCGCACTCTGGTTCGGACTGCCGCTTTAAATCTCTATCAAGCTCAATGGCTTAATCGCCGCAGACGAGCACTTTCTGGCGTTCACAGGCGGCTGTTCGGTGGTGAAACGCATCGCGATAGGTTTCATCGGAATAAAGGGCCATGAAGGCCTTCAGGTCCGGATAGGCGCCGATGGCGATCAGGTCCCAGTCCTCGGTCTCACCCAGAAACATGCCCTGAAACGGACCGACATAGAGAAAGCTGCCACCGGCGCGTTCCATGGCCGGTACGCTGACAGAGGCATAGTTTGAAAAGGCTTCCTGGCCTGACACGGTCTCGGTGTCGTCCTGATAGAGCGCTTTTTCCCTGAGTTTGAAGAAGTTGATCAAGGTGACGGGTTTGTCGGGTGCCCGGCCAAGAAGGTCTGCCCACTGTGTCTCTGTCGGGCTGGTGCCGTCGAGGCCCGGTCCATACCAATCGGCGAATTGCAGGGTTTGCTGGTTGACGGTCATAGTCGATCTCCATAACTTTACACATGTCAAATATGGAGATGACTTTACACGTGTCAAGTGAGCGGCGACTGCAAAAAACCAGAGCAGAGATCCTGGACAGGGCCTGGAGCCTGATTTGCGACCACGGTGCGGATGTATCCCTGGCCCAGATCGCAAAGGCGGCCGGGATCAGCCGGCAATCGGTCTATGATCATTTCGGCTCGCGCGGGGGCATGATCCTGGCGCTGGTACGACGCACGGACGAACGGCTGGATATCAGGGCCAGGCTGTTTGCGGCTTTCGAGGAAACAGACCCTCAGGCGCGCCTCGTTTCGACGGTCGAGGTGTGGATCCGGTTCGTGAAGGAAATATACCCGGTGGCTTCGGATCTGATCCGGCTCAGGAGTACGGATGCGGACGCCTCTGCCGCCTGGGAAGACCGGATGAGCGAATTGCGGGACTGGCTTTTGACCCTGACGCAGGGACTGGAAAAGGAGGGGGCCCTGGCGCCGGACTGGACGGCGAAGCAGGCCGCGGATTACCTGTGGGCCTCCTTCAGCGTGCAGACCTGGGGCCTGTTGACCCGGGACTGCAGCTGGCCGGAAGAGATGGCGCGGGAGGTTCTGAAACGCACGATCTGCCAGGCGGTGTTGCGTCAGGACAGGTCTTCGTCCTGACGCATTGCTTCAGGCGTCGAGGCCTGCATCGCGCAGATTGTCGCGCAGCTGCATGATCTTGGATTGCAGCGTCATGACTTCCTCGAGTTTCAACCCGGTCGAGGACAGGATGCAGGTGCTGAAATGCTCGGTCCTCTTCTGCAGCGCGCGGCCCTTGCGGGTGAGTTTCAGGATGACCTGACGCTCGTCCTTGGGATTGCGCGTCCGGGTCACGAGCCCCATGGCTTCGAGCCGTTTCAGAAGCGGGGTCAGCGTGTTGGTGTCGAGCTGCAGCTTTGCCGTGATGGTGCCGACCGGCACGTTGTTGTTTTCCCACAAGACGGTCATGGCCAGGAATTGCGGATAGGTGAGGCCGGCTTCCTTCAGTAGGGCCTTGTAGACCCCGTGCATCGCGTGGTTGGCCGAATAGAGCGCAAAACAGAGATACTGGTCGAGGGAGACCGGATTGGCCGCATCGCCTGGATCAGCCGGTGTTTCCGGCACTGAAGGCGATGTGTCCTCCGCCCGGTTATCGGCGGCAGAAACGGTGACGGCAGCAGGTGGATCCTCCTGCGGGGCCACCGCCGCGACCGGTGCAGGATCTGCGGTTTTCGCAGACGCCTCTCCGGGTGCCGCGGCTTTCTTCTTGCGCGGTTCTTTCTCAGACTTTTCGGCTTTCGCCGGCTTGTCTTTTTTCTGTGTCTTGGTCTCTTCGGCCGCGGGCAAACCGATCGCGTCCAGAAGCGACATCTGATTGGTCGTCTCGTTCATGAGCCCGTTATAAATCGCGCGCGATATGGTCGCAACCTGTTGACGGTTCTGTGCAGCTTCTATATGTGGGTAATGTATATCGTACGCGATATAATCTTGTGCGATTTTAATGAAATTGAACTGAAGGAGAGCGAGATGGCTGTAGATGTGCTTTACGAAACGAAGGCGAAGGCAACCGGTGGCCGGGATGGCGCTGCGGAGACGCTGAGCGGGTCTTTCAAGGTTGCCCTTTCAACGCCGAAGGAACTCGGCGGTGCCGGCGGTCCGGGCAACAACCCGGAAGAACTGTTCGCAGCCGGCTATGCCGCCTGTTTCATCGGAGCGATGAAATTTGTAGGTGGTCAGGAGAAAATAGCCGTTCCGGCAGACACATCCATTACCTCAACGGTCGGGATCGGTCCGCGATCGGAAGGCGGTTTCGGTCTGACGGTGGCGCTCGACGTCTCGCTGCCGGGTCTCGAAACGGCTGTCGCCGAAGACCTGGTCACCAAGGCACATCAGGTCTGCCCGTATTCCAACGCGACGCGCAACAATATCGACGTCAAGCTGACCGTCGTCTGAACGCGAGCCGGCCCGGCAGCACCGGCCGGGCCGGCGCCACTCCTCCAAGCGGTACACCGATCCCATGAGCCTTTTTGTCATTGACCTGACCTACACAGCAGACCTTGCCGACGTCGATCGGCACCTGGAAGCGCACCGGAGCTTTCTGAAAGACCAATATGCGGCCGGCCACTTTTTGGCGTCAGGCCCCAAAAATCCCCGCATCGGAGGCGTGATCCTGGCGAAGGGCTCCTCGCGCACAGAGATCGAGCAACTGGTTGAGCTTGATCCTTTCAAGGCGGAAGCCTTGGCATCCTATGCAATCACGGAGTTCAGCCCGGTGATGAGCGTTCCGGGATTTCCCGGAGACCCAGCGGAGTAGAAAGTCACTCTCCGGCCAGGACTTTAGCTGTCGCGAAATCGGCGATGAGGATTTCCGGTTTGTCGCTGCGCAGAAAGACCTTGCTGCTGCCGTAGCGATCCATCGAAGGGGAAATGGCGACTGGCGGTCCAAATTTGCCTTCCAGCAGATCTGAGACCCGACGAAGTTCTTGTGGCGCAAGCAGGACCCACGCGTGCTTCAGCTCACCGTCGGCAAAAATGAGTTCGACTTTGCGTTTTGCACCGGCGATCTTCGGTCCGAAACAGTCAAGTTGAACAATCCTTTCGTGAGACCAGCCCCAACGCTTCGGGTCCTGTGGTTTCCAGTCCTGATAATCGCAGAGGGTTTTGACACTCTGGCGGAACCCGGTCTCGCCGGCTCCGAGCTGAAACGGCCGAAACTGGGTGGCAAGGTCAGGAACCGAACCGGGCTGCCAGTCTGAAAGGCTGTTCAGGAACACATGGGAATGAAGTGTTTCCGGCGCCGTTATGAAAATCCGGTTTTGCGCCGTGTCGCCAATCAAGGCGATCTCCGGGACAATCCGGAAACCTGCATATGCCATGCCCGCCGTTGGTGACAGAAACGTCTGGAAATCGGTTTCTGTGCGGGTCGTCAATTCGATCGCCACGACCTGGTCATCGCTGACCAGCACCGCAAGCGTTTCAAGACTGTCTTCTTCGCTCGGCTGGCAGCTGACAATTTCAGATTTGAACCCGGCAATCGGATAGGTGCCCGCTGGGCTCCGCCGAATACCTTGCGGCCTGCACATGGTCTCAAGGGACGCTGACAGATGGTCCGGGGCGGCACCCATCAAGTTTCGAAGCTGTTCAGAGACTGTTTCGGCCTGCGCCTGTCCGGAGAAAAGCAGGCCAAGCAAAACCAAAATTGCAGCTGCGCCGACATGTGAACTAAATTTCATGGATTGAACCGGCCATTCAGAACGAAGCGAGGTATCGGTCAATCTTATGTTATGCGCATTCCTTACTGCAACGCGGAGTGCTCGGGACATGACACTTGCTGACAGGGTACCGGCCTGACGCTGACCATTTACAATCTGGTGTTTTTTGACGTCGAGGCTATGCTGACAGCCGGTCTTCTTGCGACCCAAATGGGGGCGCTTGATAATCTGTGCTTCACAGGGAGCCGGAGCAATGCGGATTCCAGCGTGCCTTTTCGTATTTTCATTTCTCGCTGTCCTCGGCTGCAGCCCGTCATGGGCAACGTCACTGGATGGAAAAGAATTGCACAAGTATTGTTCTGCCCAAGAGTCTCCGGGAGCGAAAGCGGCCTGTATCTATTACATACTTGGGGTCGCCGAAGGATTGCACCTTGGATTTATGGAAGGTGCGAAGTCCTTGGATAGCCGCATCACGGAGACGACTGTCAGGCGCAGTTTCTGTGTGAGCGAAGATGTGAGCTGGTCGCAATTGGTGAGTTCGGTCATCGACTATTTGAGCCAACATCCTGAACACTGGGACACAGAGGCAGTATTTGTTGTCGAGGCTGCACTGATCTCCGGGTTTCCCTGCGATTAGCTGGCTCTGCAAACTGGTGAACTGTGCAACCTCAAGCTGGATTTTTCTGGGTGTGCGACCTCGACAGGCGCGCCGCCGCGGGTATGTTTGAGCCGACATTTTTTGAGCAGCAAGCGGGAGTGGTCATGCGACCCAAACTCGACGGTATCCTGGAAACGGCCGTCTATGTCGATGACATGGAGGCCGCTCATGCATTCTATTCCGAAACCCTTGGCCTGAAGCGCATGGTGGCCGGAGATCGGCTCTTTGCCTATGACGCGGGGCCGGCGCAGGCGCTGCTTGTCTTTCACAGAGGCCATACCGGTGACGACGTGCCGACATCCGGGGGCATCGTGCCTGGACATGACACCAGTGGCCACAGCCATTTTGCCTTTCGCATCTCGTCCGATCAATTGCAGTCCTGGCGGGAGTACCTGGGAGAACAGGGCATAGCGATCATCAGCGAGGTCACCTGGCCCGCTGGTGGTACCAGCCTCTATTTCAACGATCCGGACGGCAACGTGCTGGAATTGGCGGCGGCACCGCTCTGGCCGAATTTCTTGGCGTGATTTTTAACTGATTTGGGGCAGTCTCCCCTCAGATGGGGATTTTGGGGTGGCGGAATGAATCTCTTGCAAGCAATCCTGCGAACCATGTTCTATGTGGTGGTCGGCGGGGTCATCTCGATTGTCGGAGCTGCGTTTTTCTTCATGAACTGGGAACCGGACCGGGACGATTTTCCCGTGCGCGGGATCGATGTCTCGCATCACCTCGGTGAGATCGACTGGGCCAAGGTCGCGTCCGATGATGTCGCCTTCGTCTATATGAAGGCCAGCGAGGGTGGTGATTTCAGAGACAGCGCCTTTGAACGCAATTGGGCAGGGGCTGGCAGTGCGGGTCTTGCCCGGGGTGCCTATCATTTTTTCAGCCTGTGCGAACCGGGGCAGAAGCAGGCGGAAAACTTCCTGAGCGTGTTGCCGCAGGATAACGACATGCTGGCACCGGTTCTGGACCTGGAACTTGCCCAGAACTGTGCCCGCCGCCCACCCGCGGCCGAAGTGCTGCGCGAAATCAGTGCCTTCACCACGCTGGTGGAGGCTGCGCGTGGAAAACAGGTGATCTTTTACGCCCCGGCCGAGTTCTATGAGGCCTATTTGAAGGGCAGTGGGCTGAACCGGCGCCTCTGGGCCCGGTCCATCTGGCATTCGCCGGACTATCCTTCGGACTGGGTGCTTTGGCAGTACCATGACAGAGGGCGGGTCACTGGCATTGAAGCCGATGTTGACCTGAACGTTTTGAATTCGGAAAAGTCGCTTCCTGACTTGAAGATTTGATCAATTAACACACTGTTTTTTCGTTGTAAAAACAGATGTATTGACTTTAACGTAAAAAGGCTGAACTGTGCGCTCCAACAAGGAGCGGGCATGCAGCGCTATTTCACAATCACCCAGCTGACCCAGGAATTCGACATCACCACCCGAACGCTTCGCTTTTACGAAGCGCAAGGGCTGGTGTCGCCGACGCGGCGGGGCCGTCAGCGGCTCTATACGCCCGGTGACAGGACCCGCATCAAACTGATCCTGCGGGGCAAGCGGCTTGGGTTTTCCTTGAATGAAATCAAGGAAATGATCGAGATGTATGGCAGCGCGCCGGGCGAGACGGGCCAGTTGCGCCTGCTGCTCGACAAGATCGCCGCGCGTCGGGGGGAACTTCTGGAAAAGCAGCGTGACATCGAATTGACCTTGCTCGAACTCGATGAAGTGGAAGCTGGCGCGCATCAGCGTATTGCCGAATTGTCTGCCACGAAACCGGAGGACGCCTGATGGACCTGTCGCCAAGAGATCCGGACTGGAGCGACCGGGTCAAATCCAGCTTCGCATCGCAAAAATTCATGGCGCATCTGGGAGCGCAGATCGCGCATCTGTCACCGGGCGCCGTCGATCTTGAACTGAAGATGGCACCCGAACTGACCCAGCAGCACGGCTTTTTTCATGCCGGTGCCACGTCGGCCATCGCCGACAGCGCAGCCGGGTACGCCGCCTTGTCCCTGTTCGAGGCAGGCGCGGGCGTGCTGACCACAGAATACAAGATCAACCTGCTCAATCCGGCGAGCCAGACGGTGCTGCTCGCACGGGGCAGGGTGATCAAGCCGGGGCGGACGCTGACCATTGCCCGGTCCGATGTTTACGGGCTCGATGACGGCAGCCAGGTGCATGTCGCCACCGGGCTGTTCACGCTCATGAGCGTCTCCGGCGTGAAGGACTAAAGGGCATGAGCATCATCATCAGACCACTGCAGCAGCAGGACAAATCCGCCTGGCTAGGTCTTTGGCAGGATTACCTTGCGTTCTACGAACAGGACCTTGCCGCCGAGGTCACCGAGAGGCTGTTTGACCGGCTGCTGTCCGCCAACGGGCACAGGGCGCAGGTCGCGGTCAGGGACGATGAACTGGTCGGCTTCGTGCATTATCTCTTTCACGACAGCACCTGGTCGATCGATGCCACCTGCTACCTGGAAGACCTTTTTGTCAGCCCGGAGCTGCGCGGTGGCGGCGCCGGCCGCAAGCTGATCGAAGCTGTCTATGCCGCCGCCGATGCAGAGCCTGCGGCCAGCGGCAACGTCTATTGGCACACCCATGATCACAACACGCGCGCCCGGCAGCTTTACGACCGGATCGGCGTTCTGAGCGATTTTGTTCGATATGAGCGCCCCAGATAAAGACAGGGGCCAGGGAGGTTCACAAAATGATCCGCAATGATTTTCCATCCTTCAACTTCGACCTTGGCGAAACGGCAGACATGTTGCGCGACACGGTCCGCTCCTACAGTCAGGACCGGATCGCACCGCTTGCAGAGAAGATTGACCGTGAAGACTGGTTCCCGCGCGAGATCTGGCCCGAAATGGGTGAACTCGGCCTGCACGGCATCACGGTCGAAGAAGAGTGGGGCGGTTCCGGGCTCGGGTATCTGGAGCATTGCATTGCCATGGAAGAGGTCAGCCGGGCTTCGGCCTCCATCGGCCTCAGCTATGGCGCCCATTCCAACCTGTGCGTCAACCAGTTGCGCCGCTGGGGCAATGACGACCAGAAGAAACGGTATCTGGAAAAACTGGTGACGGGCGAACATCTCGGTGCGCTGGCCATGTCCGAGCCGGGCGCCGGATCCGATGTTGTTTCCATGAAGCTTCGTGCCGACAAGAAGGGCGACCGCTACATCCTCAACGGCTCGAAAATGTGGATCACCAACGGTCCTTCCGCCGAGACCATGATCATCTATGCCAAGACCGACGCGAATGCCGGCCCGAAGGGCATCACGGCCTTCCTGGTGGAAAAGGATTTTCCGGGCTTTTCCGTCGCCCAGAAGCTCGACAAGCTCGGTATGCGCGGCTCCGAGACAGGTGAACTCGTGTTCCAGGACTGCGAAGTGCCGGAAGAAAACGTGCTGGGCGAGGTTGGCAAGGGCGTCAACGTGCTGATGTCCGGCCTCGACTATGAACGGGCGGTGCTGGCGGCCGGTGCCATTGGCATCATGCAGGCAGCCATGGATGTGGTGATCCCGTATGTTCACGAGCGCGAGCAGTTCGGCAAGCCGATCGGGACCTTCCAGCTGGTCCAGGGCAAGGTGGCAGACATGTATGTCTCCATGAATGCCTCCAAGGCCTATGTCTATGCCGTCGCAAAGGCCTGTGACCGCGGTGAAACCACCCGCGAGGACGCGGCCGGCGCCATCCTTTATGCCGCTGAGAATGCAACCAAGATGGCGCTTGATGCGATCCAGCTGCTTGGCGGCAACGGCTATATCAACGAGTATCCGACCGGCCGCCTGCTGCGCGATGCCAAGCTGTACGAGATCGGTGCCGGCACGTCTGAGATCCGGCGGATGCTGATCGGCCGGGAAATCTTCAACAAGACCGCCTGAGGGCGGATTGGAAGGGCACCATGAAACAGACAATGCTGCCGGAAGAGCCTGATGCCAGGTCGCCGGCAGGAGCAGCGATCCGCTTCATCATGGATGGCCCGACCGGCAACATGATCCATTCGACCGTGCCGCCCGGCCAGATCAACCGGGCGACACGGCACAAGACCGTTTCCGAATTCTGGCACGTGCTGGACGGCGAGGGCGAGATCTGGCGGTCCGACGGTACCGACCAGTCGGTTGTCAAACTTGTCTCAGGTGTCTCCATCGATATTCCCGTGGGCACCGCCTTTCAGTACCGGGCCACGGGCACCGTGCCACTCAAGTTCATCTGCATCTCGATGCCCCCCTGGCCGGGAGATGACGAGGCAGACTATGTCGACGGCCCCTGGGCGCCGACAATTTAGATCGCAGCCAGATCTCGTGACCGTGTGTGTGCGTATCCTTTTTCAAATGAAAGAGGATGCACATGACAGGACTTGCGGTCGTGATCGGGTCAGGCGGCGGTATTGGCGCTGCGATCCAACGGGAACTCGAAAGCTCTGGCCAATTTGAACGGGTGCTCGGTGTGAGCCGGTCGTCCGAGCCAAAGCTCGACCTTCTGGATGAAGCCAGCATCGCGCAATGCGCAAGCGACATTTCGGAACTGGCCGCAGACATTCGAATTGTTTTTGACGCAACCGGTGCCCTTGTTCTCGATGGCCATCGTCCCGAAAAGAGCCTGCGGGATCTTGATCCGGAGGCTCTGGCCAATAGCTTCGCCGTCAATGCAATCGGCCCTGCGCTGCTGATGAAGCATTTCCTGCCGCTGCTGCCGAGAAGCGGACGCAGCGTTTTTGCGACGCTCTCGGCCCGGGTCGGTTCCATCGGCGACAATCGACTGGGCGGATGGTACGCCTATCGCGCGTCAAAGGCCGCGTTGAACCAGCTTGTTCATACCGCGGCCGTCGAACTGGCGCGCAGAAAACCGGGTGCCATCTGTGTCGCACTTCATCCTGGAACGGTGCGCACACCTCTGACGGAAGGTTTTGCCAAGACAGGTCTCGAGGTGCAGGAACCGGAGGTGGCGGCCCGGAGACTGCTTGCCGTTTGCGATGGTCTGACGAGCGAACAGTCCGGTGGTTTTTTCGATCATCACGGCAAAGCCGTTCCCTGGTGATGCAAGACAGATTGAATTCTTTCTGTCGGGCGGCTTGAATGGGGCTCCAGCCTTCTCGATCTGCCCGCAGCAAGGATCTTTGCATGTCAGACCCGTTCTTTCATCCGGTCTCCGGTTTCGAACTGCCGCGTTTCGCCGGCGTGCCGACCTTCATGCGCCTGCCGCATGTCGCGCTTGATGATCCCAGGCTGAAGGACGTCCGGATCGGGTTGATCGGAACACCCTGGGACGGCGGCACGACCAATCGGCCGGGGCCAAGACATGGTCCGCGGCAGCTCCGCGATATGTCGACCATGATCCGGGCTCAGAACGGGGCGACAGGCGTCAGGCCGTTTGAACTGGTCAATTGCGCCGATCTCGGGGATGTCGGACCCAATCCGGCCAGTGTCGACGACAGCCTGGTTCGCATGACGGCCTTCTATGACAGGGTGGTTGCGGCCGGCATTCGCCCGCTCTCGGCCGGCGGGGATCATCTGTGTACCCTGCCGATCCTGCGGTCCCTGGCAAAAGAACGACCGCTCGGCATGATCCATTTCGACAGCCATACCGACCTCTATAAAAGCTATTTCGGCGGCATGCTCTACACGCATGGAACGCCGTTCCGCCGGGCGGTGGAGGAGGGGCTGCTGGATCCGAAGCGGGTTGTCCAGATCGGTATTCGCGGCACCGCCTATGACAATGAGGACCGGGATTTCGCCGACGGTGTCGGCATTCGCGTCATTCCGATCGAGGAGTTCCACAAGCGCGGTGTCGAAGACGTGATGGTCGAGGCCAGGGAGATTGCAGGGTCCGGAGACACCTACGTTTCCTATGACATCGACTTTGTCGATCCGGCATTCGCACCGGGGACCGGGACACCGGAAGTGGGTGGGCCGACCTCCTTTCAGGCGCTTGAAGTCGCCCGTCTTCTCAAAGGCTTGACCATCGTCGGGGCGGATCTGGTCGAGGTGTCGCCGCCGTTCGATGCCAGCGGCGGCACGGCCTTCCTGGGTGTTTCGATCATGTTCGAGATACTGTGCAACATGGCGCTGAGCTGCGCACAAGATCAGACCCCGACGTCAGGAGCCAATTCGTGATTGAGCGGACCTTCGGCACTTTGAGCCGCTACATCAATGTCCTTGCACTGATCATTCTATGCGGGGCGTTCGTGATTGAGTTCCACGGTGATCCTAACTTTTACAATCGTCTGGCTTTCTGGATTTGGGGTGCGATGATCGCTGGAATCGCAATTCCGGTTTTCCGACGTTTTGCACGACGGAAGCGTTTAGATGAAAATCGTGGTTCGAAAACCGCAAGTGACTGATAGGGAGCCAGTGGCGTTGTCGATTTATTCTTTGGATGATTTGGCCGAAGCACGGGCCGAGTTGGAAAAGTGGCGGGGGGCATTCGAGCGATATGATGGAAACAACCCCGGCAAGTACCAAACGGACATCAAAAACGCTCGGGAAAAAGTTGACCGCATCACCGCCAGCTTGAAGGCATCTGGGGTTTTGGAGCGGACTGAGCATGAAAAGCTGGAGGCCCGGATTGACGCGGTTTTTCCCAATGCTCGGAGCAAGGAAGTCGTCTCCTTTGAGGGACGCCAATACATGCGCAAGTTCTGGCCGGAAGAAAAAAGCCGGTCCGGGAAGACTGTCACGCGCTGGGGCAAAGGTTGGGAACTCGTGAAAACCGGCAGTGACTCCTAAGGAGCCGAAGCGGTGTTGCAAACAATTTTGATATTGGTCATCGCGGCAATGTTTTTCGATCCTCTGAGGTGGATAGTTGCTTTTGTAATGGTTGCACTCGTTCGGAACCTAGACCCTGCTTCAAAAATGTCCTTTTTCAAGCTGGCCTGTACCGCTGTTTTTGTGACGATTGTTCTCGAGATCAACCTTTGGATGACACCGGAAGCTCGGGACTTCAACGTTTATGCCAGTTTGTTTTCTGTTGTGGTCAGCCTTCTCATTGTCTGGCTGATCAACCTTGTCATTACCTGGTGGTGGTCGCGAAACACTTTTTTCAAATAGAGGAGCGTGTCGTGTCCACAGACAAGATCTTGTTTCAACCGCTTACGCCCGATCGCTGGCCTGATCTGGTCGATCTCTTCGGTCCGGAGCGGGGCGCCAGCTCCGGTTGCTGGTGCATGTGGCCGTTTCTGAGGGGCAAGGATTGGCAGGCAATGCCGCGTGAGGCGCGGCGCGATGCGCTGAAGGGCAAAGTGGAACAGGGGCCTGCGCCCGGCCTGTTGGCCTATCAGGACGACCTGGCCGTTGGATGGATCGCCCTAGGGCCACGGGCAACCTATGTGCGCTTTCAATTGGCCAAGACCTCAAGGCCGCTTGACGGGGACACGGATGCGCAGATCCAGAAGACCTTTGTTGTGCCGTGTTTTTTCATCCGCAAGGGCTTGCGCAAAAACGGTCTGATGGGTCAGCTGCTGGATGCCGGCAGCGATTATGCGCGCCGGGCTGGTGCGGCGTACCTCGATGCCTGTCCGATCGAATCGGATAAACCCCTGCAGTGGGGTGAAGGCTTCGTCGGGATTGCATCCGTGTTCCGGCGAAGCGGCTTTGAAGAGGTTGCCCGGCGCAGCCCCAGGCGGCCCCTTATGCGCAAAACACTATGACAGCGGGACGAACATGACCGGCGAAACAGACCTGAACACATTGATTGCCCAGATGCGGCCGATGCTGGATCCGGTGCCCTATGTCTTTTGTACCTTTGCAACGAAGACGCTGGTCGACCTCGCCGAATATGACCCAATCGGGCTGTTCGCGGAGACCGAAGGCGTCACGGCGATCCTGCCGCTGGAACGGGCCCGCGAACTGGGCCTTGCCGAGGCCGAATGGTTTCGCCGGATCACGCTCACCGTGCATTCCTCGCTGGAGGCAGTCGGCCTGACGGCCGCCATTTCCGCAGCTTTGACGGAAAAGGGAATCTCCGCAAATGTGGTGGCCGCCTATTTCCACGATCATGTCTTTGTGCCGGAGGAACACGCGGAAGCCGCGTTGAGCGCATTGCGGGCGCTTTCGGAAATCCGTTAAGGCCAAGATCAGCTTTGTGGCTCCGGACCGGCCGAACTTGGCAAAAAGACGGATTTGTCCTTGCAATTTGCGGCTTGCCTTCCCATTCCTACAATGAGCAATCAGGGGTAAGAGCATGCAACGGGTGAAGCGGCGTCTGGCCGCGATCATGTGCGCGGATGTTGCACAATATTCCAAGCTCATGGAGCAGGATGAGGATGGCACGCTCGACCGGTTGAAGGCCTACCGGTCGGTTATGTCGTCTTTGACAGCACGTCACAACGGCCGGATCGTCAACACATGGGGCGATGCGGTGATCATCGAGTTCACCTCCGTGACCGAGGCCGTGCAATGCGCGGTCGACATCCAGAACGAACTGTCACTGAAAAACGCGGAACTGCCGGACGCGAACCGGATGGAGTTCCGGATCGGCATCAACCTCGGCGACATCATGGTCGAGGGAGAGGACATCTACGGCGACGGGGTCAATGTTGCTGCCCGTCTGCAGGAGATTGCGCCGCGGGGCGGCATCATGCTGTCGCAATCGGTCTATGATCAGGTCAAGGCGAAGATGGCGCTGGGGTTCGATCCGCTCGGACCGCAACATGTCAAGAATGTTTCCGACCCTGTGGAGACCTATGCCGTGCGGCTTGGTGGCCGGAATGAACCGCAATTCACCAAACCTGATCCGGAGAAGCAGAACAGCAGCAAGGGGCAGAAGACCCATCCGGATTGGGACAAGGATACGCAGGCCGTGGCCAACGGGTTTGAGCAGGCACGCCGCTGGCTGCGTGCACAGCCGCGCCGGATCCGCAGTTCGGTCTTCATGATCGGTTTCTTCTTCGTCCTCAACTTGCTGACATCAGGCCTGTCGACGCTCTGGTTTGTCTGGCCGTCCCTGCCGTTTGCCATGATGATCGTCTGGCACTTCGTTGTCGGCCGCAGGGGGAAGTCCCTGGCCAAATCCTCCGGGCAAGGTGACTGACGGCACCATGGTTCGTTGCCAATCTGATAACTCTTTTCGCGCTATGGAGGACCTCATGATTTGCGAGTGCCCGCCACATCGCTTACACATGATTCAAAACCGGCTTTGTGAACGTGGTTCGCAGGCCGTGAAAACTGCCGGCTCGGCCGGTCCAACAGCCAAGGGAGCTTAATCCTGCGCATGAAAAACTATTCGACCCCTGTGCCTGCACACCTCGACGACGACGAGGACGAGAAGTCCAAGAGCCAGCCGTCGATCCAGGTTGACAAACACCTTTTTGAAGCGCGCACGGTGCTGATCACAGGCCCCGTGACCCAGGACATGGCCCGCGACGTGTGCGCACGTCTGCTGGCGCTTGCGCAGGTGTCCAACGATCCGATCACCGTCATCGTGTCCTCCCCTGGCGGGCATGTGGAATCAGGTGACATGATCCATGACACCATCAAGTTCATTTCTCCGGAAGTCCGGATCTTGGGCATGGGCTGGGTCGCCAGCGCCGGCGCCCTGATCTACGTGTCTGTGCCCAAGGACAAGCGTTTCTGCACCCCGAACACGCGCTTCCTGTTGCACCAACCGTCCGGTGGTGCCGGCGGCATGGCGACGGATATCGAGATCCAGGCCAAGGAAATCATCAAGATGCGCGACCGTCTCAACAAGATCTTCGCGGATGCCACCGGGCAGCCGATCGAGCGGATCGAGAAGGACACGGATCGTGACTACTGGATGAGCCCTGAAGAAGGGATCGAGTACGGTCTCGTCGGCAAGGTCGTCACCAGCGTCGATGAACTCGGCTGAGTGTCAGACGGATTTGAATTGAAAACGCCGGCCACTTGGCCGGCGTTTTTGTGTCAGGCGCTCAGAAGGTCCGGCCCGACCGAATAGACCAGTTCCGGCCGCACGGGCTTCGGGTCAAGGACATGCGGCCGCAACCGGTTCATGAGCTCGCGCAAATCGGCCTCATCGGCCGTGGCAGCCTGGCGTCCGACCAGCAGCACCGAAATCAGATGATCCACGAAGCGCTCATAGACGTCGGCGCAGGTGCAGATCGGCGACAGAAGCTCACAGATCGGCTTGCCGTCGTAAAAGGGCGCGCCGCCGGAAAGAAAGATCAGGAATTCGCTCAGATCGTCCGAGCGTTCGAATTCCCTGCGAAAGTTGCCAAGGTTGAAACACGGGTCCTGCTCCAGCCGCGTCAGAAGACGTGGCATGGCCCGCATGATCGCCTTGCGACCGCCGAGTTTCATGTAAAGTGTCATCTGGCCATCCTTGATACTGCCTTCGAAATGATGCCGACACCATGCCGCAAGCGAAGCCGGTCTCCTGTGACTTCGATCACGGTCCGGTCCTTTGCAAAAACAACAATGATTCTTGTTGCAGGGCACAGGCTCGGCGGACGCCGACAGCAGAAAGACCACGGCGGCGCGAGGGCAAGATGTCGGCAAATTGTGGCGGCAACATTACAAATTTGTAATCCAGGGAGACAAGTCCCGTGCCCGGCGAGAGTTGCGAGTGTTTTGGTTCTAAGTTTCTGTTTTTAAATATGAAAAGTGAACATGATTTGTTGTTCACATTCAGGTTACTGCCAGAGTGCCTCACCCGTTGCCAATCATGTGCACGGCAATTTGTGGTTCTCGGGAGAGTTGGGAGGCGATTGTGGTGGCGACTCGCGGTTGCGCATGTGCAGGGAGAGCGGCAATGCGATACCGCTGATCTGCCTGGCAGGTGTTCGACAGATCGAACGAGCCTCAGAAATGCCTGTTTCGCAGCATCCTTTAGGCGGCCAGATTCGCGTTCAATTCGGATTGTCAGATGTTTTTTTATGTTGCCAAGGTCGGTGGATTTTTTCTGCAGCCGTCCAATTTCCTGCTTGCCCTCGTGCTGATCGGACTGTTGATCGGCGTGCGCAGCTCCTGGCGCAAAACAGGCCGACGGATGATCTGGCTGGGAGCGCTTGGTCTTGCGATCTGCGGATTCTCGCCTGCCGCCAACTGGCTGATCCAGCCGCTTGAGGACCGATATGCCAGGCCTGCCGAGCTTGACGGTTTTGACGGAATCATCGTGCTGGGCG
Organism: Roseibium sp.; assembly: GCF_965233565.1. Classification (GTDB taxonomy): domain Bacteria; phylum Pseudomonadota; class Alphaproteobacteria; order Rhizobiales; family Stappiaceae; genus Roseibium. The sequence goes on along the minus strand of NZ_OZ247494.1, from coordinate 471,100 downwards.
GCGCGGTCGATACGATTGTGACAGGTGGGCGCGGCGACACCGCTTTGACCATGTCTGCAGAGCGCATCACCATTACCGCACGCCTTGCGAAGCAATTGCCTGACGCGATTGTTGTTCACACGGGCGGGCAGGGGATCATCGTGTCGTCGCAGGCGACGGAAGCGGAAGGCGCCGCGCGACTGTTCGCCGACTTCGGCATTCCCGCAGACCGGGTCGTCCTGGAGGACGTTTCCAAAAACACCTGGCAGAACGCTGTTCTGGCGAAGGACCTCGTCAAACCCGACCCCGGTCAAAAATGGCTTCTGGTGACCTCGGCCTATCACATGCCGCGGGCGATGGGCGTTTTTGAAGCCGCCGGCTGGACCGGTGTTACCGCCTATCCGGTCGATTACCGGACCCGCGGCGAGGAAGATCGGACGCTGGGTTTCAGCGGGGCATCCAAGGGCCTCAGACGATTTGACGTCGCGTTCCGCGAATGGGCCGGGCTTGCTGTCTACTGGTTGATGGGCCGGAGCACGGCGTTCTTTCCCGGACCATAAAGTCGGAATTCCCTTTCAACTTTGCTGTGCATTTGAAACCCAACCTCTTTTACCGGCAAACGGTCGATCCCATATACTGATCGGTATCCAGGGTTTGAAAGGACGTGGGCAGATGGTCCTCGAAGCGCCGCTCGTTGCGGCAGACGTTGTGCAATGGCTTTACAGCGATGCGCCGCACCTCAAAGGCACGCTAGAAATCGTCAGCGAGCTGGGAGAGCGTTTGCGCGCAGGTAGCGTACCTGTCGACAGGGTGACCACCGGCATTTGGGTGGTGCATCCCAATGTGCGTGCTGAAGGATCCATCTGGACCAGCAGCAAGGCGCCGGAACTCATTCTTTACACGGCCGATTCCAAGACATCCGACGATTATCAGAAGAGCCCGATCAAGCGGGTGCATGAAACGCAGAAGCCGGTTCGGGTCGAAATCGAACGTGATCCGGTTGCGGCCGGTCAGTATCCGATTTCCGAGGACCTGCGCGAAGAAGGGTACACGGACTATATTGCCCTGCCGATGCCGTTTTCCGATGGATCTGTCAAAGTGGCGAGCTTTTCGACAAAGGCTCCGGGCGGGTTCTCTGGCTCCCATATCAGCGTGTTTGAATCGCTCATCCGGCCGCTTGCCCTTGTGTGCGAACTCAAGACGTTGCGGCGCACCGCCGAAACGGTTCTGGACACCTATGTCGGGCCCCGAGCTGGCAGCAGGGTTCTGGATGGAACGACACGGCGCGGAGAAGGCGAGTGGATCAAGGCAATCGTCAGTTTTGCTGATATTCGCGGGTTCACACGCCTGTCGAACACCCTGCCGGCTGACAAGATCGTCCTGTTCCTGAACAAGTATTTCGGAGCGATGACCGCGGCCGTGGAAGCGCATGGCGGAGAGGTGCTGAAATTCATCGGTGATGAGGTTATGGCGATCTTCCCCTATGAAACGGAGGAAGAAGCCCGGGATGCCGCTATGCGCGCACTTTTGGCGGCCCGGGACACGCTTTCGCGGATCGCCGAGATCAATGCCGAGAAATCCTGCGTTCAAACGCCTGACATGAGCGTGGGTATCGCGCTGCATGCCGGTGATGTCTTTTACGGCAATGTCGGCAGCGAAACGCGGCTGGACTTCACCGTGGTCGGGCCTGCGGTCAATCTCGCGGCCAGAATCGCCGAACTTGCCAAGGATCTCGAACGCCAGGTGCTCGTATCCGATGCCATTGCCGACATCATGGGATGCCGGTCCGGACTGTTTGGCCAGTATCAGGTGAAAGGGTTCGACGATCCTGTGTCCGTGTATTCGCCGGATATGTCTGCCGACGCAGCCGTCGGGTATTGCCCTGAAAACACCGCGGCACGGGCCCTGGAAGCGAACTGACGCCGGATCAGGACCAGAAGCACGGCAAGCGTGGTTGCTGCAAAGACATATGGTCCGGCAAACCAGCCCAAAAATCCGATTGAAAAAAAGAACGCACGCTGGCCGCGATTGAAATGTCGGCCGGCGAGCACGTTGAGTTCGGCCGCCTGTGACGCCATCTTCTCGATGGTCTCCCTGGAGGCTCTGCTCTTTTCCGGCACCGCCCCCATGATGATACTGGCATAGTTGAACAGCCGGTACGCCCAGCCGAACTTGAAAAATCCATAGGCGAAAATCAGCATCAGGCCCAGGACCTTGATTTCCCAGAGCGCCCGGCTGTCCGCGACCGGGATCGACAGGTCGCCCGCGACCTGAAGTATGCGGTCCGTGGCATCCAGCAGGGCAAAGCCGCCGCCAATGGCCAGAAGCGAGGTGGAGGCGAAAAAGGCGGTGCCTTGCTGCAGGCCGCCCATGATCGAGGTGTCCATGATACGCACGTCGCGCGAACACATGGACAGCATCCAGCCCCGCCGGTAGTCGTCCATCGCGCTCGACAGGGTCTTCTTGCGCAAGGGGCTGATATCGACGAGAAAATTGAACCCGAACCAGGCGACGAGAAACCAGGCGGCGGCGGCCAAGTCCAATTGCGACAGCACCTGCATCGCGATCCCTTCTGCTAGCTGCGGGCGAATCCGGGCCCTGTGAGAGTCTTATCAGAGTTTTTCACTCTTCATAAGGACGGTTCCGTAAACGTAAGTTGCTGAAATTCCGCGCAGATCCGAGCTCTGCAAAAATGGCTCAGCAGCTGCTCCATTTTTGCGCTTGCGAAATGGTAAGGGATCGTTTACCTCCTCGCCTCAATGGCGCCATATTTGGGTTCGCAGGGGACGGGCGCCGCATAACATGTGTAGGGTTTTTATGGACGAAAACGTGCAGAAATCTTGTTGGAGCGTCACTCTTTGGACTGTCGCTGCAGTGGGCCTCGCTTTGACGATGGTTCTTCTGTTCAACGATGTTGAGAGTGCACAACAGGCCGTCGCCGTCGCCCAATAAGGCCACGGGACGCGAAACAACAAAGGCGCAGCAACTGGCTGCGCCTTTTTTCGTTCAGCTGCCGCTTTCCGTGTTCCCGAGCACGGGTTCGGGCCGGTTTGAGGGACCGAACACCTGTCGGAATTCCATCTGCCGGACGACCGTCTTGGAACCGGGCCGGCTGATCAGGAAGCCGGTCAGGGCATGCTCGCCCAGTGGCAGGAGCACCAGCTGCACCTGTCCGTGTCGCGGCCAGACGATATCGGCGCCCCAGGCAGGAACCTCTTCTCGGCTGGCCTTGTCCAGGAGAGCCTGAATGTCCTTGCCATGCAGGAGCGCGGTGTCCTCTGCATTCCACTCCAGATCGGCAAGACCTTTTTCCAGCGGAAACAATCGGAGGCCGGACCCGTTGATCTCAAGCAGGAGACTGTTGTCACTTTGAGGAGCAATCACGGCTGTGCCGACCGTATGGTCTCTTTCCAGGGCGGTGCGGACGCCGTCCTTCTGCGAAAAGCCCTCAGTATTCACGACCCGGTAGGTCCCTACAGGCACGATGTCTTCTGCCCGGACAGGGGCCGCAAGGCACAAAACCATGAAGATCATTGCGAGCAGTTTTGACAAGAGCCGATCCTACCAGAGCTTTTGTCCAATTCTAGCTTCGCAGAGATTGAAAAAGTCTTTGCCAGACCAAACAGTCAGGGGGGCTTCTTCGACAGGAGACCAGTCTACCTGGACAAGGAGACAATCAAGTCTTCGACTGTCGACTGTTCGGGCTGCCACCCCGTGACGCGTTGGGCGTGAGCCGTGTCCACACTCTGTGACAAGGCATACCCTGCGCTCCAGTCCGTGTCCGGATCGGCTGCCTCCGGTGCTTCAATCGTGACAACATCGAGCGGTTGGCCGTGGCGCGCTGAGATATGGGCTGCAAGGTGACCAACAGAAATTCCGGATATGGAGCTGGCGATGAGCGACAGTCGGAACCGGGCGTGCTTGAGCGCAAGAGCATAGAGCGCAGCCAGGTCCTCGATTTCCACCAGCGGCCAAAGGGTCTCGGCTGTTGCCCGGGTTTCGAAGGGCTGACCGGCTTTCAGAGCCCGGGTCATGTCTGCAATGGGGCCTGAGTCCCGGCTGCAGGCGAGCGCTGGATGAACGACGGCCAGGTTGAGATCCGTGCCGTGCGACAGGGTGCGGATCGTTTCCGTCATGAACCGGAACGCCGGAAGCGGCGAGAAGGGTGTTTTTTCGGTGATTTTCGTTGTGTTTCCCGTGGCCGGGAACAGCCAGATGCCACCCGTATAGACAACTTTCAAAGGCTGTTGCCGATGGCGTGCGGCCTGCTTCAGGGCGAGCATGCTCTGCCGGTCGACACGTCCCATGTCTTCCGAAAAGGTTGCACCGGTGTGGATCACGGCGTCGCAGGCGGCGGCGCGCGAGACCCAGCTGTCCGGGTTGCGCAGGTCGCCGGGATAGGCATTGGCCCCCAACTGGCGCAGCCTGGCAGCCGACCCTTCGGAACGTGCCAGACCGATGACCGTCGCGCCGCCCGAGACCAGCTTTTTAACCACCGCGGAACCAATGCCGCCAGTGCCGCCTGTTACAAACACATCCATAGTCAGAGAGAACCTTTTTCCGGGAAACCATGCAAGCGTTAGCTCATGGGGGCACGCCAAAATCCACTGCCGTTTCGCGGCTGGACCTTGACCTCTTCTGCAAGGCTGTTAGGTCAGGATTATGACGTTGCATCTCGTGAAACTGTGTGTCGGGGCCGACAGCGTGGAATCGCTTCAGGCCTGGATGGATTTCCGGCAGGAAACCGCGCGGAAAGCGGGGCTTCCTGCAGAATCCATCCATACAGCGCGCATGGTGCCGACCCGCCGCGTGGAGATCCTGGACGGCGGCTCGCTCTATTGGGTGATCAAGGGCAAGATCCAGGTGCGCCAGCATCTGATCGATATTCGGCCCTTCACTGATGAGGCTGGCGTCAAGCGCTGCGACCTGGTCATGGAACCGCGGCTGATCCTGACGCACTATCAGCCGAAACGCCCCTTTCAGGGCTGGCGCTATCTCAAAGCCGAAGATGCTCCGGCGGATCTCAAGCTCGGTGGCAATGCTCAGGCGATGCCGGACGAGATGCGCCGCGACCTGACAGAGCTCTGTCTGCTTTGAGGAAACCGCCCGGGGGTGTCAGCTGTCAGCTTCCAGCGCCTTGTTGAGGTGCTTCAGCAAGGCATCAAGAGGTGGCCAACCTCGGCCCAGGTCCGGATTGTCCTTTTTCCGTGTCATCGCCAGATGGGCATAGCCGTGGACAAGAGACCATACGAGGATCTCGATTTCATCGGGCGCAGTGCCATCCGGTACAAACGGCGCGCATGTCGAACGCAGAATGTCATAGGCACCGGATGCATGCCGCTTGAAGTCCTGATCGTCTTCGGAAAACCGACGGCTTGAAAAAATGAACAGGAACAGTTCGGGGTGCTCGGTCGCAAAATCCATATAGCCGTGACAGATCGCGTTGAGGCGGTCCAGGGGATTTGAAGAGGCCGCCTCGAGCCGGTCGGTCATGGCCTTTGAAAAAAGCTGGTAACCACGCCCCGCAATGGCGGTCGCAAGGCCTGCAATATTCTTGAAATGATAGGCGGGCGCTGCGTGCGAAACACCGGCCTTGGCGGCACATTCGCGCAATGACAGCCCGTCCGGGCCACGTTCGCGCAGCATCTCGACGCCGGCGTCCACCAGTGCGTTTCGGAGGGTGCCGTCGCGCTTGCGGCGGGGCGAGGGGGAGTTCGTCATGAAAGCTTCATTCCCGATTTGCTTGACACTGTCAAGTTGATACCTATCTTGACAGTGTCAAGTAACGGGGAGAGGTGGAATGTTGAGGATCGGAAAAGCTGCCGGCTGTACAGCCTATGGTCTTGCTGCGGTGTCGTCGGTACTGGTCGCGCTGGTGTCCTACAGGTTCCTGCCGCTCGGCGTGGAAGAAGCCATGGACTTCATGGCGCATCATCTGGATGGCAATGCATTGGCGCTTTACGGCCATATCGGCGTGGCGCCGATCGCGCTGGCAGTGATGCCGTTTCAGTTTCTTACCGGTCTTCGCGCGCGCCGGCCTGTGGTGCATCACTGGCTCGGCCGCCTCTATGTCGCGGCGATCCTGGTGTCCGGCCTGTCCGGCCTGCAGCTGGCGTTTTACACGACGGCCGGCAGTTTTGCAGGAGCGGGCTTTGCGCTCTTGGCGGTGATCTGGCTGGGCACAACAGGAGCGGCCCTGATGTTTGCGCTGAGACGCCAGTTTGCCCGGCACCGTGTCTGGATGCTTCGCTCGGCTGCCCTGACCTTCGCCGCCGTCACCCTGCGGGTCTATCTCGGCATCTTGACCGGTCTCGGTGTCGAGTTCGAAACCGCCTATCAGCTCGTTGCCTGGCTGGCCTGGGTTCCGAACGCATTGGTCATGGAGATCTACCTGTGGACAGAGCGTCAGCGGAAGGGGGCACTTTCGCAGGCAGGCGCACAGCTCTCCTGACCTGACAGAAGCAGAGGCGTTCGTCCACGCTTGCCAAATCGCGTTCCGGGTCCCAATTTGAAAGGCAGAGACTGTCAGGAGGGCCCGGCCGTGGTGGCAAGAACCGGCAAAAACAGCGTCGATCCGCTTGTGCGCCAGGAACAGAATGTGGCGCCGGCTTCTGCGGATGCCGAGATATCCGCGTTTCTGCAAAAGGCCAAGGACATGAAGCCGCCCAAGGGGCAAGTGGGACGGCTGGTGTTTGCGCTGGACGCGACCATGAGCCGTCAGCCGACCTGGGACCAGGCCTGTCACATCCAGGCGGAAATGTTTCAGGAAGCCGGCAAGATTTCCGGCCTCCAGATCAAGCTGGTCTATTTTCGCGGCTTCGGGGAGTGCCGGGCCTCCCGCTGGTTCGACAGTGGTAGCGAACTGGCCAGTGTCATGGGGCGGATTTCCTGTCAGGGCGGGCGCACGCAGATCGGCAAGGTGCTGACGGCGGCTCTGAAGGCCGCGGGCCAGGAGAAGATCGCGGCGCTGGTCTATGTCGGCGACTGTATGGAAGAAGATGTCGACATGCTGTGCGACAAGGCTGGCCAACTCGGCATGCTGGGTGTGCCGATGTTCCTGTTCCAGGAAGGGCAGGATGGTGTCGCAGAGCGAGCCTTTCGGGAAATGGCAAGGTTGACCAACGGTGCCTATTGCCGGTTCGAAGCGGGCGCGGCGCGTCAGCTGGCGGAGCTCCTGAAGGCCGTCGCGGTTTACGCGTCAGGTGGCCGGGACGCGTTGCGGGCCCTTGAAAAACAGGGCGGACAGGGTGCGCGCCTGCTGCTGGAACAACTCAAGCCAGGCTCATGATCTACCTTCTTATCGGCGTCATCATGCTGGCGGCTCTTGTGCTGCTGGGCAATAGCTTCGTCACCGCAAGCCCTGCGGCCCTGGCAAGCACGCTGCGAACGATCGCAGGTGGTGTTTTGCTGGCGATTGCAGCCGCGTTTGCACTGACGGGCCGATTTCTGCTGGCCATTCCTCTGGCCGGCCTCGGCCTGTCGTTACTTGGCGTGCCGGGACTTCGAGGATTGACGGGCAGCTACAAGCCGAACAAGACGGCCGGGCAACGGTCGCGGGTGCGCACGGCGATGGTGGAAATGGAACTGGATCACGACACTGGCGTCATGTCGGGAACCGTTTTAGCCGGCGGCTTTCAGGGCCGCGGGCTGGATGATCTGGATGACGCCGAGCTGGAAGCTTTCTGGAAGGAAGCGGCTCAGGATGAACAGAGCCGGCAGTTAGTCGAAGCTTATCTCGACCGCCGGCTTGCCGGCTGGCGTGAACACTTCCAGTCGGATGGAACAGATCGGCAGGGAAGCACGTCTGGCACGGGCCCCATGACAGATGAGGAGGCCTACCAGATCCTGGGGCTTGCGCCCAATGCCGGGGACGCGGAAATTCGAGCCGCGCACCGCAGGCTTATGATGCGGGTTCATCCCGACCAGGGAGGCTCCGGTTTCCTCGCGGCGAAAATCAACGAGGCTAAAGACACGCTTCTCAGAAGACATTGACGGCATCTCTTACGCAGTTACTGGTAGATGGCGAAGCAGGCGTATTTCGCCCTTTTAAGTGATTTGCAGGCTTTCCAGGCTGCAGATTTGGTGTCGAAGCCGACGAAGCGCGCCCGGTAAAGCGTCTGTCCGCCGGATTCAACGGGTTCGGTATAGGGAACACGACCGCGCAAAGCGGAGCCGGTCCTGGCCTTGGCATTCTTCAGCATGGTGATTGCCTGGCCTTCGGTTTCGGTGGCCGCGATCTGAACCTGCCAGCCGGGTTCCGCTTCCGTTGTCTCGGTTGTCGCAACGGTTACGGTGTCGTCCCTGGTCTCGGTCCTGTCGACTGAGACGGCTGGAATCGTCTCAACAGGTGTCGCTGCGACCGAGATGGTTTCCACCTGAACACTTCGGGTGGGGACCGGTCCCTCGGGCAGCGGCTGAGCCGCCTGATCGTCGGCGCGCCTGGATTGGGCGGCCTGCAACAGAGCCGTCTTGGAAATGGAATTCGTGGTCAGACTGCCGTCCGGGCTTTCCCGCGGAATGGGCGGCAGCGCGGTGGCGACGGCAAAGGTGCTGTCAAACCGGCGCTTGATGGCCTTTGGCGGCAGCGGAACATTGTCGCCAAAGCCTGGCACCGGAGCCGGGGCAGCCGTGACAACTGCGGCCGTTGCCAGCGCAGGCTGCGACTGCGGCATGACCGGGGCAGGGGCAGGCGTCGGAACCGCCTGCTTGCCGTTGGAAGACGTGAAGGCCAGAACCATCGGTGCCCCGGTTGCCGGCGCGGGTTCGCTGCCGGGTTTTGCTGTCGGAAGCGGTGGGTTCTTGAGCGAAGCGGCAACAAAAGTCGGCTGAACGGCCCTGTTCTTGGCGATCAGGGGCGCACTCTTCTTACCCCGGCTTGCCTTCTTCAGATACCGGCCGATCAGCTTGGTCATCTGGGCATTGCGGGACGCACCGGTCCTGCCACCCATGACGACGGCAACGATCTGGCGGCCGTCTCTATTGACGGAGGTTACAAGGTTGAAGCCAGACGCACGGATATAGCCGGTCTTGATGCCGTCGACACCCTTGACCCGGCCGAGCAGCTTGTTGTGGTTGCCGTAAGTCCGCTTGCCGTATTTGTAAGAACGGGTCTTGAAGTAGCCGTAATACTGCGGAAACCGTTCCTGGATGGCGATGCCGAGGCGGGCCATGTCCCGCGCGGTCGTGCGCTGACCCGAATTGGGCAACCCGTGCGGATTGCGGAATGTGGTCTTGTTCATGCCAAGTTGGCGCGCGGTCCGCGTCATTCGTTCGGCGAATTTCTTTTCAGATCCACCGATGTTTTCAGCGACCACGGTCGCAACGTCGTTGGCGGATTTGGTGACCAGTGCCAGGATCGCGTCCTTGACCTTGATGGTCTTTCCGGCCCTCAGGCCAAGTTTGGACGGCGGCCGGCCTGCGGCATATTTGGAAACGGTCAGCCGTGAATTCAGAGACAGGCGTCCGGCCTCAAGCTCTTCAAAGACGACATAGAGCGTCATGATCTTTGTGAGCGAAGCCGGGTATCTGTAGGCATCGGCCGAAGACGCATAGAGGGTCTTGCCGGTCTTGGCGTCGACGACAATACCCGCATATTTCGGGTTTGCCATCGCTGTCGTCGGGACGCTGAGCAAGAGTGCGCCGAGGGTCAGGATCTTGGCTGTGCGGACTATGGTCCGTGCATTGCGAAAAAAACGCATCCCAAACACTATAACTATCCCATTCCGGGTTACGCGGTTCGTGTTCGGAGCTGCGCGGTGTGGATCTAACCCCCATGCGATTCAAACCGCCGCCCCATCGCTCTTGAGGTCATTTGATGGAATTACGGTTACGAATGTGTAAATGATCGACATAAAAATCACTTAAAAAAATAGATTTTTATTAGAGTTAATGCATAGTTAAGAGGGTGTTGTAAAAATAGAATCCTCAACTATCTTTTGATTGCTTCATCTAAACTTGTATTCAATGTTAATTTTTCATTTCTTTGCGATTGGTTGTTGCTCTGTCTTTAGATGTAGGCTCAATAATGTTTGAGAAAGTGATTTACTCTTCCTGGCTCTTGAGCTGGGCGGCGGGTTTTGGGCATCAGGTCCCGTGTCAGTGCGAATAAATCTTACGTTGCGGTAGGAAATATGAAATTCCCGTAATGGTTGTTTTTGCACTGCAAAATCACCTTGACACTTTTTGTGCAGTGCATTACGTAGAAATCTCGTTAGGTAACGCGACAAGCACGCAGGTTGGCAAAAGCGGTTCTCTCAAGCGCTTAGACGGCCAATCCGCGGGATGAGGGCAGTGAAAATGATCAACAACTTTGATGAAATCCAGAAGATGAGCAAAGACAACATGGATATGGCCATGGAGTCCTTCGGTTCCGTCAGCAAGGGTTTTCAGGCGATCGCAGCCGAAATGGCCGATTACCAGAAGAAGTCCTTCGAAGAAGGCACCGCCGCCGTTGAGAAGCTGGTTGCTTCCAAGTCTCTCGACAAGGCATTCGAAGCTCAGGCCGATTACGCCAAGTCCGCTTACGAAGGTTTCGTCGGCGAAATGACCAAGCTCGGTGAGATGGTCACCGACATGTCCAAAGACGCCTACAAGCCGTATGAAGGCGTTCTCGGCAAATTGGCCAAGTAAGCACCTTTTCGAGCAGCCGAAAGGCGCTGAGAGGTTTAGAACCCGGCTCCCTGGAGCCGGGTTTTGTTATATGCACAGATTTACCATGCCTGTTATCGGAGCGCTGAGGCGCGCGGCGGGGGTGCGCGGAATTGCGATAGCGCCCCATCTTTTAATCGCTTTCAAGAAACCTACATTCAGCCTTGACGATGGTGCTTTGTAGGCAAATGCACCGTTCACCTTAATGTTGATGAAATCGACCATTGCGCGAGCGCGGCTTGCGCGGCAGGATTACCAGAGAAGAACATCGGTCTGCGGCGCGGGCTGTGTCTCGGGAAAGCTCCGGGCATGCTGCGTGTGATCTGTTGACCGGAATGCGAAACTGGTGATGGCCGGAGTGATTGAGGCAAAAGAAACGGCGATGGCGGCGGGCCCTGATTATGACAATGACGGTGGTGACGCCGGAACGGTTGTTGTCACCCGAACCAAAACAGTTACCAAGCGGCCCAATCTCTATCGTGTGCTGCTCTTGAATGATGACTACACACCGATGGAATTCGTCATTCACGTTGTGGAGAACTTCTTCCAGAAAAACCGGGAAGAGGCCACACGGATTATGCTGCATGTTCACCATCATGGCGTCGGGGAGTGCGGGATCTTCTCCTACGAGGTCGCGGAGACGAAAGTCACCCAGGTGATGGATTTTGCGCGCAAGCATCAGCACCCGCTGCAATGCGTCATGGAAAAAAAGTGAGGACCAAATCACGTGCCTTCCTTCTCACGCAGTCTTGAAAAAGCCCTCCATCAGGCTCTGGCCTTCGCCAACGAGCGGCAACAGGAATATGCAACACTGGAGCATCTCCTGCTGGCCTTGCTGGACGATCAGGATGCGGCTGCCGTCATGCGGGCGTGCAATGTGGATCTGGATACGATCCGCCGCAACCTGATTGAATATATCGAGACGGAACTGGACAATCTGGTTACCGACAGTGACGAGGATTCCAAACCGACAGCAGGGTTCCAGCGTGTCATTCAGCGCGCGGTGATCCACGTTCAGTCTTCCGGCCGGGAAGAAGTAACCGGGGCCAACGTGTTGGTCGCGATCTTCGCCGAGCGCGAAAGCCATGCAGCCTATTTCCTGCAGGATCAGGACATGACCCGCTATGACGCGGTCAACTATATCTCGCATGGAATTGCCAAGCGTCCGGGCATGTCCGAGGCCCGTCCTGTGGAGGGCGCGGACGAAGAGGACGTGCTTCCGGGAGCGGAAACCGACAAGAAGTCCAACCAGAAGACGGACGCGCTTGAAGCCTATTGCGTCAATCTCAACGACAAGGCCGAGAAGGGCAAGATCGATCCGTTGATCGGCCGCGACAGCGAGATCCAGCGCACGATCCAGATCCTGTGCCGGCGGTCCAAGAACAACCCGCTCTTCGTCGGTGATCCCGGCGTTGGCAAGACCGCGATCGCCGAAGGTCTGGCGCATCGGATCGTCAATGGCGATGTGCCGGATGTTCTGAAAGACGCCACGATCTTTTCGCTCGACATGGGCTCGCTGCTCGCCGGAACGCGGTATCGCGGAGACTTCGAAGAGCGGTTGAAACAGGTGGTCAAGGAAGTCGAGGACTATCCCGGTGCCGTGATGTTCATCGACGAGATCCACACGGTGATCGGCGCCGGAGCCACGTCTGGTGGCGCCATGGATGCCTCGAACCTGTTGAAGCCGGCTCTCGCGTCCGGTGCGATCCGCTGCATCGGCTCGACGACCTATAAGGAGTATCGCCAGTTCTTCGAAAAGGACCGGGCGCTGGTGCGCCGGTTCCAGAAGATCGATGTCAACGAACCGTCCATCCCGGACGCAATCGATATTCTGAAGGGCCTGAAGCCCTATTTCGAGGACTTCCACAAGGTCCGCTACACCCAGGATGCCATCAAGACGGCCGTGGAACTGTCGGCAAAATACATTTCCGACCGGAAGCTGCCGGACAAGGCGATCGATGTTCTTGACGAGACCGGCGCGTCCCAGATGCTGGTGCCGGAAGCCCGTCGCCGCAAGACCATCGGCGTCAAGGAAATCGAGAACACCATTGCCACAATGGCAAGGATCCCACCGAAATCCGTTTCCAAGGACGATGCAGAGGTTCTGGAAAATCTCGGCAAGGAACTGAAACGGGTTGTCTACGGTCAGGACAAGGCCATCGAAACCCTGGCATCGGCGATCAAGCTGGCCCGTGCTGGTCTGCGCGAACCGGACAAGCCGATCGGCAGCTATCTGTTCTCCGGCCCGACCGGTGTCGGCAAGACCGAAGTGGCGCGTCAGCTGGCGTCGTCGCTTGGGGTCGAGCTGATCCGCTTCGACATGTCGGAATATATGGAACGGCACACGGTGTCCCGTCTGATCGGCGCGCCTCCTGGCTATGTCGGCTTTGACCAGGGTGGTCTCTTGACCGATGGCGTCGATCAGCATCCGCATTGCGTGCTGCTGCTTGATGAAATCGAAAAGGCCCATCCGGATCTTTTCAATATCCTTCTGCAGGTGATGGATCACGGCAAGCTGACCGATCACAACGGCAAGCAGGTCGATTTCCGCAATGTCATTTTGATCATGACCACCAATGCGGGCGCAGCGGACATGGCGAAAATGCCGGTCGGCTTCAACCGGGTGAAGCGGGAAGGTGATGACGCGGAAGCGATCAACAAGCTGTTCACCCCGGAATTCCGCAACCGCCTCGACGCGATCATTCCGTTCGGCAACCTGCCGATGGAAGTCGTCTACAAGGTCGTCGACAAGTTCGTTATGCAGCTGGAAGTCCAGCTGGCGGATCGTGGCGTGACCTTCGAGCTGACCGAGGATGCCACCAAGTGGCTGGCAGACAAGGGCTACGACAGCCAGATGGGAGCCCGGCCACTCGGCCGGATCATCCAGGAACACATCAAGCGGCCATTGGCCGACGAGGTGCTGTTCGGCAAGCTCAAGAAGGGCGGCATGGTCAAGGTGTCGGTGTCCGAAGACGGCAAGGGCCTGTTGCTGGAGAGCATCGAGGAACGTGCCACGCCGCCGAAGCCGAAGGCCAAGACGGAGGCCAAGCCCAAGCCGAAGCGGAAACGCAAGCCGGCGGCCAAGGCGACAGCTGCAAAGGACAGCAAGTCGTCTTCCGGCAAGGGTGGCAGCGCCAAGAAAAGCCTGGTGCCGAAGGTGCCGTTGGCCGACTAGGTCTGAATCTGAACCCGCAAAAGCCCCGGAGAGATCCGGGGCTTTTTCCTTGGCCGAGTGTCTTTCCTCCCGGTCTTCGCTCCTCTGCGCCCGGGATGACAAATTGGAGGAAGATGACGTTCGAAGGTCTTCTCCAGCTACTCAGCCGCTTCAGCAGCAGTTGCTCCAGTTTCCTTAAGCGGTCGGCCCAGGCTACTTTCCAGTCTCTGTCTGTGGTTCTCCAGAAAGGTGCGGCCGGTCTCGTAGCCGACCTCGAACAGGAACGACAGGTTCGAGTGGCTCCAGTCGAGGATCTTCGGCCAGTGGTCCTCCGGAATATGCCTGCGGAAGGGCATGCGTAGCAATTCGGAGCGGCGGCTATGGGTGGCGGTGCAGGTAGAGGGCACACCCGCGGCCAGTTCTCGCTCCTTCAGGTAGATTTCACGCTCGCGCACAAAAGCTGCGTAATCCGCGCCGGCAAGATCTGCCAGTTGCTGCAGCCGTTTGTCGGACTGGACTTTCAAATTGGAGGACATGGTAGTCTGAAACGCCTTCAGATCGACATCGGCGCTGCCAAGCAGGTCGGTCAGCGCGTATAGCTCACGTTCGGTTCGGATAAGATCGCGCTTGTCCTTGAAGGCGCCGCTGTCGGTCTCCACCAGGTCGGAGGCCTGGTCGAGTGCAGTCAGAAACCGGTTCTGTGCGTGCCGTGCGCGCCTGTCCTTGAATTGTTCGAGACTGTTTTCCGCCAGCCGGGTGAGAGGGGCAATGATCGACTGGACCCAGGCGTCGGTGAGGTCACGCGGTTCATCCACCAGTTTGCGATGGCCCAGAATATCGAAGAAGATGATGGTATCGACGTCGCCGTCGACCATGACATTGTCCGGGTTCAGCTTCAGCGGATCGAAAGCCGACCCTTCCAGATAGGTCCTTTCCACCCCGGCACCGTCAGACAGCTTGTAGGGCTCGTAGATGAAGGGCATCGCGAGCGCCGCCTTGCAGTGGTCCAGGCTGAGATCTTCCCGGTCAAAGGAAACGTCTGCCCGGTCCTCGATGCAATAGGCTCCCAGGCGGAAACTTGCCTCGCCGAGATTGTCCAGAAAGGCGTCGAAATCGACGAGGCCTTCGATCCAGGACGGCGGCTGACACAGGCCCTTGCTCCAGGGCGTGAGACTGGAGGGCATGAAGGTGGCCGACATCAGCGCCATCCAGTCGGCGACAAGACGTTGTTCCGGCGTGTCACGTGGCACCTGGAAAAACAGGTTGAAGGCTGGGGCTAGTGCTTCGGCGACCGGGCCCGGCTTCTGGAAGACTTTGTAATTGATGGGCAGAAACTGATAGATCAGGTCCTCGACGCCCATGGTGCTGGTCGCCCTGAAGGCGCGCCGGCGTGCCTCACCAAGGCTTTCGTCGGGAATCAGGCGACTTGGCGACACATAGAGCAGGCCCGCCAACATGCCGGCGCCGGTCGTCGACATCACCTTGAATTCAAGCCCGGCTTCCTCAAGGGCCAGTAACGCGCCGCTCATAAGCGGCAGATGTGGTGCGCCGCCCCCCAGAACCAGTCCAATCGGCATTTTGTAAATCCCTGAAACAACAATTAGGAGTTTAGGGTATCACAGTTTGCGACCGTTGAAATTGAATGTTGTGCTGTGCAGCATCACCAGGTTCCGAAAGACGCATTCACAGCATTGATCCAATCCATTCAGCAATATCATTTGCTGAATGCGGCCTGGCTTCCTAGGTTTTCCGGAACGCATTCAACTGGAGAAACGTGATGACCGACAGCAAGGTAGCCCTGATCACGGCCGGCGGTTCCGGCATGGGCGCGGACGCCGCACGCAGGCTGGCCGCCGATGGCTTCAAGGTGGGAATCCTGTCCTCTTCCGGCAAAGGCGAGGCCTTGGCGGCCGAGCTTGGCGGTTTTGGGTTTACAGGCTCCAATCTGGTCAATGAAGACCTGGAGTCCTTTGTTAAAAAATCTATGGAACAGTTTGGTCGAGTTGATGTTCTGGTCAACTCCTCAGGTCACGGTCCAAAGGGGGATATTCTGGAAATCTCCGACGAGGATTGGCATCTCGGCATGGATTATTACCTGATGAACGTCATCCGCCCGAGCCGTCTGGTCGCGCCGATCATGGCCGCGCAAGGGGGCGGAACGGTCATCAATATTTCCACGTTCGCCACGTTCGAGCCGGACCCGATGTTTCCGACTTCAGGCGTTTTCCGGGCGGGTCTTGCCAGCTTCACCAAGCTCTTCTCCGACAAGTTCGCCGCCGACAACGTGCGCATGAACAACGTTCTGCCAGGCTTCATCGACAGCCTGCCGGAAAAGGAGGACCGCCGTGCGCGCATCCCCATGGGCCGTTACGGCCGTTCAGACGAGATTTCCAGCCTGATTTCCTACCTCGCCAGCGACGCGGCGGCCTATGTCACGGGCCAAAACATCCGGATCGATGGCGGGCTGACGCGGTCGGTCTAGGGGCTCCTGGCGGCAAAAAGATCCGGGTCCGGAAAAAGATAAACCGGAAAGTCCCGGATCGGTTCCAGCATGCGCTGTTTGATGGTTCTTGAAAAAAGCCTGTCGAAATCGATGGATTTCATGGGTTCCGTCTGGCCGCATTCGTGCCAGTCAACCAGCGAATGGACGGTGTGAAAGGCAAGGTGGTCAAGCCCGTCGGTGACCTTGCTGTAATAGGCGATCGGGTCTTGCGGGAAACTGCCATCCGCCTGGCGGATATTGATCGGCGGCGAAGACCCGAGGATCTGGCCGTCGTCGATTGCCTCATTCATGAAATGCACCGTCCAGCAGGTTGATTGTGCGTCCCGCGTCCTGCTGTCCTCGAACGGCGCTGGTCCGGCGCCGAAACCGTGGGCGAGATCCGACGGGTGCATGTTGATCACGCCCAGATTGGCAAGTTGCAGAAAAGGCTTGTCGATCAGTTGTCCGAAACCACAGCACAGAACTGCGTCCGGTTTGAGCTCGGCGAGCGTGGAGCGGAACCAGTCATCCTTGATGTCGCCGGTAAAGACGGGGATGCCGGCTGACAGCGCCAGTTTCACGGTTTCGGCTTCGATCTGACGGCGTTCGTCATCTTCGAAATGATGCCAGATCCGTTTCTTGGCACTGACCTTCGCGTCCGGATTAAGCGGATCGTCGGTCAGAACACAGACGATATGGAAAGCTTCCGGAGACCGCCTGGACACCGCGAGCAGCGTCTTGAGCATGAGAAAACCGACCGGCAGGCTCGCGATGACCGCCAGTCGCAAGGTGCCGTCGGCCGGAACGGGCCTTGGATCTGTGCTTGGTTCGATAAACTCTCCCCAGCGCACGCTCAGGTCGGAATAAACGTGATCGGCCAGACGCAGACCCTTGAGATAACGGTTGAGCCATTGGTCCTTGCCGAGATCTGCCATGCCTTGTCTCCGTAACGCTTTGCATCGCCCCACCTGTCATGCAACTTGTGCAGGTCTGCCATGTCAATGTGGGATTGTTTTTGGAAGGTGCGTTGATTGACAAGCGGGCAGGGCGCCGAATTATAAGGTTGCCTTACGATTTAGTTTCAAATGAGATCATGGCGCCGATGGGAGACGAGACCTCCGACCAGATGACAGCTCCTGATCCGGAACCGGCAAGGGTCTGGATGGCCCGTGGTGCGCGCGCGGCGGTGTCGATCCCGGCCTTTATCCTGACCGCGGCCTTTGTCGGTTATGCGGGGCTTGCACGTGAGACCGGCCTGACACTTGCCGAAACGCTGGCCATGACCGGGTTCATCTGGGCTTTGCCGTCCATCGTCGTTTTGACCGGCGCACTGTCTTCCGGCATGGGCCTGATCCCGGCCGGGATCGCCGTTGCGCTGGCCTCCGTCCGTCTGATGCCCATGACCATGGCACTGATGCCGATTATCAAAGTGCCGGGCAAGACCCGGACCTGGCAGTTGCTGATTGCGTCGCATTTCGTTGCCGTGACCGCCTGGGTCTTTGCGATGAAGAACCTGCCGGAGATGACGCGGGAAGGGCGCTTGCCGTTTTTCATCGGCTTCGGCGGCTCCGTGACCTGCTTTGTCTTCTGCATGACAGGTCTTGCCTATCTCCTGGTTGAGCGTCTGCCTGACATGGTCGCCGGCGCGCTGGTGCTGCTGACGCCGGTCTATTTCCTGTGTTCCCTGTGGGGCGCTGCACGGGTCAATGCGGACAAGGCGGCCATGGTGGCCGGATTGGCCCTGGGGCCGGTGTTTTTCCTCTACCTGGAAGGCCTTGACCTGCTCTGGACCGGTCTGGTTGGCGGCACACTCGCCTATCTGGTGACGCGGGTGATGCGGCGGGGGCTTTTCTGATGGACGGCCTGATGACCGATGCGGGGCTTGGCGACACCTGGTGGTGGCCCTTTGTCATGATCCTGGTGGCCGGCTGGCTGGCGACAGATGTCTGGCGCTGGCTTGGGGTGTTTGCCGGTGGCCGCCTGCGCGAAGACGGCGAATTGCTGATCTGGGTCCGCTGTGTCGCGACCGCGCTGGTCGCCGGCGTTATTTCCAAGCTCATCCTGTTTCCGCAGGGCATTCTCGCCGAAACGCCGCTCGCCTTGAGGCTGGCGGCCGCCGGTTTCGGCTTTGCCGCCTTTCTGCTCAGCCGGCAGCGGGTGATCGTTGGCGTCCTTGCGGCTGAAGCATTTCTTCTGGCCGGCTGGTTTCTGCTTGAAGCTGTCGAGGGGGCCGCCTAACGGCCATATTGCTCGTAATTCGGAAACTGTTCGCGCAGATGATCGCGATAGGCCAGGACCCTGTCGCTGGACCCGCGTCCGTATTGCCGCCAGATCTGCCAGTCGTCCATGAAAACGAGATTCCGCTGTTCCTGGCTCAATCCGTTGAACGCACGCCGACGCGCACCGCCTGGCGGATAGCTGATGCCACGGAATGACGCATAATAAAGGCCTGCTTGCAGCTCCGCGCCCGCGATAAACTGGCACCCAGCACCACCTGCGACCATCGCAGCCTCGATATTGCTGACGGTTCCCAGGGCCGGGCCGGTCGGACCACAGGCCGAGACAGCCATAAAACGGCTGACAGAGGCGAAGCTGTTCATGGCCAGAAACACGAAGATCATCACGTCGGCATCAGCGCCAACGCCGGCCGCGGCGTTGTAAACGGCGACAGGGCCTGCGAAGGTCTCGGCCGACACAAAGGCGCCGGCGGGGCCCTTGTAGACATGGGTGCCCCAGGACTGCATGGTTTCCGTCGAGAAGGAACCGCTCACGGGAAGCGGATAGAGGTCCAGGGAAATGCCTGCATTGAAGCCTCCAAGGAGAAACCTTGCGCGCTGGCCCGTGCCTTCTTCCTTGATATAGAGATTGATGGCACCAGCTCCGGCGGATGATTCCAGGCCAAAGCCGGCATCCACTTCGACATCCGCGTGGGACAGGCCGTCAAATCGCCAGGATGTTCTGTGAAACATGATTTCAACTCCTTCTGCTGTGCCTCCGTATCTACCGGTCAGCCGTGTCGTTGCCCGTGATCGCTGTCACGCATAACGCAGGCGTTATCTGTCGTGAAAATTGCCGGATTGGACGTGAAGTCATCTTGAGCGCGATGCATCACGGCTTGCAAAAAAGAAGTGTTCAATCTGTGGCTGCCGGCGGGTCGATGCGGTAGCCTGAAGGGGACGTGAACCGGACTTCCGAGTGAGGAGAGAACAATGGCCGATCAGGTAGAACTGTTTTATGCCCCTCAAACCCGCGCGACAGGGGTGCGGGTTCTTCTGGAAGAACTCGATGCCCCATACAAGCTGAACGTCCTGAATTTCAAGCTCGGTGAAAACCGGCGCTCCGATTACCTCGCCATCAATCCGGCGGGCAAGGTGCCGGCGCTGCGCTGTGGTAATGCAGTCATCACAGAGCAGGTCGCCATCTATCTCTATCTGGCCGATCTTTTTCCCGAAAAGGGGCTGACACCGTCCCTGGAGGATGCGCGCCGCGGCCCCTATTTGCGCTGGTTCGTTCATATGGCGTCGTGTTTCGAGCCTGCGCTCGTCGACCGGGCGCTGAAGCGGGAGGAACCGCCGCAAACCATGTCGCCCTATGGCAGTTTTGAGACCGTCATGGAGAACATGCGCGCGCAGCTTGCAAAGGGGCCTTATGTGCTGGGCGACGAGATGACAGCCGTCGACGTGCTCTGGGCGATGGGGCTCCGGTGGGGCATGGCCTTTGGTCTCGTCCCCGAATTCGACGAGTTCACGGCCTATACGGAACGGTATTTTTCACGGCCGGCGCCCGTCAAGGTGCTGCAGGAGGACCAGAACATGGTCAAGGAACAGGAAGACGCCGCCATTCATGCCGGAGTTGCCTGAACAATAGCGGCCTGACCCATCCTGGCGATAAGGTCAGGCCTGGTCTGGCAGGGGAGAAACGGAGACTACCCAGTCGCGTCTCAGATGTGCAAGGATGGCCTGAACCGCATCGCTGTCATCCTGATCGACCTTCTGCCAGTCGAGCCAGGCGCCGTCATCGACAATTTCACCGTTTTCCAGGCACTCAAAGAAGAGATCGCACCAAAGACCGTATGACGAACGCAGTACCTGAGGTTCGGGAACGCTCAGTTCCAGGGTCACGTACTCATTCGACCGCAGTTCGACCTCCGACAACAGCATATGGGCAAGATCTGCAAGGTCCTCCGGCCGGGTTTCGTAAGCCCAGACCGGTGGCGAGGCGCCGTCTGACAGGTTGAGGCGTTCCAGCTGAGAAGCGGCATAAGCGTAGGCGGTCCGGAGATTGCCGGTCGCGCCTATGCCGTTCCAGGTCGGGGTATAGAGGCCGACCGGATCAAACAGATTCAGGATCAGCGCGCGCTGAAATGTAAACAGGCGCACACGCTCCAAGGGCTTTGCCAATGGATCGAGCGATCAGGCGAGGGCGGCCCGGATCTTGTCCGCGTGGTCCGCCAGGAGGTCATTATCTGCCATCTCGCCCGTGTGCGGCTTGAGCGGCACGCCATCGAAACGCGGGATCACGTGAACATGGGTGTGGAACACCACCTGGCCACCGGCCGGTTCGGAGAACTGCTGAATGGTGGTGCCGTCCGCGCCGAAGGCCTTTACCACGGTTTGGGCCATCTTCTGGACCGTCGCCATGACCGCGTTGAGGTCCTCAGACGCAATGTCGAAGATGTTGCGGGACGGTGCCTTTGGAATCACCAGGATATGACCGTCGCCGCGCGGCATGATGTCCATGATCACCAGTGTCATGTCGTCTTCATAGACCTTGTGGCTCGGCAACTCACCACGCAGGATCTTGGCAAAGACATTCTGGTCGTCATAGGCAGGAGTGGACATGGTTGGTTCTTCCTCGTGTAGCGGGTGCTGGTCCGGTCCGGTCGCCTGGCGTTGCAGCTGATGACCTGGACGCCGTCCGGCCGGCGAATATCTTGACCTGATGGTGGTATCAGTTTCCCGCGTCCTTGCAAGCGATGGCGAGTGTGAAGCCTGACAAGTGGTCGGCCATGCGTTCCGGAACCATGGCTGACTGTTCTGGTGCGCGACTTGGCGTTATGCCGTTCTGAAACAAGAACAGCTGCGCAATTTCGCCGCTGACGGCGAAGTTCACGTTCTGCGGCACGTCGCCGATAATCTCGGCCACTTTCTTGGCATCCAGTTTGGCGGCAACGACGCCAATGATTTCACCCTGGCGATTGACTACCGGGCCACCTGTCATGCCCTGCTGAACCGGTGCAGAAATCTGTACCGTTACCCCCGTTCCGGCCAGTCCCTTGAGAGAGGTGACTGCTCCGCGGGTCACGTTGAAGCCGCCGAGAATCCCTGACAGGGGATAACCGGCAACCGTCACATCCATGTTGAGTGCCGCCGGAGCGCGGGCGAAGGCGGCAGGGTTTTCCACTGTCAGGCCAGGCACTTCCAGAAGAGCAAGATCGAATTCCGGATCCCTGGCTATCAATGAGGCCGGGTGTCCGGAAACCTTCAGGCCGGCGCAGCTTTCCAGCACGTGCAAACTGGTCAGGACATGTCCTTGCGAGGATACGGCGAACCCTGTTGCTACAGCGTTTCTGGCCGCCTCATCAGCATTTGGTTCGGCGGGTATTCCCTCTTCCGCGGCGGCTTCCTGCGCCCGGGCCAGCCGGTCCAGTTTCAGCACAACATGGTCGATACCCTTGTTTAGTCTGTCTGAAGCGGTGACCGGTTCGCGGTAGCCGCGCATGATACTGGCCTTCACAAGGGCAAAGTCACGTGCGTCGTCCCGGCTGGCATAAATGCCGACAGTCGCCCAGCGACCGTCATCCAGACGTTGCGAATAGATATAAACAAGCCGATCTTCGTAAGAAGCCGTAGTCGTCCAGACAGCCTCGTCTCTTTGCTTCTCGATGCTGGCCACATCGGCCGGATCGCGTGAATGGTACTTGTCCATCCGGGCCTTGCTGTTTCTGAAGATCTCGTATTCGAGCGAGCTGTCCAGATCCTTGAAGGAAACATTGTTTTCCGCCACTTCAAGGTTGGCGAATGGGATCAGAAGGGAAATTCCCATGTGGTCCAGATGGTGGCTTTTCCAGCGACGGACCTGAAACACGGAATCTGTATCAAAGGCCATCAGAAGTGCAGCCCAATTCGGTACCGGACCTGGCAGATTGGACGTTGCGAAAAAACGCTCCATCGCAGCTTGGGTCTCACTGTTCCAGTCGCCGTTCAGCGGGCCGTCATAATCGGCGTAAAGGATGAGGCCGGCTTGCAGGAATGTTCGCTCGTTGCTGGTCAGCTCTCCGGGCTGAAAGGGAGCTCCCAGGTCCAGAAGTTTGTCAGCTGCGGCAGCTGTGCCGGCGCACACGAGACAAAGACAGGCGCAGCAAAGGAACTGGTGGAAAAATCGGGCAAATCGGTTCGCAATCGGCACTGTTGAATCCTGTCCGGAAAATCTAGAAGCAGTTGATCAGAAACGTGTAGGCGCTGAGCCGGGACGCGATTTCTTCCGGTGCGAGCGGCTCCCCGCTGACGGCTTTCTGGGGCGTAATGCCGTTTTGATGCAGGAACAGCTGGGCGATCGTGCCGCGGATGGCAAAATTGACGTTTTGAGGAATGTCGCCGATGGCCTCCGCGATTGCTGTTGCATTCAATTTGGCAACAACAACTCCAACGACCTGGCCCGAGGCATTGACCGCAGGGCCGCCGGAATTTCCCGGCTGAAGCGGTGCTGTAATCTGCATGTTGACACCGCTGCCGCCGAGCCCCTTGCGGGCAGCGACGGTGCCACGCGTGATATTCAATCCGCCAAGCAGTCCGCTGAGCGGGAATCCCGCTGTCGTGATGTCCGAATTGAGCGCTGCCGGCGTGTCCGCGAAGATGGCAATGCCGGCCGGTTCAAGATCTGGGACATGAACCAGTGCGAGATCAAAGTTTTCGTCCTTGTCCACGATGAAGGCAGGTTTTCCACGGACCTTGAGGGCCCGGCATTCCTTCACGACGTGTGCATTGGTCAACAGGTACCCTTCGGCATTGACCGCAAAACCGGTTCCCGTGCCGCGTGGGTCGTCCTCTTTCCTGGTTTTGCCGTTTCCCGACCCGTTTTGACGTGGGGGCTTCTTTTCTTCTTCGGTCGCCTGTGCCTGGTCGAACTCTTCCAGGAAGCGATCTGTCAG
The DNA here is from genome assembly GCF_965233565.1 of Roseibium sp. Lineage (GTDB taxonomy): Bacteria > Pseudomonadota > Alphaproteobacteria > Rhizobiales > Stappiaceae > Roseibium. The sequence continues at coordinate 447,688 of NZ_OZ247494.1, read as the reverse complement.
CCTGTTGAAACGATTCGAAGGTTCAATGTCTACGGAATTACCGCGAAACAGAGGAGCAATTACGAGGAGCAGCCTGCCAACGTCTTCTCGTTCTGCTGCGACCAAGATGGTATTCCAGTTTCCGCGATTGTTCCGGGAATAAACAAAAACCACGCCATCAGTGTAGTCGACGAAACTGGCCCAGATCCGCTTTTGCCTGATGCTATAAATGAGTTCCGCGCTGGGATCGCTTTTTTTGTGCGTCGCGCGCATTTCCGATCTGGACAGGACAAGTCTCCGAAGAGCCATGTCGCCCATGAAATAACTTTCACCTTCGTCCGACCCGTTGCTTTCATCCGCCTGCAGCTGGGGTGTCAAAAGGGTTAGCTCAACGCCTGGAAACGTGGTTTGGCTCCAGCCCAGCAGCCTGAACTCCACGACCGTCGTAACGGCCAGCTGCATCACATCCAGATTGGTTGGAGCATGATCTTCGTTCAGATCGATCCTGATGAATTTTTCCAGGGCCTCTTGGCTTTTGCGCCCCCACAAACCATCGAGATCATCGAAATAGTGCCGCTTGATGGTCAAGCCGGCCTGGAGAAACCTGATTTCCTTGCGTGTCAGCGTTGACGGACTGAAAGGCGCATCCGGATCACTGAAGTCCATCGAAAATGCGCTGCCGAGGGCGACAAAGAAAATGACCAAACAACAAAAGAGCAAGCGCATTCAAAATTCCGGAAAATAAATCGGCCCAAAAACAATCCTACTATGGAACAGCTAAATCACAGGTCGCAATGGGTTTGTGACACGATTGGAAGAAGTTGCAATTCCGAATGGGCTAACTGGCCGTTCTGGAATCCCCAAAATGCCCTTGTGAAGGTTTAGCGCGTCCCGCTTTGACTTTCTGTATTCTACTCCGCAGCAATTGTGGAAGCGCTGGTCAGGGACATTCCAAGTGCGGCCAGGCGGTCTCGGTCGGGCTTGTAAAACATCCAGTTGCCGATCCGTTTTCCCGTCACCAATCCCGCTTCGGACAGTTTTTTCATATGCGAGCTGACCGTTGGCTGCGTGAGGCCGACCTTGTCGGTGATAAAGCCGACACAGACACCGTCCTCTACCAGATCACCATCCTTCTGGCGCGGAAAATGCGGGCGGGGGTCCAACAGCCACAAGAGGATCTGAAACCGGACCGGGCTTGAAAGCGCGGACAAGGCCGCGGCGCTTGACTTCACATCTATATTGATATTCATCTATATAGAAACTCTTCGATATGGCTAGGTGAGGCGACTATGAAGAAATCTTTTCAGAATGTACAGGCGCAGGCCTATACCGACGGTGCTTCTCGAGGGGCACGGTATCTGGAGGGCATTTCTTCACGGCAGGTGAAGGCCGAAACCGGAGCATTTGCACGGCTTGATCCCGGGCTGCCGACTGACGGCATGACAGTCGAAGCCATTCTTGATCTGATGGAAAAAGTCGGCGGCGAGGGCACCGTGGCGTCGGCAAGTGGGCGCTACTTCGGCTATGTTATCGGCGGGGCATTGCCTGCGGCGTCCGCGGCGCGCGCCCTGTTGTCGGTCTGGGACCAGGTCGCCGATGCGCTGACGGGACCATCTGTTGTGCGCATGGAGGAGGCTGCGATCCGCTGGGCGGTCGATTTGCTGGGTTTGCCGGAGAACACCTGCGGTGCCTTCACAACCGGTGCAACCATGGCAAACATGACACTCCTCGTGACGGCGCGCGATGCATTGCTTGCCCGGCAGGGGCATGAGCGTGGCGCCGGCCTTCTCGGTGCTCCAAAAATACGGATCGTGGCAAGCGCAGAGATCCATGCGACCGTTCTGAAGTCCGTGCGTATGGCGGGCCTTTCCAGCAATGATATTGAATGGGTGCCGGTAGACGGTGAGGGGCGCATGGATATTGACGCGCTTCCGGTGCTTGATGACCGCACGCTCGTGCTGGCACAGGCGGGAAATGTCTGCAGCGGTGCGTTCGATCCTTTCGGAGCCCTCGGCGATCTTTGCAGCGCGGCGGGCGCCTGGCTTCACGTCGATGGCGCCTTCGGTCTCTGGGCACGGGTATCGCGGAACCTGGAGAACAGGTTGGCAGGTCTGGAAAAGGCAGACAGCTGGGTTGTCGACAGCCATAAGACACTCAATACACCCTATGATGCCGGACTGGCGCTGTGCCGTCATCCGAAGGAGATGGAAGCCTCTATGGCAATCGGGGCCGGTTATTTGCCGGCCGCCGAGAGCAATCCTGCCAATCGGGCTCCGGAGTTCAGCCGGTCTGCACGCGGAGCGGAAACCTGGGCAGCGCTTTTGTCCCTTGGGCGCAATGGCGTGGCAGAGATGGTCGATCGGTTTCACGGGCATGCCACGCGGATCGCAAGCGAGTTGCGGGCGCTTGGGTTCGAGGTGCCACATCAGGTCCATTTCAATCAGGTGTTCGCAACACTGCCGTCAGCTGACGCGGCCTGTGCTAAAATCGCCGATCACGTTCAGCAATCCGGGGAAGCCTGGTTCGGTCAGGCGACCTGGCAGGGCAAAAATGGGTTCCGGATCAGTGTATCGAACTGGTCGACGACGGATGTCGATGTGTCTCGTCTCATAGCAGCCATTGCGCAGGCCAAGCGGGACCTGGGCGTCTGACGGCGTTCGGACCTTCATGGTGCTCCTGAACAGAACGAATTACGAGAAACGGAACGGGTTGCCGGTTTCGGGATGATTTTCGTATGTCCGGACGATGACATTGATGCAATCAGCTGATTGAATTTCCCTAGCTTGGCCGAAGCAAAGGGAAATTGGTATGGACAGGACAAAACTGGACCTTGTCGGCCTGCGCCGGGATCTTCACCGCCATCCGGAACTGGGGTTTCAGCTTGACCGCACAAGGACGACGGTGGCCGATGTGCTGCGCACCCTCGGTCTCGAGGTGCATGTCGGGGTCGGCGTTGTTGGCGTGCTTCGGGCTGGTGGCGGCAACCGGGCCATTGGTCTGCGCGCCGATATGGATGCGCTGCCGATCCATGAGCGCAATGCGCATGACTATGTTTCGCAAACACCGGGAAAAATGCATGCCTGTGGCCACGATGGGCATACGGCCATGCTGCTTGGCGCGGCCGAGCAACTGGCTCGAGACCCCGGATTTGATGGCACGGTGGTTTTCCTGTTCCAGCCGGACGAGGAACAGGGGCAGGGCGCCAGGGCCATGATTGACGAGGGTGTTCTCGACCGGTTTCCAGTTGAGGAGGTCTACGCCATCCACAATCTGCCGGGAGCGCCGGTGGGCCAGGTGTCGACCCGTGTCGGGCAGATCTGCGCAAGCGAGAGCCTCTTTGAGATCGAGGTCACCGGCAAGGGAGGACATGCCTCCATGCCGCAGACGGGTGTTGATGTGATTACGGTCGGATCAGAGTTGGTGCTTGCGCTGCAAACCATCGTGTCACGCAAGCTTGCACCGGGGTCGGGCGCGGTTGTCTCAGTCACGGAGTTCCTGGCCGACGGACAGCGCAATGTATTGCCCGGGCACGCAACGCTGAAAGGGGATGTACGCGTGCGGGATCCCGAAGACCGGGCGGCCGTTGAAGTTTTCATGCGCCGGATCGTGACGGGCGTGGCTCAGGCCCACGGCATTGAGGCGACGATGACCTTCCGAACGGAGTTTCGGGAGACGATAAACTCTCCTGAACCTGTTGCAGCAGTTCTAAGGGCCGCCGGGGCGGCGGGGCTGACGGCCGTCGGCGATCGCGACCCGATGAGCTTTTCCGAGGATTTCGGTCAGTTCGCTGACGTCGTGCCCGGCTGTTTCCTGCTGCTCGGCAATGGTGAGACAGGCGCACACAGTCAGCCGCTGCACGCATCCGATTACGACTTCAATGATGCATTGTTGCCGCTTGGTGCCGCCTTCTGGGCGGAGCTTGTGCGCGACCGTCTGCCCCTCAAGGGAGGAGAAACCCATGTTTGACCAAATTCCGGAAACCTCACTTGGGCACATTCATGCAGAACGCCGGCCTGGAAATGCCGCCGAGCGCGTGTTGAGCAAGGACGCTTTTGATCGTGCCTGTGCGGAAATCACGGCATGGCCCGGATACGAAAAGACACCGCTTCACGCGCTCGACGCTCTGGCAACGGCGATTGGCGTCGATACCGTTTTTTACAAGCACGAAGGGGCACGGTTCGGTCTCGGCAGTTTCAAGGCTCTTGGCGGGGCGTTTGCCGCGCAGCGCGTGCTGCAGCGGGAAGTCTCCCGGCAGATGGGCTGGAAGGTGTCCTTGTCAGAGATACGAGCCGGCCGGTTTGCCCGGGAGTGCGCCGAGATCACCCTGGTGTCGGCAACCGATGGAAACCATGGCCGTTCGCTGGCCTGGGGCTGCAAGCGGTTCGGTGCGCCTTGCCGGATCTACATTCATGCCGAGGTGAGCGAAGGGCGCGCAGAGGCAATGCGCGCGCTGGGCGCCGAGGTCATCCGGATCGAAGGCGACTATGACGCTTCCGTGGCGCTTGCCAAACAGGAGGCGGAGGAAAACGGCTGGTTCGTTGTGTCCGACACGTCCTGGCCGGGATATTCGGCTCCCCCGCTGGACGTCATGTCCGGCTATGGTGTCATGACCCGTGAGATTTGTGACGATCTTGATACGCCGCCCAGTCACGTTTTTTTGCAAGGCGGCGTCGGCGGGCTCGCCGCAGGTGTTGCGGCCGGCTTGCGTCAACACTGGGGGGGAAAGGCGCCGCGTGTGGTGATCGTTGAACCGGACCGCGCAGCCTGTCTCTTTGAGAGCGCCAGAAAGGGCGAGGCCACGACCGTCGCCATTGAAGAAGAAACGATCATGGCTGGCCTTTCCTGCGGCGAGCCATCTGAGCTTGCCTGGGAGATCCTGGTCGAAGAGGCCTCGGATTTTCTGACCCTGCCGGATGCGATCATTGCGCCGACAGTGCGTCTGCTGGCACGTCCGCTTGGCAATGACCCCGTCATCGAGGCGGGCGAGAGCGCAGTCGCGGGGCTTTCGGCCTTGATAGCAGCCAGGCAGAATGAAGCGCTTTCAAAAGCACTTGGACTGGATGAAAGGTCCAGGGTTCTTTTGATCGGTTCCGAAGGCGTGACGGATCGGGCCATATTCGACGCGATCATGGAGGAGCGCGATGCGGCCTGAAGCGCCGGGGCGCGGGTTTCCCGCATCCGAGTTTGAAACACGAACGCAAAAAGCCCAGGCACTGATGGCGAAGGGGGGGCTTGCCGGCCTGCTTTTCATGAGTGAAGCGGAGGTTCGTTATTTCAGCGGGTTCCAGACACTTTTCTGGCAAAGTCCGACCCGGCCCTGGTTCCTGTTCGTTCCTGCAAGCGGCAAGCCGGTTGCGGTCATCCCCGAGATAGGTGCTGCCCTGATGCGCCAGACCTGGCTGGAAGACATCCGCACCTGGAGTGCACCTTCACCAGATGATGACGGGATCAGCCTCCTGAGTGATCTACTGTTGCCTTTAGCCGCCGGGAAGGAACGCGTGGGAGTTCTGAAAGGACACGAGACTTCTCTGCGGATGCCCCTTGGGGACTGGGAACGGCTTCTTTCAAAGCTGCCTGGTCTTGAAATCACGGATGCGACCTCGCTGGTCAGATCCCTGCGCATGGTAAAATCGCCGGCGGAAATCGAGAAACTGGCTCACATTTGCGCCATCGGTTCTGCCACATTCGAACAGGTGCCGGCGCTGGTGGCAGAGGGCGATCCGCTGGAAGACGTGTTCCGGTCGTTTCGGCGTGCAGCCCTGCAGAACGGTGCGGATGATGTGCCTTATCTGGTCGGAGCCGCAGAGCAGGGCGGATATGCCGACGTGATCTCGCCGCCGTCGCGCGATCCGCTCAAGATCGGTGATATTCTCATGCTGGATACGGGTGCGGTCTGGGATGGTTATTTCTGCGATTTCGACCGCAATTGGGCTATCGGACGGGCAGACGATGAGGCTTGCCGGGCGTATGATGTGCTCTGGCGTGCAACGGAGGCAGGTCTGGAAGCGGCAAGGCCGGGAGCAACCTGCCGGGACCTGTTTCTGGCAATGGGCAAGGTGATTGCCGAGATGGATGCTTCCGGAGGCGATGTCGGCCGGCTCGGGCACGGTCTTGGCATGCAGCTGACGGAGTGGCCGTCCCATGCAGCTTTCGATGAGACTGTGATCGAGGAAAACATGGTGCTCACCCTTGAACCGTCCCTGAGTTACGGGAACGGCGTCATGATGGTGCATGAGGAAGACATCGTCATTCGGCCTGGCGGCGCTGAATTGCTGACGCGCCGGGCTCCGGCGCAGTTGCCTGTCATCTGAAGCGCCCTAAACTCGCAGCTCGCATTATCGTGCTGTCAGCTCTTATGTTTGCTGTCGCGGCTACATCGGATTTTCTCAGCCGTGGCAGCATGGACTGCCCTTCAATCTGTTCGAGACGGCAAGTTGCCAATGTCGAACAGTCTGCCGAAACCGGCAAGCCTGTCCGGAACACCTGCAAGACGCAAACAGCTCCAAAACAGCGCCTGATTACTGGTGATAACCGGTTTGCCTGTCAGATGTTCGAGGTTTTCGACCACCTCCAGGGTCCGAACCCCGCTGCAGCTCAGGAAAATGGCGTCAGCATCGGTTTGGTCCAAGGCCAGGGCAAACTTCTGCCAGTAAGCGGGTGTCACGCGACCAAATTCTACGCCGGTCCTCAGGTTAAGCCCCTGAATGTTAAGCACCTCAAAACCCTTCAAGTGCAGAAATTCAGCTTCGGCCTGATTTATCTCGTCAAGATAGGGCGTTCCGACAACGAGTTTTTGAACGTTCAATGCATGAAGGGCATCCACGACACCCGTCACGATGCTTGTTGGTGTCGCCCAGGGCGCCCCGCGCTGAATGGCTTCGAACACTTGTTCTTCACCATTGACGATTGAACCGCTCGTGCAGCAGTAGCTGACGACGTTTGGTCTTGCATCTGGCTGTAATCGGCTGGCTGCCTCTTCCATGTGTTTGAGATGCTGCCGGAGCGTTTTTTTGGTCGTGGTGTCCTCTGTCTTCAGCCGCGTAATGTGAACGCCGACTCCTTCCGGCGCCATTTTGAAATAGTCGGCTTCGGCCGCCAGGTCGGTCGACATCAAGATGAAGCCAATCCGTGCCCGGTGGTGACGACCCATGTCCATTTCCGGGATCCAAGACCGGGAGGAAAGCTCTGGTGAGAGTTTTTTCATTTTTCTGTTCTGTGACAGGTCATTCTGAGTGCCGAGGAGAGGGAAACGCTCAGCGCGTCGCCATTGCCGATCGCGACATCCCTAGACCGCTTCTTTTACCGCGCTAAGGAACTGTTGGGTTCTGGCCCTCCGAGGAGCTCCGAACAGGTCAGCTGGTGGGCCCTGTTCTTCAATTCGGCCACCATAAAAAAAGCAGATGCGGTCCGAAATGTCGCGCGCGAAGCCCATCTGGTGTGTGACCATCAGCATCGTCAGTTTGTGCGCGGAGACCAGCTTCCTGATCACGGTCGTGACCTCGCCAATCACTTCGGGATCAAGCGCTGAGGTGACTTCATCAAACAGCAGCACTTTCGGGCGCATTGCGAGTGCACGCGCAATGGCGACACGTTGCTGCTGGCCTCCAGACAGCCTTGACGGGTGCTGGTCCTTCTTTGCAATCATGCCAACCATTTCCAAGAGTTCCTCGGACCGCTCCCGCGCTTCGTTTTCTGACAACCCCAGCACCTGAACGGGGCCTTCCATGCAGTTTTCGAGCGCGGTCATGTGCGGAAACAGATTGAAGTGCTGAAAGCACATGCCGATATCGGCGCGGCGTTCGCGCAGATGTCGTTGACTGGCCGGGACAAGAGCGCCGTTGCGAGCCATGTGCGTCAGCGGCTTGCCGTCAACATAGATACAGCCGCCATTGATGGTCTCCAGTGTCATCAGCATGCGCAGAACCGTGGTTTTACCGGAGCCGGATGGGCCGATGATCGACACCATCTCACCTTCCGCTATCTCGAGGTCCAGATCGTCAAGCACCGTTAAAGCACCGTAGCTCTTGCGAACCTTCTTGAACTTCACCATCGGCGGCGTTTCACCGTGCAGTTCCAGGGGGTATTCGGACATGTTTTCCATCTTCACATTCCCAGTTTTTTGCGGACAGTGCCCTCGACGCCGCGGATCACGCCGGCTGCAGGTAGCGAGATCGCCAGGAAAATCAGGCCCACCATCGTGTAGGGCTCGAGGAAGCGATAGTTTTCCGCTCCGATGGCATTGGCGGTGTGAATGAGTTCGGCAACGCCGATGACAGACAGCATCGGCGTGTCCTTGAAGATCCCGATGAGGTAGTTGCCCATGCCTGCCAATGAGGGCGGTATTGCTTGAGGTACGATAACGCGGCGATAGGTCTGGAGAGTACTCATATTCAGCGCCGTGGCGGCTTCCCACTGCCCTCTGGCAACGCTCTCGATTCCGCCCCGGAACACTTCCGACAGGTAACACGCATAGTGCAGACCGATAGCCAGCATGCCTGAAGACCACGGGCACAGTCTGAGACCGAATTGCGGACCGACATAAAACACAAAGAAGATCTGCAGCAGCAATGGCGTGGAGCGAATGAACTCGATCGCTTCTCGCAATACGAACCTGACGGGATTGGGCGCGGTTCTCAGGCTGATTGCGAAGGCCAGACCGAGAACGACAGCGATTGCATATCCTATTCCGGCGGCCAGCAAGGTGTTGCCGGTTGCGGACAGAAGTTTGGGAAGGATCTGCCAGGTGAACTCCCAGTTCCAGTCGAACATGGTTCAAGTCCTCCCCATCTTGCGGGCTGCAACTGTCTCCAGCCGCTGCATGGCAGGGGTCACGAGGAACCGGGCAAGCACATAATAGATAATCAATGCCGTGCCGAAAACCTGGGCAGAGAGGAACGTCGTTCCATTGATCTGCTTGGCCTCGAACATGAGGTCAGTGACGGAAATCAGCGATACGAGTGCCGTGCCTTTCAGCAGCTCGATCATAAGGTTTCCCCAGGGCGGAAGGATGTTGACCAAAGCCTGCGGCAGGATAATGCGTTTCATGCGCTGGTACGGCGTCATGTTAATCGCGAGCGCTGCTTCCCACTGACCTTTCGGCACCGAGAGAATACCACCTCTGACCAGCTCGGCTCCATAAGCACCAATGTTCATGCCGACCGCAAGATAGCCCGCCGAGAACTTGTCGATCGTGAGCCCGAACAAGGGCAGTACGAAGAAAATCCAGTAGAGTTGGACCAACAAGGACGTTCCACGGAATATTTCGATGTAGGTGACAGCAGCGGTTTTCAAGAACCGATTTTGACTGAGTTTCAGCAAACCCATGCTGATTGAAATGACAATTCCCAGGCTGGCAGCGAGTGCAAATTGCGCCAGTGTAATGCCGGTTCCGATCAGAAATCTCGGCCAATACTGGACGATAAATTCGGTGTAGTTCATTGACTGTCTCGGCTCGAATGCATGTGTGCTGAAAAGCGGCGGGCCGTTGGGCCCGCCGTTCAGGTGGGGTCAGCGATTTTCGCAAACCCAGTCGGCCGCGGTCTCGCCGGGGAGGTGTTGCTCGGTGAAGCCGTATTCTGAAACGCTTGCCAGCATCTCTGCTGTCCCGACATGGCGTTTGAGCGCCGCATTGAATTGTTCCATGAAGTCGGCATCCTCAAAGCGGAAACCGATACCGACCCAGTTCTGGGTCCAGTCGGGCAGGGCCGCTGGGTCCGTCACTTCGATGGTGCCTTCGGAAGTCTCGGCGAGAAAGTTCGCTTCGAAATAGGTCAATCCGGCAACGTCAACACGGCCCGACTTGATCGCATAAAGAAGTTCCGTCGGGCTTGGAACCTGCATGATCTGACTGTCGGCAACACCTTCTTTCTTGGCTGCCTCAACGGTGTTGTAGCCGGCAACAGCCGCCAGCACGGCCTCTTGCTCTGCGATGTCTTTGTAGGTCGTGATATTCTTCGGATTGCCGGTGGGCACAAGGAATGCATCACCGGTCGTTGCGATCGGTTCGGAAAACGCAATATTCTTGCAGCGACTGTTCAGGATGTAGAGACCACCTGTGATCATGTCGTAACGTCCGGCTTTCAGGCCCGGGATCAGACCGGCCCAATCAGTCACGGCGATGCTGACGTCGGAATGGCCCATTTCTTCCAGGATGCCGAGTGCGATCTCGTTCACAAAGCCCTTTGCATCTCCGTTTTCATCCGGGAAGCCCCAAATCGGAACGTTGGAAAAACCGATCCGAATGGGTTCTCCTGCCTTGATCCTGTCCATGATCGGTCCTGCCGTCGCAGGCATAAGGCTCGTTGTCAGAGCCAGGCCGGCGATGACAATGCTCTTGACCAATTTTCCTGTCATGTCTTCCTCCTCACATGCAGCGCACCAATGTGCGAATTTGCTCCATACGCCGTGAGACAGGCTGTCCCGGAGCTCCTCCTGCTGCTCCTGGATCGCCTTTGACCGGGGCGCCAAACCATGGGTTATTCCGGCCGCTGTCCAGCGTTGGCGAAAATCATGCTAGTGAGAAGATTTGACTATCTTCATCAAGTCCTGCTTGATTTTGAGGAAATTGATTGCGTTTATGCCGAAAGGTTACGATAAACGGATCATGGATAATATTGATCTTGAAATACTGCGGCGCTTTCAGTCGAATGCGCGCCTGACCGCCGATGCCCTTGCAGAAGACATTGGCCTGTCGTCACCGGCCATTCAAAAGCGGCTCAAGAAACTCAGGGACACAGGCGCGATCGAAAAGGAAATCGCCGTGTTGTCGCCGTCCAAGCTGGGACGGGAGATGACCGTGATCGTGCAAGTGATGCTGGAGCGGGAAAGCCGGCAGAAACTTGATGATTTCAAGCGACTGATGCGTCGCGCCCCTGAGGTCCAGCAATGCTATTATGCAACGGGTGAAGCCGACTTCGTGCTCATTCTGGTGGTCAAGGACATCAAGGAATATGAGGAATTCACGCAGGAGTATTTCTTCGGCGAGAGCAATGTCAGTCGCTTCACCACCTCGATCGTCATGGACCGGGTCAAGGTGTCTCTCGACATTCTGTGACCCGGTCCGGGGTTTTCAGCTTTTCGGGGACAGTGACGGCCCGCGCCGTCTGAAGGAGAGCGCGGGCCAAAGGCCGGTTCAGGCCGCCTTTTGCTTAGTGTCGGTCTGGTTCACAAGCTTTGCGACACCTGCGAAGTCCAGTTTTCCCGATCCCAGAACCGGAACCTGGTCCACGATGCGGACTTCCGCCGGGATCATCAGGTCCTGGGCGCCGCGTTCCTTTGCGCCTGCGACGAAGGTGGAACGGTCCGCGTCCGGGTTTTCCGTTACCAGGATGAGTTTCTCACCCTTGCGCGGATCCTTGACGGCGGCCACGGCGGAAAGGTGCTGAGGCCAGATCTGTCCGGCGAGGGCTTCGACAGCTGCCAGCGAGACCATCTCGCCGCCGATCTTGGCAAAGCGCTTGGCCCGGCCCTTGATGGTGATGTAGCCGTCGGCGTCAATGTCGACGATGTCGCCGGTGTCGTGCCAGCCGTCGACCAGCGGATCGACGATGCCGGGGTTCTCTTCACGCAGGTATCCAACCATCACATTCGGGCCAGCCACGTGAAGGCGGCCGCCGGCGTCGACACCCGGAACCGGTTCCAGGCGTGCCGTCATGCCCGGCATCAGCTTGCCGACGGTTCCCGGCTTGTTGAACATCGGCGTGTTGAGCGCGATGACCGGGGCCGTTTCAGTGACGCCATAGCCTTCCAGAACCCGCAGCCCGAATCGCTCCATGTAAGTCGCGCGCGTCGAGGCCTTGACCGGCTCCGCGCCGGCAAAACAGTAGCGCAGGGACCGGAAGTCGTAGGCATGGGCCGTGCGGGCATAGCCGTTCAGGAATGTGTCCGTGCCGAACAGGATCGTGGCGTTGGAGGCATAGATCAGCTCCGGCACGATGCGGTAGTGCAGGGGAGAGGGGTAGAGATAGACCGGTACGCCGGAGACCAGCGGCAGAATGGTGCCCGCCGTCAGGCCGAAGGAGTGGAACATCGGCAACACATTGAAGACCTTGTCTTTAGTTGAAAAGTCAATGCGGGCCGCCGCCTGCGCAGCATTGGCCAGGATGTTGCGATGGGTCAGGACCACGCCCTTGGGTTTGCCTTCCGAACCGGAGGTGAACAGGATCACTGCGGTATCGTCGGCACGGCGCCGGGCAAGCGGGCGCTTACGGGTCGCAAGTCCGCGCAGCTTGTCCAGAAGGCTGATTTCCTTGCGCAGTTCGTCCAGCCAGACGAAGCGGACCTCGCCCGACAGCTCCTCAATCAGAGGCTCCAACCGGGCCTGGGTGACAAAGGCCTTTGATGAAAACACCGTTTTCACCTCAGCGGCGCGGCAGGCCGACAGGATGTTCTTTGCACCTGCCGTGAAGTTCAGCATGGCGGGCACTTTGCCGGCCGACAGGGCTGCCAGGAAGGTCACTGCAGCGCCGTTGGCGTTCGGCAAAAGCAGGCCGATCGTGTTTTCTTCCGGTGTCAGCTTGCGGATCTTGCGGCCCAGCACCGCGGCGCCTGCCAGCAGCTTGCCGTAGCTCAGCTTGCCCGTCACGGGGTCTTCCAGCGCTGTGCTTCCAAAGCCACGGTCACGTGCAGTCTCGATTACCGTTTCAAGGATGGTCCGGTCGCTGGCAAGGCTGGTCTCAAACATCAGGTCGGACATGATGCCATACAGTTCCGCTCCGGCCGCAGCGCGGCGTTTGCGGCCTTTCAGGGTGTCATCCAGGCTCAGGCGTTTGGGCTCCATGATAGTCACCTTTACTTTCGGAAACAGGCTTTTTCGGATCTGGGTCGGATTCAGATAGGAGAAGGGCGTGCGCTCCAGACCGTCGATGCGGATCGGCACAATCATCGCGCCGGTCTTGTCGGCGACCATGGCGGCGCCGTCATAGATCTTCATGAGGCTGCCGGTCACCGTCAGACGGCCCTCGGGGAAGATCACCATCGGCTCGCCCGAACGCACCACCTTGATCAGGGCGCGAGTCGCCAGCGGCTTGGCCGGGTTGATGGGCAATGCGTTGGCAAGACGCAGGAACGGCTTCACCCACCAGCGTTTCGCCACATCGTAGTCGATTGCGAAAGTCGGCGCCCGATCCGTCAGCGTCAGGGCGAGCCCGGCGTCGAGATAGCTCACGTGGTTCAGGGCCAGGATCGGTGCCTCGCCGGCCTTCTTCAGGTTCTCAAGCCCTTCGACTTCCAGGCGGAAGGCTGCGCGGTAGATCATCGACACAAGGTCGCGCAACGGATTGGTCGGCAAAAACCGGAACATCAACAGTGCAGCGACGGCGTTGGCTGCCGCGAGCGCCGTCAGGATGACAGGCAGCGAGACACCTAGTTTCTGGGCCGCAGCCAGGACAAGGCCGCCGATGGTCATCAGTGCTGCACCAAGGGCATTGGTCGCGGCCAGGCGCCGGGCGCGGACGGCAGGGGCCGCCCAGCTCTGCAGGGCCGTAAAGGTCGGAACGGCGAGCAGGCCACCTGCAATAGCAAGCCCGGCCATATCGATGCTCAGGCGCAGAACCCCTTGCTGGGCCAGGAACTGGGACAGTGTGATCGCGGTCGCGGCATGGTCCATGCCGGCGACAACGGCAGCCGCGTCGAGACAGAACAGGGCCATGATCACGGTGCCGACCGGGGCCGGCAACAGCACGATGCGTCCGGCGGCAAGCCAGGCGGCCAGTGCCGAACCGACGCCGATCGAAACGGCAAAGATGGTCAGGAAATAGGTCACCGCGATCTCGCTGCCGCCCAGGTGGGTTTTGACCAGCAAGGGCAGGACGGACAAGACCAGGGCACCGACAAGCCAGAACCAGGCATTCATCAGCGCAACGCGGATCAGGCGGCGGTCTTTGACAAGGTCAGCCAGAACGCGCCAGGTCGAGGTCGCGATGTTCCAGTCGATCCTGAGGTCTGGAGCCGCGGCTGGCGTTGAGGGAATGTTGCGGCTGAGACCAAAACAGCCGAGCGCCAGCGCGATCATGAACGGGGCAAACAGGAGCGCCGGTGTGCCGGTTGCAAACAACAGGCCCGCAGAAATGGTCCCGCCCAGGATGGCGAGAAACGTGCCGGCTTCGACCCAGGCGTTTGCGCGCGGCAATTCAACAGGTGCCAGCAGTTCCGGCAACAGGCCGTATTTGACCGGGCTGAACAATGCGGACATGGCGCCGAACACGAACAGGGACACAAACAGAACCGGCAGCGACCCGAGCGCCATTCCAAGGACTGCCAGCGCTGCACCGCCGATCTCGGTGCCCTTGGTGATCCGGGCAAGACGGGCCTTTTCATATCGGTCGGCGAGTTCGCCCCCGAGCGCGGACAAGACCAGGAAAGGTGCAATGAAAACGGCGCTGGCCAGTGCGATCAGGGCGCCGGTATTGCCTGCCGCATCCGACGACGTCACCTGAAACAGCACCAGGAACACCAGCGTGTTTTTGAGGAAATTGTCGTTGAAAGCGGACAGGAACTGCGTCCAGAGCAGCGGGGCAAAGCGCCGAGTTGTCATCAGGGATGCGCGCATGAGGGTCTCCTTCGGTGCCACCGAATGGCAGGCGCCGTTGAAATCTTCTGGCTGAACCCCGGTGTGTCACCGGGGTTCGAGATGGAACGGGATCAGGTCAGGCCGCGTCCGATTTGCTGACATCCATCAGCAATTTCTCGGTCTTGGCGTCTTCGAGCCGATTGTGGAACTTCTCGGCTTCGTCGCGGTCGCGAAGCGTCTTTGTCAGGGTAACCGCCGTATGCACCAGCATGATTGCCGACATGGTGTAAAAGCCCTTGGCGGAGAAGCTGGCTTCCAGATTGTAGATGCCGAGCGCCATCATGACGGCGGCAACAAGGAAACTGGCGGCGGTGAAGACCATCCAGTTGTTGGAATGCTTGATCACAGGTTCCTGCATGGGATGTTCCTTTTTACTCAGACTTTTCAAGAAGGGGAGGGAGGTCGGATTTCAGCCGTGCCAGGACATCGTCGGCACGGGTTTTCACTGGGGCGCCGCACCCGGCGTCGCCGAGTTTCTCGATCAGGGCGCCGGGCTGCTCTGCCACCGAAAGCGCCAGGAATTCCTGGTCCGCGATCTGGTCGCGCTCCTGCTGGCGCCGGATGTCTTCAAGGCGATGCTCCGCTTCTGCGAGCGCGGAGTGCCCGTTGCCGGCGCCGATCGACTGGGCCTTTTGAATGTGGGCCTGAACGTCGACGCCGCGTTCGCCGCGCTTCAGCGCCCGCAGGCGGCCCTGTGCCTGGTGCAGGCTTTCCGTCAGACCTGCAAGATCCCGCTCAAAGCTGGCAATGGCGCTTTCCAGGGCGGACTTTTCGTCTTCAAGCAGGGCAATGGCCTCAGCAGCTTCGCGGGCGAGAGGGGCGTTGCCTTTCATAAGCGCGTTTCGCGCGCGATTTTCCAGATCCTCGACCGAGGCCTTGATGTGCTGAAGCCGTTTCCGGTCAAGCTGCTGTTCGGCGCGGGCGCGGGCCAGGGCCACCTGAGCAGTCCGGACGGCCGTGGCCGCTTCCCGTATATTGGCGGAAAGGACAGCACGTGACTGACGGCTGTCGCCATCAGGCAGGCCGCCTGACAGCAGGTCTTTCAACTGGGCTACAAATGGTTCAAACATGATACCTCCACAAAAGTGAACGACGTTCACTATTTGACAAAGCCACACGAGTCGGGCTAAGTCAAGAAAAAAATGAACTAGGTTCACTTTTGTAAAGGTAGGCCGCAATGGCGGGTGTGCAGAAAGCCAAGAGCGAAGAAACGCGCCGCAAGGTGCTGGAGGCGGCGATCGCCGCAGTGGAGCAGGGGGGCATGGAAGCCGCAAACATCCGAAAGATTGCGGGTGAGGCCGGTTATTCCGTCGGCTCGGTCTACAAGCATTTCGAAGACCAGGATGCATTGCTGATCGCGGTCAATTCCGTCACGCTCGGACGGATCAAGGACGTCATGGCGTCAGCGGTTGACGGTACTGAAGACCCGATGGCGCAGCTCAAGGCGCTGGCCCATGCCTATCTGGCGTTTGCCCAGAAGAACGAAAATCTCTGGACGACGCTTTTCAGTCACCACTTGCCCGACGGCAAAGCGGTGCCGGAATGGCATATTCAGGAGAACATAACCCTTCTGGCCTTCATCGCCGGCCCGTTGAAGGTGTTGAACCCCCGCCTAGAAGGCGAACAGCTGGAAGACAGGACGCGCACCTGTTTCTCAGCCGTGCATGGACTTGTCACCATCAGCCTGGAAACCAGGTTCATCAGTCTGACTGGTGACCGGCTGGCGCGAGAGATGGATTTTCTGGTTGAGCGACTGGCGGGATAGGGCAAGCCATCCCCCGGACAGAGCGGGCTGTATCAGGTGCCGCAGAAGGTCTGATAAGGCCCGAAGGAAGAAGGCGCCGGCTCTGAAAAGCGTTCCAGTCCGGGCCGCTCGTCGAAGGGGCGGGACAGGACATCAAGCAGGGTCTTGACGGGGGCGTAATCACCGTCTTCGGCAGCCTGAAGAGCCTCTTCCACCTTGTGGTTCCGGGGAATGTAGAGCGGATTGACGCTGTCCATGCGGGTTTTGACCTGGTCATCCGTCTCCGCTTCGCGCGCACGTCTTTCCCGCCACTGGTCGAGCCAGGGATCAACGGCCGTTGGATCGACAAAGAGGTCCCGGAATGCAGACGGTGAACCTGTGGCAGCGGCTCCGAGGTGCCGGAAGCTCAAGGTGTAATCGGCACCCTGGGCCTGCATGAGGGCAAGCAGGCCTTCAAACAGGGCCTCGTCCTCCTCAGCCACTGTCGCAAGACCAAGCTTTTCACGCATGCCGGCCAGCCAGGCCGCCTTGTAGAGGTCCGGGAACCTGCCAAGCTCCGCGCTTGCCAGGTCCACGGCGTTGTCGAGATCGGCCGGGTTGAACAGCGCAAGCATCGCTTCAGCAAGGCGCGCCAGGTTCCATTGCAGGATCGCCGGCTGGCGGCCAAAGGCGTAACGCCCACCATGATCGATGGAGCTGAAGACGGCCGCCGGATCATAGGCATCGATGAAGGCGCAGGGACCATAGTCGATGGTTTCTCCCGAGATCGTGGTGTTGTCCGTGTTCATGACGCCGTGGACGAACCCGACCAGAACCCACCTTGCGACCAGCGCTGCCTGCCGTTCGACCACGCGCCGGAACATGTTGAGATACCGGTCTGGTGTCTCTGCCAGATCCGGATCGTGCCTGGCTATCGCGTAATCCGCCAGTTGGCGCACCTTCTCGGTCTCGCCCCGGGCCGCGAAGAACTGAAACGTGCCCACGCGCAAATGACTTGCAGCGACACGTGTCAGCACGGCGCCGGGTTTCGGGCTTTCGCGGTAGATCGTTTCGCCTGTTGCGACGGCGGCCAGGGCCCGCGTCGTCGGAATGCCAAGGGCATGCATCGCTTCGCCCATGACGTATTCCCGCAGAACGGGGCCAACCACGGCCTTGCCGTCGCCGCCGCGCGAAAAGGGGGTTGGTCCGGAGCCCTTCAGTTGAATGTCCTTGCGCGTTCCGGACGCATCCAGGATTTCTCCCAGCAAGAGCGCACGCCCGTCGCCAAGTTGCGGCGAGAAGCCACCAAACTGGTGCCCGGCATAGACCTGGGCCAGCGGGGACGCCCCGTCCGGCGCGCTGACGCCCGCAAAGACGTCTGCGCCTTGACCTGAGTTGAGCGCATCGGCCTCAAGGCCAAGGCTTTCGGCCAGCGCCTGATTGAACAGGATCATCTGCGGCGCGGGTACCTTTGCGCCTTCCCAGGCGACATAGAAGCCTGGCAGGTCACGGGCATAAGAATTGTCAAACTGGAAAAGCGGCGGATTTGCTGTCATGGGCTCGCACTAACATATCTTTGATGCAAGATGTAGTTGCCTCGATGGACAAAACCAGAGGGAAACGGCTTCCTGGAAAGACCCGGGAGCGGATCAGACCAGGCGCTTGACCGGCATGATTGCTGAATGCTTGGTTTGGGGGCTCCCAGAGTGGAAAAAGAGCAGGAAGACCTGGCCGATGAAAACCGTTCTTGCCGCACTCCTTCTGGGGTTCGGCGTCACCTCAGCACAGGCTGTGTCACCGGAAGACTGGGAACGGCCGCCCGAACCGACCGAAACTTCGACCGAATGTCCGGACGGACAGGCATGGGACAAGGAAGTAGAGCGCTGCACAGATGTGAAAGCCAATAGTTTCAATGATGATGAGCGCTACCGGGCCGCGCGTGAACTGGCTTACGCAGGCCGCCTGAAAGCGGCAGGACTGGCTCTCGATGCCATGACCGACCAGTCCTCGTCGAGGGTGCTGACCTATCGCGGCTTTCTGGCGCGCAAATCGGGAGATTGGGCATTGGCCGAACAATTTTATGCAAGGGCACTTCAGGAGGAGCCGAACGATTTGCTGGCCCGGTCCTATCTTGGCATGGGGCTGGCTGAAAAGGGCGACGTGGAAGCCGCGCGAAGACAACTCTGGCAGATCCGGGCACGCGGAGGGCGGGAGACCTGGCCGGAACGGGCCTTGTTGATGACCCTGCGCGGTGGACGCTTGTCGGCCTATTGACGTCAGCAATTGGCAGTTTCGTGGTCCGGCTTTTCAGGAAACCCGGTTTGAACGGTGGTGTTCGGCTGGCAGAGATTGGTATTTTCACTTTGGGGAAATTTTACAAAGGCGCTGTAGGCTGATGTGAGATTATTCTCAAATGCCCGTCAGGCGTTCACAACAGTCTTTCGTTTAACAAGTTCCAGATCATGCCCATTCCCCCCAAGACCCTCCGTTATCTCAAGAAACTCAAGGCCTCTGCCGATCCGGCGGAAATCGCGGCGCGCCTGTCACCGCGCGAAGGGGCGCCAGCATCCCTGATGACCCTGCCGAAACCGTCTGCTGCCGCGATCGCCAGGGTCTGGAAACGCATGCTCAAGGCCGGTGTTCCACAAACGGCGCAGGGCCAGCTGGCCGATGACCGGACCGTCGCAGAAGCGGAGACCTATACCGGAAACATTGAAAACATGATCGGCACCGTGAAGGTGCCGGTCGGGGTCGTCGGACCGTTGCGGATCAATGGGGTGTTTGCCCATGGTGACTTTTTCGTGCCGCTTGCCACCACCGAAGCCGCCCTTGTTGCTTCCTATGCACGCGGCGCCAGGGCCGTCGGCAAGTCCGGTGGGGTCAGCGTGGCAACGCTCGGGGAGGGCGTGCTCCGCACACCGGCATTCCGGTTTGCCTCCATTGCCGAAGCGGGGCTGTTTGTCGATTGGGTGGTGACAGCATCTGCCGATCTGATTGCCGCAGCCGAGGCCACGACGCGTCATGGCCGCCTTCTGGGAATTGATCCGGTTATCGATGGCGAGATCGTATTTTTGATGTGCCGGTATGAAACCGGAGATGCGGCCGGTCAGAACATGGTGACCTTCGCTACGGAGGCGCTTTGCGCCCATGCGCTCAAGGCCTCGCCCGTTCAGCCCAGGTCCTGGTTTTTGGAAGCCAATTTCTCCGGCGACAAGAAGGCCAGTTTTCTCGGCACGATGCTTGGGCGCGGGCGGCGGATCACCGCGCAGGTCGATATGCCGGACGATGTCGTCGAAAGCGTCCTTGGAGCATCGGTCGAAGACATTCTCGAATATGGCCGGATTGCCAATCTAGGCGCGTTGATGACCGGGCAGGTCGGTGCGCAGGCCCATTTCGCCAACGGACTTGCCGCGCTCTACCTGGCGACCGGGCAGGATGTGGCCTGTGTTGCCGAATCCGCTGTTGGCTTCACCCGCATGGAACAGAGCGAGACGGGGCTGCTGGTCACCGTGACCCTGCCGAACCTGATCCTCGGCACCGTGGGCGGTGGCACCAGTCTGCCGTCTCAATCTGCCGGGCTTGATGTGCTTGGACTGAAGGGCTCCGGCAAGGCACCCGCGCTTGCAGAAGTTGCCGCTGCCCTTTGTCTATGCGGTGAACTGTCCCTGACTGCGGCGGTTGCCGGCGGGCAATTCGGCAGTGCCCACAAGCGCCTTGCGCGGGAAACAAAGGCATGAGCGCCAAAACCGAAGCCGATGCGCCGGTCCTCGCCCGGTTATGGACGTACCAGGCCGAGCGGTTCCCGCTGATCCAGACAGTTCCACTGCTGGCCGCCTTTTCCGCTGCATCGGTGACGGCGTCGGCGCGGCTCGCGGACCGATCCCTGCCGCACCTGAGTGCTTACCTCATCGCCTTCCTGATCGTGATGGTGTTCTTCTTCCAGATGCGGGCCCTGGATGAGGTCAAGGACGCGGAAACCGACCGGCGTTATCGCCCCGAGCGGCCGATCCCGCGCGGGCTGGTGTCGCTCGGACTGATCCTCTGGATTGCCGGTGTTGCGGTTCTGCCGGCAGTGCTCGGTGCCTATTGGGTGTCACCCCTGTTGCTGCTGCTGGTGATCCTGGCCTGGGGCTGGCTGGCCCTGATGAGTTTTGAGTTTTTTGCACCGAAGGTCCTGCATGCGTCTCCGGCGCTTTATCTCGTGTCGCATATGGCGATCATGCCGTTGATCGACCTGGTTCTGACCGGTGCCGAATGGGTGCCTTACGGAACCATGCCGCCAGGGCTCTGGACCTTCCTTCTGATGAGCTTTGCCAATGGCTGCGTTGTCGAATTCGGCCGCAAGATCTGGGCACCGGAGCAGGAACGTGAAGGCGTGGAGACCTACAGTTCGTCCTGGGGTATCAAATCGTCTCTTCTGGCACTCGGCTTGGCCGTTCTGGCAGCCTTTGCAGCCCTTGTGATTTGCGGGATCTATCTGGCGCGTCCGGTGGAGACCGCGCTGTGCGGACTGGCCGTGCTGCTGCCGACCATCTACGTCATCATCGCCTTTGCCCGTCATCCGGATCGAAAGCGCCAGAAGCGGCTGGAAACACTGTCCGGCGTCTGGGTGCTTGCCTGCTATCTCGCAGCGGCCTTCACGCCGACCCTTGGAGTATCGGTTTGACAGCTCTCGTCACATGGCAACAGGCGCAAGACGCCTCCCAGCAGACTGTCGGCGGCAAGGCCTTCGTTCTGGCGGAACTTGCAGTGCAGGGCTTCAAGGTCCCGCCGTTCTTTGTGCTGTCGCCCGAGGCGTTTGAAAACGGTGGGTTGACGGAAACCGCGCGAGAACGCATCGAAGCGGCGTGTGGCGAGCTGCCTGGCGATCTCTATGCCGTCCGGTCTTCGGGCCGTGCGGAAGATGGCGCTGCCGATTCACATGCCGGACAATTTCTGAGCCTTCTGGAGGTCGCATCGCAGGATGTTGGCGCGGCCGCCGAAAAGGTCTTTGCATCCGGTCTCAGTTCGAGCGTAGATGCTTACCGGTCCGCCCGGGGACTGACCGAGGTGGACATGCCTTCGGTAATCGTGCAGGCGATGGTCAACGCAAGGGCCGCCGGCGTTGCCTTTGCCGCTGACCCGGTTTCCGGCCGGCGTGACCAGGTGCTTGTGTCGGCGACGGCCGGCTTGGGAGATGCGCTGGTCTCAGGTGAAGTTGACGGCGAAACCTGGCGGTTTTCACTGCCAAAGCTGGAACTGCTCGAAACACCGGCCGGTGAGGCGGCGCTGAACCTGGACGAGGCACGAGCCGTGGCCCGCCTCTGTGTGGAGGTCACCGGCAAGAAGGGCGCCCCTCAGGACATCGAGTGGGCGCTGGGGCAAGAGGACGGTGCTCCGTATCTGCTTCAGGCACGGCCGATCACGACGCAGCTGCTGCCGGCGGCTCCGGCTGAAACCAGGCTGCTGGTGTTTGACAATTCCAACATCGTTGAAAGCTATCCGGGTATCGTCTCGCCGTTGACCTACAGCTTCGCGGTCACCGCCTATGCCAGGGTCTATCGCACATTCCTGAACCTGATCGGCACACCGCCGGACGTCAACCGGGCGCATTCGTCCGATCTTGCCAATATGCTCGCCCGGATCGACGGGCGCCTATACTACAATCTGGGCAACTGGTACCGGCTGCTTTCCTTGCTGCCGTTTTTTTCCAGCAACCGCCAGCACATGGAAACCATGATGGGGGTTTCGGAGCCCTTGCCCGATGAAGCCATGGCCGGTGCGGAACCGACCAAGAGCTTTCTCTCCGGGTTTGTCATGGTTGCGCGTCTCGCCTGGGCGGCAGTGCGCCTGAAGAAAACCCATGCGGGTTTCATGGAGCGTGTCGAGGAGACCATTCCGCCAAGAGAAGACTGGCACCGGCTCTCCGCTAAATCCCTTTCCGAACTGGCCACCGAATACCGCCGGGTTGAACTGGCCCTGCTGGATGACTGGGATGCGCCCATCGTCAACGATTTTCTCTGCATGATGGCCTTTGGCGGCTCGCGCAAGCTGCTGGAGACCTGGGCAGGCCAGGCAGGGCTGGCGCTGCACAATGATGTCATGATCGGCCAGGGCGACATTATCTCGGCCGAACCCGCACGCCTTATCCGCGAAATGGGAGAACTGGTGCGCCAGTCACCCGGTGCGGTGGAGGTTCTGCAGAGGGAAGAGACAGGCGAGGTTTTTGCGGTACCGGGGCTCGCCCCGCTTCTCCAGCACTATCTGAACCGCTTCGGTGACCGGCGGATCGGCGAACTGAAACTCGAACAGCCGACACTGGACGAAGCGCCGGAAGCGCTGTTTCGGGCGGTCGCCGCCGCAGCGCGCCGGGACGTTGCCGAACCGGTCCGTACACCGCCTGACGACAGGCTCAAAAAGTTGTTCGGCGGCAAGCCTGTCAAAAGGTTCGCCGCAAGGCTTGCCCTTGGATATGCCAAGGCAAGAGTGCGCGACCGTGAGAACCTGAGGTTTGAACGAACGCGCATTTTCGGTTACGCGCGCCGGGTTTTCCGGGCCATGGGCGCCACGCTGACTGCAACAGGTCAGCTCGAAACCCAGGATGAGGTCTTTCTGTTGAGCCTTGAAGAGCTACTCGGCATTGCCGAAGGATCAGCCTCAGGCGGCGACATCAGCGGCCTGATCGCTTTGCGACGCAAGGAACAGGAAGACGTCGCCCGACTGCCAGATCCACCCGAACGGATCCTGGTGCGTGGTTCGGTCACCGACAGGGCAAGTCGGCAGGCCAGCGTTCGTATTGCCGGTGCGGGAGATGATGAAACACAGCGCAATGGAACCGCCTGCGGCGGCGGTGTTGTGACCGGCATTGCCCGTGTCATCCACGATCCGGCGGAAGAACAGGTCCAGGCTGGTGAAATCCTGGTCGCCCGGCACACGGACCCGGGCTGGATTTCCCACTTCGCCAATGCGGCGGCTGTCGTTGGTGAGCGGGGCAGTGTGCTGTCCCATTCGGCGATCGTTTCCCGCGAACTCGGCATCCCCTGTGTGGTTGCCGTCAATGACGCCTGCGCCTGGATCCGGACCGGAGACAGGATTGAAGTGGATGGGTCCAACGGCTGGGTGAAGAAAATCTCATGAACGAACCGATCGATCAGCGTGCCAGTTTTGAGGCCATCCGATATGCCCGGGCCTGGGAGGACGCCGATGTGCTCATCGGCGCTTTCCGAAACGAGCCCGGACAGCGGTTCCTGTCGATCTGCGCCGCCGGTGACAACGCAATCGCACTTCTGCTGCTCGACCCGAGCGAGGTGGTTGCGGCTGATCTTTCGCCTGCGCAACTGGCCTGCCTGCATCTGAGGATCGCAGCTTACCGATGTCTGTCGCATGAGGCCTTTCTGGATCTTTTTGGTGCACGGCCGGCGGAAAACAGAGGTGAATTGCTCGACCAGGTGCTGAAGGGCTGTGATCCGGAGACGGTGTCCTTCTGGCAGGCGCAGAGGCAGGCGGTTGTTGACTTCGGAGCCGGCAATGTCGGCAAGTTCGAAAACTACTTCCGCCTGTTCCGCCGATACATTCTGCCCTTGATCCATTCCAGGTCGACAATCGAGAGCGTGTTCGGGAAACGAGCCCATGAGGACCGAGTTCGTTTCTTTGAGGAGCGTTGGAACAACCGCCGCTGGCGGCTTGCGACCAGCCTGTTCTTTTCAAGGACGGTCATGGGCTGGCTCGGGCGGGATCCGGCCTTTTTCGATCATGTTGACGGCAGTGCCGGGGCGCATGTCCGGCGCAAGGTGCGGTTTGCGGCCGTCGACCAGGACCCGAGCCAGAACCCTTACATGCGCTCGATCCTGACCGGCTCCAATGACACGGCGCTGCCGACGGCCTGGCGCGCGGAAAATCACGCTGTCATTGCCGAACGGCTGGACCGCCTGACGCTGGTTCAGGGGCCCGTGGATCAGGCCGGCGAGGGGCGGTTTGACGGGTTCAACCTCTCTGACATCTTCGAATATATGTCCCTCGACGAAACGGCGAGGGTCTATGGCCGTTTGCTGGACCGTGCGTCACCGGGGGCCCGCCTGGTTTACTGGAACATGATGGTGCCGCGTTCCGCGCCCGCGGAATTTAAAGGCCGCGTGCAGCGTTTGGCTGAGCTCGAGGACCGCATGAAGCGGCTGGACAAGGCCTTCTTCTACGCCGACCTGGTGATTGAGGAGGCGTCTGGTTGATTGCCCAGTCCGTCATCGCCGTTGCATCGGTTATTGCGCTATTCGCCCTGGCGTGGGCCATTCGCAGGATCGCTGACCGGTTCTTGCTAAGTGCGGAGAGCCAGCGAAAGGCCGTGCATGTGGGCGTCGGTATACATGCCATGACGCTGCCGCTGCTGCTTACCCGAGACGGGTTTCTGATATTTGCGGTCCTGGCAGCGGCAGCTCTGCTGGTGTTGCGCATACCCGGCATTGCCTCGGACGGCATCGGGGCATCGCTTCATTCGGTGCAGCGCCGTTCCTGGGGGGACTTCCTGTTTCTGCTTGCAGTTTCCCTGCTGTTTGTCCTGACGCCCGGCAATCCGGCGCTCTACACGCTTCCCATCGCGGTTCTGACGTTGTCCGACGCCGCAGCCGCCTTGATCGGAACCGAATATGGCAAGCTTCGCTTCGGTGGAGACGACCGGATCAAGAGCGTGGAAGGCAGCGCGACTTTCTTCGTGGTCACCTGGATCACCTGCGTGATCATTCTCCTCCTGGAAACGGAAATCCCCCGGCAGAATGTGCTGTTGCTGGCAACGCTGGTGGGCGCCTTTGCCACCTATGTGGAAGCGGCCAGCTGGCGGGGGCTCGACAATCTGTTTGTGCCGGTTGGCATCTACGTGCTGTTGTTCACCTGGGCGAATTCGCCGCCGTTGATCCTGGCGGCGGTGACCGTCGGCTGGCTGTTGTTTTTGCTGGCCGCCGAAGTCGCGGCACCGCGCTTTGGCATGACGCCGCATGCGGCCCGGTCCGCCGCAGTCGCCCTGTTCCTGACCGTGATCGTCGTGCAGCCGATCAACGCGGTGATGCCCGTTCTGGCATTTTTTGCGGCACTGCTCGCGAGACCCTCCGGTGACGACACCGAAATGATCCTGGACTTCGTGGCCACACTCGTTCTCACCGGTGTAGCCTGGCTGATTACCGGCAATGTCCTGGGTGTGAACGCGATTGCCTTTTATGCCGCGTCCTTTGCCGCCATCGGCGCGGGCTATACAGGCTACGCGCTGCGTGAAACGAACTACCGGATCGTGGGCGGGATTGCTGCCGCAGCAGCTGTCTGTCTCGTCTACTGGCTGCTGCTTCCTGGCATGATCCAGTATATGGGCTGGGTGCCGGCAGCTCCCTTGATCGGTTTCGTGGTTTTTGTGACCTCGGTAACAGTGCTGACAGAAGTTCTGCGGCCAAAACACTGGAGCACACGCAATCCGGGCCTGCGGCTCGCCGTTACTGCCCTGGTCCTGCTTGTTCCTGTCTACCTATACGAGGTGCTGCAATGAAACTGCCGACTGTGTATCGCGACGTGCCTTCCTGGAACGGGCGCCGGACAGCTGCGATTGGATGTGGCGCCTTTGAGGATTTGGCCAGCGGCGCCGCTTTTCTCGCCGAGACCTGCGCCGCCTTGAAGGCCGATGGATACGAGGCGGTGGTCGGACCGATGGATGGCTCCACCTGGGGCAAGTACCGTCTGCAGGTCTGGTCCGATGACAGTCCCGGATTTCTGATGGAGCCGGATGCCGGCCCGCATGATCTGGCAGCCTATGAACAGGCCGGGTTCGATGTTGCGGAACTGCATGTCTCGGCAAGCGCGGCCCCCGGATCGCGCGGCTTTGCAGGAGCGGTTCCCGGTCTGACAGTGAGCAGCTGGGACGGTCAGGACGGAGAGGCACTCCTCGGGAGAGCATACGCGATGGTCATGGAGGGGTTTCAAAAGACGCCCTTTTTCACGCCCGTGCCCGAAGCTCTCTTCGTGGAGCGCTATGCAGCGCTGCTGGCGCATGCCGACCCGCGTTTTATCCTGCAGGCGTTTGATGAGGGCGGCGTGGTGCGCGGCCTGACCCTGGCCTTCCCGGATCCCATGCGCAAGGGGGCGATTGTGCTGAAGACATATGTTGGCTCCCTGCCGGGTGCCGGACGGGTGATGGCCGACAGGGTCCATGACCTTGCAGGGGAAATCGGCTACCGGGAAGTGGTGCATGCGCTAATGCGGTCCGGTATTGCCTCCGAAGCCCAGAGCCGGAAATTCGGTGGCAAGGTGTTTCGGCGTTATGCCCTGATGGGGCGCGTGCTTTGAACCTGATCGAGAATTTCCTGTCAGAGGCAGAGCGCCGCCCGCAGCAGACGGCGATCATCGACAGGAAAGGCAGGTCGATCAGCTACGCGGAGCTGGCCAAACGGTCCGCGGATCTCGCGGACGCCTTTGCCGCCAAGGGCATCGGCAAGGGCGACCGGGTGCTGATCGGAACATTTCCCGGGATCGGGCTCTATGCGGGACTTGCCGCGCTCTGGCGGCTTGGAGCCGTTGCCGTCTTTCCGGAACCGGCCATGGGCCTCGCCGGATTTCGGCATGCGGCAAAGGTCACGCGGCCGAAGGCGCTGCTGGCGTCCTGGCCGGTCGGGTGTCTGGCCTGGCTCTTTCCCGAAACCCGGTCCATTTCGACCCGCCTTTCGGCAGGCGCGACCGGCCACGGGGATGAGGGCCTGTGTCTTCCTCTCAAGCCCGACGATCCGGCACTGATCTCCTTCACCAGCGGCAGTACCGGAAAACCGAAAGCCATCGAACGTACGCATGGTCTGATGCGTGCGCAGCATCTGGCATTGGCCTCGCTGATCGGTTCGGATCACGGGCCGGAAATCGATATTGTTGCCTTTCCCGCCTTCGTCCTGACCTGCATCGGCCATGGATCAACGGCGGTCATGCCGAACTGGAACCTGCGCAGGCATGACCGGATGCTGCCGGAGACGCTGGTGCAGCTCGTCGAGACAACCGGGGCAACGCGTCTGCTCGTTCCGCCAGTGGTCGTCTCGCGGCTGGTCGGCAGCACCCTGCCAACTAGCGTAAGCCGTGTGATGACCGGTGGCGGGCCGCTCTATCCGGATGTGGCACGCGCCTTTCTGGCGGCCCACAGGGGCATTGGCCTGACCAATGTCTATGGCTCCACGGAGGCAGAACCGATTTCTCATGCCCATCTGGAGGAGCTGACGGACGCCGACTGGGACGCTGCAGCTGCCGGCAAGGGACTGCCGGTCGGCGCGCCGGTGCCCGAGGTGCGGCTGCGCTTTGTCGACGACGAGATCCAGGTGGCCGGGCCGCATGTCAACCGCGGCTATCTCGACCCTTCACAGGAACGGGACACCAAGGTTGCCGACGGCGACACCATCTGGCACCGAACCGGCGATGCCGGCCGGCTGGATGAAGACGGCCGTCTCTGGCTGCTTGGCCGGCACGGCGCCGCAAAGGACGGTCTTTTTGCCTTTTCCGTTGAAACCGCCGCGCGGCTTTGGCCCGGCGTCACCGGGGCCGCCTTTGCGGTCGATGATGCCGGTGAGCCGGTCCTGTTCCTCTGCGGAGATGCAAGCCATTTGCCCGACTGGCAAAGTCGCGCCGGATCGATCGGCCGTTTCGAGATCAGTGTCGTGGACGAGATCCCGATGGACCGCCGCCACCGGTCCAAGCCGGATCTCCGAACTTTGCTTGATCAGCGGGTTTAGTGACTGCTCAGAGCTGATCCGTTGCCGTGTCCAGCAGAATGTAGATGCCGGCCGCGATCATCACGAAAGGGGACAGTCTCTCGAAGAAGCGCTGAACGGTCCTGTTATCCTTGAGACTTGCCGCCAACAGAGTGCCTGCCAGCAACAGGCTGGCGACCGCGAGCGATGCCCCGACAAGAATGAACCGGTCATAGCCGGGACTGGAATCTGCAATAAACGCCGCCATCAGCACAAATGTGTCGGTGCTCAGCGCCAGAAACAGCGTCATGCTGCTCAAGACCGAGTGACCTTCGCCGGTTAAAACGACATTGGCTTCCTGAGCGCGATAGTTTTTTCGCAACTCCCAAAGGCCGAGGCCGAGCGGCACCACGCCGAGATAACCGATGAGGTGGGGGCTGAAGAAGGTGACCCCGGCGCCTGTTGCATAGGCCCCCCCGGTGACGATGGCCTGTGCGGCCAGAAAACCGGCAATTGCCTGCCGGTGTCTGCCCGAGACCGCGATGGCAAAAAAGGCAAACAGGCCGTCGATATTTGTAAGCACATAGCTGAGGGCGATGGTGAGAGCAAAAATCATGAATGTGTCGCTCTCTCCAGAAGGAAGGCCAATCGGGCAAGGCCGAACAGGAAACGTCTGACCGTTTAAGCCCCGTTCAGCCGCGGGTCAAAGCCTTTGCGGGGATCGTCATACCAAGGTGGCACGACAATCCCACATCGTTTGGCCTATAGTGCGCGCCAACGGGGCAGAGGCGGGATGCGCAAGTGGCGGGCGACAAAGCAGAAACCGATCTGGTGGACAACCTGCATTCGCTGAGGTCGGAAGAACTCGCGGCTCAGAAAACCGCCATGATCGGACGCACGATCGCGCTGGCCTTCATTGCCTTGCTCGTGACGGTTCTTTCGCCCTGGCCGGCACCTCTTTTCACCTATCTGCTTCTGCTGACTTTCGTGGGACTGGGCTGGACGGCCTGGCATGTGGCCAGATCCGAGTGGGGCCGTCCCTGGCATCAGTACCTGTTTGTCTTTGCCGATTTTGCATTGCTCAGCTTCACCCTGGTCTATCCGAACCCGCTTGTGCCATTCGACTATGCTCCGCAGTTCTCGTTGCGCTACGGCTCCTTCATCTATTTCTTCGTGTTGCTGGCTGGGCTTGCCTATGTCTACCAGCCCAAACTTGTCCTGTGGGGCGGTCTCTCCGGCGCGATCTGCTGGGCTGTTGGCGTCGGCTGGCTGTTCAACCTGCCGGACACGATCTATCAGCACAGCGGCGAATATACATTCGACACCGCCATGGCATTGGTGTCCGAGCCGACCTTCATCGATCTGGGCGAACGGGCCCAGGAAATTGCCGTTCTCCTGATTGTCGCCTGTCTTCTGGCGCTGGCTGTGCGGCGATCGAGAAGGATCGCACAGCGCCAGGCAACACTGGCGCGCGAACGAGAAAATCTTGCGCGATATTTCCCGAGAAAAACGGCACAGATGCTGGCAGAAAGGACCGATCCGTTCTCCCGGCCGAGCGAACAGAACGCCGCAGTTGTCTTTGCCGATCTGGTAGCTTTCACGACCTGGTCGGAGAAGCACTCTCCAGGGGAGACCATCGAGCTGCTGCGCGACGTTCACGGGCTTCTGGCCGATATCGTCTTCCGTCACAATGGCACACTGGACAAGTTTATCGGCGATGGCCTCATGGCGACCTTCGGTACACCGGAGCCGTCCGGCCGGGATGCCTCCAACGCGCTGGCTGCGATCACCGAGATGGTAAAAGCTTTCGAGCGCTGGAAAGAGAGTGACGCCCCGGAGCAGGCCAGAGATCTGGATCTTGCAATCGGTGCGCATTATGGACCGGTTGTCGTCGGCAATGTCGGCAGCAAGACCCGGCTGGAATTCTCGGTTCTGGGCGATACGGTGAACGTGGCAAGCCGACTGGAAGGTGCGACGCGGAAGGTGGGATGCCGCCTGCTTGCAAGCTCGGCGCTGATTGCGGCAGCGGCAGCCGAAAACGAACGGGAAAACAAGGACGTGTTGTCTGTCCTGGGACATGTCGGTCAGATCAAGCTGCGCGGTCGAAGCCAGGAAATAGACGTCTATCGACTGTAGCTGACTGCCGCTATTCAACTCGTTCGGCATATTGTCTGAGACTTTGCCTTGGTGGATCGTGCCGGCCTGAGGTTATGATCCTGTCAGCTCCCACAGGCAAAGGGATCGATCCATGCCCCGATCACCAGCGCAGAAACCGCGCCGTATCTGGAACAGGCTCCGGATTGCACTGCTGGTGTGTGCGGTCGCTGGCCTGACAGGTGGTTCGTTTCTTTATGCTGTCCTTTATTCAGGTGCTTTTCTGTCGCTCAGACAATCTCTTGCGGCACAGGCCGTCGGAACGGTCCTGTCACGGCAGGTCGAGGTTCGTGGTCCGGTCGAAATAACACTTGGACACCAGATCAAGGTTCAGATCGAAGACGCCTATGTGGAGCGATCGTCCGGATCAGAGGGCGGCAAGGCCCGGGTGTTCGAAAAGGTCCGTTTCGATGCGGGCTACCGCCTTTTGACCGGAAACTTCTCCAGCATATCCAACTACGAAATGAGTGGCGCGGATCTTGTCATTCGGGCAGGGGCAATGCGCGCGGATTCTGCCGGGACACCTTCCTATGCCAGGTTGCCCTCCCAGATCATCAACAGCGCCGTCCTGGACAATTTTGACCTGAGTGATGTCACCGTCAGCCTTGTGGATGATGAAGATGGATGGAACGAGACCCTGGTGATCAACACGCTCCGGTCAGTCGGAGATCCTGAAAGCAAACAGGTCGATCTGGTTCTGGATGCCAGTTACAACGGAACGCCCTTTCAGGTGTCAGGCAGTTTTCCCAGTTCAAAAATCGCACAAGAGGCCTATCGCGGCCCTTTCGACCTGACCCTGACGATACCAGGCCTGGAAAGCAGGATCTCGGGGGCTGTGGACACGTCATCGGAAATAGCAGGTTTGGACGGAGAACTTGCGTCCAGTTCCGCATCGATCAAGACCCTCCTGGCTTCACTTGGCCTTGAAAGCGACCTTGCCGGTCATGGCACCTTGACTGCTGATTTTGCTGGTCCCCTTGATCAGCTCAGCCTTTCCGGGATCGAGATGGATTTTGAAAACGAAATCAGGGACCGGGTGAAGATCACCGGGGCGGTCAGCCGAAGTCTGACGACCCCTGAAGTCGATTTGCATTTCAATTCCGCCCTGTCTCCCCCCGTCGTGACATCGGACAATCGTTTTGCCGTCAATATCGAGGCCCTTGAGGGCAGCGTCAGTGGGCCGTTGAACGCGTTGACGGTGGATGATGTGCTGATCCGGACGGATGCGGTCCTGCTTGATTTTGACGAGATCGGGCCGATTTCGGTCGGCCGTGTCGTGAAACACCCGGACAATACCGTGGGCCTGGAAGACCTCGTGATCCGGGACGGTCCGCTGGACGCACCCTATATGACGCTGCGCGGTCAGATGAGCGACCTGATTGCCTTTTCTGGCCTCGACCTGAAAGGCAGCTACCGGTTTCCAACCGCACTGCTTCTCGGGCGCCCGGCTGCCTCAGTGCCTGAACTGGGCTTTGTCGCCGGCAATGTTGCGCTCAACAACGCCTCCGGGACCTTCGGCCTGGAGGAGCTGACGGGGGCCGTCGAGGCGAGCGATCTTCTGACGCTCGGCTTTCAGCTTGCCATTCCGGAATTTCGCGTCATCGACGAACTTCGGTTTTCAACGGACCTGACCATGCCAAATCCGGCGGATGTCCTTGAGGCTCTTGGTGCCCCGCATGGCTCGTTCCCAACCATGGCCTTCCTCGGAAGTGTTGCCGTTACGGCCGAGGGAGCCAGACTTGACGGTGCCTTGACATCCGGCGCGACGGAGATCGAGGCCGCGTTGACCCTTTCGGCGCCGCCGGGCACCCGTTCGCTGGCGCTTGGCGGCGGCATTTCGTCTGCCAAAATGGACCTGACCGATGTTGCAAAGGTTGTCGAGTTCACGCGAGAGGTCCTAGGACCGGACGACACCACATTAGAGCTGCGAGACGAGCTGCAATCGGTACTGACGGCGGACCTTGAGGTTGCGGTCAAGGAAATCGTTGCGGGGCGCAAGAAGGCCGGAAACCTCACCGGCCATGTGACTTATGAGCAGGACAATCTGAAGGTAAACAAGCTCAGGATGACCTTCCTGGGCGGGACTGTTCGGGGTGACTTTGGCGTTGATCTGGGCAGTTCGCCGGAGATTGCCACGGCCCATGGCCGCATGGAAAAGTTTCCGCTGAAGAGCCTGATGGCCGAACTCGGTCTGTCATCACCGATTTCCAGCACGGTCTACGCAAGTTTCGATGTCACCGGCACAGCGTCGTCGGAGACGGCGTTCTTGAAGTCGCTCTCCGGCAACCTGACGGCATCGCTCTGGGGCGGAACCTTGCCCAACAGAATGCTCGATCTTGCAGGTCTCAGCGTCTTCACCTGGCTGGTCACCGGAAATGCGGATGGAACCACAAAACTTGTCTGCGCAGTGCTGCCGCTACACTTCAGGAACGGGTCCGCCTCCGGCAAGTCCCTGATCGTGGAAACGCCGAATGTGCAGGTGGTCGGGGCAGGCAGTGTCAATTTCAGGTCGGGGGCGCTCAACCTTTCCTTCGTGCCCCGCGCCAAGCGCAAGCAGCTTGTCGAAATCGTATCGCCCTTTGACCTTGGTGGAACATTGAAGGCTCCGAAACTGACTGTCCATGACGCAGGGCCTGGCCGTGCTGTCGGAGAAGTGCTGGCA
Organism: Roseibium sp.; assembly: GCF_965233565.1. Taxonomy (GTDB): domain Bacteria; phylum Pseudomonadota; class Alphaproteobacteria; order Rhizobiales; family Stappiaceae; genus Roseibium. The sequence goes on along the minus strand of NZ_OZ247494.1, from coordinate 414,929 downwards.
ACACCGCTCAACCTGATCGGTCACATCTTCACAGGCTCGCGCGCCATCGATGAGGACGCAAAACCCTGCCGCTTGCCCAAGAATACAAAACCAAAATGATCGAGGATCGGACCGCCGGTTTCGCCGTCACGAGGGAAAGGGAGAACACCTGAAGATGAAGCGGTTCCTGATTGTCCTGTGTGCCGTTTTAACGTCCTGTCTGCCCCTTGCTGCGCAGGAAAACGCGAGCTCTTTGGAGCGCGCCGTCATCGAACCCTTTTTGGGCGATTACGATGAGATGAAGCGCGATAAGATCGTGCGCGTTCTGATCCCGTATTCGGTCACGGACTACTATCTTGAAAAGGGGCAGGAGAAAGGGCTGGCTGCAGAGTATCTGCGGCTGTTCGAAAACCATCTCAACAAGGGTGTCACCAAGGAAGCGGACAAGGTTCGCGTGGTGTTGCTGCCGACGCGGCGCGATGCCTTGCTGAGCGGACTGATTGAGGGAATTGGAGACATTGCGGCGGCTGACCTCACGATAACCGAACAGCGCGCAAGCCTGGTCGACTTCAGCATGCCCATACGCGGCAACGTTCGCGAAGTCGTTGTGACCGGCCCGCAAACCGACAGTCTCGCCACAGAGAAGGACCTTGCAGGACTTGAGATCCAGGCGCGGGCGTCGTCCAGCTATTTCGAGAGTTTGACAGCGCTGAATGCGCGCCTTGAAGAACAAGGGCTGACGCCGGTCAGCATTCTGCCTGCCAACGAGATATTCGAAGACGAGGACCTGCTGGAAATGGTTGCCGCCGGGGTCATTCCGGCAACAGTCGTTGATGAATACAAGGCAGATCTCTGGCTGCCGGTTTTCAAGGATCTGAACATTCAGCGCGACGTTGCCTTGCGGGAAGACGGGCAGCTTGCCTGGGCGTTCCGGAAGGACAGCCCTGAGCTTGCCAAAACACTCAATGCCTTTGTGGCCGAGACACGCATCGGCACCACGCTCGGCAATATTCTGGCCAATCGCTATTCCAGGGACGCTACCAGGATCGTCAACGCCAAGGCGGACGCCTACCAGGCCAGGCTGGACGAGCTGGTCACGCTGTTCGAAAAGATCGGCACCAAATACGAAATCGACCCGATGCTGCTGGCGGCGCAGGCGTTTCAGGAATCGCGATTCGACAACAACGCCAAGAGCCGCGTTGGCGCGGTCGGCATCATGCAGCTCCTGCCGTCAACGGCAACCGACAAAAGTGTCGGCATCAGGAATTACCGGCAGCTGGAGGGCAACATCGAGGCAGGGGCCAAATACAACCGCTATGTCGCGGACACCTATTTCGACGATCCCGCGATTTCCGAACTCAATCGTATTCTGTTCGTGCTGGCCTCCTACAACGCTGGTCCGAACCGGGTCGCCCGTGTGCGCAAGCTGGCAAAGGACCCGAACAGCTGGTTCGGGGAAGTCGAGTGGCAGGTGCTGAAGGCGGCGGGGGCCGAGCCGGTCAAATACGTCAAGAACATCTATATCTACTACGTCGTCTTTTCGCGGATCCACGCCTACGACACGCAGAAAAAAGCCGCGCAGTAACCGGTCCTGGCCTGCGTTCTGGAAAGAGCGACGATTGACTTAGTTAAATTTACGCGCTGACAGCGACACGTTTATGTGGAACCTTCTCAGTCCTTAAGTGTCTATGGACGCAACGTTATTTAGTAACGTTGCGCGGTTCGAAGTCGGTCTGGGAGGGCAGGGCATGCGTGTTGGAAAATTGGTTGCGCTCACAAGTGTACTGTTGTTGGGAGTGTCGACAGCAGCCTTTGCTCAAAACCCCCGTGCCAATCCTTCGACCGACCTGGCCCTGATCAACGGCCAGATCCACACGATGGATGAAAACGGAACGGTCGCCGAGGCCATTGCAATTGAAGGCGACGAGATCGTCTATGTCGGTGATGCGGCCGGACTTGGTGACGTGATCGGTCTGGGCACGGAGGTGATTGATCTTGAGGGCAAAATGGTTTTGCCTGGCTTCGTCGAGGGGCATATTCATCCGACTGCTGGTGCCCTGATCATGCGCGGCATCGATCTTCAGACGGATGATCCGAACGAGCTCCTGGAGCGTCTTCGAGCCCATGTAGAGGCCAATCCCGACTTGCCCCTGATTCATGGCTACGGAGTTCGCACCCACATTTGGGGAGATGACTTTCCAACAGCAGCAATGCTCGACGCAATCGATGCCGACAGGCCAATCTACCTGTGGGCCGTGACCGGCCACGCCGCCTGGGCCAATACAATGGCATTGGAAGTTGCAGGGATCGATGCGGACACACCCGAAACAGTACCTGGTTTTTCGTATTTCGATCGCGATGAAGATGGCAATCCGAAAGGCTGGATCGTTGAAGTGCCAGCGCAGTTGCAGGTCCTGTCCAAGCTCATTGATCTGAACTACGACTATGCAGCAGAGGGGGTTGCCGAGTGGCTGCCCAAATTCTCTGAGGCCGGTATTACGACGGTCCATGACTATGGTGTCCAGGGACTCGGGGCTGAAGAAGGCTTTAAGATATTTGTTGATCTCGAAAAGGCCGGGAAAATGCCGTTGCGGTTGCAAGGGGCATTTTACTGGAACGATCCGGACGTCGACCCAGTTGCAGCGCTTCAGGCGCTCAACGATCAATTCGACACCGAATTGGTGACGGCCCGGAGTTTAAAGATCAATATGGATGGTGACGACGACGGTTACAGTGCTCTTTATACCTCTCCTTACGCTGACAACCCTGACGCCGATCCCGACCCGATCATACCGTTCGACATATTAAACGACGCGGTCAAACGGGCGGATGCTGCCGGGTTCAATGTCATTTGCCACTGTTTCGGGGATATGGCAGTGCGCCGCGTGCTTGATGCTGTTGAGCTCGCAATCGCAGAAAATCCTCCGCGAGAGCGACGCAATGTGATCAGCCATGCCACGCTAGTGCACCCGGATGACCATTCTCGATTTGGGGAATTGGGGGTAACCTGGGATTCGAGCGGCGCATGGATGAGCTTTGATCCAGTTCTGCAAAACGTCAGTGTTACACGCCTCGGCGAGGACCGCGCGCACAGCATGTATCCCATGAAAGCGATCGCTGATGCGGGCGGTAATGTTTCTCTTGGCAGTGATTGGCCCGCTGCTGGCTACATTTCAGAAATGCGTCCGCTGGTCTCGATCCGGACGGCCGTCATGCGGCAATTGCCGGGTCGCGATGATGTCCCGCCTTTAGGTGGTGAAGAGGCGCGCGTCTCCGTTGACACAGCGATCCGGGCCAACACGATCAATGCCGCTTACGGCATGGGACGCGATCACGAAGTTGGCAGCCTGGAAGTCGGCAAAAAGGCCGATCTCGTCGTGTTGTCTGAGAACCTTTACGACATCGCTCCGAGCAGGATCCACGAGGTTGACGTGATCTATACCCTGATGGGCGGTGAGGTCACCCATGACAGCACCGAAGAATAGGCAACAGGAGCCGGATCGGTCAGTCGCTGAGAAGGCTCACTTTGGGAAGGGAGGATAAGCATGCGCATTCTGTTCGTGTCACTCTTTCTGCTGATCGGATCATTACCTGCCCAGGCCTGCGGTAATCCTTTGCTCTGGGCCATGCTGTTCAAGAAAGTGCCGGAAGCCAAGATGGTATTCGAGGCAGAGCTGGCTGCCCGCGCAGACGGCCTGATCACGGCCAGGGTCTATGATGCAAAACCCGGTCAGCCCTATCATCAATGGTCCAGGGCCTGGCTCCTGGATCTTGGCGCGGAAATGCAGACCACGGTCACTGGCATGCTTGCCCCGGGGGAGGACCTGACAATCCTGCTTGCCGATGAAGTCGCCGCTCTTCGTTTTTCCCATGAAGCGGGTGTCGAATTCGTTCCGGCGGCCGGCCTGCGCGCGATTGAGCGCTATGATCTCATCACCAGCATCAACGCTCTGAAAAGCGTCTGGCGCGATGGGTTGAGCTACAGCGAGATGCTGGAACAGGACCTGGCCTGGAGTGCCGATGGTGGCGAAGAGGTCACGCTTGCCGGCGTCTTTGCGGCCAATTGAGCCTATGAGGACGCCTGGCCATGTTTCAGGTCGTCATTGCCGCATGTGCGCACTTGCGGTGTTGCTTCTGCTGTTCGGAAGTCTTGCAAGGATTGGCAACGGGACCGTTTTTGCCGGTGACGCCAGTCTTGACGAAAACGGCTTTCGCAGTGCCGACGACATCCCGAACATCATTGAACGCGCCAACGCACCTAAGGAAAGCCGGCTTGATCCGCCGGTCTCACAATCCTTCATGGAGCGGTGGGGGGCTTTCAAGAAGAGCCTCGAAGATGCCGCCGGGTTCAAGTTTTCCATTGCTTACACGCAGGTTCTCCAGGCCGCCTCGAGCGCCAACCAGTGGAAAACCGGCTCGGGCGCTCAAGCGGAATTCGATTTTACCTGGGAACTGTTCGGACGAAACGGCACCGGCCCAAAAGGCCTGATCGGCGGCAAGTTCGAAAGCCGGTTCAAGGTGTTGAACTCCAGAGTGCCGCAATCGACGGCTCCGGTCGCCGGATCGATCTGGTCGGGTGCGATCGGCTATGGTGAGCAGGATCCATCCCTGTCGCAGCTCTGGTACGAGCAGCATCTGATAAGAGACCGGGTGCTGCTGCGGTTCGGCAAGATCGCGCCCTTCACCGTGTTCGACTATTACAAATACAAAAGCCCGCGCGTGGCCTTCCTTGGTCAGCCGCAAAACTTCAATCCCACGATCCCGTTCCCTCCATCCGCCCTCGGGCTGGGCGGCGGCGCCCGCCTGACCAATGGCGGTTATCTGGCAGCCGGTGTGTTCGATGCCAACGGATCGCCGATCCGGCCCGGCTTCGACACGCTGTTCGAGGATGGTGAGCTTTTTTCCATCGGCGAGGTCGGCTGGGCGCCTGACTTCGTCTTGGGCCTGGAGCCGGGAAAGGACTTTCGTCCCGGCAATGATGATTATCACCTAACGCTCTGGCATTCCGACGCCCGCGCGAAGATCGGCCGTCCGGAAGGCTGGGGCTTTACCGCCTCCGCCCAGAAAGGGTTCGGCACCATCGTGCCCTTTGCCCGCTATGGCTATTCCAATGGCGGCGCCACCACGCTGAAACAATTCGCCAGCATCGGGGCCGGGTTCGAAGGTGTCTTTGGATATGACGACGATGTCATCGGCGCCAGCTTGAGCTGGGGGGATCCGTGGAATTCCGCGCTCGACAATCAATACGCCTTTGAAGCCTTCTACCGGATGCAGCTGACGCCGCAATTCGCCCTGTCGCCGGATGTGCAAGTGATCCTTGATCCGGCGGCGGACCCGACCAGCGATGTGCTTGGGGTGTTCTCAGTCAGGGGTCGGATCGCGCTTTAGCATCGAACTGCCGTTCCTCGCAGTGCTGCAGCCCGTCAAAACGGAAACAGCAGCGGCGTCACCAGAACCGTCGTCAGCCCCACCAGCAGCGTCAGCGGGACACCTAGTTTCAGGAAGTCGGAGAAGACATAATTGCCCGGTGTCACCACCAGTGTGACAACGGGCGTTGAGACCGGCGTTGAAAAAGCTGCAGAAGCGGCGATCAGGACGGTGATGGCCAGCGGGTAGGGCGAGACACCGAGGGCTTCGGCCGCCGTGATGGCAATCGGCGCCACGAGAACGGCCGAGGCCGTGTTGGACAGAACCAGGCCGAGCGCGGCGGTCAAGAGGAATAGGGCTCCCATCATGACACGCGGATTGGCTCCGCCGACCAGATGGAGCAATTGCTCGACGATCAGCGCCGAACCGCCGGTCTGTTCCAGGGCATTGGCCAGAGGCAGCATGCCGGCAATCAGAACCAGGGTCGACAGGCTGATGGACCGGTAAGCCGTTTCCGTGGGCATGGTCCGGAACAGGACGGCGGCAAGGGCTGCCAACAGCACCGCAATGGTCACCGGAACGATGTTGAATGCGCTGAGCACCACCATGCCGACAAGAATGGCAATGGCGACGGAGAATTTCGACAGCATCGGCACCGTGTCCTCGCGTTCCTTGGGATAGGAAAGGAGCACAAAATCGTCCTGCTGGCTGATGAGGTCGTCGAGTTCGTCCCAGGGCCCGAGCACCAGCAGCCGGTCGCTCGCCTGCAGGCGCACATCCGCAAGGTCTTCCACGGGGGCACCACTGCGCAAAATGGCGAGTGTCTGCAGTTCCTGATAGTCCGGGCCGAGCGCGTCGCTGCCCGCATTACCGATCACCGAGGCTTCCGGGTGGACCATGACATCGGCAAGCCCGAGGGCATCGCGCCAGTCTTCGGCGCGGACGCCGGTGGCCGACCGGCGGGTGAAATCGGGACGGGAGGCCATGTCGTCAAGAATTTCGAGCGGTCCATTGACCAGGATAAGATCGTCGCGCTGAAGCTCCATGCCATCCTTGAACAGAACCGTCTCCCGTTGGCGGTTACGGTCGCGGCGGCGCCGCGCCACGAACTTCACACCTCTGGCTTTCAAGTCGCGGATTTCTTCCAGGGATACCGGGCCACCGATCCAGAAGTCGTTGACCTCACCCTGCAGCTGGAACGCCTGCCACATGTCGGCGGCCGTGCGGGCAGGGCGACGTTTTTTCGTTGGGGCTTGCGGTGCACGGGATCCGAGCAGGGCCTGACCCCAGAACAGCATGTAGACGATCGTGACGGCCAGGATCAGAAGCCCGATCGGGAAGAAGGAGAAAAAGCCGAGCGCCTGATAGCCCTGGGCCACCAGCTCGTCGCTGACCACGAGGTTTGGCGTTGTTGCAATCAGGGTCAGCATGCCGCTGATCAGGGCGGCGTAGGACATCGGCAGCAACAGGCGCGACTTGTTGAGGCCTGTATCGGCCGCAATCTTCAGAACGATCGGAATGAAGATGGCGACCACCGCCGTTGAACTCATGACACTGCCGAGAATGCCGGAGCTGACCATCAGCAGCACCAACAGGCGGGTTTCGTTGCTGCCGCCCTTTTTCAGGATCAGGTCGCCGACAAAACGGGCAACACCGGTGCGCTCCAGCATTTCGCCAACGACCAGAAGGCAGGCAACCAGGATGACGACGGAACTGCCGAAGCCGGAGAGCGCTTCGCCGACCGTCAGGATATTACCAAGCACCAGGGCCACGACAACCATGAGGGCCACCAGATCGTAACGGACCCGGTTGCTGGCCATCAGCACACCGGCGACGCCGATAAGGGCAAACACATAAAGACTGTCTGGGGTCATCTCGGTCCGGTTCGATCCGTTTCATCTGCAATCGGGTCTGCAGACAGGGTATCGCTGCCTTGTGCCCGGAGGCAATTGGCAGCGACAAATAAACGCCTGAGCCATATGAGACTTTCGGCGGAAGATTTGGATCCGGTTTACGGGCGTTTGCCGTGTCGAGCGCTTAAGTCGTTTGGTGTGAGAGGCGGCATAGTTTTGCGCAGTGCAGGAAGGTTCGGAAGCTGTCTGTCGAGGTTGAGACATATTCTGAGCGACACATGCCTGCCATGGCCAGTCGTTTCGGTGGAGCGCTGGACCATTTAGTTGGCAAAATGCTCCAAACCCCTCATGGTGCGCTTATGAGTGCAATGTTTGAAGAACTCGATTACGCCCCGACCCCGATTGGCGCGGTGTCTCTGCGCCGGCGGCATATTCTGTCGCTCGGGACCGATGTCTATGAAATCCTGCTGGGCGAAGAACATCTCATGTCGAGCCTGTTCACCGCCTCGGAAGTGGCACTGGCCGATCTTGGACTGGCCGCTCTTGACGGCGGGAAACTGGATATCCTGGTCGGGGGATTGGGCCTTGGTTACACGGCAGAGGCTGTGTTGGCCCACCAGACGGTCGCAACGCTGACCGTGGTCGATCTTCTGGAACCGGTGATCCGCTGGCACAGGGAAGGTCTCGTGCCGATGAAGACCGCGCTCGCCGACGACCCGAGATGCCAGCTGGTTCAGGGAGATTTTTTTGCGCTGGCCGGTTCGACGGAAGGTTTCGATGCGCAGGAACCAGAACGCCAGTTCGATGCCATTCTGATCGACATCGACCACACGCCGGACCGGTTGTTGCATGGTGGCTCGGCCGGGTTCTACACCACAAGTGGCCTGACGAAGATCCAGCGTTTCCTGAAACCGGGCGGTGTTGTCGGCCTCTGGTCGGACGAGGCGCCTGAGGCCGCGATTACCGACCTGCTCAAGACCGCCTTTGCCGACGCCTGGGCCGAACCGGTTGTCTTTGCCAACCCGTTGCAGGACGGACGGGAGTTTGTGCAATCGGTCTATCTGGGGCGCAAGGCGAAGACCTGAGCACGCGGTCTTCTCAAATCCTGACGCGCGCCCGCATGCCGAGGGCCGTTGCCAACGAGTCCAATATTCTCTTTCGATAGTTGCATCGTGGCCTCTGGGCTTTGAAAAACTAAGCCCCGAATTCCTCGGCGTTTTTAAGCATGTCTTGGCTGCATGCCGAATAGGTCTGAGGCGCGACTGCCCCATGTCGTACAGTGCGTGTTTCTACACCAACATAGTTGCCAACATGATCGCAAATAGTATAGTCCCCTATACTATATACGGAGTGCCTTATGTCTCATATTAATCGCAACAGAACGAAGTTGCTTGCCCGTCTCAGGCGGATCAAGGGCCAGGTCGAAGGCGTTGAACGAGCGCTGGAGGCGGAGGTGGAATGCGCCGAAGTGCTCAGGCAGATCGCGTCCATTCGCGGAGCCGTGACAGGCCTCACCAACGAAGTCCTGGAGGAACACCTGCGCGTCCATGTTGTTGACGCTGCCGATGATGCGGCTCGTGAAAAGGGTGCGGAAGAAATGATCCAGATCCTGAAGTCTTACCTCAAGTGACCGGCGAGACAATGCAGAAAGAGTTAGCAATGGGCGAGGGTGTTGCAACAGATCTGGGGCATGATCACGTCTTCCTGGGAGCGAACCAGGCACGGAATGAACGAAAGGTCTGGCTTGTCATTGCCCCGACCGCGACCATGATGGTCGTGGAAATCACGGCAGGCCACTGGTTCGGCTCCATGGCGCTGATCGCGGACGGGTGGCACATGTCCACGCACGCAGCAGCCATGTTGATTGCCGTGCTGGCGTATCGCTATGCAAGTAAGAATGCGCAGAACCGGCAATACAGCTTCGGAACGGGCAAGGTTGGCGATCTCGCCGGGTTTGCGAGCGCGGTCGTACTGGTGCTCATAGCGCTTCTGATTGGCTGGGAAAGTCTGTTGCGGCTCGTGGAGCCGGTGCCGATCAGTTTCAATCAAGCCATCATGGTTGCCGTCGTCGGCCTGATCGTCAACCTGGCGAGCGCGTGGCTGCTGCGGGACGATCACCATCACCATCACCATCACCATCACCACCATGATCATGGACATGGGCATGGGCAAGACAACAATTTGCGGGCCGCCTACCTGCATGTCCTGGCGGATGCACTTACGTCCGTTCTTGCGATTGCCGCTTTGCTTTTAGGCCGCACCTATGGATGGTATTGGGCGGACCCGGTCATGGGGATTGTTGGTGCAATCGTGATCTCGCGCTGGTCGTGGGGACTCATCCGGGACACGGGCGGCGTCCTGCTGGACCGGGTTCCAGAGGATGGCCATGTAGAGACACATGTGCGTCAAGCGATCGAAACCGGTTCGGAAAAAATCACCGATTTGCACATCTGGCAGATCGGGCCCGGGCACTACGCCGTCATCGTGTCGATCGCTTCAAAGGCACCCAAGGAGGCAGCCGAATACAAGGCGAAGCTTGACCAGATCGATCACGTTTCACATACGACCGTGGAAGTGCAGAAGATCGGCGGATAATGATAAAACCCTGACCTCATCGGGCCCGATATCGGGTGTTCGCTTCCCTAAGCTGAAGCGGATAAAAATACACGTCTCTTTTTTCTTAACAATCTGCCTGAGTACGAACGTCAAATTCCCTTGAGTCGCCGGGGCCGCAGGCGAAATTGCCATGGCCCCGGCTTCGATCTTACTGACCTTGTTTCAGTTCGCTGTAATCACCGCGTGTCTTCAAGGTCACTGTGACATCCACCTTGTCGCGATTGCGCCAGAACCAGCCATGGTCACCGGCAAATGGCGCTTCGAAGTTGCCTTCACCCGAAGTCTCACCGCGGCCCTTCTTGTAGTCAACGGACTTTCCGCCACCATGCGCATGAAGGTCGTAGTTGATCCTGCCGCCATCGGTAGACCATTCGTACTCGGCGCTGTTGCCTTCCACCATCACGAGTTTGATTTCCGTGTACTCGCCCGGTGCAAGCGTGAAGGTGATTTCGTCCCGCCAGGCCTCCTGGGCGTGCGCTGTACCGACAAAGAAACCGAGAAGCCCGTTTAGTAGACTCGACTTGTCTCCATGTTTTTTCCGGTCTTCCTCCGCTTCTCTTGCAAGTTCCTGCTTGATTTCGCCCATTTCGGCAAGGCCGATAGCCTTACCGATCCCAGTTGGATCGATATTGTATTCAGCCGGGAGAACGACCGTCACGAGGATGACGATTGCCGCGATAAGGGCAAGGATAGTTGAACGGAGCAGTTGCGCGGAGCTCGGCAATTGGTCCGGATCGGGCTTGTTCGCATTGTACATGATAATTGTCTTTCAAATTCAGGTTGTTACGAAGTATCCGGTGATTTGGTAACCCATGAGCACAAAGCCCATCGACATCATCACCACATTCGCGGTGTAGGCGTGTTTCCAGAAGCTGTGAGTTTTGCGCCAGTACCCCATGACGATCAGTATGACTGCCAAAGCGAGCAGCTGACCGATTTCAACGCCGATGTTGAAGGCGAGGAGATTGGGGATGAGACCGTCACGTGCGATCTCGTAGTCCTGGATCTTGGTGGCCAGCCCGATGCCGTGGATGAGGCCGAATATAAGCGTTGCAGCCTTGGTGTCGGGCTGGACACCGAACCAGCGCTGATAGGCGCCCAGATTGTCGAGGGCCTTGTAAACCACGGACAACCCGATCAGGGCATCGATGATGTAGGGATTGACGTTCCATCCGAAATAGACGCCCGCCAGCATGGTGACCGAATGGCCAACAGCAAAGATGCTCACATAGATGGCGACGTGTTTCATCCGGTAGAGGAAAAACACAACGCCCAGCAAAAACAGGATGTGGTCGTAACCGGTCACCATGTGTTTGGCTCCGAGATACATGAACGGGATGATGTGCACCCCCCAGATTTCCTGAATGTATCCTGCATCGCCCGCTGTGACATTGTGAGCCAGGGCAGATTGCAGCCCGCCGGACAATGCGAGCAGGCATAGCGACGCCACGACAGTCAGGGCTCCAAACGCCCGGCTGCGCCCGTCGAAGAACAAAGGTTTCATTTGATCCTTCCAAGTGATTGACAGATTTGCTTTAGCCCAAACGGGCTTCTGTCATGTCCTTGGAGGTCGTTCCGGTGGGTTGGCGATAATGGAGGAGGCGTTGTTAACCGGAACCCGCCACGTAGATCTGTCGAAATCAGGAAGGGGTTTTGGACCGGGCTTCACCAGAACGGCGGCGTTGTGATCGTGGTCCGCAAGGTCATGTTGGTGCCCGTGCATTGCCCAAAGCAGATCGATTTCAACACCATGCGAATGGCCGTGGTCTTCGATCATCTGAAGATGATCCTGAACGGTATCCAGAAACCTGGGAGTGTGTGAAGCCGCCGGCACTGTTGTCCAGACGAACAGGCAACAGCAAAGGAGCGCTGCAAGCAGCCTTTGCGAAAACAACCGTTTTTTGAACCACGTTCGGCTCAATGGGTTTCCAGTTCGTCTAGGTCAGTGGGGCGCGAATCGAAACGATGCACCAGTTTTTTCGTATCCGGGAAATATGGCCAAACATCTAGGGGAGGCAAGCTGTTTGTCCTTGGCCTTTGAGAAAGAAAAGGGGCAGCAAAAGAAAACCCGCCCAACCGTTACCGGTGGACGGGTTTGCATTGGGGAACACCGGAAGCATGGACAGCTTCACGTGGCCGCACATTTTATAGAAGTGTGTCCGGCCCGAGATCCAAAATCACTCCGGAACGGAGGGATACTTCATGCCGGCGACTTCCTGCATCAGGCGGATCACCTGGGTGCTGTAGCCCGCCTCGTTGTCATACCAGACGTAGAGAACCAGCCGGTCGCCATCGACGATCGTGGCCTGGCTGTCGACTACACCGGCATGGGTGGAACCGACCAGGTCGGAGGAGACCAGCTCGGTCGAGGCCGTGTAGTCGATCTGGTCCTGCATCGGGGACCGGACGGACACACCCCGCAGGTAGTCGTTCATTTCCTCGGCGGTCGTTTCGCGCTTCAGGTTCAGGTTCAGGATCGCCATGGAGACATTGGGGATCGGCACCCGCACGGCGTTGCCGGTCAGTTTGCCCTTCATTTCCGGCAGGCATTTGGCAACGGCACTGGCAGCCCCCGTGCTCGTCAACACCATGTTCAACGGTGCCGACCGGCCCCGGCGATCACCCTTGTGGTAGTTGTCGATCAGGTTCTGGTCATTGGTGAAGGCGTGGATGGTTTCCACATGACCGTTTTCGATCCCGAACTCGTCGTTGATCACCTTCAAGACGGGCGTGATGGCGTTGGTGGTGCAGGAGGCCGCACTCAGGAGGTCGTCACTCTCGGTGATGTCACCATGATTGACGCCATAAACGACGTTCTTGATGTCGCCCTTGCCCGGCGCGGTCAGGATGACCTTCGATGCGCCCGGGCATTTCAGGTGCTGGCCAAGTCCGGCTTCATCGCGCCAGATGCCCGTGTTGTCGACCACCAGCGCATTCTGGATGCCGTATTGGGTGTAATCCACCTCGGCGGGCGAGTTGGCGTAGATCACCTGGATGTAGTTGCCGTTGGCAATGATGGCGTTCTTTTCTTCGTCAACCGTGATTGAGCCTCTGAACGCGCCGTGGACGGAATCCCGCCGCAGCAGGCTGGAGCGCTTCTTGAGGTCGCCATCCTTGCCACCACGCACGACAATGGCGCGCAGGCGCATTTTGTTGCCGGCACCGACACGTTCGATCAGCATGCGGGCGAGCAGACGGCCGATGCGGCCGAAGCCGTAGAGAACGACGTCCTGCGGTTCCTGCAGAATGGAGGTCTTGCCGGTGTTGATGCTGGCCAGCTGCTCTTCCAGGAAGCTCGACACGTCACCGCCCTGTTCCATGTAGCGGTGGCACAGCTTGCCGAGATCCACGCGGGACGCGGCCAGATCCATCTGAAGCATCGCCTTGACGATGTCGAGGCTCTTGGAGACGTCCAGCTCCTGGCCGGTGATCTGCAGGGCGTAGCGGTGGGCCTTGATGATCTCGATGGCGGAGTTGTTCAACAGGCGCCGGCCAAAGATCCGGATGTTGATACCGTAGTCCCTGTAAAGGTGACCGACCAGCGGGATCATCTGCTCGGCGGCGGATTGCTGTTCCTTCCAGTTTTCGAAGTGATTATCCAGTGCCGCCATATTCAACAACTCCCTTATGGTCTTTCCAGCGCAGCGATCGGCAGGTTTTCGGGCCCGCGCAGGGCTTTTAGCTCCTGTGCAAACGCAATGTCCATAAGCAGTTTGAAGACTAATCGATTGAAATTGTTGGAAGTGTTTTGATCCGCATTTCAGGCGCGTGAAAAGCCCTGTCAGAAACCTTGCCGACGACTGAGTGTCAACGCAAGGAGACTTGAGCTGATCGTAAGACTAAGGGCCGTCCCGGGCAGCTTGCAGACAGGATCGCCGTCGGTAGCAGAGCTTGGATGCCGGCCAACCTTGCGGAGGCCGATGCATATTGGTCTTTGTCTGGTGATACCGTGCTGACGTCCTGAGGCAGAATTCCGGGTCTAGTGCGCCGCCGACATTTCGCGAAACCGTTCAAACATCATGACATATTCCGCCGGGATGTCCCTGAAGGAGATGATGCCGACGACCTTGTCACTTTCGATCACCGGCAAATGCCGGAAACGGTCGCCCAGTTTGGCAGCCGGCGCGTCTGAAACCGCGTCTGCGCTGTCAACGGTCAGCGGGTCCGGGGTCATGATGTCGCCGGCAGTCCCGTCATCCATCGAGAGGTGCTTCGCGACGCCTCGGAACACGATGTCCCGCTCTGTCAGGATCCCGGCAAGCCTGCCTTCATCGATCACAGCCACGGCACCGACACCGTTTTCCAACATCACACGGGCGGCTTCGCGGATCGAGGTGTCCTTGGAAATGCTGAACAGACGACGTCCCGCCAGGATATCTCCGATTGACTTGGTGATCATTTTTCGCCCTCCAGGCATTCCGTTCTGGCCAAGTGTAAGGTTCTGATTTTCTTCCCTCAACTTGGGAGAAGGGCGTAGGCTCATACCGGTGGGGCCTCAAAAAAGAACCCGCCTGATCGTCTCCGATGGGCGGGTTTCTTCATGTCTGGGCGCCGGGAGCCGCGCTGTGGCGGGTGGGGACCCGCCTTGGCGAACTCCCGACTAAGCCTTAGCTGCAGCCGCTCGTGGAGCCGCAGGTGTCGCATTTCAGGCAGGTGCCGTTGCGGACCATGGTGAAGTTGCCGCATTCCGCGCAGCTTTCGCCTTCATAACCCTTCATGCGGGCCTGGGCGATCTGCTGGGCAGCTGTCTTGGCGGGGGCCGGAGCCGTGGTGACTTCGACCGCCGCGGCGGCTGCTTCGCCGCCGCGGGCAAAAGCCGTGGCGACAGCGGATGTCTGCGCCGACACCGATCCTGCCAGTTCCATGGTTACCGCTTCGGTGATTTCGCCCGCCGGTTCGGTGCCGGAGACGAGACGGAAGCGCTCGGTCTGGCCGCGCACGAGACCATGCGAGACGACACCGCCGGAGGCACCCTTTTCCATGTGCTTGACCGCGCCGGCGTCGACCGGGCCGTTGAAGGCTTCCGGCGGTACGTGGGCAAGGTCGTGGCGGCCGAGATAGGACACCGCCAGCTCGCGGAAGACATAGTCGAGGATCGACGTCGCGTTCTTGATCGCATCGTTGCCCTGGACCATGCCGGCCGGCTCGAACTTGGTGAAGGTGAAGGCGTCGACATATTCCTCCAGCGGCACGCCATATTGCAGGCCGAGCGAGACGGAGATGGCGAAGTTGTTGATGAAGGCACGCAGGGCGGAGCCTTCCTTGTTCATGTCCAGGAAGATCTCGCCGAGGCGGCCGTCGTCATATTCGCCTGTTCTGAGGAACACGGTGTGACCGCCGATCTTGGCCTTCTGGGTGTAACCCTTGCGGCGACCGGGAAGTTTCTCCTGTTCGCGAACGACACGTTCAACAATGCGCTCGACGATGCGTTCGGCGACAACCTCGGCCTTGGCGGCCTGCGGCTTGGCGGCGATGTCTTCGACGAGATCATCCTCGTCTTCGTCCTCATCTGCCAAGAGCTGGGCGTTGAGCGGCTGGCTGAGCTTGGAGCCGTCGCGATAAAGCGCATTGGCCTTGAGCGCCAGCTTCCAGGACAGCATGTAGGCTTCCTTACAGTCCTCGACGGTCGCATCGTTCGGCATGTTGATCGTCTTGGAGATCGCGCCGGAGATGAACGGCTGGGCCGCGGCCATCATGCGGATGTGGCTTTCCACAGAAAGGAAGCGCTTGCCGATACGGCCACACGGGTTGGCGCAGTCGAAGACCGGGTAGTGTTCTTCCTTCAGGAAGGGCGCGCCTTCCAGGGTCATGGCACCACAGACATGGGTGTTGGCGGCTTCGATCTCGGCCTTGGAATAGCCCAGGAAGGTCAGGAGGTCGAATTCCGTGTCTTCCAGCTGTTCGTCGGAGACGCCAAGTGCCTTCATCTGCTCGTCGCCGAGGGTCCAGCGATTGAAGACGAACTTGATGTCGAAGGCCGACTTCATGCCGTCCTTGAGCTTGGTAAGGCTCTCGTCGGTGAAGCCCTTGGCTTTCAGGGCAGACGGGTTGATGCCCGGTGCCTGGTCGATCGAGCCGTGGCCGACCGCATAAGCCTCGATCTCGCCGATCTCGCTTTCCGCATAGCCAAGCACACGCAGGGCTTCGGGAACGGCGCGGTTGATGATCTTGAAGTAACCGCCGCCGGCCAGCTTCTTGAACTTCACCAGGGCGAAGTCCGGCTCGATGCCGGTCGTGTCGCAGTCCATCACCAGACCGATCGTGCCTGTCGGCGCGATCACGGTGGACTGGGCGTTGCGGTAGCCGTTCTTTTCACCGAGCTCCAGGGCACGGTCCCAGGCCTTCTTCGCCCGTTCCACGATGATCGGATCCGGGCAGGAGGCGTGGTCGAGCGCCACCGGGTTGGTGTTGAGGCCCTCATAGCCCTCCGTCTCGCCATGGGCGGCGCGGCGGTGGTTGCGCATGACGCGCAGCATGTGCTTGGCGTTTTTCTTGTAGCCCGGGAAAGAGCCGAGTTCACCGGCCATTTCGGCGGAGGTGGCGTAGGCAACGCCGGTCATGACAGCGGTCAGTGCACCGCAGAGCGCGCGGCCTTCGTCGCTGTCATAGGAAATGCCGGAGGTCATCAGGAGGCCGCCGATATTGGCGTAGCCGAGACCAAGAGTGCGGAACTTGTAGGACAGTTCTGCAATTTCCTTGGACGGGAACTGCGCCATCAGCACCGAGATTTCCAGAACGATGGTCCACAGGCGGACGGCATGTTCGTAATTGTCGATGGCGAAGGAGCGGTCCTCGTTGCGGAACTGCATCAGGTTCAGCGATGCCAGGTTACAGGCCGTGTCATCGAGGAACATGTATTCCGAGCACGGGTTGGACGCGCGGATTTCGCCGTCGGCGAGGCACGTGTGCCAGTCGTTGATGGTGCTGTGATATTGCAGGCCCGGATCGGCGGAGGCCCAGGCGGCATACCCGATCTGTTCCCACAGTTCCTTGGCCTTGACGGTCTTCAGGACACCACCGGTCTTGCGGGCGGTCAGGTCCCATTCGCCGTCTTCGACAACGGCGTTCAGGAAGCCGTCGGTGACGCGCACGGAGTTGTTGGAGTTCTGGCCGGCCACCGTCAGGTAGGCCTCGGAATCCCAGTCCGTGTTGTAGGTCGGGAACTCGACCTTGGTGAAACCCTGCCTGGCGAACTGGATGACGCGCTGGATATAGTTTTCCGGCACCATCATCTTCTTGGCCGCGCGGATTTCGCGCTTCAGGGCCGGGTTCTTGGACGGGTCAAAGCAATCGCCGTTGTCTGCCTCGCAATTGACGCAGGCACGCATGATGGCGGTGAGGTGCTTCTGGCAGATCTTGGAACCGGTGACGAGCGCCGCCACCTTCTGCTCTTCCTTGACCTTCCAGCTGATGTATTCCTCGATATCCGGGTGATCGACATCCACCACGACCATCTTGGCCGCGCGGCGGGTGGTGCCGCCGGACTTGATCGCGCCCGCTGCCCGGTCACCAATCTTCAGGAAGCTCATCAGGCCGGAAGACTTGCCGCCGCCGGAGAGTTTTTCGCCTTCCGACCGCACATGGGAGAAGTTGGAGCCGGTGCCGGAGCCATATTTGAAGAGGCGCGCCTCGCGGACCCACAGGTCCATGATGCCACCTTCATTGACCAGATCGTCGCCGACGGACTGGATGAAGCAGGCATGCGGCTGCGGATGCTCGTAGGAGCTCTTGGACTTGGTCAGCTTGCCGGTCTGGAAATCGACATAGTAGTGCCCCTGACCGGGGCCGTCGATGCCATAGGCCCAGTGCAGGCCGGTGTTGAACCATTGCGGGGAATTCGGCGCCACCTTCTGGGTCGCCAGCATGTAACGCAGTTCGTCGTAGAAAGCCTGGGCGTCGGATTCCTTGTCGAAATAGCCGCCCTTCCAGCCCCAGTAGGTCCAGGTGCCGGCGAGACGGTCAAAGACCTGGCGGCCATCGATTTCAGAACCGTAGCGTTCGTCTTCCGGCAGGTCGGCGAGGGCAGCTTCATCGGCTTCGTGGCGCCACAGCCAGGACGGAACGGTGTTTTCTTCCACCGGCTTCAGCTTTGCAGGAACGCCTGCCTTGCGGAAATACTTCTGCGCCAGGATATCGGAAGCGACCTGGGAAAACTGGGCCGGGACCTGAATGTCCTCGAGGCGGAACACAATGGAGCCGTCCGGATTGCGGATCTCACTGGTTGCGTTCCGAAATTCAATGCTTGCGTAAGGCGATTGACCTTCCTTGGTATAGCGCCGCTCGATCCGCATTCTCTAAGTCCCCTTTAATCCCCGCCGGTTCCCCCGAACCGGTCTTGATCCGCATCTCATCCGGTGTGGCGTTGCCGCCTGCCTCGTCACCGGATGTCGCCCTGCATGGTACAGGCTTCGGAGCCTGTATGTAGCGTATCTTGTGTTGCGATCCACTATATATAGTGGTCATCAACAGGTTTGTCACGATATGCGCCGGAAAATCGGCACACAAAAACCCGTCTCCCGGCTTTGGTTCAAAAGGCCCGGAGCGGTACGCGGATACTGGTGGTTTTGGATGACCGGAGCGCCCGATTGGGCTCCCGACTACGCACATCGCAATGATTAGGAAACTAATGTAAATGAATTCTTAAGGTCAAGGCGTGAGTGACAACCACTAGTGTCGAGATTGTGGGCAAACGCAAAATCTTGTGTGCCCGTGTGGATAATGGGGAGTGGAGTGGGGACCGCTGAACTGCAAGGAAAATAGCGCTTGCTTTCCCGGCGAAGGAGTGCGCGCCCACGCGGCAACGAAGCCTGTGGACGAGGATAGATCGAATTTTATGAAAATTTGAAGAAAATGGCGCGAGCCGATTTCAACCGGGTTTAAGCCGGGTCTGGTTTTATGCGGATCAGTGAGGGAAAGGGTCCGCATTTCATGAAGCATCACGCTGCATTTGGCCTGGCCATGGAAGACATCGACGCTGTTGTCGTTGAGGACAGCAAGCCGATGCAAACGATTCTCAGGTCGATTCTCCTGAGTTTCA
Organism: Roseibium sp.; assembly: GCF_965233565.1. Lineage (GTDB taxonomy): Bacteria > Pseudomonadota > Alphaproteobacteria > Rhizobiales > Stappiaceae > Roseibium. Next base: position 396,077 of record NZ_OZ247494.1, on the reverse strand, counting down.
AGGTTGCCAGGGTGCGGGTCTTTGATTCGGTCGACGAGGCTCTGGAAGCCAGCCTTGCCGAACCGCCCAACGTGATTCTGACCGACTGGCGCATGGCGCCCACTTCAGGCTATCAGTTCCTGCGGCTGGTAAGGCACCGGCACATGGAACCACTGTGCTACGTTCCGATCCTGTTTGTTACCGCACACGGTACGCGCCCCCTCGTGGACAAGGCGCTCAGGGCAGGGGCTCACCATGTGCTGGTGAAACCGGTATCGCCTTCAACACTCTACAAGCGTCTGCGCTGGCTCCTGAACGATGACCGGCCGATGATCCTCGAGCATTCCGGCTTCTACAACATCTATGGCATCCAGAAGACCATGGATGAGCAGGCGGAGAAGATGCAGTCGCTCGCAGGAGCCCGCTTGCATCATCGAATCGCCACGCAAAAACGTGCGGAAGTCGAAGATGCTGTCGAGGCGGCTTTCGACAAGAAAGAGCCGGTGCGGCGGGATCCTTTCGCCAAGGTGAAAAAGGAAAAGCCGAAACCCCGGCAGTCCGCGGCGGCAAAGCACATTCGCAACGCTGCCTTCGCGCCCATGAAGGGCGACAACGTTCACTAAGGTTTCTTCATTCGGTAGGAAAGAGCGAAAGGCTCGACGTCTGCCCAGAGCCGCCCGTGATTGCCCTCGGCTGCGGCAAAGACGCCAGAGCGCCTGTTTCCCTAAGATTTCAAGGAGGACGGTCTGGACAGATGCGGCTGTTGGCGCCATAGTCCGCCGAAATTCGCCCGTTACGCTCAGTCGGCAACGGCGCGTTGTGAATTCAATCAAGGGACCTGCAACGGGCCATGAAAACACTGCTGCTCGAATTCTTCACCTGGTGGAACGGCCAGACCATGGGAACCCGCTTCTTCACCTGGCGGAAGGGGGAGTTTGTCGGGGAAGACGAGTTCGGCAACAAGTACTACAAGGAACGCGGCGGCAAGAAGCGCTGGGTCATCTATAACGGCCTTGCTGAGGCCTCTTCCATTCCTCCGGGCTGGCACGGCTGGATGCATCACCGGGTCGACACGCCGCCGTCCGAAGAGACCTATCATGCCAAGCACTGGCAGCAGGCGCACAAGGTGAATCCGACCGGCACCCCGGATGCCTACCGTCCGCACGGCTCGATCCTGACCCCGGAAAAACGCCCCGAGGTCACCGGCGACTACGAGGCCTGGACGCCGGGAAGCTGAAGTTTCTGAATAGAGAGACGGTTTCGGAGCCCCGCCAACGCGGGGCTTTTTGTTGTCGCTTTTTTGTCGTCATCCCATGGCTTGACCATGGGATCCATGCCGTTCTGGCGCCACGCTGGACGGGCTTTGCGGTTGGCGAGGTCACGGCATGGATTGCAGGGTCAAGCCCTGCAATGACGTAGGATCTATGGTCGGTCCGTTGAAACGCCCCCCACAGTAGTCATCCCGGACGGCGCGCAGCGACGAGCCGGGACACAGGGCAGCCGGGCGGAGACGATGTACATCCGAGACGACGTATTAATAATCCGGAGTCCCCGCTTTCGCGGGGATGACAGCATTGGGAACGAGATCCGGCTTTACCGCGATTTCCAGCTGTCCAGAACGTCCAGCACTTCCTGGCCGCAGGCGTGCGGCGACAGGGCGTAGAAATCCGTTTCCAGTTTCAGGGCCTCGGCGAGCCTTGTGTTGTATTCCGCTTGCGGAATTTCCAGGGCGCCAAACTTGCTGAGGTGATCTGTGACAAACTGGGTGTCCAGCAGGGAATAACCGCCGACGATCAGACGGGCCACCAGATGCGCAAGGCAGACCTTGGACGCGTCGGTGCGGAATGTGAACATGCTTTCGCCGAAGAAAGCCCCGTTCAGGCTGACACCGTAGAGGCCGCCGACCAGTTCATTGTCCTGCCAGGCTTCGATCGTGTGGCAATAGCCCATGTCGAAGAGTTCGCCGTATAGCCGGCGGATTTCCGAATTGATCCAGGTTTTCTGGCGCCCGGGCATGGGTTCGGCGCAGCCGTCGATGATGCCCTGGAAGTCCGTGCTGACCCGGATCTCGAAGACGTCGCTGCGAATGGTACGGCGCAGGCGGCGCGGCAGATGAAAACTGTCCAGCGGGAGATGGCCGCGCCGTTCCGGCTCCAGCCAGAAGAGACCGGGATCGTCAGCGGATTCGGCCATGGGGAAGAGGCCGCAGGCATAGGCTTTCAACAGAACCTGCGGCGTGATTTCCATCACGATGTCGTCTTTGTAACCTGCCATTCGGCCTCACTGTCCGGGCGGCAAGGGGCATATGCCCCTTGGCCTTTCGCGGTCAGCTCGACTTGGCAGCCAGATGTTTTTCCAGCCAGTGAATGTCGTACTGACCGTTCGCGATGTCCTGATTGTCCACCAAATCGCGAAAAAGCGGAATAGTGGACTTGATTTCGTCAACGACAAATTCATCCAGGCAGCGGCGCAGGCGCATCATGCACTCAACACGGTTGCGGCCATGCACGATCAGTTTGCCGATCAGGCTGTCGTAATAGGGCGGGATCTTGTAGCCCTGATAGACACCACTGTCGACGCGCACGCCCAGACCACCTGGTGGGTGGTAATAGGTGATCGTGCCCGGTGATGGCGTGAAGTTGACCGGATCTTCGGCATTGATGCGGCACTCGATGGCATGGCCTTCGAACCGGATGTCGTCCTGGGTCATGTCCAGGTCGCCACCGGCGGCAATGCGGATCTGTTCGTTGACGAGGTCAATGCCGGTGATCATTTCGGTCACCGGGTGCTCCACCTGCAGGCGGGTGTTCATCTCGATGAAGTAGAACTCGCCGTTTTCATAGAGGAACTCGACGGTGCCGACGCCACGATATTTCAGCTTGCGCATTGCGCTGGCGACAATTTCGCCAATCTGGTTACGCTGTTCGGCATTGAGGCTCGGAGAAGGAGCCTCTTCCAGAACCTTCTGGTGCCGGCGCTGCAGGGAGCAGTCACGCTCGCCCAGATGAACGGCATTGCCCTTGCCATCGCCGAGCACCTGGATCTCGATGTGGCGCGGCTTGCCGAGATATTTTTCCATGTAGAGCGCGTCGTCGCCGAAGGCGGCCTTCGCCTCGGACCGGGCGGTCGACAATGCCGTATCCAGCTCTGCCTCGGTCTGGGCAACCTTCATGCCGCGGCCACCGCCGCCGGCAGCTGCCTTGACCAGAACCGGATAGCCGATCTCGCGTGCGATCGCATGGGCGTCGTCCGTTGCCCGGACTTCACCATCGGAACCTGGAACCACGGGAATGCCGAGATCCTTGGCGGTCTGCTTGGCCTGGATCTTGTCGCCCATCACCCGGATGTGCTCTGCGGTCGGGCCGATGAACTCGATGTTGTGCGCTTCGAGGATCTCGGCAAAGCGGGCGTTTTCCGACAGGAAGCCGTAACCCGGATGGACCGCATCGGCGCCGGTGATTTCACAGGCGGCCAGAAGCTGGGGGATGTTCAGGTAGCTGTCGCGGGCCGCTGGCGGCCCAATACAGACGCTTTCATCGGCGAGGCGGACATGCATGGCGTCGGCATCGGCGGTGGAATGCACCGCGACCGTTGAAATGCCCAGCTCCTTGCAGGCACGCAGGATGCGCAGGGCGATCTCGCCTCGGTTGGCGATAAGGATCTTGGAGAACATGGCCTGAGCGGCTCCTTATTCGACGATGATGAGCGGTTCGCCGAATTCCACCGGCTGGGCGTCGTCGACCAGGATCTGCTTGACGGTACCGGCCTTGGTGGAGGGGATGTGGTTCATGGTTTTCATGGCTTCGACGATCAGGATCGTCTGACCTTCGGACACCTTGTCGCCAACCTGAATGAAGGCGGCTGCACCGGGTTCCGGAGACAGATAGGCGGTGCCTACCATCGGAGAGGTCACGGTGGTGCCGGACTGGGCCGGTTCAGCGGCGGCAGCCGGTGGGGCTGCGGGAGCGGCCGCCGGTGCGGCTGCGGCAACGGGTGCTGCAGCCGGGGCGGCAACGCTCACCGGCGCATTGATGGACATCTGGCGTGCGACTCGGATGCGGGTGTCGCCCTGTTCCAGTTCGATCTCGGAGAGATTGGTTTCATCCAGGAGGACGGCGAGATCGCGGATCAGGGCCGTGTCAAATTTCTTGTTATCATTACGCATCATGTTCTGGCTCTCATACTCGGTCCGCAAGAAGCGCGGCGGGCCGTTTTCGGGATGACCGCTCCATCAAAACATGGGGTCTGTCCCATTCGTCTCCGGTCCTTCACAGAAGCAACACCGTTCGACGTTTTTGGCTCAAACGCGCTCTTTGCTCCGCCGATTCAGGGCGTACAAAGGTCTTTGGCCCGTCTCCGAAAGGACAACGGGCCAAGCTTCTTATAGGGATTCAAACGTATAAGGAAAACCCCCGATTTCTCATTGACATCGTGCTTCAGGGGTTTCCAACAGGCTTCGGTCCCAAAAGGACTCGTCAGCAGGTGGTCTGCTCGCAATTCTTGAGCGATTTGATCTTCTCATTGAGCTGCTCGTAGCCGACAGCACCCATGACAACCTCATCCCCGACGACATAGGACGGGGTACCGGTCAGACCAAGACGGTTGGCCAGAGAATAGACTTCTTCAATCGTCTGACCGGCCTCGTCGGTTTTCATCGCGGCCAGTAGGTCATCTTCGGCAATGCCGACACTTTTTGCTGCTGCTAGGGCGCTGGCGTTGTTCGCCTGTCCGCGGCTCAAGAGCAGGGCTTCGTGAAAGTCGCCGTATTTGTCGGGCGCGACAGAGTTGACCGCGACGGCGACCTGGGCTGCTTCCACCGACCCCTGGCCGAGCACCGGAAATTCCTTCAGAACCACCTTCAGGTCCGGATGTTCCTCGATCAGCTTGACCATGTCACCATAGGCACGCTTGCAGTAGCCGCAGTTGTAGTCGAAGAACTCGACCAATGCGACCGAGCCTTCGGGATTGCCAAGGACAACCTGGCGCGTCGAGTTGAACAGGACATCGGCACTGTCAGTCAGCGCCTGGACGCGCGCAAGTTCTGCGGCCTCCCGCTCACGGCGGTCGAGTTCCGTCAGGGCTTCGGCGATGATGTCGGGGTTCTCCAGAATGTATTCGCGGACGATCTTCTCGATGTCCTCGCGCTTCAGTTCCTGGGCAGCAGCCGGTACGGCCACCAGGGCAAGAAGCAGCGCACAAAGCGACAGGACGCGCATCAGGACCGGTGGATAGACTGACCGGATCGATTGAAGGGAGTGGGTCATCAAGGGCTCCTCGAGCAGCGTTCTTAAGGTTCGTTGTCTACGCCGCCCTGTGTGTCACAGATCTTATCGGCGATTCGGCACGTTAGGTGGTTTGTACGCGACAATGTCGTCGGCTTGAAGCCATGCGGGCGATCCGCGCTTCAAACTTTTTTGAGCACGGGCGGCGTAACGCTTCGCCGCCTGGAAATCACCGGTCACCATCAGGCCCTTTGCCGTGGCCAAATCTGCTTCTGCGCGCTCACCCTGCCGGCCATGTGCAATCGCAAGCTGGCTGTAGGCAACACCTGAATTGGCGTCCCGCTGGATCGCCTTTTTCAGGATGCTCTCGGCTTCCGCAAGTTTGGAATTGTCGTTGGAGCCCACAAGGGCATAGCCGAGCCAGACCATGAATTGCGGCTCGTTGGGTTTGATGGACAAGGCTTTGCGGAAGGGTGCGATCGCGCGTTTCGGATCTCCGCCTTCCAGGAGAGCCTGCCCCTTGAGTTCATAATAGTAGGGATTGTTGGGCTGGGTCCGGATCAGTGCATCGATCTCCTTGACGGCTCCCTTTCCGCGGCTCTTCATGGCTGCGATCGCCCTGGCATATTGTGCCGCCGGGCTCTTGTCCTTGCGCGGGTAGGCCCGAAGTGTTGCCGATGGATGGCTGGAAAAGGCAAACAGCTTGGCTCGGACGAGCTCGTGCCGGTATTGCAGGACATAGTCCTCAGCCTTGTTGAAATGCGGCGATTTCTGAGCCTCGCGCAGGAGACCGTTGTAACGGTCCTGGGCCATCGGGTGGCTCTGCGCGTATGGGTCCACGAATTGGCGGGTAAACATCTGTTGTTCCGACATACGCTGAAAGGTTTTCAGCATGCCGCGCGCGCTTTGACCGGTTGCGTTGAGATACCTCAAGGCGGCCCGGTCGGCCGCGGCCTCTTCACCGCGCTGATAAGACAACAGCGAACGCCGGCCGACAGATCCTGCGCCGAGGGCGATTGCGCCACCGCCTGATGCCGCCTGACCGGATCCGGAGGCGGCGCCCGCCGCAGCCGCGCCGGCACCAAGGATCATGCCGATCACGGACATGATCTGTGCGTTGGCAGCCGCGGAGCGCAACCTCACCAGATGGCGGCCGGCGATATGCCCTGTTTCGTGCGCAATGACGCCGATGACCTCACCGGGGGCCTCTGCCTCCATCAGCACACCGATATTGATGAACATGCGCCGGCTGTCCGGCACGAAGGCGTTGAAGCTCTTGTCGTTCACCAGAATGATCTGCGGTTCGGAATGGGCGATCCCGGCGACCTTGAAAATCGGCTTGGCATAGTCGCGCAAAAGCGCTTCGGTCTCGGCATCCCTGACCAGGGAAATCCTGCCGCGCTGCGCTTGCGCCGGCGTGATCAGGAGCGGTAGGGCAACGGCGATAGAACAGGTGAGGGCCAGCGTTTTCCGGAACAGGTTCCGGGCGGAAACCCGTTTCGACGGGTGGGGTCCAGATGCAAGACTGTGCACTGTTGCAATTCTCCATTCCGACTTCTTCGTGCGCCACAACCCACGCTCATGCAAGCGCACATTGTGAGCGAAGGTATGGAGACCCGACTTCCTGGTCAAGAAAGGCCGTATTACAAACCGGTAAGAATAGGGTCATCACATCGTCGCAGCCAGCAACGGCGTTGCATCTGCCGGGAAAATTCGCGATAGGGGAGGCTGTGTTTCAGCCTTGCCGCCAGGACCCGATGACAAAGAACGCCTTCCTTCCCTCCCGCCGCAGCGACGTTGCTCCTTTCATCGCCATGGATGTTCTCGCAGAAGCGGCCAGACTGGAGGCCGAAGGGCGAAAGATCGTACATATGGAAGTCGGCCAGCCGTCTGCCCCGGCACCACGTATTGCCCTGGAAGCGGCCCGCAGCGCGCTGGAGCATGGCCGTCTCGGGTATACGGAAGCGCTCGGGATTGCTCCGCTGCGCCAGGCACTGTCGGCGCATTACCTGAAGACCTACGGTGTTGAGGTACCCGCCGGGCGGATCATGGCGACCACAGGTTCGTCCGCCGGGTTCAACCTGGCTTTCCTGGCGGCTTTCGACCCGGGTGATCGCGTGGTCCTGACAGCGCCCGGTTATCCGGCCTACCGGAACATTCTGAAGTCGCTGGGGCTGGTGCCGGTTGAGATCGAGGTGGGAGAAGAGACAAGGTGGAGCCTGACACCGGCTCATCTCGATCAGGCACAGACGGATGGACCGATCAAAGGCGTTCTTGTGGCCAGTCCAGCCAATCCGACCGGGACCATGATGACCCCTGAAGCACTGGATGATCTGGTCCGCTATTGTGAAGATGCCGGGATCTGGTTCATTTCCGACGAGATCTACCATGGACTGGACTATGCCAGCGGGCAGAAGACCGCTCTGGAAACGTCCCGGAATGTCATCGTCATCAACAGTTTCTCCAAATACTACTGCATGACCGGTTGGCGTATTGGCTGGATGGTGCTGCCTGAACAGCTTGTCCGCCCGACGGAGCGCATCGCCCAGAGCCTCTATATTTCACCGCCGGAGCTTTCGCAGATCGCCGCGACGGCTGCGTTGGACGCGGTTCAGGAACTTGAAGCGGTGAAGGCCGTCTACGCGGCCAACCGGGATCTGCTGGTTGCCGGCTTGCCTCGGATCGGTCTGGACCGGCTGCTTCCCGTTGACGGTGCCTTCTACATCTATGCGGATATCAGCCGTTTCAGCCATGACAGCCTGGGCTTTGCCACGAAGATGCTTCAGGAAGCCGGTGTGGCGGCAACACCCGGTGTCGATTTCGACCCTGTGCACGGTCACGATTTCCTGCGTTTTTCCTTTGCCGGTGCTCATGAAGACATGAAAGACGCATTGGACCGGTTGTCCGGGTTTCTCGAATCTCATCAGACCGGATAATCCGCTTGGCCGGCCGGTCGGCAGTTCTTCGACAGTTTGACGCAACAACCTGCCTCATAAGGGGCAGGTTTTTCTGTCGGCCGTCATCTATGGCCGGCCCCCGCAACATCGCGGCACCAAGACAAAACCTGTTCTTGATCGGCCGGCAGGAGATTGGCGGGAGCTCCTGTGAAGTCCTCGAATGCTGCGCGATGCGTATCGGAAAGACCGATCAGGACCGGCACACCGCTTTCAATTGCCTTTGCAATCAACGCCCGGAAACCGCGTCCTTCCGCCTCGCTCAGGCCGAACTTGTTCAACATGACCAGATCTGCGCCTTGCTCTGTGAGACGGGTCTCGGCGATGCCTGCTGCTTCGGCAAGGGCACCGGCATCCAACCGGCAGGCTGACGAGCCGGCACCTAGATCCTGGCTGATGCGGATTGACATGCCATCCGGCAGAAGCCGCAGCGTATTGTCGCAATGTCCCATCTCGGTGTCTGCAGCCGGTACCCGTAACGCACCGACCAACCGGCATCCGTCATCAGCCAACCGGTCTGCCACCTTGTTCAAAAGGTGATCGGTTGGGACCTGTCCAGTCAGGGGAATGCACGCGATATCCATTCTCACACCTTAAGCTTGGTCCATGGCGGACGTGTTTACCGAATTCAAAGGCCATATGAGCCTTCCGATCCGCTTTCCGCCTTGCGATTTCGCAAAGTTTCACACAGCACAGTCTCGCCGGACCGTGTTTATGTGTTCGTTTGTACCCGTGATCAGGCTTCGATCCAGCCGGTCGCAATCACCATCGCTCGCCATTCACTTGTTTCCGCGCAAGAAAAAAGGCGGCCACTGGCCGCCTTTTTGACTGATGGATACAGATCCTAGAAGAACGAGCGGCCGCGTTGCCACCATCCGCCGCGCTTCGGCTTGTCTTCCTGCGCTTCACCGGAGGTTTCGCTTGTCACCACCGGTTCCGCAGGGGCGGAGGGCTGCTGTGGCTCTTCTTCTTCCGCTGCTTCGTTGGCAACAGGCTGTTCGGAAGTCGGCGTATCGACAACGATGGTTCCGGTTTCGCTATCGCTTTCGGCTGCGATTTCGGCTTCCCCGTCCATCTCGGCAGCCACCGGCTCTTCAGTCGATTGCGTTTCAGCCGGATCGACGGGTGTTTCTTCAACCGGCGCGGGGTCTTCCTCCGCGGTTACCGGGGCAGATGCGCTGACGTCTTCACCGTCAGAGGCCTCGGCTTCCGTCACCTGAGCTTCGCCGTCAACCTGTTGCTCGCCATCGGCTTCAGCGCTGCCGTCAGCTTCGGCGGTCTGCTCCTCGCCAGCTTCAGATGCAAGCGTCTCGCCTTCACCTTCACCATTGCGGCGCCCACGGCGGCCACCCCGACGGCCCCGACGCCGCTTGCGGCGGGGTTCGTCGTCACCTGCTTCGTCGTCCGAAGAGCGGGCTTCCTGCGGCTGTGCCTCAGCATCCGCGTCACCATCCTCGGCAGCTGCCTGTTTGGTGTCGCCATTGTCCTGCTGGCCGTCGCTACCGCCTCTGCGGCGCTTGCGCCGACGCCGACGCCGGCGGCCGTCACCTTCGCCTTCACCTTCGTCCTCGGACGCGGCTTCCTGATAGTCGGGCTGTTCGGTTTCCTCGTCGATGATCTCGATCGTGTCGGGTTGTACGGTCGGCGAGGGGGCCGGGAACCGGTCGCGGTCAACCGGCGCGCCGCGTTCCAGAACATAAAGCTGACCGTTGACCATATCGTCCGCATGGACTTCGATCTCGATCGCAAACCGGGTTTCAAGATCGACCAGGTTGGAGCGTTTCTGGTTCAGGATGTAGAGCGCAACCTGGGTGGTCGTCCGCAGGATCAGGTTATGCGATGCGCCCTTGAGGAGATTGTCTTCAATGGACCGCAAGACGTGCAGCGCAACCGACTCCACAGAGCGGATCATGCCGGTGCCCTGACAATGCGGGCAAGGCGTGGTCGAGCTTTCCAGGACGCCGGTGCGGATGCGCTGACGCGACATTTCAAGCAGGCCGAAATGTGAGATCCGGCCAACCTGGATACGCGCCCGGTCGTTCTTCAGGCAGTCTTTCAGCCGACGCTCGACGGCCCGGTTGTTTTTCGACTCCTCCATGTCGATGAAGTCGATCACGACCAGACCGGCCAGATCGCGCAGGCGCAGCTGGCGGGTGACCTCTTCGGCCGCCTCCAGGTTGGTCTGCAGCGCGGTGTCCTCGATATTGTGCTCCCGGGTGGACTTGCCCGAGTTCACGTCGATCGACACCAGAGCCTCGGTCTGGTTGATGACAATGTAGCCGCCGGATTTCAACGTCACCTGGGGCGAGAACATGGCATCCAGCTGCGGCTCTACGCCATAGCGGATGAAGAGAGGCGAGGGATCGCGATAAGGCTGGACGTTCTTGGCATGGCTCGGCATGAGCATGCGCATGAAGTCCTTGGCCTCGCGGTAACCTTCGTCACCTGCCACAAGGACTTCATTGATGTCCTTGTTGTAAAGGTCACGGATGGAGCGCTTGACAAGGCTGCCTTCCTCGTAGACGAGACTTGGCGCGCTGGATTTCAGCGTCAGTTCGCGCACATTTTCCCAAAGCCGCATCAGGTACTCGAAATCACGCTTGATTTCGGCCTTGGTCCGGCTGGCGCCCGCGGTGCGCAGGATGACGCCCATGCCCTCCGGCACGTCCAGTTCTGAAGCGATCTTTTTCAGGCGCTTGCGGTCTGTCGGCTGGGTGATCTTTCGGGAAATGCCGCCGCCACGGGCGGTGTTCGGCATCAGCACCGAATAGCGGCCAGCCAGGGACAGGTAGGTGGTCAGGGCAGCACCCTTGTTGCCGCGTTCTTCCTTAACGACCTGAACCAGAATGATCTGGCGGCGCTTGATGACTTCCTGGATCTTGTACTGTTTGCGCGGCGGCACGATGCGCTCAGGAACCTCTTCCATTGCGTCTTCGGCGCCGACGGATTCGACCGCGTCTTCATCGTTATCGCTGTCTTCGTCATCCTCGGACTTCCGGCGGCGGCGGCGGCTTCTGCTGCGCACCGGTGCGACTTCTTCTTCAGACTCGCCCTCGGATTCGACTTCATCCGACGATGCGTCCGCCTCGTCGCTGTCGTCACCTGCCTCTTCAACGTCCGCCTCTTCACCGTCGGCATCAGGGGCGCGAGCGCTCAGGCCTTCTTCATCGGTGGGCGTGTCGGAAGACGATTCGTCTTCAGTACTGCTTGCGTCGGCTTGCGCCGGATCCGGCGTTTCGGCTGTCTGCGACGCGTCTGCAGCAACAACAGCGTCTTCTGCTGCGTCACTCTGTTCAGCTTCGTCGGCGGAACCTTCAACTTTCTCGCTGGCGACCGTCTCGGTCGATTCGTTTTTCGCAGCGCGCGAGCGGCGGCGGCGCTTCGGCTTTTCCTCCGCTTCAGCATCATCGCGCTGACGATCGGCAGCTTCGGCCGCAAGCAAGGCCTCGCGGTCGGCGACCGGGATCTGGTAGTAGTCCGGGTGGATTTCGCTGAAAGCGAGGAAGCCGTGGCGATTGCCGCCATATTCCACGAAAGCGGCCTGGAGCGATGGCTCGACCCGCGTGACTTTTGCTAGATATATATTCCCGCGCAGCTGTTTCCGATTTGCTGCTTCAAAGTCGAATTCTTCAACCCGATTGCCACGCACGACGACGACCCGGGTCTCTTCCGGGTGGCCCGCGTCGATCAGCATTTTGTTTGCCATTATTGAACGTCTCCACGGCAGCGCTCATGGGCGCGTATGCAAAACGCGCATCGCCCGAAAGGAGGATGGCTGCCGTACTGGTTTTGCTAAGATGAGAAAGGGCGTCTGCGCCCGGCGCGGTCGTATGATCAACGCAAGCGGCCGCTGGTGCCGTTCCTTGCAATATGTCGATCACCATGTGCATCGCGCGGGTCCTTCGGGGCAACGCAGGCCCTTGAGTTAAGTCGTTGTACCAAGCCGGTCTGCAGTTCGGCTTCATTGCCTGAGCTGCGTCCGGTCGCGGAAGGGGTCATCCGTTCTTGTCCGCCGCGTACCTCGCCGGAAAAACTGCCATCTGTTTCAGGGCATTACGTCGCGAGGCGGGGCGGTCTCAAACAGATACCGCTACCTTGTCCGCTGCCTTCCAGGTCCTTCAATTCAACCGTCAGAACGGCCTCTGTCCTGTCGTTCGCAGGCCTTGGAATGCAATGACGTTGTGGATAGGTACCCATGTCCGCCATCTGGGAAGGTATCGGTATCGAACCGAAATCCGTAAGGTACTATTACGATCCGGAGCGTCGCAATGCAAGCAATGTGAATTGGATAAGGCATTTTCCTGTCGTTGTAGTTCGCGTATGACAGGCGCTGCGGGGACGAAACCGGGCAGTAGACAAGCAATATGGCCGGAAGAATCGAATTGGTAAACGGAATGAAGCCGCTAACAGGCTGTGACTTGCGCATGAAGGCGTCGCTGGCAAAGGCCTTGGTGATCTGCCTGTCAGTGTTGTTCTGCATGTTTGGCAGCTTGTCTCACGTCGCCGTGGCTGAAACGGCCAAACCGGTTGTGACCGGTGCCCGCGTGGCCGGTGACGAGAGCCGGACACGATTCGTGCTTGATATGGATCGTCAGGTTTCCCCGGCGATTTCCGGGCTCGCCAATCCCTACCGGCTGATCATCGACCTTCCGGAAGTCGTTTTTTCCATACCAAGCGAAGCGGGACGGGAGGGGCGCGGACTGGTCTCCGATTGGCGCTTCGGTTTGTTTGCGCTCGGAAAGTCGAGAATAGTCATGGACCTTTCCGGTCCGGCCAAGGTTGACAAAACTTTTTTCCTGCCTGCCGTGGACGACCAGCCGGCGCGCCTGGTTGTGGATCTGGTCAAGACCTCGCCGGATGCCTTTTCAGCATTCGTAGAGGCATCGAGAAGCACGCCGGAAGCGCAGGCGCAGAATTCCGCGCCGAAGAGCGACCGGCTGACGGCCGAAAAGAATCGCGTCAAGCCGCTGATTGTTCTGGATCCCGGTCACGGCGGCATCGATACGGGGGCAACCGGCGTTCACGGCACGCTGGAAAAGGCGATTGTGCTCGATTTCGCGTTGCTTCTGAAAGAGAAGCTGGACGAAACCGGCCTTTATGAAGTTGAACTTACCCGGAGCGATGACACGTTTGTGTCGCTGGCGCGCCGCGTTGAAATTGGCCACGAGCTGGCAGCGGACCTGTTCATCTCGATCCATGCCGACTCGGTGCGTCGGGGGCAGAAATTTGCACGCGGCGCGACCGTTTATACGATTTCCGACAAGGCTTCCGACCAGCTGGCTCAGGATCTCGCCGAATCGGAAAACATGTCCGACGTGATTGCCGGGGTCGAGCTCGACGAGGAACCAACGGAAGTGACCGATATCCTTCTGGACCTGGCACGGCGCGAAACACGATCGTTTTCGGTCTATTTTGCGCGAACGCTGGTGAGTGAGCTGGAGAGTGCGGTCAGGCTGATCAACAATCCTCATCGTTCTGCAGGTTTCCGTGTGCTGAAGGCGCATGACGTGCCCTCCGTGCTCGTGGAACTTGGATATCTGTCCAACGAACACGACGAGAAACTGCTGATATCGGACGAATGGCGGGAACGCATGGCCAATGCGATGAATGAGGCGATCCACGCGTTCTTCCGGCCGCGTCTGGCGCGCCAGCCGGAAACACCTTCGCAGTAAAAGTCCCTGGCCGTCACGCAGAATCGCCTGGGGGCAGTGCCTTTGCCTCAGCATCGCCATATTGCTGCAAGAGGAAGACGCATAAGTTTGTGCAAGGACCGGCATCTGAACGTGCCGAGTTCAGGTTTCCGTGTTAAGAACTGGAAGTGGCAGAGCAGATTTGCTCGCAAGACGGGGAAAGACGAGCCCGCGGTATGAAATTCTTGGTGAAGTTTTTTGGCTATCTGTTCGGGATCGGTGCGGTCTTCGCGCTTCTGATTGCGGCCGGCGTTTGGATGTATCTGCAGACCCTTTCCGAAGATCTGCCGGACTACACCGCTCTGAAGAATTACGAGCCGCCGGTGATGACCCGCGTTCACGCCGCAGATGGCAGCCTGATGGCGGAGTATGCAACGCAGCGCCGTATGTTTCTGCCGATCCAGGCCATTCCCGATCAGGTGAAGGAAGCCTTCATCGCGGCGGAAGACAAGAATTTCTACAAGCATATCGGGGTGGACCCGGAGGGCATCGCCCGCGCCTCCGTGCGCTTCGTCCAGAATTACGGGTCGGGCCGTCGGCCGGAGGGTGCATCGACGATCACCCAGCAGGTCGCGAAGAACTTTCTCTTGTCCGACCTCGTAAGTGAGGAGCGGCGGCGCCGTTCGGCAGCTTATGAGCGCAAGGTGAAGGAAGCCATCCTGTCGCTGCGCATCGAGCAGGCCTATACCAAGGACGAGATCCTCGAGCTTTATCTCAACGAGATCTATTTCGGATTCGGCGCCTACGGGGTCGCGGCGGCGTCACTGATCTATTTCGACAAGTCGGTGCATGAGCTGAGCCTAGAAGAAATCGCCTACCTGGCCGCGTTGCCGAAAGCGCCCAACAACTATCATCCGTACCGCAAAACCGAAGCAGCCGTTGCCCGGCGCAACTACGTGCTCGATCGCATGATGGCCGACGGTTACATCACCACGGCAGAGGGCGAGGAAGCCAAGCAGAAACCGATCGTCGTCAAGCCGCGCGAAACCGGTTCCCGGCTGTTTGCCGCTGAATATTTCACCGAGGAAGTCCGCCGCGAAGTCGCAGAGATCTTCGGTGACAAGCGCCTCTATGAAGGTGGTCTTTCCGTGCGCTCGACCCTGGATCCAGAACTGCAGAAAATTGCCCGCAAGTCCCTGATGGACGGGTTGATCAAGTTTGATCATCAACGTGGCAGCTGGCGCGGTCCTGTCGACAGGATCACGCTTGGCGCAGACTGGGGCGTGGATCTTGCCAAAATCGAAGCGTTGAGCGATCTGCCCGAGTGGCGGCTTGCCGTCGTTCTTGAAAGCGGCAGCGATCAGGCCAAGGTCGGTGTTCAGCCTGAGACACTGGTCAGTGGCCAGTTGTCCGATGAACGCAAGTCCGGCCCGCTCTTTCTGGAGACCATGAAATGGGCTCGGGTCAACGGCCGGGCGCCAAACACGGTTTCCGACGTGCTGGCGCCGGGGGACGTTGTCTATGTTCAGGAAAGCAGCGTCGCACCCGGCACATTCGAACTGCGTCAGATCCCGAAGGTTTCCGGCGCGCTGGTCGCCATGGATCCCTATACCGGTCGCGTTCTGGCCCTTGTCGGCGGTTTCAGTTTTGCACAGAGCGAGTTTAACCGAGCCACGCAGGCCTATCGCCAGCCGGGTTCCTCCTTCAAGCCTTTCCTTTATGCCGCAGCCCTCGACAACGGCTATACCCCGTCTTCGGTGATCATGGATGCGCCGCTTGAGATCAGCCAGGGGCCGGGGCTCGGCACCTGGCGGCCGCAGAACTATGGCGGCAAGTTTTACGGCCCGTCGACCTTGCGCACCGGGATCGAATTGTCGCGGAACGTCATGACCGTCCGGCTTGCACAGGACATGGGTATGCCGCTCGTGGCCGAATATGCCAAGCGGTTCGGCATCTATGACAATATGCTGCCGGTTCTATCCATGTCGCTGGGGGCAGGGGAAACCACCGTCCTGCGGCTGACTACCGCCTATGCGACCATTGCCAACGGGGGCAAGAAGGTCCGTCCGACCCTGATCGACCGGATCCAGGACAGGTATGGCCGGACGATCTACAAACATGACAGCCGTATTTGCGATGGTTGCACCCAGGACTCCTGGAGCGGCCAGGGAGAACCGACCCTCATCGATGATCGCGAACAAGTGCTTGATCCGATGACGGCCTATCAGATCACATCGATGATGGAAGGTGTTGTGCAACGTGGTACCGCCACGCGTGTGCGCGCCGTTGGCCGTCCGGTTGCCGGGAAAACCGGTACCACCAATGATGAAAAGGACGCCTGGTTCATGGGCTTCACGCCCGACCTCGCCGTCGGTGTCTTTGTCGGCTATGACAATCCGAAGCCAATGGGGCGCGGGGCAACGGGCGGGCAGGTCGCTGCCCCGATCTTCACGGAATTCGTGAAGCAGGCCCTTGCCGACAAACCGCCTGTCGAATTCCGTGTGCCCAGGGGCCTGCAGCTGATTGCCATCAATCGAGGCACAGGGCAGCGGGCAACGCCTGGAACACCAGGCGCGATTCTGGAAGCCTTCAAGCCGGGCATGGCGCCGAATGACAGCTACTCGGTGATTGATTTCCAGAGTTCGATGGGTGTTCCGACTTCCGTTTCCCCGGAAGCGGCCGGAGCGGTCTTCCAGGGGACCAGCGGCCTCTACTGACAAACTGATATCCGTGAGGCGGCGGCCTGTTCTGCAGGCCGCCGCCTCATCTGTTTACAGGGACAGCCCGCGCGGGTAATGTCCCGCTCCAATTTGCGGCCCGGCAGCTTGAGAAAAGCGGACGGACCCAATCCCGAAAACAAGCGAGGTATCCGATGCGCGCCGAGATGGAAGCGATCGTCGATGAAATCAAGCAGGCCATAAGCCTGCTGAGGAGGCATCTTTGACTGGGATCAGGCTCTTGTCCGTCTGGAAGAACTGAACGCTCTGTCCGAGGACCCGGAACTCTGGAATGATCCCAGCAAGGCGCAAAAGCTGATGCGCGAACGCCAGCAGCTCGATGACGGCATCAGTGGTGTCAGGGCGCTGGAGCAGGATCTGGCCGACAATATCGAGCTGATCGAACTTGGCGAGATGGAGGACGACACGTCCGTCATCGAAGACGCCGAGGGCGCGCTGCGGGGCCTGAAGGACAAGGTGGGCGAATTGCAGTTGCAGTCGCTTCTGTCCGGGGAGGCCGATGGCAACGATACCTATCTGGAAATTCACTCTGGCGCAGGCGGGACCGAAAGCCAGGACTGGGCCTCAATGCTGCTGCGCATGTATCGCAGATGGGCGGAGAAGCGCGGCTTCAAGGTTGAAGTGCTGGAATACCAGGATGGCGAAGAAGCCGGCATCAAATCGGCGACCCTGCTGGTCAAGGGTGAAAATGCCTATGGCTGGTTGAAGACCGAGTCGGGCGTTCACCGTCTTGTCCGAATTTCGCCCTATGACAGCAACGCCCGCCGGCACACCAGCTTCTCCAGTGCCTGGGTGTATCCGGTGATCGATGATTCCATCGAAATCGACATTAACGAAAGCGATTGCCGGATCGATACCTACCGTGCGTCCGGCGCCGGCGGTCAGCACGTGAACACGACCGACTCGGCAGTCCGCATCACGCACCAGCCATCAGGTATCGTGGTTCAGTGTCAGTCCGAGCGGTCACAGCACAAGAACCGGGCAACGGCCTGGAACATGCTGAAGGCCCGCCTTTACGAGGCCGAGCTGAAGAAGCGGGAAGAGGCGGCGAGCGCCGAAGCGGCGTCCAAGACCGATATCGGCTGGGGGCACCAGATCAGGTCTTACGTCCTGCAACCCTACCAGCTTGTAAAAGATCTCAGGACCGGCGTGGAAAGCACGTCGCCGGGCGATGTCCTGGATGGTGATCTGAACAAGTTCATGGAAGCGTCGCTGGCGCAGCGTGTGTTTGGCGGAGACCCGGTCGAGGTCGAGGATATCGACTGACTTTGCAGGGAAATGCCAACAAGAGAACGGGGCCGATTGGCCCCGTTTTCATTTGCCCCTTAAAGGGCGAGCTCGGCCAGCTTTTCACCTGCGGACAGGAAACTCGCGGGATTGCTCGGCTTGTCGTGGCGGCGCACCTCATAGTGAAGATGCGGCCCGGTGGAGCGACCGGTTGAACCGACATTGCCGATCAGATCACCTGCCAGGACGTGATCGCCTTCAGCCACCTGAATGCGGCTCAGATGGGCATAACGCGTCACAAATCCGTTGGCGTGGCGAATCTCGACCATTTTGCCATAGCCGCCCTTCCACTTTGCACTGAGCACAGTGCCCGGGGCAGAGGAAAAGACGCGGGCGCCGTAGGGGGCCTTGAAATCGATGCCGGTATGCATGGCAAGACGTCCCAGAAACGGGTCGACGCGTGGTCCGTAGCTGCTGGAGACCGAGCCGTTTCGGATCGGCCGTTTGATCGGCAGTCTCAAGGCGGTAAATTTCACGCGGCGCAAGGCGGTCAACGCGGCATTGGCACGCTCCAGCCGGTCAGGAAAATTCTCTTCGGTGATGGGCTGAAACGGGCCACCGAGCGCGGATTGTTTGCGCAGGGCCTTGTTTACGCCGGGGGTGATTGCACTTGTAATGCCGAGAATTTCCTCGATGCGGCTTTCGGTGGCCACAGTGATTGCATCAACGGCCGCGGTGCTTTCCACGTCCATCTCGGAAATATTGGCTTTTATTGCGTCGAGAGCGGCCTGCTTTTCAGAGTTTTTTTTTAACGCATCCGGCACGCCTGCCTCACCGGAGATGGGCTGTTGCAAGATAGTGAGCGGGTCAAAACTCTTGCTTGCGCCGTCACGCAGACCGAGCGCCTTGACCGGCTCGTCGATCAACTCGCTCTCGCCGCCAATCGCCGTGCTGTCATTGCCATCCAGAGCTGCCAGCCCACGGGAATCCAGCGACGGTTTCTGAGGAGGTAGCGGCTTGTCTTTGCTCAGGTAGATACCAACGCTCTCGGCCCTGGCCACGAGATCGGTGACGATGGCATGGCGTTGGCTGAGATCATGCTGACGGCGCAGCACGTCCATGACCTGGATCTCAACCGTTTCCCGATCGACCATCTGCCGGCTTGTCAGCGTCTCGATTTCGGCCCGAAGACGGTCGATGTGGTTCTGGTATTCCAGCACAAGTTCCGTGCGCTCTGCGCTGGCTTCCGCGATCAGGTCATTGCGCATCATGTAGTAGCCGACTGTTCCGGCAACGGCGAGGGTGGTCGCCACGCAAGCCAGGGCGCCACAAATCAGATGCACGGGCCGCATCGTATAGGTGGTTTTTTTCGCCGCCATTCCGAGCGCCGCGTCTTGCGTGGCTGCCCGGGGGGCTTGATAGGTCTGCGTCTTTTCTTGGCGCTGTTGCATCATCACTCAGTCACTGTCTGCATTCTGCATGAGAACTGAGTCTGATTAGAATTTGGTAAGGTTAATAAATCGTCTTCATCGTATCGCAAATTACCCAACGAGAGGCGCAAGAGGCTTGTAAAAACCGGGGGTTAGCCCAGCTTCCGAACGCGCGCGGTCGTTGAAGGGGGGCTTCAGGGCCCCGCGGAAATGACGTCTGACATACTCATGAAAGGCCGGTTCGGGCCTGATTCCCTGGCGGTCACACAAGAATCGGAACCACTTTGCGCCAAAGGCAACGTGGTTCTTTTCATCCCGGTAGATGATGTCGAGACACTTGGCGGTATCCTCGTCGCCGATCGAACGGGCCTTTTCGATCATCGGGGGCGTGATGTCGAGACCGCGGGCTTCCAGGACAAGGGGAATGATCGCCAGACGGGCGGCCAGGTCATGGCCGGTGTCCTGCGCCGCCTGCCACAGTCCGTCATGGGCGGGCAGGTCGCCATAACGTGCGCCAAGTCTGGCAAGCCGGTCCTGTAGCATGGCGAAATGCTTCGCTTCTTCCAGTCCGACCCGCACCCAGTCGTCATAGTAGGACCTCGGCAGGCGCACAGCGGCAAAACGACCGATCAGGTCCCACGTGAGATCGACGGCGTTGAGCTCGATATGCGCGAGCGAATGGATCAGCGCCAGTCTGCCTGCGGTGCCGGTCAGGCTGCGTTTGGGCATATCCCTGGGCGCCCGCAGCTCCGGTTTGCATGGACGGCCCGGCCGATCGGGCATAGGGCCGTCTTTCGAAGGAGACCCGAGTGCGAGCTGGCGCTGAAACCATGCCTTGGACACGGTGTAGGCAAGACGGACTTTTTCAGACGTATCGTCAGAGGCCACGATCGTCCGCGCGCCGGCGACAAGGCTGGACGCCGGACAGGTTTCTTCAGATGATTGCATGGTCATGGATCCTGGATCGCCTGTCAGGCTTCGTCGTCAGAGGGCTCGGGCTGCCTCCAGGACCGCTTCGGCATGGCCCGGAACCTTCACCTTGCGCCAGATCTGGGCGATTTTTCCGTCCGCGTCCACCAGAAAGGTTGAGCGTTCCACGCCCATGTATTTCTTGCCATACATGTTTTTTTCCACCCAGACGCCATAGGCCTGCGCAGTGCTTGTCTCCGTGTCTGCTCCGAGGCGAAGATTAAGATCATGCTTGGCAGTGAACTTGTCATGTTTGGCCGCAGTATCGGGCGAGAGTCCGATGATGGTGATGCCGAGACCGTCGAAATCCTTGTGAAGCGCGGTGAAAGCAATTGCTTCTTTGGTGCAGCCCGGGGTGTCGTCCTTGGGATAAAAATAGACCACGGCGGGTTTTCCCTTCAGGGCACTGAGTGCAACGCGCTCGCCACCATTGCCTTCAAGATCAAAATCCGGTGCGCTGTCTCCAATGGCCAATTCGCTCATCATGCCTTCCTTCTGTCAAAGTTTGTGCGTTAATGCCGGTTTGCGTTGCTTCCCGAACCGCCGCTGTCGCTTTTTCTGGTCCAATCGCGGTATCATGAAAAGATGAGCGACTCACGTAGGGTTGCGAAGGGTTAGCGCAAAGTCCCGTTTTGAATCAAACCGAAACGCCTGTTTTACGCATGCAGGCAGAGAACTGGATTGACGGATTTGCCACAAAAGGGCGAATTAGGAGCTGCAGAAAAGACCGGGCCGCAAAAACGCAGGCGTCTGCGTTTGCGATGGCTGGTCGCTGTGCTTCTCGTTTCCGTGGTCGCCGGGCTCGTTGCGCTGTTTGCTTCCGGGCCTGTTCGGGTCCCCCTGCTGGGCAGTCTTCTGGCTCACCAGGGAACGCGCGGACCGGTGCAGCTTTCTGTCGCCCACGCGAGCCTAGATTTTACCGCCCCGGATGGAATCATCGTCCTGATTTCGGATGTGGAGGCGGAAATTGGCGGCGCTTCTCCCGTCAGGATTCGTCTGCCGGAACTGATCGCTCCGCTCGACAGGGATGCACTTCTTGGCGGAAATATCCACTTTAGCTGGCTTGATCTGAAAGACCCGGAGGTCAGCGTGGAGCTGCCCGGCGGCCCGGCAAAGGTTCCGGAGATGGAACCTCTCATGGAAGCGATCGATCAAGTCAGCGATGTCATTGACGACCAGTTTGCCCGCCGCGCCTTACGTTTTGTGCGCATCCGCAACGCTTCCGTGGACCTGTCCGGCAAATCGCTCCGGCGCTTCGAAGGCATCGATGCCGACATCTTCCGAAACGAGAACAGGGCGGTCAGGGTTTACGCCAAAGTGACCGGAAATGTCTCGACCTGGCGTATGGAGCTGGCCCGCAGTGCTCCTGAGGGTGGCAACCAAAAAAATATCGGTGTCGTTGTCAACGGAATTACATTGGCCGAACTGCTGGGACCTGATGCGAATGTAGCGCAAGGCAAGGGGTTTGGACTGCCGGCCTCGGCCAAAATTGAAAGCCGGCTGACAGCAGACGGAAAGTTTCTGACTGCAAATGCCGTTGCTCGTGTCCGCAACGGCTGGTTCCAGATGGGCAAAACGCTTGTCGCGTTTGACGATGCGGCGGTGTCTTTGTTGTTCCGCCAGGGGCGCAACGATATAGAGATCACCAAGTCGCATATCATTCGTGGAAACACGCGAATCTTCCTGAACGGGGTAATCGCTCCCGTGGAGGGCAACAGTTCCGAATGGAAGATCTTTCTGGATTCTGAAAATCCGCAATTCGGATCGGCGGACGTACCGGAAGCCCCCCACATGATGGACGGCATTCAGGTCCGGGCGCGCTTTGATACGCAAGAGCGGCTCCTGTCCATCGACAGGTTTACCGCCCGGTCAGGTAAAGCCGTCGCCCATGGAGTGGCTTATCTTGAGATAACTCCTGAGGGACCGTACCTCGCGCTGGCCGCCGAAGGCGAGCAGATCCCGGTCGCCGTTGCCAAGCAGCTCTGGCCGATCACTCTCGTGCCGCCGGCGCGAAAATGGGTCAATGAACGGCTCAAGGCCGGCCTGATCGAAAAGGTCTCCTTTACCGGGGCGGTCCGCCCGCCGGCATTTGATCACCGCGATCCCAATCCTGGCTGGTCCGGCAACGATATGCGCATGGACATGACATTTTCCGATGCGGCCGTGACGCCGGTCGGCGATGTGCCGGAAGTCAGTGGCCTCAACGGCACGCTTGTTGTCCAGGATGAGACACTGACTGTAACGGCGCGGGACGGCAAGGCGACGGCGTCCACGGGTGGTCTCGTAGAAGTGCCGCAGGCGGTCTTCAAGATTTTGAAACTGCCACTGCGGGACGGGAAACTGGCCGAGATTTCTACGAGGATCGAGGCAGCAGCTCTTGACCTCGGCGCCGTAATCAATAGTGCCCCGTTCAAGATCCTCGACAAGGCCGGTCTTGTGGCAGGTGGGGTCGAGGGAGACGGAAAACTCGATATTGCAGCAAGTTTTCCGCTCGAAAAGACGATCGATATCGCCAAGATCGACTGGCAGGCAACCGGCGACCTGACCGATTTCACGGATGCAAATCCGATCCTGGGCCATACCGTGGCCAACGCGGACCTTTCACTGGTCGCAGACCGTGACCAGGTCGCGATCACGGGCCGGGGTATCCTGGATGGCCTGAAGGCGGACATTGACCTTGTCGTGCCGCTGGGAGAATCCGGAATTGCCGCCCGGCAGGATGTCGTTGTCAGGGTCACGGCCAACCAGCTGAAGGACAAGGGCATCGACCTGACTGCCTTTCTGGACGGCGCCATGACCTTGAGCGTCGCGAAGGCGGCCGAGGGACAGGATTTCGTAATCGATCTGAAACAGACCGATCTGCGCCTGAAGGCGCTTGGCTGGCAGAAAGCCAAGGGTGTTCCGGCAACTGCGTCCTTCCGGCTGGTTGAGACGGAAACTGACCGAAAGATCCAGGGCTTCAGGTTGTCCTCGGAGGGCGTCAATGTTGCCGGCAACATGAACCTGTCCGAGACGGGCGACCTCGTCAGCGCCTCCTTCGACACTTTCCGGCTGCGTCCCGGCGACAATGTTGAAGTTGAAATCCAGAAGGCTTCCGACGGCCGTTACGACATCATATTCACAGGCGAGTCCTTTGACGGCCGCGGTCTGGTTCGCAATATGCGTGACCCCGGAGGCAGCAAAGGGGCCGGTGATTTTTCCGAAGGCGCCCGGATTGCTGCGACCATCGACAGGGTGACCGGTTTCAACAATCAGTCGATCAACCAGTTCAGCGGTCAGGTAGAAACCGGTGCAAAAGGACTGATGTCCGCTGACCTGAAAGGGTTGGTGAACGGACGTTCGAAATTCGAGTTCGTCGTTGCCGACCAGGGTGGGGCCCAAACAGCCAATGCGCGCTTTGAAGACACGGGAGCGACATTGCGCTTTCTCGATCTTTACGAGCGCATGCAGGGCGGTGCCGGATCGCTCAGTGTTGCGATGGCGGATGAGGACAGCTGGGTTGGTGAATTCAATGTCCGGTCGCTGCAGATTACCGAAGATCCCGCCATCAAGCGGATCCGCGAACGGGACCGGTCCAAGTTTAACCAGGACGGATCTGTCGCCAGCACACGCGAGGTAAACGGCAGCGCAAGTTTCGACACGCTCGTGATCAACTTCGCCCGTGAAGGCGACCAGTTGACCATCAGCCGGGGCGCTCTGCGGGGCAATGCGCTCGGAGGTACAGTCAGCGGAACCGTCGATCTTGCGCAGCAGACCATGAGCCTGACGGGCACTTTCGTGCCGATCTATGCCCTCAACAACTTCTTTGCCAAGATCCCCCTGCTGGGTTTTGCGCTCGGAGGCAATTCCGGGGAAGGGCTGATCGGCGTGACCTACAAGTTGTCAGGATCCGTGTCCGACCCAGTCCTGTCCGTCAACCCGATCTCCGCGATCGCCCCGGGTATCTTCCGCAAGATGTTCGAGTTCCAGTCCAACTAGCTGCTGCGTTTCAGTTTCAAGAAAAAGGGCCGCATTGCGGCCCCTTCACCTCTTGTCCTGTTGGCCTCGGAACGGCGAATGCGGCCTAGACCGGTTTCAGCAGGACATGTTTCTTCTTGCCCAGGGACAGTTTGATGATGCCGTCATCGGTCAGGTCGGCGGCGGTGAGTTGGCGCTTGTCGTTTTGCTCGCCCTGGTCGTTGATCTTGACCGCACCGCCCTTGATGTTGCGGCGAACATCTCCGTTTGAGGCGCACAGGCCTGCGGTGACGAAGGCAGAGAGGACACCAAGGCCGGCTTCCAGTTCTGCCTTGGCGATCTCAACCGTTGGCAACCCTGCGGCGGACTGTCCCTCCTCAAAGGCCTTTCGCGCCGTTTCCGCTGCAGCCTCCGCCTTTTCACGGCCGTGGATCAGCGCGGTCGCTTCGGTGGCCAGCACCTTCTTCGCATCGTTGATTTCCGAGCCCTGAAGCGCGGCAAGGCGGGCGATCTCGTCCATGGGCAGGACCGTGAACAGTTTGAGGAAGCGTTCAACATCCGCGTCCTCGGTGTTTCGCCAATACTGCCAGTAGTCATAGGCGGACAGCTGTTCCTCGTTGAGCCAGACTGCGCCAGCCGCAGTCTTACCCATCTTTGCACCCGAGGAGGTGGTCAGGAGGGGCGAAGTGAGAGCAAAGGCATCGACCTCGGACAGACGCCGGACCAGATCCGTTCCGGACAGGATATTGCCCCACTGGTCGGAGCCGCCCATCTGCAGGCGGCAGCCCGTACGGCGGTAGAGTTCAAGATAGTCGTATCCCTGGAGCAGCATGTAGTTGAATTCCAGGAAGGACAGATGCTGTTCGCGTTCCAGCCGCAGGCGGACCGAATCCCGCTGGATCATCTGGTTGACTGAAAAATGTCTGCCGATGTCGCGCAGGAAATCGACATAATTCAGCTTCAGCAGCCAGTCGGCGTTATCAAGCATCAGGGCATCGTTCGGGCCGTCACCAAAGGTGAGCAGCTTCTCGAAAACCTTCTTGATCCCGGACTTGTTTTCCTCGATCAGCTCTTCGGTGAGCATCTTGCGCGATTCATCCTTGCCGGACGGATCGCCGACGCGCGTGGTGCCGCCACCCATGAGGGCAATCGGCCGGTGCCCGGTTTTCTGGAACCAGTGCAGCATCATGATCGGCACCAGGGAACCGGCATGCAGGCTCGGCGCGGTGCAGTCGAAACCGATATAGGCGGTTACAGTTTCCTTGGCGCAGAGCGCATCCAGTCCTTGCGGATCTGAAATCTGATGAATGAAACCGCGCTCTGAAAGAACGTTTAGAAAGTCCGATTTGAACTCGCTCATGCCTGCCTGTCCGTGCTGTTTTGCCAATTGGCGTCCTCGGCGACGTGCTCTAGCGCGTGCAGCCGGTCTTGTAAATTGCAGCCCGCTGGAAATCAGCCCATTGCAGGGGCGAAGCCGAAGCGGATCGGTATAAATGCATCCGTTACCAGGGCCGCAAGGAGCAGCAAGGCAAAGGAGGCGGCGATCAGAAGCACCTGGATGGGGAGCGACAGCTTCGCCATTTCCATGGCCCGATGGGCGCCATGCGATGTGCCGTGGGTGTGGGGTCCCATGGCTTCCATCTGCATTTCCGGGGACCGGTGCCCGAGAGCGGGCGTATCCTTGCCGGGCATGGTCATGCAACCATGTTTCAGATGAGCTGTGACCAGCCAGTAATTAACGGGGTAGGCCGTCACCAGTCCCACAACGGAGGCCAGGTTCATCCGAAACCAGAATTCTGCTGAGAGCGGGTTCTCAGACCCGGGCCAAAGGCCACTGAGGAGGATCATTGTCGGAAGCATTCCTGCCATGACGCAATTCATGGACACGGTTTCGGCGAAGAAGGTCTTGCGAACCGCCTTCCAATAGTCTCCGTCGAACATGGCGCGCATCATCAGAGCCTGAAACACAAACAGTCCGCACAGAAAGCCGGCGGCATATTCGAATGTGCTGTCCCAGCCGTTGGTCAGCCCGAGCATCGGGACAATGGCGGCGGCAATGACAATGCCGGTGGCGTCGCCTGCCAGGCAGTGCATCTCACTGTTGATTGCCTGTTTCCAGGGTTTGTTGGTGAACTGGTCATGCCCGCCGGGGAAAGGCCGCCGGCAGGTCATCAGGTAAAGAAAACATCCGACGGGGCCGGTATAGGCCACAACAAGTATCCACGCGAGACGCTGGACCCAACTGGTGACACCGTTGAAGAGCGAATCCCAAATCACGAATGCGAGACTGGCTGCTGTCAACGAGAACCAGACAATCATGGCGCCTTGCAACATGATTTTTCCTCCATGTTTGCCGGATTGAACGGGCGTGCGACCGGCAAATGGATGGCTGATTGGCGAATATGTTTCCAGCCGGTCAGGAACCACGGACCTTTACGCAAACGAATTTCAATTCGCTTTGTTCCCAGGCCAATCGCATGCCATCGGACAGGGTGCGTGGAACGGCTTCCGACAGGGCGGCTTCACAGTCTGCTTCACTTTGAAACGTGCCCTGATCGGCAACCGCCCAGCTGTTCGGGCCGACGAGCAGTTGAACGGATACAGCCATGATCACCCACATGAATAACTCCCCAAGAAAACGATGTCCGTGCGTCCTGTTTAGCACGTTCGCGCGAAAGTGACCCAGCGTGATTGTGGTCACAGCTCATGCGGGGAAGGTGACGTAGGGTCTTCCTATCAGCGGTGAGGAACCCGTTTTGACACTTCGAAAGGACCCCACATGTTCCGCAAGTTCGCAATCGCCGTTTCCGCCGTCGCCGTTCTGGCAACCGCAACTGTCGCCTTGGCTCCCACCCAGGCGCACGCCAAGAACCGAGCCGGCGCAGTTGCTGCTGGGGCCATTATCGGCCTGGCCGCCGGGGCCATCATCGCCAATCAGGCCCGCCCGCGTTACCACGCACCGGTTCGCTGTACCTATCGTCCGGTCACCCGCTGGGATCCCTATTACGGTCGATATGTGGTCGTTGCCCATCGCCGGGTCTGTTATTGATTTCAGGACCTGAAACTGAGAACGAATGGCCTCCTTCGGGAGGCTTTTTCGTGTCCGGTTTGTGTAAGCGCGTGCGCTTGCCTAAGGCGTGATGTTCTCGCCGGCATCCTTGTCGGTCAATCCGTGCACCACGATCCTGCCGCCCCGATCGTCGATCTCGCCTTCGATCAGGCCAAAAACGGTCAGGCTCGCTTCCGGCTCAACAATGACCGGGCCCTGAAGAATGCCGTGAAGGTTGACGGTGACACCCCTGCGTATCGTCAATCCCGCTTCGGCAATGCCGTGAAAGTCCAGATCCTCGTCAGCAATGTAGTGGCTTGAACTCACGCCGTTAAACTCTTTCATGACAACTCGCTTTGCCGGAAAAGTTTTTATCAATTCATTGGAAAATATCATCCGGGACTTGTTGAGGCGATTAGACAAACGTCAAATCCGGGGGTTGCCTAAGGGAGCTTGGCAAAGCCATCCGCGGCCGGGACAGGGGCCCGCCCAGGGGAGTCAGGTGCTATACAAGAAAGCCGGGTGCGCAACGCTTGTGAGCCGGGGCAAGCGACGCCAAGCTGTGCGCAATCGATTCCCATCCCGGCAGGTGCCTCATGTCAGTAAACTCTTCATCCCCGTCACGATCTTGTCACCTCATGTGCGGGGCCATGACACCTGGGCCGGCCAATACAATTGCAGATGTTGCAGGTGTGACGGTGGGACACAGAACGCTCGAAGAGGGCAACCTGCGCACCGGTTTCACGGCCGTGCTGCCTCACGCTGGCAACCTGTTCCGAGAAAAGCTGGTGGCGTCGGTGGAAGTTATCAACGGCTTCGGCAAAAGCGCGGGTCTAATCCAGGTCGAAGAACTCGGTACCCTGGAAACGCCGATCCTGTTGACCAACACCTTTGGTGTGGGCACCGGTGTCAACACCCTGATCCGCCGCGCAATTTCCGAGAACCCCGAGATCGGACGATCGACCGGGACGGTGAACCCGGTGGTCCTGGAATGCAATGACGGCTATCTGAACGACATTCAGGCGATCGCCTTGACAGCAGCGGATGCGGAGGCTGCCCTGGCGGCCGCCGGCGTCGACTTTGAACAAGGCAGCGTTGGCGCCGGAACCGGCATGAGTGCTTTTGGCTTCAAGGGGGGTATCGGTTCGGCTTCGCGCCGGTTCGAACTGGACGGGCGCATCTTCACGCTGGGGGCTCTGGTACTGGCCAATTTTGGCAAACCCGGGGATCTTGTCTTGCCAGACGGTCGAAAGCCGCAACCGAAAGCGTCTGCGCAAACGGAGGAACGCGGATCTGTCATTATCGTTCTGGCCACGGATGTGCCGCTGGAAAGCCGGCAGCTGAAACGGGTGGCGAGGCGCGCTGGGGCCGGGCTGGCCCGGCTCGGCGCCTATTACGGCAACGGCAGCGGGGATATCGCCCTGGCCTTTTCGACAGCGACCCGTCTCGAACATTTCGAACAGCGCGATCTCATCGTGCGCGATATTCTGCGGGAGGGCAAGATCGACCTGCTTTTTCAGGCATCGGCCGAAACCACGCAGGAAGCCGTGCTGAACGCCATGATCGCGTCACCGGCGATGCGCGGCCGAGGGCGAAGCAAACGTCCAAGCCTTGCGGACTGGTTGCAAGAGAGCCGCGATCATACTGGCTAAAAGTCAGACAACTCCGTCAGTTCTGCAATTTCAGTTGATGTTCTTCGATGATTTTTCTGATCTCGCCGGAGGTCTGCATCAGGTAGATCTGAGAGTCCAAGGCTTGCATGAAATCGTATCGGAAAGGGAATTTTCCCTGTTCGCGCGCGGGGCGTGAATATCCGACATAGACGGGATCTGAATTCGAGACAGGACCTTTGAGCAGTTCCATGCCGCGGCGGTTGGAGGTTTTCCTGATCCTGGCCAGCTCTATGTCGAAGGCCGTCTCCTCCATCAGCAGACAGTCGATGCGGCCGGCGAGACCCATCTTGATCAGGCTGCGGGAAGTCGGGGCTTCAAAATAGGAGATTTTACGGTCGGCTATCATCTCGCGGAAAGCCCGGCCACCCCAGCCGTCATACCCTTTGACATTGCCGACAGACAGATTCTGGAAATCCTGTGGCCATACTCTTCTGCGCCCATCACGAAGCACCGGTTCCTGGCACATCACGCGGATCGTTTCCACGTAAAACGGCAGCGAATAGGGATGGAGGTATGGCCAGTCATGCCCATGGAAAAATGCGGGCGCCAGAGCAAAGCCCGAACCGGTCTCCATCATTTTCTTGCCGCGGTCCCAGGGCACGGGCTGCAAGCGGATGTCATAGTCCGGCAGTCGCTCAATCAAGGCTTTCAAAACTTCAATGTAGATCCCTGCCGGAGCCCCATCCTGCTCAAAACTGAAGGGGGGATAGCCATCGTCCACCAGGATGTCGACTTGCGGCTTTGGTGCCGTCTCCGCCATGACCGCACTCAACAAGGCTGCTTCGAGACAGATGATAGCCAGACAGATTGCCAGCCATCTGATCGCGTGAGGCGCGAAAGCGCTACGTGTTCTTTTTGAACAGTGGTTGCGGTGCGGTTTCGCCAAGAGGAGACCAGTGTCAGCGTCTGCCGGTATGCGGTCCACAGTCAGTGATGTTTCGAGAGTTGTCATTTTCAGCAAACCCCGTACTGGCGGTTGCACCAAGGACCGTTTCCTTCGAGTTCCTGCTCCGGTGTCGGGAGGCTACTCCAAGGGGCAGTCTACAGCTTCACGGGTATGGAAACATTAATTCGGCGTGCGTTTTGTTCCGGCTGGTGCCTTGACGAGGCGTCAATAGAAAAGGGGCAACAAAAAAACCCCGGCCGATGGCCGGGGTTTTCCGTTCTGTCAGGAGCGATGCTCTTAGACGGAGTAGTACATATCGAACTCGACCGGGTGCGGGGTCATTTCGAAACGCTCGACTTCTTCCATCTTCAGTTCGATGTAAGCGTCGATCTGGTCGTCATCGAAGACACCGCCGGCTTTCAGGAATTCGCGGTCCGCATCAACAGCTTCCAGGGCTTCACGCAGGGAGCCGCAGACAGTCGGGATCTCTGCGAGTTCTTCCGGCGGAAGGTCGTAGAGGTTCTTGTCCATGGCATCGCCCGGATGGATCTTGTTCTTGATGCCGTCGAGGCCGGCCATCAGGAGAGCGGAGAAGCACAGGTACGGGTTCGCGGTCGGATCCGGGAAGCGGACTTCAACGCGCTTGGCTTTCGGCGACGCGGTGAACGGAATACGGCAGGAGGCCGACCGGTTGCGCGAGGAGTAGGCCAGAAGAACCGGAGCCTCATAGCCCGGCACCAGACGCTTGTAGGAGTTGGTGGACGGGTTGGTGAAGGCGTTGAGGGCCTTGGCGTGCTTCAGGATGCCGCCGATGAAGTAGAGGCAGGTCTCGGAGAGATCAGCATACTGGTTGCCGGCAAAGGTCGGCTCGCCGTTGTTCCAGATCGACAGGTGGCAGTGCATGCCGGTGCCGTTGTCGCCGAAAACCGGCTTCGGCATGAAGGTCGAGGTCTTGCCATAGGCATGAGCGACCTGGTGCACAACATATTTGTAGACCTGCATGTTGTCGGCGCAGCGGGTCAGATGGTCGAACTTCATGCCGAGTTCGTGCTGGGCAGCAGCCACCTCGTGGTGATGCTTTTCGGTCGGAACGCCCATTTCGCCCATGACGGACAGCATTTCGGAACGGATGTCCTGTGCGCTGTCGACCGGCGGGACCGGGAAGTAGCCGCCCTTGGTGCGCGGACGGTGGCCGAGGTTGCCGGTCTCATACTCGGAACCCATGTTGGACGGCAGTTCGGAGCTGTCCAGGACAAAGCCGGTGTTGTACGGGTCGGCGTTGAAGCGGACATCGTCGAACATGAAGAATTCGGCTTCCGGACCGACATAGATGGTGTCGCCGAAACCGCCGGACTTGACGTAGGCCTCTGCCTTTTTGGCAGTCATGCGCGGGTCGCGGTTGTAGCCTTCGCCGGTGATCGGGTCGACGACGTCGCAGAAGATCGCCATGGTGGACTGTGCGAAGAACGGATCCATGTGTGCGGATTCCGGATCCAGGATCAGCATCATGTCGGACTCGTTGATCGCCTTCCAGCCGGCAATGGACGAGCCGTCGAAGGCAACGCCTTCAGCGAACATGTCTTCGTCGACAAGTGCAACATCCATGGTGACGTGCTGCATTTTGCCCTTCGGATCGGTGAAGCGCAGATCGACGAATTTCACGTCCTTTTCCTGAATCTCCTTCAGGACTTCAGCGGCAGTGGTCATAATGTCCATCCCTTTGATTTTTCGTGTGAACGGTTGGGTTTCGTTCCGGTCCGACAGAGCGTCTTGAAATCTGGCTCTGGAGCTTTCGGACCGGAATTAGGATTACCGGCGGACGCCGGAATGGTGGGTCAGATGGCGTCGATGCCGGACTCGCCTGTCCGGATGCGGACCGCCTCTTCAATATTGGATACAAAGATCTTGCCGTCGCCGATCCGGCCGGTCTGTGCGGCAGAGCGGATGGCTTCGACGGCCTTTTCGACCATATCGTCGCCCAGGACGATTTCCACCTTCACCTTCGGCAGGAAATCGACCACATATTCTGCGCCGCGATAGAGTTCCGTGTGGCCCTTCTGGCGGCCGAACCCCTTGGCTTCGGTCACCGTGATGCCCTGGAGGCCTACCTCCTGCAGCGCCTCTTTGACCTCGTCCAGTTTGAAGGGTTTGATGATCGCCTCGATCTTTTTCATCACCTTGTGTCTCTCTCCACTATGAAGGCCATTTGTCGGCAGGACCTTTTCCAGGTGCAATGGGTCAAAGCGCCCCATCGAGCCCGGCAGGGACCGTTGTCCTCTTTAAGCACGATGTGTGCCAACCTTTGGTCGCGATGTTGAAAAAAATGCGAAGCCGGGAAATCCGCCGCAAAAAGTGGCAGAACTCACGGGCCGGTCAATGCATATGGGCGCGCAGGCACCTTTGAATGCATAAAAAATAATCAATGTGAATACTAAATAGGCAGAATTTGTGATCACTTGCGCGTCAGACCTTCCGAACTCGACAAATCTGACGATCACGGTCACCTTGCAGCTTCGAGCGGGAGAAACCGGCAAATGAGCTCATCGAAAACCTGGAAACGCGCGGCTTTGCTCACACCGGGCGAAATGACCGAAGCCGACCGGCGCACAATTGCTGCCGGTGTGCCGGGCATTGTGCTCATGGAACGGGCAGGGCAGGCTGTCGCGCGGGCCGCCGCAAATCTTGGACCGGACGGGGGCAAAATCCTGCTGCTCTGCGGGCCCGGCAACAATGGCGGCGACGGCTTCATTGCCGCCCGATGCCTGTCAGCGCGTGGTTTTCAGGTGGATGTCCGTCTTTTGAAGCCGGCCAGCGCGCTCAAGGGGGACGCACTGACAGCTTTTCAACGAATGGGACTGCCAGATGCTCCAACGCATCGGGGCGAGTCGATCACTGACGATATGTCCCGCGCAATTTCGAGTGCAGATGTTGTCGTTGATGCTCTTTTCGGCGCCGGGCTCGACAGGCCGCTGTCTGGAGCGGTCGCGGACCTCATTGAAGCTGTTAATCACGCCGGAAAACCGGTTGTTGCCGTTGATCTTCCCTCCGGCGTCAACGGCGCGGACGGCGCCGCTCGCGGCACCGCGGTGGCAGCGCGGGAAACCGTTACCTTTTTCAGGCCGAAGCCGGGGCATTTGCTTTACCCGGGGCGTGCGCTCTGCGGCAAGCTGACAGTGGCCGATATCGGCATTCGGGACGAGGTACTGGACGGGATCCGGCCAGGCACGTTCGCCAACACGCCGGACCTTTGGCAGGATGCCTTTCCCGTGCCATCGGCCTTGGATCACAAATACACAAAGGGGCATGCCGTGGTGTTTGGCGGGGCGCCGTCGGCGACGGGCGCTGCTCGTCTTGCCGCGGTGGCGGCGTTGAGAGCCGGCGCCGGGCTCGTCACACTGGCGTCGGCTCCCGATGCGCTGATGGTCAATGCCTGTCACCTGACGGCCGTGATGCTGAAAAAGCTGGCGGGTCCGGAGGCCATTACCCGCTTCCTTGAGGACAAGCGGCTTAACGCGGTCCTGATCGGTCCAGGTTACGGCGTTGGCGAAGGAACGCGCCATTCGGTCCTGGAGATTCTGAAGACGGACAGAGCGACCGTGCTGGATGCTGACGCCCTTACCAGTTTCTCGGATGCGCCTGAGGTGTTGTTCCACGCGATCGGGCAGCACTCCAGGCCGGTCGTCCTGACACCGCATGAAGGTGAATTTGTCAGGCTGTTTCCGGATCTTGAAGGCGGCAAACTGCAGCGGGCGCGGGCTGCGTCAGCGCGATCCGGCGCCGTTGTCGTTCTCAAGGGGCCCGACACCGTGATTGCAGCGCCTGATGGCCGCGCCGCGATCAACCGGAATGCGCCGCCATGGCTGGCTACGGCCGGAACCGGCGATGTGCTCGCCGGCATTGCCGCCGGGCTGTTGGCCCAGTCCGTGAAAGGGTTTGAGGCCGGCTGCCAGGCAGTCTGGCTGCATGGTGCTGCCGGATCTGAAGCCGGCCCGGGGCTCATCTCGGAAGATCTGCCGGCTGCGCTGAAGGTGCCCCTCCGGCACTTGATGGAGCCGGCCACCAGGGAGCGCTGACAGCCGGCATCCTTTCCCTTGTTACTTGCCGCCGGCCCGACGGGCGAACTCGTCATTGAAGAAGGACGAGATCTGGCCGTATTTGCCATTGTCGACAATGCGCTGAAGACCGAGGTTAAAGGCGTCGAGATAGCCGGTTGTGTTGAGCGGATTGTCCTTGTGCGCAAGCAGGTAAATGCGGTGCGGCACCGTGAAGGGGGCCATTTCGACATTTTGCCGGATGCCCATTTCCGTTGCCGTCGCAATCCCGGTAAACCGGTTGAGCACGACAAAATCCACTTCCCCTTGCATCAGCAGATTGAAACAGGCGGCGGGCGAGTCCGTCCCGACCCAGTTGTCCGGCGACAGTCCGTTTTCCACCAGCTCAAAGGTGGACCAGCCGGTCGGACGGCACAGGCGCGCGGTTTTCAGATCTTCAAATGTCATTTC
The DNA here is from genome assembly GCF_965233565.1 of Roseibium sp. Taxonomy (GTDB): domain Bacteria; phylum Pseudomonadota; class Alphaproteobacteria; order Rhizobiales; family Stappiaceae; genus Roseibium. Next base: position 361,861 of record NZ_OZ247494.1, on the reverse strand, counting down.
CGCCAGATCGGAGCGGCCGATTTCGCGGAAGAAGCCGAGGGTCGTCGTGAGGATGGGCTTCGACTTGTCATAGCTGCAGCGGACCTGCATGTCGGCCGGAAGACGGTTGCAGGTTTTCCAGAACCCCATGTCCGGCATCGCCCAACCGAAGGTCAGCTGGTAACGGTTCGCCGGCACCAGTTCCTTGATCTGGGCATTCCAGTCGTTGATGTGATGAACGCGGATGCGATCCCCAAGGCCCGCTTCCTCAAAAGCGGCCTTCACGATCAGGGTTGCCATGCCGCCCTTGGGCCAGTCCTTGGAAACATAAGGCGCCCAATCGTCTCCTGTGACGATGTAGATGATCGAGGGCAGCAGGGCGTCGTCCTGCGTCTCTGCAACAATCTCGGGATCCGGAACAGCGGTTTCGTCCGGCGCGACTGTCACGGAGCCCGGGCAGGGCGGCAGTTTCAAGATCGTGCCGATCGTCAGCACGTTTGGATTGTTGCCGATGGCCGACGCGTTTCCCGGGTGTTCGAAAATGCGTGGCCAATGACCTTCCTCCCCATAGGCCGCTTTGGCAATGCGTGACAGCGTGTCGCCGGAAGCCACGGTATGGTCAACGACCCGACTTGTGCAGGTGGTTGCGGCGGCCGGAGTGGCCGCGGCCAGCGGAATGGCGAGACCGAGCATCGCCAGGAACACGGGAAGGCGGATCATCTTTTTCTCCTTGGAAGGTCTTCAGCGGGCGAGGCGGAACCCCACCGTTGAATAGGGTGCCGAGGTGGCTCTGCTGCTTCTGTGGGTGAGGCGGGCGGTCTCCTGTGAGAGATTTCCCAGGGGCGCGCCGCGCACCACACCGAGATTGCGGAAACAGCCGCCGGAGGCCAGTTGCGCGCCCCAGCAGTCGGAAACGCGTTCTTCGGCATTGTCCAGGATCCCGGCAAGTCCGTTGAAAACCGGCGCATCGGAGACCGGCACCAGGTCGTGCCTCTTTTCCAGCCTTGTTGCTTCGAAGCGGTCGCCCCAGGCAAAGGCAACGGCGTGACGCGTTCCGCCCCTTGCGGCCACCACCCATTCGGCTTCGCTCGGCAGGCGGAGAGGTTTGTCGGCTTCGTCGTTCCAGCTGTTCAGCCAGTCGATATAGGTGTTGATCTGCTGCAGCGTCACGGATGTGGCCGGTAAATCGAGGCTGGCTTCGTCGAAATAACGCTCCGGAAATCCGTCCTTGTCACAGGCGCCATCTTCCGCGCAGGCGAGCCAGTCACGTCTGCTGACTTCGGTGCGGGCGATCTGAAAGGGCTTGAGCTCGACTTCCGCGACTGTTGAGGCCGCAGCGCCGCTTTCCTGTGGTGCCGTCAGCGCATAAACGCCCCCTTGAACGGAGACGAAAACCGGCAGACGCGGGGCCGGTGTCGACAGAGTTTCTGGTGCCACCGGTGCCTCGGCACGTGTGCTGGTAACTGCCGGGAGGACCGGTGCCGCGGCATGTTCGCTGGCCGAGGGGTTGGTGTTTGATACGGCGGGTGGGGGCGGAAAAGCATCTGGTGGCGTCCCCGCTTTGACTGCCGATGCTTTCTCCAGGTTTGTGCCGGGACTGGTCGTCTCAATCTCCACCGGCACCGCAGGGAGGGGTGGAGCAGGCGTTTGCTGCACGCCACCTTGTCTGGCGTTGATTGCTTCCTTCAGGGCGGCCCGGGCCTTTGTCTGCAGTTCGGGGGAAAGGTCAGGCCGCGCGGTTGATGAAGTCGCCGAAGCGTCATAGTCGGCGGGAGGTGCCGTCGATCCGGGAGATGCATCGGCGAACAAGGACTTCGAATAAACGATGAGCTTGGACGCAATATCTCCGGGTGACCGGTTGTAGACAAAGGTGCCGGTCCCGATCAGCGCGGTTAAAGCGAGGGCGCTGACGATGTATTTTCTGGTCAGGTTGCCGTGAGAGGAGAGCGCTGGTGCGTCCTGTCTGAGGAAGACCTCCGGCATGTCCGAGAATTCATCGTCTTCGTCATCCGCCCATCTGATCCGCGGCTGTTTGCGCATGCCGGAGCCTTTGCGCGCCGACGCTGCCAGCGTTTGCTCTTCTGCGTCGGGAGAAGCGTTTTTGGCCAACCATTTTTGCAGGTCGGGCCTGTCAGCGTCAGACGGCGCGTCCTGTGTGTGGCCTGGGTCAAGCGAACCCGAATTGGCGGAAGTGGATCTGTCCGACATGCAACGACTAAACCCAGATTGCTCAACGGAAGGTGCGGTGGAGGAAGTGTAAATACAGTGTTATTTTTATCATTCGTATTTTAGCGGTGCTTAGGGTCGATTTAAGGCGGAAATGTGACAAATTCGATTTGTATTGAGTCCAAATGAAGGACTACTTCGAATTGGGCGCAGAGAAATTAGGATATGACTTGGTGGATTTCATGTGACTTCTGTCACTTGAAAAACATAAAACCTGAGGGAGCGTTCATTATTTTTGCTCGTGCTATCAATGCTTGTTTGGATCCGAAATATACCAAGGTGCGTGTGTTTTTTTCTTCTCTGTAAAGTCCAGTGGCGCGCTGACATTGGTCATTGATTGGTTTTTCAAAGAGCTTGTGACCGGGCTCTATTTCACGCTTGAAAACTTTGATTGAAGCCGCCGACCCTGAAAACGTTGAAGGCGAAGAGACTGCTTTATGCGTTTCGCTCGTTGCTGCCATCTGAAAAGATCAGCGGATCATGTGACCTGGGGTGTTCGGACTGCTGTGGAGAAGTCGGGCAGGGGCCACGAGGCCTAGCCGCTTTTTCCTTTGACGGGAAAATCTGTGGTGCTATAGAGGCCCCGCTTCAGACGCAGGGCGCACAAAGCCTTGTGATGCGGATGTGGTGAAATTGGTAGACACGCCAGATTTAGGTTCTGGTGCCGCAAGGCGTGGGGGTTCAAGTCCCTCCATCCGCACCATCTTTATTTGCGCTATCGCGCTTCGCGCTACATGAGCGCGGTTGTCGTTCGCTTCTCTCGCGCGCAGCATTTTTGTTGGCGCTACCGGCTTTCGGCCTGCTTGAGCGCGGCTCCACGTGAAAGGTGTGTCTGGGAAATGCGACTTGCTGCCAGGCGACTGCGGGCTTCTGCCGCCAGGCCTCCATAAGCTCTCGTCCAGCAAGCGAAGTTCGCCGAAAACCAGGCACCGCGTCGAACCGTCAGGCTAGGTCGCCTAGCCCTGACGTACCGTTCGAAAGCATCCGGCATGATCCGAATGGAGACAATCCGTTGCTTCCTTTTGTGGAATGGCAAGTCGCCTTCAATGCCAAATTCGCCAATCCAGACCCGTCCGGGGGTGTGGTCATCGGAAAGTTCAACTCTGTGCGTTCTTTTGTTCAAACCGTCTTCGGAAATTGTGGTTGAGGATCGGCTGAGACTGAAAGTGCCTCGCAACGCTTGTCGATTCCAGTTTCCAATAGGGAGCTGACTTTAAAGAGTTTATTCGCGAGCGAGCTGGTCAAAAGATGTTCGTCCAACAGGTCCCCGACAGGGGCGCGCTTGCTGGTTGGAAAGAGAGGGGCGTGGGGTCCTGACGCTGCACCTGATTGTTGCCCAGATTTGGCATCAGTGTGTCAGCCGCTGTTCAGAATGTGATCCCAATCGAGTCCCGTATCCGTGATCAAAAAGTTTCTCCTTGGCCTGGTTGTAATGTCGTTTGTTGCAAGTGGTTCGGTGGCGTTGGCGAATGTCTTGTTCAGTCGCTACAGCCTGCCGGAATCAGCAGATCTGACCGAGGTCGAAAACCGCATTACGCCGGGCCTGGCAAAACGTCTTGCCAAGCAAGGCCTGGCGCTGGGGGCTCCGGTCCATATCCGTGTCTTCAAGGAAAGTTCCGAACTTGAGCTATGGGTCAGAAAGGCGGGGGGCGACTATGGATTGTTCCGGACCTACCCGATTTGCAGCTATTCCGGGGCGCTCGGGCCAAAGCTGAAAGAGGGTGACAGGCAATCCCCCGAAGGGTTCTACACGGTGTCGCCCGGCCAGATGAACCCCAACAGCCGCTATCACCTGTCGTTCAATATCGGCTTTCCGAACGCCTTTGACCGGTCCCACGGTCGGACCGGTAGCTTCCTGATGATTCACGGCAACTGTGTTTCGATCGGCTGCTACGCGATGACGAATGATGGAATCGAGGAGATTTACCTGCTTGCGAACGAAGCCTTCAAGAAAGGACACGCAGATTTCGGCGTTCACATTTTCCCGTTTCGGATGACGGAGGACAACTTTGCGCGCCACAGCGGTTCGAAATGGCAGGGTTTCTGGCGAAACCTGAAGGAAGGGCACGATGCCTTTGAATTCACCCGGGTACCACCAGTCGTCGGTGTCCGGGAGCAGGTTTACACGGTCGCAGCGCGGCCTGCGCCTGGCTTGAAGACTGCTGCGGTGCCGGTTGTAAAGCCGAGATAAATCTAAAACGAAGTTCCGCTTTTGAAGTGGCTGGCTTTCAATTCTCCGTCTGCGAAACACGTGAAAACGCCCGCAAATCCGTGCTCTCCCCTTGACACTTTCGGGTCCACGCTTTATCGCGCTCCCATCGTGCGTCCCGGACTCCGTTCGGGGCGATGCATTGCCGTTGGAACGCTCCTGTAAAAAGGGGAGTGCAGGCGGTGCGGCACACGGGATTTTAAATAACGAAACCTCCGGGGCGGATTGCCGCTCGGGATCGAGGACGACAAAACCCATGCAGGTAACCGAAACCCTCTCCGAGGGCCTCAAGCGTGAGCTGAAAATCGACATTCCGGCTGGTGATCTCGCCGCCAAGCTCGACGACTACATGGCCGACCTGAAATCCAAGGCCAACATCAAGGGCTTCCGCCCGGGCAAAGTGCCGATGGCGCATCTGAAGAAGATGTACGGCCGTCAGGCCATGGCCGAGATCCTGTCGAACACCATCCAGGAAACCACCCAGAAGGCCGTTGAGGAGCGCTCCGAGCGCCCGGCACTGACCCCGGAAATCGATCTGCCGGAAGAAGATGCTGAAAAGATCATGGCCGGCGACGCCGACCTGTCTTTCAAGATGACCTACGATGTCCTGCCGGACTTCGACATTGTTGATTTCGCCGGCATCGAGATCGAGCGCCCGGTTGTCGAGATCGCCGAAGACGAAGTCGACGAGCAGGTTGCCGAAATCGCCAAGAACAACACACCGTTCGATGCCAAGGACGGCAAGGCCGAAGACGGCGACCGCGTGACCATGTCCTATCTGGGCAAGATCGACGGCGAGCCGTTTGAAGGTGGTGCTGACGAAAACGGTCAGCTCGTTCTCGGTTCCGGCCAGTTCATCCCGGGTTTCGAAGACCAGCTGATCGGCACCAAGGCCGGTGACGAAAAGGTCGTTGAAGTGACCTTCCCGGAAGACTATCCGGCTGCTCACCTTGCTGGTAAGGCAGCGGCTTTTGACGTTGTCGTCAAGGAAATCGCCGCTCCGGGTGAAGCCAAGGTCGACGATGAATTCGCCAAGGGCCTCGGCCTCGAATCGCTCGACAAGCTGAAGGAAATCGTCCGCGGCCAGATCGAAGGCCAGTTCGGCCAGATGACCCGCCAGCGGGTCAAGCGCCAGCTGCTCGACAAGCTCGACGATCACTACTCCTTCGAACTGCCGGAAAAACTGCTCGACAGCGAGTTCGATGTCGTCTGGCGCCAGGTCGAAGAAGACATGAAGCGCAACGAGAAGACTTTCGAAGACGAAGACACCACGGAAGAAGAGGCGAAGGCGGAATACCGCAAGATCGCCGAGCGCCGCGTCCGTCTTGGCCTGGTCCTGTCCGAAATCGGTGAAAAGAACAACATCCAGGTCACCGACGAGGAACTGCAGCGTGCGCTCTATGATCGCGTTCGCCAGTTCCCGGGCCAGGAGCAGCAGGTGTTCGAATTCTACAAGAACAACCAGCAGGCTCTCGCGTCCCTGCGGGCGCCGATCTACGAAGAGAAGGTTGTCGACTTCATGCTCGAACTGGCCAAGGTCGCTGACAAGACCGTGACCAAGGAAGAGCTTGAGAAGCTGGTGGCCGAGGACGAGGAAGAAGCCTGATCCGGTTTCTCCCCATGATCCCCAGATGCGGCGCGCGCTTTAACCTTGCATTCACGCCGCATCTGCCATGACTTTGCGTTGAGGGCGACATCCCATATATACGGGATGTCGCTTTTTTCGAGTCAGGCCCAGAATCGATGCGCTTCTGGCCTGTTTCCTGTCCGGAGGTCTTCCGGGCATCATCTCAAGAATATGGATGAGGCATGAAGGATCCTGTCGATATCTACATGAACACTCTCGTGCCGATGGTTGTCGAGCAGACAAACCGGGGCGAGCGGGCCTTCGATATCTATTCGCGCCTTTTGAAGGAGCGCATCATCTTCCTGACCGGTCCGGTCGAAGATCACATGGCAACCCTCGTCAGCGCGCAGTTGCTTTACCTTGAAGCGGAAAACCCGACCAAGGAAATCGCGATCTACATCAACTCGCCGGGCGGTCTGGTGACCTCCGGGCTTGCGATCTATGATACGATGCAGTTCATCCGTCCGGCAGTGTCCACGCTGTGTATCGGTCAGGCCGCGTCCATGGGCTCGCTGCTGCTGGCAGCCGGCGAAAAGGACATGCGGTTCATTCTGCCGAATGCCCGTGTGATGGTGCACCAGCCGTCCGGTGGTTTCCGCGGTCAGGCAGCCGACATCATGCTGCATGCCCAGGAAATCCTGGCCATGAAGCGCCGGTTGAATGAAATCTACGTGAAGCACACGGGTCAGAGCCTGGACCAGGTCGAAGAAGCGCTTGAGCGCGACAACTTCATGACCGCGGAGCGGGCCAAGGAATTCGGCATTGTCGACAACGTGATCACCGATCGCGCGACTCTCGGCGGCGACGCCGAAGCCTGACCAAGCTTACCCGGCTTTAAGCATGGATTGATTTTCCACGGTTTCCGCCGGAAAATCCCCAGGAGATGCCGGGTTTTCATCTTCGCCTTAAACCTATATTGATTTTTACTGGCGAAGCATGATGACATCAGACGTTGAAGGGGCGCCCTGCGTCTCTTCTAGAACCGGTTCCGCCATACTTTGGCCGCAACCGGGCAGATAAGGGGAAAAGTCCCCAGTAACGCGAGGTTGACTACATGACCAAGGCCAGCGGCAGCGATTCAAAGAATACGCTCTACTGTTCCTTCTGCGGCAAGAGCCAGCATGAGGTTCGTAAGCTGATCGCCGGCCCGACTGTTTTCATTTGCGATGAATGTGTCGAGCTGTGCATGGATATCATCCGGGAGGAGAACAAGTCCTCGCTGGTGAAGTCTCGGGACGGGATCCCGACCCCTCAGGAAATTCGCGACGTTCTGGACGATTACGTAATCGGGCAGGGCAGTGCGAAGAAGGTCCTGTCGGTCGCCGTCCACAACCACTACAAGCGCCTGAACCACGCATCCAAGAACAACGACGTGGAACTTGCGAAATCCAACATCCTGCTGGTCGGTCCTACCGGCTGCGGCAAGACGCTTCTGGCGCAGACCCTTGCGCGCATCCTGGACGTGCCGTTCACCATGGCGGACGCCACCACGCTGACCGAAGCCGGTTACGTGGGCGAGGATGTGGAAAACATCATTTTGAAACTCCTGCAGTCGGCCGACTACAATGTCGAGCGCGCACAGCGCGGCATCGTCTATATCGATGAGGTCGACAAGATCAGCCGCAAGGCCGACAATCCGTCGATCACCCGGGACGTGTCCGGTGAAGGTGTGCAGCAGGCGCTTCTGAAGATCATGGAAGGCACCGTTGCTTCCGTCCCGCCGCAAGGCGGCCGTAAGCATCCGCAACAGGAATTCCTGCAGGTCGACACGACCAACATCCTGTTCATCTGCGGTGGTGCCTTTGCAGGTCTCGACAAGATCATTTCCGACCGCGGTACCCAGACCTCGATCGGTTTCCAGGCCCAGGTTCATGCTCCGGAAGACCGCCGCATCGGCGAACTCTTCTCCGAGCTCGAGCCGGAGGATCTGCTCAAGTTTGGTCTCATTCCGGAATTTGTCGGTCGTCTGCCGGTGATCGCGACGCTTGAGGATCTGGACGAGGATGCCCTGGTCACGATCCTGACCGAGCCGAAAAACGCCTTGGTCAAGCAGTATCAGCGGCTGTTCGAAATGGAGCAGGTCGAACTCTCGTTCCACGAGGAAGCGCTGAAAGCGATTGCCCGCAAGGCCATCGAGCGCAAGACCGGTGCCCGTGGCCTGCGGTCGATCCTGGAATCGATCCTGCTCGACACGATGTACGAGCTTCCCGGCCTGAAGGGCGTCAAGGAAGTCGTGATTTCACCTGAGGTGGTGAAGGGCGAAGCGCGGCCGCTCTACATCTACGAAGACCGGGAAGAGACGTCGGCTACCAGCGCCTGAGGCGCTCCGGCCGAAGCTCTTCATTCCCGTGAATAAGTGCCGCTTCTTCGGAAGCGGCATTTTGTTTTTTGAAGGCTTTATGAGCCAGAGCGGCGGTTTTCCACCGGCGTGGTGAGTCGTCAACAGACAAGACCAATGGACACTGTGTGATTGCCTTGACACCAGCAGGTCCGGTGTCCACCTAATAGGTCTTAAGGACGGCTTGTGCGGATCGTCAATGCGCCCAGCAGGGGTATTGCGGTCAGGCCACTCGGACCCGCTGGTCCGAAAGTCGTTTTCCAGTGTTTCGGCTGCCTTTTTGTTGAGTGGGGCCGCGACACGCTGAGAAAGGAAAAAAAATGAGCGACGCAGAAATTCGCGCCACAGATCAGGACAGCACCGCTGTCTACCCCGTCTTGCCCCTGCGCGACATCGTTGTCTTCCCGCATATGATCGTGCCGCTGTTTGTCGGCCGCGAGAAGTCGATCAAGGCGCTCGAAGAGGTCATGACCACGGATAAGCACATTCTTCTGGCGACCCAGATGAATGCGGCCGACGATGACCCGAATCCAGACCAGATTTACAATGTCGGTACGCTCGCAACCGTGCTGCAGCTGCTGAAACTGCCGGACAACACCGTCAAGGTGCTTGTGGAAGGCGGTGCGCGTGCGCAGATCGGCGACTACTCCGACCGAACCGACTATTTTGAGGCCTCTGCCACGGTGCTTCCGGAGCGGGATGGCGAAAATATCGAAGTCGAGGCCCTGGCGCGGTCCGTCGTCTCGGAATTCGAGAACTATGTGAAGCTGAACAAGAAGGTTTCACCGGAGGTTCTGGGCGCGGTCAACCAGATCGACGACTATTCCAAGCTGGCAGACACGATTGCGTCGCATCTGGCGATCAAGATCCCGGAAAAACAGGAAATTCTCGGCGTCGTCTCTGTTGCGGAGCGGCTGGAACGCGTGCTCGGCATGATGGAGAGCGAAATCTCCGTCCTGCAGGTGGAAAAGCGCATCCGTTCCCGCGTCAAGCGCCAGATGGAGAAAACCCAGCGCGAGTACTACCTGAATGAGCAGATGAAGGCCATTCAGAAGGAACTCGGTGACAGCGAGGACGGCCGTGACGAAGTTGCCGAACTCGAAGAAAAGATCAAGAAGACCAAGCTGACCAAGGAAGCGCGGGAACGTGCGGCTGCGGAAATCAAGAAGCTCAAGCAGATGAGCCCGATGTCCGCCGAAGCCACCGTTGTGCGCAACTACCTGGACTGGCTGATCGGGATTCCGTGGAGCAAGAAGTCCAAGGTCAAACATGACTTGGCCTTCGCCGAAAAGGTGCTCGACACGGATCACTATGGTCTTGAAAAGGTCAAGGAGCGGATCGTCGAATATCTCGCGGTCCAGAGCCGGGCCAACAAGCTGCGCGGCCCGATCCTCTGCCTTGTCGGTCCTCCCGGCGTCGGCAAGACCTCGCTTGGCAAGTCCATCGCCAAGGCGACGGGACGTGAATTCGTGCGCATGTCGCTTGGCGGTGTTCGTGACGAAGCCGAAATCCGTGGTCACCGCCGCACCTACATTGGCTCGATGCCCGGCAAGGTCATCCAGTCGATGAAGAAAGCGAAGAAATCCAACCCGCTCTTCCTGCTCGACGAGATCGACAAGATGGGCATGGATTTCCGCGGCGATCCGTCTTCGGCGCTTCTGGAGGTGCTCGATCCGGAACAGAATTCGTCCTTCATGGACCACTATCTGGAGGTCGAATACGATCTGTCGGATGTGATGTTCGTGACCACGGCAAACACGCTGAACATTCCAGGTCCGCTGATGGACCGTATGGAAATCATCCGGATCGCGGGCTACACGGAAGAGGAAAAGGTGGAAATCTGCCGCCGTCACCTCATTCCGAAGGCGGAAAAGGATCACGGTCTGCGGGAAGGCGAGTTCTCAATCGAGGATGATGCACTGCAGTTTGTCGTCCGCCGCTATACCCGTGAAGCCGGTGTGCGTAACCTTGAGCGCGAGATGGCAACCCTGGCCCGCAAGGCGGTCAAGGACATCCTGATGAGCGACAAGGAAAGCATTACGGTGACGGTTGAGGTGGTCGAGGACTATCTCGGTGTACCGCGCTATCGCTATGGCGAAGCCGAGCTGGAAGACCAGGTCGGTGTTGTCACTGGTCTTGCCTGGACTGAAGTGGGGGGCGAGCTGCTCACCATCGAAGGCGTGATGATGCCGGGCAAGGGCAAGATGACCGTGACCGGCAACCTGAAGGACGTGATGAAGGAATCGATTTCCGCAGCTGCATCCTATGTGCGCTCGCGGGCGATCGATTTCGGCATCGAGCCGCCGACTTTCGACAAGAAGGACATTCACGTCCACGTGCCGGAAGGTGCGACACCGAAGGACGGTCCGTCCGCCGGTATCGCCATGGCAACAGCCGTGATTTCCACCCTGACCGGAATTCCGGTGCGCCGGGATGTCGCCATGACAGGTGAGATCACGCTGCGCGGCCGGATCCTGCCGATCGGCGGCCTGAAGGAAAAACTGCTGGCGGCCCTGCGCGGCGGCATCAAGCTGGTGATGATCCCGGAAGACAATGCCAAGGACCTGGCAGACATTCCGGACTCGGTCAAAAACTCGCTTGAGATCATCCCTGTCTCGGGCATGGAAGAGGTGCTGAAAAATGCTCTGACCCGCTTGCCGGAGCCGATTGAGTGGGATGAAACCGCTCACGAGGCCTCAACCAAGGCGAGTGACAAGGACGACGACACGTCAGGTGTTTTGGCTCACTGACAGCCTTGTTGCACCGCAAAAAACGAAAAGCCTCGGGAAAACCGGGGCTTTTCTTTTGAAAAACCGGTCAAAATGGCTGTTTTCTGCGAAAAAACCCCTTGCGTTTCATGTCAAATCAACCGAATTATCGCCCAACGGCGCTGACAGGAATCGTCGGCACTCTGCCGTTTCTTAGAAAGGTATCTGCTATGAATAAGAACGATCTGATCGCAGCTGTTGCAGAAAAGACCGGCCTCACCAAGGCGCAGGCAGGCGAAGCAGTTGACGCAACTTTTGACGCAGTCACTCAGACGCTGAAAAGTGGCGATGAAGTCCGCATCATCGGCTTTGGCAACTTCACGGTGTCCGCACGCGCTGCCACCGAAGGCCGTAACCCGCGGACTGGCGAAACGATCCAGATCCCGGCTTCTAAGACGCCGAAGTTCAAGGCCGGCAAAGGCCTGAAGGACGCTGTGAACGCCTAAGGCTTTCACACGCGAAATTCTTCGGAAAACCCCGTCTCCGGGATACCGGAAGCGGGGTTTTTTGATGCCCGGTTTTTGGTCTGCCGGACAGAACGTCCGGCAGCCCCCGGTCCCCTTGCACATCTAGCGGGGCTGACAAAGGTGCTGAAACCTGCCGACCGACACAGATCGCTCCTAGCGCAGGACAGTCGCAATGGCCTTCGCGGCTTTGACACCGGACAGATAGGCACCATGAACGGTTGCCGGATAGTCGGAGCTGGTGGCTTCTCCCGCGAAAAACAGCCGATCCGCAACGGGGCGTGCGAGCGCACGACGGTCGGAAAATTCGGCCCCGGTTGCCAGATAGGAATAGGATCCGAAGGCGTTTGGATCGCTGGCCCAGGCCGAGGAAATGCCGCCGGCCAGGGGCGGCAAGGCATTGCCCAACATGTCGCCAAGGGCGTCATAGGCCGCCTCGATACGGGCCATTTCGTCCAGCTTTTCAAGCTCGCCGGCAAAGGCTCCGGTATTGAGGACCCCCAGGACGGGAGCGCCCGTTGCCGGTTCCAGATTGATCCAGTAGGGGAAATCCTGTGGGGTAGCGGACACACGGATCAGATTGAGTACGTTCAGCTCCGGAACAGGGTTTTCAAGGATCAGGAAAACCTTGTTGAGCAACCCCATGCCAAGGCGCTGAATGGCGTCGGCTTTCTGGTCGGGTAAAGGTGGGTCGAAGGCCGGCGTGCCCGCCTTCAGAACCCCGAGGGGAACGGTGACAAGTGCGCAGTCTGCGTCGACTTGGCCATTTTCAGTCAGGACCGAGACACCGCCGGCGCCATGGGAAACCGCTTTGACAGGCGTCGACAGACGGATATCCAACCCCTTCGCCAGCCCATGGGCGATGCGGTCATAGCCGTTTGGAAAAATGGCGTCTGGCCCACCAAAGATATTGCCTTCGTAAAGGGCCACGAGCGCAAGGTCCGAGCGATCGGAGGCATATTCCTGTTCGATCAGATAAGTGATGAGAGCATCCGTTTGCAGGTCGGTCAGTGCAGCGAAACGTTGGTCCCGGCGGAGACTGGCGACCGCGTCGGTGATAGAGCGACGGTCTGACTTCGCTACGCTTTGTTCCGCCATGTCTTCCAGAGCGGTTTCCAGTGCGTCGAAGTGGTCATCCAATTGGCCGAGCTCGCCGGTCAGATCGACGACGTCGACATCTTCATAATCCCAGTCAAACAACGGTTGCGACAACTCGCGCGCCAGACGCGCGATGGGGTTGCCGCGGGTGCCGTGGATCCAGCTGGCGCCCAGATCCAGGGGGATGCCTGAACTCCGGTCGGTCCAGAGACGGCCGCCGATCCGGTCCCTGGCTTCCAGGACAGTCACCGAATGTCCTTGCCGTGACAGGGCCTGCGCGGCTGCGAGACCTGAAATGCCCGCACCGATGACGACAATTCTTTTTGCGTCTGCGCCAAGCGCGGGACGAACAGGAAAGGGAAGGGCCTGCCACAACAGGCTGAGCGCAGTTGCCTTCAAAAATGTTCGGCGGCAGGGCTGCATGGATGATCCTCCGGCATCTTGGGGAAACCCCATTTTGCCAGTGGATCGCCCGGTCATCCACAGCAATTGGAGAATGAGCAAATTCTTGCAGTTTGCTCTTGCCAAGTCCGGGGCGACACCATAAAAGCGTCACACCTTGTTGAGGGCGATTAGCTCAGTTGGTAGAGCGCTTCGTTTACACCGAAGATGTCGGGAGTTCGAGTCTCTCATCGCCCACCATTCCCCTTCGAATTTGTAAGTGTTGCGCGTCTTGCCCAAGACGTTGATTGTGATCGTGCGTCTCTTCGGCCGTCGCGAGTTCCTTTTGTATTGCAGAGCCTGGGCCTTCGAAACAGAAGCCAATTTGTCACTCGTATGAAATGTCGACTTCTGTCGCGTTCGAAACCGAGTCACGCGATCAAGCTGTAAGAAAAAGTGTACTGAGTGCATACGAATCTGGCTTCTCAAGTCCTTGCTGTCTGAGTAAACTTTTCCGGCTAATAAAAATAATGTCGGAAAAATAAAAACTTATCTCATGGCGATTCTTGTTCTCATCCAGATGTTGGGCGCGGTGATGCTGCTGCTCTTTGCGGTGCGCATGGTACGGACCGGGTTTGAGCGCGCTTCCGGACCGTCCTTGCGGCGGGTTATTGGAAAGGCTGCTGCCGGACGCGTTTCCGGCGCAGCTTCAGGCGCCGGGGTTGCCGTCCTTCTGCAAAGTGCGACCGCGGTCGCCATGCTGGCGGCGGGGTTTGCGTCCTCCGGCTTCCTATCGACGGCCGCCGGCCTTTCCGTGCTGCTCGGCGCGGACCTCGGCTCAGCCCTGGTCGTGCAGTTCCTGAGTTTTGACCTGAAATGGCTCGTGCCGCTGTTGCTGGCCGTGGGCGCCTGGATGTTCCTGAAGATCGACGCACGCAAGGTCAAACAGACCGGCCGAATCCTGATTGGTATCGCCTTGGTGCTGATTTCTCTGGAAATGATCGGGGAATCGACCGCGCCTTTAAAGGAATCGCCGTTCATGCCCCAGGTCGCAGGCCTTTTGGCGGACGACGCGGTGACTGCGCTTCTGGTCGGTGCCTTGCTCGCCTTTCTTCTGCATTCCAGTGTTGCGGCAGTGCTCATGATAGCCGCATTTGCACAAAACGCAGGATTGCCGATGTCTGCGGCTGTTCCGCTCCTCCTGGGAGCAAACGTCGGCGCTGGAGCCGTCGCCATCTGGCTGACGCGTGGACTGGACCTGAATGCCCGGCGCCTGCCGGTCGGCAATTTCGTTTTCAGAATCGCCGGAGCTTTTGCCGCGCTTGGCATAGTGAGCGTCTTTCCTTTGCCACTGGACCAGCTCAGCCAGGATCCCGCGCAACAGGTGGTGGCGTTTCATCTCCTGTTCAATCTGGGGCTGGTGCTGGTGTGTTTGCCAGTCGTCGGACCGGTTGCCAGATGTGTCGACCTGATAATGTCTGCGAACAGAAAACCGGATGAAGCGGCGAGAGTTGTTCCTCAGTCCGCGCTGGACAACCGGGTGGTCCATGTGCCACGGCTTGCGCTTGCCAGTGCCACGCGTGAATTGCTGCGCATGGGGGAGCTTGTCGAGACAATGGCGTCTCCGGTCATGATGATGCTGGAGCGAGGAGACCCCCGGGAAATCCAGCGCTTGCAGGAGCTGGACAGGGAGGTCAACAAGATCCACTCCGAGATCAAGCTGTATGTCGCTGCTCTGAACCGCGGCGAGCTGAATGATGAAGAAGCGGAAAGAAGCATGCAGCTCGTCAGCTTCGCTGTGAATATCGAGCGGGCAGGGGATCTTGTATCCAAGAATCTCTTTGAACGCGCTCTTGATCTGCAAAAAAACGGAATTCATTTTTCCGCCGAAGGCACACGGGAGCTGGAAGACATGCATGACTGTGTGCTTGCAAACATGCGTCTCGCTCTCAATGTCCTTGTGTCCGGCGATGTCGAGTCGGCGCGGGAGCTGATCGCAGAGAAGGATCGCATGCGGGCGATGGAAAGGGCTAGCCACGACAAGCACCTGGATCGCCTGAAGACCAATACGCCGGAGAGCATGGAAACCAGCAACGCGCATATGGAAGTCGTTCGCAGCCTGAAGGAAATCAACTCCCTGTTTGCGGCGGTGGCCGTTCCGATCCTGGCCAGGGAGGGGCAGCTCAGAGAGACCCGCCTGGTGCCGGCTGAGTGATGGAGAGGCTCCGCCCCCCAGTATCGAATTATTCCGCCGCGCGGTTCCTGGAACAGCTGATGGTCTGCCGGAGAATTGAGGAGAAGACGTCAGCTCGAGAATTCGGACAAACTGCGTTTTATTTCCGTAAGTTATCCACATTGAAATGGAGGGCGATAATGGTGGAAAAACCAGCTTGTCGGCCGCTTTGTCAAAAAACGGCAATTTGGATGCATTAGGGCGCTTGACTTCGACAACCAGCCGCCGTACATCAGCGCCACTTCAGGGCGACAGCACGTCGCCTGACGAAGCGGGTGTAGCTCAGTTGGTTAGAGTGCCGGCCTGTCACGCCGGAGGTCGCGGGTTCGAGCCCCGTCACTCGCGCCACTTCCTCAGTCGAATATGGCTGAAACCGGAAGCGGCGCAAATACCGTGAATGTGCGGGTGTAGCTCAGTTGGTTAGAGTGCCGGCCTGTCACGCCGGAGGTCGCGGGTTCGAGCCCCGTCACTCGCGCCACTCACGGTTTTCCCAGTTGCCTCAGGCAGTTCTTCCTTAAGTCTCAAGTGAAATGCGAAGCTTCTTCGCGTCGCCGGTTGGTGCGGGCGTGGTCCTGTCATGCGTCAGGTGGCATTTCGGTGTTGGCCATTCCGAAACCGGTGGATTCCGATTCTGTCGACGGGCTGGTAATCCGCTGAGGGTGCGGCATAATTGCCCGCGGCTTGCGCAAAGTTTTTCCCTTGGCGCAAACTGGCTGAAACTAGGGCTTTGTCGGGGGTCGTCCGGAACTTGTTTCAAACATGGCAAGAGTTTGACCGCAGTGGGGTCTTGCGTTGCACCAAGTCGTAAGATAAGCGTGCCCTCGCATGTTGGTTTCATTTAGCCGACGGGCACAGCGTGACCTGCCGGTAAAATGAGGCAACTGGGGACGCTGCCCCGGCACCGGATCGCCTCCCGATCCGCCTCCAAATGCAAGGACGCGAAAGACATGGATGATCTGTTGCGGGAATATGTCCCGATTGTCGTTTTCATGGGCATTGCCCTTGTAATCGGCCTTGCACTGCTGATTTCGCCTTTCCTGCTGGCCTACAAGAACCCGGATCCGGAAAAGCTGTCTGCCTATGAGTGCGGCTTCAACGCCTTTGACGACGCCCGCATGAAATTCGACGTTCGCTTCTATCTGGTCTCCATCCTGTTCATCATCTTCGATCTCGAAGTCGCCTTCCTTTTCCCGTGGGCAACGGTGTTCGGAGAATTGGGCTGGTACGGGTTCTGGTCCATGATGATCTTCCTGGGTGTCCTGACCATCGGCTTTATCTATGAATGGAAGAAGGGAGCGCTGGAATGGGATTGACCACGACCGAGCCGCTCGTTGCCCCGAAACCGAAGGGCATCATTGATCCGAACACGGGCAATCCGGTGGGCGCCGACGACGCTTTTTTCCTGGAAGTGAACAACGAACTGGCCGACAAGGGTTTCCTTGTCACGTCCACCGACAATCTGATCCAGTGGGCGCGCACCGGATCGCTGATGTGGATGACCTTCGGCCTGGCCTGCTGCGCTGTCGAGATGATGCAGATGTCGATGCCGCGCTATGACGCCGAACGTTTCGGCTTTGCGCCGCGCGCGTCGCCGCGCCAGTCCGACGTCATGATCGTTGCCGGCACGCTGACCAACAAGATGGCTCCGGCCCTGCGCAAGGTCTATGACCAGATGCCCGAGCCGCGGTATGTTATCTCCATGGGTTCCTGCGCCAATGGTGGCGGCTATTACCACTATTCCTATTCGGTGGTGCGCGGCTGTGACCGGGTTGTCCCGGTCGATATCTATGTTCCCGGCTGTCCTCCGACAGCCGAGGCGCTTCTTTACGGCGTGTTGATGCTGCAGAAGAAGATCCGCCGCACGGGGACGATTGAACGATAAGGATCTGCCGCCGAAAAGGCGGCGGATTTTTAGAACTGCGGGCGTCCGTGCCCGCACAGAATGGCTCCCCGGAGTGAGGCGTTTCAGGACTGGCGCCGACTGCCTGGGTGAGGTGGAGTTGGTCTGAGGACGGTGGATGCCTTTGGCGCAGCTGTCTGGCCGGACCGGTGAATGAGGGCGAACACGATGGACGAGACGTTGAAGGAACTCGCGGAGCATATCGAGCTCGGCCTGGGCGAGTCCCTTGTGTCCTGGAAAGTCGAATACGGCGAGCTGACGCTGACCGTGAACGCGACCAACATCCTCGACGTGATCCGCTTCCTGCGGGACAACAGCTCCTGCAAGTTCGTCAACCTGACCGATATCTGCGGTGTCGATTATCCGGAGCGCGAAAAGCGTTTTGATGTCGTCTATCACTTCCTGTCGCCGGTGCAGAACCAACGCATCCGGGTAAAGGTCGCGACGGACGAAACAACACCGGTGGCGTCCCTGACCCCGCTGTTTCCAGGAGCTGAGTGGTTCGAGCGCGAAGCGTATGACATGTACGGCATCCTGTTCTCCGATCACCCCGACCTGCGCCGGATCCTGACAGACTATGGCTTTGATGGTCATCCGCTGCGCAAGGATTTCCCGGTCACCGGCTTTGTTGAAGTGCGCTATGACGATGAGAAAAAACGCGTTGTCTACGAGCCGGTCCGCTTGAACCAGGAAATGCGCAACTTTGATTTCATGTCGCCCTGGGAAGGCACGGATTACGTGCTGCCCGGTGACGAGAAAGCAACGACGAGCTAAGGCGGGGCAGGGATGAGCGAACGGCTTTCAGGTGGTTGTCTTTGCGGTGCGGTGCGTTTTTCTGCCACGCCGACGGACGGCGAGATGGGCGTGTGCCACTGTGGCATGTGCCGGCGCTGGACCGGTGGCACCTATATGGCCGTCAGCTGTGGCCCGATGACCGGCGTCGAGGTCGAAGGTGAAGAGGCGCTTGGCGTCTACAGATCCTCCGACCATGGCGAGCGGGTCTTCTGCTCCAAATGCGGCTCCACCTTGATGTGGCGCATGGCCGACGGCTCGCATGTGTCGATGTCCGCACAGGCCTTCGACGACCCGTCCCAATTCAAGTTCACTTCCGAGATCTTCGTTGACGAGCAGCCGGGCAACTATTCCTTCGCGAATGAAACCCGCCGCATGACCGGCCCGGAAGTGATCGCCTATTTCACGCAGCAAATGCAGGAACCTCAAAATGGCTGAGGCTCAGGTCCGTAACTTCAACATCAACTTCGGTCCGCAGCACCCGGCGGCCCACGGCGTCTTGCGCCTGGTCCTGGAGCTGGACGGCGAGGTGGTGACGCGTGTCGATCCGCATATCGGTCTGCTGCACCGGGGAACCGAGAAGCTGATCGAGCAGAAGACCTATCTGCAGGCCGTTCCCTATTTTGACCGCCTCGACTACGTGGCGCCGATGAACCAGGAACATGCCTTTGCCCTGGCGGTCGAACGTATGCTCGGCATCGAAGTGCCGAAACGGGGACAGCTGGTCCGGGTGCTTTACTCTGAAATCGGCCGGATCCTGTCACACCTCTTGAATGTCACCACCCAGGCCATGGACGTCGGCGCGCTGACGCCGCCGCTGTGGGGCTTCGAGCCGCGTGAAGAGCTGATGGTCTTCTATGAGCGGGCCTGCGGTGCGCGCATGCACGCAGCCTATGTGCGCCCGGGCGGGGTGCACCAGGATCTGCCGCGCGACCTGCTCGACGACATCTGGGACTTCTGCGATCCGTTCCTGCAGACCTGCGACGATATCGAAGGCCTTCTGACCGACAACCGCATCTTCAAGCAGCGAAACGTCGATATCGGCGTTGTCGATCTGGACGATGCCTGGGCCTGGGGTTTCTCCGGGGTCATGGTACGCGGCTCGGGTGCTGCCTGGGATCTGCGCAAGTCGCAGCCATACGAATGTTATTCGGAACTCGATTTCGACATTCCGATCGGCAAGAACGGCGATTGTTACGACCGCTATCTGATCCGCATGGAAGAGATGCGCCAGTCCGTCCGGATCATGAAACAGTGCCTGGAGAAGCTGACCGTAGAAACCGGTCCGGTTTCCTCCACCGACGGCAAGATCGTGCCGCCGAAGCGGGGCGAGATGAAGCGGTCGATGGAAGCGCTGATCCATCACTTCAAGCTCTATACCGAGGGCTATCATGTCCCGGCCGGCGAAGTGTACGCCGCCGTCGAGGCGCCCAAGGGTGAATTCGGCGTCTATCTGGTCGCCGACGGCACCAACAAGCCCTATCGCTGCAAGATCAAGGCGCCGGGTTACGCGCACCTGCAGGCGATGGATTTCCTGTGCAACGGCCACATGCTTGCCGACGTCTCGGCCGTGCTTGGTTCGATGGACATCGTGTTCGGTGAGGTCGACCGCTGATGCGGGGGGCTCACCACAAATTTTCGACCCTGGCAGCCGCCCGTCCGGCTCCGGTCACTGTGACAGAACGGGGATAACACCATGGCAGTTCGCAGACTTGCCGCGGAACAACCAGACAGTTTCGAATTCACCGAGGCCAATCTCGCCTGGGCGAAGAAGCTGATTGATCGCTATCCGGCTGGCCGCCAGGCTTCCGCGGTGATCCCGCTGTTGTGGCGCGCACAGGAGCAAAATGACGGCTGGGTGAGCGAGCCGGCGATCCGCTATATTGCAGACCTCCTGGAGATGCCGAACATTCGCGTGCTGGAGGTTGCGACCTTCTACACCATGTTCCAGCTGCAACCGGTTGGCAAAAAGGCTCATATTCAGGTCTGCGGTACGACGCCATGCCAGCTGCGCGGGTCCGAAGACCTGATCAAGATCTGCAAGTCGCGCATTGCCAAGCACATGCACGAGATCTCTGAAGACGGCATGTTCTCCTGGGAAGAGGTCGAGTGCCTGGGCGCCTGCGTCAACGCGCCGATGGTGCAGATCTTCAAGGACACCTACGAGGATCTGACGACGGACAGCTTCAACAAGCTGCTCGACGACATTTCCGAGGGCAGGGACGTGACCCCGGGCCCGCAGAACGGTCGCCGTTTTGCCATGGCCGAAGGTGGCCTGACCTCCCTGACCGAACTGGACGACGATACCAAGGGCGAACTGCCTGTGCCGCACGTGGTCGACGGCTCGGAGAAGGCGTCCCACGCCTTTGCCGGCGGACCGATCAATGCCGGTGGCAACGATTATGACGGCGTGCCGACGCCGGCCGAAGACGCGGTTGCCAAGGTAAGGGCAGCCCATGCTGCCAAGTCCGGCAAGGCGGAAGAGGCTCCGGCACCGAAAAAGGCTGCTGCCAAGCCCGCTGAAAAGGCCGAGAAGGCTGCCAAGAAGGCTGACGAACCGAAGCCGGCTTCCAAAGCCAAGCCGAAAGCGGCTCCGGAAGCAGACGCCGAGGTTGCCGAAAAGGCTCCCGAGCTGCTGAAGGAAGCCCGCGGCGGCAAGCCGGACGATCTGAAAATGCTGAAAGGCGTCGGGCCGAAGCTGGAAGCGACACTGCACGAGCTCGGCTTCTTCCATTTCGACCAGGTCGCCAGCTGGGGACCGGAAGAGGTGGCCTGGGTCGACAGCCGGCTGAAGTTCAAGGGCCGGATCGAGCGGGATGGCTGGATCGAACAGGCCAAGGTGCTCGCCAGCGGCGAAGATACTGAATTTTCCAAGCGCGTGGAAGCCGGTGAAGTGGCCTCCTCCAAGAGCGAAGACTAGGGGGATAAGATGCTGAAGGATCAGGATCGGATCTTCACCAATATCTACGGTCTGCATGACTGGGGCCTGGACGGCGCGAAAAAGCGTGGCCAGTGGGACAACACCAAGGCGCTGCTGAACAAGGGCCGCGACTGGATCATTCAGGAAATGAAGGATTCCGGGCTGCGCGGCCGTGGCGGCGCGGGTTTCCCGACCGGCCTGAAATGGTCGTTCATGCCCAAGGAATCGGATGGCCGGCCGGCCTATCTCGTCGTCAATGCCGATGAATCCGAACCGGGCACCTGCAAGGACCGCGAGATCCTGCGCCACGATCCGCACACGCTGGTCGAAGGCTGTCTGGTCGCCGGTTACGCAATGGGCGCGATTGCCGCTTACATCTATGTGCGCGGCGAGTTCATCCGTGAACGCGAGCGCCTGCAGGCGGCGATCGACCAGGCCTACGATGCCGGCCTGATCGGCAAGAACAACAAGAACGGCTACGATTTCGACATCTACGTTCACCACGGCGCCGGTGCCTATATCTGCGGCGAGGAAACGGCGCTGCTGGAAAGCCTGGAAGGCAAGAAGGGCCAGCCGCGCCTGAAACCGCCATTCCCGGCCAATGTCGGTCTCTACGGCTGCCCGACCACGGTGAACAATGTGGAATCGATCGCGGTTGCACCGACCATCCTGCGCCGCGGCGCGGCCTGGTTCTCCGCACTCGGTCGTCCGAACAACACCGGCACCAAGCTCTTCTGCGTCTCCGGCCATGTCAATCAGCCCGCGACCTTCGAAGAAGAGCTCGGCGTTCCGTTTTCGGAAATGATCGACAAGCATTGCGGCGGCATTCGCGGCGGCTGGGACAATCTCCTGGCGGTGATCCCGGGTGGATCTTCCGTGCCGTGCTGCACGGCGGACGAGATCAAGGACGCGCCGATGGATTTCGACACGCTGCGCGGCCTTGGTTCCGGCCTTGGCACGGCGGCCGTGATCGTGATGGACAAGTCCACGGACATCATCAAGGCCATTGCCCGGCTCAGCTACTTCTACAAGCATGAAAGCTGCGGCCAGTGCACGCCGTGCCGGGAAGGCACCGGCTGGATGTGGCGCGTGATGGAACGCATGGTGAAGGGCGAATCCTCCTACGAGGAAATCGACATGCTGTTCAAGGTGACCAAGCAGGTCGAGGGCCACACCATCTGTGCGCTCGGGGATGCGGCCGCCTGGCCGATCCAGGGTTTGATCAAGAATTTCCGGCCGGTCATCGAGCAACGCATCGATGACTATGTCGCCAAGTCGAAGTCGTCTTCGACCATGGTGGCGGCTGAGTAAGCGGAACGGGATTTGGAGAGCAACGGATGACGAAGCTCATCATCGACGGCAACGAAGTGGATGTCCCGGCGGATTACACGCTGCTTCAGGCTTGTGAAGAAGCGGGTGCCGAGGTTCCGCGCTTTTGTTACCACGACCGGCTGTCGATTGCCGGCAACTGCCGCATGTGCCTGGTGGAAGTGAAGGGCGGACCGCCCAAGCCGACCGCTTCCTGCGCCATGGGCGTGAAGGACCTGCGTCCGGGCCCGAACGGCGAACCGCCGGTGGTCGAGACCAAGTCCGAGATGGTCAAGAAGGCCCGCGAAGGGGTGATGGAGTTCCTGCTCATCAACCACCCGCTGGACTGCCCGATCTGCGATCAGGGCGGTGAGTGCGACCTGCAGGACCAGGCGATGGCCTATGGTGTCGACGGGTCGCGGTTCCATGAGAACAAGCGCGCGGTCGAGAACAAGGAAATCGGCCCGCTGATCAAGACGATCATGACGCGCTGCATTCACTGTACCCGCTGCGTCCGTTTCACCACGGAAGTCTGCGGTGTCACCGACATGGGCCTGATCAGCCGCGGCGAAGACGCGGAAATCACCACCTATCTCGATGCGGCCCTGTCGTCTGAAATGCAGGGCAATGTCGCCGATCTCTGCCCGGTCGGCGCGCTGACCCATAAGCCATACGAATTCCATGCCCGTCCGTGGGAGCTGACCAAGACCGAAAGCGTCGACGTGATGGATGCGGTCGGGTCCGCGATCCGTGTCGACAGCCGCGGCAAGGAAGTCATGCGGGTCATGCCGCGCCTCAATGAAGAGGTCAACGAGGAGTGGATCTCCGACAAGTCCCGCTACATCTGGGACGGTCTGAAGACCCAGCGTCTCGACCGGCCCTACGCCAAGAAAGACGGCAAGCTGCAGCCAGTTTCCTGGGGCGAAGCCTTCCAGATCATCGCCGACAAGGTGAAGGGCGCTTCCAGTGACCGGATCGGTGCACTGGCTGGCCAGATGGCGGGCGTTGAAGAGATGTTCGCCCTGAAGAGCCTGATGGAAAAGCTCGGCGTCACCAATATCGACAGCCGCTTCCCGGGCTCGCCGCTGCATCCGAAGAACGGCCGCGCCAGCTACATCTTCAATTCCACCATTCAAGGCATTGAAGACGCCGACGCCATCATGCTGATCGGCACCAACCCGCGCCAGGAAGCACCGGTGCTGAATGCCCGGATCCGCAAGCGCTGGACCCGTGGTGACCTGCATGTCGGCCTGATCGGTGAAAACGCCGACCTGACCTATCCGGTGACCTATCTCGGCGCTGGCCCGGACAGCCTGAAGCAGTTTGTCGAACATGCTCCGGCGAAGGCGGAACGGCCGATGTTCATTGTCGGCCAGGGCGCGCTCAACCGTCCGGACGGTGCGGAAGTCCTGGCGACCATCGCCGCAGCCGCCAAGTCGCTTGGCGTGATCAAGGACGGCTGGAACGGTTTCAACATCCTGCACACCGAAGCCTCTCAGGTTGGCGCGCTGGATCTCGGTTTTGTCCCGGGCGAAGGCGGCAAGGACACCGGAGCCATGCTCGAGCCGGGTGCCATGGACATCCTGTTCCTGCTGGGTGTCGACGAGGTCGAGGTTCCCGAGGGCGCTTTTGTCGTCTACCAGGGCACCCATGGCGATCGCGGCGCACACCGGGCCGACGTGATCCTGCCTGGAGCGGCCTACACCGAAAAGTCCGCGATCTACGTCAACACCGAAGGTCGCGTCCAGATGGCCGACCGCGCCGCGTTCCCTCCGGGTGAAGCGCGGGAAGACTGGGCAATCCTTCGGGCACTGTCCGCGACCCTGTCGCAAACGCTCGACTTCGACTCGCTCAGCCAGTTGCGCGGCAAGCTCTTTGAAGCTGTTCCGCATATGGCCTCGATCGACATGATCGAGACAGGGGCTGCCGCAGACATTGAACAGCTGGCCAATGCCAAGGCGAAGATGGACAGCGCCGGCTTTGCCAACGTGATCCGTGATTTTTATCTGACCAACCCGATCGCCCGCGCCTCCAAGGTGATGGCCGAGTGTTCGGCGCTCGCGAAGTCGCGGGCGGCAGAAGCTGCAGAATAAGGGTTAGGGGACCGAAATGGTTGAGTTCTTTACGACGACCTACCTGGGGCAATTCCTGGTGATGGCACTGCAAAGCGTGGTGCTGATGGTCGTGCTCCTGGTGATTGTCGCCTACATCTTGTACGCCGACCGCAAGATCTGGGCGGCCGTGCAGATCCGGCGCGGTCCGAACGTGGTCGGTCCCTGGGGTTTGCTGCAGAGTTTCGCCGATCTTCTGAAATTCGTTCTGAAGGAGCCGGTCATTCCGGCAGGCTCCAACAAGATCCTGTTTCTGCTCGCGCCGCTTGTCTCCGTGCTGCTCGCGCTCAGCGCCTGGGCGGTGATCCCGGTCGCGGACGGATGGGTGATCTCGAACATCAATATCGGCGTCCTGTTCGTCTTCGCGGTGTCTTCGCTGGAAGTCTACGGCGTCATTATCGGTGGCTGGGCGTCAAACTCGAAATACCCGTTCCTGTCGGCACTGCGTTCTGCCGCGCAGATGGTTTCCTATGAAGTGTCGATCGGCTTCGTGATCGTGACCGTTCTGCTCTGTGCCGGCACGCTGAACCTCTCCGGCATCGTGATGGCGCAGCAGACGGGTCTTGCGACCTGGCTCGGCGTGCCTTGGCTCGCCTTCCTGAACTGGTACTGGCTGCCGCTGTTCCCGATGTTCGTGGTCTTCTTCGTGTCGGCCCTGGCCGAGACCAATCGTCCCCCGTTCGACCTTGCCGAAGCGGAATCGGAACTGGTTGCCGGCTTCATGGTGGAATACGGCTCGACCCCGTACATGATGTTCATGCTCGGTGAATATGTCGCCATCTGCCTGATGTGCGCCCTGATGACGATCTTCTTCATGGGCGGATGGCTGCCGCCATTCGATTTCGCACCCTTCACCTGGGTGCCGGGCGTTGTCTGGTTCGTGCTGAAGTGTTTCCTGGGCTTCTTCATGTTCGCCATGGTGAAGGCGATGGTGCCGCGCTACCGCTATGACCAGCTGATGCGCCTGGGCTGGAAAGTGTTCTTGCCGCTGTCGCTTGGCATGGTCGTCGTTGTCGCAGCCGTTCTGATGATCATGGGCTGGGCTCCGGGCGCGGCGTGAGCATCTCGCTCGCCGGTGTGATCGGCGCCGCCGTCGGCCTCTATATGGGCTGGCTCGACTGGAAGATCCTGAAGGGCATGCTTCAGGCGGCGGAAACGAAGAACAGACAGGCTGGCGGCGACGGTGGCGTCGCAGCCAGGTACAAGGCGCTCTGGAGCGCACTGATTTTTGGAGTTCCGGTGATCGGCTTTCCGATCATTGGCTATTTGGCCGGCAACATGCTGGCTGGTTGAGGAAAGAGAGGCAAAAAGCGATGGGACTTAGTCAAGCCGTCAAATCGCTGTTCCTGCAGGAGTTCGTGTCCGCCTTCATTCTGGCGATGCGTTACTTCTTCAAGCCGAAGCCTACGGTCAACTATCCGTTCGAGAAGGGGCCGGTGAGCCCGCGCTTTCGCGGCGAGCACGCTTTGCGCCGCTATCCGAACGGCGAAGAACGCTGCATTGCCTGCAAGCTGTGCGAGGCCATCTGCCCGGCGCAGGCCATCACCATCGAGGCCGGTCCGCGCCGCAATGACGGCACCCGCCGGACCACCCGCTACGACATCGACATGGTCAAGTGCATCTATTGCGGCTTCTGCCAGGAAGCCTGCCCGGTGGACGCGATCGTGGAAGGGCCGAATTTCGAATTCGCCACGGAAACCCGCGAAGAGCTTTACTACGACAAGGAAAAGCTGCTCGCGAACGGGGACCGCTGGGAACGCGAGATCGCCCGCAACATTGAAATGGATGCTCCTTACCGCTAGGAGCTACCCGAACTTCAGATTTCAGCCCGGCAATCCGGCCGGGCCCCGCACTTCCGGCCGAAAGGCCACACGACAGGCAGGTCTTTGCAATGATCCTGAAAGCCCTCTTTTTCTACCTGTTTGCCGGCGTCACCCTGGCGTCCGGCTTCATGGTGATCGCGTCCCGCAATCCTGTGACGTCGGTCTTGTTCCTGATCCTGGCCTTCGTGAATTCCGCTGGTCTGTTCATCCTGCTTGGTGCTGAGTATCTGGCCCTGCTGCTGGTCGTTGTCTATGTCGGCGCGGTCGCGGTGCTGTTCCTGTTCGTGGTGATGATGCTGGATGTCGATTTCGTCGAGCTTCGCCAGGGTTTCCTGCAGTATCTGCCGGTCGGTGCGCTGGTCGGCCTGATCCTGATGGTCGAACTGCTGATGGGGCTCGGTGCCTGGATCATCGCGCCGGAGGTACTGGGGCACGGGTCCGAACCGACGCCGGCGCTCACCGAGATGAGCAACATCCAGGCGCTCGGCTCGGTGCTCTACACCAAATACATCTATTTCTTCCAGGTCGCTGGCCTGATCCTTCTGGTGGCCATGATCGGGGCAATCGTCCTGACCCTGCGCCACAAGCCGAATGTCAAACGTCAAAGCATTCCGGAGCAGGTTGCGCGCAACCGCGAAACCGCCATCGAGGTCCGGAAAGTGGAGAGTGGCAAAGGTATCTGACGCAAAGGCGTCATTCGAGAATGTCCTGGTACATGCACGCTCCTCCGTGCGGTGCCAGGTTGGGGTAAACGAGGGGAGCACGGCGAGGCGCCCATGGAAATCGGTCTGTCGCACTATCTGTCGGTCGCGGCGATCCTGTTCACGATCGGGATCTTCGGGATCTTTCTGAACCGGAAAAACGTGATTGTCATTCTGATGTCGATCGAGCTGCTGCTGCTCTCGGTGAACATCAACTTTGTCGCTTTCTCGTCGTTCCTCGGCGACATGATGGGGCAGGTGTTCACCATGCTGGTCCTCACCGTGGCGGCCGCCGAGGCGGCCATCGGTCTGGCGATCCTGGTGGTCTTCCACCGGAACCGCGGCTCCATCGCCGTGGAAGACGTCAACGTGATGAAGGGATAGGAACCGATGTATTCCGCAATTCTGTTCCTGCCGCTGATCGGCTTCCTGATTGCCGGCCTGTTCGGCCGCGCCATCGGCGCCAAGGCCTGTGAATATATCACCAGCGGCCTCCTGATCATTGCAGCGCTCCTGTCGTGGATCGCCTTTTTCGGCTTCTGGCTCGGCGGGGCCCAGGGCGGCACCTACGATCTCTTCCGCTGGATGAATGTCGGCGCCCTGAACGTTTCCTGGTCGCTCCGGATCGACACGCTGACCGTCGTCATGCTGGTGGTGGTCAACACGGTGTCCGCGCTCGTGCATGTCTATTCCATCGGCTACATGCATCACGACCCGCACCGGCCGCGTTTCTTCGCCTATCTGTCGCTGTTCACCTTCGCGATGTTGTCGCTGGTCACCGCCGACAATCTCCTGCAGATGTTCTTCGGCTGGGAAGGCGTGGGTCTTGCGTCTTATCTGCTGATCGGCTTCTGGTACAAGAAACCCTCCGCCAACGCCGCTGCGATCAAGGCCTTTGTCGTCAACCGGGTGGGTGACTTCGGCTTCGCCCTCGGCATTTTCGGTATTTTCGTGCTGTTCAACAGCATCGAATTCACCACCATCTTCAACGATGCGCCGTCCTTCATCAAAGGCGATGAGCCGGTGATGTCCTTCCTCGGCTATCAGCTCGACCCGCAGTCAGCGATGACGATCGTTTGTCTGCTTCTGTTCATGGGCGCCATGGGCAAGTCGGCGCAGTTCCTGCTGCACACCTGGCTGCCGGACGCGATGGAAGGCCCGACGCCGGTCTCCGCGCTGATCCATGCCGCGACCATGGTGACGGCCGGTGTCTTCATGGTGGCGCGCCTGTCGCCGCTGATGGAACTGTCGCAAACCGCGCTGACCGTAATCGTCTTCTTCGGGGCAACGACTGCCTTCTTCGCCGCAACGGTCGGTCTCGTTCAGAACGACATCAAGCGCGTGATCGCCTATTCGACCTGTTCGCAGCTCGGTTACATGTTCGTGGCACTCGGCGTCGGGGCCTATTCGATCGGCATCTTCCACCTGTTCACGCACGCCTTCTTCAAGGCGCTGTTGTTCCTTTGCGCCGGTTCCGTCATTCACGCGGTCTCCGACGAACAGGACATGCGCAAGATGGGCGGACTGCGGAAGCACATCCCGATCACCTACTGGACGATGATGATCGGCACGCTGGCGCTGACCGGTGTCGGCATTCCGTTCACACATCTCGGGTTTGCGGGTTTTGTTTCCAAGGACGGCATCATTGAAGCGGCCTTCGGCAGTTCAATGCTCGAACATGCCAACCCGATGGCGCTTTACGGCTTCTGGCTGACGGTGATTGCCGCTGCGCTGACATCGTTCTATTCGTGGCGTCTGACCTTCATGACCTTCCACGGCAAGCCACGTGCATCAGTGGATGTCATGAAACACGTGCATGAATCGCCGCTGGTCATGACCGTGCCGCTGTTCATCCTGTCGGTCGGAGCCGTGTTCGCGGGTATGGTGTTCTACAACTCGTTCTTCTACTCAGAAGACGCTTACACCGCCTTCTGGAACGAGTCCTTGCCGGCCTTCGCCGACCTCCATGTGCTGCACGCCATGCACGATGTTCCGGCCTGGGTGCGTGTCTCGCCCTTCGTGATGATGGTGCTTGGCTTCCTGGTGGCCTACCAGTTCTACATCCGCTCGCCGGAAATGCCGAAGCAGTTGGCGGAACGCCATTCCGGCCTCTACCAGTTCCTGCTCAACAAGTGGTATTTCGACGAGCTGTACGATTTCCTCTTTGTCCGGCCTGCGCAGTGGCTCGGCCGCATGCTCTGGAAGAAGGGCGACGGCACCGTGATCGACGGCTTCGGCCCTGACGGTATCTCGGCGCGCGTTCAGAACGTGACGTCCTGGGTCGTCCGTCTGCAGACCGGATATCTCTATCACTATGCATTTGCGATGCTGATCGGGGTGGCTCTGCTCATCACCTGGTCGATGTTCACCGGTGGCAGCACCGGCGGGGGTGCTCACTAATGATTGACTGGCCAATTCTGTCACTCACAACCTTCTTGCCGCTGCTTGGCGTGCTCTTCATCCTGCTGGTTCCGGGTGATGACGAGGGCAGCAAGAAGAATATCCGGATGGTCGCGCTGGTGACCACGTCGGTCACCTTCCTGCTGTCACTGTTCATCTGGGGCAACTTCGATTACGCCAATCCGGGCTTTCAGTTCATCGAGGAGAAGGACTGGTTGCCGAGCGGCATTGCCGCGCATCTGGGTGTTGAAGACATCAAGTACCGCATGGGCGTCGACGGCATCTCGATCCTGTTCGTGATCCTGACCACGTTCCTGATGCCGTTCTGCATTCTCGCCTCCTGGGAGAGCATCCAGAAGCGCGTCAAGGAATACATGATTGCCTTCCTGGTGCTGGAAACGCTGATGATCGGCGTGTTCTGCGCGCTGGATCTGGTGGTGTTCTACGTCTTCTTCGAGGCCGGTCTGATCCCGATGTTCCTGATCATCGGCGTCTGGGGCGGCGCGCGCAGGGTCTATGCCTCCTACAAGTTCTTCCTCTACACGCTGCTCGGCTCGGTGCTGATGCTGATCGCTATCATGGCGATGTACTGGACGGCAAAAACGTCGAACATCGCAGAGCTCGTCGCCAGCAACGCCTTCCCGGCGGAGATGCAGACGTGGCTATGGCTGGCCTTCTTCGCCAGCTTCGCGGTGAAGATGCCGATGTGGCCGGTGCATACCTGGCTGCCGGATGCGCACGTGGAAGCCCCGACGGCAGGGTCTGTCATCCTGGCAGGCATCCTTCTGAAGCTCGGCGGCTATGGCTTCCTGCGCTTCTCCCTGCCGATGTTCCCGATAGCGTCGGACATGTTCGCGCCGATGATCTACACGCTCTCGGTGGTCGCGATCATCTACACCTCTCTGGTGGCGCTGGCGCAGGAAGACATCAAGAAACTGATCGCCTATTCGTCGGTCGCCCATATGGGCTACGTCACCATGGGCATCTTCACGATGACCGAGCAGGGCGTGCAGGGCGGTATCTTCCAGATGCTGTCGCACGGCATCGTCTCCGGTGCTCTCTTCCTGTGTGTCGGCGTGATCTATGACCGCATGCATACCCGTGAGATCTCTGCCTATGGCGGGCTGGTCAACCGGATGCCGAAATATGCGGTGGCCTTCCTGATCTTCACGATGGCCAATGTCGGCCTGCCGGGCACGTCCGGTTTTGTCGGTGAAATCCTGACGCTGATGGGTGCGTTCCAGGTCAACACCTGGGTGGCGTTCTTTGCAACGACCGGTGTAATCCTGTCGGCAGCCTACGCGCTTTACCTCTACCGCCGTGTCGTGTTCGGCGCGCTGGAGAAGGAGAGCCTCAAGTCGATGCTCGACCTGAACCTCCGGGAAAAGGCGATCCTGTTGCCGATGGTGGTGCTGACGATCTTCTTCGGCTTCTACCCGATGGCCATCCTGGACGTGACCCAGGGCGCGGTCGACAATCTCATCAATCACTATACCGCAGCGCTTGAAGCAGCTGGGGTCACCCAGCATGCTGCGGCGGCCGCCGCCGCGGCCCACTAAGGTTTCGAGGACGAGACAGAGCCATGTCAGATATGAGCCAACTGCCAGATCTCATGCCGGTCCTGCCGGAGATCATCCTGGCCCTCGGAGCAATGACGCTGCTGATGATCGGCGCCTTTGGCGGCAAGGGTGTCAGCTACGCCGTCTTCGGTGGCGCAATGGGCCTGCTCGGCGGCACCTTCCTTGTGCTGCTGTTCGTGCCAACCTTTGGGGAGACCTTCGGTGGATCCTTCGTTCTCGATGAATTCGCCTATCTTCTGAAGCTGCTGGTGCTGATGGGGTCCTTCTTCGCCATTGCGATGTCATGGGCCTATGCCAAGAGCCAGTCCTTCGATCACTTTGAATATCCCATCCTGATCGTGCTGGCGACGCTCGGCATGATGCTCATGCTGTCGGCCAACGACATGATCGCGCTTTACATGGGCCTGGAGCTGCAGAGTCTGTCGCTCTACGTGGTCGCCGCCATCAACCGCGACAGTGTCCGGTCGACGGAAGCCGGCCTGAAATACTTCGTTCTTGGCGCGCTGTCGTCGGGCATGCTGCTTTACGGCATGTCGCTGGTCTACGGTTTCTCTGGTCAGGTGTCCTTTGCCGGTATCGCAGAGGTTCTGTCTCACGAAGGCGCTTCGCTTGGCCTGGTCTTCGGCTTGACCTTCATTCTGGCCGGCCTTGCCTTCAAGATTTCCGCCGTTCCGTTCCACATGTGGACGCCGGACGTTTATGAGGGCGCTCCGACACCGGTCACCGCCTTCCTGGCTGCGGCACCCAAAGTGGCGGCCATGGGCATGATGGTGCGGATCGTCATCGACGCGTTCCAGCCGGTCACCAGCGACTGGCAGCAGATCGTCGTCTTTGTCTCCATCGCCTCCATGGCGCTTGGCGCCTTTGCCGCGATCGGTCAGCGCAACCTGAAACGCCTGATGGCCTATTCCTCTATCGGTCACATGGGCTATGCGCTGGTCGGCCTGGCGGCCGGAACGCAGACCGGCGTGGAAGGCGTGATCTTCTACATGATGGCCTATCTCGGCATGACGCTCGGCGTCTTTGCCTGCATCCTCTCCATGCGCCGCAAGGATGGCATGGTCGAGGAGATCAGCGATCTGTCCGGTCTGTCGCAAACCAATCTGCCGATGGCCATCCTGCTGGGCCTTTTGATGTTCTCACTTGCCGGCATTCCGCCGCTGGTCGGTTTCTTCGGCAAATGGTACGTCTTCGTTGCAGCGGTTGAGGCCGGGCTTTATCCGCTGGCGATCATCGGTGTCCTGATGTCGGTTGTCGGCGCTTATTACTATCTCCGCATCGTCAAGATCATGTTCTTCGACGAGCCGGTTGAAGGCTTTGAGAAGATGCCGGCGGAGCTGAAGGTCGTGCTTGGCCTGTCCAGCGTGTTCGTGATCTTCTTCTGGCTGGCACCGGGACAGGTCGTCAATGCAGCCAGCGCAGCAGCGCAGTCGCTGTTCTGACCGGTCACATGACAGGAAGATCCGAGGAACGTCCGGCGCCAGGTGCGCCGGACTTTCGCTTTGAAGAACATGACAGTGTCGGTTCGACCAACTCGCTCTGTTTTGAAAGGGCGCAGAGGGGACATCCCGGCCAGCTCTGGATCAGGGCGGACCAGCAGACAGAGGGCAGGGGGCGGCGTGGCCGCGACTGGTCCTCTCCCGGCGGAAACCTCTTCACCAGTCTGCTGCTGATCAATCCGCAACCGGCTGATCGGATCGGTGAACTGCCGCTTGCAGCAGCTGTCGCACTTGCCGAGGCCGTTGACAAAGCCGCCGGGACACTGCAACTGGTATCGCTGAAATGGCCGAACGATCTTCTGGTTGAAGGTGAAAAGCTGTCGGGCATCCTGCTGGAAGCGGAAACGCTCTCCGATGGACGGCAGGCTGTCGTGATCGGGTTCGGCGTCAATTGTGTGACCCATCCGCAGCTGTCGCTTTATCAGGCAACGGACTTGAGGAGCCTGGGTTTTCAGGTCACTGCGGAACGGTTGTTTGAATGTCTGTCCGCTGCAATGGCCGACACTTTGGCACGCTGGCAACTGCCTGGCGGTTTTGACAGTATTCGCAGAGACTGGCTCAAGCGGGCGGCCCATCTGGGCAAGACCATTACGGTCAGAACGGCCCAGGAAGAGATTACCGGCATTTTTGCCGATCTGGATGCGCGCGGCCATCTGGTTGTGAGACTGGATGATGGCCGCCAGCGCACGCTATATGCGGGCGACGTGTTTTTACCAGGGCGTTGAGCGCCACGCTGCAGGCCCGCGGTATGTTGAAGGAGCAATCCATGGCTTCGGCCAAGATGACAGACAATGACATCGTGTTTCTGCCGCTGGGTGGGGTCGGCGAAATCGGAATGAATCTCGGGCTGTATGGCTTTGGTCCTGAAGATGACCGAAGCTGGCTGATCGTCGATTGTGGCGTGAGTTTCGCCGGTCCGGACCTTCCGGGCATCGACGTGATCGTACCGGATATCAAGTTTCTGGAAGATGAGGTCGACAATATTGTCGGCATGGTGATCACGCATGCCCACGAAGACCATTACGGCGCCATCCTGCACTTATGGCCCTATCTGAAGGTGCCGGTCTATGCGACGGCCTTCACGGCCGGTCTGCTGGCGGCAAAGGCGGAAAGCGAACCGGGGGCGGAAGAAGTTCCGGTCACCGTTGTGCGCCAGGGCGAGCGGCACAAGATCGGACCGTTTGACGTGGAGTTCGTCGCGATGGCGCACTCGATCCCGGAACCCTGCGCGCTTGCGATCCGCACACCTGCAGGTCTTGTGCTGCACACCGGCGACTGGAAGATCGACCTGACCCCTGGTGTCGGCAAGCCGATCGATCTGGACCGGCTGGCAGAGCTTGGCCGGGAAGGGGTGATGGCCCTGGTGTGCGACAGTACCAATGCTGTCCGCGACGGGGTGAGCCCGAGCGAACAGGATGTGGCCGAAGAACTGAAGAAAGTGATGGCCCGCGCCAAGAAGCGGATCGCCGTTACCACCTTTGCTTCCAACGTCGCGCGGATCCGGGCGATTGCCGAAGCAGCGGCCGCCAATGACCGGGATATCGTGGTTGTCGGCCGCTCGATGCACCGGGTGATCGAGGTTGCCGGTGAGTTGGAATATCTGGATGGTCTGCCCCAGTTCCATGACGAAGAGGCTTATGGCTATCTGCCCCGGGAAAAGACCGTGTTGCTTTGTACGGGATCGCAAGGGGAAAGCCGGGCTGCGCTTGCCCGGATCGCTGCAGGGGATCATCGCAATGTTGCGCTCACCAAGGGCGACATGGTGATCTTCTCCTCGCGCACCATTCCGGGCAACGAAAAGGAAGTCGGCGCGGTCATGAACAATCTTGCCGACAAGGATGTCGAGATTGTCACCGACCGGGATGCGCTGGTTCATGTTTCCGGTCACCCGCGCCGCGGTGAACTGGAACAGCTCTACAAGCTTGTTCAGCCGAAGGTCGTTCTGCCTGTTCATGGCGAGCCGCTGCACCTGGCCGCCCATGCCGCCTTTGCCAAGGCACAGGGTGTTCCGGAAGTGGTGCGTGGCAAGAACGGCGACGTTGTTCGCCTCTCCGCAGGCCGGGCCGGGGTCATCGACGAAGCCCCGTCCGGAATTCTGGTCAAGGATGGTGATATTCTGGACGACCCGGAGGTCACTGGCGTCAAGGAACGGCGCAAGCTCTCCTTCGCAGGTGCGGCGATCATCGCGCTCGTGGTGAACCGGAAGGGCGAACTTCTGACCGATCCGCTGATCACGTTGCTTGGCCTGCCGGACACGGATGACGACGGTGAGCCCATGGAAGAGATCGTTTCCAAGGCCGTGATAGGTGCCGTGACGAGCATCCCGAAGGCGCGTCGCAAAGACAAGGATCTGGTGGGCGAGGCCGCCCGGCGCGCAGCCCGGTCCGAGATCCTCGACGTGTGGGGCAAAAAGACGCTCTGCAAGGTGATGGTGTCGCAACTATAGTCAACTACGAAGCCTGGCTTTGATGGGGTAAAACCCGGAAGCTTTCGTCCA
Source organism: Roseibium sp. (assembly GCF_965233565.1). Classification (GTDB taxonomy): domain Bacteria; phylum Pseudomonadota; class Alphaproteobacteria; order Rhizobiales; family Stappiaceae; genus Roseibium. Next base: position 327,007 of record NZ_OZ247494.1, on the reverse strand, counting down.
GACCAGGGCCAGAAGGTACGTCTCGAAGGAACAGCGCTCGTTAAAGAGCGTGTTGCCGATACTTCGCGACTGTCCTACGGCTTTTCTCAGGGCGAGGTTTGAACCTGCTTGAACGACCAGGAGGATCCTGGTCCTGCAGTCAATGTCGTTTTGTGGAGGTGAATGCATGATCGGACGGCTCAATCACGTGGCGATTGCAGTGTCAGACATCGAAGCGGCGACCGCTGTCTATAGGGACACGCTCGGCGCCGAGGTTTCAGCGAAGGAAGAACAACCGGATCACGGTGTGAGCACGGTGTTCATCAATCTGCCGAATACCAAGATCGAGCTGCTGGAGCCGCTCGGGGAAAATTCCCCGATTGCAAAGTTCCTGGAAAAGAATCCGTCTGGTGGCATCCACCATGTCTGTTACGAGGTCGACGACATTCGCGCTGCCCGCGACAAGCTGATGGCAGAAGGTGCGCGCGTGCTCGGCGATGGCGAGCCGAAGATCGGCGCTCATGGCAAACCCGTGCTGTTCCTGCATCCCAAGGACTTTCTCGGCACGTTGACGGAACTGGAAGAGGCCTGATCAATGTCCGTGGTGTATGCTCTGGCGGTCTTTTTTCTGATCTGGTGGATCGTCCTGTTTGCCATCCTGCCTTTCGGCTTGCGCCGGACCCAGGAAGAGGCCGGGGAGGTGTTGCCTGGCTCCGAGCCGAGTGCTCCGGAAAGACCCCAGTTCCTGAAAGTGATCGTTATCACGACAATCGTCGCGTCCGTGATCTTCACCGCTTATGTAAGCCTCAGAAACTCGGGATTCGGACTGGATGACATTCCGTTTCTGAACCCGCCGGGAAACAGCTACAGCCAGCCGGGAAGCTGATTCCATAGCCCCGGCGGTCGGATGCGCGCCCAAGGCGATTTCTGAAAGACTGAATACAAGAAAAAAGGCAGAGCCGAAGCTCTGCCTTGAATAGTTCCGCGTCTAAATTTGACCCTTAAACCCGTACCGGTCGATTGTTCAACCTGGCCGGGCGGCTGCGGACCGTAAAGGTGCGCCTGAGGGTCCTTCCTCCCAAGACTCAGACCGCGATGTCCTTGAGCCTCCTGACATTTCTGCCAAGGCATCTTGTTGTTATGAGGATGGAACCTATCTGATTGATTCAGGCTTGTCACCTATTTGTCGTGCACAGCTCAATTTTTTTGCTTGTCTATTTCCTTAGCGGTAATTTCTACTAAATTCTTCGTATTTAGGCGTGTAATCAGTTAGCTGGCAAATGTCAGGGACTGCCTTGTTTTTTGGCCAATTCGACACGCCTAAATGCAAAACCAGCGCGGAAAATCGTAAAGGGCTTGTTTTTGTGCGCTGCATGCGCTTTGACTGCGCACCAAACAGGCGATGCCAACTTCAAGAGAACCTTCATGCGTCTTTCCCGCTACTTCCTGCCCATCCTGAAAGAAACGCCCAAAGAGGCGGAAATCGTGTCACACCGGCTGATGCTGCGTGCAGGCATGATCCGCCAGCAGTCGGCCGGTATCTATTCCTGGCTGCCGCTGGGACTGAAGGTGCTGCGCAAGATCGAACGCATCGTCGAGGAAGAACAGGCACGGGCAGGAGCCATCCAGCTCCTGATGCCGACCATCCAGTCCGCGGATCTCTGGCGCGAAAGCGGCCGCTATGATGCCTACGGCAAGGAGATGCTGCGCATCACCGACCGTCATGAGCGCGACATGCTCTTCGGGCCGACCAATGAGGAGATGATCACCGACATCTTCCGCGGTTATGTGCGTTCCTACAAGGACCTGCCGCTCAATCTCTACCATATCCAGTGGAAGTTCCGCGACGAGGTGCGTCCGCGCTTTGGCGTGATGCGCGGCCGTGAGTTCCTGATGAAAGACGCCTATTCCTTCGATCTCGACAAGGAAAGCGCGCGCCATGCCTATAACCGCATGTTTGTCGCCTATCTGCGTACGTTCGAGCGCATGGGTCTGAAGGCGATCCCGATGAAGGCCGACACCGGGCCGATTGGCGGCGACATGAGCCATGAATTCATCATTCTTGCCGAGACCGGTGAAAGCGAAGTCTTCTGCGACAAGTCGCTGCTGGAGATGCCGACCCCGGCGGAAGACACGGATTTCTTCTCGGATCTGACGTCAATCGTGACTGAGTGGACGACGCCTTACGCTGCCACCGACGAAATGCACGACGAGACAGCCTTTAATGCGCTACCGGAAGACACGCGTGTTTCTGCGCGGGGCATCGAGGTTGGTCACATTTTCTATTTCGGTACCAAGTATTCCGAAGCCATGGGCGCGAAAGTCGCCACCGCCGAGGGCACAGAGGTTCCGGTGCACATGGGTTCCTACGGTGTTGGCGTTTCACGCCTTCTTGGTGCCTTGATCGAAGCCAATCATGACGACAACGGAATCATCTGGCCGAAGTCGGTCGCGCCGTTCCATGTCGGGCTGGTCAATCTGAAACCGGGCGATGAGCTGACGGACACCGCGTCTGAGGACCTTTATGCCAAGCTTGAGGCAGCGGGCATGGAAGTTCTATACGACGACACCGACACGCGGGCGGGTGCGAAGTTCGCAACGATGGACCTGATCGGCCTGCCTTACCAGGTGGTGGCGGGGCCACGGGGGCTGAAAGACGGCCTTCTGGAAGTCAAGGACCGTGCAACTGGGGAAAAGGAAATGCTTTCTCCGGAGGCCACCTTGAACAAGCTGACCGCGGCATTGACGGACTAAAGCCATCCGTCGATGCTTTGGCATTGGGATTCGGCGCGCTTTATTACAGCGCGCCGCCGGGGCATGGCTGAAATGGATGGACAATGACAGCGGTAGACACGGCAGACGTTGACAACAGTCAGAAACCTGCAGCTTCAACGCGCCCTTTCTCGCCTTTCGAATGGATGATTGCCGGCCGTTACCTGCGATCGCGCCGGCGTGAGACCTTTATTTCGGTGATCGCCGGTTTTTCCTTTGCCGGAATCATGCTCGGGGTTGCGACACTCATTATTGTCATGGCGGTGATGAACGGTTTCCGTACGGAGCTGCTCAGCAAGATCCTTGGCATTAATGGCCACATGCTGGTCCAGCCGATCGACCTGCCGCTGACCGACTATGATGTCATTGCGCCCAAACTGGAAACGGTTCCGGAAGTCGTAGCGGCGATCCCGTTTATTGAAGGACAGGCCATGGTGTCCGGTCCTGCCGGAAATTTCGGCTCACTCGTGCGTGGTATGCACGAGAAGGATCTGCGCCGCATGCCCTTGGTGGCAGGCAATATTCAAGCCGGGTCTCTCGATGATTTCGATCAGGGTGAGGGGATTGCCATTGGTTCGAGGATGGCACAGCAACTGGGGGTCACACTCGGCGACAATGTATCGGTCATTTCTCCCCGTGGAGCTGTCACGCCAATCGGCGTGACGCCGCGGATGAAACCCTATCCTGTCACTGCGATCTTCGAAATCGGCATGAGCGAATATGATGCAACATTCGTGTTCATGCCGTTGGAAGAAGCACAGGCGTATTTCAACATGGATGACAAGGCGACAGGCCTTGAAGTCTATGTCGTTGACCCGGACAAGGTGGGGTTGATGAAGCCGGCCATCGAAGAGGCCGCAGACAGACCAACATTCGTCACCGATTGGCGCCAGCGAAATGTCACTTTCTTCTCGGCCCTTGAAGTGGAACGGAACGTCATGTTCATCATCCTGTTCCTGATTGTTCTTGTGGCCGCGCTCAACATCATTTCGGGCATGATCATGCTGGTGAAGGACAAGGGCAAGGACATTGCCATCTTGCGAACCATGGGCGCGACCCGCGGTGCAATCATGCGTGTCTTCCTGATCACCGGAGCCAGTATCGGCTGCGTCGGAACCTTGGCCGGTTTTCTTCTGGGATTGGTTGTCTGCCTCAACATCGAGAGTATCCGGCAGTTTGTTTCCTGGATGACAACCACCGAGTTGTTCTCGCCCGAGCTCTATTTCCTGTCAAAGCTGCCAGCAGATATCGACAGCGGCGAAACCTTGACCGTTCTTCTTATGGCTCTCGGGCTGTCCCTGCTGGCGACCGTCTATCCGGCCTGGCGGGCCGCCCGGCTCGATCCGGTCGAAGCACTCAGGTATGAATAGGGAGACGGGAGATGAACATGGCCGTTGACCCGCGACGCACGCCGGGCCTTGCTCCTGCTGCGCTTGAGCTTTCGGGCATCACGCGCAGCTTCGATGAAGGCGACAGGGAACTACATATCCTGAAAGGGGCCAACCTGCGGATCGAGGCCGGCGAGATGGTCGCCCTTGTTGCTGCATCGGGAACCGGCAAATCGACCTTGTTGCACATTGCCGGATTGCTGGAACGACCGGATGATGGCGATGTTTTCCTGGGCCCGGTCAATTGCTCCGACCTTTCGGATGCCGAGAGAACTGCCATCAGGCGCAACGATATCGGCTTCGTCTATCAATTCCATCATCTGCTGCCGGAATTCACCGCCCAGGAAAACATCATGATGCCGCAGATGATCCGCGGCCTGCCGAAAAAGGTGGCGGCGGAACGGGCGGACGAGTTGCTCAGCTACATGCGGCTCGGCGAGCGCGGCAAACACCGGCCGTCCGAACTTTCCGGTGGTGAACAGCAGCGCGTGGCCGTCGCCCGCGCGGTTGCCAACGCGCCGCGCATCCTGTTGCTGGACGAACCCACCGGCAATCTTGACCCCAAGACTGCAGCCTATGTGTTCGATGCCCTGTCTGCACTGGTGCGTGCTTCCGGCGTGGCGACACTTTTTGCCACCCACAACATGGAGCTGGCTGGGCGTATGGACCGCGCAATCACGCTTCAGGACGGTCAGGTCAAGGATCTTTAGCCGGATCAGATTACCCAACAACAAAGATGCGCCGGCGCGTGTGGCCCCTTCGAGATCTATGGTTTCGAAGGGCTGAGATTGGTGTGAACAAAGCAAAAACGCAAGATTTCAGAGAATTTGATTTGCCTGCTGGCAAGTGGAACAAAAAGCGCTTGCAAAGAGAACATAAATGGAACATAGTCCCTTTACGCAAGGCCTAAAGCTTGGAGGACGACATGTTCCATATCGCTCGTGATTTTGCCGCATTCGGGTCTCTCGTCTGCTTCTGCACCACGCTCGCCGTCTGGGGCGACGTGCTGTTTTCCGTTCACTAAGATCCCGCCGTTGTTTATCGGCGTGCTTCGGAGGCGCTCCTGTCGCCGTGCGACGAGCAGGAGCGCGCCAGCGAAAAGAACAGCGGGGACGACGGCTCTGCCATCTCGACAGACGTCCATGAAACAGCTTCACTGACACGCTGATTCCTGGAAGACGTCGTGGGTGCGCTATGTCCGGCTCTGTTGCCGATCCTTCTCCTGAAAATGGTACGAGTGCGCCGGAGGGCAGTGGTCATGCAGGGCCGGGCTATGTCCATCTGAGAGTGCACTCGGCACTGTCGCTGCTGGAAGGCGCGCTGCCGATCAAGAAACTTCTGGATCTGGCTGCGGCCGACAACCAGCCGGCCCTTGCGATTGCCGACACGAACAACCTCTTTGGCGCTCAGGAGTTCTCCGGCAAGGCCTGGGGAAGCGGCATTCAGCCGATCACGGGCTGCCAGCTGTCGGTATTTTTCGATGATGGTCTGGAAGGCGCGCGCAAGGGAGAGCCAGCCCTAGCAGATGTTGTCCTAATTGCCATGACGGAAGTCGGTTACGGCAACCTCATGGAATTGACCTCGCGAGCCTTCCTGGATACCGAGACCGGTTTGCGGCCACATGTTTCGGCGCAGTATCTTCTGTCCAAGTCCGATGATGTCATTGTGTTGACCGGTGGCGTTTCGGGACCAGTCGGAGCGGCCTTGCTGGCGGGCCGCAAGGATCTGGCCGAGACCCGGCTTCGGACCCTTGCAGGTGCTTTTTCCGGCCGGTGTTACGTCGAGATCCAGCGTCACGGCATGGAAGCCGAGCGCAAGACCGAGGACGCGTTTCTGGCTCTTGCCTATGATTTTGAGCTGCCAATCGTTGCAACCAACGAGGCGTTTTTTCCCAAGCGAGAAGATTATGAGGCCCACGATGCCCTGATCTGTATCTCCGAAGGGCGTGTCCTGATCGAGGACGACCGGCGCAGACTGACGCCGGAACACTATTTCAAGAGCCGGGCCGAAATGTGCGCTCTGTTCGCCGACTTGCCGGAAGCGCTGGCGTCGACGGTCGAGATTGCGCGGCGCTGCAGTTTTCGCCCGCTCAAGCGGGCGCCGATCCTGCCACGTTTTGCGGGCGCCGACGCCGATCCGGAAGAAGCGGAGCGCGCGGAATCGGCTGAGCTGATGCGCCAGGCCCGCGAGGGTCTGCAGGCGCGTCTCGATGCGCATGGGCTGGCACCGGGCCTGGAGGAAAAGGATTACTGGGAACGGCTGGACTACGAGACCGGCATCATCGAACGGATGAAATTCCCGGGTTACTTCCTGATCGTTGCGGATTTCATCAAATGGGCCAAGGCGCACGACATTCCGGTCGGGCCGGGCCGTGGTTCCGGTGCCGGGTCGCTGGTGGCCTGGGCGCTCACGATCACCGACCTGGACCCGATGCGCTTCTCGCTGCTGTTCGAACGCTTTCTCAATCCGGAACGTGTGTCGATGCCGGACTTCGATATCGACTTCTGCCAGAGCCGGCGTGAAGAGGTCATTCGCTACGTTCAGGAAAAATACGGCCGTCAGCAGGTGGCGCAGATTATCACCTTCGGATCGCTGCAGGCGCGCGCCGTTCTGCGTGACGTTGGCCGCGTGTTGCAGATGCCCTACGGCCAGGTCGACCGGCTGTGCAAACTGGTGCCGGCGAACCCCGCCAATCCGGTCACGCTGGGGCAGGCCATCGAGGATGAGCCGCGCCTGCGCGAAGCCGCGAGGGAAGAGGAGATCGTCGAGCGTCTGCTCGGCATGGCCCAGAAGCTGGAAGGGCTCTACCGTCACGCCTCGACCCACGCGGCCGGTGTGGTGATCGGTGACCGTCCGCTGGAACAGCTCGTGCCACTCTATCGCGATCCGCGGTCCGACATGCCGGTCGCCCAGTTCAACATGAAGATGGTCGAGGATGCAGGGCTTGTTAAGTTCGACTTTCTCGGCCTGAAAACGCTGACCGTGATCGACACGGCCGTGAAGCTGATCGAGCGGCGCGGGATCACCGTGGATGTCGCAGGTCTGCCCATTGACGATCTGAAAACCTATGAATTGCTGGCGCGCGGCGAGACGTTCGGCGTGTTCCAGCTGGAAAGTCAGGGCATGCGCCGGGCCATTGCCGGCATGAAGCCCGACCGGTTCGAAGACATCATTGCGCTGGTGGCACTCTACCGGCCAGGGCCGATGGAAAACATTCCGGTCTACAACGCCGTGAAACATGGCGAACAGGAGCCGGACTGCCTGCATCCGCTGCTGGAACCGATCCTGATGGAGACGAATGGCATCATCGTCTATCAGGAGCAGGTGATGCAGATCGCGCAGGTTCTGTCCGGCTATTCGCTTGGTGAAGCTGACTTGCTGCGCCGCGCGATGGGCAAGAAGATTGCCGCTGAAATGGAAGTCCAGCGGGCGCGTTTTGTCGACGGCGCCGTTGAGCGCGGCATCAACAAGAGCCAGGCGGGAACGATCTTCGACCTGGTGGCCAAATTCGCCAACTACGGCTTTAACAAGTCGCACGCGGCCGCCTACGCGCTGGTCTCCTACCACACGGCGTGGCTGAAGGCGAACCACCCGGTGGAATTCATGGCCGCGTCCATGACGCTGGATCTCGGCAACACCGACAAGCTGGGCGATTTCCGCCAGGAAGCCCGGCGCATGGGCATCGAGATCGTGCCGCCGTCGATCAATCGGTCCCAGGTCTATTTCGACGTCGCTGATGGCCAGATCCTTTATGCCATGGGCGCCATCAAGGGTGTCGGTGAACAGGCGGTCGAACACATCGTCGAAGTACGTGGCGAGACGCCGTTCAAGAGCCTCGGGGATTTCGCGCGGCGGATTTCACCAAAGGCGCTCAACAAGCGTACGCTTGAAAATCTTGTGGCCGCCGGCGCCTTCGATGAACTGGAGCCCAGCAGAGCAAAGGTGTTCGAGGGTCTTGACCGGATCATGGGTCTGGCACAGCGCAGCGAGGAAAACCGGACGCTTGGGCAGGACGAGCTTTTTGGCGGCAGTGACAGTGAGGAACCGCTTCAGCTCGACGAAGTCCACGGCTGGACGAACGAAGAAAAGCTGCAGCGCGAACATGCAGCCATTGGCTTTTATCTCTCTGCACACCCGATCGACGAATATGCGTCGGTCCTGAAGAAGATGCGGGCGCAGCCCTGGACGCAATTTGCCGAAGCGGTCAAGCAGGGCGCTTCCCACGGCCGGTTGGCCGGCACCGTGGTGTCGATGCAGGAACGTAAGACCAAGAGCGGCACACGTATGGGCATTGCCCGGTTGTCGGACGCCACGGGGCAATACGAGGCACTGCTGTTTCGGGAAAAGCTGGAACAGTTCAGGGATGTGCTGCAGGCCGGGCGTTCGGTTATCGTGCTTGTGGGCGCGGACATGCGCGATGATGAGCCGTCCTTGCGCATCGAGCAGGTCGACCCGATCGACAAGATGGCTGCGCGGCTTCAAAAGAGCATGCGCGTCTTCGTGCGTGACGAACGCCCGATCCAGAGTCTCGCCAAACAGCTTCAGGTGCGCGGTGAAGGCGATGTCACTGTGATTGTGCTTCTGGAGAACGGTGCGCGTGAAGTCGAAGTCAAGCTTCCAGGCAGATTCCGTCTGTCTCCGGAAATCGCCGGGGCGTTGAAAGCGGTTCCGGGCGTCACGGACGTACAGTTGGCGTGACGGAGGCCGTGCGCCGGTTTGCTATTGACCAGCGGCCCAGATGATTTCAAGACGGATGCCGCCGGGTTCGGCAAACATCATGTGTTTGCGCGGGCCATTGCCGAGCGGTTCCGGGCCGAATTCCATCGTCACCCCGGGCCAGGCCTCTATCTTGCCGGCGAGCGCCTTCAGATCATCTTCCGTTTCGACCTCAAGGGCGACGTGGTGCAGGCCGATATTGGTTTTCCGGTCAAAATCCGTCATCGGTGCTGTCCGGTCCGCCTGCCAGAGCGTCAGCCTGGCTGTGCCGTCAGAGACGGTCGTGCGGGGGTAGCTGTCGTCCCGGGCCAGCAGTTTCCAGCCAAGCAACTCGGTGAAAAAGGCCGTTGTCTGATCGAGGTCGCGGACGGTGAGGCCAAGATGATTGATACCTTTGGTGATCAAGGGAAGTTTCCAGTCCTGTGGTTATCAGTTCTTATGCGTAAAAATGCCAAGACAATGCGTCAAGTGGTGCCTGGTTTATCCCGAGGACGGCCGGTCGGCTTTCGGTCGTCAGCAAGCCTGACGGAGATGAATCGAACCACAAACTTCCGTTACGTAATCTGATGCGCTACCATACGGGCCTGAAGCTTCTGGCTGGGGGCCATTGCATCTTGCGAGGTGACAACGGATGGCTGGCGGGTTCAAGCAAGCACTGTTTGGCGCTGCGATTCTCTTTGCTGCGATTGCGACACCGAGCGGTCACGCGCACGCAAGCTCTCTCATGACGGCCTGCAAGGTGGACGTCGCTTCGTTGTGCAATGGGGTCAAGGAAGGGCGCGGCCGAATTTCTGCCTGCCTGTTTGCGCATGGCAACAAGATTTCAGGTGCCTGTAAACCGGAACTTACAAAGGTCACGCGCAGCGGAACCTTCCAGCGAATGGTGCCAGCCGATTTGAACTCTCTAAAGGGGACAGCGCGAGACTCGAAGTTCAGGGAAATTTGCGCGAAGGACATTCGGTCTCATTGTGCCGGTGTCGGTCCGACGGACAGGCTCCTGGCATGCCTCTACGCCTGGTCCGGCCGGATCGGCAAACCTTGCCACGCAGAGGCCAAGGCGATTTTGTCCGGAAGGCGTTAAGTCAATGAAAAATATGTAACATGACGAACGCGAGGAAGTGGGCTAGACCTCTTATGACTGTTGCAGGTTGGGGAAAAATTTGATGGCATCACAGCCTCTTTGCGCCTGCCCGCAGGAGCAATTTTGCGGCTGCCGTCATCAAACCTAAAAATGCGGATACTACCGTACCGGTATCGTGAGGCCCGGTTCGACGGGCGCCACGTGTAACCCGCAACAAACGGGTTACCTGATCGAAGGTTGTGAGTTAACGCGCCTATCGTTAAGGTGGCGTTTGTAAACACATTAGCCAGCTAATCTTCAGTGAGCCAGTGAGTGAAATTCATGAAAGATACCGAGAACCACACGCTCTCGTTCGATGAATTCGACGAAAAGATCAATCCGCGACCGGAGGAGTGCGATTTCGACCGGGTCGTGGAAGCTGCATTGAGCCGCCGCGGCTTCCTGGGCGGCGTTCTGGCCTTTGGCAGCTTTGCCGCAGTTGGCGGCAGCCTGGTGCCGGGAGTTGCCAAGGCAGCCACCGACCGCTTTGCCTTCGATCAGATCGGCACATCCGTTGCCGACGACGTTGTGGTTCCGGCAGGCTACAAGGCCGAGATCCTGGTGCGCTGGGGTGACCCGATGTGGTCCGACGCGCCGGAATTCGATCATGCGACCCGCGGCACGGCTGCCAGCCAGGAGCGCGCTTTTGGCGACAACACCGACGGCATGGACGTCTTTTCGCATAACGGCAAGACGCTTCTGGTGGTCAACAACGAATACACCAACCGGGACATTCTTTGGGGCAACAACCCGGATGCGAAACCGGCATCGGACGATGACATTGCCAAGGGTATGATGGCGCACGGTGTATCTGTCGTCGAAATCGCCAACACCGACGGCAAGTGGCATATTGTCAAGGACAGCCCTTATAATCGCCGCATCACGCCGAAGACGGAAATGGTGATTACCGGACCGGCTGCCGGCCACGACCTGATGAAAACCGATGCCGACCCGAGCGGTACCAAAACGCTCGGTACCTGGAACAACTGCGGCAACGGCACGACGCCGTGGGGGACCTATCTGGCCTGTGAAGAAAACTTCAATGGCTACTTCTCCTCCAGCGAAGACGTTCAGGACGACAATCCCAAGTCCATCACACCGGCCATGAAGCGCTACGGCGTCAACACGAGTGACTGGGGCTATGGCTGGGCAAAGATTGACGAGCGGTTCGATGTCGCCAAACATCCCAACGAGCCGAACCGGGCAGGCTATGTTGTCGAGATCGACCCGACCGACCCGACGTCCACGCCGAAAAAGCGCACCGCCCTTGGCCGCTTCAAGCATGAAAACGCCGAAGCCGTCGTCAACAATGATGGCCGCATTGTCATCTATATGGGCGACGACGAACGTGGCGAATTTCTCTACCGCTATGTCTCCGACGGTGTTTATGCGCCAGGTGTCGACACCAATGAGCTGATGGAGAACGGGACGCTTTCCGTTGCCAAGTTCAACGCAAATGGCACGGGAACCTGGGTGGCACTGACCCCCGAATCGACCGGCATGGCGTCTCAGGCCGAGATCCAGATCCACACCCGCCAGGCAGCCTCCGCTGTCGGTGCGACGACCATGGACCGGCCGGAATGGGTTGCGGCCAATCCCAATGTTGCGGAAGTCTACTGCTGTCTGACAAACAACAAGAACCGTGGTGTGAAACCGAATGCAGGGGGGGATGACACCTCCGTCAACGGTCCGAACCCGCGCGAGAAGAACAATTACGGTCAGATCGTTCGCTGGCGTCCGGATGGTGGCGATCACACGCTGCCGGGCTTCACCTGGGATCTCTATGTGCTGGCCGGCAATCCGACGGTGCATTCCGATGCCTATCGCGGTTCGGCCAATGTCACTGCCGACAACATGTTCAACTCGCCGGACGGGCTTGCCTTCGATGACAATGGCCTCCTGTGGATCCAGACCGACGGCAGCTACAAGAACGAAGGTGATTTTGCCGGCCAGGGCAACAATCAGATGCTTGCGGGCGATCCGGTTACCGGAGAAATCCGACGCTTCCTGGTGGGGCCGAATGAATGTGAAGTCACTGGTCTGACCTGGTCGCCGGACCGCCGGACGATGTTTGTCGGGATCCAGCACCCGGGTGAGCGCGGCGACAGCCACTGGCCGGAAGGCGGCGAGTCGGTCCCGCGGTCGGCCATCATTGCGGTCACGCGCGAGGATGGTGGCCTCGTCGGCTAACGCTAAAAAGCCAGCACAACAGATCGGCCGGTTCTGCACCGGCCGATTTTTTTGCAGTTCAATTGATGAGACAGCGGTTGCCGGAATGGCTGCGAAATGCTCTGCTTGCGCCGAATAAACTGAACGCCGCGACCGACCATTATCCGAGGACGGCCTGGTTGCCGATCCTCTGCCTATTGCCCAGAATTCATTGATCAATCCGGAGCTTGTCATGGATCCCGCCGCAGACGTTTCCCCGATCGTGATTGACAGTTTTGCCGCATTCACGCTTGGCATCATTGTCTACTTTCTGGGTGCGCGGCTGACCAAACGCTTCAACATCCTGTCGGCCTACAGTATTCCGGAACCGGTGAGTGGTGGTCTGGCTGCAGCCTTTTGCGCGCTTCTTGTGGTGATCGCGACGGGCAGGGTGATTGAATATGATTTGTCCGTCCGGGATTTCCTGCTGGTCTATTTTTTTACGACAGTCGGGCTCAACGCGCGCATTTCCGACCTGATGCGTGGTGGTCCGATCCTGGCGATCATGCTCGGCCTGACGCTGACCTTCATGGTGGTGCAGAATTTTGTCGGCATGGCCGGAGCGCTCCTGTTCGGCATGCCGTCGCAAGCCGGTGTGCTTCTGGGAACAGCCTCCCTGATCGGGGGGCATGGCACGGCGATCGCCTGGGGCCCGACAATAGCGTCTGACTATGGGGTCGTCGGCGCGGCGGAACTGGGGATCGCCTCGGCCACGGTCGGCCTCATTCTGGCCAGTGTCCTAGGTGGCCCCATCGCCAAATACCTGATCACCAGAAACAACATCACGGCAACGTCTGAGGATGGTGCAGCCGAAACGTCAGAAGCTGCTGCTACGGATGAGACACGGGCGCCGATCAATCATGTCGAGATCATGCGCTGCATTCTCTGGATCCATCTGGCGATCGCGATCGGCTATTCCGCGAGCGAAAGCCTGGAGGCTGCCGGACTCAAACTGCCCTTGTTTGTGCCTTGTCTGATTTCGGGCATTCTTCTGTCCAATCTCTTGCCCCTTGTCTTCAAGAAAGCCAAGGCCCCCGCCGGGTCGCAGTCGATGGATCTGATCAACGAGTTCAGCCTCTCGGTGTTCCTGTCGATGTCGCTGATGAGCATGGAACTCTGGACGCTGGCCAGCAGTGCCGGCGTGCTGGTGGTCACCATGATGCTACAAGCTGTGGCTGCGTCGCTCTTCATTGTCCTGATCGTGTTCCGTGTGATGGGTAGGAACTATTTTGCCGCGGTCCTCTCCGCCGGGTTTGCCGGCTTTGCACTGGGGGCCACGCCAACGGCAATTGCCAACATGAAGGCTGTGACGCAGCGCTACGGACCGTCACCGCTCGCCTTTATCGTCTTGCCGCTGATTTCGGCGTTTTTTGTCGACCTGGCCAATGCCTTCCTGATCAAGTGGTTTCTCGGATTGGGTTAGGGTCAGGACCCCAGGGCCGATTGAGGAGGGGCGGCGTCTGCAAAACCCCTAGAAAAGTAGGATGAGTGCTATTCCTGCAAGGGTGACCAGCGCCCCGAGCACCGCAGGCAGTGTCGGTGGCTGTCCCTCCTTCAACCACAGGATCGGCAGCACGAGGACAGGGGAAAGCGACCCCAACAGCGCAGCCAGGCCCGCATCCAGGTTCTTGAAGGCATAAAGCAGAAGCGACGACGAGACGATGTACCCGATCACACCGGGCAGGATGGTGCGTCCAAGCAGCACCGGGGTCAGAGGATGGCTCGGGCGAAATGCGCGCGCAGGCCACAATGCCACGACAGAGAGCAGGAAAGCTGCGCCCAGCAACCTGACCGCGGAAACCGTCAGGGGCGACATGCCCTCGGCCATGGCCGGTTTGACAACCAGAAATCCGAGGCCCTGACAAATTGTGGCCAGAAATCCGAGGAGGACGACGCCGGACAGGCCGCCGCTCAGTCTGTCGCTGGCCGATTGTTCGCTCCCGCCAAATTGAATGGCAAGGAAAATGCCGCCTAGGACAACCAGTCCGCCAATCAGAACATTTGCGGAAGGCGTTTCCCCGAGCCAGACGAAAGCCAATACGGCAACAACAGGTCCCTTGAGGGCAAGCAGGATTTCCGTGCGCCTCGGTCCGCCTCTGCGCAGACACTCGATCATTGCCAGGTTTCCCAGAAGAATACCGACAACGCTGCTCAAGGCAAAGGCCGGCCAGTGATGCCAGAGCACGGAAGGCCAAAATCCCAGGAGCGTGCAGATCAGGGACAGGATAGCTGCGCAAGCGGTCAACTGTATGCGTGTGAATTCAAAGGCTCCGAGGCGGCGGGCAGGGGACTGTGCCAGGACAATTCCGGTAGCCCAGCCTGTCGAGGCTCCGATCGCCGCGGCAACAGGCAGGAACAACATGACAATCTCCTTCAGGCTTGCTACTGATCACGTAGCAATAGTTTGCTACAAAAAAGATAGCAAGAGGGAATATGTCTCACTCCATTCCGAAGCCCGGAGCGCCGGTCAGGGGATCGAAAACCGGCAAACCGATCATGGCCCTGTTCGACCTTCTGGGCCGAAGCTGGGCGCTCGGCGTCATCTGGCAACTTTCTGAAGACGGTCTGACCTTTCGGGATTTGCAGAAGAGGTGCGAAGGCGTGTCACCGACCGTTCTCAACAAGCGGCTCAAGGAGCTTAGGGAATGTGCACTTGTCGATCATGACGGCACCGGATATGTGCTGACCGCGATGGGGCAGGAGCTGTTTGGCCTGCTGCAACCATTCGGCCGCTGGTCCGAGAACTGGTCAGAAACGGTATTTGGTAGCAAAACACGGCGCAGACCCGATTGACGCCAGGGTCTGGCCGAGAGAATTCGCGGCAGCGTCGAGAACCGGGCCAATCCCTGAAGAAAACTGGCGTTTGGGCCTTGAAATAAAATTTCTTCCCCACTATAAGGCGCGCATTCCACACGCAAGGGGCGGAACCTGAGCTTATCGGGGTCCATCCGGTGCCCGCGAGGAACGTTTCCTCCGGTCCACATCCTCTTGCGGAGGTCAAACCGGAAAACTCAGGAGATAAGGGCCATGGCATTGCCCGATTTCACCATGCGCCAGCTGCTCGAAGCTGGTGTGCACTTTGGTCACCAGAAACACCGTTGGAACCCGCGCATGGGTCAGTACATCTTTGGTGTACGCAACGATGTTCACATCATGGATCTGTCCCAGACCGTTCCGCTGCTGCACCAGGCTCTGAAGGCTGTGTCCGACACGGTTGCCGGCGGTGGCCGCGTTCTTCTGGTCGGCACCAAGCGCCAGGCTCAGGAAGCTGTTGCTTCGTCCGCGCGCAACTCCGCTCAGTACTTTGTCAACGCCCGCTGGCTCGGCGGCATGCTGACCAACTGGAAGACCATCTCCCAGTCCATTCAGCGCCTGCGCAAGCTGGAAGAGACCCTGTCCTCCGACGCTGCCAACGCTCTGACCAAGAAAGAGCGTCTGTTCATGGACCGCGAGCGTGAAAAGCTCGAGCGGAACCTGGGCGGCATCAAGGACATGGGCGGTATCCCGGACCTGATCTTCGTGATCGATACCAACCGTGAAGCCATCGCCATCCAGGAAGCCCGTCGTCTGGGTATCCCGGTTGCAGCAATCCTCGATTCCAACTCCAATCCGGATGGCATCACCTATCCGGTGCCGGGCAACGACGATGCAGGCCGTGCGATCTCGCTTTACTGCGATCTGATTGCCCGCGCTGCCATCGACGGCATTTCCCGTGCCCAGGGTGCCGCCGGCATGGATATCGGCGAATCGGAAGAGGCTCCGCTTGAAGAAGCTCTCGCCGCTGAAGGCGAAGAAGCTCCGGTCGAAGCTGCTGAAGCTGCCCCGGCTGAAGAAGCTGCTGCGGCCCAGGCCTAAAGAATAACTCTGCCGCGTCCCGCGCGGCAGATTTATGTTGAATTCGCAAGGCGGACTGCAATTTGTTGCAGTCCCGTCATAAAGACGCGGAAAGCGATCGGCTACACCGTGTCTCATCTGAAACCCCCCGTCCACGAGGCAATCGATGAGCATTACCGCTGCGATGGTAAAAGAGCTCCGTGAGAAATCCGGCGCTGGCATGATGGACTGTAAAACCGCTCTGAATGAATCGGGCGGTGACATGGAAGCAGCTGTTGACTGGCTGCGCACCAAGGGCCTGGCCAAGGCTGCCAAGAAGGCAGGCCGTGTGGCCGCTGAAGGTCTGGTCGGTGTGTCTACAGACGGCGCAAAGGCTGCCGTTGTCGAGCTGAATTCCGAAACCGACTTCGTCGCGCGCAACGAAGGTTTCCAGGAGCTGGTCTCCAAGGTTACCAAGATTGCTGTCGGCACTGACGGCACCGTTGAAGCCCTGGCCGCTGCGAATCTCGATGGCAAGCCGGTTTCCGAAGCCATCACCGACGCGATCGCGACCATTGGTGAAAACATGACCCTGCGCCGTTCCGCCGTTCTCGGCGTGAACGAAGGCGTTGTGTCCACCTATGTTCACGGCAAGGTGGTTGACGGTCTTGGCAAGATTGGCGTTCTCGTCGCTCTGGAATCTTCCGGCGACAAGGACAAGCTCGATGCACTTGGCCGTCAGATCGCCATGCACGTTGCTGCGACCAGCCCGCTGGCGCTGAACACCGAAGCTCTCGACCCGGCTGTGGTCGAGCGTGAGAAAACCGTGTTCTCCGAGCAGGCGCGCGAATCCGGCAAGCCGGAAAACATCATTGAAAAAATGGTGGAAGGCCGTTTGCGCAAATTCTACGAGGAAGTTACCCTCGTGAAGCAGGCCTTTGTCATCAACCCGGATCTTACGGTTGAGCAGGCCGTCGAGGCGCTCGCGAAAGAACTCGGCACAGACGTCAAACTCACCGGCTTTGTCCGCTTCGCTCTCGGCGAGGGGATCGAGAAGGAAGAGCAAGACTTCGCCGCAGAGGTGGCGGCAGCCACCGGGCAGTAAGCTCGAAAGAAAGCGCCGGCAAGTCCGGCGCTTTTTTTTTAGGAAGACAATTTTCTAAAAGGGTGACCCATGACGAATTCTCTGCGCTGGAAACGGATCCTTCTGAAGCTCTCCGGTGAGGCCCTTATGGGGTCCCAGGCTTTTGGAATTGACCCGGCCATTGTGCAGAGGATCGCGAAGGAGATTGCCGACGCAGTGGCGCTTGGTGCTCAGGTCGGCGTGGTCGTCGGCGGAGGCAATATCTTCCGCGGCGTTGCCGTCGCTGCCAAGGGCGGCAATCGCGTCACGGGCGACCATATGGGCATGCTCGCGACCATCATGAACAGCCTGACGCTTGCAGATGCCCTGCGCCGGTTGAAGGTCAATGCTCGTGTGCTGTCAGCGGTTGCCGTACCGTCGATCTGCGAGACCTTCTCCCAACGTGTAGCCGACCGTTACATGGAGGACGGTGACGTCATCATCTTCGCAGGCGGCACGGGCAACCCGTTCTTCACCACCGACAGTGGTGCTGCCCTTCGCGCAGCTGAAATGAAATGCGACGCCTTCCTGAAGGGCACACAGGTGGACGGTGTCTATTCGGAAGATCCGAAGGTCAATCCGGACGCGGAGCGGTATGAGACCCTCGGTTACGAGGAAGTCATCACGCGCAATCTGAAGGTCATGGACACGACGGCAATCGCGCTTGCCCGCGACAATTCCATTCCCGTGATCGTGTTTTCGATTCATTCACCGGGTGCCTTGGTAAGCGTGCTCCAGGAAACGGGCACCTACACAGTCGTGGGTGACTGAAAGAATTAGCCGCATTCATTGCACAAGCTCTTGTGTTTCGGTGCGTTTATGCCATGTTGGCGCGCGCCGAGACTCTTCGGTCTGCTGAAGATCCGGATTCTGTTGCGAGCGGAATCGCAGACATGTGGCCCAGACGGCCCGGTTTCGATCGACCCGCTTCCGCCAAATGAAGAAAAACAGTGAGGACAAAATGTCGGTAGAAGGTGTGGACCTGGACGATCTCAAGCGCCGCATGCAGGGGGCTTTGTCGGTGCTGAAAACCGAATTTGCAGGTCTGCGAACCGGCCGTGCTTCCGCGTCCATGATGGATCCGATCTCTGTCGATGCCTATGGTCAGGCCATGCCGATCAACCAGGTCGCAACTGTTTCCGTACCGGAGCCGCGCATGGTTGCCGTTCAGGTGTGGGACAAGAGCATGGTTGCCGCTGTCGAGAAGGCCATCCGGGAATCGAATCTCGGTCTCAACCCCGTTGTTGATGGCCAGCTGCTCCGTTTGCCGATCCCGGAACTGAATGAAGAGCGCCGCCAGGAGCTGATCAAGGTCGCTCATAAATATGCCGAAGGCGCTAAGGTTGCGATCCGTCACGTTCGTCGCGATGGCATGGACGATGCCAAGAAGGCTGAAAAAGACGGAGATATCTCTCAGGATGACAGCCGCGCAGCCTCTGATGAGGTGCAGAAGCTGACCGATCAGATGATCGCGGAAGTGGATGCAATGCTTGAGAAAAAAGAGCAGGAAATTTCCCAGGTCTGATCCGTTCGGACCGGGCCCGGTGAGTTGGGGAGCACATGAGCGTCAACCCGGATCACAACCTGCAAACCTCGGCGTCGGCCAGCTCCGGTGCCAAGTTGCCGCGTCACGTTGCCTTCATCATGGATGGCAATGGCCGTTGGGCAACGGCGCGCGGACTGCCGCGTACCGAAGGCCACAGGCAGGGGCTGGAAGCGCTTCGCAAAGTGATCCGCCATGCCGGCAAGGTCGGTATTGACGTCATTACAATCTATAGTTTCTCGTCCGAGAACTGGAGCCGTCCGGAAGCGGAGGTCTCGTTTTTGATGGGGTTGCTGCGCCGGTTTGTGCAACGCGACCTGAGCGAACTGCATGAGGCAAATGTCAAGATCCGTATCATTGGCGGGCGCAGCGATCTTGAACCGGGAATTTTGAAGCTGCTCAAAGAAGCCGAAGACCTGACCCGCGACAATTCCGGTCTTGAGCTGGTGGTGGCGTTCAATTACGGCGCAAGGGATGAAATCCTGCGGGCTGCACAGGCGGTGGCGCAGAAAGTCGCCAGCGGCGTGTTCAATCCAGAAGACGTAACAGAAGACCTCCTGTCCGAAGAGCTGGACACGGCAGGGCTGCCGGATCCCGATCTGATTATTCGCACCAGCGGCGAAATGCGCCTTTCCAATTTCCTGCTTTGGCAGGCGGCCTATTCCGAATTCTATTTTTGTGACCTGCTCTGGCCGGATTTTGATGAAACGGCTTTCGACAAGGCTCTCGACTGTTTCGGCGCCCGTGAGCGTCGTTACGGTGGCGTGAGCGCCAAGACGTTTTAACGTCCGGCAGTCAGAATGGCAGAGACAGAGCAACCACCGAAGAAACTCTCCGATCTGGGCGTGCGCCTTGCCTCCGCCGTTGTGCTGGGACCCGTTGTGCTCGCTATCGCCTATTTCGGCGGGCTCGCCTTCACGTTGCTCATGCTGGTTGCGGCAATGCTGTTCCTCTGGGAATGGTTTTCCATGACAGGGACACCCTTGAAATCGGTTACCTCCGTGATCGGGCAGGGGGTGATGCTGGTGATCGCGGCGTTGCATGCCGCCGGGATGCCGGAGGCCGGTCTTGGCGCATTGCTTCTGGGGGCGCTTGCCGTATTCGCCTTCAGCGGGTTTTCACGGAGTGGCCGCTGGGGCGCAGAAGGTACGCTTTACAGCGGCCTCGCTCTTTTTTCTCTGCTGGCCCTGAGGGAAGGGTCTGGTGGACTGCTGTTCATCTTCTTTCTGTTGTTTGTTGTTTGGGCGACCGACATCTTTGCCTATTTCACAGGACGTGCACTCGGTGGTCCCAAGCTATGGGCCAGAGTCTCGCCCAAGAAGACCTGGTCCGGTGCGATTGGCGGACTGTTGCTTGCAACGCTTTTTGGAACTGGTGTTGCGTATTTTGCAGGCGCCTCAGACCTGGTGTTCTGGGCCCTTCTCGCTGCTGCGCTGTCGGTTGTTTCGCAAGCGGGTGATCTACTGGAGTCCGCTATCAAACGCCGCTTTGACGTCAAGGATTCAAGCAAGCTCATTCCGGGGCATGGCGGCATCATGGACCGCATCGACGGACTGGTGGCAGCCGCAATCTTTGCGGTCCTCCTCGGTCTGGTCGCTGGAGGGGCCTTGTCGGATCCGATCGCCGGGCTTGGACTGACCTAATTCTGGAGTGAGGCCGATGGCGGGTGGTCCCGCAGTTCAAGACAACAAGCGTCCGGTTCGCATCACCGTTCTGGGAGCGACCGGTTCCATCGGCCAAAGTCTGGCAGACCTCATCGAACGCAATCCGAACCGGTTCGAGGTGGTCGCGCTCGTCGCCAATCGCAATGCGGACCTTCTGGCCGACATGGCCAGGAAACTTCGTGCCGGTGCGGCCGTTCTTGCTGACGAGGCGCGCCTCGACGATCTGGCCGCACATCTTGCTGGAACCGGAATCGACGTTAGCGGCGGAGGGACCGCGGTGCTGGAAGCGGTCGACCGGGAAACGGATCTTGTTGTCGGCGCCATTGTCGGGTCTGCCGGACTGATACCGACCATGCGTGCGATCCGGCCGGGGCGGCGCATCGCTCTCGCCAACAAGGAATGTCTTGTCTGTGCCGGCGATCTGTTCATGGCCAGGATCCGCGAGACCGGGGCAGAACTCCTGCCGGTCGACAGCGAGCATAACGCGATTTTTCAGGTCTTCGAGGCCGACAAGGCCGACCAGGTGGAAAAAGTCATCCTGACCGCCTCTGGCGGTCCTTTCCGGCAGATGGCAAAAGAGGACATGAACCGGGTTACGCCGGAACAGGCCCTGAAACACCCCAATTGGGATATGGGCGCGCGGATCACGATCGATAGTGCGACCATGATGAACAAAGGCTTTGAAGTCATTGAAGCCTCGCACCTTTTCCCCGTTTCGCATGATGATCTCGGCGTGCTGGTACATCCGCAATCGGTGGTGCATGGACTGGTGCAGTACAAGGACGGGTCATTGTTGGCCCAACTTGGCAGTCCAGACATGAGAACGCCGATTGCCCACTGTCTTGCTTTTCCCGACAGGATGGAGGTGCCCGTTAGGAAGCTGGACCTCGCCGAAATTGCGACGCTGACCTTCGAGGCACCGGATCTGAACCGGTTCCCGTCGCTCAGACTGGCTTTGGACGCGATGAAGGCTGGCGGTGGTGCCCCAGCGGCGCTGAATGCGGCTGATGAGGCCGTGGTTGACGCCTTCCTGACCGGCAAAGCCGGCTTCATGGATATTCCTGCAGCAATAGAAGCCGTTCTGGACGCAATGGGCGGGCAGGGCGATCTCCGTGAAGCCAGCACGGTCGAAGATGTTCTGGCCATAGATGCGATCGCGCGAAAAAGGGCGGAGGAATGGATCGAGGCCAGGCGTTTATCACGTTGACAGGTCACGAAAAAACACGGCGCACCATTAACACGCCGTAATTTTCCTTTTAGTACGGTGCATCAGACACATCCAGGCTGCGCGCGATCGGACACCTTACATGGATCTTCTTCTCTCCGCTTACTCCCTCATCGTCGGCACGATCGTGCCGTTTCTGTTCGTGCTCACGATTGTGGTGTTTTTTCATGAGCTTGGACATTTTGCCGTCGCGCGTTGGTGTAACGTCAAGGTGGATGCGTTTTCCGTCGGGTTCGGGCGTGAGCTGATCGGACGCACCGACAGGAAAGGAACGCGCTGGAAACTGTGCTGGATCCCGCTTGGTGGCTACGTGAAATTTGCAGGTGATGAAAACGCTGCCAGCGTGCCCAGTCGGGAACTGATCGCTCAGATGAGCGACGAAGAGCGGAAGACGGCGTTTATCGCCAAGCCTGTCTGGCAACGGGCGGCCGTTGTCGCGGCCGGACCGATCGCCAACTTCATTCTCGCCATTGTCATCTTTGCCGCCCTGTTTGTGATGATAGGCAAACAGGGACTGCGTCCGGTCGTCGAAGAGGTCTTTGCCGGGGGAGCTGCGGAGCGCGGCGGCATCCAGGCCGGAGACGTCGTTGAGGAAATCGACGGGCGAAAGATCCAGACTTTCAACGAGTTGCGTCAGGTCGTCCTGATGAACGCCAATACACCACTGGTGTTTGAAGTGGACCGGAATGGCAAGCTGGTCACCCTGACCGTCACGCCGGACGCGAAAGAAAAAGAAGTCTTCATGGGCGAGCGGCAGGTGGCGGGCGACATCGGGCTGCGCGGGGCTGCGAACCCGGAAAACGTCGTGCTCATCAAATATACGCCGCTTGAGGCGATTGCCGAGGGAGGTCGGGAGACCTGGCGGATCATTGACGGCACCGCCAGCTATATCTGGGGTGTGATCACGCAGCGCCAGTCGGCTGATCAGCTTGGTGGGCCGATCCGCGTGGCACAGATTTCCGGGCAGGTCGCAGATCTGGGAATTCTGCCGCTGATTTCACTGACTGCGGTGCTGTCGGTCAGCATTGGCCTGATCAACCTCGCTCCCGTGCCGATTCTCGACGGTGGCCACCTTGTGTATTTTGCCGCCGAGGCCCTGCGCGGCAAACCTCTGAGCGAGCGGGTTCAGGACGTTGGTTTCCGGATCGGATTGGGGCTTGTTCTCATGCTGATGGTGTTTGTCACCTGGAAGGATATCATGAGGCTGGTGGGGACAAATTCATGAGACCCGTGACATTGACGCAACGTCTTCAGACTAAATCGCTTTCAGCCCGGAAGGGCGGTTGCGTTATCGGTAAAAACCTATAAAACACTCGTCGGTTCCGAGAATCTGCTGGGGTGAGTGCGGATTCCCGGGAGGGGTATTAAAAACAAAGGCATAGCGCAATAATGCAGCGATTGCAGAAACTTACACGGGCCGTTCTGCTTGCGGCAGCGATTTTCACGGTCGGTTCGGCCATGCCGCAGGCCTTTGGGCCTGTGTCGCTTGTCAGCGAGGCACAAGCAGCCGTCGCCCGCAGCATCCAGGTCAACGGGAATACCCGTGTCGAGGATGAAACGGTTATCAGCTACATGACCATCGTCCCGGGGCGCTCTTACAGTGCCTTTGATGTCGATGAGAGCTTGAAGGCGCTTTATGCAACCGGTCTGTTTGCCACGGTTGACATCACCCCGCGTGGCAGCACCGTGGTCGTTACGGTTACGGAGAACCCGATCATCAATCGGGTGTCCTTCGAGGGTAACCGCAAGATCAAGGATGACGCGCTTGAAACAGCTGTGCGGTCTCAGCCGCGCTCGATGCTGTCTCGCGC
Source organism: Roseibium sp. (assembly GCF_965233565.1). Classification (GTDB taxonomy): domain Bacteria; phylum Pseudomonadota; class Alphaproteobacteria; order Rhizobiales; family Stappiaceae; genus Roseibium. The sequence goes on along the minus strand of NZ_OZ247494.1, from coordinate 303,645 downwards.
CAAAGTTCAGGCCGATGTTCAGAACATTCTTGAAGCCTATCGCCGCTCCGGTCGGTACGGCGCATCCGTTGATCCGCAGATCATCGACCGCGGTCAAAATCGCGTCGATCTCGTCTTTGAGATCAATGAAGGCGCCAAGACCGGTGTGGAGCGGATCAGTTTTATCGGCAACAACTCCTTTAGCGATGGCCGTCTGCGCGACGTGATCCGGACGCGCGAAAGCGGTCTGTTGAGCTTCCTGCGCAGCACGGATACCTACGATCCCGATCGGCTTGCTGCGGACGAAGAGCTGCTGCGCCAGTATTACAACAAAAAGGGTTATGCCGATTTCCGGATTGTTTCGGTCAGCGCTGATCTCGATCGTGAGCAGAATATCTTCTACGTGACCTTCACCGTTGATGAGGGCGAGAAATACGAAATCGGCGACGTGGAAATCGTATCCACGATCCCGGATGTCGATCCGGAAGAGCTGCGTCGTCTGGTTCGTACCAAAAGCGGTCGTACGTTCAATTCTCTTCGGGTCGAGCAGACCGTCGAAGACATCACGCTGCGTGTCTCCGAAGAAGGCTATGCCTTTGCCCGGGTCCGCCCGCGTGGTGCGCGTGACTACGACAACAACACGATCTCGCTGATCTACTACATTGAAGAAGGCCCGCGGGCCTATGTTGAGCGCATCAATATCATCGGCAACGACCGCACACGCGAATATGTCATTCGCCGTGAGTTCGATATTGCCGAAGGAGATGCCTTCAACCGTGCGCTGGTTGACAAGGCTGAGCGTCGGCTGCGGAACCTCGGCTTCTTCGAAAAAGTGTCTGTCACCACGCAGCAGGGCAGCTCTCCCGACCGCGTTATCGTGAATGTGCGTGTTGAAGAAAAGCCGACCGGTGAAATTTCCTTCGGTGTTGGCTATTCAACGGTGGACGGCGTTATCGGTGATATCTCTCTGACCGAGAAGAACTTCCTGGGCCGTGGGCAGTTCGTGAAGCTCGCCGTTGGCGGCGGTACAGACACGCAGTCCTACGAGTTCCGCTTCGTCGAGCCGTTCTTCATGGGGCGTCGGGTTGCACTCGATCTGGATGTGTATCGCAAGGTTGACGATGCCAACGACTACCGTTCGTTCGATCAGAAGAAAACCGGTGGCGGTTTCGGTTTCACCTTGCCGCTGCGCGAGGAAGAGCTGACACTTCGTCTGTTCTATAACATCTTCTCTGAGGACAACTCCGACCCGGACAACAAGTCCACCGGCATCAACAACTGCGACACCTCGAAACTGTCGCTGGCGGTGTGTGACTCGCTCGGTACCTATCTGACGTCTCTCGTCGGTTATGAACTGCGCTACAACACACTCGACCGGAACGTCGATCCGACCGACGGTTTCTATGCGTCCTTCGGTCAGGAATTTGCCGGCGTTGGCGGTGACAGCTACTACGTCAAAACCGAAGCTCAGGCCCGTGCCTACAAGGAAATCCTGGCGGACTACGGTCTTGTCGGTAGCGTGTCTGTTCGTGGTGGTAACATCTTCGCGCTTGGGGACGAGCGTCTGCGCGTCTCAGAACAGTTCATGCTCGGTGGCAATCTCGTGCGTGGCTTCGAGAACCAGGGCATTGGTCCGCGTGATGGCGGGACCGGAGACGCTCTCGGTGGCCAGTTCTTCTTCGCTGCAACTGCTGAGACACGTTTCCCGTTCCCGATCCTGCCGAAGGAATTCGGCCTGAGTGGTGCGGTGTTCGCGGATGCCGGGTCTCTGTGGGATTCAGACAGCGATCTCGTCAATCTCGTAGAGAACAATGGCGGCCGGGTGGACTCGAATGATTTCAACATCCGCGCGTCGGTTGGTGCAGGCATCCGCTGGAACTCGCCGTTCGGTCCGCTGCGCGCCGACTTTGCCTACCCGCTGGTCAAGGATGACGACGACAAGACCCAGGTGTTCCGCCTGAGCGGTGGCACACGGTTCTAAACTGCGGTCTCATAGAACAGTTACGGCCGCCGATATGATCGGCGGCCGTTTTTGTTTGGAGGCAAGAAGGGTAACGACATGTCCGAGCCGAGTTTCTTCGAGGCGCCAGCCCCGGTTTCGCTGAGCGATATTGCCACTTGGGCGAATGCCGAGATCTATCGCGGCGATCCCTCGCTGGAAATTTCAAGTGTCGGTCCGCTTGAAGATGCCGGATCTGGCGCTTTGGTCTTCTTTGACAACACTGCCTACCTGAAACAACTTGAAGCGACCACGGCAACGGCCTGTCTGGTCGGCAAAAGGCACAAGGACAAGGTGCCGGAAGGTGTTGCGGTACTGGTATGTGCCGATGCCTACCGCTCCTGGGCAATGGTCTTGGCGCGGTTATATCCGGCTGCGATGCAGCCGCGTGAACCTGGCGAGGCAATTGTCTCCGATAGGGCGCATGTGGACCCGGAAGCAAGACTTGAAGACAATGTGACCGTAGAGCCGGGCGCAGTTGTCGGGCCAGACGCCGAAATCGGAGCAGGTACCGTGATCCGATCGAATGCCGTGATTGGCCGCGGCGTCAAAATCGGACGTGACTGTGTTATCGGTCCGAATTCTACCGTTCAGCATTCCGTGCTTGGCGACAGGGTCTATCTGCATCCAGGTGTTGCCTGCGGGCAGGACGGTTTCGGATATGCCATGGGACCGGGAGGTCACCTTAAAGTGCCGCAGGTCGGACGGGTCATCATTCAGGACGACGTGGAAATTGGCGCCAACACCACCATTGACCGGGGGGCGAACCGGGACACGATGATTGGAGAGGGCACCAAAATCGATAACCAGGTCCAGATTGGACACAATGTGATCGTCGGACGTCATTGTGTTCTGGTGTCCCAGGTCGGTCTCTCTGGAAGCTGTACACTGGAAGATTTTGTGGCGATAGGCGGACAGACCGGTGTTCGTGGCCACGTGACCATAGGTATGGGGTCTCAGGTCGCCGCCGTCAGCGTCGTCAGCGAAGACCTTCCAGCGGGTGGGCGCTATGGCGGCACGCCGGCAAAGCCGGTAAAGCAGTGGTTCAGGGAGGTTGCCGCCTTGAGAAAACTTGCAGAGCGCGGCGGCGGATCGTAAACGATAATTCGGACAATCGATAACTTTTTGGCAGGAACTGCCCAGGGGTTTTTTATGGAAGACGAAAACAACAAGACATTGGCGACTGCAGACATCATGAGGATCATGAAACTGCTGCCGCACCGTTATCCATTTCTCCTGATCGACAAGATCATTGAAATGGATGGCGACAACAGTTGCATCGGCATCAAGAACGTCACCATTAACGAGCCTCACTTTACCGGCCACTTCCCGGAAAGACCGGTTTTTCCAGGCGTGTTGCTCATCGAGGCCATGGCTCAGACCGCGGGGGCTCTGTGTGTACACGCACGGGGAGATGATGCGCCACCTCAGCTGGTCTATTTCATGACCATCGACAAGGCAAAGTTCCGCAAGCCTGTGGAACCAGGTGATCAGGTTCATTTTCACGTGAAGAAAATCAAGCAGCGCGCCAATATCTGGAAATTCGATGCCGTCGCGCTTGTTGAAGGCAAGAAGGTTGCGGAAGCGGAAGTCAGCGCCATGCTGATAGATGCGTGAGGTTGCATGACTGAAATTCATCCTACCGCTATTGTCGAAGACGGTGCCCAAATCGGCGAAAATGTCCGTATCGGTCCGTATTCCATTGTCGGCGGTAATGTCTCGCTTTCCGACAACGTTGTCCTGGAAGCACATGTTGCTGTGGCCGGACACACCCATGTTGGTCCAGGCACACATATTTTTCCGTTTGCCAGTATCGGGCACAAACCTCAGGATCTGAAATTTGCCGGTGAAGTTTCGCGGCTTGAAATCGGCGCCAACAACCAGATTCGCGAACACGTTACGATGAACCCTGGAACAGAAGGCGGCGGGGGGGTGACCCGAGTCGGCGACAATTGCCTGTTCATGATGGGGTCTCACGTCGGACATGACTGTCTGGTCGGTAATCACGCTATTCTTGCCAACAATGCAACGCTGGCCGGGCACGTTGAACTGGCCGATTTTGTCATCATGGGCGGGCTTAGTGCCGTTCGTCAGTGGTCCCGGATCGGAACGGGCGCTATTGTTGGCGGAATGACAGGTGTGGAATTTGACGTCATTCCCTATGGCTCCGTCATTGGTGATCGGGCCCGACTGGCAGGTCTCAATCTGATCGGATTGAAGCGAAAGGGATTGCCGCGCGAACAGATCCATGCGCTGCGCGCAGCCTACCGTGCACTGTTCGAGGTCGAAGAGGGCACGTTGCGTGGTCGCGCGGAGGCCCTTGCCGCCGAACAGGCTGACCAACCTCTGGTCAAAACCGTGACCGATTTCATCCTGGAAAAGGAAGACCGGCGCTTCTGTACGCCGCGCAGCGAAGATTGAAGTCATGGCAGGCAGGACCCTGCAAGGTGCCCCGCGTATTGCACTGATTGCCGGGAACGGCACGTTGCCGCGACAGGTGGCCGACGGACTTGTTGCGGCGGGACGTGATTTCAGGATTGTGGCCATCCGGGGAGAAGCGGACCAGGCAACCCGGGTGCGCGCTCACGCAGAACTCGGTTGGGGTGAGATCGGCCGGCTGTACAGGTTTTTGAAGACCAATGACTGCCAGGATGTCCTGCTGATTGGTGGCGTTTCCAAACGACCTGATTTCACGTCCATCCTCGGTGATTTCGGAACCTTGAAACGGTTGCCGGCAATCATACGCGCGTTGGCTGGCGGTGATGACAGTCTGCTGACCAAGGTCATCCGGCTGTTTGAAAAGGAAGGATACCGCGTCGTGGGGATCAAGGACGTTGCGCCGCAACTGTTGGCTTCAAGCGGAGTTCTGGGCAAGGTTCAGCCCAGGGAGGCCGATTGGCGTGACGTCGAATTGGCTCTCGCGGCGACCGAAAAGCTCGGAGAACTGGATATCGGGCAGGCGGCTGTCGCCATAGGGGGCCGGGTTGTTGCCCTGGAAGGGGCTGAAGGCACGGACGCAATGCTGCAACGCTGTGCCGATCTTAAGAAGATTGGCCGCATCCGGAACAAGGGGCGTTCAGGTGTTCTGGTGAAAACGGCCAAACCCAATCAGGATCTTCGGGTGGATCTTCCGGCTGTGGGGCCGCACACCATCGATCTTGCGGTTGCCGCGGGACTTGCCGGTATTGCGGTGGAAGCGGATGGCGCATTGATTGCCGAGCGAGAAGAGACAATCCGCAAGGCGAACCAGTCGAAAGTCTTTCTGATCGGTATTTCGCGTTCTGCTGGAATGGGGCGGTCATGACCGGCCGGATGCCAACCATCTGCATCGTGGCCGGAGAAGAATCGGGTGATCAGCTCGGCTCTGAGCTTATGAAGGCCCTGAATGACCGTCTTGGTGAGGGTGTCCGCTATTGTGGGGTCGGAGGCGAGAAGATGACTGGCCTCGGTCTGACCAGTTTCTTCAATATGAGCGATGTCTCTGTTATGGGACTGACGGCTGTGATCGCCAGGTTGCCGCTCATTGTGCGGCGCGTGTATCAGACTGTGAACGCGGTGATTGCGGCCAAACCGGACGTGTTGGTGATCGTCGACAGCCCGGATTTCACGCATAATGTAGCAAAGCGCGTGCGGAAGCGCGCACCGCATATTCCCGTGGTTGGCTATGTGTCGCCGTCGGTCTGGGCCTGGCGGCCTGGCCGCGCGAAGAAGATGAGCGCCTATGTGGATGAGCTGCTGGCACTGCTGCCATTCGAACCGGCAGTTCACAAACGCCTTGGCGGGCCGAGAACGCACTATGTCGGCCATCCACTTTGCGAAAAAGCAGACGAACTCAGGCCATCGGACGGGGAGCGGACGCCGCTTGGGGAGAAACAGCCCGTTCTCGTCGTCTTGCCGGGCAGCCGAGGAAGCGAAATCGATCGTCTTTTGGGAGACTTCGGTCAGACCCTGAAACTGGTGGTGGATCAAGTTCCCAATCTCAGGATTGTTCTTCCAGCAGTTGCGCATCTGGAAAACAGAGTACGAGATGGCGTTGCCGGCTGGCCGGTTCAACCGGACATCGTGACGGGTGACGCTGCCAAGAAGGCTGCCTTTCGTCAGGCGCACGCCGCGCTTGCTGCCTCCGGTACGGTTTCCCTGGAGCTTGCGCTGTCCGGTGTACCAATGGTGGTCGCGTACAAGGTCGACTGGTTTTTCCGGAGAATCAAGGAACTGAACAGGATCTTCAAGTTCGCCAGCGTGGATTCCTTCGTACTGCCGAATATCATCCTGGGTAGCAAGGCGATCCCGGAATTTCTTGATGATGAAGTTCAGCCCCAAATCCTGGCGGACCATCTGGTGGGCTTGCTCAGGGGAGGCCCTGAGCGCGACCTGCAAATCGCGGAATTGAAACGTCTTGATGTGGAAATGAGATTGCCGGATGGCTACAGCCAGCGGGCAGCAGCGGCTGATGTTGTGCTGACGGCCATGAAGTCATTCCCTGAGAGTTAGAGCATTTTCTCACCAAATTGGCGCATCCTGTTTAAGGTCGGGCGAGACGATCTGCGCGGAGGGGCGGGCAGGCCATAGCGGGGCTATGGACAATCGGCCCGACGAAGCAGACGCCGCCGGCCAGACACGAATTCGAAGGGTGTTTGGCCCATTGCCTGCGGAAGCTGTCTCGACCGTGGCGCCAGCACGCTTTTCGTCAGCTCTCTTGGTCCTGGACCAAACTGGCTCCGGCAGAGTGCACCAATTTGGTTGGAAAATGCTCAAACCACCAGCCGGCTTCACGCGGCACTGACGTGAACGCAAAAAGAAAACCCCGGAAGCCGTCGCCTCCGGGGTTTGTTTTTTGAAAAGGGTCTGGTTCAGGCGTTCGCCACATTGTCCAGGAAGTGATTGACTTCCTGTTTCAGGCCCTCGGTCTTCTGGGACAGCTCGCTGGAGGCCCCCAGCACCAGATTGGCGTTCTGACTGGTCTGGGAGACGGCCTGTGACAGATCCGACATGTTGGTTTTCACCGAACCGGTGCCTTCCGCAGCGCGTTGGACGTTCACGGAGATCTCGTTGGTCGCAGCACCTTGCTGTTCAACAGCTGCTGCGATGGTTGAGGTGTACTCGTTGACTTCGTCCATGGTCTGCGTGATCGCCTCGATCGCGGTCACGGCATCTTTGGTCGCTCCCTGGATTTCGGAGATCTGCGAGGAGATTTCTTCCGTCGCCTTGGAGGTCTGCGTGGCGAGCTCTTTCACTTCTGCCGCGACAACGGCGAAGCCCTTGCCGGCTTCTCCGGCACGTGCAGCTTCAATTGTTGCATTGAGTGCCAGCAGATTTGTCTGTTCGGCAATGGCCTGGATCAGGCTGACCACTTCACCGATCTTTGTCGCTGCGGTCGACAGGCCCTGAACCTTCTCGTTGGTGACCTGGGTACCCTGTGTCGCCCGGTCCACGACCTGGGTTGTCTGGTTGACCTGACGCGAGATTTCCGCGATCGAAGCGGCCAGTTCCTCGGCGGCACTGGCGACAGTCTGAACATTCTGGGTGGCTTCGTCGGTCACACCATAAGTGCTGTCGGCAAGGCTTGAGCTCTGGCTGGCAATCGCGCTGAGGTCCTGTGCGGTCCCGTCGAGGGTCGTGGCTGTTTCTCCAACAGATCCAAGAACTTCGGTTGCCTTTTCACGGAAAGTCGAAATCAGGTCTTCAACACGCGCCTGACGTTCAGCGCGCAACTGCTGCTCCTGTTCGGTCTCTGACTGAAGTCGGACCCGTTCCACGGCATTGTCACGGAACACTTGCATGGTGCGGCTCATGTCACCAATCTCATCGCCACGCTCGACGCCATCGATATCAACATCGGTATTGCCATCGGCGAGCTGCGACATGGTCTCGGTGGTGCGTCGCAGCGGCCGTGTCACGGCAAAATTCAAGGCGACCGCCATGCCAACACCGGCCAGAACGGCAGCCAGAAGGGCAAGAGTGATCACGCCGAGCGCGCTGGTACTGGAAGCCTGGGCTGCCTCGCTTTGTTCCGCGGAGATTTCTGAAATCCGCGCCTGGACCGTCTGCGACTGTTCCTTCATCTCGCCAATCTTGCTGGCGAGGTCGAACTGGTTCGACGCCAGTTCGGCAAAACTTGCACCGAACGAAACCAGAGACGCCTTGACCGCGGGTACCTGGTCGGCAATTGCAGGGAAATCCTTGGCGCTTTTTTCCAGGCGCGAGGCAAGCTTGTTCAGATCTTCAATGCCTTTGGTGACTGCTGCCTCAGAGGCATCGTCCGGCTTCAGCATGAAATAGAAGGCGGCGGCTTTTACTGCATTCGCATCGGCTTCAATCTGCATGACCGTGTCTGCGGCACTGTCGACAACGTAGAAACGCTGATTGATCTCGTCTGCCTGATCATAGACGTTGTCGATCGCGACATTCGCCTGTGCGCGGATTTCCTTGACGCTAGAAACCAGGGTTTCGAAACCTGCCTTGGCGGCGTCCGTCAGATCAAAGATCTCGATGTAGTCTTTGGTCTGGGACAGTTTGTCGAGGGTCTGTTCCAGTTCGGCCGTCTTTGTAGCGAGTTGCGAGAACTTGCCGGGGTCTACACCTTCAAAACTGTTTGCGGCCATTTGCTTTGCAGACGGCACCAGCTTTGCAACCCGGTCCTTGATGTCGGCAAGCTGTTTCGCGTTGTTCGCGGCGGCGTTGAACAGGTTCTGCAAGGTCAGCGATTCTTCCTGAAACCCTGCTGCTGCCTGACCGACCTTGTTGGCAAGAACCAGGGTCTTGCGCGCATTCGTTTCGTCCTGGCTGACACCGTCGCGCGCCATCAGGGATTTGCCAAGTATTTGCGATGCGGCGGCTTCTAGATTCTGAACAGCGCTGTCCAGCTGTGTCTGTTTCGCCTTTTGAGCTTCAGTCAGTTTGACGACTTGCTGAAAGGTGCCGCCGAAGTCTTTCACTGCATCGGCGGCCTCTTGAACGGGCACTTGGGCTTGAGGGTCGGATTTGAGCTGTGCCTGAAGAACCTCCAGTTCACTGCCTAAAAAACCAATGCTTTTGAGTGCTTCCTCAGCTGATGCCGTGTCCTGCGTTGACAGGAAATTCTCGCGTCTGCTGGCGAGATTTTGAAGCTGTGCAATCGTTGAGGTCGACTGTTTGGCAACTTCCATCCGTTCAGAGAGGGTCATCACACTGTATGCGCCGACGCCGCCGACAATTCCTGTAAGCGCAACAACAGCGGCAAAGCTGCCGCCGACTTTTACGCCAAACTTCAGATCAGAAGCGAATTTCAGGAAATTCATATTTACCCCTCAAGACACCGAGCGCGTTCCACGCGAACTTATTGAGGAGTATGCTAGACACAGATTCCTTATTATTTGTAAAAATTTGCAAGCCTTCAATAATGTTAAGTATTGATCTTAAATTACATTTTTCTGGAGCTTATTCATCTTTTAAACTAAAAAATTAGTAGAAAAAATTCTTGATTGAGAATGAATTGAAATCTCTTTTGTTGGCGCTTGGGGAGAATTCGAGTCCCGCTTATTCAGGCAACACTCGGTTTTGGAAACTGTCTTCGTTGGCTGGGTGGAAAGCGGAAAATATTTTCTTCAAAATGCACGGATTCCGTTAGGGAAAAAAAGAAAGCGCTCCCGAATCTCGGGAACGCTTTCAAATTCGTGTCTCTATTGCCGGCTGGCAGAGGATCTATCAGCGGCGTTGGTCGATCGGCGTGTAGTCACGCTTCGTTGCGCCGGTATAGAGCTGACGCGGACGGCCAATGCGCTGGGACGGATCCTCAACCATTTCCTTCCACTGGGCAATCCAGCCGACTGTACGCGCAAGGGCGAACAGCACGGTGAACATGGTGGTCGGGAAGCCAAGTGCCCTCAGCGTGATGCCGGAATAAAAGTCGATGTTCGGATAGAGCTTCTTCTCAACGAAATACTCGTCATTGAGAGCGATTTTTTCCAGCTCCATGGCGACGTCGAGCAGCGGATCGTCCTTGATGCCGAGCTCGCCGAGCACTTCATGCGTCGTTTTCTGCATGATGCGCGCACGCGGGTCGTAGTTCTTGTAGACGCGGTGACCAAAGCCCATCAGGCGGAACGGGTCGTTCTTGTCCTTGGCACGGGCAACGAATTCCGGAATACGGTCAACAGAGCCGATCTCAGACAGCATGTTGAGCGCAGCTTCGTTAGCGCCGCCGTGAGCCGGACCCCAGAGGCAGGCAATGCCGGCAGCGATACAGGCAAACGGGTTGGCGCCCGAAGAGCCTGCGAGACGCACCGTGGAAGTGGACGCATTCTGTTCGTGGTCGGCGTGCAGGATGAAGATCCGGTCCATGGCGCGGGCCAGGACAGGGTTCACCTTGTATTCCTCGCAAGGCACTGCAAAGCACATGTGCAGGAAGTTGGCGGCATAGCCGAGATCATTGCGCGGATAAACGAATGGCTGGCCGACATGATACTTGTAGGCCATTGCGGCGATGGTCGGCATCTTCGCAATCATGCGCAGGGAAGCAACCATGCGCTGATGCGGGTCAGTGATGTCGGTGCTGTCATGATAGAACGCAGACAGGGCGCCGACGGTGCCGACCATGATGGCCATCGGGTGAGCGTCACGGCGGAAACCGGAGAAGAACCGGTTCATCTGCTCGTGGATCATGGTGTGATAGGTGACGCGATTGACGAAGTCGTCTTTCTGCGCCTTGGTCGGCAGCTCGCCGTACAGCAGCAGATAGCAGGATTCCAGGAAGTCGCCGTGATCCGCGAGCTGCTCAATCGGGTAACCGCGATAAAGCAGGGTGCCTTCGTCGCCATCAATGTATGTGATCTTGGATTCACAAGACGCGGTTGAGGTGAAGCCCGGGTCATAGGTGAACATGCCAGTGTCCTTGTACAAGGACGAGATGTTCACAACCGACGGTCCGATGGATCCGTCAAGAACGTCGAAATCGTGGTCGTTGCCACCGACGTTGAGCTTGGCGTTGTTGTCGGCCATACAGAAACCCCTCTACGTTAACCGGATGTGCCGTCCTGATGTTTGACCCCTCTGGATGAGGGGCGCATGCCCACTGCCGGACAGCACTGGAGAATTTTTCGCGTCTTGGGTAGCCCATTTACTGCACTGCCGCAAGCTGGCCGATATAACGCTTTGGTCAAAGACCGCTTTCCGAACCTTGCCAAAACGGCAAGCGCCCGGAATTCTGCCGGAAAGCGGTCTTTCGCCTGTCAGCTCAAGCAGCCTGATCGTTGATGCGAGCCAGAGATTCGTCCCTGCCAAGTGCGATCAGAACGTCGTAGATGCCCGGTGACGTGCCACGCCCTGTAAGTGCAGCGCGCAACGGCTGGGCCACTTTGCCCAGTTTCAGTTCCTTGTCTTCCGCGTAGGCTTTGACGGCGGTTTCAAGGGGTTCTGCCTGCCAGTCGGCAGCGCCGGACAGGACCTCATGCAGGTCCCGCAAAATGGCCCTGGCGTCATCAGTGAGGATCTTTGCCGCTTTTTCGTCCGTGTCGAGAGGACGCTGGCGCCACAGATAGGAGGCGCTCTCGGTCAGTTCGACCAGCGTCTTGGCCCGTTCTTTCAGGCCGGGAAGGGCTGCCAGAGCCGTTTTTTCATTGGCTGCATCCGACAGCCATTCCAGAACGGGGGCGCCGTTTTCCGCGTGTGCGAGGCAAATCTTCCAATCTGCGAGCAGCTCTGCGTCGTCTGTGGCGCGCATGTAGTGCCCGTTCAGGTTTTCCAGCTTCTTGAAGTCGAAACGGGCAGCGGACTGGCCGACAGCATCCATGCCGAACCATTTGATCATGTCTTCCAGCGACATGATCTCTTCATCGCCATGACTCCAGCCGAGCCGGGCGAGATAGTTGCGCATGGCCTGGGGCAAATAGCCCATTGCGCGATACGCTTCGGCACCGGTGGCGCCGTGGCGTTTGGACAGCTTGGCCCCATCCGGTCCGTGGATCAGCGGAATATGCGCCATGGCCGGAACATCCCAGCCGAGCGCCTGGAAGATCAACGTCTGGCGAGCCGCGTTGGTCAGGTGGTCAACGCCGCGGATGATGTGGGTGATGCCCATGTCGTGATCGTCAACAACGACGGCCAGCATGTAGGTCGGGGTTCCGTCGGAACGCATCAGCACGAAGTCATCGAGATCCTTGTTGGGAATGACCACGCGGCCCTGGACCATGTCGTCCACAACGGTCTCGCCGTCTTCAGGCGACTTGATACGGATAACGAAGCTGGCTCCATGCGGCGCTTCTGAGGCGTCCTTGTTCCGCCAGGTGCCGTCATAACGGGGCGGCTTGCCTTCTGCGCGGGCCTTTTCGCGCATGGCATCGAGTTCTTCCGGAGTGGAATAGCAGCGATACGCCGTGCCGGCCGCAAGCATCTCTTCAACAACTTCCTTGTGCCGGTCGACGCGTGAGAACTGAGAAATCGGGTCGCCGTCCCAATCGAGGCCGAGCCAGGTAAGACCGTCAATCAGGGCCTCGACAGCTTCCTCGGTCGAGCGCGCCCTGTCTGTGTCTTCGATGCGCAGCAGCATCTTGCCACCGTGATGCTTGGCAAACAGCCAGTTGAAAAGCGCGGTGCGGGCGCCGCCAATGTGCAGGAAGCCGGTCGGGGACGGTGCGAAACGCGTGACGATGTCGTGTGCCATGGTGCTTTTTGAAAGTCTCTGTCAGAATGTGGGCGCAAGAGGCGCCAGATTGGTGGCGCGGTCTTAGCACAGGCTTCGGCAAGGCTAAATAGAAAGCTCTGCCGTTTCTTGAGCTGAAAGCGAGGAGGCGTGTCGGCGACGGGGTCGGATCCTCAGATCGACTATAAAACCCGCTCAAAAGCGGAAGCCTCCAGCGACACCCAACGCAAAATAGAAGCGGCAAGGAGACCGTTCGGCCACGTTGTCGACCGTGGGCGGAAAGGCTGGCTGTTCGGTCACAGTGTCCGCGTGAAGTCCAGGGTGACGACTTTTGATCAGTTCTGGGATGAGCAGGGGCTGCTATGGGTTGCCTTTTCGTTCGCTTCAGGGATTGCTGGCTACTTCCTCCTCCCCAGCGAACCGTCCCGAATTGCAGTCTTGCTCGTCGGGTTGTGTACCTTTCTGATTGCGCTGCGCGTAAGGCGCCGACAGGCCCTTGCTTGGTATTCCGTCCTTTTGTTGGCCTTTTCAGCGGGATTAGGGACGGCGAGTTTGCGCAGCAGTCTGGTTGACGCGCCCAGACTTGCAATGCCGATGACTGTTGAAGTCGGCGGGATCGTTCTGGAACGCCAATTCGGCCCTAAGCACGATCGGTTGGTCTTGTCCGTCGAGACGGTCAAGCGGAGGGCCATCGATGCCGACGCCTTTCCACACAGGCTGCGCTTACGCGTTCCAAAGGAAAGTGGCGGGCAGGTTGGCGAGAGAGTGCGACTTAAAGGGCGCCTGTTTCCGCCACCCGGTCCGGTGCATCCAGGCGGTTATGACTTTTCCTTTCGGGCCTATTTCATGCAAATCGGAGCGACGGGCTTCAGTTTTGGCCCAGCCGAGATGCTCGGACCAGCTGAAAGTGGCCTGAAACTGCGCGGTGCTGCCATGGTGGCGAAGCTTCGGGGCGACCTTGCAAACCGCATTCGAACCGATCTGGGAGACCGACCGGAAACAGCCTTGGTTGTCGCCCTGCTCGTTGGAGACCGCAGCGGCATCTCTGAGCAGCAGGAGGAAGCGCTGCGTGCCTCCGGTCTCGCACATATTCTCGCGATTTCCGGTCTTCACATGGCACTTTTTGCCGGTGGAACCTATGGTGGGGTCCTGCTGCTCCTGGCCTTGCTCCCAGCCCTTTCTCTGCGATGGCCGACGCACAAGTGGGCGGCTGTTGCTGCGCTTCTTGCAGCAACTTTCTATCTGCTGCTGTCAGGTGCGAGTGTCGCCACCCAGCGTTCCTACCTGATGATTGCACTTGTTTTTCTGGGTCTCCTGGCGGGACGACGCGGCCTGACTTTGCGCAGTGTTGCGCTGGCCGCTCTGGTGCTGTTGGCGCTTGCGCCCGAGCGACTGTTTTTCCCTGGATTTCAGATGTCTTTTGCAGCGGTCATTTGTCTTGTCGCTGTTTATGAGCTCTGGCGGCGTCGCGAGGCGGATTTTCAAGGAATGACGCGAGATCAGGGCCTCCGAGCCCGCATTGTCAGGTCTGTTGGTGCCTGGGGGGCGGGTCTGTTTGTGACTGCGTTGGTCGCCGGGCTTGCCACAGGGATAATCGGTGCACATCACTTCGGCCGCGTTGCCCCCTATGGTTTGGTCGGGAATATGCTGGGCATGCCTGTTTTCACCTTGCTGGTGATGCCGATGGGCGTTCTTGCGCTGGTGCTGATGCCCTTCGGCCTGGCGGTGCTTCCCTTGACCGTCATGTCATTCGGGATTTCGATCCTGCTCGACGTGGCTGAGTTCACTTCCGCCCTGGACGCGGGGCAGGGCGCTGTCGGCAAACTGGATGCAGTGGCCGCCGTATTGCTTCTTGGCTCCCTGTTCACCGGACTTCTGTTGCCGGGGCGTCTGCGTCTTGTCGCGGTGCTGTTGTTTGCAGGCGGAGTGGGGTCAGCTGTGCAAGCAAGGCCGCCCGATCTTCAGATTGCGACAACAGGCGCATCACTTGCCGCGCGAGATGAGGAAGGCAATCTGCGGTATTCCGGCAGGAGAAGCTCTTTTGCGACGGAACTCTGGTTTCAGGCTGAAGGCATTCCATCGCAGGCGCTTGGATCGCGCAGGATGATAGCGTCCCAAAGGCGATGCGACGCGCAAGGATGCGTTTTCAGCGCTTTTGGCAATGAGCAAGCAAGCGAAGCCGCAACGGGAAAGACGACACCTGTTTTTCTCGCCGTCCCCAAAACGCTCGAAGCATTGGTGGATGATTGTCGATATGCCGATATTGTCGTGAGCGATTTTATCGTTCCGGAGAATTGCGGTGCAGATCTCGTGATTGACCAGGTGGTCAGAACACGACGCGGAGCTGTGGCCATCTGGCTCTCAAGCCAGAAATCGAGGGGGCCGGCCCTCGAGGCCACCGCGCGTAGCCTCGACAATGAAACTGAAACCGAAAATGGCAGGACCACCATCATTGAGCGCTTGGTTCATGCCATTCCAGACCCGCCACGACCCTGGCATCTTCCGGGGACTGTGACCTATGGCAGTCTCCGGCGATCAGAGGGCAACAAGACCCGGTGACCGGTTTCCGGGACAGATCAATACTGTCGGAAGAGGGCCACCAGACGCCCCTGAACGCGTACGCGTCCCGGGCCGAAAATACGCGTTTCGTAAGCTGGGTTTGCGGCCTCCAGCGCAATCGAGGCGCCTTTTTTGCGCAGGCGTTTCAGGGTCGCTTCCTCGTCATCCACAAGAGCGACCACGATATCACCGCTGTCGGCGCTGTCCGTCCTGCGGATCAGCACCGTGTCGCCATCAAGGATGCCGGCCTCGATCATGGAGTCGCCGCGGACTTCCAGGGCATAATGCTCCCCTTTGCCAAGCAGTTCCGGTGGCACGGTGATCGAATGACTGTGTGTCTGGATCGCCTCGATCGGCACACCGGCCGCGATACGGCCCATTACGGGGATCTCGGTTCCGGCGGCGACTGGTTCTTCGACCGGTTTGGGGGCCTCCGGCTTGCCGAGAGAGCCTTCGATGACTTCTGGCGAGAAGCTGCCCCGCGGCCGCGGGGCGCCAAGACCGGGTGCGATTGAGTCTGGCAGGCGGACAACTTCCATGGCGCGGGCCCTGTTGGGCAGGCGGCGGATGAAGCCACGTTCTTCGAGTGCGGTAATGAGCCGGTGAATGCCGGACTTGGATCTGAGGTCCAGCGCATCCTTCATTTCATCAAAAGACGGCGGAACACCGGTTTCCTTCAGTCGTTCATGAATGAACATGAGCAGTTCGTACTGCTTGCGCGTCAGCATATCGGCATCCCCTACCGCAGAATGGGCTGGTACAAATCAAGAACACAGTACCTGTTCTCATTGTGTTCTGCAAGGGTAAATGTTCTCTTACTGTTCCCTCTGTTTGATCCTGCGCTCAGGTGGTTCATCTGTGTGTTTCACGGGGAAGAGTCCTCCGACCGGATGAGGAGTTCGCATGTCACCAGCGTCGGGGCCTGGCCTGCGAGGACCGTTCCCTGGTGGTAATTGCCGTCAAGATCAACACAACGCACGGGGATCGACAGTCCTTTGCCTTCCGGGGATCCAGCTCCCGGGCGTAACAGGATCTCCGATATGAGTCCCGTCATCGACGCAGTGTCATGAAAGGATGCGCCAGCAAAGCTGCCGAGTCCCATGACCTCGTAGGCCGGCGTGCCGAGTGTTGCAGCAAGGCTTTCGACACTTTGGTGAATGTCTTCGAACGGTGCCAGGGTCGCGATCAGAGCATTTATTGGCAATCCGCTGTGGCGGCTTACAGTTTCCTTGACGCGGAACAGGGTGAACTCTGTTTCCGGGTCGAATGCAGCTTCAAACCGGGCTCCCTTGAGACCATAACCGGTGAGCGTGCTCGTTGTTGCCAAGGTCAATGTGTCCGGCAGAAGGTGGCCCAATCGCTTCTGTCCGCCCTCGAGCCAGAAGGCGTGGATATGGGCGAACCAGCCACCGTCGCGCCAACCGAACACGGCAACGGCTTCCTCAAGCCGGGCTTTCTCGCAGGAGCGGGTGTCGCTGTACCAGGCTGCATGACGATCATCTATCGCTCTGTCCGGCATGACGTAGTCGAATGGAGCCAGGGCAACACCGCCGAGATTCAAGATGGCGGAATCAATGCCTTCCGCTTCGGCCCAGTGGCCCAGCGCCTCCAGCAGAGGGCGGTCAGAGGCGATCTCGAAGGAAACGGCTTCAGCTGCACAAGGAATGAACGGGCGCCGGTCTGCCGCCTTAGGACCCGGATGACGGATTTCGGCGAGGGACTTTGGCGCCGGGCGTCTCATAGCAGCCCCTTTTCAGTCAAATGTTCACGGACCAGCTTCTTGGTTATCTTTCCATAGGCGCTGGTCGGCATCTCCTCGATGAACAGATAGCGTGCAGGCATCTTGTAGCGTGCCACCTGACCGTTCAGGAAATCGGATAGCTCGGCCGGATCGGGTGAAGAACCGTCTACGGGTACACAGACAGCCAGTCCGATTTCCCCCCATTCCGGATCCGGGATGCCCAGAATCGCGACTTCAGAGAGTCCGGGATGGGTCAGGAGGACCTCTTCCACTTCCTTCGGATAGACGTTGGATCCGCCTGAAATATACATGTCCGAGGCACGACCGGTCAGATAGAGGAACCGGGCCTCATCCATGTGACCGATGTCGCCTGTGCGGAACCAGCCATTGCGAAACGATTTGGCGTTCGCTGCCTCATCTTCCAGGTATCCGGCACAGACCGCGGCACCGATGACACAGACCTCTCCGGTCTCATGCGGTGCCAGAATGTTGCCGTCGTCATCCTGGATGGAGACTTCGATGCCGGTGCGTTCCGTGCCGCAGGTGCCGACACGGGCGGTTGGCCCGTCCTCCAGAACGTGGTCCTGGGGCCTAAGCACGGTGATGTTTCCGGTGACTTCGCCTAGCCCGTAATACTGGACGAGCACGGACCCGAGTTTCTTCAGAGCCGTCTTCTGGTCTTCCCGATACATGGGCGCACCCGCATAAATCACATGGCGCAGGCTGGAATGGTCGTATCGGTCTACCGCCGGATCCTCGACCAGTCGTTTGACGATGGTCGGGACCGTGAACAGGTTGGAGACCTTGTGCCGTTGGATCAGCTCAAACGCTATTGACGGGGAAAAACCGCCCGGTGGCATCAGGACATGTGCCGACCCCGCCGCGAGCTGGGCAATCAATTGGAGACCGGCGCCGTGAGACAGCGGTGCAATGACCAGGGAGGCATCTTCTTCCGTCGTGCCGGGAATCAGGTCGGCCATGTAGTTGACACAGACAAATCCGATCTGGCCATGGCTCAGAACCACCGCTTTCGGCCGGCCCGTGGAACCCGATGTGAAGAACAGCCAGCAGGGATCGGTATAGTCGACCTCGGCATTCCTGACTTTGCCACCCATGTGTCGATCGATCAGGTCTTCATACTCGGCGCCGAATCCGCTGTCGCCAATGCTGATACATCCCGAAAGACCAGGGCAGGCGGTCTTCACCGCGTCCGCCTGTGCCGCGAAGGCCGCATCACAGACAAACACCTTTGCAGCTGCCTTTCCGGCGGCATAGGCGGTTTCGGCGGGGGCCTGCCTGAAATTGCAGGGTACCCATATGGCACCCAGCCGGAAAGCGGCCAGCATGATCTCGATCATCTGGCTGGAGTTTTGTGCCTGAACCAGCAGGCTGTCTCCCTTGGAGAGGCGGTATTCGGAGACAAGCGCGTTCGCAAGAGCTGACACGCGGGTGTCGAGTTCTTTCCAGCTCCAGGTGGTTCCCTCCGAGACGATGGCAGGCCGGTCGGGCCAGCGTGCTGCGTTTTTTGTCAGGAACTGCGCCAGATTGATTACCCGGTCCGAACAGCGCGTTACCATCAGTTTCAGTCTCCAGATGCTTCGTTGGAGAAGACGTTAGGTCGGCCTTGATCGATTTGACAAGCATGTCTTGCAGCAAGTCATTCCGCTTTC
Source organism: Roseibium sp. (assembly GCF_965233565.1). Classification (GTDB taxonomy): domain Bacteria; phylum Pseudomonadota; class Alphaproteobacteria; order Rhizobiales; family Stappiaceae; genus Roseibium. The sequence goes on along the minus strand of NZ_OZ247494.1, from coordinate 285,082 downwards.
ACGGCAAATCGTGCAGGATGCCGGCCACAAGATGAAGAGGGAAACCTGAGGCCATTTATGACTGAGATGACGATTACCGATTGGGACGACGCTTATGCCAACGCTGCCCATATACCGGGTGCAAAAGTTTTTATAGCGCGTTGGGAAAGCGATTCGGCGGCCTTCCGGAAATCCTGGATGAAGAAGGATATCGATGTCGTCTACGGGGAGGGCGCGCGCCACAGGTTCGATGTCTTTCATCCCGAGGGGAAATCGAGAGGGCTCGCGGTTTTTGTCCATGGCGGCTACTGGATGCGCTTCGACAAGTCCTATTGGTCTCATTTTGCCACAGGCCCCCTCGCCAGGGGATGGACCACCTGCCTGCCGTCCTATGATCTCGCGCCACATGCAAGCATTGCCGATATCACCCGCCAGATCGCAAAAGCGATCACAAAGGTGGCCAACCGGGTCAGCGGTCCAATCCGTTTGACGGGTCATTCCGCCGGAGGTCATCTCGTTAGCCGTATGGTGTGCGAAGACAGCCTGTTGGAACCGGAGGTGCTGGAGCGGATCGAGAAGGTCGTCTCCGTCAGTGGGCTTCATGACCTTCGGCCGCTGCGCAAGACGAAGATGAACGAGAGCTTCGGGATGAGCGAAGAGGATGCTGTCGCGGAAAGCCCGGCGCTCAAGGAGCCTTCGGGCCCTTGTCCGGTCGTTGCCTGGGTTGGAGGAGCGGAGCGGCCGGAATTCCTCAGGCAATCGAAACTGCTTGCCGAGGCCTGGCCGGCAGCCAGCTATCATGAGGATCCGGACCGGCATCATTTCGATGTCATCGACGGGTTGAAGGATCCGGGCAGCGGTTTGACCTCGGCTCTGGTGGAGACCTAGGCCGTATCTGAAGGAGAGCGACATGCGGACCGAAAGCGACAGCCTCGGTGAAATCGACGTTCCGGAGGACAAGTACTGGGGCGCCCAGACGCAACGCTCCTTAAAGTACTTTTCCATCGGCACGGATCTGATGCCGATCGAGCTTGTTCATGCCTATGGCTACCTGAAAAAGGCCTCCGCACGTGCGAACGCGGAGCTCGGACTGCTGCGGGAGGATCTTGCCGACCTGATTGCAAGGGCGTCGTCGGAAGTAGCCGACGGCAAGCTTGATGATCACTTTCCCTTGCATGTCTGGATGACAGGCAGCGGAACGCAGACCAACATGAACGTGAATGAGGTGATCTCCAACCGGGCCATAGCGCTGGCTGGTGGGGTGCTCGGATCCAAGGAACCCGTGCATCCCAACGATCATGTCAACATGTCGCAATCCTCGAACGACACATTTCCGGCGGCGATGCATATGGCCGCCGCCCTGCAGGTCAATGACAGGCTTCTGCCGGGAGTGGAAACGCTCCACAAGAGCCTGGAACGCAAGGCGGAAGCCTGGAGCGATATCATCAAGATCGGTCGCACCCACATGCAGGATGCGACGCCGCTGACGCTGGGCCAGGAATTCTCCGGTTATGCGGAGATGATCCGTCAGGATATCGACCGGATTGAACATGCCCTGACGGATGTCTATGCCTTGGCGCTGGGCGGCACCGCCGTCGGCACGGGGATCAACACCCATCCGGATTTTGCCGATCTTGCTGCGCGCAGGATTGCCGAACTGACGGCGCTCCCCTTTGTTTCCGCGCCGAACAAGTTCGCCGCCCAGGGCAGTCACGATGCGCTGGTGATGCTGAGCGGGGCGCTCAGGACGCTGGCGGTGTCCCTGTTCAAGATTGCCAACGATATTCGTCTTCTGTCCTGCGGCCCGCGCTGCGGTTTCTTCGAGCTCAAGATCCCCTCCAACGAACCCGGTTCGTCGATCATGCCGGGCAAGGTCAATCCGACTCAATGCGAGGCGCTGGCCATGATCGCGGCCCAGGTCATGGGCAATGATGTGACGGTCGGTATTGGCGGAGCGAGCGGATATCTGGAAATGAATGTCTACAAGCCACTCATGATCAACGCGATCCTGCAGTCGGTGAAGATCATGGGAGATGGCAGCGCCAATTTTGCGCAGTTCCTGGTGGATGGCATGGAGCCGAATGAAAAACGGATCCAGGACTATCTCGATCAGTCCCTGATGCTGGTCACGGCGCTCAGCCCGGTGATTGGTTACGACAAGGCCAGCCATGCGGCCCACCACGCATTCGAAAACGACCTGACGCTGAAACAAGCCTGTCTCGATCTCGGTTTTGTCACCGGCGACGATTTCGACAGGCTCGTCGATCCTTCACGAATGTTGGGGCCTTCTATCTGATAAGGCTGAACTGGTTACAACAAACCGCGCTGGGCGAGATTGCGCATCAGCTGGCTGATGCCGAAGGTCCATTGCGGGCATATGGTGGACAAATCGACGGTGTTGCTCAGCTTGCCGAGGCCGGGGGCGGAGATCGTGACCTTGTCGCCAATCTTGTGGGTAAAGCCTTCTCCGGCAACGTCCCGGTCCTGCGTTGGGGCGAACATTGTGCCTAGGAAAAGCATGAGACCATCGGGATATTGATGGTGCCGCCCGATGGTCTGGGCGACGAGATCTTGCGGATCGCGACTGATCTCGGCCATGGACGAGTGACCGGTCAGGTGAAATCCGTCCTCTCCTGCCACAGTGAGAGTCAGCTCCGCACTGCGGATATCGTCGAGGGAAAACGTTTCGTCGAACAAGCGGATCATTGGACCGATCGCGCAGGAGGCATTGTTGTCCTTGGCCTTTGACAGAAGGAGCGCCGACCGGCCCTCGATGTCACGCAGATTGACGTCGTTGCCGAGCGTGGCGCCGACTATTTCTCCTCTTGAAGACACGGTCAGAACCACTTCCGGCTCCGGGTTGTTCCAGCTTGAACTTGGATGAAGGCCGACACTCGCGCCTGGGCCGACGGAGGACAATACTTGTGCCTTGGAGAAAACCTCGGCATCTGGCCCGATGCCGACCTCAAGATAAGGGCTCCAAAGCCCTTCTGCGATCAGGGCTTCCTTTACCTTGGCCGCCTCCTTCGAGCCCGCTCTGATGTTACGGAGACTGTCGCCGATGGCTGCGCCTACTCTGGTTCGAATTGTCTCGGCCTGTCTTGCATCACCTGCGGCTTTTTCCTCAATGACCCGCTCGACCATCGATCTTGCGAAAGTGACGCCGCAAGCCTTGACCGCTTGCAGATCGCAAGGCGCAAGCAAGTGAGGCGCATCCGAATTACCTGTGAAGGCAGCTGATATCTCGGTAATTGGACCAATGATTTCTCCGGTGGCCTCGGAAACATAGGAGGCAGGGGCCTCCAGCTCGCAAATGTCTCGCACCGTTGGAGCTGTTCTGGACGTGATGTCGACAAGATTTCCGTTTCTCACGGTGACGACCGCCGGGCCACTGACCTCGGGCCGCCAGAGCCGTCCCAGAAAAACGCCGCCTGCCAGTTCATCGGGCGTGAAAATTGTCATCTGTTTCCTCCTGTCAGCGACGCTTGCCGCCAGTATCCAACGATAACTATGCGCGGTTTTCGGTCCAGGTAAACGCCTTCAGGCGCTGCACCGCCGGGCCCCTTGCTGCAAGAGACCGGCTTCTGCTTCGGCTGCCAAAGTCCGTTGACCTCGTCATCAAGTTGAATTATTCTAGATAATATCTAGAACGAGCCTGGTTGAAAAGTCCCGCGTTGCAGCAGCGTGAAAACGCATTCACCAGGCATGAAATGAGGTGCGTACCTCAGTCGTTCTGGATCCCCAGGACCGGGGCGTGTTGTGGAGGCACAGGCGCGTCTTGGGGAAACGTCTGGAGGAGACACATGAGAATCAAGTCACTCGCGCTGGCCAGTGTGATTGCACTCTCGGCCGGCCTTGCTCAGGCAGAGGTCACGATCGACGTCCTGTCCATTAATCGGGACAGTGCCACCTGGAAGCAGCTCTATGAGGATCTGGTCGCGGATTACAATGCCGCGAATGATGGCGTGACCGTCCATGTCGAGTTCATGGAGGATGAATCCTTCAAGCAGAAACTGCCGACACTCTTGCAGTCCGATGCGGCTCCGGATCTGTTTTTCAGCTGGTCCGGGGGTGTGTTCTACGAGCAGGCAGAGCAGGGCTTTCTGAAAGCGCTTGATGAGGCAACCGTCGCCGAATGGCAGCAGGAATTGTCCGCCGGTGGCATGGCCGCTCTGTCACATGACGGCAAGTATTATGGCGCGCCTGAGGCATCTCAGACGGTCGGTATCTGGTACAACAAGGATATCGCAAGCGAACTCGGTCTCGATCCAACCAAGATCGAAACCTACGACGACCTCCTTGGAACGGTGAAGGCCGCGAAAGAGGCCGGCGTCACCCCGTTCACGGTCGGGGGACAGGACAAGTGGCCGCTTCATTTCTTCTACTCGCTTCTGGCCATGCGGATCATGGGGCAGGAAGGGATGGCGGCCTCCGCTGCCGGCGAGAATGGCGGGTTTGCCAATCAGGACTGGGTACGCGCGGGTGAAGAATTCGTCCGGCTGATCGAGCTGGAACCGTTTCAGGACGGGTTCATGGGCGTCAAATATGATCAGGCGACCGGGATCTGGGGCGATGGCGGCAGCCTCTTCCACCTGATGGGCGACTGGGACCTCGGCGCCAGCCGGGCGGCCGCGTCCAACGGCGGGCTCAGGGACGAGCAATTGGGGGTCATTTCGTTTCCCGCGGTTGAAGGCGGCAAAGGCAAGATCACCGATACGCTTGGTGGTGCGTCCGGTTTCGTCCTGACCAGGAATGCGCCGGATGAAGCCGTCGACTTTCTCAAATTTTTCATGGGTGAAACGGCTCAGAAACGGGCCGCCGCCGAAGGTATTTACATTCCGACGGTGCCGGCAGCCAGCGGCCTGGTGGAAGATGTCGTCCTGAAGCAGTTCGCCGATATCGGCGGGGCTTCAACCTACCACCAATTGTTCCTCGATCAGTATTTCGGCTCGGAACTTGGCGGTGTCATCAACGACGTTTCCGCTCAATTGGCCACCGGCGACATCACGCCCCGGGAAGCGGCCGAGCTTCTGGAAGAAACACGTCAATTCCAGTGAAGCTGGAATAAACCGGGCCTGTCCGTTTTCCCATTGACGGGCGGGCCCGCACACTTATTCGGGAAATTCCATGCTTGTCTCCGCAGACCGAGCGGTCACCTTGCCGCGGCAATCGGCCTTTCAGCGCATGCTGTCGAACGGGCAGCTCAAGATGATCTTGATCTTCGTGCCGCCGGCCATTCTGGTCTTCACTGTTTTCGTGATCTTGCCGATGCTTCAGGCAGGGCTGTTCTCACCCTACAAATGGTCCGGCTATGGACCTGTGCCCTGGGCGTTGAACGAAGACACGGGCAAGACCTTCGGCCGCTGGGTCGGCGCACAGAATTTCGATCGCATGCTGTCGCATTCTGCCTTCAAGCAGTCCCTGATCAACACGCTTCTGGTGATCGGAGTCTCGATCGCTATCCAGATCCCGCTGGCCATGACCATGGCCCTGATGATCTATCGCAGCAGTCGCATCAACACCATTTTTCGGCTGATCTTCTTTCTTCCCTACATCATGGCCGAGGTCGCCACGGGGCTTATCTTCTCCTTCGTTCTGGATGGCAATTACGGCCTGTCGAAGTCCTTTTCGGACCTGATGGGGTGGGACAAGGCCTTTTTTCCGCTCGCCGAAAGACCCTGGGCTTTCTATTGCATTCTGGCGGTGATCGTCTGGAAGTATTTCGGCTTTCACATGATGATCTTCATTGCCGGGCTGCAATCGATCAGCAACGAAGTGCTGGAAGCGGCCAGAATCGATGGCGCCAAGACGCTTCAGACAGTCTTTCTGATCAAGCTGCCGCTGCTTTGGCCATCCATAACGATTTCGGTTTTCTACGCGGTCCTGGGCGGCCTTCAGGTGTTTGATGTGGTGATGCCGATGACCGCCGGCGGACCTTCAAATTCCTCCCACACGCTGGTCAGCTACCTCTACAATTTCGGCTTCATCCGGCTGAACATCGGGTTCGGTTCCGCAGTCGGTGTGTTCCTGTTTGTGGTTGGGGTTGCCTTCGCATTTCTTTATCGCAAGACCGTGCAAAGGGGACAGACATGATCACCTGGAAAGAGGTCGCCCGGATTGCCGTGCTCCTGTTCGTCTCGTCCCTGATCCTGATCCCGTTGTCGGCAACCATCCTTGGCGGGTTCAAGTCGACCGGGGAAATGCGGGTGTCTCCCTTCGGTCTGCCCAACGAGTGGAACACCGAAGTCTACGGGCAGATCCTCGCAGATCCGAATTTCTGGATCTATCTCTGGAATTCGCTGGTGATCTCTCTGCTGACGGTCATGCTGACGCTGATCCTTGGCTCTATGGCGGCCTATGCCTTTGCACAGGCCCGGTTTTTCGGGGCGAATTTTCTGTACAGCTATCTGCTGCTCGGATTGATGTTTCCCTTTGCTGCGGCGATCCTGCCGCTGTTTCTGACAGTGCGCGATCTCGGCATTCTGGATACGCCCTGGGGGGTGATCCTGCCGCAGGTGGCCTTCGGACTTGCATTTTCAATCATGTTTTTCCGAACGTTCTTTGCGCAGATGCCGGCGGAGCTGTTCGAAGCCGCACGCGTGGATGGTTGCGGCTACATCCGCTTTTTCTTCCTGTTCACGCTGCCCTTGTCGACCCCGATCCTGGCTACCATTGCCACCTTTGTCTTCGTGCAGAGCTGGAACAACTACTTGCTGCCGCTGATCATGCTCAACGATCGGGATGGGTACACCTGGACGCTCGGCGCGATGGACTACCGCGGTGAATATGCCTGGGAATGGAACCGGACCCTGGCCTTTGTCTCCGCGACACTGGCACCCGCAGTCGTGTTCTTCCTGGCAGCTCAGAAATACATCGTGGCCGGCCTGACCGGCGGCGCCGTGAAAGGATAATCCATGGCCGACGTCATCTTGCAAAATGTCCAGAAGCGTTTCGGGTCGGTTGAAGTGATCCCGGATCTGTCACTCTACATTCCAGACGGATCCTTCACCGTCCTGGTGGGACCATCCGGTTGCGGCAAGTCCACTCTGCTGCGCATGATCGCCGGTCTTGAAACGGTCTCTTCAGGGGCAATTTCGATCGGTGGAGAAGATGTCACGCATGCAGAACCTGACAAGCGCGGCATTGCCATGGTGTTCCAGTCCTACGCGCTTTATCCCCATATGACCGTTCGACAGAACATCGGCTTTGCGCTGCGCCTGGCGAAACGTCCGAAACAGGAAATTCGGGATCGTGTCGAGGAGGCCGCCGACATTTTGCAACTCGGTCCTCTGCTCGACCGGAAGCCGCGGCAACTGTCCGGCGGTCAGCGCCAGCGGGTTGCGATTGGACGCGCCATCGTCCGAAACCCGAAAGTGTTCCTGTTCGACGAGCCGCTCTCAAATCTGGACGCTGCGCTTCGTACCCAGATGCGCGTTGAACTGGCGGAACTGCACGACCGGCTCGATGCAACGATGATCTACGTTACCCATGATCAGGTGGAGGCGATGACCATGGCGGACCAGATCGTCATCATGCGTTCGGGCGTGGTGCAGCAGGTCGGAGAACCGATGGATCTCTACAAGCGTCCGGAAAATCCGTTTGTCGCCGGGTTCATAGGCTCACCCAGAATGAACCTCATCGAAGGAGACGTTGCGGACCAGCGCCGGGCGCGCATGGTCGGTGTGCGGCCCGAACACATTTCAATGTCTTTCGAGGAAGGCGAATGGCATGGCAAGGTACGTCATGCCGAGCATCTGGGATCTGATACGGTGGCCTACGTGGATGCCGACGGGATCGGGCCGGTGACGATCCGATTGACCGGAGAAGTGCCGATCACTGCGGGCACGTCGGTCTGGATGACGCCGGAAGCTGGCAACCTGCATCTGTTCCGCGCAGATGGAACGGTGGAAAGGGTCTAGGTTTATGAAAACAATTATCGTCACAGGGGGCAGCGGCGGCGCCGGCCATTTTGTCATCCTGGAACTGATGGCCCATGGTTATTCCTGCATCAACCTGGATCGTGTCCCCCCAAAAGAGGATCTGTGTCCCTTCATTGAAGTGGATCTCACTGATTATGCAGCAGTTCACGCGGCCTGTGCGGAGGCAGACGGGCTGGTTCATTTTGCCGGCAATCCGCATCCGGACGAAAACCATCGTGAAGCCGCAGACCGGTTTTCAAACAACACTGACGCGGTGTTCAATGCCTTCAATGCAGCGCGCGCGCATGGCATCAGGCGGGTTGTCTGGGCAAGTTCCGAAACGATTTTCGGCTTTCCCTTTGAAAATTGTCGGCCGCATGAGGTTCCGTTGACCGAGGAGGCTCCGCGCCAACCCCAGAACGGCTATGCCCTTTCGAAGGCGATTTCCGAGGATCTTGCCGAAGAGATGGCAACGCTATACGGCATGACCATCATCGGCCTGCGGTTGTCGAATGTTCTTTACGATGATGTTGAGGCCGAGCCCAGCTTTCAGAAGATCCCGGGATACTGGCAGGATCTCACGAGCCGGAAATTCAACCTCTGGGGTTACATCGATGCCAGGGATTGCGCCCGGGCCGTTCGTCTTGCACTGGAAGCTGATCTGGCGGGTGCCGAAACCTTCAGCATTGCAGCCGGCAACACGCTCATGTCCCAGCCCAGCCGGGCTCTGATCGATGCCGTGTTCCCCGGCGTACCGGTGCGCGAGGGGCTGGCAAGCCATGGCGCCATGCTCAGCTGCGACAAGGCAAAACGGCTGCTTGGTTGGCAACCGCAAGTGACCTGGCAAGACGTGATCGGACCAAACGGCGAGGGACGGTCATGATCATCACCGACATCAAGACCTTCCTGGTGAAGGAATGGCGGACGATGCTGTTTGTGCTGGTGGAAACCGATGAAGGCATCTACGGCCTGGGCGAATCCGGGCTGACAAGCCGTGAATTCGCGGTTGAAGGCATGGTCCGCGATCTGAAGTCGCTGCTGATCGGTGAAGATCCCTTTCGCACGGAACACCATTGGCAGAGGTTGTGGCGGTCAGGTTTCCATCCGTCCGGTCAGGTTCTGTCATCGGCCATTGCGGCGATCGACATTGCGCTCTGGGACATAAAGGGCAAGAAGCTCGGCGTCCCGGTCTACCAGCTGCTTGGTGGCAAAACCCGGGACAAGGTGCTGACCTACTGCCACATCAGCGGAGCGACACCGGAAGAAACGCTGGCACAGGCAAAAGCAAAGGTTGCTCTCGGCTGGCGGGCCATCCGCTGGGAGCCACTCAGCGGAAGCAATGGCGTGATGTGCGGGCGCGAGGCAACCAACCAGGCCATCACCGAGTTTTGTCTGTTGCGCAAGGAACTTGGCGATGAAATCGAACTTCTGTTTGATATTCACACCAAACTGACGCCTCCCGAGGCCGCCTATTTCTGCAAGGCGGTCGAGACGTTGAGGCCTTACTTCCTGGAAGACGCGCTTCGCAGTGAATACACCGAGGGCTACAGGCGGCTGCGGGCACAGACTTCGGCCCCGCTTGCAGCCGGGGAACAACTGGCTTCCAAATGGATGATGCGGCCGATGATCGAAGAGGACCTGGTTGATTTCATACGCGTTGACGTCTGCATCGCTGGCGGCCTGACCGAGGCCAAGAAAATTGCGGCCATGGCCGAAACACACATGATCGACCTTGCGGTCCACAATCCCCTGGGGCCGGTGTCAACGGCAGCCTGTCTTCATCTCAATCTCAGCTGCCCGAATGTCGGTATTCAGGAGTTGCCGAAGCTGCCAGGTGAAAGCCTGGCCCATCTGATGTCGTCGAACCAGCATTGGGAGGAGGGCTATCTGACCTGCTCTGATGCACCGGGGCTCGGCGTTGACATAGAGCTTGGCGCTCTGTGCCGATACGGATTTGAGCCGGAACACCTGCCGATCCTTAGACGTGAGGATGGCAGCTTCACCAACTGGTAGAAGCTGCCTATCCGAAGGCGAACATCGGGACTAGCTTCCAGCCGTTGCGGCAATTTTTTCGGCAATGGCCTTGTTCTGGGCAAGCATGTCCCGCATGCGCGTTCGCGCCAGGTCCGCTTCTCCGCCGGCGATTGCTTCCGCGACACTCAAGTGATTTCGGCGCGAAACCTGCTCTTCCGGTGCTCCTGCACGGCCGGCTGAATAGGAAAAGAGCAACACCGCATAAATGACGTTTTGAAGCTGTGCCAGCATGAGGTTGCCACTGGCCTGCAGGATGGTTGCGTGGAACGTGTAGTCCGCACCGATCATCGATTCCTCGCCGTTGACAGGTGTGATACCGTCGGCCGCGGCAAGAATGGTGTCGCGTTGCTGAGGGGTGGCATTCATTGCCGCGAGGGCCGCAGCCTCCGGTTCGAAGATCAGCCTCAGATCGGTGGCTTCTGCATAGATGCGCGCGGTGCGCGGGCTATCCGGATCGTGCCATCGGATCACGTCCGGGTCCAGCAGGTTCCAGCTTTCGAACGGGCAAACGCGTGACCCGTAGCGCCGGGCAGTCCGCACCAGGCCCTTGCCGCACAAAACCTTGATGGCTTCGCGGACAACGGTTCTGGAAACTCCCAGACTGTCGACGAGTTCTTCTTCCCGCGGCAAGATTGCGTCGGTTGCAAAAACACCCTGAACGACGCTTTTGCCCAGGTGTTCGACCGTGTCCTTGACCGCGCCAGTTGGCAGGGAGGTCAGGGCCTTGTCCGGTAATTCGAAAGTCTGTTGTCTGGCTTTATCCATAAAGGTGCCCGGAGGACTCAATTTTGCGATGCGTGCCGGACGTCACTGCACCGGCTTCTACAACCGTTTTAGCCGTGATTTCTGAAGAAAACTAGAATTAATGCATGCAAACCGCACAATCTAAAAGAAGAAGAATTTACGCTGCTGAAATTGATCTCGTTCCCGTTGTTGTGAAAGCGGAATTGCCGTCGAGAAAATTTGGGCAAAATCAATATTTGTCCAACAAGTACTAGGAACTATCCGTCAAGCGCATAGAGTCTTTGTGCGAGCTTGCGCACACCAGTGTTTCGAAAGAGCCGGATACTTGCAGGCGGGACAAGATAGACTACACCGGCGGCAAGTCCACGCCGCCACCTGAGCTGGACTTCTGCGACTGTCTTGGCAACTGCGTCGAAAACATAGAATTCTTCCGGAAGGTCAAGGTCCTCGTCCAGCACCAGGCGCACTCCGCCTTCGGAGATGTCCCTTATGGTGCAATCGCAGATAAATTCGTTCTCCAGGCTGGCGATTTTGGCTGGCCGCAGGCGCGTGCGCTGACGGGGGTGAAGGCGTCGTTGCAGGGCTTCTGCAAAAGAAGCCCTTTTTGCGGTCAGGAAAGAGAACATGGCACAGCCTCAGTTTTCTGGTTTTTGTGGCGCGAGGGGCAAGGGGGGAAGGGGCGGTTCGTGTGCTCCCGGTCGAAGCGGTGTAGCGCGATAGCTTGGATCGCCAAGTGTTGAAGGACGGTGTGTCACCGGCGACTGAGAGTTCCGGCAAAGCCGGTAGGCAAGATCATAGAGACCGCGCCAACCGGCCGGGTCATTTCCCAGCGTGTCGAGAACACCCAACGCTCCACCTGCAACCGCGCCCCTGCGTGCGCCGCTGGCACCACGCCACGCCCCACCAACCACAGCACCGTCCATAGCCTGGTCCACAATATGCAGGTCTGTCGGGTCACCGGACACATGGGCGTCGGCATAATTCCTTGCATAGACGTCGCAATCGAACGCCTGCGCCTGAAGTGAAGCAGGCGCGCTGAGCAGGCAGGTTGCGCAGGTCAATAAAACCTTGAGGCGTCGGACAGAAGTCAGCGGCCGGTTTCCCGGGTGTGTGCGTTCCGGGCCGGAACAGATCGCTGCTGGGTGGCTGGGCCGCCGGATCATCCGCGTCTCCTGCTTGTGAGCCGTCATATAAATTCAGGCAGTGATCGCCCGTGCAACAATGCATGCACTCCGAAGGTTGTGTGGACCTTGCGTGATTCTGGCGCGAAGGCCGGAGCGGAACAGCCTCGGACAAGCTTGATCTCCTAAACCCTAGAGCACTCTGATCCAGAAGGAGGTCTCCAATGGAGCCTGTGTTCCTGACCAAGCTTGTGTCGCAAAACAATGACTGGCTGTCCGTTCGCCAGGCGACCATTGCGGAAAACATCGCCAATGCGAACACGCCGGGTTTCAACGCCAGGGATCTGGAACCCTTCACCACGGTCATCAGCAAGACACAGCTTGCCATGACTGCGACCCATGACAGCCATCTAGGCCAATCGATGGAAGCGGCCCGTAAATCCGATGTCGAAAAAGCCGACAGCTGGACAGTCACCCACTCCGGAAACTCGGTCAGCATCGAGCAGGAACTGATGAAGGCTGGTGAGGTCGCGCGCGATCATTCGTTGAACGCCAGTATCGCGAAGTCCTTCCATCGCATGTATCTGGCTGCCGTGAAATCTTAAGGAAAAACAACGATGTCTGATCCTCTTGCCGCAACACTTCAGATCTCCGGCGCCGGATTGCGGGCGCAGTCCGAGCGTCTGCGCGTTGTTTCCGAGAACCTGGCCAATGCCCGTTCGACAGGCGAAACCTCAGGCGACGATCCTTATCGCCGCAAGACCATCACTTTTGAGAGCGAGTTCAACCGTGCCCACCAGGCAAACCTGGTTTCTGTCAAGGGTATCGGCTCGGACAAGGCGCCATTCACGGTGGAGTACGAACCAGGTCATCCGGCCGCGGACGAAAATGGCTACGTCAAGATGCCGAATGTCAACACGCTGCTGGAACTCGCCGACATGCGTGAAACCAATCGTTCCTATGAAGCCAACCTGAAAGTCATGACCCAGGCCCGCGAGATGGTCATGCGTCACATCGACCTTCTGAGGACCTGATCATGATCAATGAAATTGCTGCACTGACGTCGTCGACCGATGGTGTTCTGAAATCCACTTCGACGACCCGGTTCACGGCAGGAACCCCGGACCTTGGAGGCACTGTGCAGGCCTCAGGTCCCAGCTTCTCGGACACGATGGCCGAGGTGTCGCAAGGTGCGATCGACAAGATCAAGGCCGGTGAGGCGACGGCGATTGCAGGTGTTGATGGCCAGGCCTCGGTCCAGCAGGTGGTCGAGGCCGTCATGGCTGCCGAATCCACGCTGAAGACCGCGATCGCCATCCGCGACAAGGTCGTGAACGCCTATCAGGAAATCAGCCGCATGTCGATCTGACCAGGTCTTCAGGACCCGGAATGAGCCCTGCGTGAACAAAGGAGATAAGCCATGAAAGCCCTAGCCATTGCCGCGACCGGCATGAGCGCCCAGCAATTGAATGTCGAGGTGGTCGCCAACAACATCGCCAACATGAACACGACGTCGTTCAAGCGCTCGCAGGCGGAGTTTTCCGATCTGCTCTATCAGGCGGAGCGCCTGCAAGGGGTGCCGAACCGCGGCGGCGAAGACCCGGTTCCAGAGGGCGCGCAGCTTGGTCTGGGCGTGCGCACGGCGGGTATCCGCAAGCTGCATGTCCAGGGCTCCCTGAGCAACACGGGCAATCAGTTCGACGTGGCGCTTGATGGGCGAGGCTGGTTCGAAATCACCGGTCCGGACGATGAAACCCTCTACACCCGCGCCGGGTCCTTCAACAAGAATGCTGACGGCCGCCTTGTGACCATCGACGGCTATGCCATCGAACCCGCGATCATCGTTCCGGAAGAAACCATCGAGGTGGTGATCAATGAGAGCGGGCAGGTCTTTGCAAAGGTCGATGGCGAAATGGCGCCGCGTGAACTCGGTCAGCTGACCCTGTCCAACTTTGCCAATGACGTCGGCCTGGAACCGGTCGGGGGCAACCTGTTTCGGGAAACCGAAGCTTCGGGTGTGCCTGTGGCGGGTGTACCGGGCGATCCCGGATTTGGGGTGGTTCGTCAGGGCTATCTTGAAAGCTCCAACGTGGACCCCGTCAAGGAAATCACCGCCCTGATCAATGCCCAGCGCGGTTACGAGATGAATTCCAAGGTCATGAAGGCGGCCGACGAGATGGCCGGAACCGTGACCAACGGAATCCGATAGGAAAGGGCGCAGGACCATGCCGATCCGTATCTTCTTGTTCGTGTTTGCCATGTGTCTGAGCGGTCTTGCTGTCAGGGCCGGCACGATTGACCTGCCGGTGCCACGCCAGACCATTCCGGCCGGGACGGAGATTTCGCATCAGGATCTGGTCGAGCGGAAGTTTCCCAGCCGAACGGCGCAGCAATTTGCCGTCAGCGTTCACAGGTCCGAATTGGTCGGCATGGTCGCGCGCCGGACATTGCTGCCCGGGCAACCCATCCCCGCCAGATCGGTGGAGAAACCGGTTCTGGTTCGCCGTGGCGAACCGGCCAGGCTGGTGTTCCGCGAGCAAGGCCTCGTGATCATCATGCAGGTGGAAGCATTGCAGAATGGCGGTGCCGGCAGCTTCGTGAGGGTGCGCAACATCGACAGCGGTCTGGTGGTGTCCGGCCGGGTTCAGGAAGACGGCACGATCCGCGTGGAGAATTGAATGATAGCCCGCATTTTCATTTGCCTTCTGGCCCTGCTGATGGCGACGCCGGCATCTGCCATGGTCCGGATCAAGGATATCGCCAGCCTGCAAGGCGTGCGCGACAACCAGCTGGTCGGTTATGGCCTGGTCATCGGTCTGAAGGGGTCCGGCGACACGCTCAGGAACTCTCCATTCACCGAGCAATCCCTGCAATCCATGCTGGATAGCCTGGGTGTGAATGTACGTGACAGCCGCTTGCGCACGCGCAATGTGGCCGCGGTCGTGGTGACGGCCGAGATGCCGTCCTTCATCGGCAAGGGCGCGACGATCGATGTGTCGGTTTCATCGCTTGGGGATGCGACTTCCCTTGCCGGCGGCACCCTCATTGCCACGCCGCTTCTGGGTGCTGATGGCCAGATCTATGCGGTTGCACAGGGACCGGTGGCCGTGTCCGGCTTTGCGGAGCTGGGGCAGGCCGAGAGCCTGACGCAGGGCATTCCTACCGTCGGTCGCGTGCCGAATGGCGGTCTGATTGAAAGGGATTTGCCGGCTAAATTTTCCCATATTCCGGGGCTTGTTCTCGAACTCTCCAATCCGGATTTCAGAACTGCCGTTCGGATAACCGATGCGATCAATCGCTTCACCAAGGAGCGTTACGGGCTGACAGTTGCCAGGGAGCGCGACTACCGCTCCGTGGTGCTGACACCGCCGCAGAATATCAGCATGACCCGGTTCATTGCAGAGATCGAGGCCATCAGGGTCAATCCCGATCAGACGGCCAAGGTGGTGATCGACGAGCGCACGGGAACCGTTGTCATCGGTAAGGATGTTCAGATCTCTACGGTGGCAATCACCCACGGCAATCTGACCGTCCGGATCTCAGAGGCGCCGGAAGTGTCCCAGCCATCGCCATTTTCACAAAATGGGCAGACCGTTGTGGTGCCGCGCACCTATGTCGACGCGCAGGAGACGGGCGGTCAGCTGGCTGTTGTGGGCGGCACGGACCTGCCAACGCTTGTACGCGGCCTCAACCGCATCGGCCTTCGGCCCACCGGCATCATCGCCATTCTTCAGGCCATCAAGACAGCTGGTGCACTACAGGCCGAACTCGTGGTCCAGTAGGAGATGAAAAAGGCCAGGGCATGCAGCGGCATGCCTGCAAAGGCCTGCGTGCAAATACCCTTCTGCTTTCAGATATTGACCGTCGCTCCTGGAGCGGCGGTTTTTTCTTTCCCGCCAGCCCCGCGCAAGCTCGATCACCGAAGGTTCAGATCATCGGGTTCAGCACAAGGGAAGGCGCAATGCCACGTCACATGAACCGCTGCCGGAAGCTGGTCCTTCTGACCGTTGCCGCGGTTTCAATCAGTTTCGGAACGCACGCTGTTTCGGCTCAGTCACCGCGACAGAAACCGCAGGCTGCTGCAGAGCAGGCAGAGGCGCCGCCGCGCGACAGCGAACTCTACTGCAAGAACATCGCCGAAGCGGCGAGCGATGCACGCATCAAGTGGCAGACCTGGAAGCTGATCAGCCTTGAGGCCCGGCTGCGAGACCGGATCGATGAGCTGCAGCGCAAGGAAAAAGAATTCGAAGCCTGGGTGAAACGCCGCGAGGATCTGCTCAACGAGGTTGAGGACCAGGTTGTGACGATCATTGGCCGGATGCGGCCCGAGGCCGCTGCAGCGCAGTTGTCGACCACGGACGAGGAAGCCGCCGTTGGTGTGCTCCTGAAGCTCAAGGCGCGCGTCGCCAGCAGCATTCTCGATGAAATGGAACCGTCGCGCGCTGCCCAGCTGACCCAATCCATGATGGGGTTCACAAACCCCGAAGCCCAACGGAGTTTCTGATGCGCGCTTTCGTGATTTCCCTCGGAACTCTCGCGCTTGCCGGTTGTGCCGGGCAACTGGAAGATGTCGGCCGGGCGCCGGAAATGTCCCCGGTCGGCTACGGTCTGGCTGCCCAGCCGCCAACCGCCTACCCGATCAACACGTTCGGCCGCGGCGCGGTCAAGGACTACAATTCCCTTTGGGCCAGTGGCCGAGACAACTTCTTTGCCGATCCACGCGCCAAGAAGGTTGGGGACGTCCTTACCGTAACGATCCAGATCGACGACCGCGCCAACCTCGACAACAGTTCCGATCGCCGCCGGACTTCTGATATCGGCATTGGTGGCTCGGTGGACACGAGCTGGGACGGCAGTTCCACCAGCGGGGATGCGAGCCTGGATCTGGATTCAGGATCCGGGTCTGCCGGGTCCGGATCCATCGACCGGTCCGAGGAAATTCAGCTTTCGATTGCCGCAGTGGTCACCGAGCGGTTGCCAAACGGCAATCTCGTGATCGCCGGGTCACAGGAAATCCGCGTCAATTTTGAAATGCGCATCTTGCAGATTGCCGGGATCGTACGGCCAAGGGACATCCAGGCCAATAACATCATTCCCTACGACAAGATCGCCGAGGCAAGAGTGTCCTATGGTGGACGTGGCCGGATTTCCGAGGTGCAGCAGCCAGGCTGGGGTCAGCAGATCTACGACATCGTGACGCCATTCTAGTTCCGACAAGCAGCGGAAAGACAAACATGTCCAATATCATCGAAGTTCCGATTGAAACCCAGGGACAGTCCTCCCGCGGGTCCGGGTTCATGGCGGCCCTTGTGCTTTTGACCCTGATTGGTGGTGGAGCTGGGGCCGGCCTGGCCAAGTATATTTCCGATTACACGGAAGAAGAGGTTCACGGCCGGTTGCGGCAGCAGCAGAGTTTTGCCGATACGCTGCCGTTTTCGCCGTCGACGCGGCTGCAGTCGCTCGATCCCCTGGTGACCAATCTGTCATCGCCAAAGGAAGCCTGGATCCGGTTGCAGGCCTCGGTGTTGCTTGAAGACGATGTGGATGGCGACGTTGCGGTGATGAGGAAGAAGGTCGAGGACGATTTTCTGACCTATCTCAGAACGCTCACCCTGTCGCATCTGGAAGGCGGCATCGGACTTCAGCACCTCAAGGAAGATCTAACCGAGCGTGCACGCACGCGCACCAAGGGTCAGGTCCATGAAGTCATTCTGGAATCGGTGGTGATTCAATGATCCGGGCCCTGTCGGCTATTGCCGCGCTCCTGCTGATGACAGGCGCAGCGGCAGCACAAGTGCCTGATCTGTCGTCGCTCCTGCCGGCGGGCGAGGGCAGTGCAAGCGGCCGTATCGTGCAGGTCATTGCGCTTTTGACGGTGCTGTCAGTTGCTCCCGGCATTCTCATCATGGTGACAAGTTTCACCCGTTTCGTGATTGCCTTTTCCTTCCTGCGGTCCGGCATCGGGCTGCAGACGACACCGGGCAATCTGATCCTGATTTCGCTGGCCCTGTTCATGACCTTCTACGTCATGGCGCCAACCTTCGACCGCGCCTGGGATGAAGGGGTGAAACCCCTGATGAACAATGAGATCTCGGAGGAAGAGGCCTATGTCAGGATCACCACGCCCTTCCGGGAATTCATGCTGAGCCAGGTGCGCGAGGAGGACCTGGTTCTGTTCGATGATCTGGCGGCCGGCCGGATCACCGACACGGAAGCAAATTCTGCCGAAGAGGTTGAGCTCAGGGTCCTGATCCCGGCATTCATGATCTCCGAATTGCGGCGAGGTTTCGAAATTGGCTTTTTAATCGCGCTGCCTTTTCTCGTGATCGATATGATCGTGGCTACAATCACCATGTCGATGGGCATGATGATGCTGCCGCCGACGGTGATTTCCCTGCCGTTCAAAGCGCTCTTCTTCGTTCTGATCGACGGTTGGAACCTGCTTGTCGGCAGCCTGATCCGATCCTTTATCTGACGGCAGGATATTGAAATCTATAGACCTTCCAAAAGGCGGAGCGTCATCGCTCCGCCTTTTATCGTGAGCGATATTACGTGAAGCGATTTTTCTGGTGCAGGCTGACTGGAGGCAAAAGGACAAAAAGATCAAATTGGCGCTATCGGGGTAAGCTTCGCGCAAGATTGGGCCGCTAGGGTCCAGATGACAGCAGGTTGAACCACTACCCATCAGGTTCAAAAGCATGACGCTGCTCCTGCTGTGCCGGTGCAAACCCGGCATGTCCCGCTCCAATCCAGTACCAAACTGATACATTGAAAGGGACATATCATGTCTAGCTTGATGACCAACGCTTCCGCAATGACCGCTCTGCAGACCCTGCGGAGCACGAACGCCAACCTGGCAGAGACGCAGAACCGCATCTCCACGGGTTACCGCGTCGACGGCGCGGAAGACAACGCTGCATACTGGTCCATCGCGACAACCATGCGTTCCGACAACATGGCTCTTGGTGCCGTTGAAGACTCTCTGGGTCTTGGTGCCGCGACCGTCGACGTCATGTATACCGCCATGGACAGCACTGTTGATGTCATGAACGAAATCAAAGCCAAAGTTGTCGCAGCCCGGACCCCGGGTGTTGACCGCGGCAAGATCCAGTCCGACATCAACGAGCTGCAGAACCAGCTGCAGAACACGGCCGACTCGGCTGTCTTCAACGGTGAAAACTGGTTGTCTGTTGACTCCGGTGCGGCCGGCTACGCTGCTGCCAAAGACATCGTGGCCTCCTTCTCCCGCGCTGGTGGTGCCATCACCATCCAGACCATCACGCTCGACACCACTGCAACGGAACTTTACGACGCTGCCGACCAGTCCGGCATCCTCGACCAGGACCGCGGTTTCGCAGCCCTGACCAACATCTCCGGCAACGGTATTGCGGATCTGGATATTTCCGCCGTCACCGATGCTGACCTTGCTGGTCTGGACACCGTGATCGCCGGCATCGATACCGCTCTCAACGATATCACCGATGCTGCAACCACCCTGGGTTCCGTGAAGAGCCGCGTCGATCTGCAGAAGGACTTCGTGTCTGCCCTGCGTGACGCGATCGATCGTGGTGTGGGTCAGCTGGTTGACGCTGACATGAACAAGGAATCGACCCGTCTCCAGGCTCTGCAGACCCAGCAGCAGCTCGGTATCCAGGCGCTGTCGATCGCCAACCAGGGTTCCCAGAACATTCTGTCCCTGTTCCGTTAATCCCGTTCAGGGTTTCATGGAAAGAGGACCGCGCCCTCCGGGGCGCGGTCTTTTTGCGTCTGAATTTCTCTTCGGCTGAACCCGTTCTGACAGGCTCGCGCAAGCTCCGCTGCCGATAGTGGCAGCAACAAAGTGATACGTGCATGAAGGGGTTATGCATGCCGGGCCGTGAACACGCCGAGAAACTGTGGGCAAACTTGATGGAATTGGGCGTGCGCCGACTGGTCGCGCTCGCCTTAATCGGGCTCGCTACAATCGCGACCGTCGGCGCGGGCGCTTATTATCTGAGCCGACCGGAGCAAACGGTCCTCTATACGGGCCTCGACGGGGACGATGTCACAAGGATCGGCTCCGCGCTGCGCGATGCCGGCATCCAGTTCGATATCAGCGCCGATGGCGGTTCTGTCATGGTCAGCCACGCCCAGACCGCGAAGGCGCGCATGCTGCTTGCCGAAAAGGGCCTGCCGCGCGGCGCCAATTCCGGGTACGAGCTGTTCGATGAACTGGGATCGCTCGGTCTGACCTCCTTCATGCAGGAGGTCACCCGGGTGCGGGCGCTTGAGGGGGAACTGGCGCGCACGATCCAGCTGATGAAAGGCATTCGTGCCGCGCGCGTTCATATCGTGCTGCCGGAAAAGGGGTCCTTCCGAAGGGACCAGCAGCCCCCCTCTGCCTCCGTGGTGATCCGCTCGGATGTGCCTGATGACGTGCGCACCGCCGACGCCATCCGGCACCTGGTGGCTGCGGGTGTTCCCGGCATGGAAGCCAGCAAAGTGACCGTCCTGGATACGTCCGGCGGTATCCTGGCGGCCGGCAAGGACCCGACCAAGGCGTCGGCCGGACAACTGGCAAGCCTGGAGACAGCTGTCAGCAACCGCATTCAGGAAAACATCCGCAAGACCCTGACACCCTATCTGGGGCTGGAGAACTTCCAGGTCAGCGTCGCCGCTGAACTGAACACCGATCGAAAGACGATTGCCGAGACGATCTTCGACCCGGATTCCCGCATCGAGCGCTCCGTGCGCACCATCCGTGAGAATGAAAATGCCCAGAACTCGAGCGTGCGCGCGCCGACGACGGTGGAGCAGAATCTGCCGGAAGAAGATGTTTCTTCAGAGAATGGCGAACGATCGAGTGAAGAAAACGAACGCCGCGAGGAGACCGTCAATTACGAGATTTCGTCTAAACGTATCGAAACCTCGCAGGACGGCTACAAGGTCGACCGGCTGTCGATCGCGGTGCTTGTGGACAAGGCGCGGTTGGCCCAGTCGCTCGGCGGCGAGCCGACCCAGGCACAGATCCAGGAACAGCTCACGGAAATCGAAGCACTGGTTGCGTCTTCCGCTGGCGTTGAAAGCACGCGCGGTGATCACGTGAAGGTATCTGTGGTCGACTTCGTCGATGGCGGCAAGGCCCTGGAGCCGATCCCGCCGATCAGCGTCACGGAATACCTGTTGCGCCAGTCGGGCAACATCATCAATGCGCTCGCCATTCTGACAGTCTCGATGCTGGTGATCTGGTTCGGCCTGCGGCCGGCAGTCGCCGCACTGGTGCCGCAGGTGTCCCAGCCGCAGGTGGAAATGGCGGAACTCGGCATGTTGCCGGAAGGCGTCGAAGTTCAGGACGAAACATACGACGGCGAACAGGCCTTCCTGGTGCCGCCGGATCATTCCGACATGCTGCAGGACCTGAACAGCAAGCGCAATCAGTCCGCATTGCGGAAGCTGGAATCCCTCCTGGAATTCAACGAAGAACAGTCCGCTGCGATCCTGCGCCAGTGGCTCTATGAATCGGAGCGCGTCTAATGTCGACATCCGTTGCCTCCCACATTCCCGTCCTTTCTGTTCCGAAATTCAGGACCTTTGGGGCCTATGACGCCGCGCTGGCCGACGTTCTGGAACCTTGTGACGAGCATCCGCCGGAACCGAGCCTGGAGGAGCGCCTGCAGGCGGAGTTCGAGCGCGGCCTTGCCGAGGGCAGTGAACGCACGCGGGCTCACTACGAGGCGCTGCTGGAGCAGGAACGCGCTGATCATGCCCGCGCGCTCGAAGACGAGCGCACCCGGTTCGACATGCGCGAGGCCGCCAACATCGGTGCCGCTATCGAGGGCTTTGTCGATATTCTGGAGCAGCGCCTGTCCTATTCGGTCGCCAAACTGCTGCAGCCCTTTTTGAAGGAACGGATTGTCGACCAGCTGGTCACCGCCTTTTCAAGCAACCTGCGCCAGCTGACAGCAGATGATCAGGACAAGATCATCCGTCTGCGCGGACCGGAAACATTGGTCTCACGGGTGGTGGATCAGTTGCCGACGCTGAAGGACCGCATCGATATCCAGCATGGTGACGAAGTTGAACTCGTCGCTCTCATCGACGAGACCACAATCGAAACCCGGCTGAGCCAATGGCTTGCTCAAGTCGAGATGATCGACGGGGAGACTGCGTGATGCTGGACGGGGTTCCGAACGAGGTTGTCATTGTCCGGCGCAAGAACAGCTGGGAAGACGACCACCTGCCGCATGGCGTCTGGAAAATCGCCTATGCGGATTTCATGACTGCACTGATGGCCTTCTTTCTGGTGATGTGGCTGATCAACGTGACCGATGACAGCGTTCGCCGGGGCGTGGCCCAGTATTTCAATCCCGTCAAGCTGGCCTCGACCGCGCCCAATCGCAAGGGGCTGAACGATCCGCAGATCAACGGCGACACCAACGAAAACGGCACCAAACTGTTTACCGGCAAACTTGGAGGCTCCGAGGATCCTGTTGATCAGGACGACAATTTCGGATCCGGCCACGAAGCCGGACACAAGGCGAAAGAGGTTGAGGAAACGCCGGAGACCGGTGGTGTTCCGGTCTCCGGACAGTTCACACAGACACATGCGGAATCGATCCTGTTTTCCGATCCCTATGCGGTCCTGGACACACTGGCAGAGAAGATCCGCGTCGCCGAAACGCTGGAAGACAATCCCCAGGGCATCGGTACCGGCCTGCAAAAACATGAAGGTGCCCAGGGTGGCCAAGCCTATCGTGATCCCTTTGACCCGCTTTTCTGGCAGTTCCGCCCAGGGCGCGGTGTCGACGGTTCGGAGGCGGCCGCACTTGGAACGCCCGGTCAGGGCCAGACCGCGAGCAACATGGACCTTGAAGGAAACGCGGCCTTCGGCGCGCCATATGATGAGGGCAACCCGCTTGATGCCGGGATCACGGACACACAGGCATTGCCGCAAATTGCTGCCATTTCTGAAGACGAGGAACTGTTTTCAGGTGCCGGCGAGGGAACATCGGACCTGAGTCAGTCCGGCACAAGTCAGCTTTCTGAAACCGGCTCCCGCATCGATCCCGTGGTGGCCCATGTGATGGGGCGCTCCGAACAGACCGTTGCAGATGGTCTTGAAGACCCGTCGACCGGGAGCGCCGACACGTCGACTGATCCGGAGACCGACCGGCTCGTGGCCCGGCTGTCCGAGGTCCTGGCGGAAACGGATGGCACAAGCCTTGAGAAAACCGCAGGACTGATCACGGTCAGCCGCGAAGCGGATGGAACCTTGATCAGCCTGACGGACGACCAGAATTTCGGCATGTTCGCGATCGGCTCGGCAGAACCGCGCCCGGAACTGGTCAAGTTGCTGGAGCGCATCGGCAAAGTGGTTGCGGAAACGCCCGGTCAGATCGTGATCAAGGGGCACACGGATGCCCGTCCGTTCCGCAGCAAAACCTATGACAATTGGCGCCTGTCGACAGCCCGGGCCCATATGGCGCGCTACATGCTCACACGGGGCGGGGTCGACCAGGCGCGGTTTGACCGTGTGGAAGGCTCGGCCGACCGTCATCTGAAAGTCCCGGGCGATCCCTTTGCTGCCGGCAATCGCCGCATCGAGATCTACCTGCTGGAGGGGGGCGAGTGATGAGGTTGGGCCCCCTGATCAAATCGGCTCTCCTGGCAGCGGTTCTTGGTGTTGGTCTCTGCAATGCCATGCTTTCAAGCGGCCTTGCGGCAGAGCCGACAGTAACCGGCAAGAGAAGCCAGCCCTTTGAAATGATCCGCTCGCTGCAGACGCTTCAGGAACAGATCGCGCAAGGAAACAGCCATGCCATGAAGGCACAACGGGCGCTCCTTGCAGACATGGATGACATGTTCCTCAAGGTGCCGGCGGATCTCTGGCAAGAGCCCCGCAACGCACGGGCCGCCGTGGTGCATCTGTTGAGCGGTGGACATCCACGTGTCATGCGGCACCTGCTTGCACTCGAGCCGTTTCCGGCCATTGACCGACGGCTGATGGAGGCTTCGCTGGCTTATGTGGAAGGGCGGGAAGAAGACATGCTGGAGCTGCTTAAGGATATTGATCCGCTTGAGCTGCCGCCAAGCCTTGGCGGGCATGTCGCTCTGGTGAAAGCAGCACCATACATCCGCTCTGAACCGGCCAAGGCCATGGAGCTGTTGCAGGTGGCCAGCCTGTTGATGCCAGGCACGCTGGTCGAAGAAGCAGCGCTTCGTCGTGAAGTGTTCGTGGCCGGCATGATGGCCGATGTCGACCGGTTCCGTGTGCTCAGCATTCGGTATCTGCGCCGCTTCAGGAGTTCTGTCTATGCGGGGGATTTCCGGCGCCGCTTTGCGCTTGCACTCGATACGCTCGGCTTCGTCAAGAGCGAAGACAAGTTTGCGCTGCTGGACCCCGTCCTGCACGAGTTTGATGCCGATAGCCGCCGCGGCCTCTATCTTCGGCTGGCCCGTTCAGCGCTCCTGGCTGGGCATCTTAAGGTTGCCCGCAAGGCGACCGGCGAAGCGCTCTCGCTTGCGGTGGCGGGCACCAAGGAACACGAGATTTTGAAAATCTATCTGGCGGCGACCCGCCTCGACCCGGAAATGATCACAGCCAACAGGGATCTGCTCTGGTCCGTCGACCTTCGGATCCTATCCGACGAAGATCGTGCCGTTCTGGATGGCGTCTATGTGGTTCTCAATTCCGTCCGGCATTTTCCCGAACCGCCCGAAAACGTGATCGGCGAGTTCAATGTTGCCAGCACCATGGCCGACCCGGCGCAGCGCGACTGGATCACGGCAGATATGGAACTGGCGGAAGTTCTTTTGAACCGCAGTGAGCAGACCTTGCGCAGCATGGGAGACAAAGATGAGCGTTAACACCCATGCCATGGTACCCGCTGCCCCGAAGTCCGGCGCAGGAGCTGATGGTTCGGGCGGCAGCGGACAGGCGTCGGCCAAGGAGGCTGCTGCTGCCTTCCAGTCCGTCCTGCACGGCATGAAACGCGGCGAGGCTCCGGTCGAAGGCGGTGGTGAGCAGTCCGGACGTCAGTCCGGGCAGGGGCAGAACCAGGCGAACGCCGAAACAGGCGACACGCCTGAGGCAAACGCAAACTCGGCTGAAAGCAACAAAGGCCAGTCCACGTCTGTTGCCTATTCCACTTCCAACCTGGTCAATGCCTTGCGCCAGGTGTCCAGCAACATGCATGCCCGGGATGCCATTGGCGATGGTTCCGCTCTAGAGGAAGACCGGTCGGCACCGCAAACCCTTCCAAGCGGCGATGCGGCCCTTTATGCGGGGGCAGCGGTTTCGATGCCGGCAAACGCGGTGTTGGCGGCTCGAAATGCAGGGGGCGCGCAAGGTTCGGGGCAACCATCGGCGCAATTGCCAGCTCACTTGCAGGCAGCACTGCCGGGAACTCAAGCACCAGGCCCTGAAGGAGCTGATGGTGCCAGGACCGGAACGAGTTCTCTCTTTGCGCAATTCGGTGTTGAGCCCGAGACGGTCGGCGATCCGCTTCTGTCGGGAGCCGGCCGCCGGTCGCTTCTTCCGGAAGAGGCATCTGGGACGGTCAAGATCCTGCGCCAGGAAACGCATTTTGCCCCCAATATGCGCCTGTCTCCGGCGCAACAGGTTGGCGATCAGATTGCCACGGCCTTGAAAACCCTGTCCGCCGACGGGCAACAGGGGCAGGCCGGGGTTACCCACAGGGCCGAGGGGCCGGTGCTGAAAACGCTGGATATCCAGCTGACGCCACATGAGCTCGGCACTGTGAAAGTGTCTCTTCGAATGGTTGGTGATAGCGTTGAAGTAACGCTTCAAACCAGCAACCCGCAGACGGCGGATCTCCTGAAACAGGACCGGCAATTGCTGGACCAGATGTTGCGGGCAACCGGGTTCAAGGCCGACACGATCACGATCCAGGCTGCCGATGACAGAGGCGCCGTACAGGCAGGACCATCGGCAGGCAACGCCGCGGGCTCGGGGCAGAACACCTCCGGCAACGGTGCGTTTTCAGAGGGCCAGGCACAGAATTCAGACCGTAACGCGTCCGGGCAGGACCAGGACAGACCTGGTCAGAACCAGCAGGAGCATAGCGGTCAGTCAGGTGAAACAGCGAGAGGAAACACCCATGAGGAAGATACTGGCAACAGCCTGTCTGACGGCATCTATCTTTAGTGTCGGCTCGCAGTCAGCCATCGCGGAGGTCCAGAATGTCTGTGAACGCGAAATGGTTGCCGCAGCTCAGAAGTACCGGGTTCCGCTCGGCGTGCTATATGCGGTTGGCTTGACGGAAACGGGGCGGCGCAACTCGCTTTATCCCTACGCCTTGAACATTGAAGGTAAATCGGTGTTTCCGCCAAGCAGGACGGCGGCCGAAAAGGACGTTCTGGCAGCGCGCCAGCATGGCAAGAAGCTGATCGACATCGGCTGCATGCAGATCAATCACCACTATCACGGCGACCAGTTCCGTTCGGTGCAGCATATGCTGGAACCGCGTGCGAATGTGCAATATGCGGCCAGGTTCCTGAAGGATCTGCGCAAGCGGCAGGGGTCCTGGACGATGGCTGTTGCGCGCTATCACGCTGGCCCGAATAACAATCCTGCGCAGAAACGCTACGTGTGTACCGTGATCCGCAACATGGTTGCCTCCGGTTTTGGTAACTGGACACAAAAATCCAAGCAATTTTGCGGCGCCTGACAGATCAGCATTGGCACCTTCAGTGCCAATGCTTTCTCTGTACCTGATAGATACAATTTTACTCAATTAAGTATTTGAATGGAAAGAAAAAACATTCTGCCTGAACAGCTTCGCACAAGTTAGGCCGGTTTGACTGTGACCAGTTGATTTGGACACAGGAGACCTGTCATGGGCCTTTTCGGAGTGATGCGCAGCGGCGTTTCGGGCATGAATGCGCAATCGAGCAAACTCGGCACCGTCGCCGAAAACATCATGAATTCGAGCACCACCGGCTACAAGCGTGCCCAGTCGGAGTTTTCTTCGCTGGTGGTTTCGCAAGGTGCCGGGTCGTTCAACTCCGGCGGCGTGGAAGCTCACACCCAGTACCAGGTGTCCAAGCAGGGCAATATCAGCTTCACGACGTCAAAGCTCGACCTGGCCGTCGACGGCAACGGCTTCTTTGTCGTTGGCAACGAGGCTGGCGAGAGTTTTCTGACGCGGGCCGGTCACTTTGTTCCGGACGGTGACGGGTATCTCCTGAACACGGCCGGGTATTACCTGCAAGGGTACCCGATTACCGGCAATACGGCGCCGACCACGGTTGCCAACGGGCTTGGTGGTCTTGAGCGGATCAACATCACCCAAAACCAGCTGGAAGCAACGCCTACCAGCGAGGCCTTCCTGCGCGTGAATGTGAGTGAGGATGCCGCGATCGTGCCGGCTGCGGATCTGCCGTCTGCAAACGCTGCAACGTCCACCTATTCCCACAAGACGTCGATGATCGTCTACGACAATCTCGGCAATGAGGTGAAACTTGATGTCTACTATTCCAAGGTTTCCGAAACCGCGGCGGATTCAGACTGGGAAGTTGCCATCTACGACGCGGCGGATGCCGGGCCGGGCGGGGGCTTTCCCTACAGCTCCCCGGCACTGAACACCCAGACGCTCACCTTTGATGTGACGACCGGCAATCTGACCGGCGCCAGCCCGACCGACATCAACATCACGGTTCCCAATGGTGGAACCTTCGACATTGATCTCGACCAGTCGACCTATCTGAACGCCGATTTCACCGTGACCAATGTCGATGCCAACGGCAACGCACCGAGCTCGGTGAAAAATGTCGAATTCGACGACGATGGAACGCTTTACGCCATCTACACCAATGGCGACCGGCGCGCGATCTACCAGATCCCGCTGGCCGACGTGCCGAGCCCGGACCGGCTGTCGCCGCTTTCAGGCAATGTCTACAGCCCGTCCTTTGATTCAGGCGATGTCCGCGTCGGTTTTGCGGGCGAGGGGGGGCTTGGAAAAATCAAGGTCGGCGGTCTTGAAGATTCCAATGTCGATCTCGGCAACGAATTGACCTCCATGATCGAATCCCAGCGCACCTACACGGCCAACTCGCAGGTGTTCAAGGCCGGTTCTGACCTGCTCGAACAGCTCGTCAACCTGGTCCGCTAACGGGCGCTGCTGCCAACTGGAAAGTTTTCATCATGAGTTTGTCAGTCGCCCTTCAGGTCGCCCAATCCGCTCTTGCGGCCCGGCAGACGGAATCCTCGGTAATCGCCCGCAATATTTCAGGCGCCCAGGATCCCGGCTATTCACGAAAATCCGTTCTTCTCAGCCAGACCTACACCGACAGCGGTCAGACCGGTGGATTGAAGGTCGACGGTATCGGCCGGGTCACCGACAGTGCGCTTTATTCTTCGCTTTTGCAGTCGACTTCGGTCGGAACGTCGCAAGAAGCCGTGCTTGCCGGCCTGACGCGCATGTCTGAAACCACAGGCGACACGCAGAACAAGATGTCTGCGGCTGCCAGGCTCGGTGAGCTGAAACTGTCCCTGCAGTCCTATGCATCCGATCCCGGCAACGCCATCCAGGCGCAGGACGTGCTGCAATCGTCAAAAGACATGGTCAGCACATTGCAGTCCGGCTCCGCACTGGTCCAGGAGGTCCGCGCCAATGCCGATGCGGACATGGCAACCTCGGTGCGGGAGATCAACACGCTGCTCACCCAGCTGGAGGATCTCAACTCCGTGATTGTCCGCGGGACCCAGGCCGGGGCCGATGTTACCGACGCCCTGGACAGCCGTGATCAGGTGTTGCTCAGTCTTTCAGAAGAGATCGGCATCACCACGCTTAACCGCAGCCACGGGGATGTCGTTGTCTATACCGACAGCGGCGTGACCCTGTTCGAGACAACGGCGCGGGAAGTGGCCTTCCAGCCGACCGTTGTCTATGACGCGACGACGGTGGGCAACACAGTCACGGTGGACGGTGTCCCGGTTGCCGGTCCCGGTGCAGTGATGGAAATCAAGTCCGGCCGGCTGCATGGTCTGGCCGAATTACGCGATGATGTGGCGGTTACCTATCAAAGCCAGCTGGATGAAATCGCGCGTGGGCTGATCGAAGCCTTCGCAGAAAGTGACCAGAGTGGCGGCGGCGGGCCTGACCAGGCGGGTCTCTTCACCTGGTCCGGCGGTCCGGGCATGCCCGCGGCGGCGACGTTGTCACCGGGACTGGCGGCCGAAATTGCCGTCAATGCCAATGCGGACCCGGATCAGGGCGGCAGCCTTGATCGGTTGCGGGACGGCGGCATCTCCGACCCGCTGGATCCGAATTACAATTACAATCCGTCGGGCGCTGCCGGGTTTTCCGATCGCCTGCAGGAGCTTGTCTCCGCTTTTGATCAGGACACGGTCTTTGATGCCGGCGTTGAACTTGATCCGACAGATTCCTTGAGCGGCTTTGCGGCATCGTCGGTCAGCTGGCTGGAAAGCGGCCGCAAGACCATGACCAGCAATGTCGAGGTTCAAAGCGTGATCCTTGGTCGGACTGCGGAAAATCTCAACAACAAGACGGGCGTCAATATCGACGAGGAAATGACCCTGCTCCTGGAGATCGAGCGGTCCTATTCGGCCGCGACCCGGCTGATCTCGGCCGTCGATGCAATGCTTGAAGACCTTCTGGCAGCAGCGAGGTAACGCGCCATGAAAACCACCTATATCTCAACAATTTCACTGTCCGATGCCTCGCGCCGGCAGATCCAGAGCCAGGCCAGTCTCGTGCAGAAACTGGGCGTGGAACTGTCTTCCGGCCGCAAATACGACGTGGGTCTCGATCTTGGAACGCGGACCGGTGAAGCTGTCTCGATCCGCGCGGAGTTTCACTTTCTGCACGGCATCATCGACACCAATGCGCTGGCGGCCTCGCGGCTCGATGTCAGCCAGGCGGCCATGAATGATATCCTGAGCGATGCTCAGGACTTCCTGTCGACGCTGGTCGCGTTGCGGGAGAACGATTCCAGTTCGGACATTGTGAAGGCCGATGCCATCGGCAACATGGAACTGCTGACCTCCCGGTTGAATACGCAGCTCAACGGCAACTTCATGTTCGCGGGTATCAACACCGACCAGGAACCGCTCGCCGACTACGCCGACCCGGCATCGCCGAACAAGATTGCGGCCGATGCGGCTTTCCTGACCGAGTTCGGCATCACGCAGGCAAACCCCGCCGTTTCGGCGATCACGCCGGCGGCCATGGACACCTATCTCAACGGTGCCTTTGACGCCATGTTCCAGGACCCTGCCTGGGGCGCCACCTGGTCGAGCGCGTCCGACAATGTGATGGTCAGCCGGATATCGGCCAGCGAAACCGTCACCAGCTCGGTCAGTGCCAATGAACAGGCTTTCCGCGACCTGGCGGCCGCCTACACGATGATGTCCGACCTCGGCAACGAGAACCTTGATCCAGGCACCTGGAAAACGGTTGTCGACAAGGCGATCGAGAAACTGGGAACCGGAATTGCCGGCGTCACCAGCGAGATGGGCAAGCTCGGCAATGTCCAGGAACAGGTCAACCTCGCCAGCGAGCGCCTCAAGGTTCAGACCGACATCCTGAACAGCCGTGTCAACGACCTGGAAAATGTCAATCTGGAAGAGACCTCGGTTCGGCTCAACACCGCGCTGACCCAGCTGGAAACCACCTATGCGGTCACAGCCCGGATGCAGGGTCTCAGCATCCTCAATTACCTGTAACACCGGCCAAGTGCCTGACATGATTTATCAAACTCAAGCTTGAGAGGGCCCATGTACAATCTGTCCTATGCCGAGGTTATGGATGATCTCTGCTCTGATCAGCGGCTCAACGAACACGAGGCCATGTCGATCGTGATCGACAAGCTCAATGTCGCCAAGGAGCGCGGGGTCAAGTCGCCGGAAGCCGTCGACGCCCTGTTCTACACAAGGCGGCTTTGGAGCTACTTCCTGGAACACCTGGCGGACGACGCCAATGAACTGCCCATCGAGACACGAGCCAACCTGATCTCGGTCGGTATCTGGGTGCTGAAAGAGGTCGAAGCCCTGCGCCAGTGGGAGCAGGAGGATTTCTCCGACATCATCCAGATCAACTCCATCATCCGCGACAGCCTGGACGGGTAAACTTATGAAAATCGGACTGAAAGCGGGCGAGCGCCTGTTCATCAACGGCGCGGTGATCCGGGCTGACAAGAAAACCAACATCGAACTCATGAATGATGCCGTCTTTCTGCTGGAAGCCCATGTGCTGCAGCCGGAGGATGCAACAACGCCGCTGCGTCAGCTTTATTTCATTCTGCAGACCATGATCATCGATCCGGTGTCGGCGCCCGCGGTCCAGGACATGTTCCATCTTGTGCTCGGGTCGGTGAAATCAGCCTTCTCGACGCGGGAAATTCTGGTGCGCCTCGACGAGGTCGATGAGCTGGCCAAGGCAGAGCGCTGGTTTGAAGCCATGAAAGTCGTCCGGGCGCTTTATCCGATCGAAGCGAACCTGATGATGTCGGAAAAAAGCCAGGCGGGCCAATCCAACCGGAACGGTCAGGGCGGTAACGCGTCGGCGAGCGCGCCAAGGCCCGCGCCGAGCCGATTTCACAACGGACCACAACTGGCTGTCGTCTGAACAGTTCAAGGAGACCCCCAATGACAAGCGTTGAAGGTGTAACGGGAACGCAGGCCGCCGGATCAGCAG
Source organism: Roseibium sp. (assembly GCF_965233565.1). Lineage (GTDB taxonomy): Bacteria > Pseudomonadota > Alphaproteobacteria > Rhizobiales > Stappiaceae > Roseibium. Next base: position 253,627 of record NZ_OZ247494.1, on the reverse strand, counting down.
CTGCGGCGCAGCAGAAACTGACCGTGGACTACGACATGTTTCTGCAGCTGATGATGGCGCAAATGCAGAACCAGGATCCCACCAATCCGATGGATGCCACAGAGCAGCTGTCTCAGCTCGCAAGCTTCAGTCAAGTCGAGCAGGGTATCCAGACCAATGCCAAGCTCGAAACCCTGCTGACCAACATGTCCTTCGGTCAGGTTGATGACCTGATCGGGCGAACGGTCACCGATCCGGGCGGGACCACCGGTGTTGTGGAACGTGTCGAAGTCTATTCGGATGGCACGGTGCTCGGTCTCGACAATGGTGAGGGCATTCTGCTTGGGCCAGGTGTAACCATTTCCTGAGGACTAAAATTCCGATGAATGAAGTTGATGCCCTGGACCTGGTCAGGTCCGCCATATGGACGATCCTGGTCGGCTCTGCCCCCGCCATTGTGCCTGCCATGGTCGTCGGCATCGGCATTGCGCTGTTGCAGGCCCTGACCCAGGTCCAGGAAATCACCCTGACCTTCATTCCCAAGATCGTTGCCATTCTGGTGATGATCGTGGTCGCCGGTCCGTTTATCGGCGGCCAGATCTATACGCTGACGACATTGATTTACAGCCGGATCGAAACCGGATTCTAGCGATTTTCTTGATGTAACTGGGGGTTGCTGAAAGCCTCGGTTTTACCCCGGGGCGAGCCGGGGGCGCGCATTCCAGAGACGCGGAATTTCGCAGCTGCCTATTCGAAAAAAACACCCTGGCTTTGGCAAATGTTTTTGCGAGAGGGCCCGGCTCTGCGCTGCACTTGTCCGAGGTGACGTCCGTTGCCGCTGCTGCGCAGCCCTACAAACTTCTCCCTGATTATCCGCCTCACAAAAAGCCTCGCGCAAGCTTCGGGCGCGAGGTTGCCAGTCGATAGACATGCAACAGAGGAACGGCATGACAGACACCTCCCTTTCGCCGGTTGCCGAGGGCGCGCCGGACAGCCGCCGGGACGTTGCTTTTGCGCTCGGTATTGTTGTCATCCTGGCGGTGCTGTTCCTGCCGATCCCGACTTTCCTGATCGATATCGGCCTGGCCATGTCGATCGCCCTGTCGGTACTCATCCTGATGGTGGCGCTCTGGATCCAGAAGCCTCTCGACTTCTCGTCCTTCCCGACGATCCTGTTGATCGCGACCATGTTGCGCCTGTCGCTCAACATCGCCACCACGCGGGTGATCCTGGCCAATGGTCACGAAGGGCTGAATGCGGCGGGATACGTCATCAACGGCTTTTCGCAATTCGTCATGAGTGGAGATTTTGTCATCGGTCTGATCGTCTTCGCGATCCTGGTGACCGTGAACTTCCTCGTCATCACCAAGGGCGCGACCCGTATCGCGGAAGTCGGCGCCCGCTTCACGCTTGATGCCATTCCGGGCAAGCAGATGGCGATTGATGCGGATCTTTCCGCCGGTCTGATCGACGAAAAGGAAGCGCAGCGGCGGCGTAAGGAACTGGAAGAGGAAAGCTCCTTTTTCGGTGCAATGGACGGTGCCTCCAAATTCGTGCGCGGCGATGCCATTGCCGGCCTGATCATCACAGCGGTGAATATTCTCGGCGGCATCATTATCGGGGTCACGCGCTATGACATGACCGTTGCCAGCGCATCGGACGTCTTCACCAAACTGTCTGTTGGCGATGGTCTCGTGTCCCAGATCCCGGCACTGATCGTCTCTCTTGCAGCGGGTCTCCTGGTCTCCAAGGGCGGGACGCGCGGGTCAGCCGACAAGGCCGTTCTCGGCCAGTTGGGCGCTTATCCGCGCGCTCTCTTTGTGGCCGCAATCCTGATGGGCGTCTTCGCGCTGATGCCGGGGCTGCCGATGCTGCCTTTCCTTCTGCTGGCCGGCCTGATGGGTTTTATCGGCTACACCATCCCGAGGCGCATGGCGGCCCAGAAGAAGGTTGCAGAGGAAAAACAGCGTGAGGCGGAAGAGCAGGCCAAGCTGGAAGAAAAGGATTCCGTCAAGGAAACGCTGAAATCGGCCGAGGTCGAACTGGTTCTCGGCAAACAATTGTCGGCCGACCTGATGACCAAGACCGGTGAACTCTCCAGGCGTGTTGCCAAGATGCGCCGGAAATTCGCTGAGCAATATGGTTTTGTCGTGCCCGATATAAGGGTGACCGACAGTCTGACGCTGGACCCGAAAAGCTACCAGATCAAGATCCACGGCACGATCATCACCTCACAGCAGTTGAAGGTCGGCGAACTGCTGGTGATCCCGAACAGCGATGCAGCACTGCCGGTGCCTGCAGACGAGACCCGCGAACCGGCGTTCGGCATGACCGCCTACTGGGTGCCCCAGGCCTACAAGGATGAACTGAAGCGCCGCGGCCTGATGCCTGCGGAAAACATCACCGTGATCCTGACACATCTGAGCGAAGTGATCCGCAACAACCTGCCGCAACTCCTGTCCTACAAGGACATGCGCAAACTGTTCGACCGGCTGGACCCGGAATACCAGAAGCTGCTCGATGACATCTGCCCGGCGCACACTTCCTTTTCCGGTCTGCAGGCGGTTCTCAAGCTTCTGCTGGCCGAACGGGTGTCGATCCGCAATCTGAACCTGATCCTGGAGGCGATCGCCGAAATCGTGCCGCATGTACGCCGCTCCGAACAGGTGGTGGAACATGTGCGCATGCGCATTGCCCAGCAGATCTGCGGCGATCTCGCCGAAGGCGGCCCGCTGCAGGTGCTCCGGCTCGGCAACCGCTGGGATCTCGCCTTTCACAATGCCTTGAAGCGCGATGCCAAGGGCGATGTTGTAGAATTCGATATCGAGCCTCAGCTGGTTGAGGATTTCGGCACGCAGATGTCCGATGCGGTCAAGAAACACATGAAGCAGGGCAGCCGCTTTGCCATCGTGGCCGCACCGGATGCAAGGCCTTATGTGCGCATGATCGTGGAGCGCATGTTCCCAACCTTGCCGGTTCTTTCGCATCTGGAGATTGCCCGCGGTGTCGATGTCTCCGCGCTTGGAACCGTGTCGTGATTTCGGGCGGACTCTTTTTCAGCACCTTCAGTGCATCCGTGCTGCTGGCCGTGTTTTTGCTGTTCTGCCGAATTGGGGCCTGCCTGATGATCATTCCGGGATTCGGCAGCAACCGGATCCCGGCACGTGTGCGCCTGTTTGTGGCCCTGTCGATATCACTGGCCCTGTCACCGCTGCTCGTTCCCGGTATCCAGGCATCGCTGCCCGACGAGCAGCTCGGGACGGTGGCCTGGTTCATCGGCGCGGAAATCCTCACCGGCGCCTTTATCGGTTTCCTCGGCCGGATCTTTCTGGCGGCCCTGGAGACACTGACCACGCTGGTCTCCATGGCAATCGGCCTGTCCAACATGCCGGGCATGCCGATTGACGGAACGGACACCTTGCCGCCGGTTGCAAGTCTCTTCACCGTGACGGCGACTGCCATGGTGTTCATCACCAATCAGCATTGGGAAATCCTGCGGGGGCTTGTGGCGTCCTATGAGGCGATACCGCCAGGCCAGCCGCTGGCCGCCGTTGCCAGCCTGGAGCAGTTCGCCGAACAACTGGGACGCACCTTCATCCTGGCCCTCAGGGTGTGCAGCCCGTTTATCGTCTACACCGTGGTGGTCAATTTCGCAGTCGGCCTGATCAACAAGCTGACGCCGACCATCCCGGTCTACTTCATCTCCATGCCGTTTGTAATCGCGGGCGGTCTCTACTTTCTCTATCTCGTTGTCGCGGAAGCCATCATGATCTTCCTCGACAGCTACTTCCAATGGCTCCAGTTCGGCTGATCCCAGCCGTGAAAGGTTCTCAGGTCGATGGCTCGCAACAGTCAGGAAATCGAACGCTTGTTCCGGATGCAGAAGCAGATTTTCCTGTTTTCCTCTTGGCTTCTGCAGAAGCTCGATGCCCAGGTCTACCAGTTGAGTGAAAAGGAACGGCGTATCCTGCTGGCGCTTTCCAGCGGCGACCTGGCGCAACATGACCGCTTCATTGCCAATGCGGCCGAGCGTCTGCGGCGGATTATCGAAGAAATGTCGCGTCTCTCGGAGGCAAGGGACAAGGTCAATTCCGAATATGACCGCCAGCGCCTGATGTTGAAACTGATGTCCGAACGTCTTGCCAGGATGCGCGGCGAAGAACAGCGTGCGGAAGAGGAACGGGACCTGCTTGAGCTGCTGGAGCGGCGTTACGGTTAGCCAGGGTCAGGACCACGTATTTGAGTGAAATGGTCGGGATGAACTTGCTAGGATACGAGGCGCAAAGCTGCAGGAAACCGAAAGGTTTCCAGAGATCTGCAACGACGTTGCCGGGCAAATTCACCCCATCCCGGTGGGGCCAAAAACGGCTTTGATCTGCTGCGTCGAACCGCTCAACCGGGCAAACAGCCCGCTTTTCGCACTTTTCCTTGCAGCTCATCGGCGTTTGTTGCGCCACTTCGATCAAATTGATGAGCCCTGACCATAGACGTTCCGCTTGCCTGCCCAATCACCACACAAGCCCCAAGCAAGCTCAGCGGGCTAGACATGATCCTGCAAACGAGGCCCGGCAGAGCCCATTGCTTGCCTTGCCTGTCACCCGCCGGGTCTTGTTTGCAACTGATCTTCACTAGGAGCCAACCATGGCGATCTCACCTCCCTCAGACCTGATCCTGGATGTCGCCAACGCCGCCGATCCGGTGGAGCTCAAGCAAGCGACCGGCCGATTGCGCAGCATTGCCACCGGCGGATCGGGCGAGGGGTTCGCTCTGGCATTCCAGGATGCTTCGACGCGTGCCTTCGAGGCCGGGAGCAGTTTCCGTTCGAAAGGGGCGGTCGCGGCCACAGCTGCAAAATCGCCGGGCGAAGATTTTGAAGCGATGATCCTCACCCAGTTTGTAGAGACGATGCTGCCGGATGACGCCGAGCAGGTTTTCGGCAAGGGATCTTCTGGAGAGATCTGGAAGTCGATGCTCGCCGAACAGGTAGCGACGCAGTTGGCAGCAAGCGGCGGCGTCGGGATCGCCGACATGATCAATAACAACCTGACCCAGGCGACAGCTGACAAGGGAGATACGGCATAATGGATTCAAGCCCGGAAACCGCTCAGATTGACGCCACTGGACCGGAACCTGCCGCCACCGGCGTCGTCGTTCAGGCGCACCGGCCGGATCCGGCGCGCTCCACACCTCTGACCCTGGCCGTCAAACGCGCGATCGAGGCGGTGCGCGACGAAACAAGGGCGCTTCGGGCTGACCCGACCACCGATCTCAAGACCTACGAATACGGCAAGAGCCAGGCGTTGCTGGACCTGATGCGCGCGCGTGCGCTGGTGCCGCCGGCCGCCTATTCGGACGAGCTCAAGGCCGAGCTTGCCGATTTCAAACAGGTCCTGGAAGAAAATATCGGCCTTCTGGAGCTGCACATGAATGCAGTTTCCGAAGTGGTGCAGCTGATGTCGCGGACGATGATCGATTTTGACAGCGACGGCACCTATCAGGCCCCGTTTCCGGAGCGTGCCCGATGATCAAGATTCTGGCGGCCGGGCTGTGGATGTCTGCGACCATGCTGATCTCCGGGTATGGCACGACGCAATACCTGGCGGCCCAGAAGCGGGTGGGGGAGGAGGAGCCGGCCTTTGTCGGGCTCGACTACGAGACCGTGAAACCGGTCAATGTTCCGATCCTGTCCGATGGTATCCTGCAGGGCTATGTGGTCATCAAAATGGTGTTCACGGCCGATGGAGACACGCTACGCCGGCTGCCGGTACCGCCGCATCCCTTCCTGGTCGACGAAGCCTTCAGGGTGCTCTATTCCGATGAAACCCTGGATTTCCGTGGCCTGGAGCGCTACGACCTCGAGGCTCTCACGGTCCACCTCAAGGAAACCACCAACGGCAGACTCGGCCGCAAGGTCGTGCATGATGTCCTGGTGGAAGAGTTCAACTATTTCGACAAGGAGGACGTGATCACGCATTGAAAGTGATCTGCGTTCCTGGTCTTTCGTTTTGTCCTGCAGCCTCCCAGGCAATTGGCGCCCGGTTTCGACTGGGCGTCTTTTTTGTGCTTCAAGAAGATTGTCCAACAAACATCCGCTCATCACGGCTGTGTGACAGTGATGTATGCATAAATGTCTGAATAAGGTTGATTGTTCCCTTGCGGTACTCGGGCGGGAGCACTAGGAAGCGCGTTCCCGTTTCCGCCAGGCAGTTTTCAGTCCATGTCAGATATTGAGAGCCGAACAAGAACCGTTGTCGCCCAGACACTTAACCTCTCAAACTGGATCGTGACACCCGATGCAACTCTTGAAAAACTCGGAGCAGACAGTTTCGATGCCATCGGGCTGGTCATGGCCGTGGAGCGCGAGTTCGGGTGTTCTTTGCCGGATGATGTCTTCAGCGCTCTGGATGACAAAAAGGCCAAAATGACCTTGCAGGATCTTGCCGGTCAGATTGAAGAGGCGCTCAAGCGTTAAAGGCAGGAACAGGCACACAGGACGGGCAGCCGCCTATTTCAGGTTTGTTCATGGTCACCTGTTTCGAAAATCGTGTCGATGGCCTGGAACATGGTCTTGTAGACCCCGATCTCGTCCTTGGCGAAATCCCCGTGCGGCACAGCCTTCTTGGCTTCCCGCAATAGATCGTCGCGAATCGCGTCAAGATCGACGCCCGTTTTTTCGGCGTGTTTTGAAAGCTCCAGATGCAGCCGCTTGGCGATGCCGGCATAAGCGATGATGGCCGTCACCGCGTGCGCGGGATCGTCCGGAATGGGGATCTTTTTCATGAATGATGGTGCCTTGACTTACCTTGCCCTTTGCCGCCATGCGATCGATATCGGGTTTTGAGATGTGATTCAAAAGGAAGCAGCGGTGAACATGAGATTGTTGTTGAACTTGTTTGCCTTTCTTCTCGCGCCAGGTCTGGCGTTGGCGGACCATGAGCCGGTGTTTTTTGAATTGAGCAATCAATGCGAAAATCAAAGAACAGCCTGGAAAGCGACAAACCGTGTTCAGGGCATTCTTGATGAAAGCAGACTGGACCGCGATATGGTAAAGGTCTTTCGGTTTTGTAACACCTCAGAGCTCGGTCATGTCGATTTCTTGTTGAAGTGGGATTACGACTACGATGTCGAGGGGCAAACACGTGAAGGCTCGACTGTGTGGCGCAAGAAGTTGCCCTCAGGATGGTGCATGGACGCGGAAGGTGCGTCCATGATCAAAATCCTGAAAGAAGACCCGCCCGCCGTGGCCGGAGGAGGTTTTTTGCGTGTTCCAGAATAGTCGAAATTGATCACAGTCCGACGGGCATGCCTTACCGCAGCCGCGCGTCCTTGAGGGCATCCAGCAACATCTCGGTTTCCTTCGCCTTGCTGCCGCCGGCATCGGGCACTTCGACATAAGAGACGTTCACGGCGTTGTCCGGCCAGGCCAGCACAACGGTGAAATAGATCCAGACGCCCTTGTTGAAGAACTCGAGATCCAGCGAAACCCTTGGGGTCTGGTCCCACTCGACCTCGGCCTGGGCGGCCATGGAATACCGTAACGAGCCCTCCTTGAAGAAGAGCTCGGCAGACGTCTTGATCAGTTCTTCGATGTTGCCGTGCTGATCGGTGCGGATATAGGCAATCAGGTCGATCGCATCGACCAGTTTCAGGTCTTCGATGAACTCGGTGAGGGCGGCGGCAATGGCTTCCTGGCGCTGGCGGTCGCTTTCCAACGGGGACGGCTTGTCGCCGTCGCCTTCCGGCATATCGTGCATTCCCCGGGCCTCCAAATACATTAAATTATACAGCAGTTTTGGCCTGGCGTGAGTACACGTAGCAAATGATTTCCGCAACTGCCCTGTAGAATTCCGGCGGGATCATCCTTTCCACTTCGGTGGCCGCGTAAAGGGATCGGGCCAGCTGGCGGTCCTCGATCACGGGGATTTCGTTGGCTTCCGCGATCTCGCGGATCTTGAGCGCGATCAGGTCCTGTCCCTTGGCTACAACAATCGGCGCGGGGTTTTGATCCCCGTCATAACGCAGTGCAACTGCAAAATGTGTCGGATTGGCGACGACGAGGGTGGCCTGGGGCACGGCTGCGATCATGCGATTGCGGGCACGGTCCCTGGCAAGCGATCTCTGGCGCGCCTTGACGATCGGGTCACCCTCCATCTGCTTGTGCTCGTCCTTGATCTCCTGCTTGCTCATGCGCAGGTTCTTGCGCCAATGGGCGCGGGACCACAGGATGTCGACGGTGACCAGCAGGATGGTGACGATGCAGACGCCGGCGATCAGCTTCATGGAGATCTGAAGGATCGCTTCGGGCAGGGCGCTTGGGTCGGTGAACATGGCGTTGATCAGATCCGCTTCATTTGTTCGGAACTGGCCATAGACAATGGCGCTGACCGTGGAGAACTTGAAGACAGCCTTGAGGAACTCCACGAGACCCTGGGCGCCAAAGATCCGGTTCCAGCCCTTGGCGAGCGAGAGCTTTGAAAAGTCCGGCTTGATCCGGTGAAAGACGATGCGGGGTGCATTTTGCAGAAAGGCCGAGGCGAGCCCCGCCACGGCCAGCAGCGAGACGATCGGCGCCAGGAAGATGAGCACCTCGACGGAGACTGCGTGGCTGAGCAGCAAGGCGTCTGCACTGTTTCCAAGATCCACTCCTCCCGAAATGTCCAGAAGATGGGTCAGCCGTTCCAAAAGCCGCTGCGCAGCCGAGGTAAGAACAAAGCTGCCGATCAGAAGCGTTGCGATGAACGTTGCCAGAACCGGGGCTTCCCGGGAGACCGGTGTGTTGCCCTTCTCAATGGCATCGTTGATCTTCTTCTCGGTGGGTTCTTCTGTCTTGAGATCCTTGTCTTCTTCCGACATCAGGCCTCCTGCCTAGGCGGATGCGAGAACACGCGACCCGGCCGATAACAGATCAGGCAAAGAACGCCCCTTCGTCCTGTTTCGGATTGAGTTCGATTTCGCCGCGCCCGGCCATTTCCAGTGCAAGGTTGGTAATGGCGCTGCGCGCATCGAGCACGTCGCGTTGCGCAGCAGGTTCGGCGGCTGCCAGCTCGTGTTCGGCGATGCGCCGGGCACGGGAGGTCAACGACGACAGGATCACTTCCCGGAACTGCCCGTCCGTCCCTTTGAGCGCCATGACAATGCGATCGGTCGGGATCTGGTCGAAGATGGCCATGCGGGTACGGGCATTGAGGTTGATGATATCGTCGAAGGTGAAGAGCAGGCCCTTCAGCAGTTCCGCGGTCTTCGGCCGGACCTCGTTCAGGTTGTCGAGCGCATCTTCCATGTGCTCGCGGTCCATCTTGTTGAGGATGTCCGCCATGCGGGCATGGCTGTCGGCCTCCAGGGTTCCGGACAGATTGAGCATGAAATCCTCATGCATGGTCTTTTCAACGTCCCGCATGATTTCCGGTACCACCGCCTTGATGGACAACATGCGGCGAACAAGTGAGTTGCGCGTCTCGACATTGATCTGGCCGAGCACCTTTGCCGCTGCACTCGGTTTGATCTTGGTCAGGATCAGGGCAGCGGTCTGCGGATGCTCCTTCAGGAGATAGTTGGCAAAGACAGTCTCCGACACGGTGGTCAGCCGGTCCCAGATCGAACGGTTGGAGTTGCCAAGCACGTCCGACATGATGTCGGCCAGCTGGTCGTCCGGCAGCACGCCCTCCAGCATTTTCTCCACCTCGTTGGCGGATCCGTAGAGTGTGGTGCCGGTGGAGAACTGTTCGATGAATTCTTCTGCAAGCCAGTCGAGTTCCGTGGAGGCCACCGTGCCGAGCTGCGCGGCCGTCACGGTGATCATGCGGATTTCTTCCTGATCGAAATGCCGGAGCAGCTTTTGCGAACTTGTCTTGCCCAATGACAGCAGCAGGGCGGCCACTCTCTGGACACCGTTCAGGCGTCTGGCTGGTGGTGCCGGTGGTTTGGCCAGGGCATTGGCGGTCGCTGCGGCAGCGTTGGCGGTGCTCGTCATACTCTTCTTACCTTATGGAGACTGCCCGGGAGGAGGCTTGCGATCGGTTTCAGACCTCGAGCGCGCCGTTCTGCGTATTGATGATTTCCGTAAGCGAAACGCCAAAACGGGAATTGTCGTCTTCTACAACGACCACTTCGCCACGGGCGATCACCCGGCCGTTGACAACGATGTCGATCGGTTCGCCGACCCGGTGATTGAGCGGAATGACAGCGCCGCGACCGAGTTTCAGGAGATTGGAAACGAGCATGGTCGCCGAACCCAGAACTACCTGGATATTGACCGGGATGCCGAGGATGGTGTCCAGATTGCGGTCGTCGCCGATGGTCTCGGCCTGGTCTTTTTCCGGCATTTCCACCTTGGCGAAATTGGTGGCATCGGCGGGCTTGGCCTTGGTGCCGGCGTCAGCGTCAATGTGATCAATGATGGTGTCGGACATTACATCTTATCCTTCTGGGTCATGGAGACGGTGCGGAACGGGCTGTGCAGCGAGTTTTCGATGCGATGCACCCGGGTCGGGGTCTGCTCGACGGCCTGCCCACGATGAATGGTTGTCTGAGACCGGACCGACGTGCGGGGAGGGTCAGTCCGGTCGGCGGCGGGATCTTCGGCTGCGTCCTTGACAAAAAGGTCCAGGTCGTCGGGGGACGGCTGATAGCGCTTCGGATCGTTCATGACGGCTGTTGCTCTGGAAAGCTCTTTCAGCTCCGCTCTCAGGACGGATTGCTGACGCTTGGCTTCCCGGGTCAGCCCGTCGATCTCCGCGATCAGCTCCCGAGCGTCGTCCATCCGGCTGCCAAGGGCATTGAGCAATTGCGCGCTTTTGACATTGATTTCCTGGATCGAGACCTCGATGCCATCGAGCGCGAGTGCTGTCTGGTCGAAGATGCGCTGGTAGTCTTCATGGTAGCTGCCGAGCTGGCGCAGCTCCCGGTGCATGGTCAGCATCCGGACCGTGGTCGCGACAAGCGCAACCAGCAGGATGCCATCAACGATTACGGAGATCATCGAACAGATCCTTTTCTTCCTCGTGGATGAGTTCCTCGATCTGCAGCGTGTAGGACCCGTTCAGCTGACCAAGCTGGCAAGTGAAGACGGGCTGTTCGTTGCAGGCGAGGGTGACCGGGGAGCGCGCAGTCGCCTGGAGTTCGATGACCTGACCAACCTGAAGGCTGGTGAGATCGCCCAGCGACATTTCGCGTTCTTCCAGAATGGCTTCCAGCTTGACTTCGGTGCGCTGGATCTCGTTGTGGAAGTGTTGGGTCCACTGCTTGTCGCGGCTGGACATCTCACCGGAGAGAACCTGTGACAGTCGCTGACGCAGCGGGTTGAGGGTCGAGTGCGGCATCACCACGAAGACCTCGCCGCCACGGCCAATGGCCTGTTGCAGCAGGCGGGCGACGACAGCCGGATTGTTGCGCCGGCCGACGACGGCAAAATCCATGCGGCTTTCGATACGCTCTATCTTCAGGGTCGTCTCAGCGATCGGAGCAAAGCTCTCCGCCAACGCCTTGGCGGCGACCTCGAACATCGTGCGCGCAATGCGGGTCTCGATGTTGGAGAAGGAGCGTTCGTCGTCGATCGGCGGTTCGGTGCCGTCCGCGCCGAAAAGCACATCCACCAGCGTGAAGATGAAGTCGCGGTCGAAGCCGACGAGCACGCGCGCATCCCATTCGGGCGAATAGAGAACGGCAACAAGAGCGTTGGATTCGAATTCGTCGAGCACGTCACCGATGCGGTTGTTTTCCACATAGCTCACCGAGATGTAGGACGGTGAGGGCGATTTCTGGCGCATGGCGTCGGCCATCAGCCTGGCCATCCGGTCGAACACCACCGGAAGCATCGGCAGGCGGTCGACAGAGATGCCGGCGGCATCCAGGAGGCGATCTGCGATCATCGCCCGTTCGGAACTGGAGGAGCCGGCGCTTGCGGTCGCTGCTTCGATCATGGCTTAGGCAGCTCCCTGCAGGTCCTGGACATTGTCTGCGCTGGCAGCGGCGCCGGCGCTCATGGTCTCGTTTTCAACTTCGTCGATGGTCGGCCGATCGATGTCGGAAATGGTCTTGCGGCCATGTTCCAGCGCGATCTGGGGATCTGCCCCGTTCATGAAGGCCAGGAGGGTCTGCTTGACCACGATATAGGGGCGCAGCCGGCTTTCCCGGACCGTCCGGATTTTCGCGGCCAGGGGCCCAAACAGCGAATAGGAGAAGAAAATGCCGACAAAGGTGCCCACAAGCGCTGCGCCGATCAGGCTGCCCAGAAGCTGCGGCGACTGGTCGATCGCGCCCATGGCCTTGATGACGCCAAGCACAGCGGCGATGATGCCAATGGCAGGCAGGGCATCGGCAATGCTCGAGACCGCATGGAAGGGCTTCATCTGGTCGCGGTGGATGGTGTGCAGTTCCTCGTCGACCAGTGCCTCGATTTCGTGTGCCCGGGCATTGCCGACAATGATCAGCCGGAAATAGTCACAGATGAACGTGGTCAGGCTGGCATTGCGCAGGACCGACGGATATTTCTGGAAAATCGGCGAGGTGTTCGGATCCTCGATATGCGGTTCCACCTGGTTGCGGCCCTTGGCGCGCAATTCACGCATCAGCCCATAAAGAAGTGCGAGCACATCCAGATGTTCGCGCTTGTTCGGGACCGCGTTGCGCAGGGCATCCGAGACGGCAACCAGCGTGCCCTTGATGACCTTCATCGGGTTGGCGACAACAAAGGCGCCGATCGCGACGCCCAGGATGATGAGAAGTTCCCACGGCTGCCACAGCACGGAGACCTTGCCGCCGAGGGCGGCGAAACCGCCGATGAGAGATGCACCCGCAATAAACAGGCCGATTAAAATAGTCACCTAACAGCTCCCGACTGGTGTGGATGTCAACTCGGATCGGGACGACGCTAGAAGCTGAGACTTGTCTGAAGCTGACCGATTGGAACGCCATTCCACGACCGGGTCGGGTCAGCCTGGCGTAAGGTTTGACGGGGAAGGTTTCCGTGAATGATTGCCCGCATCCGGGCGCAACGGGAACCAAGACGATGATCAACACCCTGACACAGGTTCAGCTGGTCAGAACCAACATGGAGCGCTCGCTGAAGACGGTGGCGGCGGATCCGACGGTCGAGCGCCAGAGCGAGTATTATCTGGAGAACATCCGGAACATCAAAACCATCGACGAGTTCCTGACCGACGACCGGATCTTCAGCTACGCGATGACGGCAATGGGTCTGGAAGACATGACCTATGCCAAGGCCTTCATTCGCAAGGTGCTGGAAGAGGGAACGGACGAGCGCACGGCCTTTGCCAATCAGCTGGCAGACCAGAAATACAAGACCTTCGCCGAGACCTTCAATTTCAAGCGCTACGGCGAAACGACCACCTCGTTTTCCCGAACCCAGGAAGGAATTGTCGAGAAGTTTCATCGACAGACACTGGAAGTGCGCGAAGGCGAACAGAACCAGGGCGTTCGTCTGGCACTCTATTTCGAGCGACGTGCTCCGGACATTACCAACGCCTATGACGTTCTGGCCGACCGGGCCTTGTCGGAAGCGGTCTATACGTCGCTGGGACTGCCGCAGGAATTTGGCTTGTCCGACATCGACAAGCAGGCGGCCTATCTGGAAGAACACTTGGAGTTCGACAAGTTCGGCGATCCGGACTACCTGTCGAAATTCCTCAACCGCTTTTCCGCTCTTTACGACCTGGCCAACGGACCGGCCGGCGCGACGTCGCCGACGCTCACTCTTTACGGCAATGGCAGCGGCGTCGTTCAGATGGGCGAGGGGCTTCTTGCCAGCATTCAGAATTTGCGTCTCGGAGGATCCTGATCCATGCAGTCTGCACTTTATGTCGCCCTTTCGGCGCAGGTCGCCCTGTCCAACCGGCTCGAAACGGTTGCCCGCAACGTCGCCAACATGAACACGGCCGGTTACCGGGCGGACGAAGTGAAATTCGCCGAGCTGATTTCCAAGGCCGGACAGGACCAGGTGAGTTTCGCAACAGGCGGGGAGATCTATATTTCCCGGCAGTCGGGCAGCCTCAACAAGACCGACAACCCGCTGGACCTGGCCGTTGAAGGCGAGGCCTGGTTTGCGATCCGCAGCCCGAATGGCGCACTCAGCTACACACGTGACGGACGGCTCCAGATTGCCGACGACGGCACGCTCAGGACACTGACCGGTCAACAGATCCTGGGGACGGGCGGGCAGCCGATTTCGCTCGACCCGGAAGGCGGGCCGCCGCTCATCACCCAGTCCGGTGAAGTCAGCCAGAGCGATGTCGGAGTGATCGGTCAGATCGGGCTGTTCCTGATCCCGAACAACGCGACACTGACCAGAACCGAAAACTCGGCCGTCATTCCGGATCAACCGGTCATACCCGTTCAGACCTATGATCTTCATGGCATCCGGCAGGGTTATGTCGAAGGGGCGAATATCAACCCTGTTCGGGAAATGACCAAAATGATCATGATCTCGCGCGCCTTCGAAAGCGCGACCAAGATGATCGACACAAGTAATGAGAGCCAGGAGAAGGCCATTCGCGAACTGGGGGCGACCTCATGACCGCCGTCGACCTGACCGTACCGGTCGGCCAGCCGCTGGATCTCGCAGGGCTTGCAGCCCGGAAGGAAAGTCCTGTTGCCGCCAAAACGCCGGACGTCGCGCAATCGGGTTTCAGTTTTGGCGACTTCATCGACGTCATCAACCCGCTGCAGCATATTCCTGGCATCGCCGAACTCTACCGTTCCGTGACAAACGACCAGATCTCCACTGAAGCCCGCAAGACCGGCAATGCGCTTTATGGATTTGCACTTGGCGGGCCGGTCGGTCTCGGGGCAATGCTGGCCTATAACGCGCTTGGCGACCGATTTGAAGGTGGTGAAGCCGCGCCCGTCGCGGAGCCTCAGCTCGTCGCGGAAACACGTTCCCCGATTGGCGAGGTCCAGGAGTTGCCAGACGTTCCAGTGCCGCCGCGCAAACCGGGCCCGGACGAGGTTCCAGCGAGCCCGCCCGGTGGTCAAACCAGCTTGTTGGGGGAAACAACTGCCAAAACCGGTGAGGTTCCAAAAGTGGGGGCTGGGCTTGGTGCATTGTTCGAGACAGGCTCTGCTGACCACGCCTTGATGCAGAACGATATCAAAACTGACGGGGCGGTGTCCTCAACGGCTGCGTCGTTTGTGGCCTATGTGGAACGGACGGAGATTGATGTGGCAAAGGCCCCTGTGGTGCCGACCGACGCCGGTCTTGGCCAACTTGCCACGCATCAATCCAATCGTCTGCCGCTCGACGTCTTGAAAGCCCTGCAGGAACGCCATGCCGAACGCTCCGCATCTGAACGCTCTTGATCAGGTCTCCGCGTCGCTGGCCGCGCTTGAGACAGAAGTCGGACCGGTCAAACTGAGCGGCCGGGTCACCCAGGTGTCGTCTGAATCAATCCGGGTTTCCGGTCTGTCACGTGTTGTCTGCCTGGGAGACCTCGTTGAATTCGAGGGCCGGTCTGCAAAGCGTCAGGGTGAGATCATCCGG
This sequence comes from Roseibium sp., assembly GCF_965233565.1. Taxonomy (GTDB): domain Bacteria; phylum Pseudomonadota; class Alphaproteobacteria; order Rhizobiales; family Stappiaceae; genus Roseibium. The sequence goes on along the minus strand of NZ_OZ247494.1, from coordinate 238,155 downwards.
CTCGATCAGACCGATGTCGTGGTGAAACCCCTGGAACGGGTGACCGATATCGGTATTGGCAGCGTTGCCTCGGTGATGGGCGGCCTGGCCATTCATCCGGACATGAGTTGGCGCGGGCGCATTATCAACGCGCTGGGAGAGCCGATCGACGGTGCCGGCGCGCTTAGTCACGGTGTCGAGGCGTTTTTGCTGGACCGGGCACCGCCACCTGCCATGAATCGTAACAAGATTTCGGAAGCCGCGCGCACCGGTGTCCGTGTGATTGATCTGTTCACGCCGCTGTGTGTCGGTCAGCGTGTCGGCATTTTCGCCGGCTCCGGTGTTGGTAAGTCGACATTGCTTGGCATGCTGGCAGGTTTCGGCGAGTTTGACACGGTCGTCGTTGGCCTTGTTGGAGAACGCGGCCGGGAAGTGCGGGAGTTTATTGACGATATCCTCGGGGAAACGCTGAGCAACTCTGTTGTCGTTGCCTCTACCGGCGACGAAAGCGCCATGCAGCGCCGCCTTGCGCCAAAAACGGCCATGAGCGTTGCAGAGTACTTTAGAAGCCAGGGACACAAGGTCCTGCTGATTCTGGACTCTGCGACACGATTTGCCCATGCCGCACGGGATGTTGCGCTGGCAGCTGGCGAACCCCCCGTCGCCCGTGGGTATCCGCCCAGCGTTTTTGCCGATCTTGCGCGCCTGATCGAGCGGGCCGGACCTGGGGCCTGCGGTGAGGGCTCGATTACGGGCATCTTTTCGGTGTTGGTGGATGGTGACGACCACAACGACCCGGTGTCTGATGCCATCCGCGGTTTGCTGGATGGGCATATCGTGCTGGATCGTCAGGTTGCCGATGCCGGTCGATATCCTCCGGTCAATGTGCTGCGCTCCGCTTCGCGGTTGGCAGACCGTGCCTGGACGCCCGAGCAGCAGGAGTTGATCCACCGGATCAAGGGGCTGATTTCTCAATTTGAAGATACCAAGGATCTGCGCATGATGGGCGGGTTCCAGGCATCCGGTGATGAACAACTGGAGAAGGCGTGTCGCCTGGTGCCGAAACTTTATGAAGCGTTGCGGCAGCGTGCCGACCAGGTGGCGCCAACGGATCCCTTTACAGACCTTGCTCAGGCTTTGGCCGCCGAGGGCTGAAGGACCTGTTCACAACAGTATTAAATGTCGAATTGCCGCTTTCTAAAGCGGCCATTTGCGTATATACCTAGCCAATATTCTTTGAAAAGTCGCAGAAAACAGCGATCTGTCGTTTTTTAGTAAATTTTTCTCTCAAGTTATTCGCAATACCTCTGAGTTTTTATTCATATTTCTATGTGGATATAAGAATTGCCGCTACCTTAAATCTTGAAATAGTATCTAAAACAGGTGAGGAGCGTTGACCTAGTGCCCCGTCAATTCTACGGATTTGGTATTGGAAAAATCCAAGGGGCTGACATGTTCATCATAGTAGATACACGAGAGATAGTAACCGCAGGTTATGCCTCGGCATTCGAACGGGAAGGCTATGCCTCCCTGGAATTGCAACCTCAGGAGTTGCTGGACTGGCTGGAAATCACCTGTGCGCAGGACTTGAGTTCGGTTGATGCGATCTTGCTTGGAGAATGTGCCGAGCGTTGCGGCTATGTCGCACCTATCCGGTCCCGCTGCCCGGAAGCGCAGATCGTGGCACTGGAAGACACGGCAAGTCTGGACAGCACACTTGAGTTGTTCTCAGCCGGCATGGATGACGTTCTGAAAAAGCCTGTCCATGTCCGCGAAATCATTGCTCGCGTGGGCGCCTTCCGTCGTCGCATCACTTCGCGCAACAATTCCGCCGGCACTGGCGCAATCGAAGTATTCTTCGATGGGCGCGACCCGATGGTGGGGGGTGATGTCATGGAATTGCCGCGGCGGGAACGCCGGATCCTTGAGTATCTTGTCAAGAACAAGGGGCGCCGGGTCACCAAGACGCAGATCTTTAACGCCGTATATGGTGTCATGAACGATGGCGTCGATGAATGTGTGGTGGAGAGTCATATCTCGAAGCTGCGCAAGAAGCTGCGCAAGAAGCTTGGTTTCGACGCCATCGAGTCCACCCGTTACATCGGTTACATGTTGAAGGATGCCAACGCTACCAAGCAGAAAGTCAACGATACACGCCGTCCGGTTCAGGCGTCTCAGGCAACCGCGAAAGCGCTGGAAGCTGCTTCGGACCTGCGAAATTCCGGCAAACCTTTCCTGTCTGTCGTGAATGCCTAGTCGAAGGTCGGAGATTCGCCGGTAAACCTGGCAGCGGAAGAGATCGGTTGAAACAAGGATGGAGCGGTATGGCATGAGGACGTTGCCAGACAAATTTGCATGATGCGATGCCGCTCGGAAACATCGGTTTTTACTTCTCTTTGTCCGGTTTATTCTCGCTTCAAGCTACCGACGTAATGACTGTTTCTATTTACAATTGATTTTTATGGAAAATTTAGAAAACCTAGCCACAATAGCGGCACACCGGCGCCCTGATCATGTGACGTGCTAGATGCGTGCCTGTTGGTTGGGCAAGGGGCAAAGTTGAAGTGTCTGTGAATATGTAGTGAAGAAACGGTCCGCTCCTGCGGTTCGGAATATCCCCGAAAGGGGTGGATTCGAAGCAAAGCGTTTTGCCGTCTTCTCAAGCGACGAAACGGACACCATGGATTGAGGTGGGCGTCTTGAGTCTTAGCGGCAGTACGTCGTTGCCATATACTCCCAAGGAGATGGGCCGTGCCAGCCTGTCCCGAACCTTTATTCTCTATACACTCGGGCTGTTTGCCATTCTTGGCGTCATTTTCATCGGAATTCTGACCAAGATCACCTGGGACGCGTCCCATGCGCGGGCCATCCGTGTCACCGAGGCGTTTTTTCAAGCAACCAAACGGCCCTTCGAGCGCGCCATCTGGACCGTGAATGCCGATGCAACGCTGCAGCTCATCAGGGGGCTTGAAAGTCTTGAGGTTGTCGAAAAGGTCTGGGTTGAAACGCCGGATACCGGAAACTTCGGCGAGCCGGTGACGGGCGCGCGGGCGCAGGAGGCTCTGAGTTACACGCTGAATTCGCCCAGTACCATCTTGCACAAGGATGCCATCGGACAGGTTTTCATCCTGATCGACCGGAACACGATCTCTTATGAAATCGTGTCCACTGTCGGGTTTATCGTCACGGCAATTATCATCTATTTGCTGTTGCTTGCCATCGTCATTCGAACGGTTTTCCGGCGATTGATCGGCCAGCCCCTGTCCGCAATCGTTGAGTATTTGTCGACGCCGAGGCTCATCGAAGATCCGCCCAAGGCAGAGTTGATGCCGGGGCGTGCAGATGAAATCGGTATTCTTTCTGCCAGCCTGCAATCCATGGTGCAGCGACGACATCTCGATTTGCAAAAAATTCAAGAATATCAAACTAACCTGGAAGACTTGGTGGCCCATCGTACGGAGCAGCTGAAGTTGGTTCAGGAAGAGCTCATTCAGGCGGATAACCTGGCGGCGCTTGGCGCGCTCGTCGCCGGGGTGTCTCATGAATTGAACACTCCACTCGGCAACGCACTGATGGCGGCAACGACGATCAAGGACGCCACCGGGTATCTGCACAAGGAACTCGAAGCCCAGAGCCTCAGCAAGGAAGCGCTCGAAAACGAAGTCGACCGAATCTCGGAAACGGCCAGTATTATCGAGAAGACCCTTGGGCGCGCGCGCGAACTGGTTGGCAATTTCCGGCAGGTCGCCGTTGACCGGCAGAGCGAAAAGAAGCGGTCCTTCAACTTTGACCACATCATCCGAGAAACCCTGGCAACCCTTCAGCCAACTCTCAAGAAGACGCCTTTCAAGGTAGAACTTGATCTCCATGCGGACGAGATTGTTGACAGTTATCCGGGCGCCGTCAGTCAGCTGGTGTCAAACCTGGTCGAAAACGCCTTGAAGCACGGATATGAAGGCCGTAGCGAAGGGGTCATCAAACTGTCGTCGCGGCTCGTTGTGCCCAATGATCGTGGACGGAACGCTCACAAAGAGAAGAAAATAGTCTTCAAGTGTCAGGATTTCGGGGTGGGCATTCCCGAAAAGAATCTTAAGAAGGTATTTGAACCTTTCTTTACGACCAAATTTGGTAAAGGCGGATCCGGATTGGGAATGGCGATTTGCTATCAGTTGGTGACAGAAGCGCTGAACGGAACAATCTCCGTTTCTTCAAATGTGGGAACCGGTACGGAGTTCACCATCGAATTCCCGGCCGTTACCCCGGTGGAAGCAACCAAACGACGCGGACAGAAGGTGCATTGACATGGTGATGGACTTTCTCGCTCCTTCGGAACCCGACGTCAAAAAGGCCACGCAAGTGCCCTGGAAGATCCTGATCGTCGATGACGACCCGGATGTGCACGAGGTCACCAAGATTGCTGTTGCCGGCTGCATGTTTGAAAACCGCCCCTTCGAACTGCTGCATGCGCTGTCGGCCCAGGAAGCGCGGGAAGTGCTGGAAAAGCAGCAGGATATTGCCGTCGCTCTCGTCGATGTGGTCATGGAGAGCGATACGGCCGGTCTCAGCCTGGTCAGTTGGATCCGTTCAGAACTGAACAACAACTTCACGCGCCTGATTCTGCGCACCGGCCAGCCGGGCTACGCGCCGCAGACCGATGTCATCATGAAATTCGACATTGATGGCTACACCGAAAAAGCGGAGTTGTCCCGAACCAAGCTCATAACAGCGATCATCACCGCGTTGCGCGGTTACAAACTGGTCATGTCGCTGGAGACCAATCGGAAAAAACTGCAGCTGCTGAATGAGCATTTCGCGGCAATCGTCGAAAAGAATGCCTTGAGCGAGTTCGCGTCTGCCGTCTTGCAGCACCTGACCGACCTGGTCGGTCAACCTGTTGATTGCCTGCTCTGCGGACTGGAGGCTTTGCCGGATTACGGGGTCGCCGACAAATCCAGCATTCGTGTGCTTGCGGCCACAGGCAGCTTCGAGGACAAGGTTGATCTCCCGGTCGATGTGATCAGCGACGACGTGATCCGTGGTTGCGTCTCAAAGTGCATGGAATCGCAAGTTTCTTGCTCGACGCCGAGCGGTATGGCGTTGCCGCTGGTCACACGGAACGGCATGGCGGGCGCACTTTACCTGAGCATGTCCGAAGAGCAGCTTGAAGAGCTGGTCGGTGCGGAAGTCGTGAAGCTTTTCGTCTCCAATGTCGCGCTCGGCTACGAAAAAACCGGGCTTTTGGAGCATATCCGAAACCTGGCCTATGTTGACCGGGTGACCGGCTTGTCGACATTTTCCGGGTTCATCGAAACCTTCCAGCGCAATGCAGCCAATAACACGCCGCTTCTGGTGGTGCATTCGGACATTCAACGCTTCCGCGTGATTGTTGACGGGATCGGGGATGAAAAGGCCGGCGCGGTCCTGAAGAGAACAGGACACCGTCTGTCCCAGACCTTCCCGGATGCGTTGACCATAGCCCGCAAGGAAAAGGACGAGTTTCTCATCCTGCTCAAGGGAGGCGATGCCAACAAGATCCAGGATGTTGTCGCACGTGTCGAGGAAGCCTTTCAGGAACCGATCACCCTTGACGACAATCAGATCACACTGCGCATGCGGCTCGGGTTCGCTTCGGAAGATACAGACAGCCAGAATGCGGAGCAGCTCGTTCGTTTTGCTTCCATCGCACTGAATGATGTTCGGCAGAAGGGGCTGACAAACCACGCGGTCTTCCATCCACTGATGCAGGAAGCGGCGTTTGAGCGCCTTCGTCTCGCTTCGCTGCTGACAAGTGCAAGCAACCAGACCGAATTTTCGCTGCATTATCAGCCGATCATGCTGGCAAAGGACGAGTCCATCGCTTCCTTTGAGGCGTTGATGCGGTTCCGCACACCCTCCGGCAATTTCCTCAATACAGCACGCATGATCGAGGCTGCGGAAGCCAGCGGCCTGATCACCGAGATCGGGGCGTGGATGTTCAAGAACGCGTTTGCCGAGTTCAGTCAGATGAGCGGACTGGACGAAAGCGTGCGGTTAAACGTGAATCTGTCGCCGAGACAGGTTCAGACAAACAGGATCTACAAGGATATCGAAGACGCGGTCAATGCGGCCGAGCTGCCGATGGATCGCCTGGTCTTTGAAGTTACCGAGGGCCTGTTCCTGAGCAACGATCAGGTCACCCTGGCTTTGCTGACCTGGCTGCGCAACAAGGGCGCAAAGGTGGTGATCGACGATTTCGGCACCGGCTATTCCTCCTTCAGCTATCTGCGCAAGCTGCCCGTCGATGGCATCAAGATCGACCGGAGCTTCATCATGAACATGGATCAGGACGGTGATGCGCTTGCCGTCGTGAAGTCCATCATTGCAGTCGCCCAGGCTCTTGATCTGAGCATCACTGCGGAAGGCGTGGAAACGGTGGCGCAGCGCAAGATCATGCAGGAACTGCATTGCGACTACCTGCAGGGGTATCTTTATTCCAAGCCGCTCAATGCGGACGATCTGCGGTCTTTCGTGTCCATGGCCGTTGAGCCGGGCGTGAAGTTCGGCTGAACGGACCATCACCGGGTCAGCTGACCTGCAATCACGCCACCCTGGTGTCGGCCATTCCCGATAGGTTACGCCTGCGCGGCTTCCTTGATGTTGTCCTGCTGCTCAGCCGACACATCCGGCCAAATTGCAGGCACATTCATTTAAGCGATTGAAGTTTTGCACGAAACACGTTCTCATGATGACGACGCGTTTTTAAGAATGCGCTGCCGCGCTGCTGTGCATTCCCTAAAGCATTGAAAAATCGCCTAAGAGCGACCTGGGGAGAAAAACACATGGACATGAATGGCTCCCACCGGATTCCGGCTAAGCGGGAAAAAGTCTGGGAGGCTTTGAACGATCCGGAAATTCTGAAAGCCTGTATTCCAGGTTGTGAAAGCCTTGAAAAGACGTCCGAAACGGAAATGACGGCTGCCGTTACGTCGAAGATCGGGCCGGTGAAAGCCAAGTTCAAGGGCGCGGTCACGCTTGAGAATATCAATCCGCCCGAGAGTTACACGATTGCCGGAGAAGGCAAGGGCGGTGTCGCGGGCTTTGCCAAGGGCTCAGCCAACGTGTCTCTTGCCGAGGATGGGGACGATACCGTGCTCTCCTATGAGGCCAAGGCCCAGGTCGGGGGTAAACTTGCGCAGCTCGGGAGCCGCTTGATTGATTCCACTGCGAAAAAAATGGCGGAGGATTTTTTCACAAAGTTTGCCGAGATGGTCGGAGAAACCCGCGAGGAGGGGCCTGCTCTGGACATTGCGGGCGATGATCTGGATCCGGGCCTTGCGGAGGAGGCGAAACGGATCGCGATCGAGGAATCCCCTGGCGAGGTGATGCATGCAATCGAGGATGCAGAGCACGCGGTCGAGGAGACAATTCACAAGGCGGAAGAGAATATTGAGGCCGCAGCAGGTCGAAATGCCTTTGGTGGTCCGATGGTCTGGGGACTTGTGCTTCTGGGGGCCTTAATTGTTGTTCTTGCCCTTGCAAGTTGACCGGACGGTCCAATTTTTGAAATGATCGGGTTCCAAAGCGGGTCGCGCCGCTGAACCCAATAGAACACGGTGACAAGCCGGATCTTTCACGAGCCTTTGCTCACGGAATTTCATGAGGGAGAGGAATTCATGTCGAAAGTATCGATGGTATTGAACGGCAAGACGGTTTCGGCTGATGTCGAAGACCGGACGCTGCTCGTATCGTTTATCCGCGAGACCCGCGGTCTCACCGGCACGCATGTCGGTTGCGACACGTCTCAATGCGGTGCCTGTGTCGTGCATGTCGACGGCAAGGCAGTCAAAGCCTGTACCATGCTGGCTGCCCAGGCGGATGGCAGCGATGTGGTGACGCTGGAAGGACTTGGTTCCGCCGACAATCTTCATCCGGTCCAGGCGGCTTTCCGTGAACATCATGGTCTGCAATGCGGGTTCTGCACACCCGGAATGATCATGAGTGCCGTTGATATGATCAACCGTCACGGCGCCGGTAACCTGGATGAGGCCACCATTCGTCACGAGCTGGAAGGCAATATCTGCCGGTGCACCGGCTACCACAACATCGTCAAGGCCATCAAGGCCGCGTCCGACCAGATAGCCGGCATGGCCCAAGCCGCCGAATAACCGGCGATTTCCCACACGTCTGCGCGGCCAGACCGCGCCGAGTTCAAGCAAGACCTCTTTGCCACCTCTCCAGCCGGGAGGAGACTGGCCCGAAGGGTGGCCCGCCAGGTCTTGATCCAATTGTCGCCCGTTGGGCGGAACCGGCCAGGCCGGTTGGAGGAGACAGTCCGGTTTAGGCGGGACCGGTCGAAGAATTTGGGAGAGAAAACATGGCAGTTGATGGGATTGGTGCCCGCGCCCTGCGCAAGGAAGACAAGCGCTTCATAACCGGCAAGGGCCGGTATACCGACGACATGTCCATGCCAGGCATGGGTTATGCCGCCTTCGTGCGTTCACCGCATGCACATGCAAAGGTGACCGGAATTGACGCCAGCGCCGCCCTGGCAATGCCGGGCGTCGACGCGGTGCTCACGGGGGATCAGCTGGTTGGCGACGGCATCGGCAACCTGATTTGCGGCTGGATGATCCACTCCAAGGATGGTTCGCCGATGAAAATGGGTGGCTGGCGCGCTCTGGAGCCGGAAATCGTGCGGCATGTCGGTCAGGCCGTGGCCGTTGTTGTGGCAGATACCCAGGCGCAGGCGCGGGATGCCGCCGATGCCGTTGTGGTCGACTATGAAGAACTGCCGGCCGTAATCGATCCGCTGGCTGCGCTTGAACCGGGGGCGCCGCAGCTTCACCCGGAAGCTGAAGGCAATCTTATCTATGACTGGGAGATCGGCGACGAGGCTGCAACCAATGCCGCCTTTGAAAAAGCCGCCCATGTCACCCGCATGGAAATCCATAACAACCGGCTGGTACCGAACGCCATGGAGCCGCGGGCGGCTCTGGCCGGATACGACGAGGCGGAAGAGCACTATACGCTCTACACCACCTCCCAGAACCCGCATGTCGCGCGTCTGGTGCTGTCGGCGTTCTACAATGTGGCGCCGGAGCACAAGCTGCGGGTGATCGCGCCGGACGTCGGTGGTGGCTTCGGCTCCAAGATCTACATCTACCCTGAAGAAATGGTCTGTCTGTGGGCCTCCAAGCGTGTCGGCCGCCCCGTTAAATGGGTGTCGGACCGGACAGAAGCCTTCCTGACCGACGCACATGGACGCGACCACAGGTCCGAAGCGGAACTCGCGCTTGACGCTGACAACAAAATCATCGGTTTCCGGGTCAAGACGGTGGCCAATCTCGGCGCCTATATGTCGCTGTTTTCTTCTTCGGTTCCGACCTATCTCTACGCGACACTTTTGTCGGGCCAGTATGATATTCCGGCAATCCACGCCAACGTGAAGACGGTCTATACCAACACCACTCCGGTGGATGCCTATCGTGGGGCAGGTCGCCCGGAAGCAACCTACCTTCTGGAACGGGTGATGGAGACGGCTGCACGTGAAGTCGGTCTGTCTCCGGCCGAGTTCCGGCGCAAGAACTTCATCCGCGAGTTCCCGCACCAGACGCCCGTGATCATGTGTTACGACGCAGGCAATTACGATGCGACACTTGATGCGGCGATGAAGGCTGCGGACTATGACGGCTTTGCTGCACGCAAGGCGGAAGCAGCCTCGCGGGGCAAGCTCCGCGGGATCGGCCTTTCCTGCTACATCGAAGCTTGCGGCATCGCTCCGTCTGCGGCTGTCGGTTCGCTCGGTGCCGGCGTCGGGCTTTGGGAATCTGCCGAAGTGCGGGTCAACCCGGTTGGTACGATCGAGGTTCTGACCGGGTCGCACAGCCATGGTCAGGGGCACGAAACCACGTTTGCCCAGCTGATCAGTGAACGGTTCGGTCTGGACACGGATGCTGTCTCCATTGTTCATGGCGACACGGACAAGGTCCAGTTCGGCATGGGGACCTACGGCTCGCGTTCCGGCGCTGTCGGCATGTCCGCAATCGTCAAGGCGCTCGACAAGGTCGAGGCCAAGGCCAAGAAAATCGCCGCGCATCTGATGGAGGCCGCGGAAGGCGACATCCAGATCGAGGGTGGTGAGCTGAAGGTTGCGGGCACCGACAAGAAGCTGTCCTTCACCGAAGTGGCTCTGGCTGCCTATACCGCTCACAACCTGCCGGAGGGCATGGAGCCTGGATTGAAGGAAGGGGCGTTCTACGACCCGACCAACTTCACGTTCCCGGCCGGGACTTATGTCTGTGAAGTGGAGATCGACCCGGACACCGGCAAGACCGAGATCGTCAGCTTCGTGGCGGCAGACGATTTTGGCAACATTATCAATCCGATGATTGTTGAGGGCCAGGTTCATGGCGGCATCACGCAGGGCATTGGCCAGGCGTTGCTGGAAAATGCTTCCTACGATGAAACGGGCCAGCTCCTGACGGCGTCCTACATGGACTACTGCATGCCGCGCGCCGACGATGTGCCCTCCTATCAGCTTTCGACGCATGTCACCGAATGCCCGGGCAACCCGCTTGGGATGAAAGGGTGCGGGGAAGCCGGAGCCATCGGTTCACCACCGGCCGTGATCAATGCGATCACCGACGCCATCGGCGACAACAACCTGACCATGCCGGCGTCGCCGGAGAAGGTCTGGGCCCTTTGTCAGTCCGGCATGAAACAGGCTGCCGAGTAATGCCCATGGCGGATGTGGATCACAAGTCTCTGGCCATTTTGCTCAATCAGCGTACCTGGACCCTTCTTGAAAAAAGGGACAGATCTGCTGCGGAAGGTGACGAGATGATCCACGCCGCCCATGGCAGCCTGTGGCACTGGCTGCAGGCTGGCGGTCCGGTCCAGCAGCAGCGTGGAGAATGGCTGGTCGGTCGTGTTTATGTCGTCCTGGGGTTTTCCGAAGCAGCGCTTCGGCATGCCAACAGGACCATGGACCTGACCGATCGACATCTTGGCGCCCTGCAAGACTTCGACCTTGCCTATGCCCATGAATTGATGGCGCGGGCGCTCGAGCTGACAGGGGAAACCGGTCGTGCGCTCGACATGTGGAACAAGGCTCTTGAGCTTGGCACAAGGATCGCGGGTCCAAAGGACCGCGAAATCTTTGAAGGCGACCTCAAGGCGATTGACTTCCCGCCTGCCTGCGCCTCGCTCACAGATTGATCAAATCGGAACCCGGATTGGGGGAGAAACATCATGTATGAAACAAATTATCATCGCGCCGGCTCTGTCGCAGATGCCGCACAGAAGATGGCCGCAGCCGATGACGGGAAGTTCCTGGGGGGCGGTCAAACGCTGCTGCCTACCATGAAACAGCGACTGGCGGCGCCGTCGGATCTTGTCGACGTCACGAAGATTGCAGAAATGAAGGGGATCTGTGCCGACGGAGACGGTGTTTCCATCGGCGCTGCCACGACTCATGCAGAAGTGGCTTCGTCCGATCTCGTGAAGCAGACACTGCCTGGACTTGCGTCGCTCGCCGGCGGTATCGGCGACCCTGCCGTGCGCCATATGGGCACCATCGGCGGTTCGATCGCAAACAATGACCCGGCAGCTGATTATCCGGCTGCCCTTGTTGCGCTTGGAGCGACCGTGGTGACCAGCAAGCGGGAACTTGCCGCCGAGGCGTTCTTCACCGGGATGTTTGAAACGGCGCTGGACGAGGATGAAGTGGTGGTTTCGGTGAAGTTCCCGGGTGCTGCCGCCAGCGCCTATGCCAAGTATCCCAATCCGGCATCGCGTTATGCGATGGCAGGCGTCTTTGTCGCGAAGGGCGCGGATGGCAGTGTCAAGGTGGCCGTAACCGGTGCCGGACAGGACGGCGTGTTCCGTATGCCGGAGATGGAAACGGCGCTTTCTGGCAATTTTTCGGCAGAGGCCGTCGCCGGAATTACGCCTGATGCGGATGGCATGTTGGCCGACCTTCATGGCTCGTCTGCCTATCGCGCGAACCTGGTCACTGTCATGGCGAAGCGAGCTGTAAGCGCTGCTGGGTAAAACCACAGGTTTCAACAATTTTTTATGCCCGGCCGGTTTCGGTCGGGCTTTCTCTTTGTTTTTCCAGAAAATTTGCGATAGCTGTCATTCTAACTTCACCTGAAGAAGCCACAGCACGATACTGCGCATCGGCATTGGCAAAGGATCGACCTGCCGATCGATCGATAATTTTGCCGCAATATCAGGTCAGGTACAGTGTCGGGCGGATGCTGCGACTGGCATCGCAGGCGCAAAGACCAAAAGCCGGATGAAACCGGATTGACCCCAGTGGTCTTGAAACATGAAGGAAAGAGATGCCAATGGCTGGGACAGCACAACAGAACAGCAAGCGTGCGGGTGCGCGCGATAATCCTGTGTCACTGGCTTTCCGTCCTGTGCACACTGCGTTTTGGGGTGTGGCCGTCGTCAGTTTTGTCATCAACATCCTGATGCTCACCGGTCCGGTGTTCATGCTTCAGGTCTATGACCGTGTGCTCGCCAGCGGATCCGTTCCGACCCTGGTGGTTATCGGGACGATGGCAATCGTGCTTTATGCCTTTTACGGCATGCTGGAAGGTGTGCGGGGCCGCATCCTGTCGCGTCTCGGACAAAGGGTCGATGCGCGCCTGTCCGGTATTGTCTACAAGGTCTCCAACAGTTTGCCGGTTAGGCTTGGACGCAAGGCTGCAAAACTGCGCCCGGTACAGGATCTGGACACGGTTCGCCAGTTTCTGTCCGGTCCCGGTCCGGCGGCCATATTCGATATTCCCTGGCTGCCGCTCTATCTCGGTATCGTCTTTCTGTTTCATCCTTTGCTTGGCATCGTCGGACTTGGCGGAGCGTTGATCATCACTGTTCTGATCGGTCTCAACGAGATGATGTCGCGCGGACCTTCCGAAGAAGCGGCCGGTCAGGCAGGAAGACGCTCCGCTGATGTCGAGATCGGGCAACGGAACTCGGAAGTCCTGACCGCCATGGGCATGCAGGATTCCCTGACCAGCAAATGGAACGCCCAGAACGGTGACTACCTGTCGACACAGCGCCGGGCGGCTGACCGAAGCGGTCTGTTTGGCACCGCCATCAAGACGATCCGCTTTGTGCTGCAGTCGGCGATCCTCGGTGTCGGCGCCTGGCTGGCAATCAAGCAGGAAATCACTCCGGGCGTGATGATTGCAGCCTCCATTATGACCTCGCGGGCATTGGCGCCGATTGAGCAGGCGGTTGCCCAGTGGCGCGGCTTTGTCGCAAGCCGGCAAGCTTTGAAACGTCTGCGGGAAGTGCTTCAGGTTGCGGAAGCCGAGCCGGAAAAGATGGACCTGCCGCTGCCGAAGGACAAGATCACGGTCGAACAGGTGTTCTGTGGTCCGTTCGGCGAGGCCATGCCTTATGTTCAAAATGTTTCGCTTGAGCTGCAGGCCGGCGACGGACTTGGCGTTATCGGTCCGTCCGGGTCAGGCAAATCGACGTTTGCGCGCGCGCTTGTTGGTGCATCGCCGACACTCAAGGGGGTTATTCGCTATGATGGTGCCGAACTCGGCCAGTGGCCAAGTGGACGGCGCGGCGAATTCATCGGCTACCTGCCGCAGGACTTGCAATTGTTCGACGGGACAATCGCCGAAAACATCGCCCGGTTCAGTTCCAACGCCTCTCCCGACCTGATTATCCAGGCGGCCAAGCTTGCGGATGTTCACGACCTGATTGTCGGCTTGCCGGAAGGCTATAATACCGTGATTGGCCGGGCCGGTCGCGCCCTGTCCGCAGGACAGCGACAGCGCATTGCATTGGCCAGAGCACTGTATGGCGATCCGTTCCTTGTTGTGCTCGATGAGCCGAACTCCAATCTGGATGCGGAAGGCGAGGGGGCATTGACCAACGCGATCAAGGCCATGCGCGAAAAGGGGTCGATTGTTGTGATCATCGCCCATCGCCCGAGTGCCATTGCAACGGTGGACAAGATCCTGTGCCTGAAAGAGGGTAAGATGGCCGGTTTCGGGCCTAAGGAAGAAGTGCTTAGACAAGTGGTGCAGCCTGTGCAGCAAAAACGCGCAGTTGCGGGGCCAGGACGGTAAAGATGGCAGACAAGATCAAGGACATTGGGGCCAAACAGCAGAGCCAGGACGCCGATGCTGAACTACGCCGAACGGTTCGCAATCATCTTCTGTTTGCGTTTGTAATGGCACTGGTTGTGGTCGGGGGCATTGGTGGCTGGGCCACCTTTACCGAGATCTCCGGTGCGGTGGTTTCGTCCGGCACCGTTGTGGTGGAATCCAACACCAAGCAGGTTCAGCATCGCGAGGGCGGTATCGTGCGCGACATTCGCGTGAAGAACGGCGATACGGTTGAAGCGGGCGATCTGCTGATCAGCCTGGACGATACGGTGACCCGTGCCAATCTGGCCGTTATTACCAAGCAATTGACGGAGCTGACGGCCCAGGAGCTGCGTCTGGAAGCCGAACGTGACGACCTGAGCGTGATCGAGTGGCCGGACGGCCGACACGAAGAACTTGGCGATATCGAGCGCGGCCAGCAGTTGCTGCTTGAGGCCCGTCGGAATTCCAAGGAAGGCCGCAAGAACCAGCTGGAAGAACAGATCCGTCAGTTCAACAAGCAGACACAGGGGCTTGAGGCGCAGGTCGAAGCGAAGGATTCGGAGATCGAGCTGATCGAAGAGGAGCTTGCGGACCTCGGCGGGCTACTCAACAAGCAGCTTGTGTCAAAGAGCCGGGTCACCGGGCTCCGCCGCGAGAAAGCAAGGCTGTCTGGAGAATATGGCGATCTGATCGCTCAGATCGCGCGCACCAGGGAAGCCATCAGTGAACGACGGATCCAGATTCTCCAGATCGAGGAATCCTACCGGGCCGAGGTTCTGGAGCAGCTTCAGGAGGTCCGCTCCCGTATTGCCCAGCTGGAGGAGCAGAAGATCGCCGCGGAAGATGAACTGACCCGTGTCGATATTCTGGCACCTCAAAACGGGTTCGTGCACCAGTTGTCAGTGCATACGATCGGCGGCGTCATTGCGCCCGGCGAGACGGTCATGCAGATCGTGCCGCGTGAGGACCAGTTGATCGTCGAAGCCCAGGTGAGACCTGTCGACATCGATCAGATGTCGCCCGGCCAGGTTGCCCGGGTCCGGTTTCCGAGTTTCGATCAGCGGACAACACCTGAGCTGACGGCAAAACTGCTGACCGTGTCTGCCGACCTGACCGAAGATGAACGTACTGGAACCAGCTACTACGTTGCGCGCATGGTGATTGACGATGATGAGCTCGATAAGCTTGGTGACAAGGCGCTGGTGCCAGGCATGCCTGTTGAGACCTTCCTGCAAACGGAAGACCGCACGGTTCTGAGTTACCTGGTCAAGCCGGTGACGGACCAGATTGCACACGCTCTTAGGGAGCGGTAAGGCCTCGTCTCAAAGGACTAATATGGGGACACTTGCGCCGGCCTCAAGCGCCGGCGCATGAGGCGGGCGGACGATCAGCGCCCCTGATCTGGCCAAAAGGTTCAGCATGGAACTGTCCTGCCGGCCGAATGGTGTGACCTGCAGCTGGCCGTTTTCATCTTCTGAAAGAATTGCCCGCACATAGTCCTGCCGCCGGTCGTTTTGTGGCAGCGGCGCAGCCAGGACGGCCGACTGCGCGCCGTCGTCCACCTGCCGGCCCAGCATCGTTGCGATCAGCGGTTTCAGGAACAGCAATCCGCAAACCAGGCTGGAGACGGGATTGCCGGGCAGTCCAAGGACCTTGGTTGGACCGAGCCGTCCGGCCATGAGCGGTTTGCCCGGACGCATGGCGATGCGCCAGAAGGCAAGGTCCATGCCCTCCTGGCCAAGAACATCCTGAACCAGGTCATGGTCGCCAACGGACGCGCCGCCAAGGGTAACCAGGATATCGGCCTTGCCGGTGATCGCATCGCGCACATGCCCCGCCAATGCGATCGGATCATCAGGGGAGATGCCGAGATCAACAGGCTCGCCCCCGCAGTCCTCAACCATGGCAGCGATGCCTGCGTGATTGGAGGCGATGATCTGATCGGGGCCGGGCTGCGTGCCGGGCCGAACCAATTCGTCCCCGGTTGCCAGGATCGCGACCTTCGGTTTGCGCCGAACGGGAATTTCCGCGTGGTTCATCGCGGCGGCAAGGGCAAGATGCCGGTATGCAAGTTTCAAAGGCGGTGCCAGCAGTACGTCACCTTCAGAAAAGTCGAGCCCGGCCGGGCGAACGAAGGCACCGCGGGCGGGAGCTTCCAGCACCTTGATGCCGTCGCCATCGCGTTCAGCGTTTTCCTGGATTAGGATCGTGTCGGCACCTTCCGGCAATGGTGCACCGGTGAAGATGCGAACTGTTTCGCCTGCTGACACAGTGCCATTGAACCCGTGACCGGCAGGCGCTTCGCCAATGACGACAAGATCTGTGCCGCTGTCTTTCAGGTCTTCATGCCGGAGGGCGTAGCCATCCATGGCCGAGGCCGCAAAGGGCGGCTGTGTTCGGGTGGAGGCAAGAGGCGCGGCGAGAAATCGGCCATTGGCCTCCGCCAGCGGAACCGTCTCCGTGTCGAGAACGGCGACGTCGGACAGGAGTTTGGAGAGCGCGTCTGCGACTGGCATCAGGCTCATCAGGTGCCACCCTGGCTGCCGTCTTTTTCCAGCGTCCAATGACCGGACTTTCCGCCAGCCTTCTCCACGAGGCGGATGTCGCCGATCACCATGCCCCGGTCGACGGCCTTGGCCATGTCATAAATCGTCAGGCAGGTGAGGGAACAGGCGGTCAGGGCTTCCATCTCTACGCCGGTCTGACCGCTGACCTTGGTCGTCGCGGTCACGACAAGCCCCGGAAGAGTGTCGTCCGGCTCAATGTCCACCGTCACCTTCGACAGCATCAAGGGGTGGCAGAGCGGGATCAATTCGTGCGTTTTCTTGGCAGCCAGGATCCCGGCAATGCGGGCGGTCCCGACGACATCGCCTTTTTTGGCGTTTCCGGATCGGATCAGGTCGAGGGTTTCCGGGCGCATGGTGACGCTTCCACGTGCAACGGCGATCCGGTGGGTGACCGCCTTCTCTGACACGTCCACCATGTTGGCGGCACCGGCCTCGTCCAGATGGGTCAGTTTCGGGTCCATGTCGCTCATTAGCCGGCTAGACCGCCTGTGACAGCGCAGGGCGCGCCAGCAGCGTCTTGGTGGCGGTTGCCACATCGTCTTGCCGCATCAGGCTTTCGCCAATCAAAAAGGTGGAGATGCCAACTTTTGTCATGCGGGCGAGATCATCCGGTGTGAAGAGGCCGGATTCGCCGACAATGATGCGGTCATCCGGGATCTGCGGCGCAAGATCTTCACTGGTTTCCAGGCTGGTCTCGAAGGTCTTGAGGTTGCGGTTGTTGATACCAACCAGGCGCGAGGACAGCTTCAAGGCGCGTTCCAGTTCTTCGCCATTATGCACTTCGAGAAGAACGTCCATACCCAGTTCAAAGGCGGTATCCTCAAGCGCCTTGGCCGTGTCGTCGTCAACGGCTGCCAGAATGATCAGGATGCAGTCGCCGCCCCAGGCACGTGCCTCAAAGACCTGATAGGGATCGTAGAGAAAGTCCTTGCGCAAGGCCGGCAGCGAAACGGCGGCCCGGGCCTCGGTCAGGAATTCAGGCTTTCCCTGGAAGGAAGGCGTGTCGGTCAGAACGGAGAGACAGGCAGCTCCACCTGTCTCATAGGCCTTCGCGAGGAGAGGTGGATCGAAGTCCTCCCGGATGAGGCCTTTCGACGGGCTGGCTTTCTTGATCTCAGCGATCAGGGCGTAGTCGCCTGATGCCTGTTTGGCTTCGATCGCTTTCAGAAAACCGCGCGGTGCGGAGGTCTCTGTGATGCGCGCCTTGAGATCGTCAAGCGACACGGTCGACTTGGCCGCGGCGATTTCCTCGCGCTTGTAGGCTTCGATTTTCTTCAGAATGTCGGCCATGTTTTATCCGTTCGACGCTGCGACAAGTTTTTCAAGTGTGTCTGCGGCGGAGCCGGTGTCAATGGCATTGGCCGCCAGCTCAACCCCGGCCTTCAGGTCGCTGACCTTGTCAGCCACCAGAAGCGAAGCAGCCGAGTTGAACAATACGATGTCCCGGTAGGCGTTCTTGGCACCGGCAAGCACCTCGCGCAGTGCGCGCGCGTTTTCCGCTGGCAAACCACCTTTCAGATCCCTGGCATCGGCAATCGGCAGGCCGGCCTCTTCCGGCGAGATCTCGAAAGATCTGAGGGTGCCGCCATTCAGCTCACAGACGAATGTCGGTCCGGTTGTCGTGATTTCGTCCATGCCGTCGGAGCCGTGCACGACCCAGGCCTTTTCCGAGCCGAGCTGTTTCAGGGCTTCGGCAACCGGCTCAACCCATTTGCGGGCGAACACGCCCACCATCTGACGTTTGACGCCGGCCGGGTTGGACAGTGGTCCAAGCAGATTGAAGATCGTCCGTGTGCCGAGCTCCATGCGTGTCGGTCCGACATGTTTCATCGCAGCATGGTGCAGGGGGGCGAACATGAAGCCGATGCCTGCCTTTTGAAGGCAGTTGGAAATCGTTTGCGGGTCAATGTCGATATTGACCCCGAGTTCGGAAAGGGCTTCGGCGGCGCCTGACTTGGAGGACAGGGAGCGGTTGCCGTGTTTTGCGACCGGCACGCCGCAACCGGCGACAACTATCGCGGTGCAGGTCGAGATATTGTAGCTCCCGGAGCTGTCACCGCCCGTGCCGACAATATCGATCGCATCTGAGGGGGCGTCGACGGGCAGCATCTTGGCACGCATGGTCGCGACAGCGCCCGTCACCTCGTTGATGCTTTCGCCCCGAACCCGCAGCGCCATCAGAAAGCCGCCGAGCTGCGACGGGGTCGCGGAACCGGACAGGATGACCTCGAAAGCCTCGCGGGCCTCTTCCAGGCTCAGGGCATGGCCGTCTGCGACCTTGGCAATGAGGTCCTTGAATGTGCTCATGATGTCATCCCACCCAATTCAGATCAGTTGTTATCGAGCCCGAGGATCCGGGTGACACCTGCATTGTTGATTTCGACACCGGCCTTGGTTTCCTGGTCGGTGATGAATTGACCAAGCAAGGTATCCTGGATCTGCTGGGACACCTGGTTGCCAAGCGCAACAACCTGGGGTGCGGAGGGATCGAACTCCGGCACGGTCGAACCGGTGACCCTCAGAACCACGCGGCCACTGCCGTCTGCCGAAGCCGTAGAGGCGGCGGTGCCGACAGGTCCGCTGAACACGGCCTCAAGGGCGTCACGACCGAGATTTCCGGAGGGGGCCGTCCTGGTCAGCCCCTGTGCGGGCTGGACGGCCAGGCCGGTTTCAGCTGCAAGTGCAATGAACGGCGTTCCGTTTTCAACCTTGGAAAGCAGATCCGCGGCGCTTTCATCCATGCGCCGGTCCAGCTCTTCGCGCTTCCAGGCGGCAATCACATCATCCCTGACCTCGTCGAGCGTGCGATCGCGCGACGGAGTGACTTCAGAGACTTCGTACCAGAGGAACCCCTGGTCACCCATCTGAAGAACATCGTTCTCGATGCCGATGTCGCTTTCAAAGGTGCCGGCCACGAGGCCATCCGCATCCGGAAGGGCAACGGCGGTCCCGTCGACGCCTTGTCCGGAAGCGTCGAAGGCTGCCGGGGTCTGGACCGTCAAGGAGAAACGTTCGCCGACTTCGTCAAGCAAGGCGCCACCGGCGCGGGCATCTTCAACTTCGTCAAGCAGGTCCAGAATCTCACGCTCTGCCTGTTCGTTCGCCAGTTCAGTGACGATTGCGTCCCTGACGTCTTCAAAGGGCTGCGTCGCTTCCGGAAGGACTTCCTCAACGTTGACGATCACCGTTGAAAAACGTCCGTCAACGGCACCGCTGGTTTCGCCCTCGGCGAGAGAGAATGCGGCATCGCCAATGGCTTCATCCAGGAAGTCCGCCTTGGCCATCGTGCCGAGTGCAACGTCGTTGCTGGACAGATTACGCTCTGCCATCAGGTCGTCAAAGCTCTTGCCGCCGGCAAGCTCTGCTGCAGCCTTGTTGGCATCCTCGGCAGAGGGAAAGGACATCTGACGGACCTTGCGGCGCTCCGCCTGGGAGTAATCCGCCTTGCGAATTTCATACTCGGAACGGGCATCTTCTTCCGAGATGTCATCCGGGCGGGCGAGGGCGTTCGGGGTCAGTTCGACAAATTTGACGGCCCGGTATTCAGGTGCCCGAAACTCCGCCAGATTGTCCTGGAAGAAGTTGCTCAAAACGTCTTCAGCCGGGTCTTCGATCTCGCCGACATAGTCCGGGGTCACCAGAATGTAGTCGACGGAGCGGGTTTCGCGCTGAAACGCGTCAAAGGCCTGCAGATACGCAGCCGGTGCCTTCATGCCACCGGCAAGACCTTCCGCGAGCTGGCCGCGCTCGGCCACCTTGCGCCGTTCAACGACATATTCGTCTTCCCGGTAGCCGTTGTTCTGCAGCACCTGCTGCAGCCGGTTGCGGTCGTAGTTGCCGCTCAGTCCCCGGAAGGCCGGGTCACTTTGAATGATGCGGGCGAGCCGTTCGTCCGAAACACCGAGTTTCAGACTGGTGGCCGTATCGTTGAGCGCGGCTTCGGCAATCAGCTTGCCCAGGGTCTGCTGCGGAATGCCAAGTGCCGATCCTTCGATCGGCGTCAAGGGCCGTCCCACCTGCTGGCTGATGCGATTGAGATCCTGTCGGTAGACACGATCGAGATCCATGAGCGTGACTTCGGTGTCTCCGACCTTGGCTGCCGTGTTCTGACCGACTCCGGTCAAGAAGCCGCTGACGCCCCAGACAGCAAAGCTGAAGATCAGAAGCGCGATGAAAATTTTGGCAAGCCAGGTACCGGCGCCCTTGCGCAGCGCGTCAAGCATGACGTCTCCCGTATTCTTATCATTCCAGCAGCCGGTTAAACGGCTGACCTAAGGACCGGCCTTGGCCGGAGCGGGCGGATCATAAAGAGGAGGCGACGTGGCCGCAAGGCGGGCAACGACAATCTTCCAGGGCGAATTGTGTTTTCCCGTCTTCTGGAAGATTGCATGGCACCGATGCTTCTGCTCTATAAGCGGCAACTGACAGAATCTGCGGGAGAAACCGAGAGATGAGCGCACAGATCAAGCCACTTGTTGCTGGCAACTGGAAAATGAACGGACTGAAGGCCAATCAGTCGGAATTCTACAAGATGATTGCAGGCCTCTCGGACGATCTGGCCGATGCCGTGGACGCGATGATCTGCGCGCCTGCAACCCTCATTGCAGCCCTGGCGGACAAGGCCGGAAAAGGCCCAATGCGTGTCGGCGGCCAGGATTGCCACGCAAATGTGTCCGGTGCCCACACCGGCGACATTTCTGCGGAAATGCTTGCTGATGCCGGCGCTGCGGCCGTAATTGTCGGGCATTCGGAGCGGCGCACGGATCACGGCGAAAGCGATGCGGACGTAAACGCCAAGGCTCAGGCCGCCTGGCGGGCGGGGCTCGTTGCCATCATCTGCGTCGGGGAAACCGAAGCTGAACGCAAGGCTGGCGAGGCGCTGTCGGTGGTTGAGCGTCAGCTCAAGGGCTCCGTACCGGATGGCGCAACGGCTGAAAACACGGTCATTGCCTATGAGCCCGTCTGGGCGATTGGCACCGGTCTTACGCCGACCGCTGGTGATGTCGAAGAAATGCACAAGGCCATGCGGGACAATCTGGAAGCCCGGTTCGGGGCCTCCGGTGCGTCGATGCGACTGCTTTACGGCGGGTCTGTTAAGCCTGCAAATGCCAAGGAATTGATGGGTGTTGCCAATGTCGACGGCGCCCTGGTTGGGGGCGCGAGCCTCAAGGCAGATGACTTTCTGGGGATTCTGGCCGCCTATTCGTGATCGCCTGCCCCTTGAAGCTTCTGTGACGAAGGTGCAATTGAAGGGTAGAAAGCGGGCGGCGTCTGGTGTAGAAGGCCGCAAATCTTGAAAACAATGAAGAATGGCATTCGATGGAAACCGTAGTCATCGTCATCCACCTGATGGTCGTGCTGGCCCTTGTGCTTGTTGTCCTCCTGCAGCGTTCCGAAGGCGGCGCGCTCGGGATTGGCGGCGGTGGCGGCGGCGGGCTGATGTCCAGTCGCGGAACGGCCAACATCCTGACGCGGGCGACCGCCATTCTGGCTGTTGCTTTTTTCGTGACGTCCCTGGCGCTCAGCCTGATTGCCAAGAATACGGAACGGCCCGGATCGGTTCTTGACGCGATCCCGGCAGCAACCGATGGCGCGACGTCGCCGGTTGAAGCTCCTGCCGGCGGTGGTACTGGTGGTATCCTCGATTCGCTTAAGGAGCAGAGCCAACCTTCCGGACCTCAGGTCCCGGCCGCTCAGTAAGGCGGCCGTCCGGGCTAAACGGCCCTTTCATCTGACATATGCCCTGCGGCTGATTTCGCAGGGCATTTTTATGTGTTGAGAACGCAACTCCCGAGTGGCCAAATCGCCCTCGGCAAGGATATGGTATTGGTCCATGGCGCGATACATTTTCATCACTGGCGGCGTGGTTTCCTCGCTTGGTAAAGGTCTTGCTTCTGCGGCTCTGGGCGCATTGCTCCAGGCGCGGGGATACAAGGTCCGTCTTCGTAAACTCGATCCCTATCTCAATGTCGATCCGGGCACGATGAGCCCGTATCAGCACGGCGAGTGTTTCGTCACCGATGACGGTGCGGAGACCGATCTGGACCTGGGGCACTACGAGCGGTTTACCGGTCGTCCTGCCAATCAGCAGGACAACATCACGACCGGCAGGATCTATCAGAACATCATCGCCAAGGAGCGGCGCGGCGATTATCTCGGCGGCACCGTTCAGGTGATTCCGCACGTGACCGACGCGATCAAGAACTTCGTGCTCGACGGCAACGAAGACTACGATTTTGTCCTCGTCGAAATCGGCGGCACGGTCGGTGACATCGAAGGCCTGCCCTTCTTCGAGGCGATCCGCCAGCTTGGCAATGATCTGCCGCGTGGCGATGTGGTCTATGTGCATCTGACCCTGATGCCCTATATCCCGAGCGCCGGCGAAATGAAGACCAAGCCGACGCAGCACTCGGTGAAGGAACTGCGTTCGATCGGCATTCAGCCGGATATCCTGATGATCCGCTGCGACCGCCCGATCCCGGAAACGGAAAAGCGAAAGCTGTCGCTGTTCTGTAACGTACGCGAAAGCGCCGTGATCCCGGCCTATGACGTGAAGTCGATCTATGATGTGCCGATTGCCTATCACAAGGAAGGCCTTGACGATGAGGTTCTGGCCGCGTTTGGCCTCAAGGGCACACCGGCTCCGGCACTCGACCGTTGGGAAGGCATTTCCGCGGCTGTCGCCAATCCGGAAGGCGAGGTCAAGATCGCCATTGTCGGCAAGTACACCGTTTTGAAGGATGCCTACAAATCCCTGATCGAGGCGCTCGTCCATGGCGGTATCGCCAACAGGGTCAAGGTGGAGTTGGAGTGGATCGAATCGGAGACCTTCGAAAAGGAAGATCCGAGTCCCTATCTGGAAGGCGTGCACGGCATTCTGGTGCCTGGCGGCTTTGGTGAGCGTGGTGCGGAAGGCAAGATAGCGGCGGCACATTATGCGCGCACTCGCAATATTCCCTATTTCGGTATCTGCTTCGGTATGCAGATGGCCGTTCTGGAGGCCGCTCGAAACCTTGCCGGCATCACGGAGGCCAACTCGACCGAGTTCGGCCCCGCCAAGGAGCCGGTTGTCGGCTTGATGACCGAGTGGACCAAGGGCAATGAAAAGGAAGTGCGCAACGTAGACGGTGATCTCGGCGGTACCATGCGGCTTGGGGCCTATCCGGCTGCCTTGAAGACCGGTTCCAAGATTGCAGAGATCTACGGATCGACCAGCATCTCGGAGCGCCACCGGCACCGGTACGAAGTCAATATCGGCTATCGGGAACAGCTGGAGGATTGCGGGCTGATCTTTGCCGGTACTTCCCCGGACGGCGTTTTGCCGGAAACGGTCGAAATCGCGGACCACCCCTGGTTTGTCGGCGTCCAGTACCATCCGGAGCTGAAGTCGCGGCCGTTTGATCCGCATCCGCTGTTTGCCTCGTTCATCGGCGCTGCAGTTCAGCAGAGCCGACTGGTCTAATCTCCAATAAAAGGACAGGGCCATGGTGCGTGGACTGGATCATCTCGTTGTCGCGGTGAAAGATCTTGAGAAAGCGGGCCAGGCCTATTCAGACCTCGGGTTCACCGTCACTCCGGAAAACCGGCATCCCTGGGGAACGGCCAATCGGCTTGTCCAGCTGGACCGGTTTTTCATCGAACTTTTGAGTGTCGCTGAACCAGAGAAGATTTCCGAGACTTCCGGAAACGCCTTTTCCTTCGGTGCCTTCAACAGGGATTTCCTGAAGGCGCGGGAAGGGGCGAGCATGCTGGTGCTGGATAGTACCGGCGCGGACGGGGATCGCTCCGATTTTCATCGCGCCGGGCTGCATCTCTACGACCCGTTCTCCTTTGAAAGAACGGCGCATCTGGCGGATGGTAGTACGGCCCAGGTGGCCTTCGACCTGACACTTGTTGGCGATGATCTCAGCCCGGGCATTGGGTATTTCACCTGTCACAACAAATTCCCGGAAAACTTCTGGAAACCTGCGTTTCAAAGTCACGCCAACGGGGCCAGTTCCGTGATGGCCGTTTACATGATCGCGGCCGATCCTTCGGACCATCATGAATTCCTGGGTGGTTTCACGGGGCAGCGGGAAATGCGGGCAACCAGCCTTGGTCTTGAGCTTGAGACAGCGCGCGGAGACATTCGTGTTCTGACCCCTTACGCCTATCAGGCACTGGTCGGCGAGACAGCCGCATCGTCGGTGACTGGCGATCTGCCGCAGATTGCCGCGCTCGAGATCGCATGCCAGGGGCTGGACCACAAGAAAATCGTGCCGGCCGAACAGCTCTTTGGGCTCACTCTCATTCTTTCACCTGCCGGCTGATTTCCCGCCGAGCCTGTTTCCAATGGCTCCGGTCGCTCTGGTGAGCCGGCTAGCCTATTTGAAAACGCTGAGGAATTTTTTCCGGTCGCACGCGGCCTTGCAGCAATCTCCACTTGTTGAATCGCCCAGTCCTTTTATAGTGAACTCCGGCCTCGCGCCTTCATCCGGCGGTTTGCCTGCGGAGTTTCTAGATGTCCTTTTTGCGTTTTGCCCCGAAGTCCCGTTCTTTTGCAGTTGTTGCAGCTGCCTCGGCTTTCCTGGCCGGTTGTTCCGATGACAGTCAGAAACAGGCAGCTCCCGCCGCGCCGCCACCCTCGGTGACAGTCGCCAAGGTGACCACACAGGACGTTCGTCAAAGTGCCCGTTTCGTTGGACAGGTCGCAGCGGTGGATCAGGTTGATCTGGTCGCACGTGTCAGCGGTTTTCTGGAAGACAAGGCCGTTCCGGACGGATCCGTCGTGAAAAAGGACACCCTCCTGTTCACGATCGAGAAGGCGCAATATGAAGCCCAGCTGACCAAGGCCAAGGCGGATCTGGCCAGTGCAAAGGCCGACGCGGCTCTGAAAGCAGCCGACGAGA
Source organism: Roseibium sp. (assembly GCF_965233565.1). GTDB lineage: Bacteria > Pseudomonadota > Alphaproteobacteria > Rhizobiales > Stappiaceae > Roseibium. The sequence continues at coordinate 212,622 of NZ_OZ247494.1, read as the reverse complement.
AACGCGACAAGGACCTGCTCGAAAAGGGGCACGTTTCCGAGGCCGCCTATGAAGCAACGCTGGCGCAGAAGCAGCAGGCGGAAGCGTCCGTCGAGGCCGCCCAGTCGGGGCTGCAGCAGGCCGAGCTTGATCTCAGCTATACCGATATTTCGGCCCCATTCCCGGGCCAGATCGGCAAAACGACCTATAGCGTCGGTGAAGTGGTCGGACCAAACACAGACGCCCTGGCGAAACTCATCCGTCTGGCTCCGGTCTATGTCAATTTCTCCGTCAGCGAGGCCGAGTATCTCAATGCCGTGAAGACCCACGGCATCAACCCTGCCGATATTTCTCCGGACGAATCGCCGGATCTGAGCCTGGTGCTGCCGAATGGGCAGACCTACGAGGAAAAGGGCAAGATCGTCTATATCGACAACCAGGTCGATGCGACCACCGGTACCATCTCCTTCCGGGGACAGTTCGAGAACGCCGATACCAGGTTGCTCGCCGGAACCTATGTGACGGTCGTGCTGGAAGCGCCCAAGTCGGAAACCGCCCTCGTCGTGCCACAGGCTGCGATCCAGCGCGATCAGCAGGGCTCGTTTGCCCTGGCGATCACGGCGGACAAGAAAGTCGAACAGAAATATGTTGAGCTCGGCCAGCAGGTCGAAACGAATTTTGTCGTCACCAAGGGACTGGAAGAAGGCACGGAAGTCATCGTCGAAGGCCTGCAGAAAGTGCGCCCCGGCGTGGAAGTGACCCCTGTCCTTGCCTCCACGCCGGCGGAGCAAAGCTAAATGTTTTCACGCTTTTTTATCTACCGGCCGAAATTCGCGCTGGTCATTTCGATTGTGATCACGATTGCCGGCTTGCTCGGCTACGTGTCGCTGCCGGTTGAACAGTTCCCCAACATCACGCCGCCGGTTGTCAACGTGTCGGCGACCTATACAGGCGCCAACGCGGAAGTTCTTGAAGAAACGGTTGCGGCCCCGATCGAGGGGCAGGTCAACGGCGTCGACGACATGCTCTACATGCAGTCGACCAGTAACGACAGCGGCAACTACTCGCTGAATGTGACATTCGCGGTCGGCACCGACCCGGACATTGCCACGGTCAACACCCAGAACCGGGTCAGTCAGGCGACGAGCCAGCTGCCGAGCGAGGTGACGGCAAACGGCGTGACCGTGCAAAAGGCCAGCACCAACATGCTGCTGGTTATCACGCTCTATTCGCCGAACGGCACATATGATCCGGTGTTTCTGTCCAACTATGCCTCGATCAACCTGAAAGACGCGCTTGCGCGTGTGCAGGGTGTTGGCCGGGCGGATGTGATGACCGACTTTGCCTATGGCATGCGTATCTGGCTCGATCCGGACCGCCTGACCAGCCTTGGCATGACGCCTTCGGACTTCATCAGCGCCGTTCAGGATCAGAACATTCAGGTAGCAGCGGGCCAGATCGGTGCGCCGCCTGTGCCGGAAGGCCAGCAGTTCCAGTACACGATCAAGGCCAAGGGGCGCCTGTCGACCAAGGAAGAGTTCGAGCAGATCGTCCTGAGAACGGGCGAGGACGGTGCTGTCGTCAAGATAGGCGATGTCGCCCGCGTTGAACTCGGGGCCCAGTTCTACAACGCCTCGGGTGAATTCAACGGCAAACCGTCGACGGTTCTCGCGATCTATCAGGCGCCTGGCGCCAACGCGCTCCAGGTTTCCGAAAACGTCCTGGCACGGCTGGAAACACTCTCCAAGAACTTCCCGGAAGACATGGCGTACGGTGTGCCGTTCAACACCACGGACTTCGTGCAGGCTTCGCTCGACGATGTGATCGCAACCCTGTTCCTGACCTTCCTGCTGGTGGTCTCGGTGGTGTTCATCTTCCTCGGCAACTGGCGTGCCACCATCATTCCGACGGTGGCCATTCCCGTATCGCTGATCGGCACGTTTGCCGTTCTGTTGGCACTTGGTATGTCGTTGAACACGATTTCGCTGTTCGCGCTTGTCCTTGCCATCGGCATCGTGGTGGATGACGCGATTGTCGTCGTTGAAAACGTCGAGCGCATCATTGCCGACGAGGGCCTGCCGCCCAAGGAAGCGACCGCGAAGGCGATGGAGCAGATCACCAGTCCGGTGATTGCCACCACGCTGGTGCTTCTCGCGGTGTTCGTGCCGACTATCTTCATGCCGGGCATTACAGGCCGGCTCTATTCCCAGTTCGCCGTGACCATCTCGGTCTCCGTGGTGATTTCTTCCATCAACGCCCTGACCCTGTCTCCGGCGCTCTGCGGTCTGATCCTGAAGGCGCGCTCCGGCCCTCCCAAGGGTATCATGGGGCTGTTCGACCGGGGCATCACGGGGGTCCGCAATGGCTATACCGCGATTGTGCGCCGGCTGGTGCGTGTTGCGATCGTCGGTATTATCGTCGTTGGCGGCGCCGTTGCCATCATCGTGACCCTTGGAGGGACGTTGCCCCAGGGCTTCCTGCCATCGGAAGACCAGGGCTATCTGATGGTCGATGTTCAGCTTCCGGACGGTGCCTCGCTGCAGCGAACCGAAAGTGTCACGGAGCGGGTTGTGGAGCTCACCTCCAAGACCGCCGGCGTGGAAAACGTCGTCATCGTCAACGGCTATTCCATCCTGAATGGCGCAACTTCGTCCAACGCTGCGTTGGTGATCGCCACAATGTCGAACTGGTCGGAGCGACAAGAACCAGACCTTCGGATCAACGCGATCCTGGCCAAGTTCTGGGCGGAGTTCTCCACCATTCCAGGGGCGAACATCATTGCCTTCAATCCGCCGCCAATCCCCGGCCTCGGCACTACCGGCGGTGTTCAGATGATGGTTCAGCAGAGTGATGGCACGCCCCAGGACCTGGCGTCCGCGGTTGGCTCGATGGTTTATTCTGCTAACCAGAGCGCGGATATCGGACGAGCCTATTCAACCTTCCGGGCGAATGTCCCTCAGGTGTTTGTTGATCTGGATCGCGAGAAAGCCAAGACGCTCGGTATCAACGTTGCCGACGTCTTCACGACGCTGCAGGCCTATCTGGGATCGTATTACATCAACGATTTCAACATTTTCGGCCGCGTCTACAAGGTGATGATCCAGGCTGAGGGCAAATATCGCGACCGGGTTGACGATATCGGCAGTCTCTATGTCCGCTCCACGGATGGCACGATGGTGCCGCTTAGGAGCATCCTGACCACCGAGAACGTTCTCGGGCCTCAGATCCTGACCCGCTACAACATGTTCCGCGCCGCCGCCGTCATGGGGGACCCCGCGCCGGGTGCATCCACCGGCGTGGTGATCAACGAGATGGAAGGTGCCGCAAGGCAGGCACTGCCGCCGGGCTATTCCTTTGAATGGACGGGAACGGCCCAGCAGCAGCTCGATTCCGGCAACATCGTCATGTTCATCCTGTTGCTGTCGATCCTGTTCACCTACCTGTTCCTGGTCGCCCAGTATGAAAGCTGGACCATGCCGGTGGCGATCCTGATGTCGGTGTCCTTCGCTATCATGGGGGCACTCGTGGCGGTGTTCGTGACCGGCGGTGATGTCAACCTCTACACCCAGATCGGGATGATCATGCTGGTCGGGATGGGGGCGAAAAACGCCATTTTGATCGTGGAATTTGCCATGGAGCAGCGTAGCAGCGGCAAATCAATCCGCGATGCAGCCGTTGAAGCCGCCCATCTGCGTTTCCGCGCGGTGATGATGACGGCGCTGTCGTTCCTGCTGGGCGTGGTGCCGCTGATGACCGCCTCCAGTGCCGGCGCAGCCAGCCAGAAGGCCATCGGCTTCGCAGTATTCGGTGGGATGCTTTTTGCGACAGTTGTCGGCGTTATGATGATCCCGATCCTCTATGTCTGCCTGCAGGCGACGCGCGAGACCGTCAAGGGCTGGTTTGGCGGCGGCAAGGACGATCAGGGGCCTGAGGGACCAACAGAGCCCGCTGCGGCTACCTAAAGGGCCGCGGCAGCGACATCCAAAACGGAATGGCCAGAGCGCAAGCTCTGGCCGTTTTGCTTTTGTGAGGTGTTTGCAAGTGATCAGACCGGCCAGGCGTCAATGGACCGGTAAGCTTCTGCCGTATCAGAGTTCGCGGACATTAATCCGGGTCACTCCATCAGCCGTAAACCTGTCGGCACATGACGGAAGGGTTCCATGATCACGGTCTATTACGATGGCAAATGCGGGCTCTGTTCCCGTGAGATCGGCTATTTCAAGAAACGCAAGCCGAAACGGCCGATCGTCTGGCACGATATTGCCAATGCGCCATCCTTGCTTGCGGACACCGGTTTGAGCCAGTCTGATGCGCTTCTATACATGCGCGTCCGTGACGAAACTGGTGTGCTTCGGACGGGCGTTGACGCGTTTATCACGCTTTGGCGGCAGTTTGCCGGGTGGTCACTCCTGGCGCGTGTCGGGGCGTTGCCAGGCATCTACACCTTGGCGGATCGTCTCTACCGTGGTTTCGCGCAACGTCGCTTCAACCGCAACCCGCATTGTCTTGCCAGTTTGAAGCGCTGAATTCGAACGGAAAGGGTGACTAGTGGCCAACAGTCATTTGCCGCCGGAACCCATTTGGGAACCCAAGACAGAGAATTTGTCAGTTTCCGGGTTCTGTCATCAGTATGAGGGATTGTTTTTCTTCGGAAGTTTGGTGAGCCGACAGGGGTTCGAACCCTGGACCTACTGATTAAAAGTCAGTTGCTCTACCAGCTGAGCTATCGGCTCTCACCAATTTCCGGTGCAGGTGGCTTGCGTTGTTGGCGCCGCCGCCGCGTTGGTGGCGTGTGTTTAGGCCGACACTGATTTGATTGCAAGAGGCAAAATGTATTTTTTCAACAGGCTCGGAAAAACTCCCGAGGTTGTGGCTGGTTGACGTAGCGGCGAGCTGGAAATTGTTCCGAAACCTCGGTTTCGGTGTAGAAGCATTAATAATAAAATACCGAACGACAGTATTGCCAAGTACTATTTGAAGATATTGTTTGACCGCTAATCAAGAAGGTACATTTTTAAGAAAATAAAGATCATTCTCCTGCAAAAACTGTCAGGTAGCGCAATAAAGCATTGTGATGTAACGTTATCTGGTACATGAGAGGTTACATGCATACTACAACAATCGATACACACACGAACTCCGTTGAGTTCGATTTCGTGAAGGGACACATCGCTGCCACGATGACCCTTATTCACGGACTGATCGACCAGGGCTTGATTGACCGGGAGCGTCTGGACGCGTTTTTCGCCGCGTTCGTTGGCGACTTGCCGCACAGTCGTGAAACACTCGGATTGAGATTGATTCTCGATCAGTGGCGTCAGGGGCTCCGGGATGGCGAAGAAGTCGATGAGCTGAAAGGCAAGCTTTTCGAAGTGATCCGGGGAGGGCGCACCAACTAACTCTGTCTGGATATGACCGGTCTTGGGGTTGGGGGCCGGAGCATATTCTGTCGTCTGTTTTCAAGTGGCGCTTTGGCGCCTTTTTTGATTCCCGGTTCTTCTACCTGCCACCCACACAGCCAAACCTTACATCGGTCCTAATGTGGTGCTTCATCACAATCGCTTCAGGGTTTTTCGTGTGGTTGTCCGCGCGCTGGTCAACACGGGGCGTGTTTGCTATCCCTTAGGTAACGTGGGAGTGTCAGCACAGCCTGAGGGAGCGCATATCATCTTGCTCACATCGTTGACCAACATGGGTTGCCTTTGCGCATGGCACTTGAGAGATCGGGTGACAGCAGCGGGCGGATTGATACTCGCCTCAACACTGTTGGCCATATTCCCTGGTATCTTCGTCCAACCAACAGCTGCTGCAGCCGAACAAAGGTTTGTCACGATCGGAACCGGTGGTGTCACCGGTGTCTATTACCCCTCCGGCGGAGCGACCTGCAAAATCGTCAATCGCAGTCGGTCCGAACACGGTGTGCGCTGTTCGGTCGAAACCACCTTTGGTTCCATTGCCAATATCGAGAAACTCCGGCGCGGTGAGATTGATTTCGGCTATGTGCAGTCCGACTGGCAGCACCACGCCTATTTCGGAACATCGGTGTTCGAAGAGCGTGGGGCGTTTGACGACTTGCGATCCATTTTCTCTCTCCACTCGGAAGTTGCCACAATTGTTGTGCGTCAGGAGAGCAGCTATCACTCCGTCAATGACCTGAAAGGGGCTCGCGTCAATATTGGTGCAGCGGGGTCCGGCTCGGCTGCATCCTGGAAGACCCTGGTCGGGTATCTCGACTGGAGCGCAGGCGATCGCGCACATTTCTCCGAACTCGGGACGTCTGAACTCGCCGAGGCACTGTGTGAAGGCGAGATTGACGCCTATTTCGCCCTAATCGGCCATCCAGCGGGATTGATCGAGGAAACGCAACAGAAATGTGATGCGCGAGTCTTTGGCGTTGACGAAGTGGCGGTCGACGGGCTTCTGCAGGATGCGCCCTATTATATGCCAGCCGACATTCCGGCTGGACTGTATGGCCTGAAGGAGCCCGTCCAGTCCTATGGTGCTGTGGCCACATTCGTCACGTCGGCCCGAATGCCGGATGACATTGTCGCGACGATGCTCACGGCACTTGTGGACAACTTCGAGAGCTTTCAGAAACTGCACCCGGCGTTGAATGGCTTGAAGCTGGAGGATATGGCCAGTGGCGACATGGCAGCGCCCATTCACCCCGGGGCGAAGGACTTCTTCCTGGAGCGCGGCATTTTGACCGAAGACAAGGCAAACGGCCAAAAGTAGACCCATGTTTGTCCAAGCTCTCCAAAAGGTGAGCGGCTTTTGTCTTTGTCACATGGCTGGTTGGGACTAAACAGGTAGCCCGAAAACCGGTCATGGCCGGAAGCGAAATCAGAGACCGGAAAACATGATCCAGGATACCACGACAATTGCGATTGCGGTTTCGGCCGGAGTTGCCTCCTTCCTGTCGCCATGCGTATTGCCGCTTGTTCCGCCTTACCTGGGTTACATGGCCGGAGTTTCCCTGGAAGAGGTTGCAGACGATTCTGAGGACAACAGAGCTGCTGCGAAGCGGGTGTTTCTGACCTCCTTGGTGTTCGTGTTGGGCTTTTCGACCGTGTTTGTGCTGCTGGGCGCCACGGCCAGTCTGCTCGGGCAATTCATTCGCCAGTATCTCGACTATCTCGGCTATATAGCCGGCGCGGTCATCATCATCATGGGACTGCATTTCCTGGGTGTGTTCAGGATCGGTTTCCTTTACCGGGAAGCACGGTTTCACGTCGCCAACAAACCGGCTGGACCACTCGGGGCCTATGTCATGGGACTTGCCTTCGGGTTTGGATGGACACCCTGTATCGGCCCGGTCCTGGCAGGGATTCTGTCTGTCGCCGCCGCGAAAGATACGGTCGGGCAGGGGGCGTTAATGTTGAGTGCCTACGCACTCGGTCTGGGTATCCCGTTTCTGATTGCATCGCTCTTTGCCGGGCCGTTCCTGAATTTCATGAAGCGGTTCCGAAAACATATGGGCGCAGTTGAAAAGGCCATGGGGGGTGTTCTGGTGCTGACAGGGGTCATGTTCCTAACAGGTCAGATGGCGATTCTGTCCTATTGGCTCCTGGAAACTTTCCCGGCATTTCAATACATAGGCTGATTGCCGACGTTCAATCGAGAAGATCTGCTTTGTCTTGATTGGTCATTCAGAATGCGCTGTCGCGAAATTCAGCGGCGGTGACCAGGGGATCGCCTGCGTAAAGCGCCGGATGGCAGAGTTCAGTCACATCCAGCAGATGCAGGCAGGCAACCGCAGCATCCGCCGCGTTGGCAAAGGGGCCAACCATGAGGGCGATGCCGCCTTCTGCGGCTTGTCGCTGCATCAGGAGCGGGCGCAGATCCCGCATGCGTTCTTCGTTCTGGGTCTTGAAATCTGCCCAGGCCTTGGCCGCTCCTGCCGACGTTCGATAATGGCCGATGATTGCGCCAAAATCGCTGCGTTTGAGCTGGCTGTCACCACCGCCGCGCAAACGTCCGGCCGGGCTCGAAGGGGTGATAATCTTCGGGCGAAGGGTTGTTTGCGTCGGGGTGGCGTCGAAAACCTCCACCTCGACGGGGGCACTTGCCTTCGGAATGGAACCGGTGATGACTGGCGCATCCGTCGCTTCAGGTAGTCTCACCTGGGGCACGGTCCGGGGGGACAGTTCGACGATTCGCACCGGTTCCTCCGGATTGATTGAAATCGCGGTTTCAGAATCAGGCGCTGGCTCGTTGCGATAGATGCTGATCAGGCGCGGAGGTGACTTGGTGTCTGCGGTTTCGGAGAAAGTCAGGCGGGGCTGGAGACCCGCTGGATTTTCCACCTGGTCCTGACCCTCAGCCACTTCGGGTCCGTCATTTCCGGGAGATGCAGCGTTTTCAGGCTTCGTTTCAACGGGAGCCTTGGTGATCACAACGCCAGGTCCCGGTTCGGCGGATGTGTCATCGGGAATGATCGGACCTGACTGCCCGGAGAGTTTCGCCACCGCCACCTGTTTCTCCAGGGCCGCGATACGGCGGGAATAGGTGAGGTTTTGCTCTGACAAGGCGCTGAGCCTTCGCCGCAAGCCGACAATTTCCCGCTGGAGAACGTCCATCTGGGCCTGACTGAGGTCAGACCTTGCAGCAGGAGTGCCCTGTTTCGGCAGGTGCATCACTTCCACCGCGGGAAGTTGCCCGGGCCTTGAGGCAGTGGAAATGGACGCGGTCGTTTCAACATCGCCAGCCGGTGGCAGTCTAAGGCCAGCTGTCGCCGTTGATGTGGGAAATCCCGTCGGCGCATAGCTGAACTGGTAGGACGCGAGCCCGACCGTACCCATGGTGACTGCGGCAAACGCCCAGGAAAGCAGTCCGACGCGCGGGGCCGTAAAGGTCTCGCGAACAACTTCCCGAATGGGCTTTTGCGGCGGCCGCCTAGTCAAAACGTCTTGTTCCCGTGCCTGATTTCGAATCTTTGAGACAATAGCCTATCAGGGCGTCATTATGGTTAACGAAACGCAAACCCCTACGCAGACTCAGTCAGATCTTTCAATGTTCTGTGGATCGGGGCATATAGGAGCGAATTTGCGTCGCTGACGCTCGGATAATTGACAATGGATCTTTGATGACGACCCGTTCCTGCCTTTCGATCGTTCTGGCCGCAGGGCTTGGAACACGCATGAAGTCCGATCTTCCCAAAGTGATGCATGAAATCGGGGGACTGCCGCTGGTCGGTCACGTCATCAAGGCACTTTCGACAGCCGGCTCGGAGCGAATCTCGGTTGTGACCGGTCCCGGCATGCCGGAGCTGGAACAGCTGGTCTATAAGTTGGCACCATCGGCCCGGTGCTACGTCCAGTCAGAACGTCTTGGAACCGCGCATGCCGCGCTGGCGGCGAAACCGGCGCTGGAGTTTGAGGCAGACGATGTCCTCGTGCTGTTTGGCGATACGCCCCTCGTGAGCGCGGGAACCGTGAGCCGCGTCCGCAAAGCCCTTGAAAACGGGGCTGATCTTGCCGTTCTCGGATTCGAGACCCGCCGCCCGCACGGATATGGGCGGCTGCTGATTGAAAACGGGCGACTGATGGCGATCCGGGAAGAAAAGGACGCCAGTGACGAAGAGCGCAAGATTACCTACTGCAATTCCGGCATCATGGGATTTTCCGGTAAGCACGCGCTCGGCCTTTTGCAGGCCATCAGCAACGACAATGCCAAGGGTGAGTATTATCTGACCGACGCCGTCGAGATAGCCAACCGGAACGGCCTGAAGGTTGTTGCTGTGAAAGGAACGGAAATCGAGACCCAGGGCATCAATACACGGGCACAACTTGCTTCCTGCGAAGCAGACTTTCAGGCGCTGCAACGCAGGAACGCCCTTGAAAACGGCTGTACCCTGCTTGCTCCGTCCACCGTCTATTTCTCGCATGATACGAAATTGTCCGTCGATGTGACGGTGGAACAGAACGTGGTCTTCGGCCCGGGGGTCCAGGTCGCGAAGGGCGCGCGCATTCGCGCCTTCAGCCATCTGGAGGGGGCTCAGGTCGGCGAAGGCAGCGTGGTCGGACCCTATGCGCGTTTGCGGCCCGGCACGGTTCTGGGCACCGATACGAAAGTCGGAAATTTCGTCGAGGTCAAAAACGCAACCTTTGGTGCAGGGGCCAAGGCCAACCATCTCAGTTACATCGGAGATGCCAGTGTTGGGTCCAAGTCGAACATCGGCGCCGGCACGATTACCTGCAATTACGACGGTTACCTGAAATACCGTACAGAAATCGGCGCCGGCAGCTTTGTCGGTTCAAATTCTACGCTGGTGGCACCCGTAAAGCTCGGCAATGCGTCTTTTGTTGCGGCCGGCAGCGTCATTACCGAAGACGTGCTGAAGGATTCCATGGCGTTCGGCCGGGCCCGGCAGACGGTCAAGGAAGGCAAGGCGAAACAGTTGCGTGCGCGCCTGCAGGCCGCAAAGGACGCAAAATCCTAAAGGATCTTGCCCTTGTCATTTTCTGAAACAGGGTTTGATTTCAGCTTGGGCGCCACAGTCGTCTAAAGCAATGCGGTCCTGTTTCGGGCGCTGTTAATTCAAAGGAATTTTGCATGTGTGGCATCGTAGGTGTTTTGGGCCAGGCAGACGTTGCGCCCAGAATTGTGGATTCGCTGAAGCGCCTTGAATATCGCGGCTATGATTCCGCGGGTGTTGCCACTCTTGTGGACGGAAAGATCGTGCGCCGCAGGGCTGAGGGCAAATTGCGCAATCTGGAAGCGGCGCTTGAAGCATCGCCCCTGGCGGGAACAAGCGGCATCGGCCACACAAGATGGGCGACGCACGGTGCCCCTACCGTTTCGAACGCGCACCCGCATCTGGCGGGCTCCGTCGCCGTTGTCCACAATGGCATTATCGAAAACTATCTGGAGCTGCGCGAAGAGATCGTTGCTGCCGGGGCCGTGCTTGATACCGAGACAGACACGGAAGTTGTCGCTCATCTGATCAATCTGGCGATTGCCAAGGGCAAGTCCGCTCAGGAAGCCGTTTCAGAAGTGCTGCCGCGCCTCAAGGGGGCATTCGCCTTGGCGATCCTGTTCGGCGGTGAAGACGATCTGCTGATCGGCGCACGCAAGGGCTCTCCGCTGGCGATCGGCCATGGCGACGGGGAAATGTTCTTTGGATCCGATGCGATTGCGCTGTCGCCCTTTACCGACCGGATCACCTATCTGGAAGAAGGCGATTGGGCCGTCCTCACAAGATCCGGCGTCAGCATCTTTGACCGAGACAACCAGCCCGTGTCGCGTCCTGAAGCCAGATCCTCCGTGATCTCGAGCCTGATGGACAAGGGCAACTACAAGCATTTCATGGCCAAGGAAATCCATGAGCAGCCTGAAGTTCTCGGCCACACGCTGTCGCGATATTTCGACTATACAACGAACCAGGCCAATGTGGCGGGCGCGGATGCTTTGCGGTTCCAGGATCTGAACCGGCTGATTGTCACTGCCTGTGGCACGGCCTACCTGGCGGGGCTGGTCGCCAAGTACTGGTTTGAAAAATATGCCCGTCTTCCGGTGGAAATCGACATTGCGAGCGAGTTCCGGTACCGCGAAACGCCCGTCAGTGCTCATGATGCCGCGCTTTTCATATCGCAATCGGGTGAAACGGCCGACACGCTCGCATCGCTGCGTTATTGCAAGGAGCATGGTGCCACCATCGGCGCTATCGTCAACGTGCCGGAGAGCACGATTGCGCGCGAAGCCGATCGGGTGTTTCCGACCATCGCAGGGCCGGAAATCGGGGTCGCCTCCACCAAGGCGTTCACTTGCCAGCTGGCCGTTCTGGCGGCTCTCGCGCTGCAGGCCGGCCGCGAACGCGGTTTCCTTAGCCTTGAACAGGAAAAGGCGCTGGTGGCCGAACTGACCGAAGTGCCCAGCCTGGCGCTGAAGGCATTGGCCTCAGAAGCCGACATCGAAAAGCTGTCGCAACCGCTTTCAAAAGCCAGCAACGCGCTTTATCTCGGCCGGGCGACGAACTTTCCGCTTGCGCTGGAAGGCGCCTTGAAGCTGAAGGAATTGTCCTACATTCATGCGGAAGGCTATGCGGCGGGTGAGCTCAAGCATGGTCCGATCGCGCTGATCGACGAGAACATGCCGGTCTTTGTCATCGCGCCCTATGATGCCATCTACGAAAAAACCGTTTCCAACATGCAGGAAGTGGCAGCACGCGGAGGACGCATCGTGTTGATCACGGATGAGCGCGGTGCCTCCGAGTGCGGGAATGCCGCCGAAAACACGGTGATCCTGCCGAACATGTCCGATATTGTAGCGCCGATCATCTACGCACTGCCGGTTCAGCTGATAGCTTATCATACGGCGGTTTTCATGGGCACGGATGTCGATCAGCCGCGCAATCTCGCCAAGTCGGTGACGGTGGAATAGGCATGGCACATTCAGACCCACTGAACATCGTTCCGTTTGAAGAGAGGTTTCGCGGCCAGGTGATTGCACTCTGGCAGGCCTGCGGCTTGACGCGGCCGTGGAATGATCCGGACAAGGATATCGACCGCAAGCTGACGGACGAGAATGGTGCGTTTTTTCTGCTCCTGGGAGCGGACGAGACGCTTATCGGGTCCGTCATGGTCAGCCACGACGGACACCGCGGCTCCATTTACTATCTCAGCATCGATCCGGCTCATCAGGCGGAGGGCTATGGCAAACAGCTCATGGCCCACTGCGAGGCCTATCTCAAGGAGCTCGGCTGCCCCAAGATCAATCTGTTCGTCCGGCGCGGCAACGAAGCGGTGAAAGGGTTCTACGAGGGGCTGGGATATGCAGAGGAAGCCGCCGTTCCCATGGGCAAGAGGCTGATACCGGATCTGTGATGTCAGAGCCTGTTCGGGCAGGTCTCGGCAGCCGGTTTTTTCGGGACGCCCGGCCGGCTCAGAACATAGGCGGCGCAGCCGGCGATGAACAGGCCGACGCCCAGGCCGAGCCAGAGGGCCGGCTGGCTGGTAAAAAGAAACACGCCGTAGCCAAAGGCCATGCCTGCAACGGCCAAGGTTTTGGACTTCTTGCCAATCGCTCCGTGTTCCCGCCAGGCAATGACCGGGGGACCGAAAACCGGATGGTTCAGAATACGCGCTTCAAGGGCTGGCGAGGAGCGGGCAAAGCAGCCAGCTGCAAGGATGAAAAAGATCGTGCTTGGCAAAAGCGGAAGGAATGCTCCCACCAGACCAAGCCCGACACAGCCTGTTCCCAGAATTTTGAACGTGGTTCGACGCAATATTGCCTCCGGAATCGGCAAATTAGGGGTTGATCGCCAAAAAATTAATCGAGCGTAGGATACCGCGCTGCGATAAAGATGCTTATCTAGAGCGGGATCGTATAAAAGACGAGCGCCAATAGGGACTTCAAGCAGGTGTCGCCCATGAGCCGGCATAAACATAAAACAGATGATACGCACAAGATAGCTCCTCACCGGCCAGGTGCGGCAACTCGTCTGCGCAACTACTTCCTGACAGGTCTGGTGATCACCGGCCCGATCGGGATCACGCTTTGGTTGACCTGGACCTTCATCAAATGGGTGGATGGCTGGGTGAAGCCGTTTGTGCCGAAAGTCTACAATCCGGAGACCTATCTGCCGTTCTCCGTGCCGGGGTTCGGCCTGATCGTTGCCATTCTCGTTCTCACGGTCGTCGGTTTCCTGGCGGCGAATTTCCTTGGCCGAAGCCTGATCACGTTTGGTGAAAACCTTGTCGGCCGGATGCCGCTTGTTCGTAATATTTACAGTGGCTTGAAGCAAATTTTTGAGACAGTGCTTGATGAGCGTGGCAACAGTTTCACCAAGGCTGCACTGATCGAATATCCACGCAAGGGCCTTTGGGCGATTGTGTTCATTTCCACGGAGACGAAAGGCGAGGTCGCCAGACGGCTCCGGGACAGCGCCGAAACCGTGTCCGTGTTCCTGCCGACGACTCCGAACCCGACCTCGGGGTTCCTGTTGTTCGTGCCGAAAGAAGACGTGATCGAACTCAACATGGGGGTCGAGGACGCCGCAAAACTGGTCATTTCGGCCGGTCTTGTCAGTCCGGATCTGCCGGAGATCCTGGAAGACGTCATTGCCGAACCGGAAAAGCTCGACAAGATCCGCAAGCGCGAGGACGCCTGAGGCGTTTCCGGTACTGAATGCAAGCTGAAGGTTGCGAACAAATCTAGGAACGGTCTGCTTAACAAGCGGCATCGTCAAAGCTGTTTGGATCGCCGCGCTTTTCCAGGTTTTCGACGTAGGTTTCAACGGAATATGCCGTTCCCAGTTCGATCAGTTTTCCCGAAGTTCGTTCGACGAGAAGCGGTGCGTTGCCGGCAAGCATATCGCTGAAATGGCCGGACTTGAGATAGTCGACACTTTGATAAGCGAAGACCCAGCCGTATTTGCCTTCCGCAATGGGCGCCTGATAGAGGGAAATTTCAATCCAGTTGAAATCCAGTCGTTCTGCTTGCAGCCTGTGCTCAAGGTTCCAACGGTCAATCTGCCGTTGTGCAATCGACCGGGCTTCATCCGTTGAAATCAAAACCATCTCATGATCATCCGGTTGACTGATCCTTCCATTCTTATGGCAGGGAGATCAACCCGCCCTTAGCAGCCGGATCGCCGCATCCCGGCCGAACAGATAGAGCAGGCAGCGGAGGGCCTGACCTCGATCCGTCTCAAGATCCGGATCTTTCTCCAGAATCAGTCGGGCGTCGTCCCGGGCGACTTCCATCAGATCGGCATGCTCATCGGCCCGGGCGATCCGGAACCCCGGCGTGCCGGACTGGCGCGTGCCCAGGATTTCACCGCCGCCGCGCAGCTTCAGGTCTTCCTCGGCGATCAGGAAGCCGTCATTGGTCTCGCGCATGATGTTGAGGCGGGCGCCGGCTGTCTCGCCGAGCGGCCCCTTGTAAAGCAGGACACAGGAAGACGGCTTGTCGCCGCGTCCGACCCGTCCGCGCAGCTGGTGCAGCTGGGCCAGGCCGAAGCGCTCGGCATGCTCGATGACGATGATTGTGGCATCGGGAACATCGACACCGACTTCAATCACGGTGGTTGCCACCAGAACGCGGGTGACGCCGGACTTGAAATCCGCCATGGCGGCGTCTTTTTCGTCAGCATTCATGCGGCCATGGACCAACGACACCTTTTGCCGGAGCGCGTGTTCCAGCACCCGGTGACGGTCTTCGACGGCCGCCAGGTCGATCTTTTCCGATTCCTCCACCAGAGGGCAGACCCAGTAGACTTTCTGTCCGTCTGCAATCGCTGCGCCGACCCGGGAAATGATCTCGTCCAGCCGGTCGAGTGAGACGGACACTGTTGTGATCGGTTTGCGGCCAGCGGGCTTGTCAGTGAGGCGTGAGACATCCATATCGCCGAAGCCGGTAAGGACCAGCGTGCGCGGGATCGGGGTGGCTGTCATCACCAGCACATCGACGCCCTGGCCCTTGGACGAGAGCGCCAGCCGCTGGTGAACACCGAAGCGATGCTGTTCGTCGACAACGACCATGCCAAGATTCCTGAAAGTGACGCTGCCCTGGAAGAGGGCGTGAGTGCCGACCACCAGGTCGATGTCGCCCGCATCCAGTTGCTCCTGCCGGTTGCGGCGTTCCTTCTGACTGTCCTTGCCGGTCATCAGGGCAAGTCGAATGCCGGCCTTGTCACAAAGCGGCTTCATGGACGCATAGTGCTGGCGCGCCAGGATTTCCGTCGGCGCCATCAGTCCGCCCTGGGCACCTGTCTCGATGACCTGGGCGAGCGCGGCAAGTGCGACCACCGTCTTGCCGGCGCCGACGTCGCCCTGCAACAGGCGCAGCATGCGCACCGGTTTGGCGAGGTCCTCGTTGATTTCCTCGATCGCCCTGGACTGACTGCCGGTCAGCTGGAAGGGCAAGGCACCGATCACTGCCCGCTGCAGATCGCCTTTCGGCTGTCGGGCCACGCCGCCAAGGGTTCTCATATGCGCTCGGACCATGGCGAGCGCCAGCTGGCTGGCCAGAAGTTCGTCATAGGCCAGGCGTTGCATGAAGGGCGAAGCCGGGTCGATGTCCTGCTGTTCCTTCGGTGCGTGAAGCGTCGTCAGGGCCTCGGTGAAATCCGGCCAGCTGTTCTGGCGCAGATAGGCATCATCCAGCCATTCGGGCAAGTTCGGCAGCCGCTCGACCGCAGCCCGGACAGCCTTTTGCAGGGTCTTGGCCGCAAGACCACCGGTCAGAGGGTAGACCGGTTCGATCGCGGGCATCTCGGCCGCTTCTTCCGGTTTCAGGGAATAGTCCGGATGGACCATCTGTGGCCGGTCGTTGAACCATTCGACCTTGCCGGAGACAATCCGTCTTTCTCCTTCCGGAAAGGTCTTTTCCAGCCAGTCCCGGCGCGGATGAAAGAAGACGAAGCTGATCTGCCCGGTGTCGTCATGGGCACTGATCTTGTAGGGCGCCTTGGAGTGCCGGGGCGGGGCCTGGTGGCGGCCAATGATGACATCCAGGGTAACGATGTCACCATTTTCCGAATAGGCAATCCCCGGCCGGTGGCGCCGGTCGATCAGGCTGTGCGGGATATGAAACAACAGGTCGGCGACCGTCGCATCGCGATCCGGCTGCGCGCCGACCAGTCCGGAAACCAGCTTGGCAATTTTGGGCCCGATACCGGGCAATGTCGAGACTGGCGCAAACAGGGGATCGAGAACCGGGGGACGCATTCTTGGCAGGTCTACCTATCGGGATCAGCGGGTGTTCAAAGGACAAGTGCATCTGTTCTGCCACGAAGCCGGAGCCCAGTGCAAACAAATAGAACAATCTGTGAACTAAGGCGCTGACAAGCCGTCTGACTGCCGCTATATATCCGCTACGAAATCATGAAATCCGGTGCGGTGAGGGTCCTTCAAAGCGGGTCTCGCCCGCGCCTGCAATTGCAAATAGGCCCTCCATGTCCGACAAGCCCGGTTCCCAAGACAGTGCCCCTGAGGGTGAACGAGACACAAGACGCAAGAAGATCCTGTTCCGCTGCTGGCACCGTGGCATGAAGGAAATGGATCTGCTGCTCGGTGGTTTCGCCGACGCCGAAATCGACGGGCTGGGCGAAGATGAGCTGCTAGAACTGGAACATCTTTTGACGGCGCATGACCAGGATCTCTACGCCTGGATGACCGGCCGCAAGCCGTTGCCGCAGGAATGGGACGGGCCGCTCTATCGCCGGATCATTGCCTATCACGAAGCTACCGGGCCAGCCGGGTTCACACGATAACATTCAAGGACTGAAGCTGTGTTTGACAGGCTGCTGAAAGACCGCGCCAACGTCACGCTTGCCGGCGTGCCGGACGGGGCTGAAAGCTTTGCGCTGGCGCGTTTGCTGCGCGAGAGCAATGAAGATGGCCTGTCGCTTGTGTTTATCGCCCGTGACGCGACCCGCATGGCGATGATCACCGAAGCGCTCGGTTTTTTCGATCCAACCGTAGATGTGCTTCAGCTTCCCGCCTGGGACTGTCTGCCCTATGACCGGGTGTCTCCCAATACGGCCATCAGCGCGCGGAGACTGCTGGCGCTCGGGCAGCTTGCGCGCGGGATCAAGCCCGGCCGGAAGACCGTTTTGCTGACAACCCTGAATGCCGCCCTCCAGCGCATGCCTGAACGGTCCTTCATGGCAGACCAGACCTTTTCCATGGCGCCGGGCAATCAGGTGGACATGGAAGCGATTTCCGGCTGGATGGAGCGCAACGGGTTTTCTCGAACCCCGACGGTTCGCGAGACCGGGGAATATGCTGTGCGCGGCGGCATCGTCGACCTGTTTGCGCCCGGATCGGAAGAACCGGTTCGGCTCGATTTCTTTGGCGACACTTTGGAATCGATCCGCTCGTTCAATGCGGAGACACAGCGCACGTCAAAGCAGCTCAAGCGGCTCGACCTTGTGCCGATGAGCGAAGTGGTCTTGTCGGAAGAGGCCATTTCACGCTTCCGCCGCTCCTACCTGGCCAGTTTTGGCGCCGCCAGCCGCGAAGACGTGCTTTATCAGTCGATCAGCGACGGTCGCCGTTATGCGGGGATGGAACACTGGCTGCCCCTGTTCCACGAACGGCTTGAAACACTGTTCGACTATATCGGCGAGACACCGGTGGTGCTGGATGCGAGCGCCGCGGACGCGGTGCGTGAACGTTCCGAGCAGGTTCAGGAGTATTACCAGGCGCGTCAGGAAGCGCGCGAAATGGGCACGGGCGCCGGCAACGTCCCTTACATGCCGGTCGAGCCGGCAAGCCTCTATCTCTCCGAAGGAGAATGGACGGCGGCTGTCGCTGACCGGGCCACCGCTGCGCTCGACCCGTTCACGCCGCCACCGGGCAGCGGCAAGACCATCATTGAACTGGAAGGCCGGCAGGGGCGCAGCTTTGCCGCTGAACGGGCCGCTGGCGATGTCAATATCTTCGATGCCCTGACGACCCATGTCCGGGAACTGCAGAAGAACGGCAAGCGCACGGTAATCGCCTGTTGGTCGGAAGGCTCCCGCGACCGGCTTGGCCAGATCCTGGGTGATCATGGTCTTGGCGCGGTACAGGAAGTCGAAACCCTGGCCCAGATTTCTGATCTGCCTGCCAAGACCACGGCCCTTTGCATTCTCGGCATCGAACACGGGTTCGAACTGAAGGACATCGCCTTTGTCGGCGAGCAGGACATCCTGGGGGACCGGCTGGTGCGCAAGTCGCGCCGCAAGGCCAAGGGCGCCAATGTCATCACCGAGGCGACCGGCCTGTCGGAAGGCGACCTTGTTGTCCATGTCGAACATGGTATCGGCCGTTTCATCGGCCTGAAGACCATCGAGGCAGTCGGCGCCCCGCATGATTGTCTGGAACTGCAATATGCGGGCGGTGACAAGCTCTACCTGCCGGTCGAGAATATCGAGCTTTTGTCGCGCTATGGGTCGGAAGACCAGGAAGCGCAGCTCGACAAGCTGGGCGGCGGCGCCTGGCAGGCGCGCAAGGCCAAACTCAAGAAACGCATCCTCGAGATTGCCGACGGGTTGATCAAGACTGCGGCGGAACGGGCGCTCAAGACGGCGCCAGTGGTGGAGACCCCGGAAGGGGTCTACGATGAATTCGCGACCCGTTTTCCGTACGAGGAAACCGACGACCAGCTCACCGCCATCGATGCCGTCTTCGACGATCTGGCTGCCGGCCGTCCGATGGACCGGCTGGTGTGCGGCGATGTCGGCTTCGGCAAGACGGAAGTGGCGCTTCGGGCCGCCTTCATTGCTGCGATGTCCGGCCGCCAGGTTGCCGTGGTGGTGCCGACGACCCTTCTGGCGCGCCAGCATTTCCGGACCTTTTCCGAGCGTTTTCACGGCCTGCCGATCAATGTTGCCCATGCTTCCCGGCTGGTGCCGGCCCGGCAACTGACCCAGACCAAAAAGGGCATTGCCGATGGTTCGGTCGACATTGTTGTCGGCACGCATGCGCTGCTTGGCAAATCCATCGAATTCCGGGATCTCGGCCTGCTGATCATCGACGAAGAGCAGCATTTCGGCGTCAAGCACAAGGAGCGGCTGAAGGAACTGAAGTCGGATGTCCATGTGCTGACCCTGTCGGCCACTCCGATCCCGCGGACCTTGCAGCTCGCCCTGACGGGCGTTCGCGAGCTGTCGCTGATCGCAACACCGCCGGTGGACCGGCTGGCTGTGCGCACGTTTGTCTCGCCCTTTGACCCGCTGGTGGTGCGAGAAGCGTTGCTGCGCGAGCATTATCGCGGCGGGCAGAGCTTTTATGTCTGTCCGCGCCTGTCCGATCTCGCCGAGCGGCGGGAATTTCTGGAAGAGCAGGTGCCGGAGCTGAAGGTGGCGGTCGCACATGGCCAGATGCCACCCGGCGAGCTGGAAGACGTGATGAATGCCTTTTATGAAGGCAAGTACAACGTTCTCCTGTCGACCACGATTGTCGAATCGGGGCTCGATATTCCGACGGCCAACACGCTGATCGTGCACCGGGCCGACATGTTCGGTCTGGCGCAGCTCTACCAGCTGCGCGGCCGCGTCGGCCGCTCCAAGACGCGGGCCTATGCGCTCTTTACCGTGCCGGCCAACAAGACCCTGACGGCAACAGCCGAACGGCGCCTGAAGGTGCTGCAGTCGCTGGAAACACTCGGGGCCGGTTTCCAGCTCGCCAGCCACGACCTCGACATTCGCGGGGCAGGGAACCTGCTTGGCGAAGAGCAGTCCGGCCATATCAAGGAAGTCGGTTTCGAACTCTACCAGCAGATGCTGGAAGAGGCCGTCGCCCAGCTGAAGGACGGTGGTGCGGATTTCGGCGATGAAAAATGGTCACCGCAGATCAATATCGGCACGCCGGTGCTGATTCCGGAAGACTATGTCGGCGATCTGCAGCTGCGCCTGCAGCTCTACCGGCGCCTGGGCGATGTCACCGAAGCAGAAGAAATCGATGCTTTTGGCGCGGAACTGATCGACCGTTTCGGCCCGTTGCCGGACGAAGTCCAGCATCTTCTGAAGATCGTCTACATCAAAGGGCTCTGCCGCAAAGCCAATGTCGAAAAGGTCGATGCCGGACCGAAGGGTGTCGTCATTGCCTTCCGGAACTCCGAATTCGCAAACCCGGCGGGGCTAGTCTCCTACATTGCCGAACAGGGTGTGCTCGCCAAGATCCGCCCGGACCAGAAGATCGTTCTGACGCGGGATTGGGAAAAGACGGATTCTCGGCTGAAGGGCACGGCGACGGTTCTGACCAAACTGGCGCGGCTGGCGGCGGCATAGTTTCGCCGATTACCGGCGGAAAAACGAAGTGTCATTCCCGCGAAAGCGGGAAACCGGGATTGTTCATCGCAGGTTGAAGAATACCAGGATCTGTCCGGGCGTCCCGGGTTCCGGCTCGCGCTGCGCTTGGCCGGGATGACAGTTTTTTGGCTGGCCAGCGATGCAACAATCGAGCAGGCGTGTGATATGCGAGGCTCGGTTCTAATCCGCCCATCCTTCGGCGCCGACAAGCGGCACATAGGCGACACCGCCGAGATTGTCCGTCCTGAAGTCGCCCTCTGAAGTTCGTCTCACCCGCACCAGATCCTGCAGGTGCCGGGAGGGGCCGACCGGAAGGACCAATCGGCCACCGTCCTTGAGTTGTGCCTTCAGGGAAACGGGAACGTCCGGTGCGGCGGCGGCAACGGCGATGGCGTCGAACGGAGCTTCGTCCGGATACCCCAAGGTGCCATCAGCGCACTGAACCTCGACATTGTTGCAACCGGCCGCCGCCAGATTGTCCCGGGCGAGTTGGACCAGCTCGGGAAGACGTTCGATGCTGACAATGTGAGCGGCGAGTTCTGCCAGGATTGCTGCGGCGTAGCCCGATCCCGTGCCGATATCGAGCACCGAGTCGGTTGAGGAGAGTTCAAGCAATTCGCAAGTCAATGCAACGACATAGGGCTGCGAGATGGTCTGTCCATGTCCGATCGGCAAGGGGCCGTCCCAATAGGCGCGGTGTTGAAGGTCTTCTGGGACGAAGAGATGCCTTGGAACCTTTTCCATCGCGGCGAGAACGCGTTCATCCCTGATGCCGCGGCGCCTGAGCTGCGTTTCAACCATGTCTCTGCGTACGCTGGCAAAGGGATCCATCACGTCGACCCACTGGCTGTGAATTTGTCGGGCAATAACTTGCCGTCTCAAGACTCTATTAAACCTAAAACCGCATAGTGATGGAACCAAGAGACCAGAGTTCAGCGTTAAGGTCCAAAGAGTGCCACGAGCAGCCACCCGTCAGCGGAAACAATCCTTTCTTCGTCGCCTGATCACGCCCGTGATCGCCATTGCCGCGCTCGGATATTTCGGCTTTCATGCCATGAGCGGCGAACTGGGCATGGTCGGCCGTGCGATGATCGAACGGCAAGTCTCCGAACTGGAGGCCGAACTTGCAACCCTGACAGCGGAACGGGAAGAGCTTGTCGCCCGTGTCAGCCTGCTTCGGCCCGAGAGCCTGGATCCCGACATGCTGGACGAACGGGCACGCCTCAACCTTAATCTGGTGCATACGAACGAGCTTGTTGTGCTGCGTCCGGGACACCGTTACGGCGTAAACTGAATTTCGGTTGAATTCTACTACTTAACAGAATTTCAGTTAAGATCTAAATTCCTCTTCTTTTACAATGCATAAAGTGCGTTTCGCAGTGCGAGATTCACGGATTGGATTGACAGCGGCTACAGGATAAGTTGCTCCTACCTGTCTTAGGGGAAACGTCACGCCGAGAAGAGGGTTATGGCCGCAGCATCAAAGACCACTTCCGCTAGCTCCAAGAGCACAAGCCGGACCCGCAGCTCTGCCAAGAAGGCGAAGCCTGCGATCACCGAGTTCGATAAGGACCAGGAACTCCACGCCTACCGCGAAATGCTTCTGATCCGCCGATTTGAGGAAAAAGCCGGACAATTGTACGGCATGGGCCTTATCGGCGGATTTTGTCATTTGTATATCGGACAGGAAGCTGTCGTCGTCGGTATGCAGATGGCCAAGAAGGACGGCGATCAGATGATCACCGGCTATCGCGACCACGGCCACATGCTGGCCATGGATCTCGACCCGAAGGGCGTCATGGCCGAGCTGACCGGACGCCGCGGCGGCCTGTCGAAGGGCAAGGGCGGCTCCATGCACATGTTCTCCAAGGAGAAGCATTTCTATGGCGGCCACGGCATTGTCGGCGCGCAGGTGTCGCTCGGCACCGGCCTCGGCTTTGCCAACAAGTATCGCGAGAACGGCAACGTCGCGATGGCCTTCTTCGGCGATGGCGCTTCCAACCAGGGCCAAGTCTATGAAAGCTTTAACATGGCCGAGCTCTGGAAGCTTCCGGTAGTCTATGTGATCGAGAACAACAAATACGGCATGGGCACCAGCGTGGCCCGCGCCTCCGCCACGACGGACCTTTCCCAGCGCGGTGCCTCCTTCGGCATTCCGGGTGAGCAGGTCGATGGCATGGATGTCCGCGCCGTCATGGCTGCGTCCGAAAAGGCCCTGAAATGGTGCCGGGACGGCAAGGGCCCCTACATCCTTGAAATGATCACCTACCGCTATCGCGGCCACTCCATGTCCGACCCGGCGAAATACCGCTCCAAGGACGAAGTCCAGAAAATGCGTACCGAGCATGACCCGATCGAGCAGGTCCGTGCACGGCTTCTGGAAAAGGAATGGGCAACGGAGGATGACCTCAAGGCCATCGACAAGGACGTCCGGGCGAAGGTCGCCGAGGCGGCTGAATTCGCCCAGACCGATCCGGAGCCGGATGCTTCCGAGCTCTACACCGACATTCTGCTCTAACGCCGGGGATTATCATGCCGATTGACATTTTGATGCCGGCGCTTTCGCCGACAATGGAAGAAGGTAAACTCGCCAAGTGGCTGAAAGCCGAAGGCGACGCTGTCACCGCGGGCGACGTGATCGCCGAAATCGAGACCGACAAGGCCACCATGGAAGTGGAAGCTGTCGACGAAGGCACCATGGGCAAGATCCTGGTGGCCGAAGGTACTGACAACGTCAAGGTCAACGAGAGGATCGCCGTTCTCCTGGCCGATGGCGAAGATGCCAGTGCCATCGACACGGCCGCAGCTGCACCGGCTGCCGCTCCGGCTCCGGCTGCTGCCGAAGCGCCCGCAGCACCGGCCGCTCCTGCCGCACCGGTTGCCTCCGAGCCCGCTGAAGATCCGGAAATTCCGGCCGGCACCGCAATGAAGTCCTCCACCGTGCGTGAAGCGCTGCGCGATGCCATGGCGGAAGAAATGCGCCGGGATGCGGATGTCTTCATCATGGGTGAGGAAGTCGCCGAATATCAGGGCGCCTACAAGATCACCCAGGGCCTGCTTGACGAGTTTTCGGCCAAGCGCGTCATCGACACGCCGATCACCGAACATGGATTTGGCGGTCTTGGTGTTGGCGCGGCCATGGCCGGCCTGAAGCCGATCGTCGAGTTCATGACCTTCAACTTCGCCATGCAGGCGATCGACCAGATCATCAACTCCGCCGCCAAGACGCTTTACATGTCCGGTGGCCAGATGGGTGCACCGATCGTGTTCCGCGGTCCGAACGGCGCGGCGGCCCGTGTTGGCGCGCAGCACTCCCAGGATTATGCTTCCTGGTATGCTCACGTGCCGGGCCTGAAGGTGATCCAGCCCTATTCGGCAGCGGACGCCAAGGGTCTCCTGAAAGCCGCGATCCGTGACCCGAACCCGGTGATCTTCCTCGAGAACGAGATCCTTTACGGTCACTCCTTCGAGATCCCGGACATGGACGACTTCGTCCTGCCGATCGGCAAGGCCAAAGTCGAGCGCGGCGGCACCGACGTCACGCTGGTGTCCTGGGGCATCGGCATGACCTACACGTTGCAGGCCGCCGATGAGCTGGCCGCAATGGGCATCTCGGCGGAGGTCATCAACCTGCGCACGATCCGTCCGCTGGACATC
Source organism: Roseibium sp. (assembly GCF_965233565.1). GTDB lineage: Bacteria > Pseudomonadota > Alphaproteobacteria > Rhizobiales > Stappiaceae > Roseibium. The sequence continues at coordinate 188,246 of NZ_OZ247494.1, read as the reverse complement.
GACACGGTGCTGGCCTCGGTCCGCAAGACCGGCCGGATCGTCACGGTGGAAGAAGCCTTCCCGATGTGTTCGGTCTCTTCGGAAATCGCCTTCCAGGTCCAGGAAAAGGCCTTCGACTATCTCGATGCGCCGATCCTGCGCGTGACCGGCAAGGACGTACCGATGCCTTACGCCGCCAACCTGGAAAAGCTGGCCCTGCCGAGCGTTCCGGAAGTCATCGACGCGGTTAAGGCCGTCACCTACACAGCCTGAGGCGAGGGACACGGATATGCCAATCAATATCACCATGCCGGCCCTTTCTCCGACCATGGAGGAGGGCAACCTGGCCAAATGGCTGGTTCAGGAAGGCGATCAGGTTTCCGCCGGTGATGTCATCGCCGAGATCGAAACCGACAAGGCGACCATGGAAGTGGAAGCCGTTGACGAAGGCAAGGTCGGCAAGATCGTCGTCGCTGCCGGTACAGAAGGTGTGAAGGTCAACGAACTGATCGCCGTGCTTCTGGAAGACGGTGAAGACGCCAGTGCCATCGACACCTCCGGTGGGGCTGCACCTGCTCCGGCTGCCGCTGCGCCCGCACCGGCAGCAGCTGCTGCTCCGGCACCGGCTGCTCCTGCACCTGCCGGCCCGACGCCGGCTGCGGCCGATGGCTCACGCATCTTTGCCTCGCCGCTGGCACGCCGTCTGGCACAGCTCAACGGTCTCGACCTGAAGGCGCTGGCCGGAACCGGCCCGCATGGTCGGATCATCAAGCGCGACATCGAGGCGGCTGTTGCGGCCGGAACCGGCAAGGCCGCTCCGGCGGCTGCCGAAGCTCCGAAGGCTGCTGCTGCGGCTCCGGCCACCGGCCCGTCCGCGGACCAGGTTCTGAAATTGTTCGACGAGGACAGCTACGAGCTCGTGCCGCATGACGGCATGCGCAAGACCATTGCCAAGCGCCTGACGGAATCCAAGCAGACCATCCCGCATTTCTATGTTTCCGTGGACTGCGAACTGGATGCGCTGCTGGCGCTCAGGGCCCAGCTCAATGGCGCGGCTGCCACCGATAAGGACGGCAAACCGGCCTATAAGCTCTCGGTCAACGACATGACCATCAAGGCCCTGGCTCTGGCGCTGCGCGATGTTCCGGATGCGAACGTCTCCTGGACCGACGACAACATGGTCATGCACAAGCATGCCGATGTCGGCGTTGCGGTTTCCATTCCGGGCGGTCTGATCACCCCGATCATCCGCCGTGCGGAAGAAAAGCCGCTGTCCGTCATTTCCAACGAGATGAAGGATTACGGCAAGCGGGCCAAGGAGCGGAAGCTGAAGCCGGAAGAGTACCAGGGCGGCACCACCGCGGTCTCCAACATGGGCATGATGGGCGTGAAGAACTTCTCCGCGGTCGTCAATCCGCCGCATGCGACCATCCTGGCCGTTGGTGCCGGTGAAAAGCGCCCGGTGGTGAAGGACGGCGAACTGGCTGTGGCGACCGTCATGTCCGTGACGCTGTCCACCGACCACCGCTGCGTGGACGGGGCACTGGGTGCGGAACTGCTCAAGGCCTTCAAGGGCTACATCGAAAATCCGATGAGCATGCTGGTCTGACGACGGCCAAGCTCTCCGGCGCGGCGGCAACGCCGCGCCGTTTTTGACTGAAGACTTCTTGTGCCGGGGAAAACACCATGGCTGACACCAATTACGACGTGATCATCATCGGCTCCGGGCCGGGCGGTTACGTCACCGCGATCCGGTCTGCCCAACTGGGCTTCAAGACCGCCATTGTCGAACGCGAGCATCTGGGCGGCATCTGCCTCAACTGGGGCTGTATTCCGACCAAGGCGTTGCTGCGCTCCGCCGAAATCTTCGATCATGCCAATCACGCCAAGAGCTTCGGCCTGACGCTGGAAGGCACCATGAAGGCCGACGTCAAGGATGTCGTTGCCCGTTCGCGTGGCGTCTCCGCACGGCTGAATGGCGGCGTCGGTTTCCTGATGAAGAAAAACAAGATCGACGTGATCTGGGGCGAGGCCAAGCTCACCAAGCCGGGTGAACTCGTTGTCGGCAAACCGTCCAAGCCGGCGGTCGAGCCGCAACATCCGGTGCCGAAAGGCGTCAAGGGTGAGGGCACCTACACAGCCAAGCACATCATTGTTGCCACTGGCGCCCGTCCGCGCGCCCTGCCGGGCATCGAGCCCGATGGCAAGCTGATCTGGACCTATTTCGAGGCGATGAAACCGGCCAAGATGCCGAAGTCGCTCGTCGTCATGGGCTCCGGCGCCATTGGTATCGAATTCGCATCCTTCTACCGCTCCATGGGTGTCGACGTTACGGTCGTGGAACTGATGCCGAACGTGATGCCGGTCGAAGACGCGGAAATCTCGAAATTCGCCCGCAAGGCGCTGGAAAAGCGCGGCCTGAAGATCATCACCGAAGCCAAGGTGACCAAGGTCGACAAGGCGGCGAATTCCATCACCGCCCATGTGGAGACCAAAGACGGCAAGGTCAGCCAGATTACGGCGGACCATCTGATTTCAGCTGTCGGGGTTCAGGGCAATATCGAGAATATCGGCTTGGAAACGCTTGGCGTCAAAACCGACCGCGGCTGTGTTGTCATTGACGACTATGGCCGGACCAACGTCCCGGGCATTTACGCCATTGGTGACGTTGCCGGCCCGCCGATGCTGGCCCACAAGGCCGAGCATGAAGGCGTGATCTGCATCGAGAAGATTGCCGGTGTGCCGGGTGTGCATGCCATGGATCACGGCAAGATCCCGGGCTGCACCTATTGTAACCCGCAGGTTGCTTCTGTCGGGTTGACGGAAGCCAAGGCCAAGGAGCAGGGCCGCGACATTCGTGTCGGCCGCTACATGTTCAATGCCAACGGCAAGGCCATCGCCCTTGGCGAAGACAACGGCATGATCAAGGTGATCTTCGACAAGAAGACCGGAGAGCTTCTGGGCGCACATATGTGCGGTGCGGAAGTGACTGAACTGATCCAGGGCTTTGTTGTCGCCATGAACCTGGAGACGACCGAAGAAGAACTGATGCACACGATCTTCCCGCATCCGACCCTGTCGGAAATGATGAAGGAAGCGGTGCTCGATGCCTATGGCAAGGTTCTGAATGCCTGATTGAATCAAGCCCCGGCGGGGTGTTCTGCCGGGGCTTCTTTCGGAGCGACGCAATGACGGGTCAGGGTACTCGACCGGAAGATGTTCTACCGGACGGCCAGGATTTCACGACCATCCGAGGCGTACGTGTCCGCAAGGGTACGATTTTCGCTGCGCTGAAGAATATCGAACTCATGCAATCCGGCGACGCTGAATTGCGCGCGGAGGCCCTGAAGACTCTCCGGGAGCTTGCACCAGCGCTTGTTGTGCTGGATCTCCACCGGCATTTCCAGTGTCGGGATCCGGAAGTGGAACAGTTGATTGCAGATGCTGCAGAGAAGCTGGAAGGCTGAGCCCCAGCGATAGGACATGCGGGGCATGCCTCGACAATTTTCAGGATATCCCAACTGGACGCGCGCCCTGAATAGGGTAACGTTAGGCTGACCGGGTTCAGGGGGAAAGGGAGCCTTCGATTATGGATGTCAAAGCAATTTTGGTCTGGGTCGCCATCGGTATTCTGGCGGGGTGGCTGGCAAGCATCGTGGTTGGCGGCGGCGGTCTGGTGCGCTACCTGATCACCGGTCTGATCGGCGCTTTTGTCGGCGGTTTCCTGTTCAAGCTGGCCGGCATCAATCTCAATCTTGGTAATGTCTGGATGAACGAAATCGTCGTCGCCGCCGTCGGTGCGATCGTGGTTGTCTTGCTGGCGCGACTGATCGCCTGAGGCTGGGCAGCGGCGGTATTATCGCCCCGCTTGTACTTCCCCAAATTATCGAACCTTTTGTCCGGGAAATGGGGAAGAGAGCGTTGCCGCCGAACATGTTATACGACGGCTTCTTGTTCGGTTTGGTCGGTGCGGCACTTGGCGCAAAGCCGGTTTTGGAATACGGGGCCGGCGTATAGACAGAAACCAATTATGTGATGATCACAGCGGTCTTCGGTTTTTCGCCTTTTCACCGTTCGGCGCAGAACCTTGGGTTAGATCGATTTGGCAATTTTCGTATTTGGATCAAATATGGCGGGGCGTCATGGCAAGGGCGCTGCACTCTATGCAAAGAAGCACTTTGGCGCAGAGCAGGGCGTCGGTGAAGGACCTACGGGCAGTGCCTACGCCATCCCGACAAAGGGAAAGAAACTTGAGCGCCTGGAATGGACCGAGATCGAACCGGCGCTTGAGCGATTCGTTCAATATGCACGCGACAATCCGAACGAGGTTTTTCATCTGACACCCGTTGGGACTGGACTGGCAGGCCATTCCATGGAGATGCTCCGTGACAGCTTGAAGCGGATCGGATTGCCGAATAACGTCCTGCTGACAGCTTCCTGGATCAACGACGGATAGAGGCAAACATGGGTCTGATCATCGCTATCATCATCGGTCTGATCGCGGGTGCGGTGGCGCACCGGGTGCTCAATAGCCGGGGTGGTTTTCTCGGCAGTCTGGTGGTCGGTCTGATCGGTGCGCTGATCGGCGGTAAACTGGCTGAAATGTTCCGCCTGCAGATCACCGGAGGCATTTTCGACCAGCTGGTGCTGGCGACGGTCGGCGCGATCCTGTTCCTGTTTCTCTGGAAGAAAATACGCGGCTAGTCGGATCAAGAGCCGATGAAAATGCCGGATCACAGCGCTGAAACCCGCCTTGCAACCTACGGGACGCTTGCGCCGGGGCGGGCCAACTATCACCAGGTGGAAGAACTCGCAGGCACCTGGAGCGTCGGTACCGTGCGGGGGCGCCTGGTTGAAGCGGGTTGGGGTGCTGCCATGGGGTATCCCGGTCTGATCCTTGAAGAGACTGGCGGCGAGATTGAGGTTCATGTTCTTGAATCACATGATCTTCCGGGCCACTGGGCGCGTCTGGATGCGTTCGAAGGCAGCGGCTACGAGCGTGTATCCGTGACAGTTATTTGTGAGGGCAGGGAGGTGATGGCGTCGATTTATGTCATTGCCGGCCAGCATCAGGGGAACGGGGTGGAATGACCGATATCGGGCTCAAGGCCTTTGCCATCCGAACGACGGACAAATTGCGCTACGCCGATACGGACCGGCAGGGCCATGTCAACAACGCGGTTTTCGCGACCTTTCTGGAAACCGGCCGTGTGGAAGTCATCTATGGGGAAGAGCTGGCCGATGAAGGGGCAGCCTTTGTGATTGCGCGTCTGGAACTCGATTTTCTGGCCGAAGTGAACTGGCCGGGAGAGGTCGAGATCGGAACAGCGGTACATGAGATCGGCCGCAGCTCGTTCAAACTGTTTCAGCAAGTGTTCCAGAACGGCAAACCGGTCGCCAGGGCCGTCACCGTGATCGTGCAGATGAACGAGGCCACGCGCAAGTCTCATCCATTGACGGCTCGGGCCCGCGCGCGGCTGGAACAGCTCGTCAGGCCTGCATTAAGCACATAGCTGGCTTGGCACCATTATGACTTGACCTTTCAAGGGAATAACGACACTTAAGGCCCATGGTTACGATCGTCGACACGCTCAATCGCCCGCAGCAATCTGCTGACTCGCGCCCACGCCATCCGGAAAAGGCGCATCGCCCCGACAATCCGGTGCAACGCAAGCCGAAATGGATCCGCGTCAAGGCGCCGACGTCGCCGGTCTATCGCGAGACCAAGGGCATTGTCCGGGACAATAATCTCGTCACGGTCTGCGAAGAGGCTGGCTGCCCGAACATCGGCGAGTGCTGGTCGAAAAAACATGCCAGTTTCATGATCCTGGGTGACACCTGCACGCGGGCCTGCGCCTTCTGCAATGTGCGAACGGGCATGCCGGGCCCAGTCGACCCGAAGGAACCGCAGGGTGTCGCCGATGCCGTGGCCGCCATGGGTCTTGAGCATGTCGTCATCACCTCCGTCGACCGGGACGATCTCGACGATGGCGGAGCAACTCATTTTGCGAATGTGATCCAGGCGATCCGCAAGGCTTCTCCGACTACAACGGTCGAAGTTCTGACACCTGATTTCCTGCGCAAGGATGGGGCCCTGGAGATCGTTGTCGAGGCGCGGCCGGACGTCTTCAACCACAATCTGGAAACCGTTCCCTCCAAGTACCTGAAGGTACGTCCGGGCGCGCGCTATTTCCACTCCATACGGCTTCTTCAGAAAGTGAAGGAACTTGATCCGGAGATGTTCACCAAGTCCGGTATCATGGTCGGGCTTGGAGAGGTCAGGAATGAAGTGCTGCAGCTGATGGACGATCTTCGGGCCGCCGATGTCGATTTCATGACCATCGGGCAATATCTGCAGCCGTCCAAGAAACACCACCCGGTGATCGACTTCGTGACACCGGAGCAGTTCAAGGGCTATGAGCGCATCGCTTACGCGAAGGGCTTCCTGAAAGTGTCCGCCAGTCCGCTGACCAGGTCCTCGCATCATGCGGGTGAGGACTTTGCCGAGCTCAGAGCGGCCCGCAAGGCCAAGCTTGGCCACTGACAAAGACACGATCTGGACACTTCGACACGATGCCCAGTTTTACCTCCAGTCACAAAGTCAATCACGCGGCGGACGACATGTTCCGCCTGGTTGCCGATGTGGAGCGCTATCCGGAATTCGTGCCGTTGTGCCAGGGGCTGCATGTGCGCGGGCGCAAGGAACTTGCGGATGGGCGGTCGGTTCTCGTCGCTGACATGACCGTTGCCTACAAACTGTTCAAGGAAACCTTCACCAGCCGGGTCGAGTTGCGTCCTGACGAACGCACCATCCTCGTCGAGTATCTGGATGGCCCCTTCAAGCATCTCGAGAATAAATGGACTTTCGAGGATGTGGGAGAAGGCGCCAGTACCGTTGGCTTCTATATTTCCTACGAGTTTCGCAGCCGCACCCTGGGCTCGCTGATGGGCGTCATGTTCGACAAGGCGTTCCGGAAGTTTTCCAGCGCGTTCGAAGCGCGTGCGGATGAGGTTTACGGGGCGTAGAGCGGTAACCTGCGTCTGATCGAAAACCGGAAAGTCACCTGAAAAACGCCCTCATCCTGAAGAGCGCACTTGTGCGTGTCCTGAAAGATGGGCCGGTTGCTCTGGCAGGTGTCACCGATCCTCTAAAACTGTGTCGCCGTGTTTCCCAGGCATGGTGTGCTGCTTGAGGAGGGTGTGTTGGTCAGCTCCCATCAATGCAGAATGCAAGACATTACTTGAACTGCTTGAAGGCATCCCGGATGACGCGGATGCGGCTGGACTTCATGTCGAGAGGCTCGTTTCTGTTCCGGATCTGCTCGACTTCGCGCTTCTTCAGGCCAAGATCGTCCAGGGTTGCAAACGAGCCGTAGTCGGCGCAGACGGTCCTGCGATTGCTGCCAAGGTTTTCTTCCACGATCAGTTTGCGCCCGGCTGCGGCTTCTTCTTCCGTCCAGACAACAGTGGTGGAGGAGACCCAGAAGGTGCGCTCACAATAACGGGCCTGATGGTAGCCTTCCTTCGGTTTGGTCAGGATTTCATGGAAGCCGGTGAAGGTGCCGTTGGAATACTGGGAACGGATGTAGAAATCACCCTGTGCCAGCGCTGTTCCGGCGGGAACAAGACCGCCAACTGCCAGAACTGCTAGGAACGCAAACAAGCGCTTCATGTCAGGTTTCCCTTTTCAGTACCGCCCCGTGACCCCTTTCAATCCAGATATTACTGCTTCCCACTTACCCGAGCCTTACCAAGTGGGCCTTGCCGACAGATACTCAGTTACCGTGGTAGGACTTTGCGGCCTTGTCGCCATCGCCGGGCCGGAAGGCTTCGCGGATGACGGCAAACCGATTGACCCTGCGAACGGAGGCACCGTCGTTTTGCACGACGACGCGCGGGTCCTCATCAACACCCAGGTCCTTGAGCGTGACCTGCTCCTCAGGATGGTCACAGATCGGGCGCCAGCCCTTGCCCCAGTTATATTCCACCCGGACGACGTAGTTTTGCTGCACTTCGAGCTGGGTCCAGGCGACCGTTGCATAGCGGACCCAATAGGACCGGCCGCAATATTGCACTTCGATCAGTCCGTCGGACATCCTGTTGTAGATACGGTGCGATCCCCGGAAATTCTGACCGTCGCGGGAAATGATATGAGTGTCTCCGGCCACGGGGATTTCATTGCCCGCGTGAGCCATGGTACCTGCCAGGCAGAACGCGCCTGCTGCAAGAAGTGTTTTCTGGACTGACATATCCATTTCCTGAATCGCGAACTCATTTCGCGAGTTGTAACCTGCCAGGAACACCCTAACGGATCGGCCTCTCCAACCCGTTTTCACTGGCTTGCGGTTTTTATTAAAACTTTAACGAGTTTTCGCCGCGATGGTTTTCAGCGCGATGAAACTATTCGATTGGGTTATCTCGTGTGAAATGTGCCGTTTGTCTCACCCGAGCTGCGCGCCTGGAACACGGCGCCGATAGCCGACAGGCGGCTCTTTCCCTGTTCGCCGTCGGCTTCACCGGCAAGCACGTCGCGCGGACTTTCATTGATGCCGATATCCTCAAGGGTGACCTGCCGCTCCGGATGGTCGCAGATCGGGCGCCACCCGCGGCCAAAATTGTATTCGATGCGGACTGTGTGTCCGAGTTCGGTTTCCAGTTGGGTCCAGGCCACGGTGTGGCTGCGGACAAAATAGTCACGCCGGCAATAGGCGACCTGTTTGAGGCCCTTGGAAAAGTCCTGGAAGAGTTTGTGACTGCCCACGAAAAGGCCGCTTCGATCGCGGGAAATCAGATAGAAGTCGCCAGGTTTCGGCACGGCGTCGGCTTTGGCAGCACCAGCTGTGCCGAGCAGGACGGCAGCAAGGAGGATCACGTGTTTCAGCATGATGATTTCTGTCTGGAATTCCCTATAGGTCAACAATGCTGACTATAGATGTTCCCAAAGCGGAAACCAGCGCGTTCTCTCTGGAGCCTTAATGACGGTTTACTCAAGAAACTGCATTTAATATTGAAATTAGTGCAGTTTGTACGGTGGCCAGACGGATCGAGCGGCGTCCCTGGTCCGCGAACCAGCAATGCAGGTGTTCGGTCGGTCTGCCTTTGCGGGCCACCGCCAGATGGACGGTGCCCACAGGTTTTGCCTCGCTGCCGCCACCGGGGCCGGCGATGCCTGTTACGGAGACCGCAACATCAGCGTTGGAACGTGTCACGGCGCCTTCCGCCATTGCAATGGCCACTTCCTTGCTGACCGCGCCGACCTTCGCAATCAGTTCATCCGGCACGCCGAGCATTTCGGTCTTGGCTTCGTTGGAATAGGTGACGAAGCCGCGGTCAACAGCGGCGGAAGATCCCGCAATTTCGGTCAGCGCGCCGCAGATGAGGCCGCCGGTACAGGATTCGGCGGTTGCCACCATCATGTTCTTCGCCTTGAGGGCATCAAGAACCTTCTCTGCAATGGGAGCCAGATCTTCGAGGCTGTGTGGTGAGGTTTCGGTCATCAGTCAGGCTTCCTCGTCAAAGGGCAGGCGGACGGTGACGGCGGCAACGGCGGCAATGCCCTCGCGGCGGCCGGTAAAGCCGAGTTTTTCCGATGTCGTTGCCTTCACGGATACCCGGGAAACCGGAATGGCGCAGATCTCTGCGATCGAGTTGCGCACTGCCTCGCGATGCGGTCCGATCTTGGGCTCCTCGCAGATTACGGTCACGTCGATATGCGCAAGCCGCCCGCCAAGGGCCGCGACCCGGCGTATGGCGTCCAGCTGAAACTGGTCGGAGGCTGCGCCTTTCCATTTCGGATCGCTTGGCGGAAAATGCTGTCCGATATCGCCGTCGCCGATTGCGCCGAGTGTCGCATCGGTGATTGCGTGCAGCACGACGTCTGCGTCCGAATGCCCTTTCAGCTTCCTGTAGTGCGGAATTTCGATCCCGCCCAACACCACGCCTGTGCCGTCTTCGAACGCATGAACATCATAGCCGATGCCGGTCCGGATATCGGTCAGATCCGCCAGGGGGCGGGGCGTGTTGGTCGTATCGCTCATGACGCCTGTCCTTGCCAGCGTTTCTGCACGTTTCAGGTCCGCAGACGTGGTGATCTTGAAGTTGGCCGGGTCACCGTCGCTTATCACAATGGACATTGAGGCCCATTCCGCAAGTCCCGTGTCATCGGTGAAGTCGTCTCGCCCGGCTGCAGCTGCCCTGGTGTGTGCGGAGAGGATTTTGTCCAGCTCAAAAGCCTGCGGGGTTTGAGCTGCCCATAGCCCTGTCCGGTCGACTGTCTCGGCAGAGACCCGGTTGGTGTCGACCCGTTTGAGCGTGTCCGAAACCGGGACCGCAGCCAGAACGCCGTGAGCGCCTTCGTCCAATGCATCAAGGAGCTTGTCCAAAACCTCCGTTGTCACGAAAGGGCGTGCGGCATCGTGAATGAGAACATGGCCGCAGTCTGTATTCGCCAGGGCCTGCAGACCGGCATGAACAGAATTCTGCCTGGTTGCGCCACCGGCAACTGCGGGCTCAAGTTTGACTCTGATGGCTGCAGGCAGTTCAGCGACAGCCTCGTCGTAAAGTACTGTGTCGTCCGGGTGTATCACCGTAAGCAGACGGGAAATCCGCGGGTGATTCCCGAGCGCATTCAGTGTATGTGTCAGCACCGGTTGGCCGGCTAGGTCACGATATTGCTTGGGACGTGTATCGTTTGGATCCGCCAGGCGTGTTCCGCGGCCTGCCGCAACAATCAAAGCAGCAGCGGGATTTGTCATATGCGGTCTCCTAGGATGGTGGATCTGAAAGTCGCCGCTAAAAGGCAGCCTTCGCCGTAGCGTATTTCAGACCCGAAAACCACACTGGAAACACATATTTGCCCGTCACGGTTCCGAAACTGAGGGTCGCTCGGCGACCGTCTGCCTTCGAGAGCCGCTTTGGTTTCAGAGGATGAGCTGACACTTCCCGAGCGTTTTGTCGAACCGCCAACCTGAAGAACTTGTTTGAACCGAAATTTTTGACTTGTTGCAATGCGATAATTGTCTACTATATAGGCAAATCAGAAAATGCACAGTCATTAAGCAAAGTAGAGACTTTGAACCCCTGATGACCAAGTCACTGTCAATAGGCCGGCACAAATTGCCAAATCTGGCTGTGCTGGCTCCGATGTCCGGAGTGTCCGATCTGCCGTTTCGCAAACTGGCGGCGCGATTTGGCGCCGGCATGGTCGTCAGCGAAATGGTTGCCAGCGAATCCTTTGTGCGAGGCGATGCCGAAACGCAGATGCGTGCCGAGGCTCAAGAAAATGGCCTGCACGTGGTGCAACTTGCAGGACGCGAAGCCCGTTGGATGGGTGAGGCTGCGAAGGTTATTTCCGGTCTGGGCGCTGACGTCATTGATATCAACATGGGATGCCCCGCCAAAAAGGTCACGTCCGGCTATTCCGGTTCCGCGCTGATGCGCGATCTTGACCATGCGCTTACGCTGATCGAGGCCACTGTCGAAGCTGTCGATCTGCCGGTTACCCTCAAGATGCGCCTTGGTTGGGACGACAAATCCATCAATGCTCCGGAGCTTGCGCGCCGGGCTGAGGCGGCAGGTATTCAACTCATAACCGTGCATGGCCGTACCCGCTGTCAGTTCTACAAGGGCAGGGCGGACTGGCAAGCGATAGCGGCAGTCAAGGACGCTATTTCGGTGCCGCTGATCGCCAATGGTGACTGCAAGGGATTTGACGACGCGTTGACCATGCTCGAGCAATCGGGGGCTGACGGGGTCATGATCGGACGAGGAGCCTATGGCCGGCCCTGGCTGCCGGGCCATGTCGGCCATTTTCTGGCAACGGGTGAGCGTCTCGCAGAACCTGGTGGTCGGAAGTTGGCCGATCTGGTGATCGAGCATTACGAGGCTCTGTTGAGCCACTATGGCCAGGAGGGCGGCTTGCGGATCGCGCGTAAACATCTCGGCTGGTATCTCGATATTGCCCAGTCGGCCGGGGATAATCATATCCCGGCTGTAATACGACAGACCCTGATGACCTCGAAGCAGCCGGCAGACGTGATCCGGCTGGTGAACGAGTGGTTCCCCATTACAAACGAACGGACTGCAGCTTGACGGATCTTGCGTCTCCTTCCGGCCGGACGGCCGCTCTTGCCAGCGATGGGCCTATCATTCTGGACGCGCTTCCCCATCCCGTGCTGCTCGTGGCACCAGATGGCGTGATTGAATCGGCGAATATGGCAGCCGAGATTTTCATGCGCTCCAGCGTATCGGTGCTTCGGCGTCATCCGATCAGCGACTTTGTTCCCTTTGGCAGCCCGTTGCTGACCCTGATCGATCAGGTGCGCGAACGGGCTGCGCCGGTCAATGAATACAAGGTCGATATCGGGTCTCCGCGCATCGGTGCCCCCAAGGTTGTCGATATCAATGCCGCGCCTGTGTCAGACCGGCCCGGCGCTGTTGTTCTGATGTTCCAGGAGCGCACCATGGCGGAAAAAATTGACCGTCAGCTGACCTCCAGGGGTGCGGCGCGCACCGTGACGGGACTTGCGGCGATGCTGGCGCATGAGATCAAGAACCCGCTGTCGGGCATACGAGGAGCCGCTCAGCTGATTGAGCAGTCGGTGCCTGCCGAAGACCGGGCGTTGACGCGATTGATCATGGACGAGACCGACAGGATCGTGAAACTGGTCGACCGGATGGAAGTCTTCTCGGACGAGCGACCGATCGAACGCGAGCCGGTCAACATCCATATCGTTCTGGACCATGTGAAGAGGCTGGCCGATTCAGGTTTTGCGCGCGATAAGCGTATTATCGAGGTCTATGACCCATCGCTGCCGGCCGTGTTTGCCAACAAGGATCAGCTGATCCAGGTCTTCCTGAATCTCATCAAGAACGCCTGCGAGGCCATTGGTGATGACCCGGACGGTGAGATCAAGGTGTCAACAGCCTTCCGCCCCGGCGTGCGTCTGTCGGTGCCTGGCACCGATGACAAGGTCAGCCTGCCTCTTGAATTCTGCGTGCAGGACAATGGTCCGGGCGTGCCGGACGATCTCCTGCCGCATCTCTTCGAGCCTTTCATCTCGACCAAGACCAACGGATCCGGTCTGGGCCTGGCGCTAGTCGCCAAGATCATTGGTGATCATGGCGGCGTCATTGAATGTGACAGCCAGCGCCACAAAACCGTTTTCCGGATCCTGATGCCCGCATTTACAGGTGAGGGGGAAGCGTTGCCGACCCCGTCCAGCAAGGGAACAAACTGACCATGCCAAGCGGCACGATTTTAGTTGCTGATGATGATGCGGCTATCCGCACGGTCCTCAATCAGGCCCTGTCCCGTGCCGGTTATACCGTCCGGCTGACGTCCAACGCCTCGACCCTGTGGCGGTGGGTGTCCTCCGGCGACGGCGACCTGGTGATTACGGACGTGGTGATGCCCGATGAAAATATTTTCGACGTGCTGCCGCGCATGAAGAAAATGCGGCCGGAATTGCCGGTTCTGGTGATGAGCGCACAGAACACGTTCATGACTGCGATCAAGGCGTCCGAAAAGGGCGCATACGAATATCTTCCAAAGCCCTTTGACCTGAAAGAACTGACCAGCATCGTGCAGCGGGCGCTGGAAGAGCCGAAGAGAAAACCCGCCGTCGACCTCGAAGATACCGGCGAAGGCATGCCACTTGTCGGGCGGTCTCCCGCCATGCAGGAGATCTACCGGGTTCTGGCGCGGCTTATGCAGACCGATCTCACAGTCATGATCAATGGCGAGTCGGGAACGGGCAAGGAACTCGTTGCCCGTGCCCTGCATGACTATGGCAAGCGCCGCAACGGGCCGTTTGTTGCCATCAACATGGCGGCCATTCCCCGGGACCTGATCGAGGCGGAGTTGTTCGGCCACGAGAAGGGGGCGTTTACCGGCGCACAGAACCGCAGTTCAGGCCGCTTTGAACAGGCCGACGGCGGCACGCTGTTTCTAGATGAAATCGGCGACATGCCCATGGAGGCCCAGACCCGCTTGCTGCGTGTGCTGCAGCAGGGGGAATATACCACTGTTGGCGGCCGCACGCCGATCAAGACCGATGTCCGGATCATCGCTGCAACCAACAAGGACCTCAGGCACCTGATCAACCAGGGCCTTTTCCGTGAAGACCTCTATTTCCGTCTGAATGTCGTGCCGATCCGGTTGCCACCGCTGCGCGAGCGCGTCGAGGACATTCCGGATCTGGTCCGGCATTTCTTTTCCCTGGTGGAAAAGGAAGGTCTTCCGGCCAAGCAGATCGACCAGGGCGCGTTGAACCTGCTGCGGCGCTACCGGTGGCCTGGCAACGTGCGCGAGCTGGAAAACCTGGTGAGAAGACTGGCTGCGCTCTATCCGCAGGACGTCATCAGTGAAGTCCTGCTGGAACAGGAGCTTAGTCAGCCGACAGTCTCCCAGATGGAGGAGGAAGCTTCGGAAAATATCAATCTGGGCAACTCGGTCGAACGCTATCTGGCCGGTTACTTCGACACGTTTGGCGAAGCCTTGCCACCTCCAGGCCTCTATCACCGCATCCTGCGCGAGGTCGAATATCCGTTGATCAGCGCGGCGCTGGCGGCGACCCGCGGCAACCAGATCAAGGCGGCCGAGCTTCTGGGGGTGAACCGCAACACGCTGCGCAAGAAGATCCGAGATCTGGATGTCCAGGTGATGCGGTTGAGCAGATAACAGCTTGTTACGCGAATAGATGTTGCGTTTGTGACTGCAGGTTAAGATTGCACAAAGGTTTGGTATGCACTCTTTAGGTGGTGATTGTCATCACGGGCGTTTTGAGGTTTGGGCGTTTTCTGGATATTTCATGGTGTGCAAGTCGCTTCCGTTCTATTGATCGGATTGGGTGTTCTAATGAACTACCTCATCAAGCCGCTCGAAATGCGGACTCTCCACCTTGTTCTGTCGGTTTTCACTCTCCCTTTCACAGCTATTTATTTTTATTTGGCTTTTCTGCCATTCTGGGCAAAGGACGCAAGTGAAGTGAATGCCTTCGGGCTGGTTCATGTCATCTTTTCGGTAGCTTCCTTTTTTGTGGCGCCCATAGTTGCCGCCATTTTGATTCATGCCGGATGGTTCCTGAGTTCCCTGGTCAGAACTAGATGATCCGGTCGCTTTGAGGTTTATCCTTTTCACAACGGTTGGCAGCTTTGATCGGCTGATTAACTTGCTGGGAGATCTGGAAGGAAGCTGCCTAAACGGTTTGATTTACCAGTCCCAGCACCGGGTGAAACGCTCGCTGAAGACCAATGGAAAGAGGCTTGTTCCGATCCGCTTTTGCGCTCATCCACCGCATTTTTTCAGCGCTGCGCTTCCTCTGTCTCAATTTCGCAACAATGTGTGATAAGTTTGCCGCAAACAGGTAATGAGCCCGCACGATTTCGCGGATTCTGGGCGTTTGAGGCCGAATGATACTGGAAGCTGAACAACAGACAGTCGCGCCATCCAGCGCAGCTGGAAAGATCTGGCGCCGGATGGGGCTTGCCATCATGGTGGTGGCACTGGTGTCCATCGGTGTGACTTTTACCATTCTGATGGGGCTGACGTCTATCGATCCGACCAGCGAAGTCATCATGACAGCGATGGCCATCAATGGTGGTCTCGCTGCTATCCTGCTCGGTGTCATCTCCTTCGAGATCCTCAAGCTCTGGCAGGCACGTCAGCGCGGGAGGGCGGCAGCGCGCCTTCATGTGCGGGTTGTTGCGCTTTTCAGTGTGGTTGCTGCGGTGCCCGCCGTTCTAATGGCCATTCTGGCGGCGGTGACGCTGGACCGTGGTCTGGACAGGTGGTTCGAGGACCGGACGCGGCAGATCATCGACAACGCGCTGACGGTGGCGCAGGCCTATCTGCAGGAACACGCCAGGGTGTTGCGCGGCGACCTCATCGCCATGTCGAACGATATCGACCGGGCAAAGGCGGTTTACGAGTTCGAGCCCACGCGTTTCGATCAGTTTTTTGCCGCCCAGGTGTCGCTGCGCGGCATTCTGGCGGCCTATATCCTGAACGACAGCGGTGAAGTGGTCACGCGGGTCATTCTGGATCCGGCGATTGAAGTTCCCTTGCCGCCGGCGGACAGTTTCTTCAGAGCCAAGTCGGGTGATCCGATCCTGATTGCGCCGGGTACGTCCAATCTGGTTGGCGGTATTATGAAACTGTCGGCCTATGACAATTTCTACCTTTATGCCGTACGCGCGACGGACCGCCGCGTTCTGGAATATCTGCGTCTGGCCGAAGACGGTGCATTACAATACCAGCAGATGGAAAACAGCCGTTTCGGTGTGCAGTTCGCCTTCGCGCTTGTCTATCTCGGCGTCGCGCTGGTCCTGCTTCTTTCCGCCATCTGGATCGGGTTTGGGTTCGCCAATCGGCTGGTGTCGCCGATCAGGGCCTTGATCTCGGCAGCGGATGAAGTTGCGAAAGGCAATCTCGGCGTTAAAGTACGGACCGAAAGGTCGGGTGGCGATCTGGCCAATCTCGGTGAGACTTTCAACAAGATGACCGGGCAGCTGCTGGGCCAGCGAGACGCTCTGCTGGCAGCAAACGAACAGATTGATCGTAGGCGTCGGTTCAATGAGGCGGTTCTGTCGGGTGTCTCGACCGGCGTGATCAGTGTTGACGATGAAGCCTCTATCATGCTGGTGAACCGATCTGCACTCGAGCTGTTGCAGCTAGACGAAGTTCAGATCCTGAACAAGCCGCTTGACGAGGTGGTGCCAGAATTGAGCGACTGTGTCGCCGATGCTCAGGCAAATGACAATGAGCGGCTGCCTGAAACCCAGATTGAAATCACGCGTGGTGGACGGTTGCGTACGATCAACGTCCGCATCACCCGTGAGCAATCCACCCGGCGGGAGCAGGGCTTTGTTGTCACGCTGGACGACATCACGGATCTGGTATCCGCACAGCGCAATTCTGCCTGGGCCGATGTCGCCCGCCGTATTGCCCATGAGATCAAGAACCCGTTGACGCCGATTCAGCTGTCGGCCGAGCGGATACGCCGCCGCTACGGCAAGAAGGTCGAGGATGACCGCCAGGTTTTCGACCAGTGCATTGACACGATTGTTCGCCAGGTGGGCGATATCGGTCAGATGGTCGATGAGTTTTCTTCCTTTGCCCGAATGCGCAAGCCGAAGAAAGTGAGCGGCGACATGCGTGAAGTGGTCCGCGATGCCGCATTCATGCAGTCCGTTGCCAATCCCGACATCAGTGTCACGGTGGATGTCCCGCCTGACGCCGTTCCGGCTGTCTTCGATGCGCGTCTGGTGGGGCAGGCTCTGACCAATGTGGTCAAGAATGCAACGGAAGCCGTTGGCGCCCGGACCGGTGAAGACGTGCCCAAGGGCAAGGTCGAGGTTCGGCTTCAATCAGACGACACCGACGGTTCGGACAGAATTGTTATTGATGTTATTGACAATGGCATCGGTCTGCCCGAGGAAAACCGGGCTCGGCTTCTGGAGCCATACATGACCACGCGGGAAAAGGGGACCGGCCTCGGCCTCGCTATTGTCCGCAAGATTCTGGAAGACCATGGCGGCGGCATTGAATTGCTCGACGCCCCGAAAAACAACCCTGACGACACGGGAACCCTGGTTCGACTGACAATGGCTGTTCATGCCGATGTTGACCAGGACACCGAACCGCAAAACCAAGCAGTGACTGCCCATGGCGCATGATATTCTAGTCGTTGACGACGAAACCGATATTCGCGAGATGATCGCGGGCATTCTGGACGATGACGGGTATGGAACACGTACCGCGCATGATTCAGACAGCGCCGTTGCTGCGGTCAAGGAACGCAAACCGTCGCTTGTCATTCTCGACATCTGGCTCATGGGCAGCCGCCTGGACGGTCTGGCACTCCTGGACCTTTTCAAGGAAACCGATCCGGATATGCCGATTGTGATCATTTCCGGTCACGGCAACATTGAAACGGCGGTTTCGGCCATCAAACGCGGTGCGTATGATTATATCGAGAAGCCGTTCAAGGCGGACCGGCTCATCCATATCGTCGAGCGTGCCCTGGAGGCTTCCAGCCTGAAGCGGGAAATCCGTGATCTGAAGCAACGCAGCGGCGACAGCAACGAGATCATCGGCAACTCCTCGGCAGCCCATAATCTGCGACAGACCATTCAGAAGATCTCCGGCACCAACAGCCGCATTCTGATCGTTGGACCGTCAGGGGCCGGCAAGGAACAGGCGGCCCGCATGATCCATGATCAGTCGCCGCGCCACAAGAGCCCGTTTGTCGTCCTGAATGCCGCGACCATCACGCCGGCGCGTATGGAAGAAGAGCTGTTCGGCATTGAAGACGAAAACGGAAACCTAAGGAAAGTCGGAGCGCTGGAAGAAGCGCATAGCGGTACGCTTTATCTGGACGAAGTCGCCGACATGCCGGCAGAAACGCAGGGCAAGATCCTTCGGGTTCTGGTTGAACAGAGCTTTTCGCGCGTTGGAGGGACACAGAAGGTGCAGGTTGATATCCGCATCCTGTCCTCCACCTCGAAAAACCTCGAAGAGCATATTGCGTCCGGGTTGTTCCGGCAGGATCTCTATCATCGCCTGAGCGTGGTGCCGCTTCGGGTTCCGGGCCTTGCCGAGCGCCGGGAAGACATTCCGGTTCTTGTCCATCACTTCATGGATCAGATTTCGACCGCGTCCGGCATCCCGCTGCGGCCGATCGGCGACGATGCCATGGCGGTGCTGCAGACCCATGACTGGCCGGGCAATGTGCGCCAGCTGCGCAACAACGTCGAACGTCTGATGATCCTGAGCCGGGGCGAGCCGGACAGCACCATCACGGCCGACCTGTTGCCGGCGGAAATAGGCGAAACCTTGCCGAATTTGCCGAGTTCGGGCACCGGTGAGCACCTGATGTCCGTGCCGCTTCGCGAGGCGCGGGAAATTTTTGAGCGTGAATATCTGCAGGCCCAGATCAAGCGTTTCGACGGGAACATCTCGCGCACGGCCGAATTTGTCGGTATGGAACGATCTGCATTGCACCGGAAGCTGAAAACCCTCGGCATGACTTGAGGGCTTGTGCTTGTGTATTGTGACAACGGGCTGACCGGGAAAGGGATCTTTCCATGAAAATCGTGATTTGTGGCGCGGGACAGGTGGGCTACGGCATTGCCGAGCGTCTGGCCGCGGAACAAAACGACGTCTCGGTGATCGATTCCTCGCCCCAGCTGATCAACGCCATTGGCGACCAGCTGGATGTGCGCGGCTTTGTCGGTCATGGCGCTCATCCCGATATTCTGGCGCAGGCCGGCGCGGAAGAGGCGGACATGATCGTGGCCGTGACGCTCTATGACGAGGTCAACATGGTCGCGTGCCAGGTGGCGCATTCCCTGTTCAATGTGCCCACCAAGGTCGCTCGCGTACGTGCGCAATCCTATCTGCAAGGTCGTTGGCGCAACCTGTTTTCACGCGACAACATGCCGATCGACGTGATCATTTCGCCGGAAATCGAAGTCGGGGAAATGGTGCTTCGCCGTCTGGCCTTGCCGGGCGCGGTCGAAACGGTTCGCTTTGCGGATGATCAGGTCGTTGTTGTCGGGATCATGTGCGAAGAGGACTGCCCGGTTGTCGATACGCCTCTGCGCCAGCTGACTGAGCTCTTTCCGGATCTCGGGGCCGTTGTTGTCGGTCTTTATCGTAACAACAAGCTGTTCGTGCCCAAGAGCAGCGACTCCATCCTGACCGGCGATCTGGCCTATGTGGTCGCCCGCCGGGATCAGGTGCGCCGGACCCTGAGCATCTTCGGTCACGAGGAACCGGAGGCGGCTCGCGTTATCATTGCGGGCGGCGGCAATATCGGGCTCTATGTCGCAAAGGCTCTGGAACAACGTCAGACAGGTACCAAGATCAAACTGATCGAGGCCTCTCGCGAGCGCGCCATGGCCGTTGCCGATGACCTGAAGCGCTCGGTGATCCTGCATGGCAGTGCGCTGGACCAGACCATTCTGGACGAGGCGGATGCAGACGATGCGGACACGATGGTGGCGCTGACCAACGAAGACGAGGTCAACATCCTGTCCTCGGTCATGGCCAAGAAGCTTGGCTGCAGGCGCTCGCTTTCGCTTCTGAACAATCCGAGTTATCCCGCCTTTGCCAACGCGCTCGGCATCGATGCCTTCATCAACCCCCGCGCCGTGACCATTTCCAGGATCCTGCAGCATGTGCGCAGGGGGCGTATCCGTGGCGTTCATTCGCTGCAAAACGGTGCTGCTGAAATCGTGGAAGCAGAAGCGCTGGATACATCGCCTCTGGTCGGCAAGCCCCTCAGGGTGATCGACCTGCCATCCGGGATCAGGGTTGGCGCGGTGTTCCGTGGCGGCGAGGTGCTCACACCCAATGGCGATCTCCAGATCCAGGCACAGGACAGGATCGTGATTTTTGCGGTCGCCAACCGCGTGCGGCAGGTCGAACAGATGTTCCGTGTCAGTCTTGACTTCTTTTAAGGCATTGCGCACGTCTTCAGTTCTTGCATTTGCCTGACCGAAAGGTCAAAACTTCCAAAAATACCAATCGGTTCAGATCGAACCGCTCGTTCTGGAGGACACATGAGCCGGATCGCCTATGTCAACGGCCAGTATGTGCGCCATGCCGATGCGGCGGTGCACGTGGAAGACCGCGGTTATCAGTTTGCCGATGGTGTCTATGAGGTCTGTGAAGTCTGGCAGGGAAAGATCGTCGACATTCCGCGGCATCTGGACCGGCTTGGTCGCTCGCTCTCCGAGTTGCGCATCGACTGGCCGATGACCCGCAAGTCCGTCGAGTTTGTCCTGCATCAGGTCGTGCGCCGGAACCGCGTGCGCAACGGGCTCGTCTATATTCAGGTAACGCGTGGCGTTTCCAAGCGTGATCACTTTTTTCCGCCGGAAACTGTTGCGCCTTCGATCGTGGTGACGGCGCGCTCCGCCAATCCAGCAGCTGCTGCCGCACAGGCGGCCGAAGGGATTGCCGTGGTGAGCTATCCGGAAAACCGGTGGCCGCGCGTCGACATCAAGACCGTTGCTCTGCTGCCGAATGTGCTGGCCAAGCAGAATGCAAAGGAGAACGGTGGCAAGGAAGCCTGGTATGTGGATGCAGATGGCAATGTCACCGAAGGCGGGTCTACAAATGCCTGGATTGTCACCAAGGATGGGGCTCTCGTCACGCGTCCGGCCGAAAGTGGTATCTTGCGCGGGATTACGCGTGCCGTCGTTCTTGACCTAATACAAAAGGAAGGGCTGGCCTTCGAAGAAAGGCCTTTTAGTCTTGAAGAGGCTTTTGATGCAAAGGAAGCCTTTGTCACGGCTGCGACCAGTGTCGTGATGCCGGTGACACGTGTTGATGGCAAAATGATCGGCAATGGCCATCCCGGTTCAGTCGCAACGCGATTGCGCGAACTGTTCCATACTGCTACTGATTTGCAGGCGGTATGATTCGATTGGTCTTATTGGGCCAAAAAACGAGACAATGACGGGCTGAGGCAGACAGCCCCGACTGGTGGGCAAGACAATAAGCAGACAATACGTCAAACCTTAGTGTTTGAAATAGAAAGGCTTTTGACGTTAAGCTGCTGAAACGCCGGATGCTCGGCCGCATCCGGGGCAAATAGGATAAAAAGACTGATGGCTGAGCGCGCACAAAATCTCCAAGACACTTTTCTTAATCATGTTCGCAAACAAAAAACTCCTCTGACAATTTTTCTCATCAATGGTGTGAAATTGCAGGGTGTTGTGACCTGGTTTGACAATTTCTGTGTTTTGCTGCGCCGGGACGGGCACTCGCAGCTGGTTTACAAACACGCGATTTCCACAATTATGCCAAACGGACCTGTTCAACTGTTCGATCAGGCAGAGGAAAACGCTGAAAAGGCAAGCTGATTGAAACCGAAGTCTCGCGCGGACGATTTCTCTAAATCCAACGGCACGGAAGAACCCGGGCAGAAATCGCTGAGAGTGAAGGACACTGGGGTGGATCGTCTGCCCCAGCCCTTTCGTGCGATGATTATCGAGCCGGTCTTGGTGACACGCGATGCCGGCAACAGCGATCTGCGCGGCAACCGCAGCCCCGAGGCCCGGCTGGAGGAAGCCATCGGGCTGAGCGCTGCGATCAATCTCAATATTCTTCAGTCCGGTGTCGTCAAAATCAACAATCCGAAGCCGGCGACGCTGTTCGGTGAAGGCAAGGTTGCCGAGCTCGCTGGGATTGTCGCCAGCGAGGACCTTGATCTCGTGGTCATTGATCACCCGCTGACACCCGTCCAGCAGCGCAATCTGGAACGACGCCTGAAAACCAAGGTCATTGACCGGACTGGACTCATCCTGGAAATTTTTGGTGATCGAGCCCGGACCAAAGAAGGCCGGTTGCAGGTGGATCTTGCCCATCTGACCTGGCAGAAAAGCCGCCTCGTACGGTCCTGGACCCACCTTGAGCGCCAGCGCGGTGGCGCCGGTTTCATGGGCGGCCCGGGCGAGACACAGATCGAGGCCGACCGCAGACAGATCCAGGATCGCATCATCGCGCTGCAGAAGCAGCTCGAGCAGGTTCGCCGGACCCGGGATCTGCATCGCAAGAAACGCAAGAAGATTCCGCAGCCGGTGGTGGCGCTGGTCGGTTACACCAATGCCGGCAAGTCAACGCTGTTCAACCGACTGACGGAATCCGACGTCTTCGCGAAGGATCTCCTGTTCGCGACGCTCGATCCCACGCTCAGAAAGGTGACGCTTCCCCACGGTCGCGAGGTCATCCTGTCAGACACAGTGGGGTTCATCTCCGATCTGCCGACACATCTGGTCGCTGCGTTTCGGGCAACGCTTGAAGAGGTTCTGGAAGCCGATCTGATCCTGCATGTGCGGGACATTTCCCACACCGACACCGATGCTCAGGCCGAAGACGTCAAGAAGACGCTGACGGATCTTGGCGTGGATGCCCAGACAGGGGCTCCGGTCATCGAGGTCTGGAACAAGATTGATTGTCTGGACCCTGCCTATCGCGACAAGTTGCTGACGGAAGCAGGTGCGGAAGGTCCTGTTGCTCTCTCTGCCTTGACAGGTGAGGGCATTGAACAATTGTCTGCGCGCGTCGACACCTTCATGGCACAGCATGACGACATTCTGACCGTAAAAGTGCCGGTTGCGGAAGGGGCGTTGCTCGCCAGGCTCTATCAGATGGCAGAGGTGCTTGAGCGGAGCGATGCCGAAGATTTCGTGACCGCTGAGGTCCGTGTCAGCGACAAGCAGCGCGGGCCCTTCCGCGAGACCTACGCCTCTTTCATTCAATAGGCCTTGAAATGCCCTAGTTGGCAGAGATACTCGAGCCTGGCTCGGCCTGATGGCAACAGACGGTGATCGGGGCCTGAATTGTCAGCAGGTTGTTCAAGAGATCTCTCTTTTCGGCAAAGCCCGTGCGCTTGGTGAATGCCATCACGAGCGGGTGTTCGTGAAAGACATGTACCTTGTAGTCACGGGCCTTTATCGACAATTCGCCGGCAACGAAGCGAAGCACGTTCGGATCGGTCAGGACAACATCGACGCGGCCGGCCGCCAGCACGCGCGCCAGGTCGTGTTCGTTTTCGGCGCCGTCTTCAACCTGATAATGCTCCAGGATCTCGCGCTGGATCTCGATCGGGTAGACGTAGCTGCCGACAAAGCCGATCCGGTGTCTGTCGAACAGGTCCTCCACACTTGACCAATTCAGCTTG
Source organism: Roseibium sp. (assembly GCF_965233565.1). Lineage (GTDB taxonomy): Bacteria > Pseudomonadota > Alphaproteobacteria > Rhizobiales > Stappiaceae > Roseibium. The sequence continues at coordinate 164,574 of NZ_OZ247494.1, read as the reverse complement.
GTATCCGCGTTCATCACGGCCCCGACCACAGACTGGCTGACGGGAAGGGATGGGGCAAACCCCTCGAGGACCTCTTCAGGCCATGCCGGGAAATAACCAACATAGGCCGGTGATTTGGCGATCGTGTGGGCGCGCGTCCAGGGCATGTAATCGACAACGAGACCAATATCAGCCCTTGCAAGTGCGGCTCTTAAGGCCTGGACGGCCAGTCCGCCATCCTGCAAGGCCGATCCCGCATAGGGAGGCCATTCGAGAGAGGCAATCCGCCAGGTTTCCGCGCGCGTTTGCTGACTTCCTGAGCCAACAAGCAGAATAACGAAGGAAAATAGGCGCAGCCACATGGTCGCGTCGTGCTCGTAATTGTTAATTCGATCCGACGCATCATGAGCGAAGCACAAAAAAGAGGCAATCTGGCGATTCGTACAGTAAAGGAAAAGTAGAGCTGTTTGAGAATTCTATTCCTGATTGCCTTTCGCAGCCTGCCAGGCAGCTTCCATTTCCTCCAGCGACATGGCCTCCAGCGTTGTTCCAGTCCTTTGGGCCTGGTTCTCGATTGACGAGAACCTTTTGCGAAATTTTCGATTGGTTCGCCGAAGGGCCTCTTCCGGATCGATGTCGAGATGGCGGGCCAGATTGGCGAGGGCAAACAGGGTATCACCGAGTTCGTCCGTCATGCGGTCCTTGTCCGGTGTGCCCTTTGAAAGTTCTTCGTCAAGTTCGTGGGTTTCCTCGCGGATCTTGTCGAGCACCAGTCTCGCATCGTTCCAGTCAAATCCGACCCTGGACGCGCGGCGCTGCAACTTGTCAGCTTCCTGAAGCGCGGGGAATGCCGTCGGCACATCGTCGAGGAACCCCTTGTTCGGCTTAGCAAGGCCCAGCTTTTCCCGTTCAGCGCGTTTTTCTGCCCGTTCTTCGGCCTTGATCCGTTCCCAGATCCCCTTCACCAGGTCCGGTTTCTCGCCGTTTTCATCGCCGAAAACGTGAGGGTGACGACGGATCAGCTTTTTGGTGATGCCTTCGACCACGTCGCCAAAGTCAAAATGTTCGTCCTCCTCGGCCATCCGGGCGTGATAGACGACCTGAAGGAGCAGATCGCCGAGCTCCTCGCGCAATTCCAGGAGATCGTCCTTGGCAATTGCATCGGCGACCTCGTAGGCCTCCTCAAGCGTATAGGGCGCGATCGTCGCGAAATTCTGCTCCAGGTCCCAGGGACAGCCGGTCACGGGTGTCCTGAGCGCGGCCATGATTTCGATAAGACGGGAGATGTCGCGGCTGGGGGTCATGGAAGGCCTTGGGTCAATTGGTCAGGTCAGCAGGAAGGGTCTTGCGAGGTTATGGCAAATCTTAAGACCCATTGAAACCGGATATCTGGTTTCAGCCGTCGCGGAGCCGTCTAACTCTCCACCGTCATTCCGGACAAGTAAGGCGCAGCCGAACGCCGATCCGGAACCCAGACATCATCTGCGCTGAAAGCGCTCAAAATCCCTCTTGTTTCGAGTTCGCTTGCGCTCACGCTGATGTCTGGGTTCCGGATCGGCGCGCAGCTTCACTGCGCTTGTCCGGAATGACGGTGGAGGGAATGGCAACCTATGGGCCTAAGCGGCAGACAAGGGGCTTTAGGAGAAGTTCATTGCGAAAGTCATGAACAGCCAGCCAACAAAGCCCAGAATGGCGACAATCACCATGAGAATCCGCATAGCCTTTGAATGCCCCTTGAAACCGTCATAGGGAGCGCGCCTTCTTCTATATTCCGAATAATTATCGAGTAGTGGCGCAAGCAGAAAGGCTGCGAACACCAACAGGACCACCGCAGCAATCAAGAATTCGGACCATGAAAAGTCAGGTACGCCCCCCCCTGACCGAGGGATGCCAGAAGGTGACGGCGCGTTCCAGAAGGGCGATGAGGCCGTAGAACAGGGAGCCGGCGAGGGCCGCTACCGCAATCTCCGCCCAGACCATGTCGACATTCATGCGCCCGACTTCCGTGGAAATCCGGAAGCCCATGCCGACAATCGGCGTGCCGAAGAATTCCGCCACGATGGCGCCGATAAGGGCCAGGGTGGAGTTGATCTTCAGCGCATTGAAGATGAAGGGCATCGCCATCGGCAGACGCAGCTTGAACAAGGTCTGCCAGTAGCTGGAAGCATAGGTCCGCATCAGGTCGCGCTGCATGCTGTCGGACGCGGCAAGGCCGGAGACCGTGTTCACCAGCATCGGGAAGAAGGTCATGATGATGACGACGGCGGCCTTGGACGGCCAGTCGAAGCCGAACCACATCACCATGATCGGGGCGACGCCGATGATCGGCAGGGCCGAAACCAGGTTGCCGATGGGCAGAAGACCCCGGCGCAGGAAGGGGACCCGGTCGACCAGGATCGCCACGATGAAAGCGCTGCCACAGCCAATCACGTAACCGGCGAGAACGGCCTTCAGGAAGGTCTGCTGGAAATCGGCCCAGAGTGTCGGCACCGAGGTCGTCAGCCGGACCCAGATTTCAGAGGGGGCGGGAAGAAGCACCTTGGGAACCCCGGCTCCTGTGACGATCAGCTGCCAGAGTACCAGCAGGGTGATGCCGAAAATGGCCGGGATCGCCAGATTGACCAGTCTTTGGGCGAGCGGCGATGCCGCCTTCCAAATGGCGAGCCGTTCGACAAAGAGCCAGGAGGCAGCCCAGGTGGCCACCGTCAGGGCCCAGAAACCCAGCCTTGCTTCGCCGGCATGGTTCGTCACCGTGGACACCAGCAGCCAGGCGGCAACGGCTGTGACCAGGCCCAGGATCAGGTCGCCGACGAGATTGCGCATGAAGCCGAGCTCGTAGCGCACACCGGCAATTGCCAGGATGACCAGACAAATTGCCAGCCGTGGAACATCCATGATGCCGTAATCAGGTCCGAAGATCGGGCTGAACAGGCCGACAACGACCATGGCGACGACAAACCAGGCCAGAAGGGCGGGCATGTCAAACCGGCGTTTGGAAGCGGACATCGTTGTCATCGCGCCATCCCCATGCGTTTCAAGGTGAGTTTTTCAAGGACGCCGATCAGCGCCACCAGGGAACCGGCCAGGAAGGCGGCCATCAACAGCGCGGACCAGATCTGGACGGTCTGTCCATAATAGGACCCTGCCAGGAGACGCGCACCGAGCCCGGCAACGGCACCGGTCGGCAGTTCTCCCACGATCGCCCCGACAAGAGACGCGGCCATGCCGATCTTCATGGAGGTAAAGAGATAGGGCACGGCATAGGGCAGGCGCAGCTTCCAGAACGTCTGGAGGCGGGTCGCGGAATAGGTGTGCATCAGATCCATATGCATGACTTCAGGTGATCTGAGGCCCTTCACCATGCCGACGGTAACCGGGAAGAAGGACAGGTAGGTGGAGATCATCGCCTTGGGAAGAAGACCGGAAATGCCGACGGCGTTCAGGACCACGATGATCATCGGTGCGATTGCCAGGATCGGGATCGTCTGGGAGGAAATGATCCAGGGCATCAGGGACTTGTCGAGCACGCGTGAATGCACGATGCCGATGGCCAGCAAAATGCCGAGCGTGGTTCCGATCAGGAATCCCATCAGCGTGGAAGAAAGCGTGATGCCGGAGTGATAGATCAGCGAGCGCTTGGAGGTGATCTTCTTTTCGACGGTCGTGTTCCAGATCTCCACGATCACCTGGTGAGGGGCCGGCAGGACGGGCCTTTCCTGGGCCAGCGTGTCGCTGACCAGCTGGCTCATCGGCACATCCGTCTGACTGGCGCGCTTGTAAAGTTCCTGCTGAAACGGCGTGTTCAATGCAACGGCGGCGATGTACCAGATGGCGAGGATCGCCAGGACAACCACGACAACCGGGCCGACCGTGCCGGACATCAGACCGGCGAATGGGTTGGTGCTGCGGGTCGGGGTAAGGGCGGCGTCTGTCATGCGGCCTGCCTCCTTGTTGCTTCAAGGCGTTGATTGATGGCTCCGGCGATGGCCTTGGCTTCGATTTCTTCAATCCAGTCCGTGAGCATGTGCGTGGTGTTTTTCAGACGAAGCCGGACGAAGAACTGACCGGGTGCCGGAACCGGGCCGACCTCGTAGGTCTTGCGGTCGTCCGATCGTCCTGACTTGCCGGATCAAGTCCGGCGATCACGATACAAGCGGTTTGTGACACCTCAATCCTCATAGGAATGTCCGGCCCTGAGCCCGTCTCGGACCCTGTGGGCGATTTTCAGAAACTCGGGGGTTTCTCTGATATCGAGATTACGGTCACGCGGCAGATCGCTTTCGATGACGTCGTAGATCCGGCCCGGGCGCGGGCACAGGACGACAATCTTGGTCGACAGGAACACAGCTTCCGGGATCGAGTGGGTGACAAACACCACCGTCTTGTTGGTCTTGGCCCACAGCTGCAGGAGCTGCTCGTTGAGGTGGTCGCGGACGATTTCATCAAGGGCGCCGAAGGGCTCGTCCATGAGGAGCAGATCCGGTTCGACGGCAAGCGCCCGCGCGATCGAAGCGCGCTGCTGCATGCCGCCGGAGAGCTGCCAGGGAAACTTTTTCTCAAAGCCGGCAAGATTGACCAGTTCCATGTTGCGGGCAATGCGTTCCTGCTGCTCTGCTCTGGAAAGACCCATGATCTCGAGGGGCAGGGCGACATTCTTGGCGATGGTGCGCCACGGGTAGAGCGCGGCAGCCTGGAAAACGTAGCCATAGGCGCGGTTGAGGCGGGCCTCTTCGGGCGAAACGCCGTTGACCGTGATCGAGCCGGCGGTCGGGCGTTCCAGATCGGCGATCACGCGCAGAAGGGTGGTCTTGCCGCAGCCGGACGGGCCGATGAAAGAGACAAAGTCGCCTTCATCAATCTTCAGGTCGATATCAGACAGGGCGTGAACAGGGCCGTCATTTGTCTGAAAGGTCAGCGACAGGTTGTCGATGTCGATTACCCGGTTCGGGCTGGCGCTTGTTGTCATATCCACCATGTCGGTGTCCTTTGCGCTGGCAAGAGCAGTCATTCTGGTCCTCTGGACAAGGGCGTTGTTGTTGTTATGCGGCGAGCGACTTCACCACGGATCGGAAATCGGCAGCAGGTGCGTCAGCCAGGCTGGCAGCGGTCTGGGCCGGATGCGCTGTCAGGTAGGCTTCGACGAGGCGGTACCCGAGCCTGTAACCCAGCCATCGCGGGTAGTCGCCGGATCCGAAAAACCAGGCCCTGTGATCGTAAGCCGCCGCATCCCAGGCGGCCTCCGCGGCCTCCAGGTGGTCGAGATCCGACGTCTCCGGGGCTTCCCAGGGTTCCGGTGCATTGCCGTAAAGCTGATGGCTGAACAGTCCTGCCAGGCCCTCGGCAACCAGAGCCTCACCGAGGGTGCTGCCATATCCGACCGTGCCGAAACGCAAGGCATGGTGCAGTTCGTGCGCAATCATACGCTCAAACGGTTCGCCCATATTTGCACGCAGGTTTTGATTGGCCGGGTCGATGGTCAGGTAGACCAGGTCTCCCGTGAGCGTGTGACCGACGAAACCGCGCTCCGGAATGACGCCGCCGGGGATGACCTGAACGACCACATCCAGGCTGACCGGCCGGGCAACGGCTTCAACCTTCTCCCGGACAAGCGCGATCGCCTCGTGGATACGGTCCTTCAGAGGATTAAGCTTGCCGCCGGCATTGCAAAGATGGGTGGTCCAGGTCATCGCGTGATCAGACCCCGCTGACCGGAATACCGGAGCGTTCGACCTTGCGCGGTGCCGTCAGTTCCTTCCAGGTGCTCAGCGCCTTGTTGACGGCCTGGAACGGCTCGCGTGCGACGAACTCGCCGTGACCTTGCTTGTGATTGACCGTGCCGTCTTCAACGGCGACCCGGCCGCGCGTGAGCGTGTAGCGCGGCAGACCTTTGACCGCCTTGCCCTCAAAGACGTTGTAGTCAATCGCCGACTGCTGGCTGGAAGCGGAAATCGTCTTCTCCCTGTTCGGATCCCAGACCACCAGATCCGCATCTGCTCCGACCAGAACTGCGCCTTTTTTCGGATAGATATTGAGGATCTTTGCAATATTGGTTGAAGTGACAGCGACGAACTCGTTCGGTGTCAGGCGGCCGGTGCCGACCCCATAGGTCCACAGCATCGGCATGCGGTCTTCCAGGCCGCCGGTGCCATTCGGGATCTTGGTGAAGTCGCCGACGCCTGTGCGTTTTTGCTCCGTGGAGAAGGCGCAGTGATCGGTGGCGACGACCTGAAGAGAGCCCGATGCCAGACCGGCCCAGAGGCTGTCCTGATGTTTCTTGTCGCGGAAAGGCGGCGACATCACGCGGCGGGCGGCGTGGTCCCAGTCGGCATGTTTGTATTCACTGTCATCGAGCGTCAGGTGCTGGATCAACGGTTCGCCATAGGCGCGGATGCCGTTCTGGCGCGCGCGGCGGATCGCCTCGTGGGCCTGCTCGGAAGAGGTGTGCACGATATAGACCGGTACGCCGGCCATGTCGGCAATCATGATGGCGCGGTTGGTGGCTTCACCTTCCACTTCCGGCGGGCGCGAATAGGCATGGGCTTCCGGGCCATTGTTGCCTTCAGCCAGAAGTTTCTGCTGCAGCGTGGCGACAACATCGCCGTTTTCTGCATGGACCAGAGGCAGGGCGCCAAGTTCGGCGCAGCGCTGGAAGGAGGCGAACATCTCGTCGTCATTCACCATCAACGCCCCCTTGTAGGCCATGAAGTGCTTGAAGGTGTTGATGCCCTTTTTCTGGACGACTTCCTGCATGTCGTTGAAGACCTGCTCGCCCCACCAGGTGATCGCCATGTGGAAGGAATAGTCGCAATGGGCCATGGTCGACTTGTTGTCCCACATCTGCAGCGCTTCCAGGAGCGACTGGCCGGGTGAGGGCAGGGCAAAGTCGACCACCATGGTGGTGCCGCCGGCCAGGGCCGCGCGGGTGCCACTGTCGAAATTGTCGGACGAGAACGTGCCCATGAATGGCATTTCCAGGTGGGTATGCGGGTCGATGCCGCCCGGCATGATGTAACAGCCTGAGGCGTCGAGCGTTTCGTCACCGGAGAGATTGGGCCCGATCTCGACGATCTTGCCGCCCTCGATCTTCACATCGGCGTCGTAGGACAGGTCCGCGGTCACCACTGTGCCGCCCTTGATCACTTTGCTAGCCATTGTTTGTCCCCTTCTGGTGTTGATCTGGTTCTGGTCGGTTTGTTCAGGATGCTTTTTGCGTGGTTTCAGTTTGCGGCCGCCGAAGCAGCGATTTTGACAGGTAGGCGAGCAGAGGTCGCTCACACAGCTGGTAGCAGAGCAGCCCGGCGATCAGGGCCCCTGCACCCATGATCAGCAGTGACCCGTTGAGACCAAGCGGCGCTGCCAGGCCCAATTTGACCAGCAGGATCGCAATCACGACCGCGGCTGGTCCGTGGATCAGGTAGATGGAATAGGATGCATCGCCCAGGCGGCACAGGCTCCAATGGACTGACAGGCACCCCAGTTCTTCCAGGCGCACCAGGGCGGGTACAACGCAGGCCGCGGCACCGCCGAACAGCAGTTCCAGGTTGCTCAGATCCGCGCCGACCATCAGGTAGCCGGCAATCACGAATGTGATGAGCCCGCAGCCGATCAGTGTCCAGGCACCGCGCACCGTCAGGGAGCGGTACTGGCTGGCGGCAAAGACGCCGAAGCCGAACAGGAGATTGTAGTCCGCCAGCAGAAAACCAAAGGGGTGTTGCAGCTCGGTGAAGCCGGTTCCGATCAGCAGAAAGGACACTGCGCAAGCCGTCATCCAGAGGAGAAAGACGAGGCTGCCGACACGCTTGTTCAGGATCGCCAGACCGAACACCGCGTAGAACAGGAGCTCGTGAGACAGGGTCCAGGCGGCCACCAGGGGTGGCTCCTTGGCGAAGGGCAGCAGCGCATAGGACCAGAAATAACTGAGGCCACTGTCAAGACTTGCTTCAGGCCGGCCGATCGCAAGCTTTGCGAAGATGAAGGCGGTCAGGATGATCCAGAAGATCGGATAGATACGAATGAAGCGCTTGAGCGCGTAACGGCCGAATTTTTCCGGCTGTCCGATGTCGCCGGCATGAATGAGGCCGATGATGAAGCCGGACAGAACGAAAAAATACTCAACCCCGGCCGCCCCGATATTGAGAATGGGGTAGGGCCGGTCGATCATGTCGATCTCGGTCGTGTAGATGATGTTGATGTGAAACAAGAGGACCGCGAGCGCAGCCAGTCCGCGTCCGGCCTGAAGCGACTCCAGCTTCGACCTGCCACCAGCAGGGCTTGTTGCTGCCGAGGCACTAGACATTGGCATCAGGCCTCCCTTTGTCCCTTGAGACCATTGACAAAAGAGGAGCTGATTGCTCTTCACCTGGCCAAAGTATCAGCGCATTTTCGATGGCGACCCAGTCTGTGGTGCCAATGTCCAGCCCGAGATCATCGACCCGCATCGCCGTGAACCGCACAAGCCGACGCGCTGCGGTCGTGGAGTACGAGAGTTCGGCAGGTGCTGTCTGGATGGCGGTGTTCACGTTGCTCGGGTCTCTTTGCTGGTTGAACGGGGTCAGCGATCGGTCTTGGGGCACCACAGGGCCGGCGCCGTCAGGTCTCGGTCCTTGAGGATCATCGACAGGCCGTATTTCTGCGCGATGTCGCAGGCCTTGGTGAAATGGATCGGCCGGTCGGTGTATTCCGCGTTGAACACCGGTTTGCCTGCCTCGCCATAGGCAAAATAGGATTTGCAGCTGCGGTCCTGATAGCAGCTTTCCGAAATCGCGAAGTCAAACGTATCGACCAGGTCCTCCGTCAGGTCAGGCACGTTTTTCTGAGCGATCTTGAGCCCCATGCCTTCGGCTGTTGCCGCCAGCAGTCTGACATAGGCGATGGTGTGCTCTGCCGTGATCGGAAAGCCGCTGTCATTGTCGTGGACATCCATGTTGTCCGGTTCAATGGCGTCAAATCCCATAGTCTTGCAGCGCTCGAACCTGGCGGCCATCAGCGGCTGCAGGATGGTCAGGCGCCGGATGTCGAGGAACCTTTCATCCGGCCAGTCCTCATAGGTGTTGCCGATGACTTCCGTCGGAAAATCTGTCCGGTCAGGCGAGGTCCGCTCCAGGGTGCCGACGCTGACATAGCAGATGGTCTTGATGCCCTTTTCACGCAGTCCGGCGATGTCATCTGCCGTGACCAGAGCCGGGTGAAGGTCGAGAACATCCACATCGCGATTTAGATCGACCGGGGCTGTCAGTTGCCAGTCCCAGCTGTCACCGATGGAAAAGCCGAGGGCGGGCGTGGGCGCCAGAAGCAGGCTACCCAATAATGCCAGTGCTTTTCCGCTGTTGCCCACGCTTCCACCCTTTTCTTCAGACCGTCGGCATTACTCCACGATTCCCGCTGTTTCGACCACCGCGTGAAACAGGACATCGGTACCAGCTTTTGCCCAGTCCTTGGAGATTTCTTCCGCTTCGTTATGCGACAGGCCGTCAACGCAAGGACACATGATCATCGCCGTCGGAGCGACCTTGTTGATCCAGCAGGCATCGTGTCCGGCGCCGGAAATGATGTTCTGATGCGTGTATCCAAGTCGCTCGGCCGCATTGCGCACCGCCTCGACGCAAGTCTTGTCGAATTCGACCGGATCGAATCCGCCAACTTTCTCGAAGTCGACTTCCAGGCCCATGTCATCGCAAATCTTCTTGGCGCCGATTTTCAATCGGTCTTCCATATCCTTGATGACGGCAATGTCGGGTGAGCGGAAGTCGATGGTGAAGACCGCCTTGCCGGGGATCACGTTGCGCGAATTCGGAAAGACCTCGATATGGCCGGCCGCGCCGACCGCGTGCGGGGCATGGGACCATGCGATTTCGTCGACCAGCTCCAGGATACGAGCCATGCCGAGACCGGCATTCTTGCGCATCGGCATCGGTGTGGAGCCCGTGTGGCTGTCCTTGCCGGTCACGGTCACCTGGGTCCAGGACAGGCCCTGGCCATGAGTGACAACACCGATATCCTTGCCTTCGGCTTCCAGGATCGGTCCCTGCTCGATATGCAGCTCGAACATGGCATGCATCTTGTCCTTGCGGGCGCCGACTTCCTCGTCGCCGACCCAGCCGATGCGCTTCAGTTCATCGCCGAACTTCTTGCCGTCATGGTCTTCCCGGTCATAAGCCCAGTCCTGGGTGTGCACGCCGGCAAAGACGCCGGAGGCCAGCATCGCCGGCGCAAAACGGGTGCCTTCCTCATTGGTCCAGTTGGTGACCACGATCGGGTGTTTGGTCTTGATACCGAGATCGTTCATGGTGCGCACAACTTCCAGGCCGCCGAGCACGCCGAGCACGCCGTCATATTTGCCGCCGGTCGGCTGGGTGTCGAGATGGGAACCGACATAGACCGGCAGGGCGTCCGGATCCGTGCCCGGACGTGTCATGAACATGTTGCCCATCGTGTCCAGGCCCATGGTCATGCCGGCTTCTTCGCACCACTTCTGGAACAGTTTGCGGCCTTCGCCATCTTCGTCGGTGACGGTCTGACGGTTGTTGCCACCGGCGACGCCCGGGCCGATCTTGGCCATCTCCATCAGGCTGTCCCACAGCCGGTCCGCGTTGATCCTGAGGTTTTCGCCGGGCGCTGCCATGATGATCTCCTATTTCAACTCGGTTTCGACGAAGGACATCGGAGCCTCTCCGCCGTTGATGACATTATGTTCAACGCCCTTGTGGCGCCTGTAAACGGTTCCGGCCGGGACGACCGCTTCCCGGGTCTCGCCACCGGGTTCCTCGAGCAGCATCCGGCAGTCCGTGAGCGCCGTGATGACGTAATCAAGGTCGTGCCGATGCCAGCCGGTTTCGGCCCCCGGGGCAAATTCGAACCGGGTCACACGGACACGGTCGTCGTCGATCAGGTTTTCCGCTGTCGCCTTGGGGCGTGGCATGCCGCAATGCCTTTCCGGATTGCAGGGGGAGGGCGCGGCCGAACCGCACCCCCGCTTCATGGGTTTCAGTCGATCGTGTTCAACACATCGCGCAGCTTGCCGAAGAGTTCGTCGATCTGTTCTTTCGTGATGATCAGCGGCGGAGAGAGCGCGATGATGTCGCCTGTCGTGCGGATCAGGATGCCGTCATCATAGGCCTTCAGGAAGGCGGAGAAGGCGCGCTTGGTCGGCTCACCGGCGATCGGTGAAAGCTCGATTGCACCAATCAGGCCGAGATTGCGAATGTCGATGACATTCGGGCAATCCTTCAGGGAATGCAGGCCGTCTTCCCAGTATTGCGCCAGGTCGGCAGCGCGGGTCAGCAAGCCTTCTTCGTCATAGGTGTCGAGCGTTGCTAGGGCTGCTGCACAGGCGATCGGGTGGGCCGAATAGGTATAACCGTGGAACAGCTCGATCATGTGCGCAGGGCCGGTCATGAACGCGTCATAGATGTCGGAAGAACAGAAGACAGCGCCCATCGGGATGACACCCGACGTCAGGCCCTTGGCCGTGGTCACGAGATCCGGCGTGACGCCGAAATAGTCGGTCGCAAAGGGGGAGCCGAGACGGCCGAAACCGGTGATGACTTCATCGAAGATCAGCAGGATGCCATGCTCGGTACAGATCTCGCGCAGGCGTTCCAGATAATTCTTCGGCGGGATCAGGACACCGGTGGAACCTGCAACAGGTTCGACGATCACGGCAGCGATTGTCGAGGGATCATGCAGCTGGATGATGCGGATCAGATCTTCTGCATATTCGGCGCCGCTTTCCGGCATGCCACGCGAAAAGGCGTTCCGCTCCGGGTCATGGGTGTGGCGCATGTGGTCGACACCGGTCAGCAGCGAGCCGAAATGCTTGCGGTTGGCGACAATGCCGCCCACGGAAATGCCGCCGAAGCCAACACCGTGGTAGCCGCGCTCACGACCGATGAGGCGTGTGCGGGTACCCTGACCGATGGCGCGCTGATAGGCGAGCGCGATCTTCAGAGCCGTATCGACACTCTCCGAACCGGAGTTCGTGAAGAAGACGTGGTCGAGCGGCGAGGGCATCAGGGCCGCGAGGCGTGCGGCCAGTTCAAAGGCCTTCGGATGACCCATCTGGAAGGCAGGTGCATAATCCAGTGTGGCGACCTGGTTCTGCACCGCCTCGACGATTTTCGGGCGCGAATGGCCGGCATTACAGCACCACAGGCCGGCAGTGCCATCCAGCACCTGGCGGCCGTCTGCCGTCGTGTAATGCATGTCTTTCGCGGACACGAACATGCGCGGAGCCTGCTTGAACTGGCGATTGGCCGTGAACGGCATCCAGAAGGCTTCGAGATTGTTGGTTGCAGCCTGGCTCGGTGCTGACATGCGTCCTCCTTGCGGGCCTTCCTTTCCGGAAAGCGCCGACTGTTGCTATTCAATATGGAGGAAGCCATAGCACGCGGCACCGGCCAAAGGCAGTGCCGTTCGCGCTGGTCCTCTCCCCAACTGTTCCCACGGTCCTTCCGTTGGGCTTTGCCTCTGTATCGGAAGGAGCCAAATCTCTCTGGTTGGCCGTTTGGCCTGTGCCGGGTTTCCGGCATATTTTGTCGACGATCCGAAGGAAAGGTCCCGGCAAGTTGCCGCGCGTCCGGCAAATTGGCCCGTTGCAGGGCGTGAGGGGATCGACTAGCCTTCTGACCATCTGGTCAATTTACCCTAGGAGGGATTTGACCAAATGGTCAAGATGCAAATCAAGTCGGCCTGACTAATTTCTGGTCACTGACCTTGAGAATGCATCCAGACAGGCTTGAAACGGGCTGAAACTGGACGGAATCGGCTCGTTCTGGCAAGAGTTTGAGAGAATACCCAAGGGGCGGGAAGCGGGACGATTGATGACAGAACTTGGCGGGCAGACGCAGGACCCATCAAAACCGGTCGGACTGAGCCGGATCCAGGAAAAGAACAGATCCTTGATTCTCGACGCCGCCCTGGGGGAGTTTTCCAGGAAAGGTTTTTCCGGTGCGACGGTGGAACGGATCGCGGCCGAGGCAGGGATGTCGAAGTCAAACCTGCTTTACTACTTCTCCTCCAAGGAGGCGATCTACAACGCAACGCTTGCCCATATTCTGGAAGTCTGGCTGGCGCCGTTGAAAACACTTCGGCCTGAGGGGGAACCGGCCGAGGAACTGGCCGGTTACATCCGTCAGAAAATCGAAATGTCGGCAAGCTTTCCGGAAGCCTCGCGTCTCTTTGCCAATGAAGTGATGCAAGGCGCGCCGCAAATCCTGCCGATCCTCGAAACGGACCTGAAGCGACTTGTCGCCGAAAAATCCCAGGTGATTGAAAACTGGATCGCGGCTGGCAAGATGCGTTGGGTCAACCCGGTGCACCTCATCTTCACCATTTGGGCGACAACCCAGCATTATGCGGATTTTTCCGTCCAGATCAGGGCGTTGACGGGCAGGGACCTGTCGGACCCGGATTTCCTGGAAGAAACAGCAAGTGCGGTTACCTCGCTGATCCTCAATGGGGCCGGCCTCGACTGGCCGGCGAAAACCGGTCCGGGAGAATGAGCAGCGACGACGATCATGTCAGTGCGTCCTCCCGCATTGCCGTCACTGACCGCCTCCATATCCTGAAAGATGACCTGAGCGAAGATTTTATCCGGGCTTCAGGGCCGGGCGGTCAGAATGTCAACAAGGTCTCGACGGCCGTACAGCTGCGTTTCAACCTTTCCGGCAACGAGACGCTGCCGCAGGACGTCAAATCCCGGGCAGCACGGCTGGCCGGAAGCCGGTTGACGCTGAATGGTGAGATCGTGCTGCAGGCCGATAGGTTCCGGACCCGGGAGCGCAATCGCGAGGACGCGCTTGAACGCCTGTTGGACCTGCTGCGCAAGGCCACGGAGAAACCGAAGCCGCGCAAGGCGACCAAACCGACACTCGGTTCGAAAAAGCGCCGGCTGGACGCCAAGAAACAGCGTGGACAGATCAAGAAGATGCGCGGGCGGGGCGGACGGCTCGACGATTAACGGCGTTTGTCACTCGAGAACGCCGTTAATCGGTTTCAGCGGCTCGGGGACCGGTTCGCCGATCCGCTCCGCCAGGGCAATTTCAATCGTGCGGGTCATGGCGGATATCGGCAGACCGTGAGCCCCGTCGGCAAAGGGATGTTCCAGTTCTTCCGTCACCGCCGCCAGTCCAAAGAACACATAGGCAATGACCGCGGCGAAGACGGGGGCGAGGAAGCCGGTGCCGTCGATCAGAGCGAAGGGAACCGCCAGGCAGTAGATCCAGGTCGTGCGCAAAACGAGCAGGGAATAGACGAACGGCAAAGGGGTTGATCTGATCCGCTCACATCCGGCCTGAGCCAGACTGATTGCCGCAAGACGTTCGCTCAACGCCTTTTGCCCGAACCCGTCGAGGTGGTTGGCCGATGCCGCCGTGCAAAGCACCTGATTTGCCATGTTCAGGGCTGCGCAGGGCGTGGCAAGTGCTTTCAGCTCTTGATCTGTACCGGACCAGGTTTCGAGCGCCTCTGGGTCTTCAGTTCCGCGCAGGCCGCTTCGGTGAAGATGTGTGAACAGGATTGCGCAGCGCAGAAACCGCCGGCGCAGGATATCGTCTTGCAGAAACAGGTCACTCTCGCGGCCAAGGCTGCGCATATCTGCTACCAGTTGCCCCCAGAGCCTGCGCGCTTCCCACCAGCGCTCATAGGCTGCGTTGTTCCGAAACCCGAGAAACAGGGAGAGAGCGATGCCAAAAACCCCCGTTGCGGCGAGCGAGATATGCGGCAGTGGCACCAGAAACCGGTCGAGCAACACGACAAGGAATGCAAATGCCGCAACAAGTGCAATCAGCGGCGCGATCCGGGGCACGATGGAACCCTGCATGACAAAAAACAGTTTCAGGTGATTGGGGGGATCTCGAAGAATCATGATTACACCCACCGGGTTTGCCGCCAAACGGCCCTTGAACGAAAAGTTCTGGCTATCACTCGCCAGAAAGTTTGCCGCTGTGACAACGCTGTAATGGAGTCGGATCTAAGAGGGAAGCCGTGTCTAAAGCTGATTCTCACCCAAGGGGTTCTTGCCAAAGGTGAGGTGGTCACAAGAAGTGCAGAACGGCTGGGTATATCGCAGCAATGCAACGGGTCCTGCGGGCAGGGGGTGACGATGCGACGATTGATTGTCGTTGGCGCAAACGGTTCTGGTAAGAGCTTTCTGGCGGCGAGACTTCACAAGATCCGTCCCGATGTTCCCCTGGTCGCATTTGATGCGATCAAACTCACCAAAGACTGGCATCGGAGGAAACAGCAGGACATTGACGCTGAGTTGGCCCGGGTTGTTGCAACGGATGCCTGGCTCCTGGAAGGGGGACCAAGCGTGCTGGGAAAAGCACTTCCACGGGCGGAAGCGGTCATCTGGCTTGATCCGCCCGAACTTCTCAGACTTTGGAGACTAGCCTGCCGGCCCTGGCGGAACTTCGGTAAGGAACGCACCGAAATTCCTTCGGGCAACAGGGACTGGCCGCTTCAGCAATATCGTTTTGCCTTCCAAAGTCTCATGAAGCGGGACCGGTTCAGAGCGCAGATCACAAGCCAGCTTCACTCTGTGCAAGGGCAAAGTGTCTGGCACTGCAGGACACAAAGCGACGTGGAGCAGGCGGTCTCCAAGTGGCAGTCTTGAGCCTGACCCGCAGGATCGCCTCAGGGCAGGCGCTGTTCGAAACGTCTCCAGAGTTGCTCTGAGTCCCGCGCGAGAATACCGCCTTCATAGGTGTGGATCTGATCTGCCGCGTAGGGCACAAGCGCCATCATGTCGCTGCCGCCTCGGGCCGGGTCCGGAAGGCCAAAGAAAACATGCCTGACATCCGCCATGATGATGGTGCCCAGACACATCACGCAGGGTTCCGTCGTGGTGTAGAGGACACAATCCTCGTGTCGGCTAGCGCGCACGTGTCTGGAAGTTTCAAGTGCCTCAACTTCCGCATGCTGAAGTTTGTCCGACCGGGACCGGATCCGGTTACGGCCGCGGCCGACAATCTCGCCATCGCAGATTACCACCGCACCAATCGGCAGGTCGCCCGCAAGTCCTGCCTGCTCCGCTTCCTGTAAGGCTGCGGACATGAAGGTTTGATGGTCTATGTATTGAAGTGCCCTCATACGCCGAAGGCTAAATAAATGATGTAACGCGAGCGTGACCGTTCCAAACGGTTTTGCAGCGCAGCTTCGGAATGCAGAGGGACGAACTAGCTTCTCTGCAAGGATGAAAGCAATTCGGTGTAGACGGGAAGAGCCAGTCTCGGCAAAGAAGATGCTTTCGCGAACTCCACCCAGCGCAGTTCGCTGTGTTCATCTCCCAGGTTCTGGGGCTCTCCCTGCCAATTGCGGACAACAAAGAAATGAAAGGTCACTGGCTCAGTTTTATCGGTTGAGCCAATTTCAAAGCTCTTCAAAAACGTAGCCGTTTCGATCTGAATGCCGGTTTCTTCCGACAATTCCCGAGCAAGAGCACATTCAAGTGTTTCTTCCCGCTCGACGTGGCCTCCTGGAAAGCTCCACATATCCGGATAGGTCCGACGCACCGGCGAGCGAAGCGCCATAAGTATCTTTTCATCTTTCACGAGAAGTCCGTTTACAATATGCGTCATAAGACCTCTTCAAACTGGGCCCTGACCCTGGGTGCCTCAAATTGTTACTAGTTGTGGATCAGTTGCAAGTGGCTTGGCACTCGCAATAGCTCGCACGTTTCCAAGCCCTCAACTTGAGAAAATCGAAAACCTTCACAATAGCCGATGGCGTCGCCCCAAGTTGAGTAGGTTGCATTTGGCATAAACCCGATCGCTCCCAACTCGATGATTGCTCCGTGGGTAACGATCAACGCAGATTGATTGTCCTTGAGCTCACCTGCAATCGATCGCCATTCCTCGGCCTGCGCCCGAGCAAACCTTTCACATGCGTTGTTTCGACGAACGATCTTGGAAATGCTTTCGAGATCGTTTGGCCAAGCCACCGCATCAAGAATGGATTTTGGAAGGTTGCCCAAGGCGGCGGATTGGCGGGTAAGGGTGTACCCCATTGCGATTGCCGTCTCGATCGCACGAGGTTTTTCACTGGTCCAAACCAGATCAAACGGACCGGTGGAATTGCCAATCAAACTCGCGAGGGTCACTCCCTGTTGCGACAGGTGCTGTCCGGGTTTGGATCTCATGGTGTGTCGACGAACCTCAAGAACGGGCATTTTCGTCCTTAACCTATCGTTTGTTCAAGAAAGTGTTTCGCTCAGACCGCGCCAGTCCGTGCGCCACGAGGCGATCGATCACTTCGGCGTAGTCGACACCGCTGGCTGCCATCACCTTGGAATACATGCTGATGTCGGTGAAGCCCGGTATCGTGTTGAGTTCGTTGACCAGCAGCCGGCCATCGGGACACAGGAAAAAATCGACCCTTGCCATGCCGTCGCAACCAAGAGCGTCGAAGGCCATGGCGGCCGTTTCGCGAATGCTGTCTTCAAGGACTTGGGGAATGTCCGCGGGCACTATGAGGGTCGCGCCTTCGCCATCAATATATTTGGCATCGTAAGTATAAAATCCATGCTTTTCAGCCGGAACGATCTCACCCGTCCGGGAGACGAACAAGTGCCCGTCCGGCTCCTCCAGGACGGCGCATTCAATTTCGCGTCCCTGGATGAACTCTTCCGCCAGTAATTTATGGTCGTGACGGAAACCTTCGATGAGTGCTGCCTCATAATCTTCTTCCGTGATGACCTTGCTCACGCCGACCGACGAGCCCTGCCGTGCGGGTTTGATGAAGACCGGCAGACCAAGCTGTTCGCTGATTTCCAGAAAGCTCTTCGGCCTGCCCTTCGGAATTGTTACCGAGCCCGCAGTCGGTACTCCGGCGGCTGACAAGAGCCGTTTTGCAAGGTCCTTGTCCAGCGCATTTGCCGATCCGGCGATGCCGCAGCCGGCGAGGGGCACTCGGGCCGTTTCGGCCAAGCCCTGGACAGCACCATCTTCACCCGGCAAGCCATGGAGAACTGGAAAGAGGATGTCGATCCGGGGCAGTTCACGGCAGTGGCCGTCGGCCTCAAGCGCGACAAGCCTTCCGTTGCCACCTGGCAGAAAGCAGAGATGCGCACCGTTTGCCGGCTGCGCCAGAATGCCGTTTTCGCAGGAGCTCAACAGCCATTGACCTTCCCGGGTAATATAGACGGGGACAACGTCATAGCGTTCCGGCGCCAGCGCCTTCAGAACGTTGGTCGCTGACAACACCGAGACTTCGTGCTCCGCGGACAGGCCGCCAAACAGGACGCCGATGCGGGTTCTTCTATTTGCTGCTGACATTGTTCTTCCGATTCTCGTCAAACGTCAGCAATGACCCTGAAACATGGCGGTTCCGTGTACCACAGGCACATGTGGCTGCCTGCGAGGACTTGAAGCCTCCTTTCAGTCACTCAGCAGGGGCGCGGCACATCCGTGAGATAAGGCAGCAGGACTTCCGGTGCGGTTTTGAAGAAACCTCCGAAGTCGCGCTTGCCGATCAGGCCTGTGCCGGACAGGCTCTCGAGTGCCTTAGCGAGGTCGTCCGGAACGAGATCGAGAACGCGGGGGTCGCCATTTTGACCCTGGTCAATGTTCTGCTGAACGGCAACGAAGCGCTCGGTCATTTTGGAGTGCCGTGCAAGCAGTTTCTCACGCGCCTTGTGCGCACGCAGATATTCCTCGATTCGGCGCACCAGGCGCTCCCGATAGGCTGATTTGCAGAACCGGCTGCGCTGATGCCGCATGGAACAGGCCAGGAACTCGGCCCCTTCCGGCACCCTGAAAATTGCGACACCCCGTTTGACCGACCACTCCGCAGCGGTTTCACTGATCCGCCGCGTACAGTTTTCATGCAACTCGCTGTCGATGGCATCCAGCCCGGTTTCGGTCCTGTTGACAGTGATGTTCACCGACGTCTTTCCGGCAAGCGCAAAAGGCACAGCTCCCTCGGTGTCGTAGGTACGAGCCCTTGCAGTGGGCTCTGAGGCTAACAGGGCTTGAAGGGTCGGATCCGGCTTGGCGCTGGCGCCAGTCGATAGGTGGTGGAAGGCCCACATGCCGGCAAAGGAGACGACGAACAGCGCCAGCGCGAGACCCAGAAAGCCTGCGCCAAACCCGCCGCTTGACGAAGGGGCAGGGGTCACATTGAGGTTTTGGGACGCAAGACGCTCCCGATAGGACGCCTGACCTTGTCTGTTATTCCCAAAAGCCATCGGGGACCATCCTGCTTTTCATGGCGATGCACCTGGTCAGATCTCGGACTTCGAAGCATTTTAACCGACCTTTTGGCCTGTCAAATTTGAGATGTTGTGAGGCGCATTCCGAAAAGATGTAACTGTCACTAACACGAATAAAACAGCTTTAGATTGCAAATCTTATAAATGTGTAAAATGGAGTGCGATTTGGCGGTCGGAGATTGCAAAACTACATGGTCTTTGAATTGCCACGCTCTCGCCGAAGACGCTGACGCGCCAGTCTACGTCGTTGTGCAAGCGCAAACCAGTCAACGCGCCGCACGTCGTCAGCGCCATGACGTTTACAGACGAACCTGATGAACAGTGGGCATTCTGTTTGCGCAGCTATGATGACGAGCAGACCAGGCGAGTGCGATTTGAAGGCCGGCAGACTAGAATGAATTGCTGCACAGTGACCGGCGCTGACCACGTGAATACGGCGAAGGTCAAACAATCCAATCAACGGGGCTACACCATAAAAGGAACTCATACCGGTGTCTCTCCGATCGAACTCGTGTTGCTTACGACTGGTCAGGTGGTCCAAGCTGGCTGCCTGTTGCAGAGGGCTCATTTCCAGCGTCAGGACGCTGCAAAGCTATCTAGGGTTCCTAAAACATCGACCACGATAAGCCCAGGTTCATGTCGTCATCTTGGGAAGCAGGCAATATGGGTGCTCAGGCGCAGCAGAGGTGGGTGTCCTGTTCAGCTCATCTTATGTTGTCACTAGTGAGAACGGTCACGATTTGGGCCAGGCAGAAAGGGCACAAACAGGGGTGTGACAGGGCAAGGCGTGAGCAAGGCTGAGCGCCCGCAGACCCAACATATCGAAGGGCAGGGAAGCCTTGCGGGAAGATAATGCGCCAGTCCCTATTGCAGAGAATTCTCTAAATCGCACAGCCCTCAGTGGTTTTGATAATATCAACCACCTAAAATAGCAGACGGCCATATGCCAAAGTTCAAAAAGGGATGTAATTCAAGAGGCAACTATGTCGCGAAAAAGTCACTTGGCGGCTAAGTCAATGTTGCATTGGTTAGCGGTTAGTATTGGTAATCCATGTTGGAAAAGCAAAAAGGGAGGCATTGGCGAGTATTGTTTCTACCACCAGCATGAATTTGCGAGGGAAAGTGCTCATGCATTGCTTGAAAAGATAGGGGTTCTGGATAGGTCCGGATATTTTTTGATCGCGCCGGAAGAGTTGTCTGCAACGTTGGATAAGACACCTGATGAATTGATCGATTTTGACGAATGTCTTGCAGTATTCGTTGCTAATACAGGCGAATATGGAACACACATTTTCCCAACGCCATATCAACGATGTTTTGCGGTTCCAATCGAATATCAACAGATTGGCGATGCGCTAACGCAGGTAGGTTACTTGGAACCGCACGATAGTGGTTCAGCTTGGACCGATGCTGCTCGTCCTGCACTTGAACGAGCTCAACTGTGGGGTGTTGGTACCTACGAGGCTATTGGCGAAGGTTCGGATAATGAATGTCAATTGTTCCACGAACTGAAGTCGGTACCTGATGAGATTCAGAAACAAGTCGCCGCTCTAATTAAGGCCGACAGAAATATAGCGGCAATTCAGCTCCTGCGAGATAACTCGAACCTCGGATTTAAGAACAGCAAGACCATCGTGGAAAAGAAACTGATTCAGAGATGAGGATCTCTGGCGAGCAGTATCAATGTGTTTATATTTAGCGCGCTGTCTCCTGTTTGGGTTGTGAGAACTTCTGAGCGGCGTCAATGCGAGAAAGTGCCTTCTTCCTTTTGGCATTCACCTCCGGATCATTGATGAAATCCGTCCTGCGTCCCGGCTTAAGCCCACGCCGTTTGTATCCGCCTTTCTCGCTGGCTGACTTGACCTTCGGCGGTGGCAAATTAGCTTCCTGCTGTTCCTTCACCCAGTCCAGAACGTCGCCCAGACGCTTGTTCTCGGTGACAGCCGCGTGCGACACGCGCTGATCCTTGTCGAAGATGCGGAACGGCAGGGAAACACCGTTCCAGAGTACCTCCAAGCGGCCGTGAGCAAACTCCCGGGCCTCGACATATTTGCCGGGCAGGGCGCGCGTTACCTCACTCTCATCCAGGATCAGTCGCTTGCGCTCGTAGGAAATCGCAAGCTGTGCTGTCACATAGCGTGTTACCTTCCAGCAAAGGATCTCCTGGAGCCGGTCCGGTTCCACATTGAGCGCCCGATGGAGATTGTCAGATCGCGCCGGAACCTTGGAAAACTGCGCGTTGTAGCGCTCCATAAACTCAGGCAGGAAAGCGTTCGCAGCCTCGATCGTGCTGATATTGGCAAGCCTCAGAGCCTTTACCAAACGGTCCTGAAGGGTGCGGTTGGCCCGCTCAGCCTTGTTGACCCGGAACACCGAATGCTTGTCGGAATAAAACGCCACCGGCCGGCCATGTGACGTCAGATAGGTCTCCAGCGCCTCGAAATAACTGAAGGCACTTTCCCACCGGACAAACCTCAATTCCATCACGGTGCTGGTGGCATCGTCGATGAACACCAGCAGCGTGCATGGAGCGCCGCGGTCCTCAAACCAGCGGTGCTCGCTGCCGTCGATCTGAACCAGCTCGCCATAACATTCCCGGCGCAGTCGCGGTTGATGGAAACGCCGGCGCTGCTTGCGCGACAACCACAGTCCATCTTCGATCATCCATTGACGAAGCGTCTCCTTGCCAACCTTGAAACCGTGATGTTCCAAAAGCATCTCGGCGGCCAGCGTCGGTCCGAAATCGTCATAGCGCTCACGCACCAAGGTCATCGCATACTCACGCTTGGCCGGATGGATGGCGTTGTTCGGACGGCGGCCGCGAGCCCGGTGCCGGATCCCACCAGGACCTTCGGACCGAAACCGGTCCAGCAGACGATAGACGTGCCGCCTGGACATGTTCATCAGATGGGCCGCCGTCGTGACGCCGATATCGCCGTCATCGACCTGGGCCAGCACTTCAATCCGCTGCAAGTCACGTTCGCTCATCAACACCCATCCCATGCCGCATCTCCCAGCTCAAACTACAAAACGGGAAGTGTGACATTCCTGAATAGACCAACCGTGACATCTTAGACCGGCGCTCACATCTTAAATTCGCATAATCAATATTATGGAACATAAACCTACTAGGTTATTTGCCGATATGGAACAGCGGCTTAGCCGATGCATCGGCCTCTCGCAACGTTGTCTGACCAAGCTCACGCCGTCACCTGGCTTGTCAGTCCTCTCGCGGCGTCTCTTCGTCCGAGGTTGCCAGACCGTCCTTTGCGTCGATGACGCGCTTGGCGATCTCGAAGGAAAAACCTGCGCGGCACATGGCTGCCAGATCGCGTTCGCGCCGTTCGGCTCTCGATCCTGTGGTTCTGAAAGGTCCAAGCCGCCGTCGTCTGGCAAAGGTTCTGGCGGCGTCTTCGTCACTGTGGTCGTCCTTGTTCAGAACGGCATCGATGGTGTCGCGGTCGACACCTTTGGCTGCGAGCTGCGCTTCAATCTTTCGCCGTGAGCCGCCACGGCGTCTAAGGCTTGCGGTTTTGGTTTCGGCATAGGCCGCATCGTCAACAAGCCCGTTACGTGTGACAGTCTCCAGCACCGTGTCAATCATGGAACCGAAGTCGTCCGGATCGAGTTCCAGTGCCTGACAGGCCTTGTTGACCTTGCGTTCCAGGACGCGCCGCAAATTGGATCTGCAAGTCGCATACCGTTCCAGGTAATGGAGCGCGGATCTGGTGAGCCGTTCCGGTGTCGGAGGTTTGTAGCGCGGCTTATTCGGCATGAAGTGCCGGTGTGCCCGGCCGCATTTGGCCCTTGAGCCTGATCTTCATGCCGTCAAAGGCAGGCTCAATGGATGCCGGGAGTTCATCTGTTAGTGTCTTGTAGTCCAAGTCATTGTGAAGATTGGTGAAAACAGCTTTCTTCGGCGCGAGTTTCTCTGTCCATTCCAGAGCATCCGCCAGGCAGAAATGGCTGGGATGAGGCCGTCTTCGCAGGCAATCCAGAATGAGAACATCCAGGTTTTTCATACCTTTAAGGGCGCTTGGCGGGAATTCCGATATGTCGGGAACATAGGCGGCCTCCGCGACCCGAAAGCCAAGCGCCTTCATCTCGCCGTGGATAACTTCAAACGGTTCAAATTGCAGGGAACCGGCGGCGCCTTCGATTGTAATCGTCTCTCCGTTCCGGATCTCCCGCCGTTCCAGGATGGGTGGATAGTTGGAGCCTTGCGGCGTTTGAAAACAATAGCCAAAGCTGGAAGTCGCGCGCTGATATGTGTCGTCGTCCATGAAGACCGGCACTCTTTGACCACTGCGCACCCAGAAGGCCCGTAAGTCATCGATGCCGTGCAGGTGGTCGGCATGGGCGTGAGTGTAAAGCACCGCGTCAACGTGCTGAACCCTTGCGTTTAGAAGCTGGGTCCGGATATCGGGGCCTGTGTCTATCAACACGGTTGTGCAAGCGTTATCCACACGCTTTTCCACAAGTAGCGCACAGCGTGAACGGTTGTTTTTGGGTTCGCTCGGGTCGCAATCTCCCCAGTCGTTGCCAATCCGTGGAACACCGCCGGAAGACCCGCAGCCAAGAATGGTCAGTTCGATGCTCACGAAGTGCCGGCTCCGGTCTGGAAAGCTGCCTGAGGCACCTTTTTGAAAAGACGGAAGAAGTTTTCCGTTGTCTGTCGGGCGATCTCCTCTTCTGAGACGCCACGGGTTTCTGCCAGGACCGCTGCCGTCATCGCCGTGTAGGCGGGTTCATTGCGTTTGCCGCGCCTGGGCTGCGGTGCCAGATATGGGGCATCGGTTTCCACAAGCAGACGATCAGCCGGAAGGTCTCTGGCAATGGCGCGTAGCTCATCGGAGCGCTTGAATGTCAGGATGCCGGAAAATGAAACATAGAGCCCAAGCTCAATTCCGGTCTTGGCCAACTCGTGGCCAGAGGAAAAACAGTGCAGAAGGGCCGGGAAGGCCCCCTTCCCCATTTCCTCGCGCAGGATTGCGGCCATGTCCTCATCGGCGTCTCTTGCGTGAATGACCAGAGGCAGTCCGGTTTGCCGTGCGGCTTCGATATGAATGCGCAGGCCTTCAGCCTGAGCGTCGCGGGGTGCCTTGTCATAGAAATAGTCGAGGCCGGCTTCACCGATGGCAACCACCTTGGGATGGGCTGCGAGCTGCACGATGTCTTCGACCGGTATGCCACGTTCGGTCCCCGCATTGTGCGGATGGGTGCCAACGGAGCAGTAGACATTCGGATACTCTTCGGCAATTGCACGAATCTGGTCGAATTTCCGAATATGGGTGCATATGGTCACCATGAGCTCGACCCCGGCGCTCCTGGCGCGCTCGATCAATTCGGCGCGCTCGCCGTCAAAATCGGGAAAGTCGAGGTGGCAGTGGCTGTCTACTAGCATAAAGGGTCCGCACAGCGTGGAATTGGGGCTTCTTTTCGGTGTCTTCAGCGCGTCTTGATACATGGAATCGGACGTTAACTGAAGAGGTTTCGCGGCTCATTTGGATGGTGGCCAGGATCGGTAAAACGCGGAAATCAGTTCAGGTGGCTGCGTGGGCACGCAGTGCCAGAAAGAAATCCAGAACCACCTGCTTCCGGTCCAGGTTCAACGCATCCGCGTCCCGCACAGCCTGGTTGGTCCGGTCCCAGATCTCGATCAGCCTGTTGGCCTGGTGTACACCGGCACCAAGGTTTTGGCGCATGCGCTCATGCAGCCAGATCTGGGCAATGTGCTGGAAACTCTCCCAGTTGTCCGATTGGCCGCGGGCCGCCACCAGATCGGCAAGTGCGTGCGCCTTCGCCAGATCCAGCTGGCCGGCAGTTTCTGCGAGCTGCTTGACGCCGCGCGCAATCGCGAGACCGTCGCCGGACAGAAGCGTAATGGCAGACCGCAGGCTGCCATCGGCAGACTGGGCGATTTCATGGAGGTCTTCACCGGAAGGAACACTGTCGCCTGCAAGGTCACGCAGGCCTTCTGCGATATCCGTCTCGCTGAGCGGTGCGAGATCGATGCGACGGCATCTGGAGCGGATCGTCGGCAGAAGCCGCCCGGGGGCGTGGCTGAGAACCAGGAACAGGCAGCGCTCGGGCGGCTCCTCGAGGATTTTCAGCAAGGCGTTGGCCGAGCTGATGTTCATATCGTCAGCGGCGTCAACGATGCACAGTCGCCAGGCCTTGGCAGAGGCCGTCGTTCCGAAGAACGAGACCGTGCGGCGGACTTCATCGACCGGCAGATCAGCCTTGAACCGCTTGGATTTGTCATCCCAGGGCCGGCGCAGATGCAGGATGTTGGGATGTCCGCCGGCCGTCAGCTGGCGCGAAACCGGATGGCCTTCCGGCACAGAGAGGTCCTGCGCAGCAGCAACGCTGCTGCCGAAGCGGTCCGGGTTGGCAATCACGAACCGCGCGAACCGAAAGGCGAGCGTCGCCTTGCCGATACCCTTGGGACCGCCGAGGATCCAGGCGTGGTGAAGGCGTTCCGAGCGGTAAGCGTCGAGCAGCTTTAGTTCTGTCTGCCGGTGACCGATCAGGCGGTTGCGCTCATGCGGCAAGGGATAGCCCGGCAGGGCATCGACTTCCGGGATCTCGATCGGGGCGCTTGACCGGGCCATCAGCGCGACGCCTCCGTGATCGAGGCCGTTTCACCGTCCGGCCTCAACTCCGACGCAAATGCGGTTGCAACGGATGACCGCACCGCCGTTTCGACCTGTTCAAGGTCCTTGGACCCGTCAATGACGGCAAAACGATGGGATTCTTCTTCTGCCAGATCCAGAAACATCTGCCGCCGGCGTTTATGGACCTTCATGGTTTCGCCTTCAAACCGGTCTGGGCCACCGCTGTTATCGGTCTGGGAGCGCACCTCAACGCGGCTGAGGCCGATTTCGGCCGGCACGTCGATCAGGATCGTCAGATCCGGATAGGTTCCGGCAACAGCTGCCGTTTCGAGAAGCTTCAGGTAGGCAATGTCAACGCCGGCTTCACCCTGATAGACCCTTGTGGAATCGGCGTATCGATCGCAGAGGACCCAGTCGCCGCGCTCCAGCGCAGGCCGGATGGTGGTGTCGACGTGATCGGCGCGCGCAGTGGCGAACAGCATCGCCTCGCCTCTGGGGCCAAGATCCTTGGCTTCGCCGGATAAAAGCAATTGCCGGATCTTCTCCGCGCCCGGCGATCCGCCGGGTTCCCGTGTCACGATCACGGTCTTTCCCTGCGCCTCCAGCCAGGTTTTGAGCCGGGCGATCTGGGTGGATTTGCCCGCGCCTTCACCGCCTTCAAAAGTTATGAAATGTCCCGCCAACCGCCTTCGGCCTCTCGATTCTCGACGCTGTTCCACGTCGCGCTGTCTTAGCAGCAGTTCCCTCACAGCAAAAGGTTTCTGCTATCGCGTCGTGAAGGGGGCCAATCCGCTGTCGATGCGCAGCGTGTCCTTGCCCGGAGACGGATCCCTTTGTGGCAAAGCCTGTCGCTGTCATCTTTGTGGAGACCCCTAGCCGATCCAGCCGAACAGCAGCTCCTGCAACCCGTCCAGGGCGCGCCCCATCAGTGTTCCCGACTTGACGGACGCCCCGGTCACCAGCGGAGCACGATAGATAATGCCATTTTTTCCGATCACCCGGATTTCGCCTGCGGGCGTGCCTTCGGCGACGGGTGCGGCGAGCGGACCGGAATAGACCACCCGGATCCGGTAATCGAGCGTCGGGCCGCGTGGCAACAACACGTCGACATTGTTTTGCGAAACGAGCGGCACGCTGCTTTGCGTTCCGCCGAACACCCGGCCGTCCGCAATGATTTCGCCGGCGGTGAAGACGGTCTTGATGGTGAAATATTCCCACGCGCCTTCAAGAACCTCCTTCAAAGTCTGCAGGCGGTGCTTGTCGGAGGTCAGCCCGGCAACGGAGGCGATCACCCGGCGCCCGTTTCTGTCGACGGAGCCGAGACCGGAATAACCGTCCTCAACATCGTTTCCGCCGCCAAGGCCGTCGAGATTGCGTATCTCGCCCAGAAGCGGGTTCTTGTTGCGCTGGAAGATCTTGTTCCAGGTGAATTCCGGCATCTGGAATATCTGGTAGAGGTCCGGGTGGGTCTCCACGATGTATTCGGCCAGGAGGGCCTGATCGCGGACTGAGGTCTGGCTGGGTTTTTCCGCGTAGCCGGTCGGGTTGGCGAAGCGGCTGTTTTCCATGCCGATCTTTTCAGCCAGCGACGTCATGCGGCCCGCGAAAGCCTCTTCCGAGCCGTCCAGACATTCCGCCAGGATAATGGCGGCGTCATTGCCGTTATGGACCAAAAGACCCTTCAACAGATCTTCAACGGCAATATCGGATTTGATCGCGGCGAACATGGTGGCGCCGCGGCCGGAGGGCGCTCCCCCCGTGCGCCAGGCGTGCTCGCTGACCTTGCAGAGCTGATCCAGAGACATGTCGCCGTCTTTCAACGCCTGGAATACGGTCGCGGCCGTCATCACCTTGGCGAGGGCGCCAGGCCTGAAGGTCTGGTCGGCGTTCTTGGCGAATAGGATCGTTCCGGAGGACGGTTCGTATAAAAACGCCATCGGCGCCTTGGTGACGATGGTTTCAGCGGCTTTGCTCGTTGCCACCAGGCCTGTCAGGAAACCGAGCCCCAGCAGAAAGGCGAAAACAACTGAATAACCAAAGGAACTGGAAGTCTTGTGTGCCGGATGCATCAATCCGTCTGCCTTGCCGTTAGCGTTCAGATCGCGGCAAGGTGGCGCCGGCCGTAACCGGCGCGAAAGCGCTTAGCCGCCGTTTTGCAGTTTGGCTGTCAGCTGGCGCATGGACAAGCCGGTGTCGCCAAGATCTGCCAGAAGCGAATGAGCGTCCGAGATACGACGATTCGCGGCAAAGGAAGAAACAGCGCTGCCTTCGCTCAAGGTGCCGGGCGCCGGAACTCTCAGCACGCCGAGAGATTGTCCGGTGGGAGCCGGCTCAGCTGTGTAGGCGGTGCCGACCGGCTCAAAGCTGTTGTTCGAGGCCACCTTAATGGAAGGTGCACCAGCTTCAAACGCTATCGCAGGATCGAAAGCAACGGTTAGTGGTTGCTGGCGTGCCGGTGCCGCTGCTGCGGTCTGGTAAGGACGTGCGGCCGGTGCCGGTACCTTGCCGAAGGTCACCGGCTGGGTAACGATCGGTGCCTGAGCCAGAAGGGTTCCCGGCATGGTCGCGCCCGGCTCGACAGCGCCCGGGCCACGATAGGAGGCCATCAGGTAGGCTTCATCCTGACCGTGGAGCGGCGCCTTGCCGATATATTCGACCTTGACCTTGCCGACGCCGGATTCCTTCGTGCCGAGCATGCCCGCAACACGTTCGGACAGGTCGATGACGCGGTTGCCGTGGAACGGACCGCGGTCATTGACGCGCACGATCATCGAGCGGCCATTGTTGACATTGGTGACGCGGGCATAAGACGGCAAGGGCATCGTCGTATGCGCGGCGGTCAGGGCGTTGCGGTCGAACACCTCGCCATTGGCGGTTTTGCGACCGTGGAAGGTCGGGCCATACCAGGATGCCAGGCCGGTCTTCTTGTAGTTCGGTTCATGCTTCGGGTAATACCACTTGCCGGCAATCTTGTATTTCTTTCCGACTACGTAACGGCCGCCACCCTTCGGCACAGGCTTACCGGCGGCGACGACCCGCGGGCTGCCTTTGACGCCGTATTTTTTCGGGCTGAACTTGGCTTTTTCCTGAGGTGCGGAGCTGCAGGCCGCGACGGCCGAGACAGCCGCAATCGTGATCAGACTGGTGCGCACCTGTTTCCAGACAGACCGCTCTTTTCGAGCGCCTTTTTCCGGTGACCTGGCTGCGCGCCCAAAAGACGTCTCTGCCATATGGCTGGATTGCCCGCCTGTCCCTTGCATACTGCCGTCCTACTCACTTACGCGCTGGCGGCCCCGCAGCTCACGCAATTATTCCGGCGTGTGGTTTTCGTCCACGCCGGTCCTAAAGGCACAAGTCCGATCTGTTGATCAGTCCCCGCAAGACACACTGCCCCCGCTGCACGTCCCGCTTATGCCTTTGTTAAAGCGCAACTTTCTTACTTCAAAGTAAACCGGGCGTCGAGAGAGATCAGCGTGTGAAAATTGCCTCTCCACCGATTTCGAGCGCAGGTGCAGCATTCAGCTTTCCGGAAGGCTTTGTAACAGACTGAAATATTTTGAGAAAATCATCCCGAATGTGTCCTGTGCCAACTGTTGCCGTAGGGGCACAGGTGGACAAAAATCGTCAATCGCAGCTGGTGTGACGTAGGTCACATCCGGCCTCGTCAAATCAGCCTAGGGTCAACTCATTGCTGATGACCGCCCTGTCACAGCAATGCTGGACCCCACCTCCAGCTTCGGCCGCCGGTTCAAAACCCTGCCCACGACACCGGACCGGCGGCCACGCCTTTTGGCGATGTTCCGGTGCCCGCTGTGCACGTCCTGCCCCTACCCTGAAGCCGGCGGCACCGGAACATCCCAAAGGAGCCCTTCCCTTCTTCCTGAGATCTTTCGCTTGTCTGCGGGGGCAGCGTTGCCGATCCACACGTATTTCGGATTATTGGCTGGTCAATGAAATCAATCTCTTGACTTTCCAATCCCGACAGAGGAAACGGGAACGGCAGCCGCACCGCCAAGGTGCTTCACGTGCTGTCCGGTGAGGTGGCCGAGTGGTTTAAGGCAGCGGTCTTGAAAACCGCCGTGCGTGAGAGCGTACCGTGGGTTCGAATCCCACCCTCACCGCCATTTTCTTTCTTGTACTGACCGGCTTGACCGGCCTTCGGCGCGAAGCTCGTTATTGCTTGGTGCCGGTCGAATTGTGGCTTGCTGTTTTACGGGACGCCCAGAGTTGTTAGTCCATGGCATGGCGTTCCATGAAATCTGCAAGGTCACTCGGGTTGAGACTGCTGGCGATTTCTGAAGCCTTGGCATTGAACTTTGCTATCCCCCATTCTTCGTAAACCAGCTTGTCAACTTTTGAGAGGCCAGGTAGCAGCGCCTCAAACGCCTTGCTTACGTGAAAGGCTTTGACGAAGCCTCGAAGTTCCGCCTCACTCAGTTCGAAGCTTCCTGCGAATTGCCACGCCGCAAAGGTATCGATGCAACTACCTAGTGCAGCTCTAAAGCCTGACACACCAGAGGATCGCCTGATGTAATTTTCTTCCGGTGGGATCATCATGTTTGCATCGCTCAGGATGCTCTCATATAGCGATGAAACCAGGTGATCAAAGTCGTCATGTGACCGAGCCTCTTGGTCCCTTTTCTTGCCTTCCTCCATAAGCTGCGTTTGACTTTTGAAAAGCTCAGCACTCCGCCTTGCCTCTTCGGCCTGTGCTCTCGTCGCATCTTCGGCTTCAATTGCGACCTTTCGCGTTAGCTCCATCTCCTTTCTCGTTAGCCGTAATTCTTCTTTTTGAGCGGCTAACTCCTTTGATTGGATAACAACCGCATACGCCAGCCAGGCAAAGGCCAGTGGCGCAAAAACACCAGCGAGAAAGTCGCCAAGTTCGTTCGCAGTGAGGCAGGCTACTACAGCTCTTGCAGGCGAAGTTTCACATCCTGCAGAAGAAACGAGTACTAAGATTCCTGCGAGGATCCAGACAATTGATCCGCCCATCATCAATTTCATGCTCACCCCCTGGCATGGATCAACGTCGAAGCACCACCTTTACGGCCGCAATGGCGACATCGCAACTTGCCGGAAATCTCGGTGTCATTGACGAACACGTGCTCAGATCGTGTTTTCCGATAAGCTTGTCCAGGTCGAGTTGCTGGCTCTTCCGTCAAAACCGGTTTAGATACAATCGACAATCGGATTTCTTCAGATCGCCGCATGTTTCCGCCTTCCCGAAACGGGCTTGAAGTTAGGGTTTGACCTAGCTGACAACCGGCTCCGGGCGCGCGACAATCCACACTGCGACTCCGACAAATCTGAGCACCCCCGAACCGCGCACAATCTTCTCGAACCATTGGTTCCCTGCTGCCCTGCGAGGCACGAACACAAGAAACGGTGCTTTTCGGTCTTGAGATTCCAGAACCCGTCCGGATCGCAGATGTCACTCTGCGACTATTAAAACAGAGCGAGAAAGCATTGCCGGTTCTGAGAAGGGGTTGCGTAAAAAAGCGTTTTCAAACTAGAATTGAGCCTGCTTTTTTTGAGTGGTTTGTACTTATGTCGCGCATTCGAACGCTATTGTTGATTATTGCCGTTTTCACGGTCTTTTCCCCCGTCATCTCGGTGGCTGAGGAAAAAAAGGACTGTGACAAAATCGTAGACGCGACTGAAAAAGCGCGTTGCCAGACGGGTATTGTTTATGACCCGAAACCAATGCATTCGAACCCGTCCATTATTGGAGGAAACTGGCACCCGGGCATGTGGGGCCAATCATCGGTTTCCGACCAAACTCTCAGAACTTTTCAACTGAACAAAATTCAAGAGTTCAACAAGATTGTTGAAATGGAACCCGGTGCCCTCGGTTCCGTTTCAGGAAACTGATTTTTTTATTCTTTTTAATAGTAAGTTGGAGATGACCGTTGCAGCTCTATGTTTTGCCAACATCTGTAAATGGATTGCTGACGTATCTAATCGTCAGCCTGGTTGTTTCATTTGTTCTGATTGCCCTTTTTCAACTGTTTGGAAAACGGACGAGATTCCGGTCCAAGTCCGTTCTTGGGTCAAGGGCCTCACGATATTTGGCACTCCTAATCATCACGATGGCCTTTCTTGGAACGGCTGTCGGCATGGCTGGAGGCTGGAGCCGCGTCGGCGTGGTCGGCGACATTATTCCAGCGGTCTTGGGATTGATTGGCGGTATCACCGTTTATCTATTTGAAAACAAGGGGGGAAAGGGAGTTGCTGCGGTCCCTGCCGCTTTGGCCTTCACGATAACTGTCTTCATCGGTTACCAATTGGGAACAGAGAACAGAAATCCGACCGAACGCGCTCAAGTGTACCGGGACATGTGTTTCAGCGCGTTGTCGAACCCGGAACTGCTGTCTTCTGATGAGGCCTATTGCAGGTTCATAGATGGTCCGGGACAGGCATGTTGGGAAGTTCTGTTTCATAACAACATGACTTTCTTGTCTGACGCACGTTACGGAGACGCGACATATCTCAAGAATTGGTATGAGGCGCAAAAAAGACAGTCGGACCAAAAATTTCGCAATTGTCTTCCCTGGAAGAAGGAGCGCGAAGAAAAAATGCTCAAGGCAGCTTCCTGATATCGGAGAAGCATAGAATTCCAGTTTCGGGCGATAGTGATGGCTATCTATATTTTGGCTGGTCGTTTGATTGTTTTTTTACCCGGACCCAGAATTCGCCTTTGCTGAACTGTCAGCTTGCCAGCGCAAGATCGCGCCTCAATGCCGTGAGGCGCTGCAGTACGGCGTTGCGGCGGAGGTCTAGATCGGCCTGAAGCTGGTCGATGTGGGTCAGCTTTTCCGTCAGGCGTTCTATTCCGCCTTCGCAGGGCCCTGCCCCCTCGTCTGCCAGACAGGCCTTCATGGCGCGCAGTTCCCGGGTGGAAAAACCGATGGCGATGAAATCTCGGATGCGGGCCGCGCGGCGCAGGTCGGTTTCGGTGTAATGGCGATAGCCATTGACCGTTCGGCCGACCGAAAGGAGACCGGCTTTTTCATAGTGGCGCAGCATGCGCTGGCTGATCCCGAGTTTTTCGGCGGCTTCCTTGGCTTGCATCCTGTGTCCTTTCCGGAAGGTGTCGAGATCTATGTAGGGACTGCACGGCGGATCGAACACCACGCCGCACGGAAACGGGTCTCCGTGCGGCGCAGGTTCTTGCTCAGGTTCGAAGCGACCAGCCACCATCAACGGTCAGGATCTGGCCCGTCAGCCAGGCATTGTCCGGACTGCCCAGCTGCAGGATCCACGGCACAATGTCGGATGGCAATCCGCGGCGGCCGAGCGGAATTTGTTCTGTCTCCTGCGCTTCGATCTGGCGTGCCATTTCTTCCGGCAGACCCATCATCCCCGTCAGTGCGCCGCTTTTGACGGGACCTGGCGCCACGGCATTCACACGAATGCCGTCGCCGGCCAGTTCAGTCGCCCAGGATCTGGTCAGATGTTCCAGCGCCGCTTTCGTCGCGGCGTAATGCGCAAGCATCGGCGCGGCATTGCGGCTGACGGCGGTCCCTATATTGACAATGGCTCCCCTGGTTTCGCGCAACGCGGGCCGTGCGGCCTTGACCAGCTGTGACGGGGCAATGATGTTGACGGCAGACATGGAGGCAATGGCGTCGGCCTCATAGGCGTCGATTGGCAGTGGCTGTCCGGCGCCTGCATTGTTGACGACAAGGTCGAGACGCCCCCAACGGCGGGTTGCTTCTGCGACAAGGCGTTCACCGGTTTCTAGGTCTGCACTGTCAGCCTGAAAAGTCTCGATGGTATTCTTGAGCGCTGACACTTCCTGAAGTTTTTCTTCGCTGCGCCCGGTGATCAGAACCTTTGCGCCGCGCTCGGCCAGGGCCAATGCGGTGGCCTTGCCAATGCCGGAGCTGCCTCCGGTGACGATTGCAACGGTGCCTTGCCAGGTGTGTTCTTGGGTCATCTTGTCTTGTCCAATCTGCAAGTCTTGAAAACGGTGTGCAGACAGGCCTAGCGGCCTGACACTAGTGTCAGGGTCAAGGGGAAAGTGTTCGGGTCAGAGCGCTTTTCTGAGGCGGCAAATATTCTTGTCTTTCAAAGACGACCAATTGCCGCCCCTTCCCCTTTCGCTTATCATTTCCGCAGGAGGAGACCGGAGCCATGTGCTTCGGAAGACTGGGAGGTGAAAGTCGGCATGCCGGTGATGCACGAGCCGTGGCTCGTGGCGCTGTCTCTCGTGATGGCATTTCAGGGGAGTTTTGTCGGGTTGAACCTGGCCGTCCAGGTCGGCCGGGCCGATCCTGCGCGCCGGCGCCTGCTTCTGGCCGGGGCCGCACTGACGCTCGCGCTGGCCATCTGGTCGATGCATTTTGTCGGCATGCTGGCGGCCCGGTTGCCGGTTGCCGCCAATTTCCTGGTGCTGCCGACGCTCCTGTCTTTCCTGGTCTGTGTGCTGGTAGTTGGCATCGCGGTCTTTGCTGCCAGCAATGCGCGTCTCACGCCCGTTCGCTTGGGCCTTGCCGCCTTTGTCATGGGCAGCGGCATCTGCACCATGCACTATCTCGGCATGTATGCGCTGCACGATTCGCTCCACATGCAGCACGATCCCGCCTATGTCTTTGCCAGTTTCCTGATCGCCTTCAATGCCGCCGGACTTGCCATCTGGCTGTTGTTCGGCTTCGGGCGGCGCCCACCCATCCTGATTTCAGCCATTGTCCTGGCTCTGGCGATCGCAGCCATGCATTACACGGCCATGACCGGGCTGACCTATGAGCTGGTGGCCAAAGCCGACCCCGGACTGTCTCCGGTTTTCAGCCCGGGCATGTTGGCGATTGTCGTGTCCTGTGTCGCCTTTCTCGTCTCCGGTCTGTTTCTTCTGGCCCTGGTGCCCGCCCAGGCCGCAAGTGACACGGTGAGCACGCCCGATGCCGAGATAGAGACGCAGGTTGTTGGAAAAGCTGCAAGTCAAATTCCTGGGGAAGAGGCTTCCGTCGCGCGATTGCCTGAAACAGAACCGGCGAGAAAAGCGGCCAGCGGGCTTCAGGCCGCAGCGAGGCCGGTGCGCACTGCGGCAAATACAGCCAAACGGACCCTGCCGATCGAGTGCGACGGGCAAAAAGCCCAGATCGGGATTCCGGAGATCTTTGCCATTCACGCCGATGCGCATTACACGCGGCTTTATGACGGCAGCCGCGAGTTTTTCTGTCCGCTTTCCATCAGTGAAGCCGAGCAGCAGCTGGACCCAAAGGTCTTCAGCCGGGTGCATCGCAGTCACATCGTGAACCTGCACCAGGTCTCCAGCTTCAACCGCTCCGGTGACGGCGGCGTGCTGGTTCTGGCGGGGGACGAAGGCCAGACGGTTCCCGTCAGCCGATCCCGTTGGGGCCGCGTGAAAGCGAAGCTGACAGATCTTGCCGAGGTGCAACCCGCACGGGACCATCCGGCAGCAGCTCAATAGACCTTTGTGTGCTCTCCGAAA
This sequence comes from Roseibium sp., assembly GCF_965233565.1. Lineage (GTDB taxonomy): Bacteria > Pseudomonadota > Alphaproteobacteria > Rhizobiales > Stappiaceae > Roseibium. Next base: position 129,314 of record NZ_OZ247494.1, on the reverse strand, counting down.
GCGTGTGCGCTGCGAGAAGATCGCAAAATCACCGTCATTGATGTAATCCTGCACGAACGGCGTACACGTCAGGGTGGTTTTCCCGAAAGGTTAGTTGCCGCTCCTAACCGTCTGCGTTTTAACGAATTGTTACGTTCGGGCGATCTCCTTGTCACGAAATGCGACAGGCAAACTGCCGTATTTCGTGCAGAGTAACCCGTTATCCGTGCAACTTTTGCAGCGCTCCATGCATGCGCCATTGAGTGTGCGCTGCACCCTTCTGCACGCTTTCCTCATGCGAAAACCTGTCCCCGACCGGGGGCAGCGTTGAAACGGCGAAGCGGGCGGAAACCAGACAGTTGGTCTTCCCTCACCTTCACCGGTTCACGGTTTCGTCTTTGAGACCGCAGGAGGGAGGAGAAGAACGTGATCCCTGGTGAATTCACCTATCACCGGCCATCAACCGTGGCCGAAGCCGTCGCCATTCTTGTCAGCCATGGCGACGAGGCCCGTCCGCTGTCAGGCGGTCACAGCCTGATACCGATGATGAAGCTGCGCATGGCAGCGCCGGAACATCTCGTGGATCTCGGCGGCATATCCGATCTGAAAGGCATTTCAGAGGAAGGTGGCGCGATCAGTATCGGTGCCATGACCACCCAGAACGATCTGATCAACTCGGATCTGCTGGGAGCAAAATTGCCCATCATTCGTGAAACGTCCCTTCTCATTGCCGATCCACAGATCCGCTACATGGGAACACTCGGCGGCAATGTCGCCAATGGCGACCCGGGCAATGACATGCCGGGCCTGATGCAGTGCCTTGATGCAACCTATGTCCTGACCGGTCCGGACGGAGCCCGGGAAGTTTCAGCGCGCGACTTTTACGAAGCCGCCTATTTCACTGCACTCGCGCCGGAAGAAATCCTGACCTCGGTGAAAATCCCTGTGCCACCTGCGGGCCACGGCTATGCCTATGAGAAACTGAAGCGCAAGGTCGGCGACTATGCGACCGCTGCAGCGGCTGTCGTACTGACCATGTCCGGCGGAACGGTGGCGACCTGCTCCATCGCGCTGACCAATGTGGCGGACACGCCCCTCCATGCCGCTGAAGCCGGCGAAATCCTGACCGGCTCGAGCCTCGACAAGGACACCGTCAAACGCGCGGTTGCGGCTGCCGAAGCCATCACTGAGCCGGCGTCCGATGGCCGGGGACCGGCGGAATACCGCACAAAAATGGCTGGCGTGATGCTGGAACGCGCTCTTGCGCGCGCCGCAGACCGTGCAGCTGGTTGAAACCGGGACCATGGGAGACATTCATGAGTGACATCGAACAAATCCCGGTGACGATGACCGTCAACGGCAAGAAAGTGCAGCGCTTCGTGGAGCCGCGCACGCTTCTCATCCATTTTCTGCGGGAAGACCTGGACCTGACCGGACCGCATATCGGTTGCGAGACATCCCATTGCGGTGCCTGCACCGTGGAAATGAACGGCATGTCGGTCAAGTCCTGCACGCTGTTTGCGGCTCAGGCAAACGGGGCGGACCTGACCACCGTTGAGGGCATGGCCAATCCGGACGGCACCTTGTCGGCGCTTCAGGAAGGCTTCCGCCAGATGCACGGGCTTCAGTGCGGCTATTGCACGCCCGGCATGATCATGCGGGCGCACACGTTGCTGAAAGAGAACCCGAACCCGACGGAAGACGAGATCCGCATGGGCATTGCCGGCAATCTCTGCCGCTGCACCGGATACCAGAACATCGTCAAGGCCATCCAGTATGCCGCAGCCAAGCTGAACGGCACGGACTTTCAGGAGGCTGCAGAATGAATGACATGACCCCGAGACGGGAACAGCGCGAAGCCGCCCTGGAAGGCATGGGCTGCAAGCGCAAACGCGTGGAAGACGTTCGGTTCACGCAGGGCCAGGGACAGTATGTCGATGACCTGAAACTGCCGGGCATGGTGTTCGGCGACTTTGTTCGCTCACCCTATGCGCATGCCAAGATCACCAAGATCGACGCCACTGAAGCCTTGAAAATTCCGGGCGTCATTGCCGTTTTGACGGCCGAAGACCTGAAAGGCGTCAATCTTGCCTGGATGCCGACCCTTGCCGGCGACGTCCAGATGGTGCTCGCCGACGGCAAGGTGCTTTACCAGAACCAGGAAGTTGCCTTTGTGGTGGCTGAAAACCGCTACATCGCGGACGACGCCATTCAGCTGGTCGAGGTCGAGTATGAAGAGCTGCCGGTTCTGACCGATCCGTTCAAGTCGATGGATGCGGATGCGCCTGTTCTGCGACCCGATCTCGACGGCAAGATGGAAGGGGCGCACGGGCCGCGCAAACATCACAATCACATTTTCACCTGGGAAGTGGGCGACAAGGACGAGACTTCAAAGGCGTTTTCTGAGGCTGATGTCACCATCAAGGAACTGATCTCCTATCACCGGACCCATCCCTCGCCGCTGGAAACCTGCCAGTGTGTCGCCTCCATGGACAAGGTGAAGGGCGAGCTGACTGTCTGGGGCACCTTTCAGGCGCCGCATGTCATCCGCACGGTCGCCTCACTGCTGTCCACCATTCCGGAACACAAGATCCACGTGATCGCGCCGGATATCGGCGGCGGCTTCGGCAACAAGGTGGGCGCTTATCCGGGCTACATCTGTTCAATCGTTGCGTCCATCGTCACCGGTGTTCCGGTGAAATGGGTCGAGGACCGGATGGAAAACCTCTCCACCACGTCCTTTGCGCGCGATTATCACATGACGACGGAAATCGCTGCCAAGAGCGACGGCACCGTTACCGGCCTGAAAGTACATGTGCTGGCCGACCATGGCGGTTTTGATGCCTGCGCCGATCCGTCCAAGTGGCCGGCCGGGTTCTTCAACATCGTCACCGGGTCCTACGATTTCCCGACAGCGCATCTGGAAGTCGATGGTGTCTACACCAACAAGGCGCCGGGCGGTGTCGCCTATCGCTGCTCTTTCCGCGTGACTGAAGCTGCCTATTGCATTGAACGGGCAATGGACGTGCTTGCGCAGAAACTCGGCATGGACCCGGCGGATCTTCGCATGAAGAATTTCGTCAAGCCGGAACAGTTCCCCTATCAGTCGGCACTCGGCTGGGAATATGACAGCGGCGACTATCACACCGCCATGCAAAAGGCGATGGACACGATCGGCTATCGCGAGCTCCGGGCGGAACAAAAGGCCAAGCAGGAGGCGTTCAAGCGCGGTGAAACCCGCGAGATCATGGGCATCGGTGTCTCGTTCTTCACCGAGATCGTCGGTGCGGGGCCGTCCAAGAACTGCGATATTCTGGGCGTTGCCATGTTCGACAGTGCCGAGATCCGGGTTCATCCCACCGGGTCGGTGATCTCACGCATGGGGACAAAATCCCAGGGCCAGGGCCACGAGACGACCTGGGCTCAGATCATCGCGACGGAAATCGGCATTCCGGCAGCCGACATCATGGTCGAAGAAGGCAATACCGATACAGCGCCTTACGGTCTCGGCACTTACGGATCGCGTTCCACCCCCGTTGCAGGTGCTGCCATTGCCCTTGCCGCACGCAAGATCCGCAACAAGGCCCAGATGATTGCCGCTCATATGCTGGAAGTCTCAGAATATGACCTTGAATGGGACATTGACGGGTTCCAGGTGAAGGGCAATCCGCAGGCACGCAAGTCCATGAAGGAAATCGCCTGGGCGGCCTACCATGCGCCGCCGCCGAACATGGAACCCGGTCTGGAAGCAGTCAGCTACTATGACCCGCCCAACATGACCTATCCGTTCGGTGCCTATTTCTGTGTGATGGATATCGATGTGGACACGGGCGTTTCCAAGACACGGCGCTTTTATGCGCTCGACGATTGCGGCACGCGCATCAATCCGATGATCATCGAGGGCCAGGTTCACGGTGGACTGACGGAAGCCTTCGCCATCGCGATGGGACAGGAGATCCGCTACGACGAGATGGGCAACGTGCTTGGCGCATCCTTCATGGATTTCTTCCTGCCAACCGCAGTCGAGACCCCGCATTGGGAAACCGATTACACGGTGACGCCGAGCCCGCATCACCCGATCGGTGCCAAGGGCGTCGGTGAAAGCCCGAATGTCGGCGGCGTACCGGCCTTCTCCAATGCCGTTAACGACGCCTTCCAGTTCCTGGGCGCCACCCATATCCAGATGCCGCATGACTCATGGCGCATCTGGCAGGCGGCCAAGGACCTTGGAGCACACGGTTGATGTGAAACAGGACCGCGAAACAGGCGCCTGGACAAGAGATGCCTGTTCCGCGGCCCTGCCTAAATTCGTCATCCCGTGGCCAGACCATGGGATCCATGCCGTTTCAGCGGTTTTGTCGAAACGACATTTCACGGCACCGCAACGGCATGGATTGCCGGATCCGGTCCGGCCATGACGAGATGAATTCAGCGAAGAGTTTGCAGACCCGATGAGCAAAAGCAAAGAGCAACTGGCAAAAGCGCTGGCGGAGACCGGATACGTGGCCGACGAAGGACTGTCGACCGCGCTGCTTCTGACCGAAATGCTCGGCCGTCCCCTGCTGCTTGAAGGGGAAGCCGGGGTCGGCAAGACGGAAGTTGCCAAGGCACTCGCACGGCTTGAGGATGCCGAACTCATTCGTCTGCAATGTTACGAGGGGCTCGACCAGTCCGACGCGATTTACGAGTGGAACTACCAGCGCCAACTGCTTGCAATCAAGGCAAGAGAAGGTACGGCGGCCGACGCGGAAGATGTCGAAGAAGCGGTCTTTTCGGAAAAGTATCTTCTGGAACGCCCGCTGCTCGCCGCAATCCGCAAGGACCAACCACCGGTGCTCCTGATCGACGAAATCGATCGGGCCGATGAGGAATTCGAAGCGTTTCTGCTCGAACTTCTGTCCGAATTCCAGGTGTCCATTCCAGAACTTGGAACGGTGGAAGCCGTCTCCGTCCCGCGCGTCGTCTTGACCTCCAACGGCACAAGGGAACTATCGGACGCGCTTCGCCGACGGTGTCTCTATCACTATGTCGACTATCCAACACCGGATCGGGAAGCCCGGATATTGCTGTCAAGAGTCGAGGGACTTGATGCTGCGCTCGCGTTCCAGATCGCAGAGCTCATGGGCCGATTGCGCAAGGAGGACCTGGCGAAGGTGCCCGGCGTAGCGGAGACCATCGACTGGGCCGCGGCTTTGCTGGGCCTTGGAGCAAAGAACCTCCACGAGAGCCGTGAACTTGTTTTCGACACCCTGACTTGCGTTCTCAAGACCCGAGAGGACAAGGCGAGGGTTACGGCGGATGTGACCGACCGGCTTCTGGGAAAGGTCGCCTGATCTGATGCGCACACCCCTGCCCCTTGAAAGCCGCGAAGATATCGGTGCCGTGCTGCGCATGCGGCTGGCCGGGTTTGTGCGATCTCTGCGGGACAGCGGTTTCAAGGTCGGCCTCGCGGAGACCGATGATGCGATGGCGCTGATCCGGTCATCCATGCTGCATCGGCCGTCATCGCTGAAGACTGCTTTCAGGACGCTTTTTTGCGGGCGCCACTCGGATTGGCAGCGCTTCGATGAGCTTTTTGACGCCTACTGGCTGGGTCGGGGTGTGAAGTCCGGGGTCAAGGTGTCCGGCACAAGCACACGCCGGAACATGAAGACCGTGCGTGAACTGATGGACGCCCAGGGAACAAAGCAGGACACGCTTGCCGGAGATGTCGAGCGCAAGCCCGGCGAAGAGGATGAGGAGACCGGCGACACGCCGTCCGGCCGTCGCGAAGGTGCCAGCATTGCTGAAAATCTCGGCCAGGTCGACTTCAGGAACATCCAGGACCCGGACGCTCAGAAGAAGGCTCATGAGCTGGCCGAACGATTGGCCAGGTCCATGCGCGTGCGTCTGACCCGTCGGGATCGTCAGAAACGGAAAGGTCCGAGGCTCGACCTGCGCCGAACCATCCGGCACTCTATCGCGCATGGCGGAACGCCCCTTGAACTCATTCATAAGGGACCGCGCGAGCGCCAACTTCGTCTCGTCGTGCTTCTGGATGCGTCCGGTTCGATGAACAATTACACGGGCGTCTTCACCCGTTTCGTTCACGGTATTCTCGACAACTTCAGGGAAGCCGAGGCGTTTTTGTTCCACACGCGGCTGGTGCATGTCTCGTCCGCTCTGTCTGAAAGGGATGCCGGAAGAGCGCTCGACAGGATGGGCCTCATGGCACAGGGCGTGGGCGGAGGCACCAGGATCGGCGAAGCTCTTGCAGATTTCAACCGCTGGCATGCGGCCCGGGTGCTTCACTCCAGAACCTGCGTGATGATCCTGTCGGATGGATACGACACCTGTGCACCCGAGACCCTGGCCGCTGAAATGGCGCGTTTGCGCCGGCGGTGCCGGCGTATCGTGTGGCTCAACCCGATGATCGGCTGGGAAGGCTATGAACCGGCAACGGCCGGCATGAAGGCAGCCCTGCCCCACGTGGACCTCTTCGCTCCGGCCCACAATCTGGAGAGCCTTGCGGCCCTCGAACCCTATCTCGCAAGGCTCTAGCAATGGGAGACGCTCCGTTGAAACATTCCGTTCCCGGGTCGCATCAGTCGGCCACGCCTGAAGTGACACGCGATCTTGCGACCCTGATGAACCGGCTTCAGGGCGACAAGGAACCTTTTGTTCTGGCAACGGTCGTCAGGACGATCTCGGTTACGGCTGCCAAGGCTGGCGCCAAGGCTGTCATCGCCAGGGACGGATCCATTGTCGGTGGCTGGATCGGTGGCGGTTGCGCGCGGGGGGCCGTGATCATGGCAGCCAAGGCAGCCTTCGAGGATGGCGAGACCCGGCTGATTTCCATTCAGCCTGCCGATTTGCTGGCAGAGCTCGGTGTTGAACCGGGGGAAGAACGCGAGGGGGTGCAGTTCGCGAAAAACATGTGCCCAAGCCAGGGCACGATGGACATTTTCATCGAACCTGTCCTGCCCCGCCCCGCCCTTGTCATCTATGGCGCCAGTCCTGTCGCGCAGGCACTTGCACTTCAGGGGCCAGGCATAGGCTTTGACATCACGGTCTGTGCGCCGTCTGAGGACCTTGAGGCGGTGCAGGGAGCTGTGGTCAAGGTGGAAGGCTTCCAGGCGGTGGCGCCGGTTCCGGCAGACACGTATATCATCGTTTCCACCCAGGGGCGCGGCGACCTCTCAGCGCTGGAAGAGGCGCTAAAGGTCCCTGCCCGGCACATCGCCTTTGTCGGCAGCAGGCGCAAGATGGCCTCCCTGAAGACCAAACTTTTGGACAAGGGGCTGGCACAACTCGATCTGGAGCGCATCAAGGGGCCTGCGGGCCTTGATCTGGGTGCGATCACTCCGGAGGAAATCGCAATGTCGATCCTGGCGGAAATCCTGATGGTTCGCCGGAAAGACCAGCGCCAAAGCACAATTCAACACATCTAACACCTGACGGAGACCTTCTGCATGCAGATGAACGATAGCCAGCGGATCGCCGCACCGATAGACAAGGTCTGGGAGGCCCTGAACGACGCCGACGTTTTGAAAGCTGCCATTCCCGGCTGCGAGGAACTGATCAAGCATTCCGACACGGAACTTGAGGCAAAGGTCAAGCTGAAGGTCGGACCCGTTAAAGCGACGTTCGGCGGAAAAGTCACGCTGAACGACCTTGATCCGCCCAATGGCTATACGATCGAGGGTGAAGGATCCGGCGGTGTGGCGGGCTTTGCACGTGGTGGTGCAAAGGTCCGCCTGGAAGCAGACGGGCCGGACGCAACGATCCTGCATTATGATGTCGATGCAAAGGTCGGTGGAAAGCTTGCACAACTCGGGGCACGCCTGATTGATTCCACCGCCAAGCGGTTGGCAGGCGAGTTTTTCACGGCCTTTGGCGAACAGGTTGCGCCGCAAACCAGCGAAGAAGAAAATCCGGAAACTGCAGAGTCCGCAGAAGCCGCTGATACCCCTGAAAAGAAAGGCTGGTTGGGCGGTCTATTCGGAGGCAAGAAGAAACCGTCAGACGAAGACGACAAGGTGTCGGAAGCCGCAGAATGAGCAATTCTCCGGCGCTGTTCGACACAGCGCCGGATCAGATCGGGAGGAACATAGATGTATCACCAGTTGGACGCACAACAGGAGACCGGCATTCGCGAGATCCGGCGCGATCCGTCGCTTCAATTGGCTCTGGGAACAGGCATTGTCCTGACCGCATTTCTGGCCGTCGCACATTCCTGCTGCCTCGGCTTCGCAGAGGATCACCTGGCCCCGCTGTTACAGATCTGTTCTTTCGCCAGCTAAGAAACATCCCCGTTTGTGGGGACGCCAGATTGAAAAATGCTTGCCTTGCCACCAGAATTATGTGCACTGGACTTTAATTGCGTCGCTATTCGCCTATGTTTCAACGGTCTATTGTTCGAAACATCAAGATGAGTCGCGTGTCAACGACACGAGAAGTCCAGTACAAGCTGTTGGAAGAAGCATTTGAGCGAAACGATCCTGTGCAAATTCTTTGACTGTGGTGCGAGGCCTCCCCGGTCACTCAAGATGCATTCCATCATCGCATGACGTCGGTTCTGTTTGTCACGGATGCCTGGTATCCGCAGATCAATGGTGTTGTCCGCACGCTGGAATACACGGCTCGGGAATTGACGAGGCGCGGTATTCGGTCGGAGTTTCTGACGCCTCAGGCGTTCAGAACAGTCCCCTGCCCGACCTATCCGGAAATTCGCCTGTCGCTGACACGGCGTCGCACGCTTATGCGCCGCATCGAGGATAGCGCCTGCGAGCATCTGCATATCGCAACCGAAGGCCCGCTGGGCCTTCTTGCTGCGTCTGCCGCCCGCAAGATGGGCCGGACATTTACCACCAGCTATCACACGCGCTTTCCGGAATATGTCGCCGCCCGCATGCCGCTGCCGCTCGGACCGCTCTATGCCTGGTTACGCCGTTTTCACAATTCCGGCTCCGGTTGCATGGTTGCGACCACCATGCTGGAGACCGATTTGAAGACACGTGGTTTTGGCAACCTGATGCGTTGGTCGCGCGGTGTGGATACCGAGCAGTTCCAGCCGAAGATTTCGTCCGTGTTACCGGATAATCTGCCAAAGCCGATTTTCATGAATGTCGGCCGGGTTGCGGTGGAGAAAAACCTGGAAGCGTTCCTGAGCCTCGATCTGCCAGGTTCGAAGGTCATTGTCGGAGACGGACCACAGCTTGAAAGCCTGAAACGCAGCTATCCCGATGTCTATTTTGCTGGGGCCAGAACCGGACCGGAGCTGGTCAGTCATTTTGCGGCTGCGGATGTCTTTGTGTTTCCTTCCAGAACGGACACGTTCGGAATGGTTTTGCTGGAGGCCCTGGCCTGCGGTACGCCTGTGGCGGCCTATCCTGTCATGGGGCCGGTCGACGTGATCGGGGGTAATGAGGTCGGGTTCCTTTCGGAAGACCTGCGCGAAGCCTGCCTCAAGGCTCTCGATGTTCCGCGCGAGCGTTGCCGGGCAGTCGCCCTTGAACAGAGCTGGTCCGCCTGCACGGATCAGTTCCTGGACAATATCGAACGCGCCCAGGAGGCGTTTGAAAAGGGAAAGCGGAACAAGGCGGCCTGATTTGTGCCGTTGTTTGATTCAGGCACCTGTAGCGTTCGTCAATCCTGAGTCCCACCTGCCGCGCCGTGGCGTGTTTCTGCTCACAGATGCCTGTTTTTTACTCAAATTCATGGCTGCATTTCTTCTTGTCATCCTCAGCCGACCAGATGCCTTTACCTAAGTGCCTGTAAAAACGAAATAAATCCTCTCATCGTCAAAATTGGCACCGCTTTTGCTGAAATGTAATCGTGCAGCGCGCCTAGGGATCCGGTCGGACACGACGCAGGACCGAGAGGTGCAAGCCGGTCGAAATGGTGCATTGCCGACATAGACCGGTAACACGGCGGGACAAAAACCCGGGAGACAACTGCACGAGGTTTCGCGCGCGCGAACCTGGCTCCCGGACGTGCGCAGAAATCTCATGACGGAAACCAGACCGTTTCTCGGTCCGGCCCATGACAGGAGACGCGCACAGATGCTGAAATCGATTGCCAAAGCTTCCCTTCTCGCCGCAGCGCTTTCGCTGCCCATGTCCTACATGCCTGCGCAGGCAGAAGAAAAGTCCGACTTCAAGGTCTGTTGGTCGATCTATGTCGGCTGGATGCCCTGGGGTTATCTCCAGGACAGCGGCATCATGAAGAAATGGGCCGACAAGTACGATATCAACGTCGAGATCGTGCAGATCAACGACTATGTGGAATCCATCAACCAGTATACAGCCGGGGGTTATGACGGTTGCTCGATGACCAACATGGATGCCCTGTCCATTCCGGCCGGTGGCGGCGTAGACACGACCGCCCTGATCGTCGGCGACTATTCAAACGGCAATGACGGCATCATCCTGAAAGACAAGACCGAGCTGGCCGACATCAAGGGCCAGACCGTCAACCTCGTTGAATTGTCCGTATCGCACTACCTTCTGGCCCGTGCACTCGACACCGTGGGGTTGAGTGAACGTGACCTGACCGTGGTCAACACGTCTGACGCCGACATGATCGCGGCCTATGCCACGCCCGACGTTACATCGGTGGTCACCTGGAACCCGCTTCTTTCTGAAATCGAAGCCCAGCCGAATGCGACCAAGGTGTTCGACAGTTCCGGAATTCCCGGTGAAATCATCGACGTCATGATGGTCAACACGGAAACGCTCGCGGACAACCCGAACTTCGGCAAGGCGCTGGTCGGTGCCTGGTATGAGCTGATGGGGATCATGTCTTCAGACAGCGAAGAAGGCATTGCCGCGCGGACAGCGATGGCCGAAGCATCCGGGACGGACCTGGCCGGGTATGATGCCCAGCTTGCCACAACCAAGATGTTCTACACGCCCGCCGAAGCGGTCGCCTTCACCGAGTCGCCAGAGCTTCCGAAAACCATGAAATTCGTGGCGGAATTCCTGTTTGAAAAGGGCATCTTGGGCGAAGGTGCGCCCAGCCCGGAATTTGTCGGTGTCTCGTTCCCCGACGGATCGGTCTACGGCGACAGCGGCAATGTCAAACTCAAGTTCGATCCGAGTTTCATGGCGATGGCTGCCGAAGGCACGCTCTGAGTTCGATTGAAACGGGTGCGTCCGGACCTTGTTTCCGGGCGCATCGACGGGGCGAGTTTTCCAATGCGCATCATCAATCGCAAACCTTCGCGCGTAACTTCGCTGGCGCTCGGGCTGCTGCCCTTCGCGCTTACAGTGATCGGTTATGCCATTGCCAGTCACTACCGCCGGCTCGACAACCCGGCGGACAAGCTGCTGCCTTCGCTGGACAGCATGGCGAATGCGTTCTGGCGCATGGCGACCGTTCCTGACCGGCGATCGGGCGACCTGCTACTCTGGCTCGACACCTATGACAGTCTCTGGCGTCTCGGCACCGGTATGGCCGTGTCGACAATGCTGGCGCTCTCTCTTGGAATTGCGATCGGGTTCATTCCCCATGTCCGCAGCGCCCTTGCCCCTTATCTCGCAACTTTCTCTTTGATCCCGCCGATCACGATCCTGCCGATCCTGTTCATCACTTTCGGACTTGGCGAAGTTGCCAAGATAGCCCTGATTGTCATCGGGACAGCACCCGTGATGATCCGTTCGATGGCCCAGGCCGTTCTGGACATTCCACGCGAGTTGATCATCAAGGCGGAGACCCTTGGTGCCAGCGTCTGGCAAATGGTGACGCGCCTGGTTCTGCCGCAGGTCTTGCCGAAGCTGATCACGGCTTTGCGCCTCGGTCTGGTCCCGGCCTGGATCTTCCTGATCTCGGCAGAAGCCATCGCGTCCACGACTGGCCTCGGCTATCGGATTTTCCTGGTCCGGCGCTACCTCGCGATGGATGTAATCCTGCCTTACGTCGTCTGGATCACATTGCTGGCCTTCCTGCTCGACCAGTTGCTGCGTTTTCTGTCCCGCCGAAGCTTCCGCTGGGCCCATCTGGGAGGAGATGCGCTATGACCTCCTCCTCCGTTAAGCTTTCTGTACGCAGCCTAGCCAAGCTTTACGACGGTATTCCGGTTCTCGAGCGCGTGGACCTGGACGTCGAGAGCGGCTCATTTTGTACCATCGTCGGCGCCTCCGGATGCGGTAAATCCACCTTCTTGCGCATGTTGTTGTCCCAGGAGCTGCCAAGCCGCGGTCAAATTTTGCTGGACGGTCAGGCGCTCCCGGATGAGCCGACCCCGGACAGGGGCATCGTGTTTCAGAAATATTCCGTGTTTTCACATCTGACCGTCGCGGAAAACCTGATCCTGGCCCGCGAATTCGAAGCCGCGAAATGGACCGGCCGCCTGTTTGGTGCCGCAAGAGGTTCCGCGCTGGAAGAGATCGACGAGCTTCTTCACAGGATCGGGCTTCATGCCGCATCGGACAAATACCCGGCCCAACTCAGCGGCGGCATGCAGCAACGGCTCGCAATTGCGCAGGCACTCGTCAAGAAACCGAGCATCCTCCTGCTGGACGAGCCCTTTGGCGCCCTTGATCCGGGCATTCGCGTCGACATGCACGAGCTTCTGCTCGGTCTTTGGCGGGACCTCGGCATGACCATCTTCATGGTCACACATGACATTCACGAAGCCTTCAAGCTCGGAACCAGGCTGCTCGTCTTTGACAAGATCCGGCACGATCCGCAGGCCCCGCAGGCCTATGGCGCCACGATCACCTACGATCTTCCTTTGACGGACGCCACTACCCAGACCCAACCCGATCCGGAGATGCTCGCCGGTGCGCTGCGGCTGCCGGAAACGTTTCCTTCTTCAACAAAAACTGTCACCAACCCTTGATGAGGACTTCCATGACCGCTTTTCAGTTCGCGGGCCCGCAGACGTATCACAAGGCAGCCGGTGCCGTGTCACGCCTGCCGGCCAGCCGCCAACATCATCCGGACTTCGACAAGCTGCAACTCAGAGGCTGGAAGGCTGCCGAAAAGGAAGGCCTGTTGCCTTCAGCTGCCTGGGAAAAGGAAAAGGCCTGGGCGCTTCGAATGGGACTGACCGGATCGGACAGCCTGACCGACAAATCGATCCCGACCTTCGCGCGTGGCGAACTGCCCCATTACGCCGGGATCAATACCTTCCTGAAGGCTCCCTATATCGAAGACGTGACACAGGTTGGCGCCTATGATGCCGCTGTAATCGGCATTCCCTTCGATGGCGGAACCACCTACCGGCCGGGCACCCGCTTCGGTCCTCAGGGCGTGCGCAAGATCTCTGCGCTCTATACGCCCTACAATTACGAGATGGGTGTCGATCTGCGCGAACAGATGACGCTTTGCGATGTCGGTGACATCTTCACAATCCCGGCCAATATCGAAAAGACCTTTGACCAGATTACGCGGGCCGTTTCCCACGTCGCCTCTTCCGGGGCTCTGCCGATCATGATCGGCGGGGACCATTCCATCGGCTTCCCCTGTGTGCGGGGCATCGCCCAGTGCACCTCGAAACGCATCGGCATTGTGCATTTCGACCGGCATATCGACATTCAGGAAAAGGACCTGGATGAACGCATGCACACTACACCCTGGTTCCATGCAACGGATCTGGTCAATGTGCCGGCGGTGAACCTTGTCCAGATCGGCATTGGGGGCTGGCAGGTCCCACGCGAAGGGGTTGAGGTGGCTCGCGAGCGAAACACCAACATCTTCACCATGCGCGATGTGGAAGAACTTGGTCTGGCGGAAACCGCTGCCCGTGCTCTGGAGCTTGCCTGGAAGGATGCCGACGCGGTCTACATCTCGTTCGACATCGACAGCGTTGATTGCGGCTTTGTGCCGGGGACCGGCTGGCCGGAGCCGGGTGGGTTCCTGCCGCGCGAAGCGCTGGAACTCGTTTCCCTGGTCGCCAAGGAGGGCATTTGTGGTCTTGAAGTTGTCGAGGTCTCGCCGCCCTATGACTGTTCCGACATCACCGCCCTGCTCGCTACTCGCGTAATTGTCGATGTGCTGGGAACGCTTGTCTCTCACGGCAAGATGGGTGCGCACAAGGCGATCATCGACAAGCCGGTTTCCATTCCGGCCGGACCGGAGGTGGTGTGACGTCATGGGACACAGCCATTCTCATCATCACCACCATCCGCATGACCACAATCATGCTGCTGCCGACCACCTGCATTCGCATGTTCATGGCAGCTCGAATTCCGACCGCGCCGAGGAGCTGCAAGCTCTTTCGGTCAGTTTCATCGACGGATTCCGGGCAGCAGAAGACAAGACAAGTTATCTCCGCCTCTCAGGGGTCCCTTTTCACCGGCAGGGACAGGACGGCCTGGAACAGCATCTGGTAGACGCCCGGATCGAGAGCAACTGGCAAGTCGGCACCGCGTCGCCGGCCTTTGCCTCGCGAGAACTGGTCTACATGCCCTTCCCAGGCAGCATGGTCCAGGCGCGGGAAACCATGACTTTCACCTATGTCTCGCTCAGCGAGCGGTCTGACATCGACCTTCTCGACATTCTTCTCAAGCGCCAAACCCAAGGAGATTTTTCAGAATGAAAACCACCCTGACCATTGCCATTTTGATGGCATCGACATTGCCCTCCCTGGCGCATCCTGGCGAGCATGGGGAACTGACAAGTCTCTCGTCCGGTCTGGCTCATATCGCCAGTTCACCGTTTCATGTCGTCCTGATACTTGCGGCGATCGCGGTTGGGTTTGCTGCGTGGAGATATCTCAAGAAGCGCGAACAGGCACCATCGGACCGAGCGGGTTGACCTGCACAGCACCCGTGACTGTTGCGGCGAGTTCTAAACGGTTCGCCGCCAGCCGGACTATATCCCGGCGAAGCTGCGCTGACCCTGGGCGTTGAAGAAAAGCGTCGTGATGTCGTCGATCGCCATCGGGCCACCAAACAGGTAGCCCTGCCCGTTCTTGCACCCCAGATCGACCAGAACGTCGCGTTGTTCGACGGTCTCGATGCCTTCTATCAGCACAGACGATCCCATCGTCTCGGCAATGCCGAGCACAAGCTTGAGGACATCCCGCTGCTTGTGGTCCTTCACGGCTTTGCCGGCAAAAGACCCGTCGATCTTGATTTCATCCCAATGGAAGTCAGTCAGATAGGAAAGCGCCGAGTAGCCGATGCCAAAATCATCCAGAGAAATCCGAACGCCGAGGGCGCGCAACTCCGTCAACGTGGCTTGAATGCGCTTCAGATCATTCATGAGCGTGGCTTCGGTGACTTCCAGTTTCAGGCGTCTGGCCGGCAGCCCCGTGCGACCAAGGCATTCGTCCATCATCGCAACCACGTCATCGCTGAGGATCTGTGCAACGGACAGATTGACGGACAAGGAAAGATCTGACGGAAGCAACTGCACTTCCGAACAGGACGTCTCGAGAATTTTCCAGCCCAGGGAAACGATGTCACCGTTGTTTTCGGCAATTGGAATGAATTCAGAAGGAGAAATCCAGCCGAGCTCCGCATGGTACCAGCGCGCGAGAGCCTCAACCCCAAAAATGCGCCCGGTTGTCAGATTGAACTGCGGTTGAAAATGCGGCAGGCACTCGTTTTCGTCGACAGCTGCCGACAGCGCGTTTTCAACGATCGTGCGCCGTTCGAGCTCCGCCTGCATTGTTGGTTCGAACACAGTTACCCGGCGCCGGCCGTGGTCAACCGCATTGGCGACGGCCAGATTGGCATTGTGGACGATATCTGCCGGATCTCTGTCCATTGTCATGGAATCGGCGCATCCGATGGCGGGTGAAATCTGGAAAGATCCAAGCGATGTTGGAACGGGGCGCAAAAATATGTCATGGATCCGGCTGGCAATATCCGCAGCCGTTAGTCCGACGTCCTGTTCCGAGACGCACATCAACAGAAACCCCTTGCCCGAAGAGCGGGCAAGGCATGTGGGAGCGTCCAGTCGGTCAGCAGCGTGACGCAGAAGGTCTGCGGTCGACGCCAACAGGGCTTCCTCGGTTGCGTGGCTGAACTTGGTATGCGCAGGCAGACGGGTTTCCAGGTCAATGCTCAAGATGCTGAGAATTTGATCGGCCGACAGGTTCGAACCGACATCACGAACGCGTTCCAGAAACACCCGATGGTTGATCAGTCCGGTCGTTGCGTCGTGACTGAGCTTTTGAGCCAGATCTTCGGCGCGTTTGTCGCTCGTTGCTGCAAGTTTCCGAAAGGCAGACGTGCGGATGCTTAGAAGGCCGATCCAGGCCAGGCCGGACAGAACGAATGCAATTACAAGTCCGCCCAGCAAAAACTGGTGAAACTGAAAGGCAGTGCGAGCGGCTTCCGATTGGCGAACCGCCTCCTGCAGAACCATCTGGTTGATTTGATGAAGAGAGATGTTGATCCCTTGCAGAATGATCAGGGCATTGCTTGTGGCGGTTTGGTCCGACAGATTGTCCAGAAAAGGCAGAACCCGCTGGCTGCTCGCCCGGATATTGGCGATTTTTTCGTCGATATAATCGGATTGTCCGACAATCTCGCTGTAGCTGCTGTTTGGCCACGACCCAAGGCTCTTCAGCAATTCGCCATAGGTTCTGGTGGCCGCCGCCGCATCGCTCTGGATCTGCAGGGCAGCAAATCGCGCAATCAAAGTTTCTGTTTCGGTCGTGCTGATACGTTGCGCATCAGACATGACCGCCATTTCCAGTTCCGAGGACCGGAGCATTTCCGTTTGCGCCTGAAACAGAAAGAGAAAATTCACGCCGATCAGCAATGCAAAGCCGGCGCAAAGTGTTGGAAGTCCAAAATGCAATAGATTTTGAAATCGCATTGGCGAAACCGTCCCGACGACAGATTATTGACGCTCCAGCGGAACGTCCTGATAGCCCTTTCCGGTTTATCGTCTCTGTCCTGGACGAACCGGTGCCCCCCGGTTTGCCTTAATCGGAAATCGCCTGGAGACCCACTCTCCCTGCAACGCCCGGTCTTGATCTGTCAGTCCAACCTTAGCCACGCAATCTTTCTCGAAACTTGCGTGGTCGGGTTCTTCCGACCTGATCGTGTTCGAGCCTGTCCCACCCCTTTTTGCACGATCGGCGAAATTAGACCCGAGAACCGTTAAGACCATCTAAATACAAAAAGACGCAACGTCATTTTTAACCTGTTGCGACTTCACCATGTGTGTTTTGCCGATGGCGCGACGGCTCGACCCGGAACCGGACATGCGGTTCGATGCAGTCGTCGCCAAGTTGGTGTTTCACCTTGGCGTGGATGGCAACATCAGGTCTTTTCCAGGAGCGCCTCGAGGCCCCGTTTGAACGTCTCACCGGCTGGTTCGGCCGCCTGCAGCAGGTCCTCAATCTTGAAAAAGTCCATTGTCTTGAAACGGCCGATGGGTGGTTCAATCAACAGATCCGGTTGCCGGCAATCAAGTTTCGCGGCAACGAGCGAGTGCAGCGTGATGGAGAACGAACCGATCCAGGTTTCCATTCCGCTTGGCAGACCTTTGCCGGGGTCGAATTCCGCTCCTGTCACGTCCACGGCGACCGTGTGGTAGAGCTCCTGCTGCAGAACATCGAACGGTGTGGGATTGACGAAACCGCCGTCGATAAGGATGCGCCCTCCGATATCGACGGGTGTCAGCAGCATGGGAAGTGCCGAGGAGGCCGCAATCGCCGGCAACACCTCTCCTTCTGCCAGCACAACCTGGGACTGGCTGTAAAAATCCGTGGCGATGATTTTCAAGGGGATCTGAAGATCTGAGAAGTTACTGGCGAGGCCTGCCGGAAACACGGTTTCAAACAGGACGACAGGGTCTATGATCGCGGGCCTTGAAACGTCGAACAGGGACGACCAGGTCCGTCCGTCTTTCAGGAACAGCTTCTGGAAGAGTTGGGTCTTGCGCGTGAAGAGTTCGACCGTGAAAGCACGAATGTCCTTGCCACTCATGCCACTTGCATAGAACCCGCCCAGAATGGCTCCCATGCTGGTGCCTGCCATTTCGGTTGGCCGGACGCCTAGGTCGTCCATGGCCACCAGGATCGGAATGTGTGCAAAGGCCTTGGCGGCGCCTCCCCCCAAAGCAAGCGCGAACTGATCCGATTGTTTCTGTTTGCCCGCAGGGGACGAGGAAACGTTTGCTGTTTGAGCCGAAGCTGCTTTCAGGACCGGCAAGGCGCCACCAGCTGTGGTGGCCGCGGCAATCATGAGGTCGCGTCTTTGGATCATCTGATACCCGTCTGTCGATTGCCTTTCAGGAGGCGATACGGACGACAGGATAGAGCCGGCGGGCGTTTCCGCCAATGGTCTGAAGGCGTCGGTAGGAAAAAGGCCGGAACACGGGTCCCGGCCTTTCTGATATTCGCATTACTGCGGAAGTTTGTCGTCGACGCCCTGGACGTACCAGTTCATGCCGAGAATGGCGCCGTCATCCAGTCTCACACCATCTTCGGCGGCAACGCTGCCATCCTGCTTGGTGATCGGACCCGTAAACGGCTCCCAGCCGCCCTTGATTTTCTCTTCGGTCGCCTTTGCCATTTCAACGACATCGTCCGGCAGGTTGGTATAGGGGGCCATCACAACGTGGGCTTCCGCCAGACCTTCCCAGGAGCTGCCGCTTTCCCATTTGCCGTCCAGAACGTCCTGGACCCGATGGATATAGTACGGCGCCCAGTCATCGATGATGGCTGTATACTGCGCATCCTTGGCAAAGTTGATCATGTCGGACGCCTGGCCGAAACCATGCACGCCGCGTTCCTGGGCCACCTGCAGCGGTGCAGTGGAATCGGTGTGCTGCGTGATGATGTCGGCGCCTTGGTCGATCAGAGCCTTGGCCGCATCTGCTTCCTTGCCCGGATCGAACCAGGTGTTGACCCAGACGACTTTCAGCTTGAAATCCGGGTTGACGGACTGAGCACCCAGCAGGAAAGCGTTGATGCCGGCCACGACTTCAGGGATCGGGAAGGAGGCGATGTAGCCGGCCACACCGGATTTGGACTGCTTCGCGGCGATCTGGCCGATGATGTAACGACCTTCGTGGAACTTGGAGTTATAGGTCGCGACATTGTCTGCGGTCTTGTAGCCGGTGGCGTGCTCGAATTTCACGTCCGGGAACTTCTTGGCGACCTTGATGGTCGGGTTCATGTAGCCGAAGGACGTGGTGAAGATGATGTTGCAGCCTTCACGGGCGAAACGTTCGATGGCGCGTTCGGCATCCGGTCCTTCCGGCACGCTTTCCAGATAAGCGGTTTCGACCTTGTCACCGAATTTCTCTTCAACGGCGAGACGGCCCTGGTCGTGCTGGTAGGACCAGCCGAAATCGCCGACCGGACCGACATAGACAAAACATGCCTTGACGTCGGCCGCGTTGGCAGCAGAACCGGCCGCAGCAAAGGCAAGGGCGGCGACTGTGGTTTTCAAAAGAGACTTCATATGGTTTCCCCTCTGGTTTGACTTCTCTTTGCGATCTTGTAACCCGTCCGGCGCCTGATCGCATCGGCGCCCGGACTGACCGGTGGCTGGGAGGCTTACCGGTCGGGAACGAAAGGCTTGCCGAGGCAGGCAGGCGTGTTGACCAGCGTCAGTCTGCGGTTTGCCGAGATCAGCACAAGTACCAAAATAGTCGCAAGATACGGCAGGCTGGACAGCAGCTGGGACGGAATGTCGATTTCAATCGCCTGGGCGTGCAGGTTCAGGACACTGACGGCACCGAACAAGTAGGCGCCGATGACAACACGCAGCGGCAGCCAGGAGGCGAACACCACCAGTGCCAGCGCGATCCAGCCGCGCCCGGCCGACATGTTTTCCACCCATTGCGGCGTGTAGGCCAGCGAGAGATAGGCTCCGGCGAGCCCGGCACAGGCTCCGCCGAACAGAACCGCGGCGAAACGGATCCTGATGACCGAATACCCAAGCGCATGCGCGGATCCGTGATTGTCGCCAACGGCCCGCAGGACCAGGCCAAGCCGGGTGCGGAAGAGGACATAGGCGACAAGTGCCACCAGGCCAAAGCCCATATAGACGATGGCGTCCTGCTGGAAGAAAACCGGCCCGATAAACGGTATGTCCGACAGGCCGGGGACATAGAGTTCAGGCAGTTTCAATCCCGGAACACCAATGAAGGCCTCGCCGATCAGGCCCGAGAAGCCGATGCCCAGAATGGTCAGCGCGAGGCCGGTGGCCACCTGGTTGGTGACAAGAACCAGCACCAGAAAGCCGAACAGGGCCGACATGCCCATGCCGGCGGCAATTGCTGCGACGACACCGAGAGCGCCCGAGCCGGTCTGGTTGGCAACGGCAAACCCGACCACGGCCCCCATGATCATCATGCCTTCCACGCCGAGGTTCAGTACGCCTGAGCGTTCGACCACAAGTTCGCCGACGGCGGCAATCAGAAGCGGTGTTGCCGCGGTGATAACGGTCAGAAGAACAGCTTCAAACATGCGAGGCCTCCCCGGTCGGAACACGGCGGGACACCATGCGGATGCGGTATAAAATGAGTGTGTCGCATGCCAGCACGAAGAACAGGAGCAGGCCCTGGATCACGCTTGCGATCTTGTTGGAAACGCCCATGGCGGATTGAACGGCCTCACCGCCAATATACGAAAGCGCCAGCACGAACCCAGCGACGATGATGCCGAACGGGTTAAGGCGCCCCAGAAAGGCGACGATGATCGCCGTAAAACCGTAGCCCGGCGAGATGCTCGGCAGCAGCTGGTTGAGTGAACCGGAGACTTCCATGGTACCGGCAAGACCGGCAAGGGCGCCGGCCAGGGCAAAGGCGAAGATCGTCAGGCGCTTGGAGGAAAACCCGGCAAAGCTTCCGGCCCGCGGGCTTTCGCCCATGACACGGATCTCGAAACCCTTCAGTGTCCTGGCAAGAACGAGCGCGAGGACAAGCGCAACAACGATGGTGATCGGTGTTGCCAGGCTCATCAAACCGCCGAAGACCTGCGGCAACGTCGCTGCGTCGGAGAAAATCCTGGATTCCGGAAAATTGTAGCCGCCCGGGTCGCGCCAGGGGCCGCGCACCAGGTAATCCAGGACAAGGCTGGCGACATAGACCAGCATCAGGCTTGTAAGGATCTCGTTGGTGTTGAACCGGGTCTTCAGAAGTGCCGGGATCATGGCCCAGAGGGCACCCCCGATCGCTCCGAAAACCAGCATCAGCGGCAGCGTGGCGATGTTTTCGAACTCCGGATAGAGGACCGGCAAGGCGGAGCCGAACAGGGCGCCAATGACAAACTGGCCTTCCGCGCCGATGTTCCAGTTGTTCGAGAGATAACAGACCGCCAGTCCGCAGCCGATCAGGATGAGCGGTGTCGCCTTGTCGATCGTTGCTTCGAGCGACCATTGCTGTGTCAGTGGTTCAATGAAGAATTTATAGAGCGCGATGAATGGGTTATGGCCGGATATTGAGAAAATGAGTCCGGCTGCAATTGCGGTCAGTCCGACGGCAATCAACGGCGACAGCAGCAGCATCGCCTGGCTGTGTTCCTTGCGCTTGACCAGTTCGATCCGCATCAGGCGACCTCCCCTTGTGTTTCTGCGCCGCCGGCCATGAGCAAGCCAACCCGTTCACGGGTCATGTCGGCAGCTGGTTCCGCTTCGGAGAGATATCCTCTGGAGATCACGGCGATCCGATCTGCAATTTCAAAGATTTCATCGAGGTCCTGGCTGATCACCAGAACGGCTGACCCGGCGCGGGCAAGGTCGATAAGAGCCTGCCGGATGAGAGCGGCGGCTCCGGCGTCGACGCCCCAGGTTGGCTGGTTGACGACCAGAACACCCGGTTCGCGGTCGAGCTCGCGGCCGACAACGAATTTCTGCAGGTTACCGCCTGACAATGAGCGCGCTTCCGGATCGTCGTGGGACATGCGCACATCAAAATTCTGCTTGATGCGTTTTTCCATCGTGCCGGCCTGGGCTGCGGAAACCAGACCGCCACTGACAAGACCGTCGCCCGTGCTGTGCCGGGTCAGAACGATGTTCTGTGACAGCTTCATGCCCGGGACTGCCCCATGGCCGAGCCGTTCTTCAGGCACGAAGGCAGCATTCTGTTTGCGCCGCCAGGTGATGTTTCTTGTGCCACAGGCTTTGCCGTCCAATTCGACCATGGCAGCTGCGACTTGCATTTCACCTGATATGGCGTCGAACAATTCACCCTGGCCGTTGCCGGCGACCCCCGCGATGGCCACCACTTCACCCGATCTAAGATCCAGGGAAATGTTGTTGAGCGCAGTCGCAAAGGGAGTTGAAGCCCTTGCCGACAACCCCTTCAGTCCCAGGCGCACGGCGCCGATATCCGGTTTCTGCTCGCTTGCACTGACTGCGGCGACATCGGCGCCGACCATCATGCTGGCCAGAGAGGCCGGTGTTTCCTTCGTGGGATCGCATTCGCGCACCACCTGGCCATGACGCAGGATCGTGGCGTGGTGGCAGATGCGCTTCACCTCTTCCAGCCGGTGGCTGATGTAAAGGACCGCGCAGCCCTCTCCCGCCAGTCGTTCCAGGGTCAGAAACAGCTGGTCGGCTTCCTGGGGTGTCAGCACGGATGTAGGTTCGTCCATGATGATCAGCCGGGGCTCCTGCAGCAGGCACCGAACGATCTCGATGCGCTGGCGGATGCCGACGGGAAGGTCGGCAACAACGTCTTGCGGGTTCAATGGCAGGCCGTAGTCGCGCGAAACAATTTCGATCTTTTTGGCAAGCTCGGCCATGTTGCCCGGATTGGGCAGTGCGAGCGCGATGTTTTCGACAACGTTCAGGGCCTCAAACAGCGAGAAGTGCTGGAACACCATACCGATTCCGAGCTCTCTAGCCGCTGCCGGGTTGCCGATATCAACGCGTCTGCCGTCCCAGTGGATTTCGCCACCGTCCGGTTCGAGCGAACCATAGAACATCTTGACCAACGTGGACTTCCCGGCGCCATTTTCGCCCAGGAGCGCATGAATTTCGCCCTTGTTGATCATCAGATCCACATTGTCATTGGCGAGAATGTCGCCAAAGCGCTTGGTCAATCCGCGCGCATCCAGCAAGGTGTCCTTTTCGGATCTGTCCTGCCAGCCGCTGCCCTTTTCCGCCTCTGAAGTCATCGTATCCGCCAAACTGTCCCCCTTAGCGTGCCGTCTCACTGACTGGCCGTCAGTTTTGAGCAAGTCTCCCGCCTGCCGCGGCTTGTTGTTTAAGTTCTTCATCCCGGATCAACAGGTCGACGGCGATGCCTGCGGCAATCGCTGCCGGTTGTTTTGATTTGAGTGCCGTCACCCCGACCGGACAGATCATGTTTGCAATCAGCGCTTCGTCCAGTCCCCGCGATTTCAGGCGATTGCGGAACCGGGCCCGTTTGGTCGCGGACCCGATGACCCCACAATAGGCAAAGCGTTGCAGTAGCAAGGCACGTGCCATGATGTCCTCATCAAGCGCGTGCGAATGGGTCATGGCCAATACAAAGGCATCGGCGGGAGCCCGGTCGAGCTCTACCGCCGGATCGGTCGCCGCAATCTTGCGGGTATTGGCCGGAACCGGGCCGGGAAACTGCTCTTTCCGACTGTCTATCCAGGTGACTTCGAACGGTTGCTGGGCTAACGCCAGGACCAGAGCCTTGCCGACATGGCCCGCCCCGAACAGAAACAGCGGCCGTCGCCATTCGCCAAACCGCTCGACCAGCAGTTCGGCGCCGCTTTTTTGATCAGTGTGCAGCAAAAAAGGACTGTTCGCCGACTGATCCAGCACCCGCCTGGGGCCTATAGCACCGTCTGTTGCCACAGCCTGTGTGGTAAACGGACTGCCGCCTGCTTCCAGCTCCGCCAGCCTGCGCACCTCGTCCCGTTTTTCCTGCGTGAAGACTTCAACGGCAATTCTGGCGCGGCCACCACAACATTGACCGAGGTCGGGACCGAGAGAGACTGTCTGCAGCGAGAAACAGGATCTGCCGATTTTGGCAGCTCGTGCCGCCTTGCGAATGATTTCAAACTCCAGCGTACCGCCGCCAATGGTGCCATGAAAGGACATATCGGCGGCAATCACCATGCGCGCTCCGGCTTCTCGCGGCGTCGAGCCGTCGACACGGGCAACCGTCACCAGCGCGCAAGGTTCGCCGCGATCCAGACAAGCAGCAATGTGCGTCCAGGTTCGCATCAGCCGGTTTTCCTCCGCCGCATGTCCTGAACCGCCCGCATGATCGCCTCGGGGGTCGCCGGCGCATCCAGATTGGGGACTTCACCAGGAACCAGGCTCGCAACTGCATCGTTGATGGCACAGAAAACCGCATTGGCCAGCATGACAGGCGGTTCGCCGACGGCCTTGGACCGGTAGACCGTTGCCTGCGGGTTGCCGCTGCCCTCATAAAGGTCAACGGTAAACGCCTCCGGAATGTCGGATGCGGTCGGGATCTTGTAGGTGCTGGGCGCGTGCGTGCGCAGGCGTCCTTCTTCGTCCCAGACCAGTTCTTCTGTCGTCAGCCAGCCCATGCCCTGGACGAAACCGCCTTCGATCTGTCCAAGGTCGATTGCCGGGTTCAGGGAATGGCCGACATCATGCAGGATATCGACACGGTCGACCGTCATTTCACCGGTCATCGTATCGATGGTGACCTCGGCACAGGCGCCGCCAAAGGCGAAGTAGAAAAACGGGCGGCCGGTGGCGCTGTCCCGGTCCCAGGTGATGCCGGGCGTTGCGTAGAACCCAGCGTGAGACATCTGGATCCGGGCCATGTGGGCCAGCTTGGCGACTTCGGCGAGCGTGAAAGCCTGATCGCCGATCAGAACCTTGTTGTCGCCAAAATGAATGGCTTCCGGCCCGCATTGATGCTGTTCACAAAGGAAGGTGATCAGGCGGTTCTTGATTTCCCTGGCCGCAATCTTGGCGGCCATGGCATTCAGATCGGTGCCGGAGGAGGCAGCCGTCGGGGCCGTGTTCGGCACCTTTGAGGTGTTGGTCGCGGTGATGCGTACCTTGTCGAGCGTGATGCCGAACTCCTCGGCCACAACCTGGGCAACCTTCTGGTAAAGCCCCTGCCCCATCTCCGTGCCGCCATGGTTCAGATGAACGGATCCGTCGGTATAAAGATGCACCAGGGCGCCGGCCTGGTTCAGATGTTTCAGCGTGAAGGAAATGCCGAACTTGACCGGTGTCAGGGCCAGCCCCTTTTTGAGGACGGCGTTTTCCGCATTGAAGCTATTGATCGCTTCGCGCCGCTCCCAATAGTTCGAGCTGGTTTCCAGCTGCGCGATCAGGTCGTGCATGACCTCATATTCTTCCACCGGCATGCCATAGGGCGTCAGGTTCCGCTCACCGTCATAGAAATTCAGCTTGCGGATCTCGAGCGGGTCCTTGCCAAGGCGGATCGCGATGGCATCGATCATGCGTTCGGCTGCCAGCATGCCTTGCGGACCGCCGAAGCCGCGGAAGGCGGTGTTGGAACAGGTGTCCGTGCGCAGGCGCCGGGACCGGATCAGGGCATCCGGGTAGAAATAGCTGGAATCGGCATGAAACAGCGTCCTGTCATTGACGCCAAGAGACAGGTCCACCGAATAGCCGCACCTTGACAGAAACTCCATGTCGACGGCCCGGATACGGCCTTCGCTGTTGTGACCGACCTTCCAGTTGACTTTGAAATCATGCCGTTTGCCGGTCATGATCATGTCGTCGTCCCGGTCGAGACGCAGTTTGCAGGTTCGGCCGGTCTTGCAGGCCGCAAGCGCTGCAAGGGCGGCCCACTGGTTGGCCTGCGATTCCTTGCCGCCAAAACCGCCGCCCATGCGGCGCACTTCCGCCGTTATGGCCGCGTCCGGGACACCGAGCACCTTGGCAACCGTGTGCTGGATTTCGGTCGGATGCTGGGTCGAGGAATGGACCAGCATGCCGCCATCTTCCTGCGGCTGGGCCATGGCGACCTGGCCTTCCAGATAAAAATGCTCCTGGCCTCCGATCCTCATGGAGCCCGACTGGATCTCTTCGGCCGCATTCATGCCCGTTTCCGGCGAACCGCGACGGAACTGGTAGTCCGGCAAGACCGTGGTGTCAGCATCAACGGCGTCGTCCGCGGTCAGGATCGGCGTGATGGGCGTGATGTCTATCTTTGCCTTGAGCGCAGCTTTCCGGGCTGCCTCGCGCGTTTCGGCGACCACCGCAAAAACCACCTGGCCATAAAACAGGATGTCGTCTGTCGCCAGAACCGGGTCATCGCCGAAGGCCGAAGAACAATCGTTGGTGCCGGGAACATCGGCAGCCGTCAGAACCGCAATCACGCCAGGTGAGTTGACGACATCTTCAAGGTCTACCGACTGGACGCGGCCGCGGACCGCGCTTCGACACCAGCCCGGAACCACGTGCAGCGTGTCGAGGGGCTCCACCATGTCGTCGATATAGGTGGCGGTACCCGAGACATGTTTTTCCGCGCTGTCATGCGGCAAGGCCTTGCGCACGGTTTTGAGCGGTGCGGTCATCTCGTTCGGGTCAAGCGGCGCGGTCATTGCCAGCCTCCCGTTGTGCCAGAACCCTGATCTGTCCGGGTGGCGTGCCGCTCATCTCCATCAGCGCCTTTGCCAGCAAGGCGCGGGCCGTTTCCATGCGATACTCAGCGCTCGCCCGCATATCGGTCAAAGGGGTGAAATCGCTCAAGAGCGCCTGCATCGCCTCACCCCAGGTCGACGGATCTTCCAGGGATGCGCCCTTCAAGGCAGCTTCGGCACCCGGTGCGCGCTTCGGCGTGCCGGCCATGCCGCCATAGGCAATGCGGGCATCCGAAATCGTTCCCGCCTCGTCGACCGTCAGCCTGAAAGCGCCCATGACGGAAGAGATATCCTGATCGAAGCGCTTGGATATCTTGTAACACCGGAAAGCCTGATTGGCAGACAGGCGGGGGACAAACAGACCGGTGACGAATTCCCCGGTGCTTCGGTCCTGCTTGCCGTAGTCGATAAAAAATTCCTCGATGGGCAAGGCGCGAGACGTTTCGGCAGAGCTGAGTTCAAGCGTGGCACCAAGTGCAATCAGCGCCGGAGGCGTATCGCCGATGGGAGACCCGTTGGCGATGTTGCCACCCACGGTGCCGGACGCCCTCACCTGCTTGGAACCAATCCGCCGCCACAATTCACCAAGATCTTCGGCGATCCCGGTCATCGCCTGTTCCGTTGCCTGATATGTTGCCGTCGCGCCGATCAGGACGCCGGACGGACTGTCCTCGACCCGCTCAAGCCCCTCGACCCGGCCAAGCCAGATCATTTTCGGCAGGTCGCGCAGTTGTTTGGTGACCCAAAGGCCGACATCGGTCGCACCGGCGACCAGGGTCGCATCCGGGTGCTGGCCATAGAGCGCCGCCAACCCGTCGAGCGTCGCCGGTGCCGAGAAGAACCGGTCGCTGTCCCCGATAAAAACATCGCGCCCGTCTGCAAGACGCCGCAAGTGTTCCCGCGTGTCCTTGGCGCGCCAGGAAAAGGCGTCGTCTGCCGCCTCGAAACAAGATTCCAGTGCCGCGTCGACGATCGGCCGGTAGCCGGTACACCGGCACAGGTTACCTGCCAGCCAATCGGTGACAGTCTTGCGGGATTTGCTCATGCCCTCGGCGTGATAGAGGGTGAACAGGCTCATGATGAAACCGGGGGTACAAAAGCCGCATTGGGACCCATGCAGTTCGACCATGGCCGCCTGAACGGGATGAAGCCGCCCGTCTTCGGCCAGATCTTCCACCGTCACCAGCTCGGCACCGTCGATCATGCCGAGCAGCTGGATGCAGCTGTTGACGGGCTGGTAAGTGAGCCGGCCGTCGACCAGGCGTCCGAGTGCAACGGTGCAGGCACCGCAATCTCCCTCGCCGCAGCCTTCCTTCGTGCCGGTTTCCCTGCGGCGCAGTCTCAGGTAGTCAAGCAGGGTTTCCGTTGGCCCGACGTCTTCGAGTTCGATGATTTTTCCGGCTTTTAGAAAACGGATCGTGTCACGCATCGGACAGTGCCTCCCTGCTGTTGGGAATGGCTTTGCCAGATTCGGAAGAAGAAGACAGCGCCGTTGCCGTCAGAAGGCACCGGTGTTCAGAACAAAGGCCGCAGGGCCGGTCCAGGGCAGTTTCCAGAACGTGCGTGTCAAAACGCGCCATTGACTGTCTCCCTCGTGCGGCACTCTGCCGCAAAACTGTCACAAAAAATGTGCCTTAAAAAATTCCGGAACCAAAGCGCTCATTTGAGACCGCTATGATGCCTATTTGGCATCAATCACCGGAAGTTGGTCTTTTAAGGCGAACACGGCATGGTCGAAGAACATACCTGGCGCGAGGGCCAGGGCTCTCAAGGAGGAGGTTACCACACACAGGCGATCTGCCTGAAGTGGCTTGTCAGTCAGAGGTTTGAAGATGAGTGCACCGGTCTCAAGCTCGTCCTCGCAGCCGATCCGCGTCTGGAAGCCGATAACCTGTTCTTCGCGCGCGAGGGCCCGCATCAGGCGCAGTGAATTTGCTTCAACGTAGGTGCGCGATACGCCGGGAATGCTTCTTCGAACCACATCGATCCGGGTTCTGAGGGAAAGACCTTCTGCCGGTAGAGCGACCGGAAACTTCAAACAATCGACCAGAGAGAGACTTGAAGCAGCGGCCAGAGGATGGTCCGGCCGCATCAGGGCACCGATAACCAGATCGTGGTGAAAGGAGATTGTCAGAGCCGAGGTTTCCGGCGGATCGAACGTGAAACCGACATCAGCCTCGGCTGCTTCGACCTTGCGCGCAGCTTCCTGCGACGACGAGATTGCAACGTTCACGTGGATGCCCGGGTAACGCCGCCGGAAGCCGCTGATCACCGCCGGCAGAAGTTTCTCCGCCACGCTTTCCACGCTGGCAATCGACACGGTGCCGCGGCGCAGCCCTTTCAATGCATCCAGTTCGGCAACTGTTCCTTCAAAGTCCGAGAAGGTCCGGCGTGTGTGTGCAAGGAGGAGTTCACCCGCCTGGGACAGGCGCAGGCGTCTCCCGACCCGGTCGAACAGTTGCAATCCGAGGGCTTCCTCGAGCCAGAGGATTTGTCGATTGACGGCGGAAGACGCAACGTTGAGTTCGCGCGACGCTGCTCTGATGGACCCTGCTTCCGCAACGGCCAGAAAGTAGCGCATGGCCGGGCTATAAAGATTGCGCGAGAGATCCTGGGCCCGGCCTGTCAACATCGTGGGTTGGGCCTTATGGGATGAGAACGGTGGTGCCGGTGGTCTTGCGGCCTTCAAGGTCCAGATGCGCCTGCTTCGCATCCGCAAGACGGTATTCCTGATTGACCTCGATCTTGACGATTCCCTTTTGCACGACATCGAAAAGTTCGCCTGCCGTCGCCTCAAGGTCTTCTCGTGTCGCAATGTAGTTGAAGAGCGTCGGCCGCGTTGCGAAGAGAGACCCCTTTTGAGCCAGAAGGGCCAGGTTGAAGTCGGTGATCGGTCCGGAGGACTGGCCAAAGCTGACCCAGAGGCCACGCGGTTTCAGGCAGTCAAGCGATCCTGGATAGGTGTCCTGGCCAACGCTGTCATAGACAACGTCGCAGCCTTTGCCTCCGGTTATCTCCCTGACCCGTTCGACAAAATCTTCGGTGCGGTAGTTGATCATTTGCTGGTAGCCGTGGGCCTTGGCCAGCTCGATCTTTTCTTCCGATCCGGCCGTGCCGATGACGGTGGCGCCGAGATGGGCCGCCCACTGGCCGGCAATCAGACCGACACCGCCGGCAGCCGCGTGAAACAGAAGTGTTGTCTGCGAGCCAACGCGGAAAGTCTGGCGCAGGAGGTATTGGGCGGTCATGCCCTTCAGCATCATACCGGCCGCTGTTCTGTCATCGATGCCCTCCGGTATAACCACCAGACGGTCTGCCGGTACGATGCGTTCCTGCGCATAAGCGCCAAGAGGCCCGACATAGGCAACACGATCACCGGGTTTCAGATGCTTGACACCCTCGCCAACGGTCTGGACCAGACCAGCTCCTTCGTTGCCGGGGCTGAAGGGCGTGCCGTTCGGTGCCGGATAAAGACCTGAACGGAAGTAGGTGTCGATAAAATTGAGCCCGATCGCGGTGTGCCTGATGCGGGCTTCGCCGGGGCCTGGTTCACCAACATCGACGCGCTCCCAGCGCATGACATCCGGTCCGCCTGTTTCGTGCACACAGATCGCTTGAACCATCTTCTTCCCCGGTCCTGTTGGTTTGATGCGCGGCTGACCGACTGTCAGCCTCGAACCGAAACCATAGAGATTTCATTGAAGTCAGAAAAGGCCGTGACTGAAGGAACTGTTTGGCGAAAAACAAACAGGTTTTCGCCAAGAAGGCATGACAGCCGTTTTCAAATGGTGGTCAGTCGACCCGATCAAGCAGTTGCTGAACCGCGGACACGAGGAAAAGGTAGAAGCTCGCCACGGTGAAGACGGTCGCAATGGGTCCTTCGAGCGTCATGCCGTTCAGGATGGCATAGGCGGCAAGCCCCATCCACAGGAGCGTGACGGGCAAGGTCAGCCAACGCCAGCGGCGAACGCGGACCGGGTGAACGAACCGGATCGGGGCAAAGGTCAGTGCGCAGCACAGAAGGACAAAGCCGATGGTGAAGGCTTCTGACGGTGACAGAACCATCAGGCCGAAAACAACCATGTTCCATCCGGCCGGAAATCCCTTGAAGGATCCGTCCGGCGTCTTCATGCCGTTGTCGGCGAAATAGAGCGCACCGGTAAAGACAACGAGGCCACCGCAGATCCAGTTCCACGGCGAGGACAGCATCAAGCTCCAGGAGAGCGCGAATGCCGGCAGGAACACATAGGTGGCATAGTCGATCACGAAGTCGAGCGACGCACCGGACCAGCGCGGAAGACGTTCGGCAATGTTGAAGCGTCGGGCCAGCGGCCCGTCAATGCCGTCAACAAGAAAGGCCAGACCAAGCCAGGCGAACATTTCCGCCCAGTTGCCCTGCGCGCCGGCAAGAAGGGCAACAAGCGCAATCGGGGCTCCGGACGCCGTCAGGATGTGAATCAGGAACAGAGCGGGCTATGTTCTTTCTTTGCCTGGCGTAAAGTCCGTCACGGTGTCCTCATTTCCAAGAATCTTGCGCATCACTTCGATACGTTAGCGCTTCTACCGGCGTGAGGTACACTTCTGCACGTCATTCACACAGGCGCTGACACGGTCATGTATTGCAATCGTATGACAGTGTGAACCGAAAAAACAGTCCCGGGAGGCTCGGGCGGCAAATTAAACTGACAAATGTCCGGACATGAGCAGAAATGTCAGGAAACCGGACCACAGCAACAGCCCCGCCCCGATGACGTAGGGAAGCCAACGGCTCGGGAACGTCTTTTCGATCGCCATCAAGCTGCCTAAGAGTGCGATCCAGATGATGTTCATCAGACCAACTGCGAACATGAGTGTCATGACGGCCCAGCAGCAGCCGAGACAGGCCCAGCCCTGAACGAGGCCTTCCCGGTAGCCGTGACCGGTGCCGGGATGCACCCGCCCCTCTGTGAAGGCCCAGCGGGGATACCAGCATCTTTGCAGGCAGAAGTGTTTTGAGGGCGTGAACTGGTAAAGTCCTGCGGCGAAGAGGACGGAAATCGTGAGCGCAAGCGTGGCAGGCGCCATCATGTCGGTGAGCGCACCAGCACGGGACAGCAACCATTGCGCAAATGTGGCCAGCAGCGCATATCCAAGCCAGATGGTCAGATAACCGCACGCCGCAGCAAGCGTTGCCGATACAGGTTGCGTAGCAGAACCCGTTTTGAGAGAGATCTCGGAAAAGTACTTTCTCAACATCGGCACGGCCGTCGGCAGCATCATGGCCAGGGCCATCATGGCCCACATGAGAAAGATCTTCAGAAGGTCGGACGGCGTCATATCCGCTCCCGGCATGCCAAAGGTGCTTCCCGCAGGCAGACACAATGCGGCAAGGGCTGCCCGCGCTTCGGCCGGCAAGCCGGCGAACAGGTTGAAGGCATTGAAGAGGCCCATGCCCGGACCGGCTTCGCTCATGTCCATGGCTGGAACCATGTCTACCACCATGGCGGTCAGATAGCTCCAGCCGGCAAGGCTGAGCAGAACAACCAGCAACAGGACAACAGGCCACCCCCTTCCAGTCGGGGCTTCTGCGCGAAGGGTGCGACCCCTCGACAAGTGGCTGCTTGCTGGTGGCATTCAGTTGATCCGGATTAGTTGGAAAGACGCTCGCTCATTTTGTCCATTGTAGAGACACGTGCCGGAATCGGCTTTGATTTTTCTCATGTTTCGTTCCAGATCACCCGCCCGTCCACAACGCTTGCCTGCCTGCGTTTTTTGGTCTCGTTGCAATTGACACCAAAAGAAGCACATTTGGCCCAAACAGACCAAACACGGACAAAAGCCATGGCAAAGACGGATCGGCCCGACACTTATGACATCGCCATCGTCGGCGGAGGACCATCTGGCCGGATTGCGGCCCTCAGCCTGGCACAAGCCGGCTTCTCCTGTGTGCTTTTTGCACCGCCTTTGCAACGTCAGGACGGTCGCACCACGGCACTCTGGCAGCAATCGATCGATTTGCTGCGCGACATTGGCATCTGGACCGATATCGAAAGCAATGCGGTGTCCCTGAAAAAGATGCGCATGATTGACGGGACCAGACGTCTTCTCAGGGCACCCGAAGTGACGTTTGACAGCGCCGAACTTGGCATGGAAGAGTTTGGATTCAATATCTTGAACTCTGAACTTAATACTGTGCTTGAAAAAAAATGTGCCGATCAAGCGGACCTGACGGTTATATCTGAACCCGTTCAGTCTGCGGCGTTTGGTGCAGACCGCGTAACTTTGACAACGCGGTCCGGCATTGAGGTTGCAGCACGTTTGGGTGTCGCGGCCGATGGCCGCAATTCGGTCTTGAGAGAATTTGCGGGAATTGACGTAAAGCGCTGGTCGTACCCGCAGGTCGCTGTTGTGCTCAATCTCGAACACCGTCTGCCACACCAGCATGTTTCAACGGAATTTCACACAGAGACCGGTCCGTTCACGCTGGTGCCCCTGCCCGGTCGGCAATCGGCACTTGTTTGCGTCGAAACAGCCGAAGGTGCTGCAGCCCTGCTGAAGTTGGCGCCGAATGAGCTGGAACAGGAACTGGAACGGCGCTCCCATTCCGTTCTTGGGGCCTTCAAACTGGCCTCCGAGCCGCAAAGCTTTCCGCTCTCCGGGTTGAACGCCAGGAAGCTGGTTTCAGAACGCCTGGTGCTTCTGGGCGAGACGGCACATGTCTTTCCACCGATCGGCGCGCAAGGGCTGAACCTGTCCCTGCGCGATATTCTGGATCTAAAGTCGGTCCTGACAGGTGCCAGGGTGCGGCAATCCGATATCGGCTCCATGGCCGTTCTTTCCGGATACGAAACCAAGCGTATGGGCGATATCCGCACGCGCACCAACGCCGTTGATTTACTGAACCGGTCATTGCTGACCTCGTTTCTGCCCGTTCAGGCCGCGCGCAGCGTTGGCATGTATCTGGCGGGGCGCGTCGGTCCCTTGCGCCGGATACTGATGCGCGAAGGCATGACGCCGGGCAGCGCCTTCCGTCTTGGGCGTTGAGTGACATCCGCAGGACAGTCAGTTCTTTAAAGAAGAGCGTTTTTTCCGATGGTAGGTCAGCGCCATGGTGATCATCTGGCGCAGCTCATCTTCGGGCAGTGGATGGCCAAGCTGAAAATGCACGGATCGATCGCCGCCATAGGTGAATTGCGGAAAGAGCGCGCGCCATTCTGACACCAGCGAGGACTGGCAATTCACATAAAGCGCGAAGTCGCCAGCATCAGACTTGTCCCTGTCGATGCGGATGGTGGTGCCGGTTTTCGGGCGCGTGGTGAGATAACTCGGCTGGCCCCATTTGAGCGTTTCTTCAAGAACGCCGATGTCCTTGTTTTCGGCAGCGGTCTGCAGGATCAGGCTGCGCATTTGCAACAGAGCGGCCTTTATATCCTCCGGATAGCCATCAAGAAGGTTCATGACACTCGGATCGTCTTGCACGCCTCGGGCTCCCTTCCTTGTGTTCTTCAAGGTGACGTTTTGCGCCTGCCTGCGTCAACCCGTCGGCAGAAAGCCGCTTGTCAGAGCCCAGATAAACCCGGTGACCGTGATGATGGACACAGCCGTACCGATCAGGACGAAGCTGGATGCCCTTTGCACATAGGTTCCATATTGCTGCGCAATGACGAAGACATTGGTGGCCGGTGGCAGGCAGGACATCAAAACGGCGGTCGCCACCCAGCTCGGATCAAAGCCTCCCAGCCAGCTGAGCAGGAGAAAAACGAGTATAGGGTGCAGCACCAGTTTGATGCTCAGAACCAGGGGAAGTTCCAGTGGAACCCGTCCGATCGGACGCAGCGCAATATTCACGCCCATGGCAAAGAGCGCACAAGGGGCCGCGGCATTGCTGAGATACAACAACATGGTGTTGACCGCTTCCGGCGGTCTGAATTCCAGAGCTGCGGCCAGAACACCGGCAATGGTCGCAAGAATGAAAGGATGCGTGAAGATCCGGTAGCCGATCTTCTGAAGTGTTCGCAGGAAGCTTTCGTTGTCCGCCCCTGCCAGGGCCATCAACAGCGGTGCCAGGATGAACATGAGTGCATTGTCGAAAGCAAGGATGAGCGCGGTCGGCACCGTCGCCTGCTCCCCAAGTACAGCCAACGTCAGGCCCGGCCCCATGTAACCGACATTGGAATAGGCACCCGCGATCCCGAGAATGGTGGATTCGCCAATGCTGCCGCGTGTCGCGACCACGCCGATGCAGAAGGAAATGGCAAACACGATATAGGTGGTGAACGTCGTTGCGGCGACAAAGGATACATTGGCGAGCTGTTCGAACGGCGTTTCGGACAGCAGCCGGAAGAAAAGTGCCGGCAAAGCCAGGTAGACGACGAAAAAATTCATCCAGCTCAAGCCGGACTCCGGCAGGTTCCGAAACTTCCCGGCCGCAAACCCCAAAAGGATCAGACCGAAAAACGGGAGGGCCAGTGTGATGACGTCCTGCATGCGGCTTCCAAAATTCCTGCTTGCTCTGGTTCGGGAGTGGACGGCGTTGGCGCTTGCATCTTGCGCCGGGCTTGGATAAGGACGCGTGACCGCCGGTCAGCACGACCCGCATTCCAATCAGGTCTGGGCCTGCGCCGCAAGGGCTCAAAGGGGCCAAACCGGTGCTAATTTCCCCTTCTTTTTCGAAGGGGCTAAACGTGAGAGCAATCGTTTCCGATGTCCCGGAAATTAAGACAGCGCAAATACCCGCGGTTGACGGCTGCGCAAAACGTGGTGGAAGGCATTGCGCTGAGGAGCGCCATCTGGCTGTTCCGGCTGATACCTGTGGACGTGGCCTCCAAGGTCATGGGGACCTGTTGGAGATGGCTTGCGCCTTTTAATGCCCGCCATAAACGCGCGCTCGATCACCTCGAAAAAGCCTTTCCGGGCATGCCCGAGCAGGAGCGCGAGCGGATTGTGCGTGGCATGTGGGAAAATCTTGGACGTGTTGCGGCCGAGACCTTTCACATTGACCGCTTGCTGAAGCAGGATTTCCGGTTCGAGGCGATTGCCGACGAGACCACGGAAAAGGTTCTCAACGGCGAACAGGCCTGCCTGTTCGTGTCGTTTCACAGCGCGAACTGGGAGCTCTGCGTACAGCCGGCGGTTCGAAAGGGCCTGAATATCACCGGGGTTTACCAGGCGCTTCGCAACCCGGAAGCAGACAGGGCGCTCACATCCTTGCGCTCGGATCTTTACAAGGGCGGCTTGTTGTCAAAAAGCCACCAGACCGCGCGCAAGATCCTCTCGACTCTCAAGTCTGGCGGCGTCGTTGCCATGATGGGCGACCTGCGGGAAACGCGCGGCGTTCAGGTTCCGTTTTTTGATCGTCTGGCCTA
This sequence comes from Roseibium sp., assembly GCF_965233565.1. GTDB lineage: Bacteria > Pseudomonadota > Alphaproteobacteria > Rhizobiales > Stappiaceae > Roseibium. The sequence continues at coordinate 93,551 of NZ_OZ247494.1, read as the reverse complement.
TGCCAACCCGGTGCCGGCTTCCCTTGCGCGGGCATGCAACGTCCCCATCGTGCTGGGGCGCGTAGTGCGAACGAAGGGTGTCAGGTTCCGGATCGAGGGCCGCACCATTTCCGTACCGGTTACCGATGACCGGCAGGCCGATATCGAGGCTGCAACTGCACAGATCCACACGATCTTCGAAAGCTGGATACGTGAACACCCAGACCAATGGATGTGGATCCACAAGAAGTGGGCGCCGCCCGGAAAAACCTCCGCACAGAAGCAGGCCCGACGCGCTGCTGCTGCCCAGGTTGCAAGCAGCGAGCAGGACTAGAAGCGTTCTGTATTGAACGGCGACTTGGCCTTTCGGGGGATGGTTGCAGCGCAGCATAGGCGTTATAGCTATCCGTTCGACAGGTGGAGGATAGCTGTTTCATGAAAACCCCAAGTGCATTTTACAAACCGCTTGCAATCGGTGCCCCTGCCCCTTTACGGGACCTGCCGGTAACGCTGGAACGGATGATCCACTTCGTGCCGCCGCATGTTGAAAAAATGCGGGCCAAGGTGCCGGACCTGATCAACAAGGTGGATGTGGTTCTGGGCAACCTGGAAGATGCGATCCCGGCCGAAGCCAAGACGGATGCGCGCCGGGGCTTTATTCAGCTGGCAAGCGAAAATGACTTCGGTTCGACCGGCCTCTGGACACGGGTCAATTGTCTGAACAGTCCCTGGTTTCTCGACGATCTTCTGGAAATCGTACCCGCAGTCGGTGACAAGCTGGATGTCGTCATGCTTCCCAAGGTCGAAGGGGCCTGGGACATCCACTATCTCGATCAGCTCCTGGCACAGCTGGAGGCGCGCTCCGGTATCGCAAAGCCGATCATGATCCACGCCATTCTGGAGACGGCAGAAGGCGTGAAGAATGTCGAGCAGATTGCTGCCGCCAGTCCGCGCATGCATGGCATGAGCCTTGGTCCGGCCGATCTGGCCGCCTCACGCGGCATGAAAACAACACGGGTTGGCGGCGGCCACCCCGACTATGCCGTGCTTTCCGACGCCAACCCCGACGGGGCCAGGACAGCATATCAGCAGGACCTTTGGCACTATACAGTCGGAAAAATGGTCGACGCGTGCCTGTCCTATGGGCTGAAGCCCTTTTATGGCCCTTTTGGCGACTTTGCCGATGCGGCCGCCTGTGAAAGCCAGTTCCGCAACGCTTTCCTGATGGGGTGTCTCGGCGCCTGGTCCCTGCATCCAAGCCAAATCGACATTGCCAAGAAGGTGTTTTCACCGGATCCGCAGGAGGTTGGCTTTGCAAAACGTATCCTGGAAGCGATGCCGGACGGCACCGGTGCGGTGATGATCGACGGCAAGATGCAGGACGATGCGACCTGGAAACAGGCGAAAGTTATCGTAGACCTTGCAAAACTGGTTGCATCAAAAGACACTGAACTTGCAGCGGTCTATGGTCTTTAGAATTTCGCAAGGCTCCGGCGTTACGGTTTAATGTTAGAACGCTTGCAAGCTGTCAGCCAAAACGGTATCCCGGCAGTGCATGCACTAAGCGGACGAAGAACCATGCGTACGGCTAAATTCAGAATTGGTCAGGTCGTCCGGCACCGTATCTACCCCTTTCGGGGCGTGATCTTCGATGTCGATCCGACCTTCAGCAATACCGAGGAATGGTGGAATGCCATCCCGGAAGACGTGCGCCCTCTGCGTGACCAGCCGTTTTATCATCTGCTCGCAGAAAACGAGGAAACTGAATACGTTGCCTATGTCAGCGAGCAGAATCTTGAGCCGGACATGACCGGCGAGCCCGTTCGCCATCCGCAGGTCGAAGAGATTTTCGAGGAACAGACAGACGGCTCTTATCTGCCGCGTAGCGTCGAAATTCACTGAAGGTCTTGACCCTTCAGCAAAAAAGGCCGGCTCCCGTTGGAGCCGGCCTTTTTCCTTTAGCTTTTCGAAGCCTTACTGATCAGCGTTCTGCGCATCAATCAGTTTCTGACGGGCTTCGTCGGCGCGTTTCTGCAATTCGCTCTGAAGCTCTTCCTGACGCTTCTGAAGTTCAGCCAGGTTCATCGGCTCGCCGTCATAGACCTTGGTGAATCCGATCAGGGTCATCTTGAAGACGATTTCTTTTGCCTGCTGGTTGTAAGGCGCGACAATCATTTCGCCGCCCTGCTTCATCGCGGCGATGAAGGTGTCGTCAATGGCCAGCTCCGCGTAGCAGGCATTAGGAGCACAGATGCTGTATTTGCCCTGGACCGGCTTGCTGTCGTCGATCTGAATGCGAACGCCCGGCTGGATCAAGACACCGGTCGGAACAGCAACCAAAAGTTTCTTGCGTGCCTCGCCAGCTGTCTCCTGAATTGCAATGTTGCTCAGGAACTGGCCGGTATTGGTGCGCAGCTCAATCGAAATGAAGCAGATTTCCTTCTGCGTATTGGGATTGGTGTTACACGCCTTCGTCCAAGGGCTTTTTTCTTCTTGGGCGATTGCGGGAGCACCTGCGAAAGAAGACAGGGCCACGAATGCGCCGGCTGCGCATCCGAACAATCCTCTTTTCAAAACACTCTTCATCGAAACGTCCTCAATCGTGCGTGTATGAAACATTCGCGTTGTTCTGATGCATTCCGGTAGCAACCGCAAGGCCCCATGGAACATTCGCTTCGTTAATCCATGGTAAGACACTGAATTTGGGCAAGAGGGTGGCCGATTTGCAACGCAGCCCCCTGCTTTCAAACAAATCTGAATATCTTGCTGATTGTTGCTTGCATCAGAGGCGTTTGCGTTAACCCTGTGATACCCTGAAAGCTGAGAATCAACGGAATCTCGGACGGTGGTTATGCGTTTTTCGATTGGTGCCAATCCTTTTTTCAAAGCTATTCGGAACGTTGCAGCGGTGACGTTCACGGCAGGCTCCGTGATGGCCTTGCCGTTTTTCGCGGCGCAGGCGGAGGAAGATACGCCCTGGGTTCACGCGATTTCCATGCATGGCACGCCGGCTCTCGAAGAAGGGCAACCGTTCCCTTATGCAAACCCAGACGCGCCGAAAGGCGGCACGATCACTCTGGGGGTACAAGGCACCTTCGACAGCCTGAACTCTTTCATTGTTCAGGGCGGCTGGACATCGGCGCGCGGCATGCGCGAGCGGGAGTTCGGCAACAACATTCTGGAAAGCCTGCTTGTGCGTTCCTATACTGAGCCGTTTTCGCTTTACGGCCTGCTGGCGCAGCGTGTGCGCATGCCCGACAGCCGCGAGTGGATCGAATTCGAACTCAATCCGGATGCGAGGTTCTCTGACGGGTCTCCGGTCACCGTTGAGGATGTGATCTTCTCTCTGGAAGTGATCGAGGCCAAGGGCCGGCCGCCTTATCGGAACTGGTATGCGGCCATCAAGGAGAAGCAAGTCACGGCCCCGAACCGCCTGAAACTCGTATTCGAGAACGGCGACAACAGGGAGCTGCCGCTGCTGATTTCGCTGGCACCGATCTTCTCGAAGAAGAACACCGATTTCGACACATTTGACAAGTCGACGCTTACACCACCAGTGGGGTCCGGACCTTACACGTTCAAGACGATCGAACCGGGCCGGCTCGTGGTCTATGAAAAGAACTCAGACTATTGGGCCAAGGATCTGCCGGTAAAGGCCGGGTTCGACAATTTCGATGAAATCCGGATCGAGTATTTCCGTGACGAAACCACGTTGCAGGAAGCCTTCAAGAAGGGCCTCGTAAACGCCCTCAAATTCCGCGATCCGGCCCGGTGGGCCAACGGGTTCGATTTCCCTGCCGCCCAGAACGGGGATGTAATTCAACGGGCCAAGCCGCTTGGCATTCCGGCGGCCATGCAGGGCATTGCCTTCAACACGCGGCGCGAGCAGTTTTCAGACGTCAACACACGCAAGGCCCTGCGCATGTTGTTTGACTTCAAGTGGGTGAATGAAAACCTTTATTACGGTCTCTACACGCGCACAGCGGGTTACTGGGACAATTCGGATTTGTCGTCGATCGGCCGGCCGGCCAGCGATCGCGAAAAGAAGCTTCTGGCGCCCTTCCCTGATGCCGTCGCCCCGGATGTGATGGCCGGCACCTGGCGTCCTGCTGACGCGGACGGATCCGGACAAGACCGGAAGGTGCTGCGTGAAGCGCTCAATGTGTTCGGCGAGGCCGGATATGGCCTGCAGGATCGCAAGCTGGTCCATAAGGAAACCGGCAAGGCGCTGACCTTCGAGATCCTCGCCAAGAACGAGGATGAGGAGAAACTGGCGCTCGCCTACATCAAGACGCTTGAGCTCCTGGGCATCGACGCAAGCGTGCGCAGTGTCGACCCGTCCCAGTTCGAGGATCGCCGAACGAAACGCGATTTCGATATGGTGTTCAACACCTGGTATGCCTCCCTCTCACCTGGAGCGGAGCAATATGGCCGCTGGTCGACGAAAGCGGCTGACACCGAAGGCTCGTTCAATTTCGTTGGCGCAAAGGAACCGGCCATCGATGCGTTGATCGACGAGATTGTGGCTGCTCGCAGCCGCGAGGACTTTGTGGACGCCGTTCGCGCTTTCGACCGCGTTCTCATCTCGGGTGCCTATGCGGTGCCGCTCTATCATGTATCGGACGACTGGGTTGCGTATTGGAAAGATGTCGTTCCGCCTCAGCAGGATTCCCTTTACGGGCACGAATTTGACACCTGGTGGTCAGCTGCTGCGGCCCAATAAACGGACCAATGGACGAAGAACAATATGAAAGCCACCCAAGAAAGCCTGAGCAAGGAGTATCATGAAAGCGGAGCCTGGTCCGATGTGCCGCTTGACGCGCTCTTTGGCAAGACGGCGGCAGAACATCCCGACCGGTTGGCACTGGTCGATGCCCCTGACCGCGAAACCTGGACAGGCGGCACGCCCAGACAGCTGACCTACGCCGAAGCAGACCGGGAAATCGATCGGCTGGCGGCGTTTTACAACACGGTTGGGCTGACGGCTGATCACGTCATCGGCGTGCAAGCCCCCAATACGGTTGATACGGTCATCGCCGTTTTAGCCGCCTTGCGGGCCGACTTGATTGTTTCGCCTCTGCCATTGCATTGGCGGCAAAAGAACGTACTGGAAGCCTTGAATTCCATCGGGGCGAAGGGGTTCATTGCCGCCGATCGCGTTGAAACCCGCGAAGTAGGCGCGGCGGCCCGGGACGTTGCTGCCGACCTGTTCTCTCTGCGCTTTGTCTTCGGGCTTGGCAAGGATGTCCCTGACGGCTTGATCGAACTTGGTCCCATGCTTGCCGAAATGGGCGACGACCTTCAGTTCTCGCCAAGCGAAAGACCCGACCCGGCCGACCATACCGCCACGATCTGCTGGAGCCGTAGCGGCGAGGAAAATGTTCCGGTTACGCGGTGTCACAATCATTGGACATCGGCGGCGCAGATGGTTGTTCATGAAGCGCATATCAAGGACGCCAGCACGGTGGTTCTGCCCTATTCGCTGAGTGGCCTGACCGGTCTGGGCGGCGGTCTTGTGCCCTGGCTTATGACTGGAGGCACACTGCATCTGCACCATCCGACCTCCCTTGCGAATCTCGCTGCACACGCCAATGAGGTCGATGCGGACGTGGTCATGACACCTGGCCCGCTTGCGCAGACCCTGGACCGCAAGCTGACCAATTCGAAAACGTCCCTGCTGGCTGCCTGGAACATTGCGGCGCCACATCCTACCACTTTCGTTGCGCGCAGACGTCTGGTCGACCTGCATCTTGCCGATGAATTCGCACTTGTTGCCAAGGCGCGTGGTCCTTCTGCCAAGATGAAACCAACAGCACTGGGAAAGCATAACGGGCCGAACGGGTGCGAGAGCGGGCCAGCCCTTCTGGAAATTGCAGTCACTGACGAAGTGGATGATCACCCCCCGACCCTGCTGGTGAAAGGACCCATGGTCCCGGAAGTCGGCTGGCGCACCATCAACGGAGACCAGCGGCGTGTTCGTTGGGAGGGGACCGGATATCTCAACACCAACATCAAGGTTGAACTGGTAGATGACGGTCTCGCCGGCTTCGGCATTCCCGGCCAATATGCGCTGGGAACCGGAAACCTTGAAACCATAGATCGGATCTACTCAAGCTATCCGGGGATTCGAGAAGCCGCCGCCTTCATCGTTGAAGACGCGGTTCTTGGTGCCCGCATGTATGCCGCTCTTGTTCCCGATCCCGGACATGTCCCTGACGCGGGTGCATTCTTTGCCTATCTGGATGCAGAAGGCGTAGACCTTGCCAAGATCCCCCATCGTGTGCTGATTTTACAGTCATTGCCACGCAACGACGATGGAACCATCTGCCGCGAGCGGTTGACCATGCGAACCCAGCGTCTGCCTGCAGCCGTGGCATAGTCGGGGACAGGGAATGGATGTAGAAACCTCGCTCTCCTGGCGCGGTCCTTACTGGTACGCCGGACGCCGGCCAAGGCGCAGCGGCAGCGGGGACGCTCCGGAAGATCTGGACGTATCGCTTCTGAAGATGTTTGACCGCGGGAGCCGACTTCCTCTGGCGCTGCCGGCGGCGGTCGTGGTTGATGTGGCGGAGCTGGAAGAGGGCCAGAAAACGGCTTTCTTTGAATGGCTGATGCCGCAGATCAGGAATCTCGTGTGCGAAGTCCCGTTCTATCTCCTCACGGGCAACGACGACCTCTTGCCGGACGGACTTCAGCCCACGGCGGTGATCGACCGGATCGTACCGGACGAAGTTCTCCTGATGCTGATTTGCATTCATCAGCGCGCGCTGCTGCGGTCTGATGAAGCACAGTTGCGCCGTCGGGTCTTCGGACGTATCCCCGGCTTCGGCTCCGCGCCGCATCATTCAGGGTCCAGCAGCCTGCTCGTTGTTGGCTTGAGCGGACGTTTTCTGGAATGGCAGGACGCCAGCGACCAGAAAGTCGAGGTTGTCGGCGCGTTTGATGGAAGCATGGCCGTCGAATTCATGTCCAAGCGGGCGTTCGACGCGGTTGTCATTGATGCGCCGTTTGATGATGCGATTGACTACATGCAACAGATCAGGCGGGACGCCCGGTTTGCCGGCCTTCCGGTCCTTGCGGTTTGTGAGCGCGAGGAAGATCTGGTGCTGCTGTTCCGGAACGGCGCCTCGGACGTTCTTGTTGGAGAGAACCGCAAGGAAACACTGGTCAAGCGCCTGAACGCCGCCATCCGTTTCGGCAAAAGGCGTCGCCTTGCAGACCGGGTGCTTGCAGAAAGCCATATGTGGCTGCGTCAGCAGGTCAATGTCGGCGGTCTGGGGGTTGAAGACTACACCACCTACCTGGAAGCCTGCAGCAACCAGCTGGCTGCAAGGGGCCTGGATCTCTGGGAGATGCGCCTTCAACCCGAAAATTTCGGCATCGAAGTCACCTCCCTGGACGAGCTTGAAGAAATCAACGCCACTTTGTTGTCGATCGCTGATGCGACCAGCCGTGACGAGGATCTTGTGTGCCTCATTCGCGACGTCGGTCCCGTTGCAGTTCTGAAAAACGAAGCCGGTACCACGCGTCTGCAAAAACGGATCAACTCGATTTTGACCCATACAGTGCTCTAAACCAGCGCAAATCGCGAAATTTGTGGGTCTTGCCTTAACGTTGCCACGAAATGGGGCTTGGCAAATACCCACAAGGCACTAGCCTTGAGTGAACCAGTCAGTAATCAGGAAGTCGCATGACAGATGTTGCCCCACTCACCGTCGATGTCGTTTCGGATGTGATGTGTCCGTGGTGTTACATCGGTAAGCGGCGGCTGGAAGCCGCGCTCCGCTCTGTGCCGCAACTGAATGTTCTAGTGCGCTGGCATCCGTTCCAGCTTGATTCTACCCTGCCGAAATCCGGCAAGGATCGTCAGCAGTATCTCAGCGACAAGTTCGGCGGGATGGATCGTGCAAATGCCTTTTACAGCCAGATCCGGACGGCGGGTCAGGAAGAAGGCATCCCGTTTGCATTTGAGGATATCAGGCTGTCCCCCAATACTCTCGATTGCCACCGCTTGATCCTGTGGTCTCGCGCGGACGATCTTCAGGACGAGGTGGTTGAGCGTCTCTTCAAGGCCTATTTCCTTGACGGAGAGGACCTGACCAAATCCGAAACGCTGGTCCGGATTTCCGAAGAAGCCGGCATGCAGTCCGATCTGGTGGAGCAGCTCCTTGAAACGGAAACCGATCTCGACAAAGTCATTGCCCAGATTGAAAACGCCGTGAATTCGGGAGTGTCCGGCGTTCCCTGCTTCATCATCGATGGGCGGTTTGTTCTGGCCGGAGCTGAAAAAGCAGAAACGATTGCCGCCGCCCTGTTGCATGCGGAGGAAACAAAAACCAATCCGCAGGCTGCCGCGTCCCAGTAAAAGCCCGAAAGCAGACAACAAAAAACCCCGCGGTTTTTGCGGGGTTTTTCGTTTTCAGAGAGGCAAGGCTCAGCCCTTCAGGATGGACCGGCCTGCGTAGATGGCCTGCGGGCCCAGTTCTTCCTCGATCCGGATCAGCTGATTGTATTTGGCGAGCCTGTCGGAACGGGCCAGGGAACCGGTTTTGATCTGTCCGCAATTGGTGGCAACGGCCAGGTCGGCAATAGTGCTGTCTTCGGTTTCGCCTGACCGGTGCGACATGACGGCGGTATAGGCGGCCTTGTGGGCAGTCTCGACGGCATCAAGTGTTTCGGAGAGCGTTCCGATCTGGTTGACCTTGATCAGGATGGAGTTGGCAACGCCCATGTCGATGCCCTTGCGCAGCCGCTCGGAGTTGGTGACGAAGAGGTCGTCACCGACCAGCTGGCACTTGTTGCCAACAAGGTCCGTGGTGGCCTTCCAGCCGTCCCAGTCATCTTCCGCCAGACCGTCCTCGATGGAGATGATCGGATAGCGGGACACGAGATCGGCGAGATACTGAGCCATTTCCTCAGGTGCCAGTGACTTGCCCTCACCTTCCAGGACGTATTTGCCGTCCTTGAAGAATTCGGTCGAAGCGGCGTCAAGCGCCAGAAAGACGTCCTCGCCCGGTTTGTAACCGGCCGCTTCAATGGACTTCATGACAAAGCCGATGGCGGCGTCGGTCGATTCCAGGTTCGGTGCAAAGCCACCTTCGTCGCCGACATTGGTGTTGTGACCGGCAGCGTTCAGGGCCTTCTTGAGCGTGTGAAAGATCTCAGAGCCCATGCGAACGGCTTCGCTGAGGCTTTCGGCCCCAACCGGCATGATCATGAATTCCTGAAAATCGATCGGGTTGTCGGCGTGGGCGCCGCCATTGATGATGTTCATCATCGGCACCGGCAGGGTGCGGGCGGAGGTGCCGCCGACATAGCGGTAGAGCGGCAGGCCGGACGCCTGGGCCGCAGCGCGGGCAACGGCAAGAGACGCACCCAGGATCGCATTGGCGCCAAGACGGGCCTTGTTCGAAGTGCCGTCAAGGTCGATCATCGCCTGATCGATCTGCAGCTGATCCTCGGCCTCAAGGCCGCCGATCGTTTCAAAGATCTCGCCATTGACGGCATCAACGGCATTCTGAACGCCCTTGCCCATGTAACGGTCGCCGCCGTCACGCAGTTCAACGGCTTCATGCGCGCCGGTCGACGCGCCGGACGGAACAGCGGCACGGCCAAAGGAGCCATCTTCCAGGAATACGTCGACCTCAACGGTCGGATTGCCGCGGCTGTCAAAGATCTGACGGCCGATGACATCGATAATGGCGGTCATGGAATGAACTCCCTGTCAAAAGTAGCTGTACTGACGTTTGCCGGACGGGGTCCGGCATTTACGGACGCCGGCAGACCGGCGCGAGAAACGGAGCAAGGCTCCACATGAGAAAGCCGCATCCAAAGATACGGCTGAAACAATCTATTCGGCGGCAACAGCCGGTGACTTGATAACCGCATCAAGTGCCTTGAGCTGCGCAAGAAGTGCTTCCAGCTCACTCAGGGGCACCATGTTCGGACCGTCGGACGGTGCCTTGTCGGGATCCGGATGGGTCTCAATGAAGAGGCCGGCGACTCCAACGGCAACTGCAGCGCGCGCCAGGACCGGCACCATGGTTCGATCTCCACCCGAAGAGCCACCTTGTCCTCCCGGTGCCTGTGCAGAATGAGTTGCATCGAAAACTACCGGAGCACCGGTCTGAGCCATAATGGTCAGGGACCGCATGTCGGTCACAAGTGTGTTGTACCCGAAGCTTGCACCGCGCTCGGTCAGCAAGACATTTGGATTGCCGGAGCCCGTTACCTTGTCCAGTACGTTCTTCATGTCCCAGGGGGCAAGAAACTGGCCTTTCTTGACGTTGACGACACGGCCGGTTTTTGCGGCAGCGACCAGAAGGTCTGTTTGGCGACACAGAAAGGCAGGGATCTGCAGGACGTCAACAATCTCTGCCACCGGTGCGCATTGCTCCGGCGCATGCACGTCGGTCAATACCGGCATGCCATAGGTTTCCTTGATCTCTGCAAAGATCGGCAAAGCATCAGACAGACCGACGCCGCGTTGTCCGGAAAGAGAGGTGCGGTTGGCCTTGTCGAAGGACGTCTTGAAGATTGTGGAAATACCGAGCTTCTCCGTGATCTCCTTGATTGCCGCGGCGCATTCGAGCGCATGTTCTCGGCTCTCCAGCTGACACGGCCCTGCAATCAGGCTGAACGGCGCATCGTTGCTAAAAGACACATTGCCAACGGAAACTACTCGATTTGCCTCGGTCATATTCCACCATCTGTCGGAAGGTCGCCGCGTTGCACGGTGTTGCCTTCAGGGTCTGCCCTCACCCAGCAATAATTTGCGTGTTCCATAACCTTCTTTTGTCTAACCCGCAACAGCGGCATGGCGCAGTGCAATACCGCAATTAAATCGATTAAACTTCTTCGCGGGCATTTCGCCGGACGAACCAGTCTCCTGGTGTCCCTTTCTTTGCGGGGTTTTCAGTGTCCAGCGAGAGCGAACCGACTTCCTCGTGTCTTTAACCGAAGCTCCACAAACACCCGATATTTAAGCGTGAGATTCGCGCCACGCTTGTTTATGAGTGGGCAAAAGACTATTGGAAACGCTCGTAAAAGCATTGGAAGGCCTGAAATGAACAAGCCCATTCGCAAAGCGGTCCTGCCGGTCGCCGGACTAGGCACGCGCTTCCTGCCCGCAACCAAAGCGGTGCCGAAGGAAATGCTGACCATCGTTGACCGGCCGATCATTCAATATGTCGTTGATGAGGCCCGCGCAGCAGGCATTGAACACATCGTGTTTGTCACTGGGCGCAACAAGCAGGTCATCGAAGACCATTTCGATATGGCCTATGAGCTCGAAGACACGCTCAAGGCGCGGAACAAGACCGCGGCTCTGGAATTGCTTGAAAAGCACCGGCCTCAACCCGGGTCCACAAGTTTCACCCGGCAACAGGCGCCGCTTGGTCTCGGGCATGCGATCTGGTGCGCCCGGGACATCATCGGAAACGACCCCTTCGCCATCCTGTTGCCGGATGTGATCATCAAATCCAAGGTGAGTTGTCTCAAGCAGATGGTCGATGTCTATGAAAAGGCCGGCGGCAACATCATAGCCGTGGAAGAGGTGCCCGATGATCAAACGCATAATTACGGCATCGTCGAGCTTGCCGGCGAAATCGGCAAGAATGCGCACAAGATCACGAATATGGTCGAGAAGCCGCCGCAGGGTACTGCACCGTCCAACCTTCAGATCACCGGACGATACATTCTCCAGCCTGAAATCTTCGACCTGCTGTCCAATCAGGACAAGGGTGCAGGTGGTGAAATCCAGCTGACCGACAGCATGCTTGCGCTCATGAAAACACAGCCCTTTGCGTCGCTGAAGTTCGAGGGACGCAGCTATGACTGTGGCAACAAGGCCGGGTTTTTGAGCGCAAACATCGCATTCGGTCTGGATGATCCAAGTCTTGCAAAGGAGTTGCTCCCCTTCATGCAAGAGATGATCGATCATCCCGAGGCTGCCGAATAAGTCTCTGTCAGCCGCTATGGGCTTGAAATCGCAATAGCGAACGGATTAGGACTGGGCCGGGCTCTTTATCAGGGTCCGGCCCTTTCTCTGGCCCAATTCGGACGCCCCCTGCCCATGCAAGAACTCGCAACTAAGAAACTCGCCATCATCGGCCTTGGCTATGTCGGCCTGCCGGTTGCAACCGCCTTTGCGGCCAAGGGCTACGACGTAGTCGGCTTCGACATCAACACGAAGCGGCTTGATGAGTTGCGGTCCGGTCGAGACGGCACGGCGTCTGTTTCTCCTGAAGACCTGTCGGCGGCAACACTCACCTTTTCAGGCGATGAAGCGTCTCTGGCTGATCGCGACGTGCTCATCGTTGCCGTGCCGACGCCGGTCGACGAGGCCAAGCGGCCGGACCTGACACCGTTCCGCAAGGCCGCGGAAACCGTTGGCCGGATCATGAAACACGGTTCGATCGTGGTATTTGAATCGACCGTCTTCCCCGGGGCAACGGAAGACGTTGCCGTGCCGATCCTGGAACACGGTTCCGGATACCGGTTGGGAGACGGATTCGAGGTCGGCTATTCGCCGGAGCGGATCAATCCGGGCGATACGTCACGCGGTTTTGCCGACATCACCAAGATTGTCGCGGCCTCCAGCGCAAGTTCGACGGACCTGCTTGTTGCCCTTTACGGGTCGGTCGTAACCGCCGGCATTCACCGGGCGCCGTCCATCAAGGTGGCGGAGGCTGCCAAGGTCATAGAAAACACCCAGCGTGATCTCAACATTGCCCTGATGAACGAACTGGCCATGCTGTTTCACCAGATGGACATCGACACCCGCGACGTGCTTGAGGGTTCCGCGACCAAGTGGAATTTTCTTCCCTTTCAGCCCGGGCTGGTCGGAGGCCACTGCATCGGTGTCGATCCATATTACCTGACCCACAAGGCCCATGAAATCGGCATGACCCCACAGGTGATCCTGGCCGGGCGCGGGACCAACGAAGCTATGCCGGGGTTCGTTGCCGGAAAAATCATCCAGGAGTGTGTCCGGCTCGGCCTGAACATGCCGCCGAAGATCACGGTGCTCGGGATCACCTACAAGGCCAATGTGCCCGATACCCGAAATTCCAAGGTGGTCGACCTGATCCGAGAGCTGAAAAACTTCGGGGCGCGTGTAGAGGTGTCCGATCCCTTTGCTGATCCACAGGAAGTGATTGAGGAATATGGAATCACCCTGACCTCGAGCGATTCCCTGGAACCTGCAGACGTCGTGGTTCTGGCTGTGCCGCATGCGCAATTCTGCGAAGGGTCTTCCGGCTGGAAAACCATGACAGCGTATCTTCGCGACGGCGGTGGTCTTGTCGCCGACATTCCAGCCAAGCTGGACCGGGCAAGTGTCCCTGACGGCGTTACGCTTTGGCGGCTTTGAAATTGCATTGATTTTTGACCTTGACCGCTTTCTTTGGCCTTAAACTCTTCAGCTCGAGGCGACGAACGCGAACCGTTCCGCCGTCGGCTGCCTGTTGACGTCGGGGATTTCTCAAAAAAGGTGGGATCTGGGTAAGGAATTGAGCCGTATACTGATCGGGTTTCAGAACAGGAGACATCGATCATGGCTCAGTACCGTTTCTGGAAATTGGCTGCAGCAGCCGGTGCCAGTCTTCTGCTGGCGACTGCCACGCTCAAAGCCGAAGAGGGCTTCGACGGCGCTAAGCTTCAGACGATCATCAAGAACCAGATGAGCGCCTTTGCCTCCGGCAACGCCAAGGCAGCATTTTCCTTTGCAACGGATTCACTTCAGCGACGGTTCCAGACGCCCGAATTCTTCATGGAGATGGTGCGACAGGGCTACCGGCCGGTGTATCAGCCCAAAAGCGTCACGTTCGGGCAGTCGAAAATGACCAAGTTCGGGCCGACCCAGGAAGTCTACGTGACTGGTCCGCAGGGCAAGAACTGGCTAGCGCTGTACAGCTTTGAAAAACAGCCTGACGGAAGCTGGCGCATTTCCGGTTGCTATCTGACGAAGTCCGAAGGTTTTTCGGCCTGAGGATCTGAATTTCGAGATGGCGTGCCGGCGTTAAAGCGCCGGAATGTCACCTTTCGCCCAGTTTTCCTTCGTTTCAGCATAGAAATCCTCGAAACGGCCCGCTTCGATGGCGTCCCGCATGCCCTGCATCAGAAACTGATAGTAGGCGATGTTGTTCCAGGTCAGAAGCATGCCGGCAAGCCCCTCGCCTGCGCGCACCAGATGATGCAGATAGGCACGGCTGTAGATGCTTGCTGCCGGACACTCGGCCTCCGCATCCAGCGGACGCGGGTCTTCCTGGTGGCGTGCATTCTTCAGATTCACCTTGCCAAAGCGCGTATAGGCGAGGCCATGGCGACCGGCACGGGTTGGCATGACGCAGTCGAATTGATCGATGCCGCGCCTGACGCTTTCCAGGAGGTCGTCAGGCGTGCCAACGCCCATCAGATAGCGCGGCTTGTCGACCGGCATGACAGGCGTGGTGATGTCGAGCATCTTCAACATCACTTCCTGGGGTTCACCGACGGCCAGTCCGCCGACCGAGTATCCCTCAAACGGCATCTTGCCGAGTTCTTCGGCCGAACGGATGCGTAGATCCGGCTGATCGCCGCCCTGAACGATACCATAGAGCCCCTGCCCCTTGCCCGGACCACCCATGGCCTCGAACCGCCGGCGTGATCGCTCCGCCCAACGAAGCGACAGTTCCATCGCCCTCTGGACTTCCTCCTTCGGGCTAGGCAGCTTGATGCATTCATCCAGCTGCATCTGGATGTCCGATCCGAGCAGGCCCTGAATTTCCACGGACCGCTCCGGTGTCAGATGGTATTTCTGGCCGTCGATATGGCTCTGGAACCGGACGCCGTCCTCATCGAGCTTACGCAACTGGGCGAGTGACATGACCTGGAAGCCACCGCTGTCGGTCAGGATGGTGTGCGGCCAGTTCATGAACTTGTGCAGACCACCGAGCTTGGCGACGCGCTCCGCCGTCGGCCGCAGCATCAGGTGATAGGTGTTGCCCAGAACCACATCAGCGCCGGTTTCCCGGACCTGCTCCGGATACATGGCCTTGACGGTCGCCTGGGTGCCGACCGGCATGAAGGCGGGCGTCCGAACGATGCCGTGCGGTGTGGTGATTTCGCCGCGGCGCGCTGTTCCGTCCGTGGTGATCAGCTTGAAGCCGAATGTGTTCTTGTCCTGGCTCATGAGATGTCCTTAGACGGCGTCCTTGTCGGGAAACAGCAGGGAGGCGTCCCCGTAGCTGTAGAATCGATATTCCTGATCAATGGCATGGGCATAGGCGGCGCGCATGGTCTCAAGGCCTGACAAGGCGGAGACCAGCATGAACAGGGTTGACCGGGGTAGGTGAAAATTCGTCATCAGGGCATCGATGACCTTGAACCGGTAACCGGGCGTGATGAAGATCGAGGTATTGCCTTTGAAGGGAGCGATCCTGCCTGTTTTCACGGCAGCGCTCTCCAGAATGCGCAAGGAGGTCGTTCCGACACTGACGACCTTGTTGCCGCGTGCCTTGACGGCCGCCAGCGCTTCGGCAGTCTCCGGCGAAACCTCGCCCCATTCGGCATGCATCTTGTGGTCTTCGGTCTTGTCCGCCTTGACCGGCAGGAAGGTACCCGCGCCGACATGCAACGTGACGCGGTGGTGTTCGATGCCGCGATCTTCAAGCGCCTGAAGCAGGCCCGGCGTAAAATGCAGACCGGCCGTCGGTGCGGCAACCGCCCCGTCCCTTTCCGCGAACATGGTCTGGTAATCCTGACGGTCCTGTTCGTCCTCACCGCGCTTCTGCGCGATATAGGGTGGCAGGGGTATGTGGCCCACAGCCGCAATTGCCGCATCCAGTGCGGGACCGGAACGGTCGAATACCAGCAGGACCTCGCCGCCATCGGCTTTTTCCGAGACTTCTGCGGTCAACCGCGTCCCAAAGCCCTCAAACAGGACATCGTCGCCCACCTGCAGTTTCTTTGCCGGACGCACAAAGGCCTTCCAACGGTCAGGCCCCGTACGCATGTGCAGTGTTGCCCCGATTCCAGCCGAAATTTCGCCGCGCAGGCGGGTCCCTTCCAGCTGGGCTGGAATCACCCTGGTGTCATTGAAAACGAGTGCGTCCCCCGGCTCCAGAACATCCGGCAGGTCGCGCACCCCGCCATCGATAAGGGGGGCATCGGCCTGAGGGCGCACAACAAGCATTCGAGCCGCATCGCGGGGACGCGCCGGACGCAATGCGATACGTTCGTTGGGCAGATCAAAATCGAATTGGTCGACGCGCATGGCGCTCACCTGGTGCTATTTGGGGGCTATCGCTCTGGTCCACGGACCAGGAAGCTGGCCCGGATGCCGTATCGATCAGTCTGCGGCTCTTAAAGATGGATTGGCCGAAGGTCAACCGGCGCAGGGTCCTGCGCACAACAGGACGGCGCGGAATTGCTTCCGCGCCGTCCTGGTTCCCGATTGGGGCCGTGATCAGGCTGCGTCGGCGGCCACTTTCAGCGACACAATATTGTCCGGATCAACGACCGGCTCGCCGCGCTTGATCTTGTCGACATTTTCCATGCCTTCGATCACCTGGCCCCAGACGGTGTACTGGCCATCGAGCCACGGTGCGTCGGTGAAGCAGATGAAAAACTGGCTGTCGCCGGAATTCGGGTCCATCGCGCGGGCCATGGAGCATGTGCCGCGGACGTGTTTTTCGTTGCTGAATTCGGCTTTCAGCTTCTGGCCGGAACCACCGGTTCCTGTTCCCTGCGGGCAGCCGGTCTGGGCCATGAAACCGTCGATCACGCGGTGAAACTTGATTCCGTCATAGAAACCTTCGCGCACGAGTTCCTTGATACGCGCAACGTGGGTCGGTGCCAGATCCGGTTTCATCTCGATCACGATCGAGCCCTGGCTGGTTTCCATGAGAAGGGTGTTTTCGGCGTCTTTGATATCGGCCATGAGAATATCTCCTAGGGTCTTGAAAGATGGGGCTATGAGGCTCGGGACTTATTGCGCGTCCGCTGCAACCTGCATCTTGACGATCTTGTCCGGGTTTGCCGGCGGTTCGCCGCGCTTGATGTTGTCGACAAACTGCATGCCGTCGACGACCTCACCGAATACGGTGTACTTGCCATTCAGGAAGTCACCATTGTCGAACATGATGAAGAACTGGGAATTGGCGCTGTTGGGGCTGGAGGCGCGGGCCATGCCGAGCGTGCCGCGCTTGAAGGGCTCACGGGAAAACTCGGCCTTCAGGTCCGGTTCGTTGGAGCCGCCCCGGCCCGTCCCGGTCGGGTCACCGGTCTGCGCCATGAAGCCATCGATGACCCGGTGAAAGACAATGCCGTCATAAAAGCCTTCGCGGGCCAGCTTCTTGATCCGGGCGACATGCTCGGGAGCCAGGTCCGGGCGGAGCTGAATGACAACACGGCCGTCCTTCAGATCAAGGAAGAGCGTGTTTTCCGGGTCGCCCTGGGCATTGGCGGCGAAGGGGAAGAGAATGAGCGATGCCAGAACGGCGAAGGTTGCAAACAAACGTGACACTGGAATCTCCTGATGTTCGGTCCAGGTTCGGGAGTGAAAAGGATCAGTTGTCCGGTCGGGCCCGGCGGCGCAACGGTTCGGCGACCGGCTCAGGCACAAAAGCAGAGATTTCCCCACCCATTTTTGCGATCTGTCGCACCAAGGTGGCGGTGATATGGCGGACATTTGGAGAAGCCGGCAGGAAAACCGTTCTGATCTCCGGTTCGAGGGTGCCGTTCATGCCGGCCATCTGCATCTCGTAGTCAAGGTCCGTGCCGTCCCGCAGTCCGCGGACCAGGTAGCCGGCTTTCTGGTTGCGAGCAGTGTTGATGACCAGATCGTCAAAGGCAATCACATCGATCCGGCTTGCTTCCTCGGGAGAGAATTCCGCTTCGGCTGAGGCGTGAATGAGTGCCACGCGCTCGTCAAAGGAAAACAGAGGAGACTTGCCCGGATGGATGCCGATCGCGACCACAACCCTGTCCGCCAGTGCGAGCGACTGACGCAGAATATCCATATGGCCGTTGGTGACGGGATCGAAAGAACCCGGGTAGAGCGCAATACGAGTCATGGCTCCTTCCTTACTCTGCCTGTTGCCACCTCACAAGGGAAAGCCTGAAACAGATCCGCATTCTGCCAGCAACTGACAAACTGTGACGGTCGTCACATCGCGCTTTCCAACAATGTTCCAAGGTGAGGTCATCGAAATCCAAGTGGCGTGAGCAGGAGCCAGGACAATGAGGAGCAATTCAACCACCGACCGGACCGCGCAGGCACAAGCGGCTCAACCCTTTGCCACTCGTGCCAAGGCCGTCGATCCGGCCATGCATGTGAAGCTGGCAGCTGTTTTCATGCTGGCGCTTCTGACCATGATCGCCGCTGGCGTCATGACGATGCATCCGAGCAATGCGTCCCAGGCAGAAGATCTGACAAGCCTGGCAACGCAGGGTCTGACGACAACCAAGGGCGACCGCGTCGCCACTTCCACATCCGATACCTGCAAGTCGCAGGCCTGGGGCGCCTGGTCAGCAGACTGCGCAGCGGCCCTGACGGGTGCCAGCAAGGTGCGCAAGGTTTCGTTCGTCACCGTTGAAAAATCCGCCCCGACCGTGAACGAGACCATTCTGGCGCGCTACCCGGCAACAAACTGAACGTTTCAAATACCTCCCTCCCCGTAACGGCAAACAGCGGCTCAGGTTCCACCCTGGCCGCTGTTGTCGTTTTGGAGCCTGATCCTGAAGGATCAGCTTTCCGGCGCGTCGTCGCCGCCTTCGGCAGCTGGTGTATCGCCAGCATCACCGTCGGTTGCGGCCTCTCCGCCTTCGGCACCCTCGCCGTCTTCTTCGAGGTCGTCGTCCTCATCCACTTCGGAGATGCCTTCCACGGCAACGACTTTTTCTTCAGCCGCTGTCTTGAAGACGATGACGCCCTGCGTCGCGCGCCCGGCAATGCGGATGCCGTCGACCGGGCACCGGATCAGCTGACCACCATCGGTCACCAGCATGATCTGGTGGCTTTCCTCGACGGGGAATGAGGCAACCAGACCGCCATTGCGGTCATTCACCGCCATGGCCGTTATGCCCTTGCCGCCGCGGCCGGTGACCCGGTACTCGAAGGACGAGGTCCGTTTGCCGTATCCGTTCTCGGAGATCGTCAGGATGACCTGCTCTGCAGCGCTCATCTGAGCATACCGCTCCTGCGGCAGGTCTCCTGCGACCACGCCGTCCTCGTCCGCTCCGTTGCCGTTTTCATCGGCTTCGCCGCGCATAGCGCGGGAAAGCTTCAAATAAGCGGCCCGTTCTTCCGCATCGACATCGATGTGATGCAGGATCTGCATGGAGATGACCCGGTCATTGTCCGCCAGGCGAATGCCGCGGACGCCGACAGAGTTCCGGCCCGCGAAAACCCGGACATCCGTTGCCGGGAAACGGATACACTGACCGAAATTGGTGGTCAGCATGACGTCGTCATGTTCGGAGCAGGTGTCGACACCTACGATGCCGTCGCCGTCCTCCAGCTTCATGGCAATCTTGCCGTTGCGGTTGATGTTGACGAAATCGGACAGTTTGTTCCGGCGGACCGTGCCGCGCACGGTTGCGAACATCACGTCCAGATCCGCCCAGCTGTCCTCATCCTCAGGAAGTGGCAGGATCGAGGTGATCTGTTCCCCCTGCTCAAGTGGCAGCAGATTGATCAGGGCCTTGCCGCGCGAGGTCGGGCCGCCAAGCGGCAGACGCCAGACCTTCATCTTGTAGCAGATGCCGCGCGAGGAGAAGAACAGCACCGGTGTGTGCGTGTTGGCCACGAACAGCCGGGTGACGAAATCCTCTTCCTTGGTCGCCATGCCGGACCGGCCCTTGCCGCCGCGGCGTTGCGCCCGATAGGTCGCGAGCGGAACACGCTTGATGTAGCCACCGTGGGAAACGGTCACCACCATGTCCTCGCGCTGGATCAGGTCTTCCTCGTCGAAATCCGGACCACCCTCGATGATTTCCGTCCGCCGCGGCGTCGCAAACTCTTCCTTGATCTCCAGCATCTCGTTCTTGACGATTTCCTGGATGCGCGCTCGCGAGCGCAGGATGTCGAGATAGTCGGAAATCTCTGCGCCAATCTTGTTGAGCTCTTCCTCGATTTCGTCCCGGCCCATGGCGGTCAGGCGTTGCAGGCGCAAGTCGAGAATGGCGCGGGCCTGTTCCTCGGACAGCTTGTAGGTGCCGTCTTCCTGAACCATGTGACGCGGGTCGTCGATCAGCCGGATGAGCGCTTCGACGTCCTGGGCCGGCCAGTTGCGCTCCATCAGCTGGGCGCGGGCCGTTGCCGGGTCCGGGGCGCTGCGGATCAGCTTGATAACCTCGTCGATATTGGCAACCGCGATGCCCAGACCAACCAGGATATGAGCCCGGTCACGGGCCTTCTTCAGAAGGAAACGCGTGCGCCGCTGGATCACTTCCTCTCGGAAGGCCACGAAGGCGCGCAGCATGTCGGAGAGGTTCATCTGCTCCGGCTTGCCGCCGTTCAGCGCAACCATGTTGGCGCCAAAAGAGGTCTGTAGCTGGCTGAAACGATAGAGCTGATTCAGGATCACGTCCGGAACCGCGTCGCGCTTCAGCTCGATCACCACCCGCATGCCGGATCGGTCACTCTCGTCGCGAATGTCGGAGATGCCCTCGATGCGCTTGTCACGCACCAGTTCGGCAATCTTCTCGATCATGGTCGACTTGTTGACCTGATACGGGATCTCGCTCACGATCAGCGCGTTGCGATCCTTGCGGACTTCCTCGACATCTACCCTGGCCCGCATGACGACGGAACCACGGCCGCTTTCGTAAGCGCTGCGAATACCCGCGCGGCCAAGGATCATGCCGCCGGTCGGGAAATCCGGGCCCGGCACGATCTGCATCAGGTCTTCCAGCGTCATTGCCGGATTTTCCATGATGGCAATGGCAGCGTCGATCACTTCGCCAAGATTGTGCGGCGGGATGTTCGTGGCCATGCCGACGGCAATGCCGCCTGCGCCATTCACCAGCAGGTTCGGAAATTTCGCCGGCAGCACGACCGGTTCGGATTCGGAGTTGTCGTAGTTCTCCTGGAAGTCGACCGTATCCTTGTCGATATCGTCGAGCAGCTTGTGCGCGACTTTCTCCAGGCGGCACTCCGTATAACGCATGGCCGCGGCCGGGTCGCCGTCGATCGAGCCGAAATTGCCCTGCCCGTCGATCAGCGGCAGACGCAGGGAGAAATCCTGCGCCATGCGCACGAGAGCGTCATAGATCGCACTGTCGCCATGGGGGTGGTACTTACCCATGACGTCACCGACCACACGGGCCGACTTGCGATAGGGCTTGTTCCACTCATAACCGTTCTCGTGCATCGAATAGAGGATGCGCCGGTGTACCGGTTTCAGTCCGTCTCGTACGTCGGGCAGCGCACGGGACACGATCACGCTCATGGCGTAATCGAGATAGCTGCGCTTCATTTCATCGACGATGGAGACCGGTTTGATATCAGACGGGAGGCCGTCTGAAGGGGTGCTGTTGTCCTGGTCAGCCAAGGAAGACACTCATTTCATTGTTATTGCTGTGTCTTTTATATCCGATTCAAGGCTGCGGTCCAAATTCCGGGCGCTTTTCCACCTAAGTAATAAGTCTTTAAAATCAATACTCTATAAGAAGTATTCACAGGGTTGAAAAATCATTTTTGCGCGGCCGGTCGCCGCGGCGTGCAAAGCCCTATAGTAAGGCCGTCACGACGCCTGAAAAACCGCCCCGGGAACCAGAAATGCTCGACTATTACATCAACGCTTTCGCGACGCTTTTCGTGACCATCGATCCGGTCGGACTGGCGCCGATGTTCCTGGCCGTCACAGCTGGAATGAGCAAGTCGGACAGGCGAAAAGTTGCCATTCGGGCCACCGTCACGGCGGCCGGCATCCTTCTCGTATTCTACGCTTCCGGGCAGACGGTTCTCAATGTTCTGGGCATATCCGTCAGCGCCTTCCGCGTCGCCGGAGGCATCCTGCTGTTCATGATTGCGCTGGAAATGATCTTCGGCAAGCGCCAGGAACGCAAAACGGAAACAGCAGAAAAGGCGGTGGAATCGGAGGCGCATCATGGCACGGTGAATGAACTTGCCATCTTCCCTCTTGCCATCCCGCTGATTTCCGGTCCGGCGGCGATCTCCGCGATCATTCTTTTGTCCGGTGAAGCGCCCGACACCCTGGCCTATGCCGGGTTGGGTGCGGTTATCGCAATCATTCTCCTGAGCTGCATGGGCGCGTTTCTCCTGGCCGACAAGATCGAGAGGCTTTTGGGCGATACGGCCCAGCTCGTGATCACGCGGCTCCTCGGTGTGTTGCTGGCTGCTCTTTCCGTCCAGTTCGTCGCCGATGGCGTGCTTGCCTTTGTCCGGGGGTAAGGCTGCCTAGCGGTCAAGCTTCAGGCGGAACTCCTGTGGCGACACACCGTGAACGTTGTCACGTGCCCTGATGACGACTTCGGTCACGTCATCTGGAACCTGCACACCTGACAATGAGCGGGTGAAGGGCTGTTCGTTCTCATGCGGATGCAATAGCACTCTCTCGCCAAGCAACACCCCGTCCGGCGTGTAGACCTGCCAGAGATCGGCATAATGGTCCCAGCCGGTATCGCCGTGCTTGAGGGTCACGGAAAATGTCCAGCTATCGCCTGACGACCGTGCCTTTGCATCGACAATTTCAACGTCCCCCGCAAGGGTCTGCGTCGCGACACCAAGGCTGGTAACAAGAAGACATCCGGCAACAATTATTCGAGCTACGCGCATCTGATCGTCCGTGATTGGGTTGGTTGCGGCAGGCAGGCATCCTGACCGTTATCGAGCCCTTGTAAAAATCACGAGTGCGTCAGCCAGCCTGTTGCAGATGAGCGTCCCGCTTGAAGCCCTTGGGCCAGAGCGACCTGTTTGCGTTGCCCCATCCGGCCAGGGCCTTGATCACCGGTTCCAGCGACGCCCCCAATTCGGTCAAGCTGTATTCCACCTTGGGGGGCACCACGGGATACACTGTTCTGGTCAGAAGACCGTCCGCCTCCATGCTGCGCAGCTGGGCCGTCAGAACCCGCTGCGTGATGTTCGGCAGGGCCTTTTGAAACTCATTGAAGCGAAGCACCTCCCTGTCGAGCAGCAGGAACAGGATGACGCCTTTCCATTTGCCATCGATCAGGCTGAGCGCGGCCTCGACTGCACAGCCCGGATGGCAATCGTAAGTATCCTTTTCAGACTTGGTCTTCTTCAAAGTATCCATCTTGTGCCTTAGGTTCTATTGTGTCGGTAACTGCCCAAATTGTGCATTCTTGCGCTTCTATGTTTTATGGTCATTTTGAGGGGCACGCAAATCAGGAGACACACATGCGTGCCATTGGATATTATCAAAGCCTCCCCGCAAACGAACCGAATGCCCTTCAGGATCTCGATCTGCCGAAACCATCGCCGTCCGGTGCGGACCTTCTGGTCGAGGTGAAAGCCGTTGCGGTGAACCCGGTCGACACAAAGGTCCGACAACGCCGTGCATCGGAAAACGACACCCCGGTTGTGCTCGGCTATGACGCGGCGGGAACCGTTGTCGCAACGGGCCCTGACGTCACCGACTTCAAAGTAGGAGATGACGTTTACTACGCCGGAGATCTGACAAGGCCGGGCACAAACGCCGAATTTCACCTCGTCGACGAGCGCATAGTCGGGCGCAAGCCGGAAAGCCTCAGCTTCGCCGAGGCAGCCGCCTTGCCGCTGACGGCCATCACCGCCTTTGAAGCGCTGTTTGACCGGTTGAAAGTGAACGACCCGGTCCCGGGAAACACGCGCAGCCTGCTGATCATCGGCGGGTCCGGCGGCGTCGGTTCGATCGCCATTCAGCTTGCGCGCCAATTGACGGACCTGACTGTCATCGCGACCGCATCCCGTCCGGAGAGCCAGGCCTGGTGCCGGGAACTCGGAGCACATCATGTGCTCGATCATTCAAAACCAATGGCAGATCAGCTTGAAGCGCTGAAACTCGATGCACCGGGCTTTGTGTTCTCAACGACCCATACAGGTCAGCATCTGGACGACATTGCCGCGATGATCGCACCCCAGGGACGATTTGCCCTGATCGACGATCCGGAAGATCTGAGCATCATGCCCTTCAAGCCAAAGGCCGTCTCCGTGCACTGGGAGTTCATGTTCACGCGTTCCATGTTTCAGACAGCCGACATGAAGGAACAACAAACCCTGCTCAACAGGGTTTCGGAGCTTGTGGATGCGGGCAAGGTGCGCACCACCCTTTCCAGGACGCTTGACCCCATCAATTCAGAGAATTTGCTGGACGCGCACCGCCAGATCGAAAGCAATGCCACGATTGGCAAGATCGTGCTCACCGGTTTCTAGGCGGACTTCCCGCGTTTGCCGAGATACGCCTGGAACGCGGGAAACACTCCGTGACTTGCAGCACAGATCCGGCGGGGGCATGCTTCCCGCCGGAGGATGGGTATGGAAGACAAGAAGATCTCCCTCATTCGGGAGCGCCTTCAGGCTCTAAAGCAGGAACTGGAAGCTTTCAGCGAGATGTCCGGTGAGGCGCGCGCCACTGTCGAGCTGGACCAGCAATCTGTCGGCCGTCTTTCACGCATGGATGCGTTACAGGGACAGGCCATGGCACAGGCATCGGAACGTCAGCGTCGGGCCCAGATACAACGGATCGATGCGGCTCTTGGTCGACTGGCGGCAGGCGACTACGGGTATTGTGTGGAGTGCGGCGAAGAGATCGCCCCAAAACGGCTGGACGTTGATCCGGCGGCTGCGTTCTGTATCAGCTGCGCCCAATAGTCTGTGGCGCAACGTGACGCCGTAAATCCCGCAGAAAACGTGAAATCTTTGAGATGGTCGCATCTATCGGATAGTCTGCGAGCGCTTGTTCCGTCCAGTCAGCGTCGGGTGCCAGTTCCAGTCTCAGGCCGTCCAGCCGAGCGCTTTCTTTCTTGTCGAGCGGCAGTTTTTCAGCGGTGCCCAGCAACAGCAGTTGTTCGTGGATGCGGCGCAGGACCGAGAGTGCAGCCCCCATGCGATTGGCAAGCGCCGGATCGTCACGCCAGCTGCGCCCCTTGAATACAATTTGCGAGACCAGCTGGCCGGCGCCAAAACAGTCATATGTGATGCAGCCTTTGAAGCCGAGGGCCTCGCGGCCGTCAAAAACACGACACTTGTTGCAATCGTCGAGGTTCGGACAGACTTCCCCCGCCCCCTTGTCGATAGCGAATGATTCAGACTTGTCGAACGGAAACACGACGCAGCAAAGCGCAGCGCAGGCGGAACAGTCGGGTCTCAGGTCGGGCAGTTGAACCACCGGGGCAGTGCTTTCCTCGTGTTGCCGCGCCAAGGACATGCGCCGCCACCCTGCGGGCGGTCAGCAGATCCCTAGCCCCTGATTGCCATGAAGGACTTGGTCAGGAACGTGATCTTTTCCTTGCGGATCTTTGCGTCGTCGAACAGAGCCACGAACATGGCGTGGTTCAGCAACCGGGCACTCTCGACCGTTTCCACGGCCTCGTCGGTTGAAGAGGCCTTGGGCCAGTGCCCAAGTGAAAAATGACGGACAAGCCAGACCCTTGTGGCTTTCGGCAGCCAATGAAAGATCGGTGTCATGCAATGCGGTTCAACCGGAAACCAGAAATTTGGGGTCTGAACGAAATAGCCGCCGGGAAAGTCCTTGATGTTCGCCGCATACCGTTTCATCTGCGCCCAGTCGCCGACATGCTCGATGACCGAATTGGAATGGATCAGGTCAAAGTCATCTGCGTTGAGCTCGCTCCAGATGTCCTTCGTGGCATCGCCGGTCATGAAGGAAAAACGCCCCTGCGCTTCGAAGGCCTGGGAGCCGGGCAGATTCAAGAGCGTGATCTGAACCTTGTTGTCTTCCAGAAAGGCCTCGTCGACGATCCGCCAGTACTGGACGGTACCACCGATATCCAGGATGCGGACGGACCCTTTTTCCTGAAATGTCTTGGTGATCAAGTCGCAGAAAAGCTGAATTCTTCTCTTTCTGGCAGCCTTGCCAAAGCTGAAACCGTCTGTTTCATAGCCGGAAAGAAGCCGTGTCAGCGCACCCATATCGACAACCCTGTTGATTATGGAGGGGCCCAATACACCGCCCCCCTCTTGTCGGACCCGGCCCTTATAAGGCCAATCCGTTAATCAATCGCCGCCAACCGGACCCTTTTGCCCTTTCGGCTTATTCCCACTCGATCGTGCCCGGGGGTTTGGATGTGATGTCGTAAGTGACCCGGTTGATCCCCTGCACCTCATTGATGATGCGGGTGGCTGTTTCTCCGAGGAACTCATGACTGAACGGGAAATAGTCCGCCGTCATGCCATCAACCGACGTTACGGCGCGCAGCGCACAGGCATAGTCGTAGGTCCGGCCGTCGCCCATGACACCAACCGTGCGTACCGGCAGGATCGCGACGAAGGCCTGCCAGATATCGTCGTAAAGACCGTGTTTGCGGATCTGGTCGATATAGACCGCATCGGCCTTGCGCAGAATCTCGAGCTTGTCCCGGGTGATCTCACCCGGACAGCGAATGGCCAGGCCCGGACCCGGGAACGGGTGACGGCCGATGAAGCTGTCCGGCAGGCCGAGCTCACGGCCGAGCGCCCTTACCTCATCCTTGAAGAGTTCGCGCAGCGGTTCGACCAGCTTCAGGCCCATTTTTTCCGGAAGACCGCCGACATTGTGATGCGACTTGATGGTGACCGAGGGCCCGCCGGAGAAGCTGACACTCTCGATTACATCCGGATAAAGCGTACCCTGGGCCAGGAATTCGGCACCGTCGATTTCATTGGCGTGTTTCTGGAACACGTCGATGAACAGCCTGCCAATGATCTTCCGCTTGGTCTCCGGATCAGACTCACCGTCCAGCTCACCCAGGAAGAGCTCGGATTCATCGGCATGGATCAACGGGATATTGTAGTGGTCCCGGAACATGGAGACGACTTCGTCAGCCTCGTTGAGACGAAGAAGACCATGATCGACAAAAACACAGGTGAGCTGATCGCCAATCGCCTCGTGGATCAGAACCGCAGCGACGGAGCTGTCAACGCCTCCGGACAGCCCGCAGATGACCTTCTTGTCCCCGACCTGTTCGCGGATCTTGGCAATGGCGTCATCCTTGTAGGCGCCCATCGTCCAGTCACCGGTAAAGCCGGCAAGCCGCACGAAATTCTCATAAAGTGTCTTGCCATTCGGCGTGTGGTGCACTTCGGGGTGGAACTGGACAGCGTAGAAGTTTCGCGACGTGTCTGCCGTAATCGCGTAAGGCGCATTCGGTGAAGTGCCAAACACTTCAAAGCCCGGTGCGAGACGGCTGACATGGTCGCCGTGGCTCATCCAGACCTGTTCGCGGCCGTCGCTGAACCAGCCTTTCAGGATCGCGAGATCCGTTTCGGAAGGCGTCACGAAGGCTCTGCCGAATTCAGCGGTGCCACCGCCACCGGAAATCTTGCCGCCGTCCACCTGGCCGCCCAGCTGCTGCATCATGACCTGCTGGCCATAGCAGATCCCCAGGATCGGGATCCCCATCGTGTAGATGCTCTCTGGCGGACGCGGAGACCCGTCTCGCGTCACCGAATCCGGGCCGCCGGAAAAGATCACGGCCTTGGGATCGAACTCGCTCAAGAACGCGTCTGTCACGTTCTGATAGGGATGAATTTCGCAATAGACATTGAGTTCACGCAGACGCCGCGCAATCAGCTGCGTCACCTGGGAACCGAAGTCGATAATGAGAAGGCGTTGATGCTGGGTCATGGCCAGCTTCTAACCGGTCTTTTCACCAATTTGAACCCGAATTTCGCGCTCATTCCGCTCCCGCACAAGAATTTCTCTTGCAGCGCGCCCGGTCTTCTTTCTGCGCCGCGATATTGGCCGGCAAATAAATCGGCGGACAAGCTGTGCACCGTTCATTTTCCCTTTTGACCGCCGTCCTGCGGCTCCTTAGGCTGGGGTTGCACGCCTGCTTCGTCTGACATGTCGACAGGACGAACCATCCGTGCCCTGAGGAAATCCGCACCAGATGACAGCAGCTGCCCGTAAAGCGTTTGACGAAGCCGTAGCCCTGGAAACCGCCGGTCAGGTCGACAAGGCGCTGGTGTCCTATCTGAAGGCGCAGGAGTTGTCTCCGGACGACACTGAAATTGCCTACAGAACCGCCTCTGCACTGCTTCAGAACGGTTACCTGGACGAAGCCCTGTCTCAGTTGCGCCGGATCGTCTTTGCCGAACCGGACAATCACAACGCTCGTGCCAGTCTCGGCAACTGCCATCTGCTTCTGAACGATTACGCCAACGCCGAACAGTGTTTCGCGGAGGTGCTCGCAAATGCGCCCGAAAGCCGAAACGCGCTTTACGGACTGGCGAGTGTCCTTTTGAAGGAAGACCGGCCATTGGAAGCCGTCGGGCCGGCACGGCAATTGGCCGACCTGCTCCCCGACAGCGCGGCGGCGCTGACTCTGTTTGCCGAGACCCAGACGCGGACCGAACAAATGCCTGCCGCGGTTGCGGCTTATCGAAAGGCGCTGAAACTGGACCCCAATTACGGCCCCGCATTAATCGGCCTCTGTCAGACTCTTCTGTTGCGAAAGCGGTTCGACGAGGTGATCGAACTGGCGCTCCGGGCCTGCGAAAATGCACCTGCCGATCCGATGCCCCTTGAACTGCTGTCGGACGCGCTCCAGGGAAAAAGCCATCTGGATGACGCCGTGGAAGCCGCAGAAGCAGCCCTGAAGCTCGATCCGCGCTCCACCACAAACCATGTGCGTCTGAGCACGCTTTCCAGAAAACGCGCCGATCACACAGCCGCGCTTCGTCATGCCCTGGCGGCGCACGAACTGGACAAGGGGGCCAGGGAACCATTGAACGCCCTGGGGGCAGCGCTCGCCGCCTTGAAATACCCGGTTCAGGCCAGATCGGTGCTGACTTGCCTGTCGGCCGGCACCGGGCTGGATTTGGACGTTCGGCAGCTTGTGAACGAGTTGATCGCGGACAGTGGCACTGGTGGCGGAATTGTACCGGACAAACAACAGGAACCCGCCGAAACTCTACAAGACGCGACACTTGCGCAGAACGTCGCAGAGACCCGGGACCACGCAGACGGTGACCTTTCCCGGCCCCCGGAGCCAGGTTTTGATCGAACGGAGGCCTTGTTGACCGCCGACGACAACCAACTGCCGAATGTC
Source organism: Roseibium sp. (assembly GCF_965233565.1). Taxonomy (GTDB): domain Bacteria; phylum Pseudomonadota; class Alphaproteobacteria; order Rhizobiales; family Stappiaceae; genus Roseibium. Next base: position 64,355 of record NZ_OZ247494.1, on the reverse strand, counting down.
CTTGGCCTGCGCAGACAGGACAGAACCTGACGCCAATGACCGATGTCCAGCCCGGTCTTTATGCGTTGCGCATCATCAGGGAAATGAAAAAGCCGTCCGTCTGGGTCGAAGCCGGGGTCAGTGTCAGTTCGCCTCGTTCGGAAACATATTTCGGCGCGCCGGTTCCGGTGAGCGTCTTCTCCCAGACATCCTTGACCGACACGGAGTGAAACTCCGGATGATCCTTCAGGAACCGGTCGATCTGGTTCTGGTTTTCATCTGCAAGGATCGAACAGGTTGCATAGGCGAGGCGACCGCCCTTGCGAACGTATCGGGATGCGTTTTCCAGAACGTGACGTTGGTCCTGCAGACGTTCTTCCAGGGCCTTCTCCGTCAGGCGCCACTTGGAATCCGGGCGTCGGCGCCAGACACCGGTTCCGGTACATGGCGCATCGATGAAAACGAGATCCATTTGCCCGACCAGATCATCCAGGCTGGAACTTGCCGGGTCACGCACCTGAACATTGCGCACCCCTGCCCGCTGTAACCGCTCATGGATGGGGGCAAGACGCAGCCGGTCGGCGTCATAGGCATAGAGCTGACCCTTGTTCTGCATGGCTGCAGCAAAGGCCAGCGTTTTCCCGCCACCACCGGCGCAGTAATCCAGAACCTGTTCACCGGGCATTGCCTGGGCGAGAAGCGCTGCGAGCTGGCTTGCTTCGTCCTGGAGCTCAAACCACCCCTTCCGATAGCCTTCTTCGGCCTGGACATGCGGCATCCGCCCCGGACCGGGTTTGGCTTCAATCCTCAGGCCAATCGGTGAGAGTGGTGTGGCCACCGCGCTGGCATGCGCGAGGCGCTTGGTCATCTTGTCCCGCTCGGATTTCAGCGTGTTGGTCCTGAGATCGACAGGTGCACGCGTGGCAAGCGCCCTGCCCTCGCCGACGGCAGTTTCTCCGAATGCAGATACGAATTTGGGCCAAAGCCAGTCCGGCACATCGGCTTCCTGAGCCAGTGTGATGTCGGAAACCTGATCGGCGGTGAGCGCGTTGTGCTCGTCGTCTGTCAGCGCCTCTGGCGCATGCCTGTCGCCCTCAAGTACCTCAACCAGCGTGTCGACGCCTTTTTCCCAGGTGATGCAATAGGTGGCAAGCGCCAGCGCCCGAGGCGTATCGGATCGCATGCGTGCGCTGAGCGAGGCCTTGTTGCGCAGGGCATCAAACACCAGATTCCCGATCACGGTCCGGTCCCCCGATCCGGCAAACCGATGGGCAGCGCCCCAGTCCCTCAATGCGATCTGGACCGGTCGATGGCGTGTTTCCACCTCGGTGAGGACTTCAATTGCCGCCGCGAGGCGTCCGCCATCTTTCATGCTGTTCCTTTGCAGACTGGCCGGTCTCTACGATCCAAAGCGGATCAAACGTTGGACGGATAGTTCGGGCTTTCCCGCGTGATGGTCACATCATGCGCGTGGCTCTCACGGAGCCCGGCGCCGGAAATCTGCACAAACCGTGCTTTTTCCTGGAAATCCTGGATGGTCTTTCCGCCGACATAGCCCATGGCCGCACGCAGGCCGCCTGCCAGCTGGTGCAGCACGCTGCCGAGTGCGCCTTTATAGGGAACCTGTCCTTCGATGCCTTCCGGAACCAGTTTCAGGCTGTCGCGCACTTCCGCCTGGAAATAGCGATCCGCGGATCCGCGGGCCATCGCACCGACAGACCCCATGCCGCGATAGGATTTATAGGACCGGCCCTGGTGCAGATAGACTTCGCCCGGGCTTTCCTCCGTGCCGGCCAGCAGAGAGCCGACCATGACAGACGCTGCACCGGCGGCAATCGCCTTGGCGAGGTCGCCGGAATACTTGATGCCGCCATCTGCAACCACCGGAACGCCGTGTTTGTTGGCTTCGTTGACCGATTCCATAATCGCGGTGAGCTGAGGTACGCCGACGCCGGCAACAATACGCGTTGTGCAAATTGATCCAGGGCCAATGCCGACCTTCACCGCATCCGCGCCGGCATCGATCAACGCCTTTGTGGCCTCCGACGTGGCAACATTGCCGGCCAGCACCTGAACCGAATTGGACAGCTGCTTCACCCGGGCCACCATGTCGAGAACTTTCTGGGAATGGCCGTGCGCCGTATCGACGACAACCATGTCGACGCCCGCATCGACCAGGCGTTCGGCCCGTGCAAATCCCTCTTCGCCAACACTTGTGGCCGCAGCTACGCGAAGACGCCCCTGGGGGTCCTTCGACGCATTCGGGTTCAGCTGCGCCTTTTCCATATCCTTTACGGTGATCAGGCCGATGCAGTTGCGGTTTTCGTCCACCACCAGCAGCTTCTCGATCCTGTTCTGGTGCAACAGGCGTTTGGCATCGTCCTGGCTGACATTCTCACTGACGGTAACGAGATTGTCCTTGGTCATCAGCTCGTGGATCTTCTGATCCGGATTGGACGCAAAACGGACATCGCGGTTGGTCAGGATGCCGACCAGCTTGCCGGCGACCTGAGCACCCGAGCCGCCGTTTTCGACCACCGGCACGCCTGAAATGCCGAAACGCTTCATCAGGTCCAGTGCATCCTGCAAGGTCGCATCCGGACCGATCACAAGCGGATTCACCACCATGCCGGATTCGAATTTCTTGACCATGCGGACCTCTTCAGCCTGCTGGTCGAGCGACAGGTTGCGGTGAACGACACCAATGCCGCCGGCCTGAGCCATGGCGATGGCAAGACGTCCTTCCGTAACCGTGTCCATGGCCGACGAGAGGATTGGAATATTGAGTTCCAGTTCCCGGGTAACGCGGGTCTTGAGATCAACATCGCCCGGCATGACTTCCGAGTGACCGGGAATCAGCAACACATCGTCAAAGGTCAGAGCTTGTTGTCCGGTTGACGGAACAAAAAAGGATGCCATGGCCAATTCCCCTTTATGAAAATAGCTGAAACGCCGGCCTTTCTGGAAAGGTCAGCGTCGTTTGAGTCGCTTCGGCTGTGCCGGAGAAGTTGGCGCGGGTCAATAACATGCAGGTGACAGAATGAAAAGGGTTATTAAAACACCCGGCAGAATTCTCGTTACCGAACCTTCAAGGCCTCAAGGACCGTTGAGCGCAGATAGTCATATTGCTCGGCGTTGGTGTCCGCGAAGGCCTCTTCGCGGGTCGCCGGAAGGTCGTCATAGGCAACCGGTCGCTCAAACTGGTTCGCCGTGAAGTCGTGCCGCCTGCCATCAATCCGGTTGTAGAAATGCCAGATCAACCCGTAACGGGTCTTCAGAATGTCTGCGCCAAGAACATCGTTTGCAACGAGCGCAGTAACCCCACATTGACCGGCGGCGGGCACGTCTTCGGACCACAATGTGCTCGACTTGAGGCTCCAGGAAGCTTCAAGCGCCCGCGCCAGCCTGTCCGTATCAGTCATCGGACGGCTCACCGTCTTGCAGCTCGCTGCCGCGAAAGCCCTTGGCAATGACATAGAGCTCCGGGCTTTCCTTGCGGCTGGCCGGCGGCTTCAGATGAGAAACGGATTTGAATTCACGCTTCAGGTCCTGCAGCATGGCGTTTTCGGTGCCGCCGCGAAAGACTTTCGCCAGGAATGAGCCTCCGGGAACCAGATTTCGGCGGGCAAAGTCGATCGCAATTTCAAAAAGATGCGTTGTGCGCAGGTGATCGGTCTGCTTGTGACCGGTCGTCGGTGCGGCCATGTCGGACAGCACAACATCGGGCCGGTGCCCGCCAAGCGCGGTCATCAGCGCGTCCGGGGCATCATCGTCCAGAAAGTCCTTCTTCAGAAAGGTCGTGCCGCGCACGTGATCCATGTCGAGATAGTCGATACCAACCACTTTCGGCGCCTCGACGCTGGACTGTACGCGCTCCACGGCAACCTGGCACCAGCCCCCCGGCGCACAGCCGAGATCAACCACCCGGTAGCCGGGCTTCAAAAGCTTGTGCTTGTCGTCAATCTCGATCAGCTTGTAGGCTGCCCGTGAGCGATAACCATCGATCTTTGCCCGCCGCACATACGGATCGTTCAACTGACGTGACAGCCAGCGGGTCGACGATTCCCGCCGCCCTGCAGCTGTCTTGACCTTGACGTGCAGGCCCCGGTCGCCGGACCCCTTTTTTCCACGGCTCATGGTTCGTTCCTCTGGCGGCTGCGATGATGCCTGTGTCCCGCACGCCGGTTGGACCAGACGCCGTCAGCAGCCATAAGTTCTGTAAGAATGCCTTCCCGCAAGCCACGGTCGGCAACCCGAAGGCGCGAACAGGTCCAACGCCGCCGGATCGCTTCCAATATGGCGCAGCCGGCCAGAACCAGATCCGCCCGGTCCGCGCCGATGCAGGGATTTTCAACTCGCGCCTCATACGGCATGTCGCGCAGTTGATCAATCATTCTGGAAACATCGCTGTCTGCCAGCCAGGTCCCGTCCACGCGTCTGCGGTCATAGCGTTTGAGGCCGAGATGCACGCCCGCAAGCGTGGTGACGGTGCCTGATGTTCCGAGCATGTGGACACGGCCGGAGGAAATCGCCTCGGTCAGATTATGCGCGAGACTGAAGGCCGCCAGATGGTCGGCGGCGTCTTCGACCATGGCTTCGAATATGTCGGGGGTGACGTGAACCCCGCCATGGCGTTCCGCCAGATTGACGACACCCACCGGCAACGAAATCCAGGACCGGATGAAGCGCGTCAGGGCATAGCCGCGCGCACCGCACCGGTTGCGCAGGTCGAGCCAGACGATTTCGGAGGAGCCGCCGCCGATATCGAACAGGATGACACCGTCTGCATCCAGATCGACAAGCGAAGCGCATCCGGCGACTGCAAGCCGGGCTTCCGTTTCCCGGTTGACCACTTCCAGCGCCAGTCCCGTCTCGCCCTTGACCCGGTCGATGAAATCATCGCCATTTTCCGCGGCTCGGCAGGCTTCTGTCGCAATCAGGCGGGACCGGCTCACGCCCCTGTCCGCCAGTTTTCGATGACACTGTGCCAGGGCGTCAATCGCCCGGTCCATGGCGGCGTCGCTCAGTTTCCTGTTCGATCCGACCCCCTCGCCAAGACGAACGATCCTTGAATAGGCGTCAACCACGCGAAACCCGCGCTCTTCCGGACGCGCGATCAGCAGCCGGCAGTTGTTGGTGCCAAGATCAAGAGCCGCATAAAGCGGCGCATTGCCTGCGCGCGCACCAGTGGACCTTGCGCGATGAATACCACCGCGCCCACCACGGTTCCTCTCAGGAGAAGCCGACCCTGACTGGTTGTCGGATCGTCTGGTTTTCGAGACAACTGCCTCATGGGGTCGATCTCGAGCCTCCGGTGCCGCTCCCTGGGCCGCCTGACCTGGTGACATCGCTGTTTGGGACTGCGGCCCCGCACCGCCTGACGCCTGTCTGCGGCGGCGTCCACGTCTGCGTGCGGCTTTCTTTCCCTTGGCGCTTGTCAGCGTGTCCGGTTGCGCAGGACTTCCCTCGCCACTGTTAGCTCCCGATGGATGATGCGCCGCAGTCTGGCCTTCGGCCGTTTTGGATCGTCCGCGCCTGCGCTTTTTGCGCTTTCGCTCGCCGTCATTACGGCCGCCGCCTTCAGAATCGGCGGTTGAGGGCCTAATGGGCCTCTTTTCGACGGGTCCGTTCGCAGTCTCGACGGGAACCGGGCCGTTTGCCGGAGACACCACAGGCGTACCATTTGTTGCGGTGCCTGCCTGGTTGCCTTTCGACCCTTTGCCAGATCGGCGCTTGCGGCGCCGCCTGTTTGCTCCCTTGGGCTCCTGTTGAGCCCCGCTGGAAACGGACACGTCAGCGGTACGTCGCCCGGATTCGGGCGGTTCCTGACCTGACTGAGTCACGTTATGCCTTTCAGATTCCCGCAGCAGCCTGCCGTTTTAATGGGGCGCGGACGGGAACCGCGTCTTTCGTTGACAAAACTGTAACAGGTTGACCGGCACTGGAAAAGCTTTGCCTGAGGCGAATTTGGACCTATCGGCGTCGCTCAGATCGGTGGCGCCGAGATTTCACAAAAAAGTCAGATACGGGTCTTGCAATCCAGATTATGATGGATGTATATGCGGCACACCAATCGCGACGGGCCGGTGTTCGATCTTGCGAAGCGATTGAGCGCTCCATCAGCGAGCTTTGCTGGGGAATAGGTTAACGGTAGACCCGCGGACTCTGACTCCGTTAGTCCTGGTTCGAATCCAGGTTCCCCAGCCAAATTTTTCCAATCAGAATTGACATGCCTTACAGGCTCCAAAGATGGCGACGGATGAGTTCGGTTGCGCTCAAAACGTCGAGGTGCCTCTGTTTCGAGGTGTGCTGTTTTCCTATCGTTTACAAACGTCGACCACTTCCCCAAAAGTGCAAAGATTTGAGATTTCCGCCAAGTTTGAGACGTAACACGCGAGAAACGAGCGAGCTTTCGATAAAATTCTGTATTTCACACCTGACGATTGCTCTACTGCTTCCAGTTCAAAAACAAGCTGAACCATCTAATCATTCGCAAACCAGGCGAAAAATGACTATAATTGAGTCTCTCTTGAAGTAATTTCCGGTTTTACAGTGCGGCATGGGGGGAAACATGGCGGCCGGATTGCGCCTTAGTCTTTTAGATGGTTGCCATGCTGAAATCTCAGACGGTTCCAACCTTGGCCTGAAGAACAAAAAAAGTCTTGCCATTCTGGGCTACCTTTCAACGTGCGAAACCTTCTCTGCAAGCCGATCGCGGCTTTGCGGTCTTTTCTGGAGCGAGGTCGAAGAAAGCAAGGCCCGTACCTCTCTTCGGCAATCCCTGAAACTCATCAACAAGGCCCTCATGGAAGGCGGTCTTACGACGCTTTTCTCAGACAAAGATCAGATACACATCAAAAAGTCGGAAGTGTCTCAGGACCTCCATGATCTTTGGGAGGCCATTTCGTCCCGGAACTTTTCCTTTCCATCGCTCCTGAGAGAGCGGTTGCCAGAAAGAATTTTCCTGGGATTTGAGGATCTGGACCCTGCTTTCGATGCTTGGCTTGCAATTTTCCGCGAGGAATTCCGTCAAAACCTGCTCACGAGACTGGAAACTTCGTTCCAGGATAACAAGGACCCTCAGATTCGGCTCTGGGTTGCGCGGGCGATTGTGAAGGCTGAGCCGACAGATGAGGCGATGGTTCGGTTCATCATGGCAACCGAAGCCACCCAGGGCCGGAAACACTTGGCACTTCGGGAATACAATTCACTCCTGCAAACGCTGCGTCATGAGTTTGAAGTCGATGTCGAACCCGAGACCCGCAAGCTGGCCGAGGAAATAGAGTCAAATCAAACACGCATTCAGATGGGGTCAGAACCCGCTCTAGATAGGCGCCTGCTGGATTGGGAAAGTGAGCAAGAACCGGTCATCGCAGTCATGGTGACGCCCTCAAAAGGCAACAAGAGTGAGAAACTCGAAGCACTTTCTTCGGTGTTTCAATCCTCTCTCATCAGCGGCCTTGTCAGGTTTCGGCACTGGACAATCGTTGATCGCGCTTCTCTTCATCTGACCGGTGGAGAAATGCCGGACTCCTCAATCACCCACGAACTTCGAATTCTACTTACCCCCTCTTCGAACAAGCTGAATGTTGCCATCGAGCTCAAGGAAAACGCGTACCTGCAGCATGTCATCTGGGCGGATGCTGTCACCATGAACCTGGCAGGTTGGGAAGAAAAAATCACCGAGGTCGTCAAGGGCCTTTGCAGCGCCTTCAATATCCACCTGTCCAGATACCATCTCGAACTGGTTCGCAAGGGCCAGAAGGTAGCACCTCAGGCTTTCGAAAAACTGGTTGAAGGGCAAACACTGCTACAACTCTGGTCGCCCGAAGCCGATGAACGTGCCGAAGCTCTCTTTCTGGAAGCAATTCAGGTCTCTCCAGACAACGCGGAGCTACATGCCCGTTTGGCGGATATCTAAAATTCTCGCCACATCATCTATCCAGGGACGGAACGGTCGCGTGCACTTGAGCTGAGATCGCTGCAGCTTGCCAAACGCGCGGTGATGCTTGATCCTCTTAGTGCCAAGTGTCATTTGACCCTGGCCTGGTCACAAGCCATGGCCAAAAAGCCAGTGCAAGCGCTCCATTCGTTCCAGACCTCGGTGGATCTGAACGATGCCGATCCCGAAAATCTGATTTCGGCCGCTCATGGTGCTGCAATCTGCGGTGACGAATCTTTGGCGGCCAGGTGCAGAGACATGGCTTTTTCGGTGCACCCCTGCCCGCCTAATCTTTATTGGGGCTTTGACAGCAATATCCGGTTTCAATCGAAAGAATACGAGGAAAGCGTTTTTTCCGCTGACCGGTCCGGGGAAATAAAGCCCAACATTCTTGGTTGGAAGAGCGCCGCCCTCGGCATGCTTGGGCGGTCGGCGGAAGCGACCCAAACGGGCGAAGAGTTTATCACCATGGTGCGTCAGGGTTGGGTCGGCACGAAAGCTCCTTCACCGGAGCATGTCGTTGAATGGTTCGTGCAGATCTTCCCGTTTTCCAGGGACAGTCAGAAACAGCATTTGCTCGAGGGACTTTTCCGTGCCGGTCTCCCGAGCAAACACCTGAACATTCAGCATTCAAACGTTCACCTGCAATAGCCGATCGTGTAGTCGCACACGCGGACCTCGTAGAACCTTTCCATGGTGCTGCCGTCATCGGTCCAGGTTCCGTCGTCAAGCTGTTTGTAAGCTGCCGGCAGCCCCTCGTAGGTCGGCGTGTTCTCGCGATCCTTTTTCTGCATTTCGCAGATGGCAAGTTCAATCAGTTCCTTGGGTGGAATGAGGATTTTGATGTTGTCGACGCCCTGTGCAATCAGCTCGACCCTGACGCCGTCCGGAATCTCCAGCCCGCCTTTGTTCTTCAAGTAGGCATTGTGTTCGTCCGGATTGAGGGGCGCGGTTTCGAGACCCAAGGCGAGTTTGATCAACAATTCTCCAAATTTCGCCATGGCTTCTGTGCCCGGCTGTGTTCCGACCTTTTTCAAAGCCAGGTCCGGGTCGAGACTTTCGCAGTCAATTGGATATTTCACAGCCATAATTGGCTCCTTTCTTGTGCAATCAGGAAACGAAACGGATGACATCCGCCATGGTTTGGAGAGGGGCTTGGACGTGCGTGCCGACATTGGGTGACGGTCTGTTTTGTAGCTTTGTGAGAACCGCACCGCGGAAGGCGTGACACACCAGGTGGCTGCCAACAAAACCGAGTTGGTTGCCACCATGGGAATGGGCCGCCTCGGCGAGCACGTAGACAAAGAGAGGTGTGTGTTCCGACAGGAACTCAGCGTCTCCGGTTTCCAGGGTCTTGTCGGCACCGCTGTTGATGTTGAAAGGCGCCGTCTGCATCAGCATTTCGTAAATGGCGTCGGCCGGCACGATGCTGTTGTTGCTGCCCGTTGCGGCGGCCAGGTGCCTGTGAAGCGCTTGACCGGTTGGCAATTCAAAGACAATTCCCTTTGCCAGAGAGCGAAATGCGAGTCCGATATTGGCGTCCTGAAGCCCGGACCCATTTGGTAAGTTCAGCGCTACGGAGTCGTGGTCCCGCAAAACCCGGCTCATCGCCGGCATGATCTTGTTGGCAAAATTGAACATTTTCGACACGGCCCCACCTTGGCCCTGGCCAGCGCCAGTCGGAAAGAACAGGCTCCAGTCGATGATCCAGCGTCTGTCTGTTGGTAGGTGCTCTTCCGCGTCTTCGTTCAATCCGAACAAATTCAATAATTTTTCCAGTGTTGCCCTGTTGTTGTGAAAGCCACTGAAATTGTCGTTGAAGTTGTAACTCATCCGAACCATCGAGTGACCGAACCGAAGCCCCGCAAAAACGCTTTCGACAGGAAGGGCATAGGATTCGGAAGGTGCATCGCCCGGGAGCTGATCTACAGATGATATGTTCCGGTAGTAGGAAACTACGTCCGGATGACAGAGCGCTGTGAGCAACTCCTCTTCAAGGATGGTCAGGTAGACCGCGGTTGTAAGGTCGCGCGCCAACTGAAACCGATTACCGTTGTTCGGCAATCCGTCGTAAATCTTGTTGTGAAGTTTCATGAACAGAAGCGTCAGTTGCGACAGGATGAAATTGTCCGCGTTTCGAATATCCGCAAGCAGCGGGTCAAACCTTTTCGATCCGACTGGACAGCCGGCAACGGGATGAAACGGCATGCGTGGAATGTCTTCAGCAGGCCCCGGCAGATAGTTCTCGGGTTTAAAATTCTGGTTCAGCCGACCGATCCTGAACTTGCCGCGCGTCAAACTATCAGGGTCATATTCAAAAAACTGGACTGTTCCATTTTCCTGCAAACCATAGAGCGAACTTAGGTCAAGACCGGTGGTTTCCAGATTTTGTGCTGCTGCCGGCTGAAGGTCGGTTAGTCTTTCAACGACACTTGAGCTGACCATGTCATGGACGGCGAACTGCGCAAGGTAGACATAGCCGGCTTTGATGGTCGAGCCCCTATCTTCCTCCGGAAGGCCACCGTTCGAATGCAGCGTATTTGACAGCCTGACCAGCAATTCCAGTTTGCTGCAACTGTCGTGATTTTCGACTGCGTTCGAAAATAGATCCGCCGCTTCATAATTAAAGAGCTTTGGTAAGTACCGCCCGGCGTTTTGGATTGCGGACGGACCGCGGCGTGGCGCCAAGGCACTAAAAAAACTATTTGGAAATGACTGACCGTGTCTCATGTTTGCCTCCCCTACTATAAATGCTGATAAAGCGCGTGAGCAGCCAAATCGCGCCTATTGATCAGGCCCCAATTGATTGGCCGGCGTGGCATTGGCTGCTTCCTTGGAAATTGCGGGAAACAGGGACGTGTCGAGCACCTGTTCCTTAAAATGTGACCAGGGAAAACAGACACCAGGATCGGACTTTCGCAATGGATCCAGACGCGCATGGGAAACGATATGACGCAGGTTCGGGTATTTCGCCCAGCAGTAGCGGACAATATTGGCGGTCTCCTTGATCTGCTCTTCAGAGAAGTCATCGCCGCTTTTCTGCGCATTGACCACGTTAATTCCCAAACTCGAATGATTTGTCTTGGTTTTGCCCCTGTTCACCCTCGGATGCGAAACAGCATTCCGGACATGCCATGCAGCCCGGGCCTCTGGTGCACAGGCCCAAACCAGCTTCTTATGTTCAGCTTCGTCTTTGTCCGGCACCAGCCAGTGCCAGCTGGCTTTTCTGGCATTCATCGCGGCAACGGCGCCTTGTGAGTTACATCCAGCTGTTGCATGAATAACGATTGTCTTGATGCCGAGAATTGGGTCCCAAATCCGCTTGGACGTACAGTGCTTCCAGACGGCGGCAATACCCGGATACCACTCTTCGGAGATCTTGGATGGAACCGGCCGCGGCGTGGATGGCAGATCAAACTGATAGTCTTGCGGGTTCGCCATTTCAGAACTCCAAGAAATTGATTTTGGGGTTGAATTGGTTGTCCACCTAAGGGCGTGATTGGACCGTGATTGTAGAAACACGCGGATCAAAAACGAAAATGCTTTCAACTCTCGATTTCAAAAAAGTGGCAGACCTTTTCGAAGACAGCCTCAACGGAAAAGATGCGAGAACCGAAGACGCGCCTGAGAAAGCCTTTCTGACAGCTTTAGGTTACCTTGATGATGCAGGAAAACCCGTTGCGACCAAAGTCTGGTCAGGCTTGTCCAAACTGCTCAGGCACGCGGACACCCTCGACAATCTCTTTGCAATGCCCGTCCCGACCATGCCGGGGCTTTACTTCTTTGGGGCTCAAAGACGGACTAGACCCGGGGTCTTGACAAATTACGGCGGCAGCGGGGTCGCGCCGAATGAGGCATTCGAACGCTGTCTAGGAGAGGCTGTCGAACACATTACAAGCCTTTCTGTAGAGCCCGGACACCATCAGACCAGGTCCAGCAGCACCGGTTTTGCGTCCGGAAAAACACTGGCTCATGCGCAGATATCCGCGGCCAATGAATGTCTTGAAAGACACGATCTCGCCCGGTGGTTCCTGTCCGGCGCCCCCTTGCTGGCGCTTCAACCGGATAAACGACTGATTTCAATTGCCAGCTCGCTCAGACGATCCCGGGAACCGTCGATTGAATTTCTGTTGGTTCTAAACGAAAACAACCCGCACAATACCGTCATCGCGGCATCAGAATACTGCGGGGAGCTGGTAACAGGTTATGGCTGTTCGCCAGACATCTACGACGCCTGTCTGAAGGCTGCCTGTGAGCTTGGTCAGGGGGAACTCGGAGTTCAATTCGAAAGACAGTTGCCGACCTCACCACCAAACGGGTTTCTGGCGCGCTCCAGTCACTTCAGGTCCCTGCCCCACCTGTTGGAAGCCGACGTATCGAAGACACCGGACACCTTGTCAGGTCAACGCGACAGCGGACCTTTTGCCAACCTGGGTGACTTCACATTTTCCGACATAACTTCTGAAGAAATCGGCATTCCCTGCGTCCAGGCAAAAAACACAAAGCTGAGAGATGTCGTCCTTGAAGTGAATGAAGGAGACATCGGTCCGCTCTAGGCTGTAGCGACAAATAGTCGGTAGGCAGCGCTGGAACAAGAAGCGTTTCTGAAGAGGGCAAGAACACAAGGACGTCCAAAACGCTTTCTGGCGCTATCCGTGCCTTCAGACTGATGCCGGGCAACCCCAAAGCGGCCGTTCGAAACCGATTGGCGCCGCCATTTGATCCCGGGTCACACCTGCTTCCAACCGGCAATCACGCAACAATCACGGGATGTCCATGACCCTCTTCCTGGATCCCGCTGGACATTTCTCATTGGGCGCCTGACCAGGCCACCTGTCCAACATACGGATCACAATCGTCTGCACAGCATCGCTGCGCAGGTGTGACTTTCATATTCGTGAGGACTGCAAAATGCCTGCAAAGAAGACCACACGACAACAGTGTGATGCCGCCATGATCGAGGCGAGACGGCGGTTCGGCCACCGTCAGAACATTACTGGTTTCGACGTTGGATATCGTTGGAACGCTGGCAAGCGGACGGACGAAATTTGTGCGCGAATTCACGTTGTAGCCAAAGTGCCAGTAGCTGAACTGGATGCTGCAGAGGTGTTTCCAGCGGAGATAAACGGGGTTCCGCTCGACATTATTCAAGGTCCGTATCGTGTCAGTCGAACCACGATGCCAACAGATCATAGAACGCGGAGCCCCTATTTGATGGGAGGTCTTTCGTGTGGCCGCGTAAACGGCGGCACCGGAACGATCGGAGCGCTTGTTATCGACAAGCGATCCGGGCAACCGGCTCTTCTGTCGAACTGGCACGTTCTTGCAGGAGCAAACGCCCAGGTCGGCGATCCCGTGCTTCAACCGGGCCAGGTCGACAGCGGCGTGCCGGTGCGCGACCAGGTTGCAAGACTGAGCCGCTGGATGCTGGAAACCGGGGGGGATGCGGCCATCGCGGAGATTGATAGCAGACGCCCCTGGCTGCCGCTTCAGTTTGGAAACTTCATTGCCAACGGAAAGGCCCGCGATTCAAAGCTAGGCGAAGTACTGTGCAAGTCAGGCAGAACCACTGGTCAGACCAAGGCCCGCGTCGATGGTGAAGGCTTTTATCGTCTTTACTATGAAGTCCGGCCGGGTGTTGAAGAGATGCGAGAGATCAAAGGGTTCAAGCTTGTTCCGTTGCAAGCGGGCAACCCCGATGATGTCGAAGTGTCATCCGGGGGCGACAGCGGGTCGGTATGGCTGAATGAAAGCTCCAGGGACGCCGTCGGCCTTCACTTTGCCGGTGAAGGTAACCCGGATCCGGCAGCAGAGCACTCGATTGCCTGCAATATTACAACCGTGCTCGACAAGTTGAATGTGCGCCTTGCAACATTCGAGGACTTGTTTGAGGCGATGGAAAGCTCTGAAGCTTTGCGAGACGACGGCAGCCACGCAAAAAGAGTGGATCTTCAGAGAAGCGGCGCCGAACTCAGCTATCCAGATTTCCCGGATTTTCCTCTCCCGTTCCCCTATCCCTGGCCCGGAACGGGCGGACCCTGGCCCTGGCCGTGGCCCTGGCCTTTTGACCCCCGCGACGTCCAACTTCGGCCGAACGAGTGGCTCCGGGGCGCTACACCTGCTGCTGTAGACGGCTTTGCAAATACAAGGATACCGGACCAAAGTCCGTCTCCCGATGTCCTGGCCCGCTCTCATCGGCGGCAGGTTCAACTGGAACGAAGCTTCGGGATCATTTCCGACATCTGGCCCCGTTTGCAAGAAGCCCTGAGAAGCGACAGGGACTTCGACGGCGCGGAAATCGGCGACAAACTTCGAACCTTCATTCCGATGGGCAACGCTGCCGCGGTAATTGCCCGAATTATCAACCGGTCCAGTGCCTTCGAGGACATCCGGTTGCCAACGGTGTTTGAAACGGATTTCGACGGGGCCGTCGACTTCGCCCACATCTGCGAGGACATCATCAGGGTTCTGAACTCCAAAAGATCCTGAACCGAGTTCCAGTATTTTGGAGATTTAAGATGAAAATACTGATGAAATTCTTTGTTGGGGCCGCGATCGCCGCGGTCCCCGGAGCAGCTCTTGCGGAGACACCGCCTGAAGATTTCGATCGGAACGGTGACAAGTTTCTGTCAGGAACGGAAATTGTTGAATACCTTGGGGTTCTACAAGTTTCACCGGACGCGAACGATGCACGGCGGTACCAGATTCTTTTACAGAAGCAGGAGGAATATGCTTCAAGCGGTCTGATCCCAATCAGTGAATTGGGTGTCAGTGTTGAGCGCATTTCCTGCAATTTCGAACAACGGGTCTTTCTGCGTAAGAACGTCATCGATCTGCCGCTCGCGGAATGCGAAGGCCTGCGTCCGAAATCAGACGGCGCGTCTTTCACACTGACCCAAGACCGGAAGGCAAATCTCACAACGGTCGAAATTGACGGCGGCATCGGTCTGGTCCTATTGCCGGCTCGCACTTTCCAGCCGAACCGGGACGGTAACCGGCAGCAGTTTCGTCTCGTCGACCTGGCCGTGAGCGCCTTTGGTGAAGGCAACGGCACTTTCGAAACTGACGCTGATGACGAAGGTTACATTCGCGGTGGATTAAAGGTCGATTGGTTGTTTGGAGGAGGCCCTCTTGAACGTCTGGCCGTCGCAACTGCAGGCTACTACCAGTCAGACCTGGGATTTGACAGCGGCGCTTACGGTGTGCAGGTCTCGCTTGTTCCCCAAAACTCGGACTGGTTGCTCAATGCCTACACGAGGGGCAAAGACGCAAAAACCGATTTCGTCATTAGGGCAAAGAGCACTTTCGACCTGTTCCATGTAGACAATGCCGGGTCGACTGCACTGTCTCAAGGCGACTACGCCTGGTTCGGTGGTTTTCTTGGCCTTGAATACAGCGACAGAACACTTTGGGAGAACGGTGTCGTCCTGAATTCGGGCGTAAACGCCTTCTGGAATGCCGTCGATGGAGAAGACGCCTATCTTTGGGAAAGCGAACTCAAGCTCCTGCTCGACGCTGAGGGACGAACCTCGTTCGGTCTCAACTACACCCGGGGGACGACTCGTCAGAACCCGGTTTTCCAGGACCTTGCCAAACTCACCTTCAACCTGAAGTACTAACCTCCCAAAACTTGGGGCGCGGGATCTTCGCGCCTCCCTTTTCGGGGATCAAACAACCAATCGAAGCGATCTGAGTTTCTGTTTCAATACGGCAATTTCGTTTCGCCAGTGCTCGAGCTTCCGTCTCGACTGCTCGAGCGTTTTTCCGACGTTCTGTTGACTTCCAGCGCCAATTAGGAGAGCCGATATGCAACCCTATAATGTCTCTTTGAAGAACCCCACCCATGTTGTCATCGAGTTGTTCGGCGGCGACAACAATCTCAGTTCCTATGTTGAAGAAGACCTGCAGGAGATTGTTGCCGGCAACTCAGGCACATTTGCAGTCCTCGCGCTTGCCGATCTTGAAGATCGGCCCGCCAGCATTTGGGAAGTAACCCAGGAAAATGGCATTCGCCACATCGAGGACGTCGGCGAAATTGACACTGGAGATCCCGAGGTTCTCGCGGACTTTGTCGCTCGCGCGCTACTGACCTACGCGGACTGCGACCATATCGCGATTGGATTTTGGGACCATGGCTCCGGAACGTTCGATGAATTCGACGCCGATCAAACGGTGCTCGAAAGACGACTGAACCGTGTGCCACGGAGGTTTCGGACGCGCTCGCAACCCGCGCGGCATTTGTTTTTTCCTCGTGCCAAGGTCGCGGCAAATCCAAATATTCGGGCCATGCTTCATGACGACACCAATGGAGGCGTGCTCACCAATCTGGAAGCTGGAGGGATGCTCAAGGCTGCATTCAGCCGGGCCGGACGGCGTCAGAAAGTCGATATGATTTTTTCAGACACCTGCCTCAACGGGATGATCGAAGTTACGGAGCAACTGAGCCCCTATGCCGAGTGTATTGTTGGTTCGGAGGACCTTGAGCCGGGCGACGGTTGGGATTACCAGCTTTGGTTCAGTAAGATGAGTGCCTCTCCGCCGAGGTCGGCTGCTGACTGGGCCTACCAGGCTGTAGAGGCATTTGGTGAAAGCTATGCCGGGCAAACCTGGCAGCATCCCTGTACGCTGGGCGCGTTTCACACAGACCACTCCATGACCGACAAGTTCAGGGAACTGGTCGATATCCTTCGAAAGCTACCTGCGGAGGCATTCTGGGAAACAGACAGGGCCCGCGCAACCAGCCAGTCCTTCGATGTGGTTGATTCCTACGATCTGAAGGATTTTGTGCGGAACTTGCAAAAGGTCGCTTCGAACAATGAAGTTGTTTCCGCCGCAAAAGCGATCGAGGAAGCGTTCGATAAGGCGCTTGTACACTCGGTTGCCCTAGGCCAGACCGTCCCGGATGCCAACGGACTGGCGTTCTGGTTTCCAGCCAATAAACGGAATCTCTACAAGGATTTGGCGACTTATCGGGAACTTGACTTCAACAAGAAGACCGGTTGGGCGGAATATCTCCACAGGCATCGCTAACTCACGCTGACCTGGCTCCTGGTCTTCGGAAGGGAACAAGGTGTCAAGCTCGAGCCGCTTCCCATCCCTCCCCAGGCCTCACCGCTTATCCCGCAGTCCTTTTGAGTGGAGAACTGGCAACGCCGCGGTGTATGCGCTCAAAATGCAAGGAAACCGTTTACCGACCAAGTCAAAAGACGACCAAGTTTTGGTCCGGATTTTCTTATTCCAAAGTCCGGATCAAGTGTTCGTTGGCAACGCAGATTTGTAATCACTTTCCGCCTCATTCTCTCACAAATCGAGCGCCCCGAGCATAAGCTGAAGGTTTCCGTGGCTGTCCAGCGCGGCAATTTTCACCGCCTTTCTGCGAAGCGCGTGGCCTGACGGTAATGTCCAGTGTAGGCGGATAGTCAGCTTTGCGCCTTCCAGCAGCTCCGGAAAACCAACAACCAATGCCCCGAGATAGTCCGGCGGAACCTTCACACGCAGGGAGACATGCTGTGTTGGCTGGCGGATTGTTGCCACGCTCACCGAGGAAAGGCCGATAGCGTCCAGTCGGACTTTCGAACCGAAGGGTAGATTCTCGGCGCACAGCTTGAACTCGAAAACTTCCCAGCTGTTGTCGAAATTATAGAACAGGAACTGCTGTGTTCCACCTGCGGGCTGAAGCGAGATTGTGCGCCAGCCGGCGGCGCCATTGTTGCTGAGCCATTGAGCCTGAGACCAATTGCTTCGGATCTCGAAAGGATCGTTCTTAAAAAACTCGGTCGATGCCAGGGCGATGAGAGAGTAAGGCCCCCGCCCGTCAGGGGCGAATTCAAAGGCGTCGATATTCGCACATCGAAATGTTGGAGAAATGGTCGGTTTGGAGTTTACATCGACCAGGAACGATTTTGTGTTGTTTCCGGCGGACGTGTAGAGCCGAACCCAACTGGAGGGTGGCGGATTTATCGCGGCATCGGCATAGAACATGCTCAATGTTGGAGACGAAATCGGCACGCCGATATTGGTGCTTTGCGCCCGGCCGTAGGCGTAGCTTTTCAGGCCCAAGGGTCCCCAATCCATAACATTCCAGTTCTTGATCAGCCGCTCGGGACTGATCGCGACACTCCCGGCAAGCGAATCCGGGCTTTCCGTCATATCGCCCTGTTTTGGAATTTCGCCGTTGCCACTCATGTTTGGACGAAGATAGAGACCCGACCAGGTGGCAAAGGCCTTGCGCGCGGCAGCGGTGCACAGCGCCCGCTGAAGACCCGTTGCGCTGCTCAGGTCGCCGCCCAGTTTACCGGGGCGCATCTTGACACCACTCCAATAGGTATCGGCGTACAGAGCACCAATAATGGTTGCCAGCGCGGCGACGTTTCTCTCAGGTGTCCATTGGGACCAAACCGTCTTGGCTGCTTGCTCCGCGCTCTTGCCGGCGTTGAAGCAGTCCAGCGCCGTTTGCCAGTACTTCTCGTCAACAGTGTCGGCTCGGAAAGGTGCATCCATGGCAAGTCCCATGATTATCGTTCTTGAACCAAAGGCGACTGCCTGCACCGCCCTTTCCTTGGCGATGCAGGCAGTCTTCTCATGTGGCGGATATCAATCCATCGAACCGACAAACGCGGTGCTGCCCAGGTTGATCAGTGCATCACCATCGAGCACGCCGGCGGCACCGTCCGCTGCCCAGGCCATCGCTTGAAGATGGTTCTCATGCCCCGGCGGGAGCCGCCAGTGCAGCTGCCAGTCGATTGATGCATCGTCCGGCAGTTTCGGGAACGTCACCTTCATCGCGCCTTCGTAATGCGCGGGCACTTCCACCTCGGCAACAACTTCCTGGTATGCGCCTTCGATGGTCGCTCCAGACGAAAGCGACACATCCGAAGCTTCCATTGTCACCTCGGAACCGACCGGGAGCTTGCGGCAATGAGCAACAAACCGGAACCGCTGGGGCGTATCGTCCGGATTGTAGAACTTGAGTAGCTCTTCGCCCGTCTCAGAGACGTTCAGATTGTGCCAACCGGCCGCGCCGTTGTAGCGAAGCCAGGTCGCGCTGTTCCAGTTGCTGACGTTGGTCGGGGGATTGTTGGAGAAGAATTCCGTCACCGCACAGGCAATAACGCAAAAGTGCCCTGCCCCCTGTGGCGTGAAGCCAAACGGATCGTTGTTGGCGGACCGGTCGCCAGGTCCAAGCTTCGTATCACCATTGATGTTCACAAGGTCCGAGATCTGCGCCTTGTCGTCATAGGTGTACATCTTTATCCAAGAACTGGGCGGCGGATTGAAGCCATTGTCCGTGTAGAACATGCGGATTTGCGGCTTCTTGATCGGAACCTCGATACCTTTGCTCTGGGCACGCGCATAGGTGTAGTTCTTCAGACCAGGCTCCGGGCCCCATTGGGTCTGGTTCCACAGTTCGATCAGCCGTCTCGGTGTCAGCTGTGAAAGGCCGTTCACAATGACGTCCGGACTTTCGGTCGTGGACCCGTTTTTCGGAATGCTGCCGTCATTGCCGAAATTCGCACGCACCAGCAGTCCATACCAGTTGCGGTAGGCAACTCCTGCGGATTTCCGGCAGTCGCTGATATTGATGCCAAGGCTCGCGTTCATCATGACCGCCAGTTTCTCAACATCCAGCTGAAGGCCGCTCCAGAAATAGTCAGCGTAGAGATTGCCGATGATGGTGGCCAGAAGGTCCAGATTGCCCGGTGGCGGCAGATCGTCCCAGAGATTTTGCATCGCGACCTGGGGCGTCTCCTGTTTTTCGAAGTATTTCAGCCCCTGTTCCCAGTATCTCTGATTTGGGCTGAGTTCGGCCGTAATCGTCGTTTCGTAGTTCATGATTTCCCTCCTGCAGCGATTGTGCTGCGATGCTTGTCTGCCGCGTTTCCGGGCGTGGTCGAACCACGCTTGCGACAGACAAAAAGTGACAAGGGGGAACCCTGAAAGTCCTGAAAGCGACCCTAAAAAAAGCTGAAATTTGGTGATGCTTTGCTGAAATCTGTTTGCTTCAGGACCGGCATCTTGCATGGCCTATTCTGTGTATTTGCGGCTTCCAAACCGAACAGGAATATCCAGTCGACCTCCGCCGGTTCGCGTCTTGCGGGGTTTGTGACCCGGGAACCTGTGGTCCTGCTGTTCTGCCTGGGACCAGATCCAGGCACGGTCAGCATGTGCCCCCCTTTCAAGTCCATCTGCGGTGAACCTGGCAACTCTCGGTGCAGAGACACTCGTTCCGTTTTGCCGCACCAGCGTGCCGCTTCTTGACCCTGCGCTCAGAACGCCGCGCAGAACAGGGCTGTCGTCACCTCTGGCGGTCGCATCGGGGCCATACCGGTTTGCATCGCTGTGGTCTCGAGCCGGCGTGATGGGGCCTGCTGCGGAATAGTCAGACAGCAATCCATTGCTTTGTGTCAGGGCACCAATCACGAGCGGAGACACCCCGCAGGCATACCCGCTGAGAGACCCGGCCCGCCGGACCGGGCAGAGCGAACCGGCAGGATCAACCGCAAGAGGCCCTCCGAGGGCGTCGAATTTCCTGTAACAAGGATTGTTGAAATAGGCCTGCCGGCCTCCTGGCGGAAACCCAGGCAAAGTTCCGTCTCGAACCACCCAGACATCAATGACTTGATCCGTTGCCATCTCTTCAGGAGCAACGCTTATCTTCCAGCTGCCGGATGGGGCCAGCGCCGTTTCGTTGAGGCTTGCGGATGGATTGATGCAGAGCGTTACCAGTCCTCGGCCGGTCGGTGCGGGCATCAGCTTGTAGACCAAGCGGGCGAGTTCATTGCCCTTGTCGTCCACCAGCTTCTGATAGGTTCTTCCGGAAACCGCGACCGGTCCGCTTTGCAGCCCTCCCGGGGTCGTGACGCGAACACTGGCCAGTTTAGGAGCCGGCACCTGTCGACTAAAGGGCATCCAAATTTCTACGTAGCTGGCAGTCCGGTCATCCGGTTGCAGCATGAGATCCAGATGATGGGTCCAGTCCGGTGTGTTTTTCTGAAATTCCATTCGGGCATGCGTTTG
The DNA here is from genome assembly GCF_965233565.1 of Roseibium sp. Lineage (GTDB taxonomy): Bacteria > Pseudomonadota > Alphaproteobacteria > Rhizobiales > Stappiaceae > Roseibium. The sequence continues at coordinate 43,417 of NZ_OZ247494.1, read as the reverse complement.
CGTCAGATTGGCGTTTCCCGCGGGCAGCACAATCCGGCTGATCTGTTTTGTCGGATCGCCGAAGAACCGTTCAAGCAGCCGGTCGATCATTCCGGTGCCATCATGTGGTCCGGAAAAATTTCCGTAGCTGAAATTGAACACGACCGGGGGACGTTCGCCATTGGGCAAACGGAACCGGGACGCTTGCCGTTGAAGCCGCTTCAGAGCAAGCTTGAGGCTTGGGAAGAGGTTCTGCCCCGAAACATCTTCCGTGACTTGAGACGGCAGGATCGCGCAGATAATCGGCCTGTTTGCGGGCGCTTCCTGCATGGCAAAACCGGTTGCCAGGCCCATTGCATGCGTGCCGTGAGACTTTCGAAGTGCCGCGGTTGAAAACGTCTTGTCGTAGAAATCAATGAGGCCGGCCTCGCGATAGAACTGCTCCTCATCCAGCAATCCGCAGAAAGTACAGGCATTGAGCAGTCTGTTGATCTGCCTCCTGTTCAAGGCACTGCCGACGCTGACCCGCTGCCCGCCGGAACCCGGTTTTGCAGCCAGTATGCTGACGTGTTCGACCCGCGTTGTTGTGTTCGAACTGCGGAAGAGATTGTTTGCAAAGGCAATTCCGTCATCAATCACGGCCGTAATCACCGAGCCGTCTTCTACGTGAATCAGCTCCTCAGGTTCGAGCACGTCCGGCGCGAAAAAATTCAGGTTTTCTTCCGGGACGATCGCTCCCAGGACCATGGAGGCCACGCCGAATTGCGCGCCATCCTGGTTGATCTGGTCAAGAAGAGGTGTGCGTGCGTAGATCGTCACCAGCTGATCGGCAAGAACAGCTGCCTGCTCTGCCGGATCATAGTCATTCGGGATCAACAATGCATCCGCGACTGCGGTATTCGCCAGGTGTTCGAACGTGTCGATACTCGTGTTTCGAAGATCAATCGTCGCCGACCACCAGATCTCGTCAACGGGCGCAGGATAGAAATCTGACCCCATTGAGAGCCTGAAATCGGTCACGTCGTCGGTTACGTTCTTGTAGGGCACTTCCACCCAGTGAAGGGTCATGGCTGTCTCCTTTGGATGTAGCTCAGAAATCGCTGACTTACCGTCAGCGTTTCAGGTCACGCCATTCGGAAACTGCCTTCTCCCAAAGCCAGGCGAGCGGTGGTGATTGGTCCTCTGAAGGTGGCACTTCTATGCGCTCGGTCGTTGCCCACGGGTCAGACACGGGACCTGCAATCCTGGTTTGCCTGTCGTCTCGGGCGTCATAGAGCAGGTGCCAGTCAAAATCTGCCTCGGCGTCATAGTTCGGACCGACGAAAGTTGCGCTCGTCTGAAGCCCATATGTGTCATCACAATGCTGGTGCAGGAACTCTGCGAGGGTCAGGCCCAAACTGGCGCCGGCGGCACTGTCGATCGGAAAATGAACCCCGGCAACGGTTCGGTTGATGGCAACTCTGGAGGCCAGGCGCATCACCATTTCACCCCAGACACCATCCTGCTGATATTGTGGTGTGCCGGAAGCTCTCAGAACCTTCCATAAAACACGGGCCAGCATGAAGGCCTCGGTCGCGTGTCCGCTCGGCAGGGTCGCGTGGTCCGGCGTTGGGATCATCGGTTGAACCTGCGGCGAGAACTCGATCGGGCGCTTGACGGCGAGTGCATATTTCACCCGCATCACGCTGAAATTTGCAAATCGTTGGGCGACCTGAAGCAGTTCCCAGGTGAAGGGTGTTCGCGCCGGATCCATATAGGCGACCGACGCCAGGAAAGGTGTCGGTGACGCCAGTTGTGTGAGAATTTCGGCCGCTCTGTCCTGGCGCAGATCGCCATAGGACATGAGGTAGGACAATTGCTGTTTCAACTGGTCCGTTGTCGGTGCAGTTGCTTCAAAAAGAGGCTTCGCCGTGATCGCTGGCGGACTGCCTTCGCACACATTCAATTGCCACAGGCTTGCCGTCGGGTTGGGTTCGTCTGTTGCGGTGAAGCCAACCCGTGTCGCCAGTTCAAACATGAAGAGGCTGCCCCGGACAGACGGAGAAAGCCGCTTCAGGTTCTGAGGATCGTTGGGAACGCCTGGCACCACATGCGGATCGAAAGCCAGCGGGGCACCGACGATCCCATCCCGATTGGTCATGAGCGCTTCGGCGGCAATCGGGCTTTCCGCAAGGGGATAGTTCCCAAATCCCGCAAAGCCTGCAAAACCTGCAAACCCCGCAAAACCCGCGAAGCCGGCAAAACCCGCTTCTGGAGATCCGCTTTGTGTTGGTCGCATTTTCAGTTCCTCCCCCAGTTTTGATCGTGCAATTACTCCGGTACGCCTGCGTCACGAAGCGAGCGCGCAATTTCCTGACCAATGCTGTAGCGCGCACTTGGCGAGTTTTTCAGCCAGTCGCGCACTCGAAAACCCGGCTGCAGTTTCAGGAGCTCTCCTACTGTTTCCTGCGCCTTCCGGATCTGATCCAGTCGCATGTGGGCAACAACTTTCACCCGGAGCGTTGAGGTATGCGCCCGATTGAGACGTAGCGATGCATTGGCCAGATCAAGCGCCCGTTCGTGGTTCTCGGCGGCAAGGTTTGCCCCTGCTGCAAGTGACAGAAAAAAGAACCTGTGCGGGTCGATCGGCGACAGGTGCAAGGCGCGCTCGGCATCGCGCTTCGCTTTTTCCCCAAGGCCCTGAAAGGCGTATAACGTTCCCCGCAAAAGGCGGCCGTTCGCATCATTCGGGTTGAATTCGAGCGCTGTATTGTAGCGGTCTTCCGCTTCGTCCAGGCGGTGAAGCAGATTGGTGAGGACCAAGCCTTCATTTGTCAGCGCAAGGGTGTTCTCCGGATCGATCAGAAGCGCACGCTCACAAAGATCCAGAGCCCGCTTCCCCTCGTGATGCGGCGTGTCCGACCATCCCTGTTGAACACGCAACACATGCCAACGCGCCATCCAGGACAAAGGTAGAGGCTGGTTTGGGGCTCGCTCAATCAGTTCTCCCAACAAATCACCGGCCATTTCAAAATCAGTCGGCAGCAGCCGATGCATGAGACCTACCGCGCCGCTGAGCAGCGAGTAACTTTGCAACGTGCGTAGTGGTGTGGTTCGCGCGCGGCGGATTTCTCTGATTGAAATCGTTTTTGTAACTTGCAGCGCGATTTCGTTGGCCAGATCGATATCCTGAAGCAACGCGGAAAGGCTAGTTTCCGATCGATTTGACCAAAGCACCTTGCCTGATCTGACTTCAGAAAATTCAAACACGAGCAATACGTCGTCACCCTTCTCCAGATAGGATCCGGACAGGACGAAATCGGCGCCAAGTGTTTCCCCGATTACCGATAGATCTGCATTTCGTTGTCTGAAAACGCCGGTCGACAAACGTGATGTCACATTCACTTCGTTGGAACGGGACAGACATGAAATGATATCGTCCGCGACGATTTCTCCCAGGACCGGGTTCACAGGTGGCTGGTTCCGAATGCTGAACGGAACAACGGCAATCGTGGGAAGCAAATCATCCTCTGACAACTGAGGTATCTCGGAATATGAAGCCCCCGGTGTCGCTCTCTTCATGGCCCGGAACACGCGGATCCAGCCGCCGGTGTTCCCATCCAGTTTGTCTCCAAGGTCCTCAAAATCGAAGCTCGGATCGGCATTTGAGACGTCACGAACGCCGATTGAAACGGCGATCTGCCCGGCCTCGGCGGAGTTGCAAAGCTGTAGGGCTTGCGTTCCGTTGACATAATCCGGTTCATGCCTTGTCCCGCCGGTAAGGAGACCGAGATCAACTCCGACACGGTACAGGGGTGGAACACCTGCAAACCGGCTTTCCGGCTCTCCGCTGACGCTCAGTGCGAACTTCAGGGCATCAGATACATTTGCGAATTCCAGGAAAGTTGCCTGCGAGGTTGCCGCGACAATTCTGCCTTCCGGAAAAGGACCCAGGTCATGTGTCAGTTCTTTTCTGAACTGGTGACCGGCTTGCTCCGTATGCCCCCCCCGGATGCCAGTCCCTTGCGCCAACTGAATGCAAACGTAGGCGCTTCTGCTCACCTCGAGTACCGCTGTAGCGGGCTTTTGACAGAGCGGCGCCTTCAGCACAAATCCGATCTTGGGAACGGTTTGCAGGACAACGCGCTTCGTGTCGCCTATTGTCCGTCTGATGTCCGCAATGCACTGTGTAAGGCTGTCATCCGTGACGTTCACATGTGGCCAGACTTCCTCTATCAATCGGCTCTTGGGAACAACAGAACCCCGATTTTCTGCCAGAATTCGCAGCACTAGGGCTGACTGTGGACGCAGAGAAACTTCTTGGCCACGACTGTCAAACAGCCTGCTTTGGTCTAGGTGAAAATAAAGGTCGCCCAATTGAATGCAGTCAAAACAATGGGCCTCACTTATCACATACGCCTCCCATCCCTGGCCTGAAGCGACACGATCGGAAACACCACACTCACCACCATAGGCAGAGTTTTCCATATTTACAATTCAATATAATTAGTTAGAGAGTTCCTTGCGTACACTCAGCAACCTGATTTTAGTATTTGTGACTCGCCAGCTTCTTTATCAAAACAACCAATTCGGAAAACCACCGGAATAGCGACTTTTTCTCGCGTTTCATGTGCAGGTCGGGCGGTCTGCCTCGATCACAATTCATAAAATCTAGATAGGTAGGTTTAACAAGAACCAATGATTGTTGAACACTGCGGCGCAACACGTTTTTCTGCATGGTCAGTCATGAATTCTGCTTTTTTAGAACTTCATGTCGTAGCTTGTCGGCCCCTCCGGATAATTCGTCATGCCAAGCCACTCTGACGGATAACCAATGGGAACGGCTGGTGTGTTTTGCGGCCTGTTGACCGACCCGTTTATGTAACCGTCGGAATATTTGGCGATCAGACGGTCTGCCAGTTGCCACCATGCGTGGACGACGCCATTAGCGTAATCCGTTGCCACATCGGTCAACCAGGCGGGATCGGCCCCTTGAGCCTGCTCGTCCCAGGTCAAGAGCGCCTGTTCGCCCTGACACTCCAGCTCGGCCTGGAGAGGACGTATATCCGACCCACACATGCGCTGAAAGTTGAGGCGCGACCAGTTGCCGACAAAATCGAATGCCCACCATGCACTGTTCCGGCTGAAGACTTGCGGATCCCCGGACTGGTAGAGCTGCGGAAGGTCGAGCATCCTGGCCGGAAATGGCGCAAAGCAGGTTGTATAGGCCACATCAGGCCCAAACCAGCAGATGCCCTTTGTCAGCTCAGGTGCATCCGGGCGGATTTCGCAAACCGTCAGGTATCCCTGGTAGAATACGGAAATCGATCGCTCCCAGGCGCCATAAAGTTTTTCGTGCGAAACGTTGTTCTGGGCACCGTCATATGGGCCGATGAACCGGTGCGGGTCGCCATAGGGACCGGCTGCAACGCCCTTGGTCAGGTCGAATTCCGTACCTTCGTAATGATCGCGATAAAGATCGAATATCTCACGCCGTTCGAGCGGATGTTGTGGCGGTGCGGAAAAGGGATAGTCCTTGGTATATCCACCACCATTCACCCAGGGGCTAAGACCAAGATCCGGATTGGCCCGGTCGAACACCCGCCAGACGCGCCTCAGGGAATAATAGGGATGTGAATATTCCCCGTCGCTGACTGTTGGCAGCCAGTCGATCGGACCATCAGAGGGTTTCCACCAGCCAGCTTTTTCTGCCCCCGGCTCCAGCAACGGTGACCAGAGCTGGTCCGGATTTCCCTTTTCCAATGTGCGGATCCGGAACTCATTGGCAGCGACGAACAGATGACCATCCAGAACACGCTGTGCCGCCCAGGCCGAATGATAGGTCTCGTCCGGCAACGCGCACATTTCAAAGACCCAGGCTTCGTCCTCATCGCCCACCAGCAGAGTCTCCCCGGTCGAGAAGTAGCCATATTCGTCAAGCAGGCGGCCCATGAGCTCAACGGCTTCCCGGGCCCTGGTGCAGCGCTCCAGCGCGATGCGGGACAACTCCGCACTGTAAAAAAGGCGGCATTGTTTGCCGGACGCTTTTGCTGCGTCCTGAGACACAAAATCCGGCTGGTACTTCGCACCGTTGGTGCATTCGCCAAACATCAGATTGTGTTCGTTCATGATGCCGTAGCTGCCGTCGAAATAGGCAAAGGTCTCAGGCACCTGAGGGATATGCCCGATGGCCGGTGTGTCTGGATAGCCCTCCAGCTCGTAGTTCGGTCCGCGCTGGCTGCTGACGAGACGCGGATAGGCATCATTGGTGCCGGCAACAAGCGCGCGTGCCGCCCCCGCGGCGTGAGATTGCGCCGGCACAAAGATCATGCGCTGGTCCGACAGTTCATTGTCGTCGGAATGGGTTACCCGCATGGCGCCATCGGCGCAGGCACCCTTGGTGATAATCATCGTTGTACACATTGAACTGCCCCTTCCCGGCTCAGCGCGAATACCAGACGCCGATCTGCGACCCGATATTGGTGACGTAGCCGCCGGCCCCTGCACTGCTGGTGGCCGTATCCGGACGCTGCGGATAGTGCATGCCATCCGCATTCATGAAGACGAGCTGCCTGTCCGGAAGGTTCTCATAGATGATGACAAAGGAAGAGCCGCCATAGTTGAACATGCCCATTTCCTGGCCCTTGTTGACAGTGGCGCCGGCCGTCATCTGACTGTTGAAGGTGATGGTCGACACTTCGCTCATGCCAAGCGGTATGCAGCAGACACGGCCATAGTCCGGCGTTTCAAACACGATCAGACCGCGCGCGTTGACTTCGGTCAGATATGGCAGAGAAGCCGTCGTTGCCCCTCCAAAGTCGGGCAGAACCAGTTTATTGAAATAGGCGCCCGGAATGCAGAGCGGATCGAACAGGACCGTGCCGTTGACCGGAACCCACCACCGGTGAAAATTATAGGGATTGAGATACGTCTGAAAAACATATCCGCCGTCAAACATGTCGACGAGATTATGCTGGTCGATCACCGCCTGCTGGGCAGGATCTGTGGAACTCAGGATGTCCCGCAGCGAATAGTTCATGTCCTTGAACCAGAAGGTATTGTCCGCTGCGACATTCCAGTCCCAGCGGAACAGGGATCCGTCGTTCGGGCAGTTGACGATCTGGTTGGATGCCTTGCCTGCGATGGGGCGCGAAACCGCAGGATCCTTGAACTGGCGGGTGAAAAAGGAATTCCAGGAAGACCAGTATGGCAGCGTCGGGCTGTCTTTCTGCCACAGATCGAACTGATAGGACGCCTTGGCCTTCGGCGATAGCCACTGTTCTCCCTCGACCGCGAACCCCTGTGCTGAGGCAGCCGTTCCGAGGAACTGGTGCCATTTGTTCAAAACGGCCGCCATCTTTTCATTGAATTGCGGCAAGCCCAGCAACTGGGAACCCGACAGGGTCGGGTCAATGCCGACCGTGAAACCGGAAAACGGCAGGCCAACAAGGTCATCGTTGATGTAGTGCGGCCACCAGGTCAGCAGGAAATTGCAGACATAGGCAAAATACTGTGCATCCGGAATGGCAGGGATCGGCACACCGTCGGTGTCCAGATCCGGGGTGTTGCGCATAGTCGTATTCTGGCGGCAGGCCGATGCCATCAGATAGGCAACGATCGGGTCACCTGTCAAAAAGTCCAGAAGGTCCTGGACAGTCGGGTCCAGCGCGACGTCCAGTTCGGCAACCGCTTGCGCAACTTCATCATGAAACTGCGCCCAGCTCTCGCTCCCGGGTTCCGGCAACCAGCCTGTGCGGTAGCTGCTGGGGTAAGGACGATGTGATGACTGGCCGTAGATATTCTGCACTGGCTTATCCCCCCGTTAGCGCAAGGGTGCCAATCACAGGCAAACCCAACCTTCCCCAACAAAAGGCGCAACCTAGGAGAGCGCGAATTTCGATATCGCGCAACCAAAAGTTTTCAGGAGTGCTTCAGCATGTCGATAGTCCACCATCGGTCAACGAATTGGTTTGTGAATGGCAGGAGAGCCTCTTCCACTGCGGCAGATGATCAAACACCCCCCTTTCTCGCCAGCTGCCGCAAGACGAGACTGCCAAAAGCGTCTTGAGTATCTACAGCCCCCCTGAACCTTTGAATGCCGTTGAAAAGATGATGCTTTTCCTGCAACCCTTGAATTCTCGATCCTGATCCCGAGCGCAGCAAAATGACAAACTTGTCAATCACCGCACATCAAGTCGATTTCAGTCTCAGGTATGAGTGCTACTTTGCCATAGACCTTGATATCGCGGATGTTTCCGAAAAATACGGTATGACCCTGTCTTGCGAGGACGTGGACGGACCAACTGAAAAAATTGTCGGCTGCCAGGGCCTGATGAAGCCTCAAAATATTTCCCTGCTGTTCTTTCAGTTTGCGCGTTCGTGCGGAACACGCGAACCTGGCGTTGGAATTAGCATTCCGTTCGGCGTCGAAAATCTGGAATCCGTGATCAGAAGTCTTTGCGAGAAGCTAAGGGATGACTTCAGTTTGGGTTTCGAGGCGTTTTCATTTTCTCAGGACATCAATCAGAACTACCTCGTGGAGCCGCCGTTCTAACTTTTTGCGACCTGGCCGACCAGGATGTGCCGTTGACGGTCGTCTGATTGACGCAAGGAATTTCAGGGAAAAACAAGTTCAAACAGAGCTGTTCATTTATCGGTGACGGCCTTGTACATTGTTCCAGTCACAAAGATAGAGTCAGTTCGAACACCTTATTTCATCCCTTCCTGCAAACATCTGTTTTCTACGTTCTCGTTTTTCTTGCTGTCACTCATTGGCTCGAACGTGATTGAGCACTCTCCGAAAATATCAGCCAGAATTTCAAACAGTTTGTAGACGTCGAGCGTGAACAGCATTCGCGAGGAATGTTACCTGACGACTATGCGGCGCAAGACTGCTCCATGCCGCCGTACTTCGAGCGCTACTTGGAAAGGGTTGTATTGCTGACGCCATACTCGCGGCATAGCTCGGCAGCCGAATGCGCGCCTGATGTTCCTTAAAATGCCAATTACCTGTTCCTCAGACTCACTGGATCGCTTCATTTTCTGTGTCCGCCAATTGGAAACAGACTAAGCTCAAAACGCGAGCTTTTCAGGGGATCAGGTCAGGCCAATTCAAGTGACAGGCTTAGTTATTCCGTTTGCATCGCTCGGATCAAAGCCATTTTGAGCATGCCCTCGGTATCTCAATTACGACCTCTTCAAACCACTTCGATTAAACTAAATCCAACGCCAGCAACACCCGCCGCTGCCATCGCATTCTTGAAGTCCTCAGAAACAAAAACCGAGCTATTTGGGACACGACTATCTATCCAAATGTGCTTGCCTGCTGTTTGATGCAGATTCACTACATATCTGCGACCTTCAACAAAGCTCCATTTGCCGATCCGCTCGTTATACGAGTGCGTCGTGTTCTCTTTGTCCATTCCATCCAAACGGTTGCAGATGTTGAACCAGAAGTAGCTCGCCGCATGAGTGTCGTTGTTCCAGATCACTTCCCCAGACTGAAACTGGTGGACACCAGGTTCCAAAGCTTCAATAACGTCGCGCAATTTTCCGCTTACAAGGAAATGGTCCGCCGTCTTCAACAGGTCCGCCAGCTTCCTCTTGCCACCTCCCCAGCGAACCTTTTTGGGCAGCCCGGACATGTCAACAGGAACCCCCTGGTATGCCGCGCTTTGCTGCAACAAAGTCCCATCATCTAGGAGGGCAGCTTTGGCAACGGGATTGAATTCAATCCCTATCGGAAAGGCAGTATTGAAGTCGCCGTCGAGAGTCTGGTTTTCAAACCCGTAGTTCCCGGACTTCTCGTCTTCACTCCGGTCTGCGTAAATCGTGTATACTGACATATGTCTCATCCAATCAGATCGGCCCTCTTCCGATGCGGGCAAAACGAGCATAAAGCCTGCTACGGCCCCATAAACGAGCGCCAGGGTCTTCCTCTCGAAAATTCGTTGATCGTCTCTCAATCTGGAAGCCTGTAGCTACTGGCTGAGCTGCGTTTACCAGTTGTTTCGTCACCGAAGCTGTTCCGGCAAACCGGCTCTTCGGGCCTTCACGAGCTGAGAATGTCCTCCTCGCGACTGTTGGGCGGGCTTTCAATGCTCCCGAAGGCTGTGCCGTCGTTCGGCGAGATCGCTTTCGTAGAGCGACAGGACGTCGGCCCTGCGGCAGAGTTCGGTGCCGGAGGTCAGGGCAGCTGCTGCACCGGCAGCGACGCCCAGGCGGAACGCCTCGTCTATCTCGCGCCCCGCGGAAAGAGCCCAGATCATCGCGCCGACAAAGCTGTCGCCGGCGCCGACGGCTGATTTCGCGGCGACATGAAGAGCGGGCACACGCAGGATCCGCTTTGCACTGACCAACAAGGCGCCCTTCGTGCCGAGGGTGACGGCAACGTTTTCGGCCGCCCCTCGTTCCACGAGATCGCTGGCAAATTCGCGTGCACCCTGCTCGTCCAGCGACCTGCCGGAAAGCGTCTCCAGTTCGCCGATGCTGGGCTTGACCAGAAAGACACCGCCCCGATCCAATGCGGCCTTGAGTGCCATGCCGGAGGTGTCGACAACGAACCGGACGCCCTTGCCCTCCAGCGCATCCATCATGTCGGCATAGGTGCTGTCAGGCGCCCCGCGCGGAAGCGAACCGCTTGCCACCACATAGTCGGCATCCGTCTGCGCAACATACGATAGCAGCGGTGCCAGTTCCTCCGCGCTGACTTCCGGTCCTTCCGGCACGAAGCGGTATTCGACGCCGGAACTTTCCTCATGGACCGCAAAAGCCAGCCGCACGGGGTGCTGCATCGGAAAGGCGTGCAGGTCGATCTGTGTGCGTTTCAAAAACTCATCCAGCAGAACGCCGGTTTCGCCGCCTGAGAAATAGGCAATTTCCGGTTTTCCGCCAAGCTCGGCCACAACGCGTGCAACATTGACTCCGCCGCCGCCGGGGTCCTGACGCTGGTTGGATGTGCGCGTCTTGTGCATCGACTTGACCCGCTCCGCATCACAGGAAACGTCAATCGTCGGGTTCAGGGCAATGCATAAAATACCAGACATACCGTTCAGCCTTGTCGCTAGCGATCAATCGAAAGAGTGATGTTGCAACCTGCCAATCGAAAGCCAGACCAATACGTCACTCCTCCGCCGACAAAGGAACGTTTGGCCAGCAGTCTCATTGTCTTAAATCAATTGAATTCGATTCTTTACCATCCACGCCTGCAAGCGAATGGTTGTAGGCAGTCGTTTCATAGGCAATGCCAAGGCTCGAAACGACCTTGGCGCGTTGCTCCCTAATCCATGGGAGGCAGACACATTCTGGGAGGTGGCTGGTCGTAAATCCTTTCTGACGGGATTTCGATGATGATTTCACCGTGCTGGCTCTCGGGAATGTCCATGTCTGTGTAGAAGAGCCGGTCGGCAGTGTTGCCACCCAGTTCGCTGCCGAGCCAGCTGCCAAGGCCGCCACCGACAACCCCGCAGGCCAAAAGTCCCCAACCGGCAGTTGTCACACCGAAGATGATGCAGGCGCCGGCCCCGATAGCGGCGCCAATGCCTCCGCCTGCAAGCGCGCCAAGTTCCTCACTGATGACCCTTGGAAGCTCGTGTTCATCGGCATTCCAGATGCGGGCAATGGAGACCGATACACCGATGACCAGAAGAACCCGCCCGCCATGTTTCAGATAGGCGGCGCCCTTCATCGCCGTGTTGACCTTTGGATTGGATTTCGATGCACTTCTCAGGATCCTGGAATCGACATCCTGTTCGGGTATCCCCTGTCTAAGGTAATGGTTTACCTGACTGTCATAACCTCTTTTGCCAAAACCATATTTTCGCCAATCGCGGATAATATAGAGCGGCCTTGTAGCCGGTGTTGCCATGGCTCGGAGGCGCCGGGCAATCCTGAGGCGTTCCTCAACAACCCATCGCGCGATCTGATGATCCGATTGTCCTTGCCTGGCGCGATCGGCGATCCCTTTTGCGAGGTTTTTCAACTCGATGTGATAATGGTCTCTCAGGATGGGCGCTTCGATACCGACCCGGGTCATGCCGCGGCCTGTCCCGGCCATGCCGCCACCAATTTGACTGAGAAAGTCCGTGGCCTCCCCGGCCGTATCGGCCGGCACCTGCAGCCTGTAGCGGCACTCGTCGACCTCGGTCCGCGTGGAGTAAGGCATGGAATCCGCGCGGCAGATGAGACCGTCTTCCGCCTGGCACTGTTCACTCATCCTCGCCTCCACCACTCGTCAGGCCAAATCCCGTCAGATCCCTTGTGGGCCCCCTGCCCGCACCCGGGATCGGAAACAGGCGCAGCCAACCTCGCTGCCGGTAGCGGAAAGGTACGCGCCCGACAAAACGGGAGGCAACCGGTATTTCCGGCCGGACGGCCTTCAGCGCATCGATTGCCCCAAGACCACCGTCAAGAAACGGGCCGAGCAGGAAGAATTCCGTTCGGGTGAGAACAATATGAAAGTCTTCGTCGCCATGAGCGACCGGGTCGGCCATCCGGCAGTCATAGACCTGCTCGACGTCTCTTGCAGGCAGAACGGCCTTGCCCCCCCGCACCTGCAGCACAAGGCTGTCCTTTTCGAAACGGGCATGATCGCTGACTGGCATCGGTCTTGAGGTAACCTCGATCGGGCTCGAACACTGAACAGGTAACTGAGACCGTAGTGCATTCCGGCCAGACGCAAAAGACAGCCGGTTTCAAATCCGAAGGCGAACCCAAGGTTGACCTTTGCCTCAGGTCTTTCTCCCCTTGCTGCGCAGCCGCTTGAAACCCATGGACAGGTGGGCGCGCCGGATAAGCGCAGCGGCTTCCAGGTCCTGCATCGCAACGGCGTCTGATATCTCTTCGATTTCATCGCAGAAAATGCCGATTTCCTGTTGAAGTTCCGCGTCCGGGATCAAGGTCAGCCAGATGCGGCAGGTCTGGTAGAACAGCTTTTCAGAAAGGTCTCGAAGCGGCCGATTTGCGCTCAGCTGCTGGAACGCGTGAAAGAAGTCGATATTCAGCCGGGCAAAGTCCTGCAAATCCGGTGTTTGCCGCAACGCCGCCGCCCGTTGCCGCATGCGCCCAAAAAGAGAAAGCAGCGTCTCGTCGACCCTGGCAGGCAAAAGCTTGCCGGTCAGTTCATTGAACTCCATGCGAAGCTGATAGACTTCTTCAAGCTCGTTCAGATCGGCATCCGTGACCAGGGTTCCGACGCCCTGTTGAGACAGCAACAATCCATCCGCTTCCAGGATTTGCAGAGCCTTGCGCAAGGGAGAGCGGCTGATGCCGAATTCAGCGGCCAGGGTTTCTTCGCTGAGCTGCGTGCCCGGCGGATAGACCAGCATGCTGATCCTGTCTCGCAGCACCGAAAACAGGATCTTGAAGCGCTCCTGGGCGTTGGCAGCTTGCTCAAGGCGCACAGCAACTTCAGCGGAGGTCTCGCCACTATTCAGAGGGTTCATGCGGGCTGCTCCAGTGTCCGCTCCAGTCCGGTCAGCATGGCAAGACATTTCTCGAGCTGGTCAACGGCAACATATTCGTCCGGCTGATGGGCCTGGGCAATCGATCCCGGACCGCATACGACTACCGACATGCCAAGAGACTGGAACAACCCTGCTTCGGTGCCAAAAGCCACAACGTCGCATAGATTGGCGCCCGTGAGCGCCGTGACGATGTCACGGGCTTCATTGTCCGTTGTCACCGCGAGACCAGCTACCTCACCGATCACTTCCGTGACGATTTCCGCTTCAGGATAAACGGACCGCATGTCCGGCAGAAGCACTTCCCGGCAATAGGTTTCCAGAGCTGCCTTGACCTTTTGAGCGTCAGCGTTCCTAACCGGGCGCATTTCCCATTCCACCGAACAGGTTCTGGCGATCACGTTTCGTGCTGACCCGCCTTCAATCCGCCCGGTCTGGAGGGTGGTCCAGGGCGGTGTGAAACGCGCGCTGTCGGTGTCAGTATCGCGTTTCAGCTCTTCCGCGACTTCCAGCATGCGGTTGATGAAACGGGCTGCAACATGGATCGCGTTGACACCCTTGTCCGGTTCCGAACCGTGGCCATCGGTTCCGTGAAAGGACGTGGTGTATTCGTAACACCCCTTGTGTCCTTCGATCACCCGCATCTCCGTCGGTTCCCCGATGATTGCAACGGATGGCCGAAGCGCGGCCTCTCTGAGGTCCTCGACAAGGTGCCTGGCGCCGAAACAGCCGACTTCCTCGTCATAGGTAAAGGCGAAATGCACCGGGCGTTTGAGATCGAGCGCCGCATAGTCCGGCGCTTTCGCCAGCGCCGCCGCGATGAACCCCTTCATGTCGCAGGTCCCCCGGCCATAGAGGCGGCCATCAGAGCGGCGCATGACGAACGGGTCGCTGGTCCACTCACCTGCATCAACCGGAACAACGTCGGTGTGACCGGACAGGACAATGCCGCCGGAGGCTTCGGGCCCGAGCGTTGCGAAGAGGTTTGCCTTGCATCCCGTCGGATCCCGGGAAACCGTGACCCTGGCTCCGCAATCTTCCAGACGTTTCGCGGCAAAGTCGATCAGGTCCAGATTGCTGTCGGCGGAGATGGTTGGAAAACCGATCAGGCGCTCGAGGATCGATTGGGTTTCGTCCAGCAGATGCAGCGGTCCCATGACGGCCTCAGGATTTAACGTGCAGGCCGCGCGGCCGGTTGCAGAGACACTCAGCTGCGCCACTCTCCCGAATGACGATGCTTTCGGTAATTTCAAGGCCCCAACCATCCATCCAGAGACCCGGCATGAAATGGAACGTCATTCCGGGTTGCAAAACCGTTGTATCCTCGTCCCGGATAGAGATCGTACGTTCGCCCCAGTCGGGTGGATAAGACAGGCCGATCGGGTAGCCGGCGCGCGCCCCCCGTTCAATACCGGCAGCCGTCAGCGGCGCAGCCAGGGCTCTGGCTATGTCACCCGCCATGTTGCCGGCCCGCGCTGCCTCCAATCCGGCTTCGAGGCCTTCAAGCAGGGCTTTTTCTGCATCAAGCAGATATTGGGGTGGTTTTCCAAGATAGACGGTGCGGCACAAAGGGGCATGGTAGCGCCGGTAACAGCCTGAGATTTCGAAGAAGGTTTCCTCACCCTCGCGCAGTTCCCGACCGTCCCAGGTGAGATGCGGCGCCGAAGCATCGGCACCACTCGGGAGCAGCGGCACGATCGCCGGATAGTCGCCCCAGGCACCGTCGACGCCGCGAATGGCATCGCCATAAATATCCGCCACGAGATCTGCTTTCTTCAGGCCGGGCGTTGCGCGCTCGAATATTCCATCCATGATCTTTTCTGATATCCGCGCCGCCTTGCGCATGAAGGCAAGCTCCTCGTCGGATTTCACGGCGCGTTGCCAGTTGACAAGGCCGCTTGCGTCAACGAAGCGCGCATTTGGCAGAGCCTCCGTCAGCGTGAGGTAGGCCTTTGCGGAGAAATAGTAGTTTTCCAGTTCCACGCCGATCCGGCTGGCAGCATATCCTTTGCTCTCCAGCAGCCCGGCGAGGTCCTGCATCGGGTGCCGTTCCGTCGACTGGATGTAATGGTCCGCATAGGAGGCAACCCTTTCATCTGCCATCCAGACCGTGCGGCGGGCCCCGTTTGCGTCCTGCATGCGCCCCCACCAGACCGGCTCCTCATCCAGAAATACGACCACGCCCTGGTGAACATAGAAGGACCAGCCGTCATAACCGGTGACCCATGCCATGTTGGAAGGATCCTCCAGAAAGAGGACATCGATGCCGCGCGCCGTCATCTCTTCGCGAACAAGGGCAATCCGGCGTTCATATTCGGCACGGGTAAAAGGCAGATCCAGTCCAGGCATGTTCCCTCCGGCAAGCTATTTGTGTACAACTTGTCACTTATCCCCGCTCCTTCGCAACAACTTTCTTATTTATTGACGCGATTTGCTGTTCTCATTAGTTTATTTGTACACAACTATGCAGCTCGCTGACACTGCCGCTTGCCGGAGTGGGATCGTGACGAAGGGATCGACATGAAGCTAACGCTCGCGGACATCATGCGTGCCAAAACCGCACTTGTCGGCAAGGTGACAAGAACACCTCTCCTTCCTTCCCGCCATCTTGAAAGAACACTCGGGATCCCGTTTTTCCTGAAGATGGAAAGCATGCAACCCACCGGAGCCTTCAAGCTGCGCGGCGCGTCCAATGCGACGGCCAATCTGCCGGCGGGCACACACACGGTCACCTGTTGTTCAACGGGCAATCACGGGCGCGGTGTAGCCTACGCCGCCCGCCAAAGTGGCTTGAAGGCAATCGTCTGCATGTCGTCCCTGGTGCCCCGGACAAAGGTTGAGGGCATCAAGGCGCTCGGCGCGGAGGCCCGGATCGTCGGCCACAGTCAGGACGATGCTTTGCAGGAATGCCAGGCCCTGGCACAAGATGACGGCGTTGTCGAAATATCCCCTTTTGACGATCCCCACGTGATTTCCGGTCAGGGAACGATCGGCCTGGAAATTCTGGAAGATCTGCCCGATCTGAAGACGTTGCTGGTTCCTCTTTCAGGCGGCGGGTTGGCCGCGGGTGTCGCGCTCGCCGCCAAGAGCATCAATCCGTCCATCCACATTGTCGGTCTGACAATGGACCGCGGCGCAGCCATGAAGGCGTCAATCGACGCCGGCAGGCCCATTGAAGTAAAGGAAGTCCCAAGCCTTGCGGACAGCCTTGGCGGTGGCATCGGGCTTAACAACCGATTGTCCTTTCAGATGTGCCGGGACTTGCTCGATGAAATCGTTCTGGTGTCTGAAGAAGAAATCTACCGGGCGATGCAGGTTCTCTATTACAAGGACAGCCACGTTGCAGAAGGTGCCTGTGTGGTCGGCATTGCAGCCTGCCTTGCCGGCAAGCTTGCGGAGTTCCAGGGCCCGGTCGCCACGATCATCACAGGCCGCAACGTCGATATGGAGCAATTCACCAAGGTCATTACCGGCCAGGACATCCAGCTTGGCGATTTTCAACTGAAGGGAACCCCCTATGGCACATGAGATCAAACTCGTTACCGAGGCGGAACTGCGCCGGGTTGTTCCCCTAGACCTGGACGCGATTGACTGTGTCGAACAGGCCTTTGAAAAACTGGCTTCCGGTCAGGTCGTCATGCCGCCGGTTCTGTCGATGGCGCTGCCTGACATCAATGCCGAAGTCGACGCAAAAACGGCCTATGTGCCGGGTCTGGACGGATTCGCGTTCAAGGTCTCCACCGGGTTTTTCAACAACCCTGCCCTCGGTCTGCCCAGCCTCAACGGACTGATGGTGCTCCTTTCGGCCAAGACCGGCCTTGTGGACGCGGTGTTCCTCGACAATGGCTATCTCACGGATGTGCGCACAGCAGCGGCTGGCGCCGTCGCGGCCCGTCACCTGGCGCCTGTCAATGTCTCGACGATCGGGGTGCTGGGCACCGGTCTGCAGGCCAGGCTGCAACTGATTGCAGCTTCAAAGGTACGTCCTGCGCAAAACGCACTGATCTGGGGCCGGGACAGCGAAAAGGCCGAACGGCTTGCCAAGGAAATGAACACTTTTCTCGGGATTGACGTCAAGGCCTCTTCCGATCCGTCGGATCTGGTCGCACAAAGTCAGCTCGTCATTACAACGACCCCTGCCCGGGAGCCTGTCCTCAGCGCAGACTGGCTCCACAAGGGGCTGCACATCACGGCCATGGGGTCGGACCAGGAAGACAAGAACGAACTCGACCCTGCTATTCTGTCCAGAGCGGACACGCTTGTCTGCGATCGGATCAGCCAATGTGAAAAACTGGGCGAGCTGCGCCGCGCACTTGAAACCGGGCACCTGCCCGGCACCAAAGGCGTCCTGGAGCTCGGCACCATCGTTGCCGGGTCCGCAAACGGGCGTCGGAACGATGACGACATCACGGTTTGTGATCTGACAGGCACCGGTGTTCAGGATACGGCCATTGCCACACTTGCCCTTGGCAAGGTCAATCGGGCTCATGCCGGAACAACTGTCACCGCCTGACAAAGAAGGTCTTGATGCTCAAGCTCGACAAACGCGATCTCGATATTCTGAAAGTGCTTGCCTCGGAGGGCCGCATCTCGAAGGCAGACCTTGCCAAACGGATCAACCTGAGCCCGAGCCCGTGCTGGAAGCGCCTGGAGCGCCTGGAACGCGCCGGGATCATTGAAGGCTATGCGGCTGTCCTGTCACTGAAGAAGCTTGCCCCTCACGTGACTGTCTTTGTGACGCTGGAGCTCGAACACCACCGAAACGCTTTTTTCCAGAAGTTCGAGCGCGTCATCGGCGACCGGGACGAAGTCGTGTCCTGCTGGGCCCTTGGCGGGGGACTGGATTATCTGTTGCAAATCGTCACCAGGGATATCGACAGCTATCAGCGTTTCATGGATGAGCTGCTCGACCGGGAACTCGGCATCGTCCGCTACTTCACTTATGTGGTGACCAAGCCGGTCAAACAGGCAGCGAGCCCGCCGCTGGACCAGCTTCTTCAAGGTTTCATGGGAACGGAACCGGAGGAAGACCCGCCCGAGAAAGAATGAAACTCGAAGGATATGCCACTTCTTTGCACGTTTCGTTCCTTCTGCAGACCTTAGGCTGAGCCCATCACGCAGAAGGGCCTCGCCATGCACCATTCGACACTTGCAGAGACACTGCTCGGGGGTGATCTCCACCAGCAGATTGCAAACAAACACCTGATCCGGCATTTCGGTTATATCGGCGGCCGATGGGAGAATGCCGAGGATGGAGCGACTTTCTCCGTCACTGACCCGGCTGATGGCACTCCACTCGGCGATGTTGCCCGGCTTGGCGCTCGACAAGCTGCGGCATCGGTTGATGTCGCAGACAAGGCCTTCCGGGATTGGGCGTCCTTGCTGCCCCAGGACCGGGCGACACATCTCAAGGCCTGGCACGCGCTCATTCTGGACAACAGGGAAGACCTGGCGCTGATCATGACGCGCGAACAGGGCAAGCCGATATCGGAAGCCCGAGGCGAGATCGACTACGCTGCGTCCTTCATCGAGTTCTACGCCGAAGAAGCCAAGCGGCCGAATATCGAAAGCATAACCTCCCATCTGCCGGACGCTGAAATGGAAGTCTGGCGCGAACCTCTGGGCATTGCCGCCTTGATCACGCCCTGGAACTTTCCGGCAGCCATGATCACCCGGAAAGCAGCGGCCGCACTTGCCGCCGGCTGTACGGTGCTGGTGCATCCTTCCGAAGAAACGCCGTTTTCCGCACTTGCGCTCGCGGAACTGGCCGATCAGGCCGGCCTGCCGCCCGGCGTCTTCAATGTATTGCCCGGCAAAGCACCGGAGATCGTCACGCCCTGGATGGAAGACCCCCGCGTAAGAGCCGTGTCCTTTACCGGATCGACCGAGATTGGCCGCCTGCTCTACGCACAAAGCGCGGCAACCGTGAAACGACTGGTGTTGGAACTGGGGGGGCATGCACCGTTCGTCGTCTTCGCCGATGCGGATCTCGACCATGCGGTCGACCAAGCCATTGCGGCCAAGTTCGCGACTTCCGGCCAGGATTGCCTTGGCGCCAACCGGTTCCTTGTCGAACGCCCGATCTATGCAGCCTTTTGCGACGCCTTCGCAAGGAAAACGTCAGAGCTCACCGTCGGTCCGGGACTTTCTGATCCAGATATTGGCCCCTTGATGCATGAACGCGCTGTGGCCAAACAGGAAAACCAGGTCAGGGATGCGCTGAGCCGGGGCGCCAGACTGCTGACTGGCGGAGAGCGACACCCGGCCGGGGCGCTTTGTTTTGAGCCGACAGTTCTGTGTGATGTCCCGCCCGACGCCCTGGTTTTCCGCGAAGAAACCTTTGGCCCCGTCGCTGCCATCGCCGCATTCGACGCGGAAAAAGAGGTCATCGATCGCGCCAATGACAGCGAATACGGATTGATCGCCTATTTGCATACGCAGGATCCGCGGCGGATCTACCGCGCCAGCCGCGCCCTTCAATACGGCATGGTGGCCGTCAACCGCACCAAGGTCACCGGCTATCCGATCCCCTTTGGTGGTTTCAAACAATCCGGCCTCGGCCGCGAGGGCAGCCGATACGGGCTTGAAGCTTTCACCGACATCAAATTCATCTGCAGGGACTGGCGTTAAGCCCCTCGCCTTTCAAAAGGAACGACAATGCTTAGAAACGATCAACTCGACGCCTGGGATCGCGACAATTTCTTTCATCCCTCGACCCATCTTGCCCAGCATGCGCGCGGTGACAGCCCCAGCAGGATTGTCACCGGCGGCAATGGCGTTTTCATCGAGGACCGGAACGGGACCCGCCTTCTGGACGCCTTTGCCGGCCTATATTGTGTGAATGTCGGCTACGGCCGCCAGGAGATCGCCGACGCCATAGCCGAGCAGGCCCGGGACCTTGCCTACTATCACGCCTATGTCGGTCACGGCACCGAGGCCTCGATCACGCTCGCAAAGATGATACTGGACCGGGCACCTGATCACATGTCCAAGGTCTATTTCGGGCTAGGCGGTTCCGATGCCAACGAGACCAACATCAAGCTGGTCTGGTACTACAACAACATCCTGGGCCGGCCGGAAAAGAAGAAGATCATCTCCCGCTGGCGCGGCTATCACGGGTCAGGGCTGATGACAGGCTCGCTCACCGGCCTGGAGCTGTTTCACAAGAAATTCGATCTGCCGCTCCAAAGCGTTCTGCATACCGTGGCGCCGGACTATTTCCGCCGGGAAGATCTGTCCATGACGGAAGCGGATTTTGTCGCCCATTGTGCGGCTGAACTGGAGGCGCTCATCGCCCGTGAAGGTGCCGACACGATTGCGGCCTTCATCGGCGAACCCATCCTGGGAACGGGCGGCATCGTGCCGCCGCCACAAGGCTATTGGCAGGCGATCCAGCCAATCCTCAAGAAACATGACATTCTGCTGATTGCCGATGAAGTCGTGACCGGTTTCGGCCGTCTCGGGACCATGTTCGGTTCAGCTCACTATGGCCTTGAACCGGATTTCATCACCATTGCCAAGGGCCTGACATCCGCATATGCACCGCTCTCCGGCTCCATCGTCTCCGACAAAGTCTGGACGGTTCTGGAAAACGGCACCGATGAAAACGGGCCGATCGGACACGGCTGGACCTATTCCGCCCATCCGATCGGTGCGGCCGCAGGCGTTGCCAACCTGAAACTGATCGATCAACTGGATCTCGTCACACATGCCGGTAAGGCAGGCGCCTACTTTAAGGCAGCACTGGTTGACGGACTTGGAGACCATCCGAAAGTGGGTGATATCCGCTGTGACGGTCTGCTCTGCGCGATTGAATTTGTCGCGGACAGAGGCAGCCGCACCTTCCTGGATCCGGCAGCAAAGGCTGGCCCGCAGATCGCCGGCGCCCTGTTGCAGGAAAAAGTGATCGGCAGGGCCATGCCACAAGGCGACATTCTCGGATTCGCACCGCCGCTCTGTATTACAGAAAGCGAAATCGACGAAGTCGTGTCGGCAACGGTCAAGGCGGTCAGGTCAGTATTCTGATCCGAAAAAACGTTGTGACAAACAATGAAATCCGCCCCAATTGTGGGCGGATTTGAACTTCAACCAAGTTGCTTATCCGGCCTTCGCCGGCTGACCCATCAGCGCTGGCACCACCTGATCCGGCGGCCCCATCATGGCAATCTGGCCGGATTTCAGCACAACCACCCGGTCTGCCAATTTCATATGGCTCGGGCGCTGTGTGTTGATGATGATCGTGGCCTTGCCTTTCAGCTCCTCGATCATCGCCATGAATTTCTTGTCCCCTTCGAAATCCAGATGTGTGCCCGGATTGTCGAACAGATAGAGCGGGACTGATTTCACAAGCGCCCGTGCCAGAACGATGCGCTGTTTCATGTTGTCCGGAATCTGCTTCAGCAATTCACCATTGAGACGGGTCTCGAGCCCCTCGAAATTCTCTTCCAGGTAGGCAAGCAGTCCAAGCTGGTCGGTAACTTCTGCCAGCCGGGCATCCGTTGCGCCCGGGTCAGCCATCAAGAGGTTCTGCTTGACCGTTCCGTAAAAGAAATCGAGATCATCCGGTGCAAAACCGATCGCTGCGCGCCACTCGGCTGCATCCAGCTGACGCACGTCGAGACCGTCAAACAGGATCGAACCCACCTGAGGCTGGAACAAACCAATGATCGACTGGAACAGGGCTGTCTTGCCGGAGCCGCTCGGCCCGGTGATTGCCAGGATTTCACCTTGTTTTACCGTCAGATCCAGCCCCTTCAGCGAGGCCTCTGTCGCGCCCGGATAACGCAGAACCAGGGACGACATCTTCAGGTCTCCGCGGATATCGCGGGCAATCTTTGGCAGGTGTCCGGGTTCTCGTTCCAGGGGAACCTGCATCAGGTTGTTGATCTGATCGATCACTGTCCGGCTCTGGGCAAGCTGGGTGATGCTCAGGAATGCCTGGTTCATCGGGTTCAGAACGCGCCAGCTGAGTGCCATGGTCGCGATCAGGGCGCCGAGGCTCATGTCGCCGTTCATCACCTGCATCGCACCAATGCCAAGCACCATCACGCCACAGATCGTCATCAGGGTCTGCGAAACCGTCTGCAGGACGTGGGTGATATTGCGGGCGTGCACGTTGAGCTTGTTGAACTGCGTCGAAAGAAGCGAAAACCGGTCGAGCCAGATGTCTTCCACCGACAGATTGCGCAGCGCACGCTGGTTGCGGAAGGTCTCGATCATGAAGCTGTTGAGCTTCGATTTCTGTTCGCCGACGGCGGCCACTTCCCGCTGCACCTTCGGCAGGACATAGACCGCCATCATGGTGTAGATGCCCAGGAGCGCCAGGGGCGGCAAGGCCACTGGGCCACCGATCAGAAAGATGGCGAGAATGAAGATCAGCGTGAAGGGAATATCGACTATGGCATTGAAAAGCGAACTCTGGAAAATGTCCCGCACGCTGTCAAAATAGCGCAACCGCATCACCTGTGTGCCGATCGGCGCTTCCGACAGCATCGAATATGGCAAATGCAGGATCCGCTCGAAGGTCTTGGTGCCGACAATCGCGTCAATTCGCCCGCCGAGATAAGACTGAAGCCAGGTCTTGGTCCGGCGCAAGAAGGTTTCACAGAGCAGAATGATGCCTATGCCGACAGCCATCGTCAGCAAGACCTCGGTGGAACTTGCCCCCATGGCCTTGTCGTAGATGGCCATGATAAAAAGTGGCGGCCCGAGCGCCAGGATGTTCAGCACAAAACCAAGCGCCAATATCGAATAGATGCTTGTGCGGAAGCGCTTGGTCACGGTCGAGAACCAGCTGCGGCTGGTCTCGACCTGGCTCAACTCCTCGGTGTCTTCATAAGCAAGATAGATCTCGTTGGCCGAGATATCCGCAGGCGCCAGGATGACGGCCTCATCCGAAGCACCGGAATAGGCGCGCAGATCGCCATTTTCCGTTCTGCCGACCAGCACCTGAATGTCGTCCTTCGTGACGCGGAGACAGGGAAACTGGCTGTGGTTCAGCTCGGCCGGCCGGCCACGGAAGAGCTCGGTCCTGACATTGAGCCTGGTCAGAACCGTGCGCAGCTGCTGCAAGGTTTCTACGCGGTCGAAATGCGGCATGGCCTCAAACAGAAGCCGATCATTGCCCTGCCAGCGCATTTCTCGCAGCAAGGGAACGAGACACCGTTCCGCAGGTGCCTGGCCCTGCTGTTCGCCGCCGATATGGCGATGGGGATTTGAGCCCGGATTGAGCTCTGTCGTCAGGTCCTGCCATTGCCGGTGAACAGCGTTTTCGGCGACCTGGACGTCCTTGAGGTTGAAGAGAGGCCTGCTCACGCCGGTTGCCCCGCATTTCGCGGTACAGCGGGCTCAGTGCGTTCGCTCAGATTGTGCAGCTGCCCACCCTTCAATTCATATTGGTGATCGGCCACCGCAAGCATCGATGGACGGTGGCTGATGATGACAACGGTCAGATACCCCTTCAGACGTGCCAGCGCATCGATCAGACCTTTCTCGGCCTGCTGATCGAGTTGCGCGTTGGCCTCATCAAGAATCAGGATCCTCGGTTCACCAGCCAGCGCACGTGCGATGCAGATCCGCTGCATGGTCGCAGACGGGACCTTGCCGCCGAGATCCGACCCCAACTGCGTTTCATATCCGCGCGGCAACAGATGGATCTCTTTTTCCAGTCCGATCAGCTTTGCGGCCATGCGGGCATGGGCAATGTCCGAAACCGCGCCGAACATCGTGATGTTTTCCAAAATCGTGCCGTTGAAGATTGCGGACTGGTTGTCGACATAGGCAATGGTTTTTCGCAGCGCCTGCTGATAGCCGCCCTCATAGCGCAGGCCGCCGATTGCGACCGAGCCTGTTGTCGGCACCAATTCACCGGTCAGGATCTTCATCAGGGTCGACTTGCCGCTGCCATCCGCCCCTCTGAACCCGACAAACTGACCCGGCCTGATGTCGAGATTGATATCGTGCAGGATGGCGCGACGCCCCTCGCCTACTTCGACCGAGACGTTTTCGAGCCTGATGGAGCCATCTGGCTCCGCCGGCAACGGCTCCTGGGGAACGACTTCCTGCAACTCGAACAGGTCCTCGACCTGAATGTAATCGTGTTTGAGGCGCTGCATGTCGGTTAGCTGGTTGATGGCCCGCAAGAAGGGCTGAACAAACTGGCCGGACAAGAGCGTGCTGGCCGCCACACCGCCGACACTGAAATTGCCGTGGATCATCATCAGCGCGCCAAACAACACGACAAAGACAGTGGTTAGCGTCCCGAACAGGGCAGATGCGTCTCGCGCCTGGCCCGACAAACGCATGTAACGCGCGCTCAGTTCTGCTGTCGCCCGTTGCAACCGCTCGAACCGCCGCATGATCAACGCTTCCATGGCCTGCGACTTGACGGTTTTGGCGCCTGACAGGACCTCCAGAATGAAATCGGACTTGCGATCGTCCTGATCGGCCCGGTCGGCGACGACTTGCTGCAACACCCTGTTCCGGTTGAGGGCGAACAGCATGAAGATGCCCAGAAGACAGACCGGCACCAGGGCAAGAGGTCCGGCGATAAAAATCAGAACCGCCAGAAATATGCCGCCTGCCGGCAGATCGATCGCCAAGAGCCGCCCCTGATCCCCATAATGGTCAGCAATAGACTGCAGGGACCGCAGCTGATGCACCTGGACAGAGACCGGCGTCTTGGAAAACTGTGCGGGTTCTGCATCCAGCACACGCCGGAAGAGTTCCGTATGGGCCTGATGATTGAAGCCGGCTCCGAGACGGCCGACCACGGCGGCACGGGCAATCTTGATACAGGCGTCGGCAATAAGAACGCCGGATACCCCGAGCGTCAGCACCAATAACGTATCAGTTGATGCGTTGGGCAGAACCCGGTCGTAAACCTGCAAAATCGCCAGCGGCATGGCCAGGCTCATGATGTTCGCAAAAACCGAGGCAACAACGACATCACGCGGCAATCCGGGGGACGAAATCCACCTGCCGGACGGCGAATGCCTTACCCGCAAACGGGGCAGGAAGAAGGATGAAAAAACCGAATTCAACATCTAGTGGCCAGAATCGAGTAGCTACTCGTTCAAACTGTTCTGTTCCGGTTTAAAAAGCGTTTACCTTACGGCGAAAATTCAGAATTTTATTAGAACTAAGCTCCAGAAACTAAGGCGAATTTTCCGCTTTGTTAAGCACGGTAGCGTCAAGTGGCACGATCGGAAATTGTGCGGATATTGAACCGGCATGGCAAGCGATACTGAGAACCGTGAAAACAAAGACGGTAACCAGACAGACGGAAACACGACTGAATCAAGAACCACTCTGAACTCGGAGAGCGTTCTTCATTCCGGTTTGCTCGACAATCGGGATCAGCATCTCGACAAGGCGCACGATTATCATCTTGACCAGGACATGGGCGAATCCATGGAACAGGTCAATGCCAACCTCCATCTGGGAAGCAAGGAAGAAGAAGAGACCTTCGGCGACGAGGAAGACACCGGTGGTGGCCTGAACGGTGCCGCAGATGCCAACCTTGCACGGGAATTTGCCGATGGTGACGAAAGAACCTCCGAAGATGGAGAATTGCAGGCGAACGCCGCCAACGGCGTCGGCGCATTGCCTGTTGAAGAGACATCTGCCAGCGACAAGCCGGCATCCGGCGGTTCTTCGACCAGTGCAGAGGGCCTGCTGAACGGGACCGAACAGCCGGATCTTTCGGCTTCCCGCACCGAAACCGGCTCAGCTGACAGCGGCACAAATGGTGCAGCCGTTTCGCCGGTGCAAGACGAATCTGAAACTGATACGCCCGTAGAAACAGGTGACATTGCGTCGGACCTGTCCGCCGTCTCCGATGTCGATGCGGCCCTCAACGCCGTGGACGAAGATGCAACCGTTGGCGCGGCGACGGGCATTCGCGCTTCTGCCGACGTCGCCGATGGAGCAACCGTCACCTATAGCCTTCTGGACGATTCAAACGGCTTGTTTTCGATCGATTCCGAGACGGGAATCGTCACGGTTGCCGGAGCGCTGGACGCGGAAGCCGCCGGCACCCACGACATCGTGGTCCTGGCGACGGCCTCGGACGGCCAAACACAAACAGAAACCTTTTCGATCGCGATCCGGGACGTCAACGAACATGACGTCAGCCCGATCAGCACGGTGACCAGTGCCAACCAATTGTCCGAAGGGGCGTCTGGCGGTCAGGAAATCGGCATCGAAGTATCTGCCAGCGATCTGGATGTCTCGGACACGGTTTCATACAGCATTGATGATCCGAGATTTGTGATCGACCAGGACGGCATCGTCAGCATCGCAGAAAATGCAGAATTTGATGCTGAAACCGAAGGCTCCGTGACATTCACCGTCACGGCGACCTCGACCGATGGCTCAACGTCCGATCAGTCTTTCACGCTGAATATTGCTGACGAGAATGAATATGCGGTCTCTGACGTTTCGGACAGCGACGCCGCAATCAACGAAATTGCAGAAGACGCGACGGCCGGGACTCAGGTTGGTGTGACAGCATTCGCAACGGACGCCGATGTCACCGACAGCGTCTCCTACACCGTTGATGATGCCCGGTTCTCCGTCGATGAGAATGGCGTTGTCACGGTTGCCGATGGCGCGTCGTTCGATGCGGAGACCGAAGGCTCCATCGACGTCACGGTCACTGCGACCTCCACCGATGGTTCTACCTCGACAGAGACCTTTACCATCGCCGTTTCCGATGTCGACGAGAGCGATGTCTCTGCCGTCACCGACACGGACGCCACCGACAACACCATTGCTGAAGATGCTGCTGCCGGGACGACTGTTGGCGTGAAAGCCTCTGCCACGGATGCCGATGTCACCGACAGCGTCTCCTACACCGTTGATGACGCCCGCTTTGCCGTCGATGAAAACGGTGTTGTCACCGTTGCCGATGGGGCGTCCTTCGATGCGGAGACCGAAGGCTCCATCGACGTTACGGTCACTGCGACCTCGACCGATGGCTCGACCTCGACCGATACCTTCACGATTGCCGTTTCCGACGTTGATGAAAGCGACGTGTCTGCCGTCACCGACACGGATGCCTCTGACAACACCATCGCCGAAGACGCAACAGCCGGCACGACTGTTGGCGTGACAGCCTCTGCCACGGATGCCGATGTCACCGACAGCGTCTCCTACACCGTTGATGACACCCGCTTTGCGGTCGACGAGAACGGTGTCGTCACCGTTGCCGATGGTGCGTCGTTCGATGCGGAGACCGAAGGCTCCATCGACGTCACCGTCACCGCGACCTCCACAGACGGCTCGACGTCGACTGAGACCTTCACCATTGCTGTTTCCGATGTTGACGAGAGCGATGTCTCTGCCGTCACCGACACGGACGCTTCGGACAACACCATCGCCGAAGACGCAACGTCCGGGACGACTGTTGGCGTGACAGCCTCTGCCACGGACGCCGATGTCACCGACAGTGTCTCCTACACAGTTGATGATGCACGCTTCTCTGTCGACGAGAACGGTGTTGTCACGGTTGCCGATGGCGCGTCGTTCGATGCGGAGACCGAAGGTTCCATCGACGTCACGGTCACTGCGACCTCGACCGATGGCTCGACCTCGACCGATACCTTCACGATTGCCGTTTCCGACGTTGATGAAAGCGACGTGTCTGCCGTCACCGACACGGATGCCTCTGACAACACCATCGCCGAAGACGCAACAGCCGGCACGACTGTTGGCGTGACAGCCTCTGCCACGGATGCCGATGTCACCGACAGTGTCTCCTACACAGTTGATGACACCCGCTTTGCGGTCGACGAGAACGGTGTTGTCACCGTTGCCGATGGTGCGTCGTTCGATGCGGAGACCGAAGGCTCCATCGACGTCACCGTCACCGCGACCTCCACAGACGGCTCGACGTCGACTGAGACCTTCACCATTGCTGTTTCCGATGTTGACGAGAGCGATGTCTCTGCCGTCACCGACACGGATGCCACGGACAACACCATCGCCGAAGATGCGACGGCCGGGACAACGGTTGGCGTGACTGCTTCTGCAACGGACGCAGACGTCACCGACAGCGTCTCCTACACCGTTGATGATGCACGCTTTGCCGTCGACGAGAACGGCGTTGTCACGGTTGCCGATGGCGCGTCGTTCGATGCGGAGACCGAAGGCTCCATCGACGTCACCGTCACTGCGACCTCTACGGACGGGTCGACCTCGACTGAGACTTTCACCATCTCCGTTTCCGATGTCGACGAGAGCGATGTCTCTGCCGTCACCGATACGGATGCCACGGACAACACCATTGCCGAAGATGCGACGTCTGGTACCCAGGTTGGTGTAACGGCGTCCGCCACCGATGCCGATGTCACCGACAGCGTCTCCTACACGGTCGATGATGCGCGCTTTGCCGTTGATGAGAACGGTGTTGTCACCGTTGCCGACGGTGCGTCGTTCGATGCAGAGACCGAAGGCTCCATCGACGTCACGGTCACCGCGACCTCGACCGATGGCTCGACCTCGACTGAGACCTTCAGCATCGCCGTTTCCGATGTCGACGAGAGCGACGTTTCCGCCGTTACCGACACGGACGCTTCGGACAACACCATTGCTGAGGACGCAACAGCCGGCACGACTGTTGGCGTGACAGCCTCAGCCACGGACGCCGATGTCACCGACAGTGTCTCCTACACCGTTGACGATTCACGCTTCTCTGTCGACGAGAACGGTGTTGTCACGGTTGCCGATGGTGCGTCGTTCGATGCGGAGACCGAAGGTTCCATCGACGTCACGGTCACCGCGACCTCTACAGACGGCTCGACCTCGACAGAGACCTTCACGATTGCGGTTTCCGATGTTGACGAGAGCGACGTTTCCGCCGTTACCGACACGGATGCCACCGACAACACCATCGCCGAAGATGCGACGGCCGGTACCCAGGTTGGTGTGACTGCTTCTGCAACGGATGCCGATGTCACCGACAGCGTCTCCTACACGGTCGATGATGCGCGCTTCTCTGTCGACGAGAACGGTGTTGTCACCGTTGCCGATGGCGCATCATTCGATGCGGAGACCGAAGGCTCCATCGACGTCACGGTCACCGCGACCTCTACAGACGGCTCGACCTCGACCGAGACCTTCACCATCGCCGTTTCCGATGTGGACGAGAGCGATGTTTCCGCCGTCACGGACACCGATGCCACCGACAACACCATCGCTGAAGACGCAACAGCCGGCACCCAGGTTGGTGTGACAGCATTCGCAACGGACGCCGATGTCACCGACAGCGTCTCCTACACCGTTGACGATGCACGCTTCTCTGTCGACGAGAACGGTGTTGTCACGGTTGCCGATGGTGCGTCGTTCGATGCGGAGACCGAAGGTTCCATCGACGTCACGGTCACCGCGACCTCCACAGATGGTTCGACCTCGACCGAGACCTTCACCATTGCTGTTTCCGATGTCGACGAGAGCGACGTGTCTGCCGTCACCGACACCGATGCCTCGGACAACACCATCGCCGAAGATGCGACGGCCGGTACCCAGGTCGGCGTGACTGCATTCGCAACGGACGCCGACGTCACTGACTCAGTGTCCTACACGGTCGACGATGCGCGCTTTGCCGTTGATGAGAACGGTGTTGTCACGGTTGCCGATGGTGCGTCGTTCGATGCGGAGACCGAAGGCTCCATCGACGTCACCGTCACCGCGACGTCGACAGATGGCTCGACCTCGACTGAGACCTTCACGATTGCCGTTTCCGACGTGGATGAAAGCGACGTCTCCGCCGTCACCGACACGGATGTCACGGACAACACCATCGCGGAAGATACGACAGCCGGCACCCAGGTCGGCGTGACTGCCCTCGCCTCCGATGCCGATGTCACGGACAGCGTCTCCTACACCGTTGATGATGCACGCTTTGCCGTCGACGAGAACGGTGTTGTCACCGTTGCCGATGGCGCGTCGTTCGATGCGGAAACCGAAGGTTCCATCGACGTCACCGTCACTGCGACCTCCACCGATGGCTCGACCTCGACAGAGACCTTCACGATTGCGGTTTCCGATGTTGACGAGAGCGACGTCTCCGCCGTCACCGACACCGATGCCTCGGACAACACCATCGCCGAAGACGCAACAGCCGGTACCCAGGTTGGTGTGACTGCATTCGCAACGGACGCCGACGTCACTGACTCAGTGTCCTACACCGTTGATGATGCACGTTTTGTCGTCGACGAAAACGGCGTTGTCACCGTTGCTGATGGGGCGTCTTTCGATGCCGAGACCGAAGGCTCCATCGACGTAACGGTCACTGCGACCTCCACGGATGGATCGAGCTCGACCGAGACCTTCACGATTGCGGTTTCCGATGTTGACGAGAGCGATGTTTCCGCCGTCACAGACACGGATGCCACCGACAACACCATTGCCGAAGACGCGACGGCCGGCACGACTGTTGGCGTGACAGCCTCTGCAACTGATGCCGACATCACCGACAGCGTCTCCTACACGGTCGATGATGCGCGCTTCTCTGTCGACGAGAACGGCGTTGTCACCGTTGCTGATGGCGCAAGCTTTGATGCGGAGACCGAAGGCTCCATCGACGTCACCGTCACCGCGACGTCGACAGATGGCTCGACCTCGACTGAGACCTTCACGATTGCCGTTTCCGACGTGGATGAAAGCGACGTCTCCGCCGTCACCGACACGGATGCCACGGACAACACCATCGCGGAAGATGCGACAGCCGGCACCCAGGTCGGCGTGACTGCCCTCGCCTCCGATGCCGATGTCACGGACAGTGTCTCCTACACCGTTGATGATGCACGCTTTGCCGTCGACGAGAACGGTGTTGTCACCGTTGCCGATGGCGCGTCGTTCGATGCGGAAACCGAAGGTTCCATCGACGTCACCGTCACTGCGACCTCCACCGATGGCTCGACCTCGACAGAGACCTTCACCATCGCAGTGTCCGATGTGGACGAGAGCGACGTCTCCGCCGTCACCGACACCGATGCCTCGGACAGCACCATCGCCGAAGACGCAACAGCCGGTACCCAGGTTGGTGTGACTGCATTCGCAACGGACGCCGACGTCACCGACAGTGTCTCCTACACCGTTGATGATGCACGTTTTGTCGTCGACGAAAACGGCGTTGTCACCGTTGCCGACGGTGCAAGCTTTGATGCCGAGACCGAAGGTTCCATCGACGTCACGGTCACTGCGACCTCGACCGATGGCTCGACCTCGACCGATACCTTCACGATTGCCGTTTCCGACGTTGATGAAAGCGACGTGTCTGCCGTCACCGACACGGATGCCTCTGACAACACCATCGCCGAAGACGCAACAGCCGGCACGACTGTTGGCGTGACAGCCTCTGCCACGGATGCCGATGTCACCGACAGTGTCTCCTACACAGTTGATGACACCCGCTTTGCGGTCGACGAGAACGGTGTTGTCACCGTTGCCGATGGTGCGTCGTTCGATGCGGAGACCGAAGGCTCCATCGACGTCACCGTCACCGCGACCTCCACAGACGGCTCGACGTCGACTGAGACCTTCACCATTGCTGTTTCCGATGTTGACGAGAGCGATGTCTCTGCCGTCACCGACACGGATGCCACGGACAACACCATCGCCGAAGATGCGACGGCCGGGACAACGGTTGGCGTGACTGCTTCTGCAACGGACGCAGACGTCACCGACAGCGTCTCCTACACCGTTGATGATGCACGCTTTGCCGTCGACGAGAACGGCGTTGTCACGGTTGCCGATGGCGCGTCGTTCGATGCGGAGACCGAAGGCTCCATCGACGTCACCGTCACTGCGACCTCTACGGACGGGTCGACCTCGACTGAGACTTTCACCATCTCCGTTTCCGATGTCGACGAGAGCGATGTCTCTGCCGTCACCGATACGGATGCCACGGACAACACCATTGCCGAAGATGCGACGTCTGGTACCCAGGTTGGTGTAACGGCGTCCGCCACCGATGCCGATGTCACCGACAGCGTCTCCTACACGGTCGATGATGCGCGCTTTGCCGTTGATGAGAACGGTGTTGTCACCGTTGCCGACGGTGCGTCGTTCGATGCAGAGACCGAAGGCTCCATCGACGTCACGGTCACCGCGACCTCGACCGATGGCTCGACCTCGACTGAGACCTTCAGCATCGCCGTTTCCGATGTCGACGAGAGCGACGTTTCCGCCGTTACCGACACGGACGCTTCGGACAACACCATTGCTGAGGACGCAACAGCCGGCACGACTGTTGGCGTGACAGCCTCAGCCACGGACGCCGATGTCACCGACAGTGTCTCCTACACCGTTGACGATTCACGCTTCTCTGTCGACGAGAACGGTGTTGTCACCGTTGCCGATGGTGCGTCGTTCGATGCGGAGACCGAAGGCTCCATCGACGTCACGGTCACCGCGACCTCCACAGACGGGTCGACCTCGACAGAGACCTTCACGATTGCGGTTTCCGATGTTGACGAGAGCGACGTTTCCGCCGTTACCGACACGGATGCCACCGACAACACCATCGCCGAAGATGCGACGGCCGGTACCCAGGTTGGTGTGACTGCTTCTGCAACGGATGCCGATGTCACCGACAGCGTCTCCTACACGGTCGATGATGCGCGCTTCTCTGTCGACGAGAACGGTGTTGTCACCGTTGCCGATGGCGCATCATTTGATGCGGAGACCGAAGGCTCCATCGACGTCACGGTCACCGCGACCTCTACGGACGGTTCGACCTCGACCGAGACCTTCACCATCACCGTATCCGATGTTGACGAGAGCGATGTTTCCGCCGTCACAGACACCGATGCCACCGTCAATACCATCGCCGAAGATGCGACGGCCGGGACAACTGTTGGCGTAACAGCCTCTGCAACGGATGCCGACATCACCGACAGCGTTTCCTACACCGTTGACGATGCGCGTTTCGCCGTCGACGAAAACGGTGTTGTCACGGTCGCTGATGGCGCAAGCTTTGATGCGGAGACCGAAGGCTCCATCGACGTCACGGTAACCGCAACCTCCACAGATGGCTCAGCCTCGACCGAGACCTTCACCATTGCTGTTTCCGATGTGGACGAGAGCGATGTCTCTGCCGTTACCGACACGGACGCCTCGGACAATACCATCGCTGAAGACGCGTCGGCTGGTGCACAGGTGGGGATCACCGTATCTGCGTCGGATGGCGACGTGACCGACAGTGTGACCTACACTGTTTCAGACAGCCGGTTCACGATCGATGAAAACGGAGAGGTCACCATTGCCGATGGAGCGTCGTTCGACTATGAGAGCGAGCCGACCATTTATCTGACGGTGACGGCCAACTCTACCGACGGTTCCTCTTCACAGGAAACATTTGAAGTGTCGGTCGCAGACGTTGCAGAGGCCTATCAACTGGCCGATGACCAGAGCGATTTCACCGATAGCGGTGTCGCCGAAACGTCTATCACCGGCAATGATAGCGACAACACGATAACGGCCCATGACGATGGCGGCGTGCTAGCCGGCGGTGACGGCGCTGATACGCTTGTCGGCGGCACTGGAGACGATACGCTGGACGGTGGGGCGGGCACCGACAACGACACGCTTCAGGGCGGCGAAGGCAGCGATACCTATCTGCTTTATGGCGATGGCCGCGCCGATATCATCTCTGACACCGGCACCTCGGGCACAGACCGCATCGTCCTGTCGGATGGCACCGGGACCGAGTTCGAGCTGGAAGACACGTTCAATCTGGCAACCCAGGGCATTGAGGAAATCGACGGGAGCGCCGTTTCGGGCGAAACCCTGCGCGCGCAACGCGCAGATGCCACGGTCGACTGGGACTTCACCGGTGTCACGCTGACCGGTGTTGACCAGATCGAAGGCCGGGACGGTGATGATTCCATCGTCGGTTCCGCTGGTGACGACACGATTCTCGGCGGCGCAGGCGCAGACACGCTGACCGGCAGCGCGGGAGACGATGTCATCTACGGCGGCGCAGGCACGGACACGGCCGTTTTCTCCGGCGACCTGGCAGATTACGACATCACGTTGAACGGCGACGGGTCCTACACGATCGTCGACACAAGAGCAGGCTCACCGGACGGGACAGACACGGTCTTTGAAGTCGAGAACTTCCGGTTCGCCGACGGAGATGTGCTTGCCGGCGATCTCATTGCAGAAGACATCGGCGCGGTATCCGATGCGGACAGCAGCGCCAATTCGGTTGCTGAAAACGCTGGCTCCGGTTCGACCGTCGGCGTGACCGCGTTTGCCGAAGACGGCAACACGTCGGACACGGTGTCCTACACCGTCGATGACAGCAGGTTCGCGGTCGATGGCAACGGCGTGGTGACTGTCGCGGATGGGGCAAGTTTCGACTACGAGACCGAAACCGACGTTTCGATTACGGTAACCGCAACCTCGAGCGATGGTTCGACATCTCAGGAAACCTTCACGATCGACGTGGCTGATGTTGCCGAAGACCTTCAGCTGTCGGATGGTGGCACGAGCTTCACCGACACCGGTGTTTCGGAAACGTCCATCACTGGAGGAGACGGTGATGACACCATCACTGCCCATGATGACGGTGGAAATCTCATCGGCGGCGAAGGTGACGACACCCTGATTGGTGGCACCGGCAACGATACGCTGACCGGTGGATCCGGGTCCGATACTCTGCAAGGCGGCGATGGCGACGACGTGCTGAATGCCGGTTCCGGCGCAACGGCTGCGATCGGTGGCACCAGCGCGGTTGCGGCGACCTACTCCTTGATCCATCTCGGCAACATGGCGGATATTGATACCGACGAAACCAACGGTGCCAGCGAAAACGCTGCCGACCTGCTTGGCTCTTACGGTGACGCAAATACTCCGCTCTATGGCCAGACTGTCAGTGCAACTGCCAATGACACCAGCGGCGACGGCGTGCTCGCAGACAATGACTTTGAGGGAACGGCCGAGACATTCACCATCGGCGGCACTGATTACGCGCTGGATTCGCTTCAGGTCTACGACGCCACCGTTACCTTCACGGACGGCACAACCGGCACCTTCTCGGCCGTTGTCATCCAGCTTGAAGGTGGTGATGTCTACCTGGCGCCGGAATACATGTCGAACACGGATTCGGAGCTTTTGAGCAGCAAGCCGATCCAGGGTATTTCGCTCGATACGCTTACGATCGACAATGCAGGCATGTACGCCAACCGCCTGGACACGGACTATCAGGTTGAAGGTGATACGCTGGAAGGCGGCGCCGGCAATGACACGCTGATTGGAGGCGAGGCAGCCGATACGCTGGAAGGCGGCAGCGGTAACGACAGCCTTGACGGCGGTGCCGGCAACGACACGGCGATCTATTCCGGCAATTGGGAAGACTATGACATCGTCGACAATGGCGACGGCACATACACCGTCACCGACACCCGCAGCGGCGCCCCGGATGGTATCGACACGGTGACCAATGTTGAAAACTTCCGCTTTGCCGACGGCGACGTTGCCGTTGACAACCTGATCGAAACACCGGTAGGGGCAGTTACAGATGGCGATGCAAGTGCCAACACCATCCTGGAAAATGCAGCGGCAGGTACTCAGGTCGGCATCACTGCGACGGCCTCCGATGCAAACGGAGATGCGGTCAGCTACAGCCTGAATGACGACCGCTTCTCGATCGATGCCGACGGTGTCGTCACGATTGCAGACCATGCGTTCTTCGACAGCCAGGTCGAAAGCGCCATCGACCTGACCGTCACGGCGACCTCTTCCGACGGGTCGGAATCGAGTGAAACCTTCTCGGTTTCCGTTTCAAGCGACTATGATTCAGAGTTCACCGGCGGATCGGGCAGCGGCAGCTTCAGCGCGTCCGACCAGTCCTATTCGGTTGATGGTGTCGGTGGTGACGATGTTATTGCAACCGGCGACTATGACGACCGTATCGAGGGGGGCTCGATCGACGGCAATGATAACATCTCAGGTGGCGGCGGCCGGGACCTGCTGTTTGGCCAGGCTGGCAGTGATGTCATCAGCGGTGGCTCCGGTGACGACGTGATCGTCGGCGGAACCGGCAACGACAACCTGTCCGGCGGCGATGGTTCGGACCTGTTCATGCACGGTCTGGGAGACGGCAGCGACGTCATCAGCGGTGGCGCAGGCGTTGCCTGGACGGATGTGATCGATCTTGGCGGCGGCCCGGGTGTGACATCCGCGGGAGAATACGGGACCGACTGGACCGTGACCATCACCAATGGCTCGATTGAGACAACCGACACGGATGGCAAGGTGCTCGAACTCTCGCAGGACGCGGACGGTTACATCGACTTCGCAGACGGCAGCCGGGTTACCTTCAGCGATGTCGAGGAGATCCGTTGGTAGCTGATGTCACCGGACAGCGGAGACTGACAAAAGCCCCTCCGGAAACGGCGGGGTTTTTTTGTGGCTGTTTGAACACGCTCAGCAACAGAACCGCGCTGTCAGTCCTTCATTTCACACACTCGACTGGTCAGTGTGGCAGGCTCGGACAGATCACAGACGCCACTCCTCATTGTTTCGCTGTCCACGCGAGTTTTTTCAAATGAACATAGACGAGCACCTTGTATCGGCTCTCATCTGTCGACAATTTCCGCAATTTGCAGATCTGCCGATTGAGCCGGTCACCAAACAGGGGTGGGACAACCTGACCTACAGGCTCGGAGAAGCCCTCTCCGTTCGCTTGCCGAGAGATGCTTGCTATGCCGCAGCCGTTGCCAAAGAATCGGACGTCCTGAGGCAGATCGGTGGGCATCTCTCTGTCGAAGTGCCGCAAGTGGTTGCCACTGGCAAAGCCAGTGAAGACTACCCGCTTCCCTGGTCAATTCGCCGCTGGATTCCTGGAGACACTCTTGAGAACTGTACAAACCTTGACGAGGACAGGTTTGCAAAATCTCTCGGAAAGTGTCTCGTCGAGTTGAGAAACATTCCCGCTACCGGCGGGCCCTATGCCGGAAAACACAGCTTCTTTCGCGGGTGCCATCCCAGCATCCATGGCGATGAAGTGCAGGAAAGCCTCAAGAGGCTGGACAGTACCCTGGACAGGGAAAGATGCCTCGAAATCTGGCACCAAGGTATAGGCACGGCGTGGCCCGGCGCGCCTGTCTGGCTCCACGGGGATGTCGCGCCTGGAAACATCATTGTCGCCTCCAGTGAGGTGAAGGCCTTCATCGACTTCGGTCTGTGCGGGCTTGGAGATCCCGCCTGCGACTTCGTCATGGCCTGGACCTATTTCAGCCCTGAATCCCGACAAACATTTCGAGAGGCATGTGCCATTGATGAGGCAACGTGGCAACGCGCCCGCGCCTGGGCGCTTTGGAAAGCACTGGTCTGCCTGGCCGGCCTATCAAGTCCTGACACGGATGGGGCGCAGGCACGCGCCTTGAAGGAAATCTGCGCAGACGATTTCCATTAGCGAACCATCGCTTCAATAGCAGGCAGCAGACGTTGCATGCCTGGATCCTGTCCGCGCATCAGCGTTCGCTCAGCGGGTCTCCGATAGCCCGAGTGACCGGTTTCAGCATATATTGCAGCACGGATTTGGACCCGGTTACGATCTTGGCGTCGACGACCATGCCTGGCGAAATGGTTTCAGCCCTTGCTCCCTGCCCGATCGTGTTGGACGCCAGGGGAATGGTGGCCTTGAAATAGTAGTTGCCATATTCGTCCCGGAAACTGGACGCAGAAATCACCGAGACCTCTCCCTTGATTGTCCCTTCGATATTGGGATCGAAGGTCGTGATGTGGATCTCCGCCTCATCACCGACTTCAACATGACCGATGTCGCGCGGAGATACGCGCACTTCCGCGACCAGGTCGCTGTCGCTCGGAACAACTTCGGCAACCACGTCACCAGGCGCCAGTACGCTGCCGGCCCCTTTAAGGTAAAGCGCCTTGATATGACCTGCTACGGGCGCGCGCACATAAAGCCTGTCGAACCGGTCACGCTGCTTTTCCGCTTCGAAGGCCAGTTCGCTGCGCTCCTGCGCCACCCGGCTGCGTTCTTCGGCCAGTTCTTCCTGAAGAACGGCGATCGACCGTTCCAGGCTCGCTTCCGCCTCCATCAGCTGCGCTTGCGCACGGCCCTTGAAGCCGTTCAACTCGCTCAACTGGCTCTGCGCATTCTGAAGCGATGACTTGGCGTCCAGAAACCGCCGCTTGGACGTATAACCCTGGTCGTAAAGCGACTGCTGGATGTTGAACTTTTCCTGCTCGATTTCGACCTGCGTCTGCTGCAGCGCGATGCGCTCAACGATGCTGGCAAGTTCAGCCTGCTTTTCGTTGATCCGGGCCTTCAGAGCCTGCTGTTCCTGTTCAGCGGCCTTGCGCTGCGCGTCAAACGCCGCCTGCTGTGCCTCGCTGAAGACGGCCCCACCGGTGAGACGCAATCCATTTGCACCATCCCCCGACGTATCGCCGGTGAGACGCTGTTCTTCTGTTGCCAGGAACCGCAAACGTGTCTGCACCCGTTCCAGATCGCTGGAGGTTGCTGTTTCCTGCAGGCGGACCAGCGGTGTGTCTTTCGTGACCAGTTGCCCTTCCTGCACCAGGACTTCGGCAACGATGCCGCCCTCCAGATGACCGACGGTCTGTACCTTGCCTGCCGGTACGATCTCGCCTGTCGCACTGGCGACTTCCCGCACCTGCCCGAAAGCAGACCATGCCAAGAATGCTGCCGCACTTAGGGAGAGGACCTGCAGAACGCGCCGATAGGCAACGGGAGGTGGTCCCTCTTCCAATTCAAGTGGGACGTCGACAGAATAATTTTCAAGTGAGGCTTTACGAGTAAACATGGCGCCCTAACGCTGGCCGATACCACGCTAACTATTCGCGATTAAAGTAAATAACCGCTGAATCCGCGTGGCTCTCTTTTCCGAAAATGCACGCTTTTGCCGTTGAAACCGGGCCGCAATCTTTCTCCTCACTCCACAAGAGCGTGGCAACCGAACCAATTTGGCCCAAACTGTCTTTGACCAAAGTCAGACGGCATGCATTAATGTCACAAGAGTTGACCTATTTTGAGTCAAACTGTGATGCTTTGGGAGGAGCGTATGGCGACTGCGGAGACTGTTCTGGCGGAGAATCAGGACGGATATTTGCGTATCACCCTCAATCGACCGGACCGTCTCAACGCCTTCAACGAAGAGATGCACCACGCCTTGCGCGGGCACCTCAAGGTCGCGGCTGAGACTTCAGATATTCGTGCGGTGCTTCTGACTGGCGCCGGCCGTGCTTTTTGCGCCGGGCAGGATCTGTCAGACCGGGACATGCGTGACGGCAGCGAAGCGCCTGATCTCGGCGTGACGCTGGAAACGCTCTACAACCCCCTTGTGCGGCAGATCCGGGCGCTTGAAAAACCAGTCATCTGCGCCGTAAATGGCGTGGCCGCAGGAGCAGGTGCAAATATAGCGCTTGCCTGTGACATCGTTCTGGCAGCCCGGTCCGCGCGGTTCATACAGGCTTTTTCGAAGATCGGACTGGTGCCGGATTCCGGTGGCACCTGGTTGCTTCCCCGCCTGATCGGCGAAGCACGGGCGAAGGCACTTGCCATGACGGGTGAGCCGCTGAACGCGGATACCGCCGCCGACTGGGGGCTGATCTGGAAAGCCGTTCCGGACGAAGAGCTTGTGTCGGAAGCCCAGTCCCTGGCCAGCCGGCTTGCCTCCGGTGCCACCAAGGGCCTGGCCGCCACCAAAAGGCTAATCCAGGACGCGGCCGATCAGCCGCTGGACCGTCAACTCGATGATGAACGCGATGCACAGCGGCTTGCCGGACGCTCCAGCGACTACAAGGAGGGCGTTTCTGCCTTTCTCGAAAAGCGCCCTGCCCGGTTTACCGGCACTTGATCAGACGGAGCCCTTTATGACCCCGGACGAGCTTGCAAAAGCCTGCGCGCATCGCATGTGGACCCAGGACACAGCCTCTCAGAACCTCGGCATGGCCCTGGAACAGGTTGAAGCGGGCCGCGCGACCATGTCGATGACGGTGACCAAGGCCATGACCAATGGTCATGGCATCTGCCACGGCGGCTACATCTTCACGCTTGCGGACAGCGCCTTTGCATTTGCCTGCAACACTTATAACCAGGTCACCGTTGCCCAGCATTGTGATGTCACGTTTCTGGCGCCGGCACATCTCGATGACAGACTTACCGCTGAAGCGCGCGAACGGAACCGGCGGGGCCGTTCAGGTCTTTACGACGTAACCGTGAGCAACCAGGCCGGTGACGTGATCGCGGAATTCCGCGGCAATTCAAGAACGACAAAAGGCAGCATCCTGCCGGAATGAGGTGGTAACCTGATTGGTTGCCAAGGGAGGACATCATGGAAAATCTCGCTCCGCTTCCAGGAGATCTCGAACCGATCGAGACCGCCAGCCGGGACGAATTGTCGGCACTGCAACTTAGCAGATTGCAATGGTCACTTGCCCATGCTTATGAAAACGTTCCGCTTTTCAAGAAACGCTTCGATGAAAAAGGCGTCCATCCGACCGATCTGAAAAGTCTCTCGGACCTGTCGAAGTTTCCCTTCACGACAAAGTCCGATCTGCGCGACCACTATCCCTTCGGCATGTTTGCGGTTCCGCGCGACAAGATTGTCCGGGTTCATGCCTCGTCCGGCACCACCGGCAAACCGACGGTGGTCGGTTATACGGCGAATGACATCGACATGTGGGCCCATCTGGTCGCCCGCTCGATCCGCGCTTCGGGCGGACGCCCCGGTGACATCATTCACATTGCCTATGGCTACGGCCTGTTCACCGGTGGCCTGGGAGCGCATTACGGCGCGGAGAAGATGGGATGCACCGTGGTGCCCGTTTCCGGTGGCATGACAGAGCGGCAGGTGACGCTCATTCAGGATTTCAAGCCGCGCATCATCATGGTGACGCCGTCCTATCTGCTGTCCATCCTTGACGAGTTCCGCCGCCTGGGCATCGATCCTCGCGAGACTTCTCTGGCGACCGGCATCTTTGGAGCGGAGCCTTGGACCAACGCCATGCGCCAGGAAATCGAACAGGCATTCGATATGCACGCCGTTGATATTTATGGCCTTTCAGAAATTCTCGGGCCCGGCGTTGCCAATGAATGCGTAGAGACAAAAGACGGTCTGCATGTCTGGGAAGATCATTTCTATCCGGAAATCATCGATCCGCAGACGGGCGACGTACTGCCCGACGGTGAAATCGGCGAGCTGGTGTTCACAACGCTCACCAAGGAAGGTCTGCCGATGGTCCGTTACCGGACCCGCGACCTGACCCGCCTTCTTCCCGGCACCGCCCGCAGCATGCGGCGCATGGAGAAGATCACCGGGCGATCCGATGACATGATCATCCTGCGCGGCGTCAATGTTTTCCCGACACAGATCGAGGAACAGATCCTGAAATGCGAGGGCCTGTCACCGCATTTCCAGATCGAGCTCAGCAAAAAGGATCGCCTGGATGTCATGACGGTGCATGTCGAGGCACTTCCGGCGGCGTCAGACAGCGATGCACGGGAGGCGTCTGCCCGGGAGCTTGCCCATCACATCAAGAGCGTCGTCGGCGTTTCTGCCCGGATCGATGTCACCGAACCCGGCGATGTGGAACGTTCTGCCGGCAAGGCCAAGCGTGTGGTTGATAACAGGCCCAAAGAGTGATCAGGTCCTGTTCCCTTCAGCACTCCCTGCCGGCTTCCTGAAAAACATGGCAACCGGCAGGGGCTTTCTGTCTAACAACCCGGGGCTGAATTTGCGTTGGAAACAATATCCGGCCCCTGGCTTGGCGTATCAGGGGCCGGGATCGTCAGTTCTTCGGTGGCGATTGCGTCCCGATCAGGCGGGCCAGTCTTTTGCGACCAGCGTCAGGACATCATACAGCGCCACAGGCTCATCATTCTGGTTGGAAACCAGGCAATCCCAGCGAACTTCGCCATAGTCGGCGGTGATCCTGGGGGAGATTTCCTTGGCGGTCAGTTGTACCTTGAGGGTATCTCCGGCATTGACCGGGGTCATGAAACGCAGATTGTCGACACCGTAATTTGCCAGAACCGGGCCTTCGTCCGGGTCGACAAACAGGCCTGCGGCAAAAGACACGATCAGATAGCCATGGGCCACACGTCCCTCGAAAAACGGGTTCCGCTCCGCAGCGTCCTGGTTCATATGGGCGTAGAACGTATCTCCGGTGAACTCGGCGAAATGCTCGATATCGTCCAGCGAGACCTTGCGTGAACCGGTGACAAGCTGATCGCCAATCTTCAATTCGGCCAGTGACTTGCGGAAGGGATGACGCGTGTCTTGCCGGCCAGGTGACCCGGAAATCCACCGTCCCGTAACAGCTCCGAGAAGGTGCGGTGCGCCCTGGACGGCGGTGCGTTGCATGTAATGTTTCACGGAACGGATACCGCCAAGCTCCTCACCACCGCCGGCGCGACCCGGCCCGCCGTGAACCAGCATCGGCAGCGGCGATCCATGTCCGGTCGAGGTCCTGGCGCTCATCCGGTTGCCGATCATGACACGGCCGTGGAACGGCGCCATGCCGAGCACCGCCTCTTCCGCAACGCCGGGGTCATTAGTGAACACCGAGGCGACTAGCGAGCCCTTGCCCTTATGGGTGAGTTCAACAGCCTCGTCGACCGTGTCATAGGGCATCAGGGTTGCCACGGGCCCGAAAGCCTCGATCGAGTGTACGGCCTCAGCCTTGAGCGGTTCGGCGCAATGCAGGAGAACCGGGCCGGCAAACGCGCCGTCACCGGATACCCCGGCTGGATTGCGAGACAGAAGCTCCGCCTCAGCTTTGAGATCGGCGATACGGTGCTCCACTTCCGCGACCTGATCACGCGAAGCAAGGGGCCCCATGGTGACAGTGTCGTCCCGTGGATCACCGATGACCAGTCGGTCGAACCGTTTCTGAAGCGCCTCGGAGACGGCTTCGACCGATTTCCTGGGCACGATGA
Organism: Roseibium sp.; assembly: GCF_965233565.1. Taxonomy (GTDB): domain Bacteria; phylum Pseudomonadota; class Alphaproteobacteria; order Rhizobiales; family Stappiaceae; genus Roseibium. The sequence continues at coordinate 58 of NZ_OZ247494.1, read as the reverse complement.
CACGCCGGATGGCAGTGCATTTCTGACCTGCCTTGACGGTCACTTCCCGGGCGACTTC